>NZ_AMWJ02000009.1 GCF_000319305.2 Pseudomonas bharatica CSV86 | reverse complement strand
GGGA
Organism: Pseudomonas bharatica CSV86; assembly: GCF_000319305.2. Taxonomy (GTDB): domain Bacteria; phylum Pseudomonadota; class Gammaproteobacteria; order Pseudomonadales; family Pseudomonadaceae; genus Aquipseudomonas; species Aquipseudomonas bharatica. The sequence continues at coordinate 34,341 of NZ_AMWJ02000009.1, read as the reverse complement.
AATCTCCGACATGAGCCTGCGGGCGGAAAACGCCGGGGCAGACGTGCTGGTGTTCGCCGACTCGAACGGCAACATGATCCCGGCCGACGTCGATCGCTGATCAGCCGCATTTCCAGCCGGGTCCTGATTCCGTTGGGCTTCCATGCCCACAATAACCTGTCCCTGGCCCTTTCCAACGCCATCGCCGCCATGGATGCCGGCGCCGAGTACATCGATGCCTCGGTGTGCGGCATGGGCAAAGGCGCCGGCAACCTGCACCTGGGCGTCTTCGTCGCCTACCTGCACCGTGCCGGAATCCGCAACGACTACGACCTGGCCAGCACCCTGCACCTGTCGCAGCACACCGCCGACACCGTGCCGGCCAGCAGCCTGCCGCTGTCGCTGACCGACCTGATGATGGGCACCTACAACATGCCCTTCGATGTTCAACAACGCCTCGATGAAGTCATCCGCCTGCATAACCCGACTTCAACTTTCCATGCCTTGCAACTCCTTCATGAACAGGACAACAGCAAGGAACAACGGCTGATCAAACCTTTGTCGCGCGCTCAATCAGCGCCCCTTGCCAGCGGAGGAACCCTTTAATGAGCCAGCGCCAGAAAGTTGCAGTATTGCCCGGCGACGGTATCGGCATCGAAGTAACCGAAGCGGTACTTCCCTTATTCGAAGCCTTGAATCTTCCGATTGACCTGAGTTTCGGAGACATCGGCTGGAGTTGCTGGCAGAAGGAAGAAACTGCATTCCCGATAACACTTGGAAACTGATCGAGTCCAGTGATGCGACCTTATTGGGAGCGATCACCAGCAAACCCCTGCGCGAAGCCGAAGCGGAACTTCCAGAGGCACTTCGCGGGCGTGGAAAAGTGTATGTTTCGCCGGTGATCCAGTTGCGCCAGAAACTTGGCCTGTTCGCCAATGTGCGGCCGGTGACCGATGTGCTGGGCGATAACCGCTACCGCTTCTCGGTGATCCGCGAAAATACCGAGGGCCTGTACGCGGGCTGGATTTCGCCAGCATTCCCGAGGCCTTCGCGCCGATTCTCGAGGAGCGCGAGCGCAACGGCGCGGCCTGGACCCGCCGGGCTGGACGACGCCACCATGACCGTGCGCCTGCAGACCCGCGCCGGGCTGACGCGCCTGTTCCGCTTCGCCTTCGAGCATGCCCGCGAGCAGGGGCATGACCGGGTCACCCTGGCGGACAAGCCCAACGTGCTGCGCTACAGCGGCGCGTTCGCCCGCGACATCCTGGAAACGGTCGCGGCGGACTACCCCGACATCGGCTTCGCCATCGACAACGTCGATGCCGTCGCCCTGTGGATGGTGCGCCGCCCCGAGCGCTTCGGCGTGGTGGTGGCGGAAAACATGTTCGCGACATCCTCTCCGACCTCGGTGCCGGCGTGATGGGCGGCCTGGGCCTGGCGCCCAGCGCCAACATCGGCGCCCAGGGTGCCTATTTCGAGCCGGTGCATGGCAGCGCGCCCGCCTATGCCGGCAGAACCGGGCCAACCCGAGCGCGATGTTCCTCACCGTCGCCCTGTTGCTCGAACACCTGGGCCATGCCCAGGCCGCCCTGGCGATCCGCAACGCCGTGGCCCAGGTGGCACGCAGCGCCTGCCGCACCTACGACCTGGGCGGCACCGCCAACACCTTCGAGGTGGCAACGGTGATCGTCCGGCAGACCCTCGAATGGGCCGCGAAGCTCGACGCCGGCGCCAGCCGCACCCCGCACACCGTGAACACAGGAGCCCACGCATGAACGCAATCACGTCGCCCGTCCGCCAGGACCCTGCCCTGCTCAAGGCCTGCGAAGCGCTGGATACCGCCAGCCTGTCGGATGCCCTCGACAGCCTGGGTATCTCCGGCGGCCTGGCCGGCTTGCACCAGCAAGTCCCCGCACCCGCTGCGTCGGCTTTGCCTACACCGTGCTGTACGAACCGGTGCAGGAACGCAGCGGCTTCAGGAACGCCGCCAACTACATCGACGACGTGCCGTCCGATGCGGTCATCGTTTCCAGCAATCCCGGACGCACCGACTGCACCACCTGGGGCGACATCCTCACCCACGTGGCGGTCAGCCGCGGCATCCGCGGCACGCTGATCGACGGCGCGGCGCGGGACATCGACACCGTCCAGCGCCTGGGCTACCCGCTGTTCAGCCGTGCGCGCTTCATGCAGTCGGCGAAGAACCGTGTGCAGCTCAAGGCTGCCCAGGTGCCGGTGCAGGTGTCGGGGGTGACGGTCACCCGGGCGACCTGGTGGTCTGCGACAGCAGCGGCTGCCTGGTGATCCCCGCCGGCCAGGCCGAAGAGGTGATCCGCCGCGCCCGGGCCGTGGAGCAGACCGAGCGCGACATCATCCAGAGCGTCAACGAAGGCTATTCCCTGGAACAGGCCCGCGCCCTGCACCGCTATGACCAGCCCTGGCTCTCCAGCGGCGAAAAACGCACCAGCGCCTGAGTCGCGAACCCTTCCATTTTTCTTGCAGCGAGTACGTACGACATGACCAATGCAACCCCGTCCATCCGCAAGCCAAACCCGGTGCGCGACAGCAAGAACAAGATCAAGCTTGGCGTCTTCGGCTTCAACATCGAAGGCGGCTGCACCCTCACCAGCGCCCCTGAACGCCACCGTGCCGCAGACTGGCAAAGCAACCTGGCGATCGCCACCCTGGCCGACCGCGCCGGCCTCGAACTGCTGCTGCCGGTGGGCCGCTGGCGTGGCTGGGAAGGCGCCAGCAACCCCATGGGCGTTTCCTACGAAACCTACACCTGGGCCGCCGGCCTGGCCTCGGTCACCGAGCAGATCGCGCTGTTCACCACCTCGCACCTGTCCACCGTGCACCCGCTGTTCGCCGCCAAGCAGGCAGCGACCATCGACCATATCAGCGGCGGTCGTTTCGGCCTGAACATGATCTGCGGCTGGTTCGGCCAGGAGATGGGCATGTTCAACGGCCACCAGCGCGACCACGACAAACGCTACGACCACGCCGACGAGTGGATCGAGATCGCCAAGACCGCCTGGCAAGCCAACGGCTACTTCGACTACGAGGGCGAGTTCTTCAACGTCAAGCAAGGCTATTCCGAACCCAAGCCGCTGAACCGGCCGTTCCTGATGAACGCCGGCGGCTCGGCGCGGGGCAAGCAGTTCTGTGCCACCCATTGCGATGCCGCGTTCCTGATCCTCAAGCACGAGGACGATGACGACACCATCCGCGCGCAGATCCAGGGCTACCGCGACCTGGCCCGCGAGCAGGGCCGCGACCTGCAGATCTGGGTGTACGCCTATGTGGTCCACGAGGACACCCTGGAGCAGGCCCACGAGCAGCTCGACTACTACGTGACCCGGCATGGCGACGACGCCGCGCTGGACAACGTGACCCGCGAGATCGGCGTGCAGAGCGGCATGTTCAAGGACGAAGAGGATGCCGAGCGCTTCCGCTTCCATTTCAAGGCAGGCTTCGCCGGCGTGCCGCTGGTGGGTACCGCGCCGATGATCGTCGAGCAGATGCAACGCTGGTCCGACCTGGGCGTGGACGGCATCAACCTGACCTGGCTGGACTACCAGCGCGGCCTGCAACGTTTCGTCAAGGAAGTCCTGCCGCTGATGGAACAGGCCGGACAGCGCGCCCCGTACAAACCGGCCGGATCATGGAGGCGGTGGCATGAGCGGATACCCACAGGCCCAGGCTGTTGCCGGTGCGCTCGCGCACCTGCCGGTCGACGGCGAGGACGATGCCCTCGAACTCGCCGATCGCTTCAAGAGCGCCATGCGCCGGCTGACCTCGAGCGTGGCGATCATCGCCAGCCGCGACGGCGACGACCCGGTGGGCATGGTCGCCACGGCGGTTGTCTCGGTCAGCACCACGCCGCCGGCGCTGCTGATCTGCGTCAACCGCTCGGCCAGCCTGCACAGCCCGCTGACCCTCTCCGGGCGCTTCAGCGTCAACCTGCTGAGCGCCCGCCACAGCCATCTGGTGCCGGTGTTCGCCGGTCAGGTCAAGGGTCCGGAGCGCTTCGCCCATGGCCACTGGGAAGACATCCAGGGCCTGCCCTGCCTGGCGGATGCGCAATCGAGCCTGGTCTGCACCCTGGACCGACGCGTCGACTATGGCTCCCACGACGTGATCATCGGCCGCGTCGACGAAGTGCGCTTCGCAGAATCCATCAACCCCCTGCTTTGGGAAAACGGCAGCCCGGCGATCTCCGCCCGGCTGGCGCAATGAACCTTCACACCTATCAAGGAGCGACACCCATGACCCAGATCGAACAGTTCCAGGCCCCGCAACCGGGCGAAGACCAGGCCATCTTCCTGGTGAACGTGGTGCACGTGAACCCGGGCCAGCAGGATGCTGCCCTGCAAGTACTGCGCGACACCGTGCAGTACGTGGCGCGCACCTACCCGGCCTTCCAGTGGAGCCGGCTGTACAAAAGCACCGACGGCAAGACCGTGATCAACCAGGCGCAATGGAGCAGCCAGGACGCCTTCGATTCGCTGTTCCACGACGAGGAGTTCCTGTCCCGCTACAACGGCCTGAAAAACACCGGCACCTGGGAGTTCCACCTTTACCACGTCAGCGACTACATCCCGCAGGCGCTGACCGTGGCTGCCCTCGCCGAGTGACGGACCGACCCGGGCGGCAGGCACGGCTGCCGCCACCTCAACAGGAGCGTTGACATGACTGATCTCGATACCCGTATTACCCGAAGCCTGAACATCCGCAACCCGATCATCCTCGCGCCCATGGGCGGCGCCTCCGGCGCCAGGCTGGCCAGTGCGGTGTCGCGGGCCGGCGGCCTGGGCCTGGTCGGCGCCAGCTACGGCGACGAACAATGGATGCGCACCGAACTGGCCCCCATGCGCGAACTGGAACAGCCCTGGGGCGTCGGCCTGGTGATGTTCACCGTGGCCCGCAACATGGCCCTGCTGGACCTGGCCCTGGACTATCGCCCCGACGTCGTTGCCCTGTCGTTCGGCAACCCGGCGGACTTCATCCCGACCATCCACCGCGGCGGCGCCAAGGCCATCGTGCAGATCCACGAACTGGACCAGGCTCGCGCCGCCGTGGATGCCGGCGCCGACGCGCTGATCGTGCAGGGCGCCGAAGCCGGTGGACACAGCCTGCGCCGCGGCCTGCTGCCGTTGCTGCCCGCGGTGCAGGACCTGGTCGGCGACCGGGTGCCGCTGATCGCCGCTGGCGGCATCGCAGACGGCCGTGGCGTGGCCGCGGCCCTGGTGCTGGGCGCCGATGGCGTGATGCTCGGCACCCGCTTCCTGGCCTCCGAGGAAGCCCTGCCTTCGGATGCCTTCAAGCGCCGGCTGATCGAGTCTGCCACCTCCGACACCGTGCGCACGCGGATCTTCGACCGCGTGCGTGGCATCGAATGGCCCGAGCAGTACAGCGGCCGGGCCATCGCCAACCGCTTCTCGGACGCCTGGCTGGGGCGTGACGACGCGCTGGCCGAAGCGCCGGAGTCGGTGCGCCAGGACTACGCCCGGCCGTGCTCGCCGACGACCTCGAACAGCGGGTGATCTGGGCCGGCGAAGTGCTGGACCTGGTCGGCGACATCAAGCCCGCGCGGCAGATCGTCAGCGACCTGCTGGAAGACACCACCCGCATCCTGCGCAACGGTCAGCGACTGTTGGCGCTGGACAAGATCGCCTGAGCGCGGAGGCCATGATGACGCAACGCTCAACCGCTACAAGCCGGCAATGGGGCGATGGCAGCCTGCTGGCGGTGGTCATGTCGCCGGTCATGCCGGTGTGGGATGAAGGCCGGTTCTTCGAGCCGATGATCGCGCCGCTGGTCAAGGCCGGCTACCGGGTACTGGTGTTCGACACCCTGTCGCTGCTGGACGACGAGGACGAATCGCTGCCGGCGTTCGCCCAACGCTGGCACGCGGAACTGACGACGCTGGGGCGCATCGACCTGCTCGCCGGCTCGGCCCTGGGCGGCGCGCTGGTGCAGAGCCTGCTCGGCCTGCCCATCGGCCAGCAGATCGGCAAGGTGCTGCTGCTGTCCTCGCCCGCACTGGCCGACGGCATCCTCGACGGCCGCCTCGGGCGGATGGCCGACCTGGCCCAGCTCGGCGAGCTCGAGCGGGCCCTGCAACTGCTCGATGAATGGGTGCAGCCGGCCTCGCGGATACAACCCAGCGGGCCGATCGAGGTCGATCCGGCCAGTGCCGCGCTGCAGGCCCGGCGCCTGCACTTGGGCTTCCGCCTGCTCAACCGCCTCGATGTGCGCCAGGCCAGCGAAGCCTTCGGCGGCAGCTTGCTGACGGTCTATGGCGAGCAATCGCAACTGGTACGCAGCATCAACGTGCACACCCATGCGCGGGCGCGCCAGCATCGCCTGGCCATTCCCGGTGGCGGCATGCGCCCGCTGCTCGATGCGCCGGGGCTGGTCCTGCGCAGCGTGCGCGAGCACCTGGGCATCGACCTGGAGGTGGCCGCATGAATCCCACGCCAAGCCTGCTCGACGCCGAATTCATCGATGTGCACTATCACGCCGGCCCCGACGCCTTTGTCCGGCGTCATGGGGTGATCGAGGCCGGTCGGCGCTACGCCGCGCTGAACGGCTGGGTGGTGTTGAAGAATCACCTGGGCTGCACCGCCGCCCAGGCCTGGGAAGCCCGCCAGGAGGGTTTGCCGGTGTCCGGCTCGGTGGTGCTCAACGAGATTGCCGGCGGCATCGACTTCCGTGTCGTCCAGCGTTCGCTCTGCCAGCACGGCGACAGCGACGCCCGGCTGATCGTGCACCTGCCGACCGTCACCGGCCGTGCCCACCAGTCGCGGCTCAAGCGCAACAGCGCGCACTGGATCCTCGACGAGCATCCGATCAAGCCCCTCACCGTCAGCCACGAAGGCCGCCTCAACGCGCAGACCCTGGACGTGCTGCGCATGGCCCGGGACTACCCCATCGTGATTTCCAGCGGCCATGCCGACGCCCATGAGGTGCGCCTGCTGATCGAGGCGGCGCAGCAACTGGAGGTACCCCGGCTGATGCTCAACCAGCCGGCCAACCCGCTCACCGGCCTCGATGCCGAGGCCCTGCTGGAACTGGCCCGGGCGCCCATGGTGTACACCGAGCAGACCGCCCTCACCTACCTGCTCGGCTACCAGGGCTGGGATGACTTCGCCAGGGTGCTGCGCGAAGTGCCCCGCGCGCTCTACAGTTCCGACCTGGGCCAGACCTCGCAGCCGGACATCGAGCAATGGCAGGTGGACAGCCTGCTGTGGTTCGAGCGCATGGGGCTCGATCGCGAGCGGGCGTTGCAGGTCGGTCGCGGGCATGCCCGGGAGATGCTGAAGCTGGCGTAGCCTGCCTTCAGAGCAACTTCCAGGTGTAGGTGAAGATCAGCCGGTTCTCGTCGATGTCGCTGCGGTAGTTGGAACGGGCCACGGCATTGCGCACGCGAATGCCGAGGCCCCCAGCACGCCGCTCTGCACCACATAGGCGATATCCAGGTCGCGCTCGCGGTCCTTGCCTTCGAAACCGCGCCCGGTATCGACGTTGTCGCCAGTGATATAGCGCACCCCGGCAGTCAGGCCGGGAACGCCCATGGCGGCAAAGTCGTAGTCGTAGCGCGCCTGCCAGGAACGCTCGTCGGTGTAGGCGAACTCGTAGGTCGGCACTTCGTTGCCCAGCGGGTGATGTTGGCGAATACCCGCGGAACGGGCTGTCACCGTACATGGCCTGGTAGCCGATGTAGAAGGTATGGCCGCCGCGCTTGGCCGAGAGCAGCGAGAACAGCGCCTGGTTGTCGATGTTGCCGAGCAGCGCATCACCGTCTTCGCGCGCCGTGTAATAACCGAGGTTGGCGCCCAGGACCCAATCGCCCAGCGGCTGCGAATGCTTGAGGCCGAGGAAACCCTGTTCATAGATGTCTTCGAGCTGGCCGTACCACAGGCTCGCCGTGGTGCGGTTGCCGTTGAAGGCGTAGTCGGCACCGGCAAGTTGAACCCATCGCTTTGCGCCTGGCGCTGCGGCACGTGGCCGAGCATGGCGGACATCTTGCCGTCGCCGCTTTCATTGCGCAGGTGGGTGGACTTGAGGTGGCCGGCCTGCAAGGTCAGCCCGTCGATTTCCGCCGAGCTGACGGCCACGCCCTGGTAGGTCGGCGGCAACAGGCGGATATCGCTGAAGGCCAGCACCGGCAGGTTGGGCTGCAGCTCGCCGAACTTCAGCTCGGTCTTCGACAGCCGCGCCTTGAGGGTCAGGCCCAGGCGGCTGTAGTTGTCGGCCGCCTCGCCGTCTTCCTGCATAGGCAGCAGGCCGGTGTTGGCGCGGTCCGGGCTGCTGTCGAGTTTGACCCCAAGCAGGCCAATGGCATCCACGCCGAAGCCGATGGTGCCCGGGGTGTAGCCGGACTTGAAGCTGAGGATGAAGCCCTGGGCCCACTCCTCGGCCTTCGACTGCCGGTTGGCCCCGACGATGTCGGAGAAGTCGCGGCTGAAGTAGTAGTTGCGGGTGGTCAGGGTGGCGGTGGAATCCTTGAAGAAGTCCGCCTCGGCCGCCATCAGCGACGGGCTGGCAACGGCCAGGCCAAGCGGCAGCATGACTCGGGTAGCGCAAGGTGCATGTTTCATCGGGAAGCTCTCTGATCTTGTTTTTATTGGGGGTGCAGCTTTCCAGGCGGCGGTCCGGTGAGGCCGCTGCCGTTGGTGTGGAACGGGTGGATCAGTGGCTGCGGCGCAAGGCAGCCTCGCGGCTGGATGGACGCCGCAGCGCCAGCAGGAAGTGGGTCGCCAGGCCGAACAGCAGGCCCCAGAACGCCGCCGACAGCCCCAGGAAGGACACGCCCGACGCGGTGACCAGGAAGGTGAACAACCCGGCATCGCGCTCCTTGGGTTCGGCCAGGCTGCGGGCCAGGGCCTCGCTGATCGCGCCATACAGCGCCAGCCCTGCCAGCGCCGCGATCAACTCTGCCGGAAAGGCAGCGAACAGCGAGACCAGGGTCGCCCCGGCAATGCCGAACAGCAGGTACAGCACGCAGCCGGACAAGGCCGCGATATAGCGCCGGCGCGGGTCGTCATGGGCCTCGCGCCCGGTACACAGGCTGGCGGTGACGGCGGCCAGGTTCAGCCCATGGCAACCGAACGGCGCTAGCACGCCGCCCGCCAGCGCACTGCTGCTGATGATCGGGCTGGCCGGGGTCTGGTAGCCGGCGTTGCGCAATACCGCCATGCCCGGCATGAACTGCCCGGTCAGCGACACCAGCACCAGCGGCAGGGCCAGGTTGAGCACCGCCGCCAGGCTGAATTGCGGGGTGATCCACTGCGGCGTGGCGACATCGAAGACCAGCGCCTCGCTATGGAAATGCCCGCCGGACAGGGTGATGCCGACGCCCACCAGCAATACCGCCGCCACCGAGTAGCGCGGCCACAGCCGGCGCATCGTCACGTAGGTGACGAACATCCCCAGCACCAGCGCCGGTTGCGCCGGCAGGGCCTTGAACACCTCGATGCCGAAGCTGAACAGGATGCCCGCCTGCATCCCGGCGGCAATCGAACCCGGCAGGCGGGCGATAAGGCGGTCGAAGGCACCGCTCAGGCCGATCGCCAGCAACACCAGGTTGGTCACCAGATAGGCGCCGATGGCCTGGTTCAGGCCGATCTGCGGCAAGGCGGTGACCAGCAGCGCCGAACCCGGGATCGACCAGGCGATCACCACCGGCACCCGGTAGCGCAGGCTGAGCACGGCACCGAGCACGGCGCTGCCGACGGAAATCGCCCAGACCCAGGACGACAGCAACTCGTGGGACAACCCCGCGCTTTGCGCCGCGTGGAACACCAGCACCAGCGGGCCGGCGTAGGAGATCAGCGTAGCGATCATCCCGGCCACCAGGGCGGACAGCGAACAATCCTTGAAAAGGTCTTTCATGGGACCTCACTTGGGCCATTTTTGGGGCTGCTACGCGGACCTTGTGGGAGCGGGTTTATCGGAACGCCGAACCGCCGCGATTGCTATGGTGGATTCACTATTGCAATCGCGGGTAAACCCGCTCCCACAGGGATCGCGCTCGGTTCAGGCTTCCTGCAGGGCACGAGGACGCTTGCTGCGCACCTCGGCAGCCGCATCCGGCGCGGCTTGCAGCTGGAAGTCGAAGCTCAGTTCGGCATAACGCCCCGGTAGACCACGGGCGCCGTCCTCGTGGAAGCGCACCTCGCCCACCAGGCCCTCGCGGTGGCATAAGCGAAGTCGTCCCACAGGTATTTGTCGCCAGACAGGTTGATCTGGGTGGTCAGGTGGCGATAACCCGGGGCCGAGATAAAGAAGTGCACATGGGCCGGACGCTGGCCGTGACGGCCGAGCTGGTCCAGGCATTCCTGGGTCGGGCCCTGGGGGTCGCAGCCGTAGCCGGAGGGCACGATGCTGCGGGCGCGATAGCGGCCTTCGGCGTCGGTGACGATACGGCGGCGCAGGTTGTATTCGGACTGGCCCGGGTCGAAGAACGAATAGGTGCCCTGGGTGTTGGCATGCCACAGGTCGACGATGGCACCGGCCACCGGCTTGCCGTGTGGGTCGAGCACCTGGCCGTCGAGGAACATCGGCACGGCAACGCCCTCCTCGCTGCCATCGTCCATGCGCGTCTCGCCCTGGGCGATCGGCGCTCCGGCCACGTACAGCGGGCCTTCGATGGTACGCGGGGTGCCACCGGTCAGCCCCGCGTGGGCGTCCTTGGCATCCTGCAGCAGGTCGAGGAAATGCTCGATACCCAGGCCCGCCACCAGCAGGCCGGCTTCATTGCGCCCGCCAAGACGGTTGAGGTAATCGACGCTCTTCCAGAATTCGTCCTCGGTGATCTCCAGGTCCTCGACGATCCGCGCCACGTCCTGCAGTACCCGCAGCATGATGCGTTTCAGGCGCGGGCTGCCCTCGTCGTTACCTAGGCCGGCGGCCTCTTCGAAGAACTTCTGTACCTCGGCAGTGTGGGAAATCTTCACGGTCATGCTGTTCACCTCTTGTTATCGATGGGTATCGCGGGGTGCCTTCAAACCGCCGGGGCAGCCGCCAGGGCCTGGCGCTTGCCGCTGAGCACATGGATGGTCATGGCCAGGGCGGCGACCGCGCCGGGAATGGCGAAGGCAATGAAATTCAGTTGCAGCGGCAGGTTGATGCCCATCAGCGCCCCGCCCAGCAGCGGGCCGACGATGGCGCCGTTGCGGCCGATGCCCGAGGCCCAGCCCAGGCCGGTGGAGCGGATCGACAGGCCGTAGAGCTGGGCGGCGCCGGCATACAGGAGGATCTGGGTGCCGATGGTGGTGGCGCCGGCGATGAAGATCAGCAGGTAGAGCACCGGCATCGGGCTGTTGACCCCAAGCAGGCTGATCGAAGCCGCCGCCGCGAGGAAGAAGGCGATCTTGACCTTGACCAGGTTGTAACGGTCGCCCAGCCAGCCACCGAGAATGGCCCCGGCCATGCCGCCGAAGTTCAGCGCCAGCAGGAACGACAGGCTCGAACCCAGGCTGTAGCCGGCGCTGGCCATCAGTTTCGGCAGCCAGGAGCTCAGGGCGTAGACCATCAGCAGGCAGCAGAAGAACGCTACCCACACCGACAGGGTGCGCACCGCCAGGCCGCCACGGAACAGTTCCAGGACCGAGACGCCCTTGCCCTTGTTGTCGTGGGCCTGCAGCACATCTTCAGCCTTCGGATCACACGCCGGATCGAGGCGCTTGAGCAGGGCCCTGGCCTGTTCGAACCGCCCCTGGCGTACCAGGAAACCGATCGACTCCGGCAGGTAGTAAAGGATCACCGGCAGCAGCAACAACGGGATGGCCGCGGCGAAGAACATCGACTCCCAGCCGAAGCGCGGCAGCATGTAGATGCCGATCCCTGCCGAGAGCATGCCGCCCACCGAGTAGCCGCTGAACATGATCGCCACCAGGGTGCTGCGCAGGCGCTTGGGCGCATATTCGTTCATCAGCGCCACGGCATTGGGCATCAGGCCACCGCAGCCGAGGCCGGCGAAGAAGCGATAGATGCCGAACTCGTGGGGCTGCTGGCAAAGCCGTTGAGCAGGGTCGCGGTGGAGAACAGGGCGAAGCAGATGGCAATGCCCTTCTTGCGCCCGATCCTGTCGGCCAGGCTGCCAAAGGCCAGGGCGCCGAACATCATGCCGAACAAGGCGTAGCTGCCGAGGGCACCGGCCTGCAACGGGGTCAGGCCCCACTCCTTCATCAATACCGGCAGGACCACGCCATAGATGAACAGGTCGTAGCCGTCGAAGATCAGCAGCAGGGCGCACCAGCACATCACCATCCAGTGAAAGCGGGTAAAGGGCGCCTGGTCGATGACCTGGTGAACGTCGATTTTTCGCATGGCATCCATCTCTTGTTTTTGTTGTTGTAGAAACCGTGTCGGCGCAGGGGTCAACCGAGGTCGCCACCGCCTACGGGGAGAATCGTTCCGGTGATATAGGAGGCTTCGTCGGAGGCCAGGAAGAGGATCGCGCCGACCTGTTCGTCGAGGGTGCCGTAGCGCTTCATCAGGCTGCTGTCGATCGTCTGGTCGACGATCTGCCGGTACCAGCCCTGCTCCTGCTCGCTCTGCTGCGCGGCGTTGCGCGGAATGCGCCGTGGCGGCGCCTCGGTGCCGCCGGGGGCGGTGGCGTTGACGCGAATGCCGCGTCCGGCGTTCTCGAAGGCCAGGCAGGCGGTCAGGGCATTCACCCCGCCCTTGGCCGCGCCGTAGGGCACGCGGTTGACCCCGCGGGTGGCGATGGACGAGACATTGACGATCGCCCCCCTGCCCTGCTCCAGCATGTACGGCAACGCCGCATGGCAGCACCACAAGGTGGGGAACAGCGAGCGGCGCACTTCGGCTTCGATCTCGTGCGCCTGGTAATGCTCGAACGGCTTGGCCCAGATGGTCCCGCCGACGTTGTTGACGAGCACGTCGAGACGGCCGAAGCGTTCGACCGCCGCCGCCATCACCCGCTGGCAATCGGCGTAGTGTTCCAGGTCGGCGGTCAGGGCCAGCAAGGTCTCGCCCTGCTCCAGCTCGAACACCAGCTCGGAGCGGTCCACGGCGATCACCCGGGCGCCTTCGGCCAGCAGGCGCTCGACCACGCGGCGGCCGATGCCTTGGGCAGCGCCGGTCACCAGCGCGATCTTGTCGTCGAATCTGTTCATTGCGACCTCGAATAAAAGGGGGTCACCCCGCCCGCACGACATGGCAACCCCATAAAAGGGTTCAGACGGCGGCGGCGAACTTCTCGTAGTAGAAGTTGGCCGGATGGATGTCCTGCTCGCGCAGGTACTGGCTGACCGCCTCGACCATCGGCGGCGGGCCGCACAGGTACACATCGACATCGCCGTCGTTCAGGTGCGCCGGGGCGATGTGCTGGGTGACATAGCCCTTGTTCGGGTACTGGCTGCCGGGGTTGGCGACACAGGCGCTGAAGGTGAAGTTGGGAATCTGCATGGCGAACTGCTCCAGGCGCTCCAGCTCCACCAGGTCGAAGTCGTTGGTGACCCCGTAGATCAGGTGCAGTGGGTAGTCGCTGCCCTGCACGGCGATCTTCTCCAGCATCGCGGTGAACGGCGCCAGGCCGGTGCCGCCGGCCAGCAGCAACAGCGGGCGCTTGACCTCGCGCAGGTAGAAACTGCCCAGCGGGCCGCTCAGGGTCATGCTGTCGCCGGCCTTGGCCAGGCCGCTGAGGAAGCTGCTCATCAGCCCGCCCGGTACGTTGCGGATCAGGAAGCTGACCTCGCCATCCTTCTGCAGCGAGCTGAAGGAATAAGCGCGGCTCTGCTCGCTGCCCGGCACCTTGAGGTTGACGTACTGCCCCGGCAGGAAGGCCAGGCGCGACAGCGACTCGTCCTTGATCGACAAGGCGATGGTGCTTTCGGACAACTGGCGTACCTGGCTGATGGCGGCCTCATAGCTGGCCTGCTGGGTCTTGCAGACCTGGGACGACGCCGGCACCCGCACCACGCAGTCGCTTTCGGCGCGCATCTGGCAGGTCAGCACGTAGCCCTGGGCCAACTCGTCGGCGCTGAGGGCATCCTCGATGAAGTTGTCGCCCATGTCGTAGCGGCCGGCTTCGGCGAAGCATTTGCAGGTACCACAGGCGCCGTCGCGGCAGTCCAGCGGGATGTTGATGCCCTGGCGATAGGCGGCGTCGGCCACGGTTTCACTGGCGGTGGCGTCGATGAAGCGGGTCACCCCGTCTTCGAAATTGAGCGCGATCTGGAAGCTCATGCTGCACCTCGCACGGCAGCGGGCCTGGGGCGCCGCTGCCGGGTATTCAAATGTGATAGATGTCGATGACCTGGCGGACGTAGTCGTTCTTCAGCACCACTTTCTTGGCCGTGATCAGTGGTTGTTCGCCACGCAGGTCGAGGCTGTAGAAGCTGGTGCCGAAGTAGCTGTCGGTGGTCTTGTAGCGGAAGCTCAGGGTGTGCCAGTTGAAGCGCACCTGGCACCGGCCCTCGCCCTCCTCGACGATCTCGATGTTGCTCAGGTTGTGCGAGGTCCGGGTGTCAGGATGGTCGCGCTGGAGCGTTCGGTCTTGATGCGGAAGACACGATCCTCCAGGCCACCGCGGTTGCCGTACCAGATCAGCGAGATCTCGCTTTGCGGGTCTTCGGTGAGGGTGTCGTTGTCGTCCCAGGACGGCATCCAGAAGGTCGCGTCGGCGGCGTACAGTTCCAGCCATTCGTCCCATCGGGTATCGTCGAGCAGGCGCGCTTCGCGGTAGAGGAAGTCGCGCACGGTGGCATAGAGAGCGCTCATCACACGGCCTCCACGGCGATCAGTTGCGGCTCGCCGCCGACGGCCTTGAGCATGGTGTCCTGCCAATATTTGTGTTGCAGCACGAACAGCCCCTCGTCCTCGGTGCGCACGCCGGAGAGCAGCGGCTGCAAATCGATTTCCTTGGCCGCGTCATCGGCACCTTCGACCCAATGCTCGGCACCGCGGGACATGTCGTTCCAGCCACGACCACCGCCGTAGCCGGTCTGGCAGGAGCGGAATTCCTCCAGGTCGTCCGGGGTGGCCATGCCGCTGACATTGAAGAAGTCTTCATACTGGCGGATACGCTTGCCCGCGCCTCGGCGCTCTCGCCGCGGGGCGCGATGCAGTAGATGGTGATCTCGGTCTTGTCCACGGAGATCGGCCGGGCGATGCGGATCTGCGAGCTGAACTGGTCCATCAGGTAGACGTTGGGGTACAGGCACAGGTTGCGCGAGTTCTGGATCATCCAGTCGGCGCGGGCCTGGCCGAAGTCCCGGGCCAGCTCGTCGCGGCGCTCGAAGGCCGGGCGGTCCTCGGGTTGGCCCAGCGGGTCCACAACAGCAGGTGACCGTGCTCGAAGGAGTAGAAGCCACCACCGTGCTTGGCCCAGCTGCCGGCGCTCATGGTCTTGATCTCTTCACCGGCCTCGCGCTGCTTGCGCTGGTTCTGCGTGGCGGCGTAGTTCCAGTGCACGGAACTCACGTGGTAGCCGTCGGCGCCGTTCTCGGCGGTGAGTTTCCAGTTGCCCTCGTAGATGTACGAGCTGGAACCGCGCAGCACCTCCAGGCCGTCCGGCGACTGGTCGACGATCATGTCGATGATCTTCGCCGACTCGCCGAGGTGCTCGACCAGGGGCTTGACGTCAGGGTTGAGGCTGCCGAACAGGAAACCGCGATAGGACTCGAAACGGGCCACCTTGGTCAGGTCGTGGGAGCCTTCGCAATTGAAGGAGGACGGATAGCCGGCTTCGCTCGGGTCCTTGACCTTGAGCAGCTTGCCGCTGTTGTTGAAGGTCCAGCCGTGGAACGGGCAGGTGTAGCTGGAACGGTTGCCGCTCTTGTGCCGGCAGAGCATCGCGCCGCGATGGCTGCAGGCATTGAGGAAGGCATTGAGTTCACCGTCCTTGTTGCGCGCGATGAAGATCGGCTGGCGCCCCATGGTGGTGGTGAGGAAGTCGTTCTTCTCGGGGATCTGGCTGTCGTGGGCGAGGTAGATCCAGTTGCCTTCGAAGATGTGCTGCATCTCCAGTTCGAACAGGCGCGGGTCGGTGAACATCTCCCGCTTGCAGCGGTAGACGCCTCGGTCCTTGTCTTCCTCGAGCAGGGCATTCAGGTAGTCGATTCCCAGGGTCATGGCCGGGACCTCCGTTTTTATTATCAGACGGAGGAAAGGTTAAGCAGGCGGGGATGGCCGGGATATCCGCTTTTTGCAGACCGCTATCCGTTTCTTGCAGGTGAGAATGACGCGAACCCTGTGGGAGCTGGCTTGCCAGCGATAGCGGCGGTGAATTCACTACCGATAACGCTGGCAAGCCAGCTCCCACAGTTGTCTGGTTTCATGCTCGGCGTTTTAGGGTGTCGGAGGGCAGTTCGCCGAATTGCAGGCGATAGCTTTCGGAGAAGCGTCCCAGGTGCAGGAAGCCGTAGTCCAGCGCCAGTTCGGTCAGGCTGCGCACGTGGCAGTCCGGGTCGCCGAGACAGGCATTGATGCGCTCCAGCTTGCGCTGGCGGATGTACTGCTTCGGGGTAATGCCCAACTGGCGCTCGAACAGCCCGTACAACGAACGCACGCTCATCCGCGCCTGCTCCGCCAGGTGCTCGCTGGACAGCTCCTGCTTCAGGTTGCGTTCGATGTAGTCGAGGATCCGCTGGAAACCGGCCACCGACGGCGCCAGGCTTTCACGGCGGATATTGGTGCTCAGCAGCGACAGCAGCTTGCTGCCGACGATCTGGCTGTAGTGACTCTGCACCCGCAGCAACGGGTCGCTGGCTTCGGCTTCCATGCAGACCATCGCCAGCAGGCTGGAAAAGCCTTCCAGTTCATCCAGGCGGTAATGGTTGCGCAGGAAGCGCACGCCGCTGTCCGGGCGTTGCCAGCGGTGGTCGTCGCACACCGACTCGAGCAGTCTGACCGGCAGCTTGAGGATGAATTTCTCGCAGTCTTCGGAGTAGGTCAGGTCTACCGGATCGTCCGGGTTGATCAGCAGCAGCTCGCCCGGCACCAGGTGGTGCTCGCGCCGGTGCCCGCGCCACAGGCAGTTGCCGCTGAGCAGCACCTGCAGGTGGTAGATGGTCTCCAGCGCCGGCGAGGTGACGCGGACGCTGCCGCCGTAGCTGATCCGGCACAGGTCGAGGTCGGCGAACTTGCGGTGGTTGAGGCTGGCCTGGGGGTGGATGCTGCGGGAAAGGCCTATGCAGTGCTGGCCGACGTGTCGATTGACATAGTCGGACACGGCATAGGGGTCGGCATGTCGAAACACGCTACTGCGGTCACTCAGCAGGCGGCTATCCATCGGCAAGGCACTCGGTTCTTGTATTTATTGTCGTGGCGCTCCTCCGGCTGCAACGCTGCGGGGCGCCCTCCGGCATCACAGTACGCAAAGGCGAGGACTGGCACAATTCACCGGCGACAGACAGTGCTCGGCAACTATGCGGGTGCCGCCCTCGCCGGGCCTCATGTTCTCAACGATCGTCCTCGTGGATCGACGAGGGGTGTCGGCACAGGCCGTCGATCTCGATATCCATGTAGGGAAACAGCGGCAACTGCATCAGGGTATCGTGCAGGGCCTCGACGCTAGGCAGATCGAATACGCTGTAGTTGGCGTAGTGCCCGGCGATGCGCCACAGGTGGCGCCAGGTGCCCTCGCGCTGGAGGCTCTGCGCCAGGGCCTTCTCGTCGGCCTTGAGCTTCGCGGCCCGGGCCGGGTCCATATCGACGGGCAGCTTTACCGTCATCTTTACGTGGAACAGCATGGTCTTGTCCTTCTTAGCGGCGGGCGAAGCGCGACAGTTGCGCCTCGTCCAGGGTCAGGCCGAGGCCGGGGGTACGCGGCACATGCAGCTGGAAATCGCGGTAGACCGGCGCTTCACGAACGATTTCCTCGGTCAGCAGCAACGGGCCGAACAGTTCGGTGCCCCAGGTCAGCTGGCGCAAGGTGAGGAAGGCGTGGGCCGAGGCCAGGGTGCCGACCGAGCCTTCGAGCATGGTCCCGCCATACAGGGCGATCCCCGCCGCCTCGGCGATCTGCGCGGTGCGCAGCACGGCACGGGGGCCGCCGTTCTTGGCGATCTTCAGGGCGAAGATGCTGGCGGCGCCGTCGGCGGCCAGGCTGAAGGCGTCCTCGACGCTTTCGATGGATTCGTCGGCCATGATCGGCGCTGGGCTGCGCTGGTTCAGGCGCATCTGGCCGGAGCGATTGACCCGGGAAATCGGCTGTTCGATCAAATCGATCCCGTTGTCGCCCAGCACCTGGCAGCCACGGATGGCCTGGGACTCGTCCCAGTACTGGTTGACGTCGACGCGCACGCTGGCGTAGTCGCCCAGGGCCTTCTTGATCGCCACCACGTGCTTGAGGTCCTGCTCCAGCGGGTTGGCGCCGATCTTCAGCTTGAAGATGCGTGGCGGCGCAGTTCCAGCATCTGCTCGGCTTCGGCGATATCCCGGGCGGTGTCGCCGCTGGCCAGGGTCCAGGCCACTTCCAGGCTGTCGCGCACGCGCCCGCCCAGCAGTTCGCTGACCGGCAGGCCAAGGCGCTTGCCCTGGGCATCGAGCAAGGCGCTTTCAAGGCCGGACTTGGCGAAGGTGTTGCCCTTGGCGATCTTGTCCAGCTTGAGCATGGCGGCGTTGATATTGTCCGCGGCCATGCCGACAGGGCCGGGGCCAGGTGTGCATCGATATTGGCCTTGATGCTCTCGGGGCTTTCATAGCCGTAGGACAGGCCGCCGATGGTGGTGGCTTCGCCGATGCCTTCGACGCCGTCGCTGCACCTCAGGCGCAGGATCACCAGGGTCTGCTGCTGCATGGTATGCATCGCCAGCTGTGCGGGCGGATGGTGGGAGGTCGACGATCACCGCCTGGACCTGTTCGATCACTGCATTGCTCATTTGCCGGGCACCTTGTGCCGGCGACGCCCTGCGCCGCCGTGGTTGTTCAGTGGACGGGCAAAGGATTGCCTGTTGGCGGCTGGCAATCCAATATCGATTACCTCTGCCACCATACCCAGGAAGTCTGATGGAGCTTCGCCACCTGCGTTACTTCAAGGCGCTCGCCGAAACCCTGAACTTCACCCGCGCCGCCGAACGCCTGCACATGGCCCAGCCGCCGCTGAGCCGGCAGATTGGCCAACTGGAAGAAGAGCTCGGCACCCTGCTGGTGGAGCGCGGCCGGCCGCTGCGCCTGACCGAGGCCGGACGCTACTTCCATGAACAGACCGGCACCCTGCTCCAGCAGCTCGAACAGATCGCCGCTACCACCCGGCGCATCGGCCAGGGCCAGCGGCAGTGGCTGGGCATCGGCTTCCCCCTCGACCCTGTATGGCCTGCTGCGGAACTGACCCGCGAACTGCGCCGCGACGCCGAGCTGCAACTAGACCTGGTGGAAATGACCACGGTGCAGCAGGTCGAAGCGCTCAGGCCGGGCGCATCGATATCGGTTTCGGGCGGATCCGCATCGACGACCCGGCCATCGAGCAGCGGTGCTGTACGAGGATCCGCTGGTGGTGCGGTATTGCCGCGCGGGCATGCGCTGTGCGGCACCACGCCGAGCCTGGCGCAACTGGCCGGCGAGCCCTTCGTGCTCTACCCCGCCACGCCCCGGCCCAGCTATGCCGACCACGTGCTGGCGCTGTTCGCCCACCATGGCCTGAGCGTGAAGGTCGGGCAGTGGAGCAATGAATTGCAGACCGCGCTGGGCCTGGTGGCGGCCGGCCTTGGGGTTACCCTCGCCCCCGCCTCGGTGCGCCAGCAGCATCGGGCGGACCTGGAATACACCGGGGTGAGTGACCGGGATGCAGTGAGCCCGATCATCCTCAGCCGGCGCAAGGATGACGCCGGGCCGGAGCTGCAGCGTTGCCTGGAACTGATCGAGGGGTTGCTCGCGGCACAGGATCCCTCTTCCCGAGAGTCGTTAACGCCGGGTTAATCCAGGCAATGCCAGTGGTGGCCAACCTTGGAAAACAGGAAGCACGCCTTATGAAAAGCACCCTACAAGCCGCACTCCTTGCGGGTTTACTGGGCTCCGGCCTGCCATACGCCACCGCAGCCAACGTCTACGGCCGCAACTGGAGGGCTTTGCCTACCCCTATCCGTTGCAGCACCTGAACTTCACCTCCCAGGGCAAGGCCCTGCAGATGGGCTACCTGGACGTGCCGGCGCAAAAGCCCGGACCAACCTTGGGCACGGTCGTACTGCTGCACGGCAAGAACTTCTGCGCGGCCACCTGGGAAGACACGATCAAGGGGCTTAGCCAGGCCGGCTACCGGGTGATCGCGCCCGACCAGATCGGCTTCTGCACATCGAGCAAACCCGACAACTATCAGTACAGCTTCCAGCAACTGGCCCACAACACCCATGAACTGCTGAAGCATCTGGGTATCGACAAGGCCAGCATCATCGGCCACTCCACGGTGGCATGCTGGCAACCCGCTACGCCCTGATGTATCCCTCCGAAACTGCCGGCTGGTGATGGTCAATCCGATCGGCCTCGAAGACTGGAAGGCCATGGGCGTACCGTACCGGACGGTCGATCAATGGTTCGAGCGGGAGCTGAAAGTGACGGCGGAAGGCATCAAGGCCTACGAACAGAAGACCTATTACGATGGCCGCTGGAAGCCCGAGTACGACAAATGGGTGGATATGCTGGCAGGGCTCAATGCCGGCCTGGCCGTCAGGCAGTGGCGTGGAACTCGGCTCTGGTCTACGACATGATCTTCACCCAGCCGGTGGTGTATGAGTTTCCGAAACTGCGGGTACCTACCCTGCTGATGATCGGGCAGACCGATACCACGGCCATTGGTAGCGATATCGCGCCGCCCGAGGTCAAGGCCAGGATCGGTAAATACCCCGAGCTGGGGAAAGCTACGCAGAAGGCGATACCTGGGGCGGAGCTGATCGAGTTTGCGAAGTTGGGACATGCTCCGCAGATGGAGGAGCCGGCCAAATTCAACCAGGCGCTGGTAGAGTGGTTGGCGAAGTGATCGGTTCTGCCGCGGAAGATAGAGGGACACCGTGGTGCCCGCGCCCACCTGCGAGGCAATGTGCGCCTGGCCGCCAGATTGCCGGGCGAAGCCGTAGATCATCGACAGGCCCAGCCCCGTACCCTGCCGGCGGCTTGGTGGTGAAGAATGGCTCGAAGGCCGGGCAAGGACGTGCTCGGGCATTCCGCTGCCGGTGTCGGACACGGCCAGGCACAGGTAACCGCCTACTGGCAGTTCGAGCGCCAGCGCCTGGTCGTCGTCGAGGTACAGGTTGCTGGTGCTGACCTGGATCCGCCCGCCTGCGGGCATGGCGTCACGGGCATTGATGCACAGGTTGAGCAGCGCGTTTTCCAACTGGCTGGCATCGACGAAGGCGGGCCAGAGGTCGGGCGCGCCGAGGGTTTCGAGGGCGACGGCGGGGCCGACGGAGCGTTGTATCAATTCGAGCATGCCGCTGATCAGCGCATTGACATCAGTCGCCCGGGCTCCACGGCTGCCGACGGGAAAATGCCAGGAGCCGGCTGGTCAGCGCCGCGGCCCGGCTGACCCCATCCTGGGCGGCGATCAGGTACTTGCCGAGGTCGCTGAATCGGCCCTGGAGCATGCGCCCTTCGAGCAGTTCCAGGGCACCCGAGATGCCAGCCAGCAAGTTGTTGAAGTCGTGGGCGATCCCGCCCGTCAACTGCCCGACCGCCTCCATTTTCTGCGACTGGCGCAGACTCGCCTCCGCGGCCATGAGCGCCTGGGTACGCTCCTCGACCCGTTGTTCGAGGGTGTCGTTGAGCAGGCGCAGGGCTTCTTCCGAGTGCGTCCGTTCGAGCAGGTCGGCAGCCTGGCGGGCGAGGATATCCAGCAGTCGCAGATCGCGCTCGGAAGGATGGTGGGGCTGGCCCCAATGGGTGGAGATCATGCCCAGCAGCGCGCCTTTGCGCGAGACCAGCGGGGTGGTTTGCGCGGCGCGGATACCGGTGCGGCGAAACGCTTCCAATTCCTCGGTACCGGCGATGTCCGGCCATTGCTCATAATCGGCGATGATCGCGCGCTGGCCGCAACGCAGCGCCAGGGCACAACTGCTCAGGGCCTGGGACTGACCCACTGCCAGAACCGCACCGCATCCTCAGGCAAATGCCGCGCGCACAGCAACTGCAGGCCGATGGCGCTGCCCTCGCTGTCGCTACCGGCGGACAACACCTGCATGGTGCCGAACTGCGACCCACAGATGGCCACTGCCGCGTCGACGATCTTGCCGTACAGGGCGGCGAGATCCTGTTCGCCGATCAGCATGGTGCTGATGCGGTGCACCAGCTCCAGGTCACCCAGTTCGTCGAGCACGGTAAAGGCACAAGCCGCGGGCGACTCCGAAGGTTGAACGACTTGGTCTGGGTCATGGACGGGGCCTGATGAGCATGCAGAAGAGATGATTGTTAATAGTTTATACGCGCTTATGCCTGGTGCTGCCGACTATCTTCAGCATGCCCCACCATCCGGCCATGAACAGCGGACGGACCAAAAGGGGCTAGAATTGCGCCACCTTCCGCCGCCGACCCAGCCTCCATGACCAGCCTCCCGAAGCCGCCCCCCTGGCACCGACCTGCGGGTGTTCCTGACGTCATCCGCAAGGCAGCTTCGCCAGCGCGGCGCTGGAACTCGACCAGTCGCCGGCGTATGTCAGCAAGCGCATCAAGATCCTCGAAAGCACCCTGGGTACCCGCCTGCTGCACCGTTCGGCGCGGCACATCGCACTGACCGACGCGGGCCTGCGCACGCAGCATTGGGCCGAGCGGATACTCGACCAGTTCGACGACTTCATGTGCGACCTGAGTCAGGTGCGCAAGGCTCCGCGCGGCCTGTTGCACCTGTGCAGCAGCTTCGGCTTCGGGCGCAACCATGTGCTCCGGCCATCGCCGAACTGGCCGCGACCTATCCGGACCTGGAGGTGCGCCTGGAGGTGTTCGACCGGGTGGTGGATATTGTCGCCGAGGGCTTCGACCTGGAAATCCGCGTGGGCAATGACCTGCCGGGACAACACATGAGCCGCCGCCTGGCGAGCAACCGGCGGGTGATCTGTGCCACGCCTGAATACCTGGAGCGCTGCGGGACACCGATGACCCTGGACGACCTGGGCCAGCACGACTGCCTGGTGCTCAAGGAACGCAACAGCCCGTTCGGGCTTGTGGCGGCTGGAGTCTGCCGGCAGGGACATACGGTGCAGGTCAACGGCACGCTATCGTCCAACAGTGGCGAGATCGTCCTGCAATGGGCGCTGGCCATCGCGGCTTGTTGCTGCGTTCGTGGTGGGATGTGCAACCGCTGGTGTTCCAGGGACGGCTGGTGCAGGTGTTGCACGAGTACAGCCAGGGCGCGGATATCTGGGCGGTGTATCCGACGCGCCTGGCTGATTCGGCGAAGTTGCGGGTGTGCGTGAGTTTTCTGGAAGCGCGTTGAAGCATCTGGCTGTGTAGTGCTCTTCCGGGCCTCATCGCTGGCAAGCCAGCTCCCACAGTGACCGCGTGCACCGCCGGACCTGTGTGAGCTGGCTTACCAGCGATAGAGCCTTAAAGAGCACCAAAAGGCTCAAGGTGCACGCGAACCCTGTGGAGCTGGCTTGCCAGCGATTGGGCCTTCAAGGCCACCAGAAGGCTCAAGCCAGCCAGGGATTCCCGGCCAGATGCGCGCCTCGAACGCCCGGATCTGCGCGCTGCGCTGCAAGGTGCTGCCGATCCGCATCCAGCCCGACAACAAGGCTTGCTTGCGCAGCGCATCGATCTGGAAGGCAATGCTCTCCCCTCTCCCAACACAATCCGCTGCCCGGCAGGTCGATCTCGATGCCGTTGTTTCAGGCTGGCTGACCCGCTCGCCCAGACGCTTGAGTTCGTCCGGCTTCAGTTGAATGGTCAACACCCCGTTGCGCTGGCAGTTGTCGTTGAAGATCCCGGCGAAGCTGGTCCCGATCAACGCCCGTATGCCCAGTTGCTTCAGCCCCACACCGCATGCTCGCGGCTCGAGCCACAACCGAAGTTGGGCCGACCACGAGGAAGGCCGCCCCTTGCCAGGGTGCCTGGTTCAGCACGAACGCCGGATCGGGCGAGCCATCCGCAAGAAAGCGCAGGTCGAAGAACACCCCGCGATCCAGCCCGGCACGGTCGATACCTTGAGGAACTGCTTGGGCATGATCACGTCGGTATCGACATTGGCCGCCAGCAATGGCGCGGCCACGCCTTGTACATGAACGAACGTTGCATCTCACACCTCCCCTTGCAGCGAACGCACATCGACAAGATGGCCGCTTACCGCTGCCGCGGCGACCATCGCCGGCTCATCAGATGGGTACGCGCGCCAGCCCCCTGGCGGCCTTCGAAATTGCGGTTGGTACTGGACGCACAGCGGTCACCGGGACTGAGCACGTCGTCGTTCATCGCCAGGCACATGGAACACCCCGACTGCCGCCATTCGAAGCCGGCTTCGCGAAAGAGCTGCGCCAGCCCCTCGGCTTCGGCCTGGTCGCGCACCTGGGTGGAGCCCGGGACAATCATCGCCCGCACCCCTTCGGCGACCTTGCGTCCCCGAACCACGCGGGCGGCATCGCGCAAGTCTTCGATGCGGGCATTGGTGCAGGAACCGATGAAGGCATGGCTGATGGGATGCCACTGAGCGCCATGCCGGGTTGCAGCCCATGTAGCGCAGGGCACGTTGCAGGTCCTGGCGCAGGATCAGGTCCGGCTCGGCCTGTGGATCGGGCACGCAGGCGCCGATGGCGGCGGCCTGGTCGGGGCTGGTGCCCAGGTGACCATGGGGCTCCAGTGCGCCGACCTGCAGCGTGACCTCACGATCGAACTGCGCGCCCGGGTCGCTGGACAGCTCGCGCCAGCGCGCCACGGCTTGCTCCCACACGGCGCCACGGGGCGCCCGCGGCTTGTCCTTGAGGTAGTCGAAGACCTTGTCGTCCGGGGCCATGAAGGCACCCCGCACCAGCTTCCACCGCCATGTTGCACAGGTCATGCGCCCTTCGACGCTGAGGCGTCGATGGTCGGGCCGGCGAATTCGATGGCGTAGCCGGTGGCACCGGAGGCGCCGATGCGGCGGATCAGTTCCATGATGATGTCCTTGGCCACCAGCCCCGGGCCCGGCTCGCCCTCGACGGTCACGCGCAGGGTCTTGAGGCGCTTGTACACCAGGGTCTGGGTAGCGAGCAGGTGCTCGATCTCAGAGTGCCGATGCCGAAACCGAATGCGCCGAGGGCACCGTAGGTGGTGGTGTGGCTGTCGCCCGCCGCCACCACCATGCCCGGCAGGATGAAGCCTTGTTCCGGCGCTACCACGTGCTCGATGCCCTGGCGCTTGTCGAGCACGCCGAACAGCTCGATGCGAAGTCGCGGCAGTTTTCCTCGAAGTAGCTGACCTGGCGCGCACCGCCCGGGTCCGCCATTTCGGCACCCGTTCGGGTGTGGTGGGATTGACGTGGTCCACCACGCACAGGGTCGCCGCGGCCGCCAGACCGTGCGCCCCGCCTCGCGCAAACCGCTGAAGGCCTGGGGCTGGTGTACTCGTTGGCGACCTGGCGGTCGATGTACAGCAGCACATGGCCCTGGTCGTCCAGCTCGCACACGGTATGGGCGTCGATGTGTTTCCGGTACAGCGTTCTTGGGCTAGTCATGGTCATGTCCATCACGGAGGAACGGCAGCGCGTGTTCCAGCAGGGCTTCCGGGGCTTCTTCGGCGATGTAATGGCCACACGGCAGTTCGCCGCCGCGCACGTCCGTGGCGATGGCGCGCCACTCCAGCAGCGGCGAGAAACACTTGCCGATCACGCCATCACGGCCCCACATCACCAGCAATGGAAGCTGGAGCTTGTTGCCGGCATCGATGTCGGCCTGGTCGTGTTCCAGGTCGATGCCGGCGGCGGCGCGGTAGTCCTCGCATACCCCGCGGGCGGCGCCGGCAGGGACAGGCAGCGCAGGTATTCGGCGAAGGCCTCGTCGGTGAAGGGTGCAAGGCCGGCGCTGCGCCCGCCCATGACGCTGCGCAGATAGCCTTCGGGGTCGGCTTCGATCAGGGTTCCGGCAGCGGCGCCGGGCGGATCAGGAAGAACCAGTGCCAGTAGGCACGGGCGAAGGCTTCGTTGGTCTGCCGGTACATGGCCAGGGTCGGGGCGATATCCAGCAGCACCAGGCGGCTCAGGCGCTGCGGATGGTCCAGGCCAGGCGGTGAGCGACGCGGGCACCACGGTCGTGGGCCATCAGGGCGAAGGTGTCGAAGCCCAGTTCGCGCATCAGGCCGACCATGTCGTTGGCCATGGTGCGCTTGGAATAGCACTCGTGGCGGGGTCGGCCTCGGCTTGGCGGAGTCGCCGTAGCCGCGCAGGTCGGCGGCGATCACGGTGAAATGCTCGGCCAGGAAGCGGCGACCTTGTGCCAGATCACATGGGTCTGCGGATGCCCGTGCAGCAGGAGCAGCGCCGGGCCGCGCCGCCCTTGCGGTAGGCAATCTCGACACCGTCGATGATGCAGGTGGATTTATGGAAGTCAGGGAACATCGGCGGTACTCCATTTCTTGTTCTTTCAGGCTGGTGTCGAGGATAGCTGCGGCAGGAACGGGTTCAACGGGTGAAATGGAGAGGTATGGAACACGGATCGTGAATTTGAACATATAGACGGCACTGCGCGCAGATCGCACAACAGTTCGATAATCGCACCAATTCCGCCAAACCCCCTCTACTTGTCGCCCTCTCTGCGGCACGCTATGGACAAGTCAGCCAACGACTCCAGGCGCTGACTGGCCCAGGCCTTGTGGCGCGTCGGCCAGTCCGGCAATCAATACTCCAGGAATGACCAGGAGCCCGCTTTGATCAATAAAACGTATGAGTCCATCGCCAGCGCGGTGGAGGGGATCACCGACGGTTCGACCATCATGGTCGGTGGTTTTGGTACTGCCGGCATGCCGTCCGAGCTTATCGACGGGCTGATCGCCACTGGCGCCCGCGACCTGACCATCATCAGCAACAACGCCGGCAACGGCGAGATCGGCCTGGCCGCGCTGCTCATGGCTGGCAGCGTGCGCAAGGTGATCTGCTCGTTCCCGCGCCAGTCCGACTCCTACGTGTTCGACGAACTGTACCGCGCCGGCAAGATCGAACTGGAAGTGGTCCCGCAGGGCAACCTGGCCGAGCGCATCCGCGCTGCCGGTTCGGGCATCGGTTGCGTTCTTCTCGCCGACCGGCTACGGCACCCTGTTGGCCGAAGGCAAGGAAACCCGTGAGATCGATGGGCGCCAGTATGTCCTGGAAATGCCGCTGCATGCCGACTTCGCGCTGATCAAGGCGCACAAGGGCGACCGCTGGGGCAACCTGACCTACCGCAAGGCCGCGCGCAATTTCGGCCCGATCATGGCGATGGCCGCCAAGACCGCCATCGCCCAGGTCGACCAGATCGTCGAACTCGGCGAACTGGACCCGGAGCACATCATCACTCCCGGTATCTTCGTCCAGCGCGTGGTCGCCGTTTCCGGCGCTGCCGCTTCTTCGATCGCCAAAGCTGTCTGAGGCCTGCCATGACCATCACCAGAAAACTCTCCCGCACCGAGATGGCCCAGCGCGTGGCCGCCGACATCCAGGAAGGCGCGTACGTCAACCTCGGTATCGGCGCACCGACCTGGTGGCCAACTACCTGGGCGACAAGGAAGTGTTCCTGCATAGCGAAAACGGCTTGCTGGGCATGGGCCCGAGCCCGGCCCCGGCGAGGAAGACGACGACCTGATCAACGCCGGCAAGCAGCACGTGACCCTGCTTACCGGGGGTGCCTTCTTCCACCACGCCGACTCGTTCTCGATGATGCGCGGCGGCCACCTGGACATCGCTGTGCTGGGTGCCTTCCAGGTATCGGTCAAGGGCGACCTGGCCAACTGGCACACCGGTGCCGAAGGCTCGATTCCCGCCGTGGGCGGCGCGATGGACCTGGCCACCGGCGCGCGTCAGGTGTTCGTGATGATGGACCACCTGACCAAAACCGGCGAAAGCAAGATCGTCCCCGAATGTACCTACCCGCTGACCGGTATCGCCTGCGTCAGCCGCATCTATACCGACCTGGCGGTGCTGGAAGTCACGGCCGAGGGCCTGAAAGTCATCGAGATCTGCGCCGATATCGACTTCGACGAGCTGCAGAAGCTCAGCGGTGTACCACTGATCAAGTGATTCGCTACGCCTGTTGGCCGTCGTCCTCGATATCTTCCTCCGCCTCCGCGGCGTCGGTTGCATCGGCATCGTTCAGGGGCGGCGAGAACGGCTTCTCGGGGTCGTTGATGAAGGGCACGCCGCTTGGGCCGTGCTCTTCCAGTCCTTCGGTCTTGGGCTGCATGGGAAATCCTCCGGGTGATGAGCGTTGGAGGCGGGCCGGGAGGTGTCGTTCAAAAATTCGGGGGCGATGCAGGCGCCACAAGGCGCTTGATCGTTCACCGATGGCCGAAAAACCCTACAAGCTTCGGACCGGTTCCGACTTTCATGTAGGCAATTTCCCAAGCATACTTTTCCGCCTTCTCAGTCGTTGCGCTCCTGGGCATTTGCTGCCTACGCTTCGCCGGTCGCTGCGATCCAGCGACACAGACTTCGCGGTCTGTTGGCGAAAGGTGCTTCGATAGCGCCATCCAGATAGCAGGCGCTTTTTTGCGCCTGCCGTTTGTGCAATGGCGGCTGTGCGTGGGAGACCTCGGGTCTGCCGGGTTCCTTTGCCTCGGTCCGCGAACCCACGTACAGCTGCCACCCTTCGTTTCGCGGCGAGGGCTGGCAGTTTGGCGCAGAAGGAGATGCACCATGAAAAACTCGTACCCGATCCCCCTCGCCTCACTACCGTCCATACCCAGTTCAGCGCCTGCAACAACAGCCACAAACCACTGTTCGCGGTCTGTGATGGCGTCGATATCGAAGATGCGCTGGCATCTGTCCATGACCCTGAAATCGGCAGCCGAAACCAACACTCAGGTTTGCGAACAGACCGAACGGTCGCTGGGCGGGCTGGCCTGGGCAACCTATCACTCATTGGAGATTTTCACAGGCTTGGTGGAGTCGTTATTGAGCGGGTTGGCACAGCAGGGAGCAAGTGGCTGACAGCCGATGCGAGGGCCGCGTATGCGGCCCTCAAACAGGAGCGAAGGCAAAAAATAATCCGTCCTCCCTTTTCCTTGTATCCCTTTTTTCACTTTTCCCGCGCCTGGCAAAACGATCAGTTTCTCCCTGCCGTCGACTTCTATAATTCGAAATGGCCGTCAACGAAATGGATATCACCGCAGGAGACACCATGAAACTGGCATATATGACCGCCTTCGTCATCTCGTCACTGAGCCCGGCAGCTTACGCATTTGACTCCAACGAAGTACCGCGTGAAACATCGTTACAACGGGCCATTATCGAGCCCGCGATGGTGCAGCAGGCCATCGAACTGGAGAACCGAATCTCCGCACAGGCTGATACCGCCGCGCCCAGCGGCGAGTCGCCAGTGGTCGTTCTCAAGGGCAGCAGCAAGGTCATCATCACCGCTCCCCACGCCACGGAACCTTTCCGGGAGGGCAAGTATCGGTTCTCCGATGGCGCCGGCACTGCAGCGTTGGCGCAAATGCTGAATCGAACTACCTGTGCGACGGTGATATATACGCAGTACCGCACGCCATCCGATCCCAACTATTACGATGACAACGAGTTTAAAAACCAACTGGCAGAACTGATCGGCAGCCAACGTCCAGCACTCGTATTGGATATCCACGGAAGCAGTGATTTCAGGCCCTACGATGTCGATATCGGCACCATGAATGGCAAATCGTTATTGGGCAATCAGGCCCTTCTGGTTGATCTTGTTGAACATCTGCGCCAGGAAGGAATGACCAACCTCTCGAATAATTACTTCGCTGCCGAAAAGAACCAGACAATTACCCGCTTTGCCTCAAGCAAGCAGCAGGTGCCGACCCTGCAGGTGGAAATCAGCAGCACCCTGCTGCGCCCTTCCGAAGGTGGAGTGATGGCCCACCGTTTCGCCTCAGCTGTTGCAGGGACTCACACGATACGTTCGAGGTGTAACCAACAACCCGACAGGTCAATGTGGGCCTACTGCATAAGCGAGCTTGCGCGCGATTGCGGTAGTGACTTCACCGCCGCTATCGCTGGCAAGCCAGCTCCCACAGGTTCCGCACTACAGCCAGATCGTCGGCGGCAAGCTGCTGTCGCTGCTGCCCGGGTTGCGGCGCATATATCCCGGGCTCTACTTTTTCTTCTTCGCGAGGCCCTTCATCCGTAGCGCCGCCTTCTGCACCGTGGCCATCTTCTCCGCCCTTTTCATCCGCGCCATTTGCGGATTTCTTCCCTGGTCCGCCCGCAACTGACGCACATCTCACTGTTCAGCTGACAGAGCGATACACAAGGGTTTTCAACATCTTTTGCCATGTTCCAGCCTGAGCGATCGTTAATTTAAGCGTAATGATCGCGAACCATCTTGATTGATGCCTTTCCCCCCCCTCGTATGTTGACCTCCACGAAAGCGACCCGTGGAGTCACCAATGACAACAAGACCCTCCCCCCCACCGCAGTGGTCGCGCCGGCGCACCGAGAAGCAGCGGCGGCTTGATCTGCTGCGCCACCTCGCAGATGGCGCGGTGATACCCGGTGAACGAATCGTCGAAGCCCTGGAGCTGTTGATCGCCCCGGTGATCGGGTGTGCTCGAAGGCAACAACCAGAAACAGGCCGACTTCCTCTCTCGCTCGCTGGCCAAGGCCGACCCCGGCAAGCTGCACGATCTGCACATGATCATGCCCAGCGTCAGCCGCGCCGAGCATCTGGACCTGTTCGAACAGGGCATCGCCCGCAAGCTCGATTTCTCCTTCGCCGGCCCGCAAGCCTGCGCATCGGCCAGTTGCTCGAAGACGGTCGCCTGGAAGTCGGCGCCATCCACACCTACATCGAGCTGTACTCGCGCCTGCTGGTGGACCTGATCCCCAACGTGGCCCTGGTGGCCGGCTTCATGCCGACCGCGAGGGCAACATCTATACCGGCCCGAGCACCGAGATACCCGGCCCTGGTCGAACCGACTGCCTTCAGCGACGGCATCGTGATCGTCCAGGTCAACCAGTTGGTCGACGATGTCCGCGACCTGCCCCGGTCGATATCCCGGCGTCCTGGATCGATTTCGTGGTGGTCGCCGACAGGCCGTTCTACATCGAGCCGCTGTTCACCCGCGACCCACGCCATATCAAGCCGGTCCATGTGCTGATGGCGATGATGGCGATACGTGGGATCTACGAGAAGCACAACGTGCAGTCGCTCAACCACGGCATCGGTTTCAACACCGCCGCGATCGAGCTGATCCTGCCGACCTATGGCGAGTCCCTCGGCCTCAAGGGCAGGATCTGCCGCAACTGGACGCTCAAACCGCACCCGACGCTGATTCCGGCGATCGAGTCCGGCTGGGTCGAGAGCGTGCATTGCTTCGGCACCGAGCTGGGCATGGAAGACTACATCGCGCAGCGCCCGGACGTGTTCTTCACCGGGCGCGATGGCTCGATGCGCTCCAACCGCATGATGTGCCAACTGGCCGGCCAGTATGCCGTCGACCTGTTCATCGGCGCCACCCTGCAGGTGGATGGCGACGGGCACTCCTCGACCGTCACCCGCGGCCGCCTGGCCGGCTTCGGCGGCGCGCCGAACATGGGCCACGACCCACGCGGCCGGCGCCACGCGACCCCGCCTGGCTGGACATGACCGAGCCAGTGACCCTGCTGGAACGGGGCCGCAAGCTGGTGGTGCAGATGGTCGAAACCTTCCAGGAAGGCGGCAAGCCCACCTTCGTCGAGACCTTGGATGCCGTGGACGTGGCCAGGAAAGCCGGCATGCCCCTCGCGCCGGTGATGATCTACGGCGACGACGTGACCCACCTGCTCACCGAGGAAGGCATCGCCTACCTGTACAAGGCGCGCAGCCTCGAGGAGCGCCAGGCGATGATCGCCGCAGTCGCCGGCGTCACCGCCATCGGCCTGCGCCACGACCCGAAAAACACCCAGCGCATGCGCCCGCGAAGGCCTGATCGCCCTGCCCGAGGACCTCGGCATCCAGCGCACCCAGGCCAGTCGCACCTTGCTCGCGGCCAAGAGCATCGCCGAACTGGTCGAGTGGTCCGGCGGACTGTACAACCCGCCCGCACGTTTCAGGAGCTGGTAAATGAGCGTATCGACACTGATTCACGCCCCGCTTCCGCTCGCCCACTGGCTGGCCGATGCCGCCGTGGACGCCCTGATCGACGAGGCCGACCTGTCGCCCAAACCGGCACTGGTGGACCGCCGCGGCACGGGCGCCCACCACGACCTGCACCTTGGCCTGATGCACGCCTCGGCCCTGGCGCTCTGGCCCCTGCTTCAAGGAAATGGCGGAGGCCGCACTGGCCCTGGGCGAAGTCGGCCTGCCGCTGCGCGAAGCGCTCGGCGCATTGGCCGTGAAGGTGAACGCGCGATGTTGGCGACCACCGGCGGCGTCAACACTCACCGCGGCGCGATCTGGGCCCTGGCCTGCTGGTCGCCGCCCGTGCGCTCGGCGAGCCAGGCGAAGACGCCAGTGCAGTCGCCGCGCGCGCCGGACGCATCGCCCTGATCGACGACCGCTTCGCGCCAAGGCAGCCGGACAGCCACGGCCTTCAGGTGCAACGTCGCTACGGTGCACGCGCGCCCGGGAACAAGCGCAATCGGGCTTCCCCGCGGTACTCGGCCATGGCTTGCCGCAACTGCGGGCCAGCCGCAGCCGCGGCGCGGGCGAGCAGAATGCGCGCCTCGACGCCCTGCTGGCGATCATGGCCACCCTCGACGACACCTGCGTGCTCTGGCGCGCCGGGCCGCAGGGCTTGCACGCATGCAGCAAGGCGCCCGGCCATCCTCGATGCCGGCGGCAGCGCCAGCCTTGCGGGCGCCGCCGCCTGCGCGAACTGGACGCCAGCCTGCTGGCCCTCAGCCTCGCCAGGCGGCGCCGCCGACTTGCTGGCGGCCTGCCTGTTCCTCGATAACGCCGGGAGCCTCTGAACATGGAAACCCTGTCTTTCACCTTTCCCGCCGGCGAGCCTGGCGCCGGCCGTGCCCTGGTGGGCTGCGTCGGTTCCGGCGATCTTGAAGTGCTGCTCGAACCCGGCGCGCACGGCGTGCTGGCGATCACCGTGGTCACTCGTCAACGGCAGCGCGCCACGCTGGGAGCAGCTGTTCCAGCGCCTGTTCACCGAGCAGTTGCCGCCGGCCATGAACATCGACATCCACGACTTCGGCGCTACCCCGGGTGTGGTGCGCCTGCGCCTGGAACAAGGCTTCGAGGAGATTGCCCATGACTGACGTCGCCGCTTGCTCAACAGCCGCAGCTTCGTCGAACTCGGCGCCCGCGAGCGTGCCCGGGCGCTGCTCGATGCCGGCAGCATGCGCGAACTGCTCGGGCCGTTCGATCGCCTGATGTCGCCCTGGCTGCCCGGCCAGGGCATCGTGCCCCAGGCCGACGATGGCGTGGTCATCGCAAGGGCCCCTGGACGGCCGGCCGCTGCTGGTGGCCGCCATCGAGGGCGCCTTCCAGGGCGGCAGCATGGGCGAGGTCGGCGGTGCCAAGATCGCCGGCGCCCTTGAACTGGCGGTCGAGGACAACCGCAAGGGCATCCCCACCGCCGCGGTACTGCTGCTGGAAACCGGTGCGTACGCCTGCAGGAAGCCAACCTGGGCCTGGCGGCCATCGCCGAGATCCAGGCGGCGATCGTCGAGTTGCGTCAGTTCCAGCCGGTCGTCGGCCTGGTCGCCGGCGCCGTCGGTTGCTTTGGCGGCATGTCCATCGCTGCGGCTGTGCAGTCACCTGATCGTCACCCGCGAAGCGCGCCTCGGCCTCAATGGCCCTCAGGTGATCGAACAGGAAGCGGGCATCGACGAATACGACTCCCGCGACCGGCCCTTCATCTGAGCCTCACCGGCGGCGAACAACGGCATGCCTGCGCACTGGCAGACAGCTACATCGCAGACGATGTCGAACAGTTGCGTACGGCGCTGGCCAACGCCCTCGCCGCCGGCGAACCCGCCCTGCCCCGTAGCCGGCGCCATGCCGATTTCCTTGCCCTGCTGAACAAGCTCGGGCGGACTGCGAACAGCTGGACGCGCGCCGCGTGCGCGCATCTACCAGGGAGAACTGCAATGAGCCGAGGATACCAGTGGCTGCGCGCATTGGCCGCCGGGCAGGAACTGCCGGGCTTTCCCGCCTCGGTGAAAGTCATCGATGGCGAGCTGCGAACCGCCCCGCGCGCTATCTGGCGGTGGTACCGGACGCACGCAATCCGTTCCCCCGGGCCCGCCAGGGCGAGGTCGGCCTGCTCGAAGCTGGGCCTGGCCAAGGCCATAGACGAAGCCATCGAGGCCGACCTCGGCGCTACCCGCGG
>NZ_AMWJ02000008.1 GCF_000319305.2 Pseudomonas bharatica CSV86 | reverse complement strand
AGCCCCCACACCGCATGCTCGCGGCTCGAGCCACAACCGAAGTTGGGCCGACCACGAGGAAGGCCGCCCCTTGCCAGGGTGCCTGGTTCAGCACGAACGCCGGATCGGGCGAGCCATCCGCAAGAAAGCGCAGGTCGAAGAACACCCCGCGATCCAGCCCGGCACGGTCGATACCCTTGAGGAACTGCTTGGGCATTGATCACGTCGGTATCGACATTGGCCGCCAGCAATGGCGCGGCCACGCCTTGTACATGAACGAACGGTTGCATCTCACACCTCCCCTTGCAGCGAACGCACATCGACAAGATGGCCGCTTACCGCTGCCGCGGCGACCATCGCCGGCTCATCAGATGGGTACGCGCGCCAGCCCCCTGGCGGCCTTCGAAATTGCGGTTGGTACTGGACGCACAGCGGTCACCGGGACTGAGCACGTCGTCGTTCATCGCCAGGCACATGGAACACCCCGACTGCCGCCATTCGAAGCCGGCTTCGCGAAAGAGCTGCGCCAGCCCCTCGGCTTCGGCCTGGTCGCGCACCTGGGTGGAGCCCGGGACAATCATCGCCCGCACCCCTTCGGCGACCTTGCGTCCCCGAACCACGCGGGCGGCATCGCGCAAGTCTTCGATGCGGGCATTGGTGCAGGAACCGATGAAGGCATGGCTGATGGGGATGCCACTGAGCGCCATGCCGGGTTGCAGCCCATGTAGCGCAGGGCACGTTGCAGGTCCTGGCGCAGGATCAGGTCCGGCTCGGCCTGTGGATCGGGCACGCAGGCGCCGATGGGCGGCGGCCTGGTCGGGGCTGGTGCCCAGGTGACCATGGGCTCCAGTGCGCCGACCTGCAGCGTGACCTCACGATCGAACTGCGCGCCCGGGTCGCTGGACAGCTCGCGCCAGCGCGCCACGGCTTGCTCCCACACGGCGCCACGGGGCGCCCGCGGCTGTCCTTGAGGTAGTCGAAGACCTTGTCGTCCGGGGCCATGAAGGCACCCGGCACCAGCTTTCCACCGCCATGTTGCACAGGGTCATGCGCCCTTCGACGCTGAGGGCGTCGATGGTCGGGCCGGCGAATTCGATGGCGTAGCCGGTGGCACCGGAGGCGCCGATGCGGCGGATCAGTTCCATGATGATGTCCTTGGCCACCAGCCCGGGCCCGGCTCGCCCTCGACGGTCACGCGCAGGGTCTTGAGGCGCTTGTACACCAGGGTCTGGTAGCGAGCAGGTGCTCGATCTCAGAGGTGCCGATGCCGAAACCGAATGCGCCGAGGGCACCGTAGGGTGTGGTGTGGCTGTCGCCCGCCGCCACCACCATGCCCGCAGGATGAAGCCTTGTTCCGGCGCTACCACGTGCTCGATGCCCTGGCGCTTGTCGAGCACGCCGAACAGCTCGATGCGAAGTCGCGGCAGTTTTCCTCGAAGTAGCTGACCTGGCGCGCACCGCCCGGGTCCGCCATTTCGGCACCCCGTTCGGGTGTGGTGGATTGACGTGGTCCACCACGCACAGGGTCGCCGCCGGCCGCCAGACCGTGCGCCCCGCCTCGCGCAAACCGCTGAAGGCCTGGGGCTGGTGTACTCGTTGGCGACCTGCGGTCGATGTACAGCAGCACATGGCCCTGGTCGTCCAGCTCGCACACGGTATGGGCGTCGATGTGTTTCCGGTACAGCGTTCTGGGCTAGTCATGGTCATGTCCATCACGGAGGAACGGCAGCGCGTGTTCCAGCAGGGCTTCCGGGGCTTCTTCGGCGATGTAATGGCCACACGGCAGTTCGCCGCCGCGCACGTCCGTGGCGATGGCGCGCCACTCCAGCAGCGGCGAGAAACACTTGCCGATCACGCCATCACGGCCCCACATCACCAGCAATGGAGCTGGAGCTTGTTGCCGGCATCGATGTCGGCCTGGTCGTGTTCCAGGTCGATGCCGGCGGCGGCGCGGTAGTCCTCGCATACCCCGCGGGCGGCGCCGGCAGGGACAGGCAGCGCAGGTATTCGGCGAAGGCCTCGTCGGTGAAGGGTGCAAGGCCGGCGCTGCGCCCGCCCATGACGCTGCGCAGATAGCCTCGGGGTCGGCTTCGATCAGGGTTTCCGGCAGCGGCGCCGGGCGGATCAGGAAGAACCAGTGCCAGTAGGCACGGGCGAAGGCTTCGTTGGTCTGCCGGTACATGGCCAGGGTCGGGCGATATCCAGCAGCACCAGGCGGCTCAGGCGCTGCGGATGGTCCAGGCCAGGCGGTGAGCGACGCGGGCACCACGGTCGTGGGCCATCAGGGCGAAGGTGTCGAAGCCCAGTTCGCGCATCAGGCCGACCATGTCGTTGGCCATGGTGCGCTTGGAATAGCACTCGTGGGCGGGGTCGGCCTCGGCTTGGCGGAGTCGCCGTAGCCGCGCAGGTCGGCGGCGATCACGGTGAAATGCTCGGCCAGGAAGCGGCGACCTTGTGCCAGATCACATGGGTCTGCGGATGCCCGTGCAGCAGGAGCAGCGCCGGGCCCGCGCCGCCCTTGCGGTAGGCAATCTCGACACCGTCGATGATGCAGGTGGATTTATGGAAGTCAGGGACATCGGCGGTACTCCATTTCTTGTTCTTTCAGGCTGGTGTCGAGGATAGCTGCGGCAGGAACGGGTTCAACGGGTGAAATGGAGAGGTATGGAACACGGATCGTGAATTTGAACATATAGACGGCACTGCGCGCAGATCGCACAACAGTTCGATAATCGCACCAATTCCGCCAAACCCCCTCTACTTGTCGCCCTCTCTGCGGCACGCTATGGACAAGTCAGCCAACGACTCCAGGCGCTGACTGGCCCAGGCCTTGTGGCGCGTCGGCCAGTCCGGCAATCAATACTCCAGGAATGACCAGGAGCCCGCTTTGATCAATAAAACGTATGAGTCCATCGCCAGCGCGGTGGAGGGGATCACCGACGGTTCGACCATCATGGTCGGTGGTTTTGGTACTGCCGGCATGCCGTCCGAGCTTATCGACGGGCTGATCGCCACTGGCGCCCGCGACCTGACCATCATCAGCAACAACGCCGGCAACGGCGAGATCGGCCTGGCCGCGCTGCTCATGGCTGGCAGCGTGCGCAAGGTGATCTGCTCGTTCCCGCGCCAGTCCGACTCCTACGTGTTCGACGAACTGTACCGCGCCGCAAGATCGAACTGGAAGTGTCCCGCAGGGCAACCTGGCCGAGCGCATCCGCGCTGCCGGTTCGGGCATCGGTGCGTTCTTCTCGCCGACCGGCTACGGCACCCTGTTGGCGAAGGCAAGGAAACCCGTGAGATCGATGGGCGCCAGTATGTCCTGGAAATGCCGCTGCATGCCGACTTCGCGCTGATCAAGGCGCACAAGGGCGACCGCTGGGGCAACCTGACCTACCGCAAAGCCGCGCGCAATTTCGGCCCGATCATGGCGATGGCCGCCAAGACCGCCATCGCCCAGGTCGACCAGATCGTCGAACTCGGCGAACTGGACCCGGAGCACATCATCACTCCCGGTATCTTCGTCCAGCGCGTGGTCGCCGTTTCCGGCGCTGCGCTTCTTCGATCGCCAAAGCTGTCTGAGGCCTGCCATGACCATCACCAGAAAACTCTCCCGCACCGAGATGGCCCAGCGCGTGGCCGCCGACATCCAGGAAGGCGCGTACGTCAACCTCGGTATCGGCGCACCGACCCTGGTGGCCAACTACCTGGGCGACAAGGAAGTGTTCCTGCATAGCGAAAACGGCTTGCTGGGCATGGGCCCGAGCCGGCCCCGGGCGAGGAAGACGACGACCTGATCAACGCCGGCAAGCAGCACGTGACCCTGCTTACCGGGGGTGCCTTCTTCCACCACGCCGACTCGTTCTCGATGATGCGCGGCGGCCACCTGGACATCGCTGTGCTGGGTGCCTTCCAGGTATCGGTCAAGGGCGACCTGGCCAACTGGCACACCGGTGCCGAAGGCTCGATTCCCGCCGTGGCGGCGCGATGGACCTGGCCACCGGCGCGCGTCAGGTGTTCGTGATGATGGACCACCTGACCAAAACCGGCGAAAGCAAGATCGTCCCCGAATGTACCTACCCGCTGACCGGTATCGCCTGCGTCAGCCGCATCTATACCGACCTGGCGGTGCTGGAAGTCACGGCCGAGGGCCTGAAAGTCATCGAGATCTGCGCCGATATCGACTTCGACGAGCTGCAGAAGCTCAGCGGTGTACCACTGATCAAGTGATTCGCTACGCCTGTGGCCGTCGTCCTCGATATCTTCCTCCGCCTCCGCGGCGTCGGTTGCATCGGCATCGTTCAGGGGCGGCGAGAACGGCTTCTCGGGGTCGTTGATGAAGGGCACGCCGCTTGGGCCGTGCTCTTCCAGTCCTTCGGTCTTGGGCTGCATGGGAAATCCTCCGGTGATGAGCGTTGGAGGCGGGCCGGGAGGTGTCGTTCAAAAATTCGGGGGCGATGCAGGCGCCACAAGGCGCTTGATCGTTCACCGATGGCCGAAAAACCCTACAAGCTTCGGACCGGTTCCGACTTTCATGTAGGCAATTTCCCAAGCATACTTTTCCGCCTTCTCAGTCGTTGCGCTCCTGGGCATTTGCTGCCTACGCTTCGCCGGTCGCTGCGATCCAGCGACACAGACTTCGCGGTCTGTTGGCGAAAGGTGCTTCGATAGCGCCATCCAGATAGCAGGCGCTTTTTTGCGCCTGCCGTTTGTGCAATGGCGGCTGTGCGTGGGAGACCCTCGGGTCTGCCGGGTTCCTTTGCCTCGGTCCGCGTCCACGTACAGCTGCCACCCTTCGTTTCGCGGCGAGGGCTGGCAGTTTGGCCGCAGAAGGAGATGCACCATGAAAAACTCGTACCCGATCCCCCTCGCCTCACTACCGTCCATACCCAGTTCAGCGCCTGCAACAACAGCCACAAACCACTGTTCGCGGTCTGTGATGGCGTCGATATCGAAGATGCGCTGGTGCATCTGTCCATGACCCTGAAATCGGCAGCCGAAACCAACACTCAGGTTTGCGAACAGACCGAACGGTCGCTGGGCGGGCTGGCCTGGGCAACCTATCACTCATTGGAGATTTCACAGGCGTTGGTGGAGTCGTTATTGAGCGGGTTGGCACAGCAGGGAGCAAGTGGCTGACAGCCGATGCGAGGGCCGCGTATGCGGCCCTTCAAACAGGAGCGAAAAAAATAATCCGTCCTCCCTTTTCCTTGTATCCCTTTTTTCACTTTTCCCGCGCCCTGGCAAAAACGATCAGTTTCTCCCTGCCGTCGACTTCTATAATTCGAAATGGCCGTCAACGAAATGGATATCACCGCAGGAGACACCATGAAACTGGCATATATGACCGCCTTCGTCATCTCGTCACTGAGCCCGGCAGCTTACGCATTTGACTCCAACGAAGTACCGCGTGAAACATCGTTACAACGGGCCATTATCGAGCCCGCGATGGTGCAGCAGGCCATCGAACTGGAGAACCGAATCTCCGCACAGGCTGATACCGCCGCGCCCAGCGGCGAGTCGCCAGTGGTCGTTCTCAAGGGCAGCAGCAAGGTCATCATCACCGCTCCCCACGCCACGGAACCTTTCGGGAGGGCAAGTATCGGTTCTCCGATGGCGCCGGCACTGCAGCGTTGGCGCAAATGCTGAATCGAACTACCTGTGCGACGGTGATATATACGCAGTACCGCACGCCATCCGATCCCAACTATTACGATGACAACGAGTTTAAAAACCAACTGGCAGAACTGATCGGCAGCCAACGTCCAGCACTCGTATTGGATATCCACGGAAGCAGTGATTTCAGGCCCTACGATGTCGATATCGGCACCATGAATGGCAAATCGTTATTGGGCAATCAGGCCCTTCTGGTTGATCTTGTTGAACATCTGCGCCAGGAAGGAATGACCAACCTCTCGAATAATTACTTCGCTGCCGAAAGAACCAGACAATTACCCGC
Source organism: Pseudomonas bharatica CSV86 (assembly GCF_000319305.2). Lineage (GTDB taxonomy): Bacteria > Pseudomonadota > Gammaproteobacteria > Pseudomonadales > Pseudomonadaceae > Aquipseudomonas > Aquipseudomonas bharatica. The sequence goes on along the minus strand of NZ_AMWJ02000008.1, from coordinate 8,023 downwards.
TTTGCCTCAAGCAAGCAGGTGCCGACCCTGCAGGTGGAAATCAGCAGCACCCTGCTGCGCCCTTCCGAAGGTGGAGTGATGGCCCACCGTTTCGCTCAGCTGTTGCAGGGACTCACACGATACGTTCGAGGTGTAACCAACAACCCGACAGGTCAATGTGGGCCTACTGCATAAGCGAGCTTGCGCGCGATTGCGGTAGTGACTTCACCGCCGCTATCGCTGGCAAGCCAGCTCCCACAGGTTCCGCACTACAGCCAGATCGTCGGCGGCAAGCTGCTGTCGCTGCTGGCCCGGGTTGCGGCGCATATATCCCGGGCTCTACTTTTTCTTCTTCGCGAGGCCCTTCATCCGTAGCGCCGCCTTCTGCACCGTGGCCATCTTCTCCGGCCTTTTCATCCCGCGCCATTTGCGGATTTCTTCCCTGGTCCGCCCGCAACTGACGCACATCTCACTGTTCAGCTGACAGAGCGATACACAAGGGTTTTCAACATCTTTTGCCATGTTCCAGCCTGAGCGATCGTTAATTTAAGCGTAATGATCCGCGAACCATCTTGATTGATGCCTTTCCCCCCCCTCGTATGTTGACCTCCACGAAAGCGACCCGTGGAGTCACCCAATGACAACAAGACCCTCCCCCCCACCGCAGTGGTCGCGCCGGCGCACCGAGAAGCAGCGGCGGCTTGATCTGCTGCGCCACCTCGCAGATGGCGCGGTGATACCCGGTGAACGAATCGTCGAAGCCCTGGAGCTGTTGATCGCCCCGGTGATCGGGTGGTGCTCGAAGGCAACAACCAGAAACAGGCCGACTTCCTCTCTCGCTCGCTGGCCAAGGCCGACCCCGGCAAGCTGCACGATCTGCACATGATCATGCCCAGCGTCAGCCGCGCCGAGCATCTGGACCTGTTCGAACAGGGCATCGCCCGCAAGCTCGATTTCTCCTTCGCCGGCCCGCAAGCCTGCGCATCGGCCAGTTGCTCGAAGACGGTCGCCTGGAAGTCGGCGCCATCCACACCTACATCGAGCTGTACTCGCGCCTGCTGGTGGACCTGATCCCCAACGTGGCCCTGGTGGCCGGCTTCATGGCCGACCGCGAGGGCAACATCTATACCGGCCCGAGCACCGAGGATACCCCGGCCCTGGTCGAACCGACTGCCTTCAGCGACGGCATCGTGATCGTCCAGGTCAACCAGTTGGTCGACGATGTCCGCGACCTGCCCCGGGTCGATATCCCGGCGTCCTGGATCGATTTCGTGGTGGTCGCCGACAGGCCGTTCTACATCGAGCCGCTGTTCACCCGCGACCCACGCCATATCAAGCCGGTCCATGTGCTGATGGCGATGATGGCGATACGTGGATCTACGAGAAGCACAACGTGCAGTCGCTCAACCACGGCATCGGTTTCAACACCGCCGCGATCGAGCTGATCCTGCCGACCTATGGCGAGTCCCTCGGCCTCAAGGGCAGGATCTGCCGCAACTGGACGCTCAACCCGCACCCGACGCTGATTCCGGCGATCGAGTCCGGCTGGGTCGAGAGCGTGCATTGCTTCGGCACCGAGCTGGCATGGAAGACTACATCGCGCAGCGCCCGGACGTGTTCTTCACCGGGCGCGATGGCTCGATGCGCTCCAACCGCATGATGTGCCAACTGGCCGGCCAGTATGCCGTCGACCTGTTCATCGGCGCCACCCTGCAGGTGGATGGCGACGGGCACTCCTCGACCGTCACCCGCGGCCGCCTGGCCGGCTTCGGCGGCGCGCCGAACATGGGCCACGACCCACGCGGCCGGCGCCACGCGACCCCGGCCTGGCTGGACATGACCGAGCCAGTGACCCTGCTGGAACGGGGCCGCAAGCTGGTGGTGCAGATGGTCGAAACCTTCCAGGAAGGCGGCAAGCCCACCTTCGTCGAGACCTTGGATGCCGTGGACGTGGCCAGGAAAGCCGGCATGCCCCTCGCGCCGGTGATGATCTACGGCGACGACGTGACCCACCTGCTCACCGAGGAAGGCATCGCCTACCTGTACAAGGCGCGCAGCCTCGAGGAGCGCCAGGCGATGATCGCCGCAGTCGCCGGCGTCACCGCCATCGGCCTGCGCCACGACCCGAAAAACACCCAGCGCATGCGCCGCGAAGGCCTGATCGCCCTGCCCGAGGACCTCGGCATCCAGCGCACCCAGGCCAGTCGCACCTTGCTCGCGGCCAAGAGCATCGCCGAACTGGTCGAGTGGTCCGGCGGACTGTACAACCCGCCCGCACGTTTCAGGAGCTGGTAAATGAGCGTATCGACACTGATTCACGCCCCGCTTCCGCTCGCCCACTGGCTGGCCGATGCCGCCGTGGACGCCCTGATCGACGAGGCCGACCTGTCGCCCAAACCGGCACTGGTGGACCGCCGCGGCACGGGCGCCCACCACGACCTGCACCTTGGCCTGATGCACGCCTCGGCCCTGGCGCTCTGGCCCTGCTTCAAGGAAATGGCGGAGGCCGCACTGGCCCTGGGCGAAGTCGGCCTGCCGCTGCGCGAAGCGCTCGGGCGCATTGGCCGTGAAGGTGAACGCGCGATGTTGGCGACCACCGGCGGCGTCAACACTCACCGCGGCGCGATCTGGGCCCTGGGCCTGCTGGTCGCCGCCCGTGCGCTCGGCGAGCCAGGCGAAGACGCCAGTGCAGTCGCCGCGCGCGCCGGACGCATCGCCCTGATCGACGACCGCTTCGCGCCAAGGCAGCCGGACAGCCACGGCCTTCAGGTGCAACGTCGCTACGGTGCACGCGGCGCCCGGGAACAAGCGCAATCGGGCTTCCCGGCGGTACTCGGCCATGGCTTGCCGCAACTGCGGGCCAGCCGCAGCCGCGGCGCGGGCGAGCAGAATGCGCGCCTCGACGCCCTGCTGGCGATCATGGCCACCCTCGACGACACCTGCGTGCTCTGGCGCGCCGGGCCGCAGGGCTTGCACGCCATGCAGCAAGGCGCCCGGGCCATCCTCGATGCCGGCGGCAGCGCCAGCCTTGCCGGGCGCCGCCGCCTGCGCGAACTGGACGCCAGCCTGCTGGCCCTCAACGCCTCGCCAGGGGCGCGCCGACTTGCTGGCGGCCTGCCTGTTCCTCGATAACGCCGGGAGCCTCTGAACATGGAAACCCTGTCTTTCACCTTTCCCGCCGGCGAGCCTGGCGCCGGCCGTGCCCTGGTGGGCTGCGTCGGTTCCGGCGATCTTGAAGTGCTGCTCGAACCCGGCGCGCACGGCGTGCTGGCGATCACCGTGGTCACCTCGGTCAACGGCAGCGCGCCACGCTGGGAGCAGCTGTTCCAGCGCCTGTTCACGAGCAGTTGCCGCCGGCCATGAACATCGACATCCACGACTTCGGCGCTACCCCGGGTGTGGTGCGCCTGCGCCTGGAACAAGGCTTCGAGGAGATTGCCCATGACTGACGTCGCCCGCTTGCTCAACAGCCGCAGCTTCGTCGAACTCGGCGCCCGCGAGCGTGCCCGGGCGCTGCTCGATGCCGCAGCATGCGCGAACTGCTCGGGCCGTTCGATCGCCTGATGTCGCCCTGGCTGCCCGGCCAGGGCATCGTGCCCAGGCCGACGATGGCGTGGTCATCGCCAAGGGCACCCTGGACGGCCGGCCGCTGCTGGTGGCCGCCATCGAGGGCGCCTTCCAGGGCGGCAGCATGGGCGAGGTCGGCGGTGCCAAGATCGCCGGCGCCCTTGAACTGGCGGTCGAGGACAACCGCAAGGGCATCCCCACCGCCGCGGTACTGCTGCTGGAAACCGGTGGCGTACGCCTGCAGGAAGCCAACCTGGGCCTGGCGGCCATCGCCGAGATCCAGGCGGCGATCGTCGAGTTGCGTCAGTTCCAGCCGGTCGTCGGCCTGGTCGCCGGCGCCGTCGGTTGCTTTGGCGGCATGTCCATCGCTGCCGGGCTGTGCAGTCACCTGATCGTCACCCGCGAAGCGCGCCTCGGCCTCAATGGCCCTCAGGTGATCGAACAGGAAGCGGGCATCGACGAATACGACTCCCGCGACCGGCCCTTCATCTGGAGCCTCACCGGCGGCGAACAACGGCATGCCTGCGCACTGGCAGACAGCTACATCGCAGACGATGTCGAACAGTTGCGTACGGCGCTGGCCAACGCCCTCGCCGCCGGCGAACCCGCCCTGCCCCGTAGCCGGCGCCATGCCGATTTCCTTGCCCCTGCTGAACAAGCTCGGGGCGGACTGCGAACAGCTGGACGCGCGCCGCGTGCGCGCATCTACCAGGGAGAACTGCAATGAGCCGAGGATACCAGTGGCTGCGCGCATTGGCCGCCGGGCAGGAACTGCCGGGCTTTCCCGCCTCGGTGAAAGTCATCGATGGCGAGCTGGCGAACCGCCCCGCGCGCTATCTGGCGGTGGTACCGGACGCACGCAATCCGTTCCCCCGGGCCCGCCAGGGCGAGGTCGGCCTGCTCGAAGGCTGGGGCCTGGCCAAGGCCATAGACGAAGCCATCGAGGCCGACCTCGGCGCTACCCGCGGGTGCTGGTGGCGGTGGTCGATGTACCGAGCCAGCCTATGGCCGGCGCGAAGAGGCGCTGGGTATCCACCAGGCGCTGGCCGGCGCAGTGGATGCCTATGCCCGCGCCCGGCTCGCCGGTCACCCGGTGATTGCCCTGCTGGTCGGCAAGGCGATGTCGGGGCCTTCCTGGCCCACGGCTACCAGGCCCAGCGCCTGATCGCCCTGGACGACGACGGCGTGATGGTGCATGCCATGGGCAAGGCCGCCGCCGCGCGCATCACCTTGCGCAGCGTCGAGGAACTCGAAGCCCTGGCCGCCAGCGTCCCGCCATGGCCTACGACATCGCCAGCTATGCCTCGCTGGGGCTGTTGTGGGAGCGGGTCAAGGTCGAGCGCATCGAGCAGCCCGGTGCGGCGGATACTGCCAGGGTCAACGAGGTGCTGGCCCGCGCGGTGCTGGACATCGGCACGAGCACCGACCTGCGCGGTCGCCTCGGCGCACCGAACCGGGCGATGTCGTCGCGGGTGCGCGAGCGCTTGCGGGCCAGTGGTAACTCGGATGAACAGCACCTTCGCGCGCACGATCTGCTGTGGGGCATGCCCCCCGCAACTGCCCGAAGATGCCCCGGACTGGGCGCGCCAGGTGCTGGGCGCCGGTTTGCCGGTGGTGGTGCGCCGGGCCAGCGGCGAAGCGGGATCGGTGCCGGTCGGCGTGCGCGGCGACCAGCGCGGGCAGCGCCTGGCGGCCTGGATGGCGACGGCGCGGTGCGCTGCCGGCGCCGCCCGAGGACCTGCGCCTGAACGGCCCGCGGACCTGCCAGCGCTGGTTGCCCTGCACCAGGTAACACCGATCCTGGACGGCACCGGCTCGACTGGGGCCCTACCGGTGGCGTCGCCTACCAGTTGGCGACCGGGCTGACGGTATTGCACGCCGACAGTGATCTCGACCTGCTGCTGCGTACTCCGACACCCATCAGCCGTGGCGAAGCCCGAAGCCTGGGCCAGGCCTTGAAGGCCATGGCCTGCCGCATCGACCTGCAACTGGAAACGCCCAACGGCGCCGTGGCCCTGGCCGAGTGGGCCACGCGACAGTGCGAGGGTGCTGCTCAAGCACCGCGACGGCGCCGCCTGGTCAGCGATCCCTGGCACCTCGCGGAGCAGCCGGCATGAGCAGCCTGTTCGCCTTTCCCGGCCAGGGCGCGCAACGCGCCGGAATGCTCCAAGGCCTGGTGCAGGACGCCTCGGGCCGGGCCTGCCTGGAAGAAGCCGGCGATGTGCTCGGCGAGTCCCTGCTGGGCCTCGACAACCGCGAGGCACTGGCCTCCACTCGCGCCGTGCAACTGTGCCTGCTGGTGGCCGGCGTGGCAGCCGCGCGCGGGCTGCTGCAACGCAATCCGCCACCGGACTACGTTGCCGGGCTGTCCATCGGTGCCTACCCGGCAGCGGTGATCGCCGGCGCCTGGACTACGCCGACGCAGTGCGCCTGGTGGCCCTGCGCGGCGAGTTGATGCAACGCGCCTACCCCGCTGGCTACGGCATGACCGCCTTGATCGGCCTGGACCAGGGCAGCGTCGAACGACTGATCGAGGCGAGCGCGAGCCGCTGTTCCTGGCCAATATCAATGCGAGCAACAGTTCGTGATCGCCGGCGATGACCAGGCCATGCAACGGCTCGCCCAACGAGCCCTGGCCATGGGCGCTCGCGCGGCCAGGCGCCTGGCCATGAGCGTGCCGTCCCATTGCCGTTGCTGGAATCGCCGGCAGGGAATTGGCACAGGCTTTCGCCGCCGGTCCCCTGCGTCGACCCGGTATCAGGTTCCTGAGCAGCAACAGCGCCAGGCCTGTGCCACCGCCGAGGCCCTGCGCGACGACCTGGCCTTCAACATGTGCCGCCGCGTCGACTGGGCGGCGACCGTCCGCACCGCCTGGGAACGGGGCGTGCGCCTGCTGGTGGAGATGCCACCCGGCGCCGTGCTCAGCGGCCTGTCCCGGCCTGTGTTCAACCCGGAACCGTGATCCCCTGCCAGGACGCCCGTGCGGATACCCTGGATGCACTACTGCGCAGGGAGGCAGATACCTCCTTGTCATGATCGCAGGTGCGGTTCTGTGCTAGCCGATGGATCTGCAGCGCTTCCAGATCGAGCGCCGCCCGCGCGGCGCATCGCTGGCAAGCCAGCTCCCACATTTGTTGCAACGCGCCATGGCCTGTGAGATCTCCATTGCCAGCCTTTGGATGTTCGGCGATCCATCGTGGGAATGGCTATTGGGTTCGGCGCGATATCGAGTCATACAAACAGAGCGGTCAACCATGGCCTGGCTGGCATAGGTACGTTGCAACAAATGTGGGAGCTGGCTTGCCAGCGATGCGCCGCGCGGGCGGCGCTCAATCTCAAGGACGCCAGAAAAAGCCAAGCGAGCACCTATAAGCCCTGACGCAACCTCCTGACGAACCTTCTCACCCTCTTCACGCCCCCGGCTGTACATACGGCACTCAGCAACCAGCGCCAGCAGGTTCGGGTCCCGCTCGCGGCTCTTCAGGAACATCACGCCGATATGCTGCTGCAGGCGATAGCGCGGCTGCAGCGGGATCAGCTTGACGCGGTTTTCATAGACCGCCGAGATCCGCCCCGGCAGCAAGGCGTAGCCCACCCCGGAACTGACCATGCTGAGCAAGGTGAAGATGTCGTCACCTGCATGGCCACGTTGGGCTTGAACCCGGCCTGCTCGAACACCCGCACCCCATCGCGGTAGGTCGCGAAGCCCTGGGCCAAGGTAATGAAGGTCGAGGCGGCGAGATCGGCCAGGTCCACCTCGGCTTCCAGGGCAAAGGGCGAGTCGGTGGGCACGGCCAGGAAGATATCGTCGGAGAACAACGGCAACTGCTCGCAGACCGGGTCGCTGGTGCTTTCGTCCAGGGAAACCAGGATGGCGTCCAGTTCGAAGTTTTTCAGGCGATACATCAGGTCGACGTTGGAGCCGAGGATCAGGTCGATATTCAGCTCGCTGCGCCGCAGCTTCAGGCCCATGACCAGTTGCGGCACGGTCTTCACCGTCAGCGAATACAAGGCGCCGAGCTTGAAAGCGCTCGGACGAGAAGCCGGCAGCCTCGCGCGTCAGACGCACCATTTCACCGGCGTCCTGGTCAGCTTTGCGGGCCTTTTCCTCCAGCACATAGGCGCTTTCCAGCGGCGTCAGCTTCGCCCCTTCATGCTTGAACAGCGGGCAGCGCAAAGCGTTCCTCCAGCGAATGGATGGCCCTGTGCACGCTGACACTGCTGGTCTCCAGCTCGCTGGCGCGCGGGCAGGTTGCCGTTGTGGCCATGAACGAGAGAAAGATTTCCAGCTTCTTCAGGGTCAGCTCTTCGTCGATTTGCATACTCGGGTCCAGGCAGGAAGGGGCTGCCCGTGAGCATATAGGAACGCCGCAGCGCATGCCGGCAGAGGTGAGGTGACGACTGCGGCCGCCACCTGCGCAGGGCCTACATCCAGCCCGGCATCACGAACAGCAGCCAGGCCAGCAGCGGCCCGAAG
>NZ_AMWJ02000007.1:75000-321631 GCF_000319305.2 Pseudomonas bharatica CSV86 | reverse complement strand
AGAACTTAAGCTGGCGAACGTGATGGAAGTTTCGCGCGTTACCAAGATCACCCTGACATGGGTCTGGGCGAAGCGATCGGCGACAAAGAAGTCATCGAGCACGCTGTTGCCGACCTGGAAAAGATCACCGCCAGAAAGCTGTCGTGACCTTCGCCCGGAAATCCATCGCTGGCTTCAAAGTCCGCGAAGGCTGGCCGATCGGCGTCAAAGTCACCCTGCGCCGCGATCGTATGTACGAGTTCCTGGACCGCCTGCTGGCGATCTCCTGCCTCGGGTTCGCGACTTCCGCGGCCTGAATGCCAAGTCTTCGATGGTCGTGGCAACTACAGCATGGCGTGAAAGAAGCAGATCATCTTCCCGGAAATCGACTACGACAAGATTGATGCTCTCCGCGGTCTGGACATACCCTGACCACACTGCTCGTACGGATGATGAAGGTCGCGCTCTGCTGCGCGCTTTCAAATTCCCGTTCCGCAACTGATTGGAGTAGGAAAAATGGCCAAGAAGAGCATGAAAAACCGTGAGCTGAAGCGTCAGTTGACGGTCGCTATACGCCAAGAAGCGTGCTGAGCTGAAAGCAACCATCGTGAATCTGAACGCAAGTCCAGAGGAGCGTTTCGCTGCTGTCGTAGCTCTGCAGAAGCAACCACGTGACGCCAGCGCTGCGCGCCTGCGTAACCGTTGCCGCCTCACCGGTCGTCCACATGGCGTTTACCGCAAGTTCGGCCTCGCCGTAACATGCTGCGTCAAGCAGCAATGCGCGGTGACGTTCCAGGTCTGGTCAGGCCAGCTGGTAAGACGTACCGGCAGCGTCCTGGTGGCGGGGGAGCGATCTTCCGACACCGGTGATCTTGCATCGAAACAAGCCCCTTTTGGGGCTTGTTTCGTTTCAGGGATGTGTCTAGAATGACCGGCTCACCTGAGCCCGGGTTTTCTCGCGCGCCTCAAGGTGACAGTGAGTAGCCGAAAGGCTAATTTTTTTGTGTATCAGGAGCGTCTAGCCCATGAGTATGCAGGACCCGTTAGCGGACATGCTAACTCGCATCCGTAATGCCCAGATGGCTGAAAAGTCCGTCGTAAGCATGCCTTCTTCGACTCTGAAGGTTGCGGTCGCCAAAGTTCTGAAGGACGAAGGTTACATCGCTGGTTACCAGGTAACGCGCCGATGCCAAGCCATCGCTCTCCATTGAGCTGAAATACTTCGAAGGCCGTCCGGTCATCGAAGAAGTCAAGCGCGTAAGCCGTCCTGGCCTGCGCCAGTACAAGTCCGTCGATGAGCTGCCGAAAGTACGTGGCGGCCTGGGCGTGTCTATCGTCTCCACCAACAAAGGTGTGATGACCGATCGGCTGCGCGCGCTGCCGGTGTTGGCGGCGAAGTTCTCTGCACAGTGTTCTAAGGGGGATAAGCATGTCTCGCGTCGCTAAGAACCCCGTTAAGCTGCCAGCCGGTGTCGAAGTCAAATTCGCTGGCCAGCAGCTTTCGGTGAAGGGTGCCAAGGGCACTCTCGAACTGAATGTTCACTCGTCCGTAGAAGTGATCGAGGAAGCTGGTGAGCTGCGTTTCGCTGCTCGCAACGGCGATCAACAAACCCGCGCTATGGCCGGTACCACCCGCGCCCTGGTAAACAACATGGTCCAAGGCGTAAGCCAAGGCTTCGAGCGCAAGCTCCAGCTGGTCGGTGTTGGTTACAAGGCACAAGCCAAAGGCAACGTGCTGAACCTGGCGCTCGGCTTCTCGCATCCAGTGGATTACGAACTGCCAGCCGGTATCACCGCTGAAACTCCTAGCCAGACGACATCCTGATCAAGGGTATCGACAAGCAGCTGGTAGGTCAGGTGGCCGCTGAAATCCGCGACTTCCGTCCGCCAGAGCCTTACAAAGGCAAGGGTGTGCGTTACGCGGACGAAGTAGTCCGTCGTAAAGAAGCCAAGAAGAAGTAGGGCATAGCAAATGACGACAAAAAAGTTACTCGTCTGCGTCGCGCTCGCAAAGCACGCCTGAAAATGCACGAACTCGAAGTCGTGCGTCTGTGCGTGTTCCGCTCCTCGCAGCACATCTACGCCCAGGTCATTTCGGCCGACGGCAGCAAAGTCCTGGCCAGTGCCTCGACTTTGGACAAAGAACTGCGTGATGGCGCCACCGGCAACATCGACGCGGCCACTAAGGTTGGCAAGCTGGTAGCTGAGCGTGCGAAAGCCGCCGGTGTATCTCAAGTTGCCTTTGACCGTTCCGGCTTCAAGTACCATGGCCGCGTTAAAGCGCTGGCTGATGCTGCTCGTGAAGGCGGGCTGGAGTTCTAAGTTATGGCAAATAACGATCAAAAGCGCGACGAAGGCTACATCGAGAAGCTGGTTCAGGTTAACCGCGTTGCCAAGACCGTAAAAGGTGGCCGTATCTTCACCTTCACCGCGCTGACCGTGGTAGGTGATGGCAAGGGCCGTGTTGGCTTCGGCCGTGGCAAGTCGCGCGAAGTTCCAGCTGCGATCCAGAAAGCCATGGAAGCCGCTCGCCGCAACATGATTCAGGTCGACCTGGATGGCACTACCCTGCAGTACGCCACCAAGTCCGCCCATGGTGCGTCGAAGGTCTACATGCAGCCTGCTTCGGAAGGTACCGGCATCATCGCCGGTGGCGCAATGCGTGCCGTCCTGGAAGTTGCTGGCGTTCAGAACGTCCTGGCCAAGTGCTACGGCTCGACCAACCCTGTAAACGTGGTTTACGCCACCTTCAAGGGTCTGAAGGCTATGCAATCTCCTGAGTCCATTGCTGCCAAGCGCGGCAAGAGCGTTGAGGAGATCCTCTGATCATGGCTACCGTTAAAGTAACGCTGATCAAAAGCACCGCCGGCCGCCTGCCTAACCACAAACTGTGCGTTAAGGGTCTGGGTCTGCGTCGCATCGGTCACACTGTAGAAGTCCAGGATACTCCCGAGAACCGCGGGATGATCAACAAGGCTTACTACATGCTGCGCGTCGAGGGTTAATCGATGAAACTCAATGATCTGAGTCCAGCGCCGGGTTCCCGTCGCGAGAAGCATCGTCCGGGTCGTGGTATCGGTAGTGGTTTGGGCAAGACTGGTGGCCGCGGCCACAAAGGTCAGACCTCCCGCTCCGGTGGCACCATTGCTCCAGGCTTTGAAGGCGGTCAACAGCCGCTGCACCGTCGTCTGCCGAAGTTCGGCTTCGTTTCCCTGAAAGCCATGGACCGCGCGGAAGTGCGTCTGTCCGAGCTGGCCAAGGTGGAAGGCGACGTGATCACCGTTCAGTCCCTGAAGGACGCCAACGTGATTAACCAGAACGTACAGCGCGTGAAAATCATGCTGTCCGGCGAAGTTACTCGCGCGGTCACCATCAAGGGCATCGCAGCCACCAAGGGTGCGCGTGCGGCTATCGAAGCAGCTGGCGGCAAGTTCGAGGAATAAATGGCTAAGCAAGGTGCTCTCTCTTCGCTCGGCAAAGGCGGGATGTCTGAACTTTGGGCTCGTCTGCGTTTTCTGTTCCTGGCGATTATCGTCTATCGGATAGGTGCGCATATCCCAGTTCCAGGTGTTAACCCGGACCGGCTGGCGGAACTGTTTCGACAGAATGAGGGGACCATTCTTAGCTTGTTCAACATGTTTTCCGGCGGTGCGCTGGAGCGCATGAGCGTATTTGCACTGGGGATCATGCCGTACATTTCGGCGTCGATCATCATGCAGCTCATGACTGCTGTCAGCCCACAGCTGGAACAGTTGAAGAAGGAAGGTGAATCTGGCCGTCGCAAGATCAGCCAGTACACCCGCTACCTCACCGTTATCCTGGCGTTGGTCCAGGCCACTGGCATGTCCATTGGTCTGGCCGGTCAGGGCGTGGCGTTTTCTGCAGGCTTCGGCTTCCATTTCGTTGCGGTTTCCACTTTCGTGGCTGGCGCAATGTTCATGATGTGGCTGGGTGAGCAGATCACGGAGCGCGGTGTGGGCAACGGTATCTCGATGCTTATCTTCGCAGGTATCGTTGCCGGTCTTCCGAGAGCAATCGGGCAGTCTTTCGAGTCTGCACGTACGGGTGATATCAACATCTTCGCCCTGGTCGCTATCGGTCTGCTGGCAGTAGCGATTATCGGTTTCGTGGTCTTCATCGAGCGTGGTCAGCGTCGTATTGCTGTTCACTACGCCAAGCGTCAGCAGGGCCGAAAGGTCTTCGCTGCGCAGACGAGCCACTTGCCGCTGAAAGTGAACATGGCTGGTGTCATTCCGGCCATTTTCGCAAGCAGCATTCTGCTGTTTCCGGCTTCGCTGGGTTCCTGGTTCGGCCAGTCCGAAGGTTTGGGCTGGTTGCAGGATGTCGCGCAGTCGATCGCTCCTGGTCAGCCGTTGAACATTTTGCTGTTTAGTGCAGGGATCGTTTTCTTCTGCTTCTTCTACACAGCGCTGATGTTCAATCCGAAGGACGTAGCGGAAAACCTTAAGAAGTCCGGTGCCTTTATTCCGGGTATCCGTCCTGGTGAGCAGTCCGCACGCTACATTGATGGCGTTCTGACTCGTCTGACCATGTTCGGTGCTCTTTATATGACGGCCGTGTGCCTGCTGCCCCAGTTCCTGGTCGTGGCTGCAAACGTTCCGTTCTACCTTGGCGGGACCTCGTTGCTGATTGTGGTAGTGGTTGTGATGGACTTTATGTCCAAGTACAATCGCACCTCGTTTCGCACCAGTACGAATCCCTGATGAAGAAAGCCAACCTGAAAGGCTACGGTGGCAGCGGTCTGCTGCGCTGAAACCCCTAAGGTTCGAGGAGTTGGTGATGAAAGTTCGTGCATCGGTCAAAAAACTGTGCCGTAACTGCAAGATTATTCGCCGCGAAGGTGTGGTTCGAGTAATTTGCAGCGCGGAACCGCGTCACAAGCAGCGCCAAGGCTGAGTGTGATCTGTGCTTCAAACCCAGCAGCTAGTGTGCTGCTGGGTTGATTATTTGTTTCTACAGCGATATTATCTCGCGCCCTATTTCTTGGCTTCCGGGGCGTAGGTAGCTGTCAATTGGAGTCCCACTGAATGGCCCGTATTGCAGGCGTTAACATTCCAGATAACAAGCATACTGTTATCTCGCTGACCTACATCTATGGTGTCGGTCGCACTACTGCACAGAAAATCTGTGCAGATGCTGGTGTAAACCCAGCCGCTAAGATCAAGGATCTGAGCGACGAGCAGATTGAACAGCTGCGTGGCGAAGTCGCGAAGTTCACCACCGAAGGTGACCTGCGTCGTGACATCAACATGAAAATCAAGCGTTTGATGGACCTGGGCTGCTACCGCGGTCTGCGCCATCGTCGGGGTCTGCCAGTACGCGGTCAGCGTACCAAGACCAATGCACGTACCCGCAAGGGTCCGCGTAAGCCGATCCGCAAGTAATCGCACCAGCGAATCGACAGGAATTTAGACATGGCAAAACCTGCTGCTCGTCCTCGTAAAAAGTCAAAAAGACAGTGGTTGATGGCATCGCCCACATCCACGCGTCTTTCAACAACACCATCGTGACCATCACCGATCGTCAAGGTAACGCTCTGTCCTGGGCTACCTCCGGCGGTTCGGGTTTCCGTGGTTCCCGCAAATCGACCCCGTTCGCTGCTCAGGTAGCTGCTGAACGTGCAGGTCAAGCTGCGCTGGAATACGGCCTGAAGAACCTCGACGTCAACGTCAAGGGCCCAGGTCCGGGTCGTGAATCCGCTGTTCGTGCACTGAACGGCTGCGGCTACAAGATCGCCAGCATCACCGACGTGACGCCAATCCCGCACAACGGGTGCCGTCCGCCGAAGAAGCGTCGCGTGTAATCAGGAGACAGATAAATGGCACGTTACATTGGTCCAAAATGCAAACTGTCTCGTCGTGAAGGCACCGACCTGTTCCTGAAGAGCGGCGTTCGCGCTCTGGAATCGAAGTGCAACATCGAAGCAGCCCCAGGTATCCACGGCCAGCGCCGTGGCCGTCAGTCCGACTACGGCACCCAGCTGCGCGAGAAGCAAAAAGTCCGTCGTATCTATGGCGTTCTCGAGCGTCAATTCAGCGGTTACTACAAGCAGGCAGCGGCCAAGAAAGGCGCTACCGGCGAGAACCTGCTGCAACTGCTCGAATGCCGTCTGGATAACGTCGTATACCGTATGGGCTTCGGCGCTACCCGTGCTGAATCCCGCCAGCTGGTTTCGCACAAAGCGATCAGCATCAACGGCAAGACTGTAAACGTTCCGTCCTACCAAGTTCGTCCGGGTGACGTGGTCGCAGTTCGCGAGAAATCGGCGAACCAGCTGCGCATTGTTCAAGCCCTTGAACTGTGTGCTCAGCGTGGCCGCGTTGAGTGGGTTGACGTGGATGCTGCCAAGAAGTCGGGCGTTTTCAAGAACGTTCCTGCTCGCAGCGACCTGTCTGCCGACATCAACGAAAACCTGATTGTCGAGCTCTACTCCAAGTAAGGGCTAGAAAATAGGTGCATCCATGCAGATTTCGGTAAATGAGTTCCTGACGCCCCGCCATATCGATGTGCAGGTCGTCAGTCCAACCCGCGCTAAAATCACGCTCGAGCCTCTCGAGCGTGGTTTCGGCCATACCCTGGGCAACGCGCTGCGCCGCATCCTGTTGTCCTCCATGCCTGGCTGTGCAGTAGTCGAGGCCGAGATCGATGGCGTACTCCACGAGTATTCCGCGATCGAAGGTGTACAGGAAGACGTCATTGAAATCCTGTTGAACCTGAAAGGCCTGGCTATCAAACTGCACGGTCGTGACGAAGTTACGCTGACCTTGTCGAAGAAGGGTTCGGGGGTGGTTACCGCTGCCGATATTCAGCTGGATCATGATGTCGAGATCGTTAATCCCGATCACGTAATCGCTAACCTGGCGTCCAACGGCGCCCTGAACATGAAGCTCACCGTAGCTCGTGGTCGTGGTTATGAGCCGGCCGATTCGCGTCAGAGCGATGAGGATGAAAGCCGCAGCATCGGTCGCTTGCAGCTCGATTCCTCGTTCAGCCCGGTTCGCCGTATCGCATACGTGGTGGAAAACGCCCGTGTCGAGCAGCGTACCAACCTGGACAAGCTGGTTATTGATCTGGAAACCAACGGTACCCTGGATCCTGAAGAGGCAATCCGTCGTGCTGCAACCATTCTGCAACAGCAGCTGGCTGCATTCGTCGACCTCAAAGGTGACAGCGAGCCCGTGGTAGTCGAGCAGGAAGACGAGATCGATCCGATCCTGCTTCGTCCGGTTGACGATCTGGAATTGACCGTACGTTCGGCCAACTGCCTGAAGGCGGAGAACATCTACTACATCGGCGATCTGATTCAGCGCACCGAAGTAGAGCTGTTGAAGACTCCGAACCTCGGCAAGAAGTCCCTGACTGAAATCAAGGACGTTCTGGCTTCCCGTGGTCTGTCCCTCGGCATGCGCCTCGACAACTGGCCGCCTGCAAGTCTTAAGAAAGACGACAAGGCGACTGCCTGATCGTCGTAATCACCGAACGTAGTGTTTGGTAAGGAATGAATCATGCGTCATCGTAAAAGTGGACGTCACCTGAGCCGTACCAGCTCTCACCGCAAGGCCATGTTCCAGAACATGGCGGTGTCGCTGATCGAGCACGAGCTGATCAAGACCACCCTGCCAAAAGCCAAGGAGCTGCGTCGCGTTGCCGAGCCGCTGATCACCCTGGCTAAAGAAGACAGCGTTGCTAACCGTCGTCTGGCTTTCGACCGTACCCGTTCGAAAGAAGCCGTTGGTAAGCTGTTCAACGATCTGGGCAAGCGCTATGCCACCCGTCAGGGCGGCTACCTGCGTATCCTCAAGTGCGGTTTCCGCGCTGGCGATAACGCACCTATGGCGTACGTCGAGCTGGTTGATCGTCCAGTCGGTGGCTCGGTAGAAGCCGCTGAGTAAGACGAACAGTCTTCTACAAGAAACCGGGCCTAGTGCTCGGTTTTTTGTTTTCAGCATTTCGAGAATGAAAAGCACTCTTGCGGCAAAGTCGAAATGATAAGAAGAACTCGCCTCATTTGGCGGGTATTTCAATGAAAATCACTACTGTTCACCGGCTTTTTTACGTATTTTTGCGCATTTTCCAGTGACCTGCCGGTCATCCTGGTTCACACTATCGACTTTCAAACAGGGAGATGCGGGACGATGCAAGGTCACCCGGACGTAATCGACTACCTCAACACGTTGCTGACGGGCGAACTGGCGGCACGCGATCAATACTTCATCCACTCGCGCATGTACGAGGACTGGGGCTTCAGCAAGCTCTACGAGCGTATCAATCACGAGATGGAAGAAGAGGCACAACATGCCGATGCCCTGATCCGACGCATCCTCATGCTCGAAGGCACTCCGCGCATGCGTCCTGATGATCTGGATGTCGGTACCAGCGTACCGGACATGATCGCCGCTGACCTGCGCCTGGAATACAAAGTTCGGGCCGCGCTGTGCAAAGGCATCGAACTGTGCGAACTGCACAATGACTACATCAGCCGCGATATCCTGCGCCAGCAATTGGCCGATACGAGGAAGATCACACCTACTGGCTGGAAAAGCAGCAAGGCCTGATCAAGTCCCTGGGCCTGGAAAACTACCTGCAATCGCAGATGTAATTCCCGGCGCAAATGAAAAGCCCCTGTCGCTCAACACGACAGGGGCTTTTTCGTAGGTGTTGCACTCAGGCGCGGTCGCGTTCCAGCAACGGCTTGAGATAGTGCCCGGTGTGGGACTGTTCCATCTTCGCCAACTCCTCCGGCGTGCCGCAAGCGATGATCTGGCCGCCCTTGGAGCCACCCTCGGGACCCAGGTCTACAAGCCAGTCGGCGGTCTTGATCACGTCCAGGTTGTGTTCGATCACCACTACGGTGTTGCCGTGGTCGCGCAGACGGTGCAGCACGTCCAGCAATTGCTGGATATCCGCGAAGTGCAGGCCGGTGGTCGGCTCGTCGAGGATATACAGGGTTTTGCCGGTATCACGCTTGGACAGCTCGCGGGACAACTTGACCCGCTGCGCCTCGCCCCCGGACAGGGTGGTGGCCGACTGCCCGAGCTTGATGTAGGAAAGCCCGACGTCCATGAGCGTTTGCAGCTTGCGCGCCAGCGCCGGCACCGCATCGAAGAACTCCCGTGCTTCCTCGATGGTCATCTCGAGCACTTCATGGATGTTCTTGCCCTTGTACTTGATCTCAAGGGTTTCGCGGTTGTAGCGCTTGCTCTTGCAGACATCGCAAGGAACATAGATGTCCGGCAGGAAGTGCATCTCCACCTTGATCAAGCCATCGCCCTGGCACGCCTCGCAGCGGCCGCCCTTCACGTTGAAGGAAAAGCGTCCCGGACCGTAGCCTCGAGAGCGAGACTCCGGCACTCCGGAAAACAATTCGCGGATTGGGGTGAACAATCCCGTATAGGTCGCCGGTTGGAACGAGGAGTACGACCGATCGGGCTCTGGTCGATATCCACCACCTTGTCCAGGTGCTGCAGGCCGTCACAGCTGTCATGAGCGGCCGCCTCCAGCGTGGACGCCCCGTTGAGGACAGTCGCGGCCAGGGGGAACAGCGTGTTGTTGATCAAGGTCGATTTGCCCGAGCCGGAAACGCCCGTGACACAGGTCAGCAGGCCGATCGGGATCTCCAGGTTGACGTTCTGCAGGTTGTTGCCCCGCGCGCCCTTGAGCTTGATCGACAGCTTCTTGTTGCGTGGTGTGCGCTTGGCCGGAACGAGGATCTTCTTGCGACCGGACAGGTACATGCCGGTCACCGAATCAGGATGAGCCATGACCTCGTCCGGAGTGCCTTCGGCCACGATCTGCCCACCATGCACACCGGCACCCGGCCGATGTCCACCACATAGTCGGCCAGACGGATCGCGTCTTCGTCATGTTCCACCACGATCACCGTGTTGCCGATATCGCGCAGGTGGTTGAGGGTTGCCAGCAGGCGGTCGTTATCGCGCTGGTGAAGGCCGATGGAAGGCTCGTCGAGGATGTACATCACCCCGACCAGACCGGCGCCGATCTGGCTGGCAAGGCGGATGCGCTGGGCTTCGCCACCGGACAGGGTGTCGGCACTACGGTCGAGGGTCAGATAATCGAGTCCGACGTTCACCAGGAACTGCAGGCGTTCGCAGATTTCCTTGAGAATCTTGTCAGCGATTTCTCCGCGGCGACCGGTCAGTTTCAATCCGCCAAAGTAATCGCTGGCCTCGCCGATCGGCAGACCGGTGACTGCCGGCAAGGTCTTTTCACCAACCCACACATGCCGGGCCTCACGGCGCAGGCGGGTGCCACGGCAATCCGGGCAGGGCTGGGTGCTGAGGAACTTGGCCAGTTCCTCGCGAACGGTGGCGGACTCGGTTTCGCGGTAGCGCCGCTCCAGGTTCGGCACGATGCCTTCGAAGGGGTGCGAGCGCTTGACGATATCGCCGCGATCGTTGAGGTACTTGAAGTCCACGTTCTGGCTGCCGCTACCGTGCAGGATGGTCTTCTGCTGGTCCGCAGGCAGCTCTGCGAAGGGCTTTTCCAGGCTGAAACCGAAGTGCGCGGTCAGCGACCCGAGCATCTGGAAATAATAGACATTGCGTCGATCCCAGCCACGGATGGCACCTTCCGCCAAGGTCAGCTCGGCATTGACCAGGCGCTTGACGTCGAAGAACTGCTTGACCCCCAGACCGTCGCAGGTCGGGCAAGCACCGGCCGGGTTGTTGAAGGAGAACAGCTTGGGCTCCAGCTCGCTGATGGCGTGGCCGCAGATCGGGCAGGCGAAACGTGCGGAGAAAATCATTTCCTCGCCAGGCTCGTCGTCCATCGGCGCGACCAGGGCGATACCGTCTGCCAGGTTCAGCGCGGTCTCGAAGGACTCGGCCAGGCGCTGCTGCAGATCGGCACGGACCTTGAACCGATCCACCACCACATCGATGCTGTGCTTTTTCTGTTTGTCGAGCTTGGGCAATTCATCCAGCTCGAACAGCTTGCCGTTGACCCGCGCACGCACGAAGCCCTGGGCGCGCAGTTCCTCGAAGACCGCCAGGTGTTCGCCCTTGCGCTCGCGTACCACCGGCGCCAGCAGCATCAGCTTGCTGCCTTCGGGCTGGGCCAGGACCAGGTCGACCATCTGGCTGACGGTCTGGGCCTCCAGCGGAATATCGTGATCCGGGCAGCGTGGCGTGCCTACGCGGGCGTAGAGCAGGCGCAGGTAATCGTAGATCTCGGTGATGGTGCCGACGGTGGAGCGCGGGTTGTGGGAGGTGGATTTCTGCTCGATGGAAATCGCTGGCGACAGGCCCTCGATGGTATCCACGTCGGGCTTTTCCATCATCGACAGGAACTGCCGGGCGTACGCCGACAGCGACTCCACATAGCGCCGCTGGCCTTCGGCATAGAGCGTATCGAAAGCCAGGGACGACTTGCCGGAACCGGACAGCCCGGTAATCACGATCAGCTTGTCGCGAGGCAGAGTCAGGTCGATGTTTTTCAGGTTGTGGGTGCGAGCCCCACGAATCAGGATCTTGTCCACTACGGCCTCGCTTGGCGGGCATAAACGCAGAAGTATACGGGGCGTGGCCATTACGCGGCAAAGCGTCGCGTAGATGCCGTTAACCGATGGGACTGGTAGAATCGCCGCCGGTTCACACGAGGTATATCCATGCACGATCCCCACAGCGAACGCATGAGCGGCAGCGAAACCCGCGCCGCAGGCGGCCTGGCCCTGGTGTTCGCCTTCCGTATGCTGGGCATGTTCATGGTCCTGCCGGTGCTGGCGACCTATGGCATGGACCTGGCCGGTGCCACGCCGGCCCTGATTGGCCTGGCGATCGGCGCCTACGGCCTGACCCAGGCGGTCCTGCAGATTCCTTTCGGGATCATCTCCGACCGCATAGGCCGACGCCCGGTGATCTATCTCGGACTGGTGGTCTTTGCGCTGGGGAGTGTGCTGGCGGCCCAGGCCGATTCGATCTGGGGCGTGATCGCCGGACGCATCCTGCAAGGTGCCGGGGCGATCTCCGCGGCGGTGATGGCGCTTCTGTCGGACCTGACCCGCGAGCAGCATCGGACCAAGGCCATGGCCATGATCGGCATGAGCATCGGTCTTTCGTTCGCCGTGGCGATGGTCGTCGGGCCGTTGCTGACCCGCGCGTTCGGTCTTTCGGGGCTGTTCCTGGCGACGGCGGCGATGGCACTGGTCGGGATTGCCTTGATCGCCTTCGTTGTTCCGACGTCCAACACCCAGCTGCATCATCGCGAGTCCGGTGTAGCCAGGCAGGCGCTTGGTCCGACGCTGCGCCATCCTGATCTGCTGCGCCTGGATGTGGGTATCTTCGTCCTGCACGCAATCCTCATGGCCAGCTTCGTCGCGCTGCCGCTGGCGTTCGTCGAGCGTGGCGGGCTGCCCAAGGAACAACACTGGTGGGTGTACCTGACGGCATTGCTGATTTCATTCTTCGCAATGATTCCGTTCATTATCTATGGTGAAAAAAAGCGCAAGATGAAACGCGTCCTGCTGGGCGCGGTCAGTGTCTTGCTCCTGACGGAGCTGTTTTTCTGGGAGTTGGGGAACAGCCTGTCGGCGCTGGTGATCGGAACCGTCATCTTCTTCACCGCCTTCAACCTGCTGGAAGCGTCGCTGCCTTCGTTGATCAGCAAGGTGTCGCCCGCTGGCGGCAAGGGCACGGCGATGGGGGTCTACTCCACCAGCCAGTTCCTCGGGGCGGCGCTGGGCGGGATTCTCGGTGGATGGCTGTTCCAGCATGGTGGGTTGGCAACCGTATTCCTGGGGTGTGCAGCTTTGTGCGCGATCTGGCTCGTGGTTGCTGTTACCATGAACGAACCACCTTATGTAACGAGCCTGCGCATGCCGTTGTCGCCCGAGGCGCTGCGCGAAGCGGGCTTGTCCGAGCGCCTGAAGGCCGTGCCGGGTGTGACCGACGCAGTGGTGGTCGCTGATGAAGCTGCCATCTACATCAAACTTGATACACAAATTTTGGATCGCTCGACCCTGGAACGCCTGGTCAATCCGGCGTCCGCGGCGAGTGAAGCCTAGGAGAACGTTATGGCCCGTGGGGTTAACAAAGTTATTTTGGTCGGCACCTGTGGCCAGGATCCTGAAGTTCGCTACCTGCCGAACGGTAACGCAGTCACCAACCTGAGCCTGGCTACCAGCGAGCAGTGGACCGACAAGCAGACCGGTCAGAAGGTCGAGCGCACCGAATGGCATCGCGTCTCGATGTTCGGCAAGGTCGCCGAGATCGCTGGCGAGTACCTGCGCAAGGGTTCCCAGGTCTACATCGAAGGCAAGCTGCAGACTCGCGAGTGGGAAAAAGACGGCATCAAGCGCTATACCACCGAAATCATCGTCGACATGCAGGGCACCATGCAGCTGCTTGGCGGTCGTCCGCAGAACCAGGACGGTGGTGCCCCGCGTGACAACTACAACCAGGCGCCGCAGCAGGCTCCACGCCAGCAGGCCCAGCGTCCGCAACAGGCTCCGCAGCGTCCTGCTCCTCAGCAGCCAGCGCCGCAGCCGGCCCCGGATTTCGACAGCTTCGATGATGATATTCCGTTCTGATTCGCTACTGCCGCGTCAGTAAATGAAGAAGGCCCAGTCTCCTGAGGAGACTGGGCCTTCTTCATTTCAGCCTGGAAATTGCTTTGTCTTTGAGGGCCTCATCGCTGGCAAGCCAGCTCCCACAGGTCCAGCGGTGCAGCGATGAGGCCCTGCGTTAAGCCCGCTCCCCACACATATCCAGTGCAAACCAATGCCGCGCCGTCGCCAGGTCCAGCCCGGCCCCGAGCAGGCCGAACATCTTGCCCAGCGCCGCTTCCCGGGTCATGCCGCCGCCGGAGACCAGCCCGGTATCCCGCAGTCGGCTCCCGGCCTCATAGATATCGAACACTACGCTGCCTTCCATGCACTGGCTGATCGCCGCCACCAGCACTCCGCGCTGGCCCGCATCGCGCAAGGCGTCCAGCAGCGCCTCATCATCCGACGGTCCGGTGCCGCTGCCGTAACACTCCAGCAGCAGGCCCTTTATTCCAGTCTCCAGCAGCGCTCGCACATGGGCCGCCTGGATCCCCGGGTACATTGGCAGCACGGCCAGGTTCACCGGCGAGCGCGGTTGGCAGTAGCTGAGCGTGGTCGGCAATTCCGCCGCCCGTTCGCCTTCGCGATGACGGGGCAGGGCGGCGAATGCATCGAAGGCCTCGCTGCGCAGCTTGCTGGCGCGTACACCAGACATCAGCTTGCCAGCGAAGAACAACTGCACGCCGTTCTCCAGTCCTTGGCTGAACAACGCCAGCGCACCGGCGAGGTTGTCCCAGGCATCACTGTCCGGGGCGCCGGCAGGCAGCATCGAGCCGGTCAGCACTACCGGCACGTCCAGGCCCAGCAGCAGGAACGACAAGGCCGCTGCGCTGTAGGCCAGGGTGTCGGTGCCATGCAGCAACAGCACGCCATCGTGACCGTCTTGCTTCACCGCTTCGACGATGGCGTCGCGCATCGCCAGCCAGTTGCCCTGCTGCATGTTGGCGCTGTCGAGCAGCGGCGACATTTCCTGCAAGCGCCAGTCGGGGCGTGGCGCCTCGGGGTGAGCGTCCAGCCAGGCACGCATGCGCGCCTCGAAACCGCCCGCCGGGGCCAGCCCCTCGGGCGTTTGCAGCATGCCGATGGTGCCGCCGGTATAGAGGACGAGGAGATTCTTGACTGCGCGCATAAGGGGATTTCCAAAGCAAAAACAGAAAAATCGGGCAAAAAAAAGCCGCCCGCGAAGGGGCGGCTCTCTTTCTGAAGCGAGAAGCGGGTCGAACTTAGCGCTGGGTTTGCGCTGCGCCGGCAACGCTGCTGTCGGCGGCTTCAGCCTTGACACCTTCCGGCCAGGCGGCACGGTCCAGGTCCAGGTCGGCGAACTTGGCCGAGTCGAACACCGGCTGCGAGATACCAGCCTTGCGTTGCTCGTCGTAGTCGCGCATCACCCGCAGGCCGACCTTGAACAGCAGGGCCAGGGCCATCAGGTTGACGAAGGCCAGGCAGGTCATGGTGATGTCGGCGAAGGCGAACACGGTGCCCAGGTTCTGCACCGAACCCCAGACGATCAGCGCCAGGACCAGGGCGCGGTAGCCCATCAGTACCATGCGGTTACGGGTCAGGAACTGCAGGCTGTTTTCGCCCAGGTAGTAGTTGTAGAGGATGCAGGTGAAGACGAACAGCGACAGGGCGACGCTGACGAAGATGCGACCCCAGTCACCGACTACTGCGGCCAGGGAGTTCTGGGTCAGGACAATGCCGTCGCCTTCGAAGCCCGGCGTGTAGAAGCCCGACAGCAGGATCAGCAGTGCGGTGCAGGTGCAGATGACGAAGGTGTCGAGGAATACGCTGAATGCCTGCACAACGCCCTGGGCGCCCGGGTGCTTCACGGCGGCGACGGCGGCGACGTTAGGCGCGCTGCCCAGGCCGGCTTCGTTGGCGAATACGCCACGCTTCACGCCCATGACGATGGCGCTGCCCAGCAGGCCGGCGAAGGCTGGATCCAGGCCGAAGGCGCTTTTGAAGATGGTTTCGAGCATGGCCGGAACGTGGTCGATCTGGGTACCGATTACGTACAGGGTGACGCCGATGTAGGCCAGGGTCTTGATTGGAACCAGCAGGTCGGAAACTGCCGCGATGCGCTTGATGCCACCGACGAATACGATCGCCAGCAGGATGGCCAGGGCGATGCCGGTGTGGTTCGGCGCGAAGCCGAAGGCGTTTTGCAGCGAGTGGGTCACGGTGTAGGACTGCAGGCCATTGAAGGCGAAGCCGTAGGTGACCAGCAGCAGCAGGGAGAACACCACGGCCATGCCCTTCAGCTTCAGGCCATGCTGGATGTAGTACGCCGGACCGCCACGGTACAGGCCATCGCCATCGGCGCGCTTGTAGACCTGGGCCAGGGTACATTCGAAGAAGCTGCTGGACATGCCGACCAGGGCAGTGACCCACATCCAGAACACGGCGCCCGGGCCGCCCAGGGTCACGGCGATACCGACACCGGCGATGTTACCCGCACCGACCCGGCCGGCCAGGCTCAGCATCAATGCCTGGAAAGAGCTCAGCTGGCCAGCCTGGCCGCGCAACGATTCCTTGAATACACCGAACATGTGGCCGAAATGGCGGAACTGGACGAAACGGGAGCGGATGGTGAAATAGCTACCCAGTCCGACGATGAGCACGATGAGGAGTTTCCCCGAAAGGAAATCGTTGAGCGCTTCGAGCATGGAAGTGACCTCGGATTCTTATTCTTTGCATGAAAGACAGATAGGACGGCGTGCAAGCACCAGGTCCATGGCGCGCATGTTTGGCCATGACAACTACGGTTACAATTTCGCCACTTGCTCTGTTTTGGTGCGACTTGATGCTAAACTGGCGCCTGTTGCATCAGCCGGATCCGTTTCCATGAGTGAAAACCTCGGTATCAACCTCAAGTTGGCCTGCAGCCACTATCGCTCTATCTCGGAGGTTTGCCGCCAGCTCTCGATCAACCGGGCGCAATTCAACAAGTACCTCAGCGGGCAGAGCCAGCCGACGGCGTACAACCTCAAGCGCATTGGCGATTTCTTCGGGGTCGAGGATTACGAACTTGGCATGCCGCCGGAGCAGTTCGCCCGGCTGATCGGCGCGCGTGGCGCCACGGTGGCGAACCCCGTGCAGAACGATCCCTTGCTTGAGCTGCTGCGCCCGCTGCGCGAGCACGCCGGCAACCTGTCGCGCTACTGCGGGTACTACTTCGAATACTCCAACTGCATGTCGGTACCGGGCAGCATTCTGTTGTCCTTGGTGCATCTGTACGAAGACAATGGCAACTACCTTTTCGAGCGCCAGGAGCGTCAGGAGCGCTCCAGCAGTACCGACGTGCAGGCCGAGGATTGGGTGCGTTGCCGCTACCTGGGCGCGGCCTTCCAGTTGCAGGACCGGGTGTTCCTGATGGATTACGAGTCGCTCACCGTCAACGAGATGAGCCAGACTGTGCTGATCCCCAGTTTCAAGAGCCGGATCACCCGTCTCAACGGCCTCAAGACCGGGGTTTCCAGCGGTGATCGGCGCACCCCGGCCTGCACCCGGGTGGTCTGGGAATATCTCGGTCCGGAAATCAACCGCATTAATGCCTATCGCCAGGTGAAGCTGTATCGACCGGACGATCCGCGTATCGACGATGATGTGCGCGAGCGCCTCACCGCCGGGCCGATCCGCAACGGCCTGTTCGAGATCGAATGAATCAAGGCCACTCGTCTGCCACCCATTCCACCAGCGGATTGCCGACGTCCATCAGCAGCTTGGTTGCCATGACCGTGCACACGCACACCACCAGCGGGCGGATCAGGCGCGGGCCGAAATGCACGGCGCAGCGTGCCCCCAGTTGCGCGCCAAGCATGGCGCACAGGGCCATCACCAGTGCCAGGGGCCAGAGCAGCTTGCCGCTGGCAGCGAAGACCAGCAGGGCGCCGAGATTGCACGCGGCATTAAGCAGTTTGCTGTTACCGACCGAGCGGAGCATGCCCTGGCCCAGCAATAGCATGAACGCGAGCATGAAGAACGAACCGACCCCCGGGCCGAACACGCCGTCGTAGAACCCCAGCAGCGGCGCGATCAGCAGGCAGAACAGGCCCGGCGGTATCCGTGGCTTGCGCAGTTGCTGGTCGTCCAGGCGCGGACTGAAGGCGAAGTAAGCGGCCACCAGGATCAGCAGCACCGGCACCCCGGCCTGCAACAAGTCATGGGGGACCAGGCTGACCGACAGTGCACCGAGCGCACCACCGACGAACGCCATCAAGGCCATGGGCAGGCCGCTGTTCCAGTCCAGCATGCCGCGCCGGGCAAAGGCCCAGGTCGCCGAGACCGTGGCGCTGGCGGCCTGGAACTTGTTGGTGGCCAGCGCCGCCAGCGGATCGAGGCCGGCGATGAACAGCACCGGCAGGGTGATCAGCCCACCGCCTCCGGCGATGGCATCGAAGAACCCGGCCAGCAGCGCGACGGTGGCGAGTATCAGTAGCAGGGATAAATCGATTTCCAGCATTGAATGGTTACTCCAGGGCTATCAACCGCGCACCAGCAGCGGGTCTTGCTTGAGGATCAGCGGGCGGGCGAAGCGCGAATAACCGAACAGCCGTATCAGCAGGCGACGGTTGTCGCACAACGATTCGCGGCCATGCAGGGCGCGCGTGTTGTTGACCAGCAGCACGGTGTCCGGCTGCAGCACGAAATCCACCGGCCGGGTCTGTGCCAGGCGCGACTGGAAGGCGTCGAAGGCCCGGGCGGCGGCATCGCTGGCTTGCTCGTTGAGGGAAAAGCGGTAGGCGTTGTAGCGCACGCTAAAACCACCTTGCTCGTCGAAGTCGATGATGGAGGTGGCTGCGCCGCCAGCACCGTGACCATCGACGAAGCATTCGCTGCGGGTGAAGTCGAACGAGCGTGAACTCAACGCCAGCACATCAAGGCTGCCCAGCCCTTCGATCACGCTGCGCAGCGGGACGATGCGGGTTGGCTCGCCGGCCGGGTTCCAGCGGGCGCTGAGGACCAGGGCCGAAGGCGCCGGGGAGTGTCCGTCGCGGGCGACCACCGAGCAGTGATAGGGCGCCTCGGTGTGCGGGCCCAGGCGCAGGCCGGCGTGGGAACTGAGCTCCACCGGCTTGCGGCGGTCTTCATCGTGGCGCGGCAAGCGCCCGCCGCCCTTGAAGTTGCCGACCAGGCGCAGGTGCTTGCCATCGTTGTCGATATCGAACGCGAAGGCGCAATGGCGTACCAGTTCCAGCAGCACCTGGTTGCGCGAGCCCAGGTACAGGCAGGTGAAGTCCTGCTCCAGCGCCGCCAGTTCCGGCAGCCGCTCAGGCAGCGGGTCGTCCTTGGGCGCGCGCAAGCGGGCGAACAGCAAAGCGGCGAGCTTACCGTCGGCAAACAGGTTCACCGTGGCCTGCTGCACCGGTTGCAGGCTGGCTTCCAGCAAACGTGCCCACAAGCGCGCCTTGAGCGCGGCGCCTGGCGCCTGAGGGCCTCCGTGGCGGGCAAGGTCGAGGCTGGCCTTGTGCAGTTGGTCGAGCTGGTCGTTATCGAGGGTGAGGGTGGCGATTTCGCAGTCCTTCATGGGCAACCTTCCTTAGCAAATAGAGGATTCGGGGCGTCCTTGCCCCACGATGGCTCCTGACTGCGCAACAGGTAGCCGGCAAGGTAGATATTGAAGGTGGTTTTTTCGGTCGCCGAAGTCAGTTGGTTCTTTTGCCGGTGTAAGCGGATTCCTATTTGAGAGTGTGGGAAACCGCCCTGCTTGACCTGCGCGGCTAAACATTTCGTGGACTCGGGCGGTTGGACTTCCCTCGGCGGAAACCGCAAACTACGTGCTTGCCTTCAATCAACCTGAGCGGACCTGCTGAACCTATGCGAATGCGCCTGATGCTGTTGGGTGGTGGAAATGCCCTTGGGCAAGCGCTGATTCGTCTCGGGGCCGAGGAGGACATCGGCTTTCTCGCGCCACGCCCGCCCGAACAGGGCTGGGATGCTGCGAGCCTGACCCAGTTGCTCGATGACACCCGGCCCGACGCCCTGGTCAACCTGGCCTACTACTTCGACTGGTTCCAGGCCGAATCGGTCAGCGAGCAGCGCCTGGCCTCCCAGGAGCGCTCGGTAGAGCGGCTCGCCGAGCTGTGCCAGCACCACAACATCATTCTCGTTCAACCGTCCAGTTACCGGGTGTTCGATGGCTCGCGCGCGACGGCCTACAGCGAAAAGGACGAGCCGGTGCCCTTGGGCCTGCGTGGCCAGGCGCTGTGGCGCATCGAGCAGAGCGTGCGGGCCATCTGTCCGCAGCATGTACTGCTGCGCTTCGGCTGGGTGCTGGACGATAGCCCCGACGGTATCCTCGGGCGCTTCCTGACCCGGGCGGAAACTGCCAACGAGCTGTTCCTGGCCGACGATCGGCGGGGTAACCCGACCCCGGTGGACGATGCCGCCCGGGTCATTCTCTCGGTCCTCAAGCAACTGGATTGCGCCGCGCCGCTATGGGGTACCTACCACTACGCCGGCAACGAGGCGACCACGCCGCTGGCGCTGGGTCAGGCGATCCTCGGCGAAGCCTCGCAATTGCGCCAGCTCGCGGTCGAGGCCCCCACCGCCCAGGCCCACGCCGCGCGTCCCGATGCTGCCGAAGAACCGCAACACGCGGTGCTGGCCTGCAAGAAAATCCTTCACACCTTCGGCATCAAGCCGCGTGCCTGGCGCTCCGGCCTGCCGACCTTACTGGATCGATTCTATCGTCATGGCTGATGCCCCCATTCTGATTACCGGTGGCGCTGGCTTCATCGGTTCCCACCTGTGTGACGCCCTGCTGCAGAAGGGCCATTCGGTGCGTGTGCTGGATGACCTGTCCACCGGCAAGCGTGACAACCTGCAACTCGGCCACCCCGGGCTGCAACTGATCGAAGGCGACGTCGCCGATGCAGAGCTGGTCAAGCGCGCTGTCGAAGGCTGTCGGGCCGTGGTGCACCTGGCGGCGGTGGCCTCGGTACAGGCCTCGGTGGATGATCCGGTGAAGACCCACCAGAGCAATTTCATCGGCACGTTGAATGTCTGCGAGGCGATGCGCCTGGCCGGCGTCAAGCGCGTGCTGTTCGCTTCCAGCGCGGCGGTCTACGGCAACAATGGTGAAGGCGAGTCGATCAGCGAGGACATTGCCAAGGCACCGCTGACACCCTACGCCTCGGACAAGCTTGCCAGCGAGCAGTACCTGGATTTCTACCGTCGCCAGCATGGCCTGGAGCCCGTGGTATTCCGCTTCTTCAATATCTTCGGCCCGCGCCAGGATCCGTCCTCGCCTTACTCCGGGGTGATCAGCATCTTCTGCGAGCGCGCGCTGAGCGGCACGCCGATCACCGTGTTCGGCGATGGCGAGCAGACCCGGGATTTCCTCTATGTCTCCGACCTGGTCGCGGTGATGGTGCAAGCGCTGGAAATGCCACGGGTGGAAGAGGGGGCGGTGAATATCGGCCTGAACCAGGCGACGTCGTTGAACCAGTTGCTGGAGGCATTGCGCAGTGTGCTGGGAGACTTGCCGGCAGTGAGTTACGGGGTAGCGCGCAGCGGCGATATTCGCCACTCGCGGGCGGATAACCGCCGGCTGCTGGAGCGGTTCGGGTTGCCTGAGGTCACGCCATTGGCGGTGGGCCTGAGCCGACTGCTGGGCCGCTGAATGCCGTATCAGCCAGCTCAGGCCCCTGTGGGAGCTGGCTTGCCAGCGATGAGGCCCTGAAGGCCGCCATAAAAAAAGGGCCGCTTGCGCGGCCCTTTTTTGCATTCAGAATTTGTAGCCGATACCCACCATGTAGACCCATGGATCGATATCCACATCGACCTTGGTCTTGCCCACGCCCAGTGCGCTCGGCCCGTCGATGCTGGCTTCGGTGTTGATATCCACGTACCAGACCGAGGCGTTGACCAGCAGGTTGTCGTTGATCATGTAGTCCATGCCCAACTGGCCGGCGAGGCCCACGGAGTTTTTCATTTTCATGTTGCTGAAGCCCTGGTCCTTGCGTTCGCTGGTCAGGTCTTCGTTGAAGAACAGGGTGTAGTTCAGGCCGATACCGGCGTAAGGCTGGAACTTCGAGCCGGCATCCATCGGGTAGTACTGGACCGACAGGGTGGGTGGCAGGTGCTTGATGTCGGCCAGCTTGCCATCGAGGGCAGGGCCGAGGCCTTTCACGTTCACCTGGTGCTGGAACGGGGTGGCGGCCAGCAGTTCGATACCGACGTGGTCGGTGACCATGTAGGCGAAGGCCAGGCCCAGCTGGGTGTCGCTGTCCACGGTTGCCTTGGTGCCGGCGACCTTTACGCCGTCGAGTTTCAGGTTGCCGCTGTCTTCGTTCGGGGCGACGGTGGCTGCACCGGCGCGGACGATGAAATCACCGGCCTTGTGGGCGTAGGCGGCAGGCGCTGCTAGCGCGAGGGCGATCAGCGAGGCGCCGAGCAAGGACTTGTTCATGGAAGCTCCCAGGGGACATTTGGATTCGATGGTTCCAATGTTAAGGAGCTGCCACGGGGCGATACTTGATTCAGCTCAATGAAAGCGAAGGCGTTGTGGCGCGGCCATTCATTGTAGTTCGTAAGCGTAGATTTTCTCGGCTTCCATCTGATATCCGGCCTCGGCCAGCTCGCTGGACGACGACTGGACACGCATGGGCCCTTCGATCCAGTAGGGCTGGTACAGCTCCTCGACCTTGATGCCGATCTCGCTGACCACATGCACGATCTGGTTCGACGGTGGCGGAGGGACATGGATGCAGGCGCCGTAGTACGGCACCAGGAGAAACTCCGTGGTGCGCCCGTCCTCACCGACTTCCAGCGGCACGATATAGCCCGGCAGCTTGACCTGCTGGCCGTCGAGTTCCTTGACCACCGGCGCGTCCGGCACCTGCTGGTGCGCCGCCGGCGCCGCTTCGGCCGCCAGCGCGTCACCCAGGTTGGAGAGTTGCGACAGGTTGTGCAGCGGTGCCAGTTGCGGCTCGATCACCGGCGCGCCGGGGGGAATCAACTGCGGCCATTCCAGGGTCCGGGGCTCACCGGCCCAGGCGGGCAGGGCGCAAAACAGCAACAACAACAGGGCACGGCGCATTCCACGGATACTCACAGATGAATGGACAGGCCATCGGCCAGCGACTGTCGATAGGCCCGCCACGCGGGGATGCTGCCCATCAGCAGCGCAGCGCCGAGGATGATCGCCAGCAGGGTCCATTCGTGGCTGCTCGGCAGGGCCAGCGGCAGGTATAACCCATAGTTGGCCTGCACGTAACCCTGGGCTGCGGCGATGCCCAGGTACAGAAGTCCCAGCCCTGCGCCGATCCCGGCCAGGGCCAGGGCAAAGGCCTCCAGCACCAGCAGCCCGGCGATGTGCCACGGTCGTGCGCCTACCGAGCGCAGAATGGCCATTTCCCGGCGGCGCTCGTTGAGGCTGGTAAGGATGGCCGTGAGCATGCCGATCAGCCCGGTCAGCACCACGAACAGCGATACCACGAACAGCGCCTGCTCCGCCGTGCCCATCAGGCTCCACAGTTCCTGTAGGGCGACGCCGGGCAGGATCGCCAGCAGCGGCTCGCTGCGGAACTCGTTGATTTCCCGTTGCAGCGAGAAGGTCGCCACCTTGCTGTTGAGGCCGAGCATGAAGGCGGTTATCGCCGTCGGCGTCAGGTCCATGTTGCGCGCCTGGTCGGCGCTGATACGCCCGTTGCCACGCGCCGGCACACCGTTGTGCCAGTCGATATGGATCGCCTCCATGCCACCCAGGCTGATGTGCAAGGTGCGGTCTACCGGGGTGCCGGTGCGCTTGAGCACGCCGACCACGGTGAAGGGCTTGTCGTCATGCTTGACCAGGCTGATGGCGGCCACTCCATGGGCCAGCACCAGCTTGTCGCCGAGCTTGTAATGCAGGGCTTCGGCAACCTCGGCGCCCAGCACCACCTCGAATGGATCGCTGGCAAACGCCCGGCCCTGGCTCAGTTCCAGGTTCTGCCGATGGCCGTACTGGTAGTGCTCGAAGTACGCCTGGGTCGTGCCCATCACCCGGTATCCGCGGTGCGAATCGCCCAAGGAAATCGGGATCGCCCACTTCACCCGACGGTCGTTGGCATAGTGTTCGAAGCTGTCCCAGCGAATGTTGTTGGTGGCGTTGCCGATGCGGAAGACCGAATACAGCAGCAGGTTCACCGAGCCGGAGCGGGCGCCGACGATCAGGTCGGTACCGCTGATGGTGCTGGCGAAGCTGGCGCGGGCTTCGGTTCGGACCCGTTCCACGGCCAGCAGCAGGCACACCGACAGGGCAATGGCGAAGGCGGTGAGAAAAGCGGTGAAACGGCGGTTGGCCAGGCTGGCCAGGGCAAGGCGGAGCAGGTACATCAGACCTCCGTATCGCTGGCAGGGCGGGCCGCGCGGTTGAGTTCGGCAAGGGACGACTGGCAGTCGAACAGCGGCGCCAGGCTTTGGTCATGGCTAACGAACAAGAGGCTGGAGCCGGCGTCGCGGCATTCGGCGAACAGCAAGCGGATGAAGGCCTCGCGGGTATCGGCGTCGAGGGCCGAGGTGGGCTCGTCGGCGATCACCAGCTCCGGCTGGCCGATCAACGCCCGGGCTGCAGCAACGCGTTGCTGTTGGCCGATGGACAGGCTGTCGGCGCGACGGGCGAGCAGGGTCGGGTCCTTCAGGCCGAGGTGGGCAAGCAGCACGCTGGCGGCTTCGGCGACGCTGCCATGGCGTTGAGCAGCACGTTCGGCGCGCGTCCTGGAAAAACGACAAGGCAGCTCGACGTTCTCCCGCACCGACAGGAACGGCAGCAGGTTGAACTGCTGGAAGATGTAGCCGGTGTGGTCGACGCGGAAACGGTCGCGGGCGCTCTGGCTCAGTTCGCCAAGGTCCTGGCCGAGCAGGCGGATGCTGCCGCGGTCGGCTTTCTGCACACCGCCGAGCAGGCCCAGCAGGGTGGTCTTGCCGCTGCCGCTGGGGCCCTTGAGGAACAGCGATTCACCGGCGTCGAGGCGCAGCGCCGGGATGTCCAGCAGCGGTGGTTGGCCCGGCCAGGCGAAGCCCAGGTCGGTCAGTTCAATCAGTGCCTGGCTCATAAATCGACGCCCGGGTTGCCCCGGGCGCTTCACTGGATAGGTGGCTTAGAAGTTGATCGTAGCGTTTGCCGGCGTGGCTTCGACACCTTTCTGGCCACTTGGCCCGATCAACTGGACCTGGATCTTCTGGGTCGAAGGGTAGGTCTTGAACAGCGGGGCCAGGTCCAGGCTCCGCAAGGCATCCGGCTTGGCACATTCGAAGCGGTAGTGGGCGTGGATATCGCTGTGGCCGTGCTCATGCTCGTCGCCATCACCGTCGTCATCCTTGACCGGGGCATCGCCGAACAGCGGGCTTTGCAGTTCCTGGTCGCTGTCCCTGCAATTGGCAGCGGCGGTCAGGCCGAACAGTTTCAGTGGTTGTTCCAGTTGGGCACGCACGGCGGCCACCTTGGCCTTGTCGGCATCGCTCTGGGCCGCATGCTCGAAGCCCACCAGGTTCATCGCCGGGCTTTCCAGTTCCAGTTCCAGGGTATTGCCGTCAAGCACGGCGTTCAGGTGGGCGACACCATGTTCGTGGGCGCCCAGTGTGCCATGGGCGTGGTCGTGCTCATGATCATGATCGTGGTCGGAATGCGCGTAGGCGGTGAAGGCCAGGGGCAGCAGCGCGAAAGGCAAGGCAAGCAGCAGGCGACGCATGGGCGGAACTCCGGGGAGGGCTTGGAAAGATTTTGAAATGTTATAACAAAGTAGAATCCGCTCGCCAGTCTCCCTTGGCGTTCTTCGACCGGCATGGGAGCATGGCCGCCTGAAAACGGAGGACGCGACGTGCGAATTCGAGGACATATCGGCGAATGGCCGGTGGATCTGACCATCGAGCTGGGGCCGGAGGAATGGGCTAGCCTGGCGCGGGCGGGCGAGCCGGCGGCGACGCCGGTCAGCAGTGCAGCGCCGGTAGCGCAGGCGCGGCCGGATGACACTCTATGGCTGGCGGCGAAGGAACTGCTGCGCAAGGCGGGGGAAATGCAGGGGCCGGCGTTGCTGGAGTTGCTTGAAGGCCTGGCCGGGAGCACGGCGGCGGGCAAGCGCCTGCTGGTGCGGCTGCGGCACAGTGCCGAGGTGAAGGTGGAAAGCGGGGCGGATGCGCCGGTGTATCACTGGATCGGCTAGGTACTCTTTCGGGCCCTATCGCTGGCAAGCCAGCTCCCACAGGTCCGTGTGGGAGCTGGCTTGCCAGCGATAGGGCCGGAACTGACTCAGTAGAGTGCTGCGAACAACTTGCGCCGGTAGGTCCCCACCAGCGGGTGGTCATTGCCCAGCAGCTCGAAGACCTGCAGCAAGGTCTTGTGCGGCAAGCCGCCTTCGTACCCGCGGTTGCGCTTGAACAGCTTCAGCAGGCCTTCCAGCGCCGCCTCGTACTGCTGGCGCGACAGTTGCTGGATACTCAACTGGTAAGCCGCCTCGTCATCCTCGGCATTCTGCGCCAGGCGCGATTTCAGTTCGGCCACTTCCGGCAGGTCCCTGGCCTGGCGCAGGAAGGTCAACTGGGCCTTGGCGCCGGCCAACGCTGCCTTGTGCTCGTCGCTCTTTACGGCGTCCAGCACGGTCTGCGCTTCCACCAGCTCGCCACGTTCGGCCAGGCAGCGGGCATAGAGGATCAGCGCTGCGGCGTTGCTGTTGTCCTCGGCCAGCAGTGCCTTGAGCGCGGCTTCAGCCTCGCTGTAGCGCCCGTCGTTGAACAGCGCCTGGGCCAGCTCCAGCGGATCGGCCGCGGCCGGTGCGGGCAGTTGCACATGGGGTTCGAGCATGGCGCGCACCGCCGATTCCGGCTGGGCACCGGCGAAGCCGTCCACCGGCTGGCCATCCTTGAACAGCACCACGGTAGGCAGGCTGCGGATACCGAAGCGGGCGACGATGTCCTGTTCGATATCGCAGTTGACCTTGGCTAGCAGCAGTTCGCCCTGGTACTCCTCGGTAATCTTCGCCAGCATCGGCATCAACGCCTTGCACGGCGCGCACCAGTCGGCCCAGAAGTCCACCAGCACCGGCTTGTGATGGGAGTTGGCGATCACCACCTGATCGAAGTTGGCAACGGTGGTATCGAAAATGTACGGCGATTCCTGACTCATCTCGACTCTCGCGAACGCATGAATGACGCCACTATAAGGCCCCGCGGCTGGCGTGGTACAGGCTCACCTGGCGAAACTCGTGGGGCTCGGCCAGGTCCGGCAGGGTCAGGGCATGCAGGGTATCGAGCCGGCGGTAGAGCGGATGCTGGAAGTCGCGCACCCGCGAGTCGGCTACCAGGGCCTGCCGGCCACGGCTGAGGAACTGGTCGAGCAGCGGCAGGTTGGCACGATCGTAGAGCACGTCGGCGACCAGGATCAGGTCGAAGCGATCGTCCTCGGCGAAGAAGTCGCTGGAATAGCTCAGCTGCACCTCATTGAGTTCCGCGTTCGCCCGGCTGGCCTGCAGCGCCAGCGGATCGAGGTCGCAGGCAACCACTTCCAGGGCACCGGCCTTCGCCGCCGCGATCCCGGCAATCCCGGATCCGGCGCCAAAATCCAGGACCCGCTTGCCCGCGACCCACTCCGGGCGCTCGGCCAGGTAGCGGGCCATGGCCAGGCCGCTGGCCCAGCAGAAACTCCAGTATGGCGGCTCGTCGAGAATGCGCCGGGTTTCCTCGGGGCTGAAGGCGCGATCCATGTTATCGGCGTCGATCAACCAGAGTTTCAGCGGGCAGTCCGGCAATTCGCTGGCCACCAGGCGCGCATCGCCCAGCAACCCGCTCAACGCGGCCTGCAGTTGAACGGGCGCCATCTAGGGCGCCTTTTCCAGTTGCAGCGGGCCGAAGGCCTGGGTTTCGGCATGGGGCACGCTGACCGGCTTGAGGTGCAGGATCAGTTGTCCGGACTGGCTGGCGCGGGCACGCAACTCCACCCGCCCACCGGCTGGAAAGACCTCCGGATTGAAGCGCAACTGGAACGGCAGGGCCTGGCCGGTACCGTCGTAGGTATCGCTGGCCAGCAGGCGCTGCGGGCGGCCGCGCTCGTCGATCACCAGCAGGGCGACCTCGACCTCGGCGCCCCGGGGAATATTGGTGAAGCTGCCGCTCAGTTCGCGCTGGTAGGCAGGCAGCGGCGTCGGCACATGGACATGCCTGGCCACGGGCTTGGCCGGGGCCTGGGGCGGTACTGGCTTGGGGGTTTCGCTGCTGCAGGCGGTCAGCAGGGTGGCGAAACCGAGCACGGCGAGCGCTCGAAACGACATGGATAAATTCCTTAGGGGGCGTATTTCCTCACTGGATGGTAACCCCTTTGGCTTGTCTTGCCAGTCGGATGCGCTACCATGGCCCTCCCTTTTTTTGTTGCCTGCCACCATGCACTGTCCCTTCTGCGGTGCCAACGACACCAAAGTCATCGACTCGCGATTGGTCGCCGAGGGCGAGCAAGTACGCCGCCGCCGCGAATGCGTGGCCTGCGGCGAGCGATTCACCACCTTCGAGACCGCCGAACTGGTCTTGCCGCGCCTGATCAAGCAGGACGGTACCCGCCAACCCTTCGACGAAGACAAGCTGCGCGCCGGCATGCAGCGCGCGCTGGAAAAGCGTCCGGTCAGCGTCGAGCGCCTGGAAGCCGCACTGGCCCACATCAAGCACAAGCTGCGGGCCAAGGGCGAGCGCGAGGTCAAGTCGCTGGTGGTCGGTGAGCTGGTCATGGCCGAACTGCAAAAGCTCGATGAAGTGGCGTATATCCGCTTCGCTTCCGTGTATCGACGCTTCCAGGACCTCGACGAGTTCCGCGAAGAGATCGACCGCCTGGCCCGAGAGCCGTCCAAAGAGTGAACATGTCCACAGAACGCGCCGTGCTCGACGCTCACTACATGGCCCGCGCGCTGGAGCTGGCGCGCAAGGGCCTGTACTCGACCCATCCGAATCCGCGGGTAGGCTGCGTGATCGTGCGTGACGGGCGCATCGTCGGTGAGGGCTGGCATGTGCGTGCCGGCGAACCCCATGCCGAAGTCCACGCCTTGCGCGAGGCCGGCGAGCTGGCGCGCGGTGCCTGTGCCTACGTGACCCTGGAGCCCTGCAGCCACCACGGACGCACGCCGCCTTGCGCCGAAGCGCTGGTCAACGCCGGGGTGAGCCGGGTGGTCGCGGCGATGCAGGACCCCAATCCGCAGGTCGCTGGCAATGGCCTCAAGCGTCTGGCCGACGCCGGTATCGAAGTCGCCAGCGGTGTGCTCGAAGCCGAAGCCCGGGCGCTCAACCCCGGTTTCCTCAAGCGCATGGAGCATCGCCTGCCGTTCGTCAGGGTCAAGCTGGCGATGAGCCTGGATGGTCGCACCGCCATGGCCAGCGGCGAAAGCCAGTGGATCACCGGCCCGGCGGCGCGCTCTGCCGTGCAACGCCTGCGCGCCCGCTCCAGTGTGGTCCTGACCAGTGCCGCCAGCGTGATCGCCGACAACGCACGGATGACCGTACGCGGCGATGAACTGGGCCTGGATCCCGAGACCACCGCCCTGGCATTGGCGCGTCCGCCACTGCGCGTGCTGATCGATGGCCGGCTGCGCCTGCCGCTGGACGCGCCGTTCTTCCAGGCCGGCGCGGCGCTGGTGGTCACCGCCGCCGAAGACGATCCGCGCTATGCCGCCGCCGGCCACCAACTGCTGCGCATACCTGGCGAGAACGGCCAGGTCGACCTGCGCCAGTTGCTGGTGGAACTGGCCCGCCGCGATATCAACGAGGTGCTGGTGGAAGCCGGCCCCGGTCTCGCCGGCGCGTTCGCCCGGCTTGGCCTGATCGACGAATACCAGCTGTTCATCGCTGGCAGGTTCCTTGGCTCCACCGCGCGTCCGCTGCTCGACTGGCCGCTGGCGCGGATGAGCGAGGCACCGGCCCTGAAAATCATCGAAATGCGCGCGGTTGGCGATGACTGGCGAGTCACTGCCGTCCCCGCGCCTGCCCCAGGCGTATAATTCGCGGCTTGCGCCTGGCGCGGCCCTGGTCTCCGAGGAGGACCCCATGTTCACCGGCATCATCGAATCCATCGGCAGCATCCGCGCCATCACTCCCAAGGGCGGCGATGTGCGTGTCCATGTCGAAACCGCCAAGCTCGACCTGAGCGACGTCAAGCTCGGCGACAGCATCGCCGTCAACGGCGTCTGCCTGACCGCCGTGGAATTGCCGGGCGACGGCTTCTGGGCCGACGTCAGCCGGGAAACCCTGGACTGCACCGCCTTCTCCGACCTGAAGGCCGGCAGCCGGGTCAACCTGGAAAAGGCCCTGACCCCGAGCAGCCGTCTCGGCGGTCACCTGGTCAGCGGTCATGTCGACGGCGTCGGCGAGATCATCTCCCGCGCCGATAACGCCCGCGCCATCCAGTTCCGCGTGCGTGCGCCCAAGGAGTTGGCCAAGTACATCGCCCATAAGGGCTCGATCACCGTCGATGGCACCAGCCTGACGGTCAATGAAGTCGATGGCGCCGAATTCGAGCTGACCATCGTCCCGCACACCCTGGCCGAAACCATCATGGCCGACTACCGCCCGGGTCGTCGGATCAACCTCGAGGTCGACCTGCTTGCCCGTTACCTGGAGCGCCTGCTCCTGGGTGACAAAGCCGCCGAGCCGAGCAAAGGCAGCGGCATTACCGAAAGCTTCCTGGCCGCCAACGGCTACCTGAAATCCTGAATTGAGAAGGGGGTGCCGCGTGGCGCTCAACACCATCGAAGAACTGGTCGAAGACATCCGCCAGGGCAAAATGGTCATCCTGATGGATGACGAAGACCGCGAAAACGAAGGCGACATCATCATGGCAGCCGAGTGCTGCCTGCCCGAGCACATCAACTTCATGGCCAAGCACGCCCGCGGCCTGATCTGCATGCCGATGACCCGCGAACGCTGCGAAACCTTGAAGCTGCCGCTGATGGCGCCGCGCAACGGTTCCGGCTTCGGCACCAAGTTCACCGTCTCGATCGAAGCCGCCGAGGGCGTCACCACCGGCATCTCCGCCGCCGACCGCGCCCGCACCGTACAGGCTGCCGCCGCCAAGGACGCCAAGGCCGAGGATATCGTCAGCCCCGGTCATATCTTCCCGCTGATGGCCCAGCCCGGCGGTACCCTGGCGCGCGCCGGGCACACCGAGGCCGCCTGCGACCTGGCGCGCATGGCCGGCTTCGAGCCCAGCGGGGTTATCTGCGAGGTGATGAACGACGACGGCACCATGTCGCGCCGTCCCGAGCTGGAAGTCTTCGCCGCCGAGCACGGCCTGAAGATCGGCACCATTGCCGACCTGATCCACTACCGCATGATCCACGAGCGCACCATCCAGCGGATTTCCGAGCAGCCGATCGAGAGCGAGCTGGGCGAATTCAACCTGGTCACCTACCGTGACGCGGTGGAAGGCGACGTGCACATGGCCCTGACCCTGGGCAAGATCTGCGCGGAAGAGCCGACCCTGGTACGCGTACACAACATGGACCCGCTGCGCGACCTGCTGCTGGTCAAGCAGCCGGGCCGCTGGAGCCTGCGCGCGGCCATGGCCGCCGTGGCCGAGGCCGGCAGCGGCGTGGTGCTGCTGCTCGGTCATCCGCTGGACGGTGATGTGCTGCTGGCGCATATCCGCGAAAGTGCGGGCGATGCTCCGACCAAGGCGCCGACCACCTACAGCACCGTCGGTGCCGGTTCGCAGATCCTGCGCGACCTCGGTGTGCGCAAGATGCGCCTGATGAGTTCGCCGATGAAGTTCAATGCGATATCCGGATTCGATCTGGAAGTTGTAGAATACGTGCCCTCCGAATGAGCCGACGGTGTTTGACCGTTGCCCGTTCGTGACCAAAACTCCCACAGGCCGCGTTCTTGCGGCCTGGCTCTTTAAGATGAGAATCCCGCAATGTCCCTGAAGACCATCGAAGGTACCTTCATTGCCCCCAAAGGTCGCTACGCTTTGGTGGTTGGCCGCTTCAACAGCTTCGTCGTCGAAAGCCTGGTGAGCGGTGCCGTTGACGCCCTGGTTCGTCATGGCGTGAGCGAAAGCGACATCACCATCATCCGTGCCCCGGGCGCGTTCGAAATCCCCCTGGTCACGCAGAAGGTCGCCCAACAGGGTGAGTACTCCGCGATCATCGCCCTGGGCGCCGTGATCCGTGGCGGTACTCCGCACTTCGAATACGTTGCGGGCGAATGCACCAAGGGCCTGGCCCAGGTGTCCATGGAGTTCGGTATTCCTGTCGCCTTCGGTGTGCTGACCGTCGATTCCATCGAGCAGGCCATCGAGCGTTCCGGCACCAAGGCCGGCAACAAGGGCGCCGAAGCCGCGCTGTCCGCTCTGGAAATGGTCAGTCTGCTGGCGCAGCTGGAGGCCAAGTGATTAGCGACGAAAGCGATCGTTTCAACCCGCGCGATCCGAAACCCGCCGATGCCGGCAAACCCTCGAAAAGCGCCAAGCGTCGCGAAGCCCGCAAGCTCGCGACCCAGGCCCTTTACCAGTGGCACATGGCCCAGCATTCGCTGAACGAGATCGAAGCGCAGTTCCGGGTCGATAACGATTTCAGCGATGTCGACGGTGCCTACTTCCGCGAGATCCTTCACGGGGTGCCGGCCAAGAAGACCGAAATCGACAACGCCCTCAAGCCTTGCCTGGACATGGCCCTGGAAGAACTCGACCCGGTCGAGCTGTCCGTGCTGCGCCTGTCCGGCTGGGAACTGCTGGTGCGCCACGACGTGCCGTACCGCGTGGTGATCAACGAGGGCATCGAACTGGCCAAGGTCTTCGGTTCCACCGACGGCCACAAGTTCGTCAACGGTGTTCTCGACAAGCTTGCACCCGTGCTTCGCGAAGCCGAAGTGAAGGCGTTCAAGCGCTGATCGTGGCGCTGCCTGTCCATGGGTGAGTTCGAGCTGATCCGCCAGTTCTTCGCCGCCGCGCCCTGTGCGCAGGGCGGCGAAGGTATCGCCCTGGGCATCGGTGACGATTGCGCGCTGCTGGCGCCGGGGCCCGGCGAACAGCTGGCGATCTCCACCGACACGCTGGTGGCCGGGGTGCATTTCCCTGTCGTCAGCGATCCTTTCCTGCTCGGCCAGCGCTCGCTGGCGGTCGCCGCCAGCGACCTGGCTGCCATGGGCGCCACGCCGCTGGCCTTCACCCTGGCCCTGACCCTGGCCGAGACCGATCCGGACTGGCTGCGCGACTACGCCCGCGGCCTCAGCCGGATGGCCCGGCAGTGCGGCCTGACCCTGGTCGGCGGCGACACCACCCGCGCCCCCTGAGCCTGACCATGACCGTGCTCGGTCGCGTGCCTGCCGGGCAGGCGCTGACCCGGGGCGGTGCGCAGGTCGGTGACCTGGTCTGCGTCGGTGGCGAGCTGGGCAATGCCGCCGGCGCCTTGCCCCTGGTGCTGGGTGAACGTCAGGCCGATGCAACCCGGGCCGAACCGCTACTGTCCCAGTATTGGTCGCCTTCGCCGCAGATTGCGCTGGGCCAGGCACTGCGTGGCAAGGCCACGGCGGCCTTGGACGTATCCGATGGTCTGCTGGCCGATTGCGGACATATCGCCACGGCTTCCGCCGTTGCCTTGCGCCTGGAAGTGGAGCGCCTGCCGCTGGGTGAGGCGCTGACCGCGTTTCTCGGTCTCGAGGGGGCACGACAGGCGGCGCTGACCGGTGGAGACGACTACGTGATCGCCTTCACCCTGCCGCCTGCCGAGCTGCCCGGTCTGCTGGCCGAGGGCTGGCCAGTGCACGTGGTGGGTCGGGTCGAGGCCGGCAGCGGCGTCAGCCTGCACGATGCCCAGGGCCGCGATATCACTCCTGCCGTGCGCGGCTATCAACATTTTAGGGAGACACCGTGACCGACCACCCCAACCAGGTGCCAGCGGAAAACGTTCCGCCTTCGGTCTGGCGCAATCCGTGGCATTTCCTGGCTTTCGGCTTCGGCTCGGGCACCATGCCCAAGGCCCCTGGAACCTGGGGCTCGCTGGTGGCGCTGCCGTTCGTGCCGCTGTGGCAGATGCTTCCGGACTGGGGCTACTGGCTGATGCTCGGCCTGACCATGCTG
This sequence comes from Pseudomonas bharatica CSV86, assembly GCF_000319305.2. Classification (GTDB taxonomy): domain Bacteria; phylum Pseudomonadota; class Gammaproteobacteria; order Pseudomonadales; family Pseudomonadaceae; genus Aquipseudomonas; species Aquipseudomonas bharatica. The sequence goes on along the minus strand of NZ_AMWJ02000007.1, from coordinate 288,041 downwards.
TTCGGCTTCTGGCTGTGCGGCAAGGTGGCCGATGACCTCAAGGTCCACGACCATGAAGGTATCGTCTGGGACGAGATGGTCGGCATGTGGATCACCCTCTGGCTGGTGCCGGAAGGCTGGCTGTGGCTGCTGGCCGGATTCCTGATGTTCCGCTTCTTCGACATCCTCAAGCCATGGCCGATTCGCTGGATCGACCGGCATGTGCATGGCGGCGTGGGCATCATGCTCGATGATGTGCTGGCCGGGGTCTTCGCCTGGCTGGCCATGCAAGTGCTGGTCTGGAGCCTGGTTTAAAGGGAGTCGCACGATGCGCAAGTGGTTGTTGCTGGTCGCCATGCTGGCCGGGATGCTGGGCGTGGCGCGGGCCGAAGGCCTGCCGGCGGAGGTGCGTCTGGCCAGCGAGGCCTGGCAGGACTACACCAACGCCGATGGCACCGGCGTGGCCTGGGATGTATTGCGCAGGGTGTTCGAGCCGGCCGGGGTCAAGGTCAAGGTGCTCAGCGCGCCTTACACCCGGGCCATCGGCCTGGTGAATCGCGGTGAGGCGGATGCCTGGGTCGGCTCCTATCAAGAGGAAATGTCCGGCAACCTGTACCCACGTTGGAATTTCGACTCCGATCATATCTACGCCCTGGGCCTGGCCCGCAAGCCGCAGCCGACTCCGGCCAACCTTGGCCAGTTCCGCCTGTCCTGGGTACGCGGTTACGACTACCAGCGCTACCTGGCCAACGTCGGCTACTACCGCGAAGTACAGCGCCGCGACGGTATCCTGCCGATGCTCGAGCGCGAGCGGGTGGACTTCTATATCGATGCCCAGACCGAGGTCAACCATGTGCACGCCCAGGCCGAGCACCCGGAGGACTTCCGCAGTACCCATGTGGCGGAACTGCCTTTGTATCTGGCATTTGGCGATACGCCCGAAGGCAAGGCGTTGCGCGACCTGTTCGACAAGCGCATGGACGAACTCGTGCCCAGTGGCGCACTGAAGCCGATTTTCGAGCGCTGGAAGCAGCCTTACCCCTTCGAAAAGCCTGTGCGCTAGGTCATCCACCATCGAACTTTTCGATCTTTTGCCTCAGCAATTCAGCATAAGCAGCTGTGGCAAGCTGCTGTTACAATCGGCCCACGTCAATTTTCATGCATATTCAGGAGCACAAGGTGCCCGTCGTTTTCGTTGCTGCGTCCAAGCTGCCTACTCCTTTCGCGACCTTCACCATGCACGGTTTTCTCGACGAAGCCACCGGCCGCGAGCACGTCGTGCTCAGCCTCGGTGATGTCGCCGACGGCCAGCCGGTGCTGGGCCGCCTGCATTCCGAATGCCTGACGGGCGATGCCCTGTTCAGCCAGCGGTGCGATTGTGGTTCGCAGCTTGAAGCAGCCCTGCAAGCCATCGCCCGGGAAGGGCGCGGCGTACTGCTCTACCTGCGCCAGGAAGGCCGTGGCATCGGCCTGCTGAACAAGATCCGCGCATACGAGTTGCAGGACGGCGGTGCCGACACGGTCGAGGCCAACGAGCGCCTGGGCTTTGCCGCCGACCAGCGCGACTACGGCATGTGCCGGCCGATGCTGGAACACCTGGGCGTTGGTTCGTTGCGCCTGATGACCAACAACCCGCGCAAGGTCAAGGCGCTGACCGACATGGGTATCGTCGTTGCCGAGCGCGTGCCGCTGCATACCGGGCATAACCCGCACAACAAGCACTACCTGGCCACCAAGGCCGGCAAGCTCGGCCACATGATGGGCAACGAGCACCAGGGCGAGGCCGGTCGCGCGTGACCCGCAGCCAGGTACGGACTCGCCTGGCCCTGGCCTGGTGGCAATACCTGGCGGTGGCGCTGGCGCCCTTGATTGTCTTCGCCTGGGCTTTCGGTGGCATGGACCCGCTCATCCCGGTCCTGGCCATGCCGATGTTCATTGGCGGCATTGCTTCGATGTTCCTGACCCTGCCGCGTTTCGGCGTGTACAAGCACGCCCTGATCGCCACCGGCAAGGCGCTCGATAGCGAGGCCGAACCTGCTGCCTGGATCGAACTGGCCAGGGTTCGCCGCCTGGGCATGCTGTTCGCCTGCCTGCCGGCCTGGGTCGCCGCGCTGTCGGTGTTCGTCGGTCTGGAGGCAGTGCCGCAGATCCTGCTGGCGATCTCCAGCGTGGTCATCCTGTATCTCTACCGTCTTCCCCGCCAATTGGCCTGATGCACGGAAGATACACGGCAATCGCTGGCAAGCCAGCGATGAGGCCCTTACAGGCCCAGAAGCTCCATGCGCTTGCGCACCGAAGCTTCGATCCCCGCGGCATCCAGCCCGCACTCGGCGAGCATCTGCGCCGGCTTGGCATGCTCCACATACACGTCCGGCAGCCCCAGGTGCAGCAAAGGCTTGAGCACGGCTTCGCGAGCCAGGAACTCGCCCACCGCCGCACCGGCGCCGCCCATGATGGCGTTCTCTTCGATGGTCACCAGCAGGTCGTGACTGCCAGCCAGCTCCAGCACCAGTGCCTCGTCCAGTGGCTTGACGAAGCGCATGTCCACCACCGTGGCGTTCAGTGTTTCGGCAACCTTCAGTGCCTCGGCCAGTTGCACGCCGAACACCAGCAAGGCGACCTTGCTGCCCTGGCGGCGAATCACGCCCTTGCCGATTTCCAGCGGATCCAGGCTGTCTTCGATCGGCGCATTCGGGCCGCTGCCGCGCGGGTAGCGCACCGCCGCCGGGCCGTTGTACAGGTGGCCGGTGCTGAGCATGCGGCGCAGTTCGTTCTCGTCGCTCGGGGTCATCACCAGCATGCCGGGGATGCAGCGCAGGTAGGACAGGTCGAAGCTGCCAGCGTGGGTCGGGCCGTCTTCGCCCACCAGGCCGGCGCGGTCGATGGCGAACAGCACGTCGAGGTTCTGTACCGCGACGTCATGGATCAACTGGTCGTAGGCGCGCTGGAGGAAGGTCGAGTAGATCGCCACCACCGGCTTGGAGCCCTCGCAGGCCATGCCTGCGGCCAGCGTCACCGCATGTTGCTCGGCAATGGCCACGTCGAAGTAGCGCTGTGGATAACGTTCGCTGAAGGCCACCAGGTCGGAGCCTTCCTTCATTGCCGGGGTAATGCCCACCAGGCGCTCGTCGGCGGCGGCCATGTCGCACAGCCATTGACCGAACACGGCGGAATACTTTGGTCCGCCGGCCTTTTTCGGCGCGGCGGCGGGGGCATCCAGCGGTTCCAGCTTGGTGATGGCATGGTAGCCGATCGGATCGACCTCGGCCGGGGCGAAGCCCTTGCCTTTCTTGGTTACTACATGCAGGAACTGCGGGCCCTTGAGATCGCGCATGTTGCGCAGCGTAGCGATCAGGGTCGGCAGGTCGTGGCCGTCGATCGGGCCGATGTAGTTCCAGCCCAGCTCTTCGAAGAGGGTGCCGGGGACCAGCATGCCCTTGGCGTATTCCTCGGTGCGGCGGGCGATTTCCCAGGCGCCGGGAAGCCGCGACAGGACCTTCTTGCTGCCCTCGCGCATGCTCGCGTAGGTGCGGCTGGAGAGGATCTTGGCCAGGTAGTTGGACAGCCCGCCGACATTGCGCGAGATCGACATGTCGTTGTCGTTGAGGATGACCAGCATGTCGGCGTTGACTTCCTGGGCATGGTTCAACGCCTCGAAGGCCATGCCGGCGGTCAGGGCGCCGTCGCCGATCACCGCGATGGACTTGCGCGCCTCGTTGCGCAGGCGGGCGGCGATGGCCATGCCCAGGGCAGCGCTGATCGAGGTGCTGGAATGACCGACGCCGAAGGTGTCGTATTCGCTCTCGCTGCGTCGCGGGAAGGCGGCCAGGCCATCCTTCTGGCGCAGGGTATTCATGCGCTCGCGGCGACCGGTGAGGATCTTGTGCGGATAGGCCTGGTGCCCGACGTCCCACACCAGGCGGTCATCCGGGGTGTCGAAGACATAGTGCAGGGCGATGGTCAGCTCGATGACGCCCAGGCCGGCACCGAAGTGACCGCCGGTCTGGCCGACGCTGTAGAGCAGCTCCTGGCGCAGTTCGTCGGCCAGGTTCTCCAGGTCGGCTTCGGCCAGGCGCCGCAAACCGGCAGGCGTGGCGGCACGGTCCAGGAGCGGCGTGACCGGGCGTTCGCGTGGGATCTCTTGAAACGTCGTGGGCATCAGGCGAGTCGTTATAGGTTTGAAGACGCGGCAGTTTACCCCATTGGGGAGAGACTGCACATTTTGTGGGTGACTGTCAGGGCCTCATCGCTGCGGTGCGGCGGTCCGACAAGCCAGCTCCCACAGGTCAGGCGGTGCATGCAGTCTCTGTGGGAGCTGGCTTGCCAGCGATTGGGGCACCGCTCAGTTGCGGCGTTCGACGATGTAGCGCGCCAGCGCCCGCAGCGGTTCGGCGGCTGCGTCGAATGGACGCACGGCGTCGATCGCCTGGTCGCGCAGTTCCAGGGCATAGGCCTTGGCCGCGTCGAGCCCGAGCAGCGCGGGATAGGTGGGTTTGTCGCGGGCGATATCGGCGCCCTGGCGCTTGCCCAGGGTGGCGGTATCGCTTTCCACGTCGAGGATGTCGTCCTGCACCTGGAAGGCCAGGCCGATGGCCTGGGCATACTGCTGCAGGGCCTTGAGTTCGGCGTCGCCAGCGCGTTCGCTGGCCAGGGCGCCGAGGCGCACGCTGGCTTCGATCAGCGCGCCGGTCTTGTGCCGGTGCATGAATTCGAGAGCGGCCTGGTCCAGCTTGAGGCCTACCGAACCGAGGTCGATGGCCTGGCCGCCGACCATGCCGGCAGGCCCGGCCGCCTTGGCCAGGGTCTGCACCATGGCCAGCCGGGTGGCATCGCTCTGCGAACTAAGGCGCGGGTCGAGCAGGGCGCTGAACGCCAGGCTCTGCAAACCATCGCCGGCCAGGATCGCGCAGGCCTCGTCGAAGGCCTTGTGGGTAGTCGGCTGGCCACGCCGCAGGTCGTCGTCGTCCATCGCCGGCAGATCGTCATGCACCAGCGAATAAGCATGGATCAGCTCGACCGCGCAGGCCGCGCCATTGGCCTGTTCGGCTGTGCCGCCCAGGGCTTCGCAGGCGGCATAGGCGAGCAACGGACGGACGCGCTTGCCGCCGTTCATCACGCTGTAGCGCATGGCTTCGTAGAGCCGGGTGAGTTCCACCGAAGGCGCCTGGAACAGCGGCTCCAGGGCAGCATCGACCCGTGCCTGGCAGGCGGTCTGGTAGGCGCGGATCATTCCGCCTGTTCCGCGTCGAAGGGCTCTGCGGCCAGTTCGCCGTCGCGTTCCAGAAGGAGCTGCACCTTCTGTTCGGCCTGGGTCAGGGCGCCCTGGCAGTCGCGGGTCAGGCGGATGCCTTGCTCGAAGGCGGTCAGCGAGTCTTCCAGCGACAGCTCGCCGTTCTCCAGGCGCTCGACAAGGGCTTGCAGGTCGGCGAGGGATTGCTCGAAATCGATGGCGGCTTTTTTTCGGGCCATGGCGTCTGTCTCGGTGGCGGTTCTGAACGGCGCGACACTAGCAGAGCAGGGCATCCGGGGCAAATTGGTGGCAGGTTCTTTGGTCGCATGGCGACGGCCTTACCGCCGGCATTCCAGCGGTAAGGCCGAGCGCACGACTCAGTTCTGCGCGGTTTTCACGCCAGGCTCCAGCTTCACCGTCTCTTCCAGGGTGAAGCGCCCCAGCGGGTTCTGCAGGAAGTTCTGGATATTGCTGCGCGAAATGTTGATGTACGGGCTGTAGTACAGGTCGATCCAGTGCACGTCCTGCTTGGCCAGTTTCTGCAGTTCTTCGTACATCTGGCCGCGCTTGACCGGATCGGTCTCGACCCGCGCCGCAGCCACCAGGTCCTTGACCTTGTCGTTCCTGTAGCGGGTCATGTAGTTCTGGTTGCTGTCATGCCCGAGCACGAAGGTGGTCTTCTGGTCGGGGTCGAGCACGTCGTTGGTCCAGTACATCACCGACAGGTCGTAGTCGCCGTCCACCAGCATCTGCCAGCTCTGGGTCGGATCGACCTTCTGCAGGTTGGCTGTGATGCCGACATCCGCCAGTTGCTTCTGCACCAGTACGGCGATCTGCTCGTCGGCTTCGTTGCCGGCATTGACCACGTAATTGACCTTGAGCCCTTCGGCCCCGGCCTTCTTCAGCAGTTCGCGGGCCTTGGCCGGGTCGTAGGGGCGCTGCAGGTTGTTGGCGTTGTGGTACAGCGCCCCTTGGGAATGTACGAATAGGCCGGCTCGCCATGACCGAAGGTGACGGTTTCCACCAGGGCCTTCTTGTCGATCGCCAGGTCGATGGCCTCGCGCACTTCCTGTTTGCCCAGCAGGCCTTTCTCGTGGTTGATCAGCAGGTGGTCTTCGCGGGTCGACGGGTCGATGTGGACGGTGACCTTCTTGTCCTTCTGCAGGTCGTTGACCTGGGAGAAGGGCACGAAGATGGCCGAGTCCAGCTCGCCGGCCTGGACCTTGAGCATGCGCGTGCGGTCATCCGGGATGGAGATCCACTCGACGCCATCCAGGCTGACCTTGTCGGCTTCCCAGTATTGCGGGTTCTTTTCCAGGATCACGCGGTCGCCGCGCAGCCACTCCTTGACCTTGAATGCCCCGGATACCACCGGATTCTGCGCGTATTCCTCCTCGCCGAGCTTTTCGATGGCTGCCTTGGACACGATGGATACGTTGGCCGTGGCCAGTTGCGCGAGGAAGGGCACCGATTTGCTGTGCAGGGTCACCACCAGGGTGTGGGGATCCTTGGCGACGGCCGTGTCGATGATCTTGTAGGAGTCGGCCCAGAGCGAGCCGGGGTTATCGCGAATGCGCAGCAGGGAGAAGGCGGCGTCCTCGGCGGTCAATGGCGAGCCGTCGGAGAACTTCGCGGGACGGATCTTGAAGGTGTAGGTCAGGCCGTCGTCGGAGATGACCCAGCTTTCCGCCAGGCCGGGGACCAGCCTGGTGCCGCTGTTGTCCACCCGCACCAGCACGTCGTAGACGTTGGCGAAGACCCAGTTGTCGCGGTTCTGCGCGGTCTTGATCGGGTCGAAGGTGGTGCTTTCCTCACGGCAGCCGATGGTCAGCACCCCTGCGGCGTGGGCGACGCCGGTGGTCAGGGCGCTGGCGGCCAGCAGGGCGGCGGTGAGTAACTTCAATGCTCCGGGTTTCATGCTCAAGCTCCATTTGATGAAAGGACGTTAGGTCAGGACAGCGGCTCCGGGTGGACGCAGGTATGGCGTCGTGTACCCAGGGAATGGGTCGGCGGCGTGCTTTCCCGGCAGGCCGGCAATGCGCGCGTGCAACGGGGATGGAAGGCGCAGCCGGTGGGCAGGTGCAGCGGGCTCGGCGGCTCGCCCGGCAGCGGTTGCTCGGGCAGGCGGCGGGCCGGGTCGATATCGGCGATGGACTGGATCAGTGCAGCGGTATAGGGGTGGCGTGGCGCGTCGAAGACCTCGTGCACCGGGCCTTCCTCGACGATGCGCCCGAGGTACATCACCGCCACCCGGTCGCACAGGCGGCGAACCACGGTGAGGTCGTGGGTGATGAACAGCATGGCGAGGTTCATGCGCTCGCGCAGTTCCAGCAGCAGGTTGATGATCTGGCCCTGGATCGACACGTCGAGGGCGGCGACGCATTCGTCGGCGATGATCAGCCGCGGTTCCACCGCCAGGGCGCGGGCGATGCCGACCCGCTGGCACTGGCCGCCACTCAGCGAGCGCGGCTTGCGCTCGGCCAGTTCCGGGCGCAGGCCGACCAGGCTCAGCAGTTCGGCGACCCGTGCCGGTACCTGTGCCTCGGGCACTTTGCGCTGCACCCGCAGTACCTCGGCGATGATGTCGCCGATGCGCTGCCGCGGATTCAGGGCGGTGTACGGGTCCTGGAAGATCATCGCGGTCTCGTGGCGCAGGCGGGCGATATCGGCCTGGCTGCCCTGGGCCATGTCGATGCCGTCGAAGAGAACCTGCCCGCCGGCCACCGGGTTCAGGTGCAGGATGGCCCGGGCCAGGGTGCTCTTGCCGCAGCCGGACTCGCCCACCAGGCCGAGGGTTTCCCCGGCGGCCAGGTGCAACGACGCACCATTGACCGCGCTGACCTTGCGCGGACGCAGGCTGAACAGGCCGCTGCCAGCGGCGGGAAATTGCACCTGCAGGTCGTTGACCTGCAACAGCGTGGTCATGAGGCGACTCCGTGCAGCAGCGGTGTATGACAGGCCAGGCGGTGACCGGGCGAAATCTCGCGCAACTGTGGCAAGTGCTCGCGGCACATCGGCGATGCCAGGCCGCAGCGTGTGCCGAAGCGGCAACCCGCGGGCATGTCGCCGAGCAGCGGTGGTTGCCCGCCGATGGTGTTCATCAGGCGCTGGCCGCTGTCCGCCGCCGGATGGCAGGCGAGCAGGCCGGCGCTGTAGGGGTGTTGCGGGCGCTTGAGGATCTGCATCTTGCTACCGTGCTCGCATAAGCGTCCGGCATACATCACGGCGATGCTGTCGCAGGTCTGGGCGACCACGCCGAGGTCGTGGCTGATCAGGATCATCGACAGGCCGCGGCGGTCGCGCAGGTCCAGGAGCAGCCGGAGGATCTGCGCCTGCACGGTGACATCCAGCGCCGTGGTCGGCTCGTCGGCGATCAGCACCTTCGGATTGCAGCCCAGGGCCACGGCGATCATCGCCCGCTGGCGCATGCCGCCGGAGAATTCGTGCGGGTAGTTGTCCACCCGGGATTGCGGGTCGGGAATGCCGACCTGGCGCAGCACCTCGATGGCCTCGGTCCGCGCTTCCCGGCGCGAGGCTCCCTGGTGCAGGCGGATGCCCTCGGCGATCTGCTCGCCGATGCGCATCAGTGGATCGAGGTGGCTGCTCGGGTTCTGGAAGATCATCCCCAGTTCGCGGCCACGCATGCGGCGCATGCCGGCATCGTCCAGTTGCAGCAGGTCGGTTCCGTCCAGGCGCACCGCCGTGCCTTCGACGCGCAGTTTCGGCGAGGGCAGCAAGCGCATCAGGGCGCGGCAGGCCATGGTCTTGCCCGAGCCGGATTCGCCCACCAGGCCGAGGATCTCGCCTTCGCCAAGGCTGAAGGACAAGCGATCGACCACGGCAACATCGCGTTGATCATTGCGAACGATCACGCTCAGGTCCTCGACCTGCAACAGCGGCGTGCTCATGAGCGGTCTCCCAGGCGTTCGGCGACACCGTCGGCGAGCAGGCTGAAGCCCATCGCCAGGGTCACTACGGCCAGGCCCGGAAAGGTGCAGATCCACCAGGCGCTGGTGATGAAGCTCTGACCTTCTGCAACCATCGTGCCCCACTCGGCGGTGGGCGGCTGCACGCCGAGGCCCAGGTAGCTGACCGCCGCACCGTTGAGCAGCACCAGCACCGCGTCGGACATGCAGAACACCACCGAACTGAACAGGGCATTGGGCATCAGGTGCCCGAAAAGGATGCGCCGGTGGCTGAAGCCGAGGCTGCGGGCGGCGAGGGCGAAATCGCTTTCCTTGAGGATCAGGATCTGCGAGCGGATCAGCCGCGCATAGGAGACCCAGCCGACCAGGGCCATGGCGATATAGAAACTGCCCAGTCCGGGGCCGAGGATCGCCATGATCGCCAGCATCAGGACCAGGAAGGGGAAGGCCAGGACGATGTCGATCAGGCGCATGCACACTGCGTCCAGGCGTCCGCCGATATAGCCGGAGATGGCGCCGATGCAGGTGCCGAGCAGGAAGGGGAAGATCACCCCGACCAGGGCCATCTGCAAATCGATGCGTGCGCCCCAGATGACCCGGGAGAGGATGTCGCGGCCGAAGTTGTCGGTGCCGAAAGGGTGCGCCAGGCTCGGTGCCATCAGGCGCAGGTCGCCATTCTGCAGCAGCGGGTCGTAGGGGGCGACCCATGGAGCGAGGAGGGCGAGCAGGCCCCAGCCAAGAACGATGGCCAGGCCGAAATACAGGGTCAGGCGGCCATCGCCCAGGTTCCAGCGCAGGCGCCAGCGGCTCGGGATTGCGATGCTGGGGCTGCTCATTGGATCTTCACCCGCGGGTCGATGGCCGTGGTGACGATATCGGCGATGAAGTTCACCGCTACCGTGGCACAGGCCAGCACCATGGCCACGCCCTGCACCACCATGTAGTCGCGGGTAAAAATGCCGCGCACCAGCAACTGGCCGATGCCGGGCAGGGAAAACAGGCTTTCGATGACCACGGTGCCGCTGATCAGCCAGCCGATGTTGACGGCCAGCAGGTTGACCGTCGGCACCATCGAGTTGGGCAGCACGTGGCGGCGGAACACCGCGTTCTCGGAGAGACCGCGGGCGCGGGCGGCGGTGACCTGGTCGGACTGCATTTCCACCAGCATGCTGGCGCGCAGGTTGCGCACCAGTACCGCCGACAGCGCGAGGGCGATGGTCAGGCAGGGCAGCACCAGGTGGTGAAGTTTTTCCGGCCACCCCCGGCCATAGCCGGAAACCGGGAACAGGCCCCAATGCACGCTGAACAGCAGGATCAGCATCAAGCCCAGCCAGAACGCCGGCAACCCGAGCCCGGCCGTGGTGAACACGCGGATCAGGTTATCGATCCAGCCGCCCTTGTTGCGCGCCGCGAGGGTCGCCAGCGGCACGGCTATCAGCAATGCCAGGAGCACGCTGCCGAACACCAGCATCAGGGTCGGCTCGATCCGCGTGGCGATCAGCTTCAGCGCATCGACCCGATACAGCAGGGACTGGCCCAGGTCGCCGTTGAGCAGGTTCTTCAGGAAATACAGGTATTGCACCCAGATCGGCTCGTCCAGGCCGAACTGGGCGCGGATCTTCTGGATCGCGTCCGGCGTGCTGCGCGCGCCGAGCAGTACCCGCGCCGGGTCGCCGGGGATCGAGCGCACCAGCACGAAGGTGATGAGGCTGATGCCCAGCAATACCGGGAGCAGTTGCAGCGGGCGGGTCAGGACGAAGCGGTAGCGCGCCAGGTTCATCGATCAACCCCGGTAGCGCTGCAGGAAGTCCAGCAATACCGGGTAGTACGCCTCGGGTTCCTCGTAGAACGGCATATGGCTGCTGTTGGGGAACACATGCAGTTCGGCGTCTTTCAGGGCCAGCTTCATGCGCATGGCGCAGGCCGGGGTGAGTTCGTCGTGCTGCCCGGTGGTGATCAGCACCGGCATGTTGAAGTCGCCCATTTCCTTGAGCCGGTTCCAGTCCTTGAGGTTGCCGATATAGAGGAACTCGTTGGGCCCCTGCATGGCGGTGTACGGGCCCATGTTCCAGTCGCCCAGCGAGCGCTTGATCGGCGCCGGCCATTCATCGAGGCGGCAGACATGCCGATAGTTGAGCAGGGTGATCGCGGCCTGGTACTGCGGATGGTCGAGCTGCCCCAGGGCCTCGAAACGCTGCATCATCGCCACGGTTTCGCTGCCAAGGGCGCCGCGCAGGCGTTCCAGCTCGCTGGACAGGTGCGGGATATCGCCGACGGTGTTTTCCAGGATCAGGCTCTTGAGTGCCTGCGGATGATGGATGGCGTACTCGATCGCCAGCCAGCCGCCCCAGGAATGCCCGAGCATGTGCACACGGCCGAGGTCGAGGGCCTGGCGCACGGTTTCCACTTCGGCAACGTAGCGGGTGATGTTCCACAGGGACGGGTCTTCGGGGCGGGCGGACTTGCCGGTTCCCAGCTGGTCGAAGGTGACCACGCGCAAACCCTTGTCCTTGAGCCACGAATGGGCCTCGCGAAGGTAATCGCAGGGTAGCCCGGGGCCGCCGTTGAGGAGCAGCAGCACCTCGTCGCCTTCACCATAGCTGTACACCACGAGATTGTGGCCATCGACCGTCACGTCGAACTGCTGGTCAGGTTGCATCTCACGCCACATCGCTACTCTCCTGTTGGCATTGGCTTGCAGCTATACCCTGCGCAGGAGACGGCAGTGCCCACAAGCTAGTATTTCCTATAGGTTTGTGGTGGCAGTCCGGCGCCGGGCCGTGGCATTCTACTTGTCGGACTTCAAGATGGAAATCCAACAGGGGTAACACGCAGGAGTGCAAGGAATGCAGGCCAAACTGGCTGATCTCGACCATCGTCTGTTGTCTGGCAGGAGCCTGGACGAGCAGATGGACCGCGTTGCCGACGTGGCAGCGGACCTGGGCTTCGAAGCCCTGGTCTATGACTACAGTCCCGTTCCACTGGACCACGTCGGCGAACTCATCACCCCGGCGATCCTGCGGGTGCGCAACACCCCGCAGGACTGGCAGGACCTCTGGTGCGCCGAAGGCTATTACCAGATCGATCCGGTGCAGCACCTTGCGCTGACGAGCATTTCGCCGTTCGTCTGGTCCTACCAGCCCAAGGGCGACACCATCCTCCAGCGTTTCATCGACAGTCGGCATGCGCCGGTGGTCGGCTATCTGCAGGATGCGCAATTGGCCTGTGGCGTGACCGTGCCGATCCACCTGCCTCGCGGCGGCTTCGCCACCCTCACCGGCCTGCGCCCGCAGACCAGCAGGCGTGACCTCGACGAGGCCCGCGAGCATCTCGCTGACTTCAGTCTGGTCGCCCACGCGCTCCAGGAAGCCGCCTACCCCTTGCTCGACAAGGAATGCTCGCCGCAGGTCATCCGCCTGACCCGCCGCGAACGCGAGTGCCTGCGCTGGGCCGCCGAGGGCCTGACGGCGGCGCAGATCGCCGAGCAATTGAACCGCTCGCTGGCCACCATCTCCCTGCACCTGACCTCGGCCATGCACAAGCTGGGTGCCAGGAATCGTGTCCAGGCGGTAGCCCGTGCCGTGCATTACCGGCTTTTAGAGGACTGATAGCGGAAAAATCGCGAAAACCTAGAGAATTCTCTAGTTATGCCCGAGGCACGTGGCGGCTATGGTATGCCCTACGATCCGCACGGAGCCCGATGAAATGGAACTCATCAAATCGCGTGAAGGCTTTGCCCCTTTCGGTAGTTATCAGACCTGGTATCGCGTCACCGGTGACCTGGAGTGCGGGCGCACCCCGCTGGTCATCCTGCATGGCGGCCCGGGTTGTACCCATGACTACGTCGATGCCTACAAGGATGTCGCGGCCGGTGGCTACCCGGTCATCCACTACGATCAGCTCGGCAACGGGCGCTCGACCCATCTGCCGGACATGCCGCCGTCATTCTGGACCGTGAGCCTGTTCCTCGAAGAACTCGACAACCTGCTCGACCATCTGGGCATTCGCGACCGCTACGCGCTGCTCGGCCAGTCCTGGGGCGGCATGCTCGCCAGCGAGCACGCGGTACGGCGCCCGGCCGGGCTGCGCTGCCTGGTGATCGCCAACTCGCCGGCAGACATGCGCACCTGGGTCAAGGAAGCCAACCGCCTGCGCGAGGAACTGCCGCAGGACGTGCAGGACACCCTGCTGCGCCACGAGGCCGCTGGTGACTTCACCGCCGCCGACTACATCGCCGCGACCCGGGTCTTCTACGACCGTCATGTCTGCCGCCTCAACCCCTGGCCGGACGAAGTGGCGCGGACCTTCGCCCAGGTCGACGCCGACCCCACCGTGTACCACGCCATGACCGGGCCGAACGAATTCCACGTGATCGGCAGCACCAAGGACTGGACCATCGTTGATCGCCTGCCGCGCATCAACGTGCCAAGCCTGCTGATTTCCGGGCGCTATGACGAAGCCACGCCGCTGGTGGTCAAGCCATACCTGGACCTGATCCCGGGGATTCGCTGGGCGCTGTTCGAGAACTCGAGCCATATGCCGCACGTGGAAGAGCGGGTGGCGTGCATGGGGACTGTGGTGACCTTCCTCGACCAGAACCTCTGATGTTTTCTTGAGGGCCTCATCGCCGGCAAGCCAATTCTCATAGAACAAAACATAACTCTTTGATTTGCAGGGACCTTGTGGGAGCGGGTTCACCCGCGATTGCTATTGTGAATTCACTACCGCAATCGCGGGTGAACCCGCTCCCACAGGGTACGCGTCGTGCTTTGGAACTGTTCTCTGCGCGACAGCGCAGCCTGAAAGGCTGGGCGGACTCCCACGGTTTCAGTGGTGTACGCGATCCCTGTGGGAGCTGGCTTGCCAGCGATGAGGCCCGTCCAGACGCCTTGATGTAGGAAAAGTCGTTTTCGGTTGATGTTTTTTTCACATCCGGGCCACTATATTGGCCACCCTTGTTGGGGAGTAGCCTGCTCCTGACCCTTGGTCATGAGCGTTCGCGTCAACATTCTCGGCAGCAGCCGTGGCGTGAACACCTTCTGGTTGGCGAGACCAACGATGCAACCATGCCTGGAGTCGGGCGTGTGGTTGCGTCGTTGACTCATAGCCCGACTGGATAGAAACCGTGAACCCGATTTCCCTTTTCTTCCTCGCCATGGCGATGTCCACCGATGCGTTTGCCGCCGCCATCGGCAAAGGCTCAAGCCTGCATAAACCGCGCTTCAGCGAAGCCCTGCGCACCGGCCTGATCTTCGGTGTGATCGAGGCCATCACCCCCGTCGTCGGCTGGGGCATCGGCCAGGCAGCGGTGCGATACGTGGAAAACTGGGACCACTGGATCGCATTCGGCCTGCTACTGGCACTTGGCCTTCACATGATCTACAACGGTCTCAAGCACGAAGACGAAGCCGAAGAAAAAGCCAGCCAGCATTCCTTCTTAATCCTTGCCGTGACCGCGTTCGCCACCAGCATCGATGCCATGGCGGTGGGCGTGGGCCTGGCCTTCGTCGACGTGAACATACTGGTCGCGGCAGCGGCAATCGGCATGGCTACCTGTGTGATGGTCACTGTCGGCGTGATGCTTGGTCGCGTGCTCGGCGCGGTCGTCGGCAAGCGCGCCGAGATCGCCGGTGGCGTGGTACTGATGCTGGTGGGCGCGGCCATCCTTTATGAACACCTGACGGCGGTCTGATCCATGACTCGAAGCTTCTCTGTATTGCGTCAGCTAGTGCTTGCCGGCGCTGTGCTGGTCCTCGCCGCGCTGGGTTTCTTTGCCTGGCAAAGCTTCTACCCGGTGCAGGCTTCTGGCGACTGGAGCTTCCAGGTCGTCTACCGCGCCGTGCCCAAGGCGGCGTCCCTGGCGCCTTTGCCGGATGGCTCGTTGCTGATCAGCCAGGAATTGCGAG
The DNA here is from genome assembly GCF_000319305.2 of Pseudomonas bharatica CSV86. Taxonomy (GTDB): domain Bacteria; phylum Pseudomonadota; class Gammaproteobacteria; order Pseudomonadales; family Pseudomonadaceae; genus Aquipseudomonas; species Aquipseudomonas bharatica. The sequence continues at coordinate 273,000 of NZ_AMWJ02000007.1, read as the reverse complement.
GCAGCAAAGGCAGCATCGTGCGCATCCAGCCCGACGGCCAGCGCGAAACCCTGGTGGGCGGGCTGTCCAAGCCCGACGGCATGACCCCGCGCTCGGTGGCTGGGTGTTCAGCCAGGAAGTAGGCAACGCGCCGGTCAGCCTGTTCAAGGACGGCCAGGTAACGCCGTTGTTCAGTGGCAACAATGTCCAGGGCCTGTGGAACGACGGCGAGGATCTCTACGCCATCGAGGATCGCAAGGGTGACGGTCGCCTGATGCGCTACCGCTGGAGTGACGGCTCGCTGACCGTGCTGAGGGATGGTCTCACTGAAACCGAGTCGATTACCCGTTGCAGCGATGGCCGCCTGCTGTACAGCGAAAAGGAAACCGGCCTGGTCCGCCAGTTGACCGAGGACCGCAGCGACCCGGTGATTCTCAGTGGCCTCAACCAGCCCACCTTCCTGATGTGTGACCAGCGTGGCCTGTGGATAAGCGAGGACTCCACCCACCGCGCCCGCCTGCTGCTGGTGGATCCGCAGGGCGAGCAACGCACGGTGTTGTCCTTCCTCAAGGCGCCGCAATCCATCGTGGCTACCGGGCGTGGCACTTACCTGGTGGCCGAGGGCGGCCGCGATCGCGTACTGGAGCTGCTGCCGCCGCCGTCCCCGCGGGGGTGAGGTGTATTTGCCGCGGTCTGGCGAATCGCGGCTACTCTTGATCGTTCCGGCCACGCCATCCGCAGCGTTCAGGAAATCTCATGATCAACGAACATTTCGACCGCTTCCTGCGGTCTGCCAAGGACGAACTCAAGGAAAAACAGCAACTGCTCGAAACCGAGCACCACCTCGCCGGTCACGCCCGATGGTCGTTCGACCAGGAGGCCGGTCTACTGGAAATGTACGACCTCGACGACAACAAGGTGGTCGAGGCGGATGTCATTCCCATCGGCAGCCATGCCGGCAATGAAAACACCTGGCGCTGGGCCTGGAGCAACGAAACGTTGCTGCCCCGGCACCGTGAACGATCAGCGCCGCTCAAGGCCCTGGGTGATCTCACCGGGCTGGACCTGTTCGTCTCGGAGCAGGCGTTCTCCATCGACGACGAACCCATGGCCTGGGAACTGGCGGCGATCAGCGTGAAGTACCTGAATGCGTTGGGGGTATATCGAGCGCCGTATGGGCAGATGAATTCGTTTCTGGCGCTGACGGGGGTCAGGCGGGTTGGCGAGGGAAGCGGCAACAACGGAAATTAAAAAGCCGGCTTGTGGCCGGCTTCTCGGGGACAGTTCTGGCTGGCTTTTGGCAAGCCGCAACCGCCTTCAAATCGTTGGACGGCACCGCAGGGTGGTGCCGTATGAGCGAGGGCTGTGTGAGACCTCGCCCGGCCCGTGAGATGCAAGCGGCACTCAGGGCTGAGGTGGCGCACAGCATACTGGGAATGACTCGCAATGCCCAGCAAAAAATGCACTCCGGCGCTTCAGTCCGGCCTTTCGCTGCGATATTGCGCCCACCAGAACACCCAGCCCAGCACTTCCAGCTGGTGGCCGCGGGATTGGCCGACTCCGTAGTTCTCGCAGGGAAAACCCTCGCTGTCGTGGCTGTGCAGGCGCAGGGCGCCGTTGCTGCGTTTGCTCAGGCTGTTGATGCGCAATTGGCCGTTGTGCAGTACGGCGTAGAGTTCGCCGTCCACCACCCGGGTCAGGCCGCGGTCGATGGCCAGGGGGGCGCCGTAGGGAATCAGCGGAGTCATGTTGTAGTCGGGCATGCTCAGGGCGATCGCCTGGCCGGGATCGACACCGAGGCGGTCAAGGGCGTGGCGCGGCAGGCGCAGGTAGCGTTGGTCGATGGGCTCGAGCTGGCGTGCGCGCAGTACATGGAACTGCAGGCGGACGTCGTTTTCGCCGTGGCAACTCAGGGCACTGTGCTCTGGTGGTTCACTGCGCAACGGGCCGTTGCGGCTGCGATTGACCCGCGGTAGCGGCGAGCTGTGCTTGGGGCCTTCGCCGGTACGCAGCCATTTGGCCCGTACGCAGAGCAGTTCGGCGATTTCATCGAGGCGGGCCTGGGGCACGCCGCGGTGGAACCAGTTGTTTACATGCTGGGGGTTACCTTGCGTTGCGCGGCAAAGTCCGAAGCGCTCAGGTTGCACTCGCTCAGCAGGGCCTTCAATCGATCACCGGAAGTATTCATGGGCGTCGAGTCTAGAACCCAAGCGCAAGGCTTCCTATAAACATTGAGTTGAGATGTTTCGGGGAGTCGAAGGATGCACGATTACAGCAGTTGCCCATATTTTTGTAGGAATTTTCGCTAATTATGCAAAGGGCCATTTGATCGAATGGTTTCCATGCCAGCGCCCATAAAAAAGCCCCGCGAATGCGGGGCTTTTTACGCAACCGGACTTAGCCTTTGTAGGCAGCGACCGACTTGCTGATCTCGGCGCGGGCGGCGTCAGCATTGCCCCAGCCGTCGATCTTGACCCATTTGCCTTTCTCCAGATCCTTGTAGTTCTCGAAGAAGTGCTTGATCTGCTCCAGCAGCAGCGCTGGCAGATCGGTGTATTCCTTCACGTCTACGTACAGCTGCGACAGTTTGTCGTGCGGTACGGCGATGATCTTGGCGTCGCCGCCACCATCGTCGGTCATGTTCAGAACGCCGACCGGACGGGCACGGATCACCGAGCCTGGAGCGACCGGATACGGGGTAACGACCAGCACGTCCAGGGGATCACCGTCGTCGGCCAGGGTGTTCGGGATGAAACCGTAGTTGGCCGGGTAGAACATAGGGGTGGCCATGAAGCGGTCAACGAACAGGCAGTCGCTGTCCTTGTCGATCTCGTATTTGATCGGCGCGTGGTTGGCCGGGATCTCGATGGCGACGTAGATGTCGTTCGGCAGGTCTTTGCCAGCCGGGATCTTGCTGTAGCTCATTGGGCGTTGCCCCCGTGTTTGACCAAAAATTGGCCGCGATTATAGGCACATTCCAAGGCCCTTGCCACGCCCGCCCCGATGCTTGACCGATTCACTCCGCGGCTTCTTTGTAGCCGGGATGCGTGGCCTGCAGCTGTTGCAGGCGGGCCAGGGGATCCTGGCGATAGAAGCCGCGCAACTGGGCGTAGACCTGGGGGTATGCCTGGGCCAGCAGGTCGGGCGCACTGAAGAAGTATTCGCTGGTGACGGCGAAGAATTCCGCCGGGTTTTCCGCTGCGTAGGGATCGATGGCAGTTTCGGCGTCGGGGTTGCGGTCCAGTTGGGCGTTGAGGTCGTCATAGGCCTGTTGCATGGCCGTGGCCCAGTCGCCGACGCGCATGTCGTTGTGCAGCGGCGGCAAGCCGTTGGCGTCGCCGTTGAGCATGTCCAGCTTGTGTGCCAGCTCGTGGATGACCAGGTTGTAGCCTTCCCAGCCACCGCTGGAGAGCACGCCGGGCCAGGCCATGATCACCGGGCCCTGTTGCCAGGCTTCGCCACTGTGCTCGGCGTCCCACTCGTGTTCGATGCCGCTGCTGTCGCGGTGGCGCTGCGGGCTGAGGAAGTCGTCGGGGTAGAGGATCAGTTCGTGGAAGCCCTGGTACCAGTTCAGCGCGCCCAGGTGCAGCAACGGCAACTGCGCCTGGGCCGCGAGGAACAGGCGCTCGCCATCGTTCAGCTCGACCCCGGGCAGGCAGGTCAGGTGCTTGTCGCTGAGAAACAGCACGCAGGCTTCACGTAGCCAGCGGTCTTCCGCGTTGCTGATGCCGTCGAGGATCGGCAGGCGCTCGCGCACCTGCTGCCACAGCTGTGGATCGACCGGATGACGTTCCAGGGTGCGGCGCCGACGCCAGGCGCTGAAGCTCCACATGATCGCCGGTCAGTGCGCCTTGGCCTGGCTGCGGCCCAGGCGGCCACGGACCACACCGATGATCACCGGGACCAGCGACAGGAAGATGATGGCGACGATCATCAGCGACAGGTTCTGCTTGATGAACGGCACGTTGCCGAAGAAGTAGCCCAGGGTCACCAGGCCGCCGACCCAGAGGATGGTGCCGGCCACGCTGAAGCCGAAGAAACGCGGGTAGGACATTTTCGCGATGCCGGCGACGAACGGCGCGAAGGTGCGCAGGATCGGCAGGAAGCGCGCCAGGGTCACGGTCTTGCCGCCGTGGCGCTCGTAGAAATCGTGGGTCTGCTGCAGGTAGTCGCGGCGGAAGATCTTCGAGTCGGGGTTACGGAACAGCCGTTCCCCGGCGGTTCGTCCGATCACGTAATTGGTGCTGTCGCCCAGGATCGCCGCCAGCATCAGCAGGCCGCCCAGCAGCACCGGGTCCATGCCGCCGCCCGCAGCCACGGCGCCGGCGATGAACAGCAGGGAATCGCCCGGCAGGAAGGGCATCACCACCAGGCCGGTTTCACAGAAGATCACCAGGAACAGGATCGCGTAGATCCAGGGACCGTAGTTGTTGACCAGCAGATCGAGGTAGGTATCGAGATGCAGAATGAGGTCCAGCGGGTTGAAATCCATGTACAGCACCTTGTTCAGGACCCGGCTTTACGGGCATGCGATGGCTGGCAGTGCGGAGTGTGAGGTTTTTGCCCACAGGCCTGGGTAACGATTCACACAGTCTGAAGGGAGGCATTATACGGCTGTGAGGGGATTCTGCTTACGCAGTTTGTAGCTGAATGTGCGGAGACTTTCGGGTTCCACTGATCCCTGTGGGAGCTGGCTTGCCAGCGATGAGGCCCGATCTGACAACCTCATTGCCCTTGCCGGCCCTATCGCTGGCAAGCCAGCTCCCACAGGGTCCGTGTCGTGCTTGTGACTAGTTGATCGGCAGTACGTAGCTCTTGAACTCTGTGTCCTCGCGAAAGCCGATGGACTCGTAGGTGCGCATCGCCACCTCGTTGTTGCTGCTGGTCGAGACCCGCATGCGCACGGCGTTGGTCTCCTTGGCCATGCGCTTGGCCTCGCGCATGAGGTGGTCGGCCACCAGCATGCGCCGGGAATCCTCGGCCACGTAGATATCGTTGAGAATCCATACCCGCTTCAGCGACAGCGAGGAGAAGCTCGGGTAGAGCTGGCAGAAACCCATCAGCTTGCTGTCGTCATCGTCCGGCAAGGCCAGGTAGATGACCGACTCGCCCCGTTCCAGGCGTTTTTGCAGGAAGGCGCGGGAGGTATCCGGATATGGCAGTTCGCCATAGAACTCGCGGTATTTGACGAACAGCGGGGCGAGCAGGTCCAGGTGCTCAAGGGTTGCTTGGATGATTCGCATAAGCAGGCCTCGTGTTTCGTAGGGAATGGCGGCGAATCTCGGGCAGCCGTCGCCCCAGATGCTGCCTAAAGCGGAAAAAAAGCGCAATCGACGAAAAAGTAGCCCTCAGTCAGGATTTCCAAGCAGGAAGTTTCCGTTTTGCTGCGGGTTCGTTTCCGTTTCCAGAGTGTGGACCTGGGCCTCGTCCTTCAGATTCACCCCCGATAGCTGCCGCCGACAGGCTTCACGCATCAGGTAGACCAGGCGGTGCGCGGCCATGCCATAGCTCAGGCCCTCGAGGCGCACGTTGGAGATGCAGTTGCGGTAGGCGTCGGTCAGGCCGACCCTGGGGTTCCAGGTGAAATACAGGCCAAGGCTGTCCGGCGAACTGAGCCCGGGGCGTTCGCCGATCAGGATCACGGTCATGCGGGCGCCCAGCAGCTCGCCGATTTCGTCGGCTACCGCGACCCGGCCCTGCTCCACCAGCATCACCGGCGCGGTAGACCAGCCATCGGTGGCGATCTGCTCTTCCAGGCGATTGAGCAACGGCAGGGTATGGCGATGCACGGCGAGCGCGGACAGGCCATCGGCCACAACGATGGCCAGGTCCACGCCCCCCGGATTGCTTCGCGCATGCTCGCGCAGCAGCTCGGCGGAGTCTTCATGCAGGCGCCGGCCGAGGTCGGGGCGTTGCAGATACTGGTGACGATCCTGCGCGGCACTGCGCAGCAGCAGGCTATCGCGTCCGCGTTCCTGCAGTTGCTCGCGCAGGCCGGCGTGGTCGAACGGCAGGTGTACAGCATCTCGGGCCTGCGCGTGGGCGAACTGGAAGTCCAGCTGGGCCTGGGTCGGCAGGCTGGTACCGGTGCGCCCCAGGGCAATTCGCGCCGGTGTCAGGCGGCGCAGTTCCAGCCAGGGGTTGTCGGTGGGCGTCGGTTGCTTGTCCATGGTTCGCTCGCTTATCCCAATTGCGCCAGGGCCTGGCGGAAGGCCGGCGGCAGGTTGTCGCCGAAGCGCACGCGGCCGTCCGCCTGGGTGAAGATGCCGGTACGGGCCAGCCACGCCTCGAACTCCGGCGCCGGCTTGAGGCCCAGGGTCTGGCGGGCGTAGAGGGCATCGTGGAAGGAGGTGGTCTGGTAGTTGAGCATGATGTCGTCGGAGCCCGGGATGCCCATGATGAAGTTGATGCCTGCCACGCCCAGCAGGGTCAGCAGGGTATCCATGTCGTCCTGGTCGGCCTCGGCGTGGTTGGTGTAGCAGATGTCGCAGCCCATGGGCACGCCGAGCAGCTTGCCGCAGAAGTGGTCTTCAAGGCCGGCACGGATGATCTGCTTGCCGTTGTACAGGTATTCCGGGCCGATGAAACCGACCACGGTGTTCACCAGGAACGGCTTGAAATGCCGGGCCACGGCATAGGCACGGGTTTCGCAGGTTTGCTGATCGACGCCGAAGTTGGCGTTGGCCGACAGCGCGCTGCCCTGGCCGGTTTCGAAATACATCAGGTTCTGGCCCAGGGTGCCGCGGTTCAGGCTCAGGCCCGCTTCATAGCCTTCCTTCAGCACATTCAGATTGATCCCGAAACTGGCGTTGGCCGCCTCGGTCCCGGCGATGGACTGGAACACCAGGTCCAGCGGTACGCCGCGGTTGATCGCCTCGATAGACGTGGTGACATGGGTCAGCACGCAGGCCTGGGTAGGGATGTCGTAGCGCTGGATGATGGCGTCGAGCATTTCCAGCAGGGCGCAGATCGAAGCGATGCTGTCGGTGGCCGGGTTGATGCCGATCATGGCGTCGCCGTTGCCGTAGAGCAGGCCGTCGAGGATGCTCGCGGCGATCCCGGCCGGCTCGTCGGTGGGGTGGTTGGGCTGCAGGCGGGTGGACAGGCGCCCGCGCAGGCCCATGGTGCCGCGAAAACGCGTGACCACGCGGATCTTCTGCGCCACCAGCACCAGGTCCTGCACGCGCATGATCTTCGATACCGCGGCGGCCATTTCCGGGGTCAGGCCCGGGGCCAGCGCGCGCAGGCTGGCTTCATCGGCGTGATCGCTGAGCAGCCAGTCGCGCAGGCCGCCGACGGTGAGGTGGCTGACCGCGGCGAAGGCCTGCTTGTCGTGGGTGTCGATGATCAGCCGGGTGACTTCGTCGTCCTCGTAGGGAATCAGCGCTTCGTTGAGGAAGTGGCTCAAGGGGATGTCGGCCAATGCCATCTGCGCCGCGACCCGCTCACCGTCGTTGCTGGCGGCGACCCCGGCGAGGAAGTCGCCGGAGCGGGCCGGGCTGGCCTTGGCCATTACTTCCTTCAGGCTGTCGAAGCGGTAGGTCTGCTGGCCTGCCGTATGTACGAAACTTGCCATGTGCAATCTCCAGAGCGCCGCCGTTTGACCGGCGACGCAGTATTTCGGTCAGTGCAAGGCCTCTTCGGCCTTCTGGATCGCGGCGAACTCTTCTTCCGGCGTGCCGGCCACCAGGTGGTGACGGCTGTACAGGGCGAAGTACGCAATCAGCACGCCATAAATGATCGCAGCGCCGATCACTACCCGCGGATCCACCAGGAAGCCCGCCACCACGGCGATGCAGGCCAGCACCAGGGCCACGCCCGAGGTCAGGATGCCGCCCGGGGTGCGATAAGGGCGCTCCATTTTGGGGCGTTTGATGCGCAGGGTGATATGCGCGGCCATCATCAGCACATAGGACAGCGTAGCGCCGAACACCGCCACCAGGATCAGCAGATCGCCCTGGCCGGTCAGCGACAGGGCGAAGCCGATGATCCCGGGAATGATCAGGGCCAGCACCGGAGCCTTGCTTTTGTTGGTCTGCGACAGCGCTCGCGGCAGGTAGCCGGCGCGGGACAGGGCGAAGATCTGCCGGGAATAGGCGTAGATGATCGAGAAGAAGCTGGCGATCAGGCCGGCCAACCCGACCAGGTTGACGAAGCCGCCCATCCAGGTCGAGCCGCCGTAGGCCTTGGCCAGCGCCTCGACCAGCGGGTTGCCGGAGCTTTTCAGGGCTTCGGCACCGGCACCGCCCGGGCCGATCACCAGGATCAGCAAGGCAAAGCTGAGCAGCACCAGCATGGCGCCGATCAGGCCGCGAGGCAGGTCGCGCTTGGGGTTCTTGGTTTCTTCGGCGGCCAGCGGCACGCCTTCGACGGCGAGGAAGAACCAGATCGCGTAGGGAATCGCCGCCCACACACCAACATAGCCGAACGGCAGGAAGCTGCTGGCGCCGGCTGCCTGGGTGGGCGCTATGTCAAACAGGTTCTTCGCATCGAAGTGCGGCACCATCGCCAACAGGAACACGGCCAGGGCGATGGCCGCGACGGCGGTGATGATGAACATCAGCTTCAGCGCCTCGCCGACACCGAAGATATGGATGCCGATGAAGACGACGTAGAAGGCCAGGTAGATCATCCAGCCGCCGATGCCGAACAGCGACTCGCAATAGGCGCCGATGAACACGGCGATGGCGGCCGGGGCGATGGCGTACTCGATCAGGATCGCCGTGCCGGTGAGGAAGCCGCCCCAAGGCCCGAAGGCACTGCGGGCAAAGCCGTAGCCGCCGCCGGCGGTGGGGATCATCGAGGACAGTTCGGCCAGGGAGAAGCACATGCACAGGTACATGGTGGCCATCAGCAGGGTGGCGAGGAACATCCCGCCCCAGCCGCCCTGGGCCAGGCCGAAGTTCCAGCCGGCGTAGTCGCCGGAAATCACGTAGGCGACGCCGAGACCCACCAGCAGGACCCAGCCGGCGGCGCCTTTTTTCAATTCACGTTGCTGGAAATAGTCGGAACCGACCTTTTCGAAATCTACGGAAGAACCTGCCGGGGATCCGGCGGAATGATCGCTTGGCATGGGGAGTCACCTGTTGTCTTTTTTTGAGTGGTGAGCGTGCTGCAGGAAGCGGGCCAGAGCGCTTGGCACTGGTTTTTGTCTGTGGGAGCGCGTCGTATTCATCGCTGGCAAGCCAGCTCCCACAGGGTGGCGGTGAACGCGGTCTTTGTGGGAGCTGGCTTGCCAGCGATAAGGGTTTAGAAGAACCCGAGCGGATTGATGTCGTAGCTCACCAGCAGGTTCTTGGTCTGCTGATAGTGATCGAGCATCATCTTGTGGGTTTCACGGCCGACACCGGACTTCTTGTAGCCACCGAACGCGGCATGGGCCGGGTACAGGTGGTAGCAGTTGGTCCACACGCGGCCGGCCTTGATCCCGCGGCCCATGCGATAGGCGCGGTTGATATCCCGGGTCCAGACGCCGGCACCCAGGCCGAACTCGGTGTCGTTGGCGATGGCCAGGGCCTCGGCTTCGTCCTTGAAGGTGGTGACGCTGACCACCGGGCCGAAGATCTCTTCCTGGAACACGCGCATGCGGTTGTTGCCCTTGAGCAGGGTCGGCTGGATGTAGTACCCGGTGGCCAGGCTGCCTTCGAGTTTTTCCACCTGGCCGCCGGTGAGCAGTTCGGCGCCTTCCTTCTCGGCGATCTCCAGGTAGGACAGGATCTTGTCGAACTGCTGCTGAGAGGCCTGGGCGCCGACCATGGTGTCGGTATCCAACGGGTCGCCGCGCTTGATCTTCTTGACCTTCTCCATCACCACTTCCATGAACTGCGGATAGATGGATTCCTGGACCAGGGCCCGGGACGGGCAGGTGCACACTTCGCCCTGGTTGAAGAATGCCAGCACCAGGCCCTCGGCGGCCTTTTCGATGAAGGACGGCTCGGCCTTCATGATGTCTTCGAAGTAGATGTTCGGCGACTTGCCGCCCAGCTCGACGGTGGAGGGGATGATGTTCTCGGCGGCGCATTTCATGATGTGCGAACCCACCGGCGTCGAGCCGGTGAAAGCGATCTTGGCGATGCGCTTGCTGGTGGCCAGGGCTTCGCCGGCTTCGCGACCGTAGCCTTGCACGATGTTGAGCACGCCCGGCGGCAGCAGGTCGCCGATCAGTTCGACCAGCACGGTGATGCCCAGCGGCGTCTGCTCGGCAGGCTTGAGCACCACGCAGTTGCCGGCGGCCAGGGCCGGGGCGAGTTTCCACGCGGCCATGAGGATCGGGAAGTTCCACGGGATGATCTGCCCGACCACGCCCAGCGGTTCGTGGATGTGGTAGGCCACGGTGCCTTCGTTGATCTCGGCGGCGCCGCCTTCCTGGGCACGGATGCAGCCGGCGAAGTAGCGGAAGTGGTCCACCGCCAGCGGGATATCGGCGTTCAGGGTTTCGCGGATGGCCTTGCCGTTGTCCCAGGTCTCGGTGATGGCCAGGACTTCGAGGTTCTGCTCGATGCGGTCGGCGATCTTCAGCAAAACGTTGGAGCGGTCCTGTACGGAGGTGCGGCCCCAGGCGTCGGCTGCGGCATGGGCGGCGTCCAGGGCCTTGTCGATGTCTTCGGCAGTGGAGCGGGGAATTCGGCGATTGGCTGGCCGTTCACCGGCGACGTGTTGGTGAAGTATTCGCCTTTGACCGGAGCCACGAACTCGCCATTGATGTAGTTACCGTAGCGGCTCTTGAACGAAACCTTTGCGCCTTCGGTACCCGGATGTGCGTAACGCATGGTGTCTCTCCTGGCTTATGTGTTTTGTTGGGGAGGATATGGAGCGTAGAGCAAAGGTCGGGCCAGTGCCCGCAGAGGGCGCTGGATGGATGATCTGGCGCAGTTTTCCGGGGATCCGCGCGGCGTTTTGTGAGGGATGCGGCACAGCCTGGGTGACACTTTGTACCGCTGGCGGTACAGCCCGTGACCCGGCGGTCAAGCCGCCATTGCAATGCGCCAGCGCCTGGAGGATGCTGGCTTTCTCTCACCCGCGGAGAACAATAAAAAGTGCAGGGTAATCATCTGAGCCGGCATGCCCGGCAAGTGCTGACGGTGACGCAGGGCAAGGGTGGCTTGCAGGGCCCTGGCAGCGACCCGTCGATCGCCCGCTCCTGGCTGCGCTGCCTGGAGGACTACCACCTCGACCCGGCCCTGGCCGTGGCGCCGACGGTGCTCGAGCATGAGCGTGTGCTGGAAAGCCGCGAACGCCTGCGCCAGGTGCTGCAGATCGCCGACGGCGAAATGAACAGCCTGCACCAGCAACTTTCCGGGGCCGGCCATGCGGTACTGCTGACCGACGCGCGCGGGGTCATCCTCAATTGCGTGACCGCACCCAGCGAACGGCGCATCTTCGAACGCGCCGGCCTGTGGCTGGGCGCCGACTGGAGCGAAGCGCGGGAGGGCACCAATGGCATCGGCACCTGCCTGGTCGAGCGCCAGGCCCTGACCATCCATCAGGATGAACACTTTCGCGGCCGTCACACCGGGCTGACCTGCTCGGCGAGCCCGGTGTTCGATCCTCACGGCGAACTGCTGGCGGTGCTCGATGTGTCTTCGGCGCGGGCCGATGCCTCGCGCCAGAGCCAGTTCCACACCATGGCGCTGGTCAATCTCTCGGCGAAGATGATCGAGAGCTGCTATTTCCTGCGTTGTTTCGACAATCACTGGTTGCTGCGCTTCCATCTGCAGGCCGAGTCGGTCGGGCTGTTCAGTGAGGGGCTGCTGGCTTTCGATGGCGAAGGGCGGATCCGTGCGGTGAACCAGAGTGCCCTGAACCTGCTGGGCAACCTGCGAGGCGGGTTGCTCGGGCAACCGGTGGAGCTGTTCTTCGATTGTCGGCTGGACGATCTGCTGGGGCGCGCCACTGCCCTGGCCAGCACCAGTTGGCCGCTACGGACCCGCGATGGACGTCGCTTGTTCGCCAGCGTGCGCGGGCAGCAGGTGCGGCCGCTGTCTGCTCCGAGCGTCGCTGCAGCGAAGCCGGATGAGATCTGTTTGCTCGATCCGGCGCTGCAAAACGATTTCCGTCGTGCAGTGCGGGTCTTCGAACGGGATGTGCCGCTGCTGCTCAATGGCGAGACCGGTTCGGGCAAGGAGGCCTTCGCCAAGGCCGTGCACCAGGCCAGCCAGCGCGCGGGCAAGCCGTTCATCGCACTCAACTGCGCGTCTATCCCGGAAAGCCTGATCGAAAGCGAACTGTTCGGCTATCGCGGCGGCAGCTTCACCGGCGCGCGCAAGGAAGGCATGCGCGGCAAGTTGCAGCAGGCCGATGGTGGCACCTTGCTGCTGGACGAGATCGGCGACATGCCGCTGGGCCTGCAGACCCGGCTGCTGCGTGTCCTGGAAGAACGTCAGGTGGTGCCGATCGGCGGCGAGCCGCAGGATGTGGATGTGCGCATCATCAGTGCCACCCACCGCAATCTGCTTGACCGGGTCGCCGATGGCAGCTTCCGTGAAGACCTCTACTACCGGCTCAACGGGCTGGAGGTGGCATTGCCGGCATTGCGCGAGCGCTCTGACAAGGCGCAGCTGCTGGACTTCATCCTCGCCCGGGAGGCGGGGCGCCAGCCGGTGCAGCTTGATCCGGCGGCCCGCCGGCTGCTGCTGGACTTCGCCTGGCCGGGCAACGTGCGGCAATTGCGTAACGTCCTGCGCACGCTGGTGGCGCTGTGCGAGGACGGCCGGATCGGTGTGCACGACCTGCCAGCACTGGTGCGCACTGCGCCCTTGGCCGCGGTCGCGCCGGTCGCGCCTGTGGATAACCCGGCGCACCCTCTGCACGATGCCGAGCGCCAGGCCTTGCTGGCGGTGCTCGAGGAAAAACGCTGGCACATGACCCAGGTTGCGGCGCAGCTCGGCATAAGTAGAAACACCCTGTATCGGAAACTGCGCAAGCATGGGCTGTCCAAGGGGGCCTGAAGCAAACACCGGGTGAGTTTTTCCCCCCTCTGGGCTACCCTGCCTGCACGTTTTCCGAGGTTGACCATGCACATTCACATTCTTGGTATCTGTGGCACTTTCATGGGCTCGCTGGCGGTACTGGCCAAGGAGCTCGGCCACCACGTCACCGGCTCCGATGCCAACGTCTACCCGCCCATGAGCACCCAGCTCGAAGCCCAGGGCATCGCCCTGACCCAGGGGTATGATCCGGCGCAACTGGACCCGGCTCCCGACCTGGTAGTGATCGGCAATGCGCTGTCGCGGGGCAACCCGGCAGTCGAATACGTGCTGAACAAGGGCCTGCCCTACGTTTCGGGCCCGCAGTGGCTGGCCGACCATGTGCTGCAGGGCCGCTGGGTCCTGGCGGTGGCGGGCACCCACGGCAAGACCACGACCAGCAGCATGCTGGCCTGGGTCCTGGAGCGCGCCGGGATGAGCCCGGGCTTCCTGATCGGCGGCGTCCCGCAAAATTTCTCGGTGTCGGCGCGGCTGGGCGGTACGCCGTTCTTCGTGGTCGAGGCCGACGAATACGACAGCGCCTTCTTCGACAAGCGCTCGAAATTCGTCCATTACCGCCCACGTACCGCTATCCTCAACAACCTCGAATTCGACCACGCGGATATCTTCCCTGACCTGGCGGCCATCGAGCGTCAGTTCCACCATCTGGTACGGACCATTCCCAGCGAGGGGCTGGTGATCCATCCGACTACCGAACCGGCGATCCAGCGTGTCATCGAAATGGGTTGCTGGACCCCGGTGCAGACCACCGGTGCCGGCGGCCAGTGGCAGGTGCGCCTGCTCAGCGATGACGGCTCGCGTTTCGAAGTCAGCTTCGAGGGCGAGGTGCAGGGTGTGGTGGAGTGGGAACTGACTGGCCAGCACAACGTTGCCAATGCCCTGGCCACCCTGGCGGCGGCACGCCATGTCGGCGTCGTCCCGGCCCTGGGCATCGCGGCCCTGAGCGCGTTCAAAAGCGTCAAGCGGCGGATGGAAAAGGTTGCCGAGGTCAACGGCATCACCATTTATGACGACTTCGCCCACCACCCGACCGCCATCGCCACCACCCTCGACGGCCTGCGCAAGCGGGTTGGCGATGCTCCGGTGATCGCAGTGATCGAACCGCGTTCCAATTCCATGAAGCTCGGCGCCCATCGCGACGGTCTGCCGGAAAGCGTCAAGGACGCCGACCAGGTGATCTGGTACGCGCCACCCAACCTCGGCTGGGACCTGGCCGCCACCGCTGCGCAATGCACGGTGCCGGCGGTGGTGGCGGACAGCCTTGAAGCCATCATCGAGCGGATCAAGGGCCAGGCCCGCGCCGGTACCCAGGTGGTGATCATGAGCAACGGCGGCTTTGGCGGCCTGCATGGCAAGCTGGCCGAGGCGCTGCGCGGATGAGCGGGCCGGAGCGCATCACCCTGGCCATGACCGGCGCGTCCGGGGCCCAGTACGGCTTGCGCCTGCTGGATTGCCTGGTACGCGAGGACCGCGAGGTGCACTTCCTGATTTCCAAGGCGGCGCAACTGGTGATGTCCACCGAGACCGATGTCGTCCTGCCTGCCAAGCCACAGGGCATGCAGGCATTCCTGACCGAATACACCGGCGCCGCGGCCGGGCAGATTCGGGTCTATGGCAAGGAAGACTGGATGTCGCCGGTCGCCTCCGGCTCCGGCGCGCCGGCGGCGATGGTGGTGGTGCCCTGTTCCACCGGCACGCTTTCGGCGATTGCCACCGGCGCCTGCAACAACCTTATCGAGCGGGCGGCGGATGTCACCCTGAAGGAGCGCCGCCAGTTGATCCTGGTGCCGCGCGAGGCGCCGTTCTCCACGATCCACCTGGAAAACATGCTCAAGCTGTCGCAGATGGGCGCGGTCATCCTGCCGGCGGCGCCGGGTTTCTATCACCAGCCGCAGACCATCGATGACCTGGTGGACTTCGTCGTGGCGCGGATTCTCAACCTGCTGGATATTCCGCAAGACATGCTGCCACGCTGGGGCGAGCATCACTTCGGAGGCGAGGAGTGAGGGCGCTGGTCTTCGCGCTGCTGGTGGTGCTCAGCGCGACAGGCTGCGCCACGGTGCGGACTCTGGATGCGGCCAAGCCGGGAGCGCCGCTGGTGTATTCCGGAACGCGGCTGGATCTGTATGCGATGCAGGGCGGGTGTTGTGCGGCGGATCGCTTTGGCGCCGAAGCACCGAAGTACCCGGGGCTGGACCTGCCGGGGAGCATGGTGCTGGATACGGTGTTGTTGCCGTTGTCGGTGTTGACCGTTCTAGGGTGGGGCTCCAGGCTTCCGGCGGACTCTAGGGCCCTATCGCTGGCAAGCCAGCTCCCACAGGGACCTTGTGGGAGCTGGCTTGCCAGCGATGAGGCAATAAGATCATTTCCCCAATTTGCGCAGCTCATCGGACTCCACGATCCGAATCCCATCCTGCTCTTCCAGCGCCAGCCGCCACAGCGCCCTGGCCAGTTGGCACGCCTCGATCCCGTGGTACTTGCCCGGAATCAGCTTCGACAGACTGCCCGCCACCTTTTCCGCAAGGCGTGGCTCGCTGCGTTCCCCGAGTAACAAAGATGGCCGGGCTATGGTCAATTGTGGCCAGTCCTGGGCCTTGAGCGCTTCTTCCATCTCGCCCTTGACCCGGTTGTAGAAGATCGACGATTTCGGGTCGGCGCCGATCGCGCTGACCACCAGCAGATGCCGTGCGCCCATCTCGCGGGCGCGCTTGCTGAAGGCCACGACCATGTCCAGATCCACCGCGCGGAAGGCATTCTCCGAGCCCGCCTGCTTGATCGTGGTACCCAGGCAGCAGAAAGCGATGTCCACCCGACCACTGAGCTGCGGCAGGAATACCGCCGGATCCCCCACCGGGTTTTCCAGGTGCGGGTGTTCGGCCAGTGGGCGGCGGGTTGGCGCGAGCACCCGGCTGATGGTCGGCTCGCTGAGCAGGCGATCGAGCAGGTGTTCACCGGTAAGGCCGGTGGCTCCGGCAAGCAGGATGTGCTGCGGCGTCAGGTACATGATGTTTCTCCCTTGCATAGGCTCCAGCTTAGCGGCTGGCTGGGCTTTTTTCCTCAACCGCAGCGTTGCTTTGCAGGGCCTTGCGGGCTTGTTGCTGGCGCAGTTTTTGCCAATGTGCCACTACCCCTTTCGGGGCCCAGATCTGCGGTTCGGATGCCTCGAAATCCTCGGCTTGTTCACGTTGGGCCACATGCGCCCTGGCAAGTTCGAAGGCTTGCAGCAGATCGTCGGTCTGGTTCAGCGCCTGGGCGAACAGGGCATCGCCGAAATAGGTGAAGTCCGCTTCTTCCGAGCAGCCGAACGAGACACGGTCGGCCCGCGAGGCGGTCATGATCAGGGTGCGGTCGTCCTTGAGCGCCTCGATATAGCCCCCGGAATAACAGGCGGAGATGACGATTACCTTGTCACGCTCCTTGAGCGGGGCGAGTGCCGCCGCCAGTTCGTCTGCCGGCAGGTCGGCCAGTTGCAGGCGCGGCTGGTCCAGTACCAGTTCATGTTCGTGGCTGCCGTGGCTGGTCAGGTAGATGAATACCAGGTCGTCAGGG
Source organism: Pseudomonas bharatica CSV86 (assembly GCF_000319305.2). Lineage (GTDB taxonomy): Bacteria > Pseudomonadota > Gammaproteobacteria > Pseudomonadales > Pseudomonadaceae > Aquipseudomonas > Aquipseudomonas bharatica. Next base: position 256,486 of record NZ_AMWJ02000007.1, on the reverse strand, counting down.
CCGCTGCGCTCGGCCAGGCGGCGGGCGGAGCGGGCCAGGTTCTCGCGGGTGGCCATGACGCGATCGGCCAGGTGGTCGCGATGGTTGACCAGGGTGATCTGGCCGACCGCGCCGAAACGGGTCTTGAGCATGTCGCTGACATAGTCGGCTTCGCGCATGAACACGCTCTGGTTGCCGTCCCCGGCCAGGGTCAGGCTGTACAGGTCGATGGAGCCGCTGGACGCCGGCACGCGGGCCAGCTCCTGTTCCAGCAGCGCGCCCTGGTTGAGCAACGCCTGCTCCAGCGGGTCGGGCAGCAACCGGCCTTTTTCGTCACGAACCCGCAGGCCGTTGATCCAGTGGCCGTCCTCGACCTTGCCGTCCGGCAGCACCAGCCGTCCGCTGCCCTGGTAGGCATCGTTCTCGAAGCCGCCGGTATAGACGCTGCCGTCGGCCAGTTGCAGGCGGCCCTTTCCTGCAAAGCGCCATTCCCGGAAGCCGCCCTTGTAGTGGCTGCCATCGACCGCGAAGAGTTCGCCCGGGCCGGTCAGGGAACCGTCCTTGAACTCGCCGATCCACACATCGCCATCGACGTTCTCGTAACGGCCGCGCCCTTCCAGGCGATTGGCCTTGAAGTCGCCGATGTACTGATCGCCCTCGGCGCTGCTGAAGGTGCCGGTGCCGTTGAGTTCACCATCGACGAAGCGCCCGCTGAACTGATTGCCACTGGTGTCGCTGCGCACGCCTTCGCCGTTGGGCTTGCCCTTGGCGAACTGGCCCTGGTACTGGCTGCCATCGGCAAGCACCAGCTTGCCGGCGCCGCTGTACTGGTCGTCCTTGAACTGGCCACTGTAATGCTGGGCGCCGTCGCGCAAGGTTCCCTCGCCATCGCGCCGGCCCAGCTTGAAGCCGCCGCTGTAGCTGCTGGTGGCGGTGGTCAGCTTGCCCTGGCCGTGGAACAGGCCCTGCTGGAACTGGCCGATATAGACCTCGCCATTGCTGCCGTGCCACTCGCCCTGGCCATCCAGCTGGCCGTTGCTGAAGTGCCCGGCGTACCAACTGCCGTTGGGATAGTCGATACGACCCTCACCCTGCAGCAGACCGTCTACCACATCTCCCCGGTAGCGGCCGCCATCGGGCAGCCGGGCATCGGGCGGCGACAGCGATTCACCGTCGCCGCAGGCAGCGAGCAAAAGAATCAAGGCAAATGGAACGAAAGGGCGCATGGCGGGGTCCGGGCGGTCTAGGCCCACGAGTATGCCGCAGAAGCCGGGCGAGGGTGAAACGGCCCGGCAGGCCGTTTCGCACGTGCAGGGTCAGAGGAAGGCGAGGGAGAGCGGTTCGGCAATGTAGGCGGGTTTTTCTTCGCCTTCGATTTCCAGGGTGGCGGTTGCCTTGAGCAGCCACTGGCCGGGTTTCTTCTCGGTGACGTCCGTGAGGATCACCGCCAGGCGCACTCGCGAATCGACCTTGACCGGCTGGATGAAGCGCACGCTGTCGAGTCCGTAGTTCACCACCATCTTCAGCCCTTCGGGCAGGACGAGGATGTCTTCCATCAACTTGGGAATCAGCGACAGGCTGAGGAAACCATGGGCAATGGTGCTGCCAAATGGCGTTTTTGCCGCCTTCACCGGATCCACGTGGATGAACTGGAAGTCGCCGGTGGCCTCGGCGAACAGGTTGATGCGTTCTTGATCGATCTTCAGCCATTCGGAACGTCCCAGTTCCTTACCAACGTACTGCGACAGCTCTGCAACGGGTACATAGGGCATCGCGACTCTCCTGACTGTCCTTGAATGATTTGTGACCAGCAAAGATACGAGCGTCTAAGATCAGCACGCGATGAAAGCCTGGTCAAGTGCCTATGCCTCGGGCGAATGTCGGGTTATAGACAGGTCGATAGCGTGCTTATAATGGCCGCCAGGTTCGAGGGGAGGTATGCGATGTTGTTGCGCGGTTTGACGTGGCTCGTGCTGTTCCAGTTGCTCGGAACGGCGGTCAATCACTTGCTGGTGCCGATCCTGCCCGGGCCGATCATCGGCCTGGTGCTTTTGCTGGTGTTCCTCATGGTGCGTGGCGAAGTCGGTGCGCCGCTGAGCGAAGCGTCGTCCAGCCTGTTGCGCTACCTGCCGCTGTTGCTGGTGCCGCCGGCGGTGGGGGTGATGGTCTATGCCGCCGATATCGTCGCCGACTTCTGGGCCATCGCCGGGGCGCTGGTACTGTCGCTGGTGCTGGCCATGGCCTTCTGTGGCGTGCTGATGCAGAAGATGATCAATCGCGGCAAGCACTCCGGGGAGCGTCCATGATGCTCGACTGGCATGGCGCAACCCAGGCGGTGATCCATCATCCGCTGTTCGGCATCGGCGTTACCCTGGCGGCGTACCAGATCGTCATTGCCGCCTACGAGAAAACCCGCTGGATCTTCCTCCAGCCCGTGCTGGTGTCCATGCTGGTGGTGGTGGGCGTGCTGCTGAGCTGCGGCCTGACCTACGCCGAATACCGCAAGAGCACCGAGATCATGAACATCCTGCTCGGCCCGGCCACCGTGGCCCTGGCCGTGCCGCTCTATCTCAACCTGCGGCGCATTCGCCAACTGTTCTGGCCGACTTTTACTACGCTGGTAGTCGGAGGCGTGTTCGCCACCGGCATCTGCCTCCTGCTGGGCTGGTGGTTCGGGGCCGAGCACATGATCCTGATGACCCTGGCGCCGAAGTCGGTGACGTCGCCCATCGCCATGCTGGTGGCCGAGCAGATCGGCGGCGTGGCGGCCCTGGCTGCGGTATTCGTGCTGATCACCGGGGTGATCGGGGCGATCTTCGGCCCGGCCCTGTTGACCGCGCTTGGCGTGCGCAGCCCCGAAGCCCGGGGCATGGCCCTGGGCCTGACCGCCCATGCGGTGGGCACGTCGGTGGCCTTGCAGGAAAGTGAAGAGTGCGGGGCTTTCGCAGCCCTGGCGATGAGCCTGATGGGCGTGGCTACTGCGGTATTCCTGCCGCTGGCGGTCAGCCTGGTTGCCTAGAGGAGCTGCAATGAGTTTGCCCCTGTTTACCCTGAATACCGTGCTGTTCCCCGGTTGCAACCTGGATTTGCAGATCTTCGAAGCTCGTTACCTGGACATGATCGGCCGCTGCATGAAGCAGGGCGGCGGCTTTGGTGTGGTCTGCATCCTGGAGGGCGAACAGGTCGGCAGGGCGCCGGAATCCTTCGCGGGCATAGGCTGCCAGGCGCTGATCGAGGATTTCCAGCAGCAGGACAACGGTCTTCTGGGTATCCGGGTGAAAGGTGAGCGGCGCTTCATGGTCGATGACTTCGAAGTGCGCAAGGACAACCTGCTGGTGGCCGATGTGCGCTGGCTCGACGAGCAGGCCGACCTGCCTCTCGACGAGGACGATGATGACCTGCTGGCGCTGTTGATGGCCCTGGCCGAGCATCCCATGGTCTCCGGCCTCGACATGGCCAGCCAGGTCACCGGCAAGCAGGCCCTGGCCAACCAGTTGGCCTATCTGCTGCCCTTCGATGATCAGGACAAGCTCAAGCTGCTGGCCATCGATTCTCCTACCCAGAAGCTGGTGGCGATCCAGTCGCTGCTGGACCGCATCCAGGGCGAACTCTTCGCCTGAGCCTCAATAGGAATAGCGCAGCAGCGCATGGGGCAGGGCGTGCAGGGCAAAGAACGCCAGCACGCCGACGCAGGCCGGCAGGATCAGCCACCACACCCGCAGCGACATGGCATACAGCGGTTCGCGGTACTGGATCACCGTCAGGCTGACCGCGCATACGCAGCAGGCCAGCAGCCCGCCGGCAAGGACATCGGTCGGCCAGTGCACGCCGAGATAGACCCGCGACATGGCGATCGACAGCGCCGGCAGGCAGCCCAGCAGGATCCAGGTCAGGCGCATGCGCGGCGGCTGGCTGCGCCCGGCCAGCACCGCCAGGGTCAGGAAGAAGGCGAAGGAGGCCGAGCTGTGGCCGCTGGGCATGCTGTAGCTGGTCAGCGGTTCGGTCAGCACTTCCGGGCGAGCGCGGGCGAAGAACCACTTCAGGCCGGCGTTGCAGATCGCCGTACCGCCCAGGGTGGCGGCGGCGAAGAATGCCGGGCGCCATTGCCGGGTCAGCAGGAGCAGGGCGACCAGTACGGCGGCAACGACGAATTGAGTACGGAAATCGCCAAGGCGGGTGATCAGCACCATGATGCTGTTCAGGTAATCGCTGCGGTGTTCCTGGACCAGCGCCATCAGCCCCTGGTCGAGATGGGTGAGGTAGGGCCAGCCGAAGAAGATTGCCGCCAGCATCACCAGGCTGACCGCCGCGATCAGTCGGGTACCGCGGGGCTGGGCGCGCAGTGAGCTGTTGATGCTCACCCCGACCAGGATGGCCAGGCCGGCTGCGACCACCCCGGCCTGCGGCCAGAAGCCTTCCGGCAATGGCAGGCGCATGGCCGCGCCGGTGGCCCAGCCGGGCAGCAGGTAGGCCAGCGACCAGCCGGCGGCGGCGATCAGGCTGACCGCGATAAAGCGCGGCAGCGGCATGTCGAACATCCCCGCAACCATCGGCAGCATCGGCCGCAGCGGCCCGATAAAGCGGCCGACCAGCAGGCTGGCGATGCCATAGCGCTGGAAATAGGTTTCCGCGCTGCCGATCCATTCCGGGTGATGGCGCAGCAGGGGCAGGCGCCGGATGTTCTGATGGAAGCGTCGGCCCAGGGTGTAGGACACCGCGTCCCCAGCAACCCGCCGAGGTAGCCCAGGATCAGGGTTTCATGCAGCGACAGGGCGCCGCTGCCGGCCAGCACGGCCACGGCGAACAGCAATACGGTGCCGGGCACGATGATCCCGGCGATCGCCAGGCACTCCACGAAGGCCACCAGAAATATCGCCAGACCCAGCCATTGCGGGTTCATCGTCAGCCAGCCGGTGAGGCTGTCGAGCCATGGGCCCATCGTCTCAGTTTCCTTGTGTCAGAAAGAAGAAGTCGCGGCCTTCGACTTGGCCGCGGCGCAGCGGGTTCCGCGTGCAGTACCGTGCGTATTCGGCATCGACGAAGCGCAGCGGCAGATGTTCGTCGCGGCCTTGAGGGATGCCCAGCCGCGTGGTCTGGATTATTTGTTGCACGATGATTCCGCAGTCCTCGACGAACAGCTGTTGCGGATCGAAGCGCTTGGCGTCCCAGTTCGGCACTTTCAAGCCCAGGGCCTTGCACAGAAGGGTCTGCCCGGCGCACAGGCGCTCGGGCGGGCGGAGGCCGCCGCTGGCGTCCGGGTTGTTCAATTGCATCTGTGCCAGGGCGTTGTCGTCGGACAGTTCATCCACCCAGGGGAAGCCGGACTTGATCAGCACCGCATTGCCCGGGCCCTGGGCGCTGAAGTTCAGCGAATCGCCACCGCGGGCGTAGTACATGTAGATATGCCCGCCATCGAGGAACAGCGCCTTGCGTTTCTCGGTGTAGCCCAAGGACGCGTGGCTGCCTTTCTCGTCGAGATAATAGGCCTCGGTCTCGATGATTCGCGCCGACAGCCAGTACGGGCCCTGCCGATGGCGGATGATCTTGCCCAGCAAGGCCTTGGCCAGGACCTGGGCGTCGCGGTCGAAGAAGCTGTCGGGCAAAGGGGCGGGGTGCGGCATCGTGGCTCTGGAATGGGGAAATGAGGCCGGGATGATAGCAACTTCTTCCTTTATCCAGGCTGAACGAAGAGCGCGTTATCCCAGGCGACAGAGAACCCTGTGGGAGCTGGCTTGCCAGCGATAGGGCCGGCAAGGGCAATGGTGTTGTCAGGTCTGGCCTCATCGCTGGCAAGCCAGCTCCCACAGGATCCGCAGTGCTTCAGGGATTTGCTCTGTATCTCAGGGAAATGAAGCAGGTAAATCGCAGGTTCAAGCGGTGCATGCGATCCCTGTGGGAGCTGGCTTGCCAGCGATAGGGCCGGCAAGGGCAACGGTGTTGTCAGGCCTGACCGCATCGCTGGCAAGCTGAACTGGTCCCACAGGATCCGCAGTGCTTCTGGGATTTGCTCTGTATCTCAGGGAAATGAAGCAGGTAAATCGCAGGTTCAAGCGGTGCATGCGATCCCTGTGGGAGCTGGCTTGCCGGCGATAGGGCCGGCCAGGGCAATGATGTTGTCAGGTCTGGCCTCATCGCTGGCAAGCCAGCTCCCACGGGGGCAGTGCGGGGAAGGAAAATCTGCGGCTCGCTTCCTACCATCCGACTGTCACCGCTGGGCGTACAACCCCATGACAGTTATACTCGTCCGATTTTCCCCTTCGCCAAGACACTGAGCCCCATGACTGAGTCCGTTCTTGACTACATGACCCGCCTGGGTCGCGCCGCCCGCGAGGCGTCCCGCGTTATCGGCCGTGCCAGCACCGCGCAGAAGAACCGCGCGCTGCACGCTGCCGCCAACGCCCTGGACGCGGCTCGCGCCGAACTGTCCGCAGCCAACGAGCTGGACCTGGCCGCCGGCCGGGCCAACGGCCTGGAGCCGGCCCTGCTCGATCGCCTGGCCCTGACCCCGGCACGCATCGACGGCATGATCGTCGGTCTGCGCCAGGTCGCCAGCCTGCCGGACCCGGTGGGTGCGATCCGCGACATGAGTTACCGGCCGTCGGGTATCCAGGTCGGCAAGATGCGCGTGCCCTTGGGCGTGATCGGGATCATCTACGAGTCGCGGCCGAACGTGACCATCGATGCCGCGAGCCTGTGCCTCAAATCGGGTAACGCCACCATCCTGCGCGGCGGCTCCGAGGCCATCCATTCCAACCGTGCCATTGCCGCCTGCATCCAGCGCGGCCTGGCCGAGGCCGGCCTGCCGGCTGCGGTGGTCCAGGTGGTGGAAGTCACCGACCGCGAGGCGGTGGGCGCGCTCATCAGCATGCCGGAGTTCGTCGACGTCATCGTTCCGCGCGGCGGCAAGGGCCTGATCGAGCGCATCAGCCGTGACGCCCGCGTCCCGGTGATCAAGCACCTGGACGGCATCTGCCACGTGTATGTCGGCGAGCACGCCGAGCTGGACAAGGCCTGGCGCATCGCCTTCAACGCCAAGACCTACCGCTACGGTATCTGTGGCGCGATGGAGACGCTGCTGGTGGATTCGAGCATCGCTGCCGAATTCCTGCCGGAAATGGCCCGCCAGTTCCGTGAGAAAGGCGTAGAACTGCGTGGTTGCGAGCGTACCCGCATGGTCATCGAAGCCGCGCCTGCGAGCGAAGAAGACTGGAGCACCGAGTACCTGGCAGCGATCCTGTCGATTCGCATCGTCGATGGCATCGACGCGGCGATCGAGCATATCAACCACTATGGTTCGCACCACACCGACGCCATCGTCACCGAGCACCAGGGCCTGGCCCGGCGCTTCGTTGCCGAGGTGGATTCGGCTTCCGTGATGATCAACACCCCGACCTGCTTCGCCGATGGCTTCGAGTATGGCCTGGGCGCAGAAATCGGCATTTCCACCGACAAACTGCACGCCCGCGGCCCGGTCGGCCTGGAAGGCCTGACCTGCGAGAAATACGTAGTCGTCGGCGACGGCCAGTTGCGCGGCCAGGAGTCCTGACCCGTTGAGCAAGGCCCCGGCGATCCGGCGGATCGGCATCCTTGGCGGCACCTTCGATCCGGTGCACATCGGCCACCTGCGCAGCGCGCTGGAAGTGGCCGAGTTCATGGGCCTGGACGAGCTGCGCCTGTTGCCGAACGCCCGCCCGCCACACCGCGATACCCCGCAGGTAGCGGCGCAGGATCGCCTGGCCATGGTGCGTTGCGCAGTGGCCGGTGTCGAACGGCTGAGCGTGGATGACCGCGAGCTGTTGCGGGACAAACCGTCGTACAGCATCGACACCCTGGAGTCGTTGCGCGCCGAACTGGGCGCCGGCGACCAGCTTTTCCTGCTGATGGGCTGGGATGCCTTTTGCGGCCTGCCCGGCTGGCACCGCTGGGAAGAGTTGCTGAAACACTGTCACATCCTGGTCCTGCAACGTCCGGATGCCGACATAGAACCCCCAGACGAGCTGCGCAACCTGCTGGCTGCGCGCTCGGAGAGCGATCCCACCGCCATGTCCGGCCCGGCGGGGAACATTTCGTTCGTCTGGCAGACGCCGCTTTCGGTGTCCGCCACGCAGATCCGGCAGCTGCTGGCCAGCGGCAAGTCGGTGAGGTTCCTGGTGCCGGACGCAGTACTGGCCTATATCGAGACGCACGGCCTTTATCGTGCGTAGAGCGGCAGGCGCCCATGGGCGCCGCTATCAATGAGTTGAACGAGTTTTATATGACCAAGCAGAAAATCACCGGCGAAGAGCTGGTCCAACTGGCCAAGTCGGCCCTGGAAGAAGTCAAGGCACAGGACATCCAGGTTATCGACGTACGCGCCAAGCACAGCCTGACCGACTACATGATCATCGCCACCGGTACCTCCAACCGGCAGATCAACGCGATGGCCGAGAAGGTCCGCGAGATCGTCAAGCAGCAAGGCGTGATGCCCCTGGGTGAGGAAGGCAAGGGCGACAGCGACTGGGTCCTGCTCGACCTGAACGACGTCATCGTGCACATGATGACCGCCGCCGCCCGCCAGTTCTACGACCTGGAACGCCTGTGGCTGGGTGCCGAGCAGAGCCGTGCCGCCGATGGCAAGCACCATAGCCCGGAAAACACCCATGAGCATTTCGCCAAGCTCAACAAAGACCTGGACTGAGGTAGCGCCGTGCGTCTGCGATTGATCGCGGTCGGCTCGCGCATGCCCAAGTGGGTCGAGGAAGGCTGGCATGAATATGCCAAGCGCCTGCCGTCGGAGCTGTCCCTGGAACTGGTGGAAATCCCGCTCAATACCCGGGGCAAGAACGCCGACGTCGCCCGCCTGATCCGTCAGGAGGGCGAGGCCATGCTGGCCAAGGTCCAGCCGGGGGAGCGCATCGTTACCCTGGAGGTCCATGGCAAGCCCTGGAGCACGGAGCAACTGGCGGTCGAGCTGGACCGCTGGCGGTTGGACTCGCGCACCGTCAACCTCATGGTCGGCGGACCGGAAGGGCTGGCACCGGAGGTCTGTGCGCGCAGCGAGCAGCGCTGGTCGCTGTCGCCGCTGACCCTGCCGCATCCCTTGGTACGGATACTGATCGGCGAACAGATCTATCGCGCCTGGACGGTTCTGTCCGGGCACCCTTACCACAAATAAGCCGTAAGCCTTTTCAATGTCGCAGCCGATCCGCCTCAAGGACCACGAGAAAGACGCCCGTCTGGTGCGTAGCCGCGTCGTGGTCGGCGCGGTGGCGATCCTGCTGCTGATCTGCGTACTGATCGCCCGGCTGTACTACCTGCAGGTGATCCAGTACGACTATCACTCCACGCTGTCGGAAAACAACCGGGTGCATGTGCAGCCGATTCCGCCGACCCGCGGGCTGATCTTCGACCGTAACGGCGTGATCATCGCCGACAACCGGCCCAGCTTCAGCCTGAGCATGACCCGCGAGCGTTCCGGCGACTGGCAGCAGGTGCTCGATGTGATCGTCGAGGTGCTGGAACTGACTCCGGACGACCGCGCGCTGTTCGAAAAGCGCATGCGGCAGGGGCGTCGGCCGTTCGAGCCGGTGCCGATCCTGTTCGAACTGACCGAAGAACAGATCGCCCGGATCGCGGTGAACCAGTTCCGCCTGCCCGGCGTGGAAGTGGTGGCGCAACTGGTGCGGCACTATCCACAGGGTGCGCACTTCGCCCATTCGGTAGGCTATGTCGGGCGCATCAACGAAAAAGAGCTGAAGACCCTCGACCCGGTCAACTACAGCGGCACCCACCATATCGGCAAGACCGGTATCGAGCGCTTCTACGAGGATGAACTGCACGGCCAGGTGGGCTACGAGGAAGTCGAGACCAACGCCCGCGGTCGCGTCCTGCGCGTGCTCAAGCGTACCGACCCGATTCCTGGCAAGGACATCGTCCTCAGCCTCGACATCAAGCTGCAGGAAGCCGCCGAACAAGCCCTGGGCGGCCGCCGGGGGGCGATCGTCGCGCTCGACCCGCGCACCGGCGAGGTGCTGGCGATGGTCAGCCAGCCCAGCTTCGACCCGAACCTGTTCGTGACCGGCATCAGCTTCAAGGCCTACGCCGAGCTGCGCGATTCCATCGACCGGCCGTTGTTCAACCGCGTACTGCGCGGCCTGTACCCGCCGGGTTCGACCATCAAGCCGGCAGTTGCCATCGCCGGCCTGGATTCCGGAGCCGTGACCCCGTCCACCCGGGTGTTCGACCCGGGCTACTACCAGTTGCCCAACTACGACCACAAGTACCGCAACTGGAACCGCACCGGCGATGGCTGGGTCGATCTCGACACGGCGATCATGCGTTCCAACGACACCTACTTCTATGACCTTGCGCACAAGATGGGCATCGACAAGCTGTCCAGCTACATGAACCGCTTCGGCATCGGGCAGAAGGTCGCCCTCGACATGTTCGAGGAGTCGCCGGGGCTGATGCCGTCGCGCGAATGGAAACGTGCGACCCGTCGCCAGGCCTGGTTCCCCGGCGAGACCCTGATCCTCGGTATCGGCCAGGGCTACATGCAGGCCACACCGCTGCAACTGGCCCAGGCCACCGCACTGATCGCCAGCAAGGGCAAGTGGAACCGTCCGCACCTGGCCAAGAGCATCGAAGGCCAGCCGCCGGTGGATCCGAACCCGATGGAAGACATTGTCCTGCGCGACAAGGCCGACTGGGCCAGGGTCACCCATGGCATGGAGCAGGTGATGCAGGGCGCCCGGGGTACCGCGCGCAAGGCGGCCATCGGCGCGCAGTACCGCATTGCCGGCAAGAGCGGTACCGCCCAGGTCGTCGCCATCAAGCAGGGTGAAAAGTACGACCGCAGCAAGGTCCAGGAACGCCATCGCGACCACGCCCTGTTCGTCGGCTTCGCCCCGGCCGAGGATCCGAAGATCGTGATTTCGGTAATGGTCGAGAACGGCGAGTCCGGATCCGGCGTCGCCGCCCCGGTACTGCGCCAGGTCATGGACGCCTGGCTGCTGGATGAAAGTGGCCGCCTCAAGCCCGAATACGCCCCCAACGCCTCCGTTGCCCAGGAATCGGCCCAGTGAAGAGTAATTTCGACCGCATGCTGTCCAGCGAGGACGTGATGCGCCGCCGCGCCAGCTTCCTGCAGCGCATCCATGTCGATGGCCCGCTGCTGGTCCTGCTGCTGACCCTCGCTGCCGGCAGCCTGTTCGTCCTCTATTCGGCCAGCGGCAAGAACTGGGACCTGCTGCTCAAGCAGGCGTCATCCTTCGGTATCGGCCTGGTCTCGATGTTCGTCATCGCCCAACTGGAACCGCGCTTCATGGCACGCTGGGTGCCGCTGGCCTATGTGGTCGGGGTGACACTGCTGGTCGTGGTGGACATCATGGGCCACAACGCCATGGGGCGACGCGCTGGATCAATATCCCCGGGGTGATCCGCTTCCAGCCTTCGGAGTTCCTCAAGATCATCATGCCGGCGACCATCGCCTGGTACCTGTCCAAGCGCACGCTGCCGCCGCATCTGAAGCATGTGCTGATCAGCCTGATTCTCATCGGCATCCCCTTCATCCTTATCGTTCGCCAGCCGGACCTGGGTACCGCACTGCTGATCCTTGCCTCCGGGGCCTTCGTCCTGTTCATGGGCGGCCTGCGCTGGCGCTGGATCATCAGCGTGGTAGCTGCGGCAGTGCCGGTTGCCGTGGCGATGTGGTTCTTCGTCATGCACGACTACCAGAAACAGCGCGTGCTTACCTTCCTCGACCCGGAAAGCGATCCCCTGGGGACTGGCTGGAACATCATCCAATCCAAGGCCGCGATCGGCTCCGGCGGGGTATTCGGCAAGGGCTGGCTGCTGGGTACCCAGTCGCACCTGGACTTCCTCCCGGAAAGCCATACCGACTTCATCATCGCCGTGCTCGGCGAGGAGTTCGGCCTGGTGGGCATCTGTGCGCTGCTGCTGATCTACCTGCTGTTGATCGGTCGCGGGCTGGTGATCACCGCGCAGGCCCAGACCCTGTTCGGCAAGCTGCTGGCCGGCAGCCTGACCATGACCTTCTTCGTTTATGTCTTCGTCAATATCGGCATGGTCAGCGGTTTGCTGCCCGTGGTGGGCGTACCGCTGCCCTTCATTAGCTACGGTGGAACTTCGCTGGTGACGCTGCTGTCAGCGTTTGGCGTTCTCATGTCGATCCATACCCACCGCAAATGGATCGCGCAGGTTTGATCAAGGTGAATTTCTCGATGCAAGCAGTACGGGGCTGGATGGCCCGTTATGTTCCCCTGGCGGGATTCCTTGGTCTGTTCGGCACGGCCCAGCAGGCCAGTGCCGGCGACTACGATGGCTCGCCGCAGGTGGCCGAATTCGTCGGGGAAATGACCCGCGACTACGGCTTCGCCGGTGAACAACTGATGGGCGTGTTCCGCGACGTGCGACGCAAGCAGGCGATCCTCGACGCCATTTCGCGTCCGGCGGAACGGGTCAAGCCATGGAAGGAATATCGTCCGATGTTCCTCACCGACGCCCGCGTTGCCCGCGGCGTGGATTTCTGGCGCCAGCACGAGGCGGCCCTGGCCCGCGCCGAGCAGGAATACGGGGTGCCGGCCCAGGTGATCGTGTCGATCATCGGCGTCGAAACCTTTTTTGGCCGCAATACCGGCAACTACCGGGTGATCGATGCGCTTTCCACCCTGGCCTTCGATTACCCGCCGCGGGCTCCGTTCTTCCGCAAGGAACTGCGCGAGTTCCTGTTGCTCTCCCGCGAGGAGCAGGTCGATCCGCTGACCCTGAAAGGCTCCTATGCCGGGGCCATGGGCCTGCCGCAGTTCATGCCGAGCAGCTTCCGTGCCTACGCCGTGGACTTCGACGGCGACGGCCATATCAATATCTGGAACAACCCCGACGACGCCATCGGCAGCGTCGCCAGCTACTTCAAGCGCCATGGCTGGGTGGCCGGCGAACCGGTGGTGAGCCGCGCCATGGTCCGTGGCGAGCGGGTCGACGAAGGCCTGAGCCCGGGCATCGAGCCGGTCAGGACGGTGGGGGAGTTGCGGGCACTGGGCTGGTCGAGTCATGATGCGCTGCGCGATGATCTGCCGGTCACCGCTTTCCGGCTCGAAGGCGACAATGGCCCCGAATACTGGCTCGGCCTGAAGAACTTCTACGCGATCACTCGCTATAACCGCAGCGTGATGTACGCCATGGCGGTACATCAACTTTCAGACCTGCTGGTTCAGGCAAGGGGCGCCCGCTGATGCGTGAACTGTTCTCCACTACTTCCCTCAAGCTGCTGGGCTGTGTCGCCGTTGGCGCGCTGCTGGTCAGCTGTTCTTCAAGCCGTCCGACGCAGAGTGCCAGCAGTGGCAACGTCATCCGCTCCCAGCCGGGCCTGGACATCAACCGGGCCCACAAGGATGGCGCGCCGTGGTGGGATGTCGACGTGTCGAAGATCCCCGATGCCACCCCAACCGTGCATACCGGCAACTACAAGGCCAACCCCTACACGGTGCTGGGCAAGACCTACTACCCGATCCCCGATTCGCGCAACTACGTGGCCGAGGGCACCGCGTCCTGGTACGGCACCAAGTTCCACGGGCAGAACACTGCCAACGGAGAGGTCTACGACCTCTACGGCATGAGCGCGGCGCACAAGACCCTGCCGCTGCCGGCCTACGTCAAGGTGACCAACCTGGACAACAAGCGCAGCGTGATCCTGCGGGTTAACGATCGCGGCCCGTTCTATTCCGATCGCATCATCGACCTGTCCTACGCGGCGGCGAAGAAGCTCGGCTATGCCGAGACCGGTACCGCCCGGGTGCGCGTCGAAGGTATCGATCCGCAGCAGTGGTGGGCCCAGCGCGGGCGCCCGGCGCCGATGGTGCTGGAGCAGCCGCAGGTTGCCCAGGCCCCTTCGATCCCGGCCAGCACCGGCACTGTCGAACAATGGACGCCGCCGCCGCAGCAGCACGCCGCGGCCGTGGTGCCGGTCCAGGTGGCCAGCAACAGCCTGCCGGCCAACGGTGGCACCTACCTGCAGGTCGGTGCGTTCGCCAACCCGGATGCCGCCGAGTTGCTACGCTCCAAGCTGAGCAGCATGGTCAGCGCGCCGGTGTTCATCAGTTCCATCGTGCGCAACCAGCAGACCCTGCACCGGGTGCGCCTGGGCCCGATCCGCAGCCAGGGCGAAGTCCAGCAAACCCAGGACAGCGTACGCCTGGCCAATCTGGGCCAGGCCAAGGTAGTTACGGCGGACTGACCGGGGGGACTGGTCGGTTTGTCATGTAGCGGGGGCATACAGCCATGTACAATGGCGGTTTTGCCCCAGGGCGCGACGCTTTGCCGCAGCCCGTTTTAACGTTTTGCCCCCTTGGGGCATAAGCCCATTAGCGATTTCGAGAGACGGATGAACATCACCACCTTTGCCAAACGCCTTTGCCTGCTTGTTCCGCTGCTGATCGCTCCGGCTGCGTTCGCCGCCGAGCAGATGATGCCGTCGCCGCCGCAACTGGCAGCCAAGTCCTACGTGCTCATGGAAGCCTCCAGCGGCAACATCCTGGTCGAGAACAATGGCGACCAGCGCCTGCCTCCGGCGAGCCTGACCAAGTTGATGACCGCCTACATCGCCACCCTGGAGATCCGCCGCGGCCAGATCGGCGAGAACGATCCGGTGACCGTCAGTGAAAACGCCTGGCGTACCGGCGGTTCGCGGATGTTCATCAAGGTCGGCACCCAGGTCAGCGTCAGCGACCTGTTGCACGGCATCATCATCCAGTCCGGCAACGATGCCAGCGTCGCCGTGGCCGAGCACATCGCCGGCAGCGAAGACGCCTTCGCCGACATGATGAACAAGACTGCTGCCGACCTGGGCATGACCAACAGCCACTTCATGAACCCGACCGGCCTGCCGAACCCCGAGCACTACTCCTCGGCGCACGACATGGCGCTGCTGGCCCGAGCCATCATCCATGAAGACCCGGCGCACTACGCGATCTACTCGCAGAAGGAATTCTTCTGGAACAACATCAAGCAGCCGAACCGCAACCTGCTGCTGTGGCGCGACAAGACCGTCGACGGTCTTAAAACCGGCCATACCGAGGAAGCCGGCTACTGCATGGTGTCCTCCGCCGTACGTGACGGCATGCGCCTGATCGCCGTGGTCTTCGGCACCAACAGCGAGCAGTCCCGTGCTGCCGAGACCCAGAAGCTGCTGACCTACGGCTTCCGCTTCTTCGAAACCCAGACCTTCTACCAGAAGGGCACCGAACTGGCCCAGGCGCCGGTGTGGAAAGGCACCACCAGCCAGGTCAAGGCCGGCCTGGCGGAAGACCTGACGATGACCTTGCCTAAAGGCCAATTGAAAAAACTGGCTGCCAGCATGACCATGAACCCGCAACTGATGGCGCCGATCGCCAAAGGTGACGTGATCGGTAAAGTGGAAGTCAAACTGGATGACAATGTCGTTCACAGCGCCGACCTGATCGCGCTGGACGCGGTCGAGGAAGGTGGTTTCTTCCGTCGGGTGTGGGATAGCATCCGCCTGTTCTTCTACGGGTTGTTCAACTGATATCGTGACCTGCCACGCCCCTGCCATCCCGCAGGGGCGTTGTTGCTGCCACGGCTTACGAGGCCGTTACTGCCATGACTCAAACTGATGTCAAACCGCCAAAAATCGAATTCCCCTGCCCGGATTATCCTATCAAGGTGATTGGCGATACCGTCGTCGGCTTCAAGGACACCGTCATCGAGATCCTGAGCAAATATGCCAAGGTCGACTTGAGCACGCTGGCCGAGCGCCAGAGCAAGGAAGGCAAGTACACCACCGTACAACTGCATATCATCGCCACCGGCGAAGACCAGTTGCACAATATCAACAGCGCCCTGCGCGCGACGGGTATCGTGAAATTGGTGATCTGATGTCCTCGGTTCTCGGCTTTCGCGACCTCGGGCTGTTGCCTTACGAACCGGTTCTCGAGGCCATGCGTCGCTTCACCGCCGAACGCAAGCCTGGCAGTGGTGACGAAGTCTGGCTGGTGGAGCATCCTCCTGTATTCACCCAGGGCCAGGCCGGCAAGGCCGAGCACCTGCTGGTGCCGGGAGACATACCGGTGGTGCAGACCGACCGCGGCGGCCAGGTGACCTACCACGGCCCCGGCCAGTTGGTCGCCTACCTGCTGCTGGATGTGCGCCGTCTCGGTTTCGGGGTGCGTGATCTGGTCACGCGCATGGAGCGTTGCCTGATCGAGCTGCTCGCCAGTTATGGCGTGCAGGCGGCAGCCAAGCCCGATGCGCCGGGCGTTTACGTCGATGGGGCGAAGATTGCCTCCCTCGGCCTGCGGATCCGCAACGGTTGTTCCTTTCATGGCCTGGCCCTGAACGTGGACATGGACCTTGCGCCGTTTCGCCGAATCAACCCCTGCGGGTATGCGGGGCTGGCCATGACCCAGCTGCGCGACCAGGCCGGACCAATCGAATTCTCCGAGGTAAGGGCAAGGCTGCGCGGACAGCTGGTCAAGCACCTCGATTATGCTGAGCAGACGACCCTTGCGGGCGGAATCGACTGAATATGACTATTGTGCAAGAGCCGGTGCAAAGCACCGCCACCCCGGCCCCACGGCCGAAGGTTGAAGCCGGTGTGAAACTGCGTGGTGCCGAGAAGGTCGCGCGTATTCCGGTAAAGATCATCCCGACCGAAGAACTGCCGAAGAAGCCTGACTGGATCCGCGTGCGTATCCCGGTTTCTCCGGAAGTCGACCGGATCAAGCAATTGCTGCGCAAGCACAAGCTGCACAGCGTCTGCGAAGAGGCCTCCTGCCCGAACCTGGGCGAGTGCTTCTCCGGCGGTACCGCGACCTTCATGATCATGGGCGACATCTGCACCCGTCGCTGCCCGTTCTGCGACGTCGGCCACGGCCGGCCGAAGCCGCTGGATGTGGACGAGCCGAAGAACCTGGCGATCGCCATCGCCGACCTGCGCCTGAAGTACGTGGTGATCACCTCGGTGGACCGTGACGACCTGCGCGACGGCGGTGCCCAGCACTTCGCCGACTGCATCCGGGAAATCCGTGCCTTGTCCCCGGGCGTCCAGCTGGAGACCCTGGTCCCGGACTACCGTGGCCGGATGGACGTGGCGCTGGCGATCACTGCCCAGGAGCCGCCGGATGTATTCAACCACAACCTGGAAACCGTACCGCGCCTTTACAAGGCCGCGCGTCCGGGTTCGGACTACCAGTGGTCGCTGACCCTGCTGGAGAAGTTCAAGGAACTGGTGCCGCACGTACCGACCAAGTCCGGCCTGATGCTCGGCCTGGGCGAGACCGACGAGGAAGTGATCGAAGTCATGCAGCGCATGCGCGAGCACAACATCGACATGCTCACCCTTGGCCAGTACCTGCAACCGTCGCGCAGCCACTTGCCGGTGCAGCGTTTCGTGCATCCTGACACCTTCGCCTGGTTCGCCGAGGAAGGCTACAGGATGGGCTTCAAGAACGTCGCTTCCGGGCCGCTGGTACGTTCCTCGTACCATGCCGACCAGCAGGCGCACGAGGCCAAGATCAAGCTCTGATCGCCCGGTAAATGAAAAAGCCCCTGGCCTTGTGGTCAGGGGCTTTTTCTTTGCTCTTCCGGGCCTCATCGCTGGCAAGCCAGCTCCCACAGGGCCTGGTGTACGCAAATCCTTGTGGGAGCTGGCTTGCCAGCGATAGGGCCCGAAAGAACTCAGCGACCCCTGAGGCTATCCAGCAGCTTGTGTGTCGCGTAGCCATCCGCCGGCCAGCCACGTTGCTGCTGGGCAGTGCGGATCGCCTTGCGGGTATTGGCGCCGATGATGCCATCGGCATTGCCGGCTTCATGTCCGTTGGCGTTGAGCAGTTCCTGCAATTCGATCCTCTCGCTGCGGCTCAGTGGCAGGTCATCCTTCGGCCAGGCGCCGCGGATAAAGCCCGAGCCCTCGAAACGTTCGCTCAGCAGGCTGACCGCCAGGGCATAGGCCGATGAGTTGTTGTACTTGAGGATGGCACGGAAGTTGTCCAGTACCAGGAACGCCGGGCCGCGATAGCCCGTGGGCAGCAGCAGCGCGGCGGAGAGCTGCTCGCTGCCGGCCGGAATGCGTGTTCCCGGTGCCAGTTGCACGCCCAGGCGCAGCCATTCGGCAACGGGCTTGCGCAGGGCCCCATCGGCAATCCAGTAGTCGAAGCCACTCGGTACCGTTACCTCGAAGCCCCAAGGCTCGCCACGTTTCCAGCCCGAGCTTTGCAAGTAGTGAGCGGTGGACGCAAGGGCGTCGGCCGAGCTGTTCCAGATATCGCGGCGACCATCACCGTCGAAGTCCACCGCATGGGTGTCATAGGTGGTGGGAATGAACTGGGTCTGGCCCATGGCTCCGGCCCAGGAGCCGCGCATGGCTTCGGGGGCGATATCACCGTTCTGCAGGATTTTCAGCGCGGCCAGCAACTGGTCCTGGGCAAAGGCCGGGCGGCGGCCTTCGTAGGCCAGGGTCGCGAGGGAACGGATCACCGATTTGTTGCCCTGGAACTGGCCGAAATTGCTTTCCATGCCCCATACCGATACCAGCACATTGCGCTCGACGCCGTAACGCTGTTCGATCCGCCCCAGCAGGTCGTTGTTCTGCAGCAGCAAGGCCTTGCCATTGCGCACGCGGACCGGCGACAGCGCGCCATCGAGGTATTCCCAGACCGGACGGCTGAACTCGGGCTGGCTGCGGTCGGCCTTGATCACATCCATGTCCGGGGTGATCCCGGCGAAGACACGGTCGAACAGGCTTGGCGAAACGCCGGCCTGCAGGGCTTGCTGACGGAAACTGGCCTGCCACTGGGCGAAGCTCTGCTGTGGCAGGATCTCGATCTCGGCGGTCGGCGTGGCCTGGGTGAGCGCTGGAGCGGGCTGTATCGGCGCGATGGGCAGGGCATCGGCGGCGGAGGGGTGTTCGGCGCAGGCAACCAGCAGGACAAGGCTGGAAGCAGCGCTCAACTGGCGGAATTGCCGACGGCGGGAAAGGCGGAAAGGCATGCACAAATCCAGGTAATACGGGTCAGGTGACGACCATATCATGCCTGTGGTTTTCCTGCTTTCATGCGGCCATAAAGGAAGAAGCCTCCCAATCTCTCGATTGGAAGGCTTCGCGGCGGTAGCTGCCCTTGCCCTTTTCCGGTCGTTCCTGGCGGCAGCGGAACAGTGGCTGGGCGACTATGGATTTGGCCTTGTTGGGTCGGGATTTTGCCGGTTTCTTGCGCATGGCGGTGATCCTGCCTGGGTGGATTCGCGCGCACTATAGGACTGCGTTGTGTCCACTGCAAGACCGCCGGTCCCTTACTCGGCAGGTAGCGCCAGGCGCTGGCCGGCCATCAGCAGCGAAAGGCGGGTCAGGCTGGTCCAGGGCGAGCCCTGGGCCTGGCCTTTGATCTGCGCATCGATACGCTGGGCGTCATACAGCAGTTGGCCCCAGCGTTGTGCCGAATGGCGCTGCAGGGCCTTGCTCATCAACGGGCGCCGTTTGTCCCACACTGGCGGCCTGGCCTGGCTGAAGGCTTTTTCCAGCGGTACGCCCTGGCTGTACTGCTGGGCCAGGCCGACCAGCACCCGCAGCTCACGGGCCAGCGCCCAAAGAATCACCGGTGGTTCGACCCCTTCGCCGCGCAAGCCTTCGAGCATGCGCAGGGCATGGGCCGCTTCGCCGTTGAGCACTGCATCCACCAGGCCGAAGACATCGAAGCGTGCGCTGTCGGCGACTGCGCCCTGCACCGTTTCCACCGTGATGGTATTGCCGTCGGCGAGCAGCTTGAGCTTTTCGATTTCCTGGGCCGCCGCCAGCAGGTTGCCTTCGACCCGCGCAGCGATCAGCTCCACCGCATCCCGTTGTGCGGCAAGCCCGGCCTGGGCCAGGCGCTGGTTGATCCATTGCGGCAACTGCTGGGTGTCCACCGGCCAGATCTGGATGAACTGGACCTGCGCGCCCTCGACCAGGGCCTTGCCCCATTTGGTTTTCTGCGCGCTGCCGTCGAGCTTGGGCAGGCTGATCAGCAACAGGGTGTCGTCGGCGGGCCGCGAGCAATACTCGATCAACGCTGCGGCTCCCTTGTCACCCGGTTTGCCGGACGGCAGGCGCAGTTCCAGCACGCGCTTCTGGGCGAACAGCGAAAGGCTGGCGCCGGCCTGGAGCAGGGTGCCCCAGTCGAAGTTGGCATCGGCGCTGAACACCTGGCGCTCATCGAAACCTTGCTGGCGCGCGGCCAGGCGAATGGCATCGGCGGCTTCCTGGCACAGCAGCGGATCATCTCCGCTGACCACATAGACCGGGGCGAGGGCGCCTTGCAGGTGTTTGCCGAGTTGGGCGGGGGCGAGTTTCATAAAAAAGTCGGGGCGCCGAAGCGCCCCGTCCGGTCTCAGTTCGCCGGGATTTCCAGCGGCGATTGCTGGGGTTGTGCATCCTGGGCGCGTTGTGCCGCTTCCAGGGCTGCGGCTTCTGCCTTGGCACGCTCGTCGGCCTTGGCCTGCAGTTCGTCCAGTTGGGCAGGAGTCAGTTGCTGCAGGCGCAGGATCATCCGTTGTACCAGTTCGCGGCGCATTTCCTTGCGAATCTGTCCGGACTCCTGGCCGGAGCCTGTAATGTTGTTGCCGTCATACAGGTAGACCTTCTGCACTTCAAGCTTGTCGCTCAGCAGGACGGTGTTGTTGCGGCCCTGGATGTCGTAGCTCAACTGGGTTTGCAGTTCGTACTCCACCGAACGGCCGCTACCGGCATAACTGGCTGCACGCTGGGTTTCGGCCTCGTTGGTCAGAACCAGCCTGTACGGTGCGCCGCTATGGACGTTGACGCCGCTGCTCTTCAGAACGTCGCGCAGTTGGGTGACCGTCTCGCCGTAAGCGTTGCGCGCGCTGACCTCGAGCTCCTTGATCGCCAGCTCGTTGGTACCGGTGCCGCGCAGATGGAAACCGCAGGCGCTCAGCATCACGGCCAGGCCCATCACCAGCAGATTGCGTTTGATCATCTTGTTGCTCCCTGGAAACCTTGGGGACTTTTCTATGCGGGCGCCCCGCGGACGAGGCGCCCGTTCCTGTCAGTTGGCGACGATGTTGACCAGTTTGCCCGGAACCACGATGACCTTGCGGATGCTCAGGCCTTCGGTGAAGCGCAGCACGTTTTCGTTGCTGCGCGCAGCGGCCTCGACCTCTTCGCGGCTGGCACCGGCCGGCATGTCGATCTGACCACGCAGCTTGCCGTTGACCTGGATGACCAGCTGGATGCTGTCCTGGACCAGCGCGCTTTCATCCACGCTCGGCCAGCCTGCGTCGATTGCCGCGCCCTGGTGGCCCAGGCTCTGCCACAGGCCGTGACTGATGTGCGGCGTGATCGGGGCGAGGATCAGGGTGACCGCTTCCAGACCTTCCTGGATCAGGGCACGGTCAAGCTCGGTGGCTTGCGAGGCCTTTTCCAGCACGTTCATCAGGGTCATCACCTGGGCGATGGCGGTGTTGAACTTGTGATGCTGGCCGACATCGATGCTGGCCTGGCGGATCGCCGAGTGGGTGGCACGGCGCACGGCTTTCTGCGCGTCGTCCAGCGCCGAGAAGTCGGCCTTGGCCGGCAGCCCCTGGGTCACATGGGTCTGGGCCAGGCGCCAGACGCGACGCAGGAAGCGGCTTGCACCTTCGACACCGGAGTCGGACCATTCCAGGCTCATGTCCGGTGGCGAGGCGAACATCATGAACAGGCGGCAGGTGTCGGCGCCGTAGGCGTCGATCATGGCCTGCGGGTCGACGCCGTTGTTCTTCGACTTGGACATCTTCTCGGTGCCGCCGATTTCCACCGGCAGGCCGTCGGTCTTCAGGCGTGCGCCAATGATCTTGGCCTTGGCGTCGCGCTCGACCTCGACGTCGGCCGGGTTGAACCAGTCCTTGCCGCCGTTGGCTGCCACGCGGTAGTAGGTCTCGGCGACCACCATGCCCTGGGTCAGCAGGTTCTTGAACGGTTCGTTGGAGCTCACCAGGCCTTCGTCACGCATCAGCTTGTGGAAGAAGCGCGCATAGAGCAGGTGCAGGATGGCATGTTCGATACCACCGATGTACTGGTCCACCGGCAGCCAGTGGTTGGCCGCTTTCGGGTCGACCAGGCCACCTTCGTAGTTCGGCGATGCGTAGCGGGCGAAGTACCAGGAAGACTCGACGAAGGTGTCCATGGTGTCGGTTTCGCGTTTGGCCGCCGTGCCGCATTTCGGGCAGGTGCACTCGTAGAACTCGGGCATGCGCGCCAGTGGCGAACCGGCGCCGTCCGGAACCACGTTCTCCGGCAGGGTGACCGGCAACTGGTCTTCCGGTACCGGAACGTCGCCACAGGACGGGCAGTGGATGATCGGGATAGGGCAACCCCAGTAGCGCTGGCGGCTGATGCCCCAGTCACGCAGGCGGAACTGGGTACGCGACTTGCCCAGTTCCTTGCGGATCAGCGCGGCTTCGATGGCGTCGAAGGCGCCGGCGAAGTCCAGACCGTCGAACTCGCCGGAGTTGATCAACTGACCGTGCTCGCCGTAGGCGGCCTGCCACTCGCTGCCGACTTCATCGCCAGCGCTGGTGCGGACCACGGCTTTTATCGGCAGTTGGTACTTGCTGGCGAATTCGAAATCACGCTCGTCGTGGGCCGGAACGGCCATTACTGCGCCATCGCCGTAGTGCATCAGCACGTAGTTGGCGACCCATACCGGCAGCTTCTCGCCGGTCAACGGGTGACGGACCAGCAGGGAAGTGGCGACGCCTTTCTTCTCCTGGGTGGCGATATCGGCTTCGGCGACGCTGCCGCTCTTGCATTCGTCGATGAAGGCCTGCAGCGCCGGATTGCCTTGGGCAGCCAGGGTAGCCAGCGGGTGCTCGGCGGCAACGGCAACGTAGGTAGCGCCCATCAGGGTATCAGGACGGGTGGTGAAGACCTTCAGTGTTCCGGACTGGCCGATGCTGGCCTCGTCGTAGGGGAACTGCACTTCCATGCCGCGGGACTTGCCGATCCAGTTGCGCTGCATGGTCTTGACCTGTTCCGGCCAGCCCGGCAGCTCGTCGAGGCTTTCCAGCAGCTCGTCGGCATAGTCGGTGATCTTGAAGTAGTACATCGGGATCTCGCGCTTTTCGATCAGCGCGCCCGAACGCCAGCCACGGCCATCGATGACCTGCTCGTTGGCCAGTACGGTCTGGTCGGCCGGGTCCCAGTTGACGGTGCCGTTCTTGCGGTAGATCACGCCTTTCTCGAACAGGCGGGTGAACAGCCACTGCTCCCAGCGGTAGTAGTCCGGCTTGCAGGTGGTGACTTCGCGGGACCAGTCGATCGCCAGGCCGAGGCTTTTCAGCTGGGCCTTCATGTAGGCGATGTTTTCGTAGGTCCACTTGGCCGGTGCGACGTTGTTCTTCATTGCCGCGTTTTCCGCCGGCATGCCGAAGGCATCCCAGCCCATTGGCTGCAGGACGTTCTTGCCCTGCATGCGCTGGTAGCGGGCGATCACGTCGCCGATGGTGTAGTTGCGCACGTGGCCCATGTGTAGCTTGCCGCTCGGGTACGGGAACATCGACAGGCAGTAGTAGGTGTCCTTGCCTGGCTGTTCACTGACTTCAAAAGACTTGTGCTCGTCCCAGTAGGACTGGGCGGCGGCTTCGATTTCGCGGGGCTGATAGTGTTCGTGCATGGCTACTTTGCGCTGAGAGATGGGAGACCTTATCGAGGCTGGTCGCTGACCGTTTTCGCCCGGCGACAGGCCCTGGAGCGAACGCCGTAGCATACATGACCCCCAACGGTCGTGGGAAACCCTGATTGCATCGGAAGAGGGCGCAAAGGGCCGTTGGTCGCGGCGTCCGGCCCGTTTCGCGGGTGGCGCTAAGCTCATTCGTGGGGGAGATGAATTTTATCTTCAATGAGGTGAACGGATGGGAGAGTCGCAGCAACATGCACCGAAACCGGAAGTCTACGAACGCCTGATCGATCGCTTGGGGCTGGCCTTGGACGTGGCCCGCACCTCGCTGCGATTGCGCGATGAGATGCCCGCCGAACTGGAGTTGCGCGGCCTTAGCCGGGCCGAGTTCGACGTCATCAAGGCCTGGCTGGAAGCCGCTCCGGCACGGGGCCAGAAGATTTCCGTGGCATTACCTCCGGTAGAAACGCCCACCCCGGGCCGGGTCATCTGGCTCAAGGACCGGAAACGTTCCGCCACAGCGCTCAAATCCAGAACGCTGCACTGCAAATAACCGTTCAGGATATCAACGGCGCAGGACGGAGTGCGCCACGCGGGATTCTTTGCTCTGACCGGCGCCTGCTTCAAGCAGGCGCCGTTTCTCTTTAGGCTTGCGGCATTTTCCTGGAGATGCCCGATGCCGTTGCGCTTTTTCATCAAACAATGGTTGATGCCGCCTGGTGTGCTGCTGCTTATGCTGCTGGCCGCCTGGTGGTTGCGCAAGTCCTGGCCGCGCACGGCGCGCTTGTTCTTTATCGGCGGGCTGGGCGGGTTATGGCTGATGAGCCTGCCGGTGGTAATGCAGCATCTGGCCGGGCGAATCGAGACGGTCCCGCCGCTGGCGATGAACGAGTGGGCAGGGTTGGCTGGCCGGGCGGATGCCATCGTGGTCCTGGGCTCCGGGCGTGAACGCGGTGATCCGGCCTGGGGCGGACAGGACCAGCCGACCGGTGTAGCCCTCGAACGCATGCGCTATGCGACACAGCTGGCGAAGGCGTCGGGGCTGCCGCTACTGACGACCGGTGGCCTGCATTACGGAGCGCCGCCGAGCGAGGCGCGGCTGATGGCGGACTCGCTGCAACGGGATTTTGGTGTGCCTGTGCGCTGGCTGGAAGAAGAAAGCCGCACCACCTGGGAGAATGCCGAGCTGAGCGCGGCGATCCTCTTGCCGCAAGGCGTCAAGCGCGTGGTAGTGGTGACCCAGGCCTGGCATATGCAGCGTTCGGTGTGGAGTTTCCAGCGTGCCGGCTTCGAGGTGGTGGGGGCGCCGGTGGGTTTCATGGGTATCGACAGTGGGCGGCCGTTCGGGGGTTGGGTGCCGGACAGCAAGGCGGTATGGCAGAACGGGCAACTGTTCAATGAGGTGGTCGGGTTGATCGGTTATCGGCTTTTTTATTGAGGAAAGCCTGAAAGCGACGCGGACCCTGTGGGAGCGGGTTCACCCGCGATTGCGGTAGTGAGTTCACAATAGCAATCGCGGGTAAACCCGCTTGTATGGTAGGACTTGAAGGGAGGAGGAGGGACATAACTCGCTTCTGACTGTCGCGAGCAGTACAGACCGTGGGAGAAATCACCCCTCCTCCTTTCAGCACCCCAAGCGCCGATAAGGAATGCCTCGTTTGCAAGCGACGATAGATGCAAGCCTGCGCCAGGGTGCGCCCTTCAAGTCCCGTCACGCTACAGAGAGCAGTTAGCAATGGCAATGCCCGTCGTTCCCGTCGAAGCCGGTGTGGATGTCGCCAAAGACGAATTGGTGATTCAAAGCGGCCCAGACACCAAGCCTTTCGCCATCCCCAACACTCCAAAATCGATCAAGACCTGGCTCAAGACAGTACCCAGAAGGTCTGCCCTCGCCATCGAGGCAACCAGCTCCTATCACATGGAGCTTGCCGAGCAGGCTCATGGTGCGGGCTTGAGCGTCTATGTGGTCGATGGTCTCAGGCTGAGCCGCTACCGTGACAGCCTCGGTGTACGAGCGAAGACTGACGCCAATGACGCCACCTTGCTCGCCCGTTTTCTGAACAGGGAACGCGCGTCACTGAAGATGTGGGTGCCGGCACCGCCTGGCCACCGCGAGCTCCAGATGCTGCTGCGACGCCGCGCCAAAATTGTGGAAATGCGCGGCATGATGCGCATGAGTTTGTCGGGAGAAAAGTTGTTCGAGAAAGAACTGGAGGTCATCGAAAAGACGTGCAAACGCCTTGAGCGATTGTTCGAAATGCGTTTGCGCGAAATCGTCAAGGAAACGGGACTTAGGGATCAGTTACGCCGCCTTCAACAGCTGCCTGGTGTCGGTTTCCTCACGGCAGTTGGTTTGACGATGTCGTTCATTCGCGGTGAATTTGCCAACAGCGATGCGTTTGTCGCGTACTTGGGAATGGACGTGATAACGGCTCAGTCCGGGAAGTGGGTCGGCCGAGGGAGATTAAGCAAGCGCGGGGACTCGGAGGTTCGCAGGCTACTGCACAACGCGGCGATGAGCGGCAGTCGAACCCAGACCTGGAAGCAGTTTTACGCACACCATCTGGAGCGAGGCAAGAAGACCACTCAGGCGCTGGTAATCCTTTCACGGAAGATGGCACGGCTGGCCTATGGCTTGATGAAGAGCCAAACGGACTGGAAACCGCAGGTCTATACCGGAGGTGCAAAACCAGTTGGCTGACTGGAGCTGCTGCGCAGCTCACAGCGATTAGACCTCTGAAACAGCCTTACACCTGGGAGCGTCCTCACAGGTGCGACAACCCACGCCTGTAGAAAATGGAGAGGGCAGAAAAGGCCGTCGGCGAAAAAGTTGCCTCCGGCCATAGAATCTCCCACAAGGTACGCATCGTTCTTCAGACGGTCCTGGCGATCCGGCTGGTAACCAGCGCCCAGCCCAGCAGCAAGGTGCAGAGAATGACCAGTGGCCACGAGCGCCATTGCAGATACGGCGTCAGTTGCCGCATCGGCACCACCTCCCCGTAGAGAATCCCGCGCTCGAACTGCGGAATCTGCGCGGTCACGCGGCCGAACGGGTCGATCAGCCCGGTCACCCCGTTGTTGGTTGCCCGAATCATCCAGCGCCCGGCTTCCAGTGCGCGCATCTGCGCCATCTGCAAGTGTTGCAGCGGGCCGATGGACTTGCCGAACCAGGTGTCGTTGCTGATGGTCAGGAGCATGTCACTACGCGCCGCAAGGCTGGCGGCCAGCTCCGGGTAGACCACTTCATAGCAGATGAACGGCGCCAACTGGTAGCCCTTGGCCTGGAGCAATGCCTGGTCGGCCGGACCGCGGGCGAAATCGGACATCGGCAGGTCGAAGAATTCGATCAGGCCGCGCAGCAGGTCCTGCAGCGGTACATATTCGCCGAAGGGCACCAGCTTCTGCTTCAGGTAGGTTCCGTCGCCTTCGCCGATGGCGGTGATGCCGTTGAAGTAGCGACGCTGCCCATGTTCGAACAGGCGCACCGGAACGCCGGTGATCAGCGCCGAATGGCGGTCGCCGGCGAAGCCGCTCATCATGTCCAGGTATCCCTGGACGCTGTCCTTGAACACCGGCACTGCGGTTTCCGGCCAGACGATCAGGTCCACCGGCTTGCTGGTGAAACTCATGTCGCGGTACAGCTCTAGCTGCCGGCGCAGCTCGCTGGGTTCCCACTTGAGGCTTTGTTCGATATTGCCCTGGATCGCCGCTACCCGCAGCGGCTCGCCCGAGGGTACGGTCCAGGCATGGCCCTTGAGTGCGATGCCGACTGCCCAGGGGCCGATCAGCAGGGCGATGCCCGCCGCCAGGAACGCCTTGCGCTGGCGCAGGCGGTGCAGGTTGCACAGCAGCGCGGCGGTCAGGGCCAGGGTGAACGAGATCAGCCACATGCCTCCCAGCGGCGCGAGGCCGGCCAGCGGTCCGTCGAGCTGGCTGTAGCCGGCATAGAGCCATGGGAAGCCGGTGAGGAACCAGCCACGGAACGCTTCCTGGGCCAGCCACAGCGCCGCGAAGCCAAGGGCATCGGCCAGTGGCGCCTCGTTGCGGCGCAACCAGCGTGCCCAGACCCACGCGGGCAGGGCGAAGAACCAGGCGATGGCGGCGAAGAAGGCCAGCATCAGCCCGCCGGCCAGCAGCGCCGAGGCGCCGCCGTAGTCATGGATGCTGACGTAGATCCACCAGGTGCCGGCGGCGAACAGGCCGAAGCCGTAGTGCCAGCCGCGCCATAGCGCCTGGCGCGGGCTCAGCTCGCGCAGGCCGAGGTAGAACAGGCCCAGGGCGACCAGGGCCAGGGGCCAGATATCGAAGGGGGCCAGCGACGGGGTGGTCAGGGCGCCGGCCGCCATGGCCAGCAGGTTACCGGGCCAGCCGGGGCGGGTGATCCAGCGCATGGTTGTCCTTAACGGGTTACAGGTGTCAGGCGCAGCAAATGTATCCGGCGGCTGTCGGCGTTGAGGATACGGAAGCGGTAAGGCCCGATTTCAGTAGTTTCGTTGCGCTTGGGCAGGTGTCCGAAGGCGCTCATGACCAGGCCGCCAACGGTGTCGAACTCATCGTCGGAGAACTCGCTGTCGAAGAACTCGTTGAAGTTCTCGATCGGCGTCAGCGCCTTGATCAGGAAGTCGCCGCTGGGCAGGGGCTTGATGTAGCTGTCTTCCTCGACATCGTGCTCGTCCTCGATATCGCCGACGATCTGCTCCAGCACGTCCTCGATGGTCACCAGGCCAGCCACGCCGCCGTATTCGTCGATGACGATGGCCATGTGGTTGTGGTTGGCGCGGAACTCGCGCAGCAGCACGTTGAGGCGCTTGGACTCCGGCACGAAGGTGGCCGGGCGCAGCAGGTCCTTGATGTTGAAGCTGTCGCCGTTCTCCTTGAGGATCAGTGGCAGCAGGTCCTTGGCCAGCAGTACGCCGAGGACATCGTCATGGCTTTCGCCGACCACCGGATAGCGCGAGTGCGCGGCGTCGATGATCGCCGGGAGGAACTCCCGCGGCGATTGCGAGGCCTTGATGCTGATCATCTGCGAGCGCGGCACCATGATGTCTCGGACCTGCAGGTCGGCGACCTGGATGGCGCCTTCGACGATGGTCAGGGCCTCGCTGTCGAGCAGCTTGTTCTGGTGGGCTTCGCGCAGCAGCTCAAGGAGCTCCTGGCGGTTTTTCGGCTCATGGGCAAAAGCCTGGGTCAGCTTGCCAAGCCATGACTTTTGCCCGTTGCTCGATCGATCTTCGCTCATGGCGGTTACTCGTGATCCTTGCTGTTTTCAGTGTGTGGGGTGTCGTCTTCGTCGTCGGCGTACGGGTCCGGATGACCCAGTTCGGCAAGCAACGTTCGTTCCAGTGCTTCCATTTCCTCGGCCTCATCGTCCTCGATGTGGTCGTAGCCCAGCAGGTGCAGGCAGCCATGGATCACCAGGTGCGCCCAGTGGGCCTCAAGGGCCTTGCCTTGCTCGGCGGCCTCGCGCTCGACCACCTCGACGCAGATCACCAGATCGCCCAGCAGCGGGATATCGAGCATGTCGTCGGGGACATCGGCCGGGAAGGACAGGACGTTGGTGGCGTAGTCCTTGTGCCGGTAGGTGTGATTCAGCTCGCGGCCCTCGGCTTCATCCACCAGACGGATGGTCATTTCCGAGTCCGCCGTGCGCTGGCGCAGGGCCAGCTCGCACCAACGGCGGAACAGGGCTTCGGCGGGCGCGGCTTTTTCAGTCGCGATCTGCAGGTCAAGTTCAAGCATTGCGCGGGGTGCCTTCGGCCTTGGCCTGCTGGTCGTCGAAACGCTCGTAGGCTTCGACGATGCGCTGTACCAATGGATGACGCACCACGTCCTTGGGCTGGAAGTGGGTGAAGCTGATACCCGGCACATCCTTGAGCACCTGGATGACATGGCCCAGGCCGGATTTGGTGCCGCGTGGCAGGTCTACCTGGGTGATGTCGCCGGTGATCACGGCGGTGGAGCCGAAACCGATCCGGGTGAGGAACATCTTCATCTGCTCGACCGTGGTGTTCTGGCTTTCGTCGAGGATGATGAAGCTGTTGTTCAGGGTACGGCCGCGCATGTAGGCCAGCGGAGCGATCTCGATCACCTGGCGCTCGATCAGCTTGGCCACGTGTTCGAAGCCGAGCATTTCATAGAGGGCGTCGTACAGCGGGCGCAGGTAAGGGTCGATCTTCTGCGCCAGGTCGCCGGGCAGGAAGCCGAGCTTCTCGCCCGCCTCGACTGCCGGGCGCACCAGCAGGATGCGCCGCACCTGCTCGCGTTCCAGCGCATCCACCGCGCAGGCCACGGCCAGGTAGGTCTTGCCGGTACCGGCGGGGCCGATGCCGAAGTTGATGTCGTTGCCGAGGATTTCCTTGACGTAGCGCTGCTGGTTGAGGCCGCGCGGGCGAATGGCGCCCTTGCGCGTGCGCAGCGACACGCTGACTTCGTTGACCGCTTGGTTTTCCAGCGCTTCGACGGAAGATTCCTGAAGGAACAGGTGGACCATTTCCGGCGACAGCTCGGTGGCCTTCGTCTCGCGATAGAGGCGGCGCAGCAGTTGCTCGGCGGTGGAGGTGACCCGGGGGTCGCCGATCAGTTCGAACTGGTTGCCGCGGTTGCGGATCTCGATGGCCAGACGCTGTTCGATCAGGCGCAGGTGCTCGTCGAACTGGCCGCACAGGTTGGCGAAACGGTGAGCTTCGAAGGGCTCGAGAATGAAACGATGGGGTTCGATGGGTGCGTTCAAGGTTGTTTTAAGCCGCCCTTGGGCAAGAAATATGATTTCAAGAATAACCTCGACTGCCTGGCGGCGAAAGCGCTGAAACGATCAATGGGGGCGTGGCCGTCCGGGCTGTCGATCGGCTTGGACATTGTCGCAGCGGAAGTTGACGATTCGGTTATGCCGGTCGGCGCGGTTCATGCGGGAGCAGGCAAGCCAGCTCCTACCTGCCGGGCAAGGCCCCTGTGCTATTATTCGCCACCTTTTTTACAGCCATTTTTCCCCTGCCGAACATGACCAAGCGCGAAGCCCCATCTACAAAGTGATCTTCCTCAACCAGGGCCAGGTGTTCGAGATGTATGCCAAGCAGATCTACCAGAGCGACCTGTGGGGTTTCCTGGAGATCGAGGAATTCGTCTTCGGCGAGCGTACCCAGGTAGTGGTCGATCCGAGCGAAGAGAAGCTCAAGGCGCAGTTCGAAGGCGTGACCCGCAGCTTCGTGCCGATGCATTCGATCGTGCGTATCGATGAAGTGGAGCGCCTGGGTACGCCGAAGATCAGCGAGGCCAAGGGCGGCGGCAATGTCATGCCGTTCCCGATGCCGATGCCGGAAAGATAGGACGCGTCAGGGAAGCGGCGAGAAGGGCGTGCGGCCGTCGGCGGACTGAAGTTCCAGCAGGTATTTGCGGAAGATCTGGCCCAGCACCTGGGTGGCGTTTTCCAGTTCGTCGCGCGGCATCCGCGCCGAGACTTCGTCGGCCTCGTCCAGCGCATCCTCGGCACCGTTGACCGCGGCCATCTTCAGCAGGATGTAGGCCTGCACGTTGTTGGCCGAAACGCCTTCGCCGCGGGCGAACATCATTCCCAGCTTGTATTGCGCATCGGCGTGCCCCTGTAGCGAGGCCTGCTCGAAGTAGCTCAGCGCCTGGTTCAGGTCGCGGGTGGTGTTCTTGCCGTCGAAATAGAATTCGCCCAGCTCGTATTGGGCCTGGGCGTCACCGGACTGGGCGACCTGCTTGCAGCGGGTCACGGCGTCGGCGAGTTCTTCGGGGGACGTATTCAGGGTGCAGCGGCCCGTGGTGGGGATCAGCAACGAGTTACCGCCTGCCGCGATGGCCAGCAGGGGCTGAAGTAGCAACAGGCAGCCCAGGGCAAGGGCGCGGCCGGCGCGGTTCATGGTGATCGACTTACCTCTGCAAAGCTGCGGCCAAAGTGTGTCTGGTGGCACATTATGGGTTAAGCAGCGCCCACCTTACAAAGTCTTTACCAGATTTTCTGCCATCAAGGCGCAATTCGGTCATAAGGCTGTGGGGCTTTCTTACAAGACAGGGGCGAAAGGCTTACAAGCCTGCGCCCCTGTCTTTTACCGCAGATGCCTTATTTCAGGACGGCAAACGCCCGTTCGGCGGCATCCAGGGTGATCTTCAGCTCGGTCTCGCCGTGGGCGATCGAGGTGAAGCCGGCTTCGAAGGCACTTGGCGCCAGGTACACGCCGCCTTCCAGCATCAGGTGGAAGAAGCGCTTGAAGCGGTCGACATCGCTGCCCATCACGTCGTCGAAGGTGACGATATCGTCGGCGCCGGTGAAGTACAGGCCGAACATGCCACCGGCCTGGGTGGTGACGAACGGCACGCCCGCCGCATCGGCGCGCTGTTGCAGGCCGTCGAGCAGGCTGCTGGTGAATGCGCTCAGCTCGTCATGGAAGCCCGGACGGCTGATCAGCTTCAGGGTAGTCAGGCCGGCGGCCATGGCCAGCGGGTTGCCGGACAGGGTGCCAGCCTGGTAGACCGGACCCAACGGGGCGATCTGTTCCATGATATGGCGCTTGCCGCCGAAGCAGCCCACCGGCATGCCACCGCCGACGATCTTGCCGAAGGTCGACAGGTCGGGGGTGATGCCGTAATGCGCCTGGGCGCCGCCCAGTGCAACGCGGAAACCGGTCATCACTTCGTCGAAGATCAGCACCACGCCGTGCTGGTCGCACAGGCTGCGCAGCCCTTCGAGGAAGCCGGGCGCCGGCGGTACGCAGTTCATGTTGCCCGCCACCGGTTCGACGATGATGCACGCCACGTCCTGGCCGACCTTGCCGAGCATCTCGGCGACCGCGTCGATATCGTTGAACGGCAGGGTCAGGGTGTGTTTGGCAAAGTCCGCCGGCACGCCGGCCGAACTGGGCACGCCCTGGGTCAGCAGGCCGGAGCCGGCTTTCACCAGCAGGCTGTCGGAGTGGCCGTGGTAGCAGCCTTCGAACTTGATGATGCTGTCGCGGCCAGTGAAGCCGCGCGCCAGGCGGATGGCGCTCATGGTGGCCTCGGTGCCGGAACTGACCATGCGCACCATTTCCATCGAGGGCACCAGCGAGCAGACCAGGTCGGCCATCTCGGTTTCCATGGCGGTCGGAGCACCATAGGACAGACCGTGGGCCAGTTGCTTGCGCACCGATTCCAGCACGTCCGGATGGCTGTGGCCGAGGATCATCGGGCCCCAGGAGCCGACATAGTCGACATAGCGCTTGTCGTCTTCGTCGGTGACGTAGGCACCCTCGGCATGCTTGAAGAACAGCGGAGTGCCGCCGACGCTGCGGAAGGCGCGCACGGGCGAGTTGACGCCGCCGGGGATGTGTTTCTGGGCGCTGGCGAACAGGCTTTCGGAACGGGACATGGAGGTTCCTCGCAAATCAGAGACTGGAAAAAAGGGCGTTGAAGGCACGGGCGCGGCGGGTCACTTCCTGCGTGCTGTCGGCACCGAACAGGCCGTGGATCACCGCCAGCAGGTCGGCACCGTGCTCGACCAGTGGCGCGGCGTTGTCCAGGGTAATGCCGCCGATCACCGCCACCGGCAGCTTGACCCGCGCCTTGGCCTGGCCGATCAGGGCGAGGTCGGCGGCGGGAGCGCCGGGTTTGGTCAGCGAATTGAAGAAGCGTCCGAAGGCGACATAGCTGGCGCCTTCCCGGCTGGCCTGTTCGGCCAGCTCTAGTTGTGCATGGCAGGTGGAGCCGATGATCGCATCCTTGCCGAGCAAGGTACGCGCCGGCGTCAGCGGACCGTCGGTCTGCCCCAGGTGTACGCCGACGCCCAGGCGCGCGGCCAGTTCGGCGTCGTCGTTGATGATCAGGCGCGTCCTGTAGCGTGCGCACAGGTCGCGCAGGGTCTCGGCCTCGCGCAGGCGGCGGGCCTGGTCGTTGCTCTTGTCGCGGTATTGCAGCAGGGTCACCCCGCCTTCCAGCGCGGCTTCGACATAAGGAAGAAAGCGTCCCGCCAGCAGTTGGCTGTCGGTGATGGCATACAAACCGCGGAGCTTCATTACAGGTGCCTCACAGCGAGTCGTGCTTCAGGAGCAGAAATCCAGGGGCAGGCGACGGGGCACGTATTGGCCCTTGCCCAGTTGTTCGGCGTCGCGCAGGGTCCGCCAGGTGTAGTCCAGCGCCGTGCGCACCGCGCTGTGCAGTTGCTCGCCAAGCGCCAGGCGACCGGCCAGGGCGCTGGCCAGGGTGCAGCCCGAGCCATGGTAGCTGCCCGGCAGGCGCTGGCAGGTCCAGGTGTGGCGCTGGCCATCGCGGCTGTACAGGCGGTTGTGGATCTCGGTCTCGTCGCCGTGACCGCCGGTGATCAACAGGTGCTCGACATACGGCAGCAGCTTTTCCGCGCACTCGTCGGCCGTGCCCTCCGGCAGTTCGGCGAGAATGCGCGCTTCCGGCAGGTTGGGCGTGGCGATGGTGGCCAGCGGCAGGAGCCGCTCGCGCATGGCGTAGCCGACTTCGTCCTTGCCCAGCCGCCCGCCGCCGCCGGCGCGCAGCACCGGGTCGCAGACCATCGGCAGGTGCGGGTGGGCACCGAGCAGTTCGACCACGGTATCGACCATTTCCAGCGAGCCGAGCATGCCCAGCTTCACCGAGGCGACCTGCGAGTCGGCCAGGACGATGTTGGCCTGGGCCAGTACCCATTCGCGGTCGAGCACGCGGAAGTCCTGGACGTTGACGGTATCCTGCACGGTCAGGGCGGTCACGGCGGGAGCGGCGTGACAGCCCTGGGCGATCAGGGCTTCGATATCTGCCTGCAGGCCGGCGCCGCCACTGGGGTCGTGGCCGGAGAGACAGAGGACAACGGGGCGGGAGCTGTAGGTATTCATAGGTGCGCGAGCTTACCACCAAACGCTTTTGCCGGGATGTCCGTCATACGGGGCTTTTCTGATCGATTGGACAGGAATTTCCCTGCGCATGGCCGTAAGTACCGAGCCAGAGCCCCGGGGACGACCTTGTCCCGCCTGCTGGCGATTCAATACCGCTGTGCTAGAGTGCTTCGAAAATGACATCAGGCTCTGCCGGATCTCGTCGTCTCACAAGGACTGGGGCTTACGACGCGACCGTACAGGCCACGCTGGGCTGTATGCGCTATCTGCTGATCGTTGTACTGGGCTGGCTGCCTTTGCTGGCCGGAGCCGTCGACTTCGACGACTCGACCCGAACCCTGCCCCTGGGCCGCGTCATGCAGGTGTTCGAGGACGCTGACGGTAGCGCCTCCATCGAACAGGTCAGTTCGCCTTCCTTCGCCGCCTCCTTCAAACCGCACCAGGCCGACGTGCTCAACGCCGGGTACTCGACTTCGGCATTCTGGCTCAAGGTCGATCTGCACTATCTCGCCATGCCCCAGGCCGCACCGCGTACCTGGCTGCTGGAGCTGGCCTATCCGCCGCTCGACCACCTGGAACTCTATCTGCCGGACGCCAACGGCCGCTACCGCCTGGTCCAGCGCACGGGGGATGCCTTGCCCTACGCCAGCCGGCAGATCGAGCAGGCCAACTACGTTTTCGAATTGCCGATGCAGCCGGACCAGCAACTGACCGCCTACCTGCGCCTGCAGAGCGAAGGCTCGGTGCAGGCACCGCTGAGCCTGTGGGCGCCCCGCGCCTACCTGGAGGCGCTGCCGGGCAAGATCTACGTGCTCGGGCTGATCTATGGCGTGCTGCTGGGCATGCTGGTCTACAACCTGTTCATCTACATCAGCGTCCGCGACGTCAGTTACCTGTGGTACATCCTCTACATTGCCTCCTTCGGCCTGTACCAGCTCTCGGTCAATGGCGCCGCCGTCGCCTATTTCTGGCCGGACAGCCCCTGGTGGGCGAACGCGTCCACGCCGCTGTTCATCGGTGCGTCGGGGTTGTTCGGGTGCCTGTTCGCCCGCAGTTTCCTGCGCATGGCCAGTATTGGCCGGGCATTCGATGTTCTTTTGCAGGGGCTGGCGGCCTGTTCGGCACTGGTCATGGTGATTTCGCTGGCTTGCGGCTATGGCCTGGCCCTGCGCCTCGCTACGCTGCTGGCCCTGGCCTTCACCCTGAGCATCTTCGCCGCCGGATGGTTCGCCTGGTGGCGTGGCTTGCGGGTGGCGCGCTATTTCATCGTCGCCTGGTCGGCCTTCCTGGTCGGCGGGATGGTCAACACGCTGATGGTGCTTGGTCATTTGCCCAATATGTTCCTGACCATGTACGCCAGCCAGATCGGCGCCGCGCTGGAGGTCTGCCTGCTCTCGCTGGCGCTGGCCGACCGGATCAACGCCATGCGCGAGGAAAGGGCCGCGGTCCTGCGCGAGGCCGGGCAGAAACTGGAACTGCTCAATCGGCAACTGGCCCACAGCAACGAACTCAAGGACCAGTTCCTCGCCACTGTTACCCATGAGCTGCGCACCCCGATGAATGGCGTGATCGGCTCGCTGGAACTGATGCAGACCCAGCCGATGGGCGCGGAACTGGGGCAGTACCAGCACACCGCCAGTATCGCGGCGCATGACATGCTGCGCATGATCGACGACATTCTCATCCTCAGCGAACTCCAGGCCGGGCGCCTGGTGGCCAGAGCCGAGCCCTTCAGCTTGCGCGGGCTGGTCCAGGAACTGCGCACACGCTTTATCTCACCGGCCATGGACAGGGACCTGTTGCTGCACCTGGACGTGGCCGACAACCTTGCCGACCGCCTGCTGGGCGACCGTCACAAGCTGGCCCTGTGCCTGGGTTACTTGCTCGACAACGCGATCAAGTTCACCCATCGCGGAGGGGTGAGCCTGCACGTGCGCGGCCAGGCTAGCCAGCATCTGCTGGCCTTGACCTTCAGCGTGCGCGACAGTGGCATCGGCTTCGTCACCCTCGACGACTCGCTGCTGTACAAGCGCTTCTTCCAGGTCGATGGCTCCATGAGCCGGGAATACGGCGGCCTCGGTATCGGCCTGGCGATCTGTCGCCAGCTTGCCGAGCTGATGGGCGCGCGCCTGGGCCACAACTCGGTGCCGGGGCAGGGCAGCAGCTTCGAACTGAGCATCGTGCTGGCGTTGGCAAATGCCGCTGGATAGGGGATATATCGCACCGCGTTAGGCGTTTTTGTCACTTTGTGCCGGGGCAGGGCGTGATTCACTGGTTTTTCGGACACGTCCTATCAGGAGCCCCCGATGAACCTGCATCAGTACGCTGAAACCCACGAAGTCACCAACCAGCCGCCATCCCTCGATGGCGCCAATCTTTACCGCCTGGACCTGCCGTTGCAGGAATGGGGGCGCAGGTACGGAGCCGGTTGGGCCGAGTCGCGGATCGATGCCTACGGGGCCCTGGCCGGTGGGCCGCTGATGGAGGCCGGTTTTCTTGCCAACCAGAACAAGCCGCAGTTCGCCAGCCATGACCGCTTCGGTCACCGAATCGACCTGGTGGAGTTCCATCCCGCCTATCACCAACTGATGCGCACGGCCATCGAGCATGGGCTGCCCTCGTTGCCCTGGGCCGAGTCCCGCGACGGTGCCCATGTCGCGCGGGCGTGCATGACCTACCTGCACAGCCAGGCCGAAGCCGGCAGCGGTTGCCCGCTGACCATGACCTTCGCCGCCGTGCCCGCCTTGAAGCTGCAGCCGGAACTGGCCGAATACTGGCTGCCCAAGGTGCTCTCCTGCGAATACGACCCGCGCAATATCGGCGACCGGCACAAGGCCGGGGTGACCATCGGCATGGCCATGACCGAGAAGCAGGGCGGTACCGATGTGCGTGCCAACACCACCAGGGCGTATCCGGTGGGTGCTCCCGGTCCGGGCCAGGCCTATGAACTGGTCGGCCACAAGTGGTTCTGCTCGGCGCCGATGTGCGATGCCTTCCTCACCCTGGCCCAGACCGACAAGGGCCTGAGCTGCTTCCTCCTGCCGCGCCATCGCCCGGACGACGGGCGCAACCAGTTCTATATCCAGCGCCTGAAGAACAAGCTCGGCAACTGGTCCAATGCCTCCAGCGAAGTGGAATTTCGCGGTGCTCTGGCCTGGATGATCGGCGAAGAAGGACGCGGCGTGCCGACCATCATCGAGATGGTCGCCATGACCCGCTTCGACTGCATGGTCGGCTCCAGTGCGTTGATGCGCCAGGCCCTGACCCAGGCGGCGCACCACTGTGCCCATCGCCAGGTTGGTGGCCGGGTGCTGGCGGACCAGCCGCTGATGCAGAACGTCATCGCCGACCTGGCCCTGGAAAGCGAGGCCGCGCTGGCCCTGAGCCTGCGCATGGGCCAAGCGCTGGATCATCTCGACGACTCGCAGCAGGCGCATTTCTCGCGCCTGGTGACGGCGGTGGGCAAATACTGGATCTGCAAGCGCGCCCCGGCGATGATCAACGAAGCCGCCGAATGCATGGGCGGCGCGGGTTATGTCGAAGACAGCATCCTGCCGCGGCTCTACCGCGAAGCGCCGGTCAACTCCACTTGGGAGGGCTCCGGCAACGTGCAATGCCTCGATGTGCTGCGTGCCCTGTCCAAGGAGCCGGGCGTGCTCGACAGTCTGTTCATCGAGCTGGGGGACGGCCACGGTGACCGCCGCCTGGCCACGCACATCGCCAACCTCAAGGCCGCTTTCGGCGACACCAGCGATATCCAGTACCGCGCCCGCCAGCTGACCGAGGACATTGCCGTCGGCCTGCAGGCGAAGTTGCTGCTGGAGGCCGGCAACGCCACGGTCAGCGACGCCTTTATCGCCAGCCGCCTGGGCGAGGGCGGGCGGGTCTACGGCACCTTGCCACGGGGGATCGACGTTGCTGCGCTGGTGCAGCGCTCGACGCCGAACTGGCCGCTGTGAACGTGCGTGCCTTTGCAACAGGATGTAGGCAAGATGGAAGCCTGCATGTCAGACAGGAAGTAACCCGTGAGCCGTTTTGATGAAGCCTTCGTTGTCGTAGAAACCGCCGAGCAAGCCGTCGATCGTCTGGCGACCCTGCACCAGACCGCCACCGACGCCTTGAGCCAGGCGCTCAAGCGCTACCTGAAGGACCGCACCGAGCCGAACGCCGAGGAGCGTTCGCTGTTTCGCTATCCCGAACTGCGCCTGACCTATCACTACCATGGCGAGGTACCCGCGACCACGCGGGCCTACGCCAAGGTCCAGCTGCCGGGCACCTACAGCGTCACCGTGACCCATCCGGCGGCTTTCCGCAGTTATCTGCTGGAGCAGTTGCGCCCGTTGATGAAGGACTTCACCGTCAAGGTCGAAGTGGGCGTCAGCGAGCAGAACATCCCTTATCCGTATGTGGTCGAGCAGGGCGACGAACTCGCTGGCTCCGGTATCACCGCAGCCGCGCTGGCGCGGGTCTTCCCGAGCACCGACCTGTCCGCTGCCACCGATGGTATCGCCGACGGCCTGTATGACTGGGGCAGCGCCGAAACCCTGCCGCTGGCGCTGTTCGACGCCGCGCGGGTGGACTTCTCCCTGCGCCGCATCGTGCATTACACCGGCAGCGACTGGCGCCATGTGCAGCCGTGGATCCTGCTGACCAACTATCACCGCTATGTCGACCAGTTCATCAGCCATGGCCTTGAGCAACTGCGTGATGATCCGCGCTTCGTGCGCATGGTCCTGCCGGGCAACGTGATCATCGAAAAGTCCATGGACAACGGCGAGGCCCAGGCGCTGGTGGCCGGGGTGGTCTGGCACCGCTACCAGATGCCGGCCTATCACCTGATCGCCGCCGACGGCGACGGCATCACCCTGGTCAATATCGGTGTCGGCCCGTCCAACGCCAAGAACATCACCGATCACCTGGCGGTACTGCGTCCGCATTGCTGGCTGATGATCGGCCACTGCGGCGGCCTGCGTCAGTCGCAGAACATCGGTGACTACGTGCTGGCCCACGCCTACATGCGCCGCGATGGCATCCTCGACCGCGTGGTACCGCCGAACATCCCGATCCCGGCCCTGGCCGAAGTGCAACTGGCGTTGCAGGAAGCGGCGGCACAGGTCACCGGCGAGCGTGGCGACGAATTGAAGAAGCGCCTGCGTACCGGCACCGTGCTTACCTACGACGACCGCAACTGGGAACTGCGCTGGGCCGAGGAGCGACCGCTGATCAACCTGTCCCGCGCCGTGGCGGTGGACATGGAAAGCGGCACCATCGCCGCCCAAGGCTATCGCCTGCGGGTACCGTACGGCACGCTGCTATGCGTTTCGGACAAGCCGCTGCACAGCGAGATCAAGTTGCCGGGGGCGGCCAACGCCTTCTACAACCGTGCGGTCAGCCAGCACCTAAAGATCGGCATTGCCGCCCTCGACCTGCTGCGCACCGAACTCAACTCGTTGCACTCGCGTAAACTGCGCAGTTTCGACGAGCCGCCGTTCCGCTGAGGTTTCATGCCGCTACCCCCACGCAACACGCC
Organism: Pseudomonas bharatica CSV86; assembly: GCF_000319305.2. Lineage (GTDB taxonomy): Bacteria > Pseudomonadota > Gammaproteobacteria > Pseudomonadales > Pseudomonadaceae > Aquipseudomonas > Aquipseudomonas bharatica. The sequence goes on along the minus strand of NZ_AMWJ02000007.1, from coordinate 216,485 downwards.
GCGCCGCCCTGCGGCCAAGCCCGCCGGTCCGCGACGCCCGCCCAAGGCGCCGCCGGCCGAGCCGCGGTTGATCCTGTTCAACAAGCCCTTCGACGTGCTGACCCAGTTCAGCGACGGCGAGGGGCGGGCGACCCTCAAGGATTTCATCGCGGTGCCCGGCGTCTATCCCGCCGGACGCCTTGATCGTGACAGCGAAGGCCTGTTGCTGCTGACCAACGACGGCCAGTTGCAGGCGCGTATCGCCGATCCGAAGCACAAGCTGCCCAAGACCTATTGGGTACAGGTGGAAGGCGAGCCGAGCGAAGAGCAGATCCAGCGCCTGCGCGACGGCGTCGAGCTGAACGATGGCCCGACCCTCCCGGCCCAGGCCCGCCCACTGGACGAGCCGCAGTTGTGGCCGCGCAATCCGCCGGTGCGTTTTCGCAAGAGCGTGCCGACCAGATGGCTGGAACTGGTCATCAAGGAAGGCCGCAACCGTCAGGTGCGGCGCATGACCGCTGCGGTTGGCTTGCCGACCCTGCGCCTGGTGCGGGTGAGGATCGGCGACTGGACACTGGACGGCCTCGAGCCGGGCCAGTGGAAGGACGTGCCGGTTACTGGTGCAACTCGATCCAGGTGATCACCACGCTTTTGATGATGAAGGCGAGGATGCCCAGGCCGAGCACGAAAAACAGGATGAAGGTGCCGAACTTGCCGGCCTTGGACTTCTTCGCCAGGTCATAGACGATGAAGCCCATGAAACCAATCAGGACGGTGACGAGGATGGTCATCATCCACTCTTCGAACAACACAGGATCCATCGATTCTCTCCGGCAGCGTGAGGCGCCGGATTATACGCCTATCGCAGGTGGGTCAGTGGTAGCTCGGTACTTGCCAAAACCTGATTCAGGACAAAACTCGAGCGCACGCTTGTGACACCCTCGATCCGGGTCAGGTGGCCGAGCAGCAGTTTCTGGTAGTGATCCATGTCCGGCACCACCACCTTGAGCTGGTAGTCGGCATCCATTCCGGTGACCAGGCTGCACTCCAGCACCTGCGGCAGGTTGCGGATCGCCGCCTCGAAGGTTTCGAAGCGCTCGGGCGTGTGCCGGTCCATGCCGATCAGCACATAGGCGGTCAGGCTCAGGCCGAGTTTCTTGCGATCGAGCAGGGCGACCTGGCGGGAAATGAAGCCGTCGTCCTCCAGCTGCTTGACCCGCCGCGAGCAGGGCGACGGCGATAGCCCGATGCGCTCGGCGAGTTCCTGGTTGGAGATGCGCGCATCACGCTGCAATTCGGCAAGGATGCTCAGGTCGTAGCGGTCCAGCTTGCTCATGGGAAGGGCCTTTTCTGTACGGATTGCTGACAATTATTAATATTTGGCAAAAAATTGCGCAAGTGGTGTTTATATCCGCAATCTTCGCAATCCTCTGCCGGCCCGGTTTTCCTAATATTGTTTCCAGAATCACTGCCCGGACACATGTCCACGGCGACCTCCCCAATCAGGAGGGTCGCGGCCAGCAATCCCACAGGGTTGTGCTTGGCCCCCGGGCTACACACGGTCCACAAGACAGGTGTGAGGTGAGCCGGCGTCACGAGCGTCGAGCCAGGACAAGTTTCTCGAAGGGCGACCCACGGGTCGCCCTTTTTTATGGGCAAGATTTCACCTGCCGAGCCGGAGCGCCCCTGCTAGAGTGGCCGCACGATCATTACCACCGGTAGAGAACAAAGCATGACATCGCGTATCTGGCCGCTGGCTGCCGTCGGCCTGCTGTGCCTGAGCCTGAACGTAATGGCCGAGGGCGAGCATGACCGGCGTGGCGAGTCGCCCTTGCAATCCAAGCCGGGCGAGGCCTGGCAGACCCAGCCACCGCGCCAGGGCTACTACCAGGACATTCCCCGCCGCAACGACGGCAACCCGCACTGGCAAAACGGCCCGCGTGGTGAACAGCCGAACTGGGCCGGGCGCCCGAGCGGGCATGGCAACGGCTGGGGCCCTGGGCCGCAGTACCGGCCGGGACATGCCATCGATCGCTTCCCGGATCGCTATTGGAAAGTGCCGTATCGCGGGCAGGACTATTTCTACTCGGGCGGCTACTGGTATCGCCCGCATGGCTCGGGCTACGTGGTGGTGACGCCGCCGTATGGCGTGCGGGTGAGCTACCTGCCGGACTATGCGCGGGAGATGTGGATTGGCGGGGCGCTGTTCTTCCTGGTGGCGGATACCTATTACCAGTACCAGCAGGCCAGCCAGGAGTATGTGGTGGTGAACCCGCCGCAGGTGCAGCAGCCGGTGCCGGTGCAACAGGGGAGCGGGTATGACGTGATCGCCTACCCGATGCAGGGGCAGTCGCCACAGCAGCAGGAGCAGGATCGCTACCAGTGCCATCGCTGGGCAGTGGACCAGAGTGGATTCGATCCGTCCTATGCCAACCAGGCGCCGCCGGCGCAGGTGGCGGATACCTATCGCCGGGCGATGGGCGCTTGCCTGGCTGGGCGCGGGTATAGCGTCAACTGAAGACTTGCTGTGTGTTCGAGGGCCCTATCGCTGGCAAGCCAGCTCCCACAGGTTTCGCGGCGCACGCTGTACCCCTGTGGGAGCTGGCTTGCCAGCGATGAGGCCCTAAAGAACACCCACTAAACCGGATCTGCATGCACCAGCACTTCAGCCCGCGGATACTCCCGGCTGATCGCCGCCGAAGCCTCTTCGCACAACGCATGCGCGCGTGTCAGCGGCAGTTCCCCGGCAACTCCAGATGGACCTGCACGAACCAGCGATTCCCCGATACCCGCGTACGCAGGTCATGCGCCCCGACCACCCCGGGCACCGCGCAGACCAGCGCCAGCATCCGTTCGCTGACCTGCGCCGGCAGCTCTTCGTCCATCAAGGTGGCAAAGCTCTCCCGGGCGATAGTCAGGGCGCTCCAGAGGATGTAGACCGCAATCCCCAGCCCGAAGAACGCATCCAGTTGCGGCCAGCCATACGCAGCCAGTACCAGCGCCACAAGGATGCTGCCATTGAGTAGCAGGTCCGAGCGGTAATGCAGGGAGTCGGCGCGTACTGCCGTTGACCCGGTTGCCCGTATCACCCGCCCTTGCACTGCCAGCAGTGCCACTGTCAGTACCAGCGAAAGCAGCATCACCACCACGCCGAGCCCGGTGTTGCCCAGCGGCTGCGGGTCCTGCAAGCGCTCGAAGGCCTGGAACGCGATCAATACCGCACTGACACCGATGAACAGCGCCTGCGCCATGCCCGCCAGCGACTCGGCCTTGCCATGCCCATAGCGATGATCCTCATCCGCCGGGCGCAGGGCATAGCGTACCGCCAGCAGATTGAGCAATGACGCCGCGCCATCGAGCAGCGAGTCGGTCAACCCCGCCAGCAGGCTGACCGAGCCGCTCAGCCACCAGGCGACGGCCTTGCTGACGATCAGGGTGCACGCCACCGCCAGCGAGGCGCGTGTGGCGAGGCGCAGCAGGCGGGCGTGTTCGCTGGCGTGGTCGGTCATGTCAGGCAGCAGGAACCAGGCCGTACATGGCCAGTTGTTCCAGGCTGCCCTTGTGCTGGATCAGGCGCGGGTCGTTCAGCGGCAGGCGCTGGCCCAGTTCGCTTTCGAGGATGACCTGCAGGCGGGCGTTGTCCACCTTGCCGTCGGCGCCGATGGCTTCGTCGAGTTTTTCCGGCGACACCTGCGCGGTGCTGCCGCCAGGCAGGTAGATGGCGCCGGTGGCGAAGTCGACACCGAAGGCGATCAGGCCGGGAATGACGTAGAACAGGATACCCACGGCATCGAGGGCGACGATCACCGGATCGACCTTGCCTTCGATCTGGCCGCGGCGATCAGGGTAGAACAGGGTGCCGCAAGCCGTGAGCTGGGTCAGCAGGGTCGCGACCAGGATGCCACCAGTGACACGGGAAGGAATACGCATTGAAAGTCTCCGCAAGGATAGCCGCAACGATACCGGCAAAAGGCCGGTGCCAGTGGATAAGACCATGATAGGGCAGGCCGGGTTCGCCGTTATACTCGCCCCTCTGTTTGAGGGCTACCATGATTTCCTTACCGATTGATGCCGTACTGCCATCGTTGCGCAAAGCCCTGGCCGAACGCCACGAAGCCGTGCTCGAAGCGCCGCCCGGCGCCGGCAAGACCACCCGCGTGCCGCTGGCGCTGCTGAACGAGCCGTGGCTGGCCGGGCAGACCATCCTCATGCTCGAACCCCGCCGCCTTGCCGCCCGGGCCGCCGCCGAGCGCCTGGCCAGCGAGCTGGGGGAAAAGGTCGGGGAAACCGTGGGCTACCGCATCCGCCTGGACAGCAAGGTCGGCCCGCGCACCCGCATCGAAGTGGTTACCGAAGGTATCCTCACCCGTCGCCTGCAGGATGACCCGGCGCTGGAAGGCGTTGGCCTGCTGATCTTCGATGAGTTCCACGAGCGCAGCCTGGACGCCGACCTGGCCCTGGCCCTGAGCCTGAACGGCCGCGAATTGCTGCGAGACGAGCCGCCGCTGAAGATCCTGTTGATGTCCGCCACGCTCGAAGGCGAGCGCCTGTCCGCGCTGCTCGACGATGCCCCGGTGATCAGCAGCGAGGGCCGCATGTTCCCGGTGCAGATGCACTGGGGCCGGCCGTTCCAGCCAGGTGAACGTATCGAGCCGCGGGTCACCGACACGGTGTTGCAGGCACTGGACGAACAGAGCGGCAGCCTGCTGGTGTTCCTGCCCGGACAAGCGGAGATTCGCCGGGTCCATCAATCGCTGCAGGAGGCCTTGGACGAGCGTCCGGATATCCTTCTTTGCCCGTTGCATGGCGAGCTGGAGCTGTCCGCCCAGCGCGCCGCCATCGAGCCGGCGCCGGCGGGCAAGCGCAAGGTGGTGCTGGCGACCAATATCGCCGAGACCAGCCTGACCATCGACGGCGTGCGCGTGGTGATCGACGCCGGGCTGGCGCGGGTGCCGCGTTTCGACCCGGGCAGCGGCATGACCCGTCTCGACACCCAGCGCATTTCCCGCGCCAGCGCCACCCAGCGCGCAGGACGGGCGGGGCGCCTGGAGCCGGGCGTGTGCTACCGGCTATGGTCCGAGGCCCAGCATGAACAGCTCGCCGCCTATGGCAGCGCCGAGATCATCCAGGCCGATCTGTCCGGGTTGGCCCTGCAATTGAATCGCTGGGGCGTGACGCCCGAGCAGTTGAGCTGGCTGGACACGCCGCCGGCTGCGGCCTACAGCCAGGCCCAGGATCTGCTGCGTCGACTGGGCGCGCTGAGCGAAGGGCGTCTGACCGCCCACGGCCAGGCCATGGCCGAACTGCCGGCTCATCCCCGTATCGCCCACCTGTTGCTGCGTGCCCAGGACCTGGGCCTGACCGCCATGGCCTGCGATGTCGCCGCGTTGCTCGGCGAGCGCGACATCCTGCGCGGCGCCGGCGCTGATCTGCACAGTCGCCTGAGCCTGCTCAGTGGCGAGACCCGGGCCGATCGCGGCAGCCAGGGCGGGGTGCAGCGGGCCCGGCAACTGGCGCGGCAATATCGTGGTTTCCTGCGCGACAAGCCCGGCGCGGCGGTGGCCGACCCGGAGCATCCGCGCTGGCTCGGCGCCTTGCTGGCGCTGGCCTATCCCGACCGAGTCGCCCAGCAGCGGCGCGCCGGCGGGGCCGAGTACCGCCTGGCCAACGGTCGCGCCGCGCAATTCGGCGAGGTCGATGCGCTGATGAAAGAGCCATGGCTGGTGGTCGCCGACCTGGGCAGTCGCCAAGGGCAACGCGAGGAGCGGATCTACCTCGCCGCTGAACTCGATCCCGGCCTGTTCGAAAACGTGCTGGCCGAGCAGGTCAGCGTGGTGGAACAACTGGAGTGGGATGAAAAGGAAAACGTCCTGCGGGCCGAACGCCAGCGCAAGGTCGGCGAGCTGGTTCTCGGTCGTGAACCGCTCACCGGGCTGGATGACGATGCACGTGCCCGCGCCTTGCTCGATCTGGTCCGGCGCAAAGGCCTGGCGCTGTTGCCGTGGACGCCGGAACTGCGCCAGTGGCAGGCACGGGTCGCCTTGTTGCGACAGCTCGATCTCGCCAACGGCGGCGACAGCGAATGGCCCGACCTGAGCGACGACGCGCTGCTGGCGACCCTGCCGGACTGGCTGCAGCCCTACCTGGGCAAGGTCACCCGCCTCAGCCACTTCGCCAACCTCGACCTTTCCTCCATCCTGCGCAACCAACTGCCCTGGCCGCTGCCGCAGCGCCTGGACGACTGGGCGCCGGTGCATATCGGCGTGCCGTCGGGTTCGAATATTCGCGTCGATTACAGCGAGCACCCGCCGGTGCTGGCGGTGCGCATGCAGGAACTGTTCGGGCTGGCGGACACCCCGCGCATCGCCCAGGGCCGGCAGAAAGTCCTGTTGCACCTGCTGTCCCCGGCACGGCGGCCGGTGCAGGTGACCCAGGACCTGGCGAACTTCTGGCGCAGTACCTACGCCGAGGTAAAGAAGGACCTCAAGGGACGCTATCCGAAGCATTACTGGCCGGATGATCCTTTGGTGGCCGAGGCCACCGCGCGGGCCAAGCCGCGCGGGACCTGAGGGTCAGCCAGCTTCTGAAAAATCGGCAACCTTCACCGTGCGGCGCAAGCCACCGGTCAGGACCAGCAGGTAGGCGATGCCAAGGCCGAACCAGGCCAGGCCGATGGTCAGGGTCAGGCTCGACAGGCTGGTCCACAGCCACAGCGTCAGGGCCAGGCCGACCAGCGGCACCAGGCCATGGAGCAGCAGGTTCTTCGCTTGCCCCTTGGCCAGCAGATGGGTGCGCAGCACCGCCATGTTCACCGCCGAGAACGCCACCAGGGCGCCGAAGCTGATCAGCGAGGCCAGGGTTTCCAGGCTGATTACCAGCGCTACCAGCGAGACCACCGACACCAGCAGCGTGGCGTTGACCGGGGTACCGAAGCGCGGCGACAGGGTGCCGAACAGGCGTTCGGGCAGCAGCCTGTCGCGGCCCATGCTGTAGATGATCCGCGATACCGCTGCCTGCGAGGCCAGCGCCGAGCCGAGGCTGCCGGCGACGAAGGCGGCGGTGAAGAAGTTGGCGAGGAACTGGCCGCCGATCTGCAGCATTACCTCGCTGGCCGCGGTGTCGGTATTGGTGAAGTGGCTACCGGGGATCGCCAGTTGGCTGAGGTAGGCGAGCAGGGTGAACAGGGCGCCGGCGACCAGGGTGGTTAGCATGATCGCCCGTGGCACATCACGGCGAGCGTCGCGGGTTTCCTCGGCCAGGGTGGACACCGCGTCGAACCCCAGGAACGACAGGCACAGGACGGCAGCGCCGGCCATCAACGGATCGAAGCCCGGCTGGCTGCCATCGCCGGCGAGCGGCGCCAGCCAGTCCACCGCAGCACCGCCCAACGACTTGCACGACAGCGCGATGAACACCGCGATGAAGATCACCTGGGCCCCGACGATCAGGTTGCTGGCCTTGGCGACCGAGCGGATGCCGATCACGTTGAGCACCGTCACCAGGCCGATCGAAACCAGCACGAACACCCAGGCCGGCACGGCGGGGAAGGCGATGTTCAGGAACAGCCCGATCAACAGGTAATTGATCATCGGGATGAACAGGTAGTCCAGCAGCAGCGACCAGCCGGCGAGGAAGCCGACATTCGCGCCGAAGGCGATGTTGGTATAGGAATAGGCCGAGCCGGCCACCGGGTAGCGCTTGACCATGATCCCGTAGGACGCCGCGGTGAACAGCATCGCCGCAAGTGTCACCAGGTAGGCTGCGGCGGTGCGGCCGCCGGTGGTCTCGGTAACTATGCCGTAGGTGGTGAAGATGGTCAGCGGGACCATGTAGACGAGCCCGAAGAAAACCAGCGCCGGAAGGCCGAGCACGCGGCGAAGTTGATCGTCGCCACCGGCCGTGGAGGTGTGATGCTGCTTGGTCATGAGTGTCCCTTGTATTTTTATAGGGCTGCACGCGCGAATCGCGAATGGGTGAGGTGGCGATACCTGCCGGTGGATCCGTGTTTGCGGCCTAGGCTAGCGGGGTGAGGAGGGAAAGAACATTGCAGTGGCGCAAAGAGTGGTTGCTGGTATGCCAATAGGAGTGACGGTGCTCTTTCGGATCTCATCGCTGGCAAGTCGGAGCGCCGAACCGCAGCTCCCACAGGGTTTTGCGGCGGATATCAGACCCCCTCCTCAGTCCCGATAACCCAAGGCCGCCGAAATCTCCCGGCTCGCCGCCAGCAGCGCCTGCAGAAAAGCCTCCTGCGCCGTCGTCGTGTCCATCACCGCATCCGGCCCCGACAGGTTGATCGCCGCGGTGATCGCGCCGCTATGATCGCGAACCCCGGCAGCGATGGCCGTCGAGTAATCCGACCGATGCAGCACCCATCCCGGGAGCGGTCCTCGGCAATCAGTTGCTGCAACTCCGGCAGGGTGCGTGGTGCCGGGGGCGGGTAATCATCCAGTCGCACATGCTGGTACAGCTGGCTCAGCGCGCCTTCGGTCAGCCCGGTCAGCAATACCCGGCCCAACGCCGTGCCGTGACAGGGCAGGCGCGTGCCGATGGGGATATTGACGGTCAGCCGCTGCGGCGCAAAGGCGCGATAAACGTAGAGGCTGTCGGTCTGTTCGCGAATGCTCAGGTGACACGACAGCGAGGTGCGGTCGCGCAGGTCATTGAGATAGGGCATTGCCACCTCGACGATGTCGCGGCTGGCGAGGTAGGCGAAGCCGTCGGAGATGACCCGGCTGCCCAGCTCGAAATCGCTGCGCCCGGCCTTGCGCAGGTAGCCCATGTCCACCAGCGTCTGCACGATGCGGTAGACGGCGGAAGGGCTGATTGCAAGGCGTTCGGCCATGTCCTGCATGCTCAGGCTGCGCTGGCGGGCGTTGAACATGCCGAGGATGGTCAGGCCACGCTGCAGGGCGGGAACTCGGTAGTCCAGGGGTTCGATGGCGGTCATGGTTGAAGTCCTGTGGTGACTGGGCGGGCCTCATCGCTGGCAAGCCAGCTCCCACAGGGTTTGGAGTCAGCCACATAATCTGTGCTCGACGCGGACCTTGTGGGAGCTGGCTTGCCAGCGATAGGGCCATCAGCAACGACAAATCAGCCGAGCAAGTTATCCAGGGCCACCGGCACCCCACCAAACTCCCCCATGGCATCCAGCACCGCAGCCTGGAAATACTCCAGCGAAGCCCGGTCACAGAGCAGATGGAACTTCGCCAATTCCGCGCTCCCGGCGTTGATCACGATGACATTCAAGCGTGCCACCGAGGTCTGCGCCACGCTCCCCACCGGGAACGCCTCGGCCCGCAGGTCCACGCCGCAGATCTTCGCCATCACCTCGGCCACATGCTTTCCGGACAACTGCAACCAGGCATGGCTGTCCTGCCGTGGCAGCAGGTAGTTGCGCTCCTCGCCCAACACCCAGCCCGCTTCTTCCGAGGCAAGCCGTTGCCCCCGGTCCGACAGGCTGCCCAGCAGGAAATATTCGGTCTGCGACAGCCGCGCCACCAGGGTTCCATCCCCGCACAGCACCGCCCGGTTGGGCGCCTCCGGCAAGGAGTAGCCGCTTGCCGTCAGCCATTGCGCGGCATCCAGGCCACGGAAACCCACCCGTGGCAGGTCGGTCAGGTCGATGAGCGCACAGCGCTCGATAGGATTGAGACTGGTCATGGCTCAGAGCTCCTGGCGCTGGTTGTCGGGATCGAAGAACGGCAGTTTCACCACGGTGGCCTGGACGATTTCGCCACCTTCCACACGGATCGGAATGCGCATCCCCGGCTCGGCCTGGTCGGCCCCGGCATAGGCCAGCCCGATGATTTGCCCCAGCGTGCTGGAGTATTCGCAGGAGGTGACGTTGCCGCTGATATCCGCGCCCTTGAGTACCAGGTGCCCCTCGAGCGGTTGCGAGCTGCCCTTGGGCAAGGTGAAGCCCACCAGCTTGCGCTTGAGCGGCTGGCGCTCGAGGATCTCGATGGAGCGCTTGCCGACGAAGAACGGCTTCTTGCGCCCGATCGCCCACTGCATGTCGATTTCGCCGGGATGGGTCATGCCGTCGGTGTCCTGGCTGATGATCACGTGTCCCTTCTCCAGGCGCAGCAAGCGCTGGCTTTCCACGCCGAACGGACGGATCCCGAACTCGGCGCCGGCCTCCATCAGCACATCCCAGAGCTTGCCGCCATGTCGGGCCGGCACGTGGATTTCGTAGCCCAGTTCACCGACGAAGCCGACCCGCATCAAGCGTGCCGGAATTCCCGAAACGCTGCCGGTACGCACGCCGAGGTAAGGGAAGCCTTCGGCCGAGAGGTCTACATCGCTGCAGATCTTTTCCATCACCTTGCGCGACAACGGCCCGGCCACGTTCACCGCTGCCAGCGCCGCGGTGACGTTGGCGATATCCACGTCCAGGCGCCATTGCGCATTCCACTTGAGCATCTGCTGGAAGATGCGGTCGACGCCGCTGGTGGTGGCGGTCACGTAGAAATGCCGCTCGGACAGGCGTGCAACCACACCATCGTCGATCACCACGCCATGCTCGTTGGTCATCAGCCCGTAGCGGGTCCGGCCGACCGGTTGCTTGTTGAACGGCATGGTGTACATACGCTCCAGCAGTTCGGCGGCATCCGGGCCGCGCACGTCCAGGCCGCCCAGGGTCGAGACGTCGATCAGGCCGACCTTTTCCCGTACATGCCGGACTTCTTCCTGCATGCAGCGCTCGCGCTCATCCGCCTTGCCGTAGTAGGCGGGACGCTGCCAGATACCGGCAGGCATCAGCTTGGCACCTGCGGCCACATGGCGGCTGTGCATGGCCGTATGGCGATACGGATCGAAGGCGCGACCGGCCACATGGGCCAGCTTCTCCGCTTCGAACGGCGGACGCGCCGTGGTCACGCCGGTCTCGCTGATGCTGCGCTGGGTCGCCTGGGCCACCAGGCGTGCCGTCGGCAGCGCCGAGTGACGGCCTTGCGAGGGGCCCATGCCCACCGTGGAGAAGCGCTTGACCAACTGCACGTCGCGATAACCATGGCGCGTGGCGTTGACGATATCGCGCACTTGCAGGTCCTCGTCGAAGTCGACGAAATCCTTGCCTTTGGGGTGAGCGAAGATCGGCCATTCGAAGTTGACCCGGGCCTCGCCGGTGAAGTCTGCGCTGCCCACGCCAGGCTCCAGACCCAGTGCCTGCACGGCGGCAGCCGCGACCCGGCTGCCATCGAGCAGCACGTTGTCCAGTTGATGCCGGCCGTTCACCGAGCCGGCGACGCTGAGGCCATCCGGCAGGCCGGTGATGGCGAACTCGGCGCGATGCTCATCGTAGGCCAGCTTGCCGCCGGCCTGGCACAACAACTGGTACACCGGCATGTAGCCTGCCGACATGCACAGCAGGTCGCAGGCGAGCGTCAGGCCCTGCCCGGCCACCTGGCCTTGGGCCGTGATGCGGCGAATCTCCACGCCACTGACGTGGCGCATGCCTTTGTCGTGCAGCGCCTCGTACACCGTGCTGCCCAGGTGCAGCGCAATCCCGCGTTTCTCCAGTGCCACTTTCAATGCCGCATCGGCTGGCTGCACCCGCATGTCCACCAGCGCTGCCACCTGCACACCCTGGTCGGCCAGATCGAGCGCGGCGAGGTAACCGTCATCGTTGCCGGTCAGCACCACGGCGCATTTGCCCGGCTTGACCGCATACAGCTTCATCAGGCGCTGCGCCGCACTGGCGAGCATCACACCCGGCAGGTCGTTGTTGCGGAACACCACCGGCTGGTCGAAGGAGCCTGCGGCGACGATGCATTGCTTCGCCCGTACCTTGTACATGCGCTTGCCCTGGATCACCGGCAGGTAGTTGTCGGTGAACCAGGCATTGCAGGTGGCCTGGGTCAGTACCTGGATATTGGCGTGGCCTTGCACGGCGGCGAGCAGTTCGTGGCGCAGGGCGTCGGCGCGCCGGCCTTCGGCGTCGAAGCGGGCGTAGGTCAGCGAGCCGCCGAGCACCGGCTGCTGTTCGATCAGCAGCACCCGGGCGCCGGCGTTGGCCGCGGTGAGTGAAGCGCTGAGGCCCGCCGGGCCCGCGCCGACCACGGCCACGTCAACGAAGAGATAAGCCTTGTCGTAGTACTGCGGCTTGAAGTTCAAGTCCAGCACGCCGAGCCCCGCCTTCTTGCGAATCAGCGGTTCCCAGATCTTCCACATGCCCTTGGGCTTGAAGAACGAACGGTAGTAGAAGCCCACCGGCATGAAGCGCGAGAACTTGCCGAGGTACGCGTCGCGGTCGCTGTCCAGCGAGCCGTTGAAGTTCTGTCCGGTGACGGTCATCCCGGCCGCCAGGCCTTGGGCATCGGCCAGCACGTTGGGTTCGTCCGGCAGTTGCACCAGGGTGTTGGCATCCTGCCCGGCCATGGTCAGCGGGCCGCGCGGGCGGTGGTACTTGAACGAACGCGACAGCAACCAGCGGCCATTGGCAAGCAGGGCACTGGCGATGCTGTCGCCGGCGAAACCCTGGTAGTCGGTGCCATCGAAACTGAAACGCAGGGGCTGATCGCGGTCGATCAGCAGGCCCATCGGGGCGGCCAGGCGGCTCATGCGACGCCCTCCTCATGGGCCTTGAACTCGACCCGCTGGTTGAACACTTCCTTCGCGTCGAAGGTGCGAATGATCTGGTCGGTGACCGTGTGGCGCTCGGCGAGGAACCAGTAGCTGGAGGCGTTGTGCATCCACCACTCGCGCACCACCCCGGCCTCGTTGTCGCTGTTGAACACGTAGTCGGCCCACTCGGCGTCGCTGCACGTGGCCGGGTCGGGCATCACCTTGAATTCGCCGCCGTAGGTGAACTCGCTGATGTTTCTTGGCCCGTTGAGCGGGCAATTCATGATCTTCATGGGATTCCCCTTAGTGGCTGGCCGCGGTGGCGCCCATTTCGTTGACTTGCTGGAAGGTGCTGAAGCGCTCCAGGGCGAACGGCTTGATCAGCTCCGGCACGCGGCCGCCGCTGGCGACCAGCTCGGCCATGGTCTTGCCGCAGATCGGCGTGGACTTGAAGCCCCAGGTGCCCCAGCCGGCGTCGAGGTAGTAATTCTTCACCGGCGACAGGCCCATGATCGGGCTGTAGTCCGGGGTCATGTCGGTGATCCCGGCCCACTGCCGCATCAGCCTGGCGTTGGCCATGAACGGGAACATCTCGATGGCATGGGCCAGCAGGCTTTCCTTGAGGTCCAGGGTCGAGCGGGTGTTGTACAGCGGGTACGGGTCGGAGCCACCGCCGAAGACGATCTCGCCACGGCTGGTCTGCTGCACGTAGCAGTGCAGGGCCGAGGAACTCACCAACGGATCGAGGAACGGTTTGAACGGCTGGGTGACCATGGCCTGCAACGGGTAGGTGTGGATCGGCGCGCGGATCCCGGCTTTCTTCAGCATCAGCGAGCTGGCGCCGGCAATGGCCTGCACCGCGCAGCCGCATTTCACCGTGCCGCGGTTGGTCTTCACGGCGGTGATGCGACCGTTCTCGATGACCAGGTCCTGGACTTCGGTGAGCTGGTGGATTTCCACGCCGCGCTTGGCGGCCTGCTTGGCGTAGCCCCAGGCCACGGCGTCGTGGCGGGCGGTGGCGCCGTCGATATGCCAGAGGCCGGCGAGCACCGGGATATGGCCCGGGTCGAGGTTCAGGGTGGGAACCAGTTCGCGGATCTGCTGGCGGTCGATCATCTCGGTACGCCCGCCGAAGTGCTTGTTCACTTCCGCACGCTGGCGGAAGGCGCGCACCGTGGCGTCGGTGTGGGCGAGAGTCAGTTGGCCGCGCTCGGAATACATGATGTTGAAGTCGAACTCGTTGGACAGCTCCTGGAACAGCCGCACCGACTCGATATAGAAGCGCACGCCTTCGCTGGTCAGGTAATTGGAGCGGATCACCGCCGTGTTGCGCGCTGTGTTGCCGCCACCCAGGTAGGACTTCTCCAGCACCGCGACATTGGTGATGCCGTGGTACTTCGCCAGGTAATAGGCGATGGCCAGGCCATGGCCGCCGCCGCCGATGATCACCACGTCGTAGGAAGACTTCAGCTCGGTTGGCGGCGGCAGGTCGACCTCCGCCGGGTACTCGGAACTCAGGCCGTATTTCAGGAGATTGAAGGGCATGGTGCCTCCTGCTGCAGGCGCGCGGCGGTCAGGGTGTTTTTCATCAGGAAGGCAATGGTCATCGGGCCGACGCCGCCGGGTACCGGGGTGATGGCCGCGACCTTGGGCAGGGCGCTGTCGAAGTCTACGTCGCCGACCAAGCGCGAGCGCTCGCCCTCGGTGATGCGGTTGATGCCGACATCGATCACCACCGCGCCGGGCTTGAGCCAGTCGGCGTCGACCAGGCGCGGGCGGCCGACGGCGGCGACGACGATATCCGCCTGGCGGCACAGCTCCTTCAGATTAGCGCTGCGCGAATGAACCACGGTCACCGTGCAATGGGCCTTGAGCAGCAGGGCGGCCATGGGCTTGCCGACGATGTTGGAGCGGCCGATGACCACGGCGTGCTTGCCGCTGAGGTCGCCCATGCTGTCCTCCAGCAGGCGCATGCAGCCGGCAGGTGTGCAGGGGGTGAGCACGTCGCGGCCCTGGCTGAGGCCACCGACGTTCTCGGCGTGGAAACCATCGACGTCCTTGAGCGGGTCGATGGCCTGGAGCACCCGGGTTTCATCGATATGGGCCGGCAGCGGCAGTTGCACAAGGATGCCATGGACGCTGGCGTCGGCATTCAGCTCGCCGATCAGGGCGAGCAGGGTGGCCTCGCTGGTGTCGGCCGGCAGCCGGTGCTCCTCGGAGCGAATGCCGCATTCCTCGGCGCGCAGCACCTTGTTGCGCACGTAGACCTGGCTGGCCGGGTCCTGGCCGACGAGGATCACCGTCAGTGCGGGGGCGATGCCCTGGTTCTTCATGGCCGCGACCTGCGTCTTCACTTCCGCGATCACGCGGGCAGCGGCGGCCTTGCCGTCGATCAGCTTGATGGGGGCTGGAGTATTCACCGGAAGATCACCGTACGGTCGCCATTGAGGAAGACCCGGTGCTCGAGGTGGTATTTCACCGCCTTGGACAGGGCCACTGTTTCGGTATCGCGGCCGACACTCACCAGGTCGTCGGCGAGGTAGGCGTGGTCCACGCGTTGCACTTCCTGTTCGATGATCGGCCCTTCGTCGAGATCGGAGGTGACGTAGTGGGCGGTGGCGCCGATCAGCTTGACGCCGCGGGCATAGGCCTGGTGGTACGGCTTGGCGCCCTTGAAGCCGGGCAGGAACGAGTGGTGGATGTTGATGGCGCGGCCGGCAAGCTGTTTGCAGAGGTCATCGGAGAGGATCTGCATGTAGCGGGCCAGTACCACCAGTTCGGTCCCGGTTTCCTCGATGATCTGCAGCAGGGCCGATTCCTGGCGGGACTTGGTGTCCTTGGTCACCGGCAGGTAGATGAAGCGGATGCCTTCGCGCTCGGCCATGGGGCGCAGGTCGAGGTGGTTGGAGACGATGGCGGTGATCTGCATGTCCATCTCGCCCTTGTGGTGGCGGTAGAGCAGGTCGGCCAGGCAATGATCGTATTTGCTCACCATCAGCAGCACGCGCATCGGCTGGTTGCTGCCGTGCAGGCTCCACTCCATGTCCAGGCGCCTGGCCACGGCATCGAAGCCTTGCTCGACCTCGTCGATGTCGCCTTCGTAGTTGTCGTTGAAACGGAACACCGCGCGCATGAAGAAGCGCCCGCTGGTGTCGTCGTCGAACTGCGACATCTCGCTGATGTAGCAGCCTTTTTCCGCCAGGTAGGTGGTGACCGCCGCGACGATGCCGGAGGTGGCCGGACAGCTGATCTTGAGGATGTAGTGGCTGGTGGCGTGATGCATTTCGGGTCCTCGGATGAAGTGGCGGCAGCGGTCGCAAGGCGGAAATTTCAGCGGTGAAGCGGTATTTGATCGGTGAAAATTATTTATTCGTGGGAATAAAATATTCCTTTTGCGCTTTTATAGGCGAAAGGAAGGTGCAGGTCTAGCCTGTGGGGAAAATTTTTATCTTGGCAGGAAACTGAAGGGCAGGGGATGTTTGTGGTGGGGCTCAGGGCCCTATCGCTGGCAAGCCAGCTCCCACAGGGATCCGAGCAGCCTGTGGGAGCTGGGTTGCCAGCGATGAGGCCCTGAAGAGCACTAGAGAACTTCAGTCATTCCCATAGTTCATGATCGACAACAACCTGATCGGCACCTGCACCAGTTTCTCCGGCCCATGGGGCACATCGCCGTCGAAGGTCAGGCTGTCGCCGGCCTGCATGGGGTACAGCTGGTTGCCATGCCGGTACACCAGTTCGCCCTCCAGCAGATGCAGGAACTCGGTGCCCGGGTGGGCGAAGGTGGGGAACTCCTCACTCGCATCGTCCATGGTCACCATGTACGCCTCGAAGTTCTTTTTCGGCCCGCGGGTGTGGTTGAGCAGGTGATAGGTATGGCCTTTCTCGGTCCCGCGCCTTACCACTTCCAGGCCCTCGCCGCTCTTGACCAGGATTGCGCTGCCATCGGGCTGGTCGTACTGGCTGAACAGCTTGGACATGGGCATGCCCAGCACGTCGCACAGGCGGCTGAGGATATCCAGGCTGGTGGACACCTGGGCGTTCTCGATCTTGCTCAGCATGCCCTGGCTGATTCCGGCGATGCGCGCGACATCCGCCAGCTTCAGTTCCTGCGCCTGGCGCTCGCGACGTATCTGCATGCCCAGGTACTGCTCCAGGCGAAGGCGGGGTGGGTTCTCGGTGGTCACGGTCGGTCGATCCTGCTTGTTTTCGGTTCAGGAAAATTAATTTCGCACTGAGAAAGTGCAAAAAATCCCGACCTGGCGTGAGTGATGGTCGGGACTTTCCTCGGATGAAAGAGAGTTTCCCATATAAACAGCAGGCCGGTGCAACGCCGGGGCCATTTCTTCCTGTGTCTTGAAAACTGGCAAGCGCCTTGCATTCCTGTCAGGAAACTAAATTTCCTTGTTGGAATCAGCCTCACCCGAACCTTGTTCTCCTGCCTTATTCGACCGCCTTGCCCTTTTCAGGAGTGAAGACCCATGTTGCCAGTTGAAACGCAGCGCATCATCGAACAGCACGGCATCAAGTACGTGCTGGCCCAGTTCGTCGATATCCATGGCGCCGCGAAGACAAAGTCCGTCCCGGTCACCGGCCTCAAGGCGGTCGCCGAGGATGGCGCCGGCTTTGCCGGTTTCGCCATCTGCGGCATGGGCATGGAACCCCACGGCCCGGACTTCATGGCCCGTGGCGATCTCTCCACCCTGATTCCGGTGCCCTGGCAGCCAGGCTACGGGCGCATCGTCTGCATCGGCCATGTCAACGGCGAGCCCTGGCCGTATGACACCCGCTATGTCCTGCAACAGCAGGTCGAGCGCCTGAAAGCCAAGGGCTGGACCCTGAACACCGGCCTGGAACCCGAATTCAGCCTGTTCCGCCGCGATGCCGGCGGCAAGCTGCAACTGGTGGACGCCTCCGATAACCTCGACAAGCCCTGCTACGACTACAAGGGCCTGTCCCGTTCCCGCGAATTCCTCGAACGCCTGACCGAAGCCCTGCAACCGGTGGGCTTCGACATCTACCAGATCGACCACGAGGACGCCAACGGCCAGTTCGAGATCAACTACACCTACAGCGACGCCATGGAATCGGCGGACCGCTTCACCTTCTTCCGCATGGCCGCCGGCGAGATCGCCAACGACATGGGCATGATCTGCTCGTTCATGCCCAAGCCCGACCCCAAGCGCGCCGGCAACGGCATGCACTTCCACCTGTCGATCGCCAGCGCCAGCAACAAGAACCTGTTCCATGACGCCAGCGACCCGAGCGGCATGGGCCTGTCGAAGCTGGCCTACCACTTCGCCGCCGGCCTGCTGGCCCACGGCCCGGCCCTGTGTGCCTTCGCCGCGCCGACCGTGAACTCCTACAAGCGCCTGGTCGTCGGCCGCTCGCTGTCCGGCTCGACCTGGGCCCCGGCCTTCGTCGCCTTCGGCGCCAACAACCGCTCGGCCATGGTCCGCGTGCCTTATGGCCGCCTCGAATTCCGCCTGCCCGATGCCGGCTGCAACCCGTACCTGGTGACCGCCGCGATCATCGCCGCCGGCCTCGACGGCATCGAGCGCCAGCTTGAGCCGGACTTCGTCTGCAACGAGAACCTCTACTCCCTCAGCCTCGAGGAAATCGCTGCCCGCGGCATCAAGACCCTGCCGCAATCGCTCAAGGAAGCCACCGACGCCCTGGCCGCCAACCCGCTGTTCCGCGAGGTGCTGGGCGCCGAGATCGTCGACGAGTTCATCCGCCAGAAGCGCATGGAATGGGTGGAATACAGCCGTCACGTCTCCGACTGGGAGATCCAGCGCTACACCGAATTTTTCTGATTACCGAATTCCCGATTCATCTGCCCCAAGGAGACAACGCCATGTGCGGAATCGTAGGTCTGTACCTGAAGAAGCCCGAGCTCGAAGGCCAGCTCGGCAAACTGTTCGAACCGATGCTCGAAGCCATGACCGATCGCGGTCCGGACAGCGCCGGCTTTGCCATCTACGGTGATGAAGTGGCCGATGGCTGGGTCAAGCTGACCCTGCAGGCCGCTGATACCAGCTTCGACTGGAAGGCCCTGATGGGCGAACTGGAAGGCCGTCTCGGCTGCTCGCTGGACTGGTTCCAGAATGCCAGTGCCGCCGTGCTCAAGGCCCACAGCGCCGAGGAGCCGGTACGCGCCGCGCTCGCCGAACTGGCCCCCGACGTACGCATCATGAGCGCCGGCCAGAGCATCGAGATCCTCAAGGGCATGGGCCTGCCGCGGGAAATCTCCGAGCGCTTCGGCCTGGCGGGCATGAAGGGCAGCCACATTATCGGTCACACCCGCATGGCCACCGAAAGCGCGGTGACCATGGAAGGCAGCCACCCGTTCTCCACCGGCGCCGACCTGTGCCTGGTGCACAACGGCTCGCTCTCCAACCACTTCCGCCTGCGCCAGGAACTCAAGCGCGAAGGCATCACCTTCGAAACCGACAACGATACCGAGGTCGCCGCCGGCTACCTGACCTGGCGCCTGCGCCAGGGCGACAGCCTCAAGGAAGCGCTGGACAAGTCCCTCGAAGACCTCGACGGCTTCTTCACCTTCGCCATCGGCACCCGCAACGGCTTTGCCGTGATCCGCGACCCGATCGCCTGCAAGCCGGCGATCCTCGCCGAAACCGACGACTACGTCGCCATGGCCTCCGAGTACCAGGCCCTGGCCAGCCTGCCGGGCATCGACAAAGCCAAAGTGTGGGAACCCGAACCCGCCACCATGTACATCTGGGAACGTGCCTGAGGAGCATCCATATGAAAACCATCGACCTGTCCAGCGCCTCGGTGCGTGAACTGAACCAGACCTTGCACGGCGAGGTGCAGGACCGCGAGTGGGTTGTGACCCACCCGGACGGCAAGCACAACCTGGCGGTCGGCCTGAACCAGGCCGTCAGCATCGATATCCAGGGGCATGCCGGTTACTACTGCGCCGGGATGAACCAGAAGGCCAGTATCACCGTGCACGGCAACGTTGGCGTGGGCGTCGCGGAAAACATGATGTCCGGCTCGGTGCGGGTCAAGGGCAGCGCGTCCCAGGCTGCCGGCGCCACCGCCCATGGCGGGCTGCTGGTGATCGAAGGCGATGCCGGCGCCCGCTGCGGGATTTCCATGAAAGGCGTGGACATCGTGGTCGGTGGCAGCATCGGCCATATGAGCTGCTTCATGGCCCAGGCCGGGCGCCTTGTGGTGTGCGGCGATGCCGGCGACGCCCTGGGCGACTCGCTGTACGAGACCCGCATCTACGTCAAGGGCGAGGTCAAGTCGCTGGGCTCGGACTGCATCGAGAAGGAAATGCGCGCCGAGCACCTGGCCGAACTGGCCGAACTGCTCAACCGCGCCGGCTTCCCCGAAGACCCGGCCAGCTTCAAGCGCTACGGCTCGGCCCGCCAGCTGTACAACTTCAAAGTCGATAACGCATCCGCGTACTGATCCGCGGCGAGGACATTCACATGAGCGAAAAGAACACTCCCGTGCTGCGCGAATCGGCCACCTTCGATCGCCTGACCATCCAGGAAATCCAGCGCGCCGCCGAAACCGGCATCTATGACATCCGCGGTGGCGGCACCAAGCGCAAGCTGCCGCACTTCGACGACCTGCTGCTGCTCGGCGCCTCGGTGTCCCGTTACCCGCTGGAAGGCTATCGCGAGAAGTGCGGTACCGACGTAGTGCTCGGCACCCGCTTCGCGAAGAAGCCGATCCACCTGAAGATTCCGGTGACCATCGCCGGCATGAGCTTCGGCGCGCTGTCGGCCAACGCCAAGGAAGCCCTGGGTCGTGGCGCCAGCATCGCCGGTACCAGCACCACCACCGGCGACGGCGGCATGACCCCGGAGGAGCGTGGCCAGTCGCAGCATCTGGTGTACCAGTACCTGCCGTCGCGCTACGGCATGAATCCGGATGACCTGCGCAAGGCCGATGCCATCGAGATCGTCCTCGGCCAGGGCGCCAAGCCGGGCGGCGGCGGCATGCTGCTGGGCATGAAGGTCACCGAGCGCGTGGCCGGCATGCGCACCCTGCCGATCGGCGTGGACCAGCGCAGCGCCTGCCGTCACCCGGACTGGACCGGCCCGGACGACCTGGCGATCAAGATCGCCGAACTGCGCGAAATCACCGATTGGGAAAAGCCGATCTACGTCAAGATCGGCGCCAGCCGCCCGTACTACGACGTCAAGCTGGCGGTGAAGGCCGGGGCCGATGTGATCGTGCTCGATGGCATGCAAGGTGGTACCGCGGCGACCCAGGAAGTGTTCATCGAGCATGTCGGCATTCCGATCCTGCCGGCCATTCCGCAAGCGGTGCAGGCGCTGCAGGAAATGGGCATGCACCGCAAGGTCCAACTGATCGTTTCCGGCGGTATCCGCAATGGCGCGGACGTGGCCAAGGCCATGGCCCTGGGCGCCGATGCGGTGGCCATCGGTACCGCGGCACTGGTGGCGCTGGGCGATAACCATCCGCGCCTGGACGAGGAATTGAAGAAGATCGGTTCGGCGGCGGGTTACTACGACGACTGGCAGAACGGACGTGACCCGGCGGGGATCACTACCCAGGATCCGGAACTGTCCAAGCGTCTCGATCCGGTGGAGGCGGGGCGGCGCCTGGCCAACTACCTGCGGGTGCTGGTGCTGGAAGCGCAGACCATGGCCCGGGCCTGTGGCAAGTCGCACCTGCACAACCTCGATCCTGAAGACCTGGTGGCGCTGACCGTGGAAGCGGCGGCGATGGCCCGGGTACCGCTGGCCGGAACCAGTTGGGTGCCGGGGCAGCAGTACTGATCTGAAATCGAGGTTGTTCTTTCGGGCCTCATCGCTGGCAAGCCAGCTCCCACAGAACCTGTGGGAGCTGGCTTGCCAGCGATAGGGCTCGAAAATCAGGATTGAGGAGGAACAGGCAATAAAAGCCGGGCACTCACCGGCAGATGATCAGAGATCTCCAGGGTATCCTGCTGCAACACCCCAGCCTCCAACCGCCGCAGTTTCGGACTATGGAACAGGTAATCCAGCGTCCGGTCCGGCCCTTCCAGCCGCGGGTCATTGGGGAAATGCGTCAGCCACTTCTCCCGATCCGCCCCCGTCGCCTCGGCATTCGCCGGAATCATCGGGTACTTGTCCCACAACAGGTGCAGTTCGCTATCAGCGGAATACAGCGGCTGTTGCTCGGGCTTGAGCCGGCGATGCTGCCCCAGTGGCACCAGGTTGAAATCCCCGCCCAACAGCCACGGCGTGCCCTGGCGTTCGAACTGATCGACCAGCTTCTCCAGCGCCTGAACCTGGCGCAGTTGTACATCGCTGCCGGCTTCGTGCTTCGACAGC
This sequence comes from Pseudomonas bharatica CSV86, assembly GCF_000319305.2. Taxonomy (GTDB): domain Bacteria; phylum Pseudomonadota; class Gammaproteobacteria; order Pseudomonadales; family Pseudomonadaceae; genus Aquipseudomonas; species Aquipseudomonas bharatica. Next base: position 194,622 of record NZ_AMWJ02000007.1, on the reverse strand, counting down.
CGGGTGTTGAGCACCGCCAGTTGCCCGTCGCCCATCGGCAGGTAACTTACCAGCACCGCCGGTTGCGGCTTGAGCAGGCGGCTAAGGACATTGTCCTGGGCCATCGGCAATTGCACCCGCTGCGCGCGCTGTATCGGATAACGGCTCAGGGTCGCCAAGGTTCGCCCGACACTTCCGGCGATGTGCACGTCCGGCACGAATTCGGCCTTCCAGTCGTAGGCCTGCACGGCACAGGGATACAGATCGGCGAGGCGTTCGCGCAGGAGGGCAAGCTGGTCCTGGTAGTCGCTGGCCTTGGCGCCCTTGTCCAGTTCCTGGAGCAGGACGATATCCGGCTGTTCGGCACGGATGACCCGGGCGACTTCATCGAGGCTGAAGGCGAGGTCTTCCCCGGTGGGGCGGGTATCGTCGCCGCGGGCCTCGTCGTACCAGAACACGTAGCGCTTGCCCGCCAGGTACTGCACGTTCCAGGTCATCACTTTCAACGGTTGCCCCGGCAGCAGCGCCTGGCCGGGGCCGGCGCAGGCGACCGGCAGGTCTTCCAGTGGCTCCGCCCGCCAGCTTGCCTGGAAGGCCAGCAGCCAGAGCAGGACGGTGATCGACAGCAAGGACAGCAAGACGTTGCGCAGTAGTCGGGTCATCGGGCTCGCACGGGTCAGGGTAGACGGTTGAGCATAGTCGCCGGGTTCAGGAACGTGCCGCTGGCGCCTCGCTGATCAGCATGTACAGGCGGAACAGGACCACGGTGCTGAACAGTTGCAGGAAGCTGTTGATCACACTGACCAGCAGTTCCAGGAGCGGGTTCACTTCCTCGGGCAGCAGCCCCAGGGTGATGCCGTTGAACAGGTACAGCGGCGCCATCACGCCGAGCATGCACACCAGGATGCGCCAGAAGTTGCCACGGACCATCTGGAAGCTCTCGCGCATGGCCGCGACCGGGGCCATGCCGCGCAGCACCAGCAGGTATTCGGCGAACACCAGGTTGGTCATCACCCAGATGCCCGGGAGGATGAACAGCGAGATGCCGAACATGATCAGCAGCGAGCTGAGCGCCACCAGCAGGGCGAACGACGGCCACAATTGCAGGGCGCGGGCCAGCAGGTTGCGCTTGAGCGGCTCGTGGCCGTCGCTGCGGGCATCGAGGTAGAGGATCAGCGCAGCGCTGTACAACGGGTAGAACAGCAGCCCGACCAGCAGGCCGTAGCTCATCGAGGCATCCTTGCCCAGTTGGCCGTAGAGCAACTGGACGCACAGCGCCTCGAGGATCACCAGCGGCAGGCACAGCGCGGCGATGCTGACCAGGTGGCGGCGGAAGAAGTACAGGGAGTCGCGCAGAACGGTGAGCGGATTCATGGGTCGATTTCGAAGTCCAAAGCAGGCGTCACTTTAGCTCAGGGGTCGAACCTGAACAAAGTTTCATGGGCGGGTGCGGTTGAAAGCGCCATGCTTGTCCCAATCTTCACTGCAACCCGTATTACAGAGAGGTCGCCACATGAACCACGAAGAGCAAACCCTGATCGAAGGCCTGTTCGCCAGGCTGCGTCAGGCCGAGGCCGAAGGCGCCCCGCGCGATGCCCAGGCCCAGGCGCATATCGCCAGTCTGGTTCAGCAGCATGCGGCGGCGCCTTACTACATGGCCCAGGCGATCCTGGTCCAGGAAGCGGCGCTCAAGCGCATGGACGAGCAGAATCGCCAGCTCCAGGCCGAGCTGGCGCAGGCCAAGACAGCCGCTAGCGCACCGGCCCCGCAGCAACAGGGCGGCGGCGGGTTCCTGTCGAGCCTGTTCGGGTCGTCCAGCCCGCGCCCGGCGGCTGCACCGGCTCCTGCGCCTGCGCCGTCGAGTGGTGGTGGCTGGCGCGATGGCCCGGGTGTGGCGCCGCAATCCAACTGGGGCGCACCGCCTGCGCCCCAAGCCGCACCGGCGCGCAGTGGCGCCAGCAGTTTCCTTGGCGGCGCCTTGCAGACTGCAGCCGGCGTGGCCGGTGGCGTGATGCTGGCGCAAGGTATCAGCAGCCTGTTCCATCACAACTCGCAGCCGGAGGAGATCGTCGAGGTCATCAAGGAAGAGCCGGCCCAGGTCAATGACCAGGGCGGCGGCTGGAATGATGACAGCCAGCGCTATGTGGCGGATGACAGCGGCAGCTATGGCGACGATGGTGGCGGGTTCTTCTCGGACGACGATTACGTCTGAGGATCTTCATTGCGCTTGAGGGCCTCATCGCTGGCAAGCCAGCTCCCACAGGTACAGCATTGTTCTTGAGGTCAGAGGTGAGCTTGTGGCATCCACAGGTACTGCACTGGGTTTGAAGCCGGCGGTGAACCTGTGGGAGCTGGCTTGCCAGCGATGAGGCCCTCGAATCCACTGCAAGCCCCTCGGCATGTCATACTCCCTCCCTTTGCCACCCAAGGCCCGGTCTCGAAGGAGGGGTTCAGTGAAGAAAATCGCGTTGTTCGTCGATGTCCAGAACCTCTACTACACCGTGCGCCAGGCCTATGGCTGCCATTTCAACTACGCCGCTTTCTGGAAGGACGTGAGCCGTGACGGCGAGATCGTCGAGGCCATTGCCTACGCCATCGACCGTGGCGACGCCAAGCAGCAGTTCCAGCAGATCCTGCGCAACCTCGGTTTCACCGTGAAGCTCAAGCCCTACATCCAGCGTGCCGACGGCTCGGCCAAGGGCGACTGGGACGTGGGCATCACCCTCGATGTGGTGGACGCCGCGCCCCGGGTCGACCGGGTGGTGCTGGCTTCCGGTGACGGTGATTTCGACCTGCTCCTGGAGCGGGTGATCCAGCGCCATGGCGTCGAGGCGGTGGCCTATGGCGTCCCCGGCCTGACCGCCCATTCGCTGATCCGCGCCGCGTCCCGCTATGTGCCCATCGAAGGCGCGCTGCTGCTTAAACACTGAGGTTTTTTCGTGGAACGTATCGCTGTCATCGACTTTGAAACCACCGGCATCACCCCTGGCGCCGGCTGCCGCGCCACCGAGGTGGCAGTGGTGATGCTCGAGCGCGGATGCATCGTCGAACGCTACCAGAGCCTGATGAACGCCGGCGTGCCGGTGCCGGCCTTCGTCGCCGGGCTGACCGGCATCACCACCGCCATGCTGCGCAGCGCGCCACCGGTGGACCGGGTGATGAACGAAGTGGCCGAGTTCGTCGGTGACACCCCATTGCTGGCGCACAATGCGGCCTTCGACCAGAAATTCTGGGACTACGAACTGAGTCGCATCGGCCGCAACCGCAGCCAATCCTTCGCCTGTTCCTTGCTGTTGTCGCGGCGCCTGCTGCCGGCGGCACCGAACCACAAGCTCGGTACCCTGACCCGCTGGGCGGGCCTGCCTGACACCGGCACCGCGCACCGGGCCATGGCCGACGCCGAGATGGCCGCGAACCTGCTGCAACACCTGGTCGGTGAACTGCGCCAGACCCACGGTATCCAGGAGCTGTCCCACGCCTTCCTGTGCCGCCTGCAGAAAGTCCCCGCCGCGAAGATCCGCGAAACCCTGGTCAGATACCGCTAGGCCTTCTTCTCCAACTGCGCCAGGGGCACCCGCCGCTCCACGGCGCTGGAGAGGATAATCGAAGTCTTGCTGAAGCCGAACTGCGCCACCCGGTTGATCAACTCTTCCAGCTCCGGCATCGAGCCCACCGCTGCCTGCATGATCACGCACGGATCACCGGTCACCCGGTGGCATTCGGTGAGCTGGGGAATCTGCGTCAGCGCCTCATAGGCCTGCTGGTTGCCGTGGCTGGCCAGGCGCAGTTCGATCACGCACTGGATCGGCAGGCCGATCTTGCTCATGTCCACTTTCGCCTGGTAGCCGGTGATTACTCCGCTGGCCTCGAGTTTCGCCACACGTTCCGCGACTGCCGGCGCAGACAGGTTGACCGTGCGTGCGAGCTGGGCGAAGGAGGCGCGGCCGTTGTCGAGAAGCGCGGCGAGAAGCATGCGATCGTATTTGTCCATGGGCATCTTGTGAAAAAGAAGGAAAAGGCCTGGTAGATCCGTTTTTTCGAAAGTCCAGGTGCCTGATAAGCGTTTTTTGAAACTTAATTTTGCCGGTGAAGCTTTTTAAAATAGCGCCACAACTACTCGAATACGAGCTTTCCATGCCTGCCTCCCGTCGTTCTCCCTGGATGTTGATCGGTGCCTTCCTCGCCCTGTACCTGGTCTGGGGCTCCACCTACCTGGCCATTCGCATCGGTGTGGAGTCCTGGCCGCCGATGCTGATGGCGGGATTGCGCTTCATCATTGCCGGCGGAGTGATGTACGGCTTCCTGCGCTGGCGCGGGGTGCCGGCGCCGACCTGGCAGCAATGGAAGGCCGCAGGGGCAATCGGTTTCCTCCTGCTCAGTTGCGGCAACGGCGGCGTGACGGTGGCCGAGCATGCCGGGGTCGCCTCGGGTGTGGCCGCGCTGGCGGTCGCCACCGTGCCGCTGTTCACCTTGCTTTTCGGCCTGTTCTGGGGCCATCGCAATACCCGTCTGGAATGGGCCGGGATCTTCCTGGGGCTGGTCGGTATCGCCTTGCTCAACCTGGGCTCCAACCTCCAGGCCAGCCCGATGGGCGCGGCGCTGATCCTGTTTGCCGCTGCGTCCTGGGCCTTCGGTTCGGTGTGGAGCAAGAGCCTGCCGCTGCCTCAGGGGCCGATGGCCAGTGCGGCGGAAATGCTGGTGGGCGGTGTTGTCCTGCTGGCCGGCAGTTTCTTCAGCGGCGAGCGCCTGACCCATATGCCCAGCGCCGCTGGCTGGGGCGCGCTGGCCTACCTGGTGGTGTTCGGTTCGATCATCGCCTTCAGCGCCTACATGTACCTGCTCAAGCATGTGCGCCCGGCGGCTGCCACCAGCTATGCCTACGTCAACCCGGCGGTGGCGGTATTGCTGGGGATCCTGTTCGCCGGTGAAGAGATCGGCGCCGAGGAATGCCTGGCCATGGCGGTGATCATCGGCGCCGTGGTGCTGATCGGTATTCCGCAGTGGCGCAAGACGCCGCAGGTGCCGGTGGTCGAGGGCGAGATGTCCGGGACTCGGTGATCCGGCGCCGAACAGGGTAGACTTCGCGCCATTGCACGAAGCCCCTGACGGTATTTCCATGACATTCGCCAAACTCGGCCTGATCGAACCGCTGCTGCGCGCCCTCGACGGCCTGAACTACAACACCCCGACGCCGGTCCAGGCCCAGGCGATCCCGGCCGTATTGGCCGGCCGCGACCTGATGGCCGCAGCCCAGACCGGCACCGGCAAGACTGCCGGTTTCGCCTTGCCGCTGCTGCAGCGCCTGACCCTCGAAGGCGCCCAGGTCGCCGCCAACTCGGTGCGCGCCCTGGTGCTGGTGCCGACCCGCGAACTGGCCGAGCAGGTTCACGCGAACATCCGCGAATACGCCGAGCACCTGCCGCTGCGCACCTACGCGGTGTACGGCGGGGTCAGCATCAACCCGCAGATGATGAAGCTGCGCAAGGGTATCGACCTGCTGGTGGCGACCCCGGGCCGCCTGCTCGACCTGTTCCGCCAGAACGCGGTGAAGTTCAACCAGCTCCAGGCCCTGGTGCTGGACGAAGCCGACCGCATGCTCGACCTCGGTTTTGCCGAGGAACTGCGTTCGATCTACGCCGCCTTGCCGGTCAAGCGCCAGACCCTGCTGTTCTCCGCCACCTTCTCCGACGAGATCCGCCTGATGGCCGGGCAGATGCTCGCCAATCCGCTGAGCGTCGAAGTCAGCCCGCGCAACGTCACGGCGAGCACGGTGAAGCAGTGGATCGTCACTGTGGATAAAAAGCGCAAGGCCGAACTGTTCTGCCATCTGCTGCGCAAGCAGCGCTGGAGCCAGGTGCTGGTGTTCGCCAAGACCCGCAACGGCGTGGACCAGCTGGTCGAGCGTCTGCTTGGCATGGGCATCAATGCCGACGGCATCCACGGCGACCGTCCGCAGGCGACCCGCCAGCGTGCGCTGGACAGCTTCAAGGCGCGGGAAGTGCAGATCCTGGTGGCCACCGATGTGGCGGCGCGGGGGCTGGATATCGATGATTTGCCGCTGGTGGTCAACTTCGACCTGCCGATCGTGGCCGAGGACTATGTCCACCGTATCGGTCGTACTGGCCGGGCGGGAAATACCGGTGAAGCGATTTCCCTGGTATGTGCCGACGAAGTGCAGTTGCTCTCGGCGATCGAGACCCTGACCCGCAAGACCCTGCCGCGCCATGACGAGCCGGGCTTCGAGCCGGATCACCGGGTGCCGGTGACCGATGCCAGCGGGCAGATCCTGAAGAAGCCGAAAAAACCGAAGAAGCCCAAGGCGGGCGGAGCCAAGGGTAGCCTGGGACGCTGGATGGACAGCGGTGACGCACCGGTGGCGCCGGCCAAGGCGGTGCGCAAGGTACCGTCGTTCAATACCGGGCCGAAAAAGCGCAAGCCCTGAGGTCTTCTGTCGCCTGTAATGGCCTAATCGCTGGCTTGCCAGCGATAGGGCCAGTGAAGGCAACCCATCAATCCCTGCCAAGCCACTCCAGCACCGCCAACCCGGCCCTCTTGCCACTGGCAAAACAGGCCGTCAGCAGATATCCCCCGGTAGGCGCCTCCCAGTCCAGCATCTCCCCGGCACAGAACACCCCTGGCACCTGCTTGAGCATCAACCCTTCGTCCATCGCCTCGAAGCGCACCCCGCCAGCGGTACTGATCGCCTCATCCAGCGGTCGCGCACGCACCAGTACGATGGGCAGGGCCTTGATCGCCGCCGCCAGCTTCTGCGGATCGGCGAATACCTCCGGGCCGGTCAGCTCGCGCAGCAGCGAGGCCTTCACCCCGTCGAGCCCCAGTTGCCCGTGAAGATGTTTCGCCATCGACCGCGACCCACGCGGCTTGCTCAACGCGGCAGCAATCTTGTCCACAGCCTTGTTCGGCAGCAGGTCCAGCAACAACGTGGCCTGGCCGTCACGGTTGATGGTTTCGCGAATCTGCGCCGACCAGGCATAGACCAGGCTGCCTTCCACCCCGCCTTCGGTCAGGACGAACTCGCCCAGTCGCAGTGCCTGCCCCGGCAGGCTCAAGGCGATGTTCTTCAACGGTGCGCCGGCGAATTTCTGCTTGAGCAGATCGCTCCAGGCTGCGACCTCGAAGCCGCTGTTGGCTGCCTGCAATGGAGCGATGTCCACGCCCCGTTCGGTCAGCCAGGGTAGCCAGGCGCCGTCCGAGCCCAGGCGTGCCCAGCTGCCACCGCCGAGGGCGAGGATCGTGGCGTCGGGCCGGATCGCCAGTTCACCCTGTGGATAACCAATCCGCAGCGCGCCTTCGTCGTTCCATCCGAGCCAGCGGTGCCTGGTGTGGATAACTACTCCGGCGTCGCGCAGGCGCTTGAGCCAGGCACGCAATAGCGGTGCGGCCTTCATGTCGGTGGGAAAAACCCGACCCGACGTACCGACGAAGGTCGTTATCCCCAACCCATGAATCCACTCCCGCAAGGCATCGGCATCGAAGCCCTGTAGCAACGCGCCGATCTCGCCGCTGCGCTCGGCGTAACGGGAGACGAAATCCGAGTAGGCTTCGGAGTGGGTGATATTCATCCCGCCCACCCCGGCCAGGAGGAACTTGCGCCCCACCGAAGGCATGGCGTCGTACAGATCGATCCGGACTCCGGCCAGGGCCAGGACTTCGGCCGCCATCAGGCCGGCGGGGCCGCCGCCGATAATGGCGACGTGGGCAGGGGCGGTGGTGCGGGAATCGGTCATGGTGGCGGCAGGCTGGGGATAAGTAGGCCGCGCATTCTACCCGAGGCGAGGCGGGCAGGGCACTGTACAAAAAACGATCAAGCGCCGTGCAGCCCCGGTTTCACGGGGGCTGCACGGCTTTCCCGCAGGTTATCCACAAGCGGTTCCACAGTCATTGTGGGTAATCCAGCACCCGTTGCGCGCTGTGATGGAGGATGCCGTGGCGTCGGGCCAGGGCCTCGCGGTCCTTGCTGTAGCCGCCGCCGATCACCCCGACCACCGGGATATCCCGGCCCAGGCAGTGGCGCAGTACGCAAGTATCACGGGCGGCGACGCCGGCATCGGTCAGTTGCAAATAGCCGAGGGCGTCGTCCTTGTGCACATCGACCCCGGCGTCGTACAGCACCAGGTCTGGCTGGTACAGCGGCAGCAGGTAGTTCAGGGCGTCGTCGACGATCTTCAGGTATTCGCTATCGCCCATGCCCCGGTGCAGTGGGATATCCCAGTCGCTGCGGGCCTTGCGGACCGGGAAGTTCTGTTCGCAGTGCAGGGATACGGTGATCGCGTCCGCGGTGTGTTCGAGGATCCGCGCCGTGCCGTCGCCCTGGTGCACGTCGCAATCGAAGATCAGCACGCGGTGCACCCTTCCGGCTTCCAGCAGGTAATGGCTGATCACCGCCAGGTCGTTGAAGATGCAGAAGCCTGCCGGATGATCGTAATGGGCATGGTGGGTGCCGCCGGCCAGGTGGCAGGCGATGCCGTGCTGCAGCGCCAGTTCGGCGGCCAGCAGCGAACCGCCCACCGCGCGCACGGTGCGCCGGGCCAGCGCCTCGCTCCAGGGCAGGCCAAGGCGACGCTGGTCCTCGCGGGACAGTTCGCCGTTCATGTAGCGCTCGATATAGGCGCGATCATGGGCCAGGGCGAGGATGTCGTTGGGACAGATGTCCGGGCGATGCAGCTCCGCGTCGGTCGTCAGGCCGCTGGCGATCAGGTGGTCGTGCAGCAGGCGGAACTTGTCCATCGGGAAGCGGTGCCCGGCGGGGAATTCCGGACTGTAGTCATCGTGGTAAACAAGAGGCAGGCGCATGGCGGGTCCGGCGATGGGTACCGGGTGATCTTGCCCGATGAGGGCCGGGCGTAGCCAGCATTGCCTGCCTACGCTGTAGACTGCGAGGCCATGGACCCTGGAGCCATCGATGACGCAGATTCTCGAGCTGGAAAGCGCGCGCCTGGTGCTGCGCCAATGGCAGGACGACGACCTCAAGGAATTCGCTGCGCTGTGCGCCGACCCGCAGGTGATGCGCTATTTCCCCGCACCCCTGAGCCGGCTGGAAAGTGCCGCGCTGATCGGCAGGATCCGCGGTCATTTCGCCGAGTACGGCTATGGCTTGTGGGCGCTGGAGCGCAAGGACACCGGGGCCTTCATCGGCATGACCGGCCTGCTCAACGTTGGCTTCGACGCCGCTTTCACCCCGGCTGTGGAGATCAGCTGGCGCCTGGCCCGTCGCCATTGGGGCCTGGGCTTCGCCAGCGAGGCGGCCTGGACCTGCCTGCGCTGCGCCTTCGCCCAGCTCGGCCTGGAGGAAGTGGTGTCGTTCACCACCCGCGAGAACCTCGCTTCGCAGAAGGTCATGCAGGCCATCGGCATGCAGGCTGACCCCGCCGGCGACTTCGAGCACCCGAAACTCGAACCCGGCCACCCGCTGCGGCCCCACGTGCTGTACCGCATCGACCGGGCCCAATGGCAGGCCACCTTGCGCGGCTGAACCCGCGAATATTTGGACAAACCCTGTATCATTTGCCGCCTGGGCCTTGCTTTGGAGAATCTCGAATGAGCCATGTGTTGGACGATCTGGTCGATCTGTTGAGTCTGGAAGCGATCGAGGAAAACCTCTTCCGCGGTCGTAGCCAGGACCTGGGCTTCCGCCAGCTCTATGGCGGCCAGGTACTCGGCCAGTCGCTTTCGGCGGCGAGCCAGACGGTCGAGGAAGCGCGCCACGTGCATTCCCTGCATGGCTACTTCCTGCGTCCGGGGGATGCCAGCATGCCGGTGGTCTACTCGGTAGACCGCGTGCGTGACGGCGGCAGCTTCAGCACCCGGCGCGTCACTGCGATTCAGAAGGGCCATCCGATCTTCACTTGCAGCGCCTCGTTCCAGTACGACGAGGAAGGCTTTGCGCATCAGGGCCAGATGCCCGAGGTGGTGGGCCCGGAAAACCTGCCGTCGGAAGTCGAGCTGGCGCGCTCCGTGGCCGACCGGCTGCCGGAACACATCCGCGACAAGCTGTTGTGTGCCAAGCCCATCGAGGTGCGTCCGGTCACCGAGAAGGACCCGTTCAATCCCAAGCCCGGCGACCCGGTGAAGTACGCCTGGTTCCGCGCCGACGGCACCCTGCCGGACTCCCAGGCGTTGCATAAGTACATGCTGGCCTACGCCTCCGATTTCGGCCTGTTGACCACTTCGCTGATGCCCCATGGCAAGTCGGTGTGGCACAAGGACATGCAGATCGCCAGCCTCGACCACGCCCTGTGGTTCCACGGCAACCTGCGCGCGGACGAGTGGCTGCTGTATGCGATGGACAGCCCCTGGGCCGGCAATGGCCGCGGTTTCTCCCGGGGCAGCATCTTCAATCGCGCCGGGCAGTTGGTAGCCTCGTCCTGCCAGGAAGGGCTGATCCGTCACCGCAAGGACTGGGCATGAGCCTCAAGGACATTCGCCACTGGGTGTTCGACATGGACGGCACCCTGACCGTGGCCGTGCATGACTTCGCCGCGATTCGCCAAGCGCTGGGCATTCCGCCGGAGGACGACATCCTCACCCACCTTGCCGCCTTGCCTGCCGAAGAAGCGCAGGCCAAGCATGCCTGGCTGCTGGAGCACGAGCGCGACCTGGCGATTGCCTCGAAACCCGCGGAAGGTGCGGTGGAACTGGTGCGGGAACTGGCCGGGCGTGGCTATCAACTGGGCATCCTGACCCGCAATGCGCGAGAACTGGCCCATGTGACGCTGGAAGCCATCGGCGTGGCGGACTGCTTCCCGGTGGACAGCGTGCTGGGGCGTGATGAAGCGCCGCCCAAGCCGCATCCGGGCGGCCTGCTGAAACTGGCCGAGGCCTGGGCGGTGCAGCCGGCTGACATGGTGATGGTCGGCGACTATCGTTTCGATCTGGACTGTGGCCGCGCGGCGGGTACACGCACGGTGCTGGTGAACCTGCCGGACAATCCCTGGCCGGAACTGGCGGACTGGCATGCGGCGGATTGCCGGGCGTTGCGGGTCCTGCTCGGACACTGAGATTTTCCGAGGTCTTTCCGGCCTCATCGCTGGCAAGCCAGCTCCCACAGGACCGCGTGCACCGCCGACCCTGTGGGAGCTGGCTTGCCAGCGATAGGGCCCGGGAGACCACCACCTACTCCCAGGAGAACCCCATGAGCAAAGCCATTTACGTTCAACCCGGCGGCGGCTACGACAAGGTCGGCCTGGGCAGCGCGGACGCCGCAGCTCCGGCCGCCGGCGAGATCACCGTGCGCCTGCACGCCAACTCCCTCAACTATCACGATTTCGCCGTGGTCAGCGGCATGTGGGGCCCGAGCGCACCGCGCATTCCCATGGCCGACGGCGCCGGCGAGGTGATCGCGGTGGGCGAGGGGGTCAGCGAGTTCGCCGTGGGCGATTCGGTGGTCAGCACCTTCTTCCCTGACTGGCTCGATGGCGAGCCGCTGGTGGAAGGCTTCGCCACGGTGCCGGGCGACGGTATCGATGGCTACGCGCGTGAGCTTATGACCGCCCGTGCCACGTCCTTCACCCGCGCACCCAAGGGCTATAGCCATGCCGAGGCTTCGACGCTGACCACTGCCGGCCTTACCGCCTGGCGTGCGCTGATGGCCGATGATTCGCTCAAGCCAGGCGATACCGTGCTGGTGCAAGGTACCGGCGGCGTCTCGATCTTCGCCCTGCAGTTCGCCAAGGCGGCGGGCGCCACGGTGATCGCCACGTCGTCCAGCGACGAGAAGCTGGAGCGTCTGAAGACCCTCGGCGCCGATGAGGTGATCAACTACCGCAGCACGCCGAACTGGGGCGAGAAGGTGCGCGCCCTGACCGATAACCGCGGCGTGGACCATGTGATCGAAGTGGGCGGCCCGGCGACCCTGGAGCAATCCATGATCGCCGCGCGGATTGGCGGGCATGTTTCGCTGATCGGCATCCTGACCGGTGTCGCCGGGCAGTTGCCGCTGGTGCAGGCGCTGGTCCGGCAGATCCGCTTGCAGGGCGTGCTGGTGGGCAGCCGTGCGCAGCAGCAGGCGATGATCCGGGCGATCGATGCCAATGGCCTGCGCCCGGTGATCGACAAGGCGTTCGAGCTGGAGCAGATCGTCGAGGCGTTCCGTTACCAGGAAAGCAACCGGCACTTCGGCAAGATCTGCCTGAGCTTCTGATCCTCAATCCGAATGAACCCCGAGGCGTCTGCCGTGCCCAATGCAAACAGCCAAACGGGAGACAGCCTATGGAACACGGACATTTGTGGATCACCCTCGCGGTGTTGCTGGCGGTGCTCGAGGTCTGGGCCATCAAACGCATCATCGGCAGCCCGGCGCGGGCCGAGAACAAGATGATGTGGATCGTCTTCGTGGTCTTTGTGCCGGTGATCGGCCTGATCGCCTGGGGACTGAGCGGGCCCAAGTCGCGACCCGGCGTACCCCTTTCCAAGGAAGGTTGAGCGCGTCAGGCGAGCAGCCGCTCGCCGAACAGCACGGCGGCGATGGCAATCATCGCCAGCCCGGACAGGCGGCTGACATTGAGTGCCGCCGCCGGCCGGGCCTGCAACACGCTGCGAGCGCTGTAGCCGACCAGCAGGTAGATGATCCCGCAGCTCACCAGATGCAGCAGGCCAAGGGCAAGGATCTGGCCCGGCACCGGCCAACTGGACAGCGGATCGGTGAACTGCGGCAGCAGCGCCAGGAACAGCAGGAACACCTTGGGGTTCAGCCCGCTGACGCAGAACCCGCGCAACACCCAGCGCGACCATGACTCCGCCTTGTCCTCGCCGGCCGAGGGCGTCGAAGGCTTCCATAGCATGTTCACGCCCATCCACAGCAAGTACGCGGCGCCGACCAGGGTCATCACCGACAGTGCCGCCGGGTTGCTGGCCAATAGCGCTCCTGCTCCCGCCGCGACGATCAGCGTCGCCAGCAGATGCCCCGCCAACAATCCCGCCACCGCCGGTATTACCCAGCGTCCGCGGATTCCGGCGGAGATGACGTAGGCCCAGTCCACGCCCGGGGTAATCACGAACAGAAACGACACCGCCCAAAAGGCGGCCAGGACACTGACAGTCATCGGAAACTCCCCGGGATTTGCGCTGAAGATGTCTTCAGAAGACTACGCAAGCGCTGCGGGAATTATCTTTCGTATATCCTCCGGGTTCGCCCTGAACGTGGAAGATCCTTCCTGATGGACCGTATTGATCGAAAAATTCTTGCCGAGCTGCAACGGGATGGCCGGCAATCCCTGACCGAACTGGCCGAGCGGGTCGGCCTCAGCCTTTCACCCTGTCATCGACGGGTGCGGGCGATGGAGGAGTCGGGGGTGATCCAGGGGTATCGCGCGTATCTGTCGCCGACCGAGCTGGGGCTCAATTTCGCCGCGATCGTTTTCGTGACCTTGCGTGAAGGGCACCAGCAGGCGGTGCACGCCTTCGAGGCGGCCCTGCCGGAGATTCCGCAGATCCTTGAAGCCCAGCGTCTGTTCGGCGACCCGGACTACATGCTGCGCATCGTCACCCGCGATCTGCCGGCATTCCAGCAGCTCTACGACGAGCATCTGGCACGCTTGCCGAATGTGCAGCGCTTGAGTTCGACGCTGGTGATGAAGCAGGTGATCCAGGGGCGGGCGTTGCCACTGTGAGCAGGCACCGTTGAACCCCTGTGGGAGCTGGCTTGCCAGCGATTTGGCCGGTCCTGGCAACATCATTGCGCCTGCCGGCCTCATCGCTGGCAAGCCAGCTCCCACAGGATGGGGGCGTTGCCGGCGATGAGGCCAGTATGGGCAAAACTCCTCTTCGGACCGGCCTCAGAAGTGCGCCTTCACCAGCAGGCTGATCGCGCTCTGGTTCGTTCCGCCCAGCACTTCCTTGCCCAGGTAGCTGTCGTGGCTGATCCCGTACTTGTCGCTCCAGTAGTCATACTCCACCCCGACATAGAACTTCTCGCCCCAGCCCATGGCCTTGGCCAGGTCGTACTTGATCTGCGGGTTGAAGTGGAAGTTGGCGTGGTAGCTCTTGTCGTTGTCCACCACCCAGTCGATGAAACCGTCGATGACCACGTTGGAATTGCCCACCGGCACGGTGTAGCTCCACACCGGGGTGATCTGCCAGACCCCCTTGCCGTCACGCTTGCCATCCGGCGTGCGCAGGTAGGTGTTGAGCTGGAAGTAGTCGAAGCCGGGGATATTCAGGTCCACTGCGGGGCCGATCAGATAGGTATCGACATCGTCCTCGCCGAATTCAGGGTAAGCGGATTAAATGGTTGATCTTACCTTTGCATGAGAGTGAGACAGACCGGCATCTCATCGGATTATCTGGTTGATGCTTCACCTACTGCTGGTGCATGTTTCCTTCGCTAATTCCAGCAAGAACCCCACACGCCTCAACTTCCCGGTCATCGTTGCAACTCGCTCTCAGTGAAACGAGTTGTTTCTCAAGCGCTTGCAGAGCGGTTATCTGCGACCGCACATGAGAGATGTGATCATCGAGCAAGGCGTTGACGGCGGTACAAGGCTGATGAGGGTCGTCCTCATAGCTCTGTAGTTCGTGAATCTCAGCCAGTGACAGGCCCAGGATTCTGCAGCGACGGATGAAGGCCAGCCCCTCACCATGCTTCTCGGTATAGACACGGTAACCGTTGTCCTGCCGATCAGGCGGCGGCAACAAGCCCTGCTGTTCATAGAAGCGGATCGTCTGTGTTTCGACCCCTACCAACTGCGCCAACTGACCAATGCGCATCAGCCTCCTCCCCAACGGATTCTTTACTCTATTGACCTTATAGTAGCTTTATAGTTTTAAATGGTACCACAACATTGTTCAAGTGGAGTCGTATCATGAGCAAATCCTGTGGTGGCGCCTGTGGCGGTGATGCAACGTCCGCAGCGGATACCGATATACAGGCCTCCTCCGAGGCGCCAGGGAGATGGGTCAGTGTTTATGCCGTGCCGAAGATGGACTGTCCATCAGAAGAACGAATGATTCGCCTAGCCCTGAACGGCTTTGAGGAGATTCGGGCGCTGTCCTTCGACTTGTCGAACCGCCGGCTGAAGGTCGTGCATGACGGCGAGGTCGAGCCCGTCACCTCGAAACTGAAGACCTTGGGGCTAGGCGCCTCGCTTCAGGAAACCGTCGCTGCAAATCCGGAGACCATCAAGGCCGCCGAGTTTTCGGCAGCTTCTGCTAAGCAAGAATCCGGGACCCTGCGCTGGTTGCTCGGCATCAATGCACTTCTGTTCGTGGTGGAAATGACTGCCGGTCTGATCGCCCGGTCCACCGGCCTGATTGGAGAATCCCTGGACAATTTTGCCGATGCGGCGGTGTACGGGCTTGCCCTTTATGCGGTTGGACATAGCGTGAAAATGCAGGTACGTGCCGCGCATCTTGCTGGTGTACTGCAACTGATCTTGGCTGTGGGCGTGCTCGTAGAGGTGGTGAGACGCTTTGTATTCGGTAGTGAGCCTGAATCGCTGGTGATGATGGCTATCGCATTCGTCGCATTGATTGCCAATACCAGTTGTCTGCTGCTCATATCCAAACATCGGGAAGGCGGGGCGCACATGAAGGCAAGCTGGATATTCTCGGCCAACGACGTGGTGATCAACCTGGGGGTCATCACCGCCGGCGCCCTGGTCGCGTGGACCGGTTCCAATTATCCGGATCTGATTATCGGCACCATCGCGGGGGGCATTGTACTTAACGGTGCCAGACGCATTTTGGCGTTGAAGGGTTAAATAATGCTCATTATTGGCAAAAAGCTCTCGCCGTATGCCCTATTGTCCATATCGGGCCTGCTGGCAGCGTCTGATCAGGCTGTAAAGTGGCTGGTGCAGCAATCAATGGCCTATGGCGAGTATGTTTCGGTGACCCCGTTCTTTAACTGGGTGCACCTATGGAACACCGGTGCCGCATTCAGTCTTTTTGCGAATGGTGGAGGCTGGCAGCGCTACTTTTTTATCGGAATCGCGGTAGTGGTCTCGATTTTTCTGATCAAGCTGATCCTTGAAAATCGTCATAAAGGAGAAGCCATCGCTTACAGTCTTATCCTCGGTGGCGCCATGGGCAACCTGATTGACCGGGTCTTTCGCGGCTATGTTGTGGATTCCTTTGATTTCTATTGGCGAGACTGGCATTGGCCGGCCTTCAACCTGGCTGATATTGCAATTGTCCTCGGTGCCTTACTTTTCGTTTCCAGCAGCTTGTTGGGTAAAAAAGCAAACACCAATGCCGAGTCGGATGGATCTGACTGACACCTACGCCTATACAACACCATGACCGAACTTCCCGACAACATCCTTCACCTGCCGCAATACCAAGTACTGGGCTGCAAATCAACCGACGACGAAATGCACTTCCAGGTGGACGTGCCCGATCCCATCGCCTGCGAGGAATGCGGCGTGCAGGGTGAGTTCGTACGGTTCGGCAAGCGTGACGTTCCCTATCGTGATCTGCCCATCCACGGCAAGCGGGTCACTCTCTGGGTGGTCCGCCGCCGATACACCTGCCGGGCCTGCAAGACAACATTCAGGCCCCAGCTACCGGAGATGGTGGACGGATTCCGTATGACACTGCGGCTGCATGAGTACGTGGAGAAGGAATCCTTCAACCACCCCTACACCTTTGTGGCGGCACAGACCGGCCTGGACGAGAAGACGGTGCGCGACATCTTCAACGCCCGCGCCGAGTTCCTGGGGCGCTGGCACCGCTTCGAGACGCCCCGCATCCTGGGCATTGACGAGCTATACCTGAACAAGCGCTACCGCTGCATTCTGACCAACATTGAGGAGCGAACCCTGCTCGACCTGCTGGCCACCCGCCGCCAGGACGTGGTGACCAACTACCTGATGAAGCTGAAAGACCGGCAGAAGGTCGAGATCGTCAGCATGGACATGTGGAACCCCTACCGGGCAGCGGTCAAGGCTGTGCTGCCCCAGGCCCGTATCGTGGTCGATAAGTTCCATGTGGTGCGCATGGCCAACGATGCCCTAGAGAGAGTGCGCAAGGGCCTCAGAAAGGAGCTGAAACCGTCCCAGAGCCGGACTCTCAAGGGAGACCGGAAAATCCTGCTGAAACGCGCTCACGAAGTCTCAGACCGGGAGCGCCTCATCATGGAGACCTGGACAGGCGCGTTCCCGCAACTGCTGGCCGCCTACGAGCACAAGGAGCGCTTCTACGGCATCTGGGACGCCACCACACGGCTCCAGGCAGAAGCCGCCCTGGACGAGTGGATAGCCACCATCCCGAAGGGCCAAAAGGAAGTCTGGAGCGATCTGGTCAGGGCAGTGGGAAACTGGCGCGAAGAGACCATGACCTACTTCGAGACGGACATGCCCGTCACCAACGCTTACACGGAGTCCATCAACCGACTGGCCAAGGACAAGAACCGTGAAGGGCGCGGTTACTCCTTCGAGGTGATGCGGGCACGAATGCTCTACACCACGAAGCACAAGAAGAAGGCACCGACTGCGAAGGTCTCTCCTTTCTACAAGAAAACCATCGGTTACGGACTGCCGGACTTCGCAGAGGAACTCAACTACGGAGTCGATCTATCAACCATCTGAGGGTGGTATCAGATTGATGGGGTGAAGGTGCCCCATCAACCATTAAATCCGTATACCCGAATTCATAGGTGGCCGAGAGCAGCACGTCCTTGATCGGGCCGAACGACAGGTCGGTGCCGGTGATCTTGCCGAACGACAGGCGCGGGCTGAACTCGCCGTAGAAGCTGTGGCCGTCGCCCGCGCCGTTGGTGGCCTCGGTGTTGTACTTGATGCCGTCGACGAAGAAGAACAGGTCGCCGAAACTCCAGCCGCTGGCGTGCTCGAAGGTGACGGTCTGCTGCTTCGGCGGATCGACCTTGAAGTCGATGCCGTTGAGGTAGGTGAGGCTGTTGTCCTGCCACAGCAGAAGGTCGCCGGCCAGGGCCTGACCGGTTGCCAGCACGCCGCCCGCCAGCAGCATGGAAGTAGTGGTGCGGATCATCGAAAGCTCCTGATTTCTTGTGTTTTTCAAGGGGTGAACCTGTCGTGTTGGTCAGGCTTTCTCGATAGAGCAGGAAGGGTGCCAATTCCTGTCCGGATGGACAGAAATCGTAATAATTTCGTCGCCCCGGCGTTTTTCGCGGTCTGTAAACGCAAGACGCCGCGCAACCAGGGGGTTGCGCGGCGTCTTGCCTGGCGAAGATGCTTCAGGATGGCGCGTCGTCGCGCCATCACGGGGCCTGGCCGCAGATCAGGCCTTGGCTTCCTCGCGGCGGTAGGCGTAGGTATCGGCGAAGCGCGAGAGCATGTAGGCGCTGCACGACACGGCCGGGTAGCGGGCCGGGTTGTCCTGGCCGGAACAGTTCGGCAGGCAGCTGATTTCCGTATCCGGATGGGGCTCGGCGAAGAACGGCATGGAGTAGCGATCAACCCCCAGCGGGCTGATCACCCGATGCGGCGTGGACTTGTAACGGTCATTGCTCCAGCGCGCCATCATGTCACCGATGTTCACCACGTAAGTGTCCTCGATGGGCGGCGCGTCGATCCATTCGCCGTCCAGGCTCTGCACCTGCAAGCCGCCCGCGTTGTCCTGGTACAGCAAGGTCACGCAGCCGTAGTCGGTATGCGCCCCGGCGCCCTGCTGGTCGGCACTGCTGGCGCTTTGGCGCGGCGGGTAGTGGATCATGCGGAACACGCTGATCGGCTCGGCGAAACGCCGGTCGAAGAAATCCTCCTCGATGCCCAGCGCTTCGGCCATCGCTCGCAGCAGGGTCAGAGACAACTGGTGCATGTCCTGGTAATGCTGTTGCAGCAGTGTTTCCCAGCCGGGGATATCCGGGTGGCGGTTGGGGCCGCGCAGCGGTTTTTTCGCCAGCACGTCGGGGTGCTGCGCGTCCATGTGGAAGCCCATGTCGAAGGTTTCCTTCAGGTCGCTCGGGCGGCTTGGGTCCAGCTGCTCGGTGGCGATGGCGCCGTAGCCGCGGTGATGGGCGCTTTGGGTGATGTCGATTCGCAGTTTCTCTTCGGCCGGGCGGGCGAAGAAGTCCTCGGCGATGGCCTTGAGTTCGGCGATGCGTGACGCTGCGATCGGGTGTCCCTTGATGTAGTAGAAACCCCATTGCCGGCAGGCGGCGTCGATCTGCCTGGCCACAGCCTGGCGGGCGGCGGGATCGTCCTGGTACAGCGGGGTGATGTCGATGATCGGCAGGGTGTTCATGAATGGCTCCGGGAAGGACGGACCGCACCAGGGTGTGGTCCGCAGTGCTGCGAGTCTTCTCGTACCCAGGCAGCGAAGAGGCCGGCGGAGCCGGCCTTGTGCGCGGTTCTCATGGGAGGGACGGCGGCACACGGGCGGGCGGGAGCGGCGCTCCCGCCTGGCGATCACTTCGGCAGTTGCGCGGTGATGCCTTTGACGTAGTAGTTCATGCCGGCCAGTTCCGCATTGGTGGCCACCTTGCCTTCAGGGATCTTGACGGTGCCGGCCTGGTCGAGGATCGGGCCGGTGAAGGGGTGGAACGAGCCGTCCTTGATGCTGGCGATGATCTGCTCGGCGCCGCTTTTCACGTCGGCCGGGACCAGGTCGCTGATCGGCAGTTCGACGGTGCCGTCGGCCAGGCCACCCCAGTAGTCCTGCGACTTCCAGGTACCGTCCATGACCGCCTGGGTGCTCTTGATGTAATGCGGGCCCCAGTTGTTGACGATGGAGGTCAGCACCGCTTTCGGCCCGAAGTGGGCCATGTCCGAGGCGTAGCCTATGGCATAGACGCCACGGCGTTCGGCGGTCTGGATCGGCGCCGGGCTGTCGGTGTGCTGGAACAGCACGTCGACGCCCTGGTCGATCAGGGCGTTGGCGGCGTCCGCCTCCTTGCCCGGATCGAACCAGGAGTTGACCCACACCACCTTGATCTCGGTGCCGGGGTTGTACTTGTCCAGGGCCAGCTGGATGGCGTTGATGTCGCGCAGCACTTCCGGGATCGGGAAGGAGGCGACGTAGCCGATCTTTTTCGTCTTGGTCATCTTCGCCGCGAGGTAACCACCGACATAGCGGCCTTCATAGGACGTGGCCAGGTAGGTGCCAAGGTTCTTGTCCTGCTTGTAGCCGGTGGCGTGTTCGAAGGTGACTTTCGGGAACTGCTTGGCGACCTTGGCGGTGGGGTTCATGTAGCCGAAGGAGGTGGCGAAGACCAGGTCATAGCCGCCCTTGGCCATGTTGCGGATGACCCGCTCGGCGTCGGCGCCTTCCGGTACGTTCTCGACGAAGCTGGTGTCGATCTTGTCACCGAACTGCTTGATCAGCGCCTGGCGGCCCTGTTCGTGCTGGTAGGTCCAGCCGTGGTCGCCGATCGGGCCGATGTAGACGAAACCTACCTTCAACGGATCGGCGGCGGAGGCGGACAGTGCGGTGCTCAGGCCGATGGCGGCGGCCAGGGTGCGCAGCAGGTTCTTGCTTTTCTTCTGTTGCATCGGGGGTGGGCTCCTGTGGGTCTTTTCTAATGGCCGTGTCGGGCTTTTCTGGGTAGTACAAAAAGTCAGTGCAAAAAGCTGACCATGTGGGCAAAAAATGGTGTTTCGGGGGTTGCTGGGACTTTGGCGTAACTGAGGTGGTGCATCAGGGGGTGTGAACTGCCCTTGAGTAGTGCAGTGCTGCTGATGGCCTCATCGCTGGCAAGCCAGCTCCCACAATGTGTCCACCCTGTGGGAGCTGGCTTGCCAGCGATAAGGCCATCCGATTCAGCGCCCACCCTTCCAGGGTTGCCCCAGCGACACCGGCGCATACAAGCGGGTCTTGATCGCATCCCGCGACAGCACCACCAGCACCAGGATGGTCGCGACATAGGGCAGCATCGCCAGCAGGTTGGCCGGGAAGCTCACGCCGATGCCCTGGGCCACCAGGTGCAGGATGCTGGCGAGGCCGAACAGGTACGCCCCCAGCAGCACGCGGAACACCCGCCAACTGGCGAATACCACCAGGGCGAGGGCGATCCAGCCACGCCCGGCGGTCATGTTCTCGGCCCACATCGGGGTGTAGGCGAGCGACAGATAGCCACCGGCCAGGCCGGCCATGGCGCCGCCGAACAGCACCGCCAGGGTTCTTACCCGCAGCACGGGCAGGCCCATGGCACTGGCGGCATCCGGGTTTTCACCGACAGCCTGCAGCACCAGTCCGGTACGACTTTTCAGCAGCACCCAGGCGATCAGGATGAAGAGCAGGAAGGATAGGTAGACCAGCACATCCTGGTTGAACAGCATGTGGCCCACGATCGGCAGTTCCGACAGCAGCGGGATTGCCACCGGCTCGAAGCCGGTCAGCGGCTTGCCGACCCAGGCGGAGCCGACGAAGGACGACAGGCCCACGCCGAAGATGGTCAGGGCCAGCCCGGTTGCCACCTGGTTGGCCTGGCAGCCCAGCGCTACCAGGGCGAACAGCGCCGACAGCAGCATGCCGGCCAGGCAGGCCATCAGGACGCCGAGCCACAGGTTGCCGGTGGCGAAGGCGGCGATGAAGCCCGCCACCGCGCCGAACAGCATCATGCCTTCCTGGCCCAGGTTGAGTACGCCGCTCTTTTCGCAGACCAGCTCGCCCAGGGCGACCAGCAGCAGCGGTGTGCCGCAGCGCACCATGGCGTAGAGAATGTTGCCAAGCAGATCGGGATCCATAATCGAAACCTCAGCCCGCGCGCCATTGGCGCGGGTAAACGAAAAGTCAGTCGGAGTCAGGCATTCGCCGGTTCGGGCAGGCGCACGGGCTGGCGCCTGCCAAGCTTGAGGCGCGGCCGGTAAAGGATCAGCACGTCGCAGGCGAGCAGGTAGAACAGCATCATTCCCTGGAACAGCCCGGTCAGGGACTGCGGCAGGTTGAGGCTCATCTGCGCGTTTTCACCGCCCAGGTAGAGCAGCGCCATCAGCAGCCCGGCGACGAGGATGCCGAGGGGATTGAGGCGGCCGAGAAAGGCCACGGTAATGGCGGCATAGCCGTAGCCTGGCGACACCTGCGGCACCAGTTGGCCGATCGGTCCGCTGACTTCGCTGACCCCGGCCAGCCCGGCCAGGCCGCCACTGATCAGCAACGCCAGCCAGACCAGGCGCTTCTCGCGGAAACCGACGAATCCGGCGGCGCGCTGGTCGAGGCCGAGCACCTTGATCTGGAAACCCAGGAAGCTCTTGTGCAGCAGCACCCACACCGCCACCAGGGCGAGCAGGACGAAGTACAGGCCGACATGCACCCGGCCATCCTCGAACAGCGCCGGCAGGCGGCTGGCATCGCCGAACATCGCCGACTGCGGGAAGCTGAAGCCGTCCGGATCCTTGAGCGGACCGTGGACGAAGAACAGCAGCAGGTTCAGGGCGATGTAGTTGAGCATGATGGTGGTGAGGATCTCGTTGGCGTTGAAGTGCGTGCGCAGCCACGCCGCGAGCGCTCCCCACAAGGCCCCGGCGAGCGTCCCGGCGAGCAGGACCCAGAGCAGCGCCCAGCGGCTGTCCCAGTCGATGATCTGGATGGCCAGGGCACTGCCGGCCAGAGCGCCCATCAGCAACTGGCCTTCGGCGCCGATGTTCCAGATCCGTGCCTGGTAGGCCACCGCCAGGCCCAGGGCGCAGAGCAGGATCGGCAGGGCCTTGAGCAGCAGTTCGGAGAGGCCATAGAGATCGCTGACCGGCTCGATCAGCAGGGTGTGGAAGGTTGGCAGCGGGTCATGCCCGAGCGCGCTGAACAGCAGCGCTCCGCTGAGCAGGGTCAGCAGCCCGGCGAGCAGGGGCGACAGCAGGAGCATGGCGCGGGACTGCCGGGTACGGGGTTCAAGGGATAGCAACATGGCAGGCTTCTCGTCAGGCAGCGTCTTGCGTGGTGTCGAACTGGCCGGCCATCCAGCCGCCGACCTCCACGGTATGGGTTTCGGCGGTGGCCTTGAGCGGCGACAGGCGACCGCTGCACAGGGCGCCGATGCGGTCGCTGATCTGGAACAGTTCGTCGAGGTCTTCGGAGATCACCAGGATTGCCGCGCCGGCATCGCGCAGGGCGATCAGCGCACGGTGGATCGCCGCGGCGGCACCTACATCGACGCCCCAGGTCGGGTGCGCGGCGACCAGCAGTTTCGGGTTCTGCAGGATCTCGCGGCCGAGGATGAATTTCTGCAGGTTGCCGCCGGAAAGGCTGCGCGCCGTGGTCTGGGCATCCGGCGTCTTCACTGCGAAGCGCTCGATGATCCGCTCGGCCAGCTCCAGCACCTTGCCCGAGCGGATCAAGCCGCGGCTGACCAGGCCTTGCTGGAAGGCGGTGAGCAGGGCGTTGTCGGCCAGGCTCATATCCGGCACGGCGCCGTGGCCGAGGCGTTCGGCGGGAACGAAGGCCAGGCCAAGGGCGCGACGGGCGTCGGGATAGAGGTTGGCCATGGGCTGGTTATCGAGGGTGATGCGTTCGCGCTCGCCGGCCGGCAGGCGGGTTTCGCCGCTGAGCAGCGCCAGCAGCTCGTCCTGGCCATTGCCGGCGACCCCGGCGATACCGACGATCTCGCCGCTGCGCACTTCAAGGCGCAGGTGTTCGAGGGAGGTGCCGAAGGGGTCCTTGTTGCGCCAGGTCAGGTCGTCTACCCGCAGGCGCGGCAGCTGGCCTGCGCTTTTCGGGTAGCTGGCCTCCAGCCCCTCGGCGTCGCCGACCATCAGCCGCGCCAGCTGCAGGTCGCTGCATTCGGCGGGTACGCAATCCCCCGAGACCCGGCCGCCGCGCAGCACCGTGGCGCTGTGGCAAAGGGCGCGGACCTCGTTGAGCTTGTGGCTGATGAACAGGATCGAACAGCCCTCGGCGGCCAGGGCGCGCAGGGTGATGAACAGCTCGTCGACTTCCTGGGGCGTCAGCACCGAGGTCGGCTCGTCGAGGATCAGCAGCTTGATGTCCTGCATCAGGCAACGAACGATCTCGACCCGCTGGCGCTCGCCGATGGACAGGCTGTGCACCAGGCGCTCCGGTTCAAGGCCCATGCCGTAGCGCCGGGAGACCTCGCGGATGCGCGGCGCCAGTTGCCCTGGCGTACCCGCTTCGCGGCCCAGGGCCAGGGCAATGTTCTGTGCGACGGTCAGGGTCTCGAACAGGGAGAAATGCTGGAACACCATGCCGATCCCCAGCCGGCGGGCCTGGGCCGGATCGCGCACCTGCACGGGCTGGCCCTCCCACAGCACCTGGCCGGAGTCGGGGGCGGTGACGCCGTAGATGATCTTCATCAGGGTGCTCTTGCCCGCGCCGTTCTCGCCGAGCAGGGCATGGATTTCACCGGCGCCGATACGCAGGTCGATGCGGTCGTTGGCCAGGGTGCCGGGGTAGCGCTTGGTAATGGCGCGTAGCTCCAGGCGCAGGGGGAATTCGGACATGGGACTGCTCGGGGATCAGTGTGTTGAGCAGCTTGCAAAGCAAAAACATGGCCAAGTGGTCAGATTATTACTGGAGGGGCCGGGGTAAAGGGGTTGTGGGTTTGTAGGAAGGTGGTTTGGAAGGGGCAGGAAGGGGAGAGTGATTGGTTTTGGGGCGGGTGGGGGCATCAAACTGGTGCGGTGACTTTGACGGCCTCATCGCTGGCAAGCCAGCTCCCACAGGTTCACCACTGTCCCTGTGGGAGCTGGCTTGCCAGCGATGAGTCCCTTCAGTGCATGAGCATCTTCAACCCCCACAAAGCCCCCATCCCCACCGCCAGGGTCAGCACGGTATTGCGGGTTTTCCACGCCACCAGCGCCGCCAGCACCGCCGCCGGAATCTGCGGATTGCCCAGCACGAAATCGCCATGCCCTTCCGGATACACCACCGCCGGCAGCACCAGCGCCGCCAGTACACTGGCCGGCACATAGGCCAGGGCCCGGCTCACCAGCGGCGGCACCCGCAGGTTGCCGTACAGTTCGACGAAGGACAGGCGCAAGGCAAAGGTCCCCACCCCGACGGCCAGGAAAAGTCCCCACAGGGCCAGGTCGCTCATTGGCTTTCTCCTTCTGCTCGATAGTCTGCTTGCGACGCTTTCCTGCGCAGGCTTTCCGTGACCACCCCTGCAACCACTCCGCCGATCGACGCCGTCACCAGCCCGAGGTTGTACGGCAGATCCACCGCCGCCACGGCAATCCCGCCGCCGACGATGGCCGCCACCAGCGCCGGGATATTGCGGATCCCCGGCACCAGCAAGGCGAGGAACGACAGGGGAATGGTGAAACCAAGCGACCAGCTTTCCGGAATGCTCCCACCCAGGAAAACGCCTGCCACTACCGCCAGGTTCCATGCCAGCCACATGGCCGCTGCCGTGCCCGCGTAGTAGTGATAGCCATAGCGCCCCAGCTCGCCGGACGACAGTCTCAAGACGCACAGCGCGTAGGCCTGGTCGGAAAGCATGTACGACAGCGGCCAGGTCCAGCGCCGTGGCAACGCGTGCAGATAGGGCGCCAGCGAGGCGCTGTACATGATGAAGCGCAGGTTGATGATCAGCGCCGTGGCGACGATCGCCACCGGCAGCACGCCGCCCTGGATCAGTTGCAGGGCAACCATCTGGGCCGAGCCGGAATAGAACAGCAGGGTCATGCCGATGGCCATGGTCGGGCTCATGCCCATCTTGACCGCCATGACACCGGTTACCAGGCCAAAGGGGATGACACCGGGCGTGAGGGGCAGCAAGGCACGGACGCCCGCGCCAAAGGCGGCACGGCCGGAGGGGTAAGGCATTTCGCCTCCTTGTTATAGGTTTTGTATGACAGACCTATCCGTCTGCATCGCGGGATAGAGTGTAGGGCTTCTCGGTTGTCGCCGACGAGCCGGACGTCCTGCATATGCAGGATTGGCTGATTGTCCGGGGCAGCCATCACGGACGAAAAACGCAGCATGCGGACAGATCGCGCCGGCATTTTCCTGTGCTGGGGTTTTGTAATATCCAGTCACAATGCCCTGAAGATAGTAGCCGCCTCACTTCCCTGAAAGAGGCTACGCCGTGTTGCTCCGTGTCCTGTTTTCCCTGTCCGCCCTCAGCCTGTCCATCGCCGCCCAGGCCGCCGGGACCTACGACCTCGACACCCCGCGCCTGACCGGTATCGACAACTTCCGCGATATCGCTGGTACCACGACGGCCTACACCACGGTCAATGACGGCACGATGCGTTCGGGCGTGTTCTATCGCTCCAATGCCCTGACCCCGACGGCGTCGGACCTGGCCACGTTGAATAGCCTCGGCATTTCCAATGTCTACGACCTGCGCACCCCAAGCGAGATCGCCGCGACCCCGGACACCCTGCCGAGCGGCGCGGTGTACCAGAACATCGACATCATCGGCGGCACCGCGTCCGGCGCGAACGTGACCAACATTTCCTTCACCAGCGCCGCCCAGGCCGTGGCGATGATGGAGGAAACCAACCGCGCCTTCGTCAGCGATAGCGGTATGCGCAGTCAATTCAGCGCACTGTTCAACGAACTGGCTGCGGCCGACGGTGCCGCGTTGTTCCATTGCACCGCGGGCAAGGACCGCACCGGCTGGACCGCCGCCGTATTGCTGAGCATCGCCGGGGTGGACAGCGCGACCATCATGGAAAACTACCTGGCCACCAACGACTACACCGCTGCCCGTGTCGCCGCCACCCTGGCCGCACTGCCGGCGAGCATGGCGGCGATCTACGAGCCGTTGCTCGGTGTGCAGGCCAGCTACCTGCAAGCCGGCCTCGACGAGGTAACCGCCGAATACGGCAGCATGGACAATTACCTGAAGGAAGGCCTCGGCCTGTCCCAGGAAACCATCTACGTACTGCGTGGGAAAATGGTGTTCTACAACAGCCTGCCGGGGGCTGCCGACCTGCAGGGCAACTCGGCGGCGGGGGCTCGGCTACTGTCGCAGTTGCAGAACAGCAGCCTGTCCGGGGACTACACGGCTTACAACTACTACCTGCAATCGGCGATCGATGCGGGCACCCTCGGCGGTGTCGAAGCGACCGTGGGCGGGCAGGTGCATGCCGACGCGGTCAGCTACCTGCTGCGCCAGGGCGCGCTGCTGGACAACGCGGCGGCGCCCTATGCCAGCGGCACCGATCTGAAGATCGGCCAGTACCGCTTGTGGACCACGGCGCTGGCAGGGTACCAGGGCACCGATGGTTCCTCGCGGGCAGCGAGCAGCAACGAGCATACCCAGGGCATGATGGTCGGCATTACCCAGCGTTTCTCCGAGCAGCTCAGTGCGCATGCCGGCTTTGGCTACAGCAATGGCAGCGTCGGGGCGGCGGGTGGTGATGTGGATACCGACCTGACCTTCATCAAGGCCGGTGCGCGTTTCGCCTTCGACACGCTGGACCGTGGCCTCTTCCTTGAAGCCGGGTTGAGTGGCGGCTGGCTGGACTACGACAGCAAGCGGGAACTGGGTGGTGGTCTTGGCGTGGCCAAGGGCGATACCGACGGCACCCTGGCGGGTGCGAGCCTGGCACTGGGCTACCGGATGCCGATGTCGGGTGTCACGGTCGAGCCGAGCCTGGGGGTGCGGGTCAGCCGCGTGGATCTTGATGGCTTCCAAGAGAAAGGCAGCGAACTGGCCTTGCAGGTGGAGGCGTTGAAGGAAACCCGGCGCAGTGCCTTTGCCAACGTCAAGGCCACCTTCGCAGCGCATGAACTGGGCGCCGGCTGGCAATTGACGCCGGGGCTCGACGTAGGTTACGAGCATGCGCTGGGCAACCATGACGTCGATAGCCAGGGCCATCTGCTGGGGCTGGATGTCGAGCAGCGGGCGGCGTTCGACAGCCGTGACCAGTTCAGTGGCGGTTTCAGCCTGACGGCGAGCCAGGGCGATTTCAGCGTGGGGGCTGATCTTGGCGTTATCACTGGCGGGGACAGTCATGGCGTCAGCGGGAATCTGAAGGCCAGCTACCAGTTCTGACCCGCTTCAAGACCCGTCGCGCAGGTCGGCCGGACTGATGCCGTAGGCGTTCTGGAAGTACTGGCAGAAGCGGCCGACATTGCTGAAGCCCAAGGCCAGCGAGATTTCGCTTACCGAGCGGGAGGGATCCTGCGTCAAGGCGTCATGGGCCCGTTGCAGGCGCACCTGGCGCTGATAGGACACTATCGAGGTACCTACGAAACGACGGAAGCCGTCCTGCAACGCACGCAGGCTGATATTGCTGAGTTCGGCCAGTTCGCTGCCGCTGGGCAAGGCGTCGGGATGGGCCTGGATGTAGTCCATGGCCTGTCGCACATGGCGCGGGGCGATCAGCGCTTGCGGGCGTTTCAGTTCGTCGCTGTAGGTGTGCGGCCAGACTTCCAGCACCGAGTCCACCAGCATTTCCTGCAGCCGGCCGGGCATCAGCGAACTGGCGGTCATCAGTTGGTCGAACGCGTTGCCGGTAGCCATGCCGACGATGGCCTTGATGCCCTGGAAGGCGTCCGCAGCCAGATCCACCATGGAGTGGAAACGAATGGGCCGGAGAATGGGCTTGCCCAGCAGGACCGACAGGCGACGGGCGAAGATCGAGCGGCGGATGGACATGCCGTACTGGGAATGGCCGTCGATGAAGTTCACTGACTTGACGGCGGATTTCTCCACTGCAAGGCCGATCCGGGACGTGCCGACGATCTCGCTGGAATGGCTGAACACGATGCGTCCTGCGGTGGGAAAAACGAAGGTGATCTCGTCCTCGGCGTCGGGCAGGCCGGTGAGCAGGTCGCCGCGAAAGCTCAGGTTGCGCACGCTCACACCGTTATAGCGACCGTAGACCCCGGCAATGGCGACCTGCCGGTCCGGGCGCGGCATGCCGGCGTACAGATCGCCGAACATGCGCGTGAACAGGGCGCCGAAATCGTCGCTGCTCATGTTGTCGGAGCGAATCATGAAGGACTGGCGAGGGCTGGCTGGGTCCGGATGCATTGTTGGTCTTCGGCGGCTTCCTGGGGGAACAGCAGGATAGGGACGGGGGTTACAGCCTGATGATCGTGCCCGCTACTGTCGCTCATGGAAAAAATGACTCTTTGATTTGCAGGGAGCTTGTGGGAGCGGGTTCACCCGCGATTGCATCAGTGAGCTCACCATAGCAATCGCGGGTAAACCCCCACACAGGGCCGAGGTCAATTCGCGGGTTGTCATCGTATGTCTTTGCCTGCTGCTCAACCCGCGCAGTAGAGCCCCTTTCTCCAGATCTGCCTCATAAATTCACAGCCAATCGCCAACTCCGCTCTTGGTTGAGCGTTGACACCCCATCGCGGCCTTGCTAATAATTCGTCATGTTGTACGACAACACACAACAAAAACTAAAAAGGGTATACGGATTTAATGGTTGATGGGGCACCTTTACCCCACCAACCTGATACCATTATCAGATGGTTGATAGATCGACTCCGTAGTTGAGTTCCTCTGCGAAGTCCGGCAGTCCGTAACCGATGGTTTTCTTGTAGAAAGGAGAGACCTTCGCAGTCGGTGCCTTCTTCTTGTGCTTCGTGGTGTAGAGCATTCGTGCCCGCATCACCTCGAAGGAGTAACCGCGCCCTTCACGGTTCTTGTCCTTGGCCAGTCGGTTGATGGACTCCGTGTAAGCGTTGGTGACGGGCATGTCCGTCTCGAAGTAGGTCATGGTCTCTTCGCGCCAGTTTCCCACTGCCCTGACCAGATCGCTCCAGACTTCCTTTTGGCCCTTCGGGATGGTGGCTATCCACTCGTCCAGGGCGGCTTCTGCCTGGAGCCGTGTGGTGGCGTCCCAGATGCCGTAGAAGCGCTCCTTGTGCTCGTAGGCGGCCAGCAGTTGCGGGAACGCGCCTGTCCAGGTCTCCATGATGAGGCGCTCCCGGTCTGAGACTTCGTGAGCGCGTTTCAGCAGGATTTTCCGGTCTCCCTTGAGAGTCCGGCTCTGGGACGGTTTCAGCTCCTTTCTGAGGCCCTTGCGCACTCTCTCTAGGGCATCGTTGGCCATGCGCACCACATGGAACTTATCGACCACGATACGGGCCTGGGGCAGCACAGCCTTGACCGCTGCCCGGTAGGGGTTCCACATGTCCATGCTGACGATCTCGACCTTCTGCCGGTCTTTCAGCTTCATCAGGTAGTTGGTCACCACGTCCTGGCGGCGGGTGGCCAGCAGGTCGAGCAGGGTTCGCTCCTCAATGTTGGTCAGAATGCAGCGGTAGCGCTTGTTCAGGTATAGCTCGTCAATGCCCAGGATGCGGGGCGTCTCGAAGCGGTGCCAGCGCCCCAGGAACTCGGCGCGGGCGTTGAAGATGTCGCGCACCGTCTTCTCGTCCAGGCCGGTCTGTGCCGCCACAAAGGTGTAGGGGTGGTTGAAGGATTCCTTCTCCACGTACTCATGCAGCCGCAGTGTCATACGGAATCCGTCCACCATCTCCGGTAGCTGGGGCCTGAATGTTGTCTTGCAGGCCCGGCAGGTGTATCGGCGGCGGACCACCCAGAGAGTGACCCGCTTGCCGTGGATGGGCAGATCACGATAGGGAACGTCACGCTTGCCGAACCGCACGAACTCACCCTGCACGCCGCACCCCTCGCAGGCTACTGGTGTAGGTGCTTCAAGCCGAAAATGTATGTCTTCATTCTGCTCATCAGAATCCACCAACTGGTACCCAGGAAGGCTTAACGAATTAATCATCTCCCGCCTTGATCAGAAAAACAGGTAGGTGGCGTAACCGGCAATCATCGCCATAGCAAAAATGACTGCTAAAAACGCCGCTAAAAGCTTCAGCGTGAACAAAGAGCGCAACAGAATGAGCTCAGTCAGGCTGGCTCCGGCACTGCCGATGATCAACGCTAGCACCGTCCCGGCACCCACGCCTTTGGCCATCAGAGCCGCTGCCAGAGGTATGACGGCTTCAGCGCGAATATACAACGGCACGCCGATGACAGCGGCAACTGGAATGGCAAAGGGATTATCTGGGCCTGCATACTGCTCCAATAAGTCAGTGGGCATGAAACCATAGATCACGCTGCCAATCGCAATACCGATGAGCAGGTAAGGCAACACATCGATAAAGTCCGACCAAGCTTCCCGCCACACACCACTGTACTTCCCTTCTTTCTTAACCGTGACAGTGGGTTGACTGTCACAGCATTCGCTAGACGTAGAGACTGTTGTCTTCCTATCAGCCCCGCAAGAAGCCGTCTTCG
This sequence comes from Pseudomonas bharatica CSV86, assembly GCF_000319305.2. Classification (GTDB taxonomy): domain Bacteria; phylum Pseudomonadota; class Gammaproteobacteria; order Pseudomonadales; family Pseudomonadaceae; genus Aquipseudomonas; species Aquipseudomonas bharatica. The sequence goes on along the minus strand of NZ_AMWJ02000007.1, from coordinate 163,586 downwards.
GAGTGGTGTCGCAGCTGTTGGTGCCGCAACTCGATGCGGTCGATGTAGCACTGCACGGGCTTGCTGATGAACTACATCCACTGCTCTCTTGTGTCGCCGTCCGGCGCACATAACGCTCGAAGCCAAGCGTGTGAAGCAGCCATCCGGCACCTACCGCGACCACCAAAGCGGCGAGCACATAGATAGCAGTAAGTGTCCATCCAAACGTGGCAACCAGCAGGCCGACGACGATAGGATTCAGCAACGGAGATGAGAAAAGAAACACCATCATCGGCCCAAAACCGGCCCGTGCCCGAATCAACCCTTTCAACATGGGGATAGTCGAGCAACTACAGAAGGGCGTTATAGCTCCTAAACCAGCAGCAAGAAAATAGCCTCGCTTCCCACTGGAAGTCAGTAACGCTTCCACCTTGGATGGTGGGATGTGACGTTGAAGAACTCCGACCAGCAAGCTAATGCCAATGAATAAAACCGATAGCTCGATAGCGAGAAAGGCGAACATGCCTAGAGCGTCTTGGAGTTGAGATGACATTCAATATTACTCCTATATTTCTAGTATTGTCGAAATGATGTACGCAGCCTACTTGCGTTTATCCGACCTGTCAACTATAATTCTAGAAACATCGAATTATTGGGGCGTGCTATGGATCACGAAAAGGTTGCAGCCAGCTTAGCTGAGCTAGGGAATAGTCACCGACTGTCCGTGTTCCGCTTTCTGGTCAAAGCTGGCCATGATGGGGCTTCGGTCGGAGATATCCAGAAGGGGCTGGGTATTCCTGCTTCGACGCTATCACATCACCTTGCGCGCATGGCCAAGGTAGGGCTGATCCGGCAGGAGAAACATAGCCGCACGATTGTCTGTATACCCGAGTATGGGCACCTAGAGAATTTGATCGGTTTCTTACAAGAGGAATGTTGTGCAGGTGTCCGGATTGCGCATGAACCAGAACCGCTTTGACGCTTGCCCAGCTCTCGCTGTCCTCCCTAGTCAGCATCGCTATGAAGACTCAGGCGAAGGTGGAAACAGAAAATTGGCAGTAGAGTAGGCTGAAGAGGATCAATCAGATAATCCGCTGAGAAAGATTTTCTTCTTTACATCTTTGGCATTTTATCAACCAGAAATTCCGGATACCCACTAAAAACAGTGAACCCGCCCATGTCGACATCACCTTCGCCTTCTCAGCGCACCTCCCCTCTTGCGGTTTCCCCGGCCAGCCCTTTCGGTTCGCCGCGTTTCGTCGTGGGCAACTGACCCGCGCGAACCCCAGGTTCCACCCCACGCCACCCGCCCCATGCCGCAGGTCGCCGATGCGCGCCCGGAAGGGCGGACTGCCACACCCTCAGGGAGCACAACAATAATGAAAATCCGCCACACCCTTCCGTTCACCCTGCTCGGCACCGGCCTGCTCGCCAGCCTGCCGATGACCGGCAGCGCCGCCGGTTTCATCGATGATTCCAAGGCCACCCTCGGCCTGCGCAACTTCTACATCAACCGCAATTTCACCAATCCGAGCAACCCGCAAAGCAAGGCGGAGGAGTGGACCCAGAGCTTCATCCTCGACGCCCGCTCGGGCTTTACCGAGGGCACCGTGGGTTTCGGCGCGGATGTGCTGGGGCTGTGGTCGGTGAAGCTCGATGGCGGTGGCGGTACCTACGGCACTGCGCTGTTGCCGCGACATGACGACGGACGTCCGGCTGACGATTACGGGCGCCTGGCAGTGGCCGGGAAGATGCGCATCTCCAAAACCGAGCTGAAGGTCGGCGAGTGGATGCCGGTATTGCCGATCCTGCGCTCCGACGACGGTCGCTCCCTGCCGCAGACCTTCCGCGGCGGCCAGGTCACCTCCAACGAGATCGCCGGCCTGACCCTCTACGGCGGCCAGTTCCGCGGCAACAGCCCGCGCAACGACGCGAGCATGGACGACATGAGCTACGGCGGCGGGGTGTCGGACCGCTTCAACTTCGTTGGCGGCGAGTACAAGTTCAACCAGGACCGTACCCTGTTCGGCCTGTGGAATGCGGTGCTCAAGGATGTCTACGAGCAGCAGTACCTGCAGGTGAGCCACCTGCAGCCTGTCGGTGACTGGACCCTCGGTGCCAACCTCGGCTATTTCCACGGCGACGACGATGGCGCCGCCCGCGCCGGCAAGCTGGACAACAAGACCTACTCGGGCATGTTCTCCGCCAAATATGGCAGCAGCACCTTCTGGCTTGGCCTGCAGCGGGTCGATGGCAATACCTGGATGCGGGTCAACGGCACCAGCGGCGGCACCCTGGCCAACGACAGCTACAACTCCAGCTTCGACAATTCGGAAGAACGTTCCTGGCAGGTCCGCCATGACTTCAACTTCGCCGGTGTCGGCATTCCGGGCCTGACCCTGATGAACCGCTATATCAGCGGCAAGGATGTGCACACCGGGGCGATCACCGATGGCAAGGAATGGGTAAGGGAGTCGGAACTGGCCTACGTAATCCAGAGCGGAACCTTCAAGAACCTCAGCATTCGCTGGCGTAACTCCAGTATCCGTCGCGATTACAGCAACAACGAATTCGACGAGAACCGGTTGATCTTCAACTATCCGCTGTCGCTGCTGTGATCGAAGCGGGGGTCGCGCGGCGATCCCCGCAACCAGGCGTTGACAGGCAGGCGGATCGCTGTCGATAATCGCCAAAGTCATACGACAACCTACAACAAATCAGACAACAAGGGCCGGCCATGACCACCATTCCCTTCAAACGCCTGCTGCTCACCGGAGCCGCAGGCGGCCTGGGCAAGATCCTCCGTGAGCGCCTGCAAGGCTTTACCGAGGTGCTGCGCCTTTCCGATATCAGCCCCATGGCTCCCGCCGCAGGCCCCCATGAAGAGGTAGTGACCTGCGACCTCGCCGACAAGGCGGCGGTACATGCGCTGGTCGAAGGTGTCGATGCCATCATCCATTTCGGCGGCGTGTCCACCGAGCATTCCTTCGAAGAGATCCTCGGCCCCAACATCTGCGGTGTGTTCCACATCTACGAGGCGGCCCGCAAGCACGGGGTGAAGCGGGTGATCTTCGCCAGCTCCAACCACACCATCGGTTTCTATCGCCAGGACGAGCGTATCGACGCCCGTTCCCCGCGTCGTCCAGACAGCTACTACGGCCTGTCCAAGTGCTATGGCGAAGACGTCGCCAGCTTCTACTTCGATCGCTACGGCATCGAGACCGTCAGCATCCGCATCGGCTCCTCCTTCGACCAGCCACAGAACCCGCGCATGCTCTGCACCTGGCTGAGCTACGACGACCTGACCCAACTGATCCAGCGCGGCCTGACTACCCCCGACGTCGGCCACACCATCGTCTTCGGTGCATCCGACAACCGCACCGTATGGTGGGACAACCGCTACGCCGAGCATCTCGGTTACGTGCCCAAGGACACCTCCGAAGTCTTCCGCGCCCAGGTGGAGGCCCAGCCGGCGCCGCCGGCCGATGATCCCTCGATGGTCTATCAGGGCGGCGCTTTCGTCGCGGCCGGACCGTTCAACTGATCCCGCGCGCCAGGAGGCTTGGCCCATGAAATGCGAACTGATCGTCGACGCCCGCAACGGCACCGGTGAAAGCCCGGTGTGGCACGCGGCCGAGCAGGCCCTGTATTGGGCCGACATCCCCGCCCGGCAGCTCCATCGCTGGAGCGCGGCGGATGGCACGCACCGGGTCTGGCAGGGCGAGGAAATGCTCGCCTGCATCGCCCGTAGTGGCGACGGTTGGGTGGCCGGCATGGAAAGCGGCATCTTCCAGATCACTACCAGCGCTGAAGGGCGCCTCGACAGCCGCCAGCTCAGCCCGGTGCAGCATGCCCGCAACGGCATGCGTTTCAACGATGGGCGTTGCGACCGCCAGGGGCGTTTCTGGGCCGGCACCATGCTCATGGACGTGCAGCAGGGTGCTGCCGTCGGCGCGCTGTACCGGCACGACGGCGAAGGCCGCCTGCATCGCCAGCTCGAGGGCATGCTGGTGCCCAACGGCCTTGCCTTCAGCCCGGACGGCCGGCGCATGTACCTGTCGGACTCGCACCCGAGCGTGCAGACGGTCTGGGTCTTCGACTACGACATCGACACGGCCACGCCGCACAACCGCCGGGTTTTCGTCGATATGCACGAGCATCCCGGCCGCCCGGACGGCGCCGCCATCGACCAGGACGGCTGCTACTGGATCTGCGGCAACGATGCCGGATTGATCCACCGCTTCACCCCTGACGGCCGTCTCGACCGTTCGTTGCCCGTGCCGGTGAAAAAACCGGCGATGTGCGCCTTCGGTGGCGCCAACCTCGACACCCTGTTCGTCACCTCGATCCGCCCGGCGGGCATCGACCTCGCCGACCAGCCCCTGGCTGGCGGTGTGTTCGCTCTTGATCCCGGCAGCAAAGGCCTGGAGGAACCCGCCGCGCGCTATTAAACGCTACACCGCACGACCTGCCGTCATACAAGCCAAACCGGATAACAACAAAACACGGAGCTTCACCATGACTTTCAAACGCAAGCTGCTTCTTGCCGCGCTTCCCTTCGCCTTCTCTGCGTCCGCCTTCGCCCTGGATATCAAGTTCGCCGACGTGCACCCGGCCGGTTACCCGACCGTGGTCGCCGAACAGAACATGGGCAAGAAACTCGAAGAGGCCACCAATGGCGAAATCACCTTCAAGATGTTCGCCGGCGGCGTACTGGGCTCCGAGAAGGAAGTGATCGAGCAGGCGCAGATCGGCGCCGTGCAGATGGCCCGGGTCAGCCTTGGCATCGTCGGTCCGGTGGTGCCGGACGTGAACGTGTTCAACATGCCGTTCGTGTTCCGTGACCATGAGCATATGCGCAAGGTCATCGATGGCGAGATCGGCCAGGAAATCCTCGACAAGATCACCAACTCCGAATTCAACCTGGTCGCCCTGGCCTGGATGGATGGCGGCACCCGCAGCCTGTACACCAAGAAGCCGGTGCGTTCGCTGGAAGACCTCAAGGGCATGAAGATCCGCGTGCAGGGCAACCCGCTGTTCCTCGACATGATGAATGCCATGGGCGGCAACGGTATCGCCATGGACACCGGGGAAATCTTCAGCGCCCTGCAGACCGGGGTGATCGACGGCGCCGAGAACAATCCGCCGACCTTGCTTGAGCACAACCACTACCAGAACGCCAAGTACTTCACCCAGACCGCCCACCTGATCCTGCCGGAGCCGGTGGTGATGTCCAAGACCACCTGGAACAAGCTGACTGCGGACCAGCAGGCACTGGTCAAGAAGGTCGCACGCGAGGCGCAGTTCGAAGAGCGCGCGCTGTGGGACGCCAAGTCCGCTGCCAGCGAAGAGAAGCTCAAGGCTGCCGGCGTCGAGTTCATCGTCGTCGACAAGAAGCCGTTCTATGACGCCACCGCTTCGGTCCGCGAGAAATACGGCGCGCAGTACGCCGACCTGATGAAGCGTATCGACGCTGTCGAGTAATCCCTCCCACATCGACCCTGGTCGTGCGGCCCGTGCCGCGCGGCCGCTTTGGTGATGCCTATGAAAACGCTTTTCCTGCGCCTGAACGACGTGCTCTACCGCGCCTGCATCTGGGTCGCCGGCCTGTCGATCCTGGCCATGTCGTTGATCATCCCCTGGGGTATTTTCGCCCGCTACGTGCTGGGCACCGGCTCCAGTTGGCCGGAGCCGGTATCGATCCTGCTGATGGTGCTGTTCACCTTCGTCGGCGCCGCCGCCAGCTACCGCGCAGGCGCGCACATGGCGGTGAACATGATCACCGATCGCCTCGCCCCATTGCCGCGGCGCCTGGTTGGTGTGCTGGTGCAGGTGCTGATGGTCCTGGTCTGCCTGTTCATGACCTGGTACGGCTTCAAGCTGTGCGTCACCACCTGGAACCAGTACCTGGCGACGCTGCCGAGCATACGGGTAGGCATGACCTATGCGCCGATTCCCGTCGGTGGCCTGCTGACCCTGAGCTTCGTGCTGGAAAAACTCATGCTGGGCGACCAAAGCCATCGCAAGGTGGTGCGCTTCGACCTGGTGGAAGAAAACGAAGGAGCTGCATAAATGGATGCCTTCATTCTTTTGGGCAGCTTCATCCTGCTCATCCTCATCGGCATGCCGGTGGCCTATGCCCTGGGCCTGGCGGCGCTGATCGGCGCCTGGTGGATCGACATCCCGCTGCAGGCGATGATGATCCAGGTGGCCAGCGGGGTGAACAAATTCTCGCTGCTGGCGATTCCGTTCTTTGTCCTGGCCGGCGCGATCATGGCCGAGGGCGGCATGTCCCGGCGCCTGGTGGCCTTCGCCGGGGTGCTGGTGGGCTTCGTGCGTGGCGGGCTGTCGCTGGTCAACATCATGGCTTCGACCTTCTTCGGGGCGATTTCCGGTTCGTCGGTTGCCGATACCGCGTCGGTGGGCTCGGTGCTGATTCCCGAAATGGAACGCAAGGGCTATCCGCGCGAGTTCTCCACCGCGGTCACCGTCAGCGGCTCGGTGCAGGCATTGCTGACGCCGCCCAGCCATAACTCGGTGCTCTACTCGCTGGCGGCGGGCGGCACGGTGTCGATCGCCTCGCTGTTCATGGCCGGGGTGATGCCGGGGCTGCTGCTCAGCGCGGTGATGATGGGCCTGTGCCTGCTCTTCGCGAAAAAGCGCAACTACCCCAAGGGCGAGGTGATCCCGCTGCGCCAGGCACTGAAGATCGCTGGCGAGGCGCTCTGGGGCCTGATGGCCATGGTCATCATCCTCGGCGGGATTCTCTCGGGCGTATTCACCGCGACCGAGTCGGCGGCGGTGGCGGTGGTCTGGTCGTTCTTCGTGACCATGTTCATCTACCGCGACTACAAATGGCGCGACCTGCCCAAGCTGATGCACCGCACGGTGCGGACCATCTCCATCGTGATGATCCTGATCGGTTTCGCGGCCAGCTTCGGCTATGTCATGACCCTGATGCAGATCCCGTCGAAGATCACCACGGCGTTCCTGACCCTGTCGGATAACCGCTACGTGATCCTGATGTGCATCAACTTCATGTTGCTGCTGCTGGGCACGGTGATGGACATGGCGCCGCTGATCCTGATCCTGACGCCGATCCTGTTGCCGGTGATCAACGGCATCGGTGTCGACCCGGTGCACTTCGGCATGATCATGCTGGTCAACCTCGGCATCGGCCTGATCACGCCGCCGGTAGGCGCGGTGCTGTTCGTCGGCTCGGCCATCGGCAAGGTCTCGATCGAGTCCACGGTCAAGGCGCTGCTGCCGTTCTACCTGGCGCTGTTCATGGTGCTGATGGCGGTGACCTACATCCCTGCAATCTCTCTCTGGCTGCCCAGCGTCGTGCTGTAAGCGGTCATTTGGGCGGGCCGGTACTGGCCCGCCTTTTTTTTTCGCATATGGATTTCGCACATGGCTGTTCCTTCCGCTGCACCCGGGCTGTTTCCGCGCAAGCTGGCGATCGCGCTCTTGGCGTTGCTGGCCTGTTCCTTCGCCGGCAACCATATCGCCGCGCGCTTCGCTTTCGATGACGGCACCGGGGTGTTGCTGGCGATTCTTTGTCGATCCGGGATTACCTTGCTGGTGCTCGCCGGATTGCTCGCTTGGCAGCGTCAGCCATTGGGGCTGCCGGCCGGAGCGTTGCGTTGGCAATTGCTGCTGGGCTTGCTGATCGCGACCCAGAGTCTCTGTCTATATTCGGCCGTGGCGCGGATCCCCGTGGCCCTTGCCTTGTTGGTGGGTAATACCTTTCCGATGCTGCTTGCGCTGTTGACCTGGGCGCTGGGTGGGCCGCGTCCGACGGGGCGTAACGTGCTGTTCATGGGTCTGATTCTCTGCGGGCTGGTCCTGGCCCTGGATGTACCGGCGCGGCTGCTCGACAGGGGTGAGGCCAATCCGCACTGGACCCTCGGCGTAAGCCTGGCCTTCGGCGCGGCCTGTGCCTTTGCCTGCGCACTGTGGATAACCGATCACAAGCTGGCCGCCATGCGCGGGCCGGTGCGCAGCCTGCTGACCTTGGTCATCGTCTTCTCCAGCATGCTGCTCGCCGGGATGAGCGGGGTGATGCCCAGCGGTTTGTCGGCACCGGGCACGACGGGAGGCTGGCTGGCGCTGGCGAGCCTGGTGGTGCTCTACGGCATCGCCTTCACCTTGCTGTTCGTCTGCGTACCGCGGCTGAACATGGCGCAGAACGCGCCGGTGATGAATATCGAACCCATCGCCACCATGCTGCTGGGCTGGGCCTTGCTCGACCAGCAACTGAGTGGCCTGCAATTGCTCGGCGGCGCGGTGGTGGTGGGCGGCATCGTCCTGCTGACCTGGCGCAAGAGTGGCTGAGCCTCTTTATCCACAGGAGCCTTCGATGGCCTTGAGCGAGCTGTATCTGCAAGACCGCCTGACCCGGCTCAGCATTGCCCCGGGGCTGGGCGGCAGCCTGGTCAACTGGGAAGTGAAGGCGACCGGGGAGGCGCTGTTGCGCCACGCCGATGACCAAGCGAAAGCCGCTGGCACGCCGCGCCGACTGGGTTGCTACCCGCTGTTGCCCTGGTCCAACCGTATCGCCGAAGGCGGCTTCGAACGCCCGGATGGCTGGCAGGTGCTGGCGCCGAATACCGACCACGATCCCTACCCGATCCACGGCAGCGCCTGGCAACAGGCCTGGCAGGTGGATCATCACAGTGAGCGGCGGGCGCGGCTGACCCTCGATAGCAAATGGCCCTTTGCCTACCAGGCGACCCTGGATGTGCATCTGCACGAGGGTTGCCTGAACCTGGATCTGCACGTGACCCACCTGGATGAACAGGCCAACTGGTATGGACTGGGGTTGCATCCGTATTTTCCGCGCTATCCGCAGACCCGCTTGCTGGCGCCGGCGCGGAGCGTTTGGCTGGGGGAGGAAGGACGACTGCCTTGGTTCGAGGCAGAGATTCCCGAGGACTGGCGCTTCTCCGAACTGGCCGGGTTGCCAGCGCGGCAGGTGGATCATGCCTTTAGTGGCTGGGCCGGTGAGTGCGTGATCGAACAGCCGGGGTATCGGCTGGAATGCCGGGCTACCGGGGCGGACTACTTCCTGCTGTTCTGTCCCGAGGACAAGCCGTTTTTCTGTGTCGAGCCGGTGAGTCATCCGGTGAATGCCCATCATTTGCCGGGGCGGCCGGGGTTACGGTTGCTGGAGCAGGGGGAGGAGGCGAGTCTGGGGTTCAGGTTGCAGTATCTGCCTGCTTGACCTGGACCTCTGTAGTGAATTGACCACCGCAATCGCTGGCAAGCCAGCTCCCACAGGTTACGCGATCCCTGTGGGAGCTGGCTTGCCAGCGATTGCGGTGGTAGGTCCACCCAATAAAAAGGACCGCAAGTGCGGTCCTTGTCTTTTGTTGGATCAGGCGATCGCCTGGTTGCCCCCGGCTGAAGCGACCGGACGTGGAGCCGGCACCGCAGTCACCTCTTTCGCCACCTTCCACACCAGCAACGCAGCAATCACATCGAACGCCGCCAGCACTACGAACAGCGGGCTGTAGCCGATCTGCGTGACCAGGATGCCGAAAGCCAGGGTGAATACGGTGGCGCCGAGGTAACCGCACATCCCGCCCATGCCGGTGGCAGTGGCGACCTGGTCACGGGTGAAGGAGTCCGAGGTGATCGAGTACAGCGCGCCGGACAGGGTCTGGTGGGCGAAGCCGCCAATGCACAGGAGCAGGATCGCGGTGTAGGGGCTTTCCACCAGGCCGATGCAGGCAGGGCCGATCATGCAACTGGCGCCGAACACCAGGACCATCTTGCGCGAGGTGAACAGCGATACCTTGAGATAACGGTGGAACAGCGGGCTCAGGTAGCCGCCCAGCACGCAGCCGATATCCGCGGCAAGGAAGGGCAGCCAGGCGAACATCGCGATCTCCTTGATGTTCATGTGCCGTTCGGTCATCAGGTACAGCGGGATCCAGGCATTGAAGGTCTGCCAGGCCGGCTCGGAGAGAATGCGCGCCGAGGCGATGGCGTAGAAGTTGCGGGTCTTGAAGATCTTTTTCCAGGCGCCTTTCTCGCGTTTCTCCTGCTTGAAGTGGGCTTCCTGGCCGGAAAGGATGTAGTCGCGTTCTTCTTCGCTCAGGCGCTTCTGGTCGCGCGGGTGCCTGTAGAGCAGCATCCACAGCAAGGTCCAGATGATCCCCGCCACGCCGACCAGCACGAACGCCAGTTGCCAGCCACTGTGCAGGATCGCCCAGACCACCAGTGGCGGCGCCAGCAGCGCACCGAACGACGAACCGATATTGAACCAGCCGATCGCCACCGAGCGCTCCTTGGCCGGGAACCACTCGGTGGTCGCCTTGACCCCGGCGGGCAGGCCAGCGGCTTCGGTCATCCCCAGCAGCCCGCGCATGAACGCCATGCTCTGCCAGCCGCTGGCCAGGGCCGCACCGGCGCAGGCGACGGACCAGGCCAAGGCGAACACGGCGAAGCCGAGCTTGGTGCCGATGAAATCGATCAACCAGCCGGCGATCGGCTGCATCAGCGCGTAGCAGAACTGCCAGGCGGCCACGATCTTGGCGTATTCGGCGGTGGAGATGGAGAGGTCGGTCATCAAGGTGGGCGCGGCCACCGACAGGGTGTTGCGAGCGAGGTAGTTGACGACGAGCCCAGCCGTAACAAGGCTGACCATCCACCAACGGATGCCTTTTATTTTCATGGTTCACCTGGCGTTATTTTTAGAGGTGCGGTGCTTGTCTCGGTGCTGGCATGGCGAAGTGAGACAAAATGTTTCCATGAGAGGATGTCATGTTGTGTGTCGTCGTACAACTAGAATTGCGTGAATTCAGGCTAATGGCTTGTGCACACGCGGTTTGGCGCGCGTTGTCATACGATCTCTTGAGAGTGTCGTCCGTGAGGAGGTTGAAATCCAGGCAACAAAAAAGGCCCTTTCGCGAACCTCGCGAAAGGGCCTTTCTGTCTTGCGTATTTGGTGGAACCGGGGGATTTGAACCCCCGTCCGCCAGTACTCCGCTGTCGGTACTACATGCTTAGCCGTGTCTATTGAGTTAATCCGCAGCCGCCCGACGGGCAGGGTGCTTTGGACGAGTTGTGTAAGTTTTAGCCGCTTCGTCCACAACGTACTGCACGGCGATCCTGTTCTGTATGACAATCATTTCGGGTTTACAGGCATCCCCTGATGATTGCTGGAGCCGAAGCTACCAGAAGGGCGGGCTCGGCTGCTTACGCAGCGAGAGCGTAACCCTCGAAGGTTTCGTCATTGGCAACTATAGAAAGTTGCAACAGTGGATTTACGAGTTCTGTTACCAACTCGGCATGCACCTAGAGTTTCATCACCGGCGTCGAATCCTAATCGGCCCCATTTTTACTGCTCTAAGCGAGCGCTTTCTCAAGCGCGTAAGGCGGAGTATACGCCATCCGGGCGACGTATACCATCGCCCGGATGCGCGGGCTCACTCGCTGCCGCCACCCTTGGTGGTGTTCTGCAGGTCCTGCAGGGCCTTGGTGGTAAGGGCGATGCAGTCCTTGTCGTTGCCGGCGGTTTTCGCGGCGCGTGCGTCGTCGGCCTGTTCCTTGACCGATTTGACCAGCTCTTCGGATGTGGCGCCAAGACTGGTCAGTTGATCGTCGATCTTCTGCAGGTTGGCAGTGCACAGGTCATCCGCCGCGAACACAGGGGAGGCAAGCAGTGCGGCGGTCATGAACAGTCCGGTAATCGCAGTACGCTTCATGTGAATCTCCTTGGCTGGGAAGGCCTCGGGAAATGGGCCTGATGGGTGGACTGCGCCGCCCTTGAAGGAGTTCACGGGAATGTCACGACCGGTTGGCTTGTTTTGCCAACCGGCCGGAAACGGTCAGATGGTGCGCGGGCGGGTCACCCGGTCCACCAGGTAGACCAGGCCGTGGTAGTCGATGCCTGAATGACTCGACAGACCGATCTCGCAGGTGCGACTGGTGGAAATGCCTTCCTCGCAATACTGCACCGCGTCCTTCAGGCTGCGCAGCGAGTGGGCGTTGAGTTCCGGGGTGGTGAAGCCCTTGTCGCCGGCGAACCCGCAGCAGTGGATACCTTCCGGGATCACCACCTGCTTGCTGCACAGGCGCGCCAGGTCGATCAGCGCCTGGCTTTCACCGAGGTGCTGGGTGCTGCAGGTGACATGCACCGCCACCGGCGCGTCCTGCGGCGTGAACTCGAGCTTGTCGAGCAGGTGGGTGCGGATGAAGCGCACCGGGTCGTACAGGTCAAGCCGGGTCTCGGCCAGATCCTCCACCAGGCGCAGGGTGCAAGGGCTGGTGTCGCAGTAGATCGGATCGAGGCCGCCGCGGCTGGCATGGAGCAGGGCACCGAGCAGCTCCTGGCGCTTGTGTTCGGCCTGTTCGGCATAACCCTTGGACGCGAAGGGCTGGCCGCAGCAGAGGCTGTCCTGGTTCTCCGGGAAGACCACCTGGTAACCGGCCTTTTCCAGCAGGCGACGGGTCTTGTCCAACAGAGAAGTCTGTTCCTTGTCTCCCGCTGCCGGGCCCATCACCCGCGAGACGCAGGCGGCCAGGTAGACGACCCGTGGCCGCGCATCGGTGCCGGCAAGGCCGACCTTCGGCGACTTGAGCGGTTGCGGCATGGCTGGCGTCCATTGCGGCAGGCGACCCTTGCTCGCTTTGCTCAACGAATGACTGATGCGGGCAAGGCGCGGTGCACCGAGCAAGCGCCGCGCGCCGTCGGCGATACGTAGTGTCAGGCGGGCGCCACTGAGAGCCGTATGGAAATTCTCCACCAGCCAGTCCGCAGTCTTGCCGTGACGTGCGGCTTTTCCACGCAGCTTCTTCACCAATTCACCGGTGTTTATCCCGACCGGGCAGCGCTGGGCACACAGCCCCGTCGCCGCGCAGGTGTCGATGCCCTGGTAGCGGTAGTCGCGTTCCAGTGCCGAGGTGTCTTCGCCGGCGCGCTTCTTCGCCTGGATATCCCGCCACATCACGATGCGTTGGCGCGGGCTCAGGGTCAGCCCTTTGGAGGGGCAGACCGGCTCGCAGAAACCGCACTCGATGCACTTGTCGACGATTTCGTCGGCCGCCGGCAGCGGCTTCAGATGCTTCAGATGGATGTCCGGATCTTCACTGAGGATCACGTCCGGGTTGAGGATGCCGTTGGGGTCGAGCAGGCGCTTGAGCTTCCACATCAGTTCATAGGCATCGCGGCCCCATTCCAGTTCGACGAAGGGGGCCATGTTGCGCCCTGTGCCGTGCTCGGCCTTGAGCGAGCCGCCGAACTCCACGGCGACCAAGTGCGCCACGTCATCCATGAAGGCCTGGTAGCGGGCGATCTCCGTCGCGTTATTGAAGCCCTGGGTGAAGACGAAGTGCAGGTTGCCTTCCAGTGCGTGGCCGAAAATGATCGCCTCGTCGTAGCCATGCTTGTCGAACAGCAGGATCAGGCGGTTCACACCTTCGGCCAGTTGCTCGACGGGAAAGGTGACGTCTTCGATGATGACTGTAGTCCCGGTCTGGCGCACTGCGCCGACGGCAGGGAAGGTGTCCTTGCGAATTTTCCACAGCAGGTTGTACACCGCCGGGTCTTCGCTGAAATCGACCTTCTGCTCCAGCGGGAAATCGGCGATGGACGCCATGATCTGCGCCAACTGCTCATGCAGCAGCGTCTGACTGGCCGCGCGGGATTCGATGAGCAAGGCGCAGGCATTTTCCGACAGGCCTTTCACCCATTCCGGCATGCCCGGCTTGTCCTGCACCGAGCGCATGCTGCGCCGATCGAGCAGTTCCACGGCGGATACCGGTTGCTGCTTGAGCACGGTGACAGCGCGGCAGCAGCTCTCCACGGTCGGGAAGACGATCAGCGCCGAGGCCTTGTGCGGGTGGTCGGGTACGGTGTCGTAGGTCACCGCGCTGATAAAACCGAGGGTGCCTTCGGAGCCGACCAGCAGGTGTTGCAGGATGTCGAGTGGCTGGTCGTAGTCCACCAGTGCATTCAGCGACAGGCCAGTGGTGTTCTTGAGCCGGTACTTGTGCCGGATACGCTCGGCCAATGCGGTATTGGCGCGGGTTTCGCGACCAAGCCGGGCCAGTTCGTCGAGCAGCCCGGCGTGGCTGCTTTCGAAGGCGGCCACGCTTGCCGGGTCTTCACTGTCCAGCCGGGTACCATCGGCCAGCACCAGGCGCAGGCCGGCGAGGGTGTGATAGGTGTTCTGCGCAGTACCGCAGCACATGCCGCTGGCGTTGTTGGCAACGATGCCGCCGATCTTGCAGGCATTGATCGACGCCGGGTCGGGGCCGATTTTGCGCCCGAACGGTGCGAGCCAAGCGTTGGCCTGGGCACCGATGACCCCCGGCTGGAGGCGGATCTGTTTGCCCTGGCCGCGGATTTCACGGCCGTTCCAGTTATCGCCGAGCACGATCAGCACCGAGTCGCTGATGGCCTGGCCCGACAGGCTGGTTCCGGCGGCGCGGAAGGTCACCGGCACGCGGTCGCGCTGGGCCAGATGGATCAGGCCGACCACTTCGTCTTCGGATTCGACCCGTACCACCAGCTTGGGAATCAGCCGGTAGAAGCTGGCATCGGTGCCGAAAGCCAGGGTCGAAGTCGGATCGTCGAAGCGACGGTCGGCGGGAATCAGGCGCTCGGCATCGCGAAGGAACGCGGCGGGCAGGCTCATGCAAACTCCTCGCGGAGCCACGGCGTCTGGCGCGCCGCGTGCTCCGGTCAATCAGGCGGTATAAAGGGCGGGCGCGCTCAGGCGCCCAGTTCGCGGACCAGGGAATCGCGGGTGATCTCGCTGATCGACTTGGCGCCGGTCAGGACCATCGCCACGCGCATTTCCTTCTCGAACAGTTCCAGCAAATTACGCACGCCAGCCTCGCCGTGGGTGGCCAGGGCGTAGAGGAAGGCGCGGCCGATCATCACGGTATCGGCGCCGAGGGCGATCATGCGTACCACGTCGAGGCCGCTGCGGATGCCCGAGTCGGCAAGGATCCTGATATCGCCCTTTACCGCGTCGGCAATGGCCGGCAGGGCCCGGGCGCTGGAGAGTACGCCATCGAGCTGGCGACCGCCGTGGTTGGAAACGACAATACCGTCGGCACCGAATTTCACCGCGTCACGGGCGTCGTCTGCATCGAGGATGCCCTTGATGATCATCGGACCGTCCCAGAATTCGCGGATCCATTCCAGGTCTTTCCAGGAGATGGACGGGTCGAAGTTGGCACCGAGCCAGCCGATGTAGTCGGCCAGGCCGGTGGGGTTGCCGCGGTACTTGGAAATGTTGCCCAGATCGTGCGGGCGACCCAGCAGGCCGACATCCAGGGCCCATTGCGGATGGGTCATGGCTTGCCATACACGGCGCAGCGGTGCGTTCGCCCCGCTCATGCCGGAATGGGCATCGCGATAGCGGGCGCCGGGAACCGGCATGTCGACAGTGAACACCAGGGTCTTGACCCCGGCGGCTTTGGCTCGCTCCAGCGCATTGCGCATGAAGCCTCGGTCTTTCAGGACATAAAGCTGGAACCACATTGGCCGGTCGATGGCCGGGGCGACTTCCTCGATCGGGCACACCGACACCGTGGACATGGTGAAGGGAATGCCTTTCGAAGCCGCCGCGCGTGCTGCCTGGACTTCACCACGACGGGCATACATGCCGGTCAGGCCGACCGGGGCGAGGACCACGGGCATATTCAGGGTTTCGTCGAAGAGCCTGGTCTGCAGGCTCAGTTCGGACATGTTTTTCAGAACGCGCTGGCGCAAGGCAATGCTCGCCAGATCCTCGACGTTATGGCGCAGGGTGTATTCGGCGTAGGCGCCACCGTCGGCGTAATGGAACAGGAACGGCGGCAGCTTGCGCTGGGCCGCAGCGCGGTAGTCGGTGGAGGCAGAAATGATCATGGGATCTCGCAGCTATCTGTGTGAGAAGGCAACTGCCGGGCGCGTCGGGAGCGCGCCCGGCCCCTGTCACTTTAGTGAACCAGCATGCCGGTCAGCCAATACGCCTGGATCAGAGTGATCAGGCCGACGATGGTGGCGAAGAACAGGCTGTGCTTGAGGGTGAAGCGGAACAGGTCCGATTCCTTGCCGACCAGGCCGGTGGCGGCGCAGGCCACGGCGATGGACTGTGGCGAAATCATCTTGCCGGTTACGCCGCCGCTGGTGTTGGCCGCGACCAGCAGGGTGTCGTTGACGCCGATCTGGTGTGCGGTGGTGGCCTGCAGCGAGCTGAACAGGGCATTGGACGACGTATCCGAGCCGGTCAGGAACACACCCAGCCAGCCAAGGAACGGCGAGAAGAACGGGAACGCGGCGCCCGTACCGGCCAGGACCAGGGCCATGGTCGAGGACATGCCCGAGTAGTTGGTGACGAAGGCGAAGGCCAGCACCATGCCGATGGACAGGATCGGCCAGCGCAGCTCGTAGAAGGTTTCCTTCAACGTGGTCAGGCCGGTTTTGAGGTTGATCTTCAGGACGATCATCGAGATCAGCGCAGACAGGAAGATCGCGGTGCCGGTGGCAGAGATCGGGTCCAGCTTGAAGACTGCCGGGATCGCCGTCGGGTTGGCGACGATCGGTGCGGTCTTGATCACCAGTTGATCCAGGTGCGGGATGGCGAAGTTGAACACCCAGTTGTACATCGAGCCGCCGGAGGCGAAGGCGGCCTTGAACGGCTTCAGGGTCCAGATGGTGACCAGCACGGTGAGGATCAGGAACGGCGACCACGCCTTGAAGATTTCGCCGAAGCTGTACGGGGTCGGCTGGCTGCCGCCCTTGACCACGGCGGCGCCGACGCTGGCGGTAGCGGTGGTGAAGGAGTTCTTCGGCTGCCAGACCTTGAGGAACAGGGTCAGGGCGATCAGCGAGGCCAGGGCCGAGGTGATGTCGGGCAGTTCCGGGCCGATGAAGTTCGAGGTGAAGTACTGGGTGACGGCGAAGCTCAGGCCGGCGACCAGCGCGGCAGGCCAGGTTTCCTTCACGCCCTTGAGGCCGTCCATCATGAAGACCAGCCAGAACGGCACGAACAGCGACAGCAGCGGCAACTGGCGACCGGTCATAGCGCCGATGTGGAAGGCGTCGATGCCGGTGACCTGGCCGGCCACGATGATCGGGATGCCCAGGGCACCGAAGGCCACGGGCGCGGTATTGGCGATCAGACACAGGCCGGCGGCGTACAGCGGGTTGAAACCGAGGCCGACGAGCAGGGCGGCAGTAATGGCGACAGGTGCGCCGAAACCGGCAGCGCCTTCGAGG
The DNA here is from genome assembly GCF_000319305.2 of Pseudomonas bharatica CSV86. Taxonomy (GTDB): domain Bacteria; phylum Pseudomonadota; class Gammaproteobacteria; order Pseudomonadales; family Pseudomonadaceae; genus Aquipseudomonas; species Aquipseudomonas bharatica. The sequence continues at coordinate 146,383 of NZ_AMWJ02000007.1, read as the reverse complement.
AAGGCGCCGAAGCAGAAGCCGATCAGCAGGACCTGCAAGCGCTGGTCATCGGTAATCGACAGCACGGAGCTGCGGATCACTTCGAACTGGCCGCTTTTGACCGTCAGTTTGTAGAGGAACACCGCGGCGACGATGATCCAGGCGATGGGCCACAGGCCGTAGGCAAAACCGTAGCCGGCAGCGGCGAACGCCATGTCGGCAGGCATCTGGAAGGCGAAGATCGCTACCAGGATCGACAGGGCCAGGGTGATGCTGCCAGCGATGTGTCCCTTGAGTCGGAACACGGCCAGCGCCAGGAAAAAGAACACGATCGGGATGACTGCCGCCAGGGCGGACAGGCCGAGACTACCAAGCGGACTATAGAGTTGTTGCCAGGTTTGCATATGGGGTGGCCCCTAATTGTTTTTGGTAAGGCGCTGGCATTGGTTAATTGGTAATACCAATTTACAATGGCGAGGCGCTAGGTTAAAAGCCTCTCCGTGGGTGTGTCAATTTGTCCTCGTGAAACTTTGGTCGCAGGGCCGACGAAAGGGTTGGCTGAGTGGTAAGGAAACTTGCCAACTGATGGGTGTGGAGACGGGCGGGATAGGCCAGAATAGGCGCCCCCGAACTGACTCGGGGATTGTGGAGAGCACGTGATGGTTTTCGACCAGGTCCGCCAGCGCCGTTTGTCCGACGATATCGTCGAGCGGCTGGAGGGAATGATTCTTGAGGGCACCCTCACCGCTGGCGAGCGTCTGCCGGCCGAGCGGGTGCTGGCCGAACAGTTCGGCGTTTCCCGTCCGTCGTTGCGCGAGGCGATCCAGAAGCTGGTGGCCAAGGGCATGCTGGTCAGCCGCCAGGGCGGCGGAAACTACGTGGCGGAGTCGTTGGGTACGACCTTCAGCGATCCGTTGCTGCAGTTGCTCGAAAGCAACCCGGAGGCCCAGCGTGACTTGCTGGAGTTTCGCCACACCCTGGAAGCCTCATGCGCTTATTACGCGGCGATGCGTGCGACCGATGTGGATCGCGAGCGGCTCAAGGCGGCGTTCGATGCCTTGCAGGATTGCTACAACCGCAATGACGAGGTGACCCGGGCCGAAGAGGGCGCCGCCGACGCGCGCTTTCACCTGGCGATTGCCGAGGCCAGTCACAACGCGGTATTGCTGCACACCATCCGCGGCTTGTTCGACCTGCTCAAGCGCAACGTGGTGACCAATATCGGCGGCATGTACCAGCAGCGTTCGGAGACCCGGGACATGCTGATCAGCCAGCACCGGGACCTGTACCTGGCGATCGTCGAAGGGCGCGCGCAGGATGCAAGGGAAGTGTCGAGCCGACACATCCTGTATGTGCAGGAAGTACTGGAGGAGGCGCGGCAGGAAGTGCAGCGGGTGGCGCGGGCGGAGCGGCGCAAGGGGCGTTGACTTTCTGTGCCCTGATGGCGTCATCGCCGCACCGCAGCGATGACGCCATCAGGGCACAGAAAGAACTAGTCTTCCCGCCCCTTGTTACGCACCGCGCGCTGCAGCTCGCGATTGGAATCGCGCTCGCGCTCGGTGTCGCGCTTGTCGTATTCCTTCTTGCCCTTGCCCAGGGCAATTTCGCACTTGATCAGGTGCTTGCTCCAGTACAAGGACAGCGCGACGCAGGTGTAGCCTTTCTGCTGCACGCCCACGTACAGGCGCTCGAGTTCGCGGCGGTTGAGCAGCAGCTTGCGGGTACGGGTCGGGTCGGCGATGACGTGGGTGCTGGCGGTGGTCAGCGGGGTGATATGACTGCCCATCAGCCAGGCTTCACCGTCCTTGAGCAGTACATAGCTGTCCACGAGGTGCGCCTTGCCGGCACGCAGGCTTTTTACTTCCCAACCGGACAGGACCAGTCCGGCCTCGAACTTGTGTTCGATGAAGTAATCGTGTCGCGCTTTCTTGTTCTGCGCGATGGTCCCTGTCGGATGTTTCTTTTGTTTGGCCATAGGGGCGGCATTATAGGGAGTCGCTGCGTCGTCGGCTACGGGGAAGTGGCGAGCTTGAGGCGGCGCGGTGAATCCCGGACAATGCCCCGCATCCTTTTTGTTCACGTTTGGAAATGACGCCTGGATGACTACCCATATACAACGGTCGGCCTTGCTGCCTTACCCCGCTCAGGCGCTCTACGATCTGGTCAACGATGTGGATCGCTACCACGAGTTCCTGCCCTGGTGTTCCGGTTCCACCGTGCTGGAGCAGAGCGAGACCGCCATGCGGGCCAGGGTCGAGGTCGCGAAGGGCGGGCTCAGCCAGCACTTTGTAACGCGCAATGTACTGGTGCCGGGGCAATCCATCGAGATGAATCTGGAAGAGGGGCCGTTCAGCCAGTTGCATGGCCTTTGGGTGTTCAAGCCCTTGGGCGAGAAGGCCTGCAAGATCAGCCTGGACCTGTCGTTCGAATATTCCGGAGCCTTGGTCAAGGCGACATTGGGGCCACTGTTCAACCAGGCGGCGAATACCCTGGTCGATGCGTTCTGCCAGCGGGCCAAGCAGCTCTACGGTTGACAGGCCACAGCTCAAAAAAAAGCCCGAACATCTGTTCGGGCTTTTTTATGCACGCCTTGATTACTCGGTTTGCAGTGGCGGCGGCGCCGGCACCGGCATGACTTCGATGGTGTCGACGTCGCGCTGGATCTTCTCTTCCAGCGAGCCCGGGCGGGCAGGTTTCTCTGGTGTTGCCGGCTCGGCCTGTTGCTGGCCTGGCTGGCTGACAGTCGTGCTGCTTTCGTTACCAAGAATTTCCTGGTCGCGGCTCTTGCCGGGCATGAAGTCGCCGGAGAGACTGGCCAGCTGGTCGTTCTCATTGAAGAAGACGCTGATGCGTTCCTGTTGGCGCTCACCGCCTCCAGGTTGCAGGCTGTACAGGTAATCCCAGCGATTGGTGTGGAAGGTGTCCTGGATCAGCGGGTTGCCCATGATAAACCGTACTTGGCGACGGGTCATTCCGGGGCGCAATTGGTCTATCATGTCCTGCGTTACGACATTGCCCTGCTGGATGTCGATTTTGTAAACCCCGGGAAACGAGCAACCGGCGAGTGCGAGCAGTCCCACGAGGGTGAGGCTGGTTAGCAAGAGCTTGGTGTTTTGCATCGGTGGGCGACTTCCACTATCTTGGCTGGACAACGTAAACCCCGATCATACCCGTATTCAGAGAAGCTGCGAAGCAGCATCGGCGAGAAAGCTGACCATGGTTGAAAATAGCGAACTGCGCAAAGCCGGTCTCAAGGTGACCCTGCCTCGAGTCAAGATCCTACAGATGCTCGACTCTACCGAGCAGCGCCACATGAGCGCTGAAGACGTCTACAAGGCGTTGATGGAGGCGGGGGAAGATGTCGGCCTGGCCACGGTTTATCGTGTCCTGACCCAGTTCGAGGCTGCCGGCCTGGTCGTACGTCACAACTTCGACGGCGGTCACGCGGTATTCGAATTGGCCGATGGCGGCCATCACGACCATATGGTCAACGTGGACTCCGGTGAGGTGGTCGAATTCTTCGATGCTGAAATCGAGAAGCGCCAGAAGGAAATCGTTGCCGAGCACGGTTACGAACTGGTCGATCACAACCTGGTGTTGTACGTGCGCAAGAAGAAGTAAGCGTTCGTGCTTGTTTGCATCAATAAAGAAGGCGACCCACGGGTCGCCTTCTTTATTTCAGGTTTTCCGGATCAGCTCTTGCTGGTCACCACCATCTTCCTGGCGTGGGCCAGTGATTCCTTGGTCAGGTCGATGCCGCCGAGCATGCGTGCCACTTCCTCGACCCGCTCGCGTTTGCCCAGGCTGGTAACGGCCGTGTGCGTGGCATCGCTGTTGCGCACCTTGTGCACGAACAGGTGGTGGTGGCCTTGCGCAGCTACCTGCGGCAGGTGGGTGACGGTCAGGACCTGGCCACGCTCGCCCAGGCGACGCAGCAACTGGCCAACGATTTCTGCAGTGGGCCGCCGATGCCCACGTCCACTTCGTCGAAGACCAGGGTCGGGATTCGCGAGGTCTGCGCGGTGATTACCTGGATCGCCAGGCTGATACGCGACAACTCACCGCCGGAGGCAACTTTTGCCAGCCCCTTGAGTGGCTGTCCGGGGTTGGCACTGACCAGCAGTTCCACCTGTTCCAGCCCGTGGGGGTGAAGGTCTTCGCCGTTGCCAGGTCGAAGTTCGATGCGGAAGCGACCGCCCGGCATGCCCAGGCGCTGGATCTCCTGTTCCACTGCCGACGCCAGCTGGGTTGATGCGCGCTGGCGCAGGCTGCTCAGTTCGCCGGCCTTTTCATGATAGTGGCGGGTGTACGCCTTGAGTTCCTCTTCAAGGCGTTCGATCGATTCGTCGTTGGCATTCAGGCTTTCCAGCTCCTCGCCCAGGCGCTGCTGCAGGTCGAGCAACGCGGTAGGGTGGACGCGGTGCTTGCGCGCAAGGGTGTAGAGAGCATCGAGGCGCTCTTCCAGTTGTTGCAGGCGCATCGGGTCGGCATCGAAGTTGTCGAGAAAGCGGTTGAGTTCGCCAACGGCTTCTTCTACCTGGATCTGCGCGCTGGCGATCAGGTTGACGGCTTCGCCCAGTGCGCGAGGAGCATTCTGCACGGCGGTCAGGCGATTGAGGCTGGCTGTCAGGGCGCTCAGCACATTGCCTGAGTCGCTCTCGCTGCAATGGTCGATCACCTGGCGGCAGATGCCGAACAGGGCTTCGGCGTTGGTCAGGTTCTTGTGCTCCTGCTCCAGTTGCTCCAGTTCGTTTTCGCCAAGGCCCAGGTTGTCCAGTTCTTCCAGCTGGTAGCTGAGCAACTGGTGGCGGGCGCGCTGTTCATCGCCGGAATTGCGCAGGCGTTCCAGTTCGGTGTGGGTCTGCCGCCAGCGTTGTGCAGCCAGCTGGACCTGGCGTGCCAGGTCGGTGGCGCCGGCGTACTCGTCGAGCAGGCGGCGGTGGGTGTCGGTCTTCAGCAACGACTGGTGCTCGTGCTGGCTGTGGATATCGATCAACAGTTCGCCCAGCGCCTTGAGGTCGCCGAGGGGGCATGGGGTGCCGTTGATGTAGCCGCGGCTGCGGCCTTCGGCGGTGACCACGCGACGCAGGATGCAGGGGCCGTCGTTGTCCAGGTCGCGCTCGGCCAGCCAGGAGCGGGCCTCGGGAATGTCGTCCAGGTCGAAGGTGGCGAGGATGTCGGCCTTGTCCGCGCCCGGGCGCACCACGCCGCTGTCGGCGCGATCACCCAGGGTCAGGCCCAGGGCGTCGAGCATGATCGACTTGCCGGCCCCGGTTTCGCCGGTGATGACGCTCATGCCGCGGGCGAGTTCGAGGTCAAGGTGTTCGACGATGGCGTAGTTGTGGATGGACAGGTGCACCAGCATGCGGGCGGCTCCCAGAGTCAATGTCTGGTTATTTATACAGTGTTTTTGAAATTTCTGACAATGCCCTTCCTTAGCACCATTCGCTTGTGCCGCCCGGCTTTTGATCGCGGACAGTTATGTGCCCCGCACATTGATGTTCAATCGCCCTTGAAGCTGCTTTTTGCGACCCCATATAGGCCGGCAGATGCGCGAGTCGAGCTCGCCGACCACATTGAGAGGAGATATTTCATGGCTGATGAGCAGAAGCTGGACGAACTGAATCCAAACGCAGACAAAGCCGCCGAGGCGGGTTCCGAGGATCTGGTTGCGCGCGTGCAGCTGCTCGAGGAGCAGGTTGCCGCAGCCCAGGACCAGGCCCTGCGCACCGCCGCCGACCTGCAGAACGTCCGCCGCCGTGCCGAGCAGGACGTGGAAAAGGCCCACAAATTCGCCCTGGAGAAGTTCGCTGGCGATCTTCTTCCGGTCATCGACAGCCTGGAGCGCGGCCTGGAGCTGTCCAGCGCGGACGACGAAAGCATCCGTCCGATGCGCGAAGGCATCGAGCTGACCCTCAAGATGTTCGAAGACACCCTCAAGCGCTACAACCTCGAAGCCATCGATCCGCACGGCGAACCCTTCAATGCCGAGCAGCACCAGGCGATGGCCATGCAGGAAAGCGCCGACGTCGAGCCGAACAGCGTGCTCAAGGTGTTCCAGAAGGGTTATCAGCTCAACGGACGTCTGTTGCGTCCGGCCATGGTCGTGGTCAGCAAGGCTCCGGCAGCGGTTTCGCCTTCCATCGACGAGAAGGCTTGAAATTAGCCGGATGGCCCCCATCTAGGTGTCAAGCGTTTAAGTGCTACCGCAGTTGGCAACCACCGCTGCGGCAACCAAATCCAAAGTTTCGGGAGAGTTAACATGGGCAAAATCATCGGTATCGACCTGGGGACCACCAACTCCTGCGTCTCCATTCTGGAAAACGGCAACGTCAAGGTGATCGAGAACGCCGAAGGCGCTCGCACCACGCCGTCGATCATCGCTTACGCCAACGATGGCGAGATCCTGGTTGGCCAGTCGGCCAAGCGCCAGGCCGTCACCAACCCGCACAACACCCTGTACGCAGTAAAGCGTCTGATCGGCCGTCGCTTCGAAGAAGACGTCGTGCAGAAAGACATCCAGATGGTTCCGTACAAGATCGTCAAGGCGGACAACAATGACGCCTGGGTCGAAGTCAACGGCCAGAAAATGGCTCCGCCGCAAATCAGCGCCGAAGTCCTGAAGAAAATGAAGAAAACCGCCGAAGACTACCTCGGCGAGGCAGTGACCGAAGCGGTCATCACCGTACCTGCGTACTTCAACGACAGCCAGCGCCAGGCAACCAAGGACGCCGGCCGTATCGCCGGTCTGGACGTCAAGCGCATCATCAACGAACCGACCGCTGCCGCACTGGCCTACGGCATGGACAAGGCCAAGGGTGACCACACCGTGATCGTCTATGACCTGGGTGGCGGTACCTTCGACGTTTCGGTGATCGAAATCGCCGAAGTCGATGGCGAGCACCAGTTCGAAGTGCTGGCAACCAACGGTGACACCTTCCTCGGTGGTGAAGACTTCGACATCCGTCTGATCGACTACCTCGTCGAGGAATTCAAGAAAGAAACCGGTATGAACCTGAAGGGTGATCCTCTGGCCATGCAGCGTCTGAAAGAAGCTGCCGAGAAGGCCAAGATCGAGCTGTCTTCCAGCCAGCAGACCGACGTCAACCTGCCGTACATCACTGCCGACGCTACTGGTCCGAAACACCTGAACGTGAAGATCTCCCGCGCCAAGCTGGAGTCGCTGGTCGAAGACCTGGTTCAGCGCACCATCGAGCCATGCCGCATCGCCATGAAGGACGCCGGCATCGACGTCAGCAAGATCGACGACGTGATCCTGGTCGGTGGCCAGACCCGCATGCCGCTGGTACAGAAAACCGTTGGCGAGTTCTTCGGCAAGGAAGCGCGCAAGGACGTCAACCCTGACGAAGCCGTTGCAATGGGTGCGGCCATCCAGGGCGCCGTTCTGGCTGGTGACGTCAAGGACGTCCTGCTGCTCGATGTCAGCCCGCTGACCCTGGGTATCGAAACCATGGGTGGCGTGATGACCGCGCTGATCGAGAAGAACACCACCATCCCGACCAAGAAGTCGCAGGTGTTCTCGACCGCCGACGACAACCAGAGCGCAGTGACCATTCACGTCCTGCAAGGCGAGCGCAAGCAAGCCGCGCAGAACAAGTCCCTGGGCAAGTTCGACCTGGCCGAGATTCCACCTGCTCCACGTGGCGTTCCGCAGATCGAGGTTACCTTCGACATCGACGCCAACGGCATCCTGCACGTAGGTGCGAAGGACAAGGCCACCGGCAAGCAGCAGTCCATCGTGATCAAGGCCAACTCCGGCCTGTCCGAGGAAGAGATCCAGCAGATGGTTCGCGACGCTGAAGTCAACGCCGAGGAAGACCGCAAGTTCGAAGAGCTGGCCGCCGCCCGCAACCAGGGTGACGCGCTGGTCCACTCGACCCGCAAGATGGTCGCTGACGCTGGTGACAAGGTAACCGCCGAAGAGAAGACCGCGATCGAAGCTGCTGTGGTTGCCCTGGAAGCCGCCGTCAAGGGCGACGACAAGGCTGCCATCGAAGCGAAGATCGAAGAGCTGTCGAAAGTCTCCGCGCCGGTTGCCCAGAAGATGTACGCCGAGCAGGGCGAGAAGCCGGAAGCGGGTGCTCAGGCCCAGCAGGCTGACGACGCCAAGCACGACGACGTCGTTGACGCCGAGTTCGAAGAAGTCAAAGACAACAAGTAATTGCTGCTGGTTGTCGGCCGGTTGACTGATGTTTGACGTTGACTGGTAGGATGTCGCCGCGCGGGGGCTTGCTCCCGCGTTGGCGTGTCTGGAACACCCGAATTTTCTCCAGCACCGGTAGCGATGCCGATGCTGACGGCACAGCGCTGACGCGCAGAGGTTTGCCGAACGTCCTCAAGAGTGCAAAGAACCATGGCAAAGCGTGACTATTACGAGGTTCTGGGAGTCGAGCGGGGCGCGAGCGAGGCTGATTTGAAAAAGGCCTACCGTCGCCTGGCGATGAAGCACCACCCGGACCGTAATCCCGATAGCAAAGAGTCCGAAGAGCTGTTCAAGGAGGCCAACGAGGCCTATGAAGTGCTCTCCGATACCAGCAAGCGTGCCGCGTACGACCAGTACGGCCACGCCGGCGTCGACCCGAGCATGGGTGGCGGCGGTGCCGGTTTTGGCGGCGCCAATTTCTCCGACATCTTCGGCGATGTGTTCAGCGATTTCTTCGGTGGCGGTCGTGGCGGTTCCCGCGGCGGCGCCCAGCGTGGCAGCGACCTGCGCTACACCCTGGAGCTGAACCTCGAAGAGGCGGTGCGTGGTACCACGGTCAATATCCGTGTGCCGACACTGGTCAACTGCAAGCCGTGCGACGGCTCGGGCGCGAAGAAAGGCTCTTCGCCAGCGACCTGCCCGACCTGCGGCGGCATCGGCCAGGTGCGCATGCAGCAAGGCTTCTTCTCGGTGCAGCAGACCTGCCCGCGTTGCCAGGGGCAGGGCAAGATCATCACCGATCCATGCGACTCCTGCCACGGCGAGGGGCGCATCGAAGAGTACAAGACCCTGTCGGTCAAGGTGCCGGCCGGTGTCGATACCGGCGACCGCATTCGCCTCTCCGGCGAAGGCGAGGCGGGCACCCAGGGTGGCCCGACCGGCGACCTGTACGTGGTGATCAATGTGCGCGAGCACCCGATCTTCCAGCGTGACGGCAAGCATCTGTACTGCGAAGTACCGATCAGCTACACCGATGCGGCATTGGGTGGCGAGCTGGAAGTGCCGACCCTCGATGGTCGGGTCAAGCTGAAGATTCCGGAAGGTACCCAGACCGGCAAGCAGTTCCGCTTGCGCGGCAAGGGTGTGGCGCCGGTGCGTGGTGGCGGTGCCGGTGACCTGATGTGCCGTGTGGCGGTCGAGACGCCGGTCAACCTGAGCCGTCGCCAGCGCGAGCTGCTCGAAGAGCTGCGTGCTTCCCTGGAAGGCGACAGTTCCCATTCGCCCAAGGCCAGTGGCTGGTTCGAGGGTGTGAAACGCTTCTTCGGCGATCTGTAAAAGGAAAAACGCATGCGACGTATTGCGGTAATGGGCGCGGCTGGGCGCATGGGCAAGACCCTGGTCGAGGCGATCCAGCACGTCCAGGGCGCTGGTCTGACGGCGGCGGTGGATCGTCCCGACAGCACGCTGGTGGGTGCCGATGCCGGCGAGCTGGCGGCGCTGGGCCGGATCGGCGTGCCGATCTCGGACGACCTGGCCAAGGTGGTGGAAGAGTTCGATGTGTTGATCGACTTCACCCACCCGTCGGTGACCCTGAAGAACCTGGCGTTCTGCCGCAAGGCGGGGAAGGCCATGGTAATCGGCACTACGGGCTTCAGTGCCGAGGAGAAACAGTTGCTGGTCGAGGCGGGCAAGGAGATTCCGATCGTCTTCGCCGCCAACTTCAGCGTCGGGGTCAACCTCTGCCTGAAGCTGCTCGACACCGCTGCCCGTGTGCTGGCCGATGAAGTGGATATCGAGATCATCGAGGCCCACCATCGTCACAAGGTCGATGCGCCGTCCGGTACCGCACTGCGCATGGGCGAAGTGGTGGCCCAGGCGCTGGGGCGCGATCTGAAGGAGGTGGCGGTCTACGGTCGCGAGGGCCAGACCGGCGCACGTGATCGCCAGACCATCGGTTTCGCCACTGTGCGTGCCGGTGATGTGGTCGGTGACCACACCGTGCTGTTCGCCGCCGAGGGCGAGCGCGTGGAGATCACCCACAAGGCTTCCAGTCGTATGACCTTCGCCAAGGGTGCGGTTCGTGCGGCCATGTGGCTCGATGGTCGCGAGCCGGGCCTGTACGATATGCAGGACGTGCTCGACCTGCATTGATTCTGTGCTGCGTTACCCAGAAGTGCCCGGTCTCCATGAGCGGGCACTTCTGCGGCCTTCTCCGATGCGCCCTGTCGCATTCCTGCGTCTTTCAGACACATCAGTGGTAGACCCAAAAAGCGTTTTTCTGTAAGCTACAGCTTTAGTGTGTCCACTAAAAGCGCGCAGATAATTCGACGAAGAAAGCGGGGTGACGTGTCTATACGTCATTCCGCTTTTTTGCAACCTGCGATCGCCCCTTCAGGCTTGATTTACGGGAGGTCTTCTTGACTAAGCCAGCCATACTCGCCCTTGCCGATGGCAGCATTTTTCGCGGTGAAGCCATTGGAGCCGACGGTCAGACCGTTGGTGAGGTGGTGTTCAACACCGCAATGACCGGCTATCAGGAAATCCTGACTGACCCATCGTACTCGCAACAGATCGTTACCCTGACCTACCCTCATATCGGCAACACCGGCACTACCGCCGAAGACGCCGAGTCCGATCGCGTCTGGTCGGCCGGCCTGGTCATCCGCGACCTGCCGCTGATCGCCAGCAACTGGCGTAACACCCTGTCCCTGAGCGATTACCTCAAAGCCAACAATGTCGTGGCCATCGCCGGTATCGATACCCGCCGCCTGACCCGCATCCTGCGTGAGAAAGGCGCACAGAACGGTTGCATCCTGGCCGGTGACAATATCAGCGAGGAAGCCGCCATCGCCGCAGCGCGCGGATTCCCGGGCCTGAAAGGCATGGACCTGGCCAAGGTGGTCAGCACCAAGAGTGCCTATGAGTGGCGCTCCAGTGTCTGGGAGCTGAAAACCGACAGCCACCCGACCATCGAGGCGGCCGACCTGCCGTACCACGTGGTTGCCTACGACTATGGCGTCAAGCTGAACATCCTGCGCATGCTGGTCGCCCGTGGCTGCCGCCTGACCGTCGTCCCGGCGCAGACCCCGGCCAGCGAAGTGCTTGCCCTCAACCCTGATGGCGTGTTCCTGTCCAACGGCCCTGGCGATCCGGAGCCTTGCGACTACGCGATCCAGGCGATCAAGGAAATCCTGGAAACCGATATCCCGGTCTTCGGTATCTGCCTCGGTCACCAACTGCTGGCCCTGGCGTCCGGGGCCAAGACCGTGAAGATGGGCCACGGCCATCACGGTGCCAACCACCCGGTCCAGGACCTGGACACCGGCGTGGTGATGATCACCAGCCAGAACCACGGCTTCGCGGTCGACGAGGCCACCCTGCCGACCAACGTTCGCGCCATCCACAAGTCGCTGTTCGACGGTACCCTGCAGGGCATCGAGCGCACCGACAAGAGCGCGTTCAGCTTCCAGGGCCACCCTGAAGCCAGCCCTGGCCCGACCGATGTCGCGCCACTGTTCGATCGTTTCATCGATGCCATGGCCAAGCGCCGCTAAGCATCCCTGCGTGAAGGCGCTGGACCGGCGAAGCCCGGTTCAGCAGCGCCTGACCAAGATTGTTCAAGACGGCTTGCCGACTGACCTGCGGATTTGAGTGACAACCATGCCAAAACGTACAGACATTAAAAGCATCCTGATTCTCGGCGCTGGCCCGATCGTGATCGGCCAGGCCTGCGAATTCGACTACTCCGGCGCCCAGGCTTGCAAGGCCCTGCGCGAGGAGGGTTTCCGCGTCATCCTGGTGAACTCCAACCCTGCCACCATCATGACCGACCCGGCCATGGCCGACGCCACCTACATCGAGCCGATCAAGTGGCAGTCCGTTGCCAAGATCATCGAGAAGGAGCGCCCGGACGCGCTGCTGCCGACCATGGGTGGCCAGACCGCACTGAACTGCGCCCTGGACCTGGAGCGCGAAGGCGTCCTGGAGAAATTCGGCGTGGAAATGATCGGCGCCAACGCCGACACCATCGACAAGGCCGAAGACCGTTCGCGTTTCGACAAGGCAATGAAGGCCATCGGCCTGGAATGCCCGCGCTCGGGTATCGCCCACAGCATGGAAGAGGCCAATGCGGTCCTCGAGAAGCTGGGCTTCCCGTGCATCATCCGTCCGTCCTTCACCATGGGCGGTACCGGTGGTGGCATCGCCTACAACCGTGAAGAGTTCGAAGAGATCTGCGCCCGTGGCCTGGACCTGTCGCCGACCAAGGAACTGCTGATCGACGAATCGCTGATCGGCTGGAAAGAGTACGAGATGGAAGTGGTCCGCGACAAAAAGGACAACTGCATCATCGTCTGCTCCATCGAGAACTTCGACCCGATGGGCGTGCACACCGGTGACTCGATCACCGTTGCTCCGGCACAGACCCTGACCGATAAGGAATACCAGATCATGCGCAACGCCTCCCTGGCGGTGCTGCGTGAAATCGGTGTCGAAACCGGCGGTTCCAACGTGCAGTTCGGTATCTGCCCGAACACCGGCCGCATGGTCGTGATCGAAATGAACCCGCGGGTATCCCGTTCCTCCGCACTGGCTTCGAAAGCCACCGGCTTCCCGATCGCCAAGATCGCCGCCAAGCTGGCTGTCGGCTACACCCTCGACGAGCTGCAGAACGACATCACCGGCGGTCGTACCCCGGCGTCCTTCGAACCATCGATCGACTACGTCGTCACCAAGCTGCCACGTTTCGCCTTCGAGAAATTCCCGAAAGCCGACGCCCGCCTGACCACCCAGATGAAATCCGTGGGTGAAGTCATGGCCATCGGCCGGACCTTCCAGGAGTCGCTGCAAAAAGCCCTGCGTGGCCTGGAAGTCGGTGTGTGCGGCCTCGACCCGAAAGTCGACCTGGCCAACCCGGAAACCCCGAGCATCCTCAAGCGCGAGCTGACCGTGCCGGGCGCCGAGCGTATCTGGTACGTGGCCGATGCCTTCCGCGCCGGCATGACCCGCGACGAAATCTTCGCCCTGACCAGCATCGACCACTGGTTCCTGATCCAGATCGAAGACCTGATCAAGGAAGAAGAGAAGGTCAAGACCCTGGGCCTGGCCGCCATCGACAAGCAACTGATGCTGAACCTCAAGCGCAAGGGCTTCTCCGACCAGCGCCTGGCCAAGCTGCTGGGCATCACCGACAAGAACCTGCGCCGCCATCGCCACAAGCTGGAAGTCTTCCCGGTGTACAAGCGCGTGGATACCTGCGCCGCCGAGTTCGCCACCGACACCGCCTACCTGTACTCGACCTACGAGGAAGAGTGCGAGGCCAATCCGTCGACCCGCGACAAGATCATGATCCTGGGCGGCGGTCCGAACCGTATCGGCCAGGGCATCGAGTTCGACTACTGCTGCGTGCATGCCGCGCTGGCACTGCGTGACGACGGTTACGAGACCATCATGGTCAACTGCAACCCGGAAACCGTTTCCACCGACTACGACACCTCCGACCGCCTGTACTTCGAGCCGCTGACCCTGGAAGACGTGCTGGAAGTGGTGCGCGTCGAGAAGCCGAAGGGCGTCATCGTCCACTACGGCGGCCAGACCCCGCTGAAACTGGCTCGCGCCCTGGAAGAGGCCGGTGTACCGATCATCGGTACCAGCCCTGACGCCATCGACCGTGCCGAAGACCGCGAGCGCTTCCAGCAGATGGTCCAGCGCCTGAACCTGCTGCAGCCGCCAAACGCCACCGTGCGCAGCGAAGACGAAGCCATTCGCGCCGCTGGCGATATCGGCTACCCGCTGGTCGTTCGTCCGTCCTACGTACTGGGCGGCCGCGCCATGGAAATCGTCTACGAGCTGGACGAGCTGAAGCGCTACCTCCGTGAAGCGGTCCAGGTCTCCAACGACAGCCCGGTGCTGCTCGACCACTTCCTCAACTGCGCCATCGAGATGGACGTGGATGCGGTCTGCGACGGCACCGACGTGGTCATCGGCGCGATCATGCAGCACATCGAGCAGGCCGGTGTTCACTCCGGTGACTCTGCATGCTCGCTGCCGCCGTACTCGCTGCCTGCCCATGTGCAGGACGAAGTCCGCGAGCAGGTCAAGAAGATGGCCCTGGAGCTGGGCGTTGTCGGCCTGATGAACGTGCAGCTGGCCCTGCAGGGCGACAAGATCTACGTGATCGAAGTCAACCCGCGCGCTTCGCGGACCGTGCCTTTCGTTTCGAAGTGCATCGGCACCTCGCTGGCGATGATCGCGGCCCGTGTCATGGCCGGCAAGACCCTGAAAGAGCTGGGCTTCACCAAGGAAATCATTCCTAACTTCTACAGCGTCAAGGAAGCGGTGTTCCCGTTCGCCAAGTTCCCGGGGGTTGACCCGATCCTCGGCCCTGAGATGAAATCCACCGGCGAAGTCATGGGTGTCGGCGACAGCTTCGGTGAAGCCTTCGCCAAGGCCCAGATGGGTGCCAGCGAAGTGCTGCCGACCGGCGGTACCGCGTTCATCAGCGTGCGTGACGACGACAAGCCGCAAGTGGCCGGCGTTGCCCGCGACCTGATTGCCCTGGGCTTCGAAGTGGTCGCAACTGCCGGAACCGCGAAGATCATCGAGGCGGCCGGCCTGAAAGTGCGTCGCGTGAACAAGGTGACCGAAGGTCGTCCGCACGTGGTCGACATGATCAAGAACGACGAAGTGTCGCTGATCATCAACACCACCGAAGGTCGCCAGTCGATCGCCGATTCCTACTCGATTCGCCGCAATGCGTTGCAGCACAAGATCTACTGCACCACCACCATTGCGGCCGGTGAAGCTATCTGCGAAGCGCTGAAGTTCGGTCCGGAAAAGACCGTTCGCCGCTTGCAGGATCTGCATGCAGGACTCAAAGCATGAGCATTACCAAGTACCCGATGACCGTCCAGGGCGCTCGCGCCCTGGAAGACGAACTGACCTTCCTCAGCAAGACCGAGCGCCCACGCCTCAGCCAGGCGATCGGTGAAGCGCGGGAGCTGGGCGATCTCAAGGAAAACGCCGAATACCACGCCGCCCGTGAAGAACAGGGCATGGTCGAGGCGCGGATCCGCGACATCGAAGGCCGTCTGCAGAACTCGGTGGTGATCGACGTCACCACCATCGCCCATACCGGCAAGGTGATTTTCGGTACCACCGTGGATCTGGAAAACACCGAGACCGGCGATCAGGTGACCTACCAGATCGTTGGCGAGGACGAGGCTGATATCAAGAAAGGCAAGCTCTCTGCGAGCGCGCCGATCGCCCGCGCCATCATCGGCAAGGAAGAAGGCGATGTGGTCGTGGTGAAAACCCCGAGCGGCACGGTCGAGTACGAGATTGTCGAAGTCAAGCACATCTGACGACAGCCTCTCCGGGCCTTGCGTCGAAGCCATCCTCTGGCAACTGGCCCAGGTGTTCTGGGTCGGTGGCCTTTGGGTGTTTCATGTCGGCCTGGTGCCGGCGTTGAAGGTCAGCAGCCTGGCGCCCCTGCTGATAGAGGACATCTCTATCCAGATCGACCGCTGGTTGATCGGCGTGGCGGCGCTGGGATTGTTGACGCAATTGGCCGTGCTGGTGCGGCTGAAGGGATTGCCGGCGTGCTGGCGGCTGTTCAGCGGCAAGTTGCTGCTGGTCGGTTTCACCGCATGCATCGGCTATTACACCTTGCGCTACGGCTTCTCCGCCGGTGCGCGCTGGCAGGTGTTCTGCTTCGTCGTGCTGGGGCTCAGCGGCATTGCGCTGGTGGCCCAGCCCGTCCCGACCAGGGCGCGTTAGGACGCGCCGCTGACCGGTGTCACCGTCACTTGTAGCGGTGGATATTGGACAGTTGCTTGTTCGGTTGCGGGTTACGGCGATACAGCAGGACCATCTTGCCGATGATCTGTACCTGTTCGGCTCGGCCGATCTTGCTCAGTTCATCCATGACTGCCCGACGCTCTTCCCGGTCTTCGAGCTTGACCTGCACCTTGATCAGTTCATGATCTACCAGGGCACGCTCGAGTTCGGCGAGGACACCTTCGGTCAAGCCATTGCCTGCCACGATCAGGACCGGTTTCAGGTCGTGACCAATGGATTTGTACTGTTTCTTCTGCTCGTTATTGAGCGGCATAATCGGACCCTTTCGTCTGGATTCTGTAAAAATGGCGGCCATTTTACCCGAGGGCCCGTGGCTCCGCCCAGTCAATCACGACGCTTAATCATCGAGGTGCCCAGTGGCGCAGCGTTCCAAGAGCAGCCATAACTGGCTGAGAGAGCATTTCAACGATCCTTTCGTCAAACAGGCGCAAAAGGACGGCTACCGCTCGCGCGCGAGCTACAAACTGCTGGAAATCCAGGAAAAGGACCGCTTGATCCGCCCGGGCATGAGCGTGATCGACCTCGGCGCCGCGCCGGGTGGCTGGTCCCAGGTCACCAGCCGGCTGATCGGCGGGCAAGGTCGGCTGATCGCTTCCGACATCCTGGAAATGGACAGCATTCCCGACGTGACCTTCATCCAGGGCGATTTCACCCAGGACGAAGTGCTTGCGCAGATTCTCGAGGCCGTAGGTAATTCACAGGTGGACCTTGTGATTTCGGATATGGCCCCCAACATGAGTGGTACGCCTGCTGTCGATATGCCGCGGGCGATGTTCCTTTGTGAGCTGGCCCTTGATCTGGCCAGTCGCGTCCTGCGTCCAGGTGGGGATTTTCTGATCAAGATCTTCCAGGGTGAAGGCTTCGATACCTATTTGAAGGACGTTCGTCAGAAATTCGACAAGGTCCAGATGCGCAAGCCGTCGTCTTCACGAGATCGCTCGCGCGAGCAGTACCTCCTGGCAAGAGGCTACCGCGGCGAATAACGCGGCGGCTTTGCGCGGCGCCGATAGTATTTTCCAATCGGTCTCCCCGCGTGGTGTGGATGAATATCGTGTAGTCTGGATTCACAAAGGGTTACAGACGGCGCCAACAGCCGTTGTAGGTAATGTAGTAAGTTAAGCCGCTGATTATCATGCGAGGCACGGTTGCGCCTAAACCTGCTTCAGAGGGTAGCGAATTGAACGATATGGCAAAGAATTTGATCCTGTGGTTGATCATCGCGGCGGTCCTGGTGACGGTGATGAACAACTTCTCCAGCCCGAATGAGCCGCAGACCCTCAACTATTCCGACTTCATCCAGCAAGTCAAGGATGGCAAGGTCGAGCGCGTCACGGTCGACGGTGCTGTCATTACCGGCAAGCGCAGCGACGGCGATACCTTCAAGACCATCCGTCCGGCGATCCAGGACAACGGCCTGATTGGCGACCTGGTCGACAATCACGTGGTGATCGAAGGTCGTCAACCCGAGCAGCAGAGCATCTGGACCCAGTTGCTCGTAGCCAGCTTCCCGATCCTGGTGATCATCGCGGTGTTCATGTTCTTCATGCGCCAGATGCAGGGCGGTGCCGGCGGCAAGGGTGGCCCGATGAGCTTCGGCAAGAGCAAGGCGCGCCTCTTGTCCGAAGACCAGGTCAAGACGACCCTGGCCGACGTCGCCGGTTGCGACGAAGCCAAGGAAGAAGTTGGCGAGCTGGTCGAGTTCCTGCGTGATCCGGGCAAGTTCCAGCGCCTGGGTGGTCGTATCCCACGCGGTGTACTGATGGTCGGCCCTCCGGGTACCGGCAAGACCCTGCTGGCCAAGGCTATCGCAGGTGAGGCCAAGGTGCCGTTCTTCACCATTTCCGGTTCGGACTTCGTGGAAATGTTCGTCGGTGTCGGTGCCAGCCGTGTGCGCGACATGTTCGAACAGGCCAAGAAGCACGCACCGTGCATCATCTTCATCGACGAGATCGACGCCGTGGGTCGCCATCGCGGCGCCGGCATGGGCGGCGGTCACGACGAGCGCGAGCAGACCCTCAACCAGTTGCTGGTAGAGATGGACGGCTTCGAAATGAACGATGGCATCATCGTCATCGCTGCCACCAACCGTCCTGACGTGCTTGACCCGGCGCTGCTGCGTCCCGGTCGCTTCGACCGCCAGGTGGTGGTCGGTCTGCCGGATATTCGCGGTCGCGAACAGATCCTCAAGGTCCATATGCGCAAGGTGCCGATCGGCGACAACGTCAACCCGGCGGTCATCGCGCGCGGTACACCTGGCTTCTCCGGTGCCGACCTGGCCAACCTGGTCAACGAGGCCTCGCTCTTTGCCGCCCGCGGTGGCAAGCGCGTGGTGGAGATGAAGGAGTTCGAGCTGGCCAAGGACAAGATCATGATGGGCGCCGAGCGCAAGACCATGGTCATGTCGGAGAAAGAGAAACAGAACACTGCCTACCACGAGGCGGGCCACGCCATCGTCGGTCGCATCGTTCCCGAGCATGATCCGGTGTACAAGGTTTCGATCATCCCGCGCGGTCGTGCGCTGGGCGTGACCATGTTCCTGCCGGAAGAAGACCGCTACAGCCTGTCCAAGCGCGCGCTGATCAGCCAGATCTGCTCGCTGTACGGCGGCCGTATCGCCGAAGAGATGACCCTGGGCTTCGACGGTGTGACCACCGGCGCCTCCAACGACATCATGCGTGCCAGCCAGATCGCACGGAACATGGTGACCAAGTGGGGGCTGTCGGAAAAGCTCGGGCCGCTGATGTACGCCGAGGAAGAGGGCGAAGTGTTCCTGGGCCGAGGCTCCAGTGGCCAGCACACCAATGTGTCGGGCGAGACCGCCAAGCTGATTGACTCCGAGGTGCGCAGCATCATCGACCAGTGCTATGCCACTGCCAAGCAGATTCTCACGGACAACCGTGACAAGCTCGACGCCATGGCCGATGCGCTGATGAAGTACGAAACCATCGACGCCGACCAGATCGACGACATCATGGCAGGTCGTACACCGCGCGAGCCGCGGGACTGGGACAACGATTCCGGTACTTCGGGCACCGCTGCATCCCAGGGCGACCGTCCCGAGTCCCCTATCGGTGGTCCGGCTGCGCAACACTAAGGGTTGACATGACTTCACAGCAGTACCCAACCCGGTTGCCTTGCGGCAACCGGGTTCTCGACCTTTCCCGTACCCATGTCATGGGTATCCTCAATATCACTCCGGATTCCTTCTCCGATGGCGGCCGCTTCACCCAGCGTGATGCGGCCTTGCGTCATGCCGAGGAAATGGTTGCGGCAGGAGCCACGCTTATCGACGTCGGTGGCGAGTCCACTCGGCCAGGTGCGCGGGTGGTGACGGCGCTCGAAGAGCTGGAACGCGTTGCGCCCATCGTCGAAGCGCTCAATCGCGAGCTGGATGTGGTGATCTCCGTGGACACATCCACGCCGGCGGTCATTCGCGAGTCGGCGCGGCTGGGGGCGGGGTTGATCAACGATGTCCGCTCGCTGTCACGGGATGGCGCCCTGGATGCGGCGGCGGCCACCGGCTTGCCGGTATGCCTGATGCATATGCGCGGCGAACCCGGAAACATGCAGGACGACCCGCATTACGAAGACGTGACTGCCGAGGTCGGGCGCTATCTTGAAGCGCGTATGGCTGCCTGTGCGGCGGTCGGCATCGAGGCGGAACGCATTATTCTTGATCCGGGCTTCGGCTTTGCCAAAACCCTGGAGCATAATCTTAGTCTGTTCAAGCACATGGACAGCTTGCAGCGCCTGGGGCGCCCGCTGTTGGTGGGCGTTTCACGCAAGAGCATGATCGGCCTGACCCTCAACCGGCCAGTAAACGAGCGGATGTACGGTAGCCTGGCGCTGGCTGCCTTGGCGATGACAAAAGGGGCCGCGATCCTGCGTGTCCATGATGTCGCTGAAACCGTCGATGTCGTACGGATGATCGCCGCAGTACAAGACGCCGAATAAAGAATGACGGAGCATTTATGAGCAGAAAATATTTTGGTACCGACGGCATTCGCGGCCGCGTCGGGGAATACCCGATCACTCCTGATTTCATGCTCAAGCTTGGCTGGGCGGCGGGCATGGCGTTCCGCAAGCAGGGCAACTGCCGGGTGCTGGTGGGCAAGGACACGCGCATTTCCGGGTACATGTTCGAATCGGCGCTGGAAGCCGGGCTGTCCGCTGCCGGGGCGGACGTCCTGCTGCTGGGCCCGATGCCGACCCCGGCCATTGCCTATCTGACCCGGACCTTCCACGCCGAAGCCGGTATCGTGATCAGCGCGTCGCACAATCCGCACGACGACAACGGCATCAAGTTTTTCTCCGGGCAGGGCACCAAGCTGCCGGATGAGGTCGAACTGATGATCGAGGAGTTGCTCGACCAGCCGATGACCGTGGTCGAGTCCAGCAAGCTGGGCAAGGTTTCGCGGATCAACGACGCGGCGGGCCGCTACATCGAGTTCTGCAAGAGCAGCGTGCCGAGCAGTACTGACTTTTCCGGGCTCAAGCTGGCCATCGACTGTGCCCATGGCGCAACCTACAAGGTAGCGCCCAGCGTGTTCCGGGAACTGGGCGCCGATGTCACGGTGCTTGCCAACCAGCCCGATGGGTTGAATATCAACGAAAACTGCGGCTCCACGCACATCGAGTCATTGCAGGCGGCGGTCCTGGTCGGGCATGCCGACCTCGGCATTGCTTTCGATGGTGACGGTGACCGCGTGCTGATGGTGGATCACACCGGTGCCATCGTCGATGGTGACGAACTGCTGTTCATCATCGCTCGTGATCTGCAGGAGCGCGGCAAGTTGCAAGGTGGCGTGGTCGGGACGCTGATGAGCAACCTTGGCCTGGAGCTGGCCTTGAAGGACCTCGACATTCCGTTCGTACGTGCCAAGGTCGGCGACCGCTATGTCATGTCCGAGCTGCTCGAGCGCGACTGGATCATCGGCGGCGAGAACTCCGGGCATGTCGTGTGCTGCAGCCACACCACCACCGGCGATGCGATCATCGCGGCATTGCAGGTGCTGATGGCCCTCAAACGTCGCGGCGAGACCCTGGCACAAGCCCGCCAGGCCGTGCGCAAATGTCCGCAGGTGTTGATCAACGTGCGTTTCGGCGCCAGCAAGGTCGACCCGCTGGAGCATCCTGACGTGAAGGCTGCTTGCGAGCGTGTCACCGAGGAGATGGCCGGGCGTGGCCGCGTGTTGCTGCGCAAGTCCGGAACAGAGCCTCTGGTGCGCGTAATGGTCGAAGGTGACGACGAATCCCAGGTGCGTGGCCATGCCGAAGCCCTGGCAAAACTGGTAAGTGAAGTTTGCGTTTGATTTACGCTTGCCAGTGATGAATTGGTTGGGTAACATCTGCGCCCACTTTGACCCACGAGGTAAAGCATGCGTCGCCCAATGGTAGCTGGTAACTGGAAAATGCACGGTACCCGCGCCAGCGTCGCTGAGCTGATCAAGGGCTTGAGCAATCAGATCCTGCCGAGCGGTGTTGATGTCGCGGTGTTCCCACCGAGTCTGTTCATCAGCCAGGTGATCGAGGGGCTGGAAGGCAAATCGATCGTGGTAGGTGCGCAGAACGCTGCGGTGGAGTCCCAGCAAGGGGCTCTGACCGGAGAGGTGGCGCCGAGTCAGTTGGTCGATGCCGGTTGCAAGCTGGTGTTGATTGGTCACTCGGAGCGGCGGCAGATCCTGGGCGAGCAGGACTCGACCCTGATCCGGAAGTTCGCAGCGGCACAGTCCTGTGGCTTGAAGCCAGTGTTCTGTGTAGGGGAAACCCTCGAAGAGCGTGAAGCGAACAAAACGCTCGAGGTTGTGGGGCGTCAGTTGGACAGCATCATCAACCAACTGGGTATTTCTGCTTTTGCAGATGCGATTATCGCTTATGAGCCTGTATGGGCCATCGGCACTGGCCTGACGGCCACTCCGCAACAGGCGCAGGATGTGCATAAAGCCATCCGCGACCAGTTGGCGGCGAAGGATCCGGAAGTTGCGCAAAATACGCGGCTTCTATACGGCGGCAGCGTGAAGGCGGCCAATGCGGCTGAGCTGTTCGGCATGCCGGATATCGATGGGGGCTGATTGGTGGGGCTTCCCTGAACGCAGACGAATTCGGTGCAATTTGTCGCGCCGCAGGAAACTGAAAAATGCTGGAAACAGTTATTGTCGTTCTTCATCTGTTGGGCGCACTGGGCTTGGTAGTACTGGTTCTGCTGCAACAGGGTAAAGGTGCGGAAGCGGGTGCATCTTTCGGCGCAGGTGCTTCAAATACTGTGTTCGGAAGCCAAGGTTCCGCTACCTTTTTGAGTAAGTTTACTGCTATACTAGCTGCCTCTTTCTTCTTAACTGCTCTTGGGTTAGGATACTTTGCTAAAGAGAAAGCTCATCAGCTGACTCAAGCAGGTTTGCCAGATCCAGCGGTTCTGGAAGTGCAGCAAAACAAACCGGCAACAGATGATGTACCGGTGCTCCAGGGGCAACAGCAACAGAAGAACGAAGCTGGCAACAATAGCGATGTTCCTCAGGCTCCAGAGCAGAAGTAACGGGTTTCAAAGTAGTATTGCCGAGGTGGTGGAATTGGTAGACACGCAACCTTGAGGTGGTTGTGCCCATAGGGTGTAGGGGTTCGAGTCCCCTTCTCGGTACCAATTGAAGCATGGGAGCCCGCACTAGCGGGCTTTCTTGCAGGTGGAGGTTGATTGACCCTCCCGGGGTTCGGTCGTATACTTTCGCCCCAGCTTTGTCGCGGGGTGGAGCAGTCTGGTAGCTCGTCGGGCTCATAACCCGAAGGTCGTTGGTTCAAATCCAGCCCCCGCAACCAGTTTTAGCGGAGCCCCTTTTCAGGGGCTTTTTGTTAGCTAAACAGTTCTCAGGCGCCACATTCCACGGCGCATTTCACGATGGGCGCTTGCCCATTTTTTATTTGCACAGCATGCACGAGGGGGTTCAGGTGTCGAGCAAGCTAGAACAGTTGCAGGCCTTGTTGGCCCCGGTAGTCGAAGCGCTTGGCTATCAATGCTGGGGGATCGAGTTCATTTCCCAGGGCAAGCATTCGGTACTGCGTATCTATATCGACAAAGAGGACGGCATCCTGGTGGATGACTGCGAAGTCGTCAGTCGCCAGGTCAGCGGTATTCTGGACGTTGAAGATCCCATCAGCACCGAATACACCCTGGAAGTCTCCTCTCCTGGCATGGATCGCCCACTGTTCACCCTTGAACAGTTTGCTTCGCATGCCGGCGAACAAGTGAAGATCAAGCTGCGTACGCCCTTCGAAGGTCGTCGTAACTTTCAAGGCCTGATCCGTGGTGTTGAGGAGCAGGATGTCGTGGTCCAGGTGGACAATCACGAATTCCTGCTGCCCATCGACTCGATCGACAAGGCCAACATTATTCCCAGTTTTGACTGAGACATGCCGGAGCTGCGGTTGACGCGGTTCCAATGGCTTGCGAAAGGCGAGGCGTACGATGAGCAAAGAAGTACTGCTGGTTGTTGAGTCGGTATCCAATGAAAAGGGTGTACCGGCGGGCGTGATTTTCGAAGCGCTGGAGGTGGCCCTGGCCACTGCAACCAAAAAACGTTTTGAAGACGAAGTCGACCTGCGTGTGGAAATCAACCGCCACACCGGTAACTACGAGACCTTCCGTCGCTGGACCGTGGTCGAGGACGAAGACCTCGACGATCCGGCCATCGAGCTGGCGGTAGACCAGGCCCAGGCTAAAAAGCCGGGCGCAGTGGCGGGCGACATCATCGAAGAGAAGATCGAGTCCATCGAGTTCGGTCGTATCGCAGCCCAGACCGCCAAGCAGGTCATCGTGCAGAAGGTTCGCGAAGCCGAGCGTGCACAGGTCGTCGACGCTTATCGCGAGCGCCTGGGCGAAATCATCTCCGGCACCGTGAAGAAGGTGACCCGCGACAACGTCATCGTTGACCTGGGTAACAACGCCGAAGCCCTGCTGGCTCGCGAAGACATCATTTCCCGCGAGACCTTCCGCGTCGGCGTTCGCGTTCGTGCGCTGCTCAAGGAGATCCGCACCGAGAACCGCGGCCCGCAGTTGATCCTGTCGCGTACCGCGCCGCAGATGCTGATCGAACTGTTCCGCATCGAAGTGCCGGAAATCGCCGAGGGCCTGATCGAAGTGATGGGCGCGTCCCGCGACCCGGGCTCCCGTGCCAAGATCGCCGTCCGCTCCAAGGACAAGCGTATCGACCCGCAAGGCGCCTGCATCGGCATGCGCGGTTCGCGCGTCCAGGCCGTTTCCGGCGAACTGGGTGGCGAGCGGGTCGACATCGTGCTTTGGGACGACAACCCGGCGCAGTTCGTCATCAATGCCATGTCGCCTGCCGAAGTGGCGGCGATCATCGTTGATGAAGACGCCCACGCGATGGACATCGCCGTGGCTGCCGACAACCTGGCCCAGGCCATTGGCCGAGGTGGCCAGAACGTGCGCCTGGCGAGCCAACTGACCGGCTGGACCCTGAACGTGATGACCGAATCGGACATCCAGGCCAAGCAGCAAGCCGAGACTGGCGACATCCTGCGCAACTTCATCGAAGAGCTGGAAGTCGACGAGGAACTGGCCCAGGTGCTGGTTGACGAGGGCTTCACCAGCCTCGAAGAAATTGCCTACGTACCGCTGGAAGAAATGCTCAACATCGATGGCTTCGACGAGGAAATCGTCAACGAGCTTCGCGCTCGGGCCAAGGACCGCCTGTTGACCAAAGCCATCGCTACCGAGGAAAAACTGGCAGACGCCCACCCGGCCGAAGACCTGCTCTCCCTCGAGGGCATGGACAACGACCTGGCAGCGGAACTGGCGGTGCGCGGCGTGGTTAACCGCGAAGACCTGGCCGAGCAGTCGATTGACGACCTGCTCGACATCGACGGCATCGACGAAGAGCGTGCCGGCAAGTTGATCATGGCCGCCCGAGCCCACTGGTTCGAGTAAGCAGGCTGGCCTGAGGAGAGAAGTGCATGACGCAAGTCACGGTGAAAGAATTGGCCCAAGAGGTCGCTGCACCGGTAGAGCGCCTGCTGCAGCAGATGCGTGAGGCAGGTCTGCCGCACACCGACGCCGGTCAGCTGGTGAGCGATAGTGAAAAGCAGGCTCTGCTGACCCATTTGAAAAGCAGTCACAAGGCGAAAGTGGAAGAACCGCGCAAGATCACCTTGCAGCGCAAGACCACCAGCACCCTGCGTGTTGCCGGCAGCAAGAGCATCAGCGTAGAAGTACGCAAGAAGAAGGTTTTCGTCCAGCGCAGCCCGGAAGAGATCCAGGCCGAGCAGAAACGCGAGCTGGAAGAGCGCCGCGCCGTCGAAAACGCAGCCCGCGAGAAGTCCGAGGCCGAAGCGCGTCAACGCGCCGAGGAAGAGGCTCGTCGCCAGGCGGCTGCCGACAAGGCTGCAGCGCCCGCAGCGCCAGCTCCGGCCGCCCAGCCAGCCGCTCCGGCGCCTGCCCCGGCAGCTGTCGAAGCTGCTGCTCCGGCTCCGACCGCCGAGCGCAAAAAAGACGACAACCGTCGCAACGACCGCACCCGTGACGACGACCGTCGTGGTGGCGAGCGCCGCAACGAAGCGCCGCGTGTTTCGGTCAAGGTCAAGGAGAAAGAGAAAGCTCCGACCCCTCGTGCTGCCCCACGTACCACCGACGAGGAAAGCGATGGCTTCCGTCGTGGCGGCCGCGGCAAGGCCAAGCCGAAGAAGCGCAACGCCCACGGTTTCCAGAGCCCGACCGGTCCGGTTATCCGCGACGTGACCATCGGCGAGACCATTACTGTTTCCGAACTGGCGCAACAGATGTCGGTCAAGGCCGCTGAAGTCGTCAAGTTCATGTTCAAGCTGGGCACTCCGGTGACCATCAACCAGGTGCTCGACCAGGAGACCGCTCAACTGGTCGCCGAAGAGCTGGGTCACAAGGTCACCCTGATCAGTGACACCGCCCTGGAAGACTCCCTGGCCGAATCGCTGAAGTTCGAAGGCGAGAGCGTTTCCCGTGCACCGGTCGTGACCGTCATGGGCCACGTCGACCACGGCAAGACCTCGCTGCTCGACTACATCCGTCGTGCGAAGGTCGCTGCCGGCGAGGCTGGTGGTATCACCCAGCACATCGGTGCCTACCACGTGGAAACCGACCGCGGCATGGTCACCTTCCTCGACACCCCGGGCCACGCCGCGTTTACCGCCATGCGTGCCCGTGGTGCCAAGGCTACCGACATCGTGATCCTGGTGGTTGCGGCGGACGACGGCGTGATGCCGCAGACCGTCGAAGCCGTCCAGCACGCCAAGGCTGCCGGCGTACCGCTGGTGGTTGCGGTGAACAAGATCGACAAGCCGGGTGCCGACCTCGATCGCATCCGCAACGAACTGGCCGTTCACGGCGTGACCTCCGAGGACTGGGGTGGCGACACTCCGTTCGTCAAGGTTTCGGCGAAGATGGGTACCGGTGTCGACGAACTGCTCGAAGCCGTTCTGCTGCAGGCCGAGATCCTCGAGCTCAAGGCGATGCCTACCGCTCCAGGTCGTGGTGTCGTGGTCGAATCGCGTCTGGACAAGGGCCGCGGCCCGGTCGCTACCGTGCTGGTTCAGGACGGTACCCTGCGTCAGGGCGACATGGTCCTCTGCGGCTCCAACTACGGTCGCGTTCGCGCCATGCTCGACGAGAACGGCAAGCCTGTTAAGGAAGCCGGCCCGTCGATCCCTGTCGAGATCCTCGGCCTGGACGGCACTCCGGATGCCGGTGACGAACTGAGCGTGGTGGCTGACGAGAAGAAGGCCCGTGAAGTCGCGCTGTTCCGCCAAGGCAAGTTCCGCGAAGTCAAACTGGCTCGTGCTCATGCCGGCAAGCTGGAAAACATCTTCGAAAGCATGGGCCAGGAAGAGAAGAAGACCCTCAACATCGTCCTCAAGGCCGACGTTCGTGGTTCTCTCGAAGCCCTGCAGGGCTCCCTCGGTGGCCTGGGCAACGACGAAGTACAGGTTCGCGTGGTCGCCGGCGGTGTCGGTGGTATCACCGAGAGCGACGCCAACCTGGCGCTGGCTTCGAATGCGGTCCTGTTCGGCTTCAACGTGCGTGCCGATGCCGGTGCGCGCAAGATCGTCGAGCAGGAAGGTCTGGATATGCGTTACTACAACGTGATCTACGACATCATCGAAGACGTCAAGAAGGCCCTGACCGGCATGCTCGGCAGCGATGTTCGCGAGAACATCCTGGGTGTCGCCGAAGTGCGTGACGTATTCCGTTCGCCGAAGTTCGGCGCCATCGCCGGTTGCATGGTCGTGGAAGGTACGGTCTACCGTAACCGCCCGATCCGTGTACTGCGCGAAGACGTGGTCATCTTCGAAGGCGAGCTGGAATCGCTGCGTCGCTTCAAGGACGACGCGTCCGAAGTCCGTAACGGCATGGAGTGCGGTATTGGCGTCAAGAGCTACAACGACGTCAAGATCGGCGACAAGATCGAGGTCTTCGAGAAAGTCCAGGTGGCTCGTACGCTCTGATGCGCGAGCTTGGAAGCGCCAGGCAGGTGGCCGCATGGCCCCGCTGGATGCTCTGAACGCAACGCCCGGTCAGGCTTCATGCCTGGCCGGGCGTTTGCCGCTTTAGTTACAGGTAGCAAGACATGGCAAAAGAATATAGCCGTACCCAACGTATCGGCGATCAGATGCAGCGCGAGCTGGCCCAGCTGATTCGTCGTGAAGTGAAAGACCCGCGCGTCGGCCTGGTTACCATCACCGCCGTCGATGTCAGTCGCGATGTCGGCCATGCCAAGGTGTTCATCACCGTCATGGGCCAGGAAGGCGACGATGCGATCCAGCAAAGCCTGAAGGTCCTCAATTCCGCCGCCGGCTTCCTGCGCATGCAGCTTGGTCGCGAAATGAAGCTGCGCAGCGTGCCGCAACTGCATTTCCACTATGACGAAAGCGTCAGCCGCGGTGCCCACCTGTCGGCCCTGATCGAGCGCGCCGTTGCCGAGGACAGCCTGCACCAGAGCGCCGACGCTCCGGACAGCGACAAGGAGTAACCGGTGGCCCAGGTCAAACGCATCCGCCGTAACGTCAGCGGCATCATCCTGCTCGACAAACCGTTGGGGTTCACGTCCAACGCCGCGTTGCAGAAGGTCCGCTGGCTGCTCAACGCCGAGAAGGCCGGACACACCGGCAGCCTCGATCCGCTGGCTAGTGGCGTTCTGCCGCTGTGCTTTGGCGAAGCCACCAAGTTCTCCCAGTACCTGCTCGATTCCGACAAAGGCTATGAGACGGTCATGCAACTGGGTCAGACCACCAGTACTGCGGATGCCGAAGGCGAAGTGCTGCGCACCCGCGATGTGACCGTTGGTCGCGCGGACATTGAAGCGGTTCTGCCACGATTCCGTGGTGAAATCAGCCAGATACCGCCGATGTACTCGGCTCTCAAGCGTGATGGCCAGCCGCTGTACAAACTGGCCCGTGCAGGGGAAGTAGTGGAGCGTGAAGCGCGTTCTGTTACTATTACCCGCTTGGAACTGCTGGAGTGCGAAGGCACCCGGGTTCGCCTGTCGGTCGGCTGCAGCAAAGGCACGTATATTCGCACCTTGGTCGAGGACATCGGCGAGGTACTGGGCTGCGGTGCTTATGTCGCGGAACTGCGCAGGACCCAGGCCGGACCGTTCGAGCTGGCCCAGACCGTGACCCTCGAAGAACTCGAGGCGGCCCACGCCGAAGGTGGCAACGAAGCGATCGATCGCTTCCTGATGCCTTCCGACAGCGGTCTGCAGGACTGGCCGTTGCTGCAGTTCTCCGAGCACAGTGCTTTCTACTGGTTGCATGGTCAGCCGGTACGTTCGCCGGACGCGCCGAAATTCGGCATGGTCCGCGTTCAGGATCACAACGGTCGCTTCATCGGTATCGGTGAAGTGAGCGAAGACGGGCGCATCGCGCCGCGTCGACTGATTCGGTCGGAATGATCGAAACCGTCAGTGCAGGGCCTTGGCCTGGTACTGGGGACACGAGGGTGGCTGTCAACAGGCATGGTCACACCTCATTTTCTTAATACAGGGCTTGTCCCTGGCCTGTTGGGAACCTTCGGGTTTCCGTTGATTTGGAGAAAGCCAAATGGCACTCAGCGTTGAAGAAAAAGCTCAGATCGTTGCCGACTATCAGCAAGCCGCCGGCGACACCGGTAGCCCGGAAGTGCAGGTTGCCCTGCTGACCGCCAACATCAACAAGCTGCAAGGCCACTTCAAGGCCAACGGTAAAGACCACCACTCCCGTCGTGGCCTGATCCGCATGGTTAACCAGCGTCGCAAGCTGCTGGACTACCTGAAAGGCAAAGACACCACTCGTTACAGCGCCCTGATCGGTCGTCTGGGTCTGCGTCGCTAATAGCGGCCCGACCAGTGGTGTGCGCGGCGTACTGCGGTCGTCAGCCGGGGGCTTCGGCTCCCCGGCACGCGAACGCACCCCGCGTATCCGAGAGGTTGGTTGGCTGTTCCGCCGGAGCGCTTAGCGCGATGGCAGGGCAGGCTCCCAACCTCTAGTTTTATCTGGACGGTCAATGGGGCCGATTCCCCGTTCTGCCCAAGAATTCGCAAGAAACCAGTTCCCCCAAGTGCAACTGAAGAGAAGGTAGGAAACCGTGAACCCGGTAATCAAGAAATTCCAGTTCGGTCAATCGACCGTAACCCTCGAAACGGGCCGTATCGCCCGTCAAGCGTCCGGTGCCGTACTGGTCACCGTCGACAATGATGTCACCGTGCTGGTCACCGTTGTCGGTGCCAAGCAGGCCGACCCGGGCAAGGGCTTCTTCCCGCTGTCCGTCCATTATCAGGAAAAGACCTACGCCGCCGGCAAGATCCCTGGTGGCTTCTTCAAGCGTGAAGGCCGTCCTTCCGAGAAAGAGACCCTGACCTCGCGCCTGATCGATCGTCCGATCCGTCCGCTGTTCCCCGAAGGCTTCATGAACGAAGTGCAGGTCGTCTGCACCGTCGTCTCCACCAGCAAGAAGACCGATCCGGACATCGCTGCGATGATCGGTACCTCGGCTGCGCTGGCCGTTTCCGGCATCCCGTTCGAAGGCCCGATCGGCGCCGCCCGCGTTGCCTTCCACGAAAGCACCGGTTACCTGCTGAACCCGACCTACGAGCAACTTGCTGCCTCCAGCCTGGACATGGTCGTGGCCGGTACTTCCGACGCCGTACTGATGGTTGAATCGGAAGCCAAGGAACTGACCGAAGACCAGATGCTGGGCGCCGTGCTGTTCGCCCACGACGAATTCCAGGCCGTGATCCAGGCCGTCAAGGAATTCGCCGCCGAAGCCGCCAAGCCGACCTGGGACTGGAAGCCAGCGGTTGCCAACACCGAACTGCTGAACGCCGTTCGTGCCGAGTTCGGCGAAGCCGTTTCCCAGGCCTACACCATCACCGTCAAGGCCGACCGTTACGCCCGCCTGGGCGAGCTGCGCGACCAGGCGGTCGCCAGGTTCTCCGGCGAAGAAGGCCAGCCTGGCGCTGGTGAAGTGAAGGACATCTTCGGCGAGATCGAATACCGCACCGTTCGCGAAAACATCGTCAACGGCAAGCCACGTATCGACGGCCGCGACACCAAGACCGTTCGCCCGCTGAACATCGAAGTCGGTGTTCTGCCGAAGACCCACGGTTCCGCACTGTTCACCCGTGGCGAGACCCAGGCCCTGGTCGTTGCAACCCTGGGTACTGCCCGTGACGCACAGTTGCTGGACACCCTGGAAGGCGAGAAGAAAGACCCCTTCATGCTGCACTACAATTTCCCTCCGTTCTCGGTGGGCGAGTGTGGTCGCATGGGCGGTGCTGGCCGTCGCGAAATCGGTCACGGCCGTCTGGCCCGTCGTTCGGTCCAGGCCATGCTGCCGGCTGCCGACGAGTTCCCGTACACCATCCGCGTCGTATCGGAAATCACCGAATCCAACGGCTCCAGCTCCATGGCTTCGGTCTGCGGTGCTTCCCTGGCCCTGATGGACGCCGGTGTACCGATGAAGGCGCCGGTTGCCGGTATCGCCATGGGCCTGGTGAAGGAAGGCGAGAAGTTCGCCATCCTGACCGACATCCTGGGTGACGAAGACCACCTGGGCGACATGGACTTCAAGGTCGCCGGTACCGCCAAGGGCGTCACCGCGCTGCAGATGGACATCAAGATCAACGGCATCACCGAAGAGATCATGGAAATCGCCCTGGGCCAGGCCCTTGAAGCGCGCCTGAACATCCTCGGCCAGATGAACCAGGTCATCGCCCAGTCCCGCAGCGAGCTGTCGGAAAACGCGCCGACCATGATCGCGATGAAGATCGACACCGACAAGATCCGCGACGTCATCGGCAAAGGCGGCGCGACCATCCGTGCCATCTGCGAAGAAACCAAGGCTTCGATCGATATCGAGGACGACGGCTCGATCAAGATCTTCGGTGAAACCAAGGACGCCGCTGAAGCTGCACGCCAGCGCGTACTGAGCATCACCGCCGAGGCCGAGATCGGCAAGATCTACGTCGGCAAGGTAGAGCGCATCGTCGACTTCGGTGCCTTCGTCAACATCCTGCCGGGCAAGGACGGCCTGGTGCATATCTCGATGCTGAGCGACGCTCGTGTCGAGAAGGTCACCGACGTGCTGAAGGAAGGCCAGGAAGTCGAAGTGCTGGTACTGGACGTGGACAACCGCGGCCGTATCAAGCTGTCGATCAAGGACGTTGCTGCTGCCAAGGCATCGGGCGTCTGAGTCCTCGCGACCTTAGCTGAATGAAGGGCCCTTCGGGGCCCTTTTTTTATGCATTCTGAATGCTTGCACCAACCCCTGTGGGAGCTGGCTTGCCAGCGATTGCTATGGTGAATTCACTGCAGCAATCGCTGGCAAGCCAGCTCCCACAGGGTCGGTGTTGTGCTTTCGGGTTTGGTAACTTGCATCTTGCAAGCGAAACGGCAGCCCACTTTGCAAATTGCACGATCCAGCGAAACCTCTTAATTCGTAAGTTACTGTTTTTAAACGATTTTATTTGGATAAAAAACTGGCACAGCCCCTGCAATAACTCAGGTACACCTGCCGCCAGGACATGTCGGCGCAGGCCCTTTCGAAAAACAGGAGTGTCTCGTATGAAGAAGTTCGCTATCGCTGCTGCCACCGCTACTGCCCTGACCCTGACCCTGGGCAATGTCGCCTTCGCTGCTCAACAGTCCACCCAGGCTCCGATGATGCTCGCAGCCGGTGAAGTGACCAAAGCGAAGGAAGCCACTTCCGACACCTGGATCACCACCAAGGTCAAAGCCGACCTGGTCACCGAGAAAGGTATTCCAGGTACCGACATCAAGGTCGAGACCAACAAGGGTGTGGTATCGCTGTCCTCCGACGTGGCCGTGACTTCGGCGCAGAAAGACACCGCCGTTGCCATCGCCAAGAAAATCAAAGGCGTACAGGCTGTTTCGGCTGATGGCCTGAAAACCAACTGATAATGGTTTGTTCCGCTCGCTGATCCTGACGGTTCATGCGACAGCCCAAAAGGATTTGGGCGCCCCGAGCCCCGGCCATGCGCCGGGGCTCACTTTTTTGGCTGGCGGAAAATCACTCTGCGTCGAGATGCAATGGAGTGATGACCCGCCCGTCGGATTCGGCTTCGCCCAGGCTGGCATCGATGAAATAGACGCGGTCATCCTCCAGCTTGCCCTTGTCCACCAGATAGTCCTTGATGCTGCTGGCCCGCGCCTGGCCCAGTTGACGAAGCAGAACGCTGCTTTCCGCCCAGCTCATCAGCACCGCGTCACGCATGTTGGCAATGCGCTGCTTGGTGTCCAGTTGCTCCCATTCCTTGGGTGGCTGTTGTTTCAGGCGGGAGCGGTAGATGCCCTCGAGCATGGCCGGCTTGTCATCTTCCGGCACCTGAAGCATCGAGGCCTGGGCTGGTACCTTGTCGCCACGTCGCTGCAGCATCTTGTAATAAGTGCTCTGGTATTCCCTTTCCAGGCGCTGCCCGGCGATCAGCGGGCCATCGCTGCTCTGGGCGCTGGTGCCTTCGATTTCCAGACGCAGGGTCGGGCGCTGCTGCAGGGCGGCGGCGAGCTTGTCCAGCGAGCCTTGGGCGTCCGCAGTCAGATCGCTGGAGCCGGGGGTGAAGGCGACGGTGCCAAGGTCTTCGGAACCGCCGCCGGCGATCAGCCCGCCGATCAGCTTGAACGGCGCCTGTACCGCGCGCAAAACCAGGTTGCGCAACGTCTGCCAGACAATCGGCATTACGCTGAACTGCGGGTTGTTGAGATCGCCGGTGACCGGCAATTCGATGGAGATCTTGCCTTCGGTGTCCTTCAGCAGGGCGATCGCCAGGCGGATTGGCAGGTCCACGGCATCCGGGCTGTCGACTTTCTCACCCAATTGCAGTTGCTCCACTACCACCTTGTTTTCGGCCTTGAGCTGGCCGTTGGTAATCAGGTAGTGCAGATCGAGGTTGAGCCGGCCCTTGCGAATGCGATACCCGGCGAACTTGCCGGAGTAAGGGGTCAGGGTGGTCAGCTCGACCCGCTTGAAGCTGGTGGCAATATCCAGGCTGGCCAGCGGGTTGAAGGGATTGAGCGCGCCCTTGATGGTTACCGGCGCATAGCGGTCGACCTTGCCTTTCACATCGACCTTGGCCGGAACCGGCTGGCGGTTGTCGATGGTCCCGATCTGGCCATTGAGCTGCTGGATGGCGGTGGCGAAGTTCGGCGTCAGGCTAAAGTCGGCAAAGTTTGCCGAGCCGTCATTAATGGTGATCTGGCCAATGCGTATGCCCAGCGGCTTCTCGTTGCTGGCCGCAGTCCTGGCCTGGGGCGTGGTCTCTTTGCCGGCGGGCTGCGGAATCAGCAGGTCGTCGATGTTGGTGGTACGGTCCTCGTTGATCATGAAGCGCGCGTAGGGCTGTTGCAGATCGACCCGGCCGATGCTCAGCGCGTCGCCGTGACGGTAGTCGATACCGCTCAGGTCAAGTTGTTGCCATTTGACGAAGTCGCGGTCCTTGATGGTGTCGAGGGTGTGCATCTGGTTGACGCGGGCCTTGCCGGCGACGGTGAAGGCCAGCGGCTCCGTGCTCTTCAGATCGAGGTCGAGATCGGCACCGAGCATGCCGCTGCGCAATTCCAGGCGGATGAACGGGCTGATGTAGGCCTGGGCAATGCGCAGGTCGATGTCCTGGGTGCTGACTTTCAGCTTCGCCTTCACGGGGGCCAGGTTGACCTCGCCGGCTGCTTGCAGCTTGCCCTGCTTGCCGACGCCGCTATCGAGCCTGAGCGTGAAGGGCGACTGGTTGAGGCTGTCGAAGTTCTGCAGGTCGGCGTTCAGCGGGCCCACATCCAGGGAGACCGGCTCTTTCCGGGTACGGTCAGCGAGGTGAACCCGGTAGTTGCGCACCTGGGTGTCCTTGAGCAGCACCTGCCAGGGTTTGTCCTCCACGGCCTGTTCTTTCGGCGTAGGTTCGGCGGCGGCGGGCTCGGCCTTTTGCTTTTCGGTGGCCTTGGGCGGCTGGCTGGCGAACAGTTTCTGCCAGTCCAATTGCCCATCGGCCTCCAGGGCGGCCCAGGTTTCCAGCTGCTCACTGCGGATCTTGCCGACGGTGACCAGTTGCTTGGCCAGGTCGATGGAGGTTTCGCTGACATCCAGCCTGGCCAAGCGTGCCAGCGGCCGGTCGTCCGGGGCCTTGATGGCGAAGGAAGACACGCTCAGCGCCACGTTCTCCAGCAGCAGCTCGGTCTGCTTGCCGAGGCTGAAGTTGTAGTCGCTTTGCAGGTTCCAGGTGCCATCCTCGAGCACCAGCGGTGCGGCATCGCGAACGTAGGGCCAGAAGGCTTTCATCTTGGCATCGCTGACTTTCAGCGAGCCCTTGGAGGCGATCGGCGACAGGCTGAAGGTGCCGGTCCAGTCGATCTGGCCACCGTTGGGGCCGGTAGCTACCAACGTCATGTCGGTGTTGTCGTCAGGCAACGTGCTGAGGTTCTTCAACTCCAGGTTCATCGCATCGTAGAGGAATTCGATCGGCTCGCTCGGGCGGGCATCCTCGAAATGCAGGTAGCCGTCGCTCAGGCGGATGCTGCCGATGCGCAGTGGAAACGGTTCGCTGGCCGGTTCCTCGGGCTTGGATTCGCTGGGAGGGAGCTTGAACAGATTGACCAGGTTGAGTTGTCCATCCTTGGCGAACAGTACCTCGGTACGTGGCTTGACCAGCTCGACCCGCTCCAGGTGCAAGGCCTTGGTCCATAGGCTATCCAGTTGCAGGTTGGCATAAAGCTTCTCGAAGCCGAGTTGTTCCTTGCCCGGCTCGCCGATCTGCAGGCCCCAAACAGTCAACTCAAGGCTGAACGGGTTGAGTTCGATGCGCTGTAGGTGGGCGGGAACGGTGGCGTACTGCGCCAACTGCTGGTTGGCAATTCGCAGGGCAACGCCGGGGAGGATGAAGAAGCCGAGAAGGCTGTACAGGGCAAGCGCAACCAACAAGGCGCCGAGGGCGCGTTTCAATCCTTTGGGCATGTGCGGCATCTGCGTGGAGAGCGGGACGCTTAGAGTATGGCAGGTAAATGGAGTTCCGAAGGCTGTCGGAGCGATCCGACAGCCACGCCATACAAATCTTTAAAGATGCAACACCAGGGTTTTCAGCGGCGGGCGGGCGTCCAAGGAGGGGAAGTCGGCTGCCGGGGTGATCACCTGCCATTCCCGCACCGGGCGTCCGGCCTTTTCGGCACAGCGCAATACCAATTCACGCCAATCGTCCATGTCGACCTTGGCCAGGTTGTTATTGCAGATCAGCACGCCGTCCTGCGCAGTAGTCAGCAGTGCCGGCTTGAGCAGGCTCTGGTAGTCGCGCAACAGGTCCACGGTGCCGAAGGCGCTCTTGGCCCAGGCCGGCGGGTCGAGGAATACCAAGTCGTACTGGCGTGCCTGCAGACGCGGGTAAGAGGGCAGTTTCTGTCCACGGCGCTGGCTGACCGGCAATCCTGCCAGTTGGCGAATGGCCGGGAAGTAATCGGACTGGACGAACTCCATCGGTGTTACCTGCGGATTGAGCGCGCCATTCTCCCGGCCCACGGCCAGGTTGCCTTCAGCGAAGTCCAGGTTGCATACCTCACGGGCGCCGCCCGCCGCAGCGGCAAGACCGACGCCACAGGTGTAGGCGAACAGGTTGAGCACGCGCTTGCCAGCGCTATGCTGCCTGACCCAGCCGCGGGCGTTGCGCAGGTCGAGGAACAGCAGCGGGTCCTGGCCGGCGTGGCGGCCGCGCACCCGGTAGTTCAGGCCCCACTCGTGGCCGACCATATCGGCCAGCGCCTCGTCGCTGGCCTCATGGACGGTGTCATGGCGATCCACCCGGCTATTGCCCCGGGAGCGGTCGTTATAGACCAGGTGCAACTGCTGGCCGAGGAACTTCTCGATGGTCGCGTGCAGGTCCAGCAGGTCGTTCCGCTCCACGGTCTGGTGGAAGCTCTGCACCAGCAACTGTGGGCCATAGCGGTCGGCGGTGAGGCCGGGGGCGCCTTCCTGGCTGCCGTGGAACAGGCGATAGCAGTCGGTGCCCTGGGCATGCAGTTCGGCGAGAAGGGATTGACGGTTGTCGAGGGCGGCGCGCAGCGCCTGGTTCAAGGAAGACATGCACGTGGCCTTGGTTGCGGGCGTGCAGTTTACCAGTTGCGCAACGGGGAGGGGCCGGGCAGCCCCTCCCCGCGTCGATCAGCGTTCGATCGCCAGGGCCACGCCTTGGCCACCACCGATGCACAGGGTAGCGAGGCCTTTCCTGGCATCGCGCTTGATCATTTCATGCAGCAGGGTCACCAGCACGCGGCAGCCGGACGCGCCGATCGGATGGCCAAGGGCGATGGCTCCGCCGTTGACGTTGACCTTCGAGGCATCCCATTGCAGCTCCTTGCCCACCGACAGGGCCTGGGCGGCAAAGGCCTCGTTGGCTTCGATCAGGTCGAGCTGGTCCAGGCTCCAGCCGGCCTTCTCCAGGCAGCGGCGGGTGGCGCTGACCGGCCCGATGCCCATGATCGCCGGATCGACACCGGCATTGGCATAGGCCTTGATTCGCGCCAACACCGGCAGGTTCAGCGCCTCGGCCTTGGCCGCGCTCATCAGCATCACGGCGGCCGCGCCGTCGTTCAGTGAAGAAGCGTTGCCGGCGGTAACGGTGCCGTCCTTCTTGAACGCCGGCTTGAGCTTGGCCAGGGCCTCGGCCGTAGTGCCGGCGCGGGGTTGCTCGTCGGTGGCGAATGCAACCGGATCACCCTTGCGCTGCGGGATCAGGATCGGCGTGATTTCCTCGACGAAGCGCCGGCTTTCGATGGCGGCGGCAGCCTTCTGCTGGGAGGCGGCGGCGAAGGCATCCTGGTCTTCACGGCTGATCCCGTACTTTTCCACCAGGTTCTCGGCGGTGATGCCCATGTGATAGTCGTTGAAGGCATCCCACAGGCCGTCGCTGATCATGCTGTCGATCAGGCTCGCGTGGCCCATGCGCAGGCCGGTGCGGGCACCGGGCATGACGTAGTTGGCCAGGCTCATGTTCTCCTGGCCGCCGGCGATGATGACCTCGGCATCGCCGCAGCGGATCGCCTGGGTCGCCAGGTGCAGGGCCTTGAGGCCGGAGCCGCAGACCTTGTTCAGGGTCATGGCGGGGACTGCGTGGGGCAGGCCGGCCTTGATCGCGGCCTGGCGCGCCGGGTTCTGGCCGGCACCGGCGGTCAATACCTGGCCAAGGATCACTTCGTCGACCTGGGCGCCGTCCAGGCCGGTCTGGGCCAGCAGTTGACGGATCACGGCGGCGCCGAGATCGACGGCGGGAATATTCGCCAGCGCGCCCTGGAAGCTGCCGACCGCAGTACGGGTGGCGGCGACGATTACGACATCTTGCATGCTCTAGTCCTCTGTCTTGTTCGTTTTGACGTTGAGTCTGCGGTGGGCTCGCGCATAGTGGCACAGATGGGCAGGTCGGGGCAGTGGTGACTTTGATGGCCTCATCGCTGGCAAGCCAGCTCCCACAGGGTTTTGTGTTGACCACAGGACTTATGTTCGACGCGGACACTGTGGGAGCTGGCTTGCCAGCGATGAGGCCATCAAGTCACTGCAGACCCATCCGCCGCCGCGCCCGATGCACCGAGCCATCCCGCATCGCCCAGCGCAACACCGGCCCGACCAGCGCATTCATGCCCAGATCGACCACCCGCTGCTTCACCGGGCCCAGCCTCAACCCGAGCATGTCGCCGGCCCAATCGGGCAGCAGGCCGATCCCCGCCTGCATCATCAGGTTCCCCACTGGCCGGGCTATCCGGCTTGGCGCCGGGGCATTCAGTAGCACCTGCACCACCTCGCGGCTGCGCTCGTCGCAAACCAGTTGCGGGCGCACCCGGCGCAGATAATCCGCCACCTCCTGCCGCGACCTGGGCACATCCCGCGCTCCCAGCCGCTCGGCGATCAGGGCGATTTCGCTGTAGTAGGCATCCTGCGCCGCATCGGCCATGTGGCGGTTGCGGTAACGCAGGTGGGCGGCGAGGAAGCTGCGTACCTCGGCGACATGCACCCAGGTCAGCAGGTCCGGGTCACTGGCGGCGTAGGGGGTTCCATCGGCAGCGTTGCCGGCGACCTGCAGGTGGATGGTCTTGACCCGTTCGATCAGCCATTCGGCATCGTTGGTTGCGCCAAAGGTGGTGCCGGAGATGAACTGGCTGGTGCGGCGCAGCCTGCCGAGCATGTCTTCGCGGAAGTTGGAATGATCCCAGACCCCGGCCAGGGCCAGTGGGTGAAGCATTTGCAGGAGCAAGGCGCTGATTCCGCCTGCCAGCATGCTGGGGAAATCGCCGTGTACCTGCCAACTGAGGCTCTGCGGGCCGAACAGGCCGGGGTCGCCCTTGGGGTTTTCCAGGTCGAGTTGGCCGAGGGACAGGCCGGTGAGGCTGAGGAGCTGGGTTTCGATGCGGCGGCGTAGGGCTTCCATGAATACCTTTGGGCTCAGGTCGCTGGGGCCGCAAAGCGACCCCAAAATACCCGGTATATCAGGTATTCAGGCGCTTATCGATCAACCCCTGCACCACCGAAGGATCCGCCAGCGTCGAGGTATCCCCCAGGTTCTCCAGCTCGTTGCAGGCAATCTTGCGCAATATCCGCCGCATGATCTTGCCCGAGCGAGTCTTGGGCAGCGCCGGTGCCCACTGGATCAGTTCCGGCTTGGCGAAGCTGCCGATCTCCTTGCTCACCAGCGCCAGCAGCTCCTTCTTCAGCGCTTCGTCCGGTTCGACCCCGTTCATCGGCGTGACAAAGGCGTAGATGCCCAGGCCCTTGAGATCATGGGGATAACCCACCACGGCGGCCTCGGCGATGCTGTCATGCAGGACCAGCGCGCTTTCCACCTCGGCCGTACCGATGCGGTGCCCGGAAACGTTGATCACGTCGTCGATCCGCCCGGTTATCCACAGGTCGCCCTGCTCGTCGCGGCGCGCGCCGTCGCCGGTGAAGTAATAGCCGGGGAAAGGTTTGAAGTAGGTGTCGATCATCCGCTGGTGATCGCCATATACGCTGCGGATCTGTGCCGGCCAGCTGGCCTTGATCGCCAGCAGCCCGGCGCCGGGGCCTTCGATCAGCTTGCCTTGCTCGTCGAGCAGTACCGGCTGTACGCCGAACATGGGTCGGGTCGCGCACCCGGGCTTGATATGCCGGTTGCTGATCAGCGGGGTGAGCATGATGCCGCCGGTTTCGGTCTGCCACCAGGTGTCGACGATAGGGCAGCGCTGCTCGCCCACGGCATTGAAATACCACTCCCAGGCTTCCGGATTGATCGGCTCGCCAACGCTGCCGAGCAGGCGCAGGCTTTTGCGCGAGGTGCCCTGCAGTGGCCCCTGGCCTTCGCGCATCAGGGCGCGCAGGGCCGTCGGCGCGGTATAGAAGATGTTGACCTGGTGCTTGTCCACCACTTGCCAGAAACGTGAGGCGTCCGGGTAGTTCGGCACACCCTCGAACATCAGGCTGGTAGCACCGTTGGCCAGCGGCCCGTAGACGATATAGCTGTGCCCGGTGACCCAGCCGACATCGGCGCTGCACCAGAACACCTCGCCGTCGCGGTAATCGAATACCACCTTGAAGGTCATCGTCGCCTGCAGCAGATAACCGGCACTGGTGTGCAACACCCCCTTGGGCTTGCCGGTGCTGCCGGAGGTATAGAGGATGAACAGCGGATCCTCGGCATCCATCGGCTCCGGTGGGCAGTCGTCGCCGGCACCGGCCGTTGCGTCGTGGTACCAGAGGTCGCGCGGTTCGCTCCAGTCCACCTTGCCACCGGTACGCCGTACCACCACGACGCTGCTGACATTCGGGCAACTGGCCAGGGCCTTGTCGACGTTCTGCTTGAGCGGGACGGTCTTGCCACCGCGTACGCCTTCGTCAGCGGTAATCACGGTGCGGCAGTCGGCATCGAGAATGCGGTCGCGCAGGGCATCCGGTGAGAATCCGCCGAATATCACGGAATGGATCGCGCCGATCCGTGCACAGGCCAGCATGGCGAAGGTCGCCTCCGGAATCATCGGCATATAGATGCACACCCGGTCGCCTTTCTTCACGCCGCGCTGCTTGAGCACATTGGCCAGGCGGCACACCTGCTGGTGGACCTGGCGGTAGGTGAGGGTGGCCGAACGCGAGGGGTCGTCGCTTTCCCAGATGATCGCCGGCCTGTCGCCATGTTCCTCAAGGTGACGGTCGAGGCAGTTGTAGCTGACGTTGAGCCGGGCGTTCTTGAACCAAATCGCCTTGCCGCTGCGGATATCGCAGTCCTGCACGGTGCTCCACGGGCTGATCCAGTCCAGCCGGCGGGCCTGTTCGGTCCAGAATTGCTCGGGGTGCTCGATGGATTGGCGATAAAGGCGATCATAGTCGCCCTGGCTCAGCTCGGCGGCACGGCTGACGGCATCGGCATGGGGGAATCGACTGATATCGAACATGGGCACGACCTGTCCTGTTGTTATGGACGGCGTTGCCTTCGTCGACGACGCGGGGAAGCCTTTCGAAGGCAGCCGGGGGTGAGGACAGTGTAGCCGCTGCCCCGGCCATGCCCGGGGGCGGCGACCGGGGGTCAGCCGCGGTGACGGCCGCGGAAGTAGTTGATCAGCCCCTGGGTCGAAGCGTCTTCTGCCGGCTCCTCGATACCGCCGATCAGGCGCTGGTAGACGCCCTTGCCGAGCTCCTTGCCCAGTTCCACGCCCCACTGGTCGAAGGCGTTGATACCCCAGATCACGCTTTGCACGAAAACCTTGTGCTCGTACATTGCAACCAGGGCGCCAAGACGGCGCGGGCTGATGCGTTCGACCACCAGGGTGTTGCTCGGGCGATTGCCCGGGATCACCTTGTGCGGCGCCAGCCTTTGCACATCGGTTTCGCTCATGCCCTTGTCGCGCAGCTCGGCCTCGGCTTCGGCGCGGGTCTTGCCGAGCATCAGCGCCTGGCTCTGCGACAGGCAGTTGGCGTACAGCCACTGATGATGGTCGGCGACCGGGTTGAAGCTCACCACCGGGACGATGAAGTCCGCCGGGATCAACTGGGTGCCCTGGTGCAGCAACTGATGGTAGGCGTGCTGGCCATTGCAGCCGACGCCGCCCCAGATCACCGGGCCGGTGTCATGGGTGACCGGTGTGCCGTCCTGGCGCACGTGCTTGCCATTGGACTCCATGTCCAACTGCTGCAGGTGCTTGGTGATGTTGCGCAGGTAGTGGTCGTACGGCAGGATCGCATGGCTTTGCGCCCCCCAGAAGTTGCCGTACCAGATACCGAGCAAGGCCAGCAGCACCGGCATGTTCTGCTCGAACGGGGCATTCTGGAAATGCTGGTCCATGGTGTAGGCACCGGACAGCAGTTCCTTGAAGTTGGCGGTGCCGATGGCCAGGGCGATCGGCAGGCCGATGGCCGACCACAGCGAATAACGTCCGCCGACCCAGTCCCACATCGGGAAGATGTTCTCTTCGCGGATGCCGAAGGCGACGGCCGCCGCCTTGTTGCTCGACACGGCGATGAAGTGGCGGTACAGCTCGGCTTCCGAACCGCCCTGGGCCAGGTACCAGGCGCGAGCGGCCTGGGCGTTCTTCAAGGTTTCCAGGGTGTTGAAGGATTTCGAGGAAACGATGAACAGCGTGGTTTCGGCGCGCAGGTTGGCCGACAGCTCATGGAACTCGCTGCCGTCGATATTTGCCAGGTAGTGGCAACGCACGCCGCGCTGGGCATAGGGCAGCAAGGCCTCGGAAACCAGTTCCGGGCCGAGGAAGGAGCCGCCGATGCCGATGTTGACCACGTCGGTGATCGGCTTCTCGCTGTAGCCGCGCCACAGGCCATCGTGGATCTTGCCGACCAGCTCGGTAACCTGGTTGAGCACTTTATGCACGTCCGGCATCACGTTGACGCCATTGACGCTCAGTTTGTCGCCCACCGGACGGCGCAGCGCGGTGTGCAGTGCCGGACGGCCTTCGGAGGCGTTGACGATCTCGCCGGCGAACAGTGCCTGGATGGCTTGCTGCAGGCCCACTTCATTGGCCAGCCCGACCAGCTTGTCGCGGGTCTCGGCATTGATCAGGTTTTTCGAGTAGTCGAGGAACAGGCCACAACTGCTCAGGGAAAACTGGTTGAATCGCTGCGGGTCGGCGTTGAAGGCCTCGCGCATGCTGAAATCCTGCATGGTTTCGCGGTGTTGCTGGAGTGCCTGCCAGGCTGGCAGTGCGGTGACATCATGAGGAGTACGGTAATACGCCATCGCTGCAGGGTTCCTTGATTGCTTGAACTGCCTTGGACACGGAGAACGTGTAGCCGTTACCGGCCCGTC
Source organism: Pseudomonas bharatica CSV86 (assembly GCF_000319305.2). GTDB lineage: Bacteria > Pseudomonadota > Gammaproteobacteria > Pseudomonadales > Pseudomonadaceae > Aquipseudomonas > Aquipseudomonas bharatica. Next base: position 103,603 of record NZ_AMWJ02000007.1, on the reverse strand, counting down.
GCGGATTATTTCGCGACGGGCCGGTAAAAGCCATTGAGATATGTCATTTCGCTACAGCCTGTTCACCGGGCGTCCTGGCCCGGTGTGTCCCGAGAGCTTAGTTGGCTTCGAGATTGAGGTGCAGGTTATCGATCAGGCGGGTAGGGCCAAGATAGGCGGCGACCAGAATGACCAGATCGTGGTCGTTGGCGAGGGCGGGGCGCAGGTCGACGGCGTGACGGACTTCCAGGTAGTCGGGCTTGAGGCCGGCGTCGATCAGCGCCTGCCGACCCTCGGCGATCAGTGCCGGGAAATCGCGACGGCCCTGGCGGATACCATCGGCCAATTGGCTCAGGGTGCGATAGACCACGGGGGCGATGGCACGCTGCTCGGCATTCAGGTAACCGTTGCGCGACGACAGCGCCAGGCCATCCTCGGCCCGTACGGTCGGCTCGCCGATGATCTGGATCGGCATGTTCAGGTCGCGGACCATGGCGCGGATTACCGCCAGTTGCTGGAAGTCCTTCTGGCCGAACACTGCGATGTCCGGCTGGACCATGTTGAACAGCTTGCTGACCACGGTCGCCACGCCTTCGAAATGGCCCGGGCGGCTGGCGCCACAAAGCCCTTCGGACAGTTGCGGGACGCTGACCCGGGTCTGCACGGCCATGCCGTCCGGGTACATTTCGTCCACGGTCGGGGCGAACAGCAGGTTGCAGCCGGCCTCGAGGAGCTTTTCCTGGTCGGCGGCGAGGGTTCGTGGATATTTGTCGAGGTCTTCACCGGCGCCGAACTGCAACGGGTTGACGAAGATGCTGGCAACCACGAAATCAGCGCGCTGGGCGGCCTTGGTCACCAGCGCGGAATGGCCGCTGTGCAGGTTGCCCATGGTCGGCACGAAGGCGATGCGCTTGCCTTCGCCGCGGGCACGGGCGACGGCGGCGCGCAGTTCAAGGACGGTCTTGACGGTATTCATGCGCTGAACCCGTGTTCGCTGCCGGGGAAGCTGACGTCCTTGACCGCTTGCACGTAGGCTTGCAAGGCGCTCTGGATGTCCGGCTGGCCGGCCATGAAGTTCTTCACGAACTTCGGCGCACGACCGCTCAGCGACAGGCCCAGCATGTCGTGCAGGACAAGGACCTGGCCGTCGGTGGCGCTGCCGGCGCCAATGCCGATCACCGGGATGCTCACCGCCTGGGTGATTTCCGCAGCCAGCTCGCTTGGTACGCATTCCAGCAGCAACATTGCGGCACCGGCCTGCTCCAGGGCGATGGCGTCCGCGCGCATCTGGCGTGCCTGGTTTTCCTGACGCCCCTGGACCTTGTAGCCACCGAGGATGTTGACCGCCTGCGGGGTAAGGCCCAGGTGCATGCACACCGGCACGCCGCGATCGGCCAGCTGGCGTACGGTCTCGCCCAGCCAGGCCGCGCCTTCGAGCTTGACCATGTGCGCGCCGGCACGCATCAGCTCGGCGCAATTGGCGAAGGCCTGGTCGGCGGTGGCATAGGCCATGAATGGCAGGTCGGCGAGGATCAGCGCACCTTCGTTGCCGCGCTTGACGCTGGCGACGTGGTAGGCCATTTCCGCATTGGTCACCGGCAGGGTGCTGTCGTGGCCCTGCAGGACCATCCCCAGGGAGTCGCCAACCAGCAGGATCTCGACGCCGGCACGGGCCGCCGCCTGGGCGAAGGTCGCGTCGTAGCAGGTCAGCATGGCGATTTTTTCACCCTTGGCCTTGAGGGCCTGGAGAGTGGTCAGGGTTACGTCTGGCATGAAAAGCAATCCTCGTTCAGGCGCTGTGAAAAACCACTGCGTACAACGCATGTATTCATCTTCTGGAACGGCACATCATCGAGTGTGGTGTTTGGGTCAAATCCGTTCCCGGCCTTGTATACGGCACGGTCGTGCCACGGGACGCCTATAGTCGTGAGCGCGCGGGGGAAGTCAATTACGGTGTTACCGCATTGTTACTGGCGTTACCGGTGGGAGCGCATGTCGGAACATCTTCAGTGCCCTCAAGACCGAGCGCCGCCCGCGCGGCGCATCGCTGGCAAGCCAGCTCCCACATTTGTTGCAACGCGCCATGGCCTGTGAGATCCCCGCTGTCAGTTTTTGGATGTTCGATGATCCACCGTGGGGAGGCCGTTGGGCACGACACGGTATCGCGCCTTACAAACAAGGCGATCACTATGGCCTGACAGGCATAGGTACGTTGCAACAAATGTGGGAGCTGGCTTGCCAGCGATGCGCCGCGCGGGCGGCGCTCGATCTCGAGGGCGCTAAAAAAGTATCGTCATGCACAGCGATGCGCCGCCTGAGCGCCACAGAGCTCCAGGCAAGCACATGCACGCCAGGACGCAGCTTTCAGCCAAGCCCTGCTACAGCCGCTCCAGCCCGACGAACGGGCAATCTGCCAACAGTGATGCAAGGGTGCGTTGGTCCGCCAGACGGAAGTCTTCTGGCACCAGTTCGGCAAGGGGATAGAGCACGAAGGGGCGGGCGTGCATGTGGTAGTGCGGCACTTTCAGGCGAGGCTCATCAATCACCTGATCGGCATAAAGCAGGATGTCCAGGTCGAGCGTGCGCGGGCCCCAGCGCTCCTTGCGCTCGCGGCCCTGGTCGGCCTCGATGCCTTGCAGGGCGTCGAGCAGGTCGAGGGGGGCGAGGCTGGTGTCCAGCGCGGCCACGGCGTTGGTGTAGCGCGGCTGGCCCGGGGACAGGGAATCGCTGGCATAGAAGGACGAGACGCCCGCCAGTCGCGTATCCGGCAACTGCGCCAGCGCGTCGAGGGCACTGCGCAGTTGCGCCTGGGGGTTGGCCAGGTTGCTGCCCAGGCCGATGTAGGCGCGCTGGGTCATTCGCCAGCGCCACCGTCGGCGCGACGTCGCTTGCCCGGGCTGCGCTTGCGTTTGCGCGGGCCGGCACCGCTGCCGTCTTCGCGGCCGCCGAGGTCGCGGATCATGTCGCGGCGCTCGCTTTCATTGCATTCCTGGTAATCGGTCCACCACTGGCCGAGGTCATCGGTGTCTTCGCCGGCGCTTTCGCGCAGCAGCAGGAAGTCATAACCGGCACGGAAACGCGGATTGTCCAGGAGCAGGTCGGCACGTTTGCCGCTGCGACGCGGCAGGCGTTCCTGCATATCCCAGATTTCACGGATTGGCAGGGTGAAGCGCTTGGGAATGGCGATGCGCTGGCACTGTTCGAAGATCAGCTGGTGGGCCGCTTCGTTCATTGCCGGGATCGGCGGCATGCCGCGGCCCTGCAGCTGCAGGGCGCGTGCTGGCAGGGCAGGCCAGAGCAGGGCGGCGAAAAGGAAGGCCGGGGTGACCGGCTTGCCTTGTTTCACTCGCAGGTCTGTGTTGATCAGCGCGTTGCTGATCAGCGTGTGGGTGTAGGTCGGCTGCTCTTCGAGGGCCTCGGCACTGGCAGGGAACAGCGGGTCGAACAGTTGCAGGTCGACCAGCATCTCGAAGGTGTCGGCTGCATGGCCGGACAGGAATAGCTTCAGCGACTCCTCGAACAGCCGCGCCGCCGGGATTTCCCGCAGCATCGGCGCCAGTTCGCGGATCGGCAGCACGGTATGCTTTTCGATGCCGAAGTTGAGCTTGGCAGCGAAGCGCACGGCGCGCAGCATGCGCACCGGGTCTTCCTGGTAACGCTGGGTCGGATCGCCGATCAGGCGGACCAGGCGGTTGCGCACATCGTGCACGCCGTTGGCGTAGTCGAGGATGCGCTCGCTGACCGGATCGTAGTACAGCGCGTTGATCGTGAAGTCACGGCGCTGGGCGTCGTCCTCCAGCGTGCCGTAGACGTTGTCACGCAGGATCCGTCCGCTTTCGTTGCGGGACGACTGGTGACTGTTTTCTTCTTCGTCAGTCGGATGGTTGGCACGGAAGGTCGCGACTTCGATGATTTCGCGACCGAAATGCACATGAACCAGCTTGAAGCGCCGGCCGATGATGCGTGCGTTGCGGAACTCGGCACGGATTTGCTCGGGCGTGGCGCTGGTGGCGACGTCGAAATCCTTGGGGGTGATGCCCAGGAGCAGGTCACGTACGCAGCCACCGACCAGGTAGGCCTGGTAACCGGCGCTTTGCAGGCGCTCGACGATGTTCACCGCGTGACGGCTGAATTGATGACGTTGCAGCGAGTGCTGCGAATGGTTGATCACCTCGGGCGTGGTGCGCTTGTGGTGCTGGACGCGCGCCGGGGGACGGAAAGACTGGAACAGCTTCTTCAGCATGGGATGCACTGTTTGAAGGAATTTTCGGCCAGAAAGGAAGAATGGCCGCATGATGGGCACGGATTCTAGCATTTAGTCGGAAAAGGGTGTAGGCACCCGAGAAATGGGCTGGTAATGCTGCGCAGAGGGAGTGCCAGAAGGCGGAAACTACAAGGGGAGCCGAAGCTCCCCAAGAAGTAGTTGCGTGCTCTTATTGTTTTTTTGTCGGGCTTCTTGTTTTTGTTCATGCCCTGATCCACTGAATGCCCTGGGGCCTGTGGACTGTCTCCCTAACCGGGAGTACAAGAGCAAACGGATTGCTTTGGTCGCTGACGTTGCGATGACCTTTCGATCCAACCAGTTCAGGTTCTGCTTGAGTGCAGTTTTTGTTGTTCTCTACCTGGTTGTGGGGCAAGCCCCAAACACAACTCCTCTCCAAAAGAATCAGTTAGCTGCGCCTCCGCCGTCTTGTTCTTATTGTGCGTGAGCCGATTCGTCTTATTTTTATTGTGTTTTGCAGTGCTTGTTATTGTTCTTGTACCGAACATATAGCAGGTGCCGTGCCAACTTTTGCAAAGCCCAGTAAAACAAGGGGTTGGCACGGTCGTGGGGCATTATCGAGGCGTAAAAAACCGGGGTTTCGTTACCGTAAGCCCCGGTTTCTGTTACGGCGTCGCCGTGAGGTAACAGTTTTTGGCAGAAACGCGGTGTTACCGAATGAGGGTGACACCGTGTCGCACCCTCCCGTCAGCTTTCGCTGGTGGCCCCGCTCTTGCGCCTTGGAATGCCCAGGCGCTGGCGGCGTTCCCACAGGCATTTGCGGCTTACCCCGAGCTTGCGTGCCAGCTCGGTTTCGGTCATGTGGTCCTGGTGTTCGAGAACGAAGTGCTGGAAATAGTCCTCCAGCGACAGGTCCTCGGTAGGCTCATGGCTGGCGGCGTTGGCCTGGCTGGCGATGGCCGGAAGGGTGTCGAAGGCGTCGTCGTCTTCCAGGTCACCCAGTTCGATATCGATGCCCAGCAGGTCTGCGGAAATCTCCGGGCTCTCGGAAAGAATCACCGCACGCTCCACTGCGTTTTCCAGTTCACGTACGTTCCCCGGCCAGGAGTAATGACGGATCGCCTGCTCGGCATCGTGGGCGAACTTCAGGTCGTTGCGTCCGATTCGGGCCGCCTGGCGGGCGAGGAAGGCATTGGCGATCTCGTTGACGTCGGCGCCGCGTTCGCGCAGGGCGGGCAGTTTGAGGGCGATGACGTGCAGGCGATAGTAAAGGTCCTCGCGGAACTGACCGACCTTGGCCAGGTTCTTCAGGTCGCGGTGGGTGGCGGCAATCAGGCGGACATCGACTTTCTGCGACTGTACCGAACCGACCCGGCGGATCTCGCCTTCCTGCAGTACACGCAGCAGGCGGGCTTGGGCTTCCAGTGGCAGTTCGCCGATCTCGTCGAGGAACAGGGTGCCACCATCGGCAGCTTCCACCAGGCCGGCGCGGCCGGCACTGGCGCCGGTGAACGCGCCCTTCTCGTGGCCGAACAGCTCGGATTCGATCAGGGTTTCCGGGATCGCCGCGCAGTTCACCGAGATCATCGGCGCCTTGGCCCGACGCGAGAGATTGTGCAGGGCACGGGCCACCAGCTCCTTGCCGGTGCCGGATTCGCCCTGGATCAGGACATTGGAATCGGTGGGCGCCACCTTGCGGATCTTGCTGTACAGGTCCTGCATGGGGGCGCAGGAACCGATGATGTCGATTTCGCCGTTGGCATTGGCCGTGCCAGCCGCCTTGTCCGCGGCAGGCGCCTTGGCGTTGCTGCGTTCCACCGGCGCCGCCGGCGCATTCTGCCGGTCGCGCAGGATACGGGCGACGGCCTGGAGCATTTCATCGTGGTCGAACGGCTTGGCGATGTAGTCCACCGCGCCCATCTTCATCGAGTCGACCGCCGAGCGCAGGCTGGCATAGCTGGTCATGATCAGCACCGGTGTGCCCTGGCCCAGCTTTATCAGCTCGGTACCGGGGGCACCCGGCAAACGCAGGTCGCTGACGATCAGGTCGAAGGTGGCGATGCTGAACCGCTCCTGGGCTTCCTGCACCGACCCGGCCTCGCTGACCTGGTACTGGTTGCGTTCCAGCAGGCGGCGGAGGGCGGAACGGATGATGGTTTCGTCTTCGACGATCAGAATATGAGGCATTGATTCAATTCTCTCGACGGTCTCAGTTCACAGCGGACGTCGCTTCGACATGTCGTGGCAAGGTCACACGGATGCGCGTGCCACGTTGGCTCTTGGTATCGGCCGGGCTGTCGATGGTGATCTGTCCATAATGCTCTTCCACGATGGAATAGACCAGAGCGAGCCCCAGCCCGGTTCCTTCGCCCGGATCCTTGGTGGTGAAGAAGGGTTCGAACAGGCGGTCCATGATGTTTTTCGGAATGCCGCTGCCTTCGTCCTCGACGATCAGGTCCACGGTATGTTCGCTGGCCTCGCTGCGCACGCGCACCGCCGCTCCGGCGGGCGAGGCGTCGCGGGCGTTGGAGAGCAGATTGATCAGTACTTGGGCGAGGCGCTGGGGGTCGCCTTCGACCCAGTGCTCCGGGTCGCACAGGTTGAAGAACTGTACCTCGAAGTTGCGCCGGTTCAGTGCCAGCAGACCAATGGCGTCCTGTGCCACTTCGGCCAGGCACACCGGCTCGTCGCTGTGCTGGTGGCTGCCGGCATGGGCGAAGCTCATCAGCGACTGGACGATGCGCGAGATGCGCTTGGTCTGTTCGAGGATCTGGCTGCTCAGCTCGGTGATTTCCCCGTCTTCCTCGCGCTCTTCACGCAGGTTCTGCGCCAGGCAGGCGATGCCGGTCACCGGATTGCCGATCTCGTGGGCTACCCCGGCCGCCAGGCGACCGATGCTGGCCAGGCGTTCGGAGTGCACCAGCTTGTCTTCGAGCATCTGGGTTTCGGTGAGGTCTTCCACCAGCAGTACCAGGCCGCTATTGCCGGGGCCAAGGGTTCGTCGATGGCCGCCTTGTGCAGGTTCAGCCAGCGGGTCTGGCCATCCAGCGCCAGGCGTTGCTTGTGCAGGTGCTCGTCGGGCACGTTGATGAAGCCCAGCAGCAGCCCCCGCCATGGCTCGACGATGGTGCTCAGGCGCGAACCGACCACGCGCTTGGCGGGAATCCCGGTCAGCTCCTCCATGGCCCTGTTCCACATGAGGATCTCCTGGTCCTTGGCCAGGGAGCAGACGCCCATCGGCAGTTCCTGCAGGGTCTGCCGGTGATAGCGGCGCAGGGCATCGAGTTCGGCGGCCAGGCCGGTCAGGCGCGAGTGATAGTCCTCAAGGCGGCTTTCGATGAAATGGATGTCCTCGGTCACGTAGTTTTCGCTGCCGGACTTGTAGGGCAGGAAGGTTTCCACCATGTCCTGGGCCACGCTCGGCCCCATCAGGCCCGACAGGTTGGCCTCGATGCGGTCGCGCAGGCGGCGCAGCGCGTAAGGGCGGCGTTCATCGAAGGGCAGGTAGAGGTCGCGCAGCGCCTGCTCGACCTCCTTTTGCGCGGCCTTGGCTCCCAGTGGCTTGGCCAGTTGCGTGGCGAACTCCTGCGGCGAAGCGGCGTGCAGCTCGCGCCGTTGCGGGCGTCGGACGTTATCCACCGCACAGGCTTCGGCAGCGCCGACCTCTTCGGAGCTGGCGTTGGTGAACAGGGAGATCAGGGTGAACAGCAATACGTTGGCGGCCAGCGAGGCGATTGCGGCCATGTGCCAACTGGTGTCGTCGAGCACGTAGATCATGTTCAGCAACGGGATGTAGAAGCCCTGCAGGTTGCCGACCAGCGGCAGCAGCATGGTCACCATCCATACCGTGATACCGGCCAGCAGCCCGGCGATGAAGCCGCGCCGGTTGGCGGTCGGCCAATACAGCACCGAGAGCACGCCTGGCAGGAACTGCAGGGTGGCAACGAAGGCAACGATGCCGAGGTTGGCGAGGTCCTGTTGCGCCCCGAGCAACAGGTAGAAACCGAAGCCGGCCGCGATGATGGCGACGATCAGGGCGCGCCGGGTCCATTTCAGCCAGCGATAGATATTGCCTTCGGCGGGCGGCTGGTAGAGGGGCAGCACCAGGTGGTTCAAGGCCATTCCCGAAAGCGCCAGCGTGGTCACGATGATCAATCCGCTGGCAGCCGATAGCCCGCCTATATAGGCCAGCAGGGCCAGGGCCTGGCTGTTGGCGGCGATACCCAGGCCAAGGGTGAAGAACTCCGGATTGGTGCTGGCGCCCAGCTTGAGGCCGGCCCAGAGGATCAGCGGCACCGCCAGGCTCATCAGCAGCAGGAACAGCGGCAGGCCCCAACTGGCGCTGACCAGCGAGCGCGGGTTGAGATTTTCGGTAAAGGCCATGTGATACATGTGCGGCATCACGATGGCCGAAGCGAAGAACACCAGCAGCAGTGTGCGCCAGGGGCCCTCTTGCAATGGCGTGTGCAGGGCGGCGAGGGCGGTCTGGTTCTGCAGTAGCCAGACCTCCAGCTGATGCGGGCCGCCGAACACGCCGTACAGCGCATACAGACCAATCCCGCCAAGCGCCAGGAGCTTGACCACGGATTCGAAGGCTATGGCGAAGACCAGCCCCTCGTGCTTCTCGCGGGTCGCGATGTGCCGCGAGCCGAAGAAGATGGTGAACAGCGTGATCATCGCGCAAAAGGCCAGGGCCACCCGGCTCTTGACCGGTTCGCCGGTAAGGATGCTGATGGAGTCGGCCACCGCCTGGATCTGCAGGGCCAGCAACGGCAGGACACCGATCAGCATGAACACCGTGGTCAGCGCACCTGCCCAGGTGCTGCGGAAGCGGAAGGCGATCAGGTCGGCCAGGGACGAGAGCTGGTAGGTGCGGGTGATCTTGAGGATCGGGTAGAGCAGCACCGGCGCGAGCAGGAAGGCGCCGGACACGCCGAGGTAGCAGGCAAGGAAACCATAGCCGTATTGGTAGGCCAGGCCGACCGTGCCATAGAAGGCCCAGGCGCTTGCGTAGACACCAAGTGACAGGGTGTAGGTCAGTGGATGACGGATGATCGCCCGGGGGATCATGCCGCGTTCGCTGATCCAGGCCACGCCGAACAGCACCAGCAGGTAGGCGGCGCTGATCAGGATCATCTGGGTCAGGCTAAAGCTCATCGGCATCACGTTGGCTCTGCAGGATAAAGGTCACGACGATCAGGATCAGCCAGAGCAGGTAAGGGCGATACCAGGCACCGGTCGGCTCGATCCACCAGTCCATGATGGCCGGGGAGAACAGGTAGATCCCCACGACCAGAAGCAGGACCAAACGATAGATGTACATGCTGGCCTCGTAGGAATTGCGCGCTGCGAAGTGGATTTATTATTGGCGCAAAACGCGGCTGATGGTAACGGAAGGGCCGGCGCCTGCAAACGGGCCGGCGGACAATACCCAAGGTTTTGAATCTATTGGCCTTTTCGATCTCCGGCAAGCACTCAGTGCAGTTCCGCCTCGGCGAGGGCCAGGCTGCGCGGAATCGCTTGTGCATTCCAGTGCCGGGCGGCGTGCGCCAGTACCTCGGCGGGGCGGGCTGCGGCCATGGCGGCGTCGGTAGGCTGGCCCAATGCGCGCAAGGCTCGCAGGATCAGTGGTGCGGCCTGTTCCGCCGGCAGTGGTGCCGAACGGTAGGACTTGCCCAGCTTGTGCCCGTCTGGCTGGACGATAAGCGGGACGTGCAGGTAGCGTGGTTGTGACAGCCCCAGCAACTCCTGGAGATAAAGCTGGCGCGGTGTGTTGTCCAGCAGGTCGGCACCGCGAACGATATCGGTTACGCCCTGCCAGGCATCGTCCAGGACCACCGCCAATTGATAAGCATAGAGACCATCGCGGCGGCGGATGACGAAGTCACCCACTTCCTTGCCCAGATGTTGCTGAAAGTGTCCTTGTACACGGTCGTTGAAGCTGTAGGTCAGTTCCGGTACGCGGATACGAATCGCTGCATCTTCCTGAGCGTGTCCGAGATTGCGGCATAGCCCCGGATAGATGCCGTTATAACCTTCCAGCTGCTTGCGCGAGCAGGTACAGGCGTAGGCCAGGCCCTGGCGGAACAGGCGATCGATCACTTCGGCGTAGGCGCCGTGGCGGTCGTGCTGGTAGACCACCTCGCCATCCCATTCCAGGCCGTAGCTTTCCAGGGTGTCGAGAATCGCTTTTTGCGCGCCGGGTGCCTCGCGCGGCGGGTCGATATCTTCCATGCGCAACAGCCACTGGCCGCCGACGGCCCGGGCATCGAGCCAGGAGGCGAGGGCCGCGACCAGCGAGCCCAAATGCAGGAAACCACTGGGAGTGGGGGCGAAGCGCCCGATATAGCGGGAGTCGGTCATGATCGGTGCGGGCTGTATAAATGAAACGGGGCGCATGATGCGCCCCGTCTGCAGGAGTCAGGATCAGCCTTTGCCGACCTGCTTTTCCTTCTTCTCGTCGAGTTCCTTGCAATCGAAGCACAGGTCTGCGGTGGGGCGGGCTTCCAGGCGGCGCAGGCCGATTTCGATGCCGCACTTCTCACACCAGCCGTAGTCACCGTCCTGGATTTTCTGCAGGGTCTTGTCGATTTTCTTGATCAGCTTGCGCTCGCGGTCGCGGTTACGCAGCTCCAGGGCGAATTCTTCTTCCTGGCTGGCACGGTCGGCCGGGTCGGGGAAGTTGGCGGCTTCGTCCTTCATGTGGTCCACGGTGCGGTCCACGCTCTGCATCAGTTCCCCTTTCCAGGCGCCGAGCAGTTTGGTGAAGTGAGCCTTCATGGCTTCACCCATGTACTCCTCACCCTTGGTCTCCACATAGGCATCGACACCGTACATGGAATGACCGGCTTTTTGCTTTTCTACGGTGGACATGAATAGACCGCCTCTCACTCATCTGATCCAATGCGCAGGCATGTTTCCATATCCGGCGACCGCCGGCCCTGCGACTGCGAGCCGCCGAACTTACCAGATAGGATCGGGGTGCGCTACTCCCGGTTATCTCCGGTAGGACAGCGGGGTTTATCCATACGTTCACCGCGGCGCGCGGTTAGAATCATCAGTCTAGTCCCGATTGAGAGAAGGCCAATGGCTCAGCCCTACAGTGCGCGCAGTCGCGCCATCGAACCCTTTCACGTGATGGCCCTGCTGGCACGGGCCAATGAATTGCAGGCCGCCGGCAACGACGTCATCCACCTGGAGATCGGCGAGCCGGACTTCACCACCGCTGCGCCCATCGTCGAAGCCGGGCAGGCGGCGCTGGCTGCCGGCCACACCCGTTACACCGCCGCGCGCGGGCTGCCGGCACTGCGCGAAGCGATCGCCGGGTTCTACGGGCAGCGCTATGGGCTGAACATCGATCCGCAGCGGATTCTCATCACCCCTGGTGGCTCCGGCGCGCTGCTGCTGGCCAGCAGCCTGCTGGTGGATCCGGGCAAGCATTGGCTGCTGGCCGATCCTGGGTATCCGTGCAACCGTCATTTCCTGCGCTTGGTCGAGGGCGGTGCGCAACTGGTGCCAGTAGGTCCAGAGGTGAACTACCAGCTCAATGCCGACCTGGTGGAGCGTTACTGGGACCACGATACGGTTGGCGCCCTGGTGGCCTCGCCGGCCAACCCGACCGGTACCGTGCTCGACCGCGAAGCGCTGGCCGGCCTGTCCCGCGCTACCCGTGCGCACAATGGTCATCTGGTGGTGGACGAGATCTATCACGGCCTGACCTACGGCATGGATGCTCCGAGCGCGCTGGAGGTCGACGACCAGGCTTTCATCCTGAATAGTTTCTCAAAATATTTCGGCATGACCGGCTGGCGTCTCGGTTGGCTGGTGGCGCCGCCTGCGGCGATTCCGGAGCTGGAGAAGCTGGCGCAGAACCTCTACATCAGTGCACCCAGCATGGCCCAGCATGCCGCTCTGGCCTGCTTCGAACCGCGCACCATCGAAATCCTCGAAGAGCGCCGCGCCGAATTTGCCCGCCGTCGTGATTTCCTCCTGCCGGCGCTGCGGGAGCTGGGCTTCGGCATCACCGTGGAGCCGCAGGGCGCTTTCTATCTTTACGCCGATATCAGCAAGTTCGGCGGCGATGCATTCGCTTTCTGCCGGCACTTCCTCGAAACCGAGCATATCGCCTTTACCCCGGGTATCGACTTCGGTCGCCATCAGGCCAGCCACCATGTGCGTTTCGCCTATACCCAGAGCCTGCCGCGCTTGCACGAGGCGGTGGAGCGGATTGCCCGGGGCTTGCGGAACTGGCAAGGCTGATGGAGTTTTCCCCGTTGCTCGAGCAGGCGCGACTGCTCAAACGCTACAAGCGCTTTCTCGCTGATATCGAATTGCCCAGCGGCGAGCAGATGACCATCCATTGTCCGAATACCGGGTCGATGCTCAATTGCATGAAGGAGGGTGGCCAGGTCTGGTTCAGCCGCTCCGGCGATCCCAAGCGCAAGTTGCCGGGCACCTGGGAAATCAGCGAGACACCCCAGGGCCGCCTGGCTTGTGTGAATACCGGGCGGGCCAACGCCATTGTCGAGGAAGCGCTGCGCGCCGGAGTGATCAGCGAGCTGGCCGGCTTCACCGCCCTGCGCCGCGAGGTGCCCTATGGCGAAGAAAAGAGCCGTATCGACTTCCAATTGACCTACGACACCGGATTGGCTTACGTCGAGGTTAAAAGCGTGACCCTAGGCTTCGATGGCTCGACCATCGCGGCCTTTCCTGACGCTGTGACCCAGCGCGGTGCCAAACACCTGCGCGAACTGGCGGCGCTGGCTCGTCAGGGCGTGAGGGCCGTGCAGCTTTACTGCGTGAACCTGGCCGGTGTCGATGCGGTACGCCCGGCGGAGGAAATCGACCCCGGCTACGCCATCGCCTTGCGCGCGGCCGTGCTCGATGGCGTCGAGGTGCTGGCCTACGGTGTCACGCTGGACAACCGCCAGGTGCGCATCGACCGGCCCTTGCCGGTACTGCTCAATCCCTGAGCCAGATGCCCTGGTTGTCCTCGTGGCAGTCCAGGGCTTCCAGGGCATCGCCGGCGCAGGGGCCGGCAACGCATTCGCCGCTTTCGATCAGGAACAGGGCGCCATGATGGGCGCAGGCGATCAGGCTGGCGCTGCTGTCGAGGAACCCGTCCGGCTGCCAGTTCAGCGCAATACCACGGTGAGGGCAGCGATTGCGGTATAGATAAACCTGACCGTGGCGGCGAACACCCAGCAGCTCGACGCCTTCATGGTTGAAGCCACGGCTCTGGCCTTCGCTCAGTTCGACGCCGCTACATAGAAGGTGCATGGGAAACTCCGTGACGGATTCGGTCGGCTTGACGCCTAAATGCAAATAATTATCAAATTACCGGCTCGGGCCGCGTCGGGCGTCTTTATACCCTGTCCGTGATCCCACTCCCAACCTCATCAACAGGAAGCTGCCTTATGCGCCGATATGCCAGCCTGGTCGCCCTTTGCCTCGGGCTTGTGTTCAACCCGGTGCAAGCCGGGGAACCGCCGCAACGCTGGGTCAGCGCCGGTGGTGCGCTGAGTGAGTGGATTGTCGAGCTCGGCGCGCAGTCCCGCCTGGTCGGGGTCGATACCACCAGCCAGCACCCTGAATCCTTGAAGGCGCTGCCGAGCATCGGTTATCAACGCCAGCTTTCAGCCGAGGGCGTTTTGAGCCTGCGTCCCGACTTGCTGGCAGGCACCGCCGAAATGGGCCCGCCCCGGTGCTCGCGCAGATCCGCAGCGCCGGCGTGCAGGTCGAGCTGTTTTCCAGCGAGGCCGACCTGGATGCCGTGCATGACAATCTCAAGCACCTGGGGCGGTTGCTGGGCAAGCCTGAGCAGGCCGAACAGCGTTTCGTCGATTACCGCCGGCAGCTCGCTGCATTGCAGGTGAAGATCAGCGCGGCCCGGGCTGCCGAAGATGCCCCGGGGGTCATCCTGCTGGTCGGCCATGCGGGCGCCAGGCCGATGATCGCCGGCAGGGGAACTGCGGGCGACTGGCTGATCGAGCAGGCCGGAGGACGCAACCTGGCGACCAACGACGGCTACAAGAACTTCTCTACCGAGACCCTGGCCGCGCTGAATCCCCAGGTGGTGGTGTTCGCCGACCGCGCGTTGAGCGGTGATGCTGCGCTAGAGGCGCTTATCAAGGAAAACCCGGCCCTGGCATCGTCGCGTGCGGTGCGCATGAAGCGCTTGATCGCTCTTGACCCGACGCTGCTGGTCGGAGGCCTCGGGCCGCGTCTGCCGGCCAGCCTGCAGGCGCTGGCCCAGGCCTTCTATCCGTCGGCCAGGGCCGAGCTCGCGCGATGATCCGACTGGTAACGCCGCGCACGCTGTTTGTCGTACTGGGCCTGGCGTGTCTGCTGGCAGTCTGGTTGTCGCTGGCCCTCGGGCCGGTCAGCCTGCCAATGATGGACACCCTGCGGGCCGGCCTGCGCCTGCTCGGCCTGCCCGTGAACGGCGCGGGCCTGGAACAGGCGGAACTGATCCTTGGGCAGATCCGTCTTCCGCGTACCCTGCTCGGGCTAGCGGTGGGTGCAGTGCTGGCGCTCGCCGGAGTGGCGATGCAGGGGTTGTTTCGCAATCCGCTGGCGGACCCGGGGCTGGTCGGGGTGTCCAGTGGCGCGGCGCTGGGAGCGGCGATTGCCATCGTTGGCAGTGCCTGGGTGGGCGGCATCCCGGAAGCCTTTGCGCCCTATCTGTTGTCACTCTGCGCCTTCCTCGGCGGGTTGGGTGTAACCGCGCTGGTCTACCGCCTCGGCCGCAAGGACGGCCAGACCAGCGTTGCCACCATGCTGCTCGCCGGTATTGCCCTGACTGCCCTGGCCAGCTCTGCGGTGGGCCTGTTCACCTATCTGGCCGACGATGCCACCCTGCGCACCCTGACCTTCTGGAACCTGGGCAGCCTCAACGGCGCCAGTTACCAGCGCCTGTGGCCGCTGGTGCTGGTGGCGGCCGGCGTGGCGCTGTGGCTGCCGCGCCGCGCCGAGGCGCTCAATGCCATGCTGCTGGGCGAGTCCGAGGCGCGCCACCTGGGCTTCGAGGTAGAAAAGCTCAAGCGCGAACTGGTCTTCTGTACTGCCCTGGGCGTTGGCGCGGCGGTGGCGGCGGCCGGCCTGATCGGCTTCATCGGCCTTGTTGTGCCCCATCTGATCCGCTTGCTGGCCGGGCCTGACCACCGGGTCCTGCTGCCGGCCTCGCTGCTGGCGGGTGCCTCGCTGCTGCTGTTCGCCGATCTGGCCGCACGCCTGGTGCTGGCGCCGGCCGAGTTGCCGATCGGTATCGTTACCGCCTTCATCGGAGCACCATTCTTTTTGTATCTGCTGCTGCGAGGGCGCGCCTGATGCTTCAGGTCCGGGATCTGCAGGTCATTCGCGGGCACACGAGCGTCCTCGACGGCATCACCCTCGATGTGACACCGGGGCAGGTGCTGGGTGTGCTTGGGCCAAATGGCGCGGGAAAGAGCACCTTGCTGGGTGCCCTGTGCGGTGAGCTGGCGCCTCATCGTGGCCGGGTCCTTCTGCATGAGCGCCCGCTGGCCGACTGGCCGGGGCCGGAGAGGGCCCGGTGCCTGGCGGTGTTGCCGCAGGTCTCCAGCCTGGGCTTTGCGTTTCGCGTCGAGGAGGTGGTGGGGATGGGCCGTCTGCCCCATCGTACGGGGCAGGCCCGTGATCGGGAGATCGTGATCGAGGCGCTGCAGGCCGCGGACGCGTTGCATCTTGCCGAACGCAGCTACCTGGCGCTGTCCGGTGGCGAACGCCAGCGCGTGCATCTGGCCCGTGTACTGGCGCAGCTTTGGCCTGGTGAACAGGGGCGAACCCTGTTGCTCGATGAGCCGACCTCTGCGCTCGATCCCCTGCACCAGCACACGACGCTTCAAGCCGTGCGCGGTTTCGCCGATCGCGGCGGGGCGGTACTGGTTATCCTTCATGACCTGAACCTGGCTGCACGCTATTGTGATCGCATCCTGCTCCTGCAGAACGGTCGGCCCCGTGCCCTCGACACACCCCAGGTGGTGCTGCAGCCGGACGCGCTGAAGGCCGTGTTCGGTCTCGACGTGCTGGTGCAGCCTCATCCCGAGCGGGGGCATCCGCTCATCATTGCCCGATAGGAGTCGTCCATGTCCCTGTCCCGCGTGCTTGGCGTGGTTGTATTGTTGGCCGGAGGGCTGGCGGGATGTCAGTCCATGCCTGCGTCGCCTGCGTTGCCGCCGCTTCCGGCCTGGCAAAGCCCCGAGGGGCGCGGGCATGCGGAACTGGGGGTGATTCGAGAGACGGCCAGTGGCAAGGCGTTGACCCCGGAGCAATTACTCCAGCGCCTGGCGGGGGTACCGCGGGTCCTGGTCGGTGAGCAGCACGACAACCCCGATCATCATGCCTTGCAACGTTGGCTGTTGCAGGCGCTGAACCAGCGACGGGCGCAAGGCAGCCTGTTGCTGGAAATGCTCGAGCCGGCGCAGCAGGTCAAGGTCGACCTGGTCCGTCAGCAACAGCCTTTGCCGAGCGACCTGGCCAAGGCCATCGACTGGCGCCAGGGCTGGGACTGGACGTTCTACGCGCCGATCGTTCGTGAAGCCTTTGCCCAGGGCTACCCGGTTCTGGCGGCCAATCTCGACCGCGGGGAAATGGCGGCGATCTATCGCAATCCGCCAGACCTCGGTGGCCCGCGCTCTACCACTGCGGCGGTGCGTGATGCGCTGATGGAGGAAGTGCGCGACGGTCACTGCGGCATGCTCCCGGAAAGCCAGTTGCCGTCCATGGTTGCGGTGCAACAGCAGCGTGACCGGCGCATGGCCGAACGTCTGCTTGCTGCCCCCGCACCGAGCCTGCTCCTGGCCGGTGGCTACCATGTGCGCAAGGATGTCGGTGTGCCGCTGCACCTGGCTGATCTCGGTGCGGAGCAGGGTACGCTGGTGCTGATGCTGGCGCAGGTGGGCGAGGACGTGAGCCCGCAGATGGCCGATTTCGTCTGGTACACGGCGGCTCTGTCGAAGAAGGACTACTGCGCCGATCTGCGCTGAGTTCACGATCGAGCAGGCAAAAAAAGACCCGGCAAAGTGCCGGGTCAATAACCGTGATTAGCCTGATGAGGAGATAATCTGAGAGTCCGAACCAGGGGCTTTCAGTTTATCCAACCAGTCTCGCGACCAGTTGCGGTAATCATAACGATTCTCATTTCTATGTCAACGGACCAATCCGAAAAAACTCAGTTTTTTTTCCGCAGGCTGGTCGCATCCAATTGCTGATTCAGCGCCTCCTTGCGTTCTGCGGGAATATCGTTCCAGTGCACATCCAGCAACGCGCCTTCAATGGCGTAAAGCAGCACCTTCGATGCCCGGAAGCCCCGTGTGCGTACCGCCCGATAGGCATCCACCGCGCCAAGGCGACGCAGGTCGGATGCGCTGTGGATACCTACCGCGTGCAGCCACTGTGCCGAGGTCTTGCCAAGATTCTTCAGGTGCTGGAGTTCATCGTTCATCAAGCCTCCTTGCGCCGGCTGAACGGGTCTGGTGGAGGAAGTCGCGGAATATCACTCAGCAGTGTAGCGGCACTTGGCAATAACGCGGCTATTTGCCAGTGCCGTTGGGAATGTCGCCCAGGTCGGGCGTCGAGGAGGGCCCAAGGCTTTCCGAACAGAGCCTAGCGCGGACGATAACGCATGCGGGTACCGTACTTCACCGACATGAGGATCTCGTCGGCGCTCAGATCAGCCGGGAAATAGGTGCCCGAGATCTGCGCGTGGGCCAGGCTGGCGCCTTCGAGGGGAACATCCCGCAAGTCAAGGCCGCGCAGGTCGGCAGCGCGGAAGTAGGCGTCGCGGAAATCGATGCCGCTGGTGTCGAGGTCACGCAGGTCAAGCCCGCGGAAGTCACCCCCGCGGAAATCGATGCTGGCGTCCTTGGGTTTTTCGCGGTTGAAACCCGTGATGTCCTCGTTGCGAATCAATGCAAACAGCGAACTGTCCAGTAGCCGTGGTTGATTCATGATGAGCGCCTCGTGATCAGCCGAAGGAGGTGGCCGGATACTGGCATTATAGTGTCACGCTCTCCGGAAAGCCCCGGAGCAGAGGCGTGAAGTGTGGACTGCTTCACGCCTATGCAGGATTACAAGCCGGGCAGGCGCTGACGGATCTGCTCGATGAGCTTGTCGAGGCTGTCGCTTTCGTTGGTTTCCACGCGCTTGCTGTGCAGTTGCTCTTCGGCATTCAGTGGGTCGCGGCTGACCTGCTGTGCGGCGATGACTTCCAGGGTCGCGTCGGAAGGGTCGGTCCGGTCCGCCTGGCGCTGCGCCAGCCAGCTGGCGATCACCGCATCCGGGGCGTTGCAGTCGAGGATAAGGAAGGGCACCCCGGTCTCGCTGGCGACGTCGGCTGCGGCAGCGCGCTGCGGCTGCTTCAGGTACGTGGCATCGATCACCACCGGGAAGCCGGCGCGCAGGATCATCGCAGCCAGTTGGTGCAGGCGCTCATACGTGGCCTGGCTGGCGTCGCTGCTATAGATGCCGGCTTGCAGTTCGCCAGTCGCCTCGCCGGCCTGCTCTCCGAACATGCGCTTGCGCTCCACGTCCGAGCGCAGGCGGATGGCACCGAGCGCTTCGACCAGGCGCATGGCCACATGGCTTTTGCCGACTGCGGAAACGCCGTGGGTGATGGCCAGCAACCGCGAAGGAATGGCGCTGTAGCTTTCGGCCAGGTTGGCGTAGTTGCGGTACTGACGCAGGGTCGTGGCACGCTGCACGCCGTCGGCATCTGCCGGCATGCTGAACAGGGCGACCTTGGCCCGGACCAGGGCGCGGTAGGCCTTGTAGAAGTTGAGCAGTTCCAGGCCTGCGTAATCGCCGGTCAATTCCAGGTACTGGCTGATGAAGCGCCGCGCCAGGCACTTCAGGCCACGGTCTTCGAGGTCCATTGCCAGGAAGGCCGTGTCGGCGTAGACGTCGGTCAGGCGGAATGGCTCGTTGAATTCGATGCAATCGAAGATCACCACCTTGCCGTCGATGACGGTTGCGTTGCCCAGGTGGATATCGCCGTGGCACTCACGGATGAACCCTTGTGCCTTGCGCGCTTCCAGCAGCGGGTGCAGGCGGTCGAAATTGCTGCGGGCCCAGGCCTGCAGTGCATCGAGCTGTTGCAGGTCAGCCTTGTCGCTGAGGAACGGGCGGATCTGTTCGAAGTTCTGTTCCACCGGCGCCATCACGCTTTCCGGTGTGCCCAGCGGGTGTTCGACGGCAACGCGCGGGGCCTGGAGGTGGAATTCGGCAATCTGCCTGGCCATCTGGTCGATATGCGCGGCAGTCAGCTCGCCGTTGGCCTGGAGGGTGCTGAGCATCTGCTCCTGGGGAAACTGGCGCATCTTCAGGGCGAACTCGATCGCTTCGCCTTCGCCGCCGAGCTGCGGAGCCTCGGCGCTGCCGGTGATGGGCAGGACATCCAGGTACAGGCCATCGGTCAGGCGCTTGTTGAGGCGCAGTTCTTCGTTGCAGAAGTGCTCGCGACTGGACAGCTCGGTGAAATCGAGAAAGCCGAAATTCATCGGCTTCTTGATCTTGTAGGCGTAATCGCCAGTGAGCACGACCCAGGAAATATGCGTCTCGATAACCCGGAAATCCTTCACTGGATGCGGGTACAGGGCTGGGTTCTGCAGGGCTGCGATCAAGGCTTGGCTCACGGGCGATCCTTCCGGGGAAAATGGGATTCTAATCGGCCATTATGGCGGCAAGCATGCCGTCTGGAAACCGCCGGGGGGCGTCTGTCGATGAACGATAAAGTGCGTATAATCCGCGCCCATGACACGTACCCGATCTTCCCGTACCCCCAAAAAACAAGCGTCCAGCCGCTCCCGCGCCTGGCTCGGCTGGGTCATCAAGCTCAGCCTGGTCGGTCTTGTGGTGCTGGCCGGCTTCGCCGTCTATCTCGATGCCGTCGTCCAGGAGAAATTCTCCGGCAAGCGCTGGACCATTCCGGCCAAGGTCTACGCGCGGCCGCTGGAGCTTTTCGTTGGCCAGAAGCTGAGCAGGGACGATTTCCTGGTTGAACTCGACGCCCTTGGCTATCGCCGTGAAAGCGTGGCCAACGGCCCGGGCGCGGCAGCGGTGAACGGCAATACCGTCGACCTGAACACCCGCGGCTTCCAGTTCTATGAGGGCATGGAGCCGGCACAGAAGGTCCGCGTGCGTTTCTCCGGCGACTACGTGGCCGGCCTCAGTGCGGCCAACGACGCCAAGCTGGCAGTGGTGCGCCTGGAACCGTTGCTGATCGGGGGCCTGTATCCGAAGAATCTCGAAGACCGCATCCTGATCAAGCTGGACCAGGTGCCGCCGTACCTGCTGGAAACCCTGGTGGCCGTTGAAGACCGCGACTTCTATCACCACTTCGGTGTGTCGCCCAAGTCCATTGCCCGGGCCGTCTGGGTCAATACGTCTTCCGGGGCCATGCGCCAGGGCGGCAGTACCCTGACCCAGCAGTTGGTCAAGAACTTCTTCCTGACCAACGAACGCAGCCTCAGCCGCAAGCTCACCGAAGCCATGATGGCGGTGCTGCTGGAAATGCACTACGACAAGCAGGAAATCCTCGAGGCCTACCTCAACGAGGTCTTCGTCGGCCAGGATGGCCAGCGTGCCGTGCATGGCTTCGGACTGGCCAGCCAGTTCTTCTTCAGCCAGCCGCTGTCGGAGCTGAAGCTGCACCAGGTGGCTTTGCTGGTGGGTATGGTCAAGGGGCCGTCCTACTACAATCCGCGCCGTTATCCCGAGCGTGCCCTGCAGCGGCGCAACCTTGTCCTCGATCTGCTGGCGGAGCAGGGCGTGGCAACGCCAGAAGCGGTGGAGGCCGCGAAGAAAATGCCGCTGGGCGTGACCAAGCGCGGCAGCCTGGCGGACAGCTCGTTCCCCGGCTTCCTCGATCTGGTCAAGCGCCAGCTGCGCCAGGACTATCGCGACGAAGACCTTACCGAAGAAGGCCTGCGCATTTTCACCAGTTTCGACCCGATCCTGCAGATGAAGGCCGAGTCGTCCATGGCCGATACCTTCAAGCGTCTCGCGGGTCGCAAGGGTGCCGATGAGGTGGAAGCGGCGATGGTCGTGACCAACCCTGAAACCGGTGAAGTGCAGGCCCTGATCGGCAGCCGGCAGGCCGGTTTCGCCGGCTTCAACCGGGCTATCGACGCAGTGCGCCCGATCGGCTCCCTGGTCAAGCCGGCGGTCTACCTGACGGCGCTGGAGAAACCCAGCCAGTACACCCTGACAAGCTGGGTCCAGGATGAGCCTTTCTCGGTCAAGGGCGCCGATGGCCAGGTGTGGAAACCGCAGAACTACGACCGCCGCGCCCATGGCACCATCTACCTGTACCAGGGGCTGGCAAATTCCTACAACCTGTCCACGGCCAAGCTGGGCCTGGAACTGGGTGTGCCGAATGTGCTCAAAACCATCGGGCGCCTGGGTGTCGAGGTCGACTGGCCGGCCTTCCCGTCCATGCTCCTGGGCGCTGGCGGAATGTCACCGATGCAGGTGGCGACCATGTACCAGACCCTGGCCAACGGTGGCTTCAATACACCGATGCGCGGTATCCGCAGCGTGCTGACCGCCGAAGGCGAGCCGCTCAAGCGTTATCCGTTCCAGATCCAGCAGCGTTTCGATCCGGGCTCCATCTATCTGGTGCAGAACGCCATGCAGCGGGTGATGCGCGAAGGTACCGGGCGCTCGGTCTACAGTGTGCTGCCGGCGTCGCTGAACCTGGCGGGCAAGACGGGTACCAGTAACGACTCGCGGGACAGTTGGTTCGCTGGTTTCAGCCAGGACCTGCTGGCGGTTGTCTGGCTCGGTCGTGACGACAACGGCAAGACGCCGTTCACCGGTGCCACCGGTGCCCTGCAGGTGTGGACCAGCTTCATGCGCAAAGCCGACCCGCTGCCGCTGGACATGCCGCAGCCGGACAACGTGGTGCAGGCCTGGGTCGATCCGCATACCGGCCAGGGCTCCGATGCGAGCTGCCCTGGCGCGGTGCAGATGCCTTATATTCGCGGAAGCGAGCCGGCTGCAGGTGCGGCCTGTGGCGGTGAACAGAACCCGGCCGAGTCAGTCATGGACTGGGTCAAGGGCTGGATGAATTGATCGGCGAGAGCCAAGAGGACCTGACGTGAAAAAATGGTGGTTTCCAGCCCTGACGGCGCTGGCCTTGCTAAACGGCTGCGCCACCGTGCAGCGTGGTTCGATCCCGGTGGTGGATTCCGGTACCCGGGTATCCAATAGCGAGCGTGTCCAGGCCAACCGCGGCAACACCGCGCCTGTGCGCAGCGGTACCAGCCAGGCCCAGTCGGTGCCGCAGGACAGCGGCGTGACCGTGATGATCCCGCAAGGCAGCGGCGCGGCGCCTATCCAGACCTTCCCGGCGTCCACCGCGCCGGCCGGAATCAGCACCGGGCCGATCGTCCCGGGGCCGTCGACTTCGCAGCCGTACACTCCGCAAGGAAGTACCAGCACCTATACGATGCCGTCGGCGCCGACCGGTATTCCGCGGGCCAATACCAGTTCGGGTGGCCTGTCGGCCGACGAGCAGTTGGACGGTCCGGTGCTCGCGCTGCTGACCACTGCCCAGCAACAGCAGGGCAGTGGCGACTACAACGGTGCCTCGTCCAGCCTGGAGCGTGCCCAGCGCATCGCGCCGCGTGAACCCCAGGTGCTTTATCGACTGGCCCAGGTGCGCCTGGCCCAGGGGGATGCCGCCCAGTCCGAGCAACTGGCGCGTCGTGCAATGACCTATGCGAACGGTCGTCCCGACCTGCAGGCCGGGCTGTGGAACATCATCGCCCAGGCTCGCGACAAGCAGGGTGACGCTGCGGGTGCCGCCCTGGCCCGGCAGAAAGCCCAGGCGCCGCAGTGATGGATCCGCGCATTCTCGATATCGCCGACCATCTGCTGTTGATCGAACGTGAACTGCATCTGCAGGGCTGGTGGAGCGATGAGTCCCCCAGCGTCGAAGCACTGTCCAGCACCGTGCCGTTCGCGGTCGACACCATGGCGTTCGATCAGTGGCTGCAGTGGATCTTCCTGCCGCGCATGAAGGAGATCCTCGAGCGGGGGCTACCGCTGCCTAACGCGTCGGGGATCCTGGTCATGGCCGAGACGGTCTATGTGGACCGTCCGGAAGAAAGCCGTCAATTGCGCAAGCTATTGGCCGAGTTTGACCAATTGATCAATCCATCTGCCTGATTTGCCTGCCGTTATCGTCCGGGGCCGCTTTTGCGGCCCCGTTTCGTTGCAGGCAAGGCCGGGCAAACGTTTCCGCCCGGCTGGCAAAGGCGCTGCGGCGGAATTTAAACCGCTAAGTCACTTGACTTGCGCAGTTCGAATCACAACAATCCGAAGTCCGCTGTAGGGGGACTGCCAGAAGCAGACCCGCTAAGCAGATCATGAGGCGCACACCCGCGCCGACCTGTTACACCCCGCAACGCGTTACCTCGCGCTGGGTGGGAAGACCCCGCAACACTTTGGGGCGCTCCCAATACTTGCTCAGTCAGTGCTGACGTAGTGGCATTTTCGTCGCTCATGCTCTGCTTGGCAGTAAACCTATTAAGACCCGTTCCGGAGCGAACGGTATTCTGGCGTTTTAGAGGTGAACAACGTGGAGCTTTTATCCGGCGCTGAAATGGTCGTCCGCTTCTTGCGTGACGAAGGCGTTAAGCACATCTATGGGTACCCTGGCGGTGCTCTCCTTCATGTTTACGATGCCCTGTTCAAGGAACCGGAAGTGAACCACATCCTGGTTCGCCACGAGCAGGCTGCTACCCATATGGCGGACGGCTATGCCCGTGCCACCGGCAAGGCCGGCGTGGTACTGGTAACTTCCGGCCCTGGCGCTACCAATGCCATCACCGGCATTGCCACCGCCTACATGGACTCCATCCCGATGGTCATCCTGTCCGGCCAGGTGCCCAGCACCATGGTCGGTACCGATGCCTTCCAGGAAACCGACATGATCGGTATTTCCCGGCCGATCGTGAAGCACAGCTTCATGATCAAGCACGCCTCGGAAATCCCCGAAGTCCTGAAAAAAGCCTTCTACCTGGCCCAATCCGGCCGTCCCGGCCCTGTGGTCGTGGACATTCCGAAGGACATGACCAACCCGGCTGAAAAGTTCGAGTACGTCTATCCGAAGAAGGTCAAGCTGCGTTCCTACAGCCCTGCCGTGCGTGGTCACTCCGGCCAGATCCGCAAGGCTGCCGAGATGATCATCGCTGCCAAGCGCCCGATCATCTACGCCGGTGGCGGCGTGATCCTTGGCGGCGGCTCCGAGGCGCTGACCGAGCTGGCGCAACTGCTGAACGTCCCGGTTACCAACACCCTGATGGGCCTCGGTGGCTATCCTGGCACCGACCGCCAGTTCCTCGGCATGCTCGGCATGCACGGCAGCTACACCGCCAACGTGGCGATGCACCATGCCGACGTGATCCTGGCTGTCGGCGCACGCTTCGACGACCGCGTGGTCAATGGCCCGGCCAAGTTCTGCCCGAGTGCCAAGATCATCCACATCGATATCGACCCGGCTTCGATCTCCAAGATGATCAAGGCCGACGTACCTATCGTTGGACCGGTGGAAAGCGTCCTCACCGAAATGCTCGCTGCAGTTCGCGAGATCGGCGAGAAGCCTGAAAAGGCGGCGATGGATGCATGGTGGAAACAGATCGAAGAGTGGCGCGGCGACCGCGGCCTGTTCCCTTACGACAAGGGCGACGGCAGCGTCATCAAGCCACAGACCGTGATCGAGACCCTGTGCGAAGTCACCAAGGGCGATGCTTTCGTCACCTCCGACGTGGGCCAGCACCAGATGTTCGCGGCGCAGTACTACCGCTTCAACAAGCCGAACCGCTGGATCAACTCCGGCGGCCTGGGCACCATGGGCTTCGGTTTCCCGGCGGCCATGGGCGTCAAGCTGAACTTCCCGGAAGCAGACGTAGCCTGCGTTACCGGCGAAGGCAGCATCCAGATGAACATCCAGGAGCTGTCGACCTGCCTGCAGTACGACCTGCCGGTGAAGATCGTCAACCTGAACAACGGTGTGCTGGGGATGGTTCGCCAGTGGCAGGACATGTCCTACAACAGCCGTCACTCCCATTCGTACATGGAATCGCTGCCTGACTTCGTCAAGCTGGCCGAGGCCTATGGTCATGTGGGTATCCGCATCACCAGCCTGAAGGACCTCAAGCCCAAGCTCGAAGAAGCCTTTGCCCTCAAGGATCGCCTGGTGTTCATCGATATCCAGGTCGATAACAGCGAGCACGTCTATCCGATGCAGATCAAGGATGGTTCGATGCGCGACATGTGGCTGAGCAAGACGGAGCGGACCTGATATGCGGCACATTATTTCCCTGCTGTTGGAAAACGAACCCGGTGCCCTGTCCCGCGTCGTCGGCTTGTTCTCGCAACGCAACTACAACATCGAAAGCCTGACCGTGGCGCCAACCGAAGACCCGACCCTGTCGCGTCTGACGCTGACCACTGTCGGCCATGATGAGGTGATCGAGCAGATCACCAAGAACCTGAACAAACTGGTTGAGGTGGTCAAGCTGGTCGACCTGTCGGAAAGTGCTCATATCGAGCGCGAACTGATGCTGGTCAAGGTGAAGGCCACTGGCGCCCAGCGTGCCGAGATCAAGCGCACCACCGATATCTTCCGTGGGCAGATCGTCGACGTCAGCGCCAGTGTGTACACCGTGCAGCTGAGCGGCACCAGCGACAAGCTCGACAGCTTCATTCAGGCTATCGGCACTGCGTCCATCCTGGAAACCGTGCGTAGCGGTGTCACCGGGATTGCCCGTGGCGACAAAGTGCTGAGCATCTAACTCTACGAAATTAGCGAATGGCCTGAACAAGGCCGAGATAACAGGGGTATTTCATGAAAGTTTTCTACGATAAAGACTGCGATCTGTCGATCATCCAGGGCAAGAAGGTTGCCATCATCGGTTACGGCTCCCAGGGTCACGCCCAGGCGTGCAACCTGAAGGACTCCGGTGTGGATGTCACCGTCGGTCTGCGTAAGGGTTCGGCTACCGTTGCCAAGGCTGAAGCCCACGGCCTGAAAGTTGCTGACGTCGCTACCGCCGTCGCCGCTGCCGACCTGGTCATGATCCTGACCCCGGACGAATTCCAGGGCACCCTGTACAAGAACGAAATCGAGCCGAACATCAAGAAGGGCGCTACCCTGGCCTTCTCCCACGGCTTCTCGATCCACTACAACCAGGTCGTTCCTCGCGCCGACCTGGACGTGATCATGATCGCGCCGAAGGCTCCAGGCCACACCGTTCGCTCCGAGTTCGTCAAGGGCGGTGGTATCCCTGACCTGATCGCCGTTTACCAGGACGCTTCGGGCAACGCCAAGAACGTCGCCCTGTCCTACGCCGCTGGCGTTGGTGGCGGCCGTACCGGCATCATCGAAACCACCTTCAAGGACGAGACCGAAACCGACCTGTTCGGTGAGCAGGCCGTTCTGTGCGGCGGTACCGTCGAGCTGGTCAAGGCCGGTTTCGAAACCCTGGTCGAAGCTGGCTACGCGCCGGAAATGGCCTACTTCGAGTGCCTGCACGAACTGAAACTGATCGTCGACCTCATGTACGAAGGCGGTATCGCCAACATGAACTACTCGATCTCCAACAACGCCGAGTACGGTGAGTACGTCACCGGTCCGGAAGTCATCAACGAAGAATCCCGCAAGGCCATGCGCAACGCTCTGAAGCGCATCCAGGACGGCGAGTACGCGAAGATGTTCATCTCCGAAGGTGCTACCAACTACCCATCGATGACCGCCAAGCGCCGCAACAACGCTGCCCACGGCATCGAGATTATCGGCGAGCAACTGCGTTCGATGATGCCTTGGATCTCGGCGAACAAGATCGTCGACAAAACCAAGAACTGATTGGTTTCGAGCGAATGAAAACGCGGCTTCGGCCGCGTTTTTTCATTTTGGGGGTCAGCTTCTGGTATAAGCTTTCCATCCGTTTGTCGGCGAACCCTCGCCGCGAACCTTTGTCGAAACTTTCCAAACCGTTGCAAGGTAATCTCAATGAGCGAACGTCCCGAAGAGCCGAACAAGGCCTCTGACGCCGAAAGCCTGCTACCGATCGATGAGCATGTCGAAGAAGGACATGACGCCGAAGGACGCAAAGTCCGTCACCGCGGCATCTATCTGCTGCCTAACCTGTTCACTACCGCGAACCTGTTCGCCGGTTTCTATTCCATCATCAACTCGATGAGCGCCCAGAGCGCCTTGAGTGCCGGTGACCCGAAGGAGGCGAGCAAGTACTTCGCCTTCGCCGCCATCGCCATTTTCGTGGCCATGGTGCTTGATGGCCTGGATGGCCGTGTTGCGCGCATGACCAATACCCAGAGCGCTTTCGGTGCCGAGTACGACTCCCTGTCCGACATGGTTGCCTTTGGCGTTGCGCCGGCATTGCTGGCCTTTGGCTGGGCACTGGGTGACATGGGCAAGGTCGGCTGGATGGTCGCCTTCATCTATGTCGCTGGCGCAGCATTGCGTCTGGCGCGCTTCAACACCCAGGTCGGCAAGGCCGACAAGCGCTACTTCATCGGCCTGGCCAGCCCGGCTGCGGCAGGTGTGGTGGCGGGTACCGTCTGGGCATTCAGCGATTTCGGCATCCAGGGTTCCAAGCTCTCGTTCCTGGTGGCCTTGCTGGTAGCCGGCGCGGGCATGCTGATGGTCAGCAACATCAAGTACAACAGCTTCAAGGAACTGGACCTGAAGGGGCGTGTGCCGTTCGTGGCCATCCTTGCCGTGGTGCTGGTGTTTGCGGTTGTCTTCAGCGATCCGCCGCGCATCCTCCTGCTGGTGTTCCTTGCCTATGCGGCCTCTGGTCCGGCGCAATATTTGTTACGTATGCGTCGGCGGAAAAACGTCGAGTAGGGCTGCAATATTTTCAGGACTCCGTAGTCTACTGCTGCATCTGTCCAGCGGTTCTGCGGAGTCATCATGCTGATCAAGTTCCCCCGGGCTTCCGACTCTTCCGAGTCGGAAGTCACGCCCGAGTCGCTTTACCTTTCCCGTCGTTCCCTTCTGGGTGCCTCCATGGCCGGTCTGGCGATCGCCGGGCTGCCGGCTTGGGCGCGCGCAGCCGAGGCCTCCCGCTATGCCGATGTCGAGGCGGGCTCGCCGCCTGCCTGGTTCACCGAAAAGCTGCCGGGAGTGCGCTGGCAGGCAGTGAATGTGCAGGGCGAGGCGATCACCCCGTTCAAGGATGCGACCCACTACAACAACTTCTATGAGTTCGGTACCGACAAGGGGGATCCGGCGGAAAACGCCGGGAGCCTTCCGACGTCGCCCTGGACCGTGGTGATCGATGGCGAGGTGGGCAAGCCGGGGCGCTATGCACTCGAAGATTTCATGAAGCCATATCAACTGGAGGAACGTATCTA
>NZ_AMWJ02000007.1:0-70000 GCF_000319305.2 Pseudomonas bharatica CSV86 | reverse complement strand
AAGACCAAGGTTTCCTGCGCAACGTTAATCGACGCAGGGTTAGTCGGTCCCTAAGGCGAGGCTGAAAAGCGTAGTCGATGGAAAACAGGTTAATATTCCTGTACTTCCGGTTATTGCGATGGAGGGACGGAGAAGGCTAGGCCAGCTTGGCGTTGGTTGTCCAAGTTTAAGGTGGTAGGCTGGAATCTTAGGTAAATCCGGGATTTCAAGGCCGAGAGCTGATGACGAGTTGCCTTTAGGCGACGAAGTGGTTGATGCCATGCTTCCAAGAAAAGCTTCTAAGCTTCAGATAACCGGGAACCGTACCCCAAACCGACACAGGTGGTTGGGTAGAGAATACCAAGGCGCTTGAGAGAACTCGGGTGAAGGAACTAGGCAAAATGGCACCGTAACTTCGGGAGAAGGTGCGCCGGCGAGGGTGAAGGACTTGCTCCGTAAGCCCATGTCGGTCGAAGATACCAGGCCGCTGCGACTGTTTATTAAAAACACAGCACTCTGCAAACACGAAAGTGGACGTATAGGGTGTGACGCCTGCCCGGTGCCGGAAGGTTAATTGATGGGGTTAGCTAACGCGAAGCTCTTGATCGAAGCCCCGGTAAACGGCGGCCGTAACTATAACGGTCCTAAGGTAGCGAAATTCCTTGTCGGGTAAGTTCCGACCTGCACGAATGGCGTAACGATGGCGGCGCTGTCTCCACCCGAGACTCAGTGAAATTGAAATCGCTGTGAAGATGCAGTGTATCCGCGGCTAGACGGAAAGACCCCGTGAACCTTTACTATAGCTTTGCACTGGACTTTGAATTTGCTTGTGTAGGATAGGTGGGAGGCTTTGAAGCGTGGACGCCAGTTCGCGTGGAGCCATCCTTGAAATACCACCCTGGCAACTTTGAGGTTCTAACTCAGGTCCGTCATCCGGATCGAGGACAGTGTATGGTGGGTAGTTTGACTGGGGCGGTCTCCTCCTAAAGAGTAACGGAGGAGTACGAAGGTGCGCTCAGACCGGTCGGAAATCGGTCGCAGAGTATAAAGGCAAAAGCGCGCTTGACTGCGAGACAGACACGTCGAGCAGGTACGAAAGTAGGTCTTAGTGATCCGGTGGTTCTGTATGGAAGGGCCATCGCTCAACGGATAAAAGGTACTCCGGGGATAACAGGCTGATACCGCCCAAGAGTTCATATCGACGGCGGTGTTTGGCACCTCGATGTCGGCTCATCACATCCTGGGGCTGAAGCCGGTCCCAAGGGTATGGCTGTTCGCCATTTAAAGTGGTACGCGAGCTGGGTTTAGAACGTCGTGAGACAGTTCGGTCCCTATCTGCCGTGGACGTTTGAGATTTGAGAGGGGCTGCTCCTAGTACGAGAGGACCGGAGTGGACGAACCTCTGGTGTTCCGGTTGTCACGCCAGTGGCATTGCCGGGTAGCTATGTTCGGAAGAGATAACCGCTGAAAGCATCTAAGCGGGAAACTTGCCTCAAGATGAGATCTCACTGGAGCCTTGAGCTCCCTGAAGGGCCGTCGAAGACTACGACGTTGATAGGTTGGGTGTGTAAGCGCTGTGAGGCGTTGAGCTAACCAATACTAATTGCCCGTGAGGCTTGACCATATAACACCCAAGCAATCTGAGCTGAGAGGCCGGATTGTGGTGGTGAAGACGCAATGAACCGAAAGTTCGTGCAAACCACAACTGTCACATACCCGATTTGCCGAGGCGTCGAAAGACGAGTTGGCACACAGAATTTCTTGACGACCATAGAGCATTGGAACCACCTGATCCCATCCCGAACTCAGTAGTGAAACGATGCATCGCCGATGGTAGTGTGGAGCTTCTCCATGTGAGAGTAGGTCATCGTCAAGATTCAATTCCGAAACCCCTATCTGCGTATGCAGGTAGGGGTTTTGTCTTTCCGGCTTCCCCACAAACCCGAGCGGCGCACTAGAATAGACCTCGACGCCGTCATTCAGAATTTTCCTATGTCCGATCCTGCCGACTCCCGGCCGCTTGCCAATCTGCCGCTGGACGAACTGGTGGCCTGCCACGAGTGCGACCTGCTGATGCGCAAGCCTGTACTCAAGCGCGATGAGAAGGCTGTGTGCCCCCGTTGTGGCTATGAGCTCTATGCCCACCGGCATAAGGTCGTAGAGCGCAGCCTGGCCTTGGTCCTCGCTGCATTATTGCTTTATGTCCCGGCGAACTTCCTGCCCATCATGCAGCTCCATTTGTTGGGGCAGAATTCGGACGACACCGTCTGGAGTGGCGTGCTCGGCCTCTATGATTCCGGGATGCGTGGCGTTGCCGTGGTGGTATTTCTCTGCAGCATGGCAATTCCGCTACTTAAGTTGCTATGCCAGCTTGCCGTGTTGTTGAGCATTCGCTGGAATGTCGGAAGAGACTATGGCTTGCTGCTCTACCGTATTTATCACCATCTACGCGACTGGGGCATGCTCGAGGTCTACTTCATGGGTGTGCTGGTGGCTATCGTCAAGCTGGTGGACCTGGCCGAATTGAGCCTGGGTCTTGGGCTTTTGTGCTTTATCAGTCTTTTGCTCGTCCAGGTGTGGTTGGAAATAGTCATGTCGCCACACCAGATCTGGGTGGCGTTGTCGGGAGAAGACCTGCATGCGGGCGATTGATGCCGGGATCCTTATTTGTTGCGAATGTCATGAACTCAACCGCCAGCAGCCTGAGTCCAGTTCACAGGTGTGTACCCGCTGCGGTGCGATCGTGCATGCCCGCCGTCCCAATAGTCTTGTACGTACCTGGGCGTTGCTGATTACCGCGGCGATTCTTTATATTCCGGCCAACGTATTGCCCATCATGACCGTCAGTACCCTGGGGCAGGGTAGCCCCGACACCATCATGTCCGGGGTCATCACCCTGATGAAGCACGGCATGTTGCCAATCGCGGCCGTCGTGTTCATCGCCAGTATCCTGGTGCCTACCTTCAAGCTGGTCGGTATCGCCCTGCTGCTCTATTCGGTGCAGCGCCACCAGCCGCTATCCGCTCGGCAGCGCATCCTGATGTACCGCTTCATCGAGTTCATCGGGCGGTGGTCGATGCTGGATATCTTCGTCATTGCGATTCTCGTCGCGGTGGTGAATTTCGGACGCATTGCCAGCGTCGAAGCCAACCTGGGCGCCGTCGCCTTTGCCAGCGTGGTGATACTGACGATGCTCGCAGCAGTAACTTTCGATCCCCGACTGATCTGGGATAACACGGAGTCGGATGACGACCATGAGTGACGATTTGCCTACGGCTAGAACCCGCCCAGCTTCGAACTGGTCGGCTATCTGGATTTTGCCCCTGATCGCCCTGGTCATTGGTGGCTGGCTTGGCTGGCAGGCCTACCGGGACTCGGGGTAAATATCGAGGTCCGCTTCAAGAGTGGAGACGGCATCGTCGCCAACAAGACCGAAGTGGTCTACAAAGGGATGCCGGTCGGTAAGGTCAAGAGCCTGGTCCTGGATGCCAAGGGTAGCGATGCGGGAGTGGTCGCCACCATTGAAATGAATCCCGCTGCAGAGCCTCATTTGCTGACCAATACGCGCTTCTGGCTGGTCAAGCCCAGCGTCACGCTCGCGGGTATCACGGGTCTGGAGACCCTGGTTTCGGGTAACTATATTGCCGTCAGCCCGGGCGATGGCGAACCGACCAAATATTTCGTCGCCTTGCCGGAAGCGCCGCCGCTGTCCGATAGCGAGCCAGGCCTGCACCTGACTCTGAAGGCCGATCGCCTCGGCTCGCTCGACCGTGATAGTCCAGTGTTCTACAAGCAGATCCAGGTGGGTCGGGTGAAGAGCTATCGTCTGGCCGAAGACCAGGGAACGGTTGAGATCAAGGTCTTCATCGAGCCAGCCTATGCCTCGCTGGTGCGCAAGCACACGCGGTTCTGGAATGCCAGCGGGGTCAGTGTCGACGCCAGTCTGTCGGGGGTCAAGATTCGCAGCGAGTCCCTGGCCAGCATTGTTGCCGGCGGTATCGCCTTTGCCACGCCGGAATACCGCAAGGACAGCCCGCCCACGGATCCGAGTCTGCCGTTCCGCCTTTACGAAGACTTCGATGCGGCCCAGGCCGGCATCCGGGTGAAGGTCAAGCTGAGCGACTTCGAAGGTTTGCAGGCCGGTCGCACGCCAGTGATGTACAAGGGTATCCAGGTCGGTACGCTGAAAGCGCTGAAGGTCGAATCCGATCTTAACAGTGCTATGGCCGAACTGACCCTCGATCCCCTGGCCGAGGACTACCTGGTGCAGGGCACCCAGTTCTGGGTGGTCAAGCCTTCGATCTCCCTTGCGGGCATCACCGGCCTTGAGGCCTTGGTCAAAGGTAATTACATCGCGGTGCGGCCGGGCGACAAGGGCGCCTCGCCGCAGCGCGAGTTCGAGGCCCGGGCCAAGGCGCCACCTCTCGATCTCAAGTCGCCTGGCCTGCATCTCGTGCTGTTCAGCGACAATCTCGGATCGCTGGAAGTCGGCAGCCCTATCCTTTACCGCCAGGTGAAGGTCGGCACCGTGCAGAGTTACCAGTTCTCCCGTAAACACCAGAAGCGTCTGTTGATCGGTGTGCATATCGAGCCGGAGTATGCCGGCCTGGTCAACGGCTCGACGCGGTTCTGGAATGCCAGTGGCATTACGCTCACGGGCGGCTTGTCGGGCATCCAGATCAAGAGCGAGTCATTGCAAAGCCTGATGGCGGGCGGTATTTCCTTCGATACCCCGACGCCCAACGTCCCGCTCAAGCGCCGGATACCTACTTTCCGCCTGCATGAAAGCCAGGAGGCGGCCAATCTTTCGGGTATCCCGATTACGATCAAGGTTGCCGACGCCGATGGTTTGAAAGTCGGCACGCCGATCCGTTTCAAGGGGCTGGATGTCGGCAAGATCGAGGCTGTCGATCTTAGTGCCGATTTGCAGTCGGTGCTGCTCAAGGCGCGGATTACCGAGGTCCCCGAACGTATCGCTCGAGTAGGTACGCAGTTCTGGGTGGTCAAGCCGGCGTTGGGGATCGTCAAGACGGAGAACCTTGGCACCCTGATAACCGGACAATACCTGGAGGTTCAGCCGGCAGCCCAGAACAAGGGGCCGCAGCGCGAGTTCACGGCCCTGCCGGAGGCGCCACAAGTCATCGGGCCGCCGGAAGGCCTGGCGCTGGTCTTGAGTGCGCCGAGGCGTGGTTCGATCAAGCCGGGGGTGCCGGTGACCTATCGGGAGATCCCCGTAGGCAAGGTGACGGGCTTCGAGCTGGGGCAGACCGCTGATCGCGTGCTCATCCATATCCTGATCGAGCCGCGATACGCAGCTCTGGTTCGCGGTGGCAGCCGGTTCTGGAATACCAGCGGCTTTGGTTTCGAGTTCGGTTTGATCAAGGGCGCGACGATCCGGACCGAGTCCCTGGAAACCATGATCCAGGGTGGAATCGCCTTCGCCACGCCGGAAGGCGAGCAGATGGGCAAGCCTGCCCTGCCGCAGCAGACCTTCGCCTTGTTCGACAAGGCCGAAGATGAATGGCTGCAGTGGGCGCCGAAGATTCCGATCGGTAAGTAAAGCTTCAAGCGGCAAGTCATAAGCAAGAGCGGGTGCGGCGCTGGCTGGCCTTTGCTTATGACTTGCGGCTTGAAGCTTAAAGCTCAAATGCCAAATCGCAGGCAATAAAAAACCGACCCTGAGGTCGGTTCTTTAACAAGCTTGTCGCTTAGGCAGCAGCTTTCAGCGCCTTGATGTGGCCATTCAGACGGCCTTTATGGCGAGCAGCCTTGTTCTTGTGGATGATGCCCTTGTCGGCCATACGGTCGATTACAGGCACAGCCAGGATGTAAGCAGCTTGCGCTTTTTCGGCGTCTTTTGCGTCGATGGCCTTGACTACATTCTTGATGTAGGTACGAACCATGGAACGCAGGCTGGCGTTGTGGCTGCGACGCTTCTCAGCCTGTTTTGCACGTTTTTTGGCGGAAGGTGAGTTGGCCACCGTCGAGCTCCTCGAAAGACTTGGTAAATAGCAAACAAAATAGGCCGCGAATCATGCCGATGAGTTGACTGCTTGTCAAGGCCACGAGCGGGGTTCCGCTCGGCGGTCATTCTCTCCATCGGGATGATTCCCTTCTGGTGCACGACCTGTAAACTCGGGAGCTTTTGCGCTGCCTGTTTTGCGCGGCGCGCATTATTGCACATTCAAATGGCGTTCGGCCTGCACTTCATCCCACGACGTGAAAAACTTTCGATGAATCTCCTCAAATCCTTGGCTGCGGTCAGTTCCATCACCATGGTGTCGCGGGTTCTGGGCTTCGTCCGTGACACCATCCTGGCGCGCATCTTCGGCGCCGGCGTGGCCACCGACGCCTTCTTCATCGCCTTCAAGCTGCCCAACCTGCTGCGCCGGATCTTCGCCGAGGGCGCTTTTTCCCAGGCGTTCGTCCCGATTCTGGCCGAGTACAAGACCCAGCAGGGGGAGGAGGCGACCCGCACCTTCGTCGCCTACGTCGCTGGCTTGCTCACCCTGGTCCTGGCCCTGGTCACCGCCCTTGGCGTGCTGGCTGCGCCGTGGATCGTCTGGGCCACGGCGCCGGGTTTCGTCGACAGTGCGGAGAAATTCCAGCTGACCACCGATCTGTTGCGCGTGACTTTTCCTTATATATTGCTGATCTCGCTGTCGTCCCTGGCAGGCGCGATCCTCAATACCTGGAACCGCTTCTCGGTCCCGGCCTTCGTACCAACCCTGCTCAACGTCGCGATGATCGTGTTCGCGCTGTTCCTCACGCCGTACTTCGATCCACCGGTCATGGCCCTGGGGTGGGCCGTGCTGGTCGGCGGGGTGTTGCAGCTAGCCTTCCAACTCCCCCATCTGAAGAAGATCGGCATGCTTGTGCTGCCGCGCCTGAATCTGCGCGATACCGGCGTCTGGCGCGTGCTGAAGCAGATGTTGCCGGCCATCCTGGGAGTTTCGGTCAGCCAGATCTCGCTGATCATCAACACCATCTTCGCCTCGTTCCTGGTCGCCGGCTCCGTGTCCTGGATGTACTACGCCGATCGCCTGATGGAATTGCCCTCCGGCGTGCTTGGCGTGGCCCTGGGTACCATCCTTCTGCCGACCCTGGCCAAGACCTACGCCAACAAGGACCGCCAGCAATACTCGCAGATTCTCGATTGGGGCCTGCGCCTGTGCTTCCTGCTGGTGCTGCCCTGTTCCCTGGCCCTGGCGATTCTGTCCGAGCCGCTGACCGTGGCACTGTTCCAATATGGCAAGTTCGGCGCATTCGATGCGCAGATGACCCAGCGCGCGCTGATCGCCTATTCGGTGGGCCTGCTTGGCATCATCATGATCAAGGTGCTGGCCCCTGGCTTCTATGCCCAGCAGAACATCCGTACGCCAGTGAAGATCGCCCTGTTTACCCTGGTGTCGACGCAATTGCTCAACCTGGTGTTCATCGGCCCGTTGCAGCATGCCGGTCTGGCCCTGGCGATCAGTGTCGGTGCCTGCCTCAACGCAGGCCTGTTGTACTGGAAACTGCGCCAGCAGCGCCTGTTCGAGCCGCAGCCTGGCTGGACCGCTTTCCTGGTCAAGCTGGTGATCGCGGTGTTGCTGATGTGCGCCGTGCTGCTGGTCGGCATGCAGTTCATGCCACCCTGGGCACAAGGGGAGATGCCGATGCGCTTCCTGCGCCTGGGAGGACTGATTGTCGCAGGCGTCGTGACTTATTTTGGCTGCCTGTTCCTGTTCGGCTTCCGCCCCGGGACTTCGCCCGCAAGGCCCTGCACTGACGGGCGGCGCAGGTCAGGCGTCGGTTTGGTGAAATCGGCGTGCTGGCGAGGTGCTGTTGCCTGTCGTCGGCGCCCGGGTATGGTTATAATCGACCACTTTATGAGCAAGAAGCGCGTTATGCAGCTGGTTCGAGGCCTTCAAAACCTTCGCCCCCGGCATCGGGGCTGTGTTGCTACCATTGGCAACTTCGATGGAGTTCATCGCGGTCACCAGGCCATCCTGGCGCGACTGCGCGAGCGTGCGGTGGAGTTGGGCGTGCCCAGCTGCGTGGTGATTTTCGAGCCGCAGCCGCGCGAGTACTTTGCCCCGGAAACCGCCCCGGCACGCCTGGCACGCCTGCGTGACAAGGTTGCCCTGCTTGCCGCGGAAGGGGTCGATCGGGTCCTGTGCCTGGCCTTCAACCAGCGCTTGAGCAAGCTTGGCGCCGACGAGTTCGTCGAGACCATCCTGGTCGACGGCCTCGGCGTGAAGCATCTGGAGGTTGGCGACGACTTCCGCTTCGGCTGCGACCGCCTCGGCGACTTCGCCTTCCTGCAGGACGCCGGCCAGCGCTACGGCTTCACTGTAGAAGCGGCGCGGACCGTCGAGCTGGATGGCCTGCGGGTCAGCAGCACCCAGGTGCGTGATGCCCTGGCCGCGGCGGACTTCGCCCTGGCCGAGCGCCTGCTGGGGCGGCCGTTCCGTATCGGCGGGCGGGTCCTGCATGGGCAGAAGCTGGCCCGGCAGTTGGGTACGCCCACCGCCAACGTACAACTCAAGCGCCGTCGCGTGCCACTGAGCGGGGTCTACCTGGTCAGTGTGCAGATCGACGGCAAGGTGTGGCCGGGTGTCGCCAATATTGGCGTGCGTCCCACCGTCGCCGGCGACGGTAGCGCCCACCTCGAAGTGCATTTGCTGGATTTCGCCGGTGATCTGTATGGCCGGCGCCTGACGGTGGAATTCCACCACAAGCTGCGTGAAGAGCAGCGCTTCGCCTCCCTGGAGGCGCTCAAGTCGGCGATCGATGCGGATATCGCCGCCGCTCGTGCCCATTGGCACGCTCAACCGCTAACCAAGAGCCTGAAATGACCGACTATAAAGCCACGCTAAACCTTCCGGACACCGCCTTCCCCATGAAGGCCGGCCTGCCACAGCGCGAACCGCAGATCCTGCAGCGTTGGGACAGTATTGGCCTGTACCGGAAGCTGCGCGAGATTGGCAAGGATCGTCCGAAGTTCGTCCTGCACGACGGCCCTCCCTATGCCAACGGCAAGATCCATATCGGTCACGCGCTCAACAAGATCCTCAAGGACATGATCATCCGCTCGAAGACCCTGTCGGGCTTCGACGCGCCTTACGTTCCGGGCTGGGACTGCCACGGCCTGCCGATCGAGCACAAGGTCGAGGTCACCCATGGCAAGAACCTGACGGCGGACAAGACCCGCGAGCTGTGCCGTGCCTACGCTGCCGAGCAGATCGAAGGCCAGAAGGCCGAATTCATCCGCCTGGGCGTGTTGGGCGACTGGGACAACCCATACAAGACCATGAGCTTCGCCAACGAGGCCGGCGAAATCCGCGCCCTGGCGGAGATGGTCAAGCACGGCTTCGTGTTCAAGGGCCTGAAGCCGGTGAACTGGTGCTTCGATTGCGGTTCGGCCCTGGCCGAGGCCGAGGTCGAGTACGCCGACAAGAAATCCCAGA
The DNA here is from genome assembly GCF_000319305.2 of Pseudomonas bharatica CSV86. Taxonomy (GTDB): domain Bacteria; phylum Pseudomonadota; class Gammaproteobacteria; order Pseudomonadales; family Pseudomonadaceae; genus Aquipseudomonas; species Aquipseudomonas bharatica. The sequence goes on along the minus strand of NZ_AMWJ02000007.1, from coordinate 60,569 downwards.
CCATCGATGTCGCCTTCAAGGCGGTCGATGAAGACAAGCTGGCCGCCGCGTTCGGCCTGGCGTCCCTGGGCAAGCCGGCCTCCATCGTGATCTGGACCACCACCCCGTGGACCATCCCCGCCAACCAGGCGCTGAACATCCATCCGGAGTTCACCTATGCCCTGGTCGATGTCGGCGACAAGCTGTTGATCCTTGCCGAAGAGCTGGTCGAATCCTGCCTGAAGCGATTCTCCCTGGAAGGTTCGGTCATCGCCACCGCCCGGGTTCGGCCCTGGAACTGATCAATTTCCGTCACCCGCTGTACGATCGCCTGTCGCCGGTCTACCTGGCCGACTACGTCGAGCTGGGCGCCGGTACCGGCGTGGTCCACTCCGCTCCGGCCTACGGTGAAGACGACTTCGTCACTTGCAAGCGCTACGGCATGGTCAACGACGACATCCTCACGCCTGTGCAGAGCAACGGTGTCTACGTCGATTCGCTGGAGTTCTTCGGCGGCCAGTTCATCTGGAAGGCCAACCCGCATATCGTCGAGAAGCTGGCCGAAGTCGGTGCGCTGATGTTCACCGAGACCATCAGCCATAGCTACATGCACTGCTGGCGCCACAAGACCCCGCTGATCTACCGCGCCACCGCGCAGTGGTTCGTCGGCATGGACAAGCAGCCGAACAATGGCGACACCCTGCGCGCACGCGCCCTGAAAGCCATCGAAGACACCAGGTTCGTCCCGGCCTGGGGCCAGGCGCGCCTGCATTCGATGATCGCCAACCGTCCCGACTGGTGCATCTCGCGCCAGCGCAACTGGGGTGTGCCGATCCCGTTCTTCCTGCACAAGCAGACCGGCGAGCTGCACCCGCGCACCGTCGAGCTGATGGAGGAAGTGGCCAAGCGCGTCGAGCAGGAAGGCATCGAGGCCTGGTTCAAGATGGACGCCGCCGAGCTGCTCGGTGACGAGGCCGGCCAATACGACAAGATCGCCGACACCCTCGACGTCTGGTTCGACTCCGGCACCACCCACTGGCATGTGCTGCGCGGTTCGCACAACATCGGCCACGAGACCGGCCCGCGCGCCGACCTGTACCTGGAAGGTTCCGACCAGCACCGCGGTTGGTTCCATTCCTCGTTGCTGACCGGCTGCGCCATCGACAACCACGCGCCCTACCGCGAGCTGCTGACCCACGGCTTCACCGTCGACGAGAACGGTCGCAAGATGTCCAAGTCGCTGGGCAACACCATCGAGCCGCAGAAGGTCAATGACACCCTGGGTGCCGACATCCTGCGCCTGTGGGTGTCCGCCACCGATTACTCGGGCGAGATGGCGGTTTCCGAGCAGATCCTGCAGCGCAGCGCCGATGCCTATCGCCGCATCCGCAACACCGCGCGCTTCCTGCTTTCCAACCTGTCCGGCTTCGACCCGGCCCGCGACCTGCTGCCGGCCGAAGACATGCTGGCGCTGGATCGCTGGGCCGTAGACCGTACCCTCCTGCTGCAACGCGAGCTGGAAGAGCACTACGGCGAATACCGCTTCTGGAACGTCTACTCGAAGATCCACAACTTCTGCGTGCAGGAGCTGGGCGGCTTCTACCTGGACATCATCAAGGACCGCCAGTACACCACCGGTGCCAACAGCGTTGCCCGTCGTTCCTGCCAGACCGCGCTGTACCACATCGCCGAAGCGCTGGTGCGCTGGATCGCGCCTATCCTGTCGTTCACCGCGGACGAGCTGTGGCAGTACCTGCCAGGCGAGCGCAACGAGTCGGTGATGCTCAACACCTGGTACCAGGGCCTGAGCGAGCTGCCGGTAGGCACCGAGCTGGACCGCGCCTACTGGGATCGCGTGATGGCGGTCAAGGCTGCCGTCAACAAGGAGCTCGAGAACCAGCGTTCGGCCAAGGCCATCGGTGGCAACCTGCAGGCCGAAGTGACCCTGTTCGCCGACGAGGCCCTGGGCAACGACCTGACCAGGCTGGGCAACGAGCTGCGCTTCGTGCTGATCACCTCCGCTGCAAGCGTCGCGCCGTTCGTCGAAGCGCCTGCCGATGCCGTGGTCACCGAGGTTTCCGGCCTGAAGCTGAAGGTGGTCAAGTCCGCGCATGCCAAGTGCGGCCGTTGCTGGCACTTCCGCGCCGATGTCGGCATCAACCCGGAACATCCGGAAATCTGCGGTCGTTGCGTGGACAACATCAGCGGTAACGGCGAGGTGCGTCACTATGCCTAATGTGTCTGCGGGGCGGTTCGGCCGCCTCGCCTGGCTCTGGCTGAGCGCGCTGGTCCTGGTCCTCGACCAGGCCAGCAAGTTCCATTTCGAAAACTCGCTGAGCATGTACCAGCAGATCGTGGTCATTCCCGACTACTTCAGCTGGACCCTGGCCTACAATACCGGCGCCGCCTTCAGCTTCCTTGCCGACAGCTCCGGCTGGCAGCGCTGGCTGTTCGCCCTGATCGCCGTGGTGGTCAGTGCGGTGCTGGTGGTCTGGCTCAAGCGCCTGGGGCGCGGAGAGACCTGGCTGGCGATTGCCCTGGCCCTGGTCCTCGGGGGCGCATTGGGCAACCTGTACGACCGTATCGTGCTCGGCCACGTGATCGATTTCATCCTCGTGCACTGGCAGAACCGCTGGTACTTCCCGGCCTTCAACCTGGCCGACAGCGCCATTACCGTCGGTGCGGTGATGCTGGCGCTGGATATGTTCAAGAGCAAAAAGTCCGGAGAACCTGTCCATGAGTGACATCCGTATCGGCCAGAACACCGAAGTCACCCTGCACTTCGCCCTGCATCTGGAAAACGGCGATACCGTCGACAGTACCTTCGACAAGGCTCCGGCGGTGTTCAAGGTCGGCGATGGCAACCTGCTTCCCGGTTTCGAAGCGGCGATCTTCGGCTTCAAGGCCGGCGACAAGCGCAGCGTCACCGTGATCCCGGAAAACGCCTTCGGTCAGCCCAATCCGCAGAACGTGCAGATCATGCCGCGTTCGCAGTTCCAGGACATGGAGCTTTCCGAAGGCCTGCTGGTCATCTTCAACGATGCTGCCAACACTGAACTGCCCGGTGTGGTAAAGGCTTTCGACGATGCCCAGGTGACCGTCGATTTCAACCACCCACTGGCTGGCAAGACCCTGAACTTCGAGGTGGAAATCCTCGACGTGAAGGCCGTCTGAGCCGGGAGTCCCTCATGCAGATCAAACTCGCCAACCCTCGTGGCTTCTGTGCCGGCGTGGACCGGGCGATCGAAATCGTCAACCGTGCGCTGGAAGTCTTCGGGCCGCCGATCTATGTGCGTCACGAAGTGGTGCACAACAAGTTCGTCGTCGAAGACCTGCGCGCCCGCGGGGCCATCTTCGTCGAAGAGCTGGACCAGGTTCCGGACGACGTAATTGTCATCTTCAGTGCCCATGGTGTTTCCCAGGCCGTGCGCCAGGAGGCTGCCGGGCGCGGCCTGAAGGTGTTCGACGCCACCTGTCCGTTGGTGACCAAGGTGCATATCGAAGTCGCACGCTACAGCCGCGACGGCAAGGAATGCATCCTGATTGGCCATGCCGGGCACCCGGAAGTCGAAGGCACCATGGGCCAGTACGACGACAGCAATGGTGGCTCCATCTATCTGGTCGAAGACGAGGACGATGTTGCCAGGCTCGAGGTGCGCAACCCCGATAGACTGGCGTTCGTGACCCAGACTACGCTGTCGATGGACGACACCAGTCGCGTTATCGATGCCCTCCGCACGCGCTTCCCGAGCATCGGCGGGCCGCGCAAGGACGACATCTGCTACGCCACCCAGAACCGTCAGGATGCGGTGAAGCAGCTGGCCGACGAGTGCGACGTGGTGCTGGTGGTCGGCAGCCCGAACAGCTCCAACTCCAATCGCCTGCGCGAGTTGGCCGAGCGCATGTCCACCCCGGCCTACCTGATCGATGGTGCCGAGGATCTGCAGCGCAACTGGTTCGACGGTGTCGAGCGGGTCGGCATCACCGCCGGGGCTTCGGCGCCGGAAGTGCTGGTGCGTGGTGTGATCCAGCAACTGCGCGAGTGGGGAGCCAGCGGAGCGGAAGAGCTCGATGGCCGTGAGGAGAATGTTACCTTCTCCATGCCCAAGGAATTGCGGGTTCGTACAATCAGTTGATATCCCGGTTGCATAGCGGCTGGTCGGGTGGTGCATGCTCCACTCTGACCCGGCCGCTGGGCGACAGCCGGACCTGATACAGGCGTTCCTGTCCGGGCACCCCGCATACCAGCAGGGTGCCGGCCTGGAAGGCTCCTCTCTCGCGCAGTGGTGCGCCCAGTCCGCTGAATCGCACTCTCCGCGCGACCGGTTGATTACCGATCACCTTGATTCCACCCCTCATCGAATATTCTCGTAACAATGGCGTGCCTGCCTGTTCCGGCAGCATCTTCCAGCCTTTGCTCCAGTCATCCTCCAATGCTTGCAGCACGACCACCCGGTTGCGCAGCAACGCTTCGCTGCGTGTGGCGCGCAGTGCTTGGGCGAGGCTCTCGGCGACGGCCTGCTGTTGCAAGTCGTGGCTCATTTTTCCGTAGGCCGATGTTCCCAGCTGTGTCAGAAGGGCCAGTAGGCCGACTGCGAACAGCATCTGGATCAGTGTTACTCCCTGTTGCTTCATCGTGCGTTCCTCCCTGGAAGTGCTTCGCTTAGGTTCCTGCGTCGGGTCGGGTGATGTCGAGTCGGCCAGGGTTGCGTTTTGCCGGGGAAAGTTCGCAGGAGGCAGGTATGGCAGGGAAGCGACAGCAGGGGGTTACCCTGATCGAGGTGATGGTGGCGCAGGTGGTGCTGGCGCTTGGGCTGCTGGGAGCGGCGGGTCTGCAGTTGCGCTCGGTGCAAGGGACAGACAGTGCGCGAATGGTCAGCCAGGCGGCATTTATCGCTCATGGCATGCGGGAGCGAACGCGCTCGGTCCGCGGCGTCGATGGTCGCGATCAGGATGAGTTTCAGCGGCAGCTCGCGGCCTTCGCTGGCGCTTCGGCGCGGGGTACATTGCGCGGAAATGGTGTACTGCTGAGCTGGAGCGACGAGCGCGGTGGGGGAGAGGCGCGTTCCATCGAATTGGGGGCTTCGCGATGAAGGCAGCGGCGGGCTTCAGTCTGGTCGAGATGCTCCTCGCGCTGAGCCTGGGGTTGTTGCTTTTGGTTGGGGGAGCCGGGTATTTATCGGCGCCTTGCACAGCTGGACGGTGCAGGAAGCGGCGGCGCGGTTGCAGGAGGATGCGCGTTTGGTGTTGCACCGAATGGCGGGGGATATTCGCATGGCCGGGATGTTTGGCTGCCTGCGTCAGGACTCCATCGGCTTTCCTGATGCAGCTACAGCGCGGTTGTTCGAGCAGCCGATCCGGGTTGATCACACTGCTGAGGGTGGATTGCGAAGCCTGACCCTGATCAGCGCCCAGTGGGGCGAGCTGGCTGGCGCTCCCGACTGGACGCTGACGACCGATTGCCTGGCCAGCGCCACGGTTGTGAAAGGCCGTGCAACCGCCGGCCCCGGCCAGTTCGCGGTGCCCATCCGTCAGCAGACCTACCGACTCGACGGTCGTAGCCTGTTGCTTGGCAGTGGGGGCAGCAGTGCGGTGCTGGTCGACAATATCGGGCGATTCGGTGTTCGTCGGGATGAGGATCGGATGCTGCTCAGCCTGACGTTGGAGGATCCCGGACAGCGGGTGCGCCCGCAGACTTACGAACTCACCGTGGTCCTGCGTAATGCCCAGTAATCAAAAGCGACGCGAACCCTGTGGGAGCTGGCTTGTCGGACCGCCGAACCGCAGCGATAGCAATAGTGAATTCACCACCGCTATCGCTGGCAAGCCAGCTCCCACAGGTCCGCGCCAGGCAAGAAAAATGCAACGAGGCGCAGTACTGGCACTGGTCATGATTCTATTGGTCCTGTTGGGCATCCTCGGCTGTTTCGCCATCCAGGCCAGCACCCAGCAAACCCGTATTGCCAGCAACCTGCTGGCTTCGATTCAGGCCTTCGAGACCGCAGAGGATCTTCTGTCCACCGCCGAAGCCCGCCTCGGCGGAACACCCCCATCCGGCTGGCAGCAGGTCGGTACGGGCCGCTACCTCATCCAGAACCTTGGTCAAACCAGCAAGGCCGTTGGCGTGCCGGCAGGTCTACCCGTCACCCTGTTCCGTATTACCGCCAGCGCCGAAGAACGCCAGGCCCGGATCACCCTGGAAAGCGTCGTGGCCTGGCCACTCTCGCCCGATCACGGCCCCGCCCGCCGCATCCTCTGGCGCCAGCTACCGGGAGAGTCTTGATGCAGCGCATGCAGAACGGCCTGAGCCTGATCGAGGTGTTGATTGTCGTCGCGCTGGTCGGCATGCTGGCGGGCATTGCCTACCCCGGCTACAGCGAGATGGTTCGCAAGGCCGCGCGCACGGAAATAAGCGCAATCCTGTACGAAAGCGCGCAGCACCTGGAGCAGCATCATTCCCGTACCGGCCGTTACCTCGATACCGAGGCGTCGATTGTCCCGCTGCCGGACGGAAACGCCCACTACCGCCTGAATGCCCGGCGCGAAGCCGACAGCTTCCTGCTGAGCGCCACCCGGCGCCCGGATGGTGCGATGGCCTTCGATGTGTGTGGTGACTTCGAGCTGGATCATCGTGGCGTGCGCGGCAATCCCGGTAGCGACGCAGATGCTGGCAACGGCTGCTGGGGTGGTTGAAGGCATTCATGGCGCCAGTGTGGCGTCGCGGTTCATTTCGGGTACTGGATCTACAGATGAGCAAGCAAGTAGTGATTGTGGGTGGCGGTGTGATCGGCCTGCTGACGGCATTCAACCTGGCCGCGGAAGTCGATCAGGTCGTCGTCTGCGACAAAGGCGGGCTGGGCGGCGAGTCGTCCTGGGCCGGCGGCGGTATCGTGTCGCCGCTCTACCCGTGGCGCTACAGCCCGGCGGTCACGGCCCTGGCGCATTGGTCGCAGGATTTCTATCCACAGCTCGGCGATCGCCTGCATGCTGCCACCGGCATCGATCCACAGGTCCATGTGACCGGTCTGTATTGGCTGGACCTGAACGACGAGGCCGAAGCGCTGGCCTGGGCCAGAAGGGAAGGGCGGCCGTTGAGCAAGGTGGCGGTAGCCGAAGCCTATTCGGCCGTGCCAGTCCTTGGGCCCGGTTTCGCCAGCGCCGTCTACATGGCCGGGGTCGCCAATGTGCGCAATCCCCGCTTGCTCAAGTCGCTCAAGGCGGCGTTGCAGAAACTGCCGAACGTGATCCTGAAAGAACATTGCCCGGTGACCGGTTTCATCCGCGAAGGTGAGCGTATCGCTGGCGTGGAAACGGTCGAAGGTGTCATCGCCGCCGATGAGGTGGTGCTGACTGCTGGCGCCTGGAGCGGCGACCTGTTGCGGCCCTTGGGCTTCGAGTTGCCAGTGGTACCGGTGAAAGGACAGATGATCCTGTTCAAGTGCGCGGAGGATTTCCTGCCGAGCATGGTCCTGGCCAAAGGACGCTACGCGATTCCGCGGCGAGACGGGCATATCCTGGTGGGTAGCACGCTGGAGCATGCCGGCTACGATAAAACCCCGACCGACGAAGCCCTGGACAGTCTACGGGCCTCTGCCATCGAGCTGGTTCCGGCATTGGCTGGCGCCGAGCTGGCAGGTCATTGGGCCGGGTTGCGTCCGGGCTCGCCGGAGGGTGTGCCCTACATCGGCCGGGTCCCTGGCTGCGAAGGGCTGTGGCTGAACTGCGGGCATTACCGCAATGGCCTGGTGCTGGCCCCAGCTTCATGCCAGTTGTTCAGCGACCTGCTGGCCGGACGCGAGCCGATCATCGATCCGGCACCCTACGCGCCGCAAGGACGCTTGCAGGCGATCTGACCTCTTTACTCAGGCCTCAGCGCTTTTCGCTAGGGCCTTGTTCGAGGTGTGCAGTGCTGCAATACCACTCGTTGCCACGGTGCAGCGCGCGGTCGTTGGGCAGGTGCACGCCGCAATGGGCGCAACGCACCATCTTGAGCGTGGCGTCCTGCTGTGGCTTCGACGAGGAGGCGTTGCCGGCCTTGAATTTGCGCCAAAGCCAGAAGGCGGCGGCGATCAGGGCAATCCAGAAAAGTAGGCGAACCATGATGTCCAGCTTATTCAGTGAAGATGCGGCAGTGTAGAAGAGCCGTCAGTCGCGGCCAATAAAAAAGGGAAGCCCAAGCTTCCCTTTTTTGTATTCGGTTGCGATCAGTCAAACACGCCGAACGTCATGTAGCTGAACCAGGAGCGGTCGTCATTGTTGCCTTCGGCTTCATGATTCTCTTCCTCCACGGCGTCGCCTTCCTTCGGCAGCAATTCCTCCGGAATGGCTTCCTTGGCGTCTTCGTACTGCTTGATCACGTCCTGGTTGGCGCGGGTTTCGCCCGGTGGCAACGGCGTGGCAGTGTTGATCAGGCCCAGGGTGGCCTTGGACAGCCAGGAGCGGTTGTCGGCCTCTTCCTGACGCGGAACGAACTGGCCATCGACCAGGCTCGGATGGTCAGGGTAGTTCAGCTTCAGGGTTTCCAGGCTGGTGGCGGCCAGGTCGTCCAGGTGCAGGCGCTGGTAGGCTTCGGTCATCACTGCCAGGCCGTCGCCGACCGATGGGGTTTCCTGGAAGTTCTCGACCACGTAGCGGCCACGGTTGGCGGCGGCGACATAGGCCTGGCGGGTCAGGTAGTAGTCGGCAACGTGGATTTCATAGGACGCCAGCAGGTTGCGCAGGTAGATCATGCGCTGCTTGGCGTCCGGCGCGTAGCGGCTGTTCGGGAAGCGGCTGGTGAGCTGGGCGAACTCGTTGTAGGAGTCGCGGGCGGCACCCGGGTCGCGCTTGGTCATGTCCAGCGGCAGGAAGCGCGCCAGCAGGCCGCGGTCCTGGTCGAACGAGGTGAGGCCCTTCAGGTAGTAGGCGTAATCGACGTTCGGGTGCTGCGGGTGCAGGCGGATGAAGCGCTCGGCCGCGGACTTGGCTGCTTCCGGCTCGGCGTTCTTGTAGTTCGCGTAGATCAGCTCCAGCTGCGCCTGGTCGGCGTAGCGACCGAACGGATAGCGGGACTCCAGGGCCTTCAGCTTGGAAGTGGCGCTGGTATAGCTGTGGTTGTCCAGGTCGGCCTGCGCCTGCTGGTACAGCTCGGCTTCGCTCAGGTTTTCGTCGACGACTTCCTTCGAAGAACAAGCAGCGGTGAGTCCGAGGATGGCGATCAGCAGCAGGTGTTTCACTTGCATGGCGGCTTGCGTCCCTATGACGGCCGCTGTCTTGGGCACGGCCGTCCTGTTATGATGAGCACCCCGTGGAGCACACCCGGGGCAAAAGACGCCGTATTTAACCACAAGCGCGCAGCCGAAACCAAAGGCTGTGCCGTCGCCTTGTCAGAGCATGTCCGAGATCATTCAACTTAGCGCAGAGGTACCGTCCGAAATGGGCGGGCAACGCCTCGACCAGGTCGCCGCCCAATTGTTCGCCGAGCATTCGCGCTCGCGTCTGTCCGCCTGGATCAAGGACGGCCTGCTGACCGTCGACGGCAACGTCATGCGGCCCCGTGACATCGTGCACGGCGGTTCCGTGCTGGCGCTGCAGGCCGAACAGGAAGCCCAGGGCGAGTGGGTGGCCCAGGATATCGAGCTGGACATCGTCTACGAAGACGACCAGATCCTGGTGATCAACAAGCCTGCTGGCCTGGTGGTCCACCCGGCTGCGGGCCATGCCGACGGCACCCTGCTCAACGCCTTGCTGCACCATGTGCCGGGGATCATCAACGTGCCGCGCGCGGGTATCGTGCACCGCCTCGACAAGGACACCACCGGTCTGATGGTGGTGGCCAAGACACTGGAAGCGCAGACCAGCCTGGTCACCCAGTTGCAGAGCCGCACGGTCAGCCGCATCTATGAATGCATCGTGGTTGGCGTGGTCACCGCCGGTGGCAAGATCAACGCGCCGATCGGCCGCCACGGCGGCCAGCGCCAGCGCATGGCGGTGACCGAGGGCGGCAAGCCGGCGGTCAGCCACTATCGCGTGCTCGAGCGCTTCCGCTCCCACACCCACGTGCGGGTCAAGCTGGAAACCGGTCGTACCCACCAGATCCGCGTGCACATGGCCCACGTCAACTTTCCGCTGGTTGGCGACCCCGTCTACGGCGGGCGCTTCCGCATTCCGCCGGCCGCCAGCCCGACCATGGTCGAGGCGGTCAAGACCTTCCCGCGCCAGGCCCTGCACGCGCGCTTCCTCGAACTGGAGCATCCGGAGACCGGCAAGCGCATGAAGTGGGAGTCTCCGCTGCCGGATGATTTCGTCTGGCTGCTGTCGTTGCTCAAGCAGGATCGCGAGGCCTTCATCGGATGAGCGACCTGGCCCCAAGCCTGCTGATTCCGGACTGGCCTGCGCCAGCCGGAGTCCGTGCGTGCGTGACCACGCGCGCGGGTGGGGTCAGTCTTGCTCCCTATGACACCTTCAACCTGGGTGACCATGTCGGCGATGCGCCAGGCGCGGTGGCCGAAAATCGTCGCCGTCTCACCGATGAATGTGCCGCCCGACCGGCCTGGCTCAAGCAGGTACACGGCCTTGCCGTCGCCTATGCCAACCCGCAGGTGATCGACGAGGCGGATGCCAGCTGGACCGACACGCCCGGCATCGCCTGCGCCGTGATGACCGCCGATTGCCTTCCCGCCCTGTTCTGCGATCGCGCCGGTACCCGGGTGGCCGCAGCCCATGCCGGCTGGCGCGGCCTGGCAGGTGGTGTGCTGGAAGCCACGCTCGACACCCTCGCTACCGATCCTGCCGATGTGCTGGTGTGGCTCGGCCCGGCCATCGGTCCGCAAGCCTTCGAAGTGGGTGCCGAGGTTCGCGAGGCGTTCATCGCAACCCATCCCGATGCGGATGCAGCCTTCGTTGCAGGCGCGCAGCCGGGCAAGTTCATGGCCGATATCTACCAGCTGGCGCGCATCCGTCTTGCGGCGCGCGGCGTCACTGCCGTTCATGGTGGCGGTTACTGCACCGTGAGCGACCCACGCTTCTTCTCCTATCGCCGTGCTTCCACCACCGGTCGCTTCGCCTCCCTGGTCTGGCTCGAATCACGCTGACCTGCGTCAACCCGTCTACGCTTGAATCTTCCAGAATGATCCCTATCTAGAGGGTATCTCAGGCAGGCTTTTCTTCATCAGGTGTGTCCATCGCTCCGGCCTGCCCTTTATAGGAAGGTAACTCATGCGTATAGACCGTTTGACCAGCAAGTTACAGCTGGCGTTATCCGATTCCCAATCCCTGGCCGTTGGCATGGACCATCCTGCCATCGAGCCCGTCCACCTGTTGCAGGCCCTGATCGACCAGCAGGGCGGTTCGATCAAACCGCTGCTGATGCAGGTCGGTTTCGACGTCAATGGCTTGCGGGCTGCGTTGAGCAAGGAACTCGACCAGTTGCCGAAGATCCAGAACCCCACTGGCGACGTGAACATGTCGCAGGACCTGGCGCGCCTGCTCAACCAGGCCGATCGCCTGGCCCAGCAGAAGGGTGACCAGTTCATCTCCAGCGAGCTGGTGCTGCTCGCCGCCATGGACGAGAACAGCAAGCTCGGCAAGTTGCTGCTGAGCCAGGGCGTGAGCAAGAAGGCCCTGGAGAATGCCATCAGCAACCTGCGCGGTGGCGAGGCGGTGAATGACCCTAACGCCGAAGAGTCGCGCCAGGCCCTGGACAAGTACACCGTCGACCTGACCAAGCGTGCCGAGGACGGCAAGCTCGATCCGGTGATCGGCCGTGACGACGAGATCCGCCGTACGATCCAGGTCCTGCAGCGGCGTACCAAGAACAACCCGGTATTGATCGGCGAGCCCGGCGTGGGTAAAACCGCCATCGCCGAGGGCCTGGCCCAGCGCATCATCAATGGCGAAGTACCGGATGGCCTCAAGGGCAAGCGCCTGCTGTCCCTGGACATGGGCGCACTGATCGCGGGCGCCAAGTTCCGCGGCGAGTTCGAGGAGCGCCTGAAAGCGTTGCTCAACGAGCTGTCCAAGCAGGAAGGCCAGATCATCCTGTTCATCGACGAACTGCATACCATGGTCGGCGCCGGCAAGGGCGAAGGCTCCATGGATGCCGGCAACATGCTCAAGCCGGCCCTGGCCCGTGGCGAGCTGCATTGCGTCGGCGCCACCACGCTGAACGAATACCGCCAGTACATCGAGAAGGACGCGGCGCTGGAGCGGCGTTTCCAGAAAGTGCTGGTGGAAGAGCCGAGCGAGGAAGACACCATCGCCATCCTTCGTGGCCTCAAGGAGCGCTATGAAGTGCACCACAAGGTGGCGATCACCGACGGTGCCATCATTGCTGCGGCCAAACTCAGCCATCGCTACATCACCGACCGGCAGTTGCCGGACAAGGCCATCGACCTGATCGACGAAGCCGCCAGCCGTATTCGCATGGAAATCGACTCCAAGCCGGAAGTGCTGGACCGTCTGGAGCGCCGCCTGATTCAGCTCAAGGTGGAATCCCAGGCGTTGAAGAAGGAAGACGACGAAGCTGCGCTCAAGCGCCTGGAGAAACTGACCGAGGAAATCGCCCGCCTAGAGCGCGAATACGCCGATCTGGAAGAGGTGTGGACGTCCGAGAAGGCCGAGGTGCAAGGTTCGGCGCAGATCCAGCAGAAGATCGAGCAATCCCGCCAGGAGCTGGAAGCAGCCCGGCGCAAGGGCGATCTGAGCCGCATGGCCGAGTTGCAGTACGGGGTCATTCCCGATCTGGAGCGCAGCCTGCAGATGGTCGACCAGCACGGCAAGGCCGATAACCAGCTGCTGCGCAACAAGGTGACCGAGGAGGAAATCGCCGAAGTCGTCTCGAAGTGGACCGGTATCCCGGTGTCGAAGATGCTTGAAGGCGAGCGGGAAAAACTGCTGAAGATGGAAAGCCTTCTGCACGAGCGGGTAATCGGCCAGGAAGAGGCGGTGGTGGCAGTCGCCAATGCGGTGCGGCGCTCCCGCGCCGGGCTGTCCGACCCGAACCGTCCGAGTGGCTCGTTCCTCTTCCTCGGCCCGACCGGTGTCGGCAAGACCGAACTGTGCAAGGCCTTGGCCGAGTTTCTCTTCGATACCGAGGAGGCCATGGTGCGCATCGACATGTCCGAGTTCATGGAAAAACACTCCGTGGCTCGTTTGATCGGCGCCCCGCCAGGCTATGTGGGTTATGAAGAGGGTGGTTACCTGACCGAGGCCGTGCGGCGCAAACCGTATTCGGTGGTGCTGCTGGACGAGGTGGAGAAGGCTCACCCGGATGTGTTCAACGTGCTTCTTCAGGTGCTGGAAGACGGTCGCCTGACTGACAGCCACGGACGCACGGTGGACTTCCGCAACACCGTGATCGTCATGACCTCCAACCTCGGTTCGGCGCAGATCCAGGATCTGGTGGGCGACCGTGAGGCGCAGCGTGCTGCGGTGATGGATGCCGTGGGCGCGCACTTCCGGCCGGAGTTCATCAACCGGATTGACGAAGTGGTGGTCTTCGAGCCTCTGGGCCGCGACCAGATTGCCGGCATTACGCAAATCCAGCTCGGACGCCTGCGCAGCCGACTGGCCGAGCGCGAGCTGAGCCTGGAGCTGAGCCCGGAAGCCCTGGACAAGCTGATCGCCGTCGGCTACGACCCGGTCTATGGCGCTCGGCCGCTGAAACGGGCGATCCAGCGCTGGATCGAGAACCCGCTGGCGCAGTTGATCCTGGCGGGCCGCTTCCTGCCGGGCACTGCGATCACGGCGAAAGTGGAAGGCGAGGAGATCGTTTTCGCCTGATTTTCCGCAGCTTGGATGAAGGCCCCGAAATTCGGGGCCTTTTTTCTTTGCATTTTCTTTCGAGTGCTTGTAAAGTGCGCCCCGCTGTAAGTCATCCCGGTTTCCAGGCAGTTTTGGAAATCTGAAAACAAGTTGCAAATCAGTAAGTTGAATGCAAATTGGGGGTTGACAAAGGTTTTGAAGGTTGTAGAATGACGCGCCTCAGAGACATGAACGCAGCGATGCACAAGGTCGATGGGTTCGAAGCGGTAGTGATACAGCGTTCGAAATTGCAGTAGATGAAATTGATGTTCCGCGATAGCTCAGTCGGTAGAGCAAATGACTGTTAATCATTGGGTCCCTGGTTCGAGTCCAGGTCGCGGAGCCAAATTTCAAGCCGGGGTATAGCGCAGTCCGGTAGCGCGCCTGCTTTGGGAGCAGGATGTCAGGAGTTCGAATCCCCTTACCCCGACCATTTTTGGGTCGTTAGCTCAGTTGGTAGAGCAGTTGGCTTTTAACCAATTGGTCGTAGGTTCGAATCCTACACGACCCACCATTTTCGAATCCGGTTCGCTGGGTTCGAATCTTAAAAGACTGGAACGCCATTAGCGCCCAGTCGTAAAAAAGGCGCCTTCATCGGTGCCTTTTTTTTACCGGGGTATAGCGCAGTCCGGTAGCGCGCCTGCTTTGGGAGCAGGATGTCAGGAGTTCGAATCCCCTTACCCCGACCATCTTCAGAAAAAGGGCACCTCGCAAGGGTGCCCTTTTTCGTTTTTGCAATGACCTTTTCCTGCCCCTTCCTGTTGCGCTTCTGCACCGACCTTCACTAGGGTTGGCTGCGCAGGGATAGCACTTAGCCATTTCTTTCACGGACTCCTTTCCGTGCCTTTCCCTGCGCCATGGCCAATCCTGGCAGGCGGGGAGCCTGCCAGGTTCGCCTTATTTCGACTATGCAGGAGCATTGGCATGACAGGACTTCACCGACACAGGCACCTCGCCCTGAGCGCATTGGCGTTGATGTGCGCCGCAGCGACGGCCCAGGCTGCGCAGGAACGTGCTTTCAATAACCCTCCCTCCCTCGAACAGGCCGCGCCGACCCTGGAGGCGGCCCGTGGCACGCTGCTGATGAGCGCGGAGCAGCCGGTCAATGCCGCTCCGCAACCCCACGCCGGTCGCGAGCGATTGCTGGACCTGGTGATCCAGTACACCCACAACACCATCTATAACCCGGGTACCAGAACCTACGTGCCGGTGTACCTGCGCAGCTACACCGGTACCGATGTCGACCCGCAGGTGCCGTTCGTCGCGCCGACGATCGACGTCACACCGGGTGACACGGTGCGTATCAACCTGGATAACCGTCTTCCACCGGATGAGACCTGCACGGCCACCGATCCGGCGAAAATGAACAATCCTCACTGTTTCAACGGCACCAACCTGCACTCCCATGGCCTGTGGGTCAGTCCGGCGGGCAATAGCGATAACGTGCTGCTCAAGATCAATCCCGAGCAAAAATTCCAATACGAATACAACATCCCGTCAGACCATCCGGCCGGTACCTTCTGGTATCACCCGCATCTGCACGGCTCCACGGCTTTGCAGGTGGGCAGCGGCATGGCTGGCGCCCTGGTGATTCGTGGCGATCGCTTGCCAAAGGCCGACAAGAGCGGCGCCATCGTACGTAACGGTGACATCGACACACTGCTCAAGCCGATCAAGGGGCAGGAATTCCCTGAGCGGCTGCTGGTGATGCAGCAGATTCCCTATGCCTGCGTCGGTGACAAGGGCGAGGGCCCGGTCAAGAAGAAAAAGATCGTGGAAAAGGGCCAGGAAATCGAAGTGGTCGACTGGAGTTGCAAGGAGGGCGAGATCGGCGTGGTCAAGTCCTATGACCAGTTCAGCCCGAAAGAGTGGCAGCGCTCCGGCCGCTACACCAGCATCAACGGCCTGGTGCAACCGGTATTCACGGCGCGGACCGGTGAAGTCCAGCGCTGGCGCCTGGTGCATGCCGGCATCCGCGACACCATCACCCTGAAAATCGTCAAGCTGAAGGATAACAAGCAGTTGAGCACGCTCGAGACGCCGCAGAGCGACGCCATCGACGCTGCCAAGGCCTTCATCGACCAGAGCTGCACCGGCGAGACCGTGCCGTACGAGGTGATTGCCGCCGATGGCCTGACCTACGCCAAGGCCCAGGGCAAGGAGACCGTGACGCTGCAGCCAGGCTATCGCCACGACCTGCTGGTGTCCTTCCCGAGCGACGGCGGATACTGCCTGATCGACGAATCTTCGCCACAGGCGGGCAGCGTCTCCCAGGAAAACAACACGCCTCAATTGCTGGGTTATGTAAAGGTCGAAGGCAAGGCGGTCAGTGATGGCAAGGAGCACATCAAGAACACCTTGATCGCGGCGGCGCAGAAGAACATGCCTGAAGGCCCGGTGCGCAGCAAGGTGGTCGCGGACCTGAAGGACGGCCTTCAGCTCAACAGCTTCGTGCCGCATCGTACCGTCGAGCAAAGCGAGTTGCAGCCTGAAGTGCAGAAACTGGTGTTCAACATCTTCCAGAACAAGGAAAAGGTGACCCAATTCGCCATCGGCGAAACAGCGGAAACCGCCAAGGCCTACCAGCCGGGTGTGGTTGACCGTGAGCTGAAGCTGGGCAACGCCCAGCAATGGCAGTTGCAGTCGGCGTTGGCCGGGCATCCGTTCCATATCCACGTGAACCCGTTCCAGATCGAGAAGATCATCGGCCCGGACGGCAAGACCGACCTCAGCGAGCCGGGCGCCGTGGACGTGGATGGCGATACGCAGTACGCGGGCCTCAAGGGCGTCTGGAAAGACACCCTGTTCGTCAAGCCCGGGGTAAAGAACAAGGCTGATCCGAACAAGCTCGACTACTACACCGTCTACGTCAACACCCGCTACGAGCGCTACATCGGCGAGTTCGTCCTGCACTGCCACATCCTCGACCACGAGGACCAGGGCATGATGCAGAACGTACGGATTTCTCTGGATGGCAAATCCGGCGATGCCCACAGCGGGCATTAAAAAAACCGGGCCCTGATGGGCCCGGTTTTTCTTTGTCCTTTCCGGCCTCATCGCACAAAGTCCGTGGCGCACGCGCAACCTGTGGGAGCTGGCTTGTCGGGACGCCGCACCGCAGCGATGAGGCCCTGTCAGTCACTCAAAGGCTGAATGACTCACCGCCATCAGTGCAGCTTCAACCGCGGCTCGGTCCCCCGCCCGATCCGGCTGCCGAGCATCAGCATCAAGGTGCGGAACGTGCCGTACAGCGCCATCTGGTGCATGCGATACAGCGATACGTAGAACATCCGCGCCAGCCAGCCTTCGAGCATGACGCTGCCGGTCAGGTTACCCATCAGGTTGCCCACTGCCGAGAACCGCGACAGCGATACCAGCGAGCCGTAGTCACGGTAGGCGTAGGTCGCCAGCGGTTTGCCTTCCAGGCGAGCCTTCAGGCTTTTCGCCAGCAGCGAGGCCTGCTGATGCGCTGCCTGCGCCCGTGGCGGCACATTGCGGTCGCTGCCGGGCTGCGGGCAGGCCGCGCAGTCGCCGAAGGCGAAGATATTGTCGTCCAGGGTGGTTTGCAGGGTGGGGCGCACCACCAGCTGGTTGATCCGGTTGGTTTCCAGCCCGTCGATATCCTTGAGGAAGGCAGGAGCGCGAATCCCCGCCGCCCAGACTTTCAGGCCGGCTTCGATCACGTCGCCGTTGGCGGTCTTCAGGCTGTCGGCATTGACTTCGCTGACGGCGGCGTTGGTCATCACCTTCACGCCGAGTTTTTCCAGGGTCTGGTGCACTGGCACGCTGATGCGTTCCGGCAGCGCAGGCAGTACCCGCGGGCCGGCCTCGATGAGGGTGATGTGCATGTCTTCCGGCTTGATCCGGTCCAGACCGTAGGCCGCCAGTTCATGGGCAGCGTGGTGCAGTTCGGCGGCCAGTTCGACACCGGTGGCACCGGCGCCGACGATGGCGACGCTGATCTTTTCCTTGGCCTGGTCACCGGCATGGGCGCGCAGGTAATGGTTGAGCAACTGCTGGTGGAACCGCTCGGCCTGCTTGCGGGTATCGAGGAACAGGCAATGCTGCGCCGCGCCCAGGGTGCCGAAGTCGTTGGTATTGCTGCCAACGGCGATCACCAGGGTGTCGTAGCCCAGGGTACGTGCAGGCAGCAACTCGCGACCCTCTTCGTCGAGGGTGGCGGCGAGCTGGATCTGCTGGCTGGCGCGATCAAGACCGCTCATGCGCCCGAGCTGGAACTGGAAGTGATTCCACTTGGCCTGGGCCACGTAGTTCAGTTCGTCTTCCGAGGAGTTCAGCGAGCCGGCGGCCACTTCGTGCAGAAGGGGCTTCCAGATGTGGGTCAGGTTGGCGTCGACCAGGGTGATCTCGGCGCTGCCTTTTTACCCAGGGTCTTGCCCAGGCGGGTCGCCAGTTCCAGGCCGCCGGCGCCGCCGCCGACAATCACGATACGGTGAGTCATGGAGATATCTCATAAGGTTTACGGAATTCGGATTCGTGGCCTGAGTGACCGTCCGCGCAGGGCGGACGGAGCGGGCGAGCGCAAGGCAGCTCATAGCACCAACAAACTCAGGAGGCGACTCAACAGGCCCAGACCCACGGTCACGCCCACCACCAGGACAAGGAGCAGCCAGGGCCGGAAAGGCTTGCGCTCGACTTGATGATGGGGGCTTGCAGGTATTGATCGACACGTCGCTGGTCTTCAGGGGTCAGGCGGCTGGTCATGGTGGCCTCGGCAAGGTAGACGCTTGTGACTGTGGGAAAGCTACAGTGTTCACTGTAGCCGTTTGCCACTGGCGTACCTGCCGGCAACTGCTCGGGAGCGGAATGATGCGTTTTGTATCACCGCTGTCGGGTTTCTGCCAATCCTGCTTTTGCAGGAGGCTGGATTTGCGGTGATCTTCAGGGCCTCATCGCTGGCAAGCCAGCTCCCACAGGGATTAGCGGCGCCGCGGATACTGTGGGCTTGTCGGACCGCCGCACCGCAGCGATGGGGGCCTAAAGGCTGATACCCACATCGAAAACAATGCTGCGCCCCAGATTGCTGCGCAGGAAATCCGGCGCATCCGGATGGGCGAAGATCACCCGGGCAAAGGTCGGCCCGACCAGCGACAACGACCGCCACCCCTGGCGCAAATACTCGGTCGGCGCCGGAAAGTGGCTGTTCAGGTCCAGTGTTTCCCGCTTCAGGGCGGTGAAGGCGATGATATCCAGCTCGCCCAGGTCCAGCCCGCGCTCGCGGTAGTTGTGCGCCTTCTTGCGCAAGGTCGGCGCCAGGCGCTGCAACAGCTCCGGTGCGCCGATCCGTCGTGGCCGGGCTTCGCGGCGCACCAATTGCGCCAGGGAAAACGCACTGCGCCGCCGCTGCAACTCCTCGCGCCATTCGTCGTTCAAGCGACGCCCCTCATCCAGGACGAAAAACACCTCGAACGCGGCATCGCGGAACAAAACATCCGGCGGCTCTTGCCCGGCGGGGGTGAAGTCCTCGCTACGGTAGGGAATGTTCAAGCCTTGCAGCAGGCGCTGGCAGACCCAACGCTCGCGTTCCCATTTGCGGGCATTGGACAGGAACGCATTGGCTTGTTCGGCCTGGAGGGTGAGCAGGCGCAGGTAGTCTGAGTCGTCCATGGCAACAAGCTTAGCGCCCAATTGCCCGCTTGCGCGGAGCAAGTGGCTGATTCTGGTCGGGTTTGCCTGCCCCAGCGCAGGGCAGGAGGGCGGGGCGGGTGTAGACTTCGAGGATTCCCCGTGAACAAGGGCTGCCTGCCGTGATCTCTGCGCATCTGCTATCGGACCTGAGCCTGACCCTGGGCTGGCTGGCCTTCGTGCCCTTGCTCCTGTGGGCGGTGGCGCGCACGCGCTGGGTCGAGCTGTTCACCGACAGCCGGCGCCAGCATCTGCTGTTCGGCACGGTGTTCGCGCTGTTCGCCCTGTGGCTGGTACGCCGCGATTTCGATACTGGTGTGTCCTACCACTTTATCGGCATGACCGCCGTCACCCTTCTGCTGGACTGGCCACTGGCGGTGCTCGGCGCTTTCCTCGCCCAACTTGGGCTTATCGCCCTGGGCCGCCAGGACCTTGCCGCCATGGGCGTCAACGGTGTGCTGCTGATCGGGGTTCCGGTACTGGTCACCGAATGCTGCGCGATCCTTGTCGAGCGGGCGCAGCCGCGCAACCTGTTCGTGTATATCTTCTGTTCGGGATTCTTCGCCGCGGCGTTGTCGGCACTGCTGTGCCTGCTGGCGAGTCTGGGTGTGCTGTGGCTGGACGGGCGTTTCGCGATGCCGGTATGGCTGGAGGACTTTATCGGCTACCTGTGGCTGATCATGTTCCCCGAAGCCTTTATCAACGGCATGGTGATCAGTGCGCTGGTGGTGTTCCGCCCGGAATGGCTGGAGACCTTCAACAGGACCCGCTATCTGCAGGCCCCGTGGAAGGACGACGAACCTTAATGGTGGTCGCGCGGCATGAGTTCGCCGGAAAACAGCTCATCCTCGGCATCCGGTGCCACCGGAATCTTGTGCTCTTCGGCAGCCCAGGCGCCCAGGTCGATCAACTTGCAGCGATCCGAGCAGAATGGCCGGTAGGTGCTGGCGCTGCTCCATTCGACGGGTGCGCCACAGGTCGGGCAATCAACGGTGATGGGCTGGCTCATTCACGGCCTCCTCGTAAAGTCAGGTAGAAAGTGTGCAGTCGGTCGACCTCCGCGTGCAGCCAGGCGATATCGCGGTCATTGACCAGGATGTCGTCGGCGTGGCGCAGGCGTTCCTCGCGATTGGCCTGGGCCTTGAGGATGGCCTGGACCTGCTCGGGGCTGGTCTGGTCGCGCAGCAGGGTGCGTTCGATCTGCAGGTCTTGCGGCGCATCGATCACCAGCAGGCGGTCGGTGCGCTTGTATTGGCCCGACTCGATCATCAAGGGTGAAACGAATACCGCATATGGCGACTCGGCCTTGGCCAGGTAGCTGAAAATCTCCTGGCCGATCAGCGGATGCAGCAGGGCCTCGACCCAGCGACGCTGCTCCGGGTCGGCGAAGATCACCTGGCGCAGGGCGGCGCGGTCGAGCTGGCCATCTTCCAGCAACATGCCGGGACCGAAGCGTTCGACGATGCTGGCCAGGGCCGGGCGTCCGGGCTCGACCACCCAGCGCGCGGCCTGGTCGGCGTCCACCAGGTGCACGCCCAGCTCGACGAAACGTTGCGCGGCCGCACTCTTGCCGCTGCCGATGCCTCCGGTGAGGCCGAGAATCCAGGGGGTGAAAGCGGGCGTTGTCATCAGGATCCAGCGAAATGCAGATAGGAAGCGGGTATTTGACCACCCCAGAGCAGCGCGATCCACCCCGCGAGCGCCAGATAGGGACCGAAGGGTATAGGCGTGCCGGCCTGCTGGCCCCGGGTGCGAAGCAGGATCAGGCCGATCAGCGCCCCTGTCACCGAGCTCAACAGCAGGGTAAAAGGCAGGATCTGCCAGCCGCCCCAGGCCCCGAGGGCCGCCAGCAGCTTGAAGTCCCCGTAGCCCAAGCCGTCCTTGCCGGTGACCAGGCGAAACAGCCAATACACCGACCACAGGACCAGGTACCCGGCAACCGCCCCCATAGCGCCTGGTCCAGCGGCACGAACAGACCGAACGCATTGACGATCAAGCCCAGCCACAGCAGTGGCAGCACCAGCACGTCGTGCAGCAACTGGTGCTCGATATCGATCAGGCTCAGGGCCAGCAGGCCCCAGCTCAACAGCATGAACGCTGCCGCATGGGCGCTGACCCCGAAGTGCCAGGCAGCGAACAGGGTCAGCACGGCACTGGCCAGCTCCACCAGCGGGTAACGGCAACTGATGCGGCTGTTGCAGGCAGAGCAGCGCCCGCGCAGCAACAGATAGCCGAGAAGCGGAAGGTTTTCCCAGGGGCGGATCCGATGCTGGCAATGCGGACAATGGGAAGGCGGGAGAAACAGATCGAGGCGCTGCCTGGCCGGGGCCGCCGGCAACCCCAGGACTTCTCGGGCTTCGTCCTGCCAGCGCCGCTCCATCATCAAGGGCAGGCGATATACCAGCACATTGAGGAAGCTGCCAACGATCAACCCCAGCAGAACAGCGCTGCCGAGATAGATGGTCGGATGGCTGGCGAACAGGTCCCACAGGCTCATGGTCAGATCACGCTACCCAACTGGAAGATCGGCAGGTACATGGCTATCACCAGGCTGCCGATCAGAAGACCGAGGACCAGCACGATCACCGGTTCGAGCAGGCTGGTGAGGTTTTCCATCAGTTGATCGATGGACTGCTCATGGTGATTGGCGATGCGATCGAGCATATCGTCGAGGGTGCCGGATGTCTCGCCGATACTGCACATCTGCACGCAAAGATGGGGAAACAGCGGGCTGGCGCGCATCGCCGTGCTGAGCGCCAGGCCATTGCCGAGGTCCTGGCGCAGGCGGCGGATCGCCCGTTCATAGAGTGCATTGCCACTGGCCTTCGCCACGGGTACCAGCGCGTCGGTCAGCGGTATGCCTGCGGCAAGGCAGGTGTGCAGGGTGCGGGCGAAACGCGCCATTGCCGCATGCTGCAACAGCCTGCCCACCAGCGGCAGGCGGTGAGCCAGGCCCAGCACCCGCAGGTGAAAGGCCTGGTGGTGACGAAAGAGCTGGCGCACACCGACGGCTGCCAGCACCAACGCCAGGCTCAGGGCCAGGATGTGGGCGGACAGCCAGTCGGCGAGGCCGATGACCATCCGGGTAAAGGGTGGAAGCTCCGAGCCCATCCCGGCGAACAGCACCTCGAATTGCGGCACCACCTGCAACAGCAGCAGGCTGGCAACGCCCAGTCCGACCATCAACACCAGCAGCGGATAGAGCATCGCCTTGCGCATGCGCGAGCGCAGGGCGGCGCGCTTTTCCTGGTAGGTCGCCAGCTGGTCCAGCAGGACATCCAGGCGTCCCGACGCTTCGCCCACCGCCACCAGGTTGCAATACAGGGCATCGAAATAGCGCGGATGCTTGCGCAGCGATTCGGCCAGGCTGTTGCCCGCGCTGATGTCGCGCTTCAGCTCGGCCAGCAGCTTGATCATGCGTGGGTGGCGGCTGCCGTCGGCGATGATGTCCAGGCCATGCAGCAAGGGAATTCCCGCCTGGAACAGCGTGGCGAGATGGCGGCTGAGCTGGGTCAGTTGTGCGGCATCGAGTTGCCGCGACCAGCGCAGGGCCGCGAGGCGTCGCGAATGGCGGATGCGGGTGGTATGGATACCGCGTTTGCGCAACATGGCCTTGACCAGCGCCGGGCTCTGCCCGTCACTGCGGCCGCTGACCCGGGCGCCGTTACGGTCGACGCCCTGCCAGCTATAGGTTCTGGTTTTCATGTGATGCCACGTCCTTGTCGCAATTGGCCAAACACAATTTCCGTTACAGCTCCAGCCGGCAGCGTTACCCGGCCCGCACTAGAGTAGACGAGCCACGCCGGGCGGCCCTGTTCAGCGAGGTGACAAAAGATGTCGGTTCGGGCCTACTGGCGCGCTTGCCGGCCTGCCCGGCCGAAATGACCTGGAATTCGAGAGGGGAAGCATGCCCATGAGGATGCAACGCGGTATTACATTGATCGAGCTGATGATCGTGATCGCCATCATTGGCCTGCTGATGACCATTGCCTTGCCGTTCTACACCGACCACCAGGCGCGAACCAAGGCCACGGCCGGCCTTGCCGAGATCAGCGCCCTGAAGACCGCCTTCGAAGTGCGCCTCAGCCAGGCCCAGGACATCACCGGCCCGACCCAGCTCGGCGGCCAGGAGCGCACCGCCCACTGCACCATCACCGCCGCGGGAACCGCCTCCGCCGGCACCGGCAGCATCACCTGCGCCCTGCTCGACGCCCCGGCCCCGGTGCAAGGCAAGGTCCTCACCCTGACCCGCTCCGCCAGCGGCTGGGCCTGCAGCACCGACGCCAGCGAAGATCTCGCGCCGAAGGGGTGTACCAGCACGGCTCAATAGTCGTTATGAAACAGTGAATTGCGTAACCCGCGCGGCAGTGGTAGCGTTGCTGCCACCGCCGGTGTAGCTCAGTCGGTAGAGCAGCGCACTCGTAACGCGAAGGTCGCAGGTTCGATTCCTGTCTCCGGCACCAGTAAAATCGAGGCTTGCAGCGATGCAGGCCTTTTTTGTTTTCACGGCGGGCTAGCATGGGGCTAGCAGGAAACGGGATTCCATCGCTGTGGAAACATTGCAATTTCTGCCCCTTTTTCTTCTCGCGTTCTCTACCAAGCTGACGATTGGGTGCGCCCCTTTCCGGCTGCAAGTGACTTTCTCTCCCTATTAGCCCGCTGGCTGCGGTATAGATTTGCCCACTCTGACGAGACCTTCTACGCTCCCCCTATCGGTTATAGCGAAGAGCGTTTTCCACCGCTCTGTATATGTTGAAATCGCAATAGGGCATTAACGCTCTGCACACGGATGAGTTTTTTCAACGAGCGACCTTCGTGACGCAATCAATCCAGACGATTTCGGCAAGTCATTTCGCAACTGCGTTGGCGTTGAGGCCCAATCTGGTAGCTTGGTTTCTAGGGGCAGGCGCATCAGCTGCTTCAGGGATTCCCACGGGTTACGCAATGATCAGGGATTTCAAAGCCCAGATCTTTTGCCGTGAAAACAACCTTTCGAAACGGGAGATCGACACTGGTGATCCTGTTTGGATTGATCGCATTGATGATTTTTTCAGCAGAACGTCGATTCTGCCGCCTGACGGTGATCCGAATGAGTATGCAGCAGCGTTCGAGGCGGTATACCCACAAGCCAGGCATCGCAGGCAGTACATAGATGATGCGATCTCCAAAGGCACCCCATGTTTCGGCCATCGTGTTCTTGGAGGGCTGCTAGCAGCGCGTAAAGCGGATTGTGTTTTCACCACAAACTTCGACCCGCTGATTGAAGAGTCTGCTGTTTCAGCCAATGCGCTTTTGCCTGCGCGGGAGCAGGCTAGGCCTACCGTAGCGTCTATTGACTCCAGTCAGCGAGCGATGCGATGCCTGAATGAATCTGATTGGCCGCTGGTGGCCAAGCTACACGGTGATTACCAGTCCATTGCTATCAAGAACACTGGGTCTGAGCTGGAAAAGCAAGACGAGCATATGAGGCACGTGCTTGTCGAAGCGAGTAAGCGCTTTGGGATGGTTGTCGTCGGATACAGTGGTCGTGATGCCTCAATCATGGAAGCTCTGGATTCTGTTTTGCGGGAAACCGCTCCATTCCCCAATGGGCTTTATTGGGTGACATCCTCAGCTTCACGGCTTTTACCCTCAGTCACCCGATTTCTGGAGAATGCCGTAATTGCTGGGGTCGATGTTGCAATAGTCGAATGCAAGACCTTTGACGAATTGGCTGGTGAGGTGATCAAACAAATTGATTTGCCTCAGATGCTTACTGATCACGTTATGCAGGGCCAGACCGCTCAGCGACTGGTACCTGTGAACCTGGCAACTAGTGAGGTTAGGACTTTTCCGGTCTTGAGGTACTCAGCGTTGCTAGTCGAGTCATTGCCTCCAGCAGCACGCCGGATCGGTTTGGCGAGACCCGCCAGCATCTCGGAAGTGAGAGCGTTGTTGAAGGAGCATCGGTGTCGTGCAGTCGTAGCCTTCAGTGGTCGGGAACTGGTTGCGTTTGGAAGGGATAACGAGCTAATCGCTGCGCTAGCCCCTTTTGGGGCCCAGTTAGCGGGAACTGCTGATCTAGATGTAGAGAAAGATAGCTGGGCGCGTGGGCTTCTGTACGACGCTCTGGTTCAGGCTCTGTCGCGGCATCGGCCGCTGAATCCCCAATTTAGACGATCTGGTCATTCACTAGTCGTCAAGCGTGGTCAGGAGGGCGAGGATCCTGAAAGGACTCGCCGACGAGATCAGGACCTTGCGTTATTGCGGACGGCCTATGGGGGCGCATTGGCGGGATATGTGCCAAAGCTGGGCTTTCCATACCAAGAAGGCGTTCTCCTCAAGCTTGAACTGATTGAACAGCGCTGGTGGTGTGGCTTTGAGCCATTCACTTTTGTGAATATTCCCAAGGATCAGCTTACTTCCCAGACGGGAGGGCAGCAGGCCGACGATGAGCGCCGCATAATGGGTGGGTCATCTGAACACCGTGTTGGAGATCCGGCAGGCGACTGGCGGAGGGAGCGCTGGGCCCAAAAGTACAATCGGCACTGGGCAGCGATTATCGATGCCTGGGCAAAGCTCCTTGCGTCGGGCGAGGATGGGAAGGTCCAAGCATTCGGACTGAGCGAAGGCACTGGAGTTGATGCCGAATTTACCATCTCCCAAATTACTGGCTGGAGCCGACTAGGCCATCATGACTCGTACTTCGATAGGACTAAATGATGGGTAGTTCTGCTCAGGCATCGAAACTTTCTCCATTCACGCTTCTTACGGAACCGCTGCTGTCATTTTCGCCCTCGAACCTGGATCAAGTAGATGTGCACCCGCTTAGAGGACTTCTCAATTTCGGTCCGTTTTCTGAGGGCTCTTTTGCTGGATACAGTTCACGGATACGTATTGCAACGGTAGGCCCAGAAAGCGCGTTCAAGCGCCGTAGCGAGCTTATGGCGTCTCTACGAGGCTCTTACCGACCTAGTGATCGCTCTGAGTACGTTCCTCCATATCCCGGTTTTGAAGCGCTATTTCGGGTGGGGTTAGAATCTGCCCCAAGGGAGCGCACATCAAATGGCCGAACTCCATGGATCAGTTGCCGGGAGAGGGTGACCCGCAAGCCAGGCTCTTCTTAGCAATGGACGCCGCCCTTCGCCGGCTGGAGATGGTAAGAAACGACTTTGACGTCGTACTGGTACATCTTCCAGATGTTTGGGCTCCGGCCAGTCGTAGTAGGAATTTTGACGCGCACGATGCTTTAAAAGGATTGGGGGCTAAGTACAACATTCCCACCCAGGTGATTAACGACCGTGCTTTCACCTTCCAGCACAAGGCATCTCTTGCTTGGCGGCTTGCAATCGCCCTTTACGTGAAGGCATCGGGTACGCCTTGGAAGCTGGCCCCGTTGAAGGGAATACCTGCTGATACTGCATATATCGGCCTTGCTTACGCGCTGCGCGGTGATCAGCGTGAAGCCCACTATGTCACCTGCTGTTCCCAAGTCTTCGACATGGACGGTGGCGGGATGCAATTTGTGGCTTTCGAAGCACGGGACCCTGTAGAGGATATTGGCGAGGCGCGTCGGAATCCGTTTCTAAGCCGTGATGACATGCGTTCCGTGCTTGCTCGTAGCTTGCGTCTATACCAAGGGCGAAACGGCGGTAATCTGCCGAAGCGACTGGTCATACACAAGACTACGGCGTTCAGATCAGAGGAAATCGACGGTGCATTTGATGCGTTGGCTGGGGTACCAGAAATTGAGTGTATTGAGGTAGGTACAGCGTCGTGCTGGAGAGGCGTATGGCTGATATCTTCTGATCGGGCTGATGTCCTGAGCAAGCCTGCTAATTACCCAGTTCCCCGTGGGACTATGGTTATTCGGTCAGGAAACTCGGCGCTTGTCTGGGTTGCAGGCAATGCTCCGGAAGTCTCTACAAATGGGGATTACTACCAAGGCAAAAAAAGTATCCCTAAGCCGATTCAGCTAACTAGACATGCTGGAAAAGGTCCCCTTGAAATTATTGCCCACGAGGCCTTGGCTTTGACAAAGATGGATTGGAATAACGATGCTCTTTATGATCCTGTTCCGGTCAGCATTCGTTATTCTCAGAGACTTGCAAGAACAATTGCAAATGTCCCGGATCTGCCGGGTAACGTGTATCCATATAGGTTATTTATGTGATCTGGCTTTGGTTGGTAAATATGTGATTCTTGAAGCGGAATGAATCGCCCCTCGTTTCGCACACCTCGAACGGCTGCAAAGGGTCGATTAGCGACGGTCTGACCTAGACCGCCGCTATGCATGATCAAACCTCGGTCTGTTCTGCCATCTCCAGAGCGTCATCGACCTCAATCCCCAAATATCGAACGGTGCTCTCCAGCTTCGTATGGCCGAGCAGCAGTTGAACGGCCCGCAGGTTCTTCGTCCTGCGATAGATCAGTGATGCCTTCGTACGTCTCATCGTATGAGTGCCATACACGGCTGGTTCAAGGCCAACGGCCTTCACCCAGCCTTTGACGATGCGAGCGTACTGCCGAGTGGATAGATGGTCTGATGTATGCAGTCGGCTAGGGAAAAGGCAGTCCTCGCTGCGTAGCTGGGCCTGATGTATCCAAGCCGCGATAGCGGACCGTGTTTGTTCAGTAATCTCGAACTGGACTGGCCGGTGCGTTTTCTGCTGCATCACCATCGCTCGTGAGGACACCTGTTCGCCATGAGCAACGTCGCGTACACGGAGCTTGGTTAAGTCGCAGGCTCTGAGCTTGCTGTCTATGGCCAGATCGAAGAGAGCTAGGTCACGGGTTCTCCCTCCAACTTGAAGCCTTACTCGTATAGCCCAGATATCTCTCAGTCGGAGCGGAGCTTTCTGCCCGACCAATTTTCCTTTGTTCCAGGGCTGACGACCGCAGGTTGAGATGATGTTCATGGCAAATCCTCCACGTGTGGGAGGATAAGGATGGTTAGCCAGAGCAGCGGTCGCTAATGACCCAGTGCTGCCCTTGGCGGCGAGCAGCTAACGGCCTGAACTGCTAGGCGTCCTATACTGCGTAGGTCACAAAGGGAGGGCAGCATGGACGACTTAAGAGACAAGATAGAGGCGAGTGAGCCGCTGATGCAGCAAGCCATTGAGGCACTGCGACGGTACCACGAAGCCAAAGCCGCAGAGAGCCCGCCCGATGAAATCGAGCGCCTTAAAATGCTAGCAGACTCGTTGTTCCAAGCCGTCTCGGAATATCAACTTCGGGCGCTTGGAGGGCCAATTAGACCCCTTCAGTAAGTGTTGATGCCAAAGGCTGCTTTCGACCCATAGCAGACGTTCAGGCCAAATGTGCTTGCATGATATATGGAAATTCGTATATTCGACTTTCCATATGTATTGGTGCAGCCATGATTACCCCGCCCGATGTGTTCAAGAGCCTATCCGATGAGACCCGTACTCGCGCCACCCTGCTGATCGCTAGCCTCGGTGAGCTATGTGTCTGCGAACTGATGTGCGCGCTGAACGACAGCCAGCCCAAGATAAGCCGCCACCTCGCGCAGTTGCGCAGCAATGGCATGCTGTTGGATCGTCGCCAGGGGCAATGGGTGTATTACCGCCTGAATCCGGACCTGCCCGCTTGGGTGCATGAAATGTTGCAGGTGACCTTGAAGGCTAACTCACAGTGGTTGGCAGACAACTCTCTTCGGCTCAAGAACATGGACGGCCGCCCCGTTCGTGACGCTGCCTGCTGCTGATCATCACCGAGCGAGATCCTCATGCTGATCGCCATTGCCGTCTTTGTCTTCACCCTCATCCTGGTCATCTGGCAACCGAAGGGGCTCGGCGTTGGCTGGAGTGCTGCGCTCGGTGCCCTCATCGCCCTGGCGGCGGGTGCCGTTTCGCTGCACGACATCCCGACTGTGTGGGCCATTGTCTGGAACGCCACCGCCACTTTCATCGCCGTCATTATCATCAGCCTGCTGCTGGACGAGGCCGGTTTCTTTGAGTGGGCCGCGCTCCACGTGGCGCGCTGGGCAAACGGCAGCGGCTACCGGCTGTTCGCCTTCTGCGTGCTGCTCGGTGCTGCTGTATCAGCGCTGTTCGCCAATGACGGTGCGGCTCTGATCCTCACACCTATCGTCATGTCGATGCTGCTCGCGCTGCGTTTTTCTCCCGCCGCGACGCTGGCCTTCGTCATGGCTGCCGGCTTCATCGCCGACACAGCGAGCCTGCCGCTGGTAGTCTCCAACCTGGTGAATATCGTCTCAGCCGACTACTTCAGGCTTGGCTTCAGCGAATATGCCTCGGTGATGGTGCCGGTGAATTTCGCCAGCGTGGCCGCAACCCTGCTGGTGCTGTTCCTGTTCTTCCGCCGTGATATCCCGAGACAGTACACGGTCGCGGCCTTGAAGACGCCAAGCGAGGCGATTCATGACCGCGCGACCTTCAACGTCGGTGGCTGGGTGCTGCTGGTGTTGTTGATCGGCTTGTTCGCCCTGGAACCACTGGGTATCCCGATCAGTGCGGTAGCCGCAGCCTGTGCGGCGATCCTCTTTGCCGTCGCCGCTCACGGGCATCGCATTTCGACCCGTCGGGTACTGCGCGAAGCGCCCTGGCAGGTGGTGATCTTCTCTCTCTGCATGTACCTGGTGGTCTACGGGCTAAAGAATGCCGGCTTCACCGACATGCTCACCCACCTGCTGGATCGCCTTGCGCAGCAAGGGCTGTGGAGTGCCGCCATTGGCACCGGGTTGATTGCTGCATTGCTGTCCTCGGTCATGAACAACATGCCTAGCGTGCTGGTCGGTGCTTTGTCGATCCAGGCCAGCGAGGCGCAAGGGCTGGTACGTGAGGCGATGATCTACGCCAACGTCATCGGCTGCGACCTCGGCCCGAAAATCACCCCCATCGGCAGCCTCGCTACGCTGCTTTGGCTGCACGTCCTAGAGCGCAAGGGCATGCGCATCACCTGGGGTTACTACTTCAAGGTCGGCATCCTTCTGACGTTGCCGGTTCTGTTGATCACCCTTTCGGCCCTGGCATTGCGCCTGAGCCTCTGACATCCGCCACGAAGCGGAGGAGCCCCCATGCGAGTCCTGTTCATGTGCACGGCCAACAGCTGCCGCAGCATCCTTTCCGAGGCCATGTTCAATCACTTGGCGCCTCACGGATTTGAAGCCGTCAGTTCCGGCAGTTTTCCGAAGGGCCAAGTGTTGCCTCGCAGCCTGACCACCTTGCAGCATGCCGGCATCTCGACCGATGGGCTGAGCAGCAAGGGCAATGACGCGTTCGAGGACTGCCCTCCTGATATCGTCATCACCGTGTGTGACAAGGCTGCCGGTGAAGCTTGCCCGGTGTATTTCGGCCCTGCACTGAAGTCGCACTGGGGGCTGGAGGATCCGTCCGATGTCGTGGCTGACGAGGCGTCGATCGACGCAGCATTCCGCGCCACGTTGGCCCGTATTGAGGCTCGCTGCCAGGCCTTCTTCGCACTGCCTTTCGATCACCTCGACCGTGATCAGCTCAAACATGAGCTGGATCGCATCGGTACGCTTTGAGCAGGAGGAAACATGTCCGAGCAATTGCCTAATCTCGACCTCGCGCTGTTCGATGTGCCGCCAGCGGCAACCCGTTTCAGCGAGCACAAGCCGCGCATCCTGCTGCTGTATGGATCGACCCGCGAGCGCTCCTTCAGTCGCTTGCTGGTGGAAGAAGCCGCACGCCTGCTGGAGCACTTCGGTGCCGAGACGCGGGTGTTCAATCCATCAGGCCTGCCACTGCCTGACGATGTACCGGTCGAGCACCCGAAGGTGCAGGAACTGCGTGATCTGGTGCAGTGGTCGGAAGGCCAGGTCTGGTGCTCGCCAGAGCGCCATGGCGCGATGTCTGCGGTTTTCAAGGCGCAGATAGACTGGGTACCTTTGGCGCTGGGTGCGCTTCGTCCTACACAAGGCAAGACGCTGGCGGTCATGCAGGTATGTGGCGGCTCGCAGTCGTTCAACGTGGTCAACCAGTTGCGTGTGCTTGGCCGCTGGATGCGGATGTTCACCATCCCGAACCAGTCCTCGGTACCCAAGGCTTACCTGGAGTTCGACGACGCCGGACGCATGAAGCCATCGCCGTACTACGACCGCGTAGTGGATGTCATGGAGGAACTGGTGAAGTTCACCGTCCTGCTGCGTGACTGCCAGGAATTCCTCGTGGATCGCTATTCGGAGCGCAAGGAAAACGCCGAGCAGCTATCTGCTCGTGTGAACCAACGCTCGATCTAAGCGCTATGCTCGGAATGTCCGCTATGGGTCGTAAGCAGCCTTTAGCCAACAGCAGCTTTGGGTCGGTAGCGGCCCTTCACCACGGCAGCAAACGACCCATAGCGGTCCCTTGTTCGGGGCAGCAATCGGCCAAAAGGAGTGAAGGCGTCCTGGAAATTAGGGGCAATTCGGGTAGTGCAGCCCAGCGCGGCACTACTATAGCCTGACCCATCGCATACGCCTCTAAAGTGGGCGGATCCTAATCTTCATCACCGAACTCACAGTGAGAAATTGGATAGCGGGCGTTTGATCGATGTACAGGTACGCTTGGGACGGACGGGAAAACCCAACTCTTCATCGGGTTTACGATGAGCTCAGTCAGCCGCTCTCTGAGGAGGGCTTCGACAAGCGCCCCGGCGGGGCGACACGGCCGCTGAATCACTGGGTAACCCTGCTTTGGGGGCCAGCCGATTGATAACCTCTAACAAGCAGCATGGGATCGGAAAAGGTGCAGTGCTGATCGAACTGAACGTAGACGCGGCGAAGCGCTCCAACCATGGTAAAGGAGGTGCACCATGCAGCCAAAAACAGAACGTTCTGAAGAGCAAGGGCTGAGCAACGTCCCTTTCATCAATGATCCGGAGAAGCCGACGTCCCCGCCGTTGAACGATGCCGACGCCACGGATGCAGCTGAAGCTGAGGAAGACATCCAGGACGATGGCGAATCAATCCAATAGGAGGATAAGGCGTGGAAAATTATCACGTGAGCCCGACCGCCGATGGTTGGGAACTGAAGAAATCCGGTGCTGAACGTGCTTCCAAGCGCGCTGCTACGAAGGCTGAATTGGTCGGACATCTTTCCGAGTTCTTCGACGGGAAAACCGCCTCGGTGAAGATCCACAAGGCCGACGGAACAATCGAGGAAGAACGGACGTATCCACGTGCCGCAGACCCGAAGCGCACCAAGGGGTGATCACGGTTACCGCTGCCACTTTGGGCATCGACATTTCAGAGGCTTATGAAGTCGGTGTGTACAAGTGGCTGCTGGCCAGCTTTCTGATTGGAAAGAGGATTCGGTCCAGCACTGCAGTGGAGGCCTATCGCACCTGGTCAACAGACATGGTTTGGATACACCGAGCAAGCTGGCCGGTTGCTCGCACCAGATCCTCGTAAAGTTGCTGGGCCAGGCGGGCTATGCACGTTATGACGAATCAACAGCCCGCCGGCTGCACGCTTTAGGGCTACGCCTTGAGGCAGAGCTCCAAGCCAAGCTTGCAACTGTCGTCACAGCATCCGACACCGGTCGATTTGAAACTTGGCTTCTCAGCCTGGACGGGATCGGGCCTAAAACCCTCGAAATTTTTCTGCGAGAGTTCCGACCCTACCTTCAGCGTACCCATAGTGCCGAGTAGAATTTCATGCCGCTTCGCTCAGAATATCTCTGGACCTGGAGACTAGTATCCCCGCACCGAAGACACCCTTCTTCCCCATCATCTATCTTTGGTGTTTTGCTTAGAAATATGACGGCGCGCGAACAGACAGCGCGGTGGCTATTCGCTACCGTCAATTACCATTCAGAATCATGAAAAAATCTCCTTTTTGCAGGCGAGAGGCCTTATGGAATTCGGGACAAAAGGACTGTCTTTGATCGGAATGAAGGTTCTTGTTCTAGAAGATGATCAGACGTTGAGGACATTGATGTCCGATATCATTCGGGAGTTGGGAGCTGACTGCGCAACTTTCGATAACGCCGATGACGCGCTCATCGAGTTATTGGAACAGCACGGTAGCTTCTCTCTGGCCATCGCCGACCACGGGCTGCCTGGTAGCATCAAAGGTATGGAGTTCCTCTCCATGATCCAGCAGAAGTGGCCCGATTTGCCCTGTATCTTCACGTCCGGCTTCAACCTGGACACAGATGGGCTCGATCCTCGGACCATCTTCCTTTTCAAACCTTGGGCTCTTGAACAACTCATTGACGCCATCGGCCAAGCCCTGAGCCGGTAACCACCTACTCTGGGTAAATCCGCTTGCTGAACTGTACGAGCACGGGCATTACCATCTGGTCAAACGACTCTGAAGGCCACGGTTTGGGCAGGAAAGACACTCCCATCGGCAGTGGTCTTCCCATCTCTTCATAGAACCCGCTCATTACTATGACCCCAGCCGCAGGAAGGCTTGCCCGGACTGTGGTTGCAAGAGCAAGCCCATTAACAGGCCCTGGTGTTCTAACGTCCGTCACGACCAACGCCCATTCCTGAGTACTTAGAACGGCGAGTCCTTCAGCCGCGGTTGCAAAGCTGGTCACCACAGCTCCGAGATCCTCGAGCATAAAGGTAAGGATTGCTCTTAATGCAGGTTCGTCTTCTACAAGCATCACGGGGGGAAGCGGTGGAGGGGAAATCGTGTGTTTCATCAT
Source organism: Pseudomonas bharatica CSV86 (assembly GCF_000319305.2). Taxonomy (GTDB): domain Bacteria; phylum Pseudomonadota; class Gammaproteobacteria; order Pseudomonadales; family Pseudomonadaceae; genus Aquipseudomonas; species Aquipseudomonas bharatica. Next base: position 26,541 of record NZ_AMWJ02000007.1, on the reverse strand, counting down.
CTGGCTCGCGTAACATGCACCAGATCGGAGTTGACATCCTGTCGCCGTCTTCAAGGCGGCTTGGTGCGTGATGTCATTACGACATCGTTTGCTCCAGATAAATTCATTCTGCCTCCCTAATCAATCAAACGCTCCACGCTAGCGTTGTTCATCGATTTTTCCGCGCTCCTCGTCACCGTCGGGAGCGCTTGACTCTCGCAGATCCGGTTGACCGCAATTTTCAGCCATCGCGCGGTCCAGGACCAGGACATTCGCTCTGCGGCTGAATTATGCTGGAGAACTGCCCAGGTGCCGCTGAAGCTCCATCATCGATGCGATTGTTTCTGTAGTGCGCCGGTGCGACGATAGCAACCCCCATTGCCGTTGTGGAACAGCGTTTATGGAACACTCGACTCCTGATGAGACGATCCGGGCTGCGCTACGAAAGACTCATGCCCGACTCAAGAGGCAGCATGAATTGGTTGTCGAGTTTGGTGTTCACTCGCTGAAATCGAACAGCCTTGATCCGTTGATTAATCAGGCATGTACGGTGGTGGCAGAGGGGATGCAAACGCGCTTTGCCAAGGTCCTCACTCCGATTGAGGACACCAATGATTTCCTCCTTGCTTACGGGGTTGGCTGGGATGAGGAGGACATCGGTAGCGCGGTTGTAGGTGGCGATGTCGCAAGCCCGGCCGGCTATGCGATATCGACCTACCGTCCAGTGCTTTCTAACCATCTCGGGCAGGAAGAGCGTTTTCGGACTCCAGAGCTGCTGAAGAGATACGGCATAGAGCGCGCGATCAACGTGCCTATCCGGGGCATCTCGGTTCCTTTTGGGGTATTGGAAGCTGACAGTAGTGACGGTGATGACTTCATCGAAAGCGACCTGGTCTTTCTGGAAGGCATATCCAATGTTATCTCGATGACCTTGGAAAGACTGGCCTCCGACGCTGACGTTCCCGCTCCAAACCCTTATTCGGAAAGCATGCTCAACGCCAGTCCCGACTGTGTAAAGGTTCTTTCAACCGAGGGGGAAATCGAATTCATGAACGACGCCGGCCTGTGTTTGATGCAGATCGGCGACCTGGCTCAGGTCAAAGGCAAATCCTGGTGGCATCTGTGGCCTCAAGAGTCCAAATCACTAGTACTTGATGCATTGGAAAAGGTCGTGCGTGGCGAGTCCACACGTTTCGAGGCCCTCTGTCCTACAGCACTCGCTGAGCCCAAATGGTGGGATGTGACTGTCGCTCCTATCATGGGTCCTGAAGGCGTTGTAGAAAAAGTGATTGCGGTCTCCCGGGATATCACTGAGCGTCGGCATCACGAAGTCCAGTTGCTATCGCTGATCGAAGCGCAAAATACCCAACTCAGCAGAAGTAACATGGACGTCGAGGAGGTCCATCACCGGGTCAAGAACAGCCTCCATCTGGTCAATACCTTGCTGCTCCTACAAGCCAACCTGACTCCCGATGAGGCTGTCAGGATTCAGCTTCAAACAGCGGCTGGCCGGGTCGTCACCATCGCCACCGTGCATGAGCGCCTATACAACGCCTCGCATGAGCACGCCATTTTGGCATCTGACTACCTCAAGGCGTTGCTGGGCGACTTGGGCCGAGCACTGGCTGACCGAAAAATCGAGCTGGATGCCGACCCATTAGTGCTTCCTCCGGAACGAATGGCGCCGTTAGGCCTGGTGGTGTCGGAGTTGATCACCAACGCACTGAAGTACGGGAAAGGGACCATTGAAGTCGAGGTGAAGGATGCCGGCGATCATGCGCTGATCAGCGTTTCAGATGAAGGGGATGGTTTCCCGGACACCTATCCTAAGCCGACCGGTACCGGCTTGGGTATGCGCCTGGTCAAGAATTACTGCGGATATGGGGCTGCGGCTATTTCGATCGACAGGCAGTCTGAAAAAAGTACCATCCGCGTGCGATTCAAGTTGTAAGGGTTCCACCTCGAGCTCTGTGCTTCATTAGCCTAGGAGTGCATTGATGGCGTCGCTCAATGCATCCAGGGTGCACGGTTTGGTAATGAACCGTGCATTGGCCGGAAGAAAACCAGGCTCGAGCACTGTATTGCCTGAAACGATAATGACCGGAAGCTCTGGGCGCAACGCCCAGACCGCTTTGGCCAGATCCAGCCCGTCATAGTTACCGGGCATGCGCACATCGGTAATCACCAACGCCAACGGTGGGGCCTCTTGCAGTTTGTGCATTGCGTCATCGGCGCTTGCGCACTCGACGACGCCATGCCCCAAGTGCGTTAACACTTCAGTCATCAGCCATCGGAGGATGTCGTCATCCTCCACCACCAACACCAGCCCACGCATAAATTTCTCCCACCATTTTCCCTATTGGTGTCAGCACATTCACCATTGTTTCCAGGGCCTGACAGAAGGAAGGACAGACGGCGCAAGCGCGCAAGCATGCGCACCTCTGGAGGGCCTAGTGAATGTTTGGCCGGATGTTACGGTTAAGCACCGCGCTGAAGCCGGCGGTGGCCAGTGTTTTTCATCGATGCTGACCAGCCGTTTGCATTGAGGTGCCCTGTCATTTGTTGGATATGCCCCGCCTCACACATCCTGAACGGCGAAAAAAGCTCATCACGATTGGTAGCTCACGACCCATAGCAGCCTCTCGAAGGCATCTAGAGAAAGGGGACTAACCATGTGTCCGGTCTATACACTCCCCAGATGGCGCTCATCCACGATCGCAATAACACGCGCTTCGAATACCTCTAGCAACGTGTTGAGGGTGACACCTTCTTCCACAGGCTGAATCAGAATGAATCCAAAATCTTTGCTTTGAATGACAACACGCTGTTCGGCTCTCCAGGGACTGCCCACGGATGGCCAGTTGAGCTTGAAGGTCGCGTCGTAGCCGCGATATCGCATTTCACGGGTGTAGAAACACTTTGAGCCTGGCATAAGACTGCTCATGCGCGATCATCGCGATCGCAGCAAACTGAAGCATTAGATGAGGCTTCGGCCTTTGACTCGCCTAGGATCAAAGGATTCTTGCCGCGTATGAAGGGCTAGATGCAGAGGCGTTAGGCTGGGCTGCCCGCACTCTTATGGATGGCTCGACGGAGTCGAGTAAGCATAGGGGAGATTTTTCCCCGGCAAATTTCGACGCTCTCTGTTGCTGGGATAGCCATATGGATGCAAAGGTTCAACAAATAATTTCGTGTGATCAACGAGAGCAGACGTGTGTTAAATGGCTACGCCATCCCATTGCCACATTCATACAGTACACTATTGCGCGGGTGCTGGCTGCTTGGTGCAGTGAGGTAGGTTTAAAAGATTACGCTGGTCAGGCCGCTATGCGGGAGTTCTTGCGCCTATGCAAAACCCTCACCTACCCCGTGCTCAGCAATTTGCTGAACGTGCATTCGTTAACACAGAGCGTTTCTGCATACTGAGAGTGCCAGACGACTGTAGGAGATTTCCGCCTGAGGAACATAAGCTTATTGAAGCGGCCTTAATGGCCCTGAAAGTGCGTTAAGCTGGTACTCCGAGGCGGCCTGGAACAGCGATTCCGCCAGCATTTTCAGGCGTTCAATCTCATCGGGCGGGCTCTCCGCAGCCTTGGCTACGTGGTACCGTCGCAACGCCTCAGCAGCCTGCTGCATAAGTGGCTCACCCGCCTCTATTTTCTGCCGCAAGTCGTCCATGCTGTCCTCCCGTTCTGACCCCGAGAGTATAAAGTACCTATCAGAATCAGGTCGTTTAGCTACCCTCCGTCGAGAGCAGCGGCTTGTGGCCGGTAGTTCTCCTCCGAGAAAAGCGGTTTGGGTCGGAAGCAGCCCTTCACGAAATTGGCCAGAAGCGGGCAACGCCAAGCGACCGCTAACGACCCAAAAGCAGCCACTCTATAAACCTTCGTTGACCGGCTTGCTGAGGATCTGAGCGAAGGCAGTCGCATAACTAGGGTGCGCCTGCCGATATCGCACCAGAGCCCTATATGGCATAGTGCCTCCTCTATTTCGAGGGGGCTCTGATGAAGTTCAAAGAACACCGTGAAGCATATTCCTACCCTTTTGTTGCGCTAACCGGTACCCTCGGCCAGCACAACCATATAGAGTTCGATACCTCGTCAGAGCTGGACGCATATCATCACCAATTGTTGCGTTCCACGCGGGACGAGCAATCCGTGCTCGGCTATCTCAGCGTGCTGTACTGGGGGCATTACTCAACCTCCAAGGGTACAACGAACCGTAATCGTGCTTTATCCAAAGTCCAGGCAGCAATCTACGGTTCGAACATCATCCGCAAGGGCGTGAAGAGCAGACGACGCGGCCTTGTTGACCTACCACCCGGTCAAGCCGCTCGATTGATACGCGAAGCAATCACACTCGTTGATTCCGCTCGATATGGAGAGGCGATACGTGTGTTATGCGCCTTACCACAGCTGAAATTCGCGTTCGCATCCAAAATCCTGGCATTCGTATCTCCCAGCACATGCGGAGTTATTGACTCCGTGATCGCTGAGAAAAATCCAGAATTTGGTTTTAAATTGAGCGGAAAATATGTAAGCACTGTGTTGCAAAACTTTCAGCATTACGAAAAATATTGCGCCTTACTGCTAGCAAAAGCTAAAGCTCTGAACGAGCTGGGAACAGCGGCGCACTGGGTTGACCGCGATGGGCAGAGCCATTCTTGGCGAGCCTTGGACGTTGAGCGCGCGTTTTATGGTGGGTGAGACACTTACCATTTAATCACGTTTACTGATCCGACCGGCAGCTTTGGGTCGGCAGCGGTCATGTTCGACTATGCGTTCCGTGGGGAGCTGCTCATTGCACACCACGACCGCGCTCCCTTCGCAAAAGCAGAACGCTGGTCGCCAATTCGCGTCCCGTTCGACTCTTGACGGTGCCCGAACTGTCCCGCCTAGCTGGGGGCAAGACGCTCCAAGGCGCGGTGCCGCGCGACATCGATAGCGACCTCGCCCTGGAGGAAAGCTGCACTTCGGGATTGAGCGTTCTCCTGTCGTCGCGACAGGATGGGCCAGCCGGATCTTCATTGACTTCACCGTGAACCGGCTCAGCGCCGAAGCCGAACAGCAACTGCTAGCCGAGATGTTCCGAGCACTCAGCCTGACCGGCTGCTCTATCTGCGGTGTAATAGTGAGTGACGAATATTGGAATTCCTGCACCACGTCGGCTCCGCGACGGCCGGCTTAGATCACTTGTGGGCGTTGGGTGTGCTGGATGAGAACCGCAGGGTTGAGGTTGACGGGACGCGCTCTATGCGCGAACTGCGCCTCTGGTAGGTCAGCAAGGCGACGGGACCGGCCAGGCTTTGGCGACGCTGATCGGCGTCACCCGTACCGCGCGCAAAAGTTTAAATGAGGCAATGGAATATCTGAGCAGGGTGGTGCCGCCCATGTCTAGCGGAATGGAGATTCGTGTCGCTAGAGCAGAATACAGAAGCGATCCAGGTCATCCAACTGCTCATCGCGCTCCATCCGGCCAATCGAAGTGTGGAGCAAATGCGTGAGCGGGTCGCCACGACGCTGCAAGCCTTCCCCTATCTGGTAGCCGTACGGGAAGGGTGGGTAGTCGGTATATGCCTATGCCAGTCAGCACCGGCACATGCGGCGTACCGCAGGGCGGTGGGTATGACGGTCTATGTCGCCGAGTGCCAACGCCGCAGTAGGGTTGGTCAGCAGCTCTATGACGTGCTGCTGACGGTTCTGAAGCGTCCGGGGTATCACTCGGCGTATGCCGACATTGCTTTGCCGAATGAAGGCAGTGTCGGGCTATGAGGGCGACTGGGTTTCCAGCACATCGGGACGTTTCCCTAGGTCGGGTTCAAGCCCGATGCCTGTCATGACGTAGGGTACTAGATTTGATCTGGGGCGACGGCCTTTGTCCCGATGATCTCGCGCGTTTTCTAGCAATCTCTGAAGCGCGGGTTCATGCTTGCGGCGGGCGAATTTAGAGCGCTTCAAATTTCGCTTTCTGTTGGGCCATTTCCGCAATGGCTTGATGGACACGGTTCTCGATGATCTCTATCAGTTCGAGGTGCTTGGGAAATTCCTGCTTGAGCCAGGTGCTGCAGACGAAGTAATGATCAAGGTGTATCGCAAGAGGTTGCCGGCCACCCTGAGCGCATAGCATCACATTGAATTCTGTCTCGTCTCCAGCCATGGCGGCGGGCACGAAAATCGTCCCCTTGTAGCTGAAACCGCACGAGCGGCGCCATTCAGGGACGCGTTTCTTCTCGGGATTATCTGCTGCAAACCAGGTGATTCTTTCCATTTAATCGACCTCATAGATGAGCAATGCGCGATGTGCGTCGTGTCTGATGCGGGTGTTTGGTTCAGCCCGAATGGAAGCCGCTAGAAGTGTTGGATCGTTACCTGGCTCGGGCGTTGGTAGGGCAGGCAACTGGTTTGTTATCAGCCGCAGGATGATTCACCGGCCACCGGTGAACTTGGCAGCTACCAGGTGACGCTAGAGGCTTGCATCGACCAACAGCTCGGACGGTTTGCATTCGACTGCAACGGCGATGCGCAAGATATTCAGGAAGGTGACATTCCTTTCCCCCTCTCGATCTTCCCCATATGGGAACGGTCCACGCCTGCCGCATCGGCTAGTGCTTCCTGAGATAGCGCGAGCGCCAGGCGACGGGCCCGAATTGCTGCACCGAGCTTTTTCAGACTGCCGTCGTTGTCGAGGGTTGCGGAGATTCTTGCCATGGAAAGAATCGTCCCGTTATGATGCCTATATGACCACGGTATTTACGACCCATTTGTGATGTGTCGTGGCTACATCTGGGCTCGCCTAGGCGGCTGATAAACGATCAGAGAGAGCATCCATGGAAGGAGCGCAGAGAGCGTCCTGCTTGATCGCGGTGGCGGGGTGACTGTCATGAATACCCGTGCATACAGCGAACTTGGGATTAAGCGCTCATGGCTTGGGTGGCTGAGTGTGAGATTTGATGGAGGCCCGTACTATCCCGAGATGCTGGATTCACTCCAGCAGGCCGTAATTCAATTTGGGGGGCTCGTCAGGCGCGGCGAGAACTTGACTGGTACCGAATGGCTTCAGCGCATCCATGACGCTGGTGGCTGCATCACTTCAACTCAGTTGCTGGCTATAGAAACGCTCATGTGGGACTGCAATTAAATTGCATCGAGTCCGTAGGTCGGATCCAAGTTGGTTGAGGGAAGCATAAGGTTGCTGCAATAGGTTTGGAGCGCCAGCCAGCCTTGGCGCTCTTGAGAATCTTCGCAGCTATGTCTTATCAGCTAACCATGCCCTGATGATGGTCCGCAGGGCTGCAAAAGCGTGCTGTCCATTCATCGTTGCTCTGGTCTTTTATGCGCTGGATCGAGGGACTCAGTGGAGTGCCTATACCGGCCTCCCTGTTTACTGCTTTACCGTATTTCGACGTACCCGTAGTTGATTTCGGCTGGAGGCCACGGTTTACGTGGCTCTGAGTAGAGACCTTGTCCGGCAAAATTGTCCGGCGTTTGTCTGGAGTTTGTCCGGCGTTTGTCTGAACCATGTCCGGCAAAAATGCTTCTCGTACAGTCTCCGCCGAAATGGACAAGGGGCGTATGGTTTTCGCATCCAGGCGCTTCGGCTCTTTGCGTGAGCATTCGGCAGTGAATAGGATTCCTTTGAGTCGCCCCATATAGTCGTGAAACGCGGATAGGCGTCGCGGAAACACTGCTCCCGAGTGCAGCCAGAATTGATAGAAGCCACAGCGCTCACTTTTTATTCGAAATTGGCCTGGCGGTAGTTTCCCGCCTCGGCGGCCAGCCTTCGTGTCTCGTTCGCGAGTTAGTTCCACATTGAAAATTGCGAAGCTGTATTCTCCTTCAAAAATGGGGCGAAATTGGAGTGTGATGCCTGGGTAGCGCCCATCGTAGGCAGCGACTGAGTATTCATAATACTCATATACTTTGGGTTTTATACGGTCGAGAATTTCCTGGAACATCCCTGAGTGCTTTTCTAAAAATGACTCGGGTACTGGCTGATTATTTGCTGATCGGATGATTAGCCGGCTTGATTCGATGCAGACCTCGTGTCCGCGTTCGAGCAGGCGAATAAGCATTGTTCCCATATCGTTACTATATGCACCGGATTTAGCGCTGTGATCAGCGCACCTTTGGATAGGTGCGCATCCATACGAGATAGTCAGGTCGGTTGTGCAAGGACTAGCTAGAGCGGTTGTCCCGTATGGTCAGCAGTGCGGCGAGCCAGGAAGATGGCCAGATCGCTCACCCGATAGCGCACCAAACGGCCAACTTTGAGGAAGGGAAGGTTGTAACGCCCGGTTGAACGCCAGACAGAGAGGGTGCTTGTCTTAGCCCCCAAGACTTGGGCTGCTTGCTTGTCGTCTACATGAACAGGCGGATTTTTGGGGTCATGACCAAGCTGCGCCGCAATCTCGGCCTTGATCGTCTCGATCTGATCAGTGTTTGGGTGTTTCATGATGGAGCCCTGTACGAAATTAAGCTAGGCAGGGCTACGTGAAGCCCTGCGTGTCATGACCGGTCAGGGCTATAGTCGGGAAAATGAAGCTGTATTTCCTCACGGGCAGGGCGTTAGGTGTGTGTTTTCAAATGATTCTTTACCCAGTTTCTGATCGTCTCGTGGCGGCCTAGGCGAGGGTAGCTGTCGTAGATTTCTCTCACGAATTTGGCGATCTCCAGTTTTCGACCTGGCACAAATTGCCCGTTTGCGAGCCTCTCTCGCAATAGGTTGATCACCCTGTCTCGATCAGGATGTTTTCCTGCGGGCCGAGGTCTTCTGCTTGCGCTCTTCGCTTGGTTGGATTGCATTTCTTTGTAAGCGTGTTTTCGAACAGCCTTGGCGACTTTTATATAACGCTTGGGAAGTTTTGCAGCGAGGTCGTCGGGACGTGTTGTCTCGGCCAGAGCCGTTGGTTTACGTATTTCAGCGAATGCCTTTTGCTCAAGAGCGTCGAAAAGCTGCATGACGAGAATTGGGGGCAGCCCACCGGCGCTGTCCAGTTCAGAAAGCAGCCGTACAAATCGCGCGTTGAGTTCATCATATGTCGCGGGAGCTTCCGCCCATACGAAGTTTAGGAACTCACCCTGCAAGAGTCCCACGCAAGCTACTTGACGCTTGAGTCTGTGTTGAGGCTCAACAATATCTTGGTTCACAGAATGCTTGCCTTGTCAGATTGTGCTGGTTTTTCGAGGAAGGCTCACCACATCGGCGGGTCTTTTCCTGCCTGCCGCTTCAAGCATCGCCTGCGTTGCTGTATTGACCGACTGACGTACAGGGTCTAAATCTAGCCGTGCATAAATCTGTGTTGCCTGGTGCGTCTTGTGGTTAAGGCTCTTGCCGATGATCGCGAGTGATGCCCCCGTTTTGGCTTGCCAGCTCCCGAGGGTGCGACGCAGATCGTGAATGCGTAGATCTGCCATGTCGTAAAGAGCAGGATCAATACCCAGTTCATTCGCCAGAGCCCGATATTGCTTATCTGCTTTTGCGGATGCGCTCAGAAGCAGCGCATCGGCGAATTGGCGTTCATCGGAGCTCAGTTTCTCATTCTGCTCCAGGAGGTCCAGTAGACGGCGCATGCTGGCGCGTCGCAGTACCGTCGCCCATGCCTTCTTGGGCTCTACCAGGTGACCCGTCTTACCGGAGCCTGGGAACACAAAGCTGGATCCTTTCGTTTGGCGCTGCCGGTTTCTGAGTGTGGTTACGGCTTCTGGTGAAAGGGTGACATTCTGGGGAGTACCGTTTTTCGTCATGCCAAGGCGCCAGACGGCCGCATCCATATCGAGGTCGCGCCATGCCATTTCTTGCACGTTCGAGCGGCGCGCCCCAGTCAGCAATGACAATAAGAAGAAGTCACAGAGATCCGATTCCGCGATGGCTTCCATCAGATAGGGGAGTTCGGGTGCCAGAGCGAACCGGTCCCGAGAGGGTGCAGGGTTTTTCTGGATGCGGCTTGCAGGATTGCTGCCGGTGAACATTTCGAGGTCAGCAGCAAAGTTGTAGACCGACGAGACGACGATGATCGCGCGATCAGCTTGAGCGGGGCTTTTCTTCGTCGTCCTAGAGTGAATCGTCTTTATTTCGGACCGTGTTATCTGCGACAGCTTGCTGCTATGGATTGGCGCCAGATACATGTTCACCACATCCGTATAGTCGCGTTTGGTGCGTTCACTAAGCGGGGAGCCGTCGCGCTTTTTCTTTTCAGACAGGTACTGCTGGAACACGTCGAGGAAAGTGGGCTCCTCTCGGATCGCTCGACGGACGGCTGCTGGATTGGCCCCGGTGGCGAATTCGCTGAGCACCTTCTGTGCATTGGTGCGGGCCTGCTCGACCGTCATCTCGGGGAAGGATCCGAGTTTGACCCACTCCATGGCGCCAGCAACCCGCTTGATCACATAAAAGGTACGGCTGCCTGCTGCGGTAATGCGAAGTACCAGCTTGGGGATCTCGGTATCGTAGACATTCAAGCGGTTAATAGCCGGCGGCTCGATGGCCATCAGTGCGGTCTTGGTGAACTTCAGCTTCATCGTGGCTTCAACCTGAATCGCTTGGCTAGCGCTGGGCTAGCACGGGCTATCAAAAATGGTCCATCTGGGTGATGGTTCGTTAAGCCAAGACTAAGCTGAAAGGCCCATTCTGCATAGGTCTGTAGGGGTGATGAAGATTGGTAAAACATAAGAGCATCTAACTCGTAACGCGAAGGTCGCAGGTTCGATTCCTGTCTCCGGCACCAGAAAAATCAGGGCTTGCAGTGAATGCAGGCCTTTTTTGTTTTAGGGGATGGCAAAAAATCTGTCCCCTTTTTTCGTCCGCTATTTTTGATCCTTGCCATTTTCAAGGAAGTGACGGGCGCCAAAGTATCGCTCACTGATATTTTTGAAATCTACCTTCTCCACAGAGTCAAGCTCATCAACTGTATCGCTTTGCCAGCTAGCAAATTTATAGATTACATAGGCTGAAGTTTCGTGTATTGGTTCTTGTCGTTGCCCTGTGATCCAGCGATCCCAATCCATGTGGTAGAAGTAACTGGGCTGCATTGTCTCAGGGCTGTTGTCAGGGTTGAGCATAGTGCTAAATTTAGAGCGAATCACCTTCTCTGCTGCCTTATAGGTATGCTGCATGCTATCGCTTTTGATGCGGCCAGCAAGATCCTGTGCAGTGACTATTAGGCGGGCAGATTCCAGCCATGCAAGACGGCTTCTATAGAGTTTGCCATCTAAGGGGCTCTTAAGCTTATCCAAGGCTTCGTTAAGGCATTCAAGCGATTGTTTGCTATAAACCTCATCGTCTCGAATTTCCTTTTCCTGAGCGATTCCAGAAAGCTGAGTAGAAATGGTATCTGATTGAGTTTTTATAGTGGCTATGATGCCGATGAATCCAAGAACGGATATTAAAGTTGACAGTACCCCCCGAAGTAGTCGCCAAACACGCCCCAATCAGCAGGGCTTGTGCTTAACCCGGATGCAGAGAATTGCCAGAGCCAAGGTGCTGCTACTGCCGTTGTGCAAATCATTAATGCAATGGCAGCGATAGGTGCCCAATTCTTGGTTTTATGGTGCTTTTTGGTGGTAGCCTCCACTGCCACACGAGTCATCTATTGGGTTCCTTAAAGTTTATCAGCACGCAGGTCTAGGCTAATTAGTAGCCCTTTAACAATATCATGGCAGTCCTTCTCAGGCATATCTGTTGTAATGCTAATCAAGCCAACGCTGTTCCTTTTAACTGTGCAGCCTATATCCTCAAAGTGAGTTGCTATGTCTGCGTAGAATGCCTCAAGCTTCTGCTCTTGCTCATCGGTGGAGAGTTCGTCTCGCATTGGATTAGTCGGGGTTGGCCCTTGGTAGTAGGGTATGTAGCTGTAGGTTTTCATGTGACACCATTGGTAGTTAGATTGAGGTCGAGTCTATCTAAGCGATTTAGTTGCTGCAATTACATTCATGTGTTCGGAGCATTTTCTGCTCGAACGCGAGCTTTCGTGAAATCTGTCAAAGCTTAGCTATTCAGGCTACCCACAATTCGCGTAGAAGCGCGAAATTCGGGTTGTTTTCTAACCAGCCTGATCGCGACGAAGATTTTCACACCGCCTGGGCCGGAAGCGGTCATTCGTGAATGGCTGCTTCCCATCCAAACCTATTGGTCGCGGACAGCGAGTGCGTTGAGGAGAATTGTCCTGACATTGACTGCTCCAATTCAGCATCTACAGTGATGGCCATACGATTTCACGGTAGGGACATCATGCGGATCGAGCGCGTTGAGATTCAAAATTTCAGACTGCTTCAGAATGTCAGCCTTGGCCTAGAAGACGGCACGACGCTGATTGTCGGACGCAACAACTGTGGCAAAACCTCCATCGCTGAGGTGTTTCGTCGGCTCCTTTCAGACAGGGCTCCCTCTTTCAGGCTTGAGGATTTCTCCCTGGGAAGTCACGAAGAGTTTTGGACGGCCTTCAATGCATTTCACGGCGAGATAGCCCGCTCCGATGTTGCCGCCATGCTTCCCGTTGTTAGGGTCACACTGGACATTTCCTATGACATTGATGCCCCAGATCTGGGGCCGCTCAGCGAATGTATCGTAGACCTAGATCCAGATTGTTCTTGTGCGCGCATCGTCTTGACCTATGGACCACGGGCGACAGCCCTTGAGTCGCTTTTCGCGGAAATCATTGCTCCCAACGCGGAGCAGGGGGATCAACGTCCTGGCTTTTTCAGCCTGATAAAGAAACGCCTGGCCGCGGCCTACGAGCCTCGCCTGGAAGCGGTCGACCCCAACGATCCTACGAACCGCAAGGACCTCGACCTTAAAGCACTCACTACGTTGATCCGTGGCGGATTCATCAATGCGCAACGGGGCCTAGATGACGATACACACCGAGAGCGCGATGTTCTTGGGAAGGTGGTGGAGGTACTGTTCCAATCGGCATTGACCGACCCCACAGATCCCGAGAAGCGAACCACAGCCGAACAGCTCCATGGCGCAGTGGAGAAGATTCAAAAGGAGCTGCATGACGGTTTCAACGCCGGATTGACCTCGCTGCTCCCTACGTTCGAGCTTTTCGGCTATCCAGGCTTAGATGACCCAGGCCTCACCACCGTGACCACTTTCGATGTCGAGCGCCTGCTTAAAGACCACACGCAGGTCAGATACAGGGGGGTAAACGGCCTGACCCTCCCGGAAAGCTACAACGGACTCGGCGTCCGTAACCTGGTGTACATACTTCTGCAATTACTGAAATTCTTCAGGGAGTTCCAAGCTACGCCCGCAGCAGCAAGCGTACACCTAATCTTCATTGAGGAGCCTGAGGCCCATTTGCATCCGCAAATGCAGGAGGTCTTCATCCGACAATTGCACCTGATCAAGGGCGCGTTCGAGCAGCAACTGAATGACAGCCGTCCTTGGCCAGTGCAGTTTGTAATTTCTACCCACTCTCCGCACATGGCCAACGAAGCGCGCTTCGAAACCATGCGTTACTTTCTCTCTATGACCGATGAACACGGAATTCGGCAGTCCAAGGTCAAGGACTTGAGGTGGGGTATGGGCGGGGCTCCAGCACCGGACAGAGATTTTCTGTATCAGTACCTGACGCTCACTCGCTGCGACCTTTTCTTTGCGGACAAAGCCATCTTGATCGAGGGAACATCAGAACGATTGCTGCTGCCAACCATGATCGCCAAAACTGATGCAGCTGCGGTCGGTGAGCCTCAGCTGGCAAGTCAGTATTTGACGGTTATGGAGGTTGGCGGCGCATACGCACATCGGTTCCATGACCTTCTTAATTTCCTGGAACTGCGTACGCTGATCGTGACTGACATTGACTCCGTTAAGCCGAACGCAGAGAGAAAACGAAACGCCTGTCCTGTTGCGGAGGGGCTGTACACGAGCAATGCCTGCCTCAAAGACTGGTTTGAGGCCGAAGTCACTCCTGCCCAACTGCTGGCGAAAACGTCAGCAGAGAAGACCAGAGGATTGAGGCGCATCGCCTACCAAATTCCGGAGGGGAACGAACCCGGGCCTTCAGGCAGAAGCTTTGAGGACGCGTTCATCCTGGCGAACCTTGATCGATTTCAGCTGGGGCAGGGCGATGTGGCATCCCTAGCTTACGAGCATGCGGCGGACCAGAAAAAGTCAGCTTTTGCGTTGAAATACGCGATCGATGATACGAACTGGAACGTGCCTAGATACATCGCTGAAGGATTGCGTTGGCTCGCAGTCGGGGCGCCGGTCGTTGATACCCAAATGGCTGCTCGGACCATGGCCGCAGTGGTTGAGGTTGTTGGCGAAGCAGTGGCCGCTGAAGGAGGGCAAGGCGATGCCTGACATTCAGGAAAGCCCCGCGGACAGAGCAGGGCGAGAAGCTCTGGAGCGCATGTTCGCTTGTTTGGACGAAGGTCAAAGCTTTCGCCTGGAAGCAGGTGCTGGAGCTGGTAAGACCTATTCGCTGGAGAAGGCACTGAGTCGATTGATTGAGCACCGAGGTCCAGCTTTGATCCGGGAGCGTCAGCAAGTCGCGTGTATCACTTACACCAATGTGGCAAAAGACGAGATCATCTCTCGCTTCCAGGCGCACCCTGCAATTCAAGCCGAGACTGTGCATGGTTTCTGCTGGTCATTGCTCAGAGACTTTCAATCATCACTGAGAGCATTCCTTGGCGCAGAAGCTTTTTGGCAAGATCGCTTTGAAACGGTGGGAGGCGTAGGCAACAGGCGCATCCATTACGAAATGGGTATTCCACGCGTATCGGAGGACGAAGTCTCGATTCGGCACGAAGATGTTCTGACCTTGATGGTTCAGGCGCTTCCGTCTCCGAAGTTTAGGGCCGTATTGACGTCCCGATATCCGATCCTGTTTGTCGACGAGTATCAGGACACGGATGAGCATTTTGTCGGTGCACTGAAATCGTGGTTTCTAGATCGCGGTGAGGGGCCGATGATTGGCCTGTTTGGTGACCATTGGCAAAAAATTTACGATGAGGGCTGCGGCCTGGTAGAGCATGAGGCACTCCAGCCGATCGAAAAAAATGCGAATTTTCGCTCGGCATCGCGGATTGTCGATGTGTTGAATCAGATGCGACCAGGCTTGCAACAAGAGGTAAGAGATCCGGACTTGATCGGTGAAGCCCGGGTGTTCCATACCAATCGCTGGCCTGGAGCACGGCGCACGGGAGCCGGGGGTGGACACTGGACTGGCGACACCAGCCCTGAAGCGGCTCGTGCTTACTTCGAATGCTTGAAAGTTCAGCTAAACGTCGAAGGATGGGACCTCTCTCCCCAGAAGACCAAGATTCTGATTTTGAACCACAGAGGCATTGCTCGTGAGCAGGGGTACTCCTCGATCCCTCCGATTTTTGGACAGTTCAACGATCCCTGGCTGAAGAAGGAAGATCCCCATATCAAGTATCTGGCAGATCAGCTTGAGCCAGCATGTGTCGCATATCAACAGCGTAGATACGGCGCCATGTTTGGGCACCTGGCAAGCGATCGGCCAACGATTCAAAGGCACAGCGACAAAGTCGCTTGGACTGAGGCAATGGAGGCGCTTCTCGAACTGAGGTTGACCGGTACCATCGGCGAGGTGATTGACCACATCATGGCCGTACCGCAGATGCAACTCCCCAATGCGGTGCTACGAAATGAGCAAGGGTTACAGGACGCCGGTGTAGAACCAGGTGAGGACGAGCCGCGCAGGATTACTCAGCTTCGAAAGCTAAGGGAAGTTCCTTACTCGGAGCTGATAGCGCTGGACCAATTCATCGATGGGCATACGCCGTTCGCGACAAAACACGGGGTAAAGGGAGCTGAGTTCGAAAACGTGATCGTTGTGCTGGGCCGAGGCTGGAACCAATATAATTTCGCTGAAATGCTTGAGTGGTTTCAGCCGGGGCCACCGGCGAACAGGCGTGAGAAATTCGAAAGCAATCGTAACCTCTTCTACGTCGCGTGTTCTCGTCCCAAAGTCCGTTTAGCTTTGCTTTTTACTCAACTGCTAAGCCCGGCAGCGCTAGCTCAGATCACAGCCTGGTTCGGCGCTGAGCATGTATTCGAGTTGCCTGCGAACCCTGGTTGAGAACTCTCGTGCAGCTCTCATGGTGTAGGTTAGTCGGCGCATGTCATTCCGACTAACCGCCATCCCGTCCTCGTAATCCTTCAGAGCCCTGCTCAAGGATTGGTCCAAGGTACAACAGTTAAGCGAAATTTCGCAGTGCTGCGCGTCTTGATGGCCGCTCATGCCCGATTGCTCCCTTTTGGTAAAGGCAGCTTAATGTCGATAACTGCAATCCTCTAGAAGAGCCTGAAGCTGACCTTAGCGAATGGATGGCAGAATGCCTCAGCGCATTTCATCATCCTGTCAGGTTTTTTCACGGCGGCCGGGAGCCTAGAAACAGGCTGAGGATAATTTTAGAGATAATGAGTCATAGCCTGAAGAACGATACCCATTGAATTCAGCCTCTTTCGTGTTGATACGATTCCTGTCTCCGCACCAGAAAAATCAAGGCTTGCAGTGAATGCAGGCCTTTTTTGGTTTTAGGGGCTGGAGGGGCTTAGGCAAAAATAGATCTGTCCCCTTTCTGCGCCCTTTCTGGCCGTCCCCTTTCTGGCCAAATGCCTGCCTAGTTCTTCCTTTCTTCCTTTGCCTTGTTATCAATCGCGTCTCCATAGACGTCCCTTGAATTCGGCTTTTGGCATCAATCAGCTTTACTTCCAGGTTGTTCATATGCCACCAGAGCTCATATTGACTTACGTCGATTGGCACATCTTCACACAGAGCTAGCAGGGTTTCGACCTCTTGGAGTGTCAACCGAACATTGGTTTCTCGCTTTCCCAGAGGTTTCTTGTCTAGCTCGTCCTGGACTCTCTGCTCGAATGACTTCGTCATGTTTAAGCTCCTTTGAAGTGGCCCCATTTAGATACAGCGCTTCTGCGGCTTCTAGCAAGGCCAGCTCGGTGGCGCGAACGCCAGTGGCAGGGAAAAGGGGGCAGATTTATTCTCTCCTCCGTCAGGAGGGGGCAAAGTTAAAACTAGTGGTTGGATGGAGCAAAGAGAAATAAATCCGTCCCTATTCCGAGTCCCTTTTCCACCGACCAACATCAGTCGGAAAAACCAGCTCCCCTGCAAGCCAATCAACCAAGACGCAATTGCCGCGGAGTCACATCCAACAGACGACGCATCAAACGCCTAAGCGCCGTTGGGTCCCTATATCCCACCCGTGTCGCAATTTCCTCGACAGAATATTGGCCGGATTCCAGTAGCGCTCTTGCCTTGTTGAGCTGCACCCGCTGGATGAGCTGTCGGGTCGAGTGCCCCGTCGCTTTGTGCACGTGGCGCGACAAGGTTCGTTCCGACATGCCGACGCTCTCGGCCAGCGCCCTCACGCCGGTAAGCTCCGGCAGCGAGTCTTCGATCTGGGCGGTCAGGCGCGATACCAGGGCATTACCTTGCACCAGCACGGCGGGGATGATGAAAGGCGACTGCAGTTGCCGGCGGTCCAGCAGGAGTGCCTTGCCTACCCTGTCAGCGATGTCAGGTGTGAGGCGCCGGCGCAGCAGGTGCAGTATCAGGTCGGTTTGCGCGAAGGCGGCGCCCGCTGTGGTTAGCGGGGGATCGGCCAGCACCATGAAGTCCGGGTCTACGCGGCAGCCTGGAGCAAGGGCCTGCAGGTGCGGAGCCAGCCACCAGGAAGTTGTAACCCGCCTCCCGTCAAGTAGCCCTGCTGCGTGGAGTAGAAAGACGGCCGAGCAGGATGCGGCAACTTCCTTGCCGTTCCGGACGTGATTGGCCAACGCAGTCAGGAAGGGCGCTGACCAGGGTTCCGCGAGGCGCTCTTCAAGGTGCTCGACATTACTGATGCCTATGCCCGGTATGACCCAGCAGGAGTTGTCTTCGGCACTCTGCTCTATCGGTTCCACCTGCAGCGCCAGGCCATGGCCCAGTGTCACGTGCCCAGGCTGAGGGCCGCAGATCCGCCAGCGCGGTGTGGCGAGGCCGCGTTGTTCAGCGATGGTTGCTGCGGTGGCGAGGATGTCCAGCGTGGAGGTCACGCTAGAGGCGAATGCGCCGGGTACGACCACAATCGTGAAATCATGCATTGTCGGATTATGCTCGAAAAAGGACGGATCGGACACTTTTGCCAGACGCGAATGACGGGCCAAATAAAGTCCAATTCATCGCCAAGGTTTCAGCCATGCCCAATATCCTTATCAAGGTGCCTACCGGTGCTTTCAGCGCGCCGCAACGTGAAAACCTGTTGAAGCGTGTCAGCGAGGCGGCCATTGCGCACGAGCGTATAGGCAACGATCCACGGCAGCGTAGCCTGTGTTGGGTGCTTATCGAGGAGGTGCAGGCGGCCAGCTGGTTATGTGGTGGCCTGAACGTGCACGCTCAGGCCATTCCTTGCATCGTCCTGGTCAAGGTGCCAGCCGGAGTTCTGGACGAGCAGATGCGCGCGGATTACGTATCGGGCCTGCACCAGGCTATTGAGCGATGCAGAGGAGAGGATGATCAGCGGATGCTGATGACGTCGATTCAATTGGTGGACATCGTCGATGGCACATGGGGGCGAACGGGAGTCTTTGGCGCCTGAGCGACTTCACTCGCGCTGCCGGTTACGGACATCTTCTTCCTCGGCTCTAGAAGGTGTGCCGGCCCTTTCCCTGATTGACTGCCGGGCCCGCGCCGTCTACAACCATCGGTGGTCCGGATGCGATGTTATTTCGCCATCCCCATGCCCCCACCAGCAAGGATGCAACCATGGTGCAGACAGTCGAATACTGGCGTGAAACCGATCAGTCCTGGCATCAGGGGCCGCCGGGGATTGCGGTGGTGACGGGGGATGACAACTACATCGGCAACCATCCGGTGACTGGCGTGGCACAGTTCATGACCTTTCCCGCGACGTTCCGCGGCCTGGTCGGTGATGCGCTGCGCTACATCCATGCGACCCCGGCCGGTCGGCAGATCCTGCTGCCGTTGTCGGCAGCCAGCGTGGTGTCGATCCTGCCGTCGCAGGGAGGGAACACGGTGGCGACGCGAGGCGGTGGGGCGATGAACCTGGTGGCCGAGGAGCTGACCCCGGCGAGCATGATCGGCGGCGTCACCCAGGCGGCGCTCAATCGCATCAATGTGCCGCACTATGCCCAGGCGAGCTGGCTGACCCATATGATCAACAGCTCTCCCGAGCTTCTGCTGGATGCGGTGCCGGGCGCCGGCACGGGGTTCTTCGCCCGGCTTGAAAAGGCCCGCCAGTACGCCAACCAATGGGGGCTGCTGGCCGACCGTCGTTACCTGCGCTGGACCAGTTCCAACGAGGGCTACTTCAATGACCAGACCCTGGGCCGCTCGCTTGACGCCGGGGGCTACAACATCGGCATCACGCTCCATGAAGTGGCCGGCTGGATCGCTGGCAATCCACTGCCGGCACGCCTGTCGCCACGGGCGCAGAACCATGCGCTGGTCGCGACCCTCGCAGCGCTGCGCGATGTTTCACCGTCCGCCAATGGTGCCGAATCCGTGATCGGCTGGAATCCCTATGCCAGCAATCCGCTCAATCTCAGCCGTCCGCCTGCCATTGGCCTGGCCCATGAGCTGATTCACGCCTATTACAGCGGCCTGGGCCAGCAGCTCGGGCGTGATTTCGGGCACCCCAGCACGGTGTTGTTCGAGTTTCTCTGCGTCGGGCTCGGGCCGTGGGACGAAGCGCCTATTTCGGAAAACGGCATTCGCCGGCACTGGTATTCCCATGCGGTGCCGTTGATGGGGCCGGGGGAGAAGCAGAGTCGCAAGGCAATGCCGAAAAGGATCAAGTATCTGTAAGCGGTGAAAAATAAATCTGTCCCGAATGGCAGTCCCGAACGGCACTGTGATTACTATTTCGCCGCGAATGAGCGTGAAAACCAAGCACCTCACCGGCTAGCCCCAGCCCGGTGTCTGCATGACCGCCTGCGAATAAGATCTGACCCCTTTTCTCAAGGAGAGCCGATATGGTGAGGATGGTTGTAACTGAACAAATGTACCAGGCGGCTTACCGCCTAGGTGCTGATGTCTGGGACCGTAGGATCACATACACTGAGGCGCAAAGAACGTTAGAGAACGAGTACGGTTTAAAAACAAAGACCGTTAATGCCTACCTTCGGGCATATGATGGGCTGCGGAGGGGGAGAACCCTAAAGTTGACGCCTCAGGTGGAAGCGCTGAGGTACATGGTGACTCGACTGACAGATGATGTCGGTCCCGCAGCTCTACTTCCCGCCCTGCAGTCGTTGGGTGGCCATATTGAGTACCTTGATTCTGTTTCCTCCAATACGCAAGCCAAGCAATCATCACTTCGCAGCCTCTATGACGAGTTGCTTCTGAGGCTATCGCCAGTGGTGAAAACTACGGATGAAGACGAGATTTTTGCCCAACAGGTGGCCGATGCAATTGCTGATTCTGCTTCTGACCGAGCCAAACGCCTTGACCACGCCAATCCTGTGCCTCAGGTAAGGCACCAGATTGTAAAAACGTTTCGCCGCAATCCCGATGTCGTTGCTGAGGTACTGCTTCGTGCCAAGGGTGT
Organism: Pseudomonas bharatica CSV86; assembly: GCF_000319305.2. GTDB lineage: Bacteria > Pseudomonadota > Gammaproteobacteria > Pseudomonadales > Pseudomonadaceae > Aquipseudomonas > Aquipseudomonas bharatica. Next base: position 6,025 of record NZ_AMWJ02000007.1, on the reverse strand, counting down.
TTGTGAAAGGTGTCGTTTGCCCGCTCCATTTCAGCGTCCGAATGGCAGTCTCTACCTGGAGGTTCATCACATCAGGCGCTTAGCTGATGGGGGCACGATACTGTAGAGAACGCCCTTGCTTTGTGCCCAAATTGTCACCGAGAAAAGCACTTCGGACGGCAGCCAAACCCAATCTGATAATTCCAAGTACTTGGGCATGACTTTACGAAATGTCAGACAGGTATGAGACAGAACCAGTATCGTCTGGGTGCTTAAGTTCATGCGCCAAGTCGTGTCGGTAAAGCTGGGCCAGGCGCCGTCTCACATTGCCGGTGGTGCCGGAAATGTTTGACCTGTACTAGACAGAGCTAGACGGATTGCCACGGGGTGGGCTGCACTCAAGCCTATGAAAGATCATTTTTACCGACCGCCTCAATCCAGCACCGAGCCAATCTCTTCAAGCATCTTGTGTGGATCACCCCCAGGCTCCTCGCGATCTCCAGAAACTCGATCACATCCAGTCTCCGTTCTCCCCGCTCGAACTTGGAAACGTACGATTGAGGCCTTCCCAGCCGCTCCGACAGCTCCTGTTGTGTGAGTCCGGCCTCCTTCCGTGCCTTGACCAGCAGGAGAAGGAAGCGTTGATAAGCAGCGGTGTGAATCGTCTTCATCGTGGTGTGCCGGTTGATAAGCCGACCTACCTAATAAACCTGAAACAGGTTTATCCCAAAACGGGTTTTTGGTAGGCTCGGGCATTCACCATGGAAGAGGTCGATGCTCGTCATGAATTCCCGAATGAATTTCAGCCCGGTAAACACCACCGCTGGCATCGCTACGTTCAGTAACTGCACTGCCGTCAGTGAGCCCTTGTTCCGTGTGAATCCTGGAGTACCGAGCACTGAGGCGCTGGCTCAGGCGTCCGTGCTGATGGACTGCATCAACCGCTTGACCCTAATCGGTGGCGTGGATGACGAAGGCGGCGCTCCGGTCTGGGCAGCCCATTATCTGGGCGAGCAGGTGAAGGCACTTATCGATGATGTGGGCATGGGGCTTCGCGACGGGCGAGGGGCAAACGAGACAGATTAATTTTCTGCTCGGGCAGGATGAAACAGGTACCAAACGCTAAAAAGGCCCGCATCCAAGCGGGCCTTCCTGATCTACAAGGGCATAACAACCCGGGAGCAACCCCCGGCCTCAGCCCTCCAACCTCATATGCAACAACGGAAACGGCCGCCCCTCGCCATCCAGCGGCGAGCGGCCGGTCTGCACGAATCCGTAGTGCAGATAAAAGCCCGCCGCCTCGGGGTTCTGTTCGTTGACATCGACACTCAGCCCGCTGCGCGAATGGCGGGCGTGGTCCAGCAGCGCGCGGCCAATCCCCTGGCCGCGCAGGTCCGGTTCGATGAAGAGCATTTCCACATGGCTTTCATTCAGGCCGATAAAGCCTGTTGGTAGGTCCAGGTCATCCACCGCTACCCATAACTCGACAGCAGGCAGGTAGGTGTCACGCAGCTGCGGTAGCAGCGCTTCTATGTCGGACGGTTGCAGGAAGTGGTGGGTGGCGCGAACGGAGCGCAGCCAGAGGTCGAGCAGCAGTGGGTGGTCGGCGTTGGTGGCCTGACGAATGAGCATGAAAGCATCCTCGTGCACTTGATGTGAAAAACCAGGCTCGCCATTAAGCGGCGGCCATTAAGTGCCGGCGAGATGGATGACCGCTTCGCGAATCAACGCCTGGGCGGTGCACAACAGTGGTGCCGGGAAGGAGGGAGGCGGGACGATACTCAGAAGGGTAGCGGGTCGTCAATCAGCCTGGATCGATCGCCGAGGCGGAAGCTATCGGATCATCCGTTCGAATGTTTTGCCATTCGAAAGCTTATCAAAAGCAAGTTTTGAAACATTTAGAAATAATTTCATAAGTCGACAAGCCTGAAGGAAATTTCATTCACCCTTGACCGTTCGTCGGCTCAAACCCGCATGACACCTCGGTTTCACCCATGTTCATAGGGGTTATCACTAAAGAATTAATACTAAGCGCGTGTACGAATTGTCCGGCGTGGATCCAATTTTTTGGCTACAAATCTCTCCCCATATGGAACCTGTATTCGCCAAGGTCAGGCTTTTCGACATGCAGTGTGTGTAGTTCCTCAAAGCTCTAGCACGCATTCAGAGACGGATTTGCCTGATCCACGAAGGAGTCGCACGTGGACAGAAGATTCGCCAAGAAAACCTTTACCGCTCGTTTTGCACCCTTGCCGCTGGCCGTCAGCATGGCGGCAGCCGGGATGGTTTCCGGATTCTTCAGTCCACAGGCACAGGCCCTGTGTACGACAGTCGGTTCCACGATTTCCTGTACTGGCATCACCGTGGGCCTGGTCACTTCGACCAGCGGCCTGACGGTCAACGTGCAGAACGGCGCGCAGATCTATCCTGGCGTTATCGACGCAGTCAACGCGGTGTCGCTCACTGGTACCGGCACCACCGTGAACAACGCCGGGCGTATCGACCCTTCGCTGCTGCCGGGCCTGGTTTCCCTGGCTTCCGGTCTTAACCTCAGCAATGCCGCTGGCAGCACGGTGCTGGTAAACAACCTCTCCACCGGCCAGATCATGGGCACGTCCAGCCTGCTCGGGGCGAACCTGCTGGGCCTCGGCGGGATCGGCCTGGTGGTGCAGAACGGCGCGGGTGGCACCACCACGGTGAATAACACCGGCCTGATCAGCGGCACTGCGCTGCTCAGCGCCGCTGTACTGCCGGAAGACATGGCCGTGATCGCGCTGCGCGGCGGGGCCAGGAACGTGCTGACCAACAATGCGTCCGGCCTTATCACCGGCCGCGTGGCGATGCAGGCTTCGGCCGCAGGCAACACCTTCACCAACGCCGGTACGGTCACCGGCAGTATCAACCTGGGTGCCGGCGCCGGCGCCAACACCTTCAACGCCATCACCGGTTCCGTGATGAGCGGCGGGGCGGGCGTCGGTGTCAATCTGGGCGTGCTCGGTGGACTTGGCCTCGCCTACGTGGCGGCGGGTATCGTCGACGGCGGTACCGCCAACAACGGCAACACGCTCAATCTGCATAACACCATCGGTGGCGGCGTCGGGCTGACGGGCTCTGGCACCATCGACGGCAGCAAGTTCGTCAATTTCAGCAACCTGAATATCACCAGCGGTACTTGGTCCCTGACCAACCAGCTGTTCGCGGGCGGCACCGTCAACCCGGCGGTCACGCTCAACGGCGGCCTGCTCAATGTGGACAGCGCGGCCCTTACCGGCGCAACCATTACCGCCAACGGCGGCGGTCTCGGTGCTGCGGTAGCGGGTGCGACGGTGAGCAACGGCATCACCCTCGTACCAATGGCCTGCTGGTCAGCAACAGCGCCAATGGCCTGGTCCTGTCCGGCGTGCTCACCGGTGCTGGCGCCTGACCAAGACCGGCACCGGCAACCTGACCCTCAGCGGCGCCAACGACTTCAGCGGCGGCACCACCCTGGCCGCCGGCACCCTGACCCTCGGCAATGCCGCGGCGCTTGGAACCCAGGGCCTGAACGTGACCGGCGCCAGCACCCTGGCGAACTCGAGCGCGTTGTCCGTGAACAATGCCATCTTGCTCAACGGCGCCAACCTGACGGTGAACAGTGGCGCTGCCCTGACCCTGGGCGGGGCGATCAACGGCACCGGTTCGCTGACCAAGACCGGCACCGCCGACCTGACCCTGAGCGGCGCCAACAACTTCGGTGGCGGCCTCAACATCAATGCCGGCAAGCTGATCCTCGGCACCGCCGGGGCCACCGGCGGCGGTACCATCACTGCCGGCGTCGGCGGTACGGGGCGCTGGACACCAGTACCGCCCAGACCCTGACCAACCTGATCCAGCTCAACGGCAACCTGACCCTGACCGGCAGCAACGACCTGACCCTGGCGGGCAAGATTTCCGGTACCGGCGGGCTGAACAAGGCCGGGACCAATACCCTGACCCTGAGCGGTGCCAACGATTTCACCGGCAACTCGACGCTGGGTGGCGGCACTCTCATCCTGCAGAACGCCACTGGCCTGGGCACCGGCCAACTGACCCTGAGCGCCAACTCCAGCCTGGATGCCAGCGGGCTCTCGCTCGCCAATAACATCAACCTGGCGACCCGCAACCTGACCCTGACCAACAGCACCGCCACCACCCTTGGCGGCGTGCTCAGCGGCACCGGTTCGCTGATCAAGAGCGGCGCTGGCGACCTCACGCTGGCAGGTGCCAACGCCAGCTACAACGGTGTCGTGCAACTGACCAACGGCAGGCTGGTGATCGCCAACGACGCCGCCATCGGTATCGGCAGCCTGCGGACTTCGGCCAACACCACGCTGGACAGCGATGCCTCGCGCATCATCAACAACGCCGTGCAGTTGCTGGGCAACCTGAACCTCGCCGGCAGCAACGACCTGGCCATCAACGGCAGCATCTCCGGTAATGGCGGGCTGACCAAGAACGGCTCGGCGGCCCTGACCCTCGGCGGCGCCAGCACCTACGTCGGCGGTACCCGGCTCAACGCCGGTACCCTGATCTCGGCTCCAGTACTGCGCTGGGCAACCCAATAGCCGGCTGACCGCCGCGGCCAACACCACCCTGGATGCCAGCACGGCCGTTTCCATCCTCAACCGCGTGGATCTCGCCGGCAACCTGACCATCGGCGGTACCTCGGCCCTGGGCCTGAATGGTGTGATCGACGGTGTCGCTGGCGCCGGCCTGATCAAGAACGGCACGGCCGACCTGATCCTCAACGCAGTCAACACCTACAGCGGCGATACCCAGCTCAACGCGGGCGCCTGGTCGTCGGTAATGCCGGCGCGCTGGGATCGGGCAGGCTGCTGGCCAATGCCGGCAGTACCCTGGACGCCAACACCGCGCTCAACCTCGGTACGGCCATCACCCTCAACGGCGCAGTCAACGTCGGTGGGACTGCCGACCTGACCCTAAGCGGGCTGATCGATGGCACCGGCAGCCTGGTCAAGGTCGGCCCGACCAACCTGACCCTCACCGGCACCAACACCTACAACGGCACCACGCTGCTCGGCGGTACCCTGGCCCTGAGCAACGCCGGCGCCATCGGCAGTGGCGATATCACCGTCGGCGGCGTGTCCACCCTGGTGGGCACCACTGCGCTGGCGCTGGCCAACAATGTCCACCTGAACTCCGTCCTGAACCTGCCGGTCGGCAGCAACGCGCTGACCCTCGATGGTGTCATCGACGGCACCGGCAGCCTGAACAAGACCGGCAGCGGCACCCTGACCCTGAATGGCGTCAATACCTACGGCGGCGGCACAGTGCTGGCCGCCGGTACCTTGGCGGTGGGCAACGGCAGCGCCCTGGCAGCGGCACCCTGAGCACCGCCGCCGGTACCACCCTGGATACCGCCGGCCCGATGACGCTCGGCAACGCCCTGAGCGTCAATGGCCAGTTGAACCTGAGTGGCAGCAACCCGCTGACCCTGACCGGCAACATCAGCGGCACCGGCGGCTTGAACAAGAACGGCGCCAGCACCCTGACCCTCAGCGCAGCAACAACTACGCCGGCTGACCAACCTCAACAGCGGCACGCTGGTGGTGGGCAGCAACACTGCACTCGGCGCCAGCCTGCTCAACGCCGCGGCCAATACCGTGCTGGATTCCAGCACGGCCGTGGCCCTGACAACCAGGTCAACCTGGCCGGCAACCTTGGCATCGGCGGCAGCGCCGACTCGCGCTCAACGGCCTGGTCACCGGCAGCGGCGGCCTCACCAAGAATGGCGCCGGCGTGCTGACCCTGGCGGCGCCAATGCCTTCCAGGGTGGCACCCAGCTCAATGCCGGCACCCTGGTGGTCGGCAACAATACCTCGCTGGGCCTCGGCGCCCTGACCGTCGCCGACCGGCAACGCTGGACAGCAGCGCCTCGGTCATTCTCACACACCAGGTCACGCTCAATGGCGACCTCACCCTCGCCGGCAGCAACACCTGGGCTGAACGGAAGCCTCGGCGGCAGCGGCAACCTGATCAAGAACGGCGCAGGCAACCTGCTGCTCGG
>NZ_AMWJ02000006.1 GCF_000319305.2 Pseudomonas bharatica CSV86 | reverse complement strand
CCATCAGTGCGGTCTTGGTGAACTTCAGCTTCATCGTGGCTTCAACCTGAATCGCTTGGCTAGCGCTGGGCTAGCACGGCTATCAAAAATGGTCATCTGGGTGATGGTTCGTTAAGCCAAGACTAAGCTGAAAGGCCCATTCTGCATAGGTCTGTAGGGGTGATGAAGATTGTAAAAATAAGAGCATCTAACTCGTAACGCGAGGTCGCAGTTCGATTCCTGTCTCCGCACCAGAAAAATCAGGGCTGCAGTGAATGCAGGCCTTTTTGTTTTAGGGGATGGCAAAAAATCTGTCCCCTTTTTCGTCGCTATTTTTGATCCTTTCCATTTCAAGGAAGTGACGGGCGCCAAAGTATCGCTCACTGATATTTTTGAAATCTACCTTCTCCACAGAGTCAAGCTCATCAACTGTATCGCTTTGCCAGCTAGCAAATTTATAGATTACATAGCTGAAGTTTCGTGTATTTTCTTCGTTGCCCTTGATCCAGCATCCCAATCCATGTGGTAGAAGTAACTGGCTGCATTGTCTCAGGGCTGTTGTCAGGGTTGAGCATAGTGCTAAATTTAGAGCGAATCACCTTCTCTGCTGCCTTATAGGTATGCTGCATGCTATCGCTTTTGATGCGGCCAGCAAGATCCTGTGCAGTGACTATTAGGCGGGCAGATTCCAGCCATGCAAGACGGCTTCTATAGAGTTTGCCATCTAAGGGGCTCTTAAGCTTATCCAAGGCTTCGTTAAGGCATTCAAGCGATTGTTTGCTATAAACCTCATCGTCTCGAATTTCCTTTTCCTGAGCGATTCCAGAAAGCTGAGTAGAAATGGTATCTGATTGAGTTTTTATAGTGGCTATGATGCCGATGAATCCAAGAACGGATATTAAGTTGACATACCCCCCGAAGTAGTCGCCAAACACGCCCCAATCAGCAGGGCTTGTGCTTAACCGGATGCAGAGAATTGCCAGAGCCAAGGTGCTGCTACTGCCGTTGTGCAAATCATTAATGCAATGGCAGCGATAGGTGCCCAATTCTTGGTTTATGGTGCTTTGGTGGTAGCCTCCACTGCCACACGAGTCATCTATTGGGTTCCTTAAAGTTTATCAGCACGCAGGTCTAGGCTAATTAGTAGCCCTTTAACAATATCATGGCAGTCCTTCTCAGGCATATCTGTTGTAATGCTAATCAAGCCAACGCTGTTCCTTTTAACTGTGCAGCCTATATCCTCAAAGTGAGTTGCTATGTCTGCGTAGAATGCCTCAAGCTTCTTCTTGCTCATCGGTGGAGAGTTCGTCTCGCATTGGATTAGTCGGGGTTGGCCCTTGGTAGTAGGTATGTAGCTGTAGGTTTTCATGTGACACCATTGGTAGTTAGATTGAGGTCGAGTCTATCTAAGCGATTTAGTTGCTGCAATTACATTCATGTTTCGGAGCATTTTCTGCTCGAACGCGAGCTTTCGTGAAATCTGTCAAAGCTTAGCTATTCAGGCTACCCACAATTCGCGTAGAAGCGCGAAATTCGGGTTGTTTTCTAACCAGCCTGATCGCGACGAAGATTTCACACCGCCTGGGCCGGAAGCGGTCATTCGTGAATGGCTGCTTCCCATCCAAACCTATTGGTCGCGGACAGCGAGTGCGTTGAGGAGAATTGTCCTGACATTGACTGCTCCAATTCAGCATCTACAGTGATGGCCATACGATTTCACGGTAGGGACATCATGCGGATCGAGCGCGTTGAGATTCAAAATTTCAGACTGCTTCAGAATGTCAGCCTTGGCCTAGAAGACGGCACGACGCTGATTGTCGGACGCAACAACTGTGGCAAAACCTCCATCGCTGAGGTGTTTCGTCGGCTCCTTTCAGACAGGGCTCCCTCTTTCAGGCTTGAGGATTTCTCCCTGGGAAGTCACGAAGAGTTTTGGACGGCCTTCAATGCATTTCACGGCGAGATAGCCCGCTCCGATGTTGCCGCCATGCTTCCCGTTGTTAGGGTCACACTGGACATTTCCTATGACATTGATGCCCCAGATCTGGGGCCGCTCAGCGAATGTATCGTAGACCTAGATCCAGATTGTTCTTGTGCGCGCATCGTCTTGACCTATGGACCACGGGCGACAGCCCTTGAGTCGCTTTTCGCGGAAATCATTGCTCCCAACGCGGAGCAGGGGATCAACGTCCTGGCTTTTTCAGCCTGATAAAGAAACGCCTGGCCGCGGCCTACGAGCCTCGCCTGGAAGCGGTCGACCCCAACGATCCTACGAACCGCAAGGACCTCGACCTTAAAGCACTCACTACGTTGATCCGTGGCGGATTCATCAATGCGCAACGGGGCCTAGATGACGATACACACCGAGAGCGCGATGTTCTTGGGAAGGTGGTGGAGGTACTGTTCCAATCGGCATTGACCGACCCCACAGATCCCGAGAAGCGAACCACAGCCGAACAGCTCCATGGCGCAGTGGAGAAGATTCAAAAGGAGCTGCATGACGGTTTCAACGCCGGATTGACCTCGCTGCTCCCTACGTTCGAGCTTTTCGGCTATCCAGGCTTAGATGACCCAGGCCTCACCACCGTGACCACTTTCGATGTCGAGCGCCTGCTTAAAGACCACACGCAGGTCAGATACAGGGGGGTAAACGGCCTGACCCTCCCGGAAAGCTACAACGGACTCGGCGTCCGTAACCTGGTGTACATACTTCTGCAATTACTGAAATTCTTCAGGAGTTCCAAGCTACGCCCGCAGCAGCAAGCGTACACCTAATCTTCATTGAGGAGCCTGAGGCCCATTTGCATCCGCAAATGCAGGAGGTCTTCATCCGACAATTGCACCTGATCAAGGGCGCGTTCGAGCAGCAACTGAATGACAGCCGTCCTTGGCCAGTGCAGTTTGTAATTTCTACCCACTCTCCGCACATGGCCAACGAAGCGCGCTTCGAAACCATGCGTTACTTTCTCTCTATGACCGATGAACACGGAATTCGGCAGTCCAAGGTCAAGGACTTGAGGTGGGTATGGGCGGGGCTCCAGCACCGGACAGAGATTTTCTGTATCAGTACCTGACGCTCACTCGCTGCGACCTTTTCTTTGCGGACAAAGCCATCTTGATCGAGGGAACATCAGAACGATTGCTGCTGCCAACCATGATCGCCAAAACTGATGCAGCTGCGGTCGGTGAGCCTCAGCTGGCAAGTCAGTATTGACGGTTATGGAGGTTGGCGGCGCATACGCACATCGGTTCCATGACCTTCTTAATTTCCTGGAACTGCGTACGCTGATCGTGACTGACATTGACTCCGTTAAGCCGAACGCAGAGAGAAAACGAAACGCCTGTCCTGTTGCGGAGGGGCTGTACACGAGCAATGCCTGCCTCAAAGACTGGTTTGAGGCCGAAGTCACTCCTGCCCAACTGCTGGCGAAAACGTCAGCAGAGAAGACCAGAGGATTGAGGCGCATCGCCTACCAAATTCCGGAGGGGAACGAACCCGGGCCTTCAGGCAGAAGCTTTGAGGACGCGTTCATCCTGGCGAACCTTGATCGATTTCAGCTGGGGCAGGGCGATGTGGCATCCCTAGCTTACGAGCATGCGGCGGACCAGAAAAAGTCAGCTTTTGCGTTGAAATACGCGATCGATGATACGAACTGGAACGTGCCTAGATACATCGCTGAAGGATTGCGTTGGCTCGCAGTCGGGGCGCCGGTCGTTGATACCCAAATGGCTGCTCGGACCATGGCCGCAGTGGTTGAGGTTGTTGGCGAAGCAGTGGCCGCTGAAGGAGGGCAAGGCGATGCCTGACATTCAGGAAAGCCCCGCGGACAGAGCAGGGCGAGAAGCTCTGGAGCGCATGTTCGCTTGTTTGGACGAAGGTCAAGCTTTCGCCTGGAAGCAGGTGCTGGAGCTGGTAAGACCTATTCGCTGGAGAAGGCACTGAGTCGATTGATTGAGCACCGAGGTCCAGCTTTGATCCGGGAGCGTCAGCAAGTCGCGTGTATCACTTACACCAATGTGGCAAAAGACGAGATCATCTCTCGCTTCCAGGCGCACCCTGCAATTCAAGCCGAGACTGTGCATGGTTTCTGCTGGTCATTGCTCAGAGACTTTCAATCATCACTGAGAGCATTCCTTGGCGCAGAAGCTTTTTGGCAAGATCGCTTTGAAACGGTGGGAGGCGTAGGCAACAGGCGCATCCATTACGAAATGGTATTCCACGCGTATCGGAGGACGAAGTCTCGATTCGGCACGAAGATGTTCTGACCTTGATGGTTCAGGCGCTTCCGTCTCCGAAGTTTAGGGCCGTATTGACGTCCCGATATCCGATCCTGTTTGTCGACGAGTATCAGGACACGGATGAGCATTTTGTCGGTGCACTGAAATCGTGGTTCTAGATCGCGTGAGGGGCCGATGATTGGCCTGTTTGGTGACCATTGGCAAAAAATTTACGATGAGGGCTGCGGCCTGGTAGAGCATGAGGCACTCCAGCCGATCGAAAAAAATGCGAATTTTCGCTCGGCATCGCGGATTGTCGATGTGTTGAATCAGATGCGACCAGGCTTGCAACAAGAGGTAAGAGATCCGGACTTGATCGGTGAAGCCCGGGTGTTCCATACCAATCGCTGGCCTGGAGCACGGCGCACGGGAGCCGGGGGTGGACACTGGACTGGCGACACCAGCCCTGAAGCGGCTCGTGCTTACTTCGAATGCTTGAAAGTTCAGCTAAACGTCGAAGGATGGGACCTCTCTCCCCAGAAGACCAAGATTCTGATTTTGAACCACAGAGGCATTGCTCGTGAGCAGGGGTACTCCTCGATCCCTCCGATTTTTGGACAGTTCAACGATCCCTGGCTGAAGAAGGAAGATCCCCATATCAAGTATCTGGCAGATCAGCTTGAGCCAGCATGTGTCGCATATCAACAGCGTAGATACGGCGCCATGTTTGGGCACCTGGCAAGCGATCGGCCAACGATTCAAAGGCACAGCGACAAAGTCGCTTGGACTGAGGCAATGGAGGCGCTTCTCGAACTGAGGTTGACCGGTACCATCGGCGAGGTGATTGACCACATCATGGCCGTACCGCAGATGCAACTCCCCAATGCGGTGCTACGAAATGAGCAAGGGTTACAGGACGCCGGTGTAGAACCAGGTGAGGACGAGCCGCGCAGGATTACTCAGCTTCGAAAGCTAAGGGAAGTTCCTTACTCGGAGCTGATAGCGCTGGACCAATTCATCGATGGGCATACGCCGTTCGCGACAAAACACGGGGTAAAGGGAGCTGAGTTCGAAAACGTGATCGTTGTGCTGGGCCGAGGCTGGAACCAATATAATTTCGCTGAAATGCTTGAGTGGTTTCAGCCGGGGCCACCGGCGAACAGGCGTGAGAAATTCGAAAGCAATCGTAACCTCTTCTACGTCGCGTGTTCTCGTCCCAAAGTCCGTTTAGCTTTGCTTTTTACTCAACTGCTAAGCCCGGCAGCGCTAGCTCAGATCACAGCCTGGTTCGGCGCTGAGCATGTATTCGAGTTGCCTGCGAACCCTGGTTGAGAACTCTCGTGCAGCTCTCATGGTGTAGGTTAGTCGGCGCATGTCATTCCGACTAACCGCCATCCCGTCCTCGTAATCCTTCAGAGCCCTGCTCAAGGATTGGTCCAAGGTACAACAGTTAAGCGAAATTTCGCAGTGCTGCGCGTCTTGATGGCCGCTCATGCCCGATTGCTCCCTTTTGGTAAAGGCAGCTTAATGTCGATAACTGCAATCCTCTAGAAGAGCCTGAAGCTGACCTTAGCGAATGGATGGCAGAATGCCTCAGCGCATTTCATCATCCTGTCAGGTTTTTTCACGGCGGCCGGGAGCCTAGAAACAGGCTGAGGATAATTTTAGAGATAATGAGTCATAGCCTGAAGAACGATACCCATTGAATTCAGCCTCTTTCGTGTTGATACGATTCCTGTCTCCGCACCAGAAAAATCAAGGCTTGCAGTGAATGCAGGCCTTTTTTGGTTTTAGGGCTGGAGGGGCTTAGGCAAAAATAGATCTGTCCCTTTCTGCGCCCTTTCTGGCCGTCCCCTTTCTGGCCAAATGCCTGCCTAGTTCTTCCTTTCTTCCTTTGCCTTGTTATCAATCGCGTCTCCATAGACGTCCCTTGAATTCGGCTTTTGGCATCAATCAGCTTTACTTCCAGGTTGTTCATATGCCACCAGAGCTCATATTGACTTACGTCGATTGGCACATCTTCACACAGAGCTAGCAGGGTTTCGACCTCTTGGAGTGTCAACCGAACATTGGTTTCTCGCTTTCCCAGAGGTTTCTTGTCTAGCTCGTCCTGGACTCTCTGCTCGAATGACTTCGTCATGTTTAAGCTCCTTTGAAGTGGCCCCATTTAGATACAGCGCTTCTGCGGCTTCTAGCAAGGCCAGCTCGGTGGCGCGAACGCCAGTGGCAGGGAAAAGGGGGCAGATTTATTCTCTCCTCCGTCAGGAGGGGCAAAGTTAAAACTAGTGTTGGATGGAGCAAAGAGAAATAAATCCGTCCCTATTCCGAGTCCCTTTTCCACCGACCAACATCAGTCGGAAAAACCAGCTCCCCTGCAAGCCAATCAACCAAGACGCAATTGCCGCGGAGTCACATCCAACAGACGACGCATCAAACGCCTAAGCGCCGTTGGGTCCCTATATCCCACCCGTGTCGCAATTTCCTCGACAGAATATTGGCCGGATTCCAGTAGCGCTCTTGCCTTGTTGAGCTGCACCCGCTGGATGAGCTGTCGGGTCGAGTGCCCCGTCGCTTTGTGCACGTGGCGCGACAAGGTTCGTTCCGACATGCCGACGCTCTCGGCCAGCGCCCTCACGCCGGTAAGCTCCGGCAGCGAGTCTTCGATCTGGGCGGTCAGGCGCGATACCAGGGCATTACCTTGCACCAGCACGGCGGGGATGATGAAAGGCGACTGCAGTTGCCGGCGTCCAGCAGGAGTGCCTTGCCTACCCTGTCAGCGATGTCAGGTGTGAGGCGCCGGCGCAGCAGGTGCAGTATCAGGTCGGTTTGCGCGAAGGCGGCGCCCGCTGTGGTTAGCGGGGATCGGCCAGCACCATGAAGTCCGGGTCTACGCGGCAGCCTGGAGCAAGGGCCTGCAGGTGCGGAGCCAGCCACCAGGAAGTTGTAACCCGCCTCCCGTCAAGTAGCCCTGCTGCGTGGAGTAGAAAGACGGCCGAGCAGGATGCGGCAACTTCCTTGCCGTTCCGGACGTGATTGGCCAACGCAGTCAGGAAGGGCGCTGACCAGGGTTCCGCGAGGCGCTCTTCAAGGTGCTCGACATTACTGATGCCTATGCCCGTATGACCCAGCAGGAGTTGTCTTCGGCACTCTGCTCTATCGGTTCCACCTGCAGCGCCAGGCCATGGCCCAGTGTCACGTGCCCAGGCTGAGGGCCGCAGATCCGCCAGCGCGGTGTGGCGAGGCCGCGTTGTTCAGCGATGGTTGCTGCGGTGGCGAGGATGTCCAGCGTGGAGGTCACGCTAGAGGCGAATGCGCCGGGTACGACCACAATCGTGAAATCATGCATTGTCGGATTATGCTCGAAAAAGGACGGATCGGACACTTTTGCCAGACGCGAATGACGGGCCAAATAAAGTCCAATTCATCGCCAAGGTTTCAGCCATGCCCAATATCCTTATCAAGGTGCCTACCGGTGCTTTCAGCGCGCCGCAACGTGAAAACCTGTTGAAGCGTGTCAGCGAGGCGGCCATTGCGCACGAGCGTATAGGCAACGATCCACGGCAGCGTAGCCTGTGTTGGGTGCTTATCGAGGAGGTGCAGGCGGCCAGCTGGTTATGTGGTGGCCTGAACGTGCACGCTCAGGCCATTCCTTGCATCGTCCTGGTCAAGGTGCCAGCCGGAGTTCTGGACGAGCAGATGCGCGCGGATTACGTATCGGGCCTGCACCAGGCTATTGAGCGATGCAGAGGAGAGGATGATCAGCGGATGCTGATGACGTCGATTCAATTGGTGGACATCGTCGATGGCACATGGGGGGCGAACGGGAGTCTTTGGCGCCTGAGCGACTTCACTCGCGCTGCCGGTTACGGACATCTTCTTCCTCGGCTCTAGAAGGTGTGCCGGCCCTTTCCCTGATTGACTGCCGGGCCCGCGCCGTCTACAACCATCGGTGGTCCGGATGCGATGTTATTTCGCCATCCCCATGCCCCCCACCAGCAAGGATGCAACCATGGTGCAGACAGTCGAATACTGGCGTGAAACCGATCAGTCCTGGCATCAGGGCCGCCGGGGATTGCGGTGGTGACGGGGATGACAACTACATCGGCAACCATCCGGTGACTGGCGTGGCACAGTTCATGACCTTTCCCGCGACGTTCCGCGGCCTGGTCGGTGATGCGCTGCGCTACATCCATGCGACCCCGGCCGGTCGGCAGATCCTGCTGCCGTTGTCGGCAGCCAGCGTGGTGTCGATCCTGCCGTCGCAGGGAGGGAACACGGTGGCGACGCGAGGCGGTGGGGCGATGAACCTGGTGGCCGAGGAGCTGACCCCGGCGAGCATGATCGGCGGCGTCACCCAGGCGGCGCTCAATCGCATCAATGTGCCGCACTATGCCCAGGCGAGCTGGCTGACCCATATGATCAACAGCTCTCCCGAGCTTCTGCTGGATGCGGTGCCGGGCGCCGGCACGGGGTTCTTCGCCCGGCTTGAAAAGGCCCGCCAGTACGCCAACCAATGGGGCTGCTGGCCGACCGTCGTTACCTGCGCTGGACCAGTTCCAACGAGGCTACTTCAATGACCAGACCCTGGGCCGCTCGCTTGACGCCGGGGGCTACAACATCGGCATCACGCTCCATGAAGTGGCCGGCTGGATCGCTGGCAATCCACTGCCGGCACGCCTGTCGCCACGGGCGCAGAACCATGCGCTGGTCGCGACCCTCGCAGCGCTGCGCGATGTTTCACCGTCCGCCAATGGTGCCGAATCCGTGATCGGCTGGAATCCCTATGCCAGCAATCCGCTCAATCTCAGCCGTCCGCCTGCCATTGGCCTGGCCCATGAGCTGATTCACGCCTATTACAGCGGCCTGGGCCAGCAGCTCGGGCGTGATTTCGGGCACCCCAGCACGTGTTGTTCGAGTTTCTCTGCGTCGGGCTCGGGCCGTGGACGAAGCGCCTATTTCGGAAAACGGCATTCGCCGGCACTGGTATTCCCATGCGGTGCCGTTGATGGGGCCGGGGGAGAAGCAGAGTCGCAAGCAATGCCGAAAAGGATCAAGTATCTGTAAGCGGTGAAAAATAAATCTGTCCGAATGGCAGTCCCGAACGGCACTGTGATTACTATTTCGCCGCGAATGAGCGTGAAAACCAAGCACCTCACCGGCTAGCCCCAGCCCGGTGTCTGCATGACCGCCTGCGAATAAGATCTGACCCTTTTCTCAAGGAGAGCCGATATGGTGAGGATGGTTGTAACTGAACAAATGTACCAGGCGGCTTACCGCCTAGGTGCTGATGTCTGGGACCGTAGGATCACATACACTGAGGCGCAAAGAACGTTAGAGAACGAGTACGTTTAAAAACAAAGACCGTTAATGCCTACCTTCGGGCATATGATGGGCTGCGGAGGGGAGAACCCTAAAGTTGACGCCTCAGGTGGAAGCGCTGAGGTACATGGTGACTCGACTGACAGATGATGTCGGTCCCGCAGCTCTACTTCCCGCCCTGCAGTCGTTGGGTGGCCATATTGAGTACCTTGATTCTGTTTCCTCCAATACGCAAGCCAAGCAATCATCACTTCGCAGCCTCTATGACGAGTTGCTTCTGAGGCTATCGCCAGTGGTGAAAACTACGGATGAAGACGAGATTTTTGCCCAACAGGTGGCCGATGCAATTGCTGATTCTGCTTCTGACCGAGCCAAACGCCTTGACCACGCCAATCCTGTGCCTCAGGTAAGGCACCAGATTGTAAAAACGTTTCGCCGCAATCCCGATGTCGTTGCTGAGGTACTGCTTCGTGCCAAGGGTGTTTGTGAAAGGTGTCGTTTGCCCGCTCCATTTCAGCGTCCGAATGGCAGTCTCTACCTGGAGGTTCATCACATCAGGCGCTTAGCTGATGGGGGCACGATACTGTAGAGAACGCCCTTGCTTTGTGCCCAAATTGTCACCGAGAAAAGCACTTCGGACGGCAGCCAAACCCAATCTGATAATTCCAAGTACTTGGGCATGACTTTACGAAATGTCAGACAGGTATGAGACAGAACCAGTATCGTCTGGGTGCTTAAGTTCATGCGCCAAGTCGTGTCGGTAAAGCTGGGCCAGGCGCCGTCTCACATTGCCGGTGGTGCCGGAAATGTTTGACCTGTACTAGACAGAGCTAGACGGATTGCCACGGGGTGGGCTGCACTCAAGCCTATGAAAGATCATTTTTACCGACCGCCTCAATCCAGCACCGAGCCAATCTCTTCAAGCATCTTGTGTGGATCACCCCCCAGGCTCCTCGCGATCTCCAGAAACTCGATCACATCCAGTCTCCGTTCTCCCCGCTCGAACTTGGAAACGTACGATTGAGGCCTTCCCAGCCGCTCCGACAGCTCCTGTTGTGTGAGTCCGGCCTCCTTCCGTGCCTTGACCAGCAGGAGAAGGAAGCGTTGATAAGCAGCGGTGTGAATCGTCTTCATCGTGGTGTGCCGGTTGATAAGCCGACCTACCTAATAAACCTGAAACAGGTTTATCCCAAAACGGGTTTTGGTAGGCTCGGGCATTCACCATGGAAGAGGTCGATGCTCGTCATGAATTCCCGAATGAATTTCAGCCCGGTAAACACCACCGCTGGCATCGCTACGTTCAGTAACTGCACTGCCGTCAGTGAGCCCTTGTTCCGTGTGAATCCTGGAGTACCGAGCACTGAGGCGCTGGCTCAGGCGTCCGTGCTGATGGACTGCATCAACCGCTTGACCCTAATCGGTGGCGTGGATGACGAAGGCGGCGCTCCGGTCTGGGCAGCCCATTATCTGGGCGAGCAGGTGAAGGCACTTATCGATGATGTGGCATGGGGCTTCGCGACGGGCGAGGGCAAACGAGACAGATTAATTTTCTGCTCGGGCAGGATGAAACAGGTACCAAACGCTAAAAAAGGCCCGCATCCAAGCGGGCCTTCCTGATCTACAAGGGCATAACAACCCGGGAGCAACCCCCGGCCTCAGCCCTCCAACCTCATATGCAACAACGGAAACGGCCGCCCCTCGCCATCCAGCGGCGAGCGGCCGGTCTGCACGAATCCGTAGTGCAGATAAAAGCCCGCCGCCTCGGGGTTCTGTTCGTTGACATCGACACTCAGCCCGCTGCGCGAATGGCGGGCGTGGTCCAGCAGCGCGCGGCCAATCCCCTGGCCGCGCAGGTCCGGTTCGATGAAGAGCATTTCCACATGGCTTTCATTCAGGCCGATAAAGCCTGTTGGTAGGTCCAGGTCATCCACCGCTACCCATAACTCGACAGCAGGCAGGTAGGTGTCACGCAGCTGCGGTAGCAGCGCTTCTATGTCGGACGGTTGCAGGAAGTGGTGGTGGCGCGAACGGAGCGCAGCCAGAGGTCGAGCAGCAGTGGGTGGTCGGCGTTGGTGGCCTGACGAATGAGCATGAAAGCATCCTCGTGCACTTGATGTGAAAAACCAGGCTCGCCATTAAGCGGCGGCCATTAAGTGCCGGCGAGATGGATGACCGCTTCGCGAATCAACGCCTGGGCGGTGCACAACAGTGGTGCCGGGAAGGAGGGAGGCGGGACGATACTCAGAAGGGTAGCGGGTCGTCAATCAGCCTGGATCGATCGCCGAGGCGGAAGCTATCGGATCATCCGTTCGAATGTTTTGCCATTCGAAAGCTTATCAAAAGCAAGTTTTGAAACATTTAGAAATAATTTCATAAGTCGACAAGCCTGAAGGAAATTTCATTCACCCTGACCGTTCGTCGGCTCAAACCCGCATGACACCTCGGTTTCACCCCATGTTCATAGGGGTTATCACTAAAGAATTAATACTAAGCGTGTACGAATTGTCCCGTGGATCCAATTTTTTGGCTACAAAATCTCTCCCCATATGGAACCTGTATTCGCCAAGGTCAGGCTTTTCGACATGCAGTGTGTGTAGTTCCTCAAAGCTCTAGCACGCATTCAGAGACGGATTTGCCTGATCCACGAAGGAGTCGCACGTGGACAGAAGATTCGCCAAGAAAACCTTTACCGCTCGTTTTGCACCCTTGCCGCTGGCCGTCAGCATGGCGGCAGCCGGGATGGTTTCCGGATTCTTCAGTCCACAGGCACAGGCCCTGTGTACGACAGTCGGTTCCACGATTTCCTGTACTGGCATCACCGTGGGCCTGGTCACTTCGACCAGCGGCCTGACGGTCAACGTGCAGAACGGCGCGCAGATCTATCCTGGCGTTATCGACGCAGTCAACGCGGTGTCGCTCACTGGTACCGGCACCACCGTGAACAACGCCGGGCGTATCGACCCTTCGCTGCTGCGGGCCTGGTTTCCCTGGCTTCCGGTCTTAACCTCAGCAATGCCGCTGGCAGCACGGTGCTGGTAAACAACCTCTCCACCGGCCAGATCATGGGCACGTCCAGCCTGCTCGGGCGAACCTGCTGGGCCTCGCGGGATCGGCCTGGTGGTGCAGAACGGCGCGGGTGGCACCACCACGGTGAATAACACCGGCCTGATCAGCGGCACTGCGCTGCTCAGCGCCGCTGTACTGCGGAAGACATGCCGTGATCGCGCTGCGCGGCGGGGCCAGGAACGTGCTGACCAACAATGCGTCCGCCTTATCACCGGCCGCGTGGCGATGCAGGCTTCGGCCGCAGGCAACACCTTCACCAACGCCGGTACGGTCACCGGCAGTATCAACCTGGGTGCCGGCGCCGGCGCCAACACCTTCAACGCCATCACCGGTTCCGTGATGAGCGGCGGGCGGGCGTCGGGTCAATCTGGGCGTGCTCGGTGGACTTGGCCTCGCCTACGTGGCGGCGGGTATCGTCGACGGCGGTACCGCCAAACAACGGCAACACGCTCAATCTGCATAACACCATCGGTGGCGGCGTCGGGCTGACGGCTCTGGCACCATCGACGGCAGCAAGTTCGTCAATTTCAGCAACCTGAATATCACCAGCGGTACTTGGTCCCTGACCAACCAGCTGTTCGCGGGCGGCACCGTCAACCGGCGGTCACGCTCAACGCGGCCTGCTCAATGTGGACAGCGCGCCCTTACCGGCGCAACCATTACCGCCAACGGCGCGGTCTCGGTGCTGCGGTAGCGGGTGCGACGGTGAGCAACGGCATCACCTCGGTACCAAGCCTGCTGGTCAGCAACAGCGCCAATGGCCTGGTCCTGTCCGGCGTGCTCACCGGTGCTGGCGCCCTGACCAAGACCGGCACCGGCAACCTGACCCTCAGCGGCGCCAACGACTTCAGCGGCGCACCACCCTGGCCGCCGGCACCCTGACCCTCGGCAATGCCGCGGCGCTTGGAACCCAGGCCTGAACGTGACCGGCGCCAGCACCCTGGCGAACTCGAGCGCGTTGTCCGTGAACAATCCATCTTGCTCAACGGCGCCAACCTGACGGTGAACAGTGGCGCTGCCTGACCCTGGCGGGCGATCAACGGCACCGGTTCGCTGACCAAGACCGGCACCGCCGACCTGACCCTGAGCGGCGCCAACAACTTCGGTGGCGGCCTCAACATCAATGCCGGCAAGCTGATCCTCGGCACCGCCGGGGCCACCGCGCGGTACCATCACTGCCGGCGTCGGCGACCGGGCGCTGGACACCAGTACCGCCCAGACCCTGACCAACCTGATCCAGCTCAACGGCAACCTGACCCTGACCGGCAGCAACGACCTGACCCTGGCGGGCAAGATTTCCGGTACCGCGGCTGAACAAGGCCGGGACCAATACCCTGACCCTGAGCGGTGCCAACGATTTCACCGGCAACTCGACGCTGGGTGGCGGCACTCTCATCCTGCAGAACGCCACTGGCCTGGGCACCGCCAACTGACCCTGAGCGCCAACTCCAGCCTGGATGCCAGCGGCTCTCGCTCGCCAATAACATCAACCTGGCGACCCGCAACCTGACCCTGACCAACAGCACCGCCACCACCCTTGGCGGCGTGCTCAGCGGCACCGGTTCGCTGATCAAGAGCGGCGCTGGCGACCTCACGCTGGCAGGTGCCAACGCCAGCTACAACGGTGTCGTGCAACTGACCAACGGCAGGCTGGTGATCGCCAACGACGCCGCCATCGGTATCGGCAGCCTGCGGACTTCGGCCAACACCACGCTGGACAGCGATGCCTCGCGCATCATCAACAACGCCGTGCAGTTGCTGGGCAACCTGAACCTCGCCGGCAGCAACGACCTGGCCATCAACGGCAGCATCTCCGGTAATGGCGGGCTGACCAAGAACGGCTCGGCGGCCCTGACCCTCGGCGGCGCCAGCACCTACGTCGGCGGTACCCGGCTCAACGCCGGTACCCTGATCCTCGCTCCAGTACTGCGCTGGGCAACCCCAATAGCCGGCTGACCGCCGCGGCCAACACCACCCTGGATGCCAGCACGGCCGTTCCATCCTCAACCGCGTGGATCTCGCCGGCAACCTGACCATCGGCGGTACCTCGGCCCTGGCCTGAATGGTGTGATCGACGGTGTCGCTGGCGCCGGCCTGATCAAGAACGGCACGCCGACCTGATCCTCAACGCAGTCAACACCTACAGCGCGATACCCAGCTCAACGCGGGCGCCTGGTCGTCGGTAATGCCGGCGCGCTGGGATCGGCAGGCTGCTGGCCAATGCCGGCAGTACCCTGGACGCCAACACCGCGCTCAACCTCGGTACGCCATCACCCTCAACGGCGCAGTCAACGTCGGTGGGACTGCCGACCTGACCCTAAGCGGGCTGATCGATGGCACCGGCAGCCCTGGTCAAGGTCGGCCGACCAACCTGACCCTCACCGGCACCAACACCTACAACGCACCACGCTGCTCGGCGGTACCTGGCCCTGAGCAACGCCGCGCATCGGCAGAGTGCGATATCACCGTCGCGGCGTGTCCACCCTGGTGGGCACCACTGCGCTGGCGCTGGCCAACAATGTCCACCTGAACTCCGTCCTGAACCTGCCGGTCGGCAGCAACGCGCTGACCCTCGATGTGTCATCGACGGCACCGCAGCCTGAACAAGACCGGCAGCGGCACCCTGACCCTGAATGGCGTCAATACCTACGGCGGCGGCACAGTGCTGGCCGCCGGTACCTTGGCGTGGGCAACGGCAGCGCCCTGGCAGCGGCACCCTGAGCACCGCCGCCGTACCACCCTGGATACCGCCGGCCCGATGACGCTCGGCAACGCCCTGAGCGTCAATGGCCAGTTGAACCTGAGTGGCAGCAACCCGCTGACCCTGACCGGCAACATCAGCGGCACCGGCGGCTTGAACAAGAACGGCGCCAGCACCCTGACCCTCAGCGCAGCAACAACTACGCCGGCTGACCAACCTCAACAGCGGCACGCTGGTGTGGGCAGCAACACTGCACTCGCGCCAGCCTGCTCAACGCCGCGGCCAATACCGTGCTGGATTCCAGCACGGCCGTGGCCCTGACCAACCAGGTCAACCTGGCCGGCAACCTTGGCATCGCGGCAGCGCCGACCTCGCGCTCAACGGCCTGGTCACCGCAGCGGCGCCTCACCAAGAATGGCGCCGGCGTGCTGACCCTGGCGGCGCCAATGCCTCCAGGGTGGCACCCAGCTCAATGCCGGCACCCTGTGGTCGGCAACAATACCTCGCTGGGCCTCGGCCCCTGACCGTCGCCGACCGGCAACGCTGGACAGCAGCGCCTCGGTCATTCTCAACAACCAGGTCACGCTCAATGGCGACCTCACCCTCCGGCAGCAACAACCTGGCCTGAACGGAAGCCTCGGCGGCAGCGGCAACCTGATCAAGAACGGCGCAGGCAACCTGCTGCTCGGCGCGCTAGCGCCGGTTCAGCGGCAACACCCTGCTGAACGCGGTCTCATCGCGATCGGCGCCCAGAGCGCGCTGGGTTCGGGCACCCTGATCGCGGCGGACGGCACGGGGCTCAATGCGCTGCCGGGTGAACCTGGGCAACGCCGTGACCCTCAACGGCGCGCTGTCCGTCGGTGCACACGGCAACCTGGGCCTGAGCGGCCCGATCAACGGCGCGGGCAGCCTGGTCAAGACCGGCAACACCACCCTGACCCTGAGCGGCACCAACGGCTACCTCGGCGGTACCACCCTGAACGCCGGTACCCTCAACATTGCCAGCGCCGGAGCCATCGGCAGCGGCGACCT
>NZ_AMWJ02000005.1 GCF_000319305.2 Pseudomonas bharatica CSV86 | reverse complement strand
GGAACGCGTCGGCGCAAGGCAGCCAGGAGTAATGGATATGTTCGGAAAGCTGAGCTGGGACGCCATCCCCGTCGACGAGCCCATCATCATGTACACCCTGGCCATCGTTGGCCTGATCGGCTTCGCCGGGGT
Source organism: Pseudomonas bharatica CSV86 (assembly GCF_000319305.2). Classification (GTDB taxonomy): domain Bacteria; phylum Pseudomonadota; class Gammaproteobacteria; order Pseudomonadales; family Pseudomonadaceae; genus Aquipseudomonas; species Aquipseudomonas bharatica. The sequence continues at coordinate 88,545 of NZ_AMWJ02000005.1, read as the reverse complement.
GGGCGCGATCACCTGGAAGCGCAAGTGGACCTACCTGTGGAAGGAGTGGTTTACCTCGGTGGACCACAAGCGCATCGGCGTAATGTACATCGTCGTCGCCCTGGTCATGCTCCTGCGGGGCTTCGCCGACGCCCTGATGATGCGTACCCAGCAGGCCATGGCCTCCGACGGCTCGCCAGGCTACCTGCCACCGGAGCATTACGACCAGATCTTCACCGCCCACGGGGAATCATGATCTTCTTCATGGCCATGCCCTTCGTGGTCGGCCTGATGAACATCGTGGTCCCGCTGCAGATCGGCGCCCGCGACGTGGCCTATCCGTTCCTCAACGCGGTGAGCTTCTGGTTGTTCGTCGCCGGCGCGCTGCTGGTGAATATCTCCCTGGGCATCGGCGAGTTCGCCCGCACCGGCTGGGTGGCCTACCCGCCCTGTCGGGGATCGGCTACAGCCCCGGGGTCGGCGTCGATTACTACATCTGGTCGCTGCAGATATCCGGGGTCGGCACGCTGCTCACGGGGCTGAATTTCTTCGTCACCATCCTGAAGATGCGCACCACCGGCATGACCCTGTTCCGCATGCCGGTGTTCACCTGGACGGTGCTGTGCACCTCGATCCTGATCCTCGCGGCGTTCCCCATCCTCACCGCGACCCTCTTCATGCTCAGCCTCGACCGCTACCTGGGCATGCATTTCTTCACCAACGAGCTGGGCGGCAACCCGATGATGTACGTCAACCTGATCTGGGCCTGGGGCCACCGGAGGTGTACATCCTGATCCTGCCGGCCTTCGGGATCTTCTCCGAAGTGGCCTCGACCTTCGCGCGCAAGCGCCTGTTCGGCTATTACTCGCTGGTCTGGGCGACCATCGTCATCACTCTGTTGTCATTCATCGTCTGGGTCCACCACTTCTTCACCATGGGCGCCGGGCGAACGTCAACGCCTTCTTCGGCATCATGACCATGATCATCGCCGTGCCCACCGGGTGAAGATCTTCACCTGGCTGTTCACCATGTACCGCGGCCGGGTGCGCTTCGAAACGCCGATGCTGTGGACGGTGGGCTTCATCGTCACCTTCAGTATCGGCGGCATGACCGGCGTGCTGCTGGCAGTGCCGGGGCGCCGACTTCCTGCTGCATAACAGCCTGTTCCTGATCGCCCATTTCCATAACGTGATCATCGGCGGCGCCGTGTTCGGCTATCTCTGTGGGCTGACCTACTGGTTCCCAAGGCCTTCGGCTTCAAGCTCTACGACCCGCTGGGACGGGCAGCGTCTGGTGCTGGCTGGCAGGGTTCTACTTCGCCTTCATGCCGTCGTATTTCCTCGGTTTCATGGGCATGACCCGGCGCCTGAACCACTTCGACGTACCGCAATGGCGCCCGCTGCTGCTGTTGGAGATGTTCGGCGTGTGCATCATCCTGTGCGGCGTGGCCTGCCAGGTCGCGCAGCTGGTGGTGAGCATCCGCAAGCGCCACGAGAACCGCGACTATACCGGCGACCCCTGGGACGGCCGCACCCTGGAATGGGCCACCGCCTCGCCGCCGCCGTTCTACAACTTCGCCGAACAGCCCGTGGTACATGGCATCGACGCCTATTGGGGAATGAAGGAGCGCGGCGTGGAAACCCTGGCCAAGGCCGATTTCCGCAAGATCCATATGCCGTGCAATACCAGCCTGGGCCTGGTCATCGGTGCCCTGAGCACGGTGCTGGGCTTCGCCCTGGTCTGGCATATCTGGTGGCTGGTGATCGCAAGCCTGCTGGCGACCGTCGCGACCCTGATCGTGCGCAGCTACGACCAGAACACCGAATACTACGTCGAGGCCAGGGAAGTGGAACGCCTGGAAACCGAACGGCGCCAACTGATGGCGGAGGCCTGAACCATGTCGCAGATCGTCCTGAACGAGACCGCCCACCAGCAGGAGCACGGCTACGAGGATGCCGGCTCGCTGAGCCTGTTCGGCTTCTGGATCTACCTGATGACCGACTGCATCCTCTTCGCCACGCTGTTCGCCACCTATGCGGTACTGGGCCAGGCCACGGCGGCGGACCGAGCGCGGCGACATCTTCGAGCTGCCCTACGTACTCGGCGAAACCTTCCTGCTGCTGTTCAGCAGCATCACCTACGGCTACGCCATGCTCGCCAACCACCGCAAGGACAAGCGCCGGGTCCTGCAATGGCTGGGGTGACCTTCGTCCTCGGCCTGGGCTTCATCGCCATGGAGCTCAACGAGTTCCATACGCTGATCGCCGAGGGCAACGGCCCGCAGCGCAGCGCCTTCCTTACCGGTTTCTTCACCCTGGTCGGCACCCACGGCCTGCATGTGCTGATCGGCCTGGTGTGGATGGCGCTGCTGATGCTCCAGGTCCGGCAGCGCGGCCTGTGCTGCGTCAATTCCACGCGCCTGAGTTGCCTGAGCCTGTTCTGGCACTTCCTGGACATCGTCTGGGTCTGCGTGTTTACCGTCGTCTATCTGTTCGGGTGATCTGATGTCCAGTGAAAGCCAGGTTCACAGCAGCGCCGGCGCCAGCCAGTCCAGCGCCAGGTCGTACAACATCGGCTTCCTGCTGGCAGCCATCCTGACCCTCGTTCCCTTTGCCCTGGCCCTGTACCCGAGCATGTCGCGGCGGGTCACCTTCGCGGTGATCCTGGCTGCGCGGTGTTGCAGATCCTGGTGCACGTGGTGTTCTTCCTGCACCTGACCACCGCCCGCGAGCAGCGCTGGAGCCTGGTGGCGCTGGTGTTCAGCGTGGTGATCATCGCCCTGCTGGTAGGGTTGTCGCTGTGGATCATGTACTACGTGCACGCCAATATGCTGGGTTGTGAAATCGGATCGAACTGTGACGGTCGCAGGGCACCCCATAAGAAGGACCCTGAGCAAACCACCCGAGGACAACCCGGAGGCTGACCACCCATGAACGATCGCATCATCGAACTGTTCACCGACACCACGCTGTTCGGCATTTCCCTTCTCAACCTGCTCCTGGCGCTGTGCGTAGCGTTGCTGACCTTCCTCGTCTCGCGCGCCGCCATCAGCTTCCTGCTGCGCCGGGTGCGGCGCTGGTCGGAGCATGACGGCGCGCTGAGCCAGGTGCTGGCCAAGGTACTGGCGGGTACCAGCAACCTGCTGCTGTTCCTCGCCTCGCTGCTGGTCGGCCTGGGCATGCTCGACCTGCCCGAGCGCTGGCTGAACCGGGTCGGCAGCCTGTGGTTCGTAGTCGCGGCGTTGCAGATTGGCCTGTGGGCCAACCGTGCCATTGCCCTTGGCCTGTCGCGCTACTTCGCCCGGCAGAGCAGCGACGGCCTGTACCAGCGCGGCGCCCTGGCCACCCTGTCGGCCTGGGGTGCGCGGGTGCTGTTGTGGTCGGTGGTACTGCTGGCGATGCTGTCCAACCTGGGGGTGAACATCACCGCCTTCGTCGCCAGCCTGGGCGTGGGCGGTATCGCCGTGGCCCTGGCAGTGCAGAACATCCTCGGCGACCTGTTCGCCTCGCTGGCGATCGCCGTGGATAAACCGTTCGAGGTCGGCGATTTCATCGTCATCGGCCCGCTGGCCGGGACCGTCGAGAACGTCGGCCTGAAGACCACGCGAATCCGCAGCCTGGGTGGCGAACAGATCGTCATGTCCAACGCCAGCATGATCAGCAGCACCATCCAGAACTACAAGCGCCTGCAGGAACGGCGCATCGTGTTCGAGTTCGGCCTGTCCTACGACACCCCGACCGAGGCGGTGAAGCAGGCACCGGAGATCGTCGAGCAGGCCATTCGCGCGCAGGACCAGGTGCGCTTCGACCGTGCCCACCTGCGCGGCTTCGGCAAGGAAGCGCTGGAGTTCGAGTGCGTGTATATCGTCAAGGATCCGGGCTACAACCTGTACATGGATATCCAGCAGGCGATCAATTTCACCTGCTCGAGCGCTTCTCCAGGATCGGCGCGAAGTTCGCCGTGCCGGTGCGGGCGATCAAGGTCACGGCACTGCCGCAGGAAATCCAGGCGCAGCAGCTTTCCGAGCGCGGAGCGGCGTTCGGGCAGGCTTAAAGACCATGAACAAACCTAAAGTTCTTCGCGAATAAAATGAGTTTGTCTCACCAAGGCGCAATCCCGAAAATCCCTCCACTGATTTTTTCGATGGAGAGATTGCAGCATGGCACTGGCACACAACCTCGGTTTCCCGCGCATCGGACGCGACCGTGAACTGAAAAAGGCCCAGGAAGCCTTCTGGAAAGGCGAGCTGGATGAAGCCGGCCTGCGCACCGTGGGCCGCGCGCTACGTGCCAGCCATTGGCAGGTGCAGAAGGACGCCGGATCGAGTTGCTGCCGGTCGGCGATTTTCGCCTGGTACGACCAGGTCCTGACCCATTCGCTGACCTTCGGCGTGATCCCGAGCGTTTTCGCAACCACACCGGCAAGCCGAACCTGCACACCCTGTTCGCATGGCTCGCGGCGTCAGCGAAGGGTGCTGCGGCGCCCATGCCCAGGAAATGACCAAGTGGTTCGACACCAACTACCACTACCTGGTCCCCGAATTCACGGCCGACCAGCAGTTCGAACTGAGCTGGGACCAGCTGTTCGAGGAAGTCGATGAAGCCCTGGCGCTGGGCCATGCGGTCAAGCCGGTGGTGCTGGGCCGCTGACCTACCTGTGGCTGGGCAAGGCCAAGGGCGGCGACTTCGACAAACTGGAGCTGGTGGACCGCCTGCTGCCGCTGTACGGCCAGATCTTCCAGCGCCTGGCCGCGCAAGGCGTGGAATGGGTGCAGATCGACGAACCGATCCTGGCCCTCGACCTGCCCCAGGACTGGAAGAACGCCTACGAGCGCGTCTACAACCTGATCCAGCGCGAACCGCTGAAGAAGCTGGTCGCCACCTACTTCGGCGGCCTGGAGGACAACCTCGGCCTGGCCGCCAACCTGCCGGTGGACGGCCTGCATATCGACCTGGCGCGCGCCCCCGAGCAGTACCCGACCATCCTCGACCGCCTGCCGGCCTACAAGATCCTGTCCCTGGGCGTGGTCAACGGCCGCAACGTCTGGCGCTGCGACCTGGAAAATGCCCTGGAGGTGCTGCGTCACGCCGCCGAACGCCTGGGCGATCGCCTGTGGATCGCGCCATCCTGCTCGCTGCTGCACAGCCCGGTGGACCTGGAGCGTGAAGACCAACTGGATGCCGAACTGAAAAGCTGGCTGGCCTTCGCCGTGCAGAAATGCCGGGAAGTCGCCCTGCTGACCAAGGCCATCGACCAGCCAGACGCCGCCGACGTGCGCAGTGCGCTGGAGCAGAGCCACGCCGTGCAGGCCAGCCGCGCTGCCTCGCCTCGCATCCACAAGCCCGCCGTGCAGGCTCGCCTGGCAGCGATCAAGCCGGCCGACAGCCAGCGTCATTCGGCGTTCGCCCAGCGGATCGGCAAACAGCGCGCCCACCTCGACCTGCCCGCGTTTCCCACCACACCATCGGCTCGTTCCCGCAGACCGCCGCCATTCGCCTGGCGCGCCAGTCCTTCAAGCAAGGCCGGCTGACCGAGGCCGACTACGTCGAAGCCATGCACAGCGAAATCCGCCACGCCGTGGAAATCCAGGAAAACCTCGGGCTCGACGTGCTGGTGCACGGTGAAGCCGAACGCAACGACATGGTCGAGTATTTCGCCGAGCAATTGGACGGCTACGTCTTCACCCGCTTCGGCTGGGTCCAGAGCTACGGCTCGCGCTGCGTTAAACCGGCGGTGATCTTCGGCGACCTGAGCCGTCCGCAGGCGATGACCGTGGACTGGATCAGCTATGCCCAGGGCCTGACCAGCAAGGTCATGAAAGGCATGCTGACCGGCCCGGTGACCATGCTGATGTGGTCCTTCCCGCGCGAGGACGTGAGCCGCGAGGTCCAGGCCCGGCAACTGGCCCTGGCCATCCGCGACGAAGTGCAGGACCTGGAAGCCGCGGGCATCCGCATCGTGCAGATCGACGAAGCGGCCTTTCGCGAAGGCCTGCCGCTGCGTCGCAGCGCCTGGGACATTACCTGGAATGGGCCACCGAAGCCTTCCGCCTGTGTGCCTCTGGCGTGCGCGACGAAACCCAGATCCACACCCACATGTGCTACAGCGAGTTCAATGACGTGATCGAATCGATCGCGGCCATGGACGCCGACGTGATCACCATCGAAACCTCGCGCTCGGACATGGAACTGCTCGACGCCTTCGAGAAGTTCGACTACCCGAACGAGATCGGCCCCGGGGTCTACGACATCCACTCGCCGCGGGTGCCGGGCAAGGACGAGATGATCAAGCTGCTGGAAAAGGCCGCGCGGCGCATTCCGGCCCAGCGACTCTGGTCAATCCGGACTGCGGCCTGAAGACCCGCGGCTGGCCGGAAACCGAAGCGGCACTGGTGAACATGGTGGCTGCGGCACGAGAGCTGCGCAGGCGGGTTCAAATCTAGTTATCCTTGCCGCCATCCAGGCACGGGCCGCCACACAGGCATGACAGCAGTGCCGTGGTGGCCCGTTGGAGGAATAACCGGAATGCGCATGAAAGCCCTGTCCATCGTCAGCCCCGGCGGCACGAGGATCGCCTGCGGGCAGAAAACCCTCGAAATCCGTCGCTGGCAGCCTGGCCTTGAGCCCTCCGAAGACCTGCTGATCGTCGAGAACAAGCGCTTTTTGCATAACGACGGTGAGCAGGACGATGGACTTGCCGTCGCCATCGTGCGGGTCAAGGCAGTTCGCCCCTTCGAAGTCGGCGATATCGAGGCGGCCTGTGCGAGTTATCACGAAGAAGGCTGGCTCGCCTGGGAACTCACCGACCTGAGGGCGATCACAGCACCGGTGCCGATGCGGCCGAGCGAGGCATCTACGAAGTGGATTTCCCGGCCCTGCATCCGTAGTTTCCCACCCGTCCAGGATATCCGTCTCAATGGAACTGACCCGCATTTCCCCCCGCACGATCAAACCCGCCCTCGCGCTGCTGCTCGGCCTGTGGGCCGGCAACTCGCTGGCGACCGGCCTGGCCGAAGGGCTGCTGCAATGCCAGCCTTCGTTCTTCAAGAACCTGCATGCCCAACGTGGCGAACTGGCCCGTCAGGTGAAGCTGAGCCAGGACGAAAAGGCCGGCGTGGCCTGGATATCGGTCGCCGACCGCACGAGCCCGGAGGGTGCGCTGCTGACCTTTGCCCATCCCGTGGATGACGACGGCCTGCCGTTGACCGCCTGGTATGACCGGGCCTTCGACCTGGGCGCGCAAGGTACCTATTACTTCTGGGGCTTCGAAACCGTGGCCAGCCGCGAGGAGGTCATGGCGAAACTGCCCCAGGCCCAATGGGAAGAAGCCGGGGAATATTTCATTTCCCGACCGCAGATCAAACCGCGCGGCAGTGACGCCTGGCAGGACAACCCGAGCGCGGCATCGGGCGTCGCGCCGGCGGCAGGCTCTGCGGAAAAGCTGCTGATGCTCAGCACCGAGAACGGCAAGACCCGTCTGCTGTGCTCGCTGCAAGGCAGCATCGATACCGCGTTGCTGCAGCGCGAGCGCCCGGATGTCGTACCAGGAGCCGGACAATGAAACCTGTCCTGTGCCTGACCGCCGCCCTGCTCCTGGCCGGCTGCGCCCATGATGGGGCGAAGCCCGAAGCGACGCCGGCTGCACCACGGGTCAAGCCTGCGGGCATGTTCGAAATCATGTCCACGCCCGAAGTGGCCACTTTCTTCGCGGCCAACTCCGTCGCCCTTTACCAGGGCAAGCCGCAGTTGCGCCAGTTCAACCTGGTTCACAATTACGGCAAGCCCGAGCAGATCGGCGCAGGCAAGACCTATGTGCGCAGTTCGAGCGCCTTGCGGGTGATCAACTGCGAACGGGACGAAACGGCCCAGTTCGGCCGGGTTTATTTCACCGACTATTTCGCCAGCGGCGAAGAGATCGCGCGCAGGACGAGACCCCACAGTGGGAGCCCCTGCAGCGCCAATCGATCCTCGGGGAGCTGCGCAATCTGGTCTGCGCGATCGATGCCAAACGCCTCAGGGCCGCTGGCCACTGAACACCCGGCGCAACGGCAGGGGCCGTAGCGCCGGAACTGTATACAAAAAATATAAATACAACTACAATCCTCCGGCGCCTACGACATTGGCAATCGCCCATGCGTATAGCGACGGTCTGACACCATGCAACACCTGATCCTGCCCGAACCACTCGGGCGCCCTCTCCCGATGTCGCTTGTCGTGCGCCTGGCCGCCGACGATGAATTCCGTTCCCGCGAACGCCTGGACCCATCGAGGCCCCGCGCCCCGACCGCCTTCTCGCCCCCTTCGCATTGATCGAATCGCCGCCAAGGCATCCCATCGAAACCGCACTCCCATCAGGAGAGGAATACCCATGCCCAAGACATTACTGGTCAAGAACGCCACGCTGCTGGTCACCATGGACGGCGAACGCCGCGAAATCAGAGGTGGCGGCCTGTACATCGTCGACAACCTGATCCAGCAGGTCGGCCCCAGCGACGCGCTGCCGCAACAGGCCGACGAAATCCTCGACATGACCGGCAAGGTGGTCATCCCCGGCCTGGTCAACACCCACCACCATATGTACCAGAGCCTGACCCGCGTGGTCCCGGCCGCCCAGGATGGCGAACTGTTCAACTGGCTGACCAACCTGTACCCGATCTGGGCCCGGCTGACCCCGGAGATGATCGCGGTCTCGACCCAGACGGCCATGGCCGAGCTGATCCTGTCGGGCTGCACCACGTCCAGCGACCACCTGTACATCTACCCCAACGGCTGCAAGCTCGACGACAGCATCCACGCCGCCGGCGAGATCGGCATGCGCTTCCATGCCGCTCGCGGCAGCATGAGCGTCGGCCGTAGCCAGGGCGGCCTACCGCCGGATTCGGTGGTGGAAAAGGAAAGCGACATTCTCAAGGAGTCGCAGCGCCTGATCGAGGACTACCACGATGCCAGCCATGGCTCGATGCTGCGGGTCGTGGTCGCGCCCTGCTCACCGTTCTCGGTGAGTCGCGACCTGATGCGCGAGGCCGCGGTGCTGGCCCGTGAGCATGGGGTTTCGCTGCACACCCACCTGGCGGAGAACGTCAACGACATCGCCTACAGCCGCGAAAAATTCGGCATGACCCCGGCCGAATACGCCGAGGACCTGGGCTGGGTCGGCCACGATGTCTGGCACGCCCACTGCGTGCAGCTCGACCAGCACGGCATCGAGCTGTTCGCCCGCACCGGCACCGGCGTCGCTCACTGCCCGTGCTCGAACATGCGCCTGGCCTCGGGCATCGCGCCGATCCGCAAGATGCGCGATCACGGTGTACCGGTGGGTCTGGGCGTCGATGGCTCGGCGTCCAACGATGGCGCCAGCATGATCGGCGAAGTGCGCCAGGCCCTGCTGTTGCAGCGGGTCGGCTTCGGTCCGGATGCGATGACTGCGCGCGAAGCCCTGGAGATCGCCACCCTGGGCGGCGCCAAGGTGCTCAACCGCAACGACATCGGCGCCCTCGCCCCGGGCATGGTGGCGGACTTCGTCGCCTTCGACCTCGGCCATGTAGCCTACGCAGGCGCCCTGCACGACCCGCTGGCGGCCCTGGTGTTCTGCACCCCGACACATGTCGATACCAGCGTGATCAACGGCCGGGTGGTGGTGAAGGACGGACGCATCACCACGGTGGACCTGCCACTGGTGCTGGAGCGACATAACCAGCTGGCGCGGCAGTTGGTGATCGGCGAGTAAACGATCTCCGCTACCGCTGATGGCCTCATCGCTGGCAAGCCAGCTCCCACAGTCGATTGAGTCGAGCTGGAATTCTGCGGCCGGTGCAGTCCACCCTGTGGGAGCTGGCTTGCCAGCGATAGCGGTAGTGGATTCACCATCGTCATCGCCAGGTAAATCCGCAAGGTCCTTGCAAATCAAATAGCTATGTCTTGCTCAATGAGAGCCGCCGCAGGTTGAGACGCCGCCGAAAGAAGCTGCTTTTATCCGGGGATTGCCAAACCTGCTGCAAAAGGGTGAAATTGCAAAAAATTCTCATTAGCGACTCTTTCCCATGTCTGCCGACGATTTCGCCCTGCGCTCCGCCGTCCATGATCTGTACAGCAGCCACAGCGGCTGGCTGCGTGGCTGGTTGCGCAAGCGCCTGGACAACCACAGCGATGCCGCCGACCTGGTCCAGGACACCTTCGTGCGGGTGCTCAGGGCGCGGCAGGCCACGGACATTCGTCAGCCCCGCCAGTACCTGAGTACCGTGGCCAAGGGCCTGATGATCGATCTGTTCCGTCGCCGCGCCCTGGAGCACAGCTACCTGGAAGCCCTCGCCGCCCTGCCCGAGGAAACCTGGCCTTCCCAGGAAACCCAGGCCATCGTCCTCGAGACCCTGATGGAGATCGACCGCATGCTCGACAGCCTTGGCGACAAGGTGCGCCAGACCTTCATCCTGTCGCAGTTCGAAGGCCTGAGTTATCCGAAGATCGCCGAGCGCCAGGGCATCTCCCTGCGCACGGTGAACAACCATATGGCCAAGGCCATCGAGCAATGCTGCCTGATCCGCATGGGGTTGCTGTGAGCAGCGCCCGCCCTGCCCTGGACCCTGCCGAACGCGCAGCCCTGCGCAGTGCGGCGCAGTGGTATGCGCGCCTGTCGTCCGGTATCGAGACCGAGTCCGACCGTCTCGGCTGGCAGCACTGGCACAACGCCGATCCGCTGCACCGTCGGGCCTGGCAACAGGTTCAGTCGATACGCCAGATGGTCGAGGGCGTGCCGGGCGATGTGGCGGCTTCGGCCCTGCGCCAGGCGCGGGAATCCCGGCGCGGGTCCTGCGCCAGTTGTTGCTGCTGGCCGGGGTCGGCGTGGTGGGCTGGAACGGCTGGGACAGCCAATGGCGCGCGGCGCTGATGGCCAGCCACCGTACCGCCGTGGGCGAACAACGCCGCCTGGCCCTGGCCGATGGCAGCCAGGTGCTGCTCGACAGCCATTGCGCCCTGGACGTGCACTTCGACGCCGAGCGCCGCTTGCTGCGCCTGCTCAGCGGTCGGCTGCTGGTGGAGACGGCGGTCGATGGCCTGGCCCGGCCCTTCGTGGTAGAGACCGCGCAAGGGCAGGTCCGCGCCCTGGCACCCGCTTCACGGTGCAGACCGAAGCACGGTTCTGCGAAGTGGCGGTGCTGGAGAAGGCCGTGGAGGTCCGCCCTGCTGTCGGTGAGCGCGTCATGCGCGTCGAAGCCGGGCAGCAAGTGCGCTTCGACCGCCTGCGCCTCGGCAAGCCCTGGCAGAGTGATGCCAGCGTCGCTTCGTGGCGCAGCGGCAGCCTGATCGCCATCCAGCGCCCCCTCGGCGATCTGCTCGACGAACTGTCGCGCTATCGCCATGGCTGGCTGCGCTGCGATCCCGCCATCGCCGACCTGAAGATTTCCGGCGCCTTCCCCCTGGACGATACCGACCGCGCCCTCGCCGCCCTGGAAAGCGGCTTCGGCCTGCGCATCGTGCGGCGCACCGCCTACTGGGTCAGCGTACAGCCGGCATAGGGATGAATTGCCGTCGAAAGATGCGAACGAAAAATACTTAGATTCAGGTTGCACTGTTTGCCCGCCCTGCTCGGCCAATCCTCAGTAGATGCCGTTTTGCACGGTTTCATTTTGGGAGGAACACCATGAAGTACCCGCACGCACGCCTGCTGACACGGTAGCCGTAGCCATTCGCCTGGGCTTTTGCACACTCGGCGCGCTCAGCCTGCCAGGGCTGGCCCACGCTGCCGAAGCCGGCGCGATGCAATCCTGGCACATCCCGGCCGGCAGCCTTGCCACCGTTCTCAGCACCTTTGCCTCGGCGTCAGGCACGGCCCTGTCGTTCGATGCGGCGTTGCTCCAGGGCCGTCAGTCCGGCGGGCTAGACGGCACCTACAGCGTTGACCAGGGCTTCGCCATCCTCCTGCAAGGCAGCGGCCTGCAAGCGGTGCCGCAGAGCAACGGCTCCTACGCGCTGCGCCCCTTGCACAACGAGCAGGGCTCGATGGAACTGGACGCCACCACCATCAGCAGCCAGCGCCTCGACCCCACCACCGAAGGCACCGACTCCTACACCGCCCGTGCCGTGACCATCGGCAAGGGCGTGCATACCCTGAAGGAAACCCGCAGTCGCTGACCGTCATCACCCGCAGGATGATGGACGACCAGAACCTCAACACCCTGGAAAAGGTCCTGGAAAAGACCCCGGGCATCACCGTCTACGACTCGCCCATGGGCGGCAAGTACTTCTTCTCCGCGGTTTCAACATGGACGGCCAGTACCAGTACGACGGCGTGCCGCTGGATGTGGGCGGCAACTATGTGCAGGCCAACAGCTTCTCCAGCGACATGGCCTTCTATGACCGGGTCGAAGTGCTCAAGGGTGCGGCGGGCATGCTCAAGGGCTCGGGCAGCTCCGCTGGCGGCGTCAACTTCGTGCGCAAGCGCGGGCTGGAAACCACGGCGACCAAGCTGACGATGTCCGCCGGCAGCTGGGATGATTACCGCGGCCAGATCGACGTTGGCGGCCCGTTGAACGAGTCCGGCAGCGTGCGCGGCCGCGCCGTGGCCACCCTGCAGGACCGCCAGTATTTCTACGACAACGCCAAGCGCCAGGACCAGGTGCTTTACGGCGCACTCGATTGGGACATCAGCCCGGACACCACCCTCGGCTTCGGCCTGGCCTACGAGGACGTCGATGCCTCGCCCTGCTACCACGGCCTGCCGCGCTACGCCGACGGCAGCGACCTCAAGCTGTCACGCTCGACCTGCCTCGGCGCCAGCTGGAACGACCTGCAAAGCCAGCGCATCACCGGCTTCGCCGACCTCAAGCACCGCTTCAACGACGACTGGTCGCTGAACTTCGCCTCGGTCTATACCCATAACGACCAGGACATCGAATACGGCTACTCCGAGGGTGCCGTTGCCGTGGGCGCCAGCACAGCGGCCATGGGTCGCTATGCCGGGCGCTTCGACTACGACCAGACCGACTACGGCTTCGATACCTACCTGGACGGCAAATTCCGCGCGTTCGGCCTGGAGCACGAAGTCATCGTCGGGATGAACGCCAGCCGCCAGAAGAACCACGACTACTTTGCCCTGATGCGCCTGAGCGGCTCGCAGAACCCGTTCGATCCGTCGTCGGACTTCCCTCATCCCTCCAAGGCCGATTACCTGGTCAACCCGACCCGGGCGCAGCGTGCCGACCGACTCCCTCACCCGCCAGTTCGGCACCTACGCCAATGTGCGCCTGAAGCTGGCCGAGCCGCTGACCCTGGTGCTCGGAGGCAGGGTCAGTTGGTACCGCAACCACAGCGACTCCTATACCCAGGCCTATGACTACTGGGTGCCCAACCGCAGCCAGGAAAACGGCCAGGTCACCCCGTTCGCCGCGGTGCTGTATGACCTGAACGAGCAGTGGACCGCCTACGCCAGCTATGCGGATATCTTCCAGCCACAAAGCAACAAGGTCACCGCCGACGGCCAGACGCTGCAACCCAAGACCGGTGCCAACTACGAGATCGGTATCAAGGCGAGCTGTTCAATGGCGAACTGAATACCGCGTTCAACCTGTTCCGGACCATCGAGGAGCATCGTGCCGAAACCGACTATGTCGGCACCTGCATGGGCTCCGGCGACCAGTATTGCTACACCGACAATGGCAAGGTCCGCGCCCAGGGCTTCGAGGCGGAAATCAGCGGCTCGCCGGTCGAGCGCCTGCAAGTGCTGGCCGGCTACACCTACACCCAGACCAAATTCCTCAAGAGCATCAACGAGGTCGACAGCAACGACCTGACCTTCAGTTCCAGCTTCGTACCGAGGCACATGCTGCGGGTCTGGGGTGATTACCAGCTCGACGGCGCGCTGGAACGCTGGAGCCTCGGTGCCGGGGTCAGCAGCCAGAGCGAGAACTCGCGCTACAACCGCACCCTGAAGATCGAACAGCCGGGCTACACCCTGTGGAGTGGCCGCGTGCAATATCGCGTCGACCAGAATTGGACGGTGGCGCTGAACGGCAACAACCTGTTCGACAAGAAGTACTACGCCACCATCGGTGCACCGGGATGGGGGAACTACTACGGGGAACCGCGGAATTTCATGGTCACGGTGCAGGGAGCGTTCTGACCGCGACCTGCAACTCACTGGTTTCACGTCCTGCACATTGACCAACAAATCGCCACCATGGATGATTGCCGCTCCCTGTACAAGGACGAACAGATGCTACGGATTCTAGGCAAAGCCACCTCCATCAACGTGCGCAAGGTCCTCTGGACCTGCGCCGAAATCGGCCTTCCTTTCGAGCGCGAAGATTGGGGCTCGGGCTTCCGGGCCCTCGATACTCCGGAATACCTGGCCCTCAATCCCAACGCCATGATCCCGGTGATCCAGGACGGCAATTTCACCCTGTGGGAATCCAACAGCATCATCCGCTACCTAGCCACCCGCTATGGCGAAGAAGCCCTGTATCCGCTGGAGGCGCAGGCCCGGGCCCGGTCGATCAATGGATCGACTGGCAGGCGTCCGATCTCAACCGGTCGTGGAGCTACACCTTCATGTCGCTGGTGCGCCGCTCGCCCTTGCATCAATCGCCCGAGGCGCTTGCCGCCGGGCAGGCGGAATGGTCGCGGTACATGGGCATCCTCGACCAGCAACTGGCCCGTACGGGCGCCTTCGTCGCCGGCGAACGCTTCACCCTGGCCGACATCCCCGTGGGGCTGTCGGTCAACCGCTGGTTCGGAACGCCCTTCGAGCGGCCGCACCTGCCGGCGGTGAGCGAGTACTACGAGCGACTGAGCGAACGCAGCGGGTATCTGCTGCACGGACGAAACGGCACGCCTTGAAACCAGCGTCCCTCGAATGCGTCGGAAAAGATGTTGCATTTGAGGGCGAAACTTCCCCCTGGGCGTGGCGTTGTCGGCCTCACCGGTGACCATCGAGGTGTAAAAAGCAGCAAGACGCGACAAGCCTTGCGCCCATAGAACAAAACATATCTCTGATTTGCAGGGATGACCTTGTGGGAGCTGGCTTGCCAGCGATAGGGCCGCCAAGGGCAGTGATGCTTGCCTGATCTGGCCAAATCGCTGGCAAGCCAGCTCCCACAAAGTCCGAGTCAACCAAGGTTTTGTGCCACCCTCAAAATCCTGTGGGAGCTGGCTTGCCAGCGATAGGACCGGCAAGGGCAATGAGGCTGCCTGATCTGGCAAATCGCTGGCAAGCCAGCTCCCACAGGCTGGGCGGACGCCTGCGGCAAGCTGATCGAATCAGAAATCAGCCCGCAAGGTCACCGTGTAGTTGCGCGGATCGCCGTAGTGGTTCGCCGCATGCAGCCAGCCAATCGTCGAGTAGTACTTCTTGTCGAACAGGTTGTTGCCATTGAGCGCCACGCTGAAGTGCTTGTCGATCCGGTACGCCAACCGCGCATTCCACACCGCATACCCCGCCTGCTCGATATCCCCCACGCCATCGGTACCACCGAAGTTGGTGTGGTAGTTGCCGCTCTGGATATTCGCCCCGCCTCCCACCGTCCATTGCTCCAGTCGGCCCGGCAGGTTGTAGTCCGCCCAGAAGCGCAGCAGGTGCCGCGGCGTGTAGCTGTTGAAGGTGGAACCGGCCGTGGACACGTCATCGTTCGGGTCGTTGAGGTACTCGGTGGTGGTGTAGGTGTACCCGGCGAACAATTGCAGCCCCGCCAGCACCTCGCCGCTGACCTCGGCATCGAAGCCCTGCGCCCGCACCTTGCCCCCGGCGACATAGCAATCGTTGTTGCACGCCGGGTTGTTGGTCACCTGGGCGCGGTTTTCCTGTTCGACGCGGAACAGCGCAAAGCTGGTGTTGACCCGCCCGTCGAGCAGTTCGCCCTTCAACCCGAGTTCGTAGTTGGAGCCGGTGATCGGCTTAAGGGTGGTGCTCTGTGCGGTCAACTCGGTCTGCGGCTTGAAGATATCGGCGTAGCTGACATAGGTGGACCACTGATCATTGAGCGCGTAGATCAGACCGCCGTAGGGCGTGAACTCGCCGCTCTCCCGCGACCGCGCCGGGTCCGGCGAGGCGGCGTTGAAACGGTGCAGGTCATAGTCGTAGCGGTAGTTGCTGCTGCGCCCTCCAGTACCAGGGTCAGCGGCTCCGCCAGCTTGTAGCGCGCCACGCCATAGATACCGTTCTGGCTGATCTTGCCCGTGGACGTACCGGCATAGGTGGTGCCCAGCAGTTGCTCCAGGGTCGGCCGCGGCGGCGAGACCGGATCGTATAGGTTGATCGCCCCCAGGTTGAGCAGACCGCCTTGCAGGTCGTCGGTTTGCAGGTCGCTGGCGTTGGCCCCCAGCACCACCTCGTGCTCCAGGTCGAACGCCCGCCATTTGCCGGTGAGGTTGATATCGGCACCCTTGTTGATGTTCTCGAAGTCGTACAGATAGGCACGGGAACGCATGCCGTCGCCCGTCGCCGGATCGACCGCGCCGCGCCCGAAACTGTAGAGGATGTAGTTGGTTTCGCGCATGTAGCTACCGGAGGCCTTCAGCCGCCAGTCGTCATTGAAGTCATGGGTGATGTCGGCGAAGTAGGTGGTCTGCTTGTTGTTCCATTGTTCCAGTCTGCGCCGGTGAAGGTCGAGCGCCCGGCGTTCACCGCACTGCCGTCCTTGTTGCGCGGCAGGCCGCTGAAGAACGGCACGGCGTGAAGGTCTTCGACACTGGCGCCGGCCGCCACCGTGGTGCGGTCGCCGAGGTCGTATTCGAGGATGCCGTAGAGCACGTTCTTGCGGCTTTCGGCGGTATCGTAGAAGTAATCCTGGTCTTCATGGGCGGCGACCATGCGCCCGCGCAGCGAGCCATCTGCAGTCAGTGGCGCGCTGGCATCGACCGTCTGCCGGTAACTGTCCCACGACCCCGCACTGGCGGTGACGGACAACGCCGCCTCGGCCTTTGGCCGCTTGCGCACCAGGTTGATCGCCGCACCCGGGTTGCCGCTGCCCTGCAGCAGGCCGTTGGCGCCGCGCAGGATTTCCACGCGGTCGTACAGCAGGGTGTCGGAGGTGAAGCTGCTGCCGATCGCGTAGTAACGACGGTCCAGCGGCACGCCGTCGTACTGGATGGTCTCCACCTCGAAGCCCCGGGAGTAGATGTACTTGCCCCGGACGGGCTCTGGAAGGTGGTGATACCCGTGGTCTTTTCCAGCACTTCGTCGAGGGTGTCCAGGCGCTGGTCGTCCATGGCCTTGCGCGTTACCACGCTGACCGACTGGGGAATTTCCTTGAGGCGATGGGTCGACTTGCCGATGGTGACGGCGTTGGAGGTGTAGCTGCCCGTGTCCTCGGTGGTGGCATCGGCGTAGAGGCCGGTGACGTTCAGGGGTGCCAGGTCCAGCGAGCCCGAGGCCGGCAGCGGCTCCAGGCCGTAGACGTCGTCGCCACGACGCACGGCCTGCAGGCCGGTCCCGGCGAGCAGCTTGAGGAAGCCTTCCTCGATCCCGTAGCTGCCCTGCAGGCCGGGACTGGAAAGCTCGCCAACCAGCGCGGGGCTGTATTGCAGGGTAACCCCGCCTTCGCTGGCGAAGCGCGCCAGCACCTGGGCCAGGCTGCCGGAGGCGATGCTGTAGGCCTGTGGCGCCTGGACCGCCATGGCGGGCAGGCTCGCCCCCTGCAAGGCGAGGGTCAGTGCACTCAGCGCCAGCAGGTGGCGATAGCCGGGGTTGCGGATGAAGAAGAGCGGATCATGAACGGAGGGTCCCTATGTTTTGGCAGTTCCATACACAAGGACTGACGAGTTCGAAAAAGGGGCCAGGCCTTCCGTCAACGGGCGCCGACGGTGACCCAATAGCGGGTGCGGTATTCGACCTGTACCGGCAAGGTGGCAGGCAGGGCGGCGAGGATCCGCTCGCTGTTGTCGAGCTGGAACGCACCGCTGATCAGCAGCCTGGCCACCTCGGGCCTGCACCTCAGCCAGCCATGACGATAACGGCCCAGTTCATCGAGGAATTCCGCCAGCGGCATTTCCTCGGCGATCAGCTGGCCGCGGGTCCACTGGCTGTCCTGCTCCCGCGCGGGGCCAGAGCTGCCCTGCCCTAGCGCGCTGAAGGTCAAGCGCTGGCCGGCGGCGATGATTTGCTGCGGGCCGCTGAGCGGGCTGACCCGCACCGCGCCCTGGAACACGCTCAACTGCGTACGGGCATCGCGCTGGCGAACCAGGAAGCGGGTGCCGAGCGCCTCCATCAGGCCCTCGTCGCTGGCGACACGCAGTGGTCGATGGTGGGGACTTTGCGGGTCGGCGCCGCTGTCTACGAGGATCTCGCCGCGCTTGAGCTTCACCAGGCGCTGGGCCTGGTCGAATACCACTTCGACGATGCTGTCGGTATTCAGGTCGAGCACCGTGCCGTCCGCCAGGGTCAGGCGCCTGCGCTCGCCGACGGCAGTGGCGTAACGCTCCTGCTGCGCGAACTGGCGATAGCCGACATAACCGGCGGGAGCAAGGATCGCCAGCACCAGCAGTTGCTTGAGCACCTGGCGCCGCTCGCGGTTGAGCGTGCCCATGGCCAGCTGCGGCGGCAGCAGGCCCAGGCGCGCCTGTACGCGCTGCGCCTTCTGCCACGCCTGCTCATGCTCCGCCGCTGCCGCCGCCAGCGCGCGCAGGCGGCCTGCTGGGCCGGGCTCACCTGCGCATCGAGCATGAGCATCTGCCAATGGGCGGCCTGGCGGGCGACTTCGGTAGTAATCCGGGGAGGCGACTGGCTCACAGGAAATCGTCTTCGAACAGGATGCAGGCTTCCAGTGCAGAGGCCATGTGGCGCTTCACCGTGCGCTCGCCGATGCCCAGGCGCGCGGCGACCTGAACGTAGGTCGCGCCCTCCAGCTGGACCATCAGGAATACCGAGCGCACCACCGGCTTCAGCCCGTCGAGCAAGGCGTCCAGTTGCTGCAGGGTTTCGCGCATGCAGGCCAGTTCTTCCTCGGACGCAGCGAACAGCTCGGGCAATTGCGCGAGCATTTCCAGGTAGGCACGTTCAAGGGACAGGCGGCGGAAATGGTCGTAGACCAGGCGGCGGCCGACGGTGGTGAGATAGGCGCGGGGACGCTGCAGGCCGAGGCTGGCACCGGCCTTGCGTTGCGCCTGGAGGATACGCAGGAAGGTGTCCTGGGCCAGGTCGGCAGCCTGCGCCGAGCAGCCGAGACGACGGTACAGCCACTGTTTGAACCAGCCGTTGTGCTCGGTGTAGACCTGGGTCAGTTCGTCGTTGATCACGGGGTGCCCTCCGATGGAAGGGCGCATCGTAAATGGTAACGATTATCAGATCAATTCCGACGTAGGTGACGCAGCCACTACGTTTTCGAGTTCATTCGCTTGGGCCAGCTTCAACCGGTCCGCCTTGGAGACATAGGTGTTCCTGTTCTTGGGCGCCAGCTTGGCACTGGCCTTCTTGGCCTTGGCCTTGAACAGTTGCTGGAGCTTTTTTTGACGATTCATGGCGGTGTACTCGGCTGGAACGGCGGTCGCACACAGTACGGAGTCAGCCGGGTCGTGTCCATGGACCTGTTCGGGTTCCGTCATGTGAAGCCAGCGATTACGGTAGTGGCTTCACTCAAGCAATGACGAATTAATGAATCCATTTCCTCAAACAAGAGAAAAAACACCAAAAATAAGACCTCTTTTAACAAATAGACTGGGGCGCTGTTCATTGGAGCCCCTCGTTCATGTCCGTCCACCAGCCCGTCCCTCGCTTGGCATCTACCCGCTCCACCGGATCAGCATCGCCATCCTCGCCTTTTCAGCCTTCCTGATCGTCACTACCGAATTCCTCATCGTCGGCCTGCTGCCCGCCCTGTCCGGGACCTGGGCATTTCGATTTCCATGGCCGGGCAACTGGTCACCCTGTTCGCCTTCACCGTGATGCTGTTCGGCCCGCCGCTGACCGCCGCCCTCTCCCATGTCGACCGCAAGAAACTGTTCATCGCCATCCTGCTGATCTTCGCCGCGTCCAACGCACTGGCGGCCGCCTCGGACAGTTTCGTGGTCCTGGCCCTGGCACGGATCATCCCGGCGCTGGCCTTGCCGGTGTTCTGGGGCACTGCCAGCGAAACCGCCGGACATCTGGCGGCCCGTTGAAAGCCGGCCAGGCGATTTCCAGGGTCTACCTCGGCATCTCGGCGGCCATGCTGCTGGGCATCCCGCTCGGCACGGTGGCCGCCAGCGCCATCGGCTGGCGAGGCGCGTTCTGGATGCTGGCGGGCCTGTCGTTGCTGATGGCGCTGGCGGTGACGCTGTGCATGCCCAGCGTCGCGCGAACCGCCAAGGTCGATTTCATGAAACAGGCACGGATCTTCAAGGAGCCGTTGTTCCTGGCGAACGTGCTGCTGTCGGTCGTGGTGTTCAGCGCCATGTTCATCGGCTACACCTACCTCGCCGATATCCTCGAACGGGTCGCAGGCGTCCCGGCGGCGCAGGTGGGCTGGTGGCTGATGGGCTTCGGCGCGATCGGCCTGGTGGGCAACTGGATAGGTGGCAAGGCGGTGGACCGCTCGCCGATCAAGGCCACCGCGCTGTTCCTGGCGCTGCTGGCGATCGGCATGGCGGCGATCGTTCCCTGGCCCATGCAGGCGTGCTGTTCGCTGCCGCGCTCGGGCTCTGGGGTATCGCCAATACGGCGCTGTACCCGGTCAGCCAAGTGCGGGTCATGGCTTCGGTCAACCACGCCCAGGCCTGGCCGGCAGCACCAACGTGTCTGCCGCGAACGCCGGTATCGGCATCGGTGCGGTGATCGGTGGGCTGACCATCCCGGCCCTTGGGTCGAATGGATCGGCTATATGGCCGCGCTGGTCGCGCTGCTGGCCCTGCTGATGGTGCCGCTGGTGCGCAGGCTCGATCCAGCGCGCTGATCAGGGTTCGGCGCGGGTCCCGTGGGGAGCCAGGCGCGGTAGCAGGTAATCGAGCAAGGCGCGGACCTTCGGCAGGTTTTCCCGGCTCTTGAGCCAGACCAGGTGCATCGGCAAGCCATCGTGGGCCAGGTCCGGCAGCACCTCGACCAGGGTGCCCGCATCGACATGCCGCTGGGTCAGCCAGGTCGGTAGCTGGCCAATGCCATGGCCGGCGAGCACCGCAGCCACCTCGCCCTCGCCATCGCCCACCGCGATGCGCGCCTGCATGGTCCGACGTTCCATCTCGCCGGGCTGGCGCCCTTGAAGAACCAAGGGCTGACCAGCCCGTTGCTGTGCCCGTAGACCACACACTGATGGTGCTCCAGGTCCTGCCCGGTGCGTGGCACCCCATGGCGCTCGAGGTAGTCGGGAGAAGCACAGAAGATCTGGCGCTGGGCACCGAAATAACGATGGCCGAGACTGGCCGGCCAGACGTCCGCACCGCCGATGCGCACGACGATATCGATGCCCTCCTGGACGGGGTCGACAAAGTGGTCGGAGAAGGAAACATGCGGCTGCAACAGTGGATGCAGGCGCAGGAAATCCATGATCAACGGCAGCACGTGCAAGCGACCGTAGGAGGCCGGCAGTTCGATCCGTACCCGCCCGTGAGGCTCGTTGCCCTCGCAGGCCAGGGCCTGCTCGACTTCCTCCAGGTCCGCCAGCACCGAGGTGCAGGTACGGTAGAAGGTCAGCCCGGCTTCGGTCAGCGCCAGGCTGCGGGTGGTCCGGTTGAACAGGCGAGTGCCCAGGCGCCCTTCCAGGCGCGCCACGCTTTTGCTCACGGCGGAGCCGGTCAGGCTCAAGCGTTGTGCCGCAGCGGTAAAGCTGCCCAGGTCGGCAACGGCGACGAATACATCGATGCCCTTGAGCCGTTCGGAGGAGAACATGCGCAGTCCTGCTATTGACGAAAGGTGTATTAGCTCCCAGGACGGTCGCCAACGCAATGGTGCGGCCCTGCGCCGCGCAATGCGATATACAACAACGGCCCCAACGAGACGAACAGTGCCGTCAACAGCAACCAGGGCAAGACACTTAGCCAGGCTCCGCCGCGCGACCGCACATCAGCGACCATCCATATCCCGGCCAGGAACGCCATCAGGTACAGGTCAATCACTACCTGCGCCGTATCCGGCCGAGACATCAACTGCAACCGAACGCCAGCAACGACTGCTCGGCGAGCGTCATTGTCCAGGCGGTATACGACGCGAATACGATGAACAGAACGAACGCCACGACACGTATGAACATTCCCGACCCTCACGATTAGGCAACGCCATCAAAGTAGTGATAGGGTGCCCCGCCCTCAATGACCTCCCAGGTCATGGACGCCCCGTACAAGGACCGTCACAGTCGCGCCATGAGCCCACGCCCTTTTCACACCCTGAGCCCGGCCACCCACGCCGGACAGCATCTGCGCCAGTTGCGCCGGCAGGCCGGCCTGAGCCAGCTAGGCCTGTCCCTGGCCTGCGGCATTTCCCAGCGTCACCTCAGTTGCATCGAGACCGGCCGCGCCAAGGCCGGGCCCGGTACCCTGCATGCCTTGCTGTCGGCGCTGGATGTGCCGCTGGAGCAGTGCAACGAGGTATTTCTCGCTGCTGGCTATGCACCGCGCTACCAGGCACGGCGCTGGACACGCCATCGCTGGCCATGGTCCGTGACGCCATCGAGCATCTGCTCCGCGCGCAAAACCCGGCCCCCGCGATCGCCCTCGATAGCGACTGGAACATCATTGCCGCCAATACCGCAGCCAACCTGCTGTTGACCATGGCCGGCGCGCCAGTGGCGGCCCGGGGCTCAACCTGCTGGAGACCCTGCTGTGTTCAGGCGGGCTCGGCGATCGCCTGGTCAATGCTGCACAGATCCGCGCCATCACCTGGCAAAGGGCGAATCGCGAAGCGCTGGGCAATCCCGCGCTTGCCCGGCGCCTGCAAGATCTGCCAAGACCAGAGAGCGTGCCAGAGGACGCCGATGCTTCACCGTTGATCCTGACCCGGATCGGAACGGCGGATGCCGAACTCAGGTTTCTCTCCACCTTCACTACCTTCGGCATGCCCCTGGATATCAGCGTGGCGTCGCTGCGCATCGAGCACTTGATTCCTGCCGACGAACACACTTGGGCAGTCATGCGCAGCGCCTTTGTCGATAACCCCGGCGTTGATCCGGATCAATAAGCAGACACTGTAAATCCGCCCAACATTTCCACTCATTCAATCGAATTGAATTTTTCCGAACCGCGCCTCTCCATGTATCCGGTATCTGATGAAGGAGATCGCCATGAAGGGACCCCAACTGTATGTAATCGACTATGAACTGCGCGGCGAACCTCGCACTTTCATCATCAGGCTGGAACGCATGGATAATGCCGAGGCCTGGCATTGGGCAAGTTGCGATGCGGGAATAGGCGTTATTCCGCGCTTCGGTCAGCACAAGATCAAGAAAGTGAGCAAACCGATGGCAGAACGCTATGGCCTGGAGAATGTACGCTGGCGACTGGCCGGGGACGGACCGGCCTTCCAGCCACCACCCGTGGACCCGAAGAAGTTCGCCGAGACCAGCACGCTGCCGGACTGAAGGAGCCCGCAGCAAAAAGCCCGACCTCAGGTCGGGCTTTTTCTTTCAACCTTCCCGCACGCTGGCATACCCGCCGCCCCGTGCCAGACGGGTCGCGGCCAGGCGCCTGGCATGCACCACGCCGAACGCCAGGGCCTTGGACATGGACTCGCCAGGACGCGAATCGAAGGCTTCCTCATGTAACGCCTGACCATCGGCGGCATAAATGCCGATGAACAATTGCGTATTGCCAGTACGCGACAGCCTGACCTGAATATCAATATGGCTGCCATCATCGAGTATTTCGTCGTAGGAGCGATGGTGAAGGCCGGGATCCGCCCATGACCAGAATACCTCTCCTCGAATTCTCATCGGCCCTCCTGAAAGTTGATGAAACGACAACCGACACAGTAGCCCTTTGTTTGAACGACTGGAAATTTATTGCGCAAATAATCCGCTAGCCGGATCGACGGAAAACAAAGTTATACCTGGGAATTTGTGCCGTACAACTTTTTCGAAAAGTTATACATAACGCTTCGCACACCAACTATTGGCTAAGTGTTCGAAAAGGCGCCAGCAGTTAGCCTTGATGCTCTTAATGCACTTCGTCCGCTACTGTCGAATACAGTAAAAACCCTCGCCGCTTGCCCTCGGTCATTACTGAACACAGACCAACCTGTGTGACAGATACGAGGTGAAAGATCATGGCTGACAATCAGGACAAACGCGGCAACCAGGGCGGCAACGCCAATACCAACCCGGGCAACTTCGCCAATGACCGTGAGAAGGCTTCCGAGGCAGGGCACAAAGGTGGCCAGGCGTCCGGCGGCAATTTCAAGAACGATCCGGAGCGTGCCTCCGAAGCCGGCCATAAGGCGGCCAGGCCTCCGGTGGGAACTTC
This sequence comes from Pseudomonas bharatica CSV86, assembly GCF_000319305.2. GTDB lineage: Bacteria > Pseudomonadota > Gammaproteobacteria > Pseudomonadales > Pseudomonadaceae > Aquipseudomonas > Aquipseudomonas bharatica. The sequence goes on along the minus strand of NZ_AMWJ02000005.1, from coordinate 64,219 downwards.
AAGAATGACCCGCAACGTGCCTCCGAAGCCGGCCACAAAGGCGGCCAGGCCTCCGGTGGCAATTTCGCCAACGACCGTGAGAAAGCCTCCGAGGCCGACGGGTCGGCGGCCAGCACAGTCATGGCGGTGGCCGCAAAAGCGATGACGACAATCGCTGACCGGTGCTTGAAGCGTAGGTAGTGAAGCTTGCAGACCGTGTAAACCTGCCGGGGCGGCAATCGCCCCGGCTGCTCGCCGAGGAAGAATCTCATGTTCATGCACAACAAGCGATTGCAGTACACCGTGCGCGTCAGCGCGCCGGATCCGGCATTGGCCAACCTGCTGCTGGAACAGTTCGGTGGCCCCCAGGGCGAACTCGCCGCAGCGATGCGCTACTTTACCCAGGCGGTCAGCGAGGATGACCCAGGACGCAAGGACATGCTGTTCGATATCGCCACCGAAGAACTGAGTCACCTGGAAGTCATCGGCTCCATCGTGGTGATGCTCAACAGGGCGCCAAGGGCCGGCTTGCCGAAGGTGTGGAAGCGGAAGGCGAGCTGTATCGCTCGTTGACCGGCGCGGGCAATGACTCGCACATCACCAGCCTGCTATACGGCGCCGGCGCGCCCTTGGTGAATTCCGCCGGCGTGCCGTGGACGGCGGCCTATATCGACACCATCGGCGAGCCGACGGCCGACCTGCGCTCGAACATCGCCGCCGAGGCCCGGGCCAAGATCGTCTACGAGCGCCTGATCAACGTCACCGACGATCCAGGCATCAAGGACGCACTGGGCTTTCTCATGAGCCGGGAAATCGCCCACCAGCAGTCCTTCGAAAAGGCCCTGCACTCGATCCAGCCGAACTTCCCGCAAGGCAAACTGCCCGGCCATCCGGAATTCAACCGGACCTACTTCAACCTCTCCAGCGCGGCGAAATGCGCGGGCCGTGGAACGAGGGCGAAGACTGGGTATACGTGGAAGAGCCGCAACCGGCGGTGGATGGTGGCGATGGTTCGGCCTCGGTTGAACTGGACGATTTTTCCGCAAGCACCTTGAAAGCATGAAGCTCAGGACCATGTCCAACCCAACGCGCAGCCGATCACCGCGGCTGACCTTGGCAAGGTCAATAACGACGAGGCGTAAAAAAAACCGCGCCGGCGCTTGGCCCGGCGCGGTTTTTTTCTGGTTAGCGCTTGGCCTCGGCATCCGGATCGGCCGAACGTTCAAGGAAGGCTCGGGTCACTTCCGGAGGTGCTCCCTCAGCCAGTCGGCCATGGCGATCTCCTCCTTGATGATCGAGCGGCAGACCTCGGCGGTGGCCACGTCTCCCGCCGCCTCGGCGGCTTCGATCAACACGGTGTAGCTGGCGATTTCCAGATTCTCGAACACGTAACCGGCCATGGCGCCCTTGACCACCTCATCGCTCATGGTCATGCCACCTACGCCTGAGCAAAAGCCATCAACTTGCCCGCCAGGTCCTTGAGGGTCGAGGTGCTGCCGCCCAGGCGTTCGATACAGCCCACCAACTGGCGTTGCTGGCCGCGGGTTTCCTCGATGTGCTTGACGATCCGGGTCTTGAGCAAGGGGTAGTGTTCCAGGCGCTCGGCCTGGGCCTTGAGCATGCTTTCGGCCTGCTGCTCCATGGCGTGGGCATCACGCAGCCAGTCCAGCAGGTGTTCCTGTGGTGTGGTGGTCATAGGGAAGACTCCTGTTTCCATGAGTGGAGTAATTGAGAGGCCTGGCCAGGCGCGCAGATCCTTGTCGCGACGGGCGGTGCCTGTGCGCCCCGGTCATCGAAAAGGCTGAACCTGCAAGCCCGTGCCGCTCTCGAACGGCAACTCACTCACCCCCAGGAGGCAAGCGAAATGGCCAGGCATCTTTTCCTGATCAGCTATATCCAGAACAACCAGCCCGGCACCTGCGAGCTGTACAGCGAGGAGGAAACCTTGACGCCCGAACAGGCCGCCGCCCATTTGCAGGGCCTGCAGCGCGGCGATGCGGCCTCGTTCAGCGATGTGCAGGTGCAACGCCTGGAACATGACCACGAGCCCGGCACCACGCCAGGCACTATCAACAGCCGTGACACGACGCAGCGGGAGCGACGAAGTCGTCTCCCGCCACGGCCCGCAGGTAACTGCGATCGGCCAGGGTCCTGAGGTCGCGCCATTGCTGCCAGCCGACCAGCCCCTGGCGGTCCATCTCGTCGGCACGTCTTAGCAGCTCATCGTGGTAGTCGTCCGGGCGCTCGCGGCGCAAGCGATGGTCGTCGTAGATCGCAAACAGGCATCCAGGGCTCGGGCCCCATTGCTTGTGCACCACACGACTCATCGATTGCATTCATCGCCGTCCTCCTCTACCTACAGGGTGGAGCGCCATGGCGCGGACGGGGTTCAACGCGAGTACGCCAGCGGTCGTTCGGCTCTTCGCTGATGGGTATCTACACATCTTTTGAGGAAAGAAGGCTCGTTAGTAGATCGCATCAGGGCTGGCAGGTGCTTGTCATGAATTTTTTTGGCGCTCTTAAGATCGAGCGCCGCCCGCGCGGCGCATCGCTGGCAAGCCAGCTCCCACATTTTGTTGCAACGTGCCTATGCCTGTCAGGCCATGTCTGATCGCCTTGTTCGGACGACGCGATACCGCGTCGAGTCCAACAGCCTCCCCGCAGTAGATCGCCGAACATCCAAAGGCTGCCAACGGAGATCTCACAGGCCATGGTACGTTGCAACAAATGGACTGCCCCAAGAAGTTGGAGACTAATCCAACCCTTGGGGAGTTATGAGTAAGTACACCGAGCAGTTCAAGCTCACAGCCATCACTGCCTACCTGGAGGCACCGATGGTTTCCGAAAGGTAGCCCGGCATTTCGGTATCGATTTCAGCCTGCTGAGGCGCTGGGTGGCGAGCTATAAAGCCCGTTCCACTATCAGTCCCATACCTCACGGTCAGCGCTACGACATCAATTTCAAGCGCAGGGTTGTGCAGTACATGCGCGAGCATCGGCTTTCCTGCGTAAAACGGCAGCTCACTTCGGCTTGGGACAGTCCTCCCGGGTAGGCATTTGGGAGCACCAGTACTACAGTGGCAACCTTGCCACCTCTACTGCCACTCAACGAAAAAAGCCTGCCGACGTGTCCAAGAAGATCAAGCCACTCAAACCCACTGACACTGACGACGCGCTGAAGCCGCGAGATCAGCTCATGGCAGAACTCGAGTATCTGCGCATGGAGAACGCTGTCCTAAAGGAGCTGAAGGCTTTGAGAGAGCAGAAGGAGCGAAGGCCAGAGAAAAAACGCTGATCGTCTCAAGACTCCGAACCCGATTCCCGCTGTCAGCGTTGTTGGCCCTGGTCGAGTTGTCGAACAGTACCTTCTACTACCAGCTCAAAGCCTTCAAAAGCCGGATAACATGCCGATCTGAAAGAGCTGGTGAGTCAGGTCTATCACAAGGAAAAAGGGCTCTATGGGTATCGGCGCCGTGACGCTTGCGATCAAGAATCAAGGCATCCTGGTGAACAAGAAGGTTGTGGAGCGGCTGATGGCCGACCAAGGTTGCGGGCGGTTGTGCGGCCTAAAAAGTATCGGTCCTATCGAGGAGAGATAGGCAGGATTGCCGAGAATCTGCTGGAGCGAAACTTCATCGCCCAGCGGCCCAATCAGAAGTGGGTGACTGACGTAACCGAGTTTAAAGTGGCTCAGCAAAAGCTCTATCTCTCACCAGTGATGGACTTGTACAACAGTGAGATCGTGGCCTACGAGATCGCTCGCCGCCCAGGCTATGAGCTGGTGGGGAATATGCTGGAAAAAGCTCTGAGTAGCTTGGGAAAGGAGCCGAAGCTGGTCATCCACTCTGATCAGGGATGGCATTATCAGCAGCGCCAATACCGCGAAAAGCTTGAGCAGCGTGGCGTAAAGCAGAGCATGTCGCGCAAGGAATTGCCTGGATAACGCCGCTATGGAAAGCTTCTTCGGCACACTCAAGTCTGAGTTTTTCTATTTGAAGCGGTTTGAGAGCATCGAAGAGCTGACCACCGGTCTGGACGAGTACATCCGCTACTACAACCATGACCGCATCAAGCTGAGGTTAAACGGCTTAAGCCCTGTCGATTACAGGCCCAAGCTGCTAGCTAAAACTGTCCAACTTTTCGGGGCAGTCCACAAATGTGGGAGCTGGCTTGCCAGCGATGCGCGCGCGGGCGGCGCTCGATCTTGAGGCGCTGAAGATCTACCGGCATGCACTTGGCGGCCATAACGCGGTTCTCAGACGGGCACCTCGCAGCCACCACTATTCAGAAAGATGTCTAGATACCCACGCTCTTCGCTGGAACCAACGCCCGGGCCGTTGCGTCAACCGCAAAACAGCAACAGGGTGCATGACGATGACCAAAGATCCCGTGGAGAGCGTGCTCGAATACCTCAAGCATCACCAACTGGTCCTGACCACCGCCGAGTCCTGCACGGCGGGAGACATGGTGGCCATGCTGGCCGCGATACCCGGCACCGGCGAAGTGCTGGAAAGCGTTATGTGGTGTATTCGCCGACTGCAAGAAACGCCTGCTCGGCGTCAGCCAGGAGACCATCGACCGTTATGGCCTGACCAGCGAAGCAGTGGCCTGGGAAATGGCCCGCGGCGCCTGCGCGACAGCCAGGCGAATGTCGCCATCGCCACCACCGGCATCGCCGGCCCCGAGGGCGAAGGCAGCATCCAGCCAGGCACCCTGTGCTTTGCCTGGGCCTTCGCCGGCGAACCGCTTGCCACCTTCACCGTAGCCAGCGTTTTTTCGGCGAGCGTGCCGAGGTCATGCGCCAGGGCGCGCTGTTCGGCCTGACCCAACTGGAGCACTACCACCAGCGCTGGCTGCGCGGCGAGCGTGCCTGACCATGAACAACGACGAGCTGGTCTCGCGCCATTACCGCGGTCGAGGAAGACATGACCCTGCAGCAGCGGGTCTGGCGCTTCGAGCGGGTCGGTTGGTACGTGCTGGTGCTGATCGTGCTGCTGGCCCTGGCCGGCCTGTTCGGCAACGGTCCGCTCAGCGATGCCGAAGCCACCAGCGCCGACGGCCGCATTCGCGTGGAATACCAGCGTCTGAGCCGCAGCGGCACGACCGACAGCATGCGCATCCAGGTCCGCGGCACCCCGGGCCAGCCGGTGCAGCTGCTGCTCGGGGGCTCGCTGCTGCGCGAAGCCAGCATCGAGACCCTGCAACCCGAGCCGCTGTCGGCACAGTCCCGCGGTGAAGAAATCCTCATGCGCCTGGGTACCGGCGAGGATGGCATCGCGACGCTGTACCTGACCCTGCGCAGCGAACACGTGGGCCGCCTGGAAGGACGCGTCGGCCTTGGCCAGGGCAGCACCACAACCTTCTCGACCTTTTTCTTTCCCTAGGAGCCAGCCATGGATTCCATTCTCCGCGCCGCAGCATGTACCTGGCGTTGATGCTGGTATTCCGCATCGCGGGGCGCCGCTCCCTGGCCGACCTGACCACCTTCGACTTCGTCCTACTGCTGATCATCGGCGAAGCCACCCAGCAGGCATTGCTGGGCGACGACTTCTCCTTCATCAACGCCATGCTGGTCATCGCCACGCTGATCGCCCTGGACGTCGGGCTGTCGCTGGCCAAGCTCAATTCGCGCCGCCTGGCCCGGCTGCTGGACGGCCATGCCACCCTGGTGGTCGAGCACGGCCGCTTCTCCACCAGCGCATGCGCCGGCACGCCTGACCGAGGACGACATCCTGGAATCGGCGCGGGACAGCCAAGGCATCGAACGGGTGGAGCAGATCAAGTTCGCGATCGTGGAGCGCAACGGCAAGATTTCGGTGATCCCACAAGAACAGTGATCAGGGCTTCCAGTCCACCTGATGTTCCTCAAGATACACCTCCACTGCCGCTTCCACCGTCGGCTGGAATACGTCCCGGCCGATATGCGCCAGCACTTCGAGGCGCTCCAGCTTGTCCGCACCGGATCCTTAACCTCGGCGAAGCGTAGTTCGATGCCCTGCCCGCGCAGGCTCTGTTCCAGCTCGACCAGCATGTCTGCCGAGGTCACGTCCACGCTGGTCACCGGCTCTGCCGCGATCACGACCCGTCGCACCGGCCCGGGTGCCTGCTGCACCGCCTGCAGTACAGAGTTCTGGAACAGCTCCGCGTTGGCGAAGAACAGCGGCGCATCCCAGCGCAGCAGCACCAGCCCCGGCACCAGCCGCGCCTGCGGGTAGCGGCTGACGTCGTGATAGCCGCGAATTCCGGCGACCCGCCCGAGTACGGCGTAGTGCGGACGCCAGCCATCCCAGAGAAACTCGATCACCGCGATGGCTACCGCCAGGCCGATGCCTGGCACCGCGCCGAGCACGGCGACACCGACAAAACAGGTGATCGACAGCCAGAACTCCATTGCTGGATACGGTAGATGCGCCGCAGGTCCTTGAACTCGAACAGGCCGATGGCGGACGCGATCACCACGGCAGCCAGGGCGCTGCCGGCAGATGCTTGAGCAAGTCGGGCCCCAGAAGCAGCAACAGCGCCACCCCAGCGCACCGAACACCCCGGCCATCTGCGTACGCGCCCCGGCCGCTTCGGCCACCGGCGTACGCGATGAACTGCTGCTGACCGCAATGCCTTGGAACAGCCCGGTGGCAAATGTTGGCCATGCCCAGGCCGATCATTTCCTGATTGGCATCCACTGGCGTACGGGTCTTGGCGGCATAGGTGCGCGACAGCACGCTGGTATCGGCAAAGGACACCAGCGCCGCCGCGAAGCCGCCGATCAGGATCGCCTGTACGTCGGCAGCATCGATCAACGGAAAGGCGAATCCGGCAAGCCTTGGGGCAAAGAGCCGGTGACCTTGACGCCGTACCTGGCCTCGAACTGCAACGACCACGCGACCAGCGTCGCAGCCACCACGGCGACCAGCATCCCGGGCACGCGCTCGAAGCGCTTGAGCAGCAGGATGATCGCCAGGCTGCCGGCGCCCAAGGCAAACGCATGCCAGTTGGCCTTGCCGTCGAGCAGGGCCTGGACAAGGTGCCAGATATCCCGCGCCGGCCCTTCGCTGTCGACGCTGATGCGAACAGCTTGGCGTCTGGCTGATCAGCACGGTCAGGGCGATGCCGTTCATGTAGCCGTAGCGGATCGGTTTGGACAGCAGCTCGGTGATGAAACCCAGGCGCAGTATCCCGGCCGCAAGGCAGACCAGGCCGAGACCAGGGCCATGGCACTGGCCAGGGTGATCGCCCTGAGCGGATCACCGCCGGACAACGGCAACACCACGGCAATGATGATCGCGACCAGGGCCGAATCGGGGCCGAGCACAAGGATCCGGCTCGGCCCGAACAGGGCATAGGCCAGCAGCGGCACGATGGTCGCGTACAGCCATGGATGCCCGGCACCCCGAGGCCTGGGCGTAGGCGATGCCCACCGGGACCAGCATGGCGGTGAGCACCAGGCCGGCCAGCAGGTCCCTGGGCAACCAGGCAAGCGGGTAGCTGCTCAGCACCTGCAGGCCCGGCAGCCAGCGCTGCCAATCACGTTGCCAGGGGACGCGGCGGGCTTGGACGATGGAGGCTGCATAGATTTCCTTGGGCGACGAGCAGAACGCCTGAGCAAATCTAGCAAGGTTATTGGCTCCCGCAGCCGGCGGCGGTCAATGTTTGGTGCGCTGGGCAATATTCAATTGCCAGCACGGCTGTGCTAGAACATCAGGGCGGCAGGCAACCTGTGGTTTTCCCATGCCGAAGCGGAACGTCCCGGCGCGCGCGCCAGTCCAACGCCGGCTGGCTCCCTGGCCCTGCGGGCAAGAACGAATGAAAAGAAACACCGGTGGAACGCGATGAAGCACCTGACCCGTGAAGCGCTGGAGGCGGAAATCCTGCGTTTGCGCATGGCCCTGGAGAATGCGGGGCTCGATCCCGACCCGCCGTCAGCCCATTACCAACCCTTCGAAACCACCGCCATGCACAAGGCCCAGGTCGCCTTGCGCAAGAGCGAGGAACGCTTTCGCACCATCCTCGAAACGGTCGAGTCGGCCTTCGCCCTGGTCAAGGTCAAGTTCGACGCCGATGACCGTCCCATCGACTACCAGTTCGTCGAGGCCAACCCGGCCTTCGAACGCCAGGCCGGGGTCGATCTGCGCGGCAAGTGGGTCACCGAGTTCGCTCCGGACCTGGAAGACTTCTGGTTCCAGACCTACGGCCACGTGGCCAGGACCGGCGAGCCGGCCACCTTCGAAAGCTATGCCGAAGCCTTCAAGCGCTGGTTCGACGTGCGCGCGGTCAAGGTCGGCGAACCCGAGGAGCGCTTGATCGCGATCATCTCAGCGACGTCACTGAACGCCGTAACGCCGAGGAACGCCTGCGCCGCAGCGAGGCCTTGGCGGCGGCAGAACATCGAACGCGTGCAACTGGCCCTGGCCGCCGGCGCGATCATCGGTACCTGGCACTGGGACCTGCACAACGGCCGGTTCAGCATCGATGAGGCCTTTGCCCGTGCCTGCGGCCTGGATCCGGCCTGGGGCACCGAAGGCCTGACCCTCGAGCAGGTGTTGCAATCGGTGCACCCGGATGACCGCAACGGCCTGACCGAAGCCATCGGCGCGTGATTGCCAGCGGCAAAGCCCTATGCCATCAATACGGGTCAAGCGCAGCGATGGCCGCTATTACTGGATCGAAGCCAATGGCCGCGTCGATCGTGCCGACGACGGCAGCCCCAGCAGCCTCCCGGGTGTGGTGATCGACGTCGAGGAGCGGCGCTTGGTGGAGGCCGAGCGCGACCGCGCCATCGCCGCGTTGCGCAGCCTCAACGAAACCTCGAACAGCGGGTCGCCGCGCGCACCCTGGAGCTGATGCAGGCCGAAGAGAAACTGCGCCAGTCGCAGAAAATGGAAGCGGTCGGCCAGCTCACCGGCGGTATCGCCCACGACTTCAACAACCTGCTGGCGGGGGTTCCGGCGCCCTGGAAATGATGGCGACCCGTATCGCCCAAGGCCGTATCCAGGAGCTGGACAAGTACCTGGACACTGCCCAGGGCGCGGTCAAGCGCGCCGCTTCCCTGACCCACCGGCTGCTCGCGTTCTCCCGCCGGCAGACCCTCGACCCGCGGCCCACCGACGTCAACCGGCTGATGCAGGGCATGGGCGAACTGATCCAGCGCACCGTGGGCCCGGGCATCGCGGTCGAGACATCGGCAGCACCCGGCCTGTGGCCGACCCTGGTGGACGCCAGCCAATTGGAAAACGCCCTGCTCAACCTGTGCATCAATGCCCGCGACGCCATGCCCGATGGCGGGCGCATCCGCATCGAAACCGCCAATACCAGCCTGGATGCCGAGGGTGCCCGGGCCCAGGAAATCGCCGAGGGTGAATACGTCCTGCTGACGGTGGCCGACACCGGCATCGGCATGACGCCGGACGTCCTCGCCAAGGCCTTCGACCCGTTCTTCACCACCAAGCCGATCGGCCAGGGCACCGGGCTGGGGTTGTCGATGATCTACGGTTTCGCCAAGCAGTCAGGTGGCCAGGTGCGCATCAGCTCGGAATCGAGTGGCGGCACCAGCGTGCAGATCCTCCTGCCGCGTTACCAGGGCGCCCTCGACGAGGAAAGCGCCGGCAGCGATCTCAATGCGATCATGCCGAGCGTGTCCGGGGAAACCATTCTCATCGTCGACGACGAACCCAGCGTGCGCATGCTGCTGGTGGATGCGCTGGGCGATCTCGACTACAGCCTTATCGAGGCGGGCGACAGCCTCTCGGGGCTCAAGGTGCTGCGCTCGACGTGCACATCGACCTGCTGATCACCGATGTCGGCCTGCCCGGCGGCATGAATGGCCGGCAGATGGCCGATGCCGGCGAATGAACAGGCCGGACCTGAAGGTACTGTTCATCACCGGCTATGCCGAGACCGCCGCCATCGGTGAAGGGCAACTCGAACCGGGGATGCAGGTGCTGACCAAGCCATTCGCCCTGGAAACCCTGGCAGGGCGGGTGCGGGAAATGATCAGGGCTTGAGATTACAACGCCGGCCGCACCTTTTCCGCCCACTCCCGCACCGAAGCCCGCTGCCACTGCCGCGCCGCATAATCCTTCAGCCGCTGCGGCACTTCATCGCCATTGAGGATCAACCGGTTGAGCATCACGGCCAGGTCCGCATCGGCGATGGACCATTCCCCGCACAGATACTCCGCCCCTCCGGCAACAACGCCTGCGCCGCCGCGATCAGCCTGCGTGCCGCCGCCTGCCCGCCGTCGACAATGGCCCTGCTTCACGCCGTAGAACACCACCAGGGTGGAACGCTCTTCGCGGATCGGCATCAGGTCGCTGCGTAACCAGGCCTGGACCTGCCGGGCGCGGGCGCGCTGGCGCGGATCGCGGGGATAGACCGGACGTTCGGGATACAGGTCTTCCAGGTATTCGCTGATGGCCGAGGACTCGGACAGGGCGAAACCGTTATGGACCAGGGTAGGTACCCGTTGGGTGAGAGACAGCCGGCTATAGTCATCCGCCTGGTTTTGCCCCTGGTCGAGGTCGACCGGCACGGTTTCGAAATCCAAGCCCTTTTCCCGCAGGGTCACATACACCGACATGGCATAAGGCTGGTGTAGCGGGCATCGACGAACAGGCGCAACTGACTCATGGCGCAATCTCCTTGGTTGAGGAGATCACGCTATGAGGTTTTCGAGGGAAATACAATTCAAGCTTTTCATGGAGGTATTCCAGGGCGGAATAGGGCTGGCCTACGGCTGCCCGGCGATCCCCGCCCTCACCCGCTCCACCTGCTCGACACTCACCGCCGACGCCCGGTTCGACCACCCCTGGCGCAGGAACGTGGCCAACTGCGCAACCTCGGCATCGTCCAGGCGCTTGGCAAAGCCTGGCATCGGCAGCACCGACGGCGCGCGCTCGGTAGAGGGCGTGGCCGCGCCGGCGAGTATCACGTGCAACAGCGCGTCCGGCTTGTCAGCGGTGACCACCGTGGCCCGTCCAGTTGCGGGAAGACCCGCTCCGCGCCCTTGCCGGAGACGAAGTGGCAGGCATTGCAGTTATCCAGGTACAGGCGCTCGCCAAGGCTGAGGTCGCGCGCAGCGGCAAGCTTGCGCGCCGTGGCGCCGGCACGCTCGGCGTCGGCTTGGTGAGCCCTCGCCTGCCCCGGGTCCAGCGACTTCAGATAAGCCGCCATGGCCTGCAGATCGGCATCGCTCAGGTGCGAGGTGCTGTTGGCGACCACGTCGGTCATCTCCCCGCTACCGAGGCCTTGGCATTGCGCCCGCTGCCCAGGTACTCGGCGATCTCGTCCTCGTTCCAGTGCGGCATGCCACGCAGGGCCGGAACGTTCCAGCCATTGAGTTCGGTACCGGTGAGATAAGCGGCTGCACGCTCGTCCAGGCCATTTTCCTGCAGGGTCAGGGCCCGCGGGGTGTGACACGAGCCACAGTGCCCCAGGCCCTGGACCAGGTAGGCACCGCGAGCGATGTCGTCGCCGTTGACGGCCGCCTCGCTGCTTGCCACCGACTCGGGGCTGGCGAGAACAACGCGCGCCAGTAGGCCAGCGGCCAGCGAATCGAAAGCGGCCAGGGAATGTCGCTGGCACGGTTCTCCTGGCGCACCGCCGGTACGCCCTGCATGAACCAGGCGTACAGCGCCGGGTGTCGGCGTCGGTCAGGCGGGCGTAGGACGGAAACGGCATGGCCGGGTACAGCGCAGCCCCGTCGTGGCCGATGCCGCGGCGCACGGCGCGTTCGAACTGACCATAGGTCCAGCGGCCGATGCCGGTGTCCGGGTCGGGCGTGATGTTGGTGGAGTAAATGGTGCCGATCGGCGAGGCGATGCCCAGCCCGCCGGCGAACGGCTTGCCGCCCTCGCGGGCGGTATGGCAGGCGACGCAGTCGCCGGCGCGGGCCAGGTAGGCGCCCTTGTCCAGCAGCTCGGGGGTGACCGCCTGGGACATCGTTTCGGCGGCATCCCCGGACCGGTTGAGCAGCCCGGCGCCCAGCCAGGCCAGCAGGGCCCCGACCAGCAGGACCAGGCACAGCGACAACAGCAGGGAGCGGGATCGGGTTGTCATGGTCGCGCTCCTCAGGCCTGTACCAACGGGCCAGGGTTCTTCAGGTACTGCTCCTTGATGGCCTGGGCCGACATCAGGGTCAGGGCGCCGATCAGCGCGGTGGGTTGGCCTGGAAGTTCTGCGGGAAGGCATTGCCGCCGGGGACGAAGACGTTGTGCACATCCCAGCTCTGCAAGTAGCGGTTGAGCGCGCTGGTTTTCGGCGAGTCGCCCATGATCGCGCCGCCGACGTTATGCGTGGACACGTACTTGGTGATATCCCAGTGCGAGTCCATGCCCAGGAAGTTTTCGCTGTAGCTGTCCGGCCCCAGCTCCCGGGTGATGTCGAGGACAATGCCGCGCAGGTACTGCTGCAGCTTCAGCTCGTTGGGTTTCCAGTCGAAGGTGATGCGCAACAGCGGCTGGCCCCACGGGTCCTTGTAGGTCGGGTCGAGGTCCACATAGTGGTCGCGATAGGACATGCAGCCGGTGGAGATGTTGATGGTCATCGAATGGCCGTACCAGTCCTGCATCGCCTCCTTCCAGCCCTGGCCCCATTCCGGCGTCCCCGACGGCAGCGAGGTGCCGATGGGCGTGCCGGTGGCCTGGGAACTGTGGATCTTGGCCCCGCCGATCACGCCCAGCCCCGGGCCATCGAAATTGCCCGGGAGATATCGTTGAACATCTGTCCGGTGGCGCCGGCGGTGGCGAAGGGATTGAAGTGCTTGTCCTTGAAGAACAGCGTCGCTCCGCCGACGCTGAGGAAGGCATAGTTGCGCCCGATCACGCCCTCGCCGGTGTGCGGGTCATAGGGCTTGCCGATGCCCGACAGCAGCATCAGGCGCACATTGACGAACTGGAAGCCGGCCAGGATGACGATCTTCGCCGGCTGGAACACCTCGTTGCCCTGGGCATCGGCGTAGGTAACGCCGCGGGCGGTCTTGCCGTCGGGGTGCAGATCGACCCGCAGCACGTTGCAGCCGGTGCGGTAGTCGAAGTTGTCCATGCGCGTGAGGGCGTCCATCACGGCGGTCTGCGGCGAGGCCTTGGAATAGTTCAGGCACGGGTACTTGCTGCAGAAGCCGCAGTAGTTGCACGGCGCGATCTGGTTGCCGTAGGGGTTTTTCCAGGGCGCGAAACGTTGGCCGAGGGGTTGGGGAACGGGTGGTAACCCAGCTTGCGCGCGGCCTCGGCGAACATCCTGTTGTTCAGCGTGTCTTCCAGCGCCGGCAGCGGGAACGGGCTGGAACGCGGGCCCTCGAACGGGTCGCCGCCGGCGATGATCTGCCCGCGCAGGTTGCCGGTGTTGCCGGACAGGCCGCAGATCTTGTCGAAACGGTCCAGGTACGGCTCGATCTCGTCCCAGGTGAAGGGGTAATCCTGGATCTGCATGCGCTCGTCGAGGCTGCCCGGTGCGTAGGCCTGGTCGGCATAGGTCTTGAGCTTGATATCGGTCGGCGTCGGCCGGATCAGTACCCCGGTCCAATGCAGGCCGGAACCGCCGACGCCGGTACCCGGGACGAAGGCGCCCCACTGCCGGGTCGGCAGCGCGTTGCCGGCGAGGTCATGGCGTACGGTCAGGGCACCGTCCCTGGGCGTGACCATGACCTTGTTGCGCAGGCCGTAGGCGTACTGGTCCGCCGGCCTGGGGTAGGAAAAATCGGCGTTGGGCCGGTCGGCGCCGCGCTCCAGGGCGCGCACCCTGAGCCCCGCCTGGGCCAGTTCGATGCTCATCAGCGAACCGGTCCAGCCCAGGCCGACCACGACCACATCGACTTCGTCATTGCTCATGCTGCTCATGCTTGCCCCTTGAATGCTGTGGCGTCGGATGACGGCTTCAGGCGCGCTGGCCACTCAGGCTCACCGGCCCGAGCGGATACGCCACGTTGTGTTGGGTCACCCATTCCAGATAGCTGGCACGGGCACCGGGAAAGCCGATGGCGATCCACGCCTTCATGCCCTTGTTGCCGCCGTAAATAGGATCGGCGAGCCAGCCCTGGCGGGTGTGGTTGAGCAGGTCGGTGAACAGCAGCTTGCCCGGCAGCACCGGCTCGCCGTGGGCAGCGAAATCGATCTGGCCGTTCTGCAACTGGCCCAGGACCTGCCCGCGAGTGGGCAGTCGAGCAAGGCGAAATGCGTGCCGTGACTGGCCTGGCACGCGCGCTCCAGGGCGGCGATGCCCTTGCGGTAGACCTCCTGCGGGTGAAGGGCAACTGGTAGCCGAGGGTGGCGGGCGCGTTCAGGTCGAAGGGGCCTTCGAGGTAGACCTCGCTGCCCAGGTCGCCGGCCAGTTGCTGGTCGATGAAGATCGGCACGTTGCATTCGAGTGCGCCGGGGCCGCGGCCATCGGCGGGGATCAGGCGGTCGCAGGCGGCCTTGATGAAGGTCCACTCGGCGGCGCTGAAGAACACCGGGGTGTAGCTGTCGAGGCTCGGCGCGATGATCTCCGCCGCCACTGCCGCGCTCAGGCCGTCGAGGGCGATGCCCATGGCGGGCAAGGCGATCAGCGAAGACAGCAGGAACTTTCTTCGCGAGTTTTGCTTGGCTGACAACATGCAGGTTCACCTATTACCTTGCGCAGGGAACCCGGATGGCGTGCTGCATATCGACCCGGCAGGCTGGAGACCGCTCTTGGGGGTATCGACGGGCAGGCTTTGGCATCACGGGCAAAGTGGCCGGGGTGCCTGCCTTGCTTGTTACAAGACATTTCAAAACCGGCGTTGCTATGGCTTTGTCCGCGGGATGTCCGGGGAAGTTCGGTCGGATTGCGCAAGACCAGCGCAAGGAACGGAGTGTCCTGGGCCGCTGCCTCGGCAAACTGAGTCCATCCCACTCAGGTGCAACGGCATGCAGACCCGTTTTTCTTTTGAAAACCCCAGCCTTGTGCAGTCCCTGGATAACACGGGCCACGCCCTGCTCCCGGCACTGCTCAGCGGCGACGAATGCCGGCAACTGGTCGCCCTGTATCGGCAAAGCGAACGGTTCCGCTCGCGCATCGTCATGTCTCGCCACGGTTTGGCAGCGGTGAATACCAGTACTTTCGCTATCCCCTGCCTTCGCAGGTCGAGCGGCTGCGCCAGCGCATCTACCCCGTGCTTGCCGGGATCGCCAACCTGTGGAACAGCCGGCTCAAGCGCCAGGAGTCTTACCCGCCCTCCCTCTCCAGCTTTCTCCGGCAGTGTCACCGGGCAGGCCAGATGCGCCCACGCCCCTGCTGTTGCAGTACCGGCCCGGCGATTACAACTGCCTGCACCAGGACCTCTATGGAGACCTGTCCTTCCCTCTGCAGGTGGCGATCCTGCTGTCACGTCCCGGCGTTGATTTCGAGGGCGGCGAATTCTGCCTCACCGAGTATTCCAGCCAGGAGCACCGCGCCGAGGTCGTACCATTGCAGCAGGGCGACGGCGTGGTTTTCCCGGTGGCGATACGGCCAGTGCCGGGGCGGCGCGGTGGTTGGCGCAGGGTGCAGGTCAGGCATGGTGTCAGCCAGGTATCGAGCGGCAGCCGGCACACCCTGGGGGTGATCTTCCATGACGCTCGCTGACATGCTCGCCGGCCTCGAGCGGGACGGTTACCTGCTGCTCCCCGGCTACCTGGACGCCGACCGGTTCGGCTCCTGCGGCCTGCTCAACACCTTGAAGACGACCTTCTATCCGCCGCTGGCAGCATAGCCAACCATTGGAGTGAACAGGAAGCCTACCCGCCACAACTGGCCGCACTGCAGGCGCGCTGCCGCGAAGCGGGCCGTGCGCTGGATCCTTCACGCTATACCCGCCTGCGCGAGCAGGAGCACCAGCCGTTGCGCCAATCGCCGACGGCTTTTCCGCTGCTGTTGTGCGCTCTTCTGTGCACTCCGGCAAGGACTTCAGCGGTGGCGACCTGCTGCTCACCGAGCACCGCCCGCGCCTGCAATCCCGGCCCATCGTGGTGCCGTTGCGCCGGGGCGACATCGCGATCATTCCGCCGGCCGCCGCCCGGTACGCCACTCCCGGGTGACGACGCGCCACGCCATCAGCCGGGTCCACAGCGGCGAGCGCCTGGGCCTGGAGCTGTTCTTCGATCTGCTGTGAGCGCGCTTCGTTTAGCGCGCAGCCCAGGCGTTGAAGCGCTCTTCCAGTTCCTCGCCGTGGTCCACCCAGAATCCGGAATCCACCAGCAGCCCCTGCTCCAGGTTGGCCGGCGCGGTCGGCAACTGGGCCTGGACGTCCAGCGGCAAGGCATCCAGCGCCTGCTTGTTGACCGGGCCGTAGGGGATGCTCGACGAGAAGCGCTGCTGGTTGGCCGCCTGGCTGGCGAAGACGATGAATTTCTCGCCAGGGCCTTGTTCGGCGAGCCCTTGACGATGGCCCAGTGGTCGGGTCATAGAGGCCGCCGTTCCAGACGATGCCGAGGTGGGTGCCTTCCTTCTGGGCCACGGCGATGCGTCCGTTGTAGGCGGCGGACATCACCACGTCATTGGCCGCCAGCCATTGCGGCGGCTGGGCGCCGGCTTCCCACCACTGGATCGAGGACTTGATCTGGTCGAGCTTGGCGAAGGCGCGGGTCACGCCGGCAGGGGTGGCGAGCACCTTGTACAGGTCGGCACGGCTGACGCCATCGGCGAGCAAGGCGGCTTCCAGGGTGTACTTGGCGCCTTTGCGCAGGCCGCGCTTGCCGGGATACTTGGCGGTGTCCCAGAAGTCGGCCCAGGAGGCGGGTGGCGAGGACAGCTTCGCCGGTCGTAGGCCATGACCATGGACCAGACATAGCTGGCGACGCCGCATTCACTGACAGTATCGGCCAGGTAGTGCTCGCCGTTGCCAAGCAGCGCCGGGTCGATCTTCTCGAACAGCCCCTCTTCGCAACCGCGCAGCAGTTCGGGGCTTTCCACCTCGACCACGTCCCAGGAAACCTGGCCGACGCTGACCATGGCCTTCACCTTGGACAGCTCACCGTTATAGTCGCCGGCCACCACCTTGCCCGCCCCGCTCTGCTCGAACGGCTTGAAATAGGCCTGGTCCTGGGCGGCCTTGGTGGCGCCGCCGAAGGAAATCACGGTGAGCTTGTCCGTCGCGGCCAGGGCATTGCCGCCGCCAGAGTGGAAACCACAGCCAACGCGCACGCACGCATTTTCAAAGACATCGACACTTCCTCCCTACTACTCAAGGTAAATGCCGGGTAGCCGCGAACAGCAGGCGCGGGTCGTCGACCCCGACATGGTTGGCAAAGACAGTCTTGAAAGGGCAGTAAGGCGGGCGCGGGCTCTTCTGTTCGGGCCCTGACACCGGCCGGGTTTCGAGCGCTTGGAATGCGCGTCGTTTTTTATTCTTCGGGTGAGGAGGATGATGGAGCAGAGCGGGGGTTAGGCAAATTATTAAAATGTTGGGCTGGGCAGGAAAAAGCTTTGTAGTGACCGACGGGCCAACCCGATCCCGTAATTGGATGGACTCGCCCCCGCCGAGGCGTCTGTGCGCCACGGTGGGGGCGAGTCCATCCAATTACAGGTCTAGTACCAGGCAGCCACCCCGGGCCCTTGAGCAGCAAGGCGTCATTTGCCCGCGGCGCTCTTCGGCAGTTAGGAACTGGTCGCGGTGATCCACCTCGCCATCCACCACCCGGGTAATGCAGGTGCCGCAGATTCCCTGCTCGCAGGATACCGGGATGATGATTCCGGCGTCGTCCAGCACCTGGGTGATGAACGATCCGCCGGCACCTCGAAGACCTGCCCCGTCGCGTGGATGCGCACCTCGAAGGCCGCGTCTTCAGCCTGGGTAAGCGGCGCTGCGCCGAAGTATTCGCGATGCAGTCGCGACTCGTCCCAGCCCAGCGCCCGGGCGCCTTCGAGCACATGGTCGATGTAGCCTGCCGGACCGCAGACATACAGATGCGTATCCGCCGGCTCGTTGGCCAGGACCGTAGCCAGGTCGAGGCGTTGGCCGTCGTCGAAATAGCACCTGGCCGGCAGTTCGCCGAGCTGGTCGAGAAACGCCGCACGTTGCGCCGAACGCGCCGAGTAGTGAACGGCGAATGGCCGTCCTTCGCGGGCCAGGCTGTGGGCCATGGCCAGGATCGGCGTGATGCCGATACCACCGGCGAACAACAGCGAGCGCCCTGCCCCGCTGTCCAGCGCGAACAGGTTGCGCGGCTCGCTGACCGTCACTCGCTGGCCACCCGCAACCGCTGGTGCACCGCGCGCGAGCCGCCGCGGGACGCCGCATCATGCAGCACACCGATGCAGTAGCGGTGCTGCTCGTGCGGGTCGTTGCACAGTGAATACTGGCGGACCAGCCCCTGGTCGAGGTGCACGTCTATATGCGCCCCGGCGGTGAACGCGGGCAATGGCGCGCCGTCTTCGCGGACCAGCTCCAGGCCGACGATGTCTCGGCCTCCAGGCGCATAGCCTTGATCAGCAGTTCCATCACGATGCACTCCGGGCAATCACCGGTGCCTGCTCGGCGGCGATGATCCGCTCGATGATGCGTCGAGACTGCACGCCGCCGGCATCGATATTGAGCTTGAGCAGGCTGCGCTGCGGGTGTTCCAGCAGGTTGCGCTGCTGGCGCTCGAGCATTTCCAGATCCTCGGCGAAGATCTTGCCCTGGCCGCTGCGGATGGTCTCGGTCAGCGCCGGGTCATCGGCCTTGAAGTTGCGCGCCATGCCCCAGAAGTACCAGATCGAGGTGTCGCTCTCGGCGTGATGAAATCGACCACGATGCTCCCGGCCTTGCAATGCGCCGGTGCGTCGTAGCCGCCGGTACCGGCATGGGCCACGCCGACTTCGATCATCACGTGGCTGGGCGGGGTAAAGCGGCAGATCTGCCAGCGATCCACCGGCACGTCGTCGCCAGGCCGTTGCCGCGCAGGGCGGCCTGCCAGAACGGCGGCGGCAGGATGTTCTCCATGAAGCGACTGGTGATCACTTCGTCGCCACTGACCCGGGTGTTGACCGGCGCCTCGTCGATTTCCTTCTGGCCGATGCTCGAAGCATGCACGTAGGTTTCGTGGTCAGGTCCATCAGGTTGTCGATCATCAGCCGGTAGTCGCAGGCGATGTGGTAGAGCCCGCCGCCGTACGCCCAGTCAGGACTGTCAGCCCAATGCAGGTTAGGGATCAGCGCCGTGTCGGCACGGGCGGGATCACCGGGCCAGACCCAGATGAAGCCATGACGCTCTTCGACCGGGAAGCTGCGGATCGCCGGAAAGGCCTGCACCCGCTGGCACGGCATGGTGGCGGTGCGGCCATCGCTGCCCATTTCCAGGCCGTGGTAACCGCATACCAGCTTGCCGTCGCGGACGAAGCCCAGCGACAGCGGCGCGCCACGGTGCGGGCAGAAATCCTCGAGGGCGGCGACGCGGGAGTGGTCGCCGCGGTAGAACACCATGTTTTCATTGCAGATCTTGCGGCCCAGGGGCTTTTCAGCGATCTCGTCCGGGGTGCAGGCGACGTACCAGGCGTTTTTCGGGTGCATGGGTCAGGCTCGTTTTGTTGTTGTGATGGATCCATAAATTGGATTTAACCCGTTAAAAACGCAATATATGCACGCTTAATGGATCCATTAACGGTTCGATAATCGCCCGGCTTTTTTCTTCCCGCCCGCTCTTCGCAGCGGCCGGCAAAGCCGCTACAGTGCCGCGCATGAAGGGTTTTGGCCGTGGAGGCCGCAGTGAGTGGATCCGGACAACGTGTATTGAACCTGCTGCGCAGGATGATCCTCGACGGGCAGTTCGCCCCGGCGAGCGCATCGCCGAAGTACCCACCGCCGAATTGCTGGAAGTCTCGCGGATGCCGGTACGCATGGCGTTGCGCGCGCTCGAACAGGAAGGGCTGCTGGTTCGCCACGGGGCACGGGGTTTCGCGGTGAAGCAAGTGACGGCGCAAACCCTCGGCAATGCCGTGGAGGTGCGTGGCGTACTGGAAGGGCTGGCGGCGCGGCAGGCGGCCGAGCGCGGTATAAGCATGGCGACGCGCGCAGTACTGCTGGAGTGCCTGGAGCAGGCGGACAGCTTGTTCGACAAGGGCTTCGTCAGCGAAGAAGACCTGGCGGCCTACCACGACATCAACAAGCGCTTCCACCAGGCCATCATCGAAGCCAGCGGCAACGCCGCGGTGGCCGAAGCGCTGTCGCGCAACGAACACCTGCCGTTCGCCTCGGTGAGTTCGATCGCCGTGGACCGCAGCAACCTGGCCCAGGAGTTTCGCCGGTTCAATTTCGCCAACATGCAGCATCACACCCTGGTCGATGCCCTGCTGGCCGGACAGGGCGCACGGGCCGAGGCGATCATGCGCGAGCATGCGCAGGTGACCATCAGGTACATGAAGATCTTCAGCGGACCAAGGCAGGAAGGATTGAAGATCATTCAATGACCGTACGGACAAAACATGTAAATTTTGCATGAAAACAAAACATCGTTATTAACAAAGCACCAAGCGGTATTTCACAACACAGCCCTCCGCCCCTACCCTGTTCGCCATCCCAAGTGATGAAGAACCCAACCATGTCCCGCCCAGAAACCCGCCCTGCGCTAAGGCGGACGACCTGAACGCCCTGACCCGACCGGACGCACCACCGACCTTCCAGCGCAAGGTGCCGATGATCATCGGCTGCGCGCTGTTCATGGAGCTGCTCGACTCCACCGCCGTGCTCACCGCCCTGCCGCAACTGGCGGCGGATTTCGGCGAGCCCAGCGTGCGCATGAACCTGGTGGTCACCCTTTACCTGCTGGCGGTGGCAATGTTCATCCCCTCAGCGGCTGGCTGGCCGAACGGCTTGGGCCGCGCCGGGTGTTCATCGCCGCCATCGGCCTGTTCGTAGCCAGCTCGCTGGCCTGTGCGCTGTCCGCCAGCCTCTGGCAACTGGCCCTGGCGCGTTTCTGCCAGGGCATGGCCGCAGCGCTAATGGTGCCGGTGGGCCAGGTGATCCTGCTGCGCTGGTCGAGCAAGGGCGACCTGCTCAAGGCCATGGCCTACCTGACCATGCCCGCCCTGCTCGGCCCGGTGTTCGGCCCGCCGCTGGGCGGATTGCTGGTGACCGGGTTGTCGTGGCACTGGATCTTCCTGCTCAACCTGCCATCGGCCTGCTCGGGATACTGCTGGTGCTGCGCCATGTGCCGGACTACCCGGGGCAACGCACCCGCTCGCTGGACTGCGCGGCTTCCTGCTCGGCAGCCCGGCGCTGGCCTGCCTGGTGCTGGCATTCGAAAGCCTCGGGCACGGTTCGTTGCGCTGGGAATGGTCGTGCCTGTTGCTGCTGGCCGGCGCGGGTTTCGCCTGCGCCTATGTGCGCCATGCACGGCGCGCAGTTTCGCCGCTGCTGGACCTGTCGTTGCTGCGCATTCCCAGTTTTGCCCTGGTGCTATGGGGCGGCACCCTGTTTCGCCTGGCAGTGCCTCGCTGCCGTTCTTGCTGGTGCTGCTGTTTCAGCTGGGATATGGCATGAGCGCGCTGCAGGCGGGCTGTTGACCTTCGCCGGCGGCGCCGGAGCCCTGCTGATCAAGTTCATCTCGGTGCCCTGGCGCGGCGTTTCGGCTTTCGCGACCTGCTGATGTGGAACACCGTACTGGGGCGCTTTCCATTGCCCTGTGTGCGCTGTTTACCGAGGACACCGCACCGCTGGTAGTGATGTCGATGCTGTTCGTCGCGGGCTGTCGCGCTCGTTGCAAATGACTGCGATGGGCGCGCTGACCTACGCCGATATCCCGCCGGAGCGCTCGGCCAGCGCGGCGACGCTGTCGGCGACCAGCGTGCAGATCAGCCTGAGCCTGGCCGTGTGCCTGGCGGCGATGTTGCTGGGCGGGATCCAGCGGGTGCAGGGGCATGGCCAGCCGGAGGCCGGGGATATTCAGGTGACCTTGGTGCTGGTGAGCCTGATGTGTCTGGGGCCGGGTTGGTGTTTCGGCGTTTGGACAGGGAGAAATGAGGTGAGCTTTCGGGCCTCATCGCTGGCAAGCCAGCTCCCACAGGGTCCGGGGGGCAGCTCAAAACCTGTGGGAGCTGGCTTGCCAGCGATGAGGCCGGTAAGAGCAACACAAAAAAAGGCGCCCAACGGGCGCCAAGGACATCCACCTTTAACCAAGGAGCAGGGGAGCTTCAAGGTGAATCAGAGTACCGACAGCGGGTATTCCACTATCAGGCGAACCTCGTCCAGGTCGGATTCGAACGCGGTGGCGCGGGTGGTGGCCTGGCGCACGCGCAGCGACAGGTCCTGGCTGCGCCTTCCTGCACCACGTATTTCACTTCGATATTCCCGCTCCCAGCGCTTCTGGTCGGTGAGCGGATCGCCATTGCCATCGCGACGCATGTAGACGCTGTTGGCATTGGAGTAGTCCGCATCGCTGCCCTTGCCATAGCGGGTCATGAATGACAGCCCCGGCACGCCGTAGCTGGCCATGTCCAGGTCGTAGCGCAGCATCCACGAGCGTTCTTTCGGTGAGTTGAAGTCGCTGTACTGGATGGAGTTGTCGAGGAAAATCGAGTCCGACTGGCGCAGGTAGTCGAAGTCATCGTCACCGTTGTTGCGCTGGTGCGTCAGGGCCACGGTATGCGCACCGAAACGCAGCCCCAGCTTGCCGCTCCAGATGGTGTTGTCGAACTCGCCCAGCAGTTGCTTGCCTCGTCGACGGCGCGATAGCGTTGAAACGGTAATCAGGTCCAGGTCGTCGGCCAGCGGATAAGTGAAGCTGGTGCCGACGTAGTACTGGTTCCAGGCATCCTTGAGACGACTGCCATACGGCTGACACTGAGATTGTCGGTGATCGCATAGTCACCACGCATAGGCAACCCACGGCGAATCCACTGCACCACCATAGAAGGTCACGAAACCGTCACAGCATGTTGCTCGATACCGGCTGGCTCATGGCATGCAGGCGCCCTGCCTGCAAGGTCAGGCCATCGAAACTGGTGTTTTTCCGCCGTCACTCCACGGAACTTTCCGCAGCAGGCGCGAGTCGCCGGCGGCGACCACGGGGGTCACCGGAAACACATCGCCGACCCGCACCACAGTGTCGAACAAGCGCACCTTCGCCGCGCCGCCGACCTTGGTGTACTCGTCCCGGGCCTGGCCAATCACGCGCCACCGCACTACATCGAAGGAAAACTGCGCCCGCCGTTGCGGCCAGCGCCGGTATCGAGCTTCAGGCCGAGCATGGCGAAGGCATCGACGCCGAAGCCGACCGTACCTTGTGGTGAAGCCGGAAGAAAACCTGCCGATAACGGCGTGGGCCCAGGCTTCGGAATAACCGTTATATCACCGGCTTTGCATAGGTTGGCGCCGGGCCATCGCGATGATCGCGGTTGAAGTAGAATTTGCGGTCAACACCGACAGGCTGCTGCCTTCGACAAAACCTTCCTCCTGTTCACCGGCGCTGACCAACTGGCTTGCCGGCAGCGCGCAAAGCGCTGCCAGATACAACGGTAACCTGCGACTCATGCAATGCTCCTTCGAGGTCCGGCAGTTTTTATTGTGAGTTCGACGGGCGTTGCTGGAATTGTGATTCGCCCGGCCAGAGCATTGCTGACGCAGATACGCCAGCATGAGCGGGGCATTACATTCCCGTCATCGCGCTGTTAGCCGGCGACTGTCCTGATTACAGAATTGTCATCCTGCCGCCACCCCTTGATAGCTGCAGCTCCCTAGAGTGCCGCCATCCACTCAACCGGGCCTGGCGGCACCTTCGGCGTTTTCCGTCGGGCTTTCCGAGCACGAGGAACCGTCAGTGCCCCGCCTCCCGTTACTGCCCAGAACCGTCCTCTCACTGTGCGCCGCCCTGGCCGTATCGCCGGCCATGGCAGACAGCCTGAGCCTGCCCCAGGCCCTGGCTGCAGCCCTGGAGCGGAACCCGGCCATGGCTGCCGCACGCCAGGAGATCGGCATCGCCGACGGCGCCCGGCGCCAGGCCGGGCTGATGCCCAACCCGGAACTGTCCTACGAGGTCGAAGACACCCGGCGCAACACCAGCACCACCACCGTGACCCTTAGCCAGCCATTGGAACTGGGTGGCAAGCGCGGCGCGCGGATCGAGGTCGCCAGCCTCGGCCAGAATCTCGCTCGACTTCGCCTGGAACAGCAGGTCAACGACCTGCGTGCCGAAGTGACCCAGGCCTTCCATGCCGCCCTGCGCGCCGAGGCGGGGTGGAACTGGCACGGCAATCCCTGGAGCTGACCGAGCGTGGCCTGCGCGTGGTCACGGGCAAGGTCGGCGCGGGCAAGTCCTCGCCGGTGGAAGCCACACGTGCCGAGGTGCAACTGGCCGAGGCACGCCTGCAACTGGGCCGCGCCGAACGCGAGCAGGACGTGGCCTGGCGACACCTGGCCCAGGTGATCGGCAGCCCTGTCGCCACCTTCGACCAACTGCTGTCACCTTCACTGTCGCCAGGCCTGCCTCCGGACACAGAGCGGATGCTCGCTCGCCTGGAACAGACCGCCGAACTGCGCCAGGCCGCTGCGCAGATCGAACAGAACGAAGCCGAACTGGGCTCGGAAAAGGCCCTGCGCATTCCCAACCTGACCGTCAGCCTCGGCAGCCAGTACGACCGCGCCGAGCGCGAGCGGGTCAATGTGGTCGGCCTGTCCTTGCCCTTGCCGCTGTTCGACCGCAACCAGGGCAACGTCCTGGCCGCCGCGCGCCGCGCCGACCAGGCCCGCGACCTGCGCAATGCCGTGGAACTGCGCCTGCGCAGCGAGACCCGCAGCGCCCTGAACCAGTGGGCCACGGCGATGGATGAGGTGGGGGCCTACGACCGCACCATCCTGCCCGCCGCGCGCCAGGCCGTGGAAACCGCCACCCGCGGCTTCGAGATGGGCAAGTTCGGCTTTATCGAAGTGCTCGACGCCCAGCGCACCCTGATCGGCGCCCGCGAGCAGTACCTCGCCGCCCTCGCCGCTGCCAGCGACGCCGGGCCCGGGTCGAGCGGGTCTACGGCGACCTCGACATCCTTTGAATCCTACGGAGCATCCGATGAACAACTCACGCAAGATCGCCCTCGCGCTGGCCGTGGCGGCGGCCCTCGGCTTTGCCGGGCTGGCCTGGAACGACGAAGCCGCCACGGCAAGGACGATGGGCACGGCCACGGTGCGGAAAAACCGCCGCCCGGGACGACCACGACCATGAAGAACCAGGCGAAGCCGGCCACGAGGAAGAAGGTCGGCTGATGCTCACCGAACAGCAGATCCAGGCCGCCGGCATCGAGCTGGAGGCCGCTGCCCGCGGAACCTGGAGAGCGTGGTCAGCTTCCCGGCGAAATCCGCTTCGACGAGGACCGCACCGCCCATGTGGTGCCCCGGGTACCGGGCGTGGTGGAAAGTGTCCATGCCAATCTCGGCGAGACCGTGAAAAAGGGCCAGTTGCTGGCGGTGATCGCCAGCCAGCAGATTTCCGACCTGCGCAGCGAGCAGCAGGCCGCGCAGCGCCGGGTCGAACTGGCACGGGTGACCTTCGAACGGGAACGGCAGCTCTGGCAGGAGCGCATCTCCGCCGAACAGGATTACCTGCAGGCACGGCAGGCCTTGCAGGAAGCCGAGATCGGCCTGGGCAACGCCCGGCAGAAGGTCGCCGCGCTGGGCACTCGGTCGGCGCGGTCGGCGGCAATCGCTATGAACTGCGCGCGCCGTTCGACTCGGTGGTGGTGGAGAAACACCTGGCCCTCGGCGAGGTGGTCAGCGAGGCCAGCAATGCCTTCACCCTGTCCGACCTGTCGCGGGTCTGGGCCACCTTCGCCGTGCCGCCACGGGACCTGGACAAGGTTGTCAGCGGCCGGCCCGTGCGCGTTTCGTCGCCGGACCTGGGCAGCACCGTGGACGGCGCCATCGGCTATGTCGGCAGCCTGCTGGCGAGCAGAACCGCGCCGCCACCGTTCGCGTCACCCTGACCAACCCTGATGGCGCCTGGCGGCCGGGGCTGTTCGTCAATGTCGCAGTGGCCGGGCAGGTAGCGCCGGCAGCCGTCACCGTGCGCCACGAGGCGATACAGAGCGTGGAAGAACAGCCCTCGGTATTCGTGCGCAACGCCGACGGCTTCGATACCCGACCGGTGTCCCTGGGCCGCCGCGACGGCGACTACGTCGAGATCCTCGACGGCCTGGCGGCCGGCGACCTGGTCGCCACCCGTGGCAGCTTCACCCTCAAGTCGAGCTGGGCAAGGCCTCCGCCGAGCACAGCCACTGATGCGCCCGTACAGGATGACCCTCCATGTTTGAACGTCTGATTCGCTTTGCCATCGAGCAGCGCATCGTGGTGATGATCGCCGTGCTGCTGATGGCCGGCCTGGGAATCTACAGCTACCAGAAGCTGCCCCATCGACGCGGTGCCGGATATCACCAACGTCCAGGTGCAGATCAACACCGCAGCCCCGGGCTACTCGCCCCTGGAAACCGAGCAGCGCATCACCTTCGCGGTGGAAACCGCCATGGCCGGCCTGCCCGGGCTCAAGCAAACGCGCTCGCTGTCGCGCTCGGGGCTGTCCAGGTCACGGTGATCTTCGCCGATGGCACCGACATCTTCTTCGCCCGCAGCAGGTCAACGAACGCCTGCAGGTCGCCAGGGAGCAACTGCCCGACGGCGTGGAAGCGCTGATGGGCCCGGTATCCACCGGCCTCGGCGAGATCTTCTGTGGACCGTGGAAGCCGAGGACGGAGCGCGCAAGGAAGACGGCACGCCTACACCCCCACCGACCTGCGGTGATCCAGGACTGGATCATCAAGCCGCAGTTGCGCAACGTGCCCGGCGTGGCCGAGATCAACACCATCGGCGGCTTCGCCCGGCAATACCTGGTCGCCCCGGATCCGCGGCGCCTGGCCGCCTACCCGGCTGACCCTCGCGACCTGGTCACGGCCCTGGAACGCAACAACGGCAACGTCGGTGCCGGCTATATCGAGCGCAACGGCGAGCAGTTGCTGATCCGCGCACCGGGCCAGGTGGGCAGCCTCGAGGATATCGCCAACATCGTGATCTCCAGCGTGGACGGCACGCCGATCCGGGTCAGCAGCGGTGGCCGAAGTCAGCATCGGCAAGGAACTGCGCTCCGGCGCCGCCACCGAGAACGGCCGCGAAGTGGTGCTGGGCACGGTGTTCATGCTGATCGGGGAAAACAGCCGCACGGTATCCCAGGCCGTGGCCGCCAGGCTGGCCGAGATCAACCGCACCCTGCCCGAGGGCGTAGTCGCGGTAACCGTCTACGACCGCACCCACCTGGTGGAAAAAGCCATCGCCACGGTGAAGAAGAACCTGGTCGAAGGCGCGATCCTGGTGATCGCCATCCTCTTCCTGTTCCTCGGCAACATCCGCGCGGCGCTGATTACCGCGATGGTCATCCGCTGTCGATGCTGTTCACCTTCACCGGCATGTTCCACAACAAGGTCAGCGCCAACCTGATGAGCCTCGGCGCCCTGGACTTCGGCATCATCGTCGACGGCGCGGTGGTCATCGTCGAGAACGCCATCCGCCGCCTGGCCCATGCCCAGCACAGGCACGGGCGCATCCTGACCCGCGCCGAACGCTTCCATGAAGTCTTCGCCGCCGCCCGCGAGGCGCGCCGGCCGCTGATCTTCGGCCAGTTGATCATCATGGTGGTGTACCTGCCGATCTTCGCCCTGACCGGGGTCGAAGGCAAAATGTTCCACCCCATGGCCTTTACCGTGGTCATCGCCCTGCTCGGCGCCATGCTGCTGTCGGTGACCTTCGTCCCGGCGGCGATCGCCATGTTCGTCACCGGCAAGGTCAAGGAGGAGGAAGGCCTGGTCATGCGCAAGGCGCGCCTGGGCTACGCCCGGTGCTGGAATGGGTGCTGAAGCATCGCAACCTGGCCTTTGCCTCGGCGGTGGGCGTGGTGGTGCTGACCGGCGCCATGGCCAGCCGCATGGGCAGCGAGTTCATCCCCAGCCTCAGCGAGGGCGACCTGGCCCTGCAGGCATTGCGGGTACCGGGTACCAGCCTGAGCCAGTCGGTGGAGATGCAGCAGCGCCTGGAAAAGGCCCTGCTGCAGCAGGTGCCGGAAGTGCAACGGGTGTTCGCCCGCACCGGCACGGCGGAAATCGCCGCCGACCCGATGCCGCCGAACATTTCGACGCCTACATCATGCTCAAGCCCAAGGCGCAATGGCCGGATCCGGCAAATCGCGGGACGCCATCATCGCCCCGTGCAACAGGCCGCCGCCAGCGTTCCGGGCAGCAGCCACGAGCTGTCGCAGCCGATCCAGTTGCGTTTCAACGAACTGATTTCCGGGGTCCGCAGCGATGTCGCGGTGAAGGTCTTCGGCGACGACATGGACACCCTCAACCGCACGGCGGCGAAGATCGCCACGGCCTTGCAGGGTGTGCCGGGTGCCTCGGAGGTGAAGGTGGAACAGACCACCGGCCTGCCGTGCTGACCATCAATATCGACCGCGAGAAAGCAGCGCGCCATGGCCTGAACATCGGCGAAGTGCAGGATGCCGTGGCGATCGCCGTCGGCGGGCGCCAGGCCGGCACCCTGTACGAGGGCGACCGCCGCTTCGACCTGGTGGTGCGCCTGTCCGAAACCCTGCGCACCGATGTCGCCGGGCTTGCCGACCTGCTGATCCCGGTGCCGGCCAATGCCGCCCTGGGTGCCGAGCGGATCGGTTTTCATCCCGTTGTCGCAGGTCGCCAGCCTCGACCTGCAACCGGGCCCGAACCAGATCAGCCGGGAAAACGGCAAGCGTCTGGTGGTGGTCAGTGCCAACGTGCGCGGACGCGACCTGGGCTCGTTCGTCGAGGAGGCCAGCGACACGCTGGTGCGGACGTGCAGATCCCGGGGGTACTGGACCACCTGGGGCGGCCAGTTCGAGCAGTTGCAATCGGCGGCAAGCGCTTGCAGGTGTGGTGCGGTGGCCTTGCTGCTGGTCCTGACCCTGCTGTTCCTGATGTTCAACAACCTCAAGGATGGCTTGCTGGTATTTACCGGATCCCCTTCGCCCTCACCGGCGGCGTGTTGGCCCTGTGGCTGCGGGATATTCCGCTGTCGATCTCGGCGGGCGTGGGTTTTATCGCCCTGTCGGGGGTGGCGGTGCTCAACGGCCTGGTGATGATTTCCTTCATCCGCAACCTGCGCGAGGAAGGCGCTTCATTGAGCAGCGCCGTGACCGAAGGCGCCCTGACCCGCCTGCGGCCGGTGCTGATGACGGCGCTGGTGGCGTCCTCGGCTTCATTCCAATGGCCCTGGCCACCGGCACCGGCGCAGAGGTCCAGCGGCCGCTGGCGACCGTGGTGATCGGCGGGATCCTGTCGTCGACGGCGCTGACCCTGCTGGTCTTGCCAGCGCTGTATCAGTGGGCGTATCGGCGCGACGAGGAACTGCCGGGCAGTAACACGCCGTCAGGCGTCGAAGCGGCCGTCCAGCCACTGACCGAGCAACTCGCTGGTGCGCTCCGGGTGCCAGCGGCGGCAGGTGGCCACAGGCCTCGATCACTTCGAGACGGGCACCGGGGATGCCGGCCTGGATCACCCGGGCCTCGGTCAGCGGCGTGATTTCGTCCTGGGCGCCGAACAGCACCAGGGTCGGCACCTTGATCGCGGCCAGCAGCGGTTGGTAATCGGCACGTTCGATGATCGCCCGCTGCTGGCGGATGAAGCCCTCGCGGCCGATGGCATCGGCCATGTCCATCACCACCTGCGGCACCTGGCTGTCGAGGGCGCGGGCATGCATCAGGCGCGGCAGCAGTTGCGGGGTCACCCCCTTGAACTTGCCCAGCCCGGCCAGTTCCAGCAGGCCACGACGGACCGTGCCCGCTCCGGCTCGTCGGGACGGGCCGTGGTATCGAGCAAGGCCAGGCGCGCGACCCGCTCCGGCGCGCGGCGCAGGATTTCGAAGGCGACATAGCCACCCATGGACAGCGCGGCCAGGGCGAACCGCGGTGGCGCCTGCTCCAGCACGTGATCGGCCATGGCGACGATGGACTCGTGCTGGCTGAGGTCCGGGACCAGGATCTCGCGGTCGGATTCGAAGGTGGCCTGGGCGTGGGCCCACAGGCGATGGTCGTTGAGCAGGCCGGGAAGCAGGACGAGCGGGAGGTTGTTGCGGGACAACGGAAGGACTCCAGGGGTGACGCTTGGGATGAGGGGATAGTTTATACAGATGTGTCCGGTCGTGTTGGGGTGATCTCTCGGGCCTCATCGCTGGCAAGCCAGCTCCCACAGGGTTCTCTGTGGGAGCTGGCTTGCCAGCGATGAGGCCTCGAATACACCGTCAGGCCTCGATATCCAACACATCCCCCTTTCCCTGAGCAACTCGACAAAAGTGCTCAAGCACCGCGACATCATCCCTTCCTCCATACCAGCCAGGTGCGCAGATAGCGGAACCGCTCTGACAACGGCCAGACGCTCACGGTGCTGCACCCGGGCATGCTGTCGAGCATGCTGCGCGGCATCAGCGCCAGCCCGGCCCGGCACTGACGCAGGCAAGCATGCCGTGGTAGGACTCCATTTCCAGGATTTCCCCGGTACCGCGCCGTCCTGGGCGAACCAGCTTTCGAAGTGATGGCGGTACGAACAGTTGGCGCGGAACGCATAGATAGTCGAGCCATTGACCTCGGCGGCACGGGTAATGGCCCCATGGTTGAGCGGCGCGATCAGCACCATTTCCTCGATGAACACCGGCACGCCTTCCAGCGCCGGGTGCAGCACCGGCCCATCAACGAAGGCGGCGCTGAGCCGCCCGGCCAGCACACCATCGATCATCGCACCGGAAGGCCCGGTGCTGAGGTCCAGCTCGACCTTGGCATAGCTCTGGTTATAGGCCGCCAGCAACGCCGGAATGCGCACCGCCGCCGTGCTTTCCAGGGAACCGAGGGCGAACGGGCCCTGGGGTTCGTCGCCGGCCACGGTCTGCCGTGCTTCGCCGACCAGGTCGAGAATGCGCCGGGCATAGTCGAGGAAGGTCAGCCGGCCGGCGACAGGCGCAGGCGGCTTTTCTCGCGAATGAACAGGTCGACGCCCAGTTCTTCCTCCAGTTGGCGGATCCGCGTGTCAGGTTCGACGGCACCCGATGAATATGCTGGGCCGCCGCACTGATGCTGCCCTGCTCTGCCACGGCCTTGAACATCTCAAGCTGGACCAGATCCATACAATCATTCTCTCTGCGTGAATGTCTCGCTCATTATTATTCAGTTTAAGGGAAACATACAACGCAGTAGGCTTCGGTTCGTACTCCTTCCATCAGGACGCCGAGATGACCGTGATCAGCCACCAGACCCATGCCCTGTCGATCAACCCCGCCACCGGCGAACGGATCGGCCATTACCCCTATGAAAGCGATGCCGTGCTCGACGCCGCGCTGGCCCGGGCCGCTGCCGGCTACGCGGTGTGGCGCCGGACGCCGATCGAAGGCCGCGTGGGCCAGTTGCGTGCTCTGGCCGTTGCCCTGCGCGACAACGCCGAAACCATGGCGCTGATGATCACCAATGAAATGGGCAAGCCGATCGCCCAGGCCCGCGGCGAGATCGAGAAATGCGCCCAGCTCTGCGACTGGTACGCCGAAGCGGGCCCGGCCATGCTGGCGCCGGAGCCGCCCCGGTTCCGGTGGGCAAGGCCCGTATCGAATACCGTCCGCTTGGCCCGCTGCTGGCGGTGATGCCGTGGAACTTCCCGATCTGGCAGGTGCTGCGCGGCGCCGTTCCGGCCCTGCTGGCCGGCAACACCTACGTGCTCAAGCATGCGCCGAACGTGATGGGCAGTGCCTACCTGCTGCTGGATGCGTTCAAGCGTGCCGGCTTCCCCGAGGGCGTGTTCGAAGTGATCAACGTCACCCCGGATGGCGTGTCCAGGGCTATCGCCGACCCGCGCATCGCCGCCGTGACCCTGACCGGCAGCGTGCGCGCCGGTACCGCCATCGGCGCCCAGGCCGGTGCCGCGCTGAAGAAATGCGTGCTGGAGCTGGGTGGCTCCGACCCGTTCATCGTGCTCAACGATGCCAACCTGGATGAAGCGGTGAAGGCCGCGGTGATCGGCCGCTACCAGAACACCGGCCAGGTCTGCGCCGCTGCCAAGCGCCTGATCGTCGAGGAAGGCGTGGTCCAGGCCTTTACCGAGAAGTTCGTCGCGCTGACCCGCGAGCTGGTGATGGGCGACCCGCGCAATGCCGAGACCTATATCGGCCCCATGGCACGCTTCGACCTGCGCGACGAGCTCGACGGCCAGGTCCAGGCTACATTGGCCGAAGGCGCGACCCTGCTGCTGGGCGGTGGCAAGGTCGAGGGCGAAGGCAACTACTACCAGCCGACCGTGCTGGCCGATGTCACCGACCAGATGACCTCGTTCAAGCAGGAACTGTTCGGCCCGGTGGCCTCGATCATCACCGCCCGTGATGCGCGCATGCCCTGCAGCTGGCCAACGACAGCGAATTCGGCCTGGCCTCGACCATCTACACCGCCAATGTGGAACTGGCCGAGCGACTGGTGGAAGAACTGGACACCGGCGGTATCTTCATCAACGGCTACTGCGCCAGCGATCCACGGGTGACCTTCGGTGGCGTAAAGAAGAGTGGTTTCGGACGCGAGCTGTCGCACTTTGGCGTGCGTGAATTCTGCAATGCGCAGACGGTGTGGCTGGATCGGAACTGATCGTAACCAGGGCAAACGCAAAACCCCTGTGGGAGCTGGCTTGCCAGCGATAGGGCCGACCTGACAACATCTTTGTCAGTGCCGGCCTCATCGCTGGCAAGCCAGCTCCCACAAGGTTTATCACAGGCCTTGAGATATCACCCCAGGCAACGGGTCACATGCTTGACCGACTGATACGCCGACAACCCCCAAGGCCCAAGCTCACGGCCGATGCCGCTGCCCTTGGTGCCGCCCCATGACGTTTCGACGAACACCGCCTGGATCGAGTTGATCCACACATGCCCCACTTCCAGGGCATCGGCGACCCGCTCGGCACGCTCAAGATCAGCGCTGACCACCGTCGCCACCAGCCCGAAACGGCTGTCATTGGCCAGCGCGATCGCTTCTTCCTCGCTACGGAAACGCTGGCTGCACAGCACCGGCCCGAAGATTTCCTCTTTCCACAGGCGGCTGTGCGCCGGAACGTCGGCATACAGGGTCGGACTGACGAACCAGCCGGCCCGGTCCAGCGGCTCGCCGCCGGTCAGGCAGTCCAGGCCCTCTTCCTTCGCCACGGCGAAATAGGCCGCAACCTTCAGCCACTGCCCCTGGCTGGTCAGCGGGCCCATGTCGACGTCCTCGGTCAGCGGATTGCCGACCCGCAGCTTTTCCAGCGCCACCTTCAAGCGCGCCAGCAGCGCGTCGGCGATACCTTCCTGGATCAGCAAGCGCGAAGTGGCCGAGCACATCTGCCCGGCATTCCAGCAGATCCCGGCGACGATCCAGTCCACCGCCTGGTCCAGGTCGCAGTCATCGAACACCACGATGGCCGACTTGCCACCCAGTTCCAGGGTCACCGGCCGGCACTGCGCCGAGGCACTGCGCATGACCTGGCTACCGACGGTGTTGCTGCCGGTGAAGGACAGCTTGTCCAGACCGTTGTGGTTACTCAGGGCGATGCCCGTCTCGGCCTTGCCGACCACGATGTTCAGCACCCCCGCCGGCAGGCCCAGTTGCTCGGCGATCTGCCCGTAGCTCTGCTCGATCAGTGGCGTGACTCGGATGGCTTGAGTACCACGGTGCAACCGGCGGCCAGGGCTGGAGCCAGTTTCCAGGCGCTGGTCACCAGCGGGAAGTTCCACGGCACGATCAGGCCGACCACGCCCACCGGCTCCAGCCGGGTCCGGGCGCTGAAGCCCGGCGCGGCGAGGGCCACGTTGAAATCCTTGCGGGCCTGCTGCTCGATCAGGTCGGCGTAGTAAGTGAAGGTGGCGACCGCGTCGTCCAGGTCCACTTCGGCTTCATGGCGCGGTTTGCCGTTGTTGCGCATTTGCAGGGCGATCAGTTCCTCGCGGCGCAGGCCCAGGTGCTCGGCAAAACCGCGCAGGTAGCCGGCGCGGGTGGCCACGTCGAGGCCTTTCCAGGCCGGCAGCGCCTTGCGCGCGGCGGCCACCGCCTCGTCCACCTGGGCGGCCGTGGCCGCCAGCAGTTCGGCAAAAGGCTCGCCCAGTGAAGGGTCGAATACCTTGATGCAGTCGGCGCTGGCGCCATTCACCCAGCGGCCATCGATGTAATGAGTCATGTGCAGCTCCGGTTCAGGCCGTTTCGGCAGTGGTCAGCGACCTTTGCGCCGCTGGTTTGCGAAATACCCAGCGCGGGCCCTTGGGGCCATATACCGCGGCGGGCTCGGGAAGATATTGATCAGGGCCAGGTACAGCACGGCGGCCAGGCCCAGGGTGATCGGCAGGCTGATATCGATGCCGCCTGCCAGCTCGCCCAGGCTGCCAACGAACTGCCCGGGCAGGTTGACGAAGCACAGCCCGATGATCGCGCTGGGGATCCAGGCGCCCATGCCGCGCCAGTTCCAGCCATGGTGGAACCAGTAGTGGCCGCCACGCTCGCCACGGGTGAACACCTGCAGGTCATCGGCGTGGTAGAAGCCGCGACGGGTGATCAGGCCGAGGATCATGATCACCATCCACGGGCTGGTGCAGGTGATGATCAGCACGGCGAAGGTGGACACGCTCTGCACCAGGTTGAAGGTGAAGCGGCCAATGAAGATGAAGGCGATGGCAGCGACGCCGATCAGCAGGGTCGCCCCGGCGCGGCTGAGCAGGCGCGGGAACACGCTGGACATGTCCAGGCCGGTGCCATACAGCGCCGTGGTGCCGGTGGACATGCCGCCGATCACTGCGATCAGGCACACCGGCAGGAAGAACCAGGTGGGCGCCACGGCCAGCAGGCCGCCAACGTAGTTGTTCGCTTCGATGTACTGCGGCGCCTGGGTCGCCACCAGGGTCGCGGTGCACAGGCCGAACAGGAACGGGATCAGGGTGCCGACCTGCGCGGCGATCACCGCCAGCATGATCCGCGCCTTGGATGTTTCCCGCGGGATGTAGCGCGACCAGTCACCCAGGAAGGCACCGAAGGACACCGGGTTGCTCATGGCCAGCAGTGCCGAGCCGATGAAGGCCGCCCAGAAGCCCGGCTGGCCGAGGTTGACGCTGCCGGCGAAGCCCGCATCGAAAGGCCC
Organism: Pseudomonas bharatica CSV86; assembly: GCF_000319305.2. Classification (GTDB taxonomy): domain Bacteria; phylum Pseudomonadota; class Gammaproteobacteria; order Pseudomonadales; family Pseudomonadaceae; genus Aquipseudomonas; species Aquipseudomonas bharatica. The sequence goes on along the minus strand of NZ_AMWJ02000005.1, from coordinate 29,157 downwards.
GGCAAAGGCCAGGATGCCGAGCAGGAACAGGAGGCTGGAGGCCCATACCGCGATCTTGTTGACCCACAGCATGAAGCGGAAGCCGTGGATGCAGACGATCAGCACCAGCACCGCGAACAGGCCGTAGGCCAGGCCCAGGGTCAGGTCGGTTTCCGGCAACCCCGCCAGGCGCTTGGCACCGCCCACCAGGGCGTCGCCGGAGCTCCACACCGACAGCGAGAAGAACGCCACCGCGGTCAGCAGCGACAGGAACGAGCCGACGATACGCCCGTGCACACCGAAGTGCGCCCCGGACGACACCGCGTTGTTGGTGCCATTAAGCGCGCCGAACAGGCCCATGGGCGAAAGGATCAGCGCACCGACCCCGACGCCGAGCAGGATCGCCCAGACCCCGGCCTGGAACGACAGGCCGAACAGCACCGGGAAACTGCCCAGCACCGCCGTGGCGAAGGTATTGGCGCCGCCGAAGATCAGGCGGAAAAGATCTAGTGGCGAGGCATCGCGTTGGTTATCGGGAATCTGCTCGACCCCGTTGGTTTCGATCCCGGAGGAATGGCTCATGATGGTGCTCCAGCGCCTGTCTTGATTGTTGTTGAGTGCGTTGGCAGTAACGGCAAGGCCGTCGAAAAGGGCTCAGCTATCGCTCAGTGCCGACAGGTGCTCATGACAGGCCAGCCAGCGCCCGCCATGCAGGCGGAAGACGATGGTTTCCCGTTCCTGCAGGCGAAGCTCTTCGCCGCCGATGCGCAGGCGAGTGGCAACGTCATGCATGAAGATCGCCACGTCGCCCTGCAGGCTGACCTGGCCATTGCTCGACTGGCAGCCGAGCACGGCAAAGCCTTCGGCCTGCCACTCTGCCCACAGCTGCTCATAGGCGAGGCGTGACATCAGGGGCTGCGGGACGGTGTGGAACAGGAAGGTAGCGTCTTCGCTGAAGCAGGCGAAGTAGCGCTCGGCGTGGTTGCTGGCGAAAGCCTCGACCAGGGCGGCGGCGGCCTGCAGAACCTGGGTTTCGCGCGTAAGGATCGGATTCACGAGTGTGGCACTCACGGTTTTTGTAGTTGTCGTGAGGGATTCTGGCGAGGGGCCAGGGCCGGAAGAATCGCTGCGGGCAAATAATCAGTTCAGATTTTTCTAAACCTTTGATGGCCTCATCGCTGGCAAGCCAGCTCCCACAGGAACCCTGTGGGAGCTGGCTTGCCAGCGATGAGGCCGGATCAGGCAACATCCTACTCCCAGCCCTCCAACCGCATCGTCGCCCGCACCAGCCTTTGCTCTTCCTGCTCGATCTCCCGCAGGTTGTCCCTGATGCTTCCCAGGTGCTCCCGCGCTGCCCGCTGTGCCTGCTCCGGCTGCTGTTCCATCACGGCGTGGTACAGCCGCGCGTGCTGGCGGTCGATCTGGCGTTTCTGCGCCGGGCGGCAGTAGAGGTTGTTCACCGAGGCGAACACGGTACTGAGCATCAGGTCGTTGAGCCCCTGCAGCGTATGCACCAGCACCGGGTTGTGCGAGGCCTCGCTGATGGCGCGGTGGAAGGCGTGATCGAGACGGGCCTGCTCGCGGGCATCCTGCTCCTGGGCGCCGGACATTTCATCGAAGCGGCGCTTGATCAGCAGGCGGTCGACCTCCGTGGCACGCAACGCCGCCAGCCGCGCCGATTCGCCTTCCAGCAGCGCGCGCACTTCCAGCAGGTCGAACAGGGTCCGCGGCTGCGAGGCGAACAGGTGCATCAACGGCGTGGTGTCATCGGCCCGGCTCAGGTCGGCGACATAGGAGCCACGCCCATGTTCGGTCTCGACGATTCCCCGCCCACGCAGGATCCGCAACCCCTCGCGCAGGGCCGAGCGCGAACAGCCCAGCTTGTCCACCAGGCGTCGCTCAGAGGGCAGCGCCTGCCCGACCTTGAGCACGCCATCGACGATCAGCTTCTCGATACGCTCGGCCACCTGGTCGGCGACCTGCCTCTTTGCGGGAGTGACATCGGTCATTGAAGAATGCCTATAACTGGTAGGACCAGTACAAATACTGCGATGACTTCTTCCGGAGTCCAGGGCTGAAACCGCTGATATAGCTACCTTAGGGAACACACCCTGACAAAAACTGGTAGGACCAGTGTGCTTCCACATCGACGGGCAACGCGCCGGGCGAGCAGTCTGGCAGGCGTTCAGCCAATAACAAGACCGGACGCCCCAGCCAATGAACATCCTTTACGACGAACGCGTGGATGGTGCCCTGCCCGCCGTGGACAAGCCCCGCCTGCTGGCGCAACTGCGCCAGGCCCTGCCCGACCTGGAGATCCTCCACCGCGCCGAAGACCTGCGCCCCTACGAGTGCGACGGCCTCTCCGCCTACCGCGTGGTGCCGCTGATGGTGGTACTGCCGGAGCGCCTGGAACAGGTGCAGACCCTGCTGCGCCTGTGCCACGCCAATCGGGTGCCGGTGGTGGCCCGTGGCGCCGGCACCGGCCTGTCCGGCGGCGCGCTGCCCCTGGAAAAGGGCATCCTGCTGGTGATGGCACGCTTCAACCGGATCATCGAGGTCAACCCGCAAGGCCGCTTCGCTCGGTCCAGCCGGGGTGCGCAATCTGGCGATTTCCCAGGCCGCCGCGCCCCACGGCCTGTACTACGCGCCCGATCCGTCCTCGCAGATCGCCTGCTCCATCGGTGGCAACGTGGCCGAGAACGCCGGCGGGGTGCATTGCCTCAAGTACGGTTTGACCGTGCATAACCTGCTGCGGGTCGACATCCTCACCGTCGAGGGCGAGCACCTGACCCTGGGCAGCGACGCCTTGGATTCGCCAGGCTTCGACCTGCTCGCGCTGTTCACCGGCTCCGAAGGCATGCTCGGCATCGTCACCGAAGTCACCGTCAAGCTGCTGCCCAGGCCGCAGGTGGCGCGGGTGCTGCTGGCCAGCTTCGACTCGGTGGAACAGGCCGGGCGTGCGGTGGCCGATATCATCGCCGCCGGGATCATTCCCGGTGGCCTGGAAATGATGGACAACCTGTCGATCCGCGCCGCCGAGGACTTCATCCACGCCGGCTACCCGGTGGACGCCGCAGCCATGCTTCTGTGCGAGCTGGATGGCGTCGAGGCCGACGTTCACGACGACTGCGCGCGGGTCGACGCGGTACTGCGCCAGGCCGGCGCCAGCGACGTGCGCCTGGCCCGCGACGAAGCCGAGCGCGTGCGCTTCTGGGCCGGGCGCAAGAACGCCTTCCCGGCGGTCGGGCGGATTTCCCCGGACTACTACTGCATGGACGGCACCATTCCGCGCCGCGAATTGCCCGCGGTGCTGCGCGGCATCGAAACGCTGTCGCAGGCGTTCGGCCTGCGGGTAGCCAACGTCTTCCATGCCGGCGACGGCAACATGCACCCGCTGATCCTCTTCGATGCCAACCAGCCGGGTGAACTGGAGCGCGCCGAAGCCCTCGGGCGAAGATCCTCGAACTGTGCGTGGCGGTCGGCGGCAGCATCACCGGCGAACACGGCGTCGGCCGGGAAAAGATCAACGCCATGTGCGCCCAGTTCAGCAGCGACGAAATCACCCTGTTCCACGCGGTCAAGCAGGCCTTCGATCCCCTGGGCCTGCTCAACCCCGGCAAAAACATCCCGACCCTGCACCGTTGCGCCGAATTCGGCTCGATGCATGTCCACCAGGGGAAGCTGCCCTTTCCCGAACTGGAGCGCTTTTGATGAACCTCGATCACGACAACAGCGCGGCCCTGCTGGAACAGGTCGCGCAGGCCCTGAACGACGGTGTCGCCCTGCGTATCCAGGGTGGCGATACCAAGGCCCTGCTCGGACGTCGCACCCGTGGCGAACTGCTCGACACCCGCAGCCATCGCGGCATCGTCAGCTATGACCCCACCGAGCTGGTACTGAGCGCCCGCGCCGGCACACCGCTGGCGGAAATCGAGGCGGCGTTGCAGGCCAAGGGGCAGATGCTGCCGTTCGAGCCCCCGCATTTCGGCGCTGGCGCCACCCTGGGCGGCGCCATCGCCAGCGGCCTGTCGGGGCCGCGCCGACCCTGGTCGGGCGCGGCGCGCGATCATGTACTCGGCACCCGCCTGATCACGGGCCACGGCAAGCTGCTGCGCTTCGGCGGCGAAGTCATGAAGAACGTCGCCGGCTATGACCTGTCGCGCTTGATGGCGGGCAGCTTCGGCTGCCTCGGGCTGCTCACCGAAGTATCGATCAAGGTGCTGCCCAAGCCACGCGCCTGCGTCAGCCTCAGGCTGGAGATGGACGCCGGCGAAGCACTGGAGGAGCTGGCCCAGTGGGGCCAGCAACCTGTCCCGATCAGCGCCGCCTGCCACGACGGCGAGTACCTGCACCTGCGCCTGGAAGGTGGCGAGGGCTCGGTGAAATCCGCCTGCCAGCGCCTCGGAGGCGAGCACATCGACAGCGCTTACTGGACGCAACTGCGCGAGCGGCAACTGCCATTCTTCGCCAGCACTCGGCCGCTCTGGCGCCTGTCCCTGCCCAATGCCACGCCCTTGCTCGACCTGCCCGGCGAGCAATTGCTGGACTGGGCCGGGGCACAGCGCTGGCTGCTTTCGGACGCGCCCGCCGAGGACATCCGTCGGCAGGTAAGTGCCGCCGGCGGCCATGCGACCCGCTACGGCCCTGACGAAACGCCGTTCCAGCCCTTGCCCGCGCTGCTGTTGCGCTATCACCAGAACCTGAAGAAGCAGCTCGACCCCCGGGGCATCTTCAACCCTGGCCGACTCTATGCGGAGGTCTGAAACGCCATGCAAACCCAACTGAGCGAACACGCCAGGCAACTGCCCCGGGCCGCCGAGGCCGAACGTATCCTGCGTTCCTGCGTGCATTGCGGTTTCTGCACCGCCACCTGCCCGACCTACCAGTTGCTGGGCGACGAACTCGATGGCCCGCGCGGGCGCATCTACCTGATCAAGCAGGTGCTGGAAGGCCAGGACGTCACCCGCAGTACCCGGGACCACCTGGACCGCTGCCTGTCCTGCCGCAACTGCGAAACCACCTGCCCGTCCGGCGTCGAATACCACAACCTGCTGGATATCGGCCGCGCGGTGGTCGAGGAGCAGGTGCCGCGCGGCCTTGGCGAACGCCTGCTGCGCCACGGGCTGCGCACGCTGGTGCCCAACCCCGTGGTGTTCAAGGCACTGACCCGCACCGGCCAGGTGTTCCGTCCGTTGCTGCCGGAGCACCTGCAGGCCAAGTTGCCCCGCCACCCCGTGCCGGCCAAGGCGCGACCGGCCAACCAGCATCCGCGCAAGGTGCTGATGCTGGAAGGGTGCGTGCAGCCATCGCTGTCGCCCAACACCAATGCGGCCGCCGCACGGGTGCTGGATCGCCTCGGCATCAGCGTGGTCGTGGCACGGGAGGCTGGCTGCTGCGGTGCTATCGACTACCACCTCAATGCCAGGAACAAGGCTTGCAGCGGGCACGGCGGAACATCGACGCCTGGTGGCCAGCGATCGAGGCCGGGGCCGAGGCCATCGTCCAGACCGCCAGTGGTTGCGGCGCTTTCGTCCGCGACTACGGGCACCTGCTGGAACAGGATCCGGCCTATGCCGCCAAGGCGGCACGGGTCAGCGCGCTGAGCCGCGACCTGGCCCAAGTACTGGGTGCCGAGCCACTGGAGCGCCTGGGGATTCATGCCGAACGGCGCCTGGCCGTTCACTGCCCGTGCACCCTGCAACATGCGTTGAAACTGGGCGGGGCGGTAGAAGCGATCCTCCAGCGCCTGGGTTTCAGCCTCACTGCCGTGAGCGACGGCATCTGTGTTGCGGCTCGGCGGGCACCTATTCGCTGACCCAGCCGGAGCTGTCGCGGCGCTTGCGCGACAACCGCCTGAATGCGCTGGAGGCCGGCAATCCGGAAGTCATCGTCACCGCCAACATCGGTTGCCAGACCCACCTCGACGGGGCCGGGCGCACGCCGGTGCGGCATTGGATCGAGCTGGTGGAAGAAGCACTGGCATAAGCGATATGCGGCCCCTGTGGGAGCGGCGGTTCGGCGGTCCGATTTACCCGCGATGACATCGGTGAATTCACCATCGTAATCGCGGGTAAACCCGCTCCCACAGGGTCCGCGTATCGCTGTCGAACGTCGTTAAAAGGAGAACTCTCATGCAGCAAAAAGCAGTCCTGGAAAACACCGACGTCGCCCGTCTCCTCGCCGCTGCCCGCGACGAGGCCCGGCGCAACGCGTGGAACGTCACCATCGCCATCGTCGACGACGGCGGCCATCTCCTGGCCCTGGAACGCCTCGATGGCTGCGCACCGATCAGCGCCTATATCGCCACCGAAAAAGCCCGCTCGGCCGCACTGGGCCGGCGCGAAACCAAGGGTTACGAGGAGATGGTCAACAACGGCCGCACCGCTTTCGTCAGCGCACCGCTGCTGACCTCGCTCGAAGGCGGCGTGCCGGTGCTGGTCCAGGGCCAGGTGGTCGGCGCCGTAGGCGTGTCCGGGGTGAAGGCGGACCAGGATGCACAGGTGGCGGCGGCAGGCGTCGCCGGGCTTTGAACCGAACATTTACCAAGGAGTACTGGCCGTGAACCAGCGTATTGCCAGCCACCGGTTGCAGGTGGCGGAAAACCTCAAGCGATTCATCGATGACGAAGTCCTGCCGGGCACCCCTGTGGAGCCGGCACGCTTCTGGCCGGCTTCGACCAGTTGGTCCACGACCTGGCACCGAAGAACCGCGCCCTGCTGGCCGAGCGGGACCGCCTCCAGGCGTTGCTGGACACCTGGCACCGCGAACACCCGGGCCCGGTCACGGACCTGCCGGGCTACCAGGCGTTTCTCGAAGACATCGGCTACCTGGTGGCGCAACCCGCCAGCGTGAAGGTCACCACCACCCAGGTCGACCACGAAATCACCGCCCAGGCCGGGCCGCAATTGGTGGTTCCGGTGATGAACGCGCGCTATGCCCTGAACGCGGCCAATGCGCGCTGGGGCTCGCTGTACGACGCGCTGTATGGCACCGACATGATCGACGAGGCGGACGGCGCACAGAAAAGCGGCGGCTACAACCCGACCCGCGGCGCCAGGGTAGTGGCCTGGGCCAAGGCGTTTCTCGACCAGGTATTTACCCTTGAAGACGCGTCCCACGCCGACGCGGTGGCCTATCGCGTGGTTGCAGGGACGTTGCAGGTTGCCCTTGCCGATGGCCGGGATACGGCGCTGAAAAACCCTGCGCAATTTGCCGGCCATCAAGGCGCCGCCGAGGCCCCGGACGCGGTCCTCCTGCAAAACCATGCCCTGCATATCGAATTGCAGATCGACCGCACCAGCCCCATCGGCGCGACCGACCCGGCCGGGCTCAAGGACCTGCTGGTGGAATCGGCGATCACCACCATCATGGACTGCGAAGACTCGGTGGCCGCCGTGGATGCCGAGGACAAGGTGCTGGTCTATCGCAACTGGCTGGGCCTGATGAAAGGCGACCTGAGCGAAGCGGTAAGCAAGGGCGGCAAGACCTTCTCGCGCACGCTCAACCCGGACCGCCGCTACCACGGGCGGGACGGCAAGGAGCTGGTCCTGCCCGGCCGCTCGCTGCTGTTCGTGCGCAATGTCGGCCACCTGATGAGCAATCCGGCGATCCTCGACCAGGACGGCGCGGAAATCCCCGAGGGCATCCTCGATGCGGTGGTCACCAGCCTCGCCGCCCTGCACGACCTCCAGCGCAAGGGCAACTCGCGCACCGGCAGCGTCTATATCGTCAAGCCGAAGATGCACGGGCCGCAGGAAGTGGCCTTTGCCAACGAGCTGTTCGGCCGTGTCGAGGACCTGCTCGGCCTGCCGCGCCACACCCTGAAGATGGGCATCATGGACGAGGAACGGCGCACCAGCGTCAACCTCAAGGCCTGCATCGCCGAGGCGGCGCAGCGGGTGGTGTTCATCAACACCGGCTTCCTCGACCGCACCGGCGACGAGATGCACAGCGCCATGCAGGCCGGCGCCATGCTGCGCAAGGGCGATATGAAAGGCAGCGCCTGGATCCAGGCCTACGAGCGCAGCAACGTGCTGGTCGGCCTGGCCTGCGGCCTGCGCGGACGGGCGCAGATCGGCAAGGGCATGTGGGCCATGCCGGACCTGATGGCGGCGATGTTCGAACAGAAGATCGCCCATCCGCAGGCCGGCGCCAACACCGCCTGGGTGCCCTCGCCCACCGCCGCTACCCTGCATGCCCTGCACTATCACCAGGTGGATGTGCAGCAGGTCCAGGCCGGGCTCGAAGCCATCGATGCCGATGCCGAGCGCACGGCGTTGCTGCATGGCCTGCTGAGCGTTCCGGTCAGCGCCTCGCGGGACTGGAGCGCCACGGATATCCAGGCGGAACTGGACAACAATTGCCAGGGCATCCTCGGCTACGTGGTGCGCTGGGTGGAACAGGGCGTGGGTTGCTCCAAGGTGCCGGATATCCATGATGTCGGCCTGATGGAAGACCGCGCGACCCTGCGCATCTCGGCGCAGCACATCGCCAACTGGCTGCACCACGGCGTGGTCGATGCCGCGCAGGTGCGCAACACCCTGGAGCGCATGGCGGCGGTGGTTGACGGGCAGAATGCCGGCGACCCGGCGTACCGGCCGATGGCGCCTGGGTTCGATGCCTCGCACGCATTCCGGGCGGCCTGTGACCTGGTGTTCAAGGGCGTGGAGCAGCCGAGCGGCTATACCGAGCCGTTGTTGCATGCCTGGCGGCGGCGGTTCAAGGAAGACGTCAGCAGGTAATCAAAGGGTAAGGCTGATGGCCCTATCGCTGGCAAGCCAGCTCCCACAGGGTTCGCGGCGCACGCCATACCTGTGGGAGCTGGCTTGCCAGCGATGGGGCCGGCACTGTCATCACAAATGCCCGCTACTGCTGACGATCCGCAACGACAACGCTTCGTACGGATCCAGGTTGATCAGCAGGCGCCCGTCCTCGTGCAGGTCGCCTTCCAGCGTTTCGCCCAGCATGTCCACCACCGGCCGGGGTGAAGCCTTCCAGGACGATCTCCTCGGAGATCACCTCGCTACCGAAGTTCAGCGCCGTCAGTTGCGTGCCCTTCCCGGCCGGCAATTCATGGACCATGACCAGCAACCCCGGATGCTGCACCTCAGGCACCAACACCTGGCGACTGCTGGCTATGCCATAGGCCTGGCGCACCGCCAGGACTTTCTTTACCCGGCTGGCAAAAGAGTCGGGCTGCTGCAATTGGCTGGACAAACTGCCATACAGCGAGCGCGCCCGAGGCATGCCGCGCAGCGATTCGTCAGCCTGCGGCGCCAGGTCCACCAGGTCGTAGCCACCGCGATGGATCCAGCGGGTGTCGCCATCGGCCATGCGCTCGGCGACCTGCCCGGCTTCCAGCGGCAAGGCGCCGATCAGGTCCCAGCCCGACAACGCCACTACCCCAGGCTGCATGGCGTTGTAGATCACCAGCAGCAGGTGGATCTTCTGGATCAGCGCCAGTTGCTCGGCGGTGATCAGGCCCAGGTCACGGATTCCCAGCGCTGCGGTGATGATGCTCACCGTGGTGCACGACACCCCATTGGTCACGAAGCGCAGGTTGTACGGGGCATGCTCGCCCGACAGCCGCTCGTACATTTCCTCGCGGATATGCTCGCGCAGGATGCTGCCGGGGAAGGTCTGGCCCTTGTAGAGGAACATGTCGTTGGCGTGCAGGGTCCAGAAATGCACCAGTTCGATGGTCAGTTCGTCGTGGTTCTGCAGGGCGTGGATCAGCGAGGCAGGGTCGATGCCGAAGCGGTGCATTTCGCCGAGCATCAGGCGCAGGAAGCTGGCGTCGCCGGTGAGCAGCGCGTGCTGGTAGGCCGGACGGGTAACGAAGTCGTAGGACAGGTCGGCGCCGCCTTTGGACATCTGGGCGATGTCATCGAGGGTCAGGTTGAGTTCCTGGAAGCTGAAGGCACCGGCCTTGCGAATCATGCCGCCGAGGATCTGGTTGCCGGTCAGCGACAGCGGGTGGCTTTCCGACCAGGCGGTGTCGTTGGGGCGCATTTCCACGCCGAGGAAGCCGTTGGCGTCCAGGCGCAGGCCGCGGGCACCGAGGCAGTCGATGGCATGCAGGGCATCGCCGATGATCAGTTGCTGGGCGGCGAAGGTCGGGTCAAGCCAGTTCAGCGACGGCTGGCCTTCCTTGAAGTAATGCAGGTAGACCCAGCGCCGGGTCTTGCCGTCGGCGCCGGTGACCGCCGGGGTGGCGCTCCAGTCGGTTTCCTTGACCCCGGGCTCGAAGAAGATCACCCGCTGCAACTGGCCGACGATGTAGTGCCGCTGCTTGAGTTCATCGCACTGGGCCGGGCTGAGGTTGACCGCATCGCGCCCGGCGGCACGTCCGGCAGCAGGCCCCAGTCTTCCTCGCGGATCTCGACCATGTGGTAGATGCCCGGTATTCCTCATGGCCCAGTTCCGCCAGGCGGAAATCGGCGCCCTTGCCGGTGTGGGAAGGAATCAGGTCATCGATGGTCACGGCGTTGTGCGCCGCCGCCATGCGGCTCAGGTGCACCAGTTGCTCCTCGCTGCCATAGAGCGGGTCGATATCGAAACTGATGCGGTCGAAGTTGCCGTCGACACTGGGGGTGAACTCACGGCCGCTGATACCGCCCGAGCGCTTGATCGGGCCGGTATGCATGCCCTGCACGCCCAGTTCGGACAGGGCTTTCCACAGGCTGTCGGCGCCGAGGGCGTCGAGCACGCTGGCGTCCTCGGGGGCGATGATCGAGTCGGGGTAGACCGTCAGCCACACCGAGGCGATCTCGATGGCCCGCCGCGGCCGCGCCTCGGCATAGGGGTTCATCCACAGCCGGGACTGCCCGGCATAGCTGCGCGCCCGGTCCCGGGCCGCCTTGAGCATGGATTGCGCCACCAGCCATTCCACATAGTCGCGGTTTGCAGCCGTCATTACCGCCTCCTCAGCAGCAGGGTCGTTGCTAACTCTGACGGTACGGCGACGCAAACGTTCTGATGGAAGTGATGCGGCGCCATGGAGCCTCAGCCAGCCAGGCGATCGAGCCCGGCGCGCAGGTCGCGCTTGAGGTCTTCCATGCCTTCCAGGCCGATCTGCAACCTCAGCGCCAACCCGCCAGGGGCCCAACGGGTGGCGGTGCGGTAGCCGCTGCAGTCGAAGGAATGACCAGGCTCTCGAACCCGCCCCAGGAATAACCCATGCCGAAGATTTCCAGGTGATCGAGCATATGGGCCAGGTTGCGCTTGCTGTAGCCGGGCTTGAGGATCACCGAGAACAACCCGGTGGAGCCGGTGAAATCACGCTTCCAGATCTCATGCCCCGGGCATTCCGGGAAGGCCGGATGCAGCACCGTGGCAACCTCGGCCTGCGCGGCCATCCAGTGGGCCATTTCCAGCCCGCGGCGCTGCGCTTCTTCAAGGCGCAGGTGCAGGGTGCGCAGGCCGCGCAAGGCCAGGAAGCAATCCTCGGCCCCTGGCAGCATGGCCATGGCGTCGTAGGTTTTGCGCAGTGCCGGCCAGGTTTCGGCATTGGCCGTGACCAGCCCCATCAGTAGGTCGGAATGCCCGCCCAGGTACTTGGTCCCGCCTCCACGGCCAGGTCGCAGCCGTGTTCATGGGCACGGAAGAACACCGGCGTGGCCCAGGTGTTGTCGATGATGGTCTTGATCCCGCGCGACCTGGCCACGGCGGTAATGGCCGGTACGTCCTGGACTTCGAAGGTCTGCGAGCCGGGGGACTCAAGGAAGATGGTCGAGGTGTTGGGTTTGAGCAATGCAACGATACCGGCGCCCACCAGCGGGTCGTAGTAGGTCACCTCGACGCCGAACCTCTTCACCAGGTTGTCGCAGAGCATGCGGGTCGGCTGGTAGGTGGAGTCAGGCATCAGCAGGTGGTCGCCGCTTTTCAGCGTGGTGAACAGCGCCAGCGCCAGGGCGCCAAGCCCGGACGGCGACATTACCGTGCCTGCCGCACCGGACAGTGCGCTCCAGGCATTTTCCAGCGCCTCGATGGTCGGCGTGCCCTTGGTCCCGTAGGTGTAGCGGCCGCGGTTCGCCTCGAGGTCGGCCAGGGTCTTGAACACCACGGTGGAGCCGCGGAACACCGGCATATTGACGAAGCCGTGCTGCATGTCGTGGTCACGGCCCAGGCGGGTCAGTTGCGTGGCGAGGGAAAAGGCGTCGTTGGAATCGGTCATCAGCGGCTCATGGTCATTCAACCCGGGACATGCCGCCATGCGCACATGGCGGCGGTTGCCCTACTGATACCCCATCCGGCGCGACAAATCGACAGGCAGGCGCGAAAGCCTTCACAGCCGGAAGCGTTGTACCTGGTCGTTCAAGACCTCGCCCAGCCCGGCCATTTCGACACTGGCCGCGCTGACCTGCCCGCTTGCGGCATGGGCCTGGTCGGCGATGTTGCGTACGCTGAGCACGCTGCGGTTGATTTCCTCGGCGACCGCGCCCTGCTGTTCGGCCGCCGTGGCGATCTGCTGGGTCATGCCCTGGATGCCGCTCATGCGGGTGGTGATCCTGCCCAGCGCCTGGCCGGCGTCGCGCGCCAGTCTGACGCTTTCGCCGGTCAGGTCGCGGCTGGCCTCCATGCGCTGCACCGCCTGCTGGGTGCCCTGCTGCAGGGCGGCGATCAGCACTTCGATGTCTTCGGTCGATTGCTGGGTGCGCTGGGCAAGGCCGCGGACTTCATCGGCGACCACCGCGAAGCCGCGCCCTGCTTCGCCGGCCCGGGCCGCCTCGATCGCCGCGTTCAGGGCCAGCAGGTTGGTTTGCTCGGCCACCGCCTTGATCACATCGAGCATGCCGCCAATCCGGCTGCTTTCCCGCGCCAGGCTGCCGACCGCTTCACCGGTCAGTTCCACTTCCCTGGCCAGGGATTCGATCTGCACCACCGCACCGGCGACCACCTGTGCACCGCTGGCGGCCTCCTCTGCCGCCTGGTCTACGCTGCGCGCCGTTTCCACGGCGTTGCGCGCCACGTCCTGGATCGAGGTGGTCATTTCGTGCATGGCCGTGGCCACCTGTTCGGTTTCCAGCTTCTGCTCGTTGGCGCTGGCGGCGGTCTGCCGGGTAATCGCCGCCAGTTCCCCGGTGGCGCTGCCGATACGCGATGCCCCCTCGCCGATGTGCCCGATCAGCCCCCTCAGGCTATCGGTCATGCGCTGCAGGGCCGTTTGCAACTGGCCGATTTCATCCGTGCGTTGCACCAGCGCCTGGTGGCTCAGGTCGCCACTGGCGATGCGCTGCACGTTGTGCAAAGCACTGCGCAGGGGCGGCACGATCTGCCGGGTAATGAGCAATGCCCCCAGCACGCCGAAGACCAGCGCCAGGACCAGGCCGCTGGTCAGCGTCCAGGCCGCCTCGCGGGTATCCTCCTCGCGCAGTTGCATCTGGTGTTCGTAGAGTTCCTGGCTGATGCGCACCAGCGCATCGCCGTCATTCTGTACGTGCAGGGTGGTGGCGCTGGCCTGGGCCAGGGCCGCTTGATGGCTGTCCAGCGACTGCCGGTAGGTGCGCATGGCGCGTTCAAGTTCGTTGAATAGCGTGGCATCCGTGTTTCCCAGGACTTCGCGTACCGGGGCCAGGCTGGCGAGCGCCGCATCGATGGCGCCGGTTGCCGCGGAGTACTGCTTGGATTGGCGCCGTAGGTATAGGCGCGGGTCTCGAAACGTGCATAGAGAAACTGCATCTGCACGTCCTTGATCGCCTTGTACAGTTCGAGGCGGCGTTCACTGGAGTAGCCTTCGCCCTCCAGGAACGCATTCAGCTGGTCCAGGCCTTTCAAGGCCTGGTCGCCGCTGAGGCGCCGGGTGGCCCGCGCCTCCTCTATCTGCCGGTAGGCCTTTTCCAGCTCACCGATGTTCGCCTGGTAAGCGGCAAGGTGCCGGGCCATTCTCCTCGATTCGCTGCCTGTTCTGCTCCTGGGTGAAGAAATACCCAGTGCTTCCAGGTGCGGGCGACCTGCCGGATCTTCTCCTTCAGCTCGTTGGCCGCTTGCCCGCCGCCTTCGCTCTCGACGAACGCGCTGCGCTCCTGGCGCAACTTCGAGAAATCGTCCATCAGCCGATTCACGGCGCTCATTCGGTCCATGCGATAGGAAAGGCTGTCGATCGCATGCCGGCCGGCGCAGAAGATCAGCACGCTCATCAGGCATAACAGACCGAAGCCGATCATCAGCTTCCGGGCGACAGGGAGGTTGGCAAGCCAGCTGAACATATCCGTGCGTCCTTGAACGATCCGCTACCAGATCGCGATGTCGTAGGTGAGGTAGATCCGGTTGCTGTCGCGACCGCGGGAATAGTCGGAGCGGTACACATAGTTGCGCGCCTTGACGCCCAGGCCTTGAAGGTGCCCGACTGCACCACGTAGGCCAGCTCCATGTCGCGCTCCCATTCCTGGCGGCTGGCGCTGCGGAATGGTCGTTGTCACCGCTGAGGTAGCGGGCCATGAAGGTCAGGCCGGGATCCCGGCGGCAGCGAAGTTGTAGCGTAGTGGCCATCCAGGTCTTTTCGTCTTCCTCGATGAACTTGCCGATACCCACGTTACTGAAGGAATACACGGTGGCGCCGCTGATAAAGGCAGGCGCGTCACCCTGGAGCACCTGGTAGCCGGCCCCGACCGTGTGCCCGGAGTGGGCGTAGGACAACTGCCCGCTGAGCATATCGTTGTCGATCTTGCCGCCATGGGCTGCGCCGCTGTCCTGGCTCTTGAAGTAGCGCAGGTCGCTGTCAGCACGCCGCCGGCCAGCGGCAGGTCGTGCTGGATGCCGGCGAAGTCCTGGCGATAGAAGTTCTGCAGCTCGCCGTGGAAATAGCTCAGGCGCAGTTGCTTGCTGAAGGCGTAGTCGGCACCGGCGTAGTTGAATCGCCGGAGGCGCCGCCGCTGTAGCCATCGAGGAACAGCGCGACACTGTCGGTGGAATCACGCAGCTTGAAGCGGTCCAGATGGCCGGCGGTCAGGTCAGGCCGGCGATGTCCTTGCTCACCAGTTCGGTGCCCTGGTAGGTCTGCGGCAGCAACCTGGCGTCGTTGTAGACCAGCAACGGTTCTTCGGCAACTGGGTGCCGTGGCGCAGCACCGTCTGGCCGAGGCGGACCTTGGCCGTCGCCCCGGCACTGGCGAATTCGTCGGCCGCGCGGCATCGTCATGCACCGCCAGCAGCCGGTACCGCTGCGGCCCTTGCCCGAATCGAGGCGCACACCGACCAGGGCCAGGCCATCGACCCCGAAGCCAAGGTGCCCTGGGTGAACCCGGACTGGTAATCGAGCAGGAAGCCCTGGGCCACTCGACCCGCTCGCTTTTCGCGGTGGCCGCGGCGCGGGCGCTCATGCCCTGCTCGTCACGGAGTTTTCGTTGAAATAGACATTGCGCAGTTTGCAGCTTGAGCTGCTGTCTTCGATGAAGCCTGCGGCGCCGACACCGGGCAGGTAGCAGAACACAGGCCGCAGGCGGCGCACGACTGTAGATACGGGTCATGATGAAAACCTCGGTTTATTTTTATTGGGTGTTTTCAGACGAAGAACGAAATGGCGCCGGTCAGCACGGCCAGTGCAGTGATCACCAGGGAGGTCAGCACCGCCCATTTCACCGTGGCCTTCTGGAAATCGCCGATATCGCGATCGACCATGCCCACCAGCAGCAGGGTCGAGGCCACCAGCGGGCTCATCAAGTGCACCGGCTGGCCGAGCACCGAGGCGCGGGCGATTTCGATCGGTCGATACCGTAGGCCGCGGCAGCGTTGGCCAGGATCGGTACCACGCCGAAGTGTAGGCGTCATTGGACAGCACGAAGGTCAGCGGCATGCTGGTCAGCGCCACCACCAGCGGGAACCAGTGGCCCCAGGCGTCGGGAATCCAGGCGACCAGGGTCTGGGCCAGGGCGTCGACCATTTTGGTGCCCGAGAAATATCCCGGCGAAGATACCGGCGGCGAACACCAGCAGGACCACGGTCATGGCGTTGCCGGAATGGGCAAGGATCCGCTCTTTCTGCAGTTCCAGCTGCGGGTAGTTGATCATCAGGGCTGCAACGAAGCCGATCATGAACAGGATGGCCGCGTGCATCAGGCCCATCACCAGGGCGACCATCACACGATCACCAGCAGCAGGTTGACGTAGGCCAGGCGCGGACGCTTGTGCGGGGTATCTTCGAGGATCGCCTTGATGTAGCAGTTGCCGCCGCCGGACTCGAGCTTGATGTTGCCGATGCGCTTGCGCTCTACCCGGCCCAGCAGGAAGGCGGTGAAGACCACCCACGCCGCACCGCCGATCATGGTCGGCAGCATCGGGATGAAGTACTCGGTGGCGTCCAGGCCCAGGGCTGCGATCGCCCGGGTCGCCGGCCCGCCCCAAGGGCTCATGCCGCTCATGATGCTCAGCGAGAGCATGGAAATGGTCGCCAGGATCATCGGGTTCATGCCGATGCGCTTGTACAGCGGCAGCATCGCCGCGCAGGTGATCATGTAGGTGGTGGTGCCGTCACCGTCCAGGGCCACCAGCAGCGACAGCAGCGCGGTGCCGATGGCGATCTTGATCGGGTCGCCGTTGACCCGCTTGAGGATCTTGCGGATCAGCGGGTCGAACAGGCCGGCATCGATCATCAGGCCGAAGAACAGGATGGCGAAGAGCAGCAGCGCGGCGGACGGCGCGACCATCTTCAGGCCGTCGAGCATCATCTTGCCCAGGTCCGGGGCGAAACCGCCGATCAGGGCAAAGACGATCGTACCACCGTCAGGGCGACGATCGGGGAAAGACGTTTACTCATGATCAGGTAGGTAAGGTCACACCATGATCAAACCAAGCAATGCGAGCATAGGATTCACTCTTGTTTTTATTGTGAAGGCAGCCGTATCCGCTACCGGCAGTATGACTGCCGGACAGGGATATCGGAGTGTTGTATCGGGTAACGCGGTATGGATCAGCTGTGGCGCTGGGGCTGCTCGGCAGTCCAGGTCACCGCCTGCTCGCGGGTTCGGCGACAGGCGCCTGGTGCCCCTCCTCCAGGGCACGCATCAGCACCTCGCGGTCACAGGCCTTTTCCGACAGCGACATGACCACGGTGGCAACCGCGTTGCTGGCCAGGCTGGTCAGGGCGCGGGCCTCGGACATGAAGCGGTCGATGCCGATCAGCAGGGCCAGGCCGGCCAGGGATGGTCGTGGATCACGGTCAGGGTCGAAGCCAGCGCGACGAAGCCGCTGCCGGTCACCCCTGCCGCGCCCTTGGACGACAGCAGCATGATCGCCAGCATGGTCAGGGTCTGGCCCAGGCCCAGTTCGATATTGCAGGCCTGGGCGATGAACACCGCGGCCAGCGACAGGTAGATCGCCGTACCGTCGAGGTTGAAGGAGTAGCCGGTCGCAGCACCAGCCCGACCACACCCTTGCGGCAGCCCAGGCCTTCGAGCTTCTCGATCATCCGCGGCAGCACCGGCTCGGTGGACGAAGTACCCAAGGACCACGAGGAACTCTTCGCGGAAGTAGCGCAGCAGCTTCCACAGGCTGAAGCCATGGAAGCGGCACACTGCGCCCAGCACCACGATGACGAAGAAGGCACAGGCGATGTACAGGGTCATCACCAGCTTGGCCAGCGAGCCCAGCGAGGTGATGCCGTACTGGCCGACGGTGAACGCCAGCGCGCCGAAGGCACCGACCGGAGCGAAGCGCATCAGGTAGCCGAAGATGCGGAACACCATCTGCGAAACCGCTTCCAGCACATCCAGCACCGGCCGGCCGCGCTCGCCCATGGCAGACAGGCGAAACCGCAGAGCACGGCGATGAACAGCACCGGCAGCACCTCGCCCTTGTTGAAGGCGCCGACGAAGGTCTCGGGATGATGTGCATGAAGAAGTCCACCACGCCCAGCTTCGCCGCTGAATCGGTGTACTGGCTAAGGCCCGCCATGCTCAGGGTGGACGGGTCGATGTTCATGCCCACGCCGGGCTTGAACAGATGGACCGCGGCCAGGCCGATGGCCAGGCTGATCACCGTCAGCACCAGGAACAGCAGCAGGGTCTTGCTCATCAGGCGGCCCAGGCTGCTCTTGTCGGTCATCCGGCGATACCGGTGACGATGGTGCAGAACACCACGGGGCGATCATCATTCTTGATCAGCTTGATGAAGGCGTCACCCAGGGGTTTCAGGGCGATTGCCTGCTGCCCCAGATATGGCCGACCAGGACGCCGAGCAGGACGGCGCAGATGATCTGGAAGTACAGCGATTTTGCGAGTTTCATGAGGCATCACCCATTCTTGAATTTGTGCGGATGCGCTGTTGTGACTGTTTGCTACAAGTATCAGCCGCAAGTCGTCGCGAGGCAGGTGCGTAGACGAAACCGGAGAACAATCGTCGGGCGGTACGTACCACGGAGGCCTGGATGGTCTTGCCGTCCGGACCGCTGCGCGACAGTGCGATATCGATGCGCCACCGGATGTTCCAGGCGCACCTCGGTCAGTTCCGCGGCGCTGTCGCCGAGCATGTCCATGGTCACCGTGCCCGGGCTGACGCAGGCAGTCGCCAGCCCGATGGCACCGGTGATCGCCAATGCACGATGACAGTTGTGGGCATGAAGTAGCGCACCTGCAGCGTGCCGTCCTGGCGCGGTGGCGAAATCAGTACCGGCTTGGGAATGACCATATTGCTGACATCGCCCAGGCCCATCGCCCGGCCCGCCTTGAGCCGCAGCGCTTCCAGGCGCTCGAGCAAGGCAGTGTTGGCGTCCAGGTCTGCCGGGGTTTCCGAGCCGGTGACACCCAGTTGGGTGGCATCGACGATCATCATCGGCATGGCCATGTCGATGCAGGTCACCGGAACGCCATCGATCACGTCGCGCGGCTGGCCGGTCGGGAACAGCTTGCCGGTCTTGCTGCCCACCGCGTCGAGGAAGGTCAGGTGGATCGGCGCGGCGGTGCCCGGCACGCCATCGATGGCGGTACGGCCCTCGTAGCGAACGATGCCGCCCGGAGTTTCCACCAGCGAATTGACGAAGGTACCGGTGTTCAGGTTACGGATGCGCACCAGCGTGCGCCCTTCCTGGCCCTTGACCAGGCCCTGCTCGATGGCGAAGGGCCCGACCGCGCAGAGCATGTTGCCGCAGTTCGGAGCAGTATCGACCCGACGCTGAGCCACCATGACCTGGACGAACAGGTAATCGACGTCGGCATCGGCATGCAGCGACGGGCTGACGATCGCGACCTTGCTGGTCTGCGGGCTACCGCCGCCGATCCCGTCGATTTCCAGCTCGTGGCCCGAGCCCATCAGGTTGAGCAGGACTTCGTCGCGCTCGACCACGTTCGCTGGCAGATCCCAGGCATGGAAGATCGGGCCTTTCGAGGTACCGCCGCATGAGCACACAAGGAATACGTTGCATGACTACTGACTCTCGTTTATCAATCGACACAATTGATGCTGTGCGAACAAGAGTGACAGGCTTGGATAGATCAATCCAATGCAAAGATCGTCCGGATTATTGCGCTTCAAACATTAATCACAGGTACCTCGAACAAGGCCCTTCCGATGGAATACGAGCTTCAAGATCTGAGATCTTTCGTCAAAATCGCCGAACTTGGCAGCTTCCACGAGGCTGCGGAAGCATTGCACCTGTCGCAGCCGGCCCTAAGCCGGCGTATCAAGAAACTGGAGAAGGCCTGGGCACGCCCCTGCTCGAACGCACCACCCGTCGGGTCGGGCTGACCAGCGTCGGACGTGACTTCCTGCCCAAGGCCGGCGCCTGCTCGACGACTTCGAAGACTCGATCCTCAGCATCCGCGAACTGGCCGAGCGCCAGAGCGGCCAGGTCACCCTGGCCTGCATTCCGACCGCGGCCTTCTATTTCCTGCCGTCGGTGATCGGCCAATATAACGAGCAATACCCGAAGATTCGTATCCGCCTGCTCGACCTCAGTGCCAACGACGGGCTGGAGGCGGTACTGCGCGGCGAGCGGACTTCGGCATCAACATGATGAGCGGCCAGCACGCCGACATCGAATTCGTACCGCTGGTGGAGGAGAAGTTCGTCCTGGCCTGCCGTCGCGACCACGAACTGGCCGAGCGCAAGGCCCTGACCTGGTCGGAGCTGGCGCCCTACCGGCTGATCGGCGTGGGCCGCCTCAGCGGCAACCGCATGCTCCTCGACCATGCCTTGAGCGGCCTGAACATCAGGCCAAGTGGTTCTATGAGGTGCAGCACCTGTCCACATCGCTGGGCATGGTCGAGCCGGACTGGGGGTGTCCGCCATGCCCAGCCTGGCAATGCCGGATGCCGATCACCCGACCCTGGTCAGCATCCCGCTGGCCGAGCCGGAGGTGACCCGCACCCTGGGCCTGGTCTATCGCCGCGGTGCGTCGCTGTCGCCGGCGGCGGAGAAATTCGTGGCGATCCTGCTGGAGAAATGGCGGGAGCGGTGAGTCCGCCCCGCCTATACCGCCTGAGAACCGCGTTATGGCCACCAGGCGCATGCCGACAGATCTTCAGCGTCCTCGAGATCGAGCGCCGCCCGCGCGGCGCATCGCTGGCAAGCCAGCTCCCACATTTGCTGCAACGTGCCATGGCCTGTGAGATCTCCGTTGGCAGCCTTTGGATGGTCGACGATCTAGTGCGGGGAGGCTGTTGGGCTCAACGCGGTATCGCGTCGTCCGAACAAGGCGGTCAACCATGGCCTGACAGACATAGGCACGTTGCAGCAAATGTGGGAGCTGGCTTGCCAGCGATGCGCCGCGCGGGCGGCGCTCGATCTCAAGGCGCTGAAGATCTTCCGGCATGCGCCTGGTGGCCATAACGGGGCTCTCAGACGGGCACTCGCAGTAAACACCCATGCCTACACCGAAAGGCCACAATAGCCTCACGCCTCACCGAAAAACCGCCGCCCGTCTGCCTTCAGCAACTCCACCAGCGCTGCCGCCGCCGCGGAACATAGCGGCCCGCCGCCAGGAAAATACCGATGGAACGCTGCATGGTGGTCTGCGCCAGCGGCCCTCGCGCAGCCGCGACATGCCTTGTCCATGTTCGAGAATTTCGCGGGCGACGAAGCTCAGCAGCCGGGTCCGGGCGATCAGCCGCGGCAACAGGGAAATCGAGTTGGTCTCGACCTGCACCTGCGGCACCGGCAACTGCTGGGCGATGAAGGCATTGTCGATCCAGCGCCTGGCACTGACGGTAGGCCCGCCAAGCACCCAGCGGTAGCGGCACAGGTCCTTCATCTGGATCGGCGCGTCCACAGCGGATGATCGACGCTGGCCACGACGACCATTTCATCCTCGAGTACGGGTAGGAGACGAAGTGCTCATCATCCGTAACCAAAGGGCAAATGATCACATCCAGCCGGTCTGCGCGCAGCGATTCCCTGAGCACGTCATCCTGAGCGATCGACAGCTTCACCACCAGTTCCGGCGCCCGCTCCAGCAACGCGGCAGTGAGCTGCGGCAGCAGGTATTCGGCCATGCTCGCCGCGCAGCCCAGGCGCAGGGTGCCGGTCAGGCCGCCGGCGAAATCACGGATCTCGCGCTCGGTCTCGGCGATGCTCATCTGCAATTGCCGCCCCGCGCCAACAACAGTTCGCCGACATCGGTCAGCCTGATGCGCCGACCGTCGCGCTTGAACAGCCGTGCACCGAGGGACTCCTCCAGGCGCTGGATGCTCTTGCTCAAGGCCGGCTGGCTGCGGTTGAGCTTCTCCGCCGCCTTGCCGAGATGGCCGAGCTCGGCGATGGTGGCGAAATACTTAAGGTCGCGAAGGTCCATGATTCATGAATTTCAGTTATCGATTGATCGAAAGTAGAAAATAGACTTGATGATTGGCGACGTCGATAATTTTCCTGCCGGCCGGGCTGCGTTCCGGTCGCTGTCCCACCTGCAGGAGACCTTCGACCTTGCCTTCCCCCACTCTGGAGCGCCCACCCCGACCTTCCTGGCTGCGCTGGCTGATGCTGGCGCTGAGCGCCGGCGCTACGGGCCAGTTGCTCCACGCGTTGTCGGTGCCCGCCGGGCTGTTCCTCGGCCCATGCTGGTGGCCATCGTGTTCGGCGTTAGCGGCGCAACCTGCACCTGCATCGCCAGGTGTTCCGCTTCGGCCAGGGCTGCGTCGGGCTGCTGGTCGCCCCTCGGTGACCTGGGCGGTGCTGGTGTCGCTGGCCAGGCCTGGCCGTTGATGCTGTTCGCCACCCTGGTGACGGTGGTGCTGAGCGCCCTGGTCGGCCTGGGCACCGTACGTTTCGGCGGGATTCCCGGCAGTACCGCGGCTGGGGCACGGCGCCGGGCGCCGCCTCGGCGATGGTGTCGATGGCCGAGGAATACGGTGCCGACGGGCGGGTGGTGGCGACCATGCAGTACGTGCGGGTGGTGTGCGTGGTGATGGTCGGTTCGCTGGTCAGCCATGCCCTGGGCGTGTCCCGGCCGAGGGGCTGGTGGCTGCGGCGCGGGTCAGCGATCCGGACCCGGTCAACCTGGCCCTGGGCCTGCTGGTGATCCTGCTGGGCATCACCCTCGGCAACCGCATGCCCGCCGGCGCCCTGCTCATGCCGCTGCTGCTCGGCGGCGCGTTGCAGCTGGGCGGCGTGCTGGTGATCGAAATGCCCGAATGGCTGCTGGCCTTCGCCTACGGTGCCATCGGCTGCTACATCGGCCTGCGCTTCGACCGCCAGACCCTGGGCTACGTCGGCAAACGCCTGCCGGCGATGATCAGCGGCGCGCTGGTGCTGATCCTCCTCTGCGCGGGCTGCGCCTGGCTGCTCGCCCGTGTCGCCGGACCGATTTCCTGTCCATGTACCTGGCCACCAGCCCCGGCGGGCTGGATGCCATGGCCATCATCGCGGTGGAAACCCACGCGGATGTCGGCCTGGTTCTGGCCATGCAGACCTTGCGGCTGTTCGGGTGATTCTCACCGGGGCGTTTTGTGCCAGGCAGATTATTCGTTTGACCGAGCGGTAAGTGGTTGGCTTTGGTGTGTTGGTGCAGGGTATTGGGTGTTGATCCGTTTGCTCCGGCGACGCTGAGTCACCTTTTCGCCCTTACGGCGACCCACTTTTGAAAAGCGCAAAAGTGGCGGTTCGGCGGTCCGACAAAACGCTCTTGCTCCCACATCCGGCCCTCCGCTTCGCTCCGGGTCCCTTCCTTCCGCACTGATTCCAGGGGCGCCATACGGGCATCCTGCCCTATGGCGCTTTCCGGGCCATCCATGGCCCTCCACCCCTTACATCAGCGCTCCACTCAGCCTCCTGAAGTCGCGGGCAGATCAAAAGCAAGATCAAAAGCAAGATCAAGATCAAGATCAAGATCAAGATCAAGATCAAGATCAAGATCAAGATCAACAGCAACAGCAACAGCAACAGCAACAGCAACAGCCAGAGCGCGAAGCGCAGTCACCACTCCTGAGACCCCATCGCCCGGCAGAGCGAAGCGAATTGTGCTCTTGATCTTGATCTACCTGCGACTTCAGGAGGCCGAGTGGAGCGCTGATGGAGGGGGTGGAGGGCCATGGATGGCCCGGAAAGCGCCATAGGGCAGGATGCCCGTATGGCGCGGCCCCGGAATCAGCGCGGAGGGAGGGAACCCGGAGCGAAGCGTAGGGCCGGATGTGGGAGCGAAAGCGTTTTGTCGGACCGCCGAACCGCCACTTTGCGCTCTTCAAAAGTGGGTCGCCGTAAAGGCGAAAAGGTGACTAAGCGTCACCCAAGCAAACGGATCAACCCCAATACCCAGCACCAGCACGACAAGGACCAGCACGACCCCCCTCACATATGCATGGAAATGAAATCCACAAAACACCCCAGCTTCGGCGCAATGAACCGACTAGGCGGCCATAGCACGCTGAAGTGGATGTGCGGGTCACTTCCTCGGTCAGCACCGCCTGCAATTGCCCGCATCGAGGGCGGCCTTGACCGAGAACTCGGGCAGGCAGGCGATGCCGCGCCCGGCCAGCGCCGCGTTGAGCAGCATGTCGATGTTGTTGCACCCAGCACCACGCGCAGGTTCTGCGGGCCATTGGGCGCCTGCTCCGGCAGCGGCCAGCGCTCGAGCTTGCCGGTGGAGGGCACGCGGTACAGCAGGCAGTCGTGCTGGCCAAGGTCGTCGGCACAGCGGGGCTCGCCGTGGGCCTGGAAATAGCTCGGGGCGCCCACCAGCAGGAAGCGGAACGCGCCCAGGCGCCGGCCACCAGGCGCGAGTCGTTGAGGGCACCCGTGCGGATCACCGCATCGAAGCCCTCCTCCACCACATCCACCAGGCGATCACTGAAGTCCAGTTCAGATGGATGTCCGGGTAGCGATTGGCGAAGCCGGACAGCAGGCTGAACAGGAACTGCCCGGCCAGCGGCAGGCTGACCCGCAGCTTGCCCGCGGCTCGCTGCTACTGCTGGACAGTTCCAGCTCCGCCGCCTCCAGTTCATTCAGCACACGCTGGCAGCGCCCGAGAAACAGCGCGCCCTCGGCAGTCAGGTTGATGCTGCGGGTGCTGCGTGGGACAGCCTGACCCCGAGACGCTGCTCGAGGCGGGCGATGCTCTTGCCGATGGCCGATGACGAAACGCCCAACTGCCGCCCCGCCGCCACGAAACTCCGGGTTTCGGCAACCTGCACGAAAACGAGATACCACTGAGGTTATCCACGCTCTGTCCTTGAGTCCTGGGCTCCTGATTACGGAACCCGATGTCCGATGTGTCCGGAATTCTAGCCTCTGTTTCCGCAGATGTCCGCGCCCTAGCATGGCGCCGTCTACTACAGCAGGGAAATGCAGACATGACCGTCAAACAAACCATCCAGCTCGCCAACGCCGTCGCCACCGACCCGATGCAGGCACGCATCGACGCCGCGCTGGACAGCGCCATCAATGAACAGCGCCTGTCGGCGCCGTGGTCCTGGGTGGCCCGCGCGGCGAAGTCACCTACCGCCGGGCCGTCGGCCTGGCCGACCGCGAGGCCGGCTCGCCATGCGTCCGACGCCTTGTTCCGGCTGTCCTCGGTAACCAAGCCGATCACCTCCGCCGCCGCCCTGGCCCTGGTCGCCCAGGGCCGTATCGGCCTGGACGACCCTATCGCCCGCTGGCTGCCGGAGTTCCAGCCGACCCTGGCCGACGGCACGCGCGTAGCCATCACCGTGCGCCAGTTGCTCAGCCACACCGCGGGCCTGGGCTACGGCTTCCTTGAAGCCCAGGGCGGTGGCGCCTATGCCCGCGCCGGGGTCTGCGACGGCCTGGAAAACGCCCCGTTGAGCCTGGAAGAGAACATCCGCCGCCTGGCCACCGCGCCGCTGCTGTATCGCCCGGGCACCGACTGGGGCTACTCGATCGCTACCGATGTGCTCGGTGCCTGATCGAACGGGTCACCGAGACCGGCCTGGCCGAAGCGATCGAGCAACTGGTGAGCAAGCCCCTGGGCCTGACCGATACGCGCTTCCAGGTGGTGGACCGCTCGCGCCTGACCGCTGCCTATCTGAATGCCGAGCCGGCGCCACGGCGCATGCAGGGCGTCGAGGTGATCGAGGTATTCGAAAATACCGCCGGCATTCGCATGGACGCCGACCGTGTCCTGGATGACAACGCCTATGCGTCCGGCGGCTCGGGGATGGTCGGCACCGCCGGGGAGTTCCTGGTCCTGCTCGAAACCTGCGCCAGGGCGGCGGCGCCCTGATGCCGGCGAGCCTGGTGAAGGAACTGGGCAGCGTGCAGACCGGCCAACTGGAACTGGCCAACTGGCCCGGCCGCGGCTTTGCCTGGGCTTCACCGTGCTGACCGACCCACAGGCCGCGCAGACCCCGGAATCCGTCGGCACCTGGCGCCTGGGTGGCGCCTTCGGCCATTCGTGGTTCGTCGATCCGGCGCAGCAACTGTCGGTCGTGGCCTTCACCAACACCGCCTTCGAAGGCATGTTCGGCCAGTTCACCGTCGATCTGTGCAACGCCGTCTACGGCGCCTGACCCCACCCGCCTGCACGCTGCAAACAAGGAGCCCATGACTACAGGACCGGCCGCCCCGCCGGTCCTGCTGCGAATGCCGCTTGAGTGGCCCCGTCTAGCTGCCCCATGGAATTGACCAGGCCCGTCGATCCCCGACGGCGCCGGATCTTTAATGAAAGGTATCGACTCATGACGCATTCACACCTGTACCACCAGCACCCCCACGCGCGCCTGGATTCCCTTACCGGGTTTCGCTTCATCGCCGCTGCCTGGTGTTCTTCTTCCACGCCTCCCTGACCAAGATCATCGGTTTCAACCCCTTCGCCGACCCGACATCATCGCAGGCTTCCAGCGCCTGTTCAGCGTCGGCGGCTGGACCGGGGTGTCGTTCTTCTTCGTCTCAGCGGCTTCGTGATCACCTGGTCGGCGCGGCGCAACGACACCCTGGTGGCGTTCTGGCGCCGGCGCCTGGTGAGATCTACCCCAACCACCTGGTGACCTTCGTCCTGGCGATGGTGCTGTTCGCCGTGCCGCTGGGGCCATCGGCGCCTGGCTGCCAACCTGCTGCTGGTGCATGCCTGGGTGCCGGACATGTCGGTGTTCCTCAGCGTCAACGGGCCATCCTGGTCGCTGTGCTGCGAACTGCTGTTCTACCTGGCTTTCCGTTCCTGCTGCGGGCGTTGTGGAAAGTCCGCGAGGAGCGCCTGTGGCTGAGCGCGGGCCTGACCGTGGCGCGCTGGCCGCCACCCATTGGGCGATCGCCAGGTTCGTCGGCGCCACGCCGCAGATTGCCGAGTACCCGATCTCCCTCCAACAGTGGTGGCTGGCTTACTACTTCCCGCCGCTGCGCCTGTTCGAGTTCGTGCTCGGCATGCTGATGGCGCGCATTCTCATGGCCGGGCGCTGGCCGGCGATCCCGGTCGCACCGACAATGGCGCTGGCGGCGCTGGCCTATTTCCTCGCCGGCGAAGTGCCCTTCATCTATAGCCTGTCGCTGACCACCGTGATCCCCATCGCCCTGCTGATCACCAGCCTGGCGGCCGCCGATGTGACCCGGCGCCGCTCCTGGTTCCGTCATCCGCTGATGGTCTGGCTGGGCGAGATCTCGTTCGGCTTCTACATGATCCACCTGCTGATCATGACCTGTGTGACCAACCTGCTCGGCGGCCAGACCTTCGCCGCCGGCCCCGCCGCCTTGATCCTCATCGCCACCTTCGCCCTGTCGCTGCTGGGCGGCTGGCTGCTGTTCGCCTCGTCGAGCAACCCGCCATGCGCCGCTGGGGCAAGGCCCGCCCGGCGCCACAGCCACTGGGCGTGCCCCTGGCCTGAACCATTCCATTCGAAAGGATGCTTGCCATGTCTTCGTACCTTCGCAAATTGACTGGCGTGCCCGCCTGGGCCCTGGCCGGTTGACCCTTATAGCGCTCGCCGGCTCGCCATGGGCCTGCGCGCCCCGGGCCCAGGCCACCAACGCCCCGGCGGCGCTGCCGCAAGTCCAGGTGATGAACGCGGTCAGCCGCGACGTGGTTGACTGGCAGGGCTACACCGCCGCCTGGTCGCCACCGACACGGTGGTGATCAGCCGCTGGTGGCCGGCACCCTGGTCAGCGTGCATTTCAAGGATGGCGCACTGCTGCGCAAGGGCGACCTGATGTTCCAGATCGACCCGCGCCCCTACGCCGCCGCCCTGCAACAGGCCCAGGCGGCGCTGGTGGCAGCGCGCTCGGTGAGCCAGTTCGCGGACAAGGAACTGCAACGCTACGAGCACCTGATCAATAGCAATGCCATCGCCAAGACCGACCTGGACAAACGCGTGCAGAGCGCCAACGAAGCCCGGGCCCGGGTCGATGAGGCGCAGGCGCGGGTCGAACTGGCGCGCCTGGACCTGGAGCACACCCGCATCCTGGCGCCTTTCGACGGGCGTGCTTCGCGGGTCGAGGTCACCCCGGGCAACATCGTCGATGTCGGCGAACGCTCGACGGCGCTGACCAACCTGGTATCGATCTCACCGATCTATGCCGACTTCGACGTAGACGAAACCACCTTCCTGCGCTACCTGGGCAACCGCCAGGGTGGCGAGCCGGTAACGGTCAGGCTCGGCCTGGCCCACGAGGAAGGCTACCCGCGCCAGGGCACCCTGAGTTCCCTGGACAACCGCCTGGATACCCGTTCGGCCACCATCCGGGTCAGGGCCAGCTTCGATAACGCCAACGGCGAGCTGCGCCCGGGCTGTTCGCCAGGGTGCTGCTGCCGGCAGCGCCAGCCGGCCGGCCACGCTGGTGGACGACAGCGCCATCGGCACCGACCAGGACAAGAAATACGTGCTGGTGGTCGATGCCGAGGGCCGCGTGCAGTACCGCCAGGTCAACCCGGCATCCGCCAGGGTGCGCTGCGGGTCATCGACCAGGGCATCGAGCCCGATGAACAGGTGGTGGTGAGCTCCCTGCACCTGGCCACGCCAGGCAGCCAGGTCACGCCGGTCCAGGTGCCTCCCGACCACAGGCGCAGCAATGATGAATATCTCCGCATTCTTTATCGACCGCCCGATCTTCTCCGGCGTGCTCAGCGCCCTGGTCCTGCTCGCCGGCCTGCTGGCGCTGACGCGCCTGCCGGTATCGAGTACCCCGACGTGGTGCCGCGCTGATCGTGGTCAACGCCCAGTATCCGGGCCAACCCGAGGTGGTGGCGCAAAGCGTGCCGCGCCGCTGGAAGAGCGCATCAACGGCGTGGAAGGCATGCTGTACATGCAATCCCAGGCCAACAGCGATGGCAGCCTGGCGATCAACGTCACCTTCGCCCTCGGTACCGACCCGGACAAGGCCCAGCAACTGGTGCAGAACCGCGTCTCCGAGGCGCTGCCGCGCCTGCCGCCGGACGTGCTGAGCCTGGGGTCAACACCAGCAAGTCGTCCTCCACCCAGACCCTGGCCATCCACTTGGTGTCGCCGAACAACGCGTACGACGCCAACTACCTGCGCAACTACGGCATTCTCAACATCAAGAGCCAGCTCGAACGCATCCCCGGCGTCGCCGAGGTGCGCATCTGGGGCGGTGGCGACTACGCCATGCGCATCTGGATCGACCCCGATCGCGTGGCGCAGCGCGGCCTCAGCGCTGGCGAAGTGGTGCAGGCGATCCGCGAGCAGAACGTTCAGGTCGCGGCCGGGTCATCGGCGCCTCGCCGATGAAGGCCGGGGTGCCGCTGCAGTTGTCGGTGAACACCCAGGGCCGCCTGAAGACCGAGGAAGAGTTCGCCCGGATCGTGGTCAGGAGCCTGCCCGACGGCGGCGTCACCTACCTGCGCGATGTCGCCC
>NZ_AMWJ02000004.1:515000-530471 GCF_000319305.2 Pseudomonas bharatica CSV86 | reverse complement strand
TTCCAGATCGATATCGATACCGAGCGAAAACGGATCTCTTTGATCACACGTTGAAGGACTCGGGCATGCCCGGCTCCATACGGTGATCGCCGTCCACGATGTTCTTGTACATCTTGGTCCGGCCGTTCACGTCGTCCGACTTCACTGTGAGCATTTCCTGCAGGGTGTATGCCGCGCCGTATGCTTCCAGCGCCCACACCTCCATCTCCCCGAAACGCTGACCACCGAACTGCGCCTTACCACCAGCGGCTGCTGGGTAACCAGGCTGTAGGAACCAGTGAACGGGCGTGCATCTTGTCGTCCACCAAGTGGTTCAGCTTGAGCATGTACATGTAACCAACGGTCACAGGACGCTCGAACTTGTTGCCGGTACGACCGTCGAACAGCACCATTTGGCCGCTTTCCCGCATGTCAGCCAGTTTCAGCATGGCCTTGATTTCGCGTTCCTTGGCACCGTCGAAGACCGGGGTAGCCATAGGCACGCCCTTCTTCAGGTTGTGCGACAGGGTCAGGATCTCTTCGTCGGTGAACGACTCGAGATCTTCCTGGACGCCACCGATCTCGTTGTAGATCTCGGTCAGGAACTTGCGCAGTTCGCGGCCTTGCGCTGCTCTTCGAGCATGCGGTTGATCTTCTCGCCCAGGCCTTGGCTGCAAGGCCCAGGTGGGTTTCGAGGATTGACCGACGTTCATACGCGAAGGTACGCCCAACGGGTTCAGAACGACGTCGACCGGGGTACCGTTGGGCGTCGTGCGGCATGTCTTCCACTGGCCATGATCACCGAGACCACACCTTGTTACCGTGACGACGGGCCATCTTGTCGCCTGGCTGGATGCGACGGCGGATTGCCAGGTAGACCTTGACGAATCTTCAGCACGCCTGGAGCCAGGTCATCGCCCTGCTGCAGCTTGCGCTTCTTGTCTTCGAACTTGTCGTCCAGCAGACGACGGCGATCGACGATGTACTGCTGAGCCTTTCCAGCTGTTCGTTCAGCGCATCTTCCGCATGCGCAGCTTGAACCACTGGCCGTGCTCCAGCCCGTCCAGGACTTCGTCGGTGATCACGGTGCCTTTCTCAGGCCCGCGCCACCATCGACCACCTGGCCGTTCAGAGCCGAACGCAGACGCTCGAAGGTGGCACTTCGACGATGCGGAACTCTTCGTTGAGGTCCTTGCGGATCTCGTCCAGTTGCATCTTTCGATGGACAGCGCACGGCTGTCGCGCTCGACGCCATCACGGGTGAAGACCTGTACGTCGATGACAGTACCTTTGGTGCCGGTTTGGCACGCGCAGGGAGGTGTCCTTAACGTCGCTTGCCTTCTCGCCGAAAATCGCGCGCAGCATTTTTCTTCCGGAGTCAGTTGGGTTTCGCCTTTTGGCGTGACCTTGCCGACCAGGATGTCGCCGGCGCCGACTTCGGCACCCACGTAGACGATACGGCTTCGTCCAGCTTGTTCAGCGCAGCTTCACCCACGTTCGGGATGTCCGCGGTGATTTCCTCTGGGCCAAGCTTGGTATCACGAGCCACACAGGTCAGTTCCTGGATGTGGATCGTGGTGAAGCGGTCTTCCTGGACCACACGCTCGGACAGGCAGATGGAGTCTTCGAAGTTGAAGCCGTTCCATGCCATGAACGCGATGCGCATGTTCTGACCCAGAGCCAGTTCACCATGTCGGTGGACGGACCGTCGGCCATGATGTCGCCACGCTGGACCACATCACCCTTGTTCACAGCGGACGCTGGTTGATGCAGGTGTTCTGGTTCGAACGGGTGTACTTGGTCAGGTTGTAGATGTCGACACCGCTTCACCGGTTCGACTTCGTCGTCGGCAACGCGAACAACGATACGGCTGGCGTCGACCGAGTCGATCACACCACCGCGGCGAGCAACTACGCAGACACCGGAGTCACGGGCAACGTTGCGCTCCATGCCGGTACCTACCAGCGGCTTGTCGGCGCGCAGGGTCGGTACAGCCTGACGCTGCATGTTGGAACCCATGAGTGCACGGTTGGCGTCGTCGTGCTCGAGGAACGGAATCAGCGACGCTGCGACCGAAACTACCTGCTTCGGCGAAACGTCCATCAGAGTCACGTCTTCAGGTGCCTTGACGGTGAATTCGTTCAGGTGACGAACAGCTACCAGCTCGTCGATCAGTTGCTTCTTCTCGTTCATTGCGGCCGAGGCCTGTGCAATGACGTGATCAGCTTCTTCGATCGCCGACAGGAACACGATATCGTCGGTACACACACCCTCTTTCACCACGCGGTACGGGCTTTCCAGGAAGCCGTACTGGTTGGTGCGGGCATAGGCCGCCAGGGAGTTGATCAGACCGATGTTCGGACCTTCAGGGGTCTCGATCGGGCAGACACGACGTAGTGGGTCGGGTGTACGTCACGGACTTCGAAGCCGGCGCGCTCGCGGGTCAGACCACCTGGGCCGAGTGCGGAGACACGACGCTTGTGGGTGATTTCGGAGAGCGGGTTGTTCTGGTCCATGAACTGCGAGAGCTGGCTGGAACCGAAGAACTCCTTCACCGCCGCCGCTACCGGCTTGGCGTTGATCAGGTCCTGAGGCATCAGGCCTTCGCTTTCGGCCATCGACAGGCGTTCCTTGACCGCACGCTCTACACGCACCAGGCCAACGCGGAACTGGTTCTCGGCCATCTCACCGACACAGCGAACGCGACGGTTACCCAGGTGGTCGATGTCGTCGACGATGCCTTTGCCGTTACGGATGTCGACCAGGGTCTTCAGGACCTCGACGATATCTTCCTGCTCAGCACGCCCGAACCTTCGATCTCGGTACGACCGATACGACGGTTGAACTTCATGCGGCCCACTGCGGACAGATCGTAACGCTCGGCGCTGAAGAAGAGGTTGTTGACAGGGTCTCGGCGGCATCCTTGGTTGGCGGCTCGCCAGGACGCATCATGCGGTAGATCTCGACCAGCGCTTCCAGTTGGTTGCTGGTGGAGTCGATCTTCAGGGTATCCGAGATGAACGGACCGCAGTCGATGTCGTTGGTGTACAGGTTTCGATGCGGACAACCTGGGCCTTGGCGATCTTGATCAGCAGCTCGGTGGTCAGCTCGGTGTTGCATTCAGCCAGGATTTCGCCGGTGGCCGGGTGCACGATCGCTTTTGCGGTGGTGCGACCCAGGACGTATTCCATTGGAACGTCCAGTTGCTTGACGCCAGCTTTCTCGATCTGGTTGATGTGACGCGCAGTGATACGACGACCCTGCTCGACGATGACCTTGCCGGTCTCGTCCTGGATGTCCATCACGGCGACTTCACCACGCAGACGCTGCGGCACAAGTTCCAGGCTCAGCTTCTCGCCGGAAACGTGGAAGACGTGGGGTGTAGAAGGTGTTGAGTACTTCTTCGGTGCTGTAGCCCAGCGCACGCAGCAGTACCGAGGCCGGCAGCTTGCGGCGACGGTCGATACGGACGAATACGCAGTCCTTCGGATCGAACTCGAAGTCCAGCCAGGAACCGCGGTAAGGAATGATGCGCGCCGAGTACAGCAGCTTGCCAGAGCTGTGGGTCTTGCCACGGTCGTGGTCGAAGAACACACCCGGGGAGCGGTGCAACTGGGAAACGATCACACGCTCGGTACCGTTGATTACGAAGGTACCGTTCTCAGTCATCAGGGGGATTTCACCATGTAGACTTCTTGCTCTTTGATGTCCTTGATCGCTTTGTTCGACGATTCTTTGTCGAAAATGATCAGGCGCACTTTCACCCGCAGCGGAACGGCATAGGTCACGCCACGCAGCACGCACTCCTTGACATCGAACGCCGGATCGCCCAGACGATAGCCAACGTACTCCAGGGCAGCATTGCCGGAGTAGCTGATGATCGGGAAAACCGACTTGAAGGCCGCATGCAGGCCGACGTCGCGGAACTGATCCTTGGTCGCTCCCGCTTGCAGGAATTCACGATAAGAATCCAGCTGGATGGCCAGGAGGTAAGGCACATCCATGACGTCCGGCAACTTGCTAAAGTCCTTGCGGATACGTTTTTTCTCAGTGTATGAGTAAGCCATCAGCGTTCCCCAGCTTGGTCACCTGCTTGTTTGGCTCCTCCCGGCGGAGCAACCAGAAAATCTTGCAAACCCTTGGTTTGCGCCACCGTTCGTGGTGGATACCGCTCGTCATCAGCGTCAAACCGGGTTGACTACCAATAACGGAAAAAGGCCGGTGGCAATAGCCACCAGCCTCAGCCGTTTGCTTAACGCTCGGGCTGGAGTCGCAAGGTCGAAATTACTTGACTTCGACTTGTGCGCCTGCTTCTTCCAGCTTCTTCTTCGCGTCTTCAGCGGCTTCTTTCGAAACGCCTTCCAGCAGGGTTTGAGGAGCGCCGTCGACTTTCTCTTTGGCTTCCTTCAGGCCCAGGCCGTCAGTTCACGAACAGCCTTGATCACGTTGACTTTCTTGTCGCCAGCAGCGGCCAGAACAACGTTGAACTCGGTTTGCTCTTCAACGGCAGCAGCAGCGCCAGCAGCTGGCCAGCGGCAACAGCGGCAGCGGCGGTAACGCCGAAGGTTTCTTCCATCGCTTTGATCAGTTCAACAATTTCCAGAACGGTTTTCTGGCCGATCGCTTCGATGATTTGCTCGTTAGTCAGAGACATGACTATGAATTCCTGTATTGGGGGATAGCCTACGCGGCCATCAAATTAAACGTTTGATTTCGAAAGAGACGCCGGTGCCTTAGGCAGCAGCAGCTTCTTTCTGGTCGCGCAGAGCTGCCAGGGTACGAGCCAGCTTGCTGGTTGCACCTTGGATTACGCTCATCAGCTGTGCGATAGCCTCGTCGCGAGTTGGCAGGGTTGCCAGCACGTCGATCTGGTTAGCGGCAAGGAACTTGCCGTCGAACGCAGCTGCCTTGATCTCGAACTTGTCCTGACCCTTGGCGAACTCTTTGAACAGACGAGCAGCAGCGCCCGGGTGTTCGTTCGAGAAAGCAATCAGGGTCGGGCCTTTGAACGCGTCGTTCAGCACCGAGAATTCGGTACCTTCAACAGCGCGCTTGAGCAGGGTGTTACGTACGACACGTACGTAAACGCCAGCTTCGCGGGCCTCTTTACGGAGTCCGGTCATCGCGCCTACAGTCACACCACGGGCATCGGCCACGACAGCGGACAGAGCGACTTTGGCAGCCTCGTTGACTTCAGCGACGATGGCCTTCTTGTCTTCGAGTTTAATTGCCACGGGTTTACTCCTGGTTTTTACCGTTTCATCCAGCCGGAGCCGGATGTCGTTTTGGTGTCTGATTCGGTAACGAATCGGGAGCACCATCTGCGTAGGCTTGAGGTTTAAGGCTTGCGCCGCCTACGGTCTTGGATAGCCCCCGCCAGGCAGGGACCCCAATTTTTCAACGTCAGGCCGATTACTCGGCCCAGCGTTTTCTTAAGCGTTCAGCGAGCTCTGGTCGATGACCAGACCTGGGCCCATGGTGGTGCTCAGGGTAACGCGCTTGACATAGATACCTTTCGAGGAAGCTGGCTTGATACGCTTCAGGTCAGCGATCAGGGCTTCAACGTTTTCCTTCAGCTTGCCAGCTTCGAAGCCGACTTTGCCAACGGAGGTGTGGATGATACCGTTTTTGTCGGTGCGATAACGAACCTGACCAGCCTTGGCGTTCTTGACTGCGGTGGCGACGTCTGGAGTTACGGTACCGACTTTCGGGTTAGGCATCAGGCCGCGAGGACCCAGAACCTGACCCAGTTGACCTACAACGCGCATGGCATCCGGGGAAGCGATGACGACGTCATAGTTCAGGTCGCCGCCTTTCATTTCGGCAGCCAGATCGTCCATACCTACGCGGTCAGCGCCGGCAGCCAGAGCGGCTTCAGCAGCTGGACCCTGGGTGAAGACGGCAACACGTACAGTCTTGCCAGTGCCGTGTGGCAGCACGGTAGCGCTACGAACGACCTGGTCGGATTTACGTGGGTCAACGCCGAGGTTGACAGCAACGTCGAAGGACTCGGTGAACTTCACAGCGGACAGTTCAGCCAGCAGGGTTGCTGCTTCTTCGAAGTTGTAGACTTTGCCAGCTTCCACTTTGGAAGCGATGGCCTTTTGGCGCTTGGTCAGCTTAGCCATTACACACCCTCCACGTTGAGGCCCATGCTGCGAGCAGAACCGGCGATGGTACGCACGGCTGCATCCAGGTCAGCAGCGGTCAGATCGGCAGACTTGGTCTTGGCGATCTCTTCCAGCTGAGCACGGGTCACAGTACCGACTTTAACGGTGTTCGGACGTGCCGAACCGCTGGTCAGGCCGGCGGCCTTCTTCAGCAGAACCGAAGCAGGGGTGCTTTTGGTTTCGAAAGTGAAGCTGCGGTCACTGTAGACAGTGATGATCACAGGAGTCGGCAGACCTGGCTCTTGACCCTGGGTACGGGCGTTGAAGGCCTTGCAGAATTCCATGATGTTCACACCGTGTTGACCCAGTGCTGGACCAACGGGTGGGCTTGGGTTGGCCTGGCCGGCCTTAACTTGCAGCTTGATGTAAGCCT
Source organism: Pseudomonas bharatica CSV86 (assembly GCF_000319305.2). Classification (GTDB taxonomy): domain Bacteria; phylum Pseudomonadota; class Gammaproteobacteria; order Pseudomonadales; family Pseudomonadaceae; genus Aquipseudomonas; species Aquipseudomonas bharatica. The sequence continues at coordinate 523,949 of NZ_AMWJ02000004.1, read as the reverse complement.
GAATCTTCTTAGCCATGAGCTACTCCAATATCGGGTACGAACGCCAGAAGGCTCCCCGGTTTGCTTGCGTTTTATCCCGGTGACGAAAAAACCCCGCAGCGCAAGGCTGCGGGGTGTGGGATGCTTCGCTCAACTAGACCTTTTCGACCTGGCTGAACTCGAGCTCTACCGGAGTAGAGCGACCGAAAATGAGTACCGCAACTTGCAGGCGACTCTTTTCGTAGTTGACCTCTTCGACAGAACCGTTGAAATCAGCAAACGGACCATCGATAACCCGAACAACCTCACCCGGCTCAAACAGGGTTTTTGGCTTCGGCTTGTCGCTACCATCAGCGACCCGACGCAGGATGGCCTCGCCTCTTTGTCGGTAATAGGTGCAGGCTTATCGGCAGTACCGCCAATGAAACCCATCACACGAGGAGTGTCCTTGACCAAGTGCCAGGTACCCTCGTTCATTTCCATCTGGACCAGCACATAGCCAGGGAAGAACTTACGCTCGCTCTTGCGCTTCTGGCCATTACGCATTTCCACCACTTCTTCAGTGGGGACCAGAATCTCGCCGAAGCCGTCTTCCATGCCTGCCAGCTTCACGCGCTCGATCAGCGAGCGCATTACATGCTTCTCGTAACCCGAGTAAGCATGCACAACATACCAACGCTTAGCCACAGGACACCCTTAGCCAACAATCAAGGAAATCAACCAGCCGAGCAGGGAATCGAGACCCCACAGCAGCAACGCCATGACCAGCACCACGACCACCACGATGAGAGTGGTCTGGGTAGTCTCCTGACGGGTTGGCCATACGACCTTACGAATCTCGGTGCGAGCTTCCTTAGCCAACGCAAAGAACGACTTGCCCTTGACAGTCTGCAGCGCAATGAAAGCAGCAGCAGCAGCGAGAGCGAGCAAGGCGATTACGCGATACAGGATTGGCGAAGCAGAGTAATACTGATTGCCTACAACCCCGACAACGACCAAGGCAACAACAGCAAGCCACTTGAGCAGATCAAAGCGAGAGTCTTGGGCTTCAGACTTGGAAGTCATACAGTGGGATCCTGTGAAAAGAAAGCCAGATACACGAGAGAATCTGGCAGGTCAGGAGGGAATCGAACCCCCAACCTACGGTTTTGGAGACCGTCGCTCTGCCAATTGAGCTACTGACCTAAAAGCTTAATCAGGCCGGCCACTATACCGGCCTGATAGAGATAAATCAACTACTTATTCGATAACCTTCGCTACGACGCCGGCGCCGACGGTACGACCGCCTTCACGGATAGCGAAGCGCAGACCGTCTTCCATAGCGATGGTCTTGATCAGGGTAACAGTCATCTGAATGTTATCGCCTGGCATTACCATTTCTACGCCTTCCGGCAGTTCGCAGTTACCGGTCACGTCAGTGGTACGGAAGTAGAACTGTGGACGGTAGCCTTTGAAGAACGGAGTGTGACGACCGCCTTCTTCCTTGCTCAGAACATAGACTTCTGCGGTGAACTTGGTGTGCGGCTTGACCGAACCTGGCTTGACCAGAACCTGGCCACGCTCAACGTCGTCACGCTTGGTACCACGCAGCAGAACACCGCAGTTCTCGCCAGCACGACCTTCGTCCAGCAGCTTGCGGAACATCTCGACACCGGTGCAGGTGGTGCTGGTGGTGTCACGCAGACCAACGATTTCCAGTGGATCCTGAACACGGACGATACCGCGCTCGATACGACCGGTAACAACGGTACCACGACCCGAAATCGAGAATACGTCTTCGATCGGCATCAGGAACGGCTGGTCAACGGCACGAACTGGCTCAGGAATGTAGGCATCCAGAGTCTCTACCAGCTTCTTGACAGCGGTAGTACCCATTTCGTTGTCGTCTTTGCCTTCCAGCGCCATACGAGCCGAGCCGATGATGATCGGGGTGTCGTCGCCTGGGAAGTCATAGGTGGACAGCAGGTCGCGAACTTCCATCTCGACCAGCTCCAGCAGCTCAGCGTCGTCTACCAGGTCAGCCTTGTTCAGGAAGACCACGATGTAAGGAACGCCCACCTGACGGGACAGCAGGATGTGCTCACGGGTTTGCGGCATCGGACCATCGGCGGCCGAGCAAACCAGGATCGCGCCGTCCATCTGGGCAGCACCGGTGATCATGTTCTTCACGTAGTCAGCGTGACCTGGGCAGTCAACGTGAGCGTAGTGACGAACGTTCGAGTCGTACTCTACGTGAGCAGTGTTAATAGTGATACCACGAGCCTTCTCTTCTGGAGCGGAGTCGATCTTGTCGAACTCAACAACAGCAGAACCGAAAACTTCGGAACAGACGCGGGTCAGCGCTGCGGTCAACGTAGTTTTGCCATGGTCCACATGACCGATGGTGCCGACGTTAACGTGCGGCTTGTTACGTTCAAACTTTTCCTTAGCCATCGATACCATCCTCCAACAGAAGAATTTAGCTGCGATACCAACCATTAAAACAAAGGCAGATATTTTCATATCTGCCTTGTTAGATGGAGCTCTTGAGCGGACTTGAACCGCTGACCTCACCCTTACCAAGGGTGTGCTCTACCAACTGAGCTACAAGAGCGAAACACATTTTGCAACAGCAGCAAACTTGGAGCGGGTAGCGGGAATCGAACCCGCATCATCAGCTTGGAAGGCTGAGGTTCTACCACTAAACTATACCCGCGGAGCTTGCTGCTCTCGCTAAACTGGTGGAGGGGAAGGATTCGAACCTTCGAAGTCGTAGACGTCAGATTTACAGTCTGATCCCTTTGGCCGCTCGGGAACCCCTCCTGAGCTGTGGTCGGCATTTTGTATCTTTGCCGTCCGACTGTCAAGCTTTTTCTCTTTAAAATCTTGAGGTTAGCTAATTTGACAGTCACTTCCCAGGTTCACCACCTAGTGGTTATCCCTGTGAAGCGGGCGCCATTCTATGCAAACTATTCGACCGTTGCAATACCCTCGCACTGCATTATTTTACTCTTTAAGTCATTGAAATCACGAGAAAGACTGCCGACCAAGGTTTCATCCAGCAAATGCCGGCTTTCAGGGCGGATCTGCAACCACCAGCCCGAGCTGTCCATCAGTTTTCCTACCACCTTCCTGGAGGCGACATCCAAAGCAACCAGACGCTGACGCAACGACTCGAGCAACTCCGGGGTAGCAAGCCCGCCGAGATAGAGACACCCTTTCTCCGGACTGGCTTGCTGCGCCTCACTCAACAACTGGATATCCTGCTGGCTTCCCTTGTACAACGACAGCGAAACGACTTCCTTCGCCTTGAGCGGCGCCTCCTGCTGATGCCAGACGTAATAGAAGACATTCAACACCAGCAAAAGAAGAAACAACCAACGCATATGCACCTCAGTCCAACGGACAAGCGATGGCGAGCCCGACGAACACCAGATCGGGAACAGAACGAGCCGACGGCACCACACGACGCACCAGAGCGGCATCGCCCCCGGTGATGAACAAGGTGAAATCTTCACCCCACAGCGCCTTGGCCTGCTCGACTTGAGTGAGAACGAAACCTTGCAGCATTAGCGTGCACCCTCGCTCCACCGCTTCCACTGTCGCGCGACCAGGCGCCAGGCTGGAAAGAGCCTGTTCGGCAGACACGTCATCGTAGCGGATTCTCCGCGTATGGGTTCGTAGCTGGTTGCGCATGAGTGGCATCCCTGGACAGATGAAACCGCCCAGGTGCTCTCCATCAGCACTTACAAAATCAGAAGTCACTGCGGTACCCAGGTCAATGACCACGCAGGCCGAGCTCACTAGATGGTAACCACCCAAAAGAGCAAGCCAACGATCCAGCCCCAGGCGCTCGAAGTTTTCATAACCATTGCGCACGCCAGCCAGCTCCTGCGCCGGCCCGGCTTTTTTCACTTCAAGAGAAAACGCAGCCCTTAATGCTGTAACCAGGGCATTGGTTTCATCCTCGGTACGTACGCTGACCAACCGACACCACTTGGGAGACAACCCCTCCTTTTCAACAGCAAGAAGCAAGGCCTTGTCCGAGTCGACCACGCCACCAGCCATGACCACTTTGTCAATCCGCCGGATAATTCGCCATTTGATAAAACTGTTTCCGCAATCGAGCTCAAGAATCATCACGCAACCTCAAGCTGAGCTCACCACCACTGAAGCTCTTTTCAATACCATCAACATCCAGCCGCAAGGCGCCCTGATGATCAACCCCCAAAACGACGCCATCGACACTATTGCTTCCCGCGATCAGGGAAACGGGCCGTCCCTGCCAGAGGTGTGCGCTCTCCCATTCCGACTGCAGGCCGAGAAGCCTTCCTGGTGATGGCGCTCCAGGTATATGCGCAGGTTGTCGCCAAGCAACGCCGCGAGACGGTTACGATCAACCATATGACCCGTTTCCAGATGCAACGAGGTCCATGCCTGGTCGATATCGGCGCTCTGCATATTCACATTGATACCGATACCAAGAACGACATGACAGACATCCGCAGGGTCCCCGACAAGCTCCAGGAGAATGCCGGCTACCTTGCGGTTATCCACAAGAACGTCGTTAGGCCACTTGAGACCCGCCGAAGCAACGCCAAGGGCGAGCAGCGTCTGCCTCACAGCGAGCCCCACGACAAGACTCAGCCCTTCGAGCTGGCGCATGCCACCCTCTACTCGCAGCACAAGACTGTAGTAGAGATTCTGAGCAAACGGGCTCGACCATGCACGACCACGGCGACCACGACCGGCGCTTTGCCTTTCGGCCAGCACGAGGAACGGCGCTGCCTGCCCAGCCGCAACCAAGCGCAAGGCCTCGGCATTGGTAGAATCAATGTCATCAAGCACAACAGCAGGCCAAGGCTCTCTCACAGCCAGGGATGCGATCTTTTCAGCATCGAGCAGCAATAAAGGTTCGGCTAACCGATACCCCGGCCGCGGACCTTGTACACAGTCAGATTCAACTCCGACTCGAGAAGCTGCAATTGCTTCCAGACCGCACTGCGACTTACGCCCAGTACGGCCCCCAGGGCCTCGCCAGAATGAAATCGACCATCCTTGAGGAGTGTTAACAACTTCAGCATGCCAATCTCGATACACAATGAGGCAGGCATGATAGCCACGCCCGGAGAGATTGCATAGAAAGCAGAGGCCCCTTCGAGGGGATTTGACGAAGGGATCGATCATCCGGCTTCGGATTGCCGGAAAGACAAAACCCCTACCTGCATATGCAGATAGGGGTTTCGGAATTGAATCTTGACGATGACCTACTCTCACATGGAGAAGCTCCACACTACCATCGGCGATGCATCGTTTCACTACTGAGTTCGGGATGGGATCAGGTGGTTCCAATGCTCTATGGTCGTCAAGAAATTCTGTGTGCCAACTCGTCTTTCGACGCTTCGGCAAATCGGGTATGTGACATTTGTGGTTTGCACGAACTTTCGGTTCATTGCGTCTTCACCACCACAATCCGGCTTCTCAGCGCAGATTGCTTGGGTGTTATATGGTCAAGCCTCACGGGCAATTAGTATTGGTTAGCTCAACGCCTCACAGCGCTTACACACCCAACCTATCAACGTCGTAGTCTTCGACGGCCCTTCAGGGAGCTCAAGGCTCCAGTGAGATCTCATCTTGAGGCAAGTTTCCCGCTTAGATGCTTTCAGCGGTTATCTCTTCCGAACATAGCTACCCGGCAATGCCACTGGCGTGACAACCGGAACACCAGAGGTTCGTCCACTCCGGTCCTCTCGTACTAGGAGCAGCCCCTCTCAAATCTCAAACGTCCACGGCAGATAGGGACCGAACTGTCTCACGACGTTCTAAACCCAGCTCGCGTACCACTTTAAATGGCGAACAGCCATACCCTTGGGACCGGCTTCAGCCCCAGGATGTGATGAGCCGACATCGAGGTGCCAAACACCGCCGTCGATATGAACTCTTGGGCGGTATCAGCCTGTTATCCCCGGAGTACCTTTTATCCGTTGAGCGATGGCCCTTCCATACAGAACCACCGGATCACTAAGACCTACTTTCGTACCTGCTCGACGTGTCTGTCTCGCAGTCAAGCGCGCTTTTGCCTTTATACTCTGCGACCGATTTCCGACCGGTCTGAGCGCACCTTCGTACTCCTCCGTTACTCTTTAGGAGGAGACCGCCCCAGTCAAACTACCCACCATACACTGTCCTCGATCCGGATGACGGACCTGAGTTAGAACCTCAAAGTTGCCAGGGTGGTATTTCAAGGATGGCTCCACGCGAACTGGCGTCCACGCTTCAAAGCCTCCCACCTATCCTACACAAGCAAATTCAAAGTCCAGTGCAAAGCTATAGTAAAGGTTCACGGGGTCTTTCCGTCTAGCCGCGGATACACTGCATCTTCACAGCGATTTCAATTTCACTGAGTCTCGGGTGGAGACAGCGCCGCCATCGTTACGCCATTCGTGCAGGTCGGAACTTACCCGACAAGGAATTTCGCTACCTTAGGACCGTTATAGTTACGGCCGCCGTTTACCGGGGCTTCGATCAAGAGCTTCGCGTTAGCTAACCCCATCAATTAACCTTCCGGCACCGGGCAGGCGTCACACCCTATACGTCCACTTTCGTGTTTGCAGAGTGCTGTGTTTTTAATAAACAGTCGCAGCGGCCTGGTATCTTCGACCGACATGGGCTTACGGAGCAAGTCCTTCACCCTCGCCGGCGCACCTTCTCCCGAAGTTACGGTGCCATTTTGCCTAGTTCCTTCACCCGAGTTCTCTCAAGCGCCTTGGTATTCTCTACCCAACCACCTGTGTCGGTTTGGGGTACGGTTCCCGGTTATCTGAAGCTTAGAAGCTTTTCTTGGAAGCATGGCATCAACCACTTCGTCGCCTGAAGGCAACTCGTCATCAGCTCTCGGCCTTGAAATCCCGGATTTACCTAAGATTCCAGCCTACCACCTTAAACTTGGACAACCAACGCCAAGCTGGCCTAGCCTTCTCCGTCCCTCCATCGCAATAACCGGAAGTACAGGAATATTAACCTGTTTTCCATCGACTACGCTTTTCAGCCTCGCCTTAGGGACCGACTAACCCTGCGTCGATTAACGTTGCGCAGGAAACCTTGGTCTTTCGGCGTGGGAGTTTTTCACTCCCATTGTCGTTACTCATGTCAGCATTCGCACTTCTGATACCTCCAGCAAGCTTCTCAACTCACCTTCACAGGCTTACAGAACGCTCCTCTACCGCATCACCTGAGTGATACCCGTAGCTTCGGTGCATGGTTTGAGCCCCGTTACATCTTCCGCGCAGGCCGACTCGACTAGTGAGCTATTACGCTTTCTTTAAAGGGTGGCTGCTTCTAAGCCAACCTCCTAGCTGTCTAAGCCTTCCCACATCGTTTCCCACTTAACCATGACTTTGGGACCTTAGCTGACGGTCTGGGTTGTTTCCCTTTTCACGACGGACGTTAGCACCCGCCGTGTGTCTCCCATGCTCGGCACTTCCAGGTATTCGGAGTTTGCATCGGTTTGGTAAGTCGGGATGACCCCCTAGCCGAAACAGTGCTCTACCCCCTGGAGTGATACATGAGGCGCTACCTAAATAGCTTTCGAGGAGAACCAGCTATCTCCGAGCTTGATTAGCCTTTCACTCCGATCCACAGGTCATCCGCTAACTTTTCAACGGTAGTCGGTTCGGTCCTCCAGTCAGTGTTACCTAACCTTCAACCTGCCCATGGATAGATCGCCCGGTTTCGGGTCTATACCCAGCGACTAAACGCCCTATTAAGACTCGCTTTCGCTACGCCTCCCCTATTCGGTTAAGCTCGCCACTGAATATAAGTCGCTGACCCATTATACAAAAGGTACGCAGTCACCTAACAAAGTAGGCTCCCACTGCTTGTACGCATACGGTTTCAGGTTCTATTTCACTCCCCTCTCCGGGGTTCTTTTCGCCTTTCCCTCACGGTACTGGTTCACTATCGGTCAGTCAGTAGTATTTAGCCTTGGAGGATGGTCCCCCATATTCAGACAAAGTTTCTCGTGCTCCGTCCTACTCGATTTCATTGACAAGAGATTTTCGTGTACGGGGCTATCACCCACTATGGCGGCACTTTCCAGAGCCTTCCACTAATCTCAAGTCAACTTAAGGGCTAGTCCCCGTTCGCTCGCCACTACTAAGGGAATCTCGGTTGATTTCTTTTCCTCAGGGTACTTAGATGTTTCAGTTCCCCTGGTTCGCCTCATGTACCTATGTATTCAGTACAAGATACTCAGCTTGTGCTGAGTGGGTTCCCCCATTCAGAGATCTCTGGATCACAGTCTGTTTGCCGACTCCCCAAAGCTTATCGCAGGCTACCACGTCTTTCATCGCCTCTGACTGCCAAGGCATCCACCGTATGCGCTTCTTCACTTGACCATATAACCCCAAGCAATCTGGTTATACTGTGAAGACGACATTCGCCGAAAATTCATGACAAAAACTCACAAATTTTACCTTAGCCTGAATCAACACCAGTGAAAGTGTCGTTCAGTCTATTTCTATCACATACCCAAATTTTTAAAGAACGGACCAGTCAACAAAGACTAGAAATCAACATTCGAACCGAATGCTCATTTCTAAGCTTTAGCTACAGGAAGCAGATTATGGTGGAGCCAAGCGGGATCGAACCGCTGACCTCCTGCGTGCAAGGCAGGCGCTCTCCCAGCTGAGCTATGGCCCCAGACTGAGGCATGACACTGAATGGTGTAACTTAATTGGTGGGTCTGGGCAGATTCGAACTGCCGACCTCACCCTTATCAGGGGTGCGCTCTAACCAACTGAGCTACAGACCCAATAAGCTGCTTCTTCCGTCTTCTTCAATGAATCAAGCAATTCGTGTGGGAGCTCATGGTACGGCTGATGTCGTCGATTAAGGAGGTGATCCAGCCGCAGGTTCCCCTACGGCTACCTTGTTACGACTTCACCCCAGTCATGAATCACACCGTGGTAACCGTCCCCCGAAGGTTAGACT
>NZ_AMWJ02000004.1:0-512500 GCF_000319305.2 Pseudomonas bharatica CSV86 | reverse complement strand
CATCTTCTTCACACCATCGAGACCTTCCAGTAGCGGCATGGTCACGATGTTCTGAGCTTCCTGGCCATAGCTGCGCTGCAGCTCGCGCCCCATCAGCAGGTTGAACTTCTGGTCAGTACCACCCAGCTCGACGTCCGCCTTCAACGCCACGGAGTCGTAACCCTGCACCAGCGGATAAAGGAATTCATGGATAGCGATCGGCTGGTTGCTGCTATAGCGCTTGTCGAAGTCGTCGCGCTCGAGCATGCGCGCAACGGTGTACTGCGAAGCCAGTCGAATAAAGTCGGCTGGAGTCAGCTTGTCCATCCAGGTGGAGTTGAACGCCACTTCGGTCTTGGCCGGGTCGAGAATCTTGAAGACCTGCTGCTTGTAGGTCTCGGCGTTGTCCAGTACCTGCTCGCGGGTCAGCGGCGGACGGGTCGCGCTCTTGCCGCTGGGATCGCCGATCATGCCGGTGAAGTCCCCGATCAGGAAGATGACCTGGTGCCCCAGATCCTGGAACTGGCGCAGCTTGTTGATCAGGACCGTGTGTCCCAGGTGCAGGTCAGGTGCGGTCGGATCGAAACCCGCCTTGATGCGCAGCGGCTGACCGCGCTTGAGTTTCTCGACAAGTTCGGCCTCTACCAGGACCTCTTCCGCACCACGCTTGATCAGCGCTAGCTGCTCTTCAACCGACTTCATACACAGACCCGCAGGCTCAGATTCAAAGGGCCCCAACCATACAAGATCAGCCATCAAATACAAGATCCGCCGACTGATGTGACCCGCTGGCGGGTTGATGACGTCTGCGCGCTTGCTTTGAAGGGGATTTGGTTATATTTTATACAGTTATTTCATCTTCATCATGTCATTCATCTTTTCCTTTTCATCTTTTTCAAAGTTATTCATCACATGACCAACGAACCGACTAAAGCGCCTCCGCTTTATCCGAAGAGCCACCTGTTGGCCGCCAGCGGCATCGCCGCCCTGCTCAGCCTGGCCTTGCTGGTATTTCCTTCCAGCGAAGTAGAAGCCAAGCGCACCACTCTCAACCTCGAGCTGGAAGCCCCGACCGAACAGCTCAAGGCCCAACCGGAACAGCCACTGGCCGGCGAAGAAACCAGTGCTTCGCCTTTCGCCCAGATCGACAACGCCGAAGCGCAATCCGAAGGCACCGCCACCACCGAACCTGCCGAGAAAGCAGCCGAAGTCGCTGAAGCCGAGCCTGCCAAGCAGCCCGGTCATCGCGAAGTGGTGGTTGCCAAGGGTGACACCCTCTCCACGCTCTTCGCCAAGCTCGGCCTGCCTGCCAGCGCGGTGCATGAAGTACTGGCCAGTAACAAGCAGGCCAAACAGTTCAGCCAGTTGAAGAACGGCCAGGTACTGCAGATCGAACTGGACAAGGACGGCCAGCTGGCCAGCCTGCACAGCAAGGTGAGCGACCTGGAAACCATCCGCCTGGCCAAAAGCGCCAGCGGCTACGTCTTCAACCGTGAAGTCACCAAGCCAGTCACCCGCTCCGCCTATGTCCACGGCGTGATCAAGAGCTCGCTCTCGGCCTCGGCCCAGCGCGCCGGCCTGTCGCATAACCTGACCATGGATATGGCCAACATCTTCGGTTACGACATCGACTTCGCCCAGGACATCCGCCAAGGCGACGAATTCGACGTGATCTACGAGCAGAAGATGATCGACGGCAAGGTCGTCGGCACCGGGAACATCCTTTCCGCACGCTTCACCAACCGCGGCAAGACATACAGTGCGGTGCGCTACACCAACAAGGCCGGCAGCACCAGCTACTACACCGCTGACGGCAATAGCATGCGCAAGGCCTTTATCCGTACACCGGTGGACTTCGCCCGTATCAGTTCGCGCTTCTCCGCAGGCCGCAAGCACCCGATCCTGAACAAGATCCGCGCCCACAAGGGCGTTGACTACGCTGCTCCACGCGGTACGCCGATCAAGGCCGCCGGTGACGGCAAGGTGCTCCTCGCCGGTCGTCGCGGTGGCTACGGCAACACCGTGATCATCCAGCACGGCAGCACCTACCAGACGCTCTACGGCCACATGCAGGGCTTCGCCAAAGGCGTGAAGACCGGCAGCACCGTCAAGCAGGGCCAGGTCATTGGTTATATCGGCACCACCGGGCTGTCCACCGGCCCGCACCTGCACTACGAGTTCCAGGTCAACGGGGTTCACGTCGATCCGCTGGGCCAGAAGCTGCCGATGGCCGATCCGATTGCGAAATCCGAACGCCAACGCTTCATGCAGGTCAGCCAGCCTTTGGTGGCCCGCATGGACCAGGAAAAGGCCAGCATGCTCGCCTTGAACAAGCGCTGATCCATGGCCCTTTATCTGGGAGTGATGTCCGGTACCAGTCTCGACGGACTGGACATCGCCTTGATCGAAAACGAGCCGCGGGTCTCTCTACTCGCTTCCCACTACATTCCGATGCCCGAAACGCTACGCTTGGCCATGCTCGGCCTGTGCGCCAGCGGTCCGGACGAGATTGCCCGCGCCGCCCTGGCAGAAGCCGAATGGGTTCGGCTGGCAGCACAGGGTATCCGGCACTTGCTCGATGCCGAAGGCCTTAGCCCCGAAGATATCCGCGCCATTGGCAGCCACGGCCAGACCATCCGCCACGAACCCGCCCGAGGCTTTACCGTGCAGATCGGCAATCCTGCCCTGCTTGTGGAGTTGACCGGTATCTGCGTGGTCGGCGACTTCCGGCGCCGCGATGTCGCTGCCGGCGGCCAGGGTGCACCGCTGGTCCCGCCTTTCATGATGCGTTGTTCAACGCCCAGGGCGAGCGTATTGCAGTGCTCAATGTCGGCGGCTTCAGCAATCTCAGCCTGATCGAGCAGGACAAGCCGGTTACCGGCTTCGATTGTGGCCCTGGCAATGTTCTGCTGGATGCATGGATCAACGAAAAGCGCGGCCTAGCCTACGACGCCAACGGCGCCTGGGCAGCCAGTGGCAAGATTCTTCCTGGGCTGCTCGCAAGCCTGCTGGGAGATCCTTTCTTCGCCGGCACCGGCCCCAAGAGTACCGGCCGCGAATTGTTCAACCTTCCATGGCTGCACCATCACCTGAGCACCCAGCCAGCCTGCGCCGATGAAGATGTCCAGGCGACCTTGCTGGAGCTCACCGCGCTGAGCATCGTTGACTCGCTGAGGAAGGCCCAGCAAGACACCCAGGCCCTGCTGGTCTGTGGTGGCGGTGCGCACAACGGCGCGCTGATGGCACGGCTGGCCGGCCTGCTTCCTGCTGCCCGGGTCGGCAGCACCGCCGAATTCGGTGTCGATCCGGACTGGGTCGAAGCCATGGCCTTCGCCTGGCTGGCTCATTGCTGCCTGGAAGGCATTGCCGCGAACCGCCCCAGCGTCACCGGCGCTCGCGGCTCGCGAGTACTTGGGGCCATCTACCCGGCATGACGCTCAATAAAGCAAAACGCCGCGCATAAGCGCGGCGTTTTGCTTGAAGACCAGGCGACTCAGATCGAGAACGAAGAACCGCAACCGCAAGTGGTCGTGGCATTCGGGTTCTTGATGACGAAACGCGAGCCTTCCAGGCCTTCCTGGTAGTCCACTTCGGCGCCCGCCAGGTACTGGAAGCTCATTGGATCGACCACCAGGGCAACGCCCTCGCGCTCGACAATGGTGTCGTCTTCCGCGATGTCTTCATCGAAGGTAAAGCCGTACTGGAAGCCGGAGCAGCCACCGCCTGTCACGAAAACCCGCAACTTCAGACGATCATTGCCCTCTTCGTCAACCAGGGTCTTCACCTTGTGCGCGGCGTTGTGCGTGAACTGCAGGGCCGAAGGGGTGAAGGATTCGACGCTCATGCTGAATATCTCCCGGCGCTATACCGCCATCGTGCGTGATGGCGCGCATTATCCGCTTCCCCGAGAAAATCGGTCAACTATATAAGCGGTATCAGGCTACAAGCGGAAAGCATAAGTCCCGCCGGTAGCCTGACAAGCCGTTGCTTACGGCAGCAAGCCTGCGTGGGACAGGCCAAGGCGCTCATCGAGGCCAAAGAGGATGTTGAGGTTCTGCACCGCCTGGCCGGAAGCGCCTTTCACCAGGTTGTCGATAACGGAGAGCACGACCACCAGGTCGCCACCCTGTGGACGATGAACAGCGATACGGCAGACGTTGGCGCCACGTACGCTACGGGTTTCCGGATGGCTGCCAGCCGGCATCACGTCCACGAACGGTTCGTTGGCGTAACGCTTCTCGAACAGCGCCTGCAGGTCAACCGAGGTATCGGCGACCGTTGCGTAAAGTGTCGAGTGAATGCCACGGATCATTGGGGTCAGGTGTGGCACGAAGGTCAGGCCGACCTCACCACCTGCGGCACGACGCAGGCCCTGGCGAATTTCCGGCAGGTGGCGGTGACCTTTCACCGCATAGGCCTTCATGCTCTCGCCCGCCTCACAGAACAGCGAACCGACGCTGGCACCACGCCCGGCGCCGCTGACACCGGACTTGCAGTCGGCGATAAGGCGCGAGGCGTCGGCGATTCCAGCTTCGAGCAGCGGCAGGAAGCCCAGCTGGGTGGCGGTCGGGTAGCAACCCGGCACGGCAATCAGGCGCGCCTGGCGGATCTGCTCGCGGTTGACTTCGGGCAAGCCGTAGACAGCATCCTTCAGCAGCTCGGGAGCGCCGTGCGGCTGGCCGTACCATTTGGCCCACTCATCGGCGTCCTGCAGACGGAAGTCGGCGGACAGGTCGATCACCTTGGTGCCAGCCGCCAGCAACTCACCGGCCAGGGCATGGGCGACGCCGTGCGGAGTGGCGAAGAACACCACGTCGCAGGCGGCCAGGGCCTTGGTGTCCGGAACGCTGAACGCGAGGTTATCGTAGTGGCCTCGCAGGTTCGGGTACATGTCGGCCACCGCCAGGCCCGCTTCCGAGCGCGAGGTGATGACTGCGACTTCAGCCTGAGGATGCTGTGCCAGCAGACGCAGCAACTCGACACCGGTGTAACCCGTGCCGCCGACGATACCGACCTTGACCATTAACTGCCCCCTATCAACGAACCGACTGGAAAACCAGTGATGATAGGTGCCCGTGGTGGCCGCCACAACCGTTGAGATGACGGGCGCAGCGCCTAGCTACTACTATCTGACGACCGTGAACCGCCAAGGACTGAAAAACATGCTGTACCTCTGGATCAAAGCCCTGCATATCGTTGCCATCGTCTGCTGGTTTGCCGGCCTCTTCTACCTGCCACGCCTGTTCGTCTACCACGCCGCAAGCGAGGACCAGGTCAGCCGCGACCGCTTCGTGGTGATGGAGCGCAAGCTTTATCGCTTCATCATGGGCCCGGCGATGATCGCCGCCTTCGTCTTCGGCATCTGGATGCTCTACCTGACCCCGGGCTGGCTGAGCCAGGGCTGGCTGCACGCCAAGCTGACGCTGGTGATCCTGCTCACCGGCTACCATCACATGTGCGGCGCCAACGTGAAGCGCTTCGCCCGCGGCGAAAACCACCGCAGTCACGTCTACTTCCGCTGGTTTAACGAAATACCGGTACTGTTCCTGCTGTTGATCGTAATTCTGGTGGTGGTCAAACCGTTCTGATTCCGACATTCAAACGCGAGAATCCTCATGTCATTGCCCGAACTGCTCGAACGACGCCTGCGCCTGCCGGTAGTGGCAGCACCGATGTTCCTGATATCGAACCCACAACTGGTCCTGGCCTGTTGCGGCAATGGCGTGATGGGCAGTTTCCCCGCGCTGAATCAGCGCGACACCGCGGGCTTCCGGGGCTGGCTGGAGGAGATCGAAACAGGGCTGGCCGACCTGGCCAACCCCGCCCCCTATGCGGTGAACCTGATCGTCCACCAGAGCAATCCGCGCTTGCAGGCCGACCTGGCCGCCTGCATCGAACACAAGGTGCCGGTGGTGATCACCAGCCTGGGCGCTGTGAAGGAAGTGGTGGACGCCGTGCATGGCTACGGCGGCCTGGTGTTCCACGATGTGACGACCCGGCGGCATGCCGAAAAGGCCGCCGAGGCCGGCGTCGACGGCCTGATCGCAGTAGCTGCGGGCGCTGGCGGGCATGCCGGCACCTGGAGTCCGTTCGCCCTGGTCAGCGAAATCCGCCAGTTCTTCCACAAGACCCTCCTCCTCGCTGGCTGCCTCAATAGCGGCCACGAGATCCTCGCCGCCCAATTGCTCGGCGCTGACCTCGCCTATCTGGGCACCCATTTCATCGCCAGCCTGGAAAGCCAGGCCTCGCCGGAGTACAAAGCGATGCTGCTGGAGGCCAGGGCCGCCGATATCGTGCATACCCCGGTAGTGTCCGGCGTTCCCGCCAGCTTCATGCGCCAGAGCCTGGAAAAGGCCGGCTATGACCTGACCAAGCTGGCCAAAGGCGGCGACATCCAGCTCAAGCCCATCCATGAAGAAGCCAAGGCCTGGAAAACCGTATGGTCCGCCGGCCAGGGCGTGGGGGCCATCGACCGGGAATTGCCGGTGAATCAGTTGATCGCCCGCCTCGACGAGGAATATCGCCAGGCGCTGAAAAAAGCCGGTCAACTGGGCAGCCACTGGCCACGCTAACAAGTAGACTAGGCGCCCTTTTCGAACGCCCCCGCCATTGGAGAGCCGCATGACCCGTTACGCCATGATCACCGGTGCCTCCAGCGGTCTGGGCCTGGCACTGGCCGAAGCATTGGCGCGGCGGGGGCGCAACCTGATCCTGGTAGCACGCCAGCGCGAGCGGCTAGAGCCGGTCGCCATCGAACTCACCCAGCGCTTTGGTGTGGAAGTATTGTTCCGCGCCTGTGACCTTGGCGAACCGCTGCGGTTGTCGGGTTTCCTGCTGGAGCTGGAGGAAGGCGAGCGGCAGATCGATTTGCTGGTGAACTGTGCCGGCATCCGCTCCTACGGGCACTTCCTCGCCCAGGAGTGGGGCGACGAGCAGGACCTGATCGAGGTCAACATCCTCGCTCTCACACGCCTTTGCCATGCCTTGGGCAACGCCATGGCCGTACAGGGGGTGGACAGATCCTCAATGTAGCTTCACTCGCCGCTTTCGCACCGGGCCCGTGGATGAGCAGCTATGCCGCGAGCAAGGCCTATGTCCTGCATTTCTCCGAAGGCCTGCGCGAAGAACTCAAGCAGACCGGGATCAAGGTCTCGGTGCTGTGCCCCGGCCCGGTGCGTTCGGCCAACCGGCGTATCCCGCGCCTGGAAAAAGGTAACCGCTGCCTGAGTCCGGAAGAAGTCGCGCTCTATACCGTGCGCGCACTGGACCGCAACAAGGCGATCATCATCCCCGGCCGCCGCAACCGCTGGCTGGCGCGGGCGCCACGCCTGCTGACCCGCTGGATCAGTCGCAAGCTGGCGGGTGTCATCAACCGCGCCTACTGCCCACGCTGAATCGAATCGCCACTGGGCGGCGGCGTGCCGGCTGAGTACACTCAGGCCCGACCACCACCATGGAGCAAGCGTTGTGGAGACAATTTTCACCAAGATCATCAACCGGGAAATCCCGGCGAAGATCATCTACGAAGACGACCAGGTCCTGGCGTTCCACGATATCGCCCCGCAGGCGCCGGTACACTTCCTGGTCATCCCGAAAAAGCCGATCCGCACCCTCAACGACCTCACCGAGGAAGATAAGGGCCTGGCCGGACATATCCTCTTCACCGCCCAGCGCTTGGCCAAGGAGCTGGGTTGCGAGGACGGCTTCCGCGTCGTGATGAACTGCAACGAACTGGGCGGCCAGACGGTCTACCACATTCACATGCACGTGCTCGGCCAGCGTCAGATGCACTGGCCTCCGGGCTGATCCAGCGCAAGCCCTGTCACGGGGTTTGAGTTAGACTGTCGGGCACATTCTTGCGGAGGTGCCCGATGGCTACCGAACGTCAATACTCGCCGCTCGACCGCTTGTTGCTGCAGGCCGATACGGCCATGCGTACCTTGCTGCCCTTCAGCGGCCAACCTTCCCGTCCATCTCCTGCCATTATCCAGCCCGAAGCCGAGCTGGACGACAAGCAGGCCCGCCATGTCGCCGGCCTGATGCGCATCAACCACACCGGCGAGGTCTGCGCCCAGGCGCTCTATCAAGGTCAGGCCCTGACCGCCAAGCTGCCGGAAGTGCGCAAAGCGATGGAGCAGGCTGCCGACGAAGAAATCGACCACCTGGTCTGGTGCGAGCAACGCATCCGCCAACTGGGCAGCTCGCCAAGCATTCTCAATCCGCTGTTCTACGGGATGTCGTTCGGCATCGGCGCGGTTGCCGGCCTGATCAGTGACAAGGTCAGCCTGGGCTTCGTCGCCGCCACCGAGCATCAGGTCTGCAAGCATCTCGACGAACACCTGGAGCAGATTCCGCCGGAAGACGAGAAATCCCGGGCGATCCTCGAGCAGATGCGCATCGACGAAGAACACCACGCCGACGCGGCCCTGGATGCCGGAGGGTTCCGTTTCCCGGCGCCGGTCAAGTTCGGCATGAGCCTGATGGCCAAGGTCATGACCAAAAGCACCTACCGAATCTGACCCGCCATGACCGGGCGCTTCGATGCCAGGGACCTGGCCCGCGCAGTTGAAGCGGGCCTGTTGAGCGCCGAGCAGGAACAGGCGCTCCTGCGCTTCCTGCGCGAACAACCGGCGCAGCACCCCAGTTTCCAGCTCGCCCACGTCGCCTTCTATCTGGGCGCCCTGCTGATCATGGGCGCCATGGGCTGGCTGCTGAGCGAAGCCTGGATGCGCATCGGCGACACCGCGCTGCTGGTGGTTGCCCTCGCCTACATCACCCTGCTGACCTTCGCCGGCCTGGCCATGCAGCGCCGCGGCCAACTGATTCCCGGCGGTGTACTTGCCGCAGTGGCGGTGAGCATCGTGCCACTGGCGGTGTTCGCCCTCGAACGCCTGACCGGGCTCTGGCCGCTGGACGACAGCCAGGGCGACTATCACAACTATTACCGCTACGTGCAGGGCGGCTGGTTGTTGATGGAAGTAGCGACGGTCTGCGCCGGCCTGCTGATGCTGCGCCTGATCCCCTTCCCGTTCATCGTCATGCCGATCGCCGTGGCGCTGTGGTTCATGTCGATGGACCTGAGCGAGTGGTTCCACGGCGACACCTTCACTTGGGAGCAACGCCAGGAGGTTTCGTTGTGGTTCGGGCTGGGCCTGCTGCTGGTGGTCCTGCTGATCGACGGCCGCACCCGCGAGGACTACGCGTTTTGGGGTTATCTGGCCGGATTGCTGGCGTTCTGGGGCGGGCTGACCTCGATGAACAGTGACAGCGAACTGGGCAAGGCCCTGTACTGCCTGATCAACGTCGGCCTGATGCTGGTGGCGGTGTTGCTGCGCCGACCGATGTTCATGGTCTTCGGCGCGCTGGGTGTGGCGGCCTATCTCGGCTATCTGTCATACGAGGTGTTCGCCGAGTCGTTGCTGTTCCCGGTGGTCCTGAGCCTGATCGGCCTGGCGGTGATCGGCCTCGGCCTGCTCTACCAGAAACACCGTGAGCGCCTCAGCGACCGACTGTGCGCCGCACTGCCGGCCAGCCTGATGGACTGGCTGCCGGCACTGCGGCGCTGAGGGATCAGCCGAGTTCGACGATCTCGTAGTCGTGGCTGATCTCTACACCGGCACGGCCCAGCATGATCGATGCCGAGCAGTACTTCTCTGCCGACAGCTCGACGGCCCGCTTGACCTGGGCTTCCTTCAGGCCACGGCCCTTGACCACGAAATGCAGGTGGATCTTGGTGAACACCTTGGGATCCTCGCTGGCCCGCTCGGCTTCAAGGAAGGCTTCGCAGCTTTCGACAGCCTGGCGGGACTTGCGCAGGATACTGACCACATCGAAATTGCTGCAGCCGCCCAGGCCCAGCAAGAGCATTTCCATCGGACGAACACCCAGGTTGCGCCCACCCGCCTCGGGTGGGCCGTCCATCACGACAACATGGCCACTGCCCGACTCACCCAGGAACATTGCCTCGCCGGCCCACTGGATACGCGCCTTCATAACCGGTTTCCTCTCGCTTGGAAAAATGGCTGCCAGCTTAGTCCCTACAGGCGAAAGCGAAAAGGCTTAAGCACTTGAGTAAATATGCCGATAACATCTTGTCGTCTGATAAACTGACGCCAATTTGATGGCGTTTTGCACCCATCCCAGAACAACAAATACTCACGGACCGCGTATTTCGGGGCTTAACCATGGTTGCCGCAACACTTCCAGCCAAGATCAAGAATGTCGACAAGTTGCTTGCGCACTGCCAGCGCCGCCGCTTCCCGGCCAAAAGCAATATTCTCAGCGCCGGCGATACCGCTGAAACCTTGTCGTTCATCGTCAAGGGTTCGGTCACCATCCTGATCGAAGGCGATGATGGTCGGGAAATGATCATCGCCTACCTAAACAGCGGCGATTTCTTCGGCGAACTCGGGCTTTTCGAACCCACGGGCAAGGAACAGCAGCGCAGCGCCTGGGTAAGGGCGAAAAGCGAATGCGAAGTTGCAGAAATCAGCTACGAGAAATTCCGCGAGCTGGCTCGCCAGGACCAGGACATTCTCTACGCCCTCGGCAGCCAAATGGCTCAGCGCCTGCGCAATACCACGCGCAAGGTCGGTGACCTGGCCTTCTTCGACGTCACCGGCCGCGTGGCCCGTTGCCTGCTGGAGCTGTGCAAGCAGCCGGATGCGATGACCCACCCGGACGGCATGCAGATCAAGATCACCCGTCAGGAGATCGGTCGTATTGTCGGCTGCTCGCGTGAGATGGTCGGTCGCGTTCTGAAGGACCTCGAAGAACGCAACCTGGTGCATGTGAAAGGCAAGACCATGGTCGTCTTCGGCACCCGTTAATCCTTGGCAATGGCTTCGAGGGTCCGGGCATAGGCCTGGGCCAGGCACTCCAGCAACGGTGCCTCGGGCATGACTTCATGCAAGGCGATATGGCTGTCGGCTAGGCAACGCTGCTCCAGCTCGCAACACTCATTGAAGCGGTTGACCGCCGCGACCATCGATTCGCGCTCGTTATCCAGCAAAAGCGCGCCATGCACCAGCACCACCGGGCGTTTACCTCCCAGGCCCTGGCGCCAGCGCTGGGCCGTGCCAACCAGCTTGCGACCATTCAGATTGACGTTATAGCGCCCATCGCAGAAGGCGCCTTCGATCTCCCCGACGGAAGCCACGCCTCCCCACTCCCGCAGGACCTCGCACAACGGCAGGCACAAGCGCTCGTAGGCGGTCTCGATCCGGTTTAGGTCGCCTTCACTGCGTGGTGCGACGTACACCAAGGCGATATTGATCACGGCCGAGGACTGGGGAACCGGCTCGCCACCGGTTTCGCGCAGCAGCACCGGCCAGCCTCCGATCGCCAGTTCGCCACAGGCGGCCTCGAAGCCGTCCAGCCGACTCATCCGGCGCGGCATCACCAGTGCCCGGTCGGTAGGGCGCCAGAACAGCAGGCCATGGTCCTGATCGCCCTTGCAGACAGCCGCCAGCAGATCCTGCTCGGCCTGCAGGCCGGCTGCGACGGTTACGGCTACGGGTTGTTCACTCATGTGGTTCTTTCCTTTAACCCTTGGCTGTTGCTGATGACCTCATCGCTGGCAAGCCAGCCCCATATGCCCTGTGGGAGCTGGCTTGCCAGCGATGAGGCCAGGCCAGACGACATCATTGTCCGACCTGAAATAAAAAAGCCGGCAAACGCCGGCTTCGAGTCGATCAGTCGGGCACGCCCCCGGGGAAGAACAGGCGCTGCAGCTCTACTCCCGGCTCCTCGGCACGCATGAAGGCCTCGCCTACCAGGAACGAGTAGACCTCGTTGATTTCCATCAGCTCGACATCGGCCCGATTGAGGATGCCGCTCTCGGTAACCGCCAGGCGATCGCGCGGAATGCGTGGCAGCAGGTCCAGGGTGGCTTCCAGGCTGACCTCGAAGGTGTGCAGGTTGCGATTGTTGACCCCGATCAGCGGAGTGTCGAGGGTCTTCAGCGCGCGCTCCAGCTCGTCGCTGTCATGCACTTCCACCAGTACGTCGAGGCCGACGCCTTTTGCAGTGGCGGCCAGTTCGGCCATCTTCACGTCGTCCAGGGCAGAGACGATCAGCAGCACACAGTCGGCGCCCAAGGCACGGGCCTCGACGATCTGGTACGGATCGACCATGAAGTCCTTGCGGATAACCGGCAGCGACACCGCAGCACGGGCCTGCTGCAGGTAGGCGTCAGCCCCGAGGAAGTAGTCCACATCGGTCAGCACCGACAGACAGGTCGCCCCACCTTTCTCATAGCTGACGGCGATTTCCGCCGGAACGAAGTTCTCGCGGATCACACCCTTGCTCGGCGACGCCTTCTTGATCTCGGCGATGACAGCCGGCTGCTTGCGCCGGGCCTGCTCGATCAGCGCATTGGCAAAGCCGCGCGGCGCATCGGCGGCCGCGGCCAGGCGCTCCAGCTCGGCGAGACTGACCCGGGCGCTGCGCTCAGCGACCTCCTCGACCTTGCGGGCGAGGATCTTTTCCAGAACCGTCGGCACACTCATCCTTCATTCTCCTGCTTGAATACCGCGGTAAAGGCACCCAGCTCTTCCATCTTTTCCCGAGCGAGGCCGGTGTGCAGTGCATCGTGGGCCAGTTCGACGCCTTGTTTGAGGCTTATTGCCAGATCCGCAGCATAGAGCGCCGCGCCAGCATTGAGGACGATCATCTCGGCGGCCTTCTGGCCGTTCTCGGTCTTGCGTCGGCCAATGGCATCGCGAATCAGCGCCAGGGACTCTTCCGGACCGCTGACCGCCAGGCCGTGCAGGCTCTGGCTCTTCATGCCAAGGTCTTCCGGCTCGACCCAATACTCGGTGATTTCGCCGTTCTTCAGTTCAGCGACGAAGGTCGGCGCGGCGAGGCTGAACTCGTCCAGGCCGTCCTTCGAGTGCACCACCAGCACATGCTTGCTGCCCAGGCGCTGCAGCACTTCGGCCAGCGGGCGGCAGAGTGCCTGGGTAAACACACCGACAACCTGGTGCTTCACACCAGCCGGATTCGTAAGCGGGCCGAGCATGTTGAACAGGGTCCGCAGACCCAGGTCGCGGCGCGGGCCGGCGGCGTGCTTCATGGCGCTGTGGTGGGTCTGGGCGAACATGAAGCCGATACCGACGCTGTCGATGCAGCGGGCAACCTGGACTGGGGTCAGGTTCAGGTAGATACCTGCGGCCTCCAGCAGATCGGCGCTACCGCTTTTGCCGGAGACCGCGCGGTTACCGTGCTTGGCCACCGTGCAACCGGCCGCGGCAACGACGAACGCCGAGCCGGTAGATACGTTGAAGATATTGGCGCCGTCACCGCCGGTACCGACGATATCGACCACACCGTCGAGGGTATCCAGTTCGACCTTGTCCGCCAGCTCACGCATGACCGAAACCGCGCCGACGATCTCGTCGATGCTCTCGCTCTTCATGCGCATACCCATCAGGAAAGCGCCGATCTGCGCCTCCGTGCACTGGCCGGTCATGATCTGGCGCATCACATCGCGCATTTCCTCGGTGGACAGGTCGAGTTGGCTGACGATACGGCCCAGGGCTGTCTTGATATCCATGCGCAATCCTTAACGGCGGCCGCCGGTCTGCTTGAGGAAATTGGCGAACAGCGCGTGGCCCTGCTCGGTGAGGATCGACTCGGGGTGGAACTGTACGCCTTCGATGTTCAGGGTCTTGTGACGCAGGCCCATGATTTCATCGATGGAGCCGTCTTCGAAGGCAGTCCAGGCGGTCATTTCCAGGCAGTCCGGCAAGGTTTCGCGCTTGACCACCAGCGAGTGGTAGCGCGTTACGGTCAACGGATTGTTGAGACCGGCGAACACGCCCTTGTTTTCGTGGACCACCGGGCTGGTCTTGCCGTGCATCACCTGGCGCGCGCGCACCACGTCCCCGCCGAAGGCCTGGCCGATGGACTGGTGCCCCAGGCACACACCCAGGATCGGCAGCTTGCCGGCGAAGTGATGAATGGCGGCGATGGACACACCGGCCTCGGTCGGTGTGCACGGACCGGGAGAAACGACGATGCGCTCGGGCTGCAGGGCCTCGATCTGTTCGATGGTCAGGTCGTCGTTGCGAATGACCTTGACCTCTGCACCCAGCTCGCCGAAGTACTGGACGACGTTGTAGGTGAAGGAGTCGTAGTTGTCGATCATCAGCAGCATTTTAAGCTTAACCTCTTGTTTTTACTGCCTTTCTATAAATTCACTCCGCCTTGATACCCGCATATGTACCCGCTTTTTCTGTTACTGGACAGGGTCGGGGTCAGGCCATCAGCCAAGGGAAACAGGAGCGAACAAGGACGAACCGGCTATGCCGGCAGGAGAAAGTCAGCCGCGCCAGCGCCAACGAGCGAGGGCTTTGATGACGCGCATCAGGAGGGCACTACTGGTGTTCACGGAGATATCTCGCGTTGCTATCCGGGCACAGTAGCCGACCGCGCAGTTCGATGCAATAACACTGTACCGATCACCACTTGTGGAGGCCACTCTGCTTCACAGTAAAGTTCAGCTTGCCCTCACCCCACCTTCTTACCCAGCCACCAAGAACCAATCTCGACAAATAAGTCACAAATCGTCCAATTGGTCACAAAAAGAACAGACACCCAAACGCTTCGGACTATTGCTCATCCCATATCTCCTTTAAGGCGTCAGCCAGCCTTCCGGATATTCCTCAGAAATCGATTCAAAAAAAATTCAGACCTTTATTACTCATGTGAGCACGGGCAGATAGTGCCCGCACTCCCTTGACGTCAAGTTACCCAGGAGTCTGAACAAATGACTATTTGCTGTCCTTCTTGCGGTTCTCTGCGCATTGTCGCGCGTAATCATGCTCGCAAACTCGGCGGAGTAGTTGGTGCTGTTGGTGGAACAGCCAGCGGCGCCGCTGGCGCTTTGTCGGGCGCTCAAAGCGGCGCAGCCCTGGGAGCAATCGCAGGGCCGATTGGAATTACCTTGGGCGGCCTTGCTGGAGCGATCCTGGGAGGCCTGGCGGGCGGCACCGCCGGCAGCCTGGCTGGGGCGCGAATGGGCGAAGAAATAGACTCTCGCGTGCTCGACAACTTCGAGTGCCAGCACTGTGGCCTGGCCTTCTCCCAAAACGATTACTGATCCAACACACCCCAGCTGCACCGCCTAACCCCTCCCCTATCGAATATTTGAACGGCATAAAGCCTGGCCCATAGCGGGCCAGGCTTTATGCCGTCTGTCGCTTGTACCGACAAGGAGTTTCCAATGGCACATCTCATCGAAACCATGGCTTACGCTGGCGCCACCCCGTGGCACGGCCTGGGCAACCAACTCACGCAGAAGCAGCCCATTGAAGTCTGGCAACACGAAGCCGGGATGGACTGGCAGATCCTGGAAAGCCCTGTGCACTTCAAGTCGGATGCCATCGGCCACCTGGGCGCGATCCACTCATTCCAGGAACAGAAAGTGCTCTATCGTTCGGACACCAAGGCACCGCTGTCAGTGGTCTCGCAGCGTTATCACACCGTCCAGCCTCGTGAGGTGCTGGAGTTCTACCGCGATCTGACCGAGGTTTCCGGTTACGAGCTGGAAACTGCTGGCGTGCTCAAGGGCGGGCGCAAGTTCTGGGCGCTGGCGCGTACCGGACAGGGCGCTGCACTCAAGGGCAATGATCAGGTAAATGGCTATTTGCTGCTGGCCACGTCCTGTGACGGAACTCTGGCCACCACGGCAACGCCCACCACCATCCGCGTAGTCTGCAACAACACGTTGACCATCGCCCTGGACGGCACCAGCCGTGCGATCAAGGTGCCGCACAGCACACGCTTCGATGGCGATCTGGTGAAGAAGCAGCTTGGTATCGCCGTCTCGCAATGGGACGACTTCATGTACCGCATGCGCCACCTGGCTGAACGCAAGGTGCAGTGGCATGAGGCACTGGGCTTCTTTATGAACGTGATGTGCGACACCAGCCCGACCGGAGCCTTGCCGGAACAGCTGCCCAACGAGCGCGCTCTGCGCAAAGTGCAGGAACTGTACGAAGGCCGTGGTCGCGGCAGCCAACTGGACTCGGCACGCGGCACCGCCTGGGGCCTGCTCAATGCCGTGACCGAGTACGTCGATCACGAACGCCGGGCGCGCAGCACTGAGTATCGATTGGACTCTGCCTGGTTCGGCCAGGGCGCGCAGATCAAGCAACGCGCCTTGGACGCAGCGCTGCAGCTCGCCGCTTAAGCTGATGCGGCATAAACACAACCCCTGATCGCCACAAGGGTGATCAGGGGTTGTTCAGCTGCTCTGCATTAAATGATCGCCCTTAATCAGGCGTTCACCCAATCCTCGACGCGCAAACCTGGGACTCGCTCGAACTCACGAAGATTATTCGTGACCAGAATCAGTCCCTGGGCACGTGCGTGTCCTGCAATCATCTGATCATACGGGCCAATAGGCTTGCCGATACGAGCCAACTCAGCTCGCAATTGCCCGGAATGAGCCGCTGCCTGAGCGTCGTAAGGCAGTACTTCCAGGCGCGCAGCAAAACCTTCAACGTCCGCCAGATTACGCTCGGGATTAGCGGACTTCTCGGCGCCGTAAATAAGCTCCATCAGGGTGACAGTGCTGATGCTCAGCTGCCCTGAATGGCGCTTGAAGGCTTCCCGCACCTGCTCAGGACGATTCTTGATCGTGAAAATGCAGATGTTGGTATCAAGCATGTACTTCAGCATCAGAACGCATCCCGCTCTTGATCTGCAGGCTGCTCGCGATCCGCCATGTAGTCAGCGGTCACACCTTCGCCATCGAACCAGACGTCCCAGGCCTCACCTGCCGGCGTGATGATTCGGGCTCGACCAACTACCACTACATCCACCCGCTTCACATCCTCAGGCAGCGCAACCGCCTTGGGCAAACGCACCGCCTGACTGCGGTTGCTCTGAAAAACTGCACCTTGCTCCATGGAAACCTCCTGGGGATATACCTTGCGTATAGCCCATTGTGCCAATCAAGCGGGATATGTCAACGGCATATCCCAAACTAGCCATCCACCTACCACCATAAACGCCCGGTCAGCCTTGTGCTGGCTGGGCGTTTTTATGCCTGCAGGAGAAACATGATGAAAGCCACTTCATTGAATCGCAGCCCCAGCAAACCCCGCCCTGCCCTACGTCTGATCAGCACCAAGGAATTGCCCCGCGAGGACTGGCTGCAGATCCGCAAGCAAGGCATTGGCAGCTCGGATGCTGCCGCAGCAGTAGGACTGAATCCCTATAAATCGCAGTTGGAGCTGTGGCTGGAGAAAACCGGACGGGATGCCAGCATGCCCAAGGCTGATCCGCACGATGAGGAAAGCCCGATGTACTGGGGTAACGTCCTGGAGCCCATCGTGGCCTGGCACTACAGCAAGCGCACTAAGAACAAAGTACGGCGCATCAATGCTGTACTGCAGCACCCGAATCCGGAGCAGCCTTGGATGCTGGCCAACATCGACCGCGAGGTGATCGGGGCTGACGACGTGCAGATCCTCGAATGCAAGACAGCCGGCATAAACGGGGCACGCCTCTGGAAAGAGGGCGTGCCTGAGTATGTGCAGTTGCAGGTGATGCACCAGCTCGCCGTCACCGGCAAGCAGGCGGCGGATGTAGCGGTACTGCTGGGTGGTCAGACACTGGAGATCCACCGCATCGAACGGGATGAGCAGATGATCGCTCGCTTGGTCGAGCTGGAGCGCAAGTTCTGGCACTACGTTGAAACCGACACACCGCCACCGGCTGATGGCACGGCTTCCGCTGAATCGGCCCTGCGCTGCCTCTATCCGGATGACAACGGTCAGGTCGTCGACTTTAGTGGCCATGCCGGGCTGGCCGCAGCCTTCATTGAACTGAAGGCCGTTCGCCAGTCGATTGCCGACAAGGAAAAGCGTGAGGCCGAGCTCAAGCAGATGCTGCAGCAGGCCATGGGCGATGCCAGTCGGGCAGAGTTTTCCAGCGGCTATGTCAGCTGGCGCAAGGCCAAGGACAGCATCGGCCTCGATGTCGCTCAACTGCTCAAAGACAAGCCCTACCTGCAGGCCAAGTACCCGCTGCTGAAACCGGGTGCACGGCGCTTCTTGGTCGGCTGAAACCCAACTTCTCCAACCCTTCCCTCCCCCTTGGCCAGTCCATGCAGGTCGCGCTGCGTGGCTGGCCTTTTTTTTCACTTCCAGGAGACTCACCATGCTCAAAGGTCTGGCTATCACTCCGCCGGTGCTCGGGCGGATTTCAATCGGCAAGGTCATCGAGAAGAACGGTAAACGGCTGCCGGAAAAGGATGACCAGTTCACCATCACTTCCCAGGTGCAAGGCAAGGACGGCTGGCTGCTGCACCCGCTCAACGACGAGCTGCGCCACGGTAAGGACGACAAGCTGCGCAGCATTCCGGTACGGCTGCTGTTCAACGAGCCCGAGCTGAATTTCCGGGCGGACTACACGCTGTTCGACCGACAGTCCGGACGCCCAATCTGCGTGGGCAATGGTGAAACCTGCAAGCGGGTCACTC
This sequence comes from Pseudomonas bharatica CSV86, assembly GCF_000319305.2. Taxonomy (GTDB): domain Bacteria; phylum Pseudomonadota; class Gammaproteobacteria; order Pseudomonadales; family Pseudomonadaceae; genus Aquipseudomonas; species Aquipseudomonas bharatica. The sequence goes on along the minus strand of NZ_AMWJ02000004.1, from coordinate 494,028 downwards.
AGGACGGCATGCAGTCGCTGCCCTGCCCTTCGCCGGATGCCTGTCCACTGGCCAAGGGCGGTGCCTGCAAGCCCTATGGGCGACTGAACGTGGTCATTGGCGATGAAGATCCGCTGGGCAGTTTTGTGTTCCGCACCACGGGTTTCAACAGCATCCGCACCCTGGCTGCTCGCCTGCATTACTTCCAGGCCATCTCGGGTAACCGCCTGGCCTGTCTGCCGCTGGAACTGCGCCTGCGTGGCAAGTCGACTCGGCAGAGCCACGGCACGCCGATCTTCTACGCCGATCTGACGGTGCGCGGAGGCATGGATATGGCCGAGGCGCTGGTGACGGCTACTGAACTCGATTCACGGCGACAGGCTACTGGCTTCAATCAGGCGGCTTTGGATGAGGCAGCACGGCGTGGCTTCGGCAACGGAGCCTTTGAGGACAGCGAGGAGGATGTCAGCGCCATCGTGGAAGAGTTCTACACCGAGGGTGAAGCACCGGCTGCAGCAACTACCTCTCCACCCAATCCCACCAAACCCAGCCTGGCTGAAAAGCTTGAGGCACAAGCTGCGCGTCAAAACTCGCCAACTGATCAAGACCAAGGAGGCCGTCATGCGCCTGCACAAGCTGAAAGCCAGTGACACGACCGGCACCTATCTGGTCGAGTCACCGGTTACGGAAACCGACATCATGCTGATGGCACGGCAGTTGGCGAATCTGCGGCTGCGCCGGGGGCGAGCACTGACCTCACCAAAGGAAGTGTTCAGCCACCTGCAGGCACTGCTGGCCGGATACGAGCATGAGGTGTTCGCCCTGCTCATGCTCGATAGCCAACACCGAGTGATTGCGTTTGAGGAAGTGTTTCGCGGCACCCTGGACGGAGCCAGTGTCTACCCCAGGGAGATCGTGAAAATCGCACTGGAGCACAACGCCGCCGCAATGATCCTGGTGCACAACCACCCCTCAGGTGATCCCGAGCCCAGCCAGGCCGACCGTATCTTGACCAGCAAGCTGAAGGACGCACTGAGCCTGGTCGGAGTCAGAACGCTCGACCACATCGTGGTAGGGCATGAAGGTTGTACATCATTGGCAGAACAGGGCTGTCTGTAAGGAGACACGATGAAGCTACTACTACGCACCTTCGCAGCTGTATTTGTCTTTGCCGGCATCCTAGCTGGCTGTCTGGCAATGTTGCTGCTGGTGATTATGATGGTGCGCTTTCCACCACTGCTGATAGCGGTGGTACTGGCGTGCTGGATCTTCTGTCGACTGCAGGCAGCACCATCAAGCAAGTGACTGACGTCAGTGGAAACGGATGTCCCGCTCCGCTGAGGGTGGGACATCCTTTATTTTTTGTGTCTGCTGATAAGGCCCGAAGCGCGCTTGCTAATCAGCCTAATCCCAGAGGGACTCAGCTATCCGCGTCCCTGATCCTAAACTCAGGGTTCACCTGGACGACTACATCCGACGGCGCACTGACAAGCGCAACGTCATCCACGCAGTCATCGGCGTCACCGGTACTGAAGAATACGTGCCAAGTGAATTCCCCGTAAGCGTCCGCTCTCTACCGTCTTGACCCTCAGACTTTAATCCGCTTCAGACGCTGATTGATGTCGTCGCGGTCAAATGCCGTGGGATCGAAGGTATCGCCGTACCAGTCGAGCATGTCCAAGTATTCGGGATGTTCGGGGTCGGCAAGCGCGTCCAGAAAATCCGCGTAACCCGGTGCACCGCCGACATCCTCCGGCGGGCTGGCATTGGCGCCGTCGATGCAATACAGCACATGCGGGCACGCAATGGCCGGCAACAGCCGCTCGATCTTGATCCGGTGCTCCCAGTTGTCGCCAAAGTCATAGACGTAACGAAACGCCTTCGACCCATACAGCACCTTTGTCAGCGTCTTGCGCTGTTCCGAAACGACCGGAGGGCCCCAGTCGGGATCGGGAATACCGTAGCTTTCGCCAGCGATTTCAAACTCATGAAGATGGGTGTCACTCCAGCCCATCACCGCCTGAATAACCTGGTGCAGTTTGCTCAGGGTGATGCGCTCGGGCACGGCGACCCGGCGCCAGATGGCGGGTTTTATCCACGTCAGTTCGATGTGCAGTTGCAGGAGACGGTCGTTCGCCGGCTTGGGCAAACGGGTGACGTTGGGCATGGGTCAAGCGGCCTCATGTTCTAGGGTAGGCAGAGCAATATTCCAGGGCAGCAAGTCGTCGAGCTGATTGATTGGGTAGTCGGCGATGCGCTCCAGCACGTGCGTCAAATAAGCCTGTGGGTTCAATGCGTTGAGCTTGGCTGAACCGACCAGGCTGTAGATCGCCGCCGCTCTTTCTCCGCCTGCGTCGGAACCGGCGAACAGAAAATTCTTGCGACCCAGGGCGACTGCACGCAGGGCCCGTTCGGCGGCATTGTTGTCGATTTCAATGCGGCCATCCGCGCAGTAGCGCGTCAGCGCCTGCCAACGTGCGAGGGCATAGTGGATCGCACCGCTCAATGCCGATTTGGGCGGCAATTGCGTCAGCGTGTGATTAAGCCAGATGTGCATGTGCGCCAGCAGCGGGCTGGCTCGCCGCTGCCACACTGCGCGTCGTTGATCGGGCGGCTGTCCGCGAATTTCCGCCTCGATGGCGTATAGCGCGCCAATCCGTTGCAGGGCCTCAGCCGCAATCGGCGAGGCCAGTGCCTTGTGCAGGTCGAAAAACTTGCGTCGAGCATGTGCCCAGCATGCCGCCTCGTGAATCGTGCCCGAGGCATAGAGTTGCGCGAAACCGGCATAGCCATCGGCTTGCAACGTCCCGGCGAAGCCCCGGAGATGGGCTCGGGGGTGCTCGCCTTTGCGATCCGGCGAGTAGGCAAACCAGACCGCCGGCGGCGTGCTACTACCTGCGGGGCGCTCGTCGCGCACATACGTCCACAAGCGTCCGGTCTTGGTTTTACCCTGGCCGGGGGCGAGCACGGCGATCGGCGTGTCGTCGGCGTGGACTTTGTTGGCGGCCATGATGTGCTGTCGCAACCGGCTGACCAATGGCTGCAAGAGCCGGCTCGCTTCGCCGATCCAGTCGGCCATGGTCGAGCGCTCTAGGGACACGCCCTCACGCGCATAGATTTCGGACTGCCGATACAGCGGCAGATGATCCACGTATTTGGACACCAGCACATGGGCCAACAATCCCGGCCCGGCAAGACCCGGGAAATCGGTCGGCTCGGGGCCGGCACCTGCACGATCCCGTCACAGCAGCGGCAGGCCAACTTGGGCCGCACGTGGCGAATCACCTTGAAGCGCGCCGGCACGTACTCCAGAACTTCGGCCACGTCATCGCCCAGATGACGAAGTTCGCCGCCACAGCCTGGGCACTGCGCATCGGGTCGATGGACGTGGATTTCACGGGGCAAATGCTCGGGCAATGGCTTGCGGCGTACGGGTGTACGTGGGCGCGATTGGGCTGGTGGTGGCGAGGCCAATGCGGCCTGGCTGACCTGCAACTCTTCGAGCGTCAGTTGCAGTTGGTCGAGCATGCCATCGAGTTGCTCGGAACGCCGACCGAACTGCATGCGCCGCAGCTTGGCGATCATCAGTTTCAGGTGCTCGATTTCCCCGCGCTGGGCGGTAACCAAGGCTTTCAAGGCCTGGATGTCGTCAGGAAGGAAGTCGGTCGCGCAAGTCATGGCGCGATGTTACTGGTGTTCTCAAGCGTTGAACATCAGACTGCTCGTACCGGTGCGGTGCGCAGCGGTCGGCGCCAATCGATGCCCTCCAACAGCATCGCGAGTTGTGCCGTCGTCAAGGAGACGCTGCCGCTGGTGGCTTGCGGCCAGACGAAGCGCCCCTGTTCAAGCCGCTTGCAGAACAGGCACAAGCCATCGCCATCCCACCACAGCAATTTGATCCGGTCACCGCGCCGTCCCCGAAACACGAAGATCTGGCCGGAGAACGGATCCGCCTCAAGTTGGGTTTGCACCAGGGCCGCCAGGCCATCGAACCCCCGCCGCATGTCGGTGGCTCCAGCCACGATCCAGATGCGAGTCCCGATGGGCGGGGCAATCATCGCAACACCTGCTGCAAGACCAGTTGCAAGGTTTGCGGGTCGGGCACGCCCTCAATGCGCAAGGTGACCCGACCGCACTCCACAACCAGTCCGCCCGGACTCGACGGCAGTGGCATTGCCTCTTCCGCTGAGGGCGTCGGCGCCTTGCTCAGGTTGACCGGCAACAAAGTAACCTGGTGGGCAACTGGCCCCAGCTGCCCCTCCCGATAGTGACGGCGCCATTTGAAGACGAGGTTGGCGTTGACCTCATGCTCTCGGGCGATCAACGCGACGGATGCGCCGGGCAATAGCGTGGCCTCGACGACACGACGCTTGAACTCCACCGAAAAGTTGGGGCGGCGACTGCCGCGAGGAATAGAGGGGGCGTATCCACAATGGTGTCCACTAAAAAATGGTGGGCACCATTGTGGCTATTCGAGGCTAGGGCAGGCAGTGGGTGCAGGGCGGACGCTTACAATTCCCCTTGGGCTGTAGTCGCAGCGAAAGTAGCTCGACGCACTTCGTCAGCACCTTTTTGCACAGGCGCTGACACCTGCGTCGTATCCTCAACGACCTGCTGAATCTCTCCGGGGCTGATCGTGCTGGTCTTCCCAGCATGCTCAATCTCAGCCCCACGGTAGCACTCGATATAGAATCCCATGTAAAGCACTCCTTCAGTTGAAGAAGTGACTCTACCAAATCTGCCCCAAGGACCGATCAATTAGCAGCCGATGAGATTGAGTCTCCCTGCGTTGCATCCAGCGGGCTTGCAGGGAACGAATGTTCACGAAAAATGCTCGGTTCAGCCGGCACTTCGCAACGATGCCGACTTTGGATCGTAAATCACTCCAGCGATCGAGCCGTCGCGAATACGCTCCACAGCCTCGTTGATAACGTGCAGCGGTACCAGAAACCACTCCCTGGGTTTGACCGGATTACCGAAGCGATCAGGGATCGTCAGCTCAATCTGGGCAGGGCTGAACAGGCGGTGGAACAGGTTTTCCATCCGCGTGCGATTGATGTTGTGCAGCTTGTAGGTGGCGACCACCTCAACATCTGCCAGCAGGTAGGTGGCGTCCTTGTCAGCCCCGGCGATACGTGTTTCCACCTTGCCGCCAGTGACGCCGATCTTGTGGATCAGCTCGCGATGTTCGGCTACGAAGGGATGCGTTGAGTGGCTGCGCAGCACGTAAATGGTGCCACTCTCGATGTCGTCGGGCTCCAGTGTTTCGCCAAACAACGGGCCGGCATCCGCATCGGTAATACGACGGCCGGCATCGTCCTTGTAGAGCGCACGCTGCAAGGATCTTCGCAGTAGATTGCTCTCGGTGCCGTTGGAGTAGATCACCCTCAGCCGGGCATCGCTTTCACCATTCGGTGCCTTAATGGTCTCACCGACCTCAGCTACATAAACCGTCTGCCCACCGAGAATGAAGAACTGGCCTTCCTCAATGCTCGCATCCCGGATGAAGGTGCGGGTAACTCGAACGCCCGACTGCAGCTCGCGCTGCACTTGCTCAAACAGCGGCTGGAACCGCTCAAAGTCCTCGCAACGCTCGCGTTGTGCAATCTCCTCGGCCTCACGTTTTTCGGCATTGCTGCGAACATGACGTAGGTTCTGAATATCCGCCCCCTCGTCGTCGCCGGCCAGTTCCGCCAACAGTTCGTCGTCCGTCATGGTGTAGTCGCCTTGTGGCTCCCGCACCTCAAACGCATTCAGTAGGCCCTGATGGTCGAGAGGCATGAGCAGGGTGCGGCATTCTTCCTGATCGCGCAGGCGATCCAGGCGCACGGCATACAGGCGCTCGAAGATGTCTTTATCATCGCCGTGGCGCGGCGCATGGCCGTGCTCCTCAACAAAACGCTGAATGTCTTCGAAGCCGGCAATGATGCGCTCCTCGCGAGGAGTGCGGCCGGTCTTCTTGCCTGAAGCGGCGAAATCGGAAAGCTCCGCTTCCAGCTCATCCAGATCAAATTCGTTAGCCATAACGGCCCTCTTTCTTGAAACGCATAAAGGCGGCAGCGCCTTCCGCCATGCTCCGCTCCCATGGGTCTTGAGCAGTCAGGGAAGGTACCCGGCCATGATCTTTCTTGAATTTTACAGCCCGCACAGCAAGGTCTTTGGCCTCTTCAGGCGTCAGGCGAGTGCGTTTGGCACCAATCACTGCCGCAACCTGCTTGAGACTTTCCTCGCTCATGGTCTTTGCGAGAATGGCGTAGGCCTCGCTGAACGGGTTGATCCGGTCGATCAGGTCGATATCCAGCTCACGCACATCCATCGCGAACTTGCGCACGCCATCAATCAGGGCAGTGCTCGGGGCGCTATTTGCTCCAGTGACGGTCCCTTGCAGATCATCACCCAGCACCAGTTGCTTGGCTTGCTGAGCCAAGTTCAGTGCAGCAATGGCGTGCTGGCGAACGGCCTCGTGATCCTCGGCATCCAGTTCGGGGTACTTGTCGCGGATGATCTTACCCAGGCGCAGCTGGGTCAGTTCTTCGGGAACCAGCTCCTCATCGAACAGGCCGCGCTCGATGTTGGTCTTGTCCTGAACGAAGCTGGCAATCACCTCGTTCAGGTCTTCCTGGCAAATACGGCTGGCCTCAGGGCTCTTGGGTTCGGCCAGACCTTTGATCTCGATCTGCAGCTGCCCGGTTTCATGGTTGAAACCCACGTTGCACTTGTCAGGCTGATAACCCGCATCACCGTAGTCAAAGCCCTCCTGCGGCCCAGAGGTGGGAGTCTTCGGCTTGAACTCGAAACGCGGGGCCAAAACCTGCTCCATCAGTAGGCTGGCGGCAATCGCCTTGAGCGTATCGTTCACCGCCTCGGTCACCACCTTCTCGCTGGCATCCGGCTCAGCGATCAGGTTGGTAAAACGTGCCCGCGCCTTGCCGGGTGCATCGCGTGTCGCCCTCCCGATAATCTGCACAATCTCGGTCAGGCTGGAACGGTAGCCGACTGTGAGGGCGTGCTCGCACCAGATCCAGTCGAAGCCCTCTTTGGCCATGCCCAGCGCGATGATGATATCGACATGATCGCGGTTGTTCTTCTGAGTCGGGTCTTTCAAGGCAGCCGAAACTTTATCGCGCTTGGCCGGGTCGTCATCCACCAGGTCAGCAATACGCAGTACACGCCCATCGGCGGTCTTCACCAGCTGGAAGCCCGTCACCGGGTCGGTGCCCTGCCACTCGCCCAACTCTTCGATGATGTGCTCCACCTCGCGAATCTTGTCCTTGGTGCTCTCGCGGGAGTTCACGTTGGGGATGTGGAGGATAGTCTTTTCGTTCGGGTCGAGGACTTTGAGGATGTCGTCGGAGTAAGCACCTGAGTAGAAGTAGTAACCAATATCCAACTTCTTCAGGTGCTCATAGCCGTTGAGCTGCTCGTAGTAGGTGTAGGTCACGGTGTCGAAGCGAGCTTCGTCAGCGGGTGACAGCACAGCCTCGGCATCGCCACGGAAGTAGGAGCCAGTCATCGCCACGATGTGCACCTTGTCGCGGGCGATCAGTTGGCCCAGGTACGTACCCAGCCTGTTCTCCGGGTTGGCGGAAACGTGGTGAAACTCGTCCACGGCGATCAAACGGTCATCGAACGCGACCACCCCGAATTTTTCCACCGCAAAACGGAAAGTGGCATGGGTACAAACCAGCACCTGGTCGCTGCTTTCCAGAAACGTTCCCACTGCATTGACCTTACCGCCCTCGTCGGTGCCGGGGGCATCGCACAGGTTCCAACGCGGCTCCACATGCCAGTCGGCCCAGAAACCGTGGCGGCTCAGCGGCTCATCGTGAAAGCTCGAACCAATGGATTTTTCCGGCACCACGATGATGGCCTGCTTGATGCGCTGGTGCGCCAGCTTGTCCAGAGCAATGAACATCAAGGCCCGGCTTTTACCGGACGCAGGTGGCGACTTGATCAGCAGGTACTGCTCACCACGTCGCTCGAAGACGCGCTCCTGCATAGGACGCATGCCAAGCTCGTTGGCTTTGGTAGAGCGTCCGTTCTGGGCATAGGAGACGGAAACGGAAGGAACGGTTTGGGTCATGGCTACGCTTCCATTCAGGGCTTCATGCCCGCGTGTTCAATAGGGATAAGGTCATACATCACTTGGCCTTCCGCGGCTTCTGGTTAGCCGTCATTTCGGTATACAGCTCGAACAGTTTTTCCAGACGCTCGGTATCATTCTTGAAGCGGCGACCGATATAGATGCGCTCCAACACTTCGTCGTTGCGCTCATGGGCTGCACGCAGATTGTCCGGCATGGTCTCTGGGTCGTAGAGATCAGCAATGGTGGCTGGAAAATGAGCTTCGCGGGCCAGAAGGATGTCTTCGGCGCTGCGAGTGAGGTCAGCCTTGTTTTTCTCGGTTAGAGTCGGAACAGGAAAAGTATTCCAAGCCAGCGTGTTCGTGAAACGATAATCCGTCCTCATTCTTGAGCAAACAGTTGCCACCCAGACTAACGCCATGCGCGAAGCAATAATAGACAACACCCAAATGCTATTTGAAACCATTCCAAAAGAAGAATTTGATATTGCAGTCCCCTCTTTAAGCAGCCCAACTGGCAGGTACTCTCTATTCTCCGAGCTGGTTACTGGCACACAAATTATCGGACTAGTTGGCAGTGGCTTTCTTTCATCAAATCTATGTGCCCAGGCCGCAGCCGCCACAGTGGATTTTTTGCTACTACTACGCCTAAACTCGGCGACCCTCTCAATACGTTCTGCAATTGAGCGAACAGCTTTTGCTTCAGATTCTTCGGCGTCATCAATCCAAAGGCAGAATCTAGACAGGCCACGAATTAACTCCATTGAGCCCACAAAAGGACGAACAAAGCGATCTCGCTGCTCTGGCGTGAGCTGCAATGCTTCTAGCTCCTGAGGCTCTAGTAGTAGATTGCCGCCATCTGTAGGAGAGTTTCCTCGGTCGAAATCCGGAAGGCCACATATTTGTGTTCTTCGAGCTTCAATTATGGTGACATCACCTGGCACCAGATATGGATTTATATTATCTACTCTACGGGCTACGGACGCCCCCTCACCTGTGTCGCTGTAGAGATATTTTGTTCTTTTTAGGCCTAAGCGACCTATCCCAACGATTACCACTGTCACGCCAGCATTATTATTCGCCAGATTATTCCACTTGAATGAAGTGTGCGCGAAATTTATCTCCGACCCCGAGCCAAATATGAGCGGCCACAGGATTGCAACTTGCTGCCCTTGGCATATTGAATTTGTTGCCACAAACGCTGAACAGCATTCGGTTGCCTTTGCATACTCTGCCGCTTTCATAAACCAGCCCGCAACATAGTCAAGCGGCTTCCAGTCCTTAGTCCTCATCTCAAAAACAAGTGCTAAATCTTTTTTATGCTCTATTTCTTGTCGCTTGCTGCCAAGATACGGAGGGTTCCCGCAAATGTAGGTCTCTCCCCCCTCGTTCTCGAAGTCGATCTCAGGTTGATCAAGAGGTGTTTGGAATAGGTCATCACCGACTAACTTCACACCAGTTCCAGTCGGCGGACAAACGCCAAGCCAGTCGAGACGGAGTGCATTTCCACAGGTAATCCAGTTCTGGTTGCTCAGTGGCAGAAACTCCAGAAGAGCCTCCTTCTGACCACGATAGAGCACATCGCACTGATACTCGGCAATGATCAGAGCCAAGCGTGCGATTTCGGCAGAAAAGTCCCTCAGCTCGATACCGCGAAAATTTGTCAGAGGAATATCGCTTTTGCGTCCAGGCTCCCCACGGCGCTCATTGAGGGTGTTTTCAATCTCACGCAGTTGCTTGTAGGCAATGACCAAGAAGTTGCCCGAGCCGCAGGCAGGATCGAAAACACGAATGCGTGCCAGGCGCTTGCGTAGATTGAGCAACATGCGAGGGTTATCGCCTGCCTCCTCCAGCTTGGCACGCAGTTCATCGAGAAACAGCGGGTTTAGCACCTTGAGGATATTGGGCACGCTGGTGTAGTGCATGCCCAAGGCGCCGCGCTCTTCGTCGTCGGCCACGGCCTGGATCATGGAGCCGAAGATATCTGGATTGATCTGCTTCCAATCCAGCGCGCCAATATGCAGCAGATAACTGCGGGCGATCTTGGAAAAGCGCGGCACGTCTGGCTCACCAGAGAACAGGCCACCGTTAACGTAGGGAAAAGCATCCGCCCAGCGCGGCAGATTGGCCGAAGCGCGCTGCGCAATCGGTGTGTTCATGGCGCGGAAGATCTCGCCCATAACCTCATGCAGATTGCTGGAATCGCGGTCACTCATCTGCGTGAGGGTATTCGTGAACAGGCCGGTGCCGTTGAAAATGTCGGTGTCTTCAGCGAAGAAGCAGAAGATCAGCCGCGCCATGAAATGGTTCATCTCATGGCGACGCTCAGCGGTGCCCCAAGCAGGGTTGTCCTTGAGCAGCTCCACATAAAGCCGGTTCAGCCGACTGGTCGCACGGATGTCAAAGGAGTTCTCGCGGATCTGCTTGACCGTGGAAATGCCTGCCAGCGGCAGGAAAAATCCGAAGTGGTCAGGGAACTGCGGGTAGTCGCAGGCTACCGTCTCGCCGCTTTCCAGCTCCGCGGCTTCCAGCGTCTCGCCATCGGTAGCGAGCACGTACTTAGCCTTGGCACGGGCCGTGGCAGGGCTGGCCTTGAGCGCCGCCAGGGTTTCGGTGACCTTGCCCGGCTCACACACCGCCAGATGGATATTGCTGGTTTGCAGCACACCGCCCAGATCAGACTTATTGGTTGCGCCCGAACGCAGGCGCTTGAGGGTGGTTTCCTTATTACCGAAAGCCTGCAGGAAGGCATAAGGGAACTCGACCCGGTCAAACGGCTGACTGGCCAGGTCGGTGATGGCTTGTTCGATTTCTACGGCGTTCATATAGGGCTGTTCCGATCACTGCTGCCAAGGCGGCAAAGGGGCCTCTAGGCCCACCATCCATGCAAAGTGCATGGATGATAAAGGAACGAGCATTGGCATGTGAAAAAGATCCAAGCCGGCGCCCCTAAGGAAACTCCGAACAAGTTGCTCATCAGTCGGAAATGGGCGGCTTAGGGATGCCGAAAAGCCCGCTTTTCAGTCGCTGATTATTGGATAACCAAGGCAAAGTTTCACGTGGCCCGCCAAGTCGGCCACCGTCATGCCATCGGCACCCGGCGCCCCCTTGTTGCTGACTACGCGTTGATACGCACGCCTGAGGTTGGCCGGTGCAAGCACCCGCTCCATCAGCGTGCCCGACTCCGCGCTCGTCCACGCCACTGACGCCATCGATACCTTTGCACTGTCAGGCATCATCCTCGGCTTCTGGCCGGGACTCAGGATGATAGTTTCCGCTGTGGGAAATTTCTGCATTACGGCTACCAACGAGACAGTGACGCCTACTGGCGGCATAACCTGTTCGGCCCTTGGTAGCGTGGTTAACCGCCACTTACTACGGCCTCGGCTGACTTCTGCACGCCCATCCCGTCGCCTCTCGACGCTCGGTAGCACAAAGGCAGGTGTGCAGATCTCCCAGGGTAATTCGCGTGACCTTCCTGCTTATGCCTGTCGGATTTACGTCACAGCGTTCCGTGCAAGTATTGGGCTTCGACGATTTGGGCCGCCTTACCCCGCTGTGCCGCCTCTATCCGCTTCCTGTTCGTCAGGCCAGCATTTTGCCTCGGGCTTCCTTCAGATTCGCAGTCACCCGCGACACCCTTGCCTCTGGCTAACACTTCCCTTGCCGGGTGTGTAGAGGACTTCCACCTCCAAGTCACCCGCCTGGTCACCACAACCAAGCGGGTTGCGCTGACGCGCAACGCGCCATGCCTGGCGCACCCAATGAAGCGCATTGAGGCCTGACTCAATGCGCCCAAACTAGACATGCAAGGCAGCGGCTATCAGAGCCTGCTTGCACCGAAACCATGCTGGCCATTCCCATAGACCTTAGTAGCGACCTTACAGAGGTAGCTGGCTCTGTAGAAAAAGTCAGCCTGGCTCTGTGGATCGTTACGAAGCAGGCAATAGGTTGGGTTGGCAGGTATCTCTACCAGCCCCCTAACGCCTTCCACTGGTAGCCCCAAAGCACTTGCCCAAGCCTGAGTAAGTCGGTTGAACATGTTGTCTCTCCCTGGCTCGAATTTGCCCAGAGAATTGAAGGCTTCGAAGTTCAGCAAAATAGCCATGTGATAGTGGGGCCTGCCATACAGCCCTACTTCCCGTGCCCATACAAATCGTACATTGCTGCCATGCGCATACCTGTTCTCTTGGCGTGCCATATACCGATTATGACGGATCTTCGCCTTGAGGGACTCGACAAAGCGCTCTACTACGTGATTCGAATAGACTTCCGGCAGATCTATTCCAGCAGGAAACCTCAAATCAACCCTAAAAGCAAAGACCCTCGAATATTGCTGAAGCGCATTTTCAATCGTGTTATGCAGCCTTTCCAGATACTGCTGAACAAACGGACCCTTATCACCCTGAATAGGCAGACCACAGTAGTCTGCCCCATGATGAATCTTCAGATTGTGATTTGCATGATGACGCTGCATTGCTAGATACCTCGCTGTTGATTACATAACCTTCTAACAGCGAGTAATTTTTAACAGACACCAATACACAAATTATCAACAAGCACTGTAAGTGCTTGCCATACACACAGTCACACCAGAACAAGACAAGTTAAAGCATACTACCAATACCGAGAACCGAAACACCAAAATACAGAACAAACAACACACACGTCATGGCATACACCGCAATAAGCCACAAAAATCTCACTCCGGGAAAATATCACCATGACCGGGCACGCCCGGTCATGGTGATAGCCAAATACCCTTAAACCAGCCTTGCCTTCACGCCATAGCGACTTCTTGCAAGTCTCGTTCTGACACTCTTTCCAGAATCCACTCAGCTACCTCACTCTCCAGCCAACCCACACTCCTCCCGCCCAAGGGAATTGGCTTCGGAAACCAGCTTTCAGAAACATACTTGTAAATAGTGGAGCGCCCGAGACCGGTCATCTCCATTACCTGCTGCAATCGAATTACTTTCATGATGAGCTCCTAATTTGACTCATCAGATCTGGCTTCCCCGTATTTATTTACATGCCGCCAGGTATCGACCCGGATAACAGACACCCCATTTCACAACCCCTGAACCGCCCCAACATTCCTCCGCCCTCGTCTTTCTCCGCCGCACCCAGAAACAAAAGCTCCAGCAGACTGCGCCCGTCTAACGACTGACTGGACAAGCTCGCTGCGCAGCCTGCCGTCACGCGCTGCCTGGAGTCAGTCTCTTAGCCCCCGACAATCTGATGCTTTTTTCGGTGCGAAAAGCCATTCAGGGCTAGATCCCCCCTGTAGATCCTGATGTACACTGAGATGAAGCTTTAAAAATACACTAGAGAACAAGTAGAAAACCTCATGAAGACGGCATGAATCCCTCACAAAAACCACTATTTTTCTACTAGAGATTATCCTTTCAGAAAGAACCATCCCATGACCAATGCAATCAATGACAGGCTTCAGAAGACGCTCAACGGACTCAATGTCGATAGCAGACTAGGCAACTGGCTATGGCACTTTCTAAAAGGACAAGCCCCACATGCCAACCTGGGTGAACTCGGCAGCCCCGGCATGCGAGACCGCATAGCAGACCTCATCCAAAACACCCCAACAGGCGCAGAATTTGTTGAGGCACAAAGCGCCATGTCCCTGCTGCCCGAGAAAGATCTAGAGTGGATAACAAATAACAAGAGACAGAACTTATTCGTAGCCAGAAAATTAATTGAGAAAAACGGGAACTATCCAATAATTGGAACAACCACCCTGTCAGGCAGACCACTAACCATTACAACAATTGACATATGGACAGTTGAAATAAGCAAAAAACTATGGCTGGTAAATCAGATAAAGTTTGAATGGGAGCAACATTCAAGCTCAGATCACATATTCAAATGGCTAGATGGCGCCGACGCCACACAAAAACTAGAAACAGCCTGGGAAATAACAAAAAGCAAGCACCCCATGCTGACATTCCAGCAAAGCATTCCAAAGGAAAAAGATGACTTTATAACTCTACTCGACTCTCAATTCATTTCCAAACACGAAAAAATATTGCTAATGGACTCCATCAAAAAACGGTGGAGCCAAAACAAATACAGAGCCAAATTAACAGGCAAGAAGCAGTACAACTTCATCCTATCCGACAAAGCAATTAATCGCCTTGATAAGTTAGCCGACAAACACGACTTAAAAAGAACCGAAGTGCTGGAGATACTGCTCCAGATGGAAGAAGAAAAAGGAACTTACATTCAAGAAAAGAAAAGCATCACAAAAGGAATAACTTAGCCCATCTCAACTCAATCGAACCAAGCAGGTGATCAGCCATAAGAAAATAAAGGGTATACGGATTTAATGGTTGATGGGGCACCTTCACCCCATCAATCTGATACCACCCTCAGATGGTTGATAGATCGACTCCGTAGTTGAGTTCCTCTGCGAAGTCCGGCAGTCCGTAACCGATGGTTTTCTTGTAGAAAGGAGAGACCTTCGCAGTCGGTGCCTTCTTCTTGTGCTTCGTGGTGTAGAGCATTCGTGCCCGCATCACCTCGAAGGAGTAACCGCGCCCTTCACGGTTCTTGTCCTTGGCCAGTCGGTTGATGGACTCCGTGTAAGCGTTGGTGACGGGCATGTCCGTCTCGAAGTAGGTCATGGTCTCTTCGCGCCAGTTTCCCACTGCCCTGACCAGATCGCTCCAGACTTCCTTTTGGCCCTTCGGGATGGTGGCTATCCACTCGTCCAGGGCGGCTTCTGCCTGGAGCCGTGTGGTGGCGTCCCAGATGCCGTAGAAGCGCTCCTTGTGCTCGTAGGCGGCCAGCAGTTGCGGGAACGCGCCTGTCCAGGTCTCCATGATGAGGCGCTCCCGGTCTGAGACTTCGTGAGCGCGTTTCAGCAGGATTTTCCGGTCTCCCTTGAGAGTCCGGCTCTGGGACGGTTTCAGCTCCTTTCTGAGGCCCTTGCGCACTCTCTCTAGGGCATCGTTGGCCATGCGCACCACATGGAACTTATCGACCACGATACGGGCCTGGGGCAGCACAGCCTTGACCGCTGCCCGGTAGGGGTTCCACATGTCCATGCTGACGATCTCGACCTTCTGCCGGTCTTTCAGCTTCATCAGGTAGTTGGTCACCACGTCCTGGCGGCGGGTGGCCAGCAGGTCGAGCAGGGTTCGCTCCTCAATGTTGGTCAGAATGCAGCGGTAGCGCTTGTTCAGGTATAGCTCGTCAATGCCCAGGATGCGGGGCGTCTCGAAGCGGTGCCAGCGCCCCAGGAACTCGGCGCGGGCGTTGAAGATGTCGCGCACCGTCTTCTCGTCCAGGCCGGTCTGTGCCGCCACAAAGGTGTAGGGGTGGTTGAAGGATTCCTTCTCCACGTACTCATGCAGCCGCAGTGTCATACGGAATCCGTCCACCATCTCCGGTAGCTGGGGCCTGAATGTTGTCTTGCAGGCCCGGCAGGTGTATCGGCGGCGGACCACCCAGAGAGTGACCCGCTTGCCGTGGATGGGCAGATCACGATAGGGAACGTCACGCTTGCCGAACCGTACGAACTCACCCTGCACGCCGCATTCCTCGCAGGCGATGGGATCGGGCACGTCCACCTGGAAGTGCATTTCGTCGTCGGTTGATTTGCAGCCCAGTACTTGGTATTGCGGCAGGTGAAGGATGTTGTCGGGAAGTTCGGTCATGGTGTTGTATAGGCGTAGGTGTCAGTCAGATCCATCCGACTCGGCATTGGTGTTTGCTTTTTTACCCAACAAGCTGCTGGAAACGAAAAGTAAGGCACCGAGGACAATTGCAATATCAGCCAGGTTGAAGGCCGGCCAATGCCAGTCTCGCCAATAGAAATCAAAGGAATCCACAACATAGCCGCGAAAGACCCGGTCAATCAGGTTGCCCATGGCGCCACCGAGGATAAGACTGTAAGCGATGGCTTCTCCTTTATGACGATTTTCAAGGATCAGCTTGATCAGAAAAATCGAGACCACTACCGCGATTCCGATAAAAAAGTAGCGCTGCCAGCCTCCACCATTCGCAAAAAGACTGAATGCGGCACCGGTGTTCCATAGGTGCACCCAGTTAAAGAACGGGGTCACCGAAACATACTCGCCATAGGCCATTGATTGCTGCACCAGCCACTTTACAGCCTGATCAGACGCTGCCAGCAGGCCCGATATGGACAATAGGGCATACGGCGAGAGCTTTTTGCCAATAATGAGCATTATTTAACCCTTCAACGCCAAAATGCGTCTGGCACCGTTAAGTACAATGCCCCCCGCGATGGTGCCGATAATCAGATCCGGATAATTGGAACCGGTCCACGCGACCAGGGCGCCGGCGGTGATGACCCCCAGGTTGATCACCACGTCGTTGGCCGAGAATATCCAGCTTGCCTTCATGTGCGCCCCGCCTTCCCGATGTTTGGATATGAGCAGCAGACAACTGGTATTGGCAATCAATGCGACGAATGCGATAGCCATCATCACCAGCGATTCAGGCTCACTACCGAATACAAAGCGTCTCACCACCTCTACGAGCACGCCCACAGCCAAGATCAGTTGCAGTACACCAGCAAGATGCGCGGCACGTACCTGCATTTTCACGCTATGTCCAACCGCATAAAGGGCAAGCCCGTACACCGCCGCATCGGCAAAATTGTCCAGGGATTCTCCAATCAGGCCGGTGGACCGGGCGATCAGACCGGCAGTCATTTCCACCACGAACAGAAGTGCATTGATGCCGAGCAACCAGCGCAGGGTCCCGGATTCTTGCTTAGCAGAAGCTGCCGAAAACTCGGCGGCCTTGATGGTCTCCGGATTTGCAGCGACGGTTTCCTGAAGCGAGGCGCCTAGCCCCAAGGTCTTCAGTTTCGAGGTGACGGGCTCGACCTCGCCGTCATGCACGACCTTCAGCCGGCGGTTCGACAAGTCGAAGGACAGCGCCCGAATCTCCTCAAAGCCGTTCAGGGCTAGGCGAATCATTCGTTCTTCTGATGGACAGTCCATCTTCGGCACGGCATAAACACTGACCCATCTCCCTGGCGCCTCGGAGGAGGCCTGTATATCGGTATCCGCTGCGGACGTTGCATCACCGCCACAGGCGCCACCACAGGATTTGCTCATGATACGACTCCACTTGAACAATGTTGTGGTACCATTTAAAACTATAAAGCTACTATAAGGTCAATAGAGTAAAGAATCCGTTGGGGAGGAGGCTGATGCGCATTGGTCAGTTGGCGCAGTTGGTAGGGGTCGAAACACAGACGATCCGCTTCTATGAACAGCAGGGCTTGTTGCCGCCGCCTGATCGGCAGGACAACGGTTACCGTGTCTATACCGAGAAGCATGGTGAGGGGCTGGCCTTCATCCGTCGCTGCAGAATCCTGGGCCTGTCACTGGCTGAGATTCACGAACTACAGAGCTATGAGGACGACCCTCATCAGCCTTGTACCGCCGTCAACGCCTTGCTCGATGATCACATCTCTCATGTGCGGTCGCAGATAACCGCTCTGCAAGCGCTTGAGAAACAACTCGTTTCACTGAGAGCGAGTTGCAACGATGACCGGGAAGTTGAGGCGTGTGGGGTTCTTGCTGGAATTAGCGAAGGAAACATGCACCAGCAGTAGGTGAAGCATCAACCAGATAATCCGATGAGATGCCGGTCTGTCTCACTCTCATGCAAAGGTAAGATCAACCATTTAATCCGCTTACCCAAAATAAAAACCCAATTAGATCGCATCCAGAAATCAGAAATCAAGGAAGAGTCTTGGCAATATTTGCGTCAATATCATCAGCCCAAGCCTGCATCATCTGGCGCCGCTCTTCCAGATATTCCGCTTGGTTGTAGCTTGCGCGCACTTTGTTTCTCTCGGCATGCGCCAACTGACGCTCGATAACATCTGAGCGGTAGCCCATTTCGTTCAGCATTGTCGAAGCTGTTGCGCGAAATCCATGAGCCGAAAAACCGATACTGTCTTTACCATTGAACCCCATGCGCTCAAGCGCTCGATTCAATGTCGTTGCTGTCATACATTCGTTCGGTTTTCGATAGTTTGGAAAAAGGGGTATCCGGAATTTCTGGTTGATAAAATGCCAAAGATGTAAAGAAGAAAATCTTTCTCAGCGGATTATCTGATTGATCCTCTTCAGCCTACTCTACTGCCAATTTTCTGTTTCCACCTTCGCCTGAGTCTTCATAGCGATGCTGACTAGGGAGGACAGCGAGAGCTGGGCAAGCGTCAAAGCGGTTCTGGTTCATGCGCAATCCGGACACCTGCACAACATTCCTCTTGTAAGAAACCGATCAAATTCTCTAGGTGCCCATACTCGGGTATACAGACAATCGTGCGGCTATGTTTCTCCTGCCGGATCAGCCCTACCTTGGCCATGCGCGCAAGGTGATGTGATAGCGTCGAAGCAGGAATACCCAGCCCCTTCTGGATATCTCCGACCGAAGCCCCATCATGGCCAGCTTTGACCAGAAAGCGGAACACGGACAGTCGGTGACTATTCCCTAGCTCAGCTAAGCTGGCTGCAACCTTTTCGTGATCCATAGCACGCCCCAATAATTCGATGTTTCTAGAATTATAGTTGACAGGTCGGATAAACGCAAGTAGGCTGCGTACATCATTTCGACAATACTAGAAATATAGGAGTAATATTGAATGTCATCTCAACTCCAAGACGCTCTAGGCATGTTCGCCTTTCTCGCTATCGAGCTATCGGTTTTATTCATTGGCATTAGCTTGCTGGTCGGAGTTCTTCAACGTCACATCCCACCATCCAAGGTGGAAGCGTTACTGACTTCCAGTGGGAAGCGAGGCTATTTTCTTGCTGCTGGTTTAGGAGCTATAACGCCCTTCTGTAGTTGCTCGACTATCCCCATGTTGAAAGGGTTGATTCGGGCACGGGCCGGTTTTGGGCCGATGATGGTGTTTCTTTTCTCATCTCCGTTGCTGAATCCTATCGTCGTCGGCCTGCTGGTTGCCACGTTTGGATGGACACTTACTGCTATCTATGTGCTCGCCGCTTTGGTGGTCGCGGTAGGTGCCGGATGGCTGCTTCACACGCTTGGCTTCGAGCGTTATGTGCGCCGGACGGCGACACAAGAGAGCAGTGGATGTAGTTCATCAGCAAGCCCGTGCAGTGCTACATCGACCGCATCGAGTTGCGGCACCAACAGCTGCGACACCACTCCGAAGACGGCTTCTTGCGGGGCTGATAGGAAGACAACAGTCTCTACGTCTAGCGAATGCTGTGACAGTCAACCCACTGTCACGGTTAAGAAAGAAGGGAAGTACAGTGGTGTGTGGCGGGAAGCTTGGTCGGACTTTATCGATGTGTTGCCTTACCTGCTCATCGGTATTGCGATTGGCAGCGTGATCTATGGTTTCATGCCCACTGACTTATTGGAGCAGTATGCAGGCCCAGATAATCCCTTTGCCATTCCAGTTGCCGCTGTCATCGGCGTGCCGTTGTATATTCGCGCTGAAGCCGTCATACCTCTGGCAGCGGCTCTGATGGCCAAAGGCGTGGGTGCCGGGACGGTGCTAGCGTTGATCATCGGCAGTGCCGGAGCCAGCCTGACTGAGCTCATTCTGTTGCGCTCTTTGTTCACGCTGAAGCTTTTAGCGGCGTTTTTAGCAGTCATTTTTGCTATGGCGATGATTGCCGGTTACGCCACCTACCTGTTTTTCTGATCAAGGCGGGAGATGATTAATTCGTTAAGCCTTCCTGGGTACCAGTTGGTGGATTCTGATGAGCAGAATGAAGACATACATTTTCGGCTTGAAGCACCTACACCAGTAGCCTGCGAGGGGTGCGGCGTGCAGGGTGAGTTCGTGCGGTTCGGCAAGCGTGACGTTCCCTATCGTGATCTGCCCATCCACGGCAAGCGGGTCACTCTCTGGGTGGTCCGCCGCCGATACACCTGCCGGGCCTGCAAGACAACATTCAGGCCCCAGCTACCGGAGATGGTGGACGGATTCCGTATGACACTGCGGCTGCATGAGTACGTGGAGAAGGAATCCTTCAACCACCCCTACACCTTTGTGGCGGCACAGACCGGCCTGGACGAGAAGACGGTGCGCGACATCTTCAACGCCCGCGCCGAGTTCCTGGGGCGCTGGCACCGCTTCGAGACGCCCCGCATCCTGGGCATTGACGAGCTATACCTGAACAAGCGCTACCGCTGCATTCTGACCAACATTGAGGAGCGAACCCTGCTCGACCTGCTGGCCACCCGCCGCCAGGACGTGGTGACCAACTACCTGATGAAGCTGAAAGACCGGCAGAAGGTCGAGATCGTCAGCATGGACATGTGGAACCCCTACCGGGCAGCGGTCAAGGCTGTGCTGCCCCAGGCCCGTATCGTGGTCGATAAGTTCCATGTGGTGCGCATGGCCAACGATGCCCTAGAGAGAGTGCGCAAGGGCCTCAGAAAGGAGCTGAAACCGTCCCAGAGCCGGACTCTCAAGGGAGACCGGAAAATCCTGCTGAAACGCGCTCACGAAGTCTCAGACCGGGAGCGCCTCATCATGGAGACCTGGACAGGCGCGTTCCCGCAACTGCTGGCCGCCTACGAGCACAAGGAGCGCTTCTACGGCATCTGGGACGCCACCACACGGCTCCAGGCAGAAGCCGCCCTGGACGAGTGGATAGCCACCATCCCGAAGGGCCAAAAGGAAGTCTGGAGCGATCTGGTCAGGGCAGTGGGAAACTGGCGCGAAGAGACCATGACCTACTTCGAGACGGACATGCCCGTCACCAACGCTTACACGGAGTCCATCAACCGACTGGCCAAGGACAAGAACCGTGAAGGGCGCGGTTACTCCTTCGAGGTGATGCGGGCACGAATGCTCTACACCACGAAGCACAAGAAGAAGGCACCGACTGCGAAGGTCTCTCCTTTCTACAAGAAAACCATCGGTTACGGACTGCCGGACTTCGCAGAGGAACTCAACTACGGAGTCGATCTATCAACCATCTGATAATGGTATCAGGTTGGTGGGGTAAAGGTGCCCCATCAACCATTAAATCCGTATACCCGGAAAAAGCAGCCGACGACCACCAGTATGGGCATGCAGTTCACGCAACAGATCCACGGCCTGCCTGGATAACGGAACGATGTGCGGCTCTCGCATCTTCATGCGCTCTGCAGGAATACGCCACTCTGCCCGATCCAGATCGAATTCACTCCACTCCGCCTTGCGGAGCTCTACGGTGCGAACAAATGTGAACAGCATCAGACGCAGTGCGATCACCGTAGTCCTGTAGCCGCCGTATTGTTCCAATGCTCTGAAGAACTCAACTACCTGCTCACGACTGAGCGGCTTGTGATGCTGCACCCTGGGCCGGTGGATAGCGCCTTTCAGGGCTGCCGCCGGATCGGCGTCGGCGCGCAATGTCGCGACGGCGTACCGAAAGATTGCCGACGACCACTGCCTTACGAGCAGAGCCACCGTTGCAGCGCCTCGGGCTTCAATCCGACCGAGAATGTCCAACAGATGCGCGGCAGATACATTGCGTATCGGCAGCCTCCCCACGAAGGGGAAGACGTCGGCCGCCATGGACCTCTCAACCTGCCGCAAGTAGTACGGAGTCCAACTGGGAGCTTTCTTCTTGATCCACTCGCGGGCAACTGCCTCGAATGTGTTCGCATTGGCAGCGCTGCTAGCCAGTCGCTCAGCCTGCCGGTTATGCGATGGATGGATGCCTTGACGAATCAGAGGCTTGGCCTTTTCCCGCGCATCACGCGCATCCGCCAAGCCGATCTGCGGATAAGCACCGATAGCAAAAACGTTTTCCTTACCGCCTATGCGATAGCGCAAACGCCATAGCTTGGTACCGGTCGGCCGAACCTCCAAGTACAGCCCACCACCATCGGTGAGCTTGAGGGGTTTATCGCCAGCCTTAGTGTTGCGGATTTTGGCATCGGTTAGAGGCATGGTGCGGGTATCCGTACATTGATACCCGCAACGATACCCGTATTATCCATAGATGCCAACGGACGCCATGGACACCAACGAACGTGAAAGCCTTTAAAATAGAGGGACTGGGAGGGAGGCGTAGACGCCAACGGACACCAAAAGAAGCCGATGCCGCTTATCGATCATCAGTAACATCTGGGCTCAACCTCTTGAATACTGACTTTGAAAGGTCGCCTTCCCGACTGCCGACATGCAGTGCCACCCGCCCCAGTCATTTCCAACTGTTGCGAAGCTGTGTGGAATCATTTCAGAAAGGCAAAACGTAACGGGCCGGAAAACCGGCAGGAGATAAAGTCAGGCGCGCCAACGCCAGCGGGCGTGGGCCTTGATAACGCGCATCAAGAGTTTGCTGACGATCAACACGGGGTAGGTCTCGTTCATACGTTGCCGCACAGTAGCTTACGGAAACAATGCGCGCAATATCGAGGGGGCACGAAGCCAGGGATTTGCTACCGTGTTCGGGCGCAATGCCCAAAAACAACGACAAAAGGACTCTTGCGATGAGAAAACGCCGTTATCTGCGTCAATCCGCCGCGTGCTTGCTCGCCTTGGCCTGTGCCAATGCCATGGCCACTCCCTCACCCTACTCGACGATGATCGTCTTCGGCGACAGCCTCGCCGACGCCGGCCAGTTCCCCGACCCCGATGGTGCGCCCGGCACCAGCCAGCGCTACACCAACCGCAACCCGGACGGCACTTTCGCCCCGGTGTCGTCGATGCTTCTCGGCGGCTACCTGGGCATCGCCCCGGGCGACCTGAATGCCTCCACTTCACCGGTCAACGCCGCCCTGGGCATCCCGGATGGCAACAACTGGGCGACCGGCGGCTATCGAACCGACCAGATCTTCGAATCCATCACCGGCGAATCCCTGGTGGTCATTCCCCCGGGCAACCCTGGCGAAGGCACGGTGCTGCGCCAGCGCCCGGGCTACCTGGCCGGCGGACGCCTGGCCGATCCCAATGCGCTGTATTACCTCACCGGCGGCGGCAACGACTTCCTCCAGGGGTTGGTGACTTCGCCTGCCGCCGCCGCAACATCGGCCACCCAACTGGCGGCAAGCGCGCAGGCGCTGCAACAGGCGGGGGCGCGCTACATCATGGTCTGGCTGCTGCCCGACCTCGGCTTGACGCCGGCGCTGAACGGCACACCGCTGCAAGGCGCCAGTTCGCAGCTCAGTGCCTTGTTCAACCAGGCCCTGGTCAGCCAGTTGGCACGGATCGATGCCCAGATCATTCCGCTGAACATCCCTCTGCTGTTCCAGGAAGCCATCGCCTCGCCAAGCCTGTTCGGCCTCGCCAGCGACCAGAACCTGCTGCAAACCTGCTACAGCGGCAACGGCTGCACGCAGAATCCGGTATATGGCGCCAACGGCAGCAACCAGGACGCCAGCAAGCTGCTGTTCAACGACTCGGTGCACCCGACCATCGCCGGCCAGCGGATGATCGCCGACTACGGCTATTCGATCCTGTCCGCCCCTTGGGAACTGACGCTGCTGCCGGAAATGGCCCACGGCACCTTGCGCGCGCATCAGGATGAGCTGCGCAACCAATGGCAAGCCGACTGGCAGGCGGTCGGACAATGGCAGGCGATCGTCGCTGCCGGCGGGCAAAAGCTGGATATCGACAGCCAGCGCAGCTCGGCCAGCGCCGACGGCCACGGCTACAACCTCACTGTCGGCGGCAGCTACCGTCTCGACCAGGACTGGCGCATCGGTATCGCCGGCGGCGTCTATAGGCAGAAGCTGGAAGCGGGAGCACGGGACTCCGACTATCGCCTGAACAGCTACCTCGCCACCGTCTTCGCCCAGTTCAACCACGACCGCTGGTGGGCCGATGCCGCGCTGACCGGCGGGCGCCTGGACTACGACGACCTGCAACGCACCTTCGCCCTCGGGCCCAATGACCGCAGCGAGAAAGGCGATACCGATGGCAATGTACTCGCCGTCTCCGCCCGCCTCGGCTTCGATCTGGCGGCGCCGGGCAGCGACTGGAGCCTGTCGCCATTCGTCAGCGCCGATTACGCGCGAATCGAGGTGGATGGCTATAGCGAGAAAGGCATGCGGGCCACGGCGCTGACCTTCGATGACCAGAAACGTGATTCACGGCGGCTGGGTGCCGGGCTGCAGGGCAAGTACCGGGTGGCGCCGGCGACCCTGCTGTTCGGCGAAGTTGCCCACGAGCATGAGTTCGAGGATGACACGCAGGACCTGACCACGCACCTGAACAGCCTGCCGGCGAATGACTTCACCCTGACCGGGTATACGCCGCAAAGCAATCTGAACCGGGTGAGCCTGGGCCTGAGCCAGACGGTGGCGCCGGGAGTGGCGCTGCGCGGAAGCTACAACTGGCGCAAGAGTGACGAGTTGACCCAGCAAGGGGTCAATCTGGCCTTGAGTCTGGAGTTCTAAGCGCAAGAGGCCATGTTGTTACTGATGGCCTCATCGCTGGCAAGCCAGCTCCCACAGGTACACTGTGGGAGCTGGCTTGCCAGCGATGAGGGCCAACACTTATGTCTGAGGAGGCTGCTCAGCCAGCGCCACCGCGCGGAACATCGCCCGGCGCTTGTTGATGGTTTCTTCCCACTCCAGCGCCGGCACCGAGTCGGCGACGATGCCGCCACCGGCCTGCACATGCAGCTCGCCGTCCTTGATCACTGCCGTGCGAATGGCAATGGCCGTATCCATGTTGCCGTTCCAGGCGAAGTAGCCGACCGCACCACCATAGACACCACGCTTGACCGGCTCCAGTTCGTCGATGATTTCCATCGCACGGATCTTCGGCGCACCCGACAAGGTACCCGCCGGCAGGATCGCGCGCAGGGCGTCCATGGCAGTCAGGCCGCTCTTCAACTGCCCGGTGACGTTGGAAACGATGTGCATCACGTTGGAGTAACGCTCGATCACCATTTTCTCGGTCAGCTTCACCGAGCCGACTTCCGACACGCGTCCGGTATCGTTACGTCCCAGGTCGATCAGCATCAAGTGCTCGGCGATCTCCTTATCGTCCGAGAGCAGGTCTTCTTCCAGCGCCCGGTCGGCCTCCTCGGTAGCGCCGCGCGGGCGGGTACCGGCGATCGGCCGCACGGTGACCAGGTTGTCCTCGACCCGCACCAGCACTTCCGGCGAACTGCCCACCACGTGGAAATCGCCGAAATTGAAGAAGTACATGTACGGCGTGGGGTTGAAACAGCGCAGCGCGCGGTACAGGTCGATCGGCGCCGCCTTGAAGTCGATGGACATGCGTTGCGACGGCACCACCTGCATGCAGTCACCGGCGAGGATGTACTCCTTGATGGTGTCTACCGCGCGTTCGTAGTCCGCCTGGGTGAAGCTGGAGCGGAACGCCGGCTCGGCGGCCTGCGGGCCGCTGAAGTCGAGGCCGCGGCGCGGAGTGATCGGCTGGCGCAGTTGCTCCAGCAAATCCTGCAGACGGGCCTGCCCCTGCTCGTAGGCGTTGTCCTGCGCCGGGTCAGCGAGGACGATGGCGTGCATCTTGCCGGCCAGGTTGTCGAAGACCACCACTGCATCGGACACCATCAGCAGGATATCCGGCACGCCCAGCGGGTCCGGGTTCGGGCATTTGCCCAGACGCTTCTCGACATAACGCACACAGTCGTAGCCGAAGTAGCCGACCAGGCCACCGTTGAAGCGCGGCAGACCGGCAATGGTCGGAACCTTGTAACGCTCCTTGAAGGTTTCGACGAAGGCCAGCGGGTCTTCCACATCGTGGCGCTCGGTCTCGACACCGTCGACGGTGATGCGCACCTGGTGATCATGCACCCGCAGTACGGTTCGGCTTGGCAGGCCGATGATCGAGTAGCGCCCCCACTTCTCACCGCCCTGAACCGACTCCAGCAGGTAGGAGTTGGGCTGGTCGGCCAGTTTCAGGTAGATCGACAGCGGCGTGTCGAAGTCGGCCAGCGTTTCACAGGCCAGGGGGATGCGGTTGTAGCCTTCAGCGGCCAGGCGCAGGAATTCTTCGCGGGTCATGATTGCCTCGTGGCAGTAGGGCAGAAAAAGACAAATGGCAAACGGGCCGGGTCGGAGCCGGCTGGAAAGAAGTCAGGCGCGCCAACGCCAACGGGCCAGGGCCTTGATGACTTTCATCCAGAGTTTGCCAGGTGCTACCACGATGGAATCTCTACCGGGGGGAAGGTTGAAGGGCTCAACGTTAGCTCAGTGGCTGCACCGAAGCAACCGGGAGCAAGGCGCGCAGATCGTCGATCACCAGCGCCGGCGATTCCTCGCTGATCGGCCGGCCGTGATTGTAGCCGTAGGTCAGGCCCACGCACTTGACCCCGGCCGCCTTCGCCGCCTGCACATCGCTGCGTGAATCGCCGATGAACAGCGCCTCGTCCGCCGTTACACCGGCCAGTTGCATGACATGCAGCAAGGCGGCAGGGTCCGGTTTCTTCTGTGGCAGGGTGTCGCCCCGATGATCCAGCGGAAATACGGGCCGATCTGCATCTGGTCCAGCAGCGGACCGACGAAGCGCTCGGGCTTGTTGGTGATCAGGGCCATTTCCACGCCCTGCGCCTGCAGCCAGCACAAGGTGTCGCGCACGCCCGGATAGATCACCGTACGGTCATGGCTCTCGCCATAGGCACGGAGGAAAATCTCCAGGCCGTGCTCGGCTTCCTGGTCGTTGACCGCCGAATGCTCGATGCCACCGGCCAGGGCCCGGCGCACC
This sequence comes from Pseudomonas bharatica CSV86, assembly GCF_000319305.2. Classification (GTDB taxonomy): domain Bacteria; phylum Pseudomonadota; class Gammaproteobacteria; order Pseudomonadales; family Pseudomonadaceae; genus Aquipseudomonas; species Aquipseudomonas bharatica. The sequence continues at coordinate 467,303 of NZ_AMWJ02000004.1, read as the reverse complement.
AGCACCGGCGCGCCGTTGCCGACCCATTGGCGCACGGCTGCGACACCGGCAGGCGCGCGGCCCATTTCGAGCAGCATGCGATCCACCGCCGCCGCCAGGTCCGGGACCGAGTCGATCAGGGTCCCGTCCAGGTCGAACATCACCAGGCGTGGCAGGCGTTGCGCAAACAGCTGCTCGAAGCCGCTCATGGGCGGGCCAGCGCCAGTTCGGCGCGCATCTGGTCGATGACCGCCTTGTAGTCGGGGGCATTGAAGATCGCCGAGCCGGCGACGAAGGTGTCGGCGCCAGCGGCAGCGATTTCGCGGATGTTCTTCACGTTCACGCCACCATCGATTTCCAGGCGGATATCCCGGCCGCTGGCATCGATCAGGGCGCGGGCCTCGCGCAGCTTGTCGAGGGTACCGGGGATGAATTTCTGCCCGCCGAAGCCCGGGTTTACGCTCATCAGCAGGACCATGTCGACCTTGTCCATCACGTACTTCAGCGCGTCCAGCCCGGTGGCCGGGTTGAACACCAGGCCGGCCTTGCAGCCACCGTCGCGGATCAGTTGCAGGGAGCGGTCGATGTGCTGCGAGGCTTCCGGGTGGAAGGTGATGTAGGTGGCGCCGGCCTCGATGAAGTCGCCAATGATGCGGTCGACCGGGCTGACCATCAGGTGCACGTCGATCGGCGCGGTCACACCGTACTTGCGCAGGGCCGAGCAGACCATCGGGCCGATGGTCAGGTTGGGCACGTAATGGTTGTCCATCACGTCGAAGTGGACGATATCGGCGCCGGCGGCAAGCACGGCATCCACGTCCGGGCCCAGGCGGGCGAAGTCGGCGGACAGGATCGAGGGGGCAATAGCGAAGGGCTGCATGGCGCACCTTTGGGCAAATTCACGGTGGCGCGCATTGTACATCAGGGAAAAGCAGATGATGGATGAATGGAGATCTCCTGAGCACTGCAAAACCCTGTGGGAGCTGGCTTGCCAGCGATTGGGCCGGCAATGACAAAGATGTTGTCAGGTCGGGCCAAATCGCTGGCAAGCCAGCTCCCACAGGGGCCAGTCAAGCTCAAGAAGGCTGCTGGGTCCGCAACTTCTCGCTGCGCCCGCGCAGCCATTCCAGGGTCAGCAACAGCACTACCGAGAAGGCGATCAGCAGGGTGGCCGCCGCCGCGATGGTCGGGCTCAGGTTCTCGCGAATCCCGCTGAACATCTGCCGGGGCAGGGTCGCTTGCTCTGGGCCGGCGAGGAACAGCGTTACCACTACCTCGTCGAACGAGGTCGCAAAGGCGAACAACGCCCCCGAGATCACCCCAGGCGCGATCAGCGGCAGGGTCACCCGACGGAAGGTGGTGATCGGCGAGGCGCCCAGGCTGGCTGCGGCGCGGACCAGGTTGTGGTTGAAGCCTTGCAGGGTCGCCGACACGGTAATGATGACGAACGGCACACCCAGCACCGCATGCACCAGGATCAGCGACAGGAAGCTATTGCCCAGGCCCAGCGGGGCGAAGAACAGGTAACTGGCCACGCCGATGATCACCACCGGCACCACCATCGGCGAGATCACCAGGGCCATGATCAGCGACTTGCCGGGGAAGTCCCCGCGGGTCAGGCCGATCGAAGCCAGGGTGCCGAAGACCATCGCCAGCACCGTGGCCGCCGGGGCGACGATGATGCTGTTCTTCAGGGCCCGCATCCATTCATCGGACGCGAAGAAGTTGTGGTACCACTGCAACGAGAAGCCTTGCAGCGGGTAGACCAGGAAGCTGCCGGAGTTGAACGACAACGGAATGATCACCAGCACCGGCAACACCAGGAACAGTAGGATCAGCCCGCAAAGAATGCGCAAGCTGTAGAACCAGACCCGCTCGACGGGCGACATGTACGGACTCAGCATGACGACGCTCCTCAGCTTAGACGCAGGCGGCTGGAGCCGACCAGCCAGCTATAGATCAGGTACAGCAGCACGGTGGCCAGCAGCAGCAGGCCGCCCAGCGCGGTCGCCATGCCCCAGTTGATGCTGGTGTTGGTGTAGAAGGCCACGAAGTAGCTGACCATCTGGTCGTTCGGGCTGCCGAGCAGCGCCGGGGTGATGTAGTAACCGATGGCCATGATGAACACCAGCAGGCACCCGGCGCCCACGCCGGCGTAGGTCTGCGGGAAGTACACGCGCCAGAAGCTGGTGAAGGGATGGCAACCCAGAGAGATGGCCGCGCGCATGTAGGTAGGCGAGATGCCCTTCATTACGCTGTAGATCGGCAGGATCATGAACGGCAGCAGGATGTGGACCATCGAGATATATACGCCGGTACGGTTGAATACCAGTTCCAGCGGCTTGTCGATGATGCCGATGGCCATCAAGGCGCTATTGATCAGGCCGCCGGATTGCAGGAGCACGATCCACGCCGCCACCCGCACCAGGATCGAGGTCCAGAACGGCAGGAGCACGAGGATCATCAGCAGGTTGCTCTGCCGGGTCGGCAGGTTGGCCAGCAGGTACGCCAACGGATAGGCCAGCACCAGGCAGATGGCGGTGATGACGAAGCCCATCCACAGGGTCCGGGTGAAGATATCCAGGTAGATGGATTGATCCGGGGTGGCCGGGGCCAGTTCACCGAGATCATCGATGCGGTGGTCGAGGGCCGCCAGCAGATAGAACGGCGTCACGCTGCTGGTATTGCGGCGGATCGCCTGCCAGTACGCGGGGTCGCCCCAGCGTTCGTCGAGTTCCTGCAACGCTTCCTTATAGGAAGCCGGCTCGGTCTTGAACGGCAGGGCCCGGGCAGTTTTTGCCAGCAGGCTGCGGTAGCCGGCCAGTTCCATGTTGAGACGCTTGGACAGGTCGCCCAGGGTCTGGTTCTTGCGCGACTCGGCGAGGTCTTCGCTCAGCGCTTTATAGACGGGCTCGCCCGGCAGGCTCTTGCCATCCCACTCGGCCACGGCGGCCACGGTGCGCGGCAGGCCGCCGACCACCTCGGGGTTGCCGACGCTCTTGTACAGCAGCGCGGCGATCGGCACGAGAAACACCAGCAGCAGGAACAGCGCCAGCGGCGCGATCAACGCCTGCGCCTTGAAGCGGTTGACCCGCTCGGCACGCGCCAGACGCTGCTTGAGGGTAGGACCTGCGCCTTCTTTGAGGGGCACTGCGATGGCCATAGCGAACTCCGGAAATCTTGGAAAACGGGGAGCGCCGGCTCGGCACCGGCGCTCCATCGGGGCGACTTACTTGGCCGCCCAGGCGTTGAAGCGTTGTTCCAGCTGTTCGCTGTTGTCAGCCCAGAAAGCCACGTCGATCTGCACCTGGTTGGCGATGTTTTCCGGGGTGGTCGGCATGTCTTTCTTGATCTCGTCGGACAGCAGTGCGACCGCCTTGGAGTTGGCCGGACCGTAGGCAATGTTTTCCGAGTAGATCTTCTGCTGCTCAGGCTGTACCGAGTAGGCGATGAACTTCTTCGCTTCCTCGGCGTTCTTGGCGCCCTTCGGAATGGCCCAAGCGTCGAAGTCGTAGATACCGCCGTTCCACACCACCTTCAGGTTGCTCTCCTTCTGCACCGCAGCAATCCGGCCGTTGTAGGCCGAGCTCATGACCACGTCGCCGGAAGCGAGGTACTGCGGCGGCTGGGCGCCGGCTTCCCACCACTGGATGTTCGGCTTCAGCTCGTCGAGCTTCTTGAAGGCGCGATCCTGGCCGTCCTTGGTGGCGAGCACCTTGTAGACGTCCTTCGGCGCAACGCCGTCGGCCATCAGGGCGAATTCCAAGGTGTACTTGGCGCCCTTGCGCAGGCCACGCTTGCCAGGGAAGTTCTTGGTGTCCCAGAAATCCTTCCAGCTGGTCGGTGCGGTCTTCAGCTTGTCGGCGTTGTAGGCCATGACCGTGGACCATACGAAGAAACCGACGCCGCATGGCTGAATAGCGCCTGGCACGTAGTCGGACTCGTTGCCGAACAATGCAGGATCCAGCTCCTCGAACATGCCCTCGTCACAGCCGCGAGCCAGCTCCGGCGACTCGACCTCTACCAGGTTCCAGGACACGCTCTTGGTGTCGACCATGGCCTTGACCTTGGCCATTTCCCCGTTGTACTCGCCCGCGACGATCTTGCCCTTGCCGGCCTTTTCCCAAGGCTCGTAGAACGCCTTGACCTGCGCCGCCTTGTTGGCGCCGCCGAAGGAAATCACGGTCAGATCGCTTGCCGCCATTGCGTGGGTCGCAGTGCACAGACCCAATGCCAGGGCGGTCAACTTCAAGTGTTTGAGCATTCTTGTTCTCTCCACAGTGCAGGGTGTTGGTTAGCAAACCTCAGTGGGCTTCCAGGATAGGATCGAGGGCACGTGCATGCTCGACCTCCCAGCCCAGCGGTACCACGTCGCCCACGGCCAGGGCCGGGTCGAGTTCGGCGATCGGCTGCTTCACGAAGAAGTCGGCCTTGCCGCAGACCTCCAGACGAACCCGCACGTGGTCGCCCAGATAGATGAACTCGGCCACGCGGCCGGAGAAGCGGTTCACGCAGCTTTCGCTGTGGCCGTTCAGGCGCACCCGCTCCGGACGCACCGACAAGGTCACCGGCTCGCCTGGCTGGCCGACGTTGACCGCCAGTGCCTCGACCTTCTCGCCACGGGCCAGGGCCACCAGGCAGCGCTCGCCGTCGCTGCTGAGCAGGCGGCCGTTGATGCGGTTGTTCTCGCCGATGAAGTTGGCGACGAAGGTGTTCTTCGGCTCTTCGTAGAGGGTGCGCGGATCGGCGATCTGCTGGATCTCGCCCTGATGGAACACCGCCACGCGGTCGGACATGGTCAGCGCCTCGCCCTGGTCGTGGGTCACGTAGACCACGGTCACGCCCAGGCGCTGGTGCAGGTGCTTGATCTCCATCTGCATGTGTTCGCGCAGCTGCTTGTCGAGGGCGCCGAGGGGTTCGTCCATCAGTACCAGCTGCGGTTCGAACACCAGCGCCCGGGCCAGGGCCACGCGCTGTTGCTGGCCACCGGACAGCTGGCCGGGGTAGCGCTGGGCGAAGGCATCGAGCTGGACCATGTTCAGTACGCGCTTGACCCGCTCGCTGATGTCGGTCTTGCTCAGGTTGCGCACGCTAAGGGGAAGGCCAGGTTCTCGGCCACGGTCATGTGCGGGAACAGCGCGTAGTTCTGGAACACCATGCCGATGTCGCGCTTGTGCGGCGGCACGTTGTTGATCGAGCGACCGGCCAGCTTGATCTCGCCGGCAGTCGGCGTCTCGAAGCCGGCCAGCATCATCAGGCTGGTGGTCTTGCCCGAGCCGGAGGGGCCAAGCAGGGTAAGAAACTCGCCCTTGCGGATGTCCAGGTTGAGGTCCTTGACGATCAGCGATTCGCCGTCATAGCTCTTCTGCACACCACGGAAGCTGACCAGGATCTCGCCGGACGCAGCGTTCGAACTGACCTCACTCATACCTGCACCTTTTTGTTGGATGACTGCTGTGATCCAAGCGTAAGGAAAGGCCCGGGCGGCGCAAATCGGGGGTGCTGAGAGATTGATATCAGCCGGGTGGAAGGGTGCTTGTAGGGATCGCCCTACAACGATGGCGGGTTTAGGTATGTCTTGAGCTCCCACAGTATCCACGGCGCTGCCGAACCCTGTGGGAGCTGGCTTGCCAGCGATGAGGCCCGCACAAACGACATCACTCTTTCAGACGTCGCTTTCAGAACACTCAGAGCAGCTTGTGCTCCATCGCGTACTTCACCAACTCCGCCAGCGAGGTGACATTCAGCTTCTGCATCAGGCGCGCCTTGTGCGTGCTGATGGTCTTGTTGCTCAGCGCCAGTTGCTGGGCGATATCGTTGACATTGGCCCCCTGGGCCAGGCGCTCGAACACCGAGAACTCGCGCTCCGACAGCAGCGAGTGCAGCGGCCGGGTATCGGTCAGGCCGACTTCGAAGACCATGCGGTCGGCCAGGTCCGGATCGATATAGCGCCCGCCTCCGGCCACCCGCCGGATCGCGGTCAGCAACAGGGCCGGATCACTGTCCTTGGTGGCATAGCCCGCAGCGCCCACCTTCAACGCCCGGGCGGCCATCTGCGCTTCGTCGTGCATGGACAGCACCAGGATCGCTGGTGGTGCATTCAGGGCACGGATCCGCGGAATCGCCTCCAGGCCGTTGACTCCCGGCATCGAAATGTCCAGCAGGACCACTTCGCACGGGGTATGCCGCAGCGCGTCCAGCAACTGTTCGCCATTGCCCGCCTCGCCCACCACCTGCATGTCTTTGGCCAGGCCGATCAACTGCTTGATGCCCTCGCGCACGATGGTGTGGTCTTCGGCCACCAATACTCGAATCACTGCCCCGCTCCTGTTTCATCCAAAGGAATACGCACGCTCAGGCTGGTGCCCTCGCCAGGTTCACTGTGCAGATGCATCTCGCCACCTAGCATCAGCACCCTTTCCCGCATGCCGACCAGCCCGAAGGAGCTTGGCCGACTCTCATCCGTCATGAATCCCACACCATCGTCGCTAACACTAAGACACAGCATAGGTCCTTCCCGGGTCAGGCTGATCTCCACGGTATGCGCCCGGGCATGGCGCATGACATTGGTCAGCACCTCCTGCAGCACCCGGAACAGCCCGGTAGCCTTGGCATCGCTCAAGGGGGGCAGGTTTTCCGGCACCTGGACCAGGCAGGGAATCTGCGTCCGCGCCTCGAAGCGCCGGGCCTGCCATTCGATGGCCGAGGCGATGCCGGCATCCAGGATCGGCGGGCGCAACGCCGTCGCCACATCGCGAACCAACTGGAAAAGCTGGGCGATCAAGCGCTTCATGCTGCCCAAACGCTCCGTAAGACCCGGATCAAGGTCGGCGTAGGCCAGTTCGCACATGGACGTTTCCAGCTTCAGCACGGTCAACATCTGGCCCAGCTCGTCATGCACTTCCCGGGCGATCCGCGCCTTTTCCTCCTCACGCACACTTTCCAGGTGCGCGGCCAGCTCGCGCAGATGCTCGCGAGAGCTCTCCAGCTCCAGCTCGACCTGCTTGCTCTGGGTGATATCCCAGACGATGCCGTCCCAGACCACCCGGCCATTGCTCAGGGTTCGGGCACTGGCCTTGATATCGGCCCAACGCTGCTCACCTTGACGGGTGAGTATGCGGCCCTGCCAGGACCAGTCGCTGTCAGTAGCCAGGGCCTGATCCTGAACCCGGTGATAGTCCGCACGGTCATCGGCATGCACCAGGTTGCGCAGGCCCATCTTCGGATCCTGGATCTCCGCCGGGGCGTAGCCGACCAGGGTTTCACTGCCTTCGCTGATGTAGGGAAACTCCAGCTCGTCGATCCCCGGGTCGCGCTCCAGGCGGAACACCAACCCGGGCACGTTGGCGGCGATCCCCTTGAGCCGCGCCTCGCTCTCGCGCTGGGCAGCCAGGGCGCGCCGGCGCTCGCTGACGTCCGTCAGGTACACCACAAGGTATTCGGCATCACGAAAACGCAGGAAGCTCAAGGACACGTCCACCGGCAGGAACGAGCCATCGGCCCGCAGCCATTGGGTTTCGAAGCGCTGCGCCGACTCGTCGCTGGCCCGCGCGCGCTTCCACAGGTCGAGCCAGCGGTCCATGTGCAGTTGCGGTTCGAAGTCGATCAGCGGTCGCTCCACTACCTTGCCCGGCTCGTAGCCAAGCATGACCTCGGCAGCGCGGTTGGCATAGCGCACATGGCTGTCCCAGTGCACCCAGAGAATGCCGACGGTGCTCTGGTCCAGGGAGAACTGGCTAAGGCGCAGCGCCTCTTCACGCCCCAGGCGCTCGGCGAGGTCCTCCCGCGCTGCCAGCAGGTTGTGTTCCAGGAAACTCTGCTGGCGGCGCTGCCAGACGATGATCGCCACGCTGCTGAAGAACAGCGCAGCGAACAGCAGCGCAAGGTTCTGCCAGAAACCGGGGGACTCGCTGAGGCGCGGATACCGGGGTTGCAGCCAGCGGCTGTGCAGCTCTTCCAGGTCCCTCGCGGGAATTGCCTGCAGACCACGTTCAAGCACATCCGCGAGCAACGGCCAGTCCCGCCGTGAGGCGACCCGCAGCAGTTGCGGGAAACCGATATCGCCCACCACCGCCAGTTCGCTGAACTCGCTCTCGCGGGACAGCCGGCTCAGTTGCGCTTCATCCACTACCGCATAACGGGCCTGCTCGCTGACCACCAGTTGCAGGGCCTGGCGTTCGCCGGGCACCCCCTGGAGGTTGAGATTGGTGTAGGTGGCGCGCAGATGGTCAGCCACCGCACTGGGCATGCGCACGGCAACCCGCTCGATCTCGCCGATGTTCTCCACATCCACCGCCACCGCGCCGTTGCGCTGGCCGACGATCAACTGCGGCACGCGCATATAAGGATCGCTGAACAGCCACAGGCGCAGGCCGGCAGGCGTCTGGGTCAGGCCCGGGGCCAGATCGATCTCGCCCCGGGCCAGGGCATGCTCAAGTTCGGCCTGGTCGGCGAAGTTGCGCCACGTCAGGTCCAGGCCAAGGTTGCGCGCCAGCAGGTTCATGACCTCGACATTGACCCCGGACAACTGTTGCAGGCGCCGGTCGAACTGGGCGAAGGGCGCCTGCAGGATCATCCCCACGCGCAGGCTGCGATGCTGCTCCAGCCATTCCCGCTGGGCCGGGTCGAGCTGCACCAAGGAGGTCGCAGGAGCAGCCCAAACGATCAAGGGCAGGAAAAAACAGCCGATAACCCACAGACGGCGCAAACCAATCATCTTGAATCTCGTCATATAGAAGGACGCCTGCCGAGCATGGCCGTCCCGGACAAATACCATTAGGCTGCCGGTCTCAATCTGGCCTGGATCGATCAATGTTCTCACTTTATCGCGCAACGCTTCCTGCGTTATGCCTGACCTTGATACTACCTTGCAGCGCCCATGCCGAGGATGGCAAAACGCCAGAAAGCAGCGCGGATGCCACGGTGCAACGCCCGGCCCTTATCGAGCGCAATCAAGAGGACGCCCTCGCCCTGGAGCGCCAGGTGCCCAAGGAACAGCAACAAACCCTGCTGGCAGGCAGCGACAGCTTCCTCGCCCTGTGGAAACCGGCGAATGATCCGGCGCCCCACGGCGTGCTGGTACTCCTTGCCGGCGCCGGCGAAACCGCCGACTGGCCGAAGACCGTCGGTCCGTTGCGGCGCAAGTTCCCGGATGCGGGCTGGGGCACCCTCAGCCTGGCCCTGCCCGACCTGCTGACCGACAGCCCGGTGGCCCGCACTGAAAGCCCGGCCCCGGCGCCCCAGGCAGAAGACACCAGCAAGGCCGCTCCGGCCAAGGACACACCGGCCGACGCCAACGCCAACATCGCTCAGGCCACGGCGCCGGAGACCGACGCGGAAACCAGCGATAGCCCACCCGCCGACGCCAGCAGCGACAACACTGACGCCGAACGCATCTTCGCCCGCCTCGATGCCGCCGTGGCCTATGCCCAGCAGCAGAACGCGCGCAGCGTGGTGATCCTTGGCAACGGCACCGGCGCCTACTGGGCCGCGCGCTACCTGAGCGAACGCCAGCCGGCGCAAGTGCAGAAGCTGGTAATGGTATCGGCGCAGGCGCCGATCAAGGCCGAACACAGCCTGGAAAGCCTGACGCCGTCGCTGAAAGTGCCAACCGCAGACCTCTACTACAACGATCAGGGATCGGCCCGTCAGGCAGCACAGCAGCGGCTGCAAGCCAGCAAGCGCCTGAAGGACAGCACCTACAAGCAGGTCGCCCTGACCGCGATGCCCGGCAACCGCTCTGCCGAGCAAGAGCAGTTGTTCCGGCGGATTCGTGGCTGGCTGAACCCGAGCAACGTGGACTAGAACTCGAGGCGTTTGCGAATGATCGCGTAGGCCTGGTGCAGCTCGCGGGTACGTTCGGTCGCCTCGCGTACCTTGGCCGGACTGGCCCCGCTGCCTTGCAGTTTGTCGGGATGATGGCGACTGACCAGGCGACGATAGGCCTGCTTGATCTCGCTGTGCGCGGTGTCCGGGCCGACGCCCAGCAGTCGCAACGCCTCGGCGTAGCTGCCGGGCCCTTCCAGCACCGCCTTGCGCGGCTCATAGTCGCCCGCCAGGGCCTGCACCTTGGCCGCTGACCAGCCCAGTTGCCGGCCCCAGTGCAGCAGCAACTCCCTCTCGTCACGCCCGGCGCGGCCATCGGCCCAGGCCATGCGACAACAGGCACGCAACACCCCTTCTGCGGCATGGGGCTGTTGCTTCAACCGCTGCAGGTAGCCCTCGACCCTCTCCCGTCCGGCCTTGCCGAGGTTGAATGCCGCGATGGCTTTCCTGCGGGCATCGTCGTTCATTTCCAGGCGCTGCATTTCCTGGCGCGCCTGCTGGATATGCGCTTCGACCACCCGCCCGTCACTCTTGGCCAACCGCCCCAGCAGCACGAACAGCACCTCGTCGTCGCGAAGCACCGGACGACCGCCAAGTTTTTCCCGCAGGTGCGCCCAACTGTGCAACTGCAAACGGCGGTCCATCGCCTGCCCGAGCAGGGCTCCCAACAGCGCGCCAGGAATGCTGGCAACGACGAAGCCGGCTCCGGCTCCGATCACTGTGCTCGGCCACAACATATCAACGACGCTCGGCGAGCAGGCGCTCGACTTCGGCAAGTCGCTCAAGGGTACCGACATCCACCCAGTGGCCGCGGAAGTGCTCGCCACTGACCTTGCCGTCGGCCATGGCTGCACGCAGCAACGGCGCCAGCTTGAACGCGCCGGCCTCGCAACCGGCGAACAGCGCCGGGTCGAGCACCGAGATACCGCTGAAGGTCAGGGTTTCGTCGGCTCCGGCGCCGTCCTCGACCTGCCCGGCGACCAGACGGAAGTCACCGGCGCCATGATGGCCGGGGTTATCCACCAGCACCAGATGAGCCAGGCCTTGCAGCGGCTGGCGCAGGCGTGCGAAATCGTAGTCGGTCCAGATATCGCCGTTGACCAGCAGGAACGGCTCGTCCCCCAGCAACGGCAGCGCCTTGAAGATGCCACCGCCGGTCTCCAGCGGCTCACCCTCGGCGGAGAAAAGAATATCCAGGCCAAACCGCGAGCCATCGCCGAGGTGATCCTCGATCTGCTGACCGAGCCAGGCGTGGTTGATCACGATCTCCTTGAAGCCCGCCGCGGCCAGCGCCTTGAGGTGGTATTCGATCAACGGCACCCCGGCGACCGGCACCAGCGGCTTGGGCGTATGCAGGGTCAGCGGGCGCATCCGCTCGCCCTTGCCAGCGGCAAGGATCATCGCCTTCATGAACGCACTCCGAGACTGTCGATCAGTTCACCCAGCCCGCTCAGCTCCGGCCGACGGGAAATCACTTCTTCTATGTAGGAGAAGAACCGCGGGACGTCGGCCAGGTAGCGCGGTTTGCCGTCGCGGTGGCAGATACGGGCGAAGATGCCAATCACCTTGAGGTGACGCTGCACGCCCATCAGGTCGCTGGCGCGGTGAAAGTCCTCGAAGTCGGATTGCACCGGAATGCCCTCAGCCCGCGCCCGCTCCCAGTAATCCCTCAGCCAGGCGGCGACCTGCGGTTGCGGCCAGCTGAGGAAGGCATCCTTGAACAGGCAGGTGATGTCATAGGTGACCGGGCCGTAGACCGCATCCTGGAAATCCAGCACACCCGGGTTGGGCACGCTGCGCATCAGGTTGCGTGGCATATAGTCGCGGTGCACCAGTACCTTGGGCTGGGCCAGGGCGCTGTCGATCAGCAGGCTGCTGGCCTGCTGCCACAGGGCAAGCTGGTGCTGGTCGAAGGTCTTGCCCAACTCGTGACCGACATACCACTCGGGAAACAGCTCGACCTCGCGGCGCAGCAGAGCCAGGTCATAACTTGGCAGAGGCGCGTCCATGGGCAGGCGCTGGAAGGCCAGCAGCGCGTCGATGGCATCGTCGAACAGGGCGTCGGCGTTGCCGGCGTCGATCACGTCCAGGTAGGTCTGGTTGCCCAGGTCGCTCAGCAGCAAGAAGCCGCGCTCGAGGTCCTGCGCATGGATCACCGGCACATTGACGCCGGCAGTCGCCAGCAAGCGGGCGATCTCTACGAAGGGGCGGCAATTTTCCTGGGGTGGTGGCGCGTCCATGATGATGAAACTGCGGCCGTCGGCCTGCCAGCGGAAATAACGGCGGAAGCTGGCATCGCTGCTTGCGGCGGTCAGGCTGCCTGCGGGAACCTGGCCCCACCCTTGGGTTCGAAACAGATTCGCCAGTTGCTCATCGAGCCAGACGGTCAGGTGTTGCAGGCGTACATCGTGATCGGGCATTGCAAGGGTCTCCGAAGGCCCTGGGCGCTGTATCGAGGGTAATCATGCGCAGGCCAGGCGAGGCGAAAACGGACAAGGAAGCGGAGTTTACTGGTTGTAAATGCGCATTCCGAGCCGTTTTCGATGCACCTGATGCAAGCAGGATGCATTTCTTACAGAGCCTAGCCGTCAAGCGGGGCATGCTTTATCATCCAGCATCTTTTTCAGACCATCGAGAGGCGTGCGGCCCCACACGCGGGCAGATGGCACGCAGGAAGCCCGGACTAATAAGATGGCATTGAAATCCCCCGCGTTTCGTAAAAAATTCCCGTTGCTGGTCACCGGCGGTCTGCTGGCATTGCAACCTCTGGCGACCTCCTATGTAGTCGCTGCCGAGCAGTTCGACTGCCAGGTTTCCGCTTCCGGCGGATGGGACTGCAAGCCCAAGACCAGCGCCACCCAGTTGCCGCCTCGCCCGATCCATGACGGTGCCGCGGTCAGTTCGGCCAATGCCACGCCGGAACAGTCCAGCGATGGCACGGCCGTCGAGGACCGTGGTCCGAAACCCGTCCTGGTCACCGAATCCAAGGGCCGCGGTCTGAAATCCCGCAGCGCCGACTACAGCCACCTGGACTGGGTGCCTCGCGAGAAGCTGACCCCGGCCCAGCTCGCCGAGACCGGCCCGTATTGCTCCGGCGCCTACATCGAGCCGGTTCGCCCGGGCATGAACGACAGCACGCCGAAGGATGAGTCGCCGACCTTCCTCGGTGCCAAGGTGTCCCGCTACCAGCAGGAACAGCAGATCGCCACCCTCGCCGGTGACGTGGTCATGCGCCAGGGCAGCATGCAGGCCGAGGCTGACGAGGCCAACCTGTACCAGGCCGAGAACCGCGGTGAACTGGTCGGCAACGTGAAGATCCGCGACAACGGCTCGCTGGTAGTCGGCGATCGCGCCGAGATCCAGCTGGACACCGGCGAAGCCCAGGTCGACAACGCCGAATACGTGATGCACAAGTCGCACATCCGCGGTAACGCGCTGTACGCCAAGCGTTCCGAGAACGCCATCATCCGCCTGAAGGATGGCACCTACACCACCTGTGAGCCGAACAGCAACGCCTGGCAGCTCAAGGGCAACAACATCACCCTGAACCCGGCCACCGGTTTCGGTACCGCGACCAACGTCACCCTGCGGGTCAAGGATATTCCGGTGCTCTACACACCCTATATCTACTTCCCGATCGACGACCGTCGCCAGTCCGGCTTCCTGCCGCCGTCGTTCAGCACCAGCAGCGACACCGGCTTCATGCTGGTCACGCCGTACTACTTCAACCTTGCGCCGAACTACGACGCCACGCTCTATCCACGCTACATGGCCAAGCGCGGCCTGTTGATGGAGGGTGAGTTCCGTTACCTGACGCCGAGCAGCGAGGGGCAGTTCGGTGGTGCCTGGTTGAACGACGAGGACGATGATCGCAAGAAGCAAACCGACTACAAGGACCAGCGCTGGATGGTCAACTGGCAGCACAAAGGCGGCCTTGATTCGCGCCTGATGACTGAAGTCGACTACACCGACATCAGTGATCCGTTCTATTTCCAGGACCTCGAAACCGACCAGATCGGCGTCGAAAACCGCGATTATCTCAATCAGCGCGCAGCTGCGACCTACCGGGGCGACAGCTATACCGCGCAGTTGGCCGTCCACGCCTATGAAATGGCTTCGATTTCCAACATCACGCCGTATGACAGGCTGCCACAACTGATGATTACTGGCATGCTCCCTTTCCATCCGGGCGGCCTCGAGTTCAGCTATGAAGCCGACGCGGTCCGGTTCGAGCGGGATCTGCAAAACGGTGTAGTGCTGGACAAGGACGGCGTGCCGGACCCAGCCACTGGCGGACGACGCCTTGACGACAACGTTCTCGGGATTGCCCGGGCAAACGGTACCCGCTTAAACGCTGCCCCGAAGATTAGCCTGCCGCTATCCAACACTTACGGCTTCCTTACCCCATCACTCAAGTACGTTACCACCCAGTACGATCTTGATCTGGACGGCAAGGGCAAAAGCGACATCGCCAGCTACACCGCCGAGCAGTTAAGGGTCAACGGCGACTACAACAGTAGCCAGAACCGCAACATCCCTGTTCTAAGCATCGACAGCGGCCTGTACTTTGATCGCGATACCCAGTGGTTCGGCAAGAACTACCGCCAGACCCTCGAACCACGCTTGTACTACCTCTATGTACCGTACAAGGATCAGGCGGACATCCCGATCTTCGACTCAGCCGAGACCTCGTTCAACTATGCCTCACTGTTCCGCGATAACCGCTTCGTCGGCGGCGACCGCATCGGCGATGAGAACAAGCTTTCGCTGGGCGTGACCAACCGTTGGATCGAGGAAAACGGCTTCGAACGCCAGCGCTTCAGCATCGGTCAGGCCCTTTACTTCAAGGACCGCAAGGTTCAGTTGCCAGGCATCGACTGGAAAGAGCGCGACGACGCTCAGGCCGATGTTTCGCCTTACGCGCTGGAGTACGAGTACCGCTTCAACCGCGACTGGCGCTTCAATTCCGACTTCAACTGGGACCCAGACAGCCGCAGCACCCGGTCGGGCAGCGCGATGTTCCACTTCCAGCCTGAGGACAACGTCAACAAGATCGTCAACCTCGGTTATCGGTATCGTAACGATATGGTTCGTTACGACAATGTCACCGGCAAGTGGTCCGTAGGTGGTGGCGACTATGGCACGCCGGGCCAGCCGGGCTATGTGAAGGACTATTACAAGATTCAGCAACATGACTTCTCGATCATGTGGCCGATCGTCCCACAATGGACCGCTATTGCCCGCTGGCAGCACGACTACAACCGCAACCGTACCCTCGAAGCGATGGGCGGTTTCGAATATGACAACTGCTGCTGGAAGCTGCGCCTAGTCAACCGCTATTGGGTTGATTACGACGAATACAGCCAGGCTGCTCCGGAAAATGAAAAAGGCGACCACGGCGTCTTCCTGCAGATCGTGCTGAAAGGCCTCGGTGGCGTGGTGGGCAATAAGGTCGAGAGCTTCCTCGATAAAGGCATTCAAGGTTACCGTGCACGTGAAGACCAAGCTTATTGATTGTCTGCGCCCGCTGATGCTGGGCGCTCTGATGTTGAGCAGCACCGCCCATGCGGCGGTGCAGACCCTGGACAAGATCGTCGCCATCGTCGACAACGACGTGGTCATGCAAAGCCAGCTGGACCAGCGCGTCCACGAGGTGCAGCAGACCATCGCCAAGCGTGGCGGCGCCGTTCCGCCCGCCAGCGTGCTGGATCAGCAGGTATTGGAGCGCCTGATCGTCGAGAACCTGCAACTGCAGATCGGCGAACGCTCCGGCATCCGCATCACCGACGAAGAACTGAACCAGGCCATCGGCACCATCGCCCAGCGCAACAACATGAGCCTGGAGCAGTTCCGCGCTGCCCTGGCCCATGATGGCCTGTCGTTCAACGACGCTCGCGAGCAGGTCCGTCGCGAGATGATCATCAGCCGCGTGCGCCAGCGTCGTGTCGCCGAGCGCATCCAGGTCTCCGAACAGGAAGTGAAGAACTTCCTCGCCTCTGACCTGGGCAAGATGCAGCTGTCGGAAGAATACCGCCTCGCCAACATCCTGATCCCGACCCCGGAAAGCGCCAGCTCCACCGCTATTCAGGCGGCAGCCCGCCAGGCTGGCGAGATCTACCAGCAGCTCAAGCAAGGCGCCGATTTCGCCCAGTTGGCCATCGCCCGTTCCGCCAGCGAAACTGCGCTGGAAGGCGGCGAGATGGGCTGGCGCAAGGCAGCCCAGCTGCCACCTCCGTTCGATCGCATGCTCAGCACCATGGCCGTGGGCGACGTCACCGAGCCGGTTCGCACCCCGGGCGGTTTCATCATCCTCAAGTTGCAAGAGAAACGCGGTGGCCAGACCCAACTGCGTGACGAAGTGCATGTTCGCCATATCCTGATCAAGCCAAGCGAGATCCGCAGCGAAGCCGAGACCAAGATCCTCGCGCAGCGCCTGTACGACCGCATCCAGGCAGGCGAAGACTTCGCCGAACTGGCGAAGAGCTTCTCGGAAGACCCGGGTTCGGCACTCAACGGCGGCGACCTCAACTGGGTCGACCCGAACAACCTGGTTCCGGAATTCCGCGAAGTCATGGCCAGCTCGCCGCAGGGCCAGGTGTCCAAGCCATTCCAGACCCAATACGGCTGGCACGTCCTGGAAGTCCTTGGCCGTCGCGCCACCGACAGCACCGCCCAGGCCCGCGAGCAACAGGCAATGACCGTACTGCGCAATCGCAAGTACGACGAAGAGCTGCAAAGCTGGCTGCGTCAGATCCGCGACGAAGCCTACGTTGAAATCAAGCTTCCTGGCGCCGAACAGGCAGCCCAGTGAAACCGCAGCGCTTCGCCCTCACCCCCGGCGAACCCGCAGGCATAGGTCCCGACCTGTGCCTGCTGCTCGCCTCGCAAGCCCAGCCACATCCCCTGATCGCCATCACCAGCCGTGACCTGCTCGCCGAGCGGGCCACGCAACTGGGCGTGGCCGTCGACCTGCTGCCGGTCAGTCCCGATGCCTTCCCCGATGCGCCGGCCAAGGCCGGCAGCTTGTACGTCTGGGATACACCGCTGGCCAGGCCGGCAGTGGCCGGCAAGCTGGACAAGGCCAATGCCGCCTTCGTCCTGGAAACCCTGACCCGCGCCGGTCAAGGCTGCCTGGACAGGCACTTCGCCGGCATGATCACCGCACCGGTGCACAAGGGCGTGATCAACGAGAGCGGAATCCCGTTTTCCGGGCACACCGAATTTCTCGCCGAACTGACCCATACCGCCCAGGTGGTGATGATGCTCGCCACCCGCGGTTTGCGTGTGGCCCTGGTCACCACCCACCTGCCCCTGCGCGACGTGGCCGACGCCATCACCGTCGAGCGCCTGGAACGGGTCATGCGGATCCTGCATGCCGACCTGCAGCAGAAATTCGGTATCGCCCAGCCAAGGATCCTGGTCTGCGGCCTTAACCCGCACGCCGGTGAGGGTGGGCATCTGGGACGCGAGGAAATCGACATCATCGAGCCGACGCTGGAGCGCCTGCGCCTCGAAGGCATGGACCTGCGCGGTCCGCTGCCCGCCGACACATTGTTTACCCCCAAATATCTGGCGCACTGCGACGCAGTGCTGGCGATGTACCACGACCAGGGCCTGCCCGTGCTCAAGTTCAAGGGCTTTGGCGCGGCGCTCAATGTCACCCTCGGTTTGCCGATCATCCGCACCTCCGTGGATCACGGCACTGCCCTGGACCTGGCCGGCACCGGCAAGGTCGACACCGGCAGCCTTCAGGTCGCCCTGGAAACCGCCTACCAGATGGCCGAGACCCGACTATGACCGAGCAATACCAACACCGGGCGCGCAAGCGCTTCGGCCAGAATTTCCTGCACGACGCAGGCGTGATCGACCGCATCCTGCGCGCCATCAATGCCAAGGCCGGCGAGCACATCCTCGAGATCGGCCCGGGCCAGGGCGCCCTCACCGAAGGCGTACTGGGCAGCGGCGCGCAACTGGACGTGGTCGAGCTGGACAAGGACCTCGTCCCGATCCTCAACCAGCAGTTCGCCAGCCGCGACAACTTCCGCCTGCACCAGGGCGATGCGCTGAAGTTCGACTTCACCACCCTGGGTGCCGCGCCGCGTTCGCTGCGGGTAGTGGGCAACCTGCCCTACAACATCTCCACGCCGCTGATTTTCCACCTGCTGGATAACGCCGAGCTGATCCGCGACATGCACTTCATGCTGCAGAAGGAAGTGGTCGAGCGTCTGGCGGCGGGTCCTGGTGGCGGTGACTGGGGACGCCTGTCGATCATGGTGCAGTACCACTGCCGCGTGGAGCACCTGTTCAATGTCGGCCCCGGAGCCTTCAATCCGCCGCCGAAGGTGGATTCCGCCATCGTGCGCCTGGTCCCCCATGAGACCTTGCCGTTCCCGGCCAAGGACCATCGCCTGCTCGAGCGCATCGTCCGCGAAGCGTTCAACCAGCGTCGCAAGACCCTGCGCAACACCCTTAAGGCCCTGCTCGACAGCCAGGCCATCGAAGCCGCCGGCGTCGATGGCAGCCTGCGGCCCGAGCAGCTCGACCTGGCTGCCTTCGTCCGCCTCGCGGACAAGCTGGCTGAACAGTCAGCCAACAGGTGATGCGAACCCCGGCCAGCCTGGCCACAAGGCTGGCCGGGGGCCCCACCCATGGCCTAGACTGACCTTCCATGGCCGCATTCGTTCGTCTTGAAGGCTCTTCCGCATGTCCGATCCCCTGTACCAGGTCGACGTCAGCGTCGTCACCCGTTTCCTCCCCGAGCAGTCGCAACCGGAACAAGACCGTTATGCCTTTGCCTACACCATCACCGTGACCAACAACGGCAGCGTGGCCGCCAAGTTGATGTCCCGCCGCTGGCTGATCACCCACAGTGACGGCCAGGAAGAAGAGGTGCGCGGTGATGGTGTCGTCGGTGAACAACCGCTGATCGCCCCGGGTCAAAGCCATACCTATAGCAGCGGCACCGTCATTTCCGGCAAGGTCGGCTTCATGCAGGGCAGTTACCAGATGTTCGCGCGCGACGGCAAACGCTTCGAAGCCACCATTGCGCCGTTCCGTCTGGCCGTACCCGGAGCCCTGCACTGATGGCCACCTATGCCGTCGGTGACCTCCAGGGTTGCCTTGAACCGCTCAAGTGCCTGTTGGAAGGGGTCAACTTCAATCCGGCCGTCGACCGCCTGTGGCTGGTGGGCGACCTGGTCAACCGTGGCCCGCAGTCCCTGGAAACCCTGCGCTTTCTTTACGCCATGCGCGACTCGCTGGTTTGCGTGCTGGGCAATCATGACCTGCACCTGCTAGCGGTCTGGCACAACATCGAACGCCTGAAGAAAAGCGACACGCTGCGCGAGATCATCGAGGCACCGGACGCGCCGCAACTGCTTGACTGGCTGCGCCGGCAAAAGCTGCTGCACTTCGACGAGCCGCGGGGCACAGTGCTGGTGCATGCCGGTATTCCGCCACAATGGACCCTGGGCAAAGCACTAGGGCTGGCTGCGGAAGTCGAGGAGGTGCTGCGCGACGACCTGCGCATCAAGCAATACCTCGATGGCATGTACGGCAACGACCCGGCCAAGTGGAACAAGGACCTTACCGGTGTCACGCGCCTGCGGGTAATCACCAACTACTTCACGCGCATGCGCTTCTGCACCGCCGAGGGCAAGCTCGACCTCAAGGGCAAGGAAGGCGCCGACACCGCGCCGCCTGGCTACAAGCCATGGTTCGCGCACAAGGAGCGGCGTTCGCGGCACGTGAAGATCATCTTCGGACACTGGGCGGCCCTCGAAGGACGCTGTGATGCTCCCGGCGTGTATGCCCTCGATACCGGCTGCGTCTGGGGAGGAGCCATGACCCTGATGAACGTCGACAGCGGGGAAATGCACCGTTGCGAATGCGAGCAAAAGGAAAAGGTCCTTGCCACCCGCCCTTCCCCACCGCCGGCAAACAGCTAGAATGGCCCGTCACCGTTGAAGGAAACCGCCCAATGAGCGAATTCAAACGCATCCCTCCCGAACAGGCCCAGGCACTGCGCGAGCAAGGTGCGGTCGTGGTCGATATTCGCGACCCGCAAACCTATGCGAACGGCCACATCACCGGCTCCCGTCACCTGGACAACCACTCGGTGGCCGACTTCATCCGCGGCGCCGACCTCGACGCACCGACCGTGGTGGTCTGCTACCACGGCAACTCCAGCCAAAGCGCAGCGGCTTACCTGGCCAGCCAGGGCTTTTCCGATGTCTACAGCCTCGATGGCGGCTTTGAACTGTGGCGCGGCACCTTTCCGTCGGAAACCAGCCAGGGAAACCCGGAATAATTTTTTTCCGCCCCCGCAGCCCGCGTCCTGTGCGGGCTCGCGCCTGACCGGACGAACGGTCATGGCGAACTTATCCGCCATCCGCCCTTGACCTCCCCGAGAACCAACTATCCTTAAGCCCAGGCCATCCAAAAAAGGGGAGAGCCGGTACACCGGCGTGCGGGTCATCGGTAGCGATTTCAGGGTGTTCTGGGGGGTATACAGCAATCGTTCATCGCGATTGCATGCCAGCATCAGCTGACTGATCCGGCGTCGGCCTCACGTATCGAGCGAGGTGACGTCATGAGTATTTTTAGCCACTTCCAACAACGCTTCGAGTCCACCCGCCAGGAGGAGCTCTCGCTACAGGAGTACCTGGAGCTCTGCAAGACCGACCGCAGCGCCTACGCTTCCGCGGCCGAGCGCCTGCTCATGGCCATCGGCGAGCCGGAACTGGTCGACACCTCCAACAACTCCAGGCTGTCGCGAATCTTCTCCAACAAGGTGATTCGCCGGTATCCGGCCTTTGCCGACTTCCATGGCATGGAAGAGTGCATCGACCAGATCGTCTCGTACTTCCGCCATGCCGCCCAAGGCCTGGAAGAGAAGAAACAGATCCTCTATCTGCTCGGCCCGGTCGGCGGCGGTAAATCGTCCCTGGCGGAAAAACTGAAGCAACTGATGGAAAAGGTGCCCTTCTACGCCATCAAGGGCTCGCCGGTGTTCGAGTCGCCCCTGGGGCTGTTCAATGCCGCCGAGGACGGTGCCATTCTCGAGGAAGACTTCGGCATCCCGCGGCGCTATCTCAACACCATCATGTCCCCCTGGGCGACCAAGCGCCTGGCCGAATTCGGCGGTGATATCAGCCAGTTCAAGGTGGTCAAGCTCTACCCTTCGATCCTCAACCAGATTGCCGTGGCCAAGACCGAGCCGGGCGACGAGAACAACCAGGACATCTCGGCCCTGGTGGGCAAGGTGGATATCCGCAAGCTGGAGGAATTCCCGCAGAACGACGCCGACGCCTACAGCTACTCGGGCGCACTGTGCCGGGCCAACCAGGGCCTGATGGAATTCGTCGAGATGTTCAAGGCCCCGATCAAGGTCCTGCACCCGTTGCTTACCGCCACCCAGGAAGGCAACTACAACAGTACCGAAGGCCTGGGCGCGATCCCCTACTCCGGTATCCTGCTGGCCCACTCCAACGAATCGGAGTGGCACAGCTTCCGCAACAACAAGAACAACGAGGCGTTCATCGACCGGATCTACATCGTCAAGGTGCCGTACTGCCTGCGGGTCAGCGACGAGATCAAGATCTACGACAAGCTCCTGTTCAACAGCTCCCTGGCCAAGGCCCATTGCGCACCCGACACCTTGAAGATGCTGGCCCAGTTCACCGTGCTCTCGCGCCTCAAGGAGCCGGAAAACTCCAACATCTACTCGAAGATGCGCGTGTATGACGGCGAGAACCTCAAGGACACCGATCCCAAGGCCAAGTCGATCCAGGAATACCGCGACGCCGCCGGTGTAGACGAGGGCATGAACGGCCTGTCGACCCGCTTCGCCTTCAAGATCCTGTCCAAGGTCTTCAACTTCGACCCGCATGAAGTGGCGGCCAACCCGGTCCACCTGCTCTATGTGCTGGAACAGCAGATCGAGCAGGAACAATTCCCGGCCGAGGTCCGCGAACGCTATCTGCGCTACCTCAAGGAATACCTGGCCCCGCGCTACATCGAGTTCATCGGCAAGGAAATCCAGACCGCCTACCTGGAGTCGTACAGCGAGTACGGTCAGAACATCTTCGACCGCTACGTGCTCTATGCAGACTTCTGGATCCAGGACCAGGAATACCGCGACCCGGAAACCGGCGAAATCCTCAACCGCATCGCCCTCAACGAAGAGCTGGAAAAGATCGAGAAGCCGGCCGGCATCAGCAATCCGAAGGATTTCCGCAACGAGATCGTCAACTTCGTCCTGCGTGCCCGTGCCAACAACAACGGCAAGAACCCGACCTGGCTGAGCTACGAAAAGCTGCGGGTGGTGATCGAGAAGAAAATGTTTTCCAACACCGAGGACCTGCTGCCGGTCATCAGCTTCAACGCCAAGGCGAGCAAGGAGGACCAGCAGAAACACAACGACTTCGTCACGCGCATGGTGGAACGCGGCTACACCGACAAACAGGTTCGCCTGCTGTCGGAATGGTACCTGCGGGTCAGAAAGTCCCAGTAAAAGCGGCAAGCCATAAGCCACAAGCCTTGAGCCATTCGCGGTGTGCTCCTGCACACCGCACGGCACGGGTCCGTGGCGGATGCTTTTACTTGCAGCTAGTAGCTTGAAGCTTGCAGCTGTACCCCAGCTACCGGAGGGCCTATGAGCTACGTCATCGACCGACGCCTGAATGGCAAGAACAAGAGCACGGTCAACCGCCAGCGCTTCCTGAGGCGTTACCGTGATCACATCAAGAAAGCCGTCGAGGAGGCCGTGAGCCGCCGATCCATCACCGACATGGAGCATGGCGAGCAGATCAGCATCCCTGGCCGCGATATCGACGAACCGGTGCTGCACCATGGCCGTGGCGGCAAGCAGACTGTCGTCCACCCGGGCAACAAGGAGTTCACCGCTGGCGAACACATCCCTCGGCCGCAGGGCGGCGGAGGCGGCGGTGGTCGTGGCAAGGCGGGCAACTCCGGCGAAGGCATGGACGAGTTCGTCTTCCAGATCACCCAGGAGGAATTCCTCGAATTCATGTTCGAGGACTTGGAACTGCCCAACCTGGTCAAGCGCCACCTGACCGGTACCGACACCTTCAAGACCGTGAGGGCCGGCATCAGCAACGAGGGCAATCCGTCACGCATCAATATCATCCGCACCCTGCGCTCGGCTCATGCGCGGCGCATCGCCCTGTCCGGCAGCAGTCGGGCCCGGCTGCGTGAAGCCCGGGAAGAGCTTGCGCGCCTGAAACGGGAAGAACCGGACAACTTCGGTGATATCCAGGAAATCGAAGCGGAGATCGAACGCCTCATCGCCCGGATCAACCGCATTCCGTTCCTCGATACCTTCGACTTGAAGTACAACCTGCTGGTCAAGCACCCCAACCCCAGTTCCAAGGCGGTGATGTTCTGCCTCATGGACGTCTCCGGTTCCATGACCCAGGCTACCAAGGACATCGCCAAGCGCTTCTTCATCCTTCTGTACCTGTTCCTGAAGCGCAACTACGACCGTATCGAAGTGGTCTTCATCCGCCACCACACCAGCGCCCGCGAAGTTGACGAAGAAGAATTCTTCTACTCCCGGGAAACCGGCGGCACCATCGTCTCCAGTGCCCTGAAGCTGATGCAGGAGATCATGGCCGAGCGCTATCCCGCCAACGAATGGAACATCTACGCCGCCCAGGCCTCGGACGGCGACAACTGGAACGACGACTCGCCGATCTGCCGGGAGATTCTCAGCAAGCAGATTATGCCGTTCGTCCAGTACTACACTTACGTCGAGATCACCCCCCGGGAACATCAGGCACTGTGGTTCGAATACGAACGCATCGGCGAAGCCTTCCCTGATACGTTCGCCCAGCAGCAGCTGGTGTCGGCCGGTGATATCTATCCGGTCTTCCGTGAACTCTTCCAGCGCAGGTTAGTGACATGACCGCCAGAGAGCAGAAACGCCAACCGCTTTCCACCGGGTCCGAGTGGACGTTCGAGCTCATCCAGGCCTATGACCGAGAGATCAGCCGCCTGGCCGAGCGCTACGCCCTGGATACCTACCCCAACCAGATCGAAGTGATCACTGCCGAGCAGATGATGGACGCCTATGCATCGGTAGGCATGCCGCTGGGCTACCACCACTGGTCCTACGGCAAGCACTTCCTCAGCACAGAAAAATCCTACAGCCGAGGCCAGATGGGCCTGGCCTACGAGATCGTGATCAATTCCGATCCGTGCATCGCCTACCTGATGGAGGAAAACACCATCTGCATGCAGGCGCTGGTGGTCGCCCATGCCTGCTACGGGCACAACAGCTTCTTCAAGGGCAATTACCTGTTCCGCACCTGGACCGATGCCAGCTCGATCATCGATTACCTGGTGTTCGCCAAGCAGTACATCACCCAGTGCGAGGAGCGTCACGGCATCGATGCGGTCGAGGATCTGCTGGACTCCTGCCACGCCCTGATGAACTACGGCGTCGACCGTTACAAACGGCCCTACCCCATCTCCGCCGAAGAGGAGCGGCGGCGGCAGAAGGACCGTGAAGAACACATGCAGAAACAGATCAACGACCTATGGCGCACCATTCCGAAAAGCGCGGACAAGGTCAGCGAAAAGGACACTGCACGCTTTCCCGCCGAGCCGCAGGAGAACATCCTCTACTTCATCGAAAAGCACGCGCCGCTACTGGAGCCGTGGCAACGCGAGATCGTGCGCATAGTGCGCAAGATCGCCCAGTACTTCTATCCACAGCGCCAGACCCAGGTCATGAACGAAGGCTGGGCCACCTTCTGGCATTACACCCTGATGAACGATCTGTACGACGAAGGCCTGGTCACCGACGGCTTCATGCTGGAATTCCTTCAGTCCCATACCAGCGTGGTGTTCCAGCCAGGCTTCGACAGTCCCTACTACAGCGGCATCAACCCTTATGCCCTGGGCTTCGCCATGTATACCGACATCCGCCGCATGTGCGAGAACCCCACCGAGGAGGACCGCCGCTGGTTCCCGGAGATCGCCGGAAGCGACTGGCTGTCGGCGATCAAGTTCGCCATGAGCAGCTTCAAGGATGAAAGCTTCATCCTGCAGTACCTCTCGCCCAAGGTGATTCGCGACCTCAAGCTGTTCAGCATCATGGACGACGACCAACGCGACGACCTGCTGGTACCGGCCATCCATGACGAAAGCGGCTACCGCGTCATTCGTGAAACCCTCGCCGCCCAGTACAACCTTGGCAACCGCGAGCCCAACGTGCAGATCTGGAGCATCGACCGCCGCGGCGACCGGTCCCTGACCCTTCGCCACCAGCAACATGACCGCAAGCCGCTCGGCGACTCCACTGAAGAAGTACTCAAGCATCTGCATCGCCTGTGGGGTTCGATATCCATCTGGAAACCCTGCAGGGCGACCAAATCATGAAAACCCACCACGTCCCCCCAAAGGGTGAACACGGCGACGGCGACCACGGTCGCCTCGATCTCGCCGTGGTGCACCTGTAACGCCAAACGCCTCCGAGAGGCCACACGGGTTATCCTGTGGGGCATCTACGGAGGTTTTTCATGCAGATCTACAAAGTCGGCGGCGCCGTTCGCGATCGCCTGCTCGGCAGGCCGGTCACCGACCATGACTGGGTGGTGGTCGGTGCCACGGCCGAACAGATGCTGGAACAGGGGTTTCGTCCCGTGGGCTCGGATTTCCCGGTGTTCCTGCACCCGCAAAGTGGCGAGGAGTACGCCCTCGCCCGCACCGAACGTAAAAGCGGCGTGGGTTACGGCGGCTTCACGTTCCACGCCAGCCCCGGGGTTACCCTCGAAGAAGACCTGATCCGCCGCGACCTGACCATCAATGCCATGGCCGAAGACGAGCACGGCAACCTGACCGATCCCTATAACGGCAAGCAAGACCTAGACAATCGGGTTTTACGCCATGTTTCCCCCGCATTCGCCGAAGATCCCTTGCGCGTCCTGCGGGTAGCCCGCTTTGCCGCACGCTTCGCAGGACTGGGCTTCAGCGTCGCACCGGAAACCCTCGAACTGATGCGCCAGCTCAGCAATTCCGGCGAGCTCCAGGCGTTGACGCCGGAGCGCAGCTGGAAGGAAATTTCCCGGGCATTGATGGAAGATCATCCCCAGGTATTCATCCAGGTCCTGCGCGATTGCGGCGCATTGCGCGAGCTGATGCCGGAAGTCGACAGCCTGTTCGGTGTCCCACAGCCAGCCGCCCATCATCCGGAAATCGATACCGGCGCCCATACCCTGGCCGTACTGGAGCAAGCCGCCCGCCACGCTCAACCGCTCACCGTACGCTGGGCCTGCCTGCTGCACGACCTGGGCAAGGGCACCACGCCGGAACACGAATGGCCGCGGCATATCGCTCATGAGCACCGCGGGCTGAAGCTGATCGACAAGATCAACCAACGCTTCAAGGTGCCACGGGACTGCCAGGAACTGGCGATGCTGGTGGGCGAGTACCACACCCACGGGCACCGGGCGCTGGAGCTGAAGCCCGCGACCCTGCTGGAACTGCTGCAACGCTTTGACGTGTATCGGCGGCCGCAGCGCTTCGAGGAGTTCATCGTGGCGTGCGAGATGGATGCCCGGGGGCGACTGGGACTGGAAGATCGCCAGTATCCGCAGGCGGATTACCTGCGCGGCGCGGCCGAGGCGGCGAGGAAGGTCGCGGTGCAGCCGCTGGTCGAGCAGGGCTACACCGGGCAGGCACTCGGCGAAGCGCTGAAAAAGGCTCGCCTGAATGCGTTGAAGGGCTACAAGGAGAGTACTGCAGGCTGACCTGCTGTGACTTTGAGGGCCTCATCGCTGGCAAGCCAGCTCCCACAGGATCGCAGGCGCCGCATACCCTGTGTATGGCTTGTCGGACCGCCGCACCGCAGCGATGAGGCCTCAGCTACCGGAAATTGCCAGTTGCCGCTCATGCCAGAGAAAAGGAACAGGTGCCAGCACCTGGTCGATCCGTGCCTCGCTCCACAGTTGCGCCATGCTCTTGCCCGCCCCCGGATGCACCAATTGCGGAGCAATCAACGACAGCGGCCAGAGCACGAACGCATTCTTGAGGATTTCGGCGCGAGGCAGGATCAGGCCGTCGAAGTTGCCGTGCAGGTCACCGTACATCAGCACATCGATATCCAGCGGCAAGCCCTTGCGCTCCGGGGCATAGCGGCCATTGTCGGCCTCGATGAACTTGAGCCGGCGATCCAGCTCGATCAGCGGCAGGTCGGTCAGGCCGGTCACCACCAGGTTGAGGAAGGGACCGCTCTTGATTCCCACCGCCTGGCTCTCGAAGACCGGCGAGCACTCCATCTGCTGGAGGAAACCGGCCAGCGCATCGAGGCCGGCAGTCAGGTGCCGCTCGCGCTCGACATTGCTGCCGAGGCCCAGGTAGACCCGTGTCAGAGGCATCCGCGCTCGATCTCCACGCCAACACCACCGGTAGCCGCCGGCACGGCGCCGGGCTTTGTCAGCTTGAGGCTCAGCCAGGGAATGTTGAATTCATCCATTAGCACCTTGGCCAGGCGCTCGGCGAAGGTTTCCACCAATTCGAACTGCGCCTGCTCGGCAAATGCCTGGATACGAGCGGACACGCTGGCGTAGTCCAGGGCCAGGCTCAGGTCGTCACCTGCCGCAGCCGGGCGATTGTCCCAGGCAAACCGCAGATCGAGACGCAGGCACTGGCGAATGCCACGCTCCCAGTCGTAGGCGCCGATCACGGTGTCGACTTCCAGCCCTTCGATGAACACTCTGTCCAAGCACTTCTCTCCACAGCACGACAAGGGCGCCTTGCGCCGTTAGAATCAGGGGCGTCCTTGCCCGGAATAGTTAGCATGTTTTGGTTACTGGCGATGTTCGCCTACCTGCTTGGCTCTCTGTCCTTCGCCATCGTCCTCAGCCGCCTGAACGGCAGTCCCGACCCGCGCATGAGCGGTTCCGGCAATGCCGGCGCTACCAATATGCTGCGCCTGGCGGGGCGGAAACTGGCGATCCTGACCCTGCTTGGCGACCTGTGCAAGGGCCTGGTGCCGGTCCTGCTGGCCCAACTGGCCGGCCTGGACCAGCAGCAACAAGCCTGGATCGGTCTCTGCGCGGTACTCGGCCACCTGTTCCCGCTCTACTTCCGCTTCCGTGGCGGCAAGGGCGTCGCCACAGCCGCTGGTATGCTGCTCGGCCTTTACCCGCCTGCCGCCCTACTGGCCATTTGCAGTTGGCTGCTGACCTTCTACCTCACCCGCACCAGTTCGCTGGCGGCGTTGATCGCAACGCCCCTGACCCTGCCGCTGCTGGCCTGGCGCGAGCCGGAAGCACTCCTGCCAATGACCCTGCTGACGCTGCTGATCGTCTGGCGACATCGCGGCAACCTGCGTGACCTCTTCGCAGGCCGGGAGCGCCACTTCTAAATCGCTTGCAGCGTCTCCATCGGCCAGCGTGCCTGCACGCTGATGGCCAGGGTTTCCTGCTGCCCCGCAGCAAGACGCTGGCAACCGGCGTAGGCGATCATCGCACCATTGTCGGTACAGAATTTCGGCCGGGCATAAAAGACATGGCCCTTGAGCCCGGCAGTCATTTCCTCCAGCGACGCGCGCAGGGCCTTGTTGGCACTCACGCCACCGGCGATCACCAGGCGCTTCAGGCCTGTCTGCTTCAGGGCACGGCGGCATTTGATGGTGAGAGTCTCCACCACTGCCTGCTGGAAGGCCAGCGAGATGTCGCAACGAGTCTGTTCGCCGTCGTCTCCAGCCTTCTGGCACTGCTGCCAAGTGTTCAGGGCGAAGGTTTTCAGGCCACTGAAGCTGAAATCCAGCCCGGGACGATCGGTCATCGGTCGCGGGAAGACGAAGCGCCCCGGCACGCCCTGGGTAGCCAGGCGGGCGATTTCCGGACCACCGGGGTAATCCAGGCCGATCAGCTTGGCAGTCTTGTCGAAGGCTTCGCCAGCGGCATCATCCAGCGACTCGCCGAGCAGTTCGTAGCGGCCGATGCCATCGACGCGAACCAGTTGCGTATGGCCGCCGGACACCAGCAAGGCGACGAACGGAAACTCCGGTGGCTGCTCCTCGAGCATTGGCGCCAGCAGGTGACCTTCCATATGATGCACGCCAAGCGCCGGGATACCCCAGGCGAAGGCCAGCGCCTGGGCGCACGACGCACCGACCAGCAGTGCGCCAACCAGGCCGGGACCCGCGGTATAGGCAATGGCATCGATATCGCTGGCCGCGCAGCCGGCTTCGCTCAGGACCTGGCGGATCAGCGGCAGCATGCGCTTGACGTGATCACGGGAGGCGAGCTCCGGCACCACGCCACCGTAGACTCGGTGCAGGTCGATCTGGCTGAACAGGGCATCGGCCAGCAGGCCGCGTTCGCTGTCGTAGAGGGCGACGCCGGTTTCATCGCAGGATGTTTCCAATCCCAGTACTAGCATGGGTCCTTGCCTTGTCGAGGCTGAATTCGAAGGCGCGCATGATAGTCCTCGCTCCCTGTGCCGACCAGCGGTTTTCGATCAGAGGCTTTGCATTCCTGCTGGCTAAGGGTTAACATCCGCAACCCTTAAAAACCGACGTTCTCCAGTGCACATTTCTGCCACGAGTTCGTTGACCCCGGTAATGAATGAAGGTAGCTCTGGATGCCAGCCGTCAAAGTTAAAGAGAACGAACCCTTCGACGTAGCTCTGCGTCGTTTCAAGCGCTCCTGCGAAAAAGCCGGTGTACTGGCTGAAGTTCGTAGCCGCGAATTTTACGAGAAGCCGACTTCCGAGCGTAAGCGCAAGGCAGCTGCTGCTGTCAAGCGTCACGCCAAGAAAGTTCAGCGCGAACAGCGCCGCGCCGTTCGTCTGTACTGATACAGACGTCTGTCGCAAGCTTCTGCCTCGCCCGGCCCAAAGCCGGGCTGCCGGCAGCGAGCAAAGCTGTTCACTCCAGCCACGACACCCGTCGTATCGCCGGAGACGCCCAGACTGGTTCCCAGCCCGGGCAGCCTGCCACAATCGTCAGAACTGGCTTATAGCCAGGCGTGCACGTCACACTGACGGACCCTTACGGGTTACCGACGAGCACATCTTCTTTTCCGTTTTCTTGCGTTTGCCATTCGACCTGTTTCGGATGCACCGTCGTTCCCGCAGCATTAGCGATAGACTTCATTATCGCCTGATGACGAGAGAGCCATGGCCGGGCTGATTCCCCAGAGTTTCATTGACGACCTTCTCAACCGCACCGATATCGTCGATGTGGTGAGTTCGCGCGTGCAACTGAAAAAGGCCGGCAAGAACCTGACCGCCTGCTGTCCTTTCCACAAGGAAAAGACGCCATCCTTCAGCGTCAGCCCAGACAAGCAGTTCTACTACTGCTTCGGTTGTGGCGCCGGCGGCAACGCCCTCGGCTTCATCATGGACCACGACAACCTGGACTTCCCCCAGGCCGTCGAGGAACTGGCGAAAGCCGCCGGCATGGAAGTGCCGCGAGAAGAAAGCGGGCGCGGGCACAAGCCGCGACAGCCCACGGATTCACCGCTCTATCCGCTGCTGACCGCGGCTGCCGAGTTCTATCGCCAGGCCCTGAAAAGCCATCCAACCCGCAAGGCTGCGGTGGAGTACCTCAAGGGCCGCGGCCTGTCAGGGGAAATCGCTCGCGATTTCGGCCTGGGCTTCGCCCCGCCAGGCTGGGACAACCTGTTCAAGCACCTGGGCAGCGACAGCCTGCAGCAGAAGGCAATGATCGACGCCGGGCTGCTGATCGAGAACGCCGAAAGCGGCAAGCGCTACGACCGTTTCCGTGACCGGGTGATGTTCCCCATCCGCGACAGCCGTGGCCGGGTCATCGCCTTCGGCGGACGGGTGCTCGGCGACGACAAGCCCAAGTACCTCAACTCCCCGGAAACCCCGGTCTTCCACAAGGGCCAGGAGCTGTACGGGCTGTACGAGGCACGCAAGTTCAATCGCAACCTCGACGAAATCATCGTGGTCGAGGGCTACATGGATGTCATCGCCCTGGCCCAGCAAGGCCTGCGCAATGCGGTGGCGACCCTCGGCACGGCCACCAGCGAGGAACACCTCAAGCGCTTGTTCCGGGTGGTGCCGAGCGTGCTGTTCTGCTTCGACGGCGACCAGGCTGGCCGCAATGCCGCCTGGCGTGCACTGGAAGCCACCCTGTCGAGCCTGCAGGACGGACGCAAGGCGCGCTTCCTGTTCCTGCCCGAGGGTGAGGATCCGGACAGCCTGGTCCGCGCCGAGGGCACCGACGCCTTCCGCGCGCGGATCAACCAGCACGCCCAGCCGCTGGCCGATTACTTCTTCCAGCAACTGACCGAGGAAGCCGACCCGCGCTCGCTGGAAGGCAAGGCCCACATGGCCACCCTCGCCGCGCCGTTGATCGACAAGGTGCCGGGTGCGAACCTGCGTGCGCTGATGCGCAATCGCCTGAAGGAAATCACCGGCCTGGACAACCAGCAGGTCGAGCAACTGGCCCGGAACGCACCGCAGGAAACCGCACCGCCGGCCTACGACCCGGGCATCGACTACGATGCGATCCCGGACTACAGCCCGGACTACAGCGATTTCCATCATGCAGAACATTTCCAGCCACAGTCACAGCAGCAATGGACCCCCAACCAGGGCGGCGGCCAGAAGAAGAAATGGGATGGCAAGCCATGGGACAGGAAGGGTGGCAAGGGCAAGCCATGGGAGCGAAACGGCCAGCAGCAGAATCATCCGCCGCGCGTGCCGACCTCGGTAGAGCCGCCGACACTCAGCGCCCTGCGCACCCTGCTGCACCACCCGGCGCTGGCACGCAAGGTCGAGGACGCCAGCCACTTTGCCGACGAAGAGCACGTCTACGCACAGTTGCTGGTGGCACTGCTGGAGGCGCTGCAAAAGAATCCTGAGCTACGCTCACTACAGCTGATCGCACGCTGGCATGGTACCGAACAGGGTCGCCTGCTGCGGGCGCTGGCGGAAAAGGAATGGCTGATCGATGCCGACAACCTTGAACAGCAGTTTTTCGACACTATAACTAGCTTGTCCGCTCGCCAACGCGAGCGCAGCCTGGAACATCTGCTCCGGAAAGCACGTCAAAGCGAACTGAGCGCAGAGGAAAAAAACCAGCTGCGCGACCTCCTGAGTCGCAATGTTCCCGCACAAACCCCGACCTCAACTGGCGCGTGAGGTCCATGCTCGGGTATAATCCCCGGCTTGTTTTTTGCCCGCCAAGACCTTCAGTGGATAGGGTGTTATGTCCGGAAAAGCGCAACAGCAGTCTCGCATCAAAGAGTTGATCACCCGCGGCCGTGAGCAGGGCTACCTGACTTACGCGGAGGTCAACGACCACCTGCCTGAGGATATTTCAGATCCGGAACAGGTGGAAGACATCATCCGCATGATCAACGACATGGGGATCAACGTATTCGAGAGTGCTCCGGATGCGGATGCCCTTTTGTTGGCCGAAGCCGACACCGACGAAGCCGCGGCCGAAGAAGCCGCTGCTGCGCTGGCGGCCGTGGAAACCGACATCGGTCGCACCACCGACCCGGTGCGCATGTACATGCGCGAAATGGGTACCGTCGAACTCCTGACCCGTGAAGGCGAGATCGAAATCGCCAAGCGGATCGAGGAAGGTATCCGTGAAGTGATGAGCGCCATCGCCCACTTCCCCGGCACCGTCGAATACATCCTCGGCGAATACGATCGCGTCACCGCCGAAGGCGGCCGCCTGTCGGACGTGCTGAGCGGCTACATCGACCCTGACGACAGCATCGCTGCGCCAGCCGAGATGCCGCCGCCCGTCGACACCAAGGCAGCTCCTGCTGCCGACAGTGACGACGAAGACGAGGAAAAGGACGAAAGCGGCGACGAAGAGGAAGAGACCGAGAGCGGTCCCGACCCGGAAGTCGCTCGCCAGCGTTTCGGCGCCGTCGCCGAACAACTGGAAGCGACCGCCAAGATCCTCAAGAAGCATGGTCGTGACAGCAAGCAGGGCGTCGCCGAGCTGCTGGCCCTGGCCGAGCTGTTCATGCCGATCAAGCTGGTGCCCAAGCAGTTCGAAGTGCTGGTCGAGCGCGTCCGCGGTGCCCTGGACCGCCTGCGTGCCCAGGAACGCGCCATCATGCAACTGTGCGTTCGTGACGCCCGCATGCCACGCGCCGACTTCCTGCGCCTGTTCCCGAGCAACGAGGTCGACCTGACCTGGAGCGGCGATCTCGCCAAGCGCAGCACCAAATGGGCCGAAGCCCTGGGCCGCCTGGACGCCGACATCGTGCGTTGCCAGCAGAAGCTGGTCGACCTGGAGGCCGAAACCGGCCTGACCATCGCCGAGATCAAGGACATCAACCGTCGCATGTCGATCGGTGAAGCCAAGGCTCGTCGTGCCAAGAAGGAAATGGTCGAGGCCAACCTGCGTCTGGTGATCTCGATCGCCAAGAAGTACACCAACCGCGGCTTGCAGTTCCTCGACCTGATCCAGGAAGGCAACATCGGCCTGATGAAGGCGGTGGACAAGTTCGAATACCGTCGCGGCTACAAGTTCTCGACCTACGCCACCTGGTGGATTCGCCAGGCGATCACCCGGTCGATCGCCGACCAGGCGCGCACCATCCGTATTCCGGTGCACATGATCGAGACGATCAACAAGCTCAACCGCATTTCCCGGCAGATGCTCCAGGAAATGGGTCGCGAGCCGACGCCGGAAGAGCTGGGCGAGCGCATGGAAATGCCCGAGGACAAGATCCGCAAGGTATTGAAGATCGCCAAAGAGCCGATCTCCATGGAAACCCCGATCGGTGACGACGAAGATTCGCATCTGGGCGACTTCATCGAGGACTCGACCATGCAGTCGCCAATCGATGTGGCAACTGTCGAAAGCCTCAAGGAAGCCACCCGTGACGTGCTCTCGGGCCTGACCGCACGTGAAGCCAAGGTGCTGCGCATGCGTTTCGGTATCGACATGAACACCGATCACACGCTCGAAGAAGTCGGCAAGCAGTTCGACGTGACCCGCGAGCGGATCCGTCAGATCGAAGCCAAGGCGTTGCGCAAGCTGCGTCACCCGACGCGAAGCGAGCATCTGCGCTCCTTCCTCGACGAGTAACAAGACGAACCCCGGCCACCGCCGGGGTTTTTCTTTTTGGGCGAACAACGGCCTGTCGCCCAGACCCTGAAGGCAAAATGCCCGTCTACACTCGAATCTATCCATTCGTAGACGAGGCCGCTATGCCGAGATTGCCGGCCCTTCTGCTGTCGCTCCTGTTCACCTGGAGCGCAGCGGCCGGCGCCTTGACCCTGACCGATGAAGAGCAGGCCTGGCTGGACGCCCACTCCAGCCTGCGCCTCGGCGTCGATGCTTCGTGGCTACCCTTCGAATACCGGGACCAGGAAGGCCGCTACCAGGGACTGGCCGCCGACTACATCGCCGCGATTCGCGAGCGCCTGGGCGTCAACTTCACGCTCGGCGCCCCTTCCAGTTGGACGCAGGTCCTCGAGCAGGCGCGCAACGGGCAGATCGACCTGATGCCCGGGATCATGTCCACGCCCGAGCGCCAGGAGTACCTGGCGTTCACCCGGCCCTACCTGGATTTCCCCATCGTGATCCTCGCCCATGAAGGCGGCCCGCATCCCGCCGCCATCAAGGACCTGTACGGCCTGAAGATTGCCGTGGTGGAAAACTATGCGCCCCATGAATTGCTGCGCTCCCATTACCCGGACCTCAACCTGGTGGCCATGCCCAATGTCAGTTCGGCGCTGCAAGCGCTGGCTACCGACGAGGTGGACGCGGTGGTCGGCGATCTGGCTTCGAGCGTCTGGGCCCTGCGCGAACTCAAGCTGGAAGGCCTCTTTGTCAGTGGCGAAACGCCCTACCGCTACCAACTGGCCATGGGTACGCCCCGGGGCAACAAGACCCTGATCGGCATCCTCGATAAAGTGCTCGCCGACATGTCTGCGCAGGAGGTTGCCGACATCCAGGCACGCTGGGTCGGCAAGGTGCTGGAGCAACGGCCACTGTGGCGCGACCTGTTGCTCTACGGCCTGCCAGGCATGTTGTTGCTGGTGGCGATCCTGGCAGCGGTGATCCGGGTCAATCGCCGGCTCAGCTCGGAGATTTCCCGGCGCATCGCCCTTGAACAGGAACTGCGCAGCAGCGAGTACCACTACCGCGGCCTGGTCGAGAGCCTTTCCGCGATTGCCTGGGAAGCCGACGCCAACGACTTCACCTACAACTATGTCTCGCCCCATGCCGAAAACCTGCTCGGCTACCCCTTGAGCGCATGGCTCACACCAGGATTCTGGCGCTCCATCCTGCACCCGGACGACGCCCTTTGGGCCCAGGCCTACTGCGACGCGGAAACCGCCGCCGGGCGCGATCACAGCCTGGACTACCGGGTAATCCGCGCCGATGGCCGGACCCTGTGGATCCGCGACATCGTCAGCCTCATCGAGCACGGCCACCGGCCGGTGATGCGCGGCTTGATGATCGATATCAGCGAAGCCAAGCACACCGAGCAGGCCTTGCGCCTGTCGGAGCAGAAATTCGCCTCGGTGTTCCACCAATGCCCGGATATCCTGGTTATCGCCCGTCTCAGCGACGGTTGCCTGCTGGAAATCAACGAAACCTTCGAAGAGCAGATCGGCCTCACCCCTTCGCAGGTGGTCGGCCGCACCGCCACCGAACTGAATATCTGGGGCGTCGAAGGCATCGGCCCGAGCCTGCTGCAGCGTCTGCAGCGCGGTAGCGTGCGCAATCTTGAAATGACCTTCCGTCGCAGCAATGGCCAGTTGTTCACCGGACTGATTTCAGCGGAATCCTTCGACCTGGAAAGCACCCCGGCGCTGGTGGTGGCGGTACGCGATATCAGCCAGCTCAAGGAAACCCAGGAGCAACTGCAGATTTCCGAAGAGAAATTCGCCAAGGCCTTCCACGCCTCGCCAGACGGCATGCTGCTGTCGCGGCAAAGCGACGGGCTGTTGCTTGAGGTCAACGAAGGTTTCTGCCGCCTGACCGGCTTCGATATGCAGACCTCGCTGGACCGCACGGCGATCGACCTGGGTATCTGGGTCGATCTCAACGAACGCAGGGCAATGCTCGAACACCTGAAAAAAGACGGCTTCGTGCGAGATTTCCTGTGCAATCTGCGCCGTGCCGATGGTCAGGTACGCCTTTGCGAACTGTCCGCCAGGCCGCTGCCCATCGGCGGCAGCGACTGCATGCTGACCATCGCCCGCGACATCACCGATCGCCACCAGATGCAGGAAAAACTGCAACTGGCCGCTACTGTCTTCGAAAACACCGCCGAGGGCGTGCTGATTACCGATACCGACCAGCGCATCAGCGCGGTCAACCGGGCCTTCAGCGAGATCACCGGGTACAGCGAAGACGAAACGCTCGGCCACACGCCCCGCCTGCTCGCCTCGGGCCAGCACGATAGCGCCTTCTACGCGGCCATGTGGCATCAGCTCGGTGCCGACGGGCACTGGCAGGGAGAGATTCTCAACCGGCGCAAGAACGGCGAGCTGTATCCCGCCTGGCTGACCATCAGTGCAGTGCGCAACCCGGAACTTGGCACCACCCACTTCGTGGCCGTGTTCGCCGACATTTCCAGCCTCAAGCACGCCCAGGCCAAGCTCGACTACCAGGCCCACCATGATCCGCTCACCGGCCTGCCCAATCGCACACTGTTCGAAAACCGCCTGCAGGCGGCACTGAGTTGTCCACAGGCATCGAGCCGCCAGGGCGCGGTGCTGTTCCTGGACCTGGACCGGTTCAAGCACATCAACGACAGCCTCGGCCACCCGGTCGGCGACCTGCTGCTCAAGGCCATCGCCCATCGCCTGAAGGAACAGGTACGCGATATCGACACCGTCGCCCGCCTCGGCGGCGACGAATTCATCATCCTGCTGCCCGGCCTGCATCAAGCCAGCGATGCCGAGCATATCGCGCAGAAGGTCCTGGCCTGTTTCAATGCGCCATTCCAGGCCGGCGATCACGAGTTCTTCTCCAGCGCCAGCATCGGCATCAGCCTGTACCCGCAGGACGGTATCGATGTCGCCTCGCTGATCCGCAACGCCGATGCCGCCATGTACCGCTCCAAGGCCAAGGGCCGCAACCGCGTCGAGGCCTATACCCGCGACCTCACCGCACAGGCCAGCGAGCGTATCGCGCTCGAGCACGAACTGCGCCGGGCGATCGAACGTAACGAACTGAGCCTGTATTTCCAGCCCAAGCTAAGCCTCAAGACCCAACGCCTGATCGGTGCCGAAGCGCTGATTCGCTGGGCCAATCCGAACTTCGGCGATGTGCCGCCCGAGCGTTTCATCCCGCTGGCGGAAGAGAACGGCATGATCCTGCAACTCGGCGACTGGGTACTGGAGCATGCCTGTCGGCAAATGCAGGCCTGGAAGCGCCAGTACCAGGCGTTCGGCCCGCTCTCGGTCAACCTCGCCGGCGCCCAGTTGCGCCAGCCGGGGCTGGTGCGACGCATCGAGCAACTGCTCAGGACCCACCAGCTCAAGGCCGGCGATCTGCAACTGGAAATTACCGAGAACTTCATCATGAGCCAGGCCGAGGAAGGCCTGGCCATTCTCCACCAGCTCAAGCGCCTCGGCGTGCAACTGGCGATCGACGACTTCGGTACCGGCTATTCGTCCCTCAGCTACCTCAAGCGCCTGCCGCTGGACATCCTGAAGATCGACCAATCCTTCATCCGCGGCCTCCCCGACGACCCCAACGACGCCGCCATCGCCCGGGCCATCATCGCCCTGGGCCGCAGCCTGCAACTGACAGTGATTGCCGAAGGCGTGGAGACCCCCGCCCAGCAGCAATTCCTCGCCCGGGAAGGCTGCGAACAGATCCAGGGCTACATCGTCAGCCTGCCACTACCGGCAAACGCCTTCGCCGAGTCGTTTTTACGCATAGTACTTTCCGATCTTTCGGATGGCACTGCCTGGAATCCCTCGATATAATCCGCGACCACTGGGGCCTATAGCTCAGTCGGTTAGAGCAGAGGACTCATAATCCTTTGGTCCACGGTTCGAGTCCGTGTGGGCCCACCAGGTACGACAAAGCCGCGCGAATGCGCGGCTTTTGTGTTTCTGGAAGGGCAACCGCTTGCTCAGGTGCAGTGGGAGTTCAGTGGCGAGGTCTCAAACCCAGTCCTCATAGACAAGGCCATGAACACGGCCAAACTCACGCACATTATTTGTCACCAGGGTACAACCGATAGCGATCGCATGCCCCGCTATGGCGGTGTCATTAGGGCCGATAGGTGTTCCGGCACTAGTCAAGGCCTCCATCACTTGAACTGTCGCATCGACCGCGTGCTGATCCCACGGCAGCACCGCATCCAGCCGTTTCACAAACTCGTCAACCAGCATCCTGTGCTTGGGCGATGCCTTCTTGCCGATCTGCCCGTAGCGCATCTCTGCGTAGGTGATGGCAGAGATGACAATTCGGTTCCCCTTTATAACCTCGGCAACCAGGCGCTTGATCACCGCTTCCGGATGCTCGCGCATGATGAATGAGCAGATGCAGGTATCGAGCATGTACGTGGTCACTGATTGAACCTGCCTTCATCACCGACCACTGAGGCACGCTCTTGCAAAAAGTCCTCATCAGCCTTCGGCAGCTCGGAGAGAGATGCCCAGGATGGCCGCACAGGACGCAGTGTGATCACATCACCCTCGCGTGAGATCTCAAGCTCTCCGACGCCCTCGTAGGCCATGTCGGCAGGCAATCGGACGGCCTGGTTCTTGCCGTTTTTAAAAATAGAGACAGTGCGCATGGCTAGCACCTCAGGCATATGTTAGGCATAGGCAAAATATAGGCTTCTGTTTTGATGTATGCAACCCTAGTCCCGTGAAGCAATCAGATCTAACCAAGCCAACCCTTATCCCGTCCTTTCTTTCTCCTTTTCCCCACTCCGCCCATGTGATCGTACAACTCCATCGGCTATGATGACGGTTATTTTTCTACGTGAATGACAAGGCATGACAGAGCAGCAGGTACAGGTGCGAGGCCGGCGCAAGCCGCGTAGCCTGGCCCAGGAACTGGTCGCGGTGCTGACCGAGCGGATTCGCAGCGGGCAATTGAAGCGCGGCGACAAGCTTCCCACCGAGTCGCAGATCATGGCCGAGGAAGGCGTGAGCCGGACGGTGGTGCGTGAAGCCATCTCCCGTTTGCAGGCCTCCGGCCAGGTGGAAACCCGCCATGGTATCGGCACCTTCGTGCTCGACCAGCCCGTCGGCGGCAGTTTCCGCATCGATCCGGCCACCATCGTGACGCTGCGCGAGGTTCTTTCGGTACTGGAGCTGCGCATCGCCCTGGAGGTCGAGTCGGCCGGCCTGGCCGCCCAACGCCGGAGCGATGAGGCCCTGGCCGGAATGCGCGCGGCACTGGACGAGCTGAACGAGGGGGCTTCCCATGCCTCCGATGCGGTATCGGCGGACTTCCAATTCCACCTGCAGATCGCCCAGGCCAGCGGCAACCATTACTTTGCCGACATCATCAATCACCTGGGCACCAGCATCATTCCGCGCACGCGGCTGAACTCCGCGCGCCTGGCCCATGATGACCAACCCCACTACATGAGCCGCCTGAGCCACGAGCACGAGGCGATCTACGAGGCCATTGCCCGCCGCGACAGTGAAGGCGCGAAGATGGCCATGCGCATGCACCTGAGCAATAGCCGCGAGCGCTTGCGCCAGGCCCATGAAGACGCCGAGCAGCAGCAAAGCCAGAGCGCCTAAACGAACAAGCCCCGCAATCGCGGGGCTTGTTCGTTTCAGGCCTGTCAGGCGATCACGTCGTCATTCCATTGGCCGTTGACCAGCCGGCGCAGGCGCAGCGGGTTGGCGTCGCGCAGCGCTTCAGGCAACAGCGATTGCGGGTAGTTCTGGTAGCACACCGGGCGCAGGAAGCGGTCGATGGCCAGGCTGCCCACCGAAGTGCCACGGGCATCGGACGTTGCCGGGTACGGCCCGCCATGGACCATGGCGTCGCAGACTTCGACACCGGTCGGGTAACCGTTGATAAGGATACGGCCGACCTTCTCTTCGAGCAGCGGCACCAGCCAGGCGAAGGCTTCGAAGTCTTCCGGCTCGCCGATCAGGGTAGCGGTCAGTTGGCCACGCAGGCCCAGCAGGGCGCTGCGCAGTTGCTCATCATCGGCGACCTCGACCACCACGGTGGCCGGCCCGAAGACTTCCTCCTGCAACAGCGGATCGGAATCCACCAGCAGACGGGCGTCGGCCTTGAACAACTGGGCCCGTGCCTGGCTGCCTTGCTGCGGCTGACCGGCCAGGTGCTGGATGCCGGCATGTGCCTGCAGGTGTTCCAGGCCACCGACATAGCTGCGCAGCCCACCCGCATTGAGCATGGTCTGCCCGGCCTGCTGGTCCAGATGCCCGCCAAGGTCGCCCAGCAGCTTGCTGAATCCGGACGACTGCAGACCGATGACCAGGCCCGGGTTGGTGCAGAACTGACCACCGCCCAGGGTCACCGAGCCAGCCAGCTCACGGGCGATCGCTTCACCACGCTTGGCCAGCGCGCCCGGGAGGATGATCACCGGGTTGATGCTGGACATCTCGGCGAACACCGGGATCGGCTGCGCACGCCCCGCTGCCATGCGGCACAGGGCATCGCCGCCTTTGAGCGAGCCGGTGAAGCCGACCGCCTGGATTGCCGGGTGCTTGACCAGCCACTCGCCGACGCCGCCACCGAAGACCATGTTGAACACACCCTTGGGCATACCGGTGCGCTCGGCGGCGCGCTGGATGGCGCAGGCGACCAGGTCAGCCGTGGCCATATGGCCGCTGTGGGCCTTGAACACCACCGGGCAACCGGCGGCCAGGGCCGCAGCGGTATCGCCACCCGCCGTGGAGAACGCCAGCGGGAAGTTGCTCGCGCCGAACACCGCGACCGGGCCTACGCCGATGCGCATCTGGCGGATATCCACGCGCGGAAGCGGTTGACGCTCCGGCAAGGCCAGGTCGATGCGCGCACCGAGGAAGTCACCGCGGCGCAGCACCTGGGCGAACAGGCGCATCTGCCCGCTGGTACGACCGCGCTCGCCCTGGATACGCGCAGCCGGAAGCGCCGTTTCGCGGCAGACGATGGCGACGAAGGCATCGTCCAGCTCATCCAGCTCGGCGGCAATGGCGTCGAGGAATTCGGCGCGGCGGGCCGGGGATAGTTGGCGGAATTCGGCGAAGGCGGCCGCGGCAGCCTGGGCGGCCTGGTCCACTTCGCCCTCGGTGGCCTGGGCGAAGCTGTACGGCAGGGCTTCGCCGGTGGTGGCGTCGAGGCTTTGAAGACGTTGCGCGCCAGCGGCGCTGCGCTGGCCGGCGATGAAGTTGTGGCCGAGGATCTCTGGCATTTCGGGGCTCCTGTGGACAAAGGGTGAGTCAGTGGGAGCTGTATTGCCTGGTAGATAGCAATCGCTGGCAAGCCAGCTCCCACAAGGATCGCGTTAGGTAATGGGTGCCGGATTGAACAGGGTGATGTCGTTATGCAGCCTGTGCTGCTCGGCCCAGGTCTGCTTGCGGCCGCTGGCGACGTCCAGGTAGTAGTGGAACAGCTCCCAGCCCAGTTCCTCGATGGTGGCGCGGCCCGAGGCGATGCGGCCGGCGTCTATATCGATCAGGTCGGGCCAGCGCTGGGCCAGCTCGGTGCGGGTGCAGACCTTGACCACCGGGGCCATGGCCAGGCCATAGGGCGTGCCGCGCCCGGTGGTGAACACGTGCAGGTTCATCCCGGCAGCCAGTTGCAGGGTGCCACAAACGAAATCGCTGGCCGGCGTGGCACAGAAGATCAGGCCCTTGCGCTCCACCCGTTCGCCAGGCCCGAGCACGCCCTGGATAGCGCCGCTGCCGGACTTGACGATGGAACCAAGGGATTTCTCGACGATGTTCGACAGCCCGCCCTTCTTGTTGCCCGGCGTGGTGTTGGCGCTACGGTCGGCTTCACCGCTTTGCAGGTAGCGGTCGTACCAGTCCATCTCGCGCACCAGCGCTTCGGCCACCTCCGGCGTTTCGGCGCGGGAGGTGAGCATGTAGATGGCATCGCGCACTTCGGTGACTTCCGAGAACAGCACCGTGGCACCGGCGCGTACCAGCAGGTCGGCGGCATAGCCGAGGGCCGGGTTGGCGGTGATGCCGGAGAAGGCATCGCTGCCGCCGCACTGCATGCCGAGGATCAGCTCGCTGGCCGGCACGGTTTCGCGCTTGCGCTGGTTCAGCTTGATCAGGCGCGCTTCGGCCAGGGCCATGATCTGCTCGATCATTTCCACGAAGCCGAGGCTGGCGTCCTGCAGCCTGTAGAGCCAGGGCTCGCTGAGGTCCACCGATGGATCGTTATCGTGCATGACCTGGCCGGCCTGGAGCTTTTCGCAGCCCAGGCTGATGACCAGCGCTTCACCTCCCAGGTTGGGATTGCGCGCCAGGTTGCGCACGGTGCGGATCGGGATGTAGGCATCGCGGGCGTTGATCGCCACGCCGCAGCCGTAGCTGTGGGTCAGGGCGACCACGTCGTCGACGTTGGGATACCTGGGCAACAGTTCCTCGCGGATGCGCTTGACCGCGTGATCGAGCACACCGGTCACGCATTGCACGGTGGTGGTGATGCCGAGGATGTTGCGCGTGCCCACCGTACCGTCGGCGTTGCGGTAACCCTCGAAGGTGTAGCCGTCCAGCGGCGGCAGGGCCTCCGGCACCGCGTCGCAGCGCGGCAGGCTGTCCAGCTCCGGCGCAGCCGGCATGGCCAGTTGGCTTTCCTTGACCCAGCTACCCTGGCGCAGGTCTTCCAGGGCGTAGCCGATGATCTGGCCGTAGCGGCGCACCGGCTCGCCCTTGGCGATATTCACCACCGCCACCTTATGGCTTTGCGGCACGCCTTCGACCAGGGTCAGGCCATCGGCGAAGCGGGCGCCTTCGCCCAGACCGCCATCATTGACCACCACCACGACGTTATCGTCGTCGTGCAGGCGGACATAGCGAGGCGAGTCGGAAGTTTCGATCAACTGCATGGTGGTGCCCTTCTTGTTATTTCCCAGGCTTTGTTCATCCGCGACGCCCGGCTACAAGGCCAGGCATCGCGTGGTCTGCTTAGCGGGCGGACTCGGCCAGTTTGCCCGATGACGCCGCTACCGCTTCATCCTTCGGTGCATCGCGCAGTTCGATCCGCTTGATCGGGCCGACGATCACCAGGTAGCTGAATACCGCCACCAGTGCGTTGGCGCCCACGTACACCAGGGCCCACTTGAACGAGCCTGTGGCGCTGATGATGTAGCCGATGATGATCGGCGTGGTGATCGAGGAGATATTGCCGAAGGTGTTGAACATGCCACCCGACAGACCGGCGATCTGCTTCGGCGAAGTGTCCGAGACCACCGCCCAGCCCAGCGCGCCGAGGCCTTTGCCGAAGAACGCCAGGGCCATGATCGCGACCACCATCCACTCGGCGTCCACATAGTTGCAGATCACCATCGAGGTCGAGAGCAGCAGGCCAATGACGATCGGCGCCTTGCGCGCGAAGGTCAGGGAATTGCCGCGACGCAGCAGATGATCGGAGATCACCCCGCCGAGCACGCCACCGATGAAGCCGCAGATCGCCGGCAGCGAGGCGATGAAGCCGGCCTTGAGGATCGACATGCCGCGTTCCTGCACCAGGTACACGGGGAACCAGGTGAGGAAGAAGTAGGTGATGGCGTTGATGCAGTACTGGCCGAGGTAAACGCCCATCATCATGCGGCTGGACAGCAACTGCTTGATGTAGCCCCACTTCGGCCCGCTGGCACCGGCCGCCCTGGGTTTGTCCATATCCACCAGGCCACCGTTCTTCTCGATGTGCTCGAGCTCCGGGGCACCGATCATCGGGTGTTCCTTGGGGTTGTACACCAGCTTCAGCCAGATTCCGGAGAAGACGATGCCGATGGCACCCATGACGATGAACACGTGCTCCCAGCCCCAGGCATGGACGATCCAGCCCATCAGCGGAGCGAACAGCACGGTGGCGAAGTATTGCGCGGAGTTGAAGATCGCCGAGGCGGTGCCGCGTTCGGCGGTCGGGAACCAGGCCGCGACGATCCGTGCGTTGCCAGGGAAGGACGGCGCTTCGGCGAAGCCGACCAGGAAACGCAGCATGAACAGGGCAATGATCGCGTTGGCTACCGGCATGTAGCCGACGAAGCCTTGCAGCACGGTGAACATCGACCAGGTGAAGATGCTTAAGGCGTAGACTTTCTTCGAGCCGAAGCGGTCGAGCAGCCAGCCGCCGGGAATCTGGCCCAGCACGTAGGCCCAGCCGAACGCCGAGAAGATATAACCGAGGGTGACAGCATCGATGCCGAGGTCCTTCTGCAGGCTCGAGCCTGCAATGGAAATGGTTGCGCGGTCGGCGTAGTTGATCGTGGTCACCAGGAACAGCATGAACAGGATCAGATAGCGGACATGCGTCTTTTTAGTCGCGTGCATCTGAAGGTACTCCCACTAATTATTCTTGTGCGGGCTCTTGAGTTGTAGGCCGGAGCGGGGCTTCCCGCTCCGGTGCGCGGCTTTTGGCAGGCCGCGGGGTCGCGCTTATTGCGGACCCATCTTGTCCATCAGGGCTGCCAGCAGCTCGAATTCTTCAGGGGTCAGGTCGGTCAGCGGGGTGCGTACCGGGCCTGCGTCGTAACCGGCGATCTTGGCACCGGCCTTGACGATGCTGACGGCGTAGCCGGCCTTGCGGTTGCGCAGTTCCAGGTACGGCAGGAAGAAATCGTCGATCAGCTTGCCAACGGTGGCGTGGT
This sequence comes from Pseudomonas bharatica CSV86, assembly GCF_000319305.2. GTDB lineage: Bacteria > Pseudomonadota > Gammaproteobacteria > Pseudomonadales > Pseudomonadaceae > Aquipseudomonas > Aquipseudomonas bharatica. Next base: position 422,745 of record NZ_AMWJ02000004.1, on the reverse strand, counting down.
CGTCACGGGCGATGGCGTTGTAGAAGTCCATCGCGGTCTTCGGCACGAAGTTGAACACTGCGGACGAATAGACCGGCACGCCCAGGGCCTTGTAGGCAGCAGCATAAACCTCGGCGGTCGGCAGGCCACCCAGGTAGCTGAAGCGGTCGCCCAGGCGGCGACGAATCGACACCATCAGCTCGATGTCACCCAGGCCGTCCTTGTAGCCGACCAGGTTCGGGCAGCGCTCGGCCAGGCGTTCCAGTTGCACGGCGTTCAGGCGGCAGACATTACGGTTGTAGACCACCACGCCGATCTTCACCGATTTGCACACCGCTTCCACATGGGCGGCAACGCCGTCCTGGCTGGCTTCGGTCAGGTAGTGCGGCAACAGCAGCAGACCCTTGGCGCCAAGGCGTTCGGCTTCCTGGGCGTATTCGATGGCCTGGCGGGTGGAGCCGCCAACGCCGGCGAGGATCGGCACGGAGCCGGCGCAGGTATCGACGGCGGTCTTGATTACCTGGCTGTATTCGCTCGCGGCCAGGGAGAAGAACTCACCGGTACCGCCGGCGGCGAACAGGGCAGTGGCGCCGTATGGGGCGAGCCATTCCAGACGCTTGATGTAGCCGGCCTGGTGGAAGTCGCCCTGGGCGTTGAAGTCGGTGACAGGGAAAGACAGCAAGCCATGGGAGAGGACGGTGCGCAGTTCTTGTGGGGTCATTGTTGTAGGCATCCTGTGGCGCTTTGGTGGAGAAAAGGAATATCAAAGTGGATGTAGGTTATCGTACAAGTTGTACGATGACTAGCCCCTGAAACAGGCTAAATCCACCAGTCATCCGATCTCAACCGACCACTCATCCCTTTTCCACGCCCGAAAAGGTTGTCCAGCGGGGCCGAAATGCCTGGCAGGTCCTTGCACCCAAGCACCTGCATCGCCACGTTATCGTACAACCTCCTGAGCGTACTAAGCGCCAGCGCGTCGCGTGCTCGCCGACTTGAATGCCCCGGGCGTTTCGCCGTACTGGCGCTGGAACAAGGCGATAAAGGCCGACACCGAGTCATAACCCAGCTCGTTGGCCACCGCCGTGACGCTGCCGCCCTGCTCCAGCATCGGCAGCGCGGCCAGCAGGCGCAGGCGCTGGCGCCAGGTCTGGAAGGGCATCTGTGTCTGCGCCTGGAACAGCCGCGCCAGGGTCCGGCGCGAGGCGCCCACCTGCTGCGCCCAGTCCTCGATGCTGCGGTTGTCTTCCGGGCTCATCTGCAAGGCGTCGGTGATCCGCCGCAGGCGCGGGTCGCTGGGCAGCGGCAGGCTGAAGGGCGCCTCCGGCAACTCGCGGATCTCGTCGACCAGCACCTGCAACAGCCGCGCCTGCGGGCCTTGCTCCGGATAGTCGTTGCCGAAGCCGCTGGCCTTCTCGATCAGTTCGCGCACCAACGGCGTCACCTGCACCACCGAGCATTCGCGACGGTAGCCGTTGAGCACGGCGTCGCTCAGGTACAGGCTGCGAAAAGCCAGGGCGCGCTCGCTGTAGACGGTGTGGCGCAAGCCGGCGGGAATCCACATGCCGCACTGCGGCGGCAGGAGGAAATTGTACTGCTCGGTCAGCACCTGCATGCTCCCGGCGCCCGCGTAGGTGAACTGCACCCACTGATGGCTGTGCATCTCGATCCGGTAACCCGCCGGGATGTCGAACATGCGCCCGTGCACCGGCCGCTCCAGCTGCTCTGGCACGGGCGGTACGAGGGCTTGTCCCGTTTGCTGCATTGATCGTCCCCTTTGCTCAAGTGAGCCACAGAGACCGATGTTAGCCTGCGTCGGGTCTGGTTGAACAACAGGAGTTTCGTCAATGAGCACGCAGATCGGCCAAAGCCGCCTGAACATTCCCGCCCTCCGCCAGCGCAAGGGCGCCGGCAGCCTGGTGGTGCTCACCGCCTACAGCCTGCCGATGGCGCGCTGGGTCGATGCCCATGCAGACATCATCATCGTCGGCGACTCGGTGGGCATGGTGCTCTACGGCATGCCCAGCACCCTCGGCGTCACCCTCGACATGATGATCGCCCACGGCCAGGCGGTAATGCGCGGTGCGCAGCGCGCCTGCGTGGTAGTGGACATGCCGTTCGGCAGCTACCAGGCGTCGTTGGAGCAAGCCTTCATGAATGCCGCGAAGGTACTGCGCGAGACCGGCGCCCAAGGCATCAAGCTCGAAGGCGGCGAGGAGATGGCCGCGACCGTGGCGTATCTGGTGCAGCGCGGGATTCCGGTGATGGCCCATGTCGGCCTGATGCCGCAGCAGGTCAACGCACTGGGCGGCTTCAAGGCGCAGGGACGGGATGAGGAAAGTGCCGCGCGGGTACGTCGCGATGCGCTGGCCATGCAGGCGGCAGGCGCCTTCTCCATCGTCCTCGAAGGGATTGCCGAGCCGCTGGCCCGGCTGCTGAGCGAGGAGCTGGAGATTCCTGCCATCGGTATCGGCGCTTCGCCTGCCTGTGACGGGCAGGTCCTGGTAACCGAGGACCTGCTGGGGCTGTTCGGCGAGTACCAGCCGCGCTTCGTCAAGCGCTACGCCGAGCTGGGCGGAGCGATTGACCAGGCCCTGGGCGAGTACGCACGGGAGGTGCGCGACGGACAGTTCCCGGGGCTTGAGCACTGCTTCAAGGCGGCGGGTTGAGTACACTGGGCAGGTCCGCGCCTTGCCCTTGAGAAACCCATGTCCGATAGCCGCACCCTCGCCCTCGATGAAATCGACCGCCAGTTGATCACCGCCCTGCAGATCAACGCCCGCGAAAGCGTCGCCACCCTCGCCCGCCAGCTGGGCATCGCGCGCACCACCGTGACCTCGCGGATTGCGCGGCTGGAGAAGAGCAAGGTCATCAGCGGCTATGGCGTGCGCCTCGGGCAGCGCGTCATCGATGGCGGCTTGCAGGCCTATGTGGGTATCACCGTGCAGCCCCGCGCCGGGCGCGAGATCGTGCGGCGGCTGAGTGCCATGGGGCAGGTGCAGCAGCTGTGCGCGGTAAGCGGGGAATTCGATTATGTGGCGTGGCTGAGGAGTGACTCGCCGGAGCAGCTGGATCAGTTGCTGGACCAGATCGGCAGCCTGGAGGGGGTGGAGAAGACCACGACCTCCATCATCCTCAGCAGCAAGGTGGATCGCGGGCAGCCTGTTTGATTGGTGGTGTCTTCGATCGCTGGCAAGCCAGCTCCCACAGGTTGGCGTTGCATGCGGTCCCTGTGGGAGCTGGCTTGCCAGCGATGAGGCCATAAAACTCACCACACCTGTCACTATGCAAAAACCCACGGTCATATCGATCCAAAAACCCACAAAACGACAACACTCTGCATCTTAATAACGAACACCCACCTCCCTAAAATTGACCACCAGGCATTTCCTATACTCAGGCTCCCCAGCCCCCCTGGCAGGTCAACTCATGAACAAGAACAACCGCCACCCCGCCGATGGCAAAAAGCCCGTTACCATCTTCGGCCCCGACTTTCCCTTCGCCTTCGACGACTGGATCGAGCACCCTGCCGGCCTCGGCAGCATCCCGACCGAGCGCCATGGCGAGGAGGTGGCGATCGTCGGTGCCGGCATCGCGGGCCTGGTGGCGGCGTATGAATTGATGAAACTCGGCCTCAAGCCCGTCGTCTACGAGGCCTCGAAGATGGGCGGCCGCCTGCGCTCGCAAGCCTTTGCCGGTACCGAAGGCATCGTCGCCGAGCTGGGCGGCATGCGCTTCCCGGTGTCATCGACGGCGTTCTATCACTACGTCGACAAGCTCGGCCTGGAGACCAGGCCGTTCCCCAACCCGCTGACCCCGGCCTCCGGCAGCACGGTGATCGACCTCGAAGGCAAGACCTGGTACGCCGAAAAAGCCGCTGATCTGCCCGCCCTGTTCCAGGAAGTCGCCGACGCCTGGGCCGATGCCCTGGAGGACGGTGCGCGCTTCGGCGATATCCAGCAGGCCATCCGCGACCGCGACGTACCGCGCCTGAAGGAACTGTGGAACACCCTGGTACCGTTATGGGACGACCGCACCTTCTACGACTTCGTCGCCACCTCGAAAGCCTTTGCCAAACTCAGCTTCCTGCACCGCGAGGTGTTCGGCCAGGTCGGCTTCGGCACCGGCGGCTGGGACTCGGACTTCCCCAACTCGATGCTGGAAATCTTCCGCGTGGTCATGACCAACTGCGACGACCACCAGCACCTGATCGTCGGCGGCGTCGAGCAGGTGCCGCTGGGCATCTGGAAACATGTGCCGCAGCGCTGCGCCCATTGGCCGCAAGGCACCAGCCTGGCCTCGCTGCACCGTGGCGCACCGCGCCCCGGGGTCAAGCGCATCGCCCGCAACGAGGACGGCAGCCTGGCGGTTACCGACAACTGGGGTGACACGCGCCATTACGCTGCGGTGCTGACCACTTGCCAGAGCTGGCTGCTGACCACCCAGATCGAATGCGAGGAATCGCTGTTCTCGCAGAAGATGTGGATGGCCCTGGACCGCACCCGCTACATGCAGTCGTCGAAGACCTTTGTGATGGTCGATCGCCCGTTCTGGAAGGACAAGGACCCGGAAACCGGTCGCGACCTGATGAGCATGACCCTCACCGACCGCCTGACCCGCGGCACCTACCTGTTCGACAACGGCGACGACAAACCGGGGGTGATCTGCCTGTCGTACTCGTGGATGAGCGACGCCCTGAAGATGCTCCCGCACCCGGTGGAAAAGCGCGTCAAGCTGGCCCTCGACGCACTGAAGAAGATCTACCCGAAGCTGGATATCGCCGGGCATATCATCGGCGACCCGATCACCGTGTCCTGGGAAGCCGACCCGTACTTCCTCGGCGCCTTCAAGGGCGCCCTGCCCGGCCACTACCGCTACAACCAGCGCATGTACGCCCACTTCATGCAGCAGGACATGCCCGTCGAACAGCGCGGCATCTTCATTGCCGGCGACGATGTATCCTGGACCCCGGCCTGGGTCGAAGGCGCGGTGCAGACCTCCTTGAACGCAGTCTGGGGCATCATGAACCACTTCGGTGGCCGCACCCACCCGGACAACCCCGGCCCGGGCGATGTATTCAACGAGATCGGCCCGATCGCCCTTCCCGACTGACAGGAGATTGCCCATGCGTATCGCCCTCTACCAGGGCTCGCCACAGCCGCTGGACCTTTCCGGCAACCTGGAGCGCCTGGAGCACCAGGCCCAGCTCGCCGCCAGCCAGGGCGCCGAACTGCTGGTCTGCCCGGAAATGTTCGTCAGCGGGTACAACATCGGCAGCGACGCGGTGGCCCGGCTGGCGGAAAAGGCGGAGGGTCCGTCGGCCCGCCGTGTCGCGGCGATTGCCCGGGGCAACGCCATCGCCATCGTCTACGGCTACCCGGAGCGGGGCGAGGACCAGCGGATCTACAACAGCGTGCAGTTGATCGACGCTGGTGGCAGCCGCCTCGCCAACTACCGCAAGACCCACCTGTTCGGTGAACTCGACCGCAGCATGTTCAGCCCCGGCCCCAATCACTTCCCGGTAGTGGAGCTCAATGGCTGGAAGGTCGGCATGCTGATCTGCTACGACATCGAATTCCCGGAGAACGCCCGCCGCCTGGCCCGTGACGGCGCCGAGCTGATCCTGGTGCCGACGGCGAACATGGAGCCGTTCGACTTCATCTGCCAGGTTACCGTGCGCAGCCGCGCCCACGAGAACCAGTGCTACCTGGTCTACGCCAACTACTGCGGTGCCGAAGGCGAGATCCAGTATTGCGGCCACAGCAGCATCGTCGGCCCGGACGGCAGCATTCTGGCCATGGCCGGGCGCGACAGCGCCTTGCTCGCGGCGGATATCGACCTGCAACGGGTGCATGAAGGCCGTGCCAGCAGCCCCTATCTGCAGGACCTGCGCGCCGAGCTGCATAGCGCGCCACGCAACTGATTTATCCGCTAGCATGACGGCTTGCGCGTTTCGGAGCCGTCATGTCCAGCACCCTCCAGCACCTCGTCCTGAGCAATGGCCTGCGGGTCAGGCTATGGCATGCCCCGCACCTCAAACGCTGCGCGGCGCTGCTGAGGGTCGAGGCCGGCAGTCATGACGCCCCGCCGGCCTATCCCGGCCTGGCGCACTTTCTCGAACATCTGTTGTTCCTCGGCACGGCACGCTTCCCGGTGGAAGACGGGCTGATGCGCTTCGTCCAGAGCCAGGGCGGGCAACTCAATGCAAGCACCCGGGAGCGCCACACCGAGTTCTTCTTCGAGGTGCCGCCAACGGCGGTGTCCGGCGCGCTGGAGCGGCTCTGCGACATGCTCGCGCATCCGCTGCTGACCCTGGAGCGACAAGCAGCCGAACGCGAAGTGATCCATGCCGAGTGGGTCGCCTGGTCGGCCAATGCCGAGGCGCAGCGGCAGTACGCATTGCTGCGCAGCGTCTCGGCGCAGCATCCGTTGAGCGGGTTCCATGCCGGCAACCGGGACTCGTTGCCGATCCACGAGGCGGCATTCCAGCAAGCGCTGAGCGAATTCCATCGGCAGTTCTACCAGGCCGGGCAGATCATCCTGACCTTGAGCGGACCACAACCGCTGGAAGCGCTGGCGCGGCAGTTCGGCGCACTGTTCGCCCCAGGCAGGAAGGTCAGGCAGAGTGCGGCGCCGCCGCTGCTCGACGGGCCGCTGCAGCCCGGGCAGATCGAAGGCCAGCTGGATATGCTGCTCGCCCACGAGGATCTGCCCGACAACGCCTCCTTCGATTACCTCTCCACCTGGATCACTGACAACCGTCCGGGCGGGCTGGTGCATGAACTGCGCGAGCGCGGCTGGCTGCAAGACCTCGCCTGCACCGTGCCGTACCGGTTCGCCGGCCAGGCCCTGCTGCACCTCAAGGCCCGGCTGTCGACTACAGCGGACCGGGCGGACGTCGAAGGACTGATCCGCGACTGGCTGGCCTTCTTCGGCAAGGCCGACCACAGCGCCCTGCTGCTGGAGTACCAACGCCTGCAAGCCTGCCGCTCGCCCGGTGCACTGGAGCTGGCAAGACGCGACGACGGAGTGCCGATCGTGCCGGAATACCCCGGCGAATCCCGGCATCCATGGAAATTTCCGGAGCCGGAGCCACTGCTGTCGGCGGTCGTGGCGCAAACGCCTGGCACGCCGGTGCCGACCGGCCTGGCCTACAGTCCGGTGCTTCCGGCCTCAGGCGAATACGCCGCGCTGTACATTCGCTGGCAGGCCGAACACCTGCGCGATGTGCTCAAGCCGTTGAGCGAGCGTGCCAAGCGCATCGGGGTTGAACTCGACTGGACGCGCAGCGCCAACACCTGGCAACTGCGCTGCTGTGGCGCACCGGCCATGGTGCTTGGCGTAGTCGAGCAGGCACTGAGGACGCTCGAGAATCCGCTGGCCGTCGGTGCGACTGCCGAGCCGCCGCTGATCCCGCTCCGACAATTGATGCAGCAGCTGCCAAAGGTCCTGGCAGGCGCAGGCCAGCCCGGTTGGACCGCGCTGGCAACAGGCTTCGACGCAGCGGCAGGCAATGCCTTGAATCACCTGCTCGGTCGCCTCGCTGGTACGCCGTACAAGCCCTCCCGTCCACGCCTCCTGCCTAGTCAATGGCAGCAGTGCGGCGAAAGCGGCGGCGAGCAGGCGCTGCTGCTGTTCGCCCCGGTCGCCGACGAAGCCGCAGGCCGCCTGCTCGCCCATCTGCTCCAGGGTCCGTTCTACCAGCGCCTGCGCAGCGAATTGCAACTGGGCTATGCAGTGTTCAGCGCCTTCCGTCAGATTCATGGCTACAGCGGCCTGATGTTCGGCGTGCAATCGCCCGGCGCCAGCCACGCTGAAATACTCGGCCACCTGCATGATTTCTTCGCCCGTCCCGCCCTGCTGCCGGAGACCTCGCGCGACAACCTGGCCACGCAGTTCCACGCATCGGTCATGCCCCATGCAGATCTGGCCGAATGGCTCTGGCAAGCGCACCTGGCGGGCGATGACCAGGCCGATCCGCAGATTCTTGCCGCGCGGATCAGGCAGCTCCGGCAGCCCGACATCGACCGCGCCCGGGCCGACCTTGCCAGCGGCAGGCGCTGGCTGATCCTCGCCAACGGCCCCGCCGCGCCAGGATTCTTACCGTCCAGGTAAAAGACCTTTCACCCTTGATTAACCATCCAGTACAAAAAATCTAGTAGGATTGCGCTATCCCGGCGATGTGAACCCTTCATTCCCGGGGATGGACTAAATGAGTAGCTGTCCCTCACCTGACCTATCCGGAAGGAGTAATCCCATGTGGACCAAACCTGCATACACTGACCTGCGTATCGGCTTTGAAGTGACCATGTACTTCGCGAATCGCTAAGCCTTTTTGCGGTACGACGCCTCGGCCAGCCGGGGCGTTTTCATTTTCGGACGCGGCGGGAGCAAGCCATGTACATCCAGATTCTAGGTTCCGCCGCCGGCGGAGGATTCCCGCAGTGGAACTGCAACTGCGCCAACTGCAAGGGGTACCGCGATGGCAGCCTGCGCGCCACGGCCCGCACCCAATCGTCCATCGCCCTGTCCGATGACGGCGAGCACTGGATCCTGTGCAACGCCTCGCCGGATATCCGCGCCCAGTTGCAAGGCTTCGCGCCGATGCAACCGGCCCGGGCCCTGCGCGACACCGGCATCGACGCGATCGTCCTGCTCGATAGCCAGATCGACCACACCACCGGCCTGCTCAGCCTGCGCGAAGGCTGCCCGCACCAGGTCTGGTGCACGGAGATGGTCCACCAGGACCTGACCACCGGCTTCCCGCTGTTCAACATGCTCGAACACTGGAATGGCGGCCTGGTCTGGAACCGCATCGAGCTGGATGCCAGCTTCACCATCGAAGCCTGTCCCAACCTGCGCTTCAGCCCGTTCCCGCTGCGCAGCGCAGCACCGCCCTATTCCCCGCACCGCTTCGACCCGCATCCCGGCGACAACCTCGGGCTGATGGTCGAAGACCTGCGCACCGGCGGCAAACTCTTCTATGCCCCGGGCCTGGGCAAGGTCGATGCCGGCCTGTTGCAACGCATGCACGATGCCGACGTGCTGCTGGTGGACGGCACCCTGTGGGATAACGACGAAATGCAGCGCCGCGGCGTCGGCACCCGCACTGGTACGGAGATGGGCCACCTGCCGCAGAACGGCCCCGGCGGCATGCTCGAAGTGCTCGAAGCCTTCCCTGAACAGCGCAAGGTGCTTATCCACATCAACAACACCAACCCGATTCTCGACGAGGACTCGGCCGAGCGCGCCGAGCTGCACCGCCGTGGCGTGGAAGTCGCCTTCGACGGCATGAGCATCACCCTCTAGGAGCAGGAGCCGCCGCCATGAGCCAACCGATGTCCCCCGCCGAATTCGAACAGGCGCTGCGCGCCAAGGGCGCCTACTACCACATCCACCATCCGTATCACGTGGCGATGTACGAGGGCCGTGCGACCCGCGAGCAGATCCAGGGCTGGGTCGCCAACCGTTTCTACTATCAGGTGAACATCCCGCTGAAGGACGCGGCGATCCTCGCCAACTGCCCGGACCGGGAAGTTCGCCGCGAGTGGATCCAGCGCCTGCTCGACCACGACGGTGCTCCCGGCGAGGACGGTGGCATCGAGGCCTGGCTGCGTCTCGGCCAGGCCGTCGGCCTGGATCCGGACCAGTTGCGCAGCCAGGAACTGGTACTCCCCGGCGTACGCTTCGCCGTCGATGCCTACGTCAATTTCGCCCGCCGCGCCAGTTGGCAGGAGGCGGCCAGCAGCTCGCTGACCGAGCTGTTCGCCCCGCAGATCCACCAATCGCGCCTGGACACCTGGCCGCAGCATTACCCGTGGATCGACCCGGCCGGCTACAGCTACTTCCGCACCCGCCTGAGCCAGGCGCGACGGGATGTAGAGCACGGCCTGAGCATCACCCTGCAGCACTACACGACGGTGGAGGGGCAGCAGCGTATGCTGGAAATACTCCAGTTCAAGCTGGACATCCTGTGGAGCATGCTCGACGCCATGAGCATGGCCTACGAACTCGACCGCCCGCCTTACCACAGCGTCACCAGCGAGCGGGTCTGGCACAAGGGGATCGCGCTATGAGCTTCGACCGTCACCTGACCCCGCGCTGGCGGCCCGGCTACCGTTTCCAGTACGAGCCGGCGCAGAAGGCTCACGTCCTGCTGTACCCAGAGGGCATGATCAAGCTCAACGAGAGCGCCGCGCTGATCGGCGAGCTGATCGACGGCGAGCGCGACGTGGCAGCGATCATCGCCTTGCTCGACGAGAAATTCCCGGGGTGCCCGAGCTTCCCGAAGACATCGAGCAATTCATGGAGGTGGCCCGTGCCGAACACTGGATCAACCTTGAGTGAGAGGCCCGAGGTCGGCCTGCCGCTGTGGCTGCTGGCCGAACTGACCTACCGTTGCCCGCTGCAGTGCCCGTATTGCTCCAACCCGCTGGACTTCGCCGAACAGGGCAAGGAGCTGAGCACCGAGCAGTGGTTCAAGGTGATGGCCGAGGCGCGGGAAATGGGCGCCGCCCAACTGGGCTTTTCCGGTGGCGAGCCGCTGGTGCGCCAGGACCTCGCCGAGCTGATCGGCGAAGGCCGGCGCCTGGGTTACTACACCAACCTGATCACCTCCGGCATCGGCCTCAGCGAAGAAAAGATCGCCACGTTCAAGAAAGCCGGCCTGGATCATATCCAGATCAGCTTCCAGGCCAGCGACGAACAGGTGAACAACCTGCTCGCCGGCTCGAAGAAGGCTTTCGCGCAGAAGCTGGAAATGGCCAGGGCGGTGAAGGCCCACGGTTATCCGATGGTGCTCAACTTCGTCACCCACCGGCACAACATCGATCGCATCGACCGCATCATCGAGCTGTGCATCGCCCTGGAAGCCGACTTCGTCGAACTCGCCACCTGCCAGTTCTACGGCTGGGCCCACCTGAACCGGCTCGGGCTGCTACCCACCAAGGCCCAGCTGGAGCGTGCCGAGCGCATTACCAACGAGTACCGCGAACGGCTCAAGGCCGAAGGCAACCCGTGCAAGCTCATTTTCGTTACCCCGGACTACTATGAAGAACGGCCCAAGGCCTGCATGAACGGCTGGGGCAGCGTGTTCCTCACGGTCACCCCGGACGGCACCGCCCTGCCCTGCCACGGCGCGCGGCAACTTCCGGTGCAGTTCCCCAACGTGCGCGAGCACAGCATGCAGCACATCTGGTACGACTCCTTCGGCTTCAACCGCTTTCGGGGTTACGACTGGATGCCCGAACCCTGCCGCTCCTGCGACGAAAAGGAGCGGGATTTCGGCGGCTGCCGTTGCCAGGCGTTCATGCTCACCGGCGATGCCAGCAAGGCCGATCCGGTATGCTCCAAGTCGGCGGACCACGGCATCATACTCGCAGCCAGGGAGGAGGCCGAGACCGCCACCCTGACCATCAAGGAGATGACTTTCCGCAATGAGCGCACCTCACGACTTATCGCCCGCGGCTGAGCGCTTCAGCGCCGACCAGGCCGTCGCCGCCGGCACCGATTTCGCCGAACTGAAGGCTGGCCGCGATGGCCTGTTCTGGAACGAGTTCCGTCCTCGTGACGGTGCCTGCCGTATCTGGCAATGGCGCAACGGCCAGGCCCGCTGCCTGACCCCGGACGGGTTCAGCGTACGCAGCCGGGTGTATGAGTACGGCGGACGTTCGTTCTGCCTGGGCGAGAACGAGGTGTTCTTCGTCAACGAGGCGGACCAGCAGCTGTATCGCCAGGTACTGGACGGCGGTCAACCGCTGGCCTTGACCCAGGGCGAGCGACGTTACGGCGACCTGGTCTGGGCCGGCAAGCGGGTGCTGGCCGTCGAGGAAAGCGGCAAGGAGCACCGTCTGGTCGCGATCAGCCAAGGCCGACGCGAGATCCTCGCCGAGGGCGCCGACTTCTATGCCTCGCCCACCCTGAGCGACGACGGCCAGCGCCTGGCCTGGATCGAATGGAGCCGACCGGACCAACCCTGGACCGCGACCCGCCTTTATATCCGCGAAGCTAACGGCGAAGTCCGCTGCGTCGCGGGTGACCAGGGCCCGGCGCAATCCCTGCAGCAGCCGCGCTTCGACCGCGAAGGGCGGTTGTATTGCCTGTCCGATCTCAACGGTTTCTGGCAGCCCTGGGGCGAAACCGCGCAAGGCTGGCAGGCATTGCCGAGCTGCGATGCCGACCACGCCGCGGCGCCATGGCAACTGGGCGCCAGCACCTGGCTGGCGCTGGACGATGGTTATCTCGCCACCTGGTTCGAGCAAGGTTTCTCCCGCCTCGGCCTGCGCAAGCGCGACGGCGAACTGACCACGATCGACAGCGAATACAGCCGCTTGCGCTGCCTGGACCTCGACGACCACTTCATCTACGCCGTCGCCGCCTCGCCGCTGCATTCGGCGGCAGTGATCGCCATCGACCGCCGCGATCACTCGGTGCAGGTACTGGCCGGCGGCGTGCAGCCCCTGCCGGCCGAGCGCATCAGTAAGCCGCGCGGTTTCAGCTATCCCAGCGGCGACGGCGAAGCCCATGGTTTCTTCTATCCGGCGATGAACGGCAACAAGCCTGCGCCGCTGGTGGTGTTCGTCCATGGCGGGCCGACTTCGGCCTGTTATCCGGTGCTCGACCCGCGTATCCAGTACTGGACCCAGCGTGGCTTTGCCGTGGCCGACCTCAACTATCGCGGCAGCAGCGGCTATGGCCGGGCCTATCGCCAGGCGCTGCACCTGCGCTGGGGCAAGGTGGATGTCGAGGATGCCTGCGCGGCGGTGCTATACCTGGCCGGTGAAGGGCTGATCGATCCGTACCAGGCGTTCATTCGTGGCGGCAGTGCCGGCGGCTATACCACGCTCTGCGCCCTGGCCTTCGAGGATGTGTTCCGCGGCGGTGCCAGCCTGTACGGCGTGAGCGACCCGCTGGCACTGGCCAGGGCCACCCACAAGTTCGAAGGCGATTACCTGGACTGGCTGATCGGCGATCCCGAGCGGGATATCGAGCGCTACCGCGAACGCACGCCGCTACTGCATGCGGGCAATATCCGCGTGCCGGTGATCTTCTTCCAGGGCGAACTGGATGCGGTGGTGGTGCCGGAGCAGACACGCGCGATGCTGAAGGCGTTGAAGGACAACGGCATCGAGGCCGAGGGCCATTTCTATCCGACCGAAAGGCATGGCTTCAGGACGGCGGCGAACCTGGCGCATGCGCTGGAAGAGGAATGGAAGTTCTACAGCAGGATTCTCGACCAGCCTTGAGGGCCCTATCGCTGGCAAGCCAGCTCCCACAGGGTTCTGCGGCGCCGCGGACACTGTGGGAGCTGGCTTGCCAGCGATGAGGCCCTGAAGATCACCGCTTGGCGATGATATACACCGCATGCACGATCCCCGGGATGTAGCCCAGCAGGGTCAGCAGGATATTCAGCCAGAACGCACCGGCGAAGCCGACCTGCAGGAACACCCCCAGCGGAGGCAGGAGAATGGCGAAGATGATACGAATCAGGTCCATGGCAAAGCTCCCAAAGTAGTGTCCTCATACTGACTCTGGCCCAGCCCGGACGGTTCCGCTTGTTTCCCGCGCACAAAAAACGCCCCGGACCAAAAACAACAGGCCCGGGGCGACGCGCAGGAACGCGAGACGGTTCTTTGAATTCGTTTACGAGCGGCTGCCGAGCTGCGCGGTATGCACCCGGGCGAAGGCCCGGGCCAGGCGCAGGAGCATCTCGTCGATATTGCCGTGGCTGACGGTCAGCGCCGGCGAGAAGCGCAACACACTGGCTTGCGGCGCATTGAGCAGCAGACCTTCCTGACGTGCCGCCTTGACCACTTGTGCCGCCAACGGCTCATGCAGTTCCAGCCCCCAGAGCAAACCCTGCCCACGCACCTCGCCCAGGCCGTAGCGCCCGGCCAGACGGCTCAGGCCATCACGCAGGTGGCGGCCGGCAGCGCCCACCTGGTCGAGGAAGCCGTGCTCAAGCACGGTTTCCAGCACGGCCAGCCCCGCAGCACTCATCAATGCATTGCCGTGATGACTGCCTTCCAGTTCGCCGGCTTCTGCGCAACACGCCGTACCACGGGCCAGCAGCGCAGCCAGTGGCACACCGCCGCCCAGGCCCTTGCCCAGGGTGAGGATATCGGCGCGCACGCCATAGGTTTGCTCGGCCAGCAGGGCACCACAGCGGCCCATGCCGGTCTGCACCTCATCGAGGATCAGCAGGATCCCCAGTTCGCGACACAGGCGCTCGACCCCTTGAGGTAATGCCGGGTCGCCGGGATCACTCCGGCTTCGCCCTGGATCGGCTCGAGCATGATCGCCACGGTGCGCGAATCCACTGCCGCGTGCAGCGCCGCCAGGTCGTTGAACGGCACCTTGCTGAAGCCCGGCAGGCCTGGCTCGCAGCGGTTGCACGGCAGTGGGTCGGAGGCGGCCAGGGTGCCGAGGCTACGGCCATGGCTGCCCTGGCTGGCGCTGATGATGTGGTAGGCGCCATTACGATGCAGCTGGCCCCATTTGCGCGCCAGCTTGATCGCGCCCTCGCAGGCTTCCGCACCGCTGTTGAGCAGATGGGCCTGGTCGCTGCCGGTGCTCTGGCAGAGCAGGTTCACCAGCTTCAGATGCTCGCGGTTATGAAAACCTGCCCCGGAGTTGATCAGCGCCTGGGCCTGGCCGCTCAGGGCCTGGACCAGCGCCTTGGGGCTATGCCCGAGGCTGTTGACCGCATTGCCCTGGGTAAAGTCGAGAAATGCCCGGCCTTCGCTATCCCATAGCCAGGAACCCTGGCCACGAACGAAAACCTGCTCGGCCAGTTGCTTGCTCGGCATCAGGCATTCCCGCGAAAGCGGATCGACAGATTCGCCCGGCAGCGGCGCGACATCGACCACGGGAGCCCGTTGGCGACGCAGATTGAACAGGTTCATGCGCGCAGCCCTTCCAGCGGCAAGCCGAGCAGGCGTGACGACAGGGCCGGACGGTCCGCCCGTTTTTTCATGCGCGCAAGCTCCCACCGAGGTTTAGCCTTGCCTATGTAAACGCCATCCACCTGTACGCTGCTCATTGCGCTCTCTGGGCCTGTAAACCTCGTGAATACGGGCGTAGAGTAGGCTTCCGACGGCCTCCGGGCCATTTCGTTTTTCGAGCATTTTCGATAAGTAAAGCTTATGGATTTCCGCCAACTGCGATATTTCGTCGCGGTGTATGAAGAAGGCCATGTCGGCCGGGCCGCCGAACGCCTGTCGCTGTCCCAGCCGGCGCTGTCGCAGCAGATCCGCCAGCTCGAACACAGCCTCGATGTCAGCCTGTTCGAACGCGGCAACAAGCGCCTGCTGCCGACCCTTGCCGCGCACACCCTGTACAACCATGCCCTGCCCCTGCTCGACGGCATGCAACGGGCCCGCGACGCCCTGCGCAATTTCCAGGGCCAGGCCCTGCGCACCCTGGCCATCGGCGTGCTGCAGACGGTGCGGCCGAGCATGGTTCCGCAACTGCTCGACCGGGTGCGCAAGGCGCAGCCGCACCTTGTGGTGCAGATCTACGAATTGTCAGGCCAGGAAATCGAACGACGCTTGCTCAACGGCAGCCTGGATATCG
This sequence comes from Pseudomonas bharatica CSV86, assembly GCF_000319305.2. Taxonomy (GTDB): domain Bacteria; phylum Pseudomonadota; class Gammaproteobacteria; order Pseudomonadales; family Pseudomonadaceae; genus Aquipseudomonas; species Aquipseudomonas bharatica. The sequence goes on along the minus strand of NZ_AMWJ02000004.1, from coordinate 407,193 downwards.
GCATCAGCTACCTGCCGCCTCGCCAGCCGGGGCTGCACGGGTTGCTGTTGTACGAGGACGAGTTGCAGGTAGTGATTCCCACCACCCACCCGCTGCGCGAATTCAAGAAGGTCTCGCTGAAGCAGGCGGCGGAACTGCCGATGATCCTTCTCGGTGAAGAATTCCAGGTGCGGCAGATCTGGCAAGGCCAGCTGGCCAACCTCGGGCGGCGTCCACAGGTACAGGCGGAAATGAACAACATGGGCGGGATTCTCGACAGCCTGCATCATGCCTCGCTGGCCACGGTGCTGCCGGGGCGTGCGCGGGAGGCCTCGGAGGATCACGAACTGCTGTGGAAGCCATTGAGCGAGCCACGGGTGCCACTCAAGGTCGGCCTGGTGTTTCGCGATGCACAGCGCCAGCAGGCCTCGGTGGAACTGCTGCGCACGCTGCTGGAAGAAGAGATCGATCCACGGCAGCTGGGCGTTTCAGCGCTGGACGTGCTTGGCTAGCCGGAGAAAAAACGCAGGCAAAAGAAAACCCCGCCGAAGCGAGGTTTTCTCAGACTGTTTCCCTTTGACTTCCCTTTCGTCCCACCGTCCCGGGCAGGCTTCCTTCGTTCCGTCCTTGTGATGTACTTTGCGCGTCCTGCGCTTCGTCCATGGAAAGAAGATTAACTTCGGATCCAATCCTAGAGAAGACGCCAAACGTCACCACGTCATGTAAGCAAATGCTTACATGACGCTTTCACCTCAGAACTGCTCGGCCTCCAGCAGGTACAGCGACTCGCTGCCAGCCTTGACCGAGGCGCACAGCGACTGCAAGCGCGGCAGCAAGCGGGCGAAGTAGAAGCGTGCGGTGCCCAGCTTGCTGGCGTAGAAGTCCTCCTCGCCCTGCTTCGCCAGCGCGGTGCGCGCCATCAGCGCCCACATGTAGGCGTAGGCGACATAGCCAAAGGCGTGCAGGTACTCGACCGACGCCGCGCCGATCTCGTTCGGATTGCCCTTGGCCCGGTCCAGGACCCAGGCGGTCAGGGCATCCAGGTCATCCAGCGCAGCATTCAGCGGTTTGACGAACTCGCCAAGGTCACTGCCGGCGGTAGCGGTGAAATGGCGGATCTCGTCGGCGAACAACTTGTAGAACGCACCGCCGCTGCCGACGATCTTGCGCCCCATCAGGTCCAGGGCCTGGATGCCGTTGGTGCCTTCGTAGATCTGGGTGATGCGCACATCACGCACCAGCTGTTCCTGGCCCCACTCGCGGATATAGCCGTGGCCACCGAAGATCTGCTGGCCATGCACGGCACTCTCCAGCCCGAGGTCGGTGAGGAAGGCCTTGGCCACCGGAGTCAGCAGCGCCACCAGGTCTTCCGCGCGCTTGCGGGTGCTGGCATCCTCGCTGTACTTGGCGGTGTCCAGTTGCATGGCAACGTAGGTGGAGAAGGCGCGGCCACCTTCGTTCAGCGCCTTCATGGTCAGCAGCATGCGGCGCACGTCCGGGTGGACAATGATCGGGTCGGCGACCTTGTCCTTGGCCTGTGGCCCGGTCGGGGCACGGCTTTGCAGGCGGTCACGGGCGTATTCGATGGCGTTCTGGTAAGAGCGCTCCGCCGAGGCCAGGCCCTGGATACCGACACCCAGGCGCTCGTAGTTCATCATGGTGAACATGGCCGCCAGGCCCTTGTTCGGCTCGCCGACGAGATAGCCGACGGCGGCGTCGAAGTTCATCACGCAGGTGGCCGACGCCTGGATACCCATCTTGTGCTCGATCGAACCGCAATTGGCCGGGTTGCGCTCGCCCAGGCTGCCGTCGGCGTTGACCAGGAACTTGGGCACCAGGAACAGCGAGATGCCCTTCGGCCCCGCCGGTGCGTCCGGCAGCTTGGCCAGCACCAGATGGATGATGTTCTCGGTGAGGTCGTGCTCGCCGCCGGTAATGAAGATCTTGGTCCCGCTGACCTTGTAGCTGCCGTCCGCCTGCGGCTCGGCGCGGGTGCGGATGATGCCCAGGTCGGTGCCGGCGTGAGGCTCGGTCAGGCACATGGAGCCGGCCCAGACCCCGGCGTACATGTTCGGCAGGTATTTTTCCTTCAGCTCTTCGCTGGCGTGGGCATTGATCGACAGGCAGGCGCCGGCGGTCAGCATCGGGTACAGGCCGAAGGCCAGGCTCGACGAGTTGACCATTTCCTCGACCTGGGCCGAGATCACCTTGGGCATGCCCATGCCGCCGTACACCGGATCGCCACCGACACCGACCCAGCCACCTTCGGCGTAGGTGCGATAGGCGTCGATGAAGCCGGCAGGCGTGCGCACCGCACCGTTATCCCAGTGGCAGCCTTCCTCGTCGGCGGCGCGGCTCAGCGGGGCGATGGTCTTGGCGGTAACCTTGCCGGCTTCCTCCAGCACGGCCAAGGCGGTGTCTTCGTCCACCGCGTCAGCCAGTCCGGGCAGGGCTGCCCACAGTTTCGAGACTTCGAAAACTTCGTTGAGAACGAAGCGCATATCGCGCAGCGGCGCTTTGTAGTCAGCCATGGCAACCTCTCACACCTTGAGTCGTGGGCAATCCCGCAAGGGACCGGTACTAAGGTCTTGGAGTGTAACCGAACAACTTTTGCGACACATAGGGTCATCTAAAGACCGATAAGTCAGTTTCGGTCACGCCACGCGCAAGGCTCCCCGCTTCTCTCTTTGCCCATGGGCCATCACGCAGTTACGCCCCGCACCCTTGGCTGCGTAGAGCGCCTGGTCGGCGGCCTTGAGCACTTCATCGGGGGTGCGGTGCTCGGGCTGGCGCTCGCACACGCCGACGCTGACCGTCACCGACACGCTGCCGCTGCCCGCCGTGCCGCGGCGCTGGCGACCCTGCTGGTCATCCTGCGGGCGGCTCTCCTGGTTGCGCAGCTGGATAGCGTAGTTGGCGATCATCTCGCGCACGGCTTCCAGGTGCGGGATGCACTCTTCCAGGGTCTTGCCAGCGAAAACCAGGCAGAACTCCTCGCCACCGTAGCGATAGGCGCGACCGCCGCCGGTGACCTTGGACAGTTTGCTCGCTACCAGGCGCAGCACCTGGTCGCCGACATCGTGGCCATGGGTGTCGTTGAATTTCTTGAAGTGGTCGACGTCGGTCATCGCCAGCACGTAGTTGCGCCCCAGGCGCTGCATGCGCTCGTTCAGCGCGCGTCGCCCGGGCAGGCCGGTCAGCTCGTCGCGGAAGGCCATCTGGTAGGCCTCGTGGGACACCGACGCAGCGATCATCAGCATCACCTGGCTGCACATGATGTTCAGGGTGAACGGCAGGATGAAGGTTTGCGGCAGCATCCAGAAGATCCCGACCAGGCCGATGATCTGCGCCGCATGCAAGGGCCGTGGCTCGCGCAGGTACTGCACCACGAGCACCACGAAGGCTAGGAAGAACACCGGGTAGGACATCTGGATCAGGCTCATCCACTGCCCATGCAGCGCCGGCCAGCGGATTTCCGCCAGCCAGTTCAGCAGTGCCTGCGGGTAACTCTGCTCCAGGCCCAGCGCCACGCTGCCCACCGCCAGCAGCACGGCGAAGCGCGCCACCATGTCCTGGAACAGATGGGTACGCTCCTGCCAGGCGCCGAACAGGGCGAACAGCATCGGCAGCAGCAGGCACACCAGGTGGAACACCACGGCCGCGTCCTCGCGCACGCGGCCGTGGTCGCGGTAGAAGTCGGTCTGGGTATCCAGCAGGTAGTAGGCGATGTACACGGTGATCATCAGGAACAGCTCGCGCTGCCGGCGATACACCGCGCAGTAGGCGCCGCCGAGCAGCAGCACCAGGGTGGGCAGGACGTTGAACAGCGAGGTGAAGAACACCGACAGATCGCGCACGTAGGCGGCGGCGAGCCCGGACAGCAGGAGGAAGGCCCCGGGGAGGAAGTGACTCAGGCGTACAGCAGACAAACGAAACAAGGGAACTCTCCGATCCAGCAGATCGATAATGTCATTGTGCCTTTACTGTATCGATAATGCACATGAATAGATGAAATTTTGGCGCCAATTTATTTAACGGCACCAAAGGGCTGGAGCTTGAAGCTCATTTGCTGGATCAATTCGCGGAGGTGTGGTGTCTGTACTGGCCTCATCGCTGGCAAGCCAGCTCCCACAATCCTGTGGGAGCTGGCTTGCCAGCGATGAGGCCATGAAGGTTTTCAAGGCGAAAAAAAACGCCTGCCGGTAAGGGCAGGCGTTTTTCGTTGAAGCGGATGACTCAGTACGCCAGGCCGAAGTGCTCTTCGTCCATTGCCATCAGGTTGTTCGCGCCCGAGAGCATGGTCGCCACATGGGTGCGGGTACGCGGCAGGATGCGCTGGAAGTAGAAGCGCGCGGTCTGCAGCTTAGCGGTGTAGAAAGCTTCCTCGCTGGTGCCGGCAGCCAGTTTCTCGGCCGCCAGGCGGGCGATGTCGGCCCAGAAGTAAGCCAGGCAGGCATAACCGGAGTACATCAGGTAGTCCACCGAGGCGGCACCCACTTCCTCGCGGTCCTTCATGGCGGCCATGCCGACCTTCATGGTCAGTTCGCCCCATTCCTTGTTCAGCGCGGCCAGCGGCTCGACGAACTCCTTGACGGCTTCGTTGCCTTCCTGGGCCTGGCAGAACTTGTGCACGATCTTGGTGAAGCCCTTCAGCGCTTCGCCCTGGGTCATCAGTACCTTGCGGCCCAGCAGGTCGAGGGCCTGGATGCCGGTGGTGCCTTCGTACAGCATGGAGATACGGCTGTCGCGTACGTTCTGCTCCATGCCCCACTCGGCGATGAAGCCGTGGCCGCCGTAGATCTGCACACCGTGGTTGGCCGCTTCGAAGCCGACTTCGGTCATGAACGCCTTGGCGATCGGGGTCATGAAGGCCAGCAGGGCGTCGGCCTTTTTCTTCTCTTCTTCGTCCTGGCTGTACTTGACGATGTCCACCTGCTTGGCGGTGAAGTAGACCATCGCCCGGTTACCTTCGGCGAAGGCTTTCATGGTCAGCAGCATGCGCCGCACGTCCGGGTGGACGATGATCGGGTCGGCCGCCTTGTCCGGCGCTTTCGGGCCGGTCAGCGAGCGCATCTGCAGGCGGTCGCGGGCATATTTCAGGCCACCCTGGAACGCCACCTCGGCGTGGGCCAGGCCTTGCAGCGCGGTACCCAGGCGAGCGGTGTTCATGAAGGTGAACATGCAGTTCAGGCCCTTGTTGGCCGGGCCGATCAGGAAGCCGGTGGCCGCGTCGAAGTTCATCACGCAGGTAGCGTTGCCGTGGATACCCATCTTGTGCTCGATGGAACCGCAGGTAACGGTGTTGCGCTCGCCCACCCCACCTTCGGCGTTCGGCAGGAACTTGGGCACGATGAACAGGGAGATGCCCTTGGTGCCGGCCGGTGCATCGGGCAGGCGGGCCAGGACGATATGGACGATGTTATCGGCCATGTCGTGCTCACCGGCGGAGATGAAGATCTTGGTGCCGGTAACCTTGTAGGAACCGTCGGCCTGGGGCTCGGCCTTGGTACGCAGCATGCCCAGGTCGGTACCGCAATGCGGTTCGGTCAGGCACATGGTGCCGGTCCATTCGCCGGTCACCAGCTTGCTCAGGTAGGTGTGCTGCTGTTCGGCGGTACCGTGGGCGGAAAGCGTGTTCATCGCGCCATGGGACAGGCCCGGGTACATGCCCCACGACCAGTTGGACTCGCCGACCATCTCGCTGATGGCCAGGCCCAGCGACTCCGGCAGGCCCTGGCCGCCGTGCTCGACGTCATGGGCCAGGCTCGGCCAGCCGCCTTCGACGAACTGCTTGTAGGCTTCCTTGAAGCCGGCCGGGGTCTTAACGCCGGATTCGCTCCAGGTGCAGCCTTCCAGGTCACCCACGCGGTTCAGCGGGGCCAGCACCTGCTCACAGAACTTGGCGCCCTCTTCGAGGATGGCGTCGACCATGTCCGGCGTGGCGTCCTGGCAACCCGGCAGGCTCTGATAGTGCGCTTCATAGCCGAGCAGTTCATCACGGACGAAACGAATATCACGCAAGGGGGCTTTGTAGTCAGGCATAGCGATGAACCTCTGCTGATGAATCCTGGTTGGGTTGAAAGACCACGCCGAGCAGTTCGGCCTTGGGGTCAAACGATTGTTTGAAACATACGTTTACGACCATGCCTTGTCAACACCCGGCCAATGACACTTCTGCCATCGTTCAGACGAACTACGAGCGTAGGAAAAGTCTTAGCAGCGGGTAGCCGAACGCCTGGCAGGAAAGCCAAGGCGCTGATGCATAAAGCGTAGGGGAGAAAGATGAAGCCTGAGGCGTCGCGCCTCAGGCGTAGGTATCGATCAAGGTGCCGAGCATTTCGTCCGATGCTTTGGCCACTTTGACACCGAGTTCAACCTGATGCTTGCCCAAGGCCTGCTCGACGCTGGCGGTGGCCATGTCCATCTGTTGGCTGCGATCCACGGCGCGCAGGCGCTCGGCCTGGAAATCGCTGGATTGACTGGTAGCAGACCGCTCCACGGTGTTATTGGCGATCTGGCTGGCGGCCTGGTCGACGCGCTGCTGTCCGGCCTGAATGGCGCCCAGGCCGGCATAAAATGCGGAACTGCCCGAGATTTCCATTTCGAAACTCCAGAAAAGAGGATGGCAATACAGTGGCCTATTGAAGCAGAGATAGGCAGGTATTGCCGTTGAAAAACACTAATGGGGTTGGCTGCTGCAATAGAGAGGAACTAGCAGACCGACTCAACCCCTTGTGGGAGCTGGCTTGCCAGCGATTGGGCCAGGCCTGACAACATCATTGCCCATGCCTGCCTCATCGCTGGCAAGCCAGCTCCCACAAGGGTCCGTGTCAGTCCAGCAGGTCGATCTGCAAATGCTCCGCCACCGCTTCCGCCGAGGCGATCTTCAACTTCGGCACCCGCCCCAGGCACGGTGCCGGCAAGCGTTCGGCCAGGCTGGCCAGGTTCTCTTCCAGCCGAGAGGTCCGCGGATCGACGATGTTCGCGACCCACCCCGCCAACTGCAGGCCATCCCGGGCGATTGCCTCGGCGCTGAGCAACGCATGGCTGATGCAGCCGAGCCGCACGCCCACCACAAGGATCACCGGCAGTTTCAGGGCGATCGCGAGGTCGGACAGATTGGCATGATGGGACAAAGGCACGCGCCAGCCGCCAGCACCTTCGATCAGGGTGAAATCCGCGCCCTGGGCCAACACCTCGCGCATCGGTCCGAGCAGGCCCGCCACACTCAGGTCGACGCCGGCCTCCCGCGCGGCCAGGTGCGGGGCAATGGCCGGTTCGAAAGCGAAGGGATTGATCCGCTCATAAGGCAACTTGACGGTGCTCTGTGCCATCAACGCGAGGGCGTCGCTGTTGCGCAGCCCCTTGGGCGTGACCTCGCAGCCCGAGGCCACCGGCTTGGCGCCCAGAGTGCTGAGCCCGGCCAGTTGCGCCGCGTGCAACAGCCCGGCGGCGACGGTGGTCTTGCCGACATCGGTGTCGGTTCCGGCGATGAAGTAGGCCGCGCTCATCTCACTCCCCTTCCGTCAGCGGCTTGCGCAAAACGCCATAGACCACCTGGTAGGTCGCCGGCAGGCCCTGCGCCTGGCGAAACCGCTCGTAAGCCTGCAGCAAGCCCTGCATCCGCGCCCGCCCGGTCAGCCCGGCGGGACGCCCGGGATTGAGGTTGTGCGCGCCAAGGGCCTTGAGTTCGTGGGTCAGGCTGCGCACATCAGGGTAGTGCAGCACATGGGGTTGCGCGTGCAGGTCGAGCACCTCCAGCCCGCTCGCGCCGCACAGGCGCTGATAATCCTCGAAGCGGCGGAAACGATTGACATGCACCAGGCCGTCCACCGCTTCCCAGCTCGACCGCAGCTCCTGCAAGGTACCCACGCACAGGCTGGAAAACGCCAGTACGCCGCCAGGTTGCAGCACCCGTCGCGCCTCGCCCAGCACGGCGCGAAAATCCGCGCACCATTGCACCGCAAGGCTGGAAAACACCAGGTCGGCGCAGGCCGGGCGCAGCGGCAGGCGCTCGGCATCGCCAGCGACGTGATACGCCGCGCCCCCTGCATCGCGGGCATGGCGCAGCATGCCTTCGGCGATATCCACCGCCACACCGACTCCCTCGGCATAACGCCCCTGCAACGCCCGGCTGAAGTACCCGGTACCGCTGCCGAGATCGATCCAGCAACGGGGCACCAGTTCCTGCGGCACACGCTCCAGCAACTGGCTGCCTACCGCCCGTTGCAGCTCGGCAACGCTGTCATAACTGGCGGCGGCACGGGAAAAGGACGCGGCAACCTGGCGCTTGTCGGGCAAGGCGCCGGGCAGGGCCGGTCGGGATAGATCAGTCATCGCCACTCTCATGCAGGAAGGTCTTGATATTGGCTGCCAGCTCTTGCGGATATTCGAGGATGAAAGCGTGGGAGGAACCCTCGACCAAGCCCACCTCGACATCCGGCAGCCATTCGCTAAGGGCCCGGGCAGCCTGGACGGGCACCAGCTCGTCGGAACCGGCGAACAGATGCAGTTGCGGCCCGGTGTAGGCCTGCAATGCCGCACGGGTGTCCAAGCGCCCGAGCACCTCCAGGCCCTTGACCAGCAGCACCGGGTCGGTATCGGGCACGCCGATGCCCAGTTGCCGCAGTACGCTGCGCGGCTCCTGGGCCCCCTCGCTGCACAGCGACTTGAAGCGCTTGAGCGTGACCGCCGTATGGCTGCGACAGCCGTCCACGAAGGTCTCGAAGGTGTCCGGCGGCATGCCGTCCGGCCAGTCGGCGCGGGCGACGAAGCTGAGGTTGCTGGCGAAGGTCAACAGCCCGCAACAGTGATCGCCACGCCGCGCCGCCAGCTCGGCAGCGAGCATGCCGCCCAGCGACCAGCCACCCAGCCAGGTGTCCTTGGGCAGCCTTCGGTCCAGTTCGTCGAGCCAGGCTTGCGGGTCGTCGCTGACCAGGCTGGGCAGGGCCGCCAGTTCGACCCGAAGTCCGGCATCCTGTGCCCTCAAGCTTGCCGCCAGCGGTTCCAGCGCGGCGCTGCCCAGGCCCCAGCCCGGCAGAAGAATCAGATGGTTACGCATCGACAGGCTCCAACAGCGGATAGCACTCGGCCAATGCATTCAACAATAGCTGGACCTGCGCGGCGCTGTGCGCAGCCGTTAGCGTTACACGCAAGCGGGCGCTGCCGGCGGGTACGGTGGGCGGACGGATGGCGGTGACCAGCAGGCCGCGCTCGCGCAACATCCGCGAAAGGTGCAGGGCGCGCCCGGCATCGCCGATCATGATCGGCTGGATCGGCGTGAAGCTGTCCATCAGCTCCAGCCCGATCGCTTCGGCGCCACCGCGGAACTGGGCGATCAGCGCAGCCAGGTGCTCGCGGCGCCAGTGCTCGTCGCGCAGCAGGGCCAGGCTTTTCAGGGTGGCGCAGGCCAGCGCCGGAGGCTGGCTGGTGGTGTAGATATAAGGACGAGCGAACTGCACCAGGCTTTCGATCAGATCCTCGCTGCCGGCGACGAAGGCGCCTGCGGTGCCGAAGGCCTTGCCCAGGGTGCCGACCAGCACCGGCAGCTCTTCCGGGCTCAAGCCGAAATGCTCGGCCACACCGCCGCCCTTGCGCCCCAAGGTACCGAAGCCATGGGCGTCATCGACCATCAGCCAGGCACCCTTGGCCCGGGCACGGTTGAGCAGCTCGGGCAGGTCGGCGATATCGCCGTCCATGCTGAAGACACCGTCGGTCACCACCAGGGTGTTGCCCTCGGCCTTGTCCAGGCGCTTGTCGAGGCTGTCGGCATTGTTGTGCAGGTAGCGGTTGAAACGCGCGCCGCTGAGCAGGCCGGCGTCCAGCAGGGACGCATGGTTGAGGCGGTCCTGCAGCACGGTGTCACCCTGCCCCACCAGCGCGGTGACAGCGCCGAGGTTGGCCATGTAGCCGGTGGTGAACAACAGCGCCCGCGGGCGTCCGGTGAACTCGGCCAGGGCTTCTTCCAGCTGGTGATGCGGGGTGCTGTGGCCGACCACCAGGTGCGAAGCGCCACCGCCCACGCCCCAGCGTTCGGCGCCGGCACGCCAGGCAGCGATCACCTCGGGGTGATTGGCCAGGCCCAGGTAGTCGTTGCTGCAGAAGGCCAGCAGCGATTGCCCGTCCACCACCACCTGCGGCCCCTGCGGACTCTGTAGCAACGGGCGCTGACGGTACAGGTCAGCGGCGCGCCGTTGTTCGAGGCGCGCGCGAAGATCGAAGCTCATGCAGGCCTCAGGCCGATGCGGCGTCGTAGAACAGTTCGCTGCTCTTCTGCTCGACCAGCGCCTGCTCGATGGCCGCCTGGTGCACCTCGTCGGCATGCTCCTCGCGGGCTTCGGGCTGGATACCGAGGCGGGCGAACAAGCGCATGTCCTTGTCGGCCTGGGGGTTGGCGGTGGTCAGCAGCTTCTCGCCATAGAAGATCGAGTTGGCGCCGGCCATGAAGGCCAGCGCCTGCATCTGCTCGTTCATCTGCTCACGCCCGGCGGACAGGCGCACATGGGACTGCGGCATGAGGATCCGCGCCACTGCGAGCATGCGGATGAAATCGAACGGATCGACCTCCTCGGCGTTTTCCAGCGGCGTGCCGGCGACCTTGACCAGCATGTTGATCGGTACCGACTCGGGATGCTCCGGCAGGTTGGCCAGCTGGATCAGCAGGCCGGCGCGGTCATCCAGCGACTCGCCCATGCCGAGGATGCCGCCGGAACAGATCTTCATCCCGGCGTCGCGCACATAGGCCAGGGTTTGCAAGCGCTCGGCGTAGGTGCGTGTGGTGATGATGTTGCCGTAGAACTCCGGCGAGGTATCGAGGTTGTGGTTGTAGTAGTCGAGGCCGGCGTCGGCCAGGGCCTGGGTCTGCTCCTGGTCAAGGCGGCCGAGGGTCATGCAGGTTTCCAGACCCATGGCCTTGACGCCCTTGACCATCTCCAGCACGTAGGGCATGTCCTTGGCCGACGGGTGTTTCCACGCCGCGCCCATGCAGAAGCGGGTGGAACCGATAGCCTTGGCCCGGGCGGCTTCCTCCAGCACCTTCTGCACTTCCATCAGTTTCTGCTTGTCCAGGCCGGTGTTGTAGTGACCGGACTGCGGACAATATTTGCAATCTTCCGGGCAGGCACCGGTCTTGATCGACAGCAGGGTGGAAACCTGGACGCGATTGGGGTCGAAATGCGCCCGATGCACCGACTGCGCCTGGAACAGCAGGTCGTTGAACGGCTGCTGGAACAGGGCTTTGACTTCGGCCAGGGACCAGTCGTGACGAAGCGTTGCAGTTGTGCTGGCGCTCATGGGTGTTTCCTTGTTTAGGCTTGTACTGGCGCCGGGATCGGATTGCCCGCCAGCGCATCACGGATAGTCCGCATAGTTAAGGAAGGCCCATGCGCTGTCAACCCGCACCTAAACAGAAGGTTTACATCTGCTCAAATAACAACCAGCCCTGCCTTTTATGCGACGAAGCGTCCGAGCAGGCTCAGCCCATCTGTATGCCCTGTGAAAGTGAATTGCCGTGGCTGGATGAACAGTGCCGGGTATGCGCCCTGCCCCTGCCGATCGACGGCCTGCTCTGCACCCAGTGCGCGCGACGGCGTCCAGTGTTCAGGCGGGTGCTGGTGCCGTGGCACTACGGATTTCCGCTGGATGCCCTGATCACCCGTTTCAAGCACCAGCGCCAATGGCCGCTGGGCCGGTTGCTGGCGCAGATGCTCGGCAACTGGCTGGCCCATCGTTTCGCCGAAGGGCTGCCACGCCCGGCCCTGCTGCTGCCGGTGCCGATGGCCAGGCAACGTTTGCGCCAGCGCGGCTACAACCAGGCCGCGATGCTTGGCCAGTGGATCGCGGCGCAGCTGTCGATTTCCTGCGACCCTGAATTACTGAGCCGCCCTGTCGAGACCATCGCGCAACAGGAACTGGATGCCCGAGCGCGCAGGCGCAACCTCGCCAATGCCTTCGCCATCGTCCGGCCCGAAGCCGTCGAAGGCCTGCATGTGGCCCTGGTGGACGACGTCATGACCACCGGCGCCACCGCCCAGGCCCTGGCCCGGCTGTTGCGCGATGCCGGCGCGGCGCGGGTGGACGTCTATTGCCTGGCACGTACGCCGCGCCCCGGCAACGCTTGACTTGGCAGGGTCAGGCAGGCACTTTCCTGCCGATCATCGCCAGCTTTGGTACCGGTCCCCATGTCACTGCCCACGCCCCTGTCCCAGCACATCGTCCGTCGCCCGCAACGCATCGCCCTGTTGCAGCACATCGATGAGCAAGGCTCCATCACGCGGGCCGCCAAGGCAGCGGGGATGAGTTACAAGGCCGCCTGGGATGCCATCGACGAACTCAACAACCTGGCCGCCCGGCCATTGGTGGAGAGAAGCGCCGGGGGCCGTGGCGGTGGTGGCGCTCAGCTGTCGGACGAAGGCCGGCGGGTGCTGCGCCTGTACCAGCGTTTGCAGATTCTTCAGGCGCAGGTCCTCGAGGAAGCCGAAGACAGCGGCGACCTCGACCTGATCGGGCGCCTGATGCTGCGCACGAGCGCGCGTAACCAGCTGCACGGGCAGGTCACTGCCATCCACCCGCAGGGCCGCAACGACACCATCGAACTGACCCTGCCCGGCGACCTGCGCATCCAGGCGCAGATCACTCGCGACAGCACCCAGCGCCTGGAACTGCAGATCGGCACCACCGTGGTCGCCTTGATAAAGGCCGGCTGGCTGCAGCTGGCCACCCGCGACGCTGCGGTCACGCATGGCAGCAACTGCCTGGAAGCGCGCATCGACGAGGTGCAGGAAGATCCCCACGGCGCCAGCGAACTGCGCCTGAGCCTGGGCAGCGGACAGACCCTGTGCGCGTTTGCCGAGCAGGACTGGCTGAACACCCACAGCCTTGGCGTCGGAAGCTTCGTACAGGTCACCTTCCTTCCTACCTACGTTCTTCTCGGAACACCCGCCTGAAAAACGCCACAAAACTGTCATAGGGCCTGATTAAGGTGACTGCCACGAACCGCAGGGAGCCTGACATGAACCTATTAGAAGAAAACCAGCCGACCGACCTCGAGCAACTGGTCGGCCTCAGCCGTCGCCGTTTCATCGGTGCCGGAGCCTTGTGTGGAGCGGCGCTGTTTCTCGGCGGCAACCTGCTGAGCCGCAGCGTGCTGGCCAACAGTGTGAGCGCCGCGTCCGGCAGCCCGTTGCTCGGTTTCAGCGCGATTGCTTCCTCCACCGCCGACGGCATCAGCCTGCCGCCGGGCTACAAGGCTTCGGTGTTGATCAGCTGGGGCCAGCCCCTACATCCCGGAGCGCCGGCTTTCGACCCGTCCGGCAAGGGCACGGCCAAGGCCCAGGAAATGCAGTTCGGCGACAACAACGACGGCATGAGCCTGTTCCCCTTCCCGGGCGATGAAAACCGCGCGCTGATGGCGATCAACAACGAGTACACCAACTACCGCTACCTGTTCGATCACGGCGGCCAGCCGGCCAATGCCGAAGACGTGCACAAGGCCCAGGCGGCCGAAGGTGTGTCGGTGATCGAAGTGCAGCGCAACAACGGCCAATGGCAGTTCGTCCAGGATTCCCGGTACAACCGGCGCATCCACGGCAACACACCGATGCGCATGAGCGGCCCGGCGGCCGGCGATGCCTGGCTGCGCACCGCCGCCGACAACAGCGGCAGCAAGGTCCTCGGCACCTTCCAGAACTGCGCCAACGGCAAGACGCCCTGGGGCACCTACCTGACCTGCGAAGAAAACTTCACCGATTGCTTCGGCAGCAGCGATCCGCAGCAGGCCTTCGATGCAGGGCAGAAGCGCTATGGTGCCTCGGTGACGGGCAAGGAGGTCGGCTGGCACCAGCACGACCCGCGCTTCGACCTGGCGAAAAACCCCAACGAGTTGAACCGCCATGGCTGGGTGGTGGAAATCGATCCGTTCGATCCGCAGTCCACACCGGTCAAGCGCACCGCCCTCGGCCGTTTCAAGCACGAAAACGCAGCACTGGGCGAAACCCGCGACGGCCGCGCCGTGGTGTACATGGGCGACGATGAGCGCGGCGAGTTTATCTACAAGTTCATCAGCCGCGAGCGCATCGACCACAAGAACCCCACCGCCAATCGCAACCTGCTGGACCACGGCACCTTGTACGTGGCCCGTTTCGACGATGGCGACGGCAACCCCGGGCACCCGAAGGGCAAGGGCCAGTGGCTGGAACTCACCCACGGCAAGAACGGCCTCAACGCAGCCGCCGGTTTCGCCAGCCAGGCGCAGGTCCTGATCCACGCGCGCCTGGCCGCCAGCGTGCTGAAGGCCACGCGCATGGACCGTCCGGAATGGATCGTGGTCAGCCCGAAGGACGGGCAGGTCTATTGCACCCTCACCAACAACGTCAAGCGCGGTGAAGAAGGCCAGCCGGTAGGCGGTCCAAATCCGCGGGAGAAGAACGTCTACGGACAAATCCTGCGCTGGCGCGAAACAGGGGATGACCATGGCTCGATGACCTTCGACTGGGATCTCTTCGTGGTCGCCGGCAATCCGCAGGTGCATCCTGGAACGGCCAAAGGCGGCTCGGGCAACGTCACCGTACAGAACATGTTCAACAGCCCCGACGGCCTGGGCTTCGACCCGGACGGCCGGCTGTGGATCCTCACCGACGGCGACTACAGCAATGCCGGGGATTTTGCCGGCATGGGCAACAACCAGATGCTCTGCGCCGATCCGGCGACCGGGGAGATCCGCCGCTTCATGGTCGGGCCGGTGGCTTGCGAGGTGACCGGGATCGCCTTTGCGCCGGACCAGAAGACCCTGTTCGTCGGCATCCAGCACCCGGGCGAAACCGGCGGCTCGACCTTCCCCGAGCACCTGCCCAATGGCAAGCCACGGTCGTCGGTAATGGCGATTACCCGGGACGATGGCGGCATCATCGGCGCCTGACACAAAGGACTGGTTAACACAAAACCTTGTGGGAGCTGGCAAGCCAGCTCGCACAAGGTTCTCTGAATGCCTTGAGAATTGGACCTCTCCAGGAAACACCCCCTGGGTTACCATGCCGGAATCGATGCGGCCCTTTTTTCCTCGCCGCACAGCCGGAGTCGCGCATGTCCCACCCCTTCGATACCCTCACCCCCGATCTGGTCCTGGATGCCATCGAAAGCCAGGACCTGCTCAGCGATGCCCGCGTGCTGGCATTGAACAGCTACGAGAACCGGGTGTACCAGGTCGGCATCGAAGACGCCGAGCCGGTGATCGCCAAGTTCTACCGCCCCGGCCGCTGGAGCGATGCCGCCATCCTCGAGGAACATGCCTTCACCGCCGAACTGGCCGGGTGCGAAGTGCCCGTGGTCGCCCCGCTGCTGCATAACGGCAAGACCCTGTTCGAACACGCCGGTTTCCGCTTTGCGCTGTTCCCCCGTCGTGGCGGTCGTGCGCCGGAGCCAGGCAATCTCGACCAGCTCTATCGCCTCGGCCAGTTGCTCGGCCGCCTGCATGCGGTCGGTGCCAGCCGTCCTTTTGTCGAGCGCGAAAGCCTCGCTGTGGATAACTTTGGTCATGCCTCACTGAGCACCCTGCTGGAAGGCGACTTCGTGCCGAAAAGCCTGCTTCCGGCCTTCGAATCCGTGGCACGCGACCTGCTCAAGCGCATCGAGGCCATCTACGCCCGCACCCCGCACCAGCAGATCCGCCTGCACGGCGACTGCCACCCCGGCAACCTGATGTGCCGCGACGAGGTATTCCATATCGTCGACCTCGACGACTGTCGCATGGGCCCCGCAGTCCAGGACCTGTGGATGATGCTCGCTGGCAGCCGCGAAGAGCGCCTCGGCCAGCTCGCCGAGCTAATGGACGGCTACAACGAATTCCACGATTTCGATCCCCGCGAGCTGGCCTTGATCGAACCCCTGCGCGGCCTGCGCCTTTTGCACTACAGCGCCTGGCTGGCGCGGCGCTGGGACGATCCGGCGTTCCCGCGCAGCTTCCCCTGGTTCGGCCAGGAGCGCTATTGGGGCGACCAGATCCTGGCGTTGCGCGAGCAGTGCGCGGCACTGGACGAAGAGCCACTCAAATTGTTCTAGAAGCGGCAGGACCTCTGTCTACAATAGCCGCGCAACCCGTTAGCCCAAGCAAGGATCATCATGACTGCCGCCAACCCGCGCCGCGGGTACATTCTCGGCCTGACCGCCTACATCATCTGGGGCCTGTTCCCCATCTACTTCAAGCTCCTGCAAAGCGTCCCGGCGGTGGAAATCATCGTCCACCGGGTGCTGTGGTCGGCGCTGTTCGGCGCGGCGTTGCTGCTGGTCTGGAAACACCCCGGCTGGTGGCGCGAACTGCGCGAGAACCCGCGGCGCCTGGCCATCCTGGCCCTGAGCGGTTCGTTGATCGCCTTCAACTGGCTGACCTACGTCTGGGCGGTGAACAACGGGCGCATGCTCGAAGCCAGCCTCGGCTACTACATCAACCCGCTGGTCAACGTGTTGCTGGGCATGCTCCTGCTCGGTGAGCGCCTGCGCCGCCTGCAATGGGTCGCGGTGGGCCTGGCGGCAGCGGGGGTGGCGCAGCAGGTGTGGCAAGTGGGCAGCCTGCCCTGGGTATCGCTGGCCCTGGCCCTGAGCTTCGGTTTCTATGGGTTGATCCGCAAGCAGGCGCCTGTAGCGGCCTTGCCCGGCCTTGTAGTGGAAACCTGGATGCTGGTGCCGATCGCCATCGGCTGGCTCCTGCTCAACCCGATGGCCAGCAGCGCCCAGCCGGAGTTCTATACCACCAGCCAGGCGTTGTGGCTGATGGCTGCCGGGCCGGTGACCCTGGTGCCGCTGGTCAGCTTCAACGCAGCGGCCCGCCACCTGCCCTATACCACCCTGGGCTTCCTGCAGTACCTGGCGCCGACCCTGGTGCTGCTGCAGGCGGTGCTGCTGTTCGACGAGCACCTGTCGAGCAGCACCCTGGTTGCGTTCATGTTTATCTGGGCCGGCCTGGCCCTGTACAGCGTCGATGCCTGGCTGAGCCTGCGCAAGCGCGCCTGATCAAAAAACGATCAAGCCGCTACAGGCCACGTGATTCGTGGCCTGTAGCAACCTCTCCCAAGGTTATCCACATCCTCATCCCCGCGCTTTGTGCACAAGCCGCTGATTTCTGGCGGTTTTTTGCTCAATCCTTGGGAAGCTTTGATCCACGTGGCCTGCACGTCGCAGCCCCCAGCTTATCCACAGGGCGATCCACGCGAAAACGGGATAAGTGCCTGGGGATAACCTACTCCTCCGGACGCAGTTCCAGCTCGACCATGAGGTCGTCGGCCAGCTCTTCAAGGCGCACCTGCAGGCCGTCCAGCGACAGGGTCAGCGGTACCGCAAGCAGGGCCTCGGCATGGAACAGCGGCTCGCTGCTCATGGGGCCGGGCGCACGTCGGTACTCAAGCGCTCGACATTGACGCCCTGTTCGGCCAGCAGACGGGTGATATCGCGGACGATCCCGGGCCTGTCATTGCCCACCAGGCTCATGGCAATCGGCTTCCATGAACAGGATGGCTCGATCCCGCTTTCCGCGATCAACACGCGAATGCCGCGCTCGCCCAGGGCCTGCAGGGCGTCGACCAGTTCATCATGGGACTCGGCCGGCACGGCAATGCGCAGGATCCCGGCGAACTGCCCGGCCATCCGCGACATGCGGCTTTCCAGCCAATTGCCGTTATGCTCGGCGATGGTTTGGGCGATACGCTCGACCTGCCCGGCCTTGTCGGCGGCAATGACGGTAAGAACAAGATGGTTCACGCGGACGACCCTCTGCAATACCCGTGGAAACGCCGCTGGCAGCATGGCGTCGGGTCAGTATAGGCAAGGCGCGGCAACCTGCCGCAGAGGAACGGAAAAGCGAATCGTGTACTGTTTTAAGATTTATCTGGAACAATCCACACGTTTTTTGCGAACATATCCCTTCCCAGCGTGACCCCATGCGACCAAACGGTCGCAGAACGACGTATTTAGTCTAATTTTCACATGCGCAGCGCATCATGTAGTATGCCGCAGCGTGGACTACAAAACGTTCCGATCGATGTCTGCCAAGCGCCTGTGAAAATGCGCAACCGCCCTCCAGCCAGCCTGGCGGGCCGCATCCAGTCGCCCGTCAGGGCATGTCCTGGTGCCGTGTTTAGAGAAGCGCGCAAGGCATAAATAGAAAAGCGATATAGCTGAGCAGAGTGAGGCAAGCAATGACTGAACACGTTCAAGTCGGTGGCCTTCAGGTCGCCAAAGTCCTGTTCGACTTCGTGAACAACGAAGCGATTCCCGGAACCGGCGTCAGCGCCGAGAAGTTCTGGGCAGGTGCGGAAAAGATCATCAACGACCTCGCTCCAAAGAACAAAGCCCTGCTGAGCAAACGCGACACCCTGCAAGCGCAGATCGATGCCTGGCACCAGGCGCGCAAAGGCCAGGCCCATGACGCCGCGGCCTACAAGGCTTTCCTTCAGGAAATTGGTTATCTGCTGCCAGAAGCGTCGGATTTCCAGGTGTCCACCCAGAATGTCGACGAAGAAATCGCCGTGATGGCCGGCCCGCAGCTGGTGGTCCCGGTCATGAACGCCCGTTTCGCCCTGAACGCCTCGAACGCCCGCTGGGGCTCGCTGTACGACGCGCTGTACGGCACCGATGCCATCAGCGAAGAAGGCGGCGCCGAAAAGGGCAAGGGCTACAACAAGGTCCGCGGCGACAAGGTCATCGCCTTCGCCCGCGCCTTCCTCGACGAATCCGCGCCACTGGCCGCCGGCTCCCACGTCGATGCCACCCGCTACAGCATCGAAGGCGGCAAACTCATCGTCGCCCTCAAGGGTGGCAGCAACAGCGGCCTGCGTGACGACGCGCAACTGATCGGCTTCCAGGGCCAGGCCAGCGAGCCGACCGGCATCCTGCTCAAGCACAACGACCTGCACTTCGAAATCCAGATCGACCCGACCACCCCGGTCGGTCAGACCGACGCCGCCGGCGTGAAGGACATCCTGGTCGAAGCCGCCCTGACCACCATCATGGACTGCGAAGACTCGGTCGCCGCCGTGGACGCCGACGACAAGGTCGTGGTCTACCGCAACTGGCTGGGCCTGATGAAGGGCGACCTGGCGGAAAGCGTAAGCAAGAACGGCCAGACCTTCACCCGCACCATGAACCCGGACCGCGAGTACACCGCGCCGAACGGTGGCACTGTCACTCTGCACGGTCGTTCGCTGCTGTTCGTGCGCAACGTCGGTCACCTGATGACCATCGACGCGATCCTCGACAAGGACGGTAACGAAGTGCCCGAGGGCATCCTCGACGGCCTGGTCACCAACCTCGCGGCGATGCACAACCTGAACGGCAACACCTCGCGCAAGAACAGCCGCAAGGGTTCGGTGTACATCGTCAAGCCGAAGATGCACGGCCCGGAAGAAGCCGCGTTCACCAACGAGCTGTTCGGCCGCATCGAAGACATGCTGGGCCTGCCGCACAACACCCTGAAAGTCGGGATCATGGACGAGGAGCGCCGCACCACGGTCAACCTCAAGGCATGCATCAAGGCCGCCAGCGAGCGCGTGGTGTTCATCAACACTGGCTTCCTCGACCGTACCGGCGACGAGATCCACACCTCCATGGAAGCCGGCGCGATGGTGCGCAAGGGTGCCATGAAGGCGCAGAAATGGATCGGCGCCTACGAAAACTCCAACGTCGATATCGGCCTGGCCACCGGCCTGCAAGGCCGTGCCCAGATCGGCAAGGGCATGTGGGCCATGCCGGACCTGATGGCCGACATGCTGGAGCAGAAGATCGCCCACCCGCTGGCCGGTGCCAACACCGCCTGGGTACCGTCGCCGACCGCTGCGGCCCTGCACGTGCTGCATTACCACAAGGTCAACGTCAAGGAACGCCAGGCCGAACTGGCCAAGCGTGCCCCGGCGTCCGTGGACGATATCCTGACCATCCCGCTGGCACCGGACACCAACTGGTCCGCCGAGGAAATCCGCAACGAGCTGGACAACAATGCCCAGGGCATCCTCGGCTACGTGGTGCGCTGGATCGACCAGGGCGTGGGTTGTTCGAAGGTGCCGGACATCAACGATGTCGGCCTGATGGAAGACCGCGCCACATTGCGCATCTCCGCCCAGTTGCTGGCCAACTGGCTGCGACATGGCGTGGTGACCGAAGCGCAGGTAGTGGAAGGCCTGAAGCGCATGGCGCCGGTGGTGGACAAGCAGAACGCCAACGACCCGCTGTACCGCCCGATGGCACCGGACTTCGACAACAACATCGCCTTCCAGGCGGCGGTCGAGCTGGTAGTGGAAGGTGCCAGGCAGCCGAACGGCTACACCGAGCCGGTGCTGCATCGTCGTCGTCGCGAGTACAAGGCGCGTAACGGCCTGTAAGTGCTGTACAGGCCAGACATCGATGGTGTCTGGCCTGGCCTCATCGCTGGCAAGCCAGCTCCCACAGGGACTGCATGCACCGCAAAACCTGTGGGAGCTGGCTTGCCAGCGATTAGGCCATCCCCAGCAACAAATTCTTCTCAGGAAATCCCCAGCTCCCGCCGCACCAACTCCATCAATTTCCCCACCTCGATCGGCTTGAGCAGGAAGTCCACGACGCTCAGGTGCATCGCGGTGATCGCATCCTGCACCCCGGCATCCCCGGAAATGATGATGATCGGCAGCTCCGCCCGCTCCGACTCGCGCACCTTGCCGATCAGTTCCAGGCCATCGAAGGGCCCCATTCGCAAATCGGTGACCAGCAATCCGATGCGCCGGTCGCGCAGGATCGTCTTCAATGCCTCGCGCGCATCGGTCAGGGCAAGGCATTC
This sequence comes from Pseudomonas bharatica CSV86, assembly GCF_000319305.2. Taxonomy (GTDB): domain Bacteria; phylum Pseudomonadota; class Gammaproteobacteria; order Pseudomonadales; family Pseudomonadaceae; genus Aquipseudomonas; species Aquipseudomonas bharatica. The sequence continues at coordinate 386,423 of NZ_AMWJ02000004.1, read as the reverse complement.
GATGCCTTCGGCCTGGAGGTACTGGGCCAGCAACTCGCTGGCGTCTTCATCATCATCGACGACCAGCACTTTCTGCGGCCGGGCGGGCGGTGCGGACACTTCCGCCAGGGCCTCGCGCTCTGCGTCGCTCAGTAAATCGTCGTGGTCAGGCATGGGCATCTCATTGGTTCCAGAGCACGCAAAAGCTTATTTATCAAGTTCAGACCGCAAACAGAGCGCTTGCAACCTGCATTTCGTCGGCGCCCTAGACTTACGTCCAATGGGCACCCGGCCCTTGCACATCCGACCATGGCGGCAATAACAACAATCGGTTTCGCCCACGAGACCCCGAGACGGTGCCGTTGATGAGCAAAATGGACGCGTTCGACCAGGCCGGTAAAACCGCGGTAATGCAGAACATCCAGGGGACCATGCAGTTCCTGCAGCGCTTTCCGCCGTTCAACCAGATGGAAAACGCCCATCTGGCGTACCTGGTGGAACAGTGCCAGCTGCGCTTCTACGCCGCCGGGGACAGCATCATCAAACCCGCCGACGGCCCCGTCGAGCACTTCTTCATCGTCAAGCAAGGCCGCGTGGTCGGCGAGCGCACCCATGTGGTCAAGGGCGGCACGGAAACCACCTTCGAAATCACCCGCGGCGAATGCTTCCCGCTGGCCGCCCTGCTCGGCGAAAGGGCTACCCGCACCGAGCATATCGCCGGCGAGGACACCTTCTGCCTGCAACTGAACAAGGCCGCCTTTATCCGCCTGTTCGCCCTGTCCGATGTGTTTCGGGATTTTTCCCTGCGTGGCGTGAGCAGCCTGCTCGACCAGGTCAACCAGCAGGTCCAGCGCCGTGCCGTGGAAACCCTGGGCAACCAGTATTCACTCAACACCCGCCTCGGTGAACTGGCGATGCGTCATCCGGTGGTCTGCACGCCGGCAACCAGCCTGCGCGAAGCGGTGCGGATGATGGATGAGAGCCAGGTCGGCAGCATCGTGATCGTCGATGAGCAGCGCTTTCCGGTGGGCATCTTTACCTTGCGCGACCTGCGCCAGGTGGTGGCGCGCGCCGAAACCGACCTTGACTCGGCGGTGTCCGGACACATGACGGCCTCGCCCTTCTACCTGCCGCCCCAGGCCAGCGCCTTCGATGCCGCCATTGCCATGACCGAGCGCCACATCGCCCACGTCTGCCTGGTGGAAGACCGCCGCCTGTGCGGCGTGGTTTCCGAGCGCGACCTGTTTTCCCTGCAACGGGTCGATCTGGTCCACCTGGCCCGCACCATCCGCAGCGCGCCGCGCCTGGACAACCTGGTCGCCCTGCGCGGCGAGATCGGCCAGTTGGTGGAGCGCATGCTGGCCCACGGCGCCTCCTCGACCCAGATCACCCACATCATCACCCTGCTCAACGACCACACCGTATGCCGGGTGATCGAGCTGGCGATCGAGGACAAGGGCGATCCCGGCGTGCCTTTCTCCTGGCTGTGCTTCGGCAGCGAAGGCCGCCGCGAACAGACACTGCACACCGACCAGGACAACGGCATCCTTTTCGAGGCGAAGGACGCGGTGGAAGCCGCCGCGATCCGCGAGCGCCTGCTGCCCCTGGCCCAGCGCATCAACCAGGACCTGGCGCAATGCGGTTTCAGCCTGTGCAAGGGCAACATCATGGCCGGCAACCCGGAGCTGTGCCTGTCGCGCAGCGAATGGGCCCGGCGCTTCTCGGCGTTCATCCGCGAGGCGACCCCGGAAAACCTGCTGGCCTCAAGCATCTATTTTGACCTGCGGGTGGTCTGGGGCGATGGCCGGGGCTGCGAGCAACTGCGCCACGGCATCCTTGAACAGGTCGCCGACAACCGCCTGTTCCAGCGCATGATGGCCGACAACGCGCTTCGCCAGAAACCGCCGGTGGGCCGCTTCCGCGAATTCGTCCTGACCCGCAGCGGCAATGACAAGGCCGCCACCCTCGACCTCAAGGTTCAGGGCCTGACGCCTTTCGTCGATGGCGCACGCCTGCTGGCCCTGGCCCACGGCATCAGCGCCAACAACACCCTGGAGCGCCTGCGCCAACTGGTGGAAAAAGAGGTGATCGACCCACTGGACGGTGGTGCCTTCGAAGAGGCGTATCACTTCATCCAGCAGACCCGCATGCAGCAGCACCAGATCCAGACCCGGCAGAACCTGCCCTACTCCAACCGCGTCGATCCGGATGATCTGAACGACCTGGACCGGCGCATCCTGCGTGAATCCCTGCGGCAGGCCCAGCGCCTGCAAAGCAGCCTGGCGCTGCGGTACCAGTTATGAGCCTGTTTGCCTGGCTGCGTCCCGCCCAACCCACCCTGCCGGACGACCAGCGCCAGCGCCTGGCCCGGCTGGCTGCCGCTCCCGTACTGGACGAGCGGCCCCTGCGCCAGCAGCGCTGGTGGTGCTGGACCTGGAAACCAGCGGCCTCAACCTTAACCGCGACCAGGTGTTGTCCATCGGTGCTGTGGTGATCGAGGACGGCGCCATCGACTTCGGCCAGCAATTCGAACGTACCCTGCACCGTCACGACCACAAGCTTGCGCCCAGCGTGCTGATCCACGGCCTGGCGCCCAGCGCTATCGCCGCGGGGTGCGATCCGGCGCAAGCCTTGCTGGACCTTATGGAGTTCATCGGCGACAGCCCGCTGCTGGCTTTCCACGCCGGGTTCGACCAACGCATGCTGGGCCGCGCACTCAAGGACAGCCTCGGCTACAAGCTCCAGCACCCGTTCATGGATGTCGCCGAACTGGCACCGCTGCTCAACCCGGACGTTGTGCTACGGGACGCCGGGCTCGATGACTGGATCGCTCATTTCGGCCTGCAGGTCGAGGAACGCCACAACGCCAGCGCCGATGCCCAGGTTACTGCCGAAATCGCCTTGATCCTGTTCAGCCAGGCCCGGCGCCAGTTGCTCGACAGTCCGCGGCAACTGGAACAGCGCCTGCAAGGCTGGCGGCGCAAGCGCCAGCAGCATCACGGTTTGTAAGACCTTTCCCGGAAAGACCGACGAGCAATCCGATAAGCGTTAATTGCACAGTGCTAGCTGCTCTGACACAATCGCGAATAATTCTCGTTAGTTAACACTTTCTTTTCCGGGGAACGCCTTGTCGTCCGTACCTAGCCCTCACAGCGAGCTGGTTGGCGCACTGTACCGCGATCACCGCAGCTGGCTGCTCGCCTGGCTGCGCCGCAACCTCGCCAGCGCCGAACGTGCCGAAGACCTGAGCCAGGACACCTTCGTTCGTCTGCTCGGCCGCGACGAGCTAACCGCCCCGCGTCAGCCGCGGGCGTTCCTTATGGCGGTGGCCAAAGGGCTGCTGTTCGACCATTTCCGCCGTACCGCGCTGGAACAGGCCTATCTGGACGAACTGCTGCTGATGCCCGAGGCCGAGCACCCGTCGCCGGAAGCCCTGCACCTGATTCTCGAAGACCTCAAGGCCATCGACCGCCTGCTCGGCAAGCTGTCGAGCAAGGCCCGCGCGGCCTTCCTGCACAGCCGCCTGGACGGCATGAGCCATGCCGAGATCGCCGACAGGCTCGGCGTTTCGGTAGCCCGGGTGCGCCAGTACCTGGCCCAGGGCATGCGCCAGTGCTACATCGCCCTGTACGGCGAGCCGACATGAAGGGGATGAATGGCGCACCGGTCTCGGCCCCGGTGCTCGATGCCGCGATCAACTGGCAATTGTGTTTCGATGCCGGCAGCGACAGCGCCCAGCAGCGGGCCGAGTTCGAGCGCTGGCATGCTGCGAGCGAAGAGCACGCCCGGGCCTGGCGGCAACTGGGCATGCTCGACCAGCGTTTCGCTGCGGCTGCCGGCCCGGCACGCAAGGCCTTGCAGCAATCCCGCGTCGGCCTGCGCCAGCGCGTGCGCAAGCTCGGCGGCGGGCTGGCCAGCCTGGTACTGCTGGGTGGCCTGCTCAACTGGATCAACCTGCACCAGCCGCTGGGCTACTGGCTCGCCGACCAACGCACCGGCACTGGCGAAACCCGCAGCCTGCGCCTGGACGACGGCACCCTGGTCAGCCTTGCCACGCACTCCGCCGTGGATATCCGCTTCACGGCCAAGGAGCGCCTGATTGTCCTGCACGATGGCGAGATTTCCGTCGAGACCGGGCACAAGGACAACGACCGACGGCCCTTCGTGGTCGCTACCGACGACGGCCGCCTGCGTGCCTTGGGCACCCGTTTCCTGGTGCGCCTGGAAAGCGACGGCACGCGGTTGAGCGTGTTGCAGTCGGCAGTCGCAGCCAAGCCGCATGACAGCGGCGAGGAGCAGGTGGTGCAGGAAGGTCACCAGGTGTTGATGAACCATGAGCGCCTGGGGCGGATCGACACACTCGCGGTCGGCGCCGACGCCTGGACCCGCGGCATGCTGGTGGTGGACAACGTGCGGCTGGCAGATCTGGTCGGCGAACTGGGTCGTTATCGCAGCGGGTACCTGGGCGTGGCACCGGAAGTGGCGGACCTGCGGATCACCGGAAGCTTCCCGCTGCATGACACCGACCTGGCGCTGAAGTCGCTATTGCCCACCTTGCCGGTGCAGGTGCAGCAGCGCACGCCATGGTGGGTGACCGTGGTGGCTCGCGCAGACAAATAGGTATCGGCCTTACGGGCCTCATCGCTGGCAAGCCAGCTCCCACAGGGATCGCATATACCCTGTGGGAGCTGGCTTGCCAGCGATGAGGCCCTCACAAACACCACCGAAATCTAAATCAAAAATATTTTCACTAACCCCTATCACTTTTTGTTTCTCGTTCGGCATGGAGGCTATTCAGCACAAAAATTCCCGTCGAGGACTCGCATGACCCGCTCAATCAAAAGCCTCCTGCGCCCCAGCCTGCTGGCCGCGGCCATCGCCATCGCCACCCCGCTGATCGCCGCCGAGCAGGCTCCGCGCACCTACAACTTGCCAGCAGCCCCGCTGGCCAGCACCCTGAACCAGATCGCCAGCCAGGCGGGTATCGCCCTGGCGCTGGATCCGGCGTTGGCGAGTGGCAAGACCTCCGCACCGGTGAAAGGCGAGTACAGCGGCGTGAGCGCGTTGCAGCAGGCCTTGCGCGGCACTGGCCTGCAACTGCAACAAAGCAGCGAAGGGACCTACACCCTGTCGGCGGTCGAAGAAGGCGTCCTGGCCCTGCCCAGCACCGATATCAACGCTACTGTCGCCAGCTTCGACGGCAGTGCTGCTGCCGGCTATCGCAGCGAGAACGTAAAGAACGTCGGCGCCCTCGGCGGCATGAAGCTGCAGGACACGCCCTACTCCATGAGCGTTGTATCCCAGGAGTTCCTCAAGAACACCCAGACCACCAGCCTCGACGACGTCTTCAAGCGCAACCCCGCCACCCAGTTGTACGGGCCACGTGCCGCCGGTTATGCCAGCGCCGTGGCGATCCGCGGTTTCAGCGGTTCGGGCAACATGAACATCGCCAATGACGGCCTGCGCTTCAGCAACGGCGCCGATGCCGGCAACTTCATCGAAGACACCGAGCAGCTGGAAATCATCACCGGCCTCACCGGCTTCCTCTATGGCCCGGGCACGCCGGGCGGCCTGGTCAACTACGTGCTCAAGCGCCCGACCTACGAGCGCTACAACAGCGTCACCCTGGGTAATGCCGGCGGCCAGAACTACTACCTGCATGGCGACTTCGGCGGCAAGATCGACGACGCCGGCGTCTTCGCCTATCGCCTCAACGTCCTGACCCAGGACGGCGAGACCGCGATCGACCTGCAAAAGCACCGTCGCCAGATGATCAGCGCGGCGCTGGACTGGAACGTCAACGACGACCTGCAGATCCAGTTCGATGCGTCCCATCGCAAGAACCAGATGCGCGGCCTGAGCAGCTACTGGTATGTGTTCCCGGGCGCCGAGCGGCCTGACGCCTCGTCGCTGAAAAACGACAAGATGTACAGCCAGAAGTGGTCCTTCTCCGACAACGAGACCGACAAGGCCGGCGTGCGCGCCAACTGGCGCCTGAACGACACCTTTACCCTGCGCGCGGCCTTCGCCGCCCAGCAGTACACCGATGAGTTCACCTACACCGGCCCGACCATCAACAGCACCGGCACCTACAGCCAGCCGATCTACGCCTTCGCACCGATCGAAAGCGAAGAGAAGTCCGGCTCGCTATTCCTCGACTCGGTCTTCGCGACTGGCCCGCTGGGGCACAAGCTGACCGTGGGCTACCAGGGCAACACCACCCGAGTGAAGCAATACGAGGATCACATTCCGTACCCCGACTGGCAGTACCAATCTCCTGTGGGCACCCTGCCGCTGGACCAGCGGCCACAGGTCGACAAGCCCTCTTGGTCCATCGGACACGGTGACCAGCGCCTGGCCAACAGCGCGGAAACCAACAACTTCCTGATCGGTGACGTCATCACCTTCAACGAACAGTGGTCGACCATCCTTGGCGTGACCCAGACCCAGATCAAGAGCTACACCAACGAGTTCGTCTACGCCAAGGCGTTCGGTCAGCCGGAGACGGAGACCAAGTACAACAAGAGCAAGACTTCGCCGAACATCTCGCTCATCTACAAGCCAGTTCCCTGGCTGACCACCTACGCCACCTATATCGAAGGCCTGCAGGCCGGCGGCGTGGCGCCGAACGACGCGATCAATGCCGGCCAGGCACTGGCCCCGCAGGTAAGCGAACAATACGAGATTGGCGCCAAGGCGACCGTGGGCGAAACCCTGCTGACTCTGGCCTTCTTCAACATCGACAAGCCGAACAACTACAAGAACAGCCTTGGCCTCTACACCCAGGATGGCCGCCAGGAAAACAATGGCATGGAATTCAGCGTGACCGGCAAGGTAATGCCCGAACTGACGGTGGTCGGCGGTATCACCCTGCTCGATCCGAAGGTCAAGAAAACCGCGGTCACCGCCAACGAAGGCAACGCGCCGACCAACGTCGCCAAGCAGTTGGCCAAGGTCTACGCCGAGTACGACGTGGCCGCGATCCCCGGCTTTGCCCTGACCGGTGGCGCCTACTACACCGGCAAGCAGTACGCCGATGAGGCCAACCATGAAAGCCTGCCGTCGTTCACCACCTTCGATGCCGGTGCGCGCTACAAGATGCATGTGTCGGACAACGACGTGACCTTCCGCGTCAACGTGGCCAACCTGGCGAACAAGGAATACTGGCTGAACAGCTTCTACCTGGGCGATCCGCGGACCGTGCAGTTCTCGGCTCAGCTGGAGTTCTAAGTCTGGGGCCGCTCTGCGGCCCTTCGCGGGCAAGCCACGCTCCTACAGTCCCCGCCCCGTAGGAGCGTGGCTTGTCGGGCCGCCGAACCGCCGCGAAGGCCTGCGCAGCAGGCCCAAAAATCAAACAGGCAAAAGACCTGTCCTCGCTCATACACCGGTTAGCCAGATACTATGCAAGCCAAGACCATCCGCCGCTGGTCCGCAGTCCACACCTGGACCAGCCTGATCTGCACCCTGTTCCTGCTGCTTTTGGCAGTAACGGGGTTGCCGCTGATCTTCCATCACGAGATCGACCACCTGCTGGGCGATGCGCCCGAGTTGCAGGTGATGCCTGCTGACACACCCAGGCTGGACCTCCAGCAGCTTGTCGTGAAGGCCGAGGCCCACCGCCCGGGCGAGGTGATGCAGTACTTCGGCTGGGACGAGGACGACAGCAACGGCGTGGTGGCGATCATGGCCGCCAGCGCCGGCACCGAGCCGAACTCGTCGCATACCTTCATGCTCGACGCCCGTACCGGCGAGGCGGTGGAAATGCCGTCGGCCAACGGCGGCTTCATGATGGTCATGCTGCGCCTGCACGTGGACATGTTCGCCGGGCTGCCAGGCAAGCTGCTGCTGGCCTTCATGGGCGTGCTGTTCGTGGTGGCGATCATTTCCGGGGTGGTGCTCTACGCACCCTTCATGCGCCGCCTGGACTTCGCCACCGTGCGTCATGAAAAGTCACGGCGTACGCGCTGGCTCGACCTGCATAACCTGATCGGCATCGTCACCCTGACCTGGGCCTTGGTGGTCGGCGTGACCGGGGTGATCAGCGCGCTGTCCGACCTAGTCATCGCCGCCTGGCGCAACGACAGCCTGGCCCAGATGGTCGCGCCGTACCGGGATGCGCCGCCGCTGACCGAACCGGCTCCGGTCAGTCGGGTCCTGGATATCGCAGCCGGAGCCGCGCCGGGCATGCAGCCGGACTTCATCGCCTTCCCGGGCACGCGCTTCTCCAGCGAGCACCACTATGCGGTGTTCATGAAAGGCAGCACGCACCTGACCTCGCACCTGCTAACGCCGGTATTGATCGATGCCAGTACCCTGAAGGTCACGGCCGTGGGCGAGCGCCCCTGGTACATGGACGCCATGGGCCTGTCGGCGCCCCTGCATTTCGGCGACTACGGCGGCCGCCCCATGCAAATTCTCTGGGCGGCGCTGGATGTGCTAACCATCATCGTGCTCGGTAGCGGGTTGTACCTGTGGTGGGTGCGCCGACGGACGGAGGCGGGCCGATGACCTGGAAGGTATTCGGCATGCCGCTGCTGATCGGCGTGCTCGGGGCGGCGGGGCTGTTTGCCGCGCTGCTCGGGGATGGCTGGTGGGATGTCCTGTCCTGGGTCGGGCTGGGGTTGCCGGCCTGGTATGGGTTCAGGGGTTTCTTCAGGTAAATCTGTGGTGCCCCCAATCGCTGGCAAGCCAGCTCCCACAGGGATCCCTTGTGGGAGCTGGCTTGCCAGCGATGAGGCCCTGAAGAGCACCAACAAACCCACGCCGGGAACATTCCCCAAAAACCCGATCCAACCCTCGTTTTCCCTGCCTTTCCCGGCTGACGAGGTCCCTCCCCCATGAAACGCTTCGCCCTGGTCTCCTTCCTGGCCCTGGCTGCCACCCCGGTGTTCGCCTTCAATCTCGGCGATGCGGCCAACGCCATCTCCACTATCCAAGGCCAGCAGAACAAGGCTCCGGTCCAGGCGCCCGAAGCCTCGGCCAACCTGCTCAATACCCTGGGCAGTCAACTGGACATCACTCCCGAGCAAGCCATCGGCGGCACCGGTGCCCTGCTGGGCCTGGCGCGCAACCAGCTCAGCGGCAGCGACTACGAACAACTGAGCAAGGCGGTACCGGGCCTGGACATGCTGTCCGGGGACAACGCCCTGGGCGGGCTGGCGGGCTTGGGTGAACTGCTCGGCAAGAGCGGAGAAAGCTCGGCCCTGGGCAATGCCCTGGGCGGCAATGTGAAGAACGGCAGCGACCTGAACAACGCCTTCAGCGCGCTGGGCATGGATACCGGGATGATCGGCCAGTTCGCCCCGCTGATCCTGCAATACCTCGGCCAGCAGGGCGTGGCCGGTTCGCTGCTGCAAAGCCTGGCCGGCATCTGGGGCCACGGCACTACCGCACCGCTGGCCCCGACGCCGCGCTCATCGGTTTAATTCGGCGCGCAGGCGCTCGATGCGCTCGTCCTTGTCGTGCCACAGCTGGTTGACCCAGGCCTGCACGGCCTGGCGCACGGCGGGGTCGGTTTCGTAGTCGCCGGCCCACAGCGCCGGGTCCAGTTCGCGCACCTCGATATCGACAATCACCCGCGGGATCGAGCCGCTGACCAGGTCCCAGAACCCCGGGGCCTTGTCGCCCGGATAGACGATGGTCACGTCCAGCAGCGCATCCAGCTGTTCGCCCAGCGCCGCCAGGACGAACGCCACCCCGCCCGCCTTGGGCTTGAGCAGGTGCTTGTACGGCGACTGCTGCGCCGCACGCTTGGCCTCGGTGAACCGGGTGCCTTCAAGGTAGTTCACCACCGTCACCGGCTGGCGCTTGAACAGCTCGCAGGCGGCCTTGGTGATTTCCAGGTCCTGGCCCTTGAGGTGCGGGTGCTTGTCGAGAAAGGCCTTGCTGTAGCGCTTCATGAACGGGTAATCCAGCGCCCACCAGGCCAGGCCCAGCAGCGGCACCCAGATCAGTTCCTTCTTCAGGAAGAACTTGAAGAACGGGATCTTGCGGTTGAGCACCTGGATCAACGCCGGGATATCCACCCAGGTCTGGTGGTTGCTGACCGCCAGGTACGAGGTGTCCAGGCGCAGGTTCGAGTTGCCGCGCACATCCCAGGCCGTAGGAATGCACAAGGCGAAGATCAGCTTGTCGATTTCGGCCCAGGTCTCTGCGAACCACATCACCATCCATGATGCGTAGTCGCGGTAGCGACCGGGCAGGACCAGCTTGAGCAAGGCGAAAACCATCAACGGCCCGATAAGGACCAGAGTGTTGAGCAACAGCAACAGGGTGACGAAACTGCCGGTGAGCAGGCGACGCATAAGTCGACTCTTATCGTGGGAAAACAGTCGGCCATTTTAAGCAGCCGGGTGAGGAACACCAAACGCCACCGGCATACGGTCACAGACAAATGTTTCACATTGTGTTGTTTACAGTCTGTTGCCGAACCTGTAGCCCAACGGCAGTCTAAGCACTGTCACGATCCCAGGAAGCACTGCATTGAAACCACTGATTGCCCTGCTCGGCCTGCTGTCCCTGCCGGTGATGGCCGCCGAGCCCGACCTCTATGGCCGCTACGAATACATCGGCGTTGCCGATATCGGCCAGACCTTCAAGGCCAAGATGGACACCGGTGCGCTGACCGCCTCGCTGTCGGCCAGGAACATCGAGCAGTTCACCCGTGACGGCGAGGACTGGGTGCGTTTCCGCCTGGCCACCAAGGACGCCAACGACAAGGTCTACGAACACAAGCTCGCGCGCATGAGCAAGATCAAGAACCGCGCCGACGAAGAGGACGAGGAAGGTGCCGATATCGCCCACCGCCCGGTGATCGACCTGGAACTGTGCCTGGGCGACGTCAAGCGTACGGTCGAGGTCAACCTCACCGACCGCAGCAGCTTCAACTACCCGCTGCTCATCGGCGCCAAGGCCCTGCGCGAGTTCAACGCCGCGGTCAACCCGGCCCGTCGCTACACCGCCGGCAAGCCGGACTGCGGCAAGTAAAGCGCGACAAGCGGCAAGTGCCAGCAGTTCGCTTTACACTTGCCGCTTGTCACTTCTCGCGTGCTCTTGCCCCATGCCCCATATCCTCATCGTTGAAGACGAAGCGGCGATCGCCGACACCCTGGTCTTCGCCCTGCAAGGCGATGGCCACAGCACCGAGTGGGTCAGCCTCGGCCAGCTGGCTCTGGAACGCCTGCGCCAGCAGCCGGCGGACCTGGTGATCCTGGACATCGGGCTGCCGGATATCAGTGGCTTCGAGACCTGCCGGCAACTGCGACGCTTCAGCGAGGTGCCGGTGATGTTCCTCAGTGCCCGCGACAGCGAGATCGACCGGGTGGTGGGCCTGGAAATCGGTGCCGACGACTATGTGGTCAAGCCGTTCAGCCCGCGTGAAGTCAGCGCCCGGGTGCGCGCCATCCTCAAGCGCATGGCGCCAGCACCCGCCGTCGCTCCGGCCCCAGCCAGCACGCCGTTCAGCCTCGACACCCTGCGCATGCAGATCCACTACCGCGAGCAGTTGCTCAACCTGACCCGCCACGAATTCCGCCTGCTGCAATGCCTGCTGGAGCAACCGGAGCGGGTGTTCAGCCGCGAGCAGTTGCTCGATGCCGTGGGGGTGTCCGCCGACGCCGGCTACGAGCGCACCATCGACAGCCATATCAAGAGCCTGCGCGCCAAGCTGCGCGGGGTCGCCGCCGATGCCGAGCCAATCCAGACCCACCGCGGCCTGGGCTACAGCTACAACCCGGCGCACGCCTGATGCGCCTGGGTACCCGCATCTTCCTGGTGTACTTCCTGTTCGTCGGGCTGACCGCCTGGTTCGTCCTCAACACCGTACGTGAACAGGTACGCCCGGCAGTGCGCCAGTCCACCGAGGAAACCCTGGTGGACACCGCCAACCTGCTCGCCGAGATCCTGCGTGACCAGGTCAAGGCCGGGACACTCGGCCAGAGCGAGTTGCCGCACGTGCTCAAGGCCTACGGCCAGCGCCGGCCCAACGCGGAAATCTGGGGCCTGGCCAAGACCGAGGTCAGTCACCGCATCTACGTCACCGACGCCAAGGGCATCGTTTTGCTCGACTCTGCCGGCGAGGCTGTAGGCCAGGACTATTCGCGCTGGAACGACGTCTACCTGACCCTGCGCGGCCAGTACGGCGCGCGCTCGACCCGCAGCGATCCCAACGATCCCGACTCGTCGGTAATGCACGTGGCGGCGCCGATCCGCGATGGCGAAACCCTGATCGGCGTGGTCACCGTGGCCAAGCCCAACCTGTCGCTCAAGCCCTACGTCGATCGCTCTGAAAAACGCCTGATTACCCTCGGCATCGGCCTGATCGTCCTCGGCCTGCTGGTCGGCGCGGCGCTGTCCTGGTGGCTGGCGCGCTCGCTGCGGCGCCTGACCCGTTATGCCCAGGCGGTCAGCGAGGGCGAGCGGGTCGCCCTGCCGCACTATCGCGGCGGCGAGCTGGCGATGCTGGCCGGCGCCGTGGAACGCATGCGCACCCAACTGGAAGGCAAGGACTACGTCGAACGCTACGTGCACACCCTGACCCATGAGCTGAAAAGCCCGCTGGCCGCGATCCGTGGCGCCAGCGAGCTGCTGCAGGGGCCGATGAGCGAAGAGCAGCGGCAGCGCTTCGCCAGCAATATCGAAAGCGAAAGCGCACGTATGCAGCAACTGATCGAGCGCCTGCTGGACCTGGCCCAGGTCGAGCAGCGCCAGGGCCTGGAAGATCAACAGCAGGTGGCCGTGGCGGCGCTGGTCGATGAACTGCTGATGGCGCGCGGGGCGCGCATCGAAAGCGCCGGCTTGCAGGTCCGGCAACGTATCCCGGCCGTGGCACGGCTGTACTGCGAGCCCTTCCTGATGCGCCAGGCCATCGGCAACCTGCTGGAAAACGCCCTTGATTTCACCCCGCCCGGTGGCTTGCTGGTGTTCGAGCTGGAGCAGGATGCGCAACGCGTGGCCCTGAGCCTGTTCAACCAGGGCGAGGCCATCCCCGACTACGCCCTGGGCCGGCTCAGCGAACGGTTCTATTCGCTGCCGCGCCCGGGCACGGGCCGCAAGAGCACCGGCCTGGGCCTGAATTTCGTCGAGGAAGTGCTGCACTTGCATGGCGGCTCGCTGGAGATCGCCAATGTCGAGGATGGGGTGCGCGTGCGGCTATGGCTGCCGGCCAGTCGCCTGGGCTGAATCTCTCCACAGAAGCTCCACACAAGCTCCCGAAAGCCTCCACATAGCGCCGCCAGACTGGGCTCCTTCTCAAGCGGAGCCCTTTGCATGAACAAGTCACTAAGCCTGAAACTCGGCACCATCGCCTTGCTGGTGGTGGTGTTGCTGATCCCGCTGGTCATGATCGGCGGCCTTATCGATGAACGCCAGGCCCTGCGCGACAGCGTGGTCGAGGATATCGCGCAAAGCGCCAGCCGGGCCCAGCAGATCAGCGGGCCGCTGCTGGTGGTGCCGTACAGCAAGTACGAGCGGGTGTGGAAGATCCAGGACGGCAAGAGTTTCCAGACCGCCGAAGTGACCAGGAGCTACTTGGTGTTTCTCCCCGAGCGTTTCGTCCTCGACGGCACCGCCAGCACCGAACTGCGCTCGCGGGGCATCTACCAAGCGCGGCTGTTCCATGCGCAGAGCCGGATCAGCGGGCAGTTCAAGGTTCCGGCCAACTGGGGCATCACCAGCGACCTGGACGACTACCGCTTCGACAAGCCCTTCATCGCCGTGGGCATCAGCGACATCCGCGGCATCCAGAACGGCCTGCAACTGCAGCTCGACGGCCGCACCCTGGACTTCGCCGCCGGCAGCCGGCTGGACTGGCTGGGCGGCGGCGTGCACGCGGTGATCGACAACCTCGACAGCAAGGCAGAGATGCGCATGGACTATGCCTTCGACCTCGACCTGCAAGGCACCGGGCAACTGCATGTGCTGCCGGTGGGCCGCAGCAGCAGCGTGACGCTCGCCGCCAACTGGCCGCATCCAAGCTTCATCGGCAACTACCTGCCCACCAGCCGCGAGATCGACGCGACGGGCTTCAAGGCGACATGGCAGACCTCGTTCTTCTCCACCAACCTCGAAGAGACCTTGAGCCGCTGCACCAGCCAGCAGAACTGCGAGGGCTTCGCAAGCCGGGCGTTTGGCGTGAGCTTCGTCGACCCGGTGGACCACTACCTGAAGAGCGAGCGGGCGATCAAATACGCGCTGCTGTTCATCGCCCTGACCTTTGCCGGCTTCTTCCTCTTCGAAGTGCTGCGCAACCTCAGCGTGCACCCGATCCAGTACGCGCTGGTGGGGGCGGCCCTGGCGCTGTTCTACCTGTTGCTGCTGTCGTTGTCGGAGCACATCGGCTTTGGCCTGGCGTATCTGTCGTCGGCGGGTGGCTGCGTGCTGTTGATCGGCTTCTACCTGTGCCACGTGTTGCACAGCCGTGTGCGCGGGTTCGGTTTCGCTGGCGGCCTGGCGGTGTTGTATGCGCTGCTCTACGGGCTGTTGAGCGCCGAGGATTACGCGCTGCTGATGGGGGCCTTGCTGCTGTTCGCGCTGCTTGGAGTATTCATGGTGCTGACGCGGCGGCTGGACTGGTACCGGGCCGGGCAGGTGCAGGGATGAGCGGGCTCAGGGAAGACCGGGAGTTTGGGGAGGCGTTGGTGAGGGGGATCAGGGGCTTGTGGAGCGCAGAGGTTTTTGTGGGGGCTGCTGGTCAGTCATCGCTGGCAAGCCAGCTCCCACAGGTACTGCATGCGCCGGACCCTGTGGGAGCTGGCTTGCCAGCGATAGGGCCCTCAGGTCAGGCCGGAGCGGTGGCCTTCATCGAAGCCCGCTGACTGACCTCGGCATACCAGGCCGCCAGCTTCGGCTGCTGCTCGCGCCAGCCGAAGTCCGGCATGCGCAGGTCGATATAGCCCAGGGCGCAGGCCACGCCAATCGAAGCCACATCGAACGCCGAGGCGATCTCGGCGTAGTGGTTTTCTTCCAGATCGGCCAGGCCCCGGCGGATCTTCTGCGTTTGCGCCTCGACCCATTGGTCCCAACGCTTCTCCTCCGGGCGCAGGAAGGTCTCGTAGCGGGTCAGCACCGCCGCATCCATGATCGCGTCCGCCTGCGAGGCCAGGGTCAGGCGCCGCCAGCGCGCCGAGCCCTCGCGGGGAATCAGCGGATTGCCGACATGCTGCTGGTCGAGGAAGTCGATGATCACCCGGCTGTCATGCAGGACGCTGCCGTCCTCCAGGCGCAGGGCCGGAATCTTGCCCGACGGGTTGCCCTGGTTGAGATCGGCGTCCGGGCTGACCGGGGTGATGTTGACCGGCTGCACCTTGACCCGGTCCACCTGGCCGGTTTCATGCAGCACCACCATTACCTTGCGCACGAACGGCGACAGCGGCGAATGGAACAGCGTCATGCTCGACATCACGGTTCCTCAGTTGTTTTGCAGGCTGGGCGGCAGGCAGACCCCAGTGCCACCGATGCCGCAGTAGCCGTCGGGGTTCTTCGCCAGGTACTGCTGGTGATAGGCCTCGGCGAAGTACACGGTCGGCGCCTGGTCGATCTCGGTGGTGATCTCGCCGAAGCCGGCCTTGTGCAGTTCCGCCTGGTACTGGTCGCGGCTGGCCTTGGCTTGCTCCAGTTGCTCCGGCGAGGTGCAGTAGATCACCGAGCGGTACTGGGTGCCGATATCGTTGCCCTGGCGCATGCCCTGGGTCGGGTTGTGCAGCTCCCAGAACATCGCCAGCAGCTCGCGGTAGCTGACCTTGTCCTTGTCGAACACCACCAGCACCACTTCGGTGTGGCCGGTCAGGCCGGAGCAGACTTCTTCGTAGGTCGGATTCGGGGTGAAACCGCCGGCATAGCCGACCACGGTGCTGATCACGCCCTCGCGCTGCCAGAAGCGTCGTTCCGCGCCCCAGAAGCAGCCCAGGCCGAAGATGGCGAAGTCCACCGCGCCTTCGAAGAACGGGCCGAGCAGCGGCGTGTCCTTGAACACGAAGTGTTTTTCCGGCAGTGCCATCGGGGTTTCGCGACCAGGCAGGGCCTGTTCAGCGGTTGGCAGGACGTTTTTATTCACGAGGATTTCCGAACGCAAGACCATGAACCCATTCCTCTCGTCAGGTAGGCGGGCAGCGCCACGGCGCAGCCCTTATCGGGATAGACCGGTAGTGTGCCCGAGTGTTTCGCCGCTGTCAGGCGCTCGGGCCACGGGGATAGCGGCGCAGCTTGTCGACCAGTTCGTCGCCGGGGATCGGCCGGTCGAACAGGTAGCCCTGGCCGACATCGCAGCGGTGCCTGCGCAGGAACGCCAGTTGCTCCGCCGTCTCGATGCCCTCGGCGACCACCTTGAGCTTGAGGTTGTGGGCCATGGCCACCACCGCCGAGGTGATCTCCATGTCGTCCTGGCTGTCGGGGATGTCGTTGATGAAGCTGCGGTCGATCTTGATGATGTCGATGGGGAATTTCTTCAGGTAGCTCAACGACGAATAGCCGGTGCCGAAGTCGTCCATGGCCAGGGTCAGGCCGAGCTGCTTGAGCTGGTCCAGTTGGCGCCGGGTATCCTCGGTCGCCTCCAGCAGCAGGCCCTCGGTCAGTTCCAGCTCCAGCAGGTGCGGCGGCAGCGCTTCTTCCTGGAGAATATTGGCGATGGACGCGACCAGGTCGGGATCGGAGAACTGCTTGGGCGACAGGTTGATCGCCACCTGCAGGTTGCCCATGCCTTCGGCCGCCAGCTCCTGGCTCATGCGGCAGGCCTGGCGCGCCACCCACTTGCCGATGGGGATGATCAGGCCGGTTTCCTCGGCCACGCTGATGAACTGGTCCGGCCGGATCATGCCCTTCTCCGGGTGGTTCCAGCGCAGCAGGGCTTCCAGGCCGAGCAGGCGCCCGGTACGCAGGCACAGCTTGGGTTGGTAGAACACCTGCAGCTCGTTCTGCGCCAGGGCGCGGCGCAGGTTGTTCTCGACGAACAGCTTGTAGCTCGCCTCGGCATTCATCGCCTCGGTGAACACCTGGACCTGATGCTTGCCGCTGGCCTTGGCCTTGTGCAGGGCGAGGCCGGCGTTTTTCATCAGGGTCTGCGGGTCGCTGCCATGCAGCGGCGCGCAGGCAAGGCCCACGGAGCCGGTAACGTTGATCAGCTGGTTATCGACGAACATCGGCTTGTCGAGGGTATTGAGCAGTTGCTGGGCAATCTGCTGGCCGCTCTCCAGGTCGGTGTTGTTCAGCAGCACGGCGAACTCGTTGCTGGCGAAGCGCGCCAGGCTGCCGCCCGGGTTGAGGCTGTTGCGCAGGCGTCGGGCCAGGCTGACCAGCAGCTTGTCGCCGGTCTGGTGGCCGAGGCTGTCGTTGATCCGTTTGAAGTTGTCGATATCCACCAGCAGCAGGCAGATCGGCGTATCGCTGTCGCGGGCGAAGCGCTCGTCGAGGTTGCGGATGAACGCCGGACGGTTGCCCAGGCCGGTCAGGTTGTCGGTGTAGGCCAGGCGCTCGATGCGCTGCTGGGCCAGCTTGCTCTGGGTGATGTCCTCGTAGATGCCGATGTAGTGGGTCAGCTCGCGATTGTCGCCGTACACTTTGGAAATCGACAGTTGCCCCCAGTACGGTTCGAGGTTCTTGCGGCGGCTTTTGAATTCGCCCTGCCAGCTGTTGCCCATCGCCAGGCTGGACTCGTCGGACAGCAGTTCGCTGAGGTTCTCCAGCGCCGACAGCTCCGACAGCCGGTGCCCCTGGACCTCTTCGGAGCTGTATTGGGTGATCGCGGTGAAGCTCGGGTTGACGTACTCCACCACACCGTCGCGATTGACCAGTAGGAAGGCGTTGGCGCTCTGCTCCACCGCACGCTGGAACAGGTGCAGGGCGCTGGTCGCGGCACGGCGGTTGTGGTTGTTGATGACCTGGGCGAACTGGTCGGCCAGTTCGCCGGCAAAGGCGATCTCGTCGGTCTGCCAGGCCCGCGGGCTGCCGCCGTGCTCCAGGCAGAGCACGCCGACCACCTGGCCGTCGATACGGATGCTGGCGTCGAGCATGGCGATCACATCGCGCGGGCGCAGGCTCTCGGTGATATCCCGGGTGCGCGGGTCATGGCTGGCGTTGTGCGCGTCGATGGCGCGGCTGGTGTGCAGGGCTTCCAGGTAGTCCGGAAACAGGCCAGCGTCGATCGGTTCGGGCGTGCGGTACTCGCGGGTCTCGCGGTAAAACGCGGAGATCGGCTCCAGGCGCTGGCCTTCCAGGTACCACAGGCTGGCGCATTCGATGTTGTAGATCTCGCAGGCGCTGCGGGTGATCAGCTCGGCGGCTTCCTGCAGGGAATTGCCGGCGCTGTAGCGATGCCGTGCCAGGTGCAGGATCAGTTCCTGCTGGGCACGCACCCGCTCCAGGTGCTCGAGTTGTTCCTGCTGTGCCTGCTGGTTGAGCTTGAGGGCGATCTGCAGACGATTGTTGCGGGTTTCCAGAACATCGGCGCTCAGCTCCGGGCTGATGCCATCCTGCTCGTCGAGCACCAGCAGGTAGCCGCGCAGCAATTGGCGGTTGTGCTGCTTGTAGGCTTCGCCCAGTTCCAGCAGCGACAGCGGACCACTGTTGGTGTGCAGGGTATAGCGGCTGACGTAGTGGCTGCTGTTGGCCAGTTGCGCCTGGATGCTGTCATGCAGTTTGTAGCGGGCCTCGGGCTCCATCAGGCTGGCGTAGGGCGAGCCGACCAGGGCGCAGAGTTCAACCGCCGGCAGACCGAATTGACGTTCGCAACCCGGATCGAGATAGAGCATTGCCCAGCTCGCTTCGTTCAGCCGCTCGAAGCGCAACATGCCGAGCCGCGAAGGCACCGGCAACTGCGTCACTACCTCGGCCGCCGGACGGCTGGCGGCATCGGTTTGGCTCTTCATGGAAAGCTCGCTCGAATAAGACTGATGGCACGGGCGTTGGCACTTTGCTATGCACGTTCGGGCAAGGTTGCATCATGCGCCGGAGGCTGACAAGCACCAAGCTTGGCGCGTGTTTGATCTGTGTCGGCCAGACAGGGGATTTCTTCAACTCCCGAGGTGCAATACGAACCCTGTGGGAGCTGGCTTGCCAGCGATTACGATGGTGAATTCACCGCAGTCATCGCTGGCAAGCCAGCTCCCACAGGGGACGGTGTCGGCTTCTGAATGGCAAAAAAAAGCCCCGCCAAACGACGGGGTTGAGGTACGAGCGTGGCAGCTCGAAAGGGTTGCAGGCCTGCGTCCCCCGGTGGGGGGACACAGGCCGGACAGCAGTTACAGCAGCAAGGTGCGGATGTCGCCCAGCACGTCGCCCAGACGCTTGGTGAAGCGGGCGGCGGCGGCGCCGTTGATCACGCGGTGATCGTAGGACAGCGACAGCGGCAGCATCAGCTTCGGCTGGAAGGCCTTGCCGTCCCAGACCGGCTGGATGGTGGCCTTGGAAACACCGAGGATCGCCACTTCCGGCGCGTTGACGATCGGCGTGAAGCCGGTACCGCCAATGTGGCCGAGGCTGGAGATGGTGAAGCAGGCGCCTTGCATCTCGTCGGCCGAGAGCTTCTTGGTCCGGGCTTTTTCAGCCAGGGCCGCGGCTTCGGCAGCGAGTTGCAGCAGGCTCTTCTGGTCGACGTTCTTGATTACCGGTACCAGCAGGCCATCCGGGGTGTCGACGGCAAAGCCGATGTGCACGTATTTCTTGCGGATGATGGCCTTGCCGCTCGGGCCAGCGAACTGTTGAAGTCCGGCAGTTCCTTGAGCAGGTGGGCACAGGCTTTCAGCAGCAGCGGCAGCACGGTCAGCTTGACGCCGGCTTTCTCGGCGACGGCTTTCTGCGCTACGCGGAAGGCTTCCAGCTCGGTGATGTCGGCCGAATCGAACTGGGTCACGTGTGGCACGTTCAGCCAGCTGCGGTGCAGGTTGGCAGCACCGACCTGCATCAGGCGGGTCAGGGCCACTTCTTCCACTTCACCGAACTTGCTGAAGTCGACGGCCGGGATCGGCGGAATGCCGGCGCCGCCGGTAGCGCCGCCAGCGGCTGGCGCTTCCTTGGCCTTCTGCATCATCGCCTTGACGTACACCTGCACGTCTTCCTTCAGCACACGACCATGCGGACCGGTCGGCGATACGGCGCTCAGTTCGACGCCAAATTCGCGGGCCAGTTGGCGCACGGCAGGGCCGGCATGGACTTTCGCACCGCTCGGCGCAGGCGCAGCGGCCGGAGCGGCAGCGGCTGGGGCCGGAGCTGCGGCAGCAGGTGCCGGGGCAGCAGCAGGCGCGGCAGCCGGAGCCGGTGCAGCAGCGGCAGGCGCTGGAGCAGCAGCAGGCGCGCTGCCTGCGACCTTCAGTTTCAGGATCAGGTCACCGGTGCCGACTTCGTCGTCCAGCTTGGCGATCACGGCTTCGACCACGCCAGCGGCTGGCGACGGGATCTCCATGGAGGCCTTGTCGGACTCCAGGGTGATCAGCGACTGGTCGGCTTCGACGGTATCGCCAACCTTGACCAGCACTTCGATGATCTTGGCCTTGCCCGACGAGCCGATGTCCGGCACGTGGATGTCCTGGACGGCAGCAGCAGCCGAAGCGGCTGGCGCCGGGGCCGGAGCAGGTGCAGCCTCGGCCGGTGCAGCAGCAGGCGCGGCAGCGGCAGGTGCGGCGGCCGGAGCCTCGGGGGCCGCGGCAGCGGCACCCTCGACTTCCAGTTCCAGCAGTTCGTCGCCTTCCTTCAGGCGGTCGCCCAGCTTCACTTTCAGCGCCTTGATCACGCCGGCCTTGGGTGCCGGGATCTCCATGGAGGCCTTGTCGGACTCCAGGGTCAGCAGGCTCTGGTCCGCTTCGATACGGTCACCGACCTTGACGAACAGCTCGATGATTTCACCTTCACCGCTGCCGATGTCAGGTACGCGAATGAGTTCGCTCACTTAAAAATACTCCTCAGCAGTCCAGTGGGTTGCGCTTGTCCGGGTCGATGCCGAACTTGACGATGGCGTCGGCCACCACCTTCGGTTCGATCTCGCCGCGGTCAGCCAGGGCTTCCAGGGCAGCCAGCACGACGAAGTGACGGTCGACTTCGAAGAAGTGACGCAGCTTCTTGCGGCTGTCGCTGCGACCGAAGCCATCGGTACCCAGGACCTTGAACTCTTTGCTCGGCACCCACTGGCGAATCTGCTCGGCGAACAGCTTCATGTAGTCGGTGGAGGCGATGACCGGGCCCTTGCGGCCAGCCAGGCACTCTTCGACGTAGGTGACCTGAGGCTTCTGGCCCGGCTTCAGGCGGTTGCTGCGCTCTACGGCCAGGCCGTCGCGACGCAGTTCGTTGAAGCTGGTGACGGACCAGACGTCGGCGCCGACGTTGTACTCGTCGCGCAGGATCTTCGCCGCTTCGCGGACTTCGCGCAGGATGGTGCCCGAGCCCAGCAGCTGGACGTGGTGCGCCGCGTCGCGGGTGTCTTCTTCGAGCAGGTACATGCCCTTGATGATGCCTTCCTCGACGCCGGCCGGCATGGCTGGCTGGGTGTAGGCTTCGTTCATCACGGTGATGTAGTAGAAGACGTCCTGCTGCTCTTCGGTCATCTTCTTCATGCCGTCCTGGATGATCACCGCCAGCTCGTAGCCGTAGGTCGGATCATAGGTGCGGCAGTTCGGGATGGTGCCGGCAAGCATGTGGCTGTGACCGTCTTCGTGCTGCAGGCCTTCACCGTTCAGGGTGGTACGGCCGGCGGTACCGCCGATCAGGAAGCCGCGGGTACGGCTGTCGCCGGCCGCCCAGGCCAGGTCGCCGATACGCTGGAAGCCGAACATCGAGTAGAAGATGTAGAACGGCAGCATCGGCTGGTTGTGGTTCGAGTACGAGGTACCGGCCGCGATGAACGACGACATGGCGCCGGCTTCGTTGATGCCTTCCTCGAGGATCTGGCCCTTCTTGTCCTCGCGGTAGAACATCACCTGGTCCTTGTCGACCGGCTCGTAGAGCTGGCCCACGGACGAGTAGATGCCCAGTTGGCGGAACATGCCTTCCATACCGAAGGTACGGGCTTCGTCCGGGATGATCGGGACGATGCGCTGGCCGATTTCCTTGTCCTTGACCAGTTGCGCGAGGATCCGCACGAAGGCCATGGTGGTGGAGATTTCACGGTCGCCCGAACCGTCCAGGATCGCCTTCAGGGTTTCCAGCGGAGGCGTCGGGATGCTGAACGACTTGCTGCGGCGCTGCGGTACGAAACCGCCCAGTGCGGCGCGGCGCTCGGCCAGGTAGCGAGCTTCGGCGCTGCCTTCTTCAGGCTTGAAGAACGGCAGGTTTTCCAGCTCTTCGTCCTTGACCGGGATGTCGAAGCGGTCGCGGAAGTGACGCAGGCTCTCGACATCGACCTTCTTGGTGTTGTGCGCAGTGTTCTTGGCTTCGCCAGCACCGGTACCGTAGCCCTTGATGGTCTTGGCCAGGATGACGGTCGGCTGCTCTTTGTGGTTGACCGCCTGGTGGTAGGCCGCATAGACCTTGTACGGGTCGTGGCCGCCACGGTTGAGCTTCCAGATCTCGTCGTCGGACAGGTCGGCGACCATGGCCTTGAGTTCCGGGGTATTGAAG
Organism: Pseudomonas bharatica CSV86; assembly: GCF_000319305.2. Classification (GTDB taxonomy): domain Bacteria; phylum Pseudomonadota; class Gammaproteobacteria; order Pseudomonadales; family Pseudomonadaceae; genus Aquipseudomonas; species Aquipseudomonas bharatica. Next base: position 363,908 of record NZ_AMWJ02000004.1, on the reverse strand, counting down.
AAGTGCTCACGGACGAACGCGCCGTCCTTGGCCTTGTAGTTCTGGTACTCGCCGTCGATGACTTCGTCCATGCGGCGCTGCAGGATACCGTCGGTGTCCTTGGCCAGCAGCGGATCCCAGAAGCGGCCCCAGACCACCTTGTTGACGTTCCAGCCACCGCCACGGAACACGCCTTCGAGTTCCTGGATGATCTTGCCGTTGCCGCGAACCGGGCCGTCGAGGCGCTGCAGGTTGCAGTTGATGACGAAGATCAGGTTGTCCAGCTTCTCGCGGCCGGCCAGGGCGATCGCGCCCAGGGATTCCGGCTCGTCGCACTCGCCGTCGCCCATGAAGCACCAGACTTTCTGCTTGCCGGCAGGGATGTAGCCGCGGGCTTCCAGGTACTTCATGAAGCGCGCCTGGTAGATCGCCTGGATCGGACCCAGACCCATGGAAACGGTCGGGAACTGCCAGAAGTCAGGCATCAGCCATGGGTGCGGGTAGGACGACAGGCCGTTGCCATCGACTTCCTGGCGGAAGTTGTTCATCTGCTCTTCGCTGATGCGGCCTTCCATGAAGGCACGGGCGTACACGCCTGGAGAAGCGTGGCCCTGGAAGAAGATCAGGTCGCCGCCATGCTCCTCGGTAGGAGCCTGGAAGAAGTAGTTGAAGCCGATGTCGTACAGCGTGGCGCTGGAGGCGAACGAGGAGATGTGACCACCCAGGTCCGAGTCCTTCAGGTTGGTGCGCATGACCATCGCCAGGGCGTTCCAGCGAACCAGCGAGCGAATGCGGCGTTCCATGAACAGGTCGCCAGGCATGCGTGCTTCGTGGGTTACCGGAATGGTGTTGCGATACGGCGTGGTGATTGCGTATGGCAGCTGCGAGCCACTACGGGTGGCCAGCTCGCCCATACGGGTCATCAGGTAGTGAGCGCGGTCTTCGCCTTCTTTGTCGAGGACCGACTCAAGGGCGTCCAGCCATTCCTGGGTTTCGACGGGATCGAGGTCTTGCATGGCTTGCTCCAGGGCGGAAAGGCTTCCAGAATCGGTTGCCTGAAGTTTGCGACTGGCCTTTTGGGCAGACGACATGAATTCTTGGATTACCGAGGGTGGTCTCGGCGGCGTGTAGTTTTACTACAAATCGATCCGCCTTTACACGCCTTCTACTGAAAAAAGCAGTAGTAAAACTACATCAAACCCATCCGAGCCTTGCTAACGGCTTGTGGGAAAAAACGATACCGGTGATTCGAAACCGGTCGACAAAAGGCTTCTCGCGATGATTTCTGCCAAGAAAAACGCAAATGCCGCTATTTTCAACTTTTGTACGACAGTCCAGCCCGGGCCACGCCCTGACGCTGTAGCCACCACCTGCTTTTGCCCGCCGATCAAGGATAGACCATGAGCCTGCCTTCGCTGGTCGCACTGCCAGATACCCTCCAACACCTGACCGGCAGCAATGAACAGTCGCTGCGCAGCGCCGTGGCCGCTGTCGATGGCCTGAGCCTCGACGCTTGGACCGCCGAGCGCTGGGCCGCGTTCGCCCGGGTCGCCGCCGCCAGCGAATTCGTTCTCGAACAGAGCCTGCGCGACCCGGCCATGCTCCTGTCGCTGGCCGAAAGCGGCGAGCTGGAGCGGCGTTTCGCGCCGGGCGAACTGTGCGCGCAACTGGCCGCCGCCGCCCAGACCGCGACCACCGAGGACGAACTGGCGCGCAACCTGCGCCGCCAGCGCACCCGGCACCAGGTACGGATCATCTGGCGCGACCTGACCCGCCAGGCCGACCTGGTGGAAACCTGCCGCGACCTCTCGGGCATGGCCGACGCCGCCATCGACCAGGCCTATCAATGGCTCTATCCGCGCCACTGCCAGCAATTCGGTACGCCGATCGGCAACCGCAGCGGCCAGCCGCAACAGATGGTGGTGCTGGGCATGGGCAAGCTCGGCGCAGTGGAGTTGAACCTGTCGTCGGACATCGACCTGATCTTCGCCTTCCCCGAAGGCGGCGAGACCGAAGGCGTGAAGCGCTCGCTGGATAACCAGGAGTTCTTCAACCGTCTCGGCCAGCGCCTGATCAAGGCCCTCGACCCGATCACCGTCGACGGCTTCGTCTTCCGCGTCGACATGCGCCTGCGCCCCTATGGCTCGGCCGGCGCCCTGACCCTGAGCTTCAATGCCCTGGAACAGTACTACCAGGACCAGGGCCGCGACTGGGAACGCTACGCCATGATCAAGGCCCGGGTTGTCGCCGGCGACCAGGTGGCCGGCAGCCAGTTGCTGGAAATGCTGCGGCCCTTCGTCTACCGCCGCTACCTGGACTTCTCGGCGATCGAAGCGCTGCGCACCATGAAGCAGCTGATCCAGCAGGAGGTCCGGCGCAAGGGCATGTCCGGGAACATCAAGCTCGGTGCCGGGGGTATCCGCGAGGTGGAATTCATCGCCCAGGCCTTCCAGCTGATCCACGGTGGCCGCGACCTGAGCCTGCAACAGCGCCCGTTGCTCAAGGTGCTGGCGACCCTCGAAGGCCAGGGCTACCTGCCCGCGCCGGTGGTCGAGGAACTGCGCGAGGGCTATATGTTCCTGCGCTACACCGAGCACGCGATCCAGGCCATCGCCGACCGCCAGACCCAGATGCTCCCCGACGGCGACCTCGACCGTGCGCGCATCGCCTTCATGCTCGGTTTCCCGGACTGGGCCGCGTTCCATGACCGGCTGATGCATTGGCGCGCCCGTATCGACTGGCACTTCCGCCAGGTCATCGCCGACCCGGATGAGGACGAAGGCGAAGGCGAGGTGGTGGTCGGTGGCGAGTGGCTGCCGCTCTGGGAAGAAGCCCAGGACGAGGAAGCCGCCTGCCGTCAGTTGGAAGATGCCGGTTTCCGCGATGCACCGCGGGCCATCAAACTGCTCGCCGGCCTGCGTTCCAGCCCGCAGTTGCGCGCGATGCAGCGCCTCGGCCGCGAACGTCTCGATGCCTTTATCCCGCGCCTGCTGGCCCAGGCCGTGGAGCACGACGACCCCGACCTGGTGCTGGAGCGTGTCCTGCCCCTGGTCGAAGCCGTGGCCCGGCGTTCGGCCTACCTGGTGCTGCTCACCGAAAACCCCGGCGCCCTGCGCCGCCTGCTGACCCTGTGCGCGGCCAGCCCTTGGATCGCCGAACAGATCGCCCGCTTCCCGCTGCTGCTCGACGAACTCCTCAACGAAAGCCGCCTGTTCAGCCCGCCCCTGGCCCCTGAACTGGCTGCCGAGCTGCGCGAACGCCTGACCCGCATTCCCGAGGACGACCTCGAACAGCAGATGGAAGCCCTGCGCCACTTCAAGCTGGCCCACAGCCTGCGGGTCGCCGCGTCGGAAATCGCCGGCAGCCTGCCGCTGATGAAGGTCAGCGACTACCTGACCTGGCTTGCCGAGGCCATCCTCGACCAGGTGCTGGCCCTGGCCTGGCGCCAGACCGTGGCCCGCCATGGCCGGCCCCAGCGCAGCGACGGCAGCCCGTGCGATCCGGGCTTCATCATCGTCGGCTACGGCAAGGTCGGCGGCATCGAGCTGGGACATGGCTCGGACCTCGACCTGGTGTTCATCCACGACGGCGATCCGCAGGCCGAGACCGACGGCGCCAAGCCCATCGACAGTGCCCAATTCTTTACCCGCCTGGGCCAGCGCATCATCCACCTGCTGACCACCCAGACCGCCTCCGGCCAGCTCTACGACGTGGACATGCGCCTGCGACCCTCCGGCGCCTCCGGGCTGCTGGTCAGCTCGGTCGGCGCCTTCGAGCGCTACCAGCAGAACGAAGCCTGGACCTGGGAACACCAGGCCCTGGTCCGCGCCCGGGTGCTGGTGGGTTGCCCGCAGGTCGGCGCGGCCTTCGAGGGCGTGCGGGCCCGTGTCCTGGGCAAGCAGCGCGACCTGGCCGGCCTGCGCAGCGAGGTCAGCGAGATGCGCGCCAAGATGCGCGACAACCTCGGAACCAAATCCACCGCCGCCGGAACCGCCGCCAATGCCTACGACAGCGGCGTTCCCTTCGATATCAAGCAGGATGCCGGTGGTATCGTCGATATTGAATTTATGGTGCAATACGCCGCGCTCGCCTGGTCCCACAGCCATCCGGCGCTGCTGCGCTACACCGACAATATCCGCATCCTCGAAGGCCTCGAGGACGCCGGGCTGGTCCCGGCCAGCGATGCGGTGCTGCTGCGCGAGGTGTACAAGGCGTTCCGCTCCGCCGCTCACCGCCAGGCCTTGCAGAAACAGGCCGGGGTGATCGATGCCGGGCAGTTCGTCAACGAGCGCCAGCAGGTACGGCGGATCTGGAGCGAACTGGGACTGAGCTGAAACGTGATCGGGACCCGGCGGCAGGAAGCCCGCCTACACTGAGCGTCGTGGACGGTTGTCACCGAGCCTGAATATATAAAGAAGGGAGGCCAGTGCTGTTGCAAGACAGGCTGCAGCCTCCCTGATCGTTTCTGGATAAAGCATGAGAATTTTGATCATAGGGCCCAGTTGGGTGGGCGACATGGTAATGGCGCAGACGCTGTTCCAGGTCCTGAAGCAGCGTCACGCCGATTGCGTGATCGACGTGCTGGCGCCCGAATGGAGCCGGCCGATCCTCGAACGCATGCCGCAGGTTCGCCAGGCCTTGAGCTTCCCGCTCGGCCATGGCGTGCTCGACCTCGCCACCCGTCGGCGCATCGGCAAGTCGCTGGTCGGCCAGTACGACCAGGCGATCCTCCTGCCCAACTCGCTGAAATCGGCACTGGTGCCGTTCTTCGCGAAAATCCCCAAGCGCACCGGCTGGCGTGGCGAATTCCGCTACGGCCTGCTCAACGACGTGCGTCGCCTGGATAAAGAGCGCTACCCGCTGATGATCGAGCGCTTCATGGCCCTCGCATACCCGGCCGGCAGCGATCTGCCGCAGCCGTATCCGCGCCCGGCCCTGCAGATCGAAGCCGCCAGCCGCGACACCGCCCTGGCCAAGTTCGGCCTGGAGCTGGATCGCCCGGTCCTGGCCCTGTGCCCCGGCGCCGAGTTCGGCGAAGCGAAGAAATGGCCTGCCGAGCACTACGCCAAGGTCGCCGAGGCGAAAATCCGCGAAGGCTGGCAGGTCTGGCTGTTCGGTTCGAAGAACGACCACCCGGTCGGCGAGCAGATCCGCGAGCGCCTGATCCCGGGGTTCCGCGAAGAATCCGTGAACCTCGCCGGCGAAACCTCCCTGGCCGAGGCCATCGACCTGCTGTCCTGCGCCGACGCGGTGGTGTCCAACGACTCCGGCCTGATGCACGTCGCTGCCGCGCTGAACCGCCCGCTGGTGGCGGTGTACGGCTCCACCTCGCCGGGCTTCACCCCGCCCCTGGCCGACCAGGTGGAAGTAGTGCGCCTGGGCATCGAGTGCAGCCCGTGCTTCGACCGCACCTGCCGCTATGGCCATTACAACTGCCTGCGCCTGCTCGAACCGGGTGCGGTCAACGGCGCCCTGCAACGACTCGACGGCCCGGCGCTGGTCGATATCACCGAGGTTGATTAAGTGCGGGTTCTGCTGATCAAGACCTCATCCCTCGGCGATGTGATCCACGCCCTGCCGGCATTGACCGATGCGGCCCACGCCATCCCGGGCATCCGCTTCGACTGGGTGGTGGAAGAAGGCTTCGCCGAGATCCCGACCTGGCATCCGGCAGTGGACCAGGTGATCCCGGTGGCCATCCGCCGCTGGCGCAAGAACCTCTGGCAGACCTTCAGGAATGGCGAGTGGCGCCAGTTCAAGAAGCGCATCCGCGAGCAAAAGTACGACCTGGTGATCGACGCCCAGGGCCTGGTCAAGAGCGCCTGGCTGACCCGCTACGTGAAGAAGACGCCAATTGCCGGCCTCGACCGGTACTCGGCGCGCGAGGGTTTCTCCAGCCGCTTCTACGACCGCCGTCTGTCGGTTGCCAAGGGCCAGCACGCGGTGGAGCGCATCCGCCAGCTGTTCGCCCTGGCCCTGGGTTACGACATTCCCGAGGGCATCGGTAACTACGGCCTGGACCGCAGCCGCCTTGAAGAGGTCGGTGTCGCCCCTTATGTAGTGTTTCTCCACGGCACCACCTGGGACACCAAGCACTGGCCCGAGCTGTACTGGCGCCAGCTGGCCGAACGCCTGGGCCGGGCCGGCCTGCACGTGTGCCTGCCCTGGGGCAACCCGGTGGAAAAAGCCCGCGCCGAGCGCATCGCCCAGGACCTGAAGAATGCCCGGGTGCTGCCCAGGCTGAACCTGGCCGGGGTAGCCCGGGTACTGGCGTCGGCCAAGGCCTGCGTCGCGGTGGATACCGGGCTGGGCCACCTGGCGGCAGCGCTGGACGTGCCGACCGTTTCCCTGTTCGGCCCGACCAACCCGGGCCTGACCGGAGCCTATGGCAAGTCCCAGGTGCATGTCGCCAGCGACTTCCCCTGCGCGCCCTGCCTGCGCAAGAAATGCAACTACAAGCCGAGCGTCGAGGACCTGCGCCGGTTCGATCTCAAACGTGAGTGGCCACTGTGCTTCACTCGCCTGAATCCCGAACGGGTAGCGCGCCAGCTGGGCGAGCTGCTGCGGGCCGAGGATGTTCGTTGATGCAACTGGCTTTCGTGCTCTACAAGTATTTCCCCTTCGGCGGCCTGCAGCGCGACTTCATGCGCATCGCCCTGGAGTGCCAGCGCCGCGGGCACCGGATTCGTGTCTACACCCTGATCTGGGAAGGCGACGTACCACCCGGCTTCGAGGTGCTGGTGGCGCCGGTCAAGGCGCTGTTCAACCACCGCCGCAATGAAAAGCTCAGCGCCTGGATGGCGGCGGACCTGGCCAAACGCCCGGTGGACCGCCTGATCGGTTTCAACAAGATGCCCGGCCTGGACGTCTACTACGCCGCCGACGGCTGCTTCGAAGACAAGGCCCAGACCCTGCGAGGCGGCCTGTACCGCCGCTGGGGCCGCTACCGGCACTTCGCCGAGTACGAGCGTGCGGTGTTCGATCGCGAGGCGAAAACCGAAATCCTGATGATTTCCGAAGTCCAGCAGCCGCTGTTCATCAAGCACTACGGCACCCAGGAAGAACGTTTCCACCTGCTGCCGCCGGGCATCTCCCAGGACCGCCGCGCCCCGGCCAATGCCGCTGAGATCCGCGCCGGGTTCCGTCGTGAATTCAAGCTGGGCGAGGACGACCTGCTGCTGGTGCAGATCGGTTCCGGCTTCAAGACCAAGGGCACCGACCGCAGCCTCAAGGCCCTGGCCGCCCTGCCCCCGGCCCTGCGCAAGCGCACGCGGCTGATGGTCATCGGCCAGGACGATCCCAAGGTCTTCCAGTTGCAGGCCACCACCCTCGGCCTCGGCGACCAGGTGCAGTTCCTCAAGGGACGCAGCGATATACCGCGTTTCCTGCTCGGCGCCGACCTGCTGATCCACCCGGCCTACAACGAAAACACCGGCACCGTGCTGCTCGAGGCGCTGGTCGCCGGGCTGCCGGTGCTGGTCACTGCGGTCTGCGGCTACGCCCATTACATCGCCGAGGCCGACAGCGGCCTGGTGCTGGACGAACCTTTCGAGCAGGAGCAGTTGAACAGCTACCTGCAACGCATGCTCGAAGATCCCGCCGCCCGCGCCAGCTGGGGCCAGAACGGCCTGGCCTTCGCCGAAACCGCCGATCTGTACAGCATGCCGGAGCATGCCGCCGACGTGATCCTCGGTCAGGAGCGCTCATGAAACTGATACTCAAGGAGCCGTTCAAGCGGCTCTGGACCGGACGCGACCCCTTCGAGGCGGTCGAGGCCCTGCAGGGCGAGGTCTACCGCGAGCTGGAAGGCCGCCGCACGCTGCGCACCGAGGTCGCTGGCGAGGGCTTCTTCGTCAAGATCCACCGTGGCATCGGCTGGGGCGAGATCTTCAAGAACCTGTTCAGCGCCAAGCTGCCGGTGCTCGGTGCCGGCCAGGAGTGGACCGCTATCCAGCGCCTGCATGAAGCCGGCGTGCCGACCATGACCGCCGTGGCCTTCGGCGAGCGCGGCAGCAACCCGGCGACCCAGCATTCGTTCATCGTCACCGAGGAGCTGGCACCGACCATCAGCCTGGAAGATTTCAGCATCGACTGGGCCAGGCAGCCGCCCGAGCCGCGCCTCAAACGCGCCCTGATCGCCGAGGTGGCGAAGATGACCGGCAGCATGCACCGCGCCGGGGTCAACCATCGCGACTGCTACATCTGCCACTTCCTCCTGCACACCGACCGCCCGGTGACGGCGGATGACTTCCGCCTGTCGGTCATCGACCTGCACCGCGCCCAGACCCGTGACAGGATCACCCGGCGCTGGCGCGACAAGGACCTGGCTGCCCTGTACTTCTCGGCGCTGGACATCGGCCTTACCCGGCGCGACAAGCTGCGCTTCCTGCGCGGTTACTTCAGGCAGCCGCTGCGCCAGGTCCTGGCCGAGCAGGCGAGCCTGCTGCGCTGGCTGGACGGCAAGGCGCAAAAGCTCTATGAGCGCAAGCAACGGTATGGGGACGCGCTCTGATGGCGGGTTGGACACTGGAGCCGAAGTACGCGGCCCTGGCAGAGGATTTCGGCAGCATTGACGCGGTCTTCGCCCTCAAGGGCGAGCATCTGACCCGCGATCCGCTGAGCGAAGTGATCCGCGTCGAGCGTGACGGGGTCAACTACTACGTCAAACGCTACACCGGCGCCGGCAAGCATCTGCGCCGCTACTTGGGCAGGCCGCGGATCAAGGCCGAATGGCAGAACCTCAAGCAGTTCGCCAAATGGCAGATCCCCACCGCCGAAGTGGTTGCCTGCGGCCTGGAGCGCAACGGCCTGAGCTTCGGCCGCGGCGCCATGATCACCCGCGAGCTGCCGCGCACCGAAGACCTCTCGGCCCTGGCCGAACGCAACGATGCGCGCCTGCGCGACCGCCAGTGGGTCGATCACCTGAGCCGCCAACTGGCCCGGCATACCCGGGTGATGCATGACCACCACTTCACCCACAACGACCTGAAGTGGCGCAACCTCCTGGTGGACGATAACGGCACGCTATTCTTCATCGACTGCCCCACCGGCGACTTCTGGTGGGGCTTCATGCTGCGCTACCGCATCACCAAGGACCTGGCGTGCCTGGATAAAGTGGCGAAGTACCATCTTTCCGCCACCCAGCGCCTGCGCTTCTACCTGCAATACCGCCAGCGCGAACGCCTGAACGCGTCGGACAAGAAGCGCATCCGCCACATCGTGAAGTTTTTCGAGGGACGTGAATGAGTGATTTTGTCGCCAGTGCCGACGTGGCGCTGCTCGAACGCCATGGCTTGAACGGCTTCGAGCAGCTCTGGGCGCTGCAACTGGACGCGGTGGACGAGCCCAACACCGGACGCGGTGGCTGGAGCAGCGTGTTCCGCCTGGAGCTGGAGGGCAAGGGGTTCTACCTCAAGCGCCAAAGCGACTACCTGACCCATACCCTGCACGCCCCCTTCGGCGAGCCGACCTTCGCCCGCGAATTCCGCAATATCAGCCGTTACCAGAAGCTGCATATCCCGGCCCTGCAGGCGGTGTACTACGGCGAGCGCAAGGTCGAGGGCCAGCGTCGTGCGATCCTGATGACCCGCGCCCTCGATGAATGGACCGACCTCGACCTGCTGCTCGGCCAGTGGCAGGAACTGGACGATGGCCAGCGCCACGGCATCCTCCGTGCCTGCGGCCAGCTGGCGCGGACCCTGCACGGTGCCGGGCAGGTGCATGGCTGCTTCTATCCCAAGCACATCTTCCTGCGCGAACGCGGCGACGGCTGGAACGCGCAGCTGATCGACCTGGAAAAGACCCGCCCGCTGCTGTTCGGCCAGCGCGACCGGCTCAAGGACCTGGAACCGCTGCTGCGCCGCGCCCCGGTGTGGAGCGAGGCGCAGATCCGCCTGCTGCTGGCCGCGTACCTCGACCAGCCGGCGGACAGCTCGTTGGTGCAGGCCTGGCTGCAACGCTTGCTGCACCGCCGTCGTCACAAGGAGACCCGCTGATGCGCCTGTCTGAACTCAAGGATGCCGGCCGTACCCCGCAATTGCCCCTGGGCATCACTCTGGCCGATGCTGCCGGCAGCGCTGAACTGCAACTGCTCAGCCTGCTGCGGGTACTGCCGGGGCAGCGTTACGTCGGCGCGGGTGTCTGGCGCGGCAGGCCGGTGCTGGCCAAGCTGCTGGTCGGCAGCAATGCCGCCCGCCACTTTCAGCGCGAACTGGCCGGGGTGCGCCTGCTGGCGGACAACGGCGTGACCACCCCGCTGCTGCTCGCCGACGGCCTGGAAGAAGGCCAGGGCGGCTGGCTGCTGTTCGAATTCCTCGAAGGCTCGCGCAGCCTGGGCGATGCCTGGGCCGAGGTCGAGGGGCAGGCGCCGCTGAGCGACGCGCAGAGCCTGGTGCTCGGCGAAGCCCTGGCTGCCGTGGCGCAGTTGCATGCCAAGGGCCTGTGGCAGGACGACCTGCACCTGGACAACCTGCTGCGCCACAACGGCCAGCTGTTCATCATCGACGGTGGCGGCATCAAGGCCGAGACGCCGGGGCAGCCGTTGTCGCGCCAGCAGGTATTGCAGAACCTCGGCGTGCTCTTCGCCCAGTTGCCCAAGCGCCTGGAACCCTTCATCGAAGAGCTGCTGGTGCACTACCTGCTGGCCAACAGCGAGCACGCCCTGCCGCTGGAAGCATTGCAGAAACAGATCGACAAGGTGCGTCACTGGCGTATGAAGGACTACCTGGAAAAAGCCGGGCGCGACTGCACGCTGTTCGCGGTGGAGCGCGGGGCTTCCGGCCTGCGGGCCATCCCGCGCACGGAAGTGGCGGCGATGCTGCCGGTACTGGAGCAGGCCGACGCGCTGATCGACCAGGGCCACCTGTACAAGACCGGTGGCGCCGCCAGCGTAGCACGGGTCGAGTTCCAGGGCCGGCCACTGGTGATCAAGCGCTACAACATCAAGGATGCAGCCCACTGGTTCAAGCGCTTCTGGCGCCCGAGCCGGGCCTGGCATTCATGGATCGAAGGGCATCGCCTGGCGTTCCTCGGCTTCGCCACGCCAAAACCGCTGGCGGTGCTGGAAACACGTACGCTGGGGCTGCGGGGCAAGGCGTACCTGGTGACGGAATGGCTGGAAGGGCCGGACCTGATGACTGCTTTCGCGCCCTACGTGGAAAGCGGCGAGGTGCCGGAAGATCAGTTGGCAGCGTTGCAGAACCTGCTCGCCCGGTTGATCCACGAGCGCATCAGCCATGGCGACCTCAAGGCCTACAACCTGTTCTGGCAGGACGGGCAATGGGCGCTGATCGACCTGGACGCCATGAGCCAGCACGCGACGCAGATGAGCTTCGCCCCGGCCTTCGCCAAGGACCGCGCGCGGTTGCTGCGCAACTGGCCGGCGGAGAGTGCGCTGTACAAGCGGCTGGACGAGTGCCTGCCGAAACTCTCCGACTGACACACAAAACCTGTGGGAGCTGGCTTGCCAGCGATAGCTGTAGTGAATTCACCACAGCTATCGCTGCGGTTCGGCGGTCCGACAAGCCAGCTCCCACAGGTTCGGTGCACCCCATAAGAAAGGGGCCAGACGTGGCCCCTTCTTCATGTCCGCTTACGCCGCACTGAACATCTTGTGCGGGTCGATCACGAATTTCTTCGGCACACCGGCATCGAATTCGCCATAGCCTTCCGGTGCCTGGTCCAGGCTGATGACCTGCACCCCGACCACCTCGGCGATGTTGATGCGGTCCCACATGATCGCCTGCATCAGCGCGCGGTTGTACTTCATCACCGGGGTCTGGCCGGTGTGGAAGCTGTGGGACTTGGCCCAGCCCAGGCCGAAGCGGATGCTCAGGGCACCGATCTTCGCCGCGGCATCCACCGCCCCCGGGTCCTCGGTCACGTACAGGCCCGGGATACCGATCTTGCCGGCCACGCGGGTGACCTGCATCAACGAGTTGAGTACCGTGGCCGGTGCTTCCGCCTTGGCCCCGGCATGCCCATGACCACGGGCCTCGAAGCCGACCGCATCGACAGCGCAATCCACTTCCGGCTCACCCAGCAGGTTGGCGATCTGCTCATGCAGCGGGGTGTCCTGGGACAGGTCGGCGATCTCGAAGCCCTGGGCCTTGGCGTGCGCCAGACGGACAGGGTTGACGTCGCCGACGATCACCACCGCCGCACCGAGCAGGCGCGCCGAGGCAGCAGCGGCCAGGCCGACAGGGCCGGCGCCGGCCACATAGACGGTGCTGCCCGGGCCTACGCCGGCAGTCACCGCACCGTGGTAGCCGGTCGGCAGGATATCGGACAGGCAGGTCAGGTCGCGGATCTTCTCCATGGCCTTGTCGCGGTCCGGCAGTTTCAGCAGGTTGAAGTCGGCATACGGCACCAGCACGTATTCGGCCTGGCCGCCGGTCCAGTCGCCCATGTCGACATAACCGTAGGCACCACCGGCACGGGCCGGGTTGACGGTCAGGCACACGCCGGTGTGCTGTTCCTTGCAGGAGCGGCAGCGGCCGCAGGCGACGTTGAACGGTACCGACACCAGGTCGCCGATCTTCAGGTTCTCGACATCGCTGCCCTTCTCCACCACCTGGCCGGTGATTTCATGACCCAGGACCAGGCCGACCTGGGCGGTGGTCCGGCCGCGCACCATGTGCTGGTCGGAGCCGCAGATATTGGTGGACACCACCTTGAGGATCACCCCGTGCTCGATCTTGCGACCGCGCGGGTCCTGCATCTTCGGATAATCGATCTTCTGCACCTCGACCTTTCCGGCGCCGAGATACACCACTCCACGATTGCCAGACATGCTCTTACCTCGCTTGATTTGTAATTATGCAGCGTTGGTTGAAGCGCCACCGTCCATGGGCGGCATGTGTTACTGGAATGGGGGAATTGTGGGCCTGCCTGCCGTGAATGCAGTGACTGGATGCGACAGCCAGTTATCTACCGGCGGCAGGTTTTTGTCGGTTTCAGAAATGCAAATCGCTGGCAAGCCAGCTCCCACAGGTACTGCATGCAGCGGACCCTGTGGGAGCTGGCTTGCCAGCGATGAGGCCAGTCAGAGCACTACAGTTCGATTGGCGTTCAGGAAAACCCGCCGCTCGATGTGATACCCCACAGCCCGCGCCAACGTCAGGCACTCGATATCCCGCCCCTTGGCAATCAGGTCCTCGGGATAGTGGCTGTGATCCACCACTTCCACACCCTGGGCGATGATCGGGCCTTCGTCGAGGTCGTTGTTGATGTAGTGCGCCGTGGCGCCGACCATCTTCACGCCCTTGTTGTAGGCCTGGTGATACGGCTTGGCGCCCTTGAACCCGGGCAGCAGCGAGTGGTGGATATTGATCGCCCAACCGTCCAGGCGGCGGCACAGCTCGGGCGACAGCACCTGCATGTAGCGGGCGAGGATCACCAACTCCGCGCCGGACTCCTCGATCACCTGCAGGACCTTGCGCTCCTGCCCCGGCTTGTCATGGGGATCCAGCGGGAAGTGGTAGTACGGAATATGGTGCCACTCGGCCAGGGGTGCGAGGTCCGGGTGGTTGGAAATCACCGCCACCACGTCCATGCCCAGCTGGCCGATACGCTGGCGATAGAGCAGGTCGTTGAGGCAGTGGTCGGCCTTGGAAACCATGATCACCACCTTGGGCCGGTGGTTCGGTGCGGTCAGCTCGAAGGCCATGCCAAAGGCCTCGCCACGCTCGGCCAGGCCGGCACGGAAAGCGTGTTCATCGAAGTCCTCGGGTTGACGGAATTCGACGCGGATGAAGAAGCGCCCGGACAGCCGGTCATCGAACGAGTGGTGCTCGGTGACATAGCAGCGCTGCTCGTAGAGGAAGCGGGTAACCGCATCCACGGTGCCGAGCAGGCTCGGGCAGTCGGCGGTGAGGATCCAGGTGTCCGGGGCACGGCTCATGGCGATACTCCTCAGGCTTCGATGGCCAGGCCGTATTCGGCGGAGGCGTCCTGCAGCCACAGCCACCAGTAGTCGGAGAAGCTGCGGCGGATCAGCAGTTCCCAGGTTTCCTCGCCGGTACGGCGGATCACCAGTTGCGACTTGGCGAACACGGTGCCGACGGCCTTGCCGACCGGGAAGTTGTTCGGGTGCACGTCATAGCTGGTGGACTTCATCAGCACTTCGCGGACTTTCGGGCCGCTCAGTTCCAGCAGGGTCTGCCCGCCGCTGACATTGACCACCTGGATATGCTGGCCGGCGAGCGCTTCGCGCAGGGCGTTCTCCACCGGGACTTCCTGGCCGCCGGGCACGATCAGCAGCCACTCGTCCGGGCCGAGCCATTGCAGGGACATCTCGCCGTTGGCGACCACGGTCAGGGCCACCGGCAATTCCAGGCCGATGGCCTTGAATACGCCGCTGGCGAAAGCCGGGTCATGGGCGTCGCCGCGCAGGGTCAGGTGACCGAGGAATTTCTTTTCGCGCAGCGTGACACCCGGGTTCTTGCGGCCCTTGCCGACCAGGCTGGACAGGTCGGCGTGGTGCAGCGGCGATTCGGCCTTGGCGTCGGAGCCAGGGCGTTGTTCGTAGACGTTGATGGCGCTCATCTTTTTCATACCTGCCTTGAATTCTGTTGGACCTGTGTCGCTTTCGAGGGCCTCATCGCCGGCAAGCCAGCTCCCACAGGTACTGCATGCACCGGACCCTGTGGGAGCTGGCGTGCCAGCGATGAGGCCATCACAGCCCCCACAGGCACTCCGTCAAACGTTCTGCCGCTCACCTTTCGGATCGAAGAACACCGAAGAACAGATCTCCGCCTCGATCACGCTGCCATCGGCCTGCGGCGAGTAGACGCGCTGGCCCATGCGCTTGAGGCCGCCCTTGACCACGCCCATGGCGAACGAATAGCCCAGGGAGTTGGCGGCGTAGCTGGAGGTGACGTGGCCGACCATGTCCATCGGGATCGGTTGCTTCGGATCGAACACCAGTTGTGCACCTTCCGGCAGCCATTTGGTCGGATCCACCGGCTTGAGGCCCACCAGTTGCTTGCGGTTTTCGCGCACGCAGTCCTCGCGGTTCATGCCACGCAGACCGATCCACGAGAACGGCTTGTTGCGGCCGACGCACCAGCTCATGTTGAGGTCGTCCGGGGTCATCGAGCCGTCGGTGTCCTGGCCGACGATGATGAAGCCCTTCTCCGCCCGCAGTACGTGCATGGTCTCGGTGCCATACGGGGTCAGGTTGTACTTCTTGCCGGCCTCGACGATCTTCTCCAGCACGCCCATGGCATAGTTGGCCTGGATGTTGACCTCGTAGGACAGCTCGCCGGTGAAGGAAATCCGGAACACCCGCGCCGGCACGCCGCCGACCAGGCCTTCCTTCCAGCTCATGAACGGGAAGGCGTCCTTGTCCAGGTCGATATCGCTGACCTCGCTGAGCAGCTTGCGGCTGTTCGGGCCGGACAGGGTCAGGGTCGCCCAATGGTCGGTGACCGAGGTGAAGTACACCTTCAGGTCCGGCCATTCGGTCTGCTGGTAGATCTCCAGCCATTGCAGCACACGGGCCGCGCCGCCGGTGGTGGTGGTCATGATGAAGTGGTTGTCGCCGACGCAGGCGGTCACGCCGTCGTCGAAGACCATGCCGTCTTCCTTGCACATCAGGCCGTAGCGCGCCTTGCCCACGTCGAGCTTGGTCCAGGCGTTGGTGTAGATGCGGTTGAGGAACTCACGGGCATCGGGGCCCTGGATGTCGATCTTGCCCAGGGTCGAAGCGTCCAACAGGCCCACGCTGTCGCGCACGGCCTTGCATTCACGGGCCACGGCGGCGTGGATGTCCTCGCCGGCACGCGGGAAGTACCACGGCCGTTTCCACTGGCCGACATCCTCGAACTCGGCGCCGTTCTTCACGTGCCAGGCATGCAGCGCGGTGAAGCGCACCGGCTCGAACAGGTGGCCGCAGTGACGCCCGGCAACCGCGCCGAAGGTGATCGGCGTGTAGTTCGGGCGGAACATGGTGGTGCCCATTTCCGGAATGGTGATGCCCATGGAGCGCGCGGCGATCGCCAGGCCGTTGATGTTGCCCAGCTTGCCCTGGTCGGTACCGAAGCCCAGCGCGGTGTAGCGCTTGACGTGCTCGACCGACTCGAAGCCCTCGCGGGTCGCCAGTTCGATGGCGGCGGCGGTGACGTCGTTCTGCTGGTCGACGAACTGCTTCGGTGCGCGGGCAGTGCTCTTGTCGTGGGGGACCTGGAACAGTGCGACGGTGGCTTCTTCCTGGCGCGCCAGGGTCTTCGGCACGGTCACGGCCGGAGCCTTGAAGCCGGCCTCGGCGGCGGCCAGGGCGCCACCGGCAAAGCCGTCGGCCAGGCTGTCGCCCAGGGCGAAGACGCCATTGATGCCACCGACGCACACACGTTTCTGCGGCGCATCGCCCGGTACGAAGCCGAGGATGTCTTCACGCCAGACCGGCTTGCCACCCAGGTGCGAAGCCAGGTGCACGACCGGGCTGTAGCCACCGGAGCTGCCGATCAGGTCGCAGTCCAGCCACTCGCCGGGGCTGGTGACCTTGTGCGCCTTGACGTCGATGGCAGCGACACGGGCACCGGTCACGCGCTTGCTGCCGCGGGACTCGACCACGGCGCTGGAGGTGAGGATGCGAATGCCCTTGGCCCGCGCTTCTTCCACCAGCGAACCACGCGGGTTGTGGCGCGCGTCGGCGATGGCGACCACTTGCAGGCCGGCGTCGTGCCAGTCGAGGGCCACGCGGTAGGCATGGTCGTTGTTGGTCGACAGCACCAGCTTGCGGCCTGGGGCCACGCCGTAGCGGCGCACATAGACGGAAATGGCACCGGCCAGCATGTTGCCCGGTACGTCGTTGTTGGCGTAGACCAGCGGACGCTCGTGGGCGCCGGTGGCCAGGACCACGCGCTTGGCACGCACGCGGTGCATGCGCTGGCGAACCTGGCCGATCGGCGCGCGATCACCGAGGTGGTCGGTCAGGCGCTCGTGGATGGTCAGGAAGTTGTGGTCGTGGTAGCCGTTGACGGTGGCACGCGGCAGCAGGGTGACTTCCGGCATGCCCTTGAGTTCGTTGACCGCAGCGGAAACCCATTCGGTCGCCGGCTTGCCGTCGAGGCTTTCGCGGCTGTCGAGCAGGCTGCCACCGAACTCTTCCTGTTCGTCGGCGAGGATCACCCGCGCACCGCTACGGCCTGCGGCCAGGGCGGCAGCCAGGCCGGCGGGGCCGGCGCCGACCACCAGCACGTCGCAGTGCTGGTTCATGTAGTCGTAGGTGTCCGGGTCGTTCTGCAGTGGCGCGCGGCCCAGGCCGGCTGCCTTGCGGATGTACTTCTCGTAGGTCATCCAGAACGACTGCGGGTACATGAACGTCTTGTAGTAGAAGCCCGGCGGCATCATCTTGCCGCCGACCTTGCCGATGATGCCCATGACGTCGTTGTTCACGCTCGGCCAGCCGTTGGTGCTGGTGGCCACCAGGCCGGAGTACAGCGCCTGCTGGGTGGCACGCACGTTCGGCACCTGGGTGGCTTCGCTGGCGCCGATCTGCAGGATGGCGTTCGGCTCCTCGGCACCGGCGGCGATGATGCCGCGCGGACGCGAGTACTTGAAGCTGCGCCCGACGATGTCGACGCCGTTGGCCAGCAGCGCAGCGGCCAGGGTGTCACCGGCATAACCCTGGTAGGTCTGGCCGTTGAAGGTGAAGTTCAGGACCTTGCTGCGGTCGATGCGGCCGCCGCTGGAAAGACGATAAACCTGGCTCATACCTTTTCTCCCTGGCCGTTGGCGACCAACTGCGGGGCGCTGCTTTTACCGGTGACTTGCGGCTTGGCGCCGATCTTGTAGGTTTCCAGGATCTCGTAGGTCACGGTGTCGCGGGTGGCGTTGAAGTACTGGCGGCAACCGGCAGCGTGGATCCACAGTTCGTGGTGCAGGCCGCGCGGGTTGTCGCGGAAGAACATGTAGTCGCCCCACTGCTCGTCGGTGCAGGCGTTCGGGTCCAGCGGACGCGGGATGTGCGCCTGACCGGCCGAATGGAACTCTTCCTCGGACCGCAGTTCGCCGCAGTGTGGACAGAAGATGTGCAGCATGATGGATTCTCCTGTTAGTGGGCGACGGCGGCTGCGCCGTGTTCGTCGATCAGGGCGCCGTTGTGGAAACGGTCGATGGAAAACGGTTTGGCCAGCGGGTGCATTTCGCCCTTCGCCAGGCTGGCGGCGAAGACGTTGCCCGAGCCCGGGGTGGCCTTGAAGCCGCCAGTGCCCCAGCCGCAGTTGAAGAACATGTTCTTCACCGGGGTCTTGGAGATGATCGGGCAGGCGTCCGGGCTGGTGTCGACGATGCCGCCCCACTGGCGGTTCATGCGCACGCGGGAGAGGATCGGGAACATTTCCACAATGGCCTGCAGGGTGTGCTCGATCACCGGGTACGAGCCGCGCTGGCCGTAGCCGACCCAGCCGTCGATACCGGCGCCGATCACCAGGTCGCCCTTGTCGGACTGGCTGATGTAGCCGTGCACGGCGTTGGACATGATCACGCTGTCGATGATCGGCTTGATCGGCTCGGACACCAGCGCTTGCAGCGGGTGGGATTCCAGCGGCAGGCGGAAGCCGGCGAGGCGCGCCATGTGCCCGGAGTTACCGGCGGTGACCACGCCGACGCGCTTGGCGCCGATGAAGCCCTTGTTGGTTTCCACGCCGATCACGGTGTTGTTTTCCTTGCGGAAGCCGATCACTTCGGTCTGCTGGATCAGGTCGACGCCCAGGGCATCGGCGGCACGGGCGAAGCCCCAGGCCACGGCATCGTGGCGGGCCACGCCGCCGCGGCGCTGCACGGTGGCGCCGATGATCGGATAGCGGGTGTTCTTCGAGCAGTCCAGGTAGGGAATTTCTTCCGCCACCTGTTTCGCGTTGAGCAGTTCGCCGTCCACGCCGTTGAGGCGGTTGGCGTTGACCCGGCGCTCGGAGTCACGCATGTCCTGCAGGGTGTGGCACAGGTTGTAGACGCCGCGCTGGGAGAACATCACGTTGTAGTTGATGTCCTGGGACAGGCCTTCCCAAAGCTTCATGGCGTGTTCGTACAGGTGTGCCGACTCGTCCCACAGGTAGTTGGAGCGCACGATGGTGGTGTTGCGCGCGGTGTTGCCGCCGCCCAGCCAGCCCTTCTCGATCACGGCCACGTTGGTGATGCCGTGTTCCTTGGCCAGGTAGTAGGCCGTGGCCAGGCCGTGGCCGCCGCCGCCGACGATGACCACGTCGTAGACTTTCTTCGGCGTTGGCGTGCGCCACATGCGCTGCCAGTTCTCATGATGGCTGAGGGAATGCTTGAAGAGGCCGAAGCCCGAATAACGTTGCATGGTTCTTTGCTCCACTCAGCGGTAAACCGGGAAGTCCGCACACAGTGCCGACACGTTGCGCGCCACATCGGCTTCCACATCGGCGTCACCGAGGTTGTCGAGGATGTCGCAGATCCAGCCGGCCAGGGCCACGCACTGGGCAACCTTGAAACCGCGGGTGGTGACGGCCGGGGTACCGATGCGCAGGCCCGAGGTCACGAAAGGCGACTGCGGGTCGTTGGGCACGGCGTTCTTGTTGACGGTGATATGGGCACGGCCCAGGGCGGCATCGGCATCCTTGCCGGTCAGGCCCTGGCGGATCAGGCTGACCAGGAACAGGTGGTTGTCAGTGCCGCCGGACACTACATCGTAGCCACGATCGATGAACACGCCAGCCATGGCCTGGGCGTTTTCGATCACTTGCTGCTGGTAGGCCTTGAAGCCAGGCTCGAGGGCTTCCTTGAAGCACACGGCCTTGGCCGCGATCACGTGCATCAGCGGGCCGCCCTGGGCGCCAGGGAAGACCGCGGCGTTGAGCTTCTTCTCGATCTCTTCGTTGGCCTTGGCCAGGATCAGGCCGCCACGAGGACCGCGCAGGGTCTTGTGGGTGGTGGTGGTGACCACGTCGGCATACGGCAGCGGGTTCGGGTACAGGCCGGCGGCGACCAGGCCGGCGACGTGGGCCATGTCGACGAACAGCAGCGCACCGACCTTGTCGGCGATCTGGCGGAAGCGCGGGAAGTCGAGGGTCTTGGAGTAGGCGGAGAAGCCGGCGACGATCATCTTCGGCTTGTGCTCGACGGCCAGGCGCTCGACTTCGTCGTAGTCGATCAGGCCGGTGTTGGTATCGATGCCGTATTGAACCGCGTTGTACAGCTTGCCGGAGGAAGACACCTTGGCGCCGTGGGTCAGGTGGCCGCCGTGGGCCAGGCTCATGCCCAGGATGGTGTCGCCGGCCTGCAGCAAGGCCAGGTACACCGCGCCGTTGGCGGAGGAACCGGAGTGTGGCTGGACGTTGGCGTAGTCGGCGCCGAACAGCTGCTTGGCACGCTCGATGGCCAGGGCCTCGACCTTGTCCACATGCTCGCAACCGCCGTAGTAGCGCTTGCCCGGATAGCCTTCGGCGTACTTGTTGGTCAGGCCGCTGCCCTGGGCCTGCATGACGCGCTTGCTGGTGTAGTTCTCCGAGGCGATCAGCTCGATGTGATCTTCCTGGCGTTGCTCTTCGGCGTTCATGGCCGCCAGCAGTGCATCGTCGTAACCCTGGATCTGGTCTTGCTTGCTGAACATCGCATTTCTCCCGGCAGCGGTGGGGCTCTTATTTAAGTGGAACCCGTGTCATTGACGGGTGTCCTTTGCAGCGATGGTATGACCGGGACGGCCCTGCCAGATGCCTGCGCACGCCACGCAAAGGTGCGTTTACGACATTGTTTTGTCTTGTTTGCGATAGTCGCTCTTTCGGGCCTCATCGCTGGCAAGCCAGCTCCCACAGGTGCGGCGTGTACAGTCCCTGTGGGAGCTGGCTTGCCAGCGATGAGGCCCCTGAAAACGACATCGAAACCAGGTTGTATAGGCAACCTGACAGGCCATGCTTTAGAGTGCTCCCCTGCCTTGCTAACAGGACCCGAGCCATGACAGAACAAAGCCAGCAATTCGCCAGTGACAACTATTCCGGTATCTGCCCGGAAGCCTGGGCCGCCATGGAAAAGGCCAACCAGGGTCACGAACGCGCCTACGGCGACGACCAGTGGACGGCCCGCGCCGCCGACCATTTCCGCCAGTTGTTCGAAACCGACTGCGAAGTGTTCTTCGCCTTCAACGGCACCGCGGCCAACTCCCTGGCCCTGTCGTCCCTGTGCCAGAGCTACCACAGCGTGATCTGCTCCGAGACTGCCCACGTCGAGACGGACGAATGCGGTGCGCCGGAATTCTTCTCCAACGGCTCGAAGCTGCTCACCGCGCGCAGCGAGAACGGCAAGCTGACGCCGGCATCGATCCGTGAAGTGGCGCTCAAGCGCCAGGACATCCACTATCCCAAGCCGCGCGTGGTGACCATCACCCAGGCCACCGAGGTCGGTAGCGTGTACCGCCCGGAAGAACTCAAGGCGATCAGCGAGACCTGCAAGGAACTGGGGCTGAACCTGCACATGGACGGCGCCCGCTTCGCCAACGCCTGCGCCTTCCTCGGCTGCTCGCCGGCGGAACTGACCTGGAAAGCCGGGATCGACGTGCTGTGCTTCGGCGGCACCAAGAACGGCATGGCGGTGGGTGAAGCGATCCTGTTCTTCAACCGCAAGCTGGCCGAGGACTTCGACTACCGCTGCAAGCAGGCCGGGCAACTGGCCTCGAAGATGCGCTTCCTGTCAGCGCCCTGGGTAGGCCTGCTGGAAAACGGCGCGTGGCTGCGTCACGGGCAGCATGCCAACCATTGCGCGCAGTTGCTGAGCGGCCTGGTGGCGGATGTCCCGGGGGTCGAACTGATGTTCCCGGTGGAAGCCAACGGGGTGTTCCTGCAGATGCCGGAGGCGGCGCTGGAACAGCTGCGGAATAAAGGCTGGAGGTTCTACACCTTCATTGGCAGCGGTGGGGCGCGGTTCATGTGTTCGTGGGACACCGAGGAAGCCCGGGTGCGGGAATTGGCGGCGGATATCCGGGCTGTGATGGGGGGCTGAGGGCCTCATCGCTGGCAACGCCAGCTCCCACAATGTCCGCGTCGCTGCAGAACCCTGTGGGAGCTGGCTTGCCAGCGATAGTGATCTAGAGCCGGAAACCGCCCATCTGCCGGGCCAGGTCATCCGCCAGCCGCTGCAACGCCTCGCAATCCTGCCGGCAGCCCTGCACCTCCACCGCCGTCTGCCGGGCCAGTTCGGAAATCCCCTGCACATTGCGGTTGATCTCTTCGGTCACCGCCGACTGCTCCTCGGTCGCCGTTGCCACCTGCAGGTTCATATCGCTGATCCGCTCGACCTGCCCGGTAATGGTGGTCAACGATGCACCGGTCAACTGGCTGGACTCCACTCCCGTCCCCGTCGCCGCCTGCCCGGCATGCATCGAGTCCACCGCCGTGCCGGTGCCCTGCTTGAGGCGCTGGATCATTTGCTGGATCTCGCCCGTGGACACCTGCGTGCGCTGCGCCAGGGTGCGCACTTCGTCGGCCACTACGGCGAAACCACGGCCCATCTCCCCGGCCCGCGCCGCTTCGATGGCCGCATTGAGCGCCAGCAGGTTGGTCTGTTCGGAAATGCTGCGGATCACCGCCAGCACCTTGTCGATCGACGCCACCTCCTCGGCCAGTTGGCTGACGGCCCCGGCCGCCGTGCCGATCTCGCCCGACATGCCTTCGATATGGGCGATCGAGCGCTGCACCACGCTGCGTGCCTGCAAGGCTTCGTCCCGGGCGGTCTGCGAGGCGTGCGCCGCTTCCCCGGCGTTCTGCGCGATTTCCTGCACGGTCAGGCCCATCTCGTGCACGGCGGTAGCGACCATCTCGGTCATCGCCTGCTGCTGCGACGATCGCTCGGCGGTGCTGACCACCACATGGATCACCTGCCCCACCGCCTTGTGCAGTTCTTCGCTGGTGCGCAGTACCTCGCCGATCAGCTTGCGCTGGCTGTCGAGGAAGCGGTTAAAGCCACGGGCCAGGTCACCCAGTTCATCGCGCCGGCTCTCGTCGAGGCGATGGCTGAGGTCGCCGCCGCCATCGCCGATCGCGCCCAGCGCGGCGGTGACCTGGCGCAGCGGCCGCACGATGCCTCGCGCCAACCACACCACCAGCAGCAGCGACAACAGGGCCACGGCGGCGCCGGTCAGGCTGGTCAGCCATACGGTCTGCTTCACCTGCGCATAGATCTGCGCCTGCGGCACTTCTGCCACCAGCCGCCAATTCAGGTCCCGCAGTGGCAGGCTCAGGGCCAGCCAGGTTTCACCGTCGCGCTCGAAGCTCACGTTCTCGAAGCCATCACTGTTGAGCAGGATGGCCTGCGCCGCCGCTTCGCCAATCTGCTCGGCCAGTTGGCGCTTGCCGCCATGTTCGGTCTGCGGATGAACCTGGATCAGGCCATCGTTGCGCACCAGCATCACCCGCCCGTGCTCGCCGAAGCTGAAATCGTGGATCAGTTCGGACAACTCGGTCATGCGCAGGCCGAGGCCACCCACACCGACCAGCCGGCCGTCCTTTTCCACCCGGTAATCGATGAACAGTGCCAGTTCGCCGGTGCTGGTGTCGGTATCGATGTTGAGCACCCGCTGGTTGCCGCTGTCGATGAAGCCGTAGAACCATTTGTCCGCGGGATTGCTGCGGCTAAGGGTGCGGTCCAGGCCCTTCTCGTTGTAGTAGTGGTTACTCAGGGTCGAGGCATAGACCGAGGTGAAGGCCTTGTTCTTGTCGCGCAGGGTGTCCAGGTATTCGACCACCGCCGGGGTCTGCGCCGGATCTTCCCCGGCTGCCAGCCAGTCGCGCAGCATGGGGTTCCAGGCGATATCGGCCGCTGCGGTCAGCGGCCTGGCCAGCATGCGCTCGATGTCGTTACGAATCGCCTCAATGCTGGCCGGCAGCGCCGTGTCCACCAGGTAACGCTCGGTCAGGCGGTTGACCGCCACGGTATAGATCGCCACCACGATCAGGATGCTCGCCAACAGGGCTGCGCCCATGCTTGCTATCAATTGCCATTGGATACTGCGCCGCCAGAAGTGCATGGGTGTTCCTCGAGGAAATAAAAGCCTGTAGTGCAAATGACAGGCCAATTGTATACAACACAGGTATACGATATTTCCAGACGGGCACGACAATATCCCGGACAAAACGTAGGGTCAGTGAAAAAAGGCGGGGATCACTCGGAACCTGTGGGAGCTGCGGTTCGGCGCCCCGACTTGCCAGCGATGAGGCCGGTACAGCCCCCACAAATATTGGGAAATCAGGCGTTATCGATCGCCTGGGAAATTGCATCGACCGTGGCGCTGACTTGCTCTTGATAACGGTCGAGGGTTTGCTGGTGCGCCTGCTGCAGTGCGATCTGCTGCGAACACAGGTTCAAGGCCGCCAGCACCAGCAGCTTGTCGCCGATCAACGACGGGTAGCTGCGCTTGGTTTCGGCCAGGGATGCCTTGAGCATCCGCACCGCGTCGGCAAGCACCTGCTCCTGGCCCGCCGGGGCCTTGATCGAATAGTCGTTGCCCATGATCGAGACGACATTGATCGTCTTCGCAGACTCGTTCATGCGCCGACGGTACCGCTGGCACGTTCGATCAGGGCCTGGATGCGGGCGTTGGTGCCGGCGTACTTCTCTTCCTGCTCCATCAGGCTCAGTTGCAGGCTTTCGTTCTCGTCACGGGCCTGGGCCAGTTCGCTGTCCAGTTGGGCATTGCGCTCGGCCAGTTGCTGATTTTTCTGCAGCAGTTCGCTGACCAGTTGTTCCAGTTGACTCAGGATGGTGTCCAGCATGGTGACCTTCTCCAGGGAGGGGTAAATCGGGGGCGCACACGATAAAGAAAACATGCCCGACCCGCCAGAGATATCGGGGCCAGAGCCCCGCGTTGGTGCACATTGACCTGACATGGGTCACTCGGTTCCCCCTCCGGTCGGACAAAGCGCGATCAGCGGCCAATGATTTTGTCCGACAAAGCCTCAAGTCCGCCCGCCGTTTACCGATAGGCATTAAGAACACCCCAACTTTGCGCATGGATCGCGTTCCTTCCCGAGCCTGGATACGAACCATGTCCTTACGCAATATGAACATCGCCCCGCGTGCACTGCTGGGCTTCGCGCTGATCGGCACGCTAATGCTGACCCTGGGCATCTTCGCCCTGCACCAGATGAGCGACATCCGCCAGGCCGGCCAATCGATCGAGCGGGTCACGGTGCCGAGTATCAAGGCCCTTGACCAGATCAACCTGTACACCCTGCGCCTGCGCACCCTGTCCTATCGCCTGATGATCAACCGCGAAGCGGACCTGCTGCAAACCACCTACAGCCAGCTGAACGAGCGCAACACGCAGATCGATGCCGCGCGAAAAATCTACGAACCGCTGATCGCCAGCGACGAAGAACAGGCCGTGTACAACCAGTTCGTCCAGGCCCTCGGCCAGTACCGCCAGCTGGAAACGCGCATGGTCCAGCTCTCCCAGGCCAACGACCTCCCGGCGATCCGCGAGATGATCAACCGTGACCTGTTGCAGAACATGGAGCTGATTACGGGCACCGTGGACAAGCTGGTCAAGATCAATACCGAGCAGACCCGCGACATCAACCAGACGGCCGCCGATCAGTATTCTAATGCCTTTACCCTGGTCATCGCCCTGCTGGTCGCGGCCACGGTGCTGACCTTCCTCTGTGCCATCGTCCTGACCCGCAGCATCGTCAGGCCGATGAGCGAAGTGCTGGGCGTCGCCGAGCAGATTGCCAGCGGCAACCTGACCCAAAGCATCCGCCCCGAGGGCAAGGATGAAGCCACCCGCCTGCAACAGGCCATCGCGACCATGCAGGAGCAGCTGCGCGACACCCTGCAGCAGATTTCCGGCTCCGCCACCCAACTGGCGTCGGCCGCCGAAGAGCTGAACAGCGTCACCGAGGAAAGCGCCCGCGGCCTGCAACAGCAGAACAATGAAATCCAGCAGGCGGCCACTGCGGTCACCGAGATGACCAGCGCCGTGGAGGAAGTGGCGCGCAACGCGGTCAGCACTTCCGAAGCCTCGGCCGAAGCCACCCGCTCCGCCACCGACGGGCGCGACCTGGTGCTGGAGACCGTCAGCGCCATCGAACGCATGAGCACCGACGTGCAAAGCACCTCGGTGCTGGTCGGCAACCTGGCCGAACAGTCGCGGGATATCGGCAAGGTGCTGGACGTGATCCGCGGCCTGGCCGACCAGACCAACCTGCTCGCCCTCAACGCCGCCATCGAAGCCGCGCGGGCCGGCGAGGCCGGTCGCGGGTTTGCCGTGGTCGCCGATGAAGTCCGGGCGCTGGCGCACCGCACCCAGCAATCCACCCAGGAAATCGAACGCATGGTCAGCAGCATCCAGGGCGGAACCGAGCAGGCGGTCAGCTCCATGCGCAACAGCACCGAACGCGCCGAGTCGACCCTGAACATCGCCCGTGGTGCCGGTAGCGCGCTGGATACCATCACCGGTGCCGTGGCGCAGATCAACGAGCGCAACCTGGTGATCGCCAGCGCCGCCGAAGAGCAGGCCCAGGTAGCGCGGGAAGTGGACCGCAACCTGGTGAACATCAATGACCTGTCGGTACAATCGGCGACCGGCGCCCACCAGACCAGCGCAGCCAGTGCCGAGCTGTCGCGGCTGGCGGTAGACCTGAATAACCTGGTGGGGCGGTTCAGGGTCTGAGACCTGCTTCGTCTGTGATGACCCTATCGCTGGCAAGCCAGCTCCCACAGTGACCGCGTGCACCGCTGGACCTGTGGGAGCTGGCTTGCCAGCGATGAGGCCATGAATATCGACAGTGATACTAGGAATTCACCACACAATCCGGCATCCCTGGAGCACCACCTACACCCTCGCAAAACCAATTCCTACAAATCTTCGCGAAATCCCCCGGAAACCGCTTAATCCCCGGTAATCCCCCGCCTTTTTCCCCTGCACGTTTTGAATCATTTCCCCCGGTAAAACGCCTCGACATCCCCTACCCTCGCGCGCTCGAACCTGACGAGTACGCCAGCCCCTACCATGCACACCCAGCCCCGCCAGAGCATCGCCTTCTGGTTCGCCAGCAACTTTCTCCCCGGCCCGCTCGCCATCGGCTTCCTCGGCCCGCTGCAGGGCCTGGGCTTCTGGCAGTCGGTGCTGGCGATCATTCCGGCGATACTGCTCGGCAGCCTGGTCTCGCGCCGGCAGCCTTTCATCCCCTGTGCAATCCTGCTGCTGCCGCTGGCCTTGGTTCTGCACACCGTGCATTTGCAGATCCTCGCGCGCATGGCCATTCACCTGCTGCCCGGAACACCCCAGCATTGGCTGCTGCTGGCGGTAAGCCTGTCGGCATTGCTGGCATTCATTGGCCCGCCCTTGCTGTATCGGCTCCTCACATTGCTGGCACCTTTGCTGGCGCTGGTCCTGGTGCTGCTGGGTTTCGCCGCTCCGCTGTTGCTGGAAGCCGATACGGCACAACGCCAGCCGGGTTTTGCCTGGTCGGCCTTCGCCTCCCTGGCAGTAGCGGCGACACTCTGGCAGATCCTGTTGCCTGCGCTGGTCAACCAGGGGCCGGCACATTACCTCGGCCTGAGCCTGCCAGCGCTGGGCCTGATGTGCCTCGGCGCCCTGATGGCCTCGGCCATTCCCGCCGTGGATACGGTGCTCAGCCTGCGCCTGCTGGGCGAACGGATCATCCCCGGGCTGGGTAGCGCCACCCTGGCCTTGCTGGCGCTGTGCATGCTCGGGGCCATGGCCGTGCAGGGCCGTGCGCTGGTCACCGCACTCGCCGCCAGGCCCAGAAAAACCAAAGCCCGCGTGCTGCTGCTCGCGGGCTTCGTTATGTCGCTGCTGTTGACTTGGGTTCCCTTGTACTAACCTCAGTATTCGATCCGCACATCCCCCTTCGGCACGCTGCAGCAGGACAGGATGTAGCCTTCGGCGACGTCCTCGTCGGTGATCCCGCCGTTGTGCTCCATCTCTACTTCGCCACCCAGCTTGAGCACCTTGCAGGTGCCGCAGATACCCATGCCGCAAGCCTTGGGAATCATCAGGCCGACCTTGGCCGCAGCGGCATGCACGGTCTCGCCGGGCACGATTCGGCTGCTCTTGCCGGTGGCGGTGAACTCCACCAGGTGCATATCGCTGGCGGTGATTTCCTCTGCCGCTTCCGCTGCCTGCTCGGCATGCTCCACCGCGTCGGCCTTGGCCTCCGGCGGCGTCGCACCGAAGGACTCCTCGTGATAGCGGCTCATGTCGTAGCCGGCGGCTTCGAGCAGGCGCTTGACCGCGGTCATATAGGGCGTCGGGCCGCAGCAGAAGATCTCGCGCTCCATGAAGTCCGGCGCCATCAGTTCCAGCAGCTTGTGGTTCAGGTAGCCGCGATAGCCGGCCCAGGGCTCGCCGAGGCCATGTTTCTCGCAAATGATGTGCAGGCTGAAGTTAGGAATCCGCGACGCCATGTGCTCCAGCTCGCGGTGGTAGATGATGTCCTTCGGCGAGCGCGCGCTGTGCACGAAGACCATATCGACGTTGCCGTTGGTGTCGTAGAACCAGCGGGCCATGGACATCACCGGGGTGATGCCGACGCCGCCGCTGAGGTACAGGACCTTCGGGCTGGGGAAGTCGATGGCGTTGAACAGCCCGACCGGCCCGTGCACCGCCAGTTCCTGGCCCTCGTGCAGGGTGTCGTGCAGGTAGTTGGAAACCTTGCCGCCCGGCACGCGCTTGATGGTCACCGAGAAGCTGTAGGGCACCGATGGCGAGCTGGAAATGGTGTAGGAACGCATAACCGGCTGGCCTTCGATTTCCAGCTCCAGGGTGACGAACTGGCCCGGCTTGAAGAAGAACATGATCGGCTGGTCGGCCATGAAGCAGAAGGTGCGCACGTCCCAGGTTTCCTGGATGACCTTGACGCAGCGAACGATATGGCGGCCGTTGGCCCAGGTCTGGGTGGTCACCGGGTTGAGGAAGGTATTGGACATGCTCGGGTCTCCACGGCCGACTGCGGCCTGATGATGCCGATAATGCGCAAGCCATCGGCGCTGCACTTACCTGTTCACGACATCGGCGTGCTTATCGCGACCAGCCCCTGCCGACAAGGGCTGGCGCGTCGGAAACGGATTCGATCATGTCGCCCATGGATATGGTTCGCGTCGTCGGCAATCGCACACTCCGTCGCAAATGATCCCTGCACAAATGCCCTGCGTCGCATAACAACGATTAGCCACTTTCGCCGGCCCACCGAGGCCATGAGGACACGCACGATGGACGTCACCACCCTGAGCCTGGACGATCCGCTGGAACCAGCACGCAAGGCCACCGCCGAAATGCTGCAGAACCGCGAGCGCACCTTCTCGCTGCCGCAACCCTTCTACACCGACGAGCGCCTGTTCCAGATCGACATGCAGGAGATCTTCCACAAGGAGTGGCTGATCGCCGGCATGACCTGCGAAATCCCGGCCAAGGGCAACTTCCTCACCCTGGAAATCGGCAAGAACCCGATCATGGTGGTACGCGGGGCCGAGGGCCAGGTCCACGCCTTCCACAACGTCTGCCGCCACCGCGGCTCGCGCCTGTGCACCAGCGACAAGGGCAAGGTGGCCAAGCTGGTCTGCCCGTACCACCAATGGACCTACGAGCTGGACGGCCGCCTGCTGTTCGCAGGCACCGAAATGGGCGCCGACTTCGACATGAAGCAGTACGGCCTGAAACCGGTGCATGTGAAGGTCGCCGGCGGCTACATCTTCATCAGCCTGGCGGAAAACCCGCCGGCCATCGACGAGTTCCTCGCCACGCTGGCGCACTACATGGAACCGTACGACATGGAAAACACCAAGGTGGCCGTGCAGACCACCCTGCTGGAAAAGGCCAACTGGAAGCTGGTCCTGGAAAACAACCGCGAGTGCTACCACTGCAGCGGTTCGCACCCGGAACTGCTCAACACCCTGCTCGAATGGGACGACACCAACGATCCGCGCGCGACCCAGTCGTTCAAGGACCACGTCGCCGCCTCCGCCGCCGCCTGGGAAGCCGAGAAAATCCCGTACCTGCACAAGAGCCACGGCCTGCGCAACCGTATCGTGCGCATGCCGCTGCTCAAGGGCACCGTGTCCATGACCATGGACGGCAAGCAGGCCTGCAGCAAGCTGATGGGGCGGATCCAGAACCCCGACCTCGGCTCGATGCGCATCCTCCACCTGCCGCACTCGTGGAACCACTGCATGGGCGACCACATGATCGTCTTCACCGTGTGGCCGATCAGTGCCCAGGAAACCAAGGTCACCACCAAGTGGCTGGTGCGCAAGGACGCCGTGGAAGGCGTGGACTACGACCCGCAGCGCATGCGCGAAGTGTGGGACGCCACCAACGACCAGGACCGTCGCCTGGCCGAGGAAAACCAGCGTGGCATCAACTCCACCGCATACCAGCCAGGCCCGTACTCGAAAACCTACGAGTTCGGCGTGGTCAACTTCATCGACTGGTACAGCCAGCGGGTGTTGAACAACCTGGGGGCGGAGCCGGCGCCTTATCTGAAGGATGTTTCGGTGTAACCAAGTCGCTCTGCGCAAGCGCCGGGCCCAAGCGGGCCCGGCTCGGCTACTGCCGAATTGAGGACCCCGACTGCCGTGTCCCATGCCTGTTCAATTCTGCGGCCCGGACGAGAGCGGTTGAGCGCAGCTCATGCACGATTAACCCAGTGTTGATGACATCAGGCGGGTACTCATCGAGCCCCTCGAATGTCTTAGGGTACTCCGCTCGGCCAGCGGGCCCGGATTTGGGCATGCCCGATACAGGTACTGCAGTTTTTATCCACAGCCGGGTGGTCAGACTGGCAGACCCCGAATGGAACTCCACCCCCGAGCGCGTGAACGAATATCGATCGAGTGAAGGCGTCGCCTGGCGGGTGGGGCGCGTGTGGCTAGCCGCAACAGCCGGGACATCCGATCTATTGATTCCCTGGCCACTGAACGCTACAGGCTGAGGCGCCATCCTGTGCCTAGAAACAGAAGGTGCCTGGCGTTGTGTGCCAAGCGGTAGACGAGGTATGTTCCAGTCAGTCCGCGCAGACACATGGATTTGTAGATCCAGTTGCGGTCTCATCGTCTTTTGAAAGCCCCTGGTTTGCCATCCCTGGAGCCAGGAAACCACCACCCGCCCACTTGGATCGCCATTGTTCAGCGGGTCACCTGCGCAATATCCATATCCATTGAACCCACCCGCCTCGAACGGGCTTAGCTCGTCCATACCTTGAAAGCGCCTCAGCAGTGGATTGTAGAAACGATAACCCACTCCCAGTGCGTATCCGTCCAGCAGCGTTTCGCGAAGCTCACCATTGAAGCCCTGGCGTGACTGCGGCGGCCGATCTGCGCTTTGCACACCGTAGGGTTCGCAGGCGATGCGGTTGAGCCTGCCGGCATGTTCTGCAATTACCGTCTGGCTGTGATTGGTGGCGATCAGCACTGTGGTGACAGCCTTTCGACCATGGTCAGCATCCGTACCGAGGTCTTTCATTGCTGGATGTTCCTGTAGGCGAATTTGTAGCCACCACGCTAATCCAGTCGTCGGCACAGCGAAACTGGCAGAAATGCCAGGTCAGCTACGCCCCGCACCCGACCTACTCGGGACGATTCCAACTGCCCCGCGTTGGCCATAGTCGCCGGAAATACTCTGCGGTACGCCCGCTACGCCTCTGCACGACCTGCTGTTGCGACTGCATCTCCGGCAAGATTGGAGGGGTGGCCCGCCTCGACGAGAGATTCCTCATTTCGATATCCGGATCGTTCATCGACGCTACATTCAACCTGGGCTGCTCGTTCCGTTCGATTTTTTTCGGACCATGGACGAACTTGCCCACGGTGCGCCAGCGATGGGAGGTGAAGTCTTTCGCAGGCGTCACCCCCACAACCAGCCTACCGGTGACCAGTACGCCGAGCGTTGTGTACAGGCTGATATGAGTAAGGTCCTTCGCCAAGCGTGACTCCGGGTCCTCCATGCTCAGCTTGGTGGCCGCGGCCCCGAGTCCTCCCCCTGCTATTCCGGCAATGGTAGCAGCGGCATCCAGCCCCCCGGGGACGAGCTGAGAGGTGGCCCCATCGAAGCCCAGCCATGCACGCGGGAGCCAGGGCGCGCCAGCCTGGCCAGCGGAGGAACGATGAGAGACATGAACCCGTAGCCGATGGATATACCAGCAACGACCAGACTCACGATGTGAATATCTTCTGTCGCGCGTCCCGTCGGGTCCCTTCTATTGACCGGGTCGCCCAGGCAATAGGCGTAGGCATTCAAGCCCCCCGCGCCGAACGGGCTCAGTCGGTCCGGGCAGTGAAAGCGCATGAGCAACGGGCTGTAGACCCGGTGGCCGTTGCCCAGGTGATACC
Source organism: Pseudomonas bharatica CSV86 (assembly GCF_000319305.2). Taxonomy (GTDB): domain Bacteria; phylum Pseudomonadota; class Gammaproteobacteria; order Pseudomonadales; family Pseudomonadaceae; genus Aquipseudomonas; species Aquipseudomonas bharatica. The sequence goes on along the minus strand of NZ_AMWJ02000004.1, from coordinate 331,628 downwards.
AACCCGCAGCCTCCAGGTGGTGGCCGTTGAAGCCAGGTTGTGAGAATGGTCTGCTCATCAATAGTTGGTCGCGAAGAAGCGCACGCTTTGCTTGCGCTGCCCACGAATATCCCGGTTGATCTTCGGTAAATCTCCAATTACCGAACCTCGACTGCTGGTCGACGCAACGCTGACTATCGATCCCGAGCGCGGCGAACCCGACACATGCGAAGGAATACTGGAAATCGGAGAAGCCGACTGCTCACGCGGCGGCGGCGGTGTCCGCTGTACCGGATTGGCCGGGGGCGTGCTCGCGGGCGGAGTGACCGAGCGGAGCGGAACGGGTGTTTGGGGCGGGGAAGCCGGCGGCACATACTTGACGTTCGATTCCCTGTACATCTTGTCACGCATCACCTGAATGCGTTCGTTGAAGCGATCCTGCCGGTCCACCCTCCGCGCGAGCCAGACGCGCGTCGCGGCCGAGATGGTCGACAACGATGTGCCTAGCCAGTTGAGGTACCTGCCCTCGGGATTGCCCAGCAGTTGCTCGACGGAACCATACATGCCGATCAGGGAACCACTGAAGCTGATATAGGTAGCCGTCAGCGGCGCGCGTTTTTGCATGGCTGGCGCCGTGCTGCGCAATGCGTAGGCAGCCAGGCTGAACAGCATCATGTTCAGCCCCAGCGACAGCAGGGGGGTGATCTTTTCTTCCCAGCGTCCGGTCGGATCCACGGCGTTCACCGGGTCACCGGAGCAGTAGGCATAGGGATTGAGCCCGCCGCGCTGGAAGGGACTCCAGCGGTCCGGGCCGTGGAAACGCAACAGGATCGGATTGTAGGCCCGATAACCATTGCCTGGTAGATAGCAACCCCAAGGCTCGAGAACCTGGCCGTTGAAGGCGGCGCGGGTTGCATCAGGCACTGTTCGATCAGTCCGGACGGCGGGCAAAGTCGGCATGCTGAACCTCACGCAGGTAATCCCTCGTTTAACCTTACGCCTTGATCCGGGACGAGCACTACTGACAGTTCTATCAGGTAGCGGGGCCCTCAGTACGGCTGTGCATTTTTTGAACAACCCTCGCAGGCCCCCGCATTTGCTGAACAAAACCACCTTGGCAACATTTTATCCACAGCTCGACCCACAGCTATTGTGGGCAACCCCTGTGGAAAGCGCCCGGGGTGCACGCTGGCCGCACAGAGGTAAACCGATCAATTTTTGACCACTTCGCTCGACCCCTTGTAAAACCTGGCCTTCAGCGCTCAGCGAACACCTTATCCACAAAGGGGCCAACAGACTTTGTGTGAAACTTTTCATTCCGTGTCATGAGCTGTGGATAAGGTCGAAAACCTCCGATTTACCTGGGCTATAGAGCATCTGACCGGATTTTTTCGAACAATTGAACATATTTTGATCAAACCATATAAGTACATGATTTACATGAACTTATTTTTTGAAAGAACAGTTTATCCACAGAACCGCCAACAAGGATTGTGGGCAACTCCTATTGCCCAAGGCTGATCAACAGCGCGCATTCCTGGATCTGAGCTGTACGATATATGACCAGAAACGCGAAAGCCTTGCAGAGCAAGGCTTCCAGAGGGTGACCAACATTTTATCCACAGAGCCGCCAACAGACTTTGTGCACAACGCTCAGCGCAGCACGCCTTCCTCCACCAGCAGCTTGAGAATCGCCTCGGCGCCCGCCTGTGGGCTGACATCCTTGAGCACCTGACCGCCGCCACCACTGGCCTTGGCCGTAGCGGCCTTCATGCGGTCCGCGCCACTCTTCGCCTTGATCACCTTGAGCCGCTTGGGCCGCGGCTTCGCCGGCAGCAATTCGGCACTTTCGAACAGTTCGTCGTCGACGATTTCCACCTCGTGAGGCGCCAGCACGCCGCGCCGGGCCGGGCCGAAAGCGCTCTGGCGAGGCTTCGGTGCGGCGTTATCCACAGAGGCGAGAAACGGCAGGCGCACTTTCAGCCGCCTGCGCTGCCCGCGAGGCAAGGCTTGCAGCACCTGCGCAGTGCCATTTTCGATGGATTCCACCTCGGCCAGCCCTACCACCAACGGCCAGCCCAGGCGTTCGGCCAGCAAGTACGGGAGCATCCCCGAGCCTTCGCCGGTTTCCGCCTGGCTGCCGGTCAGCACCAGTTGCGCTCCGGCATCACGCAGGTAATCACCGAGCGGTCCGAGCACATCGGCACCGGCCGGTTGTTCCAGTACCTCCAGTTTCTCCAGGCCCATGCCCAGGTAGGCGCGCAAGGCTTCTTCCCGTGGGTCGCCGGCATGCAGCACCCGCAGGCTGTCGCCGGCCAGTTGCAGCCCCAGTTCCACCGCGCGGGCGTCCTGTTCGGCGCGGCGGCTGCGCCCCGAGGTGGGGTGGGCGCCGACCGATACCAGGCTGATGATCTTCGTGTTCATGACGTTGCCCTGCCCTTATGCCGCATCGCGCCGGGCGCCGTTGCGGAAGTTGTCCACAGCCTCGATCAGGGCCTGGAGGATCGCTGCGCTGTCACCGATCACCGAGAGATCGGCGCGTTTGATCATGTCGCAGCCCGGATCCATGTTGATCGCCACCACCTTGTCGCAGGCGCCGATGCCCTGCAGGTGCTGGATCGCCCCGGAAATACCCACGGCCACATAGACCCGCGCGGTAACCCAGGTGCCGGTGGCACCCACCTGGCGGTTGCGCGGCATGAAGCCGTCGTCCACCGCCACCCGCGAGGCGCCTTCGGTGGCACCGAGGGCTGCCGTGGCACGGTGGAACAGCGCCCAGTCCTTGACCCCGTTGCCACCGGAGACGATGAACTCGGCCTCGGCCATGGCGATGGCCGCCGGGTCTACCGCCACCGGGCCGAGATCCTCGATCCGCGACAGGCTGCGCGCTACGCCTGTGGACAACTCCACCGGCAAGGCTTCATGGCGGGTTTCGCTGACCGGTTCGGCACATTCGGCGGCGGCCAGGATCAGGCGTGGCAGATTGCGCACCAGGTCCTGCTGGCCAGCACCGGCGCGCCCGCTGGAAAGCCCGTCCTTGACCTGCCAGACCCGCGTCGCCGGGCGTTCGCCCAAGGCGGCGGCAAAGCGCCGGCCCAGTTCGCCACCACCGGTACGGCTGTCAGGCAGCAACCAGTGGCGTGGCGAAAACTGGTTATCCACAGCCCGCAGGCCCTGCACCCTTTGTTCCGGTGCATAACCCTCGAACTGCTCGCCGTCGATCAGCAGCAGGCGGTCGACACCATTGCCGGTAAAGTTGCTTTCCTTGTGCTCACCGAACACCACGGCCAGCACCGCGCCGTCGCTGCCGGCCAGGCTGTGGGCCAGGCCGAGCAGATCGCGGTCGTGGCTGCTCAAGCGACCGCCGACCATGTCCGGGACCACGGCGATATAGAACGCCGGCGCCGTGACCTGGTGCAGCGGCAGTTGTACCTCGGCCGCCGCGCTGCGCTTGCTGCTGCCACCACCTTGCTGGGCGCCGCTGCGGTCGATGCGCTTGAGGCCGTTGGGGCCGATGAAGCCGAGCGCGTGGGGATTCTTGCGGATGACGCCGTTGGGCCCCATCCAGCTGTCCTGCTTGACCTGCATGGCCGCATGCAGCGGATGCAGGCGGTTGCGTGCGATCCATTCGGCACGCGGGTCGCGGCGAATAATGTCGCTCATCAGTGCACCTCCGCAGGTTCACGTTTGCTCGGCGCCGGCTTGCTCGGCGCGGCACTTTCCACCAGGGCATCGGCCACCAGTTCGGCCAGGTCCTTGATCAGCGGCCGGGGTTCGACCACGCCTTCGAGCATGGCCGTGCACTGTGGACAACCTACCGCCACCACCTCGGCGCCGGTCTCGCGGATGTCTTCCATGCGCATATCGGGAATGCGCTGCTTGCCCGGGATATCGGTGATCGGCGCACCGCCGCCACCACCGCAGCAGCGGGAACGGAAGCCGGAACGCTCCATCTCCTTGACCTCGATGCCGAGGGCGCGCAGCACCTGGCGCGGCGCCTCGTATTCACCGTTGTAGCGGCCCAGGTAGCACGGGTCGTGGTAGGTCACGCTGCCGCCCTTGTGTGCGTCGAGGCTGAGCTTGCCGGCGTCCAGCAGTTCGGCGATGTAGGTGCTGTGGTGCTGCACCAGGTACTCGCAGCCAAAGGCGCCGTATTCGTTCTTCAGCACATGGAAGCTGTGCGGATCGCAGGTGACGATGCGCTGGAAACGGTATTTCGCGAGCGTCTGGATATTGCGCTTGGCCAGGGTCTGGAAGGTGGCTTCGTCACCCAGGCGCCGGGCCACGTCGCCGCTGTCGCGCTCTTCCAGGCCGAGCACGGCGAAGTCCACGCCCGAGGCTTTCAGCACCTTGACGAAGGCGCGCAGGGTGCGCTGGTTGCGCATGTCGAAGGCGCCATCGCCGACCCAGAACAGCACCTCGGTGGATTTCACCTCCGAGAGCACCTTGAGGTTCAGGTCCGCGGCCCAGTTCATGCGTCCGCCCGGGTTGAAGCCGCCGGGGTTGTCGGTGGCGATCAGGTTATCGAGGACTTCCGCACCCTTGTTCGGCGTGGCGCCCTTTTCCAGGGTCAGGTGGCGGCGCATGTCGACGATGGCATCGACGTGCTCGATCATCATCGGGCATTCCTCGACGCAGGCCCGGCAGGTGGTACAGGACCACAGAGTCTCGGCGTCCACCAGGCCGTTGACGATCGGCTGGTGCGGATGGCCGCCGTGTTCGCCGATCGGCTTGCCAGGGTACGGGCTGCCGGCGAACTGCGCGTCGGTGCCACCGGCCAGGCCGATGACCATGTCCTGGATCAGTTTCTTCGGGTTCAGCGGCTGGCCGGCAGCGAAGGCCGGGCACATCGCTTCGCACTTGCCGCACTGCACGCAGGCATCGAAGCCGAGCAACTGGTTCCAGGTGAAGTCCTTGGGTTTTTCCACGCCCAATGGCGCGCTGCGGTCTTCCAGGTCCAGCGGCTTGAGGCCGGTGGAGCGGCCGCCGCCGAAGCGCTCGGCGCGGCGGTGCCAGGCCAGGTGCAGGGCACCGGCGAAGGCGTGTTTCATCGGGCCGCCCCAGGTCATGCCGAGGAACAGCTCCGACACGCCCCAGATCACCCCCAGCCCCAGCAGGCCGACGAGGAACCAGCCGCCGAAGCCTTCGGGGAGGATGCCGGCTACCGGCAGGGTGGCGATGAAGAAGGTGGTGGAAAACACCAGCAGGCTTTTCGGCAAGCGCATCCAGGGGCCTTTCGACAGCCGCGAAGGCGGGTCGAGGCGGCGCTTGAAGACGAACAGGGCACCACAGAACATCAGCACTGTCGCCGCCAGCAGGGCGTAGCCGAGGATCTTGCTGTGCAGGCCGAAGCCGTGGACGACAATGGCGAGCACGGCGGACAGGACGAAGCCGCCAGCGGTAGCCACGTGGGTTTTCGACATGTACTTGTCGCGTTCCACCACATGGTGGAGATCGACCAGGTAACGCCGCGGCATGGCCAGCAGGCCGGCCAGCAGGTTGACCGGCGACGGCCGGCCCTGGCGCCACATCCGCACGCGCCGCACGGCGCCGAGCACGGCCAGGCCGAGGGCGGCAAACAGCAGGACGGGGAGGATAACGTTCAGCATGGGAAGCTCCCGCTCGGGTTGGAGTTGGCGCGTACCCTGTGGGAGCTGGCTTGCCAGCGATTGCAATGGTGGATTCACTACCGCTATCGCTGGCAAGCCAGCTCCCACAGGGTCCGTGCCGCTCTCTCGATCAAGGTCCGATCAGAAGTCCTTGCACAGGCGCAAGGCGTCATAGATCGCCGCATGGGTATTGCGCTGCGCCACGCAGTCGCCAATGCGGTACAGCAGGTAACCGTCGCCAGCCTGGCCGAGGATCGGCTGCGGCTGGATGGCGAACAGGGCTTCCACATCGATCTGGCCCTTGTTGCGCGAACCGTCCTTGAGCGCGTAGTACAGCGCTTCGTCCGGCCGCACGCCGTTCTCGATCACCACTTGGTCGACCACCCGTTCTTCCTTGGCCCCGGTGTATTCGTTCTCCAGCACCGCCACCAGCTTGTCGCCCTCGCGGTAGACCTTTTCCAGCATCAGGTCGCCGGTCATGATCACTTCCTTGGGGTACATGCTGCGGTAGTAGGTGGGGAACGAGGTCCCGCCGATGGCCACGCCCGGCTTGATGTCGTCGGTGACGATCTCGACCTGGCTGCCCTTGTCAGCGATGAAGTCGGCCACCGACATGCCGGTGAATTCGCAGATGGTGTCGTAGACCAGCACGTTCTTGCCCGGCGCGACCTTGCCGTCGAGCACGTCCCAACTGCTGACCACCAACCCTTCGGCAGCGCCCCAATGTTCGTTCTGCTCCATGAACGGATGACCGCCCACCGCCAGCACCACGATGTCCGGGCGCAGGTCCATGATGGTGTCGGCATCCGCCGCGGTGCCCAGGCGCAGATCCACCTTCAGGCGTGCCAGCTCCAGTTGGTACCAGCGGGTGATACCGGCGATCTGGTCGCGTTGCGGGGCCTTGGCGGCGATGGTGATCTGCCCGCCGATCTGCTCCTTCTTCTCGAACAGGGTCACGTCGTGGCCACGCTCGGCAGCGACCCGCGCCGCCTCCATGCCCGCCGGGCCGGCACCGACGATCACCACCTTGCGCTTCGGCCCGGTGGATTTCTCGATGATGTGCGGCACGCCCATGTATTCACGGGAGGTCGCGGCGTTCTGGATGCACAGCACATCCAGGCCCTGGTATTGGCGGTCGATGCAGTAGTTGGCACCGACGCACTGCTTGATCTGGTCGACCTGGCCCATCTTGATCTTGGCGATCAGGTGCGGGTCGGCGATGTGCGCACGGGTCATGCCGACCATGTCGACATAGCCGCCTTCGAGGATGCGCGTGGCCTGGTTCGGGTCCTTGATGTTCTGCGCGTGCAGCACCGGGGCCTTGACCACTTCCTTGATGCCCGCCGCCAGGTGCAGGAACGGCTCCGGCGGGTAGCTCATGTTGGGGATCACGTTGGCCAGGGTGTTGTGGGTGTCGCAACCCGAGCCGATCACGCCGAAGAAATCGACCATGCCGGTGGCATCGTAGTACTTGGCGATTTCCTTCATGTCCTCGTGGCTGAGGCCATCGGGGTGGAATTCGTCACCGCAGATACGCATGCCGACGCAGAAGTCCGGCCCGACCTCGGCGCGCACCGCCTTGAGCACTTCCAGGCCGAACTTCATGCGGCCTTCGAAGCTGCCGCCCCATTCGTCGGTGCGCTTGTTGACCCGCGGGCTCCAGAACTGGTCGATCATGTGCTGGTGCACGGCAGACAGCTCGACGCCGTCCAGGCCGCCTTCCTTCGCGCGGCGGGCAGCTTGCGCGTAGTTGCCGATCACCCGCCAGATCTCTTCCGGCTCGATGGTCTTGCAGGTGGCGCGGTGCACGGGTTCGCGGATGCCGGACGGCGACATCAGGGTCGGCCAGTGGTAGCCGTCCCAGCGCGAGCGACGGCCCATGTGGGTAATCTGGATCATGATCTTGGCGCCGTGCTTGTGCATGGCGTCGGCAAGATTCTGGAAGTGCGGGATGATCCGGTCGGTGGACAGGTTGACCGACGACCACCACTGCTGCGGGCTGTCGATGGCGACCACGGAAGAACCGCCGCAGATGGCCAGGCCGATGCCGCCCTTGGCCTTCTCTTCGTAGTACTTCACATAGCGCTCGGTGGTCATGCCGCCGTCGGTGGCATAGACCTCGGCGTGCGCGGTACTCAGCACACGGTTGCGGATGGTCAGTTTGCCGATCTGGATCGGCTGGAACATAGCTTCGAACGCCATGGCGGGTGCTCCTCGACTTACAACGGCTTGACGATGAACAGGCCGTCGTCGTGGCCTTCTTCGGAACCGCCGTAGACCTGCTCGGCGACCGTACGGATGTTGCTGCCGCGAGCGGCGAGGATCTGGTCCATGGCCCCGGCGAACCAGCCGGTGAACATGTAGTCGACCTTGCGCCCGACCTTGCCGTAGACGTAGACGAACGCGGAGTGCTCGAGCTTGACGCTGGCGGTGCCTTTATCCAGGTCGATGTCCTGGATCTTGAACAGGCCCCAGCCGCGCTGGGACAGGCGCTTCATGTAGTGCTCGAACACCGCCACACCTTCCAGGCCGTGGCATTCGGCTTCCTTCTCGCACCAGTGCCAGGCGGACTTGTAGCCGGCCTTGTAGAGAATTTCGGCATAGGCCTCGGCGCCCAGCACTTCCTCGATGCCCATGTGATTGTTGACGAAGAAATGCCGCGGTACGTAGAGCATCGGCAGGGCATCGCTGGTCCAGACACCGGTCTCGCTGTCGACTTCGATTGGCAATTGCGGGGCGATCTTGGCCATGGAAACTCAACTCCAGAAATATGTATTGGCTGCCCCCGCCCTGATGCGGGGGTTCGATAGAGAGGCTTCGGAGGCTTACTCGCCCCAGACATCCTTGAGAACGTTCACCCAGTTTTCGCCCATGATCTTGCGCACCACGCGCTCGGAATGGCCGCGCTTGAGCAGGGTTTCGGTGAGGTTGGGGAACTCGCCCACGGTGCGGATGCCCAGCGGGTTGATGATCTTGCCGAAGTTGGTCAGGCGACGGGCGTAGCCCTTGTCGTGGGTCAGGTATTCGAAGAAGTCCTGGCCATGGCCCTGGGTGAAGTCGGTACCGATACCGATGGCGTCTTCACCGACGATGTTCATGGTGTACTCGATGGCCTCGGCGTAGTCGTCGATGGTCGAGTCGATACCCTTGGCCAGGAACGGCGCGAACATGGTCACGCCGACGAAGCCGCCGTGGTCGGCGATGAACTTCAGTTCCTCGTCGGACTTGTTGCGCGGGTGCTCCTTCAGGCCCGAAGGCAGGCAGTGGGAGTAGCACACCGGCTTCTTCGATTCGAGGATGACTTCCTCGCTGGTCTTCGAGCCTACGTGCGACAGGTCGCACATGATGCCGACACGGTTCATCTCGGCGACGATCTCGCGACCGAAGCCCGACAGCCCGCCGTCACGCTCGTAGCAGCCGGTGCCGACCAGGTTCTGGGTGTTGTAGCACATCTGCACGATGCCCACGCCGAGCTGCTTGAACACGTCCACGTAGGCGATCTGGTCTTCGAACGCGTGGGCGTTCTGGAAACCGAAGAGGATGCCGGTCTTGCCCAGCTCCTTGGCCTTGCGGATATCGGCGGTGGTGCGCACGGGCATCACCAGGTCACTGTTTTCGCGGATCAGCTTCTGGCTCGCGGCGATCTGGTCAACGGTCGCCTTGAAGCCCTCCCAGACCGACACGGTGCAGTTGGCCGCGGTCAGCCCGCCCTTGCGCATGTCCTCGAACAGTTCGCGGTTCCACTTGGCGATGATCAGACCGTCGATAACGATGCTGTCGGCGTGTAGTTCGGCTGGGCTCATCAGGCTGTCCCCTTTATTGGCAATCGCGCGCCGAATCGTCTGCCGGCGCTATTGGGGGTCAGCATATGCCTCGGTTGATTGTCGTCCCGATGCAAAAACGACAGGGGAATTGCCGAAAGCGTCAAAGGGCGACAAAGGGTGGCGGGAAGGGTCGTGGAAGGCCCTCCGACTGCCATGGTTCGCGCATTTCACTAGTGTCTGCGGCTCCCTTAATGACAGGAGTCACCCATGAACAACCTGACCGATCAGCTGGAATTCATCGCCTCGCTGGAAATCGCGACCAACGTAGTGCGTCCACTGCTGCAAAGCCCGCCGGATGAGCCCGACGCTCCTGGTCCATCCAGCGACAGTGCGGTGGTCGCCGGCGACAGCCTGTTGTCCTTCGTCGCCGGCCTGACCCGCCAGGCCCGGGAAGATGTGCTCAACAGCACCCTGCTGATGCAACTGGCGGCGAACAAGCGTTTCGACAAGGCGCGGCAGCGCGAGGAATGGTTCGGGTTCTATACCGAGGGCCTGGGCAAGCTGGGCTGGACCCTGTCGCACACCGAACTGCTGCGTTTCCACCCGAGCCAGGCGTCGTTCTGCATGAATGACGTCATCATCGAAATCATCGAAGGCGTCGTCGGAGGTTCGGCCTTCAGCCCCATCGCCCGGCGCACCCTGGAGTCGCTGCGCAAGCAGCCCCATGCCCTGGAGCTGTTCATGAACCACAGCAATGCCGGGCATGTCGGCACCTTCCAGATCCTGCCCTGCTCGCAGAATGCCGCGGGTGACGTGACCATGCTGATGAATTGCGTGCAACTGATCCGCAATGTCAGCAACAACAGCTTCCTGTTCATCAACTTCCAGAACAACGAAGTGCAGATCTTCCGCTCGGCACAGACGGCGGTGCTGAATGTGCAGGCGTACGAGCAGGTGCGCGGCGCGGTGGTCGAGAAGCTGGGGAGGAATGCCAGCCAGTTCGTGGCAAATCTGAGTCTTTGACTGTTCTTCCGGGCCCTATCGCTGGCAAGCCAGCTCCCACAGGTTCAGCGGTGCACGCGGCCCCTGTGGGAGCTGGCTTGCCAGCGATAGGGCCATCAACAGCAACCACTATGCAGGTACAGCCTCCCCTTCCAGCATCACCGTCCGCTCGAACAACCCCGCCAACACCACCTGGTGCGTCACCGCCACCACCGTGCACCCCGGCAACTCCCGCTTGAGCATCTTCAACAGGCCCCGGGCACTGTCGTCATCCAGCTGGTTGGTCGCCTCGTCCAGGTACAGCGTCTGCGGCCTGTACAGCAAGGCCCGGGCCAGGCTGATGCGCTGCTGCTCGCCGCCACTCAGGGCGCGTTGCCATTCACAGGTGTCGTCCAGCCGTGCGGCCAGCGCGGCGAGCCCGACCTTGGCCAGCGCCCCGGCAAGTCGACCGTCACTGGGCAGAACCGTGTCCGGATACGCCAGCAGTTCACGCAATGACATTCGCGCCAGATAAGGCTGCTGCGGCAACAACAGGCTTCGCCCTGGCGGCAACTGCCATTGGCCCCGGCAGTAGGGCCATAGACCCTGCAAGGTGCGCAGCAGCGTCGACTTGCCAAGCCCGCTGCGCCCGTCCAGGCGTACCCACTGCCCCGGCATCACCCGCACATCCAGCCCGTCCAGCAGTACGGTGCCGTCTGGCCGGCACACCACTAGCCCTTCGGTGCACAGGCAGGCCCCTGCCGGCACCTCGCGAACCTGCTGGCGGCTGGCGGCAATCGCCCGCTCGAACTGCTCCAGGCGCTGCAACGCCGCGCTCCAGCGCACCAGCTTGGGGTACAGCTTGATAAACCAGCTCAGCGAGCCCTGCACCGCCGTGAACGCACTGCGGATCTGCATCAGCCCGCCCAGGGTGATGGTCTTCGCCAGGAACAGCGGCAAGGCGGCGAATACCGGGATAATCAGGCTGACCCGCTCGAACGCCACAGTAAACAGGCTCAGGTTGCGTTCGCGCCCCATCAGTTGCCGCCAATTGTCGGCAATCGCCTGGAAATGCCCGGACAACTGCCGCCGCTCCACCGCTTCGCCGCGGTACAGGGCAATCTGCTCGGCATGGTCGCGCTTGCGCAGGAGGCTGGCACGGAAGTCCGCCTCGCGGTGTTCGCGTTCGTAGTTGAGGTGGTGCAGCGGCTTGCCGACCCAATGGGTAACCAGGCTGCCGAGCAATGTGTAGGCCAGCACCAGCCAGACCAGATAGCCGTCGATGCTGAACGCCGTGCCGAACAGGCTGAAGGTCTGGGTCCCGGACAGTTCCCAGAGAATCACCACGAAGGCGCCGACCTGGGCCAGATTGATGACGAAAGACGCCACCAGCTCGATGCTCAGGTCCACCATCATGTCCACATCTTGGGCGATACGCTGGTCCGGGTTGTCCGGCTCGTTGCCCAGGCCCAGGCGATAGAAGGCCTGGTCGCCGAGCCAGTCGGCGGTAAGGCGCTCGGTCATCGCCTGGCGCCAGCGCATCACCAGGCCCTTGCGCAGCCAGTCGAGGTACACGTAGATCAGCACGTAGGCGCCGATATACAGCGAGTACTGGCCCATCAGCGCATACAGCGCGTCGGTGTCGAAGGCGCCGAGGGTGTCGTAGAAGGTCTTACTCCAGGCGTTGATCCACACGTTGATCTGCACCACCAGCAAGCCCATGCCGATCACCCCGGCAAGCATCACCCAGGCCGGCCACTGCCGGCGGCTGGCCCAGAAGGGCCGTGACAGGCGCCAGAAGGCACGCAGGGCGTTCACAGGGCCTGGTCCTGCGCTGCCGGGGACGGCAACAGGCGAAGTTGGACCTGGTTGGCGCGGGGGAACAACTGCCCGGCCATGGCCTTCAATGCACCGCTGTTCAGGCCTTCAGGCAGCCGCGCCTGGCTGCTCAGGTAACGCGGATCGCCCCAGTGGCGCTCGCTCAGGACCAGGCGGCGCTGTTGCGTCGCCGGGTCGTCGCGGCGTTTGCTTTCCTGCCTGGCCAACTCCGCCCTCTCGCCCTTGACCCATTCGGCGCTCACCGCACCCGGCAGTTTATCCAGGGCGTCCTGGGCAAGGGCCCAGAGCTCATCGACCCGGGCCGGATCGCAGGTGAAGCTCAACCGGCTTTCGATACGACCGGTGTCGGGGTTCAGCTCGCTGTCGAACTTGAGCCGGTACACCCCCGCCGCTTCGCCACGCAGGCGCTGCTTGAGCTGCAGGCTGGCGAGATCACGCAAGGCCGCGACCCGCGCCGCCGCCTGCGGGCTCCAGGGTTGTTCGCTGAAACTGCTGGCCTGGAATACCGCGCGGGGCTCCAGGGCAATGGCCAGGGATTCGCTGCGCCGGCCCGGTTTCTGCGAGGCCGCGGCGGGATTCAGGGCCTTGCCCCTGGGGATATTCGCCAGATGGGCGAGCACTGCCTGTTCGAGCGCCTCCGGCTCGATATCGGCCATCAGGTAGTAGGTCACCGGTGCCGCGGACAGGCGCTGCCAATCACCGTCCAGCGCGGCAGCATCCAGGGCCCGCAAGGCCGCAGCATCCGGCGCCTGCCAGCTATCGCGCCCGTACATAAGGCGGCGCATGCTCGACGCTTCGCGCTCGCGCACATCGTCCGGACGGCTTTGCAGGCGCTTGAGCAGTTCTTCCCGGGCCTCGCTGAAGGCCGCCGGGTCGATACGGACATTGACCTGGCTCAGGCGATAGCTTTGCAGCAGGTCCGCCAGCGCACCCTCGCCCGGCGTAACGCCCAGGCTCAGTTGCAGGCGCTGGGGTTTCTGCTCGACGCCCAAGGTCACTTTCCGCGCCTTGCGCCAAGCGTCCAACGCTTCGGCGGAAATCCCGGCCGGCGTGCTCTGGGTCGCCAGTTGCGTGGTCATCTGGGTACGCCAGACCGGTCGGTCGGCCAGGTTGTAGCCCGCCGTCGAATCCGCCTGCAGCGACCAACGTCCGCCTTCGGCATTGGCTCGCAGCCAGACCAGCCGGTCGCCATTGCCCAGCGACCAGTGCTCGACCTTCTCTTCGGCGAACGATCTGCGCTTTACCATACTGCCTGGCGCCGGCAGCGCCGGCATGACCAGTTCGGCGAGGGGCTTGCTGGTGCTCTCTGCGGCTTGCTGTTTCGGTGCAGCCAGCGCGGTATGGGCGATGGAGTCCTGCAATCGTTCCACCTCGGCCACCGTCGGCAGCTCCAGCGGCGTCACACCGGGGGCGCTGAGCTGCAACACCCGGTCGCGGCTGGCGAGCCAGCGCCGCAGCCGCTGGTTCAGGTCGTCCCGGTCGATGCTGCCGAGCACCTCGAGGTAACGCTGCGCCGCCGCATGCTTCGCCACGACGGGCTTGTCCTGCACGGCAGCGTTGTTCAGTTGCTCGACCCACTGCTGGAAGTCCCGCGAGCCATCCTTGGCCAGGGCTTTCTCACCCAGCTTTTGGATGACTTCACGCTCGTGCTGCATTTCGGCTTCGGTGAAACCGTGCTGGCGCAGGCGCTCGATCTCGCCCAGCAACTGTTGCAGGGCCCGGCGATGCTGCTGGCCGTCCACCCCGGCGGCGATGCCAAGTACCGTGGAATGCTCGCCGATCAGGGTTTTCTGCGCGGTCAGGCTGCGCACGCCATCCAGCGGCAGTTGCCGACGCAGGCTGGTGGTCAGGGCGGAAAGCGCCATCCGATCGATCAGTCGCTCGCGCATGGCGGCCCGGGTGGTGCCGCGGCTGTCCGGCTCGTGCAAACGGAACAGCAGCGCCACCTGGTTGCTGCCGGACTGGGGATCCTGGAGGCGGAAGACCTTGAGCCTGTCGTCCAGCGGCAATTCGCGTTGCTCTCGACCTGGCAGAGGGCCCGCCAGCGGTGCGGAGAAGGCCTGTTCGATCTGCTTCGCCAGTTCGACGGGCTCGAAATCCCCGACCACCGAAAGGATCATGTTGTTCGGCACGTACCAGCGCTGTTGATAACGCTTGAGTGCTTCGACACTGGCCTTGCGAATGGCGCCCTCGTTGCCGATGGTGCGGTGCGCCGGGTAATGGGAGCCGGCACGCTGGGACGCGATGCGCTGCTCGTTCATGCGCTGGGCCACGCCCAACCCGCCGCGCCATTCCTCGATCACTACCGGGCGCTCGCGCTCCAGGTCGGCGGCATCATAGTCCATGGCGAAGACCAGGTCGGACAGCGCTTCCAGCGCCTGCGGCGCCTCTTTCACCCCGGACGGCGGGCTGAGCAGGTACTGGGTGCGGTCGTAGCTGGTCACCGCGTTGAAGTGCCGGCCCTGGATCCAGCCGAGGCTGGTCATGCGCTGACGCAGGTCATCGGTGTCGCCGCCATGGCTATAGAACGTCAGGTGCTCGACCAGGTGGGCAACGCCGACCTGATCGGCCTCCTCGTCCACCGAGCCGGCCTGCACGGTCAGGCGCAGGTCGAGGCGGTTGGCCTGGCTGGCATCGCGCACCAGGCGGTATTCCAGGCCGTTGGACAGGGTGCCGCGGACCACAGCGGCATCCCAGGGCAGCGCCTCGTCGGGCGCCTGGGACGTGGCGCAGGCGCCGAGCAGCAGCGGGCCAAGCAGGCCCGCAAGGATCTTGTTCATCAGGTTCATTCCACGGTGAGGAAAGTCAGAAGCGGTAGCCGACCTCGAGCCAGTACTGGCGGCCGATCTCGTAGGTGGTACGTGCGGTGGAGCTGCTGGAGACGATCGTGTTGACCCGGTCGGTGACGTTGGTCACGTCCACCGCCATGAACAGCGCCTGCTCCTTCGCGGTGGGGATCTCCCATTTCACCTTCAGGTCCCAGGTCGGCGCCGGGCTGACCTTGGCCACGTCGTAGACCGCCAGGGATTCGCCACCGACATCAACGTCCCTGCCGGTATCGATGATCTGCTCGTAGGCGCCGCGATAGCGGAAGAAGTTGCTGATGGTGAGGTTCCACTGCGGGATCTCGGTGATAGTGCTCAGGCGTGCGGTCCACGGCCGGTTGAAGTCGCTGGCCGGCAGCTCGTTGTAGGGCATGCGCGAGCCTTTGTAGATCACGTCGCTGTTGTCGTACTCGTCGGCGTCCACCGAGCTGTCGTAGCTGCCGTAGGCGTCCTTGGTTTGCGACCAGTTCAGGGCCACCTGCAAGCTGGTCAGGCTGTTGAGCACGCGGATCGGTTGGACCGGAGTAATGGTCAGGCTGACGTTGTCGCTCTCGCTGGAGCCTTCGTTGGTGTACTTGGTGTAGAGCGTGGTGTAGCCGGCCAGCGGGTCTTCGCCGAGGACCCGGACGTTGGTCTTGACGATCTTGTCGTGGCCCTTGCGGTGCACGTACTTGAGGCTGAAGTCGGTGTCGAGCCAGCGCTGTTCGAGACCCAGGGTCAGTTCGTCGTCGTAGGGGATGTCCAGGGTAGAGAAGCGCGTGGTGTTGAGGTTGGTGCTGCCGACCCAGGCGGAAGTCTGGGTGGCGCGGCGGTACAGGGTGTTCATCGCCTGGCGGCCGTCGGCCAGGCGGTACTTGAACAGGTTGCGCCCGTAGTAGCGGTTGGCACCGAAGACCAGCACGGTGCTGCGGTCACCGAAGAAGTCATAGTCACCAGCAAAGCGCGGCGACAAGGTTTTCTGGTCCATGTAGTCGTCGCCTTCGAAACGCACGCCGGGGCGCAGGCCGAGCTTGCCGATCTGGATGGCATCCTGGGCGTACAGGGCCCAGGTGGTCTCCTCGACCTGGATTTTGCCCGCACCATATTCGGTGCGAAGGTTGGCCCACTGCCGGGTAGTGCCGTTGAGCAGTGGACTGACCGAACACCAGGGGTCGTCGTTGGCGCAGCTGGTGCCGTTGTCGCGGGTGAAGCCGGACACGCCCTGTCCGGTTTCCTTGCGCTCCCAGGTGGCTTTCTTCTGGCCCAGATCGAGGCCTGCGGTGAAGGCGTGGTTGGCCCCGGCGAAGCGCAGGGTTTCCCAGTCCACCTTGAGGCTGTAGTCGAGGCCCTTCTGGGTCTGGTCGAGATTGCCGAAGGAGCCTTCGCCACTGCGGGAGGTATTGCTCGTCGGGTTGCCCCAGTTCTTCGCCTCGGAGTAGTACCAGTTGATGATGTCGTCGGCATCGGCGCGGCGCGAGCTGTAGAGATCGGTGTAGGCCAGGGTGTGGGTCCAGCGCGCGCTGTCGCCTTCCCAGGTCGCCTTGATCGCGCCCTGCTGTCCGCCATTGATATTGGTGTACTTCGAGTCCAGGTAGTTGGCGCGGAACAGGGTGTTTTCCTGTGGCGCCTTGAGCAGTGTGGTTTCCAGGGTCAGGCGGTCGTTGACGTCCCAGTAGGTCTTGAGCAGGTAGCTGTCGAGCTGGCGCGTCTGGTCCTCGCGGCTGTCGTTGTTGGGGCTGGTGTAGTTGTTGTCGTAGAGGTTCAGCGGCATGGTCGAACGGCGCTGGGAGAAGCTGAAGATCGCCCCGAAATTGTCGGTCAGGTGACCTTCGAGGGTGCCGCGCAGGGTGGTTTTCTCGAACTCCGGAGTGTACTGCTCGTCGGTGGAACTGTCGAAGTTGCTCTGGTCGGCTTCGGTGATGTGGTATTTGGTCCACTCCGAGCGGCTCAGGGCGTAGGAAAACTTGCCGTGGAAATCCTGGGTCGGCCGGCGGGTGATGGAGTCGATGACGCCGCCGTTGAAGCCACCGTACTCGGCCGGCACGTTGCTGTCGTAGACCTTCACTTCTTCCAGCAGGTCAGCATCCAGGGCGATGCCGTAGGAGCGGCTCGGCGCCGCGTCGAACTGGCGCGATTCGCTGTAGCCATGGGCGCCGGGATCGAGGTCGTTGTTGATCGAGATCCCGTCGATCATGAAGTTGTTCTGCCAGAACTTGGCGCCGTTGATGCTGATATCCGCCGGGTCGATTTCGCCGGGATTGTTCGAGCTTTGCTGCGAGCCACTGAACTGTACCGCCGGGTGCATCTGCAGCAGCTTGGTGATGTCACCGTTGGCCCCGGGGAAGTTCTGTACCGCCTTGTGGTTGATCACCGTGGCGCCCTGGTAGCTGTTTTCCTCGGTGTTGCCGAGGACCAGGGTCTCATGCAGTTCCAACTGGCCATTGGCGGCTTCGGCCAGCAGGCGGAAACTCAGCACGCCATCGTTGTACTCCCAGGTAATGCCGCTGCCCGCCAGCAGCATCGATAGCGCGCCGAGGCTGTCGATCCGGCCCTGGACCGGGTTGGACTGGTGATCGCGCAGCCACTGCGCATCCACCGTCACCTGCAGGCCGCTCTGCTGGCCGAAGGCGACCAGCGCACTGGACAGACGCTGGGCCGGGATGTCGAAACTGTGGACCCTGTTCGGCCACTGGCTGGCAACCTCGTCGGCCAGCGCCAAGGGCGTTTGCGCCCCCAGGCAGGCCAGGCCCAGCAAGCCACCGCACGCAGCGCGTTTCAACGACAACCAAGCGCCCCGGCCTTGCGGCACCGGGCAAAACACCTGAGACATACCACGCTCCCCGACCCGGGCAATTCCCGGAAAAAATTAATACGAATCGATCTCATTGCTGCGCGCGGAGCAGAAGACGGGGTAGCGCGGGGGATTTTCAGAAAAAAGATGAAAAAGTTTCGGGAGGGGATTTTTGAGGTGTTGCTGATGGCCTCATCGCTGGCAAGCCAGCTCCCACAGGGTCCGGTGCATGCAGTTCCTGTGGGAGCTGGCTGGCCAGCGATGAGGCCCGAAAGGAGGAATGAAGAAGTTTCAGCGCAGCACGATCACCCAAGGCCCATAAGCCTCGACCTTGCCGCCATGTGGCTGCAGCACCGCACGCAACGCCGCCTGCGGCTTGCGCAGGTCATACACGCCGGTCACCCGCTTGCGCCCCAGCTCATCGTTGCGCAGCACCACCAGCCCTGGCGTATAGCGACTCAAACGGGCCACCACCTCGCTGACCGGCGTGTCATCGGCAATCACCTGGCCATTGCGCCAGGCCGCCGTCTGCCCCGGGGCGAATGTATCCACCCGGGCCTGCCCTTCGTGATACTCCAGCCGCTCACCCGGCTTCAACTGCGCCGCCAGCGCCTTCGCCGCGCGCCAGTCATCGACCTTGACCGAGCCTTCCTGCACCGCCACGCGCATCTGCCCGGCACCGGCACCGACATCGACGTTGAACGCCGTGCCGGTCACCGTGACCTCCAGCGCCTCGGCGCGCACATGGAAGGGCTTGATCTTGTCCGGCGTGACCTTGAAAAACGCCTGCCCACGAAGCAACTTCACATCGCGCCGATCACCGGCGTACTCGACGGCGATCGCCGTGTCGCTGTCCATCTGCACCAGGCTGCCGTCGGCCAGGGTGACATCGCGGGTTTCGCCCATGCCGGTGCGATAGTCCGCCTGCATGCGCAGGCTGAGGGACGGCGCCAGGGCGATCATCAGACACGCGGCAATCGCCCCACCCAGCCAATAGCGCCGCCGCTTCGGCCGTACCGGAAGGGCCACCACCGGCGCCAGCACCGGCTCGGCCGGCCATTGCGCCTGGGTGGTCGGCGCCAGTTGCGCACTCAGTTGCCAGATCCGCTCGGCCTTGCGATAGGCCTTGGCATTGGCCTCGTCGGCGGCGCACCACTGCTGCATTGCGGCGCGCAATTGCCCATCGCCGGGGGCCGCCTGCAGGCGCAGGAACCAGTCCAGCGCCTGGTCGCGGCGCCGGGTGGCGCTGTCCGCTGACGTCATGTCGGGCATGTCTCCAAAGGCAGAAAAGGTCGGCAAGGGTCGCACAGGCGCCCCGTCTCCGGCAAAAGACGCGGCAGACACCGATTTTTCCAGCTCATCGTCACGGCGCTCACTCATCGTCCGGCTCCAGGCGTTCCAGGCAATGGCGCAGGGCGTCGTGCACCAGTTGGTGAACCAGGCTGGTGGAGACATCCAGATGGCTCGCCACCTGCTGCAGGGTAAAGCCGCCCAAGCGATGCATCTCGAAGGCCAGGCGCGTGCGTTCGGGTAATTCTTCAAGGGCCCGGCTGATCGCCGCCAGTTCGTTCTGGCCGCTGACCTCGCGCTCCGGCGAAGCGCTGCTGGACGGCAGTTCGGCGAGGATCTCGTCGCCGCCGGGCTGGACCTTTTCCGTGGCGCTGCGGCGGGTCAGGTCGAGGGACAGGTTACGCACGATGCGGTACAGGTAACTGGCCGGATGGCGGATCGCGGCGTCTTCTTCCTGGCGGCTGAAACGCAGCCAGGCTTCCTGCACCACATCCTCGGCCCGCGACCGGCAGCCGACGATGGGCGCCGCATAATCCAGCAGCGCCGCGCGATGCGCGAGGTAAAGCTTCAGCTTGTCGTCCGCCACGATTCGGCTGCCTGTCGAAGAAGTCGCCCGGAGGCATGGGCGGGCGATGTTACCGGCAGTCGATAATCATTATCAATAACAACCGCCAAAACCTTCATCTATGCTCCCTGTTCTTTGCCTTGGCAAAGAGCGAGAATCGCCGTCCATAGACCTTTTAATGGCCCTTTGGGAGATGACTTTGATGAAATCGATGGTCTTGCTGATGCTCGCGGCCCTGGCCGTCGGCGCCCACGCTGCCGAAGAAGAAAGCACGCCATGCGACAACGTGGAAACCGACCAGCAGAACTACGAATGCGCCCGCTACAGCCGCACCGCCTCCGAGCGCGAGCTGGACGCCGCCTTCGCCGACCTGCAGGACCGCATCAAGGAACAATACGCCGGCAAGGCCGCGAAAATCGCCGAACTGAGCAAGCGCCTCAACGAAGCCGAAACCATCTGGAAACAACTGCGTGACGCCGACTGCAAGGTCGAAACCTACGACATCCCCGCAGGCAAGGCCTTCGACGCCGCGCAGAACACCTGCATGGCGCAGCGCAACGACGACCGCTCCGAATACCTGCAATCCCTCGGCCTGCCGACCTCCGACTGAGACTTCCATGATTACGTGCGGTATCGAACTCAAGGGCAGCGAAGCCCTGCTGGCCCTGGCCAGCCTGGACGCCGGGCAACCGGTACATCTGCCCAGCGCCATCAAGAAGATCGGCATCGAAGATGACGAGGATGCCGGGCAGGTCCGCGAGTTTTTGGCCCGTGTGCAGGCGTTTGTTAGTGAACACGGCGTGACTCATGTAGCGATCAAGAAGCGCAGCAAGAAAGGCGACTTCGCCGGTGGGCCGGTGACGTTCAAGCTGGAAGGGCTGCTGCAGTTGCTGCAGGGGTGCGAGGTGCTGCTGGTGTCGCCGCAGACGATTGCGGCGCAGGGGAAGAAGCATGACCTTGCGCCTCCGGCGGCCCTCAACAAGTATCAGCATGAGGCGTGGAAGAGTGCTTGCTCGGTGCTTTTCACACGCTGAATTCACGCCACTCGCCAGTCCGGATCCCCTTCGGTTGGTGGTGTCACCGACACGGGCGATGAGCTTTGGTGAGCATTTCAGAACAGCATTCCGCAGTCATGGCGCCGTCCTCGACTCGAGATCCATTTCGGCAGGCCATTTAACCTTTGGGGCAAGGAGCACGGCGATGTTGCACCACAGCACATCGTTGTGATCTTTCGCCGGGCCGGGGGGAGGCAGCGCGTCAGGGCCTTTCTGCATGTAGGTGCAGATGTAGGCCCAAGCGTGCCCGTCAGCGCCCATGGTGGTAAGAGGGAAACGGTCGATGACTTCGTTGGTGCCCGGCTTGACGATGGAGAGCACCACGCCGCCCTTGATGATGATCCCGTGGGTAGTCGCGCCACGCTGCAACCAGCGCTCGGCCCGTACTTGCGACCAGTCATAGGCTACCGGTGTCACTTGCCAGCGCTCGAAAGGGTTCCACCAGCGGTGGTTGAAGTTGTACGCGTAGAGTCGTTGCCTGGCTCGGTTAAAGCGGAGTGGTAAATCCCGGGGAGGGGATACATCAAGCTTCCAAAAAATTGGGAGCGACCAAGCTCCAATCAATAACATGGAAATAAATATAAACCACTCTTCAGGCTTAAGCGTTCTTTCAGCCGTTATATAAAGCCAGGAAACAAATAAAAGCGATATTGCCAGTAAGGGCACAGAAACGACCACCAAACCTCTGACAAGCGCCGCAGCTCTGGGTATCTCTAGAAAGACATCATCTTGGTGGTTAGGCGTGTCAAAACCGAGGGACGGCGCAAGAGTGGGCAACTCGTCAGGACCGGATAAATCCTCCCGCCAACCCGGACAAGGTGGAGCAAGCTTCGGCCTATTCATTCCAGCTCCCTTCAGCGCCCTTAGCCGTCATGCTCATGGCGCCGTCCTCGATTCGAGATCCATTTCGGCAGGCCATTTAACCTTTGGGGCCAGGAGCATCGCGACGTTGCACCACAGCACATCGTTGTGATCTTTCGCCGGGCCGGGGGAGGCAGCGCGTCGGGGCCTTTCTGCATGTACGTGCAGATATAGGCCCAGGCATGCCCGTCAGCGCCCATGGTGGTAAGAGGGAAACGGTCGATGACTTCGTTGGTGCCCGGCTTGACGATGGAAAGCACCACACCGCCCTTGATGATGATCCCGTTGGTCGTCGCGCCACGCTGCAACCAGCGCTCGGCCCGTACTTGCGACCAGTCGTAGGCTACCGGTGTCACTTGCCAACGCTCGAAGGGGTTCCACCAGCGGTAGTTGAAGTTGTAAGCATAGAGGTGCTGGCGAGCGCGGTTGAAACGCAGAGGAAGATCCCGGGGAGGTGCCAACTCAATTTTCACGCAAACCGAGACTGACCAGACACCAACAAAGCCGCAACCGAGCAATATGATCCACTCTTCAAACTTCAGTGTTCGCTCGTCAAATAAGTAAAGCCATAACATTACGACTGTGGCAATACCTTCGATCAGCGCTAGCCAAATCCACCATCCTCTTGCAAGCGCCGATGCCCGGGGCAACTCTAAGAAAATTTCATCCTGATGGTTAGGCGCGTCGAAACCGAGATTCGGAAACAATACTGGCAATTCGTGGGGGTGAGGCAGGTCCTCTTGCCAACCTGCACATTGGGGTCTCAGTTTAGGGCTGCTCATAGAACCCTCTCCTCCGCTCTCCGGAGAAGTTTGTCCTCCTTAAGGATGAGCCGGGCTACTCCTTGTTCATCACTCTTGTTGGGCCAATAGGAGACCTCAAGTTCCACGGCGTGGAAGTCAAGAAAGCCATTGAAGGCAATGGAACCACTGATCTCAAGCGTTCCGGATTTGGCATCGTGATGAATGACGGAAGAAGGCCCATTAGGGTCGCATCCGCGTCCCGTCCAGGCAGCAACAGCGGGAGGTCTGCTCTCATCTCCTGCACGCCCCTCTGCGATAACCTTTCCTTCTCCACTAAGCTGGTACGCCCGTAGTACCCACTCATAGTGCGACTCTTCAACACCATACCGCGGCAGGATCGCTCTGTAATCCAAGCTTCCACCGTGCCCCGAAACCTTGTCGCCTGGTCTCTGGACGCGGTGAATTACCTCTACATCAGCGGCCAAACCCAGCAACGCCGCATTCAAGGCGCCAATTGCAATATCCATATCTTGTGCTGTCACCCAGCGACGATGTTTCTCCGGTAGCCCCCAATATGAATGCCTCGCCCAGAGTTCCAACGGCTGTGACTCATTTCCTTTCGCCCACGTTGCCAGTGCGTAAGCGGCAAGACCTAGCAGTAGGGCGACTCCTAGCGGACCAAGAAGTCCGGCGGTTCCCAAGGAGCCCAGAACTCCTGCAAGCGCAGAGGTTCCTGCCAAGACAGCTGAGCCAACGTACGCATTTCTCGCGGCGTTATCGCCAACCTCACCCGCCCGAACCGCCGCAAACCCATACTGCATCCCCTCCATCGCCGTCGCCACCGAAACCACCGCTCCTCCGTACTGCATAACCCTCAAACCCAACCCGACCGGCTGCACCTGTCCTGCCACGGGAATAGTCAGTTCCGGCCGCAGCATCTGGATAGCACCGCCAACACTTTCAACCGTCGCCCCCATCACGCCGAACGAAGCTGACATCACCGCCGCCAACGCCTCCGGATGCCGGTCGCTCAGGGCTTTCTGCATGTTCTGGTAGCTTCTGAGCAAGGCATCCTGCTGGAAATACAAACTGACCAGCCCCAGGCTCGTATTCGCGGCACCAGGCCTGCCGGCGCTGGCAACGTTGCGCATACCCTGGATGGATTCCCTGGCCAGCATCCGGGCGGCGTCGGCATTGACGCTCAGATGGTAGGCAAGGTCCTTCAGCCCGCCCGCCAGGGCAGTTGCATCAATCCTGACGTGACGCAAAGCATCGCCGATGCCGTCGCCGACACCGGCTTGAAGGTGTTGAAGACGAGCGTGCAACGCTTCCGCACTCTCCAGAGTCCACACCTTGATTTCGATCAGCGTCGCATAGCTGCTCGCCAGGGCCGGGGCGAAGTGGTTGCTTAGCAGCATGGCCCGCACCTTGCGCTCGGCCGGCTTGCGAAACTGCTGGTCGAGTTGCCCGATAAGGCGTTCGGTTCCCTCGTGAAGCACCTCGTTCAGTAATGTGAGGTACTCCCCCACCTTGAGTGCAATGGTGAGCTGCGTGACCTGAATACCTGAGAAGCGCAGCAACGCCTCCCTGTGCAGATGCCCGACCAGCGCCTTGGTGTGATCTGCCAACTCGCTTCCGAGGGCATTGCTGGCGGTGGCGGCTGCCGCGAGCAGTCCGCCGATGGCCGCCTGCACAGGGGCCACCATGAGCTCCTTGCCTTCCGAGCTGCTGATGATGGTCTTGATGGTGTGGTACACCCGGGTCCGTTCGTCTCCGTTCAGATCGTCGCCCAAAAGCTCAAGCAGTCTTTTGTCCTGGGCCAGCAAGGCTTGGTAGAAGTGACTATTGTGGTCGTCCAGCAGCTTTTTCCAGAGTCGCTGGGTAGGGCCCAACCTGCCTTCTTCGACCTTGTCGGTCGTGCCACCGTCCAGGCACGTCCGGTTCATGAGGGTGTAAGCCTCCACCGACCTCATGGAAGTAACGCTGTAGTCGTTGAGGGCCGCCAGTTGAAAGGCGGCGCCCTGGTAGTGGCTTGCGTAAGGCTCAGCGACCTCGTCGACGATCTTTTGCCATACCTCGAGTGTCTTCTGGTAGCTGGCTTCGAAGGCGCCACGAGCCTCCTCGTCATAGCGGTCATCAAGCCGTTCACCCGCGTCGGCTTGCTCTTCCAAGGTCCTGCGCTGCTTCTCCTTCTCCAGATCAAGGGCCGGCAACGGAGCCCGATAGGATTGAGGTCTGGCGTTGTACTCGCGTCGATTCTCGACCGCCGCCTCGGCTTCCTTGATTGCAAGGGCTTGCGCCCTCTTGGCCTTTAGTTGACGGATACCAAGCAAGGCCTGGGACGTGTAGAACTCGAAGTTTCGCTGCGGCTCCGCCCGCCACTCCAGCATGGCCCGATACCGCTCCAGCCGCTGCGCATTGAGCTCCTGCACCACGCCGATCGGATCCGGCAACACCAAAGCCAGCACGCCGTTGGGCAACTTGTACTGCTGGGTCACCGTACCCACATGTGCCGCCAATGCGCGAAGCCGGTGATTACGTGGATAGAAGCCGTGCACGCTGTGGAAGTCGTCGGCCATGGGCTGGGCATATTCAAGGACCTGGTGCATCTGCAAGTCAGTTTCGGTCATGGCGATGCCGACGCTGGCCGGGTCTTCGCAGGCGGTCTTGAGGTCGAGCTTGTAGAAGCGCTCGTCGAGGTTCATACCGTCGACCACGCCACCACTCTGGTAGGCGTGCAACACCGCCTCGGGCCAGGGATCGTTGGCGATTGCCAGCCAGGCAGTGGAGTACCTGTGGAAATTAATGTTGATGAAGGAGGCGGGAATGTCGTGGTCCTGCTGGAAGCAGATCCTGCTCAACGGCACCGGCTCCTGGCGCGGGACCTGAAACGCCGGGAACTGGCGCAATACACCTTCGGGAGTGATCTGGTACGCCTGCCAGTACTTGCGGTCGAGCAGCACATAGAGAAAGCCCCGGCGCAGGATGCGTGGCTGACCGAGGATCATGCGCACGGCCTTGACGTCGGAGCCGTGGGAAACCGGCCGCGCCTGGGTTTGCCAGGGCTCGGGGGCGTAGGCGGCACGCAGCGGCAGGATGGGCAGACCCCAGCGCTGGCAGGTCTGGCAGCGCTCGAGAGGGACCGGTTCGGCTTGCTCGACGGCTGCATCCAGGTTCAGGGCGAAATTGAAGTTGGTGTCGAAATTCATGAGTAATCCTCCGCCAGGGGCAGTTCGGCCACGACGCGTTTCCAGAATGCATCGCTGCAAGTTGCGAAACCACTTTGCAGATCAGCGAGGCCCGTGCGCGCCTGGGCGATGATCTGTTGGACTTCCGGGTGCTGTGGCAGATAGGGGTGAAACATCACCCGATACAGGCTGAGAAAAATGAGGTCGCGACTCGTTGTCAGGCCTAGCCGCTCTGCGTCACGGATCAGCCGAAAGGCATGCACGCCGGCCTGCGGCGGGAGAATGGAGGCGCCTTTCCAGTGCCAGGGGGCGAAGGCTGGCGGGCGCTTCTGGGCATGACGCCAAACGCTGAGAAATGCATGGATCGTCGGTGCCAACCGCTGGGTTTGCCTTGCCAGTTCGGACAGCTCCGGATAGCAGTCGTAATCAGGACTGCGCATCAGGGTGTAACCGTCCCAACTGACCGGGAACAGCCAGTGCCGGATCGGGCTGAGCAAACAACCCGCCTCCTGGTCCATCGCACACAGCAACAGCTCCAACCTCAGCGGTTCGAACCAGGGCGAGGGTTTTCCTGCGTTGTCGGCGGTGGTGTGGCAACGCGTCGCGATATGCTCCGCGACGACCTCCAGCGGTTGCCGGCTGGCGAGCCAACCGCAGATATACCGCTTTCTGTAGTCCAGGTCCCAGGCGGCATAGTCGGCGCTGAGGTCGAGATAATGCTGCAAAACACCCTCACCCGGGGCCGCCAGCTGTATCAGCGCGGGACAGAGTTCGGGGCTGTGGGAGATGTCGGGCCGTAGCACGCGGGTGATAGCCATGGCACCCAGCGACTCGGTCAGCGATGTCACGCTGAGAGGATGATGCAGTGCACATTCGGCCTGGCCGTCTACAAGCAGGTACAGGTGCTCATCCAGCGTACGGTAGTCCCTGGCGAAGTTGATAACGGGTTCCCGGGTCATCGGCCGCCCTCCCCGCAATTGTTCTTGTCGCCTTCGACCACTTCGCTTGCCAATGCCAGGCTATTGCCGGAGCCTCCGCCCGGCTTGGTCATCGGGCCGATAAGCGTGATCGCAATGCCGTCCAGGGTGATGCCTGACGCATCGATGCGCAGCGTGCCGCCCGAGCCCTTGATGACCACAGCCTCCGAGGAGTGGATTTCGTACACCTTGGTGTGATGCGTGATGCGCTGGCCGGCCTGCAGATCAACCGTACCCTGCACCCGCTGATCCAGATTTCCGCCGATCTCCACGCTGTGGTTGGCGGCGGTTTTGTCCAGACGGCTACTACCGACCTCTTCGGTCCGGTCCCCGGTGGTGTTGATGCTGTGGTTGCCGCCGATGATCAAGTCGTCGTTGTTGCCAATCTCATGTCGCCGGTGCTGTCCGATCAGCACCTGCTCGTCATTGCCCACGGTGTCCTTGCGGTCGTGGCCAACGGTGAGGCTCTCGTCGTTATCCACCCGCTCGCTGCGGTCGTGCCCGACGTGGGTGGTTTCGTCGTTCTTGACCTCGTTCCTCTGGTTCCTCTGGGCATGGATGAAGACTTCCTCCTGCCCGGCCTCGTCCTCGAAGCTCAGCTCGTTGAAACCGTCACCCTTGTGGGTCTGGCTCTTGAAGACCATACGGGTCTTGTTTGCGGGCAGTTCGTAGGGCGGGCGCTGAAGTGCCGTCACGCACCGACCGGTGATCACGGGCTGGTCGGCATCCCCGTTCTGGTAGCTGACGATCACGCCCTGACCGATGCGCGGGATTGCCATATGCCCCCATAGCGCTCCGGCGATGCCTTGCGAAACCTGGATCCAGCAGGAGCTGTGTTCGTCGTTCTTGCCCACCCGGTCCCACGGGAACTGCACCTTCACCCGGCCGTATTCATCGCAATGGATTTCCTCGCCCGGCGGCCCCACCACCGTGGCCGGCTGCGGGCCGTCGATACGAGGTTTGGGCAGCGGTTCGGGGCGCCATTCGGCATCGTGTGGCACCAGGGTGGCGATGCAGGTGTAGTAGGTGCCGCAGTCGGCCCCGGCACTTTCCTCGGCCTGGCTGACGTACTGCTTGCCGCGGTGCTCCAGGCGCACCGGGCGCCAGCCGCGGTTCATGTTCTCGCGGGGGTGGCCGACCATGTCGAAGAACAGGCCCGGCACCAACCGAGCGTCGTCGCCCTCGGCAATGACCTGGCAGGCGTCACCGCGCAGGCCGAGCAGGCGGCTGCGGCTGAAGGCCTCGCCGGGCTTTTCTCCGCGGTAGCGACCGGGGTAGTCGTAGCGCTCGTAGTTGTCCGCCTGGTGCTCGAGGTCGGTGGCCTTGTACGTGCTCTGCTCGGTGTATCTCGGGTTCTTGAAGCTGTAGTCGCGCTGCACCTGGCGGGCGCTGCGCACGTTCTCGCTGTAGGTGAATCGGTGCAGCGCGGGGCCCGGGCGGTCGGCGCCGGGCTTGGGGTTGTATTCCACCGGCGGGCCGGGCTGCTTGCCGAAGATCCACAGGTAGTCGCAGTGGATCAGGCGATGGCCTTCCTCGCTGTGCAGAAAACCGTAGAAAAAGCCTTCCTCGCGCATGATGCGCTCGACGAAGTGATAGTCGGTGTCGCCGGCCTGCACGCAATACTCGCGCACAGTGTGGGCCTTGGCCGCGCGCAGTTCGTAGTCGAGGGTGAGGGCGTGCTTTTTCAGCATCACGTTGGCGATGTCGGGCACGCTGAGGGTCTGGAAGATGCGCCAGTCCGAGCACAGGTGCAGGCGGGCCAGGCGGGGCTCGACGATGGCGCGGTAGCGGGTGCGGCGAAAGCCGGTTTCGCCCTGCTGGAAGGAACTCACCAAACCATGGACGTAGCGCACGGGCTGGCCGCCCTGCCAGAGGGTGAACAGCGCGGGGCGGTCGAGGATCTCGCCGAACTTCACGGCGGCATCGGTGCTGCTCAGGTCGACTTCGAGGCGAAAGGTTTCGGAGAGGGCCTCGGTGAGGTGGAACTCGACGACCTCGAATTCACCGGCTGCTGCGGTGAAGGTGAAGCGCAGATCGGATTGGGCAGGCATGGGAAATCCTTGTCAGCCCGTTACAGGGCCAACGATCCTTGTGCATGTAGGAGAAACCGGCACATTGCTGCGCCGGTTGTCAGACGGGGCCGGCGCTTAGTCCTGCTTTTCCTTGGGCTGTCGCCAATCGTAGGAACCCTCGGTAGTGCCGGGCCCATGGATCCAGGTGATCTTGCGATAAGACAGAGCGACCTTCAGTTGCTCACGGGTGCTGTCGTTATCCATCAGTTGGGCATGCGGTAGCATTGCCGTCATGCTAACGACGTAGGCGTCTTCGAGTTCAATGGTGAAAAAATGTTCGGCCTTCCGTTCGAGAGCTGGGCGGTACCACTTCAATACCACCTTAGGCAGCAACTCCCCATCAGCAAGGGCCTGATACAACAGCGGTGTGCCCTTGGTCATTATCGTGGTAAAGGTCAGCGGGCCGTGTACGGCCTTGCCCGTAGGCTGGCCGCTTTGCGGATCCGTCGGTGTGGTGATCTCGTGATGGATCTCCTGAACCAGGATCTCGTCCTCGTGCCCTTGTATGGAAGATGCTCCCAAGGACTCCAGACTGGAGGCCTCCGCGGTAATGTTGCCCTGAGTTTGGCCCGTGATCGAGATATAAGCAGGCAAAGACATAGTTCGCTTCCTTGTTTCATTGAATTGAAGGCCTTCTGGGCCGTCGCGCCATCACTGATGGCGAAGGGTTTGAAGCAGCGGCTGCTTCAAGCTTGCGGGCCTTGCTCGAGCGGCCCGAAAGTCAGGGTTTGAGAATGAACTCCAGGGACTCGAGCACCTCTCGCGTGGAGTTGCCGAGGCTGATGGAAAAGGCCAGATAGCTGCCGAGCAGGACCACCCCGGCAATGGCCCATGGCGTCCACAGTGGCCATTGCCGTGCCAGGCGGTAGCGCCGCGATGCCACGTGCTCCGGCACCTCGGTCAGGCGCTCGGGCGTGTCGCCGCGCTGTGAACGCAGCACCCGGTGCAGCTTGCCGATGATCCCGTTGAGGATTTCCCGGTTGTTGTGCTGCAGGCCGTACTTGCCCTCGAAGCCCAGGCACAGGCACAGGTACTTGAATTCCAGGACGTCGCGGTAACGCTCCGGGTCCATTTGCATGCGCGCAAGAACGGTGAAGAACTTCTCGCCGCCCCAGGTTTCGTTGTGGTGGTAGCTGAGCAGGGAGCGATCAGACCAGTTCGAGGCGTGCGACCACGGCCTGGCCATCACCGCCTCGTCGATGAAGGTGCATAAGGCATAGCGGTAAGCCAGTTGCGTGACGGGGTCGTAGCCCAGTTGGCGGACTTCTTCGGAAAGCGTGGTGATGTGGTCACGAACGCTGATATAGAACCCATTGACATTGGCAACGCGATCAAGCTGGCGCACGCGCATTACCAATCCGAGCAGCGGCTGGGCTGCATCGATCAAGGGATTGAGGCTGTGGCCGCGCAGTCGGAATTGCAGGTCGGGATCATTGTCGATAGTGCTCATCGACATGTGATCCTTGTCCTGCTGCTTGCTGGCAACCCCGGGCTGCGTTCCTTGGGGCTGGGGTTCCTGAGTCTCCTTCGGAAGGACGGCCGGGGAAGACGCGGAGCTTTCGATATTGGCGTTGATGGAAGCACTCATCTCACTGACTCCTGATAGCCCAGAACTGCAACTGCAACTCCGGGAAGTCGCCGCTGATATGGAAACCAAAGCTCTTCGCACCCTTGGGCATCAGCGTTGGCCAATTGGCCGCGGTGCGATCGAGCTGGAAGTAGGTGAAGCCGGCGTGGAACGGCAGGTGCCTTGGTGCCACGGGCAGCGGGCTGAGAGGGATGCCCGGCAGTTGCAGGCGGATCAGCTCGGGCAGTTTTTCCTGGGAAGCCACCTTGGCCTGCTGCAGGAACAGGTGGCGCATCCTTTCCAGCGGCATGCGGGCATTCACGGCGAGGATGAAGTCGGCGCCGTCCATCAGGCTGTCGTCGTTGACCTGCGCGGTGAGCATGCCGTGCGCCTGCCTCACCAGCGGGAGGGACATGGCACGGGGTTGCAGCACGGTGCCGAGCAGCCGGCGCAGGGTCTGCTCCAGCATAAGGAAGGTATTTTGGGTAAGCGGATTAAATGGTTGATCTTACCTTTGCATGAGAGTGAGACAGACCGGCATCTCATCGGATTATCTGGTTGATGCTTCACCTACTGCTGGTGCATGTTTCCTTCGCTAATTCCAGCAAGAACCCCACACGCCTCAACTTCCCGGTCATCGTTGCAACTCGCTCTCAGTGAAACGAGTTGTTTCTCAAGCGCTTGCAGAGCGGTTATCTGCGACCGCACATGAGAGATGTGATCATCGAGCAAGGCGTTGACGGCGGTACAAGGCTGATGAGGGTCGTCCTCATAGCTCTGTAGTTCGTGAATCTCAGCCAGTGACAGGCCCAGGATTCTGCAGCGACGGATGAAGGCCAGCCCCTCACCATGCTTCTCGGTATAGACACGGTAACCGTTGTCCTGCCGATCAGGCGGCGGCAACAAGCCCTGCTGTTCATAGAAGCGGATCGTCTGTGTTTCGACCCCTACCAACTGCGCCAACTGACCAATGCGCATCAGCCTCCTCCCCAACGGATTCTTTACTCTATTGACCTTATAGTAGCTTTATAGTTTTAAATGGTACCACAACATTGTTCAAGTGGAGTCGTATCATGAGCAAATCCTGTGGTGGCGCCTGTGGCGGTGATGCAACGTCCGCAGCGGATACCGATATACAGGCCTCCTCCGAGGCGCCAGGGAGATGGGTCAGTGTTTATGCCGTGCCGAAGATGGACTGTCCATCAGAAGAACGAATGATTCGCCTAGCCCTGAACGGCTTTGAGGAGATTCGGGCGCTGTCCTTCGACTTGTCGAACCGCCGGCTGAAGGTCGTGCATGACGGCGAGGTCGAGCCCGTCACCTCGAAACTGAAGACCTTGGGGCTAGGCGCCTCGCTTCAGGAAACCGTCGCTGCAAATCCGGAGACCATCAAGGCCGCCGAGTTTTCGGCAGCTTCTGCTAAGCAAGAATCCGGGACCCTGCGCTGGTTGCTCGGCATCAATGCACTTCTGTTCGTGGTGGAAATGACTGCCGGTCTGATCGCCCGGTCCACCGGCCTGATTGGAGAATCCCTGGACAATTTTGCCGATGCGGCGGTGTACGGGCTTGCCCTTTATGCGGTTGGACATAGCGTGAAAATGCAGGTACGTGCCGCGCATCTTGCTGGTGTACTGCAACTGATCTTGGCTGTGGGCGTGCTCGTAGAGGTGGTGAGACGCTTTGTATTCGGTAGTGAGCCTGAATCGCTGGTGATGATGGCTATCGCATTCGTCGCATTGATTGCCAATACCAGTTGTCTGCTGCTCATATCCAAACATCGGGAAGGCGGGGCGCACATGAAGGCAAGCTGGATATTCTCGGCCAACGACGTGGTGATCAACCTGGGGGTCATCACCGCCGGCGCCCTGGTCGCGTGGACCGGTTCCAATTATCCGGATCTGATTATCGGCACCATCGCGGGGGGCATTGTACTTAACGGTGCCAGACGCATTTTGGCGTTGAAGGGTTAAATAATGCTCATTATTGGCAAAAAGCTCTCGCCGTATGCCCTATTGTCCATATCGGGCCTGCTGGCAGCGTCTGATCAGGCTGTAAAGTGGCTGGTGCAGCAATCAATGGCCTATGGCGAGTATGTTTCGGTGACCCCGTTCTTTAACTGGGTGCACCTATGGAACACCGGTGCCGCATTCAGTCTTTTTGCGAATGGTGGAGGCTGGCAGCGCTACTTTTTTATCGGAATCGCGGTAGTGGTCTCGATTTTTCTGATCAAGCTGATCCTTGAAAATCGTCATAAAGGAGAAGCCATCGCTTACAGTCTTATCCTCGGTGGCGCCATGGGCAACCTGATTGACCGGGTCTTTCGCGGCTATGTTGTGGATTCCTTTGATTTCTATTGGCGAGACTGGCATTGGCCGGCCTTCAACCTGGCTGATATTGCAATTGTCCTCGGTGCCTTACTTTTCGTTTCCAGCAGCTTGTTGGGTAAAAAAGCAAACACCAATGCCGAGTCGGATGGATCTGACTGACACCTACGCCTATACAACACCATGACCGAACTTCCCGACAACATCCTTCACCTGCCGCAATACCAAGTACTGGGCTGCAAATCAACCGACGACGAAATGCACTTCCAGGTGGACGTGCCCGATCCCATCGCCTGCGAGGAATGCGGCGTGCAGGGTGAGTTCGTACGGTTCGGCAAGCGTGACGTTCCCTATCGTGATCTGCCCATCCACGGCAAGCGGGTCACTCTCTGGGTGGTCCGCCGCCGATACACCTGCCGGGCCTGCAAGACAACATTCAGGCCCCAGCTACCGGAGATGGTGGACGGATTCCGTATGACACTGCGGCTGCATGAGTACGTGGAGAAGGAATCCTTCAACCACCCCTACACCTTTGTGGCGGCACAGACCGGCCTGGACGAGAAGACGGTGCGCGACATCTTCAACGCCCGCGCCGAGTTCCTGGGGCGCTGGCACCGCTTCGAGACGCCCCGCATCCTGGGCATTGACGAGCTATACCTGAACAAGCGCTACCGCTGCATTCTGACCAACATTGAGGAGCGAACCCTGCTCGACCTGCTGGCCACCCGCCGCCAGGACGTGGTGACCAACTACCTGATGAAGCTGAAAGACCGGCAGAAGGTCGAGATCGTCAGCATGGACATGTGGAACCCCTACCGGGCAGCGGTCAAGGCTGTGCTGCCCCAGGCCCGTATCGTGGTCGATAAGTTCCATGTGGTGCGCATGGCCAACGATGCCCTAGAGAGAGTGCGCAAGGGCCTCAGAAAGGAGCTGAAACCGTCCCAGAGCCGGACTCTCAAGGGAGACCGGAAAATCCTGCTGAAACGCGCTCACGAAGTCTCAGACCGGGAGCGCCTCATCATGGAGACCTGGACAGGCGCGTTCCCGCAACTGCTGGCCGCCTACGAGCACAAGGAGCGCTTCTACGGCATCTGGGACGCCACCACACGGCTCCAGGCAGAAGCCGCCCTGGACGAGTGGATAGCCACCATCCCGAAGGGCCAAAAGGAAGTCTGGAGCGATCTGGTCAGGGCAGTGGGAAACTGGCGCGAAGAGACCATGACCTACTTCGAGACGGACATGCCCGTCACCAACGCTTACACGGAGTCCATCAACCGACTGGCCAAGGACAAGAACCGTGAAGGGCGCGGTTACTCCTTCGAGGTGATGCGGGCACGAATGCTCTACACCACGAAGCACAAGAAGAAGGCACCGACTGCGAAGGTCTCTCCTTTCTACAAGAAAACCATCGGTTACGGACTGCCGGACTTCGCAGAGGAACTCAACTACGGAGTCGATCTATCAACCATCTGAGGGTGGTATCAGATTGATGGGGTGAAGGTGCCCCATCAACCATTAAATCCGTATACCCGGTATTTTTCGGGCTGTCGTGCTGGTACGCGGGAATTCGGGCGCAAGCCGCGACTCGTCGATGCAGGTGGCCAGCTCGCCGCTCGCCTGGCCGCAAGCCAGGTAGGCATCCAGCGGCCGTACATCCGGATCCCGGGCCAGATGGCGGAACTGGTGCTGCCAGCGGTTTAGCGCCTGCAGCAGGCTGAAGTCAGTGAAGTCCGCGACACCCGACTGCCCCGGCGAACCGATGCGCTGGGCGATGCTCTTGGCCCGCTCGTGCATCAGCGAGGAAATTTCCTCCATGAAGTGCGCCAGTGGGCGAATGGCGTGGAGGTGCAGGCCGGTAATGTAGAAACCGCTATCCATCAACAGGCTGCCATCCGGCTGCAGATCGAGGATGCGCCCCAGCGCCAGTTTGGTGAAGGCGCTGCGGTCATCGCGCTCCAGGGCCAATTGCAGATTCGGCACGGCCAGGTCCAGCGGCGAGTGGTCACCCTGGTGGCTATGGGTATCGCGGACCTCCTCCGAGCGCAGCAGGTAGCGGGCGTCATCCTGGCTGTCCGGCCAGCGCACCTGCCCGGTGCCGTCCGAGCGCAACGGCAGCGTGAGGTACACGGTCTGGTTGGCCGCACTGGCGTCGGGAATGGCCAGCGGATCCGGTGGCGGCTGGTCATGGGGAATATCGAACGGCGTACCGTCCGGCATGATGCCGCGGGCGCGAACGATGGCGATCTTGCCGAAGGCGAGGAACTCCTGGTTCAGCTCCAGTTCGCTGAAACCAAACCCGTAGCGGCTGCCACTGCGGGCGTTGATGCAGTGCTCCAGGTAACGGGTGGCCTGCTGGAAATGCTGGGGTTTGACGAAGAGGCCTTCGCCCCAGACGACGGGATTACGGGTGGTCATCGGTAGGATCTCGCAGGGTTGCGGACGCCGGCAGGGGCGGGTGCGGGTCGGTAGCTTTCATCGGTGATCGCGACGCGGCTGCCCTGCAGCATCACCATGAGCGGGTACTTGCGGCCGCGCGATTCGATGCGGAATACGTCGTGCCAGCGTTCGGGATTGGGGGTGTGAAAGTCGGCGACCACCGCGATGTAGCGGGTGTCTTCGTCGACATCGGCGAACTCGATGAACTTGAACTGGCCGGGCACGAGGATGTAGTCGTCGGCGGCCAGCAGCGTGCTGCCCAAGGCCTTTTCCGGCGCGCTGCGAAGCCGTTCTGGATCGGCGTTCTCGAGCATGGAGTCGTCCTTCAACTGCAACACGCGGAAGCCGACCGGAGTCGCGTTGCCCGGCATGGCCCGCGCCTCGGCAGCCCGGGCCAGGGCCGGGCCATGGCCGTACTGACCAAGATCGAGGTCGGCCCGGGATTGCTCCTCACCAGAAGGCGACGCTTGCCCCTTGCGTAGCAACCAGTTCGCGGGCTGCGGCCAGCGTGATGCGCTGCTGTCGGTGAACAGCGTCTCGGGCTGTGACTTGCCGAGGGTCATCGGGGGGCGTGCTCATCGACCACCAGGCCTGGAATGGCCAGGCGCTGGCGCACGGCAAGTGCACCGGCGACGTTGCTTCGTTCGTTTTCGAAATGCTCCGCCAAGGCACGCAGATGCATGACCAACTCGTCCTTGTTGGCGCTACGCAAATTCACTGCGAACGGCCCCAGCCCTTCCATGTCCAGTGGCGCTGCCAGCGTTTCTTCACCAGGAGCAAACGACGCCAGGCTGAGCGGGTTGGGATTGACGTCCGGGCTGGCGTACAAGCTCAGGGCAACCTGTGAGAGCTGCTCATGAGCGGCCCCGACCTGGATTGATGGGTTCATCAGCACCTGGCCGCTCTTGCTCAGCACGTTGCCCACCGCGCTGCAGCCGCCAAGCGTGCTTGCGGCCAGCAGGAGCGTGATGACCTGCCTCATCATGCCTCCGCGCGCAAAGCCTGGTCGAAGGCTTGCTCGAAGACTTCCCAGAACAGCTTGTCGAAACCTTGCTGCCGGCCGGACTTCAGTTCCTCGTAATAGTGGCCATACATGTGCCAGGCCCAGTCGGCCGTCGCCACCTGTCCGCCTCGCGCCGGCCGGTAGCGCTGGAACCGCTGCTCCAACTGTTCGGGCGAGAACGCCTGCAGCAACGCGGCCAGTCCTGCGCTGATGGCCCGGTGCATGGCGATCTGCTGACGGCGGATCTGCTCCAGCGACTCTTCCACCGCCGCCGAAGGCGACAGGTGAACAACGCTACGCTCGGCAGCGAACAGTGCCCGCACGGTTTCCGGATAGCCTTGCCCGAGGCGCAGCGGGTTGTCCTCGATGGGCTGTAGCGTGCGTCCGGCCAGGGAAATGCGCTGCCGGTCATCGGCAGCGGGAACATTCAGCGCAGCAAGGCCACGAATCAGGGCCCCGATCGTGCGCCCAGCCTCGTTGAGCAGTGCGTAGGCATCGAGCTCGTCCACCGTGCCAACGGTTGCGCCGATACCGTCCAGCAACGGCTCGACCAGTACTGCGGGCTGTGCTTGGCCGGAGCACTGGCGTTGAATCCAGTCCTGGGCGGCGGGGTGCTGGCTATCCTGCTGCGACATGAAGATTTCTCCTGGGGCGTGCACGGGGTTGCCGTAGACGGCTTCGGACCGGGTCGTGGCGACGTCGGCCTGGGCGGCCATCGGCGTATGCCCGTAGTGATGTGAATCGAGGCTGTCCGCCGGGCCGCCATTGGCAACGTCGAGCGCCTTGAGGGGATCGAGCAGGCCGTCAGGTCCAGGCCGCTCGCCAAGAGCCTGGAACCCGGCCTGGCCCGCTGGCTGATGCGGTTCGCCAGCGAATTCCTGCGGCGCGGCTTCCGGAAGCGCGGTCATGAAGTCGCCGGACACCTGGCCCACGGCGGCGCCATGGCTGTCAGGATCGTCCGCCTCGCAGAGGTCACTCCCCAGATGCACGGAGATCTGGTACGGGCCGATATGCAGCGTGTCACCATCGCTCAATTTGCCGCCGACGCCGGTGCCGAGCGGTTGCGTCTGGTCGTTGACGCGGGTCTCGCCACAGCGGTCGATGACCATGAATCCCCCGTCCTTATAGCGGACCTCGCAGTGTCGCGGCTTGACCGTGGCGTGGCGGTCAGACAGCGTCCAACTGGCATGCTGCGATCCGATGCTGCCGCCCTTGGCGTCGAACAGGTGCCGGGGAGCGCTGCCCTGCTGGAGCACCTGGGGGTTGTCCACTACCAGCAACAGGCGCGGGTTGGCGTTATCCAGAGTCATGTGCGTACCGTGAGTCGAACGGGAGGAGGAGTGCGCCGTCGTGGCTGTTCGAGAAAACTGGTCCAGCCGAGCTGGCAGCCGCTGTCGCGCCCGAGGTTGAAGGCAGGAACTTCGTTGGCGCGCAGCCGCAACTCGAGGTCGCCAGGGGTCTGGTCGCGCAACAGGTAAGCAATCAGCATCCGCAGCCGTTCGAAGTTCTCGCCCTTGGGCAGGAACTCGCGAAAACGCGCCTGCGACAGGTCAGAAATGACCAGG
The DNA here is from genome assembly GCF_000319305.2 of Pseudomonas bharatica CSV86. Classification (GTDB taxonomy): domain Bacteria; phylum Pseudomonadota; class Gammaproteobacteria; order Pseudomonadales; family Pseudomonadaceae; genus Aquipseudomonas; species Aquipseudomonas bharatica. The sequence continues at coordinate 294,215 of NZ_AMWJ02000004.1, read as the reverse complement.
GTGAACTTGCAATGCCGCGTGCGGACCCTGGCACCGAGGCGGAAGCTTTCGCCCAGGCAGCCGTTGCGCTGCCCAAGCCGGGTACGGGCGGGCGCTTCGATATCGGTGTCGCGCAGTTCGAAATCGCGCAGGCCGACTTCCTGCAGATCGAAGCAATGGGCAACAAGCCCGGCGACCATGTCCGGCGAACGGCTGCGGTGCACCACGGCACCTGCGAAGCTGAGCAGGCGGCTCCAGGCAATCGGGGTGACGCCGCGAATGGCGTTGTCCTTGAGCCCGACCAGGGCGAAAAGGCGTTGCGAAAGCCGGTCGCTCGCCCCCGGACGGAAGCGGATGTAATGCCGGTACTTGCGCCAGGCCTGGTGCAACAGGGTAAGCAGGCGGTGATTGAAGAAGTCGAAGAACGCCGGGCGAATTCCTTCACCCTGCCCGGCCTCGTAGGCCAGGCGTTCGAGGTAGTACGACGGCAACGGTGAATCGGGTCCGTGCATGCCGAGGAAGGTTGCCTGCACGAGGTACTGGTGCGGCAGTGCATCATCGAGACGCCGGGCCAGGGCAACGTCCGAGGGGGGAAATCCGACACCGGCGAAATTGCTCAGGCAAACGCGCTGGCGCTCGGCGGCATAGGCATCGGCAGATTCCAGGTCATCATCATGCAGCCCATGCAGGCGCTCGAGCAGACAGAAGAAGTCGTACTCCCGGGCGGCCCCGAGCAGGTTCTCACTCAGATCAGGGGCTGTGTGCCGCTGCGGATCGGCCATGCGTAATGCTCCTGATTCTTGAGGTTGATGGCTTCCAGCACATGGAAGGAGGAAATGCTGGCGTACACGGAGAGGAAATGGCTCAACACCGTGCCGAAGAGGTACAGGTCGCCCTCGCAGGAGAATCCGTCCTGGTCGAGCTTGACCAGGGTGCGCAAGCCACGGATGGGCAGGGCCTTGAACATCCGGTCGATGGGCGCGGTTTGCACGTCCTGCAGGGCACCGAGGCGCATCTGCGTGGCGCGGGAACGCTGCAGGTCGTGGTGGGCGGCAAAGTCATAGGCGCGGATGACGGCCTTCAAGGGTTCGGCCGAAAGCAACGACAGGTAGGTGGGTGACAGGTTGGAGATCAGCGTCCACAGCAGGTCGCCATCCAGCACTGGCCGGTACGACGGGGTCGGCGCGGTCAGGTTGCGGCATTCGACGAAGGTCGGCATGTCTGCGGTGCGTACGCAGATGTCGCCCACCGCCAAGGCCTGCGGCAGGTCGCGGTTGCTGCAGGTCAGCGAGAAGGAAACGGTTTCATTCCGCCCGATGTAGTGCTGTTCATCGCCGCGCACGAATGAAACCCGGTGCTCGATACCGGCATCCACCAGCGATTGGGCGATGCGGGTGCGGTAGTAAAGAACGGTTTGTCCTCGCTCGAAGTCGATCTGGTGGCGTAACGACTCGAACGGCTGGTAGGTCCGCAGCCAGGTGCCAGGTTGATCGGAACCCTCGCATTTCCAGCCGTCGACACGATCGATGCTGAATATCTCGTAGGCATCGGGGCGCTGGCTCGCCGGGCGCACACGATGATCGAGGGTCTTGCCGGTCAGGCTGACCGGTTCGGCATCCTGCTCGAAGAGATTGACGGCGGGCGCGCAGTACAAGGCCATGTCCCCGGTCCGTATGCGGATGTCGTTGGGCATGGGCCGGGTGAAGCGGAACTCCAGGCGGATGCGCTGCGTGCTGCTTGCAGGCCACAGGGCTCGCAGGCCGGTGAGCCCGAAGAAGAAGTAGCGCCGCGGAAAGAGGAAGTACTCCTGCAGGACGCGATAACCATCCAGGGCGTTCTTCGGGTAGGGCAGCAAGGCATCATCGGGGCTGAATCCGGGGAACACGACCTGCCCGGCAGGAATGTGCCGGACCAGGCCATCGCACTCCATGCGGACCTGGTCCAGATAGCAGGACAGCCACAGGTACAACGTCCTGGCGCAGTAGTCGCTGCCGCTCAGGTAGAAATCCAGGCGGTCGCAGTCGTAGGTACTGGGTGGGTTCTGGCTCAGGGTGGCGAGGTCCACGCACACCGTCGATTTCTCCAGCGAATGCACATCGCTGATTTCGCTGATCTGCAGCGGATAGATATCGACGTGCGAGCAGGTGCGGAACTGGCAGGCTACGCCGTCGACATCGAGCGAGCCGACACGCGTGCCCCTGGCAATACGCTGGCGCACGGTGAACGAGCGGTCCACGGGTGGAAACTGCATGATGGTGGCGCTGGGCAGCGGCCGTAGATAGTTCGGCCACAGCAGTTGCAGCAAGGAATGGGTGAGTTCGGGAAAGTCATCCTCGATCTTCAGGCGCAACCTGGCTGTCAGGAAAGCGAAACCCTCCAACAGCCGCTCCACATCCGGGTCGGATGCTTCGTCGCCGAGAAACCTCGCCAACTGCGGGTTCCTGCGCGAAAAGACCCGGCCGAGCCGGCGCAGGTAATCCAGCTCTTCGCGGAACTTGCTCTTCAGTGACATCCCGCCTCCACGTCTCTTCTCGTCACAACACCTGGATCCTTTGTTGTCGCCGATGCAGCAGCAGGTCGATCTCGACCTGATCGGAAGCTTCGACGAGCGGTATCTGGCAGTGCAGGCGAAAGCACAGGCCGAGGGGTTGTTCGGCGCTGGCCAGCGGACGAACGTCCAGGACCCGGACACGAGGCTCGTACAAGGCGATCATTTCGCGAATGTCCTGGCAGATCTGCGCTCTCAGCTCCATCTGGCCGGCGCCGGCATCGTTCATGTCGGGCAACCCGAGGCCGGGGCAGCTCTGCGAGCCACCCCGACGAGCGTTGAGCAGGTGCTCCAGGTTGTTCTTGATGGCCTGCACCTGCCCCGAGCCCTGAGCCTGCCGGTTACCCAGGCGACGAGGCGGCAGGTCGGGCTCGAGCCGCTGGAACAGGCTTCCCGACGCTGGTCCGGACGATACGGCCGGGTTCACCGTCATTCCTTGTCGAGCCGACCGACAAGCGACAGCTCGAAATTGGCGCCCATGTACTTGAAGTGCGGGCGGACCGACAGCGATACCTGGTACCAGCCAGGATTACCCTCGACGTCGTGAACCTGGATCTTCGCGGCGCGCAACGGCCGACGGCTGCGCACGTCGGACGATGGGTTTTCCTGGTCGGCAACGTACTGGCGGATCCAGTTGTTGAGCTCGCGCTCCAGGTCCGGACGCTCCTTCCAGCTGCCGATCTGCTCGCGCTGGAGCACCTTCAGGTAGTGGGCCAGCCGATTGATGATCATCATGTAGGGCAGTTGCGTGCCGAGCATGTAGTTCGTCTGCGCGACCTGGCCCTCGGGCGTCCTGGCGAAGAGCTTCGGACGCTGCACCGAATTGGCCGAGAAGAACGCCGCGTTATCGCTGCCCTTGCGCATGGTCAGCGGGATGAAGCCTTCGCTCGATAGCTCGAACTCGCGACGATCGGAAACCAGCACTTCGGTGGGGATCTTGGCCTGCAACTGGCCGAGCGACTCATACAGGTGAACCGGCAGGTCATCGACGGTGCCGCCCGACTGCGGGCCGACAATGTTCGGGCACCAGCGATACCTGGCGAAGCTGTCGACGATACGACTCGCCAGGGCGAACGATGTGTTACCCCAGAGATAGTTGTCGTGGTTGCCGTCAATGGTCTCGCGATAATCGAAACTGCGCGCCGGGTTCTCCAGCGGGTCATAGGGCTCGCGCAACAGGAAGCGCGGCATGCTCAAGCCCAGGTAGCGGGCATCCTCGGAGTCGCGCAGGCCGCGCCACTTGGTGAAGCGCGGGCCGTCGAAGATATCCTTCACTTCCTTGAGGTTGCACAGCCCCTGGAACGACCCCAGGTTGAACATTTCCGGGCCTGCGGCGGCAAGGAACGGCGCATGGGCCATGGCGCCGACGGAGGCGACGTAGCCGAGCAGCTTGATATCGGGCGCTGAGGGCCCGAAGGTGTAGTTGCTTACCATGCAGCCGACCGGCTGGCCGCCAAACTGACCGTAGCCGGAAGTGTAGACGTGACGATAGAGACCGCTGCGGGTGATATCGCCAGCGCTTTCGAAGTCATCCAGCAGCTCGGTCCTGGTTACGTGCAGCAGGTCGATCAGGATATTTTCACGAAAGTCGGTGCGGTCAACGAGGAACTTGAGCCCCCGCCAGCTCGACTCCAGGGCCTGGAACCCGGGATGGTGCAGGATGACGTCCATCTGCTTGCCGATCCGTATGTCGATCTGCGCCAGCATCTGGTCTACCCGTTGCTTGTTGACCGGTTGCTGGCGATCGGGCGACTTGAGCATCTCGGCGATGAAGGCTGCCACACCGCGCTCGGCGACGGCGTAACCCTCCTGGCTGGGTTCGATTCGGGTCTGCGCGAGAATCTGGACCAGCAGGCCGCTTTCTTGATGGGCGTTCTGTTGTTCCGCGGCGGCGGAGTGCGCGTTTGTCATGCTCATGTCCTTTGAAACCTGAATGGATGGATGTCTCGCCCGGCCGGGCAGGCTCAGCCCTGGCTCTCGCCCAGCACGGTTTCCAGCTCCCTGGCGAGCTGACCGCGCGCCGCTTCGTCGCCGAGCATGGCCTGCAACTGCTTGCGAAACGCCGGAACATTGCCCAGCGGCCCTTTCAGGGCAACCAGCGCCTCGCGCAACTCGAGCAGCTTGTTGAGTTCGGGAATCTGGCGGGCGATGGCATCGGGACTGAAGTCGTCGATGGAGCGGAACTTGAGATCGATATCCAGCGTGTCATCCGCGTTCTCAGAGAGAACGCTGGGGATGCTTTCCCTCAGGCCTATACCTTGCTCGGCCATGACAGCGTTGAAACTGTCCTTGTCGATCCGGACCGCTGTTCTGTCTTCCAGCGCGGCGTCCTCTTCACGCCCGGTGAAGTCACCAGTCACCAGCAGGCGCAGGGGAAGTTCAACTTCTTCCTGCTCGCCATTTGTGGCAGGGACGTAAGTGATATTGATGCGTTCCTTCGGGGCGACCGAGCCTTTCCTGTTTGCCATTAACCACTTCTCCGGAAGTTGTGTTTATTAGTTGGAGTACGTTGCAGCATCAATTCGCAGGCGCAATGAAACCCGGCTCCCGGCGGACTTATTCAGTTACGCAAACCCCACTGTAGAAAAAGTTCGCGCCTTTCTTGCTTCGGACTTTTACCGAAAAAATCGGCAAGTTGGCACATTGACGCATGAACGCCACCAAGGCTAGAACAGCGGAGGCAAGCAGAAAAATAGGAATTTTCCTAATCACATGAAGGAAGCGTCCTGAGGTACTTGGTTTTTCGACCTGAGGGAAATTTCCAAAAAAATATCGGAATATTCCTATATACCGGAATTTACTTTTGGTGCTTTCTTTCCAGCCAGTTATCGCTCCGAAAACTGCTACGGCAAACTTCAACTAATACGGGCGTCCCGCGCGAAATCCGACAGTCTTCCGAGAACGGACTTCGGCGCAACAAGGAAGTAATTCCTTCTTATCAAAGGTGAGTTCCAAAAATGATCACGGTCGACCCGGCTGCACTGATAGAACGCCTCAACCCCTTTTGCCGGCAGGCGCTGGAAGAAGCAGCAAACCTGTGCATCGCCCAGGGAGGCGCAGAGGTGACCGTGGTGCATGTGCTGACGGCACTGCTTGGGCAGCCTGCCGGTGATGTGCGCATCAGCCTCGCCAACGCCGGCCTCGCCGTGGAGGCCGTGCAGCACGCCGTGGCCAGTGGCTTCGAGGAGCGTCATTCGGGCCGCAGCCAGTATCCATCCTTCTCGCCCCTGCTGATCGAGGTGCTGCAGGAAGCCTGGCTGCTCGGTTCGGTAGAACTGGGGCAGCCACATATCCGCAGCGGCGCGGTCTTTCTTGCGATCTTGCTCAACCCGTCCCGTTACCTGCCCCTGGCAGCGGTGCATCTGCTCGACAAGGTCAGTCGCGAGGGTTGCGCAAGGGCTTCGGCGCCCTGCTTGCGGCTTCGGCGGAGGCTCCGGAGCCAGCCGCTGCGGCCAGTCCCCCGAGCAGCCCCGCCGAGTGCAGTGCACTGGCCAGGTTCGGCCACGATTTCACCGCCCAGGCCCGGGAGGGCCGGATTGATCCGGTGTTGTGTCGCGACGGGGAGACCGACCTGATGGTCGATATTCTTTCCCGCAGACGCAAGAACAATCCCATCGTGGTGGGCGATGCCGGCGTCGGCAAAAGTGCGGTGGTCGAAGGGCTCGCCCTGCGCATCGTGCAAGGCCGCGTGCCCGAACCACTGCGTCGTGTCGAGCTGTGGGGCCTGGACCTTGGCGCCCTGCAGGCAGGCGCCTCGGTGAAGGGCGAGTTCGAAAAACGCCTGAAAGCCGTCATCGACGAAATCAAGGATGCCACCCATCCGATCATCCTGTTCATCGACGAAGCCCACACCCTGATCGGTGCAGGCAACAGCGCCGGAGGCAGCGACGCGGCCAACCTGTTGAAACCGGCGCTGGCCCGGGGCCAGTTGCGCACCATCGCAGCGACGACCTGGTCGGAATACAAGAAATACTTCGAAAAGGATGCGGCACTGGCCCGGCGTTTCCAGTTGGTCAAGCTGGAAGAGCCCACACCTGAACAGACGGTGAAAATCCTGCGGGGCCTGCGCCCCGTCTATGAAGCTGCGCACCAGGTGCTTATCGGTGACGATGCGCTGCAGGCCGCCGCTGCCCTGTCGCACCGCTATCTCTCGGGGCGACAGCTACCGGACAAGGCCATCGACGTGCTCGACACCGCCTGCGCCCGGGTGGCCTCTACCCTCGCCGAGCCTCCCAGACGGCTCGCCACGCTGGAAAACGAACTCCGGCAGATCGACGCTGAATACGCCCAGCTCGTACGTGATCAACGGGCTGGCCGGCCAGTGGCCGCACAGCGCCTGGAGGCCTTGAGCCAAGCGCGTGAGGGCATCAAGCTGGACGCCGAGCAATTACAGCAGGCGTGGACACAACAGAAGGCACTGGTAGACGAAATCCTCGTCCTGAGGGCTGGCAGCGAGGACGAAGAACTATCCGGGGCACTGCCCCGGAAGGTCGAACAGTTGAGCGAACTGCAGCGTCCGGAAGCCCTGGTACACGCCGATGTCGGCACCGAACAGATCGCCGGGGTGATTGCCGACTGGACCGGTATCCCCGCCACGACCCTTGGCAGCGATCAGATGACGCGCCTGGAGAACCTGCCGGTCAACCTGCGCGAGCGCGTCAAGGGCCAGGCCCCTGCCCTGGATATTCTCTACCGGCACCTGCTCACCGCGATGGCCGATCTGCGCCGACCGGGCACGCCCATGGGCGCCTTCCTGCTGGTCGGGCCCAGTGGCGTGGGCAAGACGGAGACGGCCTTGGCAGTGGCGAACTCGCTCTTTGGCGGGGAGCAGTTCCTGACCACCATCAACATGTCCGAGTATCAGGAGAAGTTCACCGTCTCCCGCCTGCTAGGTGCTCCGCCCGGCTATGTCGGCTATGGCGAAGGCGGTGTGCTCACCGAAGCCATCCGCAGGCAGCCCTGGTCGGTGGTCCTGCTCGATGAAGTGGAGAAAGCCCACCCGGAGGTGCTGGACCTGTTCTACCAGGCGTTCGACAGGGGCGAGCTGAACGACGGCGAAGGCCGGCGCATCGACTGCCGCAACATCCTGTTCCTGCTCACCTCCAACCTCGGCTTCGACCAGGACGATGACCCGCTGCATGACCTCGACGGCGAAATCCTGCGCCAGCGGCTCGCCGCCTTTTTCAAACCGGCACTGCTGGCGCGGATGCAGATCGTTCCCTACCGCTATCTGGACGACGATGTGCTCGACGACATCATCGAAAGCCGTTTGCTGCGGTTACAGGAGCAACTTGATCAACGTCACCAGGCCACGCTGACCATCACCTGTACCGCACGCAACGAACTGCGGGCACGTTGCGCGCGACATCGCAACGGAGCCCGCATGCTTGATGCCATCATCGATGGCGAACTGCTCCCGCCGCTTTCGCTGTCGGTCCTGCAACGACTGTCTCGCGGCATCAGGTTCCAGCGTGCGGAACTGCACTGGAACAACGGCGCCTTCACGGCAACATTGGCCTGAGCCGGGAGGACGCCACTGCATGACACTGATACGCCTTGCCTTGCTGACAGCAATACTTCTTGCAGGTTGCGATAGTGGAGCGCGCGCCACGGCCGCGCCCTCTGAATGCATACGCATCGTTTCCGCCCTGGAGCGTCTTGCCTGCTTCGATGCGGCGGCCGGGACACCGCCAATGCCTGTGCCTGAGGCCCCTGTCGCGACCGAAGCCACGCCCAAGGTGCCCGGCATCAGGCTGCTGGTCGATGCCAACGAGGCTGGCCGGCTCGCCGAGGAGACCCTATCGAGGATCACCCGCAGCCCGGATGTGCTGCCAGGACAGGACAAAGTGGTGATCTCCGCACCCTCGCTGGCGGGCGACCAACCCGGCACCTGGCTGGCGATCAGTTGCCTGTCGAACATCTCCCGCCTGCAGTTGCTGAGTGTCGAACCCTTGCCGGTGAATCACATCGGTATCCGCCTCATGCTGGACGGCCGACCACTGACGCCAACCCGCACCTGGCAAGTGCTGGACGACGGCACGGTGGTCGACGCCGGCCGTGGCTTGGTGGCCATCGAGCAGTTGCGCCAGTTGACCCGTCCAGGCGAGTGGCTGCAGGTCGAGAGCAACCATGCTTCGCTGCATGACATCAGGTTCGATGCCAGGGCGCTGGCCGAACAGATGTCCTGGCAACGGGAGGCCTGTCACTGGTGAAGCAACTTCCACCACTGGACCTGAAGGCATTGCTGGCCGCACTGGATGAGCGCCAGCCCGCAGGGACGTTCGATGCAGAGAACCCGCTGTTCCAGGATATCGACCAGGAAATGGTCAAGCTTGGCGGCCTGCAGGAACGGACCATCGACTGGGAATTCGTCGACCAGGGTGCCCGTCGATACCTGACCGACCACTGCAAGCACTTCCGTATCGCAGGCCACCTGATCACGGCACACCTGCGAACGAACAGTTGGCGCGGCTGGGCCGAAGCCACCAGCGTACTGGCCGCAATGGTCGAGAAATACTGGGAGGCCGGGCACCCCAAGCCTGGTCCCACGGGGTATGCCGGCAAACGCCGGCTGGTCGGGCAGTATCTGGAACGACTGGGCGACGCCCTGCCCCATCTCGACCGCAAGGGCTATGACGAGGAATTCCACAAATCCGCCCAGCATGCCCTCGACAGCCTCCAGGCCAGTGCGCCCCTGTCGGGGCTGGATGTTCCGCAATTGAGCCGGCTGGAAAGCACGCTGCGACGTTACGCCGAGTCCACCCGCGCACCCGAGCAGGCAGAACAGCCGCAGCCGGCAAGCCTCGAGCCGCTGGCCGATGCGTTCTTCGCGCCTGTCTTGGCCAGCCCGGAAAATGAAAGGGAGTATCGCCGTTCGCTGCTCTCGGCTGCCGAGACCATCAATCTCAAGGACGCCTATGACCCCACCGGCTACCTGCTGCGTCGCTTCGCCCTGTGGGCACACCTGACCCAGGCGCCGTACGCCCACAACGATAACCGCACTGCGTTGATGGCCACGCCCCTGGAGATCACGGACATCTACGAAAAAGCCCTGGCGAACAACAGTATCGATCCGCCGCTGCTGCAGCGGATCGAACGCAGTGTGGCTGCATCCCCGTACTGGCTGCGTGGCAGCTTCCTCTCGGCCAGCGTGGCGCGCAAGCTCGACATGCCAAGGGTCGCCGAAGCCATACGCCAGACCTGCGAGCGCCTGGTAACCCGCCTCCCCGCCTTGACCTCGCTGGCATTCGCCGATGGTCGCGCGCTAATCGATGACGACACCCAGGCCTGGCTGAGCGGTTCCGCGGAGAACGCCGGAGCCGGCTCAGATCCGGAGTATCCGGCGCTGCGCGACGAACTGGCCACGCTGCTCGACAGCGCAGGAGTGGAATCGATGCTGCGCAGCCTGGAATCGCTCCAGCAGCAAAAGTCCGAACCACGCCATGCCTGCCACCTCATGACCATCGCGGCCCAACTGCTCGCCTCCCGCGGGCTGAACTGGCTCGCAGAGGGTCTGTACGCCCGGGCCCGCAGCGTCATGGACAGCACCAGCATCCGCGCCTGGGAACCGCAACTCCACGAGCTGCTGGTACGCCACACACCGGCTGGCGAAGAACAGAAGCATTGAACAGGAGCATCGCCATGGAGAACATCTGGACCAACCTGCAACGATATGGCCGGCCCGTCCTGCGCTGGCTCAAGCCCGGCATGCCTTACATGCTGCCGAGCGTGCTGATCCTGGCGGTGGTTGCCATCTGGTGGCTCGGCCCCCACTGGGTCCTCGCTGATCGCCGGCCGCTCGCCAGCCTGGCCGCACGCGTCCTGCTCACGATCATGCTGCTGGTCCTGCCCTTGTTGGGCTGGGCGCTTCACTTGCGTCGACGCACCCGGCTACTGGAGGCAGAACGCGAACACGCCCGGGAGGTGCAAGACGACCCCTGCCTGCGCTTCATCGAGGCCCAGGAACGCGACCTTGACCGCAATCTGGCACTGCTCCAGGCCAATCTCAACGGCCGCAACGCCTTGTACCAGATGCCCTGGTACCTGGTGCTGGGGCAGGAAAACTCGGGCAAGACCAGCTTCGTCAACCGCTCCAGCCAGAGCTTCTCGCTGAGCGGAGAAATCAAGGCCAGTGCCTGGCGCCAGCACGATGACCCCGACAGGCTCTACCCGATCGACTGGTGCATCGGCGAGCAGGCGGTACTCATAGACCCTCCAGGCGAGATCATCAGCCAGCGCCGCAGCATCGCGGGCTTGCCGGAAGATCTCCCTGCGCGCCTGTGGAACAGCTTCGTCACCTGGCTGGGCCGCAATCGCAGCCGTCGGCCGCTGAACGGCGTGGTCCTGATGGTCAGCCTGGTGACCCTGCTGAACCAGAAACCCAGTGACCGCAAGGCCCTGGCCGCACTGCTGCGTGCCCGCTTGATCGAACTCAGCCGCGAACTGGGTACGCGCCCGCCGCTCTACGTCGTGCTCAGCAAGTTCGATTTGCTCGAGGGCTTCGAGCCGCTGTTCGCCCGACTGCCCAATTCGGTGCGCGAGGACATCTTCGGTTTTACCTTCACCCTCGACTCGGTACGCGACTACGACGCCTGGCTCGACGAACTGGGGGCGCGCTACGACGCTTTCCTCGATCGCCTCAACGAGCAGGTCTTCGATGCCATGGCCCAGGTCGGTGACGTCGCGCAGCGGGAATCCCTGTACTCGCTGGTGCGGCAGCTGTCCGGCCTGCGTCCGGTGCTGCTGGACTTTCTCGCGGACGTGATGGGCAGCGACCGCTTCGTCACGCCGTCGCTGCCACGGGGCGTGTTCTTTTCCTCGGTGTTCCAGCAGGGGGTTCTCAACAACGCCTTCGTATCCTCGGCGGCACAAAGTTATGGCCTGGCCGAGCCGGCCAACAAGATGCATCCCAGCGGGCGGGCAATGGTCTACTTCGCCCAGCGCCTGTTCCAGCACGTCATCTACCCCGAAGCCGGCCTGGCCGGCGACAATCCTCGGGTCTTGCGGCAGAAGCGACACGCCCTGGCCGTGCACTTCGGCGTGGCATCGCTGGGCAGCCTGCTGATCATCGGCGGCTGGTACCACTATTACAGCATCAACCGCGACAAGGCAGCGAGCGTCATGGAACGCAGCCGTGCCTTCAGCGCCAGCGCGATCGACGGCACGCTGGACCCCAGCGGTGGCAATCTGCTGCTGCCGCTGGACCAGATCAGCAACGCCGTCGCCGTCTATGGCAACTACCGCAATGCCTGGCCGGTACTGGCCAACATGGGCCTGTATCAAGGCCGGGCAATCGGCCCCAAGGTCGATGAAGCCTACCTGGCCTTGCTATCGCAACGCTTCCTGCCCGCCCTGGCCAGCGGCGTGATGGAATCGCTGGACGGCTCCGACCTGGACGGTGACGCCCAACTGGCGGCACTGCGGGTCTATCGAATGATCGAAGACCGCCCCAATCGCCGCGCCCCGGTGGTGGAAAACTGGATGGCCGCCTACTGGCAACGAGCCTTCCCTGGCGACGACAGCACCCAACGCGCCTTGATGCGTCATCTGGACTACGCCATGAAGTACGTCGACACCCAGTTGCCGCAGTACCAGGAGCGCGTTGCCACGGTGCAGCGCCACCTGCGGCAAATCCCCCTCCCGGAACGGGTATACATGACCATGCGCCAGGAGGCCGGAGAGTCCCAGCGTTCACCGTTGGACATACGCAATGAAATCGGCCCGGCCTACGACATCGTTTACCAGACCGACGCCGAAGCCAGCGGCCGCATCGATGCCCTGCTGACCGCCAACGGCTACCGCAGCTACTTCGCCAGGCGCAGCGAGGCCCTCACCGAACTGGCGATGATCGACCAATGGGCAGTGGGCGAGCGCAGCGGAGTCGATTACTCGGAGGCTGACAAAGCCATCCTCAGCGAGCGCATCCGGGCAATCTACAGTCGCGCCTACGTGGAAACCTGGCAACGCAACCTTGCCCGGCTCGAGGTGCGGGACTTCCAGGATATCGCCGATGCCGTCGGCATACTGGACAGCATCACCGGCCCCGCCGCGCCTTTGCGGCGTCTGCTCGAAACGGTACGGGACAACAGTGACTTCGGCGTCACGAGCATAGCCGACGCCAGCTCGACCCCAGTGGCCGACAAACTGGCCGGGCACAGCGACGATGCCGTGCAGACGCCACTGATCATGGACGTCGCCCGCGCCTTCGCGCCGCTGAACCAGTTGCTGGAGACCAGGGGGGAACGGGCACCCTATCTGGATGAAACGATGCTGGCCATTGGCGGTGTGCAGGACAAGGTGCGCGTCCTGCACGACAGCCCTGAACGCGGCAAGACCGCACTGGCCATGGTGGTGGAGCGCTTCTCGCTGAAGGGCCCCGACCCCATCGCCAACCTGCAGAGGATCGCCGCCGGATTGCCCGAGCCGATCAATCGCCAGGTCGCCAAGCTGGCCGCCGAATCCTCGCGGATCATCCTGGTGGAGGCGCTGCGCGAGTTGGAACGGCGCTGGGACAGCGACGTCCACCGTTTCTATCGTGAGCGCCTGGCCAATCGCTACCCGTTCAACCCATCGAGTCGGGAGGAAGCCTCGCTGGAAGATTTCACGGCATTCTTCGGTCCACAGGGCCGCTTGCAGCAGTTCCGCGAGCAATACCTTGACCTGTTCCTCGAAGATAACCTCGAAGCGCTCTACTCCGAGCGTCTCGGCGGCTACCTGGTGCGGGCGGAGGTGCAGGAACGACTGCAGTCGGCCGAGCGCATCCGCGACGCCTTCTTCAATAGTCGCGGGCTGCTCGGGGTGCAGTTCTACATCGAGCCGCTGGGCCTGGCACCGAACAAACGCAGCAGTTCGTTCAGCGTCGAAGGACAACTGGTCACCTACAACCATGGCCCGACCACCAGCACGGCGCTGATCTGGCCCAATACCCTGGCGCCGAACAACGAAAGCCGCATCACCCTGGTCAACGCCGGCGGCAGCAGCAGCGGCATGGTCCATCGCGGGCCCTGGTCGCTCTATCGGCTGCTGAGCCAGGCGCGGCTCAACGGCACCACCAGCACCAGCGTGGACCTCAGCTTCGCCGCGCCGGACGGCGGCATGCGCTACCGCATCAGTACCGAGAAAGCCAACAACCCGTTCACCCAGCCGCTGTTCAAGGGCTTTGCCTTGCCCCGGACACTGTTGCAGGAGGGGGTATAAGGTCGTTCAACCACCACTGACCGCCCGCCGATCCTCCCGCGGACACCGCTGGAACCGCGCCCGGTAACTGCGGGTGAAATACGAAGGTGAGTCGAAGCCGCAGGCGATGCTCACCTCCAGCACGCTCATCTCGGTCTGGCGCAGCAGTTGCCGCGCCTTGTCCAGGCGCAGGCGCAGGTAGAAGCCGCTGGGCGTGTCGTTGAGGTAGAGGCGGAACAGACGCTCCAGCTGACGGCGGCTGACCTGCACCGATTCGGCCAGATCGAGGGTGTTCAGCGGCGTTTCCGTATTACGCTCCATGGCGCCGATCACCTGCACCAGCTTGCCGTTGCTGATGCCGTAGCGCGAAGCGATCTGCATGCGCTGGTGGTCCTGGCGCGGGCGGATTCGGCCGAGCACGAATTGCTCGGAAACCTGGATCGCCAGCTCGGCGCCGTGGGCCTGGCCGATCAGGTCGAGCATCAGGTCGATGGACGCCGTACCGCCCGCCGAGGTGATGCGGCGGCGGTCCACTTCGAAGAGTTCCTGGGTTGCGTCCAGCCGCGGATAGCGCTCCTTGAACGCCTCCAGCGCCTCCCAGTGCAGGGTCACCCGGTGGCCGTCGAGCAGTCCCGCTTCGGCCAGCAGCAGCGTGCCGGTATCGATCCCGCCCAGCACCACCCCTTCGTGATCCAGCTTGCGCAGCCAGTGGGCCAGGGCCGGGCTGTAGCTGTGCAGCGGCTCGAACCCTGCCACCACCAGCAAGGTCGCGCCCTTGCCCAGCGGCTCCAGCGGGCCGTCGGCGTTGACCGACATGCCATTGCTCGCCTCCACCGCGCCGCCGTCCAGGCTCAGCACCCGCCAGCGGTACAGCCCGGGGCGAAAGCGGTTGGCCACGCGCAGCGGTTCCAGCGCCGAAATGAAGCCCAGGGCAGAGAAACCGGGTAACAGCAGAAAGTGGAATTCCTGGGGCATGGCGCCGTCTCGCTGAACGGGGAATCAGGGTTAATACTCCGCAGGTCGCCACTGTGCAAGAGCTGGTCGCCAGAGTGCGATTGACCCGGGCCATCCCCACGTAACTTGAGCACCACGGCTCGCAGAAGCCGCCCCCCTCATAACAATTAGAACTGCCGTTGGAGGAGCCACCATGCAATCGATCAGTCGTTCGCTCTTGATGCTTGTCGGTACCGCAGTCCTCAGCACCAACGTAATGGCCGCCGACCCGGCCGCCTGCAAGAACGTGCGCCTGGGCGTCGTCAACTGGACCGACGTGATGGCCACCAGCGCCATGACCCAGGTACTGCTCGACGGCCTCGGCTACCAGACCAAGCAGACCAGCGCCTCGCAGCAAATCATCTTCGCCGGTATCCGCGACCAGCGCCTGGACATGTTCCTCGGCTACTGGAACCCGATCATGACCCAGACCATCACGCCCTTCGTCGACGCCGGCCAGGTCAAGGTGCTCGACGCACCCAGCCTGAACGACGCCCGGGCCACCCTCGCCGTGCCGAAGTACCTGGCCGACAAGGGCCTGAAGACCTTCGCCGACATCCACAAATTCGAGAAGGAACTGGGCGGCAAGATCTATGGCATCGAACCGGGCTCCGGGGCCAATACCCAGATCAAGGCGATGATCGCCAAGAACCAGTTCGGCCTGGGCAAGTTCCAGTTGGTGGAGTCCAGCGAGGCCGGCATGCTCGCCGCCGTCGATCGCGCCGTGCGGCGCAAGGAAGCGGTGGTGTTCTTCGGTTGGGCACCGCATCCGATGAACGTGAATATCGATATGGAATACCTCAGCGGCAGCGAAGGCGCCCTCGGCCCGGACGAAGGTCGCGCCACGGTGTGGACGGTGACCGCGCCGGACTACGCCAGCCGTTGTCCGAACGTGAGCCGGCTGCTGACCAACCTGACCTTCAGCACCGAGGACGAGAGCCGCATGATGCAGCCGCTGCTGGACCACAAGGACGCGCTGGAATCGGCGCGCCAGTGGCTCAAGGATCACCCCGAGGACAAGGCGCGCTGGCTCGAGGGTGTAACCACCCTCGATGGCAAGCCGGCTGCGGACAACCTCAAGCTTACCGCCAACTGATCCACCGCTATCGCTGGCAAGCCAGCTCCCACAGGGGACTGTGTGCACCGGACCTGTGGGAGCTGGCTTGCCAGCGATGAGGCCATCCCAGACAACCAAAGAACCCGCGAACAAACCGTCCCGCGAAGCCCCGACACGCCTGAAGGAAACCGCAATGAACCACGACGTCATCATCACCTGCGCCCTCACCGGCGCCGGCGACACCGCCAGCAAGAGCCACTTCGTCCCGGTCACGCCCAAACAGATCGCCGCTGCCGCCGTGGAAGCGGCCAAGGCCGGCGCCACCGTGGTCCACTGCCATGTCCGCGATCCGCAGACCGGTCGTTTCAGCCGCGATGTCAGCCTGTACCGCGAAGTGATGGAGCGCATCCGCGAGTCCGACACCGATATCATCGTCAACCTCACCGCCGGCATGGGCGGCGACCTGGAAATCGGCCCTGGCGAGATGCCCATGGAGTTCGGTGCCGGCACCGACCTGGTCGGTCCCCTGGAGCGCCTGGCCCATGTCGAGGAACTGCTGCCGGAAATCTGCACGCTGGACTGCGGCACCCTCAACTTCGGCGACGGCAACAGCATCTATGTTTCCACCCCGACCCAACTGCGTGCCGGCGCCAAGCGCATCACCGAGCTGGGCGTGAAGGCCGAGCTGGAAATCTTCGACACCGGCCACCTGTGGTTCGCCAAGCAGATGATCAAGGAAGGCCTGCTCGAAGATCCGCTGTTCCAACTGTGCCTGGGCATCCCGTGGGGCGCTCCGGCGGATACCGCGACCATGAAGGCCATGGTCGACAACCTGCCGCCGAACGTGACCTGGGCCGGCTTCGGCATTGGCCGCATGCAGATGCCGATGGCGGCCCAGGCGGTGCTGCTGGGCGGCAACGTGCGGGTCGGCCTGGAAGACAACCTGTGGCTGGAAAAAGGCGTACTGGCGAGCAACGGCCAGTTGGTGGAACGCGCCGCCGAAATCCTCCATCGCCTCGGCGCCCGGGTCCTGAGCCCTGCCGAAGGCCGCGCCAAAATGAACCTGACCCGTCGCTGATCTTTTCCAGGAGTCCACCATGAGTTTCATTACCGATATCAAGACCTTCGCCGCCCTGGGCAGCGGTGTGATCGGCAGCGGCTGGGTCGCCCGTGCCTTGGCCAACGGCCTCGACGTAGTGGCCTGGGACCCGGCGCCCGGCGCCGAGCAAGCCCTGCGCAAGCGCATCGCCAATGCCTGGCCGGCCCTGGAGAAACAGGGCCTCAAGCCCGGCGCCTCGCAGTCGCGCCTGCGCTTCGTCGCAACCATCGAGGAATGCGTGCGCGATGCCGATTTCATCCAGGAAAGCGCGCCGGAAAGGCTGGACCTCAAGCTCGATCTGCATGGCAGGATCAGCGCAGCGGCCAAGCCGAATGCACTGATCGGGTCGAGCACCTCGGGCCTGCTGCCGAGCGAGTTCTACGAGTCATCGACACACCCCGAGCGCTGCATTGTCGGCCACCCGTTCAACCCGGTGTACCTGCTGCCGCTGGTGGAGATCGTCGGCGGCCGCAACACCTCACCCCAGGCCATCGAAGCAGCCAGGCAGGTCTATGCGTCGCTGGGCATGCAGCCACTGCATGTGCGCAAGGAAGTTCCCGGTTTCATTGCCGACCGCCTGCTCGAAGCGCTGTGGCGCGAGGCGCTGCACCTGGTCAACGACGGCGTGGCGACCACCGGCGAGATCGACGATGCGATCCGCTTCGGCGCCGGCCTGCGCTGGTCGTTCATGGGCACTTTCCTGACCTACACCCTGGCCGGTGGCGATGCCGGCATGCGCCACTTCATGGCCCAGTTCGGCCCGGCCCTGCAATTGCCCTGGACCTACCTGCCGGCACCGGAGCTGACCGAGGAACTGATCGACGCGGTGGTCGACGGTACCAGCGAACAACGTGGCGAACGCAGCATTGCCTCGCTGGAGCGCTATCGTGATGACTGCCTGCTGGCGGTGCTGGACGCGGTAAAAACCACCAAGGCCCGCCACGGCCTGAACTTCAGCGATTGAACGGAGAACCGCGATGCCTGCGCTGACCACCTACCGGACCCCCGTGCTGCCGGACTGGGTCGATTACAACGGGCATCTGCGCGATGCCTTCTACCTGCTGATCTTCAGCTATGCCACCGATGCGTTCATGGAATGCATCGGACTGGACGGCGACAACCGCGAGGCCACCGGGCATTCGCTGTTTACCCTGGAGTGTCATCTGAATTACCTGCACGAGGTCAAGCTGGGCACGGAGGTGACGGTGCAGACCCAGGTGATCGGCCATGACCGCAAGCGCGTGCACCTGTATCACAGCCTGCACCGGGAAGGGTTTGCCGAGGCGCTGGCGGCAAGCGAGCAGATGCTGCTGCATGTGGACCTGGCGGGGCCGAAGTCGGCGCCGTTCGAGGCGGCGGTGCTGGCGCGGTTGCAGGGGATCGTGGTGGAACAGGAGGATTTGCCGGTGCCGGCGTTTGTCGGGCGGGTGATCGGCCTGCCGAAATAGTTGCTTTTTGCGGGCCTCATCGCTGGCAAGCCAGCTCCCACAGGGTCCGCGTCGCTTATTCGATGGACAAAAAACTGCCCCGGCAAGCCGTGACGCAGCCGGGGCAAAGAGCGAGCAACCTACCGTGCCAGAAGGGTGGTGACCAAACCGCCCTCGACCTGTGCATGACTCCAGTGTGCACACTCCCGTTACCGCCGATTTTGCCGAAAACGACCTGTTCATAGGTAAAGCGGCCATCGCGACAATCTGTCCTTGCCCGCTATGCCGGGCGCTTCCAGAATCGGACCACGACTTCTAAATGCCACAAGGACAACAGCCATGATGCATGCGGATTTGATTGATCAGGAAGACCTGGTAGGCCACCTGCGCGCCCTGGGCTTCGAGACGCCGTCCGGAGTCAGCGCGGAGCAGGCCTGCGAGCATGCGGTACGCGGCTTGAGCGCACCGCAGGCCAAGGCGTTGAAGGGCATGGTGGAGCAGATGTACACCGGCAGCGCGACCATCCTGCCGGCAGTGCGCCAGGCGATCGAAAAGCAGTTGTTGCCGGCGCTGGCGGAGTTCAAGGCCACTCATCAGTAACTTCGAGGGCCTCATCGCTGGCAAGCCAGCTCCCACAACCTGTGGGAGCTGGCTTGCCAGCGATGAGGCCCTCGAATTCACAACAAGGCTGTGATCACAACCTCACACTGGCAAACGTCGATTCGTTGCGCGCCTGGCTCAATGCCGCCATCGGCCCTGCCATCGGCGACAGCACCAGCGCCTGCGGAATCGGCATCATCGCCACCTGCTGCGCGGTATTCGAGCCGACACGCTCATCCCGCGGCGGAATGCCGAAGTACTCGCGGTAGCACTTGGAGAAGTGCGGGGTCGAAACGAAGCCACACACCGAGGCCACTTCGATGATCGACATCGGCGTCTGCTTGAGCAGTTGCCGCGCACGGATCAGGCGCAGCTTCAGGTAGTAGCGCGACGGCGAGCAGTGCAGGTACTTCTGGAACAACCGTTCGAGCTGCCGGCGCGAAACCGACACGTAGACCGCCAGTTCGTCCAGGTCGATCGGCTCTTCCAGGTTGGCTTCCATCAGCGCGACGATTTCCTGCAGCTTCGGCTGGTTGGTACCGAGCATGTGCTTGAGCGGCACGCGCTGGTGATCCTGCTCGTTGCGGATGCGCTCGTAGACGAACATTTCCGAGATCGCCGCCGACAGCTCGCGACCGTGGTCGCGGCTGATCAGGTGCAGCATCATGTCCAGCGGCGCGGTGCCGCCAGAACTGGTGAAACGGTTGCGGTCGAGGGTGAACAGGCGGGTGCTCATGCTCACCCGCGGGAAAGCTTCCTGCATCGCCGCCAGACATTCCCAGTGGACGCTGCAATCGAAACCATCGAGCAGCCCGGCACAGGCCAGTGCCCAGCTACCGGTGCACACCGCGCCAAGACGCCGCGACTGACGGGCCTGGCCCTGCAGCCAGGTCACATGTTCACGGGTCACGGTGCGCTGGATGCCGATGCCGCCGCAGACGATCACGGTATCCATCGGTGGTGCCTTGTGCATGGCTGCGTCCGGGGTGATCTGCAGGCCGTCGCTGGCCCAGACCTGGCCGCCGTCCACGCTCAGGGTGTGCCAGCGGTACAGCTCGCGGCCGGACAGCTGGTTGGCCATGCGCAGCGGCTCCACGGCGGAGGCGAGGGAGATAAGGGTGAAGTTGTCCAGCAGCAGGAAGCCGATGGATTGGGGTGCGCGGGTCTGGGATTGGGTCCCGGCATTGTAAGACGTCATCGCGATCTCTCCTCACACAAAGCAGGTTGCGCCCCAGGCGTGGGCTCATTGTTGTTATGCACCCTGTCGACTCGATTGCAGGGCATGGCTTTGCTCTCGCAAATGCCGTGCCTGAAATTGAATGGCTATTCAATAAATCCTGAAAGCGACCTCGCGACCTGTCTAAAAAGCGCTTTGTATCAATATGAAATCTGCGCGGAAAGGCGCGGGCCAAAGCATGTCGGAATGTTTCGTGAGCAGTTCGGTAGCACCCTGATACGGGATGCCCAGAAACGACACCCGGTAGTGTCACCGCAAGTAGTGTGGGAAATGGTGACAGGCGGTATGAGAAGCGTCTGAGCCCACGCGCCAAAAAGCGGCGTGGGCTCGAAGGGATGTGCGAAAAGTGCGCAGCAGAATCAGCACTCGATGGCGCTGACCGCCAGGCCGCCGCGGGAGGTTTCCTTGTACTTGTCGTGCATGTCGGCGCCGGTGTCGCGCATGGTGCGGATCACCCGGTCCAGCGAGATGAAGTGATCGCCGTCGCCGCGCAGGGCCATCTGCGCCGCATTGATCGCCTTGACCGCAGCGATCGCGTTGCGCTCGATGCACGGCACCTGGACCAGCCCGCCGACCGGGTCGCAGGTCAGCCCGAGGTTGTGCTCCAGGCCGATTTCCGCAGCGTTTTCCAACTGCTCCGGCGTCGCCCCGAGCACCTCGGCCAGCCCTGCCGCGGCCATGGCGCAGGCCGAGCCGACTTCGCCCTGGCAGCCTACTTCGGCACCGGAGATGGACGCATTCTTCTTGCACAGGATGCCCACCGCCGCCGCCCCGAGGAAGAAGTCGACCACGCAGGCTTCACTGACCTTGTCGCTGAAGCGCATGTAGTAGTGCAGCACCGCCGGAATGATCCCGGCCGCGCCATTGGTGGGTGCGGTGACCATGCGCCCGCCGGCGGCATTCTCTTCGTTGACCGCCAGGGCATAGAGGTTGACCCACTCCATGGCGCTCAGGGTCGAGCCGATCACATTGGGCTTGCCCAGCTCCAGCAGGCTGCGGTGCAGCTTGGCGGCGCGGCGCTTCACATTGAGCCCGCCGGGCAGCGTGCCCTCATATTTCAGGCCGTTCTCGACGCAGTCCTGCATGGCGCGCCAGAGCTTCATCAGGCCGGCGCGGATTTCCGCTTCGCTGCGCCAGACCTTTTCGTTTTCCATCATTAATTGCGACACGCGCATGTCGTTTTGCTTGCAGCGCTCGAGCAGTTCCGCCGCGCTGTTGAAATCGTAGGGCAGCACGGTGTTGTCGCTGTCCAGTACGCCGCTCGCCGCCTGCGCCGCATCGACCACGAAGCCGCCGCCGACCGAGTAGTAGGTGTCGCTGTGCAACTCGCCTTCGGCGTGCTCGGCAACCAGGGTCATGGCATTGGGATGGTAGGGCAGGTTCTCGTCCAGCAGGCGCATGTCGCGGCTCCAGACGAATTCGACCGGGTACCGGCTATCGAGCTGCAAGGTGTCTGTTTCGCGCAGTTCGGCGATGCGCTGGCCGATGGTCGAGGGGTCGATCGAATCGGGCCATTCGCCCATCAGGCCCATGATTACCGCGTTGTCGCTGCCGTGGCCGACGCCGGTGGCGGAGAGCGAACCATAGAGCCGTACTTCGATGCGCTGCACCCGCTCCAGCTCGCCCCGTTCACGCAGGCCCTGGACGAACAGGGCGGCGGCGCGCATGGGCCCGACGGTATGGGAACTGGACGGGCCGACGCCGATCTTGAACAGGTCGAACACACTGATGGCCATGGCCACGAACCTCCTGGTTGGGCAGGTGTGCGCCCCCCAGGACACGGGCGCCACAACTGCTACGCTGACGGGGCGGCAATCCGCCGATTTCGCGCATCATCCGGCTTTTGGCGGCGCCCCTGTCGTCTGCAACCGACCCACTCTTGTCCAGCAACGCCGCCCCCCGGCGGCTGCCGAAAAGCGCCGTTTTTCGCGTCGCTCACGGGCTGAACGGGGGTTTCGCCGGGCCGAATAATCCATAAACGACCTCACCGGCACTGGAAGCGACCCTGCCTGTACTGGTTACGACCCACCCTGTAGGCGTTTGTTTTTCGCTGGTAGATGATCGTTATCGACTCGATTGCACGGCACTCGTCCCGCTGTCGTCCGGCAGCCGGCCCGACCGATGCACCAATAAAGCATGGCGGTCCATGGGACATCCGACAAAAACACTCAGGAGTCCGTAAATGAAAGGTTCACCCTCGCTGTTACTGGCCGCGTTACTGAGCATTCCGGCGCTGGCCCAGGCCGTGGAGCCTGAACAATGTCACACGGTCAACTTTTCCGATGTCGGCTGGACCGACATCACCGTCACCACCGCGGTGACCAGTGCAGTCCTCGAATCCCTCGGCTACAAGACCCGCACCACCATGATCTCCGTCCCGGTGACCTACAAGTCGCTGGCCGACGGCAAGAACATGGACGTGTTCCTCGGCAACTGGATGCCGACCATGGAAAACGACATCAAGCAGTACCGCGATGCCGGCACCGTGGAAACCGTCCGCGCCAACCTGGAGAACGCCAAGTACACCCTCGCGGTGCCGCAGTCGCTCTATGACAAGGGCCTGCACGACTTCGCCGATATCGCCAAATTCAAGAAGGAACTGGACGGCAAGATCTACGGCATCGAGCCCGGCAACGACGGCAACCGCACCATCCAGAGCATGATCGACAAGAACGCCTTCGGCCTGAAGGACGCCGGCTTCAAGGTGGTGGAGTCGAGCGAGGCCGGCATGCTGGCCCAGGTCAGCCGGGCGGAAAAACGTGAAGGCAACATCGTGTTCCTCGGCTGGGAACCGCACCCGATGAATACCCGTTTCAAAATGAAGTACCTCACCGGTGGCGACGACTACTTCGGCCCCGATTTCGGCAAGGCCACCGTCCTCACCAACACCCGCAAGGGCTACGTGCAGGAATGCGCCAACGTCGGCCAGTTGCTGAAGAACCTGTCCTTCACCCTGGACATGGAAAGCACGCTGATGGGCAACGTGCTCGACGACAAGATGAAAGCCGACGCCGCGGCGAAAGCCTGGCTGAAGAAAAATCCTCAGGTGCTCGACACCTGGCTGGCCGGTGTTACCACCGTGGACGGCAAACCCGGCCTGGAAGCCGCCAAGGCCAAACTCACGCAGTAAGCACGTCCCCGCGACGGCCATGACCGGCGCGGGGAGTTTTCGAATCCTTGCAGGTGGACGCTCGCTATCATGCTGATCGATCAAAAAATACCCTTGGGCCAGCACATCGCGGCCTTCGTTGAATGGCTGACCCAACACGGGGCCAATTACTTCGATGCCTTTGCCGCGGCGCTGGAATGGATGATCCACGGCGTGACCGGGGCCCTGACCTGGTTCAATCCCTTCGTCCTGATCGGGCTGATCGCGGTGGGCGCGCACCTGATCCAGCGCAAGTGGGCGCTCACCGCCTTCTGCGTCGCGTCCTTCCTGCTGATCCTCAACCTGGGGTACTGGCAGGAAACCATGGAAACCCTGGCCCAGGTGCTGTTCGCCACCCTGGTCTGCGTGGCCATCGGCGTGCCACTGGGCATCCTCGCCGCGCACAAGCCGATGTTCTACACCGCCATGCGCCCGGTCCTCGACCTGATGCAGACGGTCCCCACCTTCGTTTACCTGATCCCGACCCTGACCCTGTTCGGGCTGGGCGTGGTCCCCGGGCTGATCTCCACGGTGGTGTTCGCCATCGCCGCGCCGATTCGCCTCACCTACCTGGGCATCTGCGACGTGCCCCAGGAACTGCTCGACGCCGGCAAGGCCTTCGGCTGCTCGCGCCGGCAACTGCTGTCCCGTATCGAACTGCCCCATGCGATGCCGAGCATCGCGGCCGGTGTCACCCAGTGCATCATGCTGTCGTTGTCGATGGTGGTGATCGCCGCGCTGGTGGGTGCCGACGGCCTGGGCAAACCCGTGGTCAATGCACTGAACACCGCCGATATCGCCCTGGGCTTCGAAGCCGGGCTGGCGATCGTCCTGCTGGCAATCATGCTCGACCGTATCTGCAAACAACCCGATGTACAGGTAAGGGGTGAGGCATGAGCATCATTCGCTTCGAAGACGTAGACGTCATTTTCTCCAATCGACCGCGCGAGGCTCTCAGCCTGCTTGACCAGGGCCTTTCGCGGGAGCAGATCCTCAAGAAAACCGGGCTGGTGGTCGGCGTGGAAAAGGCCAACCTGGATATCAACAAGGGCGAGATCTGCGTGCTGATGGGCCTGTCCGGCTCGGGCAAGTCGAGCCTGCTGCGCTGCATCAATGGCCTCAACACCGTCAGCCGCGGCAAGCTGTTCGTCGAGCATGAAGGCTCGCACATCGATATCGCCCACTGCACCCCGGCAGAACTGAAGATGATGCGCACCAAGCGCATCGCCATGGTGTTCCAGAAGTTCGCCCTGATGCCCTGGCTGACGGTGCGCGAGAACATCAGCTTCGGCCTGGAAATGCAGGGCCGCCCGGAGAAAGAGCGGCGCAAGCTGGTAGACGAGAAGCTGGAGCTGGTGGGCCTGGCGCAGTGGCGCAACAAGAAGCCCGACGAGCTGTCCGGCGGCATGCAGCAGCGCGTCGGCCTGGCCCGTGCGCTGGCCATGGACGCCGACATCCTGCTGATGGACGAACCCTTCTCGGCCCTCGACCCGCTGATCCGCCAGGGCCTGCAGGACGAGTTGCTGGAATTGCAGACCAAACTGAGCAAGACCATCGTCTTCGTCAGCCACGACCTCGACGAAGCGCTGAAACTGGGCAGCCGCATCGCCATCATGAAAGACGGCAAGATCATCCAGTACAGCAAGCCGGAAGAGATCGTGCTCAACCCGGCCGACGATTACGTACGCACCTTCGTCGCCCACACCAACCCGCTCAACGTGCTCTGCGGCCGCAGCCTGATGCGCAGCCTCGACCAGTGCAAGCGGGTCAACGGCTCGGTATGCATCGACCCGGGCGTCGATTCCTGGCTCGACCTCGCCGACGGCGTGATCAAGGGCGCGCGCCAAGGCGCCAACGGCCTCGACCTGCAGAACTGGGCGCCGGGGCAATCGGTGGAAGCGCTGGGGCGCAAACCGACCCTGGTGCACGCCAACATCGGCATGCGCGATGCCCTGCAGATTCGCTACCAGACCGGCAACAAGCTGGTGCTGCAGGATGACAACAAGGTGGTCGGCATCCTCGGCGACAGCGAGCTGTATCACGCGCTGCTGGGCAAGAACCACGGCTGACCGTTGTGGCCTCATCGCTGCGGTGCGGCGGTCCGACAAGCCAGCTCCCACAGGTACTGCATACACCGTACCTGTGGGAGCTGGCTTGCCAGCGATGAGGCCCTGAAGAACAACACAGGATTTAGCCTATCCTCAATCGCGTGCCCCCCACCCAGGACAACCCGCACGCGATGAACAAACCCACCACCCGGCGTCTCGACCTGCGCTTCCTGATGCTGGCCTTCGCCATCTTCTCGGCCCTCGCCACCCTCGCCAACAGCCTGGTAGTGGCCTACGGCGTGCAACGTGACGCGCTGATCCACGCCACCCTGGAAGCCAACCATGCCTATGCGGCAAAGGTTGCCTCCAGCATCGGCGCCTTCCTCAAGTCGGCCCATGCGCACCTTGGCTACAGCGCCCTGCAACTGGCCGAAGACTTCGACAACCCACGCCTGCTTCACGCCGAAGCCCGCCGCCTGCAAGCCCAGGACGAAGACTTCAATACCGTGGTCATCACCGATGCCGGTGGCAAGGTATTGCATACCCATCCCGAGAACGTACTGGCCACCGGCAGCAACCTCGACTCCGAGGAGATCCGCCGCGCAGTGGAGCAGCACCGGCCGCTGATCAGCCACGCCTACGTCTCCGCTACCGGCAACCTCATGGTGTTCATCTCGCACCCGGTGTTCGCCGCCGACGGCAGCTTCCTCGGCGTGGTCGGCGGCGCCGTGTACATCCGCAAGGACAGCGCCCTGAGCACGGTGGTTTCGCAGCACTTCCACCACGACGGCACCTTCGCCTTCGTCGCCGACAAGCACCGCCGGCTGCTCCATCACCCCACCACCGAACGCATCGGCGAAGTGCTCAAGAGCAGCGCCACGGTGGATGCCGCGCTACGCGG
The DNA here is from genome assembly GCF_000319305.2 of Pseudomonas bharatica CSV86. Classification (GTDB taxonomy): domain Bacteria; phylum Pseudomonadota; class Gammaproteobacteria; order Pseudomonadales; family Pseudomonadaceae; genus Aquipseudomonas; species Aquipseudomonas bharatica. The sequence continues at coordinate 268,003 of NZ_AMWJ02000004.1, read as the reverse complement.
CGAGAGCGGCAGCATGGCCGTGGACAACTACCTGGGCGTGCCGATGCTGGCGGGCTACGCACCGGTCGCCAACGCCGATTGGGCGGTAGTGGCCCAGCAGCCCCGGGCCATCGCACTGTCCACCCTTGGCAAGCTGATGCAGTCGATGTTCCTCGACCTGCTGCCGGCCAGCATCATCGGCCTGCTGCTGTTGTGGATCGGCGCGCGCTGGATCACCCGGCCACTGCAACAGCTGGCAGACAACGCTACCCATCTGTCGCAGCCGCAGACCATCGACGAACTGGGGCGGATCAAGGCCTGGTACAAGGAGCCGGCGGCCATTCGCCAGGCGCTGATCACCAGCGTGCAGCTACTGCACCGCAAGATCGGCCGGCTCAGCGAGGAGGCCCAGAGCGACCCGATGACCGGCCTGGCCAATCGCCGGGCCATGGATGCGGCACTGGACTTGCTGGACCAGTCCGGGCAGCCCTATGCGGCCCTGGCCCTGGATATCGATTTCTTCAAGCGAGTCAACGATACCTATGGTCACGACGCCGGCGACATCGCCCTGAAGCAGGTGGCCGCGATCATCGCCGGGCATTCGCGCTCCGGCGACCTGGCCTGCCGCGCGGGCGGCGAGGAGTTCGTGCTGTTGCTGCCGGAAACCAGCCTCGCCGAGGCCGGTACCATCGCCGAGCGTATCCGCGCCCAGGTCGAAGCCAGCGAAGTCCCTGGCGTCGGCTTTATCACCCTGTCCATCGGCGTTGCCTGTCGCAGCCCGCAGGCCGACAGTGCCGCCGAAGTGCTCAAGCAGGCCGATGACAATCTTTACCGGGCCAAGGAGAGCGGGCGTAACCGGGTGGTCAGCTAGCCAGCCCCGCCAGGGCCTGCCGTGCCACTTCGCGGCCCTGGCGCAGTACATCCTCTTTCCATTGCGGCTCATCGACATAGAAGGCATCCCGCAGTTGCTGCTTGATCTCGCGCCGCTGCGCCGCGCCGGCCTGGGGATTGTTGTGCAGCCATTGCTCGGCGCGCAGGGCGTCGAGTACCTGCTCGCCGGGCAGGGTGCCGTATTCCAGGGTCAGCCCGGTGAACTCGGAGGGCGTGCATTCCTCCAGGGCGCTATAGACCATCAGCCCGGTCAGCGGCACCGAAACCGACTGGCCGTCCTGCGACGAACGCACCGCATCGCCCCACCAGCGCCGCGCCCGCGCCAGCATCGGCGAGTCGCCCGGGCCGGAGTAGATCCGCTCGCCATAGCCCTTGGGCCCCAGCCCGGTGTGGATATCCAGCCACACCAGGTGCGCGCAGGCACGACCATGGCGGCGCAGGATTTCGCGCAGGGTGCGGTTGCTCCAGGTAGGCGCGGTGCCGGTGTAGAACAGCCCGTCCGGGTGACTGGATTGCCCGCCGGAAATGGCCTTCTGCAAATGCTTGCGCCCCCGCCTGGCCAGCTTCGACAGCAGGCGCAGGCGGTTGCCCAGCGACGGCGGCCACTGCCGGGGGATCATCACCGGGTGCAGCGCCGCGTAGTCCGGGTTGGGCGCGCAGGGCAGGCTGAAATCGCGGAAGTTGCGGTTCAGGTCGACGTTTTCGTGGGTCCAGCGGCGCAACCAGGAAAAGCCCCAGGGATTGGCCGCATGCACGAAGACCACGGCGCAGCGCGCCTCGCCGGCCAGGCGCAGGAAGTCGCGGTCTCGCAGCAGATCGATCTGCACGGCGGAGCCGCAAAAGCCTTCGACCCCGTGGCAGCCGCTGGTTATCAGCAGTACATGTTCTGCATCGGCCGGGCCACTGCGGGCCACATCGACCGCCAGTTCCTCGCCGGCACTTCCGGGCAGCGGATGGGTATAGGACTCCACGGGCAGGTCGAGGGCGGCACAGGCCTGGAGGAAGGTTTGGCGTGCCTGGGCGTAGGTCTGGGAGAAACAGTCAGCGGAGGTCATCGCGGCTCCTGGGGCTTTTCGCGGGATGAGTCTGGCCCGCAGGCCGCCCGTGAAGGCCGGCCCGCAAGCGGGGAAATGGAATCGGGAAAGGCTGGGGATCAGTTCGGCTGCAACGCGGCCTCGATCCGGAGCTCGTTCGCCTGCAACTGCTCGCGGGTGCGTTGCGGCCGCACCAGCCAGAACGCCAGCGCCGTGGACGCGAGAATCGCCACGCCGATCAGCACCAGGGACAGCTCGAAGCCACGGGCAATATCGTCGCCCTGCCCCGCCACCATCTGCCCCACCAGCCAGGGCGCGAGCATGCCGGCGCTGGTCAGGCCGCCGATATGGATCGACAGCATCGAGCCGCGCCGGGCATCAGGGGCGATAAAGGCGACGATGGTGTTGGCAAAGGTCGGCAGCACGTTGATCAGCACCGCCCCGGTGGCATACAGCGCCAGGGTCGCGGGCAGATGGCCGTGGGCCTGGGTCAGGGCAACGAAGGCCAGCCCGGCGCCGAGGCAACACGCCAGCGGCAAGGCCACCATCGCCCGCTGCACCGAGGCGCCCCGGGCCAGCGCGCGCTGGGACAGGGCCGATACCAGCAGGTTGCAGAGGATCACGGCGAGGGTCACCGACATCACCGTGTAGCCCGACTGCATCGGCGCCATGCCCAGGCCCTTTTGCAGGTACAGCGGCACCCAGCTGTAGATCAGTGCATTGGGCAGGTAGCCGACGAAGCCAAGCAGGGTGATGCCGAGGAAGGTGCGGTTCAGCAGCAACCGCCGATAACCGGGAAGCGGCCCGCTTGCCGGCTGCCGAGCGGTATCGGCATGGCTGCCTTCGCGCCCGAACGCCAGCCACAGCAGCATCCAGGCGAACCCCAGCACCGCCAGGCCGGCGTAGGCCAGGCGCCAGCCGACCTGGGCAATCAGGAACGGCAGGCTGACCGCCGCAAAGATCGCGCCGAGCATGATCGACACCTGGATCAGCGATGCCGGCATGACCCGCTCGGTCGGGCCGAACCATTTGAAACAGGCATGCTGGGTCACCGCCGTACCCGGTCCGGTGCCGGCACCGAGCATCAGGCGGCTGATCACCAGGGCCATGAAGCTGCTGCTGACGCTGACCAGCAACTGCGACACCATCCACACCAGCGACATGCCCACGAGGATCCAGCGGCTGGGAAAGCGGTTGGCCAGGAAGCCCACGGCTACGCCGGACACCGAATAGAGAAAGAAGAACGCACTGCCGATGAAGCCGAACTCGGCCGGGGTCAGTTTCAGTTCGTCGATGATCTGCGCGCCGGCGAAGGCGAAGATGCTTTTGTCCAGCACGCTGATGACCATCACGCTCATCAGCAGGACCAGCACCAGGTTACGTCGGGAGAACAGCATGCACGGGTTCCTCCATGGGTCAGGCGGGCAGGATGCCGCAGGCGCCGGGCGACGGATAATCATCTATCGGCATGCTTATCAGGGTTGGTTATCGAGGGGCGAGCGCAGGGTGCTCGGGTGCTTGAAGGCGTAGAGGATGTCATCGACCATCATCTGGGTTTCCCGGGTCATCAGTTCCGGCGGGCGGCACACCAGGGAAATGTCGGTGCCCGGCACCCGTTCGGCGATCGACAGCATGTCGAGGTTGCCCGACACCACCGGCAGGTCGAACACCCGCCGCGACCAGGAACTGACGGCATCGGTGGTGGCCGCCAGCTCGGCGTAAAGCACCACCGAAGCGCACACCAGGATGCGCTGCGGCGGGGTCACCCCGCACTCCTCGAACATGCGCCCGGCCAGCGAGCTTTCCAGGGTATCGGGCAGCAGCCATTCCAGATCCAGCAGCTCGGCCAGCGACCTGGCCTTCGATAACGGATGCCCCTTGCGTACAGCCAGGGTGGTGGGCTGGGCATACAGCTCGTGCCACTCGAAGCCCTCGACACTGCGCGACGGCGGGTGCGACGTCAGGGCCAGGTCCAGCAGGCCCTCGCGCAGCCCTTCGAGGAGCTTGGCCGGACGCAGCTCATGGATCTGCAACTGCACCTTCGGGTAGCGCTTGCGGTAGCTGAGGATGCAGGCAGCGAATTGCTGGCTGGGCGTCACCGGCGACACGCCGATGGTCACCTGGCCGTCCATGGTGCCCTTGAGGGTCTCGATCTCGTCCCGGGCACGGCGCACTTCCTCCACCACCAGGCGCGCGCGGCGCACCAGGTGCTCGCCATAGGACGTGGCAGTAATGCCGCGGTTTGAGCGCACCAGCAGCGGCACGCCGAGCTCCGACTCCAGTTCCTTGATGCTCTTGGACAGGGCCGGCTGGGAAATATGCAGCAGGCGCGAGGCCTCCTGGATGCTGCCACTTTCGCAAATGGCGACGATGGCACGCAGTTGATGCAACTTCATGGGCATTCACCAACAACGGAAAAAGGCGCCATACAACAGCGTTCGCGGCGCAAAGCCAAGCCCCGCCGCGATCACCGGTCGCCTTAGCGAATTCCTGTAGCGCGCAGGGCGTTCGGGGTGAAGTCCTTGCTCGACGCGTTCTGCGAAAAGTCGTAGCTGCCCTTCTTCTCCTCATTCCGCAGCCCCGACACCGTGTAGCGCCCGCTGAGCACGTCGTAGTGGGTTTCGGCGGTCAGCCAGGGGAACTGCTGGTCATAGAAGAACCGCGCATGCCCTTCGGAAACCCGCCACAGGTTGCCACGGCCGTCATAGGCGTCCGCCTCGGCGATCTGCCAACTGTCCTCGTCGATATACAGGTCGCGCTTGCTGTAGATATGCCGGCTGCCGGGCTTGAGGGTGGCAACCACATGCCAGACCCGGTGCAGCTCGTAGCGGGTGTGGTCGGGGTTCAGGTGGCCCGGGCGGATGATGTCGTCGTACTTGAGCTTCGGCGAGTCGAGGGCGTAGCTGTTGTAGGGAATGTAGATTTCCTTCTTGCCCACCAGTTGCCAGTCATAACGGTCCGGCGCGCCGTTGAACATGTCGAAGTCGTCGTAGGTACGCATGCCTTCGGCGCCGGGGCTGTCGTAGCCGACCTGCGGGGCACGCCGCACGCGACGCTGGCCGGCGTTGTACATCCAGGCCATGCGCGGCTCGGCGACCTGGTCGAGGGTCTCCAGGACCAGCATCACGCTGCCCGCCCGGCGCGGCGGCGAAAGCACTTCCTGGCGGAAGTAGAACAGGATGTTCTGCATCTTCTGCGGGTCGTAGTCCGTCAGGCCGAAGGGGAAGGCGAACTGTTCCTTCATCATGCTGACGGTGTAGGCACCGTTATCCTGCGGGTTCATCTGCGCGGTATTGCGCAGGATCGACACGCCGCGGTAGCGGGTGATGTGGTTCCAGATCACCTCCAGGCCGTTCTGCGGGATCGGGAACGGGATCGCCATGTCGAAGTCCTTCAACCCGTTGCCGCCCTCGGCCAGGGTGGTACGGGTGGCATTGGCGCGCACCGCCTCGAACACTTTCGGCGGCAAGGTGACGCTGCGGTGCGTGGTGTACACCGGGATGCGGTAGGTGTCGGGGAAGCGCTTGAGCATCGCCAACTGGCCCGGTGTCAGGCGCGCCTGGTACTGCGCGGCATTCTGCGCGGTGATAACGAACAGCGGTTTTTCATTGGCATAGGGGTCGGGGACAAAACCGCCGGCATCCACCGCGCCGGTGCTGGCGGGCAGGCCGCCGCTCCAGGCCGGGATGTTGCCGTCGGCGTTGCCGGCCTTCTCGGCCCCGATGGGCGTGAGGTCCTTGCCCAGGCGCGCGGCATCCTGCTCGGACACTGCGGCCATCACCTGGCTGGCCAGCAGGCCCAGGGCCAGGCAACTGCTGCGGATCAACGCTTTGCGATTCATGCTGTGCTCCAGAAACAGGGGGCGTCAGAAGCTGACGCCGAGGCTGACGGCGAGGAAATCGCGGTCGGTATTGGTGTTGAAGTCGCCGCCGAAGTAGTCGGTGTAACTGACGCTCAGGTTGTAGCGGGTCAGGTACTCGGCATCGAGGCCGACGCTGACCGACTTGTCGCCTTCGTTGAAGGTCGGGCCGAAGCCCTCGACGTCATGGGCGAAGGACAGGTTCGGGCGCAGCACCACGCCACCGATCAGGTCGGCATATTCCAGACCGGCGCGCAGGCGGTAGCCCCAGGAGTTGGCGGTGTAGAAGCCCTTGCTGGTGCATTGGTCGGGGTTGACCGGGTTGGCCGTGCGCGTGCACAGGGCATTGCCGGAGATCCCGCCGAGCAGCGGCGCCGTGCCGGCATTGGCCAGTTGGCCATTGCCGTAGACGCTGCTGCGGCCGAAACGCAGGTCGGAACCATCGGTGGGGCCAAGATCGGCGATATGGCTGTAGCCGATCTCGCCGACCAGGGTCAGGCGGTCGGCGCCGATGAAGGTCAACTGGTCAATGGTGCGGGTGAAGGTCACCTGGGCCTGGGTGAACGGCTTGCGCACGTAGCCGTTGATCTGCGAACCATAGGCGGAACTGGCGAAGCCGCTGTCGAAGATCGGCAGGCCGGCGTTGACCAGCGGGCTGGTGGCGGCTGCACCGAGGGTCGCGGCCGCCGATACGTCGCTGGCGTTGAGCGACATCGGCATGTTCGGCCGGTAGCTGATTTCCCCGGCCACCGCCGTGGCGCCCAGCGTGGTACTGAAGCTCAGGCCGTAAAGGCGGATGTCTTCCGGGTATTCCAGGTAATAGCGCGCAGTGCTGGCACCGCCGCGCCCGGCCAGGCCGCCTACCGGATCGACCAGCGCACCGCGCCCGACCGTCCAGGTGCTGGTCGGGGTGCGGCTGTGGTAGTTCATGGCATAGAAGCCGAACTCGGTGTCGTTCAGCTCCGGCACCATCCAGCGCAGGGCCACGCCGAACTGACCACCATCGCGCGCATCCTTGTCGGACAGGCGCGGCACGTAGCCGTAGCCGCCGAGCACGCCCGTACCGTCGATATCGCGATCGAAGTCGCTGCCATTGATCGCCATGTTGATATCGCAACCCTTGGCCGCCACATCGCTGCTGAAGAAAGTGCCGCAGTTGTCGGCAACGCTCTTCTCCCACTTCAACTGATAGAAGGCCTCGATCGACAGGCCATCGGTCAGGCCCTGGTTGAAATACAGCATGCTCACCGGGATCAGCGCTTCCTTGACCTCGGAGCCCGGGCGGCGCAGGGCCGAGACGTCCACCGGGTTGATGCTGTTGATGCCGTTCTGGATGAACGTGCTTTCGCCCCAGCTCACCACCTGGCGGCCGGCCCGGGCCGTGCCGGGCAGGTCGCCGATGCTGTAGTTGTGGTAGACGAAGGCGTCCAGCAACTGCACGCCCGAGGACCTGGCAGCGTTGTCGGTGTGGCTATCGTCGATATCGTACAGCGGGCGGTGTTCGTCCTTGAGCTCGAAGTCGTACCAGTACTTGCCGCGCAGGAACACGCCGCTGTCGCCGTACTTGAGCTCCAGGTCGTGGATGCCCTTGAAGATCTTCGAGAAGGTTTCGCCCTTCTTGAAATTCAGCCGGCCGTCGTCCGAGGTCTGGGTGGAAGCGCTGCCGCCGTTGCGGCTGCCGATGAAGGCGCGGTCTGGATTGGCCATGGCCCAACTGGCGCCGATGGACAGGGTCGAATCGAAACGACCCTCGATTTCCCCAATGTTGAACGTGGCGGCCTGGGCGCTTGCGGCGCCGAGTGCCAGGCTGACGGCCAAGGGCACTGCACGGGGCCGGATGCCGGCGATGGTGTCTGTTGTTCTTTTCATGGTGCTCTGCGCCTTGAACTGCTGTTCATGTGAAAGCCATCCTCCGGACGCCGCACTGCCTGGCGCCGGGCGGGATGCATGGTAAGCAGCGAGTCACACCCGCGACCTCTGAAAAAAAGTGATGCCCATAGCCAAATGCGCGGGTGATCCGGCACCGATAACCGCAGGCTATGGGGATGCAGAGGATTCAGTACGGAGCAGCGCAGGGCCTGGCCTAGAGTCGGCAGGTTCGTTCCCCATCGAGATTTCTCCATGAAGATTGCCCTGACCGGCGACAGCATCCTGCAGCGCCGCCTGCACAGCCATGCCGACCAGACCCTGAGCCCGCTGTTCGACCTGATCCGCGCGGCCGACGTCAGCTTCACCAACCTGGAAGTGCTGCCCAACGACTTCGCCGGCGACCCGGCGCTGGAAAGCGGCGGTTCGCATTTCGGTGCGCCGGCCTGGGTCCTGGACGAGTTGGTCGAGGGCGGCTTCGACCTGTTTTCCACCGCCAACAACCACAGCCTCGACTACGGCATCAGCGGGCTGCACGCGGCCCACGAGCAGTTGCACAAGCGCGAGTTGCTGTTCGCCGGGACCGGGCGCAACCTCGAAGAGGCGCGACGCCCGGTGTACTGCACCAGGCCAGCCGGCACCGTGGCCTTGCTGGCGTGCAGTTCCACCTACGGCAAGGGGCAGGAAGCCAGCGACCAGAGCCGCGACATGCCCGGGCGACCTGGCCTCAATCCGCTGGGCTACGACACCCTGCACGAAGTGAGCACCGAGCAGATGGAGCAGGTGCGCCGGCTGGTCGCCGACCTGGGCCTGGACAAGCTCTACCAGGGCGCGGTGGACCTGGGTTTTGCCCATCCCCTGCCGGATCCGTCGCTGCAGGTCTTCGGCCCGTTCACCCCGCTGCTGTTCCGCGAAGGCGCACGCACCCGCCTGCGTACCCTAGCGCGGAAAAAGGATGTGGACGGCATCCTGCGCTGGGTCGAGGAAGCGCGGCTGACCTCGGATATCGTCATGGTCAGCCTGCACGCCCATGAGCTGGGCTACAACGAACAAGGCGAATGGGACCTGGAAACCCCGGCGGAATTCATCCAGCCGGTGGCGCGCCGGCTGATCGATGCCGGCGTGGACATCGTGGTCGGGCACGGCCCGCATCTGCTGCGGGGCATGGAGCTGTACCAGGGCAAGCCGATCTTCTACAGCCTGGGCAATTTCATCGGCCAGAACGAGCTGGTGGAACGCCTGCCGGTGGACAGCTACGACCAGTTCCGGGTCGACCGCCAGCAGACGCCGTCGAAGGTTTTCCTGCAGCGCACGCGGAATGACAGCCGGAGTTTTCCGTCGGATGCGCGGTTCTGGGAGACGGTGGTACCAGTGTGTACCTTCGACGGGCGGACGCTGACCGGGATCGAGTTGCATCCGGTGAGCCTGGGGCTCGGCGAGGCGATCCACCGCCGGGGGCGGCCGCGGCTGGCGCAGGGGGAGCAGGCGCGGGGGATCCTGGAGCGGTTTGCGGCGCTGTCCCGTGGCTATGAAACCCGATTGGAGATTCAGGGAGACATAGCCCGCGTACTGCTGTGAAAGATGTTCTGGATTCATCGGCCCTATCGCTGGCAAGCCAGCTCCCACAGGGTCTGTGGGAGCTGGCTTGCCAGCGATAGGGCCAGCAGCAACAACAAAAAAGAAAGGGCCTGAACCGGCCCTTTCTTCACATCAGCTATACACCCGCCCCAACAACTGCCGGTGGCTCTCGAACTGATCCAGCACATCCCGGGTGATCTGGTCCGGGGTGAAGCCCATCAGGTCGTATTCCTGGCTGCCGTTGTGCAGGTAGACCTCGGCGCGATAGAAGCGCTGGCGCACTTCGCTTTCACCTTCCACCGGCGCCTCGCTCGGCGCGGCCAGGTAGCCGTCCAGGCTGACTTCATAGACGAACGGATTGCCTTCTTCCATCTCGATGCGCAGGCCCATGGCCGAGCGCGATTGACCGAGGCGGGTCTGCACGTCCAGGCCCATGGCCTTGAGCTGCTCGGCGGCTTCCCTGAGCGCCGGGCTGACCTGCTTGTCCATGAAGCGCTGGACGATCGACTGGGTCGGTTGCAGGTCCAGCTGGCTCAGGCGCTCGCTGAAACCACGCCGGCCGCGGGCGGCCAGCTCGGCCTGCTCCTGCTCGATCTGGCTGTCCTGCTTCATCGCCTTGTACAGGCCGACCATGAACACCACCAGCACCACCGAGAACGGCAGACCGGCCAGCACCACCATGGTCTGCATGGCTTCGAAGTTGCCGGCAAAGAGCAGACCGACGGTGACCACCGTGATGATCACGGACCACAGGATGCGCAGCCAGTGCGGCGCGTCTTCATCGACGCTGCCGCCCTTGCACGAGAGGTTGGCCATCATCACCGCGCCGGAGTCGGCCGGGGTAAGGAACAGCACGAAGCCGACGAAGACCGCCACGCCCACGACGATCTTCGCCGCCGGGAAGTGCTCCAGCAGTTGGTAGATCGACATCGACGGCTGTTCCAGTGCCGTGCGGCCGAGCTCCACGGCCCCCTGGTTGATCACCAGGTCCAGCGCGGTGTTGCCGAAGATCGACAGCCAGGCCAGGGTGAAGCCCAGCGGAATCAGGAGCACGCCGGCGACCAGCTCGCTGACGGTGCGGCCGCGGGAAATCCGCGCAATGAACATGCCGACGAACGGGCCCCAGGAGATCCACCAGGCCCAATAGAACACGGTCCACAGGCCCAGCCAGCGCTCGGACTTGGCGCCGTCGCCTTCGTAGACATAGAGGTCGAAGGTCTTGAGGACCACGCCGTTGAGGTAATCACCGATGTTCTGCACGAAGCCGTTGAGCAGGTGCAGGGTCGGGCCGTTGAGCAGAACGAACAGCAGCAGGCCGCTGAACAGGATGATGTTCAGGTTGGACAGGCGGCGAATGCCGTTTTCCACCCCGGATACCGCGGCGATGGTGGCCACGGTGCTCATCACCAAGATCACGATCAGCAGGTTGGTGTTGTTGTGCTCCATGCCGAACAGGTATTCCAGCCCGGAGGACACCTGCATCGAACCGATACCGAGGTTGGTCACCAGGCCCAGCAGGGTCACGAACATGCCGAAGATGTCCACCGTGTGGCCGGCGGCACCCTTGACCCAGCGCTCGCCCAGCAGCGGGTAAAGCGCCGAGCGCAGGGCCAGCGGCTGGTTGTGGCGGTAGGCGAAGTAAGCCACGGCCAGGCCGACCAGGGCGTAGATCGCCCAGCCATGCAGGCCCCAGTGCAGGAAGGTCAGCTGCAGGCCTTCGCGGGCCGATTGCAGGCTGGCCGGCGCGCCTTCAGGCGGATTGAAGTAATGGTCCAGCGGTTCGGAGGCGCCGAAGTACAGCAGCGAGATACCGATGCCCGAGGAAAACAGCATGCCGGCCCAGGCGCCGTAGCTGAAGTCCGGCTTGTCGTCCTTGCCGCCGAGCTTGAGCTTGCCGTAGCGGGAAAAGGCGATGGCGATGACGAACAGCAGGTAACCGCCGATCACCAGCATGTAGTACCAGCCAAAGCTGCGCGACAACCAGGCCTGGGCCTGGCCGAGCACACTACCGGCGGTTTCCGGGGCAGCGATAAGCAAGGCGGTCAAGCAAAGGATCAGCAGCGTCGAGGTGAAAAACACCACACTGTTGACCCGGACCCTCTCGGCGGGGGTCTTGATCAGGGAGGCAGAACTCATTGCACGGATGCTCCAAGGCGGTGCGTAGGAAAAAGGGACAACGACCCGTCACCCGGGCAATTGGTGCAATAGCCCCATCGCCGCAGGTGTTATAAAAGCACCTTGAAAAACCGTGATCCCAATACGAATGCGCTGGAAACCCGCTGCAAAACCCCGGCTCGAGGGTTGTGCCTCCTGGCTTGCACGGCCTGGGGCGAAGCGGTCCAACGGTGCGTCTGTGCGCGTGAAACACCTTGTTTTGCGGGGTACACGTCTTTTCGGGGGTGCCAATTCGCGACTTCTGACCGGCCCTAAACCCTGTCAATGTTACGAATTGTCGCAGAGCTTATTCTTTGTTGATTGAACGTTCAATCAAAACAAAATAGACTGGCCTTCGCCGAGTCAGCCGCCTGTCGTCTGCTCGCAGGCCTGAGGAGATTTGCCAGATGCCCAAGGTCGGTATGCAACCCATTCGCCGCCAGCAGTTGATCGATGCCACGTTGACGGCTATCGACCAGGCCGGCATGGGTGATGCCAGCATTGCGCTGATCGCCCGTTTGGCCGGTGTGTCGAATGGCATCATCAGTCACTACTTTCGGGACAAGAACGGCCTGATCGCAGCGACCATGCAGCACTTGATGACGGTATTGAGCGAGGGCGTCGCCGCCCGTCGCCAGGCACTTACGGACAACAGCCCGCGCGCCCACCTGCAGGTGATCATCGAAGGCAACTTCGACGCCAGCCAGGTCAACGGCCCGGCAATGAAAACCTGGCTGGCCTTCTGGGCCACCAGCATGCACCAGCCGTCCTTGCACAGGTTGCAGCGGATCAACGATCACCGCCTGTATTCCAACCTGTGCTGCCAGTTCCGCCGGGTTCTGCCGCTGCCCGAAGCACGCAGCGCGGCCCGCGGCCTGGCAGCCTTGATCGACGGTTTGTGGCTGCGCGGGGCGCTGTCGGGAGACAGCTTCGATACCCACCAGGCGCAGCAGATCGCTTACGAATACATGGATCTACAACTGGCGAAACAGACGAGCCCGGACACCCAGAACCAGGCCTCTGAAACCCCGCGCACAGCGCCCCGCACGAAATCGGGAGCTATCGCCGGCTAGCCAAATCACATTGCACTTGCGAGGACACTATGGCCCGTTTCGAAACGCAAAAACTCTACATTGACGGTGGTTATGTCGACGCTGGCAGCGATGCCACCTTCGAAGCTATCAACCCGGCCAACGGCGAAGTCCTCGCCCACGTGCAACGCGCCACCCAGGCCGACGTCGAGCGCGCCGTGGAAAGCGCCGAGCGCGGCCAGAAAGTCTGGGCCGCGATGACCGCCATGCAGCGTTCGCGCATCCTGCGTCGCGCCGTCGACATCCTGCGCGAGCGCAACGACGAACTGGCCGCCCTGGAAACCCTGGACACCGGCAAGTCCTACTCGGAAACCCGCTACGTCGATATCGTCACCGGCGCCGATGTGCTGGAGTACTACGCTGGCCTGATCCCGGCCATCGAAGGCGAGCAGATCCCGCTGCGCGACTCCTCGTTCGTCTACACCCGCCGCGAGCCGCTGGGCGTCACCGTCGGTATCGGCGCTTGGAACTACCCGATCCAGATCGCCCTGTGGAAATCCGCCCCGGCCCTGGCCGCCGGCAACGCGATGATCTTCAAGCCGAGCGAAGTCACCTCGCTGACCACCCTGAAACTGGCCGAGATCTACACCGAAGCCGGCCTGCCGGACGGCGTATTCAACGTCCTGACCGGCAGCGGCCGCGAAGTCGGCACCTGGCTGACCGAGCACCCGCGCATCGAGAAGGTGTCCTTCACCGGCGGCACCACCACCGGCAAGAAGGTCATGGCCAGCGCCTCCAGCTCGTCGCTGAAGGAAGTGACCATGGAACTGGGCGGCAAGTCGCCGCTGATCATCTGCGACGACGCCGACCTCGATCGCGCCGCCGACATCGCGATGATGGCCAACTTCTACAGCTCCGGTCAGGTCTGCACCAACGGCACCCGCGTATTAGTTCCAGCATCGATGAAGGCCGCTTTCGAAGCGAAGATCGTCGAACGCGTCGCGCGCATCCGCGTTGGCAACCCGGAAGACGAGAACACCAACTTCGGCCCGCTGGTCAGCTTCCCGCACATGGAAAGCGTCCTGTCGTACATCGCCAAGGGCAAGGAAGAAGGTGCCCGCGTCCTGTGCGGCGGCGAGCGCCTGACCGAGGGTGAATTCGCCAAGGGCGCCTTCGTTGCGCCGACCGTGTTCACCGACTGCCGCGACGACATGACCATCGTCAAGGAAGAGATCTTCGGCCCGGTGATGAGCATCCTCAGCTACGAAACCGAAGAAGAAGTGATCCGCCGCGCCAACGACACCGAATACGGCCTGGCCGCCGGCGTCTGCACCAACGACATCAGCCGCGCGCACCGCATCATCCACCAGCTGGAAGCCGGTATCTGCTGGATCAACGCCTGGGGCGAATCGCCGGCGGAAATGCCGGTCGGTGGCTACAAGCAATCCGGCGTCGGTCGCGAAAACGGTGTCAGCTCGCTGGCCCAGTACACCCGCATCAAGTCGGTCCAGGTCGAGCTGGGCAACTACAACTCGGTCTTCTAAGCCGAGCTTCGTAGCTGCGCCCGGTCCCTGCCGACCGGGCGCCTCCCCGCTTTCCCACCCGCTTGCTCAAGAGGGAACAGAACATGTCCGCCCATATTTTCGACTACATCATCGTCGGTGCCGGCTCGGCCGGTAACACCCTGGCCGCGCGCCTGACCGAAGACCCGGGCGTTACCGTCCTGCTGCTGGAAGCCGGCGGCCCGGACTACCGCGCCGACTTCCGTACGCAGATGCCCGCCGCCCTGGCCTTCCCGCTGCAGGGCCGCCGCTACAACTGGGCCTACGAGACCGATCCGGAGCCGCACATGAATGGCCGCCGCATGGAATGCGGTCGCGGCAAGGGCCTCGGTGGCTCCTCGCTGATCAACGGCATGTGCTACATCCGTGGCAACGCCATGGACTTCGATGGCTGGGCAAAACTGCCAGGCCTGGAAGACTGGACCTACCTCGACTGCCTGCCGTATTTCCGCAAGGCGGAAACCCGTGACATCGGTCCCAACGACTACCACGGCGGCGATGGCCCGGTCAGCGTGGCAACGCCGAAAGCCGGCAACAACCCGCTGTTCCACGCCATGGTCGAAGCCGGCGTGCAGGCTGGCTATCCGCGTACCGAAGACCTCAACGGCTATCAACAGGAAGGCTTCGGTCCGATGGACCGCAGCGTCACCAAGAACGGCCGCCGTTCCAGCACTGCCCGCGGCTACCTGGATCCTGCCAAGAAGCGCCCGACCCTGACCATCGTCACCCACGCCCTGACCGACCGCGTGCTGTTCGAAGGCAAGCGCGCCGTGGGCGTGACCTACCTGGTCGGCTCCAGCGAAGAACGCGTGGAAGCCCGCGCGCGCAAGGAAGTCATCGTCTGCAGCGGCGCCATCGCGTCGCCGCAACTGCTGCAACGTTCCGGTGTCGGCCCGCGCGAACTGCTGGAGAGCCTGGACATCCCGGTAGTGCACGAACTGCCGGGCGTCGGCGAAAACCTCCAGGACCACCTGGAGCTGTATCTGCAATACGCCTGCACCCAACCGGTGTCGCTGTACCCGTCGCTGCTGTGGTGGAACCAGCCGGCCATCGGTGCCGAATGGCTGTTCAACGGCACCGGTATCGGCGCCAGCAACCAGTTCGAGGCTGGCGGTTTCATCCGTACCCGTCCGGAATTCGAATGGCCGAACATCCAGTACCACTTCCTGCCGGTCGCGATTAACTACAACGGCTCCAATGGCGTAAAGGAGCATGGCTTCCAGGCGCACATGGGCTCGATGCGTTCGCCGAGCCGCGGCCGCATCAAGCTGAAATCCCGCGACCCGCGCCAGCACCCGAGCATTCTGTTCAACTACATGGCCACCGAGCAGGACTGGCAGGAGTTCCGCGACGGCATCCGCCTGACCCGCGAAATCATGGCCCAGCCGGCGCTGGACGCCTACCGCGGCCGCGAGATCAGCCCGGGCGAGCACGTGCAGACGGACGAAGAGCTGGACAAGTTCATCCGTGAGCACGCCGAGACCGCGTTCCACCCGTCCTGCTCGTGCAAGATGGGCGAGGACGACATGGCGGTGGTCGATGGCCAGGGCCGGGTACACGGCATGGAAGGCCTGCGGGTGGTCGATGCGTCGATCATGCCGATCATCATCACCGGCAACCTCAACGCGACCACGATCATGATCGCCGAGAAAATCGCCGACAAGATCCGCAATCGCCAGCCGCTGCCGCGCAGTACCGCCAAGTACTATGTGGCGAACGGCGCGCCGGTCAAAGGCAAGGCCCTGCGCGAAGTGTGATGGTGGCTGCACTGGCCTCATCGCTGGCAAGCCAGCTCCCACAGGGTCCGCGATACCTGTGGGAGCTGGCTTGCCAGCGATAGGGCCAGCACAGGCAACACATAGAAAGGCACCTGACCCAGGTGCCTTTTGTACATCTGCGGAAACGCTTTACAGCCCGCCAATTCATCAGGTTAGAATCGGTTGGCACGCGACCTGCTTATCAAGCCAGGTCCTCTTTTTCCCGCGATGTCCCCCGGAGTACTGCCTTTGGATGCGAGCACCATCAACAGCCTGTTCCTTATCGGCGCATTGCTGGTGGGTGCAAGTATTCTGGTCAGCTCCCTGTCCTCACGCCTGGGCATCCCGATCCTCGTCATCATCCTTGCGGTCGGCATGGTCGCCGGAGTCGATGGCGGCGGCATCATCTTCAACAACTATCCGGTCGCCTACCTGGTCGGCAACCTCGCCCTCGCCGTGATCCTGCTCGACGGTGGCCTGCGCACACGGGTCGCGAGTTTCCGCGTGGCGCTGTGGCCGGCGCTGTCGCTGGCGACGGTGGGCGTGCTCATAACCACGGGCCTGACCGGCATGGCCGCCGCCTGGCTGTTCGACCTGAACCTGATGCAAGGCCTGCTGATCGGCGCCATCGTCGGCTCCACCGACGCCGCCGCAGTGTTCTCCCTGCTCGGCGGCAAGGGCCTGAACGAACGGGTCACCGCCAGCCTGGAAATCGAATCCGGCAGCAACGACCCGATGGCGGTGTTCCTCACCGTGACCCTGATCGACATGATCGCCAGCGGCCAGACCGGCCTGCACTGGAGCCTGCTGTGGCACCTGGTGCGCGAGTTCGGCATCGGCGGCGTGCTCGGGCTAGGCGGCGGCTGGCTGATGCTGCAACTGGTCAACCGCATGAACCTGGCCGGGGGCTCTATCCAATCCTGGTGATCGCCGGTGGCCTGGTGGTCTTCGCCCTGACCAACGCCCTGCACGGCAGCGGCTTCCTCGCCGTGTACCTGTTCGGCCTGGTGTTGGGCAACCGCCCGATCCGCAGCCGCCATGGCATCCTGCACATGCTCGACGGCATGGCCTGGCTGGCGCAGATCGGCATGTTCCTGGTCCTCGGCCTGCTGGTCACCCCGCACGACCTGCTGCCGATCGCCCTGCCGGCCCTGGCCCTGGCGCTGTGGATGATCCTGATCGCCCGGCCGCTGTCGGTGGTTGCCGGCCTGCTGCCGTTCAAGGCCTTCCATGGCCGGGAAAAGGCCTTTATCTCCTGGGTCGGCCTGCGCGGGGCGGTACCGATCATTCTCGCCGTGTTCCCGCTGATGGCCGGCCTGCCCCAGGCCCAGCTGTACTTCAACCTGGCGTTCTTCATCGTGCTGGTCTCGCTGCTGGTGCAGGGCACCAGCCTGCCGTGGGTCGCGCGCCTGCTTAAAGTGACCGTGCCACCGGATCCGGCGCCGATCTCCCGTTCCGCCCTGGAAGTCCACATCACCAGCGAGTGGGAGCTGTTCGTCTACCGCCTCGGCGCGGAGAAGTGGTGCATCGGTGCCGCCCTGCGCGAGCTGAAGATGCCCGAGGGCACCCGGATCGCCGCGCTGTTCCGCGGCCAGCAACTGCTCCATCCGTCGGGTAGTACGGTGCTGGAAGTCGGCGACCTGCTCTGCGTGATCGGCCACGAACACGACCTGCCGGCCCTCGGCAAGCTGTTCAGCCAGGCGCCGCAACGCGGCCTGGACCTGCGTTTCTTCGGCGACTTCGTGCTCGAAGGCGACGCAGAACTGGGGGCCGTGGCCGCATTGTACGGCCTGCAGCTCGACGGCCAGGACCCGCATATGCCGCTGGCACGCTTCATCCAGCAGAAGGTTGGCGGTGCGCCGGTGATCGGTGACCAGATCGAGTGGAACAACACCACCTGGACCGTCGCCCTCATGGACGGGAACAAGATCCAGAAAGTGGGGATCAAATTCCCCGAAGGAAGCCGCCCCGGCCCGGGTCTGTTCCTCTAAACTCCAATTTCCAGTCCGGCTGTACGAATTTTCTGCCTATGTCACTGCGCACTGTTATTGGCGCGGCCCTTCTCGGGCTGTGCCTGTCGTTCACCTCCGCCTTTGCCGCGGAGCCACCCAGCACCGAGAGCGTCCAGCAAAGCCTGGACAAGATCGCCGACCGCAAGCTGCCGGAAGCCGATCAGAAGGCGCTGCAACAGGTGCTGGAGCAGACCCTCGCCTTCCTCGCCAGCCGCGACGACTACAGCAAGCGCCTGGCCGCGCTCAAGCAACAGCTCGCCGACGCGCCCAGGCTGACCACCGAAAGCCAGCGCGAGCTGGCCCGCCTGTCGGCCACCAAGCCGGTGCCGGTAGCCCAGCGCTATGCCAACCAGACGGTGCCGCAACTTGAGCAACTGCTCTCCGAGCGCACCACCGAGCAGGGCGAGCTGCAGAAGTCACTGTCCGAAGCCAACAGCCTGATCATCAACTCCCAGACCCGGCCCGAGCGCGCCCAGTCCGAGATCAGCCTCAACCAGACCCGCAGCCAGCAGATCAACAGCACCCTCAAGCAGGGCAAGGACGGCGGCAAGAACCTGTCCGCCGACCAGCGCAACCAGCTCAACGCCGAACTGGCCTCGCTCAACGCCCTGACCCTGCTGCGCCGCCAGGAACTGGCCGGCAACAGCCTGCTGCAAGACCTCGGCAATGCCCAGCATGACCTGCTGATGGAGCGCGCCGCGCGCCTGGAGCAGGAAATCCAGGACCTGCAGACCCTCATCAATGAAAAGCGCCTGGCCCAGTCGCAGAAGACGGTCACCGAACAGTCCCTCGAAGCGCAAAAGGCCGGCGGCAGCACCCTGCTCGCCACGGAAAGCGCGACCAACCTCAAGCTCTCCGACTACCTGCTACGCAGCACCGACCGTCTTAACGAAGTCACCCAGCAGAACCTCAAGGCCAAGCAGCAACTGGACAGCCTGACCCAGGCCGACCAGGCCCTGGACGAGCAGATCAACGTGCTCAAGGGCAGCCTGCTGCTGTCGAAGATCCTCTACAAGCAGAAGCAGGCGCTGCCGCACCTCAAGCTCGACCGCGACCTGGCCGACCAGATCGCCGACATCCGCCTGTACCAGTTCGAGGTCAACCAGCAGCGCGAGCAGATCAGCAGCCCGAGCCAGTACGTCGACAAGCTTCTGGAAAACCAGACCGCCGACCAGGTCACCCCGGAACTGCGCAAGGCCCTGCTGGAAGTGGCGATCACCCGGGTCGACCTGCTGGAGCGCCTGAACCGCGAGCTGAGCGCGGTGCTCAACGAGTCCATTACCCTGCAACTGAACCAGAAGCAGTTGGTCAGCACCGCCCTGAACCTGCGCGCCACCCTCGACGAACAGATGTTCTGGATCCCCAGCAACAAACCGCTGGACGTCGAATGGCTGCGTACCCTGCCCGAGCGCTTCCAGAAGCAGGTCACCAGCCTGCCCTGGGGCTCGGGCATCGCCGAACTGGCCGACGGCCTGCTGGAGCGGCCGTTGCTGTTCCTGCCGCTGCTGCTGATGATCGGTGGCCTGCTGTGGCGCCGTAACTACCTCTACGAACAACTGCGCAAGGTCCATGGCGATGTCGGCCACTTCAAGCGCGACAGCCAGTGGCACACGCCCCAGGCGATCCTGATCAATATCCTCCTGGCCCTGCCGCTGGCCCTGCTCCTGGCCCTGTGCAGCTACGCCCTGCAGATCGATGCGCGGGGCCAGAACGCCAATCTCGGCGCTGCCCTGTGGGAAATCGCCCAGGCCTGGTTGGTGTTCTACACCGCGTACCGGGTCCTGGCCCCGGGCGGGGTGGCCGAGCTGCATTTCCGCTGGCAGAAACCCCAGGTCGAATTCCTCAGGCGCTGGATCCGTCGCCTGGGCGCGGTGGTGCTGGCACTGGTCGGCGTGGTCGCGGTGGCCGAACACCAGCCATCGGCCCTGGCCGACGACGTGCTCGGCATCGGCGTGGTGCTGACCTGCTACGCCCTGATGGCCTGGCTGCTCAGCCGCCTGCTGCTGAGCAGCCCGACCCATCGCAACACCTCGCTGTTCCGCAAGGCCGTGGGCGTGGCCTTCACCGCCCTGCCCATCGCCCTGTTCGTCGCCGTGTGCTTCGGCTACTACTACACCGCGCTGAAACTCACCGACCGGCTGATCGACACCCTCTACCTGCTGATGTTCTGGCTGGTGATCGAGGCCACCTTCGTCCGCGGCCTGTCCGTGGCGGCGCGGCGCCTGGCCTACCAGCGCGCCCTGGCCAAGCGCCAGGCGGCCAAGGAAGGGCTGGACGGCGAAGTACCGGTGGAAGAGCCGACCCTGGACATCGAGCAGGTCAACCAGCAGTCCCTGCGCCTGATCCGCCTGGCCTTGCTCGGTGGCTTCCTGGTCGCCCTGTACTGGGTCTGGTCCGACCTGATCAGCGTGTTCTCCTACCTCAACAACTTCACCCTGTACGAATACACCAGCGGCACCGGTGCCACCGCGAGCATGGTGCCGATCAGCCTCGGCGACCTGCTCGGCGCGCTGGTCATCGTCGGTATCACCCTGGCCCTGGCGCGCAACCTGCCGGGCCTGCTGGAAGTGCTGGTGCTGTCGAAACTGGACCTGGCCCAGGGCAGCGCCTACGCCACCACCACCCTGCTCTCCTACGTGATCGTCGGCGTCGGCTTCGTTTCCACGCTTTCGACGCTCGGGGTCAGCTGGGACAAGTTGCAATGGCTGGTGGCGGCGCTGTCGGTAGGCCTGGGCTTCGGCATGCAGGAAATCTTCGCCAACTTCATCTCGGGCATCATGATCCTGTTCGAGCGCCCGGTGCGTATCGGCGACACCATCACCATCGGCAACCTGTCCGGCACGGTGAGCAAGATCCGCATCCGCGCCACCACCATCACCGACTTCGACCGCAAGGACATCATCGTCCCGAACAAGACCTTCATCACCGGCCAGTTGATCAACTGGTCGCTGACCGACACGGTCACCCGGGTAACGCTCAAGCTCGGCATCGACTACGGCTCGGACCTCGACCTGGTACGCGACCTGCTGCTCAAGGGCGCCCGGGAAAACCCGCGGGTACTCAAGGACCCGGAGCCGATCGTGTACTTCCTGAATTTCGGCGAAAGCTCGCTGGACCACGAACTGCGCATGCACGTGCGCGACCTTGGCGACCGCAACCCGACGCTGGACGAACTGAACCGCTATATCAACCGCGAGTTCAAAGCCCACAACATCAAGATTTCCGTGCGCCAGGTGGAGGTGTTCCTGATGGACACCTCGGGCAACAAGAAACAGCTGATCCCGATGGAGCAGCCGGTCGAGCAGCCAAAACCCGACGATACGTCCAAGCCGTAAAGGAGTCGCCTCGTGAAAGGCCTCGACGAACTGACCTTCGACAACCGCTTCGCCCGCCTGGGCGATGCGTTTTCCACCCAGGTGCTGCCGGAGCCGATCGACGATCCGCGGCTGGTGGTGGTCAGCGAGGCGGCCATGGCCCTGCTCGACCTCGAGCCCACCGAAGCGCACTCGCCGGTGTTCGCCGAGCTGTTTGGTGGGCACAAGCTCTGGTCCGAGGCCGATCCCCGGGCCATGGTGTACTCCGGGCATCAGTTCGGCTCGTACAACCCACGGCTGGGCGACGGCCGCGGCTTGCTGCTGGGCGAGGTGCGCAATGACGCCGGCCAGCACTGGGACCTGCACCTCAAGGGCGCGGGCCAGACGCCCTACTCGCGCATGGGTGATGGCCGCGCGGTGTTGCGCTCGTCGATCCGTGAATTCCTCGCCTCCGAAGCCCTGCATGCCCTGGGCATCCCCAGCAGCCGCGCGCTGTGCGTAATCGGCTCGAACACGCCGGTGTGGCGCGAAACCAAGGAAAGCGCGGCCATGCTTCTGCGCCTGGCGCCGAGCCATATCCGTTTCGGCCACTTCGAATACTTCTACTACACCCGCCAGCCGGAACAGCAGCGCCAGCTCGCCGAGCATGTACTGGACCTGCACTACCCCGAGTGCAAGGCGGCCGACGAGCCGTACCTGGCGATGTTCCGCAGCATCGTCGAGCGCAATGCCGAACTGATCGGCAAATGGCAGGCCTATGGGTTCTGCCATGGGGTGATGAACACCGACAACATGTCGATCCTTGGCATCACCTTCGACTTCGGGCCGTTTGCCTTCCTCGATGATTTCGATGCCGGGTTCATCTGCAACCACTCCGACGACCAGGGGCGCTACAGCTACAGCAATCAGGTACCCATCGCCCACTGGAACCTCAGCGCCCTGGCCCAGGCGCTGACGCCGTTCATCAGCGTCGAGGCCTTGCAGGAAGCGCTGGGGTTGTTCCTGCCGCTGTATGAAGCCCACTACCTCGACCTGATGCGCCGCCGGCTCGGCCTGACCACGGCGGAAGAAGGCGACAAGGTGCTGATCCAGCGCCTGCTCAGCCTGATGCAGCCGGGCGCGGTGGACTACAGCCTGTTCTTCCGCAAGCTCGGGGATCAGCCGGTGGAACAGGCGCTGGGGGTGGTGCGCAGTGATTTCGTCGATCTGGCGGGCTTCGACAACTGGTCGCAGGACTATCTGGCGCGGGTGCAGCGCGAGCCGGGCAATGCCGACGGGCGGCGGGAGCGAATGCATGCGGTGAACCCGCTGTATGTACTGCGCAACTACCTGGCGCAGCGGGCCATCGAAGCGGCACAGAGTGGCGACTACTCCGAAGTGCGACGCCTGCATGCGGTGCTGGCCCGGCCGTTCGAAGAACAGCCGGGGATGGAAGCCTATGCCGAACGGCCGCCGGAGTGGGGCAAGCACCTGGAGATCAGTTGTTCTTCCTGAGCACGCGGATGACTGTGGGAGCTGGCTTGCCAGCGATGAGGTCAGCAAGAACACTCCACAACCATTGCTGGTGCTCAGTGGGACTTCAGATCTTTTTTTCTGACCTGGCCAATGCAGCGCCCTTCAGGGCCCCATCGCTGGCAAGCCCCCACAGGGTTCAGCGGCGCCGCGGACACACTGTGGGAGCTGGCTTGCCAGCGATGAGGTCAGCAAGAACACTACACAACCTCTGCTAGTGCTCAGTGGGACTTCAGATCTTTTTTCTGATCTGGCCAATGCAGTGCCCTTCAGGGCCCCATCGCTGGCAAGCCAGCTCCCACAGTGTCCGCGGCGCAGCTCAGAACCCTGTGGGAGCTGGCTTGCCAGCGATGAGGCCCGCAAGAGCATTGAAAACTCCGGAGCCCACCGCCACATACCCAACAACACCCGCCCCGGACCCAATCCCATGACCGACCCACTCCTGATTCCCTGCCCCCACTGCAACGGCCTCAACCGCATCCCCGCCGACCGCCTGGGCGACACGCCGAAATGCGGCCGTTGCAAGCAACCCGTCCTGCTGGACAAACCCTTCGAGCTGAAGCAAGCCGACTACGCCAGCCAGATCAAGGGCGACCTGCCCCTGCTGATCGATGTCTGGGCCGATTGGTGCGGGCCGTGCAAGTCCTTTGCGCCGATCTTCGAGCAGGCCGCACGGCAACTGTCCGGACGCTGCCGGCTGGCGAAGCTGGACAGTGAGGCCAACCGCGAACTGGCCGGCCAGTTGAATATCCGCTCGATCCCCAGCCTGATCCTGCTCAAGAACGGCCAGGAAGTGGCGCGGCAAAGCGGTGCATTCCCACTCCAGCACCTGCTGGAGTGGCTGCGCACCCAAGGGATCTAAGCGTTCTCTTCCAGCAACGAGTGCAACTCGACGAACTGCTGGGTCAGCTTGTGCCGCGGTTCCAGGTGGATCAGCGGCAGGCAGGCCTGGTGTGACTCGCGCATCTTCACCGAGCTGTTGAGGTACACCGGCAGTACCGGCAGCCCCTCTTCCACCAGTTCGTCGAGCATCTGCTGCGGCAGGCTGGCCCGGGGCTGGAACTGGTTGACCACGATGCCCTCGACCTGCAGCTCTTCGTTGTGGTCTTCCTTGAGGTCTTCGATTTCCGAGAGCAGGCCGTACAGCGCCTGACGCGAGAAGCTGTCGCAATCGAAGGGAATCAATACGCGATCGGCCGCGATCAGCGCCGATACCGCATAGAAATTCAGGGCCGGCGGGGTATCCAGGTAGATCCGGTCGTAGTCTTCGCTCAATTCATCGAGCAGTTTGCGCAGCTTGTTGATCTTGTGCTTGGCCTCCAGCTTGGGCTGCAGGTCGGCCAGCTCCGCCGTGGCGGTGACCACATGCAGGTTGTCGAACGGCGTCTCGTAGATATCCACCTTGTTCTTCTTGGCGAACGGCCCCGACGACAGGCTCTGCTTGAAGAAGTCGGCGATACCCATAGGGATGTCCTCGCCGGTCAGGCCGGTGAGGTAGTGGGTGGAGTTGCCCTGGGCATCCAGGTCGATCAACAGGGTCCGATAGCCTTCACTGGCACTGACCGCCGCAAGATTGCAAGCGATGCTGGACTTGCCGACGCCGCCTTTCTGATTGAACACCACGCGCCGCATGGAAAGACCTCCGTGTTTCAAAGAATGACCGAGTATGTGTCCGACCTGCAGGATTGACCAGCATTGAACAGCTCAAGATCCGGCAAAGGCGACCGACAACAGCTCCGGGCCGTCTGTCGGGAAAAGGCGGCCCGAGGAAATAAGCGGCGCTATTTGAGGTCTGTTCCAGTCACCTGGTTCCGTAATCAATAGCAATACATTGTTTACGACGGCCCCCTTGCACCGGGATAATGCCCGCCACTCGGCGATTTCGCCCGCAGGCCGTTGCTCCGAGTCCCCCTCGGCATGGAAGTCCCTCAGGGCGAGATACACACCTTGATCACATTCAACATCAGTCAGTGGCGCGCCTGGGCGCCCGGCCTCCAGTCGGCTGCGCATTGGCAGCAGTGGAGCCATGGCGAACGCGCGATCGATGCCGGCGAGGCGTCGCCGGATGTCTCGTTCCTGCCCGCCATGCAGCGCCGCCGCCTCAGCCGCCTGGCGCGCATGGCCTTCGCCGTGGGCTGGCCGCTGGCCGAAGGCCTCGCGCCACTGCCCTTGGTGTTCGTTTCCCGGCATGGCGAAACCCCACGCACCCTGGAGATCCTCAGCGACCTTGCGGCCGCCCAGCCCTTGTCGCCGACCCAGTTCAGCCTTTCGGTACACAACGCCGTCATCGGCCTGTGGTCGATCATGCGTGGTGAAACCGCCGAGATGACGGCCATCGCCGCCGAAGGCGACGGTTTCGAACACGCCGTGGTGGAAGCGGCCGGCCTGCTCCACGATGGCGCCCCGGCGGTGCTGCTGATCGTCGCCGAGGAACACCCGCCTGCTGCCTACAGCCCCTGGATCACCGACGTGCCTTGCGACTATGCCCTCGGCCTGCTGTTGACCCCCGGCGACCAATGGCGCCTGTCCCTGGAGGGCGACAAGGCCGCTCCGGCCAGCGAACCCCATGCCTTGAGCTGGCTGCGCAACCTGCTCGCCAACCGTTCGACCTTTACCCACACCCTGAAGGACCGCACATGGAACTGGCAACGCAAGACCTGAGCCGCTCGCGCCGCGACGCCTGGCTCTGGCGCCTGCTGGCCACCGCCTTGAGCTTCCTGCTGTTCGGCCTCGGCGGCTTGTGCCTGCGCCTGCTGGTCTTTCCCCTGCTGGCCTGCCTGCCCGGCGATCGCCTGCGCCACCGGCAACGGGCAAGGCACACCATCAGCTGGCTGTTCTGGCGCTTCATCCGCTTCATGGCCGCCTGCGGCGTGCTCACCTACGAAGTGCGGGGTGCCGAGCGCCTGGGCCGTCCGGGGCAGATGATCATCGCCAACCATCCGTCGCTGATCGACGTGGTGTTTCTGATCGGTCTGGTCCGCCAGAGCAACTGCGTGGTCAAGCAGAGCCTGTTCGGCAACCCGTTCACCCGCGGCCCGGTGAGTTCGGCGCAGTACATAAGCAACGACGGCAGCATGGACATGCTCGATGCCGCCGTGGCCTCCCTGCAGAGCGGTCAGACCCTGGTGATATTCCCCGAAGGCACCCGCACCGACCCGGGCCAGGCCCCGTCCTTCCACCGCGGCGCAGCGGCCATCGCCCTGCGCGGCGCGCGGGTGATCACCCCGGTGACCATCACGGTCAACCCGACCACCCTGACCAAGTGCGAGCCCTGGTACCGCATCCCGGACCGCCGCGTGCACTTCACCCTGCGCGTCGGCGCCGACATCGACCCACAGGTCTTCGCCAGCCAGGGCCCGGCCCCGCAGGCCTCGCGCAAACTCAACGACCACTTGCACCAGTACTTCATCAAGGAGCTCGCCGCAGATGAGCAATCCCCAACTCAACCATGACATCAAGGACCTGATCATCGAGGCCCTGGGCCTGGAAGATATCAGCGCGGACGATATCGGCGACGAGCAGACCCTGTTCGGCGAAGGCCTGGGCCTCGACTCGGTGGACGCCCTGGAGCTCGGCCTGGCGATCCAGAAACGCTACGGCATCAAGATCGACGCCGACGCCAAGGACACCCGCTCGCACTTCACCAACGTGGCGACCCTCGCCGCCTTCGTTACCGCCAAACAGGCTGCCTGAGACACGTACCATGCAAACCCGCGAAGACATCTTCAACACCCTGCGCGACGCCCTGGTCGAACTGTTCGAACTGGACGCCGGGCGCGTCACCCTCGACGCCAACCTCTATGAAGACCTGGAAATCGACAGCATCGACGCGGTCGACCTGATCGATCACATCAAGCGCCAGACCGGCAAGAAAATCGCCGCCGACGAATTCAAGGCCGTGCGTACCGTCAACGACGTGGTCGAAGCGGTGTTCCGCCTGGTCAACACCGCGGCATGAAACGCCTGGTCGGGCTCGGGCTGGTCGTGGCCGGCCTGGGGTACCCGTTCGCAGTGCACTTCGGCATGGCGCATTTCGCGCCCTGGCAGTTCGGCCTGCTGCTGGGCAGCCTGTGGCTGGCCCGCGCCCTGACCCAGCCGCACAATCCCGGCGGCCGTTGGATGGCCCTGGTGGCCATCGCCTTCTGCGCGCTGCTGGCGGTGCTGGACGATCCCGCGCTGCTGCGCTGGTACCCGGTGCTGATCAGCGCCTTCATGCTGGCCCTGTTCGGCGCCAGTCTGAAATTCGGCCCACCGGTGGCCGAACGCCTGGCTCGGCTGAGCGACCCGGACCTACCGGAAAAGGCCGTGCGCTACACACGCCAGGTAACCCAAGTGTGGAGCGGCTTTTTCCTGGTCAACGGCCTGGTCGCCGCCGCCCTGACCCTGTGGGCGCCGCTGGCCTGGTGGACCCTTTACAACGGCCTGATCGCCTACTGCGCGATGGGCCTGCTGTTCGCCATCGAATGGCTGGTTAGACAACGCGTGCGAGGACGCTCATGAAATGGATAAACCTTGAGCAGATGCTGTGGCCGACCGAGGGCGCACGCCTGGTCAGCCACGCCCCGGCGCTGGATCATCGGCAACTGGCCGGGCAGGCCCTGCAACTGGCCGCCGGCCTGCAGGCACGCGGGGTAAAGCGCCTGGCGGTCTATCTGGAAGATGCCGCCGAACTGGCCGTGGCCCTGCTCGGCGCCTGGCGTGCCGGCGTCGAGGTACTGTTGCCCGCCGACCTGCAAGCCCAGACCCGCCAGCGCTGGAACGCCGAAGTGGACCTGTGGCTGAGCGAGCAGGACCAACGCCCCGCCGAGCTGTTCGCCGCCGCCCTGGTCCCGGCCGACCTGGACCTCGACACCTGCCGCCTGAGCCTGTGCACCTCCGGCTCCAGCGGTGCGCCCAAGCGTATCGACAAGTGCCTGCGCCAGCTCGCCAACGAGGTCAACAACCTTGAAGCGCTATGGGGCGCCGGGCTGGGCGAGGCCTGCATCATCGGCAGCGTCGCCACCCAGCATATCTACGGCCTGCTGTTCCGCGTGCTGTGGCCGCTGTGCGCCGGACGCAGCTTCGTTCGCCGCCAGTTGCCCTTCCCCGAGGATCTGCAGCGGGCCAGCCGCGAGCACCCGGCGTTCGCCTGGGTCGCCAGCCCGGCGCTGCTCAAGCGCATGGGCGATAACCTCGATTGGCCGGCCCTGAGCACCGTGCGCCAGGTGTTTTCCTCCGGCGGCGAACTGCCCGCCGAGGCCGCCCGCGAACTGCACCAGCGCCTGGGCCAATGGCCGACGGAGATCCTCGGCAGTTCGGAAACCGGCGGCATTGCCTGGCGCCAGGGCGAAAGCCTGTGGCAGCCCTTCGCCGGCATCCGCCTGAGCCAGAACGACGATGGCGCCCTGTGCATCGCGTCGCCGTACCTGCCTGCGGGGCATACCGAGGAAAGCGCCGACGCGGTCAGCTTCGATGGCAATGGCCGCTTCCGCCTGCTCGGCCGCCTTGACCGCATCGTCAAGCTGGAAGAGAAACGCATCGCCCTGCCGATGCTGGAACAGGCGCTGCTCCAGCACCCTTGGGTCGAGGACGCCCGCCTTGGCGTGATCCACGGCAACCGCGCCTCCCTCGGCGCCTTGCTGCAACTCGGCGCCAAGGGCATGCATGCCCTGCGCAACCAGGGCCGCCGGGCGGTGACCGACGCCTTGCGCCAGCACCTCGCCGGCCATTGCGAACCGCTGGCCCTGCCCCGCCGCTGGCGCCTGCTGCGGCAACTGCCCTACACCGCACAGGGCAAGCTGCCGCAAGCGCTGGTCGATAACCTGCTGATGGCGCCGCGCCCGTCGAGGCCGGAGGTGGTCGGCGAACGGCAGGTGGACGGCGAACTGCACCTGGACCTGGTGGTTCCCGCCGACCTCGCCTATTTCAACGGCCACTTTCCCAAAACCCCGGTACTTCCCGGCGTGGTCCAGGTGGACTGGGCCATCGCCCTCGGCCAGCCGCTGCTCGACGCGCCACGGCGCTTCGCCGGCATGGAAGTGCTGAAATTCCAGCAACTGGTGCGCCCCGGTGACCAGGTACTGCTGACCCTGCGTTTCGATGCCGAGCGCAGCAAGCTGTATTTCTCCTACAGCTGCGCCGGCGCGCCCTGCTCCAGCGGGCGGATCATCCTGGAGGCGGGCCAATGATCAAGCCCTGCGCGGTCATCCCGGTCTACAACCACGAGCTGGCAGTGCCTGCGGTGGTCGCCGACCTGCGCGCCGCCGGCCTGCCCTGCGTGCTGGTGGACGACGCCAGCAGCCCGTCCTGCGCGGCGGTACTGCGCCAGCTGGCGCAGCAGCCAGACACCTGGCTGGTGCAACTGCCGGTCAACCAGGGCAAGGGCGGCGCCGTCATGGCCGGCCTGCGCGAGGCAGCGCGGCAGGGGTTCAGCCACGCCTTGCAGGTGGACGCCGACGGCCAGCACGACCTGGCCGATGTCAGCCGCTTCCTCGAACACGCCGGCGCCCATCCCGAGGCGCTGATCTGCGGTTTTCCACAGTACGACGCCAGCGTGCCGAAAGGCCGCCTGTACGCCCGTTACCTGACCCACGTGTGGGTGTGGATCAACAGCCTGTCGCTGAAGATTCCCGATTCCATGTGCGGCTTCCGCGTCTACCCGCTGCCGCCGGTGCTGGCCCTGATCGACAGCGTGAACCTCGGCAAGCGCATGGACTTCGACCCCGAGGTGCTGGTGCGTCTGTCGTGGCGCAACCAGCCGATGCGCTGGCTGCCGACCAAGGTGCATTACCCGCAGGACGGCCTCTCGCATTTCCGCCTGTTCCACGACAATGCGCTGATCTCGAAGATGCACACCAAGCTGTTCTTCGGCATGTTGCTGCGCGCCCCGGCGATCCTCTGGCGGCGGCTGACGGCATGAACCAGCAGGAAAAACACTGGGCGGCCCACGAAGAACGCGGCAGCTTCCTGCTGATGAAGCTCACCGCCTTCGGCGTCAGGCTGCTCGGCCGCCGGCTGCTGAGCCCGGTGCTGTACGGCATCGTCCTGTACTTCTTCCTTTTCGGCCGGCGTGCCCGCGAGGCGGCGCGGACCTACCAGCACAACCTCGCCGAGTGGAGCGGCCAGCCAGCGTTGCGCCCCACCACCGCTCGCGTGTTCGGCCAGTTCATGGCCTTCGCCGACGCGCTGCTGGACAAGCTCGATGTGTGGAACGGCAGGCTCGGCCTGGACCGGATCGAGATCAACGACCCCGGCCAACTGCACGGCCAGTTGCGCGCCGAGCGCGGTCAGATGCTGGTGGGCGCGCACCTGGGCAACCTCGAAGTGTGCCGGGCCCTGGCCGAAATGGGCCAGCAGGTGACCATGAACGTGCTGGTCCATACCCGCCACGCCGAGCGCTTCAACCGCCTGCTGGGCGAGGCCGGGGCCACGCACCTGCGCCTGATCCAGGTCAGCGAGCTGGACCCGGCGACCATGCTCCAGCTCAGCCAGCGCCTGGAGCGCGGCGAATGGCTGGCGATCGCCGGCGACCGCGTACCGCTGCATGGCGGGCGCACCGTGACCGTGGACTTTCTCGGTCATCCGGCGAAGTTCCCGCAAGGCCCGTGGCTGCTGGCCGGGCTGCTCAAATGCCCGGTCAACCTGCTGTTCTGCCTGAAACGCCAGGGCCGCTACCAGGTAACCCTCGAACCCTTCGCCGCCGCCGTGGAATGGCGCCGCAGCCAGCGCGACCAGGTGATCGCCGAACATGCCGCGCGCTACGCCGAGCGGCTCGGCCATTACTGCCTGCAAGCCCCGCAGCAATGGTTCAACTTCTACCCCTTCTGGAAGACCGATGACGATGCAACCGCGTGAGTCCGTTACCTTCGGCGAGTCGCCGCTCTCGATCGAAGCCATCCATGCCCTGGCCCACGGCAAGGCCGCAACCCGCCTGCAGGACGATGCCGACTACCGCGCGCGCATCGCCCGGGGTGCGCAGTTCCTCGATACGCTGCTGGACAAGGAAGGGGTGATCTACGGGGTGACCACCGGCTACGGCGACTCCTGCGTGGTCGCGGTGCCGCTGGAGCATGTCGAGGCGCTGCCCAGGCACTTGTTCACCTTCCACGGTTGCGGCCTGGGCCGGGTCTTCGACGCTCCGTCCACCCGCGCCCTGCTGGCGGCGCGCTTGCAGTCGCTGTGCCACGGGGTGTCCGGGGTGCGGGTCGAGTTGCTGGAGCGCCTGCATGCCTTTATCGCCCACGACATCCTGCCGGTGGTTCCGGAAGAAGGCTCGGTGGGCGCCAGCGGTGACCTGACGCCGCTGTCCTACGTGGCCGCGACCCTGTCCGGCGAACGCGAAGTGCTGTATCGCGGCGAACGCCGCCTGTCCGCCGACGTACACCGCGAGCTGGGCTGGGCGCCGCTGGTGCTGCGGCCGAAGGAAGCCCTGGCATTGATGAACGGCACCGCCGTAATGACCGGCCTGGCCTGCCTGGCCTGGACCCGCGCCGACTATCTGCTCAAGCTCGCCACGCGGATCACCGCGCTCAACGTGGTTGCCCTGCAAGGCAACCCGGAGCACTTCGACGAGCGCCTGTTCGCTGCCAAGCCGCACCCGGGCCAGACCCAGGTTGCCGCCTGGCTGCGCCAGGACCTGGCGATCGACGCGCCGACCGCGCCCCTGCACCGCCTGCAGGACCGCTACTCGCTGCGCTGCGCGCCGCACGTGCTCGGGGTACTGGCCGACAGCCTGGGCTGGCTGCGCGGTTTCATCGAGACCGAACTGAACAGCGCCAACGACAACCCGATCATCGACGGCGATGCCGAGCGCGTCCTGCATGGTGGCCACTTCTACGGCGGTCATATCGCCTTTGCCATGGACAGCCTGAAGAACCTGGTGGCCAACGTTGCCGACCTGCTCGACCGCCAGCTCGCCCTGCTGGTGGACGTGCGCTACAACCACGGCCTGCCGAGCAACCTGTCCGGCGCCCCGGCCGACCGCGCCATGATCAATCATGGCTTCAAGGCCGTGCAGATCGGCGCCAGCGCCTGGACCGCCGAGGCCCTGAAAAATACCCTGCCGGCCAGCGTGTTCTCGCGCTCCACCGAATGCCACAACCAGGACAAGGTCAGCATGGGCACCATTGCCGCCCGCGATGCCCTGCGCGTACTGGAGCTTACCGAACAGGTCGCCGCCGCCACCCTGCTGGCCGCCAACCAGGGCGTCTGGCTGCGCGGCCGCGAAGCGGATGCCCGGCCCCTGCCGCCGGCGCTGGACGCCATGCACCGCGCCCTGCTCGACGACTTCGCCCCGGTGATCGAGGACCGCGCCCTGGAAAGCGACCTGCGCCACTGCCTGCAACGCATCGCCCAGCAACACTGGAGGCTCCATGCGTAGTCAGGGTGTTCTCCACGTCGATAGCGAAGTGCTGGTGCCGTTCTTCGATGTCGACAGCATGCTGGTGGTCTGGCACGGGCACTACGTGAAGTACCTGGAAGTGGCGCGCTGCGCCCTGCTCGATCATCTGGGCCATAACTACGTGCAGATGCAGGACTCCGGCTACGCCTGGCCGGTGATCGACCTGCAACTGCGCTACATGCGCGGCGCCACCTTCGGCCAGCGCCTGAAGGTGCGGGCCAGCCTGGTGGAGTGGGAAAACCGCCTGAAGATCAACTACCTGATCAGCGACGCCGTCACCGGCGAGCGCATGACCCGGGCCAGCACGGTGCAGGTGGCCGTGCATATCGCCAGCCGCGAGATGCAGCTGGCCTCGCCGCAGGTGATGCTCGACGCCGTGCAGAAGGTGCTGCCATGAAACGCAACCGCCTGCTGCTGGCCCTCGGCCTGATGCTGTGCTGCGGCCTGGCCCATGCCTTCGGCCTGGAAGACCTGCGCAAGCAGTTGAGCGAGCCGGAGGTGATCAAGGGCCCGTTCATCCAGGAAAAGCACCTGCGCGCACTGCCCCAGCCGCTGGTCAGCACTGGCCAGTTCGTGCTGGCCCGCGACCACGGCCTGCTGTGGTTGCTGCAAAGCCCGCTGAAACAGGATTACCGCCTCAATGCCTCCGGCATAGCCCGTCGCGATGCCGCCGGCTGGCAGGTCATCCCCACGCGCACGGCCGGCACCGAGCAGAACAAGCTGTTCTTTGCGGTGCTGCAGGGCGACAGCAGCGGCCTGGAGCGCGACTTCGAACTGGCCCTGCAAGGCGACGCCAGGGCCTGGCAACTGCGCCTGACCCCGCGTTCGCTGGTGCTCAAGCAGATCTTTACCGGCATCGAGATCCACGGCGGCCAGTTCGTCGACCGTATCGAGCTGCTGGAAACCCAGGGCGACAGCACCGTGCTGCGCATGCCGTCCAGCACCAGCACTACGCTGACCGACGCGGAGCGCCACGACCTTGTCGATTGAGCGCCTGCTGCCGCGTCTGTTCCTGTTCTTGCTGGTCGGGGTCATGGCCCTGGCCAGCTGGCAGTGGACGCGCGGCCCGGCCTTGTCGGCGGACCTGATGACCCTGGTCCCGGGTGCCACCGAAGACCCGCTGGTCAAGCGCGCAGAGCAGCGCATGCAGGAGCCGCTGAACCGCGAAATGCTGGTGCTGGTGGGGCATGCCGAGCGCGATAAGGCCATCGTAATGGCCGAGCAGTTGGGCAAGGAATGGCAAGCCAGCGGCCTGTTCGAAAAGGTCCAATGGAGCCTGCAAACCGACCTGCAGGCGGTACGCGAACAACTGCTGCAAGGCCGTCTGGCGATGCTCGCCAAGGCCGACCGCGATAGCCTGGTCGAGACCCCCGACGCCTTTATCCAGCAACGCCTGCAAAGCCTGTTCGATCCCTTCGCCGGTTTCAGCCTGGTGTCCAGCCAGGACGATTGGCTGGGCCTGACCGGGCGCATCCAGAACAGCCAGCCGCGCCCCGCGTCCGTCGAACTGGATACCGCCAGCGGCGTGCTGCTGGCCAAGGCCGACGACAGATACTGGGTGCTGCTGCGCGCCCGCACCGAGGGCAATGCCTTCGACATGAAGCTGCCGTTGCGGGTCGCCGAGCTGTTGCAGCAGTCCCGTGACCAGGCCGCCGCGCAGGGCGCGCAACTGCTCGCGGCCAGCGGCCTGCTCTACGCCGCCGACGGCCAGCGCCAGGCCAGCCGGGAAATGACCTGGATCGGCGGCGGCGCGACGCTCGGCATCCTGCTCCTGCTGTTGCTCACCTTCCGCAGGTTCCGCGTGCTGCTGGCCTTCGTCCCGGTGCTGGTGGGCATGCTGTTCGGCGCCACCGCCTGCATCGCCCTGTTCGGCCAGATGCATGTAATGACCCTGGTGCTGGGCTCCAGCCTGATTGGCGTGGCGGTGGACTACCCGCTGCATTTCCTCTCGAAAAGCTGGAGCCTGCGCCCGTGGAACACCTGGCAGGCGGTGCGCAAGACCCTGCCGGGCCTGAGCCTGAGCCTGGCCACCAGCTGCATCGGCTACCTGGCCCTGGGCTTCACACCATTCCCGGCCCTGACCCAGATCGCCGCGTTCTCCGCCGCCGGGCTGATCGGCGCCTACCTGGGGTCGGTGTGCCTGCTGCCGGCGCTGTTGAAGAATATCGACCTGCAACCGGCGCAATGGCCGCTGCGTATCGCCGAAACCCTGGTGGACCTGCGCCTGCGCTTGCTGCGCCGGGTGCCGACGCCGGTGCTGGGCGTGCTGCTCCTGGCCTTCTGTGCCGGCGGCCTGTGGCACCTGGAAAACCGCAACGATATCCGCCAGTGGGTCAGCAACTCGCCGGTACTGCTGGACGAGGCCAAGGCGGTGGCGCGGATCACCGGTTACCAGCCCACCAGCCAGTTCTACCTGGTGCGTGGCACTGACGAAACGCAGTTGCTGGAGCGCCTTGCCAGCCTCGGCCAGCGCCTCGATGCCCAGGTCGCCAGTGGTCAGCTCAAGGGCTACATGGCGCTCAACCAGTTGCTCGCCAGCAGTGCCGAGCAGGCCCGCTTGCGCCAGGCGCTGGAGGCCCTGCCGCAACACTGGCAGCCGCTGCTGGCGAGCGGTGTCCCGGAGGCAACGCTGCAAGCCGAGCTGACCCGCCTGCGCGCCCTGCCGGTGCTCGATATAGACCAGGTCCTGGCCGGCCCGCTGGGCGAGGCCTGGCGCTCGCTGTGGCTGGGCAAGGACGCAGCGGGCGTCGCCGCCGTGGTCAGCCTGCAAGGCGCAAGCGATCCGGCTGTGCTGCGTCAACAAAGCGAAGGCCTCGACGGTGTACAACTGGTGGACCGCCTCGGCGAGCTGAACCGGCTGTTCGCCGCGACCCAGGTCAGCGCGGCGGAATTGAAGCTGCTGTCCTGCGTGCTGATCGTGGTGCTGCTGGTGTTGCCCTTCGGTTTCGGCGCCGCCGCGCGCATCGTCGCCCTGCCCCTGCTGGCGGCGCTGTGCAGCCTGGCCAGCCTCGGCTGGCTAGGCCAGCCCCTGACCCTGTTCAGCCTGTTCGGCCTGCTGCTGGTCACGGCCATCAGCGTCGATTACGCGATCCTCATGCACGAACAGATCGGCGGCGCGGCGGTAAGCCTGCTCGGCACCCTGCTGGCGGCGACCACCACCTGGCTGTCGTTCGGCCTGCTGGCAGCTTCGAGTACGCCTGCCGTGAGCAATTTCGGCCTGGCCGTGAGCCTCGGCCTGGCCTTCAGCTTTGCCCTGGCCCCCTGGGCCGCGCCGCGCCACATGGAGAAGTCGGCATGAGTGTCATGCTGTTCTGGGCCCTGGCCCTGTCGTTGTTCCTGATCGCCGGCGAAATCGGCCGGCGCCTGGGCCTGATCAGCATCGTCAGCCACCTGCTGCTGGCGACCCTCGGCCTGCCGCTGCTGATGCTGTTGTGGGTCGAGCCGCACTGGCAGCTCAGCGGCGCGCAACTGATCGCGCCGGCCTGGCTGAAGACCCTGTACGGCCTGAGCTTCGCCCTGTTGCTGGGGCATATCCTGTCCGATGTCGTCGAGCTGAAACTCGACCGCCAGAGCCTGAAGATCGCCCTGCCCAGTTTCCTCGTGCCCTTCGCCTGCGGCCTGGGCTGCGGTTTCCTGTTGCTGCCGGAGCAGCCCTGGCTGACATCCCTGGCGTTGGGCCTGGTGTTCGCCATTACCGCCGTGCCGGTGCTCTACCTGTACCTGCGCAATATCGGCTATCCACCCGCGGCCACCCGGCGCCTGATGCAGGTGGCGATCGGCATCGATGTGCTGTGCTGGCTGCTGTTCGGCCTGGGCAAGGGCAGCCTGGATCCGCTGAGCCTGGCCTGGCCGCTGCTGGCCGCCTGCGCACCGCTGCCGCTGTACCTGCTGGGGCTGCGCCGCCCGTGGCTGTTCGGCCTGGCGTTTCTCGCCCTGCTGTTCGTCGCCGAGCACTACAAGCTCAACGCGCTGATCCTGGGCATTGGCTACATGGCCTGCCTGGCCTGGCTCAAGCTGCCGCTGCGCCTGCCACTGCCGGCGGCGTGGATCGAACGCCTGCAACAGGGCGTGGCGATCCCGCTGATCCTCACCTTCGGCATCGTCCAGATCGACTTCGGCCACCTGCTGCAGTCCCTCGACCTGCTGCAACTGGGCGCGCTGGTGCTGCTGCCGATCCTCAGCAAGATGGCCGGCAACTGGCTGGGCCTGCGCTGGGCCAGCCTGTCGTTCCCCGGCGCCAGCCGCTGGCGGGAAAACCTGCTGCTGAACATTCGCGGCCTGAGCGAAATCGTCTTCCTCAATCTTCTGCTGCAACACCAGCTGATCAGCCCGGCGCTGTACTTCGCCCTGATGCTGATGAGCCTGATCGCCACCCTGATGCCCGCCATCGCCGGGCTGCACCGTCTTCCAGTTCTCAACGTTTCAACGGCAAGGAGGCCCCATGCCCGCCAGTGATGTACAACAACGCCAGGTCCTGATCATCGGCGCCGGCCCGTCCGGCGCTATCGCCGCCGCGCTGCTCAAGCGCAAGGGCCATGATGTGCTGATCATCGAGCGCCAGCTGTTCCCGCGCTTCTCCATCGGCGAGAGCCTGTTGTCGCACTGCATCGACTTCGTCGAGGAAGCCGGCATGCTGCCCGCCCTCGAAGCGGCGGGCTTCCAGTACAAGAACGGCGCGGCCTTCGCCTGGGGCGAGGAATACAGCGCCTTCGACTTCGGCCAGACGTTCAGCAAGGGCCGGCCGAGCACCTTCCAGGTCCAGCGCGCGCGCTTCGACAAGCTGCTGGCCGACGAAGCCGCGGCCCAGGGCGTGGAGATCCGCTACGAAGAGGAAATCATCGCTGCCGACTTCGAGCGTGAACGCCCGCAGGTGCGCGTGCGGCGCGAGGATGGCAGCGAGTACCAGGTAGAGGCGCAGTTCGTCCTCGATGCCAGCGGCTATGGCCGGGTGCTGCCGCGCCTGCTGGACCTGGAGGCACCGTCGAGCTTCCCGGTACGCCAGGCGGTGTTCACCCATATCGAGGACCGCATCGACCATCCGCACTTCGACCGCAACAAGATCCTCATCACCACCCACCCGGAACATCGGGACATCTGGTTCTGGACCATCCCCTTCAGCGATGGCCGCTGCTCCCTCGGCGTGGTCGCCGCAGCCGAACATTACGCCGACGCGCCGCAGGACCTGGATGCCTGCCTGAAAGGCTTCGTCGCGCAAACCCCGAGCCTGGCGAAGGTGCTGGCCAAGGCGGTGTGGGACACGCCAGCGCGGACCATCGGCGGCTATTCGGCCAATGTGAAAACCCTGCACGGCCCGGGCTTCGCCTTGCTCGGCAACGCGGCGGAATTCCTTGACCCGGTGTTCTCCTCGGGCGTGACCATCGCCATGCGTTCGTCGAGCATGGCCGCCGCCGTGCTCGACCGTCAGCTCAAGGGCGAAGCGGTGGACTGGGAGCACGAGTTCGCCACCCCGCTCAAGCGTGGCGTGGACACCTTCCGCGCCTATGTCGAAGGCTGGTACAACGGCAGCTTCCAGGACGTGATCTATCATCCCGGGTCCTCGCCCGAGATCCGCGCCATGATCGCCTCGATCCTCGCCGGCTATGCCTGGGACGAACGCAACCCCTTCGTCAGCGAACCCAAGCGGCGCCTGCGCATGCTCGCGGAAATCTGCGCGAGGGAAGAGGCATGAGCGAGCAGCGCTTTTTCAGCGAAACCTATGTCGAGGAAACGAAGTTCGGCTTCTGGTTCCTGCGCAGCCATACCTGGCAGCATCATGTACTGCGCGTGGCGATCAACGACCTGCGCCGCCTGTTCGATGGCGAGCCGCCGCAAGCGCCGGTGCTGCTCGATGTCGGTTGCGGCCAGGGGCGCTCGTTCAAGCATCTGCAGCAGGTATTCCGGCCGGGCAAGCTGCTCGGCACCGATGCCGACCCGCACAGCCTGGAACTGAGCGGTGCCGAGGCGGTGAACCTGGGGCTGAAGGTGGAACTGAAGGGCAGCGACTGCGCCAACCTGCAATTCCCCGACGCCAGCATCGATATGCTGTTCTGCCACCAGACCTTCCACCACCTGGTAGAGCAGGAAAAGGCCCTGGCCGAGTTCTGGCGGGTGCTCAAGCCCGGCGGCTACCTGCTGTTCGCCGAATCCACCGAGGCCTATATCGATACCTGGGTGATCCGCTGGCTGTTCCGCCATCCGATGCATGTGCAGAAGAGCGCGGAAGGCTACCTGCAGATGCTGCGCGAGCAAGGCTTTGAGTTCGGCGAGAAGAATGTCTCGTACCCGTACCTGTGGTGGAGCCGCTCCAGCGACTTCGGCCTGCTCGAACGCTTCGGCCTGCGCAAGCCGCCACCGCCGGGCCAGCGCGAGGAAACCCTGGTCAACGTGGTGGCACGCAAGCCCCTGGATGCGGCATGAAAAGGCTGTTGCTGCTGGTCGCCTGCCTGATCCTGGCCGCCTGCGCGGTGCGCCCGCCGCTGCCGCAGCAGTTGCCGCCGCTGAAGCTGCCGATGACCCTGCATGTGCAGCGCGAACAGGCCGATCAGCGCCAGGACTGGTTGCTGGTGATCCAGCGCGAGGACCAGCGCCTGCGCTGGTCGATGATGGATCTG
Source organism: Pseudomonas bharatica CSV86 (assembly GCF_000319305.2). Classification (GTDB taxonomy): domain Bacteria; phylum Pseudomonadota; class Gammaproteobacteria; order Pseudomonadales; family Pseudomonadaceae; genus Aquipseudomonas; species Aquipseudomonas bharatica. The sequence continues at coordinate 229,464 of NZ_AMWJ02000004.1, read as the reverse complement.
CTGGGCATTCCCCAGGCCCGCCAGCTGCTGGAGAACGGCGAATGGCAGGCCGACGGCCTGCTGCCACCGAACCCGGCGGCCCGCGAGCTGTTCGCCGCGCTGCTGTTCGCCTTGACCCCGGCCGAGCGCCTGGCGGCGCTTTATCCGGCGGCGCAGCAGCAGGATAATCAGCGCTGGCTTGGCGAGCGCTGGCATGTCAGCTACCGACAGGCCGACGACTTCACCTTGAACATGCAGCAAGGCCTGCGTTATCTAGTCACCCCCTGCCCGGCGAGAACGCTCCATGACCGCTTACCTCAACGCCCTGGGCCTGGTCTGTGCCCTTGGACGCGATCAGGCCGAAGTCGCCCGCCGCCTGTTCGCCGGTGACTGCTCCGGCATGCGTGAGGCCGACGGCTGGGTGCCGGACAAGCGCGTGGTGGTCGGCGCCGTGACCGGCGAGCTGAGCCCGCTGCCGGGCGAGAGCCGCAACAACCAGTTGCTGCACGAGGCCGCCCTGCAGATCGAAGCCCCGTTGCGCGCCGCCGTCGAGCGCTTCGGCCCGCAGCGGGTCGGCGTGGTCCTGGGCACCAGCACCTCGGGCATCGAGGAAGCCAGCCAGGGCATCGCCGAGTACCTGCGCGAGGGCCGGTTCCCGCCCGGGTACGACTATGCCCAGCAGGAACTCAGCGCCCCGGCGGTGTTCCTCGCCAACTGGCTGCGGGTCAGCGGCCCGGCCTACGTGATCTCCACCGCCTGCACCTCTGGCGCCCGCGCCCTGCTCAGCGCCCGCCGCCTGCTCGACCTGGGCCTGTGCGACGCGGTGGTGTGCGGCGGCGTGGACAGCCTGTGCAAGCTGACCCTCAACGGCTTCACCGCCCTCGAAGCGATGAGCGGCGAGCGCTGCAACCCGTTCTCGGTGAACCGCAGCGGGATCAATATCGGCGAGGGCGCGGCGTTGTTCCTGATGACCCGCGAGGCGAATGCCGAGGGCGGCAACATCGCCCTGCTCGGCGCCGGCGCCAGCTCCGACGCCTACCATATTTCCGCGCCGGAGCCCGCAGGCAAGGGCGCCCTGGCGGCCATGCAGAAGGCCTTGGACAGCGCCGGTCTGAAGCCCGCGCAGATCGATTACCTGAACCTCCACGGCACCGCCACCCGGCACAACGACGCCATGGAAAGCCTGGCGGTCAACGGTTTGTTCGGCGCCCGGCTCGCCTGTTCGTCGAGCAAGGCCATGACCGGCCACACCCTCGGCGCCGCCGGTGCCCTGGAAGCGGCGCTCTGCTGGCTGAGCCTGGCCCACGGCCAGTTGCCTCCGCACCTGTGGGACGGCCAGCAGGATCCCGAGCTGGCGCCCCTGAACCTGATCGGCCCCGGCCAGCGCTTGCACGCCGGCGGCCCGCACCATCTGATGAGCAATTCGTTCGCCTTCGGTGGCAACAACATCAGCCTGATTCTCGGAGACACCCCATGATTGCCTGGCCATTGGCCGAACTCCTGCCCCATGCCGGCGACATGATCCTGATCGACGGGATCGAGTCGTTCGACGAGGAGCAGATCCACGCCCACCTGACCGTGCGCCCCGGCGGCCTGTTCAACCGCGAGGACGGCAGCCTGCCGGCCTGGGTCGGCATCGAGCTGATGGCCCAGACCGTGGCCGCCTATGCCGGCTGCCGCGCGCGCCAGCAGGGCAAGCCGGTGGAGCTGGGCTTTTTGCTCGGCACGCGCAAGTTCGAATGCGCTGTCGAGCATTTCCCCGTGGGCGCAGAACTGCGCATCCATGCCCTGCGCTCGCTGGAAGACGACAACGGCATGGGCGTGTTCGAGTGCCATCTGTACGGACCGGGGCTGCACGCCACGGCCCGCCTGAATGTTTTCCGTCCGCCGGAGGTCGCGCAGTACCTGGCCGAAGCGGGCGATGAGGAGTCCCGACATGAGTGAGACCATCCTGGTCACCGGTTCCAGCCGCGGTATCGGCCGGGCCATCGCCCTGCGCCTGGCCCGCGCCGGCTTCGACCTGGTGCTGCATTGCCGTGGCGGCCGTACCGAAGCCGAGGCCGTCGCCGATGAAGTGCGTGGCCTGGGCCGGCAGGCCCGGGTCCTGCAGTTCGATGTGGCCGACCGCGCCGCCTGCGCCGCGATCCTCGGCGACGATGTGGAAACCCACGGCGCCTACTACGGCGTGGTGTGCAACGCCGGCCTGACCCGCGACGGCGCCTTCCCGGCCCTGACCGAGGAAGACTGGGACCAGGTGCTGCGTACCAACCTCGACGGTTTCTACAACGTCCTGCACCCGGTGATGATGCCGATGATCCGCCGCCGCGCGCCGGGTCGCATCGTCTGCATCACCTCGGTGTCGGGGCTGATCGGCAACCGCGGCCAGGTCAACTACAGCGCCTCCAAGGCCGGGGTGATCGGCGCCGCCAAGGCCCTCGCCATCGAACTGGGCAAGCGCAGGATCACGGTCAATTGCGTCGCTCCCGGACTGATCGACACCGCCATGCTCGACGAGCACGTACCGGTCGAGGAGCTGCTGAAGATGATCCCGGCCCAGCGCATGGGCACGCCGGAAGAGGTCGCCGGTGCGGTGAACTTCCTGATGTCCGCCGAGGCTTCGTACATCACCCGCCAGGTCCTGGCCGTCAACGGAGGCCTGTGCTGATGAAACGCGTGGTCGTCACCGGCATGGCCGGCATCACCTCCCTGGGCAGCGACTGGGCCACGATCTCGGGCAATTTCGCCGCCAACCGCAGCGGGATCCGGCGGATGGACGAATGGAACCGCTTCGAAGAGCTCAATACCCGCCTGGCCGGGCCGGTGGATGATTTCGCCGTGCCGTCCGGCTGGACCCGCAAGCAGCTGCGCAGCATGGGCCGGGTCTCGCGGCTGGCGGTGGCGGCGTCGCAGAATGCGCTGCTGGACGCCGGGCTGCTCGATGATCCGTTAATCCGCGACGGGCGCATGGGCGTGGCCTGCGGCTCGTCCACCGGCAGCACCGACGAGATCAAGGCGTTCGGCAACATGCTGCTGAACTCGGTGGCCGAAGGGCTCAATGCCAATTCCTACGTGCGCATGATGCCGCATACCACCGCCGCCAACATCAGCATCTTCTTCGGCCTGACAGGGCGCCTGATCCCGACGTCCAGTGCCTGCACCAGCGGCAGCCAGGGCATCGGCTACGCCTACGAGGCGATCAAGTTCGGCCGCCTGCCGATGATGCTCGCCGGCGGCGCCGAGGAACTGTGCCCCACCGAGGCCATGGTGTTCGATGCGCTATACGCCACCAGCCTGAAGAACGACACCCCGCACAAGACCCCCAGCCCCTACGACAGCGGCCGTGACGGCCTGGTGATCGGCGAAGGCGCCGGCATGCTGGTGCTCGAAGAACTGGGGCACGCCCTGGCCCGGGGCGCGCGCATCCATGCCGAGATCGTCGGCTTCGGCAGCAACGCCGACGGCCAGCACACCACCCGTCCCGAGCAGGCGACCATGCGCCGGGCCATGGAGCTTGCGCTGGAGGATGCCGACCTGGCCCCGCACGCCATCGGCTACGTCAACGGCCATGGCACCGCCACCGAGCAGGGCGATATCGCCGAGACCCTGGCCACCAGCGCCCTGTTCGGCGCGCGGATGCCAATCAGTTCGCAGAAAAGTTTCCTCGGCCACACCCTGGGCGCTTGCGGCGCGCTGGAAGCCTGGTTCAGCATTGAAATGATGAACAGCGACCGCTACGTGCACACCCTCAACCTCGACAACATCGATCCACGCTGTGGCGAGCTGGACTACCTGTGCGGCGAGTTCCGCAGCATCAGCAACCAATACGTCATGAGCAACAACTTCGCCTTCGGCGGGGTCAACACGTCGTTGATTTTCCGCCGCTGGGCCTGAAACCGACTGGAGAGAAAGGAATGTCTTCAATGATTCGCGCGGCCCTGCTGGGCCTGGTACTGGCTTTCGTCGCTGGCTGCACGTCCAAACCGGTGATGGTGCCCAAGGAACTGCTGGTGGTCGGCCACGCCTATACGGACGAGGAAATCCAGCGGGCCATCGTCAAGGCCTCGGCCGAGCGCGGCTGGACCGTACGCAGTACCAGCCCGGGCCTGGTCCAGGCCGATATCACCGTGCGCAACACCTTCTTCGCTGCCGTGGATATCCGCTACAGCCTGAGCAACTTCCGCATCGAGTACCGCGACAGCCGCAACCTCGGCTACAACGACGGCAAGATCCACCGAAACTACAACCGCTGGGTCTACAACCTCGATAAAAGCATCATGCGCGAACTGCAACGCATCGAGTCCGATCGCATGGTGCAGCGCGCCCTCAACGAACAACGCTCCACCACTTATTAATCAAGGAAAGACACCATGCGCTTGAAAACCTGGACCGCCACCACCGCCCTGCTGCTGTGCGCCTTGCCGGGCATCAGCCAGGCCCGGGATACCGCACTGTTCCTGCCGTTCGAGAAGGTGGTTCAACAGATGACCGCCGAGAAGAAGCTCGATGGTTCGGTGAAGTTCTATTTGGCCGGTGTACAACCGCGCGGCAAGGTCAGCGTCATCAGCCCGAATGCGACCACCAACAAGAAAACCAACGCCTTCAACAAAAGCGATGAAGCCGCTTGCGAATGGGCCCTGCAATCGGCCCTGCTGACCATGCAAGACGCGGCCAAGAAGGTGGGCGCCAACGCCGTCACCAATATCGCCAGCTACTACAAGAAGAACGAGCGCAAGGACGCCAGCACCTACGAATGCCACGCCGGGGCCGTTATTGCCGGTGTTGCGCTGAAAGGCGATCTGGCGAAGGTCGACTGATCCCGCTCAGCCCTTGCGCGTGAGCAGCTCGACGAAGGCGCCCGCCATCGCCGAGCCCTGCTCGCGCCGCTGCACCAGCCACACCGCCGTGACCGCATCGGCATCCAGCAGCGTGCGATAGACCACCCCGTCGATACGCATGCGCTGGAACGATGCCGGCAGCACCGACACCCCCAATCCCGCCGAGACCAGACCGATGATGGTCATCACCTCCGCCGCCTCCTGGGCGAAATGCGGGGTGAATCCGGCTTGCCGCGCCAGGCTCAACAGTTGGGCATGCAGGCCGCTGCCATAGCTGCGCGGGAAGAACACGAAGGGCTCGTTGGCCAGGGCCTTGAGCTCAAGGCCCTGTTCCGAACCCTCGACCAGCGGGTGGTCGGCATTGAGCACCGCCACCAGCGGCTCGCGGAACAGCTCCGTCGCCACCAATGATTCCGGTAGCGCCAGGGGCCGCATCAGGCCGACCTCGATGCTTTCGTCCAGCAGGGCGTCGGCGACATCGCGGCTGCTCATTTCCTTGAGGTTCAGGTGCACCGCCGGGAAACGCTGGCGGAAGCTGTAGATGGCCTTTGGAATGCTGGAATTGAACGGTGCCGAGGAGGTAAAGCCGATCTTCATCTCGCCCAGCTCACCCAATTGTGCGCGGCGGGCAACGTCGGCAGCCTTGTCCACCTGGGCCAGGACCTGGCGGGCCTCTTCAAGGAACAGGCGCCCAGCTTCACTGAGTGCCACCCGTCGGTTGGTGCGCTCGAACAGGCGCGCCCCCAGCTCCTGTTCCAGGGCCTGGATCTGCTGGCTCAGGGGTGGCTGGGAAATGCCCAGGGCCTGCGCGGCCCGGCCGAAATGCAGCTCTTCGGCGACCGCGATGAAGTAACGCAGATGGCGCAATTCCATGGATGCTCCAATAGGTCGTAGAACCTCTTAAACAGGTCGAACAATATATTGGAAATGATCATTAGCCAGCTATATGCTTTTTTTCAACTGCCCCAGAGGCCGCCCCCGCCGAGGCTCCCGTGAAAACTGCTGTAGCGCCCCACGCCCACGACCTTCCCCCCGAACCTGTGGCCGATATCGCCGCCCCCCTCAAGGACACCTGGATCGAGAAAGGCACGCCGGCCTTCATGCGGACCGTGCTGGCGCTGTTCTGCGGCGGTTTCGCCACCTTCGCCCTGCTCTACTGCGTACAGCCGATGATGCCGCTGCTGTCTCGCGACTTCGCCATCAATGCGGCGCAAAGCAGCCTGGTGCTGTCGGTGTCCACCGGCTTGCTGGCGTTCGGGCTGCTGATCACCGGGCCGATCTCCGACCGTATCGGGCGCAAGCCGGTGATGGTCTTCGCCCTGTTCTGCGCGGCCCTGAGCACCATCGCCAGTGCACTGATGCCGACCTGGGAAGGCGTGCTGGCGATGCGTGCACTGGTGGGCCTGTCGCTCAGCGGCCTGGCGGCGGTAGCGATGACCTACCTGAGCGAGGAAATTCATCCCCAGCACATTGGCCTGGCGATGGGGCTGTACATCGGCGGCAATGCCATTGGCGGAATGAGCGGGCGACTGATTGCCGGGGTGCTGATCGACTTCGTCAGTTGGCATACGGCGATGCTGGTGATCGGTGGCCTGGCCCTGATCGCCGCGGCGCTGTTCTGGAAGGTGCTGCCGGAGTCGCGCAACTTCCGTTCGCGCTCGCTGAACCCGCGCAGCCTGCTCGACGGTTTCGTCCTGCACTTCCGGGACGCCGGCCTGCCCTGGCTGTTTCTCGAAGCCTTCCTGCTGATGGGTGCGTTCGTCACCCTGTTCAACTACATCGGTTACCGCCTGCTGGCCGAGCCGTTCAATATGAGCCAGGCGCTGGTGGGGCTGCTGTCGATCGTCTATCTGTCGGGCATCTACAGCTCGGCGCAAATCGGTGCACTGGCCGACAAGCTGGGTCGGCGCCGGGTGTTCTGGGGCACCATCCTGCTGATGTTCAGCGGCATGCTGCTGACCCTGTTCAGCGCCTTGCCGCTGATCATCGTCGGCATGCTGGTATTCACCTTCGGCTTCTTCGGCGCCCACTCGGTGGCCAGCAGCTGGATCGGCCGCCGGGCATTCAAGGCCAAGGGGCAAGCGTCGTCGCTGTACCTGTTCAGTTACTACGCGGGATCGAGCGTGGCGGGGACGGCGGGTGGGGTGGCCTGGCATTACGCCGGGTGGAACGGGATCGGGGTGTTCATCGGGAGTTTGCTGGTGGTGGCGTTGGGGGTGGCCTTGTATCTGAGCAAGCTGCCACCGAAAGTGGCCTAGATACAGAACCCTGTGGGAGCTGGCTTGCCAGCGATTTGGCCCGGCCTGACAACCTCTTTGTCATTGCCGGCCTCATCGCTGGCAAGCCAGCTCCCACAGGTTATGTGCAACCCTTAAGGGCGCAGATCAGTTCACGATCTCGACGATATCCACATCCACTTCCCGCGACATCAGGTGCTTTTCCACCTCGCCGGTCAGCTTGACCCTGGTCTTGTCATTGAACGCCACGGGCGGCAGGTCTTCGTCGTCGATCTCGACGGTGATGGTGCCGGTGTTGTCCTTGAACTCGTACTTGTCGTCGTTGTTGACCTTCTTGATCACATAGCCGGTCAGCACCACCGGAGTGTCGTCCGCAGCATCGTTGGCGGCGACCACGCTGGTGACGCTCTGCGCACCTGGGCCGGTGTAGCCGGTGCCGGCAGCCAGGGCAGCGGTACTGAACAGGGGGGCGAGGATAAGGGCGAGGTAACGGGTTTTCATGGTTCTGATTCCTTGGCAGGTTTTGATGGGATCAGATTACCCAGGCAGGCTGAATTGAAGCTTAAACCTGATATTTCTGTCAGTTGTGCCTGATTCGAAGCGCATGGCTTGATGATTCCTCCTCCACGAGGACATCGACATGCTCACAAACTCCCTGCGTTACTTCTGCCTGCTCACTGCGCTGTTCCTGCAGATCCCCTGCGCCGTCAGCGCCGATGACCCAGGGCGCAGCGTTGTCCTGCGCCTGCAACAGCGCTTCGACGATATTCGACCGGAATGCAGCGATGGCAGCGCGGCGATCAACTGCAACGGCGTCATCATCCGCGCCATCCGTGACACGTCCAACCCGGCGTTCTGGAACCCCAGCCCGGAAAATGTCGAGCGCAAGGGCGTGTCCTTCTCCTATATCCGCAAGGATGTTGGCAACGAACGGTTGGCGGGCGATTCGGGGTTGATCATGGCCCCGCTGGGCGAGCCGAGCGAGCAGCCGCTGACGGTAAGGTGCGTGTTTCCGCTGAATGCCGCTACTGACAGTCGTATCGAGAGCTGCGGAACCGAGCAGTTCCCGCTGCCGTGTCATTTGAGCGGTGTGGTGGATATCCCGACCTGGCAGGCGCACTTTGCCGAGTACACCGGAACCAAAGCTTGCTACTTCGAGCCAACGGCGCAGTGGTTCCAGTTCAGCATTGAGGTGCGTCAGCACTTTCCGCACCCAGTGCATCGTACGCTTTGGAATGAGGTGGTCATTGCGCCGTGGCCGGAGAACATCCCCGACAAGCTGCCGCTGGAGGCGTTGTATTACAGCGGCGAAGGCTTGGAAAGGGCTCGGCAGATGCAGGACAGCTTCATGGCCGCGACCGGGAAATTCATTCCCATCGTGCAGATCGACCTGACCAGGACGCCGGTGTTCTATTACGAACCGAAGGATCAAAGGGTGCAGCCAAACTAACTGGCGACGCCTAAACCTGAGGGAGCTGGCTTGTCGGACCGCCGAACCGCAGCGATTACGATGGTGGGTTCGCTACCGCAATCGCTGGCAAGCCAGCTCCCACAAAGTCAGCCGTGGTACTGGGCCGACAGTTCATGCACCGCGTTGATGAACACGCCTGCATGCTCCGGATCGACTTCCGGGGTGATGCCGTGGCCCAGGTTGAACACATGACCCGTGCCATGCCCATAGCTGGCGAGGATGCGCGCCACCTCGGCGCGGATGGCTTCAGGCTTGGCGTAGAGCACGGTCGGGTCCATGTTGCCTTGCAGGGCGACCTTGTCACCCACGCGACGGCGGGCGTCGCCGATCTCGCAGGTCCAGTCCAGGCCCAGGGCATCGGCACCGGCCTCGGCGATGCTTTCCAGCCACAGGCCGCCGTTCTTGGTGAAGAGGATCACCGGCACCTTGCGCCCCTCGTGTTCGCGGATCAGGCCGCTGACGATCTTGCGCATGTAGGCCAGGGAGAATTCCTGGTACGCCGCGGCCGAGAGGTTGCCGCCCCAGGTGTCGAAGATCTGCACCGCTTGCGCCCCGGCCAGGATCTGCCCGTTGAGGTAGCTGGTGACCGACTGCGCCAGCTTGTCCAGCAGCAGGTGCATGGCCTGGGGATTGTCGTAGAGCATGGCCTTGGTCTTGCGGAAGTCTTTCGACGAGCCGCCTTCGACCATGTAGGTGGCCAGGGTCCAGGGGCTGCCGGAGAAGCCGATCAGCGGTACGCGGCCATTCAGCTCGCGGCGGATGGTGCTGACCGCGTCCATGACATAGCCGAGGTCCTTCTGCGGATCGGGGATCGGCAGGGCTTCGATGTCGGCCAGGCTGCTGACCACTTTCTTGAAGCGCGGGCCTTCGCCGGTTTCGAAGTACAGGCCCTGGCCCATGGCGTCGGGAATGGTGAGGATGTCGGAGAAGAGGATCGCCGCGTCCAGCGGGTAGCGGTCCAGCGGTTGCAGGGTCACTTCGCAGGCGAATTGCGGGTTCATGCACAGGCTCATGAAATCCCCGGCCTTGGCGCGGCTGGCGCGGTACTCCGGGAGATAGCGGCCGGCCTGGCGCATCATCCACACCGGGGTGACGTCTACAGGTTGCTTGAGCAGCGCGCGCAGGAAACGATCATTCTTCAAGGCAGTCATGTCGGCATCCGGAAAAAAAGTGCGGGCATTTTCTCAGACGCACAAAGAAAAGGCACGGTGCTAGCCGTGCCTTTTGTCTATCAGGATGCCTTGGGTCAATAGATTTTTCAGACGCCCAGGTAATCCAGGATCCCTTCCGCCGCATTGCGGCCTTCGAAGATCGCCGTCACCACCAGGTCGGAACCACGGACCATGTCGCCACCGGCGAAGATCTTCGGGTTGCTGGTCTGGTGCTTGAACTGGCCTTTTTCCGGAGCAACCACGCGACCCTGGCTGTCGGTGCGGATATCGAACTGCTCGAACCAGGGCGCCGGGCTCGGACGGAAGCCGAAGGCGATGACCACGGCATCGGCCGGGATGATCTCTTCGGAGCCCGGGATCGGCTCGGGGCTGCGACGGCCACGGGCGTCCGGCTCGCCGAGACGGGTCTCGACCACCTTCACGCCTTCGACCTTGTCTTCACCGATGATGGCGATCGGCTGGCGGTTGTAGAGGAACTTCACGCCTTCTTCCTTGGCGTTCTTCACCTCTTTGCGCGAGCCGGGCATGTTCGCCTCGTCACGGCGGTAGGCGCAAGTCACGGCCTTGGCGCCCTGGCGGATCGAGGTCCGGTTGCAGTCCATCGCGGTATCGCCACCACCAAGGACCACGACCTTCTTGCCCTTCATGTCGATGAAGTCTTCCGGCGACTTCTCGAAGCCCAGGTTGCGATTGACGTTGGCGACCAGGAAGTCCAGGGCGTCATGCACGCCAGGCAGGTCTTCACCAGGGAAGCCGCCCTTCATGTAGGTGTAGGTGCCCATGCCCATGAACACTGCATCGAACTCTTCGAGCAACTGTTCCATGGTCACATCCTTGCCCACCTCGGTGTTGAGGCGGAACTCGATGCCCATGCCGGTGAAGACTTCGCGACGATTGCTCAGCACGGTCTTTTCCAGCTTGAACTCGGGGATGCCGAAGGTCAGCAGGCCGCCGATTTCCGGGTTCCTGTCGAACACCACCGGGGTCACGCCGCCACGCACCAGGATATCGGCACAGCCAAGGCCGGCAGGACCGGCACCGATGATGGCGACGCGCTTGCCGGTCGGCTTGACCTTGGACATGTCGGGACGCCAGCCCATGGCGAAAGCGGTGTCGGTAATGTACTTCTCGACCGAACCGATGGTCACTGCGCCGAATCCGTCGTTCAGGGTGCAGGCGCCTTCGCAGAGGCGGTCCTGCGGGCATACGCGGCCGCAGACTTCCGGCAGGGTGTTGGTCTGGTGCGACAGCTCGGCCGCCGCGAGGATGTTGCCTTCGGAGACCAGCTTCAGCCAGTTGGGGATGAAGTTGTGGACCGGGCACTTCCACTCGCAATACGGGTTGCCGCAACCCAGGCAGCGATGGGCCTGCTCGGCCGATTGCTGGGGTTTGAAGGGCTCGTAGATCTCCACGAACTCTTTCTTGCGCTGGCGCAACAGCTTCTTCTTCGGATCCTTGCGCCCGACTTCGATGAACTGGAAGTCATTACTCAGACGTTCAGCCATTTTTCAAAACCTCTATACAGCAGCTGCAAGCTATAAGCTGCAAGCCGCAAGTCGATCACTAATGCCCGGCAAACCTCGTACTGCTTCGCTTGCAGCTTGAGGCTTGCCACTTGCAGCTGCTTTATTGCGGGTTGGCCCGGGTGCTGGAGAGCAGGTTCTTCAGGTTCGCCGCCTTCGGCTTGACCAGCCAGAAGCGACGCACGTAGTCATCCAGGTTTTCCCAGAGCTCGCGGCCCCATGCACTACCGGTTTCCTCGACGTACTCGGTCAGCACGCGGTGCAGATGGCTGCGGTAAGCCTCCATCGCCTCGCCGGTGATCCGCTGGATTTCCACCAGTTCATGGTTCAGCTTGTCGACGAAGCTGTTGTCCATGTCCAGCACGTAGGCGAAGCCGCCCGTCATGCCGGAGCCGAAGTTGTAGCCGGTCTTGCCCAGGACGCAGACAAAACCACCGGTCATGTATTCGCAGCAGTGATCGCCAGTGCCTTCGACGATGGCGTGGGCACCGGAGTTGCGCACCGCGAAACGCTCGCCCGCGGTACCGGCGGCGAACAGCTTGCCGCCGGTGGCGCCGTAGAGGCAGGTGTTACCGACGATGGCGCTGTCCTGGGTGGCGAACGGGCTGCCGGCTGGCGGCACGATAGTCAGCTTGCCACCGGTCATGCCCTTGCCGACGTAGTCGTTGGCATCGCCTTCCAGGTGCATGTTCAGGCCGCCGGCGTTCCAGACGCCGAAGCTCTGGCCTGCGGTGCCCTTGAAGCGGAAGGTGATCGGCGCCTTGGCCATGCCCTGGTTGCCGTGCAGACGGGCGATCTCGCCGGAGACCCGCGCGCCGATGGAACGGTCGCAGTTGCAGATATCCAGTTCGAATTCGCCGCCGCTCAGGTCGCGGATGGCCGGGAGCGCCATCTGCACCATCTTCTCGGCCAGCACGCCCTTGTCGAATGGCGGGTTGCGGTCGACCTCGCAGAACTGCGGCTTGTCCGCCGGTACGTGGGCACTGCCCAGCAGCGGGCTGAGGTCGAGGTGTTTCTGCTTCTCGGTTTCACCCGGCAGCATTTCCAGCAGGTCGGTCCGCCCGATCAGCTCGCCGAGGCTGCGCACGCCCAGCCTGGCCAGCCATTCACGGGTTTCTTCGGCGATGTAGGTGAAGAAGTTCACCACCATATCGACGGTACCGATGTAGTGATCCTTGCGCAGCTTGTCGTTCTGGGTGGCTACGCCGGTGGCGCAGTTGTTCAGGTGGCAGATACGCAGGTACTTGCAGCCCAGGGCGATCATTGGCGCGGTGCCAAAGCCGAAGCTCTCGGCGCCGAGGATGGCTGCCTTGATCACATCGAGGCCGGTCTTCAGGCCGCCGTCGGTCTGTACCCGGACCTTGCCGCGCAGGTCGTTGCCGCGCAGGGTCTGGTGGGTCTCGGCCAGGCCCAGTTCCCACGGGGCGCCGGCGTACTTGATCGAGGTCAGCGGCGAAGCACCGGTACCACCGTCATAACCGGAGATGGTGATGAGGTCGGCATAGGCCTTGGCGACACCGGCGGCAATGGTACCGACACCGGCTTCCGCCACCAGCTTCACCGAAACCAGCGCCTGCGGGTTGACCTGCTTGAGGTCGAAGATCAGCTGCGAGAGGTCTTCGATCGAGTAGATGTCGTGATGCGGCGGTGGCGAGATCAGCGTCACGCCCGGCACTGCGTAGCGCAGCTTGGCGATCAGGCCGTTGACCTTGCCGCCTGGCAACTGGCCGCCTTCGCCCGGCTTGGCGCCCTGGGCAACCTTGATCTGCAGCACTTCGGCGTTCACCAGGTACTCGGGAGTGACACCGAAACGACCGGTAGCGACCTGCTTGATCTTCGAGCTGCGGATGGTGCCGTAGCGCGACGGGTCTTCGCCGCCTTCACCGGAGTTGGAGCGCGCACCCAGGCGGTTCATCGCCTCGGCCAGGGCTTCGTGGGCTTCCGGCGACAGTGCGCCCAGGGAGATACCAGCGGAGTCGAAGCGCTGCAGGATGGCTTCCAGCGGCTCGACCTCACTGAGGGCCAGGGCCTGGTCGGCGGTCTTGACCTTGAGCAGGTCGCGGATCATGGACACCGGACGGTTGTCCACCAGCGCGGTGTATTCCTTGAACTTGGCGTAGTCGCCCTGCTGCACGGCAGCTTGCAGGGTGTTGACCACGTCAGGGTTGTAGGCATGGTACTCGCCACCGTGGACGAACTTCAGCAGGCCGCCCTGCTGGATCGGCTTGCGCGCGCTCCAGGCTTCGGCAGCGAGCAGCTTCTGCTCGTTCTCGATATCGACGAAGCGCGCGCCCTTCAGGCGGCTGGCCACGCCACGGAAGCTCAGGCCGACCACTTCTTCCGACAGGCCGACGGCTTCGAAGAGCTGCGCGCCACGGTAGGAAGCGATGGTGGAGATGCCCATCTTCGACAGGATCTTCAACAGGCCCTTGGAGATGCCCTTGCGGTAGTACTTGAAGACTTCGTCCAGGTCACCGAGCACTTCGCCGGTGCGGATCAGGTCGGCCAGCACTTCGTAGGACAGGTACGGATAGACCGCGGAAGCACCGAAACCGATCAGCACGGCGAAGTGATGCGGGTCGCGGGCGGTGGCGGTTTCCACCAGGATGTTGCTGTCGCAGCGCAGGCCTTTTTCGGTCAGGCGATGGTGCACGGCACCGACCGCCAGGGAGGCGTGGACCGGCAGCTTGCCCGGCGCGATGTGACGGTCGGTCAGCACCAGTTGGGTCTTGCCCGAGCGCACGGCTTCCTCGGCCTGGTCGGCGATGCTGCGTACGGCAGCTTCCAGGCCCAGGCTTTCCTCGTAGTTGAGGTCGATGATGTGACGCTCGAAGCCAGGTCGGTCGAGGTTCATCAGCGAGCGCCACTTGGCTGGCGAGATCACCGGCGAGCTGAGGATCACGCGGGAGGCGTGCTCAGGGGATTCCTGGAAGATGTTGCGCTCGGCACCGAGGCAGATCTCCAGCGACATCACGATTGCTTCGCGCAGCGGGTCGATCGGCGGGTTGGTCACCTGGGCGAACTGCTGGCGGAAGTAGTCGTAGGTCGAACGCACGCGCTGCGAGAGGATCGCCATCGGCGTGTCGTCGCCCATCGAGCCGACCGCTTCCTGGCCCTGCTCGCCGAGCGGACGCAGAACCTGGTCACGCTCCTCGAAGGTGACCTGGAACATCTTCATGTATTGCTTGAGCTGGTCGGTGTCGTAGCTGGCCACGCCCTGGTCGTCGCTGAGGTCGGCCTGGATGCGCAGGGCATTCTGGCGCAGCCAGCGCTTATACGGATGGCGCGACTTGAGGCGATCGTCGATGGCATTGGTATCGAGGATCTGGCCGGTCTCGGTGTCCACGGCGAAGATCTGGCCAGGGCCGACACGGCCCTTGGCAATCACGTCTTCCGGCTTGTAGTTCCACACGCCGATTTCCGAGGCCAGGGTGATGTAGCCGTTGCGGGTGGTCACCCAGCGCGCCGGGCGCAGGCCGTTGCGGTCGAGCAGGCAGACCGCGTGGCGGCCTTCGGTCATCACCACGCCCGCCGGGCCGTCCCACGGCTCCATGTGCATGGAGTTGTACTCGTAGAAGGCGCGCAGGTCGGCGTCCATGGTCTCGACGTTCTGCCACGCTGGCGGAATGATCATGCGCACGCCGCGGAACAGGTCGATGCCACCGGTGACCATAAGTTCGAGCATGTTGTCCATCGAGGACGAGTCGGAACCTACGCGGTTGACCAGCGGGCCGAGCTCTTCCAGGTCCGGGATCAGTTCGTTCTCGAACTTGGTGCGACGGGCCTGGGCCCAGTTGCGGTTACCGGTGATGGTGTTGATTTCGCCGTTGTGGGCGAGGAAGCGGAACGGCTGTGCCAGCGGCCATTTCGGCAGGGTGTTGGTGGAGAAGCGCTGGTGGAATACGCAGATCGCGGTCTGCAGGCGTTCGTCACCGAGGTCCGGATAGAAGGCGGCGAGGTCCGCCGGCATCATCAGGCCTTTATAGATGATGGTCTTGTGCGAAAAGCTGCAGATGTAGTGGTCGGTGTCTTCGGCGTTGGCTACCGAGGAGCGACGACGGGCGCTGAACAGCTTGATGGCGAATTCCTGGTCGCTCAGGCCTTCGCCGCCGATGAACACCTGCTCGATCTGCGGCAGGCGCTCCAGGGCCAGGCGGCCGAGAACGCTGGTGTCGATCGGCACCTGGCGCCAGCCGACCAGTTGCAGGCCGGCAGCGAGGATTTCGCGATTCATGTTTTCGCGGGCGGCTTCGGCCTTGGCGGCGTCCTGGTTGAAGAACACCATGCCGACGGCGTACTGCTTGGGCAGTTCGGTGCCGAAGGTTTCCTGGGCGACGGCGCGCAGGAACTGGTCGGGCTTCTGCATCAGCAGGCCGCAACCGTCACCGGTCTTGCCATCGGCGTTGATCCCACCGCGGTGGGTCATGCAGGTCAGGGCTTCGATAGCCGTTTGCAAAAGGTGGTGGCTGGGTTCGCCCGTCATATGGGCGATCAGACCGAATCCACAGTTGTCCTTGAATTCTTCGGGATGGTACAGACCTGTTTTCATAGACACTTTCTCACCAGGTTCGCCTCTCACAAAGGCAAATCTTTTTAATTCAACCACTTACCATCCACGCCGAACGAACGCCAGCTTTGCGGGGGCAATACGGGTGCCATTGTTGCACGGCGACAGTGAATCCCACAAATTTGATGACGAATCATCGAAAATCCATGTCGCATTTTTGAATGTTTTTAAGCGATTGCCGTGGTAACGGCTTGGCTCCACTCTGAAGCGTTTCAGCCTGGACTGCAAGACGGGCTTGTGGCCGGCAGTCTGGGACAGAAAAGCCTGCCGTGCACATGCACAGCAGGCTGTCTGGAAATTCAGAGGTTGATCTTCAGGTGGCGGGGGTAGGTTGCCACCTGGATCGGCTGTTTACTAGCGAGTCGCAGCGAGCTCTTGCTGGACGCTTGCGACGGTGCGAGGCCAAGGTTTACCAGCCTGGACCTTGGCTGGCAAGGACTTGATGGCATTCAGTGCCGCATCGCGACTGGAGAAGCTGCCGTAGGTCACGACATAGAGCGGCTTGCCCTGCAGGTTTTTCTTGAAGTAGCGATAGTCGCCACCCTGGGCCTTGACGTATGCCTGGGCGGTGGCCTCCGAACTGGTACCGAGGATCTGCACCACATAGTTGCCCGGCGCCTGGGAGGCGTACCAGCCACTGCCAGCGCCGCCGGCGGCCGGTTTGGCAGCCGGTTTCTCCGCTGGTTTGACTGCAGGCGTGGCAGGCTTGGCCACGGCGACTTCAGCCGGCTTCGACGCAGGTGCAACCGGTTTGCTGGCTGCCGGAGCGGCAGGCTGGTGAGCCGGAGCAACCGGCTGTGCGGACGCCAGCGTCTGCGACGGCTGGATGGGCTGGGCAGGCGTCGGCGCCGGGCCGGCGACAGCGCCTTCGGGCGGCGCGGTGGTGGTCACGGTTGGCGGCTGCAGGGCGGTATTGCCGGCCGGGCCGCCTTCCTCGCCTTCATTCATGCCGGCAGCTTCGGCCAGCGGGCCGCGCATGACCGGCTGCGACTGCCCCACCAGCGGCAGTGGCATCGGCTGCGACGAACCGGCGAACTCGATCGCCGGACCGCCATTGTTCGATTGTGCATTGCCAGGCTGGCCCTGGCCCAGCGGCAGTTGCGCCTGCTCGGTGGGTGCGGCGGTCTTCGGCTGGTCGCCCTTCTTCGGCATCAGCACGGCGGCGCCGACGGCAACGATTACCACGGCGGACAGCGCCAGCACATGTTTCTTCGGCATAGAGAACCCCACTGATGGTCGCTTCGCCGTCGAACGGCTGGCGATCATGGCTTCGATCAAGGTGTCACGGGCAACCTGGTTGATGTTCCCGGGCCAGCCTTCGGAATTTTGCTGGATATCGGCGATCTGCTCGGCAGTGAACACCTCGATGCCACGCCCTGCACCTTCCAGACGCTGCTCCAGGTACTCCCGGGTTTCGTCTTCGCTGTAGGGCTGCAACTCGATGACATGGAAGCGTTCGTCTTCGATTTCCAGCGCATCCAGGCTGGTGATCAGCGAGGGCTCACCGAACAGGAATACGTGGGGGCGACCTTCGGCGGTGCCCGCCGCCAATTCCAGCAACGCTTGGAGCGCCGATTCGCCAAGTTGTTCCGCATCGTCCACCAGCAAGTAGACTTCCTGGCCGGTCAGGCCGAGCTGTACCACCTGGGAAAGGATCGCCGGGACTTCGGCCGTTGCCACGTTGAGCGACTGCGCCACCTGGGCCAGCACACTGGCGGCATCGCTGGCGCCGCGGGCGGAGACCACGACGCTTTGCACCGACTGCTTGTTGGTGCTGGCGACGAGCGCCTGGCGCAGCAGGGTCTTGCCACTGCCGTGCGGGCCGGTCACCACCAGCAGCAGCTGGCTGTAGCGGGCCAGGTGATGCAGTTGGCCCAGGACCGGCTTGCGCTGGGCGGGGAAGAACTTGAAACCCGGGACGCGCGCGGCGAAGGGATCGTGGTTCAGCTGGTAGTGGCCGAGGAAGGCCTCATCGGCATGCAAACTAGTCATCTGGCTCTCATCGACCTCAAAGCTGGGCCACGATGGCGGGGTAGTCCGCCGCCAGGGTGGCCTGAAGAATCTCTTGCGGGTAGTCGTCGGTGACCAGCGCCTCGCCCAGCTTGCGCAGCAGGACCAGGCGCAGACGACCATCAAGTACTTTCTTGTCCACGGACATGTGCTGCATGAACTGCGCAGGCGTCATGTCCGCGGGCGGCACGACCGGCAACCCGGCGCGCTGCATCAGGCGAATACCACGATCGCGGTCCGCCTGACTGATCCAGCCCAGGCGCATGGACATCTCCAGGGCCATGACCGTCCCCGCCGCCACCGCCTCGCCATGAAGCCAGACACCATAGCCCATCTGGGTTTCGATGGCGTGGCCGAAGGTATGGCCGAGGTTCAGGGTGGCACGCACCCCGGATTCACGTTCGTCGGCGCCTACCACTGCGGCCTTGGCCGCGCAGGAGCGGCGGATGGCCTCGGTCAGGGCCACGCCATCGAGGTTGCGCAGGGCCTCGACGTTGTCTTCCAGCCAGCCGAGGAACGGCTCGTCGCAGATCAGGCCGTACTTGATCACTTCGGCGAGGCCTGCGGACAGCTCCCGCGGCGGCAGGGTGCGCAGGCTGGCAGTATCGATCAGCACGGCGTTGGGCTGGTAGAAGGCACCGACCATGTTCTTGCCCAGCGGGTGGTTGATGCCGGTCTTGCCGCCAACCGAGGAGTCGACCTGGGACAGCAGGGTGGTCGGCACCTGGATGAAGTCCACGCCACGCTGGTAGCAGGCTGCCGCGAAGCCGGCCATGTCGCCGATGACACCACCACCGAGGGCGATGACCGTGGTGCGGCGATCATGTCGTGCACCGAGCAGCGCGTCGAAGATCAGTTGCAGTGTTTCCCAGTTCTTGTAGGACTCGCCGTCCGGCAGCACCACGGGCAGTACCTTGTAGGCACCGAGGGTCTGGCTGAGGCGCTCCAGGTACAGGGGCGCGACGGTCTCGTTGGAAACGATGGCGACCTGCCGGCCGGCAATGTGCGGCGCCAGCAGTTCAGGTTGTTCCAGCAGCCCTTCACCGATGTAGATCGGGTAGCTGCGTTCGCCCAGGTCGACCTTAAGTGTCTGCATGTATCCCCACGAAGAACGAAGACGCGGCCCCGAAAACCCGGTCCGCGTGATAACAAAGTACCCTGTCAGGGCATGACTGGTCGCCGAGGATAGTCATGCGTCAGCGGGGCGGCAACTTCTGCAAGCGTTCGAGAATATCCAGGACCACCATGCGCGGTGGCCGTTCGTCGGTTTCAACCACCAGGTCGGCGATTTCCCGGTAAAGCGGATCGCGCAACGCCAGCAGGTTGCGCAGGGTTTCCTCGGGATTGGCAGTGCGCAGCAACGGGCGATTGCGGTCGCGGGCAGTGCGCCCCACCTGCTGTTCGACCGAGGCATGCAGGTAGATGACCCGGCCGCCATCATGCAGCGCCTTGCGGTTGGCGTCGCGCATCACCGCACCGCCACCGGTCGCCAGGACCAGGCCGTCGGCGGCGCAGAGTTCGGCGATCATGGCCTGCTCGCGATCACGAAAGCCCGGTTCACCCTCTTTATCGAAGATCCACGGGATATTGGCGCCCGTGCGCAATTCAATTTCCTTATCGGAATCCTTGAAAGGCAGGCGCAGCTCTTTGGCAAGCAGGCGGCCGATGGTGCTTTTGCCAGCACCCATCGGCCCAACAAGTATCAAATTTCGCACAGAATCAATGACTCACAGCAATCGCCTGGTCATTCATGATACGCGGAGTCAGGAAGACCAACAGCTCGGATTTTCTTTCTTGGACGGTAGAGCGACGAAACAGCCGCCCAACATACGGCACATCGCCCAAAAATGGCACCTTATCCACCACATTACTTTTGCTGGTGGAGTAAACCCCACCGATCACGATGGTCTGGCCGTCGCCGACGCGCACCCGGGCATTGACCTCGTTCTTGCGAATCGGCGGCACGCTGCCCTGAAGATTCAGGTAGTCCGGTTCGTCCTTGGTTACCTTGACCTGCATGCTCACTTCGCCGCCAGGCATGATCCTGGGGGTGACTTCCAGCGAAAGGGAAGCCTCGCGGAAAGTGATGGAGGTGGTGCCGTTGGCACCCGACTCCTGGTAAGGAACCTCCGAACCCTTGAGGATCCGTGCGGTTTCCTTGTCGGCGGTGAGGACCTTGGGCTGGGAGATGATCTCGCCGTTGCCGGATTTTTCCATGGCGCTGAGTTCCAGGTCCAGGAGGCCGCTGTCCCCGATCAGGCCGAATCCTATACCTGCGGTGGCGCGTTCGACACCCATGTCGACGAAGGTTGGCGAATCATCCCCGCCGATTCCCGGAGCGAGGCGACCGCCCTTTGAACCACCCCAGCGCACGCCCAGGCCTCGCTCGTAATCCACGTTGGCCTCGACGATACGCGCCTCGATCAGCACCTGGCGCACCGGTACGTCCAACTGCCCGACCAGGCGGCGCAAGGTGTCGAGGCGCTGCGGTTGCTGGCTGGTGATCAGACTGTTGGTGCGCTCGTCGACGCTGATCGCCCCCCAGGGTTCCTCCTCCGGACCGGCCTCCAGCAAAGGCTGCAGCAACGTGACAATATCCGCAGCCTGGGCATGGCTGACCGACAGGAACGCCTGTTCCCTCGGACCGTAGACCGGGCGCCCCGCGTTCTCTAGTTCGCCGAGCGGAGCGACCAGCAGGACGTTTCCGTCCAGCCGCCGGCCCAGCCCCTTGCTCTGCAGCACCGTATCCAGCGCCTGCTCCCAAGGCACTTCGTGCAGCCGCAGAGTGATATTGCCGCGTACTTCGTCGCTGACCACCAGGTTGACCCCGACGAAGTCGGCCAGTACCTGCAATACGGCCCGGACCTCGACATCCTGGAAGTTCAGCGACAGTGGCTTGCCGGGGTCGGCCATAGCCACGGGTGACAGAAGCATCAGGTACAACAGCCATGATCTGAACGTCCTGTTCATTCGCGTTTTCCCACATCCATTGGTTTTGCACGGACCCTGTGGGAGCTGGCTTGCCAGCGATTGCGGTAGTGAGCCCACCATCGTAATCGCTGGCAAGCCAGCTCCCACAGGGTCCGCGTCCTGCTTTAGAAGAGCCTCAGCACCCGCGCTATCCCTGTCGCGACGCCCTGAAGCTCCACCCGCCCCTCCTCTATTGCCACCACCTGGCCCGAGCCGATGCGGTCGCCTTTTCGCAGCAAATGCACCTCCGCCCCAAGACGAACCAGCGCCGCCTGCCCCTTCGGGTCCCGCAGATAACCCACCATCCGCACCTGATCCAGGGACACTTCAGCCACGTTCGAGACAAACGGCTCGAACGGGTTGTGCACCTGCGTAGATGGCGCCACGGCCGTTACTGCGACCGCACCCGACTGAAGCGCCCGGTAAGCCTGCAGCCGCAACCCCAGGCGCAATACCCCGGGCGAGGCCTCGTCCGTCGCGACCAGGTGCACCTCATGCAATGTCACCAGCCTTTCCAAGCCACCCAGCCCCGCGAGAAAGCGCTTCAGGGCCCGGTAATCCCCGGACACACGCACCAGCAGCGGCAGTTCGACATGGTTCGGCTGCTGCTCGGGCTCCAGCGCCGAGACCTGCTCGAAAGACAACCCTGCGCCCAATTGGCCAAGGCTCTGCAACAGGCTCGCCAGGCCATCTTCGTCGAACAGCTCGCGCTGCCTGCGCCGCAGGTCGTCTTCCAGTCGTGCAAGCTGCGCCTGTTGTTCCGCATGGGTATCCACCTTTGCCGAACGCGTCTGCCATTGCTGCTGCAGCTGGTCGTGCCGCTCCTGCGCCCGGGCGATGGAATCGAGCACTCCGCGACCGTGGAAACCAAGGACCAGCCCCGGCGGCAGCGACAGGCATGCAGCCAGCAGCGCGCCCTTCGCCCACCACGGCCAGCGCAGCAGCAGGCGCCAGTCCAGCAGGTCGTCGATCAGCGCGAGATTCATGGCGCCGGCCGCTGGAGGCTTACCGACACACGGAAGCGCTCACCCGCCGGCGAAGACGCCAGTTCCTGTAGATCCGGCGCCCCCAGGCCCGGCGACTGGCGCAGGTTGCGCAGCAACTGCGCTACTTCGGCACCACTGCGCGCCAGGCCGGAGAGACCCAGCTCACCGTCGGCCATATGCAGTTCGCTCAGCCTGGCTCCCGCCGGAACGATATGCATGAGGTGAAAAAGCAGGTCGCCGCCACTGCCCTGTCGCTGCTGCAGCCCCTGCAATTCGTCCGATTGCGCCTGCAAGGCATCGATCCGCTCTCCCAGCAGCGTGACCTGCTCCAGCTTTTCGGCAAGCCCGGCGATGCGTTCATCCAGCCGCGCATTGGCCCCTGCCTGACGCTCCAGACGCTGGTCCAGCACTGCGACGCCCACTACTGATAGCAATGCGCCCGCCACCAGGCTACCGAACAACATCCCTTGCCATCGCCGGATCGCTTGCCGGCGCCGCCATTCGCGCCACGGCAGGAGGTTGACCCCGGCCATCAGTTGCAGCCCCTCAAGGCCAGGCCGGTGGCAACGCCAAGCAAGGGCGCGGCCTCCTGCAATCCGTCGTCGTTCCCTGGCAGCAACAGCCCTGCCAAGGGATCGAAAACCCGCGCGGCAATGCCCAGGCGTCGCTGCAACTGCCCGCCGAGCCCGTCGCGATCCGCATGGGCACCGGCCAGCCACAGCCGATCCGGCATGGCACCGGGTTCTCGCAACAGGCACTGATCGACGAATTCCACCAGCATGTCGAGCCGCGGCTCCAGGGGCATCTGGCGCTCGCTGAACGCCAGCCCGCCATCCGCGCCGAAACCATGGAACCCCCAGGCCTCCGGCTCCAGCAGCACCACCGCGGACGACGCCAAGGCCTGTCGAGCCAGTACCCGCTGCCAGGCGTGGCTGTCGATATCGACGATTCGCGCCTGCAACCCTGCCAGCCCCATTACCCGCTGCAGGCTATCCAGCCACTCCTGGCGACAGGCCGTGAACGCTACGTTGAGCATGCCCGGCGTGCCGGGAACAACCCGATAGTCCAGCGCCGCCTCCTCCACCGCAAATGGAATGAACTGCTCGGCCTCGTCGCGTAACCGCTCGTCGATTTCATCGTCGTCCAGCCCTGGCGGCATCGCCACCGCATGCTGGATGACCGCCGCAGAGGGCACCGCCAGTGCAGCTTCACGAGTGCTCGCACCGCTGCGCGCCCGTGCCCGCGCAAGCGCATCGGCAACCGCCTCATGGGCCACCACCCGCCCATCGGCCAGTGCGCCCGGTGGCAAGGGTTCGATCGCCCACCCCCGCAAGGCCAGCCCTGACGGACGCCGCTCCAGTTGCAGCAACCTGACCGTACCGGAGGCAATTTCTACTCCCAGCAGTGAACCGGCATCCCGCCCTGTGCGTCCAAACATCCTGTTTTCCCCGTTCGTGGTTGAAGCTTCGTCCTGAAAAAAGGCAGCAAGTCGCCGTCCTGGCGAGGGAGGCGACAGCCCCACCTTGACACCCGGTGCAAATCCCGCGTGGAAGTGAAAATTGCTTATAATGCGCAGCGTTTTCCGGCCCGCCGGGCCCTGCGCTCAATCCAAAACCCCAACTGGACACCCCAACGCCTTGATACGCCTGCTGAAGTTCTTCTGGTGGTCTTTCGTCGCAGTCATTTGCGCAGCCGTCCTCGGTCTGAGCGGCGCGTTTCTGTATCTTAGTCCCAGCCTGCCGTCGGTCGAGGCACTGCGAAGCATCCAGTTGCAGATACCGCTGAGGGTGTACAGCAGTGACGGCAAGCTGATCGCCGAGTTCGGCGAAATGCGGCGGTCTCCAATCCGTTTTGCGGATATTCCCCCACACTTCATTCAGGCATTGCTGTCAGCCGAGGACGACAATTTCCTCAATCACTATGGTGTCGACCCCAGCAGCCTGATGCGTGCCGCCACGCAACTGCTCAAGTCCGGGCATATCCAGACCGGCGGCAGCACCATCACCATGCAGGTGGCGAAGAACTTCTTCCTGACCAGCGAACGCAGCTTCTCGCGCAAGACCAACGAGATCCTCCTCGCCTTGCAGATCGAACGCGAACTGACCAAGGACGAGATCCTCGAGCTGTACGTCAACAAGATCTACCTGGGTAACCGCGCCTACGGCATCGAGGCCGCGGCGCAGGTGTACTACGGCAAGTCGATCCGCGATATCAGCCTGGCGCAGATGGCCATGATCGCCGGCCTGCCCAAGGCGCCGTCGCGCTTCAACCCGCTGGCCAACCCGGCGCGGGCCAAGGAGCGTCGCGACTGGATCCTCGGGCGCATGTACAAGCTGGGCAAGATCGACGAGGCAAGCTACCAGGCCGCACTCGCCGAGCCACTGAACGCCAGCTACCACGTGCCGACGCCGGAAGTGAACGCGCCGTACATCGCCGAAATGGCCCGCGCCGAGATGGTCGGACGCTACGGCAGCGATGCCTACACCGAAGGCTTCCGCGTTACTACGACGGTTCCGAGCAACCTGCAGGAAATCGCCAACAAGGCGGTGCTCGACGGCCTGACCGACTACGACCAGCGTCACGGTTATCGCGGCCCCGAATCGCGCCTGCCGGGCAAGACCCGCGCCGCCTGGCTGCTGGAACTGGCCAAGCAGCGCCCGATGGGCGGCCTGGAGCCGGCCATCGTTACCCAGGTCGACAAGAGCGGCCTGCGCGTGCTGACCCGCAACGGCGACGAGGCCAGCGTGGCCTGGGACACCATGAAGTGGGCCCGTCCGTTCCTCAATACCAACAGCCAGGGTCGCGCACCGCAGCAAGCCAGCGACGTGGCCCAGGTCGGCGACCTGATCCGTGTCCGGCGCAAGGACGATGGCAGCCTGGCCTTCAGCCAGGTACCGGGCGCACAGAGCGCGCTGGTAACCCTCGACCCGAACACCGGCGCGATCCGCGCCCTGGTCGGCGGTTTCTCCTTCGAGCAGAGCAACTACAACCGTGCCACCCAGGCCAAGCGCCAGCCAGGCTCGAGCTTCAAGCCGTTCGTCTACAGCGCCGCCCTGGATAACGGCTACACCGCCGCCAGCCTGGTCAACGATGCACCGATCGTGTTCGTCGACGAGTATCTGGACAAGGTCTGGCGACCGAAGAACGACACCAATACCTTCCTCGGCCCGATCCGCATGCGCGAGGCGTTGTACAAGTCGCGCAACCTGGTGTCGATCCGCCTGCTGCAGAGCATGGGCGTGGACAGTACCATCGACTACATCGCGAAATTCGGCTTCAACAAGCAGGACCTGCCACGCAACCTGTCTCTGGCGCTGGGCACCGCAACCCTGACACCGATGGAGATCGCCACCGGCTGGAGCGCCTTTGCCAACGGCGGCTACAAGATCAATCCGTACCTGATCGAGCGCATCGAAAGCCGCAACGGCGAGACGCTGTTTACCGCCAATCCGGCGCGCACCCCCGCCGGCCACGACGACCAGGACGGTATCGCTGCGCCACAGGCACAGCCGATCATCACCGACAGCCAGCAGGCCCCTGCGACGCAGCCGCAGGCTCCGGTGCTCGCCGAGCGGATCATCGACGGCCGGACCAGCTACATCCTCACCAGCATGCTGGAAGACGTGATCAAGCGCGGCACCGGCCGCCGCGCCCTGGCCCTGGGCCGCAACGACCTGGCCGGCAAGACCGGCACCACCAACGAATCCAAGGATGCCTGGTTCTCCGGCTACAACGCCGACTACGTAACCACGGTATGGACCGGCTTCGACCAACCGGAAACCCTGGGTCGCCGTGAATATGGCGGCACCGTGGCGTTGCCGATCTGGATGAACTTCATGGGGCCGGCGCTGAAGGGCATGCCGGAGCATCAATTGCCGGAGCCGGAAGGCATCCTCAGCCTGCGCATCGACCCGGTCAGCGGCCGGGCGGCGACGCCGAGCACGCCGAACGCCTACTTCGAGCTGTTCAAGGCCGAGGATACGCCACCCTCGGTGAACGAAATGGGCAACGGCACCGCACCGGGCAGCCCGCTGCCGGCGGACGAGGCGGCGCCGATGGATCTGTTCTGATCCTGAGTCTGTATTGGCTTTGCTGGCCTCATCGCTGCGGTGCGGCGGTCCGACAAGCCAGCTCCCACAGGGACCGCATGCACCGCTGAACCTGTGGGAGCTGGCTTGCCAGCGATAGGGCCCTGAAGAACACAGCAAATCCCCAGCCCAATAAAAAAGCCCCGGCTCTCGCGAGCCGGGGCTTTTTCTTGTTACTTCAGCGGATCAACCGTTGAACACTTCATCCACGCTGTTCAGCGGGTAGTGCTTCGGATACGGCAGGGTCGCTACGCCGGATTCGATGGCAGCCTTGGCCACGGCATCGGAAACGACGTTGAGCAGGCGTGGGTCCAGTGGCTTCGGAATGATGTAGCCACGACCGAATTCCAGTGCCTGGACGTTGTAGGCGTCGCAGACTTCCTTCGGCACCGGCAGCTTGGCCAGGTCTTTCAGGGCGTTGGCGGCGGCGATCTTCATTTCTTCGTTGATGCGCTTGGCGCGAACGTCCAGGGCACCGCGGAAGATGAACGGGAAGCCCAGTACGTTGTTGACCTGGTTCGGGTAGTCGGAACGACCGGTAGCCATGATCACGTCGCTACGGGTAGCGTGGGCCAGTTCCGGGGAGATTTCCGGATCCGGGTTGGAGCAGGCGAAGACGATCGGGTTGGCCGCCATCGACTTCAGGCCTTCCGCGCTCAGCAGGTTCGGACCGGACAGGCCGACGAACACGTCTGCGCCATCCAGGGCATCGGCCAGGGTGCGCTTGTCGGTAGCGTGGGCGAACACCGCCTTGTACTGGTTCAGGTCGTCACGGCCAGCGTGGATCACGCCGGAACGGTCGATCATGAAGATGTTCTCGACCTTGGCACCCATGCTGACCAGCAGCTTCATGCAGGAGATGGCGGCAGCACCGGCACCCAGGCAGACGATCTTGGCTTCGCCAAGGGTCTTGCCGGCGATTTCCAGGGCGTTGATCATGCCGGCAGCGGTAACGATCGCAGTGCCGTGCTGGTCATCGTGGAAGACCGGGATGTCGCACTGTTCGATCAGGGCGCGCTCGATCTCGAAGCACTCGGGTGCCTTGATGTCTTCCAGGTTGATGCCACCGAAGGTGATGGAGATGCGCTTGACGGTGTCGATGAAGGCTTGCGGGCTTTCGGAGTCGACTTCGATGTCGAATACGTCGATACCGGCGAAACGCTTGAACAGAACACCCTTGCCTTCCATGACCGGCTTGGACGCCAGCGGGCCGAGGTTACCCAGGCCGAGAATGGCGGTACCGTCGGAGATCACCGCGACCAGGTTGCCCTTGCCGGTGTATTGGTATGCCAGCTCAGGATCGCGACCGATTTCACGCACCGGCTCGGCGACGCCCGGGCTGTAGGCCAGCGCCAGGTCGCGTGCGGTTGCGGTCGGTTTGGTGAGCTCGACG
The DNA here is from genome assembly GCF_000319305.2 of Pseudomonas bharatica CSV86. GTDB lineage: Bacteria > Pseudomonadota > Gammaproteobacteria > Pseudomonadales > Pseudomonadaceae > Aquipseudomonas > Aquipseudomonas bharatica. The sequence goes on along the minus strand of NZ_AMWJ02000004.1, from coordinate 202,233 downwards.
CTCAGTTTCCCCGGACGAGGCTGAGCATGATATTCGAGAGCGGCAGTTTTCAGGTCTGACATGGTGGGCATTCCGCTTGTTTACTGTTCTGACGGACCGCCGAGGATACGCAAAGAGCAATGGGCCGACAAGACTGCCCGGTCACTTGTGTCAAGGCCTTTAACCTACGACTTTCAGCCAAGACCCGCGTAATTCAAGGCTTTCACTGTGTACAATCGAGGGTAAAAAATGTTCACAATTTTTTGCTTCCGATCCATTCCAGCATGCTCGCGTCAGTGAGCGGCAGCAACCAGCGTTTTTCGCCACGTTTCAGTCGAGCGCTGCGGGAACGATCCAGCACCCAGCCGCGCACCTCCAGATGGCGGCCTTTCAGACCGGAGGTAAAGGAAGAGGGGAAGCTGTGCAACAAGCGTGCTGGCACCTGCACCACCAGTGAATCGTCCATTTCGATGCGAATACTCTGGCGAGTGCGCCGAACATCGCTGACTTTCCCGCCAACCAGGGCAAAACCCGAACGGCGCAAGGCGCTCGCCTTCTGCACCGGGGCATCCCGCCAGATACCCCGCCCGGCCTTGCGCGCCGCCTTCTCAGCCTGACGCTGGCACGCCACCTGGCTAACGTTGGGCGCCACGGCCACACGAAATCCGAGCCCCTCGCTCAACAGGCGGGCCGCGAGATTGTCACCAGAGCGACCGTACACCTGGGCCAGAGTACGCCCGTATTTGTCGCGAGGCTCCCGGCCCGGACGCAGCCCGACGACCCCGCCGCTTTCCCGGACCAGCGCCGCCAGACGCCGACGGGCGGCTTCGGCCAGGGGCTCGCCGGGCCTGCCCCGCCGCGCGAGTTCCGGAGCATTGATGCCGATCAGGCGCACGCTGCGCCCATCGACCAGGCGCAGCGTGTCGCCATCCACCACGTTGCGCACACCGACCATGGCCAGCCTGTCCGGTGTCGGACAGAGCGCCAGGGCTGGCATCTGCCAGATCACGGCCATAAAAAAAGCGCCCACAAGGGGCGCTTTCTTCAGCAACGCGGGTAACCCCACGCGCAAACTTACTTCTTGGTGCCGAACATGCCGAAACGGTCGGCGAACTTCTGTACGCGGCCGCCGGTGTCCAGGACTTTCTGCTTACCGGTGTAGAACGGGTGGCACTCGGAGCAAACGTCGATCGCCATTGGCTTGGCCAGGGTCGAACGGGTTTCGAACTTGTTGCCGCAGGAGCAGGTCACAGCGACGACTTCGTAATTCGGGTGAACTTCTGGTTTCATGGTGAAACTCCTCGACTGCGTGCCGCCACCCAACACCATTGTTGAATACCGCACGTAATTAGGCGGCGAATAATACCAGAGGCTGTCCTCAACGCAAGATGTCGCTCGCACCGACCGTCGTCTGCTAGGCTCGCCGGCACCTGGTACCAGCCCTACAGAGAACAACGCGCGTGTCCGACGTCATCCTTCGCCTTGCCCTGCCTTCGCCTTTGCGCAGGCTGTTCGACTACAGGGCCACGGCAAACATGGCCCGCCAGGCGCTGACGCCCGGCATGCGCGTGCGTGTACCCTTCGGGCGCCGCGAGATGATCGGCATCCTCGTGGAAGTGGCCGAACACAGCGAAGTGCCCGCCGACAAGCTGAAACCGGCGATTGCCCTGCTCGACCCGGTCTCGCCCTTGCCGCCGGCGCTGTTCAAGCTGTGCCTGTGGACCGCCCAGTATTACCAGCACAGCCTCGGCGATACCCTGAGCTGGGCGCTGCCGGTGCTGCTGCGCCAGGGCGAACCCGCCGAGGCGCGACAGGAACGCTTCTGGCAGGTCGCGTCGAATGCGCGCCTGGACGATCCGCGCATCGCCCGTGCGCCACGCCAGCGCGAAGCCCTGAATACCCTGGCGCAACATCCCCACGGTGTTGCCCATGGCTTGCTCGGCAAACTCGGGCTGAGCAAGGACAGCCTCGACCTGCTGCTGGCCAAGGAGCTGGTCCAGGTGGAAGTCCGCCGCCACGCCCCGCAGGCCCGCCATGAACACTGGCTGGCCCAGCCGGAACTGCCCCTGAACGATGAGCAGCGCGCCGCCTTCCATGCCGTGCGCGCCGGGTTCGGCGCCTTCCACGCCTTTCTCCTGGCCGGCGTGACCGGCAGCGGCAAGACCGAGGTCTACCTGCAACTGATCCGCGAAACCCTCGAAGCCGGCAAGCAGGCACTGGTGCTGATCCCGGAGATCAACCTCGGCCCGCAGACCCTGGCGCGCTTCGAGCAGCGCTTCAATGCACGCATCGCCCTGCTGCATTCGGCGGTCAACGACCGCGAACGCCTGGATGCCTGGCTCGCTGCCCGCGACGGCGAGGCCGACATCATCATCGGTACCCGCTCGGCGCTGTTTACGCCGATGAAGAACCCGGGTCTGATCATCATCGACGAGGAGCACGACGGCTCCTATAAACAGCAGGAAGGCCTGCGCTACCACGCCCGCGACCTGGCCCTGGTGCGGGCGCGGCAGGAGAACATTCCGATCCTGCTGGGCTCGGCGACGCCGTCTCTGGAAAGCCTGCACAACGCCCATTCCGGCCGCTACGGCCTGCTGCGCCTGAACCATCGGGCCGGCGGCGCCCAGGCACCACGATTCCTGCGTCTGGATGTAAAAAGCCGGCCGCTGGACAGCGGCATCAGCGGCCCGATGCAGCAGGCCATCGGCCAGACGCTCGCCGCAGGCCAGCAGGTGCTGGTGTTCCTCAACCGCCGCGGTTTCGCCCCGACCCTGCTGTGCCACGATTGCGGCTGGCTATCCGAGTGCCCGCGCTGCGATGCACGCATGACCGTGCACCAGCGCTCCGGCGAGTTGCGCTGTCATCACTGCGGCTATGACGAGCGCGTGCCGCGCCAGTGCCCGCAATGCAGCCATGTCGACCTGCGTCCGGTGGGTGCCGGTACCGAACGGGCCGAGGAACGCCTGGGCATCCTGTTCCCGGATTACCCGGTGTTGCGGGTGGACCGCGACAGCACCGCGCGCAAGGACGCGATGAACCAGCTGTTCGCCACCATCCAGCGCGGCCAGCCGTGCATCCTGGTCGGCACGCAGATGCTCGCCAAGGGCCATCACTTCCCGCGGGTGACCCTGGTGGCCATCCTCGATGCCGATGGCGGCCTGTTTTCCGGCGACTTCCGCGCCAGCGAGCGCATGGCGCAACTGATCGTCCAGGTCGCCGGGCGCGCCGGACGCGCCGAGGAACCGGGCAAGGTGATCATCCAGACCCACCTGGCCGACCATCCTTTATTGGTGCAACTCACCGAGCAGGGTTATTTCGCCTTCGCCGAACAGGCCCTGAGCGAGCGCCGCGCCGCAGGCCTGCCGCCGTTCGCCCACCTGGCCCTGCTGCGTGCCGAAGCACACAAGCCAGGCCAGGCTGAAGGTTTTCTCGACGAAGCCTGCTCCGCCGCCGAACGTTTGCTCGCTGAACAGGGTCTGCATGGCATCGAATTGCTTGGTCCGGTGCCTGCGCCGATGGAGCGCCGTGCGGGCCGCTACCGTGCCCAACTGCTGTTGCAGGCCAATGCACGAGCGCCGCTGCACCGGCTGATCGCCGCCTGGCTGCTAGTGTTGGAGGGGCTGCCGAGCGGTCGCCAGGTGCGCTGGTCCATCGACGTGGACCCCGTGGACCTGTACTGAGCCCGGCCCCAAAAGGTTGGCAACCCGCGCCCGGCAACGGATAATGCCCAGTTTTTCCACCTGCGCCCCGAAGCGCCACCGCGCTTGCGGTCGAAAGAGAATCCCATGAAAGACACCATTCGCCAGCTCATCCAGCAAGCCCTGACCCGACTCACCGCCGACGGTGTGCTGCCTGAAGGGCTGTCGCCGGCGATCCAGGTGGAAAACGCCCGGGACAAGACCCACGGTGATTTCGCCAGCAACATCGCCATGATGCTGGCCAAGCCGGCCGGCCTGAAACCGCGCGACCTGGCCGAGAAGATCATCGCCGCGCTGCCGGCCGATGCACAGGTGAGCAAGGTCGAGATCGCCGGCCCCGGCTTCCTCAACTTCTTCCAGAACACCCAGGCCCTGGCCTCGCGCCTGGATGCCGCCCTGGCCGACGCCAAGCTTGGCGTGCACAAGGCCGGCGCCAGGCAGAAGGTGGTGGTCGATCTGTCCGCGCCGAACCTGGCCAAGGAAATGCACGTTGGGCACCTGCGTTCCACCATCATCGGCGACGCCGTGGCCCGGGTCCTGGAATTCCTCGGCGACGAGGTGATCCGGCAGAACCACGTCGGCGACTGGGGCACCCAGTTCGGCATGCTGATGGCCTACCTGGAAGAAAACCCGATCACCAGCGACGAGCTGTCGGACCTCGAGAACTTCTATCGCGCGGCGAAGAAGCGTTTCGACGAATCCCCCGAGTTCGCCGACCGTGCCCGCGCCCTGGTGGTCAAGCTGCAGGCCGGCGATGCCGAGTGCCTGAAGCTGTGGACCCGCTTCAAGGACATTTCCCTGTCCCACTGCCAGAAAACCTACGAGCTGCTCAACGTCAAGCTGACCATGGCCGACGTCATGGGCGAGAGTGCCTACAACGACGACCTGCCCAACGTGGTCAACGACCTCAAGGCCAAGGGCCTGCTGGTCGAGAGCAACGGCGCCCAGTGCGTGTTCCTCGAAGAATTCAAGACCGCCGACGGCGAACCGCTGCCGGTGATCGTGCAGAAGGCCGATGGCGGCTATCTCTACGCCACCACCGACCTGGCCGCCCTGCGCTACCGCAGCAACGTGCTGCATGCCGACCGCGCCCTGTACTTCGTCGACCAGCGCCAGGCCCTGCACTTCCAGCAGGTGTTCGAAGTGGCCCGCCGCGCCGGCTTCATCACTCACCCGATGCAGACCGAGCACATGGGCTTCGGCACCATGAACGGCGCCGACGGCCGCCCGTTCAAGACCCGTGACGGCGGCACCGTGAAGCTGATCGACCTGCTGACCGAGGCCAAAGAGCGCGCCTACACCCTGGTCAAGGAAAAGAACCCGGAGCTGCCGGAAGACGAGCTGCGCGCCATCGCCAAGGTGGTCGGTATCGACGCGGTGAAATACGCCGACCTGTCCAAGCACCGCACCAGCGACTACAGCTTCAACTTCGACCTGATGCTGAACTTCGAAGGCAACACCGCGCCCTACCTGCTGTACGCCTACACCCGCGTCGCCGGCGTGTTCCGCAAGCTGGGCAAGGACTTCAGCGAAGTCGATGGCCAGATCGTGCTGCAGGCCCAGCAGGAACAGGACCTCGCCGCGCGCCTGGCGCAATTCGCCGAGATCCTCAACAACGTCGCGGAGAAAGGCACCCCGCACGTCCTGTGCAGCTACCTGTACGATGTCGCCGGCCTGTTCTCCAGCTTCTACGAGAACTGCCCGATCCTCGCAGCGGAAACTCCGGAACAGCAGCAAAGCCGCCTGCGCCTGGCCGCCCTGACCGGCCGCACCCTGAAACAGGGCCTGGAGCTGCTGGGCCTGGAAACCCTGGAGCGCATGTAAGTTGGCTGCCAAGAAAAAACCTGCTCCCAAGCGTGGCGCCAGCCGCAACCAGCCGGCGGCGAAGAAGCCGATTCCGGGCTGGATGTGGCTGGCGGCCGGCCTGACCATCGGCGCGTTCATCGTTTTCCTGATGAAGCTGGAGCCGGGCCGCGATGAGGTGAAGCGGGAGAAGCCCGAGCAGCAGAAAGCCGAGAAGATCGCCGAGGCCAACAAGACCCCGCCAAGCCCGCAGGCGCCGGTCAAGCCGAAGTACGACTTCTACACCTTGCTGCCGGAGTCGGAAGTCATAGTGCCGCCGGAAGCGGTGCCGGAGAAAACCCCGCCGGTCCCGGCGCAACCACCGGTAACCCCGGCCGAAGCCGCGAAGATCGACACGGCACGGGCGCAGGCCGCGCTCAATGGCGAAACGCCGCCGCCAGCGCCACCGGTGATCAAGCCCGCAGCCACCACGCAGTTCTATCTACAGGCTGGCTCGTTCCGCAAACAGGCGGACGCGGACAAGGTTCGGGCACAGATCATCCTGCTCGGGCAATCGGTGCAGGTAGAGTCCGGCACGGTGAAGGAAGAGACCTGGTACCGCGTGCTGGTCGGCCCGTTCAGCAACCGCGAACAGCTGACCGTAGCGCAGAAGCAACTGGCCGGCAGCGGCTTCAACAACCTGCTGTTGCAGCAGCGCCAGACCCGTCAGTAATCCCCGCCGCACACAAAAAGGCCCTGATGCGAATCAGGGCCTTTTTGCTTAGTAGCGCTCTTGCGCGTTCTTCATCGAAATCTGGGTATTCAGCGTCCAGAAGTCGTAAAGCACACCGATCAGGAACAGCCCGCCGGTGAACAGGTAGATCAGCCCGGTGATCCACTTGCCCATGAACATGCGGTGCACACCGAAGACCCCGAGGAAGGTCAGCAGCAGCCAGGTGACGCTGTAGTTGACCGGCCCGGCATGGAAACGCAGGTCGGCTTCGCGGTCCATGGCCGGGATCAGGAACAGGTCGATGATCCAGCCGATGCCCAGCAGCCCTAGGGTGAAGAACCAGATGGTGCCCGTCACCGGCTTGCCGTAGTAGAAGCGATGCGCCCCCAGAAAACCGAAGATCCACAGCAGGTAGCCGATGACCTTGCTGTGCGTATCCGGGCGTCCTGCGTTTTGATAACCGTTCATTCATAGCCTCGAGGGTTAGGAAAAAAATATCTAAAAATGATGTGACTTTTTTGGAACTTACCGACGTATGACAGTTCCGAGACGACCAGCGGACCAGAAACTGACAAAAAAGCTGTTATAAAGTTGCGCGCCAACACCTACAAGAGCCTTGCCTAATGCGTTCTTTTTTCAAGACATGGCTGACCATTTGCCTATTGATGCCACTGGCCGCCCACGCCACCAACCGTGAGCAACGTCTTCCCAACGGATATGTCGGCTATACCGCCAACGCCACCGCGGTTCGCTCGAACAAGAGTAGCTCCGGCAAATCCCATCTTTCTCGCCGGGCGACCCACGCCGCTGCCAGGCAGGTCGTCGCGCAGATGCCCGCCAGCCAGAGCAGCGACGTGCTCAGCCGCGCCGTCAACCAGCTGGGCACGCCCTATCGCTGGGGCGGCAGCACGCCGGGCAAGGGTTTCGATTGCAGCGGGCTGGTCAAGTACGCCTTCAACGACATCGACGAAGTAGACCTGCCGCGCACTTCCAATGCCATGGCCAACGGCGATCATGGCGTGAAGGTCGAGCGCAAGGACCTCAAGCCTGGGGACCTGCTGTTCTTCAACATTCGCAGCCGCCGCGTCAATCACGTGGCCATCTACCTGGGCAACGACCGCTTCATCCATGCCCCTCGTACCGGCAAGAACGTGACCATCGACACGCTGAACAAGCCGTACTGGCAAAAGCACTACGTGGTCGCCAAGCGCGTGTTGCCGCAACAGCAACAAGAGCTTCGCCTGGCCAAGCGCTGATCCCGCATTTTTATTGATGCTGATGGCCTCATCGCTGGCAAGCCCCACAGGGACCGCGTGCACCGCTAAACCTGTGGGAGCTGGCTTGCCAGCGATGAGGCCACCAGCAGCACCCCGCCACCCGGCCTAGTGCCATAAAGCCCCGACAAGCGGGTAGAATGCCCCGGACCCAAAGCTGCCGGCATCGATCCCATGTCCACCCTAGCAGACAACCTTTCCACCCTCGCCGCCCGCATCCAGGCCGCCGCCACGGCAGCCGGTCGCGATCCGGCGGACATCCAGTTGCTGGCCGTGAGCAAGACCAAGCCCGCCAGCGCCGTGCGCGAAGCCTTCGCCGCCGGGGTACGCAACATCGGCGAGAACTATCTTCAGGAAGCCCTGGGCAAACAGGCGGAATTGGCCGACCTGCCCTTGACCTGGCACTTCATCGGCCCCATTCAGTCGAACAAGACTCGCGCCATCGCCGAGCATTTCGATTGGGTACATTCGGTGGACCGACTGAAAATCGCACAACGCCTTTCCGAACAGCGCCCCGACCACCTGGCGCCGCTGAACCTGTGCCTGCAGGTCAACGTCAGCGGCGAAGCCAGCAAATCCGGCTGCACGCCACAGGAACTGCCGGCCCTGGCCCAGGCCGTCGCTGCGTTGCCCAGGCTGCGCCTGCGCGGCCTGATGGCGATTCCCGAACCCACCGACGACCGCGCCGCCCAGGATGCCGCCTTCGCCCGCGTGCGCGAATTGCAGGACAGCCTGGGCCTGGGCCTCGACACCCTGTCCATGGGCATGAGCCATGACCTGGAGAGCGCCATCGCCCAGGGCGCGACCTGGGTCCGCATCGGCACCGCGCTGTTCGGTGCCCGCGACTACGGCCAGGCCTGATCCATGCTTTTTTCCTTTTCTTCTCGCAAGGACCTGACATGAGCAAGACTCGTATTGCCTTTATCGGCGCCGGCAACATGGCCGCCAGCCTGATCGGCGGCCTGCGCGCCCAGGGCCTGGAAGCGGCGCAGATCCGCGCCAGCGATCCGGGCGCCGAACAGCGGGCGAAGATCCACGCCGAGCACGGCATCGACCTGTTCGAAAGCAACGCCGAAGCCATCGAGGGCGCCGATGTGGTGGTGCTGTCGGTCAAGCCACAGGCGATGAAAGCCGTCTGCGAAGCACTCAAACCGAGCCTGAAGCCCGGACAGCTGGTGGTCTCGATCGCCGCCGGCATCACCTGCGCCAGCATGAAAAAATGGCTCGGCGCCCAGCCCATCGTGCGCTGCATGCCCAATACACCGGCCCTGCTGCGCCAGGGCGTCAGCGGCCTGTACGCCACCGACGAAGTCAGCGTCGAGCAGCGCCAGCAGGCCGAGCAACTGCTGTCGGCCGTAGGCATCGCCCTGTGGCTGGACAGCGAGGCCCAGCTGGATGCGGTCACGGCCGTGTCCGGCAGCGGCCCGGCTTACTTCTTCCTGCTGATCGAGGCAATGACCGCCGCCGGCGAGAAGCTTGGCCTGTCCCGCGAGACCGCCTCGAAACTGACCCTGCAAACCGCCCTTGGCGCCGCCCACATGGCAGTGTCCAGCGATGTCGACGCTGCCGAGCTGCGCCGCCGGGTAACCTCGCCAAACGGCACCACCGAAGCGGCGATCAAATCCTTCCAGGCCAACGGTTTCGAGGCACTGGTAGAACAAGCACTGGGCGCCGCCGCGCACCGCTCGGCCGAAATGGCCGAACAACTGGGCAACTAAGGAGCCTTACATGATCGGATTGAGTTCCGCCGCCGTCTTCATCCTGCAGACCCTGGGCAGCCTGTACCTGCTGGTGATCATGCTGCGCTTCATCCTGCAACTGGTCCGCGCCGACTTCTACAACCCGCTGAGTCAGTTCGCCGTGCGCGCGACCCAGCCGCTGCTCAAGCCGATGCGCCGGATCATCCCCAGCGTGTTCGGCCTGGACATGTCGTCGCTGGTGCTGGCGATCATCGTGCAGATGCTGCTGATGGGCGTGATCCTCGTGCTGCTCTACGGCACCGCCGGCAATCCGCTGAGCCTGCTGATCTGGGCGCTGATCGGGGTCACCGCGCTGTTCCTCAACATCTTCTTCTACGCACTGATCATCAGCGTGATCCTCTCCTGGGTCGCTCCGGGCAGCCATAATCCGGGCGCCGAGCTGATCAACCAGATCTGCGATCCGTTCCTGGCGCCGTTCCGTCGCATCCTGCCGAACCTCGGCGGCCTGGACATCTCGCCGATCCTCGCGTTCATGGTGCTGAAGCTGATCGACATGCTGGTGATCAACAACCTGGCGCTGATGACCGGGATGCCGGAAGTGCTGCGTCGCCTGATCTGATTTCACCGCTGTTGCTGATGGCCTCATCGCTGGCAAGCCAGCTCCCACAGGTCCGCGTCGAGCACAAATCTTGTGACTGACCCAAAACCCTGTGGGAGCCGGCTTGCCGGCGATGAGGCCATCAGTGACAAGACAATTTCTGCAGCACTGCACGCGGACCTGTGGGAGCTGGCTTGCCAGCGATGCGATCGCCGCGATTCACTTGGCACATTGCTTGCCGCTCCTCCCGGTGGTCTTTAGACTGACGCGTCATTCACGCGTGAGCAGGGTCGATGTCCACTGTCCTTCCCGAAGATTCCGTCGGTCTGGTTACACCGCAAATCGCCCGGTTCGATGAACCGCTGGCCCTCGCCTGTGGCCGCTCGCTGGCCGCCTACGAGCTGATCTACGAAACCTACGGCACGCTCAACAGCACTGCCAGCAATGCCGTGCTGATCTGCCATGCGCTGTCCGGCCATCACCATGCCGCCGGCTACCACAAGCCCGACGACCGCAAGCCGGGCTGGTGGGACAGCTGCATCGGCCCGGGCAAGCCGATCGATACCAACCGCTTCTTCGTGGTCAGCCTGAACAACCTCGGCGGCTGCAACGGCAGCACCGGCCCGAGCAGCCTCAATCCGGCTACCGGCAAGCCCTACGGTGCGGACTTCCCGGTCCTGACCGTGGAAGACTGGGTACACAGCCAGGCGCGCCTTGCCGATCGCCTGGGCATCCAGCAGTGGGCGGCGGTCGTCGGCGGCAGCCTCGGCGGCATGCAGGCCCTGCAATGGACCATCACCTATCCGGATCGTGTACGGCATTGCGTGGATATCGCCTCGGCACCCAAGCTGTCGGCGCAGAACATCGCCTTCAACGAAGTCGCCCGCCAGGCCATCCTGACCGACCCGGAGTTCCACGGCGGCTCGTTCCAGGACCAGGGCGTGATCCCCAAGCGCGGCCTGATGCTGGCGCGCATGGTGGGGCATATCACCTACCTGTCCGACGACTCCATGGGCGAGAAATTCGGCCGCGAACTCAAGAGCGACAAGCTCAACTACGACTTCCACAGCGTCGAGTTCCAGGTGGAAAGCTACCTGCGCTACCAGGGCGAGGAGTTCTCCGGGCGCTTCGACGCCAACACCTACCTGTTGATGACCAAGGCGCTGGACTACTTCGACCCCGCCGCCCGTCACGGCGGCGACCTGGCGGCGAGCCTGGCGCACGTGACCGCGGACTATTGCGTGATGTCCTTCACCACCGACTGGCGCTTCTCCCCGGCGCGCTCGCGGGAAATCGTCGATGCGCTGATCGCCGCGCGCAAGAACGTCTGCTACCTGGACATCGACTCGCCCTACGGCCACGACGCCTTCCTGATCCCGACGCCGCGCTACATCCAGGGCTTCACCAACTACATGAAACGCATCGTCTGCTGAGGACCCCATGAGAGCCGATTTGGAAATCATCCAGGACTGGATCCCCGCCGGCAGCCGCGTGCTCGACCTGGGTTGCGGTAATGGCGAGCTGCTCGCATCGCTGCGCGACAACAAGCAGGTCACCGGCTATGGCCTGGAAATCGACGCCGACAACATCGCCGAATGCGTGGCCAAGGGCGTCAACGTCATCGAGCAGGACCTCGACAAGGGCCTGGGCAACTTCGCCAGCAACAGCTTCGACGTGGTGGTCATGACCCAGGCCCTGCAAGCCGTTGAATACCCGGACCGGATCCTCGACGAAATGCTGCGGGTCGGCCGCCAGTGCATCATCACCTTCCCCAACTTCGGCCACTGGCGCTGCCGCTGGTACCTGGCGACCAAGGGTCGCATGCCGGTTTCGGACTTCATGCCGTATACCTGGTACAACACGCCGAACATCCACTTCTGCACCTTCGAGGACTTCGAGGCCCTGTGCAGCGAGCGCCGCGCCCAGGTGCTTAACCGCCTGGCGGTGGACAATCGTCACCGCAACGGTTGGGGTGGCCGCCTGTGGCCTAATCTTCTAGGTGAGATCGGTATCTATCGTGTCAGCAGCCCCGGCCTGCAGGAGCACAAGGTCGCGGTATAACCGTCATCGAAATCGGAGGATAGGATCATGCGTCGTCTAGCCCTGTTGTTGATCAGCCTGTGCCTGGCCATGCCGGCGCTGGCCGCCGATGCCGCGAAGCCGGAACGCAAGGAAGTGTTCGGCGACGTCACCGTGCATTACAGCGTGTTCAACTCGACCTTCGTGCAGCCCGCCACGGCCCAGGCCGCCGGGCTGGTCCGCAGCAAGAACCAGGGTGTGATCAACATTACCGTGCTCAAGGGCGGCAAGCCCGCAGTGGCCAATGTCAGCGGTACCGTCAGCGACCTGACCAGCCGCCAGAGCGCCCTGACGTTCAAGCAGGTTACCGACCAGGGCTCCATCTACTACCTGGCGCAGTTCCCGATCGAACAGGAAGAAAGCCGCACCTTCGCGATCAAGGTCGGCTCCGGTGACACCAGCAACGACTTCAGCTTCACTCAAACCGTATTCCCGGGCGAATGATGAATATCCAGCAACTCGTATTGGCCAGCCACAACGCAGGCAAACTCAAGGAACTGCAGGCCATGCTCGGTGACACCGTGCAACTGCGTTCCATCGGTGAATTCAGCAGCGTCGAGCCGGAAGAAACCGGCCTGTCGTTCGTCGAGAACGCCATCCTCAAGGCGCGCAATGCCGCGCGTATTTCCGGTCTGCCGGCGCTGGCCGACGACTCGGGCCTGGCCGTGGACTTCCTCGGCGGTGCACCGGGTATCTACTCCGCGCGCTATGCCGACGGCAAGGGCGACGCGGCGAACAACGCCAAGCTGCTCGACGCCCTGAAGGATGTACCGGAAGCCGAGCGCGGCGCACAGTTCGTCTGCGTCCTGGCCCTGGTGCGGCATGCCGATGACCCGCTGCCGATCCTCTGCGAAGGCCTGTGGCACGGTCGCATTCTCACCGCTGCCAGCGGCGAGTACGGCTTTGGCTACGACCCGTTGTTCTGGGTGCCGGAAACCAACTGCTCCAGCGCCGACCTGGCCCCGGCCGACAAGAACCGCTTGAGTCACCGCGCCCGTGCAATGAGCCTGCTGCGTCAACGTCTGGGCCTGGCATGACCGAAAAATCGCCAGCCCAGCCACTGCACGCGGACGAGGCAGGTTTCACCACTCAGGCACCACGGGCGGCGCTGCCGCAGCTTCCGCCCCTGGCGCTGTACATCCATATCCCGTGGTGCGTGCGCAAATGCCCGTACTGCGACTTCAACTCCCACACCGCCAGCGCCAACCTGCCTGAAGAGGAATATGTCGACGCGCTGCTGGCCGATCTGGAGCAGGAGCTACCGGCGGTCCATGGCCGGCCGATCAGCAGCATCTTCTTCGGCGGCGGTACGCCGAGCCTGTTCAGCGCCAAGGCCTTGGGCCGGCTGCTGGCCGGGGTCGAGCAGTGCATTCCGTTTGCCAGCGATATCGAGATCACCCTGGAAGCCAACCCCGGGACCTTCGAGCAGGAAAAGTTCAAGGCCTACCGCCAGTTGGGCATCAATCGCCTGTCCATCGGCATCCAGAGCTTCCAGCAGAGCAAGCTTGAAGCCCTCGGGCGCATCCACAATGGTGACGAAGCGATTCGCGCGGCGGATATGGCGCGCAACGCCGGCTTCGACAACTTCAACCTCGACCTGATGCACGGCCTGCCGGACCAGACCCTCGATGAAGCCCTGGCCGATCTGCAGCAGGCCATCGACCTGGGTCCGACGCACCTGTCGTGGTACCAGTTGACCCTGGAACCGAACACGGTGTTCTGGAACCAGCCGCCGGAGCTGCCGGAGGACGACATCCTCTGGGATATCCAGGAAGCCGGCCAGGCCCTGATGGCCAGCCACGGTTATCGCCAGTACGAAATCTCCGCCTATGCCCAGCCGGGCAAGGCAGCACGCCACAATCTGAACTACTGGAGCTTCGGCGACTTCATCGGTATCGGCGCCGGCGCCCACGGCAAGCTCAGCCACCCGGACGGGCGCATCCTGCGTACCTGGAAGACCCGCCTGCCCAAGGACTACCTGAACCCGGCCAAGGCCTTCAAGGCCGGGGAGAAGCTGTTGCCACTGGATGAACTGCCGTTCGAATTCCTGATGAATGCCCTGCGCCTGACCGACGGCGTGGAGGCGACACTCTTCAGCCAACGCACAGGGCTGCCGATGGACCAACTGAAGGAGGCTCGCCGCGAGGCCGAACAAAAGGGCCTTTTGCAAGTCGAACCGACGCGGCTGGTCGCCACGCCACGCGGCCAGTTGTTCCTCAATGACCTGTTGCAGTACTTCTTGACCTAAGGAAAGCGCATGGACCTGGTACTCGACCTGCTCTCGACCATCTCCCGCTGGAGCCGCAGCAATCTGTCGGAGATTTCCCTGGCTTTGGTGGGTTGTCTGCTGGTGCTATTCGGCACCGATATCAAAAGCTGGGTCGAAGGCCGCCTGGGCAACCTGGCCGGCGCCCTGCGCGTGCCGTTCATGGCGCTGCTGGTGCTGATCGGTAGCGGCGCTGCCTTGATCTACGCCACTCCGTGGGTGGTGCGGGGACTGAGCCAGTTCAACAACTATGCGCTGGCTCCGGTGTTGCTGGTGGTGCTGGTGTTGATCGGTGTAGTGGCCGATCGGCGGGGGTAATATTGAGGGCCTCATCGCTGGCAAGCCAGCTCCCACAGGTTCAGCGGTGCACGCGATACCTGTGGGAGCTGGCTTGCCAGCGATGAGGCCCTCGGAAGCACTGAATCAATCAGCCAGCTTCTCGAACTTCAAATCCCACACCCCATGCCCCAGGCGCTCACCACGGCGCTCGAACTTGGTGATCGGACGCTCTTCCGGCCGCGGCACATAGGCCCCGTCCGCCGCCTGGTTGCGGTAACCCGGCGCTGCACTCATCACTTCCAGCATGTACTCGGCATAGGGCTCCCAGTCGGTAGCCATGTGGAATACACCGCCGACCTTCAGCTTGCGCCGTACCAGCTCGGCGAATTCCGGCTGGACGATACGGCGCTTGTGATGCCGGCTCTTGTGCCATGGATCCGGGAAGAACAGCATCAGGCGATCGAGGCTGTTGTCGGCGACGCAGCGGTTCAGCACTTCGATGGCATCGCAGTCATACACCCGCAGGTTCTTCAGGCCCTGGGTCAGCACGCCGTTGAGCAGCGCACCGACACCCGGACGGTGTACCTCGACCCCGATGAAGTCCTGCTCCGGCGCGGCAGCCGCCATCTCCAGCAGGGAGTGGCCCATGCCGAAGCCGATTTCCAGGGTGCGCGGCGCCGAGCGACCGAATACCTGGTCGTAGTCCACCGGGCTGTCGGCCAGCTTGAGGATGTACAGCGGGCCGCCCTGCTCCAGGCCGCGCTGCTGGCCTTCGGTCATGCGCCCGGCGCGCATCACGAAACTCTTGATGCGGCGGTGCTGGCGCTCTTCGCCTTCTTCGGTGACAGGCGTTTCTTGCGATTCGGTCATCTGGGACTCTTACTTGATCAGGCCATCCAGCGGCGACGAGGCGCTGGCATAGAGTTTTTTCGGCATGCGGCCGGCGAGGTACGCCATGCGACCGGCGATGATCGCATGCTTCATGGCCTCGGCCATCATCACCGGCTGCTGCGCATGAGCGATGGCAGAGTTCATCAGCACCGCCTCGCAACCCAGCTCCATGGCGATGGTGGCGTCGGAAGCGGTACCGACACCGGCATCCACCAGCACCGGGACCTTGGCTTCTTCGAGGATGATCTGCAGGTTGTACGGGTTGCAGATCCCCAGGCCAGTGCCGATCAGGCCAGCCAGCGGCATGACCGCGATGCAGCCGGCTTCGGCCAGCTGGCGGGCGATGATCGGGTCATCGCTGGTGTAGACCATTACGTCGAAACCGTCCTTGACCAGCACTTCGGCGGCCTTGAGGGTTTCGATCACGTTAGGGAAGAGGGTTTTCTGGTCGGCCAGCACTTCCAGCTTGACCAGGTTGTGGCCATCCAGCAGTTCGCGAGCCAGGCGGCAGGTGCGCACGGCTTCGACCGCGTCGTAGCAGCCGGCAGTGTTGGGCAGGATGGTGTAGCGGTCTGGCGGCAGTACGTCGAGCAGGTTCGGCTCGCCCGGGTTCTGGCCGATGTTGGTCCGGCGCACGGCGACGGTGACGATCTCGGCGCCCGAGGCCTCGATGGCCAGGCGGGTTTCTTCCAGGTCGCGGTACTTGCCGGTGCCGACCAGCAGACGTGACTGGAAGGTACGACCGGCCAGGGTGAAGGGCTTGTCGCTACGAACGTTGCTCATCGTTGATCCTCTTGTGGGGTGAGGGACTTGCGGGTGGTCGCGGCTGGTTCCTAGCCGCCGCCGATGGCGTGGACCACCTCGACCTGGTCGCCCTCGCTGAGGGCGGTGCTCTCGTGCTGGCTGCGCGGCACGATGTCCAGGTTCAGTTCGACCGCCACCCGGCGCCCGGCCAGGTCGAGCCGGCCCAGCAGCGCCGCGACGCTCTCGCCGTCGGGCAATTCGTAAGGTTCACCGTTCAGTTGGATGCGCATGCGCACGGCCGCCATTGTTTTCAGGGGCCCGCATTCTAGCGCCGATCAACGCCCGAACCCAAGGGTGGCCGGCACCATTCGTCACGATTTTCGACCCATGAGTCAGCTCAGGCGCCAGGCCGTCAGGCCCAGGCACAGCCAGCCGGCAAGGAATGCCACGCCGCCAATCGGGGTGATGATGCCGAGCTTGCCGACGCCGCTCAGGGTAAGCAGATACAGGCTGCCGGAAAACAGCAGGATGCCCAGGATGAACAGGCTGCCGGCCCAGGTGGTCAGGCGACCGGGCAAATGCACGCTGAGGATGGCCACGCCGAACAGGGCCAGGGCGTGGATCAACTGGTAGGTCACGCCGGTCTGGAAAATCGCCAGGTACTCGGCACTGAGGCGGGCCTTCAGGCCATGGGCAGCAAAGGCGCCCAGGGCTACGCCGGTGAAGCCGAAGAAGGCCGCCAGCAAGAGGAAGCTGCGAAGCATGCGAAGAACTCCAAGGAGACACGGGCCTGTATAATGGCCCGCTCATCCGCCGCGGCCAAGCCATCATCATGCTGTCATCCGTTCTCCGCCGCCTTTTCCGTGCCGCGCTCTGGTTCGCCGCTGGCAGCGTCGTGCTGGTGCTGGTTTTCCGTGTCGTTCCGCCACCGGGGACGGCGTTGATGGTCGAGCGCAAGATCGAGTCGTGGATCGATGGCGAGCCCATTGACCTGCAACGGGACTGGGAGCCCTGGGACAGGATCTCCGATGATCTGAAGGTTGCGGTGATCGCTGGCGAGGACCAGAAGTTCGCCAGCCACCATGGCTTCGACTTCACCGCCATCCAGGCGGCCTTGGCACATAACGAACGGGGCGGAACTATCCGCGGCGCCAGCACCTTGAGCCAGCAGGTGGCGAAGAACCAGTTCCTCTGGTCCGGCCGCAGCTGGCTGCGCAAGGGGCTGGAAGTATGGTTCACCGCGCTGATCGAGCTGTTCTGGTCGAAGGAGCGGATTCTCGAGGTCTACCTGAACAGCGCCGAGTGGGATGAAGGCGTGTTCGGTGCCCAGGCCGCAGCGCGACATCACTTTGGCGTGGATGCGAGCCGGCTGAGCCGGCAGCAGGCCAGTTTGCTGGCGGCAGTGTTGCCCAATCCGCGCAACTGGAGTGCCAGCCGCCCGAGCACCTACGTGGCGCGGCGAGCCGGGTGGATTCGGCAGCAGATGAGCCAGTTGGGTGGGGATGGTTATCTGCAGCAGTTGCAGTCACGGTGATGGCGTCTGCTCCGGCCTCATCGCTGGCAAGCCAGCTCCCACAGGTCCGGTGTATGCAGTATCTGTGGGAGCTGGCTTGCCAGCGATGAGGCCTTAACAGGCAACAAAAAACCCGACCTTGCGAGTCGGGTTTTCTTTTTCCGGCTACCGGAGCGTCAAGCAGCGATCAAGGCCTTCACCTTGTTCATCGCGTTCTTCTCCAGCTGGCGGATACGTTCCGCGGAGACGCTGTACTTGGCCGCCAGGTCATGCAGGGTGGCCTTTTCCTCTGCCAGCCAACGCTGGTAGAGAATATCGCGGCTGCGCTCGTCCAGGCCTTGCAGGGCTTCATGCAGGTTGTTCGACGAGCTGTCGCTCCAGTCGGCATCTTCCAGTTGGCGAGCCGGGTCGTAGCGATGGTCTTCCAGATAGTTGGCTGGCGACTGGAAGGCACTGTCATCGTCGGCTTCGGAAGCCGGGTCGAAGGCCATGTCCTGGCCAGTCAGGCGACTTTCCATTTCGCGGACTTCACGCGGCTCCACACCCAGGCTTTCAGCGACGCGATGCACTTCGTCGTTGTTCAGCCAGGCCAGACGCTTCTTCTGGCTGCGCAGATTGAAGAACAGCTTGCGCTGGGCCTTGGTGGTCGCAACCTTGACGATGCGCCAGTTGCGCAGGATGAATTCGTGGATCTCGGCCTTGATCCAGTGCACCGCGAAGGACACCAGACGCACGCCCATTTCCGGGTTGAAGCGCTTGACTGCCTTCATCAGGCCGACGTTGCCTTCCTGGATCAGGTCGGCCTGGGCCAGCCCGTAGCCGGCGTAGCTGCGGGCGATATGTACTACGAAGCGCAGGTGCGCGAGCACCATTTGCCGAGCGGACTCAAGATTTTGCTCATAGTAGAGACTCTCGGCCAGTTCACGCTCCTGCTCGGCGGTCAGCAATGGAATGCTGTTCACCGTGTGCACGTAGGCCTCGAGGTTTGCACCCGGGACCAGCGCATAAGCAGGTTGCAAAGAAGTGGTCATACGAAAAAACCTCCGACTCACTGAACTCGTGCCCGTAGGCACTGCCATCATTGACCGGGAACCGCGAGACAAGTTCCCCTCACTTGTATAGTCAATGCCGGCAAAAAGACACTATCGCGGGGCCAGCTCACTCAGGTGGCGAGCAACCGCGATCCATGCACCGATATACCCTAACAGCACCGCCCCAAGCAAGAGCGACAGACCATCGGCCGAGGGCACACCGGCCAGGGCGAAGTCGCTGCCATACAGTCCTGAAAGGTCGACCACCGCGTCATTCAGCCAGTTCAACCCGAATGCCAGCACTCCCCAGGACAGGATCCCCGCCCCAGGCCATACAGCGCCCCCATATAAAGGAAGGGGCGGCGAACGTAGCTGTCGGTGCCGCCGACCAGCTTGATGACTTCGATTTCCGTGCGGCGGTTCTCGATATGCAGGCGAATGGTATTGCCGATCACCAGCAACAGCGCCGATACCAGCAATACGGTCAGGCCGAAGACGAAACGGTCGCCCAGCTTGAGAATCGCCGCCAGACGCTCGACCCAAACCAGGTCGAGCTGGGCCAGCTCCACATGCGGCAGTTCGGCCAGACGTTGACGCAGTGCGTCCAGCGCCGGCTTGTCGACCTCGTTCGGCGTCACCACCACTACACCCGGCAGCGGGTTTTCCGGCAGCTCGCGCAAGGCTTCGCCGAGGCCGGACTGCTGCTGGAACTCGTTCAGCGCCTGTTCGCGGCTGACGTATTCGGCATCCGCCACCCCGGGCAGTGTCCTGATCTGCTCGCGCAGCGCTTCGCCATCGCGCACGCTGGTATCCAGCTTGAGGTACAGGGAAATCTGTGCCGCGCGTTGCCAGGATCCGCCGAGCCGTTCGATATTGCTGAGGATCAACGACAGGCCCATGGGCAGGCTCAACGCCACCGCCATGACCAGGCAGGTGAAGAAACTGCCGATCGGCTGCTTGCCGAGGCGGCGCAGACTGTCCAGCAGGCTGGAGCGATGGCTTTCCAGCCAGGCGTGCAGCAGGGTGCGGAAATCCGGGCCGTCGTCGTCTTCGGCGCCCTTCTTTTTCTTCGGTTGCGGATCGGCCGGTTTCGGCGCCACCCGTTCGGATACTTTCGGACTGCGTGTCGCACTCATTGCCCGGCCTCCCCATCGCCGATCAGGCGGCCGCGCTGCAGCGTCAGCATGCGGTGACGCATGCGCGCGATCAGGGCCAAGTCGTGGCTGGCGATCAGCACGCTGGTGCCCAGGCGGTTGATATCTTCGAAAACACCCATGATCTCCGCGGCCAGGCGCGGGTCGAGGTTACCGGTAGGTTCGTCCGCCAGCAGCAGGGCCGGACGATGCACGATGGCGCGGGCGATGCCGACGCGCTGCTGCTGGCCGGTGGAAAGATCACCGGGGAACAGCTCGGCCTTGTCCGAAAGCGCCACGCGCTCGAGCGCCGAGTCGACCCGCTTGGCGATCTCGACCTTGGACAGGCCGAGGATCTGCAACGGCAAGGCGACGTTGTTGAACACGGTGCGATCGAACAGCAATTGGTGGTTCTGGAAGACCACACCGATCTGGCGGCGCAGGAACGGGATCTGCGCAGTGCTGATCTGCCCCAGGTCCTGTCCGGCCAACAGCAGCTTGCCACTGGTCGGACGCTCCATCGCCAGCAACAGGCGCAACAGGGTGCTCTTGCCGGCGCCGGAGTGACCGGTCACGAACAGAAACTCGCCCCGCCGCACCCGAAAACTCAACTCATGCAGGCCAACGTGACCATTCGGATAGCGTTTGGCGACCTGTTCGAATCGAATCATGGATGCTCCTGCTCGGCAAACAGTGCTTTAACGAAGGGTTCCGCCTCGAACGGACGCAGATCGTCGATCCCTTCCCCTACGCCAATATAGCGAATGGGCAGGCCGAACTGCTTGGCCAGGGCGAAGATCACCCCGCCCTTGGCGGTGCCGTCCAGCTTGGTCAGGGCCAGACCCGTCAGTTCGACGCTCTGGTTGAAGTGCTTGGCCTGGTTGATGGCGTTCTGGCCGGTACCGGCGTCGAGCACCAGCAGGACCTCGTGCGGCGCATCGGCATCCAGCTTGCCGATGACCCGACGGACCTTCTTCAGCTCTTCCATCAGGTTGTCCTTGGTATGCAGGCGCCCGGCGGTGTCGGCGATCAGCACGTCGATGCCACGGGCCTTGGCGGCCTGCACGGCATCGAAGATCACCGAGGCCGAGTCGGCACCGGTGTGCTGGGCGATGACCGGGATATGGTTGCGCTCGCCCCACACCTGCAACTGCTCGACCGCTGCGGCGCGGAAGGTGTCGCCGGCGGCCAGCATGACCTTCTTGCCTTCGAGCTGGAGCTTCTTCGCCAGCTTGCCGATGGTCGTGGTCTTGCCGGCACCGTTGACGCCGACCACCAGGATCACGAACGGCTTGTTTTGCGATTCGATGCGCAGCGGCTGTTCGACCGGCTTGAGCAGTGCCGCCAGTTCGGCCTGCAGCGATTTGTACAGGGCGTCGGCGTCGGCCAGTTGCTTGCGCGCGACCTTCTGGGTGAGGTTCTGCACGATCAGCGAAGTGGCTTCGACACCGACGTCGGCGGTCAGCAGGCGGGTTTCGATTTCGTCGAGCAGGTCGTCGTCGATGGCCTTCTTGCCGAGGAACAGGCTGGCCATGCCTTCGCCGATGCTGGCGCTGGTCTTCGACAGGCCTTGCTTGAGGCGGGCGAAGAAGCCGGTACGGGTTTCTTCTGCAGCAGCAGGCGCCACCACAGGCGCAGCGACGACCGGTTCAGGCTCGGCCACGACCACCGGAGCGAGCGGTGCGGGCGCTGGAGCAACCACGGGAGCGGGCGGCGGAACCACTGCGGGAGCGGGTTGCGGCGCAGGCTGGGCAGCGACGGCGGGCAGTTCGGGAATCGGCGGCGGGGGTGTCGGTTCCAGGTCAGGCACCAGCGCTACCGGCTCTTCCGGCACCGGCAGGACCAGGCTGGACTCCGGCACGGGAGGCGGTGCAACAGGCGGCTCGACAATCGCCGGCGCGACAGGCTCGGGAGCGACCACCGGCGCAGCCGCGACCGGCACCTCCGCGATCGCTGCCGGAGCAAGTTCGGGAGCGTCAGGGGCCTGGGTTTCAGGCTGTTCGACAACAGGTTGCTGGGGCTTCTTGCGCAGCCAGCCGAACAGGCCTTTCTTTTCACCGGGGGCGCCCGGCGTTTTCTTGTCGTCGTTGGAACCAAACATGGAAGACGGCTATCTCAGGGTGGCGATGCGCCAGTGCGGCGCCTCAGAATTCTTTTGTAACGCAGAACAGACTCCTTTGAAGCCGGCTCGTTCGTGCGCGTCGTCTATTTTGTCGGGGGAGCCTTTGCGGCGACATCCTCGACAGGCATGGTCGCCAGGCAACCGGATCAGTATCCTAGCACCTCCTAGCCCGCCGACGCTAAGGCCAAGCGGGCAGCCCAACAGGTTGAATCATCGATGAATGCTCTAGCCCGCCGTGCCGCCGGCCTACTGCTCGGCACGATCTGCATGCCCCTCGCGGCCTTCGCCGCCGACCCGCAACCCACCCATGAATTCATCCTCGACAACGGCCTCAAGGTGGTCGTACGCGAAGACCACCGCGCCCCGGTGGTGGTGTCGCAGGTCTGGTACAAGGTGGGTTCCAGCTACGAGACCCCGGGTCAGACCGGCCTGTCCCACGCCCTGGAACACATGATGTTCAAGGGCAGCGAGAAGCTCGGCCCGGGCGAAGCCTCGCGCATCCTGCGCGACCTCGGCGCCGAGGAAAATGCTTTCACCAGCGACGATTACACCGCCTATTACCAGGTGCTGGCCCGCGATCGCCTGAACGTCGCCCTGGAACTGGAGGCTGACCGCATGGCCAGCCTGCGCCTGCCGGCCGACGAGTTCAGCCGCGAAATCGAGGTAATCAAGGAAGAGCGTCGCCTGCGCACCGACGACAATCCGGGGGCCAAGGCCTACGAACTGTTCAAGGCCATGGCCTATCCGGCCAGCGGCTACCACACCCCGACCATCGGCTGGATGGCCGACCTGCAGCGCATGAAGGTCGAGGAGCTGCGCCATTGGTACGAGTCCTGGTACGCGCCGAACAACGCCACCCTGGTGGTGGTCGGCGACGTCACCGTGGATGAAGTGCGCAAGCTGGCCGAGCGCTGGTTCGCGACGATCCCGAAACGCAGCCTGCCGCCGAGCAAACTGCCGCTGGAACTGGCCGAGCCCGGCTTGCGCCAGCTCACCGTGCATGTCCGCACCCAGCTGCCGAGCCTGATCTTCGGCTTCAACGTACCGGGCCTGGCCACTGCGAAGAACCCGCGTGAAGTCCACGCCCTGCGCCTGATCTCCGCCCTGCTCGACGGCGGCTACAGCGCGCGCATGGCCAGCCGCCTGGAGCGCGGCGAAGAACTGGTGGCCGGCGCCTCCAGCCGCTACGACTCGTTCGCCCGCGGCGACAGCCTGTTCGTCCTTTCGGCGACGCCGAACACCCAGAAGAAAAAGACCCTGGCCGAGGTCGAGGCCGGTATCTGGAAACTGCTGGACGAGCTCAAGACCACCCCGCCCAGCGCCGAGGAACTGGAACGCGTGCGCGCCCAGGTCATCGCCGGCCTGGTCTACGATCGCGACTCCATCAGCAGCCAGGCCACCACCATCGGCCAGCTGGAGACCGTCGGCCTGTCGTGGAAGCTGATCGACAACGAACTGGACGAGCTGAAGAGCGTGACCCCGGCGGACATCCAGGCCGCCGCCCGCACCTACTTCACCCGCGAACGCCTGAGCGTTGCCCATGTACTGCCCGAGGAGCCGGCGAAATGATCCAGCCGACCATCCGCTTGTTCGCCGCCACCGCCCTGGCCTTTGCCCTCATGGCTCCGGTGCAGGCCGCTGATACCAAGCCCGCCAACACCCTGCAATCCGTCGCGGAACTGGAGGGCAAGGCGCCGCCCACCCACCGCACCCTGGACATCCAGACCTGGAACACCGCCGAAGGCGCCCGCGTGCTCTTCGTCGAGGCCCACGAGCTGCCGATGTTCGACCTGCGCCTGACCTTCGCCGCCGGCAGCAGCCATGACGGCAACCTGCCAGGCATCGCCTCGCTGACCAACGCCATGCTCAACGAAGGCGTGGCCGGCAAGGACGTCAATGCCATCGCCGAAGGCTTCGAAGGCCTGGGCGCGGACTTCGGCAACGGCGCCTACCGCGACATGGCGGTAGCCTCGCTGCGCAGCCTGAGCGTTGCCGACAAGCGCGAGCCGGCGCTCAAGCTGTTCGCCGAAGTGGTCGGCAAACCGACCTTCCCCGCCGATGCCATAGCCCGGATCAAGAACCAGATCCTCGCCGGCTTCGAATACCAGAAGCAGAACCCCGGCAAGCTGGCCAGCCTGCAACTGTTCGAGCGGCTGTACGGCAAGCATCCCTATGGGCATCCGGCCGACGGCACCGCCGAGAGCATCCCGCCGATCACCGTGGACCAGTTGCGCGCCTTCCACGCCAAGGCCTATGCCGCCGGCAACACGGTGATCGCCCTGGTCGGCGACCTCAGCCGCAAGGACGCCGAAGCCATCGCCGCCCAGGTTTCCGCCGCCCTGCCGAAAGGCCCGGCGCTGGCCAAGGTCGAGCAGCCGGTGGAACCCAAGGCCGGCCCGAGCCATATCGACTTCCCGTCCAAGCAGACCCACCTGCTGCTGGCGCAACTGGGCATCGACCGCAACGATCCGGATTATGCCGCGCTGTCCCTGGGCAACCAGATCCTCGGTGGCGGCTCGTTCGGCACCCGGCTGATGAGCGAAGTCCGCGAGAAACGCGGCCTGACCTACGGCGTCTATTCCACCTTCGTGCCGATGCAGGCGCGCGGGCCGTTCATGATCAACCTGCAGACCCGGGCCGAGCTGAGCGAAGGCACCCTGAAGCTGGTCCAGGACCTGCTGCGCGATTACCTCAAGACCGGGCCGACCCAGCAGGAGCTGGACGACGCCAAGCGCGAGCTGGCCGGCAGCTTCCCGCTGTCCAACGCCAGCAACGCAAGCATCGTTGGGCAATTGGGCGCCATCGGTTTCTACAACCTGCCGCTGACCTACCTTGAAGACTACATGCGCCAATCCCAGGAACTGACCGTCGAGCAGGTCCGGGATGCGCTGAATCGCCACCTGTCCGCGGACAAGCTGGTTATCGTTACAGCAGGGCCGAAGGTGCCGCAGCAACCGTTGCCACCACCCCTCGCCAAACCCGCCGAGCAGCCGCTCGGCGTACCGGAGCATTAATGGCCAGTCCATCCAAGCCGCACGCGGGCCAAGGCCAGTTGCGCATCATCGCCGGCGAATGGCGCAGCCGTCGCCTGAGCTTCCCCGACGCCCCCGGCCTGCGCCCGACGCCGGACCGGGTGCGGGAAACCCTGTTCAACTGGCTTGCCCCGCATATCGAAGGGGCCAAGGTGCTGGATGCCTTTACCGGTGCCGGCGCCCTGTACCTGGAAGCGCTGTCCCGCGGTGCCGGCGACGCCGTGGCCGTGGACAGCAACCCGGCAGCCATCGCCAGCCTGAAGAACAACCTGGAAATCCTCCGCTGCCCGCGCGGGCAGGTGGTGCAGAGCGATGTCCTGCGCTATCTGCAGGGCGAGGCGAAGCAGCGGTTCGACGTGGTCTTCCTCGACCCGCCGTTCCATCAGGATTTGCTGCCGAAAACCTGCGAGTTGCTGGAAAACGGCGGCTGGCTGGCTGATCACGCCTGGATCTACACCGAAAGCGAGGCCGCGCCATCGTCCCTGGCCCTGCCGGGTAGCTGGCGCCTGCACCGGGAAAAGAAAGCCGGCCAGGTGCACTACGCACTGTGGGAACGCGGCTGATCGTCATCTGTCCGTCATACGGCGCGGCAGCTGCTGCAACCAGCACATACACTGGTTGACAGAGCTGCCGCGTTTTTCCGAGTGATGTCCTATGTCCACGTCTTCCTTCACGCCCGCAACGGGCCTGCGCAATCCTCACCTGCAAACCCTCTGGGGGCCTCTGTGGCGCAAATCGTTGCCCCTGGCTCACCAGCGCGAGCGCCTGTGGCTGGCCGATGGCGACTTCCTCGACCTGGACTGGGGCGGCCCGCATCGCGCCGATGCGCCGCTGGTGCTGGTATTGCACGGACTGACCGGGTCGTCGTCCTCCCATTACGTGCTTGGCTTGCAGCACGCCTTGCAGGCGCAAGGCTGGGCCAGCGTGGCGGTGAACTGGCGCGGCTGCTCGGGCGAACCGAACCTGCTCGCCCGCAGTTACCACTCCGGCGCCAGCGAGGACCTGGCCGAGGTGATCGCCCATTTGCGCGCGCAACGGCCCTCGGCGCCGTTGTACGCGGTGGGTTATTCGCTGGGCGGCAATGTCCTGCTCAAGCACCTGGGCGAAGCCGGCTCGGCCAGCCAGTTGCAAGGCGCCGTGGCAGTGTCGGTGCCGTTTCGCCTCGACCAGTGCGCCGACCGCATCGGCCTGGGTTTTTCCCGGGTCTACCAGCGGCACTTCATCCGCGAAATGATCAGCTACGTGAAGACCAAGGAGCGCGACTTCCTCCATCGCGGCCATCACGAAGGCCTCGAAGCCTTGTCCCGCCTCGGTCCGCTGACCAACATGCGCACCTTCTGGGACTTCGACGGGCGCATCACCGCGCCGCTCAACGGTTTCAGCGATGCCCACGACTACTACAAGCGCTCGTCCAGCCGCTATTACCTGGGCGAAAACCGCACGCCGACGCTGATCATCCAGTCCAGCGACGACCCCTTCGTGTTCCGCCACAGCCTGCCCGAGGCCAGTGAACTGGCACGCACCACCACCCTGGAGCTGCATAGCCACGGTGGTCATGTCGGATTCGTCGATGGCAGCCTGCGCCAGCCGGGGTACTACCTGGAACGGCGGATTCCCGAGTGGCTGGCGCAACTGGGCTGATCAGTCGCCGGTAGCGACCTGGCGCTGCGGGTCGGTGATCCATTCGCTCCAGGAGCCGGCGTACAGCGGTGCCAGCGGGTAGCCAGCGAGGCTCAGGGCAAACAGGTTATGGCAGGCGGTAACGCCGGAACCGCAATAGGCCACCAGTTCTTCGGGCTTGCGTGAACCCAGCAATGCGGCGAAACGCGCCTTGAGCTGGTCGGGCGGGAGGAAGCGCCCGTCGCTGCCAAGGTTGTCGGTGAAAGCCGCGCATTGCGCACCCGGAATATGCCCCGCCACCGGGTCGATCGGTTCCACTTCGCCACGGAAGCGCGGCAGGGCGCGGGCATCGAGCAGGGTCAGGGCCGGATCGCCCAGGCGCTCGCGCAATTGCTGGGCACTCACCAGCAGCTTCGGATCGGGCTTGCCGCTGAAGGTGCCTTCGTGGCGCTCCGCCGGATCCAGGCTCAACGGCAGGCCCGCCGCGTGCCAGGCCTTCAGCCCGCCATCGAGGATGAATACCCCGTTGCGTTTGCCAAGCCAGGCCAGCAACCACCAGGCGCGGGCGGCGAAGGCACCGGGGCCGTCGTCGTACAGCACCACGTCGCTGTCATTGCTGATGCCCCACTGCTGGAAGCGCTCGATCAGCCGCCCGGGCTGCGGCAGCGGATGACGCCCGGTCACACCCTTGACCACCGGCCCGCTGAGATCGCGCTCCAAGTCGGCGAAATGCGCGCCGGCGATATGCCCCTCGGCGTAGCTGCGCTGACCGTAGTCAACGTCCTCCAGGGCGAAACGACAATCGAGAATCACCAGCTTCGGCTCGCCAAGGCGTTCCGCCAGTTGCCGGGGTGCAATCAGTTGCGCGAGGGGCATGACAGTCTCCATATCGATTGAAAGGGCACGCTACTGCTCCAGCGCATGCTGCAGCGGAACGTGGAATTCTTCGCACAGCGCGTCCACCGCCGGCTTCGCCGTG
Source organism: Pseudomonas bharatica CSV86 (assembly GCF_000319305.2). Classification (GTDB taxonomy): domain Bacteria; phylum Pseudomonadota; class Gammaproteobacteria; order Pseudomonadales; family Pseudomonadaceae; genus Aquipseudomonas; species Aquipseudomonas bharatica. The sequence continues at coordinate 174,780 of NZ_AMWJ02000004.1, read as the reverse complement.
GCGGTGACATAGCCGAGCTCCAGCACCAGTACCTGATAGACACCACGCTTGATGGCTTCTTCACTCAGGTGGGCGGAATTTTCCCGGGTGGTGCAGAGAAAGCGCACCCAGGACGTCAGGATGATCCAGGTATTGAGCGTCAGCGCTTCGATCTGCACCGGGGTCATCTCAAGGATCCCGGCGCTGACGAAACCCTCGTAGATGGCCTGGCCCTGCAGCAGGCAGCGCTGGGAAAAACGCCGGTAACGGTCGGCCAGCGCCTTGTCGCTGTCGAGCAGGTGTTCCAGGTCGCGGTGCAGGAAGCGGTAGTTCCACATCGCCGCGAGGATCGCCTGCAAATAGAAACGCTTGTCTTCGACCGTGGCCAGGCGGCCCTTGGGCGGGTGCAGGAAGCTCTCGACCTGTTCCTCATACTGACTGAACAACTCGGCAATGATTTCCTGCTTATTGGCGAAGTGGTAGTACAGGTTGCCCGGCGAAATCTCCATGTGCGCGGCGATGTGGTTGGTGCTGACACTGCGTTCGCCCTGCTGGTTGAACAGTTCCAGGCTGTTTTGCACGATGCGCTCGCGGGTCTTGATGCGCGGGGCCATGACACGGGTTCCGGATTCATGAGCTTGAATGATGGGTTGATCTTACGGCGTCGGTCGGTGGGTTGCATCCATGGCATCTGTGGGGGATTCACCGCGGACCCTGTGGGAGCTGGCTTGCCAGTGATGAGGCCCTCAAAGCCATACAAAACCAGAATTAGAGTATATGCTCTAGCCCAAACAACAAATCACGGAGGCCCCGATGCCCCAACTGGACTGGCTCGACACCCTGTTCGCCGACCAACGCGCCGCCTTCGCCCGCCTGCCCATGCCGCCCCTGGCCCAGCGCCGGCAGTGGCTCAAGGCACTGCGCCAGGCCCTGATCGCACGCCAGGACGAGCTGGTCGCCGCCATCGACCAGGACTTCGACGGCCGCAGCGCCGACGAGACCCGGCTCGCCGAACTCATGCCCAGCGTGCTCGGGCTGGCCCACGCGGAAAAACACCTGTCGCGCTGGATGAAACCTGTCCGTCGCGCCGTCGGCCTGGCCTTCCAGCCTGCCAGCGCTCGCATCCACTACCAGCCGCTGGGCGTGGTTGGCGTCATCGTGCCGTGGAACTACCCGCTGTTCCTCGCCATCGGCCCGTTGACCGGCGCCCTCGCCGCCGGCAACCGGGTGATGCTCAAGCTCAGCGAAGCCACTCCGGCGACCGGCCTGGTGCTCAAGTCCGTGCTCGAATCGGTGTTTCCCGCCGACATGGTCTGCGTGGTCCTCGGCGAGGCCGAAGTGGGCGAAGCCTTCTCGCGCCTGCCCTTCGACCACCTGCTGTTCACCGGCGCAACCAGCATTGGCCGCAAGGTGATGAGCGCCGCCGCTGCCAACCTGACCCCCGTGACCCTTGAGCTGGGCGGCAAGTCTCCGGCCATTGTCTCGAACACAGTGCCCCTGGCCGACGCCGCCGAACGCATCGCCTTCGGCAAGACCCTCAACGCCGGGCAGACCTGCGTCGCCCCCGACTACGTGCTGGTGCCGCGCGAGCGCATCCCGGGCTTCATCGACGCCTACCGCGACGCCGTTCGGCGCTTTTATCCGCAAATCACCGGCAACCCCGACTACACGGCGATCATCAGCCCGCGTCACCTGGCCCGGCTCAACGGCTACCTCGACGACGCCCGCCGCCAGGGCGCGCGGATCACCAGCCTGTACCCGGAGGAAACTCCAGCGGACCGGCGCTTGCCGCCGCTGGTCCTGGAAAATGTCAGCGATGCCATGCAGGTGATGCAGGACGAGATCTTCGGCCCCTTGCTGCCGGTGGTGCCCTACGACCAGATCGACGATGCCATTGCCTACGTCAACCAGCGCCCGCGCCCTCTGGCCCTGTACTACTTCGGCTACGAGCGCGGGGAGCAGCGCCTGGTACTGGATAACACCCATTCCGGCGGTGCCTGCCTCAACGACACCCTGCTGCATGTGGCCCAGGACGACCTGCCGTTCGGCGGCGTCGGCCCGTCAGGCATGGGGCACTACCATGGTTTCGAGGGTTTCCAGACCTTCAGCCAGGCCAAGGGCGTGCTGGCCAAGCAGCGCCTGAACCTGGCGCGGCTGATCTACCCGCCCTACGGCAAGCGCCTGCAACAGCTGGTGTACCGTTTCTTTATTCGCTGATCGCTGCATAACAGGCCCACAACAATGACAACACGCCTGCACCAGGCCGCCGCGCTGAACCGTCGCGGCCTGCTCAAGTTCAGCCTTGGCGCCACGCTGTTCCTCGGCGGCGCCAGCCTGGTCGGTTGCAGCCCCGCAACGGCGGCACCCGGCTATCGCATCCTGCGCGACGACGATCTGCCGATGCTGCGGGCAGTCACGCCGGTGGTGCTGCAAGGTACCGCAGCGCCGCTCGAGCAGGTCCTCGCCCGCCTCGACGAAGCCCTGGCCAGCCTGTCGCCGGAAATGCTCAAGCTGACCCGGCAACTGTTCGATGTGCTTGCCCTGCCTTTCACCCGAGGTCCGCTTACCGGTATCTGGGGCCCGTGGCAGCAGGCATCGCCGCAGGCTATCGAAGCCTTTCTCCGGCGCTGGCGCGACAGCTCGCTGAACCTGCTGCGCCAGGGCTATTGCTCGCTGCTGCAACTGCTGCTGATGGCCTGGTACAGCCTGCCCGGATCCTGGGGCGCGTGCGGTTACCCCGGCCCACCGAAGATCTGAACAAGAGCCTGACCATGCCCGTATCCGACCCGTTCCGCGAAGGCCTCGCCCGCGGCTGGAAAGCCCGTGACGCCTCGGCCCTGGATCACCACCTGGACCTGGAAACCGATATCGCCATCATCGGCAGCGGTGCCGGCGGCGCCACCAGCGCAGAGCTACTGAGCGCTGCCGGCTACCGGGTGCTGCTGATCGAAGAAGGTCCGCTGAAAACCAGCAGCGACTTCCACATGCTGGAGAACGAGGCCTACGCCAGCCTTTACCAGGAAGGCATCGGCCGCCTCAGCAAGGACGGCGCGATCACCATCCTTCAAGGCCGCGCGGTAGGCGGCACCACCCTGATCAACTGGACCTCCAGCTTCCGCACACCGGAGCCGACCTTGCGCCACTGGGCCAGCACACATGGAGTCGAGGGCCATGGCGTGGACGACCTCGCCCCCTGGTTCGAGCGCATGGAGCGGCGCCTCGGCATCGCGCCCTGGCAGATGCCGCCCAATGCCAACAACGACGTGCTGCGCCGGGGGTGTGCGGCGCTGGGCCTGGACTGGAAGGTGATCCCGCGCAATGTCCGCGGCTGCTGGAACCTGGGTTATTGCGGCATGGGCTGTCCGGTGAATGCCAAGCAGTCGATGCTGGTCACCAGCATTCCAGCGGCACTCGAAGAGGGTGCAGAACTGCTCTACCTGGCCCGCGCCGAATACCTGGAGCACGACGGCGAGAGGATCGAGGCGTTGCACTGCGTGGCCATGGACCCGCAATGCGTGGCGCCGACCGACCGGCGCATCCGCGTGCGCGCCCGCCACTACGTGCTGGCCGGCGGAGGCATCAACAGCCCGGCGCTGCTCCTGCGTTCCAAAGCGCCGGACCCGCACCGGCTCCTCGGCAAGCGCACCTTCCTGCACCTGGTCAATTTCAGCGCCGCGCGCTTTGCCGAGCCGGTAAACCCGTTCTACGGCGCACCGCAGTCGATCTACAGCGACCATTTCCAGTGGCGCAACGGCATCGACGGGCCGATGGGCTACAAGCTGGAAGTCCCGCCCCTGCACCCGGCCCTGGCCGCGACCCTGCTCGGCGGGTTCGGCGAGGACAATGCCCTGCGCATGGCCGACCTGCCCAATACCCATGTGATGCTGGCCCTGCTGCGCGACGGTTTTCACCCGCAGAGCATCGGCGGCAGCGTGGAGCTGCGCAGCGATGGCTCGCCGGTGCTGGACTATTCGGTTTCGCCGTACGCCTGGGACGGGGTGCGCCGGGCCTTCCATAGCATGGCCGAAATCCAGTTCGCAGCCGGCGCCGAAAGCGTGCAGCCGCTGCACGCCGCCAGCCGACCCGCGCACAACCTGGCCGAAGCCAGGGCAATGATCGATGGCCTCGATCTGCAACTGTTCCTCACCCGCCTCGGCAGCGCCCACGTGATGGGCGGTTGTGCGATGGGCAAGGACCCGGCCCAGAGCGTCTGCGACAGCCTGGGCCGCCATCACCAACTGGAAAACCTGTCGATCCACGACGGCTCGCTGTTCCCCACCAGCATCGGTGCCAACCCGCAATTGTCGGTGTACGCCATCGCCGCGCGCCTCAGCCAGTTGCTCGGCGAACGCCTCGCAACCCCATCCGGCGACCTTGTCCATAGTGCCTTTGGCCGATGATGGCGACTTGGCCCGGGCGTATCGGCTGCGCTACCATCCGAGTCCCTAACGCACTCCTGCCAGGACGACGCGATGAACCGAGTGTTGTACCCGGGTACTTTCGACCCTATTACCAAGGGCCATGGCGATCTGGTCGAACGCGCCTCGCGTCTGTTCGATCATGTGATCATCGCGGTCGCCGCCAGCCCCAAGAAGAATCCGCTGTTCCCCCTGGAACAACGGGTCGAACTGGCGCGTGAAGTGACCAGGCACCTGCCCAACGTCGAAGTCCTCGGCTTCTCCACCTTGCTGGCGCACTTCGCCAAGGAGCAGCAGGCCAACGTGTTCCTGCGCGGCCTGCGCGCGGTGTCCGACTTCGAGTACGAATTCCAGCTGGCGAACATGAACCGGCAATTGGCGCCCGACGTCGAGAGCCTGTTCCTCACCCCGTCGGAACGTTATTCGTTCATCTCCTCGACCCTGGTCCGCGAGATCGCGGCACTGGGCGGCGATATCAGCAAGTTCGTCCACCCGGCGGTGGCCGACGCGCTGACCGAGCGTTTCAAGAAGTAATCTCATCCGGCCAGGAAAACCGCTGCCCGCGTGCAAGATCGGCGCTAATACGGCACAATCGCGCCCATTGGTTTTCAATTGCCAGGGCCTGACAACCTGGCCGGAGTCCCCATGTCCCTGATCATCACCGACGATTGCATCAACTGCGACGTCTGCGAACCCGAGTGCCCGAACGCCGCCATCTCCCAGGGCGAAGAGATCTACGTGATCGACCCGAACCTGTGCACCCAGTGCGTCGGCCACTATGACGAACCCCAGTGCCAGCAGGTCTGCCCGGTAGACTGCATCCCCCTCGATGAAGCCCATCCGGAAACCGAAGAAGAGCTGATGGCCAAGTACCGCCGTATCACCGGCAAGGCCTGATGACCGGCGCCGCCGCGCTGCGTAACCTGGTTCTTGGCGCCGGCCTGGCGCTATGCAGCGTCGCGGCCCTGGCCGACGGGCCAGGTCGCGCGGCGCTGGCCACGCCCCATCCTGCCGCGACCGCTGCGGCACGGGAAGTCCTCGAGCAAGGCGGCAATGCCTTCGACGCGGCGATTGCCATCAGCGCTGCGCTGGCCGTGGTCGAGCCCTACGGTTCGGGCCTTGGCGGCGGTGGTTTCTTCCTGCTGCGCCAGCCCGGCAATCCAACCGCCTATCGCTTTATCGACGCCCGTGAACGCGCGCCCGGCAGGGCCACGGCGGACATGTACCTGAAGGACGGCAAGGAACAACCCGGGCTATCGATCAACGGTCCGCTGGCCGCGGCCATTCCCGGCCTGCCGGCGGCGCTGGACGAATTGGCGGCGCGCTACGGCAAGCTGCCGTTGAAGAATTCCCTGGCCCCGGCGATTCGCCTGGCCAACCAGGGGTTTGCCGTTGATCGCATCTACCGCGACCGCGCCGAAATGCGCCAGGGCGCCATGCGCGACGACGCGGAAACCGCGCGGCTGTTTCTCGACCAGGGCCGGGTGCCTGCGCAAGGAACGCTGATTCGTCAACCGGAACTGGCGGCCACCCTGCAACGACTGGCCGAGCATGGCCGCGACGGGTTCTATCGCGGGCCAGTGGCGGCGAAGCTGGTACAGGAAGTGAACGCATCGGGCGGCATCTGGAGCCAGGACGACCTGGCCGATTACCGTGTCGTCGAACGCGAGCCGCTGCGCTACCGCCTGGCCAACCAGCGCGAGCTGATCAGCGCCCCGCCGCCCTCTGCCGGCGGTGTCGCCATCGCCCAGAGCCTGGCGATGCTGCAACGCCTGCCGTGGCAAAGCGCGGACCGCATCCAGCGCGCCCACTATGTGCTGGAAGTGCTGCGCCGGGCCTACCGTGATCGCGGCCTGCTCGGCGATCCGGACCATGTGGATAACCCGGTCCCGCGCCTGCTTTCGCGCCATCACCTGACGACCCTGGCCGACAGTATCGATGTCCACGACGCCACGCCCAGCGCCAGCCTGCCGCCCGCGCCGCCCTGGCGCGAGGGTGATCACACCACGCACTTTGCGGTGATCGATGCCGAGGGCAATGCGGTGGCCGCGACCCTGTCGGTCAACCTGCCATTTGGCGCAGCCTTTACGCCGGTAGGAACCGGTGTGGTGCTGAACAACGAAATGGACGACTTCGCCGCCGATCCCCAAGGCAGCAACAGCTACGGGCTGGCGGGCAGCCAGGCCAACGCGGTGGCGGCGGGCAAGCGGCCGCTGTCGAGCATGAGCCCGAGCTTCATCGAAAGCCCCAGGGAATTCGCCGCCTTCGGTACGCCAGGGGGCAGCCGGATTCCGAGCATGGTGCTGCTGTCGATGCTGGAATACCTGGACGGACGACCGGTGAGCACCTGGCCGGCGGTGCCGCGTTATCACCACCAGTACCTGCCGGATGTGGTGGAGCACGAGCCGGGAGCGTTCACGGCAGCCGAAATGAAGGACCTGCAGGGCCGGGGATACAACCTGAAGGATGTGGGGCGCAGCTACGGGAACCAGCAGGTGCTGTTCTGGGATAAGCAGGACGGGCGGCTGGAGTCGGCCAGCGATCCACGGGGGTTGGCAGTTCAGAGGTGCTGGAGCACTGAGCTTTTGGGTGTTCTTACTGGCCTCATCGCTGGCAAGCCAGCTCCCACAGGGACCGCGTGCACCGCTGAACCTGTGGGAGCTGGCTTGCCAGCGATGAGGCCAGCTAATCCAGCACAAAACCCTACTTCTGGCACCGCGGACAAAACACACTGGCCCTCTGCCCCAGCTTCACTTCCCGCAAGGTCGAAGCACACACCTTGCACGGCTCCCCGCCCCGCCCATAGACGAACAGCTCCTGCTGGAAATACCCCGGCTGCCCGTCGCCGCCGATAAAGTCGCGCAAGGTGGTGCCGCCACGCTCGATCGCCGCCGCCAGGACGCGCTTGATTTCCACGGTCAGGCGCAGGTAGCGCGCCGGGAAATGCTCCCCGCCTCGCGCCGCGGATCGATACCGGCCGCGAACAGCGCTTCGGTCGCATAGATATTGCCCACGCCCACCACCACCGCGTTGTCCATGATGAACGGCTTGACCGCCATCGACCGCCCGCGCGACATCTGGAACAGGCGCTCCCCTTCGAACAGGTCGGTCAGCGGCTCCGGCCCGAGCCTGGCCAGCAGTTCATGCTCCAGCGGCGACTGACTCCACAGCATCGCGCCGAAACGCCGTGGATCGGTGTAGCGCAGTGCCAGCCCGGACTCCAGCTCGATATCCACATGCTCGTGCTTTGCCGCTGGCAGGCCGATTTCCACCAGGCGCAGGTTGCCGGACATGCCCAGGTGACTGATCAAGGTCCCCACCTCGGCATTGAGCAAAAGGTACTTGGCCCGTCGCTCGACCGAGACGAAGCGCTGCCCGGACAGGCGTACGTCGAGGTCCTCCGGGATTGGCCAGCGCAGGCGCCGGTCGCGGACGATCACGCGGCTGACGCGCTGGCCTTCGAGATAAGGGGCAATGCCGCGGCGAGTAGTTTCGACTTCAGGTAATTCAGGCATGGATCAGTGGCTACCCAGTTCCTGGATGGTCTGCTTGAGGTTATCGAAGTCGTATTCCGACAGGCCGATATAGTCCAGCACCAGGTGCCCGACCGTGTTCCATTCGTGATCGACGTTCTGGTTGCCCAGCACCCGGTACGAGGCGCAGATATGCTCGGCCATCTTCAGGATCGCCAGCAGGTTCTTCAGCGGCGCGGTGCGCGGCGACTCGTCGCTGAACACCGCCAGGGCGTTGTGGTGGTTGGCGATGGCGCTGCTGACATGCTCCGGAAGGCGCCACGACTTGGCGGTGTAGTAGCCGACCACCGCATGGTTGGTGTTGAACACCTGGTTTTCCGTGTCCACCACCCGCTGGCGCTCGCCGGCGCTGGCGTAGGCGTCTTCCAGCACGCTCATGTAATCGGGGAAGCGCTTGTGCATCAGCGGCACCCCGCAGTCGTGGAACAGCCCCAGCGCATAGGCCTCGTCCACCGCCTGGGAGCCGAAGCGCTTGGCCAGGGTCAGGCAGGTCATGGCCACGTCCTGGGCGGTGTCCCAGAAACGGTTGAGGGTAACGATGGTTTCATCGCTCATCTCGCCCTTGATCGACTGGGCGTTGATCAGGTTGATGATCGAGCGGCTGCCCAGCAGGTTCACCGCGCGCTGGATCGAGGCGATCTTGTTGGTCAGCCCGTAGTGCGCCGAATTGACGATCTTCAGCAACGCGCCGGAGAGCCCGGGGTCCTGGGAGATCAGCCTGGCGATCACCTCCAGGTCGGGGTCAGGCATGTACTGCTCCATCTGCAGGTCGACCATGATCTGCGGTTGTGGCGGCACGCTGATGCCTTGCAGGGCTTGCTGGATCTGTTCGGCTGAAAGTTCCTGGGTCATGGCTTCATACTCGGGGCTGACGGGCGATTCTAACCCGATCGCCCGACCGAGTGACGGCCAGTCGCCATGCAATTTGTCGCAGCGGCGGGCGCGGCAAGGGTCGGCACGCTATACTCCCGCTCTTTTTTCCGGAGCGACGTCATGTCCCTGCCCAGCCTTCGTCTCAAAGCCAATGCCGACCGCCGTCTGCGCGCCGGCCACCTGTGGGTGTACAGCAACGAAATCGACGTCGCCGCCACCCCGCTGCACGGTTTCAAGGCTGGTGACCAGGCGGTGCTGGAAGCGGCGGGCGGCAAGGCCCTGGGCATCGTCGCCCTGAGCCCGAACAACCTGATCTGCGCCCGTTTGCTGTCGCGCGACACCAAGCTGGCGCTCGACAAGTCCCTGCTGGTGCACCGCCTCAACGTCGCCCTGTCGCTGCGCGAGCGCCTGTTCGACAAGCCGTTCTATCGCCTGGTCTATGGCGACTCCGACCTGCTGCCGGGGTTGGTGGTCGACCGTTTCGGCGACATCCTCGTGGTCCAGCTGGCCTCGCCGACCATGGAACGCCACCGCGACGACGTTCTCGCCGCGCTGATCCAGGTGCTCAAGCCGAGCGGCGTGCTGTTCAAGAACGACTCCTCGGCGCGGGACGCCGAAGGACTGGAACGGTATGTCGAGACCGTCTACGGCGAAGTACCGGAGTGGGTCGCGCTGGAAGAGAACGGCGTCAAGTTCGAAGCCCCGGTGATGGAAGGCCAGAAGACCGGCTGGTTCTACGACCACCGCATGAACCGCGCGCGCCTGGCGCCGTACGTCAAGGGCAAGCGCGTGCTCGACCTGTTCAGCTACATCGGTGGCTGGGGTGTGCAGGCCGGTGCCTTCGGTGCCAGCGAAGTGTTCTGTGTCGATGCCTCGGGCTTTGCCCTGGATGGCGTGGAGCGCAACGCCGCGCTCAACGGCTTCGCCGAGAAGGTCACCTGCATCGAAGGTGACGTCTTCGCCGCCCTGCGCGAGCTGAAGGCCGCCGAAGAGCGCTTCGACGTCATCGTCGCCGACCCGCCCGCCTTCATCAAACGCAAGAAGGACCTGAAGAACGGCGAGGCCGCCTATCGCCGCCTGAACGAGCAGGCCATGCGCATGCTCAGCAAGGACGGCATCCTGGTCAGCGCCTCGTGCTCGATGCACCTGCCGGAAGACGACCTGCAGAACATCCTGCTGACCAGCGCCCGCCACCTGGACCGCAATATCCAGTTCCTCGAGCGCGGCGGCCAGGGGCCAGACCACCCGGTGCACCCGGCGATTCCTGAGACTCGCTATATCAAGAGCATTACTTGCCGGTTGTTGCCTAACAGCTGATAAGCAACTGAATGAAAAATCCCGGCCTGGTGCCGGGATTTTTTGTTTGGGGCCGGGCCCTGATGCCAGTAATCGACTGACAACTGTGCCGGAAATGCCCTCTCCGATATCCAGCGATTCGTGGGAAGACTGCCGACTAGCGTGGAAGGACTGCCTCAACAAGCTGTTTCCGGAGTCTCCATGCATCATGCTGTCATCGCGTTCCTTCTGTTGCTGACGCTCCTTGGCGCCTTTCCGCTGGATGTCATCCTTCCTTCTTTCCCCGCAATCAGTGCCCATATGTCCGTGGATACCGCCCACGTCGCCTTGTCGGTCAGTCTGTTCGCACTGGTGGTCGCGATAGCGCAACTGATCGTCGGGCCACTTTCAGACCAGTTAGGGCGCCGTCGCTTGTTGTTGGCGGGATTGGCACTCTCCATCACGGGCGCGCTCGGCTGCACGCTGACAGCGCACTACCCGAGCTTTCTGGCGTTCCGCATGGCGCAGGCACTTGGATGTGGTTGTTTCGTACTGTCGCAAGCGCTGATTCAGGACGTGTTCAGTGCACGGCAGAGGAATGGCTTGAGGATTCTGCTCACCACCGCCAGCGGGCTCTTCATTTCGATATCGCCGTTGCTGGGGAGTTGGTTGCAGAGCAGCTTCGATTGGCAGGCCAGCTTTGTCGTCTTTGCGGTTCTGTCGGGGGTGGCCTGGGTGATGTGCCTGTCGATGCTGCCCAAGGACCACCGACCGATGGGTATTCGAACAGGTCTGATCGAGGCCTACGGCCCGTTGCTCCGGGACCGTTCATTTCTGCGTCTGGGCGCACTCGCCTCCGTGGCCTTCTCCTGCCATTTCGCGTTCATCGTGATTTCGCCACTGGTGTTCATGGAGCAGCTTGGGTTGTCGGCGGAGCGTTTTGGGGAGTTCTTTCTGCTTTTCGGTCTGGCTTACCTGGCTGCAGGGCTCTTGGCGCAGCGACTGAACAAATACCTGAAGCCGTTGCAACTGATGAGGCTGGGACTTGTGTTGATAGCTCTAGCGGGGACGATGCTGGTTTTCCAATGGCAGGCGCTGACGCCTTTGCGATTTCTCGTTCCAGTGATGGTAGGGACTACAGGTACGACGCTGGTTCGTCCGGCGGCGACCAGTTGTGCGCTGGCGTTGCATCCGAACCGGGCTGGGGCAGCAGCGGCGCTGGTCAGTACGCTGGTATTTGCGGCGGGAGCGCTTGCCAGCGCCGCAATTACCTTGTTCAGCGACCAATTACCCAGAAGCCTGGGCGCTGGCTTCCTGATTCTCGCCGCTGCCGGAGCACTGCTTTTAGCGCCCCAGTTTCTCCATCGCCGCATCGGCAAGGAAGGATGAACGGCTCTTTACATTGTGATCGCGGACATAACGGTCAATCCGTTGGATCACAAAGCCTGGGAGGGTGACATTGACCTTTTCGGTCTTGCCCAGATAAGGGGTGATATCGATTTCCAGCATTCCCCAACCCATTCCGGCGAAGTCAGGATTGCTCCGGTGAACGGCGGTCCTGGTGGGCATGGGGATGGGCTCACCATTGCCGGCAATCTCTTCGAGCATGATGTGAGCGACTTCGATTGCTGCGGCGTAGGCCTCCTCGAAGGTGTCGCCAGCGGTGACGGCTCCCGGGATGTCGGGGATCTGGATTCCGGTGGCGGTGTTGTCGTCGCCCCATTCGATGCAGATTGGGTATTGCATTGTCATCTCCTGCAAAGGTGCACTCGCTAGTTCAGGCCAGCCCTGTCCCGAATGCTTTTGACCGTGCCTATCGGCAAGTCTTTCTTGGGGTGAGGAACCGGTATCGAGTTCGGGTTGTTCGGGTGCTTGAAGATATGGTGGCTTCCAGTCACACGCTTCAGAACCCAGCCAGCCGCTTCAAGCTCCTTGATTAATTGCCTGCTTTGCACCTTCGTCTCCTAGCCGGATCGCGAAGGGGCAGACCATATCCCGAGACAAATCAGAACACCCTGAAAAAGATGTGTCTAGAGTTATCTTTTAAGATACTGGCCCGAATTTAGGGAGGGCGATTGACCGAGAGAGCGACGCGGACCGTGTGGGAGCTGGCTTGCCTGCGATGGACCGCAAAGCGGTGCTAAAACCATCCAGCACGAGTTCAGTGCTATATCCGATTTCGGACTCGGTGCGCCCAGCAGATTGCATCAATCCAGACGGTCCGGTTTGGCAGGTTTTAGGACCGCTGCGCGGTCCATCGCAGGCAAGCCAGCTCCTACAGGGGAGCGGCGTCGGTTATCAGAGCCCACCCAGCATCGTCTTCACCACCCGCCGATGCATCGGCAGGATCAGGCGCATGTACATCCGCCCCAGCAGGTTATGTGGTTCGACGATGGAGGTCAGGCTGAGCTGGTTGTTGGGGTCGAGGTGCACCGAGATCAGCACATCCAGGTGACTGTCCTTGAGCGACAGCACCAGTTCCCGGTCGGTCACCGCGGCGATCTGGAAGAAATCCAGCTGTTCGCCGACCTTCGGGGTCTTCTGCTCGCGGAGGTTGAAGCCGGCCACCGGCTTGAGCCCGAACGGCCGCACCAGCAGGTCACGCAGGCGCAGCGCACGGTTGATCCAGCCTGGCACGGCGCGGCTCATGCGCTGGTAGGCATCCAGCGCCGTGAGGCTTTGCTCCGGGGTGATGCGCCGGGCGAAGCAGTCGAAGAACCAGGCCGTGGTAGAGAGCATGCGCAGCACGCTGCTGGCGGGAACATCGGCTGGGTGGACCATATTTCCTCCGTGAAAATGCGGTCAGGAAGACGAAGGCGACCACGGTAGCGCCCCGGCCGACGGAAAGCGAGCGCGCCGGCAAAATCGTGAGCCTGCGAACCAACTGTCCATTGCGCCATTCCTTCCGCCCGCCAGCGGTGTAGAATCGGGCCTATTCATCGCCAGTCATCCCCCGGCGGGTTTATGAGCTCTGGCCAAGCGTGCGGCGATCCCGCGACGTCTTTGCCTCATCCGTACCAGCGGCCACCTGCCTTCCGGTACCAAGGACAAGAGAAGCTCACTCCCCTTTTTGTTACCTGATTAGCCGCCAGGAGTGCTTCATGCCTGATTACCGTTCCAAAACGTCCACCCACGGCCGCAACATGGCCGGTGCCCGCGCGCTGTGGCGTGCCACCGGCATGAAGGACGAGGATTTCAAGAAGCCGATCATCGCCATCGCCAACTCCTTCACCCAGTTCGTCCCGGGCCACGTGCACCTGAAGGACCTGGGCCAGCTGGTAGCCCGTGAAGTCGAGCGCGCCGGCGGCGTGGCCAAGGAATTCAACACCATCGCGGTGGATGACGGCATCGCCATGGGCCACGACGGCATGCTGTATTCCCTGCCGAGCCGCGAGATCATCGCCGACTCCGTCGAGTACATGGTCAACGCCCACTGCGCCGACGCGATCGTCTGCATCTCCAACTGCGACAAGATCACCCCCGGCATGCTGATGGCCGCCCTGCGCCTGAACATCCCGGTGATCTTCGTTTCCGGCGGCCCGATGGAAGCCGGCAAGACCAAGCTCGCCAGCCACGGCCTGGACCTGGTCGACGCCATGGTCATCGCCGCCGACTCCAGCGCCAGCGACGAAAAAGTCGCCGAGTACGAACGCAGCGCCTGCCCGACCTGCGGTTCCTGCTCCGGCATGTTCACCGCCAACTCGATGAACTGCCTGACCGAAGCCCTGGGCCTGTCCCTGCCGGGCAACGGTTCGACCCTGGCGACCCACTCCGACCGCGAGCAGCTGTTCCTCACTGCCGGCCGCACCATCGTCGAGCTGTGCAAGCGCTACTACGGCGACAACGACGCCAGCGTGCTGCCGCGCAATATCGCCAGCTTCAAGGCGTTCGAGAACGCCATGACCCTGGATATCGCCATGGGCGGTTCGACCAATACCATCCTGCACCTGCTGGCCGCCGCCCAGGAGGCCGAGGTGGCCTTCGACCTGCGCGACATCGATCGCCTGTCGCGCAAGGTGCCGCAGCTGTGCAAGGTGGCGCCGAACATCCAGAAGTACCACATGGAGGACGTCCACCGCGCCGGTGGCATCTTCAGCATCCTCGGCGAGCTGGCCCGTGGCGGCCTGCTGCACACCGACGTGCCGACCGTGCACTCGGCGAGCATGGAAGAAGCCATCGCCAAATGGGATATCACCCAGACCAGCGACGAAGCGGTGCACCACTTCTTCAAGGCAGGCCCGGCCGGCATCCCGACCCAGACCGCCTTCAGCCAGTCGACCCGCTGGGACACCCTGGACGCCGACCGTGAAAACGGCTGCATCCGCAGCGTCGAGCACGCCTACTCGCAAGAGGGCGGCCTGGCCGTGCTGTACGGCAACATCGCCCTCGACGGCTGCGTGGTGAAGACCGCCGGCGTGGACGAGTCGATCCATGTCTTCGAAGGCAACGCGAAGATCTTCGAGTCGCAGGACAGCGCCGTGCGCGGCATCCTCGCCGACGAAGTGAAGGAAGGCGATATCGTCATCATTCGCTACGAAGGTCCGAAGGGCGGCCCGGGCATGCAGGAAATGCTGTATCCGACCTCCTACCTGAAGTCCAAGGGCCTGGGCAAGGCCTGCGCCCTGCTGACCGATGGCCGCTTCTCCGGCGGTACCTCGGGCCTGTCCATCGGCCACGCCTCGCCGGAAGCGGCAGCGGGCGGCGCCATCGGCCTGGTGCAGGACGGCGACAAGGTGCTGATCGACATCCCGAACCGCTCGATCAACCTGCTGGTCAGCGATGAAGAGCTGGCGGCACGGCGCATCGTGCAGGACCAGAAGGGCTGGAAACCGGTGGAACAGCGTCCGCGCAAGGTGACCACCGCGCTGAAGGCCTACGCCCTGCTGGCGACCAGTGCCGACAAGGGTGCCGTACGCAACAAGGCCCTGCTCGACGGGCTGTGAGTGCTAGCCAGGCGGTATAAAAAACCGGCGCCTTGGGCGCCGGTTTTTTTATGGTCATTTTACTGTTGAACGCACCCTACCCGGGTCTACAGTCGATAGTCGGTTCAAGGCAATAGTCAGTGACTCATCATCAAAGATCTTGCTCTTTCTTTTTCCAGCATCAGCCCCACCGGACCAGTTTTTCAAAGCCTCTCGAATAGCCGCAACATCGGGCGCAACGCCTTCTCGACTCAACAACCAGTCCACCGTCGCCAAGAGCTCCATTCCGAAAGGCGACTCGAATCCATCAATCAAATCAGCAGTGAATTCCAAAGCAGGCAGATGTTCCTTAGCCTCACTATTCAGATACGCATGCACGAAGGACTTGCGCCCATCATCGAACCAAATCACATCCGCAGGGCCTGCATCGCCTATGCGCTTTCCACAATGCAGATAGCTTCCATCAAGGTTGTCGAGCAAATGCTCCAAGCGGTTGGCGTAGGGTCCGTATTTATGTGCTACGAACTTGAGCGCGAGAGGATTATTGTCTGGAGTAAAACGCTCAATCGAGCGTTCCAGAAACCATGCCAGCTTCTGTATTTCCAGAAGACTGCACTCCATCCCCAGCACCCAGTAGCGCCTTACAAGCTCGGCAATCAAGGCACGGGCAGGAGTCAGTTGTTCGACCCCGCTACGCTTTGACACGTTCTGGTATTTGTCGGTAGGTTCAAAAACCAGAACATCTGCATCGAGATCACTGAGAACCGCCTCGATCTGCTCTCGCACAGACGACCAAGGCAACCCACCGTTACCCGCTCCTAAAGGGGGAATCGCGATCGAAGAAACATGATTGGCAACTATAAACCTTCGTAGATCATGCAAACCATCTACGATCCAGGCGAGCTGCGAGGGCGACCGCCAGTGCTGCTTGGTGGGAAAGTTCACGATCCAGCGTGGTCCATCCAGCTCGCTGACCTCTGTGACAAACATTTTCCCGATGACCACTTCGTTCGCTTTGCAGGCAGCCCCATAGAGACGATAGTTCTCGGTGAAGCGCTCCTTGAACATCAGCGCTATCCCCTTACCCATCACCCCTACGGTATTGACTGTATTAACCAGTGCTTCGGCCTTCGCCTCCAGCAGGTTACCTTGTGCAAAGCGAATCATTGGAAATACCACCCCGGTCGAGCATGAACGGGAAGGTCCAGCTGACATTGCTGAACCTCCTTGTCGACGCGTCGTTTTACATTTTCGTTGTAGCAGACTATCCCCAGAAGGCCAGCAACGGGGACATGCTCATGGATCAACGCCTCAGCTTGATAGCGCTCCATTTTACGCGGGTCATCCGGATCGCGCTTGAAGTCCCTATGCTGCAGAAGGGCCCAGTCGACTTTGTCCAAATGCTGCAGATCACTATAGTACCTACTCCAGTTGGGGTAGGCGTGAGCGTCAGTAAAGAGGAACTGCAAGTCCATGGATTGGAGATGATACAGGCTCGAGACCAGGATCACGATCTCTTCGTTGCGCCGCTGCTGAACCCCCATCCAGAGTGAATATTTTTCATCATCACCGAAAACGGCGTGAAATAGAACGGAACGTAGTCCGCCAACGTTCCCCCAGGGGCGATCTGTACTTTGCGCTGTGAACGCTTGCTGATCAGATCAGGGTTACCAATGCTTACATAATGTTCAGTGAGCCGACCGGACCCAACGGCATCCAGCCCATTGGACAGGACCCATGGCAGATTGTCCCTATGGATGATTCTCCAAATGAGAGCTTTCTGAGGGTTGAGGTTCTTGAAAATCATCTGATTAGAAACATATTGGGGTTCGCTTCGATCCAAAGCCTTGGGTGACCCAGTTCGGCCGCCAAGGCTGCAAGCCTCCGCCTTAGCGCGTCAGAGGGCGTGTAAATTTTGGCGAAGTCGGCTACCGGTACGGGACTTGGGGAAAGACATTCTGCCATGCAGACATGGCGACAGGCAGGGTCCAAATAGTCTCTTTGGTCCATGAGCGCCCAATCAATGGCTTTGATGCCGTCTTCGTATCCCATTATGTCCGGACGGCCTCCCGCGAGCGGGTGGCGGGGGATGATGCGCCAGTCCTGCCTTTGTGCATGATCACGGTAGACCGCAATCAACACGAAATCCCTGCCGGGGTGGTCAGCTTGAACCCTTCCATCGAACGGGTTTCTGGAGAACCAATGAAAAGGAACAAAAGTTTCCAAAGCGTTGTGCGTCCTCCCTTCGATGATCTCAGCATCTGCCACATCCGTGAACTCATGACCTTGTAAATTTGCCCTAGGCTGCAATCCCCTCTGAAGAATTGAAAAAGCATTTTCAAAGCTGCTCAGGTGGTAAATAAAGCGTTTATCGCGAATGCTCACCACTGACACCTCATAAATGGCCATCAAAATAATGGCCACTTATGGCATTGGATCCAAAACCAAGCAAGATGCAGAAATGGGTGCTTACAACATCTTGAATTATTGAATTTCCTCTGGAGTCACCACCACCCAGTTCTTGTCCGCCGTTACCGGCAAGCCTTCCTTGGCCTGGGCTGCGGCGTTTTTGGCCATCATCCCGTTGATCTGGTCCATGTACTTGGCCTTGCGGTTGATCCACAGGTGAATCCCGCCCTTGGCCACATCGACACCATGGAACAGCATGTAGCCGTCGCTGTTCGGCGTGTCACCGCCTACCAGCACCGGCTTTTTCCATTCATCGATATAGGTGAGGATGGCCGCCTGCTTGCCGGCCATCCAGGTCGCCGGGGTCCACAGGTACGGGGTGAGTTCCAGGCCCATGTTGGCCGCCGCGTCGTAGTGGCCGGCGCTGATCTGCTTGCGCGCGGTGGTCAGGGCGCCGCTGGTGCGGTCCTTGAGCAGCAGGCTGACGCCGATGACGTTCTGCGGCTTGACGTTGTAGCCGTACTTCGGATCCGAAGCGACCATGCGCACCAGTTCCTCGGACGCTGCGGTCATCACGTAGACCTCGATGCCGTTCTCCATCAGCTTGTTGTACAGCTCGGTCTGCCCGGTGAAGACCTTGGGCGGGTTGACCTCGATGGTCTTGACCTGGTCGCCGTCGAAGTAGGTACTCGGCACCGGCTTGCCCGAGGCCATCAGCTCATCGACGTAACCCTTGAGTTCCTTGAGGGTGAAACCGGAGAACACCTGCGCCACCCATGGGTAGCAGACCATGTCGTCGATTTCGCATAGGCGGTAGTAGTAGCTGAACAGGCTTTCCTTGTGCTCGGCGCTGTCCTTGAACGGCATCAGCTTGAGCGAAGGGTCGAGCTTGTCGCGGGTCAGCACGCCCTTGTTCTCCAGGAACGGCAGCAGCGATTCCTCGAGATCGAAGCGGTAGCTGGTGTTGTCCATGTCGAAGACCGCGTAGTTACCCTTGTGGGCATTGGCGGCGATCATCGCGTCGAGTTGTTTCGCGGCCTCGGCAGGCCAGTGTTTCAGTTCGACGGCCTGGGCTTGCCAACTGAGCAGCACGGCCAGGCCGGCAGCGAGGAATTTCGGAGCGAACGTCATGGGCGGTTCTCCTGAAGAATGAACGCCTCACCCTAAGCACTCCCGTCCCACCGCTCCGCTCTGGCAACGACGCCAAAAGCGCCCACAAGCGGCACGCACATGTTCAAAAGCGACCAGGGTTTATTCCAGAAACGACGGCAATCATTCCATATCGATATAAATTCGTTTGTTTTCATACTGTTAGCATTTTCGTTTCAGCAACCGCCCCTCCAGGCGGTTGCTTCGTTTTTGTATGGAGCTTCGATGAATCTGCCGCTGTTTCTCAATCTGCTGGTGTTCCTGGCGCTGCTGCTGGGCCTGGCCAAACTCAACCCGGGCTGGAGCCTGGCGAAGAAGGTGCTGGCCGGGCTGGTGCTCGGCGTACTCTTCGGCCTTGCCCTGCATACGTTCTACGGCGCCAGCACCCCGGCCCTGAAGGCCACCATCGGCTGGCTGGACCTGGTCGGCATCGGCTATGTGCAACTGCTGCAAATGATCGTCATGCCGCTGATCTTCGTCTCGATCCTGTCCGCCGTGGCCCGCCTGCACAATGCCTCGACCCTGGGCCGGATCAGCGTGCTGACCATCGGCACCCTGCTGTTCACCACGGCCATCGCCGCGTTGATCGGCATCGTCCTGACCAACCTGTTCGGCCTCAGCGCCGAAGGCCTGGTGGCCGGTACCCAGGAAAGCGCACGCCTGGCGACGATCCAGAGCGATTACGCGGGCAAGGTCGCCGACCTGAACATCCCGCAATTGCTGCTCTCGTTCCTGCCGAGCAACCCTGTGGGCGACCTGGCCCGGGCCAGGCCGACCTCGATCATTGGCGTGGTGATCTTCGCCGCCTTCCTCGGCATCGCCGCCCTGCAACTGCTCAAGGACGACGCAGAGAAAGGCAGCCGTGCCCTGGCCGCCATCGACACCCTGCAAGCCTGGGTCACCCGCCTGGTACGCCTGGTGATGAAGCTCACGCCGTACGGAGTGCTGGCGCTGATGGCCAAGGTGGTCGCCAGTTCCAACCTCGACGACATCATCAAGCTGGGCAGTTTCGTGGTGGTGTCCTACCTCGGCCTGGCGCTGATGTTCGGCGTGCATGGCGTACTGCTGGGGCTGGCCGGGATCAATCCGCTGCGCTTCCTGCGCAAGGTCTGGCCGGTACTGACCTTCGCCTTCACCAGCCGCTCCAGTGCCGCCAGCATTCCGCTGAGCATCGAAGCGCAGACCCGGCGTCTTGGCGTGCCGCAGGCGATTGCCAGCTTTGCCGCCTCGTTCGGCGCGACCATTGGCCAGAACGGCTGTGCCGGCCTGTATCCGGCGATGCTCGCGGTAATGGTCGCGCCAGCGGTGGGAATCGATCCGCTGGATCCGCTATGGATCGCTACGTTGGTGGCGGTGGTGACCCTGAGTTCGGCCGGCGTGGCCGGGGTCGGCGGTGGTGCGACCTTCGCCGCGCTGATCGTGCTGCCGGCGATGGGCTTGCCGGTGGAACTGGTGGCCCTGCTGATTTCGGTGGAACCACTGATCGACATGGGGCGGACGGCGCTGAATGTCAGCGGCTCGATGACCGCCGGGACCATTACCAGCCAGATCCTGGGGCAGACCGACAAGGCTGTTTTGGCTGGGGATGAGCAGGTTCAGTTGAGTCATTCCTGAAATTTTTTGGGCCGCTTTGCGGCCCTTCGCGGGCAAGCCACGCTCCTACAGGTGACCGCGTTTCTGTAGGAGCGTGGCTTGCCCGCGAAGGCCTGCAAAGCAGGCCCGGAATTTCAGACCTGTTCCCAAACCTCGAAGTGATAGGCCGGCTTCCCTTCCTCAACCGGTCCTTGCTGGCTCGATACCTTCTTCCAGACGCGCTCGTCCACCTCGGGGAACCACGCATCCCCTTCAGGATTCATTTCCACCCGGGTCAGGTACAGGCGATCCACCAGGCCCTTCTCCAGCCCCTGCGCATACAACTGCGCGCCGCCGATGAGCATCAGTTCGTCGACGCCCTGCTCGCGCGCCCATTGATCGGCGCGAACGATGGCATCTTCCAGCGAAGCGAACACTTCGGCGCCTTCCAGTTGCAGCCCCGGCTGGCGGCTGACCACCAGGTTCAGGCGGCCCGGCAGCGGCCGGCCCAGCGAGTCCCAGGTCTTGCGCCCCATGATGATCGGCTTGCCCAGGGTGGTGGCCTTGAAATACTTGAAGTCCCCGGCAGGTGCCAGGGCATGCGGTTGTCGAGGCCAATGACGCGGTTCTCGGCGAGCGCCACGATCAGGCTGAGGGGGAGTGGTGTTTTCATGGCGGCGAGGATAGCAAAGGATGCCTGGGTTATGCTTCCCCGGTGAATGGTTCAAGGAAGCTGTACGTGACTGGACTGACCGATCTGGACAAACGCTGGCTGACCGAAGCAGTGCGCCTGCGTGAAGAACATACCGGCCCCCTCGACGACCAGGAAGCCAACCGTCGCGCCCGCCAGCAAGGCGGCGACCTGGCGCAGCGGATCGAGACCCGCGCCCTGTGGCTGGCCGAACGCGATGGCCTGCGCCAGGCGCTGGAACATTACAGGCGCGGCGCGCGCCTGGCCTTGCTGGCGCTGCTGGTGCTGGCGGTGGTCAGCGGTAGCGGGCTGGCCTTCGCCGCGCTGGGCGACGGGCAGCGCCCGGTCAATGTGTTCTGGGCCCTGGGCAGCCTGCTCGGGCTGAACCTGCTGTTGCTGCTGGGCTGGGCTGGCGGTTTTTTCCTGGCCGGCGACCAGGGCGCGAGCCTCGGCCGCCTGTGGCTGTGGCTAAGCGAGAAACTCGCCCGCGACGCCAAGGCCGCCCATCTCGCCCCTGCCTTGCTGGTGCTGCTGCAGCGCCAGCGCCTGACCCGCTGGCTGCTCGGCGCGCTGGTTCATGGCCTGTGGCTGCTGGCGCTGTGCAGCGCGCTGGTGTTGATGCTGATGTTGCTGTCGACACGCCGCTACGGCTTCGTCTGGGAAACCACCCTGCTCCAGCCCGATACCTTCGTCAGCCTGACCCAGGCCCTGGGCGCCGTGCCTTCGCTGCTCGGCTTCGCGACGCCGGACGTGGCGATGATCCGCGCCAGTGGCGACAGCCTCCCCGCCCTCGACCCCAGCCGCCAGGCCTGGGCCGGCTGGTTGCTGGGCGTGCTGGTGGTCTACGGCATCCTGCCGCGGCTGGTGCTCGCCGCGCTGTGCCAGTGGCGCTGGCGCCAGGGCCGCGCCCGGCTGGCGCCAGACCTCAAGCTGCCCGGCTACAGCAGCCTGCGCGAAGCGCTGATGCCGAGCAGCGAGCGCCTCGGCATCAATGACGCCGCCCCGAGCAGTTGCCGCAGATCCGCCTTGACCAGGACGATGTCCGCCATGAGGGCGCGCTGATCGTCGGCCTCGAACTGGACGACCAGCGCCCCTGGCCGCCCGCCCTGCCCGCCTCGGTCACCGACGCCGGGGTACTCGACAGCCGCGAGTCCCGCCGCCGCCTGCTGGAACAGATGAGCCATTTCCCGCCCGCCCGCCTGGCCGTCGCCTGCGACCCGCAACGCTCGCCCGATCGCGGCAGCCTGGCGCTGCTCGCCGAGCTGGCGCGCAGCGCGGCGGCAACGCGGATCTGGCTGCTGCTGCCCCCGCCGGGCCAGCAACTGGATGCCGAACGCCTGGACGACTGGCACCAGGCGCTGGACCGGCTGGGCCTGGCCTACGCCGATACCCCACCGCTGCACTGGCTGGAGCATGGTCATGACTGAGGCCCTGAAACTCGCCGTGGTTGGCCATACCAATGTCGGCAAGACGTCGCTGCTGCGCACCCTGACCCGGGACGTCGGCTTCGGCGAGGTGTCCCATCGCCCCAGCACCACCCGCCATGTCGAAGGGGCGCGGTTGTCGGTGGATGGCCAGCCGCTGCTGGAGCTCTACGACACCCCCGGCCTGGAAGATGCCATCGCCCTGCTCGACTACCTGGAACGCCTGGAGCGCCCGGGCGAACGTCTGGATGGTCCGGCACGCCTGGAGCGCTTCCTGCACAGCAGCGAGGCACGCCAGCGCTTCGAGCAGGAAGCCAAGGTAGTGCGCCAACTGATGGCCAGCGATGCCGGACTCTACGTGATCGACGCTCGCGAACCGGTGCTGGCCAAGTACCGCGACGAGCTGGAAGTCCTCGCCGGCTGTGGCAAGCCGCTGCTGCCGGTGCTCAATTTCGTCGCCAGCAGCCAGCACCGCGAGCCTGACTGGCGCGAAGCCCTGGCCCGCCTCGGCCTGCATGCGCTGGTGCGCTTCGACAGCGTGGCGCCGCCCGAAGACGGTGAACGACGGCTGTACGAAAGCCTTGCCCTGATGCTGGAGAACGCCCGCCCGGCCTTGCAGCGGCTGATCGACGACCAGCAGGCGCAACGACAGGTGCGCCTGCACAGCGGCAAGCGCCTCATCGCCGAACTGCTGATGGACTGCGCGGCTGCCCGGCGTAGCGTGGAAGCGAAACCCGAAGCAGAGGCCGCCGCGATCGAGGCCCTGCGCAATGCCATCCGCCAGCGCGAGCAGCGCTGTGTCGAGGCGCTGCTCAAGCTCTACGGGTTTCGTCGCGATGACGCCAATGCCGGCGACCTTCCGCTGCTGGATGGACGCTGGGGCGATGACCTGTTCAATCCGGAAACCCTCAAGTTGCTGGGTATACGCCTGGGCGGCGGGGCCATGGCCGGGGCGGCAGCCGGCGCCGGGATCGATCTGGCGGTGGGCGGCCTGACCCTTGGCGTCGCCGCACTGGCCGGGGCGATTGCCGGTGGTGCGCTGGGCACGGTACGCAGCTACGGTGCGCGCTTGCTCGGCAAATTGAAGGGCCAGCAGGAGCTGACGGTGGATGACGCGGTGCTGCGCTTGTTGGCACTGCGCCAGCGCCAGCTGTTGCAGGCGCTGGACAGCCGGGGGCATGCGGCGATGAACCGGATCAACCTGGAAACCCCGCCCGACCAGACGTGGCGCGAGGGCAAGCTGCCGGCGGCATTGGCCAAGGCACGGGCCCATCCGCAATGGTCTTCATTGAATCCGGGAGCCAGGCTGAGCCAGGCGGAGAGACTGGAGCAGATCGAGGGGCTGGTACTGGAAATCTAGATAACCCGGCGCCCCTCATCGTCGTATCCGTCCTACTTCCTCAGCAGGCGCAGCCCGTTGAAGACCACCAGCAGGCTGACGCCCATGTCGGCGAAGACCGCCATCCACATGGTGGCCATGCCGGCAAAGGTGATGGCCAGGAAGATCGCCTTGATACCCAGGGCCAGAACGATGTTCTGCACCAGGATCGCCGCGCTTTGCCGCGAAAGCCGCACGAAAGCCGGGATTTTCCGCAAATCGTCGTCCATCAGGGCGACATCCGCGGTCTCGATGGCAGTGTCGGTGCCCGCCGCCGCCATGGCGAAGCCGATCTCGGCGCGGGCCAGGGCCGGGGCGTCGTTGATGCCGTCGCCGACCATGCCGACCCGGTGGCCCTTGGCATACAGGTCCTCGATGGCCGCCAGCTTGTCCGCAGGCAGCAGGTTGCCACGGGCCTCGTCGATGCCCACCTGGGTGGCGATGGCGTCGGCGGTATGCGGGTTGTCGCCGGTGAGCATGACGGTGCGAATGCCCAGCTCGTGCAGTTCGGCGATGGCTTCGCGACTGGTCTGCTTGACCGTGTCGGCCACGGCGAACAGGGCCAGCGGGCCGGAACCGTCGAGCAGCAGGACAACGGTCTTGCCCTGACGTTCGAGCACATCCAGCCTGGCCTCCAGCTCCGGCGAGCACAGGCCCAGCTCTTCCACCAGACGGTGGTTGCCGAGGTGGTAGAGCACACCCTCCACCTGACCGCTGACACCACGTCCCATCAAGGCCTGGAAGTCGCTCACCTCGTCACGGGCCAGACCGTCTTCCTCGCCCTTGCGGGCGATGGCCATGGACACCGGGTGGTCGGAGCGGCCGGCGAGGCTGGCGGCGATGCGCTGGGCACGAGTGGCGTACAGCGGGTCGAGCACCTCGGCATTGGTCTGCACCGGCTTGCCGTGGGTCAGGGTGCCGGTCTTGTCGAGGGCGATGAAGTCCAGCTTGCGCCCGCCTTCCAGATACACGCCGCCCTTGATCAGGATGCCCTTGCGTGCCGCAGCGGCGAGGCCGCTGACGATGGTCACCGGGGTCGAGATCACCAGGGCGCAGGGGCAGGCGACCACCAGCAGGACCAGGGCGCGGTAGATCCAGTCGAACCAGGCGCCGGCCATGAACAGCGGCGGGATCACTGCCACGGCCAGGGCGAAGGCGAAGACCGCCGGGGTGTAGATCCGCGAAAACCGGTCGACGAAGCGCTGGGTCGGCGCTCGCGCGCCCTGGGCTTCTTCGACTGCACGGATGATTCGCGCCAGGGTCGACTCACCGGCGGCGGCGGTCACCCGGAACTCCAGGGCGCCGGACTGGTTGATGGTACCGGCGAAAACCTTGTCGCCCGGGCCTTTTTCCACTGGCAGGCTTTCCCCGGTAATCGGCGCCTGGTCGATGCTCGACTGGCCGCTGAGCACGTCGCCATCCAGCCCGACCCGCTCGCCTGGACGCAGGCGTACCAGGGCGCCGAGCGGCACCTTGGCGACTTCCATCTCCAGCCACTGGCCGTCGGCTTGCTGCACCGTGGCCATGTCCGGGCTCAACTGCATCAGGCCGCCGATAGCGTTGCGCGCGCGGTCCAGCGACCGGGCCTCGATCACCTCGGCGAGGGTAAACAGCACCATCACCATGGCCGCTTCCGGCCACTGCCCGATCAGCACGGCGCCGGTCACGGCAATGCTCATCAGCGCGTTGATATTGAGGTTGCGGTTCTTCAGGGCGATCCAGCCCTTCTTGTAGGTGCCCAGGCCGCAGCCAAGGATCGCCGCCAGGGCCAGGGCGGCCACCACCCACTCCGGCGCAGCAGAGGTGAAATGCACGATTTCCGCAGCCAGCGCGGCGACGCCGGACAGCGCCAGCGGCCACCAGGATTTCTTCACCGGGGCCGGCCTGGCTTCGGCGGAATCATCGGTCAGCGGCTCGGCCTGCATGCCCAGCGAGGCGATCGCCTGCTCGATGCCCCGGGTGTCGCCGTGGGTGTGGCGAACGCCGAGGATGCGGTTGATCAGGTTGAATTCCAGTTGTTCGATGCCGTCCAGCTTGCCGAGCTTGTCCTGGATCAGGGTCTGTTCCGTCGGGCAATCCATGGCATCGATGCGGAAGCGGCTGAGCCGGGCGTCGGCGCTGGCCTTTTCGCGCAGTTGCACCAGGGCCGGCGCTTCGCTGCCGGAGCAGCAGGAATGCGCGGCCGGCTTCGGCGCGCAGCAACCCGAGGGCTTATGGCCATGATCGTGGTGCTTGTGGGAATGATCGTGAGTGACAGGCTGGTTCATAAGGGTTCACCGGAAAGGTCCTGTTGCCAAGTGAACACCCTGTAGCCACTATAGGGTCAAGCACACCTATCGAGGTATTTGCAGATGAAGATCGGCGAACTGGCCAAGGCCACCGATTGCGCGGTAGAGACAATCCGCTACTACGAGCGGGAGAACCTGTTGGCGGAGCCGGCGCGCAGCGAGGGCAACTATCGGGTGTACACCCAGGCTCATGTCGAGCGCCTGACCTTCATCCGCAACTGCCGGACGCTGGACATGACGCTGGAAGAAATCCGCAGCCTGCTGAAGCTCAAGGACAGCCCGCAGGACCAATGCGGCAGCGTCAATGCGCTGATCGACGAGCACATCGAGCACGTGCAGGCCAGGATCGACGGGCTGGTCGCGCTGCAGGAGCAACTGGTGGAACTGCGCAGGCGCTGCAACGCCGAAGGCGAACATTGCGCGATCCTGGAGAGGCTGGAGGTGAACGGGGCGGTTTCAGTGCCGGAGGGAGAACACTCCCATGTCGGTAGAAGTCACGGCCACTAAGGCCGGCCGCTCACCCTGTGGGAGCTGGCTTGCCAGCGATGGGGCCGTCATGAGCAATGATGTCGTCTGATCTGGCGAAATCGCTGCGGTTCGGCGGTCCGACAAGCCAGCTCCCACAGGGATTGTGTGTACTGTTAGAGCCGGCCTAGACAGCCATCGGCGCCGTCATCGGCGCGTGGTGCTCATACCCTTCCAGGCTGAAATCGCTCGGCTCGATCTTTTCCAGCCACTCCGGCTCGTACCTGCCAGTCTTGGCGAACTCCGGCACCCGGTCCGAAATCACCAGCTTCGGTGCGTCCAGCGGCTCGCGCCGGAGTTGCTCGTTGAGCATGTCCAGGTGGTTTTCATACACATGGGCATCACCGATGAAATAGGTGAACCAGCGTGGCGTGTAGCCGGTCAGGCGGCCGACCAGCGATAGCAGCGCCGCACCTTCGGTGAGGTTGAACGGCGTGCCCAGGCCCAGGTCGTTGGAGCGGATGTAGAGCGTCAGGGAGATCTCTTTGGTCTGCGTGTTGGGGTGGAACTGATACAGCAGATGGCAAGGCGGCAGGGCCATTTCGTCCAGTTGCGCGCAGTTCCAGCCGTGGAACAGGATGCGCCGGCTGTTGGGGTCGTTGACGATGGTGTCGACGCACTGGCGGATCTGGTCGATGGCCTTGTACAGCACGACGAAGGCTTCGCCGTTTTCCTCGGACTCGGCGATCTTCACGAAACCGTTCTTCTGCGCCAGCTCGATGGCCGCCGGGTTAGCCAGCGGGATGCGCTTGTAGGCCGGCCATTGGCGCCACTGCACGCCGTAGATCTCGCCGAGGTCGTCATGCCCCTGGCGGAACGGGTTGGCCAGCCACTGGGCGTTTTCGTTGGCGTTCTGGTCCCAGACCTTGCAGCCCAGCTCGCGGAACTCGGCGGCATTCCTGACGCCACGGAGGAAGCCGACCATCTCGCCGATGGCCGACTTGAACGCCAGCTTGCGCGTGGTGATGGCGGGAAAGCCCTTCTGCAGGTCGAAACGCAGCATGGCCCCGGCAGGGCGATGGTGCGCACGCCGGTGCGGTTTTCCTGCAGGGTGCCGTTCTCGATGACGTCGCGGACCAGGTCCAGATACTGTTTCATAGCGTTCCTGTAACTAGGACGGCAGGGGGATCGCCCCTGCCGTGGAAAATCAGACCGCGGGTTTTACCGACGGGTTGCGATTATAGGCCCACCAGATCAAGGCGAGGCCGCCGATGATCATCGGTACGCAGAGAATCTGACCCATGGTCAGCCAGCCCCAGGCCAGGTAGCCGAGCTGGGCGTCCGGAACGCGGACGAACTCGACGATGAAGCGGAAGATCCCGTAGAACAGGGCGAACATGCCCGATACCGCCATGGTTGGCCGCGGTTTGCGCGAGTACAGCCAGAGGATCAGGAACAGCGCCACGCCCTCCAGGGCGAACTGGTACAGCTGCGAGGGATGCCGCGGCAGTTGCGCCGGGTCGCTGAACGGCGGGAAGACCATGGCCCACGGCACGTCGGTAGCCTTGCCCCACAGTTCGGCGTTGATGAAGTTGCCGATCCGCCCGGCACCCAGGCCGATCGGTACCATCGGCGCGACGAAGTCCATCAGTTCGAAGAAGGTCTTGTTGTTACGCTTGCCGAACCACAGCGCCGCCAGCATCACGCCGATGAAGCCGCCGTGGAACGACATGCCGCCCTTCCAGACTTCGAAGATCAGGGTCGGGTTGGCCAGGTAGGCGCTCAGGTCGTAGAACAGCACGTAGCCGAGCCGTCCGCCGACGATGACGCCCATCGACAGCCAGAACACCAGGTCGGAAAGCTTTTCCTTGGTCCAGGTGGGGTCGAAGCGCTTGAGCCGGCGCGAGGCCAGCAGCCAGGCACCACCGATACCGACCAGGTACATCAGGCCATACCAATGGATTTTCAGCGGCCCGATGGCCAGTGCCACGGGATCGATCTGCGGGTAAGGCAGCATGATGACTCCTCTCGTTAAAGCAAAAAGCTCAGGCCGACGCAGAACAGCAATGCGGCGAACAGGCGTTTGAGCAAGCGCGGCGACAGTTTGTGCGCCAGACGCGCGCCGAAGCGGGCAAAAAACATGCTGGTCACGGCAATGCCGATCATTGCCGGCAGGTACACGAAGCCCAGGCTATGGGGCGGCAGATGCTCCTCGTGCCAACCCAGCAGCATGAAGCTCAGGGCACTGACCAGGGCAATCGGCAGGCCGCAGGCCGACGAAGTCGCCACCGCCTGCTGCATCGGCAGGCTGCGCCAGGTCAGGAACGGTACGGTCAGCGAGCCGCCACCGATGCCGAAGATCGCCGAAGCCCAGCCGACCACGCTGCCGGCCAGGGTCAATCCGGCCTTGCCGGGCACGCTGCGGCTGGCCTTGGGCTTGAGGTCCAGGGCCATCTGCACGGCAACCACCAGGGCGAACACGCCGATGATCTTCTGCAAGTGCGGGCCCTGGATCAGCGAGGCCGTCTTGGAGCCGATAACGGCGCCGATCAGGATGCCCAGGGTCATCCAGGCGAAGATCGGCCATTGCACCGCACCCTTGCGATGGTGCTCGCTGATGGCATTGATCGAGGTAAAGACGATGGTCGCCAGCGACGTGCCGACGGCCAGGTGGGTCAGTACCGAAGCATCGAAGCCTTGCAGGGTGAAGCTGAAGACCAATACCGGCACGATGATGATGCCGCCACCGACGCCGAACAGCCCGGCCAGCACGCCTGCGCAGGCTCCCAGCAGCAGGTAGAGCACGAATTCCATTGTCGCTCCCGGAAAATTCAGTCCGGCATGGTAACGGAAGCCGGGCACTTGCCTCCACTACAGGCAGATGAAGACCTTGTCAGGACGGTCTGAGGTAGAGTGAGGCACCACCGACAAGACAATGGGACACACGATGTGCCTGATCGTTTTCGCCTGGCGGCCGGGACATGCCCGGCCGCTGATCGTCGCGGCCAACCGTGACGAGTTCTACGCCCGCCCGACCCAGGCCCTGGCCTCGTGGGACGAGGCCTCCGGCGTGCATGCCGGGCGTGACCTGGAAGCCGGCGGGACCTGGTTGGGCGTGGGGCCGCAGGGTCGGTTCGCGGCGCTGACCAATATCCGTGACCCGGGGCAAGCCCTGGGCGCCCGGTCGCGGGGCGAACTGGTGGCGGGCTATTTGCGCGGGGAACTGTCGGTCGAGGCTTATCTGGACAAGGTGGCCGGCGAGGCCCGGCTTTATTCCGGGTTCAACCTGCTGGTGGGGAATGCCGGGCAATTGGGGTATCTGCATGCCGGGGATACGCCGAGGATGCTGGAGGCCGGGGTGTACGGACTATCCAACGCCGCCCTGGATACGCCGTGGCCGAAGCTGGTCAAGGCGCGGGAGGCGCTGCGGGAGCGGCTGGATGATCCGCAGCCGGAAGAGCTGTTCGAACTGCTGGGGGATGCCCGGCCGGCGGCGGACGCGGAGCTTCCCAGCACCGGGGTGGGCCTGGCAACCGAGCGGCTGCTGTCCAGCGTGTTCATTGCCAGCCAGAACTATGGGACGCGGGCGAGTACGGTGCTGGTAGTTGAAGCGGATGGGCGGCGCAGGCTGGTGGAGAGGAGCTTTGGGCCGTTCGGGGGGCA
Source organism: Pseudomonas bharatica CSV86 (assembly GCF_000319305.2). GTDB lineage: Bacteria > Pseudomonadota > Gammaproteobacteria > Pseudomonadales > Pseudomonadaceae > Aquipseudomonas > Aquipseudomonas bharatica. The sequence goes on along the minus strand of NZ_AMWJ02000004.1, from coordinate 144,741 downwards.
TCTGGGCGAGGTCGACTTGAAGCTTTAGCAAGGACCTTGTGGGAGCGGGTTCACCCGCGATTGCAGTAGTGGATTCACTATAGTAATCGCGGGTGAACCCGCTCCCACAGGGGCTGTGGTGATCAACACATTCAGTGCGGATTGATCATCCGCGACAGGCCCAGGTTCTTCAGGGCCAGGTGCAAGGTGCTGTGGATAACCTGCGGGTTGTCGATCTCCATGACCTGCGCGAGCATTTCCTTCGATTTGCCCATGCTGATCTGGCGCAGCATCCATTTCACCTTCGGCAGGTTGGTGGCGTTCATCGACAGGCTGTCGAAGCCCATCGCCATCAGCAATACCGCAGCCGCCGGGTCACCAGCCATTTCACCACAGATGCTCACCGGCTTGCCTTCGGCATGGGCCGCCGTGACCACATGCTGCAGGGCCTGGAGCACCGCCGGGTGCAGGTAGTCGTAGAGGTCGGCGACGCGCGGGTTGTTGCGGTCCACCGCCAGCAGGTACTGGGTCAGGTCGTTCGAACCGACCGAGAGGAAGTCCACCTGGCGCGCCAGTTCGCGGGTCTGGTACACGGCCGCGGGGATTTCCACCATGACGCCCACCGGCGGCATCGGCACGTCGGTGCCTTCGTCGCGCACCTCGCCCCAGGCACGGTGGATCAGGTGCAGGGCTTCTTCAAGCTCGTGGATGCCGGAGATCATCGGCAGCAGGATGCGCAGGTTGTTCAGGCCTTCGCTGGCCTTGAGCATGGCGCGGGTCTGGACCAGGAAGATCTCCGGATGGTCGAGGGTAACGCGGATGCCGCGCCAGCCAAGGAAGGGGTTGTCTTCCTTGATCGGGAAATAGGACAGCGCCTTGTCGCCCCCGATGTCCAGGCTGCGCATGGTCACTGGCAACGGGTGGAAAGCAGCCAGTTGCTCACGGTAGATGGCCAGCTGTTCCTTTTCGCTGGGGAAACGCTGGTTGATCATGAATGGCACTTCGGTGCGGTACAGGCCGACACCCTCGGCGCCACGCTGCTGCGCCCGGGCCACATCGGCGAGCAGGCCGGTGTTGACCCACAGCGGCATGCGGTGGCCGTCGGTGGTTTCGCACGGCAGTTCGCGCAGGGCATCAAGGCCCTGGGCCAGCTGGCGCTCCTCCTCGACCACATCGGCGTACTGCTTGCGCAGCACATCGCTGGGGTTGGTATAGACGTCGCCCTTGTAGCCATCGACGATCATCTGGATGCCGTCGACCTTGGAATACGGCAGGTCGACCAGGCCCATCACCGTGGGAATGCCCATGGCTCGGGCGAGGATCGCCACATGGGAGTTGCCCGAACCCAGCACCGACACCAGGCCCACCAGCTTGCCTTCCGGCACTTCGCCGAGCATGGCCGGGGTCAGTTCTTCGCTGACCAGGATGGTGTTGTCCGGGTAGACCAGCGACAGCTGGCGGGCCTCCTGGAGGTAGGCCAGCAGGCGCCGGCCGAGGTCCTTGACGTCCGAGGCACGCTCGCGCAGGTAGGCATCGTCCATCAGTTCGAAGCGGTTGACGTGCTCGCCGACCACCTGGCGCAAGGAGCCCTGCGCCCATTGGCCGGTCTTGATGACCTCGACCACCTCGCCGCCCAGGGCCGCGTCGTCGAGCATCATCAGGTAGACGTCGAACAACGCCCGCTCTTCCGGGCGCAGCTGGGTCGCCAGCTTGGCCGAGAGGGTGCGCATGTCGCTGCGCACGCCTTCGAGGGCGTTGTTGAAAAGCTTGAGTTCAGCGTCGATGTCGGTGACGGTCTTGTCCGGCACTACATCCAGGTCGGCCGGCGGCAGCATGACCACCGCAGTACCTACCGCGGCTCCCGGCGAGCCCGGCACGCCGACGAACTTGGCTTCCTGGATACCCTTGCCCTGGCGACCCAGGCCGCGGATCGAACCGGTGGCCTCGGCGTGGGCGATAACCCCGGCGAGCTGCGCGCTCATGGTGACGAGGAAGGCTTCTTCCCCTTCGTCGAACTGGCGCCGCTCCTTTTGCTGGATAACCAGCACCCCGACCACGCGACGGTGGTGGATGATCGGCGCACCCAGGAAGGAGGCGAACCGCTCCTCGCCGGTCTCGGCGAAGTAGCGGTAGCGCGGGTGGTCGGCGGCGTTTTCCAGGTTCAGCGGCTCTTCCCGGGTACCGACCAGGCCGACCAGGCCCTCGTTCGGCGCCATGCTGACCTTGCCGATGGAGCGCTTGTTCAGGCCCTCGGTGGCCATCAGGACGAAACGGTTGGTTTCCGGGTCGAGCAGGTAGACCGAGCAGACCTGGCTGCCCATGGCCTCTTTGACGCGCAAGACGATGATCCCCAACGCCGTCTTGAGATCCTTGGCGGAGTTAACTTCCTGGACGATCTTGCGCAGCGTATTGAGCATGGCTCGGGGTCGAACTCCGTCGTCAGTCGCGCGCCAGAAGGCGCGGGGCAAGCTCTTTGAGCGCGCGGCGGTACACTTCGCGCTTGAATGTCACTACCTGGCCCAGCGGATACCAATAGCTGACCCAGCGCCAGCCATCGAACTCCGGTTTGCCGGTGAGATCCATCCGCACCCGCTGCTCGTTGGAAACCAGCCGCAGCAGGAACCACTTCTGTTTCTGGCCGATGCACAGCGGTTGGCTGTGGGTACGGACCAGACGTTGGGGTAAACGATAACGCAACCAGCCACGGGTGCAGGCAAGTATTTCCACGTCCTGACGCTCGAGACCTACTTCTTCATTCAACTCGCGGTACAGAGCATCTTCCGGTGTTTCATCGGGGTTGATTCCCCCTTGTGGAAACTGCCAGGCATCCTGGTTGATTCGCCGGGCCCATAGCACCTGTCCAAGATCATTCGTGAGAATGATCCCGACATTGGGGCGAAAACCATCGGGGTCGATCACGGCAGCAACCTCGCAAACGCATGTCGCCGCATTGTTCCACAAAGCCAGCAAGCCCAGCAACGCGCCCGCCATACCTTATGTGCAGCGTTGTGAAAAGTCCGTATTCTGTGGGACTTTTCAGATGTTATGCGAGTGACTCTTCGATGCGCCTGGCTTTATTCGATCTGGACAACACCCTCCTCGGCGGCGACAGCGACCACGCCTGGGGCGACTACCTGTGCGCCCGCGGCATTCTCGATCCGGTCGAGTACCAGAACCGCAACGACGCCTTCTACCAGGATTACCTGGCCGGCAAGCTGGACCTGCAGGCCTACCTGAACTTCAGCCTGGAGATCCTGGCCACCACCGAGATGGCCCAGCTCGACGAATGGCATGGCGACTTCATGCGCGACTGCGTCGAACCGATCATCCTGCCCAAGGCCCTGGCCCTGCTGAAGAAACACCGCGACGCTGGCGACAGGCTGGTCATCATCACCGCCACCAACCGCTTCATCACTGGGCCGATCGCCAAGCGCCTGGAGGTGGAAACCCTGCTCGCCACCGAATGCGAGCTGGTCGACGGCCGCTACACCGGGCGCAGCATCGACGTGCCGTGCTTCCGCGAAGGCAAGGTGACGCGCCTGAAGCGCTGGCTGGAAGAGAACGGGCTGACACTCGAAGGCAGCTACTTCTATAGCGACTCGATGAACGACCTGCCGCTGCTGGAACAGGTGGACAATCCGGTGGCGGTCGATCCCGACCCGAACCTGCGGGCCGAGGCCGAAAAACGCGGCTGGCCGGTGATCAGCCTGCGCGATTAAGCCAGGACGTCAGACCGGCTTGGCGCCCATCAAGCCGGCGATGGCGATGAAACAGATGCCGCTGAACAACGCCAGGGCCAGGGTGAACCGGGGTTTGCCCGCGTCCGGCGCGCTACGCATGTGATTGATCCGGGCCAGCAGCCAGAACCAGGCCAGCGCGCCGAAGGTATACAGCAGGCTCGAACCCAGCACCCAGGTCTGCCCCAGCGGCCAGCCCACCAGGTGGACCAGCCACCAGCCGGTAAACGGCAGGCTCACCAGGCCGATGCCCATCGACAGCCAGAGAAAACCCTGCGGCCGCGCCAGCAGCCGCCCGCCCGCTGCCGCATCACCCGTGCGCCGGGCTCTCCAGGTCCAGACCGCCAGCCCTAGTGCGCTGCCAAGCAGCAGCACGGTAGCCAGTACATGAGCGGTTTTCAGGGCGGTCAGCGGTTCCATGGGGGCGATTTCCTCGGGGCGTTGCTCAAAGCGTAGCCGCTTAGCCGAGGAACAGCCGGTACGCCGGGTTGTCGGTTTCGTCCCAGTACGGGTAGCCGATCTTCGCCAGCGCCGCCGGCACCAGGTGGCGCTCGTCTTCCGGCACTTGCAGGCCGGCGACCACGCGGCCGTCCGCCGCGCCATGGTTGCGGTAGTGGAACATCGAGATATTCCAGCGCCCGCCCAGCTTGTTGAGGAAATTGAACAGCGCTCCCGGACGCTCGGGGAACTCGAAGCGCAGGACCATTTCATCGCTGACCCCAACCGCGTGACCACCGACCATATGGCGGATATGCAGCTTGGCCAGCTCGTTGTCGGTCAGGTCGGTGACCGGGAAGCCCTTCTCCGTGAGTTGCTGGATCAGCGCGCTGCGCGGATCGTTGTCCGGGTGGGTCTGTACGCCGACGAAAATGTGCGCTTCGCTGCCGGAATGGTAGCGGTAGTTGAATTCGGTGATCTGGCGCTTGCCGATCGCCTCGCAGAACGCCTTGAAGCTGCCCGGCTGCTCGGGAATGGTCACCGCGATGATCGCCTCGCGGCCCTCGCCCAGTTCGGCGCGTTCGGCGACATGGCGCAGGCGGTCGAAGTTGACGTTGGCGCCGGAGTCGATGGCCACCAGGGTCTGGCCGGCCAGGCCGTGCTGCTCCACGTACTTCTTGATCCCGGCAACGCCCAGGGCGCCGGCCGGCTCGGTGATCGAGCGGGTATCGTCGTAGATATCCTTGATGGCTGCGCAGATCTCGTCGGTATTGACGGTAATCACTTCATCGACGTGCTCCTTGCAGATGTCGAAGGTGTGCTGGCCGATCTGCGCCACCGCCACGCCATCGGCGAACAGCCCGACCTGCGGCAGGATCACGCGCTCGCCGGCGGCCATGGCGGCCTGCAGGCAGTTGGAGTCGTCCGGTTCGACGCCGATGATCCTGATCTCGGGGCGCAGGTACTTGACGTAGGCGGCGATGCCGGCGATCAGCCCGCCGCCACCGACCGGCACGAAGATCGCGTCCAGGCGGCCCGGGTGCTGACGCAGGATTTCCATGGCCACGGTGCCCTGGCCGGCGATGGTGTGCGGATCGTCGTAGGGGTGGACGTAGACGAAGCCCTTTTCCTCGACCAGTTTCAGCGAATAGGCCAGCGCCTCGGGGAACGAATCGCCATGCAGCACCACCTTGCCGCCGCGGGAGCGCACACCTTCAACCTTGATTTCCGGGGTGGTGCGCGGCATGACGATGGTCGCCTTGACCCCCATTTCCCGCGCTGCCAGGGCCAGACCCTGGGCATGATTGCCGGCCGAGGCGGTGACCACGCCGCGCGCGCGCTCCTGCTCGCTCAACTGCGCCAGCTTGTTGTAGGCGCCGCGGATCTTGAAGGAAAACACCGGCTGCAGGTCTTCGCGCTTGAGCAGGATCTGGTTGCCCAGGCGCTTGCTGAGCTGGCCGGCAGCCTGCAGAGGGGTTTCCACGGCGACGTCATAGACGCGCGAGGTGAGGATCTTCTTGACGTACTGTTCGAGCATCGGGAAAGCATCACGGGCGGCTGGACGGGGGATCGGAGTCTACCGCAGCGCCTTGTCGGGCGACCACAGCAAACCCGGGGTTTTAGCCGCTATAATGCCCGGCTTCACGATACTCCCGCTTCGGAGCCCGCATGACCCAGGACCAACTCAAACAGGCCGTCGCCCAGGCCGCTGTCGATTTCATCCTGCCGCACCTGGATGCCAAGAGCATCATTGGTGTCGGCACCGGCTCGACGGCCAACTGCTTCATCGACGCCCTGGCCCGGCACAAGACCGCCTTCGACGGCGCCGTGGCCAGCTCCGAGGCCACTGCCACACGCCTGAAGGGCCATGGCATCCCGGTCTACGAGCTGAACACCGTGAGCGAGCTGGAGTTCTACATCGACGGTGCCGACGAGAGCGACGAGCGCCTCAACCTGATCAAGGGCGGTGGCGCAGCCCTGACCCGCGAGAAAATCGTCGCGGCAGTGGCGAAAACCTTTATCTGCATCGCCGACGCCAGCAAGCTGGTGCCGGTGCTGGGTGCCTTCCCGCTTCCGGTCGAAGTCATCCCGATGGCGCGCAGCCATGTGGCGCGCCAGCTGGTGAAACTGGGCGGTGACCCGGTGTACCGCGAAGGTGTGGTGACCGACAACGGCAACATCATCCTCGACGTGCACAACCTGCAGATCACCAATCCGGTGGAGCTGGAAAGCCAGATCAATGCGATCGTCGGCGTGGTCACCAACGGCCTGTTCGCGGCGCGTCCGGCAGACCTGCTGTTGCTGGGCACCAGTGAAGGCGTGAAGACCCTCAAGGCCTGACGGGGCGACGCGATCCCCTGTGGGAGCGGGTTCACCCGCGATTACGATAGTGGATTCACCGACGCAATCGCGGGTGAACCCGCTCCCACAGGGTTCGGTGTTACTCTACCGATCTGCCTTCCTGAAGACATAGAACAGGTTCGGCTCACTCACCAGATACAGCGTTCCGTCCCCATCCATGGCGATCCCCTCCGCCTGCGGCACGCTCTGCTTCAAGCCCTGGAACCCCTTGCGCAGTGACAGACTGCCCACCGGCCGCCCTTGCACATCCAGTTCCAGCACCAGCTTGGACTCATCCGACAAGGCCAGCAGATGCCCGCTGCGCTCGTCGAACTGCAGGCTCGACAGATCCCGCACGAACAACCGCGAATCCCGCTTGCGGTCCTGCACCACATGCACCGCGTACGGCTGTTGCGGGTTGCCATGAGGGAAACCATGCACCTCGTAGATCAGCATCGGGTCGCGTTCCTTGGCGACGAACAGGCGCTTGCCCTGCTGGTCCCAGGCCAGCCCTTCGAAGCCCTTGTTGCCGTTGAGGCCGATACCCAGCGTCAGTTGCTCGGCATCCTTGGCATCGAGGAACGGCGTGTCATCCGTCAGCCGCACCCGGATCAGACGCTGCTGACGCTCGTCGGTGATCACATAGCTGTCACGCCCGACATACTCCACCGCCTCCGGATCACCAAACCCGGTCAATGCCACCCGACGCAGAACCCGACCTTCCAGCGACAACTCGATCAGCTCGGGGTTGGTGTTGGTCACGGTAAACAGGCTTTTGCGGTCGGGGTCGTAGGTCAGGGCCGACAGATCGTCCGACAGGCCTTCAATGGGACGGGCCTCGATCACCACGCGATAACGGTCGAGGCCAATGCTCTGGCCGGACGGCTGCATCCAGGTCTTCAGGTTGAACCAGCCGCGCTCGTACAGCCGATAGTGCTGCCCGGCATAGGCCAGGACGGCCAGCAGGGCAACGAGGAACACAAGGAGAGGAATACGCAGGCGCATCGGCAAGACTCAGGCAGGAAACGGAACGGCCTGAATCTCACCATAGTCAGCTGAAATGAAGCTTAATGCCACTATCGGAAAAATCTTCCGTCATTGCTTGTGGAAGCGATAGAACAGGTTCGGCTCACTGACCATGTACAGGGTGCCCGCTTCATCCATGGCCACGCCTTCGGCCCGTGGAATGCGGTTCTTCAGGCCATTGAAACCGCCAAGCAGGGTCATGAAGCTGACCTGCTCGCCCTGTTTGTCCAGTTCGAGCAACATGTTGGAGTCTGCCGACAGTACCAGCAGATGGCCCGTACGCGGGTCCACGCCAAGGCCCGAGAGATTGCGCAGGTCCAGGTCGTCGTTGGCCAGCTCCTGCTTGGTCCCGGCCAGGTCCGAACGACCGTCGGTACGCCAGCTGAACAGCTTAGGCGGACGCTCTTCACCGAGGATCAGCCGCTGTTGCGCCGGATCCCAGGCGATACCCTCGAAACCCTTGTTCTGGTTAGCCGAAGGGCCGAGATCGTAGTGCGGGAAGTCCTTGATATTCAGCTCGGTGGTGGCGTCGTCGAGGCTGACCAGCGTCAGACTGTGCTGGCGCTCGTCGGTAATGGCCAGGCGACCATCGGCCAGCACCGCGACGCCCTCGGGGTTGGACCAGCCGTGCAGCGGGATCTTGCGCAGTACGTCGCCGTCGAGGTTGAGCTCGACCAGGAAGGGGTTCTTGCCCATGACCGCGAACAGGGTCTTGCGCCCAGGATGGTAGGACAGGTCGGAGGCCTCATCGTCCTCCATGCCTGGCAGCACCTTGGCATCGATATCGACCTGGTAGTCAGGCAACCAGACACTGGCCTTTTGGGTAACCTGGTTCTGGAAGCGCTCCTGCAGCCACAGCATGCCGCGGTCGTCCCAATGCATCGCAATGGCCACGCCGTAGCCGATCACGGCGGCCGTCACCAACCAGGTGGACCAGCGCAGGGCGATGGGGCGCTTGCGCGCGGGCGACAAGGAGTCGCCTGAAGAGCCGGAAGTCAGGGTGGCCATCGGAGAAATTCCTGTTGTTGTGTCCGGCTGACGCAAGCAGCCGCAAGACCGGGTGGGAATTATCCAGATGATTTGTGAAAAAAACGGGAAAACCGACGAATGAATGGACAAATGGGGCAGCCATTGCGGCTGCCCCATTCCGGGTCAGAGCACCTTGCCTTCGAAACGGCTGGCGCCTGGCAGCTCCAGTACCAGCTCATCGCCCGGGTTCAGCGGGCCGACGCCTACCGGGGTGCCGGTGAGGATCACATCGCCAGCCTGCAGGGAAAACTGCGATGCCATGTGCTGGATCATCGGCACGATCGGGTTGAGCATCAGCGCACTGTTGCCGTCCTGGCGCACTTCGCCGTTGATGGTCAGGCGGATACCGATATCGGCGAGGTCTTCGAAGGTGCTGCCAACCACGAACGGCGGCAGGACACAGGCACCATCGAAGCATTTGGCGCGTTCCCAGGGCAGGCCCTTGTCCTTCAATTGCGACTGCAGGTCGCGCAGGGTCAGGTCCAGGGCCGGGGCGAAGCCGGAAATCGCGTCCAGCACTTCTTCCTCGGAGGGCTTCGGCGACAGGGACTTGCCCAGCAGCACGGCGATTTCCGCCTCGTAATGCACCGAGCCACGCTCGACCGGAATGGCGAAACCACCTTCCAGGGGCACCACGCAACTGCCCGGCTTGATGAACAGCAGCGGCTCGGTGGGAATCGGGTTGTCCAGTTCCTTGGCATGTTCCGCGTAGTTGCGCCCGATGCATACCACTTTACCCAGCGGGAAGTGGATGCGCGTTCCGTCTACATATTGGTGCTGATAGCTCATTTCCGGCTCCTGTGGGTCATTCGGGGGCGAAGATCTTGCCCGGGTTCATGATCCCGTTGGGATCGAACACCGCCTTGACTGCCTTCATGTAGTCGATTTCCGCCGCCGAGCGGCTGTAGGCGAGGTAGTCGCGCTTGGTCATGCCGACACCATGCTCGGCGGAAATCGATCCGTTGTACTTCTCGACGACTTCGAACACCTGCTTGTTGACCACCGCGCATTTGGCGAAGAACTCGTCCTTGCTCATGTCGTCGGGCTTGAGGATGTTCAAATGCAGGTTGCCATCACCGATGTGGCCGTACCAGACCACGATGAAATTCGGGTAGCTTGCGTTGACGATCACGTCTATATCCCGCAGGAACGCCGGGACCTTGGCCACGGTGACGGAGATATCATTCTTGTACGGGGTCCAGTGCGAGATGGTTTCCGACAGGTATTCGCGCAGTTTCCACAGATTGCGCAACTGCTGCTCGCTCTGGCTCATCACCCCGTCCAGCACCCAGCCCTGCTCGACGCAGTGTTCGAACAGCGCCAGGGCGTCGTTGCCGACATCCTCGGTGGTGGCCTCGAACTCCAGCAGGGCATAGAAAGGACATTCGGTGGCGAACGGCGCCGGTACATCGCCACGATCGAGGATCTTGGCCAGGCCCTTGTCGGAGAAAAACTCGAACGCCGTCAGGTCCAGCTTGCTCTGAAAGGCGTGCAACACCGGCATGATCGAGTCGAAATCCGGGGTGCCGAGGACCATCGCGGTCAGGTTCTTCGGCGCGCGATCCAGGCGCATGGTCGCTTCGACCACGAAGCCCAGGGTGCCTTCGGCGCCGATGAACAACTGGCGCAGATCGTAGCCGGTGGCGTTCTTGATCAGGTCCTTGTTCAGTTCCAGCAGGTCGCCCTTGCCGGTGACCACCTTGAGCCCGGCAACCCAGTTGCGGGTCATGCCGTAGCGAATGACCTTGATTCCGCCGGCATTGGTACCGATGTTGCCGCCAATCTGGCTGGAACCCGACGAGGCGAAATCCACCGGGTAATACAGCCCCTGTTCCTCGGCGAAGGCCTGCAATTGTGCGGTAACCACACCAGGCTGGCAGACCACGGTGCGGTCGAAGGCATTGAAGTCGAGGATGCGGTTCATGGAGTCGAAGGACACCACCACCTCGCCATTGGCCGCGACGGCGGCGGCGGACAGGCCGGTGCGTCCGCCCGAGGGCACCAGGGCGATCCTGTGCCGGTTGGCCCAGAGGACGATGGCCTGTACCTGCTCGACGGTCCTGGGAAAGACGATGGCCGATGGCGCGGGCGGGAAGTGCTTGGTCCAGTCCTTGCCATACGCTTCCAGGGAAGGGGCATCGGTCAGGACCTTGCCGGGCTCGACAAGGGACGTCAGTTCAGCAAGCAGAACGGGATCGATCATGATGGAACTCTCGAACTATTCATGGTCACCCTGAGCACACTTCACGTGCCGGGGATGGTCTGAGCGCGGCGCCGGTATGCTAGCATACGCCCCCCGCTGATCGTGCTTCCCCGCCGATTCTGCGACAGCTTCACTTCCCAGCCATTTTTCTCCGGGACACAGGTTTACGCAGATGAGCAAGACTTCTCTCGATAAGAGCAAGATCAAGTTCCTTCTTCTCGAAGGGGTCCACCAGAACGCCGTGGACGTCCTCAAGGCCGCCGGGTACACCAACATCGAGTACCTCACCGGCTCCCTGCCGGAAGCCGATCTGAAGGAAAAGATCGCCGATGCCCACTTCATCGGTATCCGCTCCCGCACCCAACTGACCGAAGAGATCTTCGACTGCGCCAAGAAACTGGTTGCCGTCGGCTGCTTCTGCATCGGCACCAACCAGGTCGACCTGGACGCAGCCCGCGAGCGCGGCATCGCCGTGTTCAACGCGCCGTACTCCAACACCCGCTCCGTTGCCGAGCTGGTGCTGGCCGAGGCCATCCTGCTGCTGCGCGGCATCCCCGAGAAAAATGCGTCCTGCCACCGTGGCGGCTGGATCAAGAGTGCGGCCAACTCCTTCGAGATCCGCGGCAAGAAGCTGGGCATCGTCGGCTATGGCTCGATCGGTACCCAACTGTCGGTCCTGGCCGAAAGCCTGGGCATGCAGGTGTTCTTCTTCGATCCGCTGACCAAGCTGCCGCTGGGCAACGCCACCCAGGTCACCAGCCTGCACGAACTGCTGGGCCTGGCCGATATCGTCTCGCTGCACGTACCTGAGCTGCCATCCACCCAGTGGATGATCGGCGAGAAGGAAATCCGTGCGATGAAGAAGGGCTCGATCCTGATCAACGCCGCCCGCGGTACCGTGGTCCAGCTGGAACACCTGGCTGCCGCGATCAAGGACAAGCACCTGATCGGCGCCGCCATCGACGTGTTCCCGGTCGAGCCGCGCTCCAACGACGAAGAGTTCGAAAGCCCGCTGCGTGGCCTGGACAACGTGATCCTGACCCCGCACATCGGCGGCTCCACCGCCGAAGCCCAGGCCAACATCGGCCTGGAAGTGGCGGAGAAGCTGGTCAAGTACAGCGACAACGGTACCTCGGTGTCGTCGGTCAACTTCCCGGAAGTCGCCCTGCCGGCCCACCCGGGCAAGCACCGCCTGCTGCACATCCACGAAAACATCCCGGGCGTGCTCAGCGAGATCAACAAGGTCTTCGCCGAGAACGGCATCAACATCTCCGGTCAGTTCCTGCAGACCAACGAGAAAGTGGGTTACGTGGTAATCGACGTGGACGCCGAGTACTCGGACCTGGCTCAAGAGAAACTGCAACAGGTCAAGGGCACCATCCGTTCCCGCGTTCTGTTCTGAGCTCCTTGCGCTGTTGAAAAGGGAGGCCTTGATGGCCTCCCTTTTTTATTTGCCTTGAAAACATGAAGTTGCATGATTCCGACGGAAATATTTCAACTAGGGTTAAACATCCGGGGAAGGATGCGGTCACAAGGGGCTCTTGATCGGGGCCATGACAGAAGCCGCGGCAACCCTGTGTTTAATTGCCAATGAGAAGAAGGGGCTCAGATGCGTTTCTTTACCGGGGCACTATTGGCCGCCAGCCTGCTCAGCCCGTGGGCACATGCGGATATTCTCGACGAAATCGCCGACCGCAACGAATTGCGAATCGCCATTGAAGCTAAAACGCCGCCGTTCAACTTCCGTGATACCGCCGGGCAACTGAGCGGGTTCGAAGTGGAACTGGGGCAGATGCTCGCCAAAGAGCTGGACGTAAATGCCGACTTCATCGTGGTGGACCCGGCCGAACTTCTGCCAGGTGTGGAGAGCGGCAAGTACGATGTGGCGATTAATCAGATTGCCACTACCGCAGAACTGAAAGAGCGCCTGGATTTCAGCAATCCCTACAGTTACACCATCGCCCAACTGATCGTGCGCCAGGAAGAAAAGCGCCCGCTGCATGACCTCGAAGCCTTCAAGGGCCACAGCCTCGGGGTGGTCCAGGGCAGCTCGTTCGCCGCCCAGGCACAGAGCGTCGAGGGCGTGGACCTGCGCAGTTACAAGGATGCGATCCAGCCGATCAAGGAAGTGGCGGACGACCAGATCGACGGCGCCGTCAGTGATCGGCTGCTGATTCCCTATGCAATCAAGGAACGCAACCTGCCGGTTACCGAGGGCGCGACGGTGGGGCCGGTGCTGAAGCTGGCGATTCCGTTCCAGAAGGGCAACCCGGCGTTCCAGAGTGCGCTGGACAACGCGTTGCAACGGGTCAAGGACGATGGCCGGCTGAGCGAATTGTCGAAGAAATGGTTTGGGGTGGATGCGAGCGAGCCGCCCAAGCACTAGATATTCAGCGCTGCTGATGGCCTCATCGCTGGCAAGCCAGCTCCCACACCCTGTGGGAGCTGGCTTGCCAGCGATGAGGTCCTGAAGATCACAGCGAATCCAGCGCCCGAGCCGCTTCTTCCAGCTCCAGCTCACTGAACACCAGCACCCCTTCGCGCCGCAGCAAGGCACTGGTCACCCCCTCACCGGCAACCTTGTTGCCACTGAAGGTCCCTTCATAAACCAGCCGGTTGCCACAGGACGGGCTCCCCGCCTTCAACACCGCCACGCGGATCCCGTGCCGCCGCACCAGCTCCAGGGCCATCCGCGCCCCGGCGAGAAACTCGGCGCTGACATCCTCCCCGAGCACCGTCACCACCTGCACCTCGCCATCCAGCACCGCCCCGCCCTGCCCGCCGGGAATTTCCGCCGGCGGCCGAGGCGTCGGCAGCCCACCCGCCACCTCCGGACACAACGGCACCACCCGCCCCTGCTTCTGCCAGGTCTGCAACAGATCGGGATGACCACTGGCACGCCCGTCATAGCGCACCGGCTGGCCGAGCAGGCAGGCGCTCACCAGCACCCGCGACAGATCAGAAGGGATCGTTGCCACGACGGCGGAACCAGCCAGTGACCGAAAGACGCTCGCGATGTGCCATCAGCACCTCATGGGGCAGGTCGGCGGACATGAACACGACCAGGCTGCCGCCTACTGGCGGGATATCCCGCTCGCTGCCGTCCGCCAGGTAGATGCGCAGTTCACCGCCGTCCTGCGCCGCCCATTCCTCGTTGAGGTAGATGATGGCCGAGACGGTGCGGCGGTCATCGTCACGGAAGCGGTCGAGGTGCTTGCGATAGAAGGTGCCTGCCGGGTAACGGGCAAAGTGGCATTCGAAATCCTCCAGCCCCAGGTAGAAGTCGCGATTCAGCGCTTCGCGCAGGCCGTCCATCAATGCCAGGTAGTGGTCGCAGGCCTCGGACTGCCCGGGTTCGATCCAGAGGATATGGTCGCCACGTATGCCTTCGCGCACTTCCTGGCCCTGGCCACGCCCCACGGCCGCCGGGGCCAGCTCGCCTTGTTCAGCGCGTTGCCGGCATTCGGCCGCCAGGGCCCGGGTCAACGCCTCGGGCAGGAAGATTGCCTGGTGCGACCAGCCCTGATTGGCGAGGTCGTCGACAATACCGGGAATCTGCGGATGTTCGGAGGATATGTGCATGGCGCGCATGGTAACGGGCCGGCGGCCAAACCGACAGCGCCACTTGGTCGCATCGACGCACTGGCGTCTCGACAAAGCCCCGCAAGGCCACGGACAATAGCCGCCTGCCGACAGGAGTCCTGAATGCGCCGTTTGTTTTTTGGGTATACGGATTTAATGGTTGATGGGGCACCTTTACCCCACCAACCTGATACCATTATCAGATGGTTGATAGATCGACTCCGTAGTTGAGTTCCTCTGCGAAGTCCGGCAGTCCGTAACCGATGGTTTTCTTGTAGAAAGGAGAGACCTTCGCAGTCGGTGCCTTCTTCTTGTGCTTCGTGGTGTAGAGCATTCGTGCCCGCATCACCTCGAAGGAGTAACCGCGCCCTTCACGGTTCTTGTCCTTGGCCAGTCGGTTGATGGACTCCGTGTAAGCGTTGGTGACGGGCATGTCCGTCTCGAAGTAGGTCATGGTCTCTTCGCGCCAGTTTCCCACTGCCCTGACCAGATCGCTCCAGACTTCCTTTTGGCCCTTCGGGATGGTGGCTATCCACTCGTCCAGGGCGGCTTCTGCCTGGAGCCGTGTGGTGGCGTCCCAGATGCCGTAGAAGCGCTCCTTGTGCTCGTAGGCGGCCAGCAGTTGCGGGAACGCGCCTGTCCAGGTCTCCATGATGAGGCGCTCCCGGTCTGAGACTTCGTGAGCGCGTTTCAGCAGGATTTTCCGGTCTCCCTTGAGAGTCCGGCTCTGGGACGGTTTCAGCTCCTTTCTGAGGCCCTTGCGCACTCTCTCTAGGGCATCGTTGGCCATGCGCACCACATGGAACTTATCGACCACGATACGGGCCTGGGGCAGCACAGCCTTGACCGCTGCCCGGTAGGGGTTCCACATGTCCATGCTGACGATCTCGACCTTCTGCCGGTCTTTCAGCTTCATCAGGTAGTTGGTCACCACGTCCTGGCGGCGGGTGGCCAGCAGGTCGAGCAGGGTTCGCTCCTCAATGTTGGTCAGAATGCAGCGGTAGCGCTTGTTCAGGTATAGCTCGTCAATGCCCAGGATGCGGGGCGTCTCGAAGCGGTGCCAGCGCCCCAGGAACTCGGCGCGGGCGTTGAAGATGTCGCGCACCGTCTTCTCGTCCAGGCCGGTCTGTGCCGCCACAAAGGTGTAGGGGTGGTTGAAGGATTCCTTCTCCACGTACTCATGCAGCCGCAGTGTCATACGGAATCCGTCCACCATCTCCGGTAGCTGGGGCCTGAATGTTGTCTTGCAGGCCCGGCAGGTGTATCGGCGGCGGACCACCCAGAGAGTGACCCGCTTGCCGTGGATGGGCAGATCACGATAGGGAACGTCACGCTTGCCGAACCGCACGAACTCACCCTGCACGCCGCACCCCTCGCAGGCTACTGGTGTAGGTGCTTCAAGCCGAAAATGTATGTCTTCATTCTGCTCATCAGAATCCACCAACTGGTACCCAGGAAGGCTTAACGAATTAATCATCTCCCGCCTTGATCAGAAAAACAGGTAGGTGGCGTAACCGGCAATCATCGCCATAGCAAAAATGACTGCTAAAAACGCCGCTAAAAGCTTCAGCGTGAACAAAGAGCGCAACAGAATGAGCTCAGTCAGGCTGGCTCCGGCACTGCCGATGATCAACGCTAGCACCGTCCCGGCACCCACGCCTTTGGCCATCAGAGCCGCTGCCAGAGGTATGACGGCTTCAGCGCGAATATACAACGGCACGCCGATGACAGCGGCAACTGGAATGGCAAAGGGATTATCTGGGCCTGCATACTGCTCCAATAAGTCAGTGGGCATGAAACCATAGATCACGCTGCCAATCGCAATACCGATGAGCAGGTAAGGCAACACATCGATAAAGTCCGACCAAGCTTCCCGCCACACACCACTGTACTTCCCTTCTTTCTTAACCGTGACAGTGGGTTGACTGTCACAGCATTCGCTAGACGTAGAGACTGTTGTCTTCCTATCAGCCCCGCAAGAAGCCGTCTTCGGAGTGGTGTCGCAGCTGTTGGTGCCGCAACTCGATGCGGTCGATGTAGCACTGCACGGGCTTGCTGATGAACTACATCCACTGCTCTCTTGTGTCGCCGTCCGGCGCACATAACGCTCGAAGCCAAGCGTGTGAAGCAGCCATCCGGCACCTACCGCGACCACCAAAGCGGCGAGCACATAGATAGCAGTAAGTGTCCATCCAAACGTGGCAACCAGCAGGCCGACGACGATAGGATTCAGCAACGGAGATGAGAAAAGAAACACCATCATCGGCCCAAAACCGGCCCGTGCCCGAATCAACCCTTTCAACATGGGGATAGTCGAGCAACTACAGAAGGGCGTTATAGCTCCTAAACCAGCAGCAAGAAAATAGCCTCGCTTCCCACTGGAAGTCAGTAACGCTTCCACCTTGGATGGTGGGATGTGACGTTGAAGAACTCCGACCAGCAAGCTAATGCCAATGAATAAAACCGATAGCTCGATAGCGAGAAAGGCGAACATGCCTAGAGCGTCTTGGAGTTGAGATGACATTCAATATTACTCCTATATTTCTAGTATTGTCGAAATGATGTACGCAGCCTACTTGCGTTTATCCGACCTGTCAACTATAATTCTAGAAACATCGAATTATTGGGGCGTGCTATGGATCACGAAAAGGTTGCAGCCAGCTTAGCTGAGCTAGGGAATAGTCACCGACTGTCCGTGTTCCGCTTTCTGGTCAAAGCTGGCCATGATGGGGCTTCGGTCGGAGATATCCAGAAGGGGCTGGGTATTCCTGCTTCGACGCTATCACATCACCTTGCGCGCATGGCCAAGGTAGGGCTGATCCGGCAGGAGAAACATAGCCGCACGATTGTCTGTATACCCGAGTATGGGCACCTAGAGAATTTGATCGGTTTCTTACAAGAGGAATGTTGTGCAGGTGTCCGGATTGCGCATGAACCAGAACCGCTTTGACGCTTGCCCAGCTCTCGCTGTCCTCCCTAGTCAGCATCGCTATGAAGACTCAGGCGAAGGTGGAAACAGAAAATTGGCAGTAGAGTAGGCTGAAGAGGATCAATCAGATAATCCGCTGAGAAAGATTTTCTTCTTTACATCTTTGGCATTTTATCAACCAGAAATTCCGGATACCCTGTTTTTTCTGCTGTTGATCATCTGCACCACGCCTGTCAGGGCAGACTCCCTCGATCAGCTGTACAAGGTCGCCGGCTGGCCCGAGCAGCGCGCCCACTTCTCCGATGCCATCGCCGCCGCCCAGCAGCGCTACCAGAAAAGCCTGCCGCCCGCGGTGTTCCAGGCGCTGGTGGACAACAGCAACCAGCGTTTCGAGGCCAAGGCCGTGGATCGCCGCGCCGCCGCCCAACTGCGTGCCAACCTGAAAGACCCGTCCCCCGCCCTGACCTTCTTCCAGTCGCCACTGGGGCGCAAGGTGGTGGCCGCCGAACTGCTCGCCACCCGCCGCGACCAGTTGGCGAAGAACGCCAAGGGCCTGCCGAAGATGCAGGCCAGCGACAACCGCCTGCTCATCATCGGCCACCTGGCCCAGGCCCTGCCCGCCCGGGAAGCCGGCGCCGAGGTTAGCCTGGCAATCGCCGGCGTCGCCGCCGACAGCCTCAGCCAGATGATTCCCGGCCTGTTCGGCGGCGGTCAGGCCCAGGGCATGCTGGACGGTCAGCGCCAGCGCCTGATGCAGCAGATCGGCGAAGACCTGAACAACACTCTGCTGTACGTCTATCGCGACCTTTCCGATGCCGAGCTGGAGGAGTTCGCCACCTTCGCCGAATCCGCCGAAGGCCAGGCCTACTACAAGGCCGCGCTGGCCGCGATCCGTGCCGGCCTCGCTGTGGGCCAAAGCTCCTCGGACCTGAGGTGATCAGCCCAGGCGCTGTTCGATGAAGGCGAAATAGCGCCGGCGAATGTCCGGCAGCTCATTGGCCAGATGATGCCGGGCCTCGGGCAGCAGCAATATCTTCGGCGCGTCGAACTTGGCCTTGAGCACCTCGAGGTTGTAGCGCCAGTCCACGGTCATGTCCGCTTCCCCTTGCACGATCAGCGGCTGGCGCGGGCTGCCGGGAGCCGTCTCGATCCGCCGTATCCACTGGACCAATGCACCCACCCAGGCAGTAGGCAGGCGACGCGGCTGCAAAGGGTCGGCGAGCAGGAACGGAAGGAAGGTCGGGTCGTTGCTGTTCTCGCTGAAACGCCGGGCGATGCCATTGACGAAGGGTTTGAGCATGAAGTAGCTGAGCTTCGACCAACCCCAGGCACGCGGTCGCACCAGCGGCGACAACAGGATCACCTCGCCGCTGACCGGGCTGCCTTCGCCGCGGTGCAGCAGGTGATCGACCGCAATGGCGCCGCCGGTGCTCTGCCCGCAAAGGTGCCAGGGCTGCGGCAATTGCAGGCCGGCGGCCTGGCGGAACACTTCGTCCAGAACCTGCTGGTACACCGCGAAATCATCGATGCTGGCGCGTTCGCCGCTGGACAGGCCATGCCCGGGCAGATCGCAGGAGATCACAGCGAAGCCTTGTTGCAGTGCCCAGTCGATCACGTGGCGGTACAGGCCCATGTGATCGTAGAAGCCGTGCAGCAACACCAGCGTCGCCACCGACTCGGCGGGCAGCCAGACCTGGCTGACGACCTCGAAGCCCGCGCAGGAGAAACGCCCCAGCCAGCTCGCCGCGCAAGGCACCCGGTCCAGGCCATAGAAACGCTGGTACGCCTGGCCCTCGACCGACAACGGCTGACGCACCGCCAGGGGTAGCAGGCTGGTACGCAGGGGATCGGCTTGGAACAAGGCGGACATGGAAGGCTTCCGGAAAGGTACTGAAGGATTGACCTGCGATATTCATCTGTCGGCGGAGGCATGGCAAGCTGGCCCCCTTTTATTTGCCGGTATTGCCCATGTCGGGGAAAACACTGCTCGCCGCCCTCACCCTCGCCCTTTGCGCTGCCGGGCTGTGGCTGGCCTATGACAACTTCCAGAGCCGCTACCGGCGCCCCTTCGACAACCAGACCGCGCTCTTCGCCGGCGACCACCTGCGCCTGCCGCCCGAACTTGCCGGCCCCGGCCCGATCCGCCTGGTGCACTTCTGGGACCCGGCCTGCCCATGCAACGTCGGCAACCAGCAGCACCTGGGCGAACTGATCGAACACTACGGCCCGCAGGGCGTGGCCTTCCATGTAGTGCAAAAGCCAGGCACCCACGGCCAGCTTCCCGCCAACCTGGGCGCACTGAAGCCCATCGCCAGCCTGCCCGGCGCCGACCACCTGCCGGCCAGCCCTGCCGTGGCGATCTGGGACAAGGAAGGCAACCTTGCCTACTTCGGACCCTACAGCGAAGGGGCGACCTGCAATGCCAGCAACAGCTTTATCGAACCGATTCTGCAGGCGCTGACCGAGGGCCGGCCGGTGAAGGTGACGCAAACGATGGCGGTGGGGTGTTATTGCCAGTGGGCAAGATGAAATAAAGCGAAATAAATGAGACCCCCTCTATAGTTATTTACAGCACCTAGAAAAATCAGAAAACTAAATTTTTGCGCATACATGGAGAAGGAGCTACCTGTATGCGACAGCAAAATTCAACTTCTTTACCTGCAGTAACGATCACTGCGACGCACCCCGACAATAACTCGGGCCATATTTCATCAGAAATAACGCGCTGGGAACATGAAACAATCCCTGGGGCCCATTATCTTTCACGATTCCAGCCAGGATCACTGATAATCGAAATCGTCACAGACCACGACGCAGACAAGACTCAAGTCGAAGAGGAATACTTCCAACAAAACAAAGACCTTACATCCAGCCTGGATGACACACTAAAAAAAATGACTCCACCGCCTCACGGACTTTCAGAACTTGAGGTAATAGGAAACAAGCTCACGGCCGCGCGCGATCTGCTTGCACAAAAGCAAAATGCTTTGACCAACGCCAGGAAAACCGCTCTGGATTTTTTTGGAACAGATCCCATAGATAAAAATTTTGTAGACTATCTAAGAACTGCCAACCGTCCAAAGGATACCAGAAACCCTAGAGAGGCATGGCTTTCATCCTATAAGGCAGCTTATGAAGCGCGCCTGCTCGAGAGCTCAATCGCTCAGCTTGGCCTTCGCGTAAAAAGCCTTGCTCTTGCCCATAGGCACGCTCAAGACCCAACAACAAAAAAGTCCTACCCGCTGGAACAAAACGTAAAATCAGTTGAGTTAGAGTCAACCAAGCTTGAGTCGGCAAAAAATGATTACGAGATTGCAATCGATACTCTAAGAGCACAGATCGAAAGTGCTAACACCAGTCTGATCAGTGCGACAGCACCGATGCCTTCTCTGTCCTCAAAACAAATTGAGCAGATAGCCTCGGATATATCCCAAGCGAAATCCGAAGTCACCAATGCTCGACAACGTGAAAGCGGCCATGCAAAAACGCTCGAACTCCAAACTCAACTATTAGATTCAGAAATTGTCTTTGCCTTGCATGCGCGTGTATCGAGAGAAAAGAGAAATTCAGCTGAAGCGGCCTTAATTTCAGCGACAAAAAAACTTTCCGAGCTTGAGTCGAGCAGAGAAGCCAACGACAGACTGGTCGAAAAATATATAGCGCAAGCTAATTCAGTAATCACAGCTGCATATGCGGAGCTGATACGCCTCGAGTTCGCATCCAAAGAAGACCGAACGGGAAATTCCGTGGTCTTTTCCCTCAGCACGGCAGCCATCGCCCACCCGCATCTAATAACGTTGGCCGCCTCCTCTGTTGTAAACCCTGCCGATTTGCAAGTTGCCCTCAGAACTACCCTGCGGGCCATTAAAAAATACATAAAAGGGCCGGCACGTGGAGTATTGGAGGTCGCCTCCATCCTGCTACTTTCTCTCAAGCTTGAACGAGATGAACCATATGGCCTAAGCATTCCCTTCACTGATCTGAACCTTAGCGTCGACTGGAAAGAAGTACTGAGCCAAATCGAAGAAGATTTTCCTCTGCCGATGCGACTGATCTCTGAATGGAACAAAGAAGAAACTCATTTACGGTTAATTTCTACCGGAATTGATGGCATCCCGGAACGAGTACCTGTACGAACAGCCATATGGGATAGCGAGCACGGCGCCTATCGTTTCACAAGCGAAGGGCCGGACCCAATTACTATTTACTGGCTACCTCAGGCTGGTACGCCCGAAAACTCTACATCGCTCCCAATCGAAACTCAGCCCGATGGGCTCTACCCCGGAGTCATCAGCACGCCTGCTCCTCTCGGTCTATTACCGCTGCCTGCCGAGGGTGATGCTCACTTCAATGACTACATAGTTACATTTCCGACGGACTCAGGGCTTGAGCCGGTCTACGTCATGTTCAAGGATCCTCGGGATTACGCCGGGGTAGCAACAGGGAACGGTCAATCCGTCTCGGGGCTCTGGCTCGGGACAGCAGATACTCGGGAGGGCTCGCCAATACCGTCACGCATCGCCGACCAGTTAAGGGGGCTAACCTTCAGTAACTGGGATCGAATGCGTGAGGCCATCTGGAAAGCGGTTGCTGCTGATACGGAGCTGAGTCAGCAGTTTATTCCTTCAAATCTGCAAAGAATGCGAGAAGGCGGTGCGCCGAAATCAGCTGCGTCAGGACACAACAAGTCAAAGAAATCTTTCGAGCTACATCACGTTCATCAGATTGCCAAAGGGGGCGCGGTATATGACATTGACAACATTGTGGTGATGACTCCGAAACAACATGCCGAAATCCACAGCGGGAAAAACAACCAATGAATGTCAAACAGAAACTTGAAGAGTATACGGAAGCTGAATTCGTCCAGCTGGTGGGTGAGTTTTTCGAAAACCGCTCAGGCTTGCATGGAAAAGCATTCATCGACTACCAGGACTACCTCTCGGACGAGTTCGAACGCTTGACCGAACATCCTGCAAAATCGGATCTCATCTACTATCCGGAAGAAGGGCACAGCGTAACCCCTCAATCGATCGTCAATCACGTCAAGGAATGGCGCGCAGCCAACGGCAAGCCTGGCTTCAAGTCCACCTGACCCGAGAGCGACGCGTACCCTGTGGGAGCTGGCTTGCCAGCGATTTGGCCCGACCTGACAACATCGTTGCTCAAGCCGGCCTCATCGCTGGCAAGACCAGCTCCCACAGGGTTTTGAGCCAACCCTGGAATCAGGGTCCACCGCGGACACTGTGGGAGCTGGCTTGCCAGCGATTGCTATGGTGGATTCACCACTGCTATCGCTGGCAAGCCAGCTCCCACAGGTTACGCGTCCACCCTTCTACTGCGCTCGGGCAGGGTTACCCATCACCGTCGCCCCCGCCGGCACATCCCGGGTTACCACGCTGCCTGCACCGATGATCGCATCATCCCCCACCGTCACTCCGGGCAGGATGATCGCCCCGCCACCAATCCAGACATTCCTGCCGATCTTCACCGGCTTCCCGCTCTCCAGGCCGCTGCGCCGCACCACCGGATCGCGCGGGTGGTCCGCCCCGTAGATCTGCACCGCCGGCCCGATCTGGCAGTCGTCGCCGATGCTCACGCTGCAAATGTCGAGAATCACGCAGTTGAAGTTGATGAACACATTGGCGCCGATCTCGATGTTGTAGCCGTAGTCGCAGTAGAACGGCGGGCGGATCACCGCGCCGGGGCCGACCCTGGCGAAGTGTTCCACCAGCATGGCGTGCCGCTGCTCGTTGAGCAGGTCGGCGGAGTCGTTGTAGCGCTGCATCCAGTGCTTGTTGGCGATCTGTTCGGCTTGCAGCTCCGGGCACGTCGCGCGATACAGCTGTCCGGTCAGCATCTTGTGTTTTTCACTGATGTCCATTGGCCCTCACTCCTGGCTGATCTCTCGGCTGGCAAAGTCTATCCTCTGTCCGATCATGACCGACTCGCTGGCTGAAAGATTCCCCAAGGAGCTTCGATGAAACGCCGCCTTACCCTTCTCGCCGTTGCCATAGCCGTTGCGGCAGCCGGCGCCGGTTATCTGTATGTGCAAGGCAAGCAGCCGCAACGTGACGGCGAAGTCGCCCTGGCGAAGCTCCAGGCGCCGGTCAGCGTGCGCTACGACGAACGCGGCGTGCCGCATATCCAGGCGCAGAACGAGAGCGACCTGTATCGCGTCCTGGGCTACGTGCACGCCCAGGACCGCCTGTTCCAGATGGAGATCACCCGGCGCCTGGCCAAGGGCGAGCTGGCCGAGGTGCTGGGACCTAAGATGGTCGCCACCGACATCCTGTTCCGCAGCCTGCGCATCGGCGAACAGGCGCAGGTGATGGTCGATCGGCAGGACAAGCAGTCACCCGCCTGGAACGCCCTGCAGGCCTACCTCGAAGGCGTAAACGCCTGGCAGGACACGCATCCGCAGCCGATCGAATTCGACGTGCTGGGCATCACCCCACGCCCCTTCACCGCCCAGGACACCCTGAGCATCGCCGGCTTCATGGCCTACAGCTTTGCCGCCGCGTTCCGTACCGAACCGCTGCTGACATTCGTGCGCGACCATCTCGGCGGCGAGTACCTGAAGGTCTTCGATCTCGATTGGCATCCCGACGGCATGCTGCAACACCCGCCTGCTTTGGTCGATGCCGACTGGAAAACCCTGGGCCGACTGGCGACGCTCAGCCAACAGGCCTTGAGCGAGGCCGGCCTGCCGCAGTTCGAAGGCAGCAACGCCTGGGCCGTCAGCGGCAGCCGTACCCGCAGTGGCAAGCCGTTGCTGGCCGGCGATCCGCATATCCGTTTTTCGGTCCCGGCAGTGTGGTACGAGGCCGAGCTGTCGGCACCGGGCTTCCATCTGTACGGCTACCACCAGGCGCTCAACCCCTTCGCTTCCCTCGGGCACAACCGCGAGTTCGGCTGGAGCCTGACCATGTTCCAGAACGACGACGTCGACCTGATCGCCGAAAAGGTAAACCCGGACAACCCCGGACAGGTCATGGTCCACGGCCAGTGGCAGGAGCTGGTCCGCAGCGAGCAGCAGATCAAGGTCAAGGGCGAGCCAACGCAGGCGGTCACCCTGCTGCGCTCGCCCCATGGCCCGATCGTCAACAAGGTACTGGGCGAAGACGCCGGGCCGACACCGGTCGCCATGTGGTGGGCCTTCCTTGAAAGCGAGAATCCGATCCTCGATGGCTTCTACGAGGTCAACCGCGCCAGCACCCTGGAGGCCATGCGCAGCGCCGTGCAGAAGGTCCAGGCACCGGGGCTGAACTTCGTCTGGGCCAACGCCCGTGGCGATATCGGCTGGTGGGCGGCGGCGGCCCTGCCGATCCGGCCGGACGGGGTCAACCCGGCCTTCATTCTCGACGGCAGCAGCGGCGAGGCGGACAAGTCCGGTTTCTACCCGTTCAGCGTCAACCCACAGTCGGAGAACCCGGCCAGCGGTTATATCGTCTCGGCCAACTTCCAGCCGCTATCGCCCACCGGCGTGCCGATTCCCGGCTATTACAACCTGCCGGACCGCGGTCGCGAGCTCGACCGGCAACTCGCAAACAACCAGGTGAAATGGGACCTGCAGAACAGCCAGGCGCTGCAACTGGGCACCACCACCGATTACGGCCCGCGTACCCTTGGCCCGCTGTTGCCGGTGCTGCGCCAGGTGGTGCAGGACGCCCGGGGCCGCGAGCTGGTGGAGCAACTGGCGGCCTGGCGCGGCGACTATCCGCTGGATTCGGTCAATGCCACGCTGTTCAACCAGTTCCTCTACGAGCTGGCCTACGCAGCGATGCACGATGAACTGGGCGATGCCTGGTTCCAGGCGCTGATCTCGACCCGGGTGCTCGACGATGCCCTGCCGCGCCTGGCAGCGGATGTCGATTCCCCCTGGTGGGACACCCAGGGCAGCAGCGAACGCGGCAGCCGCGCGGCGGTGGTCAAGCACGCCTGGGACAGGACCGTGGCGCATCTGGGCGAAACCCTTGGCAAGGATCCGGCGGGCTGGCAGTGGGGCAAGGCACATACCCTGACCCACGGGCATCCGCTGGGCATGCAGAAACCCTTGGACAGGCTGTTCAATGTCGGACCATTCGCGGCGCCGGGAACCCACGAAGTGCCGAACAACCTGTCGGCGAAGATCGGCCCGGCGCCATGGCCGGTGAACTACGGGCCGTCCACGCGGCGCCTGATCGATTTCGCAGATGCCGGGACAGCGCTGAGCATCAACCCGGTCGGGCAAAGCGGGGTGTTGTTCGATCGGCATTATGGGGATCAGGCCAGGCCCTATATCGAAGGGCGGTACCAGAGGGCCTGGCTGGGGTTGGCCGGGGAGACCGAGGGGACGTTGAGGTTGGTGCCAAGCAAGTAGATTTGTTTTGGGTTTGAGGGCCTCATCGCTGGCAAGCCAGCTCCCACAAGGACCTGTGGGAGCTGGCTTGCCAGCGATGAGGCCTTCAAGGCCTCAGATCAAGCCTGAGCCGGACGCCGCACTTCAGGCTGCTTCCAGCCATCCGCCGCGGCTTCCTCGATGGCCTGCTGGATCGCGCGTTTGCGGCGCTCTTCGGCACGGCGGCTGAAGTACCAGACCAGGAAGGTCGCCAGCGATACCGCCAGCAGGATCAGGCTGGCCACGGCGTTGATTTCCGGCTTCACGCCCAGGCGCACGGCCGAGAACACTTCCATCGGCAGGGTGGTGGAGCCCGGGCCGGATACGAAGCTGGCCAGTACCAAGTCATCCAGCGACAGGGCGAAGGACATCATGCCGCCCGCCGCCAGCGACGGCGCGATCATCGGGATGGTGATCAGGAAGAACACCTTCCATGGCCGTGCACCGAGGTCCATGGCCGCTTCTTCGATGGACAGGTCCAGCTCGCGCAAGCGAGCCGACACCACCACGGCTACGTAAGCTGCGCAGAACGTCGTGTGGGCGATCCAGATGGTGACGATGCCACGCTCCTGCGGCCAGCCGATCATCTGCGCCATGGCCACGAACAGCAGCAACAGCGACAGACCGGTAATGACCTCGGGCATGACCAGCGGCGCGGTGACCAGACCGCCGAACAGGGTACGGCCCTTGAAGCGGGTGACCCGGGTCAGCACGAACGCGGCCAGGGTACCCAGCGCCACTGCGGCGACCGCCGTGTAGCAGGCGATCTCCAACGAGCGCATCACCGAACCCATCAGTTGGGTGTTGTCGAGCAGGCCGACATACCACTTCACCGACCAGCCGCCCCAGACCGTCACCAGCTTGGAGGCGTTGAACGAGTAGATCACCAGGATCAGCATCGGCAGGTAGATGAACAGCAGGCCGAGGACCAGCATTACATTGGAAAATCCGACGCGCTTCATGCCCGGCCCTCCATCTCTTTCGCCTGGCTGCGGTTGAACAGCAGGATCGGCACGATCAGGATCGCCAGCATCACTACCGCCAGGGCCGAGGCCACCGGCCAGTCACGGTTGTTGAAGAATTCCTGCCACAGCACCTTGCCGATCATCAGGGTTTCCGGGCCGCCCAGCAGTTCAGGAATGACGAACTCGCCCACTACCGGGATGAACACCAGCATGCAGCCGGCGATGATGCCGTTCTTCGACAGCGGCACGGTGATCTTCCAGAAGCTGTTGAAACGGCTCGAACCCAGGTCGGATGCGGCTTCCAGCAGGCTTTGGTCGTGTTTCACCAGGTTGGCGAACAGCGGCAGGATCATGAACGGCAGGTACGAATAGACCACGCCGATATACACCGCCAGGTTGGTGTTGAGGATCTGCAGCGGTTGGTCGATCAGCCCCAGCCACATCAGGAAGGCATTGAGCAGGCCGTTGTTGCTGAGGATGCCCATCCAGGCATAGACGCGGATCAGGATCGCGGTCCAGGTCGGCATCATGATCAACAGCAGCAGGACGGTCTGGATGTCCTTGCGCGCGTTGGCGATGGCGTAGGCCATCGGGTAGCCGATCAGCAGGCAGAGGATGGTGCTGAAGAAGGCCATCTTCAACGAGCCCAGGTAGGCCGAGATATACAGCTCGTCCTGGGTCAACAGGCCATAGTTGGCCAGGTTGAGCACCACCTGGATCTTGTCCTCGACGTAGCTGTAGATCTCCGTGTACGGCGGGATCGCTACGTCCGCCTCGGCGAAACTGATCTTCAGGACGATGAAGAACGGCAGCATGAAGAACAGGAACAGCCAGAGGAACGGGATCCCGATGACGACGTGGCGTCCCTCGGGCGTTACGCGGTTGAGTGCTCGCTTGAGCTTGCGCATGTTCATGAACGCAGTACCACGCCGCTGTCGTCTTCCCACCAGACGTAGACTTCGTCGCCCCAGGTCGGACGCGAGCCCTGGCGTTCGGCGTTGGCGACGAACGACTGGACGATCTTGCCGCTCGGCAGTTCGACGTAGAACACCGAGTGGCCGCCCAGGTAGGCGATGTCGTGGACCTTGCCGCGCGACCAGTTGTATTCGCAGGTCGGCTGTTGCGCGGTGACCAGCAGTTTCTCCGGACGCAGCGCGTAGGTGATGTGCTTGTCTTCCACCGAGGTGGTGATGCCGTGGCCGACGTAGATCGGACGCTCCAGCTCGGGGCTGGCGATCAGCGCGTGGCCTTCGGCGTCGTCGACCACTTCACCCTCGAACAGGTTGACGTTGCCGATGAATTCGCAGACCAGGCGGCTGGTCGGGGTCTCGTAGACGTCAATCGGGCTGCCGATCTGGGCGATCCAGCCCAGGTGCATGATGGCGATGCGCTGGGCCATGGTCATGGCCTCTTCCTGGTCGTGGGTAACCATCACGCAGGTCACGCCGACCCGCTCGATGATTTCCACCAGTTCCAGCTGCATCTGCGAGCGCAGTTTCTTGTCCAGCGCCCCCATGGGTTCATCGAGCAGCAGCAACTTCGGCCGCTTGGCCAGGGAGCGGGCCAGGGCCACGCGCTGGCGCTGGCCGCCGGAAAGCTGGTGCGGCTTGCGCTTGGCGTACTGGGTCATGTGCACCAGCTTGAGCATCTCGGCCACCCGGGCCTCGATCTCGGCCTTGGGCATCTTGTCCTGCTGCAGGCCGAAGGCGATGTTCTGCGCCACGGTCATGTGCGGGAACAGCGCGTAGGACTGGAACATCATGTTGATCGGCCGCTCGTAGGGCGGCATGTCGGTGATATCGACGCCATCGAGGAAAATCCGCCCTTCGGTCGGACGCTCGAAACCGGCCAGCATGCGCAGCAGGGTCGATTTACCCGAGCCGGAGCCGCCGAGCAGGGCGAAGATCTCGCCTTTCCTGATTTCGAGGGAGACATCGTCCACCGCGACGGTTTCGTCGAACTTCTTCGTGACCCGATCGATCTTGACCAGCACCTGCTTGGGTTGCTGGTCGCCTTCGAGGGCTTTCTTGTAGGCGCCGGAGGCAACTGCCATGTGTGAAACTCCCAACAGAATGTTCTGCACCCGCCCCTGCCGTGGCGGGTCCGGATTTATTATTTGCCCGACTTGACCTTGGTCCAGATGCGGGTCATCAAACGCTGCACTTTGGGCGGCAATTCGGAATTGACGTACAGCTTGTCGATCACTTCCTGCGGTGGGTAAACCGCCGGATCCTTGCGGACATCCTGGTCCATCAGCTCGCCAGCCCTGGGGTTCGGGTTGGCGTAACCAACGTAATCGCTGACCTGGGCGATAACCCCGGGTTCAAGCAGATAGTTGATGAAGGCATGGGCCTCCTTGACGTTGCCGGCATCCTTGGGGATGGCCAGCATGTCGAACCAGAGGTTGCCGCCTTCCTTGGGAATCACATAAGCCACGTCCACGCCCTTGCCGGCCTCTTCGGCGCGGGCCTTGGCCTGGAAGACATCGCCGGAGAAGCCGGCGGCCACGCAGATATCGCCATTGGCCAGGTCGGAGATGTACTTGGAGGAGTGGAAGTAGGTCACGTAGGGGCGAATGGCGAGGAGCTTGTCCTCGGCCTTTTTGTAGTCCTTGGGGTCCTGGCTGTTGGGGTCGAGGCCCAGGTAGTTGAGCATCGCCGGGAGCATCTCGTCCGCCGAGTCGAGGAAGGCGACGCCGCAGCTGGACAGCTTCTTGATGTTCTCGGGCTCGAACAGCGTGGCCCAGGAATCGATCTTGTCGGTGCCGAGCACTGCCTTGACCTTCTCGACGTTGTAGCCGATGCCATTGGTACCCCAAAGGTACGGCACCGCATACTGGTTGCCCGGGTCGTTACGCTCGAGGCGCTTGAGCAGGGCCGGGTCGAGGTTGTTCCAGTTCGGCAGCTGGGCACGGTCGAGCTTCTGGAATGCGCCCGCCTTGATCTGCTTGCCGAGGAAATGGTTGGACGGCACCACCACGTCATAGCCGGTGCGACCGGCCAGCAGCTTGCCTTCCAGGGTTTCGTTGGAATCGAAAACGTCATACTTCGGCTTGATGCCGGTTTTCGCTTCGAAGTCCGCGAGGGTGGTCTGGCCGATGTAGTCCGACCAGTTGTAGATATGCACCGTGGGCGCCGCTTGGACGCTGCAAGCCAGCGTCAGACCCGCTCCAGCCATGACAGCCTTGCGAAACATGGAAATAGACAAGTGGGAGGCCCTCTACATTTAGTGCTCGTGTGGCGAACGGCAGTCCTGACTGCCGGATCACCGAACCGGCGCGCAACTTACCTGCGATACACCCATCCAGCAAAAAAAATTGTGTTACCCGCTCAAGGACGCGGCTTGCGCCGCGCCCCTGGCCCAGGTCGGCTTACTTGCCCGACTTGATCTTGGTCCAGCTGCGGGTGATCAAACGCAGGGTGGTGGCATCCTGGTCGGCGATCGCGTACAGCTGTTTCTTCACTTCATCCGACGGGTAGATGCTCGGATCGCTGGTGATGTCCTTGTCCACCAGCGGGGTCGCCGCCTTGTTGCCGTTCGGGAAGCGCACGGCGTTGGTGATCTCGGCCATGATTTCCGGCTGCTGCAGGAAATTCATCCACTTGTAGGCGGCTTCGACGTTCTCGGCATCCTTCGGAATGGCGACCATGTCGTAGAAGGTACCGGCGCCTTCCTTCGGAATCACGTAGTCCAGCTTGACCTTGTCGCCGGCCTCGTGGGCGCGGGCCTTGGACTGCTCCAGGTCACCCGAGTAGCCCACGGCCACGCAGATGTTGCCGTTGGCCAGGTCCGAGATGTACTTGGAGGAGTGGAAGTAGGTGACCGACGGACGAATGCTCAGGAACAGCTTTTCGGCGGCCTGCAGATCAGCCTTGTCCTTGCTCGCGGTCGGCTTGCCCAGGTAGTGCAGCGCGGCCGGGATCATCTCGGTCGGGGCATCGAGGAAGCTCACGCCGCAGCTCTTGAGCTTGGCGATATTCTCGGGCTTGAACACCACGTCCCAGGAGTCGATCTTGTCGATGCCCAGCGCGGCCTTGACCTTCTCCGGGTTGTAGCCGATGCCGATGCTGCCCCACATGTACGGGAAGGCGTATTTGTTGCCCGGGTCGCTGGCGTCACCGACGGCCTTGAGCAGGTCTTCGTCGAGGTTCTTCCAGTTGGGCAGCTTGGACTTGTCCAGCTCCTGGTAAACGCCGGCCTTGATCTGCTTGGCCAGGAAGTTGTTCGACGGGACCACGATGTCGTAGCCGGACTTGCCGGCCAGCAGCTTGGCTTCGAGGGTTTCGTTGCTGTCGAAGACGTCGTAGACGACCTTGATGCCAGTCTGCTTTTCGAACTTGGCCACGGTATCCGGGGCGATGTAGTCGGACCAGTTGTAGACGTGGAGGACCTTGTCATCCGCGTGAGCGGTACCGACCAGCATCCCGAGGGATACGGCCAACAGCGTCTTGCCCATTTTCTTCATGCGTTAATGCTCCAGAATTTTTATAAAGCCATCTGTTCCGCGGCCTGCCCTGTCGGCGCCAGGGGAGCGACTGGAAACAGGCGCTAGTCTGGCAAGATCCAAGGCGTCCTTACAACGCCTTGGCATGCCGCAAAGCCACCATGCCAGCCTAGCACCTCGTTAGATCAGTGCTTCCAGGGTCAGGTCCAGGCATTTACGAGCTTTTTCAATCAGTTCATCGATCTCGTCACGGCTGATCACCAGCGGCGGCGCGATGATCATGGTGTCGCCCACGGCACGCATGATCAGGCCGTTGTCGAAGCAGAACTGCCGGCAGATCATGCCGACGGCCTTGCCTTCGTAGCGGCTGCGGGTTGCCTTGTCCTTGACCAGCTCGATCGCACCGAGCATGCCCAGGCCGCGCACTTCGCCCACCAGCGGGTGGTCGTTCAGCTCGCGCAGACGCTTCTGCAAATAGGGTGCCGTTTCCTCGCGAACCCGCTCGACGATCTTCTCTTCGCGCAGGATCCGCAGGTTTTCCAGGCCCACCGCCGCCGCTACCGGGTGGCCGGAATACGTGAAGCCGTGGTTGAAATCGCCGCCCTGGCTGACCACCTTCGCCACTTCGTCACGAACGATCACGCCGCCCATGGGGATGTAGCCGGAGGTCAGGCCCTTGGCGATGGTCATCAGGTCGGGCTTGAGGCCGTAGTAGTCGGAGCCGAACCACTCGCCGGTACGGCCGAAGCCGCAGATCACTTCGTCGGCGACGAACAGGATGTCGTAGCGGGCGAGGATTTCCTTGATCTTCGGCCAGTAGCTGTCCGGCGGAATGATCACGCCGCCAGCGCCCTGGATCGGCTCGGCGATGAAGGCCGCGACATTGTCGACCCCCAGTTCGAGGATCTTCTGCTCCAGTTGCTCGGCAGCCCAGATACCGAATTCTTCCGGGGACTTATCACCGCCCTCGCCGAACCAGTACGGCTGCGGGATATGCACGATGCCTGGGATCGGCAGGTCGCCCTGCTCGTGCATGCCGGACATGCCGCCGAGGCTGGCACCGGCCACGGTAGAGCCGTGGTAGCCATTGATACGGCCGATGATCACCTTCTTCTGCGGCTTGCCCTTGAGCGCCCAATAGTGGCGGACCATGCGCAGCACGGTGTCGTTGCCTTCGGAGCCGGAACCGGTGAAGAACACATGGCTCATGCCGGCCGGGGCCACTTCGGAGATGGCCTTGGCCAGTTCCAGGGCCGGCGGGTGAGCGGTCTGGAAGAACAGGTTGTAGTACGGCAGCTCGCGCATCTGCTTGCTGGCCGCTTCGGCCAGTTCCTCGCGTCCGTAGCCGACCGCCACGCACCACAATCCGGCCATGCCATCGAGGATCTTGTGGCCCTCGCTGTCCCACAGGTGCACGCCCTGCGCCTTGGTGATGATCCGCGGGCCCTTTTCCTGCAACTGTTTATAGTCGCTGAAGGGTGCCAGGTGATGATCACGGCTCAGGTCCTGCCACTCGCGGGTTTGCGGGTTCTTGACGCTCATGTGCTTCTCCGATTTCTGGCGGCCGCGCTCCTGCGGCCCCGGGGTTTATCAGACCGCGAACAGCAGGAACTCGCGTTCCCAGGAGCTGATCACGCGCTTGTAGTTTTCATGCTCGGCGCGTTTGGTCGCGACGTAGCCGGCGATGAATTTCTTGCCCAGGTAGGCTTCCAGCGCCCGGCAGTTTTCCATGCGTTCCAGGGCGTCCTCGATGGTCAGCGGCAAACGCAGGTTGCGTCGCTCGTAGCCACGCCCCTGGACCGGCGCGCTGGCGTTGACGCCTTCGACCATGCCGATATAGCCACACAGCAGGCTGGCCGCGATGGCCAGGTACGGGTTGGCGTCGGCACCCGGCAGACGGTTTTCCACGCGGCGGTTCTGCGGGCCGGCGTCCGGTACGCGCAGGCCGACGGTACGGTTTTCCTCGCCCCATTCGACGTTGACCGGCGCCGAAGTGTCGGGCAGGAAACGGCGGAACGAGTTGACGTTGGGCGCGAACAGCGGCAGCACTTCGGGGATGAACTTCTGCAGGCCACCGATGTGATAAAGGAACAGCTCGCTCATGCTGCCGTCTTCGTTGGAGAAGATGTTCTTCCCGGTGTTCACGTCGATGATGCTCTGGTGCAGGTGCATGGCGCTGCCAGGCTCGCCGGTCATGGGCTTGGCCATGAAGGTGGCGGCGACGTTGTGCTTGAGCGCGGCCTCGCGCATGGTGCGCTTGAACACCAGGATCTGGTCGGCCAGGGACAGGGCGTTGCCGTGACGGAAGTTGATCTCCATCTGGGCGGTGCCGTCCTCGTGGATCAGGGTGTCGAGGTCGAGGTTTTGCAGCTCGCACCAGTCATAGACGTCTTCGAACAGCGGGTCGAATTCGTTGGCGGCTTCGATGGAGAACGACTGGCGGCCGGTTTCCGGGCGGCCGGAACGACCAATCGGCGGTTGCAGCGGGAAATCCGGGTCTTCGCAGCGCTTGGTCAGGTAGAACTCCATCTCCGGCGCCACGATCGGCTGCCAGCCCTTGTCGGCGTAGAGCTTCAGCACCTTCTTCAACACGTTGCGCGGCGACAGCTCGACCGGATTGCCCTTCTTGTCGTAGGTGTCGTGGATGACCTGGGCGGTCGGCTCGATGGCCCACGGCACGAGGAATACCGCGTTTTCGTCGGGGCGGCAGACCATGTCGATATCGGCCGGGTCGAGCAACTGGTAATAGATATCGTCGTCGACGTAGTCACCGGTCACGGTCTGCAGCAAAACGCTCTCGGGCAGGCGCATGCCCTTTTCCGCGATGAACTTGTTGGTCGGCGAGATCTTGCCCCGGGTGATGCCGGTCAGGTCGCTGATCAGACATTCGACTTCGGTGATCTTGTGCTCTTTCAGCCAATCGGTGAGCTGGTCGAGATTGCTGCTACTCATACATACCTCGGGAGGTAAATGCCTGGACTATGGTCGGAACGCCCTTGGCAGGCCGTTTCCAGCATTCTGGATGCCCCGCGGGCCCAAAGCAAAAGGCGCGCAGGGAGAATGCGTCTCCGGCATCCATCGGAATGCGGGGGAGCCGACTATAGTCATGAATGGCAGTACGAGAGGGTGAATCTTTGGGGAATGCGACGCCCTGGCCGTCAACTATTTTGGCCGGCACCGGCGCTGCTCGCATGGCGCGCTCGCTGCTTGCGGAAATGGCGTACAGGCCTGCCCACGCTGGACAGCCGCTGTCGCCTATGATCGACAGGCGTAACATGTAACCCCCGGTATTATTGATGTTATGGGTTGCGACCGAGCTTAGCCTTGTTCATTTTTTTACACAACACCCCCGTAAAAAATAAAATACGGCTCTGTTGTGTGAAACCTCGGGCGACGAAAGCAGGCCTTGTCGCTGCCCTCAATTGCAGCAAAAATGCCGCAATGGCGCCCTTTTAGGGCATCATGGGCCTTGCTTGACTTCACTTCGGCTTTCCGATTGACTGGGGTCGCAAGCCCAGATTGATTGATATTTTTAACAACAAAGGTGTTGCATCATGTCGGTACCCCCGCGTGCCGTTCAGCTTAACGAAGCGAACGCGTTCCTTAAGGAACATCCTGAGGTTCTCTACGTTGACCTTCTGATTGCAGATATGAATGGTGTGGTGCGTGGCAAGCGCATCGAGCGCACCAGCCTCCACAAGGTTTACGAGAAAGGCATCAACCTGCCGGCCTCCCTCTTCGCATTGGATATCAACGGCTCCACGGTCGAGAGCACCGGCCTCGGCCTGGACATCGGCGACGCCGACCGGATCTGCTATCCAATCCCGGGCACCCTGTCCAACGAACCCTGGCAGAAGCGCCCGACCGCGCAACTGCTGATGACCATGCACGAACTCGAAGGCGAGCCCTTCTTCGCCGACCCGCGGGAAGTCCTGCGCCAGGTGGTGAGCAAGTTCGACGAACTGGGCCTGACCATCTGCGCCGCGTTCGAGCTGGAGTTCTACCTGATCGACCAGGAGAACGTGAACGGGCGTCCGCAGCCGCCGCGCTCGCCGATCTCCGGCAAACGCCCGCAATCGACCCAGGTCTACCTGATCGACGACCTCGACGAATACGTCGACTGCCTCCAGGACATCCTCGAAGGTGCGAAGGAACAAGGCATTCCCGCCGACGCCATCGTCAAGGAAAGCGCCCCGGCGCAGTTCGAGGTCAACCTGCACCATGTCGCCGACCCGCTGCGGGCCTGTGACTACGCGGTGCTGCTCAAGCGCCTGATCAAGAACATCGCCTACGACCATGAAATGGACACCACCTTCATGGCCAAGCCGTATCCAGGCCAGGCGGGTAATGGTCTGCATGTCCATATCTCGGTGCTGGACAAGGATGGCAAGAACATCTTTACCAGCGAGGATCCCGAGCAGAACGCCGCGCTGCGTCACGCGATCGGCGGTGTGCTCGAGACCCTGCCCGCGTCGATGGCGTTCCTCTGCCCGAACGTCAACTCGTACCGCCGTTTCGGTGCGCAGTTCTATGTGCCGAATGCGCCAAGCTGGGGCCTGGACAACCGCACCGTGGCCCTGCGCGTGCCGACCGGCACCGCCGATGCGGTACGCATCGAGCACCGCGTGGCCGGCGCCGACGCCAACCCGTACCTGCTGATGGCCGCCGTGCTGGCGGGCGTGCATCACGGCCTGACCAACAAGATCGAGCCAAGCAGCCCGGTGGAAGGCAACGCCTACGAACAGGTGGAGCAGAGCCTGCCGAACAACCTGCGCGACGCCCTGCGCGAGCTGGACGACAGCGAGATCCTCAACAAGTACATCGATCCGAAGTACATCGACATCTTCGTCGCGTGCAAGGAGAGTGAACTGGAGGAGTTCGAGCACTCGATCTCGGACCTTGAGTACAACTGGTATCTGCATACCGTGTAACTGAAAACGCCGCCTGAGAAGGCGGCGTTTCTTATGGCCTCATCGCTGCGGTGCGGCGGTCCGACAAGCCAGCTCCCACAGGTTTGGCGGTGCACGCGGTCCTGTGGGAGCTGGCTTGCCAGCGATGGGGCCCTAAAGCCTTACAAAGCTTTTTCGAAGATCTTCGAGTTCCGCTGGTAGTTGTACAGCGAAGCCCGCGCCGCCGGCAGCCTTTCAACCCCGCTCGGCACGAATCCGCGCTCCCTGAACCAGTGCGCCGTCCGGGTCGTCAGGACGAACAGCGTCTTCAACCCCAGCGCCCGCGCTCGTTCCTCGATTCGCTCCAGCAGGTCATCGCCGCGCCCGCCATGGCGATACTCCGGATTGACCGCCAGGCATGCCAGCTCGCCCGCATCGGAATCGGCGATCGGGTACAGCGCCGCACAGGCAATGATGTTGCTTTCGCGCTCCACCACGCTGAACTGCTCGATCTCGCGTTCCAGCACCTCGCGCGAGCGTCGCACCAGAATGCCCTGCTCTTCCAGCGGGCTGATCAGCTCCAGCAGGCCACCAACATCCTCGATCGCCGCTTCGCGCACCACCTCGAACTGCTCCTGGGCGACCAGCGTACCGCCACCGCCACGGGTGAACAGCTCGTTGAGCAGCGCGCCGTTCTCCACGTAGCTGACGATATGACTGCGCGCCACCCCGCCCCGGCAGGCCTCGGCGGCCGCGTCCAGCAGCTCGGCCTGGTAATCGCTGCCAAGACGCTCAAGGTGCGGCGCCACCTGTTGCGGACGGATCTCCTTCACCAGCTTGCCGGAAGCATCCAGCAGCCCCGGCTCGGCGCCGAACAGCAGCAGTTTGTCGGCACCCAGCTCGATGGCCGCCCGGGTAGCGACATCTTCGCAGGCGAGGTTGAAGATCTCGCCGGTCGGCGAATAGCCCAGCGGCGACAGCAGGACAATGGAGCGCTCGTCCAGCAGGCGGCCGATGCCCTTGCGGTCGACCCGGCGTACTTCGCCGGTATGGTGATAATCGACACCCTCGACCACACCGATAGGCCGCGCCGTCACCAGGTTGCCCGAGGCAACGCGCAGGCGCGCGCCCTGCATTGGCGAAGCGGCCATGTCCATCGACAGGCGAGCCTCGATGGCGATACGCAACTGCCCGACCGCATCGATCACGCATTCCAGCGTGGCGGCATCGGTGATGCGCAGGCCGTGGTGGTAGTGCGCGCTCAAGCCGCGGGCGGCCAGGCGGCTTTCGATTTGCGGGCGGGAGCCATGCACCAGCACGAGGCGAACCCCGAGGCTGTGCAGCAGCACGAGATCGTGGACGATATTGCCGAAGTTGGGGTGTTCGACCCCGTCTCCCGGGAGCATGACCACGAAGGTGCAGTCCCGGTGGGCATTGATGTAGGGAGAAGCGTGACGCAGCCAGTTGACGTATTCGGGCATGACCTGAGCCTGTAGAAAGTGAAACAAGGACGGAACGGCACACAGCGCTCGAGGGTTATCGTCGCAGCAGGCAAGACGTCACACGCGTTCTCCTCTGGAAAGAATGGCCGGGCTCAGCGGGCGATGGCCGGGCTGAGACAGTAATGTTCGATCAGTCCACGCAACAGACGCACTGTAGGCTCCAGGCGTGACAGTTCAAGGTACTCACCGGGCTGGTGGGCACAGGCGATATCACCAGGGCCAAGAACCAGGGTCTCGCAGCCCAGGCGCTGAAGATAAGGCGCTTCGGTGCCAAAGGCTACCGCTTCGGCAACATGGCCGGTAAGACGTTCGGCCAGTTGCACCAGCTCGGCATCGGCGCTCTGCTCGAAGGGCGGCACTTCGGGGAACAGCGGCGCATAGTCGATCTTCACCTG
Source organism: Pseudomonas bharatica CSV86 (assembly GCF_000319305.2). GTDB lineage: Bacteria > Pseudomonadota > Gammaproteobacteria > Pseudomonadales > Pseudomonadaceae > Aquipseudomonas > Aquipseudomonas bharatica. The sequence goes on along the minus strand of NZ_AMWJ02000004.1, from coordinate 106,906 downwards.
GTGCTGCTCGGCCAGCGGCGCCAGCTTGCCGCGAATCGCCGCGCGCAGCACCTGCGGGTCCATGCCCGGCAGCGGGCGCAGGTCGAACTCAAGGGCGCATTGGCCGCAGATCCGGTTGGGGTTGTCGCCGCCATGGATGCAGCCGAAGTTCATGGTCGGCTGCGGCACGCTGAACTGGGCGTTGTGGTATTCGCGCTGCCATTGCTGGCGCAGGTCCATCAGCGCCCCCATCACCTGGTGCATGGCCTCCATCGCGCTGTGGCCGAGGGACGGGTCCGATGAATGGCCGCTGCGCCCGAGGATGTCGATGCGTTCCATCATCACGCCTTTGTGCAGGCGGATCGGCTTAAGCCCGGTCGGCTCGCCGATCACCGCAGCACGGCCCAGCGGCCGCCCGGCCTCGGCCAGGGCGCGGGCACCGGACATGGAACTCTCCTCGTCACAGGTGGCCAGGATCAGCAGCGGCTGCCTGAACGGCTGGTCCAGCAACGGCCGCACCGCCTCGATGATCAACGGGAAGAAACCCTTCATGTCGCACACGCCCAGGCCGATCCAGCGGTCGCCGTCCTCGCTGAGCCTGAGCGGATCGGTTTTCCACAACTGCGGGTCGTACGGCACGGTGTCGCTGTGCCCGGCCAGGACCAGGCCGCCAGGGCCGCTGCCGAAGCTGGCGAGCAGGTTGAACTTGCCCGGGGTGACTTGCTGGATCTCGCAGGAGAAACCCAGGTCGCCGAGCCAGGTGGCGAGCTGGTCGATCACCGCACGGTTGGACTGGTCAAGGTCGGGCTGGGTACAACTGACCGAAGGCGCTGCGATCAACGCGGCGAACTGGTCCTTGAGCGATGGCAACGGCATGCGCGTTCTCCTGGAAACGGCCCCCATCATAGGGCCATCGGGCTGCATGAATAAACCGTGGGCTGTCGAGTCCTGTACACTGCACGGCCAAGACGTACCCGCCCTTCCAGCCTGGTTACCCGGCAATGAATAAAGAAACCGAAATCAAACTGCGCATCAGCCGCGAAACCCTCGCCGCGCTGCGCGAACATCCGCTGCTGAAAAAGCGCAACAAGTCCGGCTGGCAGCAGCGCGAACTGCTCAACCAGTACTTCGACACCCCGGAGCGCGATTTGTCCGCCGCCAGGGTCGCCCTGCGCCTGCGCCGCGATGGCGATGTAGTGATCCAGACCCTGAAGACCCGCGGCAACAGCGTCGCCGGCCTGTCCGAGCGCAACGAGTTCCAATGGGAGCTGCCCAAGGCCAAGCTGGACCTGAAGAAACTCGACGATACCTGCTGGCCCGAGTCCCTGGCCGGGCTGGACAAGAAAACCATCAAGCCGCTGTTCACCACCGATTTCGTGCGCGAGTTCGCCGATATCGCCTGGGGCCGCGGCAAGTCCAAGGTGGTCATCGAAGCCGCCCTGGACCTCGGCACCGTCAGCGCCGGCAAGCAGAAGGAAGAAATCTGCGAACTGGAACTGGAACTGCGTGAAGGCGAGCCGGAAGCCCTGCTGGAGCTGGCCGCCGAGCTGGCCGCGAGCCTGCCGCTGTTCCCCTGCGACATCAGCAAGGCCGAGCGCGGCTACCGTCTGCTCGATCCGTCCAGCTACCAGGTCAACCTGCCGGCGCCCGAGCTGGATCCGGAAATGTCGCTGGACGACGCCTTCTCTGCCCTCGCCTGGCACCTGCTCGCCAGCAGCCAGCGCCTCGCCGAGCAATACCAGCACACCGGCCACTGGCGCCTGCTGCAGGACTGGGTGCAGTGCCTCGGTGAGCTCCGCGCCCTGGCCAGCAGCCTCGGCCAGGCCGCACCGCGTGCAACCACCCGTGAACTGCGTAGCCGCCTCGACGCCCTGCTGGAAGACTGGCGCACCCTGGTGCTGGCCGGCAACGACGACGAAGACGTGCGCCGTGCCGCCCCCGAGCAGTTCGCCGATGAGCTGCTGGACACGCGCTGGGGCCAGTTCTCCCTGGACACTTCGCGCTGGCTGATCGCCCGCGGCTGGACCGCCGAGCGCAACAAGCGCGGCGAGCGCCAGGGTGCCGCCGCGCTGGCCAACTGGCTGGCCGTGGAACTGGGTGACGAGGCCAAGGCCCTGCAACTGCCGCTGTACCAGCAGCAGCCGGAAGACCTTGCCGAGCAGTTGCCCCGCATCGAGCGCCTGCTGGCCTGGCTGCACTACGCGCGCGATGTGTTGCTGAAAGCGCCGGAGCTGGACCGTCTGTACGGCGAGCTGAGCAAGCTGCAACAACTGGCCAACCAACCGATCAGCGACGAGATCCTCGACGCCCGCGTCCAGCAGGCGTTCGCCGTGGCCCAGAGCCGTGGCTGGAAGCACCTGGTGCGCAAGTAAGCCGATTCCTCGCGGGCGGGCAGCTGTGCCCGCCCGCGAGGACGCTCAACGGATGACCGGCAGGCTGGTGGTGGACTTGATCTCCGACAGCGCAACGGTCGAGTTGACCTCCTGGATCCCCGGGACCATCGACAGTTTCTCGAAGAAAAACCGCTCGTACGCCTCGATATCGGGGGTGACGATGCGCAGCAGAAAATCCACCGCGCCCATCAGCACATAACACTCCAGCACCTCCGGAAAACCGCGGATCGCTTCGGTGAACTCGGCGAAGTTGGAGCGGCCGTGCGCGTTGAGCTTCACCTCGGCGAAAATCTGCGTGTTGAGGCCGATCTTCTTGCGATCCAGCAGGGTCACCTGGGCACGGATAACGCCCTCCTCCTTCAACCGCTGAATTCTTCTCCAGCACGGCGATTGCGACAGCCCCACCTTCTCCGCCACCTGCGCGCTGGATAGCGAGGCATCGTCCTGCAGGACGGCCAGAATGCGGCGGTCGTACGCGTCCAGATCGCTGGGCATTATTTTTCCTCGCTATCGCCGTTCAACAGATTGAACAATTCGTAAAAAAGTCATTGCGCCTCATGATAGGCAAATAATCTCCACTTCGCCGTGCAAAGATTCCTTCACCGCTATCGGAGGATTCTCATGACCGCTCTCGAACGCCCTGACCACTTCGCCTTACCCCGGCAGCAAGATGCCGACGGCATCGGCGGCGAAAACAACAAGGTGCGCTACCACTACGAACTGCAGGTCGAGCCGGAGTCCGACAGCCTTTGCCGAATCCTTAACCTGTTCGCCTTGCAATGCCTGTTGCCCCATGGCGTGCAGATGCAGCAGCAGGCCGATCTGCTGCGGGTGGACATCGCCATCGATGGCTTGAGCTGGCACCGTGCCCAGTTGATCGCAGAGAAGATGCGCAACCTGATCTGTGTGTGCGAAGTCGTACTGCGCACCGCGCTGCTCAACAGTGAAAGCCAGGGAAAGATCCAGCAACGCTTCTGAAGCGGCAGATCGCCCGGCGCGGACTAGCCTTGGCAATTTCTCCATTGCACAAGGACGTTCGCCAATGGATCGCCACCTGGAGCTTTTCCCCTTGCTGGACAGCCTGGTTGCCCAGCGCCGGATCAGCAGTGAATCCCGCCAGCGTTTCAGCCACGAGACCCCGGGTGAACACCCGCTCGAAAGCATCGCCCGCGAGCGTCTGGACGACCTGCACCGTCCGGGCCACAGCCTCGACCTGGACAGCCTCTGCCAGTGGCTGGCGCAACAGGCCGGGCAACCCTTCCTGCGCCTCGATCCGCTGGGCATCGACCTGCCCGGCATGACCGGCCTGATGTCTGCGGCCTTCGCCCGCCGCCATGGGATCCTGGCAGTGGCACAGAGTGTCGACAGCGTTACCGTGGCAAGCGCCGAGCCGTGGGTCTGCTCATGGGAGGCGGACCTGGCCCGGGCACTCAAGCGCCGGGTGGTGCGGGTGGTAGCCAGCCCGCTGCGGATTCGCCAGATCAGCCAGGATTTCTTCCGCCTTGCCCGCTCGGTCAGCGGCGCCAGCCAACTGGAGGCTGCGCCCCCGGTCAGCGGCAACCTGGAGCAATTGCTGGAACTGGGCGACGGCGAGCCGGAGGCCGATGACGCGCATATCGTCAGCATCGTCGACTGGCTGCTGCAATACGCCTTCGAGCAACGCGCCAGCGATATCCATCTGGAACCGCGCCGTGACCAGGGCCGGCTGCGCCTGCGCATCGACGGCGTACTGCACGATGCCTATCCCTTCCCGCCGACGGTGACCCTGGCCATCACCAGCCGCCTGAAAAACCTGGGGCGGATGAACGTCGCGGAAAAACGCCGCCCTCAGGATGGCCGGATCAAGACCCGCAGCCCGGCCGGCGATGAGGTCGAACTGCGCCTTTCGACCCTGCCCACCACCTTTGGCGAAAAGCTGGTCGTGCGCATTTTCGACCCGCAACTGCTGCGCTTGGACAACCGCGCCCTGGGCTTCGACGGCCCCGAGCTGGATCGCTGGCAACGCATGCTGCACAGGCCAAACGGCATTATCCTGGTCACCGGTCCGACCGGCTCGGGCAAGACCAGCACCCTCTACAACGCGCTCAAGGAACTGGCTACGCCAGAAGTCAACGTCTGCACCCTGGAGGACCCGATAGAAATGATCGAGCCGGCGTTCAACCAGACCCAGGTGCAGCCGGGCATTGGTCTGGATTTCGCCAATGGCGTGCGCGCGTTGTTGCGACAGGATCCGGACATCATCATGGTGGGCGAGATTCGCGACTTTGAGACGGCGCAAGTCGCGATCCAGGCCGCGTTGACCGGACATCTGGTGCTGTCGAGCCTGCACACCAACGATGCCTGCTCGGCGATCGGACGGTTGCTGGAGTTGGGTGTTGCGCATTATTTGATCAAGGCGACGCTGGTGGGCGTGCTGGCACAGCGACTGGTGCGAACCTTGTGTCCGGCGTGCAGCACAGCGCAGGGTGCGGTGGGTTGCCGGGAATGCCGGCAGACCGGCTATCGCGGGCGCACCGGCGTGTTCGAGGTGCTGGAACTGAACGAACGGCTAGGCGGGTTGATCGGGCCTGAATGCGATATCCACGCATTGAGGACGCTGGCCCGCAGCGAAGCGATGGACGGGCTGCGGGAGAATGGAATGAGGAAGGTTGCGGCCGGGGTCACGACCCAGGAGGAGATCGACCTGATTTCGTGTAGTGCTGCTGATGGCCTCATCGCTGGCAAGCCAGCTCCCACAGGTGTGGGAGCTGGCTTGCCAGCGATGAGGCCCTGAAGAACAACAGACGTCTCAGCGGTAATCCTCCACCGGCACACAGGCACAGAACAGATTCCGGTCCCCATACACATTGTCCACCCGGTTCACCGCCGGCCAGTACTTGTGTGCCCGGGCGTGAGCGCTCGGCGCCACGGCCTGCTCAAGGCTGTACGGCCTGTCCCATGTGCCCAGCACATCGGCCAGGGTATGCGGCGCACGCTTGAGCGGGTTGTCCTCCGCTGGCCAATGACCGTTCTGCACCTCGGCGATCTCCGCGCGGATGCTCAACATGGCCTCGACGAAGCGATCCAGCTCCGCCTTTGGCTCGCTTTCGGTAGGCTCGACCATCAAGGTGCCCGGCACCGGGAACGACATGGTCGGCGCGTGGAAGCCATAGTCCATCAGGCGCTTGGCCACATCCTCCTCGCTGATGCCGGTCTGCGCCTTGAGCGGGCGCAGATCGAGGATGCATTCATGCGCGACCCGCTCGTTGCGCCCGCGATAAAGCACCGGGAACGCCCCGCCCAGGCGCTCGGCCAGGTAGTTGGCAGAAAGGATCGCCACCTCGCTGGCATCCGCCAGTTGCGGCCCCATCATGGCGATGTACATCCAGCTGATCGGCAGGATGCTCGCGCTGCCCCAGGGCGCGGCGCTGACCGCCGTGTTCTGCGGATCCGGCCCCGGCAGCGGAATCACCGGGTGGCTCGCCACGAAGGGCGCCAGGTGCGCGCGCACGCCGATCGGGCCCATGCCCGGACCGCCGCCGCCATGGGGAATGCAGAAGGTCTTGTGCAGGTTCATGTGCGACACATCGGCGCCGATGTCCGCCGGCCGCGCCAGCCCCACCTGGGCATTGAGGTTGGCGCCGTCCATGTACACCTGGCCGCCATGCCTGTGGATAACCTCGCAGATCTCGCTGATGCCCTCCTCGTAGACGCCATGGGTCGAGGGGTAGGTGGCCATCAGGCAGGACAGCCGCTCACCCGCCTCCTTGGCTTTGAGCTTGAGGTCTTCCAGATCCACGTTGCCGGCACTATCGCAGGCCACGATCACCACCTGCATGCCGGCCATCTGCGCCGAAGCCGGGTTGGTGCCATGGGCCGAGGCCGGGATCAGGCAAATATCGCGCTGCCCTTGCTGGCGGCTGCGGTGGTACTTGCTGATCGCCAGCAACCCGGCGTACTCGCCCTGGGCGCCGGAGTTGGGCTGCATGCAGATGGCATCGAAACCGGTGATCGCGCAGAGCCAGCCTTCCAGCTCGTCGATCATGGCCTTGTAGCCGGTCGCCTGTTCCACCGGCGCGAAGGGATGCAACTCAGCAAAACCGGGCCAGGTGATGGGGATCATTTCGCTGCTGGCATTGAGCTTCATGGTGCAGGAGCCCAGCGGGATCATCGACTGGTTCAGTGCCAGATCCTTGTTTTCCAGTTGCTTGAGATAGCGCAGCATCTCGGTTTCGCTGTGGTGCAGGTTGAACACCGGGTGGGTCAGGTAATCCGAGCGACGCAACAGTTCATCCGGGATACCGGCAGGCAGGTCTTCGCCGTCCAGCCCGGCGATGTCCAGGCCATGATCGACACCGAGGAACAGGTCGAACAGGCGCAGCACCGTGCTTTCATCGCAGGTTTCGTCGAGCGCCACGCCCAGTTGGCCGCGCCCGAGGATACGCAGGTTGATCCGCGCCGCCTCGGCACTCTGGATGATCGAGGTCTGGCTGCCACCGACCTCCAGGGTCAGGGTGTCGAAGAAGTGCTGGTTGAGGCGTTTGACGCCGTTACGCTCCAGCCCGGCCGCAAGAATGGTGGTCAGCCGGTGGACCCGCTGGGCAATCCGGCGCAGCCCGTCGGGTCCGTGATAGACGGCGTAGAAACCAGCGATGTTGGCCAGCAGCACCTGGGCGGTGCAGATGTTCGAGTTGGCTTTCTCGCGACGGATATGCTGCTCGCGGGTCTGCAGGGCCATGCGCAATGCCAGGTTGCCCCGGGCATCCTTGGACACACCGATGATGCGCCCGGGCATGGCCCGCTTGAACTCGTCGCGACAGGCGAAATACGCCGCATGCGGCCCGCCATAACCCATGGGCACGCCGAAGCGCTGGGAAGAGCCGAGCACCACGTCGGCGCCCTGCTCGCCCGGCGGGGTCAACAGTACGAGGCTGAGGAGGTCGGCAGCCACGCAGGCGATGGCCTGCTGGCTATGCAGGTGCTGGATGGCGGGACGCAGGTCATGCACAGCGCCATGGGTGTCGGGGTACTGCAGCAAGGCGCCGAACACCTCATGCTGGTCGAGGTTGGCCAGCGAGTCGATCACCAGCTCGAAACCGAAGCCCTCGGCACGGGTCTGCAGCACCGAGAGGGTCTGTGGATGGCAGTGCTCGTCGGCGAAGAAACGGTTGCTGCGGGATTTCGTCACCCGCCTGGCTAGGGCCATGGCTTCGCCGGCGGCAGTGGCCTCATCCAGCAGCGAGGCGTTGGCCAGGTCGAGGCCGGTGAGATCGATGACCATCTGCTGATAGTTCAGCAGCGCTTCCAGGCGGCCTTGGGCGATTTCCGGCTGGTAAGGCGTGTAGGCGGTGTACCAGCCCGGATTTTCCAGGACGTTGCGCAGAATGACCGTCGGTGTGCGGGTCGCGTGGTAGCCCATGCCGATCAGGCTGGTCCAGCGCTGGTTCTGCTCGGCATACCCGCGCAGGCGCTCGAGCGCGGCCTGTTCATCCAGGGCGGGCGGCAGGTCCAGCGGGCGGTTGAAGCGGATGCCGGGCGGCACGGTCTGCTCGATCAGCTCGGTACGGCTGGCGACGCCAAGCACTTCGAGCATGGCTTGCTGCTCGGCCGCGTCGGGACCGAGATGGCGGCGCAGGAACGGATTGGGGTCGTGCAGTTGGCTCAGGGATGGCAACAGGGACATGGCAGCTCTCTCTTCCTAGGCTCTGTAGGAAAAGCCTTGATACTCGTTCATGCTGCGTTGAAAACAGCCTCGGAATGCTCATGTACTCCAGTACACTCCGCTTCCTCGGCTGTTTTCGCCTTGCCTGACCTTCGTCTCAACGCTTTTCGTACAGAGCCTTGACCAAGCCCCGATGGGTGTCGGGGCCATTAGAGTCTAGGAAGGGATTGCCGATCGTGCGGGAAAAACTGCGGCGGGCTTACTCGCCGATGGACTTGGCGTATTCCGCGGCGCTCAGCAGCTTGTCCAGTTCGGACTTGTCCGATGGCTTCAGCTTGAAGAACCAGGATTCGTAGACTTCTTCGTTGACCAGCTCCGGGCTATCGCGCACTTCATCGTTGACGGCGATGACTTCGCCGCCGACCGGCGAGTAGATATCCGAGGCCGCCTTGACCGACTCGACCACGCCGGACGCATCGCCTTGAGCGAAGACGCTGCCGACTTCAGGCAGTTCGACGAAGACCACGTCATCCAGGGCTTCCTGGGCATGGTCACTGATACCGACAGTCACGGTGCCATCGGCTTCCAGGCGGGCCCACTCGTGGCTTTCGGCGTAACGCAGGTCGGCAGGGATTTTGCTCATTGTGTTGTTCCTCAACAGGGAGTCAGCGGACGGCCCGCCGGAATTAATTTAGATCAGGATTCGGCCATGGCGAACGAAGGTCGGCTTGACCACCCTCACCGGATACCACTTGCCACGGATTTCCACTTCAGCGCGGTCCGCAGTGGCCATGGGCAGGCGTGCCAGAGCGATTGCCTTGCTCAGCGTAGGCGAGAAACTACCACTGGTGATCTCTCCTTCGCCAATTTCCGCGACTCGCACGACCTGGTGGGCGCGTAGTACACCACGCTCCTCAAGGACCAGTCCGACAAGTTTCTGGGAAACGCCTTGTGCCTTTTCGGCATTCAGCGCCGCGCGCCCGATGAAATCGCGCTCGGCAGGCTCCCAGGCGATGCTCCAGGCCAGGTTCGAGGTCAAGGGCGAATGCCCTTCGTCCATGTCGTTGCCGTACAGGTTCATGCCGGCCTCGAGACGCAGGGTATCGCGGGCACCGAGGCCACTCGGAGCGATGCCGGCGCCGACCAGGTCGTTGAAGAAGGCCGGTGCCTGCAGTGCAGGGAGGATGATTTCCAGGCCGTCCTCACCGGTATAGCCGGTGCGGGCGATGAACCAATCGCCTTCGAAATGGGCTTCGAAAGGCTTGAGATCGCGGATCAGGGCAGCGCGGGAGGCGCTGAGCAATTCGGCGACCTTTTCCCGCGCCTGCGGGCCCTGGATGGCGAGGATCGCCAGTTCCGGACGCTCGCGGAACTGCACTTCGAAACCGCTGCGGCGGGATTCGAGCCAGGCCAGGTCCTTGTCGCGGGTGGCGGCGTTGACCACCAGCCGGTAGCCATCATCGAGGCGATAGACGATCAGGTCGTCGATCACCCCGCCTTCGTCATTGAGCAGGGGGCTATAGAGGGCCTTGCCGGGCACATCGAGGCGGGCCACGTCATTGGCCAGCAGGTGCCGCAGCCAGACGCTGGCATCAAGGCCAGCGATATCGATGACGGTCATGTGCGACACGTCGAAAACCCCGCAATCGCGGCGCACCTGATGGTGTTCCTCGACCTGCGAGCCGTAATGCAGGGGCATGTCCCACCCGCCAAAATCGACCATCTTGGCGCCAAGCGCCAGGTGCAGGTCATACAGAGGCGTACGCTGTCCCATGGGTTTCTCCTTCCGGGCGTGGCGAAGCTACGGCTGAGGGCAGCGTTCCGGCTACCCGGTCGTGGACCGGCCGCAGCGAATGCCGCGCATTGTATCCGCAAGGAGGCCGGGTGGCATCCGTCAGTGACTCTGACCCGGATGACGCGCGGAGCGCCGTATCAGACCGATGACCGGCAACAGGCCGACCAGCACCAGGGTCAGGGCTGGCAGCGAGGCCCGCGCCCACTCGCCTTCGCTGGTCATTTCGAATACCCGCACCGCCAGGGTGTCCCAGCCGAACGGACGCATCAGCAGGGTCGCCGGCATTTCCTTGAGCACATCGACGAAGACCAGCAAGGCTGCGCTGAGGGCGCCTGGCACCAGCAAGGGGAGATACACCTTGAAAAACAACCTGGGGCCACTGACGCCCAGGCTGCGCGAGGCCTCCGGCAGTGACGGACGGATGCGGCCCAGGCTGTTTTCCAGCGGCCCGTAGGCCACGGCGATGAAGCGCACCAGGTAGGCCAGCAACAAGGCCGAAAGACTGCCCAGCAACAAGGGCTTGCCCGCCCCGCCGAGCCAGCCGGACAGCGGGATCACCAGCTCGCGGTCGAGGTAACTGAATGCCAGCATGATCGCCACCGCCAGCACCGAGCCGGGCAATGCATAACCAAGGTTGGCCAGGCTGACCCCGGCACGGATCGCCGGGGCCGAGGACTGACGGCGGGCGAAGGCCAGGACCAGGGCAACGCAGACAGTGATCAGCGCCGCCGCCGCACCCAGGTAGAGGGTATGCAGGATCAACGCGGTATAGCGCTCATCGAGGTCGAAACGGCCACGCTGCCAGAACCAGGCCAGCAGTTGCAGCATCGGCACGACGAAGGCGCAGGCGAACACCAGCAGGCACCAGGCGCTGGCGGCAGCGGCCTTGATACCGCGCAGGTGATACAGCGCCTTGCCCCGCGGTCGTTCGTTGCTGCTGCGCACGGCGCCACGGGCACGCCGTTCGCCGTAAAGCACCAGCATCACCGCGAGCAGCAGCAGGCTGGCCAGTTGCGCCGCACTGGAGAGGCTGAAGAAGCCATACCAGGTCTTGTAGATGGCGGTGGTGAAGGTGTCGAAATTGAACACCGAAACGGCACCGAAATCCGCCAGGGTTTCCATCAGCGCCAGGGCAAGGCCAGCCAGGATCGCCGGGCGCGCCATCGGCAGTCCAACGCGCCAGAACGCCTGCAACGGGGATTGCCCCAGCACCCGTGCGGCCTCCATCAGGCCCTTGCCCTGGGCCAGGAAGGCATTGCGCGCGAGCAGGTAGACGTAGGGATAGAACACCAGCACCAGCACGACGATCACCCCGCCGGTGGAGCGCACTCGCGGCAAGCGCATCGGCCCGAACCACTCGCGCAGCAGGGTCTGTACCGGTCCGGAGAAGTCCAGCAGGCCGACGAAGACGAACGCCAGCACGTATGCGGGAATGGCGAAGGGCAGCATCAGCGCCCAGTCCAGCCAGCGCCGTCCGGGAAACTCGCAGAGGCTGGTGAGCCAGGCGAGGCTGACGCCCAGCACGGTGACACCAAGGCCGACGCCCACCACCAGGGTCAAGGTATTGCCCAGCAAGCGGCTCATCTGGGTATCGAGCAGGTGCGACCAGATCTGCAGGTCGATGCTCTGCCACGACAACACGAGCACGCTCAGGGGCAGCATCACCAGCGCAGCGATGGCGAAGACCAGGGGGTACCAGCGGCGTTGGGTGGGGCGGGACAAGGGGCGGGATCTCAGGGATGTGGTGTTTTTCAGGGCCCTATCGCTGGCAAGCCAGCTCCCACAGGGACCGCGTGCACCGCGAAACCTGTGGGAGCTGGCTTGCCAGCGATGAGGGCCTCAAGGACCCAGCAAGAATAAGGGCTGAACCTCAGTTCCAGCCAGCCCGGTCCATCAAGCGAATCGCCTCGGCCTGGCGCTTGCCCGCCACTTCCACCGGCAGGTCATCAGCCTTGAAGCTGCCCCAGGCCGCCACTTCCTCGGACGGAGCGACTTTCGGGTTGGCCGGGAATTCCTGGTTGATGCCGGCGAACATCTTCTGCGCTTCCTCGCCAGTCATCCACTCCACCAGCTTCTTCGCCGCTTCCGGGTGCGGCGCATGCTTGGTCAGGCCGATGCCGGACAGGTTGACGTGCACGCCACGGTCACCCTGGTTGGGCCAGAACAGCTTGACCGGCAGTTTCGGGTCGGCCTGGTGCAGGCGACCGTAGTAGTAGGTGTTGACGATGCCCACGTCGCACTGGCCGGCGGCAATGGCGTTGATCACCGCGTTGTCGTCGGAGAACACGTCGGTGGACAGGTTATTGACCCAGCCCTTGACCAGCTCTTCGGTCCTGGCCTCGCCATGGGTCTCGATCATGGTGGCGGTCAGCGACTGGTTGTAGACCTTCTTCGCCGTGCGCAGGCACAGGCGGCCTTCCCATTGCTTGTCGGCCAGCGCTTCGTAGGTGGTCAGTTCGCCAGGCTTGACTCGCTCGGTGGAGTAGACGATGGTCCGCGCGCGCAGGCTCAGGCCGGTCCATTCATGGGAAGACGCGCGGTACTTCTGTGGAATGTTGGCATCGATCACATCGGACCTGATCGGCTGCAGGATGCCCATCTGCTCGGCCTGCCAGAGGTTGCCGGCATCGACGGTGAGCAGCAGGTCGGCCACGCCGTTCTCGCCCTCGGCCTTGATCCGCTGCATCAGCGGGGCTTCCTTGTCGGTGATGAACTTGATCTTCACCCCTGTCTTGGCGGTGTAGGCGTCGAATACCGGCTTGATCAGTTCATCGATGCGCGAGGAGTACACCACCACTTCGTCCGCCGCTTGGGCAGCTCCGCCGAACAGGGTGAGGGTCAGGGCGGCCAGTAAATGCTTGCGTGGCGACATCGGTTGCGCTCCTCGGTAGCGGAATGAGGCGCAAATGGTAGTTAATGTCATTTGCCATCACAAACCCAAGGCCAGACCGAGGAGTTACCAGATGTTGCGAAGGCGTCAGGCCCTGGCCAGGTCCGGCAGGTCACCGCTCAGGCCCAGCGCCTGACGGACGAACACGGCCTTGGCTTCCGGCATCTGCTCGACCCATTTCAGTCCGCTGTTGCGCAGCCAGCGCAGCGGCAGCGGGTCAGCCTGGAACAGGCGCTCGAAACCTTCCATCGCGGCCATCAGCGCAAGGTTGTGCGGCATGCGCCTGCGCTCGAAACGGCTCAGCACGCGGACATCGGCCAGGCGTTCACCGCGCTCGTGGGCATGCTGCAACACCTCGGCGAGCACCGCAGCATCGAGGAAGCCCAGGTTGACGCCCTGGCCCGCCAGCGGATGGATGGTGTGGGCGGCATCGCCGATCAGCGCCAGGCCTTCGGCGACATAGCGCTTGGCGTGGCGTTGGCGCAGCGGCACGCACAGCCTTGGATCGGCATGCAGCACCGAGCCCAGCCGGCGTTCGAAGGCCCGTTCCAGTTCGGCGCAGAACTCGCTGTCCGGCAGTGCCATCAGGCGCGCGGATTGCTCCGGCGTGGTCGACCAGACGATCGAGCACCAGTCCTGCCGGCCGTCGCGCAGCAGCGGCAGGAAGGCCAGCGGCCCTTCGTCGGTGAAACGCTGCCAGGCCGTGGCCAGGTGCGGCTTGTCGCACTGCACGCTGGTAACAATGGCGTGGTGCAGATAATCCCATTCACGGGTTTCGCAGCCAGTGAGGCGGCGCACGGCGGAGTTGGCGCCGTCGGCGGCGATCACCAGCGGCGCTCGCAGGTTGCGGCCATCGGCGAGGGTCAGCAGCCACTCGTCACCGGAGCGGCGCATGCGCTCCAGGCGAGCGTTGGGCAGCAGGCCGATTTCGCTGTCGTGCAGGCGCTCCAGCAGACCGTCCTGGACCACTCGGTTCTCGACGATATGCCCGAGCACCTCGGCATGCACGCTGGCCGCCGAGAAGTGGATCTGCCCAGTGCCGCTACCGTCCCAGACGTGCATGTCGGAATACGGGCTCAGGCGCCGTCCGCTGATGCCCTGCCAGGCGCCGAGGCGTTCGAGGATGCGCTGGCTGGCGGCCGACAGGGCGCTGACCCGCGGTTCGAAAGGTGCTTCGTCATCGAAGCGCTGCACCGACAGCGGACTGCCATCGATCAGGAGGATTTCCAGGCCGCTGTGCTGCAACGCCAGGGCCAGGGCGCTGCCGACCATACCGGCACCGACAATCAACAGATCCGCGCGCATGTCCATGCTTCAAGCCTGTTCCGGGTAATAGAAAGAGAGGGTCATGCCTTGCCCTGAAGATCAGGACGGGTGCCCAGGCCCATGGCCTGGCGGGCGAACCAGCGCTTGGCCGGCGGCAGCAGGTCGAGGCCGAGCAGGCCCAGGTTGCGTCCGGTGGCGACCAATGGCTGGGCAGTACCGAACAGCCGGGTGACCTTGTCGGAAAAGCCGACGGTCAGGTCCTGGTCCAGGCGCTGGCGCTCGCGGTAGGCATTCAGGGTAGCGAGATCGCCCGGGGTGTCTGGGCCGGCGAGCAGGCCATCGGCCAGCGACTGCACATCGCGCAGCGACAGGTTGAAGCCCTGCCCGGCAATCGGATGCAGGCTGTGGGCAGCGTTGCCGAGCACAACAAGGTGTGGACGGACCTGCTCCTGCGCCTCGATCAGCGCCAGCGGATACAGGTGCCGGGCCCCGACCTGGCGCAAGGCGCCGAGGCGATAACCGAAGACGCCCTGCAGTTCATCGAGGAAGCTGCGTTCGTCCAGTTCGGCCAGGCGCCTGGCGTCCATCCCGGCACGGGTCCAGACCAGCGCACAACGGTTTTCCGGCAGCGGCAGCAGGGCCATCGGGCCGTCATCGGTGAAGCGCTCGAAGGCCTGGCCGCAATGGGCTTCGCCCGGAGTGATATTGGCGATCAGCGCGCTCTGGTGGTACGGGCGCTGGTTGACGTGGATCCCCAGTTGCTCGCGCAGGCCGGAGCGGCCGCCATCGGCGAGCACCGCCAGGTCGCAATCGACCTGGGTTTCGTCATTCAGGGAAAGACGATAGCCGTCGCCAAGGGGCTGCATGGCGGTGACTTCCGCCGGGCAGCGCCAGCTCACCACTTCGCTATCGAGGCCCTGCCACAGGCATTGGCCGAGCCAGGCGTTTTCCACCACGTAACCCAGCGCCGGCACGCCTTCTTCGATGGCATCGAGGCGGGTCGCGCCAAAGCGCCCGCGATCGGACACCTGGATCTGCCGGATCGGCTCGGCACGCCGGGAGATGCCCTGCCACAGGCCCAGGCGCTCATAGATCTGCCGGGTGCCGAAGGACAGCGCCGAAGAACGCGCGTCATAGCTGGGCTGGAAACTGTCGCCCGGGGCGAAGGGCTCGATCAGCAGGATCTTCCAGCCACGAGCCCGGGCACCGGCCTGCAGGGCCAGGGCGAGGCTGGCACCGACCAGGCCACCGCCGATGATCGCCAGATTGAACCTGCTCATGCGACCTGGCTTCGTGCAGCGGCCATCAAGGCTTCGATTTCGGCGACCGTCTTCGGCACGCCGGAGGTCAGGATTTCACAGCCGGTCCTGGTTACCACTACGTCATCCTCGATTCGGACACCGATGCCGCGCCATTTCTTCGCGACATTCGGGTTGTCCGCAGCAATGTAGATACCCGGTTCGACCGTCAGGGCCATGCCGGGTTCGAGCACGCGCCACTGGCCGCCGACCTTGTATTCGCCGACATCATGCACATCCATGCCCAGCCAGTGTCCGGCACGGTGCATGTAGAAGGCCCGGTAGGCCTCGGTTTCGATCAGTTCGTCGACCGCGCCCTTGAGCAGGCCCAGTTCGACCAGGCCCGCGGTAATCACCCGAACGGTCGCCTCGTGGGCCTGGTTCCAGTGCTTGCCAGGGGCGATTTCGGCAAAGGCCGCTTCCTGCGACCTGAGCACCAGCTCGTAGATCGCCTTCTGCTCGGCCGAGAACACGCCGCTGACCGGGAAGGTGCGGGTGATGTCGCTGGCGTAGCAGTCGATCTCGCAACCGGCATCGATCAGCACCAGGTCGCCGTCCTTCAGGGGCGCATCGTTTTCCTGGTAGTGGAGGATGCAACCGTTGCGCCCGGCGGCGACGATGGAGCCATAGGCCGCCATCTTCGCCCCGCCCTTGCGGAACTCGTAGTCCAGCTCGGCTTCGAGGCTATATTCGTGCAGGCCGGCACGGCAGGCTTGCATGGCGCGAACGTGGGCACGAGCGGAAATCGCTGCAGCCTCGCGCATGACCTTCACTTCCGCCGCCGATTTATACAGGCGCATGTCGTGCAGCAGATGATCCAGGGCAACGAATTCGTTCGGCGGCTGCGCGCCCATGCGCGCCTTGGAACGGATCACGTTGATCCACTCCATCAGCCGACGGTCGAACTCGGCGTTGCTGCCCATGGCCGAGTAGACCCGGTCACGGCCTTCGATCAGGCCGGGGAGAATGTCGTCGATATCGCTGATGGGGAAGGCGTCGTCGGCACCGAAGTCGCGGATCGCGCCTTCCTGGCCGGCGCGCAGGCCGTCCCACTGCTCCCGCTCGGCATTGCGCTCGCGGCAGAACAGCACGTATTCGCCGTGCTCGCGCCCGGGAATCAGGGCAATCACCGCTTCCGGCTCGGGAAAACCGCTGAGGTACTGGAAATCGCTGTCTTGGCGGTAAAGGTATTCGACATCACGGTTGCGGATGGCAACCGCGGCCGCCGGCAGGATGGCGATGCTGTTGGGTTCCATCTGCGCCATCAGCGCCTTGCGGCGCCGGGCGTATTCCGCTTTCGGGATATGGGTGACTGCCACGGGGAACCCCTGTTCGGCCTCAGTGCAAGGAAGGTTTGGCGGCGGCGGCGACCGGCTTGGCCAGCTCCGTGTAGAGCAGCAGCGGCGCGACACGCAGGTATTCCATTACTTCCATATAGTCGCTTTCGCCATCGTCGGACTCTTCCAGGGCGTCCTGGACTTGCGAAATGGCGGTGAGGTCCTGCAGCACTTCCTTGGCTTCGTCGCTCAGGTCCTTGCCGCCGGCATTCAGGCCGAAACCGGCAAGGAAGCCCTGGCACCACTGGCCCAGGGCGCCTGCACGTTCGCTCAGTGGCTGCTCGTCGCCGGGCAGGAGCAGGACGATGGTGATGTCTTCGCCGGTCAGTTCGCCCTTGACCATCTCCTGGAGACCGATCAAAGCGTTGCGAACGTTGTCTACCGGTTCGGTTTCCAGCAGGTGGGCCGCATCGGCCAGCCAGGCGTCGGCATCGAAGCCGGCACCGGCGCAGCTGCGGCCGAGCAGCAGGCCATGCAGCTCGGCGGGGGAAACGGGGTGGCCGTTGCTGCTGAGCAGGCTGGCGAAGGCTGTGTACGGCGATTGGGTATTGGACATGGCAACTAGGCGCCAGACGGCGCAATGACTAGAATGAAGGCCTTGTATCCTAGCACCGGCAGGCGCGCCAAGACCATCGAAGCGGGTAAACCCGGCCAGTGGCGGACGTGGGTACGAAGCGGTCACGGCCAGACGAATCGAGTGGCGAGCAATGCAAGAAGACGAGCTGCAAACGCTGAAGAGCCGTCTCGAACTGCTGATCGAGCGGGTCGAGCAACTAAAACGGCAAAACGCACTCCTATCCGTGCAGGAGAAGTCCTGGCGCGAGGAGCGCGCCCACCTCATCGAAAAAAACGAAATCGCGCGACAGAAAGTCGAATCGATGATTTCGCGGCTCAAGGCCCTGGAGCAAGACTCATGAGTTCACCGAACAATGTCACCGTGCAGATACTCGACAAAGAGTATTCGATCATCTGTCCGCCGGAAGAGCGCAGCAACCTGATCAGTGCCGCCCGCTACCTCGACGGCAAGATGCGCGAGATCCGCAGCAGCGGCAAAGTCATCGGCGCCGACCGCATCGCGGTGATGGCCGCGTTGAACATCACCCACGACCTGCTGCACAACCAGGAGCGTCCCGACGCCCAGAGCGGCGGTGCCACCCGCGAGCAGGTGCGCGAGCTGCTGGACCGCGTGGATCAAGCCCTGGCCGACGACTCGGATACAAAAAGCAACTAACTTTCTGTATACTCCGCCCCACTCCCTGGAGTGCTTGCCAGTCGGTCATGTCCCTGAGCCGATACGCACAACCACGGGGGTTGCACGTGGGGCCGGTGTGCATGTCCGCTTGACGGAAAGCCTTAACGCCTCCTGCAATCTCCACCTTGAACTTTCGGGTTCAAGGGCTACACCGACAGCGGTTCGTCGGGGAGCCTGCTTCCTTTGCCTGCGCACCTTACTTCCTCCGCGCAGGCATCCCTAGGGATCGCCCGTGCCATGACCGACACCGCGTCGCTGACCCGCCCCCAACTTCGCCGCCTGCTTCGCAATGCCCGCCGCGCCCTGACGCCGGCCGAGCAACGCCGCGCCGCTCGCGGCCTGTACCGGCAACTGGCGCAGCATCCGCTGTTCCGCCGTGCCCGGCATATCGCCCTGTACCTGCCCAATGACAGCGAGATCGACCCGCGCTTGTTGCTGCGCGAGGCCCAGCGCCGTGGCAAGTGCACCTACCTGCCGGTGCTGCATGCCTGGCCGCGGACCAAGATGGCCTTCCAGCGCTTCGAGCACGGGGAAAAACTGCGCCCCAACCGCTTCCGCATTCCCGAGCCGACTATCAGCCTCGCACGGCAACGCCCGGTCTGGGCGCTGGACCTGATCCTGCTGCCGCTGGTGGGATTCGATGAACTGGGCGGGCGCCTGGGAATGGGCGGTGGCTTCTATGACCGCAGCCTGGCCTATCAGGGTCGTCGCAAGGCCTGGAAGAAACCCTTGCTGCTGGGGCTGGCACATGAATGCCAGAAAGTTGAGCGTCTGGCGCAGGCCAGTTGGGACGTTCCGCTACAGGGAACGGTATCGGACAAAGGCTGGTACCTGGCGCGCTGAATCAGCGCTGGACCTGGGCCTGGGCTTGCGCAGGAACGACCGGCATCTGGTAGGCAGCGTCGGCCTTGCGCTCCCAGAAGCTCTGGGCGTAACCGGTGGTGACCACGCCAAGACCGAACACGAAGACGAGTACCCAGAACAAATCCGGTTTGCGATTCATCGATTGCCCCCTCAGGCAAACTCATCACGATGTCCGCAGCGGTTCTTGTTATAAGCCGTGCAGCAGCGTCAAGCTGAAAAAATTTGGCGCATTTTCCGACAACGCGCGTCTGCACGCAAACCTTGACGTCAACCAGTCGTCGGTTTGATGCAACAGGTTGTTTCAAAGCAAAACAGGTAGCGAATCCATGGCGTATTGGCTGATGAAATCCGAACCCGACGAGCTGTCCATCGAGGATCTGGCCCGTCTTGGCGAGGCACGCTGGGACGGCGTGCGCAATTACCAGGCGCGCAATTTCCTGCGCGCGATGGCGGTCGGTGACCCGTTCTTTTTCTATCATTCCAGCTGCCCCGAGCCGGGGATCGCCGGCATCGCCCGGATCAGCGCCGGTGCCTATCCGGATCCGACCGCACTGGACCCGCAGAGCCACTACCACGACGCCAAGGCCAGCGCCGAGAAAAACCCCTGGAGCGCAGTGGATGTGGCCCATGTGGAAACCTTCCGCAAGGTCCTGGGCCTTGGCTACCTCAAGCAGCAGGCCGCCCTTGCCGAACTGCCGCTGGTGCAGAAGGGCAGTCGCCTGTCTGTGATGCCGGTCACAGCGGAGCAATGGGCGGCAATACTCAATCTTCGCTGAACGGGGTAGGATCGGAACTCATTTGACGCTAATCAACCCACCAGGGCAGGTGGTCCGTCACACTCTGACGCGTACGTAAGCAGGATGCGAAACCATGTCGATGAGCCAACATACACCCAGGATCTTCGCCGGCGCACTGATTGCGCTGCTGCTGGCGGCCGGAGGCCTGGGCTACTGGAAATCCCTGCATGACCGCCTGCCCGAGGGCCTGGCCATGGGCAACGGGCGACTCGAAGCCACCGAGGTGCAGATCGCCAGCAAAATCCCCGGGCGCCTTGCAGAAGTGCTGGTCGACGAAGGCGACAAGGTCGTCCGTGGCCAGCTTCTCGCCCGCATCGATACCCGTACCCTCGAAGCCCAGCGCAGCCAGGCCGAGGCCGAAGTCCTGCGAGCCCGGGAAAACTTCGCCGCCGCCCAGGCCACCGTGCAACTGCGCCAGAGCGAACAGTTGCTGGCCAGCCAGGAATTGAAGCGGATCAAGGAACTGTTCCAGCGCAAGTACGCCAGCCAGCAGTTGCTCGACCAGCAACAGGCGCGCTTCGACACCAGCAATTCTGCAGTGGTTGCCGCCCGTGCACAGTTGGCGGCGATCAAGGCGGCGATCGGTGCGGCCGAGGCCCAGGTTGCCCAACTGACCAGCGAGATCGACGACAGCAGCCTGCGCGCGCCGCTAGACGGCGTAATCCAGTTGCGCCTGGCCGAGCCGGGCGAAGTGCTGGGTGCCGGCGGTCGCGTACTGCTGCTGATCGACCCCGGCGACCAGTACATGAACCTGTACCTGCCCGCATCGACCACCGGCCGCCTGACGGTCGGCGACGAGGCCCGCATCGTCCTCGACGCCCTTCCCGACCAGGCTCTGCCGGCGAAGATTGCCTTCGTCGCGGCCAAGGCGCAGTTCACCCCCAAACAGGTGGAAACCCGTGACGAGCGGCAGAAGCTGGTGTTCCGGGTGAAACTGCGCCTGACCACACCCGACGCGGTGCCCCAGGCCAAGCCCGGCATGCCCGGGGCCGGCTACGTGCGCACCACCTCCGTGGACTGGCCGGCCAACCTGCAATGAGCGCCCTGGCGCTGCGGGCGAGCGGGATCGATCACCGCTACGGCGCGCTGCAAGCCCTGCGCGACATCACCTTTGACCTCCCCGCCGGCACCCGCTGCGGGCTGATCGGCCCGGACGGCGCCGGCAAATCGACCTTGCTCGGCCTGATCGCCGGGGTAAAGCGCCTGCAGCAGGGCGAGCTGGAAGTCCTCGGCGGGCCGATCCGCAAGCGCTCGCACCGCGCCAGCCTGTACCCGCTGATCGCCTTCATGCCCCAGGGCCTGGGCGGCAACCTGTACCCGGACCTGTCGATCAGCGAGAACATCCGCTTTTTCGCCACCCTGTTCGGCCTGTCCCGCAGCGAATGCGATGCGCGCATGCAGACCCTGCTCGACGCCACCGACCTCGCCCGCTTCGCCGAGCGCCCAGCGGGCAAGCTGTCCGGTGGCATGAAGCAGAAGCTCGGCCTGTGCTGCGCGCTGATCCACGAGCCGGACCTGCTGATCCTCGACGAACCCACCACGGGTGTCGATCCGCTGTCACGGCGGCGTTTCTGGGAGCTGGTGGAGCGTGTGCGCCAGCAGCGGCCGCAACTGACGCTGCTGGTGGCGACGGCCTACATGG
The DNA here is from genome assembly GCF_000319305.2 of Pseudomonas bharatica CSV86. GTDB lineage: Bacteria > Pseudomonadota > Gammaproteobacteria > Pseudomonadales > Pseudomonadaceae > Aquipseudomonas > Aquipseudomonas bharatica. Next base: position 85,752 of record NZ_AMWJ02000004.1, on the reverse strand, counting down.
AGGAAGCCGAGCAGTTCGAACACTGCCTGATGCTCGACCGCGGCCAGTTGATCGCCGCCGGCCTGAGCAGCGAACTGGCCAGCGTCACCCCGGGCGGCAAGCTGGACGAAGCCTTCACCCATTTCCAGGGTGATCGCCGGCACGACGCCGAGCCCTTGCGGATTCCACCCCAGGACAGCCAGGACCACAGCATCGCCATCGAGGCCCATGACCTGACCCTGCGCTTCGGGGACTTCACCGCGGTGAACAAGGTGAGCTTCGCCATCGGTCGCGGCGAGATCTTCGGTTTCCTCGGGTCCAACGGTTGCGGCAAGACCACCACCATGAAGGTGCTCACCGGCCTGATGCCGGCCAGCGAAGGCAGCGCCACCCTCCTCGGCAGGCCGGTGGACGCCAGGGACCTGGCCACACGCAAGCGGGTCGGCTTCATGTCACAGAGCTTCTCGCTGTACGGCGAGCTCAGCGTGCGCCAGAACCTCGAACTGCACGCCCGCCTGTTCGACCTGGACAAGGCCGACAGCACGCCACGGATCGCCGAACTGATCGAGCGCTTCGACCTCGGCGAGGTGGCCGACCAGCAGTCCGGCGCCCTGCCGCTGGGCCTGCGGCAACGCCTGTCGCTGGCCGTGGCGGTGCTGCATCGCCCGGAAGTGCTGATCCTCGACGAACCGACCTCGGGCGTCGATCCCGCCGCCCGCGACGACTTCTGGCGCTTGCTTGTCGAGCTGTCGCGCGAACAGGGCGTCACCATTTTCCTTTCCACCCACTTCATGAACGAAGCCCTGCGTTGCGATCGCATTTCGCTGATGCACGCCGGCACGGTGCTGGCCTGCGACACGCCTGCGGCGCTGCAGGTGCGGTACGGCGGCGAGACGCTGGAGGACGCCTTCGTCACCTGCCTGGAACAGGCCCAGGGTGGCGCGCTGGATACACCGCAGGCCAATCTGGACAACCCTGCCGGCCCGGCCAGTCCGCCACCACGTCGCGGCTTCAGCCTGACCCGGCTGGTCGCGGTGGCCAGCCGCGAGGGCAAGGAGCTGCTGCGCGACAAGGTGCGCCTGGCCTTCGCCCTGGCCGGTGCGCTGTTCATGATGGTCATCTTCGGCTTCGGCATCTCCCTGGATGTGGAGAACCTCGCGTTCGCCGTCTACGACCAGGACCAGAGCCCGCAAAGCCGGGCCTATCTGGAAGCCTTCCGCGGCTCGCGCTACTTCGCCGAACAACCGCCCATCCGCGACCCGCAGCAGTTGCACCAGCGCCTGCAACGTTCGGAGATCAAGCTGGCCCTGGAAATCCCGCCGGGTTTCGGGCGCGACCTGATGGCCGGGCGCCAGCCGGTGGTCGCTGCCTGGCTCGACGGCGGCATGCCGTTCCGCGCCGAAACCAGCCGTAACTATGTCGAGGCAGTGCACCAGGCCAACCTCGAGCAACTGGCGGCCCTGAGCAGCCCGGCGCAACCGCGCCAGGCGGCGGTAAAACTGGAAACCCGGTTCCGCTACAACCAGGACGTAGTCAGCGTGAACGCCATCGGCCCGGGGGTGATGGCGCTGATCCTCGCCTTCATCCCGGCGATGCTCACCGCGCTGGGCATCGTCCGGGAAAAAGAACTGGGTTCGATCACCAACTTCTACGCCACGCCCCTGACCCGCCTGGAGTTTCTTCTCGGCAAACAGGTGCCGTACCTGGCGGTGAGCCTGGTCAACCTGGCCTTGCTGGTGGCAATGAACCGCTGGCTGTTCGGTGTACCGTTCAAGGGCAGCGCCCTGGCCCTGGCCTGCGGCGGCGTGCTGTACCTGCTGGCGACCACCAGCCTCGGCCTGCTGATTTCCGCCTTCACTCGCACCCAGATCGCGGCCATCCTCGGCACCATGATCCTCACCAGCCTGCCGACCATCCAGTTTTCCGGGCTGATCGTGCCGCGTTCGTCCCTCGACGGCTCGGCGGCGCTGATGGGCCAGCTGTTCCCGGCGGGCTACTTCCTCGACATCGCCGTCGGCACCTTTACCAAGGCCCTCGACCTGCGCGAGCTGTGGCCGCAGTGCCTGGCGCTGCTGGGCTTTTTCGCCGCGTTCACCGGGTTGAGCCTGGTCATGCTGAAGAAACAGGAGGCCTGATGCAGCGTCTCGCCCATATCCTGCGCCTGGGCCTGAAGGAACTGACCAGCCTGCGCCACGACAGTGTCCTGCTGCTGTTCCTGCTCTACGCCTTCAGCGTGGCCATCTACATGCCGGCGGCAGGCTCGGTGATCGGTGTGCATAACGCCAGTGTCGCGGTGGTCGACGAGGACCGCAGCCCGGTCTCGCGCAAGCTCGCCGAGGCCCTGCAACCACCGGAGTTCCAGGCGGCGGTGCCGCTGGCCTACGGGCAGATGGACCGCAGCCTGGACCACGGCCTGTTCACTTTCGTCATCAATATCCCGGTGAATTTCCATACCGACCTGCTGGCCGGGCGCTCCCCGGAAATCCAGATCAATGTCGATGCCACGGCAATGAGCCAGGCGTTCATGGGTGCGGGCTACATTGCACGGATCTTCGAACGCGAACTACTCGATTACGCCAACGCCGCCAATCGCCCGCCGATCCAGCTGGAACCGCGGGCGCTGTTCAATCCCAACCTGGAGGGCGGCTGGTTCCTCGCGGTGATCCAGATCATCAACAACATCACCATCCTTGCCATCGTCCTGACCGGCACGGCGCTACTGCGCGAACGCGAGCACGGCACACTCGATCACCTGCTGGTGCTGCCCCTGACGGCACTGGAAATCATGCTGGCGAAAATCGCCAGCAACGCGCTGGTAGTCGTGCTGTGCACCTGGGTGTCGCTGGAAGTGATCGTGAAGTGGGCTTTGGGCGTGCCGCTGGCGGGCTCGCTGGGGCTGTTTCTCGGAGTGACCGCACTGTATCTGTTCGCCAGCACCGCGCTGGGGATCTTCCTCGCGACCCTGGCACGTTCGACACCGCAGTTCGGCCTGCTGGCGATTCCGGTGATCATCCCGATGCTGCTGCTCTCGGGGGCAGCACGCCGCTGGACAGCATGCCGCAATGGTTGCAATGGGTGATGCAGCTATCGCCTTCGACCCACTTCGTCAGCCTCGGCGCCGCCATTCTGTTCCGCGACGCCGGAGTCAACGTGGTCTGGCCGGACCTGCTGGCCCTGGCGGCGATCGGCCTGGCCTTCTTCGTGATCGCCCTGGCGCGCTTTCGCCGCAGCCTGGCCTCGTGACTACTGGACGATCAGGTTGTTGAACAGCAGGTCTTCGACGACCGGGCGGCCTTCTTCGTTTTCCAGCACCTGCTGGACCTGCTTGAGGGCTTCCTGGCGCAGCTTTTCCTTGGCCTCGACATTGCTCATGGCATCCAGCGGCTGCTGGGTGAACAGCGCCACCAGCTGGTTGCGGATCAGCGGCTCGTGGTGCTTGACCGCGGCAGCATCGGCGTCGCCGGTGACCTTGAGCGCCACGTCGGCCTTGTACACCCGCAGGCGCGGGCTGCCGTCGAGAGCGTAGTTGCCGACGAATGGCGGGTTCAGACTGACATAGGACACCTTGGGCGCCGCGCCTTCCTTCTCTTCTTCGGCCATTGCCGCTGCTGGCAGCATCAGTGCCAGTACCACCAGGATCCACGCTTTCACGAACTCGCTCCTCGAAACAATGGGTCGCCAGCATACCCAGCGCGCCTGGCAAACCCAAGCCCGGGCTGGCTTATGCCGGCCTATTCAGGCCAGGCCATGCTCGTTGACCCGGCCCCTCGCCTACCTACACTTATCGGCCACCCCTCGCAAAGGAATAGCCCCGATGAAAGCCTTGTTGTGCAAAGCCCATGGTCCGGCCAGCGACCTGGTGCTGGAAGAGGTCGCCAGCCCGGCACCGAAGAAGAACGAGATCCTCCTGGACGTGCACGCAGCCAGCGTCAATTTCCCTGACACCCTGATCATCGAAGGCAAGTACCAGTTCAAGCCGCCCCTGCCGTTTTCGCCTGGTGGCGAAGCGGCAGGGGTGGTCAGCGCAGCCGGGGAAAGCGCTGGCGGCTTCCAGGCCGGCGACCGGGTCATGGCCCTGACCGGCTGGGGCAGTTTCGCCGAGCAGGTGGCGGTGCCGGCCTATAACGTGATGCCGATTCCCGAAGGCATGGACTTCGTCACCGCATCGGCCTTCGGCATGACCTACGGCACGTCGATGCACGCCTTGCGCCAGCGTGGCCAATTGCAGCCGGGCGAGACTCTGCTGGTGCTGGGCGCCTCGGGCGGTGTCGGGCTGGCGGCGGTGGAAATCGGCAAGGCCATGGGCGCGCGGGTAATCGCGGCCGCCAGCAGCGCGGACAAGCTGGAGACCGCCAGGGCCGCCGGGGCGGATGAGCTGATCGACTACAGCCAGGCCAGCCTCAAGGACGAAATCAAGCGCCTGACCGCCGGCAAGGGCGTCGATGTGATCTACGACCCGGTCGGCGGCGACCTGTTCGACCAGGCCGTGCGTGGCCTGGCATGGAACGGACGGCTGCTGGTGGTGGGCTTTGCCAGCGGGCGGATTCCCGAGTTGCCGGTGAACCTGGTGCTGCTCAAGGGCGGCGCGGTGCTTGGCGTGTTCTGGGGATCATTCGCCCAGCGCCAGCCGGCGGACAATGCGGCGAATTTCCAGCAATTGTTTACCTGGTTTGCCGAAGGGAAGCTGAAACCGCTGGTGTCGAAGACCTATCCACTGGCGGAGGCCGGGGAAGCGATCGAGCAACTGGCTAGCCGCAAGGCGGTGGGCAAGTTGGTGGTGAAAGTGAGGTAAACCTCAAGGGCCTCATCGCTGGCAAGCCAGCTCCCACAAGGTCCGGGTCAACCAAGGTTTTGTGCCAGGCCCTAAACCTGTGGGAGCTGGCTTGCCAGCGATAGGGCCCTCGACAACGCCATCAATTCCCCTGCTGGGAATGACAGCGCCTGTACCGCGCCTCAAGGTTGCGGTCCGGCATTGCATGGCTGCGCAGCGCCTCCAGCGTTTGCTCCACATACTCCCGGGTGGTGCCGTAGCGCCCCTTGGCGCTGGCGAGGATGTGCGTGAGCAGGCTGTCCGGTAGATTTCCCGCATAGCAAGGCAGGTGCCGCTCCAGCACGAAGCCCAGGGCCTGGACCTTGCTGCCGTCATCCAGCCGGCAGTTGAGCCAGTGCGGCTTGTAGGCCGGGTAAGGCATCTCCCGCTGCCACAGCGCCAGCAGCGAGTCCTGCAAGGTATCTTCGGGCAGGCGATAGGCGAAACCGCTGCACGAACCGCCTCGGTCGAGCCCGAACACCAGCCCCGGGCACTCCGGTGTGCCGCGATGCTCGTGGGACCACAGGTACAGCCCGCGGTGATAGCCATGCACGCGCCCACGGCGCCGCTCGGTCGATTGGCATTCCGGACGCCAGATCAACGAACCGTAGGCGAACAGCCAGACCGGCCCGCCATGATGCAGGGCCATGGTCTTTTCGACCGATTCAAGAAGTTGTTCCCGGGACAATTGCTGTCCGAAATCCAGCACCGGGGGATACGCCTGGGGAAAGGTGCAGGTTCAAGTACCGACATAGCCGCCGCCAAAGATCCTCGTGAAATACCGAAGTACCTCACTATAAAGCCAACACTCTCGTTGAACACTTACCGTACGGCAGATAGCGGTGCGTTAACAAGCCCCGTTGCGCTCAGAGCCCGTGAATTCGGGCATTTCGGAATATTCGACTGTACTTTTGCAAGTGTAGCGATACTTTTTCACGTTGCGCGCAACAATGAATAAATGCCAGCCCTTATAAGCTTTACTTGCGCAGTTGGTTATTTACCTCAGGCGCGCCATTGCAACGCGCCTTATTACCGAAGTTACCCCCGTGGGGCATAAGCAAATACATCGGCACGCATCTGGTGCGCGTCCATGCCGGCTTCGACCAGGGCGTCGAGGGTCGCATAGACCATGTTCGGCGAACCACTGGCATAGACATGGACCAGCGACAGATCGTCGATATCCTCGCAGACCGCCTCGTGCAACAGGCCGCAGCGCCCCGTCCAGCCGCACTGATCGCTGACCACCTGGTGCAGGAACAGGTTGGGCAGTTGCTGCCACTGCGCCCACGCCTCGATCTCGTAGAAGTCCTCGGGCCGGCGCACGCCCCAATACAGATGCACCGGATGCGCGAACCCCTGCACCCGACAGTGCTCGATCAGGCTGTGCATCTGCGCCATGCCGGTGCCGGCGGCGATCAGCACCAGCGGACCATCGGGCAGTTCGGCCAGGTGGGTATCGCCGAAGGGCATCTCGATCCGGGCCATGCCGTTGCGCTGCAACTGGGCGACCAGGTCTACCGCGCTTTTCTCGCGGGCCAGTACATGCAATTCGAGATCGCGGCCGCTGTGCGGCGCCGAAGCCAGGGAAAAGGCCGCCTTGTCCCCGCCGTCGCGCTCGATCATCAGGTACTGCCCGGCGTGGTAGCGCGGCGGCTTGCCGGCCGGCGCGCGCAGACGGACGCGATAGACGTCGCCGCCAACTGGCGCACATTCACTGAGCTGGCAGGCCAGCTCGCGCACCGGCAGCTCACCGAGGGCGAGCACGCCATCCCAGAGCAGCACGCAGTCTTCCAGCGGCTCGGCGATGCAGGTGAACAGCTCACCGTGATCGCGCACCTCGCCGTTCTGGCGCACGCGCCCTTCTACCAGCAAGGCAGCGCAAACATGGCAGTTGCCATTGCGACAGCTCTGCGGGCAGTCGTAACCCAGGCGCTGCGCCGCTTCCAGAATCCTCTCGCCGGGGGTGACGGTCATCACCGCCCCGGACGGCTGCAAGGTCACCTGCATCAATCTATTCCCAACTGGTTCCACAATTCATCGATCCGCTTGGTCACGGCTTCGTCCTTGACGATGACCCGGCCCCATTCGCGGCTGGTTTCACCCGGCCACTTGTTGGTGGCATCCAGGCCCATCTTCGAGCCGAGGCCCGAGACCGGCGAGGCGAAGTCCAGGTAGTCGATCGGGGTGTTGTCGATCATCACCGTATCGCGCTTGGGGTCCATGCGCGTGGTGATGGCCCAGATCACGTCGTTCCAGTCCCGCGCATTGACATCGTCGTCGGTGACGATAACGAACTTGGTGTACATGAACTGTCGCAGGAACGACCACACCCCCAGCATTACGCGCTTGGCGTGGCCCGGGTACTGCTTCTTCATGGTCACCACCGCCATGCGGTACGAGCAGCCTTCCGGCGGCAGGTAGAAGTCGGTGATTTCGGGGAACTGCTTCTGCAGGATCGGCACGAACACCTCGTTCAGCGCCACGCCGAGGATCGCCGGCTCATCCGGTGGCCGGCCGGTGTAGGTGCTGTGGTAGATCGGCTTGGTACGGTGGGTGATGCGCTCGATGGTGAACACCGGGAAGCTGTCGACTTCGTTGTAATAGCCGGTGTGGTCGCCATACGGGCCTTCCGGCGCGGTTTCGCCCGGATGGATCACGCCTTCGAGGATGATCTCGGCAGTGGCCGGAACCTGCAGGTCGCTGCCGCGGCATTTCACCAGCTCGGTACGGTTGCCGCGCAGCAGGCCGGCGAAGGCGTATTCGGAAAGGGTGTCGGGTACCGGGGTGACGGCACCGAGGATGGTCGCCGGGTCGGCACCCAGGGCCACTGCCACCGGGAACGGCTTGCCGGGGTTCTTCTCGCACCATTCGCGGTAGTCGAGGGCGCCGCCACGGTGGCTCAGCCAGCGCATGATCACCTTGTTGCGGCCAATCACCTGCTGGCGGTAGATGCCGAGGTTCTGGCGCTCCTTGTTCGGCCCGCGGGTGACGGTCAGGCCCCAGGTGATCAGCGGCGCTACGTCGCCGGGCCAGCAATGCTGGATCGGCAGCATGCCCAGGTCGACGTCGTCGCCTTCGATGACCACTTCGTGGCAGGGCGCATCCTTTACCACCTTCGGCGCCATGGACACGACCTTCTTGAAGATCGGCAGTTTCGACCAGGCGTCCTTCAGGCCCTTCGGTGGCTCTGGCTCCTTGAGGAAAGCCAGCAGCTTGCCGATCTCGCGCAATTCGCTGACCGACTCGGCACCCATGCCCATGGCCACCCGCTCCGGAGTACCGAACAGGTTGCCCAGCACGGGAATGTCGTAACCGGTGGGACGCTCGAACAACAGTGCCGGCCCCTTGGCCCGCAGCGTGCGGTCGCAGACTTCAGTCATTTCCAGGACCGGCGAAATGGGGACCTGGATGCGCTTGAGTTCAGAGCGCTGCTCCAGGCCACGGATAAAGTCGCGCAAATCGCGATACTGCATGCGTGAGCCTCGTATTGGCCGTATCGGTCGGGGTGGGCAGTGTAACGTCGATCCGGGCCGGTCAGAATAGCGTTTATGACAGATAGCAAAAAGCCGGGTTTCCCCGGCTCTTGCATACAGCGAGTGCTTACTTGCGCTTCATCGACAGGAAGAACTCGTCGTTGGTCTTGGTCTGCTTGAGCTTGTCGACCAGGAACTCGATGGCGGCGATCTCGTCCATCGGGTGCAGCAGCTTGCGCAGGATCCACATGCGCTGCAGTTCGTCGTCGGCGGTCAGCAGCTCTTCGCGGCGGGTACCCGAACGGTTGATGTTGATGGCCGGGAACACACGCTTCTCGGCGATGCGGCGGTCCAGGGGCAGTTCCATGTTGCCGGTACCCTTGAACTCCTCGTAGATCACTTCGTCCATCTTCGAGCCGGTTTCGACCAGCGCTGTGGCGATGATGGTCAGCGAGCCGCCTTCCTCGATATTACGCGCGGCACCGAAGAAGCGCTTCGGCTTCTCCAGGGCGTGGGCGTCGACACCACCGGTCAGGACCTTGCCGGAGCTCGGGATCACGGTGTTGTAGGCGCGGGCCAGGCGGGTGATGGAGTCGAGCAGGATGACCACGTCCTTCTTGTGCTCGACCAGGCGCTTGGCCTTCTCGATAACCATCTCGGCCACTTGCACGTGACGGGTCGGCGGCTCGTCGAAGGTCGAGGCGACCACTTCGCCGCGCACGGTGCGCTGCATCTCGGTCACTTCTTCCGGGCGCTCGTCGATCAGCAGGACGATCAGGTGGCACTCGGGTTGTTGCGGGTGATGTTCGCCGCGATGTTCTGCAGCATGATGGTCTTGCCCGCTTTCGGCGGGGCGACGATCAGGCCGCGCTGGCCCTTGCCGATCGGGGCGCAGAGGTCGATCACGCGGCCGGTGAGGTCTTCGGTGGAACCGTTGCCGGCTTCCATCTTCAGGCGCTCGTTGGGGAACAGCGGCGTCAGGTTTTCGAACAGGATCTTGTTCTTCGCGTTTTCCGGACGGTCGAAGTTGATGGTGTCGACCTTCAGCAGTGCGAAGTAACGCTCGCCCTCTTTAGGCGGCCGGATCTTGCCGACGATGGTGTCGCCGGTGCGCAGGTTGAAACGACGGATCTGGCTGGGCGAGACATAGATGTCGTCAGGGCCGGCCAGGTAGGAGGAGTCCGCCGAACGCAGGAAGCCGAAACCGTCCTGGAGAATCTCCAGCACGCCGTCACCGGAGATTTCCTCGCCGCTTTTCGCGTGCTTTTTCAGCAGGGAGAAAATCACATCCTGCTTGCGCGAACGGGCCATATTTTCTATGCCCATCTGTTCGGCCATTTCGAGCAGATCGGTAATCGGCTTTTGCTTGAGTTCAGTCAGGTTCATAAGGGGAATGGAGTAATCATGTAAGAAAGGAGAGATTAAGCATCTGGCTTAATGAAGCCGCGCCGCGGGAGGCGAATGATCGCGTACTGAATTCGAATTGGAATGCGGCGACGGGCGTGCAGGGGGCACTGGAGAATCAGTGCGAGGCCGAATGTAACACCTGCTTTTTCTGGCGTCTAGTCACCAGAAAGAGAAAAGCCCCGACGAATGCGGGGCTTTTTCGAGGCTCAGAGATGAGCGTCGAGGAAGGCTTGCAGCTGCGACTTCGACAGCGCGCCGACCTTGGTAGCCTCGACGTTGCCGTTCTTGAACAGCATCAGGGTCGGGATACCACGAACGCCGTGCTTGGCCGGGGTCTGGTCGTTTTGGTCGATGTTCAGCTTGGCGATGGTCAGCCTGCCCGCGTAGGTTTCAGCGACTTCGTCCAGAACAGGAGCGATCATTTTGCAAGGACCGCACCATTCAGCCCAGTAGTCCACCAGTACAGGGCCTTCGGCCTGCAGCACGTCGGCCTCGAAAGAGGCGTCGGTGACGTGTTTGATAAGTGCGCTCATGGAAATCTCCAAGTTCGGAAGCAAAAAAACGTCGCTCATCATAGCCGCCCTGCCAGCCGACAGGAAGTCGCAATCGATTGAGTCTAACTATGATAGTTGATGATTTGCCGAATGGACTGTCACACAAAAGACACAATTCCTACGCGAAACTGCGCCATATCAAGCCCCGGAGTGCCGCGCGTTGGCGTATGACGTCTATCGTGGCAGGATTGCCGGGTTAACGACCGAGAAGCCATTACCATGCCCCACTCCTCCGCCAAGAACCTTTCCCTGATCGCCGCCATCGACCTGGGCTCCAACAGTTTCCACATGGTTGTAGCCAAGGCCCATCACAGCGAGATCCGCATCCTGGAGCGCAATGGCGAGAAGGTCCAACTGGCGGCCGGTATCAATGAAGAACGCCATCTCAGCGAAGAGTCCATGCAGCGCGGCCTCGACTGCCTGAAGCGCTTTTCCCAACTGATCAACGGCATGCCGCAGGGCTCGGTGCGCATCGTCGGCACCAACGCCCTGCGCGAAGCGCGCAACCGCGGCGAATTCATCCGCCGCGCCGAAGAAATCCTCGGCCACCCGGTGGAAGTGATTTCCGGTCGCGAGGAAGCCCGCCTCATTTACCTGGGCGTTTCCCATACCCTCGCCGATACGCCGGGCAAGCGCCTGGTCGCCGATATCGGCGGCGGCAGTACCGAATTCATCATTGGCCAGCGTTTCGAGCCGCTGCTGCGCGAAAGTCTGCAGATGGGCTGCGTCAGCTTCACCCAGCGTTATTTCCGCGACGGCAAGATCACCCCGGCGCGCTACGCCCAGGCCTACACCGCAGCACGCCTGGAACTGATGAGCATCGAAGGCGCACTGCACCGCCTGGGCTGGGACGAAGCCATCGGTTCCTCCGGTACCATCCGCGCCATCGGCTCGGCGATCAAGGCGGCTGGCCTGGGCAGTGGCGAAGTCAACGCCGAAGGCCTGGCCTGGCTCAAGCGCAAGCTGTTCAAACTGGGCGAGACCGACAAAATCGACTTCGACGGGGTCAAGCCCGATCGCCGGGCGATCTTCCCGGCGGGCCTGGCGATCCTCGAGGCCATCTTCGACGCCCTCGAACTGCAACGCATGGACCATTGCGACGGCGCCCTGCGCGAAGGCGTGCTATACGACCTGCTCGGCCGCCATCACCACGAGGACGTGCGCGAGCGCACCCTCACCTCGCTGATGGAGCGCTACCACGTCGACCAGGGCCAGGCCGCTCGGGTCGAGCGCAAGGCGTTGCATGCCTTCGACCAGGTGGCCAAGGCATGGGATCTTGAAGAAGGAATCTGGCGCGAACTGCTGGGCTGGGCAGCCAAGGTGCACGAAGTGGGGCTGGACATCGCCCACTATCACTATCACAAGCACGGCGCCTACCTGATCGAACACTCCGACCTGGCCGGATTCTCCCGCGAAGACCAGCAAATGCTGGCCCTGCTGGTACGTGGCCATCGCCGCAACATCCCCAGGGACAAGTTCGCCGAGTTCGGCGACGAAGGCACCAAGCTGATCCGCCTGTGCGTGCTGCTGCGCTTCGCCATCCTGTTCCACCACATCCGCGGCAACCAGCAAATGCCGAAGGTGCAGTTGCAAGCCAACGAAAACAGCCTGGACGTGGCCTTCCCCGATGGCTGGCTGCAGGAGAACCAGCTGACCCGGGCCGACTTCGAGCAGGAAGCCGAGTGGCTGACCCGGGTAGGCTTCGTCCTCAGCGTACGCTGAGGACCGGGTTGCTCAGGCGCTCCAGCAGGGTCGCCTGGGCACTGCGCGGGTTCTGGTTGCCGGTCGGCGAGCTGCGTACGTAGCGCCCGTCCGGTTGCAGGATCCAGGCGTGGGTGTTGTCGGTCAGGTACCCTTCCAGCTCCTTCTTCACACGCAGCAGCAATTTCTTGCCTTCCACCGGGAAGCAGGTCTCGACGCGCTTGTCGAGGTTGCGCTCCATCCAGTCGGCACTCGACAGGAAAATCTGCTCGTCGCCACCATTGAGGAAGTAGAACACCCGCGTGTGCTCGAGGAAGCGGCCGATAATCGAGCGCACATGGATGTTGTGCGAAACCCCGGCGATACCCGGACGCAAGCAGCACATGCCACGCACCACCAGGTCGATGCGCACCCCGGACTGGCTGGCCTTGTACAACGCGCGGATGATCTTCGGATCGGTCAGCGAGTTGAACTTGGCGATGATGTGCGCCGGCTTGCCGTCCAAGGCGAACTGGGTCTCCCGGGCGATCATGTCGAGCATGCCTTTCTTCAGGGTGAAAGGCGCGTGCAGCAGCTTCTTCATGCGCAGGGTCTTGCCCATGCCGATCAACTGGCTGAACAGCTTGCCGACGTCTTCGCACAGGGCGTCGTCGGAGGTCAGCAGGCTGTAGTCGGTGTACAGGCGCGCATTGCCGGCGTGGTAGTTGCCGGTGCCCAGGTGGGCGTAGCGGACGATCTCACCGGCTTCGCGACGCAGGATCAGCATCATCTTGGCGTGGGTCTTGAAGCCGACCACGCCATAGATCACCACGGCACCAGCGGCCTGCAGACGGCTGGCCATCTGCAGGTTGGACTCTTCGTCGAAGCGCGCGCGCAGTTCGATGACCGCGGTGACTTCCTTGCCGTTGCGCGCGGCGTCCACCAGGGCATCGACGATTTCCGAGTTGGCACCGCTGCGGTACAGGGTCTGGCGCACGGCAAGAACGTGGGGGTCCTTGGCGGCCTGGCGCAGCATGTCCACCACCGGTGTGAACGATTCGAACGGGTGCATCAGCAGGATGTCCTGCTTGCCCACCACGCTGAAGATGTTCTCGCTGTTCTGCAGCAGCTTGGGAATCGCCGGCGTGAACGGGGTGTATTGCAGCTCCGGGTGGCTGTCCAGGCCGGTAATGCTGAACAGGCGGGTCAGGTTTACCGGACCGTTCACCTGGTACAGCTCGCTCTCGCTCAGGCTGAACTGCTTGAGCAGATAGTCGGACAGGTGTTTCGGGCAGGTGTCGGCGACTTCCAGGCGCACCGCATCACCATAGCGACGGGAGAACAGCTCGCCGCGCAGTGCGCGGGCCAGGTCTTCCACGTCTTCGGAGTCCAGTGCCAGGTCGGCGTTGCGGGTCAGGCGGAACTGGTAGCAGCCCTTGACCTTCATGCCCTGGAACAGGTCGTCGGCGTGCGCATGGATCATCGACGAGAGGAATACATAGTTGTCGCCAGGGCCGCCGACTTCCTCGGGCACGCGGATGATCCGTGGCAGCAGGCGCGGCGCCGGGATGATCGCCAGGCCGGAATCGCGGCCGAAGGCATCGACACCTTCCAGCTCGACGATGAAGTTCAGGCTCTTGTTCACCAGCAGCGGGAACGGGTGGGTCGGATCCAGGCCGATCGGCGTGATGATCGGCGCAATCTCGTCGCGGAAGAAGCGGCGCACCCAGGTCTTCAGCTTGGCGGTCCAGTGCCGGCGGCGGATAAAGCGGATCTGGTGCTTTTCCAGTTCCGGCAGCAACACATCGTTGAGGATGGCGTACTGGCGCTGAACTTCGCTGTGCACCAGGTCGCTGATTCGCGCCAGCGCCTGGTGCGGCTGCAGGCCGTCGGCGCCGGCCTGTTCGCGGGCGAAGGTGATCTGTTTCTTCAGGCCCGCAACACGAATTTCGAAGAACTCGTCCAGGTTGCTGGAGAAGATCAGCAGGAATTTCAGCCGCTCCAGCAAGGGGTAGGACTCATCCAGCGCCTGCTCCAGCACACGGATGTTGAACTGCAACTGCGACAGCTCGCGATGGATATAAAGACTGCTGTCGTCCAGGCCCGGGATCGCCACGGCCGGCGCCGGCGCAGCGGCCGCCGTTTCCGCGGAGACGACCGGAACCGCAGCGGGCTCGGGCGGGGTTTCCAGCATCGGCTCGGGAATGACCGGCCCTTCCTTCACGTCCTTGATGTCCTTAACCGCAGCTTCGATCAGTGCTTCGTTATTCATATTGCGTTCCTGAAGGGCGTTACTGCCCTCTCATCAATTGTGCGGCGCGCACAGCGAAATACGTGAGAATGCCGTCGGCACCCGCGCGCTTGAAGGCGGTGAGCGACTCGAGAATGACGCCCTCGGAGAGCCAGCCATTCTGGATCGCCGCCATGTGCATCGCGTATTCGCCGCTGACCTGGTAAACGAAGGTCGGCACCTTGAACTCGTCCTTGACCCGCTGAAGGATATCCAGATACGGCATGCCTGGCTTGACCATGACCATATCGGCGCCTTCGCTGAGGTCGGCCGCCACTTCATGCAGCGCCTCGTTGGTATTGGCCGGGTCCATCTGGTAGGAGGCCTTGTTGGCCTTGCCCAGATTGAGCGCCGAACCGACCGCATCGCGGAACGGACCATAATAGGCGCTGGCGTACTTGGCCGAGTAGGCCATGATGCGCACGTTGACATGGCCGGCCACTTCCAGGGCCTCGCGGATCGCCTGGATGCGACCGTCCATCATGTCCGACGGCGCGACCACCTGGGCGCCGGCGTCGGCATGGGACAGCGCCTGGCGGACCAGGGCATCGACGGTGATGTCGTTCTGGACGTAACCCTCTTCATCGAGGATGCCGTCCTGGCCGTGGGTGGTGAACGGGTCGAGAGCGACGTCGGTGATCACCCCCAGCTCCGGGAAACGCGCGCGCAGCGCACGGGTAGCGCGCTGGGCAATGCCCTCGGGGTTCCAGGCTTCGGCACCATCAAGGGACTTCTTCTCGGCCGGGGTTACCGGGAACAGGGCCAGGGCCGGAATGCCCAGTTCGACCCACTCGGCCGCCGCTTCCAGCAGCAGGTCGATGCTCAGGCGCTCGACGCCCGGCATGGACGCGACTTCCTCGCGACGGTTCTCACCATCGAGAACGAAGACCGGCAGGATCAGGTCATCGACTGTCAGAACATTCTCACGAACCAGGCGACGGGAAAAATCGTCGCGGCGATTGCGACGCAGGCGGGTAGCGGGAAACAGGCGATTGGCAGGGGTAAAGCTCACGGCAGACTCCTGAGCCCGCATGGACAGGCGGGCGCGACAGTTATAAGCGGCCATTATGACGCTTGTGTGACAGGCGGGGACAACCCTGCGACCTACAGACGCAGTCATTGTCCCTTGTAGGAATTGTTCACGTCGAGACACATTTGGACACTTTCCCCGAAGGCCATGAAGGGGTAGGCTGCGCGTTCATTTCGCCAGCATCCAGAAAATGCTCCAACAATTCCTGCAAGATTTTGGCTACTTTGCCCTTTTTCTAGGTACGTTCTTTGAAGGCGAGACCATCCTGGTGCTGGCCGGATTCCTGGCGTTCCGCGGATACATGGATATCAACCTGGTGGTGCTGGTGGCCTTCTTCGGCAGCTACGCCGGCGACCAGCTCTGGTACTTCATGGGGCGTCGCCATGGACGCAAACTGCTGGCGCGCAAACCACGCTGGCAAATGATGGGCGACCGTGCACTGGAGCATGTGCGCCGCCATCCCGACATCTGGGTGCTGAGTTTCCGCTTCGTCTACGGCCTGCGCACAGTAATGCCGGTGGCCATCGGCCTGTCCGGTTATCCACCGCGCCGCTACCTGCTGCTCAATGGCATCGGCGCGGCCATCTGGGCCCTGGCCCTTGGCGCGGCCGCCTACCACTTCGGCGCGATCCTCGAAGGGCTGCTGGGCAATGTGAAAAAGTACGAGCTATGGGTGCTTGGCGGTCTGCTGGTGCTGGGCGGCCTGCTGTGGTTGCGCCGACGCTTCAAGGCTGCGCGCATCGCCAAACAGCAAGCGCAGGCCCAGCAGGCTGAGCAGCTCGTAGGCGAGCAGAATGACCCATCCCAGGACAGTGACCGGCGCTAAACCGGCCCACCCGGCCAGCGCGTAGGCCGGCAGGGTCAGCGCCAGGCGCAGCATTTCCAGCTTCAGCGCCCAGGGACGGTTCTCCAGTGCCGTCCCCAGCACGAACAACCCGAACCCGATCACCAGCGCGCCCAGCCACAATGCTGGCAGCGACAGATGCGGGCCCGCGTTCATCAGATAGCTGCCCAGCGCCACGTAGATAACGAACTGCAGCACTACATAGAGCTGTCGCGACCAGGCCAGGGGCACCTCGAACTTCTTGAAATTCGCCAGGTCCTGCCCGGCCTGTGGATAACGTTGCGCCACATCCGCCGGTCGCCAGCCGGTGGGCATGAACCAGATGCGCAGCTTGTCCTGCCAGCGCGAGGCGCGGCGCGCATCGTTCCACAACTGCGCGTAGAACTGCAGGTTGGCCCACAGCGGATTCCAGCTCGCCAGCGGCGTGGTCACGCCGAAGATCACCGGTTCTGCATCATCCTCGGACTGAAAGGTGCCAAACAGGCGGTCCCAGAGAATGAACACACCACCGTAGTTGCGATCCAAGTACAAAGGATTCTGTGCATGGTGGACGCGATGGTTGGAGGGCGTGACGAAGATCCACTCGTACCAGCCGAGCCTGGGGATGTGCCGTGTATGTACCCAGAACTGGTACAGCAGGTTCAACGCGCCGACGCTGATGAACACCAGCAGCGGCACACCGAGCACCGCCAGTGGCAGATAGAACACCCACGACAACAGGAAGCCCGTGCTGGTTTGGCGCAGCGCCGTGGAAAGGTTGTACTCCTCGCTCTGGTGATGCACCGAGTGCGCTGCCCACAGGATGTTGCACTCATGCCCGAAGCGGTGCAGCCAGTAATAGCAGAAGTCATAGGCAACGAAGGCGATCACCCATACCCACCAGGCCTCGGACGGCAATTCGAAAAGGGCCAGGTGTTCTACCGCAATGGCGTAGGTCACCAGGCCGACGCCCTTGGTCAGCAAGCCGAAGGTGGTGGACAGTACCCCCGCGCTCAGGCTGTTGACGGTATCGGCCAGACGATAGTTGCGCATGCCGCGCCAGCGATCGGCGAGCAGCTCGACCGCTATCAACACGAAGAAAAACGGCACGGCGAGCAGGATGAAGTCCATGGCGGGTCCATTTTCAGGCGATGGATCAAGATTAGGCCTACGATCCACTTATCCCTATGGCGACAACTGCCAAATTAGACGACATTTAGCGCCTTGAAACGGGAGTAGAAAGCATGACCAAAAAAGTTGCTGTGATTCTGTCGGGCTGCGGCGTCTACGACGGCGCGGAGATCCACGAAAGCGTGATCACCCTGCTGCGTCTCGACCAGCGTGGTGCCCAGGTACAGTGCTTCGCGCCGAACATCGCGCAGAGGCATGTGATCAACCACCTGACTGGCGAAGAAATGCCCGAAACGCGCAATGTGCTGGTCGAGTCGGCGCGCATTGCCCGCGGCGAGATCAAGGACCTGGGCGAGGCGGACGTCAACGACTTCGACGCGCTGATCGTGCCCGGCGGGTTCGGCGCGGCGAAAAACCTGTCCAGCTTCGCGGTCGATGGCCCCGGCTGCAGCGTTCACCCGGATGTACTGGCCCTGGCCGAAGCCTTCGCCGAGGCGGGCAAACCGGTGGGCCTGATCTGCATCTCGCCGGCACTGGCGGCGAAGATCTATGGGCCTGGCGTGGTCTGCACCATCGGCAACGACGCCGATACCAGCGCGGCCATCGTCAAGATGGGCGGCACCCATGAAGAATGCGATGTCCATGACATCGTCGAAGACACCCAGCGCAAGCTGGTCAGCACCCCGGCCTACATGCTGGCGCAGTCGATCAGCGACGCGGCAAGCGGCATCAACAAGCTGGTGGACCGGGTGCTCGAACTGACCCACGAAGGCGAGTAGGCCTCCGGGGCCTCATCGCTGGCAAGCCAGCTCCCACAGGACCTGTGGGAGCTGGCTTGCCAGCGATGAGGCTCTCAAAGAGCACCCCATCAGCCAGGAAACTGCCTCGCCAGCCGGGTCAGGATCCGGTCCAGCGAATTGGCAAACGCCTGCTTCTCCTTCTCCCCGTAGGGCGCCTGCCCGCCGCCAACCTGCCCCTGCTCGCGCAGGTCGGTGAACAGGTTGCGCACCGCCAACCGCTCGCCCATGTTCCGCTCGTCGAACTCGCGGCCGCGCGGGTCCAGCGCTGCCACGCCTTTCTTCACCAGCCGGTCGGCCAGCGGTACGTCGCTGCAGATCACCAGTTCGCCCGGCACGGCATGCTCCACCAGATAGTCATCGGCGGCATCCGGCCCGCTGGGCACGACGATCAGCCTGACAAGGGCGAACGGCGGCTTGGCCTGGGGCCCGCCGGCCACCATCACCACCTCGAACTGGCGCTTTAGCGCGAACTTGACGACCTGGTCCCTGGCCAGCTTCGGGCAGGCATCGGCGTCGATCCAGACACGCATGACAGAGTTATCCACAACTTGAAACGGGCGGGCAGTATGGCTGCTCGCCCGCCCCGCTTCAAATCACGACGCCGCCACGCGCCGCGAAGCCAGCCAGCTGCGCCCGTACAGGACGATCACCGCCAGCAGCGCGACGCACTGGGCAGACAGCGAATACAGATCGGCATGAATCCCCAGCCATTCGAAGTCGAAGAACGCCACTGGATGGGTGCCGAACACCCCGGCTTCCTGCAAGGCCTTGACCCCGTGGCCGGCGAACACGACCGACAGCGCGCAAAGCAGTGCCGCGTTGATGCTGAAGAACAACGCCAGCGGCAGCCGGGCCGAACCACGCAGGATCACCCAGGCCAGACCGACCAGCAGCACCAGCGCCGTCGCACCACCGGCCAGCACCGCCTGATGTCCGCCGGGGCCCGCCTGCAACCACAGGGTTTCGTAGAACAGGATCACTTCGAACAGCTCGCGATACACCGAGAAGAACGCCAATACGGCAAAGCCGAAGCGACCGCCGCCGCCGACCAGGCTGCTCTTGATGTAGTCCTGCCAGGCGGCAGCGTGGCGCCGGTCATGCATCCACACCCCGAGCCAAAGCACCATGACGCTGGCGAACAAGGCCGTACTGCCTTCCAGCAACTCGCGCTGGGCACCGCCGACATCGATCACATAGGCTGCCACCGCCCAGGTGGCAAAGCCGGCAACCAGGGCCAGGCCCCAGCCGATGTTGACGCTGCGCACCGCCGCCTGCTGGCCGGTGTTGCGCAGGAACGCGAGGATCGCCGCCAGCACCAGGATCGCTTCCAGGCCCTCGCGCAGCAGGATCAGCAAACCGGAAACGAAGCTCAGCGACCAGCTCAGGCCATCGCCCCCCAGCAGGCCGGCACATTCCTTCAGACTGGCCTTGGCGACATCCAGCCTGGCCATCACCTGGTCCAGCGGCAGGCCGTCCTGCAGCGACTGGCGGTAAGCCATCAAGGCCTTTTCGGTGGTCTTGCGCAGGTTGCTATCGACGTTGTCCAGCGAGCTTTCCACCAGCTCGAAACCTTCCAGGTAGGCCGCGACGGAAAGGTCGTAGGCCTGCTCATGGTCACCACTGCGGTAAGCCGCAAGGCTCTGGTCGAGGGTGTTGGCGGTGTAGTCGAGCAGTTGCCCCGGGCCGCGCTTGACCTGCGGCGGCTGGGCGCGCTGGGCGCGGAACGCCGCTACCGCGTCGGCACCCTGGGCCGCCTGGACTTCCGCCGGGGTCTGGCGCGCCAGATCGCCGAGGCTGAACGGCTTGTCACTGGCAGCCTTGGCCGGATCGGCGGTAAAGCTGGCGATGTAGGTCGCCAGATCCCAGCGCTGGCGCTCATCAAGCTGGTCGGCAAAGGACGGCATGTCGGTGCCTTCGATGCCCAGGCCGAGGGTGCTGTAGATAGCGTAGAGGCTCAGGTGGTCCAGACGGCCGGGATCACGCAGGTTCGCCGGGGCCGGCTCCAGGCCGACACCTGCCGGGCCGTCACCGGCGCCCGTGTCGCCATGGCAGACCGAGCAATGCTGAGCATACAGCGGCGCACCGCGGGTTGGATCGGGCGTGATCAAGGGAGCCAGGGCGACCTCGTAGGCCAAAGCCAGGTCGGCGCCCAGCTGTCGGGCCTGACGGGCTACTACCGGGCCGTCCTGACGTTCGCTGATCGCCTGGCGCAGGGCAGCTACCCCGTCCTCCAGCGCCTTGCGTTGCGGGCGATCCGGCAGGTCGGCCAGCAGCCCTTGCAGCGTGCCGACGAACTCCAGTTGCTCGCGGTACTCGGACTCGTCGAGCACCGCGCCGGCCTTGACCGTCGGCGGATAGTCGGCACCGATGTAATCCAGCAAATGCAGGGCTTTCGCCGCCCCCTCGACAGGTTCGGCGAGTGCCACGGCACTGCCCAGGGCCAGCACTGGCCAGAGCAGCCAGGCGATCAAGCGGGAGCGGGAAATCATGAGCCAATCTCGGACGTCAGCGATGAGGCGAATATTGTTCACCGCCGCCCTGGCAGGCTCAAGGCGAATCGTAAAAATTCGCAACAATTTCATCAGTTGCCACTTTCTTCCCCGGAAAATTACCGCTCGTCGGGCGGCTCAGGGATAATGGCACGCGTAATGGCACTTACCGGTGGTAACAAACGGCTCCTCCCACCCCAAGGGAAAAGGGGCCTAATGCGTCACGCCACCCCCTATATCCATTCGAAATTTCAAAAATACTTATAAGAATTTCCGGACCTATATAGCCGGGAAAATTCGCCAACTCTCAGGGAAGAAGTAATGAAATCCCGCGTACTCACGCTCGCCACGCTCTTCGTGGCTACCCAGCTGACCGGCTGCGCGATGTTCCGCAGCTACGACAACGAACTCAAGGAAACCAACCAGCATCTGAGCACCGGCAATGTCGATGCCGCTCTCGCCGTGCTGGAGAAAAACAACACGGGCGAGGACAAGGACCTGCTCTATTGGTTCGAGAAGGGCGAACTGCTGCGTTCCAAGGGCGACCTGGCAGGCAGCCAGAACGCCTGGCGCGAAGCCGACGGCATGGTATTCAAATGGGAAGAATCGGTCAGGCTCGACACCGACAAGTACCTGAGCCAGTTCGGTAGCTACCTGATCAACGACAAGGTCCGCCGCTACGAAGGCTACGACTACGAAAAAGTCATGCTGACCACGCAGATGGCCCTCAACCTGCTGGCACAGAACGATTTCGATGGTGCCCGCACGGCGATCAAGAAAACCCATGAGCGCGAGGCAGTGATCGCCGAACTTCGCGACAAGGAATACCTCAAGCGCGAGGAAGAGGCCGAAAAGGAAGGGCTCAAGACCGAGTACAAGGACCTTCAGGGCTATCCGGTGGCGGCCCTGGACGCACCTGAAGTCATCAGCCTCAAGAACAGCTATCAGAGCGCCTTCAGCCACTTCCTGTCCGGCTATGTCTACGAGGCACTTGGCGAAAGGGGCCTGGCTGCGCCGGGCTATCGCAAGGCCGCTGAATTGCTGCCCAACACCCCGCTGCTGGAACAGGCGCTGCTCGACCTCGACAAGACCCCGGGCAAGGACCAGGACAGTGACGTGCTGATAGTCGTCCAGAGCGGCCTTGCCCCGGCACGCGACTCGATCCGTATTCCTCTTCCCTTGATGATCAGCGGCAACCTGGTGATCACTCCGCTGTCGTTTCCGATCATGCGCGAAGATGCGTCCACGGCACGCATCAGCCAGATCAACCTGGACGACAAGGCGCTGAACCTCACTGCGCTCAACAGCACTTCGGCCATGTCCCGTCGTGCCCTGCGCGACGACATGCCCGGCATCATCCTGCGCACCACCGTACGCGCGGTAACCCGTGGCGTGGCGCAGAAGCAGATCAACGAGACCAACCCGATGGCCGGACTGGTCATGGGCATCGCCTCGACCATCACCGAGGGCGCCGACACCCGCACCTGGCGCACCCTGCCCAACGACACCCTGGTCACCCGCGTGCGCCTGCGCCAGGGCGAGCACCAGTTGAGCCTGCCGTCGGGCCTGGGTGGCAGCAAGGTGGTGGTCAAGGTCGAGCATCCGTACCAGGTCGTCGCTCTGCGCGTGGTCGGCAACCAGGTCTATACCGCCGGCCAGGCAGCCCACGTCCTCACTCCTCCCGCGCCGGCCGCCGCCGTCGCCAGCCTCAAGTAAACGAAGGATTCGTCATGCGATTCAAACTGTCCCTCGCCCTCGCCGCCGCCCTCCTGGCCGGCTGCGCCACCCCGCCGCCACCCGCACCCGGCAGCGCTGCCAGCAAGGTCGCGGTGATGGGCAAGCTGAAGAACATCGAGACCGGCCCGATGCGGGTCGCGCGCGAGAACGGCTTCCTTACCGTCAAGGTGGCGCTGAACAACACCAGTGGCAGCAACAGGACGCTGTTCTATCGCTTCGCCTGGCTGGGCAACGATGGCTTCCCGGTCGCCGATGAGGAGAGCTGGAAGACCGTGACCCTTTATGGCTCGCAGTCCACCGTACTGCCCGCCATCGCACCGGTGCCACAGGCCACCGATTTCCGTCTTGAAGTCCAGTCGCAGTAATTCTTTCCAGGAGTTTTCCATGAAGTTCATCCAGATTTCCCTGCTCGCTGCCGTCGTCGCCCTGGCCAGCGGCTGCTCCAGCCCGTCCCCGGTACTGGGCGGCAAGAACATCAGCTATGGCGACAGCAAGGCCGTCGAACTGGTGACCAACGAGTTCGGTTCCACCGACCTGCAGATGATCGCCGAGAGCATGACCCGCTCGCTGGCCCAGTCCGGCGTGCTGCACGGTCGCCCCGTGGTGCAGGTCTACGACGTGAAGAACAAGACCAGCGAGTACATCGATACCCGCGAGATCACCACGTCGATCAAGACCCAGCTGATGAAGTCCGGCACCGCTCGCTTCGCCAGCGACAACAACCAGATGGACAGCCAGGTCGACCAGCTCAAGCTGCAGAACCAGAGCGGCCTGTACAAGAAAAGCACCGTTGCCAAGACCGGCAACATGATCGCCGCCAAGTACCGCCTGGAAGGTTCGATCAGCTCGATCGTCAAGCGCAGCAGCGATTACAAGGACGTGTTCTACAAGTTCAGCCTGCAACTGGTCGATGTCGAAAGCGGCCTGGCCGAATGGATGGACGAAAAAGAAATCCGCAAGACCACGGAGCGCTAAGCAATGCGTGCATGGATGGGAATCCTCGGCCTGGCTTGCGCCTTCGGCGTGCAAGCGGCCCCCAGGGTGGCGGTGACCGACCTCGCGTACCAGGAACGTGTGGAGCAGTACATCCACATCGTCGCCGCGCAGAGCAATTCATCGGCCAGTCCGTACCACGCCAGCAGCGCGTCGAGCTACGCCGAGTTCGAGAGCAGCGACAGCTACATCGAGCAGACCGAACTGCGCAAGTTCAGCGGCGACATCAAGGGCGAGATCCTCAAGTCAGGGATGTTCCAGCTGGTCCAGGGCAAGCCGTACATCACCGGCAGCAAGACCGATGTCTACGACATCATCAAGCGCATCAAGGCCGGCGATTTCAAGGGTGCCGACTACGTGCTGTTCGGTACGCTCTCGGACATCGACTTCCAGCGCGACATCAATGCCCTCGACCACACCAGCAGCTATTCGGCGGTACTGGGCCTGACGCTGGTGGCGGACTTCAGCCTGATCAATACACGCACCTACGAAATCACCTCGGCATTCACTGCCATGGGCGAAGGGCAGGACACCAAGCTGGTGGGCTCGCGGGATATCAAGGTCCGCCTGAACCGGCCAAGAGTGGTGCGGGAAGTATCGAAGGAGCTGGGCGTGGATGTAGCCCGGCAGATGGCGGAGCAGTTGGGTGGGCAGGTGCCGGGAGAAGGCCGCCCGGTGCAGCGCAACAATCTGCCGCCGGATGAGCCGGCGAAGATTCTGCGCTGAATTCCCTGGCCTAATCGCTGGCAAGCCAGCTCCCACAGGTCCTTGTGGGAGCTGGCTTGCCAGCGATAGGGCCGGCACTACCTCAGACCGGCGCCCGGCGAATCGTGGCCAGCAAGGTCGCCGCCCCGAGGAACAACCCGGCAAAGGTGCGGTTCATCCGCCGCTGCTGTTTCGGCGTGCGCAGCAGGCGCAGCACTTTCGACGCCAGCCCGGTGTAACCGGCCATCACCAGCAGATCCACACTGATCATGGTCACCGTGATCATCATGTATTGCGGCAGCAGCGCTTCATGCGGATTGATGAACTGCGGCAGCACCGCCAGCATGAACACCAGCGCCTTCGGGTTGCTGACGTTCACCAGGAACCCGCGGAATACAAGGCTCAGCGGCCTGCCGATCGGGCGCACCGCGGATTCATCGGACAAGTCGGCCGGCAGCGCCCGCCATTGCTTGACCGCGAGATAGACCAGGTAGGCCACCCCGAACCACTTGATCACCTGGAAGGCCGTCGCCGAAGCCGCCAGCACCGCGCCTACCCCGGCAGCGATGATCGCGATCTGCAGGATCAGGCCCAGTTGCAGGCCCAGGGCATTCCAGTACCCGCGCCAGAATCCGTATTGCAGGCCACAGGACATCGAGGCGATGGCCCCGGCACCCGGCGACAGGCTGATTACCCAGCAGGCGGCAAAAAAGGCCAACCACGTTTCCAGCGACATCTCACACCTCGGCCAAAAAATCGGTTCAAGGGCCCAACGCTAATCCGCCTGAAGGAAAATCACCACAAAAGTTTTCAGGGAACCATCACTTGCCGAGGGACTTGTCTTCGCCCACCAGCGGCAGCCCATCGCTACCACGCCAGCGGCGCACGGATTTCTGGAAGAACTGGCTGTTCGGCACCTGTACCAGCGCGCCGCCGGTTTCCGGCATTTCCACCAAGGTGGTGAACAGCAGGTTGATCGCCGTGACCCGGCCCTTGATGCCGGGCTTGTCGGTGGTATCGACCAGTTCCACCACATCACCGATGCGGAATGGTCCGACGGTGAAGATCAGCACCGCGCAGAGCAGATTGGAAAGCACGCTCCAGATCGCGAAGAAGGCTACCGCTGCCACCGCGACGAACCCCGACAGGGCGGTCCACAACACGGTAGCGGACACACCCAGGCGCTCCAGCACGAACAGCACCGCGCTGCCCATGATCAGCCAGCGCAGGCCGCCACGCAGCGGCATCATCAGTTGCGGCGGCAGCGGGTAGCGTTCGCCCAAGGTCTTGAGGCTGCGCGCCACCAGGCGTTGCAGAACGAAGGCCACCACCAGGATCAGCAGGATCTGCAGGCCCATCCAGAACGGCCCGAGCCATTCCACCGGGATCATCTGCCGCAACGACTCCATCAGGACAATGCCTCCAGCTCCGCCTGCATGGTCTCCAGCACTTCCAGCGCTTCCATCCAGGCTTCTTCCAGTTCCGCTTCGCGGGCTTTCAGTTGCGCCTGACGTGCCAGCAGGTCGCGCAGTTCATCCTTGCGCGCCGCCTCGTAGACGCCACTGTCACCGAGGCTCGCCTCGACCTTCGCGAGGTCTGCGTGCAGCTTGCTCAACTCGGCTTCCAGCTTGTCGGCCTGGCGCTTGTGCGGTGCCAGTTGCTGGCGCAGGGCGGCGGCGGCCTGGCGCTGGGCCTTCTTGTCGGTCTTGTCCGGGTTGACCGGGCTGTTGCTGACCGGCGCATTGCGCTGGCGATAGTCGACCAGCCAGCGGGCGTAGTCGTCGAGGTCGCCCTCGAACTCGCTGACCTTGCCATCGGCGACCAGGAGGAACTCGTCGGTGGTGCTCTTGAGCAGATGTCGATCGTGGGAAACCACCACCACGGCGCCGCTGAATTCCTGCAGGGCCATGGTCAGCGCCAGGCGCATTTCCAGGTCCAGGTGGTTGGTCGGTTCGTCGAGCAGCAACAGGTTCGGCCGCTCCCAGGCGATCAACGCCAGGGCCAGGCGGGCCTTTTCACCACCGGAGAAATTGACCACCGGTTCGTCGCAGCGATCGCCACGGAAGTCGAAACCACCGAGGAAATCGCGCAGGGTCTGCTCGCGCTCGCTGGGCGCCAGGCGTTGCAGATGAAGGAGAGGGCTGGCCTTGCTGTCCAGCGAGTCGAGCTGGTGCTGGGCGAAGTAGCCGACCGCGGTGTTCTCGCCGCGAACCAGGCGCCCGGCCAGCGGCTGCAGCTCGCCGGAGAGGTTCTTGATCAGGGTCGATTTACCCGCGCCGTTGGGGCCGAGCAGGCCGATCCGGGCACCGGGTACCAGTTGCAGCTTGACCTTTTCCAGCACGGTCTTCTCGCCGTAACCCAGGCGGGCTTCGGACAGGTCGAGCAACGGGCTGGAGATCTTCTGCGATTCACGGAAAACGAAGTCGAACGGCGAATCGACATGGGCGGCGGTCAGCTCCTCCATGCGTTCCAGCGCCTTGATCCGGCTCTGCGCCTGGCGGGCCTTGGTGGCCTGGGCCTTGAAGCGGGCGATGTACTTTTCCATGTGCGCACGCTGGGCCTGCTGCTTCTCGTAGGCCTGTTGCTGCTGCGCCAGGCGCTCGGCCCGGGCTCGCTCGAACGCCGTGTAACCGCCGCGATAGAGCGTCAGCTTGCACTGTTCGACATGGGCGACGTGATCGACCACGGCATCGAGGAAGTCCCGGTCGTGGGAAATCAGCAACAGCGTGCCGGGGTAACCCTTGAGCCAATCTTCAAGCCAGAGGATCGCATCGAGATCCAGGTGGTTGGTCGGTTCGTCGAGCAGCAGCAGGTCGGAGGGGCACATCAGTGCCTGGGCCAGGTTCAGGCGCATCCGCCAGCCACCGGAGAAGTCACCGACACGGCGATCCATCTGTTCGTTGCTGAAGCCCAGGCCGGCCAGCAACTTGCGCGCACGGGCGTCGGCGGTATAGCCGTCGGCGCTGTCGAGTTCGACGTGCAGGCGCGCCAGCGCGGCGTTATCGTGTGCGGCTTCGGCAGCGGCCAGCTCGTCCTGGACCTTGCGCAGGCGAATATCGCCGTCGAGCACATAGTCCACGGCCAGGCGATCGAGGGTGTCGACCTCCTGGCGCATATGGGCGATGCGCCAGTCGCCGGGCAGCTGGCAGTCACCCGAGTCCGGGGTGAGCTCGCCGCGAAGCAAGGCGAACAGGCTGGATTTGCCGGCGCCATTGGCACCGATCAGGCCGGCTTTCTGGCCGGCGTGCAGGGTCAACTCGGCGCCTTCTAGCAGGCGTTGCGGACCACGCTGTAAAGTGAGGTTCGAAAGTCTGATCATAATGGCGGCGGAGTCTACCAGCTTCGCTGGCAACTGGCGCGAGCAGGAATATGCACACCGACCTGTGGGATTTCGCCGTCGGGCTTTATGCCCGTCCTGGCGTGGAAACAGCCTGCCTGGAATTGCAGGCATTGGGCGCCGATGTCTGCCTGCTGCTCTGCGGCGCCTGGCTGGAACAGCGCTGTGTGGCGCTCAGCGACGAGCGTGTCGAAGGGCTTCGGCAACTGGCCAGGCCTTGGCAAACCGATGTGGTCCGACCGTTACGCGCACTGCGCCAGCAATGGCGCGCCGACGCGCTGAAGGATGCGCAACTGGCGGCCCTGCGTGAACGATTGAAGGCACTTGAACTGGATGCGGAACGCCTGCAACTGCAACGCCTGCAAGACATGTGCAGTGGCTGGCCGAACGGAGCCGAAGCCCCGTCGGAAAGCTGGCTGGCCCGGCTGGCGCCGGCAGCCTCCCGCGATCGCGACGCGCTGCGTGTGCTGCGCGTCGCGGCGGGAACCACTCAGGAAGCCGAAGACGGCGTCTGAGTGCTTGGGGTGGCAGCAGCAGGCGTTGCCGCCGGCGCTGGCGAAGCAGCAGGCGTTGGTGCCGGAGTGGCAGCCGGAGTAGCGGGCTTGGCCGCAGCGGGTTTGGCGGCGGCAGGTTTTGCCGCTGGCTTGGCTGCTGCAGGTTTGGCAGGTGCCTTGGTCGCGGCCGGCTTGGCGGCGGGCTTGGCGGCTGGTTTTGCGGCAGCCGGCTTGGCAGCGGCAGGCTTGGCGGCTGGTTTCGCAGCAGCAGGCTTGGCCGCCGGTTTGGCAGCAACTGGCTTGGCAGCGGGTTTCGCAGCAGCAGGCTTGGCAGCGGCTTTGGCTGGAGCTTTAGCCGCAGTGCTGGCCGGTTTGGCCGCTGCTGGCTTGGCAGCAGCAGGCTTCGCGGCTGGCTTGGCGGGTGCCTTGGCAGCAGCGGTTTTCGCAGCGGGTTTGGCGGTAGCGGCTTTGGCAGCAGGCTTGGCAGCTACTGGTTTCGCGGCTGGCTTGGCTGGAGCCTTGGCAGCGGCGGTTTTTGCGGCAGGCTTGGCAGCAGCTGGTTTCGCGGCTGGCTTGGCCGGAGCCTTGGCAGCAACAGCCTTCGCGGCTGGCTTGGCCGGAGCCTTGGCAGCAGCAGCCTTGGCGGCAGGTTTGGCCGGCGCCTTGGCGGCAGCAGGCTTGGCGGCCGGTTTCGCGGCGGCCTTGGCAGCAGCAGCAGGTTTAGCCGGAACGCGAGAGGACAGGGCCTTGGCCGCAGCCTCACGAACCTTGCCGACGCCCTGGGCAATTTTCAGGCTTTCCTGGGCATCTTTTTTCAGTTGCACAATATAAGTACGGGTCTGGGTCTGGCGATCTTTCAAAGAATCGAGCAGTGCTTCCAGTTCGCCAACCGCGGTTTTTGCCTTGTCCTGCGCCTTGGCTTTACCAGAGGCGGCAACGTCCTGAAGTTTCAGGCGCGACTTGTGCAGTTTCTCCTGAGCCTTGCCACGTTG
This sequence comes from Pseudomonas bharatica CSV86, assembly GCF_000319305.2. GTDB lineage: Bacteria > Pseudomonadota > Gammaproteobacteria > Pseudomonadales > Pseudomonadaceae > Aquipseudomonas > Aquipseudomonas bharatica. Next base: position 57,028 of record NZ_AMWJ02000004.1, on the reverse strand, counting down.
TTTTTCCAACTTGGCGAGCAGTTTTTCCGCATCGGCCAGCGCTTGCGAGCAGGCATCTTCCAAATGCTCGAGCAGGCTGCCCGAGAGTTGTTGCAGCAGGTGCAACGGCGTGTTGACTGGCTTCTTGTTGGCCGACATGGCTTTCCTCCTGGCTGACGAAATTGCGGCTCATACTAGACCTGTGCTGCTATCGCCGCTAGGGCATGTTGACAGTAAAGAAGTCGCCGCGTTGCATGCCTGGGCAAAGTTGTCGAAGCTGCCGCTGGGGGCAAGTGTAGTTGCTGCGTTACAGAATGCAGACAATTAACTAACTTGCCTCGGCGAACAGGCATAATCAAACCCGCTGCAACTCTTCTTTTTTCATCTTCGGAGCCAGCCCGTGCCGCGCTATTTGCTGCTGTCGTTATTCTTCCTGCTGCCCCCGGCCCATGCGGAACAATCCGCCGCTGCATCGGATCATGATCTGGCCTACAGCCTCGGCGCCAGCCTTGGCGAACGCTTGCGTGCGGAAGTCCCGGGCTGCAGCTCCAGGCCCTGATCGAAGGGTTGCAGCAGGCTTACCAGAACAAACCACTTGCCCTGCCCCAGGCACGTATCGATGCCATCCTCGCCCAACATGACCAGCAAGCCAACGATGCGGCCGCACAGTCCCATGTCGAACAGGCACTGGCTGCGGAGCGACGCTTTATCGCCAACGAACGCGGCCGTGCCGGCGTGCGCGAATTGAGCGATGGCGTACTGATGAGCCTGTTGCAGCAAGGCACGGGCGCCAAGCCGAAAGCGGGCGGCAAGGTAAAGGTGCGTTATGTAGGGAAATTGCCGGACGGCACGGTCTTCGACCAGAACGACCAGCCCCAGTGGTTCAACCTGGACAGCGTGATCGCGGGTTGGCAGGCGGCGCTGCCGGAGATGGCGGCGGGCTCGAAATACCGCCTGGTGATCCCGTCCGGGCAGGCTTATGGCGCCGATGGTGCAGGCGACCTGATCGCCCCCTACACGCCACTGGTATTCGAGATCGAATTGCTCGACGTTGCCGACTGAGCGTCGGCAACGTTACAGGGCCCGGCGTCAGGCAAGCGCTGCTGCGTTTTCCTTGTGCGCCGTGTGCAACGCGTCGATGAGGCCATCTTCAAGTTCGAAGCGCTCACGCAACTTGCTGCCCAGTTTCTTCAACTCTTCGGCGAAATGCTCGGGATCGGTACATTCGCCTTTGCTGCAATGATCATTGAACTGCAGCGCCTGTTCAGTGCTGAGACGGATGAACTCATCGATCCCTTGCGCCTTGAGCACGCCGCTATCGTCACCGAAAGCCTTGGCTTCGCTGATCAACTGTTCCCAGATTTCAAAGTGCCAGGCCGAGACATAATCCACGAGGATCTCGCAGAACCGGCCATTGAGTGACTTGTCGGCAAATGCCGGTTTGGCATCGCGCAATTCGCGGAACGCAGTGACCAGCTCCTTTCGCTCCTGCAGCCAGCGGTCAATGAGCTTGTGAACCCCACCCCAGCGTTCCTGAGCATTCTGACAACTATCTAACATGGCGGTCTCATCCCTTAAGGGTCGTGCCCCCTGCGCCCCGATATCGCAAGTCGCGATGAAAAAGGAACAACGGCAGAACGGCATTGAGCAGCAGTGTTTTCGGTATGCGTGCAGGGAGATTATTCCCGCACGCCCTTGGCTTCAAGGTACGCAGTCGACTAGTTTCATACAAGTGTTTGATCCTGCGACCCATCGCCGCCGGCCGTTTGAAATGACGACCAACCCTTTCATGACCCCGAGGAATCGGCCAGGTTCAGCCGGCGTTGCGGCAGCAAGCGAATCAGCACCGCCACGGCCAGCCCGACGAACGCCAGCAGGCTCCATTCCGGCACGCTCAGGCTGAAGAAACTCCAGGTGATCGGCACGCATTCGGCCGACCCCAGCACCAGGGCATGCAGCCATTGGCTGGCTGTTCCCTGTTCGAGAAGGTAGGCCAGGTTCTGCTCGCACGGAATCTCGGGTGATGGAAACAGCCCTTGCAGCCTTACATGCCGCGCCGCCAGTGCGCTACCGGCCAGCGACTGTCCCAGGCAGGCCCATAGCCAGATGCGTGCGCCAATGCGCCCGGGCGCGCGCAGCATCGCCATCAGGCAGGTAAGCGAGAACGTCGCCAGCAGGAAACGTTGCCCCAGGCACAGCGGACATGCCGCCAGCCCCAGGCCGAGCTCGAGGTAGAACGAGCCACACAGAACCAGAAAGGACGCCAGGAATGCCGGGAAAAAGAAGGAGCGCAGACAAGCCAGAGGCATGACAGGACCAGGGCAGAAAAGACATTTGGCAACGGTAGAGGAAAGCGCCTCGTTGTTTCAAGAAGCGACTAAAGGGACAAGTCTCTGATTTTTAATGGAAAATTCGCCTAAATCAGTAGGAAAAATCCACAATCCTGCTAAGAAGCCTCTACTAGAGCCTTTTTCACGGGCTGACCCTGGCGATCAGCCCGTGATCGCTGTCAAGCCCGCACTTGGTCAGGCAGTGGCAGGGCGAGCAGGCGTTCGTCGAGCAGACCAAGTCCTTCCTGGAACAGCTGGTTGCTGCGCTCGTTCTCACCCAGGCCGGCCAGCAGGCGAGCCAGTTCGGCGCAGGCTTCCGGGTTGCGCTGCAGGCGCAGGCTGTCTTCGAGATAATCCCGCGCCTTGCCCCACAAGCGATTCTGCAGGCTAAGCCGCCCCAGGGTCAGCAGCAGGCCGGGATCCTGCGGATGGGCCTTGAGCCAGCCTTCGGCGGTCTGCAATTGCTTCGCCGGGTCGCTGCCGCGCACCAGCCCGTACAGACGCGCCAGGTGAGTCTCATAATCGCGCTTGAGGGCAGTGCGAAGGATTTCCTCCGCCTCGTTTTCCGCGCCAAGTTGACGAAGCTGCTCGGCATAGGCCAGGACCAACTGCGGCTCTTGCCGCTGGGCGTTGGTCAGTTGCTGCCAGGCGCGCTCCAGCGACTGTCGCGCGGCCTGGCCGTCGTCCTCGCGCTGGGCCGCCAGGGAAAGGTTCTGCCCCAGGCCCGGCGCTCCAGTTCCGCCAGTTCCTTGGCCGAAAGCACCTTGTCCTTGCGCAGTTCCGGCATCAGGCGGATCAGTGCCGACCAGTCGCCACGCTGCTGATACAGACGCTGCAACTGCCTCAGGACCTGCACATTGTGCGGGTGACGCTCGTGCATGGCCTGCAGGGTTTCAAGAGCGGCATCGGTGTCGCCGCGATCGACCTGCAACTGCGCATGAGTCAGGGCGATCGCCAGTTCCGCCTGTGGCTGACGCTCCAGCGCCCGTTCCAGCAGGCTGTCGCTGTCTTCGGTGCGCCCCAGCTCGTTGGCCGCACGGGCCGCGCCGAGGTAGTACAGCAGCGGTTGGCGCTCGGCCTCGGCAGCACGATGCAGATGCCGCTGGGCGCTGGCCCAGCGCCCCTCGGCCAGGTCCAGCTGGCCCTGCTCGATGGCGAGCCGGGTACGCCGGCTGCGGTTGCGCCGCGACCATGGATTGACCACACCGGTAGAGGTCAGCACCAGACCGATAAGCAGCTTGAGCAACCACAGGACCAGAACCACGGCTGCCAGCAGCGCCAGGGTCGCCCACAGGCTCGATTCATAGCGGAAACCCTCATAGGCGATCAGCACGTAGCCCGTGTGCCTGGCTACGGCGATACCCAGCAGGGTCGCGACGACAATCGCCACGATCACCAGGATGTAGGCGCGTTTCATGGCGTCGCCTCCCCGGCTTTCTCACCCGGCTGGCGCAGGATCGCTTCCTCGGCGGGCAGATGCCGGCGCTCGAGATAGGCCTGGACGGCGGCCAGGCTTTCAGCCAGGTCCGGCGTGACCACGGTCACCGGTTCCTTCACCAGCGCGTTGAGCTGGTCCAGCATCAGCCGGCTCTGTTCGTTGTCCTTGTTGAAGCTGCCCAGCAGCACGCTGCGCGCTTCATCCAGGGCCTGGCCGTAGACCTTGGCCTCGCCGTTCAACGCTGCCCACTGCGCCTGTTCCAGGGCCAGGCTCAGGGCCAGGCGCACCTGGGCAAGGGCCTGCCCGGCGAGCAACGGACGAATGTTGTCATCGGCGTTGAAATCGATACGGAAGTAACGCGAGATCTGCGCCCACCACTGCGCCCACCGACTGTCACTGTCGGCGCCGGCCCCCAGGCCGAACAGGGGTTCGCCATCGTTCTTGAATTCCGGCGCCAGCGCATTGAGTTGCACGACCTGTTCACGCAGCGCAGCAAGCTTGAGGAACAGCCCGGTGCGGTCCGGCTGTTGCACGCTGTTCAAGGCGGCAAGACTGCGGGCCAGTTGCTCGCGGGCCGCGAAGGAACCTGGGTCGCTCTGCTCGCGCAGGATCTGGTCGGCGCCTTCCACCAGCGCCCGGGCGCTGGCGATGTCCTGCAAGGCGGACAGGCGCAGGCTGGCCAGCCGCAGCAAGTGTTCCGCCTCGGCCAGGCGCCAGTCCTTGCGGCTGGCGCCCAGTACCGTTTCCAGGCGCTGGCTCAGGCGTTGCTGGTCGCCCTGCAGTTGCGCGACCAGGCGGCGGCGGTCCTCCAGCTCGCTCGCCGGAGGCAAGCTGTCGAGCTGCGCCGATAGCTGCTGCTCGCGGGCTTGCAAGGCCTCGCTTTGCTGATTGAGCTGGCGAACCTGCTCGACCTGGTCCTGGTTCACCTGCTGCAGGTGCCGCACCTGCCACAGCCCCCAGCCACCGGCTGCCACACCTGCGGCGCCGAGCAGCAGGGCGAGGACCGCCAGACCGTTTCCGGAACGCCCGGAAGACGCAGGCGCAGGATTCGTCGAAGCCTCGGACGTCGTTTGCTGTTCTTCGTTGGGCAAGGCTGTTTCGCTCACGTATCCATCCTTTGTTTTCAGGCGCGTCGCCTCAGCTTAGCGCCTCAGGAAGCGGGTGCAGGGGTTTCCTGCAGCGCCGCCAGCAAAGCCGCGGCACCGGCGCCACGGCAATCCACCACATTCTGCGCACCGGCCTGTCGGGCGATCTGCGCGACCCGCGGGCTCGGCACGAACAAGGGCAGCCGCGCCAGTCGCGGCCAATCCTGCGCAGCAAGCGCGCGCAGGTGTTCGAAGCCCTGTCCACTGCTGACCACCACCCCGTTCAGGCGTTCCGCTACGATCCGCTGCACCAGGGCATTGGCAGGGTAGTCGGGGAGCCCGCGACGGTACAGCGGCAGATAGTCGACATGCGCACCCTGCGCAGTCAACTGGCTGGCCAGCAGTTCGCGGCCGTCCTCTCCACGCATGATCAGCACCTGCGGCGTTGCGCAGGCCAGGGCCGCCTGCAGGCGAGGCAGGCGAAGCAGCGCTTCGCTGTCGTCGGCGCCTTGCGGGTAATGCACCTCCAGCCCCTGCTCCTCAAGCACCGCGGCGGTCGCCGCGCCGACGGTGAACCAGGCCAGCGGCGGCAACGAGGACCAGTGTTCGGCACACAGCGCCAACCCCAGGCGGGCTGCCGGCTTGCTCACCACGATAACCGCACGGTAGTGATCAAGGTTGCGCACCAACGCCCGCTGCTTCTCCGAAACCGCCAGCGGCTGGATGTCGAGCAAAGGCATGCAACTGCCGTACACACCGGCGGCATCCAGGGTGGCGGCCAGGGCCGCGCACTCTTCGCCCGGCCGGGTCAGCAGCAGCCGCCAGGCGGTCACGGGTGACCGGCCTCGCCATAGACGGCTTTGAGAATGTCGCCGGCGCCCTGGGCCAGCAGCGCTTCGGCGACCTGTATGCCAAGGGTTTCGGCATCGCCACGGGGGGCCCGGCCTTGCGCGTTCAGCAGCGCACCGCCAGCCGGCTCGCCCACCAGGCCGCGCAGCCACAGTTGGTCACCTTCTAGCACGGCGTAGCAGGCGATCGGCACCTGGCAGCCGCCGTTGAGATGTTTGTTGAGTGCCCGCTCGGCCGTCACGCGGTCGGCAGTGTCGGCGTGATGGAGTGGCGCCAGGAGTGTATGGATTTCGCTGTCGGCGCTGCGGCATTCAATACCGACCGCCCCCTGGCCGCCTGCCGGCAGGCTGTCATCGACGCTGATGGTGTCGGTGATGCGGTCTTCGAAACCAAGGCGGATCAGCCCGGCAGCCGCAAGAATGATGGCGTCGTATTCACCGGCGTCCAGCTTGGCCAGGCGGGTGTTGACGTTGCCGCGCAGGAAACGGATCTGCAGGTCAGGGCGGCGGGCCAGCAACTGGGCCTGGCGGCGCAGGCTGGAAGTGCCGACGATGCTGCCGGCCGGCAGCGCATCGAGGCTGGAGAAGGTATTGGAAACAAAGGCGTCGCGCGGGTCTTCACGTTCGCAGATGCAGAACAGGCCAAGGCCCTCGGGGAAGTCCATCGGCACGTCCTTCATCGAGTGCACGGCGATATCCGCCTGCTGTTCGAGCAGCGCGGTTTCCAGCTCCTTGACGAACAGGCCCTTGCCGCCGATCTTCGACAACGGCGAGTCGAGCAGCTTGTCGCCGCGACTGACCATCGGCACCAGGGTCACGATCAGGCCCGGATGCGCCTGTTCCAGGCGGGCTTTGACATATTCGGCCTGCCACAGGGCAAGGGCGCTTTTGCGGGTGGCAATGCGGATTTCGCGAGTGGACATGGAACGATCCGTACGAGATAGATTCGCCGGATGATAACAGCTAGATCAAAGTCCCTTGCAGATCCATGTCAGCAAAGAAGTGACCGTCCGTGGCCGCGATCGCTCCATCCCCGCCCTAAAGCTGCTGCATCATTTTGCGGACGCCGGCCACATGCCGGCGGCTGACGATCAGCGCATCGCCATTCAAACCTTTGAGGAACAGCTGGAAATGCCCGAGGGGCGTGCGTTGCAGGCGTTCGATACGGTCGCGCGCGACCAGGGCATTGCGGTGGATGCGCACGAAGCGCTCGCCGAATTCATCCTCCAGCGCCTTCAGCGGCTCATCCAGAAGGACCTCGCCGTGTTCATGGCGCAAGGTGACGTACTTGTGGTCGGCGATGAAGTAGATCACCTGGTCCAGGGGAATCAGCTCGATGCCCTTGCGGGTCCGCGCGCTGATGTGGCTGCGCGGAGCGCTGCCGCTGTCTCCGGCCGGGCGGGTCAGGGCCGCAAGCTGCGTGCGGTTGGGGCGCTCGGCCTTGCGCAGGGCATCGTGCAGGGCATCGCTCTGCACCGGCTTCAAGACGTAGCCGAGGGTGCTGTCCTTGAACGCCTCGAGGGTGAACTCATCTTCGGCGGTGCAGAACACCAGCGCCGGCGGGGCTTCGCGCTCGCACAGGCGGGCGGCGACCTGCAGGCCGTCCATGCCGGGCATGCGGATGTCGAGCAGGACCACGTCGGGCTTGTGGCTATCGATCAGCGCCAAAGCCTCTTCGCCATTGGTGGCGCTGGGCTCCAGCACGGTATAGCCCTCCAGTTCGCCGAGCAGGCGGCTCAGGCGTTCGCGGGCTTGGGGTTCGTCATCAACGATCAGGACATTCATATTGCGCTGGATTCCTGCGTGAGTCTCGCACAAGGCATACGTGGACAATCACGGTGACAGGCCGTCACGGCGACCCACGCTCTGACTCGCACGATGGCTAAAGATTCACTGGTCGACAGCAAACAATGCCGATCCTCTGTCCAACTGTAGACGGTTGCCGCAACACTGCCGTTCAATCGTTGAATATCCCCCGCCAGCGCGACATAAACCCGCACTTGTACCGACCGCCGAGCCCCGTGGCGGCCGGCAACCCTGTTATCATCCGCACACTTTTTCCCGTTCACGCCTTCAACGAGCGAATCCATGAGCACTGACAAGACCAACCAGTCCTGGGGCGGCCGCTTCAGTGAACCCGTCGACGCCTTCGTCGCCCGCTTCACCGCCTCCGTCACCTTCGACCAGCGCCTGTACCGCCACGACATCATGGGTTCGATCGCCCACGCCACCATGCTGGCGAAGGTCGGCGTGCTCACCGACGCCGAGCGCGACAGCATCATCGACGGCCTGAAGACCATCCAGTCCGAGATCGAGGCCGGCAACTTCGACTGGCGCGTCGACTTGGAAGACGTGCACATGAACATCGAGGCACGCCTGACCGACCGCATCGGCATCACCGGCAAGAAACTGCACACCGGCCGCAGCCGCAACGACCAGGTGGCCACCGATATCCGCCTGTGGCTGCGTGACGAGATCGACCTGATCCTCGGCGAGATCACCCGCCTGCAGCAGGGCCTGCTGGAACAGGCCGAGCGCGAGGCGGAAACCGTCATGCCCGGCTTCACCCACCTGCAGACTGCCCAGCCGGTCACCTTCGGCCACCACCTGCTGGCCTGGTTCGAAATGCTCAGCCGCGACTACGAGCGCCTGGTGGACTGCCGCAAGCGTACCAACCGCATGCCCTTGGGCAGCGCCGCCCTGGCCGGCACCACCTACCCCATCGACCGCGAGCTGACTTGCCAGTTGCTGGGCTTCGAAGCCGTGGCCGGCAACTCGCTGGATGGCGTCTCCGATCGCGATTTCGCCATCGAGTTCTGCGCTGCGGCCAGCGTGGCGATGATGCACCTGTCGCGCTTCTCCGAAGAGCTGGTGCTGTGGACCAGCGCACAGTTCCAGTTCATCGACCTGCCTGACCGGTTCTGTACCGGCAGCTCGATCATGCCGCAGAAGAAGAACCCTGACGTGCCGGAGCTGGTACGCGGCAAGACCGGCCGGGTGTTCGGCGCCCTGACCGGCCTGCTGACCCTGATGAAGGGGCAGCCACTGGCCTATAACAAGGACAACCAGGAAGACAAGGAACCGCTGTTCGACGCCGCCGACACCCTGCGCGACTCGTTGCGGGCCTTCGCCGACATGATCCCGGCGATCAAGCCGCGTCATGCGGTGATGCGCGAAGCGGCCCTGCGCGGCTTCTCCACCGCCACCGACCTGGCCGATTACCTGGTGCGCCGCGGCCTGCCGTTCCGTGACTGCCACGAGATCGTCGGCCATGCGGTGAAATATGGCGTTGATACCGGCAAGGACCTGGCCGAAATGAGCCTGGAAGAACTGCGCCAGTTCAGCGACCAGATCGATCAGGACGTGTTCGCCGTGCTGACCCTGGAAGGTTCGGTCAACGCGCGCAACCACATTGGTGGGACCGCTCCGGCGCAGGTTCGCGCTGCGGTAGCACGCGGCAAGGCCCTGCTGGCCAGCCGCTAAGTACACTGGCCCCTTGTGGGAGCTGGCTTGTCGGACCGCCGAACCGCAGCGATAACTATGGTGAATTCACTACAGCTATCGCTGGCAAGCCAGCTCCCACAGGGTCCTGTATTCTTCCTTATTGCTGACTACGCGCCTTCACCACCTTCTCCAGGAAGGTCGGGAACATCGCCGCCTTCGCTTCATTGATCGCCGCCACGTGCGGGTTCTGCCCGATCAGTTCCAGCAGCGCTACCGCCTGCGGGAAGTCTTCCAGTACATCCACGCCATATACCTTCCTGCCCACCGCCCGGGCCAGATCGACGCTGAAGAAGAAATACAGGTCCGCCACGGTGAAGCGTTCACCTGCCACATAAGGCGCGAACAGCCCATTGCGCTTGAGGGTCGCCAGCCCAGCCAGCAGCTCCGGCCAGGCCTTGGCCTTGAGCGGTTCCGGTACTTCGGCGCCAAAGAAGGACTGCGGGTAGAACACGCGCGCGGTCAACTCGATGTACAGCTCGATTTCCTTGACCAGCTCCCAGACCTTGGCCCGGGCGAAAGGCTCGGCCGGCAGCAGCGGCTTGCCGCCTTGGGTCTGCTCGATATAGTCGAGGATGATGTCGGTCTCGCTGAGGAAACCCTGTTCGGTCTCAAGCACCGGGACCTTGCCGCGCGGGCTGATCTTCAGCGAATCCGGAACCTGGCCGCCGAAGAACAGCACTTCCTCGAAGGGCAGGCCTTTTTCCAGCAGCGCCAGTTTGACCATGTTGTAGTAGTTGCTGACCGCGAATCCATGAAGCTTGAGCATGAGGAACAGCCTCCAGGCCGTAAGGGGTTGGCCGCGCTGTTATAGCCGCAACGCCAGGCGACTGACCAGCATCATGCGGACGGCAGATACCCCGGCATTGCCGGCAAGGCCGTGGCACACTGGCTCCCTTGTCCCAAGGAGCACACCATGAGCGACCACGAGATCGACCACGACGACGATGAAGCATTCGCCGAATCAACCCTGATCCAGGCCATTGAAAACCAGCTTGAAAGCGGCGAGCCGCCGGCCGCCCAGGCCGTGTTCAACAAGCTGACCCTGGTGGGCTATGAGCGCGACGACATCCTCAACCTGATGGCCCACGTGCTGGCGATAGAGATCGATGCCATGCTCGGCGAAGACCGCCCGTTCAACGCCGAGTGGTACGAAACCGCGTTGCGCGCCCTGCCGGAGCTGCCGCCCGAGAAGGAATAAGGCAAACCCAGGCAAGGCGACTACACTGCAAGACCAGGCATCCGCAGAGGTGCCGCCCTCCTTTTCTTGAAGTCGGAGTATCTATGTCGTTCACCCCCGAGCTGGTTGCCGAACTGGAAATTCTCGCGCTGTTCAACCTGGACAGCACTCAGGAAGGACTCAAGGTCCATGCCACTGCCGCCCCGCAAACCATTGCCGCGGCAAAACGCCTTTATGAAAAGAAACTGATCGACCAGCCCGACGGCGGCTACCTGACGCAGCTTGGCCATGATGCTGCGGAAGCCACCCAACAACTGTTGACCATCCTGAACGTCGCCGAGCCCGCCTGATACAGCCCGCCAACGGCCAAGCCCGTCGCCTTTGCAACGGGCTTGCCACGACAGATTCGGCGGCGCCGACAAACGGCGCTGGAAAAATGACGTCAAAAATCAAATAGCGCTTATCGCTGTACTCCGACTGCGGCTAAACTCGCCCCTGCCTCCACGACGGCTGGTTTGAGCTTGCGATGAATCTTCCTCACGAAATCCGCCCTGATCTCGACCAGGGTATCGACCGCAAGGTCCTCGGCCAGTTGCGCAAGCGCTTCATGGACCTCAACCAGGGTCGCCTGACCCGCGCCATGGAAGGGCTGTCCAGCCGTCAGCAACAGGTGCTGACCCTGTTGCCGCTGTTCTTTCACGTCAATCATCCGCTGTTGCCGGGCTATGTGTCCGGCAATACCCTGGCCGGTGTCTCCGCCTACGAGCCGGGCCCGCAGGTGCTGGCCGAGGCCCAGCGCCTGACCCGATCGTTTTCCTACAAGGCCAGGCGTGGTGAACGGCAACAGCCGATCCACGGCCTGTTCCTGATGGGCAGCCTGGGCACCCTGGCCCAGGCCGAACAGAGCGACATGGATATCTGGGTCTGCCACGCGCCCGATGCGGACGAGGCGGCCCTGGCCGAGCTGCGCAGGAAATGCCAGCTGCTGGAAGCCTGGGCCGCCAGCCAGGGTGCCGAGGCGCACCTGTTCCTGATCGAGCCAGGCCAGTTCGTGCGCGGCGAGCGCGACAGCCGCCTGAGTTCCGACAACTGTGGCACCACCCAGCATTACCTGCTGCTCGACGAGTTCTACCGCACCGCGATCTGGCTCGCCGGGCGCACACCGCTGTGGTGGCTGGTGCCGGTCTATGAGGAAAGCAATTACGCGCAGTACACCGAGACCCTGCTGTCCAAGCGCTTCGTGCGCAGCGAAGAGGTGCTGGACCTCGGCAACCTGGCGCAAATCCCGCCCGGTGAGTTCGTCGGCGCCGGGCTGTGGCAGTTGTACAAGGGGATCGAGTCGCCCTACAAATCGGTGCTCAAGCTATTGCTGACCGAGGTCTACGCCAGCGAACACCCCGACGTGCGCTGCCTGAGCCTGCACTTCAAGCAGGCCGTGTTCGCCAACATCCTCGATATCGACGAGCTGGACCCGTACATGATGGTCTACCGCCGCATCGAGCAGTACCTGCAACGGCGCAACGAAACCCAGCGCCTGGAGCTGGTACGACGCAGCCTGTACCTGAAGGTCAACCGCAAGATCAGCCAGATGGCCCGGCAAAAACCCAACTGGCAGAGCGAGCTGCTGCAGCGCCTGACGCACGAGTGGGGCTGGGACGAACGCCAGTTGGCCCTGCTCGACAGCCGCAGCCAATGGAAAGTGCGCCAGGTGGCGGCCGAACGCCGGGTGCTGGTCGCCGAGCTGAACCACAGCTATCGCTTCCTCGACCAGTTCGCCCGCAATCTCGGTGCTACCGCACGCATCGACCAACGTGACCTGAACATCCTCGGCCGACGCCTGTATGCCGCCTTCGAGCGTCGCGCCGGCAAGGTCGAGTTCGTCAACCCGGGCGTGGCGCCGGACCTGGCCGAAGACACCCTGACGCTGGTCAACTCGCCGGACCGCAAGGAGCCGGGCCAGACCCATTGGGGCCTGTACAACGGCAACCTGGCCGTGCACGAATGGGAGCAGTTCACGCCGATCAAGCGCAGCCGCGACCTTCTCGACCTGCTGGCCTGGGCCCATCGCAACGGCGTGATCGACAGCGCCACGCGCCTGGCCCTGCATCCGGGCAGCAGCGACCTGAGCGAGTACGAGCTGTTCAACCTGATCGGCAGCCTGCAACAGAGCGTGATGCTGCCATTGAGCACGGTCAGCGACGCGCGCTTGCTGCGCCCGAGCGTGGCCGACGAGGTACTGCTGCTGGTCAACGTAGGCGTCGACCCGCTACGCCATCACCGTGACCTGAACATCCTGATGACCACCGAGCGCACCGATTCGCTGAGCTACGCCGGGGTCAGGGAAAACCTGGTCCTCACCCTGGACCAGGTGACCCTCAACAGCTGGAACGAGGTCCAGGTGCTGCGCTACGACGGCGAGCATGCGCTGTTGCGCTGCCTGCGCGACTATCTCAACAGCCTCGACCACAGCGCCGTGGAAGCCCCGCACCGGCCAAGGCTGCGGGTGCGCAGCTTCTGCCACAACCGCGCCCTGGCCATCGCCCAGCGGGTCGAGGAAGTGTTCGTTACCGCCCAGGCCCTGTTCGACCAGCGTCTGGACCACCGCTACCTGATCCAGGTACAGCAGCATACCCACGTGCTGGAACTGTTCGCCGGCGGGGTGAACCTGGTCTCGGTGGACAGCCAGGCCGCGCTGCTGGCGTACCTCGGCGAAGAACGCCACGGCTACAGCCCGTTGGCCCTGGACGGCAATGTCCTGGAGGAGCACGACCTGGCGCTGGTCCTGCCGCTGGGCCAGCCGCAGTGCCTGCAGGTGTTCTACCGGGTGCAGGACACCTGGGCGGACGTCTACGTGCTGGACGAATACAACGCCCTGTGGCAACAGCGCCTGCCGTTCCATGATGAGAGCAGCCTGCTCCTGCCGTTGCAGCGCTTCCTGCAATCGGTGGTGTTTCGCCGCAATGCGCGGCTGCCGATGGACGAGCAACAGGCCCATCCACTGGACACCCTGTATTACCGGATATTGCCCTCGGGCAGCGGCCGAGCGCGGCAGGTCGAGCCGTGGCAGGCGCCGGAGCTGGCCTTCGACCTGCCCTACTACGAAGTACAGGCAATCATCCAGGCCGCCGCGGACGACGCCATGCACGTCACCCTGTACTGCAACCAGAAGGAGTTTTCCGAGCTGGATCACGGCGACCAGCTATACGCCGTGGTCGCCCGCGAGATCATCGAGCAGCGCCGCGATGCGCAGCGCTATCGCTGCTACATCACCGACCTGGATCTCTCCGACCTGCTTGCCGACGGCCAGGGTTCGAGCATCCTGTACCTGCGCTACAAGCAGGAACTGGAGCGCGTGCTCAACCAGGCCCTGGCGGCGGTCTGATCAGAGATCGAAGTCGCCCGCCGCTTCCGGCTGGTATTCGACTTCCAGCAGCTTGAGCTTGAGGGTCTTGCCGCCGGGCGCCGGCCAGTCGATCTGCTCGCCCACCGACAGGCCGAGCAGCGCGCAGCCGATTGGCGCGAGGATCGACACGTTGCCTTCCTTGCCGGCGTCCTGCGGGTAGACCAGGGTCAGGTGATAGTCCTTGCCGCTGGCTTCCTCGCGACAATGCACGCGGGAATTCATGGTCACCACACCTGCCGGCACCTCATCGTGGCCCACCACCTGAGCAGCGCGATCCAGCTCGCCCTGCAGGGCCAGGACGCCCGGCGCGTTCTCGTCGAGGCTGTCGATCAGGCGCTCCAGACGCTGCACGTCCAGGCGGGTGAGGGTAAGGGAAGGTTTGGTGCTCATGATCCGTTCAGACTCCTTTTGGTAGATCGCATAAAGCAAAACCCCGCCCAAGGGCGGGGTTTTCGAATGTTCGGCAGATGGCCGGTGTGAGACTGACACTAACACAGCCCAGCAATTTCTCAAGACCTCATCGCTGGCGTGCACCGCCGGACCTGTGGGAGCTGGCTTGCCAGCGATGAGGCCAGCAAAAGCCCCACAGACTCAGGAGCCAGTCGCAGCCAGCCGCCGCGCACTCGCCTCGGCACAGATCTCCCGCCGCCGCTGGTCATCCGCCGAACGCCACTCGCGAATATGCTCCACATGGCGGAAACAGCCGATGCACACCCGCGCCTCATCCAGGCGGCAGGTGCTGATGCAGGGCGACTTCACCGCCGGGCTCACGTTGCTGTACAGCGGCTTGGGCGGCCGGATTTCGCTGCTCACCTCAGATCTCTTCGAAATCGAGTTTCTCGCCGGCACGCTCCCAGACGATGCGCTCCAGCATCTCGCCCAGCAGTTCCTCGGTCTTCTCGCAGACCCACTTGCCGCTTTCTTCGTCGTAGTCGAAGTGGAAGCCACCCGAGCGGTCGGCCAGCCATAGCTGGCGCAGCGGCTCCTGGCGGCTGAAGATCAGTTGGGCGCCGTTGTCGAACTTGACGGTCAGCACACCGGCCGAATTTTCCATGTCCAGGTCCAGGTCGCTCTCATCGAACAGGTCTTCCAGTGCCTGTTGGGTCGCGTCTACCAGATCGTGAAAACGCGCTTCGCTCAAACTCATTGCAGGAACCTCGAAAAATGTCTGCTCAACACGCAAGCCGGGCAAGATACGAGCGCCGCGCCGCGAATGCAAAGACAAACGCCAGGCCCGGCACGTGCCGCCCGACGGCTGGCCGGCTACATAGGCAAGGCGCCGGACGCTCGGTATACTCCGGCGCAATACTGCTTAAATCAAAGGATTTCGCCATGAAGCGCCTGATTTCCTCCCTCGCGGCGCTCGTCGCGGTTGCCTGCCTTGTCTCCGCCTGCGGCCAGAAAGGCCCGCTGTACCTTCCTGATGACAGCAAGGACGGCAAGAAGTCGCAATCGCACCAGCACCAGTAAGGGAACCCGATGGACGCTTTCAACTACCGCGACGGCGAGCTGTTCGCGGAAGGTGTAGGCCTGTCGGTCCTTGCCGAACGTTTCGGCACGCCGACCTACGTGTATTCCCGCGCTCATATCGAGGCCCAGTACCGTAGCTACACCGATGCCCTGCAGGGCACCTCGCACCTGGTCTGCTTCGCGGTCAAGGCCAACTCCAACCTGGGCGTGCTGAACGTCCTGGCGCGCCTCGGCGCGGGCTTCGACATCGTTTCCGGCGGCGAGCTGGAGCGTGTCCTGGCTGCAGGCGGCCGCGCCGACCGCGTGGTCTTTTCCGGTGTCGGCAAGACCCGCGCAGACATGCGCCGCGCCCTCGAGGTCGGCGTGCACTGCTTCAACGTCGAGTCCACCGAAGAGCTCGAGCGCCTGGCCCAGGTCGCCGCCGAAATGGGCGTGCGCGCCCCGGTGTCGCTGCGGGTCAACCCGGATGTCGACGCCGGCACCCACCCGTATATCTCCACCGGCCTGAAAGAGAACAAGTTCGGCATCGCCATCGCCGATGCCGAAGAGGTCTACATCCGCGCCGCACAGCTGCCGAGCCTGGATGTGGTCGGGGTGGACTGCCACATCGGGTCGCAACTGACTTCGCTGGAACCGTTCCTCGACGCCCTCGACCGCATCCTGATGCTGGTCGATCGCCTTGGCGATTGCGGCATCCTGCTCCAGCACCTGGACCTCGGCGGCGGCCTCGGCGTGCGCTATCGCGATGAAGAGCCGCCTTTGGCCGGCGACTACATCAAGGCCGTGCGCGAGCGCCTCGGCGACCGCGACCTGGCCCTGGTCTTCGAACCGGGCCGGCACATCGTGGCCAACGCCGGCGTGCTGCTGACCCGCGTGGAATACCTCAAGCACACCGAACACAAGGATTTCGCCATCGTCGACGCGGCGATGAACGACCTGATCCGCCCGGCGCTGTACCAGGCCTGGATGGACATCAGCGCCGTGCGACCACGCGCCGGCGAACCACGCCATTACGACGTGGTCGGGCCGATCTGCGAGACCGGCGACTTCCTTGCCAAGGACCGCGCCCTGAACCTGGCCGAAGGCGATCTGCTGGCCGTTCGCTCCGCGGGCGCCTATGGTTTCGTCATGAGCTCCAACTACAACACCCGTGGCCGCTGCGCCGAAGTGCTGGTCGATGGCGACCGGGCCTTCGAAGTGCGCCGCCGCGAGACCGTAGCCGAGCTGTTCGCCGGCGAAAGCCTGCTGCCGGAGTGACACGATGCTTTTGCGTTTTACCAAGATGCACGGCCTGGGCAACGACTTCATGGTCCTCGACCTGGTCAGCCAGCACGCGCACATCCTGCCCAAGCACGCCAGGCAATGGGGCGATCGCCATACCGGCGTGGGCTTCGACCAGCTGCTGATCGTCGAGGCGCCGAGCAACCCGGAAGTGGATTTCCGCTACCGCATCTTCAATGCCGACGGCTCCGAAGTGGAGCAATGCGGCAACGGCGCGCGCTGCTTCGCCCGCTTCGTCCTCGACAAGCGCCTGACCGCGAAGAAACGCATCCGCGTGGAAACCAAAGGCGGCATCATCGAGCTGGACGTGCGCAACGACGGGCAGATCTGCGTGGACATGGGCCCACCGCGCCTGGCCCCGACGGAAATCCCGTTCCAGGCGCCGGCCCAGGCCTTGAGCTACCCCCTGGAAGTCGGCGGGCAGACCGTCGAGCTGGCGGCCGTGTCGATGGGCAATCCCCACGCCGTATTGCGCGTCGATGACGTCAACAACGCACCGGTCCACGATCTCGGCCCGCAGATCGAAAACCACCCGCGCTTCCCGCAGCGGGTCAACGTCGGTTTTCTCCAGGTCGTCGACCGTCACCGCGCCCAGTTGCGCGTCTGGGAGCGCGGCGCCGGGGAAACCCAGGCCTGCGGTACCGGCGCCTGTGCTGCCGCAGTGGCCGCCATCAGCCAGGGCTGGATGGACTCGCCGCTGCTGATCGACCTGCCCGGCGGACGCCTGTCCATCGAGTGGGGCGGCCCGGGCAAACCGGTGCTGATGACCGGCCCGGCGGTGCGGGTCTACGAAGGACAGGTTCGTCTATGAGTGAGTGCCAGCCATGACCGATCAGCCCCAGGCGCCAGCCGCGGAACCCGACGACAACCTCGTGGAGGGCTCCACGCCCGACGTCGGGGCCGAGGCCGTGGCCGCTTACCTGCGCGCCCATCCCACGTTCTTTGCCGAACATGACGAGCTGCTGCTGGAACTGCAGATTCCCCACCAGCGCGGCGACAGCGTCTCGCTGGTGGAACGCCAGCTCAAGCTGCTGCGCGACCGCAACATCGAAATGCGCCACCGTCTTTCGCACCTGATGGATGTCGCCCGCGACAACGACCGGTTGTTCGAGAAGACCCGCCGCCTGATTCTCGACCTGCTCGACGCCGACAGCCTGGAAACCGTGGTCATGGCCGTGGAAGACCGGCTGCGCCAGGACTTCCAGGTGCCCTTCGTCAGCCTCATCCTGTTCGGCGAAAATGCCGCGCCGGTAGGCCGCTGGGTTCCGGCCAGCGAAGCCCAGCAGGCCATCGGCGGCTTGCTGTGTGGCGGCAAGACCGTGAGCGGCAACCTGCGCGACCACGAGCTGGACTTCCTGTTTGGCGAGGCACAGCGCAAGGAAGTCGGCTCCAGCGCGGTGGCGGCCCTGGAAAACCAGGGGCTGCACGGCGTCCTGGCGATCGGCAGCCGCGATCCGCACCACTACAAGAGCACCGTCGGAACCTTGTTCCTCGGCTACATCGCCGAAGTCCTCGGTCGCGTCGTACCACGCCTGACCCAGACCCTGCGCCCGGTACGCTGAATGGAGCGCCAGTTGGAGGCGTTCTGCAACCATCTGCGCAGCGAGCGGCAGATGTCGGAGCACACCCGGCTGGCCTACCGACGCGACCTCGACAGCGTCCTGGCATTCTGCGCCACGGTGGGTATTACCGAGTGGAAAGCCTTGCAGATCCAGCATCTGCGTCAGTTCATCGCGCGCCGGCACCATCAGGGCCAGTCCTCCCGCAGCCTGGCCCGCCTGCTTTCAGCGGTGCGCGGTTTGTACCGATACCTCAACCGCGAGGGCCTCTGCGAGCACGACCCGGCCAACGGGCTATCTGCGCCCAAGGGCGAGCGGCGTCTGCCGCGCACGCTGGATACAGACCGGGCCCTGCAACTGCTGGAAGGCGGTGTCGAAGACGACTTCCTCGCCCGCCGCGACCAGGCGATCCTGGAGTTGTTCTATTCCTCGGGCCTGCGCTTGTCGGAGCTGACCAGCCTCGACCTGGAGCAGCTCGACCTGCCGGCAGGGCTGGTCCAGGTGCACGGCAAGGGCAGCAAGACCCGCGTCCTGCCGGTGGGGCGCAAGGCTCGCGAGGCACTGGAACACTGGCTGGCCCTGCGCGCGCTGAGCAACCCCAAGGACAGTGCCGTCTTCGTCAGCCAGCAGGGCCGGCGCCTGGGGCCGCGGGCCATCCAGCTACGGGTAAAGGCTGCAGGTGAGCGGGAGCTGGGCCAGAACCTGCATCCGCATATGCTCCGGCACTCCTTCGCCAGCCACCTGCTGGAATCGTCCCAGGACCTGCGTGCCGTCCAGGAGATGCTCGGCCACGCCGACATCAAGACTACCCAGATCTACACCCACCTCGATTTCCAGCACCTTGCCGCGGTCTACGACAGCGCGCATCCTCGTGCCAAACGCAGTAAGGGCGACGACTCATGAGTATCCAGCTGATTACCTTCGACCTTGACGACACCCTGTGGGATACCGCGCCGGTGATCGTCAGTGCCGAAGCGGTTCTGCGCGACTGGCTGGCGGCCAATGCGCCAAGCCTCGGCGCAGTGCCGGTGGAACACCTGTACGCCATTCGCGAGCGGGTGGTGCAGGCCGAGCCAAGCCTCAGGCACCGCATCAGCGCCCTGCGCCGGCGCGTGCTGTTCCATGCGTTGGAAGAGGTGGGCTACAGCAAGCACAAGGCCCGCGAGCTGGCCAACGAAGGCTTCGAAGTGTTCCTGCACGCACGCCATCAGATCGAAGTCTTCCCCGAGGTGCAGCCGGTGCTGGAACTGCTGCGTCGCCACTACACCCTGGGCGTGGTCACCAACGGCAACGCCGACGTGCGGCGCCTGGGCCTGGCGGATTACTTCAAGTTTGCGCTCTGCGCCGAGGACCTGGGGATCGGCAAGCCGGATCCGGCGCCGTTTCTCGAAGCGCTGCGCCAGGGTGAGGCGGCTGCCGGGGCGGCCGTGCATATCGGCGATCATCCCGGCGATGACATTGCCGGGGCCCAGCGCGCCGGCCTGCGGGCGGTTTGGTTCAACCCGCAGGGCAAGGCGTGGGAGGCTGACGGCAAGCCGGATGCGGAGATTCAGCGCTTGTCGCAATTGCCGGATGTCCTCGCCCGCTGGCGCTAACCTCTCCATCAGCCTTTGCAAAAAACCTGTGGGAGCTGGCTTGCCAGCGATTGCGTAAGCCCGGACAACATCGCTGTCATGGCCGGCCTCATCGCTGGCAAGTCGGACCGCCGCACCGCAGCTCCCACAAGGTACGAGTCGCCCTTCAGGCATAAAAAAGCCCGCTGTGTAATGGCGGGCTTTTCGTTACGACGGTCTCAGATAGGACGACTGCCGTATTTGTTGTCAGGCTTCTTGGGCGGATCGGCGACCACGTTGGCCTCGACTTCCTGCACCTTGCCACCGCGCGCCAGGAACTCTTCCATGGCACGGGCAAGCGCGTCGCGCTCCTTCTGCTTGGCTTCCATGCTCGGCATCTCGTCGACCGAGACCGCTGCCTTGGATTTGCCCTTCGCCGCAGGGGCCGGGCTGTCGTCGCCAGCGTCTTCGGCTACGTCATCGGCCGCCGCTTCGAGGCCTTCATCGCCCTCGTCTTCATCGCCTACTTCGAGGTCGTCATTTTCCAGATCGTCGTCGCTCATGTTCTACCTCATGACTTGCGAAAAGCAGATTAGTTATAGACCAGTCGCCGTAGAGGTTTACGACTGCTGGAGAAAGATCATCGATCACGTGTTGCCCATGATCGACAGCGCCCGCCGCTACCGCTGGCGAACGCTGTGCAGGCCCTTCAGAGCCTGACCAAATAAAGAGCTGCCGGTTCAAATAACCCCGGTTTCGTCCCCGCCGATCGGCTCGCTCAACAGCAAGCCTAGCAAAGGGCCATGAAGTGTGTGAACAGGCCACCATCACCCCACGGCGCGCATTCTAGCGTGCCGGATGAAAAAGCAAAGTGCCTAAAACGCCCCGCAGACTGTAAGTTTTCCGCTGACAATCGGACAGCCTTTGCAACAAGAATGAACCTGCAGCGAAAAACCGTTTGCTTGCCGTGCGCAGAGCAAATCCGGGACAAAAAAATGCCCGGCAAGCCGGGCAAGTTTTTTTCTCGGCGGGTTACAGGTTGTAGCCACGCTCGTTGTGTTGAGCCAGGTCGAGGCCGACCGACTCTTCTTCTTCGTTCACACGCAGGCCCATCACTACGTCCAGCACTTTCAGGATCACGTAGGTGACGATGGCGGTGTAGATCACGGTGAAGCCGACGCCCTTGGCCTGGATCCAGACTTGCGCGCCGATGTCGGTCACAGTGCCGAAGCCGCCCAGGGCCGGTGCGGCGAACACACCGGTAAGGATTGCACCGACGATACCGCCGACGCCGTGCACGCCGAAGGCATCCAGCGAGTCGTCATAGCCCAGCTTGCGTTTCAGGCTGGTGGCGCAGAAGAAGCAGACCACGCCGGATACCAGGCCGATCACCAGGCCGCCCATCGGGCCGGCAGTGCCGGCGGCAGGGGTAATGGCAACCAGGCCGGCAACCACACCCGAAGCGATGCCCAGGGCGCTTGGTTTGCCGTGGGTGATCCATTCGGCGAACATCCAGCCCAGCGCAGCGGCGGCAGTGGCGACCTGGGTCACCAGCATGGCCATGCCGGCAGTGCCGTTGGCAGCAGCAGCGGAACCGGCGTTGAAGCCGAACCAGCCGACCCACAGCATCGCCGCGCCGACCAGGGTGTAGCCCAGGTTGTGCGGAGCCATCGGGGTGGTCGGGAAGCCTTTGCGCTTGCCAAGTACCAGGCACGCCACCAGGCCGGCGATACCGGCGTTGATGTGCACCACGGTGCCGCCAGCGAAGTCCAGCACGCCCCAGTCCCACATCAGGCCGCCGTTACCGGCCCAGACCATGTGCGCGATTGGCGCATAGACCAGTGTGAACCAGACGCCCATGAACACCAGCATCGCGGAGAACTTCATGCGCTCGGCGAATGCACCGACGATCAACGCCGGGGTGATGATCGCGAAGGTCATCTGGAAGACCACGAAGACCGCTTCCGGGAAGGCCGCCGTCAGGCTTTGCGGGGTCACGCCGGCGAGGAAGGCCTTGGAAAGGCCGCCGACGAAGGAATTGAAGTTGGTGACGCCTTGTTCCATACCGGTGGTATCGAAGGCCAGGCTGTAGCCGAAGACGACCCACAGCACGCTGATCAGGCCGGTGATGGCGAAGCATTGCATCATCACCGACAGCACGTTCTTCGAACGCACCATGCCGCCGTAGAACAGCGCCAGGCCGGGGATGGTCATGAACAGCACGAGGGCAGTGGCAGTCAGCATCCAGGCGGTATCGCCGGAATTGAGCGCAGGAGCCGCAGTGGCCGCAGCGGTTTCCTCGGCCAGCGCGACAGCTGGCATTACGAGGGACAAAAGGGCTCCTAGCCCTGCGAATTTACGCAGAGTCATGTTGTTTTCTCCTGGGGCGTTGGGTTTGGGGCGGCTTTTGTTAGATCGCGTCGGTATCGGTTTCGCCGGTACGGATGCGGATAGCCTGTTCCAGATTCACCACGAAAATCTTGCCGTCACCGATCTTGCCGGTGTTGGCGGCCTTGGTGATGGCTTCGATGACCCGGTCAAGATCCTTGTCGTCGATGGCGACGTCGATCTTGACCTTGGGCAGGAAGTCGACCACGTACTCCGCGCCGCGATACAGCTCGGTGTGACCCTTCTGCCGACCGAAGCCTTTGACTTCAGTGACAGTGATGCCCTGCACGCCGATTTCGGACAGCGACTCGCGCACATCGTCCAGTTTGAACGGCTTGATGATGGCAGTGACTAGCTTCATGAAACTCTCTCCCGAATAGGTGGACTTGCCCCAGGAAAACAAACCCGACTCAAGTCTAAGCGCAGTGCCTGGGCTTTGTAACGTTTCGTCAGCCTTTAATCCGTAGGGCTGACTGGCGAAACCGGCACCAGGCAACAAACTTCGTGTCATCGCTCCGCCTGAGCACTGCCTCGTCCTGGGACTGCATCAGTGCATGGGTCACGATGGTCTTAGCAGAAACAGTGCCATGTCAGGGAAACCTCCGGATTACAACGACTTGGAGGGAATATCCCGTCTTGGCCAGTAGCCAGCAGGCAAATGGACGCACTACAACGGTGCGCGGCATCGGCGAGACATGTTCAAAAAGCGTGCAGTGAGAGGTGGCCAATCGCCCGTGCTACACTGCCCGCCCTCTTTTCGAAACAGGAGCGTCCGACATGCTCGCGCCCAAAGCCTTTCTCGATGCCCTGAGCGACCAGGCCTCGCGCCTGTTCAGCAATGACCCCACGCAACCGCGCAGCGAGCTGGAGAGCCAGTTCAAGGCGCTGCTGCAAAGCGGCTTCAGCAAGCTCGACCTGGTCAGCCGTGAAGAATTCGACAGCCAGATGGTTGTCCTGGCCCGCACCCGCGCCCGCCTCGAAGCACTGGAAGCCAAGGTCGAAGCACTCGAAGCCCGCCTGAACCCCATCACCAGCGAGTGATGTTCCGGTTGCCGACCGGCGCGCCCCTGCGCTGGTCTTGCGGCCAACCCTCCTGCCTTTTCCGCTGCTCGTCCCGGCCTTCGTTCGCCTGTCGCTTGTATAGGGGGAGGGGGTATGCAATGCTGCGCCCTATCCGATAGGCAGGGGGGGTATAGCCATGTCACACACCCACGTTAAAAAGGACGCGCTGCTCAAGCGCGTGAAGCGCATCGCCGGTCAGTTGCAGGCGGTGGAAAAGGCCCTGGAAGAAGGTGCCGACTGCGGCAAGACCCTGCACCTGGTGGCGGCCACCCGCGGCGCCATGAACGGGCTGCTGGAGGAAATCATCGAAGACCACGCCCGCGAGCATGTCGCCAACCCCGAGCTAAGCGACGAAGAGCGCGCCCGGGGCGTGGAAGAACTGCTCGAAGCCATCCGCCGCTATTCGAAGTGAGCACCGTCATGACCGAGCACACGCACGACCATCAGTTTCTCGGCTCCGCCCATGACCAGAACGCTCGCCGCACCTTGTGGGTGGTGATTCTCACCCTGGTGATGATGGCGGCCGAAATCGCCGCCGGCTACATCACCGGCTCCATGGCCTTGCTGGCCGACGGTTTCCACATGGCGACCCATGCCGGGGCGCTGGGTATCGCGGCGGCGGCCTATGCCTACGCGCGACGGCATGCGGGCAGTTCCCGCTACAGCTTCGGTACCGGCAAGGTCGGGGACCTGGGTGGCTTCGCTTCGGCGCTGATCCTTGGCATCGTGGCGCTCAGCGTCGGCGTCGAATCGACCATCCGCCTGTTCCAGCCGGGCGAGGTGCAGTTCGACATGGCGATCTTCATCGCCGTGATCGGGTTGCTGGTCAATATCGCCAGTGCGCTGCTCCTCGGGCATGGCCACAATCACGACCATCATCATGAGCATGGCCACGACCACCCTCATCACCACGACAACAACCTGCGTTCGGCCTACCTGCATGTGATCGCCGATGCGCTGACGTCAGTGCTGGCGATCGCCGCGCTGCTGGCAGGGCGGTTCCTGGGCTGGGTGTGGCTGGATCCGCTGATGGGGATTGTCGGTGCGCTGGTGATTGCACGCTGGTCATGGAGCTTGATGAAGGTCACGGCCGGAGTGCTGCTGGACCAGACGGACGAGCATGTCGCCGAAGAGATTCGCGAACGGGTGGAAAAGCCGGGGGATGCGCGGATTACCGACCTGCACGTCTGGCGGGTCGGGCCTGATGCGCATGCGGCGATTATCAGCGTGGTGGGCAAGGCCGGGGTGGACCTGGCGAGTATCCGGCAGCGGCTGGTGCCGGTGCATGAGGTGCGGCATCTGACCGTCGAGGTGCAGGCGGGGTGAGAACGGCCCTGCTAATTGCATCGTATAGAAGGCATTTGGTAGTAAAGACCGTGAAATGACTTCTATACGATGCAATTCCAGGCTGTACAACATCCATTGGTGCGGCGCGAACCCTGTGTGGCGGGTTCACCCGCGATTGCGATGGTGAATTCACTACCGCAATCGCTGGCAAGCCAGCTCCCACAAGGTCCGCGCCGGGCACGAGTGCTGCGGTTGACCCAGAACCCTGTGGGAGCTGCGGTTCGGCGCTCCGACTTGCCAGCGATGAGGCCATCAGCCTCACCGTGGATCCGGCGATGTACCCGGCCCCTGTGGGGGTTTACCCGCGATTGCCTCTCCATCACTTTTTAACCTTATCAAAGACCTTGGCCCGCTTCTCCGACATCAAGCTGCGGGCCACACCAATATTCCAGGCATCCAGCATCCTGGTGCCGATCAGTTCGAATTGCGGGTTCTGCCCGAGGTACTCGAGCATTTCCTTTCGAGCATCGCTGATACCGTCAGCGATCTGCTGCAGGGTCTGTTCCACGACCCGCTCGGAAAACCCGCACGTCACGCGTCCGAACTGAGCCAGCCGCTTATGCTTTGGAAACGCCTTACTCCCTTCCATCATCAGCGCCATCATGTCCTGCGGGCTGTAGGGCGTGGTGGTGACGATGTCATAGGCAGGGGCCAGCTTGATCACGGCGTCCTCGCTGGTGCTGTCGTACATGAGCGCAAAGTTCTTCATGTGAGCGTCGCCGCCTCGCACCGCCGCCGACAGGGCCACACAACGAAAATATTGCAGCAATGACGCCTGACGCAGCGATGGCTCGACCCACGTATTAATCTGCCGCACGCCACCTTCATAGCTGCCATCGTACTTGCGATTGGCGCCCCAGCCGTTGAGCACGCAGAAGTCTTCAAGGCCCAGATAGCCCTGCTCGCCGATATCGAATCGCTCGACGATCAGAAACTTGCCGCCGTTGCTCAATTGAAATCCAGGCACCTCCAAACCAGCCAGCTTGGCGGCTCGCATGCAGAAGAACTCATTCGCGGCCAACTCAGGGTAATCCTCATCGCGCCAGGCCTTGACGATGTGCGTCGCTCCCCGGTGCGTAACCCGCTCGACGCCTTCGACATCCTCGTCGCGCACAAGCACCTTCGGCTGCACCCCGGAAACGCCTGAATACTTGGCATATCTGGCAAGCAGATCCTCGAACAGTCCCTGCGCACCATCATGGACAAGCAGCTCATGGATGGAGGTGCCTGGCATCGAGCCTTCTGAATCACCACCCACGATCACTCGCCCCAACTGGTGAGGGCCTACGATGCCCAGCAGATCGAGATCGTCGAATCCATGGATGACCTTGGCGAACATCTGCTGCAGTCGGCTTCTGAGAAAGCCCTCGGGCAGGTTCATCTCGAAGATGGGATGCAGACCGCGCTCCCAAAGGTAGTCATCCCGGCGTACTGGCATCGTCAATGACACCGCCTGGCCTTCTGCAGCCGAATCGCGATATCTGAAGGACGTGGCGCCCAGTGTAGAGTCCGCGCGCGCCAGGCTGCCGACATCCAAGCCCCTTACCGCCACGTTCAAGGCTTCATTGCTCATGGAAGTTGGCCTCTTTCAGCTGGTCCAGCGTTGGTCGCCGGCGCTGGGCGACAGCCGTCAGGGTATATCCAAGCATGTTGAGGATGGCCTCGACCTTGCGAATACCAATCTCGGGCACGGTATTGTTTTCGATCCCGGAGATGGTCGAGCGGCTCATGCCCAACTGGCTTGCCAGTTCTGACTGCGAAAGACCTTTCTGTTTGCGGAGGTTCTTGATGGTCCGGCCGATGGCTTCCATTTTTGCACCGTATACAAGACATTTCTGGCTGAAGGCTAGCATATGACTTGTATAGCATTCATTCTGAGTATGAAGCGATCATCGAGTTTCTACTGCTCACCCTCCGGACACACCAAGAAGTAATCTCCCCCAACCCGCCTCCGAACCCGCCACTATCCTTGCAAAACCGCACGACGCGGCCCCGCATCGATCATGGAG
Source organism: Pseudomonas bharatica CSV86 (assembly GCF_000319305.2). Lineage (GTDB taxonomy): Bacteria > Pseudomonadota > Gammaproteobacteria > Pseudomonadales > Pseudomonadaceae > Aquipseudomonas > Aquipseudomonas bharatica. The sequence goes on along the minus strand of NZ_AMWJ02000004.1, from coordinate 30,595 downwards.
CGTTCATGTCCCTCGCCATCGTCCACAGCCGCGCCCAGGTGGGGGTGCTGGCGCCGCCGGTTCTTATCGAAGCCCATCTCGCCAACGGTTTGCCGACCCTGACCCTGGTCGGATTGCCCGAAGCCACGGTCAAGGAAAGCAAGGACCGGGTGCGCAGCGCGATCGTCAATTCCCGGCTGGAATTTCCCCAGAGGCGGATCACCCTCAACCTGGCGCCTGCCGATCTGCCGAAGGACGGCGGGCGTTTCGACCTGGCAATTGCGCTGGGCTTGCTGGCGGCCAATGGACAGTTCACCCAGGCGGCGCTGGACAAGGTGGAGTGTCTCGGCGAACTGGCGTTGTCCGGAGCGGTGCGGCCGGTGCAAGGCGTGCTGCCTGCGGCACTCGCTGCCCGCGATGCCGGGCGGGCGCTGGTGGTGCCGAAGGCGAATGCCGAGGAAGCCTGCATGGCGTCGGGGCTAGAGGTGTATGCGGCAGACAATCTGCTGGAGCTGGTCGGGCATTTCAGCGGACAGCAGCCGTTGATGCCGTACCAGCCTAACGGGCTGTTGCTCAATCCCCGGCCCTACCCGGACCTGAGCGAGGTGCAGGGACAGTTGGCAGCGAAGCGGGCGCTGCTGGTGGCTGCGGCAGGGGCGCATAACCTGCTGTTCACGGGGCCGCCCGGGACGGGGAAAACCCTGCTTGCCAGCCGCCTGCCCGGGCTGCTTCCGCCGCTGGATGAACGCGAAGCGCTGGAGGTTGCGGCGATTCAATCGGTAGCAAGTCCGAAGCCGCTGGACTGCTGGCCACAAAGGCCTTTTCGACATCCCCATCACTCTGCTTCCGGGCCTGCATTGGTCGGAGGAGGGTCACGTCCGACGCCCGGCGAAATCACCCTGGCCCACCACGGCGTGCTGTTCCTCGATGAACTACCCGAGTTCGAGCGTCGCGTGCTGGAGGTGCTCCGCGAGCCACTGGAGTCAGGCGAGATCGTGGTCGCCCGAGCCCGCGACCGGGTGCGCTTTCCGGCGCGCTTCCAGCTCGTTGCGGCAATGAACCCCTGCCCTTGTGGCTATCTCGGCGACCCCACTGGCCGCTGCCGCTGCAGCAGCGAACTGGTGCAGCGCTATCGCAACAAGCTGTCCGGCCCGCTGCTGGACCGCATCGACCTGCATCTCACCGTCGCCCGTGAAGCCACGGCACTTTCTCCCGACAGCGAAGACGGCCCCGACAGCGCCACCGTCGCCCGCCAGGTGGCAATCACCCGTGAGCGCCAGCAGCAACGGCAAGGTTGCGCCAATGCCTTCCTCGACCTGCCCGGCTTGCGCCGGCATTGCAGGTTATCCACAGAGGACGAGCGATGGCTGGAACATGCCTGCGAACGCCTGACCCTGTCGCTGCGGGCAGCGCATCGGTTGCTCAAGGTGGCGCGGACGTTGGCCGATCTCGAAGAGGTCGAGGATATCCGGCGGGAGCATCTGGCGGAGGCGTTGCAGTATCGGCCGGCGGGGCAGGAGTAAACCCCGGGAGCTCAGACGAGGGTTTCAGGTTTCGGATGAAGCGATCTTGAAAGGTACAATGTTCTGTACCATGATCGACGTTCACTCTCCGGTTACCCTGGCCTGCCCCCAGGAAGGAAACAACACAAATGCAAGTACTTACTTTCAGCGAGGCGCGGGCCAACTTGAAACAGACCATGGATGACGTTTGCCGGGACCACGAACCGGCAGTAATCACCCGCCAGCGAGGCGAGCCAGTGGTTGTCATGTCTCTTGAGGATTACAACTCGATGGCTGAAACCGTCTACCTGCTGGGTAACGAGAAGAATGCCGCGTGGCTGCGCGAATCCATCGCTCAGCACAAGGCAGGGAAGGCTTTCATTCAGGAGATTGCTCTGAATGTCCCAACAGAAGACTAAACAGCGCAACAAGGAGCAGGCTCGGCGCGGAGTGTCTGTCTCGTTCACTCCCCACGGCTGGAAGGACTACCAGCATTGGAAAACCAATGATGAAGCCATTTCCATCGCTTTGGATCGCTTGATCTCCGAATGCCTACGAACACCTTTCACAGGCACTGGAAAACCTGAACCCCTTAAGGGTGACTTAAGCGGGTACCACTCTCGCCGGATCACCAAGGAGCATCGCCTGATCTACATGTATGAAGCTGGGACATTGACTGTCATCGCCTGCCGCTACCATTACGAATGAGGCCTCGCTAACACCGCATCCAGCAATGCTTGCTTCGGATTGCGAAACCCGGTCGTCAGACTATCAACGACCGTGGGAGCCCAAGCGGGCAGGGAAGGCGGTGCGAAATACCCGAAGGAATTCAGCAACAGACCATTGTGAAATCTGTTGTTTCGAATGACATTTGAGATCGCATCGCTGGCAAGCCAGCTCCCACAGGTACGGTGCACGCAAGTCCCTGTGGGAGCTGGCTTGCCAGCGATGAGGCCATCAGCCACACCACACCCACCCAAGGCCCAACTCCCGAGACCCCCATGCCCTACCCTCTCCTGCTCGGCGCCTTCCTCCTGCTTCTCGACCTGCTGCTCTGGCGCGCCATTCCCGTGGAACGGCGCAACTGGCGCACCGCCGCGCGGGTCGTGGCCTTCCTGCTGTTCACCGGGGTATTGCTGAGCGCCGGCATCAGCCCGCTGCAACCGCCGCCCTGGCCCGAAGACCTGGCCCGCAACCTGCTCGCCACCGTCCTCGAGATCACCTGGTGGCTGTTCGCCGCGCGCACGCTGACCGTGGTGATCGGCCTGATGCTGATCGCCCGCAGCGGCCACACCGGCCGCCTGCTGCAGGACGTCCTCGGCGCGGTTATCTTCCTGGTTGCCATCGTCGCCGCAGCCGCCTACGTGATGCAGCTACCGGTCAAAGGCCTGCTGGCAACCTCGGGCGTGATGGCCATCGTCATCGGCCTGGCCTTGCAGAGCACCCTGAGCGACGTGTTTTCCGGCATCGTCCTCAACACCACCCGCCCTTACCAGATCGATGACTGGATCAGCATCGACGGCACCGAGGGCAAGGTGATCGATATCGACTGGCGCGCCACCCGCCTGCTCACCGGCAACGGCAGCATGGCGGTGATTCCCAATTCGGTGGCGGCCAAGGCCAAGCTGCTCAACTTCAGCCGGCCCAACGATGTGCATGGGGTGTCCATCAGCGTGGTCGTTCCCGCCAGCGTGCGCCCGCGCAAGGTGCTCGATGCCCTGGAGAAAACCCTGCAAGGCAGCAGCGCCCTGCTGGCAGTGCCCAAGCCCAAGGCGACGATCAAGGCGTCGACCCTGGAGTCGGTGGAATACGAGGCCAGCGGCTTCGTCGCGGCGATGGACCAAAAGACCACCGTGCGCAACCAGATGTTCGACCTGGCCCACCGGCACCTGGTGGCTGCCGGGGTGATCTGGAACCCGGAAAACGACACCCGCCCCTGGAGCCGGCAACGCAGCCTGCTGGAAGACGTGCGCATCTTCCGCGCCCTGAGCAGCGAGGAAAAGGACAGCCTGAGCCAGCGCATGATCGCCGTCGAATACCCGGCGGACCAGGTGATCCTCGGCGTCGACGAGGCCTCCGATCATGTATTGGTGATCGGCACAGGCGTGGTGTCGGCGGCGGTCCATGATGGCGAGAAACTGCTGGAAGCCGGTCGCATGGGCCCGGGCGAAGTACTTGGCGTCGAAGGCTTGCTGGACGAAGCCACCTCGGCGGCGGAGTTCCGCACCCTGACCAGTTGCCTGCTCTATCGCATCGACAAGGCCGAAGTGAAGCAATGCCTGGAACAGCGCCATGAAGTGAAGGACGCCCTGGGCAAGCTGCAGAGCGTCCGCGAGCAGAACAGCCAATCACTGTTGTTGCAGAAGCCCGCCGCGATCAAGAAAGGCGGCTTCCTCAACTGGCTGCAGCGCAAGCCTTGAACCTCGGTATCGACGCTCCTACCTGGACCGCGCAAGCCTTCAGAGCACCACCCGCAGGCACTGCCCGGCGTGATACAGCGAGAACCCGGTTTCATAGAAGCCGGTGCGCAGCGCCGGTACCGCCACCGGCTTCATCGGCGAGAACGGGATCGGCAGCGCGGCGGGATCATCCTGCATCAGGAAACGGGCAAACGCCTTGCCGATCACCGTACCGGTGGTGTTGCCGCGGCCGTTGTAGCCGGTGACGGCAACGATGCCCGGCGCCGGTTCGAACAGGCGCATCAGGTGGTCCGGGGTGAAGTCTATGCAGCCGGTCCAGTGCATTTCCCATTCGACCTTGCCCAGTTCCGGGAAGTAATGGCCCTGGATCCTGTCGGCCCAGCGGCGGATGAACCATGACGGCTTGTTGTCCACCCGGCCGAGGCTGCCCAGCAGCAACCGGCCCTGATCGTCGCGACGGATGCTGCTGAGCACGGTGCGGGTGTCCCAGGAGCCCTGGCCATGCTTGAGCACGTTGTCGGCGGCAGCGTCGTGCAGCGGCACCGAGGCGACCTGATAGTAGTAGCCGCGGAAAAAATGCTTTTGCAGATCGGTCCAGTCGCCTTCGGTATAGGCGCCGGTGGAGATGACCACTTTCTCGGCTTCCACCACGGCTTTCGCCGTCTTTACCTGCCAGCCGCGGCTGCCGTTGCGTTGCAGGCCTTGCACCGGGGAGCGCGTGTGGATGCGCCCGCCCAGGCGCTCCACCGCTTCGGCCAGGCCGCGGGTGTAGGCCATGGGATTGATGGTGCCGGCACGGCGGTCCAGCAGGGCGGCGGAGATCTGCCGGGTGCCGCAGTAATCCTCGCAGCGGGCTCCGGTGAGCAGTTCCACGTCGGCACCGCGACGGGTCCATTGCGCGTGGCGGGCCTGCAGGTCGGCGACACCGGTAGCGTTGTGCGCCATGTGCAGGGTGCCATCGTTATGCGCCTGGCAATCGATGCCGAGGCGCTGGATCAGGGCGAAGACTTCCGCAGGGGCCTCGCCCAGCACCTTGTTCAAGCGACTGCCCTGCTGCAGGCCGAGGGTGGCTTCGACATCGTCGGGACGGATCCAGGTGCCAGCGTTGACCAGGCCGACGTTGCGGCCGGAGCCGCCGTGTCCGATGTCACGGGCCTCCAGCACTACCACCGACTTGCCCTGCTCCAGCAGGTGCAGGGCGGCGCAAAGGCCAGTGATGCCGCCGCCGATGATGCAAACGTCCGCGACCGCATCGGTGCTGAGAACCGAAGCGGGGGCCGCAGGCGGGGTGATGTGTTCCCACAAGCATTGTTGACGCAGGTCGGGCATGGGTGGGGTCCCCGGAGCAGGTATTGATCTTGTTATGTCTGAACCTGAAAAGCATCGCTGGCAAGCCAGCTCCCACAGGGACCGTGGCGGTCCCGCAGGAGTGTGCTTGCTTGCGAATCAGTCGAACACGATGCCCTGGGCCAGCGGCAACTCCCGGGAGTAGTTCACGGTGTTGGTCTGACGGCGCATATAGGCCTTCCAGCTGTCCGATCCGGATTCACGGCCACCGCCGGTTTCCTTCTCGCCACCAAAGGCCCCGCCGATCTCCGCGCCACTGGTGCCGATATTGACGTTGGCGATGCCGCAGTCACTGCCCGCCGCACTCTGGAAACGCTCGGCCTCGCGCAGGTCGGTGGTGAAGATGCACGAGGACAGGCCTTGCGGAACTTCGTTGTTCAGGCGCAGGGCCTCGTCGAAATCGTCGTAGGCCATTACATAGAGAATCGGCGCGAAGGTCTCGTGGCGCACCACCTCGGTCTGGCCCGGCATTTCCACGATGGCCGGCGCAACGTAGTAGGCATTCGGATACTGATCGGCCAACTGACGCTCGCCACCGAAGACCTGGCCGCCTTCGTCACGGGCACGGGCCAGCGCGTCCTGCATGGACAGGAACGAAGCCTTGTCGATCAGCGGACCGACCAGGTTGCCCTCGCGCGGGTCACCGATGCGGACCTTGGCGTATGCGGACTTGACCCGCGCCACCACTTCGTCCTTCACCGAACGGTGCACGATCACCCGACGCAGGGTGGTGCAACGCTGCCCCGCCGTACCGACGGCGCTGAACAGCACGGCACGCACGGCGAGATCGAGGTCGGCGCTGGGGGCGAGGATCATGGCGTTGTTGCCGCCCAGTTCGAGAATGCTGCGACCGAAGCGTGCCGCGACCCGAGGACCGACCTCGCGGCCCATGCGGGTGCTGCCGGTGGCACTCACCAGCGGCACACGCGGATCGTCCACCAGCGCCTGGCCAGCATCACGATCACCGATGATCACCTGGCTCAAGCCGGCAGGCGCATCGCCAAACCTGCCCAGCGCTTTCTCGAACAGCGCCTGGCAGGCCAGGGCCGTCAACGGCGTCTTCTCGGACGGCTTCCACACCACGGCATTGCCGCAAACCAGCGCCAGCGTAGTGTTCCACGCCCACACCGCCACCGGGAAGTTGAAGGCGCTGATAACACCGACCACGCCCAGCGGATGCCAGCTTTCACGCATATGGTGCCCGGGACGCTCGGAGGCGATGGTGAGGCCGTAGAGCTGGCGCGACAGGCCGACGGCGAAGTCGCAGATGTCGATCATTTCCTGCACTTCGCCCAGGCCTTCCTGGGTAATCTTGCCGGCTTCCACCGATACCAGCTCGCCCAGTTCCGCCTTGTGTTCACGCAGCACTTCGCCGAACAGCCGGACCAGCTCGCCACGGCGTGGCGCCGGGACATTGCGCCAGGCTTCGAAGGCCTGCTGTGCCTGGGCGATCTTCGCGCCCACGGACGCCGCTGGCTCCAGGTGCACCGACGCGATCAGGCTACCGTCGATCGGGGTATGAACGGGATGGTTGCCCTTGGTGTAGGCGCTGGCCGGGACACCCAGGCGGTCAAGCAGTCCATCAACCATTTTGTTCTCCTGCAAGGCGGTGAAAGGTTGTAATCGTGGTTGAGGGTCAGTATTAATCCGATCACTCTAGCGCCACAAACGACCTTTATTCCGCACATCATTCCGTCAGGTAATGACCTGGAGCTACCGTAATGTCCAAGCGCCTGGTGCCGTCGATGGCCGCCCTGCAATGCTTCGAAGCCGCCGCCCGGCACTTGAGCTTCACCCGCGCGGCCGAGGAGCTGCACCTTACCCAGAGCGCAGTGAGCAAGCAGGTGGCGCAACTGGAGGACATGCTGCGCCATCACCTGTTCCTGCGCATTCGCCGCCGCCTGCAACTGACTCCGGCCGGCGCGCTTTATCTGGCCGAGGTGAACAAGATCCTCACCCAGGTGGATATGTCCAGCCGCTACATCATGTCCTACGGCGAGCAGACTGAAGTGCTCAAGGTCGCCACCCAGCCCAGCTTCGGCGTGCGCTGGCTGATTCCGCACCTGAAGGGCTTCGGCAAGCGCTACCCGAATATCCATTTGGATATCCGCAACGAGATGGAGCCGTTTTCCCTGCTCCAGGCCAAGGCCGACGTGGTGTTCTTCTACGGCCAGGGTACCTGGCCGGGGGCGACCTGCATCGAGCTGTTCGGCGAGGAGGTGCTGCCGGTGTGCGCGCCGGACCTGTTGCAGGGGCGCAGCCTGGAGGACGCCAGCGAGCTGTCCGGTTTCGTCCTGCTGCAAAGCACCACCCGCCCGGAAGCCTGGCACGAATGGTTCCTCGAACAGGGCCTGCATTCGCCCAACAGCTATCACGGACCGCGCTTCGACACCTTTCATATGTGCCTGAGCGCAGCCCAGGCCGGCTGCGGCGTGGCGCTGGTTCCGGGTTACTTGGCCGAGGCCGATATCGCCGAGGGCAAGCTGGTGGTGCCCTGGGCGCATCGCATGCGCAGCAACGGCGCGCATTTCCTCGCCTTCTCCGAGCACGCCGCCGAGGTGCCCAAGGTGCGCTGCCTGGTGGACTGGATCAGCGGACAGGTGGCAGCCGAAAATCAAGAATCCAAGGAATGACTGCTCGACTTTTTTTCGCTTGAAGTCGATCAGCATTCCTCGCTTTCATGTACAGGCCTCGATCCACTCATCAGGAAGCCCGCGATGCCCGCAGAAGATTTCGTCAGCCCGGACCATATCCGTGCGCGGTTCTCCGCCGCCATGTCGTCAATGTACAAGGAGGAGGTTCCGCTCTACGGCACGCTGTTGAAGCTGGTGAGCGAGGTCAATCGGCAGGTGCTGAAGATGCGGCCGGAAGTTGCCGAAGCGTTGCGCTGGACCGGCGAGATCGAGCGTCTCGACCAGGAACGCCACGGCGCCATTCGCGTCGGCACGGCAGCGGAGCTGGCGACCATCGGCCGCCTGTTCGCGGTGATGGCATGCACCCGGTGGGTTACTACGACCTCAGCAGTGCCGGGGTGCCGGTGCACTCCACCGCGTTTCGTCCGGTGCACGAGCAGTCGTTGCATACCAGTCCGTTCCGGGTCTTCACGTCACTGCTGCGCCTGGAGCTGATCGAGGATCCGGCCCTGCGTGAACTGGCCGGGTCGATCCTGGAAAAGCGCCAGATCTTCACCCCGCGCGCCGTGCAACTGATCGAACGAAGCGAGCGCGAGGGCGGCCTGAACGAGGCCGATGCCCAGGCGTTCGTCGATGAAGCCCTGCATACCTTCCGCTGGCATCACGAAGCCACGGTCACGGCGCAGCAATACCGGCAATTGCACGACCAGCACCGTCTGATCGCCGACGTGGTGGCCTTCAAGGGGCCGCACATCAATCACCTGACCCCGCGCACCCTGGATATCGACGCGATCCAGCTGGGCATGCCGGCCCACGGCATTCCACCCAAGGCGGTGATCGAAGGGCCGCCGCGCCGCCGGCATCCGATCCTGTTGCGCCAGACCAGCTTCAAGGCTTTGCAGGAGGCCATTGCTTTCCGCGATGCCGAAGGCAGCCATACCGCGCGCTTTGGCGAGATCGAACAGCGCGGCGCGGCGCTGACGCCCAAGGGGCGGCAACTCTATGACCAGTTGCTGGACGCCACCCGCGAAGCCCTGGGCGGAGCGCCGGCAGAGAGCAATGCCGATCTCTACATGAGCCTGCTGGCCGAGACGTTCCAGGCATTTCCGGATGATCTACGGCAAATGCGCGAGCAGGGGCTGGCGTATTTCCGCTACTTCCCGACCGAGAAAGGGCTGGCGGCGCAGGAGCGCCCGGGCACGCTGGAGGCGCTGATCGAGGCGGGGCATGTCCACTTCGAAGCGTTGGTCTACGAAGACTTCCTGCCGGTCAGTGCGGCGGGGATCTTCCAGTCCAACCTGGGCGATGACGGGCAGGCAGACTATGGCAGCAACGCCAACCGGGAGGCGTTCGAGCAGGCGCTGGGCATGGCGGTGCAGGATGAACTGGCGTTGTATGCCGAGAGCGAAAAGCGCTCTATCGAGGCCTGCCTCAAGGCCCTGAACCGACTTGAGCTCTGAGGTTGTCAGGCCTGGCCTCATCGCTGGCAAGCCAGCTCCCACAGTGTGGGAGCTGGCTTGCCAGCGATGAGGCCAGAATGAACCAAGAGACTTAGTGGCGGACGCGGAAGCGGTCCACCTCCTGGCGCAACTGCCCCGCCAGCCCTTCCAGTTGGCGTGCCGTGGTGGCGAGATCGTTCGCCACTTCTCGCTGGTCATGGTTGGTCGAGGCAATGCTTTGCAGATTGCTGCTCAGCACCGTCGCGGTAGCACTCTGCTCCTGGGTCGCGGTGGTGATCACGGCAAACTGTTCCCCGGCACTGCGGCTCTGCTCATCGATCCTTGCCAGCGCTTCCGCTACCCGGGCATTGCGCTCCAGCCCTTCGCGCATCAGGCGGTTGCCCTGCTCCATGGTGCTGATGGCGTGCCCGGTCTGCTGCTGCACGCTGTCGATCATCGCGGAAATTTCATCCGTGGCCTGGCGCGTCCGTGCGGCCAGGTGCCGGACCTCATCGGCAACCACCGCAAAGCCGCGCCCCTGCTCTCCGGCCCGGGCCGCTTCGATGGCAGCATTGAGGGCGAGCAGGTTGGTCTGCTCGGCAATCGAGGTGATGGTGCCGACGATGCCGCCGATGTCCTGGGAACGGGCACCGAGGATATCGATGACCCTGGCGGTATCGCCCAGGGATTCGGCGATCTGCTGCAGCGAGGTCGAAGCCTCGTCCATCGAGGCACGGCCGATCCGCGTCTGCTGGGCGTTGTCCCGGGCCATGCGCTCGGTATTGCCCATGCTGTCGGCGATATTCGCTGACGTTGCGCTGAACTCCTCCACCGCACCGGCCATGCTGGTGATCTCGCCGGACTGCCGGTCCATGCCATCGCAGGCACCTGCCGAGAGATCGGCCAGGGCATGGGCGCGCTGCCCTACCTGCTGCGACGCCTCGCGGATGCGCAGGACCATGTTCGCCAGTGCCTCGCCCATATGGTTGAAGCTGGCGGCGAGCTGGCCGATTTCGTCCTGGCTGGTGACCTGCAGGCGCACGTCCAGGTCACCCGCGCCCAGCGCCTCGGCCTGGTGCACCAGGTCGCTCAGTGGCCGCAGCTTGCGCCGCAACAGCCATAGCGTGGCGCCCACGGCCAGCAGCATCGCCAGCAGGCTGCCGATGGCCAGGCGGGTGCCGACACTCCAGGTCACCGCGCGGATTTCCGCTTCCGGCATGCTCGCCAGCACGGTCCAGGGGCCGCCGGCGAAGGGCATGGCGACGCTGTAGAGGTCTTCCACGCCATCGTTCCAGAAGCGCCCCTCGCCTGGTTTTCCGACAAAGCCGGCAGCCTCCGCAGCAGCCTGTTGCAGGTCGGTCACACCCGCCGGCGGCACCAGCCAGCGGCCTTGCTCGTCGAGCAGGGCAAGGGAGCCGGTCTGGCCGATGCGGAAGCGCTTGAGGTTGTCGAACTGGTTTTTCTGCGCGTCGGTGTAGTCGAAGCCGACGAACAGGATGGCGATGACCTGACCGCCAGCGTCACGCACCGGGCTGTATTGGGTCATGTAGAAGCGATCGAACAGCAGGGCGCACCCGACATAGGACTGGCCGGCCATGATCCGCGCGTAGGCCGGGCTCTGGCGGTCCAGCAGGGTGCCGATGGCGCGGCTGCCATCCTGCTTGGTCAGCGAGGTGCTGATGCGTACGAAATCATCGCCGTTGCGCACGAAGATCGTGGCGACACCCGCTGTCATCTGGCGGAATTCATCCACCTCGCTGAAATCGTTGTTCAACGCCTGGCCGTCGAGGTACAGGCCCGGGGTGGCGACACCGGCGACCGGAATGGACGTCCCTGGCTGCACCGCGAGACGGTTGAAACGCTTTTCGAACAGCCCGGCCAGGCGCTGGGTGCTTTCCCGCAGCGAGTCATGGAAGGTGCCGAGCTGGTCGGCCAGCAACCGGGCCTCGCTGGTGAGGTGTTCCTGGCGGGTGACCAGGTTGGCGTGGTCGAGGGAGCGCAGGGCGAACAGGGTACTGCCGCTGATCACAATGGCGAGCACGACGGCGAGCGCAAGGCCGAGCTGCGAAGCAATCCGGGCACGAGGTCGAGACATGAAAACTCCTGGCTGAGCGAGGCCGGGACCATCCAGATCACCGGGGGGCACGAAGGGGCAGGGAACATGGGCCTCATGGCGGGCCCTTGAGTGCATCATCGGCGGCGCCGGTCGATACTTGAGTGCTGAACACGGTTATTTTGCGCAAACGGTCATTCGCCGCTGTTAGCCGCATTTATCCGCAGCATTTCCACATCTGGCAACTGCATCGCCCGCGCTTCGCCCTGCAGGAAGTCGCTGAGCCGGCGCAAACGCTCGCCGCCCGGACGGGTGCGCGGCCAGACCAGGTAGTAGTCCAGCCCGCTGGCCACCGCCGCCGGCCAGGGCAGGCTGAGCCGCCCTTGCGCCACGTCCTCGGCGACCATCAGCAGATCGCCCATGGACACGCCGTAGCCCCGGGCTGCGGCGATCATGCCCAGTTCCAGTGTGTCGAACACCTGCCCGCCCTTGAGCGAAACCTCGTCGGTCAGGCCCATGCGTGCCAGCCAGGTGCGCCAGTCGCGCTTGTCCGGGGTCGGATGCAGCAGTTCGCAGGCGGCGAGCTTTTCCACGTCCCAAGGGCCGTCCTTGAGCAGTTCCGGTGCGCCTACCGGCACCAGCCATTCGGAAAACAGGCAGCTCACCTCCCAGTCCGGGGAAAGTGCCCGTCGCCCAGCAACACGGCGCAGTCGAAGGGCTCCTGGTTGAAATCGACGTGATCCACATCCATCCAGGCGCTGGTCAGTTGCACCTCGTTGCCCGGCTGCAGATGACGGAAGCGGCTGAGCCGCGCCAGCAGCCAGCGCATGGTCAAGGTCGAAGGTGCTTTCATGCGCAGCACACCTTCCTCGCTGCGCAGTGTGCTACAGGCCCGCTCCAGGGCGCCGAAGCCTTCGCGCACGCCGGGCAACAGCAAACGCGCCGCCTCGCTCAGTTGCAGGCTGCGGCCATTGCGAATGAACAGGCGGCAGGCGAAATGCTCCTCCAGGGTGCGGATATGCCGGCTGACCGCGCTCTGGGTGATGTTCAACTCATCGGCGGCGCGGGTGAAGGAACTGTGCCGCGCGGCAGCCTCGAAAGCGCGCAAGGCATAGAGCGGCGGTAGGCGACTGGACATGAAGAACCTCCTCGGGCACGCATCTTCGCATGAGTTTTAGTCATGCCAATGATCGTTTTTATCCTTTTGTGCACAATCGCGCAAACACCGAGAATCAGCGGCTTGTCACTTCATAATTCAAGGAATCCGACCATGCAGGCGGCGCCAACCCATGAACTCAAGGCACTGCTGCGGCTGGCGGGGCCGCTGATTGCCTCGCAGTTGGCGCATATGCTGATGCTGCTCACCGACACCCTGATGATGGCCAGGATCAGCCCCGAGGCCCTGGCCGGCGGCGGGCTGGGCGCGGCCAGCTATTCGTTCGTGTCGATCTTCTGCCTGGGCGTGATCGCGGCAGTGGGCACCCTGGTCGCGATCCGCCATGGCGCCGGCGACACCGAGGGCGCCACCCGCCTGACCCAGGCCGGGTTGTGGCTGGGCTGGATCATGGCGGTGGTCGCGGCGCTGGTGCTGTGGAACCTCGAGCCGGTCCTGCTGCTGCTCGGGCAGACGCCAGGCAACGTCGAGAACGCCGGTCATTTCCTGCTGTTGCTGCCCTTCGCCCTGCCCGGCTACCTGACCTTCATGGCCCTGCGCGGCTTTACCAGCGCGCTGGGACGTTCATCGCCGGTGATGGTGATCAGCCTGGTCGGCACGGTGGTCAACTTCCTGCTCAACTACGCGCTGATCGAAGGAATGTTCGGGCTGCCGAAGCTGGGGCTGGTAGGCATCGGCCTGGTCACAGCGGTGGTCGCGAACTGCATGGCGGTGGCGCTGGCCTGGTATATCCGCCGGCATCCGGCCTATGCGCCCTACCCGATCCGCAGGCACCTGGCGCGGCCTTCCATGCCCGCCCTGCGTGAACTGTGGCGGCTGGGGCTGCCGATTGGCGGGACCTATACCGTGGAAGTCGGCCTGTTCGCCTTTGCCGCGCTGTGCATGGGCACCATGGGCAGTACCGAACTGGGGGCGCACCAGATCGCGCTGCAGATCGTGTCCACGGCGTTCATGATTCCGGCGGGGTTGTCCTATGCGGTGACCATGCGCGTCGGCCTGCACTATGGCGCCGACCGGCTGCTGGCCGCTCGGCACGCCGGGCGGGTCGGGATCGGCTTCGGCGCGGCGGTGATGCTTGGGTTCTCGGTGCTGTTCTGGCTGCAACCCGAGGCGCTGGTCGGGTTGTTCCTCGACCTGGAGGATCCGGCGTTTGCCGGGGTGGTGCAGCTGGCGGTGAGCCTGTTGATGGTGGCGGCGTGGTTCGAGCTGTTCGACGGGATCCAGACGGTAGCCATGGGCTCGATCCGCGGGTTGAAGGATGCCAAGACCACCTTCCTGGTGGGCCTGTGCTGCTACTGGCTGATCGGCGCGCCGGCGGCCTGGGTGATGGCGTTTCCGTTGCAGATGGGCGCGGTCGGGGTGTGGTGGGGGCTGGCCCTGGGGCTGGCGTTTGCGGCGGTGAGCCTGACGCTGGCGTTCGAGTGGCGGATGAAGCGGATGATGGGTGGGGTGGGGCTGGGGGTGCCGGTTCGGCCCTGAGATGTGCTTTGTTCTTCAGGGCCCTATCGCTGGCAAGCCAGCTCCCACAGGTCCAGCGGTGCACCCGGTCCCTTGGGAGCTGGCTTGCCAGCGATGAGGCCCTCAGGGTTTACAAAGCAACCGGCCTTTGAGCGGCATTCAGCAGCAGGAACTCCACCAGCGGCTCGATCGCCAGCGGCTTGCTGATCAGGTAGCCCTGCACCTGGTCACAGCCGAAGCTGCGCAGCAGGTCCAGTTGCTCCTCGGTCTCGACACCCTCGGCAACCACCTCCAGATGAAGGTTGTGCGCCAGGTTGATCATGGCGTGCACCAGCTTGCGGTTTTCTTCCCGGCCTTCCATGCCGCCGACGAAGCTGCGATCCACCTTGAGCAAGGCGATCGGCAGACTGTTGAGGTGAACGAAGGACGAGAAGCCCGTACCGAAGTCATCCAGCGAGAAGCGCACGCCCAGCCGTCCCAGCGCGTCCATGGTCTGCTTGACCAGGTCATTGCGGCGCATTACCGCCGTTTCGGTCAGTTCGAACTCCAGCCAGCGCGCATCGACACCATGCTGGACGATCAGGCGGCTCAAGGTTGCCAGCAACTGGCTGTCCTGGAACTGGCGGAACGACAGGTTCACTGCCATGTGCAGCGGCGTCAGCCCGCGCTCGCGGAGAATCTGCATATCGCGCAGGGCCCGGGAAATCACCCAGTAACCCAGCGGCACGATAAGCCCGCTCTGCTCGGCCAGCGGCACGAATTCGCTGGGCGGCAACAGCCCGCGTTCGGCATGGCGCCAGCGCACCAGGGCTTCGAGCCCGACGATACGGCCTTCTTCCAGGTCCAGGCGTGGCTGGTAGTGCAGCTCCAGTTCGTCACGGCGCAGGGCACGGCGCAGCTCGCCTTCGAGATCAGCGAGGCTGCGGGCGTTGCGGTTAATCCGCTCGTCGAAGATGTGGTAGGTGCAACCATGCACGCCCTTGGCCTGCTGCATGGCGATATGCGCATGCCACATCAGCGGGTCGGCACCGGCCTGGGCACGGGCATGGGCCACGCCGAGGCTGCAACCGATCAACAGGCTCTCGCCGTCGATCCAGTAAGGCTCGGCCAGCGCCTCGACGATCCGCTCGGCCACGCGCTCGGCGCGCTGCGGTTCACGACGGGTATCGATCAGCAGGGCGAACTCGTCGCTGCCCAGGCGCGCCACACGGTCGCCGGCTTCCAGCTGGCTCTTGAGCCGGCCGACCACCTGCAGGATCAGACGATCGCCGCCCTGGTGCCCGAGGGCATCGTTGGCATGGCGGAAGTTGTCGAGATCAAGGTGGCCCAGGGCGACGCCACGCCCTTCGTTCTCGGCCAGGCGCGCGGTCAGCAGGGTCTGGAAACCCTGGCGGTTGGCGATGCCGGTCAGCGGGTCTTCCTCGGCCAGGCGCTGCAAGGTGGCTTCCAGCACGCCCCGCTCGCGGACATGGCGCAGGCAGCGGCGCAGGGTGTCGCTGCCCAGTTGGCCGCGAACCAGCCAGTCGCTGACGCCCGGCGGAGCCTTGGCCGGTTCCAGGTCCAGCAGCAATACCATCGGCAGATCACAACGCCCGGGCGCGGGCTGGCGGCCCGGCGTGGTCAGGACCACTGCGTTGCGGTCGCGGGCGAACAGGCTGTCCACCGACTCCCAGCTCGGCGCCGTCAGCAATACCGCGGTGCCCGCCAGCGGCGACAAAGCCTCGCCGAGGGCAGCAGCCCACTCGGGCTCTTCGGCCAGCAGCAGCAAACGCAACGGTTCGGCAGGCGTAGACAAGCTCTCTCCTTAGTTGGCAGTACGCGAACGCAGTCGGGTAACGGGCGGATCATTGGCAAGCGCTGCTTGAATGTAAATGATTTTCAATCAGCAGTCCGCACTACCCGGTAAATCCATCCATTCGGGGTGCATCCTGATGGAAAGTAGCAGAGCCGGCAAATTTAGATATTGTGCTGCATCACACTGTCAGACGGTCGCGCCATCACGGCGAAGCCCTGTTAAACTGCGCGGCTATTTTTCAGCCACCCCCGGTTTTCGTCATGTCCCGACTCAATCCCCGGCAGCAAGAAGCCGTGAACTATGTCGGCGGCCCGCTCCTGGTACTCGCCGGCGCAGGCTCCGGCAAGACCAGCGTGATCACCCGCAAGATCGCCCACCTGATCCAGAACTGCGGGATCCGCGCCCAGTACATCGTGGCCATGACCTTCACCAACAAGGCCGCGCGGGAAATGAAGGAGCGGGTCGGCACCCTGCTGCGCAAGGGCGAGGGCCGCGGCCTGACAGTGTCCACCTTCCATAACCTCGGTCTCAACATCATCCGCAAGGAACACGTGCGCCTGGGCTACAAGCCCGGTTTCTCGATCTTCGACGAAACCGACGTGAAGGCGTTGATGACCGACATCATGCAGAAGGAATACTCCGGGGATGACGGCGTCGACGAGATCAAGAACATGATCGGCGCCTGGAAGAACGACCTGATCCTGCCCCCCGAGGCCCTGGAAAAGGCGCGCAACCCCAAGGAACAGACCGCCGCCATCGTCTATGCCCATTACCAGCGCACGCTCAAGGCGTTCAACGCGGTGGACTTCGATGACCTGATCCTGCTGCCGGTGAAACTGTTCGAGGAACACCAGGACATCCTGGAAAAGTGGCAGAACCGCGTGCGCTACCTGCTGGTGGACGAATACCAGGACACCAACGCCAGCCAGTACCTGCTGGTGAAGATGCTGATCGGCACGCGCAACCAGTTCACCGTAGTGGGCGACGACGACCAGTCGATCTACGCCTGGCGCGGCGCGCGCCCGGAAAACCTGATGCTGCTGAAAGAGGACTACCCGTCGCTGAAGGTGGTCATGCTGGAGCAGAACTATCGCTCCACCAGCCGCATCCTGCGCTGCGCCAACGTCCTGATCTCGAACAACCCGCACGCCTTCGAGAAGCAACTGTGGAGCGAGATGGGGCATGGCGACGAGATCCGCGTGATCCGCTGCAAGAACGAGGAGGCCGAGGCCGAGCGCGTGGCCATGGAGATCCTCAGCCTGCACCTGCGCACCGACCGGCCCTATAGCGATTTCGCCATCCTTTACCGCGGCAACTACCAGGCCAAGCTGATCGAGCTGAAACTGCAGCACCACCAGGTGCCGTATCGCCTGTCAGGCGGCAACAGCTTCTTCGGCCGCCAGGAAGTGAAGGACCTGATGGCCTACTTCCGTCTGTTGGTAAACCCGGACGACGACAACGCCTACCTACGGGTCATCAATGTGCCGCGCCGGGAAATCGGCTCCACCACCCTGGAAAAACTCGGCAACTATGCCACCGAGCGCAAGATCTCGATGTACGCCGCCAGCGAGGAACTGGGCCTGCGCGAGCATCTTGACGCCCGCTTCACCGACCGCCTGCACCGCTTCAAGACCTGGATGGACAAGGTGCGCGAGCAGGTGGCCCTGGAAGATCCAATCGCCGCGCTGCGAAGCATGGTGATGGACATCGATTACGAAAACTGGATTCGCAGCAACAGTTCCAGCGACAAGGCCGCGGACTTCCGCATGGGCAACGTCTGGTTCCTGATCGACGCGCTGAAAAGCACGCTGGAGAAGGACGAGGATGGCGACATGACCATCGAGGACGCCATTGGCAAGCTGGTGCTGCGCGACATGCTGGAGCGCCAGCAGGAAGAGGAAGAAGGCGCCGAGGGCGTGCAGATGATGACCCTGCATGCCTCCAAGGGCCTGGAGTTCCCCTACGTGTTCATCATGGGCATGGAGGAAGAAATCCTTCCGCACCGCTCCAGCATCGAGGCCGACACCATCGAGGAAGAGCGCCGCCTGGCGTACGTCGGCATTACCCGGGCCCGCCAGACCCTGGCCTTCACCTTCGCCGCCAAGCGCAAGCAGTATGGTGAAATCATCGATTGTTCGCCGAGCCGCTTCCTGGATGAGCTGCCGCCGGACGACCTGGCCTGGGAAGGCCTGGACGACGCACCGGTCGAGGTCAAGGCGGCACGGGGCAATACGGCACTTGCCGATATCCGCGCCATGCTCAAACGGTAGATAATCAACCCTTTCAATCGCCCTGGCCCATGCCGGGGCCTTTTGCTTACATCCGAGGAAACACCAGTGGAAGCACTGCACCAGAAGATTCGCGAAGAAGGCATCGTGCTTTCCGATCAGGTCCTGAAAGTCGATGCATTTCTCAACCATCAGATCGATCCAGCGCTGATGGCACTGATCGGCGACGAATTCGCACGCCTGTTCGCCGATTCCGGCGTGACCAAGATCGTCACCATCGAAGCCTCGGGCATTGCCCCGGCGGTGATGACCGGCCTGAAGCTGGGCGTCCCGGTGATCTTCGCACGCAAGCACCAGTCTCTGACCCTGACGGAAAACCTGCTGACCGCGTCGGTGTACTCCTTCACCAAGCAGACCGAGAACACCGTGGCCATCTCCCCGCGCCACCTGAACAGCAGCGACCGCGTGCTGGTGATCGACGACTTCCTGGCCAACGGCAAGGCGTCCCAGGCGCTTATCTCGATCATCAAGCAGGCCGGCGCCACCGTTGCCGGCCTGGGCATCGTCATCGAGAAGTCGTTCCAGGGCGGCCGTGCCGAACTGGACAGCCAGGGCTACCGCGTCGAATCGCTGGCCCGGGTCAAATCGCTGGAAGGCGGCCAGGTCACCTTCCTCTGACCGAGGCTTTCCCGGCCCGGATGTAAAAAGCCCGCCGCCACAGTGATGTGGCGGCGGGCTTTTTCATATCCGGGAGCTTTGGGTTGCCTGTTAGGGCCCTATCGCTGGCAAGCCAGCTCCCACAGGTCCATGAGCTGCGCCCCGGATGTTGGACACTTTTGTCTAAAGCTATGCGGCTTGTGCTCTGTACGCTACAGGGCTCAGGCCGCCGAGCTTCATCTTGATACGTTCGTGGTTGTAGTAGCGGATGTAATCATCAATCCCAGCGCGTAATTGCTCGATGCTCTCAAATTTCTCGCGGTAGAAATACTCCGACTTCAGCGTGCCGAAAAAGCTTTCCATCGCCGCATTGTCCAGGCAGTTGCCCTTGCGCGACATGCTCTGTTCCAAGCCCGCTTCTTTCAAGCGCTGGCGGTAATCCGGATAGCGATAATGCCATCCCTGATCTGAGTGCAGCATCGGCTTACTGTCAGCCGGCAGCTTCTCCAGCGCTCGTTCAAGCATCGTTCCCACCAGGGTGTAACGCGGCCGAGTATCCGTTTGATAGGCCACGATCTCCCCGTTGTACAAGTCCAGAACTGGCGACAGATAAAGCTTTTCTCCAGCCACCTTGAACTCGGTAACGTCTGTCACCCATTTCTGATTCGGCTGATCAGCAGCGAACTCCCGGTTCATGGTGTTCGGCGATGCTTCGTCCATCAGCCCTCTGTACGACTTGTATTTCTTCGGTCGTACCGTGCACTTGAGGTCCAACTCGCCCATGAGGCGGCGCACTTTCTTGCCGTTGATCACGTGCCCTTTCTGGCGCAGCGCAGCGGTCATGCGACGATAACCATACCGGCCCCTGTGGTGCTCCTGAATGCCCCGCATCGCCTGTTTCAGTGGAGCGTACTTATCCTCGGCGCCCTCGTCCCCGAAGTAGGTGTAGTAAGTGCTACGAGGCAAACCAGCAGCGATCAGCAGGTATTTCAGCCTGAACTGTCGGCGCAGCGCGGTAATCAGCTGGGCTTTTTCCTTGCTGCCCGGATCTGCCTGAGCTTCGCCTCCTCTAACTCCTCGAGCTTTTTTAGGTAGGCGTTCTCCGCTTCAAGCATGCGAACTTTCTCTAGTAACTCTTTGGGCGAGAGGTCCTCGTTACGCACGGCTGCAGGCTTGGAGGACTTGGCGGAAGGCTTAGGCATGGTGCGGGTTGAACTCTTTTCTACAGAAAGCTGGTTTGCGAGCCCGTCACTGTAATACTGGCGCAGCCATCTGCCCAGCTGACTAGAGTTACCTAGGTTGAACAACGCTGCGGCGGCGCGCTGAGAAAGACGGTCATTTAGCATGCGGTGAAGCACCGTAATCTTGAATTCGGCGCTGTGGCGCTGATGGCGACGCTCAAGGCTGGACCTGCCGTGTTGCTGATAGGCCACGACCCAACGGCGAAGCAAGGTGGGATCTATCTGGAACTGGTTCGCCACATGACGGAAACCTCGGCCTCGCTTGAGGAAGGCTTCGATGGCGGACAACTTGAACTGCTTTGAATACTTGGTCATGCAAAACACCCCGGTGTTGGATTTTTTGTCCAACATCCGGGGCGCAGCTCACCAGCGGTGCACCCGGTCCCTGTGGGAGCTGGCTTGCCAGCGATGAGGCCCTCAGCGTTCGCGCAAGGCCTCGGCCCGGGCGCGGATGATGGGTTTGAGCAGGTAGCTCAGCACGCTCTTCTTGCCAGTGATGATATCCACCGACGCCACCATCCCCGGGATGATCAGCAGCGGCTTTTCGTCCGTGCCCAGGTGACTGCGGTCGGTGCGCAACTTGATCAGGTAGAAGGTGTTGCCCTCTTCATCGGTGATAGTGTCCGCACCGATCTGCTCCAGTTTGGCCTTGAGCCCGCCGTAGATGGTGAAGTCATAGGCAGTGAACTTGACCATGGCCTCCTGCCCCGGGTGCAGGAAGGCAATGTCCTGCGGGCGGATCCGCGCTTCGACCAGCAGGGTGTCGTCCAGCGGGACGATCTCCACCAGGTCGCTGCCGGGCTGGATCACGCCACCAATGGTGTTGACCAGCACCTGCTTGACGATCCCGCGCACCGGCGAGGTGACCAGGGTGCGGCTGACTCGGTCTTCAAGGGCCTTGCCGGTGGCTTCGGTCTTGTTCAGATCGGTGCGGGCTTCGTTGAGCTGGGTCAGCGCGTCGCTGCGGAATTTGCCGCGGGTTTCGTCGATCTTGCGCTCGACCTCCTTGACCGCCGATTCGGCCCGCGGAATCGCCAGGGTGGTGGCGTCGAGCTGCCCGCGGTTTTCCACTTCGGCACGCTTGAGGCGCAGCACCTCCACCGGTGACACCGCCCCCTGCGCGACCAGCGGCTCGGACATGCCGATTTCCTGGCGCAGCAGGTTCAAGCTGTTGCGGTACTGGGCCTGCTTGGAGGAAAACTCGCGCAGTTCCTGCTGGCGCTGCACCAACTGCTCCTGGAGCCCGCCGATTTCGTCCTGCAATTGCTGGCGACGGCTCTGATACAGGGATTCTTCGTTGGCCGCCTGGCTCGGTGCGGCCTTGCGCAGCTCGGCATCGATGTTCAGCGGCCGGTCCTCGACCTCGGCGCTCAGGCGCTCGACCCGCAAGGCCAGGCCCACCCGGTCGGCCTCGGTCTCGCCGACGTTGGAGACGAAGCGGGTCGCGTCCAGGCGCAGCAGCGGCGCCCCGGCGTCGACCACCTCGCCTTCGCGAGCAAAGATCTCGGAGACGATACCGCCCTCCAGGTTCTGGATCTTCTGCAGCTTGGACGACGGAATCGCCTTGCCGTCGCCGCGAGTGACTTCGTCGAGTACGGCGAAGTTGGCCCACAGCACCAGAAACAGGAAGAAGCAGATGATGCCCCAGATGGTCAGCCGCACGATGCGCGGGGCGTCTTCCACCAGCGCCTTGTTGACCTCCGGCAGCGGCTCGCCGCCAAAGGATTGCGAGCCTTTGAAGTAGCCGCGCAGGGTGTCCTTGAAACGTCCCGCTCCAGACTTAAGCAACACTGATCTGCCCCTTCTTCAGCGCATCCATGACGGCCGCCTTCGGACCATCGGCAACGATCTGGCCGCGGTCGATGACGATCAGGCGGTCGACCAGCGACAGCAACGAGGCACGGTGGGTTACCAATACCACGGTCTTGTTCTCGATCACCGCCTGCAAGCGCTGCTTGAGGCGCTCTTCACCGGTGTTGTCCATGGCCGCGGTGGGCTCGTCGAGCAGCAGGATCTGCGGATTGAGCAACAGCGCGCGGGCCAGGGCCACGTTCTGCCGCTGGCCGCCGGAGAGGTTCTGGCCGCGTTCGCCGACCTGAAGCTCGTAGCCTTGCGGATGCAGGCGGGCGAATTCGTGGACGCCGGCCAGTTCGGCGGCCTGCAGGACCATCTCGTCCTCGACGTAGCGGGCACCGCTGACAAGGTTGTCGCGCAGGGTGCCGGCGAGCAGCTGGATGTCCTGGGGCACGTAGCCGAGGTTATGGCGCAGTTCGCTGACGTCGATCTGGCGAATGTCCACGCCATCGACCAGCAACGAGCCGGCATCGGCTTCGTACAGGCCGACCACCAGCTTGGCCAGCGAGCTCTTGCCCGAGCCGCTGCGGCCGATGATGCCGACCTTCTCGCCCGGGCGGATCGCCAGGTTGATGTTCTTCAGCGCGGCGTTCTGCTGGTTCGGATAGGTGAAGTCGACACCGCGGAACTCCAGGGCGCCCTGGATGACCTGGCGGCTCAACGGGCGCTCTTCGAAATTGCGCTCCTGGGGCAGCTCCATCATCTGGTCGGTCGAGACCATGGTCACCTTGGCCTGCTGGTAGCGGGTCAGCAGACCGGCCAACTGGCCCAAAGGCGCCAGGGCGCGACCGCTCAGCATATAGCAGGCGATCAGGCCGCCCATGCTGAGGTTGCCGGCCATGATCTGGTAGACACCGAAGCAGATCAGGGTGACGCCGGCCATCTGCTGGATCAGCAGGGTGATGTTCATCGCCAGGCCGGAAAGCACCTTCACCCGCAACTCCAGGCGGCTGAGGGTGCCGATGGTCTGCTCCCACATGTACTGGCGTTCGCTTTCGGCGTTGTTGACCTTCACCGCGTCGAGCCCGGCCAGGGTCTCGATCAGGCTCGACTGGCGCTCCGAGCCGAGGGCCATGGTGCGTTCCAGGGTGGCGGTCAGTGGCTTTTGCAAGGCATAGCCGATACCCAGCGCCAGCGGGAAGGCCACTACCGGGATCCATACCAGATGCCCGCCGATGATGCCGATCACCATCAGGATCAACAGGGTGAACGGCAGGTCGATCAGGCTGGCCAGGGTCAGCGAGGCGAGGAAGTCACGCAGGCCCTGGAACTCGTGGATGTTCTGCGCAAAGCTGCCGACCCGCGCCGGGCGATACTTCATCGACATGCCGACAATGCGCTCGAACAGCGTGGCGGAGATGATCAGGTCGGTCTTTTTCCCCGCAAGGTCAAGGCACAGGCTGCGCAAGCCCTTGAGGATCAGGTCGAAGATGTACGCTCCGGTGATGCCGATGGCCAGCACCCACAGGGTAGAGGTGGCCTGGTTCGGCACCACGCGGTCGTAGACGTTCATTACGAACAGCGGCGCGGCCATGGCAATGATGTTGATGATCAGGCTGGCGGCGATGGCATCGGCGTAGAGCCAGCGCGAGCGCTTGAGGGTGTCGCGGAACCAGGAGCGGGCGCGGGGAATCAGGTTGCCGTGGTTGACGTCGAACTTGTGCTGCGGCTGGGCGAAGAACACCCGGCCGGTGTAGTCGGCTTCCAGCGCTTCGCGGCTGACGTGCACCTCGCCGCCGTCGCTTTCGCTGAGCAGCAAACGCGCGGTGTTTTCATTTTCCCACCCCAGTAGCACCGTACTGCGCCCGCCCTTGAGCAGGAGCATGGTGGGCATGGCGATGGATGGAATGTGCTCCAGCTTGCGCTGCAACAGGCGCCCCTGCAGCCCCGCCCGCGCAGCGGCCCGCGCAAGCAGCTCGGGGCTCAGGCGCTGGGCCGGCAGCGGCAGGCCGGTGGTGAGCATGGCCCGGCTGGCCGGCTTCTGGTGCAACACGCAAAGCGACAGCAGGCTGTCCAGCAACGGATCGTCGTGCAGGCTTCGCGGATCATGGGTGAGGTTTCTGCTGACAAATGAATCCACGCGGACTTCCTTGCTGGCTGGTAAGGACTACTGGCTAATCAGTTCAGCCCGGGCAGGTTGACCCTCGGCTTCAGATCGTTGTGTACGACCGTCGCCATCGGCGCGACGACACCCTGGCTCCTGAGCAACTGACCAATGGTCGCCTTGATCCGATACTGAGTAAACAACTGCACGCTCTTCACTTCGGCCAGCCGACGCTGTGCGGTGAACAGTTCGTTCTCGCTGTCGAGCAGGTCGAGCAACGAGCGCTCGCCCAGGCTGAACTGACTCTGGTAGGCGGAGCGTACCTTGCTGCTGTGATCGACATATTGCTGGGCGATCGGCACCTGCGCTTCGGCGTTGTGCATAGCATTCCATGCCAAGCCTAACTCCTCGTTGAGCTGGCGCAAGGCGTTGTTGCGAATATCCAGCGCCTGGCTGGCCTGGTAGGCCTTGGATTCCAGGTCGGCCTTGTCGCTGCCGCCGTCGTACAGGTTGAAGCTCATGCGCAACATGGCTTGCCACTCGTTGTTATGCCCGCTCACACCGTCGACGTCGTTGTTCGCACTGCGTTCCAGCTCGGCGTCGAAGCGCGGGTAGAACCTGGATTTCGCCGTGTCGTACTGCTTGTCCGCCGCAGCGATATCCGCTTCCGCCGAGCGCAGGGCCGGGTTGCTTTCGACCATTTGCTGGCGGGCCTCATCCAGGGTCGCCGGCAGCAGATCGATGAAAGGCTCGGGAGGGCTCAATTCATCGGGCAGTTGGCCAACGACACTCAGGTAATTGGTTTGTGCATCGGCGAGGTTGGTTTGTTCCGTCAGCAGGTTGTTCCTTGCCGACGCCAGGCGGGCTTCGGCCTGGTCCATATCGGCCATGCGCCCGATGCCGCGGGCGGTACGCAACTGGATCTGGTCGAAGATGCGCTCGTGGCTGCGCAGGTTGTCCTCGGCCAGGCGCACCATCTGCCGGCGCGTCAGGACTTCGATATACACCTTGGCGGTTTCCAGGGCGGTGCGCTCGGAGGTGTTGAGCAAGGCATACGCCCGGGCATTGGCGGTGGCTTGTTGACGCCCCACTTCGCTTGACGTCGCAAAACCGTCGAACACCATCTGCCGCACGCGCAGGCTGGACTCGCCGCGGTTCAGGGTTTCCGAGCTGCCAGCGGCGGCGCGGGTGCTCGGCTGTCGGTGTTTTCCCGGCCATAGCCGGCCAGCACATCGACCTTGGGCAGGTAGCCACCTTGGGCAATGCGCACCTGTTGATCGGCGGCCAGGCGACCGTTGATCCCCGCCTGTACCTCCGGGTGGGCTTCAAGGGCTTGTTGCATGGCCTGCGGCAAGGTTTGTGCAAAGGTTTGTGCAGTAGTGAAAGAGGCAAAGAAAGCGAGGGGCAAGGCGCTGAGCAAGGGGCGACGCATGAGGTTTTTCTTCCCTAGGGACGGCAGGTCCACAACAGAGCGAAACGTGGCAAATCGGCGAAAAATGGCTATACAGGAAGCCGCGTGTCGGAAATTTCCGAGTGAGAACCCTGTCACAGATCATGGGGGCTTCACCTAGTGAAATATCAATGTGACATTAAGGAAACGATTGTTTAGGATGGCGACACCCGGGTCAATACTTTGACGAAAAGAAATAAAGACCCCGAATCAGCCATAAAATTGACATAAAGCAAATCAGTAGTGTCTTGCGAAACATTCCAAGCAGATCGCGGCAAACACCAGCCCTATCGCGTAAGGAAGCCACATTGAACGGTTAGTTCGGAGAGTGTCATGAGCAGTGTTGTCGCCATCGTCAAACGTGTTGTTGGCCAGGTTATCGCCGTTTCCCAGGACGGGATCCAACGTGTACTTATCGAAGGCGACCGACTGTTCGCGGGCGACCAGGTTTTGACGGGGCAGGCCGGTGCCGTGACCCTCGAACTGACGGACGGTCGAACCCTCGATCTGGGCCGTGAAACACAGTGGAGCGCCGACGCTCCTGCCTCCAGCAGTGACCTTGCGCAGGCTACCGCCCAGGCCGCGCCATCGGTGGAGGAACTGCAACAGGCCATCGCCGCCGGTGCCGACCCGACCAAGGACCTTGAAGCGACCGCGGCCGGCCCGCAATCGGAAGGCAGTAGCGCGCCAGGTGGCGGCCACAGCGTGGTCATGCTGGAGGAAGTCGCCGGTTCCGTGGCGCCGGTGATCGGTTATCAGACGGAAGGCCTCACCTTTGCCGGCAATCTGAATGACCAGCTCACCGGAGCGCCAGACCAGACGGTCAACCAGCAGCTGGCGACCGTCCTGGTAGACAGCGGCCTGACCCTGAGCGCGACGCCAAACGTCTCCGAAGCGGGTGGTTCGGTGGTCTATACCGCTACCCTGACCCAGGCTGCGACCAGCGAAACCCGCGTCACCCTGTCCAACGGCCAGGTCATCGTCATCGCCGCGGGCAATTGACGGGTAGCCTCAGCGTCGCGGTTCCTGCCAGCGACAACGTCTACCTCGACAACCGCCAGATTGCCGTCACCATTACCGGTACCAGCGGCGGCGATGGCCTGAACATCACGCCGAGCACCGCGCCGGCGGTCACCACCATCACCGACACCCTGGATACCACCACTGCCAGCCTGACCGCTGGCAGCAGCGTGACCGAAGGCGGCGCGATCACCTACACCGCCAGCCTGAACAACCCGGCACAGACGCCGGTGACCATCACCCTGTCCAACGGCGCGGTGATCAGCATCGCCGCAGGCGAATCCAGCGGCAGCGTACAGGTGCAGACCCCGGCCAATGACGTCTACGCCAACGGCAGCACCGTCAGCGTGACCATCACCGGAGCGACGGGCGGCAACTTCGAGAACCTGGTGCCGAATACCACGCCGGCCGTCACCGTCATCAACGACTCGATCGACACCACTACCGTCAGCCTCGGCGCCAGCACAAGCGTTGCCGAGAACGGCGTGATTACCTATACCGCCAGCGTCACCTCGCCGGTGGCTGGTGCCCCGGTCATCGTCAACCTGTCCAACGGCCAGAGCATCACCATCCCGGTCGGCGGCACCAGCGGCAGCGTGCAATTCACCGCACCGAACGATGTCTACAACGCGCGGCACCGATCAGCACCACCATCACCGGCGTGTCCGGTGGCAACTTCGAGAACCTGGCGGCCAATCCGGCTCCGGCGGTCACCACTGTCACAGACTCCACCGACACTACCACCGTCAGCCTCGGCGCCAGCCCGAGCGTTGCCGAGAATGGTGTGATCACCTACACCGCCAGCGTGACCTCGCCAGTGACCGGCGCCCCGGTCATCGTCACCCTGTCCAACGGCCAGAGCATCACCATCCCGGTCGGCGGCACCAGCGGCAGCGTGCAGTTCACTGCGCCTAACGACGTCTACAACGGCGCGGCGCCGATCAGCACCACCATCACCGGCGTTTCCGGTGGCAACTTCGAGAACCTGGCGGCCAATCCGGCTCCGGCGGTCACCACTGTTACCGACTCCACCGACACCACCACCGTCAGCCTCGGCGCCAGCCCGAGCGTTGCCGAGAATGGTGTGATCACCTACACCGCCAGCGTGACCTCGCCAGTGACCGGCGCCCCAGTGATCGTCAGCCTGTCCAATGGTCAGAGCATTACCATTCCGGTCGGTGGTACCAGCGGCAGCGTGCAGTTCACTGCACCGAACGATGTTTATAACGGTGCGGCGCCGATCAGCACCACCATCACCGGCGTTTCCGGTGGCAACTTCGAGAACCTGGCGGCCAATCCGGCTCCGGCGGTCACCACTGTCACAGACTCCACCGACACCACCACCGTCAGCCTCGGCGCCAGCCCGAGCGTTGCCGAAAACGGCGTGATCACCTACACCGCCAGCGTGACCTCGCCGGTGACCGGTGCACCGGTCATAGTCACACTGTCCAACGGACAGAGCATCACTATCCCGGTCGGCGGCACCAGCGGCAGCGTGCAGTTCACCGCGCCGAACGATGTCTATAACGGCGCGGCGCCGGTCAGCACCACCATCACCGGCGTGTCCGGCGGCAACTTCGAGAATTTGGCGGCCAATCCAGCTCCGGCCGTGACCACTGTCACAGACTCCACCGACACCACCACCGTCAGCCTCGGCGCCAGTCCGAGCGTTGCCGAAAACGGTGTGATTACCTATACCGCCAGCGTGACCTCGCCAGTGACCGGCGCCCCGGTGATCGTCAGCCTGTCCAACGGCCAGAGCATTACCATCCCGGTCGGCGGCACCAGCGGTAGCGTGCAGTTCACTGCACCAAACGACGTCTACAACGGTGCGGCGCCGATCAGCACCACCATCACCGGCGTGTCCGGTGGCAACTTCGAGAACCTGGCGGCCAATCCGGCTCCGGCGGTCACCACTGTTACCGACTCCACCGACACCACCACCGTGACCCTCAGCGCCAGCCCGAGCGTGCCCGAAGGCGGCGTGGTGACCTACACCGCCTCTGTCGGCGCTCCGGTGACCGGCACGCCGGTAATCGTCAACCTGGCCAACGGCCAGAGCATCACCATCGCGGTGGGCCAGACCTCCGGCTCGGTCAATTTCACCGCGCCGGACAACGTGCTGGCCACCAACGCACCGCTGACCAACAGCATCACCGGCGTCAGTGGCGGCAACTACGAGAGCCTGGTCGCCGGTACCGGCACGACCACCACTACCGTCACCGATGACCCGGCGCGCCTGGACACCACCACCCTGACCTGGGCGCCACCGGTTCCGTCGCCGAAGGCGGGCAGATCGTCTACACCGCGACCCTGAGCAACCCGCCGGCAGCGAAATGAAGATCAGCCTGAGCAATGGTGAGACCATCACCATTGCCCAGGGCCAGACCCAGGCACCGTGACCTTCGCGGCGCCTGCGAACACCGTTTATGTGGATGCGGGCAATGTCAGCGTCACCGTGACCGGCACCACCGGCGGTGACTTCGAAAAACTGGCGGTGAATCCGGCTGCGGCGGTGACGGCGATCACCGACAGCATCGACACCTCGACTGTCACCCTGACCGCGACCCCGAGCGTCACCGAAGGCGGCGTGGTGACCTATACCGCCTCGGTCACGGCTCCGGTTACCGGCACGCCGCTGTGATCAGCCTGGCCAATGGTCAATCGATCACCATCCCGGTCAACGCTTCGAGTGGCTCGGTGGATTTCATTGCGCCGAACAACGTCCTGAACACCAACACGCCGCTGACCAACAGCATCACGGGGTTACTGGTGGCAATTACGAGAAGCTGGACACTGCCGGAACTCCGACCACTGTGGTCATGACGATCCGGCCCGCCTCGACACTACCGGCCTGACCCTGTCGCCACCGGCACCGTCCAGGAGGGTGGCGACATCGTCTATACCGCTCGCCTGACCAATCCGGCCGGCAGCGAAATGAAGGTCACCCTCAGCAATGGCGAAGTGATCACCATAGGCAAGGGCCTCTCCGAAGGCAGCGTGACCTTCCCGGCGCCTGCCAACACCGTCTATGTGGATGGCGGCAACGTCAGCGTCACCGTCACAGGCACTACGGCGGCGACTTCGAGCATCTGGAAGTCAGCCCGACTCCGGCTGTCACTGCCGTTACGGATTCGATCGATACGTCGACCGTCACCTGACCGCGACTTCGAGTGCAGTGGAAGGCGGTGTCGTCACCTACACCGCCTCGGTTACCGCGCCAGTCACTGGTACGCCTCTGGTCATCTCTTTGGCGAACGGCCAGTCGATCACCATTCCGGTCAATTCTTCGAGCGGTTCGGTGGACTTTATTGCCCCGAACAACGTGTTGAACACCAACACCCCACTGACCAACAGCATCACCGGTGTCACCGGTGGCAATTACGAGAAATTGGAAACCGCCGGCACGCCGACCACCGTCGTGACCGACGATCCAGCTCGCCTGGACACCACTGGCCTGACCCTGTCGGCCACAGGCACCGTCCAGGAAGGTGGAGACATCGTCTACACCGCTCGCCTGACCAACCCGGCCGGCAGTGAAATGAAGATCACGCTGAGTAATGGCGAGGTCATTACCATCGGCAAAGGTCTGTCGGAAGGCAGCGTGACCTTCGCGGCACCAGCCAATACCGTTAATGTAGATGGCAGTAATGTCAGCGTCACCGTCACGGGTACCACCGGCGGCGACTTCGAGCATCTGGAAGTCAGCCCGACCGCGGCAGTGACCGCAGTTACCGACAGCATCGATACTTCGACCGTGACTTTGACGGCTACCGCCAGCGCTGTTGAGGGCGGCGTAGTGACCTACACCGCCTCCGTCACTGCACCGTTACCGGCACTCCGCTGGTCATCAGTCTGGCTAACGGCCAGTCGATCACTATCCCAGTGAACAGCTCCAGCGGCTCGGTCGATTTCATTGCGCCGAACAACGTGCTGAATACCAATACGCCGCTGCCAACAGCATCACCGCGTCACTGGCGGCAATTACGAGAAGCTGGAAACCCCGTACCCCGACCACCGTCGTGACCGACGACCCGGCTCGCCTGGACACCACTAGCCTGACCCTGTCCGCCACCGGAACCGTTCAAGAAGGCGGCGACATCGTCTACACCGCTCGCTTGACCAACCCAGCAGGCAGCGAGATGAAGATCACCCTCAGCAACGGGGAAGTGATCACCATTGGCAAGGGCTTGAACGAGGGCTCTGTCACGTTCGCTGCACCGCAGAACACTGTGTACGTAGACGGCGGCAACGTCAGCGTCACCATCACCGGTACCACTGGCGCGACTTCGAACATCTGG
>NZ_AMWJ02000003.1 GCF_000319305.2 Pseudomonas bharatica CSV86 | reverse complement strand
CCCGGCCGGAGACCTTCTTGGCGTCGATGGCCACAACGATGCACTGCGAGCCGAAATGCGCCGCCGCTTCGCCGACGAACTCCGGATTGAACACCGCCGCGGTGTTGATCGACACCTTGTCGGCCCCGGCATTGAGCAGGTTGCGGATGTCCTGCACGGTGCGCACGCCACCGCCCACGGTCAGCGGGATGAACACCTGGCTGGCCATGCGCTCGACGGTGTGCAGCGTGGTGTCACGGCCATCGACGCTGGCGGTGATGTCGAGGAAGGTGATCTCGTCGGCACCCTGCTCGTCGTAGCGACGGGCAATTTCCACCGGGTCGCCGGCGTCACGGATGTTCTCGAACTTGACGCCCTTGACGACCCGGCCGTTGTCCACGTCCAGGCAAGGGATGATGCGTTTGGCCAGGGCCATGGCGTTCTCCTCAGCCTTGGTAGCTGTCGCAGAAGGCCTGGGCCTCGGCGACGTCAAGGGTGCCTTCGTAGATGGCACGACCGGTGATGGCGCCGATGATGCCCGGTGTCCTGGCGTCCAGCAGGGCCTTGATGTCGCCCAGGTTGTGGATGCCGCCGGAGGCGATCACCGGGATCTTCGTGGCTTCGGCCAGGGCCTTGGTGAAGGGCACGTTGCAGCCCTGCATCATGCCGTCCTTGGCGATGTCGGTGTAGACGATCGCCGAGACGCCGTCGGCCTCGAAGCGCCTGGCCAGATCGATGACCTGCACCGAGCTGACCTCGGCCCAGCCGTCGGTGGCGACGAAGCCGTCTTTCGCGTCCAGGCCAACGATGACCTTGCCCGGGAAGGCCTTGCACGCCTCGGCGACGAATTCAGGCTGCTTGACCGCCTTGGTGCCGATGATCACGTAGCTGACGCCGGCCTTTACGTAGTGTTCGATGGTTTCCAGCGAGCGGATGCCGCCGCCGATCTGGATCGGCAGCTCCGGGTAGCGCCTGGCGATGGCGGTGACCACCTCGCCGTTGACCGGCTGGCCTTCGAAGGCGCCGTTCAGATCGACCAGATGCAGACGACGGCAGCCACCTTCAACCCATTTGGCGGCCATGCTCACCGGGTCGTCGGAGAATACGGTGGAATCTTCCATGCGGCCCTGGCGCAGACGTACGCAGGCACCGTCCTTGAGATCGATAGCGGGGATAATCAGCATCTGGAAAACCTGTCTAATCGGTAAACGGTGAGCCCGGGAAGTCAGTTCTTCTCGAGCGCCCACAGGTCGACTTCAATGCTCTCGAAGCGCTCCTTGAGCTGCGTCTGAACATCGAAGATCGCCCGGTTGTAGTAGTGCGGCGCAATATCCCTGGCGAACAGCTCGAGCACCTCGGCCACTTCGAACGAGCCCAGTTGCAGCTCGAAACGGTCTTCGAGGAAGCGCTTGAGGGTGTCCAGCGCCTCGCGCTCCTGTTCGGGCGCGAGGGTGATGGCCGGGGTCTTGCTGCGCGAGCGGTTCATTACCAGCGGCCATCCCAGGCGGCGAAGTTCTGCAACAGTTGCAGGCCGTGGGTGTGGCTCTTTTCCGGGTGGAACTGGGTGGCGAAGCGCGAGCCTTCGGCCAGTACCGCAGCGAAATCGACGCCATAGTGACCGCGACCGACCACCTGGGACGGCTTGCCGGACTCGATGTAGTAGCTGTGCACGAAGTAGAAGCGCGCGCGGTCCGGGATATCGTGCCAGAGCGGGTGATCGATCACCTGGCTGACCTCGTTCCAGCCCATGTGCGGCACCTTCAGGTGCTCGCCGTCTTCATGCAGGTCCTTGCCGAACAGACGCACCTGGCGGGGAACATGCCGATGCAGTCGACACCGTCGTTCTCCTCGCTGTGGTCCAGCAGGGCCTGCATGCCGACGCAGATACCGAGGAACGGGCGGTCCTGGCTGACTTGCTTGACCAGGCTGTCGAAGCCCAGGCGGCGGATCTCGGCCATGCAGTCGCGAATCGCGCCGACACCAGGGAAGACCACCCGGTCGGCTTCACGGATTACCGCAGCATCGCTGGTGATCAGCACCTTGCCGGCGCCGACGTGCTCCAGGGCCTTGGCCACCGAGTGCAGGTTGCCCATGCCATAGTCGATAACGGCGACGGTCTGCATTACAGGCATCCCTTGGTGGAAGGCATCTGCCCGGCCATCCGCTCGTCCAGCTCGACAGCCATGCGCAGCGCGCGACCGAAGGCCTTGAACACGGTCTCGATCTGGTGGTGGGTGTTATGCCCGCGCAGGTTGTCGATATGCAGCGTGACGTTGGCGTGGTTGACGAAGCCCTGGAAGAACTCCTGGAACAGGTCCACATCGAAACCGCCCACGGTGGCGCGGGTGTAGGGCACGTGCATCTGCAGGCCGGGACGGCCGGAGAAATCGATCACCACCCGCGACAGCGCTTCGTCCAGCGGCACGTAGGCGTGGCCGTAGCGACGGATGCCTTTCTTGTCGCCGATGGCCTGGCTGAACGCCTGGCCCAGGGTGATACCGACGTCTTCGACGGTATGGTGGTCGTCGATATGCAGGTCGCCCTTGCACTCGATGTCCAGATCGATCAATCCATGACGGGAAATCTGATCCAGCATGTGCTCCAGGAAAGGCACGCCGATATCGAATCGGGCCTTGCCAGTGCCATCCAGGTTGATCGAGGCTTTGATCTGGGTTTCCAGAGTATTGCGCTCGACGGACGCCTTACGTTCGACCATCACCAGCTCCGCAAATCATTGGGCGA
This sequence comes from Pseudomonas bharatica CSV86, assembly GCF_000319305.2. Classification (GTDB taxonomy): domain Bacteria; phylum Pseudomonadota; class Gammaproteobacteria; order Pseudomonadales; family Pseudomonadaceae; genus Aquipseudomonas; species Aquipseudomonas bharatica. The sequence continues at coordinate 33,340 of NZ_AMWJ02000003.1, read as the reverse complement.
AAAAGGCGGTCATTATAGGCGCAGAACGTCGCATCTTGAAACGAAGATGACGTGTGGTGTTGGGGTTTTGCGCCCGATTTTCGGGCTGATGGGGAATTCGGGGGCCCAATCGCTGGCAAGCCAGCTCCCACAGGGACCCTGTGGGAGCTGGCTTGCCAGCGATTGGGCCGCAAGAGCGACCCAAATGCCCGAATCAGTGGAACAGAACGGCAGTCTTCTGCAGCGTCGCCCACACACCCCAGGCCAGCGGAATGCCCACGGCCAGCCAGGCCGCGATCACCAGCGGCAGGGTGCCGTCGGCAGCTTTCCACTCCAGCGCGGTGGTGTTGTCGGCGCCCTTGTCATGCCCCAGCGCCTGCTCGGCGGCCAGTTGTTCTTCGGTCATGAAGTACTTGTCGGCCACCGGACGCACCATCGCGTTGCAGATAAAGCCCAGCACCAGCAGGCCGGCGAGGATGTACAAGGTAATGTCGTAGGCCGCAGCCCGCTCCACGCCGATGCTCAGCTGGTACTCGCGCAGGTAGTTGACCAGCACCGGGCCGAGCACGCCCGCCGCGGCCCAGGCCGTCAGCAGGCGACCGTGAATCGCACCGACCATCTGCGTGCCGAACAGATCCGCCAGGTAGGCCGGCACGGTGGCGAAACCACCGCCGTACATCGACAGGATGATGCAGAACGCCGCCACGAACAGGGCGATGTTGCCCAGGTGGCCCATGTTCGGCACCAGCGCATACAGGGCGAAGCCCAGTGCGAAGAAGGCGAAGTAGGTGTTCTTGCGCCCGATATAGTCGGAGAACGACGCCCAGAAGAAGCGCCCGCCGATGTTGAACAGGCTGAGCAGGCCGGTGAAGCCGGCGGCGATCGCGGCGATCTGCGCCAGTTGCCCGGCGTCCAGTTCGCTGAAAGTCAGGTTGTTGCCCAGCAGCTTGCCGGCGAACACTTCCTGCAGCAGTGGCGACGCCATGCCGAGGATGCCGATACCGGCGGACACGTTCAGGCACAGTACCAGCCAGATCAGGGCGAACTGCGGGGTCTTCCAGGCCACGCTGACATGCACGTGACGGTGGGTGATCATCGAGTTGCTGGCCTTCTTCGCCGGAGCGGTCCAGCCTTCGGGCTTCCAGCCGGTCGGCGGAACGCGGTACGACAATGCGCCGCCGATCATGAAGATGAAGTAGATCACCGCCATCACCACGAAGCTCTGCCACACGCCGACGCCTTCAGGGCTGGCGAAGTGGTTCATCAGCGCCGCCGCCAGCGGAGCACCGACCATCGCACCACCACCGAAGCCCATGATCGCCATGCCGGTGGCCATGCCGCGCTTGTCCGGGAACCACTTGATCAGGGTCGATACCGGCGAGATATAGCCCAGGCCCAGGCCGATACCACCGATCACCCCCGAGCCCAGCCACATCAGCCAGATCTGGTGGGTGTACACGCCCAGCGCGGAAATCAGCAGGCCGCCGCACCAGCACAGCGCCGAGACCACACCGGCCTTGCGCGGCCCGGCATGTTCCAGCCAGCCGCCCCAGATAGCCGCCGAGCAGCCGAGGAAGATGAAGAACAGGGTGTAGATCCAGCCGAGCATGGAGATCGGCCAGTCGCAGGTCGAAGAGACCATCTGGGCGAAGAAGCCCATGTCCGGGGCGCAGGCCACCGGTGCGGTAATGCCGATCGCCTTCGACAGCGGCAGCCAGAACACCGAGAAGCCGTAGGCCATGCCGATGCACAGGTGGATGGCGAGTGCGGCCGGGGGTACCAGCCAGCGGTTGAAACCGGGTCGAGCGACGATGCGCTCCTTGGACAGGAAACCAGGCGCACTGGCGACGGCTCCCGCGGTGATGGTGCTCATTATTGTTTCCCTCGTAGATAGGTAGCCCCCGCAGGCCGAAACCGACGACCCCCGACTTTGGCGCACGCAGGCAACGAGTCGTTTTTCGGGCAGCCGGCCCTGTCGCGACAATCCGTCGCAGCAAGACCCGGGAACGGCTGCAAGAGTAGCATTTAGCTAGCTAACAAAAACCAATCTGACATCATGGTTTTTGTTGTAACTGAGACTTTTTTCCGTGGAACCGCAGGGCGCGGGAATGTCAAACCGGCCATTCACGGCAATCGCAGTGGCGAAGGCCGCAAGGCTATACTCTGCGGCTGACTTTTCAGACATCGACTTCAAAGGACCCGCCCATGAAAGCGTTCGGCAAAATCCTGGGGCTGGTGGTTCTCGGGCTGTTGCTGATCGTGGTGGCCGGCGGCTTCGCCCTGACCCACCTCTTCGATCCCAACGACTATAAAGACGAGATCCGCCAACTGGCTCGCGACAAGGCTCACGTCGAGCTGACCCTGAACGGCGATATCGGCTGGAGCCTGTTCCCCTGGCTAGGCCTGGAGTTGCACGAGGCGAGCATTGCCACGCTGAACAAGCCGGCCGAGCCGATCGCCGATCTGCAGATGCTCGGCCTGTCGGTGCGCGTGCTGCCGCTGCTGCGCCGTGAGGTGCAGATGAGCGATGTGCGGGTCGAGGGGCTGAACCTGAACCTGGTCCGTGACGAAAGCGGCCACGGCAACTGGGAAGACATCGGCAAGCCATTGCCGGCCAAGGCCCCGGCCGGCAGCACCGGCGAAACTGCGCCGGCCACCACTGCGTCGGCCGAGGGCGAAAGCAAGCCGGCCGCCAGCGAGCGCCCGCTCAAGCTGGATATCGACAGTCTCACCGTCAACAACGCCCGGGTGCAGTACAACGACGTGCGTAGCGGCCAGAGCTTCAGTGCCGAGAGCATCCAGTTGAGCACCGAAGCCGTGCACGACGGCGTGAATATCCCGCTGAAACTCACCGCTTTCCTCAGCTCCGGCCAACCCGTGCTGCGCGCGCGCATCGAGCTGGCCGGCGAAGCCCGCTTCGACCGCGCACTGCGTCGCTATCAACTGGAAGACATGAAGCTGCACGGCGAACTCTCCGGCGAGCCGCTGCAACAGAAAAGCATGACGTTCTCGGCCCAGGGCCAATTGCTCGCCGACCTGGCGGCCAATGTCGCCGAATGGAACGGCCTGAAGCTTTCGGCCAACCAGTTGCGTGCCCTCGGCGAGCTGCACGTGCGTGACCTGAGCAGCGAGCCGAAGGTCAGCGGCGGCATCTCCATTGCCCAGTTCGACCTGCGCAAGTTCCTCGACAGCGTTGGCGTCGTTCTGCCGCCGATGAAAGACCAGACGACCCTCACCGGCGTCGAACTGGTCGGCCGCATCGAAGGCACGAAGAACAGCCTTGCCCTGGAAGACCTGGCGCTGAAGCTGGACGACAGCACCTTCACCGGTCGCCTCGCGGTGGAAGACTTCGCCAAACAGGCGCTGCGCATCCAGTTGAAGAACGACAAGTTCGATGCCGACCGCTACCTGCTGGCCAAAAGCGACGACGCGGAGAACGCCAATGCTGCGCGCAAGGCCGAGGTTCAGAGCACGGAAGCCAGCGCCGTCGCCGGGCCGGGCACCTCGCCGCTGCCCGACGCACCGACCCAGGTCGCCTGGAGCAACGACAAGCTGCTGCCGGTGGACCGCCTGCGCGCCCTCGACCTGCAAGCCGACCTGAGTTTCGGCGTGCTCACCCTGGACCAGTTGCCGATCCAGAATGCCGAGCTCAAGGCCAGCGGCCAGGGTGGCCTGATTACCCTGCAAGTCCTGCGTGGCGGCCTTTACAACGGCACTTTCGATACCCATGGCACCCTCGACGTACGTCCGGCAGTGCCGCAGCTCGGCCTCACCGCGAAGATCAACCGGGTGCCGGTCGAGCATTTCATCAAGCACGACGGCAACACCCCGCCGGTGAAGGGCCTGCTCACCCTGGACAGCGACCTTACCGCCACCGGCAACAGCCAGAAAGCCCTGGTCGATACCCTCAACGGCAAGGCCAGCTTCGTTATCAACAACGGCGTGCTGGTCAACGCCAACCTCGAACAGCAACTGTGCCAGGGCATCGCCACCCTCAACCGCAAGACCCTGAGCGGCGAGCCACGGGGCAAGGACACGCCGTTCGAAGAACTGAAAGGCAGCCTGGTGCTGAGCAACGGCGTGGCCAGCAACCCCGACCTGAGGGCGCGCATCCCTGGCCTGACCGTCAACGGCAATGGCGACATCGACCTGCGCGTGCTGGGCATGGACTACCGCGTCGGCGTCATCGTCGAAGGCGACACCCGCGAAATGCCGGACCCGGCCTGCCAGGTCAACCAGCGCTACGTCGGCCTGGAGTTCCCGCTGCGCTGCCGCGGGCCGCTGGAACTGGGCGCACGCGCCTGCCGCATCGACAAGGACGGCGTCGGCAAGCTGGCCGGCCAGGCGCTGGGCAACCGCATCAACGAAAAACTCGAAGAGAAGCTGGGCGACAAGGTGAGTCCCGAGCTGAAGGACGCACTGAAGGGCCTGTTCAAACGATGACCCCCGAGCAGTTTTCCACCGCGGTACTCGACTGGTTCGACCGCCACGGCCGCCACGACCTGCCCTGGCAACAGGGCATCACGCCCTACCGGGTGTGGGTCTCCGAGATCATGCTGCAGCAGACCCAGGTCAGCACCGTGCTCAATTACTTCGGCCGCTTCATGGACGCCCTGCCGGATGTCCAGGCCCTGGCCGCGGCACCTGAAGACGAAGTGCTGCACCTGTGGACCGGGCTCGGCTACTACACCCGCGCGCGCAATCTGCAAAAGGCCGCCAGGATCGTCGTCGAACAGTACGGTGGCGAATTCCCCCGCGACGTCGAAAAGCTCACCGATCTGCCCGGTATCGGCCTGTCCACCGCCGGCGCTATCGCCAGCATCAGCATGGGCCTGCGCGCGCCGATCCTCGACGGCAACGTCAAGCGCGTCCTGGCGCGCTATACCGCGCAGGAAGGCTATCCCGGCGAGCCCAAGGTGGCGAAGGCGCTGTGGGCAAGCGCCGAGCGCTTCACACCGCACCAGCGGGTCAACGACTACACCCAGGCGATGATGGACCTCGGCGCCACCCTCTGCACCCGCAGCAAGCCCAGTTGCCTGCTGTGTCCGCTGAAGCGTGGTTGCGAGGCCCACATGCTCGGCCAGGAGACTCGCTACCCGCTGCCCAAGCCGCGCAAGGCCCTGCCACAGAAACGCACGCTGATGCCGCTGCTGGCCAATGACGAAGGCGCCATCCTGCTTTACCGGCGCCCTTCCAGCGGCCTCTGGGGCGGGTTGTGGAGCCTGCCGGAACTGGACGACCTGGACGACCTGGAACACCTCGCCGACCAGCACCGCCTGAACATCGAAACCCGCCGCGAACTGACGGGCCTGACCCACACCTTCAGCCATTTCCAGCTGGCCATCGAGCCGTGGCTGGTGCGCGTCGGCCAGCACGGCGACCACGTGGCCGAGGCCGACTGGCTCTGGTATAACCTCGCCACCCCGCCGCGCCTGGGGCTCGCCGCCCCGGTGAAGAAGCTGCTCAAACGCGCGGCCGACGAATTGATTGCAGGAGACTCGCGATGACCCGCACCGTTATGTGCCGCAAGTACAAAGAACAACTGCCTGGCCTTGAGCGTCCGCCGTATCCGGGGCCAAAGGGCCTCGATATCTACGAGCACATCTCGCAGAAGGCCTGGGCCGACTGGCAGAAGGAGCAGACCATGCTCATCAACGAGAAGCGCCTGAACATGATGAACGCCGAAGACCGCAAGTTCATCCAGGGCGAAATGGACAAGTTCTTCTCCGGCGAGGAATTCGAAAAGGCCGAAGGCTACGTTCCACCTGCCCAATGACCCCCGAAAACCGTAAGCGTCGGTATTAATTAAAAAAATTTTGAAATTGTTGTTGACGCAATCCTGAAAAACGCTTTTAATGCGCCCCGTTGCCCAGATAGCTCAGTCGGTAGAGCAGAGGATTGAAAATCCTCGTGTCGGCGGTTCGACTCCGTCTCTGGGCACCAAGACAACGCAAAGCCCCTGAATCGAAAGATTCAGGGGCTTTTTTGTTTTGCCCGGGAAAACCCACTCACGGACCCGCTCCCACAAGGGCCGCGCGTATTGACCACCATCAATACGCCATCACTCGATCTGTGTAAGTTGTGGAGCTGGACATTCGAAGGAACAGAAGGCCCTCCCCATGAGTGAAGAAACCCCCGTCCTGCCGCTCCCAGAGCCCGGGGTAATCCCGCATCACGTTACGCCTCCGCCAGCCGCTACCCGCCCCCACCGTCGCCCACGCAAGCCCGCGCCGATCGTCGAGGCCGGTGCAATCGCCGACAGCCCCACCGCCCTCGAAATCGCCCACGCGCCCCATGGCACCAGCGAAGACAGCTCGTCGGCCAAGCTGCCGCACAACTACCCCTACAGCACCCGCATGCGCCGCGCCGAGTACGACAAGGCCAAGCACGCGCTGCAGATCGAGCTGCTGAAGGTGCAGAACTGGGTGAAGGAAACCGGCCAGCGCGTGGTCATCCTCTTCGAGGGCCGCGACGCGGCAGGCAAGGGCGGCACCATCAAGCGCTTCATGGAGCACCTCAACCCGCGTGGCGCGCGGATCGTCGCCCTGGAAAAGCCCTCGGAGCAGGAAAAGGGCCAGTGGTACTTCCAGCGCTATATCCAGCACCTGCCGACGGCGGGCGAAATGGTCTTCTTCGACCGCTCCTGGTACAACCGCGCCGGCGTCGAGCGGGTCATGGATTTCTGCTCGCCGCTGCAATACCTGGAATTCATGCGCCAGGCCCCGGAGCTGGAGCGCATGCTGTGCAACAGCGGGATCCTGCTGTTCAAGTACTGGTTCTCGGTGAACAGAGAGGAACAACTGCGTCGCTTCATCTCGCGCCGCGACGACCCGCTCAAGCACTGGAAACTCTCGCCCATCGACATCAAGTCGCTGGACAAGTGGGGCGAGTACACCGCGGCCAAGGAAGCCATGTTCTTCCACACCGACACTGCCGATGCGCCGTGGACGGTGATCAAGTCGGACGACAAGAAGCGCGCACGGATCAACTGCATTCGCCACTTCCTCAACGCCCTCGATTACCCGGGCAAGGATTTCCGTGTCGCCCACGAACCCGACCCGCTGCTGGTGGGCCGCGCTTCGCGGGAAATCGAGGAAGACCTGCGTGACGAGGACGAAGTGGAACTGCGGGGCCGGGTCAGCGCCCTGACGCTGCCACGCTGAAAGGACCTCACGCCGGTTCGGCCGGGTGACTGCCTGTCGCCCGTCGAGCTGGCGCCGCTCTCCACGGCTTGGGTTTCCGGGTCAACTGCGCTTCAATACGCGTCTTTGACTGACTTCGCACCAAGGAACCCCCGATGGCCTCGAACACCAAGCAACAGAAACGCGCCAAGCGCGCCGCCGCCAAGGCCCGCGAAAACCGCATGGTGCGCAGCGGCCAGGCGGTCAAGAGCAGCGGCGAGGCTTCCAGCGCCAGCGTCCAGCAGGTGTTCGACAAGGCCATGAACTCGGGCAGCTACAACACGATGTTCGAGAAAATGAAGACGGCCCAGGAAACCAGCCTGGAAGCGATGATCGCCGTGTTCATGGTCGATCCGCTGCTGCCCCTTGTGCTCAAGGGCCACAGCGAAGACCACGCCACCGACTACATTTGCATGGTCTTCTGCGCGTACCGCAAATGGCTGGACGGCACCGAGGAAGCCGAGGCGATGGCCTGGCTGGAAAGCGAGGAGTTCCAGGACGCCTATGTGGCCGCCTCGGAGATGGTGTCCAAGCAGAAGAAATTCGCCTGACTCCCCTGCCTTGGCAGACGACAAAAAAACCCTGTGGGAGCTGGCTTGCCAGCTCCCACAGGGTCGGTGAGATGCTCTGGATGCTCAGTTATCCATCACCAGGCTTCCACCCTTCTCCGCCTTGCGCTTGCGCGCCACCAGCAGCCCGGCAGCCACCACGGCAATGCTCAGCAGCCCGGTGGAGATCACCTCGGCGCGATGGTCAGGACGAATCAGCATCAGGGTCAACACGCCGACGATGAAGAAGATGGTCACCCAGGTCAGCACCGGGAAGGCCCACATCTTGAAGGCGATCTTCTCGCCCCGCGCCATGCGCTGACGACGCATGCGCAGTTGCGAAACGGCGATCACCAGGTACACCAGCAGGGCGATCGCCCCCGAGCTGGCCAGCAGGAACTCGAACACCTGGGCCGGCGCCACATAGTTGGCGAACACGGTCAGGAACGCTGCCGCGGTAGACAGCAGCACCGCCCAGTGCGGCGTGCCGCTGGCGTTGGTGCGCTGGGCGACCGCCGGGGCGTCACCGCGCTTGCTCAGCGAGAACAGCATGCGCGACGAGGTGTACAGCGCCGAGTTGAGGCAACTGGTTACGGCGATCAGCACGACGATATCGACGATCAGCTTGGCGTGAGGGATGCCCATCAATTGCAGCACGGTCTGGTACGAACCGACTTCCGCCAGCTCGCCGGCATTCCATGGCACCAGCGCAACGACGATGAAGATCGACACGAGGTAGAACAGGAAGATCCGCCAGATCACCGAGTTGGTCGCCTTGCTGATCTGCTTGCCCGGATCCTTCGATTCGGCGGCAGCGATGGTGACGATCTCGGTACCCATGAAGGAGAACATGGTGGTCAGCATGGCACCGAGCACCGCGCCGAGGCCGTTGGGCATGAAGCCCTGGGTGTCGAACAGATGGCTGACACCGCTGACCTGGCTGTTCGGCATGAACCCGAAGATGGCGGCCAGGCCAAGAATGATGAAGCCGATGATCGCCACGACCTTCAGCAGGGCGAACCAGAACTCGAACTCACCGTAGTTCTTTACGCTGAACAGGTTGGTCGCGGTCAGCAGCAGGGTGATGACCAGGGTGAAGACCCAGATCGCCACGTCGGGGAACCAGGCGTTGAGGATGGTCGCGGCGGCGTTGGCCTCCAGCGGGATGACCAGCACCCAGAACCACCAGTACAGCCAGCCGATGGTGAAACCGGCCCAGTGCCCGATGGCACGGTCGGCGTAGGTGGAGAAGGAACCGGTGTCCGGCGAGGCCACGGCCATTTCGCCGAGCATGCGCATCACCAGTACCACCAGCGTACCCGCAGCGGCGTAGGCCAGCAGCACGGCCGGGCCGGCGGCGGCGATGGCATGGCCGGACCCGACGAACAGACCGGCGCCGATCACGCCTGCGATGGACAGCATGGTCACATGCCGTTGCTTGAGCCCCTGAGCGAGGTCATTGGAATTGTGCTTACCGCTCATAAAACTACCTATGCAAAGAATGGGAGATCGTCCCGCGATTGGAGCCGCATGCCCTTTTGAGGCACCCGCGTCCCGTGACAGGTGGATGGCAATAAGCGGGCCAGATCGATGACCGCTCATGTGCGCAACACCTTGAAACCACGACAGACGGGGCCTGCGGCGCTTTCCGCCAGCCATTGGCCGAAAGGTCGCCAAACTTGCCAGACTTTGCCGGATTACTGAAATACCCACTTACAATTAGAAATGGGTGCTCCATAACCGGAACCGGGTAACACCTTGTGCAACTTTATGAAGCACAAAGGTGCAACCCACTCCTTCGCCGCGATGCTTCGAAGGCGCCACCGAAATGCACCGCGACCAAATACGCCTTTCCTCCAGCGGTCAAAACTGGCACCATCGCGCCTTTTTTCATCCTGGCTCCGGCCCGTAGAACGGAACCGGCGGACCGCGACGCGACATTCCACTGCAACGATGCGACACCCGCCCTTGCCCCGGCCGCCCACCCTGCTCGCCCTTCTTGGCTGCGATCCGAGCGCTATGCTAGCGTTGCGCCTCGCCAGGACGGCCGCCAACAGCAGAACGCACAGAACATATGAGGACCGCACATGGCCCAGGCCACGCCCGCGCTGGAAATCCGCAACCTGCACAAGCGCTACGGCGAGCAGGAAATTCTCAAGGGCATCTCCCTTACCGCCCGTGACGGCGATGTGATTTCCATCCTCGGCTCCTCCGGTTCCGGCAAATCGACCCTGCTGCGTTGCATCAACCTCCTGGAAAACCCGCACCAGGGCGAAATCCTCGTCGCCGGCGAAACCCTCAAGCTCAAGGCGGCGCGCAACGGCGAGCTGATCGCCGCCGACAACAGGCAGATCAACCGCCTGCGCAGCGAGATCGGCTTCGTCTTCCAGAACTTCAACCTCTGGCCGCACATGAGCATCCTCGACAACATCATCGAGGCGCCGCGCCGCGTCCTGGGGCAGAGCAAGGCCGAAGCCATCGAGCACGCCGAAGCGCTGCTGGACAAGGTCGGCATCCATAACAAGCGCCACAGCTACCCCACCGAGCTTTCCGGCGGGCAACAGCAGCGCGCCGCCATCGCCCGGACCCTGGCGATGAAACCCAAGGTCATCCTGTTCGATGAACCGACCTCCGCGCTGGATCCGGAAATGGTCCAGGAAGTCCTCAGCGTCATCCGCGCCCTGGCCGAAGAAGGCCGGACCATGCTGCTGGTGACCCACGAAATGAACTTCGCCCGGCAAGTCTCGAGCGAAGTCGTGTTCCTTCATCAAGGCCTCATCGAAGAGCAAGGATCGCCGCAGCAGGTTTTCGAAAACCCGACCTCGGCGCGTTGTAAGCAATTCATGTCCAGCAACCGCTAACGGAGCAACACGCATGCAGAACTACAAGAAGTACCTCCTGGCCGCTGCCGCCACGCTGGTGTTCTCGGCCAATGCCATGGCCGCGGAAAAACTGCGGATGGGTATCGAAGCCGCTTACCCTCCATTCAACAGCAAGGACGCCAGCGGCCAGGTGGTCGGCTTCGACAAGGACATCGGCGACGCCCTGTGCGCCAAGATGAAGGTCGAGTGCGACGTGGTCACTTCCGACTGGGACGGCATCATCCCGGCCCTGAATGCCAAGAAGTTCGACTTCATCGTCTCCTCGCTGTCGATCACCGACGAGCGCAAGCAGGCCGTCGATTTCACCGACCGCTACTACTCCAACAAGCTGCAGTTCATCGCGCCGAAGAACGTTGACTTCAAGACCGACAAGGCCTCGCTCAAGGGCAAGGTCATCGGCACCCAGCGCGCCACCCTGTCCGCCACCTGGCTGGAAGACACCTACGGCAGCGATGTGGATGTGAAGCTGTACGACACCCAGGAAAACGCCTACCTCGACCTGACCTCCGGCCGCGTCGACGCGCTGCTGGCGGACAAGTACGTGAACTATGACTGGCTGAAATCCGAGGCCGGCAAGAACTACGAGTTCAAGGGCGAGCCCGTGGTGGAAAGCGACCAGATCGGCATCGCCGTACGCAAGGGTGATCCGCTGAAGGACAAGCTGAACGCCGCGCTGAAGGAAATCATCGCCGACGGCACCTACAAGAAGATCAACGACAAGTACTTCCCGTTCGATATCTATTGATCCGCCCCGACCGGCATCGCCTTGCGCGGTGCCGGTCTCTTGAACCTGCCTGCCCATGAATATTGATCTACACGGATTCGGTCCGGCGCTGGCCGCTGGCACGCTGATGACCGTCAAGCTGGCGCTCGCGGCACTTTGCCTGGGCCTGGTGCTCGGCCTGCTAGGCGCCCTGGCCAAGACTTCGCCGTTCAAAGCGCTGCGCTGGATCGGCGGCACCTACTCGACCATCGTTCGCGGCGTGCCGGAACTGCTCTGGGTACTCTTCATCTATTTCGGTTCGGTCACCCTGATGAGCAAGCTGGGCGACCTGATCGGCGTTCCCGGCCTGGAACTCAGCGCCTTCGCCGCCGGCGTCATCGCCCTCGGCCTGTGCTTCGGCGCCTATGCCACGGAAGTGTTCCGCGGCGCGCTGCTCGCCATTCCCAAAGGGCACCGTGAAGCCGGCATGGCCCTGGGCCTGTCCAAGGGCCGGATCTTCTCGCGGCTGGTCCTCCCACAGATGTGGCGTATCGCCCTGCCCGGCCTGGGCAACCTGTTCATGATCCTGATGAAGGACACCGCGCTGGTGTCGGTGATCGGCCTGGAAGAAATCATGCGCCAGGCGCAGAACGGCGTGACCACCACCAAGGAGCCCTTCACCTTCTACGCGGTTGCCGCCTTTATCTACCTGGGGCTGACCATCGTTGCAATGACCGGCATGCACTTCCTGGAAAAACGTGCCGGGCGCGGCTTTGCGAGGGCCAACTCATGAATTGGGACGTCATCATCAAATGGCTGCCGCGTCTGGCCCAGGGCGCCACGCTGACCCTGGAACTGCTGGCCATCGCGGTCATCCTCGGCCTGATCGTCGCCATCCCGCTGGGTATCGCCCGCTCCTCACAGCGCTGGTACGTGCGGGCGCTGCCGTATGGCTACATCTTCTTCTTCCGCGGTACGCCATTGCTGGTGCAGCTGTTCCTGGTCTACTACGGCCTGGCGCAGTTCGACGCGGTGCGCAGCAGCTCGCTGTGGCCCTACCTGCGTGACCCGTTCTGGTGTACCGCGCTGACCATGACCTTGCACACCGCCGCCTACATCGCCGAGATTCTGCGCGGCTCGCTGCAGGCCATCCCGCGGGGCGAGATCGAAGCGGCGCGGGCGCTGGGCATGTCCCGGGCCACCGCGATGATCCACATCCTCCTGCCGCGCGCCGCGCGCATCGGCCTGCCGGCGTACAGCAACGAAGTGATCCTGATGCTCAAGGCCAGCGCCCTGGCCAGCACCGTCACCCTGCTGGACATCACCGGCATGGCCCGCACGATCATCGCCCGGACCTACATGCCGGTGGAGATCTTCTTCGCGGCAGGCGTGTTCTACCTGGTGATCTCGTTCGTCCTGGTGCAGGCGTTCAAGCTGCTGGAGCGCTGGCTGCGCGTGGATGCCGCGCACGGTCGCTGATATCAAGGCCCCCGCTCCCCCAATTGTGGGAGCGGGTTTGAACCGCGATTGGCCGTGCCTGCCCACCACACCTCTTCAAAAACACCCTGGCCTCTGTCCCATGCTCTACCTGGAAAACACCCAACTCCTCCCCCGCTTCCAGGCCCTGGACCAATTCCTCCGGGAACACCGCGATCTCTGGCACCCGCGCCCCTTCACCAGCCTGCAACTGCCCTGGGAGATCGATCACCCAGGCCTGTCCGACTGGCTGCGCAACCAATCCCTGGACCACGCCGAATCCGCCCACAACGACCCTTGCAGCGTCCCGGCCCGGCACCTTATCCACAACTGGCCGCCCGCGCCCGCGAGCTGGCGGCACTGGATGACTTATCCACAGTTCCCTTGCCCCCAGCCAACCCGCGCCTGAACGTCGACGTCCCCGGTCGCAAATGGCAGCAGATCGAAGCCTTTGCCGCCCACCTCGACTTTGCCCGGCGTGCTGGGCACTGGCTGGACTGGTGTTCCGGCAAAGGCCACCTCGGCCGCCGCCTGCTGGGCACCGGGCAAAAGCTGACCTGCCTCGAATACGATCCGGCCCTGGTTGCCGCCGGAGAGCACCTCAGCCAGCACCACCACCTCGCGGTCGAGCACCGTTTGCAGGACGTAATGGCTCCCAGCACCGCCGAGCACATCACCGCCGCCCACACACCGGTAGCCTTGCACGCGTGCGGCGACCTCCACGTTCGCCTGATCCAGCTCGCCGCCGCCAAGGGCTGCCCACAACTGGCCATCGCCCCCTGCTGCTACAACCGCACCGCGGGCCCGCACTACCAAGCGTTATCCACAGCCGCTCGCGCTTCGACCTTGCAACTGGACCTCGACGACCTCGGCCTGCCGCTCAGCGAGACCGTCACTGCGGGCAACCGCGTCCGCCGCCAGCGAGATCAATCGATGGCCTGGCGCCTCGGCTTCGACCTGCTGCAACGGCAACTGCGCAACAGAGACGACTACCTCCCCACACCCTCGCTGCCCAGTGCCTGGCTGCAAAAGCCCTTCGCCGAGTACTGCCAGCACCTCGCCGCGCTCAAGGGCATTTCCATAAAAGAGGGGACCGACTGGCCCGCACTCGAAGCTGCCGGCTGGCAACGCCTGGCCCAGGTCCGCAACCTGGAGCTGGTGCGCAACCTCTTCCGCCGCCCGCTGGAACTATGGCTGGTGCTCGATCGTGCGCTCTACCTGCACGAACAGGGCTACAACGTCCGGCTCGGCACCTTCTGCGCACACTCGCTCACCCCCGCAACCTCATGCTGCTGGCCGAACAACCTGTGGATAAGTCTGTGAGCAACTTCACGGTTTCCGCTTGATAGCGCGCCGGGTTTAAGCGCAAACCCGAACTGCACGATTTTTCCGACCCGGCCAAACGCCTGAGAAAACAGCCGTTTGCGCCGGCGTCAATGCGGCGGGGTAGCGCAGCTGCATGGAAAGCCAGGAGTTGATGTGGTTTGTGCATAAGCGTTAAAGCGAATTAGGCGGTGGTTATTCAGATCGGGTTGGGCGGGAGGTCACCCAGCGCAGGCTGCGGTGTCGCGCAAAGCACAGTTCCAAGCCCGACGCGGACACTGTGGGAGCAACTGTCTTGCTCAATGTCCAAAAGCTGGCGCGTTCCCTGAGGGGGCTGGCTTGCCAGCGACTGCAATGCCGAATCCCCCACCAAGACCCCGCCAAACCAGCGACCCGCTTGACCCGAGCCCAACCTTCGCAACCACCACAAACCAGGTAGGAGCGAGGCTTGCCCGCGAAGGACCGCAAAGCGGTCCCCAAACCCAACACCCCCGCACTGGAAACACCCACCCCAAAACGCCAAAAGCCCCGATCTACGGGGCTTCTGCCAGGATTTCGAGGAAGTGGTTTACAGAACCAAACCGATCGCTATAATAGCGCGCCTACTGCCGGTATAGCTCAGATGGTAGAGCAACTGACTTGTAATCAGTAGGTCCCGGGTTCGATTCCTGGTGCCGGCACCATTCAAGGTTCCATAGAAAGCTTTCAAAATCTCTGGAACCCCCGAAAAACCCGCCTTCTGGCGGGTTTTTTCGTTTTGGCGTTCCGTCGGATTCCGAGGGTAGCCAGCGCTAATAAGGGTAGTTTTAAGGATAGAGGTCCGTTTCGATATCGGAGACTACCCTTATGGCCCGCACCACTGCACCGCTTACAGACACCGCCTGTCGCACGGCAAAGCCCAGAGAGCGCGAGTACAAGCTCTTCGACGGCGACGGTCTTTACCTGCTTGTGCAACCCAGCGGCCGCAAGGGCTGGCGGCTCAGGTACGTTAAACCCGATGGCCGCGAAGGCCTGACCGCCCTTGGCAGCTACCCGGTGGTCGGGCTGGGCGACGCACGCCGCAAGCGCTTCGAGATCAAGCAGCAGCTCGCCAACGGCATAGATCCCATCCAGTACAAGCAACAAACCAAGACCCAAGCCGTGATCAACGGCCGCACCTTCGAAAGCGTTGCGCTCGACTGGCATGCGAGCATGGTGCCGAAGTGGGCACCCGGCTACGCCAAGACTGTACTCAGCCGGCTGAGGACTCACGTGTTCCCTTTGATCGGTGCCAGAGCAATCGTTGAGCTGGACACCCACGACCTCATGCAGCCACTAGAAGCCGTGACGAAGCGCGGCACCATCGACGTGGCACTCAGGATCAAGAACTACCTGCAAAGCATCATGCGCGAGGCCAAACGGCTGCGGCTGATCACGGCGAATCCGGCTCACGACCTCGATGGCTCGATCAAGACACCACGGGTAACTCACCGACCCGCACTACCCCTATCGCGACTCCCGGAGCTACTGGCTTGCATTGCGGACTACAGAGGTCGCCCGCTCACACGCCTTACAGTGATGCTGTCGTTGCATGTATTCGTACGCTCCAGTGAACTGCGCTTCGCCCGTTGGAATGAGTTCGACCTCAAGCGCGGCATTTGGGAGATCCCCGACACCCGCCCGGCGCTGGACGGAGTGCCCTTCTCCACAAGGGGTACGAAGATGGCCGGGGACATTCACGTTGTACCCTTATCGCCGCAGGCAGTGGCGTTGCTTGAGCAGATCTACGCGATCACCGGCAAGTTCGAGCTGGTGTTCGCGGGGGATGCCAAGCCGTGGAAACCGATGTCCGAGAACACGGTGAATGCTGCGCTCAGGACGATGGGCTACGACACCAAGGTGGATATCTGCGGACATGGGTTCCGAGCCATGGCGTGCAGTGCGTTGGTCGAGTCCGGCCTATGGTCGGAGACGGCTATAGAACGACAGATGAGCCACAAGGAACGCAACAACGTGCGGGCCGCTTATACCCACAAGGCCGAGTTCCTCGAGGAGCGCCGGATGATCATGACCTGGTGGAGCCGGTTTCTGGAGGCGAACCGCGAGGACCATGTGACGCCGCATGAGTTTGCCAAGCAGACGGGCGAGAACGTCACTCGCCTTCGCAGTGCCAAGAGGACCGAGTAACCCGCCGCACCACCATCTCAACTAGCTGTGAAGTTACCCACAGCACCGCATGAAGCTCCTCCGCGCGGGTCCTTTCAAACGGGGCTGCAAAGCCGCCCCGTTTGAAAGGACCATACCTAAGAAAAAAACTGCTGGCACAGCTTACGTCTGTGGAAAACCACTGATGTCCACTGGGGGATAGTTTTATCCACAGGCGCTAAATCCCTGAAATCGCTTTGCTTGACGAACATTGTCCACAGGCGTAGACCGGGAGTTGCAAACGCTGTCGATGACAGCACCCCAGGTGACCCGAACCTTAAAGGTCACGCCGCTCCCGCGGTGGTTCAGCCCAAGTACGATTCGCATCCGGCAGCTCGTACGGTCACTACCCATGTGATGGATGCTCTTACACATATAGCGCTCGTGCGCCAGATACACCGTACCTCGCTGCCCTGCAGCAACCTATCCGCTTGGCCGAATACTGCGCCAACCTGTGCCCGTCTCTTTCTTCTGGAAAGAGACGGGCACTTCTACCACTGCTGCAGCCCTGATCGCATATGGCTTTGCGGCAATCCCCCTCGTGACAATCGGCGTGACAAACGCCGATGTCACCAGCAACAGCGCTGTAGATGATGGTGCCGCAGACCAAGGAATGGACTGCACCTGACTGACAGTCAGGCATGCCCCGGTCATCGCATTGCTGCGTTCACCCGGCTCAGGATCTTCAGGCGCTGGTTTAGTCAGCCAGCACTGCCTCCACCCGCCCACCGGTAACGGTGCTCAGGAGGCCAGATCATGAGATGCCTTTGCTCCCGGTTGTAAGGAGCCGCCAGTCCCGCGTAGAGGACATTCCCCACAGGTCGCAGGGGCCTTGATCCCTGATAACACTCAGCATTCTTGGCGGGATGACGTGGGGCGAGGATCGGAGAACGAGATGAGGTGACTGATATGGCATTGGTGGGTAGACGCAATGGTCGTAATTTCGGCTACGGCAGGCAATTGAGTTACGCAGGACCTCAGGCGCTGAAAGACATGTTCGGTGGCGGTCATTACGGCACGGTCAAGGCGCACTGTGATCGGTGGCAGGCATTCGTGAAATGGTGCCGCTCAGAACAGGGGCCGGGTATCAATGATGCGCGGCAGATTGATCGGAAGGTGTTGGCGGACTATGCGGCGTATCTACGCGACGTGGTTAGGCGCGGTGACCTTGCTGTCAGCACCGCACAAAATCGGCTATCCAGTGTTAACAGGACCATGGCGGCGCTTCGCGGTGATCAGTACGTGAAGTTGCCAAGTCCGAGCAAGGCGCTGTGTATGCAGCGCACCGGGGTTCGACAGTCGATGCCGCAGGGTCAAGACCTCGATCAGGTTAAACTGATCGCCGATGCGCTTTGCCGCCATCATCAGCTACGAGCCGCTGCGATTGTTATGTTAGCGCGAGCCACCGGCATGCGCTTGCGTGAGGCCATCTTGGCTGACCTGCCACGGCTAAGCCGCGAGGCTAACGACCTAGGCAGGATTAACATTCAGGATGGCACCAAAGGCGGTCGCGCTGGAGCCTCGGCGCCGCGTTGGATTCCGGTAGACGGCCATGTTCGAGATGCACTTAAGTTTGCACGGCAGATTTCGCCTGCGGGTAGCCGTAACTTGATTGCGCCACACGAAACCTACCTGTGTCTCCTGCAACAAGTCATTCGTCCTTCGCGGGACATCATGCATACACACGATCTCAAAGGCTTCCACGAGCTACGAGCGGCTTACGCATGTGGGCGCTATGAGCAAATTACACAACAGCGGGCGCCTATCAATGGCGGCCACTTTTGCCGGGTAGATAGGAACCTTGATCGTGAGGCCCGGAGGCAGGTCAGCTATGAGCTGGGCCACGCTCGGATTGACGTGATTGCCGCATACATTGGAGGACAGTCATGAGTAAGAAATTTGACATGGAGCTGTTCTTAGCTGGCGTGCTGACCGGCTCGCACGCAACCGGCAACGACATTTGCGACAGGCGAAAATCATCCAGACAGAAATCGCAGATCGCTGGCTACTAAAAACGCCCTGGGCTTGGCAGAGAAAGCATGTGACTTGGTTTCTTGAGCACCAAACGGCCAAGCATAGTGAAGCGACGCGATATTACTATTTACTGACCCTACGCTTGTTAGCCCGTCGGCTAGAAAAAATTGGGAGATG
This sequence comes from Pseudomonas bharatica CSV86, assembly GCF_000319305.2. Taxonomy (GTDB): domain Bacteria; phylum Pseudomonadota; class Gammaproteobacteria; order Pseudomonadales; family Pseudomonadaceae; genus Aquipseudomonas; species Aquipseudomonas bharatica. The sequence continues at coordinate 14,913 of NZ_AMWJ02000003.1, read as the reverse complement.
AAACTTTGAGGTATATGACCTCGGCAATAAACACAGGAGAACCGACTTCCGTTAGCACCTAAAATAAGTGAAACCTAACGAACACAAGGCCAAACTACTGTTAAAATAAAAGTGCACGGTAACTGAATGAATCGAAACAGTTTACATTCTAAGTGATAGAGCAGAGCCGTGAAGTCGCCACATGCCAATCCAAGCGCTCGATAGCTGTCTGAGCGGGGAGATTATCTATCCAAACATGGCAGTCTCAACACCGGCCCATGACGGCGATTCGCCACCATCCGTCGCATCAAGAATCAAAATACGTCAAGAAGGCGTTCTCAGACAGCGCTAAACACTGTAAAGTCGCTCTCCGAGCGCCCAACGAAGCAGTATCCATGGAATCAAAAACCTCTGACCATCTCGGACGCTACTACACACGAGATACAGTCGCCTCGCTTCTGATCAGCTCAATGAAGCTTGCTACGCCTGGGACAGTCATCGATCTGGGCGCAGGTGACGGAGCATTGGTCACTGAAGCCGCAAATCAGTGGGCGGCGGAGCGTTACCTTACGGTTGATATTGACGAAGATGCTAACAGTGGCAAGCTCCCGACCCTTCGAGGACCATCTTTTGTTCATTTCACTGGTGATGCACTTGATCTTAGCTTAGGAGATCGCATAGGGCTGGGATGGTCACAAGCTTGTGCAGCGGTGTGCAACCCTCCATACATTCGACCAGTGTGGAAAGAGCATTTTGGCAACATTCTCGAAGAGGTTGGCCTTAGCCACGTACTGCCTGAAGCCAAGAGCGCTCCCGCCGGACTGTTATTTGTCGCCCAAAACCTACGCTTACTGAAGTCCGGAGGTAAGCTTGGCCTTATTCTTCCCGACGGACTAATTACAGGCGAAAGATTTCATAGTTTTCGGCAAGCCCTGATAGAAAATCACTCAATTGAACAAGTCATTGAGCTACCCCGAAATATTTTTAGAAAAACAGAAGCTCAAACTCACATTGTCGTATTGTCAAAAAATGGCGAACAGAAACCAACCATAAGCAGCAGGAAGCTGGAGATCAACGGCGCTCTATCCTCCGAAATATATATTCCATCCGAGGAAGCGATCAACCGGATTGACTATAGCCACCACATCAAGCGACATGTAAAAAAATCCTGTAAAACTTCACCCGTGAAATTAAGGGACTTAGTCGCTTCGGTGGGAAGAGGAACTCACAGTTCTAGCTCCAGAAAGCTCGTCAGCACACCAATCTTCCACATTAGCGACTTGGAAGATTATCAAACCAGTATTCCTGAAAGCTTTATTGTGTCCAAATCTGACGCGGAGGCATTGGGTGGTGCCTACGCGAGTCAAGGCGACATACTCGTCGCCCGAGTAGGACGCAATCTTAGTAGAAAGATTGCACTTGTACAAAAAGGGGCAGTCCTCACGACTGACTGTTTTTCATCATCAGACCAAAAGATAAGTCTGAAGAGATTTTTGATTTTTTGACAAGTGAATCAGGCCGCGCTCATCTTGACAAAATAAACCAAGGTGTAGGTGCCCGCTTTATCACCGCAGCCCGACTTCTAGACTTGGAACTGGATTAAGTATTACGGATGACTACTAATAATCTTGAAAGTGTACTACAGCAACGGGCAGACTATATTCCCATTGAAGACCTGTTGAAAGAAACCTCTCAAACAGGAGACCTTTTCCAGTCTGTACATAAAGAGCTAACCAATCGTGCGCTTCGCACGATTGTTGGCCCGCGCGGATGCGGAAAAACGCACATGATGCGTTATGCTTGGCTTAGCTGTCGAGACAATAGCAAAAACCCATTCGCGGTATACGTTACTTTCAATAGATACTTCAGGCTAGAGCCTTTACTATCTAGTCACTCCAATGCATTACACCAGTTTCATTCATGGGTACTCGGGAGAATAGTTTTAGCACTATTCGATAGCTTGAAAGAATGGAATACCCCAGAAAAAACGTATACCACCTTATCCAGTGAAGCGCCTGTAGATGCTATAAAAAGCTATGTAAACAGGATTGAAAGGAACTTACCACTAGATCAGAAAAGTTCAGAAGTTGCTGACAGCCTAACAATCGAAACAGTGCAGCACCTGATATCAAGTGCTCGAAAACTTTGGGAAGAAAATATACTGTACTTCTCATGGATGACGCTGCCCTGACGTTGGCACCAGATTTTTTGATTGAATTTCTAGACATTGTAAGATCATTAAAATCCATTGACCTCGCCCCGAAAGCTTCCGTTTATCCTGGGACGACTGAAGTTAGTCATAAATTTCACGAAGGCCAAGACTCTATCTCCATACCAGTTTGGCTTTGTGTAGAAGACCCAAACTACAATGCGATAATGGATGATATCGCTAAAGCTCGTGCCCCAGACTTCCAAAATATTCATACATCTCATATTGAGATGCTGCGCTTCGCCGCGTTTGGAGTGCCACGCGCCTATCTGACGATGCTGGAGGAGTACCGCCGGGGAGGATTTCGGTCCAGTCAGCAGGCAGTAAATCAAATCATTCAAGACCATCTAGATGCGCGTAACGCTGAATTTAGATCGCTTGGAAAAAAAGTCCCTAAACTAGAATCGTTAGTTATCGCTGGCGAGCAGGTTTTAAATGGGATCGTAGCAGAAATCAAATCATTCAATTCAACTCTTGAAGAAAAAAGACTAAAGCAGTTGACGTATGGCGTTTCAGAAACAGAAATGACTGCCATTGTCGAGCGTATGTTTAACCTACTCGTAGAAGCAGGTTTGATTTTTGACAATGGAACCGTCAAACACGGAACTCCTACAAGAATCTATCACAGACTTATCCCCCATACAGCCCACTTACTATCTGTACGAGCATTAGGAGGTAGCGGCGCTGGGGGTACAATTAATCAGACGGTTGAGGCATTGGACTAAAATCGACTAAACATCCCATACGGAAAAGTTTGAAGAAAGTTGCTAGTGACGTTGACCTAGACGGATTGACGCTGTCACTACCAAAATGTAGCTCATGCCATACCCGCCGTTTAACCGATAATCAACGTTTCTGCCATGTTTGTGGGCAGCAACTAGTCGACGCCTCGACCTTTTCGCTCTGTCTCGAAACGCCTATCGCTGAGGTTCCTGGACTAACCACTTGGCAACGGGACCAAATCGCTCAACACTTACCTTTACTTAAGACGCTGCGTGATTTCCTTGCTAAGCAAGACCCCGCTGCGGACTTGCTGACAGTAAGAGGCTTTGGTCGTCGCCGGACGGCAAAAATTGTAGATGTTCTCAATGGCTTTGCTGACGACTTTCTATCCTAATCATGACAATAAAAGTTACGGAAAACGATTTTGCAAACCTGGTAGCCGTTCGGCCACTAATCGGCGCCATCCAGACAGGTTCGCTCTTTGATGATACTCATGATGACTCTGACATCTCCCCTATAGACCAGTTTATTGAAAACACCTTGCGGCTTAATCGGATGTGGGTGACACGCCCGGCGCATGAGGTGATAGAAACCGAACTCGGAATTTTATTGGTACTAGGATATGTCTCCGCAGTTGAGAGCTTTATGCGAGCACTTCTGCGCCGAGTGGTTTTTATCGACCCTTACTGCCAAAGAGCTTGTGAGAAAGCCGTCCTATCTTACGGCGCAGCAAAACATCAAAGCTAGAGATGCTTCCCGAAGCGCTTCTGGAAGAATCTGTATTTTCCGGAAAAAAAGGAATAATAGATGGTCTTAAAAGTTTCTAACTTTTGATTTAAAAGACAAAGCCTTAATTGAACTCTTGAACAGCTACAACTCAGTCTGTGAGATACGCCACTGCTGCGTGCATCGTTTTGGAAAACTGGGCACAAAAAACGCCATCGAGCTTGGGCTTTCCAATCACAAACAATTTATTGAAAAGCCTCTAAAAATAAAGGCAAGTGACGCTGCCAGTATTGCCGATTTATTAATCACATTGGTCAAATCACTGAACAATGAAATATTTCGCTTCATATTAGAGCGCAGTGCTACTGGCGCCGAACTTGATACCGGTCGGGGCAAAGGTATAGGATGGACCTGGAATAAGGCAAAAGACCGAAAAACCTACAACCTCTACTATAAATTTTTGCCTCTCAGCTAGATGCTACGCCCACTGTCGAAGCAGGCGAATTATACGACCGATTCCGCAGTATATTTTCCAAGGTTAAGAATAGAGGGTATACGGATTTAATGGTTGATGGGGCACCTTTACCCCACCAACCTGATACCATTATCAGATGGTTGATAGATCGACTCCGTAGTTGAGTTCCTCTGCGAAGTCCGGCAGTCCGTAACCGATGGTTTTCTTGTAGAAAGGAGAGACCTTCGCAGTCGGTGCCTTCTTCTTGTGCTTCGTGGTGTAGAGCATTCGTGCCCGCATCACCTCGAAGGAGTAACCGCGCCCTTCACGGTTCTTGTCCTTGGCCAGTCGGTTGATGGACTCCGTGTAAGCGTTGGTGACGGGCATGTCCGTCTCGAAGTAGGTCATGGTCTCTTCGCGCCAGTTTCCCACTGCCCTGACCAGATCGCTCCAGACTTCCTTTTGGCCCTTCGGGATGGTGGCTATCCACTCGTCCAGGGCGGCTTCTGCCTGGAGCCGTGTGGTGGCGTCCCAGATGCCGTAGAAGCGCTCCTTGTGCTCGTAGGCGGCCAGCAGTTGCGGGAACGCGCCTGTCCAGGTCTCCATGATGAGGCGCTCCGGTCTGAGACTTCGTGAGCGCGTTTCAGCAGGATTTTCCGGTCTCCCTTGAGAGTCCGGCTCTGGGACGGTTTCAGCTCCTTTCTGAGGCCCTTGCGCACTCTCTCTAGGGCATCGTTGGCCATGCGCACCACATGGAACTTATCGACCACGATACGGGCCTGGGCAGCACAGCCTGACCGCTGCCCGGTAGGGGTTCCACATGTCCATGCTGACGATCTCGACCTTCTGCCGGTCTTTCAGCTTCATCAGGTAGTTGGTCACCACGTCCTGGCGGCGGGTGGCCAGCAGGTCGAGCAGGGTTCGCTCCTCAATGTTGGTCAGAATGCAGCGGTAGCGCTTGTTCAGGTATAGCTCGTCAATGCCCAGGATGCGGGGCGTCTCGAAGCGGTGCCAGCGCCCCAGGAACTCGGCGCGGGCGTTGAAGATGTCGCGCACCGTCTTCTCGTCCAGGCCGGTCTGTGCCGCCACAAAGGTGTAGGGTGGTTGAAGGATTCCTTCTCCACGTACTCATGCAGCCGCAGTGTCATACGGAATCCGTCCACCATCTCCGGTAGCTGGGGCCTGAATGTTGTCTTGCAGGCCCGGCAGGTGTATCGGCGGCGGACCACCCAGAGAGTGACCCGCTTGCCGTGGATGGGCAGATCACGATAGGGAACGTCACGCTTGCCGAACCGCACGAACTCACCCTGCACGCCGCACCCCTCGCAGGCTACTGGTGTAGGTGCTTCAAGCCGAAAATGTATGTCTTCATTCTGCTCATCAGAATCCACCAACTGGTACCCAGGAAGGCTTAACGAATTAATCATCTCCCGCCTTGATCAGAAAAACAGGTAGGTGGCGTAACCGGCAATCATCGCCATAGCAAAAATGACTGCTAAAAACGCCGCTAAAAGCTTCAGCGTGAACAAAGAGCGCAACAGAATGAGCTCAGTCAGGCTGGCTCCGGCACTGCCGATGATCAACGCTAGCACCGTCCCGGCACCCACGCCTTTGGCCATCAGAGCCGCTGCCAGAGGTATGACGGCTTCAGCGCGAATATACAACGGCACGCCGATGACAGCGGCAACTGGAATGGCAAAGGGATTATCTGGGCCTGCATACTGCTCAATAAGTCAGTGGGCATGAAACCATAGATCACGCTGCCAATCGCAATACCGATGAGCAGGTAAGGCAACACATCGATAAAGTCCGACCAAGCTTCCCGCCACACACACTGTACTTCCCTTCTTTCTTAACCGTGACAGTGGGTTGACTGTCACAGCATTCGCTAGACGTAGAGACTGTTGTCTTCCTATCAGCCCGCAAGAAGCCGTCTTCGGAGTGGTGTCGCAGCTGTTGGTGCCGCAACTCGATGCGGTCGATGTAGCACTGCACGGGCTTGCTGATGAACTACATCCACTGCTCTCTTGTGTCGCCGTCCGGCGCACATAACGCTCGAAGCCAAGCGTGTGAAGCAGCCATCCGGCACCTACCGCGACCACCAAAGCGGCGAGCACATAGATAGCAGTAAGTGTCCATCCAAACGTGGCAACCAGCAGGCCGACGACGATAGGATTCAGCAACGGAGATGAGAAAAGAAACACCATCATCGGCCCAAACCGGCCCGTGCCGAATCAACCCTTTCAACATGGGGATAGTCGAGCAACTACAGAAGGGCGTTATAGCTCCTAAACCAGCAGCAAGAAAATAGCCTCGCTTCCCACTGGAAGTCAGTAACGCTTCCACCTTGGATGGTGGGATGTGACGTTGAAGAACTCCGACCAGCAAGCTAATGCCAATGAATAAAACCGATAGCTCGATAGCGAGAAAGGCGAACATGCCTAGAGCGTCTTGGAGTTGAGATGACATTCAATATTACTCCTATATTTCTAGTATTGTCGAAATGATGTACGCAGCCTACTTGCGTTTATCCGACCTGTCAACTATAATTCTAGAAACATCGAATTATTGGGGCGTGCTATGGATCACGAAAAGGTTGCAGCCAGCTTAGCTGAGCTAGGGAATAGTCACCGACTGTCCGTGTTCCGCTTTCTGGTCAAAGCTGGCCATGATGGGGCTTCGGTCGGAGATATCCAGAAGGGGCTGGGTATTCCTGCTTCGACGCTATCACATCACCTTGCGCGCATGGCCAAGGTAGGGCTGATCCGGCAGGAGAAACATAGCCGCACGATTGTCTGTATACCCGAGTATGGGCACCTAGAGAATTTGATCGGTTTCTTACAAGAGGAATGTTGTGCAGGTGTCCGGATTGCGCATGAACCAGAACCGCTTTGACGCTTGCCCAGCTCTCGCTGTCCTCCCTAGTCAGCATCGCTATGAAGACTCAGGCGAAGGTGGAAACAGAAAATTGGCAGTAGAGTAGGCTGAAGAGGATCAATCAGATAATCCGCTGAGAAAGATTTTCTTCTTTACATCTTTGGCATTTTATCAACCAGAAATTCCGGATACCCAGAATAGATAGCTTCAGCCTTGACCATGCGGAAGGTTCTACTGATTAAAGGATACGGGTAGGGATAGTCGAAAAAACATACGATAATTAAGAGGTTTTTAATCAACTAGTTACGTAATTTTTTCGACTCCTGGTGCCGCACCATACAGAACGAAGCCCTTGCAGCAATGCAGGGGCTTTGTTGTTTCTGGGGTTTGGAAACTTCCTGGAAGCGACCACATCGCTGCGATAAGGCCAACACAGCCTCATCTTCATCGACAGATCAAACATCCTGCCCTCGCGCCTGCCCGTTACAATTTCACATCAGCGCGACGTTGACGGGCTCTTACACCTACCTATAATGCACCCCAACACACCCGCCAAGCCTAGGTTGACCCAGTCAGCAAGCTCAAATCGTGCGGTTTTTTTTGCTTGGAGAAAACTACATGAGGCCCTTCGACAAGCCGGCCCTCAGCGTAGAACAGCAATTGGAACTGCTAAAGCAACGAGGCCTGCACGTCGCCAATGATGATCGGGCTAGGCGCTTTGCTGCATGCATTGCCGACACCGGTGAGCCTCGGTCCAGCCCCTCAAGCCAGCAGTGCCGATGATGGAAAGCGCCCCTAAAGAGGACAGATTTCATCACGTCGTGGTCGCTGCGACAAAGAATTCTCTTGAGCAATTTCCAGAAGATGCAGCCTCCCAGTTCGCCTATGCGTTTTGGTATGAAAACGATGCCATGTGCGAGTCCGTCGAAAAAAGGCTGAACACGCCCGGTCTGCCCCCAGTCCGGAAACGCCGGCTTATGTATCTGGTTGACCGACTACGCCGCTTCCCCTGCCTGACACCTGAACAAGCTTCCAGAATGAAGGACTTCGTTTCCCGCTGGAGCAACCTCTCACAAGACGTCAGCCGCAAGGTTTCCAAAAGAGCCGCCACCACCAACCCTTATGACAAGCTCGCGGCTACCTGGGGACTGGAAGAGAATGTAAGTCATGTCATGAACATGGTTCTTGAGCTTCAAACCCGGCACTTTGTCGATGAGCATAATTTACCGAGCGGGTACTCGAAGCTGGAAAAGCATTAGTCCTACTTGCCTGGGCAAGCCTGCCCAGCAACAAGGTGTCTGCACCTATCTGAATAGCCAGTGTCTGCCCCTCGACAGCCCATCCCTTAGGCTCTTCCACTTGAACTAATCGACCACGCCCAGGGCTAACTCAGTATCGACAGTCTCTCAGCCCAGAAAAATGACCGCTTTCGACTGGCCCCGCATGCTCCTCGACGATCACCCCCTGGCTTTCCTCGGCGAAGTCATGGTCCGCACCCTGCTGGCCTACACAGTGGTGTTCATCTTCCTCAAGGTCGCCGGCCGCCGTGGCGTGAAGCAGCTTTCCTTATTCGAACTGGTGGTGATCCTGACCCTGGGCTCTGCAGCCGGCGACGTGACCTTCTATCACGACGTGCCGATCCTGCCGGTGCTGATGGTGTTCGTCGCCATGGGCATCGCCTACCGACTCACTACCCGCCTGTTGAGTCGCTATCACCGCCTGCAACGCTGGCTGGAGGGAGAGCCTTTCATCCTGATCCGGGATGGACGCTTCGAACTGGAGACGTTGAACAAGGGCAATATCGCCCACGACGAATTCCTCATGGAACTGCGCCAGGGCGGCGTGGAACACCTGGGCCAGGTGCGCCTGGGCATCGTCGAGATCAACGGCGGCGTCAGCCTGTATTTCTATGACAAGGACGAAACCCGCCCCGGCTTGCCTGTTCTGCCGCCGAGCTTGAAGGCCGTGCATCGCCAGCCCAAGCACGACGGCTTGCATGCCTGCTTCCATTGCGGGGAATTGGCAACGCTGCAAGCAGGCCAGAACCTCCCATGCCCTCGCTGCTCAGACCAGTGCTGGGTGCAGGCGTTGAGCAACGCTAGAGCCTGAAGAAGCCCAAACGTCAGAGCGCTTTGACAACCTGCTCCTTGGCGGATAACCTTTTATCTTAAATTTTAGATAATTCAGGTGGCCGCCCAATGGCACTTCAATTCCACGAAAGCCCTTTCCACGTCACTCACGACGAAAAAACGGCCAGCAAAATGGCCTTGAAGATGGACCTGTCGATCTTCATCACAGACTGCATCAAAAAAATGGGCCTCAAGCAGAGTGAGGCCGCAACCAGGCTAAACGTAACCCAGTCTCGTGTATCCGAACTGGCCAATGGCAAGATCGAGAAATTCACGCTGGACGCCATGATGGACATGCTCGACAAGCTCGGATTCCGAACCAGCTTCAACGGCCCTGATGACGCGGGTCCTCCCCTCGAATCATCATCGCCCAAGCCCAGAACAGCTAAACCTTGAAGCCCATGTTTCTGAGCTCCTGCTTGAGCTCCTTCATCCGATACTCAGCAACCTGCATTGCATGACGATCGGACCGGTTCGTGGTCTTCACGAACGAATGCAGCACAACCACCATTTCAGCGTACTTCGCAACGTACACGCACCTGTGTGCGGGGCTGCCATTGATGATTAGCTCAATTACCCCTGCGCCTAATGAGGCCAAGGACTTGATCGGCAGCTCGGGGTCCTGCCCATACTGAATGCGCCGCAGATCCTTGCCGAACTCGTCCTGTATGTCTTCGGGGAGGTCCTTGTACTCACGCTCGGCAGCAGCGCTTACAAAAGCAAACTTTCTCAAAGTGACGCCTCGGGGCAGTTGCTGGGGTGCGGCTCCATTATTGAAAACCTGCCGAACAGCCTAGGTCAGGCCATGTCTGCCATACCCGCCAAATCGTCACGAGATGTCACCTGGCTCAACGACAGAAAATCCCGGAACTTAATCCCCCTCCAACCGGGCTAACTGAATACCGACACCGCGATTGTCCCGGACCTGCAAGCGAGCCCCCAAAGTGAGCGAATCCCCCTCCTCCCCGCCGGCCTTCACTACGTCGATGACACCACCCCGGCCTTACCCGCCGAATGCTCCGTGGCAAGTTCGCCTGCTTCACCCCTGCCGGCGAGCGCGTGCGTGCGGCTGAGGAGATCGCCCGGATCAACGCGCTGGCCATCCCGCCGGCCTACACCAACGTCTGGATCTGCCCCGACCCCGACGGCCATCTGCAGGCGACCGGCCGCGACGCCCGGGGTCGCAAGCAGTATCGCTACCACCCGCGCTGGCGCGAGATCCGCGATGCCGACAAGTACGGCAGCCTGCTGGCCTTCGGCAAGGCCTTGCCCAAGCTGCGCGCTACCCTGCAACGCCACCTGGCCCGCCCAGAGCACAGCCGCGAGAAGGTGATGGCGACCGTGATCCATCTGCTCGACGAAACCCTGATCCGCATCGGCAACGCCCGCTACGCCGAGCAGAATCGTTCCTACGGCCTGACCACCCTGCGTAACCGCCATGTCGAGGTGAGCGGCAGTACCATTCGTTTCCATTTCCGTGGCAAGAGCGGCATCGAGCATGAGGTGAGCGTCAACGACCGACGCCTGGCGCGCATCATCAAGAGCTGCCTGGAGCTTCCCGGCCAGCAGCTGTTCCAGTACCTGGACGACAACGGCGAGCGCCATAGCGTGACGTCGAGCGATATCAATCGTTATTTGCAGGAGTTGACCGGTGCCGAGTTCACCGCCAAGCATTATCGCACCTGGGCCGGCAGCGCCCTGGCCCTGACCCTGTTGCGCGAGCTGGAGTGGCAGCCGAAAGTGCTGCGAAGAAGCACGTGGTGGCAATCATCAAGGAAGTGGCGGCGGAACTGCGCAACACCCCGGCCGTGTGCCGCAAGTGCTATATCCACCCGGCGGTGATCGAGGCCTTCCACGCAGGCGAACTGGCGAACCTGCGCATGCCGCGCCCCGCAAGGGCCTGCGTGCCGAAGAAAGCCTGCTGATGCGCTTCCTGGAAAAGCTGACCGCCAGGGAAGCTTCAGAAAAGCCCACCGAGGGGTGAGCCTTCCCGTATCGCGCGGCTAGGCGCTAACCCTCAGCCGCCCCATTTCGATCCCGTCGATCACCGCATCCACCAGGCCCTTGGCCATTTCCGCCGAGTACAGCGACGAGAAGAGCAGCCCGTTCTTGGGCACGTCTTCGGCGAATTCGGTGAGTTGCTGGAGGGTGTCGTAGATCCCTTTCATCAACAGGGATGCATGGACCAGGGCATCTTCCGTGTCGATTTCCGCACGGACGGTGAACATCGGGGTATGACCGGCCTTGCAGTGCCCGAAGGCGACCATGGCGGTTTTGCCGAAGATGGCGTGGGGTGGGTCTGGAACGATCTTGTTCATGGTGAAGCTCCTTTTTTGTCAATTAAGCAGCCACCGCCTGCGACCAAACAGGGTTGGTGACGACTGTACGCAGGTTGGTCGACTGGGACAAAAAGGCAAAACCCAGCAGGCACGAATGCCTCCCGCGCACAGCCGCCATAGCACGAACCTACAAGCGCAGAACGCCCGTACCCGTGAATGAACAGCTTTTGCATTTTTGTCAGCCGGGCGACCAAACCCGATCGCCAAACCGCAGCGACCGCGAGAGCCTACATTTCATACCGGGATCAGGCAAGGGCAGCCAACGCATACCCTGTGGGAGCGGGTTTACCCGCGATTGCTATGGTGAACTCACTACCGCAATCGCGGGTGAACCCGCTCCCACAGGGTATGCGTCGTGCCTTGGAGCTGTTGTTCGCGTGACAGCGCAGCCTGAAAGGCTGGGCGTCCCACATTGCTCGCATCGGCACTTGCCACCCTCTGTGAGCCGAATAGACAGTTTATTCGGCTCACCAAGTGAGCCGATTAGCCCTCCTATTCGGCTCAGAGGCAGAGATGGCCCCTACCTGGGATCAACCGCCTGCTGGACGGCGGCCCGAAGGGCTTCGAGGACGGGATCAGCGCAGCGCAGTATCAGGCCGTGGCCAAGGTCAGCAAGGCGACCGCTACGCGCCATCTCGCCGATCTGCTGGAGAAGGGAGTACTGGAGAAGCTGGCGGGCGGCGGGCGAAGCACGCGCTATCAGATCACCAGCCACACCAGAAATTGACGCCGCTCACACACCCTCGAAAAACCCGAAATAGAGAAAGAATATCCAATCGATGGCATGGCACAATGCCACCTCGCTATTCATCGTTCCTGCTTTTCATCCCTCGCAAAAAAGGATTTTCAATGCGTAACAGCATCAAGCTGCTGAGCACCGCCCTGGGCTTCGCCATCCTCACCGGTTGCGCCTCGGTCCCAATGGGTTCTTCCGAAGCAGACGCTCAACTCAAGACCTTCACTGCCCCACCTGCAGATCAGTCCGGCCTGTACATCTACCGTGACAGCTTCGTCGGCCAGGCACTGAAGAAGTCGGTGAGCATCGACGGTCAGATCATCGGCGAAACTGCCAAGGGCGTGTACTTCCACCGCTTCCTGGCGCCAGGCAAGCACGTGATCGGTACCGAGTCCGAGTTCAGCGACAACACCCTGACCCTGGTCACCGAGCCAGGCAAGAACTACTACCTGCGCCAATACATCAAGATGGGCGCCTTCGTTGGCGGCGCTAACCTGGAGCAGATCTCCGAAGAACAAGCTCAGCGCGACCTGAAGGGTTGCTGCAAGTTGGCCGCTTCGAAGTAAGTTCTTTGCGTCAGGCGTGCGGAAGGAGCCATTCGTTTCTTCCGTAGTGCTTATCCTCCCGGCGTAATCGCCCCGCGCAGCACTCCCATACCTGGCAACAAATCAGCTACCGGAAAGTACCCTTAAAGCAGCAGAGGCTAGAAAACCCGAGCGGCTTCTCTGCTCAGGGTGGTTTCTCACATAGTCGTCGATACGATTCAGCAGGTGCTCAGGCAGGGTGGCATTAAAGCGGATGGATTTTCCAAGGTAGGGGGTGATATCGAAGTCCACCACCGCCCATACACCGCCTACGTAGTCAGGATCCGCCAACCAGGTGTCGATGGTGCTGCCTTGAGGCAGAGGATCACCATCGGCAACCAGTGCTTCGAAATGTAGGGACAGTGCCTCTTGAACGTTGTCCATCGCTTCTTCGACGGTTTCACCGCCGCTAAAGCAGCCGGGAACATCGGGAATGGTTACGCCGTAGTCGGAATCAGGGTCTCTGTGGATGACGATGGGAAATTTCATGGGGTTCTCCTGGTTACTTGAGGCGGGCGCTCCTGAGAATGCTGCTCAGGGTGCCGACGGGGAGCTGGATCTTGGGATGCGGGACCGCCACCCGCCCCGGCTTCACCGGATGCTTGAAGTGATGATGGCTACCTCTGATGCCTACCAACGCCCATCCATCAGCCTCCAGTAATGCATGACTTCCCTGCTACGCATGGCCTTCAGTGCCTCTCTCAAGTGTGTACCGTACACACCAAATTTCAGAAGGCAAGAAATTTAATACACACCATGCACATCATTCGATCAGCCCTAGGCAAAAGTCTTGTGCATCATTTCCTTCTATCAGTCATCAAGACGGCTCAATTGGAGGTGAGATATTTCCTGACTTTTATGGCCTACGAATCCGTCTCTGGACCGCCTTGAGCCGAAGACGAAAACGCGAGCTGACTCAAACCCTGTGGGAGCGGGTCACCCGCGATTGCGGTAGTGAGTCCACCATAGCAATCGCGGGTAAACCCCACACACAGGGGTTTACCGCCATTCACCGAATAGGTGATCAGCAGGCCCACCAGTTACGTGGTACTGGACTCAGAACCCAAAAACCAATAACACCTGCCCATACACATTCCCCCCGCCGTCCCAACTGGCTCCCACCTGCCTCCGCGCTCCGCGACGGCTTGTAGTACCCCACCAACGGCAACACGCTCCAGTGCTCATCAACCGCCCATTCGGCGTACACATCCAGCTCCCGCGCATCGCGGTTACCGAGGCTGCGATCAATCGTGTCGAAGTCATAGAACAGCGCCCCGACGTTGACGCTGTCACTCACCGCCGCCTTCACCCCGACATGCTGCACTCGGGTATTGCTGCTGAACGGCCCGGCATAGTTGGAGGCCACCTCGCCCTGGAACCAGGTCCCCAACGCCCGGCCATTACCGTAGAACAACGGGTCATAGCCCTCCGAGAACCGGCTGTAGCGATAGTTGACCACCGGCTTGCCCGGCAACTGCGAGAAGGTCCAGCCCGTCTCCAGGTACCACGCACTTTCCTGCCCGCCAGACTTGCGCTCCCAGGCATGTTCACCCGCCAGGAACAGATCGCTGACCCCGGCATTGCCCTGCCCCCGAACGCTGTAGAGCTTCATGCCCTTGCGCTCGGGATAGAGAATGTCGGCCAGCTCCTGATCGGTATCACTGACCTTGATCGCCGTCACGCCCAGCGTACCCGCCTCGGCCAGATGCTCCAGCGTCGCCACGGACAATTCAGGACTCGCCTGCGCCGGGTTGTCGGACTTGAGCCACATCAGGTCACCACGCCAGCCCTCTTCCCACCCCAGCGCACAATGGCCGTCTGGTCGAAGGCCTTGCGCCCGGTGAGGTAGTAGGCGCCGCCGCGATTGACCTCGCCATCGAGCAACCCCTTGCCGATATTCAGCGCGTCGCCAGAGATCAGGAAGCCATCCCCGACCACCACGTTCTGCCGGCCCCCGGAAACTCCAACGACTCGCCGCGCCACCCGAGGTAGGCGTTCTCGATCTTGGTGGTGCGCTCGTCACCGACCGTCCAGCCGCCGCATCGCCGTCGCCGAAGCTGGCACTGCTGACGTCCAGTCGAGCCCAACCGAAAGACCTCGCCCGCGGCGATCCCACGTCGCTTGAACCTCAAGCCCGTATTGCAGCGTGGCCTCCTG
>NZ_AMWJ02000001.1:1465000-3033951 GCF_000319305.2 Pseudomonas bharatica CSV86 | reverse complement strand
AAAGCGCTGAAAATCCAGGTCGCCAGCACCGACAACCGTGGCGGTGCGATCTCCAGCCAGGCGGGCGTCACCCTCGGCGGCACGCCAACTGGACAACAGCGGCGGCAAGCTGCTGGCCCGGCACTCGTCTTGAAGTTACCGTCACCCGGTTGATCAACCAGCCAAGGGCCTGTTGTTCGCCCAGGACATCAGCCTGGGCGCTGGCCATCTGGGCAACGCCAAGGGCACCGTCGCCGCGCAGCGTTCCCTGGACGTGACCTTGCAGGACGACCTCGACACACCGCGAGGGCAGCCTCAGCAGCGAGGGCAGCCTGAGCCTGGCTGGCAACGGCCTGGACAACCGCTCCGGGAGTATTTCCAGTGCCGGCGTGCTGACCCTCAAGGGCAGCGCCGGCCTGCTCAACCAGGGTGGCGTGGTCGAAAGTGCCCAGACCCTGAACCTCACCAGCGCCAGCCTGGACAACGGCAACCAGGGCCTGATCAAAAGCCAGGGCAATGCGACCCTGGTCACGGGCCGCTTCGACAACAGCCTGGGCGGTCGCCTGATCGGCAGTGCCGCCCTCGACCTGAGCGCCGGCCAGGTCAGCAACGGTGGCCGCATCGCCAGCACTGGCGTGCTCACCGCCAGCCTCGGTGGCCTGGTCCAGCAGCAGGGCGAGCTGTTCAGCAACACCCGCCTGAGCCTCGACCTCAACCACGGCGACCTCGACAACCAAGGCCTGATCAACGCGCCGAACCTGGTCCTCGCCAACCTCGGCGCGGTCAGCAACCCGGGCGAGATCTCCAGCCAGAACGCCTTCAGCCTGGCTGCGCGCAGCCTCGACAACGGCCAGGGCAAGCTGGCAGCAACCAGGGCCTGACCCTGCGCATCGAGCAACTGCTGGGCAACGTCGGTGGCCGTATCAGCGCCGCCAGCCTCGACCTCGCCAGCCTGCGCCTGGACAACCGCGATGGCGTGCTCAGCAGCCGTGGCGCCCTGACCCTGGTCAACGGCGACTGCTGCGCAACCAGGGCGGCACCCTGGTAGCCGATGGTCGGCTGGGCATCACCAGCGCCAGCCTCGACAACCGCCAGGGCGAGATCGCCGGCAAGGCTTTGCTGGAACTGAACGCGGGTGCCATCGACAACCAGGGCGGCCAACTGATCGGCACCGAGCGGGTGACCGTCAACGCCGCCAGCCTGGACAACCGTGGCGGCCTGCTGGGCGCCACAAAAGCGCTGAAACTCGAGATCGGCAGCGTCGATAACCGTGGCGGCGAACTCACCAGCAACAGCGACCTGACCCTGACCGCCAGCGCCTGGACAACAGCGATGCCGGCGTGATCTTCGCCGCCGACAACCTGACCCTCGCCGTGCAGCAGGTGCTCACCGCGCTCGTGCCAGCTCAACGGACAGGGCGTCAACCTCGGCGGTGCCAGCCTGGACAACAGCGGCGGTGCATCTTCGCGCAACTGCCACTGGTACTCGCCTTCACCGGCGACCTGAACAACCGCCAGGGCACCCTGAGCAGTGAATCGACCCTGAGCCTCAGTGCGCCAGTGTCGACAACAGCGCCGGCAGCCTCGCAGCGCCGGCGACCTGACCCTGACGGCCAGCAACGGCGTGAACAACACCGACGGCGAACTGGTCACCGACGGTGCCCTGGTACTGCGCAGCGCCAGCCTGGACAACAGCCGCGGCAGCCTCAGCGCCAAGGGTGCGGTCAGCCTCACCACCGGGGTTCTAAGCAACAGCGGCGGGCGCCTCAACAGCGCCGAAACCCTCGACCTCACTGCCAGCCAGTTGAACAACGGCGGCAACATCGGCAGCCTCAAGGCCCTGACCGCCAACCTTGGCGGGCTCGACCAGCAGGGCGGCAAGCTGTCGAGCAACACCCGCCTCAGCCTCGACCTCAACGGCGGGCGCCTGGACAACCAGGGCGGCCTGATCAACAGCGCCGGCCCGCTGCTGCTGAGCAACCTGGCCGACGTCGGCAACCGCAACGGCGAAATCTCCAGCGCCCAGGCCTTCACCCTCGCGGCCCACAGCCTGGACAACAGCAACGGTCGGCTGCTCAGCAACCAGGCCCTGAACCTGCTCATCGCCCAGGCCCTGACCAACGCCAAGGGCCTGGCCGGTGCTGCCAGCCTGGTTGTCAGCGCCGCGTCCGTGGACAACCGCGAAGGCATCCTCAACAGCCGTGGTGACCTGCAACTGACCAGCAGCGGCCTGCTCGACAACCGCCAGCAAGGCCTGGTCAGCGCCGCCGGCATCCTCACCCTGAACAGCGGCGACCTCTACAATCAGGCCGGCAGCCTGCTCGGCGCCAGCGCCGCAAGCCTCACCGTGCGCGCCCTCAATAATAGCGCCGCCGGCCTGATCAACAGCCAGGGCGGGCTGCAGCTGCGCGCCAGCAGCCTCGACAGCAGCGGCGGCGAAGTCTCCGCACGCAGCAACCTCACCCTGGACCTCGGCGCGTTGCTGTTGAGCGGTGGCCGCATCGTCGGCGACCAGGCCGTCACCCTCGATCTCAACGGCAACGACCTCAGCAGCACCGGCGGCCTGATCCTGGCCAAGGGCGCGCTGACCTTCGACCGGGTCGGCGCCTTCAGCAACGCCGGGGCGAGCTGTCCACCCAGCAGAGCCTCACCCTCAACGCCAGCAGCCTGGACAACCGCAACGGCAAGCTGATCGGCGTCGATCGCCTGGTCCTCAACATCGGCAGCGTCAACAACCAGCACGGCCTGCTTTCCGGCTGGCAGGGGCTGAGCCTGCATGGCGGCAGCCTCGACAACCGTAATGTCGGCACCTTGTCCAGCCGCGATGGCGCACTGGATGTGCAACTCACCGGGGCCTTGCTCAACGGCGCGGACGGCGCGCTGGTCAGCCAGGGACGCATGGATATCGGCGCGGCCAGCCTGGATAACGCCGGTGGCGTGCTGTCCAGCGGCGGGCAATTGCAACTGGCGGTCGACAGCCTGGGCAACCAGGGCGGCAGCATCGATGCGCAGCAGGCGATGACCGTCACCGGCACCCACCTCGACAACAGCAATGGCCGTATCGCCGGCAACGGCAGCCTGGTCTTCGACCTGCGCGGCAACCTGATCAACACCAACGGCGAAATCGTCAGCGCCGGCAGCCTGCTGCTGAAGCAGGCGCAGCAGCTGCTCAACCACGGCGGCAAGATCGTCAGCCGCGCCGGCCTCGAACTCAACGCCGGCACCCTCGACAACAGCCAGGGTGGTGCCGTGGCGGCTCGCAACCAGGTGAAGCTGGTCGCCGGCTCGACCCTGCGCAACGACGCCGCAGGCCAGATCTTCAGCGAAAGCGCCGATGTGTTCCTGCAGGCCGCCGCGCTGATCAACCAGCAGGGCCAGGTGCAAGGTCGCAGCGGGCTGCTGCTGGATATCGCCGGCGCGCTGAACAACCGCGGCGGCACCTTGCTCACCCAGGGCGGCAACCTCGTGGTGCAGCGCGCCGCCAGCCTGGACAACCAGGCCGGGGTGCTCGCCAGCGTCGGCGGACGGTCGATCTCTCGCTCACCGGCCTGCTCGATAACCGCCAGGGCGGGGTAGTGCAGGGCCAGCAAGTGCAGGTACAGGCGGGCACGCTCGACAACAGCGCCGGGCGCATGGCCGCACAAACGGGCGACGTGCGCATCCGCGGCGGCAACCTGATCAACGCCGGCGGCGGCCTGTATGCCAAGGGACTGGTGCGGGTAGACGGCCTGGGGCTGGACAACAACGGCGGGCAACTGGCCGGCAATCGTGTCGAACTGGCGCTGGGTGATGGCCTGAGCAACCGCTCGGGAGTCATCGAAAGCGACACCCACCTGCTGGTGTCCGCAAGCACCGTGGACAACCAGGGCGGCGTGCTGCGAGCGCTGGGTGGTGCGGGCAAGAGCGACTTCCAGGTACGCGGCGGCTTCGACAACCGCAACGGC
This sequence comes from Pseudomonas bharatica CSV86, assembly GCF_000319305.2. GTDB lineage: Bacteria > Pseudomonadota > Gammaproteobacteria > Pseudomonadales > Pseudomonadaceae > Aquipseudomonas > Aquipseudomonas bharatica. Next base: position 3,030,029 of record NZ_AMWJ02000001.1, on the reverse strand, counting down.
AAGCTGGAAGCAGGCAGTACCGACCTGACACTGAATGCGGCGGGGCTGAACAACCTCGGCGGCTCGGTGCTGCACGGCGGCAATGGCACCTTCGATATCACCACCGCCAATGTCAGCAATGCCGGCGGCAACCTGGTGACCCGCGGCGGGCTGACGTTGACGGCGGATAGCTGGACGAATGGCAGTGTGATTCAGGCGGGGCGGTTGACGCTGAACATCAACACCCTGGAGCAGGCTGCAACCGGCCAGCTACTGGCGTCCGAAAGCCTGGTCGGCAACGGCGTCAACTGGAACAACGCGGGCAAGATCATCAGCGATGGTTCGGCCAGCCTCAACCTGAGCGGCACCTATACCGGCAGCGGTCGCTACAGCAGTCTTGGCAACCTGGGCCTTCAGGCCGGGCAACTGACGCTGGACAGCACCGGCTCCATCGCGGGTGGTGCTGAAACCACACTCCTGGTCAGCGGGGCCCTGATCAATGCCGGCCGCCTGACATCGGCGCAAAACCTGAACCTCAGCGCTGGCGCGCTGAACAACTCCGGCACCCTCGGGGCCGGGAAAAACCTGCAGCTCTCGACCGGGACACTGCTCAATGAGCACGGGTTGCTCTACAGCGGCGCCGACATGCAATTGCTGGCCTCGACCTTCACCAACCGTTACGCCCAGGTGTACAGCTTCGGCAATCTGCTGATCGGCGCCGACAAGGACGGCGGCAAGATGAGCCTGCTGGACAACCGCTCGTCCGGCATCGAAAGCGGCGGTCAGATGACCCTGGCGGCGACCACGCTGAATAATGTCAGGGACGTGCTCGAATACAGCCAGCACGAGAAGGCCGATACCAGTATCGAGCGCCTGTCCTGCACCTTGATTCCCCTCTTCGGCTGCGATCCGCGCGACAAAGGACGGATCAACGGCTACTGGTTGATACACGAAACCGATCGTCTGGAGATCAGCCAGCAGACAGAGGCGGCCTCCATCAACAGCGGTTCGAACCTGACGGTCAATGCCGGGTCAGTGACCAACTCGGCCAGTAGCATTTCCGCAGCCGGCAACATCACCGTCACCGCCTCCACCATCACCAACCAGGGTGTACAGGCCCAGGAAATCAGATCTTCGCGCTGGTGGGTCAGTTACGTCGATTACACCTATGGGGCCAACTACTACGCGGGCATCTTTAACAGCCGCAACAACCCCAATCCTTCGGCGACCTTCGAGGCCGATCTGGCCGCCTTCATGTCGTGGGTCAATTGGAACGTAAACGAGAGCAGGGAAATCGTCAGCGGCGCTTCCCTCGACGCCGTTATCCAGGCCGGCGGCAACATCACCCTCAACGCCACGCAAAACATCAACAACAGCGTGGTCCGACCTTGGTATTCGTATATCGCCGCAGGTGCCAAGACTGCCGACACCGGGGCCGGGAGCGCCTACTCGACTGCCGTCAGCATCAATAGTCAGCTACCGCCCAACCTGGCGCAGCAATACATCAATCCCTTGACCCTGCCGGGCGTAGGCCTGCCTGACGAAAAAAACAGCCTGTACCGGATCAACAAGGAAGGCGCCGGCACCCGAGAGGTGGCCGTGGCAGACAGCGGCCCGCGCAACTGGACCCTGGGGGCGGCCAGTATCGACCTGGGCCAGCGTGAGCAGGCCGTACCCGTTTCCAGCGGACGTACGCTGCAACTCGACGACATCACCCAGCTCAGCGCAGACAGCCGTCAACTCACGGTCGCCGCCCGCCAGGCCAGCGGTATCAGCGCAACGGCGACATCGATCGATGTCGCTGCGCTGGGCACTGTCAGCAATGGCACCTGGCAGTCCGGGCGTAGCGAGGGTGGTGATCTCACCCGGGCGGATGGCATCGGCAACCAGGGCCCTGGCGGGGACCCGTCGGGGGCCCTCAGCGCAGCCGGACAGAACGTCGATCTTCCCGGCATCAGCGGCACTCGCGATACCCGCATCGAGGTCACCACGCCGGGGAGCAATACCGGCCTGTCCACCGGCGACCGTGGTACTACGGTCGGCAGCAACCAGCAGGGTACAAGCACTGACATTCCCGACCTGGCACCGGGCGGTCGCGATACGCAAATCGAGGTAGGTGCTCAGAACGGCCAGGGTGTCCCCGGCCTATCCACGGGCAGTCGTGACACCACGGTAGCCGGGCAGGGCAGTGCTCCTGACCGCGACGGCGCCTCGAACCCGGCGCTCAATGTCCCGGGGCTGTCCACGACCGTGCGCGACACCACGGTAGCCGCCCAGCCGGGTGGAAATCTGCCGCCGGGCCGCGACAATCCGGTCGTGTCGTCGGCGCATTCGTCGCTGGCCGACCCGCTGCTCCAGCAAGCGGTAGTCCCTGCTGCCGAGCGCCCGGGCACCCCGTCGCTCGACCCGGGCAGCACGGCGGTCATCGCCCCGGCCACCAGCCAACCAACCCCGACCGCCAGCCAGACCATCGAGCGCGTGCAAGGCGTGCCCGAGCGCAGCACGGTTTCCCAATCCCACAAATACCTGGTCGAAACCAACCCGGTCCTCACCGAGCTCAAGCAGTTCATGAGCTCCGACTACCTGCTCGCCGGCCTCGGCTACAACCCGGACGACAGCGCCAAGCGCCTGGGCGATGGATTCTACGAGCAGCATCTGATCCAGCAGGCCATCGTCGCTGGCACTGGCCAGCGCTTCCTTGCCGGCATGACCAGCAACGAGCAGATGTTCAAGTACCTGATGGACAACGCCATCGCCAGCCGCCAGCAACTGAACCTGACGGTCGGCGTAAGCCTCACCGCCGAGCAGGTCGCGGCCCTGACCCACGACATCGTCTGGCTCGAAGAGATGCAGGTGAATGGTGAAACGGTGCTGGTGCCGGTGCTGTACATGGCCAACGCCAACAACCGCCTGGCCGCCAACGGCGCGCTGATCGCCGGTACCGACGTCAACCTCATCGCCGGGCAGGACCTGGTCAACGTCGGCACCCTGCGCGCCAGCAACAACCTCTCGGCCATGGCCGGCAACGACCTGGTCAACAGCGGCCTGATCGAAGCGGCCAACCGTGTCGACCTGCTGGCGGGCAACAACATCGTCAACAAGGCCGGCGGCATCATCAGCGGGCGCGACGTCAGCCTGACCACGGTGCTGGGCGATGTGATCAACGAACGCTCGGTCACCAGCCATATCAGTGGCGACGCCGCCAACAACGGCCGCCGCGACTTCCTCGACAGCGCCGCGCGCATCGAGGCGGCCAATGACCTGAGCATCAATGCAGGACAGGACATCCTCAACCAGGGCGGCGTACTGCAAAGCGGACGGGACCTCGGCCTGCAAGCGGGACGTGACGTGCTGCTGGGCTCGACCGAGGCGATCAACTCGCAATCGATAGGGCGCAGTGCCAGCCAGAGCATCCAGCAGAACGGCAGCAGCGTCACCGCTGGCCGTGACCTCAGCGTGGCAGCGGGTCGGGACTTCACGGCCATCGCCAGCCAGATCGAGGCGCAGCGGGATATCGATATTTCGGCCACCGGCGACGTGACGCTGATGTCGGCGGCGGATGAAGAACACTCGTCGTACACCTCGAAAAAGCTCAAGACCCGGGAAGACCACGTCAGCCAAGTGTCGACGACGCTGAAGGCGGGTGGGGATGTGGCGGTGAGTGCGGGGGAGGATCTGGCACTTATGGCCAGCCGGATTACGGCGGGGGACGAAGCCTATCTGTTTGCTGGCGACAACGTCCGCATGACGACAGCGGACAACGTCGATTATTCGTACTACGAGAAAACCAAGAAGGGGTCGTTCGGCAAGAAAAAGTCGACGATGACCGAAACCGAAACGGATGTATCCGTCAGCTCCAGTGTTTCGTCCGGGACGAAACTGGTCATTTCAGCCGGGGAGGATTTCAATGCAACGGGCGCCAGGCTGAGCAGCGATGGGGCATTGCTCGTTACCGCAGGCGGCGACATCAATCTCGATGCCGCCCAGGACTATGCCAGTCAGGCCAATGCCTCTTCCAAGAAGAGCTGGACCTCCAGCAAATCCAGCAGCTCGGAAATCACCCAAACCCGTTTGAACGGCACTGAGTTGGTCGGCGAAAGCATCGAGCTGAAGGCTGATAACGACATCGTGCTGAAGGCCGCGGCCTTGCGCGCCGAAGAGGGGGTGAAACTCACAGCGGGCAATGACGTACTGATTGGCGCCGCTCAGGAAACGCAAACGTCCGCTCAGTCCAAAGGCTCCAGCAAGGCCGGTTTCACAGTCACCGGTTGGTTGTCATCCACGCAGAAATCGCAACAGAGTCAAAGCACCTCAAGCCAAAGTACTGGCAGTGCGATCAGCGCCGGCAGCATCCAGATCAGAAGTGGCAGCGACACGACGGTCGAAGGCAGCACGTTGGTGGCCGACAAGAATATCGGCATCGATGCCGGGGGCAATCTGGAGATCATCAGTGCCGCAAACACTGAAGCCTCCACCTCCAAGTCCGGCAGCAAGAAGGTTGGCGAGATCGGTACGTCATGGTGGCAGGGCGCAACAGGGGTCCTGAAGCAGAAGCAGGCAGACGAGTACAGCGCTAACCGTCAGTCGGGCAGTCAGATCGCGTCATTGGGCGGCAATATCAACCTGACTGCCGGTGATCATTACACCCAGACAGCCAGCCAGTTGGTCGCACCTGAGGGCGATATCGGCATCACCGCCAGGCATGTCGATATCCAGGCTGGTTACGACAGCATGGAGTACTCCAAAACCACCAGTACCAGCCGTACAGCAATCGGTGGAACGGTGAGCATCCCGTTGCTTGATGCCTTGCGCAACGTCCAGCAGATGGGTGAGGCGGCGCAAAAAACCAGTGATGGCCGGATGGTTGCGTTGGCTGCCGTGAATGCGGCGATGAGTGCCAACCAGGCTGTGGAGGCGGGTCAGGCACTGATGGAAGCCCCGCAAGCCGGGATCAAGGTCAGCGTCAATCTCAGTGACAGTCGCAGCCACAGTGAAAGCAGCCAAAGCGGTCGCAATGTGGTGAGCAGCGATGTGGTGGCTGGCGGAAACGTGAAGGTCGTTGCCACTGGGGATGGCGCCAACAGCGACATCAATGGCATTGGCAGCCGCATTGAAGGTGGTGGCGATGTCATCCTGAAGGCTGATGGCGACATCAACCTGGTGGCGGCGCAAAACACGGCGCATCAGGAAAGTAACAATCGCAATTCCGGCTGGAGCGCCGGCATCGGAATCGGCTTCGGCGGGGCGCAAAACGGCATTTCGTTCGAGCTGGCGGCAAATGCCGGACGCGGCATGGCCGACGGTGACGATGTCACCCAGACCAACACCTACATCAAGGGTGGCAACAGCGTCAAACTCGAGAGTGGCGGGGATACCACCATCAAGGGTGGTGTCGTCTCCGCTGATCAGGTCAAGGTCAGGGTGGGCGGCGACCTGAACATCGAGAGCCTTCAGGACACCAGTACCTACACCTCCAGGCAAATGAGCGCCGGCGTCGGCGTCAGCATCTGTGTTCCACCGTTCTGTGCTGGCATGAGCAGTGTCAGCGGCGGTGTCGCCGCGGAGCATATGCAAAGCGATTACGCCAGTGTCAACGAGCAATCGGGCATCAAGGCTGGCAATGGTGGATTCCAGGTCGAAGTGGCGGGTAACACCGACCTCAAGGGCGCCATCATCGCCAGTACCGACAAAGCGGTGGCGGATGGCAAGAACACCCTCGAAACCGGGACGCTTACCACGTCCTCTATCAAGAACAAGGCGGAATACGACGCCAGCAGTATCAACCTGAGCGGTGGTTACGGCGGTGACATAGGCCTGGATGGCAAAGGCAACGCCAATGCAATGGCCAACGCCAACGGACCCACAGCGCCGAGCAAGGACGGGCTGAGTGTTAACACACCGGTCGTGCTCTACGCCGGAGACAGCTCCAGCAGCACCACCGACAGTGGAATCAGCGGCGCCGCCGTCACCATTACCAATGCTGCCAGGCAGTCTGAACTGACCGGTCAGACGGCGGAGCAGACGGTCGCCGGCATCAATACCGATGTCGCCAGTGATCGCGACGGCAGTAACAAACTCAAGCCGATTTTCGACGCGCAGGAAATCAGCGTGAACTTCGAGATTGTCGGCAAGTTTGTGCAGAACGTGTCGCAGTACATCGCGAGTCGGGCGCAAGAGATCGATCAGAAAAAGGAGCAGGCCGAGAGAGAAAAAGCGCTGATGAACGCGCCTGGAACATCCGAGGCCGATCAACTCAAGCACCTCAGCAATTATCAAGCGCTGAAGCAGGAAATCAGGGATATCGATGAAAACTGGGGGGCGGGCGGTACTTACCGGCAAATTGCAACGGCCCTCGTCGCGGGCATCAGCGGCAACGTGGCCGGAAGTGGCGGGCAGTTCGCCCAGAACATGGTGGTCAACTACGTCCAGCAACAAGGCTCGGCGTACATCGGCGAGCTGGTGAAAAAGGGCCTGAAGGAAGGCAGCCCGGAACACGCGGCGCTGCATGCCATTGTCGGCTGCGCCGGCGCAGCGGCCAGCAATCAGGGCTGCTCGAGCGGAGCCTTGGGCGGTGCTGCCTCTAGCGTGCTGGCAGGCCTGTTTGCCGAGGCTGATGCAAACGAAACCGCTGTAGAGCGAGAAGCCAAACGCAACCTCATCACCAGCCTGGTCACGGGCATTGCAGCCATGAGTGATCCTAACGGTGCAGCGACCGCAAACAATGCGGCTACGGCGAACATCGATAACAACTGGCTGTCGACCCAGCAGTATGTGCAGTACCAAAAGGAGTTGGAAGAAGCTCAGGACACGCTAGATCATCTGAAGGTGATCGCCAAGTGGTCGGGTACCTCGGTAAAACAGGATGCCCTGACGGCTGGCGGTATTGGCCTGGGCCTCGCAGAGAGTGGTCTGCAGGATATTCAAGGCCTGGCCCAGTTCCTTTCTGACCCGCTCACCGGACTGCAGGGGCTTGCCTCGGTAGTCAGTAATCCGGAGGTACGCGCTCAACTTGGCGAGGCGGCAACGGCCAGCCTGTTGGGCAGTATTGACCGGATGAAACTGGCAATTGAGACCGGCGGAGATGATCAGGCAGTCCAGTTGGGGCGTGATCTGGGTTCGCTGATATACACGGTCGGAGGCGTTGCGACCGCTGTAGGAGGGGCAGCCAAAGCGGGGCTGAGTCTGGCAAAAGCGGGGGTTGAGGTATCAAGCAAATCCTTGGGTAAAATGGTTGCCAAGGACGGTGAAGAGCTTGGTGAGCGTATTGCTGCGCTGGAAATCAAGACGACGAAAAGCCTGGATGTTGTCGCTGACGGGAAGGGGGCAGGGGCAAAAGGGCCTGTGACAGGTTCACCGTCTGGTGAGACGAAGGTAGTAGGGGATGGTAAGCCAGCGGCTAACGATGGGAGCTTTGCAGGGGAAAAAGGACCTGCGGCAGGTTCACCGTCTGGTGAGACGAAGGTAGTTGGGGATGGTAGGCCAGCGGCTAACGATGCGAGCTCTACAGGTGCAAAAACAACTGATGGTGGTGCCGAAAAGGTAGATGACATTGTAGCGTCATCGTCTAAACCTGAATGGTTGCAACGGCTTGATGCAGGGAATGAGTTTAATAAAGTGCAGTCCCAGAACTACCCGTATAATGAGGTTTATATTCAGCGCCCTGACGGTAAGGGTTATTATCGTGTTGACTCCTACAATCCCATAAAGGGCGAAATCGTCTCTCGTAAGCTGACACAACTTTCTGAGGTTTCTGAGGCGACAGCAAAAAGCTACATAAGTGAAGCTGTTGCAAAATATCCTGCTGGTGCGACCATCGCGAAGGTTCCGTCTAGTGGTTCTTTGGGTGGTCAAAAACTGCAAGGAACTGTTATTCTGGAGGTTCCACCACAGAATGGAGCGATACCAAAATCTATCTTGGACTCTGCCAATAAAGCAGGGGTTTTAATTAGGGATACTAATGGGAGGGTGTATTGATGGATTTGCCTGTTTATTACTGTAAGTCTTGGTTTCGGATGAAGAAGATTGCGATAGAGCCTATGGGTGAAGCTCTGGCACATTCTAGGCATCTCTCGGGTGAATCATACACAGCTCTTGTTGGGTCAGACTCTGCGCCATCCTGCTTTATTGAGGTTTTTTTAGATAAAGGGATGGTTGGTGTCGGTTTTTTAGACGAGAAATGTCGTGAATATCTGACCTACCAATTTCAGGTGATAGATGTGAATGGCCTGTTTTTGACTATGGCAACTCATCGTGAGTTTGAAGGGGGAGGGGACAAGGTTGTAGGTGGAAGTTCCTACATTTTTAATGAGAATGGTGAGCTTATTGTAAGGCGAGAAAAGTTCAATCCTCATGAGGTTGAAGAGGCTAGATCAAGTTTTGATCCATCTCAAAATTACGAAAAAATCCCAAAATTTGGTTGCTATTCTGATGTGATCAGAGCAGATAGATGAAGCAGGACCGGAAGGGGGGATTTATTTTTGATCGATGGCGGACCGGCCGGAATTGACTGAAAAATAAATCTGTCCCCTTTTTGATTACGCGTTATCAACAATATTTTGATACTCAGGGGAATCGCCTGAAATATGAGGGCGGTGAATGGAAAGTCTGGAAGTGACCAATGAAGAATTTTTTTCCTGATTTGTACTCTGATCTTGTTCCAGGTACGTCCGCAGCAGGATTCCACTTAGGCGAGTCATTATCCAGTGTTAGCGAAAAAATTGGACTGGTTGAGTGGTACGGTCCGGAAGTGATGGTTCGGGATATCCTAGCCAAGAATAATTCTTGGGTTGGAGTCCAGAGAAAAATCGGTTTTGGTGAGGAGCGTACACTGTCCTATCGTTTTCTGAATGAAACGGTCTCATTATATTTTGAGGGAAGTGGCAGGCTTTTTAGAATTACTGTAGGTGAAAGGTATCGAGGGAGATTTAATGGTGTTGCTGTAGGAGATGATCTTCGGAGTTTGGGGCGGGAGTTTGATATTTTATTTAATGATGCGGAGGATGACTTTATTTTGCAAAGAGGTGAGGATGTTTTGATGGGGATTAGTTTTTTTACCGATCATATGGCGCCTCTCGACGTTGAGCCAAAGCAATTTATTAAGTTTATATCGATACATGATTGGTCTGTTCGATAAAAAGTTTGAGAAAACGGATAGGTTTGAATGGCGCTCCTACAAGGGGGCAAGTAGAAGGACCACATAAGCAGCCCTCAAACCAGTCGGATCTCAGCCGCCACCCCTCTGCTGCACCAACCCACCCAACAGCGACTCCACTAACGCCTGCGAAATCTCCAGCGAGTGATATGTCGCCCAAGCTAGTCCACAGTGGGAAAGGGGACCAGCGGAAAAGGGGACAGCGGAAAAGGAAAAGGCAAGGAAAAGGGGACAGATTTATTTTCCTACTAGACGAATGGATCAGGTAGAAAATAAATCTGTCCCCTTTTTGCATATTAATCCTAATGCGATTCCCTCTGGTATAGATCGGGCTGCTTTTTATAAGTGGAAGGTGCAATACTGGCAGCAACGATCCGCAGATTTAAGGAATTAAGTATGAGCCAAGTTATAGTGCAAAGAATTAGAGAATTAGTGTCATTAAATCCTGACGTCGTGTGCTTCGGTAGTGAGGCTGATCAGGTGGGCGACGACTGGATTAAGAAGGCGGAGCAGAAGTTAGGGTTTGAGCTTCCAAGGTCGTACAAGTGGTTTTTGAACACGTATGCGGGTGGGGAGATTGGTGCTGAGGAAGTTTACAGTATTTATGGTGTGGACTTTGAAAGCGTCAATGGGGGGATATTGTCTATCAACATATCGTGGGTGTAAAAAATAATTTGGTAGATAATAAAAAGCTCGTAATTAGTGAAACTGACATGGGCGAGGTGTTTTTCTTTGATTATTCAAAGTTTGTAGATGGTGAATGCCCGGTAAGCCTTCGGCTTCCGTCTGGCGAGAACGTAGATTACGCTTCAGATTTTTATGAGTTTTATATAAACGGATTTTAGCTCATGTTTGAATTATCTCATTGTCTAACGCCGGCCCTGGGTCGGTGTTGTTTTATCTGCTTGCTGCAAAGCTCGTTTCCTTCACTACTCGCATTAAAGTCGATGTTCCTGCCCTCGGTAAAAACAGGTGTAGCAAAGTTTAAGGTGAAACCATGGGCCAAGAAGTAATTCAGTGCGGGCGCTCGGGCGTGAACCCAAAATGGCCCTCCTACGAAAGTGTGCTGGGACGCATAGCCAAGGGGCCACACGTCTCAGATGAATACGAGTTGAATGGCATCCGTGAATATGTTGAAGCGAAAAGGGGACAGATATATTTTTTCGGCTAGACGAGGGGCATCAGGTAGCGGGAAAAGGGGATCGGGAAAAAGGGACAGATTTATTTTTCCTGCTAGACGAATGGCATCAGGTAAAAATAAATCTGTCCCCTTGTCCCTTTTCTGCAGATCACTATAAGACCTTTATTTCGATTAAGTATTGAGGGTTATGAGGATGTTACCATTTAATTTTTTTGATAGCCTTCCTTCGTATGATACTGCGGAGGTCTTCTATGTGCGTATTGATCCGAAGATATCTCTCTCAGAAGAATTATTGAGATCGTTGTATTATGTCCTTTGGTTTCCTGGTTTTTTTGGTTTTAACTGGGATGCCTTGTATGACTGTTTGAGGGATCTTGCATGGGTCCCATGTCGCAAAGTAGCTCTTGTGCATGAAGCTTTGCCAAATTTGCCGGAAGAAGACTTGAAGATTTATCTGGAGGTGTTGCGAGATTCTGTTCTTGATTGGGAGGAGGATCAAGCACATGAGTTGGAGGTTTTCTTCCGCTCTGCTGATAGATATATGGTGGAGAGGATTTTAAAAGTTAATTAAAAGACCAAAGATTACGAAAAAGGACACCCATTAGCCGACCTCAAGGTAAGGTAAAAAGTCACCATGCTCTGCTGTTTTCAGCGACTGGGTTCAATCTCTCGGTCTTTCCATTGATGGTGGGTGTCCAGTGATTATTGATTTCAAAAATTCCCCGGGTGGTATCTGATGAGTGATCAAGAGATATATCAGAAAATAGGACAGCTATTAGTTGATGCGGGGCCGTCCGGTGCTCACAAACTAATAGTTAGAGTTGAGCTCTTTCCTGAGGGGGATGGAGGAACGTATGAATTTGACTATGTTGATGGAGTGGGCGATTTGAATTGGTTTGATCCAGATGGTCGAGCAGTGGGGATTTGACAGAGTTATTGGTTCAGCTGCGTGAATACTATTCTACGAATAACTTGACTGCCGGAGCAGGTGCCTGGACTGGTTGTGAGATTAATTTAAGTGTTGACGAAATGAAGTTTGGAGTTGAATTTACATATGGTAAATAGATTGATGTTCTATTCATTAAGCACCGGCCTCGCGCTGGTGTTTTTTATCTGCAAGCAACGCCCGGCAGCGGTAATACAGCGAAAAGGGGACAAGCGAAAAGAAGCGAAAAGGGGACAGATTTATTTTTCCTGCTAGACGAATGGCATCAGGTAGAAAATAAATGGGTATACGGATTTAATGGTTGATGGGGCACCTTTACCCCACCAACCTGATACCATTATCAGATGGTTGATAGATCGACTCCGTAGTTGAGTTCCTCTGCGAAGTCCGGCAGTCCGTAACCGATGGTTTTCTTGTAGAAAGGAGAGACCTTCGCAGTCGGTGCCTTCTTCTTGTGCTTCGTGGTGTAGAGCATTCGTGCCCGCATCACCTCGAAGGAGTAACCGCGCCCTTCACGGTTCTTGTCCTTGGCCAGTCGGTTGATGGACTCCGTGTAAGCGTTGGTGACGGGCATGTCCGTCTCGAAGTAGGTCATGGTCTCTTCGCGCCAGTTTCCCACTGCCCTGACCAGATCGCTCCAGACTTCCTTTTGGCCCTTCGGGATGGTGGCTATCCACTCGTCCAGGGCGGCTTCTGCCTGGAGCCGTGTGGTGGCGTCCCAGATGCCGTAGAAGCGCTCCTTGTGCTCGTAGGCGGCCAGCAGTTGCGGGAACGCGCCTGTCCAGGTCTCCATGATGAGGCGCTCCCGGTCTGAGACTTCGTGAGCGCGTTTCAGCAGGATTTTCCGGTCTCCCTTGAGAGTCCGGCTCTGGGACGGTTTCAGCTCCTTTCTGAGGCCCTTGCGCACTCTCTCTAGGGCATCGTTGGCCATGCGCACCACATGGAACTTATCGACCACGATACGGGCCTGGGGCAGCACAGCCTTGACCGCTGCCCGGTAGGGGTTCCACATGTCCATGCTGACGATCTCGACCTTCTGCCGGTCTTTCAGCTTCATCAGGTAGTTGGTCACCACGTCCTGGCGGCGGGTGGCCAGCAGGTCGAGCAGGGTTCGCTCCTCAATGTTGGTCAGAATGCAGCGGTAGCGCTTGTTCAGGTATAGCTCGTCAATGCCCAGGATGCGGGGCGTCTCGAAGCGGTGCCAGCGCCCCAGGAACTCGGCGCGGGCGTTGAAGATGTCGCGCACCGTCTTCTCGTCCAGGCCGGTCTGTGCCGCCACAAAGGTGTAGGGGTGGTTGAAGGATTCCTTCTCCACGTACTCATGCAGCCGCAGTGTCATACGGAATCCGTCCACCATCTCCGGTAGCTGGGGCCTGAATGTTGTCTTGCAGGCCCGGCAGGTGTATCGGCGGCGGACCACCCAGAGAGTGACCCGCTTGCCGTGGATGGGCAGATCACGATAGGGAACGTCACGCTTGCCGAACCGCACGAACTCACCCTGCACGCCGCACCCCTCGCAGGCTACTGGTGTAGGTGCTTCAAGCCGAAAATGTATGTCTTCATTCTGCTCATCAGAATCCACCAACTGGTACCCAGGAAGGCTTAACGAATTAATCATCTCCCGCCTTGATCAGAAAAACAGGTAGGTGGCGTAACCGGCAATCATCGCCATAGCAAAAATGACTGCTAAAAACGCCGCTAAAAGCTTCAGCGTGAACAAAGAGCGCAACAGAATGAGCTCAGTCAGGCTGGCTCCGGCACTGCCGATGATCAACGCTAGCACCGTCCCGGCACCCACGCCTTTGGCCATCAGAGCCGCTGCCAGAGGTATGACGGCTTCAGCGCGAATATACAACGGCACGCCGATGACAGCGGCAACTGGAATGGCAAAGGGATTATCTGGGCCTGCATACTGCTCCAATAAGTCAGTGGGCATGAAACCATAGATCACGCTGCCAATCGCAATACCGATGAGCAGGTAAGGCAACACATCGATAAAGTCCGACCAAGCTTCCCGCCACACACCACTGTACTTCCCTTCTTTCTTAACCGTGACAGTGGGTTGACTGTCACAGCATTCGCTAGACGTAGAGACTGTTGTCTTCCTATCAGCCCCGCAAGAAGCCGTCTTCGGAGTGGTGTCGCAGCTGTTGGTGCCGCAACTCGATGCGGTCGATGTAGCACTGCACGGGCTTGCTGATGAACTACATCCACTGCTCTCTTGTGTCGCCGTCCGGCGCACATAACGCTCGAAGCCAAGCGTGTGAAGCAGCCATCCGGCACCTACCGCGACCACCAAAGCGGCGAGCACATAGATAGCAGTAAGTGTCCATCCAAACGTGGCAACCAGCAGGCCGACGACGATAGGATTCAGCAACGGAGATGAGAAAAGAAACACCATCATCGGCCCAAAACCGGCCCGTGCCCGAATCAACCCTTTCAACATGGGGATAGTCGAGCAACTACAGAAGGGCGTTATAGCTCCTAAACCAGCAGCAAGAAAATAGCCTCGCTTCCCACTGGAAGTCAGTAACGCTTCCACCTTGGATGGTGGGATGTGACGTTGAAGAACTCCGACCAGCAAGCTAATGCCAATGAATAAAACCGATAGCTCGATAGCGAGAAAGGCGAACATGCCTAGAGCGTCTTGGAGTTGAGATGACATTCAATATTACTCCTATATTTCTAGTATTGTCGAAATGATGTACGCAGCCTACTTGCGTTTATCCGACCTGTCAACTATAATTCTAGAAACATCGAATTATTGGGGCGTGCTATGGATCACGAAAAGGTTGCAGCCAGCTTAGCTGAGCTAGGGAATAGTCACCGACTGTCCGTGTTCCGCTTTCTGGTCAAAGCTGGCCATGATGGGGCTTCGGTCGGAGATATCCAGAAGGGGCTGGGTATTCCTGCTTCGACGCTATCACATCACCTTGCGCGCATGGCCAAGGTAGGGCTGATCCGGCAGGAGAAACATAGCCGCACGATTGTCTGTATACCCGAGTATGGGCACCTAGAGAATTTGATCGGTTTCTTACAAGAGGAATGTTGTGCAGGTGTCCGGATTGCGCATGAACCAGAACCGCTTTGACGCTTGCCCAGCTCTCGCTGTCCTCCCTAGTCAGCATCGCTATGAAGACTCAGGCGAAGGTGGAAACAGAAAATTGGCAGTAGAGTAGGCTGAAGAGGATCAATCAGATAATCCGCTGAGAAAGATTTTCTTCTTTACATCTTTGGCATTTTATCAACCAGAAATTCCGGATACCCTTAAATCCGATTGAACGGTGCCAGCTCCGGCGTGGCCCAAGGTCAGACACCTTCTATAGGAGCAAGGCCATGGGCAACGACAAACCGCAGGACAAGCAAGGGCCGCATTCTTCGGAACACGCCAGCGGCAGCGATGAGCTTGGCTTCGATCCGGATTCGCCGGACCTCGATGATCCACAGGTGGATCCGACCGGCCCGGCCAAGGCGCCCAAGGGCGGGCCGGGGAAAAGCGGCGGGGACCACGACTGATCCGCCGCCCGTTCCTTATATACGGAACTGCTTCACCAGGGCCCGCAGATGCCCTTCCAGCGCCGACAGGCTTTGCGCCGTCTGCGCGCCCTGGCGGGTCTGCTCGGCGACACTGTCCACGGCCTGGGCGATCTGGTGCACGCTGCGGTTGATTTCCTCGGCCACGGCGGTCTGTTCCTCGGCGGCGCTGGCGATCTGCGCGTTCATCGAACTGATGGTGCCGATCAGCCCGGCCATGGCATCCAGCGACACGCCGGCCTCGCTGGCCTGGTCGCGGGTGCTGTCGCCGGTCTCGCAGGAGTGGCGCATCGACTCCACCGCCGAATGAGTGCCGGCGGTGAGGCGGTCGATCATCACCTGGATTTCCTGGGTGCTCTGCTGGGTTCGGCTGGCCAGGCCGCGCACCTCGTCGGCGACCACGGCGAAGCCACGCCCGGCCTCACCGGCGCGCGCCGCTTCGATGGCGGCGTTGAGGGCGAGCAGGTTGGTCTGCTCGGCGATCGAGCGGATCACCCCGAGCACGCCGACGATGGACTGTACGTCCTGCTGCAGGCTGTCCAGTGACGTGCCGCTGCCACGAATGTTCTCCACCAGGGCGTGAATGCGCTTGATACTGCCGTCCACGACCTGCCGGGCCTGCTGACCCTGGCTGTCGGTTTCCTGGGCGGCCTGGGCGGCGTTCTGCGCGCTGTGGGCGACTTCCTGGGCGGCGGCGGACATCTGGTTGATCGCCGTGGCCACCTGGGTGGTTTCGTGGCGTTGCGCTTCCATGGCCTGCTCCGAGCGCCGGCTCTGGCTTTCCACGGCCTCGACCAGGCTCGACAGTTCGCCGCTGACGTCCACTACCTGGCGCACCAGCCCCTGGATCTTCTCGACGAAACGGTTGAACGAGCCGGCAAGCTGGCCCAGCTCGTCATTGCCGGCGCGCAGGCGGTGGGTCAGGTCGCCGTCGCCGGCGGCGATATCGTCGAGGTTGTCCTTCATCGCCTTGAGCGGCTTGAGCAGGGTGTTGCTGAGCATCAGCCCGGCAATGCCGAGGATCACCAGCAGCACCGCAGCGATGGCGAGGATGCTGGTGAGGATCGAGTCGATGCGGCGGTCGATCTCGGTGCGCAGTTCGGCAATGCGCAGTTCGATGTTGTCCAGGTTCACCGCCGTGCCCAGGGCCATGTCCCATTTCGGCAAGTAGAAGCTGTAGGCCAGCTTGGGTACCTGCACGCTTTCGTTGCCGGGCAGCGGTGAGCTGTAGCTGACGTAGTGGCTGCCGTCCTTGGCCACGCGCACCAGCTCGCGGTTGATGAACACGCCGTTGACGTCCTTGCGCTCGCTGAGGTTCTTGCCCACGTCAACCGGGCTGTCGCCGCGGAACAGGCGGACCACGGCGGAATCATGGGCGAAGAAATAGCCGTCCTTGCCGTACTTGATCTTCGACAGCAGGGCGATGGCCTGTGCGCGGCTGGCCTGGTCGCCGTTGGGGGCAGCGTCGTACAGGGCTTGCACGGAGCCGACGGCGATCTGCATGTAGTGTTCCAGGCTCTGCCGGCTTTCGTTCAACAGGCGTTCGCGGGTCTGGCTGATTTCGCTTTCGGCAAGGTTGCGCAGGATCCGGTCGGCGGCGCCGCTGATGACCAGGGCGAATACCAGGACGGGGAGCACGGCGAGCAACAGCAGTTTTGTTTTTAGAGTGAGCTGCATCTTCGGGTCCTCAGTGACGACACAAGGCGAGGGGAGGTAAAGCATTCATCGGCCCGGCCCGGAAAACCTGAAGCGCAATCATCCGCCACGCAGGCGATGCAGTGCTTAATTGCGGGTTAATCACGCCTTCGCACAATGCCCGGGCAACGGTTTTCCATTACCCAGGCAAAGGTTCCATTCCATGTCGATGTTCAAAGCAGCAACCCTTTCCATCCTTTTCCTCCTGCCGGGCCTGGTTCACGCCGAAGGCGGCAGCGACCGGGTCGCCGAATGGCATGCGCAGTTCCAGCAGTCGCGCCAGGAGGCGCCGCAGCAGGCGGTAGCCGACAAGAAAGCCGAGCGGTCGGCTACCGACAAGCGTGATTCCTGACTACAGGTCGTAACGCACGCTCAAGGTGATGGTCCGCGGATCGTTCACCGCGTAATACGCCGTGCTGCTCGCCGCCGAATAGGCAATGCTCTGCGGATAGGCGCGATTGAGCAGGTTCTTCACCGCCAGGGTGGTGGTCCAATGACCATCACCACTGCCATAGCTGGTGGTAGCGTTCCAGAAGCTCTGCTGCGGCACTTCGTAGATATCGCCATTCACCGCATTGGCGTACGACTTGCTCTGGAACTGCCAGTCGGTGCCGGCCACCAACGCTCCCGGCAGGTCCACCGGTACCGTCCAGTTCAGCCCCAGCGCCAGGTTCCAGCGTGGCGCGAAGACCATCCTGTTGCCATCGGCATCCACGCCGGGCCCCGCCGCGTTCTTGAAGTCGTCGTACTGCGCCTCGAGGTAGCCGAGGTTGGCCTTGAGGGTCAGGTCGCGGCTGAGCAGGGCGGTGTTTTCCAGTTCCACCCCGTAGCTGTGGGCACTGCCGACGTTGGTGCGCAGGTTGGCGCTGATCGCCGGGTCCCAGGCGTTGGTCTGCAGGTCCTTGTAGTCGTTGTAGAACACCGCGACGTTGCTGCGCAGGCGGCCACCCAGGTAATCGCCCTTGAGCCCGGTTTCATAGGTGATCACATTCTCCGGATCGAAGCCCTGCAACGCCGCCAGGCGGGTCGGGGCGCGGTTGTCGAAG
The DNA here is from genome assembly GCF_000319305.2 of Pseudomonas bharatica CSV86. Taxonomy (GTDB): domain Bacteria; phylum Pseudomonadota; class Gammaproteobacteria; order Pseudomonadales; family Pseudomonadaceae; genus Aquipseudomonas; species Aquipseudomonas bharatica. The sequence continues at coordinate 3,012,537 of NZ_AMWJ02000001.1, read as the reverse complement.
CCGCCGGCCTTGAAGCCCTTGGCGACGTAGCCGTACTGGGTCAGTGCGTCGCTCCAGGCATATTCCAGGCCCAGCTTGGGGCTGAAGGACGCCCAGCTTTCGCTGGTTTCGGCGCTGAAGTTGAGGCCTGTGATCTGGCGCTGCCTGGTTATCGCGTAGTTCTGGTAATCGAAGTTCTTGTGCTCGGCGGTGTAGCGCAGGCCGGCGGTCAGGGACAGGCGGTCGGTGAGCTTGTAGGTGCCCTGGCCATAGAGGGCGTAGCTTTCGGTATCGGTGGTGCTGTACTGGCCGCTGGCGTTGACCCGGTCGGCGGCCACCGAGTAGGTCAGGCTGTCGCGTTCGGCGCGGAAACGCTCCTTGTACAGGTAGGCGCCCAGGGTGAAGTTGAAGCGCTCGTACTCGCCGTTGAGCTGGAATTCCTGGGTGGCATAGCGCTGCTTGTAGTGGATCAGGTTGTTCTGCGTCGGCGAGGCGTTGCCGACGTTGGCCTCGCCGGAGTTGTCGTAGTCCACCGGCTGGTCGAAGGCCGACCAGGCGGTGACCGACTTGAAGCTCAACTGATCGTCGAACCGGTAGATCGAACGCAGTACGGCGCTGCCCTGGTCGAGGCGGTTCTTCGGGTCGAGGCTGCTGTAGGTCTTGAACTTGTCGAAGTGGCCGTTGCTCGGGTCGAAGGGCGTGTAGCTGGTGGTGTCGCCGCGGTCGAAGGTGCCGGCCAGGGTCAGTTGGGTATCCCAGGCCGAGTCCACCGGGGCCAGGCGCAGCTTGCCGCGGTAGGACTGGATATCGACGTTGTTCACGTCCTTGTGCCGGGTACGGTTGTACACCGTACCGTCACGGCTCAGGCGCAGGGCCGAGAAGCTGGCGAACAGGGTGTCGTCGACCAGCGGGCCGCTGACCAGCAGGCGGCCGTTGCGCGCCTCGTAGTTGCCGGCGCCGAGTTCGACGAAGGCGCGGGTCTTCTGGTCCGGATCGCGGGTGATCACGCGGATCGCCCCGGCGGCGCTGTTGCGTCCGTACAGGGTGCCCTGCGGCCCGCGCAGGACCTCGACGCGCTCGACATCGTTGAAGTCGAGCATCGAGGAAATCGCCCTGGGGATGTACAGGTCGTCGGCGTAGACGGCCACGGCGGCTTCCTGGATCGGGTCGGTCTCGCCGATGCCGCGGATACCGTAGGTCTGGGCGCTGTAGGAGATCGACTGGCGGGTCAGGGTCAGGTTGGGCACCCGGCCGGACAGGTCGCGGATGTTGTTGATCTGCTGGTCGCGCAGGGTGGTTTCATCGAAGGCGCTGATGGCCAGCGGGGTTTTCTGCAGGTTTTCCTGGCGGTGCTCGGCGGTCACGGTGACGCTGGGGAGGCGTTCCTCGGTTGCGGCGAAGGTGGTCAGGGGGAGGGACAGCAACAACGGGGGGAGAGCGTGGCGCAAGGCGGGTTTGGGCATGTTGGCATCCTGCTTTTTGGGGTTTTCCTCCCTGAGTGGGGTCGGTCAGTGGGTTGTTTGGTGAGGCTGAGGGCCAATCGCTGGCAAGCCAGCTCCCACAGGTACTGCACATGTCTTCCGGACTGTGCTGACCCTGTGGGAGCTGGCTTGCCAGCGATGAGGCCCTTAGTGTTTGTAATCATCTCCTTCGCGATCCAACTGCCGGATCAACGCATCCCAATGCCGCTGGATTCCGGGGCCGTTGCCATCGATGAACGCCGCCGTCTGCTGCTTGACCTTCTCGATCGCCGCCTCCGGGGCGAACAGCAGGTCGGCGTTGCCGCCGGCCTGGGCCGCGATCTGGATATTGCAGGCGCGCTCCAGCCCGTGCAGTTCGCGGAACGCATGTTCGACGCTGATGCCACCGGTCAGCAGCCCATGGTTGCGCAGGATCAGGATATTGCTCTCGCCCAGGTGGGCCACCAGCCGCTCCTGCTCGTCCAGGTCCAGGGCCACGCCTTCATAGGTGTGGTACGCCACCCGGCTGTAGTACGCCAGGGCGTGCTGGGACAGAGGCAGCAGCCCGTCGCGCTGCGCCGACACCGCCGCTCCGTCGCGGGTATGGGTGTGCAGCACCGCCTTGAGGTCCGGGCGGGCGCGGTGGATGGCGCTGTGGATCACATAGCCGGCCTGGTTGATGCCCAGGCCCAGCGGGTCGTCGATGAGGGTGCCGTTGACATCCACCTTGACCAGGTTGGAGGCGGTGATTTCATCGAACAGCAAGCCGAAGGCATTGATCAGGAAATGCTCCTCCGGCCCCGGCACCCGGGCCGAGAAGTGCGTGTAGATGTGGTCGGTCCAGCGAAACAGCGCGGCCAGGCGATAGGCGGCAGCGAGCTTGACCCGGACCTCCCATTCCTCGGCGCTGACCCGCTGGCGCACGCTGTCGAGATCGGATTTGACGGTTAGAGCGGAAACGGCAGTCATTGCAGTACTCCCAAGAAGACGATCAGTAGCCGCGCTGGTGATCCACCAGGTTGCGCAGCGGTTGGCCCTGGTGATAGCGGCGGAAGTTCTCGACGAAGTCCACGGCGAAGCCGCGCACCCCGTCGGTGGAAAGGGCGCAGGTGTGCGGCGAGATGAACACCCGCGGGTCGCTGTACAACGGGTGACCCGCCGGCAGCGGCTCGGGTTCGGTGACGTCCAGGGTGGCCCGACCGATGCGTCCGGCGTCCAGCGCTTCGAGCAGCGCCTGCTGGTCGAGCAGGCCGCCACGGGCGATATTGATCAGGTGCAGGCCCGGCTTGGCACTGGCCAGCACCTCGCGGCCGATGATGCCGCGGGTCTGGGCGGTCAGCGGCGCGGCGAGCACCAGGTGATCGGACTCGGCGAATAGTTGATGGATGTCCGCTACCGCTTCCACCGGTACAACGGCTTCGAGTGGCTGGCCCGGACGACCCAGGGCGATTACCCGCAGGCCCAGCGCCGTGGCCTTGGCCGCAAGGCTCTTGCCAATGCTGCCCAGGCCGAGAATGCCCAGGGTCTTGCCGCGAACCGGCTGCAACGAGGTGAAGTGCCAGTCGTCGTCCTTGACCCAGATGTCAGGCAGCTGCTTGGCAGCGGAGAAGATCGCCGCCAGGGCGAACTCGGCCACCTGTTCGGCGTTGCTGCCCTTGCCGCTGGTCACCGGCGGGCCCTGGAACAGCCAGTCGGGGTAGAAGTCGATCCCCGACGACACCAATTGCACCCAGCGCAGCGACCAGGGCCAACCGCGCGGCGCTTCATCGACCCGGCGGCCACGGACGTTGACCGGGCGCAGGATCACCACGTCGGCACGCTCGGCATGGAACTGCTCCGGACTCAGGTCCAGAACCCGGTGGCCGGGCAATTGCTGACGGATGAATTCATTGGCCTGCTCATCCAGCTGGCTGGCGATCACGCTCACGGTGCTCATTGGGCGACTCCTGCATCGAGGGCTGCACGACCGGTGCCATGGAACACCACGTCGTCCTGCGGGGTGTGGACGCGACTGCACAGCACGTCGCGGTAATGCCGTTCCAGCGGGTTATGGCGCGACAGGCCGGGGTTGCCGGTGGCCTCGATGGCCAGTTCCACCGCCTGGATGGCGTTCTGCGTCACCAGTTGCTTGAGCTGGCCGGCGTTCTGCGCCGGGACCAGGCCGGCAGCGGCGGAATCGAGCAGGTTGCGGTTGGCGAAGAGCAGGGTATCGATGCGCCCGACCCGCTCCTGGAAGCGCGGCAGGCTGGCCAGCGGCTGGCCGAGGTTGGACGGGGTGCGCTCGCGCAGGAAGGTCACCAGCCAGTCGCGGGCCGCCTGGGCCACCGCGTCATAGATGCTCGACAGCAGCACCGACATCCATACCAGGCTCTCGCCGTCCAGCTCCGGGCGTGGCGCGCTGGCCGGGCTGACCGCGACGGCGTGGTCCAGCGGCAGCAGCACGTCGTCGAACTCCACCCGGTGGCTGCAGGTGGCGCGCATGCCGAGGTGATCCCATTCATCGACGATGCGGATGCCCGGGCTGTCCTTGTGCACCAGGAAGCCGCCCACCAGCGGGTCGGCATCGTCGCTGCGGCCCCACACCAGGTACCACTCCAGGCCATGGCTGCCGGTGGAGTAGAGCTTGGTGCCGGACAGTCGCCAACCTTCGGCGGTACGTCGTGCCACGGTTGCCGGCAGGCCGCCGCGGGCCGGGGTGCCCAGTTCGGGTTCGACGCGGAAGGCATTGATCAGCGCACCTTTCTCCACGGCCTCGCGGGCCAGGCGCTCGCGCAGGTGCGCCGGCCAGCGCTGGTCGTCCTGCAGGCGGAAGTGCTGGAGGTACTGCATCACCAGGATCAGCGCGGTGGACGGCTCGCCCTTGGCCACCGCCGCAACCACTTTGCGCGCCGTCGGCAGGTCGGCACCTCCACCGCCCAGGCTTTTCGGCACGGTCAGGCCGAGCAGGCCATGGCGCTGCAGCAGCGCGAAGTTGGCGGCGGGAAATTCGCCGCTGCGGTCGAAACCGGCGGCGCTGGCAGCCAGTTCGCGGGTAATGATGGCAAGGACCGGGTCCAGGGCATCGTCAGGCGGCGTCGGCCGGTGCAGCGGAACGGTATTGGCGGAAGACTGGCTCATCAGGCACTCATTTGCATAAGACGGCAGGGCTTATGACCGTATGCGTGGAGAGTGCCTCTGTAAAATTCTTTCTGGTTCTAAGCTAATCACGGGATTGAAAAATTGTTCGCATATTAGGTTATGACCAAAATGCATTTCACTGATTATTCGCGACTCGCTACAGTCGGCCTACATTCCGCGTCGCACAGCGGATGGAACCCGGAACCTGACAACAGGCTGAGATCCAGCCTCAAGGAGCGTCGCGATGATCCCCTTCACCCGAATCCTGGCCCTCGGAGCGGCCTTGCTGCTGTCCGGCCCGGCCCTTGCCGCCGACCGTCTCGAACTGCGCATCGGCGACCAGAAAGGCAATATGCGCGCCCAGCTGGAAGCCGCCGACGGTCTCAAGGACCTGCCCTACGATATCCGCTGGGCCGAATTCCCTGCCGCCGCGCCCCTGGCCGAAGCGTTGAATGCCGGGGCCATCGATGCCGGCATCATCGGTGATGCGCCGCTGCTGTTCGCCCTGGCTTCCGGAGCGCAGGTCAAGGCCATCGCGGTGAACAAGTCGGACGCCTATGGCACCGCAGTGCTGGTGCGGCCCGATTCGCCACTGAAAAGCGCGGCGGACCTCAAGGGCAAGCGCATCGCCACGGGGCGCGGCTCCATCGGCCATCACATTGCCCTGAAAGCCCTGGTCAGCGCCGGCCTCAGCGAGAAGGACGTGGAATTCCGCTTCCTCGGCCCGGTGGATGCCAAGGTCGCCCTGGCCAATGGCTCGGTGGATGCCTGGGCCACCTGGGAGCCCTACACCGCGTTGTCCGAACTGAGCGGGCAGGGCCGGGTGCTGGTCAATGGCCGCGGCCTGTCCAGCGGCAACGGTTTCCTCGCCGCCACCGACAAGGCCCTGGCCGATCCGGCCCGGCGCGAGGCCCTGCAGGATTACCTCACGCGCCTGGCCAAGGCCCAGGACTGGGCTTACCACAACCTCGACAGCTACTCGAAGACCCTGGCGCAGATCATCGGCTTCCCGGTGGACGCCGCACGCCTGCAATTCGAGCGGCGCAAACTGCACTGGCAGGCAGTGGATGCGCAAACCGTCGCCGAGCAACAGGAGACTGCCGATTTCTACCAGGCCCACGGCCTGATCGCCGGCCGCCTCGACGTAGCCCCGACCTTCGCCAGCGGCTTCGTATTGCCGGCCACCGTACAACTGACCCAGCAACTGAACCAGAAGCCCTGAATTCCGGAGCCTGCACCCATGATCCCGTTCAAACGCATCTACCAACTGGCCGCTGCCGTGGTACTGGGCGCCAGCCTCGCTGGCACGGCCAGCGCCGAAACCCTGCGCATCGGTTACCAGAAATCCTCGACCCTGCTGACCCTGCTCAAGGCACAGGGCACCCTGGAGAAAGACCTCAAGGCCCAGGGTATCGACGTTACCTGGCACGAGTTCGCCAGCGGCCTGCCGCTGCTGGAGGCGCTGAACCTGGGCAACGTCGATGTTTCGGCGGACGTGGCCGACACCGTGCCGGTGTTCGCCCAGGCGGCGGGCGCCAAGCTGGTTTACTTCGCCCGCGAAACCCCGTCGCCCCTGGCCCAGGCCATCCTGGTACCGGCGGATTCACCGCTGAAAAGCCTCGCCGACCTCAAGGGCAAGAAGATCGCCGTGACCAAGGCGGCCGGCAGCCACTACCTACTGATCCAGGCCCTGGCCAAGGCCGGATTGAACTTCAACGACATCCAGCCGGCCTACCTGATTCCGGCCGATGGCCGCGCGGCCTTCGAGAACCGCAAGGTGGATGCCTGGGTGACCTGGGACCCGTTCGTCGCCAGCGCCCAGCGCCAGCAGCATGCGCGGGTGTTGAGCGATGGCCAGGGGCTGTCGAACTACCAGCGCTATTACCTGGCGTCCAGCGATTACGCCAAGACCCACCCGCAGGTGCTGAACACCCTGTTCACCGCCTTGAGCGGCGCCGGCAAGTGGATCAAGGCTCATCCGACCGACGCGGCCAAGGTTCTCGGACCGCTTTGGGGCAACCTCGATGTGGCGACGGTCGAGCAAGCCAACGGTCGACGCAGTTATGATGTGCAACCGGTGCAGGCCGACAACCTCGCCGAACAGCAGCAGATCGCCGATGTGTTCTTCGCCCAGGGCCTGCTGCCGCGCAAGATCGACGCCAGCGCCGTGGAGCTGTTCAAGCCCGTCGCGCGTTGAAGTCGTAACCGGATACAGGCCGCTGGAGCCGTTCGGGGCGCCAGCGGCTTCGCCGTTTCTAAAAAGGAGTGCTTCATGGAAAAGCGTCAACTCGGCAACAGTGGCATCCAGGTCAGCGCCATCGCCCTCGGCACCATGACCTGGGGTGAGCAGAACAGTGAGGCCGAGGCCTTCGAGCAGATCCAGGTGGCCCGCGAGGCCGGGGTCAACTTCATCGATACCGCCGAAATGTACCCGGTGCCGCCTATCGCGAAGACCTATGGCGAAACCGAGCGCATCATCGGCAACTACTTCGCCCGCTTCGGCGGCCGGGAGAACTGGGTCCTGGCGAGCAAGGTGGCCGGCCCGCATCGTATCGAGCATATCCGCAACGGCGATGCCCGCCTGAACCGGGCCAATATCACCGCGGCCCTGGAAGACAGCCTCAAGCGCCTGAACACCGACTACCTCGACCTCTACCAGTTGCACTGGCCGGATCGGCAGGCCAACTTCTTCGGCCAACTGGGTTATGTGCACGATGCCACCGACGAGCCCACCGCCATCGAGGAGACCCTCGAAGTGCTGGACGACCTGGTCAAGGCCGGCAAGATCCGCCATATCGGCCTGTCCAATGAAACCCCGTGGGGCGTACATCGCTTCCTGCACCTGGCAGAGACCCGTGGCTGGCCGCGCGCGGTATCGATCCAGAACCCCTACAGCCTGCTGAACCGCAGCTACGAGGTTGGCTTGGCGGAAATATCGATTCGCGAGAAGGTGGGGCTGCTGGCGTACTCGCCGCTGGCCTTCGGCGTGCTCTCGGGCAAGTACCTGAACGGCGCGCAACCATCGAAGGGGCGCCTGACCCTGTTCGATCGTTTCCAGCGCTACAACAACCCGCAGGTGGAAAAGGCCACCCAGGGTTACGTGGCGCTGGCCCGGGCCCATGGCGTGGATCCGGCGCAATTGGCGCTGGCCTATGTCACCAGCCGGCCGTTCGTGACCAGCAACATCATCGGCGCCACCACCCTGGAGCAGTTGCACAGCAACCTGGCCAGCGTCGAGGTGAAGCTGACCGAGGAGCTGTTGAAGGGGATCGAGGCGATCCATGTGCAGCAGCCGAATCCGGCGCCTTGATGCGACCGATCTCAAATACCCTGCAAGGCCAGCGTCGGCACATCGACGATGGTTGAGCCACCGTCCGCGGCAATCACCGCCCCGGTGATGATCGACGCCTCGCTGCTGATCAGGAACTGGCACAGCGCGGCGATCTCGTTCGCCGTGGCCGGGCGGCGCAGCGGCACGTCGGCGGTGACCCGGGCATAGGCGGCGTCAAGGTCCTCGCCATGCCGCTCCATGAGCGGCTGCATCTCGGCATCGGCCATCGGCGTGCGTACCCAGCCCGGGCAGACGCAGTTGACCCGCACCCCCTGCGGCCCGTAGTCCCGCGCCAGGGAGCGATTAAGCCCCACCAGCGCATGCTTGGCGGTGGTGTAGCCGCATACACCGGGGCCTGCCGCGAGGGAGGCGATGGAGCCAAGGAGGACAATACTGCCGCGCCGTTCGATGAGTAGCGGCAAGCACGCACGGGCGCTGTGGAAGGCGCTGTGCAGGTTGCTGCGCATGGCCGCTTCCCAGGCCGCGTCGTCGCTGTCCAGCGCGGTGCCGAGGCCATGCCCGCCGGCGCAGCAGAGCAGCGCATCGAGGCCGCCGAAGCGCTTGCGGATCTGCTCGACGAAGCCTTGCCAGGTGGCGCTGTCGGCAGCATCGCCGGCCAGCACCAGGGCGTCGCTGCCGTCCGCCACCCGTTCAAGCGCCTCGCGGCGCCGGCCAACCAGCACCAACTGGTCGCCGGCCGCTGCCAGGCGCCGCGCGCAGGCTTCGCCGATGCCGCTGCCGGCACCGGTCACCAGCACGCAACGGCTCATCCTTCGTGGACCGTGGTGTTGATCAGGCTGCAATACGACGCCACCGGGAAGTTGCTGAACGCCTCGAAGCCGCCCTCGGCATGGCCGAAGATCTTGCCGTCGCTGCGGTGGGCGCGCAGGTCGATCATCACCAGGCCCAGGGTCGGGATGATCTTTTCACGCCAGACGAACAGGTACAGCTCATCGGCGATCTTGTAGTAGTGGCAGCGGTCGGTGTCGCACAGGCCCTGCTCGACGCCCTTGAGGCACTGCCAGGTATAGAAGTTCTCGTTGAGGTAGATGTGTTCGTATTCCTCGGTCGGGCTGTAGCGATACAGGTTGCGGATACCCACCAGCTCGGCGGTCGGTACATGCGGGCAGGCGCCTTCCTGCCAGGGGCGGTCAAGGGTGCCGTGGAGGAATTGCGCGTCGACGCAGGTCAGCGGCTTGCCGGCCAGGGCGCGGTGGAACATGCCTTCCCGGGTTTCCTCGGCCTCGGGCATGCTGCCGATTACCGCGGTGAATGACTGGCTCAGGGTGTCGAGTACCAGGGAAATCGACCAGGTCTGGCCGTTCTCGGTCTTGAGGAAGTCCACCAGCACTATCCCTGTGCGCACCGAGGTAGCGCGGTAGGGTGCGCTGCCGCTGGAGTGACCGTCGGCGGCGTGCCAGTGCAGTTGTTCGGCGTCGAAGCGGTGCTCGATGGACCAGCCATTGGCGAAATTGAGGGTCATGCGCTGCCCGGCCAGTTCGGCCAGTTGCGGCAGGATGAACGCTTCAGGGGCGAAACCGTCGGCCAGGGCGCCTACGGAGATCCAGTCGGTATGGGTGGTCATGGGAGATGGCTCGTTGTTGTTGATTGGAGCCGTGATGGTGCCGGGCATGGCGGTCGGGTGGTATCAACCGGATGGTTGAGATGGCAGCATGGCGTTGGTAGCGGATCTACCCTGACCCCCTATGTGTTGCGTAGTGGTCAGGTACGCCACCAGGCGGGCTGGCAGTCTTCGAAGGCGTGGTATTCAGGCTCGAGCTCCGGGGCGGTCGGTTCGTCGAAGCCGCCGACCAGCAGGGCGATCACCGGCTCGTCGTCCACTGCACCGAGGGAGCTGCCACAGCGCGGGCAGAAGGCGCGGCTGGAATAGTCCGAGGAGCGGTAGAGGGCGGGGGCGCCGCCTGCGCCGGTCCATTCGATACGGTCCGGGGGAATTCGACCCAGAGCGCGGTGAGGGCACCGCTGTGCTGCTGGCAGTTGCGGCAGGAGCAGGTGTGGGGTTTTTCGGCGGGCCCTGGGCGGTATAGCGGATGAAGCCGCAGAGGCAGCCGCCTTGGTAGGTGGTGGGCATGGGCAGTCCTTTGAACATTGGCCAGTGTGAATGTAGCAGGGACCCTGTGGGGGTTTACCCGCAATTGCGGTGGTGAGGCCACTATTGCTATCGCTGGCAAGCCAGCTCCCACAGGTTTCTCGGCCAGCCGAGGGTTTGGTGCCCGACACGGTCACTGTGGGAGCTGGCTTGCCAGCGATTGCGGTGGTGTGGCCACTATCGTAATCCCGGGTGAACCCGCTCCCACGAGTTTCTCGGCCAACCGCAGGTTTTGTGTTGGGCACGGTCACTGTGTGAGCGGGTTCATCGGAGCGCCGAACCGCCGCGATTGCTTCAGTGGATTCACTACCGTCATCGCGGGTAAACCCGCCCCCACAGGGGCCGCGTTGCCCTTGCGATCCTACAGGAACAATACCCCACCAACTCCGTCCTGTTCCTCACGCCCACCTTGCGAAACAGGTTGATCAGGTGGGTCTTAACCGTCGGCAAACCCAGCTCCAGTTGCCGCGCCAGGGTCTTGTTGCAGGCTCCGTCGCGCAGCAGCAGGGCAATCTCCCGCTCCCTTGGCGTCAACCCGGCCAGCCGGTCCAGCACAGGCGTCGGCAACTGCCGCGCCGCCATCTGCATCAAGCCGTGCAACGGCAACAGGCGCTCCAGTTCCTCGACCTTGAACGCCCCCAGCGAGCCATCGCGCAACAGGGAGATCCCGGCGGTCAGTCGCCCTTCGACCCAGGCCGTGACTTCCACCACATCCACGACCTTGTGCTGGCGCAGGAAACCCAGGTATTCGCGGCCCAGCGCCGCATCCTGATGGGCCAGGCCCTGGCGCAGCGACACCACCGGCAGGCCGATCGCCTTGCAGTTGCCCGGCTTGAGCGGATCGAGGTGACGGTAATGCTCGAGGTAGTGGCGGTGCATCGGTGGTTGCATGCCGAGCAGCTGGAAATCGCAGGCCAGCAGGTGTTCGTCCACCCGATAGAACGCGGCAAGGCTGGCCGGTACCTGCTGGCTGAAGGCGTGCAGGCAGTAGCGGCCGAGCTCCTCGGCGCTGGCGCTGTTCATGCGTCCTCCAGGGTGACGGTCGGTTGCTGACGCAGCAGGTCGGTCATGGCGTCGGTTCCTCGGAGGTGGGTTCAGGTGCGCCACGGGTACGCAACGCTAGCTGCCAGAGGTAGTACAAGCTCAGCAGCGCTGCGGCGATCGCCATGGCCCGGGGCCCGCCGATATGGCCCGCAAGCATCCCGGCGAGCAGGCCGCCGATGGCGTCGAAGCCGAAGCGGGTCGAGGTGTAGATCGACACCACCCGGCCGCGCAGCGCTTCCGGGGCCTGGCCTTGCAGAAGGATATTGGTGCCGACGTTGTTGATGGTCACGCCGAAACCGAGGATCAGCATCGCCAGCAACGACAGCGGCAGGCTGCGACTGCTGGCGAACAGCAGCAGGCCGAGGGCACTGGCACAGGCGGAATACAGGATCAGGCTGCGCAGGCGATCGGTGCCCTGGTGGCCGGCCAGCAGCACGGTGGACAGCAGCGAGCCGAGCCCGGCGGCGCCCCACAGCCAGCCCAGGGTCCGCGCGTCGCCGGTGAAGATATCGTGGACGAACACCGGCAGCAGCACGGCGTAGGTGGACGCGGTCAGGTTGACCATCAGCACCCCGAGCATCAGGCTGCGCAACGACGGCGAGTGCAGCACGTAGTCGAGCCCCTCGCGGAACATGTGGCGCATGCTGCCGCTGGCCTTTTCCCCGGGTGCCAGGCGGATCAGTTGCAGGCCGAGGATCAGTCCGCCATAGGACAGTGCATTCAGGGCAAAGCACAGCGCCTCGCCGGTCAATGCCAGGAGCAGGCCGGCCAGCGGTGGGCCGATGAAGCGCGAGCAGGTGAAGAGCATGGCGTTGAGGGCCAGGGCGTTGGGCAGGTCGGCGCGGTCGTCCACCAGGCGGCTGAGCAGGGACTGGCGCAACGGTGTGTCCACCGCATTGAGGATCCCCAGGGTGGCGGCCAGGGTCACGATCAGGCCCGGGGTGATCAGCTCAAGGCCGGTCAGCACTGCCAGCAACAGGGCCTGGGCAGCGAGCAGGGCTTCGACCTTCATCAGCAGGCTGCGCTTGTCGTGCCGGTCGATCCAGGCCCCGGCGATCGGCCCCACCAGCAATTGCGGAAGCAGGGTGGCGCAGGTGGTGATGCCCAGCAGCGCGGCCGAGCCGGTCAGGCGATAGACCAGCCAGGACAGCGCCACGGTCTGCATCCAGGTGCCGAGTGTGGATACCGCATGACCGGCGAAGTACAGGCGGAAATTGCGATGATGCAGGGCCCGCAACACGGCGGGCCAGCGGTTCGGGCGGGTTTGTTGCTCAACTTTCACGATTCGCGCACGCCATGGCCGATGGAAGAACGGGCCTGCCTGACTTTACCCGCTTGCGCGCGCGGCGTCTTGACCCAGCCTGTCGAAGGCATGCGTATGCCTGCCAGGATCGCGACATTCCTGGCAGCGACGATCAAATGCCCGGCACCCGGGTGCAAGACGGCGCCGGCACAATCCGGTCAACTCGGTGTTTTTCACTGGCAGACGGTGTGCACTGATGTTTTTCAGGAACGATCATTGGGTGCGGGAGCTGGAGTCCTTGCTGGCGCGGGTCGGCCACGGGGAGCCTTGGGACGGGATGGACGCGCCGCACCTGCAGCGACACCCGGCCGTGCTCGCGGCCCTGCGCGAACTGGCAGTGGCGCGTCAGCAGCAGCGGCGCCAGCTCGACGAAGCACACGCCCTCGCCAGCGAGTCGCGCCAGCAGGCCGAGCAGGCCACGGAACAGGGTCAGCGTACCGAGGCCGAGGTGGTCCGCCTGGAACAGCGCTGCAGCGACCTGGCGGCCTGCGTCGCCGACCTCGAACGGCAGCTTGAGGCGCACCGCCAGCAGGCGGCGATCTGGGCGCAACTGGAATCCACCATCACCGAGGGCACCTGGGACATCAAGGTGGTCCTGGGCGATCTGCAACACCCGGACAGCCATATGCGCATCTCCAACCAGTTCCGCGCGGTGATGGGCTACGGCCCTGCGGAGCTGCCGGACGGTTGGGACACCCAGGTCGGCATCACCCATCCCGACGACCTGCCGCAGATCATGGCGATCTTCGACCGCGAAATCCTCAAGCCCGGGGCCAGTGGCGAATACGTGTTCGAGTACCGCATGCGCCACAAGACCCGCGGCTACATCTGGTGCCGCGAGCGCGGCTGTGCGGTACGGGACGAAAGGGGCGTGCTGGTGCGTGTGATCGGCGCGGTGCGGGATATCAGCGACGAACGCAGTGCCCAGGCCAGCCACGAACAGATGCTCGCGCAGAACCAGACCACCTATGCGCAGATTGCCACGGTGGTGGGCGTGATCAAGAGCATCGCCGAGCAGACCAACCTGCTGGCACTGAATGCCGCGATCGAAGCAGCCCGGGCCGGGGAGGTCGGGCGCGGCTTTTCGGTGGTGGCGGAGGAGGTGAAGAAACTGGCGGAGAGTACGCGGCAGGCGACGCAGCAGATACAGGCGATGCTAAGCGATCGGTAGATTGACGCAGACCCTGTGGGAGCGGGTTCACCCGCGATTAGGGTAGTGAATCCAATATCGCAATCGCGGCGGTTCGGCGTTCCGATGAACCCGCTCCCACAGGGTCTGCAGTATTTCTATAAATATATCTATCTGTTAATTGGTTATTTTGAACCCCGGATATTCCTTCCTATAGTGCCTCGCCTATAACTCGAAAAAGGATATTCCATGTTTCGCCGTCTGGTTCTTGCCTCGGTTCTGGTTGCACTTTCCGGCTGTGCCAATACCCAACTTCCCGTTCACACGACCCACCCCGCAAGTTCAACGTTGCAAGGCGATCCGAGCCGGCCTGCCCAGGCTGCCTGGCAGCGTACCGAACTGTATTTCGCCCTCGGCCGCCTTGAAGGTGGCAAGGATGTGATCAGCGAATCCCGCTGGCGCGCGTTTCTCGATAAGGAAGTGACCCCGCGCTTCCCCGATGGCTTCAGCGTACTGAACGCCTACGGGCAATGGCGGGATCACGGGGCGAAGGAGCCGGAGCGCCTGGACACCCGGGTGATCGTGATCCTGCATGCCGACACCGCCCAGGCGGGCAAGGATATCGAGGCGATTCGCCTGGCCTGGAAGCGGATCACGGGGGACCTGTCGGTATTGCGCCTGTCGCAGCCGGCCCACGTCTCCTTCTGAAAAAGCATCAGGGGACCGAAGTCCCCTGGCTGTCAGAACCCGTAGGTCACCCGGGCATAGTAATAAGCCCCGTTGGTGCCGATCGGCGACAGCACGTCATAGGGCAAGTTACCCCCATAGTTGATCTCCGAGCCGGAGCGCTCCGGATAGTTGTCGGTAAGGTTGTTGCCGCCCACGGCAATATCGAAGGTCGGGGTGAACTTGTACTGCACCTCCGCATCCAGCTGCCACACCGCACCATAGGTCTGCTCCGGCTGGCTGTCGCCGAAATCGAAGACGCGGGTGGTCTCGCCCTGGCGGGTCAGGCGGCCGAGCAGGCCCCAGTGCTGGCTGCTCCAGTTGGCCGAGACGACGAAGCGGTCCTTGGGCGCGGCGTCGGTAAGGGTGTTGCGCTCCTCGACACCGACCAGCGCATCGTTGCCGATACCCAGGGCGGTGAGCTGTGCAGGCGTGCCCTTGGTTTTGGTGACCTTGGTGTGGTTCCAGGTGTAGGCACCGGTCAGGGCCAGTTCGCCGTCGTAGAACGGCTGGCGATAGTTGAGCACCAGTTCGGCACCATCGGTGCGGGTATCGGCAGCGTTGGTGAAGAAGTTGACGTCATGCACCCCGGCCACGCCGAAGGTGTCGTTGATGTACTGCTCCAGGGCGTCGCCGCCGATGCGCTGGGACAGGGTGACACGGTCCTTCACGTCGATGCGGAACACGTCCAGCGAGGCATCGAAGCGCTCGCTGAGCTGGGCGGTAACGCCGAGGCTGAAGTTCTTCGAGGTTTCCGGATCGAGCTTTTCCGCACCCAGGGCGCGGGCGATCGGGTCGTTGACCGAGAGCACGCGAACATCGGTGAGGGTGCCGCCGTCGCCGAAGTTGCTGGTGGTGTGCTGGAAGCCGATCTGCGCCAGGGACGGCGCGCGGAAATTGTTCGATACCGCGCCACGCAGGGCCCATTGCTCGTTCAGGCGATAGCGCCCGCTGAGCTTGCCGGTAAGCTTGCTGCCGGCATCGTCGTAACGTTCCCAGCGCGTGGCGGCATCGACGAACAGGCGGTCGCTGAGGTCGCCGGACAGCTCGGCATAGGTGCCGAACACCTTGCGGTCCAGGTCCGCTTCTTCGCTGGGGCGCAGGCCGTTGGCGCCATCGGCGCCGCTGCCGAAGTACGACGCCGGGTCGCCGGCAGTGGTCAGGTAGTTCTCGTAGCGGTACTCGCCACCCACGGCCAGCACGAAGGAACGCTCGGCCAGGCGCAGTTCGCGGCTGAAGTCGAGGTTGGCGGTGGTCTGGCGCAGCTCGTAGTCGCCGGTATCGAAACGGGTCGGCGAGTCGGCGCCGAGGCTGACGTTCAGGGTCCGTCGGCTGGCCGATTCGAAGCGGTTGCGGCCATGGGTCAGGCTGCTGTCGAAGTCCCAGCCATCCCCCAGCAGGCCCTTGAAACCGGCGGTGGCGGAGAGATCCTGGTTGACGCCGAGGGACTGCGGCAGGTAGCCGTTGGGGTAGAACTGCGGTTGCTCGTAGGGGTAGCGGTAGAACTGCGCGCCCGTGGAGTGGCGCTCGTTCCAGGTGCCGAAGGAGTACAGCTCGTGCTCGCCCAGGGGCAGCGAGCCGTTGAACCACAGGTTGACGTCCCGCGCCGAACCGTCGCCCATCACGTAGTTGCGCTGGCCCGGGGTGTCGGCGAAGCCGTCGAAGCCGGCGCGGTTGGTCGGGTTGCGTTCCTTGTACTCGGCACCACCGCGCACGAAGCCGCCATCCTCGCCCAGGCGTACGCCGCCCTTGGCCGTGGTCAGGCTGTTCTGGCCATCGGTGGTGGTGCGGCCAATGGCATCCTGGTGGGTGTGGTAGGCGCCGTAGGTCGTGGAGACCTCGCCACCTTCCGGGGCGTCGTCAAGGATGATGTTGATCACCCCGGCGATGGCGTCCGAACCGTACTGCGCCCCGGCTCCGTCGCGCAGCACTTCGATGCGCTTGATCGCGCTGATGGGGATCGAGTTGAAGTCCACCGGGGCGGTGCCGCGGCCGATCTTCGACGAGTCGTTGACCAGCGCCGAGGTGTGCCGGCGCTTGCCGTTGACCAGCACCAGCACCTGGTCCGGGCTCATCCCGCGCAGTTGCGCGGCGCGGATATGGTCGGCACCGCCGGAGTTGGACTGGCGCGGCATGCTGAACGACGGCAGCAGGGTCTGCAGGGCCTGGCCCAGTTCGCCGTTGCTGGCGCCGGTGGCCTTGAGGTCGGCAGCCGTGAGCACGTCCACCGGTACCGGCGAGTCCAGCACGGTACGCGCCGTGCCGCGGGTGCCGGTGACCAGCACCGTGTCCAGGCGCCTGGCGTCTTCGCCGGCCGGCAAGCTGTCTTCAGCCCGGACGTTCAACTGGAAGAAGGCGGAGGTTATCGCAAGTGCAAGTAATGAAAGTTGGCGGTGTTGCATGGCAGCGCTCCTTGAACGGCAGGCAATAGCACCCACGACCGGCAACCTTGGAAGTTGCCGGGCAGGGCAGTACCGCAGCCGTTTTTTAGTTTTGATTGAAAGTGCGATCGAAGCGGGGAGGCGCCGCTGTATGGCAGAGGCGTTGCACGCAAGTGTTCAGGGTTCGGGTCTCAGTCCACCTTTGGAATCCATGCCGGGCTGGCAATCGCCGCGCTGTCGCCGAAGGCAGGCACCTTGCGCGCCAGGTCGCGGACGTTCTTCACATCCAGGTCAAGCAACTGCTGGCGGCTGATCAGGGTCGGCGGCACCAGCAGGCGCTGGCCCGGGTCTTCCCCGGCGATCAGCATCGCCAGGCTGCGCACGCTGATGGCTCCGGCCACCTGTGGATTGATCGCGGCGGTAGCGGTCCAGGCGCTGTCGGGCTCCTTCATGATCTGGATATCGGCGGTGGAGATATCGGCGCTGTAGATCCTGATCTTCGCGGCGCGGCCCGCTTCGTCCACGGCGATCTTGGCGCCTTTGGCGAACTCGTCGAAGGGCGCGAAGATCACGTTGATATCCGGGTTGGCGCGCAGCACGGCACTGGCCTGGTCGGCTACCGAGTTGGCGATTGGCGGGTTGAGCGTGCCGAAACGGGCCTTTTCGACGATGCCCGGGTTGGCCGCCTTGACCTGGCGCCAGATCTCGTCGCGGCGCTCCATCGGGGTGAAGCCGCCGATATAGACGTAGCCGGCGTTGAACGCCGGGCCGTTGTCCTGCAGCGCCTTGTCCAGGGCCAGTTGGGCGATGGCGTGGTGGTCCTGTTCGATCTGGGTGACCTTGGGGTTGTTCAGGTCGACATCGAAGGCCACCACCTTGATGCCCTTGGCCACGGCCTTTTCTACCGAGTCGCGCAGGGTTTCCGCCAGCCCCAGCTGGACGATGATGCCGTCGACGCCAAGGTCGATGGCCCGCTCGATCATCTCGCGCTGGCTGGCCGCCTGCTGCCGGGCGTCGAAGATGCGCAGCTTGACGTCGAGGGCGGCGGCCTGTTTTTCCACGCCTTGCAGGTAGGCCTCGGGGAAGTCGCCGGAGAACAGGTAGCCGACCAGGGCGATCTGCACCTCGCCCTTGTCGAAGGGCGCGGGGGCACCGGGCAGGCCCTTGGCCTGGGCTTGCCAGCCCAGGCTGGCGAGCAGTACTGCGGCGAGAAGGTGGCGAACGAAACGCTTGGGTGATGCGGTCATGGGTGGTCCTTGCAAGTCGATGAATTCAGCGGGTGTGCCGGGCGAGGCCGAAGGTGAAGACCAGGGCCAGCACCAGGACCAGGCCCTTGACGAAGTCCTGGGCGTAGTAAGGCGCGTTGAGCATGGTCAGGCCGTTGAGCAAGGTGGCGATCAGCACGGCGCCGGCCAGGGTGCCGAAGGCATTGGCCTTCTTCGCACCGAGCACGGCGAAGCCGATCAGCGCCGCGCCGAGGGCATCCAGCACCAGGCCATTGCCGGAACTGACATCGCCACGCCCGAGCCGCGCCGCCAGGAGCAGGCCGCCGACCGAGGCGAGCAGGGCCGAAAGCACATAGGCCAGCAGCTTGTAGCGCTGCACCGGGGCACCGGCCAGGCGCGCCGCCTGTTCGTTGCCGCCGATGGCGTAGAACAGCCGGCCGATCCGCGTGCGTTCGAGAAACAGCCAGACCGCCAGGGCCAGCACGGCGGTGACCAGCACCGGGACCGGCACCGTGTCCCACAAGCGGCCGCGACCCAGGGCGAGGAACGCCGGGCTGAACACGCCCTCGGTTTCCTCGCCGCCGGGCAGGGTCATGCCCACGGCGATGGAGCGCCCGCCGGTGGGTATCAGTTGCACGCCGATCACCAGGAACATGCTGCCCAGGGTGGCGAGGATGTCCGGGATGCCCATGCGTACGATCAGCCAGCCATTGAGCAGGCCGACCAGCGCGCCGCCGGCCAGGCTGATGACGATTGCGGGCAACGGGCCCCAGTCCAGCACCACCATCACGTAGCTGGCGATCATCAGGCTCATGGCCGCCACCGCGCCGATGGACAGGTCGAGGCCACCGACGGCCATGGTCAGGGTCACGCCGAGGGCGAGCAGGGCGACGATCGACACCGACTGGAGAATGATGAACAGGTTGCTGACCTGGACGAATGCCGGTTCGACCAAGCTGAACAGCAGCACGATCAGGCCCAGCAACAGCAGCAGGCCATAGTGGATCAGGGCTTCCAGCCAGCGCCGGGGCGCGGCTTGCAGAGAGCGGGATAGCGAATCAGGCACGCACGGTACTCCTTGGCGTTTGCGGTGTCGGTGGGGCGCTACCAGCCAGTTCGGCCACCAGGGCATTGCGGCTCAGGTCGGTGCGGGGATATTCGGCGACCACGGCGAAATCCCGCACCACCAGGATGCGGTCGGCAATCTCCAGGGCTTCGTCGATATCGGTGCAGATCACCAGGGTCGCGCGCTGGCCGGCGCCGTCACGCAGCAACTGGCCGATCTCGCGGCGGGCGCGGATATCCACGCCCTGGAAGGGTTCGTCGAGGATCAGCAGGCGCGCCTCCTGCAGCAGCCAGCGGCCGATCACCACCTTCTGCTGGTTGCCGCCGGAGAGGCTGGCCATCGGTGCGTCGATGCCAGCGGTCTTGATCCCCAGCTCGCGGATCTGCGTGGTGACGGCTGCGGCCTCGGCGCGGCGGTCGATAAAGCCGCCGCGGCTGAATCGCTGGAGAAAAGGCAGGGTCAGGGTCCGGCGCAGGGAAAAGCCCGGCACTAGGGAGCCAGCGGCACGGTCCTCCACGGCGAGGAATACCCCGGCGTTGATCGCGTCCCGGGGCGAACGCGGCTGCCACGGCTGGCCGTCCAGGTGCAGGCTGCCTGCGGCAGGGCGGCGCAGGCCGAAGAGGGTTTCGGCGATCTCGCTCTTTCCGGCGCCGAGCAGGCCGGTCAGGGCCACTACCTGGTTCTCGTGCAGGGTCAGGTCGAAGGTCCGGGTCTGCGGCAGCAGGCGCACGTCGCGCAGGCTCAGCACTTCGCGGCCCGGCAGGCGCGGCACGAAGCGCAGCGGGTCGAGTGCCACGCCGAGCATCGCCTCGATGGCCTGTGGTAGCTGTTGCGCGTTGAACTCACCGACTAGCCGGCCATCGCGCAGGACCAGTGCGCGTTCGGCGATGCATTGCAGGTCCGCGAGGCGATGGGAGATATACAGGATCGCCACGCCGCGCTGGCGCAGTTGCCCGATCAGCTCGAACAACCGCTGCGCCTCGGCCGCTGACAGTGCCGCCGTGGGTTCGTCGAGGATCAGCAGGCGCGGTTGCAGGGCCAGGGCACGGGCCAGCACCACCAGTTGCCGTTCGGCCTGGCCAAGCTGTTCGATAGGCGCGTGCAAAGGCAAATCGAGGTTCAACCCGGCCGCGATGGCTGCTGCCCGCTGGTGCAGGTCACTGGGCCGCACCCAGGGGCCTGCCTGCGCCTGGCATAGCTCGTCGAGCATCAGATTTTCCGCCACGCTCAGGCCCGGCACGATGCCGTCGTCGACATGCTGGTGCACCGCAACTATCCCCGCCCGGCGTGCTGCCAGCGGCGAGTCGAAGCGTTGCTGCGTACCTTGTACGCGCAGTTCGCCGCGGTCGTGAGGCTGGCTGCCGGCGAGGATCTTCACCAGGGTGGACTTGCCCGCGCCATTGGCACCGAGCAATGCCACCACTTCGCCTGGGAAGAGCTGCAAGTCCACCCGGTCGAGTGCGCGCTGGGCGCCGAAGTCCTTGCTCAAGGCGCGCAACTCGACCAGCGCCTGTGGAAGTTTCATAAGAACATCCTGAACTAATGAATGGTGGCGATTAAATTCACTGGTCGACTAAAAATCAAATAGCCAGATGGTATGGAAAAAGTTTTCCGGTTATATGCAGTCGGCCAACTGTTCGGCGGTGAACAGTTGACCAACAAAGTGTTTTTAATAGGGCAGGCCGAGCGTGCGGTATTAGCATAAGTACCGGCGATCCGGTTATTAAAATCCCTGTGCGGGCCATGAAAATCATTGGGTTAGGGCGGCTCGAATGCCATGGCATGTCGCTTGCTATCGTTCTTTTTCAATGACCTTTAATTTATTTTTCAATTAAGCGGTCGGCACTTTTTATTTGTCTCGGCTCACTGCCCAATGAAAGGAAGCATCATGAGTTCCACTGCCGTTAGTTACGAAACCCTGCAGCAGCGCTTTGCCGAAAGTTTCCAGCGGATTGCCGAAACCGCCGTGCACCGCGAGCAGCAACGCGAACTGGCCTTCGAGGCGGTGCGCTGGCTGCGCGAGGCCGGTTTCGGGGCCTTGCGCGTACCCCAGGCGCTGGGCGGGCTGGGTGCGAGCATTCCGCAGTTGTTTCGCCTGCTGATCGAACTGGGCGCGGCGGACTCCAACCTGCCGCAGATCTTCCGCGCCCATTTCGGCTTCGTCGAAGGTCGCCTTTCCAGTCGCGACCCGCTATCCCAGGCGCATTGGCTGGGCAAGGTGGTGGACCGGCAACTGTGGGGCGCGGCCATGGCCGAGCGCAGCGGTACTACCGGCATCACGGTGGCGCTGAGCCCGCTGGAGCCCGGCAATGAACAGGCTGGCTGGCGCCTGGATGGCGAAAAGTACTACTCCACCGGCACCGTGTATGCCGACTGGATCGCCGCCGTGGCCCTGGCCGGCGACGATTTCGTCAGTGTGGCGCTACCGGTGACGGCCGAGGGCGTTACTGTGGTGGACGACTGGGATGGCTTCGGCCAGCGCCTGACGGGGAGCGGCACTACCCGTTTCGATGCCGTGCGCGTGCCCAACGAGCATGTGATCCGCCGCTACAAACCTGATGAAGTGCGCGCCGAATCCTACCTGACCGCCTATTACCAACTGTTCCATCTCGCCACTCTGGCCGGGATCGCCAAGGCGGTGCTGCGCGATGCCACGGCGTTCGTAAAAGGCCGCACCCGGGCTTTCGGTTTCCCTGGGGAGGCCAGTCCCAAGGATGATCCGCTGGTGCAGCGGGTGATCGGCCGGCTGTCCAGCCTGGCCTGGTCGGCGCAGACCCAGGTGCTGGCGGCGGCCGAGCAGGTGCAGCAGGTGTTCGATGCGGAGCAGGGCGGCTATGCCGAGGAGCATCACTACACCGAGGCGGAAGTGGCCGCGTTCCAGGCCCAGCAGATCATTATCGGCCAGGTGCTGGAAGCCACCACGCTGTTGTTCGAGGTTGGCGGCGCGTCTGCCACCAGCGAAACCCGGCGCTTCGACCGTCACTGGCGCAATGCCCGCACCCTGGCTTCGCACAACCCGGCGATCTACCGCGAGCGGGTGCTGGGCAACTACCATCTCAACGGCGTGACTCCGGACCAGGCCTGGCTGGCCCAGCAAAGCGCCGGCAACGGCGTGCGCGACGAGGCCAGTGCGGTATGAGCATCCGTCGTGAGGGACACATCGGCCTCGGCCTGAACGTCCTTGGCTTCGGCGCTCATCCGGGAGCGTGGCGCAAGGCGGAGGCGGGGGCGACGGCGACGGCCCATCTGGATATCGCCCATTACCAGAACATTGCCCGTATCGCCGAGCGTGGCTGCCTGGATGCGCTGTTTCTTGCCGACTGGTCAGCCTTGAGTGGTGATCCGGCGAGCCAGCCGGTCGGCCATCTCGACCCGGTGGTACTGCTCAGCGCCGTGGCAGCGGTGACCCGGCGGATCGGGTTGATCGCCACGGCAGCCAGCACCTACAACGATCCTTTCGGCACCGCCCGGCGCTTCGCCTCCCTCGACCATGTCAGCCACGGCCGCGCCGCCTGGAACCTGGTGACCAGCGCCAGCGACGAGGCCGCGCGCAACTTCAGCCTGCCCGGGGTGCCGGGCCATGCCGAACGCTATGCCCGGGCCGAGGAGTTTCTCGAGGTGGTGCTCAAGCTGTGGGACAGCTGGGAGGATGGCGCGATTATCGGTGATGCGGCTGGCGGGCGTTTCGCCGATCCGGCAAAGGTCCGCGCCATCGATTTCGTCGGCGAGCATTTCGCGGTGCAGGGGCCGCTGAACGTACCGCGCTCGCCGCAGGGGCGGCCGGTGCTGGTGCAGGCCGGGTCCTCGGAGCCGGGCAAGGTCCTGGGCTCACGCTATGCCGAGGTGATCTTCACCACCCAGACTACCCTCGATGCCGGCCAGCGTTTCTATCGCGATATCAAGGCGCGCGCCGTGCGTTGGAGACGCAACCCCGCCGATCTGAAGATCATGCCCGGCCTGGCCACGGTAATCGGCAGTACCGAGGCCGAGGCCCGGGCGCGCTTCGACGAGTTGAACGCCTGGCATGGCGAGCAAGGCTTGCTGGAGCGGGTGGCGGCGCGCTTCGGGCTGGCGGTCAGCGAACTGGACCCGGACGGACCGCTGCCCTGGGCACGGATTGGCGAAGTGGCGGATTTCGAGCGCGGTTCCCAGGGTTTCCTCGAAGCGCAACTGAACCTGGCGCGCCAGGAAAACCTCAGCATCCGCCAGTTGTCGCGGCGCATCCTGGTCGGCCACCGCCTGCTGGTCGGCACCCCGGAGCAGGTGGCCGACAGCCTGGACACCTGGTTCCAGGCCCATGCCGCCGACGGCTTCAACATCATGCCGGACGTGTTTCCGTCCGGTATCGAACACTTCGTCGACGAGGTGGTGCCGCTGCTGCAACGGCGCGGCCTGTTCCGTCATGAATACAGCGGCAGCACCCTGCGCGAGCACCTCAGGTTGCCGTTTCCGCAGAATCGATACTCACGCTAAGGATCCAGCATGCGTTACCGCCAATTGGGCAACAGTGAACTCCAGGTCAGCGTGCTTGGCCTGGGCAGCATGACCTGGGGGCATCAGAACAGCGAGGCCGAGGCGCACCAGCAGATCGAGCTGGCGCTGGCCGCCGGGGTCAACCTGATCGACACCGCCGAGATGTACCCCACGCCGACCAACGCCGAAACCTGGCGTACCACCGAGCGCTACATCGGCAACTGGCTGGCGGCCAGCGGGCGGCGCGACGAGGTGATCCTGGCGAGCAAGATCGCCGGGCCGTCCAGCGAGAAGGCGCCGCAGCCGCATATTCGGGGCGGCCTCAGCCGGCATGACCGGCGCAATATCGTCGAGGCGCTGGAGGGCAGCCTGCAACGCCTGCGCACGGACTATCTGGATCTCTATCAATTGCACTGGCCGGATCGTCGCACCACCACTTTCGGCCAGCGCGAATACGCGTGGCAGGACGATCCCGAAAGCATTGCCATCGAGGAAACCCTGGCGGTGCTGGCCGAGCAGGTGCAGGCGGGCAAGGTGCGGCATATCGGCGTTTCCAATGAAACGCCGTGGGGTGTTGCCGAGTTCATCAAGCAGAGCGAACGCCTGGGTTTGCCGCGGATTGTCAGTGTGCAGAATCCCTACAGCCTGCTGAACCGTCTGTACGAGGGCGGATTATCGGAGTTCGGTCACCGGGAAGGCATCGGCTTGCTGGCGTATTCGCCGCTGGCCTTCGGGGCGTTGACCGGCAAGTACCTGGCCGGCGCGCGACCGGCGGGTTCGCGGTTGTCATCGCTGTACCGCACCTTCAATCGCTACGACAGTCCATCGGCCCAGGCGGCCATTGCAGATTATGTGGAGATTGCCCGGGCGCATGGGCTGACCCCGGCCCAACTGGCGCTGGCGGCGGTGATCGACAAGCCGTTCGTTGCCAGTGCGCTGACCGGACAGACCAGCCTGGCGCAATTGCGCGAGAACCTGGGGGCGCTGGATGTGGTGCTAGGGGACGAGCTGCGTGGGCAGCTTCAGGCTGTTCACCAACGGATTCCCAATCCGGCGCCCTGAGCGCAAGCCGGTCACGGGCGCTGTGGGGGGCGAACAACAGTTCCAGAGCACGACGCATACCCTGTGGGCGGGCTCACCCGCGATTGCGATGGTGAATTCATTACCGCAATCGCTGGCAAGCCAGCTCCCACAAGGTCCGCGCCGGGCACGAATGCTGCAGCTGACCCAGAACCCTGTGGGAGCTGGCTTGCCAGCGATGAGGCCATCAGCCTCACCCTGGATCCGGCGATGTACCCGCTCCAACAGGGGACGCGGTGTTCAGAAGTATTATTGTTGTCAGTTTTATTAAATCGGCATTAGCACAGTCCATCCAATATTCATTGATCCAGATCAATTATTTTAAAAACGAAGTTTTGATTAATCGTTTGTCCTTTCGCCAGTTTCCCGGCGCCGGAAAATAATCCGAATAATATCTTGTCGAGTAATGGCTAAGCGCCATATCGCGGCGTAAGCTATGCCCCCGCGCCTGTCGCGCACCTCCCGGCCCCAGAGGCTCTACGCCAGGTCATGCAGTGCTTTGCTGCATGGCTTCGTAGCGCTTTGGCCGCTTTCAACAAGTTGCGTTCGGATCGACTTGATGTCCACTACCCGGAATCTTTCTGAGAGCTTCGTTCATACCCTGGAACAAGCCATCGACAGTGTTGTTGTGATCGATAGCGATAATCGCGTCATCCTCTTCAACGGTGCCGCGGAAAAGTTGTGGGGTTTTCATCGCGAAGAAGTGCTCGGCAATAATGTGAGCATGTTGGTACCGGAGAATATCCGCAGCAAACATGACGGTTATGTCGATAGCAATCGCCGTACCGGGGTCAACAAGATCGTCGGCACTACCCGCGACGTGCCGATCCACAAAAAGGACGGCAGCCAGCGCTGGGGTTCGATGTCGATCTCGCGGGTCGAGACCGAGGGGCAGATTCTCTACACCGCCTTCGTCAAGGACGTGACCGAGCAGCGCAAGGAGCGCAAGCGCACCAAGCTGTTGTCGCTGGTGGCCGACCAGACCGACAACGCGATCTTCATCACCGACGGTAGCGGCAGGCTGGTGTACCTGAACAAGGGCTTCGAAAAGCTGTTCGGCTACCACCTGGAGGAGATCGCCGACTGCCAGCCGGCGCAACTGCTGGTGCCGGATCTGCCACCGCAGCGGCTGGTGGGGTTGCAGCGCGATTTGCGCGGCGGGCGCTCGTGCCAGGTCGAGGAGTTGTTGCAGGTCAAGGGCGGCGAGCGCATCTGGTGCAACGTGGCGATCAACCCGGTGGCCGGGGCCAATGGCGAACTGGCCCATACCGTGACCGTGCTCACCGAGATCACTGCTTCGAAGATCCATCAGGTGCTGCAGCACTGCATTCTCGACGCCATGGTTCGGGAGATGCCCCTGGCGTCGGTGATGGACTTGCTGTGCAGCGAAATCCGGCGCATGGCGCCCGAGGTCCGCGCCGCGGTGATCCAGGTCGATGAGAATGGCGCCATGCACCCGCTGGCGGCACCGGGTTTTTCCGAGCGCTACGGGCAACTGCTGGAGGGCATGCCGATCCGCGATGGCATCGGCTCGTCCAGTGTGGCCGCCTGCCGTGGCGAAATGGTCTTTGCCCGGGACATCGCCAGCGATCCGCACTGGACGCCGATCCGCGGCGAGTGCAGGGCGCTGGGCATCAGCAGTGCCTGGTCGATTCCGATCAAGAGCGCCAAGGGCGCGGCGATCGGCGTCCTGGCCTTTTATTACGGCGAGCACCGCACGCCTTCGGTCCTGCACCAGCAGATCGTCGAGGTGGTCCTGCCGTTGTGTGCCGTGGCCATGGAGCGCGAGGCCAACCGCGAGAGCATTCGCCAACTGGCGTTCTACGACAGCCTGACCCGCCTGCCCAACCGCAGCCTGCTGCATGCCAATGCCGACCATGCCTTGATCGAGGCGCGGCGTACCCGGACGGCGCTGGCGGTGCTGTTCATCGATCTCGATCGCTTCAAGCAGATCAACGATTCCCTGGGGCATCCGGCGGGGGACGAACTGCTCAAGCTGGTGGCCCAGCGCCTGGGCGCCAACCGCAATAGCAACGATATCGTCGGCCGGCTGTCCGGCGACGAGTTCGTGGTGGTGCTGCCCGATTGCGACAGCGAGCGGGTCAACGACACCATCGAGGAGATCCGCCAGGCGATTTCCCAGCCGTGCCGGATCGCCGGCTCCTGTTTCTCGCCCTCGGCCAGTATCGGCGTGAGCCTGTATCCGCGCGATGGCCACGATATGAGCAGCCTGATCCACCGCGCCGACATGGCCATGTACCAGGCCAAGAGTGCCGGGCGCGGGCGGTTCAGCTTTTTCAGCCACGAGCTCGACGAACTGGCCCAGGAGCGCCAGGCCTTGGAAAGCGCGTTACGCGAGGCGATCGCGCAGGGTACGCTGCAACTGCATTACCAGCCTCAGGTGACCATCGAAGACGGCCGGGTCTATGGCGTCGAGGCCCTGGCCCGCTGGACCCACCCGACCTTCGGTGTGGTCTCGCCGGCGCGCTTCATCCCGCTGGCCGAGGAGTGCGGGCTGATTACCGAACTGGGCCACTGGGTTTTGCGCGAGGCCTGCCGGCAACTGGCGGCATGGCGGCGCAGGGGCCTGAACATTCCTGCGGTGTCGGTGAACCTGTCACCGAGCAACTTCCATAACCTGGACCTGGCCGCAATGATCGGTAGCGTCCTCGACCAGCACGGCCTGGTCGCCGCGGACCTGACCATCGAGCTCACCGAGAACCTGCTGCTCGATACCAATCCCGGGACCATGAAGGTCCTGCATGAGCTCAATGCCCGGGGCATCCGCCTGGCCATGGACGACTTCGGTACCGGTTATTCGAGCTTGAGTTATCTGCGCAAGCTGCCGATACAGGAACTGAAGCTGGATCGCAGTTTCGTGCTGGATCTGGAAGCGGACGAAACCAGCCGGGCGCTGAGTGACGCAGTAATGCGCATCGGCGATAGCCTGCACCTGAAAGTCGTGGCCGAAGGGGTCGAGCAACACGGCCAGTACCGGATTCTGAAGGACCAGGGGTATCACGTCGTCCAGGGCTACCTGTTGTCGAAGCCGCTCCCGGCGCACGACCTGGAAGCCTGGATGATGAAGTATTGACGCATTGATCGGGCAAGCTGCTCACACTTTCGCACTCTTGGAGGTAATCCCTCATGTTTCCAGCGTATCGGCGGCTCAAGCAGGAACTGGCAGAGGCACAGGACCGGCTTTCATCCCTCGAGCAGGTCAAGGAAAGCCTCGACCGCGAGATGCTCTTTCTCAAGTTGAACTCCCAGGGCCAGGTTCTTTCGGCCAATGCCAATTTCCTCGGCGAAATGCAGTACTCCGCCGCTGCGGTGGAGGGCAAGGTCCTGTTCGGCCTGGTGCCGGAGTATGCCCAGGGCACCAACCACTTCAACCTGATGAAGCGCGCGATCCAGAGCGGCGAACACTGGGCCGGGGCCTTGCAGCTCAAGCGCGGCAATGGCAACGAGGCCTGGTTGCGCGCCATCGTCCAGCCGATCAAGGACCGCAACGGCCAGGTCAACTACATCTCGTTGTATGCAAATGACCTGACCCGCACCATCGAGTCGTCCCGCGAGCGCGAGAACCTGATCGAGGCCCTGCAGCGTTCCACCGCCGTGGTCGAATTCGACCTGCAGGGCAATGTGCTGACCGCCAACGAGCGGTTCCTGCAGGGCATGGGCTATACGCTGGCGGCCCTCAAGGGCCAGCATCACCGGGTGTTCTGCGATCCTGCCGAAGTCGCCTCGCCGCAGTACGAGCGCTTCTGGGACAAGCTGCGCCGCGGTGAATTCATCGCCGACCGCTTCAAGCGCATCGACAGCCATGGCCAGGTGGTCTGGCTGGAGGCGACCTACAACCCGATCTCCGATGCCCATGGGCGGCTGTACAAGATCGTCAAGTTCGCCACGGTGATCACCGACCAGGTCAACCGTGAAATCGCCGTGTCCAAGGCTGCGGAAATCGCCTTCACCACCTCGCAGCACACCGACGACAGTGCCCGCCGCGGCAGCGTGGTGATCCAGGAAACCGTGGAGGTGATCCAGGGCCTGGCGGTACAGATGGCGGCGGCCGTGGAGGGCATCGCGGCGCTGGACAAGCAGTCGCAGATCGTCGGCAGCATCGTCAAGAGCATCGGCGGCATTGCCGACCAGACCAACCTGCTGGCGCTCAACGCGGCCATCGAGGCGGCCCGGGCAGGGGAGCAGGGCCGCGGATTCGCGGTGGTCGCCGACGAAGTGCGGCAGCTGGCGTCGCGCACCACCAAGGCCACCGAGGAAATCGTCGACGTGGTCACGCAGAACCAGAAACTGGCCGAGGAAGCGGTGCGCATCATCGAGCAAGGCAAGGCCCGGGCCGAGCAGGGCCTGGAGCTATCGGCCCAGGCGGGCAATGTGATCGTCGAAATCCAGGACGGCGCGCAGAAGGTGGTGAATGCGGTGGGGCAGTTTACCAATCAGTTGTCGGTGTGAACCTGGAGGGCCTCATCGCTGGCAAGCCAGCTCCCACAGGTTCGGCGATGAGGCCCTCAGCAACAACCAAGAGCTTCAACGCCTGCCGTTGAAGAACCCCGACAACTGGTGCAGCGTCTTCGCCGCCGTTAGGATCGCCGGGCGGAAATGGTCCTTGCCGATGATCCGCGCATGCTTCACCGAACTGAACAGGTCGTAGCGGCTGGAGCCCTCGGCCATGCCTTCGGCGAGGATCTTGCAGACGATATGGCTCGGGGTCACCCCGAAACCGGAGTAGCCCTGCACATAGAAGGCATTGCGCCGACCGCTCAGCGTGCCGATCTGCGGGAACAGGTTGGCGCTGGTGGCCATCGGGCCGCCCCAGGCGAGGTCGATCTTCACGTCCTTGAGGTAGGGGAAGATCTTCAGCATCAAGGCACGGTTCCAGGCCTTGAGGTCGTTGGGGATGTGCTCGATGAAGGGTGTCGCGGCGCCGAACAGCAGGCGGTTTTCGTTAGTCACCCGGTAGTAGTCGATGACCGGGCGGATATCGCTGTAGGCCCCGCGGATCGGGCTGATGCGCTGGATCAGTTCCTCGGAAAGCGGCTCGGTCATCAACTGGAAGGCGTAGGTGTTGATGGTACGGCTGTGCAGTTCCGGCTCCAGCTTGTTGAGGAAGCTGTCGCAGGCCCACAGCAGCTTGGCGGCCTTCACCGACCCGCGGCCAGTACGCACGGTGATGGTGTCGCCATAGCGTACCTCGAGGGCGGCGCTGTGTTCGAAGATGCGCACGCCGTGGCTCACCAGGGCCTGGGCTTCGCCGAGCAGCAGGTTGAGCGAATGCACGTGGCCGCCACCCATGTGCAGCAGGGCGCTGCTGTAGGCGTCGGAGCCAATGATCTGCTTGACCTCGGAACCGCCGAGGAAGCGGATTTCATCCTTGGAATTGACCTTCTTGAACTCCTGCTCCCAGTTGCGCAGGGTGCGGGCCTGCCGGGCGTTGAAACCCATGTAGCCGTAGCCATGGCGAAAGTCGGCATCGATGTTGTACCTGGCGATTCGCTCCTTGATGATGCCGGCCCCCAGTTCGCTGATCTCGAAGATCTGCTGCAGGCCTTGCTCACCGACGCTGCTGCGGATTTTCTCGAGGTCGTGGCCGATCCCGGCCATGATCTGCCCGCCATTGCGCCCGGTGCCGCCGAAGCCCAGGTAGCGCGCTTCCAGTACCACGATATTGGTGATGCCTTTCTCGGCCAGCTCCAGGGCGGTGTTGATGCCGGAGAAACCACCGCCGATCACCACCACGCCGGCTTCGATATCGGCTTCGAGGGTGGGGAAGGCGAGGTTGTACTTCTTGGTGGCGGAGTAGTAGGTGGGCGTTTCGACGTTGATCATGGGGCGGCCTGAATAATTGGAGTTGGGCAAGGGCGACCGTGGCGCTTGTTACACTTTGCATTAAATGCCTAACGGTCGGTAGGTGCTTGACTCAGGTTGCCGGGGGATTTGATCGGGGCTGCCAGGATGGGTAAAGGAAAGAGGGGGCTCATTGCCTGTGGGAGCTGGCTTGCCAGCGATGAGGCCAGACCCGACAACATCATTGGTGTTGAGGGCCCTATCGCTGGCAAGCCAGCTCCCACAGGGTTTTGCCTATGCCGGGCCTCTGCGGTCTGGCAGGAGCGAATGCTTACAACCGGCCAACCGCCGCCAACTGCCCCGAAGACGCCTGCGCCGCCGGAATCGCCGAGCCATCCTGCGGGGTTACCGGGAAGATCGCATTGATCTGCCCGGTCGCCGACGAACCGAAGTACGGCGTGACCACCTCGACCTTGCCATCGTACTTCGACCAGCCCAGGGCGCCGAGGAGCATGGCGGTGTCATGCATGAAACCTTCGCCATGGCCCTTGACCGCATATTCCGGAAGCATGGTGCAGAAGTCGTCCCACTCGGCGTTTTCCCACATTTGCACCACGCGGTGGTCGAGGGTTTCCAGGAACGGGCTCCAGACCTTGTCGGCGAATTCCGGGGCCTGGCCGTTCTGGGCGAAACGGTGCGACAGCGAACCGCTGGCGAGGAAGGCGACGGTACCCTCGTAGTGATCTTCCACCGCCTTGCGCAGGGCCCAGCCCAGGCGCGCACTGTCGTTGAGGTAATGCGAGGTGCACAGGGCGGAAACCGAGACGACCTTGAAGTGCTGGTCTTCGTTCATGTAGCGCATCGGCACCAGGGTGCCGTATTCCGGGCCGAGGCTGGTGGCGTCATGGGCCATGGTCTCGACGCCGAGGCGGTTGGCCTCGGCGGCCATCAGCTTGCCCAGCAAGGCATTGCCCGGCACTTCGTAGTCCATGTTGGCGATGAAGTGCGGCAGCTCGTTGCTGGTGTAGGTGCCCTTGAAGTGCGGGCTGCAGTTGATGTGGTAGTTGGCGTTGACCAGCCAGTGGGTGTCGAACACCACCAGGGTGTCGACACCCAGTTCGCGGCAGCGCCGGGAAATCTCCTTGTGGCCATCGATCGCGGCCTGGCGATACCCCTGGCGCGGGCCGGGCAGCTCGGACAGGTACATGGACGGAACGTGGGTGATCTTGGCAGCCAGAGCAAGTTTGCCCATGACGGTACTCCTGGTGGCAGACGCCCTCCTGGCGGGGCGCGGCAATTATCGGGACGTTGGCACGCAGGCACCATCGGCCAGTGGCTGGCTCTTGTGGCCCGTCCCGGACTCGGGAAATGCGGGCTGCCCATTGGACACGGTCACCCGCGTCACCGCTTGCCTTCCTCTGCCAAGCACTTGATCCAGCTTGCCACGGGGGCTGTGGGCCACCAGTGGCAGGCCGCTTACGCCCACCAATACCGGACGAAATGGAAGAAGATCGGCGCCGCAAAGCATACCGAGTCCATCCGGTCGAGCATGCCGCCGTGGCCCTCGATCATGTGGCCCCAGTCCTTGACCCCGCGGTCGCGCTTGATCGCCGACATCACCAGGCCGCCGAAGAAGCCCATGACATTCACCACCAGGGCCATCAGCGCCGCCTGCCAGGGGCTGAACGGCGTGATCCAGTACAGCGCGGCGCCGACCAGGGTGGCCAGGGCCACGCCGCCGACCAGGCCTTCCAGGGTCTTGGACGGGGAGAGCGACGGTGCGACCTTGCGCTTGCCGAACAACTTGCCGCAGACGTACTGCAACACGTCGCTGATCTGCACAACGAGGATTAGCCAGGCGATCAGCAGCAGGTTGCGCCCCTCGAAGCCGGGATGTCCAGCGTCATCAGTGCCGGCACCGAGGACAGGCAGTAGACCGCGATCATCAGCCCCCACTGCACCTTGGACGCGCGTTCGAGAAAACGCGTGGTATCGCCGCCGAAGCTGGCCAGGATCGGCAACAACAAGAACAGGTACACCGGAATGAAGATGCTGAACAGCCCGTACCAGTCGAAGCCGATCAGCAGGTACTGCACCGGCAGCGCCACGTAGAACGCCAGCACCAGCGCCGGGTAGTCGCTGCGCCGGGTCGGGGTGAGGGTGATGAATTCGCGCAATGCGTAGAACGACACCAGGTAGAACAGCACGATCACCCCGGTCTTGCCGAAGATGAACGCCAGCCCGATGACCAGGACCATCACCCACCAGGCGTCGATACGTGCATTCAAGTTATCGATCACCGCGTGTGGGCCGGGGCCGGCGCGCCATTTCAAGGCGCGGCCGATCAGGCTGGCAAGCAGGAGCAGGGCGCCGATGCCGGCGAACAGTGGCCAGGCGGAAGCGGGCATGTCAGACCTCCTTCGGGGCCAGGGCCAGCAGGGCGTGGCTGGCGCGTTCGATAAAGGCCTGCTTGCTCTCGTCGGCCTGCAGTTGCAGCGGCTCGCCGAAGCTCAGGGTGCACAGCAGTGGCAGGGGCAGGGCGCGCCCCTTGGGCATGACCCGGTTGAGGTTGGCGATCCACACCGGTACCAGCTCGATGTCCGGTTGCGCCCGGGCCAGGTGGAACAGCCCGCTCTTGAACGGCAGCAAGGGGTCGTCGCCGAGGTTGCGTGTACCTTCCGGGAAGAAGATCAGCGAATCACCCTGGGCCAGGGCCTCCTTCACGGGCAGCAGCGGATCGGCATCGGGCTCGCTGCGCTGGCGGTCCAGCAGCACGCCGTTGAACACCTTGCGGATCAGGAAACTGCGCATCCCGGGCTTGAGCCAGTAATCGGCTCCGGCCACCGGGCGGGTGCGGC
Organism: Pseudomonas bharatica CSV86; assembly: GCF_000319305.2. Taxonomy (GTDB): domain Bacteria; phylum Pseudomonadota; class Gammaproteobacteria; order Pseudomonadales; family Pseudomonadaceae; genus Aquipseudomonas; species Aquipseudomonas bharatica. Next base: position 2,979,452 of record NZ_AMWJ02000001.1, on the reverse strand, counting down.
GGCGCAGGGTTTCCGGCAAGGACGCCCAGATCAGCACGAAGTCGCCGTGGCTGCTGTGGTTGGCGAAATACAGGCGCTGGATCGGCAGCGGGCTGCAGCCCAGCCACAGGGCACGGGCCCCGGTGACCAGGCGGGCGAAGGAAGTGATGAGGAAGGCGGTGAATGTAGCGAGCATGGGTGCGTCCTTTATGCAGCCGGTGGAAGCCAGGGCAGAATCAGCAGCCCCGACAACGCCAATGACACTTGTACAGCGAAACAGATGCCTTGCCGGCGCAGCAGGCGCAAGGCGCCGCGACAACGGGCCAGCCAGTCGCGCTCGGCCACGCCGCGTTTCAGGCCCAGTTCGTACAGGGCCTGGTCGAGGGCCCGGGTGCGGCTGCCCAAGCGTCCGGCATCGTTGGCCAGGGCGCCGATCAATTCGGCATCCAGGGCCACGCGCAGGGCATGGTACTTCTGCGCCAGCCCAAGGATCAGCAGCAAGGCACATAGCGTGCTGGTCAGGCCGGGATGACGGGGCGCCAGCAGCAGCGGCGCCAGGCCGAAACCCAGGGCCAGCAGGCTGATGCCGTCGGACAGCCGTTCGATCTGCCGACCGCGCTCCAGCAAGCGCGCGGTCAGGGCCAGTTGTGGTTCTTCGCTCATGGACAGGCTCCCGGGTGCAAGCGTTCCAGCACGCGGCGGTGGGCCGGGTACAGCACCACGCCGGGCCGGGCCTGGCGGATCAGCGCCTCGGCTGCGTCGATATCCGCGCAGCGCCCGCTGAGGACCAGCCAGGCCGCCACCGCGCTGGCGCTGCGCGAGTAGCCCAGGGCACAGCAGACCAGCAGCGGGCCATGGGCGCGCAAGGCTTCGATGATCGCTGCGGCCTCACGGCACAGCGCGGCGTCCGCTACCACCAGGTCCAGGCTCGGCAGGCTGCGATAGTGCTGGCCAGGGGCGGGCGTCATCGGCAATTCGGCACACAGATCGACTATCCCGGAGAAGGCCGTGGCCTCGCCCCGGGCGGGCAGGCGACCGAGCCAGACGCCGTCGCAGACCTCATCGGCCTGCGGGTGACGGCGGGTCCACAGGCGTGAATTGATCCAGGCTGCCGCCAGATAGGGTGCCAGCAGCCAGCGTACCGCGCAGGACAGGTTGCCATCGGCTCCTTTCTGGAAGCCGGCAGCGCCGAACACGGCGTAGTTCAGCGCCACCATCAGCAGCGCAATACCGGGCCACAACAGCCAGAGCCAGAAGCCTTTCAAGGTGAAGGCCAGCGCTGCGAGCAATCCGGCCCCCAGGCCGTAGCGCAGCGCCAGGCCGAGGTGCCGTCGCGACGATTGCAGGCGCGCCAGGCGCAATGGCAGCTCGCCTTCCCGGGGCCAAAGCCACAGGCACAGGAAACCGACCAGGGCGCCAGTAGGCAGGTCGATGAAATGGTGTTGCCAGGTGGTCAGTATCGACAGCCCGATCAGCGCCATCCAGGCATGCATCAGGCCACGTAGCCAGGCCCCGCGGGTATGCCGGGCGAACATCGCCCAGACGATCACCAGCAGGGCGATATGCAGGGATGGCGCCTGGTTGTAGGGCTTGTCGAAGCCCATCAGCACATCGAACAGCCAGCCGAATACGCCAGTGAGTTCCGGGCGCTCGAAGGTGAAGCGCAGCGGCCAGAGCAGGAAGCAGGCGATGCAGATCAGCTGGGCGCTGAGCAGGCGCAGCGCATGCAGGTCCATTTCCCGGCGATTGCGCGGGAGCAGGAAGGACAGGCCGTAGAGCAGGTCGATGGACCAGTAGGGCACGATGCTCCACGACCACAGGGGAATGTTGCGTTCCCAGTCGAAGACCAGCGTGCCGACGTCGTTGCGCCCGGCGGTGAAGCTGTTGCTCAGGCCATAGCTGAGGAAGAACAGCGGGCCGAGCAACAGCAGCCAGAGCACGCCGCGCTTGATCAGCCCCGGTTCGCGCGAGACCTGCATCAACGTACCCGCCGGGCCAGGCTGACGCTGAAGATGCCCCATTCATCGATGCGCTGCTCCAGCTTGCGGAAGCCGGCGGCCTCGACCAGTTGGTCCATCTCCGCCTGGCTGCGCCGACGCATCACCCAGGGCTGACCGTCGCGATGGCTGGTCAGGGCACGGGCGATCATCTCCAGTTGCGGGTGCCACGGCTGGCCGGTGTAGACCAGGTAGCCGCCGTCTTCGACGGCATCGGCCAGGCCGCCGAGGGAGGCGCGGATCAGGTCGTTGTCGGGGAACAGCTCGTACAGCCCGGACACCACTGCCACGCTCGGCCGTGGATCAAGGGCGGCGAGGGACGCCCGGTCGAAGGCGTCGCCACGCACGAAGCGGGCGATATCGCCCAGGCCTTTCTCCTCGATCAGCGCGCTGCCCTGGCTGACGTTCAGCTCGCTGTAGTCGCGCAGCAGGATCGAATCGGGACGCTGTTCCAGCCCTTCCAGTGCTTCTAGAATGTAGCGCCCGTGGCCGGCGGCGATATCGACGATATGCACCGCCCGCCCTTGTTCACGCAGGCGGGCGATGGCCAGGCGCAGCAGTTCCTCGGCATGCAGCTTGCGCTGGCGGATGCCGCGCCAGCCGATGGCGTCGAGGTAGTTGCGGTCCACCAACTGGCCGAAGTTGCCCTTGCCGGCGGGCTGGTTACGGTAGACGTAGTCGAGGGTGCTGCCGGAATCGAAACCGGTGTCGAAGCCCAGCTTGATGCCCTCGGACAGCCCCTTGCCCAGGCGCAGCGAGGCGCGGGTGGCCTGCCAGTAGAGGTTGCGCGGCGAGTATTTCGGCAACGGCGCAGCCAGGCTCTCGGCCTCGGCGCAGCTGGCGCCCTGCCTGTCGGCGTCGAGCAGGCTCGGGCGCTGCGCGGGCTGCTGGAAACACTGGCGGACGAAACGCCGGATCCGTGCCAGGGCATGGCCGCGATCGCGCTCGCCGAGGGTGTCGTGGAAGAAGCCGGGGAGGATGTGCTTTTCCTTGTGCAGGGTGCCAAGGCGCTCGAAGAAATCTTCCTGCGGCTTGCGCCGGACCACCACGTCGGCCCCGGAAATCAGCAGTTGCGTGGGGATCTGGATCGCTTGGGCGTCGGCCACCACCCGGTCTGCAGCATCGTACAGGCCAAGCAGCATGTTCACCGAGATCGGCCGGGTGATCAGCGGATCGCTGCGGTAGCTCAGCACCCGCTCCGGATCATGGGTAAGCAACTGCGGCTTGACGTAGCTGTTGACGAAGAAATTGCCGCGCCAGGCGCGCAGGGCCTTGAGACCGGGGCGGGCGAAGGGCACGTACAGCTTGATATCGAAGGCCGGCGAGGCCAGCACCAGGCAGCGCACCTTGGGTGCGTAGTCATGGGCCCAGGTCGCCACCAGCACGGCGCCGACGCTTTGGGCGAGAACGGCGATATCCGTTTCGGGAATCCCGTGCTGGTCGCCGATATGGCAAATGAAGGTCTGCACGTCGCGCACGCTGTGGGCGAAGCCCGGGCTGTCGCCGCGGGTGCCCGGGGACTGGCCGTGGCCGCGGGCGTCCCAGGCGAAGAAGTCGTGGTCGGGCAGGTCCAGTTCGTCTACCAGGTGAGCCATGCGGCCGCCGTGTTCATGGCCGCGATGGAACATGACCACGGCCTTCCTGGCCTGGCCCGGCTCGCGTTGTGCCGGCCAGTGGCGATAGAACAGCTCGACGCCGTCATGGGTGGTGAAATGCGATGAATGCACCTGACGCATGGGACAGATCCTTATCCGGCTGGAGTTCAGCGGGTTTCGGCCAGACCTTGGCGAACCCGGTTATAGAGAGTGAACAGGCATAGCAGCAGGACCACCAGCAATACGCCGTTGACCCAGGCTGGCGGCATGGCGAGGGCCACTGCCAGGCCCAGGGCGCCGAAGACGAAGGCACGGTCGCTCTTGCCCATGGGGCCGTCGTAGCGTCGCGAAGCCCCGGCCAGCGGACCCGTGACTCCGGCGTATTCGCTGACCAGCGCGGCCACCGCCACCAGTACCACCAGCAGCGGCCATACCCCGGGCAGCAGGGCGAAGGGCAGGTACAGCGCGGTATCGGCAATGACGTCGCAGAGTTCGTTGAGGTAGGCGCCCAGGCGCGATTGCTGGCCGAACTCCCGGGCGAGCATGCCGTCCACGGCATTGAGCGCCATGCGCAGCAGCATCCATAGCGGCAGCAGGGCGAACAGCCACGCATGGGAAGCGCCCCAGGCGAGCAACACGCCGAGCAGTACGGAGATCAGGGCGGCGGCGAGGGTTACCTGGTTGGCGGTGACGCCGCGCTCATGCAGGCGGCTGACACCCGGGCGCAACAGCGCCTGGAAGCGGGGTTTGAGCTGGTAGATCGATGGCACTTGAACTTCCTTGAGCAGATGCGTGACCGGGCTATCGATAAAGCGTAAGCGCGAAACTGTGCTTTTCCAGCGAAGCGCCGTACAGGGCTTCAAGCGGGAAATGTTACCCAGCGCAAATTTTCGGGTAGTATACGATTCGTCTGCGTTTCATATAGGAAATGTCCATGGGTATCGTAAAGATCTCTGAAAGCATGCATGAGAGCCTTCGCGTCGCCAGTAGTGCCCTGAGTCGCTCGATCAATGCCCAGGCCGAACACTGGATGCGCATCGGCATGCTCGCCGAGCTGCATCCCGACCTGAACCACAACGAAATCTGCCGTCTGCTGATCCAGGCCGAACAGCAGGGTGGCCTCGATATCAGGCAGGTCTGCGCCCTTGACGGCGCCTCGAGCCCACGCGTCCTGGAGGCCCAGCATTGAGAAACATCACCCTGCATACCCCGAGCAGATCGCCCGCTCGCGCATCGCCGCCGAACTGGCCGCCGATGTGCTGGCGATGATCAAGCCGCATGTCCAGCCCGGGGTCAGCACCGATGAGCTGGACCGCATCTGCCACGACTACATCGTCAACGTGCAGAAGGCCATCCCGGCCAACGTCGGCTACCACGGTTTCCCCAAGACCCTCTGCATCTCGGTCAACGAGGTGGTGTGCCACGGCATTCCGTCGGCGCGGGTGCTCAACGAAGGTGACATCGTCAATATCGACACGGCAGTGATCAAGGACGGTTGGTACGGCGATACCAGCCGCATGTACACGGTGGGCAAGGTCAGCGCCGAAGCCCAGCGCTTGATCGACGTGACCTTCGAGGCGATGTGGGCGGGGATTCGCGTGGTGCGGCCGGGGGCGACCCTGGGTGATATCGGCCACGCCATCCAGTCGGTGGGCGAGGGCGCCGGATTCAGTGTGGTCCGCGAGTACTGCGGACACGGCATCGGGCAGGTCTACCATGGCGAACCGCAGATCCTGCATTTCGGCCAGCGTGGCTATGGCATGCGCCTGAAGGAAGGGATGATCTTCACCATCGAGCCGATGCTCAACTACGGCAAGCGCCAGACCCAGACCCTGGCGGACCAGTGGACGGTGGTCACCAGGGACAATTCATTGTCGGCGCAGTGGGAGCATATGGTGGTGGTGACCAGCGATGGATTCGAGGTCCTCACCACCTGGCCTGAGAACCGCCGCTAACCTTGTGGGCACTGGCTTGCCAGCAATTGGGCCTGACCTGACAGCATCATTGCTCAAGCCGGCCTCATCGCTGGCAAGCCAGCTCCCACAGGTTTTTGTGCTGGCCACACAATCTGGGTTCGGCGCGTACCTTGTGGGAGCTGGCTTGCCAGCGATTTGGCCGTATCTGACAACATCATTGCTCAAGCCGGCCTCATCGCTGGCAAGCCAGCTCCCACAGGGTTCTGTGTTCAGGCAACGCTACCAATGAAATTCGCCAGCTCCGGCGTTTGCGGTGCGTCGAACAGCACCTTCGGATCGCCCATCTCATGCACCTTGCCCTGGTGCATGAACACCAGCTTGTCGCCTACCTCACGGGCAAAGCGCATTTCGTGGGTGACCATCACCAGGGTCATGCCTTCCCGCGCCAGTTCGCGGACCACCGCCAGCACTTCGTTGACCAGCTCCGGGTCCAGCGCCGAGGTGATTTCATCGCATAACAGCACTTTCGGCGACATCGCCAGGGCCCGGGCGATGGCCACCCGCTGCTGCTGGCCACCGGAAAGCTGGTCGGGGAAGGCGTCGAAACGATTGCCCAGGCCGACCCGGTCGAGCATGCGCTGCGCCAGCTCGCGGGCTTCGGCCTTGGGCGTTTTCTTCACCAGTTGCGGGGCGAGCATGACGTTCTCGCCGATGCTCAGGTGCGGGAACAGGTTGAACTGCTGGAAAATCATCCCGACCTTCTGTCGCAACGACCGCAGGTCGGCACGGGCGGCGTCGAGGTACTCGCCGTCCACCTCGATCACCCCATCATTGATCGACTCCAGGCCGTTCAGGGTGCGCAGCAAGGTGCTCTTGCCCGAGCCGCTGCGTCCGATGATCGCCACCACCTCGCCTTGCTCGATGCTCAGGTCGACACCCTTGAGGACATGGTTGTCCCCGTAGTACTTGTGCAACGCGGACACTCTAACCAGCGGCATGCAGCCTCCTCTCCAGGTAACGCGCACCCAGGGACAATGGAAAACACAGGATGAAATAGCCCAGGGCAACCAGGCCGTAGATCAGGAAGGGTTCGAACGTGGCATTGGCCAGCATGCCGCCGGTCTTGGTCAGTTCGGTGAAACCGATGATCGAGGTCACCGCGGTGCCCTTGACCACTTGCACCGAAAAGCCGACGGTCGGCGCCACGGCGATACGCAGGGCTTGCGGCAGGATCACATGGCGCAGTTGCTCGTAGCGGTTCAGCGCCAGGCTCGAGCCTGCCTCCCATTGCCCGCGCGGGATCGACTCGACGCAGCCGCGCCAGATCTCGGCGAGGAAGGCGCTGGTGAACAGGGTCAACGCCACTGTCGCCGCCATCCAGGCCGAGACGTCGATGCCGAACAGGGCAATGCCGAAGAACACCATGAACAGCTGCATCAGCAGTGGCGTGCCCTGGAATAGCTCGATATAGCAGCGGGCAAGCACGCGCAGGCTGGCGTTTTCCGAGATTCGTGCCAGCAGCATCAGCAAACCGCCCAGGCCGCCGCAGACGAAGGCCACCAGCGACAGCAGCAGGGTCCACTGCAGGCCGACCAGCAGGTTGCGGACGATGTCCCACAAGGTGAATTCCATCAGCCTTTCCTCAGGATCAGGCGCCGGCCCAGCAGGTTGAGCACCTGGCGCACGGCGATGGCCATCAGCAGGTACACCAGGGTGGTCAGCAGGTAGGTTTCGAAGGCGCGGAAGTTGCGCGACTGGATGAAGTTGGCGGCGAACGACAACTCTTCGGTCGCAATCTGCGAGCACACCGCCGAACCCAGCATGACGATCACGATCTGGCTCGACAGCGCCGGCCATACCCGCGCCAGGGCCGGGCGCAGGATTACGTGGCGGAAAGTCTCGACCCGGCTCAGGGCCAGGGCCGCCGCGGCTTCCAGCTGACCCCGCGGTATCGCCTGGATGCCGGCGCGGATGATCTCGGTGGAATAGGCGCCCAGGTTGATGATCATGGCCAGCACCGCGGCCTGCCATTCCGTCATGCGCAGGCCCAGGGCCGGCAGGCCGAAGAAGATGAAGAACAGCTGGACGATGAAGGGTGTGTTGCGGATCAGTTCCACGTACGCCGCGAACACCCAGTTGAACGGACGCAGTTGCCAGGCGCGGACCACCGCGCCAAGGATGCCCACGGCCACGCCGGCCACGGTACCGATCAGGGTCAGCTCCAGGGTGAACAGCGCACCCTTGAGCAGCAGGTCACCCTGGGCCAGTACTGCAGCGAAATCGAATTGATAGGCCATGCGCAAGGGCTCACTGGAAGTCGGCGGGCAGCGGTTGCTTCAGCCATTTCTCGGCATTGGCGTTGAGGCTGCCATCGTTGCGGGCTTCGGTGAGGATCGCGTTGACCTTGTCGCGCAGCGCCGGCTGCTCCTTGCTCATGCCGACGTACACCGGCGAGTCCTTGAGCTTGACCTTGAGCACCGGCACCTTCTTCGGATTCTTCTCGGCGATCGCCGCCATCACCACGCTGCCGCTGGCAATCAGATCGACCTGGCCGGACAGGTAGGCGGCGATGGTCGAGTTGTTGTCCTCGAAGCGCTTGATGGTGGTGCCCTGCGGGGCCACGGCACTGAGCTCCATGTCCTCGATGGCGCCGCGGGTCACGCTGATGGTCTTGCCGGCCAGGGCCTCGACCTTGTCGATACTGCTGTCTTCGGGGCCGAACACGCCGAGGTAGAAGGGCGCGTAGGGCAGGGAGAAGTCCACCACCTTCTCGCGCTCGGGGTTCTTGCCCAGGCTCGAGATCACCAGGTCGACCTTGCCGGTGGTGAGGAACGGGATGCGGTTGGTGCTGTTGACCGGGGTCAGGGCCAGCTTCACCCCCAGCTTGTCCGCCAGCAGTTGCGCGGTGTCGATATCCAGGCCGCGGGGCTTGAGGTCCGGGCCGACCGAGCCGAACGGCGGGAAGTCCTGGGGCACGGCGACCTTGAGCACGCCGCGCTGGGTGATGTCGCCGAGCACATCGGCCTGGGCGCCGAGGGCGCTGCCGCAGAGCAGGGTGGCAAGCAGGAGTTTGCGGAAGGAAATCATGGTCGGTGCCTCGCAGCGGAAAGGTGTGTTTCCGGCTATTGCAGTCGCCGTGCCAGCCTGCGGAGGAAACCATGGAAACGAGCTGGAAAGCAGGTGTTGTGCGGTATTACTGGTCTGAACAGTTGTGGGTCTTGCCGGCGCCGTATGCCCCGAGAAAAGGCAGGCGCCACGGGCCTGCGCCAGGATGGAGCGAAACTTGCGCGGCAGGTGAGAAAGGACGTAAAACAGCGCATCTTCCGTTCCGACTGGTCTGAACACATGTTCGAAACCCCCACCCGCAGCGCCGTCCCGGAGCAGGCCGTGCAGGCTATCCAGCAACTGATCCGCGAAGGCGGATTCCAGGCTGGCGATGCCCTGCCATCGCAGCGCGACCTGGCGGAGCGATTGGGTGTCAGCCGGGCGTCACTGCGCGAAGCGCTATCGTCCCTGAGTGCGCTGGGCGTGGTCAGCGTGCAGCCGGGCAAGGGCGTGTTCGTGCAGGCGGCGAAGCCGCTACCGGCTAGTGAATCACCCTGGTTCGCCTGGCCTTTCGCCGCCCAGATCGGTGCGGCGGATACCTTCCAGTTGCGCTACGTGCTGGAAGGCTTCGCCGCCGGCCAGGCCGCCAATGCCCTGACCGCCGACGACCTCGATGCCCTTGAGGTGAATGTCGAGGCCATGCGCGTGGAACTGCGGGCGGGCAATTTCGAGGCGGCGGCGCAGCTGGATTTCGCCTTCCACCGCCGTCTGCTGGAGGCCGGTGGCAACCTGGCGATGCTGCATATCGTCACCAGCAGTGAAGCGATCTTCGTCGAAAGCCAGAAGCTGCCGTTCATCCGTCCCGAGCGCGCCATGGAAACCTGGCAGGAACACCGCAAGATACTGCGCGCCCTGGCCCGGCATTCTCCGGCCGCAGCGCAGAAGGCCATGCAGGAACATATCCGCAACGCGGCGGCGCGTTGCGGGATCGTGTTTGCTGCCTAGGTTTCCAGCGCAAACCCCTCGCAATGATCCAACATTGCGCAGTTTGTGGAAGTCGCTGGAGGAGGTGAGGCTGCCATGGACCCTGTGGGAGCTGGCTTGCCAGCGATTTGGCCCTATCCGACAACATCATTGCCCAGACCGGCCTCATCGCTGGCAAGCCAGCTCCCACAGGGCCTCAAGATGGTTGCAGTATCAGCTCCCCCTCATGCTCCACCGGAAAGTTCACCGACCTGGCAATGAAGCACTTCTGATGCGCCAGTCGATGCAGCGAGCGTGCCTGCTCCAGGTCCGTGCCGGGTGCCAGGGTCACCTTCGGTTTCAGGGTCACGGAGGTAAATTGCCCGGCACCGTTGGCTTCTTCGACCATCTCGCCTTCGGCGCGATCTTCATAGGCCTGGACCACAATCCCGGCCTCGGCGCACAGCCCCAAGTACCAAAGCTTGTGGCAGGCCGAAAGCGAGGCCAGCAGCAACTCCTCCGGATTCCAGCGCGCTGGATCGCCGCGGAAGGCCGGGTCCGACGAGCCTTCGATCGCCGGCTTGCCGTCGCCCTGGATCAGATGGTCGCGGCTGTAGCCCCGATAGGACGCGGTTCCCGTGCCCTGGTTGCCGGTCCAGGTAACAGTGACGGCGTAGTGGTGGTGTTTTTCGGCCATGAGCTTCGTCCTGAAAATGAGCGGTAATCCAGCCTACGCCCTGAGTGCGCCATCATGAAACCGGCAACCGGGTCAATGTTGATTGCACGGATGCAATAGGCCCGGCAAATTGAGCAGCCTGCACGATTCCCCTAGAATCAGCGCCCTTTCTGGCCGATGGAGCAATCGCCCATGCGCTACGACCTGACCAGCCTCGACCTGTTCATCACCGTCGCCCAGGAACGTAACCTGACCCGCGCCGCGCGGATCAGGCACCTGGCCGTCTCGGCCATCAGCAAGCGCATCAGCGAACTGGAGGCGCAGATCGGCTCGCCCTTGCTGATCCGCAATGCCCGCGGCGTCGAGCTCACCCCGGCGGGGCAGTCGTTGCTGTTCTATGCGCGCCAGCTCAAGCAGACCCTGGCCCAACTGGACACCGAGCTGGGCGACTACGCCAGCGGGGTGAAGGGGCATATCCGCATCCATGCCATTACCTCGGCGCTCTCGCAGTTCCTGCCCCAGGACGTGGCCGGCTTTGCCGAGCTGTACCCGCAGATCAAGTTCGATATCGAGGAGCGGGTCGGTTCGGCAGTGGTGCGGGCGGTGGCCGACGGTCGCGCCGACCTTGGCATCATCGCTGCGCAGACCGCTGCCCAGGGTCTCGAAACCCTGCCGTACCGTAACGACCAGCTGACCCTGGTGGTTCCCAGCGGCCACGTCCTGGCCCAGCGCAGGTCGGTGCCGTTTCGCGATGCCCTGGAGCACGAGTTCGTCGGGCCGCATCTGGAAAGCTCGGTGCACATGCTGTTGACCAGCGAGGCGGAAAAGCTCGGCCTGGCCTTGCGCCTGCGCATCCGTATCAGCAGCTTCGACTGCATGTGCCGCCTGGTTTCGGCGGGCCTGGGCGTTGCCGTCCTGCCGCGCAGCGTGGTCATGCAGTACCAGCGCAGCCATTCGCTCAAGGCCGTGCCCCTGGCCGAAGACTGGGCGCAACGCTCGCTGGTGCTGGTCTTGCGTAAATACGATGCGGCCTCCGCCACCCTCAAGACCTTTATCGACCATCTGAAACTCGGCGAGGAGTGATCCACTCGAGCGTTCTCCATCGGAGAACGCTTCTGTGGCAATCGACCAATTTTCATCCCGCCTGCCTGCTCCTAGTATCGGCCCCATCAACGGCGCACGGCCTGGTCCGGCCCGTGACCCTTATAAAAAGCCGAGCGATGAGCAGCATGACCGAGACAGCCCGCGACCTTCTTTCCCCCTTGATGATCGAGCAGCAGGAGTTTGCCTACGTCGACCTGCACAAGCTGCTGGATGCCGCGCAGGTCGAGCGCCTGCCGTACTCGATCCGCATCCTCCTGGAGAACGTCGCCCGCTGCTCGCCCGAGGCATTGCCCTCGGTGCTGGCCCGTGCCACCGGCCAGGGCCCGACCTGCGAAGTGCCGTTCCAGCCCAACCGCTTGATGTTCCACGACACCACCTGCCTGCCGGCGCTGGCCGACTTCGCCGGGATGCGCGACGTGGTCGCCGAGCTGGGGGGCGACCCGCAGGCGATGAACCCGCTGATCCCGGCGGTGCTGACCATCGATCACTCGGTGATCGTCGAGCGCTATGCCGAGGCCGATGCGGTGGAGCAGAACCTCGATATCGACTTTCGCCGCAACGGCGAGCGTTACCGCTTTATCAAGTGGGCACAGAAAAGCCTCGACAATTTCGCGGTGATCCCTCCCGGCACCGGCATCATCCACCAGATGAACATGGAAGCGCTGGCCAGGGTGGTCTGGGAAGGCCGCAGCGCCGATGGCCGGCGCCTGCTGCACCCGGACGACATGGTCGCCACCGACAGCCACACCCCGATGATCAATGCCATCGGTGTGCTCGGCTGGGGTGTTGGCGGCCTGGAAGGACAGGCGGCGATGGTCGGCGAGCCGGTGCCGATCAGCTTCCCCGATGTGGTCGGTATCCGTGTGGTCAACGCCTTGCGCCCGGGCGTCACCGCCACCGACCTGGCCCTGCATGTGGCCGAGATCCTGCGCAGGCGCCCGATGGTCGGCAAGTTCGTCGAGTTCACCGGGCCCGGCCTGTCCACCCTGGGCTGGGCCGCGCGCGGCACGGTGTCGAACATGGCGCCGGAATATGGCGCCACCGTGGTGTTCTTCCCATTCGACGACGAGACCCTGAGTTACCTGGAATTGAGCGGCCGTTCGCCGCAACTGCGCCAGCAAGTGGCCGCCTACATGAAAGCCCAGCCGCTATGGCGCCGGGACGATCTGCCGGAGCCGCAGTTCGACGACCTGATCGAACTGGATCTCGCCAGCCTGGAACCGAGCGTTGCCGGGCCGCACCAGCCGCACCAGCGCCAGCCGCTTTCCGCTGCCGGCGCCTCGTTCCGCGAGGAAGTGCTGGGTGGCGAAGGGCTGATTGCAGGTCCCGCTGCCCAGGCGTTCTTCGAGCCGTCCTTCGGCGAGTCCATCAGCCATGGCGCCGTGGTGATGTCGGCAATTACCAGTTGCACCAACACGGCCAACCCGTCGCTGATGATCCAGGCCGGCCTGCTGGCCCGCCGTGCCCGTGAACGGGGGCTGCAACGCAAGCCGTGGGTGAAGACGTCGCTGTCGCCAGGCTCACGGGTGGTCGCCGACTACCTGGCCGAGGCCGGCTTGCTGGACGACTTCTCGGCCCTTGGTTTCGACCTTGCCGGTTTTGGCTGCATGACCTGCATCGGCAACTCCGGCAAGCTCGAAGCGCATGTGGAGGACTTCGCCGAGCAAGGTTTGAAGGGCGTGGTGGTGCTATCCGGCAACCGCAACTTCGAAGGCCGGGTCAACCCGAAGGTGCCTGCCGGTTACCTGGCCTCGCCAGCGCTGTGCGTGGCCTACGCCATCGCCGGGCGTATCGATATCGACCTCACCCGCGATGCCCTGGGCGACGATGCTCAAGGCCGGCCGGTCTATCTGCATGATCTGATGCCGGCGGACGCCGAGGTCGCCGAACAAGTGGCCCGGGTGGTGCGGCCGGAGTATTTCCGGCAGCGCCTGGCCACGGTCTGGGACGGTACTCATCATTGGCAGGCGCTGTCCGCCGAGGGCAGCGTGCAGTTCCCCTGGAGTCCGCAATCCACCTACCTGCGCCGCCCGCAATACCTCGCCGATATCCAGCCCCAGGCACGGGACAGCCTGGCGATTTCCGGCGCGCGGACCCTGATGGTACTGGGCGACAACGTCACCACCGACCACATTTCCCCGGCCGGGGCGATTCCGGCCGATAGCCTGGCCGGACAATGGCTGCTGGCGCGTGGCGAGGATCCTCGGGACCTCAACCAGTACTCGACCCGGCGCAGCAACCACGAGGTCATGTTGCGTGGCGCATTCACCAATAAATCCGTGCACAACCGCCTGCTGGCCGAACAGCCGGGGCAGGGCGCCTGGGCGCGCACGGCGGACGGCATCGATGTGCTGCCGTTGTACGAAGCGGCCAGCAGCTATGCCGGCACGCCACTGGTCGTGTTCGCCGGGATCAACTACGGCGCCGGCTCCAGCCGCGACTGGGCGGCCAAGGCCCAGGCGCTGCTCGGGGTCAAGGCGGTGGTGGCGCGCAGTATCGAGCGGATCCACCGCAGCAACCTGATCGGCATGGGCGTGATCCCGTTGCAGTTCAAGGACGGGCAGTCGGTGGACGACCTGAAGCTGGACGGCAGCGAAGCGCTGGACTTTGTCGGGCTGGATGATCTGCAGGTCGGCGACAACCCGGTGCTGCTGGTGATTCGCCGGGCCGATGGCGAGCGGAACGAGGTGCAGGTCGGGGTGCGGATCGATTCGCTGCAGGAGGTGCGCTACCTGCGCAATGGCGGGGTGCTGCCCTATGTGATCCGCAAGGTCGTGGCCAGGACCAACGTTTCGCGGTGACCCGGATCGCTGGCAAGCCAGCTCCCACAGGGTACTGCGGTGCCTGTGGGAGCTGGCTTGCCAGCGATGAGGCCCTCAAGAACAACAAAGATTCCGGAGTAACCCCATGTTTGCCTACATCGGCTCGCGCACCACCCGCGAACGCAACGCCCGCGGCGACGGCATCAGCGTCTTCGCCGTCGACCCTGACCAGGGCCGCCTTGAGCGCGTTCAGGTCGTCGAGGACCTGGTCAACCCCTCCTTCCTCGCCCTCAACCGCGCCGGCGATCGTCTCTACTGTGTCCACGGCGACCGCAGCGAAGTCAGTGCCTTCATCATCGACAAGGCCAACGGCACGTTGAGCTTCCTCAATCGCCAGTGCTGCGAGGGCAACAACCCGGTGCACCTGGCCCTGGACCCCAGCGAGCGTTTCCTGGTGGTGTCCAACCACCTCAGCGGCACCCTGGCCGTATTGGCGATCGAACCCGATGGCGCCCTCGGCGCGCTGGTGCAACTGCTGGCCCTGCACGGTCCCAGCGGCCCGCACCGGATCGAGCAGCCGTTCGCCAAACCGCATTTCAATCTGTTCGAACCCAGCGGCCGGTTCGTCCTGGTACCGGACAAGGGCCTGGACCGGATCTTCGTGTTCCATTTCGACAACGGCAGGCTGACTCCCACCGAGCAAGGGTTTGTCGTGACCCGTGAAGGCGCCGGGCCCCGGCATGTCGCCGCACACCCGCAGGCGCCGCTGGTGTTCGCCATCAACGAGCTGGACTCCAGCGTCACCAGCTACCGCTTCGATCCTGTGAGCGGAGCGCTGGACCCCGTACAGGTACTTCCGTCGCTGCCATCGACCTACACCGGCAACAGCCGCGCATCGGAAATCGAGGTAAGCGCCGACGGGCGATTCCTCTACGCCTCCAACCGCGGCTACGACAGCATCGCGGTGTTCGCCATCGACACCGCCAGCGGCTGCCTGAGCCCGGTGGAATTCGCCCCGAGCCTGGGCCGCACCCCGCGTTTCTTTGCCCTGACGCCCAACCAGCGCTTCCTCTTCGTTCTCAACGAAGACAGCGACTCCATCGTTTCGCTGGCCGTCGATGCGGCCAGTGGACGGCTACACGACAGCGACTTCTCGATCGCCATCGGCAGCCCGGTGTGCATGGTTTTTTCTGCCTGATCCACCCGGGTTCGCCCCGGTCACTATAAAAACGCACGAGGCAGGCGCAAGCTTGCCCTCCAAGAGGTCATCATGAACAACAACAAGACGCTCGACGAGCACGCCATAGTCCGCAAGATCACCTGGCGGATCATCCCCTTCGTGTTCCTGCTCTACATCGTCTCCTACCTGGACCGGGCCAACATCGGCTACGCCGCGCTGGAGATGAACAAGGAGCTGGCCCTGACCAGCGAGGCCTTCGGCTTCATTTCCGGGATCTTCTTCATCGGCTACTTCCTTTTCGAAGTGCCGAGCAACGTGATGCTCAACAAATACGGGGCGCGGGTATGGATCGCGCGGATCCTGGTGACCTGGGGCCTGATCGCCGCCGGCACTGCCTTCGCCCAGACCGCCAACCAGCTCTATGTGCTGCGCTTCCTCCTGGGCGTGGCCGAGGCCGGGTTCTTCCCGGGGATCATCGTCTACCTGACCTACTGGTTCCGCTCCCGTGAACTGGCGACCACCGTGGCCTTGTTCACCGCGGCGATCCCGGTCAGCTACATCATCGGCGCGCCGCTTTCCACCTGGATCATGGACAACGTCAAGTGGTTCGACTGGAGCGGCTGGCGCTGGATGCTGTTCCTCGAGGGCATCCCGGCGGTGCTGCTGGGCATCGCCTGCTACTTCTTCCTCACCGACAAGCCGGAGCAGGCCCGGTGGCTCAAGCCGGAAGAGAAGCAATGGCTGCTCGCCGAGCTGGAGCGCGACCGCAACAGCCGCAAGAACGTCAAGAGCCTGGGCGTCATGAAGACCATGACCAACCCCAAGGTGCTTTACCTGGCCTTCATCTATTTCGTCTACCAGTGCGGCAGCCTTGGCGTTGGCTACTGGATGCCGCAGATCATCAAGGGTTTTTCCACCAGCCTGAGCCATACCGAGATTGGTCTGATCGCCATGCTGCCGTATATCGTCGCCACCCTCGCCATGGTGGTCTGGTCGCGCAGCTCCGACCGGCGCAACGAGCGCAAGCTGCATTCGGCGATCCCGCTGCTGGTAGCGGCGCTGGGGCTGGTGGGGGCGGGCATGCTGGGGAGTCCGGTACTGTCGATGGCAATGATCTGCGTCGCGCTGTCCGGCCTGTACAGCTTCAAATCACCGTTCTGGGCGCTGCCCACGCTGTTCCTCGACCGTACCACGGCGGCGGTGTCGATCGCGGTGATCAACTCGATCGGCAACCTGGGTGGCTTCGTCGGGCCTTCGATGATCGGCGTGGTCAAGGGCAGCAGCCAGAGTGCGGCGACCGGCTTGCTGTTCCTCAGCGGGCTGCTGGCGATTGCCTTCCTGATGACTGCCTTGATGCGGGTCAGCAACAAGGAGCCGGGTCAGCCTGTGGCGGCATCGGCGCACTGACGACCGCTATCGCTGCGGTGCGGCGGCCGACAAGCCAGCTCCCACACAGACCCTGTGGGAGCTGGCTTGCCAGCGATGAGGCCCTCGAATCCACACTTTCCTTCCTGCCTGGCCCCGATCCCGAGGGCCCCGGCACCCCCATACCTATAAAAAAGACGGATCCCCATCAATGCACAACAAGAACATCCTCAAGACCCTGCTCACCCTGTCCCCCTGCCTGGCCACCGGCACCGCCAGCGCCGCCGGTTTCATCGAGGACAGCAAGGCCAGCCTGCAAACCTCGAACTACTACTTCAACCGCGACTTCCGCGACGGCGCCGGGCAGAGCAAGCGCGAGGAATGGGCCCAGGGCTTCATGCTCGACCTGCGCTCCGGCTACACCCAGGGCACCGTCGGCTTCGGCCTCGACGCCATGGCCATGCTCGGCCTCAAGCTTGACTCAAGCCCGGATCGCACCGGCACCGGCCTGCTGCCAACCCACGATGACGGCCGCGCCGCCGATGAGTTCGGCCGGGTCGCCCTGACTGCCAAGGTGCGGGTGTCGGACACCGAACTGAAGTACGGCACCCTGATCCCCAAACTGCCGACCCTGCAAGCCAACACCGGGCGCCTCCTGCCGCAGACCTTCGATGGCGGCCTGCTGACCAGCAAGGAAATCGAGGGCCTGACCTTCACCGGCGCGCGTTTCGAGCGCATGACCGACCGCGACTCGACCAACGCCGTGGGCCTGACCCTGAACAACAAGAACCGCCGCTTCCGCTCTGCGGCCGATGGCGGTGCCTTGCTGATCGGTGGCGCCGACTATGCGCTGGGCAAGCAGCTCACCCTCGGTTACCAGTACGCCGAGCTTGAAGAGGTCTACCGCCAGCATTTCCTGGGCATGGTGCATACCCTGGCGCTGGGCCCGGGCAAGCTGAAAAGCGACCTGCGCTACCTGCTCAGCGAGGAGGCCGGCGCGGCCCGTGGCGGGCGCATCGACAGCGGTGCGCTGAGTGGCCTGTTCACATACAGCCTCGGCGGCCACGCCTTTGGCCTCGGTTTGCAGAAGATGAACGGCTCGACCTCCATGCCGTTCATCAACGGCACCGACCCGTACCTGGCCAACTACATCCAGATCAATGACTTCGCCGAGCCGGGGAGCGTTCCTGGCAGGTACGTTACGATTATGACTTCGGCGCCATCGGCATTCCCGGGCTGACCTTCATGAGCCGTTATGTGCGCGGCGACCAGGCCGATGCCGCCACGACCAGTGGCGGCGGGCACGAGTGGGAGCGCAACACCGATCTGGGCTATGTGTTCCAGACCGGAGCCTTGAAGAATGTCGGCGTCAAATGGCGCAATGCGGCCTATCGGTCCAGCTTCGCCCGTGGCGCGGACGAGAACCGCCTGATCGTTTCCTATACCTTGCCGATCTGGTAAGCCTTTCGGGCCTCATCGCTGGCAAGCCAGCTCCCACATTGACCGCGTGCACCGCCGGACCTGTGGGAGCTGGCTTGCCAGCGATGAGGCCCGAAAGACCAACATATATTGCCGGAGACACACCAATGCCCCCAGTAACCCCCGCCATCCTCAACGACCTCGCCCCCGACGGCATCCTCCGCGCCGCGATCAACCTCGGCAACCCGGTCCTCGCCCAGCGCGGCCCGGACGGCGAGCCCCAGGGCGTTTCCGTGGCCCTGGCCAGGGCGCTGGCTGAAGAACTGGGCGTCACCCTGGAAATGCGCACCTTCGATGCCGCCGGCAAGGTTTTCGCCGCCCTGGAAGACAATGCCTGGACCGTCGCCTTCCTCGCCATCGAGCCTGTGCGCGAGGCGCAGATCCATTTCAGCGCGCCCTACGTGCTGATCGAAGGCACCTACCTGGTGAAAAAAGACGCGCCGTTCCAGCATGTGGAACAACTCGACCAGCCCGGTTTGCGCCTGGCGGTAGGCGAGGGTGCTGCCTACGATCTGTACCTGAGCCGCACCTTGCAGCACGCGCAACTGGAGCGGGCCGGCACTTCGGCAGGTGCCGTGGACCTGTTTATCGAGCAAAACCTCGACGCTGCGGCCGGTGTGCGCCAGCCGCTGGAGAAGGTCGCCGCCGCCGACTCCCGCTTTCGGGTGCTGAACGGTGCATTTACTGCCATTCGTCAAGCTATGGCAGTGCCGAAAAGGTGCGACAATGGCGCCGTCTTTGTAAGTGACTTTATCCAGCGTTGCTTACGTCAAGACTTCGTCCGTGCCGCTTTGTTGGCGACCGGGCAGCCTGATGTCAGCGCTCCGCGCTGACCGCTCAACCCTTTTTCCCTGATCCTGCAATCCCATTTGAGGTAGCAAGCAAGATGGCCAAGGCCGCCGATGTCGTTGTGCAATGCCTGGAAAACGAAGGTGTCGAGTATGTGTTCGGCATTCCCGGTGAGGAAAACCTCGACCTGCTGGAATCCCTGCGCAAGTCGAAGATCAAGCTGGTGCTGACCCGCCACGAACAGTCCGCAGGCTTCATGGCCGCCACCTATGGCCGCCTGACCGGCAAGACCGGCGTCAGCCTGTCGACCCTCGGTCCTGGCGCGACCAACCTGGTGACCGCTGGCGCCTATGCCTACCTTGGCGGCATGCCGATGCTGATGATCACCGGCCAGAAGCCGATCAAGAAGTCCAAGCAGGGTCGCTTCCAGATCATCGACGTGTGCGGGATGATGGACCCCATCACCAAGTACACCCACCAGTTCGCCTCGGCCGACAACATCCCTTCGCGCATGCGTGAAGCCTTCCGCCTGGCGGAAGAAGAGAAGCCAGGCGCTGTGCACCTGGAACTGCCGGAAGACATCGCTGCCGAGCAGACCGACGTGCTGCCGATCCCGCCAAGCCTGCATCGCCGTCCGCTGGCCGAGCACGTGGCCATCGAGGCTGCCATCGACAAGCTGCGCACCGCGCGCAGCCCGATCCTGGTGATCGGTGCCGGTGCCAACCGCAAGATGACCGCCAAGGTCCTGACCCAACTGATCGAGAAGACCGGCATTCCGTTCGTCACCACCCAGCTGGGCAAGGGCGTGGTCGACGAGCGCAACCCGCGCTTCCTGGGCAACGCAGCGCTGTCCTCCGGTGACTTCGTGCACCGTGCGGTCGAAGCGGCCGACCTGATCATCAACATCGGCCACGACGTGATCGAAAAGCCGCCGTTCTTCATGGTCCGTGGCGGCACCGAGGTCATCCACATCAACTTCCGTTCTGCCGAAGTCGATGCCGTGTACTTCCCGCAGATCGAAGTGATCGGCGATATCGCCAACGCCGTATGGCAGATCGGCGAAGGCCTGGGCGACGTGTCGCACTGGGACTTCACCCGCCTGATGGCGATTCGCGAAGCCAACGAAGCGCAGATCGCCGAAGGCAAGGACGACGACCGCTTCCCGGTGTACCCGCAGCGCCTGGTCGCCGACATCCGTCGCGCCCTGCCGTCCGAAGGCATAGTTGCCCTGGACAACGGCATCTACAAGATCTGGTTCGCCCGCAACTACAAGGCGCACAAGCCCAACACCGTACTGCTCGACAACGCCCTGGCAACCATGGGCGCGGGCCTGCCGTCGGCCATGGCTTCGCACCTGGTGTACCCGGATCGTCCGGTCATCGCCGTGTGCGGCGACGGTGGCTTCATGATGAACAGCCAGGAGCTGGAAACCGCCGTGCGCCTGGGCATGCACGTCACCGTGGTGATCCTGCGCGACGACGGCTACGGCATGATCCGCTGGAAGCAGGCCAACATGGGCTTCACCGACTTCGGCCTGGACTACGGCAACCCGGACTTCGTCAAGTACGCCGAAGCCTACGGTGCCAACGGCCACCGGGTAGAAAGCGCGGCGGGCCTGCTGCCGCTGCTGGAGCACTGCATCAAGACCCCGGGCGTGCACGTGATCGACTGCCCGGTCGACTACAGCGAGAACGATCGCATCCTCAACAGCGAACTGCGTGAGCGCGCCCTGGCCGTTTAAGCTGCTTCGACGTTGAACGCAAACGCCGCTTTCCGGAGTCCGGAAAGCGGCGTTTTTCATTTCATTTAGCGGTGAAGCCAGCGAAGCGCTTGTTGAAGCCCGCCACACGGCCTTCGGTCTTGGCCTTGCGTTCCTGGCCGGTGTAGATCGGGTGGGAGGCACTGGAAACGTCGAGGGTGACGTAGGGATAGGTATTGCCATCGCTGTGGACGTAGGTCTTGTCGGTATCGACAGTGGAGCCGATCAGCCAGAAAGCATTGGCGCTGGTGTCGTGGAACAGGACAGGGCGGTAGGCGGGATGGATGCCGGGTTTCATGAGGGTCTCCAGTTGGTACGATATAAAGTAACAAAATGCTAGTTGATATCGAATCTCATTTCAACCCTGGCTTTACGAGGGTTCTCTCGGGCCTCATCGCTGCGGTGCGGCGGTCCGACAAGCCAGCTCCCACAGTGTCCGCGGCGCTGCTGACCCTGTGGGAGCTGGCTTGCCAGCGATGGGACCGACCCGGTATCAAGCCTGGCTGAACAGCCGGATCTCTGAATCAAGCGTGCCGCGCCTGCAACACCGGCTCGTCGGCACCTGCCGGGCGCGACACCAGTGCCGCGATCGCCGCGAGCAACGACAGCCCGCCGATAAAGCACGCCACTGGAACCCAGTCGTTGCCATCGCTCATCAGCGCGTAGCACAGGCTTGGCGAGAAGCCGGAGATGATGAAGCTCAACTGGGTCGCCAGGCCGACGCCGGTGTAGCGCACGCGGATGCTGAACATCTCGGCGTAGAACGACGGCCACAAGGCGTTCGGTGCGCTGTACAGCACGCCCTTGAGCAGGACGGTGCTGAACAGGATCAGGCCAAGGTTGCCGGTGCTGATCGACCAGAGGAACAGGAATACCCCGGCACAGCAGGCCAGCGAGCCGATGGCGAAGATGCGCTTGCGTCCGATGCGGTCGGCCAGCAGGCCGAACAGCGGCTGGCAGATCAGCGCCACGACCTGGCTGGCGGCGATGGCGCTGAGCATCGATGGACGATCAACGTTTTGGTTGTTGGTCGCCCAGGACAGCCCGAAGATCATCACCAGCGACGACACCGCGCAGATCAGCGCGCAGCTGAACACGGTGAAGAACGCGCGGCGCTCCTTGTTGAACAGCTCGGCCACCGGCAGGCGCCGTGCGGCCGGCTTGCTCGCCTTGAATTCCGGGCTTTCCTCCACGCCGCGGCGGATCAGCCAGGTGATGACCACCATCACCGCACTGAGCAGGAAGGGAATCCGCCAGCCCCAGGCCAGCAGCTGTTCCTGGCTGAGCATGGACAGCGGAATGAACACCGAAGTGGCGAGGATCGAGCCCATGGAAGCGCCATTGATCAGCCAGCTGGTGTAGAAGGTTTTGCTCTTGCCAGGGGCGTGCTCCATGGTCAGCAGGCTGGCACCGACCTGTTCGCCGCCGGCGGAGAAACCTTGCAGCAGGCGGCAGAACACCAGCAATGCTGGGGCCCAGGGGCCGATGCTCGCGTAGGTGGGCAGCAAGCCGATGGCAAAGGTGGCCAGGCCCATCAGCAGCAGGGTCATCATCAGCACCTGCTTGCGTCCTATGCGGTCGCCCAGGTGGCCGCAGACCAGCGCACCGACGGGCCGGGCGATATAGCCAACGCCAAAGGTCGCCAGGGCCGCGAGGGTACCGGCCATCGGGTCGCCGGAGGGGAAGAACAGCGTGCTGAACACCAGTGCCGCAGCCGAGCCGTAGATGAAGAAGTCGTAGTACTCGACAACGCTGCCGAGGAAGCTGCCGAACGCAGCCCGACGCGCCATGCGCCGGTTTTCGGGATGGGGAGTGGTCATAGCGAACCTTTCTTGTAGTTGTGGTGGTCGGGTAAGGCGGGTCTCAGTTGCCGAAGGGCGCCAGCTGGCTGCCGCCGCAGACATGAATGACTTCGGCGGTGATGAAGGCGGCGTCCTCCGAAGCCAGGAAAGCGGTGGTGCCGGCGATGTCCTGCGGGGTGGCCAGGCGCTTGAGCGGGGTGTTGTTGATAGAGCCCCGGGCCATGCGCTCGAAGCTTTCCGCATCGCGGCCATCGAGGGTGAAGGCCGACGGCAGCAGGCCCGGGGCGATGGCGTTGACGGTCACGTTGTCCGGCGCCAGTTCTCGTGCCATGGAGCGGGTCAGGCCGACCAGCCCGGCTTTGCAGGCTACATAGGCAGGCGGCCCACCGGCGACCCAGCAGCGCGAGACGATATTGATCACCCGGCCGCTGGCCTGGGCTTTCCAGTACGGCGCGACTTTCTGGCACAGCAGGGCCGGGCCGCGCAGGTTGACGGCCATCATGTGGTCCCATTGCGCCGGATCGAAATCATGCAGCGAGCCGCGATGATTGACTGCGGCATTGTTCACCACCACATCGATACGTCCGAAGGCGCCGCCGCCCAGCTCCACCAGGGCAGCGATGGAGGCAGCGTCGCCCAGGTCGGCGTGCACGGCGATGGCGCGTTGTCCCTCGGCCAGCGGCAGGCTGTCGACCAGGGTTCGGGCGGCGTCCAGGTTGATATCCGCAGCAATCAGATCGAGGCCGTCGTGGCTCAGGCGCTGGCAGATGGCGCGGCCCAGCTCGCCGGCGGCGCCGGTGACCAGGGCAACACGGCGGGGGATGTGGGGCAGGTTCATTGGCAGGGTACCTCCGGGGTGGAAACAGGGGCGACCGGCGTATCCAGGTCGAGATAGCGGCAGATCAGGTCGCGGTTGCGCAGCATCTTGTGGGCGTCGGGCCAGGTGGTGTCGAAGTCTTCGATCGACAGCCAGTCGGCGAAACCGCGCGCGGCCAGGGTCTGCAGCATGCTGCGCAGGGGCAGCACGCCCTGGTCCGGCGGGCACCATTCCCAGCGCCAGCCCAGGTCGTCGGCCTGGGCCACCCAGGCCACATTTTTCACCTGCACATGGGCCAGGTGCTCGCCCATCAGGT
This sequence comes from Pseudomonas bharatica CSV86, assembly GCF_000319305.2. GTDB lineage: Bacteria > Pseudomonadota > Gammaproteobacteria > Pseudomonadales > Pseudomonadaceae > Aquipseudomonas > Aquipseudomonas bharatica. The sequence goes on along the minus strand of NZ_AMWJ02000001.1, from coordinate 2,955,908 downwards.
CGAGGGACAGGCGCACATCCTCGCGGCCTTCGATGGCCAGGTTGCCCAGGTCGTAGATGATTCCGAGGTGTTGCGCCGGGTAGTGTTCGGCGATGCGCATGGCCAGGGACGGGCTGGAGCAGATGGTGCGCTGGTGCACCTCCAGCGCCAGGCGTACGCCGGCGGCTTCGGCGCGCGGCAGCAAGCGATCGAGGAAGCGACGCATGCGCATGCTGGCTTCGCTGTAGCGCTCGTTCTCGTAGCCCGGCGCCCACAAGCGCAGGCGGGCATTGCCGGCCAGGGCAGCGAGGTCGATCAGACGCAAGGCCTGCTCCACATCGCCCACTGGCAGGTAGGGGCTCAGGCCGAAGATCTCCAGGCCATTGGCCTGGCATTGCTGGCGGATACGGGCGATGGCCTGCTCGCAGGGGGGCAGCGTGCAGCGGTTGTTACTGCGTGCATCCCAGGCACGACTGGAGTTCAGGTTGTCGATATCGGCGACCCGCCATTCGACGCCCTGGTAACCCAGGCGGGCGAGTTCGTCCACCAGCGCCTCGGGAGCGAGGCTGGGCAGCGAGGCACTGGAAACGCCCAGGCGAGGGCGGGCTTGAGTCATGGCGAGGGAATCCTTGTTGATGATGGAGAGGATGCTAGATGAAGTTGCTGGTTGATTAAATTGATATAAAAGCGCTGCCTGGTTAACTTGCAGGTTGATTAACTTCCGGGCCATTCCAGTGAATCTTTCCACCATCAGCCTGCGCCACTTCCGTGTATTTCTTGCCGTGGTCAGCTCCGGCAGCCTCGCCACCGCCGCGCGCTTGCTGCATATCACCCTGTCGGCGGTTTCCAAGAGCATCAAGGAATTGGAGCAGGAGCTGGGCTCGCAACTGCTGGTGCGCGGGCGCAAGGGCGTGCAGTTGACCCGCGCCGGCGAGGCGTTCCACAAGCACGCGGCGCAGGCCATGGCCAGTTTCCGCATGGCCCTGGATGAGGGGCAGGTGCAGCCCCAGGCGCCGCAGGTGCTGAGGGTCGGCGCCTTGCCGACGGCGGCGGGCTACATGCTGGCCCCGGTGATCGCGCAGATGCGCCAGCGTTTTCCGCAGATCCAGGTGCAGGTGCTGGCCGGTGTCTATGACTTTCTCGTCGGCAAGCTGCGCACCCATGAGCTGGACCTGATCGTCGGACGCCTGATCGGGCGCGACATGCTCGGCGTAGTCTTCGAGGCACTGTACGAAGAAGACCTGCTGCTGGTGGTGCGCAGCGGGCACCCGCTGGCGGCGCGGGAAAGGCTCATGCTGGAGGATTTGCGGCCCTATGTGCTGCTGGTTTCGCCCCAGGGCACGCTGGTGCGGATCAGCGTCGACAACTTCCTGCTGTCCAGTGGCGCGGAGGAAGGGTTTACCATCCAGGAGTCGCTGAGCGAGACGTTTTCACGGGTGTATGTGCAGGACTACGACGGGGTGTGGTTCGTCCAGCGTGGGGTGGTGGATCTGGATCTGCGGCTGGGGATCGTCAAGGCCTTGCCGTTCAGCAGTACCTTGCTCAGGGCGCCGATCGGCCTCACCACACCGACGGACCGGCCGTTGTCGGAAGCGGCGCAGGTGTTTGCGGGGTTGTTGCGGGAGTGGTGTGCCCCTCAGGTTTCAGGGTGATCTTGCGGGCCTCATCGCTGGCAAGCCAGCTCCCACAGGGTACGCGGCGCACTCGGGCCTTGCAGCTGGTCGCCATCCAAAAGTTCATCATTTTTCTCAAGAGCGGCTCGGAACCTGTGGGAGCTGGCTTGCCAGCGATGAGGCCCTTCCAGGCAACACAAGGCTTTCAGGCCTCCATGACGGGCTTCAACAACGCCTGTGCCTCATAAAGCGGCATCAGATACCTCCGCCGCATTTCCTCCAGGCTGATCCTTGAAGCATGGGTGGTGATGGTCAAGGTCGAGCGCAACACTCCATGCCGATCCACCAGCGGTACCCCCAGCACGCGCATGCCCACCTCGAACTCCTGGTCCACCTCGGCATATCCCTGGGCCGCCACACGACGCAGTTCCTCACGCAAGGCCTGCTCATCGACACAGGTATGCGGCGTCAGGCCACGCAGTTCGACCCGGGCGAAATACGCCGCCAGTTCCTCCTCCGCCAAGGACGCCAGCCAGATTCGCCCGCCAGCGGTGCAATACAGCGGCAAGCGCGACCCGGGCCGGATCGATAGCGAGGCGATGTGGCTGTACCGGCTGCGCACGATATGCACGATCTCATCGCCATCGCGGGTGCCCACCGACACATGCTCCTGGGTGGTCCGCGCCACCTGTTCCACCACCGGTCGCAGCATCCTTGGCAGTTGCGCCGAATCCACATAGGCCTGGCCGATGCGCAGCGCCTTGGGTGTCAGCCAGTAGTGACGACCATCGGTTTCGACGAACGCCTCATGCACCAGCGTCAGCAGGAAGCGTCGTGCCGCACTCGGGGTCAGGCCGGACAGGCGCGCCGCCTCGGGCACGCTGAGCTTCGGTTGATCGACGCTGAACAATTGCATCAACGCCAGCCCCTTCTGCAGGCCGACGATCAGGTCACGGGCATGGATCTCGGGCTGGGCCATGGCCTGGCGCTCCGTTGATTTGCTGAAAGACTGCGATTATCGCAGTGCTACAGCGAATAACAACCTAAACGACGATCTGCGCCATTGGCCCTGACGGCGTTGAACCGCACCCTTGCAGCACAACAACACCGACCCTTTGGAGGTCAGCATGCTGCACGGCTCCACCGAACTGGTGGCGATCGTCGGGTCGCCCATCACCCAGGTCAAATCCCCGGAAAACTTCAATCGCTGGTTCCAGGCCAACCGCCAGGACCTGGCGATGTTGCCCATCGATATCCGCGAAGACGCCCTCGACGCCTTTATCGAGACCCTGCGCGGTTGGCAGAACCTGCGCGGTGTGGTGGTCACCGTGCCCTACAAGCAGGTGCTGGCCGGGCGTCTCGATGAGGTGAGCGAGCGGGCGGCGGCACTGGGCACGGTAAACGTGATCCGCCGCCAGGCCGATGGCCGCCTGCTGGGCGATAACGTCGACGGCGAGGGCTTTCTCAATGCGGCCTGCCTCAACGGTTTCCAGGCCCGGGGCAAACGTGCTCTGGTGATCGGTGCCGGCGGCGTAGGCAGCGCCATCGCCTGGTCGCTGTGCCAGGCCGGGGTCGCCTCGCTGGTGCTGGCCGATGCCAGCGCCGCCCGGTGTGAAAGCCTTGCCGGGTTGCTGGGCAAGGCCTTCGCCGAGGTGCCCATCGAGATCGGCTACGAATCGTTGGAAAGCTTCGACCTGCTGGTCAACGCCACCCCGGCAGGCATGGGCGGCACCGGTGAGTTGCCGCTGCCCACGGCGCTGCTGGAAGGCCTGCGTGCCAGCACCTTGGTTGCCGATGTGGTCACTTCGCCGGAGATCACCCCCTTGCTTGCCGCCGCCCGCGAACGCGGTTGCGCGGTCCAGACCGGTGCACAGATGGCCTTCGCCCAGCTTGGCAACCTCGGTCATTTCATGGGCGTCACGCCCCTGCAGTTGTGAGGAGCGGCACGATGAACACAGCAACCCGCTTTCCGTCCGAGGGCGACGCGCGGTTCGACCTGATCGTGCTGGGCAGCGGCGCGGCCGGCTTTGCTGCGGCAGCCACCGCCGCATGCAAGGGCCTCAAGGTACTGATGGTGGAAAAGGCCGGGCAGTTCGGCGGCACCTCGGCGATCTCGGGGGCGCGGTGTGGATACATGGCACCGACCAGGCCCGTGCCGCCGGGGCCGAGGACAGCCCCGAAGCCATGCGCCGCTACCTGCACAAGACCATCGGCCCGGGCTACAACGCCGAACTGGTAGAGGCCTATATCGAGCAGGGGCGGCAAGCGCTGCACTGGCTGGAGGCCAATACCGAGCTCAAGTACGCCCTGCGTCCACTGTCGCCGGATTACTACCCGGACGAGGAGGGCGCCACCGATCGCGGGCGGGCCCTCGAGATTCTGGAGTACGACGGGCGTCGCCTCGGCGCGCATTTCAACGACCTGAAGATGCCGCCGGCGGGGATGCTGCTGTTCGGCGCGATGATGGTCAATCGCGTGGATATCCAGCACTTCCTCAGCTTCCGGCGCTCGCCGCGTTCGTTGCTGCATTGCCTGAAACTGATGGGACGCTATGCCATCGACCGTATCAGCCATCCTCGTGGTACCCGGCTGACCACGGGCAACGCGCTGATCGCCAGGCTGGCGACCAGTGCCTTCGAGCATGGCCTGACCCTGTGGCTGGACAGCCGTACCGAGGAACTGATCGTCGAGAACGGCGTGGTGGTGGGCGCGGTTATCACCCGCGAAAGTCGCCAGCATCGCGTGCTGTCCCGTGGCGGCGTGGTCTGCGCCACCGGTGGTTTCGCCGCCTCGCCGCAAGCGGCGGCACAGCGCCCGGATACCGGCAGCGCCCACCTGAGCATGTCGCCGCCGTCCAACACCGGTGACGGCCTGCGCCTGGCCCAGGCGACCGGCGCGGTACTGGGCCAGGGACTGGCGGCCAACTTCTTCTGGGCGCCTGTCTCCGAAGTCACCCACAAGAACGGCGAGCGCGAACGCTTTCCCCACCTGGTCACCGACCGCGCCAAGCCGGGGGTGATCGCGGTCAACCGCAAGGGCGAGCGTTTCGTCAACGAATCCGACTCCTACCACCATTTCGTCCAGCGCATGTTCGCCACGGGCAGCACGCCGTGCTGGCTGATCTGCGATGCCCAGGCCCTGGACAAGTACGGCCTGGGCCTGGCCCGGCCCAAGCCGGTGGACAACCAGGCGTTGATCGACGCCGGCTACCTGCTGCGTGCCGACAGTGCCGAGCAACTGGCGGCACGGGTCGGTATCGATCCCCAAGGCTTGCGCCGCACCCTGGACAGCTACAACCACGATGCCCGCGACGGCCTGGACCGCGCCTTCGGCAAGGGCGGCAATAGCTACAACCGCTACATGGGCGATCCCGGACACCAGCCGAACCCGTGCAACGCGCCGTTGCTACAGGCGCCCTGGTACGCGATCCGCCTGCACACCGGTGACCTCGGCTCGGCCCGTGGCCTGGTCACCGACGGCCGGGCACGGGTACTGGATGCCAGCGGCACGCCGATCCCCGGCCTGTACGCCGCTGGCAACGACATGAATTCGCTGATGGACGGCACCTACCCGGGGCCGGGCATCACCCTTGGCCCCGGCCTGACCTTCGGCTGGCTCGCCGCCTGCGACGCCGCCGAACGGCTCGCCCACACCCCTTCGCTCACCCTGGAGAAATGACCATGTACTACGAACTGCGCACCTATACCCTCAGCCCGACCCGCATGGCCGACTGGCTGGCGCTGTACCAGAGCGATGCCCTGGCGGTGCAGACCGAGCACCTCGGCCAGTTGGTGGGTTTCTTCACCACCGAATTCGGCGAGGCCAACCAGGTGGTGCATATCTGGGCCTATGAAAGCCTCGACGATCGCAGCGCACGTCGCGCGAGGATGGCCGCCGATCCGCGCTGGGCCGAGTTCGGACGCAAGAACAAGGAATTGGGCGCCGTGCTGAAACTGGAGTCGCGGCTGCTGCGGCCCACCGGTTTTTCGCCGCTCAAATGAGTTCGCAACCGATGCAGACGCTGGAATGCGATGTGCTGGTGATCGGCTCGGGAGCCTCGGGACTGGCGGCGGCGGTGACTGCGGCCAGTCATGGCCTGAGCGTGATTGTCGCGGAGAAAAGCCGTTGGCTGGGCGGTACCAGTGCCTGGTCCGGTGGCTGGTTGTGGGTGCCGCGCAATCCGCTGGGGCGGGTCGAGACCGACGATGCGCCGGAGCGGTATCTGCTGGCCCAGATGCATGGATCCTCGTTGAGCGAGCAGCAGCGGGTGTACCTGCAGCGCGGTGCGGAGATGGTCGAATTCTTCCACAACCATACCGCGGTGCAGTTCTACCCGGGCAGTGCCATGCCGGATATGCGTGATGGCGAGGGCTCGGCTTCAGGTGGCCGCTCGCTGTGCGCGCAGCCCTTCGACGGTCGCCGGCTGGGACGGTGGATCGAGCACCTGCGGCCGCCGCTGGATATCGTCAGCCTGTTCGGCATGGGCATCGCCGGCGGTGCCGACATGGGCGCGTTCTTCAATGTTCGCCGTTCGTTCAAGGCCGCTTGGCATGTGGGCACGCGTTTGGGGCGACATGGCCTGGACCTGCTGCTTCACCGGCGCGGCATGTACCTGGTCAATGGCAATGCCCTGGTGGCGCGGCTGTTGCGCAGTGCGTTGGACCGGGAGGTGCAGTTGCTGACGCAAAGCCCGGTGCTGGGGCTGCTGCGCGACGGCGAGCGGGTGAGCGGGGCGCAACTGGACGGTCGCCGCGTACTCGCCCGGCGCGGGTGGTGCTCGCCTGTGGCGGCTTCGCCCATGATCCACAGCGCCTGGCGCAACGTATCGAGCATCGACACTACTGCGCCGCACCGCTGGACAACAGCGGTGATGGCCTGCGGCTTGGGGAAGGCGTGGGCGGCCTGGTTGGTGACGATCTTGCCCACGACGCGGCCTGGGCACCGGTTTCGCTGGTACCTCGGCGCAACGGGCCGCCAGGGCGATTTCCTCACCTGGTGGATCGCGGCAAACCGGGCTTCATCGCGGTGGGCGCGGATGCCCGGCGATTCACCAACGAGGCCGACTGTTATCACGACTTCATGAACCACTTGTTCGCGCGCACGCCGCCAGGGCAGGAACCCGAGGCCTGGATGATCTGCGACCACCAGGCGCAGCGCCGCTTCGGCATCGGCTGGGCCAAGCCATGGCCGTTCCCGCTGGGGTATTACCGGCGTTGCGGCTACCTGCGCGAGGGGCGGGATGCACGGGAGCTGGCCGCGCGCTGCGGGCTGGACCCGCTGCAGTTGCAGGCAACCCTAGAGCGTTTCAACCAGCATGCGCGGCTGGGCAACGACCCGGATTTCGGGCGAGGGCAGTCGGCGTACAACCGGGCCTCGGGAGATCCCTCGAACAGTCCGAATCCGTCGTTACGGCCATTGCACGGGCGCCTGTATGCGGTAAGGCTGGTGGCGGGCAGCCTCGGCACCTTCGCCGGGCTGAAGACCGATGCGGCGGCGCGGGTGCTGGACCGGAACGGGCAAGTGATTCCGGGACTGCACGCGGTGGGCAACGACATGAACAGCATCATGGGCGGTTATTACCCCAGTGGCGGGATCACCCTGGGGCCTGGGATGGTGTTCGGGTATCTGGCGGGGTTGGCGCTGGCTTCATGATGTTCTGGTGATTTTCAGGGCCTCATCGCTGGCAAGCCAGCTCCCACAGGTTCCGAGCCGCTCTTGAGAAAATTGGTGAGCCTTGGGATGGTGACCAGCTACAAGGCCCGAGTGCCAACGATGGGGCCCTGAAGACCCACAACACATCATCGGATAGACTGCTGACCCCCCAGTCGCAGACGGACACCTGCAATGCTCCAGGACGGACTCGCCCACCTTGCCACTTACCTCGTGCACATCACCCCCGGCCTGATCCTATGCCTGCTGTGGTTCGCGCTCACCCCGAAAGCCCAGGCCGGCCTGCGCATCGCCATCCTGCTGCTGACCTTCATCCTCCTGCGCGATGCCATGACGCCCACCGGTCTGTGGGCGCTGGACGGCCAGGTGCGCATCGGCTTCATCGACAATCCGCTGGTGCTCGCTGCGCTGGGGCTGATGTCGTTGGGACTGATCGCGGTCTTGCAGCAACTGGCGCCGGAGCTACTGGCATTGGTCGTCTGGCGCAAGGGCCATCTCGCCACGGGGCTGGCCCTCGGGCTGTTGGCTGGTTGTGCCATCGGTCTTCCGTTGCGCCTGTATCAGGGCGGCGGGTTCAGCGGTTTCAACCTCTGGTTCGGTGGCTTGCTGCTGCTTGCCTATGGCGGCAATGCACTTGAAGAAGTGCTGTTCCGCGGGGTATTGCAGGGCTATTTGGAACAGCATGCCTCGCCGCTGCGGGCCGCGCTGGGCAGTGCGCTGGCCTTTGCCGCCTGTCATGTGTTTCTCGCGTTCACCGTCACCCAGGCGGGCTGGCCGGTGTTGGTGTTCACGCTGCTGTAGGGTGTGGCCTGCGCCTTGATCAGGCTGCGCTATGGTGTGATTCTGGCAATCGCTGCCCATGGCACGGCAATCCTGCTGATCGCACAGCCTTTCTAAAGGCAAGCCCGCAACCACCCCATGAACGACCGGGTCAACGGACTCTTCTCACTGTCCTGATGCACCAGGCAAACCCAACTGACACCCGCTACCCGCTGCTCGCTCAGCGGTTGCAGCAAGCCTTTCTCCAGCGCCCGCGCGGCCAGCAGCTGGCTGACCAGCGCCACCCCATGCCCCTCGCACGCTGCATCCAGCAACAAGCCCGGATCGGAAAAATTCAGCCCGTGGGTGCGCTGCCCGACATCCTCGCCGCCCTGCACCGACCAGCGACTCCAGTCCATCTCCCGTTCGCCGTGCAGGGTGGTGCGCCGTGCTGCCGGTTGGTCGATCAGCCCGGGGTGGCAGGCCGGGTAGAGCCGATCTTCCAGCAGGACTTCATAGCTGCATCCGGCCTGCTGCTCCAGGTCGTCCCGCAGGCACAGGTCCACCGTCTGGCTGGACATGTCCGGTGTTTCGTAGGTGGTGAACAGCCACAGGTCCACCTGCGGATGCAGCCGATGGAAATCCCCCAGGCGCGGCAGCAGCCAGTGCCGGGCGAACGCCGGGGTGGTGTTGACCACCAGTTGGTTGGGCTTGCGGTATTGGTCGAGGCGGCGAATCCCCACCGACAACTGTTGCAGCATGGCCTGGGTGGTGCTGTGCAGGTCGTGCCCGGCATCGGTGAGGCTGACGCTGCGCCCGCTGCGGTGGAACAGCGGCTGCTCGAGAAAGGTTTCCAGGCTGCGGATCTGCTGGCTGATGGCCGATTGGGTCAGGTGCAGTTCCTCCGCCGCCTGGTGAAAGCTGCCCAGGCGCGCGGCGGCTTCGAAGCCGCGCAGGGCGTTCAGGGGTGGCCAGTGTTTGAGCATGATTGATAAGTCCTGCTAATCAGTTGTCGGCTAAATCCATCGTTTGTTGCTGCTCAGTCTGCGCCATAGCATGACATTCATTCCGCAACAGCGGATTTAAGTCATAAAAAATACTTAACTGAAGGTGGATTGAGCATGATGTGCAACGGCGATCGAAGCACTGGTTGGATGATGCCCGCGGAGTGGGCGCCCCATGCCGCGACCTGGATGGTCTGGCCGCATAACCGGGCCTTGTGGGAGAGCACCTGGAGCGTGCGCCTGGAGCAGGTGCAGGAAGACTTCGCCCGGGTCGCCAATGCCATCGCCCGCTTCGAGCCGGTGAAACTGGTGGTCGCCCTCGGCGCCCGGGCCCGCGCCGCCGGGTTGTGCGGGGCGAATGTCGAGTTGATCGAGCAGCCGGTGGACGACAGCTGGTGCCGCGATTCCGGGCCAACCTTCATTTGCCACCCGCAGCACGGCCTGGCCGGCGTCAGCTGGCGCTTCAATGCCTGGGGCGGCAAGTCGGCCCATGGCATGGACGAAGGCCTGGCCCGGCGTGTGCTCAACGGCATGGGCCTGGACTGCTTTGGCACCTGGCTGGCCAACGAAGGCGGGGCCATCCATGTCGATGGCGAAGGCACCCTGGTCACTACCGAGTCGGTGCTGCTCAACCCCAATCGCAACCCGGGGCTGGACAAGGCCGACGCCGAGGAACTCTTCGCCCGCCTGCTTGGCGTGAAGAAGACGATCTGGCTGCCGGGTGACCCGAAGTACGTCACCGGCGATATGACCGACGGCCATGTCGATGGCGTCTGCGCCTTCGCCCGCCCTGGCGTGCTGCTGGTGGATGCGACCCATGACCGCGATTCGGTGTACGCCGAAGTGGTGCGGGAAAACCGTCGTGCCCTGTCCCTGACACGGGATGCCCAAGGGCGCAGCTTCGAGCTGATCGACCTGTACGAAGCCAGCGCTGCCGTGGACCCGGAGGCCGAGGTGTTCTGCGCCTCGTACACCAATTTCTACATCGCCAACGGCGCGATCATCATGCCGGCCTACGGCATCGAGGCCGATCGTGACGCGGCGCGAGTGCTGGCCGGGGCCTTCCCCGATCGTGAAGTAGTGCCGGTGCGCATCGAGCATCTGGCCCATGGCGGCGGTGGCGTGCACTGCATCACCCAGCAACAGCCGGCCTGGCCATTGAAGAGGGAAGCAGCATGACCTTTCTCACTATTGCCACCACCCAGATGCCATGCACCTGGGACCTGAACGACAACCTCGACCGTGCCGAACAACTGGTACGCGATGCCGCCGCCCAGGGCGCCCAGGTAATCCTCTTGCAGGAGCTGTTCGCTACTCCGTATTTCTGCATCGAGCAGGACCACAAGCATCTCGCCCTGGCCGAGGAATATGCCCACAGTCGGGTGCTCCAGCGTTTCGCCGCGCTGGCCCGGGAACTGGGCGTGGTGCTGCCGCTGAGCTGGTACGAGAAAGCCGGCAATGCCTTCTTCAATTCCCTTAGCGTGGCCGACGCCGATGGCCGCCTGCTCGGCGTCTACCGCAAGACCCATATCCCCAACGCCGTCGGCTACCAGGAGAAGGAATACTTCAGCCCCGGCGATACCGGCTTCCGCGTCTGGGACACCGCCTTCGGCCGCCTTGGCATCGGCATCTGCTGGGACCAGTGGTTCCCGGAAACCGCGCGCAGCCTGGCGCTGATGGGCGCCGAGGTGCTGCTGTTCCCCACGGCGATCGGTTCCGAACCGGGTGCTGCCGCCTTCGACTCCCGCGATCACTGGCAGATGACCATGCGCGGGCATGCCGCGGCCAACCTGCTGCCGGTGGTGGCCGCCAACCGCATCGGTCGCGAGGTGGCGACCGGTGATCCCGGGTTGCACATGGATTTCTACGGCTCGTCCTTCATCAGCGACCACAAGGGCAAGCTGCTGGCCGAGGCCGACCGCGAAACGCCCGGCGTGCTGATGCGCACCCTGGACCTCGCGGCCATGCGCGAAGAGCGCCTGACCTGGGGCATCTTCCGCGACCGCCGGCCGGAAATGTACGGCACCCTGCTCAGCCTCGACGGTGGTTCGACCAGCGTCTGGCGTCCTGCCCGGGAGGTGTGAGATGAAACGTCTGCTTAGTGTGATCGGCCTGTCCCTGTGCCTTGGTACGGTCCAGGCCGACGACCAGGACAAGCTGCTGCGCCTGTACAACTGGTCCGATTATTTCGCCGAGGACACCCTGGCGCGTTTCACTGCCGAAACCGGGATCAAGGTGATCTACGACGTGATGGACAGCAGCGAGGTGCTGGAGGCCAAGCTGATGACCTCCGGCAGCGGCTATGACCTGATCTTCCCGGGCGACACCGTGGCCGAGCGCCTGATGCGTGCCGGCAGCCTGCAAAAGCTCGACCCGGCGAAGATCGAGGCGCTGGCGGATATCGAGCCGGGCCTGCGCCGGTTGCGCGAGCACTACCCGCACTCGGCGGCGGCCACGGTGCCCTATACCTGGGGCAGCATCGGCCTGACCTGGAATGACGAGATGATCCGCAAGCGCATGCCCGACGCCCCGGTCAACAGCCTCGACCTGCTGTTCAAGCCAGAGTACGCGGCCAAATTCGCCGACTGCGGGATCTCGGTGATCGATTCGCCGGACGAGGTGCTGGCGGTGGTGCTCAACTACCTCGGCCGCGAGCCGCGCAGCGCCAGGCCGGAAGACCTGGCCGCCGCCAGCGAGCTGCTGATGAAGGTGCGTCCCTATATCCGCAAGTTCCAGTCGCAGCCGGTCACCGACCTGGTCAACGGCAATCTGTGCCTGTCCCTCGGCTACAGCGGCGACATGACCCAAGCCCAGCGCGCCGCCGACGCCGCCGGCAAGCCGGCCAGCTTCCAGTACCGCATCCCCCGCGAGGGCACCACGGTATGGATGGACAACATGGCGATCCCGGTGGACGCCCGGCATCCGGAGTACGCCTACGCCTTCATCAACTTCGTCATGCGCCCGCAGAACATGGCGGCGATCAGCACGTTCACCGGTTACCCGACGTCCAGCGTCAAGGCGCGGGCGCAGGTCGATCCGAAGATGCGCGACAACCCGGATATCTACCCTGATGAAAGCGCCTTTGCCCGCCTGATTCCCGGCAAGGACATCCCGCAGTCGGACATGCGTGCACGGATGCGTGCCTGGACCAGGTTCAAGACCGCCAGTTGACGGCGCTACTGCAAGGGCACGTAGATATCCGTCTGCCACTGCTCCAGCGGGGTCTGCGGGAACACGCTGAGGTAGTGGAAGAACAGCGGCTGGTCGCGCAGTTCCTCGCCGCTTGCCGGCAACCAGTCACGGTAGACCGGGTAGATGGTTTCGCCGATATGGTCCGGCGAGCCGTGATGGCGGACCACTGCGTAGCGGCCACCGGCGATACGCAACTCGCCGACGCCTGTGTCGTTGGGCCTGACCGCTTCATCGATCTCGCCACAGACGGCGAAGCGGAATTCCTCGGGCGGCGTGGTATCCGGGTTGTTGAAGGGGATACCGAAGGTGCGGCTCGATGCCACCGGCGACTGGCCGCTGTGCATCCGCCAGTCGATGAAGCGGCGCACGGTGTCCTGGACCAGGCCGGGCGGGCCCAGGTGTTCCAGGGCGGCGACGCGGACTTCGGCAAACTCTACGATCTTCACTTGCATGCTGATGTTCCTCGAAAAGTGGGGGATGGCGAACACCGCATTCCACACCTGCCATTCCGGGTTCTGGCGAAAGGCGCTGGGGCTGGTCCCGAAATCCCGGCGGAAGGCCCGGCTGAAGGCCTCCGGGCTGTCGAACCCGGCGTCCAGCGCCGCTTCCAGCACCGAATACTCCGCCTGACCTGCCAGGCGCCGGGCCGCGCGGCGCAGGCGCATCAGTTGCACATAGCGGGCAACCGGCACGCCGACGAAAGCGCTGAACTGGCGATGGAAGTGGTAGGTCGAGAAGTGCGCCACCTGGCTCAGGGCCTTCACGGACAGATCGCCTTCGAGGTTGGCATCGATGTAGGCGAGGACGGCGCTGAAGCGGGCGGTGTAGGAGGTGGACATCATGTGGGTACCGGGTGGTGTGGCTTGCGATGGGCACAGGTTCGGGGATTTCGAGAAGGGCAGCCTAGCCGGATTTGCTGTTGTCAGTCAGGGCCCTATCGCTGGCAAGCCAGCTCCCACAGGGTTTTGCAGCGACTCGGACCCTGTGGGAGCTGGCTTGCCAGCGATAGGGCCCGGACTGACACCATCATCTCCTCAGCCGAGCCTGATCCGCACACCGCAGAAATGTCTCCACCACCTGGCTCGTCCGCCGTTCCGCCAGGCAATACAGGTAGGTCTCGGTAAACACCGGATCCCCCTCGATCCTGATCGCCTTCAACTGCGGCCCCGGAATGAACTCCGCCTCCGACACCACCCCCAGCCCGATCCCGCGCACCACCGCCTCGCGCAGGGCTTCCCGGCTGCCGATTTCCATCAGCATGCGCGGTGTCACCTCGCGCTCGGCCAGGGCCTTTTCGAAGTTCAGGCGGGTGGTCGAGCCCTGTTCCCGGCGCAGCATGGGCTGTCCCTGGAGTTCCTCCAGCCGTACGCTGTCGCGCCTGGCCAGCGGATGCTGGTGGTGAGCGAAGACGATCACCGGATGCCGGGCGTACAACGTGGCGTGAAAGGCCGGATCCTCATGCAGGCCGGCCAGCACACCGACATCGATCACATAGTTCTCCAGGTCGGCCAGCACCGAGGCCGAATTGCCGACCCGGATCGACAGCTCGATCTGCGGATACTCGCGCTGGTAGGCATCTACCATCTCGATCACATGGAACGGCCCCACCGCGCCCAGGCGCAACTGCCCGCGCACCAGGCTGCCAGAGTCCTTCAGCAGTCCCTCGGCCTCGGCCTCAAGGGCCAGCAACTGCTGGGCAATCGGCAACAGCTGCCGACCCACCGTGGACAATTCCGCCCGTCGTCCACGCCGATGGAACAGCTCCAGATTGTGCGAGCGCTCCAAGGCCTGCACCTGGGTGGTAATGGTCGGCTGGCTCAGCCCCAGGGCCCGGGCCCCGGCGCTGAAGCTGCCATGCCGGGCCACAGCGAGAAAGGCGCGCAGCTTGCTGTTGGACATATTGATCCTTTCAATACTTTTTAGAGAAAAGCCATATTGAATCGATGGCATGACCGTCACATTACAAGGCGAGGATGGGCCCATCTCCACCACGACCCGGAACCGCCCATGAATCGCCTTCGCCAGTTGCTGTGTGCCGCCAGCCTTTCCCTGCCGTTGTTCACCAGCCTTTCCATCCACGCCGAGGAGGCGCTGCGCATCGGCCTGATTCCTTCCGAAGACGCCCAGTCGATGATCGAGAGCAGCCAGCAGGTACTCGACCAGTTGCAGGCGCAACTGGGCATGCCGGTCAAGCCCTTCGTCGCCACCGACTACAACGGGGTGATCGAGGCGCTGCGCTCCAGGAAGCTCGATGTCGCCTACCTCGGCCCGTTCTCCTACGTATTGGCGAACCAGGTCGCCGGCGCCGAAGCCTTCGCCGTGGCGGTGACCCGCAAGACCGGCAAAAGCGCGTACCACAGCCTGATCATCAGCCGCGCCGATAGCCCGATAAAAAGCCTGGCCGACCTCAAGGGCCATACCTTCGCTTTCGTCGACCCCAGCTCGGCCTCCGGCCACCTGTTCCCCAAGGCCGGCCTGGAGCAGGCGGGGTACACACCGGAGACGACCTTCTCACGGATGATCTTCTCCGGCTCCCATGACGCCAGCATTCTCGCCGTGGCCAACCGCAAGGTGGACGCCGCAGCCGTGGCCGACCGCATCCTTGCCACTGCCCTGGCCCAGGGCTCGGTGAAGCAGGGCGAGCTGAAGGTGATCTGGACCTCCCCGGACATCCCCGAGTCGCCCATGGTCTGGCGCAAGGACCTGGACCCTGCGCTGAAGCAGAAACTCGCCGCCGCCCTGGCCAACGTCAAGGACGTGCCCTGGGGCGACCAGGGCATGCTCAACGGCTTCCAACCCACTACCGACGCGGCCTACGACGTGGTCCGCGACACCGCCACGGTGCTTGATCTCGACCTGGGGAAAATGAAATGATCCGCGTCCGCCAGCTCACCAAGCAGTACGGCGACAATCCGGTGCTGCGCGGCATCGACCTGGATATCGGTGCCGGCCAGTTCGTTGTGGTACTGGGCCAGTCCGGCGCCGGCAAATCGACCTTGTTGCGCTGCATGAACCGTCTGGCCCGGGCCGACGGCGGTGAGTTGCAGGTGGCCGGCATCGACGCGATGCGGGCTCGCGACGAGCGCGCCCTGCGCCGCCAGGTGGCGATGATTTTCCAGCATCACAATGTGGTGCCGCGCCTGTCGGTGCTGAAGAACGTGCTGACCGGGCGCCTCGGCGCCGTTTCCACCCTGGCGTCGTCGCTGCAGTTGTTCCGGCGCGCCGATGTCGATCTGGCCCGGCAATGCCTGGCCCGGGTCGAACTGGAACATAAGGCCGCGGCCCGCACCGACGCCCTGTCCGGCGGGCAGATGCAGCGGGTCGGCATTGCCCGGGCCCTGGCCCAGCAACCACGGGTGATCCTCGCCGACGAACCGGTAGCGAGCCTCGACCCGAAGACCGCGCGCCTGGTCATGCAGTACCTGCGCGACGCCAGCCGCGAACTGGGCATCACCGTGCTGTGCAACCTGCACCAGGTGGATTTCGCACGGGAGTTCGGCGACCGCATCGTTGGCCTGGCCCACGGCCGGCTCGTCTATGACGGTGATGCCGGTGGGCTCGATGACGCAGCCTTGCAACGTATCTACCCGACGACGGAGGAGGGCGCCTCGAACCGCCTCGCCGTCCCGGCCACCCTGCACTATGCCAATGGCCTGGGAGGTTGAAATGACGACCCGCGATTACCGCTGGATGGTCAAGACACCGCACAGCCTGCGTGGCTGGTCACTCGGCACGGGCCTTGTGCTGGCGCTGCTGGTCCTGCTGCACTGGAGCGCCGACGGTGCCCAGCTCAGTTGGGGCGAACTGGCGGCAGGCATGCCGCAGATCGGCGATTTCATCAGCCGTTCGCTGCCGCCGGATCCGGAGATCCTGCCGCGCCTGCTGGCGCCGGCCCTGGAAACCGTGCAGATCGCGATCTGGGGCACCTTGCTGGCGATCATTTGCGCCGTGCCCCTGGCGTTCCTGGCTGCGCGCAACCTGCATGGCAATCGCTGGCTGTACCAAGGCACCCGCCAGTGCCTGAACGTGATTCGCAGCATCAACGAACTGATCCTCGCCCTGGTCTTCGTGTCGGCTGTCGGCCTGGGGCCGTTCCCCGGTGTGCTGGCCCTGGCGGTGCATGGTGTGGGCATGCTCGGAAAATTCTTCGCCGAAAGTATCGAGGAAATCGACCAGGGGCCGCTGGAAGCCCTGCGTGCCACCGGAGCGCGGCCATTGCAGGTCATCGTCTTCGGCGTGCTGCCCCAGGTGATCACCGCCTGGATCGCCGTGGTCCTGTATCGCTTCGAGGTCAACCTGCGTTCGGCCACGGTGCTGGGCATGGTCGGCGCCGGCGGCCTGGGCTTCGAACTGGTCAGCAGCCTGAAGCTGTTCAAGTATCAGGAAACCGCCACCTGCATCATCGTCATCACGCTCATGGTGATCGCCGCCGACCTGCTGTCCAGCCGCCTGCGCCAGGCCATCCAGGACAACGGCCGGCACTGAGCCGGCGCCCGCTATCGGCCAGGCCGATGCTTACCCAGGATCAATCGATTGGAGTGGGTCCCGCTGGGCACCGAAGATGTGCCCACGCACCCACAACAAGAACGGAGACACCATGCCTGCCTACTTCCACAACCCGGTCGCCAGTCATTTCGGCGCCGGCAGCCTGAACCGCATCGTCGAACTGACCGAGGGCCAGACCGTGGCCCTGGTGATCTTCCCCGAAGCCCGTGCCCTCGGCCTGCTGGCGCGGATCGAAGCGCTGCTGGGAGAGCGCCTGGTGCATGTCGTCGAGGATGTCCAGCCCAACCCCGACGTGGCTCATCTGCGCGCGACCTATGAAACTTTCTGGCGCGAAGCCGCCGACTGCGAAACGGTGCTGGCGGTCGGTGGCGGCAGTGCCATCGACACCGCCAAGGCGCTGATGGTCGGTACCGCGTCCGGGCGCTTCGACGAACTGCTCGGCCTGCTGGCCGCCGGCAAGCCCTTCACCCCGCCACGCTGCAAGACCCTGATCGCCGCGCCGACCACCGCCGGCACCGGCAGCGAGGTCACGCCCTGGGCAACCCTATGGGACGCAGGGGCCCAGAAAAAATACTCCCTGCATCTGGACTGCACCTGGCCGCGGGTGGCGCTGATCGACCCCGAGCTGATGCTCACGGTGCCGGCAGGGGTCACCGTGTCCACCGGCCTCGATGCGCTGTCCCATGCCCTGGAAGCGATCTGGAACGTCAACGCCAACCCGCTTTCCGACACCTTTGCCATCTCGGCCATCGAGGACATCCTCGACTGCCTGCCGCGCCTGCGCGGCGACCTGGAGAACCCTGATCTGCGCGCGCGCATGGCCCTGGCTGCGCTGAAGGCCGGGATGGCTTTTTCCAACACCAAGACCGCGCTGGCCCATTCCATTTCCTACGAGATGACCCTGCGCCACGGCTTGCCCCACGGCATCGCCTGTTCCTTCACCTTGCCCCGGGTCCTAGGCCTGGCCTGGGGGCGCGATGCGGCGCGCGACCAGACCCTGCAACGGGTGTTCGGCGCCGACCTCGACCAGGCCCAGGCCCGCCTGCGCGACTTCCTGCACAGCCTCGGGGTCAAGACCGAGTTCGCCGACTACGGGGTGAGCGAAGAGCAGGCCCAGGCCATGATCCGCCATGCCCTGCAGGGCGCCCGGGGCAAGAACTTCATCGGTTCGCAGGCCGCCTGACACGCCTTTTTTGCTGTTTTTGTCGCACCCACGAGAATGCCAGCTTGCGGCGGCGACGCCGCGGGCGCATAACAACAAGGAAAAAGCCTCATGAACCGTGCGCAATCCCTGTCTGCTCCTGCCGTGCCTGCCCATTCGTCCTTTCGCCTGGCCCAGTGGCGCATGCTCCTGGCCGCAATGTTCTGCTACCTGTTCTTCTATACCGGCCGACAGACCTTCGGTTTCGCCATCCCCGGGATCCAGGCCGAGTTCGGCCTGAGCAAGGAAACCCTCGGCTGGATCTCCGCCGCCATGCTCTGGGCCTACGCCATCGGCCAGGCGATCAATGGCAGTCTCGCCGACAGCTACGGTGGTCGGCGCATCATGAGCCTCGGCGCGGTGCTGTCCTGCGCGGCCAACTGGCTCACCAGCTTCGCCACCGGCTTCATCAGCCTGATCCTGCCCTGGGCCCTGAACGGCTACCTCCAGGCCCTGGGCTGGGCGCCGGGCAGCCGGCTGCTGTCGAACTGGTGGGGCGTGTCCGAGCGCGGCAAGGTCTATGGCTTCTATGTGTTCGCCGCCGGCTGCGCGTCGATCCTGTCCTATGTCACCTCGATGGTGGTGCTGGAAGTCCTGCACCTGGAGTGGCGCTGGATCTTCCGCTTGCCGGTCTTGCTGATGCTGGCCGGCGGCATCCTGTTCTACTTGATTGCCCGTGACCGCCCGCAGGACCTCGGCTTCGAGCCCTTGGCCGACACCGGTGTGGCCAACGCCGACGACAAGGGCCATGAAGTCGCCAGCGATGCACAGGAAACTGCCGCGCAACGCTACAAGGCGGTGCTCAAGAACGTACGCCTGCTGATCGCCGCCGTGTCCCTGGGCTTCCAGAACGCGGCGCGCTACGGCCTGATCGTCTGGGTTCCGGTGCACTTCCTCGGCGCCGACTGGAAGCATGGCGATGGCTGGATCGATCCGAAGTGGATCACCGTGGCCCTGCCGGTGGGCATGGCGGTGGGTGCGCTGAGCAATGGCTGGATCTCGGACAGGTTGTTCGGCTCCAAACGCTACCTGGCGATCATGCTCTACATGGTCCTCGGTGCTGCCACCAGCCTGTGGATGTGGAGCCTGCCGGCCCATAGCGGCATCGGCCTGGCGGCCTTGTTCCTCTGCGGCTTCTTCGTCTACGGCCCGGCCTCGAGCTTCTGGGCGCTGTGTCCCGACCTGGTCGGCGCCCGCCGCGCCGGGACTGCGACCGGGGTGATGAACTTCTCTTCGTACCTGTTCGCCGGGCTCTGTGAGCCCTTGATCGGCAGCCTGCTGGACAGCACCGGCAATACCTCGCTGATTTTCATCGTGGTGGCCAGTGCCTGCGTTGGCAGTGCCGTGGTGGCGCTGTTCGTGCGCCGTTGATCCGTCCCGACCCTGGAAAAGGCCAACCCATGTACCAGTACCACAAATGGCTGCGCTCGTTTCACGCCGTGGCCTGCACCGGCAGTTTCACCCAGGCTGCCGAATACCTCAGCGTCGGCCAGCCGACCGTCAGCGAGCAGGTTGCTGCACTGGAGCAGATGTTCGCCGTCGAGCTGTTCCACCGCCGCGGGCGCTTTATCGAGTTGAGTGCGGCGGGGCGGCAGTTGCATGGCATTACCCAGGGCCTGTTCGGCCAGGAAGACGAAGCCATCCAGTTGCTGCACAGCTTCCGCGAGCGCAAGGCCGGGCTGCTGCGCATCGGTGCGGTGTCGCCGCCGATCGCCATGAACCTCACCTACGAACTGATGCAGCAGTACCCGGACATCAAGCTGGAAACCTCGTTCTCCCCGGAGCACGAGACCCTGGAGCGGCTGTACAGCTTCGATATCGACCTGGCGATCCTCGCGTTGTCTGAGTTCGACCAGCGCCTGCATACCCGATTGTACCGGCGCTATCCGATCATCGCCGTGGTCCGCGACGACCATCCCTGGGCGCAGCAGGAGCAGGTGCATATCGAGCAACTGCGCGGCGAGCGCCTGGTCTTGCGCGAGCCGTCTTCTCGCACCCGACAACTGGTCGAGGAAACCTGCCGGCATGCCGGGATCGAGCTCGACTGCGCCATGCAACTCAACAGCCGCGAAGCCATCGTCCATGCAATCGCCCGGGGGATCGGCATCGGTTTCGTCTCTGCCGTGGAATACGCAGAAACCCCGGGGACGCGACCAATCACCTTCGTCGATCACCCGTTCCATATCGATTACCACCTGTGTTGCCTGGCGCTGCGGCGCAACCGCGCGATGATCGCCGAGTTGTTCGACGCGCCGGCCTGAACCTCATTCGTTCCCTGACTGTCACTGGAGATCCAGCATGAACTACCAGCAACCCAAACGCCTGCAAGCCGCGATCCTCGACTGGGCCGGCACCGTCGTCGACTTCGGCTCCTTTGCCCCGACCCAGATCTTCGTCGAGGCCTTTGCCGAGTTCGGTGTCGAGGTGTCCCTGGAAGAAGCCCGCGGTCCCATGGGCATGGGCAAGTGGGACCATATCCGCACCCTGTGCGACCAGCCGGCGATCGCCGAGCGTTATCGGGCACGCTTCGGCCGTACGCCGAGCGACGAGGATGTCACGGCCATCTACGAGCGCTTCATGCCGCTGCAGATCGACAAGATCGGCCTGCACTCGGCGCTGATCCCCGGTGCGCTGGAGGCGATTGCCGAACTGCGCGGCAAGGGCCTGAAGATCGGTACCTGTTCCGGCTACCCCAAGGTGGTCATGGCCAAGGTCGTGGAGCTGGCTGCGGCCAACGGCTACAGCCCGGATCATGTGGTGGCCACCGACGAAGTGCCCAATGGCCGACCGTATCCGGCGCAGTCCCTGGCCAACGTGATCGCCCTGGGCATCGATGACGTAGCCGCCTGCGTCAAGGTCGACGACACCTGGCCGGGGATCCTCGAAGGGCGCAGTGCCGGGATGTGGACGGTGGCGCTGACCTGTTCGGGGAATGCGCTGGGGCTCACCTGGGAGCAGTACCAGAACCTGCCGGCTGACCAACTGGAAGCGCAGCGGGCGCGGATCGGGCGGATGTTCGAAGGCTCGCGGCCGCACTACCTGATCGACACCATTGCCGGGTTGCCGGCGGTGATCGAGGACATCAATGCCCGGCTGGCGCGGGGAGAGATGCCGCAGGGCGTCTAGATAAGGCCTGACTTGGGTTGCTGTGGTGAATTCACCACAGCAATCGCTGGCAAGCCAGCTCCCACAGGTATTGCAGGGCTCTCAAGGGTGGTGCTGACCCTGTGGGTGCTGGCCTGCCAGCGATGAGGCCCGAAAGCCGGGCACGATTTGGCCCCCCCACACAGGCCCCGATTGGACCTTTATCAACCACCCCCAACAGCCTATCCTCCAGCCCTTTTGCACCTTCGGGCACCCATGGACTCCCTCTGGCTCATCATCATCTTCGGCGCCATCCTCGCCGGCTTCGTCCAGGGCCTGTCCGGCTCCAACTTCGGCCTGGTGGCCATGGCCGTGTGGGCCTGGGCCGTACCGCCGGGATTGACCGGGCCGCTGGTGGTCTGCGGCTCGCTCACCGGCCAGTTGCTCGCTGCCCGCACCCTGCGCCGCGGCCTGAAACGCGAGCACCTGCTGCCCATGGTGATCGGCGGCCTGATCGGCGTGCCCGTGGGCGTCCTCCTGCTGCACCAGATCGACCCGCTGCTGTTCCGCCTGCTGGTGGGCATCGTCCTGGCCCTGTGGTGCCCGCTGATGCTGTTCTCTTCCAGCCTGCCGCGAATCCGCATCGGCGGTGCCGGGGCGGATGCTGCAGTAGGCGTGGTTGGTGGAGTCATGGGCGGTCTCGGCGGCCTGACCGGCCCGGCAACGGCATTGTGGGCGGTGCTCAAGGGCTGGGACCGGGATACCCAGCGCTCGGTGATCCAGGGCTTCAACCTGGCCATGCAACTGCTGACGATGATGACCTACGTGGTGGCCGGGACCATTACCACCGAGGCGCTGGGCCTGTTCCCCGTGGTGATTCTCAGCGTGCTGCTGCCGACCCTGCTTGGCGTGCGCCTGTACCGGCATTTCAGTGATGTCGGGTTCCGTCGCGTGGTCCTGGGGCTGTTGGGACTGGCCGGCATCCTGCTGATCGCCCAGTCCCTGCCGCACTTCCTCTAGGTGACCGGTACATCCAGCCCGACCTTCACATTGCTCATCGACACCAAAGTCTTGAAGCGCTTGACGTTGTTGCTTTCGAAGAACAGCGTCCGCGTCAGCTCGGTGTACTGCTCCATGTTGCGCACCGCCATGATCAGCACGAAGTCGCATTCCCCGGCCACGTAGTAGCACTGCTGCACCTGCGGGCAGGCGAGGAAGGTGCGTTTCATGGCGTCGAGCAGGTCGAGGCGTTCGTTCTCGACTTCCACTTCGGTGATCACCGTCAGGCCGTAGCCGACCGCCACCGGGTCCACCAACGACACCGTCTTGCGCACCACGCCCTCGGCATTGAGCTTCTTCAGACGACGATTGACCGCCGCGGGGGAGAGATTGACCCGGGCGCCGAGGTCCTGCTGCGAGGTGGTGGCGTCCTGCTGCACAGCGTCGAGCAGGGCGAGGTCGAACGGATCCAGACTCATGACAGTGGATTTCCTGAGTGAAGGCGAATTCGGAATAAAAATTCATTTCCGGGGCGAAAATCAAGAAATAACT
Organism: Pseudomonas bharatica CSV86; assembly: GCF_000319305.2. GTDB lineage: Bacteria > Pseudomonadota > Gammaproteobacteria > Pseudomonadales > Pseudomonadaceae > Aquipseudomonas > Aquipseudomonas bharatica. The sequence continues at coordinate 2,933,349 of NZ_AMWJ02000001.1, read as the reverse complement.
CCATCGCATTGAAATAGCATTTCCCTCATCGACGAACACCCCTTGGAGTACCTGGATGAACCTTCAACTCGACGGCGCGCTGCTGCTGGAGCAGATCCGCATCCTTGGCGAACTGGGCGCCGACCCGGTGCAGGGCGGCCGCACCCGCATCGCCCTGACCGATGCCGAAAAGGCCGGGCGCGACCAGGTGGTGGCCTGGATGAAGGCGCTGGACCTGGAGGTGCGCATCGACCGCATCGGCAATATCTTTGGCACCTTGCCGGCTGCCTCCGGCGAGGCGCTGGCGCCACTGATGATGGGCTCGCATATCGACACCGTGACCAATGCCGGCGCCCTCGATGGCTGCTACGGCGTGCTCGCCGGGCTCGCGGTGATCCGCGCCTACCGTGACGCCGGCGTGCTGCCGTCGCGGCCGATCACCGTCGGTGCCTTCACCAACGAGGAGGGCGTGCGCTATCAGCCGGACATGATGGGCTCCTTGGTGTATGCCGGCGGCCTGGAGGTGCAGGTGGCGCTGGATACCCTTGGCACCGACGGCACCCGCCTGGGCGACGAGCTGGCCCGCATCGGCTACGCCGGCGACCTGCAACCCGGCGCCATCGTGCCGCATGAATACCTCGAGTTGCATATCGAGCAGGGCCCGATCCTCGAGGCCGAGGGCATCCAGATCGGCGTGGTGGAAAACCTCCAGGGCATTTCCTGGCAGCAGGTGACGGTGCAGGGCAATGCCAATCATGCCGGTACCACGCCGACCCGACTGCGCCATGACGCCGGCTACGTAGCCTGTGCCGCGGTAGCCGAGGCGCGCGCCATCGCTCGCGACGCCGGCAGCACCCTGGCCACCACCGGCTGCATCGCCTTCGAACCCAATGTGATCAACGTGATTCCGCGCAGGGCGGTGTTCACCGTCGATCTACGTGACCCTGACGAAGCCCGCCTGCAACAGGCCGAACAACGCTTTGCCGCTTTCCTCGAGCGGATCGCCGCAGAGGAGGGCGTGAAGATTTCCAGCGAGCGCCTGGTGCGTTTCGAACCGGTGATCTTCGACGCCACCCTGGCCGACCAGATCGAAGCCAGCGCCGTGCGCCTGGGCCTGAGCCACCGGCGCATGACCTCCGGTGCCGGCCACGACGCGCAGATGATCGCCCGTATCGCCCCGGCGGCGATGATCTTCGTGCCCAGCCGTGGCGGCATCAGCCACAACCCTCGCGAGCACACCGATGACGCGCAGTTGGTGATGGGCGCCGAAGTCCTGCTGGACGTGGTCGCCCGCCGACTCGCCTGACCCCTTTGCAAACGCCAACGCCGATGCCCCACGCCATCGGTGACGGCACCCCTTTGCCTGATGGAGACTGCAATGCTGCTAGCCAACCGCAACGCCCGCCGTATCCCGTACCCCGAAGACCTGCGCGAGATCATGAGCATCGCCAGGGCCGGCCAGAGTCGTGACTGGCTTGCGCACTGGGCCGGCCTCAATCGTGGCGCCACGCCGCTGTACAGCCTGCCGGACCTGGCCGCCGAGCTGGGCGTGGGCCAGTTGCTGGTCAAGGACGAGTCGCAGCGCTCGCCACTGGGCAGCTTCAAGGCCCTGGGCGCGCCGATTGCCCTGGTGCGCCTGATCCTGCGGCGCTTCCCCGAGCACAATTTCAATGTCCGCACCTTGCTCGCTGGCGAGTACGCCGAAGCCCTGGCCGGCTTCACCGTGATCAGCGCCACCGACGGCAACCACGGCCGCGCCCTGGCGGCTGCGGCACAGACCCTTGGCTGCCGCTGCGTGATCGTGCTGCACGCCAATGTCAGCGTCGAACGGGAAGAGGCGATCGCCGCCTATGACGCCGAGATCGTGCGTATCAGCGGCAACTACGACGAGTCGGTGGAGGAGGCTGCGGCCCTGGCCTTGCGCAATGGTTGGCTGGTGGTGTCCGACACCTCCTATGACGGCTACGAGGAGATTCCCCGGGACGTGATGCAGGGCTACGGCACCATCGCGGCGGAGATCGTAGAGGCCTATGACCAGGGCTTTACCCATGTCTTCCTGCAGGGTGGGGTCGGTGGCCTGGCGGCCGGGATCGCCAGTTACCTGTGGGAGTTGCACGGTGCACAGCGGCCGACCTTGGTCATGGTCGAGCCGGCCCAGGCCGACTGCCTGTACCAGAGCGCCCTGGCCGGGCGCGCGGCAAATGCCAGCGGCTCGGTGGACTCGGTGATGGCGGGGCTGGCCTGCGGGGAAACCTCGCCGCTGGCGTGGAAGTTCCTGGAGAACAGCGTCGACTTCTTCATGACCCTGCATGACGACGAGGCGCTGCTGGCGATGCGGCGCCTGGCTGCCGGCAGCGAGCGGGATATTCCGCTGGCGTCCGGCGAGTCGGCGGTGGCCGGGCTGGCGGCCTTGCAGCGCCTGGCGAAGGCGCCGCAACAGGCTGCCGAGCTGGGGCTGGACAAGGATTCCCGCGTGCTGCTGATCAGCACCGAAGGCGCCACGGCGCCGGGTGTGTATGCCGAGCTGGTGGGCGAGTCCGCCGAGTCGGTCCTGGCCCGACAGCGCGAGTGGCTGGCCCGCGCCTGAATCCGGCGCGGTCCCTGTGGGAGCTGGCTTGCCAGCGATAGGGCCCTATCTGGCAACAGAGGTGCCCTTGCCGGCCTCATCGCTGGCAAGCCAGCTCCCACAGGGTTAGCGGCGGGTCCTCTTTAGCGCACTCCTCTAAAAAAACAACAACGGAGACTCAGATGCACACCACCAAACGCAATATCGGACCCTGGTCGCTGATGCTGACCGGCCTGGGTTCCATCATCGGCTCAGGCTGGCTGTTCGGCGCCTGGCACGCTTCGGCCATCGCCGGCCCGGCCGCGATCCTGGCCTGGGTGATCGGCGCCGTGGTGGTCCTGGCCATTGCCCTGACCTACGCGGAAATGGGCGCGATGTTCCCCGAGTCCGGCGGCATGGTGCGCTATGCGCGCTATTCCCACGGCTCGCTGGTGGGCTTCATGGCGGCCTGGGCCAACTGGATTTCCATTGTCTCGGTGATCCCCATCGAAGCCATCGCCTCGATCCAGTACATGGCCTCCTGGGATTACCCCTGGGCCCGGGCCATGGTCGCCAACGGCGAACTGACCACCCCCGGCCTGTGGGCCAGCGCGGCACTGGTCATGGTCTATTTCGGCCTCAACTACTGGGGCGTGAAGCTGTTCGTACGCACCAACACCGCGATTACCCTGTTCAAGCTGGTGGTCCCGGCCTTGACCGGCGTCGCCCTGATCTGGGCCGGCTTCAACGGCGCCAACTTCGGTGATGGCAGCGAGGCCAGCTTCGCACCGTATGGCTGGTCGGCCGTGTTCACCGCCGTGGCCGCCAGCGGCATCGTGTTCAGCTTCAACGGCTTCCAGAGCCCGGTCAGCCTGGCCGGCGAGGCACGTGATCCGGGGCGCAGCATTCCCTTTGCGCTGATCACTTCGGTACTGATCGCCCTGGTGATCTACGTACTGCTGCAAGTGGCCTTTATCGGCGCCGTCAGCCCCGAGAGCATCGCCGCCGGCTGGCACAGCCTGAGCTTCGATTCTCCGTTGGCGCAACTGGCCCTGGCCCTGAACCTCAACTGGCTGGCCATGCTCCTGTACCTGGATGCCTTTGTCAGCCCGTCGGGCACCGGCTCGATCTACACCGCCACCACGGCGCGGATGATCTACGCCATGGAACGCAACAACACCATGCCGAAGATCTTTGGCCGCCTGCACCCGCTGTACGGCATCCCTCGCGAAGCCATGTGGCTGAACCTGGCAGTGTCCTTCGTCTTCCTGTTCTTCTTCCGTGGCTGGGGTGCGTTGGCGGCGGTGATTTCGGTGGCGGTGATCATCTCCTTCCTCACCGGCCCGGTGAGCCTGATGACCCTGCGCAGCACCGCTGCCGATGTGTCGCGGCCGCTGGTGATCAAGGGCATGCGGGTAATCGCGCCGTTCGCCTTCGTCTGCGCCTCGCTGGTGCTGTACTGGGCGCGCTGGCCGCTGACCGGGCAGGTGATCCTGCTGGTGGTGGGCGCCTTGCCGATTTTCTTCTGGTTCCAGGCCAAGGCCGGCTGGACGGGTTTTGCCAAGGACCTGTACGCGGCGCTGTGGCTGATCGGCTTCCTGCCGGCCATGGCCCTGGTGTCCTGGCTGGGCAGCAGCGACTTCGGCGGTATCGGCCTGATTCCGTCGGGCTGGGACATGCTGGTGGTGGCGCTGCTGGCCCTGGCGTTCTACTACGCCGGTGTCTGCAGCGGCTATCGCACCCGCTACCTGCAAGAGAGCGCGATGTGGCGTGAAGCCCCGAGCGAGAATCCATCCACTTCTTCATTCCCCGAGGGACAGCGAGCATGAGCACGCCATTCGAACAGCGCCTGAAAGACTGGCGCCACGCCTTCCACCGTCACCCGGAAACCGGCTTCGAGGAAGTCGACACCTCGGCCCGGGTCGCCGGGATCCTCGAAGGCCTGGGCCTGGAGGTGCATCGCGGAATCGGCGGCACCGGGCTGGTGGCCAGCCTGAAGGTGGGGGAGGGTACCGGGGTGATCGGCCTGCGTGCCGATATGGACGCGCTGAACATCACCGAGCAGGTGCCGGAGCGCGAGCATGCGTCGCGGATCGACGGCAAGATGCATGCCTGCGGGCACGACGGGCATATGGCGGTGATCCTCGGTGCTGCGCAACTGCTCTGCGAGCGCCGCGACTTCAATGGCACCGTGCGCTTTATCTTCCAGCCGGCCGAGGAGCATGGCTGCGGGGCCAAGGCGATGATGGCCGACGGGCTGTTCCAGCGCTTCCCGGTGGATGCCATCTATGGCGCGCACAATATGCCGGGGATGCCGGCCGGGCATATTGCCACCCGTGCGGGCGGGATCATGGCCAGCGAGGACAATTTCGTCATCCGCATCCAGGGCCGGGGCACCCACGCGGCGCGGCCGCATATGGGCGTGGACCCGCTGGTGACCGGCGCTCAGATCGTCGTCGCCCTGCAGACCGTGGTGGCGCGCAATGTCGATCCGGGGTTGTCGGCGGTGGTGTCGTGCACGGAGTTCCTGACCGATGGCATCCGCAATGCGATTCCGACCCATGTGACCATCAAGGGCGATACCCGCAGCTACAGCCCCGAGGTGCAGAAGCTCCTGGAAACCCGCATGCGCGAGATCTGCATGGGCATCTGTGCGGCGAACGGGGCGAGTTGCGAGTTTGAGTACAGCCACGAGTTCGCCCCGACGGTGAACTGGGCGGAGAACACTGCGTTGGCAGTCGAGGCAGCAAGGGCCGTGGTCGGCGAGGCGGCGGTGGACGGGAGGTGATGCCGATGATGATTTCCGAGGATTTCGGCGCGTTTCTTCAGCAGGTGCCGGGGAACTTCGTGTTTATCGGCAATGGGGCCAGTGGTGAGACGGGCGGGACGCCGTTGCATAACGCCTGTTATGACTTCAATGACGGGATCCTGAAGACCGGGGCGGAGTATTTTGCCGAGGTGGTGCGCAGGAGTTTGCCTCTCTAAACCAATCTTCCTGTGGGTGCAGGACCTGTGGGAGCTGGCTTGCCAGCGATTTGGCCCGACCTGACAACATCTTTGTCATTGCCGGCCTCATCGCTGGCAAGTCGGGGCGCCGAACCGCAGCTCCCACAGGGTTCTCTACAGGCTTCCGGGGCGGATCAGTGCACCTGCTCCGCCGTCAGTTTCCCCAGGCCGACAGCACCGTGGCCAGGATGATCAACGCCGCACCCGCCACCATCCGCAGCGACGGCTGTTCACCGAACAGCCACCAGGCACAGGCGATCGCATACACCGGCTCCAGCGCGATGATCATCCCCGCGCTGCGCGCCTCCAGCCCTTCCAGGCTCTTGACGAACAGGTATTGGGACAGCCCGGTGCAGAAGATCCCGAGGAGCGCCAGGTACAACCAGTCGCTGTGACTCAGTCCCTGCACCAGCAAGGTGTCGAAGGCGAACGGCGCGACCAGTACGGCCACCGTGAGGTTCTGCCAGAACGCCACCTGCACCGCGTTCATTCCTTGCAGGCCTCGGCGGTTGATGATCGCCAGCAGGGCGAAGGACAGGCCCGAGCCCAGGCCCCAGAGCAAGCCGACCGTACCCTGGTCAAGCAGGTCGAAGGACGGCACCACCAGCACCAGGCCGAGGCTGACCAGCAGCAACAGCAGGCCTTCGGCAGCACGAATGCGCTCCCGGAACACCAACAGGTCGAGGATCGCGATAAAGGCCGGGAAGCTGGCGAAACCGAGGGTCGCCACGGCCACGCCACCAACCTTGATGGCAATGAAGAAACTCACCCAGTGCGAGGTCAGCATCACCCCGCTCAGGGCCATGACCGCGAACTTGCGCGTGTTCAGGCGATGGAACACGCCACGTTTCTGCAGTTGCGCCACCGCACCCAGGGCGAGCACGGCAAAGGCCGCGCGACCGAAAGTGATGACCGAGGCGGACGAGTGGATAAGGGCGCCGAGAATGCCGGTCAGGCCGAACAGCACGGCGGCGATATGGGCCACGATCAGCGCATTGCGGTGACCGAGGGTGGAACCACGGGTTGAAACGTTCGAAGCGAGCATGGGCAGTAGAAAAGTCTGTGCATGTGTTCGCACGCGAGCGCTCTGCGGCGGTCGTGCGGACGGGTTTTTGGGTAGTTGGATTGGGTGGCCGCCTGGTCGAAATCCAGGAACCGTCGGCGCCGCAGCGTTGTAGTGGCCTGCACGGGCCGTGCTGCTCGTTCGCCGTACTGCGAAAGGAAACGGGGGTGGCCACCGCCTGCGTGGGGCGGTGGCCGGGTCGGGTACCGAACTCCGTCAGAACAGCACCCGGGTTTCAGCTCACGAAGCGTCGATCCAGATGGTTTTCAGCTCCGTGTACTGATCATGGGCCCAGATCGACTTGTCGCGACCGCCAAATCCGGACTCCTTGTAGCCTCCGAACGGCGTCGAGGCATCGCCTTCGCCGAAGCAGTTGACCGTGACCACGCCAGCGCGGATTTCCCGCGACAGGCGCAGGGCATTGCGCAGGCTGCCGGTGTAGGCCGAAGCCGCCAGGCCGTAGATGGTGTCGTTGGCCAGTTCGATGGCTTCATCGAGGGTTTCGAAGGTGGTCACGCTCAGTACCGGGCCGAAGATTTCTTCGACGAACAGGCGGCTGTCGCGGGCCACGCCATCGATGATGGTCGGCTGCACGAACACGCCGTCCTGGGTCTCGCCACCCAGGGCCACGGTGAGTTTCTGCTCGGCGGCGTACTTCAGGTAGGAACGGACCTTCTCGAAGTGCGCCTTGCTGACCATTGCACCGAGACGGTTGTCCGGGTCCAGCGGATCGCCGAGCTTCCAGTCCTTGACGTGCTTGGAGATCAGGCTCAGCAGCTCGTCCTTCACATCCTTGTGCACGATCAGGCGCGACGACGCGGAGCAGTTCTCGCCCATGTTCCAGAAGGCACCGGCGGTGACGAACTGGGCCACGGAGTCGAGGTCCTCGCAGTCGTTCATGACCACGGCCGGGTTCTTGCCACCCAGCTCCAGGACCACGCGCTTGAGGTTGGACTCGGAGGCGTACTTGAGGAACAGGCGACCGGTGTCCGTAGAACCGGTGAAGCTGACCATGGCTACGTCCATATGCCGACCGATGGCTTCGCCGGCCTCACGGCCGCCGCCAGGTACGATATTGAACACCCCGGCCGGGATGCCGGCCTCGTGGGCCAGTTCGGCCACGCGCAGGGCGGTGAGGGTGGTTTCCTTGGCCGGCTTGACCACGATGGAGCAACCGGCGGCCAGGGACGGGCCGATCTTCCAGGCCAGCATCAGCAGCGGGAAGTTCCACGGCAGGACCAGGCCGACAACACCGATCGCCTCGCGTACGACCATGGTCACCGCAGCGGAACCGGTCGGGGCGGTGGCGTCGTAGATCTTGTCGATCAACTCGGCGTGCCAGCGCAGGGTGTGGATGGTCTCCGGCACGTCGACGTTCTGGCATTCGCTGACCGGCTTGCCGCTGTCCAGGGCTTCCAGTACCGCCAGTTCATGGGCGTTGTCTTCCAGCAACTGGGCGAACTTCAGCAGGACCTTTTTCCGCGCGCCCGGGGTCAGCGCGCTCCAGCGACCGTCTTCGAAGGCCGCCTTGGCGGCGGCGACGGCGACGTTGACGTCCTGCACATCACAGGCCGCCACTTCAGCCAGCTTCTCGCCGGTGGCCGGGTTGGTGGTGACGAAGGTGCGTCCGCTGATCGCGTCGCGGAATTCGCCGTCGATGAAGGCCTGGTTGCGCGGCTGCAGCTTGGCAGCCAGGGCCTGGTATTCGGCTTTGCTCAGCAGTTCGGCCATGTCATTTGCCCTCGACGATTGCGGCTATGTTGCGCTTCAGGGTGGCGACCACATTGGTCAGCTCGGCCTGCTCGACAGCGTCCAGGCCTTGCAGCGGTGCGCGCACGCCGCCGGTGCTCAGGCCGTTGAGGCTGACGCCATGCTTGATCGACTGGACGAACTTGCCGCCTTCGAGGAAGTCCATCAGCGGCATCATTTGCGCCATGATCCGGCGGCCCTTGCTGAAGTCCTTCTGGATCACGCAGGCCTCGTACAGGGCCACGTGCTCGTGCGGGATGAAGTTGGAGCCGGCGCAGACCCAGCTCTGTGCACCCCAGGCGAAGAACTCCAGGGCCTGGTCGTCCCAGCCACAGGACAGGGAGATGTGCGGGTACTTTGTGGCCAGGCGGTGCAGCTGGTTCATGTCGCCCGAGCTTTCCTTGATGGCGACGATGTTCTTCACATCGGCTACGGCATCGAAGAACTCAGGGCCCATGCTCACGCTCATGCGGCCCGGATAGTTGTAGAGCATGATCGGCAGGTCGGCTGCTGCGTCCACGGCTTTGACGTGCACGGCGATTTCCTGCTGGGTCGGCAACGCGTAGGGCGGGGTGCCAACCAGCAGCGCGTCAGCCTTGATCTCCCTGGCATGCTTGGCGAAGGCCACCGAGTCTTCGGTGCGGATCGCGCCGGTCCCGATGATCAGCGGCAGGCGGCCGTTGATCACATCCTTGGCCTGGGCGGCCAGGTCGATGCGCTCCTGGGCGGTGTGGGCGTAGTACTCGCCGGTCGAGCCGCCGATGATGATGCCGTGGATCTTCGACTCCACCAGGTAGTCGAGGACGGCGGCGAAGCCGGCTTTGTCGATGCTGCCGTCGGCGTTCAGCGGGGTCACGGCGGGGGTGTAGATACCTGCGAATTTCATGCTTTTCTCTCCAGTGGGACGCAAGGAATGTCAGACCGCGCTCAGTTCAGCGAGGCGGCTTGTTGCAGAGTCAGGGAACGGGTTTCCGGGGCCAGGGCCCAGGCGAAGAGCAAACCGATCAGGGTCACGATGGCGGCGGCGTACATGGTCTGGGCGATGCCCAGGGATTGCAGCGACATCGGCACCAGCCAGGTGCCGACCGCAGCGCCGATCCGCGACAGCGAGGTGCCGATGCCGACCGCGACGGCGCGTATCTCGGTAGGGAACAGCTCGTTCGGGTACACCAGTTGCAGCACTTGTGCGCCGCCGATGAACAGGGCGTAGGCACCGAACAGCACCAGGACCAGCATTGGCGAGCCGTCGTGCAGGGCCGCCAGGCCGAGCAGGGCCAGGCCGGACCAGAGGAAGCTGTGGATCAGCATGCTGCGCCGGCCCATGCTGTTGATCAGACGGGTGGCGATGATGCAGCCGACCACGAACAGCAGGGTGATCGCCACCGAGCCGAAGGACGCCCAGTCACCTTTGAGGTGCAGCGCTTCGAGGACCTTCGGGGCGAAGGAGTACACGGCGAACACCGGGATCACCGAGCACGACCAGAACATGCTGACGAACAGCATGCGTTTGCCGTAGCCCGAGTGCAGCAGGCTGAGCAGCGAGGCTTTCTGTTCCTTTGGCTGTTCCGGCAGGTTCTTCAGCGAGAAGGCCTTGCCGTAGACCTGCTTGATGATCGTCTCGGCTTCTGCCGCACGGCCCTTGTTCAGCAGCCAACGGGGCGATTCCGGGGTGCCCATGCGCAAGCCGAAGAGGATCGCGCCGATCACCACGGGGCTGGCCAGCACCAGGCGCCAGGCATTTTCGCCGCCGGACGCGAGGAGGAAGTGGCCGACGATATAGGCGAAGGCAGCACCGGCGAACCACAGGATGGTCAGGGTGGCCAGGCGCGGGCCGCGGTATTTCTTCGGCAGGAATTCCACCAGCAACGCGGTGGCCACCGGGTATTCGATGCCGACCGCGACGCCGATCAGAAAGCGCAGGGCGAACAGCATGGGCCCGGATTCGACCCAGAACTGGGCGAGGGAACCGAGGATGAACAGGGTAGGGCCGACGAAGAAGATGCGCTTGCGCCCGAAATGATCGGTCAGCGCGCCGCCGAGGAAGCCGCCGAAGAAGATGCCGATCAGCGCCGAGGCGGCGATCATGCCCTGCCAGAAGGCGGTCAGGCCCAGGCCTGCGGACATCTGCACCATGGCCACGCCAATGATGCTGAGCACATAGCCGTCGACGAATGAGCCACCACCGGAACGGGCGGTGAGCAACTGGTGGAAACGATTGAGGGGTACGTCTTCAACGGATTGATTGGAAGTTGTCATTATTGTTTCCTGCACTATCGAATCTGTTTTCCGGCCGAGCGGGTCCGCGGATCTGAATGGGAACTTCAGTCCGGGGATTGGCGCCTGGCCGGCGCGACACTGTTTGCTACTTCTTTACCGCAACTTGCCGGGCGATCTTTGGGAGCGCTGCGCACTTCATCGCGGCGGTTCGGCGGTCCGACAAGCCACGCTCCTACAAGAGCAAGGGTTTAGCTTTCCTTGCCGGCGCGCATCTGGCCCCAGGTCAGGTTGGCGTTGACGCCAAGCGACAGGAACGGCTGCGGCGGGTTGGCATTCGGGCCCGGGGACTTCAGGAGGAAGTCGATCAGGTCGTTCTTTTCGCCCGCCAGCCAGTCCGCCAGCAACTTGCCGGTGGCCGTGCCGCGGGTCACGCCCAGGCCGTTGCAGCACAGTGCGCCATAGACGTTCGGCGCCAATTGGCCGAAGAAGCTCTCGTGGTTGCGCGACATGGCCAGGGCGCCGCCCCAGGTGTATTCGATACCCACGTCCGGCAGCATCGGGAAGCGCCGGGCGAACGACGCCCTGTGCCGGGCGACGTAGCGCTGCAGGTACTTGGGATTGGCGCGGCCGTCCGGGTTGAAGCTGAAGCTGTTGCGGATCAGCAGACGGTTGTCCGGGGTGCGCCGCACTGTGGTGCCGAACGGGTCCGCCGGAATCACGCCCCAGTAGGGCTTGCCGCCCAGGCGTGCCTGTTCCTGTTCGGTCATCGGCCGGGTCAGGCTGGCGTAGGTGAAGATCGGCAGCATGGCGCCCTTGAGGAAGCCGAAGTGACCGCCGAAGGCATTGTTGGCCAACACCAGCTTATCGGCGCTGATGCTGCCGCGTGCATGGCGCAGCACGGTCTTGTTGCCGTACTCGACGTCGAGGATCGGAGTGTTTTCGTAGAGCGTAACGTTGGCCGGCAGGCTTTGCGCCAGGCCCTTGACCATGGCCGATGGCTGGATCAGCGCGGTGCCGGGGGTGAACAGCGCCTTGCGGTAGAAGTGCGTGCCGATGTGCTCGGGGAGGTCCGCGCCTTCGATCACTTCGAAGGGCTGGCCGAGCTTTTCCAGGCCGCGACGGTAGGCGTCGAGCACGGCGATACCGCGATCTTCCACGGCGGCCTGGTATTTGCCGCAGAACTTCATCTGCGCATCGATGCCGTGTTCGGCGACCAGATTCGCGAGATAGTTCTGGCCGGTAAGGTTGAGGCGCAGGCAGGTCCTGGCGATACCGATGTCGCCGATATAGTCCTCGGCGCCGATATCGTGTGGCAGGTCGATGGCGAAGCCGGCGTTGCGGCCAGCGGTGCCGAAGCCGACTTCCTGGGCTTCGACCAGGAGAATCTGTTCATCGGGGAAGTTCAGCGCGAGCTGGCGTGCGGCGGCGAGGCCGACGTAGCCAGCGCCCAGCACCACCCAGCGCGCATGGCTGGTGCCCGAGTGGGCGGGCCGCGGCGTGCGCTTCGGGCTCAGGTGATACCAACCGCACAAACTGTCGTCGGCCGGCAACGAGGTTACTTTTGTCATTTCAGGGACCTGGCTGTTCTTGTTTGATCCGGTGTTGCCACCCAGGCCGAAATGACTAGCGAAACCTCGCTAGTTCTTCATGCTCCGGGGCCTTTCAAAGCGCGAGCGATACCTCCATGCCTTCCGGTGCGGCGTATTCCGCCATGCGCCGGCGCGACAGTTCCATATGCTCGCGAATCAGTTGTCCCGCTGCCTCGGTGTCATGGCGGGCAATGGCCTCGATGATCTGGTCGTGCTGGTCGCAGGCCAGTTCGAGGTCCTTCTGCATGTCCACGGTGGTCGGGTGGCGGTAGAAAATCTTGCCCAGTCGCGCATGGTCGATCAGCACACGGCGCAGGCTCGGCATCAGGTAATCGTTGCGCGCCATCTTGCCGATCTCGAGATGGAACTCGTCGTTGTAGATGACGCGGTTTTCCACGTGCTGTTCCTGGATCGCCTGGCGGAACAGGGCCTGGATCCGCCGCAGCTCTTCGATTTCGCTCGCGGTGGCGCGGGTCGCTGCCAGTTGCGTGGTGGCGATGTACACCAGCGGTGCCGCGAGGAAGAACGCCCGCAATGACTCATGACTCATGGCCGCGACCCGTGGGGCGCGGTTGGCTTCCAGCTCGATATAGCCTTCGGCGGCGATCTGGCGCAGCAGCTCGCGCACTGGCGGCCGGGACAGACCGAATTCATCGGGGTATACGGATTTAATGGTTGATGGGGCACCTTTACCCCACCAACCTGATACCATTATCAGATGGTTGATAGATCGACTCCGTAGTTGAGTTCCTCTGCGAAGTCCGGCAGTCCGTAACCGATGGTTTTCTTGTAGAAAGGAGAGACCTTCGCAGTCGGTGCCTTCTTCTTGTGCTTCGTGGTGTAGAGCATTCGTGCCCGCATCACCTCGAAGGAGTAACCGCGCCCTTCACGGTTCTTGTCCTTGGCCAGTCGGTTGATGGACTCCGTGTAAGCGTTGGTGACGGGCATGTCCGTCTCGAAGTAGGTCATGGTCTCTTCGCGCCAGTTTCCCACTGCCCTGACCAGATCGCTCCAGACTTCCTTTTGGCCCTTCGGGATGGTGGCTATCCACTCGTCCAGGGCGGCTTCTGCCTGGAGCCGTGTGGTGGCGTCCCAGATGCCGTAGAAGCGCTCCTTGTGCTCGTAGGCGGCCAGCAGTTGCGGGAACGCGCCTGTCCAGGTCTCCATGATGAGGCGCTCCCGGTCTGAGACTTCGTGAGCGCGTTTCAGCAGGATTTTCCGGTCTCCCTTGAGAGTCCGGCTCTGGGACGGTTTCAGCTCCTTTCTGAGGCCCTTGCGCACTCTCTCTAGGGCATCGTTGGCCATGCGCACCACATGGAACTTATCGACCACGATACGGGCCTGGGGCAGCACAGCCTTGACCGCTGCCCGGTAGGGGTTCCACATGTCCATGCTGACGATCTCGACCTTCTGCCGGTCTTTCAGCTTCATCAGGTAGTTGGTCACCACGTCCTGGCGGCGGGTGGCCAGCAGGTCGAGCAGGGTTCGCTCCTCAATGTTGGTCAGAATGCAGCGGTAGCGCTTGTTCAGGTATAGCTCGTCAATGCCCAGGATGCGGGGCGTCTCGAAGCGGTGCCAGCGCCCCAGGAACTCGGCGCGGGCGTTGAAGATGTCGCGCACCGTCTTCTCGTCCAGGCCGGTCTGTGCCGCCACAAAGGTGTAGGGGTGGTTGAAGGATTCCTTCTCCACGTACTCATGCAGCCGCAGTGTCATACGGAATCCGTCCACCATCTCCGGTAGCTGGGGCCTGAATGTTGTCTTGCAGGCCCGGCAGGTGTATCGGCGGCGGACCACCCAGAGAGTGACCCGCTTGCCGTGGATGGGCAGATCACGATAGGGAACGTCACGCTTGCCGAACCGCACGAACTCACCCTGCACGCCGCACCCCTCGCAGGCTACTGGTGTAGGTGCTTCAAGCCGAAAATGTATGTCTTCATTCTGCTCATCAGAATCCACCAACTGGTACCCAGGAAGGCTTAACGAATTAATCATCTCCCGCCTTGATCAGAAAAACAGGTAGGTGGCGTAACCGGCAATCATCGCCATAGCAAAAATGACTGCTAAAAACGCCGCTAAAAGCTTCAGCGTGAACAAAGAGCGCAACAGAATGAGCTCAGTCAGGCTGGCTCCGGCACTGCCGATGATCAACGCTAGCACCGTCCCGGCACCCACGCCTTTGGCCATCAGAGCCGCTGCCAGAGGTATGACGGCTTCAGCGCGAATATACAACGGCACGCCGATGACAGCGGCAACTGGAATGGCAAAGGGATTATCTGGGCCTGCATACTGCTCCAATAAGTCAGTGGGCATGAAACCATAGATCACGCTGCCAATCGCAATACCGATGAGCAGGTAAGGCAACACATCGATAAAGTCCGACCAAGCTTCCCGCCACACACCACTGTACTTCCCTTCTTTCTTAACCGTGACAGTGGGTTGACTGTCACAGCATTCGCTAGACGTAGAGACTGTTGTCTTCCTATCAGCCCCGCAAGAAGCCGTCTTCGGAGTGGTGTCGCAGCTGTTGGTGCCGCAACTCGATGCGGTCGATGTAGCACTGCACGGGCTTGCTGATGAACTACATCCACTGCTCTCTTGTGTCGCCGTCCGGCGCACATAACGCTCGAAGCCAAGCGTGTGAAGCAGCCATCCGGCACCTACCGCGACCACCAAAGCGGCGAGCACATAGATAGCAGTAAGTGTCCATCCAAACGTGGCAACCAGCAGGCCGACGACGATAGGATTCAGCAACGGAGATGAGAAAAGAAACACCATCATCGGCCCAAAACCGGCCCGTGCCCGAATCAACCCTTTCAACATGGGGATAGTCGAGCAACTACAGAAGGGCGTTATAGCTCCTAAACCAGCAGCAAGAAAATAGCCTCGCTTCCCACTGGAAGTCAGTAACGCTTCCACCTTGGATGGTGGGATGTGACGTTGAAGAACTCCGACCAGCAAGCTAATGCCAATGAATAAAACCGATAGCTCGATAGCGAGAAAGGCGAACATGCCTAGAGCGTCTTGGAGTTGAGATGACATTCAATATTACTCCTATATTTCTAGTATTGTCGAAATGATGTACGCAGCCTACTTGCGTTTATCCGACCTGTCAACTATAATTCTAGAAACATCGAATTATTGGGGCGTGCTATGGATCACGAAAAGGTTGCAGCCAGCTTAGCTGAGCTAGGGAATAGTCACCGACTGTCCGTGTTCCGCTTTCTGGTCAAAGCTGGCCATGATGGGGCTTCGGTCGGAGATATCCAGAAGGGGCTGGGTATTCCTGCTTCGACGCTATCACATCACCTTGCGCGCATGGCCAAGGTAGGGCTGATCCGGCAGGAGAAACATAGCCGCACGATTGTCTGTATACCCGAGTATGGGCACCTAGAGAATTTGATCGGTTTCTTACAAGAGGAATGTTGTGCAGGTGTCCGGATTGCGCATGAACCAGAACCGCTTTGACGCTTGCCCAGCTCTCGCTGTCCTCCCTAGTCAGCATCGCTATGAAGACTCAGGCGAAGGTGGAAACAGAAAATTGGCAGTAGAGTAGGCTGAAGAGGATCAATCAGATAATCCGCTGAGAAAGATTTTCTTCTTTACATCTTTGGCATTTTATCAACCAGAAATTCCGGATACCCATTCATCGCACAACGCCAGTTCATCCACCACCGCTCCGGGCGCCAGCTCCATGCTCAGGATGCGCCGGCGCAGCGCTTCGGCGAGAAGCGCCTTGCGATCCGGGGAGGCATCGGCAGGGGTGGAGGAGACAGCCGCGGTGGCTTTCATGGGAGCCTTTTTTGTACTCATCAGGTTGTGTCTACAATTTGTATAACGACTATAGGGGAGGATTAGACAATGTGTCTACAGATATTTCGATGAGCGGTTTCCCTGCTTATCTGGGTATCTGTGACAGGGTCTGACCCCGGTTTTGTGCTGTGCTTTCGGGCCTCTCGATGGCAATCCAGCTCCCACAGGTACGGTGTACGCCGGTCCTCGTGGGAGCTGGCTTGCCAGCGATGAGGCCATGACAGGCGATCCGAGTGCCAGGTCTCTATGGCATCCACGAGACACACTCTTATCAAATCCCGCCATCGCCATATCCACCCACGACAGCTTTTTCCTTGGCTCTACTAGCCTGAGAGCCCTGAAAACACTGGGGAAAATAGCATTTTTTATGAATTCTTTTTGAATTCCATGGGTATACACAAAGAATACAATTCCGTTGACCGTCTCTTGAGCCCGTGCGAATCTCGCCCCAAGGCCAGTGTTCGCGGGGGCTTTAGCTCTTTGCCAGGCCTTGTCGGGCGCCAGAAAACCCCCGCCAGAAAGTTGTGCAAGAAAACCAAGAACAAGCAGCGGACGTGGCAATGCGTCTGGCCAGCACCACAACCCAGGAGACGAACAACAATGAAACGCTTCCGTAAAGCGCTCTGTACCCTCGCCATGGTCGGTCTCACGGTGTTCCAGGCCCAGGCCGAGGAAAAGACCATCACCATGGGCACCCTGTCGTGGGAAGACCTTACCCCGATCACCACCGTCACCAGGAAAGTCCTCGAGGACGCCGGCTACACCGTCAAGGTGACCAACTTTTCCGAATGGGGCATCGCCTACGCCGCCCTGGGCAAGGGGGACATCCAGTTGCTGGCCTCGCAGATCGACTACGCCGCCCAGGACTACTGGAAGAAGAACAAGAACCGCCTGGAAAAGATCTCTCCGGTTTCCCACGGCCTCTACCAGGCCATCGCCGTACCGAAGTACGTGACCATCGACTCGCTGGAAGAGCTCAATGCCAACGCCGACAAGTTCGGCAACAAGATCGTCGGCATCGAGCCGGGTTCGGGCCTGATGAGCGATGCGGCCAAGGCCGTGACCGACTACGGCCTCAAGCTCAACCTCCTGGAAGGCAGTACCGCCGCCATGACCGCTGCCCTCAAGTCCGCCGTGGACCGCAAGGAGTGGATCGCGGTGACCACCTGGGAACCGTCGTGGATGAGCCAGAAGTTCGACGTCAAGTTCCTCAAGGACCCGAAAGGCTCCTTCGCCCCGCCACAGGGCTACTACTGGATCGCCCAGAAGGGCTTTTCCGCCGCCTACCCGCAAGCGCGTGAGCTGATCGCCGGGGTTTACCTGCCGCTGGCCGACATCACCGCTATCAACGGCGAAATGAAGGATGGCAAGACGGTGGAACAGGCCGTGCAGGACTGGGCCACGAAAAACGCCGACCTCGTGAACCGCTGGGAAAACATCAAAAAATACTGATTTCGAAGTACCGCGTTGTTCGGGGCTGTACCCGGGCAACGCCTTTACCACTGCCGAACTGAACGTAATAAAAAAGCCAACCAGATTCCTGGTTCGACGGGTGCGAGATGAACACAGCAAGCGAAGTAGCTGAAGACGTATTGGTAGAGTGCCAATCGGTCTGGAAGATTTTTGGCAAGAACGCCGATACCGCCATGCGTGCTTATAAAGAGCGTGGTTTGTCGAAGAAGCAGATTCTTCAGGACCATGGCTGTGTTGTCGGCGTCTCGAACGTCAGCCTCAAGGTCAAACGGGGTGAGATCTACTGCATCATGGGTTTGTCCGGCAGCGGCAAGTCGACCCTGATCCGTATGTTCAACCGCCTGATCGATCCGACCTCCGGGCAGATCCTGATCAAGGGCAAGGATCTTGCCAGCCTCGATAAGGCGGCCTTGCGCGAAACCCGCGCGCGGCACATCGGCATGGTATTCCAGAGCGTGGCCTTGCTACCGCATCGCACGGTGCTGGAAAACGCCGCCTTCGGCCTGGAGGTGCGCGGCATCTCGAAAGCCGAACGGCACAAGGTGGCCGGGCAGGCCTTGGCGAAAGTAGGTCTGAGCGACTGGGCGCAACGCTACCCGGACGAACTGTCCGGTGGCATGCAGCAGCGCGTCGGCCTGGCCCGGGCCATCACTTCGGACCCGGAAGTGATCCTGATGGATGAACCGTTCAGCGCCCTCGACCCGCTGATCCGTCGCCAGTTGCAGGACGAGTTTCGCCAACTGACCAAGTCCCTCGGCAAGTCCGCCGTGTTCATTACCCACGACCTGGAAGAGGCCATCCGCATCGGCGACCGCATCGCCATCATGAAGGACGGGGTGATCATCCAGGAGGGGACTGCCGAGGACATCGTGCTCAAGCCCGCCGATGACTATGTGGCCGAGTTCGTCGCCGGGATTTCCCGTTTGCACCTGGTCAAGGCGCATTCGATTATGTCGCCGGCCGCGGCGCATCCGTATCTCAGCCCCGGTCTTCTGCCGAGTGCCGGTCCGCAAGCCGACCTCGATGCCCTGATCAACCTGATGATCAGCTCCGGCGGCGATGCCTTGACGGTGGCGGAGGGCGGCCAGGTCCTCGGCGTGATCACCCAGCAGGACCTGCTGCGTGGCGTGCAGGGTGCGCCGGCCGCGGAACATGCCGCTGCGCAGCCGGAGCACGCACTATGAGCCCCGGGGAATTCGCTGCGGCCTTCGACGACGTCGTCGATGCCCGGCTGGAGTGGCTGTCTGACAACGGCGCCTGGTTCTTCGACGGCCTCAACGATGTGCTGCACACCGGTTACCAGGCGATCTACAGCGGCCTGACCCTGCTGCCGTTCTGGGTGCTGATCCTGGTCTTCGGCGCGCTCGGCTGGCGCCTGACCGCCAGCTGGCGCTTCGCCCTCGGGGCCATGCTCGGGCTGCTGCTATGCGTGGCCATGGGCCTGTGGCCACAGACCATGAGCACCCTGGCGCTGGTATTGTCGGCGACCAGCATGGCCCTGATCATCGGCATCCCGCTGGGCGTCGCGGCCGGCCTGATGCCGTCCCTGGACCGGGTCAGCGAGCCGGTGCTGGACCTGATCCAGACCCTGCCGCCCTACATCTATCTGCTGCCGGCCATTGCCTTGCTCGGCTACGGCCCGGGCACCGCGCTGCTGGCCACCTTCATCGTTGCCATACCGCCGGTGGTGCGCCTGACCTCGCTGGGCATCCGCATGACGCCCAGGGTCTTCATCGAACTGGGCCAGGCCAGCGGTACCACGGGGTGGCAGCAGTTCTTCAAGATCCGCCTGCCGTTTGCCCTGCCGAGCATCATGGCCGGGGTCAACCAGGGGCTGATGATGGCCTTCGGCATGGTGGTGATCGCCGGTATCGTCGGTTCCGGAGGACTAGGTGAAGTGATCTACGGCGCGATCCGCACCCTTGATATCGCCATGTCGATCAACGCCGCCATCGCCATCGTCATTCTTACCCTGATCCTTGACCGCATGGCCCAGAGCGCCAGCCGTCCCGGCCGGAGGGCTGCCCATGAATCCTGATATCACGTTCTCTCCAGGCGCCTGGCTGGCACCATCGGTCGACTGGCTCAACGCCAACCTGCACGGCCTGTTCGCCCTGATCAGCCGCTTTATCGAAACCGTCCTCGGCGGTATCGAAGGCGTGCTGCTGGCGATCCCGCCCTACGGCATGATCGCCCTGGTGGCGGTGGCGGCGTTCTTCCTGGTCAACCTGCGGGCGGCGATCCTGGCTGTGGTGATGCTTGGCTTCTGCCTGATCTCCGGGTTCTGGGTGGCGTCGATGCAGACCATCTCCCTGGTGACGGTAGCCGTGCTGATCTCGGTGACGGTGGCGTTCCCGATCGGCGTCGCGGCCTCGCGGATCAAGCGCCTGGACGCGGTGCTCAGCCCGCTCCTCAACGTCATGCAGACCGTGCCGCCGTGGGTCTACCTGATTCCAGCGGTGATGGTCTTCAGCCTGGGCAAGGTCCCGGCGATCCTCGCCACCATCATCTATGGCATCCCGCCGATGCTGCGCTTGACCACCCTGGCGTTCAACCAAGTGCCCCGTGACCTGCTGGAACTGGGCAAGGCCATGGGCGCGCCGCCCCGGGCGATCCTGCTGAAGATCGAGTTGCCCACGGCCATGCCGACGCTGTTGGTGGGCTTGAATCAGTGCATCCTGCTGTCCCTGGCCATGGTGGTGCTGGCCGGGCTGGTGGGGGCGGGCGGGCTGGGTGCGGAAGTGACCCGCGGCCTGACCCGGATGGAAATGGGCCTCGGCCTGCGTGCGGGCCTGGCCATCGTTGCGGTGGCCCTGTTGCTGGACCGTCTCTCTCGTGGAGCCTTGCAAGGCCGTAGGAGTCGAGCCGCAACTTAATCAGAAATTTCCGAAGGAAAGTTGGACACCGCCGCGCCGGCGTGCATCATTCGACGATGCATGCCGGCGTAGCGGTTTCAGCGCTTCGGATTCCCAGAACAAGATCGGAAGACACCAACGTGGTCGAAAGAAGGCATTTCAGCGATGCCATGCAGGGCTCGAACCTGCGCTTCACCGGCGAAAAGCAGGCGCCGGGCGGGCAGGGCAGGGTCGGTTTCATCCTGCTCGAACATTTCTCCTTGCCGGCCTTCACCCAGGCCCTGGATACGGTGGTCACTGCCAACCTGATCCAGGCGGCGTCCTTTACCTACCGTACCTTTACCCTGGATGGCGGCTCGCGGGTCAGCGACCTGGGACTGGTGATCTGCCCGGATGCGCCACTCGATGCCGCTGCGCTGGACGATCTTGACCTGCTGGTGGTCTGCGGCGGCTTGCGCACCGTGTTGCGGCCAATCCCGGAGCTCAACCAGATCCTGCACAAGGCGGCGGAAAAGCATGTGGCCCTGGGCGCGTTGTGGAATGGCGCCTGGTTCCTCGGCCAGGCCGGGCTGCTGGATGGCTACCGTTGCGCCGTACACCCGGAGCACCGTGGTGCGGTGGCGGAAATCGCCAGGGACAGCCAGGTCACCAGCGAAAGCTACATGGTCGACCGCGATCGCCTGACCGCTGCCAGTCCGTCGGGCGGTTTCCATCTGGTGCTGGAGTGGATCAACAGCCGCTGCGGGCGCGGGCTGGTGGATGCGGTGGTGGATATTCTTGCCTTCGAGGAATCGCGCTATCGTCGGGCCCGTCCGACCCTGCACGAGAAGATGAGCGAGCCATTGCGCGAAGCCATCAACCTGATGAGTGCGAATATCGAGGAACCCTTGAGCCAGGATCAACTGGCCCACTATGTGGGACGTTCCAAGCGGCAGATCGGGCGCTTGTTCATGAGCCAGCTCGGTACCACCCCGGTGCGCTATTACCTGGAACTGCGCATCACCGAAAGCCGGCGCCTGTTGCAGCACTCCGACCTGCAGCTGATCGACGTGGCGCTGGCCTGCGGTTTCGTATCACCGAGCCATTTCAGCAAGTGCTACACCTCGTTCTATGGCTACGGGCCGTCGAAGGAGATTCGCTATGGCCTGGTGAAGGGCGGGAAGGCAAAGAAGGCCGAGTGATGTGGGGTGACTGAACCGGCCTCATCGCTGGCAAGCCAGCTCCCACAGGGCACGCGGTGTCAGCGATGAGGCCCTGAAGAACACCCGGAGCTCCAGGGCCTGCCGAATCAGCCAGTCCCCACCCCCCACAAGTTTTGCTGGTGCTCGCGATACCTGTGGGAGCTGGCTTGCCAGCGATGAGGCCCTGAAGAACACCAAGTATCTCCGGGCCTGCCGAATCAGCCAATCACCGCCTGCAACACCACCTCCAGCGGATGTCGCAGCTTGCGGTCGGCCATGCGCTTGACCTGGCTGCGGCACGAATAGCCGGTCGCCAGCGGCTCGCCGTCCTTGTCCAGCTTGCCCGCCCAGGACTGTTCGAAGATGGTCTTCGAGGTCTCCTGGTTGCGCGCCTCATGCCCGTAGGTACCGGACATGCCGCAGCAGCCGGTGGCCTCGGTCACCAGCTTCAGGCCCAGGCGCGAGAACACCTGCTCCCATTGCCTGGTGCTGGTCGGCACGTTGGTTTTCTCGGTGCAGTGCGCCAGCAGGCGGAAGCTGCCGCCCTTGCCGGTGCCTTGCTCCGGCAGCACATCCATCAACCATTCCTGCGGCAACAGCACGTTCGGGCTGCCCTCCAGGCCCGGCACCTTCTGGTATTCCTGGCGATAGACCAGGGTCATCGCCGGATCCAGCCCCACCAGCGGCACGCCGCAGTCGGCCAGGGCCTTGAGCTGGGTGCCATTGCGCACTGCCGCCTTGGCGAAGGCGCCGAGGAAGCCCTGCACATGCAACGGCTTGCCGTTGGCGCTGTACGGGGCGAGGAAGATCTTGTGCCCCAGGCGATGCGCCAGGTCGATGAAGGCCGCCAGCAGCGGCGTTTCGAAGTAGCGGGTGAAGGCATCCTGGACCAGCACGATGCTGCGCTCGCGCTGCGCCGGGGTCAGTTCGCGCAGTGCCGGCACGCTGGCGGCACGTACGCCGCAGCGTTTCAGCGTGGCCTGGAAGTTGAAACGGCTGATCAGCGGGCTGTCGACCATGCCGATACGATCCGCCAGCAGACCACTGACGAACTTCGACCCCATCACCGCGTTGTACAGCCCAGGCGCATGGGCCAGGTACGGGATGGTGAATTCCAGCGAACCGATCAGGTAGTCGCGCAGCGGGCGCTGGTAGCGGTTGTGGTACAGCTCGAGGAAGCGCGAACGGAAGTCCGGCACGTTGACCTTGATCGGGCACTGCCCGGCGCAGGACTTGCACGCCAGGCAGCCGGCCATGGCGTCGTAGACCTCATGGGAGAAGTCGGCCTGGCCCTGCTGCTGTGCGCGCACATTGCGCAGGCGCTCGGGCAGGCCCTTGAGCCAGGAAACCCTGTTCGGCGCGAGCACATCGATGTTCGCCGCCCCTTGCAGGCGCAGCCACTCACGGATCAGCGAGGCGCGGCCCTTGGGCGAGTGCTGGCGCTGGCGGGTGGCTTTCCACGACGGGCACATGGCGTCGTCGGGGTCGTAGTTGTAGCAGGCACCGTTGCCGTTGCAGTGCACGGCGCTGCCGAAGCTCTGCCACACGCGCTCGTCGATCTGCCGGTCATGCTCGCCGCGCAGTGGCGCCTCGTTGACCTTGATCAGGCCTTCGGCACTGTCCGGCGGGGTACAGATCTTGCCCGGGTTGAGCTGGTTGTGCGGGTCGAACGCGCCCTTCAGGCGTTGCAGCGCCGGGTACAGTTCGCCGAAATAGGCCGGTACGTACTCCGAACGCAGGCCCTTGCCGTGCTCGCCCCAGAGCAGGCCGCCATAGCGCTGGGTGAGGGCGGCGACCGCGTCGGAGATCGGCTTGACCAGCGCGGCCTGGGCCGGGTCCTTCATGTCCAGCGCCGGGCGCACGTGCAGCACGCCGGCATCGACATGGCCGAACATGCCGTAGGTCAGGCCATGGCCGTCGAGCAGGGCGCGGAACTCGGCGATGTAGTCGGCCAATTGCTCCGGTGGTACTGCGGTGTCCTCGACGAACGGCTGCGGACGCACTTCGCCCTCGACGTTGCCGAGCAGGCCCACCGAGCGCTTGCGCATGGTGTAGACCTTGGTCACCGCCGCCGAACCTTCGGCCAGGGTGTGGCCCAGGCGCTCGACACTGGTGTCCTGTTGCAGGTGCTCGATAAAGGCCGCGACTCGGGCGTTGACCTCGTCCGGCTGGTCGCCGCAGAACTCCACCAGGTTGATGCCCAGGGTCGGCTTGGCCGGGTCGGCCGGGAAGTATTCGGCGACGCTGTGCCAGACGATGTCCTGCATCGCCAGCATCAGTACCCGCGAGTCCACCGTCTCGATCGACAGCGGCTTGTGCGCCATCAGCGCATTGGCGTCGCGCAGGGCGTCCATGAAGCTGGTGTAGCGCACGTTGACCAGCACCGCGTACTTCGGAATCGGCAGCACGTTGAGCTTGGCTTCCACCACATAGCCCAGCGAGCCTTCGGCGCCGCACAGCACGCTGTTGAGGTTAAAGCGACCGTCGTCGTCGCGCAGGTGGGCCAGGTCGTAGCCGGTCAGGCAGCGGTTGAGCTTGGGGAAGGTGCTTTCGATCAGGTCGCCCTGGGTTTCCTGGATCTCCCGGGCCATGCGGTACACCTCGCCGATCCGGCCGGGCAGGGCGCAGGCGGCGTCGAGGGTGGCGTCATCCACCGGCAGGCTGTGCAGGCGCTCGCCGCCGAGCAGCACGCTGTGCAGCTCCAGCACGTGGTCGCGGGTCTTGCCGTAGGTACAACTGCCCTGGCCGCTGGCATCGGTATTGATCATGCCGCCGATGGTGGCGCGGTTGGAGGTGGACAGCTCCGGCGCGAAGAACAGCCCGTGGGGCTTGAGCGCGGCATTGAGCTGGTCCTTGACCACCCCGGCCTGGACCCGCACCCAGCGCTCCTCGACGTTGATCTCCAGGATCTGGTTCATATGCCGCGACAGATCGACGACGATGCCGTCGGTCAGCGACTGGCCGTTGGTCCCGGTGCCGCCGCCTCGCGGGGTCAGCTTGACCTGGCGAAAGCGCGGTTCGGCCATCAGCGCGGCGACCTTCGCCACGTCATCGGCATCCAGCGGGAACACCGCAGCCTGGGGCAGGCGCTGGTAGATCGAGTTGTCGGTGGCAAGCACGGTGCGGGTGCCGTAGTCGGTGCTGAACTGGCCGCGGAAACCGCTGGCGCGCAGGGCATCGAGGAAGGCGGCGTAGTCGGTGGCGGGAGCGCTCACCGGCAATTGGGCGATCATCAAGGGATGGCCTCGTTTATATGGGCTAATCATGGATACCTGAGCGCAGGGTATGGTCTTGGCTCGCCCAGGTAGTGGATGATGCAATGATTCCGCAGTGTCGCGCCGGACACAAACGGATAATGGCGCAGCCTTTGATGAGTTTTATGAATGAATTACCGCAACCTTACCCCCTCGATGTCGCTGCTGCTGGCCTTCGAGGCCGCCGCCCGGCATGAAAGCTACACCCGCGCAGCCGAGGAACTGTCCCTGACCCAGAGCGCGGTCAGCCGCCAGGTGCAGACCCTGGAGCAGCAACTGGGCGTGCTGCTGTTCCGCCGCGAGGGGCGTACGGTCAAGCTCACCGAGGTGGGCCGCCTGTACCAGCGCGAAATCAGCGAGGCCCTGGGGCGCATTCGCAGTGCCACCCTGCATGCGATCGCCCACCAGGACGGCGGCGGCAGCCTGCGCCTGGCGACCTTGCCGACCTTCGGTTCGAAATGGCTGCTTCCGCGGCTGCACGAGTTCTACCGCCGCCATCCCGACGTGCTGGTGCATATCAATTCGCGGATCGAGCCGGTGGACTTCGCCATCAGCGGTATCGATGCGGCGATCGTCGTCGCCACCGGCGACCAGCCGGGCCTGGTCTGTCACCGCCTGCACGCCGAGGAACTGGTGGTGATCCTGTCGCCGGCCCTGGCGGCCTCGCGCGCCGAATGGACGCCCCGGGACATCAGCCGGCAGACCCTGCTCAGCGTCGCCAACAATCCCAACGCCTGGGGCGACTGGTTCACCCACCATGGCGTCGCCCACCAGGCCATGCGCCTGGGCCCGAGCTTCGAACTGACTTCGCACCTGATCCAGGCGGTGCGGGCGGACATCGGCATCGGCCTGGTGCCGCGGATCCTGATCAGCGATGAACTGGCCGAGGGCACCCTGGTCAGCCCGGTACTGCCCTATGCCAGTGCCCGCGGCTACTACCTGGTTTACCCGCCGAGAAACCGCGCGTTGCCGGCGCTGGAGGCGTTTCGGGGATGGTTGCTGGAGGAGTTGCCGGAGCAGTAACCCGCTTTCAACCCACCTCCAGCACCATCGGCAAATACAGATTCCCGATCACCAGCAACGGCCGCCGATCCTCCTCCAGCGATGAATACAGGGTCAGCGAGAACACCCACTCGCCGCCCTCGCGCTGTGGATTGGCCAGGTTGCGCCAGGTATCGACCGCCGTTTGCAGGTTGCCCGCGGTGCTGCTGTCGAGCGTCTGGTTGGGATACAGGTACACCGGCGTTTCCCCGACCAGGCCGTGGTTCGGGTCCAGCGGATCGGTGGCCAGTTCATAGGCATAGGCGACCCCGGCGGTGATGCTGAGCCCGCCATCCTGCGCGGCGCTGCCGAACAGGGTGTCGAACGCTGCCTGCAAGGCTGCGCTGACCGTGGTCGGCGCGCTCGCCAGCGGTACCCGCTGGTCCCAGCTGTTGAGCGGCGTGGCGATGCTGGCGGCCTCGACCCGGTCGGTCTGGAATACGAATGCCGGATTGGTCGCGGGCCCGTCGGCCCCCAGCAGCTTCTGGTTGCGCTGCACCAGGATCGAGCCGGTCGCGTTCTGCCAGCGGGCTACGTTGAGCCCGGCGAAGACCAGGCTGAACGTAGGCCACGAAGCCGCCACGTGGGCATCAGCCGGTACCTGGTAGCGCGACTCGCTGGCCGAGACGCTTTCGCGCTCCAGCGCCACCATCAGGCCCGCCGCCGTCAGTGCCCATACCTGCGGCCATTGCCCGTCCGGGCCGACTCCAGCGCTCAGGGCCGTCAGGCCGAGGCTGGCCACTTCACGGCTGGCCAGCGGTCCGTCGCGGTCGGTGACCCGCGCCTGGAAACCGAAGGTGTCGGTGACCGGCGCCTGCAGCCGGGCATCCGCCACGCTGTCGACCAGGCGCACGTTCCAGCTGGTGGCAACGGCAGCGGCCAGGTCGCGCAGGGTGTTCGCCGCATTGCTCTGCACCGGGGTCAGCGCGCCGCTGTCGGGCAGGTCGCCGAGGATCTCCCAAAGGTTGTCGGCCACGGCGATATAGCGCGCCAGTTGCACGAACAGGTCCGCATCGCTGGCGGCCATGCGCAGGGTCTGGTCGGGCCTCAGGTTGTAGCTCAGGGTGAGGCTGACATCGTCCTGCTCGGCATGTTCGTGGGAGTAGGTGAAGCGGTGATCCCATAGCGCCAGGTTGCCCAGGCTCACGTCGCTGTCCGCGCGCAGGGTACTCAGCGCCCGGCGGCTGCGAAGGCTCTGGCGCAGTGCGGCGTCCAGCGCGGTGGCGCTGGCACGTTGTTCGATGATGACCGGCAGCGCCGGGAAATCCCGCAGCGGGATCGGCACCGAGACTTCGCCCAGGTCGATGCTGACTGCCGTTGGCAGATTGCTGCCGCCCAGTGGCGGGACGAAAGTCAGCCACTGCGAAGCGGCGTAGCCGTCGGGCAGGCCGGCACTGGTGATATTGCGCTCCAGGTCGGTGATGCCGAAGGCCATGTCGGCGGTCACCGCACGGTGGCTGGCCGGATCGGATTCGGTCAGCAGCAGGGTGATGAACGGCGAGAAGTCGGTGAGCCAGCATTTGCCCGCGCTCATGCTCCAGGAGCGTTCCTCGCCACCGCTGGTGACCTCGATGCCGCCGTACAGGTCTGCCGGCAGCAAGGTCGTGCCGGGAGCCTGCCAGGCCGAGGTCACCTCGCGGTTCAGCTGTACCAGGGTCGAGGCACTCCAGGCCCGGGACAGGCTGATGCCCAGTTGCTGTTGCAGGGTAGTGGCTGCCGCAGCCTGCCCGGCGGCGGCCTGCGGATCGCTGATTTCCAGCACCGGCTGCAGCCCTTCGGGAATGGCCCCGGCCAGTTGGCGCTTGACCGCCACCAGGTCGCCGAGGGTCTGGCGGGTGTCCGGGGTGCGGTACAGCGCGGCGACGTTGGCGGCGCCGAGGATGCGGTCCATGTCCGAGAGGAAGCGTCCGGCCCAGGGCTCTACGTCTATGCCCTGGAAGTCATGCTGGCTGCTGGCTTCGGACAGGGTGCCATCGGCCTTGAGCGCCTGCAGTGCAACACCCTGGCGGCTGACCAGGCTCTTGTACAGCGGTGTCAGGGCAAAGAAGCGCGGCTGCGGCCCCGCTGCGCCGGGGACGCTGGTCGCTCCGGCGATGCTCAGGGCGCTGATGCCCGCGTCGCCGAAGTTCACCGCCCACAGGTCGCGGCTGTCCTCCAGGGCGCGGCCGGTGGCGATGCGCAGCTCGGGCAGGGCCGCGCGCATGGCGGCGATAAAGGCGTTGAAGGCCAGGCCGCCACCCTGGTCCTGTGCCGCCGGTACCTGAGGCGCCGGGATCGGGCTGCTGCTGCGGGACACGCCGCCATCGTTGTTGGCCGCGAAGTCCGGGTTGATCAGCGCCGCTGGCCGGCTCAGGGTCAGGCTCACATTGAGCGGGAAGGCCGGCCCCGGATAGGGCCCGGTGGCGCCGATCGGCAGGCGGACAAGGGCACCGGCCGGCGGCACCAGCGCCGGGGCGTCGGCAGCGAACAGTGGTTTGTCGGCGTTCGCCGGGGTTTCCACGATTTCCTGGGCGCTGACCTGCACCCCGGCCTCGGCAAAGCGCACGATCAGGCTGTTCAGGCAGTCGTTGGCCCGGGTCTCCACACTGGCCTGGCCTTGTGGTGCGATCAGGGTCACGCCGCTGGCGATCAGCTCCGGCGTACCGACGTTGGCCAGGGCGAAGGCCCCGGCACTGACGCCGAGCAGCCCGGCAATCGCCGACGGCGCGGTGGCCGTGGCGAACTGCGCCGCCGGGCAGACCAGCAGGGCACCGGTGTTCAACGCCTGGGTATCGTCGCCCATGCCCTCCAGCAGGTCCGCGAGGGTGGCGGCAGGTGCTTGCTGCTGCAACTGGCCGAGGGTCGTGGCGAGGCTCTGGCCGCCAGCGGCAGTGGTCAAGCTGTACGACTGGCCGCCGACGCTGATGTCCAGGGTCACGCCACCGGCCAGCACCACCGGCATCTCCAGGTTGGCCGTGGCCAGTTCCAGCGTGCTTTGGGCAAAGCGCGGGGCGATGCTGTCGAGGCTGTCGCCGTGCTGGATCGAATAGGGCACCCGTACCTGCGCCATGTCGCCTGGCCAGCTGACCCTGCCCGGCAGGGCGAAGGCGCCGTCGCCGGGCACGGCGAGGTCCGGGTTGGCACCCAGCAGCAGTTCCGCCGGGCAGGCATGGGCATCGGCGAACTGGTGCAGGGTCTGTGCGCCATCGGCGCTGATCCCGGCGCCACCGTTGAAATCGCCCAGGTAGAGCAGGGCGCCCATCTCGAACAGGTTGACCGAGCTGGTATTCAGCGCCGCCAGGGCCGCCTGGTCCAGGCCGCTGCCGTTGTGCGCCAGGCTGTCGTCGCTGCCTGCAACCCAGGCCGTGCTGGAAATCAGCTGGCTGGCCTGGAAGATCGCCGGCAGGGCCTGGTGGCTTTGTCCCAGGTCGTTGACGCTGATAGTCACCCCGAGGCCGGCGAAGGCCGTGCACACCTGTTGCAACGAGCGGACCGGCGTCGGCGCATCGGCCTCGGTCACCGTGACCGACACCATTTCCGCCTCGGACACCGCCACCGAGAAGGTGATGCCCGGGGTCAGGATGGTCAGGCTGGCGTTATCCCCGGCCAGCAGGCCCGGCAGGGTGCCGAGGGCATTGGCCAAGGCCGCCAGGCTGGCGCTGCCATCGCCGGTATCGCGGGTGAGTGGTGGCGAGACCTTGAGCACCGCGCCGCTGCGCAGCGGCAGGTCGCCGTTCTGCGGTGCGGCGAGCAGGGCTTCGGCGCTGATGCTCGGCCAGCCGTCGGGGCGGGCCATGGCGGAGATGCTCTGCGCCGTGTCGTTCTCGGCGAACAGGGCATAGGCCGGGACTTTGAGCCGGGCGCCGACACCGAACAGCGCCTGCATTGGCACTTGCGCGTTGGCCAGGGCCATTTCCGCATAGCGCAGGCTGTAGTCCTCGGCCAGGGAGGCGAGGGTGGCACCCGCCGGGGCACGGGCGGCGCCCAGTTGCGCGGCGCTGGCGCTGAAGGCCTGGGAAGCGGCGGCGAAGCGCCACAACGGCGCTTGCTCGATGCCGTGGGCGGCGCTGGTATCAAGGCTGGTTTCCACCGCCGCGCTCAACGGTTGACCGAGCTGGTAATAGGCCTTGGCATAGGCTTCGGCCTGGCGCCCGGCGCTTTGCGCGGCGGCATCGCCGGGTTGGCTGGGCGACGGCATCACCGTGGCCGGGCGGGCGTCCAGGCTGATGCTCAGGGTAACCCCGGCTTCGCTGGCCGAAACGGTCCAGGCGCTGACCATTGCCGGCCAGTCGCCGACCCCCAGCAGCGGGTCGGTGTAGCCGCTGGGCAGGCTGACCTGGCCCTGGCCGGCAGGATTGGCCCCGGTCTGGTTGCCGAGGATGTCCTGGAAGTTCAGCACCACCGCCGCCGAAGGCAGGCTGTCGGCCCAGCCGAAGCCGCGGTATGGATCGTCGTCCGGGTTTGGCAGGCCGGGTACGCGGGGCAGTGGCGACGGCGTGGCGAAGCGGTACAGCGGCAGGATCTGCTCGTACAGCCAGTACGGATCGGCTTCCTCGGCCAGGCGCTGGTCACGCAGCACGCCGCGGCGCACCAGGCGCTGGCGTTTCCAGGCGGGCGGCGCGTCCTTCTCCACCGGCGTGGGTGGTGCGGGCATCCCCGAGGCGGGCATGGCGAAGGGCGAGCCCGCGCTCGCGGGAATCTGCGTGCCGAGCAGGCTGAACAACCGGAGGGCCTGCAGTTCGGCGCTATTGTCGGCGTCTTCCGCTGGTGCCTCCAGGGTCAGGTTGAAGCCGACGCTGCCGGCCGGTACCAGGGCCTGCAGGATCATGTCCTCTTCGTTGTGGTCCTCGGCATACAGGGTGCCGATGGTCGCATCCAGCCCCGGCGCCACCAGGGCGCAGGTATTGAACGGCAGCAGGCTGCGGCCTTGCGCTGCGGCGCCTTGCTGGGTGCCGGCGATCACCAGCAGGTCGATGCTGGCCACGCCATTGGCGTCCACGGCGCTGGCCGGCAAGCCCTTGTCCAGCCCGAGGGTGTAGCCGGTGCCGCCGACCACGCTGCCTTCCCAGAGCAGGGTGACGAAGCGTTCCAGTTCGTCGAGCGAGGCGGCCGGCGCCGGATTGCCGTCGCGGGCCAGGCTGTTGACCCGGCCAAGCCTGAGGTCGGGCGCGCGCGGTACGCTTTCCGTGGACAGGTTGGCCTGGATCAGCCAGGTTTGCGCCGGCGTGCTGTCGAGCACGCTGACCCCGGCGGCATTGCCGGCATTCGGCGCCGGCAGGGCCAGCACCCGGACCACCGTGCCGCTGCCTTCACCGGCTGCCAGCCAGGCGCGCAGGGCCAATAAGGTCGGGCGCTCGGCCTCGTCCACCCTTGCAGGGCGAACAGGGTCAGGGCGTCGTTGATCTGCTTGATCGCCACCGGGATGCGGCAGGCCCAGGTGGCATTTGCCACGACCACCGCATCGCGGCCGGCGCTGGCCCCTTCGGCGGTCGTCAGCAGGTCGTAGGCCACGCTGGAACCGGCCAGGGCCTTGGCTCGCAGGTCTGCCGGCAGCGGCCAGAGGGTTGGCTGGGCGCCCACGGGCGGTGCATCCATGCCCGGAATGGGCAGGGCCACCGGGGTTTGCAGCTCGATGCGCTGGGTCAGGCCGTAGGCTCTCGGCGAAAGGCCGGCCAGGGCCATGGCCGCAGGCGCCTTGACCACCGGCAGGGTAAGGCTGGTGGCCGGGCCCATGGCGATGATCTGCGCGTTGCTGTAGCGGTAGTTCAGGCTTTGCACCACGTCGGTGGGCACGGCCATGCCGGCGGGGATATCGCTGCGCGCGAGGAAGCGGCTGTTTACCTGTGCATGGGTTCCCGAGGTGGTGCTGTCCACCAGGCTGATCCAGCTGCACTGGGCGGTCAGGGTCATGTCCAGCGCCGGTTCATCGGCCTTGTCCGGCGCGGTGTCCACCGCCAGGTCGAATTGCTGGCCGGTAAGGTCGTAGAGCGGGGTGGGTTGGAGCGGGTCGGCGATGGCATGGCCCTGGGCGTCGGTCACCGGTTTCGGTGCACGCAGGCCGGCCATCAGCGAGCGCGAGCCCTGGTTGACGATGCGCGGCAGCGCTGCGCCACCGAGCAGCTGCGCGAGCAACTGGTCCACGCTGATCACCGGCACCTGGGTCACGCTCAGCACGGTATCGATGGCGTACAGGCCGGCCAGGTTCTCCAGGCGCACGGCGGCATCGGCGATTGCCAGGCCATAGGTGTCGGCCAGCAGGGTGAAGCTCAGGGCCTCGCCCTCAATGGCCTTGGCCACGGCATTGGGCACCGGCACCAGGGCCAGGGGCGCCAGGAAGGTGGCCGGTCCGGCCCAGGCCATGATGTCGGCCCAGGCGTAGTTCCAGGTACCCACGGCCGGGTCGTCGCTGGCCGTCCAGCTGACATCCAGCAACAGGCGCCGGGCCAGGGCATCGAGGCTTTCCCCGGCGCGGGCGTACAGGCCGGTGGTGGCCGGCAGCCCGTAGGTGTTGGCGGCAGGGCTGGTCACGGCAGCGAGGAAGGATTGCCAGTCCGCGGCCTCTGGCGGCGACAGCTGGGGATAGACCTGGACCAGGGCCAGGGTCGCGGCGATGCGGTCGAGGGTGTCGCCGGGCTGGGTGCTGTAGTCGCTGGTCGGCTGCACGGCGTTGAAGCCTTGCGGCACCTTGAGCACCTGCCCTGGCGGCAATTCCTGGCTGTTGACCGTGCGATCGTCGCGGGTCAGCCGGGCGATCAGTTCGGCGTTGCCATCGAATACCGCCTGGGCGTACCAGTCGGCCGGCAGCAGTCGTGGCTGGCGATAGCGTACATAGGCGGTAGCGGCGGCAAGCAGCTGGCTGGACGGGCCATTGCTCCAGGTCCGCGGCGGCAGGTCGAAGGGCGCCGCCGGATCGAGCAGTTCGCTGGATTGGCCCAGGCCGGTGCCGTCGGCTTCGAACAGTTGGCTGCTGCTGCCGAGGTTGAACAGGCTGGCGATCGCATCCAGGGTTTCGCCGCTGGCGGCCTGGTGCAGCAGGGGGCCCAGGTCGACGCTGTCGAGGGCGAAGGCCTGGCTGGCGTTGTCCTCGGCCAACACCTGCGGGGCGATCCCGAGCTTCACCGGCACACGGCTGCCCACCGCTGCGGTGTCCAACCGGCGTTGCAGGCCGGGATTGAGGAACAGCAGCTCGGCGCTGCTGGCGCCCAGGGCAAGGGCCACGCTTTCCACGGTATCCCCGGCGCGTACCGGATAGTCGATGGTGGCGCTGGCAAAGGTGGCCGCCAGTTGCGCCAGGGACTGGCCCTTGCCGCTGCCATTGTCGCCGACGCTGAGCGTGGTGCTGGCCAGCAGGTCTCCGGCTTCCTGCACCGCAGCCTTGGCCAGCATCAGGCAGTAGTCGCGGAAGATGAAGGTCGGGAAGGACTCGTAGCTGGCCGGGTCGTCCTCGGCCGGGCGCGGCCCGCTGGCGCCGCCCACCGGCAGGTACTGGCCCATGTAGCGGGCCAGGTCCCACTCGTACCAGGGCCCGACCGGATTGACCTCGGCGAAATTCAGCGTGCCACCCGGCGTACCGCTACGGGTCAGGCCCGGTGGCAGCGGTGCGACCATGCCGCCGACCTCGGTCACTGCGCCCGGGTCGGCGCCCAGCAGCAGGTGCAGGTTGGTGGCGAACAGGGTGTCCAGGTTGCTCCAGGCAAACGCTGCGTCGGCGCTTTGCGGATCGTCGAGCACCGCAGCCAGCAGGGCCAGCTGGCCGGCGGTCAGGCTATCGGTTGCGCTGCGCGGGCCATCGGGAATGGCGTACAGCGCATAGAGCAGCACGGTGCGCACCCACAGGTCCGGGGTCAGGCTGGCGGTGTCCTCGGCGCTGGCGGCCAGGGCGTGGTGCGACGCCGAGCGCCGGGCTTCGGCGCGGGCGTTGGGAGCCAGCGGATCGACCCCGGAGTTGGCGCAGAGGATGAAGGCGGCCCGGTAGTTCGGCGACGGGTCAGCCTCGGCCGGGCCGTTCCAGGACACCGGCAGCTCGCCGATGGAGATGCTTGGCAGCAGGTACAGCAAGGCGGTGCGCGGCTGGCCGTCCGGCCACTGGCTGCGGCCCGGGTTCCAGTCCCAGTCGCTGTCCTCGGTCTGCGCCAAGGTATTGGCCAGGCGCTTGCGCTCCAAGACCTGGTACAGGTGCTGGGCACCGAGCACTTGCAGGCGTTGCGCGCGATTGCGCCGTGCCCGCGGGCCCTGGCCGCCGGACAGGCTACCGGCGCGGCCCGGCGCCGTCAGCAGGCGAGCGTCCTGGAAGCCCTTGGGGTCGCCGCCCGGGGCGACGATCCAGGGCGTCTGCTGCACCGAACCGAGGGTGAAGGACAGTTCCAGGGACACATGGAAGCTGAAGGAGATCTTGATGAACAGGATCTTCACCTTGGCCTCGGCACGCACCGAAACCTTGAGGTCGAACTGCGTCGGCCGGTAGCACTCGAACAGCGCGCTGACCTGGGCATAGGCTTCCAGGCTGACCGACACCTTGATCACCTTGAAATCCACGTAGCCGTAGACCTTGCCGTGCAGTGCGGCGATGCCCAGCGCGCGGAAATACTGGGCCGATGGCAGCCCGGCGCTGGACGGGTTGAACCAGCCAAGCACGCCCTGGAAGATCACCTGCACCTCGACATAAGCGCCGCCGCCGAGGATCCCGGCACGGATCTCCTTGCCCACCCCCACCGCCAGGCCGATGCCCAGTTCCAGCACCGGCGAGAAGGTGCCGTTGCTGATGCGCGGCACCTGGCTCGAGGTGACGCCATCGAGCAGGCCGAAATACACCCCGCCGCGGCCGATGAACACGTAGGCCTGGACCGAGAACGAGCGGCTGAAGTCCTGGTTGTAGGGGAAGCCCAGGTCCACCTTGAAGTTGCCGTTGGTATAGACCTCGATCACCACGGTGCCGAGGGTCAGCGACGCGATGCCGATCTGGAAGGTGCGGAAGGCATCGGGCAGGCGCAGTTCAACGCGGAACATGCCGACGTCGTCGGAAATCTTCTTGTACAGGATTTCGAAGCGCAGCCCGGCGAGGCTGCCGGCCTTCTCGCCGTTGAGGCCCACCGACAGGCCATAGAGGATCGGGTCGTTGAACAGGAAACCGAGGTCCAGGGTATTGCCCATCAGACCGATGTCCAGGCCGATCAGCCATTGGCTGTCGGTGGAGAAGGCGATGCCGCTGCCGCCGGTGGTGGGCAGGTTGTCCGGGTTCTCCACTGGCTGCATGAACTGCTTGAGCAGGGCCAGGTTGCCGGCCACGGTATCCACCGGGTTCTGCAGGCGTATGCGCTGGCCGATACTGAGGTAGCGCAGTTCCACCAGGGCCGAGCCGGTGCCGGGTACCGCAGGCGGCGGGTCATTGACCACGTCCCAGGCCAGCGCATCGTCGCCGGTAAAGGATTTGCCCAGCAGCGTGCCTTCGAGGATCAGCTCGACCTTGCCGGCCCCGGCGCGGGTATAGCGCACGCCGATCGCCGAGAGGCTGCCGAAGCCGACGTCGACCTTGGCCTTGTAGACGAACTCGACCACATTGTTGGTCGGGTCGAGGGTGAAGACGAAGCTCGACAGCTCGATGCGCTTGAGCACGTCCCACGGCGCGTCCAGGGTGAAACCCAGGGTCGGCGCGGCCAGGTTGACCAGGTATTCGAGCATGTCGCCCAGGGTGGTGCCGCCCAGTTGTACCGAGATCACCTGGTGCCGCGGATTGCTGGTGCTGTCCTTGTCGCCGCGCCAGGCGGTGATGGCCTGGACCCAGATGGTATCGACGTACACCTTGAGCAGGTAGGTCGGCTCCTCGACGCCCACGTCCATGCCCACTTCGACGCCGATGCGGTTGATCGAGAACTCGCCGCTCAGGCGGCCGGAGGCGGGCTTGTCCGCCGCGGCGCCGCCGTCCCGGGCGATATCGATGCTGGCGGCCGCCGAGATCTTCAGCTCGGTGCCGAACAGGGTCGGGGTCCAGCGCATGGAGATGGTGCCGCCCAGCTCGTAGGATTTGTCGCCGGTGGAGAACCTGACGTCGAGGCGATCCACCATCAGCACCGGTACCGAGTCGGGGGCCTTGCCCAGGCCGAGGAACTGCGCGACCAGATCGGTGAGGTTGATGCTGGTGCCCTGGTAGAGGCCGCCGGCGAAAAGCCAGCCCTCGGGGGACTCCGGGTCCTGTACCGGGTAGTCGGCGCTGAAGACCAGGCGTGGGCTGTCGTAGTCGTCTTCGGCGGCAGCGGGGAAGAACGAGAACACGCCGTTCAGGCCCCCGCCGACCTTGCCGTTCTGGGCCTCGATCCAGAAACCGATGGCTTCCAGGCGCAGGGTGATAACCACCAGATTGATATCCCAGCCTTGGTTCAGGCTCGGGTCGTCATTTTCCGGATCACCGAAAACCACCAGCGTTTCTGCTGAATAGTTCTGCAGGAGGGGATCGGCGGCGAAGCCAAGCTCGCTGACTACGGCACTTTGCAGGCCGCCCACCGCGGGCCCCGGAGCACCGAAGAAATAACTGAAGGCTTGGCCAATGGGAATGTAGTCGCCGCTGCGCATCTGTCCCTGGATATACAACTGCGGCAGGCTGACCGAGACATCGATATCCACTTTCTGCCCGGTGTTGGCGTTCTCGCCGAAGCGCAGGGTGCCGAACACCGACCCGCTGACCGTACCGGTATCGCGCGTCGCACCGCCATCGGCACGAATTGCGCCCCAGCCCCAGACCCAGCGGGTGCCGACATCGTGCAGCGTGACGAAGGGCACCGGTGGCGACCACTGCTGGTCGGAGCCGATCGTTACCGCAAGGGCCTGGAGCTGGGGTATGCCGCCGCCTTCGGGCGAGGTGAAGGTCAGGTCCACCTCGCGGAACTTGAACGTTTCCAGCAACGGGAAGTTGTCCGGCAGGGGCAGGGCGGGCAGGCCGAAGATGGTGCTCAATTGCGCCATGCCGCGCACGATCGAGGCATGGGCTGGATCGAAGGTCGCGGTCAGGCGCCACTGCGGACCGGTGACCCGCAAGGGCGTATAGAGGTTAGCGACCAGGGCCGCGCTATCTCGTCCAAGACTGACGGTGCCGATCAGATTGATTACCGAGAAACTGCTGCGGTTCCACAGGGCTTCATCGAGGTCATCGCGTACCAGCAGTTCCAGCCCGAGATTATTCAGCGCCAGGGCCGATGGACCGCCGCCTGCAGGTGCCGGTGAGCCAACGTCCAGCGCGGGTGAGCCGGCCGCCCTGGCCAGCAGATCCATGACCGGTACGTCGGTCCAGGAGGCAGGCATTTTCACGCTGCCACTCAACGCCAGGGGCCAGGGTGCGAGCATGTCCAGTGACCCGGCGAAGGCATCGCTGGCCGGCAATCGCCCGGAGAGTGTCAGGCTTGCATCGCTGCGGCTGTCTGCCTGGAACACCGGAGCCTGCAAGGCCAGCCCTTGCAGGAACGAGGGTTTCCAGACCACTGAATTGCCGCCGTCGAGGGGAGCATCCTGGGTCTGCGGCAGGCAGTCGGGGTTGAAAAAGTCCGAAAAGGTCCAGCCTGTCGACGCGATCGCAAGGCTCAGCTGGAACAGGCCGCCGTCGCTGTCGGTCTGGGTGTAGAGCAA
This sequence comes from Pseudomonas bharatica CSV86, assembly GCF_000319305.2. Taxonomy (GTDB): domain Bacteria; phylum Pseudomonadota; class Gammaproteobacteria; order Pseudomonadales; family Pseudomonadaceae; genus Aquipseudomonas; species Aquipseudomonas bharatica. The sequence continues at coordinate 2,895,995 of NZ_AMWJ02000001.1, read as the reverse complement.
CTGCCCGTGCACCTGGAAACGCATGCCTTGCGGGTCGCCGGGCTGACCGAAACGGCCGCTGCCGGTCAGGGTGACCCGGTCCAGGCCCTGGCTGAGGCTGACGCCGGACAGCAGCCAGGCAGCCTTGATACCGAACAACTCGAGCACACCCCGAAGTGGCGTAAGTGCGCTTTGCGTCGAGGCCTGCCAAAGATCGATGGCGTCGTCGTGGATCGAGGCGCTCAGCGCGGAGTAAACGGTGGCGACAGACATGGATTACCTCGGAGATAAAGGCTGGGACACGACGAATCAAGGGCGCGGTTTCAGGCGTCGCAGGCTGCGCTGGGGATGAGCTGGCGGGCGGGCAGCGCCGTCGCCGGGCGCGGGGGAACTGGCGCTGCCTGATGGGCGGCGGCGACTTCGCCAGCCAGTGGCAAGGCGGCGAAAGCCTCGGCGAGCTGTCTTGGGTTCTTCGGCAGGCGGTTGCTGGAAAAGCCGACGAACTTGATGTTGCGTTGATCCACCGAAGATTCCGCCGTGATCTCGTAGCCCCAGTTCATGCCTTCGGCGAACGCAGTGGTCGGTGCCGTCACGGTCTTCGCGGGAGGGAAGCTGAAGTTGCCCTTCTTGGTTTCACGTCCCCAATACAAAGTGGTGTAGTAGTTCTGGTCGGTTTGGTAGGTGTAGTTGGTATTAAGCGCACCCTGGGTGCTGGACAACGGTACGTCGAAGTAGGTCGAGACCAGGTGGTTGGGCTTCACGGAGTCGTCCGCCCACCATGGGCCGCGATGATCGGCAAACTGCAGGAAGGCGTTGATGGTGTCGAGGGAGGGATGGTCGTGGCTGGTGTCGGCGCTGACGATGATGGTTGCGCCATAGGTCAGCGAGGCAAAGGTCTTGACCACTTGCGCGGCCTGGTCGGTGATGAGTGCATCGGACAGCTTCAGGCCGAAGGTAGTGGAGCGGCTTCCGTGGTGCGGTGCCTGAAGCATGAAAGAACTGGATAGCCAGACCTCGCGCTCGAGGAAATGCCGATTGACGAATTGGAAGGTGGAAAAGGTCGCATCGCCGAATATCACCGCGCCGACGTTGTACATCTGCAGATAGATGCCTAGCGACGTCGAGTTGGCCAGGTTGCCGTCCGGCTCATCGTGGGCGGCATAGGCGACATCGACGTGCTCCCCCTGCTTGGTGTCGGACATCGGTGTATTCACTGCGATCACATAGGCATTCACGGTTTCATTGCCCCAGATCGAATGCCACTGTTGCGGATTGCCGCTGGGGAAACTGCTGGTGCCCACGGCGAAGTTGAGCACATGGGTGCTGGCATCCGGTGTGCGTTTTCCCAGTTCGCCCAGCACGTTGGCGGTTTTCTTGCCGGCGTACCAGCTGTAGCGGCCGCTATGGAATATCCAGCCGATCTTCATCTCCGGCAACTCCGCCAGCAGGCCGCGGATCAGGTTGATATGGTCGGCGTCCTTGTGCGAGAGAAAGACCGCATCCAGGTAGCCTTTGCCGTCGTCGCTGCGCTCGATGATCTGCTGCTTGAGAAACTGGATGGTCGGTTTGCCCGCCCGCCGCCGGGATTTGGTCGAGCCGAGGTCGAACAGGGCGTTGGCAATGACATCGTGCTCCTCGTCATAGCCTTCGAAGTAGGTACACATGCCTTGGCCGACATCCAGGCAGTACAAGCGTTGATAGCTCATGGGGCAGTATCCCTTGCCGTTACGCTTCAGATAACCGGCGGCGTACGCCGCCCGGAACGTGCGAGGCGCTTGCTGTCCGGCGCGCGCCGTGTCACCTGGCGCGGTGCCGGGGTCGCCAGCAACGCCTGCTGTTTCTTCTTGTCCTCGTCCTTGAGGTACGCCGCATACCAGCCCAGCGAGGTCTTCGGGCTGCCCGGTGCGCCGAACAGCATCAGGTCGGCATTGCCCGGCGGGAAGCTCCAGGCCAGCACCGAGAGGGCGAAGCGGCGCATGCGCAGCAGGTAGTTGAGGCGGTTGTCGCTGTCGCGCCAGGTTTCGAAAAGGAAGTTGCGAAAGCCCAGCTTGAGCACGCCCTGCAAGGGCAGGCTGCCGTTGAGGGCGTTGGACATGCCCAGCTTGATCCCGAGGTACACCGGCGGTTCGCCGGCCACCGGCTCCGGGCCCCAGGCGGCGAGCAGGGTGATCTTCAGGCCGATGGCGCCGCTGAGGGCGCCGAGGGTGCCCATGTCCAGCGCCAGGCTCAGGCCGAACCAGGGCGCGGCCAGCGGCTGCTGGTCCAGCGGTGCGCCGATCGAGGTGAAACCGAGGCTTTCCGGGGTTGCCCCTTGCGGCGGCTGGCCGGCCGGGGCCAGGTCGGGGGCGGCGACCAGGCCTTCGAGGCGCAGCGGGAAGTTCTCCACCAGCGACGCCGGTCGCGCCAGCGAGGCGCCGGGGCCGGTGTCGAAACCCACCCCGGCCTCGCCCGAGGTGAAGTGCTGCGCGGATGGGTCCTCCATGGCGAAGGACATCGCCACCACCAGGCCCTGGAAACTCAGGTAGCCATTGACCACGTCACCGGCGCCATAGCCGAACAGGTCGAACCCGGGGATCTCGACGAAGCCGAGGCGCCCGGACAGCACGAAATTGGCCGTGAGCAGGCCGTCCACCGGAGCAGCGGCGGTTTCCAGGCGACAGTCGCGGATATCGATGGACGACAGCGCCGCGCCATTGCTCTGGAACACGTTGTCACCGAGCAGGCTGAACGAGTAGCTGGGCTGGCCGCCGATACGCTGGTAGCTGCCGGTAAGGATCAGGTTGTTGCCGCGGGCGCGATCGACCTTGGCCAGCCACGAGGCGAACAGGCGGTTGACCATCAGCTCGGCTTCGGCGGAGAAGTCCACCACCCGTGCGTTGTCGAAGCGCACGCGCATGGACAGGGTCTTGTAGCCGAAAGGGATGGTGGTGGAGGCCACCAGGTCGTCCGGGTCGTTGTAGTCGATCAGGCCGAATGCTGCGGTCTGGCCCAGATCGATGACACCGTCGCGCGGCGTGTAGGGCGTCAGCGAGAAACCGATGTGGTGGGCATAGAAGCGTGAGCGGTCGACCCCGGCGGCCATGAAGCGCAGGGCCGAGGGCATGTCCTGGAAGTCGATCGGTGCATTGAGGAACAGCACGCCGTTCCACTGCGGGTTGTCCAGCACCTCGTGGTAGAACAGCACCAGCGGATCGGCGTCGCCGATGTCGGGGTCGAGCACGGCCAGGCGCGCCTTGGCGATCACCGCGTCGAGGGCGGCCCGGGTCGGTGCCAGGCTTCCGTCCGGGGCCTGCGCCACTTCCGGCCAGGACCAGGCGCCGGTGTCGGCCGCCAGCTCGGTGATGGCCCTGCCGCAGTATTTGAACAGCATCAGGGTCGGCGTCAGGGCGTCACTGCGCCAACTGCGCGGCGAGAGCTGGAAGGTCCAGCCTTCGATGTCCGCGCGCAGCAGGCCCGCTGCTGCCTGGGCCTGGGCCAGGTAGTCGCCGGCACTGGCCGCGACCGCTGCATCGAAGGCGGCTTCGTTGGGGAACTCCGGGTAGCCGAGGGCCTTCAGCGCCGTGTCGATCGCCTGGGCCTGGGCGACCGGCACCCCGGCGGCGAGCAGGCGCGGGACGGCGTTGGCGGCGGTCAACTGGTAGGCCACCGAGCTGCCCTGGTCCATGAAGGTATCGACATCGGCCACCACCATGAACAGCTGGTTGGATTGCAGGGCCGCCTGGAACGGCGGCTTGACCTCGGTGAGGATCAGTTGCCCGGTATCCGATTGCGGCATGTTGGCGAACAGCACCCCGGCCCAGGCGGATTGCGCCTGGTCGAGCACGGCGATCAGGCCGCTGGGGGTGACGCCCAAGGGCGGGGTATCCGCGGCATTGGCCTGGACACCCAGGCGCAGCCGGCCGGTGGGGGCCAGGCGCGGTGTGTCCAGTGGCGGCAGGCCGATCAGGCTGCGCCGGGTCGGTGCCAGGGCGGCGTCCTCCAGGCGCGCGGCCTGGTCGATGGCGCTGGCGGCGATGCGCCCGTACACACCCATGGGCCACACCGTTGGCGGGCTCTGCTGGCTGGCCTGCAGGGTCGGCAAGGTGGCGGCATTCATGTTCAGGTAGGCCAGGAAGCCCGCCACCGGTACCCGCGCCGCATTGAACAGCGGCGAGCGCGGTGGTTGTGCTTCGTAGCTGCGGCCATTGCCGCCATCGGAGAGCACGGTGGCCCAGGCGGTGGTGCCGAGATCGCTCAGGGTGCTGCCGCCGGCATCCTCGACAGCGGGCGGCAGGTAGGCCGCACCATTGGCCTGGAACAGCAGCAGCGAGGTGCCATCCTGCGGCAGCACTACGCTTTCGGTGCCGGAAACACCGAGGATCAGGCGGGTGTTGCCGTCGCTGCTGCGCGCCTGCTGGGGCGTGCCGAGGTCGAACAGGCCATCCGGCGCCAGGTGCCAGACCAGGCTGGCGCTGGCGGCATCGGGGGCGTCGAACAGCGGGGTGCGGCCGAAACTCAGGCGTGCGTCCGGCAGGTCGCCGCTGCCGGCGCGGGGCGTGGCCTGGGTGGCATGTCCGGTATTGCTGAGCTGGGCAAAGCCGAGGGTCGGTGCCTGGTTCCCGGCAGTGACGAAAACCAGCGCACTGCGCTGCGGCAACTCCGGGTTCAGTGGATCGAAGGCCAGGGTCAGGCCGAAGGGCGTGGCATCCAGTTGGCGGAACAGTGGCATGTCGATGATGCTGACTTCACCCACCGGGCTGTCGGCATCGGCCTCGCCGTAGCGCAGCATGACGCCGAGGCGCTGCATGTCGTCGGCATCGTCGCTGCCGCCATTGCCGGCACGGATGCCGAAGGTCAGGCAGCCGAGCTGTCCGCCGGCCAGTGGCAGCGGGCACTGCGTGTCGATCGGCGCATAGATCCCGCCAGGGGCGTTGAAGGCCAGGCCGTTGGCGGCGAACAGCAGGCTGTCGCTGCCTGCCTCGACCAGGGTCGCACCGCGTACGGTCACGGCGTAATCGCCGAGGGTGAATGCCGAGTCGCGGACCACGCGCCAGGTCCCGGCCGGGTCGCCGGCGCTGGCGGGCAGGGCGTCTATGCCGCGGGTCTGCCATTGGCTGGCCGGGTCCGCCGGGTTGCTGATCCACAGCAGGCGCAGCCAGCCCTTGGGCGACAGGCGCGGCCACAGGGCACGCAGGTCGCTGACGAAGCTCGCCGGATCGGCCGGCGCACTGCCCAGGAACAGATAGGCGCCGCCCAGGTCGGCCCAGGTCTGCGCCAGGCTGGCGCTGGCGCCAAGGTCGCTGCCGGGGCTGGCCAGATAGCCTGCCCAATACGCCTCCAGCCCGCTTTCGGCGAGGGTGGAAAGGCGGTACAGGCCCGCCGTGACTTGCTCGAACACCGGTACGCTCATGACGGCTCCCTGTCGCGAGGCGGTGAAGGGTCAGGGCTGGCGGGTGGTGACGCTGTCACCCGGCAGCAGCGGCACGGACAGTTGCGTCCAGCCCGGGCCGTAGTTGCCCAGCCCGCTCCAGTCCAGGCGCAGTGGCCAGGCCGTGGTACCCAGTGGCGCGTTTGCCGCCAGTACCGCCGCGCCCAGTCCACGCAACAGCTGCACGCCCTGCACCGGCAGCGACGCAGGCACCGGCATGCGTCCGGCCTGGGCCAGCAGGTTGGCCACGGTAGTACCGACCGGGACCACCAGCGGCGTGCCGTCGAGGGTCACCCGCAGGCATGCCCTGGGCACCACGCGGCCGCGGAAATAGGCGACCGGCACGCTACCGCCCGGCACATTGCCGGCACTGCTGAGGGCGGTGAAGCTGGGGGCGGCGGCGAGGGTGAAGTTGTTGGTCGTGGTGGTTACCGCCGGGTCGCTGGCACTGGCCAGCGCCGAGGGCGAGAACAGCCGGTAGAACGGCGTGACGAAGGCCGGGAAGTACAGGTCGGCGGCATCGGCGACCCCGCCCATTTGCTGGGTGGTGTCATGGGACGGGGGCGGGTTGACCGACAGCGCGCCGCCGCTGACCAGTTGGCCGATGAACGAGTCCCAACCGGTGCTGATGCCGCCGGAACTGTCGACGAACTGTCCCACCGGGTAGTCCACCGTCGGCCCGGTCACGTAGCCGTTGCTCCACTTCAAATCCGAGGTCGATTGGGAAATGGTCTGGAACGGGCTTGCGGCGACCCGCAGGATCATCCCCGGGCGCAGGTCCACCGAGCCGAGCGTGGCGCCGGTATCGGGCGACGGGAACGACAGGCCGAAGGCGTAGTACAGCGACTCCTCGAAGGTTTGTGGCATGGTCCGGGCCAGGGCGTCCTGCACGGCGATGATGCCCCAGGCGGCTGCACCGGCACTTTCCAGCGCCTGGAGAAAGGCCACGTAGGCCTTGAGCAGGCCGCTGCGGATGGGCTGGGTGTCGAAGGTCCAGGGCGAATCGGTGCCGCCGGAGGCGATCGCCAGGCTGTAGGGGTAGGTGCTGCCCGAGGCGGCCGACAGGGTGAAGGGGCCATTGCTGATGGGCAGGTTGGCGAGGCTGCCGGTCTTGCCGATCTGCGGCAGGTACAGGGTCAGCGCAGTGTCGGGTGCGGTGCCGCTGAGGGCGGTGCTCAGCGCTGCCGCCGGGATCAGGTGCGGGAAGCTGGTGGAGGCGGCCTGTGCCGAGGGAATGAAGGCGCTGCGGTACAGGTCCGGGGCCTGGCTGGCCGGGCCGATGTTGGCGATGCCCAGCACCGGCTGGTTGGCCTGGACCACCACGCTCAGGCCCGCCGCCGGGTTGCCCGGGGTATAGGCCCAGCTTTGTTCGAGCACCCCGGCGCTGGAGGTGAAGGCCTGGTCCACCGAGGTCGTGCCGTCCACGGTTTTCAGCACCGATACCCGGTAGCTCTGGCCGTCGCTCACCGCGCTCCAGCGGGCGCTGAGGGTGGCGCCGTCATACTCTACCCGCACATCCCGCACCGGCGTCGTGGCCAGGGCGAACGCTGCGCTGGCCGGGCCGACCAGGGTGCAGCCATCGACCACTCCGGCGCTGCGCAGGGTGGCCAGGGCCGGATTGCCGCCGCTGGCCAACTGCGCCGGGGTGAGGGTGGTGCTGGTGCCGGTCAGGTCCAGATGCTGGCCGCCGGGCAGGCTCAGGCGGTAGCCGGGCGCGCCACTCAGCGCGCCCCAGCTCAGGGTACCGCTGCCACTCACCGCATCGGTGTCCCAGCCGCTGATCTGCGGGATGCCCAACGGGACGCCGAGGGCGCTGGTGCAGGTGTTGCGCACCACGCCCCTGGCCGGTGCCAGGCCGACGCTCAGCGCCGCACCGGCGGCGTTGACCGGCAGGGCCAGGCGCGCGGTATTGCCATTGACCGCGAAGGTGCTGCCGACAATGCCGTCGAGCAGCAGGCTGACCGTGGTCAGCTCCGGGCTGGTCAGCGACGCCGGTGCTTGCCAGGTGATATCGAGACTGCCGCCATCGGCGCTGACCACCAGGCTGGTGAAGCTGGCGCTGCCGGTGATCAGCGGCAGCAGTTCGCCCTCGGCCCCGACGCCATCGCCGGCGTTGTTGGCGATGATCTGCGCCACCCAGGCCTGGGTAGTGTCCAGTGGTGCGCCCAGAGGGATGCTGCCCGAGGTGGCCCCGGCGTTGCTGACCGTGGCGGAAAAGCTCTGTCCGCTGGACAGCGACAGCGCCTGCAGGGTGTAACCGGTTACCGCCGGGTTATAGGGGATCACCCAGTCGAGCTTCAGGGCGCTGCCGTTGTAGTCCGCTGCCGTCAGCACCGGGCGGGTCGAAACGATGGCGGCGAGGGGACTGACCAGGCCGGCGCCGCTGGCGGTCAACGCCGTCACCGAGAGCTGGAAGCTGGCGCTGTCGGCCAGCGGCGCGGGCAGGGCGAGGGTGGCGTTGTTGGCGTTGGCCCCCGGTACTTCGACGCTGTAGCGGGTGCCACTGGCCGCATCGCTGGCACTCAGGCGGTAGCCGACGATCTGGCTGGCACCGCTACCGGTCCAGCGCGCGATGATGCGATTGCCGTCGCGATACAGGTTGGTCTTGCCCAGCACCGGACGGACCATCGAGGAGGGCGGGAAACTCGCGGCGGCAGAACGCGCGCTGGCACTGTTGGCACCGACCGCAGCGACGTACACCACCCATTCCGAGTTGTCGCCCAGGCCGCCGCCGAGCTGGGCGTTGTCGACCACTGCCGAACGGGCCCCGGTACCACTGACGGGAATGCTGTAGGTCGTGCCGATGCTCTGTGATACCACCACGATCTCGTAGCCGGCCGCCGCCTGCCACGAAGGTTGCCAGGTCACCTGCAGCGCATGGCCGTCGTACAGCGCCTCGTCCAGGGTCGGCGCCAGCGTCGGCAGCAGCACCGCTGCGCTGTTCTGCCCGGAACTGCTGCCCCACTGCGCCTGGACCACCACCTGCCAGGCGACGTCGGTATTCAGCGGCTGGCTCAGGGGCAGGTTGCCGATCCCGGTGTTCTGGCCCTGGAAAACCTGGCTTTGGTAGGCGACCACCGGCTCGCCGCCACCCAGCCAGGCTAGCTGGATGATATAGCCGGTGACCCCGGTATCGCTCGACGGGGTCCAGATTACCCGCACACTGTTGCCGTCGTAGATGGCGGACTGGATAACCGGATCGGTGCTGTTTTGCGCTTGCGCGTGGGCGGCCATGCGAGCCTCCGGAAGAAGGGCTGGAAAGAGGAAGCCGGACAAGAGGGGCGTCGGGGGATACGCGCGGACGCATCCCCGCTGGCGTCACGGGTCGGGGCTGTTGTCGAAATCCTGCAGCCATTCCTTGGGCAGGCTGGCGCGGATTTCGGCGCGGCTGCGCAGCGGCGTGCGTTCGCCCACCGAGGCCAGCGATTGCTGCATGTTGGCGTCGCCGGTGAGCAGGCCGCCGGCGTAGTAGGTACCGGAGGTTGGATAGGGCTGGGTCAGCAGGTTGTGCACCTTGCCCTTGTAGTCCTCCAGGGTCAGCAAGGTGACCCGGGCCTTGCCCTCCAGGCTGGCCAGTTCGTCGCCTACCCGCAGGTAGCGAGCCTGCAGGGGCAGGCCGTTGGCGAGGATCATCGGGTGGGTGCGGGTCACCAGGAGGTCATGGCCGGCATCGGTCTTGATGCGGATCATCGGATGGGGCTCGGTGCCCTGGGTGGTGCCGTGTACCTCGCTGGTCTTGCCGTCGGCGCTCTTCACCGACTCGCCGCCCTTGCCGGTGAAGGCCTCGACCGGGCGCTTGCTGCCGTCGGCCAGGGTGATCTCGGTGCCCTCGGCCAGGCAGCCCTGCATGATGTACAGCGGCGGAATGATGTTGACCCCCGGGGTGCCGAGGTAGGTGCGGTCACTGGTGAAGTTCAGGGTGCCGAACGGTGGCTCCTGGCCCTGGCTGCCGTTGAGCGCGACATAGGCGGTGACCCAGAGGTTGGCGGCGGTGCCGTCGTAGTAGTTGATGCAGTTGCCGGTGTTGGGGAAGGCCGAGGCCGGGTAGTTCCACGAGATGGTCTGGCCATTGGCCGTCCAGTATTGCTGTTCGAGCACCGTGCCTTGCTGGAAGTACACGTTGCAACCGCCGCCGGCGGGGTTCTGGATATAGATCGAGGTGACCCCGGCCGGTGGCGAGACCACGGTGTTGGCGAAGGTGGCCGATCCCGACAGCGGGAAGACGAAATTGGTCGGGTGCGCCGTGGAGTTCCAGTAATCGCATTCCTGCTGGCTGCCGCGGTACCAGCACAGCTTGATCGGCGTGGTGTTGGCCTTGGTGTTGGTGCAACTGGTCTCGTAGCTGCCGGTGCAGTTGCCGCTGGCGTTGCGCACGCAGTAGTTGGGCTGGTTGAGGCAGGCGCTGGTGGGGTTCAGGGTGTCCTGAAAGGTCTGCACGTAGACCACCGGCGGATCGGTCGGGCCGGCATTGGCCGGGTAGTAATAGAACAGGCCCTTGGCCTGGGTGGTCGGGTTACCGTCGGCGGCCGGCACCTGGCCTTCGACCTGCACGCGGAAATCCGTGCCCTGGCTGAACTGGCTGCCGGACTTGGTGGCGTAGACCTTGCCGGTCTCGACTTCGTACAGCTCCATGACGATGGAGGTCGAGGTGGTGCCGCCCGCCACCGAGGAAATACCCGTGGCCTGGTAGCCCGGCTGGGTGGCCGAGAGGGTCGCCCGGGCCTTGGCCGGGCTGCTGCCGGTGCCGTTGTCCTGGGAGAAGGTGGCGATGAAGTTGAGGTTCTGGATACCGTCGCTGGCGGCGGCGTTGACGGCCAGCGCCCGGTTGGGGCGGGTAGCGTTCTTCTGCAGCGCGGCAGTGGCGATGTCGCGGCCGTTTTCCAGGGTACGGAACAGTTGCGGTGAATTCTCCGGGGTTTTTCCGGCGCGCTTGAAGGTTTCCGTGATGTAGCGGTAATGCAGCGGATTGGCCAGGTCGAGGCGGTGCGGGATGCCCGGTTTTACCTCGGCGTCGAGGGCCTTCATGTCGGCCTGGGCCTCGGCCAGCAGCGCCTGGGGAGCGGCCAGGGCCGGGGTGGTCGCCACGGCGGCGAGCACGGCCAGCATGAGAAAAGCGTTACGCACAGCTCGAACGAAATCGCGAGTCGCCATGGTGATCTTCCCTGAGTGGTAGCTGGCGGCTCACTGGCAACGGGTACCAATTCCTTGTGAGCGCCGGGTGCTCGAACCATAGTTGCGGGCTGGGCAAATCGCAAATGATTATTTCGGCGTTTTTTATCCCGCCAAATAGCGTTGCGTGCTGAGCAAGTGCCCGGAAATGCGGGTTGTCGAGGAGTTTCGTGACTGATTGGTCAGATTCCGGAGGGTGCATGCCGGCCGCTTTTTCACGCCAGCATGCCCGTCAACCTTCCAGTGCCCGCCGTACCTTCTCGAGCAACTCGCTGATCTGGAACGGCTTGAACAGCATGTCCATCCCCGGCGCGAGGAAGGCCTGGCGGTTCAAGGCGGTTTGCGCATAACCGGTCATGAACAGCACCGGCAACCCGGCCCGCCAACCGCGCGCCACGTCCGCCAGTTCCCGCCCGCTCATGCGCGGCAGGCCGACATCGGTCAGCAGCAGGTCGATGGAGGCGTCGCGCTGCAGATGCTCCAGGGCCAGCTCGATGCTTTCCACCGTGGTGCAGCGATAGCCCGCGTCCAGCAGCACCTCGCTGACGAACAGGCGCACCGAGGCCATGTCCTCGACGATGAGGATATGCTCGCCCTGGCCCTGGGGATCGACGCTGCCCTGCGGCTCCGGCGGCAGGTCCGGTACGTCGCTGCCGGCCGGCAGCAGCAGGGTCACTTCGGTACCACGGCCGATGACGCTGCGGATATGCGCATCGCCGCCGGACTGGCGGGCGAAACCGTAGATGGTCGATAGCCCCAGCCCGGTGCCCTGGCCCAGCGGCTTGGTGGTGAAGAAGGGTTCGAAGACCTTGTCGATCACGCTGTGGTCGATGCCGATGCCGTCGTCGCGCACCGACAGCGAGACATAGGCGCCGTCCTGCATTTTCGGATTGCCACGTGAATAGGCAGCGTAGGTGCTGATCCAGATATGCCCGCCCTGGGGCAGGGCATCGCGGGCGTTGATCGCCAGGTTGAGCACCGCGCTTTCCAGTTGCACCGGGTCGACTAGGGCGATGGCCGGCTGGTTGGTCAGTTCCAGCGTGAGCACGATGCGTTCGCCGATGGTGCGGATCAGCAGCTCTTCCAGCGAACGCACATGCTCGTTGATGTCCACCGGCCGGGTGTCCAGCGGTTGCTGGCGGGCGAAGGCCAGCAGGCGGTGGGTCAGGGCGGCGGCGCTGGTGGCCGAGTTGAGCGCCGCCTCGGCGTAGATCTGCAGCTTGGGCGACGCCTGGGTGCCGGCCTGCTTGCGGATCAATTCGAGGCTAGTGATGATCCCGGTGAGCATGTTGTTGAAGTCATGGGCGATGCCGCCGGTGAGCTTGCCCAAGGCATCCATTTTCTGCGCCTGGAGCAGCTGCTCCTCGGTGCGTGCCCGTTCGGCGACTTCCTTGGCCAGCTGGATGTTGGCATCGTCCAGTTGGGCCCGGTGCGAGCGTTCGCGGTGGCGGTGTTCGGTGACGTCCTCGACGAACACCAGGCTGGAGCCGGGCGTACGGTACGGCGAGATCTGCCACTCGGTTTCGCGCAGCTCGCCCTTGACCCGCATGTTCAGGGTGCCTTTCCAGCGCTCGCCTTCGGCCAGGCGCAGGCGCAGTTCGCCGACCACCGAGGCGTCGTTGTCCTTCAGCGCCGCGTCCAGGGTCTGCGGGGCCTTGATGCCTTCGAGCAACTGGGTGAAGGCATGGTTGCACTCATGGATGTTGAGGCTGGCGTCGAGCACGGCGATGGGCGCCGAGACATTGGCGAAGATCTCGCGGAAGCGCGCCTCGCTTTCGCGCAGGGCGTTTTCCGTGTCGCGCACCCGCAGCAGGGTGCGCAGGGTGGCGAGCAGCACGTCGGGATCGATCGGGTGGATCAGGTAGGCATCGGCGCCGGCGTCGAGGCCGGTGATGATGTCGCCGGTCTGGATCGACGCCGCCGACACGTGGATCACCGGCAACAGCGCGGTACGCGGGTCGGCGCGCAGGTTGCGGACGATATCGAAGCCGCTCATGTCCGGCAGGTTGACGTCGAGGATCAGCGCATCCAGGCGCTCCTTCTCGATCAGCGCCAGGCCTTCGCCCCCGGTACCGGCCTCCAGCACCGTGTAGCCCTGGCGATCGAGGCGGCGGCGCAGGGCGTAGCGGGTGGCGCTGTTGTCATCGACGATCAGCAGGCGCAGGTTACGTTTCATCGACGGCCTCCGTGGCCATGGCCAGCGGGATGATGACGAAGAAGGTCGAGCCGACCCCGGGTTCGCTGCACAGCCCGACCTGGCCGCCGAGCAGCTCGGCGAAGCGCTTGCACAGCGACAGGCCGAGGCCGGTGCCGCGCAGGCGTTTCTGCAGGGGCGAGTCGACCTGGGAGAAGTCCTCGAACAGGGCACCGTGCAGTTCCGGGGAGATGCCGATGCCGGTGTCGCTGACCGCGAAGCGGATGCGGTCGTTGCCTTCCAGGCTGGCGGAGACCCGTACCTCACCGCTGGTGGTGAACTTCAGCGAGTTGGAAATGAAGTTGCGCAGGATCTGCGCGAGCTTCTTGTCGTCGGTGTAGAGCCGTGGCAGGCCGGTGGGCTCTTCGAAGATCAGGTCGACGTTGGTGCTGTTGACGATCGGCCGGAACATGCCGCGCAGGGCAGAGAACAGGTCGAGCATGTCGAACCAGCCAGGTGAGATGGTGATGCGTCCGGCTTCGATCTTGGCCAGGTCGAGCAGGTCGTCGACCATGTCGCTGAGTTCGCGGGTGGCCGTGCTGACGAAGGCCACCTGCTTGTGCTGCTCGGGGCTCAGGGGGCCGTCCAGCTCGTCGGCGAGCAGGCTGGTGATGCTCAGGATCGAGCCCAGAGGGGTGCGGAACTCGTGGCTCATGTAGGAGAGAAAACGGCTTTTCAGGTCCGAGGCCTGGCGCAGTTGTTCGGCCTGGGTGTCCAGCTCGGAGTACAGGGCCAGTACGCCCTGGTTGGTTTCGTCGAGTTCGGCACGCAAGGCATCGGCCTCGCCCTGCAGGCGCTCGAGCAGCGCACGCTGTTCGGCATTGAGGTTGGACAGGTCAGTCATCGACGGTCTCCAGGGCCACCACCAGAACGGTCACGTCGTCGCGACCACGGTTGAAATCACGGTGCAGCACGGTGGCGATCACCGCCGGGTGGCGCTGCAGCAGGCCGGGGTAATCGCGCAGGTTCCAGCGTGATTGCAGGCCGTCGCTGTGCAGGATCAGCAGGTTGCCGGTTACCCCAGCGTAGTCGAAGGTCTGCACCTTGCGGTACTGGGCGCCGACGATGCCCGGATGGGAGGTCAGGCCGCGGTTTTTCTCCGGGCTGACCAGGCTGGCGGCGATATTGCCGATGCCGGTGAAGTGCAGGTCGTCCCGTACCCCGTCGAACTGGGCGATGCCCACGGCGCCGCCACGGCTGTGGAGCATGGCTTCGTGCATGTCGGCAACCAGGCGCTCGGGGTCGGCGAAGGGCGTGCGGGCAAAGGCGGCGCGGCCGGCGAGGGCGGCCTGTTCGGCCTCGCTGCCATGGCCGAGGCCGTCCAGCACCAGGGCGCTGATCTGCGCGCCGCGCACCACCAGTTGCCAGGTATCGCCGCAGGCCGGGTCGTCGAGCAGCGAATGATGGCTGACGCCGAAGCGCAGGTCGCGCTTGCGCTTGCCCGGGCCGCCGTTGCGGTAGAAGCGCGCCAGCAGCACGGTGCCGCGTTGGTCGGCATACATGTCGAAGACATCGGCCTGGCGCTCCACCGCGCCCAGGCCGATGCCCTGGGTACCCCGGGTGGAATAGCCATCGGTCAGGCAGGTGTCGCGATCGAAGCCGCCGCCACGATCCACGGCCAGCACCTCGATGCCTGCGCCTTCGGGATGGGGCAGCGCGCGCAGGTGCAACTCGCCGCGGGCGGCATGCTTCAACAGGTTGCTGGCCAGTTCGGTGGTCACCAGGGCGACACGCCCGGCATCGCTTTCGTCCAGCCCTTGCTGCGTTGCCAGCTTCTGCGCGGTACGCCGGGCATGTCCGATCTGGGAATCTTCTTCGATCGCCACCACCAGGGTCGGCGATCCTTCAACGCTCAAGTCCATCGGGTGATCGTCACGCAGGTGCCCTCGCCGGGCGCGGTTTGCAGGTCGAATTCGTCCACCAGGCGCCGGGCCCCGGTGAGGCCCAGGCCGAGGCCGCCGCCGGAGGTCCAGCCGTCGGTCAGGGCCAGGCGCACATCGGGGATCCCCGGGCCCTGGTCGCGGAAGCTCAGGCGCAGGCCGACGCGGCCGATATCTTCCAGCACCTGCCAGTCCATATCGCCGCCACCGCCGTAGACCACGGTGTTGCGTGCCAGCTCGCTGACCGCAGTGACCAGCTTGGTCTGGTCGATCAGGCGCATGCCGCATTCGGTGGCCAGCTTGCGCGCGGTCTGCCGGGCCAGGACCACGTCCTGTTCCAGGCGTACCGGTTGGGTACCGCTGCTGCGCAGGTTCATGAGCGTTCCACCCGGTCGCGAAGTTTCTGCATGCCGCGCTCCACGTTCAGCGCCGTGCTGACCCCCGGCAGGGTCATGCCCAGCTCGACCAGGGTGATCGCCACCGAGGGCTGCATGCCCACCAGTACGGTCTGCGCGTCCATGATCCGCGAAAGCCCGGAAATGGTGCCGATCATCCGGCCGATGAAGGAATCGACCATGTCCAGCGCCGAGATGTCGATCAGCACGCCCTTGGCCGAGGTGCGGCTGATGCGTTCGGCCAGGTCTTCCTGGAGGTTGAGGGCGAGCTGGTCATGCATGTCGACCTGGATGGTCACCAGCAGGTACTCGCCCATTTGCAGGATCGGGATACGTTCCATGGGCTCAGCCCGCTTTCACGGTGCTGACGCCAAGGCGCGACAAGGCCAGCTTGAGGGCGTCGGCCAGGTTGGCCTTGGTGGTCACCCCTTGCAGGTCGAGGCCGAGGTGGACGATGGTCTGGGCGATCTGCGGACGCACCCCGCTGATGATGCAATCGGCGCCCATCAGGCGGATGGCGGTCACGGTCTTGAGCAGGTGCTGGGCGACCAGGGTGTCCACGGTGGGTACGCCAGTGATATCGACGATGGCGATTTCCGCGCCGGTATCGACGATGCGTTGCAACAGCGACTCCATCACCATCTGGGTGCGCTGGGAGTCCAGCGTGCCGATCATCGGCAGGGCAAGGATGCCGTCCCACAGCTTGACCACCGGCGTCGAGAGTTCCAGCAGCTCTTCCTGCTGGCGCTTGATCACCGCTTCGCGCGAGCGCTGGAAGGTGCGGATGGTATGCATGCCCAGGGCATCGAGCAGTTCCGAGACCACCCAAAGCTGTTCGGCCAGGGTCGCCGGTTCGTCGCTGAAATGCTTTTGCAGAAGCGCGAACAGCGGGCCCTTCAAGGTGAAGATGAACGAGGCCGTCTGTTGCGAGTCATGGCCGAGCAGGGCGCGGCTGTTGGAGAGTTTTTCGAGGAACAGGCGGATCTCGTCCCAGCCGGCTGTGCCGATGTTCTCCCCGGTCCTGCTTTGCAGGCTGCTGATCAGCAACTGCAGGAATTCCTGGGTCTGTTGCTGCAGCTCCTGTTCCTTCAGGTTGCGGGTGGCGCCTTTATCCTCGAGGTCCCGGGTCCACTCGGCGAGCAACTGGGTGCGCTGCGCCTGGATCGCTTCTAGCGTGCTGGAACTGAGTGCTGCCATGTGAGTGTCGCTCCTGGGATGGGGCCGGTTCTGTTGGATGAACTGCCGGCTTGTGGACAGTAGCACTGCCCTTGGAAAAATGTTTGGCGGATTGCCAGTATGCGGCGGATTGGAACTCCGATCCTTGCGTTGCGCAAATGGTTCCGTGGGGAAGCGGGGATTTTGTTCATATTTTGGCGGCTTGCCAAAAAACCTGTGGGAGCTGGCTTGCCAGCGATGAGTCCGGCACTGGCAGAGCCGTTGTCAAATCTGGCCAAATCGCTGGCAAGCCAGCTCCCACAGGGGCTTTGCAGCGCTGTCAATGATCGTGGATGCGCCCGGCGCGAACGGTCAGTGGCCAGGTCACCCGTCGCCGGGTCGCCGCATCGCCCCATTCCTCGCCCAGCGCCTGGGCCAGCACATCCACCGGGTTGATCCCCTGTGCCTGCTGCGCTGCCTTCACCGCCGACCAGGTGTTCAGGTAGCCGACCAGTTGCGCCAGGGTCCAGTGCATCTCGATCACTTGCGGCGGTATTTCGATCGGGGCGAAGGGAAACGGCAGCTCGCGGTAGCCGCTTTCCACATGGCGCCGCTCCGGCGGCCAATAGGGGGCGAGGGTCTGGTAATAGAACGCCTGCAGATGACGATCCAGTTCACCCTCCAGATGCAGCACGCCGTAGGTGATCAGGGCGATGGCCGCCTGGGGGCGGGCGATGCGCCGGGCTTCGGCGTAGAACGTGTCGAGGTCCAGCCAGTGGGCGGCCTGGGCCACGGTCACCAGGTCAACGCTGGCGTCAGGCAGGCCGCTGTCCTCGGCCAGGGCGGTGCGGTAGATCACGCCCTCGCGTGGTTCGGCGTCGGCGATCTGCGCGGCGCTGGCGTCGGTGGCTACCACTTCGTCGAAACGTTCGGCCAGCAGCACCGACAACTGCCCGGTGCCGCAGCCGCAGTCCAGCACCCGGCCGGTGCCGGGGCTGATGCTGGTCAGCTCATCGATCAGCTCCAGCGGGTAGCCCGGACGGTAGGCCGCGTAGCCGGCCGAGCCGCTGGAGAAATGATCCTTGAATGTCGCGCTTGTCATGAAACCGGCCTCTGTCTTTCTTTTTGGATGTGCCGATCCTAGCGAGTGGTTCCCTTGCCGAACATTCGACCTTTTTCTGCCCCGCTGCCGATAAAGACGATCAGCGGTCCTTCACCGCCCGCACATGCTTGACCAGCAGCTTCTCCAGTTGCTCCCACAGCGCCGGATCGGTGCTGAACGCCACGTTGAACCGCATCCACCCGGTCGCCTGGCTGTCGACCATGAACAACTGCCCGGGGCCGAGCATGATGCCCTGGTCCAGCGCATCGTCGAGCAGCGCGGCGCTGTCCGGGATGGCCGGATGGCGGGTCCAGATGTACATGCCTTCGTCGCTGTCGATGAAGCGCTCGAAGCCCAGCCGCGCCAGTTGCCGGCCCACCTCCTGGTGCGCCTCGGCCAGGCGCTGGCGCAGGCGCTTGAGGTGCTTGCGCCAGCGGCCGTCGGTGATCGCGGCATAGACCACCCGCTCCATCACCTGGGAGGTGGTCAGGCCCGAGCGCATCTTCAGTTGCAGCAACTGCTGCATCAGCTCCGGGTTGGCCAGCATGTAGCCGACCCGCACGTTGGGCGAGATGCTTTTGGAGTAGCTGCCGACATACACCACCTGTTGCAGCTGGTCGAGGCTGGTCAGGCAGGGCAGGGGCTCCTCGATCATGTCGGCGTAGAGGTTGTTCTCCACCAGGCGGAAGTCGTGCTGGGTCGCCAGTTGCAGCAGGCGGTGCAGTTGTACCAGCGGAGTACGGGTGCAGGTCGGGCTGTGCAGGTGCGGCTGAGTGAAGAACACGCTTGGCCGGTACTGCTCGAGCAGCCGTTGCAGGTGGTCCAGGTCGTAGCCGTTGGGCGTGCGCGGCACGCCCACCAGGGTCGCGCCCTGGAAGCGCAGGATGCTCATCAGGTTGGGGTAGCCCGGGTCGTCCACCAGCACCACGTCGCCCGGGCGCACCAGGGTGCGTACCGCCAGGTCCAGGGCCTGGCTGGCGCCGTGGGTGAGCATCAGCTGGTTCGGCGGCACCACGATGCGCAGGTCCTGCTGCAGGTTCTGCGCGGTCAGGGTGCGCAGTTCGGCCAGGCCCATGGGATCGCCGTAGCCGCTCAGTTCCAGCACGCTGCTGGCAACCTGGCGCAGCCCGCGGCGTAGGCCGTCCTCGAACATCCAGTCATTGGGCAGCCAGCCACAGCCGGGCTTGAACGCCAGTTGGCGGCTTTCGAAGATCTGTTGCAGGTACCACTCGGAATTGAACGCCGGCTTGGCCGTGTCCGGTTCGCTGGCCTGGGCCTCCAGCAGGTCGCCGGCGGCGCGGTTGACGAAGAAGCCGGCGGTGCCACGGCTGACCAGCAGGCCCTGGGCCACCAGGCGGTCGTAGGCTTCCACCACGGTGAAGGTGCTCACCGAGTATTTCGCGGCGAAGGCGCGGATCGACGGCACCTTGGCGCCTGGCTTGAGGGTCTGGTTCTCGATCGCGTCGCGCAGTCCGTTGATGATCTGGTTGACCAGGGGAGGCGAGGCGTCGGGGCGGAGTTCGAACATGGGAAAACGGTGCCTTCGGGTGAGCATAACGCCGGCCGCGCATGCGCTGTATTGCATTGGCGACCTGTACAGTGCTGTGACAATCAGTGGGCACTGTGCATGGCTCTTGAGGTCGGACATTTTTACATTAGGTATCAGTTACCGCTAGATCAAAGCCGTGAAGCTTCATGAACAACCGCTCGTCGAACCACAAATTCCCGAGGCGGGGCTCAGTCTCCGCGTCTCACTCGCTGTCGTCGTGCCCGCAAGGCCGGTGCGCAGTGTCTTCGCAGTAACTTTCCAGGCTTAGCGGACGAGCCTGGGCACGACAACACACTGCCAGCACATAGCCGTTCGTCGGCTCGGGCAGGGTCGTGCACGTCGAATCAGAGCAGCTGATGCAACAGGGGGCGCGATGCCATTTCGCGCCCCTGTCGAGTTTCCTTGGATAAAAAGAACACGGGGTAGACCACTGATGGACGCAACATCCACATCGACTTCGGCAGCGAAGTCGGAGCACGAGAGCAAGCTGGCGGCTTCGCTCAAATCGCGCCACCTGACCATGATGTCGATCGCCGGAGTGATCGGCGGGGCATTGTTCGTCGGTTCCGGCAGCGTGATCCACAGCGCCGGCCCGGCCGCCGTCCTGGCCTACCTGGCCGGCGGCATCCTGGTGGTGCTGATCATGCGCATGCTCGGTGAAATGGCGACGTCCTCGCCGGACACCGGCTCGTTCTCCACCTATGCCGAACGTGCCATCGGGCGCTGGGCGGGCTTCACCATCGGCTGGCTGTACTGGGGCTACTGGGTGATCCTGATGGCCTGGGAAGCCTATGTCGCCGGCAAGATCCTGCATGGCTGGTTCCCTTCGGTGAGCATCAACGAATTCGTGTTGATGGCCACCCTGGCGCTGATCTGCGTGAACTTCTTCAATGTCAAGCACTACGGCGAGTTCGAGTTCTGGTTCGCCCTGATCAAGGTGGTGGCCATCGTCTGCTTCCTGGTGGTGTGCACCGCGGCGGTGATGAACCTGTGGCCGACCGGTGAAGTCAGCGGCATGGCCAACCTCACTGCCCACGGCGGCTTCATGCCCAACGGCATCGAGTCCGTGGTAGTGGCGATGCTCGGTGCGATGTTCGCCTTCCTCGGTGCCGAAATCGTCACCATCGCCGCGTCCGAGTCCAAGGACCCGGCCGGTCAGATCGTCAAAGCCACCAACTCCGTGGTGTGGCGCGTGTGCCTGTTCTACATCGGCTCGATCTTCCTGATTGTCTGCCTGGTACCGTGGAACGACCCGCTGATGGGCACCTCGGGCTATGGCTCGTACCGCCGCACCCTGGAACTGCTGGGTATCCCGGGCGCCGAGTTCATGATGAACTTCGTGGTCCTGACCTCGGTCAGCAGCTGCCTGATCTCGGCCCACTACACCGCGTCGCGCATGCTGTTCTCCCTGGCCACCCGTGGCGACGCGCCGAAGATCTTCAAGATGACCCGCGCGGGCACCGGCGTACCGGTCTTCGCCATTATCGGCTCGTGCTCGATCGCGATCATCTGTGCCCTGATCAACTTCAACGAAGCCCTGCGTCCGAAGGATGTGCTGGACACCCTGATGAACACCACCGGCATGATCGCCATGCTCGTCTACCTGGTGATCGCCTGCTCGCAACTGAAGATGCGCCGCAAGCTGGAAGCCGAAGGCAAGCAGATCCGCCTGAAGATGTGGCTGTTCCCGTGGCTGACCTACCTGAGCATCGTGTTCATCGTTGGTTGCCTGGTGACCATGGCCTTCGTCGAGGAGTACCAGGTGCTGGTGGTTTCCACCGGTGTCGCGGCGATCGTCGTAGCGCTGATCGGTGTGATCGTGCACCAGCGCGCGCTGAAGCAGGCTGCTGCCTGATCGCCCACTGTGGGAGCTGGCTTGCCAGCTCCCACAGTGTTTTTTGCAGACCCTGCAATCTCAACGCTGCTTGACCATCGGACGCAATGTCGCAGGTCAGGATCAGGCGTTGTTCAACTGCCCGGCGGTGCTTTTGCTGCTGCGTCGGCGATACATCAGCAGCAGGAACACGAACCAGACCGGCATCGCCAGTAGCGCCGCGCGGGTATCGGCTTCCAGGGCCAGCAGGGACAGCACGAACAGCAGGAAGCCCAGCGTCGCCATCGCCATCGGCACGCCCCCCGGCAGCTTGAAGCTGGAACGTTGGTGCGCCGCCGGATTGGTGCGGCGATAGGCGAGATAGGCGATCAGGATCATCGACCAGGTGAACAGCACCAGCACTGCCGACACGGTGGAGATCAGGGTGAACACTCTCATCACTTCCGGAATCACGAACAGCAGGGTTAGCCCCACCAGCATGCACGCCCCCGAGAACAGCAAGCTGTAGACCGGCACGCTGAGTGTCGACAGGCGTCCGAAGATCCCCGGGGCATTGCGCCGTTCCGCCAGGCCGAAGAGCATCCGGCAACCGGAATACACGCCGCTGTTTGCCGAGGACGCCGCCGAGGTCAGCACCACGAAATTGATCATCCCGGCTGCGGCGGGGAAGCCGGCGAGCAGGAACAATTCAACGAAGGGGCTGCGGTTGGCCGGCACTTCGGCCCACGACACTACGCTGATGATGCACACCAGGGCGAGGATATAGAACAGCAGGATCCGTGCCGGAATGGTGTTGATTGCCTTGGGCAGGGTGCGTTCCGGGTTCTTCGCTTCGGCGGCGGTGGTGCCGATCAGCTCGGTGCCGGCGAAGGAGAACACGGCAATCTGGAAACCGGCGAAGAAGCCGCTGAGACCATGGGGAAGAATCGCCCCCGGCGTAGCCATATGCCCGAGCGACGCCTGTACGCCGTTGGGCGAGGTGAAGCCTGTGGCGATCATTACCAGGGCGGTGA
Source organism: Pseudomonas bharatica CSV86 (assembly GCF_000319305.2). GTDB lineage: Bacteria > Pseudomonadota > Gammaproteobacteria > Pseudomonadales > Pseudomonadaceae > Aquipseudomonas > Aquipseudomonas bharatica. Next base: position 2,874,318 of record NZ_AMWJ02000001.1, on the reverse strand, counting down.
GGATCAGGGCGATGATGGCGATGATCTTGATGATCGCGAACCAGAACTCCACCTCGCCGAAGATCCGTACCGCCAGCATGTTCAGGCCAAGCAGGAGGAACAGGGTGAAGAACGCCGGCATCCATGCCGGCAGGTCCGGGTACCAGTACTGCATGAAGCCGGCGACCACCACCACGTCGCCGACCACCGCCACGCTCCAGCTCAGCCAGTACGACCAGCTCAGCACGAAGCCGGCCCGTGGCCCGAGGTAGGCTGCGACGATATCGGCGAAAGACTTGAAGCGCAGGTCGCTGAGCAACAGCTCGCCCATGGCGCGCATCACGAAGTACAGGAAGAAACCGATGATGGCGTAGACCAGGATGATCGAGGTGCCGGCCAGGGCGATGATCTTGCCCGAGCCCATGAACAGCCCTGTGCCGATCGCCCCGCCGATGGAGATCAGCTGGATATGGCGGTTTTCCAGGGTGCGCTGCAGATGCCCTGCAGCCTCCGGGCGTGCGGATGACGTGTGCATTGATCGAACCTCTTTTTTGTTGTGGGTATACGGATTTAATGGTTGATGGGGCACCTTTACCCCACCAACCTGATACCATTATCAGATGGTTGATAGATCGACTCCGTAGTTGAGTTCCTCTGCGAAGTCCGGCAGTCCGTAACCGATGGTTTTCTTGTAGAAAGGAGAGACCTTCGCAGTCGGTGCCTTCTTCTTGTGCTTCGTGGTGTAGAGCATTCGTGCCCGCATCACCTCGAAGGAGTAACCGCGCCCTTCACGGTTCTTGTCCTTGGCCAGTCGGTTGATGGACTCCGTGTAAGCGTTGGTGACGGGCATGTCCGTCTCGAAGTAGGTCATGGTCTCTTCGCGCCAGTTTCCCACTGCCCTGACCAGATCGCTCCAGACTTCCTTTTGGCCCTTCGGGATGGTGGCTATCCACTCGTCCAGGGCGGCTTCTGCCTGGAGCCGTGTGGTGGCGTCCCAGATGCCGTAGAAGCGCTCCTTGTGCTCGTAGGCGGCCAGCAGTTGCGGGAACGCGCCTGTCCAGGTCTCCATGATGAGGCGCTCCCGGTCTGAGACTTCGTGAGCGCGTTTCAGCAGGATTTTCCGGTCTCCCTTGAGAGTCCGGCTCTGGGACGGTTTCAGCTCCTTTCTGAGGCCCTTGCGCACTCTCTCTAGGGCATCGTTGGCCATGCGCACCACATGGAACTTATCGACCACGATACGGGCCTGGGGCAGCACAGCCTTGACCGCTGCCCGGTAGGGGTTCCACATGTCCATGCTGACGATCTCGACCTTCTGCCGGTCTTTCAGCTTCATCAGGTAGTTGGTCACCACGTCCTGGCGGCGGGTGGCCAGCAGGTCGAGCAGGGTTCGCTCCTCAATGTTGGTCAGAATGCAGCGGTAGCGCTTGTTCAGGTATAGCTCGTCAATGCCCAGGATGCGGGGCGTCTCGAAGCGGTGCCAGCGCCCCAGGAACTCGGCGCGGGCGTTGAAGATGTCGCGCACCGTCTTCTCGTCCAGGCCGGTCTGTGCCGCCACAAAGGTGTAGGGGTGGTTGAAGGATTCCTTCTCCACGTACTCATGCAGCCGCAGTGTCATACGGAATCCGTCCACCATCTCCGGTAGCTGGGGCCTGAATGTTGTCTTGCAGGCCCGGCAGGTGTATCGGCGGCGGACCACCCAGAGAGTGACCCGCTTGCCGTGGATGGGCAGATCACGATAGGGAACGTCACGCTTGCCGAACCGCACGAACTCACCCTGCACGCCGCACCCCTCGCAGGCTACTGGTGTAGGTGCTTCAAGCCGAAAATGTATGTCTTCATTCTGCTCATCAGAATCCACCAACTGGTACCCAGGAAGGCTTAACGAATTAATCATCTCCCGCCTTGATCAGAAAAACAGGTAGGTGGCGTAACCGGCAATCATCGCCATAGCAAAAATGACTGCTAAAAACGCCGCTAAAAGCTTCAGCGTGAACAAAGAGCGCAACAGAATGAGCTCAGTCAGGCTGGCTCCGGCACTGCCGATGATCAACGCTAGCACCGTCCCGGCACCCACGCCTTTGGCCATCAGAGCCGCTGCCAGAGGTATGACGGCTTCAGCGCGAATATACAACGGCACGCCGATGACAGCGGCAACTGGAATGGCAAAGGGATTATCTGGGCCTGCATACTGCTCCAATAAGTCAGTGGGCATGAAACCATAGATCACGCTGCCAATCGCAATACCGATGAGCAGGTAAGGCAACACATCGATAAAGTCCGACCAAGCTTCCCGCCACACACCACTGTACTTCCCTTCTTTCTTAACCGTGACAGTGGGTTGACTGTCACAGCATTCGCTAGACGTAGAGACTGTTGTCTTCCTATCAGCCCCGCAAGAAGCCGTCTTCGGAGTGGTGTCGCAGCTGTTGGTGCCGCAACTCGATGCGGTCGATGTAGCACTGCACGGGCTTGCTGATGAACTACATCCACTGCTCTCTTGTGTCGCCGTCCGGCGCACATAACGCTCGAAGCCAAGCGTGTGAAGCAGCCATCCGGCACCTACCGCGACCACCAAAGCGGCGAGCACATAGATAGCAGTAAGTGTCCATCCAAACGTGGCAACCAGCAGGCCGACGACGATAGGATTCAGCAACGGAGATGAGAAAAGAAACACCATCATCGGCCCAAAACCGGCCCGTGCCCGAATCAACCCTTTCAACATGGGGATAGTCGAGCAACTACAGAAGGGCGTTATAGCTCCTAAACCAGCAGCAAGAAAATAGCCTCGCTTCCCACTGGAAGTCAGTAACGCTTCCACCTTGGATGGTGGGATGTGACGTTGAAGAACTCCGACCAGCAAGCTAATGCCAATGAATAAAACCGATAGCTCGATAGCGAGAAAGGCGAACATGCCTAGAGCGTCTTGGAGTTGAGATGACATTCAATATTACTCCTATATTTCTAGTATTGTCGAAATGATGTACGCAGCCTACTTGCGTTTATCCGACCTGTCAACTATAATTCTAGAAACATCGAATTATTGGGGCGTGCTATGGATCACGAAAAGGTTGCAGCCAGCTTAGCTGAGCTAGGGAATAGTCACCGACTGTCCGTGTTCCGCTTTCTGGTCAAAGCTGGCCATGATGGGGCTTCGGTCGGAGATATCCAGAAGGGGCTGGGTATTCCTGCTTCGACGCTATCACATCACCTTGCGCGCATGGCCAAGGTAGGGCTGATCCGGCAGGAGAAACATAGCCGCACGATTGTCTGTATACCCGAGTATGGGCACCTAGAGAATTTGATCGGTTTCTTACAAGAGGAATGTTGTGCAGGTGTCCGGATTGCGCATGAACCAGAACCGCTTTGACGCTTGCCCAGCTCTCGCTGTCCTCCCTAGTCAGCATCGCTATGAAGACTCAGGCGAAGGTGGAAACAGAAAATTGGCAGTAGAGTAGGCTGAAGAGGATCAATCAGATAATCCGCTGAGAAAGATTTTCTTCTTTACATCTTTGGCATTTTATCAACCAGAAATTCCGGATACCCTTTGTTGTTTTGCTGGATCGCTGAAGCCCCGCCGTGCGGGCGGGGCGGGGTACGTCAGGTGTTGGCTTCGAAGCCCTGCAGGGTATTCACCGCGTTGATGCCGATCTCGTCGACCATGTAGCCGCCTTCCATCACGAACAGGGTCGGCAGCCCGGCCCCGGCGATGCACTGGCCCATGCGCAGGAAGTCCTCGCTGGTCAGGCGGAAATGGCTGATGGGGTCGTCCTCGAAGGTGTCGACGCCGAGGGAGATGATCAGTTGCTCCGGACGGTAGGCGACGATCCGCGCCAGGGCATGCTCCAGCGCTTCGCGGAAGCGGCTCCATGTCGTGCCGCGGGCCAGCGGGTAGTTGGCGTTGCAGCCTTCGCCAGCACCGACGCCTGTTTCCTCGGCATAGCCGGAGAAGTAGGGGTAGGACACGTGCGGGTCGCCGTGGATCGAGGCGAAGAACACGTCCGGGCGGTCGTAGAAGATGTTCTGCGTGCCGTTGCCATGGTGGAAGTCCACATCGAGGATCGCCACCCGCTGCGAGCCCTGGGCCAGGCAGCGCTCGGCGGCGATGGCGGCGTTGTTCAGGTAGCAATAGCCACCCATGTATTCGCGCGCGGCGTGGTGTCCGGGTGGCCGGCACAGGGCGAAGGCGCTGTGATGGCCGTCGAGCACCTTGTCCATTGCGGTCAGCGCCACATCGGCACTGGCGCGCACCGCTTCCCAGGTGCCGGCGGTGATTGGCGAGCCGGCATCCATGGCATAGAAGCCCAGCTTGCCGTCGATGAAGCCCGGTTCCGGGGCACTGGCCAGGTCGCGCACCGGCCAGACCAGGGGCAGGGCGTCGTGGGTCTTGCCGGTGGCCGACCACTCGTCCCAGGCGTTTTCCAGAAAGCTTACATAGCGCTCGCTATGGGCGGCGACGTAGCAGGCGCGGTCATGACGCTGCTCGCCGATCACCTCGCCCAGGCCGCTGCTGCGCACCCGGGCCAGGACGGTCTCGGCCCGCTGCGGTTTTTCGAAGGACGGTGTCAGCGCGCCATCCTTGAGCTCGGTGCCGTGGTGCAGGCGGTGGCTGGAACTGAAAACGGTCAGCACGGGAGTGTCCTCTTCGGGGTGTTGTTGTGAAGACGATTTTCGCGCTGGATCCGGGAAATTGTTTTGCTTTATTTCCTGATAATCGGGTTAAGTGAGCAAATTCATTTCTAGAGGTGAGCGGTATGAGCAAAGACAGTTCTTTTGACTCGCTGGATGGTGTCGACCGTACCTTGCTGGGCCTGTTGCAGGACGACGGCACCCTGTCCAGTGCCGCCTTGGGCGAGCGCCTGTCGATGTCCGTCACGCCGTGCTGGCGGCGGCGCAAACGCCTGGAGGACCTGGGCATCATCCGTGACTACCAGGCCAATCTGGATCGCAGGAAGCTCGGCTATGACGTCATGGCCTTTGCCCAGGTGCGCTTCGGCAATGTCTCCGACAACGCCCCGGACCAGTTCGAACGGGCGATCAAGGCACTGCCCCAGGTGCTCTCGTGTCACAAGGTCACGGGGGAGGCGGATTATGTGCTGACGGTGGTGGCGACGGATCTGGAAAGCTACGGGCGCTTTGTCGAGGACGTGTTGCGGCGCCAGCCGGGGATTGCCTCGATCCAGTCGAGCCTGTCGTTGCGCGAGGTGAAGGCGGTGACGCGTTTGCCGGTGCCGGAATGAGGCGGGGCTGCGAGCTCTGGACTGCGGAACTGTTCGGGAGAGCTGTTGCCTGATATTGCTGGAAGTGATTTTCATTCGAACCTTCCACCGGATTTTGTCTAAGCTCTCAAGCGATTTTTTCTGCTAAACAAGGAACGCGCCCGATGAAAAAGTGGATTGCTTTGTCAGTAGCCCTGTGTGCCAGTGCCGCAGTGCAGGCCGCCGACTCGATCAAGGTCGAACTCAAGGAAGCCACCGCCCAGGGCGAGGGCAAGAGCGTCGGCTTCGTCACCATCACCGAAAGCCCGTACGGCGCGGTGTTCACCCCTGAACTGAACGGCGTGGCGCCGGGCGTGCATGGTTTCCACGTGCACGCCAACCCCAGCTGCGCGCCGACCGAGGCCGATGGCAAGCCGGTACCGGCCGGCGGCGCCGGTGGCCACTGGGATCCGAAGAACACCGGCAAGCACAGCTTCCCGTGGGATGACGGCGGCCATCTGGGCGACCTGCCGGCTCTGATCGTTACCGCCGACGGCAAGGCTTCGCAGCCGCTGCTGGCGCCGAAGATCAAGAAGCTGGACGAGCTGAAGGGGCATGCGCTGATGATTCATGCCGGTGGGGACAACCACTCGGATCATCCGGCACCGCTGGGTGGCGGGGCGGCTCGGTTTGCTTGTGGGGTGATCAAATAAGCCTGGTGTAGACATGAAGATCCCGGTCATCTGGCCGGGATTTTTTTTGGGTTTTGCGGGCCTCATCGCTGGCAAGCCAGCTCCCACAGGTTCAGCAGCGACCCGGACCTTGTGGGAGCTGGCTTGCCAGCGATGAGGCCCTGGAGGACACCAGAACATCAGGCCACTGCCAACCTCCGCCCAGGCACCGCCTCCAGCAATTCCCGGGTATAGCTGGCCTGCGGCTGCTCCAGCACCCGACCTGCCTCCCCTTGCTCCACCACCTGCCCCTGCTTGAGCACTACCACCTGGTGCGCCAGGCTGGCGACCACCGCCAGGTCATGGGACACCAGCACGTAAGCCACGCCCAGTTCCGCCTGCAATTCCCGCAGCAGGTCGAGGATCTGCGCCTGCACCGAGACGTCCAGCGCCGACACCGGCTCGTCGAGCAGCAACAGGTCGGGCTTCAAGGCCAGTGCCCGGGCAATGGCCACGCGCTGGCGCTGGCCGCCGGACAGCTCGCGGGGCAGGCGGTCCAGGTAGCTGGCCGGCAACTGCACCTGCTCCATCAGGCGCCGCGCCGCCTGTTCCAGCTCGCGACCCTTGAGCCGGCCGAAGGACACCAGCGGCTCGACCACGCTTTGGTAGATGCTGAACTTCGGGTCCAGCGCGGCGAACGGATTCTGCTGCACCAGTTGCATGCGCTGGCGCAGCGGCCTGAACGCCTTCCAGCTCAAGCCGCCGATATCCTGCCCGGCAAAACGCACCCGGCCCGAGCTGGGTTGCTCCAGCCCGAGCGCAATCCGCAGGCTGGTGCTCTTGCCCGAACCCGACTCGCCGACGATGGCCAGCGTCTGCCCCGGGTAGACCTCCAGGCTCAAGTCCTGCAGTGCCTGGAAGTGCTGCCCGTGCGGTAGCTGGAAGCGCTTGCCGACCCCTTCGAACTCCAGTAGCGGCTGTGCGCCGAGGGTTGAAACCGACACCGGCCGTGGCGTTTCACCAAAGGCTGGCGCTGCTGCCAGCAGATCGCGGGTGTAGCTGTGGCCGGGCGCTGAAAGCACCTTGCTGGCGACGCCGCTTTCCACCAACTCGCCCTGGCGCATCACCAGCACCCGGTCGGCACGATCCGCCGCCACACCCAGGTCATGGGTGATGATCACCAAGGCGATGCCGCGGGCTTTCACCAGTTGCTCCAGGTGATCGAGGATGCGCTTCTGCACCGTGACATCCAGGGCGCTGGTAGGCTCGTCGGCGATGATCAGCCGGGGCTCGCCGGCCAGGGCGATGGCGATCAGCACGCGCTGGCGCATGCCGCCGGACAGCTCATGGGGGTACTGGGCCGCCCGCAGGGCCGGGTTGTCGAGCCCTACCTGTTCGAGCAGTTCCAGCACATCCGCGTCCAGGCCCGGATAGCGTTTGCCATGGCGCAGGACCAGGCTCTCGGCGATCTGCTTGCCGATGCTCAGGGTCGGGTTGAGGCTGACCATCGGATCCTGCGGCACCAACCCGACCACCCGGCCGCGCAGTTGCTGTTTGCTGCGCTCGCTGGCGTGGCTGATGTCGTGATCGGTCACCTTCAGCACCCCGCCATCGATCCGTGCCGTCGCCGGCAACAGGCCGAGCAGGGCGCTGGCGATGGTGGTCTTGCCCGAACCGGATTCACCGACGATGGCCAGGGTTTCCCCTGGGTCCAGATGAAAGCTCACCCCACGCACCGCCTCGGTAACGCGGCCGGCACTGTGGTAACTGACCCGCAGGTCCTGCACGTCGATCAGGCGGCTCATCGCTGGATCTCCTCGAAGGTGCGGGCGATATGGTTGAGGCTGAACACCACCAGCACCAGGAACAGCCCCGGCAGCAGCGAGACCCAGGGTGCGGTGATGAGGAAGTGGCGACCGTTGGCGATCAGCGTGCCCCATTCGGCGGCGGGCGGTGCGGCGCCGAAGCCGAGGAAGCTGAGGCCGGCGGTGGCGAGGATCGCCGCGCCGATATCCAGGGTCGCGAGCACCGCCACCGGCCCCCAGGCATTGGGCAGCACATGGCGCAGCAAGGTCCGGCCCCAGCTTGCGCCGCCCAGGCGCGCGGCCTCGACGTAGGGCAGGGTCTTGATCCGCAGCACCTCGGCGCGGGTGGTGCGGGCGAAGCCGGGAATGATGCCGACGCCCACGGCGATTGCCACCGGAATGGTGCCGAAGCCGATCGCGGTGACGATGGCCAGCGCGAGCAGCAGGCCGGGCAGGGCCAGCAGCACATCCACCAGGCGCATGATCAGCGCGTCCACGCGTCCGCCGATAAAGCCCGAGACGATGCCCAGGCCCAGGCCGCTGACCAGCGCCAGCCCGACCGCGAGCAGCGCCGCCTCCACCGACAGGCGCGCGCCATACAGCACCCGCGTGTACAGGTCGCGCCCCAGCTCGTCGGTGCCGAACCAGTGCGCGGCACTCGGTGGCAGCAGTTTGGCCGAGGGCTGCGTGGCGTAGGGATCGACCTGGGTGAACAGGCCGGGCCAGAGCGCGGCCGCCAGGGTAAACAGCACCAGGACCAGGGCCACGACGAAGCCCGGCCGGCGCAGCAGCGGCCCGGCCTGGTCCAGCAAGCGTTGCAGGCGCCGCCGCGGGCGCCACTGGGAGGCCTCGCCGGCCACGGGGATCAGGCGTTGCAATACGGTCATCTCAGCTCACCTTGGGCGCATGGGTAATGCGCGGATCGAGGATGGGGTAGAGCAGGTCCACCAGCAGGTTGACCAGCACGAAGGCGGCAGCGGACACCGTCACCACCGCCAGTACCAGCGGGATGTCCTGGCGCAGCACCGCCTCCTGCACCAGCCGGCCGACGCCGTTGCGGGCGAAGATGGTTTCCACCAGCACGGCACCGGACACGGTGTTGCCCACCTGCAGGCCGATCAGCGTCAGCAGCGGCAGGGCGGCATTGCGCAGGCCGTGGCGGGCCTGTACCTGGGCGCGGCTGAGGCCCTTGGCGTAGGCGGTGACGATGTAGGGCTCGCGCCAGACATCCTGGAAGCCGCGTTGCAGCACCTGGGCGTAGACCGCCGCGCTGGGAATGGCCAGGGTCACCGCCGGCAGTACCAGGCTGTCGAAGCCGGTGCTGCCGGTGGCCGGGAACCAGCCCAGGCCGAAGGCGAAGATCTGAATCAGCAGCAGGCCCATCCAGAACACCGGCACGGAAAAGCCCAGCGCCGGCAGACGCGACAGCGCGGTCTTCAAGGGTTGCCAGCGCACGTAGGCGGCCAGGTACGCCAGGCCCACGCCGCCGATCAGCGACAGGACGATGGCGAACCCGGCCAGGGCCAGGGTTTGCGGCAGGCGTTCGGCGAGGATCGCGGTGACCGGGCGGTTCAGGGTCAGTGACTGGCCCAGGTCGCCTTGCAATACGCCGAGCAGCAGGTTGACGTAGCGCTCCAGCAAGCCCTGGTCCAGCCCGTAATAGGCCTTGGCTTTCGCCAGTTGCTCCGGCGACAGCGCATCGATCTCCATGCCCGAGGCGCTGAGCATGATGCTCAGCGGATCACCCGGCAGCAGGTAGAGAATGAAGTAGGTAATGCTGTACGCCCCCACAGCACCAGGGCGGCCTGGGCAATGCGGCCGAGCAGGTAGCGGCTCATGGCTTGACCTCGATGTCGTTGAGGAAGGCAAAGCCCTCGGCGCTCCAGCGGAAGTTCTGCACGCGCTTGGAGGTGGCCGCCTGCCACACCCGCTCGTACACCGGGATTGCCGAGCCCTGGTCGATCAGCAGGTCCTGCAGTTGGCCGTAGGCGTCGGCGCGCTGCTGCGGTGCGGTGGCGGTGAGGCCGGCGTCGAACAGGTTCTGCGCCACGGGCAGCACGTTCGGTGCGTAGGTGTTGGTGGCCAGGGTCGAGCTGTTGGCGCTGCGCGGGTCGAGGATGGTCTGCAGGATGATCGGGTCGGCCCGGGTCATGTAGGTGTAGGTCAGGTCATAGTTGCCGGCGGCGTTGTTCGCGGCCCACTCGGCGGTGGTCTGCACCTTGAGCTTGAGTTCGATGCCGAGCTTGCGCAGTTGGTCCTGGATCAGCACGTCGCCGGGGGTTTCCTTGCCGGCCAGGTTGTATAGCAGGACCAGGCGCTTGCCGTCCTTGTAGCGGTAGTTGTCCTGGCCCAGCGTCCAGCCGGCCTCGTCCAGCAGCCGGGCCGCGCCTTGCGGGTCGTAGGCCAGTTTGTCGCCCTGGCTGCGGAAGTACGGGGTGGTCACATCGTAGACGCCGTCCACCACCGGGAAGGCTTCGTTGTAGACGGTGCTGGCGTAGCTCTTGCGGTCGATGGCCTTTTGCAGGGCCAGGCGTACCTTCTGGTCGGCGAGGATGCGGTTGTCGCGGGTATTGGGGTAGAGGTTCCAGGCCGGGCCCGGCAGCGAGCGGCTCTGGATGGTCGCGTCGTTGCGCTGGAACAGTTGCAGGTCGACCTCGGAGAACGGCACCCGCGGCCAGAGGATATCCACCTTGCCCTGCAGGAACAGGCCGTTGCGCACGCTTTCCTCGGGTACGTAGCTGACCTCGATGGCCGACAGGTGCGCGTCGCCCTTGTTCTGCACGTTGGCCGAGGCCCAGGCGTAGCCTTCGCGACGGACCAGGCGCAGGCCGCTTTCCGGGGTGTAGTGGTCGATCTTGAACGGGCCGGTGCCGATCACCGCGCCCAGGGAGCGTTCCTTGGCGGTCTTGCGGTACGACTCGGGGGCCAGGATCGACAGGTTGGTGGTGGAGGTGGCCTGGAGGAAGCCCGCGTTGGGTTTGCTCAGCACCAGCTTGATGCTGTGCGGGTCGAGGATCTCGGCGTGGTCGTAGCCGGCCAGGTAGGTGGCGCCGAAGGTGCTCGGCAGCTCGGCGGCGAAGGCCTTGTTGCTGTCGAAGGCGGTCTTGACCGCTTGCGCGTCGAACGCCTCGCCGTTGCTGAAGGTCACGCCTTTACGCAGGTAGAAGGTGTACTCCCGGGCATCCGGGCTGATCTCCCAGCGTTCGGCCAGCCACGGAATGATCTGCCCGGTCTGCGGGTCCTGGTCGGTCAGGGCCTCGACCACGTTGCGCAGCACCACCCGGTGCTCCAGCCAGTAGACCTGGAACGGATCGATGCTGACCAGTTGGGTGTTGTCGTTGAAAAAGGCGATCTTCAGGGTGCTCGCCGCCTTTGCGTCCGGTTGCGAAGGCGAGCAGCCGGACAGTCCCAGGGCAAGCAGGATGGCCGCGCTGGCCAGGGTTCGTTGCAGTCTCATGGGCGATTCCTCGTTCCGTTGTCGGAGCAGGGCCGCGCCGCATCCCGGCGGCGCGGCCGGGTGGGTCAGAAGTCGTAGGCGATCTTGCTGTACCAATAGCCACCACCAGGGTGGAATGGCGGGTTGCCGTAGGGTGCCAGGCCCAGCGGGCTGTACACCGCATGCTTGTCCGGGCGCACGTCGAACAGGTTGGTGGCGCCGATGCTGACGGTCAGTTGGTCGAAGAAGGTGTAGGCCACGTCCAGGTCGGTGATCCATTTGGCGCCGAAGCTGCGATCGCCGCTGGGGTTGACCGCAAGGGTCTTGACGCTGCCGTAGCGGGTGGTCTGCAGGTTGACCGCAAGGTTGTCGACCTTCCAGTTGGCGCCGAGGATCCACTTGGTTTCCGGGCTGGCCACGGTCAGGTCGCCCTCGCGGTCGCGGCCCACCAGGGTTACCCCGGAGCCGGCCAGCGACGTCGGTGTGTCGCGCACGTCCTCGATGCTGGTCTTGTTCCAGTTGAACGCCAGGCTCCAGCGCACGTCGCCCCAGGCGCCGAAGTCGGTGCTGTGGTCGGCGACGATGTCCAGGCCCTTGGTACGGGTGTCGTAGGCGTTGGTGTAGTAGTTGACCCAGGTGCCCGGGGCCACGCCCTGGCTTTGCAGGATCGAGGTGATCACGCCGTTGCCCTGGTCGTAGATGTTGCTGGTCAGGGTGATGCGGTCGTCGATGTCGATCAGGTAGGCGTCGGCGGTGATGCTGGTGCGCGGTGCCGGTTGCCAGGTCACGCCCAGGCCGAGGTTGCGCGATTTCTCCGGCTTGAGCTTGTCACCGCCGAGGGCGGCGGCCAGGCTGCTGTCGGACGGGGTCAGGCGGGTCACTGCCGGAACTACGTTGCCATTGACGTCGGTGGCGACGCGGTTGTCGGCCACGGTGTAGCCGATCTGGGTCAGGGACGGCGCGCGGAAGCCGGTACCCACGGTGCCACGCACGGCCCATTGGTCGGTCAGCTCGTAGCGCGAGTTGAGCTTGAGGCCGAAGGTATTGCCGGAATCGTCGTCGTAGTGCTCGACGCGCCCGGCGAGGTCGAGGAACCAGCGCTCGGTGAGGTCGAAGCCCAGGTCAAGGTAGGCCGCGTAGTTGTTGCGGATCAGGCTGACTTCGTCTTCCGGGCGCAGGGTCACGGCGGCCTGGGCCCCGGAGGCGGCGGGGTAGCTGCCGGTGATGTATGCCTCGGGGTCGCCGGCGAAGGTGCTGAAGCGCTCCCAGCGGTGTTCCAGGCCGGCCGACACCTGCACCGGCGAGGTCAGGCCGAACAGGCTGTCGTAGCGCCGGGTCAGGTCGAAGTTGTTGACCCACTGTTCGAAGCGGAAGGTCGCCAGGTTGTCGAAGCTGGTCGGGCTGGCGGTGCCCAGGGACGGGTTGATGTTGAAGTCGCTGGAGTGGTGGATATTGTTGCGCCCGTAGGTGGTGCTCAGGTCCCAGTGCCAGTCGGCGCGTTCGCCCTTGCCGCCGAAGAGGAACTGGTAGTCGCGGTCCTTGATGTTGTTCAGCGGGTAGTAGCCGTCGGGGAACAGCTCGGGCACCGCGGCGGTGCCGGTGGGCAGGCGGAAGTAGTTGTAGGCCTCGGCATCGCGTTCGCCGTAGGTGGCGTAGGAGTACAGGGTCAGGGCGTCCAGCGGCAGTTCGGCGTTGTAGGCGAGGTTGAAGGCCTTGATCTCGGGGTCACCGTTCTTGATCGCAACGCGGTCCCAGGCTGCTTCCTTCACCGGGTCGCGGAAGGCCCTCACGCTACTGTCGGCCTTGCCGTTCCAGGCGGCATCGCCGCGTTTGCGCGCATCGGCGGAGAGGTGCAGGAAGCCGCTTTCACCCAGCTTGAAGCCCTGGTCTCCGGCGACCTTGATGGTTTCGCCCTGGCCGGAGTAGAGCTTGCCGTAGCTGCTCTCGACATGCCCGCCGGAGGCGCTGGTCTTGAGGATGATGTTGATCACCCCGGCCACTGCATCGGAGCCGTACTGGGCGGCGGCGCTGTCCTTGAGCACTTCGATGTGGTCCACGGCGCTGACCGGGATCAGGTCGATATCCACCGCGTTGGCGCCGCTGTTGTCGATGTTGCCGCGCTGGCCCACCGCGCCGTTGTGCCGACGCTTGCCGTTGACCAGCACCAGGGTGTAGGCCGGGCCCAGGCTGCGGTTGCTCAGGGGTCGGGTCACCGAGTTGTAGCCGGCGATGTTGGTGCCGAAGTTGAATGACGGCAGCAGGCGTGAGATGGCTTCGGAGAGTTCGGCGCGACCGGTCCTGAGCAGTTGCTCGCTGTTGATCACATCGATCGGCGCCGGGCTGTCGGCCACCGTGCGTTCCTGGCCGCGAATGCCGGTGGAGATTACGGTCACGGTGTCCAGGTGGGTATCGTTGCTGGCGGCCACGACCTGGGGCGCGAGTCCGGCCAGGAGCAGGGCGGTGGTCAGGGCGCTGAAGGGGAAATGCTTGGGCATGCGGGCTTGGTCCATCGAAGCTGGCACTGGCCCTGGGTGTGGGTGCAGGTGGATCGCCTGGGGTGTTTTGAAGGAATGACGAGATCGTCTGGGGTTGATCTTATTTTTATAAGAAATTGATTGGAAATTCTTTTTTGGAATATAAATATTATTCTTTTTTTGAATTATAAATAATTATAAATATGCAAAAAATGATTATTAATGAGTTGCAAAAAACCCTGTGGGAGCTGGCTTGCCAGCGATGAGGCCAGTAAGAACACCGTTGTTCTCTAGGGCCCTATCGCTGGCAAGCCAGCTCCCACAGGGACTGTTGTCAGGGGATTGGATAGGTGGTGTGTCAGATCACGAAGAACCCATGGGTCCCATCCCGTCCCAGCTGCTCCACCAGGCCGAACTCCCAGTCCAGGTACCCCTGCATCGCCTCGCGCGGGTTATCCGTGCCTTCATAGGGCCGGCGATAACGGTCGCTGCGCGGTACCGCCAGGCTGGTTTCGCCATGCTCCAGCGGTCGGCCTTCGGCGATCCAGCGTCCGGTGCCGCCTTCGAGCAGGAATACCGGCTTGCGCGTCAGCGCCTGCAGGTCCACGGCGGCGAAGCGCGCCAGCAGGCTGCTGCCGCAGGTCACCACGTAGCGCTCGGCCACCGGCAGTTTTTCCAGGGCCTGGGCCAGTTGTGCACGAATCGCCCAATGCGCGCCGGGGATATGCCGCTGTACATAGTTGGCGCTGGTGGTGAAATCCAGCAGTACGGTGTCGCCAGCGTCCAGCCATTGCTGCAATTCACCGCCCTGGATCGACGGTGGCTGCGGCAGTTCCGGCAGTGGCGCCTGCCAGTCGCCGGTCTCGCTGAAATCGCTCTTGCGCAGACCGTCCAGTACCGCCACCTCCCAGCCCATCTGGGCCAGCCAGGAAGCGCTCATGTTGGCGCGCACGCCATCGTCGTCCACCAGCACGATACGCGCGCCGCGTACGCTGGCGTTGTGGTCGGTTTCCTGGACCAGTTGCCCGCCCGGCGTTGAACGGCTGCCGGGCAGGTGGCCGCGAGCGTATTCCTCGGGGGTGCGCACGTCGAACAGGTAGGTGGTGCGATGAGCCTCTGCCTGCCATGCCGCCAGGGTGTCCCTGGAAATGCGTGCCACCCCGGCCTTGTCCGCTACCGCACGGGCCCGGCGTGCGGCGCTGGCGCGCGTCTCGTCGCCGACCTCGGCGAAGCGTTGCGATTGGCCATGGGCCAGTTGCTGCCCGGCCAGGGTCCAGCCAATGGTGCCGTTGCGCAAGGCCGAGACCGGGTTGGGAATGCCGGCGTTGACCAGCGACTGGGTGCCGATGATGCTGCGGGTGCGGCCGGCGCAGTTGACGATGACGCGGGTGTTCGGGTCCGGCGCCAGTTCGGCCACGCGCAACACCAGTTCCGCCCCCGGCACGCTGATGCCACCGGGAATGCTCATGGTCTGGTATTCATCGAAACGGCGGGCATCGAGCACCACTACATCGGCGTTTTCATCGAGCAACTGCTGGACCTCTTCGGCGGCCAGCGACGGCGTATGACGCTTGGCTTCTACCAGCTCGCCAAAGGCCTTGCTCGGCACATTGACGTCGCGAAACAGCTCGCCGCCGGCCTCGCGCCAGCCTGCCAGGCCGCCTTCGAGCAGGGCCACGTTGCTGTAGCCCAGCTCGCGCAGGCGCTCGGCGGCCAGCGCGGCAAGGCCTTCGCCATCGTCGTAGACCGTCACCTGGGTATCGCGGCGCGGCACCCGGGCATAGATCTCGATTTCCAGTTTCGACAGGGGAATATTGGCCGCGAAAAGCGGGTGCTCCAGGGCGAAGGGCGCTTCTTCGCGCACATCGATCAGGGCCAGTTCGTCCTTGGCCAGCAGGTGCTGGCGCAGCTCGGCGTAGGAGCGGGTAGTCGCGGTGCTCATGGGGCAGGGTTCTCTTTGGACAGGTCCCAGATATTGGGCAGGCGGGTGTTGGAATAGCCGGAGATAAAGGGTTTCTC
This sequence comes from Pseudomonas bharatica CSV86, assembly GCF_000319305.2. Lineage (GTDB taxonomy): Bacteria > Pseudomonadota > Gammaproteobacteria > Pseudomonadales > Pseudomonadaceae > Aquipseudomonas > Aquipseudomonas bharatica. Next base: position 2,858,739 of record NZ_AMWJ02000001.1, on the reverse strand, counting down.
GCTGCCGTCGGCGAGGTACACGGCACGTTTTACCGCGCCGATGTTGGCGCCATACACGTGGATGCTGATGGATACCTGGTCATCGTGGGCATTGCGCACTTCATGGATATCGCCAATACGCGGCGACACCGCTTCGACCTGCCCGGGCTCCAGGCGCACGGCGTCGCCCGCCGGAATCAGCGCGCCGCTTTCGGTACGGGCGAAGCCCTGGGAATACTCGGCGCCGCGCAGCATGCCGATCAGGCCCCAGACCCGGTGATCGTGGATCGGCGTGCGCTGCCCCGGGCCCCAGACGAAACTCACCACCGAAAAGCGCTGGCGTGAATCGGCGTGCAGGAGGAACTGCTGATAACGCTCGGGGCTGGGTTGGGCCAGCTCCGGGGGCAGCCAGTCATCATGGGCTACCAATTGCTGCAACAGGTTCTGCCCGCGATCGAGGATGGCGGCTTCTTCGTGTTCCTGCTCCAGCAGTTCGGCCAGGTCGCCGATGAACCGGCGCAGGCGGTCGAGACGTAGGGGATGGGTCATTTTTCAAGGCTCAGGCTGCGGTTTCAAGGAACCCTAGCAACGGCAGGATCATTCTCAAAATTCGAATTCCGCATAAGCTAATATGCGAAACAAGAATTTTAAAGATAAAAGATTATTCTTTATCTTTTGAATTAGCTTATGCCGGAAAAGAATTTCACAGCGGACGGTGCGACCGTTAGCTTATAAGCGATCGTTTTGAACATCCCCGTTCCTATAACCGTCCGCCTTCAGGGAGATCCAGCATGAGCGTGCAATTCATCGGCATGATCGGCCATCGGCTGTCATCGGAAACCATCGACGCCAGCGGCCCGATCTTCGACAAGGCGTACATCACCCGTTTCGCCCAGGTGCATGAAGAGGCGGGTTTCGACCGTGTCCTGGTGGGCTATTGGTCCGATCAGCCGGACGGCTTCCTGGTCACCGCCCTGGCCGGGCTGGCGACGTCCAGGATCCACTTCCTGCTTGCCCACCGCCCGGGCTTCGTCGCCCCGACCCTGGCCGCACGCAAGCTGGCGACCCTTGAGCACCTGCTCGATGGGCGCCTGGCCCTGCATGTGATCAGCGGCGGCAACGACGTCGAGCAGCGCAAGGACGGCGACTACCTCGAGCACGACCAGCGCTACGCCCGCACCGACGAGTTCCTCGAGGTGGTGCGCAAGGTCTGGATCGAGGAACGTCCATTCGACCACGCGGGTACCTATTACCAGGCAGAAAAAGCCTTCTCGGCGATCAAGCCCCTGCAGAAACCCCACTTGCCGGTGTATTTCGGCGGTTCTTCGGCGGCCGCGCTGCAGGTCGCCGGCAAGCATGCCGATGTCTTCGCCCTGTGGGGCGAATCGCTGGAGCAGACCCGCGAGACCATCGCCGCGGTGCGTGCCGAGGCGGCTCGCCATGGTCGCGAGATCGAGTTCAGCGTGTCGTTCCGGCCGATCATCGCCGCCACCGAGGAGGCCGCCTGGGCCAAGGCCGAAAGCATTCTTGGCACGGCGCGCCAGCGTATCGAGCGCTCCGGCCCGGTGATCGCCAACAAGCCGCAGAGCGTCGGCGCCCAGCGCCTGCTCGACACCGTGGCCAAGGGCGAGCGGGTCGATGAACGGCTATGGACCGGGATCGCCGGGCTGGTCGGCGGCGGGCACAACTCCACCGCGCTGGTGGGCACCCCGAGCAGGTGGCGGATGCCTTGCTGGCCTACTACGACCTGGGCGTGAAAACCTTCCTGATCCGTGGCTTCGACCCGGTGGTCGATGCCGAGGACTATGGCCGCGAATTGCTGCCGCTGACTCGGGCCAAGGTCGCTGCCCGACTGGCCTGATCCATTCCATTCAGCCCCCACGAGACCGCACGCGCGGATCGTCAACCACAGTGCCGGACACTGGCACCTGGAGAGACCCGTGCGTACCCGACTGATTCCCGATGCCCGCGAATTGCTGGCCGGCCTGCTGTTTCTCGGCTTCGGCCTGGCCGGCCTGTTGATCGGCCGCGACTACGCCAGCGGCACTGCCATGCGCATGGGCGCCGGTTACTTCCCCTGGTTGGTCAGCCTGGCGCTGTGTGTGCTGGGGGCGGTCCTGCTGGTACGCGGCCTGGCGTCGTCGCGGGAAAGGGTGGCGCTGGGCGAGCTGTTCCAGGCCCGGCCCGGGCTGTCCATAGGCGGCAGCGTGGTGGCCTTCGCCCTGTTGCTGCCAAGCCTGGGCCTGGCCCTGTCAACCCTTCTCATGACCCTGCTCAGCGGCCTGGCCCGGCGCCGCGCCCACCTTGGCGAACTGACCGTGCTCGGTTGCGTGCTGGGGCTGTTCAGCGTGGCGGTGTTTGCCTGGGGCCTGGGCCTCAACCTGCCGGCCTGGCCGGTCTGAGGGCGCGCCATGGAACTGCTCGATCACCTGGCGATCGGCCTGCAAGCGGCCTTTACCCTGAACAACCTGCTGTACTGCTTCGTCGGCGTCACCCTCGGCACTCTGGTCGGCGTCCTGCCGGGGCTGGGGCCGGTGGCGACCATCGCCATGCTGCTGCCGATCACCTACGGCCTGACCCCGTCGGCGGCGTTGATCATGCTCTCCGGTATCTACTACGGCGCCCAGTATGGAGGCTCGACCACCGCGATCCTGGTTAACCTGCCCGGGGAGTCCTCCTCGGTGGTGACCTGTCTCGACGGCCATGCCATGGCGCGCAAGGGCAGGGCGGGAGCGGCGCTGGCCATCGCGGCGATCGGTTCGTTCGTTGCCGGCAGCCTGGCGATCCTGCTGCTGGCCGCCGCTGCCACGCCATTGGCGGAAGCCGCCTTGAAATTCGGCCCTGCAGAATATTTTTCGCTGATGCTGCTGGGCTTGGTAGCGGCCATCGTCCTGGCCCAAGGCGACGTACTCAAGGCCATCGCCATGACCTTGCTCGGGCTGCTGCTAGGGCTGGTCGGCACCGATGTGAATTCCGGGGTCGAGCGCTTTACCTTCGGCATACCCGAGTTGAGCGACGGCATCAGCTTCGTGGTGATCTCGATGGGCATCTTCGGTATCGCCGAGATCATCGCCAACCTCGAGCGCGATCACGGCGGCAAGGCCCAGGTGGCCCGGGTCGGCAGCCTGATGCCGTCGCGGGACGACTACCGGCGCAGCTGGAAACCGATCCTGCGGGGCACCGGGCTCGGTTCGCTGCTGGGCATCTTGCCCGGCGGCGGGGCGATGCTCGGCTCCTTCGCCTCGTACATGATCGAAAAACGCCTGGCCAGGGAGCCGGAGCGCTTCGGCCAGGGCGCTATCGAAGGGGTTGCCGGGCCCGAGTCGGCCAACAATGCCGGGGCGCAGACGTCCTTCATCCCCATGCTGGTGCTGGGCCTGCCGTCCAACGCGGTGATGGCGCTGATGGCCGGGGCGATGATGATCCACGGTATCGTCCCCGGCCCCCAGGTGATCGACGAACGCCCCGAGCTGTTCTGGGGCCTGATCGTCAGCATGTGGCTGGGCAACCTGTTGCTGCTGGTGCTCAACCTGCCGTTGGTGGGCATCTGGGTACGCCTGCTGGCGGTGCCGTATCGCCTGCTGTACCCGTCGATCCTGCTGTTCTGCTGCATTGGCGTGTACAGCGTCAACAACAGCCTGTTCGACGTGCTGCTGACCGTGGCCTTCGGCTTGCTCGGCTACCTGTTCATCAAGCTGCGCTGCGAGCCGGCACCGCTGCTGCTGGGCTACCTGCTCGGCCCGCTGATGGAAGAGAACCTGCGCCGGGCGATGCTGCTGTCCCGTGGCGATCCCACGGTGTTCTTCACCCGGCCCTTGAGCCTGACCCTGCTGATCGTCACCGCATTGGTGGTGCTGTTGATGTGCTCGCCACGCTTGCGCGCCACCCGCCAGGTGGCCTTCAGCGAAGACTGACTTTCTTCTCCCCCTCGTCCAGGAATTGCTCCATGAAACTTGCCCGTTCCGTCACCTTCGCCCTGGCCGCCCTGGCCCTGGGCATCACCGGCCTGGCCCAGGCCGACAACTACCCGAGTCGACCGCTGACCCTGGTGGTGCCATTCCCGCCCGGTGGTGCGGCGGACACCATCGGCCGTTACTACGCCGAGCAGCTTTCCACATCGCTGGGCCAGCCGGTGGTGGTGGACAACAAGCCCGGCGCCGGCACGGCGATCGCCGCCGAAGCGGTGGCCAAGGCCAAGCCCGATGGCTACACCCTATCCCTGGCCACGGCCGGACAACTGGCCATCCTGCCGAACCTGCAAAAGGACCTGCGCTACGACCCGGTCAAAGACTTCGTGCCGGTGGCGGTGGTGGCCTCGGTGCCGAACGTGGTGGCGGTGCAGGCATCGAGCAAGATCGACTCGCTGCCGGCGCTGATCGCCGAGGCCAAGGCCAGGCCGGGGGCGTTGAGCTACTCGTCGTGCGGCAATGGCACGCTTTGCCATCTCTCCGGTGAGCTGCTCAAGCACCTGTCCGGCACCGACCTGCTGCATGTGCCCTACAAAGGCAGCGCTCCGGCAGTGACCGGCCTGCTCGGCGGCGAAGTGGACGTGGCGGTGGACACCCTCACCGTCCTCGCCCCGCAGATCCAGGCCGGCAAGCTCAAGGGCCTGGTGCTCACCAGCGCCGAGCGCTCGCCGCTGCTGCCCGGCGTGCCCAGCGCCACCGAAGCCGGGTTGCCGGGGTTCGTCGCCTCGGGCTGGTTCGGCATCGTATTGCCCAAGGGCGCGGCGCCGGAACTGGTGGAAAAGTTGAGCGGGGCCATTGGCGTTATCGCCAGGTCACCGCAAACCGCCGAGCGCTTTGCCCAGAACGGCATCAGCGTCGAGCAGGGCACGCCTGCCGGATTCGCCGAATTGATCGCCGAGGATGGCAAGCGCTGGGGCGAGGTGATCGAGGCGGGGAAAATCACCCTGGAATGATGGGGCGATAAATGCCCTTGCAGGCCGTGTGGTCGCGCGCAGAACAGATCGCGGTGAGGATCGGTGCCTGCTGTTCCAAAAAACACTGCAGGCCCTGTGGGAGCTGGCTTGCCAGCGATGAGGCCAGATCAGGCAACATCACTGCCCTTGCCGGCCCTATCGCTGGCAAGCCAGCTCCCACAGTGATTTGTGCAAGCCGCTGATGTTCAGGCCAATGTCAAGTGAACTGGCTGCCGGCGGAGCGGGTTGCACAATTCCTGAAGTGAGCCGGGAACCCTGTGGGAGCTGGCTTGCCAGCGATGAGGCCAGATCAGGCAACATCACTGCCCTTGCCGGCCCTATCGCTGGCAAGCCAGCTCCCACAGTGATTTGTGCAAGCCGCTGATGTTCAGGCCAATGTCAAGTGAACTGGCTGCCGGCGGAGCGGGTTGCACAATTCCTGAAGTGAGCCGGGAACCCTGTGGGAGCTGGCTTGCCAGCGATGAGGCCAGATCAGGCAACATCACTGCCCTTGCCGGCCCTATCGCTGACAAGCCAGCTCCCACCGTGATTTGTGCAAGCCGCTGATGTTCAGGCCAATGTCAAGTGAACTGGCTGCCGGCGGAGCGGGTTGCACAATTCCTGAAGTGAGCCGAGAACCCTGTGGGAGCTGGCTTGCCAGCGATGAGGCCAGATCAGGCAACATCACTGCTCTTGCCGGCCCTATCGCTGGCAAGCCAGCTCCCACAGTGATTTGTGCAAGCCGCTGATGTTCAGGCCAATGTCAAGTGAACTGGCTGCCGGCGGAGCGGGTTGCACAACTCCTGAGGTGAGCCGAGAACCCTGTGGGAGCTGGCTTGCCAGCGATGAGGCCAGATCAGGCAACATCACTGCTCTTGCCGGCCCTATCGCTGGCAAGCCAGCTCCCACAGGGATCACCTGAAATCATCTGTCAGGCCATCTCCACCTTCACCGGCTGCGCCCTTGTCTTGCACAGCGGCACCAGCCGCGAGCCGCTGTAACGGCTCTGGCGAAACAGCTTCCAGCGCCCGAACAGCCCGTACACGTGCATTACCCGGCCTTGCTCCTGGTAACCCATGCGCAGGTGCAGCTTGAGGGCCGGCACGTTGTGGGTTTCCACCACATCCACCACCCGGCTGCAGCCACGTGCCTGCATGGCTTGCCATAGGCCGACCTGGGCATCCACCGAGAGTCGGGTGCCGAAATAGGCGGGGATCATTTCCCCACCGAATTCGAAGAAGTCCCCCGGCGCCACCGGGAAGGTGCAGCCGTAGTAATGACGGTCGTGATAGTCGCGGGTACTGGCCCAGATAAAGGCCACCGCGTCGCCCGTGTCATCCAGGTACATGTGCCCGACATGCCCTTCGCGGGCCAGTTCGCGCATGGTCCCGACGCGATCGCCGAAATGACGGGCGAAGGCATCGGCATTGGCTTCGGTGATGGTCTCCAGGCGCACCGGCGGGTGGTCCTTGAGGCTGTGCGGGCCGACCGGCGTCGCCAGGTCGCGCTCCATCCACAGCAGCTCCCAGTGGAAAAATACGTGGCGGCGCCACAGGGTGAGGAGGGTGCGGCGCAGTCCCTTGCGCTGGAGTCGGGCGATCAGGGCGTGCATAGAGCCTCCGCAACAGGCTGCTTGAGGAAGTGAAGTTTTTTCAGGTATAGCGCAGCGGCGTTGGGCTCCGTCAAAAAGCCATCACGGTAGTTGTTTCAATATGTGTATGAGTGGCTTCTTTCGCTCTATTCCGATGCTTTCAGCGGCGATGAATAATTTTCCGCAGCGGCGCAGAAAACTGGCGGAATTCTGGCGCCTGGTTTTAGCGTCCAAGACAAAAGCCTGTGCCAGGCGTTTGCGACAGGGGGTTGGCTCACGTAGACTCCGGCCATCATTCCTACAAAGACCGTAAGGCACATCCGACCCTCAGGGTCATGGATGCCTTCGTCACGTCCGCGATTCAGCCTTTCCAGGAGCCTTTCCCCGCGCATGATCAGCCCCACAGAAACCCGCAGCGGCAGCTGGCTCAGTGTCTTCGCCCTGGCCCTCGGCGCCTTTATCTTCAACACCACCGAATTCGTCCCGGTGGCGTTGCTCAGCGATATCGGGCGCAGTTTCGATATGCCGGCGTCCCAGGTCGGATTGATGCTCACGGTGTATGCCTGGGTGGTGTCGCTGACGTCGCTGCCGATGATGCTGCTGACCCGCAATATCGAGCGCCGCCGCTTGCTGGGCCTGCTGTTCGTGCTGTTCAGCGTCAGCCATGTGCTGTCGAGCATGGCCACCAGCTTCGGCATGCTGCTGGTCAGCCGGGTCGGCATCGCCCTGGCCCATGCGGTGTTCTGGTCGATCACCGCGTCGCTGGCGGTGCGCGTGGCGCCGCCGGGCAAGCAGGCCAAGGCCCTGGGGTTGCTGGCGACCGGCACCACCCTGGCGATGGTCCTCGGCATCCCGCTCGGCCGGGTGGTGGGTGAAGCGCTGGGCTGGCGCACCACCTTCCTCGGGATCGCCGTGGTCTCGGTGGCGACGCTGCTGTGGCTGCTGCGTTCGCTGCCGCTGCTGCCAAGCCAGAACTCCGGCTCGCTGCGCAGCCTGCCGATCCTGCTCAAGCGTCCGGCGCTGATGTCGGTGTACGCCCTGGTGGTGCTGGTGATCACCGCGCAGTTCACCGGCTACAGCTATATCGAGCCGTTCGCCCGGGAAGTGGCGGCGCTGAGCAGCGAGATGACCACCATCCTGTTGCTGGTATTTGGTGGTGCAGGGATCTTCGGCTCGTTCCTGTTCAGCCACTTCAGCGAGCGTTTCCCGAGCGGTTTCCTGATCGCCGCCATCGCCGCGCTGGCCGTTTCCCTGTCGTTGCTGCTGCCGCTGGCCGGGGTGCCGTGGTTGCTTTGCGCCCTGTGCGCGCTGTGGGGCATGGCGATCATGTGCTTCAGCCTGGCCTTGCAGTCCAAGGTGCTGCAATTGGCGTCGGATGCTACGGACGTGGCCATGGCCATGTTCTCCGGCCTGTACAACGTTGGTATCGGCGGCGGGGCGCTGCTGGGCAGCATCGTGGTGAGCCAGGTCGGCCTGGCCTGGATCGGTGGCGTCGGCGGTTCGCTGGCCGTGGCCGGCCTGGTCCTGTGCCTGTACGCCACCTGGCGGTTCTTCGGGGTTCAGCAGGGTCTCAGCGAGCGCTCGGTGAAGTAGCGCTCCAGCGCGGCGGTGGAAGAAGACGCCTCGGCCAGCGCCACATAGCTGTCGGGGCGGATCAGGTAGAACGCGTTGCGCGCCAGCCCGGCGGCTTCGTGGGCCGGGCTCCAGGCGAACACCTGCAAGGGGATCTGCCGCGCCGCGCACCAGCCCGTCAGGTCTTTGCCGGCAAGCCCATAGACATGCACCTGCCAGCAGGGCCGTGCCAGTTCGGCGAAGTTGTCTGCCGTCTCATCATGGGCCCAGGGCAGCCGATCGCCGCCATGCACGTGCCCGGCCGTGCCGAAACTCAGGGGCATCAGGCGGTAATTAAGGCCGATCTGCGACAGCGTGCGGAACATGAAGCTGCGCACCTTGCCCATCGCCATCAGCCGCGACAGCAGCACCGGTGCCAGGCGCGTGCGCAGCAGATTGGCGACACGGCCATTGGCGCTGACGAAGTTGAAGACCTGGTCGGTAGTGGCGACCAGGCGTTCGGCAAACGCCTTGCGCTCGATCTCGAAGCTGTCGAGCAGTTCGTCGGTGGCCTTGCCGTGCAATACGCTGGCGAGCTTCCAGGCCAGGTTGATGGCGTCGCCGATCCCGGTGTTCATGCCCTGGCCGCCGGCCGGGCTGTGCACGTGGGCGGCGTCGCCGAGCAGGAAGGCGCGGTGGCGACGGAACTGCTGGGCCACGCGGTGGTGCACACGGTAGGTGGAGAACCAGTTGACCTGTTCGACCTGGAGCTGCATGTGCTCGATGGCGCGGCTGCTGACATCCTCGAAGGTGAGGTTTTCCACATGTTCGGCACGCTCGTCGCGCACCGTGCCGATCAGCCGTGCGCGGCCCGTTCCGGCCAGCGGGAAGACCGCGACGAAGTCCGCCTCGTCAAGGTCCACGTGCAGTTCGCCGTCCAGCGCCGGCCCCGAGGCCTGCACGTCGGCAACATAGAACACCTGCTGGTAGGTGCCGCCGGGGAAGCCGATGCCGAGGGCCTTGCGCACCGCCGAACGGGCCCCGTCGCAGCCGGCCAGGTAAGGTACGCGACAGTCTTCTTCGTGGCCATCGGGCAGGCGCAAGCGGGCCACGGCCTGCTCTTCATCCTGGCTCAGTTCGAGTAGTTCGGTGTTCCACTGCACCTCGACGCCGAAGCCTTGCAGGCGCTCGATCAGCAGCTTCTCGTGTTCGTCCTGCGGGTAGATTTCCAGGAAGGGGTAGGGCGTCATGCCAGCGCCGATGTTCTGCAAGGACAGCTTCGCCGCCTTTTGCCCCCTGACCCACAGATTGGCCGCCGGCACCTGATGGCCGCGCTCGACCACCGTGTCGGCCAGGTCCAGCTGGCGATACAGTTCCAGGGTGCGCGCCTGGACCGCCAGGGCGCGGGAGGTGGTGCCGGGGCCGGTCGCCTTGTCGACGATGCGCACCTTGACGCCCAGCCTGCTCAACCATAGGGCAAGCACCAGGCCCGTGGGGCCGGCGCCGATGATCAGGACTTCTGTGTCATTCATGCCACGCTCTCCTGGTGATTGTCAGGAGAGTGTAGAGGTGGGCGTCAGTCTTCGCCGAAGCTGGCGAGGAGGAACGCTTGCACCGTTGTCAGGATTTCCCGCGATAGCGCGTCATCCGCGCAGGCCCGGGACAGGCCAAGGGCGCCGACCATGGCGCTGAAGGCGACCATGGCCTGCTTGCGCTTTTCCTCATCATCACCGCCGAGCAGGCGGGCGATACCCTTGATGTTGGCGCGCAGCTTGTTGGTGTACAGCTCGCGGGCCTCGCCCTCGACCCTACCGATATCGCTGACCAGCGCACCGACCGCGCACCCGGTGCCGACGCCGTCGCGGTGCTCGGGGCTCAGGTATTCGCTGACCAGGGTGGGGAAATTCGCCCGGTGGCTACGTTGCGGGTCTTCCGAGCGCTTGAACGCCGCGTCCAGCGCCTCCGCCACCAATTGGTCGCGGGAGTCGAAATGCTTGTAGAAGCCGCCATGGGTCAGGCCGGCTTCCTTCATCAGGTTGGCAATGCTCAGGCCGTCGAGGCCCAGCTCGCAGAAACGCTCGGCGGCGATGGCGACGATACGTTCGTGGGTGCTCTGCTTGCTGGCTTGGGAATGGCCCATGGTGGCGGTCTCCTGCGTGGTCCGGGGGCGGATGATAGCACCGCCCCGAGCTGCGGCTTACCAGGTCTCCCCGAATGGTCGCACTTCGCTCAGGAAACTCCAGGCGCTGCGGGGTTGCTGGATCAGATGGCCGACCTCGCCGGCGATATCGTCCGGCTGGATAAAGAACGCATCCGGCTTGGTCGGGTGCATCTTGCGTGTCCATTCCACATCGATCACCGCGTCGATCACCAGGTAGGCCACGTGCACACCCTTGGGGCCCAGGTCGCGGGCGATCGACTCGCTGAGAATGCGCTGCGCCGCCTTGGTTGGAGCAAAGGCGGCGAAATGGCCCTTGCCGCGCAAGGCCGAGGTGTTGCCGGTGACGATGATCGCGCCCTGGCCCTTTTCCACCATTGCCGGCGACAGCGTGCGGGCCAGTTGCAGCAGGGCCATGACATTGGTGTGGAAGTTGGTTTCCAGGGCCTGCGGATCGATTTCGCGGAAATTGCCGAAGGTGGCACCGACGGCGTTATGCACCAGCACATCGGCGTCGCCCAGCTCGGCCTGGATCTGCTCCAGCGTGCGCTGCAGTTGCGCGCTATCGCTGACGTCCACCGGGAAAGCATGGGTGTCCGCCAGTTCGCCCTGCAGGGCGGCGAGGCGTTCGGCGTTGCGCGCCAGCATGGCCACGCGGTAGCCGTCGGCCACCAGGCGACGGACGATGGAGGCGCCGGTACCCGGGCCGACGCCGGTGACGATGGCAAGTTTCTTGATGGTCATGGTTCAGGCTCCTTTGGATTGGGCAATGGCGGCGCGGACGAAATCGAGGCGGTCGTTGCCGAAGAACATTTCGTCATCGCAGAAAAAGGTCGGCACGCCAAAAACGCCGCGCTCGATGGCGAGCGCGTTATTGGCGGCCAGGCGTTCGCGCACGTGCGGGCTGTCGGCGAGCTGCCAGAGGTCGGCATCTAGCTCCAGGTTACGCAGGAACGCCTCCCGGCCTTGCGTGCTGGCCAGGTCGTCGCTGCCGGCCCAGACCGCCGCGAACAGGGCAGGGTGCAGGGTTTCGAACACCCCGGCCTGCTGGGCGGCGACGGCAAGGCGCACCAGCAGGGCGTTATCCAGCCGTCCTTCTCGCATGGCCTGGAACAAGGCGCGATTGGGGGCGAAAGGCACCTGGTAAAGGGCTGCCCAACGGGCCGCGTCGATGCCGGAATAACGGGCCTTCGGTGGGCACGCGGGCGAGGGCTGGTTACCGATCTGCTTCATCACGAAGAGGATATCGACCGGCAGGTACTCGACAGGATGGTCGAGGCCGGGCAGGCGTGTGTTGGCGAGATAGGCGTAGGGACTGGTGTAGTCGAAGACGGATTGGAGATTCATGGATCCCGGTCCTGTGGCGGGTGGGTTGGGGTCTTGCTGGTGTGGATGTTAGTTATCATCCAGCAAGGATGTCAATTGACATCTTCGGCAGCGTTCCTCTTCTGCTGAGTCATTCCTCTGCCATGTGTTAGCGCCTGGTCAACAGCACCCGATAAGGCGGTCTGGGCCTGGTGTGGCGACGCGACGGCGATCCGTCGGGTAATAGCCGGGTGTGCTTCGTCGTCGAAAAACCGCTTTCAGACCAGCAGTTCCAGCGTGTCGAACAACACGGTGTCCTGCGCTCGTGATGAGCGCGAGCGCCGGCGGATCGTCTGGAGCAGGCAGTCGACGAAGACCTGGGCGGCCGCCCCGAGCTGCGCATTGCGCGGCGTCACGATGCCGATGGTGTCGGTGGCGAACTCCTCGGCCAGGTCCAGGCGAACGATACGCTCCTTGTACATAGGCACCGTCAGCATGGGCTTGGGGCAGTAACCCAGCATATCGGTCTGCTCCATCAGCGAGAGCATCAACTGCAGCGACTGGGCACGCTGGATCTGGTTGATCGGGATCTGTGCATCATGCTGCCAGAAGAGTTCGCGCATGAAATCGTCCTGGCTGGTGTCCGGATAATTGACCACCCAGTCCTGGTCCAGCAGTTCGTGGATCGAGCGGCTCGCCATTCGCGGATGGCCTTTGCGGGCGATGACCGACATTTCATACGACAACAGGGGTTCGCAGGAGAACTCCGGTCGTGGCAGCAAGGCGGAGACCAGGCCTATGGCGAAATCCATGGTGCCTTCGCGCAGTCGTGGCAGGGTCACGGCCATCAGGCCTTCGAATATCTCCAGGCGAATGCCCGGCATCTGCTGACGAAAAAGGCACACCGCTTCCGGCAGCAAGGTCATGCCCATCCAGGGCGAGATCCCGAAACGCAAATGACCTTCGGTCTCGCCCCTCAGGTGGGCCAGTTCCTGCTGCGCGCGCCCCATTTGCTCGAGCATCTGCCGGGCGTGGGTCAGCAGCGACCTGCCATAGCGGGTCAAGCCCACGCCGCTGGCATTTCGGTTGAGCAAGGGTAACTGCAACTCGCCCTCAAGCTCGCGCAGCGCCTTGGCCGCCGCAGTCTGGGAGATACCGAGCTTGCGTGCGGCGGCGCGGATGCTGCCGTTGTCGGCAATGGACACAAGGGCCTGGAGTTGGTGCAGTTTCATGAGGCGAGGACGTTCCGGCGTAAACCCCTGGTTTTCAGGCCAACCTCTTTGCGGCTGCCCGGGGTGCGGGGTGGTTTTTTATGATGGCCGCAAGCATGCCCAGCCATGCGCAGAACAACAAGAAGGAAACCTCATGAGCCACTTTGCAGTACTTCCTGGTATCAAGGCCATCGAAGAAGAAATGATCGGCGTGCGTCGGCACCTGCATGCCCATCCTGAATTGAGTTTCGAGGAATTCGCCACCAGTGACCTGGTTGCGTCGAAGCTCCAGGAATGGGGCTATGACGTTCACCGCGGTATCGGCAGGACCGGCGTAGTCGGCCAGCTGAAACGCGGTAGCGGCCAGCGCCGGATCGGCCTGCGTGCCGATATGGACGCTCTGCCGATCGAGGAGCTTACCGGGCTGCCCTATGCCAGCCGCTTCGAGGGAAAGATGCATGCCTGCGGTCATGACGGGCACACCGCAATGCTGCTTGCGGCGGCCAGGTACCTCGCTGCCGACGGCAACTTCGATGGCACCCTGAACGTGATTTTCCAGCCCGCCGAGGAGGGTGACGGCGGCGCGCGCAGCATGTTGGAGGACGGGCTGTTCGAACGCTTTCCCTGTGATGCGGTATTCGCGATGCACAACATGCCCGGCCTCGCGGTCGGTACGTTCGGCTTTCGCACCGGGCCGTTCATGGCCTCGACCGATACGGTCACCATCGACATCCACGGCGTCGGCGGCCATGGTGCCATGCCGCACAAGGCCGTGGATGCGATCCTGGCGGGCTCGGCGATCGTCATGGCCCTGCAAAGCGTGGTAGCCAGGAATATCGACCCGCTGGACTGCGGTGTGATCTCGGTCGGTGCATTCAACGCTGGCCACGCGCCCAATGTGATACCCGAACACTGCCGGCTGCAATTGAGCGTGCGGGCCCTGAAGACCGAGGTGCGCGACGAGCTCATTGAGCGCATCACACGGATCGCGCAGGCCCAGGCCGAGAGTTTCGGTGCCCGGGCCAGTGTGGCTGTGGACGAGTCGCAGCGCTTCCCGGCGCTGTTCAATCATGAACAACCCACCGCGTTCGCGCGTCAGGTTGCGCTCGATTGGATCGGCGCCGATTCAGTGGTCGCCGAAATCCAGCCACTGACCGGCAGCGAGGATTTCGCCGTGATCCTGGAGCACTGCCCGGGTTGTTATCTGGTCATCGGCAATGGCGACGGCGAGGGGGGCTGCATGGTGCATAACCCCGGCTACGACTTCAACGACGAAGCCCTGGCGCTTGGCGCCAGCTATTGGGTACGCCTGGTCGAAACCTTCCTGGCCTGAATGCCGCCACTTGCCAGCCTCGCGGCAGCGCGAGGCGGAGGACCTGTCATGTCTGCAACCGTTACCCAGGCGGCCGGCGCCGCACCGGTTTCCCGAGCGTTGACCTCGCGAGCCATCGCGGCGATCACCATCGGCTCGGCGCTGGAGTTCTTCGAGTTTTCCGTCTTCAGTTTTTTCGCGACCCTTATCGGCCGCCAGTATTTCCCGGCGCAGAGCGAGCTGAGCCAGCTGTTGCTGGCCCTGGCTACCTTCGGGCTGGGTTTTGTCATGCGCCCTTTGGGCGGCATCGTCATCGGCGCCTATGCCGACCGTGCCGGACGCAAGCCGGCGATGCTGCTGACCCTGAGCCTGATGGCGCTGGGCTCGGCGGTACTGGCGACTGCGCCGACCTATGCCCAGATCGGCCTTGCCGCGCCGGTGCTGGTGGTGTTGGCCCGGCTTATCCAGGGCTTTGCCATCGGTGGCGAAGTCGGAGCGTCCACTGCGATGCTCATGGAATATGCCGGCGACCATAACCGTGGTTTCTACGGCAGCTGGCAGTTCTTCAGCCAGGGGCTGAGCTTTCTTCTCGGCTCGGCCATCAGCCTGGCCCTGACCACCGGCCTGGACCCCGAAGCGCTGGAAAGCTGGGGCTGGCGCGTGCCCTTTGCCGTAGGCCTGTTCATCCTGCCCATCGGCGTTTACATGCGTCGTCACCTCCAGGAAACCGCCGGGCAGCGCGAAGACCAGGACGAAACCACTCCGGTACTGCAGCAGATCGTCACCCGGCACCGTCGCACGCTGGTGGCCGGGGTGCTGATGGCCATCGGCGGCACTGCCAGTAGCTACATCGTGCTCGACTACATGACCAACTACACGGTCGCCATCCTCAAGCTGCCCATGCAGACCGGCATCGGTGCGTCCTGCCTGGGGGCTGCGGTGCAGATCGTCCTGTCGCTGTGGGCGGGGCGTCTGAGCGACCGCATTGGACGGCGTCGCACCATCGCCATGGGCAGCATCCCGATGCTGTTGCTGATCTACCCGGCATTCATGCTGATGACCCACTTCCCGACCCTCGGCACGCTGCTGTTCGTGTCCTTCGCCACCACCTTCCTGCTCGTACTGATCACCGTGCCGTCGATGGTCATGCTGACCGAGATGTTCCCTCGCTCGCTCCGCGCCACCGGGCTGTCGCTGGTGTACTGCCTGGGCGTGTGCATCTTCGGCGGCTTCGCGCAGTTCTTCGCCACCGGCCTGATCGACCTGACCGGCGACAAGCACGCACCGGCGCTCTACGTGATGCTCTGCCTGTGCGCCACCCTGGCGGGCCTGGCGATGGTCAAGGAAACCGTCGGCAGGCGGCTCGACTGAGCCGTTCGCGCAACAGGCAACACCCGCTTTCTCGACAACAACAAAAATGACGATGGATTCCTGGTGGGTAGATTCATGACAACCTTAACGGCCGGCTGGCCGCTCGTGCTCGCGTGTCCGCTGTTGTTCAGCGCGTACTCGCAGGCTGCAAACGGCTTTATCGAAGACAGTCATCTGGTGATCGGCAGCAGGTCCACGGTGCTCAATAGCCAGATGAAAGGGGACGGACACCAGCGTTTCGCCCATGACCGGCGCGACCCTCGCGACGTGTCGCTGGGCATGCGGGCCAACTTCGCCTCCGGGTTCACCCAGGGGCCGCTGGGTTTCGGCCTCGACGCTTATGGCTTCGCCGGCTTCAAGCTCGATGGTGGTGACGGCCATGCCGGATACGGCAATATCCAGATGAACCACGAGGGCGAAGCACAGCGCAGCTTTGGCCGGGCCGGCGTGTTGATCAAGGCCCGGCATGGCCAGACCGAGCTGCGCTATGGCCAGATGCAGGTGACCAACCCGGTCTTCGCGACCTCCGATACCCGATTGTTTCCGAGTACCGCCACGGGGTGGCTACTGGCCAATCGTGACATCGAAGGGCTGCTCGTGGAGACGGGGCGCTTCACGGCGGGCACTGAACCATCCTCGACCAGCAACAAAGGCGAGCTCTGGGCCAACTATGCATTCGTACCTACCGACTCGGTCGGCTTCGCCGGCGGGCGCTACGAGAGCAGGGACTGGAGCGTGAGCCTGTATGGCGCGCAATTCGAGGACCTATGGCGCCAGGCCTACCTGGGCGGCAGTTACCTTTGGGAGCGTGAAGACCGCTCGCGCATCGCCCTGGACCTGAACCTCTACCACACCCGCGACGAAGGCCGGGCCAATGCCGGCGACATCCGCACAACGGCCTACTCGGCCCAGTTGGCCTACAGCCTTGGCCGGCACCGGCTGATGGTTGCTTACCAGCGGATCATCGGCGGCACCCCGTTCGACTACATCGGCTTCGGCAACAACGGCTCGGGAGCCTTCGGCAACTCGATCTACCTGAGCAACCCGATCATGGCTTCCGACTTCAATGGGCCGAATGAAAAGTCCTGGCAACTGCGCTACGACCTCGACATGGCCCCCAGCGGATTCCCAGGCTTGAGCTTCATGGGCCGTTACGTGTTCGGCTATGACATCCAGCGTTCGGACAACAGCCATTACGGCGCCTGGGACGGAGCCGATGACGCCCAGCACCAGGAGCTCGACCTGGAAGCCAGGTACGTTGTCCAGTCCGGTTCCGCCAAGGACCTGCGCATCCGCCTGCGCGAAGGCCTGCACGATGCCAGGCGGGGTCAGCCGGATGGCGACGTCAACATGCACATGCTGATCCTCGAATGGCCGTTGAACTGCTTCTGACCCCCGAGGGATACCCCATGAAACACGAGCAGGAAATCAGGTTCATAAACGGCGGCCCGGATCGCCTTCTGCTCGTGATCGAACCGGCTTCCAGCGAGTTTCGGATCGACTGCGGTGCGTCGGTCAGGCTGCTGGTGGCGGGAGGGGCGGGTGGCGGCTCGATGGAGATCGAATATCTGCCGGGCGGGATGGTCATTTATCTGTCGGCGGACGCTGCGATCCAGGTGTTCCAGAACGGCAGGCGCCTGGCCCAGGGGAAAAGGACCCGGCATATGGAAGCCAGGCTGGGGCAGCGCAAGGCAACGGCCGGGAGTGCGCGGTGGACCTGAGGTATGGGTGCTGCACGCACTGTTGTCAATTGTCGAGCGATGCGGAAGGTATTGCGCAAAGGATGCTGGTCAGGGGCCCAGAAAGACCTGGGTGGCCTCGTTGGGTATCTCCTCGGTTGATCGGGTACGCCACACCGTCGTGACCAAACGATGGGTGGCGACTGTGACACAGGTTGGTCAACCGGGAACCGAGGCAAACCCGGCGCGCTGAAAAGCGCCCTGCGCACCGCAGCCATAAAGCAGCAGCCACAAAAAAGCGCCCGCCAAAACGGATGGGCGCCTGCGCGCTTCGGATTTGCCAGGTGACCAAACCTGATCGCTGATATGCAGCGACCGAGGCAGCCTAGGCACTGATTTCCAGGAGCGCAATGACAAAGACGGCGCGGAAGTATGCTTGGGAAATTGCCTACAAGAAAGTCGGAAGGGGCAGAGGTTTTGTAGCGCTATGCGACAGCCGGGAAGTTGCTAAACGAGCCTGGGGCGCGTAAAGCGCTTACCGCCTTTCAGCCCGCCCGGATTGCCAGCAATATCGCTTGACTCCCTTGTTCACAACAGAGTGCGCACCGCGTGGCGGCGCGCTATCTGGAAGGCGGGCACGCGCCCGCTGGCCCTATTTACTCCTCTTCAACAACGACTCCACCAACGCCTGGCAGATCTCCAGTGAATGCTGGGTCGCCCAGGCGAGGCTCTGCATCGGTTTGCTGGCCGATTCGCAGACCTGGTAGTTGGTTTCATAGGCCGAGGCCAGGGACAGGGTGAGGTGGACCAGCACATCTTCCATCCGGGCGCCCTCGCATACGGCGGACAGAGGCGGGTGGGTGCCGTTGCAGGTGGCGAAGTGGGTGTGGGCGCTGGTAGGGGGATTGGCGGGAGGATCAGGAACGGCCTTTGTCATCGTCTAACTCCTTGAGAATGGCTTCACCACTGAACGTGACCAAACGAAAAGTGGTGGAAGGATGGGTGGCGACTGCACGCAGGTTGGTCAACCGGTCTCAAGGCAACCCGGCGCACCCGAAGGTGCCCCGCGCACAGCCGCCATAACGCGATGCAGCGACCACGAAAAGTGACCACTGACGGAAAGGGCGCTTACGCGCTTGAGAAACCAGGTGACCAAACCTGATCGCTGATATGCAGCGACCGAGGCAGCCTAGGCACTGATTTCCAAGAGCGCAATGACAAAGACGGCGCGGAAGTATGCTTGGGAAATTGCCTACAAGAAAGTCGGAAGAGGCAGAGGTTTGTAGCGCTATGCGACAGCCGGGAAGTTGCTAAACGAGCCGCGGTCAAATAACCCGTTCGGTCATCCTCTGCGCCGGCCTGACCTTTGCGCCCTCAGCGCCGCGCAGAAAGCTGCTGCGGCGCCAGAAACGCATCATGGAAGTAATTGCGGAAGGCGTGCATCGCCGGGGTGAATTCCCGCTCGCGATGCCAGGCCAGGCCGACGCTCATGGGGGTGACCTTGTCGGTGATGGTCACGGTTTCGATGCGCTTGCCTTCCAGCGACCAGGGGCGGTGCACCAGGTCGGAGAGGATCGCTACGCCGCTGCCGTTGGCCACCATGCTGCGCACCGCTTCGACGGAACTGGTGCGAACCCGCACGTTGGGCTGCTGGTGGGCATGTTCCCAGTAGCGCATGGCGCTTTGTTCGGCTTCGTCGACGGTCAGCAGGATGAACGGCTCGCGGGTGACATCGGCCAGGCTCACGGCCGAGCGTTCGCACAGCGGGTGGTGGCTGGGCAGCCATAGCCGGCGTTCGGAGTTGAACAGGGTTTCCGAGACGATGTCCGGGTGGGTGAGGTTCGAGGTGAGCACCACCGCCATGTCGAATTCGCTTTCCAGCAAGCCTTGCTCGATGGCCTGGCGCTCCCGTTCGTGCACGTCGATGGTTACGTCCGGGTACCAGTGTTCCAGGCGTTGCAGGTGGTGCGGCAGGAAGTAGCCGAGCACCGTGTAGCTGGCCGCTACCCGCAGCAGGCCGCTGGCGCGGACATCCGGCAGCGGACTGTTGAGGGCATCGTCGACGCTGCGCAGGATCACGTAGGCCCGGTTGAGAAAGTGCCGCCCGGCATCGGTCAGGCTCATGCCCTGGGCCGAGCGCTGGAACAGCAGTGTGCCGAGCAGGCTCTCCAGTTCCTTGATCGCGGTGGTCACCGCCGACTGGGAAATATTCAGATGAATGGCCGCCTGGGATATCTGCCCGATCTCCGCCGTGGCGACGAAATAGCGAACCTGGCGCAGGGTCAGTGACATGCAAGCTCCATGTGATGGGGTATCTGTTTTTCAGAAGATACACCCTCTGATAATAGATCTTCCCAAGGGGGTGGGCCGGAATCTAACGTGGTCGGCATGAAGTCACAAGCGTCAGGAGCAATTGCATGCAGGCAGTAGATTTCAACTCGGACATGGGCGAAGGCTTCGGTCCGTGGACCATCGGCGACGGAGTCGACAACGAGCTGATGGGCTTCATCAGTTCGGCCAACATCGCCACCGGCTTCCATGCCGGCGACCCCGGCACCATGCGTCGCACGGTCGAACAGGCCAAGCGCCTGGGTGTGGCCGTCGGTGCCCATCCGGGTTTTCGCGACCTGGTCGGCTTCGGTCGCCGCCATATCAATGCCCCGGCCCAGGAGCTGGTGGACGACATGCTCTACCAGCTCGGCGCCCTGCGTGAGCTTGCCCGGGTTCAAGGCGTGGCCCTGCAGCACATCAAGCCTCATGGGGCGCTGTACATGCATCTGGCCCGGGACGAGGAAACCGCGCGATTGCTGGTGGAAAACCTGCAGCGCCTGGAGCCCGAACTGCTGCTGTATTGCATGCCCGGCTCGGTGATCTGGCGTATTGCCACAGAGCTCGGCCAACCGGTGATCCGCGAGTTCTATGCCGACCGCGAATACGACCTCAGCGGCTCCATCGTCTTCACCCGCACTGTGCGCGCCTACGACCCGGTGCAGGTCGCTGCGCGGGTGCTGCGTGCCTGCCAGGAAGGCGTGGTGCGCACGGTGGAAGGCGAAGACCTGCCGATCACCTTCGATTCCATCTGTTTGCACAGCGATACACCCGGCGCCCTGGCGCTGGTCGAGGCCACCCGCAAAGCGCTCGATGGCGCGGGGATCAAGGTGCGCGCACCGCGATAACGCAAGCGAAGACACCTGGCACGCAGACGCTGGGGTTTACCGATACACCCATTTTTGGCCTGCCTTTCTACAAGTATTCCAAGAGGAACAGACATGGCGCAGCACCCAGTCATCACCCCGTTGCCGGGGACTTTCTACCGCAAGGCCACCCCGGACTCGCCGAACTACGTCGAGGCCGGTGCCGAAGTCAGTGCCGACACGGTGATCGGCCTGATCGAAGTCATGAAGCAGTTTTCCGAACTGACCGCCGGTGTGGCAGGGCGCCTGGACGCGTTCCTGGTCGAGGACGGTGATCCGGTGGAGCCGGGTCAGGTCATCGCCACACTCGAGGACGCGTGAGGGCATGAATATGACTCAAGGCATAGGTAAATTGCTGATCGCCAACCGTGGCGAGATCGCCGTGCGCATCATCCGTGCCGCGAAAGCGCTGGGGATTCCAACCGTGGCGGCGTGCAGCGAAGCAGACGTGGATTCCCTGGCCGCGCTCCTGGCCGACGAAGTGCACATCCTCGGCCCGGCCCGCGCCGACAAGAGCTACCTCAATGTCGAGGCCTTGCTCGGTGCCCTGAAGGCCACCGGAGCCAACGCGGTCCATCCCGGCTACGGCTTTCTTTCGGAAAACGCCGAGTTCGCCGAAGCGGTATTGGCCGCCGGGGCGATCTTCGTCGGCCCGTCCCCCGAGACCATCCGGCGCATGGGCGACAAGGCCGAAGCCCGGCGCACCGCACAAGCAGCGGGGGTGCCGGTGGTGCCCGGTTCCCCCGGTGAACTGTTCGATGTGGAGTCGGCGCTCAAGGCCGCCGAGTCGGTCGGCTTCCCGCTGTTGATCAAGGCCTCGGCTGGCGGCGGCGGGCGCGGCATTCGCCTGGCGGAAAACCCGCAACAGTTGAGCGAAGAATTCCCCCGCTCCCAGCGAGAAGCCCAGGCCGCCTTCGGCAATGGCGCGGTGTATCTGGAGCGCTTTATCGGCAAGGCCCGGCACATCGAAGTGCAGGTGCTGGGCGACGGCACGCATGCGGTGCACCTGTTCGAGCGCGAGTGTTCGCTGCAACGCCGTCGCCAGAAGATCTTCGAGGAAGCGCCGTCGCCGGCCCTCGATGCGCAGCAGCGCGAGGCCCTGTGCGCGAGCGCCGTGCGCCTGACCGAGGCGCTGGGCTATCAGGGCGCCGGCACCCTTGAGTATCTGTACGACGACGCCACCGGCGAGTTTTTCTTCATCGAGATGAACACGCGGATCCAGGTAGAACATCCGGTCAGCGAGCTGGTCACCGGCATCGATCTGGTCCAGGCCATGTTGCGCATTGCGGGTGGCGAGCCACTGGGGCTTCAGCAAAGCGATATCAGGCTCAACGGCGCAGCCCTGCAGATGCGTCTGAACGCCGAAGACCCGGCGCGGGATTTCTTCCCCAGCCCGGGTCTTGTCCAGGCGCTTAACTGGCCGCAAGGCGAGGGCGTGCGGGTCGATAGCCATCTGTATGAAGGCTACCGCGTGCCGCCGTACTATGACTCGCTGCTGGCCAAGCTGATCGTCCATGGCCGTGATCGCAATGAAGCCCTGGCCCGTGCACGATGGGCGGTCGAGCAGACCACGCTCACCGGCATGGCCAGCACCTTGTCCTTGCACGGTGAACTGCTGGAGCAACCCTGGTTGCACAGCGCCGACTTCCACACCGGCACCCTGGAAACCTGGCTGGCCGAGCGCCGCAGCGGAGGTGAAGCATGAGCAGTCCGATTCGCTACAGCTTTGGCGCTGACGAACATCTGTTTGCCGAGGTCAGCGACAGCATGTCCCTTGAAGCCTTCTTCAAGGGCATGGCGGTGACCCGTGCGGTGGAACGCCTGGCCCTCGATGGCGTGCTCGACGTGTGCCTGGCCAACGCCTCGTTCCAGATCCGTTTCGATCCGGATCGCATCGCGCCGGCCGATCTGCTTGAAGCGGTGAAGGGCGCCGAGGCCGAGGCCGTGGCCGAGCGCACCCTGCACACGCGGATCATCGAGATTCCGGTGCTCTACAACGATCCCTGGACCCACGAAACCCTAATGCGTTTTCGTGACCGCCACCAGGACCCGAGCGCCACGGACCTGGAGTACGCTGCGCGCATCAACGGTCTGGCCGACGTCGAGGCATTCATCGCTGCCCACAGTGGCGCGCCGTGGTTCGTGTCGATGGTGGGCTTCGTCGCGGGCCTGCCGTTCATGTTCCAGATGGTCGAGCGCGAACGCCAGCTGCAGGTGCCCAAATACCTGCGGCCGCGTACCGACACGCCGAAATTGACCCTCGGCCATGGCGGCTGCTTCGGTTGCATCTACTCGGTGCGTGGCGCCGGCGGCTACCAGATGTTCGGCGTCACCCCGGCACCGATCTACGATCCGCAGCAGCACCTGGCGTACCTGAAGAAGCACATGGTGTTCTTCCGTCCCGGCGACATCGTGCAGTTCAAGCCGATGGACCGCGAAGCCTATGACCACGCCGTCGCCGAGGTCGAAGCCGGGCGCTTCGACCTGCGCATCCGTGCAGTGGAGTTCTCGCTCGATGCGTTCCTCGCCGACCCGGTCGGCTATCCCAAGTCGCTGCAGGAGGTGCTGGCATGATCAAGGTACTCAAACCCGGTCTGGCCACCTCGGTGCAGGACCTCGGCCGCGAAGGCTACTACCACCTGGGCATCCCGCCATCCGGCGCGCTGGACCAGTACGCCCTGAGCGCCGCCAACCAACTGGTCGGCAACCCGGCCAATTCGGCGGCGCTGGAGTGCACGTTGCTGGGGCCGGAGCTGGAATTCCAGCAGGATGCGCTGGTGGCGGTCTGTGGCGCGCAGATGACCCCGAAGGTCGACGGCGTGGACATGCACCTGGACACCGCGTTCGAAGTTAAGGCCGGGCAAGTGCTGCGTTTCGATTTCCCCAAGGCCGGCGCGCGGGCGTATCTGGCGGTGGCCGGCGGCATCGATGTGCCGCTGGTGCTTGGCAGCCGTTCCACCTACGCGCTGGGGGCGCTGGGCGGTTTTCAGGGGCGCCGGCTGGCGATTGGGGATGAACTGCCGGTAGGCGTCGCCAGCGGCAAAGGGCGTGTCGGGGCGAGCCTGCCGATGGCGCTGCGTCAGTCGCTGGGCGGGGAGGTCGTCCTGCGGGTGGTGCCGGGGCTGTACTACGAGCGCCTGACCCCGGCGGCGGCGGACAGCTTCTTCGCCGAAGCCTGGACCGTCGGTTCGGAGGCTGATCGCATCGGCTATCGCTTCAAGGGTGGCAGCCCGCTGAGCTTCCAGCCGCGCGAGCAGCCGTTCGGCGCAGGCTCCGATCCGTCGAACATCGTCGACAGCTGCTACCCGATCGGCTCGATCCAGGTACCGGCCGGGCTCGAGCCCATCGTGCTGCACCGCGATGCGGTGTCCGGGGGCGGCTACGCCATGATCGGTACGGTGATCAGTGCCGACCTCGATCTGATCGGCCAGATGCAACCCAACCAGAAGGCGCGCTTCATCGCGGTGACCCTGGACGAGGCGCTGCAAGCCCGACGGTCCTACAAGAAGAAGCTCGCCTGCCTGAGCACGCTGTTCCCTTCCTGATTTGCCCGCCGCATGGCGCGGGTCAAGCCACAAGGCAAGCCACGCCGCACTTCGGTGCGGGGACGGCTGCCCGCGCTTTAACCTCTGGCGGGTTCTGCCAACCTCATCCTTCATCTGCCATGAGAAACTTCTGCTGCCGGATTTTGCCCATGAACGAACGCACCACCTCATCCATAATGAGGCCGCCACCTATCCCATGACACTTGATCAATCATGACCCTTCGACTCTCTCTATTTGCCCTCGGCGCGCTGTTCTATATCCCTGCCCAGGCGGCAACCCTGTGCACTGTAGTGGCGGACGCCGACGACGGCAGGATCCTGTTCCAGCAGGGTGCGCAACAGGACTGCGCCGCGCGCTACACGCCAGCCTCGACCTTCAAACTGCCCATCGCCCTGATGGGCGCCGACGCGGGTGTTCTGAAGGGCCCGCACGAGCCGGTCTGGCAGTACGAGTCTGGCTATCCGGACTGGGGAGGCGACGCCTGGCGCCAGCCCACGGATCCTCAACGATGGATCACGTATTCAGTGGTTTGGTACTCACAGTTGATCGCCAGGAGCCTAGGGCAAGAGCGCTTCCAGCACTACACGTCCGCCTTTGGCTACGGGAACGAAGATGTCTCGGGCGAACCCGGGAAAAACAACGGTACTGACGGTGCATGGATCATTTCGTCGCTGCGTATCTCCCCGGTGGAACAACTGGCCTTCCTGCGCAAGGTGGTCAACCGGCAATTACCCATCAAGGCTGAGGCATACGACCTGGCCGAGAACCTGTTCGAGGTGAGTGAAGCCGATGGCTGGCGTCTTTATGGAAAGACCGGCACAGGCTCCCCTGGCAACAATGGCGTTTATACGCCGGCCAACGCATACGGGTGGTTCGTCGGCTGGGCGCGCAGGGAGGGTCGCCAACTGGTGTTCGCCAGCTTGGTGCAGGACGCGACGGCGACCAAACCCAATGCTGGCCTGCGTGCTCGGGACGACTTGATCCGCAACTGGCACGCCATGGTCGGTGGGCCCCGCTAAGAGCGCGACGCCGAGAATGAACGCTATGCGCGCCGGATTTCCGCTTCTGGCTGATAGCTGCCAGTGGTCACCGACCGCTATCGACCCAAAGCCGCCACTCGCGGTGGGTGGGGTTTCGCTAAAAAGAGGAAACGCCTGCGGCAGCGGTCATATCACTGAGAACCCAGCCTGGCCAGGCGCTTGTACAATGTGGTGCGGGAGATGCCGAGCTCTTTGGCGGCAGCGCTGACGTTTCCGGAATGGGCCAGTAGTACGCGCTCAATGACGTCTCGAGTGGCATCGGCCAGGTTGCCAGAGACCGCTATGGCCCCACACTGCAGTTCATCAGGCAGGTGTCGCATGCCGATGCATGGTTCGCCGACGGCTAATACCCCGACGAGACGCGCGACGTTCTCCAGTTGCCGCAGGTTGCCCGGCCAGTGATAGACCTGCAGTTGCCGCCTGGCCTCGGGCGCCAGCGGCGGGACGCCCGGGCGCTGGAAAAAGCTGTCGATCAGTTGCGCCTTGTCAAGCCGGTGCTCCAGTGCGGGCAAAGCTACGCGCATGCCGTCCAGACGGTAAAAAAGGTCTTCGCGAAAACCACCGCTGCTCACCAGGCTGGCCAGGTCCTTGTGCGTGGCGGCGATCACGTGGGCTTTCAGTGGTACCGTACTGGTGCTGCCGACGCGGGTGATCTGTCGCTCCTGCAAGGCCCGCAGCAGGCGGCTTTGCAGAGGCAACGGCATGTCGCCAATTTCGTCCAGCAGCAGGATACCGTTGCCGGCGGACTCCATCAGGCCCATGGCACCGCCTTTACGCGCGCCGGTGAAACTGCCCTCGGTGTAGCCGAACAGCTCGGCTTCGATCAGGCTTTCGGGCAGGGCGGCGCAGTTGATGGCTACGAACGGGGCCTGTGGGCAGCAGTGTGCATGCAGCGCTTTGGCGAACACTTCCTTGCCAGAGCCGGTCGGCCCGGTGATCAGCACCGGCAGGTTGCCGGCCACGGCCTTACAGGCATCCTCGAAGCGCGCGTTGACCCGCCGGTCGCTGCCCAGTGTCGTGCTGCTGGGCCGCAACGACCGTGCCTTGGCGGTGGGCTGCGGAAGAAGCCGGCCATACAGGCGTGAGCCATCGGCCAGGGCCAGCAGCTGTGTCGAGCCGTCCAGGCCGTTGTGGCTGGGGCAGTCGAACAGTTGGTCCAGGGTCAGACGTTCAGGGCGGTAACTCGGTACACCCAGCAACTGTTGCGCGGCACGGTTGGCCGCATGCACCGTACCATCGTCATGCACCGCCAACAGCGCCTGCAGCGGCGACCCGAGCAGTCTGGGATCGTGTTGCAATTCGAGGATGCGGCAACCCTGCATTTTGAGGAAGAAGTTGTTTTCGGTAGCCAGCGCGGCGTGTTTGAGTCGTTCGAGCATGGTGCCGGCGTTACGGGTGCCGATGCCGGTCAGGTCCAGGGCCCCGAGCAGATCGCCATTGACCCCGCGTAACGGAACGCTGACGCAGAAAAACTCGGCAAACTCCTGCAGGTAGTGCTGGTTGCCAGCTACGATCGCCGGCAGGCCATCCATCAGCGTGCAGGCCGGGGCAGTGGTGCCGACATCGGCTTCGCTGACCCTGCGTCCGATGTGCAGCGCCGACAGGGGGCCGTCGATGCCCGCTGGTTTGCGCGTCTGGACGATACGGTTGTCCGGATTGACGCAAAACAGCATCCAGTGCGAATCGCCAATCAATTCCCACAACCGCTCTAGTTCTGGCTGCACGCAGGCGGCCAGTTGGCTGTCGGCCTCGGTCAGTGGCTGTACATCCATATGGTCTTGGGCCAGGCGAGTTTGCCACGGACTGAGCCCGGCGGCGCGGGAACGTTCCCATGAGCGCTCGATTGGCTCGGGCAGGAGTCCTGCAGGTAATGGCAGGCCTTCGGCAAACTGCCGGCGGGCACTATGCAACTGCAGCTGTAGGCGATCCATGAGTACACCTTGTGAAGGTTGGCGGCACGCTCCTGATTGCGCACGTTGCGCCGCTGCCAGCAGCGCGTCAAGGCTGCCGGGCGAATCAGAATAGCAACAGCGCCCGCAGGTTGACCCCGCTGTCCTCCTGGAAACCGCCGACCACGCGGGTGTCATGGGTTAGCTGGCCGCTCAGTTGCACTGTCTTGCCGACCATCTGCTGGAACTCAAGGCGCACTTGCTGTACCTCGGTCTTCTGACCGGTGTAGTCGCCCGACAACTGCTGCTTGCCGCCTTCGCTGGCCGAGAAGCCCAGGGCCAGGCGCTGAGCCGGGTTTAAGTCGTAGCGCAGGTTGGTTTGCAGTTGGTAGGTCGGGTCCTGGCGCAAAGTCTGGCTGCCGATGCCGGCCTTGTCGTTGCTGCCATAAAAGACCGCATCGGCGTACCACTCCATCGACCAGCGCCCCCAAAGAGGCTCGACCCAGCCGAGTTGCAAGTCACCCTTCCAGCGGTTCTCGCCCAAGTTCACACCGGCTACTCGGTCGTATTGGCCCCAGGGCAGGTAAAGCAGCGGGGTAATGCCGAAGTAGCGGCCGCTAGCGCCAATGCCCGGCTGGTTGACGAGCCAAAATGTCGCACCGATGATCGGGTCGGCCATCCCGCTGTTGCTGCCCAGCGATTGGCCTCCCACCTTTACGTCATAGACGTGGCCGAAAGGGAGCAGGATTTGCGGGTCCACCGTGATACCGGCGATGTCGGTGAAGTGGATCAGGCGCAGGATGCTGATGTTGGAACGCAGGCCGGTGTTGTGGGTGGCATCGGGTGTGCCATCCCCATTGAATCGGTCGGCGCGGCTAAATTGTTGGTACCAGGCGGCGACGTTCGAGCCAGGTGGTAGCGCCGTGTAATCGCCGGCATTCACATCCACGGCCTGGGCCTTGGCCGAAAGCAGAGCGCAGGCCAGCAAGCCCCATGTAAGGCTAGAAATTTTTGTCATGTGCAGGTTTCCGTTGTTCTTGTTATGGGTTGGGAGCAGCGCGTAGCTGCCCCCGGGTGTTACTTCTGGATGCGGATGATCGGCTTGAGGGTCAGGCCTTTCTCACTGTCTTCAGCGGCCTGATTGATCTGCTCAAAGTCGTAGAAACGCACCAGCTTGTCGAAGGCGAAGCGGCCTTGCAGATACAGGTTGACCAGCTCGGGGATGAACTTCTTGGGCACGCTGTCACCTTCGACGATGCCGCGAATGACCTTTCCACCCAGCAGTAGGTCGTTGACGTCGAATTGAGCTGTAGTGCCCAGCGGCGGCGCGCCGACCACCCCCAGCGCGCCGCGGCTGCCGAGGGCATCCACGGCCTGGCGCAGCACTTCTGGGCGGCCAGTGGACTCCAGCGCGAACTGCACGCCGCCGCCGGTGATTTCGCGAATGGTAGTTACGGGGTCGACCTCTCGGCTGTTGACCACGTGCGTGGCGCCCAGCTCCAGGGCCAATGCCAGGCGCGAAGGCACTACATCGATCGCGATGATGGTAGCGGCACCCGCGACTTGCGCGGCCAGCACGGCAGAAAGGCCCACCGCACCGCCGCCAAAGGCGGCAAAGGCGCTGCCAGGGGTAACCTTCAGCGAATTGATCACCGCGCCGGCGCCGGTCTGGATGCCGCAACCCAGCGGGCCGAGCAGCTCGATGGGGGCTTCCTTGGGTACCCGCACAGTGTTGTTCTCGCGCCCCAGGGCGAAGGTGGCGAATGAGGACTGAGCGAAGAAGTGGTCATTCAGCATTTCGCCCTGTGCATCCTGCAGGGCGTGCTGGCCCTGGGGGCCGGCGCCGCTGAAGTTGCGCCCGAAGAAGTCCTGACAGTAGGCCGCCTGGCCGGCGTCGCATGCGAGGCACTGGCCGCAGTAGCCGTAGGTCATCACCACGTGGTCGCCCACCGCCAGGTTCTGCACCAGCGGGCCAACAGCCTCGACGATGCCAGAACCTTCGTGTCCCAACACCGCCGGGAGCGGTACCGGGTAGTACTGGTCACGCACGATCATGTCGGTATGGCACATGCCGGTTGCGACCACGCGCACCAGCACTTCGTCACCCTGCGGAGCACGAATACCTGCTTGTTCAAGGACGAAAGGTGCGCCTTTGCCTCGCGTCACAGCAGCTTGAATAGGGCGGAAAAGAGGTGTTGTCATTGTTATTTTTCTCCGAGTTTACAGGGATAGGCAGGGGCTTCGCTTTTGAGGGTGAGCCATTGCCATTGGGTGAACTCTTCCCAGTTGGCGGCACCACCGATACTGGTGCCGTTGCCGGACGCGCCGACACCGCCGAACGGGTTGATGACCTCGTCGTTGACGGTCTGGTCGTTGATATGTAACAAACCGGTGCGCAGTTGTTCGCCAAGGCGCAGAGCGCGGCCAGTGTCGCGGGACAGGATCGCGGCGCTCAGACCGTAATCAGTGTTGTTGGCCAGCTCCACCGCTTGCTCGTCGCTGTCGAATGGCACCACCACGGCCACCGGGCCGAAGATCTCTTCGTGGAATGCCGGGTTATCGCGCTGCACATCGCTGAGCACCGTCGGCTGGAAGAACAGCCCGTCGGCCGAGCCACCGGTGGCAAGCGTCGCCCCGGCAGCGCGTGCGGCCTCGACGATGCGTAGGGCATTGTCGCGCTGGGCAGCATTGATTAGCGGGCCGAGGTGCACCTGGCCGCTGGCCGGATCTCCCACGGTCAGGCTGCGCGCTTTTGCCACCAGGCGTTCGACGAATGCGGCATAGATGCCTCGTTGCACCAGCAAGCGCCCGGTCGACATGCAGATTTGCCCCTGGTGCAGATACACTCCCCACGTTGCGTTAGCGATGGCCAGATCGAGGTCGGCATCGTCGAGGACAATCAGTGAGTTTTTGCCGCCGAGTTCCAGCGACACTTTTTTCAGGTGGCGGCCGGCAGCTTCCCCAACTTTGCGCCCAGCGGGCGTGGAGCCGGTGAACTGGATCATCGCCACGCTGGGTGACGCCGTCAGCGCCGCGCCGGCCTCGGCGCCGCCTGGCAGCACATGCAGTACCCCATTCGGCAAGCCGGCCAGCTCGAAGATCCGGGCAATCACATGGCCGCCACATACCGCAGTTCGTGGATCGGGTTTTAGCACCACCGCATTGCCTAAGGCTAGCGCCGGAGCGACTGCGCGCATGGCCAGGTAAAGCGGAAAGTTGAACGGCGAAATCACCCCAATCACGCCAAGAGGGCGTCGCCGGGCGATGCTTAGGCGACCGGCCGTGGAGGGCAGCACTTCGCCCTGGCTGCGCGATGGCAGGGCCGAGGCTTCGTGCAGCGACTTGATGGTGATGGAGGATTCGAAGCTTGCCTTGGACTGAGTCGAGCCGCTTTCACGCACAATCCAGTCGGCGATCTCGGCCTGATACTGCTCGGCGATGGCTGCCGCCTTGCGCAGCACACTGGCGCGTTCGTCATAGGGCAGGGCATACCAGTTGCGCTGGGCTTTGGCGGCCTCCTGCGCGCTTTGCTCCACCTGCTTGGTACCAGCGTTGGCCAAGGTCCCCAACGGCTGGCCGCTGCCAGGGGAGGTGACTGTAGTGACGGGCAGTTCACCCGGAACCCAGCTCCCGGTGAACAGACGCTCGTTCCAGAGTTGGGGTGGCAATAAGGTTTCCACGCTAAGCATCCTTTATGTTGTTGTAGTCAGGATGCTTATTGCAGAGGGCATGCCAACGAGCTGCCGGGGCTAGATTCCGGCGTATTAGTGCGGAGGGTGTACAGCTTCTGAACAATTACCTGCGCTCGAAGTGTTCAGATTCTGAACGTTGCAAATACTCATACGCAGATGGACATACCTGTATGTTGGGCTCGCTGCACAGGAAGCTTCGGGGCTGATCGAGTCCGCTTTGGGTCGGTTGCTGCCATTCGCGAGAAGCAGCTTCGGGTCGCTTGTAGTTGGAGACAATAGGCAGCTACCCAGCATGGAACACGTCGAGCAAGAGCCCGCCCGGGGTCGCCTAGACACGGTCACCACATTAGCGCTTGGCAGCATTGGTAAGTAATCCCACGGAACAGCGCATTTAGCGCCGTCTAGCGAGGCGACTCACCAAATACGCCACGGCTGCCCTGATCCTCCCGGGGAGAGCGGCCAAAAAACGCTTTATAGGCACGACTGAACGCCGCTTCGGATTCATAACCCACGGCAAATCCCACATCACCGATACGGCCGGTTTGCGTGGCCAACATTGTCTTGGCCAGGGTCAGCCGCCATTCGTTCTGATAGCGCAGAGGCGCTCGTCCGACCAGGGCGCTGAAACGCTCGCAGAAACTGGAGCGTGACATCCCCGCCAACCTCGCCAGCGCCTCGATACGCCACTGTTGACGGGGCTGTTCGTGAATCGCCCTGAGCACCCGGGCGATGCGTGCGTCGGACAAACCACCCAGCCAACCGGACGCCGCGCCTTGCTGCACCCAGGTGCGCAGGACGCGAATCACCGCGAGGTCGATCAACCGCGACACCATCAAGGCGCCGCCCGGCTGGACGTCGTGGGCTTCCAGCAGCATGAAATGTAACAGCCCTTCGGACCACGGCGCCGCGTCGGCCTGTCGGATATGAATCAGCCAGGGCAAGGCAAACACCATCGCGCGGAAGCTGCCGGCATCGAACCAGAAGCAGCAGACCGCGACCGTGGTGGGGCTATCGCCGGCGCTGAGTTTCAGGTCGTCCAAGGTGTGGGGCAGGAGGAATACATCGCCAGGTTCAATCGGCGTGGCGGGGTGGCCGTCGCGCTGAATCCGCAACTGACCGGATTGCAGCATGCAGACGTGGGCACTGTTGCAGTCGAGCATCAAGCGCTCGCCGGGTTCGACGGTAGCGGAGTAGACGCGGTCGCCGGTCAGGCGCATCTGCGCGAGCACCTGGGACAGCAGGTCGCCACTGGCGAAACCTTCCAGCTGCATTTCCGGAAGAATGGTGCAGGTGGTGTATCTGCGCAGGCAGGGTGCGCGTTTGCGTGCCCGGGCGAATTGATAGGAACGGGGGATGCTGTGATCCGATCCGGCATGGTGCCTGAGCAGCGGCTTCGGCCAGGCCCTGGACAAGGAAGCAGTTGTCAGAGAACTGCGGAATGGTCGCCAGGTGCATGCCGGTAGATCTTCAGCGCTCTTGAGATCGAGCGCCGCCCGCGCGGCGCTCGATCTCAAGAGCGCCAAAAAAGTCATGGCAAGCCCCTGTCAGCCCTGATGCGATCCACCGACGGCCGAGGGCGAAGTACCCATGTCCGATCTGAGCGACCGCCACGCAAAGCCCAGCACCATCAACAACCCCAACCCGGCCATTGCCGCCCCCGCCAGGGAAATCGCCGGATAACCCAACCCCGCATTGATCACCGCGCCTCCCAGCGCTGCGCCGATCGCGTTGCCAAGGTTGAACGCACCAATGTTCACCGCCGAGGCGAGATTAGGTGCGTCCTTGGCGGCTTCCATCACGCGCATCTGCAGCGGTGGCACCAGGGCGAAGCTGGCGATGCCCCAGATCAGGATGGCTACGGCGGCCGGCAGTGGCCAGCGCATCAGTACGGTGAACGCCAGCAGGACCAGGATGAGCACGCTCAGCGAGACGATCAGGGTGCGGTCTATCGAGCGGTCGGCGGCTTTGCCACCCCACATGTTGCCCAAGGTCAGCCCTATGCCGAACAGCACCAGCATGGCGGTGATAAAGGCGGTGGAGGCGTGGGTCTCGCTGCTAAGGATCGGTGCGATGTAGGTGAAGACGGTGAACATTGCGCCCGAACCGACGACGGTCAGGGCCAGCGCCGCCAGCACCGGGACACGGCCCAGTACCCGGATTTCGGCCATGACACCGCCGCCTGCCGGTGCCTTGAGGTCGGGTAGGGCGAACCACAAGGCGGCCATGGTCACCACGCCGAGGCCGGTAATGCCCCAGAAGGCGGTACGCCAACCGAACAGTTCGCCAAACCAGGTGGCCAGCGGCACACCGCCAATGGTTGCCAGGGTGAGGCCCATGAACATCGCCGCTACCGCGCCAGCACGTTTTTCAGGGGCCACCACGCTGGCGGCGACGATGGAGCCGACGCCAAAGAATGCGCCGTGGTTCAGTGAGGTCACCACCCTGGCAATCATGAGGCTGTAGTAGTCGGTCGCCAATGCGGACATCAGGTTACCCAGGGTGAAAATCGCCATGAGGCCGATCAGCAGATAACGCCGAGGAATCTTGCCGGTGGTCAGGGTCATCAGCGGCGCGCCAAGCAGCACGCCCAGGGCGTAGGCACTGACCAGCAAGCCCGCAGCAGGAATCGAAACGCCGAGGTCCGCGGCAATGCCCGGTAGCATGCCCATGGGGGCGAACTCGGTAACGCCGATGCCAAAGGCACCAATGGCGAGTGCAACAAGGGGTGGATTGATACGCATAGGAGGCTCCTTATCTATGCTGCCAATGCTACGATCAAGCGTTTTAGGGCGGTAGACGGCATTTTTGGTAATCACCTTTGCGTAAGAGGCACAAGTGGATTTCAACGGTAGATCAGGTGAAATGTTTGTGTTCGCCACCGTGGCGCAACAAGGCAGCCTGTCGGCTGCTGCGCGTACATTGGGGCTCACGCCCTCGGCGGTAAGTCGAATCATTGCGCGTGCTGAACAGCGCCTGGGTACCCGGCTGCTGCTGCGCACCACGCGGGCGATCACCTTCACCGCCGAGGGCGAAGCCTTTCTGCGCGGCGCCCGGCGCATCCTAGCCGACATGGATGAGGTCGAAGAAGCCATTGCCGACCAAGGCGTACCCAGGGGGCGACTGCGGGTCAGCGCTGCCCTCGGCCATGGGCGCATGTCCATCGTTCCCCTGGTCGCGGCCTTCAGCGAGCACTACCCGAACATCGTCGTCGACCTCACCCTGGGCGACGAAGTGGTCGACATCCTCGGCGGCCAGGCCGATGTGGCCATACGTTTTGGCCACCTGCCCGACAGCCCGCTGACCGCGCGCAGGATCGGCGACACCGGCCAGGTGGTGGTGGCATCGCCCCAGTACCTGCAACGCCACGGCACCCCCCAGGAACCGGAAGACCTGTTACGGCACAACTGCCTGCGCTTCAACTTCCGGCGTGCCGAACCCAACTGGCCATTTGCGCGCGACGGCAAAGCGTTTTCCCTCAATGTCAGCGGCAACATCGAATGCAGCAGCGGTGAAGCGCTGGCCCAACTCGCGCGGGTCGGCGCCGGCATTGCGCGTATCGGCGAGTTCACCGTCAGCGAGGACCTGCGGCGGGGCGACCTTGTATCGCTGTTGCAAGCCTGGAATCCCGGTGACCGGGAACCGATTCATGCGGTTTTTGTCGGTGGCCCGACGATGCCGGCGCGGGTGCGGTTGTTCGTGGATTTTTTGGTGGAGCATCATCGGATGTAGGGGAGGGCGTTGGCTGGTTTTTTCCGGTGGCGAATAGATACCAGCGCAAGAGTGTCTCTCTCTGTCTGCGATGCAATCAGTCAAAGCCGGAAGATCAAAGCTGTGGCTCCACTGCATTCACTGCATCCAATTGCCCGCTCATGCGATGCAGGAACCCAATGAGTACCTCGATCTCGTCATCGTTCAAAGCTGCTAGCAACAGCCTCTCTCTCTCTAGCGCAGTTACCAATACACGATCATGCAGATTTCGGCCTGACGCGGTGAGCGAAACGGTGTAACGCCGGGCATCCTTTGTATCGATCTCTGTTGCAACATGCCCATCACGCTCCAGGGTCTGTAGAGCCCGGCTGACTGCGCTCTTGTCGAGGCCAATCACCTGAACCACGCGATTAGCGCTGATGCGATCTTCAACCGCGAGCATTGCCAGCACACGCCATTCCACAATTCCAATCCCGAAGTGCTTGCGGTAGCAGGCTGAGGCCCCGCTCGACATTTTGTTGGTCAGTGATGTGAGCAGCGCAGGTACATAGCGATCAAGATTAAGGGGCGAGCGAGACATGACGAGCGGTTCCTGCACGTAAGTTGAATTGGTTGACATCGCAACTAAAATGGTTAGGATGAGAATCACATAAAGATTCCGCGTCCGCATCATAAGCGCACGCGACACGACAATAAAAATCCAGAGGTGCCGTGCCATGTCTTGCCTACCCCTGTTACCTCCTCCCTGATTCCCTGTCCACCAACGCTCCAAGCCGGTAATTCCGGCTCACTTCCAATCGCTTTCAAACACCGCACGTCCGCGGTGGGGGCACGCTCATGCTCGAAGTTTGTGTTTCTCGTAAAACCGCTGAAGCTGAAGGGGTATTCAGCTTTGAATTGAAGGCTGTCAACGGAGCTGTACTGCCGGCATTCACTGCAGGCTCGCACGTCGACGTACACGTTGCGCCAGGTGTTATTCGGCAGTACTCACTGTGCAATTCGCCCCAGGAGCGTGGCAGGTACGTCATCGCCGTGCTCAATGAGCCGACTTCCAGAGGTGGCTCCAGAGGCATGCATAGTGATGTTGTGGAAGGCTCCCGCCTGACTATCGGTGCCCCTCGTAATCTGTTCGATCTGGATCTTAGCGGCGATCGCTATTTGTTGTTCGCAGGCGGTATCGGCATCACGCCAATTCTGGCCATGGCTCATACCCTTGTAGTGGCCCGTAAGAGCTTCGAACTCCATTACTGCGGTCGCTCCGTTGAGCGACTGGCGTTTCTCGATCTTCTGAGTGATGTCCCCTTCGCAGAGCACCTTCATCTTCACGTCGACAACGGGCCTTATGAGCAGCGCCTGGATGTCGCAAAGATCCTGGCGACGCCAGGGCAGGGGGATCAGCTCTACGTCTGTGGTCCGTCAGGTTTCATGTCGCACATTCAATCCTCTGCGCAGGCGTGTGGCTGGGCTGATCAGCAAATCCATCGCGAGGACTTCACTGCCGCCCCGCAAGTACTTGAAGGCGATCAGCCCTTCGAAATCGAGCTCTCACGCTCTGGACGCGTGATTGAAGTTCCTGCGCAGAAAACCGCTTTGGAAGTGTTGCTGGAGCACAACGTTGAAGTCGAGAGCTCGTGCGAACAGGGCATTTGCGGCGCCTGCATCACTCGGGTTCTTGCGGGCGAACCCGAGCACCGCGATCAGTACATGAACGCCGCAGAACACGCGCGAAATGACAGTTTTACACCTTGCTGTTCCCGTTCTCGCAGTCCGCGCTTAGTACTGGATCTGTAAACCCCTAACAAGAAATTCAGATAGCTGGAGATCGCTATGAGTACATCGCAAATTCAGTCGCTCGCATACGAGGTGGGCGCTCCTACGGAACTACCAAAGTTTCCGCTGAACCAGTGGTACGTCGCAGGCTTTGCCTGGGAGCTGAAAGATAAGCCCGTTGGCAGAACCCTGCTAGGCAAGCCCGTGGTTCTGTTCCGCACAGCGGACGGCCAGCCTGCAGCTTTGGAAGATCGCTGCTGCCATCGTGCTCTGCCTCTGTCGCATGGCACGCTAGAGGAGCAAGGCGTCCGTTGTGGTTACCACGGTCTGCTGTTCAATGGTGCAGGACAGTGTCTTGAAGTGCCCGGCCAGGCCAAGGTTCCAACAAAGGCGAAAGTCCCTGCGTACCATGTTCGCGAGCGTGATCAGATCCTCTGGATCTGGTTTGGCAGCGCAGATCATAAGGAGCCGACCTATGAACCGCCGACTTACGATATCCACAGTAGCGGCGAGTATCTCTACGAGGGGGACGTCTACCACTATGACGCTCCTTACCAGCTTATCCATGACAATCTCCTCGACCTGAGCCACCTAGGGTACGTGCACCTTCGCACCATTGGTGGTAACGCCGGCATCCACATGAACGCTCAGATGCGTGTCGAGAGCGATGACAAAACGGTACGCGTCATTCGTCACATGCCGGACTCGGTACCACCACCCACCTATACGGCTGCCTATCCATTCAAGGGCAATGTCGATCGTTGGCAAGAAATCGAGTTTTGCGTCACGCACCTTCGTATTTGGACTGGTGCAGTCGATGCCGGGACTGACTCACTTGAAGATCCTTCTCGTGGCGGCTTTCACATGCGTGGGTTCCATGGGGTGACTCCCGAGACTGAAAACACCAGCCATTACTTCTGGACGATCGCCACGAACCCCAAGAGCAATCATGAAGAGACCAAGGCGAAAGTCGTTGAGCAGACCGCCATGACTTTCGAAGAAGACAAGGTCGTTATCGAGGTTCAGTACCAGAACATGCTCGAGTTTGGCCCAGGGCCGATGGTGGACATCCATGTGGATGTGGGCGCCAATCGCGCACGCAAGATCATCGAGCAGCTTCGCCAGGAATCCTGATGGTCATCCGGGAGGTGACCATAACTGCCTCCTTTCAACACATTCTCAGGGCGCCAGCGGCGCAAGATGGAGGGCGTATGTCTGTAAATCGTGGTGTGGTTTATCTCGGCCCGGGCAAGGTGGAAGTTCAGAGCATTCCTTATCCGAAAATGCACGATCCGCAGGGCAAACAGATCGACCATGGGGTGATCCTGCGCGTCGTTTCGACCAATATTTGCGGCTCTGATCAGCACATGGTGCGTGGTCGCACCACTGCGCCAGAAGGCCTGGTGCTGGGGCACGAGATCACCGGTGAGGTAGTGGAGATTGGTCGTGGCGTGGAAACCATGAAGATCGGTGACCTGGTTTCGGTGCCGTTCAACGTCGCTTGTGGCCACTGCCGCACCTGTAAGGAGCAACACACCGGTGTTTGCCTGACGGTCAACCCGGCTCGTGCCGGCGGAGCCTATGGCTACGTTGACATGGGGGCTGGGTCGGTGGCCAGGCCGAATATGTGATGGTTCCCTATGCTGACTTCAACCTGCTGCGCCTACCCAACCGTGATGCTGCAATGGAGAAGATCCGCGACCTGACCTGCCTTTCTGACATTCTGCCCACCGGTTACCACGGTGCAGTGACGGCCGGCGTCGGTCCGGGCAGCACCGTTTACATCGCCGGTGCTGGTCCGGTCGGCCTTGCCGCCGCCGCTTCGGCCCGCCTGCTGGGCGCTGCCGTGGTGATCGTCGGGGACGTCAACCCGACCCGTCTGGCTCATGCCAAGGCGCAGGGCTTCGAGATCGTCGACCTGTCCAGGGACACCCCGCTGCACGAGCAGATCACCGATCTGCTGGGCGAGCCGGAAGTCGATTGTGCGGTGGATGCGGTGGGGTTCGAGGCCCGTGGCCATGGTCATTCCGGGTCGCAGCACGAGGCTCCGGCCACTGTGCTGAACTCCCTGATGGGTGTGGTGCGGGTCGCCGGCAAAATCGGCATTCCGGGCCTGTACGTCACCGAAGACCCGGGCGCGGTGGATGCAGCCGCCAAGCAAGGCTCGTTGAGCATTCGCTTCGGCCTGGGCTGGGCCAAGTCGCACAGCTTTCACACCGGCCAGACCCCGGTGATGAAGTACAACCGCCAGCTGATGCAGGCGATTATGTGGGATCGCATCAAGATCGCCGACATCGTCGGGGTGGAAGTAATCACCTTGGATGATGCGCCGAAAGGCTACGGGGAGTTCGATGCAGGCGTACCGAAGAAGTTCGTCATCGACCCGCACAACCTGTTCCGCGCCGCATGACCTAGCACACCGGCTGCTGTCCCTTTGCCTCGGGGCGGTAGCTCGATATCGCTTGGCCAACCACGCCGAGCCCTTGCGTTGCACGCATAACAAAAACAAGAAGGTCTCTGATGAAATTTTCATGCTCCCTCCTCAGCAGGGCGGCTAAGGTCGTCCTGGAAAACCCTCCGGCAGTTACCTGGGGGGCCGTACTATGAGCCAGTCAATCAGTGTTCAGCTCGATCAGAAGGGCATGGGAAAATTCCAGTGGGTGGTTATCTCCCTCTGTTTCCTGATCAACATGCTCGACGGATTTGACGTCCTGGTGATGGCATTCACCGCTGCGTCCGTATCGAGTGAGTGGGGGCTCAGCGGTATCGAGCTTGGCTATTTATTGAGTGCGGGCCTGGTCGGCATGGCACTCGGATCACTGTTCATCGCTCCCTGGGCCGATCGATTTGGCCGTAGGCCCCTGATTCTGCTTTGCATCTCGATTGCAGGCGTCGGCATGCTGGTGTCGTCACAGGCACCGTCCGTAACGATGCTGGGCGCTCTTCGGTTATTGACCGGATTGGGGATCGGCGGTGTTCTCGCGAGCAGCTATGTCATTGCAGGTGAGTACGCCAACAAAAAGTGGCGAAGCCTTGCAATAAGCCTGCAATCGACAGCGTACGCTTTAGGCGCGACCGTAGGCGGTTTGATCGCGGCCCAGATAATCCCGCACATGGGATGGCGTTCCGTATTCCTTTACGGCGGTATGGCCACGCTGTTTACCTTGCCCGTGCTGTACTTCCTGCTCCCTGAGTCCATTGCCTATCTGATTGTTCGTCAGCCTCGTAATGCTCTTGTTCGAATCAACCGGCTTTTGAATCGTGTGGAGATAGAGAAGATCGCCGACATGCCGAAGCCGGAGCAGGGCGCTCAGGCCTCGCTGCGACAAACATTCGCCGGCCTGTTTTCCAAAGATCTTTTGCGCCCGACGCTATTGGTTTGGGCAGGGTTTTTCTTGGTGATGTTCGGCTTCTACTTCGTGATGAGCTGGACGCCGAAGCTTCTTGTTACAGCCGGATTGTCTAATCAGCAAGGGATCACAGGAGGTGTACTGCTGAATGTTGGAGGTATTGTCGGGACTTCACTGATAGGTCTGCTTGCTGCTCGCTATCGTCTGTCGCGAGTTCTGATGAGCTACCTGCTTTTAAATGCTCTCTTCCTCGCCATCTTCGTTAATTTCACGTCCAACCTGAATCTGGCGTTTGGTCTTGTGTTGGTAATTGGCGTCCTCGTGAACGGATGTGTGGCAGGACTCTATGCCCTTACGCCGAGCATCTATGGCCCTGAGCAGCGTGTTACTGCGTTGGGCTGGGGGATCGGCATGGGAAGAGCGGGGGCGATTCTCTCACCTTTGGTGGCAGGTCGTCTTATCGATGCCAATTGGAGGCCTGCGGATCTCTACCTGCTGTTTGCGTCAGCTTTCGTCGCAGCGGCGGTCATCGTCTGGCTGATGAAAAGCAAGGCTGCGCCGCACGTCGCGCTCAAGCCAGCCTCCTGATCCGAGCACCCACAAGAACAATAAGGTGACACCCAATGAGCAATCAGTTTTCGAGCTTCAGGCTTACTGGTCTGGGGATGCTTGCCGCTTTGCTTTCCCAAGGTGCGGCCGCGAGCTTTGTTGAGAACAGCAGCCTCACTCTTGCTGCTCGCAATTTTTATCTAGATCGGGACTACAAGGGCGAAACACCTTATTCCGCGGCCCGAGAGTGGGCGCAGGGCTTCATCGTGAGAGCGAACTCGGGTTTCACGGAAGGGACGGTTGGCTTGGGTATCGACGCAATTGGAATGCTGGGACTCAAGCTAGATTCTTCGCCCGATCGTACAGGTACCCAGCTGCTTTCCTATGACCCGGTCACTCGCGAAGCGAGAGACGAGTATTCAGAACTGGGCTTGTCATTGAAAGGCAGAATTTCAAAGACGAAGCTCTCGGTCGGAACTCAATTCCCCGCTTTGCCCATCATCAACGCTAGCCCGGCGCGCCTGCTTCCGCAGTCGTTCCGCGGCGCTTACATGATCTCCGACGACATCGATGGCCTGACTGCCCATTTGGGGCGTATGGACAGGGTCAATCTACGCGACTCCACTGACTATCAACCGATCGGGTTGGCGTCTCCCAATGGTCGATTCCGGCCGGGAGCGTCGTCCGAACGGTTTGATTTCTACGGCGGCGATTATCGCTGGTCGGACAGCTTGACCGTGCGGCTGTTCCATGCAGAGCTTCGCGACATCTACACCCAGGACTTTCTTGGATTACTCCACACGCTGCCGTTCGGTGAAGGAAAGCTCAAATCAGATATTCGTGCATTCAATAGTCGTGATGATGGCCAGGCCAGAGGCGGAAAGGTCGACAACCTCAACGTGGGAGGAATGTTCAGCTATCTCTGGGGTGGCCACAGCCTGGGTGTTGGTTACATGCGGCAATTCGGAGACACTGCTTTCCCCTACATTGCAGGCGGGGAACCTGTGGTTTTGAGTGATGGAACCATGAGTGCAGACTTCGTTAACCCCAAGGAGCGAACCTGGGCGGTGAAGTATGACTATGACTTCTCTGCCTCAGGTATACCGGGCCTAACTGGGATGATGCGCTACCTGCATGGCAATAGTATCGATCTACCTGCATTGGGCGGCAGCAATCTCACCGAATCGTCCAAGGACTTCGAGCTGGCTTATGTCATACAATCCGGCCCCGCGAAAGGGTTGGCATTTAGAGTGCGTGAAGCGTTCTACCGAAACCAGCAAGGAGCGGCCTCGACCTTCCGTAGTGACAACGAGACGCGCATAAACATCGACTACACGATCAAGGTCTGGTGAGTGGCAGGCTCTGCCTGCTGCATGCAAGCAGAGCCTGAATTCAAGCGGAACCACACCGCGCGCTTGGGCAACACAGCCCACAATGCAATCCGCGATTCATTGACGTCCGCTACTGACCCATAGCGTCCATACGCACGACAAGAACCGAGTATGCTCATCCATCCTGTAGTGCCGCATCTACCAGCCACCTCAAGAAAGCTCCCACATGCGCCTGCCGCTCCTTTCCTGGCACGCACGCAGCAACATACCGCGGACCAGGCAGGCTTATTTCCGGCCTGTACGCCACCAACTCCCGCGCCTGAGGCTGTTAGCCACCAGCACATTGCTTGCCAGCACCAGTCCATGCCCGGCGATCGCGGCGCTTAAAGCAAAATGCTCATCATCGAACTCACGCATCTGCGCCGTTTCAAGCCATGACTGGCAAGCAGCCGCCGCACACCAGCTTTCCCAATTCACCGAGAATGGGCCTGGAATTTTCCAGCGCAGGTTGATCAGCTCGATCTGCTCCAGGTTCAGCGAAGCGACCAGGTCCGGGGCACCGTAAGCGGAAAATCGTTCGTGCATGAGCGCTTGGGAGAACAACCTGGGGTCGTCACGGCTGACCGAGCGAATGGCGACATCGATACTGGAGTCACGCAGTAGATCGACGAGTTCATTGCGTGTATCGACCCGCACATCGAAGTGCCCAAAGCGCTTGTAAAAGCTGCCCAGCCGCGGAATCAACCAGGCTGCGGCGAAGCCCGGGGTAGTGGTTATGGTCAGGGTTTGCTGAACGGTGTCTGGATAGAAAGCCTCCAGGCTGCGGCGAATGTCCGATAAGGCGCGATGTGTCTGGCGATAAAGCGACTCGCCTTCTTCGGTCACTGTCACACCTTGTCCGGAGCGATTGAATAGCCGCGCTCCGAGGTGGGTTTCCAATGTCCTGATCTGGTGGGAAATGGCCGCCGGGGTGACTGACAGTTCCTCAGCGGCCGCCTTGAAACTTCCCAGCCGCGCCGCCGCCTCGAAGGTGCGCAGCGCGTTGAGTGGAAGAGTCGAAAACACGCAGGGTTCCCTGATGAATTGAATTGATGTGCCGGCAATTTATCTCATTTTTCCTGGTTGGCATGGGCAGATACCGTCCCTGGTGTTCAATTACCCGATCTTCGGAGTACACCATGCAAGGCCCTTCCAGAAAAATCCTTCAAGCCGTCCTCTATGAATCCATCGCCATTACGGTGCTGTCGCCCAGCATCGTGTTGATATACGGCAACGGTCTGGCTCATGCGGGTGCGCTGTCGGTGATGTTGTCTGCAAGCGCGCTGCTGTGGAACGTGCTGTACAACTCCATGTTTGAATGGTGGGAAGCGCGCCAACCGCAGCGTGCTCGCACATTGGGCAGGCGTTTGCTCCACTCGCTGGGTTTCGAGGGAGGGCTGGTCGTGTTGTTGGTGCCACTGGTGGCAGGGTGGCTGGGGATTTCC
Source organism: Pseudomonas bharatica CSV86 (assembly GCF_000319305.2). GTDB lineage: Bacteria > Pseudomonadota > Gammaproteobacteria > Pseudomonadales > Pseudomonadaceae > Aquipseudomonas > Aquipseudomonas bharatica. The sequence continues at coordinate 2,816,108 of NZ_AMWJ02000001.1, read as the reverse complement.
TGGTGGGCCGCACTGGTCACCGATATGGGCTTGTTCGTGTTCTTCTTCTTTTACTCGCTGGCGTTTCAGTGGGGCTTCGACCGCGTTTTTGATCTACCGGAGTCCGCGAAGGAAGGGGCTTCGGTTAATCCATGATTCTCTGCGGCCGAGCAGCGGCCTTGAACCCTCAGCGCTACCGTTGAAACAAACAAAAGCCCGATGCACTACATCGGGCCTTGGATTGAACCGCTGTCAACCTGTTCCAGAACCCAGCATTACAGCCAGGCCTTGATCTGCGCAGCCACCGCCTGGGTCGAGATGCCGTAGCGGTCGTGCAGTGTCGGAAGCGCTCCGGCATCCAGGAAGGCGTCGGGCAGGGCGATCTGGCGGAAGGTCGGGGTGACACCATTACGCAGCAGTAAACCCGCTACGGCTTCCCCGAGGCCGCCGATGATCGAGTGGTTTTCCGCGGTAACCACCAGCCGTCCGGGTTTGCGCGCTTCAGCCAGGATGGTCTGCTCGTCGAGCGGCTTGATGGTTGGCACGTGCAGTACCGATACATCGACGCCGTCCTTGTGCAATTGCTCGGCCGCTTCGAGGGCACGCATCGTCATCAGGCCGCTGGAAACCAGCAGAACGTCTCGACCACCGCGCAGCACCTGGGCTTTGCCAATCTGGAAGCGGTAATCGTAGCGATCCAGCACCAAGGGCACGTTGCCGCGCAGCAGGCGCATATAGACAGGCCCTGGGTGGGCTGCGATGGCCGGTACGGCCTGTTCGATTTCCAGGGCGTCGCAGGGATCCACGATCATCAGGTTGGGCATGGCGCGGAAGATGGCCAGGTCATCCGTGGCCTGATGGCTCGGGCCATAGCCAGTGGTCAGGCCAGGCAAGCCACAGACGATTTTCACGTTCAGGTTTTCTTCGGCGATCGCCATGCAGATGAAGTCGTAGGCACGGCGCGAGGCGAACACAGCGTAGGTGGTGGCGAAGGGGGTGAAACCCTCGCGCGCCATGCCGGCAGCAGCACTCATCAATAGTTGCTCGGCCATCCCCATCTGGTAGAAGCGCTCGGGGTGTGCCTTGGCGAAGATGTGCAGGTCGGTGTATTTGGACAGGTCGGCGCTCAGGCCGACGATGTCTTGCCGCTGTTCCGCCAAGGAGGCCAATGCATGACCAAAGGGCGCCGGTTTCGTGGGTTGGCCTTCGGCGGCGATGGACGCGATCATGGCCGACGTCGTTAGGCGTTTCTTTGCGGCGATTTCAGTGCTCATGCTTGGCTCCCGGCGTCGAGGGCTTCCAGGGCGAGTGCCCATTCGTTTTCGTCGACCCGAATGAAGTGGGTCTTGTCGCGGTTCTCAAGGAAAGGCACGCCTTTGCCCATGCGGGTGTCGCAGATGATCACCCGAGGTTGCGCGGCCTGATGCGCGCGCGCCTGGTCGAACGCGGTGACAAGCTGTTCCAGGCTGTTTCCGTCGACCCGCTGCACATACCAGCCGAAGGACGCCCAGCGCTCCACTATCGGCTCGAAACCCAGCACTTCGCTGGAGTGCCCGTCCGCCTGCTGGTTGTTCACGTCGACGATGGCGATAAGGTTGTCCAGTTTCCAGTGGCTGGCCGACATCACCGCCTCCCAGGTCGAGCCTTCGTTGAGTTCGCCGTCCGACAGCAGGTTGTAGACCCAGCTGGAGGAGCCCTTGAGCTTCAGGCCCAGGCATGCGCCTACGGCGATGCCCAGTCCATGGCCCAGCGAGCCGCCGGTGATTTCCATACCAGGGGTATACGCAGCCATCCCTGACATCGGCAGGCGGCTGTCATCGCTACCATAGGTTTCCAGTTCTTGTTCCGGAATCACGCCGGCTTCGATCAGGGCTGCGTAGAGGGCAATGGCGTAGTGACCGATGGAAAGATAGAAACGGTCCCTGTCTTCCCAGTCCGGATCCGAAGGATCCAGGCGTAGCGCGTGGAAATAGGACACGGCCAGCAGGTCGGCGGCACCGAGTGCCTGGCCAACATAGCCCTGGCCCTGTACTTGTCCCATGCGCAGGGCATGGCGGCGAATATTGCGGGCGCGCGCTGCCAGCGACGGCGCCTCGTTATGCGTAGGCACAGCAGTCATGCAAGACTCCTTGTTGAATCAACGATTGACCAGGTTTGCGGGAACCCGGGACACCAGGAAGGCGCCAAACACCAGCACTGCGGTGATCAGGTACATCCCCACGGCATTGCTGCCCAGGGTGGTGGTTACCCAGCCGATCAGGTAGGGCGAGCAGAAACCTGCGAGGTTGGCGAAGCTGTTCACGGCTGCGATGCCCGCCGCGGCCGATACGCCGCCCAGCAGCGTGGTCGGCAGCATCCAGAAGAGTGACGAGGCCGAGAGAATGCCTGCCGCAGCCAGGCACAGGCTGAGGATCGACAGCGTCAGGCTGCTGCTCAGCGCTGCGGCGAGGCTCAGGCCCAGTGCACCGAACAGCATCGGAATCGCCAGGTGCCAGCGCCGCTCGCGGTGACGGTCGCCGCTTCGACCGGCAAGCAGCATTGCAACGATTGCGGTCATGTACGGGACGCTGGTCAGCAGACCGATATGCAGCGGTTCGCTTACTCCGGCGTTGCGCACCAGGGTGGGGAGCCAGAAGGTGATTGCGTACTGGCCCATTACCACGCAGAAGTAGATGCCGGCCAGCAGCCACAGGCGGCGATCCTTGATGAAGTCGCCGATGGAGCCATGCTTGACCTTGTGTTGCTCGTCCTCGGCCAGTTCCTGGCGGACCAGGGCCTTTTCTTCGTCCGTGAGCCAGTTGGCCTGGTCGACGCCATCCTTCAGATAGCTGAGCACCAGAATGCCAACCACGACGGTTGGAATGGCCTCGAGCACGAACATCCACTGCCAGCCCGTCCAGCCATGAACGCCGGCGAAGCGCTCCATGATCCAGCCCGACAATGGGCCTCCGATCATCCCCGACAGAGGGATGGCAATGAACCACAGCGCGGTCATTTTGGCGCGGCGGTAGGAGGGGAACCAATAGGTGAGATACAGCAGCAGCCCGGGGGCCAGGCCGGCCTCGGCGACGCCCAGCAGGAAGCGCAGCGCATAGAACTGCCAGGCGGTTTCGACGAAGGCGAACAGCGCCGAGATGATGCCCCAGGTAATCATGATCCTGGCGATCCAGCGGCGGGCACCGACCTTGTGCAGGATGATGTTGCTGGGCACTTCGCAGAGGAAGTAGCCGATGAAGAACATGCCGGCGCCGAGTCCGTACACAGCCTCGGACAGTGCCAGGTCGTCCATCATCTGCAGCTTTGCGAAGCCGACGTTGACCCGGTCCAGGTAGGCACAGAGGTAGCAGAGCATCAGGAAGGGCATCAGGCGCCAGGCCGTCTTGCGGTACGCGCTGCTGCGGGCAGCCGAAAGCGCATCCATCGTTAAGGTAGTCATGTCGATCTGATCTCTTGTTGTTATTGAGAGCCCGGCTTGGCCGGGCCCGGATACAGAGCGCAATCGAAATCAGTGGATCAGCATTCCACCGTTCACGTCCAGGGTGACACCGGTCAGGTAGCTGGACAGGTCACTGGCCAGGAAGAGGGCAGCATTGGCCACGTCGCGAGCTTCACCGAGCCGCCCCAGGGGAATGCCTTCGATGATCGCGTGACGTCGCTCATCCTGCATCAGCCCGCCAGTGATATCGGTGTGGATCAGGCCCGGGGTAATGGCGTTGACCCGGACGTTGTGCGGGCCCAGCTCCCGCGCCATGGCCTTGCCGAGGCCCAGCACGCCGGCCTTGGCAGCGCTGTAGTGAGGGCCGCCGAAGATGCCGCCGCCACGTTGCGCAGAAACGGAGGACATGCAGATGATGCTGCCGGCGCCTTGGTTGCGCATGCCTGGAATGACCGCCTGGGACATCAGCAGCGTGCCACGCAGGTTTACGTTGAGGATCCGGTCGTAGTCCGCACCGGTAATCTCCAGGGTCTTGACCGGCTGGGTAATGCCGGCGTTGTTGACCAGAACGTCGATGCGGCCGAAGCGCGCCAGAACCTCGGCCACGGCGTCACGAACCTGGGCTTCGTCGGCAACGTTGGCGCTCAGGCCAAGATGACCCTCGCCCAGGGCCGCAGCTGCTTCGGCTGCGGCGTTCGCATCGAGATCGAAAATCGCCACCTTGGCGCCATGGTCTGCGAACAGCTGCGCGGTGGCGCGGCCGATGCCGCGTGCAGAAGCGGCGCCGGTGACGATTGCGATTTTGCCAGTGAGTAGCATGAAGAGTGCTCCGATTGATTGTTTTTGTGAGCGGCAGTTCGCGGGGAACCGATGGCGTCAGAATCAACCCGGGGTGCTTGGCGAGCAACGCAGCGCCATTCAACTAATGCTGAAAAAAATTCAGGGGTGGGCAGGGGATTTTTTTCCGGTTTCCGATAGCATTGCGTGCAATCCGCAGAAATCGGGGCTTGCAATGATCGGCGACTCGAACAGGAAAATGCAGCAGATACCGCCGCTGAAATCGATTCAGGCCTTCGAGCAGGTGGCGCGGTTTGGAAACGTGGCCAAGGCGGCCGAACAGTTGAACCTGACCCCTTCGGCGGTCAGCCACCAGATTGCGAATCTGGAAGCGCTGATCGGCCGTGCCCTGTTTGTCAGGGAAGCCCGCGGCATGTCCCTGACGCCCGCTGGCGAACAGTACCAGCGGGAGATCTCCGGAATCCTGCAGAGCCTGGCGCTGGCCACCGAGCGGGCGGGGAGTGCCGTGGGCTTCGATTGCCTGCGACTGCATGCGGCGCCCAGCTTCGGTCTGCTCTGGCTGCTGCCGCGCCTTGATCACTTTCGCAGCTGTCATCCGGAGATTCAGATCAACCTGTCGTGTTCCTATGAAACACTCCATTTCGGCCGCCATCAGATCGATGTGGACATCCGCCACGGCTACCCTGACTGGCCAAGCCTGGAGGTGCGCACCATCCGTCACGAGCGTGCCACGGTGCTCGCGTCCCCCAGCCTTCTTGAGCGCATTCCCGTCAGCCAACCCAGCGATCTGCTCGGGCAGAACCTCATCCTCTCCGAAGCGGCATTGGTGCAGTGGCCGCAGTGGTTCGCCCAGCAGGGCGTGGCGCTTCCGCAAGCCCCGTTCGCGCTGGGCTTCGACCGCTCGTACATGAGCCTGGAGGCCGCCAGGCATGGCTTCGGTTTTGCCCTGGAAAGCTCGTTGCTGTCCCAGGACTATGTCAAACGCGGCGACCTGGTGCCGGTATTCCCCGCCGAATTGTCCACCCCCGTGAGCGCGCACCACCTGGTGTTCCCCAGGGGGCACGCGGAGATGTCCAGGGTGCGGCACTTCCTGGAGTGGGTGCAGGGTCAGTTAGGGCATGTGTTCAACTACTGAGGTTGGCAGTCAGGGCGAATATGAGGCAACCAGTCTGCTCGGAGGAAGCAACCAAGAATTACTTGCCGCGTCGCAGAAATATGCGGACGCATAGCACCCTTCTCCAAAGCACAACGCGTACCCTGTGGCGGGTAAACCCCCACAGGGTACGCGTCGTGCTTTGGATCACCCCGGAAACAGGAACGGACTGACCCCGCTGCGCCCGAAGCCCTGGCGCTCGACCTCGGCATCCAGCCCCAGTGTCGCCAGGTCGTCCGCCACCACCTCGAGGCCGCGCTCGTGCTCCGGGTAGAACACCTTGAGGTAACTACGGCATTCGCCACAGCTTTCTGCCTTCACCGGCGCCTTCGCATCCTCCAGCGACCAGTAATCCAGCCCGCCCGTGGCTTCGCAGTTGCTGCACTTGAGCCGCACCATATGCCAGCGACTTTCGCACAGACCGCAATGCAGGTAGCGCAATCCGGCCTGGGCGCCGGTGAGGATGCTGCTCGCCACCGGTGCGCTGGCGCATACCGGGCAGAACTGCCGCTCTTCACCCTGGACGATGCCCACCGCCGGCAGATGCGCCGCCAACTGGCTGAAGTACAACGATAGTGCCGACCAGATGAACAGCGCTTCACCACTGTGCACCTCGTGGAAGTCCCCGCGCAGCAGGGAGTCGGCGTAGGCCTCGAGTCGCCAGTCCTCTTCCTGCAGCAGTTCTTCCAGCGCCGGGTGCTCGATGGTTTCGCCAAGCCCGCGCAGCAGCACCAGCCAGTGCCCGTGCCGCACATGCCGTCGGCAATCCAGCGGCGCGCCAGTTGCACCAAGCGATGCCGCCAGCCCGGCGAGCAAGGCCGGGGCAGGGGCCTGTGCGTGAGCAACAGTTCCTGGCTTTCCACGATTCCGGCGACGAAGCCCAGGTAGTCCGCCATCGGATGCCTGACCGCCAATTCCCGCAAGCGCGCCGCCCGCCGCGCATGATTGCCCTCGCGCGGCGGCAACAACACCGGCGCGATAGCCCCGACCGCCGCCTGCCCGGCCCCCTGCGGCGTCATGCGAATACTGCTGGTCATTTGCTTTTCCCGTCCTGCCGGGCACTGATCTGCCGGTACCAGCGGCCATGGTGGGCCTTGGCCCAGCGATGGCTGACATAGCCGGTGACCATCCCGCGAATCGAGCCTTTGACCCAGAACGCCAGGTACGCATGCCCGATCACCAGCAGGATCAGGCCGACCCCGGCCAGGGCGTGTACCAGCAGGCCGATGCGGATAGCAGGAATGGAAAACAGCGGGGCGAAATAGGGCCGCCAGATCACCACGCCACTGACCAGCAGCAGGCTGATCAGGCCCATGATTCCCCAGAACATGACCTTCTGCCCGGCGTTGTACTTGCCGATCTGCAGCGCCGGTTCATGCTTGCCGGCAAGTACGCCGGGCAGGTTCCTGAACCAGAGGCGGTCCTGCGGCTCCGGCAGGTTGTAGCGCACGAAGCGGATGAACAGGAACATCAGCAGCAGGAACACCACCACGCCGAAGAACGGGTGGAGGATGCGGGCCATCTGCGGTGTGCCGAAGACGCCATTTAGACCGTTGAGCGAGGGAAGAACCACGACAGCCCCGACAGCGCGACGGCCAGGAAGCAGATCACCATCAGCCAGTGGCTGGCGCGCTCGATGAAGCGCGTGCGCAGGATCATCCTGTCCTTGTTCATGCGTGGGTCTCCTCGTCTTTTTTCTCGTCCTCGTCCACTTCGTTTGGCCCGACGCCGACGTAGTGGAACATCGTTCCTGCCAGGGTGGCGAAGAAGGCCACAGCCGCCGCAGGCTTGAGCCAGCCTTTCCAGCCCTGCACCGCAGCGCTGATGCGCGGGTCGGTGGGCAGCTTGTGGTACAGGTGCGGCTTGTCGGCGTGCTGCAGCACGTACATCACATGGGTGCCGCCGACGCCTTGCGGGTCATACAGGCCGGCTCCGGCGAAACCGCGGCCCTTGAGCTCCTGGACGCGCCCGGCCGCCAGGTGCTGCATCTCGCTCTTGGCGCCGAAGTTGATCGCGCCGGTGGGGCAGGTCTTGACGCAGGCCGGCTCCTGGCCGACGGCTACGCGATCGACGCAAAGCGTGCATTTGTACGCCTTGTTGTCTTTCTGGCTGATCCGCGGCACGTCGAACGGACAGCCGGCGATGCAGTAGCCGCAGCCGATGCAGTGCTCGGACTGGAAATCGACGATGCCGTTGGCGTACTGGATGATCGCGCCCGGCTGCGGGCAGGCCTTGAGGCAGCCCGGGTCGGCACAGTGCATGCAGCCGTCCTTGCGAATCAGCCATTCGAGGCGACCGCTTTCGTTCTGTACTTCGTCGAAGCGCATCAGCGTCCAGGTTTCTGCCGACAGGTCGGCAGGGTTGTCGTAGACGCCGACGTTGTGGCCGACCTCGTCGCGCAGGTCGTTCCATTCGTTGCACGCCACCTGGCAGGCCTTGCAGCCGATGCAGATGCTCACGTCGATCAGCTTGGCGACCTCGGCCTGGTGGTTGCGTGCCTGCGGTGGCGGGGTCAGCGAGCTGGTGGCCGAGCGTTTGATGATGTCCTGGGATTGGTATGACATGAATGCTCCCTCAGACCTTTTCCACGTTCACGAGAAACGCCTTGTATTCAGGCGTGTGGGTATTGGAGTCGCCGACGCCCGGGGTCAGGGTGTTGGCCAGGAAGCCCTTGCGCGTGCTGCCTTCGTAGCCCCAGTGGCAGGGGATGCCGATGGTGTCCACTGCCTGGCCGTCGATGGTCAGGCGCTGGATGCGCTTGGTCACCACCGCCCTGGCCTTGATGTAGCCGCGCTGGGTGCTGACCTTGACCCGGTCGCCCTGGGCGATGCCTTTCTCGGCCGCGAGCGTTTCGCCGATCTCGATGAATTGCTCCGGCTGGATGATCGCGTTGAGCCGCGAGTGCTTGGTCCAGTGGCGGAACAGCTCGGTGATCGAGTAGGTGGTGGCGACGTAGGGGAAGTCCTCGCGCTTGCCCATCCGTGAGCGGTCGTGCGGGTAGATCCGTGCGGTCGGGCAGTAGGTCACGCCCGGGTGCAGCGGGTTGCTCGCCAGCGGGCTTTCGGTCGGCTCGTAGTGCTCGGGGAACGGCCCGTCGTTGAGGGCACCTACCGAGAACAGCCGGCCCACGCCTTCGGGCAGCATGATGAACGGGCTGGTGGCGGTGCCGGGGGCAATGGTCGGGGCAAAGTCGGGCACGTCGATGCCGCTCCAGCGCGCGCCGTCCCAGGCGATCAACTGGCGTTCCGGGTCCCACGGCTTGCCCGCCGGGTCCGCCGAGGCGCGGTTGTAGAGCACGCGGCGGTTCTGCGGCCAGGCCCAGGCCCAGCCAGGGGTGTTGCCCAGGCCCACGTCGGTGTTGTCGCGGCGGGCCATCTGGTTGCCCTGTTCGGTCCAGGAGCCGGCGAAGATCCAGTTGAAGCACACCGTGCTGCCATCGTCGCGCAACTGGCCGAAGTCGTTGAGCAACTGGCCCTTGCGCAGGATCAGGTTGCCCTGGTCGTCGTGCAGGTCGGCCAGGGCGCGGCCGTTGGACTCCTTGGCCACTTCCTCGGGCTTGGGATCGCGCGGGTCGGCGTAGTCCCAGGCCATGTTGAGGATCGGCGCAGGGTTGGCGCCGCCTTCCTTCTCGTACAGTTCGCGGATCTTCATGAACAGGTGGCCGAGGATCTTGCCGTCGTGCCAGGCCTCGCCGGGTGGCGCGGCGCCGGCCCAGTGCCATTGCAGCCAGCGCGAGGAGTTGACGATGGAGCCGTCTTCCTCGGCGAAGCAGGAGGAGGGCAGGCGGAACACTTCGGTCTGGATCGCCGCGGTATCGACGTCATGCTCCTCGCCGTGGTTCTTCCAGAAGCTCGAGGTCTCGGTGGCCAGCGGGTCGATGATGACCAGGAACTTGAGTTTCGCCAGTGCCTCCTGGGCCTTGTTCTTGTCCGGGAAGGCCGCCACCGGGTTGAAGCCCTGGGCGATGTAGCCGTTGACCTTGCCTTCGTACATGCGGTTGGTGAAGTTGATGACGTCGTAGCTGTCGTCCCACTTCGGCAGCCAGTCGAAGCCCCAATCGTTGTCCTTGGTGGCCTTGTCGCCCCAGAAGCTCTTCATCATGCTGACGAAGAATTTCGGGGTGTTCTTGTAGTAGTTGACCTGGTCGGCCTGCACCGCGCTCGGGGTGGTCTGCTTGAGGTAGGTGGCAAGGTCCGTCTGCGCATCGGACGGCAGGTTCATGTAGCCCGGCAGGCGCAGCGAGAGCAGGCCGAGGTCGGTATAGCCCTGGATGTTGGAGTGGCCGCGCAGGGCGTTGACGCCGCCGCCGGCCATGCCGATGTTGCCCAGCAGCAACTGGAGCATGCCCGCGCCGCGGATCATCTGCGCGCCGTTGGTGTGGTGGGTCCAGCCGAGGGCGTAGAGGAAGGTGGCGGTCTTGTCCGGGGCGCTGGTTTCGCCAATGATCGCGCAGATCTGCAGGAAGTCGTCCTGCGGGGTGCCGCAGACCTTGCTGACCATCTCCGGCGTATAGCGCGAGACGTGCTGCTTGAGCAGGTTCCACACGCAGCGCGGGTGGGCGAGGCTCGGGTCGCGCCTGGCGAAGCCGTTCTCGTCCAACTCGTAGTTCCACGAGGCGCGATCGTAACTGCGCTTGTCCGCGTCGTAGCCGCTGAACAGGCCTTCGTCGAAGCGGTAGTCCTCGCGCACGATCAGGCTGGCGTTGGTGTAGGCCCGCACGTACTCGTGCTGCACCTTATCGTGGCTGATCAGCCAGTTGACCATGCCCATCAGGAAGGTCACGTCGGAGCCGGCGCGGATCGGCGAATAGATATCCGCCACCGCGGCGCTGCGGTTGAAGCGCGGGTCTACCACGATGACCTTGGCGCCGTTGCGGATCTTCGCCTCGATCACCCACTTGAAGCCCACCGGGTGCGCTTCGGCGGGATTGCCACCCATGATCATGACCACGTTGGCGTTCTTGATATCGACCCAGTTGTTGGTCATGGCGCCGCGGCCGAAGGTCGGAGCCAGCGCCGCGACGGTCGGCGCATGGCAGACCCGGGCCTGGCTGTCGGTGCCGAGGATACCCAGGGCGCGGGTGAAGCGCTGGTCGAGGGAGCCGGTTTCGCTGCTGGCCGCCGAGGAGCAGAGCATGCCGGTGCTGAGCCAGCGGTTGACCGTGGTGCCCTTGGCGTTCTTCTCGATGAAGTTGGCGTCGCGGTCGTCCTTCATCAGGCGGGCGATGCGTTCGATGGCGTAGTCCCAGCTGACCCGCTGCCATTTGTCCGAGCCCGGGGCGCGGTATTCGGGGTACAACAGGCGCTGTTCGCTATGGATGTAGTCCACCAGGCCTGCGCCCTTGGGGCACAGCGAGCCGCGGCTGACCGGGTGATCCGGGTCGCCTTCGATATGGAAGATCCGCGCCTTGGCGTTCTTCGCGCCGTCGCCGAGGCTGTACATCAGCAGGCCGCAGCCCACCGAGCAGTAGGTGCAGTTGTTGCGGGTTTCCTTGGCCCGCAGCAGCTTGTACTGGCGCGACTGGGTCGCCTGCGCCATGCCCGGGGCAAAACCCAGGGTGGCACAGGTCGCGGTGGCGGCGCCCACGGTGCACAGTTTGAAGAACTGTCGTCTACCCAGTCCCATGATCATCTCCTTGTTACGGCCGGGCCGACGCGACAGCCGCGCACAGGCGTGCGCGCCGGTCAAAGCGGCGGGATCGGTCAGTGGTGTTCAGGCCAAAGCAGGCAGGAAAGGCGGCCCGGCCCATTCTTTCGAGGGCCTGGGCAACGCATTCGCGGGGAGTCTATGTCCATATCTTTTGTGTGACTAATCGAGTGTGACGATCAGTTGATCGACGTCATCTATTGGCACAAAAAAACAAGGGTTTTCGGGGCGGGCGGTGGCAGTGCTAAAGTCGCTCCTTTTTTGCGTCGAAGAGGTGAAACATGCGTAGTGCCCTGGCTTTGCTCGCCGCCACCCTGCTGGCGGGCTGCGCCTCGTCGGCGATGAACACAGCCCGTTCCGGCCAGCCGGACAGGATTATCAATTCGACCAAAGAAGCAGCCAAGGTCGCCGAATGCGTGCAGTTCAGCTGGCAGGACGAGGCGGTATTCGGCGTGGATGCCAGCGGCTACCTGGAGCGTACGGCCCAGGGCATCACCGTCTCGACCCGGGGTGGCGAGTATTTCACCGATATTTCGCCGTCGGGCAGCGGCAGCGTGATCAAGTTCTACGCGCAGAAGGACGATGCCCTGGCCCGGCGCCGTATGGCGGCTCTGGCTACCTGTCTGTAAACCCCGGCTTATACTCAGGCTGCGACACCGGCGGCATGCCGGTGTCGTCGCTTCGGTCGTCCTGGCCGGAGCGCGTTGATCGTTCCGCGGCAAACGGACAACCCGCCAGGAGGTGTCTTATGAGCCCGTATCAACGCCTGTTCATGATCGCCTCGCCAACCCTGCGCCATACCCCGGCCATGGAGCGTGCAGTGGCGATCGCCAGGGCCACCGACGCGGCCCTGCATATCGCGGTGTTTCTCGAAGAGGGTGACCTGCTCGGGCGCATGGCCGCGGGCACGGCGCTGCGCCAGGCGATGGAGCGGGACGCCTGGACCTGGCTGCGCGACGAGGCCGGGCAGTTGCGTCATGACGGCCTGGAGGTCAGTTGCGAAGTGCAGGTGAGCCGGCAGGTGATCCGCGACATGCTCGAGCATGTCGAAGACATGCAGCCCGACCTGGTGATCAAAGATGTGCATCACGAATCGGCCTTGCGCCGGGTTTTCCTCACGCCGCCGGACTGGCAGTTGCTGCGTGACTGCACGGCGCCGCTGCACCTGGTCAGCGATCTGCGTTGCCCATTGCCCAGGGTAGTGATCGCCGCGCTGGATACCCTGCACCCGGACAGCCAGCACACGCGGATCAACCAGCGGGTGATGGCGCAGGCCAGCGCCCTGGCGATCCAGTGCGAGGCCGAACTGCATCTGCTGCATGCCTGGGACGTGGCGCAGACCCGGGTCGCCGATTTCGGAGCGGGTGCGGTGACCATGCCGGGATTCAACCATGAAGTCAGGCGTTCGGCGCAATTGGCCTTCGAGCACCTGGCCCAGGCCCACGGTGTACCGGAAAGCCACCGGCACTTCGTCAGCGGGCCGGCGACGCTGGCGATCGCCGAGTACGCAGGCCAGCATCGGGCCGACGTGATCGTCATGGGCAGCAGCCAGCGCCGGGGGCGGCGGGGCTGCTGGGCAGTACCACCGAGCATGTGCTGCAGCATCTGCCGTGCAATGTGCTGGCAGTGCGCGGGGAGCCGGAGGATTGAAGGGGCTCCCGCAAGAAATGACCTTGCGGGAGCGGGCCTTAGCCGCGCAGTGGCGGGGTACGCGGCGGGATCATCCGGCGGTTGCCGGTCGCCTCGAACGCGGCACCCAGCTTCAGCAGGTTGGCATCGTCATAGGCCTTGCCGGCGAAGGTCAGGCCCACCGGCATGCCGATATCGGCCATCACGCCCATCGGTACGGTAACGGTCGGCACGCCCAGGTGACGGATCGCCAGGTTGCCGTTGGCGACCCAGACCCCGTTGCTCCAGGCGATGTCCGCCGACTCCGGGTTGACGTCGGCGTCCGCCGGGCCGACATCGGCCACGGTGGGGAACAGCACGGCGTCCAGGCCGTTCGCGTCCATCCAGTCTTCCAGGTCCAGCTTGCGGGTCGCCTCCAGGCCGCGCAGGCCGTCCGGCACGGTCGGGATCTCGTTCCACGGGGTGATGCCGCGTTCGGCCATCTTCACGTATTCGTCCATGCCGGCGGCAAGGTCGCCTTCGCGGTTGGGCAGGGTGCCCGGGTCGTGCGGGAAGATCTTCGGCCCGTCGACATCCACCAGGCGATTCAACTTCGGATCGCCGTTGGCCCGCAGGAAGTCGTCGAAGGCCCAGGCGGTCAGGTCCCAGAGTTCATGATGGAGAAACTCCTTGGAAACGATGCCGCGATTGAACACGGTCGGCGCGCCCGGACGGTCGCCCTCGCAGTTGGAGACCAGCGGGAAGTCCGTTTCGATCACCTCGGCACCAGCCGCTTCGAGGGCCTGGCGTGCCTGCTTCCACAACTCGATCACCGAGGCGCGGGTGTGGATGCGCTGGCCGGTCGGGCCGCCGATCCCGGGTGCCTCGGAAGTGCCCGCGGCTTCATCGGCATTGATGTACATGCGCGGCACGCCGAGGCGCTTGCCGGCCAGGGCGCTGCTGCCCACCGCCAGATCGGCATAGGACGCCGGGCGTACCGAGGCCACGCTCGGGATCGGCACCCAGGGCTGCAGGCGCCACAGGTCGCCGCGGGTGTCGGGGTCTTCGGCAACGACGACATCCAGCACTTCCAGCAGGTCGGCCATGCTCCGCGCATAAGGCACCACCACGTCCATGGTCGGCGTCAGCGGCCAGTTGCCGCGTACCGAAATCACCCCACGGGACGGGGTATAGGCACACAGGCCGTTGTTCGATGCCGGGCCACGACCGCTCGACCAGGTTTCCTCGGCCAGGCCGAAGGCGGAGAAGCTGGCGGCAGTGGCGGTACCGGCGCCGTTGGACGAGCCGGAAGCGAACGGGGCGGTCAGGTACGCGGCGTTGTACGGGCTTTCCGCACGGCCGTAGACACCGCGCTGCATTCCGCCGTTGGCCATGGGCGGCATATTGGTCTTGCCCAGGCAGATCGCCCCGGCGGCACGCAGGCGCTCGATGGTGAAGGCGTCACGGTAGGCCACCAGTTCAGCGAAGGCCGGGCTGCCGGAAGCGGCGGTCAAACCCTTGACCAGGTAGCTGTCCTTGGCGGTATAGGGAATACCGTCCAGCGGGCCGAGGGTTTCGCCACGGGCACGACGGGCATCGGAGGCTTCGGCTTCTTTCAGGGCCTCGGGATTGCGCACGACTACCGCGTTGAGCGCGGTGGCAGTGTCTGCGCCGTCGTAGGCATCGATCCGGGCAAGGTAGGCCTTGACCAGCTCGACCGCAGTGGTCTGGCCGGACTCGAGTGCGGCACGCAGTTGGGCAATGGAAACTTCGGTGACCTCGATCATGCAGCTTGCTCCGGTGGCTGACAGGTAACAGGGAAGAGGATTCCCTCACGCAGGGACATCACGCTTTTCAAATTGTTTTGGGTATCCGGAATTTCTGGTTGATAAAATGCCAAAGATGTAAAGAAGAAAATCTTTCTCAGCGGATTATCTGATTGATCCTCTTCAGCCTACTCTACTGCCAATTTTCTGTTTCCACCTTCGCCTGAGTCTTCATAGCGATGCTGACTAGGGAGGACAGCGAGAGCTGGGCAAGCGTCAAAGCGGTTCTGGTTCATGCGCAATCCGGACACCTGCACAACATTCCTCTTGTAAGAAACCGATCAAATTCTCTAGGTGCCCATACTCGGGTATACAGACAATCGTGCGGCTATGTTTCTCCTGCCGGATCAGCCCTACCTTGGCCATGCGCGCAAGGTGATGTGATAGCGTCGAAGCAGGAATACCCAGCCCCTTCTGGATATCTCCGACCGAAGCCCCATCATGGCCAGCTTTGACCAGAAAGCGGAACACGGACAGTCGGTGACTATTCCCTAGCTCAGCTAAGCTGGCTGCAACCTTTTCGTGATCCATAGCACGCCCCAATAATTCGATGTTTCTAGAATTATAGTTGACAGGTCGGATAAACGCAAGTAGGCTGCGTACATCATTTCGACAATACTAGAAATATAGGAGTAATATTGAATGTCATCTCAACTCCAAGACGCTCTAGGCATGTTCGCCTTTCTCGCTATCGAGCTATCGGTTTTATTCATTGGCATTAGCTTGCTGGTCGGAGTTCTTCAACGTCACATCCCACCATCCAAGGTGGAAGCGTTACTGACTTCCAGTGGGAA
Organism: Pseudomonas bharatica CSV86; assembly: GCF_000319305.2. GTDB lineage: Bacteria > Pseudomonadota > Gammaproteobacteria > Pseudomonadales > Pseudomonadaceae > Aquipseudomonas > Aquipseudomonas bharatica. The sequence goes on along the minus strand of NZ_AMWJ02000001.1, from coordinate 2,800,868 downwards.
GCGAGGCTATTTTCTTGCTGCTGGTTTAGGAGCTATAACGCCCTTCTGTAGTTGCTCGACTATCCCCATGTTGAAAGGGTTGATTCGGGCACGGGCCGGTTTTGGGCCGATGATGGTGTTTCTTTTCTCATCTCCGTTGCTGAATCCTATCGTCGTCGGCCTGCTGGTTGCCACGTTTGGATGGACACTTACTGCTATCTATGTGCTCGCCGCTTTGGTGGTCGCGGTAGGTGCCGGATGGCTGCTTCACACGCTTGGCTTCGAGCGTTATGTGCGCCGGACGGCGACACAAGAGAGCAGTGGATGTAGTTCATCAGCAAGCCCGTGCAGTGCTACATCGACCGCATCGAGTTGCGGCACCAACAGCTGCGACACCACTCCGAAGACGGCTTCTTGCGGGGCTGATAGGAAGACAACAGTCTCTACGTCTAGCGAATGCTGTGACAGTCAACCCACTGTCACGGTTAAGAAAGAAGGGAAGTACAGTGGTGTGTGGCGGGAAGCTTGGTCGGACTTTATCGATGTGTTGCCTTACCTGCTCATCGGTATTGCGATTGGCAGCGTGATCTATGGTTTCATGCCCACTGACTTATTGGAGCAGTATGCAGGCCCAGATAATCCCTTTGCCATTCCAGTTGCCGCTGTCATCGGCGTGCCGTTGTATATTCGCGCTGAAGCCGTCATACCTCTGGCAGCGGCTCTGATGGCCAAAGGCGTGGGTGCCGGGACGGTGCTAGCGTTGATCATCGGCAGTGCCGGAGCCAGCCTGACTGAGCTCATTCTGTTGCGCTCTTTGTTCACGCTGAAGCTTTTAGCGGCGTTTTTAGCAGTCATTTTTGCTATGGCGATGATTGCCGGTTACGCCACCTACCTGTTTTTCTGATCAAGGCGGGAGATGATTAATTCGTTAAGCCTTCCTGGGTACCAGTTGGTGGATTCTGATGAGCAGAATGAAGACATACATTTTCGGCTTGAAGCACCTACACCAGTAGCCTGCGAGGGGTGCGGCGTGCAGGGTGAGTTCGTGCGGTTCGGCAAGCGTGACGTTCCCTATCGTGATCTGCCCATCCACGGCAAGCGGGTCACTCTCTGGGTGGTCCGCCGCCGATACACCTGCCGGGCCTGCAAGACAACATTCAGGCCCCAGCTACCGGAGATGGTGGACGGATTCCGTATGACACTGCGGCTGCATGAGTACGTGGAGAAGGAATCCTTCAACCACCCCTACACCTTTGTGGCGGCACAGACCGGCCTGGACGAGAAGACGGTGCGCGACATCTTCAACGCCCGCGCCGAGTTCCTGGGGCGCTGGCACCGCTTCGAGACGCCCCGCATCCTGGGCATTGACGAGCTATACCTGAACAAGCGCTACCGCTGCATTCTGACCAACATTGAGGAGCGAACCCTGCTCGACCTGCTGGCCACCCGCCGCCAGGACGTGGTGACCAACTACCTGATGAAGCTGAAAGACCGGCAGAAGGTCGAGATCGTCAGCATGGACATGTGGAACCCCTACCGGGCAGCGGTCAAGGCTGTGCTGCCCCAGGCCCGTATCGTGGTCGATAAGTTCCATGTGGTGCGCATGGCCAACGATGCCCTAGAGAGAGTGCGCAAGGGCCTCAGAAAGGAGCTGAAACCGTCCCAGAGCCGGACTCTCAAGGGAGACCGGAAAATCCTGCTGAAACGCGCTCACGAAGTCTCAGACCGGGAGCGCCTCATCATGGAGACCTGGACAGGCGCGTTCCCGCAACTGCTGGCCGCCTACGAGCACAAGGAGCGCTTCTACGGCATCTGGGACGCCACCACACGGCTCCAGGCAGAAGCCGCCCTGGACGAGTGGATAGCCACCATCCCGAAGGGCCAAAAGGAAGTCTGGAGCGATCTGGTCAGGGCAGTGGGAAACTGGCGCGAAGAGACCATGACCTACTTCGAGACGGACATGCCCGTCACCAACGCTTACACGGAGTCCATCAACCGACTGGCCAAGGACAAGAACCGTGAAGGGCGCGGTTACTCCTTCGAGGTGATGCGGGCACGAATGCTCTACACCACGAAGCACAAGAAGAAGGCACCGACTGCGAAGGTCTCTCCTTTCTACAAGAAAACCATCGGTTACGGACTGCCGGACTTCGCAGAGGAACTCAACTACGGAGTCGATCTATCAACCATCTGATAATGGTATCAGGTTGGTGGGGTAAAGGTGCCCCATCAACCATTAAATCCGTATACCCATTGTTTTCTCGTTGGATACCCCGTTGTGCGGCTTTACACAACGGCTGGGCCTAAAGCGGGTGATATTTTTAACACTTGGCGATCAACAAGGGAATGGGGCGCGATGCAAACCCAATGATTTAGCAGATAGGCCGCACTGTACGTTGTGAGTGTGTCGAAAAATACGAACAGTCGATCGCCGTATGCCTGGGCATCGGAATCAAGAGAGGAGGGAGGAACTAGAAGAGAAAATGGCAGGGGCGGCTGGATTCGAACCAACGCATGGCAGGATCAAAACCTGCTGCCTTACCGCTTGGCGACGCCCCTGTTGCGACGGACAAAAGCTTGTCCTAATGCAGATCCCGCTGCTGGTCAACTGAGTGTCCGTCGCGGGATGGGCGGCAATTTAACAAGATTTGTTACGCCTGGGAAGTTTTTTTTCAGGGAAAAGCTTTTTTAAACAGCTACTTAGTTTTGTGAGGTGCTCGCCAACCCTTGGCTGCTGTGTTGAATCCGGTACCGCAATCGCTGGCAAGCCAGCTCCCACAGGTCAGGCGGTGCGCTCTCTGTGGGAGCTGGCTTGCCAGCGATTGCGGTACCGGATTCAGCTATAGGTTAAAGTCCCACACCATCAGGGACCTTTCCACACATCACGGAGGATGCAATGTTCCCCATCGACATCTGGCTCGCCTACACCGCCGCCTGCCTGCTGCTGGTGATTTCACCTGGCCCCGACAACCTCCTGGCCATCGGCCGCGGCCTGAGCCAGGGTCGCCTGGCCGCGATCGTTTCCGGCGTTGCGTCCGGTACCGGCATCCTGTTCCACACCACCACCGCAGCCCTGGGCCTGACGCTGCTGATGCAGACGTCCGCCGTGGCCTTTTGGGTAGTGAAGATCATCGGCGCCGGCTACCTGTTGTGGCTGGGGATCAAGGTGCTGCGCTCGCGAAACCTGATCAACTTCGCCCCGGCGGCCAGGCAACCGCTGCGCACCATTTTCCTCACCGGCTTTCTCTCCGCGGCACTCAACCCCAAGCCCGGGCTGTTCGTGCTGGCCTTCATTCCGCAGTTCGTCAATCCGCAACTGGGTTCGGTGACGGTACAGATGCTGGTCTACGGACTGTGGTTCGCCTTGCTCACTGCCGTCGGCTTTGCCCTGATGGGCGTATTCGCCTCGACATTGACCAGTGCCATCCGTAATCGCCCCAAGGTGGTCAACGGCCTGAATATCGGCGCCGGGGTGACCTTTGTCGCCTCCGGAGTCTCGGTGGTGGCGTTGAGTCAGAAATAAGCGGCCGATCATCACGACGGCTTTGACCGGGTTTACCAACGTTCATTATTCTTGACGGCGCTTGGCCGATCAGCATTCGAATAAAAACCCAAGGTGCGTGCATGACAATCAAGGTCCTGGAGGCTCATGAGGTAAACGAGCACCGCGTTGCCCTGCCGGGCTGGCAGGAGCAGTACACGCAGATGTCGTCCGGGCGCTTCCAGGGACGCCTGGTGCATGCCCAGAGCGCTGGCCTGGAGCTGTACGAGGAACGCATGAACCTGCGGGTCGAGCAGGAATTCCACGCACCGGCCGACGCCTTGGTGTTCAGCTTCGACATGAGCGACAACGCCCTTTATCTGCTGGACGGCCAGACCCGCAATGCCTGGGTGACCCCGGAGAACTACCGCGAAGTGGCCGTGGTGCTGAAGCAGCCGGCGAGCTGGCAGCATTCGGCGGCGGAGTTTCGCCGGCTGGTCCTGCAACCGTTGCGTCCGACCCGTTGCAAGGCCTTCGCCAGCGCGCTCAGCGAGGTGCTCGCCGAAGCGGTACGCGGCCAGGTGGATGTGGCGGCGCCGGGGTTTGCCCGGGAGATCGCCGATGGCTGCTTCCAATTGCTCGACCAGGCCGTGGAGGTGGACGCTCGCGGACGTGCCGAGTGCCATATGCGCCGCGTGGTCGAGCGGGTCAAGGAAGTGGTCAACGACTGCCCGCAGGACAGCGTTGGCGTGCAGGATCTGGCGGATGCAGCCGGGGTGTCGGTGCGCCAGTTGCAGCAATCCTTCCTGCGCTATGCCGACATGCCGCCGACGGTATGGCTGCGCAACCGGCGCCTGAATGCGGTAAGACGGGACTTGCTGGCGGCAGACCCGGGGCAGGTCACCGTGGCCGAGGTGGCCATGCGCTGGTCGTTCTGGCATCTGGGGCGGTTTTCCCAGGCTTACCATGGGTTGTTCGGGGAATATCCGAAGGAGACGCTGAAACGCGGGTGAGGGCTTGGGGCCTTGTGCTGGTTTTCAGGGCCTCGTCGCTGGCAAGCCAGCTCCCACAGTGACCGCGGACACCGCTAAACCTGTGGGAGCTGGCTTGCCAGCGATGAGGCCATCACATACACCACATCAATCAGCCAACAATCTCCTTCACCCGATACCACAACATCCCCAGCGCCAGCAGCGGCGAGCGCAGCAGCTTGCCGCCGGGGAAGGTCAGGTGCGGCACTGCGCCGAATACATCCAGCCCCTTGCTCTGTCCGACCGATATGGCCTCCGCCAGCACTTTCGCCGACCAGTGCGTGACATTCAGCCCATGCCCCGAATAGCCCTGGGCGAAGAACACGTTCGGATGCTCTGCCAAGCGCCCGACCTGTGGGAAGCGGTTGGCGGTGATGCCGATCATCCCGCCCCATTGGTAGTCGATGCGCACGTGGGCCAGTTGCGGGAACACCTTGAGCATCTTCGGCCGCATGTAGGCGCCGATGTCCCTGGGGTCGGTCCCGGAGTAGTGGCAGGCTCCGCCGAACAGCAAGCGCCGGTCGGCGGTGAGCCGGTAGTAATCCAGCCCGACCTTTTGGTCGCACAGCGCCAGGTTCAGCGGAATCAGGCTGGAGGCGACGTCTTCCGGCAGCGGCTCGGTGACGATCACATAGCTTCCCGCCGGCAACACCTTGCCACTGAGCTTCGGCTCCAGCTCATCGAGGTGGGCATTGCAGCCCAATACCAGGCTGTCGGCGCGCACCCGGCCGCGGGCGCAATGCACCACGACCTGGCTGCCATGCTCGATGCGCAGCACCGGGCTCTGCTCGAAGACCTGCACCCCGAGCCGGCTGGCTGCCCGGGCCTCGCCGGTCACCAGGTCCAGCGGGTGCAGATGCCCTGAGCCCATATCGATCAACCCGCCGGCATAGCAATCGCTGGCGACCACCTGGTGCATGCGCCCGGGCTCCACCAGTTCGATCGGGTGCGGATACCCCGAACCCGCCAGTGACGCGTATTCCTCGCGCATCGCCGCGAACTGCCTCGGGGTATTGGCCAGCTCGCAAAAGCCCCAGCGCAGGTCGCAGTCGATGGCGAACTCGTCGATGCGTTCGGCGACCAGGGTCACCGAGTCCACTCCGGCGCGCTCCAGATAGCGCACGCCATCTTCGCCGACATAGTTGCCGAAGCCACTGACATCGTGGCCAATGCCACGAATCAGTTGCCCGCCATTGCGCCCGCTGGCGCCCCAGCCGATGCGCCGGGCCTCCAGCAGCACCACCGAGTGCCCGCGCAAGGCCAGCTCCAGGGCGGTGTTGACCCCGGTCAGGCCGCCACCGATCACGCACACATCGGCCTGGATCTCGCCGTCGAGCGCGGGGTAGGGCTGGCTGTCGCGGGCGGTGGCGGCGTAGTACGACGCCGCATGCTCAGCACGTTGCATCATCAAGGGATCTCGACTCATTGGTTGAACTTGACCTTGCTCCAGCTGCGGGTCATCAGGCGCATGATCTTCGGCGACGGGGCCTTGGAGATGTAGAGCTTGTCCAGCACCGCCTGGGGCGGATAGACCTCGGGGTTGTTCAGGGTCTCGGGATCGATGAACGGCCTGGAATCGGCGTTGGCGTTAGGGTAACCCACATAGTCGCTGATCCCCGCGATCACCTTCGGCTCCATCACGTAGTTCATGAACGCCAGGGCCTGGTCGGGGTTCTTCGCGTCGGCGGGAATCGCGATCAGGTCGAACCACAGGTTGCTGCCTTCCTTGGGAATGCTGTAGGCGATTTTCACCCCGTTGCCTGCCTCGCGGGCGCGGTTGGCCGCTTGCAGCACGTCGCCGGAGAAGCCGAAGGCCACGCATATATCGCCGTTGGCCAGGTCCGAGATGTACTTGGACGAGTGGAAGTAGGTCACGTAGGGGCGCAGTTCCAGCAGGCGCTTCTCGGCCTTGGCGTAGTCCGCCGCGTTGCTGCTGTTGGGGTCCAGGCCCAGGTAGTTGAGGATCGACGGGATCAGTTCGTCGGCCGAGTCCATGAAGGCCACGCCGCATTGTTGCAGCTTCTTCAGGTTTTCCGGCTCGTACAGGGTGGCCCAGGAGTCGATATGGTCGACGCCCAGCACCTGCTTGACCTTGTCGACGTTGTAGCCGATGCCGTTGGTACCCCACAGGTAGGGCACCGAGTGGCGGTTGCCGGGGTCGTTCTGTTCGAGCAGCTTGAGCAGCGCCGGGTCCAGGTGTTTCCAGTTCGGCAGCTTGCTGCGGTCCAGTTCGAGGAACACCCCGGCGTCCACCTGGCGGGTCAGGAAGTGGTTGGACGGCACGACGATGTCGTAGCCGGTCTTGCCCGCCAGCAGCTTGCCTTCCAGTGTTTCGTTGGAGTCGAAGACGTCGTACACCGGCTTGATCCCGGTGGCGCCCTCGAAGCCGGCGAGGGTGTCGGGGGCGATGTAGTCGGTCCAGTTGTAGATGCTGACACTGGGCTGCGCGCTGGCCAGCAGCGGCGCGGCGAGCAGGGCGAGAGGGGCAAGACGTTGCAACAGCTTCATGGCGACTCCTGATCCGTTTTATTGTGGGCGGCGTGGCGATTGCGGTCAGACGCTGAGCAGCAGGAACTCCCGTTCCCAGGAACTGATCACGCGCTTGAAGTTTTCGTGCTCGGTGCGTTTCACCGCGACATAGCCCTGGACGAACTTGCGCCCCAGGTACTGCTCCAGCACCTCGCAGTTCTCCATGGCCGCGAGGGCGTCCTCGATGGTGATCGGCAGGCGCAGGCTGCGGCGCTCGTAGGCGCGGCCCTGGACCGGCGCGCTCGGCTCGATCTTCTCGACCATGCCCAGGTAGCCGCACAGCAGGCTGGCGGCGATGGCCAGGTAGGGGTTGGCATCGGCGCCCGGCAGGCGGTTTTCCACGCGCATCGCTTCGGGCGAGGACGGCGGCACGCGTAGGCCGGCTGTACGGTTCTCCTCGCCCCACTCGACGTTGACCGGCGCCGAGGTGTCCGGCAGGAAGCGGCGGAACGAGTTGACGTTCGGCGCGAACATCGGGAGCACCTTGGGGATGTACTTCTGCAGGCCGCCGATGTAATTGAGGAACAGCTCGCTCATGCTGCCGTCCTCGTTGACGAAGATGTTCCGGCCCGACTCGGCGTCCACCACGCTCTGGTGGATATGCATGGCGCTGCCCGGCTCGTCGGTGATCGGCTTGGCCATGAAGGTCGCCGCCACGTTGTGCTTGAGCGCGGCCTCGCGCATGGTGCGCTTGAACACGGTGATCTGGTCGGCCAGGGACAGGGCGTCGCCGTGGCGGAAGTTGATCTCCATCTGCGCCGGGCCGTCCTCGTGGATCAGCGTATCCAGGTCCAGGCCCTGGGCCTCGCACCAGTCGTAGACATCCTCGAACAGCGGGTCGAACTCGTTGGCGGCATCGATGGAAAAGCTCTGCCGGCCGCTTTCCGGACGCCCCGAGCGGCCGATCGGCGCCTCCAGCGGGAAGTCCGGGTCGCTGCTGCGCTTGGTCAGGTAGAACTCCATTTCCGGCGCGACGATCGGCGTCCAGCCTTTCTGCGCGTACAGGCGCAGCACGCGCTTGAGCACGTTGCGCGGCGACAGCTCGACGGGATTGCCGCGCTTGTCGTAGGTGTCATGAATCACCATCGCGGTGGGCTCGATGGCCCAGGGCACCAGGAAGATCGCCTCCGGGTCGGGGCGGCAGAACATATCGATGTCCGCCTCGTCCAGCAGGTCGTAGTAGATCTCATCCTCGACGAAATCGCCGGTGACGGTCTGCAGCAGGACGCTCTCCGGCAGGCGCATGCCGCCTTCGGCGAGAAACTTGTTGGTAGGGGAAATCTTGCCGCGGGCGATGCCGGTGAGGTCACTGACAATGCACTCGACTTCGGTGATCTGGTGTTGCTTCAGCCAGGTGCTCAGCTGATGCGCGGGGGTGTTCATGCAAACCTCTGACGGGTTGGTTGGACGGCACGCGACCGGCGTGGGCCGGTGGGCGCATGGCTAGTCTTGGTCAGAGAGGGGAGAGGGTTCTATCCGTTTTCCGCAGGAATGGCGTGTGTTGCTCTTTCGGGCCCTATCGCTGGCAAGCCAGCTCCCACAGGTTCCGAGCCAGCCGCAGATTTTGTGTTCGACACTGACCTTGTGGGAGCTGGCGTTGCCAGCGATTGGTCCGCCCAGACACCATCATTGCCTGTGCCAGCGATAGGGCCCGAAAGAACAGCAACTTTGTTCAAGGCCGGAACGGCTCCGCTCAATACACTCGAGCCCTTCATCGCCAAGGACTACCCATGATTACCTGCCAGGTCCGCTACATCATTGACCCCTGTCAACTACCGGCCTTCGAGTTCTAAGGCACAACGCGTACCCTGTGGGAGCGGGTTCACCCGCGATTGCGGTGCTGAAGTCAGCATAGCAATCGCGGGTGAACCCGCTCCCACAAGAACCTTGCAAATCAAATAGTTATGTTTTGTTCCATGACAGCGTGGCGGCGCTCCGACTTGCCGGCGATGAGGCAATATCAGCCCTTGGCTGCCCGCGCTGCGTGCAGTTTCTTGTAGCTCTCGATCAGGCGCAGGTGCCGGTCCAGGCCTTCCAGTTTCATGCTGGTCGGGGTCAGGCCATGGAAGCGCAGGCTGCCTTCGACCGACGCCAGCACCGCATCCATCCGCGGATTGCCGAACATGCGGCGGAAGTTGACCTCGTAGTCGGCCAGGTCCAGGTCGCTGTCCAGTTCCACTTCCAGCACCACGTTCAGCGCCTGGTAGAACAGCCCGCGCTCGACGGTGTTGTCGTTGTACTGGAGGAACATCTCGACCAGTTCCTTGGCATCGTCGAACTTCTTCAACGCCACCTGGATCAGGATCTTCAATTCCAGCACGGTCAACTGGCCCCACACCGTGTTGTCGTCGAACTCGACGCCGATCAGCGTCTTGATCTCGGTGTATTCGTCCAGCTCGGACTCCACCAGGCGCTCCAGCAGGCTTTCCAGGGCGTCATCGTCAAGGCTGTGCAGGTTGAGGATGTCTTCGCGGAAAAACAGCGCCTTGTTGGTGTTGTCCCAGATCAGGTCGTCCACCGGGTAGATTTCCGAATAGCCCGGCACCAGGATGCGGCAGGCCGGGGCGCCGAGGTGGTCGTAGGTGGCCATGTAGACCTCCTTGCCCATGCCTTCGAGGATGCCGAACAGGGTCGCGGCTTCCTCGGCATTGGAGTCTTCGCCGTGGCCGGAGAAGTCCCATTCGACGAACTCGAAATCAGACCTGGCACTGAAGAACCGCCAGGAGACCACGCCGCTGGAATCGATGAAGTGCTCGACGAAGTTGTTTGGCTCCATCAGTGCATGGCTTTCGAAGGTCGGTTGCGGCAGGTCGTTGAGGCCTTCGAAGCTGCGGCCCTGGAGCAGTTCGGTGAGGCTGCGTTCCAGCGCCACCTCGAAGCTCGGGTGGGCACCGAAGGAAGCGAACACGCCGCCGGTGCGCGGGTTCATCAGGGTCACGCACATCACCGGGAATTCACCGCCCAGCGAGGCGTCCTTGACCAGCACCGGGAAGCCTTGCTCTTCAAGGCCCTGGATACCGGCGAGGATGCCCGGGTACTTGGCCAGCACCTCCTGCGGCACGTCCGGCAAGGCCAGCTCGCCTTCGAGGATCTCGCGCTTGACCGCCCGCTCGAAGATCTCCGACAGGCACTGCACCTGGGCTTCGGCCAGGGTGTTGCCGGCGGACATGCCGTTGCTCAGGTACAGGTTCTCGATCAGGTTCGACGGGAAATACACCACCTCGCCGTCGGACTGGCGCACATAGGGCAGCGCGCAGATGCCACGCTCGATATTGCCCGAGTTGGTGTCGTACAGGTGCGAGCCGAGCAGTTCGCCGTCCGGGTTGTAGATGGCCAGGCAATACTCGTCGAGCAGGCCCTTGGGCAGGGCGTCGTTGCGCCCCGGCTTGAACCAGCGCTCGTTCGGGTAATGCACGAACTCGGCGTTGGCGATGTCCTCGCCCCAGAACTGGTCGTTATAGAAGAAGTTGCAGTTCAGCCGCTCGATGAATTCGCCCAGGGCCGAGGCCAGCGCGCTTTCCTTGCTCGAGCCCTTGCCGTTGGTGAAGCACATCGGCGACTGCGCGTCGCGGATATGCAAGGACCACACGTTCGGCACGATATTGCGCCAGGAGGCGATCTCGATCTTCATGCCCAGCCCAGCGAGGATCTGCGACATGTTGGCGATGGTCTGCTCCAGCGGCAGGTCCTTGCCCGGGATGAGCGTGCGGGTCTGGCCGTCGAGGCCCGGCATCAACAGGGCCTGGGCGTCGGCGTCGAGGTTCTCCACCTCTTCGATGATGAATTCCGGGCCGGTCTGCACCACCTTCTTCACGGTGCAGCGGTCGATGGAGCGCAGGATGCCCTGGCGATCCTTCTCGGAGATATCGGCGGGCAGCTCGACCTGGATCTTGAAGATCTGGTTGTAGCGGTTTTCCGGGTCGACGATGTTGTTCTGCGACAGGCGGATATTGTCGGTGGGGATGTCGCGGGTCTGGCAGTACAGCTTGACGAAATAGGCCGCACACAACGCCGAGGAGGCCAGGAAATAGTCGAACGGACCCGGTGCCGAACCGTCGCCCTTGTAGCGGATCGGCTGGTCGGCGATCACCGTGAAGTCGTCGAACTTGGCTTCGAGTCGGAGGTTGTCGAGAAAATTGACCTTGATTTCCATGCGGGTTCCGTAGCGGGCGAATCGATTTTGGCGGCCATTATCCGGGTTTTCTCCGGGAAGTCTTGTGCTTATTGGCGGGGGCTGTCGGGTGGTGTCTTATGCCACTTATCCGCGGCAGTCAGGGGGCAGATCCACATCCGCGACCACCCCCTGATCGCCGACCTCCACGATCCGGCAGGCCTCCTGGTGTTTCTCGATGACCCGCCTCCCGCCCTGATCCCCGTCCAGTTCCGCCAGTTCCTCCCAGAATGCTTTGCCGAACACCACCGGATGCCCACGCTGTTCCTCGAACCGCGGTACCAGAATCCGGTCTTCCTTTGCCAGGCCGGCAAGTTGCACCAGCGTTTGCACCTTGACCCAGGGCATGTCCCCCAGCATCACCGCCACCGCCTCGATGCCTGATCCGGCTTGCGCGATAGCCCGTGCCCCGGCCGCCAGGCTGTGTCCCATGCCCTGGTCGGCCTGTTCGGCCCGCACTACTTTCACCCGCGTGGCATCCACCCCCAGCGCCGCCACATCGTCCTCCGGCCTGAGCACCACCCAGACCTCCTCGAACGCCTCCAGCACCCGCGCCAGGGTCGTCTCCAGCAGGCGCGCGCCACCAGGCAACGGCGCAATCCGCTTGTCGCTGCCAAACCTGCGCCCGCGCCCGGCCGCCAGTACCAGCGCCGCGCACCTTCCGGTCAATCCCTTTGAACCCATCTCTTCGCTCCCCGGTCGGACCTGAAAAGCACCAGCATACCTACCGTGAGGCCTTTGTCATGAGCGATGTCCCTTCCGCGCCGAACACCCATGCGATCGGCCTGTACATCAACGGCGAGCAGCATCACTTGCAAGTGCCGCCCTGGTTGACCCTGCTTGACCTGCTGCGCGATGAACTCGACCTGGTCGGCACCAAGAAGGGCTGCGACCACGGCCAGTGCGGCGCCTGCACCGTATTGCGCAACGGCCGTCGGGTGAACGCCTGCCTGACCCTGGCGATCATGTGCGACGGCGACGAGCTGACCACCATCGAAGGCCTGGCCCACGGCGATCGCCTGCACCCATTGCAACAGGCGTTCATCGCCCACGACGCCTTCCAGTGTGGCTATTGCACCCCCGGGCAGATCTGTTCCGCCGTGGGCATGGCTCGCGAGGGCAGGGCGCGGTCGCGGGCGCAGATCCAGGAGGCCATGAGCGGCAACCTGTGCCGCTGCGGGGCCTATAGCAATATCGTCGCGGCGGTGGAGGAAGCCCTGCCGCAGATGGGAGGGCCGCGTCCATGATGCCTTTCGCCTACAGCAAGCCGGACAGCATCGAACAGGCCGTGCAACAGGCGGGGCCCGATGCGCGCTTTATCGCCGGTGGCACCAATCTGCTGGACCTGATGAAAGAGAACGTCGAGCGCCCGGCGCGGGTGATCGATATCACCGGGCTGCCGCTGCGCGAGGTGCGTACCACCGCCAACGGCGGCTTGCAGATCGGCGCGCTGGTGAGCAATGCCGAGCTGGCCTGGCACTTGGACGTGGAGGCCCGCTACCCGTTGCTGAGCCAGGCGATCCTGGCCGGCGCGTCGCCGCAGTTGCGCAATATGGCCAGCACCGGCGGCAATCTGTTGCAGCGCACCCGCTGTCATTACTTCTACGACGCGGCGGTGCCGTGCAACAAACGAGCGCCCGGCAGTGGTTGCCCGGCCCGGGACGGGCTGAACCGCCAGCACGCAATCCTCGGTGCCAGCGAGCACTGCGTGGCGGTGCATCCGTCCGATATGTGCGTGGCACTCGCCGCGCTGGAGGCGAGGGTGCTGGTGCACGGAAGGCAGGGCGAGCGGGAGATTCCCTTCGCCGACTTCCACCGCCTGCCAGGCGCCACGCCGGAGCGCGACAACTGCCTGGCCGAGGACGAACTGATCGTCGCCATCGCACTGCCGCCGCCCCCGTTCGTCGCGTGCAGCCATTACCTCAAGCTGCGCGACCGGGCGTCCTATGCCTTCGCTCTGGTCTCGGTCGCGGCGGGGCTGGTGGTGGCCGACGACAACAGCATCGCCGGATTGCGCGTGGCCCTGGGCGGCGTGGCGCACAAGCCATGGCGCGATGTCGGGCTGGAACGGTCGATGCTCGGGCGCCCGGCTACCCGCGAGAGCTATGCGGCTTTCGCCGACGCCCTGTTGCGCGATGCCAGGCCCCTGGCGCACAACGCCTTCAAGATCACCCTGGCGAAAAACGCCATCATTCGTGCGCTGACCCAGGCGCAGGCTGCGGAGGAGCATCCATGAGAGGAGCATCCATGAACAGTCCCCTGAGCGGCCAGCCGCTGGACCGGGTCGACGGCCCGGCAAAAGTCACGGGTCGCGCCCGTTATGCCGGCGAATATCCCGAGCCGGGCTTGCTCTACGGTAGCGTGGTGAGCGGCAACGTTGCCCGGGGCCGCATCCGTCGGATCGACTGCGATGCCGCATTGGCGGTGCCGGGCGTGGTCGAAGTGCTGCATCACCTGAACCGGCCGAAGATGGCGGGGGATGACGAGTCCTACGAGGATGCCGACGCCGCCGAGGGCAAGCCCTTTCGTCCGCTGTTCAACGACCGCGTCCTGTACAGCGGCCAGCCGCTGGCGCTGGTGGTGGCCGAGAGCCTGGAGGTGGCGCGCTACGCCGGGTCGTTGGTGCGTATCGAGATCGATGCCGAGGCGCACCGCACCGACCTGTTCGCCGAGCTGGACAACGCCCACGACGCCCCGGCCGAACTGCCCGGGCCCCGTGGTGATTTCGCCGGGGCGTTCGAGGCCGCGCCGTTCAAGGTCGACGCCACCTACAGCACCCCGGTGGAGCACCACAACCCCATGGAGCCCCACGCCTCGACGGTGATCTACAACGCCGATGGCAGCCTGCAGGTGCACGACAAGACCCAGGGCACGCAGAACAGCCAGGATTACCTGGTCAAGGTCTTCGACCTGCCCAAGGAGCGGGTGCGGGTGTGCGCCGCCTATGTCGGCGGCGCCTTCGGGTCCGGGCTGCGACCGCAATATCAACTGACCCTAGCGGCCATGGCGGCGCTTCGCTTGCAGCGCTCGGTGCGGGTGACCCTGACCCGCCAGCAGATGTTCACCTTCGGCTATCGTCCGCGCACGGTGCAGCGCCTGCGCCTGGGCGCCGATGCCCAGGGTCGCCTGCTGGCGATCTCCCACGAGGCCACCGGGCAGACCTCGCGCTTCGAGGATTTCACCGAGCACCTGGTGGAATGGTCGGGGATGCTCTATCGCTGCGACAACGTCGCCCTGGGCTATCGCCTGGTACCGCTGGACGTGTACACGCCGCTGGATATGCGGGCGCCGGGGGCGGCCTCCGGGGTGATTGCCCTGGAGTGCGCGATGGACGAACTGGCGCAAGCGTTGTCCCTGGATCCGCTGGAGCTGCGCCGGGTCAACTTCGCCGACAGCAATGGCAACGAAGGCAAGCCGTATTCCAGCAAGGCGCTGCTCGACTGCTACGCCCGGGGCGCCTTGCGCTTCGGCTGGCACAGCCGCGACCCCAGGCCGCGGAGCATGCAGGACCAGGGCGAGCTGGTCGGCTGGGGCATGGCCGGTGGAGTCTGGGAAGCCATGCAGATGAAGGCCAGCGCCCGCGCGCGGCTGGACGCCGATGGGCACCTGTGGGTCAGCAGCGCGACCACTGATATCGGTACGGGAACCTACACCGTGATGACCCAGATCGCCGCCGACGCCTTCGGTATGGCGCTGGCAGACGTAACCTTCCAGCTCGGCGACAGCAGCCTGCCGACGGCGCCCTTGCAGGGCGGCTCGTTTACCGTGTCGTCGGTGGGCCCGGCCGTGCGCCAGGCCTGCCAGGCCTTGCGTGGCAAGCTGGTGGCCTGGGCCAAGGGGCGTTACCCGGAACTTGCCGGGATCGATGCCGGGGCATTCGTGGTTCGTGACGGGCAACTCCAAGTGGCCGGCAAGGCTTATGCGCTGGAAGCCATGGACGTACGCGTCGATGCCGAACCCTCGGCCAGGCGCCAGGGCTTTGCCAGCGCCACGCACTCGGCGGTGTTCGTCGAGGTGCGCATCGACGAGGCGCTGGGGACCTTGCGCGTCAGCCGGGTGGTGAGCGCCGTGGCGGCGGGCCGGGTAATCAACCCCAAGACCGCACGCAGCCAGATACTTGGTGGCGTGGTCTGGGGGCTGGGCATGGCCCTGCAGGAAGAGACGCAGATCGACCATGGCCTGGGTCGCTACATGAACCACAACCTGGCCGAGTACCACATCCCGGTGAATGCCGACATCGGCGAAATCGAAGTGATCTTCGTCGATGAGCCCGACGATATCGTCAACGAGCTGGGCTCCAAGGGCGTTGGCGAGATTGGTGTGGTCGGGGTGGCGGCGGCGGTGGCCAATGCGGTGTGTCATGCCACCGGGCGGCGGGTCAGGGACTTTCCGTTGACGGTGGAGAAGTTGCTGGGGTGAGATGACTCCACGAGTCTCGCGCCCCGCTTGAGCATGGGGGGCGAGACTCGCTAGACCACCTGCATCAGTTGCTCCCGCGCCTGCTTGGCCTGGACCACGGACAGCTCCTTCGGCAACACCACGGCATTCTTCTGCGCCAGCACCTCGGCCATGACGCTCACGGCGATCTCCGCCGGGGTCTTGCTGCCGATGTAGATGCCGATCGGGCCGTGCAGCCGTTTCAGCGACGCCTGGGTTTCGCCGAAATGCTCGATCAGGCGTTCGCGCCGGCTCTGGCTGTTGCGCCGCGAGCCGATCGCGCCGATATAGAACGCCGGGCTGTGCAGCGCTTCGAGCAATGCCAGGTCGTCGAGCTTGGGGTCATGGCTGAGGGCGATGATGCAGGTGCGCACGTCCGGTGCGAAGGCGCGGACGATGTCGTCGGGCATGCCGACCAGCTTCTCGACGCCGTCCAGGCTCCAGGCTTCCATGTATTCCGGGCGCGGGTCGCAGACGCTGACCTTGAAGCCGTTGAAGCGGGCCATGGTCGCCAGGTATTCGGCCAGGGCGCCGGCCCCGATGAGCAGCATGCGGTAGCCGGGGCCGAGGGTGTTGAGCATGCGCTGGCCATCGAAGGCGAACTGTTCGGGGACCAGGGTGGTGTGCAGCGCGACCTGGCCGCTGGCGAGTTCGAGGCTGCGGCGCACCAACCGACCGTTGTCGAGATGCTGGAGAAGCTGGCCGAGGCTGTCGGCACAGGGGGCGAATTCGAGGACGATTTCCAGGGTGCCGCCACAGGGCAGGCCAAAGCGGTGGGCCTCGTCTGCGTCGATGCCGTAGCGCACCAGTCGCGGCAACCCGTCGGGAAGGCCGGGGCCCTCGTAGGCGGTGGTATAGCGGTGGATCAGGTCGTCTTCGATACAGCCACCGGACACGCTACCAACAACCCGGCCATCGCCGCGCAGGGCCATCATCGAGCCGACCGGGCGCGGCGATGAGCCCCAGGTGCGGACCACCGTGGCCAGCAGGGTGCGATGGCCCGAGGTGAGCCAGTCGTGGGCGGTGCGCAGGACCAGGAGGTCGATGCTTTCCATGGGTGTGGTCCTTTTGGTTCGTTATCCGGGTTGGACTGCTGGAGGCGGGGCACAGTGCGATCTGAAATGAACCCGCGATCCCCATGCCTGCCGAGCCCCCTGTGGGAGCTGGCTTGCCAGCGATGAGGCCGGCTCTGATGTCGATGGTGTCCGGGCGGCCGCCATCGCTGGCAAGTCGGAGCGCCGAACCGCAGCTCCCACAGGGTCCTCGGCAGGCATGGGGATCAGCGCATGCGCAGCACGATTGGGCTGCTACTCGCCGGGTCAGTGCGTTCGCGCAATTCACTCACCGCCTTGACCTCGACGGCCCCCCACGATTCCCCCATTGCGTCCTGACAAAACTCAACACCTCGGCAATCTCCCGATCCGACAACTGCTCCCTGAACGCCGGCATCCGATACGCATCCGGCACCCCGGCCGCCACCACCCGCTGCGCGCCGTTCAAGGTGATGTTGATGCTCGACGCATTTTCATGGGCCATGGACGACGAAGCCCCCGCCAGCGGCGGCATCCATTCGTTCTGCCCACGCCCGTCGACACCATGGCAGGAGGCGCAGCGCGTGGCGTAGGTATGCGCACCCGGCGCATCAGCCACGGCTTGCTGGTACTGCCACGGTGGCCCGTCGCGCTGCGGATCACCCGGCAGCGATTTGAGGTAGCGGGCAATCGCGGCCAGGTCCTCGTCGGTCATGAACTGCGTGGAGTTGTTGAACGCCTCGGTCATCGAGCCGAACACCACCGCATGCTGGTTGCGCCCGGTCTTGAGGAACTGCGCGATCTGCGCCTCGCTCCAGCGGCCCAGCCCGGTATTCGGATCGTCGCGCAGGCTTGGGGCGTACCAGCCATCGAGCAGGGCGCCGGAGAGGTAGGCCGGCTTGCTGCCGTCCAGGGCCTTTTCATTGAAGGCCAGCCCGCGCGGTGTGTGGCAGCTGCCGCAGTGCCCCGGGCCTTCGACGATATAGGCGCCACGGTTCCACAGCGCATCCTTGGCCGGGTTGTCGATATGCGGGGCGGAGGCACTGAACAGGCCATTCCACATGGCTATCGGCCAGCGCATGTTCAACGGCCAGGGTATCTCGCCAGGCTTGTTGGCTTCGGCGACCGGGGCGACGCCCTTGCTGAAGAAGGCATAGAGCGCCCGCACATCCTCGTCGCTGAGCCTGGCATAGGACGGGTAGGGCATTGCCGGGTAGAGCCGGGCGCCATCGCGCCGTACGCCGTGGCGCACCGCGCGGTCGAAGTCGGCCAGGCTGTAGGCGCCAATGCCGTGCTCGGGGTCCGGCGTGATGTTGGTGGCATGGATGCCCCCAGCGGCGTGTCCATCTTCAGCCCGCCAGCGAAGGGCCGGCCCTCCGGCAGGCTATGGCAGGCCACGCAATCGGCCAGGCGGGCGACATATTCGCCGCGTCGAACCAGTTGCTCGTCCGGCGCATCGCCCGCTTGCGCCGTGAGGGGCGAGGCGGGCGTGCGGGTGACGTACCAGCCCAGCGCCGCAGCGCCCAGCACGACCAGCAGTGCCAGTGGTTTTGCATTCATCGGCGACCCCTTAGCTGAAGGTGTAGCGCGACAGCGGCATGCTGCGGATGCGCTGCCCGGTCAGATGGGCCACGGCATTGGCCACCGCCGGGGCCGTGGCCGGCAGGGGTGGCTCGCCGATGCCGCCCATTTTTTCGCCGCTTTCGACGATCTTCACCTGCACCCGGGGCATGCGCGCCGGCGGCAGGATCGGATACAGGTCGTAGTTACGCGCCCGTGGCTTGCCGTCGATATACACGGCTTCTTCCACCAGCGCCTGGGACAGCCCCAGGGCCACGGCGCCATTGACCTGGGCGTCGATGATGGCCGGGTTGACGATGCTGCCGGGGTCGATGGCCTGCCAGATCTCGTGGACCTTGACCTGGCCATTTTCAATGGACACTTCGGCGATCACCGCCGCATGCGAGCCGAACGGCGAAGCCATGGCCACGCCGCGGGCACGCCGGGTGCCGTCCTCGGCCACCCAGGGCCCGCGTTTCCAGCCACCGGACAGCTCGCCCACGGCATTGAGCAGGGTGGTCAGGCGCGGGTTATCGCGCAGCAGTTTCAGGCGCAACTCGAAAGGGTCGTGCTTGCCCTGGTCGGCCAGTTCGTCGAGGAAGGCTTCGTAGAAGAAGTCGTTCAGCGAATTGCCCACCGAGCGCCAGTAGCCCAGCATCGCCGGCCCCTGCACATAGTTCTGGGCGATGCGCCGGTTGGCGATGGCGTAGGCCTTGCCTGCCAGGCCTTCGACCGCCGTGGCATCGACCTTTTCCGCTTGCTTGCCGGCCCGGGCCTCGGTTGGGCCCTCGGTGGCACTGACCGCTTCCAGGGCCACGGGCAGGCCGTCCTGGTCCAGCGCGGCACGGAACCTGACCACGGCCATCGGCCGCAGGACATCGCGCAGGAATTCTTCCTCGCGGCTCCAGATCAGCTTGATCGGGCGCCCGGTGGCCTTGGCCAGCTCGATGGCCTGGGGGTAGGGGTTGGCGCTGTCGTAGAGGAAGTGCCGACCGAAGAAACCACCGAGTAGCGGCGAGTGCAAGGTGATCTTTTCCGGGTCGAGGCCGGTACGTTTGGCGATGTCGGCGCGGAACATGTCCGGCGCCTGGTTCGGCAGCCAGACCTCGAGGCTGCCGTCCGGGTTGAAGCGCGCCGTGGCCGAGGCCGGTTCGAGCTGGGCGTGGTTGAGGTACTGGTTGTGGTAGGTGGCTTCGACCCTGGTGCTGGCGTTATTCCAGGCGCTGGCGAAATCGCCTTCCTGCTCCGCTTCGCGGCCTGGGCCGGTTTCGCCGGCCAGGCGCTGGCGATGGCCGTCGCTGGAGAAGTCGGCGGGCATGGCGCGCACCCTGGAGTCGGCAGCGGCTTCCTGCCAATCCACCTGCAAGGCTTCGGCGGCGCGCCTGGCGTGCCACCAGCGCTCGGCCACCACCGCCATGGCCCCGGGCAGACGATGGATCGAGTGCACGCCCTTCATGGCCTTGACCTGCTCTTCGTTGTGCACGCTGGCCACCGTCATGCCCAGGCGCGGCGCGTGCTGCACCGCGGCGTGAAGCATGCCGTCCACCTTGATGTCGATGCTGTACACGGCCTTGCCTGTGGACTTGTCGTAGGCATCCACGCGCTGCACCGGCTTGCCGATCCAGCGGAACTGGCTGGGGGCGCGCAATTTCACGCTGTCGGCGTCCGGTACCGGCAGGTCCATGGCCCTCTCGGCCAGTTCGCCGTAGTCCAGGGTGCGACCGGAAGCGGCGTGGATCACCCGGCCAGGCTCGGTGGTCAATTCGCTGACCGGCACCTTCAGGCGCTCGCTGGCCGCCTGCAGCAACATGGCCCGGGCCAGGGCGCCAAGCTTGCGCATGGTCGGGTAGCTGGTGCGCACTGACATGCTGCCACCGGTAATCCGCCTGCCGTTGTCCATCACCACGAAATCCGGACCTGCAGGCGCCGCTTCCACCAGGAAACGGGCGGGATCGATATCCAGTTCCTCGCCGACGATCTGCGCCATGGCGGTGTAGATGCCCTGGCCACCTTCCATGAACGAACAGAGCAGGCGCACGCGGCCATCGGGGCGGATTTCCAGCAGCGCCGGGACCTTGATCGGCGACGCGGCAGCAGCGTCGGCCGCTTCGACGCGGCCGACGCCCAGGGGCAGGCCGCAGCCCAGCACCAGGGCGCCGGCAGCGACCCCGGCGCTGGCCAGCAGGAAGCGCCGGCGCGACAGGTTGACCGGCTCGCCGAGGGGCAACTGTTCTCTTTTCATCAGGCAGCCCCTTCGTTGCTGGCGACGTCGTGGACGGCGGCGCGGATGGCGTTGTAGGTGCCGCAACGGCACAGGTTGACCATGGCCGCTTCGATCTCGCGGTCGTCGGGACGGGCGTTGTGCTTGAGCAGGGCGGTCGCGGCCATCACCTGGCCGGACTGGCAGTAGCCGCATTGGGCGACCTGGTGCCTGACCCAGGCCTCGACCACGCGCTTGCCGACCGCGTCGGCCTCCACCGCTTCGATGGTGGTAATCTCGCGACCGACCACGCCGGCCACCGGGGTCACGCAGGAGCGCACCACATTGCCGTCCACCAGCACCGAGCAGGCGCCGCATTGGGCCAGGCCGCAGCCGTACTTGGTCCCGGTCAGGCCGAGGTCGTCGCGCAGCACCCAGAGCAGGGGCGTATCCGCGTCGGCGTCGACCTGGTAGGTCTGTTGATTGATTCGCAGGTCCATTGGCTCACCAGTCTTTTTCGGTTATTTGATCGGGCTTGTTGTAAACCGCCGCACGCAGGGCAGTGCGAGCCCGTCGGGAAACGCTAGCACAGGGATCCATTGAGGATGGTCGGAGCGTTTCGCTAGGTGCTAGCGACAGGATTGATAAATCGGCAAACGCGCCGATGTGCACCAGATCGCCGTATTTAGGCTTGCTGAAACATTTTTGGGGTGATCCGATTGCCATCATCGAACTCCCTATAATCAAGTACGCCAGGTAATGGCTATATGACGCTATTTTTCCGGGGTAACCTGAAATTCGATGAAGCGAGCCGAACTGCTGGATTGTCTGCAACACACCATCGGCGACTTCTACAAAGCTGAAATCGACGAAGCCATATCCCTTCACCTGGACCTGATGCTCGACTTCTACCAACGCAAGCCGTTCTTCTACAAAAGCTTGATGAAATACGACCGCCTGATGGTAGTCCTGTCACTGTTCGCCTTTCATTACCAGGATCCACTGACGCCGCTGTCCCGGGTCAAGGAGTTCTGCCTGGGGCGTGGCTACCTGTCGCGCAACAGCCTGGACTCGTATTTTTCGTTCTTCTTCATCAGCGGCTACATGCACGTCAGCGTGCATCCCGAAGATGCCCGGCTGCGGATCTATCGCCCGACCCAATCGGCCATCGACGAGGCGGCCAGGATCATCAAGACCTACCTGCTGCCCGGTTGCCTGCTGGTGCCCGGCAGCGGCGCTACGGCCACCGCGGTGGAGCCGGCCGTCCTGTTGCGACGCTTCTTTACCGGCCTGGTGCAGTTTCTCGAGGCAGGCATCCTGCTCGACAGCCTGTTGCCGGGGGCCAAGTGGATCATGAACAAGGATGGCGGACACCTGCCGATGCTCGCCCTGTACCTGGATGCCCTCAGGCACCGCTCGGTCAATGGCGGCTACAAGGTCTCGACCTATGCCGAGCTGTCTTCGCGCCTCTACGTGTCGCGCACCCATGTCATGCGCCTGGTGCGCGAAGGCGAGGCGAAAGGCTATTTCCGCTGCTGCGGTAACACCGTGGAAATGCGACCGATGTTCGCCGAACTGGTCAGGCACACCATGGCGATCAATTTCGCGGTAGCGCGGGTCAGTATGGAGCTGGGGTCGGATGTTAAGGAAAGCAGAGTGTTCAAGCCAGGCGCTGGATGTGCCGGTTAGCCAGGCACAGCGTATCCGCCTGCTGCTGCGCGAGGGGGTGATCGCCGCGCAGATGCTGGTGCTGGTCAGTTGGCTGCTGATTCACGTGGTGCTGTACGAGCGGGCGACCAGCGTCGCCGCCTGGGGACCGTTGCTGATATCGGCAGCGTTGGCCCTGTTGCAGACCTATGCGCAGTCGGACCGGATCTGGCGTTTTTCCGGGCTGGCCTTCGTGCTGGTGGTGATGGTCGGGTTCAAACTGCTGTTTACCGAGTACCCGCTGCTGCACCAGCGGTTTTCCTTGCCCTTGACGGTGCTCGCGGTGGTGGGTGCATCGCTGCTGATTCGCGGGTCGTGGGATTACCTGGTGGTCGCGGTGCTGACCTGGGTGTTGATCCAGCCCTATGTGAACGGCGAAAGCGACGATCGGTATTTCCTCGGCCTGTTCGTGGTGTTTTCCATCAGCCTGGGCTGGATCAACAGCCGCACCTACATCCGCGCGCTGGAAAACACCCTGGACATCGAGCGGTACTACCGAAACCTGTCCGAGACCGACCACCTCACCGCGCTGTACAACCGCCGGGCGCTGATGGAGCGCCTGGAAACCTTCGTCGCGACCAGGGCAGGCGGCTTCTTCATGATGATCGATGTCGATGACTTCAAGAGCGTCAATGACCGCTTCGGCCATGGAGTCGGCGATGAAGTCCTGCGGGTGCTGGCCGAGCGCCTGAAGGCAATGGCCGTGGGCCATTGCGTTGGACGGCTGGGCGGCGAGGAGTTCGGCGTCATCCTCGACACCTGCGATGCGCGTAAGGCGTGCGCCCTGGCGCAGCAGATGCTGGACGCGGTGCGCGAGTGTCGCGAGGCACCGGTGCCCTTCACCTTCAGCGCCGGGCTGGCGCCCTTCGCCCCGGGCCAGGACATTTCCGAGATTCTCATCCATGCCGATCGCAACCTGTACAAGGCCAAGCGCGCCGGCAAGGACCGGGTGCATCCAGGCACCCAGGACAGCCATTCCCGTCAGTAAATGGAGTCAGCCATGTTCAACCGTCGTTGCACGCAGGCCTTGAGGGCTTGCCAGCAGGAGTTGCAAGCACTTCAGGGATCGTTCGCCTGTCTTGAGCAGGGATTGGCCAGTGTCGCTCTGGACGAGCGCGGGCAGATCAGCGCTGTCAGCCAGACCTTTGCCGATGCCCTGGGGCACCCCTCGGCGCAGTTGCTGGGCATGAAGCCTGGCGAGTTGCTGGAGCCCGGCACCGAGGGCGCGGTCAAGCCGCAGACCCTCACCCACTGGCGCTGTCGCGGCGCCCAGGGACGCTCGGTAATGCTGGGCCTGTATTGGCTGTGCGATGGCAGCGGCTGTTGCCGCGGCTACGGTACGGCATGGCCGGTGCCAAGTCGCCAGGAGCGTGACGGGCTGGAAATGTTCCAAGCGCTCGACCGCTCCACGGCAATCATCCAGTTCAATCTCGAAGGCGTGGTGATGGATGCCAACGAGCCTTTCCTGCAGGCCATGGGCTACGGCCTTACGGCAATCCTGGGCAAGCACCACCGGATGTTTTGCCGCGCCGAGGACGCCGCCTCGCTGGAGTACACCGAGTTCTGGCGGGCGCTCAAGCGTGGCGAGTTCATCGCCGGACGTTTCCAGCGCGTGGACAGCCGTGGCCAGCCCGTCTGGCTGGAGGCCACCTACAACCCGATCAAGGATGCCGCCGGCAAGGTCTACAAGGTGGCCAAGTTCGCCAACCTGGTGACCGCGCAGGTAGAAAAGGCCGACCTGGTGAAGCGGGCCGCCGGCCTGGCTTTCGATGTCGCCCAGGTTACCGACCAGCGTGCGCGACGCGGCATGGACGTGGTGGGCGAGGCGGCCACGGCGATGCGCGACATCGCCGGGCAGATGCAGGCGCTGACCGACAGCATGGAAGCCCTGGAAAACCAGTCGCGCCTGATCGGTTCGATCGTCGAAACCATCGGTGCGATCGCCACCCAGACCAACCTGCTGGCCCTCAACGCGGCGATCGAGGCGGCCCGCGCAGGCGGGCAGGGCAGGGGCTTCGCGGTGGTAGCCGATGAAGTGCGCCGGCTGGCGGCACGCACAACCGAGGCTACCGCGGAGATCTTCGAGGTGGTCAAGCAGAACCGCGCCCTGACCGATGCCGCGACCCGCGGCATTGAATCCAGCCGCGCCCATACCGGCCAGGTCGAGGCGTTGGCCGAACAGGCCGGCAGCACCATGCTGGAGATCCAGCAGGGCGCGCGCCAGGTGGTCGAGGGTATCGGGCGGGTGGTACACGACCTGGAGTGAGCCCGGGCCATGTCCATTTCTGGGGAGAACGTGGCGCCGGCTGTCGGCCTGTTAGCCTGACCTGACTTCAACAGCGATCCGCAAGTGGAGGCAACATGGCTGATTTGGCAGTGCGGGTGGCAGGCGCCCCCGTGATCACCGACAAGACCACGGTTCGGGTGCAGCTCGGCATGAAAGCGCCGGACAAGGAGGCCTCCGCCGCCGAGGCCAAGGCGCCAAACGATGCCATGGGCAGCCTGCTGGCGGTGGAGCAGGGCAAGGACAACCAGCAGGACCTTATGCGGCGCACCCGCGAAATGATTCAGGAAGCGCAGAAGCGCCTGCAGCAGGAGCAGCAGAAACTCGAGCGCCTGGCTGCCGAGGCGGCCCAGGATCCCGCCGCCCAGGCTGCGCTCTCGGCCCAGCGCACCAGCGTCTCGGCAGCCAATGCGCAGTTGCTCGCCCTGCACGCGCAGTTGATCCAGCTGATGAGCCAGTCCTCGGGGGTTTCGCTGGGTCGGGTCGATACCACCGCCTGAGCCTGGCGTTCAGTCCAGGCGCAGTTCGTCGATCACCAGGTGCATCGCCCGGGACACTTCGCGCTGGTTCGAGTAGTACAGGTGAAACCCGGGAAACTCCCGCCACCATTCCTGCAACACGGGCACCAGCCGGCCGCCATCGAGGTGCGGCCGGGCCATGTCCTCAGGCACATAGGCCAGGCCATGGCCGTCCAGTGCGGCACTCAGCACCTGGTAGATGCCGTTGAACACCAGGCGGCCGTTGACCCGCACATTCATCTCCCGCTCGCCGCGCTTCAGTTCCCAGGCATACAGGTTGCCCAGGGTTGGCAGGCGCAGGTTGATGCAGTCGTGGTTCATCAGTTCGTCCGGGCTCAGGGCCAGCCCTCGCTCGGCCAGGTAGTGCGGCGAGGCGACGATGGCCAGGCGAATGTCCGGACCGATCCTCACGGCCTGGATGTCCCTGGCCAGGCTGTCGCCCAGGCGCACGCCGAAGTCATAGCGGCCCTGGACGATATCGGTAAAGGCGTAGTCGGAGTGCATTTCCACCTGCAGGCGCGGATAGCGGCGCAGCAGCGGTGCCAGTTTCGGCCAGAGCAGACTGTCGATCGCGTGGTCGCTGGCGGTGAAGCGCAGGACGCCACCGGGGCTGTCGCCCAGCTCGCTGACCGCACGCAGCTCCTCGGCGATGCTCGCCAGGCGCGGACCGACGGCCTCCAGCAGGCGCTCGCCGGCTTCGGTCAGGGACACGCTGCGGGTGGTGCGGGTGAGCAGGCGGATGTCCAGGCGTTTTTCCATCTCGCGGATGGTGTAGCTGAGCATCGACTGCGACATGCCCAGTTGCGCCGCCGCGCGGGTGAAATTGCGCTCGCGGGCCACGGCCAGCAGGGCCAGCAATTCGCTGTAGCGTTCGCGGGGCATCAGTCCGGCTCCAGGCGTAGGGCGGCGATCAGCAGGCTCATGGCACCGGAGGGCTGGCGCCGGCTCGGGTAGTACAGGTGCAGGCCGGGCCAGCTCGGGCACCAGTCTTCCAGCAGGCGCAGCAGATGACCGGAACGCAGCCAGGGATCGGCCATTTCTTCCGGGACATAGGCCAGGCCAAGGCCGGCGACGGCCGCCTCGACGCAGTCGGTGGCGCGGTTGAAGGTGAGCTGGCCATCGACCCGTACCGACAGCGGCTTGCCGTCGCGCTCGAATTCCCAGGCCCACAGGTTGCCATGGGTGGACAGTCGGATATTGATGCAGTTGTGCCGGCTCAGGTCCCGCGGATGCTCGAGGGCGGGGTGACGGGCAAGGTAGGCCTTGGTTGCGACCAGGGCGAAGCGCAGGTCGGGGGCGATGCGCACGGCGATCATGTCCTGGGCCAGGGACTCGCCCAGGCGCACGCCAGCGTCGAAGCGCCCGGCGGCAATGTCCACCAAGGCGTTGTCCACCGAGATCTCCACCTTGATTCCCGGGTACTGGGGCAGGAAGCGCTTGAGCTTGCCCATCAGCACCGTTTGCACGGCGTGATCCGAGGCGGTGATGCGGATTGAACCGGTCGGAGTATCGCGCAGCTCATCAAGGGCGCGCAGCTCGGCGTCGATCTGCGCCATCTGCGGCGCGACCTGCTGCAGCAGGCGCTCGCCGGCTTCGGTCGGCACCACGCTGCGCGAATTGCGCGACAGCAGGCGCACGCCCAGGCGCGCCTCGAGGTTGCGTATGCCATGGCTGACGGCGGTCTGGGACAGGCCCAGGCGTGCGGCGGCCTTGGTGAAACTGCGTTCTTCGGCAACGGCGAAGAACAACGGCAGGCCGGCGAAGGCATCGCGCAGATGGCGGTGCTCCATCCTGCTCAGCGCCCGCGACGCCGCGACACCACGGCCTCGATATTCTTGCGGCCGATCAGCTTCGGCTGCTCCGGTTCGCCCAGCCACTTGTACATCACCAGGCAATCGACCAGGCCCAGGCGCGCATGGCGGTAGGCCTTGGGCAGGCGCCCCACTGTATCGAAGCCGAGTTTGGTCCAGAGCGCGACGGCGGCTTCGTTGCTCGCCACCACCGAATTGAACTGCAGGGCAAGAAAGCCCGAGGCCTGGGCCAGTTGCTGGGAGTGTTCGCACATCTGCCGCGCCACACCGCGGCCGCGGGCGGCCTCGCTGACCATGTAGCCGCAGTTGCCGACATGGCTGCCGGGGCCGGTAGCGTTGGCCTTGAGGTAATAGGTACCGAGCAGTTCGCCGTGTTCTTCGGCGACCAGGGTGTGCAGGGGCAGGTCCAGCCAGAGATGGCGCGCCTGCTCCGGGGTCATGGCCGGATCGTAGGCGTAGGTTTCCCGGGCCGCGACGATGGCCTGGAAGGTGGGCCAGAAACGGTCGAAATCGGCGGCGGTCATCGGGCGGATCTGCAGCATGCGGGGGCCTTGGCTGGGGGAAGGGGAAGTCGGCATTCTAGGGGATTCGAGACCGCGCCGTCGAAAGCACGACGCGTACCCTGTGGGAGCGGGTTCACCCGCGATTGCTATGGTGAATTCACTACTGTAATCGCGGGTGAACCCGCTCCCACAAGGTCCCTGCAAATCAAAGGGTTATGTGTTGTCCTATGGAAGCTGGCCGGACGGCGATGGCCTACTCGCCAGCCTTGCCCACCGCATCCAGCGCCCGCGCCGAATACACCAGGGCCGCGCCGGCATTCATCGCCACCGCCACGCCCAGCGCTTCGGCGATCTCTTCCCGGGTTGCGCCATGCTTGACCGCCTGCTGCGAATGCACGGCGATACAGCCGTCGCAACGGGTGGTGACCGCCACCGCCAAGGAAATCAGCTCGCGGGTCTTGGCGTCGAGATGGTTGGTCTTGGCCCCGGCCGCGCTGGCGGTCGCGTAGCCGGCCACGGTATCGGGAGAAAGCTGCTTGAGATCGCCGATACCTGCCATCAACTGCTTACGGTAGCCATCCCAGTCCATCATGCTCATTGCGTTCACCTCGTTGGTTTGGATCGATCGAACAGTGAAGCTAGTCGCTTCCCCGCCGTCTTGCCAATGAACAATAGGACTGGAAGGTCGATGCTTTGGCAGCAAACGCCGGTGGACTTCAGATGTAGATGAACACCAGGGCCAGCACCGCCACCACCGCCCATTTCTCGGCGTAGTAGCGCGCCCGGTTGCGCTTCTTCAGGGCCTTGCCACGCTCGCGGATCCTGTAGATGCGGGTGAACAGGCGGTTGATGCCGCCGGTCTTGTCCCCGGCGTCGTTGGGCGCTGCGGCCGCGGCCATGACATTGGCGCTGAACCAGCGGTTGAAAGCGGTCGCCCAGCGGTACTTGAGCGGTCGCTCGACGTCGCAGAACAGGATCACCCGGTTGTGTCCGGTCTGGTTGGCGGCGTAGTGGATGTAGGTTTCGTCGAACACCACCGCTTCGCCATCGCGCCAGTGGTAGTTCTCGCCGTCTACGCAGATGTAGCAGGCCTCGTCGTTCGGCGTGTCCAGGCCCAGGTGATAACGGTAGGAGCCGGCGTAGGGGTCACGGTGGCGCACCAGCTTCGAGCCCGGCGGCAGGGTGGCGAACATCGCCGCCTTGACCGTGCCGATGCTCTGCAGCAGTTCGGTGGTGCGCGGGCACAGTTTCATCGCCGACGGATGGCTCTCGCCGTACCACTTCAGGTAAAAGCGCTTCCAGCCGCTCTTGAAGAACGAGTTGAAGCCGACGTCATCATAGTTCTGCGAACTCTTGATTTCGCCTACATGCAGCAGTTGCAGGGCTTCTTCGCGGATGACCTGCCAGTTGTCCTGCAGCGGCTTGAGTTCGGGGAACGACTCGGTCGGCAGGTATGGCCTGGCCGGCAATTTCGAGAACAGGTAGAGGAAGGCGTTGACCGGCGCCAGGAAGCTGGAGTGGTCGCCCAGCTGGCGGGTGATCTTGTGTCGTACGCGGCCGCGGAAATGCACATAGGCAATGGAGGCGGCGAACAACAGGACGATGAAGATTTTCATGGACGGGTACTTGTCGATGTGGCGATGCGCCATGGCATAAGCCCGCCAGCATAATCAATTGGCCCGTCGGTTTGTACAAAATGTTGCAGTAAGGCATGTCGACCATGGTGCAATGGCTCCCCCGGCCATGGCCGGGAGGTGAGCCGTTTCAGCAGTGGGTCAGGTGAGGGAAACGGTGATGAACGGATCCCAGCTCAGGCGATCGCTGATGAGATTGCCTGCGGCATCCAGCAGGTAGAAGTCGATACGGTAGGCAATGCGGTCCGTGCCTGCTGCCCTGGCTTCGGCTTGCCAGAGGCTGACGGTGGTGCTGGTGGTACCGATATCCGGTGCCTTTCGCGGATCGCTGTCCGCTTTCACGTAGGGCACGAGCACGTCGTCGTACTGTTGCAGCGTGAACTGGTCGAGCACGCCGGCATGGGCCGATTGCGTACCGCTTTCGTACACGTTGGTGATCACGCTGGACTTGTCGAAGTTGCGCGACAGGGTGGTGGTGCGCCAGCGGATGACGTCACCGCGCTTGACGTCGATCCACAACTCGTAACCGCCGTCCTGTTCGTTGCCCTGGGCATTGGGATCGACCAGTTGGCGCTGGGCCACCAGGTAGACGGCGTTCGCCACCTGGCCTGCTTGCTGATTGCGGGGCACCGAAGCAATGAGGTCGGCATCGACGACCAGCAGGATATCCACGATGTTTCCAGACATGCATGACTCTCCATGAAAAATTGGGTTGGCAAGGCGACCACGCCCCTTGGGCGCATCCCGACTCCCGGTCCTTGGGTGCGGTCGCGGGGCAAAGCATGATTGATGGCTATGTGATGTCAATTTATCGAGAAGCGCCGGGATACCGACGAGCGCTTGGCGATGCCAGCCATGCTGTTGAATTGTCTGACAATACGCCGATAGCTGTGGTTGATACGGGGTGTTGTCGTGCAGCGCCCATGGCAGGACGCTTACGCAGATCAAGGTCGATTTCCCCCTCTGCGATCTACATTGTCGTAGCCCGGTCGGGGCGCAGCGGCGAACGGCGGGCTCGCTCCCTTGCGCCGCAGACAGCGTCGGCAGTCGCTCTATTTCAAGCCTTTTCGAGGTACCTGATATTTCTGTCAGTAGCGGGGAAGTCCACTGCCTGATTAGCTTGGCCGAACCGCGGCCAGGCGTGCCGCGCTACGACGGAGATTGACCCCATGGCCCGGCGCAAGGTGGAACCCGCAAGCAACCCCCTATCGCGTATCGCCAGTGGCCCGGAGCAGGCCGAGCAACTGCTGCAGGCCGGCCTGGACTCGGCCTTCGCCATCGCCCGCGACAACCTCGACAGCCTGATGCGGCGGCTTCCCGGGCTGTCCCGCGACGAGGCCCGGCGTTTGCACCAGCGCGCCAGCACGCTGGCGGTGCTGGCGGCACGGCATTACCGCGAGCAGCGACTGACGGCAGCGGAGAAAACCAACCAACCCTGGCGCACCGGCTTGCGTTCGCTGGTAGACGGGCCGAACTTCGAAAACCAGTTCAGCCCGAGCTGGGACGAGAACTGCCCGCCCGGGTCGATCGAGGCCACCACCTCGCCGGCCGCCTACCTGACCGCGCTGTACCAGTGGGTGACCCAGGTCATCGAGCCGCAGGCCAATACCGAGGAGGACACGCCGATCCCGCTGGCCCAGCGCCGCCCTGACCTCGCCGGCCTGGTACTCGACAACCAGGCCCTGGAGCGCGTCGAGCCGACCATCGGCATCGTCAACGAAATTCTCGACAGCGCGGCGCGCAAGCATCTTGACGATCACAACCTGAAAACCTTCAGCGTGGACGATGCCCTGCTGCAAACCCGCTACCCGTTCAAGCTGCCGTTCGAGCGCTACATGTCGCAGATCAACGGCATTCTGCACAGCAAGGGTTTCGGCCTCGGCGACCTGGTTCGCCAGCTCGATCCGGAATTTCCTTACTTCTGCCGGGGCGGCCTGCACTCGGTGCGTTCCGACGATGCCTTGCAGTTGGACACCGCCCTGGGCCCGGAACAGCGCAGCCTGCTCCTCGAAGCGGCGTACTTTCCGCGTGGCGCACGACGTGCCAGCACCCGCTCGATACAGACCCGAACCAACCCGCGGAGCCTGTTGCGCGAGTCGCTGCATTCCCTGCAGGCCGGCTTTTTCATGCGCCACTTTGGCGTGGCCAAGGCCGAGGACCTGCTTCCCCTGAGCGCTTTCTGCCTGCGCACCGGGCTGGACCAGGATGGCGTCGAGTCGCTGTTGTCAATCCAGCGTTGCGCGCCGGTGGCTTCGCCCAACGTTCCCGGCCTCGCTGCGCCGACCCCGGCACGTTTTGGCTCGGTGTACATCAACGCTGCTACCGAGCCGGCAATCGGCGTCAGCACTGTCGACAAGGAACACAGCCTGAGTGGCTGGACCAACGACCACTTCGACCGCATGCAGCGCATGGTGCGCCTGGCGCGCTGGCTGGAGGTGTCGTACGGCGAGGCGGATCAGTTGCTCGATGCCGCCCTGCAGGCCGAGTATGGCGATGAAGGCCGCGGCCGCGAGATCACCGAGAACACCCTGCGCGCCCTGGGCCTGTTCCGCCGCCTGCGCCGCGACTTCAAGATCGGCGCCGAGGACTTCGCCGCTTTACTGCAAGGCCTGGCCCTGTATGCCAGGGGCAGCGAAGTGCCGCAGTTCGACCGGGTATTCAACGATCCGACCCTGTTTAGCGAACCGCTGGTACTGGACGGCCGTGCGTTCAGCATCGTCCCTGACAACGATGCCGACTATAAACGCGTGCAACATCTGTGCGCGGCGTTGGGCCTGGACTTCGAAACCTATTTATACCTCGCCCGCTACATCGCCCAGGCCTGGGGGACGAAGCCCTGAGCAACGAGAGCACTACCGAAACCCTGTATTGGTCACATGCCGTGGTCTCGGCCTTTTATCGCCTGGCGCGGCTGCCGGCCTGGCTGGGGCTGACCAGCATCGAGGCCCTGGCCCTGCTGCAACTGGTGGGCGAGGGCGGGCATCACTACGTGTCGCGGCTGGTCCGCACCCGTCTGTCAATTCACCAGCACAGCGAACTGAGCGATACCCTCAGCGTGATCCAGTCCCTGGCCGATGCTGCGCAGTGGTGCCGCGAGCATGACCTGACGGTGGCCTGGCTGTATCAGCACCTGATGCCGCTGGCACCGGTGGCGGTCGCCAGCGACCGCGAACTCGATCTGCTGCGCCAGATCAACGGGCGCATGCTGCCGACCATCCTCGACGATGGCGCGTTCCGCGACGCCGGCTTGCCGATGATCGCCGGCAAGGATATTCCCAAGCCTGTCGACTGGTTGAGGCAACTGGAGCTGTTCGTATCCGAGGATGGCCTGATTCTGCAGCGCGACGACCTGCCCGACATCGAAGACTACGAAGCAGCCCTGACCACCCGCCTCGAGGAGGTTGTCGACGAGCTGGGCCTGGACGCCGGCCCCGTGGTCATCCTGCGCGCCTTCCAACTGGTGATGGACGCCCGGTCGGCACAGCACAGCCTGGTCTGGGAGTCGCTGGCCAGCGCCTTCGGCGGCAGTGCCGAACTGAACCAGGAAGTCCTGGCCTGGGCCGGCGGCAGCAGTTACCAGTTGCTCGAGGAAGTGCTGCGTCTGTTCGGTGGTACCAGCGAGCCGCTGCCGATCCCCGTCGGCGACGAGGTACTGGCATTGCTCGCGCGCCTGGGGCATCGCATGGGCATCGTCGAACAGCTCAGCCTCAGTCCGCTGGTGCTGCGCAACTGGCGCCTGCATTCGCACTGGTTCGACGAGCCGGCGGGCGGAGACGAGGTAACCTTTGCCCATTTGCACCTGCTTGGCCAATACCGCCATTTGCTCGAGTTCACTCGGCAGGGCGAGCAGGCGATTCTCGACTACCTGAAGCTGGTGCACGACCTACCCGCGGACCTCACCGAACAGGATCTGCAACTGATCCGTGAGGACGCCGCAGGCAAGGTGGCGCTGTTCACCGGCTTCGGCGTGCGCGAAATCCTCGAGATCGCCCTGGAGATCACCGAACATGGCTTTATCGCGACCCTGCGCCAGCTTGATCACCTGGTGCGGGTCCGCCAGGCCTGCGAAACCCTGCAACTGGGCTGCGGGGCGGCGCTAGAGTTGAGCCATCTGCGCAGCAACAGCCCGTTGCCGCAATACCGCACGGCCGCCGAGAATGCCTTGAGCAGCCTGGTAGAGCACGGCAGCGCCTCGCAGCCACCGGCGCGGGGCGAACTGGGCCAGAGCGAGGCTTCGTGGATCGTGGTGGATACCGAGGTACTGGTGGCCAGGGCAGGCGGCAAGGCCCGCTGCCTGCTGACCGTGAAGAACTTCCTGGGGCAACCTCTGGAAGGCATCACGGTCACCTGGCACACCGATCTCTCGTACATGGATGCGCCCTCGTCGTTGACCACCGATGCGAACGGCCAGGTGGAAAACCATCTGCTGGCCGGAGAAGAAATGGGCACCGCCCAGGTCATCGCCCGCTATGGCCTCGACCGGAAGATCCTGGCGCCATTGGTGGTGATCGACTGCGATGACACCAGCCTGATGATCAAGGATCCGGTGCGGGCACCGGACAGGGCGCTGGCCGGCAACCTGGAAGTGATCGAGTATCGCCTGCAGATCCTTGACGATTACGGCAATCCCGGGCGCGATCGGGTGGTGGAATGGAGTACCGACCTGGGTACCTTCGAGCAACCGCAGACCCGTGGCGATGCCGACGGCTTTGCCACGGCACGCCTGCGCAGCCTCTCTTCCGGGGAGGCTCTGGTGATCGCCAGGCTGCCGGTCAATGGCGAAGAGCACCCATACGCCGCAGCTACCTTCCTCGAACAGCAGTACTTCCAATACGTGCGTTTCAGCGGGCCGGTGGCGGCAACCCAGTCGGTCACCGTTACCTCCCGGGTGGTCAACCTCGATGGCAGCCCGCAACGCAACGTAACCGTGCTGTGGGAAGCCGACGTCGGTACCTTCAGCGCCGACCGCAGCATTACCGATGCCCAGGGTATCGCCCGCATCGAATATACGGCTGACGAACCGGGGCATGTGACAGTGACTGTCACTGCCAGATACAACGAAAAGTGGCTGGAGCCTCTGTCCTCCGAGCGGACCCGGATCCACGAACTGCCCACACTGGTCGAGATGGAGCCGGCCGAGCAGTACTTCTCGGTCAACCAGGCGCTGCCGGCCAGCTTCAGGGTTCGGGTGGAGCCGGCAGTTGCCGGCTCACCGGTGACCTGGTGGGCTGGTGAGGAACTGTTGGCGACTACAATGACCACGGCCGCTGGAGTGGCGGCCTACCAGATGCGCTTCACCGAGGAACAGTTGGGTGAGCACAGCATCACCGTGAAATCGGTGCGGGCCGATGACAGCTTCGACTTCAAGGTACGGGTGGTCGTGCCGCATACCCGGTTGGTCGCGCAAGCTGCGCCGGACAGCCCGGGTATCGTCCTGGCCGAGGAAGCGAGGTGGGTATTTGCGGTGGACCCGGGATTGTCCTCGGACCTGCTGGTGTTTGCCGAGCGCGTCGATGGCGTCGGTGATGACGATGCGCGATTGACCTTTACCCTGGATAGTTATGCCGATCCTGCCGAACTGGGCATCGTATTCGACCCGCCCATCGGCGAGATGATCCAGTGCGACCCCGATGGCAAGGTCACGTTGAAGATCGATTGCACCAATGCGGCATTCCTGGCCAACAGCGATCCTTCCAACAACCATATCCGCCTGCACATTACGTCGAACCTCGGGACCAGCCTGAGTATCTGGGTTGGCCTGCGCTATCTGTTGGATCTGGAGAAAAGTGCGTTGCATTTCTTCCGGGGTGTGCGCGACGGTCTTGATCACGCTGGACTGTCCGGGCGCATTCACCGGCGCAATGGTCAGGATGTAGTGCATCTGCGTCAAGGCGCGAGGCGGTTGAGCCTCATCCTGAATGGAGCGGCAGAACCACAGGAAACAGACCTGGTTTTTGACGAGGACGGGGGGATGTGGTTGTACGCACCTTCTTTCCAGGGCGAGGTTGGGGTGATTGGTTCGACGTTCGAATTTCAGGCGGTCGGTGACTTGCACAAGCGCGTGTACTTCGCGGGTACGAATGTCTACGAGGCGACACGGATCATCAGTGGTGCCACGCTGAGCATTCTGTCGGACGACTCAGGGATGGTCCCGGTGGACAATTATTATGTCATCGATTCTGACGGTGTTTCTCGGTGCACTCTTGAGCTGAGTGATGCGGAAGGTCCTATCGAAGGTGTGTTGCTGCTGTTGCCGGGCAGGACCTCGATCAGTGGCATCGACTTTCATAGTGGCGGACTTACCAATGCGCAGGGACGGACCCATATCGAGGTCGATACGCGCAACTCGAGTCTCCAGGCAACGGCCTCATTCCCTGCCGG
This sequence comes from Pseudomonas bharatica CSV86, assembly GCF_000319305.2. GTDB lineage: Bacteria > Pseudomonadota > Gammaproteobacteria > Pseudomonadales > Pseudomonadaceae > Aquipseudomonas > Aquipseudomonas bharatica. Next base: position 2,765,611 of record NZ_AMWJ02000001.1, on the reverse strand, counting down.
CCTGGCTGAAAACTACAGGGCATTGCCTATGAAGGTCATGGAAATCGCGATAACCGCGATGACCGGTAGGTTGACCGAAGACGGCAAGGACATCCGGGCAACAACCAGCTTTACTCGCCGCGAAGGGCGGTTGTTTACCCACCTGGATTCTTGGAGGATCTATCACCTTTGCAAGGGATACGGTCTTCTACGCTCGCAGGCCCCTGCGCCTGAAGGGTTCACGATATCACCCACATTCACGAGGCCACCTGCACTACCGGGCATCATGACGGTCCACCTGGAGCCGAGGACTAGTGGGTATGTGTGGTTGACCGGCGTAACTCAGGTGGAAGTCACCGAGGAAATGTCCCCAGGAGAAGACTCATGAACCCCATCTTCGCCACGCTCGCCGAAGACCTGCGCGACGCCCTGGTCGCCTACTACCTCGGCCAGATCGTCCCGCAACACCCGGTGGAGGCCGGGCGCGGTCTGGTCACTGAGCAGGACCTGTACGAGTTCCTGCTGATCGACAACCAGGTCAGCGCCAAGGTCGATACCAGTCGTATCGCCATGGGCATGGCCAGTATCCAGCAATATATCCACGCCATCTTCAACGGCATGGAGCCTGGCTACCTGGGCATGCTCGAAGGGCGCGAGCAGGAGCAGTGGCGGGTGGCCAAGAGCGAGTATTCGATCTGGGGCGCCAACCAGATGCTTCGGGATTATCCGGAGAACTACCTGGTACCGCCACTGCGCCTCAAGCAGACCGCGGCCTTCCGCGAATTCATCGGGGATACCGACCAGAGCCGGATTTCCAAGGATTCGGTGCAGCGGGCGCTGCAGCATTACCTGGACAAGTTCGAGACGATCAGCAATCTGGAGGTGAGCAGCGGCTATATCGATGGCCTGGACTTCCGCAACGCCGACTATTATTTCATCGGTCGGCAGAACGTCGAGCCGCGTGCCTGGTTCTGGCGCAAGGCCGCGATTCGTTTTGGCGACCCCGGAGAGACGCAGGCCGAGGGTGACGACTACCTGAGCCCCACGGCCTGGAGCGAATGGATGCCGGTGGAGGTGCCCAAGGGCGACGAGGTGGTGCTCATGCGCCCGTTGGTGCTCGAGGGCCGGTTGTACGCCGTCTGGGCCGAGCGGCGCGTCGAGCAGAAGCCGATACCTGCCGCGAGGGCCGAGGTGCCAGGGCTGATGGAGGAGGTGCTCCGCTACCGTATAAAGCTGGCGTATCGCACGCTGGAGGGAACCTGGTCGGTACCGATGAGTTATGACCTGCAACTCGAGGGGAACGTGACCGACAGCCGCCTCATGGCCTTCGTCAACATGGCTGATCCGCAGGACAAGAAGATCGTCATCGGTTTTGCTCTTAACAAGGACGTGATGCTCGAAGGGCTCATTTTGAATATGCGTTTCAGGGTGTTGTTCCAAGGGACATTCACACCGAAACCCGTTGAAAACGAGCAACCAACCGATTATCAGCGGATAGCCCACGGCATTCGCCACTTCGTCGAGCCGCCCACGGTGCTGCAGCATCCCATGGTCTCTGACAAGCCCATACAACTCCAACTGCGCGAAGATCCCGATGGCGAGCATGCATTCCCCGGCCCGTTCAACAAGACCTTGCGTCTGGAGTGTCACATTGGCGGGAGCACTGCCGAGCCGAAGCTGTACCTCAAGGGCCATTCCAGTCTAAGCCTGGGCTATCTGCAACCGGTATTGACCAGCTTTTCGATGTTGGGATACCAGGCGGGCGTAGAGGTGCTCACCTGGTCTGGGGTGGTCAGGCTCAACGGTGCCGTGCAGACCGGTGCGGTGACCTACGCACTGGATATGGACAAACTGCCCATGGCCATTGCACTTGGATTCCCGGATGCGGATATCAGATCGACCAACCAGTATGAAATCTCGCTTACCGAGACAATTCCCAAGGCGCCCGTTCTGGCCTCGAATATGGGGGGACAATTCCTCGACCTGGGAAATCTCGGCCTCAAGGGCCTGCGCTACGTCCGCTTGAATACCCTGTTCGCCAAGGAACTGGTAGCCCGTGTGATGGTGTCGGTGGATGCCCTGATCAGTTGGGACACCCAGCACATCGAAGAGCCGAAACTACCGGGCAGCACAGAGAGGGAGGATATGGACTTCCACGGCGCCAACGGCCGCTACTTCTGGGAGCTGTTCTTCCATATCCCCCATGCCATCGCCTGGCGCCTGCATAATGAAATGGATTTCCAGGGCGCCGAACAATGGCTGCACTACATCTTCAACCCGCAAGCGCGGATCAAGCCGACCAATCCCCCCAGCCCGTTCTACTGGGGCGTGCGCCCGCTGGACGAGCCGGGCCGTGGCGAGTACGAGATCGACGGCATCGCCGACCCGGATGCCATCTGCTATTCGAAACCGGTGCATTACCGCAAGGGTATTTTCGCGTTCTACGTACAGAACCTGCTTGGCTATGGCGACCTGCTTTACCGCCGCTTGACCCGCGATTCGCTGAACGAGGCCAAGCTTATCTACACCCGTGCCCTGAGCCTGCTCGGCCCGCGTCCGGACAATCGCATGATCGGGCGCTGGGAACCGGCGACCCTGGAGGAGGCGGCGACACCCGACGAAAGCCTCTTCGCTACGATCGAGGCGCAACTGCCGGCAGGGCTGCCGCTGCAACTCGCACCTGACAGCACGCCCTGGCTGGAGCTGCTCGACTCGCCGCGCTTCCGCCTGCCGGTCAACACCCAGTTGCTCGACCTGTGGGACCAGCTGGAAAGCCGCATCCGCAACCTGCGCAACAACCTGACCATCGACGGCAAGCAACTGATGTTGCCGTTGTACGCGAAGCTGCTCGACCCGTTGGACCTGTTGCGTGCGCAGAGCAGCGGCAGTGGCCTGGTGCAGCGTAGCGTCGGCAGCATGGCGCCGGTGCTGGCGTTCCGTTTCAGGGCACTGTTGCCGCGCCTGCAGATGGCAGTGGAGACGCTGAGCCGCTTCGGCGAGCAAGTGCGCATGTACCGCGAAATGAAGGACCGCGCCGAGCAGGAAGAGCTGCAGCAGACCCACGTCCTGGAGCTGTCGCAGTTCGCCATCCAGTTGCAGGAAGTCGCGCTGGAGCAGGCCGATGCGACCTTGCTGGCGCTGGAGTCGAGTCGGCGGGTGATTGAGCAGCGGCGCGGGCATTATGGTCGCCTGGTCGCCGAGAACACGTCACTCGCCGAACGTGACTCGCTGGCCCTTCAGACCTCTGCTGCTGTGACCACTGCCATCGGCCAGGGCTTCGAAACCGCGGCGGGCGCTTTGCAGATGGGCTCCGTTGTTGTCACTGCGTTCGGCGGAGGGCCCATCCGCTTGGGGTCTGCACTATTGGCGACTGCCGGGTATTCAATTTGGGGTATCCGGAATTTCTGGTTGATAAAATGCCAAAGATGTAAAGAAGAAAATCTTTCTCAGCGGATTATCTGATTGATCCTCTTCAGCCTACTCTACTGCCAATTTTCTGTTTCCACCTTCGCCTGAGTCTTCATAGCGATGCTGACTAGGGAGGACAGCGAGAGCTGGGCAAGCGTCAAAGCGGTTCTGGTTCATGCGCAATCCGGACACCTGCACAACATTCCTCTTGTAAGAAACCGATCAAATTCTCTAGGTGCCCATACTCGGGTATACAGACAATCGTGCGGCTATGTTTCTCCTGCCGGATCAGCCCTACCTTGGCCATGCGCGCAAGGTGATGTGATAGCGTCGAAGCAGGAATACCCAGCCCCTTCTGGATATCTCCGACCGAAGCCCCATCATGGCCAGCTTTGACCAGAAAGCGGAACACGGACAGTCGGTGACTATTCCCTAGCTCAGCTAAGCTGGCTGCAACCTTTTCGTGATCCATAGCACGCCCCAATAATTCGATGTTTCTAGAATTATAGTTGACAGGTCGGATAAACGCAAGTAGGCTGCGTACATCATTTCGACAATACTAGAAATATAGGAGTAATATTGAATGTCATCTCAACTCCAAGACGCTCTAGGCATGTTCGCCTTTCTCGCTATCGAGCTATCGGTTTTATTCATTGGCATTAGCTTGCTGGTCGGAGTTCTTCAACGTCACATCCCACCATCCAAGGTGGAAGCGTTACTGACTTCCAGTGGGAAGCGAGGCTATTTTCTTGCTGCTGGTTTAGGAGCTATAACGCCCTTCTGTAGTTGCTCGACTATCCCCATGTTGAAAGGGTTGATTCGGGCACGGGCCGGTTTTGGGCCGATGATGGTGTTTCTTTTCTCATCTCCGTTGCTGAATCCTATCGTCGTCGGCCTGCTGGTTGCCACGTTTGGATGGACACTTACTGCTATCTATGTGCTCGCCGCTTTGGTGGTCGCGGTAGGTGCCGGATGGCTGCTTCACACGCTTGGCTTCGAGCGTTATGTGCGCCGGACGGCGACACAAGAGAGCAGTGGATGTAGTTCATCAGCAAGCCCGTGCAGTGCTACATCGACCGCATCGAGTTGCGGCACCAACAGCTGCGACACCACTCCGAAGACGGCTTCTTGCGGGGCTGATAGGAAGACAACAGTCTCTACGTCTAGCGAATGCTGTGACAGTCAACCCACTGTCACGGTTAAGAAAGAAGGGAAGTACAGTGGTGTGTGGCGGGAAGCTTGGTCGGACTTTATCGATGTGTTGCCTTACCTGCTCATCGGTATTGCGATTGGCAGCGTGATCTATGGTTTCATGCCCACTGACTTATTGGAGCAGTATGCAGGCCCAGATAATCCCTTTGCCATTCCAGTTGCCGCTGTCATCGGCGTGCCGTTGTATATTCGCGCTGAAGCCGTCATACCTCTGGCAGCGGCTCTGATGGCCAAAGGCGTGGGTGCCGGGACGGTGCTAGCGTTGATCATCGGCAGTGCCGGAGCCAGCCTGACTGAGCTCATTCTGTTGCGCTCTTTGTTCACGCTGAAGCTTTTAGCGGCGTTTTTAGCAGTCATTTTTGCTATGGCGATGATTGCCGGTTACGCCACCTACCTGTTTTTCTGATCAAGGCGGGAGATGATTAATTCGTTAAGCCTTCCTGGGTACCAGTTGGTGGATTCTGATGAGCAGAATGAAGACATACATTTTCGGCTTGAAGCACCTACACCAGTAGCCTGCGAGGGGTGCGGCGTGCAGGGTGAGTTCGTGCGGTTCGGCAAGCGTGACGTTCCCTATCGTGATCTGCCCATCCACGGCAAGCGGGTCACTCTCTGGGTGGTCCGCCGCCGATACACCTGCCGGGCCTGCAAGACAACATTCAGGCCCCAGCTACCGGAGATGGTGGACGGATTCCGTATGACACTGCGGCTGCATGAGTACGTGGAGAAGGAATCCTTCAACCACCCCTACACCTTTGTGGCGGCACAGACCGGCCTGGACGAGAAGACGGTGCGCGACATCTTCAACGCCCGCGCCGAGTTCCTGGGGCGCTGGCACCGCTTCGAGACGCCCCGCATCCTGGGCATTGACGAGCTATACCTGAACAAGCGCTACCGCTGCATTCTGACCAACATTGAGGAGCGAACCCTGCTCGACCTGCTGGCCACCCGCCGCCAGGACGTGGTGACCAACTACCTGATGAAGCTGAAAGACCGGCAGAAGGTCGAGATCGTCAGCATGGACATGTGGAACCCCTACCGGGCAGCGGTCAAGGCTGTGCTGCCCCAGGCCCGTATCGTGGTCGATAAGTTCCATGTGGTGCGCATGGCCAACGATGCCCTAGAGAGAGTGCGCAAGGGCCTCAGAAAGGAGCTGAAACCGTCCCAGAGCCGGACTCTCAAGGGAGACCGGAAAATCCTGCTGAAACGCGCTCACGAAGTCTCAGACCGGGAGCGCCTCATCATGGAGACCTGGACAGGCGCGTTCCCGCAACTGCTGGCCGCCTACGAGCACAAGGAGCGCTTCTACGGCATCTGGGACGCCACCACACGGCTCCAGGCAGAAGCCGCCCTGGACGAGTGGATAGCCACCATCCCGAAGGGCCAAAAGGAAGTCTGGAGCGATCTGGTCAGGGCAGTGGGAAACTGGCGCGAAGAGACCATGACCTACTTCGAGACGGACATGCCCGTCACCAACGCTTACACGGAGTCCATCAACCGACTGGCCAAGGACAAGAACCGTGAAGGGCGCGGTTACTCCTTCGAGGTGATGCGGGCACGAATGCTCTACACCACGAAGCACAAGAAGAAGGCACCGACTGCGAAGGTCTCTCCTTTCTACAAGAAAACCATCGGTTACGGACTGCCGGACTTCGCAGAGGAACTCAACTACGGAGTCGATCTATCAACCATCTGATAATGGTATCAGGTTGGTGGGGTAAAGGTGCCCCATCAACCATTAAATCCGTATACCCTCAATTTGAAGGCGGCGGCCGATCGCATAATTGCCGATCGCCTGAGCACCAACGAGCAATACCGTCGACGCCGCGAGGAATGGGAGTTGCAACGTGACCAGGCCGCCGCCGAACTGGAGGCCATCGACGAACAGATCGCCGCCCAGCGCAGCGCCATCGAGATGGTCAAGGTGCAGATCGCCCAGGCTGGCAAGGCCGAGCAGCAGGCCCAGGACTACTACCGCTTCCTCAAGTCCCGCAGCACCAATGCCGGGCTCTACCAGTGGCTGCTCAGCCAGATGTCGACCTTCTACTACCAGGCCTACGACGCGGTCGTCGCCCTGTGCCTGAACGGCGAGGCCAGCTGGCATTACGAGATGGGCGACTACCAGACCCGCTTCATCCAGCCGAACGTCTGGTTCGACAACCACTTCGGCCTGACCGCCGGCGAGGCCCTGCGCCTGCAACTGCTGCGAATGGAAGCGGCCTGGCTCAAGCGCTTCGAACGACGCCAGGAACTGGTGCGCACGGTGTCGCTCAAGCAGCTGTTCCAGCAATCGGGCAGCGAACAGACCTGGGACGAGGCCCTGAAGGGCGTGATCGACGAAGGGGTGGTCAACTTCGAGCTGGCGCCGAAGGTGTTCGACGGTGATTACCCGGGGCATTACTTGCGCCAGCTGGTCAGTGTTTCGGTATCGCTGCCGGCGCTGGTCGGGCCATACCAGGAGGTACGCGCAGTGCTCACCCAGGTCTCCAGCCGCACCGTGCTCAAGGCCGATTACCGGGCGATGAACGAACTCTACGGCAAGCCGGACAGCTCTCCAGCCAATATTCTCTACAACCCGCGGGCCAGCCAGAGCATCTGCCTGTCACGGGGCATCGACGACCATGGCGTGTTCCAGCTCGACTTCAACGACGACCGCTACCTGCCGTTCGAGGGCACCGGTGCCTTGTCGCACTGGGAGCTGCGCTTCCCGCGGCATGGCGAGCAAATCGACATGCTCGAAAGCCTGACCGACATCATCGTGCAGGTGCGCTATACGGCGCTGGATGGCGGGCCGGACTTTGCCGGGCATGTGGAGGGGTTGCTGGACGGTTGAGTACAGCAGCCGCGCGCCCAGCAGGGTAGGCGCGGCGACCACACACGACACGATATAGGGTCTCTCTGCCAATTATCCCGCCCGGTGCCCCAGGTCTCGACGGCCTGGCCCGCACCGGGCTTTTCACAGGTAGGTGACCGGTTGACCATCGATGATCAGCTCCGTGCCTTCAGGCATGTCTTCCCAGTTCGTTTCCTCCAGGGTCTCCCAGCGAGCGTCGGTCGCTAACGATCCTCTCGGGGAACGGCTGCTCGGTGAGGGCATTTCGACTCCGGCGCCTTGCGGTTCCACGCTTACGAGGACATCGATCGACAAGAGGATGCCGCCGTCCCTGTGCTCGATTGTCTTTCCCGGCTTGAACCTGACACCAGTGGCGCGCAATTGAGCATCCTGCAGGATCTGCCAGGTGCTCTTGCCGTTCGGGGTGTCTTCGAAAAAGGTCTTCATCATCGTCGCCGAACCGTTTTCGAGCCCTGTCATAAGGTTCAGGGTGGTCGGGTTGGTTATGGTCTTGCGCTTTACCAGGGACGGCCGCACTCCGGCGAAACCCCTTGCCTTGGACACTTTCTCGTACTGGACCCAGGCGACGTCGCTGGCATAGAACTCCCGGGTCTGACTGGGCTTCTTGTTGTCCATGAACGTCCATTTGTGTGGCTTGTATTTGTTCTTGAAGGTGTCGATATCGCTCAGGTCGGCACCCTCCGGCACGTGGATCGACACCATGATGTTGGGATGCGCGGGATCCTCGGAAAACTCATGGGAGAAGTTTCGCGGGTCAGCGACATATCGGCGGCGACGCTCCGCGGCTTCCTGTCTTGCGCGGTCCTGGTGAGTCTCCTGTGCCGAGGTGTTCATCAGGCCCTTGGGGTCTTTCAAGGTCAAAGGATTGTTGCGCACGAACGCAAAGCGATTGGCACCATCGATATCTCCCGCCGGATCCGGATTGATCCAGCGCGCAAGCCAGGGTGCGTAGTAACGGTGGCCGTAGTCGTAAAGGCCGCTGCTGTCGCGTTCCTTGCCGGAATACCGGCGGGTTTTGTAACTGGCCTCGACAGCGGAATGCGCTGCCCACCACGCCGTACCACCGAAGGGGTAGTACCCTTCGTGGCTTGTGATGCTTGCCTCGCCATCCAGTTCCAATGCGCTGCTGCCCAGCAGATCGTCAAGACTGTAGCGCAGTTGCGGATTGGCGATGCCCCCAGGCTGGCCTTCGCTCCAGACCAGGCAGCGCACGGTGCAGCGGCCGGCCTGGGTGGTGATCACGGCGAAGGACTCGCCTTGCCGGGTATGCAGCTCAAGGCCGGGTAGATAGCGGACTTCGCTGGATTGCATACGCCCCGAGACCAGGCGGGTAACGACCTTGCGCACGCGCAGGCCATCGCCGCCATAGCGGTAATGCTCTTCATCGGATTCGCCCTCGTCGCGAGTCACCTGGCGGGTACTGTGCAACTGGTTGCGGGCGTTCCAGTCCAGCGGTTGGCCCGGGCTCAAGCGGTGCAGGTTGCCATTGGCATCGAAGCTGGTCAGCGGGTCGCCGGGCTCGGGTACGGCGTGGTTGCTGTCCTCGGCGACATTCATGATCCGGGTGTAGGACTGCTGCCCGATATGCTGCAGCGACAGCAGGTTGCCGCTGGCGTCGTATTCATAGCGCTGGCGGTAGTTGAGCAGACGACTGGTGTCGCCCGGGTCCGGGGTAAGGTCGGGCAGGGCCGGGCCTATCGTGGCGCCGGCGGCTTCGCGACCGGTGGCTTCGGTCAGCTGGTACAGCGAGTCGTACGCGAAGGTGCTGACGGGGTCGATGCGCTGGTTGGCGAAGTGCCTGACCGGCTGGCTGTGGTCTTCGATGCGGATGACGTTGCCGACCGGGTCGTAGGCGTAATGCAGGTCCTGAAGTTTCGAGCGTCCTGGGCGATGGCTGCTCAGGCGCGTGAGGCGGCCGTCGGCGGGATCGTACTCGGCGTGGCTGATCACGCCGTTGCCGGCGGTCTGGGACTCGATCTGGCCGAAGGCGTTATAGCGCGTATCGGTGAGCAGCAGGCACTCTGTGCCGTCTGCCAGTATCAAGCTCGAAGCGGCCAGTTCGCCGCTGAGGTTTAAGCGGGAGCGTTCGCGGTTGCCGAGGGCGTCGGTGCGTTCCAGCAGCTCGCCGAGCGGGCTGTAACTGAAGCGGGTGCTCGCGCCATTGCCGGGTTCGAGCGGGGCGTCGGGCCAGTCGGGAAGGTCCGGCGAAGCAAGGAAAAGCCGGGTTTCGCTTTGTGCCTGGCCGGTCAGGCTGTAGTGGTCTATCAGGCGGCTGCCGGCATCGTCGTCATGGCGGACCAGCCGGCCGCGCTGGTTGAGGTCGGAGGTGCCGGAGTAGGTGAAACGCTCGGCAACACGCGCTCCATTTTCCCGGATCAGCAGGGGGCGAAGCAGCTCGTCATGTTCGGTCTGCCAATGATTGCCCCGGGTATCCCAGCTCTCTACGGTTTGCCCGGCTTCACCGTGCAGCGCCAGTTGCCAGCCGGCGTCCTGGCTTTTGTTCAGTACTGTCCTTCCGGAAAGCGAAGCCAGCGCTTGCTGATTGCAAGGTGTATTCTTGTCCTGCTCCAGGCGTTGAAACAATCTTGCATCCCATCGGCCATGCCATTGTCCGCTGGCATCGACATGGGTTAGTTGAATCCGGCTCTCGATCGGCTGCTGCGCTTCGACCCGGTGGTATCCGACCTGGCGTAGTGGTAGATAACGTCCCTCGACGACGCTCAGGTTCGGTGTATGCCTGTGCAACGAGTTGCTCTGGGGCATCTGCTAGAACCTTCTAAAGGCATTCATAAATCTTGACTGATTGCGCAGACGTGCGCCGTGCGACAACGACTCGTACGCCGCCTCGTACATGGAAGCCGGAACGGCCGCCGCGTTAAAGTCCTGACTATCGACCTGGAAGTACACGCTTTGCGGGTGCAGCATCACTGTTGCCAGCAGCCACATGCTCTGGTTGTAGACCAAGTTGATGAATCTAGTGTCCAGTACGTCATCGTCATCCCGGTGTACATCCGTATAGTGCTCATCTCGCAGCGCCTCGACTTGCTGGTAACTGATAGCGTGCGTCGGGTCGCCGGGCATCCTGGGTGTGAATTCCGTCAGTTGGCAGCTCCCCAGGGAGTTATAGCTTTGAGACCAGGTATGGACCACTGGCACGGCGACCCAGCCGTCGACCACTAAGGGATCGGTTATTCGCGGGTCACCCAGAATCGAGGAGACATGCAATTCTTGCTTTACCCGGTAGACGGGCACATTCGGCCAGTCGGGAGATGAAGACATGAGCATCGCCCCAACCACGCTGTATTCATCGCAAAGTCCGGTACCTGCCGCGAGGGAGTGCATTGCCCGGTCCCGGTGCACTGGAGCCTTGCCAAGAAGCGTCCGCATATGATTGCCAACGATCATGGCTTCGTAGTCGCTGGCCTTGACGTCCCCAGCCTGGTTGGAGGCGCCCAAGTGAAGGTATTCGCGCAGTGACCAACCCGCGTTGTAAGCAAACTCCGCGACGGCATCGAGGTTACGCCGCAGCGAAACGCCTGCGGCGAGCATGCCGGCTGTCATGCGTTCCGAGCCTCGCTCCTTGGGCTCTTTACTGAACTTCTTGATTTGGTAGGTCTGGTCCTGTGGATTGAGCCCCAGTGAGTCCTTGAGGGTGGCCGGATTATTACGCCCGAACCGATAGCGATTGAGCCCGTCGATATCCCCCGCCGGATCCGGATTGACCCAGCGCATCAGCCACGGGGCGTAGTAGCGCAGGCCGTAGTAGTAAAGTCCGGTGCCGTCGCGTTCCTGGCCCGAATAACGGCGAGTCTTGTAACTGGCTTCGATCGCCGAGTTCGCCGCCCACCAGGCGGTCCCGCCGAAGGGGTAGTAACCTTCGTGGCTGATGATATTCGCCGCATCATCCAGCTCCAGCCCGCTGCTGTCGTGCAGGTCATCAAGGCTGTAGCGCAGTTGCGGATTGGCGATGCCCCGGGCTGGCCTTCGCTCCAGACCAGGCAGCGCACGGTGCAGCGGCCGGCCTGGGTGGTGATCACGGCGAAGGACTCGCCTTGCCGGGTATGCAGCTCAAGGCCGGGTAGATAGCGGACTTCGCTGGATTGCATACGCCCCGAGACCAGGCGGGTAACGACCTTGCGCACGCGCAGGCCATCGCCGCCATAGCGGTAATGCTCTTCATCGGATTCGCCCTCGTCGCGAGTCACCTGGCGGGTACTGTGCAACTGGTTGCGGGCGTTCCAGTCCAGCGGTTGGCCCGGGCTCAAGCGGTGCAGGTTGCCATTGGCATCGAAGCTGGTCAGCGGGTCGCCGGGCTCGGGTACGGCGTGGTTGCTGTCCTCGGCGACATTCATGATCCGGGTGTAGGACTGCTGCCCGATATGCTGCAGCGACAGCAGGTTGCCGCTGGCGTCGTATTCATAGCGCTGGCGGTAGTTGAGCAGACGACTGGTGTCGCCCGGGTCCGGGGTAAGGTCGGGCAGGGCCGGGCCTATCGTGGCGCCGGCGGCTTCGCGACCGGTGGCTTCGGTCAGCTGGTACAGCGAGTCGTACGCGAAGGTGCTGACGGGGTCGATGCGCTGGTTGGCGAAGTGCCTGACCGGCTGGCTGTGGTCTTCGATGCGGATGACGTTGCCGACCGGGTCGTAGGCGTAATGCAGGTCCTGAAGTTTCGAGCGTCCCGGGCGATGGCTGCTCAGGCGCGTGAGGCGGCCGTCGGCGGGATCGTACTCGGCGTGGCTGATCACGCCGTTGCCGGCGGTCTGGGACTCGATCTGGCCGAAGGCGTTGTAGCGGGTATCGGTGAGCAGCAGGCACTCTGTGCCGTCTGCCAGTATCAAGCTCGAAGCGGCCAGTTCGCCGCTGAGGTTTAAGCGGGAGCGTTCGCGGTTGCCGAGGGCGTCGGTGCGTTCCAGCACCTCGCCCTGCGGGCTGTGGCGCAATGTGCTGTTGGCCGCGGAGTCAGGGTCGAGCTCCGCAGGCCAGTCCGGCAAGTCCAGGGTCGGTAGCAGATAGCGGGTTTCCTCCTGCTCCAAGCCGGTGAGGCTGTAGCCCTTGATCAGGCGGGTACCGGCCTCGTCGTCGTGACGCACCAGACGACCACGGCGGTTGCTGCCGGCAACGGTGGACCAGGTGAAGCGTTCGGCCACGCGTCCGGGCTGGCCGGCGGCAGTCTCGTGAATCAGCACCGGGCGCAGCAGTTCGTCGTAGTCGGTTTGCCAGTGATTGCCCGGGCATCCCAGGTTTCGCTGGTTTCACCTGCTTCGCCTGCTTCGCCTGGCAGCGACAGCGTCCAGCCGGCGTCGCGGCTTTCGCTCGACAGCGTCCTGCCCGAGAGCGACGCCAGGGTCTGCTGGCTGGGCTGGGCGCTGTCCTTCTCGAACAGGCGCGGGTCCCATTGCCGCTGCCATTGCCCGTTCGCGGCGAGGCGGGTGAAGGTGATCCGGCGTTGCGCCGGGTCCGCAGGTGCGGCGCGATGGTAGGCCACCTGGCGCACGACGAGATTGCGCGGGTCGTACGCGACCAGGCTCGGGGTTTGGCTGTGGAGCGAGCGGGTTTCGGGCACTTTCTGTGCTCCTGGCTGCGCGTTTACGCAGGTCTGCGATGCGACATGGGCCTTGTGAGCGGGTTTACCGGATCGCCGCAGCGCCGCGATTGCGATGGCGAGACCACTACCGCTATCGCTGGCAAGCCAGCTCCCACAGGGTTCTCGGCCAGCCACGGGTTTTATGCATGACAAGCTCCCACAATCATTGCGGCGCGTTTCATCCTTTGCCCTGCATTTCTTCCCAGGTGTCGTTCTCGTCCTCGCTGATGCTGTACCACGGCAGGTACCGTTGCCGGCGCAGGTAGCCCTTGGCGGTCAGCACGCGGATTTCCCGCCCCAGCGGGTCGTAGAACTGCTGGTCGTTGTAGCCGAACTGTCTGAACGAGACGTCGTTGATGTAGCGCCAGCGCTCGGCGAAGTAAGGGCGATAGACCCGTACCGGCAGGCCCTTGTTGTTGTATTCGACGCGTTCGCTGACGCGCCAGCGCTCGGCGGCGTCCACCTGCACCGGTTGACCGTCCTCCAGGCGCAGCTCACCGTTGTCGTCCACCGCGTAGGCCAGGCCCGGCTCGACCTTCTGCTTGCTCTGCAACGCCCGGCCGAAGCCGTCGCTGCTGCTCAGGCTGATGCGGATCTGCAACTCCGGATCACCGGGGTAACGGTCGGCCAGCAGCACTGCGCTTTGCACCGGTTGGCGGGTTTCGACCGGCTGCATCCAACTGAAGGCGTCGTAGTAGCAGGCGCTGGCGGCGTTCTGCAGTGCCGCGTGCGGGTCGTCGATTGCGCCGGCGAGGTCCTCACTGTCGCGGCGGTACTCGCTCAAGGGCGCGAAGCCCGCCGGCTCGCCGTTTTCGGTGCCATGGAAACTGCTCGCCAGGACCCGGCCGAAACCGTCGTACAGGGCTTCCTGGATGTTGTCGTTGGGGTCGGTGATGTGCAGGGGTTGCAGGCAGTGATAGTCGAAGACCGCCAGGGTCCGGCAGCCGTCGGGCAAGGTGATGCAACTGACCTGACAGTGATAGGGGTCGTAGGCAACTTCGGTGACGCCGTGGCTGCGGGTTTCTCGGAAGGCCAGGGTACGGTGGAAGGTGCTGGCCGGGCCGTAGGTGGTGAAACCCTGGCGGATTGCCCACAGCTCCAGCTCCGGCTGGTCCGGCAGGAACGCCGGCATGGGTTCGTAGTTGAGCGCGACCAGCTTGTCGCGCAATTCGTCGCGGCTCATCACCCGGTCGTAGGCCTGCATCGCCTGTTCATTCAGTTCGGCGCTCTCCAGGTAGCCGGGCAGGGCCTCGAAACTGGCCTGGCCATCCGGCAGGTCTTCGCGGGCCGTCGTGTCGGCAGCCTGGTAGCGTTGCACGGTCTGCCCGGCGAGGACACGCTCGGCGTGCTCGCCCAGCGGGCTTTCCGGGCCGGCCAGGTGTTCGTAGCTGATCTGCCGGAATGGCAATGCCGTGCGCGCCAGCATCACCACGTTGTTGCGCTGGCGCCAGGGCAGGCCGAGGCGCCAGCCCTGGGCATCGGTGAGGTGGATGGTCTGGCTGCGGGTTTCGTTGAGGTAGTGGTTGTACTGCGCCTCGTCGTGTGCGTCGCGCCACCAGGTCTGTTCATGCTCGGTGTCGAAAGGCGGCGGGTCGCTGACATGGCGGCGCCGCGCACAATGGATGACCACGGCGTGGGTCGGCTGGGCGAACGCGTCGTGGGCCAGGCTGATGTTGTGCTGGCAGCGCGGGTCGTCGGCCTGGCGCTCATAGTCGAGGCTGATGCTTTCCAGCGCCAGCGGCAGCATGCGCGCGTAGGGCTGGTGGGGCCCGGCGGACGCCAATTCGCGCAGCAGGTAGCGGTGCTGCTCCACCGAATAGGGCACAGCCGCTTGCGGGCTGTCGTCCAGGCCGTAGCGTTCGCTGCGGATCGGCGAACCGCTGAGGGCATGTGCCATGGCCCGCTGCCGGGCCTCGTCCGGGCTGGCGACGATCTGATCGCTACCGTTGTGAAACAGGGCGAGCAGGTCGGGGCCGAGTTCGGCGGCTTCGGCGTCCCGGTAGAAATCATCGCGGGGCGGCGCCGGGAATTGGCCGGTATGGAACCAGGTCTTGCTGAGGATCGGCGCGGTGAAGTGGATGTCCTCGTCGCCCCGGGCGCTTTCGCTGTCGGTCTGCAGGAGCAGGCCGAAGCCGCGCAGCTCGCGTTCGTGGCGGTCGTAATGGCCGCGGCGGTACTGCATGCGCTGCACCAGCAGGTTGCCGGTGATCTCGTCGAGCTGGGTCTGCCGGGTGACCACGTGCAGGGTCATGGGCAGGTGGCTGACCGCAGGCTTGCCGGCGAGGCGCAGTTCCTCCTTCTCGTCCAGCCACTCCTGGCCGGAACTGCGGTACTCGACACTGCCCACCGCGCCCATGTTGTTGTCGGTACGGTTGAGCAGGTAGGGCTTGTGCGCGGTGAAATCCATGCGCCAGTGGCGTGGCT
Organism: Pseudomonas bharatica CSV86; assembly: GCF_000319305.2. GTDB lineage: Bacteria > Pseudomonadota > Gammaproteobacteria > Pseudomonadales > Pseudomonadaceae > Aquipseudomonas > Aquipseudomonas bharatica. The sequence continues at coordinate 2,750,150 of NZ_AMWJ02000001.1, read as the reverse complement.
GCATATGCGGCACAGTCAGTACCAGGCTGGCACAGCCCAGGCCTTGCAGGTCGGCGGCGCTGACCTGGCACAGCCGGTCGTAGCGCACGCCCTGCGGCCAGGGCTGCAGCACCGGGGCGTGCAGGCCGAAGCCGCTGCGGTTCATGAACAGGCGCACGCCGTCGCTCTCCAGATAAAGCAGATCGCTGGCGCCGGAACCGTCGAGGTCGGCCAGGCGCACCCGCCCGGCATCGAAGGTCGCGTGTTCGAAAGGCAGGCTGGCGAAGCGGAAGCCCTTGCCGAAGCGGCCGTGGCCGAGGTTCGGCCAGCAGCGGATCTCGTCGTGGCGGATACGCACCAGGTGCTGCTGGCCGCTGCCGAGGATGTCGCTGAAGGCCACCAGTTCGGCGCGGTCATCGCCGAGCACCGGCAGGTTATCGCCGGCGATGTCGTGGGGTACTTCCACCGGCCTGGCGTGCCCCAGTTCGCGACGGTTGGCATACAGGCGCACGCTGCGCGGGCCGATCAGGGCCAGGTCGAGCAGGCCGGCGCCGCTGAAGTCGGCCAGTTGAGCCATGGGGTGGAGCAGCTCCGTTGCCACGGCGGCATAGGGCACGAAGGACGACCAGTTGCGATCCTGGTCGAGGGTGAAGAAACCGTTGAGGCCCGGGGCACTGATGCTCCATTCCAGGCGGCCGTCGCCGGTCAGGTCCTGCAGCGCCTGACGCATCGGGCTGCGGCTGTCGGCCAGGGGAATGCGCGGCAGCAGCGCCCACTCGCCGTAGCGCACCTTGTCATTCGGCGATGTTTCGTCGCGCTCGCCGTCATCGCGCAGCGGCTCGCGGTAGTACCAGCCCTGGTCGTTGCGCAGCAGAACGCCGGGCAGGCCTTCGCCGTAGAGATCCACCAACTGGTAGTCGCGGCCGTCGTTGAGGCCGGGCAGGGCGGGAAACTCGCTGAACACGCAAGGCGCTTCGGGATGGAACGGCGCGTAGGCGAAGCTCAGGGGCGGCAGGCTGCTGGCCTGGCCGCTGGCCGACCAAGCCTGGCTGTGGGCGCCGATCAATTGGTTATACGACAGCTCGCAGGCCTAGTACTCCAGCAGCAAACGCCGGACCAGCACCGGCTCCGGCCCCAGCTCGGCCTCGAAGCGATGGAACATCAGGACCTGACGGCACAGGCGCAGGTTGCCCAGCTCGAAACCGTAGGCGAAGGAACTGTGCGGGTCGCTGCGCACTGGCCAGGCCCGTGCTTCTTCGTAGCCGGGCTTTTCCTCCAGGGCAGTGGTGCGCTCGCCGTAGTCCAGCAGCACCTCGAAGTGCCATTGCACCTCGTCGATGCTGTCCGGCTGCCACAGGTACAGCCAGGGATGGGCGTTGACATTGCCGTAGCAGACCCGGTTCAGGTAGCACTGGGCGCGGAAATCGCGGGGATGGTCCGGGTCGAGACCGTCCAGGTCCTCGCCCTTGTACTGGTAGAGGATGTGCTCGCCATGGGCGTTCATGCTCTCTTCCAGCAGCCACTCGCCAACCCGCTTCGGGTTGTCCGGGTCGGTGCTGCGCGAGGAGGGGTTGCGCCCATAGAAGTGCAGGCTGCCATCGCTGCCGTGGATCAGCCAGAAACCCGGGTCGCCGACTTCGGCACGCCAGTGCTCGATGCGCTCGAAGGCGCCTTCTATGCGGGGGAAGTGACGGATTACCTGGTAACGGCGGTCCAGCGCCAGGCCGCGGTATTCATCGACCTCGCTGAACAAGAGATCACCGCTGCCGTCGCGTTCGGGCAGCCAGACCACCCCGTCCGGACCGAGGATAACGTCGTCGTCGGTATAGCGCGGCACGCCCTTGTTGGTACGTCGCGCCACGCAACCGAGGGACAGGCTCCAGCCCATGCCGAACAGGCCGTTGCTCACCGTGCTGCGGTAGTTGAGGGTCAGCGGCGGGGCATAGCCGCGGCCAGGGGAAATGGGCAAGGGGATGTCGAACGACGCCGCACCGCTGGTGCCGACACCGCCCCAGCCGCCGCCGATGCTCTGGATCGCACCGCCGCCCTTGGGCAGTGCCGGGGTAGCGATTGCCGATGCCTGATCCTGCATGACCTGTGCTCCATGTCCCTGTGCATGGAGCAATCGTGCCTTGGTTCGAGCGTTTCGTTAACTGACAAAAATACCAGGTGGCGCCGTGAGCCAAGCCTCAAGGCGTCCCGAAGAGCGCCGTCCAGTAGATCCCTGCATCGCTTTTCGGATCGGTGGCGTAGGCTGCCCCTAGTTCGCGCAACTGCGGATTCATCAGGTTGACGCAGTGCCCGGGGCTGGCCAGCCAGCCGTCGACCACCTTGCGCGGGCTGTCGAGGCCGGCGGCGATGTTCTCGGCGATGCGCTGGCCGCTGTAGCCGGCCAGTTCGGCGCGGTCCCCCGGCGTGCGGCCTTCGCGATCGATATGGTCGAAGAAGTTCTGGTTGGCCATGGCCCGGCTGTGGCCCTGGGCCGCTCCAGCCAGGGTATCGTTCCAGCCCAGCGGGGTGGTCGCAGCCATTGCCTGGGTGCCGCACTGGCGCGGCTGGGCGCGGGCGGCATTGACCGCTTCGAGCAGGTTACGCCCCTCGCTCTGCCAGTCGCCCAGGCGTGCGCTGAGCAGCGGGCGGGCGACCACGATGCGCCATTCGCGGCCCTCGCGGCTGACGCCGATATCGACGAACTGCGGGTCCAGCACCACCTGGCAGAAGCTTTCGCGGATCGCCTGCATGGCAGCGGCGGCATCGCGCGGGCCGGACAGGCTGATGGCCTGGACATTGACCATGGGATAGGCGACCCGGGCCAGTTGTTGCTGCAGGTCGCCCATGCTGGTGGCCGACAGTACCAGGCGCGGGTCACTGGCCAGCGGCGGCAGCTCCAGAGACGCCTGGTTGGCGCAGGCCTGGGACTGGTTGCGGTAGGCGTTGATCGAGTCGATCAGTTGCGTCTCTTCCGAAGCCTGGACCTGGCTGGCGAGCAGGGGGCCGAGGCAGAGCAGGGCAAGGCGGAGCATGGAGGAACGGACGCGCATCTGGATCTCCCTGGTACATGAAAAACCGGCGGGTCCGCGCTGATGGCCCGACCGCCGCCCCGATGGATTGGGGGTAAAAATGCTCAACAAGCGGGGTGCATGGTAGCCAGAATGGTCCGTGCCTGTCGTCTTTGTCCGGAATCAGGGGGTTCAGGTTCCCTGCGACGGACCAGCGTGCGGCCCTGTTCTGCGGTTTTATGCGTTCAGGGCTGCGCTGTCGCACCAATAACAGCTCCAAAGCACGACGCGTACCCTGTGTGTGTGTGGGTTTACCCGCGATTGCGCTGGTGTGGTCACTATGGCTATCGCTGGCAAGCCAGCTCCCACAGGTTTCTCGGCCAACCGGGGATTTTGTGTTCGACATGGTCACTGTGGGAGCTGGCATGCCAGCGATTGCGGCGGTGCGGCCACCATCGTAATCGCGGGTGAACCCCACAAGGGCCCGTCTCGGGTCAGGACCGACGTTCCTGCACAATCCGCATCGGTCGTATTTGCCACCGTTGGATCCGCTCCCAGGCAAACGCCGCCGCGTGCCGGGTCAGTTCGTCCAGGTGGCGGTCGCGCTTCTTCTCCGCCTCGACCATCGCCTTGCGCCCATGCTGCTTGAGCAGGTAACTGTGAATCTGCTGGATTTCCACGGTGCGGAAGATCGGCGCCACATCCAGCACCGCCAGCTCGGCATCTCCGGCCGGCGCGTCGGTCGCCATGAGCACCTGCGGCCCGCGCGCGCCGACCACCTCGAAGCCAAGTGCCTCGAAGCACGCCACCTTGCCCTTGCCGCAGGCCAGTTCCATGCGCGGATGGCGCTGGCGTACCTCCGCGAGCATGGCTCGGGCGATCCCGCGCCGGCGCAGGTCCTGGCGCACCGCCATGTAGGCGACGGCGCAGGCGCCTTCCTCGGCGTCGATCGGCAGGTACAGGACGAACCCGGCCAATTGTTCTTCCTCGCAGGCCAGCACCAGGCCGACCGGCAGGCGCGTGCCGCCCAGGGCCTGGAGATACAGGTGCACCTCGAAGCCCAGGGCGTATTGGTAGAGGTTGTAGAGCGGGTTGCTCGGCGGCAGCGCGGTGGCACTGAGGTCGCTGAAATTGTCGACCACCAGTTGCATCAACTGGCTGTGCAGCGGTTCGGCGGGGGCGGTCTGGTGAAGAGTGACAACGGGCATTACGCGCGGAGCTCCGGAAACTGGGCAGGGTGCCAGTCTACAGGAGCCGCGCCGCCTCTTCGATTTTAGACGCGGAAACGCCCCACCAGCGCCGTCAGCTCCGTCGCCAGGCCCGACAGTGTTCGGCTTGCCGCGCTGGTCTGCTGCGCGCCTTCGGCCGAGCGGGCCGACAATTCGCGGATGTTCAGCAGGTTGCGATCCACTTCCCGGGCTACCTGGGCCTGTTCCTCGGCAGCGCTGGCGATCACCAGGTTGCGCTCGTTGATCTGCCCGATCGCGGCGTAGATGCCTTGCAGCACCTGTTCCGAGGCCTGGGTGGTGTCCAGCGCCGCCCGGGCCCGTTCGGCACTGGCGTGCATGGAGCTGACCGCCACCTCGGTACCATGCTGCACGCTGCCGATCATCTGCTCGATTTCCTGGGTCGATTGCTGGGTGCGGTAGGCCAGGGTACGCACTTCATCGGCGACCACGGCGAAGCCACGCCCGGCTTCGCCAGCCCGGGCCGCTTCGATGGCGGCATTGAGGGCCAGCAGGTTGGTCTGCTCGGAGACCGCGCGGATCACCTCCAGCACCTTGCCGATATCGCGGATTTCCCCGGCCAGCAGTTGCAGGCGCTCGCTGCCGGCCTGCACCTCGCCGGCCATGGCCTGGGTACCGTCGAGGGTGTCGCTGACCTGTCGACGGCTCTGTTCGGCAAGGCGGTTGGAGTCGTTGGCGGCCTGGGAAGTGGAGACGGCGTTGCGCGCCACTTCCTCTACGGCGGTGGTCATTTCGGTGACGGCGGTGGCCGCCTGCTCCAGTTCTTCGTCCTGGCGGCGCAGGCTTTCGGCACTCTGCTCGGTGACGGTGTTCAGCGCTTTCGCGGCATCGGCCAGTTGCCCGGCGCAGGCGTTGATCTGGCCCAGGGTATCGCGCTGGCTGTGCTGCATGCGTTGCAGTTCGGCGAACAACTGGCCGATCTCGTTGCTGCCCGGCACCTTGACCGGCTCGCTCAGGTCGCCAGCGGCGATGCGCTGGAAATGCCGGCCGGCTTCGGCCAACGGGCGCAGCACGCGCTGCTGGATGAAGGCCCAGCACAGTGCTGCCAGCAGCACGGTGGTGACCAGCAAGGCCAGGCTCAGCAGTTGTGCCTTGCGCAGGCGGCTCTGTGATTCGTCCATGATCTGCTGGCTGCGGATGCTCAGTTCCTTGACCAGGTCCTGGCGCAGGGCCTGCAAGCGGCCCATGGCGTTGCCAGCCTCGATGTTGACCGTGAAATAGCGGTCTAGGGAGTTCTCCAGGGTCGCCTGGCGCTGGCCGGCGATGGCTGCGGAATAGCTCAGGTAGGTGCGTTGCAGTTCGTCGGCGGTGGTCTTGAGCGTCGGGTCGTCCACGGCGGCGACGAAGTCGGCGATCAGCGCCTGACCGGAGGCGATCAGTTCTTCCGAGCGGGTCAGGCGACCCTTGGCACTGTCCATGTGGCCGCCTTGCTGTTCGATGAAGCCGGAGGACACGTTGGCGCTGGAGCGGATCGCCATGAGCAGGGCGTTGTTAAGGCGGTCGGACTGGTGCGCGGTACGGTCCAGCTCGGCGATCTGCACATCGCTGCCCACGGCGCTGCGCCAGGCGCTGACGGTGGAGAACAGCAGGGTCAGGCTGAACAGTGACAGCACCCAGAACATTCCGGTGCGGATTTTCAGGTCGGCGAACATGCGGGCAAGGACTCCTCGATAGTCGGTCCCGCCACTGCGGGCGGGTTTGCCAATAGCTATCGGAGAGGGGTGACGGGCGCTTGAGGGGGCAGGACCGGGTTGTGTTCGATTATCGAACGGAGATCGAGGTCGAGTGCACGCAGGCGCGGCGGTACTCGCCGGGGTGACGCCGTAGGCCTGCTTGAACTGTCGATTGAGGTGGGCCTGGTCGGCGTAACCCAGGTCCACGGCGACGTTGAAGGGCAGGTAGCCGTGGCGCAGCAGGGTCCGGGCCCGGGCCAGGCGGCGTTGCTTGAGCCAGGCATGGGGTGGCAGGCCGGTGGCCTGGCGGAACACCCGGGCGAAGTAGAACGGCGACAGGTGCACGGCAGCCGCCAGTTCCTCCAGCGACGGCGGGCAATCCAGGCGCGCATCCAGCAGCTCGCGGGCGCGGACCACGGCCAGCGGTTCGTTGCCCGGGGCGCGCGGGTCGCGGACCCGGGCGTGGCGCTGCATCAGCAGCAACGCTGCCTCGCGCCAGGCCGATTGCTGCTCCAGGGCGCTGGCGCCTTGCTGGGCGCAGCGGTGCAGGCCGAGCAGGGCACGGAATACCGGCGGGTCGTGCAGGACACTGGCGCTGAAGCCCGGTGTGCCCCCGGCATCCAGTTCCAGTTCGTCGAGCACGCTGGTCATATGGGTCACGTCCGGGTAGCAGCCGCGGTAGCTCCAGCCGTTCTCGTGGGCGCGGGCGCCGGTGTGCAGTTCCTCAGGGTTGATCAGCACTACGCTGCCCACCGGTGCCACATGCTCGGCGCCGCGGTGCCAGAAGCACTGCGCACCGGTCTCGATGGCGACGATGGAATAGCCTTCGTGCACGTGGGGAGCGAAACGCTGCTGGAAATAGCGGGCCTGGAGCAACTCGAGGTTGTCCAGCGCCGCTGCCTGCCAGAAATGGGTCTGTTCCCGTGGAACCTGTGTCATGGCGAACCGCTCAGCCAGCCGCGATAGATAAAGAACAAGCCCATGCTCAGCAGCATGCTGAGCAGGGTATTGCGCGTCCAGAGTACCAGCACCACGGCGAGCAGCGAACCCAGCAGGTAGGGGTTGGCCGGGTCGAGGTTCAGTTGCTGCCCGGGCAGGAACACGATCGGTCCGCAGATCGCCGTGAGCATCCCGGGTACGGCGAAGCCCAGGAATTGCCGGGCATTGGAGCTCAGGCGCAGGGGCAGGCGCGGTTCGAGAAATGCGTAGCGGTTGAGGAAAACCAGCAGGCCCATGGCCAGGATCAGGATGAAGACCATCAGCGTGCTCCGAATGATTTCTGGCAGATAAAACCTGCGGCCATGCCCAGCAGCCCGGCGGCGACCAGCGCGGTTTCCCAGTGCCAGTAGCTGAACAGCACCGAGCAGAACAGCGCGACCGCCACGCACACCAGCGTCGGCACGCTGCGTACCGTGGGCGCGATCAGGGCGACGAAGGTAGCGGCGATGGAGAAGTCCAGGCCCAGTTGGTCCAGGTGCGGAATGCTCTGGCCAAGGATGATCCCGGCCAGGGTGAACAGGTTCCAGGCCAGGTAGAAGGTGAAGCCGACGCCAAAGGCGTACCAGCGGTTGAACTGCTGGCGGTCATGCTGGCTGACCAGGGCGAAGAACTCGTCGGTGAGCAGGAAGCCCAGGGTCAGGCGCCAGCGGGTCGGCAACTCCGACAGCACCGGGCGCATCGACAGGCCATAGAGCAGGTGCTGGGAGGTCAGCAGCAAGGTGGTCAGCAGTATGGAAAACAGGTTGGCGCCGCCCTTGAGCATGCCGATGGCCACCAGTTGCGCCGCTCCGGCGAAGACGATCGCCGACAGGCCCTGGCTTTGCAGCGGGGTAAGCTTGGCTTCGATGGCCATGGAACCGGCCAGCAGCCCCCAGGGCGCGACGGCCAGCGACAGCGGCAGGCAGGCGATGGAGCCTTTGATACAGGCAGTACGGGCGATGGATGCAGGCATGGGCGACAACAAGGCAAGGAACGGTCCTGCAGCATGCCAGAGCACCGGCCGGGCGCCTTGAACGATCTTGCTGTCTGCTACGGGTGGCTGACCAGTTGGTGTTGCGCAGCCTGGCAGCCGTTGATTTCCATGGCCTTGTGCGCGTAGGTGACGCGCTGGCTGGCGTCCAGCCCGGCGAGCAGGCGATAGACCTCGGCCTGGAAGTCACGCTGGCGTCCCCACTGCATGGCCAGGCCTTGTGGCCGTTCGCGCAGACACAGCAGGCGCACGGCGGGTTGCGGGTAGTAGCCGGCATACATCGAACTGCGTGTCGACACCTGCTCCAGGGCCTGGCGATAGGTGCTGTCTTCCAGCACCTCGGGACACCAGTTGACCACTTCCAGCGCGGCCGGGGCAAAGCCCTGGGCGATGCTGGAACGCAGCAGCGGACAGGCTTCGGCAGCGATCTGCCCGGCGGGAAGATGGGTGATGTAATGCAGGGCCAGGCGGTATTCGGCCACCGGGTGCTGCAACAGCGCGGCGCGCTGCAGCAGGGCCACGGCCGGTTGCAGGGTCTGGTCCAGGGCCTGGACCTTGCGGATCAGTTCGCGGTCGGTGGGCAGGGCGTCCAGCGGCAGCGCGTTGCTTTGTGCCTCGGCCTTTTCCAGCAGCGGCAGGGCCTGGCGGTAAAGCAGGTCGGCATGCGGGTCGATAACCGGATCGCCGGCCAGTGCCGTCAGCGGCAGCAGCCACAACAGGGAGAGCAGGGAGCGGTCAGATCGCACGGGATTGGTCCTGCGGGGCGCAATTCATCATGTCGGGCACTGTCCATAGTGGGGGAAGGAGCTCCTGGCCGGGCATTCTAACGGGATGAGGGGCGCGCCGAAACCCGTCGTCGACAAGGCGTCGTGCAGGTAGAATCCGTCCCCCTTCGCGGCTTGCGCAAGAACCTGTGGGAGCTGGCTTGCCAGCGATGAGGCCGGCCATGGCAAAGATGTTGTCAGGTCCGGCCCAATCGCTGGCAAGCCAGCTCCCACAGGGTTTTGCAGCGGCCATTCGATGTTTGCCAGCAGAGGAAACCGTGGTGCAGCCACAACAGGGCTTTGTCCTGACCCGCCATTGGCGGGACACGCCCCAGGGCACCCAGGTGGAATTCTGGCTGGCCACCGATGCCGGCCCGCGCCTGTTGCGCCTGCCGTTGCAGACCTCGGTGGCCTTCATCCCGGCGCAGTACGAGGCCCGCGCCCGCGAACTGCTGCGCGGCGAGCGCGACGTGGAACTGCGCCCGCTGGCCCTGCAGGACTTCGAACACCAGCCGGTGCTGGGCCTGTACTGTCGCCAGCAACGCCAGGCGATCCAGCTGGAAAAACGCCTGCGCGGCGCCGGTATCGAGGTACTGGAGGCCGATATCCGACCGCCGGAGCGCTATTTGATGGAGCGCTTCATCACTGCGCCGGTAGCGTTCAGTGGCAAGGTCGATGCCGACGGCGTTTACCTGGACGCCCAGCTCAAACCCTCCAGCAATTACCGCCCGCACCTGAAACTGGTGTCCCTGGATATCGAGACCAGCGAGCGTGGCGAACTGTACTCCATCGCCCTTGAAGGCTGCGGCCAGAGGCAGGTGTACATGCTGGGACCGGCCAACGGCGATGGCAGCACGGTGGATTTCGACCTGGCCTGGTGCGACACCCGTGCCGAACTGCTGCACAGCCTCAATGCCTGGCTGGCCCGGCATGATCCGGACGCGATCATCGGCTGGAACCTGGTGCAGTTCGACCTGCGCGTGCTCCACGAGCACAGCAAGCAACTGGACGTACCGCTATTGCTGGGCCGTGATAAGCAGCCGATGGAGTGGCGCGAGCACGGCAGCCGCACGCATTTCTTCGCCGCGGCCGCCGGCCGGCTGATCATCGACGGTATCGAGGCGCTGCGCTCGGCAACCTGGAGCTTCCCGTCCTTCAGCCTGGAAAACGTGGCCCAGACCCTGCTTGGCGAAGGCAAGGCCATCGACACCCCTTACCAGCGCATGGACGAGATCAACCGCATGTTCGCCGAGGACCGTCCGGCGCTGGCGCGCTACAACCTCAAGGACTGCGAGCTGGTCACACGGATCTTCGATAAGACCCGGTTGATGGACTTCCTGCTCGAACGGGCCACGGTCACCGGATTGCCCGCGGACCGCAGCGGCGGCTCGGTGGCCGCGTTCTGCCATTTGTATATCCCGCTGATGCACCGCTTAGGCTTCGTCGCGCCGAACCTGGGCGGGCGCGAGGGCGAGGCCAGCCCTGGCGGCTTCGTCATGGATTCGCGGCCCGGGCTGTACGAATCGGTGCTGGTACTGGATTACAAGAGCCTGTACCCATCGATCATCCGTTCCTTCCTCATCGACCCGGTGGGCCTGATCGAAGGCCTGCGCGAGCCGGACGACGAGCACTCGGTGCCGGGCTTTCGCCAGGCGCGTTTCTCGCGTACCCGGCACTGCCTGCCAGCCATCGTCGAACGGGTCTGGCAAAACCGCGAGGCGGCCAAGCGCGAAGGAAACGCGCCGCTGTCCCAGGCCTTGAAGATCATCATGAACGCCTTCTACGGCGTGCTCGGCTCCAGCGGCTGTCGCTTCTTCGACCCACGGCTGGCCTCGTCCATCACCCTGCGTGGGCACCAGATCATGCAGCGTACCCGGCAGTTGATCGAGGCCCAGGGCTATACGGTGATCTATGGCGATACCGACTCCACCTTCGTCTGGCTCAAGAGCGCCCATGCTCCGGAGGACGCCGACCGCATCGGCAAGGCGCTGGTGGCAGGCGTCAACCAGTGGTGGCGCGACCACCTGCGCGATGAATACGGGCTCGAAAGCGCCCTGGAGCTGCAATACGAGACCCATTACACGCGCTTTTTGATGCCGACCATCCGCGGCGCCGAGGAGGGCAGCAAAAAGCGCTACGCCGGCCTTGTAAGGCGCGCCGACGGCAGCGAGGAAATGGTCTACAAGGGCCTGGAAAGCGTGCGCACCGATTGGTCGCCGCTGGCCCGGGAGTTCCAGCAGGCGCTGTACCGCAGGATTTTCCAGCGCGAGCCGTACCGCGAGTTCGTCCGCGACTACGTGCAGCGCACCCTGGCCGGCGAGCTGGACGAACTGCTGATCTACCGCAAGCGTCTGCGCCGCCCGCTGGACGACTACCAGCGCAACGTCCCGCCGCATGTCCGCGCCGCCCGGCTCGCGGACGAGTACAACGACAGCCAGGGGCGGCCGCGGCAGTACCAGCGGGGCGGCTGGATCAGCTACGTGATCACCACCAGCGGGCCGGAGCCGCTGGAAAACCGGCGCAGTCCGATCGATTACGATCACTACCTCAGCCGTCAGTTGCAGCCGGTGGCGGACGCGATATTGCCCTTCGTCGGTGATGACTTCGCCGGCTTGATCGACCGGCAGATGGGGTTGTTCTAGAGGAATCTTTCGCTGCGAGGGTATCTTCCGCGCAGCTTCCCGCCATCGACTATCCTCCTGTCTAGGTGTGTCGGACTTTTCGTTTCGGCACGTGAGAAATTACCTTTCTGAAACCGAAAGTTACCTTTGTCCCGGGCAGTTGCCCTGCGCAGTCGTTTAGGCTCCGACCTTCGGATCTTTCCTTGAGGTCTGTAGTCATTGTTACGAGGAATGAAGAAGGAGAAACACATGCTCGTCCGGTCCCTGACCCTTGCCGTCCTGCTGGCCATCGCCGGTCCGCTGCTGGCCGATGACAACCCTCTGGATCTGGATGCGGGCCGGGCCCGTCCGCTGGTGGTGATTGCCCCGACCAGCGCCGACCCGCTGTTGCGAAGCCTCAACGAATCACTCAAGGACCCGGCGACCCAGGCCGGCTTCAAGGAGCGCGGCCTGGTGCTCTACAGCGTGGCCGGGATGATCGGCAAGCGTGACGACAAGAACCTCGAACAGCAGACCACCATGGCCTTGATCCGCCAGGTCAGCCGCGGCGCGCAGAACGGCACCCAGGTGACCCTGGTGGGCAAGGACGGCAGCAAGCATGTGCTGGACAACGACGGTTCGCTGGATATGAGCAAGGTCTTCGCGGCGGTGGATGCGCTGCCGGCGGAAGAGAAGGCGATCAGCAAGCCGGAGCCCCAGGCGGCGCCAGCTGCCGCAGATGCCAAGGCGGGCAAGGCGGGCAAGGCGGATGCCAAGCCGGCCAAGCCGGCAAAACCGCTGCCGCCTCCGAAACCGCTGGAAGACTGAAACACGGTCCCTGTGGGAGCTGGCTTGCCAGCGATTTGGCCAGATCTGACAACATCTTTGTCAGTGCCGTCCTCATCGCTGGCAAGCCAGCTCCCACAGGTCCGTGTTTCAAACGAAACGCCCGGCGCTATAGGGCGCAGGGTCGGTAAACGGCACTTCCCCACACATCATCTCCGCCACCAGCCGTGCCGTGACCGGCCCCAGGGTCAGGCCATGGTGGGCATGGCCGAAGTTGAACCACAGCCCTTCATGCCGTGGCGCCGGGCCGATCACCGGGCGCATGTCCGGCAGGCACGGGCGGCGCCCCAGCCACGGCTGTCTGTCGAGCCGCTCGCCCAGGGGGAACAGGCTGCGAGCGATCACCTCGCAGCGCTTCAACTGGATTTCATTGCCCGGATCGTCGCTGGCGGCGAACTCCACGCCCGTGGTCAGGCGGATGCCCTGGTCCATCGGCGCGATGACGAAGCCGGCCTCGACATCGCAGATTGAATGCCTGAGCGACATGCCCGGGCGAACCTGGTAGTGCATGTGGTAGCCGCGCTTGCTCTCCAATGGAATGGCGTAGCCCAGCGGCTTCAGCACCTCGGCCGCCTGCGGGCCCAGTGCAATGACCACCTCCCGGGCATCGATCGGGCCGCGCTGGCTGCTGACCTGCCAGCCACCCCCGACCTGCCGCAGGCTGCGGGCATCGCCGTGGATGAACTGCCCGCCGCGCTGCACGAACAGGCGTGCATAGGCGCGCACCAGTGCGCCGGGGTTGCTTACGGTCTTGGGATCGAGCCAGTGGATGGCGCCTATGGCCGCCTGGCTCAGGCTGGGTTCCCGGGCATGCAGTTGCTGGCGGTCGAGCAGGTCGAAGGCCAGGCCGTAGGGTCCAAGGTTCGCGGCATCGGCGGTGGCGGCGGCCAGGGCGTTTGGATCACGGTACAGCTCGATCCAGCCCTCGGTCCTGACCAGCGCCTGGGCCCCGGCGGCTTCGATCAGCGGGTCGTGCTCGCTGACGCAGCGTTGCATCAACGGCTGGATGGCCCGGGTCGCGTCGGCCAGCGGGGCAGGGGCGGACTGCTGCCAGTAACGCAGCAGCCATGGCGCGACCCGTGGCAGGTAGCGCCAGTCGTAGCGCACCGCGGATTGGCGGTTGAGGCTGTAGCGAGCCAGGGTTTTCAGGTCGCGGGGAAAGGCGTAGGGCGTCACGCTGGAGCGCTGGATCAGCCCGGCATTGCCATGGCTGGTGCCGCTGCCGGGCTCGTTGCGGTCGATCAGCACGACCTGCCGTCCGCGCGCCTGCAAGTGCAGGGCGGTACTGACGCCGACGATTCCGGCACCGAGAACGAGGGTTTGGCATTGCATGCGGGTACACCTCCAGCGTGGTCAGGGTTGCTACAGACTTTGACAGATAGCGGTCATCCGGAGAAAGTCCACGGGTAGCTGATCCCAATCCAATTCCAAGCAAGGGAGCTTCAGATGTCCGCACCTGCCACACGGATTCCGTTCGCCGACCTGGTGAACCTGTTGCAGCGCATCTTCGTTCGTCATGGTTGCAGTGAAACGGTGGCCGCCACCCTCGCGGCCAACTGCGCCAGTGCCCAGCGTGATGGCGCCCATAGCCATGGCGTGTTTCGTATCCCCGGTTATCTTTCTACGCTGGCCAGCGGCTGGGTCGATGGCCGGGCCGAGCCCGTGGTCAGCGATGTGGCCAGCGGTTATGTGAGTGTCGATGCCGCTGGCGGGTTTGCCCAGCCGGCGTTGGCTGCGGCCCGCGAGCTGCTGGCAGGCAAGGCGCGCAGCGCCGGGATCGCGGTGCTGGCAATCTACAACTCCCATCACTTCGCCGCGCTGTGGCCGGACGTCGAGCCGTTCGCCGAAGAGGGGCTGGTGGCCCTGAGCGTGGTCAACAGTATGACCTGCGTGGTGCCCGAGGGCGCGCAGCGGCCATTGTTCGGTACCAACCCGATCGCCTTTGCCGCGCCCTGCGCGGGCGGGGCGCCGATCGTCTTCGACATGGCGACCAGCGCCATGGCCCATGGCGATGTGCAGATCGCCGCGCGCAAGGGCGAGCTGCTGCCCAAGGGCATTGGCGTTGACCGCGAGGGCAGGCCTACCCGGGACCCGGCGGCGATTCTCGATGGCGGAGCGCTGCTGCCGTTCGGCGGGCACAAGGGCTCGGCATTGTCGATGATGGTCGAATTGCTGGCGGCGGCGCTGACCGGCGGCAATTTCTCCTTCGAGTTCGATTGGTCGCGGCATCCAGGGGCGAAGACGCCGTGGACCGGGCAATTGATCATCGTCATCGATCCACGCCTGGCCCAGGGCGAGCGCTTCGCCGCGCGGGCGCGGGAACTGGTGCGGCAGATGGAGGCGGTAGGGGTGACGCGGATGCCAGGTGAGCGGCGGTTCAGGGAGCGGGAGCAGTCGGCGCGGGAAGGGGTGAGCGTGACGGCGGAGGAATGGAGTCAACTGCAGACATTGGCCTGACACTGACCCTGTGGGAGCTGGCTTGTCGGACCGCCGAACCGCAGCGATAGCTATAGTGAATTCACTGCTGCAATCGCTGGCAAGCCAGCTCCCACAGGGGGCGGCGGCGTTCTCCGGATCATGCACCGCCGCACAAAACCCTTGCACCAAGGGCATGTTCCTGCACCGCGAGTCCGGGTATGCTCGACACACTTTGTTCGATTCATCCTGCCCCAAGGAGCTGTGCGCTGTGTTCAAACATGTCGATGCCTATGCCGGTGACCCGATTCTGTCGCTGATGGAGACCTTCAAGACCGATCCGCGTGCCAACAAGGTCAACCTGAGCATCGGCCTGTACTACGACGCGGCCGGCGTGGTGCCGCAACTGGCAGCCGTGGGCGAGGCGGAGAAGCGCCTGGCCGACAAGCCCCACGAAGCCTCCCTGTACCTGCCGATGGAAGGCCTGGCCGGGTACCGCCAGGCCATCCAGAACCTGCTGTTCGGCGCCGATCACCCGGCGGTGACCAGCGGTCGCGTCGCCACCGTGCAGACGGTCGGCGGTTCCGGCGCGCTGAAGGTCGGTGCCGACTTCCTCAAGCGCTATTTCCCGGAGTCGCAGGTATGGGTCAGCGATCCGACCTGGGACAACCACCGTGCCATCTTCGAAGGCGCCGGGTTCAAGGTGAATACCTACCCGTACTTCGATCAGGCCTCCCGTGGCGTCAACTTCGACGGCATGCTGGCTACCCTGCAGACCCTGCCGGCCAACAGCATCGTCCTGCTCCACCCGTGCTGCCACAACCCCACCGGCGTCGACCTGAACCAGGCCCAATGGCAGCAGGTGATCGAAGTGGTCAAGGCGCGCGAGTTGATCCCGTTCCTCGACATCGCCTACCAGGGCTTCGGCGAAGGCCTGGTCGAGGACGCCTTCGCCATCCGCGAGGCCGCCCGTGCCGGCGTACCGTGCCTGGTCAGCAACTCCTTCTCGAAGATCTTCTCGCTGTATGGCGAGCGGGTAGGGGGGCTGTCGGTGGTCTGCGACGATGCCCAGACCCAGGCCAGCGTACTCGGCCAGCTCAAGGCCACCGTACGCCGCAACTACTCCAGCCCGCCCACCTTCGGTGCGCAACTGGTGGCCACGGTGTTGAACGATGCCGGGTTGAATGCCCAATGGGCAGCGGAAGTCGAGCAGATGCGCCTGCGTATCCTGGAGATGCGCCAGGGCCTGGTGGATGCGCTGGCGGTGTTGTTGCCGGGTCAGGACTTCTCGTTCTTCCTCAGCCAGCGCGGCATGTTCAGCTACACCGGCCTGAGCGTGGCCCAGGTGCGCCGTCTGCGCGACGAGTTCGGCGTGTACCTGATCGACAGCGGCCGGGTGTGCATGTCGGGGTTGCGTCCTGACAACCTGCAGCAGGTGGCCGAGGCGATCGCTGCGGTTCAGTAAGTCTTGAGGGCCCTATCGCTGGCAAGCCAGCTCCCACAGGGTTCTGTGGGAGCTGGCTTGCCAGCGATGAGGCCATCAGCAACACCTCAAAATCCTGCTGTCTATGCACCGCAAAGGTGCAACCATTCCTCGGACAGGGCTTTGCAAGTGCAACCTTTCAGCGCACAATCGCGCCCCTCTTTTATGGCCGGGGTGTGCTGAGGCGTCTATTCAGCCACTTGCGGCGCTGTTGCAGTCTTGCGAGTGGAGCTTCACCCGGAATGAACGAGCAGTCCCCGAGCGTTGAACAACGCTTCGAATCCACCCCGGCCGCGAGCCTTGCGCGCTGGGACCGTCATGACACCACCTGGATGCTTGGCCTGTTCGGCACCGCGATCGGCGCCGGCACCCTGTTCCTGCCGATCAACGCCGGCCTCGGCGGCTTCTGGCCGCTGCTTATCCTGGCGCTGCTGGCCTTCCCGATGACCTACTACGCCCACCGCGGCCTGACCCGCTTCGTCCTGTCCGGACGCAACGGCGGCGATATCACCGAGGTGGTGGAAGAGCACTTCGGCCTGAGTGCCGGTGCGATGATCACCGTGCTTTACTTCCTCGCCATCTTCCCGATCCTGCTGATCTACTCGGTGGCCCTGACCAACACCGTTGGCAGCTTCATGGAGCACCAACTGCATATCCAGCCGCCACCGCGGGCGCTGCTGTCATTCGTGCTGATTCTCGGCCTGCTGGCCATCGTGCGCTGCGGCGAGCAGGCCACGGTCAAGGCCATGAGCCTGCTGGTCTACCCGTTCATCGTCGCCCTGGCGTTCCTCGCGGTGTTCCTGGTTCCGCACTGGAACGGCGGCATCCTCAGCACCGCCGGCGATGTGCCGAGTGGCGGCGCCTTCCTGCACACCCTGTGGCTGGCGATCCCGGTCATGGTCTTTTCCTTCAACCATTCGCCGATCATCTCGGCCTTTGCCGTCGACCAGAAGCGCCGCTACGGTGCCCATGCCGACGAGCGCAGCGGGCAGATCCTGGCCCGTGCCCACCTGCTGATGGTGGCGATGGTGATGTTCTTCGTGTTCAGCTGCGTGCTGACCCTTTCCCCGGCGCAACTGGCCGAGGCCAAGGCGCAGAACCTGTCGATCCTGTCGTACCTGGCCAACCACTTCAGCAACCCGACCATCGCCTTCGCCGCGCCGTTGATCGCCTTCGTCGCCATTGCCAAGTCGTTCCTCGGTCACTACATCGGCGCCAGCGAGGGCCTCAAGGGCATCATCCTCAAGACCGGCAAGCGCCCGCCGGCCAGGACCCTGGACCGGGTCACCGCCGCGCTGATGCTGGTGGTGTGCTGGATCGTCGCCACCCTCAACCCGAGCATCCTCGGCATGATCGAAGCCCTGGGCGGCCCGGTGATCGCGGCGATCCTGTTCCTGATGCCGATGTACGCCATCCGCAAGGTCCCGGCGATGCGCAAGTACAGCGGCAAGGCGTCGAATGTGTTCGTCGTGGCTGTCGGCCTGGTGGCGCTGTCTTCCGTCGTCTATTCGCTGCTGCCCTAAGCTGAGCGCATAACACCTGTGGGAGCTGGCTTGCCAGCGATAGGGCCCTCAAGGGCAAGGATGTTGTCTGTTCTGGCCTCATCGCTGGCAAGCCAGCTCCCACAAGGGCCAGTGAAGGCGACTGAAATTGTTCGGCTTCAAATCGGCAGATTGTCCACAAAAAACGTCCGACAATTCAACAATTTGCATTGCTCCATAGGTGCCGGCGCACTTTCGTGCTTAACTCTGGGTCTTTTCAACCCCGCATAAGGACTCCGCTCATGGCTCAAGTGACTCTCAAAGGCAATCCGGTTCAGGTCAAAGGCGAACTGCCGAAGGCCGGCGCCCAGGCGCCGGCGTTCTCCCTGGTTGGCGAAGGCCTGGCCGACAAGTCGCTGAAGGACTACGCCGGCAAGCGCAAGGTGCTGAACATCTTCCCGAGCGTCGATACGCCAACCTGCGCCACCTCGGTGCGCAAGTTCAATGCCCAGGCCAATGACATCGCCAACACCGTGGTGCTGTGCATTTCCGCCGACCTGCCGTTCGCCCAGGCCCGCTTCTGCGGCGCCGAAGGCCTGAGCAACGTGCAGAACCTGTCGACCCTGCGCGGCCGCGAGTTCCTCGAGAACTACGGCGTGGCCATCGCCGACGGCCCACTGGCCGGCCTGGCTGCCCGTGCGGTAGTGGTCCTGGACGAGAACGACAAGGTCCTGCACGCCGAGCTGGTGGGCGAAATCGCCGAAGAGCCGAACTACGACGCGGCCCTGGCGGTCCTGAAGTAAGGCAAGCGGCACGACGATCCTGCAACACCCTGAAACGGCCTGGCTTAGTCCAGGCCGTTTTTATTTAAAGTTCAGAAACTTGGCAACGTCAGTTATCGGTAAATTGCCGGTAAAGGCGCTTTGCTAAAACGCTTGGAGTGCTTATCGTTCAGCCTCCTTCAAAGTTTCCTGCGTACTCATGGTCGAGAACCCGATGCAATCTTCCTCCCGTTCCTCCCGCCGCTGGCTCCTGAGCCTGTTGATCCTGCTGGTCATCGCCGGCCTGTGCTGGTGGCTCTGGCCCAGCGCACAGACCCACACCACGCCGGCCGCCCAAGGCGAAGCCAAGGGCAATGCCGGTGGTCGCCGCGGCGCCATGGCCGGGGTCGGCGGTGGCCGTCCAGGCTTCGGCTCGTCCACCGCCAGCGTCCCGGTGCGGGTGGCCGCGGCCACGGTTGGCGACTTCCCGGTCTATTACAAGGCGCTGGGGACCGTGACCGCGACCAACACGGTCAACGTGCGCAGCCGGGTGGCGGGGGAGCTGGTCAAGGTCTACTTCAAGGAAGGCCAGCAGGTGAAGGCCGGCGACCTGCTCGCCGAGATCGACCCGCGCAGCTACCAGATCGCCCTGCAGCAGGCCGAGGGCACCCTGGCGCAGAATCAGGCGCAACTGAAGAACGCGCAGATCGACCTGGCCCGCTACAAAGGCCTGTATGCCGAGGACAGCATCGCCAAGCAGACCCTCGACACCCAGGCCGCGCTGGTCGCGCAGTACGAAGGCACGATCAAGACCAACCAGGCCGCGGTGGGCGACGCCAGGCTCAATCTCGACTTCACCAGGATCCGCGCCCCGATCTCCGGCCGTCTCGGCCTGCGCCAGCTCGACCTCGGCAACCTGGTGGCGGCCAACGACACTACCGCCCTGGTGGTGATCACCCAGACCCAGCCGATCACCGTCGCCTTCACCCTGCCGGAAAACGAACTGGACACCGTGCTGGCCCGCTTCCGTACCGGTACGCCGCTGCCGGTGGAAGCCTGGGACCGTGGCGACACGCGCCAGCAGGCCACCGGCGTGCTGGCGAGCATCGATAACCAGATCGACATCACCACCGGTACCCTCAAGTTCAAGGCGCGCTTCGAAAACCGCGACGAGGCCCTGTTCCCCAACCAGTTCGTCAACGCCCGGCTGCTGGCCGACACCCTCAAGGACGTGGTGCTGGCGCCGGCGGCGGCGATCCAGTTCGGCAGCAACGGCACCTTCGTCTATGTCATCGACGACGAGAACAAGGTGCATATCCGCAATCTCAAGGTCGGCGCCAGCGATGGTGAACGCACCGTGGTCAAGGAAGGCCTGGCCAAGGGCGAGCGGGTAGTGCTGGAAGGCACCGACCGCCTGCGCGATGGCACCAAGGTCGATGTGGTGGACGATCCGGCCAAGGTCCCGACCACTCCCGGCCAGCACCTGCAAGGCCAGGACAAGCCCGAGGTCTCCGAAGCCCCGGCATCCAGCGGCAAGGCCGGCGCATGAACCTCTCGCGCCTGTTCATTCTCCGCCCGGTCGCCACCACCCTGAGCATGCTGGCCATCGTCCTGGCCGGCCTGATCGCCTACAAGCTGCTGCCGGTGGCGGCGCTGCCCCAGGTCGATTACCCGACCATCCGGGTCATGACCCTGTACCCCGGCGCCAGCCCGCAGGTGATGACCAGCGCGGTCACCGCCCCGCTGGAACGCCAGTTCGGGCAGATGCCGGGCCTGGAACAGATGGCCTCGACCAGCTCCGGCGGCGCCTCGGTATTGACCCTGCGCTTCAGCCTGGAAATGAACATGGACGTCGCCGAGCAGCAGGTGCAAGCGGCGATCAACGCCGCCAGCAACCTGTTGCCCAGCGATCTACCGGCGCCGCCGGTGTACAACAAGGTCAACCCGGCCGATACCCCGGTGCTGACCCTGGCGATTTCATCGAAGACCATGCCGCTGCCCAAGCTCAACGACCTGGTCGATACGCGCATGGCGCAGAAGATCGCCCAGATCAGCGGCGTCGGCATGGTCAGTATCGCCGGTGGCCAGCGCCAGGCGGTGCGGATCAAGGTCAACCCCGACGCCCTCGCGGCAGCAGGGCTGAACCTGGCCGACGTGCGTACCCTGATCGGCGCGTCCAACGTCAACCAGCCCAAGGGCAACTTCGATGGCCCGACCCGGGTGTCGATGCTGGACGCCAACGACCAGCTGCGCTCTCCCGAGGAATACGCCAACCTGATCCTCGCCTATAACAACGGCGCGCCGCTGCGCCTGAAGGATGTCGCCGAGATCGTCGATGGTGCCGAAAACGAGCGCCTGGCCGCCTGGGCCAACCAGAACCAGGCGGTGCTGGTGAATATCCAGCGCCAGCCGGGGGCCAACGTGATCGAGGTGGTGGACCGGATCAAGACCATGCTCCCCGAAATCACCGACAACCTCCCGGCCGGCCTGGACGTCAGCGTGCTCACCGACCGCACCCAGACCATCCGCGCCTCGGTGCGCGACGTGCAGCACGAACTGCTGTTCGCCATCGCCCTGGTGGTGATGGTGACCTTCCTGTTCCTGCGCCGGGTCAGCGCCACCCTGATTCCGTCCATCGCCGTGCCGCTGTCGCTGATCGGCACCTTCGGCGTCATGTACCTGGCCGGCTTCTCCATCAACAACCTGACCCTGATGGCCCTGACCATCGCCACCGGTTTCGTGGTGGATGACGCCATCGTCATGCTGGAGAACATCGCCCGCCACATCGAGGAAGGCGAGACGCCCCTGCAGGCCGCGCTCAAGGGCGCGCGGCAGATCGGCTTCACTCTGATCTCGCTGACGTTCTCGCTGATCGCAGTGCTGATCCCGCTGCTGTTCATGGCCGACGTGGTGGGGCGGTTGTTCCGCGAGTTCGCCATTACCCTGGCGGTGGCGATCCTGATTTCCCTGGTGGTATCCCTGACCCTGACCCCGATGATGTGCGCGCGCCTGCTCAAGCGTGAACCCAAGGAGCACGAGCAGAGCCGCTTCTACCGGGCCAGCGGGGCCTGGATCGACTGGCTGATCGAGCATTACGGCCGCGGCCTGCAATGGGTGCTCAGGCACCAGCCGCTGACCCTGCTGGTGGCGGTCGCGACCCTGGGCCTGACCGTGCTGCTATATATCGCCGTACCCAAGGGTTTCTTCCCGGTGCAGGACACCGGGGTGATCCAGGGTATTTCCGAAGCCCCGCAGGCCACGTCCTTTGCCGCCATGAGCCAGCGCCAGCAGGAACTGGCGGCACTGATCCTCGAGGACCCGGCCGTGGACAGCCTGTCGTCCTATATCGGCGTCGATGGTGACAACGCCACGCTCAACAGCGGGCGCTTCCTGATCAACCTCAAGCCCCACGGCGAGCGCGACCTGACCGCCGCCCAGGTGATCGCCCGCCTGCAACCGCAGGTCGACCGCCTCAGCGGCATCCGCCTGTTCATGCAACCGGTGCAGGACCTGAGCATCGAGGACCGGGTCAGCCGTACCCAGTACCAGTTCAGCCTGTCGTCGCCGGATGCCGAACTGCTCTCGCAGTGGAGCGGCAAGCTGGTGCATGGCCTGCAGCAATACCCGCAACTGACCGACGTCGCCAGCGATCTGCAGGACAAGGGCCTGCAGGTGTTCCTGGTGATCGATCGCGACGCCGCCAGCCGCCTTGGGGTGACCGTTTCGGAAATCACCAACGCGCTGTACGACGCCTTCGGCCAGCGCCAGATCTCCACCATCTACACCCAGGCCAGCCAGTACCGCGTGGTGCTCCAGGCCGAAGCCGCGGCCACCCTCGGGCCGAAGGCGCTGGACGGCATCTATGTCAAGACCACCGCCGGCAGCCAGGTGCGCCTGTCGGCCCTGGCCCATGTCGAGGAACGCCAGGCGCAACTGGCGATTTCCCATATCGGCCAGTTCCCGGCGGTGACCCTGTCGTTCAACCTGGCCGAGGGCGTGTCCCTGGGCGAGGGCGTGCAACTGATCGAGCAGGTGCAGAAGGACATCGGCATGCCGCTGGGCGTGCAGACTCGCTTCGAGGGCGCGGCGCAAGCCTTCCAGGCCTCGCTGTCAAGCACATTGCTGCTGATCCTCGCTGCCGTGGTAACCATGTACATCGTGCTTGGCGTGCTCTACGAGAGCTACATCCATCCGGTCACCATCCTCTCGACCCTGCCTTCGGCGGCGGTGGGGGCCTTGCTCGCGCTGATCCTCAGCGGCAACGACCTGGGCATGATCGCCATCATCGGCATCATCCTGCTGATCGGCATCGTCAAGAAGAACGCGATCATGATGATCGACTTCGCCCTGGAGGCCGAGCGCAACCAGGGCATGGAGCCGCAGAAGGCCATCTACCAGGCGGCGCTGCTGCGCTTCCGGCCGATCCTGATGACCACCCTGGCGGCGCTGTTCGGTGCGGTGCCATTGATGCTCGCCAGCGGTTCCGGTGCCGAGCTGCGCCAGCCGCTGGGCCTGGTGATGGTGGGTGGCCTGGCCCTGAGCCAGGTCCTGACCCTGTTCACCACGCCGGTGATCTACCTGTACTTCGATCGCCTGTCGCGGCGCTTCAAGCCGCAGCCGGCGGCCAGCGGGGAGCAGGCATGAGCGCCATGGCCGTGATGAGCGGGAGCCTGTCGTGAACCTCTCCGCGCCTTTCATCCGTCGCCCGGTGGCGACCATGCTCCTGAGCCTGGCGATCATGCTCCTCGGTGCGGTGAGCTTCGGCCTGCTGCCGGTGGCGCCGTTGCCGAAGATGGACTTTCCGGTGATCGTGGTCTCGGCCAGCCTGCCGGGCGCCAGCCCCGAGGTGATGGCCGCTACCGTGGCCACGCCGCTGGAGCGCAAGCTGGGCACCATCGCCGGGGTCACCACCCTGACCAGCAGCTCCAGCCAGGGCTCGACCCGGGTCATTCTCGGCTTCGACCTGGACCGCGATATCGACGGCGCCGCGCGGGAAGTGCAGGCGGCCATCAATGCCGCGCGCAACCTGCTGCCCAGCGGCATGAAAAGCATGCCCACCTACAAGAAGATCAACCCGTCGCAAGCACCGATCATGGTGCTGTCGCTGACGTCCGACGTGCTGCAGAAGGGCCAGCTCTACGACCTGGCCTCGACCATCCTGTCGCAGAGCCTGTCGCAGGTGGCCGGGGTAGGGGAGGTGCAGATCGGCGGCAGCTCGCTGCCGGCAGTGCGCATCGAGCTGCAGCCGAAGATGCTTGCCCAGTACGGCCTGGCCCTGGAAGACGTGCGCGAGACCGTGGCCGCGGCCAACCAGCGCCGGCCCATGGGCTTTATCGAGGACGCCGGGCGCAATTGGCAGGTGCGGGCCAACGACCAGCTGGAAAAGGCCAAGGACTACGAACCGCTGGTGATCCGTTACCAGGACGGCTCGGTGCTGCGCCTGAGCGATGTGGCCAAGGTCAGCGACGGCGTGGAGAACCGCTACAACAGCGGCTTCTTCAACGACCAGGAAGCGGTGCTGCTGGTGATCAACCGGCAGACCAATGCCAACATCATCGAGACCGTGGCGCAGATCAAGGAGCAGTTGCCGGCCCTGCAATCGCTGCTGCCGTCCAGCGTTACCCTGAACATCGCCATGGACCGCTCGCCGGTGATCAAGGCGACCCTCAAGGAAGCCGAGCACACCCTGCTGATCGCCGTGGTCCTGGTGGTGCTGGTGGTGTATCTGTTCCTCGGCAATTTCCGCGCCTCGCTGATCCCGACCCTGGCGGTGCCGGTGTCGCTGGTGGGCACCTTCGCGGTCATGTACCTGTGCGGTTTTTCCTTGAACAACCTGTCGCTGATGGCGCTGATCCTTGCCACGGGCCTGGTGGTGGACGATGCCATCGTGGTCCTGGAGAACATTTCGCGGCATATCGAGGACGGCCAGCCGCCCCTGCGCGCGGCCTATCTCGGGACCAGCGAGGTAGGCTTCACCCTGCTGTCGATGAACGTCTCGCTGGTGGCGGTGTTCGTCTCCATCCTGTTCATGGGCGGCATCGTCAACGCGCTGTTCCGCGAGTTCTCCATCACCCTGGCGGCGGCGATCATCGTCTCCCTGGTGGTGTCCCTGACCCTGACCCCAATGCTCTGCTCGCGCTGGCTCAAGCCCCACGATCCGGCGGCGGGGCAGACCCGCCTGCAACGCTGGAGCGAGCGGGTCAACCAGCGCATGGTCGCCGGTTACGACCGCAGCCTCGGCTGGGCCCTGCGTCATCGGCGCTTGACCCTGCTCAGCCTGTTCGTCGCCATCGGGGTAAATATCGCCCTGTACGTGGTGGTGCCCAAGACCCTGATGCCCCAGCAGGACACCGGCCAGTTGATGGGTTTCGTGCGCGGTGACGACGGTCTGTCGTTCAGCGTGATGCAGCCGAAGATGGAGATCTACCGGCGTGCCTTGCTCGCCGATCCGGCGGTGCAGAGCGTGGCCGGTTTCATTGGCGGCAACAGCGGCACCAACAACGCCATGGTCCTGGTGCGCCTGAAGCCGATCAAGGAACGCAAGCTGTCGGCCCAGCAGGTGATCGAGCGCCTGCGCAAGGAAATGCCCCTGGTGCCCGGCGGACGCCTGTTCCTCCAGGCCGACCAGGACCTGCAACTGGGCGGGGGCGGTCGCGACCAGACCACCTCGCAGTACCTCTACACCCTGCAAAGCGGCGACCTGGGGGCATTGCGCAACTGGTACCCGAAGGTGGTCGCGGCCCTGCGTTCGCTGCCCGAACTGACCGCCATCGACGCCCGCGACGGCGGCGGCACCCAGCAGGTGACCCTGGTGGTCGACCGCGACCAGGCCAAGCGCCTGGGCATCGACATGAACATGGTCACCGCCGTGCTCAACAACGCCTACAGCCAGCGGCAGATCTCGACCATCTACGACAGCCTGAACCAGTACCAGGTGGTGATGGAGATCAATCCGAAGTACGCCCAGGACCCGAGCACCCTGGAGCAGGTCCAGGTGATCACTGCCGACGGCGCACGGGTGCCCTTGTCCACCTTCGCCCGTTACGAGAACACCCTGGCCGATGACCGGGTCAGCCACGAAGGGCAGTTCGCCGCAGAGGACATCTCCTTCGATATCGCCGAGGGCTACACCCCGGACGTAGCCCTGGCGGCGGTGGAGCGCGCGGTGGCCGCGGTCGGTTTGCCCGAAGACGTCATCGCCAAGCTCGGCGGCAATGCCAACGCCTTCGTCAAGACCCAGCAGGGCCAGCCGCTGATGATCCTCGGCGCACTGGTGCTGGTGTACCTGGTGCTGGGCATTCTCTATGAAAGCTACATTCACCCGTTGACCATCCTCTCGACCCTGCCGTCGGCGGGCGTCGGCGCCTTGCTGACCCTGTACGTCACCGGTGGCGAGTTCAGCCTGATCTCGTTGCTGGGGCTGTTCCTGCTGATTGGTGTAGTGAAGAAAAACGCCATCCTGATGATCGACCTGGCCTTGCAACTCGAGCGCCACGAGGGCCTGGACCCCGAACAATCGATTCGCCGCGCCTGCCTGCTGCGCCTGCGGCCGATCCTGATGACCACCCTGGCGGCGATCCTCGGTGCCCTGCCGTTGCTGCTGGGCAATGCCGAGGGTTCGGAAATGCGCCAGCCATTGGGCCTGACCATCATCGGCGGCCTGGTCTTCAGCCAGGTCCTCACGCTCTACACCACCCCGGTGGTCTACCTCTACCTGGACCGCGCCCGCCACCGCTTCAACCGCTGGCGCGGCGTGCGCACCGATGCCGCTTTGGAAACCCCGCTATGAGCCAACGCCTGCTTCTTTCCGATTCTTCGCTGATGCGCCTGCTCGGGGCCCGTGGCTCGCGCCTGCTGGCGGCCAGCCTGTGCGTGGCGATGCTCAGCGCCTGCACCCTGAGCCCGGATTACCATCGCCCGGCCATGCACACCGACGTGCCGTTCAAGCATGCCGAGGGCTGGACCCAGGCTACGCCGTCCGACACCCTGGCCCGTGGAGCCTGGTGGGAGCTGTATGGCGATGCGCAACTCAACGCGCTGGTCGCCGAACTCAATGCCAACAACCAGACCGTGCGCCAGTACGAGGCCCAGTACCGCCAGGCCCAGGCCCTGGTGCGCAGCTCGCGGGCCTCGCTGTTCCCCAGCCTCGATCTCAGCGCCGGCAAGACCCGTTCCAGCCAGGGCACCGGGAGTTCGAGCTCCAGCCTGAGCAACAACAGCAGCGGGATCCGCGACACCTACAGCGCGCAACTGGGGGTGAGCTGGGAAATCGACCTGTGGGGCAAGCTGCGCGAGGGGCTCAACGCCAACGAAGCCAGCGCGGAGGCAAGCTTTGCCGAGATGGCCTCGATCCGCCTGAGCCAGCAGTCGGAACTGGTGCAGAACTACCTGCAACTGCGGGTGATCGACCAGCAGAAGCGCCTGCTCGAAGCGACCCTGGCGGCGTACCAGCGTTCGCTGAAGATGACCCAGAACCAGTACCAGGCCGGGGTGTCCGGCAAGGACGCGGTCGCCCAGGCGCAAACCCAGCTCAAGACCACCGAGGCGGACCTGGTGGATCTGGTCTGGCAGCGTGCGCAGTACGAGAACGCCATCGCCGTGTTGCTGGGCAAGGTGCCGGCGGAGTTTTCCCTGGCCGCCACCGATACTATCCCGGCCCTGCCGCAGATTCCGCTGTCGCTGCCGTCGCAGTTGCTGGAGCGCCGTCCCGATATCGCCGCCGCCGAGCGCAACGTGATGGCCGCCAACGCCAATATCGGCGTGGCCCGGGCCGCTTATTTCCCGGACTTGAGCCTGAGCATGAACGGCGGCTACAGCAGTAGCACTTTCAGCAACTGGATCAGCCTGCCCAACCGCTTCTGGTCGGTAGGGCCGAGCCTGGCCATGACCCTGTTCGACGCCGGCAAGCGCTCGGCCGAGGTAGACCGTACCGAAGCGGTGTACGACCAGACCGTGGCGCAGTACCGCCAGACCGTGCTGGATGGTTTCCGCGAGGTGGAAAACTACCTGGTGCAGCTCAAGGTGTATGGCGATGAGGCGGTGGTGCGCCAGGAGGCGCTGGAATCGGCGCGCGAATCCCTGCGCCTGACCGAGAACCAGTACAAGGCCGGGCTGATCGGCTACCTGGACGTGGTGAATGTGCAGACCACGGCGCTGAGCAACGAGCGCAGCGTACTCAACCTGCTGCAGGGCCGGCTGGTGGCCAGTGTCCAGCTGATTGCCGCGCTGGGCGGTGGGTGGGATGGGCAGATGACCGCGGCGCAGGAATAAATCCCGGTTGTTCTTCCGGGCCTCATCGCTGGCAAGCCAGCTCCCACAGGTTCAGCGGTGCACACATTCCCTGTGGGAGCTGGCTTGCCAGCGATGAGGCCATCAGCCTCTCCATACATCAGTAGCCAGGTAAAACTCCGTGCGTTTCCCAAAAGCTTGAGTACAATCATCGGATTTTTGCGCTGGCACATTGCCCGCGCTTTTTTTCCGTCCTGGATTGCTCGATGCTGAACGGCAGTTATTCCCCCTCCCTGGTTGTCATTTCCCTGTGCGTGGCGATCCTGGCGTCCTATACCGCCCTGGATCTGACCGGACGCCTGGCTACCGCCAAGGGCCGTTCGGTTTACCTGTGGATGGCTGGTGGTGCCATGGCCATGGGGATGGGCGTCTGGTCGATGCACTTCATCGGCATGCTCGCCTTCAGCCTGCCGATCCAGCTGGGCTACGACGTCACCCTGACCTTGCTGTCGCTGGTCATCGCCGTCCTGTCCTCGGGCTTCGCCCTGTGGCTGGTCAGCCAGCGCAGCCTGCCGCTGCACATGCTTCTGCTGGGCGCCTTGATCATGG
This sequence comes from Pseudomonas bharatica CSV86, assembly GCF_000319305.2. Classification (GTDB taxonomy): domain Bacteria; phylum Pseudomonadota; class Gammaproteobacteria; order Pseudomonadales; family Pseudomonadaceae; genus Aquipseudomonas; species Aquipseudomonas bharatica. The sequence continues at coordinate 2,722,096 of NZ_AMWJ02000001.1, read as the reverse complement.
GCGCCGGTATCGCCTGCATGCACTACACCGGCATGGCGGCGATGCGCATGCAGCCGGGCATCCAGTACGACCCGCTGCTGTTCGGCCTGTCCCTGCTGATTGCGGTTGGCGCATCGATGGCGGCGCTGTGGATCGCCTTCCGCCTGCGCCGCAACACCCCGTACGTGCGTCAGGTACGTGGCGGCGCGGCGGTAGTGATGGGAATTGCCATCGTCGGCATGCACTACACCGGCATGGCCGCGGCCAATTTCCCCGAAGGCAGTTTCTGCGGCGCCTTCGAAACCGGCTTCAATGGCGACGGGCTGGACTACCTGGTGCTGATCACCACCCTTGCCGTGCTGTCGGTGGCGCTGCTCACCTCGGTGCTCGACGCGCGCCTGGAAGCCCGCACCGCGGAGCTTGCGCGCTCCCTGACCCTGGCCAACCAGGAACTGACCCAACTGGCCCTGCACGATACCCTCACCGGATTGCCCAACCGCACCTTGCTGGCCGACCGCATCGACCAGGCCATGAAGAAGGTCGTCGAGCATGGGGGCCAGTTCGCCCTGATGTTCATCGACCTGGACGGCTTCAAGCCGGTCAACGACGCCTTTGGCCATCACACCGGCGACCAGTTGCTCAAGGAAGTGGCCGTGCGCTTGCGTGGCCACCTGCACAGCCAGGACACCCTGGCGCGGATCGGCGGTGACGAGTTCGTCCTGCTGGTGGAACTGGACGACCCGGACGACGCCGTCAACGTGGCCGCCAAGCAGGTCAACCTGGTGTCCCGGGCGTTCCGCGTGGCCGAGCAGAACCTGCAGATCTCGGCGAGCATCGGCATCGTCCTGTATCCCGGCAACGGCGCCGACCAGCACGAATTGCTGCGCAACGCCGACGCGGCCATGTACCACGCCAAGAGCGCCGGGAAGAATGGCTACAGCTTCTTCGACGTGTCGATGAACAGCAACGCGCGCCTGCAACTGCAGTTGCTTCAGGACCTGCGCACGGCGGTGGAGGAAAAGCAGTTCCGCCTGTTCTACCAGCCCAAGTACGACGCCATCGGCCGCCACCCGGTCGGCGCCGAGGCCCTGGTGCGCTGGGAGCATCCGCTGCACGGCCTGCTGTTGCCGGACCGCTTCATCACCCTGGCGGAAAAGACCGGCCTGATCATTCCCATCGGCGAGTGGGTGCTGGAGGAAGCGTGCCGGCAGATGCGCGAGTGGATCGACCAGGGCTTCACCGACTGGCGCATCGCGGTCAACCTGTCGGCCATCCAGTTCTGCCACGCCGGGCTGGTGGACAGCGTTGCCGCTGCGCTGCAGCGCAATGAACTGGCGCCCAACAGCCTGACCCTGGAAATCACCGAAACCACCGCCATGCACGATGCCGATGCCAGCCTGCATGTGCTGCAACGCCTGTCGGACATGGGGGTGGATCTGTCCATCGACGACTTCGGCACCGGCTATTCGAGCCTGATGTACCTCAAGCGCCTGCCGGCCAACGAACTGAAGATCGACCGCGGCTTCGTCCGCGACCTGGAGCAGGACAGCGACGACGCGGCGATCGTTTCGGCGATCGTCGCCCTGGGCCAGGCACTGGGCCTGCGCATCGTTGCCGAAGGGGTGGAAACCGACCGCCAGCAGGATTTCCTCACCCGCCTGGGCTGCGATTCGCTGCAGGGTTACCTGCTCGGCCAGCCGATGCCGGCCGAGGCTTTTCTCAAGAACATAGAGAAGATGCGGGTGGCCCGGGCAGGGGCCTGAGGCCTGATGCGGGGAATCAGGCCGAGCGCTTGAGGGCGCAGGACGGCTGGAAGGCTTCCAGTTCGTCTTCCACCGCTTCGATGATCCGCTCGACATCGTGAGCGGCCATGACGGTGGAGCAGGGGATGCCGGCGATGGCCAGCAGGGTTTCACCGGTGGCCCGGTCGAACAACCGCGCGACCATGCTGCGCGGCGCATCCATGCTCGCTTCGAAGCCCAGCGGGTGAAAATGCCAGCGCATCATCTGGCACGCGCCGGGGAAGGTTAACTTGTTCATGCAGGCCTCCTTGTATCGCGCGACGATAACCCTGAATGAATTCGACCAAAGTTGTAGGCCTTTTCCGGCCAGAGGCTAACCATAGCAGTATTGCTTTGGGTGAAAAGCAATAATTCCCGATGCTTTTTACCGTTCCATGACGGTGGTCACATTCCCTGGTCGCCCCGGGGATTTGCGCAAACGTTTTTTTCGCCACTCGCGGCGCGGTTTGCCGGGTTGCGCGACGTAATGTCGACGCACAGTGGATCCATGTTTTCCGACCGGCGGCAAGCGCCGGGCTTCAGCTCAACAGGCCGGCGGCGATGTTCACGGTGAAACCGAGGATCGCCGTGTTGAACAGGAAGCCGATCAGCGAGTGCAGGAGCACCACCCGGCGCATGCGCTTGCCGCCAATGCCCACGTCGGAGGTCTGCACGGCCACGCTGATGGTGAACGAGAAGTAGTGGAAATCCCAGAAGTCGGGCCGCAGCTCGCCGTCGGGAAAGCGCAGCAGCGGCTCCTTGCCGGCGCCGGTATAGAACAGCCGCGCGTAATGCAGGCTGAAGATTGTACCGATCAACAGCCAGGAGCCGGCCACGGTCAAGCCGGTCCAGGCGTAGTGCAGCAGCCGCGCCTGGCCTTGCAGGTCCTTGCTGCCGGCCAGTTGCAGGGTTACCGCGGCCAAGCTGGCAACGGCGGCGATGCTGACCACGAAGAGCACCAGCGCGGCGTTCTCGTCCTCTTCCTCGGCGATGCGTCGGACCTTGTCGGCGCCGGCCTTGAAGGTCAGTTGCAGGATCAGGGCAAGGTAGATCCATACGGCGATGTTCCATCCGGCGAGGATGTGCTGGATCGTGTCGCCGGCAGGAAGGAGCAGGCCGCCGAGCACACCGAGGACGGCAGCGGCGGAAAGGCGCGGATGGGTTCGGGCCAGTTTGTGGATTGCCATGAGGGCTCGCGGGGCGTGGGCTTCAGGCAACTGTAGACGATCGGGCCGGGCAGGCGGCTCGGTGCGGCGAGGATGCTGCCGATGGCCTCATCGCGGGCCATCGGCAAGATCACGGGTTATAGGGCTGCCTTCACCTGCAAGCCCACCACCAGCGCGTTATCGATATCAGCGCCGGAGAACGCCCCCGGCTCCATGATGTATTGCACATCCGGGCGCAAGGTCAGCCAGGGCGTCGCCTGGTAGCCATAGCTCAGCTCGATCAGGCGCTCGGCATTGCCCAGGTTCGGGAAGTCTTCACCATTGGCCAGCGCATTCTGCTCCTGAACCTCGCGGCTGCGCGGGTTCGGCACGGCCCGGCCGAAGCCAAGCGCCAGGGTATCGTTCGGCCGGCTGGCGAACGGCTGCTTGAGCACCACGCCGGTGCTGTACCACTTGCTGAACGGCGACGCCGCCGAGCTGGCTGCGGCGGCCTGGCCGAACACATGCAGGGTCTGGCCCTTGAGGTCGGATGCCTGCCATACCGCCTGGTCCAGCAGCACGTAGTGCCCGCCACGCCCGGCGACTTCCTCGTTGCTGCCGATACGCTTGGCATCGGAGCTGTCGTAGTACCAGCCGACCTTGTACTCGCCCGGCAGGCCGTCGAGCTTCTTGTACACCAGCTCCACCGGCACCACGGTGCCGGTCTTGTGCTTGGGCGTGATGTTCCAGGCGCGGCTGGAGTTGCCGTTGCTTTCCGGGTCTACGGCAAAGGCCGCGACGCGCAGTTGCCAGGCCGGATCGAAGCTGTACTTCACCCGCACGCCAAGGCGCGCATTGGGGTAGTTGGTCCAGCCGCTGCCGCCGGACATGTTAAGCGGATGCCCGCAGAAGCCGGCGTTCATGAAGTTGCACAGGATGCCGCTGTCGAGCCCGCCGAGGTCATTGCCCATGGCCATGTAGCCGAGCTTGACGTCCAGGTCCGGGGTGAACAGGGTGCGTTCGTAGCTCAGTTCGGTCAGGCGGGTGTACAGGCCACCGTAGTTTTCCTGCAGCGGCAGGCGGTTGCCGACCAGGTCGCCGGAGCCGTCGTTGCCGCGGCGATCGTTGATGGTCAGTTGCACCACGCCGGCATTGTCGGCCTGGAGCAGCTTGTCCAGGTCGAAACGCACGCCGAGCTTGAGGTTCTGCGAGTAGCGCGCCGAACGCTTGAGGCCGCCGTGGGTGTTGTAGACGCTCTCGCCGCTGTAGTCGCCGGTAAAGCGGATGCCGTCGGCGTCCATCTGGCTGCGCAGGCCGCCCCAGTCGCCGGTCAGGGTCGAATCGGCGAAGGCGAACGAGGGCAGCAGGCAAGCGCCCAGCAGAGCGACGGGAAGGTAACGCGGGGAAGAAGACATATCGGTAGTTCCGGGATAACGCGAGCGCCCGCCGCGAGGGCGGGCGCTGGAGAGGGTCAAGGCAGGGCGTAGGCGATCACGTAGTCGCCGCGGTCGGTGGACTGGCGTGCGCCGCCAGCGGTGATGACCACGTACTGCTTGCCGGTTTTCGGCGACACATAGGTCATCGGGCCACCCTGGCTGCCGACGGGCAGGCGGGCTTTCCAGATTTCCTTGCCGTTGCCGCTATCGAAGGCGCGCAGGTAGAAGTCCTGGGTGCCGGCGATGAACACCAGGCCGCCCTGGGTCGACAGGGTGCCGCCAAGGGTCGGCAGGCCGATCGGCAGTGGCAGGTGCATGCGGATACCCAGCGGGCCAGTGTCCTCGACGGTGCCGACCGGTACTTGCCAGGCAACCTGGCGAGTCTTCATGTCGATGGCGGTCAGGGTGCCGTAGGGCGGGGCCTGGCACGGAATGCCGGCAACCGACAGGAAGCGGTTCTTGTTCACCGCATAGGGCGTGCCTTTCAGCGGTACCGCGCCCATGCCGGTGTTCAACGCTTCACCGCCGCCCGCCGCCTGGCCCTTGTTGGCCGACGGGATCATCTGGATCCACAGGCCCAGGCGCATGTCGTTGACGAAGATCAAGCCATTGACCGGGTCGGTCGACAGGCTGCCCCAGTTCATGCCGCCCAGCGAGCCCGGGAAGCTCAGCGACAGGTCGGTACCCGGCGCGGTGTACAGGCCGTCGTAGCGCATCTTCTTGAAGTCGATGCGGCACAGCAGTTGGTCATACGGGGTGGCGCCCCACATGTCCGACTCGGTCAGGGTCTGCGCGCCGATTTGCGGCATGCCCACGGAGCGCGGTTGGGTTTTCGAGTACTGCTCGCCAGGAATGTCGGCGGTTTTCACCGGGACTTCCTCGACCTTGGTCAGCGGCTGGCCAGTGGCGCGGTCGAGCACGTAGATCTGCCCGGCCTTGGTGCCGATGACCACGGCCGGAACCTGGCTGCCGTCGTCCTTGGTGAAGTCGATCAGGCTCGGCTGCATCGGCAGGTCGAAGTCCCAGAGGTCGTTGTGCACGGTCTGGTAGACCCACTTCTCGGCACCGGTGCTGGCGTCGAGGGCGACCACGGAGGCGCCGTACTTGTGGTTCAACTGGGTGCGTTCGGCACCATAGAGGTCGGTGGACGAGCTGCCCATCGGCAGGAACACGGTGTTCATCGCCGCGTCGTAGGACATCGGTGCCCAGCTGTTGGGCGTGCTGCGCACGTACGTCTTGCCGTCGGCCGGGGCCTGCTTGTCCTCCGGGTTGCCCGGGTCGAAGGCCCAGCGCATGGCGCCGGTGATCACGTCGAAGCCGCGGATCACGCCGCCGGGCATGTCGGTCTGCACGTTATCCGCGACACGTCCGCCGACCACCACGGTGGTCCCGGCCATCAGCGGTGCCGAGGACAGCTGGTAGTAGGAGTCCGGGACATCGCCCAGGCCGGCCTTCAGATCGACCTGGCCGTTGTTGCCGAAGCCTTCGCAGAAGGCGCCGGTATCGGCGTCCACCGCGATCAGGCGGCCGTCGATGGTGTTGGTCAGCAGGCGACGTTCGCAGGCGGCACCTGCCGGCACGCTGGCCGCGATCACCGGGATGCTGTTCGGCTGGGTCGGCTGCACGATCGGCTGGCTTGCATCGAAGTAGGCCAGGCCACGGCAACGCTGCCAGACCTTGGACTGGGCGTTGATATCGTTGCGCCACAGCTCCTTGCCGCTATCGGCATCGAGAGCGATCAGGTTGTTGTGCGGGGTGCAGATGAACACCTTGTTGCCGATCTGCAACGGGGTCAGTTGGTCCTCGGCACCATTGCCGTCGCTGATGGCGATATCGCCGGTGCGGTAGGTCCAGGCCACCTTGAGCTTGTCAATGTTGCCGCGGTTGATCTGGTCCAGCGCGGCGAAGCGGCTGCCACCCTCGGTGTTGCCATAGTGCGCCCAGTCCTTCTGCGCCTTGGCCGGATCCACCGGGGTCAGTGCCGGGCCATCGCCCTTGGCTGCTACGGTCGGGTGGGCAACGAACATGTTAGCCACGGCCCATACCACGCCAATGGCCAGTACGCCGGCGACAGCGTAGGCACCGCGACCGCCGCTCGAACCGCTGGCGCGCTTGAGCATCGGGTACACCAGCGCGACCACCAGGCCGATGACGCTGAACATGAACAGGCGGGAGAACATCGGCCAGAAGCTGCGGTCGGTATCGACCAGCGCCCAGATCGCCGTGGCCACCAGGAACGCGCCGAACAGCCAGGCACCGGCCGGCTTGCGCAGGGCAATGAGGATGCCGGCCACGGCCATGGCCGCACCGCCGATCAGGAAGTACCAACTGCCACCCAGGGTAGTCAGGCGAACACCGCCCGCCGCCAGGGCCAGGCCGAGCAGGGCGATGATCACGCCCAGCCCGATCAGGATGAATTTGCTTAGGCCGGAGGCCTGAGGTTGAGGGGTCATGCCGGGTATCTCGCTGTGTGAATGCGGTGGCGATTATACGCTTAGCTAGCTAATTAACCAGATAGTTCATTGGTCGAATGTGAAAAACCGGGTTGAATGCCGGGTATTGGCTGAGTTGAGCGTAGCCCTTGTGGGGCAGGTGTATCGGGTAGTCAGGCAAGGATTTTTGTTGTTTGCGGGGGCATCATCGCTGGCAAGCCAGCTCCCACAGGTTCAGCGGTGCACGCGATCCCTGTGGGAGCTGGCTTGCCAGCGATGGCCTCAAGGGCACCGCTGAAGTGAGTTTGTTACCGGGCTACCGGAATGCACGATTCCGGGGCACATACTGAGCTATTAGGTAGCACTGTTCCCCGACCCGCATGTCCCCTTGATGTCTGCCATCCCCATCCAAATCAACCCCTTACCCCTCATTCGAACAACCTGGCACACATCCTGCTTTTTCGTATCCATAGATAATTGGATACAAAAATACAAAGGTGAGCCCCATGCAATTCGCCCCTGCCTACGTTGACCGTCAGCCGCAGACCGCCGAGGAAGAGGCCTACAACTTCCTCCTCGAAGCCATCTGCTGCGGCCGCTACCGCAAGGGTCACCGCCTGATCGCCGAAGACATCGCCAGCGAGATCGGCATGAGCCGCATGCCGGTGCGCGAGGCCTTCCGCCGCCTTGACGCCCAGGGCCTGGTGACCCTGCGCCCCAACCGCGGCGCCGTGGTCAGCGGCCTGGATATCGAGGAACTGCACGAAGTCTTCGAAATGCGCAGCGCCCTTGAAGGCCTGGCCGTGCGCGTGGCCGTGGCCCATATCGGCGAACGCCAGTTGGCGGCCCTGGAGCGCATGCTCGACGAGATGGACGACTACCGCGACGAAAGCGCCCAGTGGGTCCGCCGGCACCGCGCCTTCCACGAGTACCTGTGCAGCTTCAGCGGCCGGCCGCGCCTGATGAAACAGATTTCCGCGCTGTACTCGCTGGTCGAGGCGCCCATGCGCCTGTGGCTGCAGCACGGCGAAAAGCCCCTCAGCGCCCGCGAGGAGCACGCGGTGATCCTCGATGCCATTCGCGCTGGCGATGCCGACAAGGCCGAAGCCGTGGTCCGCGAGCATATCGAGGGTACCGTTCCGGCGCTGATCCAGTTCCTGCAATCGGAAAAATAGAGGCGGGCCCGAACCCGTCCGTGTGTTGACTTTGAATCCTGCCGTTTTCCAACGAAGTGGAGTGTCTGGTCATGCATCTACGCCGCGCCTTGCTGGTGGCTGTTTCCCTCGGTCTGAGCACGCAATGGGCCGCCGCCGCGCCCCAGGTGCCGGAGCGCCTGAAGACGGTCGAAAAACTCACCTATTGCTCGGGGATGGATTCGCCGCCCCTGGTGTCCTTCGACGCCGCGCAAAAGCCCCGCGGGCTGACCGTCGACCTCGGCCTGGAAATCGCCAAGCGCCTCGGCAACAAGGACGTGCAATGGCGGGTGATTCCGTTCTCCGGTCTGGTCCCGGCGCTGCTGGCCGGGCAGTGCGACATGATCGTCGACCAACTGTTCGACAAGCCCGAACGGCGCCAGGTGATCGATATCGTCAACTACATGTATTCCAGCCAGGCGGTGGTGGTGCCCAAGGGCAATCCCAAGGGGCTGAAGACCCTCGACGACCTCTCCGGGCACAAGGTCGCCGTGCTCAACGGCTCCACCATCAAGACCCTGCTCGACGCCCATAACGACACCCTGGCCAAGGCCGGCAAGGCGCCGATGAAAGTGGTGGTGTACAACACCGATACCGACGCCTTCCAGGCCCTGCGCATCCGCCAGGTCGACGCCTACGGCACCACGGTGGAAACCGCCGGCTACTACGCCGCCATGGCCCCGGACCTGTTCGAAGAAGGCGTACCTGCGTTCAGCCGCATCCTTACCGGCCTGGGCATGCGCAAGGACGACCCGCAACTCACCGCAGCGGTACAGCAGATCATCGACGACATGCGCGCCGACGGCAGCTACGCGAAATTGCTGGGCGCCTGGCACGTCAGCAGCGACACACTCGACTGAGGAACAGCGGGCATGAACTTCAATTGGGATGTGTTCTGGCAATACCTGCTGCAGCCCAGTGGGGTGTACCTCACCGGGCTGTGGCTGACCTGCCTGATCGCCGTGCTGGCCATGGCCCTGGGTTGCGCCCTGGGGCTGGCCGCAGCGTTGATGCGCCTGTCGAGCAACCCGCTGCTGCAATGGCCGGTGCGCTTCTATGTGTGGCTGATGCGCGGTACGCCGCTGCTGGTGCAGATCGTCTTTCTCTACACCGCGCTGGCGGCGGGCGGGATCTTCCGCTTCGAGGACATCGCGCTGTTCGGCCTGGTCGTCCCCGGCAATATCCAGGCGGCGATCATCGCCCTGGGCCTCAACGAAGGCGCCTACATGGCCGAGATCATCCGCGCCGGCATCGGCGCCGTGGACAAGGGGCAATATGAAGCCGGGCGTTCCCTGGGCATGACCTTCGGCAAGCTGATGCGTCGCATCGTGCTGCCCCAGGCCTTCCGCGTGATCGTTCCGCCGATCGGCAACGAATTCAACGTGATGCTCAAGAACACCACCCTGGTCAGCGTGATCGGCGTGCAGGAGCTGCTGCTCAGCACGCAGATGGTCACCTCGGCGACCTTCCGCGTGTTCGAGCTGTACCTGGTGGTCGCCATCTACTTCCTGTTGCTCACCACCCTGTGGGGCTTCTTCCAGCGCTGGCTGGAAAACCGCTTCGGCCAGTCCGACCGGCCCAGCGCGCCGCCCCCGGCCGCCAGCCGCATGTTCGGCCGCGGCACCCTGAAACTGCTGAGAGGACGCTGAGCCATGGCGCAGAAAAGCGAAGAACTGGTGATCGAGGCGCTGGACATCCATAAGTCCTTCGGTGCCTTGCAGATCCTCAAGGGCGTATCCCTGCAAGTGAAGCGCGGCGAAGTGGTGGTGCTGATTGGCGCTTCGGGCTCGGGCAAGACCACCTTCATCCGCTGCATCAACCTGTTGGAAGACATCCAGGGCGGGCGCATCCGCGTCAACGGCCACGCCATGGGCTACCGCGAGCGCCCGGATGGCAGCCTTGTACGCGACTCCGAACGCAATATCGCCCGCCAGCGCCGGGATATTGGCATGGTCTTCCAGCGCTTCAACCTGTTCCCGCACATGACCGCGCTGGAAAACATCATCGAAGCGCCGGTGCAGGTGCTCGGTGTGTCCAAGGCCGAAGCGCTGGAACAGGCGAAGAAACTCCTCGCCCGGGTCGGCCTCGCGGACAAGGGCGGGCACTACCCGTCGATGCTCTCCGGCGGCCAGCAACAACGGGTCGCCATCGCCCGCGCCCTGGCCATGAAGCCGCAGGCCATGCTGTTCGACGAACCCACCAGCGCCCTCGATCCGGAGATCGTTGGCGAGGTGCTGCAAGTAATGAAGGAACTGGCCGAGGAGGGCATGACCATGGTGGTGGTCACCCATGAAATGGGCTTCGCCAAGGAGGTCGCCGACCGCGTGGTGGTGCTCGACCAGGGCGAACTGATCGAACAGGGCCCGCCGGAACAGATCTTCAACCACCCGAGCCACCCGCGTACCCGGGCCTTTCTCAGCCGTGTGCTCTGAGTCTGTGGCCCACCCGTTCCTGAATATGAAGAGAGCCAAGCCATGTTGAAACTGTCTGCCCACGAATATCCCTATCCGTCCCAGCGCCAGAGCGTATTCGCCCGGCGTGGGATGGTCGCCGCCTCCCAGCCGCTGGCCGCGCAGGCCGGGATCGAGATCATGCAAAAGGGTGGCAACGCCATCGATGCCGCCATTGCCACGGCGGCGGCGCTGACGGTGGTGGAGCCCACCGGGTGCGGCATTGGCGGGGATGCGTTCGCGCTGGTGTGGGTCAAGGGGCAATTGCATGGGCTCAATGGCAACGGGCAGGCGCCGGCGGCGTTGTCGGTGGAGGCGGTCAAGGCGGCCGGGCATTCGGCAATGCCGTTGTATGGCTGGACGCCAGTGACGGTACCCGGCTGTCCCTCGGCCTGGGCCGTACTGTCGGAACGCTTCGGACGGCTGCCCTTCGCCGACCTGCTGCAACCGGCGATCAGCCTGGCGCGGGAGGGCTTTCCGGTCTCGCCGGTGGTGGCGCATCAGTGGGCGATTGCATCGAAGGAGTTCTCGCCGCATCGGGATGGGGTGTTGCAGGCCTGGTTCGATACATTCCTGATTGACGGGCGGGCGCCCAGGGCGGGGGAGATGTTCACCAACCCGACGCAGGCCGAGACCTTGGAAGAGCTGGCCGCGACCCGGTGCGAGAGTTTCTACCGAGGTGCTATTGCCGAGCGGCTGGATGCGCACTCACGGGCTACTGGCGGGTACCTGCGGGCCCGTGATCTGGAAGGGTATCGGGCGCAATGGGTCGATCCGATCTCGATCAACTACCGCGGGGTGGACGTCTGGGAAATCCCGCCTAGCGGGCAAGGGCTGGTGGCCTTGATGGCACTGAAGATCCTGGAAGGCTTCGACTTCGACCACCGCGACAGCCAACTGACCTGGCACCGCCAGCTGGAAGCGATGAAGCTGGCCTACAGCGACGGGCTGCACTACATCACCGACCCGCAGCATATGCGGGTGGCGGTAGCGGACTTGCTCAGTGACCAATACGCGACGCGGCGCCGGGCGCAGATCGGCGAACAGGCGCAACCGCCGCTGCATGGCGACCCGCTGGCCAGCGGCACGGTGTACCTGGCCACGGCGGACGGCGAAGGAAACATGGTCTCGTTCATCCAGAGCAACTACCACGGCTTCGGCTCGGGGGTGGTGCTGCCGCACAGCGGCATCGCGCTGCAGAACCGGGGGCAGGAGTTCAGTCTGGATCCGTCGCATGCCAACTGTCTTCTTCCGGGAAGAAAACCTTCCACACGATCATTCCGGGGTTCCTGACCAAGAACGGGGAAGCGCTCGGACCGTTTGGCGTGATGGGTGGGTATATGCAGCCGCAAGGGCATGTGCAGATGGTGATGAATATGGTGGATTTCGGGCTGAATCCCCAGGCTGCGCTGGATGCGCCGAGGTGGCAGTGGTTGGGGGGATGAAGGTTGGGGTGGAGCAGGGGGCTTCTCGGGATTTGATCAACTCGCTGATCAGACGGGGGCATGAGGTGGTGGTGGTTAGTGATTCTACGGAGTATGGGCGGGGGCAGATTATTTTGCGGGATGGGGGGAGTGGGGTGTTGTGGGGTGGGGCGGAGCCAAGGGCGGATTCGGTGGTGGGGGGGTGGTGAGGGTGCAACGCTTCCTCCCAAAACTGCGCTCACAGGAGTAGCTGTGGAGGTTGCATGAACCTATAGCTACTCCTGTGGAAGCGTTTAGCTCAAATCCTGAGGCTTGAAATGCGCCACCATCGAGCCCACGGAGCGGGGGTGGCTGACCAGTCCTTGGGGGGGCCGTCAGAATAGAAAAGTTCGGAAAGCATAGTGATCAGTGAGCCAAGCAGGAAATAACCAAATAGAACCTGAGTGATGACGAGCAGTTGCGCGATCCAGTGATTCTGCGCACTCATATCTCCGAATCCCAAGGTCGTCATTGTAACGACCGAAAAATATAAGCTGTCCATCAGGCTGTGTGGCTCCATGCCTTTGATTAGATTGGGAAAAAGCATGTAGACATATGCAAAGGCCAGCGTTGATAACACGAAGGACGCCAGCACGCGACTGGGCGAAAATCCATAGTTTGATAGAGACCAAAAGAACTTTGTCAGCGTTCTTAGTAGTCGGCTTTTGCCCTCATACCAATCGCTCCAGTTATGGCGTCGGTTGCAGTAGCGTAATGTGTGACGAAGCCCTTGAGAATAGTTTGCGGACTCGAAACTGATAGTGCGGAAGTCGGTCTCTGTAGAAACGTTGTAATTTTCGAAAATGGTGGAACTGTTAAAGTGTGCTTGAGTTAGCTTTGCCCCGCATAGGCTGCTGTTTTTGAGAAATCCAGTAGGTAGTGGTGGGCTCCCGTCAAATCGTGTACCCCTGAGGTTGGCACGATACAAAATTGTCTCGTGCATGTTTACTGTTTGAATTATTGCGTCTTCAAGTGTGGATTGCTGCAGGTTGGCATGATTGAAGTCAGTCATCAGGATTTTTGCTCCATGAAATGAAACTTTAATCAATTCTGCACTTGTGAAGGACGATAGCTCAACTGTGGAGTGGGTGAAGTTCGCGCCATACATTCTGGCGTTTCTGAAGTTTGCCCCTTGAATGGAAGCTCCTTCGAAGTTGGCGTTGTGCAAGTCCATATAGTCCCCGTTGGGCGTATAGAAGCTTGCACCGATCAGCGTCCATGAAGAAAAGTCTCCGTTGCGGAGCCTGACGATGCTATTGGTGGTCTCAACAAATTCGTTCCAGCGTGTGAAGTCATTTTTCTCGGCGCAGCTCTTCAGTAGGCTGTAATGTTCTGGATTGGTTTCTATGGGCATGTATCACGCGTGCTCGGGGCTTAGGTTCGTTGATGTGAAATTTGATCATTCAAGTGTTCGAGGATGTAGGGCCCAGTCATCTCTGGTCATCTGCCATATTTCCTTAAGCGTCGAGCCAGATACAAATTGTCCTTCCTGGATCGCCACCAGTCGCATGCCTTCATGAAGCGAAACACGTCGTGAAGCATCATTCTCCACAGCCTTTGGCACCTGCATCACCGGTCTGCCCAAAGTTTCAAACCAATAAGCATTGATCACCTCACAAGCCTCCCGCATATACCCCTGACCCTGCCATCGCGGCGATAGCCAGAAGCCCCGGTTGTTTCCAGGCTCGTCGTAGAGGGAGATGCTGCCGATCTTCTGTTGTGGATCCGAAGCAAGGCAGATCATCCAGTGCCATTCACGCCCAGCGGCAATCGCGGGAAGGGCGATATCGCGCACGTAGGTCAGCGCGCCATCGTCGGGGTAGGGCCAAGGCACTCGGCTGTCGAGGTAACGGACGACCTCCCAATGGGGAACAGCTCCTGGATGGCAGGGGCGTCGCTCAGTTGGAGCGGGGTGAGCAGCAGGCGGGCTGTCTTGAGGACGGGAGTGCTTTCCATGACGCAGTTCCTTTGCGAGGGCATGACTGAAGCAGGCCGTAGTGTCGCAGTGCGGGAACCATGATGTCGAGAGGCCATATGCTTGTTAGTTTCGCCTCGGCGAAATTCATTCTTTCACCGGATCAGCAGCGACCAACCTGTATCTCTCCAGTAGGTACGGCGGGGAAGGAGGGTGGCAACTGCACGCGGGTTGACGGACCGGTCCACAGAGAAACCCCGGCGCGCCTTAAGGCGCCCTCACGCGCAGTTGCCATCGAGCATGGACTTGTAGGGCCGCATGGGCGGCCCGTCGAGCGATGAGTCTCTTAGCTTTCGACTTGCGGACCGGCCACTCCTTGGCGCAACGCCTCGGTCAGTGCCTGGCAGATTTCCAGCGATTGCCAGGTAGCCCATGCCTTGTCCGCCAATGGGCGGGAGAGCATTTCGCAGAGTTGGGCGTTGGATTCGAAAGCGGAGGTGATTGCAGCCGAGAGGTGGGCCAGGGCGTCTTCTATGTCAGCATCCGGGCATACGGCGAATATATGGGGATGGGCGCCGGCGCAGGTGCCGAAGTGGATGCTGGCGGTTTTGCGGCGAGGTGGGGCGGGTGGGTCTGGAACGATCTTTTTCATTGCGTAGTGTTCCTGAAGAGAAAGGGAACCGACACGCAATCGCTACCAAACGATTGGGTGGCGACCGTACGCAGGTTGGTAGACCGGACTTCAGGCTCCCCGGCGCGCCCGAAGGCGCCCAGCGTACAGCCGCCATAACAAAACCAGCCGGGTTGGGCCGACTGGGTTGATGGGACGTGCACGCCTGAAGTCAGAAGTCAGGCTACCAAACCTGAGCCGCCAAACAGCAGCGACCGGCGAAGACTAGGTAACCATTTCCAGATGTGCAACGGCTGAAGAGGCGGAAAAGTATGCTTGGGAAATTGCCTACATGAAAGCCGGAAGCGGGAGAGGTTTTGTAGGAAAGAATGGCAGTTTTAGCTGGATATTTGAGATAGGGCTGTGGGGTGTGTCTTCACGGATGGATGGAATCGGTCATGGATATTCAGCGGGGTGGCAGCTCGGCAGGCAATCCGAGCGAGGCGGAGCTGTTGCAGGCGGATGCTGATGGTTCTGTAGTGATTGTTGTGGTGGATTCACTGGCGCAATCGCTGGCAAGCCAGCTCCCACAGGTGGCGTGTTGTGCTTGGGATCGGTGGCTGGCAGAGGTCGCGGAACTGTTGGGGAATATGAGGTTGCAGGTGGGCTTAGACACAGGGGGGGCTTCGCGGGCAAGCCTCGCTCCTACCTTGATTTGCAGTGTGCTTATTTGAGGGTGAAGAGCTGGGAGATCAGTTGCAGGGCTTGCTGACCCTTGGCTTCGTACAGCTCGTGGAGAGGGCTCTGGTCTGTAAGCTTGTGCAGTCGGAAATGGTTGTAGAACGCCTGACCCAGCCGCTGCTGATCGAAGCTGTCCGAATGCCAGAGGCGCAGGAATTCCTCGTAGGCTGCTTGTTCGATTTCCATCAGTTCGGCTTTCTTCCCAGAATGATATTTCGGCAATCCAGTGTCAGTTCGTCCAGATGCGGTGCCAGTGCCTTCGCGCCGAGTAGGTCCAGCGCGTGGGCTGCTGCGTCCCGCAGTGGCTGCCATTCCTCATGGATGAACATGTGCTGGTTTCCACAGTGAAAGGCGGCTTCGGACAGGTCGTTGCTTAGCTGCCAGACCTTTTCCAGCGCCGCTCGCACGTCCATCGGCAGGGCCTTGCCTGCGACCTCCAGCACCTCATTGACCGGCAACATCTTCTCCGACCAGGTCTCACAGGCCGGGCAGGAGGGGATCGAGTAGCGTTGCACCTCTGCCGTGGCTGCCAGGAAGTCGAGCGCCGGGATGGCGAGGCACACGGCAAGTATCCGCTTGTATTCATCTTGCCCGTACCATTCCCAGAGTCTGTCGGGGAAGTCCATTGTCCACTCCGTTTGTGATGAGGCACTTCAATTGGAGGGGATTATCCGGGGCTTGTGATGTTCTGGCGAGGGGCTGGTTTCAGCTGTGTTGCTGAGGGCCTCATCGCTGGCAAGCCAGCTCCCACAGGGTCCTGCCGATGGTCGCCGGCAACGTAGCGCTGTCGAGCATTCTTGGCACCGGGCTGTTCGATCTGCCCAGCCTTGCTGCAGCGCCCGGCTGGATGAAACGGATGGACGCGCACGACACACCGGCTGCCGAGTCGGACACCTATGGCGTGGTGTCGTGGGTGTATCGCGAACGCGCCCCGTTCCATCCGCAACGCTTGCTCGCGTTTCTTGCCCGTCCCTGGCGCAACGGTCGGTTGCTGCGCAGCAAAGGCTATTTCTGGCTCGCCAGCCGCCACCGCGAAACCGCGTTGCTGGTGCACAGCGGCAAGCAATTCCAGTGGGATTACGTGGGGCATTGGTGGCGCTTCATCGACCCGTCGCAATGGCCGCAAGACCATTATCGCCTGCAGGGCATCACGGCCAAGTGGGACAGCATCGTCGGCGATTGCCGCCAGGAACTGGTGTTCATCGGCCAGGACCTGGACACCCAGGCGCTGCAACGCGAGCTCGACCACTGTCTGCTGAGCCCGGACGAAATCGCCAGCGGCCCGTCGGCCTGGCCAGCGTTGCCGGGGGCGGCCGACTTCGACAGCCAGGCCGTGTCGGCCCGGCAGGCGCAGGCCACCCAGCAAGCGGCGCAGATAATCGACAGCTGATCAGGCAGGACAGGGCATAGCGCAGGCGGGCGAGGGCTGAAGAGGTCGAGCGACTTTCTGCCGACCTTTACGCCAAGCTGCCCTGGTACCAGAATCTCCCTCCCAGCCAATAGAAATCCCATTGCCATGCCCCCAGGCTTTCCCGCCTTGCCGTCACTCAACGCCCTGCGCATGTTCGAAGTGGTGGCGCGGCATCTGAATTTCCGCCTTGCCGCCGAGGAACTGGGCCTGACCCAGGCCGCCGTGGCCCAGCAGATCCGTGGCCTGGAGGCGAGCCTCGGGGTTCGCCTGTTCGAGCGCCTGCCCAGGGGCCTTGGCCTGACCGACGCCGGTCGCGGCTACAGCGTCAGCATCCGCAGCGCCCTGGCGATGATCGACGAGGCGACCCGCCTGCTGCGTCCGCAGTCCGAACAATTGACCATCAGCGTGACCCCGTCGTTTGCCTCCCGCTGGTTGATGCCGCGCTTGGGCGATTTCGCCGAGCACTATCCGCAGATCGACCTGCGCTTGCTGGCCACCGATCGCCTGTCGCATTTCCACACCGAGGGCGTCGATATTGCCGTGCGCTACGGACAGCCGCCCTTCGGTGGCGGCCTGAACACCGAGTTGCTGATGGAGCAACGGGTAGTGGCCGTGGCGAGTCCAGCGTTACTGGCGCAGAAGGGCACCCCGCAGACCTTCGAGGCGCTGCAGGGCTTTGTCGCACTGCATGACGCCCACCATTACTGGCCGCTGTTCGTCGCCGCGCTGTTCCCCGGCCATCCTTCGCCGAGCGCCAGAAACCTGCGCTTCAACCAGACGTCCCTGGCCATCGAGGCGGCCATCGGCGGGCAGGGCATCGCGCTGGCCAGCCATGCCTTCGTCAAGGAGGATATCGCCGCTGGCCGCCTGGCCCAGGTGTTCACCCAGGAGCTGCGCCTGGACAAGGCGTTCTACCTGGTCTGGCCGCGCAAGGCCCGGCAGTCGCCGCTGTTGCAGGTGGTCAAGGAGTGGCTCAAGGAACAGGCAGCCGATAGCTGAGCTACTGGCTTGGCATGCTCTTCCTGTCTCCCTGGTCCTCGCATCGGCTGCTAGGGTGTAGGGACTCGAAACATCAAGAGTCCGAACCCCAGGAGGCAACATGGCAGTCGAAAAAACCGCGATCATCACCGCCGCCGGCAGCGGCATGGGCGCAGCCACGGCGCGGCGGCTGGCTGCCGACGGGTACAAGGTCGGGATCCTCTCGTCGTCCGGCAAGGGCGAGGCGCTGGCCCGGGAACTGGGCGGTGTCGGGGTGACCGGCAGCAACCAGTCGGTGGCAGACCTGCAACGCCTGGTGGATGCAGTGATGGAGAAATGGGGCCGGATCGATGTGCTGGTCAACAGCGCCGGCCATGGCCCGCGGGCGCCGATCCTCGAGATCAGCGACGAAGACTGGCACAAGGGCATGGACACCTACCTGCTCAACGTGATCCGCCCGACCCGGCTGGTAGCGCCGATCATGCAGCGCCAGCAGGGCGGGGTGGTGATCAACATTTCCACGGCCTGGGCGTTCGAACCGGTGGACCTGTTCCCGACCTCGGCGGTGTTTCGCGCCGGGCTCGCGGCCTTTACCAAGATCTTTGCCGATACCTATGCCGGCGATAACCTGCGCATGAACAACGTATTGCCCGGATGGATCGACAGCCTGCCGGCCACCGACCAGCGCCGCGACAGCGTGCCGCTCAAGCGCTATGGAACCAGCGAGGAGATCGCGGCGACCATTGCCTTCCTGGCCAGTGATGGCGCCGCTTACATCACCGGGCAGAATCTCAAGGTGGATGGTGGGGTGACCCGCAGTATCTGAGGGTGTTGCTGTTGGCCCTATCGCTGGCAAGCCAGCTCCCACAGGTTTGGCGACGCACGCGGTCCTTGTGGGAGCTGGCTTGCCAGCGATGAGGCCGCGCAGCCCGGTCATGATCAAGCGCTTTTGTGCCCGGGCGGCTAATCAAGTAGTTTGTTCCGGCGCTGAGGAGCCTTGCATATGCTGACCATTGCCGAACACCAGATGGCCTCGTTGCGTGCCGCCCTGGCCGAGGACTTTGCGCTGCGCCTGGAGCGGCATTTGCGCGACTGCGGCCACACCGGACCCGTGCGTGACGCGATCGCCTGCTCACGTAGCCTGGCCGCCGATTTCGGGCTGCAAGCCGAACGCGATGTGGCGCGGCTTGCGGAGTTGCTGCTGCAATACGCCGCCGGGGTTTCAGGCGACGTCTGTCTGCCTCCCCAGGCGCTGAGCATCCTCAGCCGGCATGGCGCCGACCCTGGTGCCAGGCTGGAGAGCCTGTCCCGCTGGATCGGGGAGGGCAGGGCATGACGCAATTCAGCGAGCACCCCTACGACCAGACTGTCATGCCCTGTACAAATAGCATTGAGACTGAAACGCCGCTGCACTGGATCGAGATCGAGTTGCTCGGCGAGGACGACGCGCCGATTCCCTGGGAGGAATACCTGATCGAGCTGCCCTCGGGGCGTCGCCTGCGCGGGTATCTGGATGAACAAGGCATCGGTCGCGCGGAACGCCTGACGGAGTCTGGAACCTGCCGTGTATGTTTTCCTCGCCTCGACCAGGATGCCTGGAGCGAGTTGTCCACCTCAGGTTAACCCTTTGGGGTAGGTCTTCTTCTTCGGATAGGCCTTTTTCCACCATGCCTTTACCGCGGCTTTGTCGAGAAACGCGGGTTTGTGCTTGGAGCCCTGGGCCTTCGCCAGGGCCGCGTAAGCTTTTTCCAGTTCCCGATCGGTATTTTGGGTAAGCGGATTAAATGGTTGATCTTACCTTTGCATGAGAGTGAGACAGACCGGCATCTCATCGGATTATCTGGTTGATGCTTCACCTACTGCTGGTGCATGTTTCCTTCGCTAATTCCCAGCAAGAACCCCACACGCCTCAACTTCCCGGTCATCGTTGCAACTCGCTCTCAGTGAAACGAGTTGTTTCTCAAGCGCTTGCAGAGCGGTTATCTGCGACCGCACATGAGAGATGTGATCATCGAGCAAGGCGTTGACGGCGGTACAAGGCTGATGAGGGTCGTCCTCATAGCTCTGTAGTTCGTGAATCTCAGCCAGTGACAGGCCCAGGATTCTGCAGCGACGGATGAAGGCCAGCCCCTCACCATGCTTCTCGGTATAGACACGGTAACCGTTGTCCTGCCGATCAGGCGGCGGCAACAAGCCCTGCTGTTCATAGAAGCGGATCGTCTGTGTTTCGACCCCTACCAACTGCGCCAACTGACCAATGCGCATCAGCCTCCTCCCCAACGGATTCTTTACTCTATTGACCTTATAGTAGCTTTATAGTTTTAAATGGTACCACAACATTGTTCAAGTGGAGTCGTATCATGAGCAAATCCTGTGGTGGCGCCTGTGGCGGTGATGCAACGTCCGCAGCGGATACCGATATACAGGCCTCCTCCGAGGCGCCAGGGAGATGGGTCAGTGTTTATGCCGTGCCGAAGATGGACTGTCCATCAGAAGAACGAATGATTCGCCTAGCCCTGAACGGCTTTGAGGAGATTCGGGCGCTGTCCTTCGACTTGTCGAACCGCCGGCTGAAGGTCGTGCATGACGGCGAGGTCGAGCCCGTCACCTCGAAACTGAAGACCTTGGGGCTAGGCGCCTCGCTTCAGGAAACCGTCGCTGCAAATCCGGAGACCATCAAGGCCGCCGAGTTTTCGGCAGCTTCTGCTAAGCAAGAATCCGGGACCCTGCGCTGGTTGCTCGGCATCAATGCACTTCTGTTCGTGGTGGAAATGACTGCCGGTCTGATCGCCCGGTCCACCGGCCTGATTGGAGAATCCCTGGACAATTTTGCCGATGCGGCGGTGTACGGGCTTGCCCTTTATGCGGTTGGACATAGCGTGAAAATGCAGGTACGTGCCGCGCATCTTGCTGGTGTACTGCAACTGATCTTGGCTGTGGGCGTGCTCGTAGAGGTGGTGAGACGCTTTGTATTCGGTAGTGAGCCTGAATCGCTGGTGATGATGGCTATCGCATTCGTCGCATTGATTGCCAATACCAGTTGTCTGCTGCTCATATCCAAACATCGGGAAGGCGGGGCGCACATGAAGGCAAGCTGGATATTCTCGGCCAACGACGTGGTGATCAACCTGGGGGTCATCACCGCCGGCGCCCTGGTCGCGTGGACCGGTTCCAATTATCCGGATCTGATTATCGGCACCATCGCGGGGGGCATTGTACTTAACGGTGCCAGACGCATTTTGGCGTTGAAGGGTTAAATAATGCTCATTATTGGCAAAAAGCTCTCGCCGTATGCCCTATTGTCCATATCGGGCCTGCTGGCAGCGTCTGATCAGGCTGTAAAGTGGCTGGTGCAGCAATCAATGGCCTATGGCGAGTATGTTTCGGTGACCCCGTTCTTTAACTGGGTGCACCTATGGAACACCGGTGCCGCATTCAGTCTTTTTGCGAATGGTGGAGGCTGGCAGCGCTACTTTTTTATCGGAATCGCGGTAGTGGTCTCGATTTTTCTGATCAAGCTGATCCTTGAAAATCGTCATAAAGGAGAAGCCATCGCTTACAGTCTTATCCTCGGTGGCGCCATGGGCAACCTGATTGACCGGGTCTTTCGCGGCTATGTTGTGGATTCCTTTGATTTCTATTGGCGAGACTGGCATTGGCCGGCCTTCAACCTGGCTGATATTGCAATTGTCCTCGGTGCCTTACTTTTCGTTTCCAGCAGCTTGTTGGGTAAAAAAGCAAACACCAATGCCGAGTCGGATGGATCTGACTGACACCTACGCCTATACAACACCATGACCGAACTTCCCGACAACATCCTTCACCTGCCGCAATACCAAGTACTGGGCTGCAAATCAACCGACGACGAAATGCACTTCCAGGTGGACGTGCCCGATCCCATCGCCTGCGAGGAATGCGGCGTGCAGGGTGAGTTCGTACGGTTCGGCAAGCGTGACGTTCCCTATCGTGATCTGCCCATCCACGGCAAGCGGGTCACTCTCTGGGTGGTCCGCCGCCGATACACCTGCCGGGCCTGCAAGACAACATTCAGGCCCCAGCTACCGGAGATGGTGGACGGATTCCGTATGACACTGCGGCTGCATGAGTACGTGGAGAAGGAATCCTTCAACCACCCCTACACCTTTGTGGCGGCACAGACCGGCCTGGACGAGAAGACGGTGCGCGACATCTTCAACGCCCGCGCCGAGTTCCTGGGGCGCTGGCACCGCTTCGAGACGCCCCGCATCCTGGGCATTGACGAGCTATACCTGAACAAGCGCTACCGCTGCATTCTGACCAACATTGAGGAGCGAACCCTGCTCGACCTGCTGGCCACCCGCCGCCAGGACGTGGTGACCAACTACCTGATGAAGCTGAAAGACCGGCAGAAGGTCGAGATCGTCAGCATGGACATGTGGAACCCCTACCGGGCAGCGGTCAAGGCTGTGCTGCCCCAGGCCCGTATCGTGGTCGATAAGTTCCATGTGGTGCGCATGGCCAACGATGCCCTAGAGAGAGTGCGCAAGGGCCTCAGAAAGGAGCTGAAACCGTCCCAGAGCCGGACTCTCAAGGGAGACCGGAAAATCCTGCTGAAACGCGCTCACGAAGTCTCAGACCGGGAGCGCCTCATCATGGAGACCTGGACAGGCGCGTTCCCGCAACTGCTGGCCGCCTACGAGCACAAGGAGCGCTTCTACGGCATCTGGGACGCCACCACACGGCTCCAGGCAGAAGCCGCCCTGGACGAGTGGATAGCCACCATCCCGAAGGGCCAAAAGGAAGTCTGGAGCGATCTGGTCAGGGCAGTGGGAAACTGGCGCGAAGAGACCATGACCTACTTCGAGACGGACATGCCCGTCACCAACGCTTACACGGAGTCCATCAACCGACTGGCCAAGGACAAGAACCGTGAAGGGCGCGGTTACTCCTTCGAGGTGATGCGGGCACGAATGCTCTACACCACGAAGCACAAGAAGAAGGCACCGACTGCGAAGGTCTCTCCTTTCTACAAGAAAACCATCGGTTACGGACTGCCGGACTTCGCAGAGGAACTCAACTACGGAGTCGATCTATCAACCATCTGAGGGTGGTATCAGATTGATGGGGTGAAGGTGCCCCATCAACCATTAAATCCGTATACCCGGTATTTTTCGCCTGCTTGTCCACATACGCCCAGTATCCCTTGGCATTGGTGCCGGCCCAGGCAGGGATATAGGACTTCTCCACGATATCCTCCGGCGTTGCGTGGTACGCCAGCAGGCGGCGCACTTCCTCGGCGAAGAGCAGCTCCGTTTCCTCATCGGGCTTGCTGGAATTCTTCAGAACGGTTGCGGACAGGATGTCCCCCTCAGGCACGGACAGGCCGAAACGGGAACGCAGCAGCGCGAGGCGTACGCCGAATCGCTGCAAGGCGCAAAAGTAGCCGCAATCGGCCGGAGTCAGTTTTTGGGTGGAGGGGTCCGGGTCGGAGGTATCCAGTGTGTTGTCGCTGTCATCGGACTGGTCCTCGTCGTCTTCCGTGTCAGGCTGCAAGGGCTGGATGGCGAGGCGGTAGTAACGTGCCAGCCATGGCTCGGAGGGGGCGCCCTGGGTGGTGAGGATATTGTGCGGAGTCGGACGCGCCAGCGGCAGTTCCACTCTCCAGGCCAACAGGGCATCCAGGGTCGCGGAGGCAAACTGGCCGGCCCTGGACACGGCATGGCCCAGCGCTGTCATTGCCGCGTCCAGTTCGTCCGGTGCATCGGACACCTGATCGACTGGATCCTTGGCGAAGCACTGGTTCAGCATCGCCTCTAGCTCGTGTTGAGTCAGCCCGTTGTTTTTCAGGAACAAAAACAGGGCACGGATCTTCATCAGGTGCTCGGCCCGGGCGCGGATCAGCTCGGTGCGGTTCAATCCGAGGTGGATGATGCAATAGACTGCACGGCTGGTCTGGCCGTCGGTCGCGAGCAATTGGTCTACGGGCGAGAGAACCAGGCTTTTCTGGCAACTCTCGACGTACTGGCGGGCGGCGAGAGCGTGCTGGTCCGATAACTTGAGACTCGAGGCCAGCACATTGGTCAGTATGACGAAGTGCTGCGAGTTCGGATCAACCTCGAACAACCAGGCAAGTACGAAGTATCTGGCCATGGCCTGTGGGCCGCGCTCGATGATGCCCTGGCCGGCCTGGGCATAATTCTGATAAGGCTGATCACGGATCGGATTGTCCCAGGTGAATTCGCCTTTGCGCTGCTCGGCGTAGGTCGCGCGCAGCGAAAGATCCTGCAGTAAATAGCGCGGGTCCTGCTTGTTCACGGCTACGCATACTTCCCGAGCGGCATTCCACAGGATGCTGCAGATTGCCTGGGCAGTGTCCTGCTGGGACTGCAATTGCGATTTGCTCAATTGGGCCAGTACCGGTACCGGCCGTGGTACCAGCGGATCGTTCTCGCCCTTGCGTCGTATGTATTCATCCCAGAGCTTGCTGGGTACCGCCTTGGCGGTGTAAGGGTCGAAACGCAGGACAAGGCGTGGATCCTCCGCGCCCGGGTCGACGAAGGCCGGCTGTTCCTGAGCCGGTTTGCCGTAGGTCGCCCGGGGTGATCCGGGCATCAGGTCGAACTTGTTCTTCTTGTACACCTCGTTGCAGATGCGGCACGCCGCGTAATAGTTGCCGGCGTTGTAGGCCAGCCAGAAATAGCCCGAGCGGACAATCCCGCGTGCGCCAAGCATGGCTGACTCCACGCCGCCGGTGGCAGGATCGTAGCCGGCCTTGGGGCGGAAGTGTTCGACGTCGGCCTGGCTGGTGGCAGCCATCTTGGCCTCGCAATACGCGCATTTTCCATGCTGCATCTCCACCAGCTTCTTGTTGATCTTGCTCCACAGCCCCTTGAATCTCGCACTTTCGAAGCCGGGAAGGTAAAGCGGGATATCGGTGTCGCTGTCCTTGACCGTGACGGTATTGCCGTCCTCCCATTCCTCGATCAAGGCATTGGTGGCTTTAGCGAAGCCCAAGGGTTTGATGTAGTCGTCCAGTCCAGCTGTACTGATCCGAATCATGATGGCCTTTTGAGCGCAGTTTGAGATTGATGCAGAATAGAGCAACCCGCCCCCGGATAGTCAAAGACCTCCCATGTGGATCACCATCGGCCTCAAGGACACCGCTGAAAGCCTGGGATTCGCCCATGGCCTGATATGGGAAACCGTCTGGGCGGCTCCCGAAAACGCCGATTTGCGCAACAGCAAGCGTGAAGGACTGGTGCTCCACCCGGGCGACCGCCTGTTCATTCCCGAGCGCCGCCAGCAGTGGAAGCCCGCCCCGCTGGATCAGCGCAGCACCTTTCGCCGCCGTGGCGTGCCATCGAAGATTCGTTTGAAACTGGAACTCAACGACCTTCCCGAACAGGGTGTGCCCTACGTCCTGGAAATCGACCAGCAACGCATCGAGTCCTGGGTCCCTGCCAATGGCATCATCGAGCACTGGGTACGCCCGGACCAGGATGACGCAGTGCTCTGGGTCGGCCAGGGCGCGACGCGCCGCCGGTTGTTGCTCAAGCTCCGCGAGTTGCGCCCGCTGGACACCCTGGAAGGCGTGCAGAACCGGCTTGCCAACCTGGGTTATCCGGTTAGCGGGAGTGGCGAGCTGGATGAGCCGACTCGCGACATGTTGCGCCTGTTCCAGCAGCGCAACGAACTGCCGGTGACCGGGGAGGTCGACGAAGCGACCCTGGCGCGGCTGAAGGCGCGGCACGGGCCTTGATTTGTTAATCTCCAGGCCGCCGAACCATCCGTGTTGGAAGATCATTCGTGGCAAGAAAATCCAGAAGAGAACTGGCCCTCACCGAACAAGGCGCGATCCCGGTCACAGTGATCGACGTGGCCCGGGTCGCGGGCGTGTCGCCAATCACTGTTTCGCGAGCCCTGCACCGCCCGAACGGGTCAGCGAAGCCACCCGCGAACGGGTGCTGGAAGTGGTCCGCGAGATGGGCTACGTGCCGAATCTGCTGGCCGGCAGCCTGGCCAGCAGCAAGAGCCGCCTGGTGGCGATCCTCCTGCCAACCCTGGCCAATTCGATCTTCGCCACCCTGGTCCAGTCCGTCATGGAGCGCCTGACCGAGGCGGGCTATCACTCGTTGCTCGGCCCGACCGGCTATTCACCGGAAAAGGAAGAGGCGCTGCTGGAGGCGATCCTTGGGCGTCGTCCGGATGCCATCGTACTGACCGGTACCCTGCACACCGACGGCAGCCGGGCGCGCCTGGCTTCGGCGGGGATCCCGGTGGTCGAGGCCTGGGATCTTGGCGAGCACGCCCTGGATATGCAGGTCGGTTTTTCTCATGAAGAGGTAGGACAACTGGTTGCCGAGCATTTCCATGGCAAGGGCTACCAGCGTTTCTCCGTGATCACGGTGGATGACCCCCGTGGCATCCGCCGCTGCGAAGGGCTGACCCGGCGTCTGGCGCAGCTCGGCATCGAGGATGTGCCGGTCGAAGTACTGCCGCTGCCCTCCACCTGGTCGGTCGGCAGGGAAGGGCTGCGTCGCCTGCTGCAGCGCGACCCACGCCCGCAACTGGTGTTCTGCAGCTCCGACAGCGTGGCCCTCGGCGCCCTTGCAGAGGCCACCGCACAAGGGCTGCGCGTTCCCGAGGAGATCGCCGTGCTCGGCTTCGGCGACACCGTCGACAGCCAGTATGCGCACCCGGCGTTGTCCACCATCAGTGTCAACTCCGCCGTCATGGGCCGCACGGTCGCCGAGGCGCTGTTGCGCCGTCTGGCCGGTGGCAAGGCAGTCGAACGGCACGATACAGGGTTCCATCTCATCGAACGCGCCAGCACCTGAACTCCCCCTTGCCCGACAAAAAGTCCTTGCGGCTACTTGAATGATAACGTTATCCACTCCATGATGATCGCCAGGTTGTACGATGACTTGCATCCTCGCTGGATCATCCGAGGCCCGTTCAATTCCGCCTAGAACAAAAGCACAAGGAAATCTCGATGAATGCATTGAACCATGCCACCCAAGCCACACCGCTGATCACCGAGTTGCAGGTGGTGCCGGTGGCCGGCCACGACAGCATGCTGCTCAACCTCAGCGGTGCCCATGGCCCGTACTTCACCCGCAATGTGCTGATTCTCAAGGACAATGCCGGGCGTACCGGTGTCGGCGAGGTGCCGGGTGGCGAAGCGATTCGCAAGACCCTCGAAGACGCTCGCGACCTGCTGGTCGGCCAGTCCATCGGCAACTACCAGGGCCTGCTGAACAAGGTGCGCCATGCCTTTGCCGATCGCGATTCAGGTGGGCGGGGTCTGCAGACCTTCGACCTGCGCATCACCGTGCACGCCGTTACCGCACTGGAGTCGGCCTTGCTCGACCTGCTTGGCCAGCACCTTGAAGTGCCGGTAGCGGCGTTGTTGGGGGAAGGGCAGCAGCGCGATGCCGTCGAGATGCTCGGCTACCTGTTCTATGTCGGCGACCGCCAGCGCACCGACCTGCCGTACCGCAGCGAAGACGATGCCGATGACGCCTGGTTCCGCGTGCGCAACGAAGAAGCCCTGACCCCGGAGCGGGTGGTACGCCTGGCCGAGGCCGCTTACCAGCGCTACGGCTTCAAGGACTTCAAGCTCAAGGGCGGCGTGCTGCGCGGCGGCGAGGAGATCGAAGCGGTAACGGCCCTGGCCGAGCGCTTTCCCGAGGCGCGCATCACCCTTGACCCGAATGGTGCCTGGTCGCTGAAGGAAGCCATCGCCCTGTGTCGCGACCAACATCATGTGCTGGCCTATGCCGAAGACCCTTGTGGTGCCGAGAATGGCTATAGCGGTCGCGAGGTGATGGCCGAGTTCCGCCGCGCCACGGGGCTGCGTACCGCCACCAACATGATCGCCACCGACTGGCGACAAATGGGCCATGCGATCCAGTTGCAGTCGGTGGACATCCCCCTGGCCGACCCGCATTTCTGGACCATGCAGGGTTCGGTGCGGGTGGCGCAGATGTGCAATGACTGGGGGCTGACCTGGGGCTCGCACTCCAACAACCACTTCGATATCTCGCTGGCGATGTTCACCCATGTCGCGGCGGCGGCGCCGGGCAACGTCACGGCCATCGACACCCATTGGATCTGGCAGGACGGCCAGCGCCTGACCCGCGAGCCGCTGAAGATCGAGGGTGGCCTGGTGCAGGTGCCGACGAAGCCGGGGCTGGGAGTCGAGCTGGATTGGGATGCCTTGATGCAGGCCCATGAGACCTATCGCAATATGGGCCTTGGCGCCCGGGATGACGCGGTGGCGATGCAGTACCTGGTGTCGGGATGGACCTTCGATAACAAGCGGCCTTGCCTGGTGCGCTGAGCACCTTCGAGCGCTTGACACCGACCCTGTGGGAGCTGGCTTGCCAGCGATTTGGCCCGACCTGGCAACCTCTTTGCCTTTGCCGGCCTCATCGCTGGCAAGCCAGCTCCCACAGGTGCTGCGCAATGCTCAGGATCTGCGCTGACCTTGTAGGAGCTGGCTTGCCTGCTCCACAGGGCACCTTTGGTGCCGCTCAGTCCGGCTCAGGATGTTCGCTGGACACCGAGTTATTGGCATCCACATCGGGCATCGCTTCCTCGAGCGATGTCTTTTCGGCCTCGGATTGCACATCCGGAGCCTGTTCCTCATCGGGTCGATTTTCGTCTGCCATGTGCACCTCTCATTCCTGATCGATCAGGCTGTCGGTCCTTGCCGTGCCATTGTCGCGCTCCAGTTGTGCATCCTGGTCCGAGCCGGGATTGCCAGGGGGCGGGTTCCAGTCTTCCGGGCGTTCGTCGTTTTCCTGCCTGGGCTCGGAGGGGCTTTGCTCGAGCCCGGAGCCATGCCCGTGGTTTTCCGGCGCTTCGTCGGGGCCCGGGTAAGGCGCATCCGGGCCGTTGTGGTCGATTGGCATGCGTGTTCTCCTGTTCCAGGCGCGGACATCGCGCCCCTACGGTTGGGAGGGCCGGGGGCGGGCGGAAGTGTCTGTGGTTCGACGAATGACATTCACCTGGCGCAGCGAAATTTCATGTCGTGGGGAATTTATCCTGGCGTACGACTGTCTTTCCCTGCGTAATGGCAATCGGATATCGTTTCCGTGCAAAGTTTCCGTGCAAAGTTCGACACGTCGCCGCGAGGTCAGGCATGAATTCAGAAC
Organism: Pseudomonas bharatica CSV86; assembly: GCF_000319305.2. GTDB lineage: Bacteria > Pseudomonadota > Gammaproteobacteria > Pseudomonadales > Pseudomonadaceae > Aquipseudomonas > Aquipseudomonas bharatica. Next base: position 2,693,424 of record NZ_AMWJ02000001.1, on the reverse strand, counting down.
CCACCGCGTCCGATGCCGGCGACGCCCGCGAGCGCCTGCAATTGGCCCTGGACGCCGGCGCCATCACCGGCATTTGGGTCTGGGACATCCCCAACAACAGCGTTACTGCCGACCAGCGCTTTTCCCGGGCGTTCGGCCTGCCCCTGGACAAATGCCGGGCCGGGATGCCGATCGAGGAAGCCTTTACCTCGATCCATCCGCAGGATGTCGAGCGGGTCGCCGCCGATATCCAGCGCACCATGCAACAGGGCGGGGCGTTCCGCTGCGAGTACCGGGTTCGCCAGGAAGACGGCTGCTACCGCTGGATCGAAGCCAGCGGGCACTGTGAGCTGGATAGCCAGGGCCAGGCCGTGCGCTTCCCCGGCGTGCTGATCGATATCGAGTCGCGGCGGGCGGCGGAAGCCGAGCGAGACCGGGTCTCGGCGCTGCTGCGCACCTTCGCCGCCGCGGTGCCCGGGGTCGTCTACGCCAAGGACCTGGACGGGCGGATGCTGGTCGCCAATCACGGCACCACCGAACTGATCGGCAAGCCTCCGTCGTTCTATATCGGCAAGACCGACCTGGAGTTCCTCGAAGACAAGGACCAGGCCCGGCAGGTCATGGAAACCGACCGGCGCATCATGCAGGGCGGCAAGGCCGAGCAGATCGAGGAACGTGTCGATATGGCCGACGGCACCGCCGCCATCTGGCTATCGATGAAGGCGCCATTGCGCGACGACACGGGGGCGGTGATCGGGCTGATCGGCTCTTCCATCGACGTCACGGCCAAGAAGGCTGCCGAACAGGCCCTGCTGGACCTCAACCGGACCCTGGAAACCCGGATCAGCGAAGCCGTCGCCGAAAACGAGGCGGCCCAGGCAGCCTTGCGCCAGGCGCAGAAGATGGAGGCCGTCGGCCAGCTCACCGGTGGCATCGCCCACGACTTCAATAACCTGCTGGCGGGCATCACCGGCAGCCTTGACCTGATCAAGCTGCGCCTGAACCAGGGGCGCACCGCCGACCTCGAGCGTTATGTCGCGGTGGCCCAGGGCGCGGCACAACGGGCGGCGGCCTTGACCCATCGCTTGCTGGCCTTTTCCCGGCAACAGACGCTGCAGCCGGTGCCGACCGATATCAACGCCCTGGTCAGCGGCATGGAGGAACTGATCCAGCGCACCGTCGGCCCGACCATCGAGGTCTCGGTGCAGCTCGAGTCGGTGCTCAAGACCTGCCTGGTCGATCCGGCCCAGGTCGAGAATGCCCTGCTGAACCTGTGCATCAATGCCCGCGATGCCTTGCGCGGAGGGGGCGACCTGCGCATCCGCACCTTCGACCAGCGCGGTGGCGAACAGGACCTGCCGCCTGGCGACTACCTGACCATCGCCGTCGAGGACAACGGTTGCGGGATGAGCCCGGAAGTCCTGGCCAAGGTCTTCGAACCCTTCTTTACCACCAAGTCGGTTGGTGCCGGCTCCGGGCTGGGGCTGCCGATGATCTATGGCTTCGCCCGGCAGTCCGGCGGTCAGGTGCGGATCGAGTCCGAGGAGGGCGGCGGAACGCGGGTGTTCCTGTCGTTGCCGGCCCGGGCGTTGCCGGTCGCCGCGCCGGCCATGGCCGGGGCCGGTGAAGAGATCCCCGGTGCAGCCCGCGGAGCCACGGTACTGGTGGTGGAAGATGAAGCCTCGGTGCGTGCCTTCGTCAGCGAAACCCTCGCCGGGCAGGGCTATGCGGTGATCGAGGCAGCGGACAGCAAGGCCGGGCTGCGCCTGCTGCGTTCGGATATCTGCATCGATGCGCTGGTGACCGACATCGGCCTGCCTGGCGGCATGGACGGGCATCGCATGGTAGTCGAGAGCCGCGCGGCCAGGCCCGGGCTGCCGGTGCTGTTCATGACCGGCTATGCCCGGCCGGAGGTGCTGGAGAACTCGCCACTGGAGCCGGCAGGGCTGGTACTGACCAAGCCGTTCGCGCTGGAGGCGTTGCTCCGGGGTGTCGAAGCGCTGCTCAAGCGCTGAGGGCCGTCAGCATTGATAGCTGATTGATATCGGTCGGTCGCCACCTAATATTCACATTACTGTCATAAAGTTTCGGCAAAGTGCCTCGGCCATCACACGGAGCACTTTCTAGATGAAACGCCTGATGAAGTCCGCTGCACTCGCCGTTTCGGTTTCCCTGTTCGCCACCACGGCTTTCGCCGAAAACATCCGCCTGACCGGTTCCGGTGCCAGTTTCCCTGCGCCGATCTACCTGACCTGGTTCAAGGATTTCAGCAAGAACACCGCTGGCGTAACGGTTGATTACCAATCCAAGGGCAGTGGTGCCGGTGTGCAGGATTTCCTGAACAAGACCGTCGATTTCGCCGCCAGTGACTCGGCCATGAAAGACGAGGAAATCGCCAAGGTCGGCGAGGGTGTGCAACTGCTGCCGATGACCGCCGGCGAAATCGTCCTGGCCTACAACCTGCCGGGCAACCCGAAGGGCCTGAAGCTGCCACGCGATGTGTATTCCGACATCTTCCTGGGCAAGATCACCCAGTGGAACGATCCAAAGATCGTCGCCGCCAACCCGGACCTGAAGTTGCCGGCCACCCCGATCACCGTGGTCGTGCGCGCTGACTCCAGCGGTACCACCGCCGTATTCACCAAGCACCTGTCGGCCATCAACCCTGCATTCAAGGAAGCGCTGGGCGAGGGCAACACGGTGAACTGGCCGGCGACCGACAAGTTCATCAAGTCGCCGAAGAACGACGGTATCACCGCCACCGTGCGCCAGACCCCGGGCGCCATCGGCTACATCGAGTACGGCTTCGCCAAGCTGGCCAAGGTCGATTTCGCCGCGCTGCAGAACAAGGCCGGCCAGTACGTGGTGCCTAACGCCGAAAGCGGTGCCGAAGCGCTGGCCGCAGTGAAAATGCCGGAAAACCTGGTGGCCTGGCTGCCGGATCCGGACGGTGCCAAGTCCTACCCGATCACGTCCTACACCTGGATGATCTTCCGCAAGGACAACGGTAACCCGGCCAAGGCCAAGGCCATGCGCGACATGATCGAGTACAGCCTCACCGAAGGCCAGAAAATCGCCGACTCCATGGGCTACATCCCGCTGCCGCCATCGGTTGTCGAGCAGGTACGCAAAGCGTCCGCCAACATCCAGTAAGACTGCCAGCACGCTCCCGGCGCCTGTTGCCCCGGGAGCGTTTGCCCTTGTACCGGAAGCAATCGATGAACACCCCATTTGACATACCGGATAACCCCGACTCCGCCTGCCGGCCACCCTCGGCGAAGGACTTCCTGGTCGATCGCATCTTCCGCGGCCTGGCCCGCATCGGTGTGGCGCTGATCCTGGCGCTGGTGCTCGCGCTGATCTTCGAGATCGGGCGCAAGGCCCTGCCAGGTATGGAGAAGCACGGCCTGGATGTGCTGTTCGGCACGGTCTGGGACGTCAACCAAGGCAAATACGGAATTCTGCCAGCCATTTGGGGCACGCTGTACAGCGCCTTCATCGCACTGCTCATCGCCGGTTTCTTCGGCGTCAGCATGGCGATCTTCCTGACCCAGGATTTCCTCCCGGCGAAACTCGCCGCCGTATTCCGCACCATCGTCGAACTGCTCGCCGCCATCCCCAGCGTGGTCTACGGCCTGTGGGGCATCTATGTAGTGATCCCGGCGATCCGCCCGCTGACCGCCTGGCTGAACAGCGAGCTGGGCTGGATTCCGTTCTTCGGTACCTCCCTGAGCGGCCCCGGCCTGCTGCCGGCGGCGCTGGTGCTGGCGATCATGATCCTGCCGACCGTTGCCGCTGTTTCCCAGGACGCCCTGGCCAGCGTGCCGATGAAAACCAAGCAGGCCGCCTATGGCCTGGGCACCACCCACTGGGAAGCGATCCTCAAGGTCATGGTTCCTTCTGCCGCCACCGGCATCTTCGGCTCCCTGGTGCTCGGCCTGGGCCGGGCACTGGGTGAAACCATGGCCCTGGCCATGCTGGTAGGCAATGCCAACACCCTCTCGGTGTCGCTGTTCGCCCCGGCCAACACCCTGGCCGCCTTGCTCGCCCTGAACTTCCCGGAGGCCGGCCCGAACGAGGTCGAGGTGCTGATGTATGCAGCACTGGTGCTGATGTTCATCACCCTGCTGGTGAACGTGCTTGGATCGCTGCTCATGCTCTACGCCCAGCGGGGGAACAAATAATGACCGACCTGTCGCAACCGGTAACCGCGCTGCCCAGCCTGCAGCGCCGCTTCGAAGGCCGTGCCCTGCGCAGCCTGGTCCTGACCAGCCTGGCGTGGATCATCGCGATCGTGGCCAGCGTGCCGCTGATTTCCGTGCTGTACATGCTGATCACCAAGGGCGGTGCGCGCCTGAGCCTGGAGGTCTTCACCGAACTGCCACCCACCGGCTTCGAAATGGGTGGGGGCTTCGGCAACGCCATGGCCGGCACCTTCGTCATGGTCGGCATCGCCGCGGCCATCGCCGTGCCGGTCGGCATCCTGGCGGCGGTGTTCCTCGCCGAACTGGGCCCTGACAGCAAGCTGGCCAACGCCGCGCGCTTCGCCGCGAAGATGCTCACCGGCCTGCCGTCGATCCTGGCGGGCGTATTCGCCTACGCCCTGGTGGTGATGACCACCGGCACCTATTCGGCACCGGCCGGTGGCGTGGCCCTGGCCGTGCTCATGCTGCCGATCGTCGTGCTGACCGCCGAGGAAGCCATGAAGATGGTGCCCAAGATCATGAAGGACGCCGCCTACGGCATGGGCTGCACCCGCGCCCAGGTGATCATGAAGATCATCCTGCCGACCGGCCTGCCGGCGATCCTCACCGGGGTGATGCTGGCCGTGGCCCGTGCCGCCGGCGAAACCGCTCCGCTGCTGTTCACCGCGCTGTTCAGCAACTACTGGATCTACCACGAAGGCAGCCTGGCGGTGATGAACCCCACGGCCTCGCTGGCGGTACTGATCTACAACTTCTCCGGCATGCCGTTCGACAACCAGCTCGAACTCGCATGGGCGGCCTCGCTGGTCCTGGTGATCATCGTGCTGCTGGTCAATATCGTCAGCCGTATCTTCGGCAAGCCCAAGTATTAAGAAAGGGAGCATCCGAACTTGAACGTATCCGCCGCGCAACAGGCCGCTCCCGTGGCCAGCCAGGCTCCAGTGGTCATGGACTGCAAGCTGGACAAGATCTTCTACGGCAACTTCATGGCGGTCCGCGACAGCCACGTGCCGATCGAAAAGAACAAGATCACCGGCTTCATCGGTCCTTCCGGTTGCGGCAAGAGTACCGTGCTGCGTAGCCTGAACCGCATGAACGACCTGGTGAAGGGCTTCCGCTTCGAAGGCCATGTGCACTTCCTTGGCCAGGACGTCTATGGCAAGGGCGTCGATCCGGTGGTGGTGCGCCGCTACATCGGCATGGTGTTCCAGCAGCCGAACCCGTTCTCCATGAGCATCTTCGACAACGTCGCCTTCGGCCTGCGCCTGAACCGCTACAAGGGCGATATCGGCGACCGCGTCAAGCACGCCCTGCAAGGCGCGGCGCTGTGGGATGAAGTCAAGGACAAGCTCAAGGTCAGCGGCCTGTCCCTCTCCGGCGGCCAGCAGCAGCGCCTGTGCATTGCCCGGGCCATCGCCACCGAGCCGGAAGTGCTGTTGCTCGATGAGCCCTGCTCGGCACTCGACCCGATCGCCACCCGCCGCGTCGAGGAACTGATGGTCGAACTGAAGAAGGACTACACCATCGCCCTGGTGACCCACAACATGCAGCAGGCGATTCGCGTGGCCGACACCACGGCGTTCTTCTCGGTGGACATTTCGCAAGGCAGCCGTACCGGTTACCTGGTGGAAATGGGCCCGACCACGCAGATCTTCCAGAACCCGCGCGAACAACTGACGGACGACTACATCAGCGGCAAGTTCAGCTGAGTCATACCGTCTCCAACAGGCGACCTGGCGTCGCAGACCCAAGGGCCTGCCGCGCCAGGTCGCCTAATCGTCTGTCCAGCCTTCAGCGGAAATGTCCATGGGTGTGACGCATCGTCTCAATCTTTCAGCGGTAGAACAGGCCTTGCGCGAAGTGCAGGGGCACTTCGCCGAGCTCAGCCGGCATTTCGTCGAGCCCCGCGACCCGTTCACCGACGAGGTCCTGGAAAATGTGCTTGAAGGCTATGCGCTGATTGATGACTATGTTGCCCGGGGCGTCGACCTGTTCGAGTTGCGTCAGCTCAACCTGATGCTCGAGATCAATGCCACCGTGTTGTGCGGCAGCGATCCTGTACGCCGTCGGGAGTTTGCCCAGCACCTCGCGGCCACCGAAGAGCACTTCTTCAACAACGTCGAAGGCGGCATCAAGGACCTCTACAACTGGTACTGTGCCTACCGCAGCGACTCGGTGTGGAAACGGGCGGCCGGGGTGTACGTACGGATCCTCAGCAAGCCGCAGCTGTTCATCGAGGGCAACAACCGCACCGGCTCGCTGATCGTCAGCTACCTGTTGATGCGCGCCGGGCTGCCGCCCTTCGTGTTGTCGCTGGATAACGCCGAGGGCTACTTCAACCCGTCCTCGGTCATCCGCAACTCTGCCAAGCATGGCGTCAAGGCGTTGTACGAGTTGCCCAAGATCAAGAAGAAGTACGCGGCTTTCCTGGAGTCCAGGGCGCCGGCCCCGGGGAAATTCTTTCTGAGTGCACCGCGCATGCCGATTTATCAGGAGAACCAATGATGGCCAGGTACCGAATGCTCGAACGAACGCAGGCCAGCGGAAGAAGGGCATGGCAGGCCATCGGCCATGCCCTGGACCGCCCGCGCATCCGCGTGTCGTTCGACATCGACGACACGCTGGCCTGCCTGCCGCATCACAGTCCTGCCGAAGACAGCCGACTGCCTGACTTCATCCACCGCTGGCTGGGCGAACCGCTGCGCAGCGGTACCCGCTCGTTGATCCGCGACCTGCGCCGCCAGGGTTGCAGCATCTGGATCTACACCTCTTCCGGGCGTACCCCTTCCTATATCCGTCGCTGGCTGATGCTGTATGGCATCCGCGTCGACGGCGTGGTCAACAGCGACCGGCATCACCATGTGGTGACTGCACGCGGCTTCGAGAAGATGCCGTCGAAATTCCCGCCGGCCTTCGATATCGACCTGCATGTGGACGACTCCGAAGGCGTGCGGATCGAAGGCGACGATCACGGTTTCCGTGTGGTGGTGGTCTGCCCGAAGGACAAGGCCTGGACGCAGAAGGTGCTGGAGGCGGCGGTCGAGGTGCAGGCGAAGCTTGTGCCACAGCGCGTGGCAAGGCCGGTGGTGGCTCGTGCAGAGGCCGTGACGTCCTGACGGGGCGCCTCCAGCATTGTATTCAGATCGACAACGCCAGCAACGCCGCCGCCAACGCCGGCGGCATCACCAGCATACCCAGGCACAGGAAGCGCCAGGCGCTGACATGTTCGCCCTCGCGGCGGATCGCCACCAGCCAAAGCAAGGTCGCCAACGAGCCGGTGATCGACAGGTTCGGCCCCAGGTCCACGCCGATCAACAGGGCGGCGGTGGTCTGTTGCGGCAGCGCGACCAACGAGCCCATGGAGCCGGCGATCAGTCCGGTCGGCAGGTTGTTCATCAGGTTGCTGGCGATGGCCACGCCCACGCCGCCCAGCCAGCTGGCCTGGGTTGGCGATTCCGCCGCCAGGCTGGCCAGGCCCTGGGCAAGGCGCGCGATCAGGCCGGTCTGGGCGACGGCTTCGACCAGTACGAACAAACCCGCCACCAGCGGCAGCACGCCCCATGCCACATGGCGCAGCACCGGCATCGGGCTGCGCCGTTGGCGCAGGTGGATCAGCACGGTGGTCGCCACGCCGGCGCAGAAGGTCGGCAGGCCCAGCGCCCGGTCCAGCGCTGAGGCGCCCAGCAGCAGGGCGGCGGTGAAGGCGATGCCCAGGGCACACAGGCGGGCACCGGCAGACAGCGGCTGGGACTCCACGCTCAGGGCCAGTGGTTGACGGATCTGCCGGCGCTGGGTCAGGCGCAATACCAGGTAGGTCAGGACGATCGCGGCCAGCGACGGCAGGCTGAATTGCCTCAGCCAGTCCAGCAGCGGCGGCATCTGGCTGCCGAAGACCACCAGGTTGGCCGGGTTGGAAATGGGCAGCACGAAACTGGCGGCATTGGCGATGAAGGCGCAGATGAACAGGTAGGGCAGGGGTTCGGCCCGGGCGGCCTTGCACGCGGCATAGACCGCCGGGGTCAGCACCACTGCGGTAGCGTCATTGGACAGGAACACGGTGACCAGCGTGCCCACCAGGAACACCAGGTCGAACAGCCGTTGTCCCGAACCCTTGGCGTGTTGCACGGCATAGCGGGCCAGCCAGTCGAACAGGCCCTCCTGGCGGGCCAGTTCGGCCAGCACCATCATGCCGATCAGGAACAGGTAAACGTCGCCGCCTTCGGCGACGGCCGCCAGGGCACGCTGCGGTGTGATCAGGCCCAGGCCGGCCAGCAGCAGCGCGCCGCCCATGGCCCAGACATATTCCGGGATCCGCCATGGACGCAGGATGACGCCGCAGGTGGCGAGGGCGGCTATCGCCCAGATGATCGAAGCATTTTCACTAAAGGGGTATACGGATTTAATGGTTGATGGGGCACCTTTACCCCACCAACCTGATACCATTATCAGATGGTTGATAGATCGACTCCGTAGTTGAGTTCCTCTGCGAAGTCCGGCAGTCCGTAACCGATGGTTTTCTTGTAGAAAGGAGAGACCTTCGCAGTCGGTGCCTTCTTCTTGTGCTTCGTGGTGTAGAGCATTCGTGCCCGCATCACCTCGAAGGAGTAACCGCGCCCTTCACGGTTCTTGTCCTTGGCCAGTCGGTTGATGGACTCCGTGTAAGCGTTGGTGACGGGCATGTCCGTCTCGAAGTAGGTCATGGTCTCTTCGCGCCAGTTTCCCACTGCCCTGACCAGATCGCTCCAGACTTCCTTTTGGCCCTTCGGGATGGTGGCTATCCACTCGTCCAGGGCGGCTTCTGCCTGGAGCCGTGTGGTGGCGTCCCAGATGCCGTAGAAGCGCTCCTTGTGCTCGTAGGCGGCCAGCAGTTGCGGGAACGCGCCTGTCCAGGTCTCCATGATGAGGCGCTCCCGGTCTGAGACTTCGTGAGCGCGTTTCAGCAGGATTTTCCGGTCTCCCTTGAGAGTCCGGCTCTGGGACGGTTTCAGCTCCTTTCTGAGGCCCTTGCGCACTCTCTCTAGGGCATCGTTGGCCATGCGCACCACATGGAACTTATCGACCACGATACGGGCCTGGGGCAGCACAGCCTTGACCGCTGCCCGGTAGGGGTTCCACATGTCCATGCTGACGATCTCGACCTTCTGCCGGTCTTTCAGCTTCATCAGGTAGTTGGTCACCACGTCCTGGCGGCGGGTGGCCAGCAGGTCGAGCAGGGTTCGCTCCTCAATGTTGGTCAGAATGCAGCGGTAGCGCTTGTTCAGGTATAGCTCGTCAATGCCCAGGATGCGGGGCGTCTCGAAGCGGTGCCAGCGCCCCAGGAACTCGGCGCGGGCGTTGAAGATGTCGCGCACCGTCTTCTCGTCCAGGCCGGTCTGTGCCGCCACAAAGGTGTAGGGGTGGTTGAAGGATTCCTTCTCCACGTACTCATGCAGCCGCAGTGTCATACGGAATCCGTCCACCATCTCCGGTAGCTGGGGCCTGAATGTTGTCTTGCAGGCCCGGCAGGTGTATCGGCGGCGGACCACCCAGAGAGTGACCCGCTTGCCGTGGATGGGCAGATCACGATAGGGAACGTCACGCTTGCCGAACCGCACGAACTCACCCTGCACGCCGCACCCCTCGCAGGCTACTGGTGTAGGTGCTTCAAGCCGAAAATGTATGTCTTCATTCTGCTCATCAGAATCCACCAACTGGTACCCAGGAAGGCTTAACGAATTAATCATCTCCCGCCTTGATCAGAAAAACAGGTAGGTGGCGTAACCGGCAATCATCGCCATAGCAAAAATGACTGCTAAAAACGCCGCTAAAAGCTTCAGCGTGAACAAAGAGCGCAACAGAATGAGCTCAGTCAGGCTGGCTCCGGCACTGCCGATGATCAACGCTAGCACCGTCCCGGCACCCACGCCTTTGGCCATCAGAGCCGCTGCCAGAGGTATGACGGCTTCAGCGCGAATATACAACGGCACGCCGATGACAGCGGCAACTGGAATGGCAAAGGGATTATCTGGGCCTGCATACTGCTCCAATAAGTCAGTGGGCATGAAACCATAGATCACGCTGCCAATCGCAATACCGATGAGCAGGTAAGGCAACACATCGATAAAGTCCGACCAAGCTTCCCGCCACACACCACTGTACTTCCCTTCTTTCTTAACCGTGACAGTGGGTTGACTGTCACAGCATTCGCTAGACGTAGAGACTGTTGTCTTCCTATCAGCCCCGCAAGAAGCCGTCTTCGGAGTGGTGTCGCAGCTGTTGGTGCCGCAACTCGATGCGGTCGATGTAGCACTGCACGGGCTTGCTGATGAACTACATCCACTGCTCTCTTGTGTCGCCGTCCGGCGCACATAACGCTCGAAGCCAAGCGTGTGAAGCAGCCATCCGGCACCTACCGCGACCACCAAAGCGGCGAGCACATAGATAGCAGTAAGTGTCCATCCAAACGTGGCAACCAGCAGGCCGACGACGATAGGATTCAGCAACGGAGATGAGAAAAGAAACACCATCATCGGCCCAAAACCGGCCCGTGCCCGAATCAACCCTTTCAACATGGGGATAGTCGAGCAACTACAGAAGGGCGTTATAGCTCCTAAACCAGCAGCAAGAAAATAGCCTCGCTTCCCACTGGAAGTCAGTAACGCTTCCACCTTGGATGGTGGGATGTGACGTTGAAGAACTCCGACCAGCAAGCTAATGCCAATGAATAAAACCGATAGCTCGATAGCGAGAAAGGCGAACATGCCTAGAGCGTCTTGGAGTTGAGATGACATTCAATATTACTCCTATATTTCTAGTATTGTCGAAATGATGTACGCAGCCTACTTGCGTTTATCCGACCTGTCAACTATAATTCTAGAAACATCGAATTATTGGGGCGTGCTATGGATCACGAAAAGGTTGCAGCCAGCTTAGCTGAGCTAGGGAATAGTCACCGACTGTCCGTGTTCCGCTTTCTGGTCAAAGCTGGCCATGATGGGGCTTCGGTCGGAGATATCCAGAAGGGGCTGGGTATTCCTGCTTCGACGCTATCACATCACCTTGCGCGCATGGCCAAGGTAGGGCTGATCCGGCAGGAGAAACATAGCCGCACGATTGTCTGTATACCCGAGTATGGGCACCTAGAGAATTTGATCGGTTTCTTACAAGAGGAATGTTGTGCAGGTGTCCGGATTGCGCATGAACCAGAACCGCTTTGACGCTTGCCCAGCTCTCGCTGTCCTCCCTAGTCAGCATCGCTATGAAGACTCAGGCGAAGGTGGAAACAGAAAATTGGCAGTAGAGTAGGCTGAAGAGGATCAATCAGATAATCCGCTGAGAAAGATTTTCTTCTTTACATCTTTGGCATTTTATCAACCAGAAATTCCGGATACCCCAAAAAAGGAACAATTGATAAACAACCGCCGCTTCTTTCTGAAGCTGCCTGATCCAGGCAACCATGGTCCCGGCTCGTGGGAGTATGACGATGCCGGCCGCATGACCATGAACTCAGAACATAGCTACAGCTATCATGACAACGGACAGATCGACACAATTTCGGAACACTTCACCTTCACCTATGACAAGGAAGGGCGGGTGCGTGGTGGCGTGTTAGACTCCTTCACCTACACCTACCATTACTGCGGCGACAGGGTATATGCCTTTGTCGTAAGCAACTCCGCCACAAACGCCAGCCCCAGGCAGCGTCGCCATGTCCTGCGCAATGAAAGCCCCTCTTGCCTGATGCAGGACAGCGACAGGGACGGGACAGCCAGCCGGTCCTTCGAATTGCGCGATGCCAGCGGCACGGTTTTCGCCAGTGTCGACCTGGCGACCAAGGCCATCACCTATTTCCGCTACGGCCCTTATGGCGAGCGTCACGAAGGTGAGCATGAAAACAACTGGCTTGGCTTCAAGGGAGAGCCATTCACCGTGCTTGGCCTGTACCACCTTGGCAATGGCTACCGCTTGTATGACCCCAAGCTCGGCCGTTTCCTGACCCGGGACAGCAAAGCCCCGTTCAGTATCGGTGGCGCCGCTGGCTACGTGTTCTGCAACGGCGATCCGGTGAACTACAAAGACCCTAGTGGGCACGAAGTGGTCGCCGAGTACTCCCGCTGGGGAACGGTGCCGGCAATCCAGAGCACAGCGTTCCGTATCGTGATCGGCGCTGTCGGCGTGCTGCTGGCGCCATTCACGGCGGGTACATCGATGCTGCTGGCGGTGGCCACCACGGCGCTGGCGGCGATTTCCTTCGCTTTCGACGTGGCCTCGATCATCGTTTCGCAAAGCGACCCGGAACTGGCCAAGACCCTGGAGGCCTGGGGCCAGGCCTTCGGCATCGCCGGGGCCGCCGCCGGCGTCGCCATGACCGTTCACGGCTGGAAGAGCATACCGCGCAACTGGTTCCGCCCGCGTGGCGGACCATCGTCACGGGTTCCGGTGAGACCGCTGGGTTCGGCGTCCCGCCAACTGAGCGCCGGAATGCAGCGCGATATCAAGATAGTGACCGAAATGATAGTGCAGGATCTCAAGGCAGCAGGCAAAACCCGTCTGCTCAATGCCGTTTACATGGATGCCGAGCCGAGCATGCTGGGTGCCGGCGTGGCTCCGGGTCTGAGTCTCAATACGCGCTTTCATAAGCGCGTGGGCAATGCTAGCAGGAACCTGTACAAGGGGACCGTCGGCAAGTTCGACGACGCGTTGCTCGATTTCCCGGGGCATATCCTGGACCTGTATACCGGCCCTAATGTGATCGTGCAGAAGTTCGTCCCGCCGATGGTCAGCGAAACCGAGATCAGGTCGCTGGTAGCGTTGCCGTTGCCGGGGCTGGAGGAGCTGTTCAAATAGTCGGTGTTCTTGCTGAAGGGGGCCGCTTTGCGGCCCTTGGCAGCGCGGGCGGGATATAACTCCTTCCTGCGCGTACCTGTGGGGGCACCGGGATTACGGTGGTGTAGCCACTCCAATAATCGCGGGTGAACCCGCTCCCACAAGGTCGTTGCAAATCTTGGAGTTATGTTCCGTTCCATAGGAGCAGGTCCGCGGCGCGCTTCATTACCGCGATAAGCCCTGCCCGCGACCATTACTGGATAACCACCCACCTGATATTTCTGTCAGTTGTGAGCCTGTCCGGCCCGCTCTAGCGTTAAGCGCATCTCTCCCTTTCTTGTGGTTTCCGCGTCGGCCCGACGCTGCATCCCGCAGCTGCCCTCCGATGCTTTTCCGAGGAGCATGCGCAAATGCCATCACGTAACTGGACCGACCTGGGCAAAGTGTATTCAGGCAGCGACCTCGCCGAGGGCGAGCGGGTCACGGTCAGTGTGTTCGACAGGACCCTGAAGACCCTGCTGGAACAGACCACCTTCGTGCCACTGCGCGGGCACACCGGTAAGTTGCTCTGGATGATGGACCTGTGCCGGCATGTCAACGGCAACCTGGCGTTGATCCGCGCGGGCATGGAAACCGCCACCTTCGACTGGAAGATCGACGACAGCGGCGATGGCAACAAATTCTGGGGTGTCACCTCCCGCGCCCTGAAGGTGGTGACCACGGTGGTCAGCAAGAACAACTGGAGCACCACCAAGCGCCTGGCCCTGCAGCCGACCTATGACCTCACTACCAGCTCCCGGGTACGGATGAACGTGCGCAACGGCGTCGGCGATCTTCTGGAAACGGTGATCTTCGCCCCGACCGCCGGCCGCCTGACCCCGGGTTTCTGGAGCAAGGATTTCGCTGCGCAGATCAATCGCACCAGCCTTTACGTACGAGCCGGCAAACAGGACGGTGAACTGATCACACCCATTGCCGACAAAACCCTGAACTGGATCTGGACCCCGGAGAGCTCCGACCTCAGCGTGACCTGGCTGGTCGATGAAGTGAAGGAAGCCTGCAAGATCCCGGCTGACCGCGATGCCGCCGAGGGCGAGGAGATCTCCTTGTTTGTCTTCGATGACAAGTCCGACAAGTTGCTCGATCGCATTACCCTGAAAGCCGCCAAGGCCAGGAACAGCCTGACCAAGGCCCAATGGCCGGCGGAGCTGGCCAAGCAGATCAATGCCTCGTCCGCTCACGCGACGGCGACCAGCACTGCCATCAACCAGAAGTTTGGCGAGCTACGGATGTTCACTACCGCGCTGCACGTGGATAACTGGGAGCAGGGCAGTACCATCGCCGCCACCGCCAACCTGACCGCGGCCGACCGGATCGTGGTCACCGTATCCACGGCAGGCAAGGGCAATTTCTGCGAGGTCGTGACCTTCACGCCGGATCCTGCGCGGCTCACGGCAGTGCAATGGGCCAAGGACCTGGCGAAACATATCAACGGCCACAGCCGATTCCTCAAGGCCGGGGTCAAGCATGCCACCAACAAGACCATCGACCCGACCGAGAATGCCAGCACCAACGTGATCTGGCTGCCCAAGGGCTCGAAGCTGAAGGTGGGCTGGGAAAAGACCCAGATGAAGGAGCTGGGTTATATCTCGTCGGAGCGTGACCAGGGCGTGACCGAGTCCTGCCGCGCCTATGTGATGGACGACACCACCGACGCCATCCTGCGCGAGTTCACCTTCACCCCCGGCAACAACCGCAATGGCAAGTGTTCGGTAGCGATCGACCTGGCCAGGCTGATCAACCAGAAGACCGAGCTGGTCATGGCGGGAGACCGGTCGAGCAACAAGGACGGTGCGCCGGTACCGGCGTCGAGTACCTATACGAACAAAATCTGGTCATGTGCGAACAATGTCCGTTGTTTCACCACCCTTGTCAGCCTGAAGAACTTCGACAAGGGGGCGTGCATTGGTAACCGGGCCCTGGTCGAGAACGAACAGGTGGTGCTGGTCGTCAAGGGTAAAAAAACCGGGCGAATCCTGGAATCCATGGCCTTTATCCCGGAAGACGGCCGGCTCAGCCACGCACTGTGGGCCAAGGACTTCGCCAGCAGGATCAATAAACGCAGCAGGTTCATCAGGGCCGGGCGGGAGAATGCCACGAAGGGTGAGATGGAGCCTTGGCACGAAAACAACGTGAACTTCTTCTGGGTGCCCAAGGCGTCCGGGTTGGAAGTGGAGATGCAGATCATCTCGGGGATTTCCTGGCCGTTGCCGGGGATGAGCAGTGAGACGAAGGAGTTGTTCGAACAGTGTATTGAGTCAAAAAAACATATAACCGTTGATACAAATACCGGCAACGGAACATTGATGATCCCTGTGGTTGATCTGTTTCCCGATGATGGTTTCAAGGATCCCCTGAAAGTCAGAATTTCCTATCAGGAGAACGTTGGTGTCTATGTAAAGCTGGGCGATTCGAGCAGCTACGTCCCGATCAAACGGTCGGTTGCGGATACTGAACTCTCCCTTGTCCTCAGGGATGGGCGAACTGTGCGTATCCGTTCGGGATCGATGTCGCTGAACGGCGGGGATTTCAGGATTGAGCCTGTGTTTACGGCGATGTCTCCAGGAACTTTATCAAATGTCCAAGGCATCTCCGGGTATGAAGTGACTTATAAGGATGGAAGTGCTGAAACATTCGAACTGGACAAGGAAGACGAAAAAACAATGAATGTCGACCTTGTAAGGTACAAGTTACCCTCCGGATTGAGCTTGGAGTTGGAATACTCCCTGGGGAAACTACTGAAGATAAAAAGAGGCGCGGAAACGGTCGTGCAGGTCAAGTGGTTTATCGCGCCTGGCTTGAAGACTGACGGCACTTATGCCGACATTCCCGAATCAATAATTGTATCCCCGGCAAACCCCGCTGAAAAAAGAACATTCACGTTCACAAAGAAGAAAACCAGCGATCTGGAGACAAAGCTGGAGGTAGATGGATATGGTGTTTCCGGAAAAACCCAATACACCGTAAAGCAGAATAGTGCGGGCAAGCTGGCTGGACTAAATATTGAGTACCGGCACCCCTTTGCCGGCGTGGATAGTTGTGAAAGGTGCTGTGAGTCCTTGAGTTATACCGGTGATAATAAAGT
Source organism: Pseudomonas bharatica CSV86 (assembly GCF_000319305.2). Taxonomy (GTDB): domain Bacteria; phylum Pseudomonadota; class Gammaproteobacteria; order Pseudomonadales; family Pseudomonadaceae; genus Aquipseudomonas; species Aquipseudomonas bharatica. Next base: position 2,677,290 of record NZ_AMWJ02000001.1, on the reverse strand, counting down.
TCGTCGCCATACCATTTCGCCTGGCAGCGGAATGGATACATTGGTACACGATTACACCTACGGGAGTAATACCACAACGTTGGTGGGTTATTACCAGGCGGCCATACCCCGTACGGAATTCGTTCGTATCTTCAATTTCGTCAATGGGCTGTCGTCTATCGAGAATCACGGCACTGCAACGGCACCTGCTTGCAAGCAAAGCAGCCATCGGCTGGATGCCGCGACCAAGACCGTGATTTCGGAAACCAGTATCTGGGATGGAGAGGTCTCTGTCGACCAGCGCAGCCTGACGATTGATGCCGTTGGCAATCCCGTTCGTCGTGTCGATAACGGCGAAATAACAGACTTGACCTATTACAACAACTATCAGGAATTCAGGGTTACGGAAACCGAAACCAAAGTCCAGGACTGGAGCCTTTTCGGTTGTCTTTTCAAAGGGCTGGATTATGCAAACGTTGTTGGAGCCGTCTTCGCAGTAGGCGGCTCCGGCGGCATGACATGGGGTACGCGCATCGATACGACCGTCCACATGACGCCAGCCGTCAACAATTATGCGAAAAAGGCTTTCAGCCTGCCTGTGGATATAAGCCACTGTGGTAGTGACAAGCCATTTTCCAGCGAGGTTGAGTCGGAACTGGTCTCTCGTAAAGTAGGTGATAAAGAAGAACCGCAACGCCTGACCTTTTTTGGTTATGACAAGGTTGACGGTCGGGTCAGGGCCAAACATAAGTTGACCATACTCCAGCCCGATTGCAGCAGAGTCAATGTGGAGGCAGAGCAACTGGCCGTGGCCACCGAAGCAGCCAAGGCCTTCACCAAAAGCCTGGAGGACCAGATCAAGGCCGCGAGCGACAAGGAAAAACCGGCCTACCAGAAAACCCTCGACGATCTGACTGCCAGCCTCAAGGCGCAAAGCAAAGCCAACAACGAAGGCTTCAAGCTGAATTCGAAGAAAGGTGCCTCCATGGCCCTGGAAACCTTTGAGTATCACACCGAGAAAGACAAACCAGGCTATGGCATGGTCAGTTCGAGCTCGGTCGCGCAGATAGTTCTCTCCGCCGGAGTCTGGGGGTATACGAAGCATCACGGGTCACTACCAAATACACCTATAAAGTGGACACCGCCGATACCAACAAGCTGACCATCACCACCACCATTTCCCAGACCGGACAGTCGGACATCACCTCCAGCCAGACCCGCTCGCGCCTGAGCGGTCGCCTGCTGGAGAGCACGGACAGCGAAGGCTACAAGACCGTGCGAACCTACGACCCGCAAGGCAACCTGAAGAGCGAGACGCTGAGCAAGGGCGGCAGCGACCTGCGCAAGACTACCTGCACCCTGGCCAGCGGCCTGGTCTGGCAATACGAGATGGTCGAGGACGGAGCCACTACGCGCATCGACCGCGACATCCTCGGCCGCAGGAAGTCCCAGCATCTCAAGCCCAATGGCGCCACCAGCTTCCTGGAAACCCACAGCTGGACCTACGACACCCAAGGCCGGATCACCAGCACCGTGGAAACCGACTATGGCACCGGCAACGCCAGGATCAGCCAGCGAGAAAGCAAGCGCGTCTATGACGTCAGCGGCAAGATCACTACCACCAACCTCCTGAAGGACAAGGATGGCAAGGAACTGGGCAAGGTGATCCAGGAGCGGACCCCGGGCGTGCGTGGCGAACGTTTCACCCAGGGCAAGTTCAGCATCGACCGTCAGTTCAATGCCAACAAGAGCACCCTCACCGAGCTCTACAGCCAGTCCGGCAGCGAAGGCTGCAAGATCGAGAAAATCATGTCCGCCGACGGGCAGGTCAAGTCGGTCCGTTACCTCAAGGTCGAGAGCGGCAACAAGGAAACCGAACAGGACAAGATCGAGTACGGTTATGACAAGTACGGTCAGCTCATCAGTGTTACGCCGAAGATCGGTGGTGCCATCAGCTACAGATACGATTGCGCAGGGCGGCTGCTGAAGACCACCCGCGAAGGCATTGTCCTGGAAAACAGCTACGACCCTGCCACGCTGGCTCCGATCGCAGGGGAGGCGTATGTCAAGAACGGTGCGGCGAGTGCGGTCAAGCTGGGCAGGCAGAGCGTCGATATGCTCGGGCGTGCTTCCAGCCAGACGATCAATGACCACACCATCGAGTTCAGCTACAACGGCGCTTCGACCACCGCGACGCGCAAGATCGCAGTGACCGGCCCTACTGCTCTGAGCGACTACTCCGGTGATCCCGACAAGGCAAAGCGGATCCACTCGCAGAAACTGGGCACCGAGACGTCCACCCTGGAGTTCAGCACCGGCGGGCGGGTACTGAAATTCACTGACCTGACCGGCGCGGTGACGACCTACGAGTACGATTTCTTCGACCGCCTGACCAGGTCGAAGAGCGACCACTGCATCTGCACCTGGACCTATGCCGACAACGGACTGCTGACCAGCGAAACCATCACTGCCGTGAAGTCCGCCAACCTGGTGATGACAGTGGCCTACACCTATGACGGGCTAGGGCAGGAAACCAAGCGCACCTTTACCTGCCCAGGGGTCGATACCCTGACCCTGGACCGCACCTTGCTCGGGGACGGGCGCCTGAGCAAAAGCACGTTGAAATCGGCGAAGACCGATGCAAAACAGGTCGTCACGGTCACCGAGCAGGAGGTCAACAGCTACGAGTACGACAAGACCCTGCGCTTGACCAAGTGGATCGGCCCGTCCTCCAGGACCGATACCTGGACCTACGATGCACTGGGCAACGCACTCAGCCACGCCAACTCATCCAGCGGCAACAGTGACCTGTTCTATCTCGATGACTACAAGCCCGGTGTGCTGAACAATGTCGTCATCCAGAAGACCAGTCTCGCAGTGCCGGCCACGGCCCTCGGCACCGCGTTTACCCACGACAACACCGGGCGGCTGACTATCGAGGGCACCCGCAGGCTTGGCTACCACGGCAACGGCCAGGTCAACACCTATTCCACCGACGGCGACAAGACCAAGTACACCTTCAGCTATGACAAGGAGGGCCGGGTACGCGGCGGCAGTATCGGCAACAAGACGGACACCTACCACTATCGGGTGATTGCGTGTATGCGCTGGTGCAGACGGATAGCACGACAGGTGCCAGTTTCAAGAAGCGCTCGCTCATCGTACGTAACGAAAGCCGTGCCTGCCTGCTGCAGGACGCCATCACCGACAGCAGCGAAAGCCGTTCCTTCGAACTGCGCGATGCCAACGGTACGGTGTTCGCCAGCATCGATCTGGCGACCAAGGCCATTACCTATTTCCGCTACGAACCTTATGGCAAGCGTTATTCCGGCACGAAAGCGACCAACTGGCTGGGTTTCAAGGGCGAACCGTTGAACAGTCTGGGGCTATATCACCTGGGCAATGGCTATCGCCTGTACGACCCGGCCCTGTGCCGGTTCCTCTCTCGCGACAGCAACAGCCCGTTCGGTATCGGCGGTGCCGGAGGCTATGTGTTCGGCAATGCCGATCCGGTCAATAACGCAGACCCCAGTGGCCGGGCGGTGGTCGCCCAGTATTCGCGCTGGAGCAATGCGCCAGGCATCCAGAGCATGGCGTTCCGTATCGTGGCAGGTGCGGTGGGAGTGCTGCTGGCGCCATTCACTGCGGGCACCTCGATGCTACTGGCGGTCGCGACCACGGCCCTGGCTGCGATTTCCTTCGCCTTCGATGTGGCCTCGATCATCATTGCGGAAAGTGATCCCCAACTCTCCAGGACGCTGGAAGCCTGGGGACAGGCCTTCGGTATCGCCAGCGCGGCAGCCGGGATCTCCATGGGCCTCCACGGTATAAAGGGGCTTCCGCGCAACTGGTTCCGCGCTCGGGGCGGGTCGCTGTCCAAGGTTCCGGTGAAGTGGCCCACGGTGCCCAGTGAACTGCGGCTTGCCCAGCAGGCACGGGCCAAGGCCCTGACCCAGTTGATCCAGAACATGGACGAGGCGAAGGCTGCCGGTAAGTTCGATGCGTTCAAGGCAGCCTACCTGAACAACGGTACGGAGGCTGCGGGAGGATTGTTCTTGAGCGGTGGTTTCAAGCAACAGATCAGTTCCACCACCCGCAACCTGTACAAGGGCACGGTTCGCCAGTTCGATGACTCGTTGTTCGATTTGCTGGGATACACCCTGGATTTCTACACGGGCCCCAATGTGTTGGTTCAGAAGTTCATTCCACCGAAGGTCAGCGAAACGGAAATAAGGTCGTTGGTCGGCATGGACATGCCGGGGCGAGAGGACCTGTTCAAATAAGCGGATTGCCCGCCACGAAGGGGCCAAGTGCCCCTTTCGTCGGCACCTCATTACCCCGCCATCCCACTGGCCTCGATCCGGATCCGCTCGCCACGACACTCGCTGCGGTCGCTCCTGCGCTCGGCGAGGAAATCCTGGCCGAGCACGCCCTTCAAGCTGCGTTCGCCCTTGAAGTCCCTGGGCAGCGCGACCCGGACCTCTTTCAGGTAATCCCCTGTGCAGATCAGCTGGAAGTTGTTGGCGGCGGCCTTGTTGCCATGCTCGTCCGCCAGCTTTTCATAGAACTGCGTCCTCGACACCGAGCCGCCGGCATTTTCGCGGATGTAGGCGCCGGCGGGCGAGTCGTTGAAGGATTTCACCAGGTCCACCGCGAGCCTGAAGTATTGGTCATCGTCCATGGCGGTCTGGCAGACGCCGTGTTTCTTCCATTCGTGGTTGCCGAACCGGGTGTCGTAGTGGAAGTTGGGCATCCACGGCTTGATGTAGTCCACCGTAGCCTGGTCCAGTTCCAGCGCCGGGCCGGCGCAACTGCCGTAGTCGATGCCGCAGGCCTGCTTGTTCGGCCACAGGCCGTGCAGGGTGAAGTGATCGACCTTCAGCTCGCCTTTGCCCATGGCCTGGCATTCCGGCTTGCCCGGCCCGTTGCGGTCGTGCTCGCAGAACCCCGGCTGCCAGGTTAGCGCCAGCACGTGGCTGTCGTACTGGTCGGCAACGCTGCAGGCACGCGCGCCTGGCTGGGCAATTTGCAGCCCCTCGACCCGGCCGCACTCGGCGGCGACCCAGCGCAGGTCCTTCCTGCCGCCGCCGACATCGATCCGGACCCACTGGTAGGCTTCGCGGTTGACCTCGGCAATGGCGTACGAGCGTCCCGGTTGCACGGACACCCCTCCGGGATTGGTCTGGTTCTTGAAGGACTGGAAGGCTTCGCAGCGCTGGGTGACGGTGAAGCTGCCTGCACTGGCATCCACGGCCAGGGCCGGTTGGGTGGGGATGAGGGCGAGTGCGCTTGCAAAAGCGAGTACGGCCAGGCGAGCCATGGTGGAGTCCTTTGTCGGGGGCGTGAGGCCCGCAGTGTCGAGTGGCGTCCGGCGGGCTGGAACCGGGACGCCGTTCATGGCGGGGCCTTTGTTCATTGGCGCGGGATATTACCAGTCGGGCCGGCGTTGAACAGGCTGACCATGCGCAGGATCCCGGGCAAAGAAAGCAGGTATCTCGAGCCCGGGTACCTGATATTTCTGCCAGTTGTTGGCTTTTCCCACCGGTGTTCGAATGGGCCTCGTACAGCCATGTCTTTCCTCCACGAGGCCCGTCACCATGTCCAGCAGCCAATCCCCGTTGTTTTTCAACGACCGCGACCTGGGCAACGACCTGGTCGGCGAGCTCAAAGGCAGTGTCCTGTTCGCTCAGGTCTCGGTGCTGCCGTCGCGCAGCTCGCCGATTGCCGGCGATGTGCAGCCGCGCCTGACCGGCCTGCGCGATACCCTGGTGATGTTCAAACCCATCAGCGCCATTGTTGCTGCCGAGGGTATCCAGTTGAGTGTCGGTGATTTCACCCTGGCCATGGCGCCGCCGGAGCAATTGCCGCCGATCGCCGAGCGCGACAGCGATGCGGAATATGGCCGCATCGTCTACGGCGAGAACTTCTGGAGCGCGGTCCTGCCCTGGCAGCAGGTGGTAGCCGGCATGGACCTGGTGTTCAGGGCCGGGGCCAGCTCGGGGACCTTCGCCGACGCCGATGTCGGTGCGCCAGGCGAGATGCTGGTCAACACCATCGATATCGGCATGCTCACCCCGAACCGGCGCAAGTTTACCGACGAGTTCATCACCCAACTGCATCGCGAGTACTTCCAGACCCTTCCGTGCAGCCGCCTGATCGTCAACCAGTACGAGCCGATGCACTTCCAGTTCATCGAGATGGCCGACGGCACCTTGTACCTGGAGCGCTCGCAGGATGAAGGCACCTGGCACGCTGGTGACCTGCGCCAGCGCATCGGCAAGGAACTGGTGTGCCTGGGCATCAACAATGCCAGCCAGGGCATTCATTCCTCGCCCGGCAGCGGCGAGAGCGGCCTGAACAAGCACATGGTGATCGCCTTGGTGACGGCGCACACATCGGTCGGCAACTACCGCAACGGCGTGGTGATGCATGGCGGCTCGGGCGGCGGCGGGATGGTGACGCTGGGATACATCGCCAGCAACGAACTGAGCCATGAATTCGGCCATCACTATGGCCTGTCCCATCATCCCGGCGGCTTCGCCGGTTCGGTGCATCGCGCAGCCCGGGGCACCAACTCGGCCTGGGGCTGGGACAGCGACAAGAACGTGTTCGTGCCCAATTTCCTCAAGAGCCGCAGCGGTGAAGATACCTGCCAGAGTGGCACCTGCGAGCCGCCATTCCATGGCCATCCGTTCGGTCGCGATTCCATGTCCAGTGGCTATGCCCACTATCCCTCGGTCAATCGCTACACCCAGTTCACCCCCTGGAGCCTGAAGACCATCCAGAACTATCTGGAGAACAATGCAATCTTCAGTACCACTTCGACCACCGGCCATTTGAAATGGAACGAACAGCAAAAGGCCATGTTGCAGTGGGGCGAACTGCACCGCGCCGGGGTGGATGAACTGGACCTGGCCTCGATGACCGAGCTGCTCAAGCGGTTCAAACGGATCGAGGTAGACCTGGGCGAGGGGCACTGGGCCGCCGACATCCACCTGCCCGCGACGACCGACAGGCTGCGGGGCGTACGCATCCTGAGCACGGCGGCGGCCGACAGCGTGCTGCATGTCAATGGCACCCGCGTAACGGTGAAAAAGGGCGATTTCCTGAACTACGAAATGGACGGCACCTGGACCCGGGTCGAGGACTTCTCCGTGAACGTCGCCGGCCAGCCGGAGCAGGTGGGGGTTCCGGTCACCACTGTGCTCGGCTACTACGATCCGGAGCTGGGGCGCGCCGGCATTATCTACCCGGCGTTGCATTGTGCCTGGGGCATGACCTATCCCGGCGTTCCCGAGGAGATCTCCCTGAAGTTGCACGCCTATGCCATGGTGACCAATGCGCAAGACGAGCGGTTGTACTTCCCGTTGCGCAACAGCCGGGTCAATCCGGGCGAACTCAACCGCCTGCACCTGAACATTCCGCAGGCGTTCAAGGCCACCTACATCGCGGTCTACTGCGCCGACACCCAGAACGCCTCGCGGGGGATCGACCCGCCCGAGGGGATTGCGCGAGTGACGTTCACTGGCCGGGACTGATCCAGCCGGGAGGTTTTTTGACTGTGATTGACCACGTTCGACGTCCCATCCGCCCAGGAGGCGTATCAACATGTCTACCGTCAAGACCCCGCTGTATTTCAACCAGGCCGTAGCGCGAAACAACCTGACCGGAGGCAACCTCGAGGGGGCGGTGGTCTTCGCCCAGGCTTCGACGCTGCCCCAGCCCAACGAGCCGATTCCCGACGAATTCAAACCCCGGCTTGTGGCGAACCGCCATACCTTGGTGTTGTTCAAACCGACGAACCTCGATGGCCTCTATGTTGACCGCGTGCAAGTGTGGGTCGGTGATCAGGAACTCCAGATGGGGAAGCCCGAATATGTGCCACCCGTCACCGAGCGCTCCAGCGATGACGAGTATGCCAGGATCGTCTATAGCAGTTGGTACTGGTCCGTCTTCCTGCCTGATCGCTTCGTGATGCCGGGTCTAAGGCTCGATTTCAAGGCACTGGGACGTGAAGGCAGCTATTCCCCGGATGTCGGCGCCGCTGGCGAGCTGCTGCTCAACACCATCGATATCGGCATGGTCACTCCCAACCAACGCGTGTTCATCGATGATTTCACCGATGAGCTGCAACGCCAGTACTACCAGACCATTCCGTGCTCTCGCCTGATCGTCAACCAGTACGAGCCGGTGCACTGCGAGGTCATTGAAATGGCCGACGGCACCCACTACACCGACCACTCCGCGGAAAAGGGCGATGTGCATGGCGGTGATCTGCGCCAACGCATCGGCAAGGAGCTGATCTCCCTGGGAATCAATAACGCGGCCGTTGGCGTGCACAGCTCACCCGGCAGTGGCGAGGACGGGCTCAACCGACATTGGGTAGTGGCGCAGCTGACGGCGCACAGCTCGGTGGGCAACTACAGCAATGGCCGTGTAGTGCACGGTCTTTCCGGTGGAGGCAGCATCGTGACGCTGTATGGTTGCGATGGGAACGAGTTCAGCCATGAGCTAGGGCATAACTTCGGAATCAATCACTACCCCGGCGGCTTCGATGGGTCCATCCACCGCGCCGCCTTTTCACCGAATTCGACTTGGGGCTGGGACAGCGACAGGAACGTCTTCCTGCCCAATTTCGAAAAAGCCATAACCGGCGTGCCGACGTGCCAGAGTGGCCGATGTGAACAGCCCTTCCATGGCCATTCCTTCGGCAAGGACACCATGGCGGACGGTTACCCGCTGTACCCTGACACCAACCGCTACACCATGCTCACCCCGTACAGCATGAAGATCGCGCAGGGCTTCATCGAGGGCAAGGCGGTGTTCAGCAAGACATCCTCGACCGGCTATATGAAGTGGGATGAAGGCCGCAAAAACATGGTCGAGTGGGGCGAGTTGTATCGTGCCGCCCCCGAAGAGGCGGGTCAGGGCGGGCTTATGCCATTGCTGAGAAGTTTCCAGCGGGTGGAAGTGGATATTTTCGACGGGCATTGGGCTGCAGAGATCTTCCTGCCCATTCCGGAAACCGCCAATCGAGGGAAAGGCGTGCGCATCATTCACCAGGCAACCTACGAGACCACGCTTCATTTAAACGGCACCACCCTGCAACTGAAAAAGGGCGATGTGCTGAATTTCGTCTCGGATGGCAGGGCCTGGGAGCCGTATGACGACTTTCCCGAGCATGTCGCTGGCCACCCGCAGCAGATCGGTGTGCCAGCCACTACGCTGGTTGGCTTCTACGATCCCGACCTGCAGCGGGCCGGAATCGCTTACCCAGCCCTGCATTGCGCCTACGGGGTTGTTCATCCGGCTGCCAGCGCTGCGGAGGTTGACGCCGCTCGATGCTATGCGTGGATCAGTAATGCCAAGAACGAACGTTTGCACTTCGTTCTTTACGGCACTCGTTTGAACACTAATGAATTAAACCGCTTCCACTTCAACGTACCGCAGTCCTTCCAGGCGACCCATGTGCGGGTCATCTGCCACGGTACCCAGAACGTTTACGGTGTCATCGCCCCGCCAAAGGGAACCGCGCGGGTGACGTTCACTGGCCGCGATGCTGACTGAGCGGTGCACGACCAGGAAGGTGGGGTAGCTGGAGGCCTCATCGCTGGCAAGCCAGCTCCCACAGGGTTCGCAGCGACCTGAACCTGTGGGAGCCGCACTTACAACGGATAGTTCCTCAATTCCCGGGCAATCAACATGCGCTGGATCTCGCTGGAGCCCTCGTAGATCTGCGTGATCCGCGCATCCCGGTAATACTTCTCCACCGGGTAATCCTCCAGATACCCGTACCCGCCATGCACCTGGATCGCCATGGAGCACACCCGCTCGGCCATTTCCGAGGCGAACAGCTTGGCTTGCGAGGCTTCGCTCAGGCACGGTTTTCCGGCCGTGCGCAGGCGTGCGGCGTGGAGGATCAGCAGGCGTGCGGCATTGATCTGCACCTGCATGTCCGCCAGCAAGTTGGCGATGCTCTGGTGTTCGTTGATCGGCTTGCCGAACTGGATGCGCTCGCGGGAGTACACCAGCGCCGCTTCGAAGGCCGCGCGGGCGATGCCCAGGGCCTGGGCGGCGATACCGATGCGTCCGCCCTCGAGGTTGGACAGGGCGATGGCCAGGCCCTTGCCGCGCTCGCCCAGCAGGTTGGCCTCGGGGATCCGGCAGCCACTCAGGGTAACGGCACAGGTGTCGGACGCCTTGATGCCCATCTTGTGCTCGCTGCGATCGACCACGAAGCCGGGGTTATCAGTGGGTACCAGGAACGCCGACAGGCCTTTCTTGCCCAGTTCCGGATCGGTCACAGCGAAGACTATCGCCAGGCCGGCGCGGCGGGCGTTGCTGACGAACTGCTTGGCACCATTGATCACCCAGTGGCCGTCCTGCAGTTCGGCACGGGTGCGCAGGTTGTGCGCTTCGGAGCCGGCCTGCGGTTCGGTGAGGCAGAAGCAACCGATCACTTCGCCGCTGGCCAGGCGCGGCAGCCAGGCCTGTTGCTGTTCAGCGTTGCCGTAGGCCAGCAGCGGGCCACAGCCCACCGAGTTGTGAATGCTCATCATCGCCCGGTGGCACCGTCACCGGCGGCGATTTCTTCCACGGCCAGGGCATAGGCCACGTAGTCGGTGTAGCTGCCGCCCCATTCTTCCGGCGCGACCATGCCGAGCAGGCCGAGCTCGCCCATCTTGCGCACCACCTCGTTGTCGATCCAGCCGGCCTTTTCCCAGGCCTGGGCATGGGGCGCGATTTCGTTGCGGGCGAAGTCGCGGGCCATGTCGCGGATCATGGTCTGTTCTTCAGTCAGTTCCAGGTCTTGCATAGCGGTGCTCCGGCTCTCAAAGGCCTTCGAAGAATTGGTCGACGCGCTGGCGGTCCAGGCCGGCAATGGTCGGTGGGTTCCAGCGCGGCTGTTTGTCCTTGTCGATGAGCAGGGCGCGCACGCCCTCCATCAGGTCGCCATGCTCGAACCACTGCTGGTCCAGGTGCAGCTCCATCCTGAAGCAGTCCTCCAGCGACAGGCCGCGCCCGCGGCGCAGCAGCTCAAGGGTGACCGCCATGCCCAGCGGCGAGCGGCTTTCCATCAGGTCGGCGGTTTTCAGCGCCCATTCATGGCTGTCGGCGACGTTCACCGTGCGTAATTGCTCGAGAATGCCGGCGATGTCCGGCAGGGCGAAGAAGTGGTCGATAGCCGGGCGCAGCTCGGCCAGTGGCGGGTTGGCCAGGGTCTGGCTGCCGAGGCGGGCGAGGGCGCCTTGCAGGTCCTTCAGTGGGTATTCACCCCAGCTCAACCGATCGAGAGTCCGGTCCAGCTCGACCAGCCTGTCGCTCTCCAGGTACCAGTCGGCCATCCCGCAATACAGCGCGTCGGCGGCCTGGATCTGCACGCCGGTCACGCCCAGGTAGGTGCCCAGCTCACCCGGCACCCGCGAGAGGAAGTAGCTGCCGCCGACATCCGGGAAGTAACCGATGCCCACTTCCGGCATGGCCAGGCGGCTGCGCTCGGTGACCACGCGCAGTTCGGCGCCCTGGGCCAGGCCCATGCCGCCACCCAGGGTAAAACCGTCCATCAGGCAGACGATGGGCTTGCGGTAGTGATGAATGAACAGGTCGAGGTCGTACTCCTCGACGAAGAAATCATGGTGCAGGGTGGCACCGCTCTTGTAGCTGTCGTACAGCGAGCGGATATCGCCGCCGGCGCAGAAGCCCTTCGGGCCTTCGCCGCGCAAGACCACGGCATGGATATCGGCATCCGCCGCCCAGGCCTCCAGGTGCCGGCGCAGGTCGCGGACCATCTGCAGGGTAAGGGCGTTGAGGCCGGCGGGGCGGTTGAGGGTCAAGTGGCCGATATGGTTGCGGACTTCGGAAAGGACCTGAGCGGTTTGCGCTTGGGAATTGTCGGTAGTCGAAACTGGCGCAGTCATCGCTGTCTCCCTGCTTTGTTATTGATTTTCCACATGAATTATCGAGGCGTGGAATGTTGGCCAAGGATCGCCCGGATCGTAGCAGTGCAAATTTGCCAAGCTCAATCGACAAAACTGCAAGGCCAATCTGCAAATTTGCATGGGCAACCCCGACCTTGGGCCCCGCACTCGACACTTTAGCCTTGTGACCCGCCCGCACAGGGGCTTAGTTCCCTCGACCGCCCGGCCCATGGCCGCGGCCAAAGCACCGCGAATCCGCGTCCAAGGCAGCGTAGGGCAGGGCGCCGGGGCTTTCGATAATCGGCTCCGACAACCGTCCCCACCGTTCGCGGAGAGCGTCATGCACAACAATAAGAATGCCAATGCCCGTTTCCTGCCGCTGTTGGCCGGCCTCGCCAGTGTCGGGCTCGCCCCGCTGGCCCAGGCGGAAATCATGCTGTACGACAAGGATGAAACGACTTTCTCCACCGATGGCTACGTCAACGCCTTCTACGTCAACAGCGATATCGACCGCGCCGGCGAGCAGTACGACCGCCGTCAATCGCGGATCAAGATGGGCTTCCTGCCCAACACCCTCGGCTTCAACATGACCAAGCAGATGGGCGACCTCAAGCTCGGCGGCCGCGCCTCGTTCTGGGTCACCATCAACGATAGCGAGCAGAACGGCACCGACACCGCCATTGACGTGCGCCAGTTCTACGGCACCGTAGCCAACCCCGAGTGGGGCGAGGTGCTGATCGGCAAGGACTTCGGCCTGTTCGCCCGCTCCAACATCCTGCTCGACGAGCTGCTGGCCGGCTATGGGCAGGTCAGCGATACCCTGGGCCTGGTGGATGGCGGCGGGGTGTCGTTCGGCAACATCGGCAGCGGTTATCCGTACCCGTTCCCGTCGGCGCAGATCACCTACCGCACCCCGGTGATGGACGGCCTGCGCATCGCCGTAGGCGTCCTCGACCCGGTGGACACCAACGACGACAGCGCGGTGGGCAAGGCCTACCAGAAGAACCCGCGTACCGAGAGCGAGATCACCTACCAGTTCGACCTTGGCGGCGCGCAGATCTATAGCTGGATCAACGGCAGCTACCAGACCTCCGACAACACCGACCACAACGTCGACAGCGTCACCTCCAAGGGCTTGGGCTATGGCGTGCAGGCCAAGATGGGCGCCTTCTCCCTGACCGGCTCGGGTTTCACCGCCAAGGGCATCAACCCGTTCTTCACCAACAATGCTGGCGAAGCGACCCTGCGCGAGGTGGACAGCAAGGGCTACCTGGTGCAGGGCTCGTACAAGTTCGGCAAGAACCGCCTGGCGCTGTCGTATGGCAAGACCAAGGACGACGGCAACGGCGCGGTGAACACCGGCGCGGACTATGAAACCCGCGGCATCGCGTTGTTCCACGACATCAACGACAACCTCAAGCTGGTGGCCGAGTACAACCAGTTCGAGATCGACGGCCATCACGGCGACGCGCAGAACGAGGACACCGACACCCTGGCCCTGGGTGCCGTGCTCACCTGGTGAACCCCACCACTGCGGGACGGGGCCTTTCGGTCGGCAAGGCGCATCCTGCCGACTCAAGGGCCCTGCCTTGCGGTGGCCTTTCGGGCCCTATCGCTGGCAAGCCAGCTCCCACAGTGACCGCGTGCACCGCTGGACCTGTGGGAGCTGGCTTGCCAGCGATAGGGCCATCAGCAACACCACGAATCCCCGATCTACAACCAATGCCACCACCACCCACTACCCAAGTAGCATTCGAGCCCCTCCCGCCGCCCCCTAGAATTGCGCCATACATCCATTAAAACGCTGGAGGCTGCCATGCCGCAGTCCAACGCCGAAGGCGTTCTCAGTGCCGTGTCCCGCGCCGTGGTCGCCGAAGAGGCCGCCCAGGACCTCGCCCGGCAACTGATGCACCCGCACCTGGGCTTCGTGCTGTTCTTCTGCTCCGCCGAGTACGACCTTCCAGCCCTGGCCGAGGCCCTGCAGCAAAGCCTCGGCGGGATCCGCCTGGCCGGTTGCACCAGCGCCGGGGAAATCACCCCGGAAGGCTATGGTCGCGGGTGCATCACTGCCCTGGGTTTCGATCACCGGCATTTCTCCATCGCCGCCGAGCTGATCGCGCCGATCCACGATTTCACCCTGATCGACGCCCAGCGCTGCGTCGAGCGCCTGGTCAACGAATGCCGCGGCAACACCCTGGCGCCGATCAAGGGCCACAGCTTCGCCCTGACCCTGCTCGATGGCCTGTCGAGCCGCGAGGAAATGCTGCTTGCCGCCCTTAACGCGGCCCTTGGCGATATTCCCCATTTCGGCGGCTCGGCCGGCGACGACAACTACCTGGACCATACCCACGTCTACTACGACGGCGCCTTCCACAGCGGTGCGGCGGTGGTGCTGCTGGTCAACACCTGGCTGGACTTCGAGGTGTTCACCACCCATCACATCCAGCCCCGCGAGGAAAAGCTCGTGGTAACCCGCGCCGACCGCGCCCTGCGCCGGGTCTACGAACTCAATGCCGAGCCCGCCGCCCTGGCCTATGCACAGTTGCTCGGCGTGCCAGTGGCGCAGATCGACCAGCGCACCTTCGCTGCCCATCCGCTGGCGGTGCGCATCAACGAGCGCTACTACGTGCGGGCAATCCAGCAAGTCCACGACGACCTGAGCCTGAGTTTCTATTGCGCCGTGGAAAACGGCATCGTCCTTACCGCCATGCATCCAGGGCCGCTGGTGCCCAATTTGAACGCGGTGTTCGACGGCCTTTGCGAGCGGCTTGGCACGCTGGTCCTGACCATCGGCTGCGACTGTTTCCTGCGCCGCCTGGAACTGGAAGGCCAGGCGGAAAAGGCCCAGGTCGAAGCGATCCTGCGCCGGCATGCGGTGGTGGGGTTCAACACCTACGGGGAACAGTTCAATGGCATGCACATCAACCAGACCTTCACCGGCGTTGCCATCGGACGTTCCCGTGCCCGCCGATTCGACTGAAGCCCAGGCGCTGATCGCGCAACTACGCCATGAAAACCAAAAGCTCGGCCGGATCAACGCAGCGCTGATCGAGCGCCTGGAATCCGGTGCAGCGCGCCCTGACGATTCCTACGCGGCGTTCCAGCACTCGGTGGTACTGGCCGAGCAGGTGCGCGAGCGCACCGACGCGCTGAACCAGGCCATGGCCGAGTTGAAGGCGAGCAATCACCTGCTCAGCGACGCCCGCCACCGCGCGGAAACCGCTCATCAATACCTGGTGGATGCGATCGAGAGCATCTCGGATGCCTTCGTGCTGTTCGACGCCGACCTGCGCATCGTCTTGTTCAACCAGCGTTTCAAGGCGCTCTGGGCCAATAGCCGGATCCGTATCATCAGCGGCATGCACCTTTCGGAGGTGCGCCGGTTGATGCTGCGTACCGGCTTGTTTACCGAGGAGCCGCGCAGCATCAACGACGAAAACCTGCTTTACCGGTTGCGTGACGGCCGCTGGCTGCAGGTTTCCGAACGCCCGACCCAAGGCGGCGGGCGCGTGGTGTTGCTGACCGATATCACCGAGGTCAAGCACAGCGAAACCCAGCGCCGCGAGCAGGCCGTGGCGCAGAAGTCGCACTTGCTGCAACGTGCCGTGGACAACCTGTCCCAGGGCGTTGCCATGGTCAATGCCGATGGCGTGCTTGAGCTGTGGAACCGGCGTTTTCTCGAACTCAGCGGCCTGGCGCCGGTTGCCGCACACCGGCAGTTCGCCGATGTCATCGGCGATAGCGAGCTGGAACTGCTGACCCCCGCCAGCCGCGATGCCAACGGCCGGCCGCTGCGCGAGCTGGAGCAACGCCTGTATGACGGGCGCATGCTGGAGATCCGTACGCACCCGCTGCCCACTGGTGGCTTCGTCAATACCTTCACCGACATCACCGAGCGCTACCAGCATGCCGAAGCGCTGAGCGAGAGCGAGCGCTGGATACGCCTGATCACCGACCAGGTGCCGGCGCTGATCGCCTACCTGAACGCCGACCTGGTCTACGAGTTCACCAACAAGGTCTACGAACAATGGTATTGCTGGCCCCACGAGGCGATGCTCGGCCAGCGCCTGCGCGACGTGCACAGCGCCGAGCATTACCAGCGCCTGGAAAGCTATATCGCCCAGGCCCTGGCCGGCGAGGCCGTGACCTTCGAGTTCGCCGAAACCAATGCCCATGGCCAGGAACGCTACATGCTGCGCTCCTATGTGCCCAATCGCCTGCCCAGTGGCGAGGTGGTGGGGATCTTCGTGATGATCCGCGATATCACCGAGCGCCGGCGGACCGCCGAGGCGCTGCACCAGGCCTACCAGCACCTGGAGCTGCGGGTACGCGAGCGCACCGCCGAGCTGACCCAGCTCAACCAGCAGTTGCTGCGCGAGATCGAGGAGCGCCGCCGTGCCGAGTCGCGGCTGCGCGATGCCAAGCAGGAAGCCGAGCAGGCCAACCTGTCGAAAACCAAGTTCCTTGCCGCCGTCAGCCATGACCTGCTGCAGCCGCTGAACGCCGCACGCCTGTTCACCAGCGCCTTGCAGGAGCAGAGCGACAGCCCGGCGCTGGTGCGCAACGTCAGCAATGCGCTCGACGATGTAGAAAGCCTGCTCGGCACCCTGGTGGATATTTCCAAGCTGGACGCCGGGGTGATCAAGGCCGATATCGCCACCTTCGCCGTCTGCGACCTGCTCGACAACCTCGCTGCTGAATATTCCGCCACCGCCGCCAGCGAGGGCCTGCGCCTGGACTATGTGCCGACCCGCCTGCGGGTGCGCAGCGATATGCAACTGTTGGCGCGGATCCTGCGCAACCTGCTGAGCAATGCCATTCGCTACACGCCGAGCGGGCGCCTGCTGCTGGGCTGCCGGCGCCGGGCGGGGCGCCTGTGGATCGAAGTCTGGGACACCGGCATCGGCATCGCCCCGGACAAGCGCGAGGAAATCTTCCAGGAATTCAAGCGCGGCGACTCCCAGCGCCCCGATCAGGACCGGGGCCTGGGGCTGGGCCTGGCCATCGTCGAGAAGATCGCCGGGATTCTCGGCCATCGCATCCAGTTGCGCTCGACGCCGGGCAAGGGCTCGGTGTTCGCTATCGAGGTGCCGCTCAGCCGCCAGCCGCCCCAGGCCCTGGTCACGGTGCCGGAGCCGATGCCGTCGCTGGAGCGTCTGGAAGGGGCGCGGATCTGGGTGCTGGATAACGATGCGGCGATCTGCGCCGGCATGCGGACCTTGCTGGAGCAGTGGGGCTGCCGGGTCAATACCGCGCTGAACGAAGAGGAACTGGCCGGACAGTTGCCCGCGCAGGAAACCGGGTTGCTGATCGTCGACTATCACCTGGACAATGATCGCAATGGCCTGGATGCCGTGGCGGCGATCAACGCGCGGCGGGGCTCACCCCTGCCGGCACTGATGATCACCGCCAACTACAGCAACGAATTGAAGCAACAGGTGCGCGAGATGGGCCATACCCTGATGCACAAGCCGGTGCGGCCGATGAAGCTAAAGGCCGCCATCAGCCACCTGCTCGGTAACGAACTCAGCGTGCTGCACGCCCGCTGACGAAGTGGGCGACATCGTTGAAGCCCGGGGTCGAGGCATGGCCCGGGGTGACCAGGGAATCGATGAAGGCTTCGTCCTCGGCGCTGATCTTCACCTGCAACGCGCCGCCGTAGGTGTCCCACTGCGCCTCGGTGCGCGGGCCGACGATGGCCGAGCTGACCGACTGGTTGTTCAGCACCCAGGCGATGGCGAACTCGACCATGCCCACGCCCTTGGCTTCGGTATAGGCGTGGATCTTCTGGGCGATGGCCAGGGACTCGGCGCGCCATTCCACCTCGAGGATGCGCTTGTCCTGGCGCGCTGCGCGGCTGCCGGCCTCGGGTTCGACGTTGGGTGCGTACTTGCCGCTGAGTACCCCGCGGGCCAAGGGGCTGAAGGGCACCACGCCGAGGCCGTGGTACGCCGCAGCCGTCAATTGTTCCGGTTCGGCCTGGCGGTTGACGATGTTGTACAGCGGCTGGCTGACCACCGGCTTCGGCACGCCCAGGCGTTCGGCCAGGTTGCAGATTTCGGCGATGCGCCAGCCGCGGAAGTTGGACACGCCCCAATGACGGATCTTGCCTTGGCGCAGCAGCTCGCCGATGGCCGAGACCGTGACGTCCAGCGGGGTAGCGTGGTCTTCGCGGTGCAGGTAATAGATGTCGACGTAGTCAGTACCCAGGCGGGTCAGGCTGGCTTCGATGGCATTGAAGATGTGCTTGCGCGACAGACCACTGCGGTTCGGCACCCCGTCCGCCGGGCCGTAGCCGACCTTGGTCGCGAGGATCCAGTCATGACGGTGGGCGGCGATGCCTTCGCCGACGATCTCTTCCGAGCGCCCGCCGTTGTAGACGTCGGCGGTATCGATGAAGTTGATGCCCTGGTCCCAGGCCTTGTCGATGATGCGCAGCGATTCTTCGGTGCTGGTCTGCTCGCCGAACATCATGCTGCCCAGGGTCAGGGCGGAGACTTGCAGGCCGCTGCGGCCCAGTGGACGGTAGATCATGGTCGGAAATCCCTTCGCGTCAGGTGGAAGGGACTTTTGTACAGGTGGGAAAGGCTGACTGCAAATTTGTGGTGTCACCGCTGAACCCTGTGGGAGCTGGCTTGCCAGCGATGAGGCCCGCCCAGCCCCCAACAGGCTTGATGACTCAACGCTGCCGCGAAACCCGCAACGCCACCAGGCTACCAAACACGATCAACCCCGCCAGCGAATACAGCGCGGCATCGGTCGAGCCGGTCTGGTCCTTGATGAAGCCCACCAGGTAGGGGCTGAGGAAGCCGGCCATCTGCCCGACCGAGTTGATGATCGCCAGGCCAGCCACCGCGGTTCCGGCAGTCAGCAGCGCGGTCGGCATCGGCCAGAACATCGGCAGTCCGGTCAGTGCGCCCATGGTCGCGATGCTCAGGCCGAGAATGGCGATCACCGGGCTATGGGCGAAGTTCACCGCGATCAGCAGGCCGAGGGCGCCCATCAGCATCGGTACCACCAAGTGCCAGCGCCGTTCGTTGCGCAGGTCTGCCGAGCGGCCCACCAGCAGCATGAACACGCCCGCCAGCAGGTAAGGAATGGCGCTCAGCCAGCCGATCAGCAGGGCGTCGCTGAAACCGAGGTTCTTGATGATCGAGGGCAGCCAGAAGTTGATGGCGTAGACGCCGCTCTGGATGCAGAAATACACGAAACCGAAGGTCCAGATCAGCGGGTTGGTCAGCACCGAAAGCAAGCTGTCGCTGACGGTCTTCGGCTTGCCGGCGGCATCGGCGGCAAGGTCATCGGCCACCGCCTGGCGCTCGGCTGCGCTGAGCCAGCCGGCCTTGGCAAAGCTGTCGCTGAGCAGGAACACGGCCAGGCAGCCCAGCACCACCGTCGGCAAGCCCTGGATCAGGAACATCCACTGCCAGCCGGCCAGGCCGCCTTGCCCGGCCGCGAAGTGGTTGAGGATCCAGCCGGAGAAGGGCCCGCCAAGCAACCCCGACACCGGGATCGCCGACATGAACAGCGCCATGATCCGCCCGCGCCGCTGGCCGGGGAACCACTGCGAGAGATACAGCACGATTCCTGGGAAGAAGCCGGCCTCGGCGGCACCGGTGAACAGGCGCAGCACGTAGAACTGGGTCGGCGTGGTGACGAACAGCAGGCAGGTGGAGAGCGTGCCCCAGGTGATCATCATCAGCGCGATCCAGCGCCGCGGGCCGAATTTGTTCAGCGCCAGGTTGCTGGGCAGGCCGCAGAGCACGTAGCCGATGAAGAAGATGCCGGCGCCGAGGCCGTAGATGGTCTCGCTGAAGTTCAGCGCGTCGAGCATCTGCAGCTTGGCGAAGCCGACGTTGACCCGGTCGAGGTAGTTGAACAGGTAGCAGACGAAAATGAACGGGATCAACCGCAGGGTGATGCGCCGGTACAGCGCGTCGCGGTCGATGCCGTGGCCTTGGTCAGGGGCAGGGCTGGATGACATGATTCTCTCTCTGTTGTTATGGTTGTGCGGCATCCCGCGTCGAGGCGGGCGCTGGTGAAAAGTCTCGACGAGCGCGGGATGCCTGTCTTTGTGCTTTTGCACAGCATTCGCGGCGCCTGGCTGTGCCGCCGACCAACCTGTGGACCTGCAAGGAACCCCCAATGTTCGAACTGGACCATGACCTGGCGCAGGATATCGTCGACCGGGCGATGGCCATCCTTCCCTGGAATGTCAACGTCATGGACAGCCAGGGCTTGATTCTAGGCAGCGGCGAGGCCCAGCGCATCAATACCCGCCACGAAGGCGCGCAACTGGTGCTGGCCAACGAGCGCATCGTCGAGATCGACAGTGAGGCCGCCAAGTGCCTTAAGGGCGTGCAGCCCGGCGTCAACCTGCCGTTGATGCTCGATGGCCGGCTGATCGGCGTGCTCGGCATCACCGGGGAGCCTGCGCAACTGCGCACCTATGCCGAACTGGTACGGATGACCGCGGAAATGCTCCTGGCCCAGCGTCACCTCCAAGTGGAGCAGCAATGGCGGCGGCAGCGCTGCGACGATCTGCTGGCCCTGCTGCTGGGCGGCAGTGGCGATGCCCCGCGCCTGGTGGATGAAGCCCGGCAATTGGGCCTCAAGCCGCAACTGCCGCGGGTGCCGTGCCTGTTCGAGCTGGATGAAGGGCAGGGCGCGGAAGCCCTGGCGGTGTGGTTGATGCAGCGCTACCCGGACAGCTGGTGCGTCAGCCCGGCGCGTCATTCGCTGCTCTGGTGTCGTCCTGCCGGACTGGCGCTGGACGAAGCCAGGCTGCTGGAGCGCTTGCACGGCCAGGGCTGGCAGGTGCAGCGCCTGGCGCTGGGTGGGGTTGCGGACAGCGTGGAAAAACTGCGGCGGGGCTACCGTCGGGTGCGCGACGTGCTGGCCTACGGACGAGAGGTGCTGCCCGGTGAACGCTTGCTCAGCCTGAGCCGCTATCGCCTGCCGGCCCTGCTCTGGCGTCATCGCCAGGATGACGCCCTGGACGAGTTGCTCGAACCCTTGCAGCGCATTCGTGCCAAGGATGTCAGCGGGCAACTGCTGGCCACCCTGCGCGCCTGGTGCAGCCATGACGGACAGAGCCAGGCGTGTGCCGAGGCGCTGGGCATCCATCGCAACAGCCTGAGGTACCGGCTGGAACGGATCGGTGAGTTGAGCGGGGTGGATCCGTTGAGGCTGGAGGGGATGTTGAGTCTGTACCTGGGGTTGCAGTTGTTGCCTGCCGAATAGTTGTCGCTCTTCAGGGCCTCATCGCTGGCAAGCCAGCTCCCACAGGTCCCGCTGCATTGTCCAACTGACCAAACAACCCACACCCCGACTTGTGCAGGCGACAGAAGCGAGCCAGCCTGACAACTGGCAACATGCAGGCATCTGCAACAGGAGCCCCACATGAAGATCGTCATCGCCCCCGACTCGTTCAAGGACAGCCTCAGCGCCGAGGGGGTTGCCGCGGCCATTGCCCAGGGCATTGCCGGGGTATTGCCGCAGGCCGAGGTGGTCTGCTGCCCCATGGCCGACGGCGGTGAGGGCACCATGGAAGCCATCGTCGCGGCCTGCCACGGTGAGCAACGCCGTCTGAACGTGCGCGGTCCGCTGGGCCGGGAAGTCGCTGCCCACTGGGGCTGGCTCGCCGAGTCCCGTACCGCGATCATCGAGATGGCCCAGGCCAGCGGTCTGCAACTGCTCGAACCGAGCACGCGCGATGCCTGCCGCACGAGCACCTACGGCACCGGTCAATTGATCGGCGCAGCGCTGGACGCCGGTGCCGAGCGGATCATCCTGGCCATTGGCGGCAGCGCTACAAACGATGCTGGCAGCGGCATGCTACGTGCCCTTGGCTTGCGCACCTACGACGCCCAGGGTGCGGAACTGGAAGAAGGCGGCCTGGCGCTGTGCAATGTCGGCCGTATCGATGCCAGCCAGCTCGATCCGCGCCTGGCCGGGGTACGCCTGGAGGTCGCCGCCGATGTCGACAACCCGCTGTGCGGCAGCAACGGCGCCTCGGCGATCTTTGGCCCGCAAAAGGGCGCCAGCCCCGAGCAGGTGCAACTGCTGGACCACGCGCTGGGGCATTTCGCCGATCACTGCGCACAATTGCTGGGCCGTGATGTGCGTGACTTCCCGGGTGCGGTGCTGCAGGCGGCATGGGTTTCGCGGCCAAGGCGTTTTTCGATGCGCAGTTCCGTCCGGGAATCGAAGTAGTGGCCGAACTGGCCGGTCTGGAGGCGGCGGTGCAGGGCGCTGACCTGGTGATTACCGGCGAAGGCCGGTTCGATGCCCAGACCCTGCGCGGAAAGACGCCGTTCGGCGTCGCGCGGATCGCCAAGCGCCATGGTGTGCCGGTGGTGGTGCTGGCCGGAACGCTGGGTGAGGGTTACCAAGCGTTGTACGGCCATGGCATCGATGCCGCCTTCGCCATCGCCAACGGGCCGATGACCTTGCAGCAGGCGTGTGGCAATGCCGCGCAATTACTGGCGGAACGGGCCGGCGATATCGTGCGTTTGTGGCAGGTCGCTGGCCCCCGCTGAACCTGTGGGTGCCTTCATCGCCGGCAAGCCGGCTCCCACAGGGTTCGGCGGTGCACGCGGTCCCTGTGGGAGCTGGCTTGCCAGCGATGAGGCCGGCAGGCTCAATTGATCTGTTTTGGCTCAGAGGGTACCGGCAAGGCCAGCTCCCCGAACGAAGCGCTGGCATCCACATAGCGCAGCGCCGACTTCACATCCCGCCAGCCCACATGGCTCATCAGCGCCTTGGTATCCCAGCCGTTGCTGCTGGCCCAGGTGGCAAAGCCGCGTCGCAGCGAGTGGGCGCTGTAGGTTTCGGCCGGCAATCCGGCGCCGGCGAAGATCCGGCGCAGCAGGGCAATCAGGCTTCCGCTGTTCAGCGCCTCCTCACCAAGATTGCCCCAGCGGTCCAGCTTGCGGAACACCGGCCCACGGGCGATCCCGGCTACCGTGATCCACTCCAGATACGCCTGTACCGGGCATAGGCTCTTCAATGCCGGCATCCGATGGGTAACGCCGCGCCCCTGGCGATCGCCCTTGCTCTGTGGCAGGTACAGCTGCATGCCGCCACCGGCCAGGGCCTGGATATGCTCGACCCGCAGCCGCGCCAGCTCGTCGCCACGGAATCCGCGCCAGAAACCGATCAGCAGCAGCGCTGCATCACGCCGCGCGCGCAGCAGGTCGGGCAGGCAGTGCTCACGCTGGGCAAACAGCGCCTGCTGTTCAAGATGGCTGATGGTGCGCTGCAGATGCTCCAGGGTCAGTGCCGTGGCCTGGCGCTCCTGCACCGGGTGCATGGCACGTATACCCTTGAGCATCTGTCGTACCAGCGGCGCCTTGGTCGGGTCGGGAAAACCCTGGCTGACATGCCATTGCCCCAGCGCCGCCAGGCGTTGGCGCAGGGTGTTGAGCGAATGCTCCGCGGCGAAATCAGCCAGGTAGCGGGCGATGCTGTCTGCCGTGGCCGGCAGGAAGCCGCCCCAGGTCACCTCGAAATGCTCGACGGCGGCGCGGTAGCTGCGCCGCGTGTTGTCGCGCACGGCGGCCTGGAGGTAGTGGTCGATCTTGTTCATGGCGCCAGAGCGTACTCCTCCACGAGCCGCCATAACAGCCTGCCCATGGGCAAGCGGTAGATATCGCTGTGCGCGCCACCGCCGGAGCCGGGCGAGTTGAACTGGGTAATCCCGTTCGAGGCGTCGATATAGCTGACCTTGCCCTGGCTGACCGGCGTCGTGCTGCAGCGGTCGTCGCCGGCCTTGCAAAGGCTGAAGCCACCTCCGGGCGATGCCGAGGTATCGCTGGCGGTAAGGCAGTCGAAGGTCGCGGCCATCTGGGCATCGCGGCCGTCGCAGGCCAGGTGCCAGGACTTGATCGAGCCGGACGGGTCGTACCAGAACACCCGGCCTCCGGCAGCGCCGTCATATTGCGACGCGGTCAGGGCAATATGGGTCTTGCCGAGTTTTGCGAAGTCGCGGTACGGCGCGCCCTCGATACCTTTTCCCGGCATGAAGCGATTGATGCTGACGGCGCCTTGCAGACCGATCGCCAGGTCGACACGGCTTTTGGGGCCATCCGAACCCGGATCCAGTGCGGGCGAGCTGAACAAGGCCCGGGTCATGGCCCGGGCACCGAAGCTGTGGCCGATGGCGACGACCCGGGCCTGGCTCCCGGACGCGTCGAGGGCGTTGGGTACGGTCTGGTTGATCAACTTATTGAGCCAGGACAGCCCGATTTCGTCGGCGTCGTTCGCCTTGTTTCCGTAGCTGAAGAAATTGGTAAACGAATTGGTCCAGAACGAAGGCCAGGTCACCCCGATCACCAGTGGCCGGAAACGGCTCTTGGAAACTTTCTCGGGCTTCGGGCTGGTGGCCAGGTCGTTGATTTGCGCGCCGCGGGCTTCTTCGGCTGCGGCCATCAGGTTGCCGGTGATGTCGTTGATATTGCGGATCGCCTCATCCTGGGCAGTGTTCCAACCCATTACCACGATCAGTACGTGGGTATAACGGTCACCACGCAGATCCTGTATCAGGTTCAGTTGCAGGGCATCGAGGGCAGGCCTGCCGTATTCGTAGAGTTGATTGAGCCTGACCGGATGCTCCTCCAGATTCATTGATGTTTTACAGGCGTTCCAATCGCTGATTTTGCGCAAATCATGGTCGGTGCTCGTGCCGGCCAAGCGCCGTGCCGCGTAGGCGTTGTAGACGAAACAATGACTCTTGGCGAAGTAACTGACGCTGGTGTCCTGGTAAATATCGTTCTTCAGGATGTGTGACACGAACATGGCCTTCCAGTCCGAGCCCTGGAAACGTTCGATATGTTCGCGGGTAGTGTTGTAGCTGCCATCTTCGCCCTTGAAGTACGAGGCATTGGCATCGAGAAATGAAGCTCGTGGATTGAATTTTGGGCCCCCGATGATGGCCTGCGGACTTTTCTCCAGTGCCACCACATAGCCCGGGTAGTGCAACGCTGTTCCAGAAGGGAAATACAGCATGCTATGAAAATTCACCGCGTTCGGACTATCGACGGCCAGTTCTTCTTCATAGGGCGTCATGACCCGTTCCGTGGAAGTGCAGCCTATAAGGGCCGCACCCAGGGTGATCAAGGCCATCAGATGCTTTGCGTGCATGGTTCCTCCGTGAATCCGTAGGACGACTGAGTGATATCAAAATGACTGTAGCCAGCTTTTTCACCTTTGTCGGTCCTGACACATCCCCGGAAAACCGTCCCGCGTTCTGAATCCCTCTGCTCAGAACCGCCAGTCCACCGCCACCTCAAGACTTCTCGGCTCACCCAGGTAGTACTGGGTATTGCTCTGGTGGATAAACCGCGCGTACACCTGGTCGGTCAGGTTGCGCAGGCGTGCACTGACCTTGGTGTGCCGGTCCAGGTCGTGGCTCATGGACAACCCGTACAGGGTGTAGGACGGCACCCACATGCTGTTCGCCGTGTCGGCATACACTGACGCCACATAGCGCGCGTCGGCCCCTACCTGCCAGCCCGGGGCGAAATCCCAGGTCAGCCACAGGTTGGCGGTGCGCTCGGGGATGTTCACCGGCGTCTTGCCTTCCCGTGAATACACCACGCCAGCCACGCTCTCGTTGAACTCGTTGTACTCCGCCCGCACCCAGGCGAAGTTGCCCGCCGCCAGCAGTTGCGGGGTGATCTTGAACGAGGCCGCCAGTTCGACCCCGGTGGAGGTCTGTTGCCCGGCCTGCTCAGTGACGTTGGCCAGGGTCGAGGAGGGCACCGAGATATTCTTGCGCACGATGCGATACACCGCCGCCGTGGCGCTGCCGCGGCCGTCGAGGAAGTCGAACTTGCTGCCCGCCTCGATCTGCCGGCCGCTGCTCAGGTCCATATCACGGACCTGGGCGATGGAGGCGCTGGTCAGGGTGCCGCCCGGTGGTTCGGCCGAGGTGCTGAACTGGCTGTAAAGGCTGAGGCTTTCGCTCAGGTCATAGACCAGGCCGAGGCGGCCGGTCAGGGCATCCCAGCGCCGCTCCAGGCCAGTGCCGACGACATGGTCGCGCACTTCGAAGTCCAGGTGGTCGTAGCGCAGGGCGCTGACCAAGGCCAGGCGTTCGCTAAGGCGGGTACGGTTTTCGACGAAGGCCGAACGGGTGTCGGTCCAGGTGCTGCGGCCCTTGCGCCGGGGCGCAGCCATGCCGGGTATATCGAGGAAATGTCCGGGCTGGTAGTTGCCCGGCGTCACCGTGTCGAAGGTGCCACCGATGGACAGCGGGTAGTTGGTCTGCTGGTTGCGGTTGTAGTCCAGGCCGAAAGCCCAGTCGCTGGGCAAGCCGAATAGCTGGTCCTGACGGGTCAGTTCCAGGCGGTTGCCATTGACCTCCTGGTCGTGCCGCTGGCGATAGCCTCCGGAACGCAGCACCGCGCTGTTATCGGCGGTGTAGCGGTAGACCTCGAGGTTGCGGTAATCGCGCTGGCCGTTGTAGTGGTAGAAGGTGTTGCGCAGCCGGGTCGCGTCATCGAAGCGGTACTCGGTGATGGAACGCAGCCAGCGGGTACGCTGCTCGTAGCGGCCGTCCTCGACGTTGTAGTTGGCGAAGCGATCGTGCCGGTCGATATGCAGCTCGCCGCTCAGCGGGCGCAGCACCGGCGAGCCCCAGTAGGGGCTGTCTTCCTGTTCTTCCAGGTACTCGATGGCCAGGGTGTGGGACAGCCGCTCGTTGAAGTCGCTGAGCAGGGAGAAGGCCAGGTTGCCCGCGTTGTTTTCCTGGCGGTCGATGTAGCCGTTGCTGCCCGTGCGGCTGTAGTCGAGGCGGGCATAGTGGCGCGGGCCGTCGCCTTCGTTGAGCGCCTGGTTGATGCCAAAGGCGGTTTCTAGGGTGTCGTAGCGACCGTAGCTGATACGGCCTTCGACGCGGTCTTCGCTCCGGTCGGCCAGCCGGGTCACCATGTTCAGGCTGCCGCCCACCGCGCCGCTGCCGTTAAGGAAGGACGAAGGGCCGCCGAGCAGTTCGACGCGGTCATAGATCCACGCGCCTACGGGGCGTGCGGCGGCGCCATATTGCAGATTGATGCCGTTGAACAACTGGGCGATCTGCGCACCGTTGAGGCCGCGATAGGACACATAGCCGCCCCAGCCGGGCGGTGCCGAAGCATTTACCCCCGGCAGGGCATTGGCCGCGTCCTGGAAGGTGCGCGCCCCGATGCGCTCCATGGTGGCGCGATCGGCGACGGCGACCGAGGCAGGATTTTCCCGTGGCGTCAGGTTCAGGCGCGAACCGGCTTCAGCGGGCTTGTCGAGGTCGAGGCGGGTACCTTCGGCGGGCACCTCGCTCTCGGCGGAAATGGTGCTGGCGGGCAGGGTCAGGCTGGCGTCCTGGGCAAGGGCGCAGGTCGAGGCGCTGCCGATCAGCAGCGCCAGGGAGGTCAGGCGAAACATGCAAAAGCTTCCTGTACGGATTCGAGAGGCACGCGCCGTCCGGGCGCGGGCGATGTCAGATCACGGCAAGGAAAGCGGGGGAGGCGCGGGGGTTGAGTCTTGGCCATTGCTCCCGGGGCAAGGGCAACGGAGGGTTCTGGCCGAGCAGCAGGCTTTCAGGCCAGTAGCGCGGGAACAGATGCCTGAAATAGTCGCCCGGCAAGGCGGACTGGCCGGCATGGCCGCAGCAGCAATCACCGCTTTGCACTTTGCCGGACGATTGCTCGCCGAGGTCGGGCAATTGGGCCTTGAGCTCGGCCAGCAGGGAGTTGGGCAGGCTCTGCACGCCGTGGAGGGTGCAGAAGCTGCCGAGGATCAGCGACTCATCGATCGGGCTGGCACGGCGCAGGGCACGGTCGAGCGGCATGGCCAGCAGGTTGAACAGCACTGCGAAGCCTGCGAGCAGGAGGATGTGGATGCGCCAGCTGGAAAGCATGGGTGTGCCCGGGTGAGGAGGTGGGCATTAAGCCGGATCCTGCGGTGTTTTCCAAGGCCTCATCGCTGGCAAGCCAGCTCCCACTCAGGCGCACAGAGAACCTGTGGGAGCTGGCTTGCCAGCGATGAGGCCCGGAAAATCAGCGCGGCAATTCCAGTATTACCCAAAGCCCACCACCCTGCCGCTCCGCCATTTCCAGCGACCCGCCATGTCCACGGGCGATATTCGCCGCAATGCTCAACCCCAGTCCGTGACCGCCACTGCTGCGCGACGGATCCACCTGGTAGAAATGCTCGAACACCCGCCGGCGATGTTCCGCCCCGATCCCCGGCCCACGATCGCCGACCTTGATCAACAACCGCTGCGCCTCATCGACCACCTCGATATCCACCGGCCCCGGCGCATGCCTGCGGGCGTTGTCCAGCAGGTTCTGCAAACAGCGCCTCAGTCCTCCCGGGTGGGCCAGCAACGGCCGGGCGCTGCCATGAATTCGCAGTTCCCCGCCCAGATCCTCGAAATCCGCCTGCAACCCCTGCAATAACGCATCGATCGCCACCGGCTCCCGCGCAGGCTCCAGCTCGGCATTGCGCAGGAAATCGAGACTGGCCGTGACCATCTCCTGCATATGCCCCAGGTCATCGCGAAAACGCTGGCGCAGGTGCTCTTCCGGCAGCATCTCCGCCCGCAGGCGCATGCGGGTGATCGGCGTGCGCAGATCATGGGACACAGCGGCAAAGAACCGCGTGCGCTCGGCGATGCTGTCGATCAGCCGGCGCTGCATGGCATTGAAGGCCTGCGCCGCCTGCCGCACTTCCTGCGGTCCATCCAGGCTCAGCGGCGGGCGATGGATATCCCGCCCCAGTGCCTCGGCCGCAGCGGCCATCTGCTTGAGCGGACGCAGGGCCAGGCGCACGGCGAGCAGGGCCACCAGCACTACCGCGAGAACCCGCACCAGGTAGATGCGCAGGATGTAGTCGAACACCAGCGAACTGATCGAGCCGCTACTCCAGCCCTGGCTTTCCGTGGCCTGGAAATACAGGGTGCGGCCGTCCGGGATATGCATGGAGAAGCGCAGGCGCACCCGGGCCTGCTCGCCGTCGAACAGGGTCGATGGGCCTGCCGGGGTGTCATTGGCTGCCAGCAACTCCAGGCCCAGCACATGGATCGATGCCGGCTGGCCCAGGCGTTCGGCGACCAGCCGGCGCAGCAGGGTTTCATACAGGGGGTCGATATCGGCCTGGTCCGGTACTTCTTCCAGGCGCTGCCAGCGCGAAGATTCGAAACCGTCGAGTACCGCCTCCAGTTGCTGCGGATGCTGCCGCGCCACCTGCAACACATCGGCGATACGCCCGGCCGCAAGGCGCAGGGGGATTTCCAGGACCTGGGTCTGGCGCACCTCGTGCCAGATGCTGCTGGTCAGCAACTGCGAGACCAGCATGCCGCCCACCAGGATCAGCACCAGGCGACCTTGCAGCGAACGCGGCCATAACTGCCTCATTCGCTGACAACCTTGTCCACGCTCAGCATGTAGCCCTCGTTGCGTACCGTGCGGATCAGCGCGCCGCCCTGGCGGGCGTCGTCGTTGAAGTGCTGGCGCAGGCGGCTGATGCACACGTCGATGCTGCGGTCGTAGGGCGTGCGTTCGCGATCGAACACATGGTTGAGCAGGAAATCACGGCTCAGCGGTCGGTTCGGGTGCTGCAACAGCAGGCGCAACAGGCGGAAATCCGAGCTGCCAAGGCTGATCACCAGGCCCTGCGGCGAGCGCAACTGGCGGTTGCTGGTATCCAACTGCCAGCCGGCAAAGGCCAGGTAACGAACATCGTCCATCCGCGCCCGCTGCGGAAACGCATTGGTACGGCGCAACACCACCTTGATCCTGGCCAGTAGTTCACGGGGATCGAAAGGTTTGCCGAGGTAGTCGTCGGCGCCCATTTCCAGGCCCACGATGCGGTCCACCAGGGTGCCCCGGGCGGTGAGCATGATCACCGGTATGTTGCTGCGCACCCGCAGGTCGCGGCACAGGCTCAGGCCATCCTCGCCAGGAAGCATAAGGTCGAGCACCACCAGGTCGATCAACTGGTCATCGAGACGTCGGCGCATTTCCCGACCATCGGCCGCTATCGAAGTGCGAAACCCGGCTTCCTCCAGATAGGTGGAGAGCAACTGGCGGATCTCGGCGTCGTCATCGACGATCAGGATATGCTCGGGAACAGACATCGGAATGCTTCTCAAGTGGAATTGGCGGACTTTACACCGGGCGGACCAGGCAAATGTAATGGAATGTGTTGGAAGCGACGAAAAGGGTGAAGCATTACATTTGCGCAAGGAGTGCCGTCAGACGCATGGATAGAATCCGCCGATACAAATGCGACTGATTCAGTTTAAGGAAATCCCCGATGTCCTTCGCTCTCTCCCAGCGCTTGCCCGCTACCCTGGCGCCTGCTGTCGGCCTGGTGTTCAGCACCTGCCTGCCAGCGGCGCACGCCGATGACCTGGCACTCGAACTGCCGGCCACCAACGTCACCGGCAAGCAATCGGCCTACAAGGTCGATGAAGTCACCTCCAGCAAGATCACCACGCCGCTGCTGGATGCGCCACAAAGCATCACCGTGGTGCCCAAGGCTGTCCTGGAAGAGCAGAACGCCCAGAGCCTGCAGGATGTCCTGCGCAATGTGCCGGGCATCACCTTCATGTCCGGTGAGGGCAACCTTGGCTGGGGGGATCTGTTTTCCATCCGCGGTTTCGCCGCCGAGCAGAGCTTGACCGTCGACGGTGTGCGTGACGCCGGCATGTCCAGCCGCAACGACACCTTCAACCTGGAGCAGGCGGAAGTGTTCAAGGGCACCGGTTCCGTGGAGTCCGGCGTGTCGGCGGTGGGCGGCAGCGTCAATCTGGTGAGCAAGCGCGCCCACCTCGGTGATTCCGGCCAGCTCTCCGCTGGCATTGGCTCCGACGAGTACAAGCGCCTGACCGCCGACGTCAATCGGCAACTCAACGAGACCACGGCGGTGCGGGTCAACCTGATGAAGCACTACAACGGCGTGTCCGAACGCGACGAGGTGGACTACGACCGCTGGGGCTTCGCCACGTCCGTGGGCTTCGGCCTGGGTACCGACACCCGGGTCTGGCTGGATGCCTTCTACCAGAAGGACAAGAACACCCCGGACGGCGGCGTGCCGATCCAGCGCGGCACCGATGGCAAGCGCATGCCTGGCGTGTCCCGCGACGCCTGGTACGGCGATTCCGACCTATACACCCAGCGCACCGAAACCCGCTCCCTGACCGGCCTGGTCGAACACGACTTCAACGATGACGTGACCCTGCGCAACCAGTTGCGCTGGCAGCAGACCGACAACTGGGCGGTGCTGTCGCCGGCCCGCTTCGTCTCTGCCAATGCCGACGGCAGCCGCACCTGCACCGGCAGCCGTTGCGCCAGCCTTGGTTATGTCGGCCTCGGCCCGTTGAGCCCGGTCAATGGCATCAACGCCTACACCCAATACGCCAACAGCAACGGCACCGGCTACGGCATCCTGCGCGGCAGCGACTTCGGCCTGTCCAAGCGCTACGAGATCTTCGACAACCAGACCGACCTGCGTTTCAAGCTGGATACCGGCGGCATCCATCACGATGCGGTAACCGGCCTCGAGCTGTACCGCGAGTCCTACGGCGGCTTGCACAAGACCATGGAAGTGCCGGATGGCTCGATGTTCTTCGACCTGTCCGATCCAGCTCATCACTTTGCCTCGACCTACACCGACAAGGGTTATGGCGATCCGCGCAGCGTGGTGAAGAACGCCGCGATCTACGCATCCGACACCCTGACCCTGGATCCGCAATGGCAACTGCTGCTGGCCCTGCGTTACGACCGTTGGGAAGCCGAGAGTACTCGCGCCACCGGTAACAGCAGCAGCCGCGACGACGCCATCGGCGGGCGTGCCGGCGTGGTCTACAAGCCGCAGCCCAACGGCAGCCTCTATGTGTCCTACAGCGAGGCAGCGCAGCCTTCGGCGATTGGCGCTACCACCAACAACCAGATCTACGGCGCGGCCAGCGTCGAGGACTACAAGCCGGCCAGGTCCAGGACCTACGAGATCGGGACCAAGTGGGAGCTGTTCGATGACAGCCTGAACCTGACTGCCGCGATCTTCCGTACCGAGCTGGAAGACAGTTGGGAATACAGCGAAGGCGAAACCTCGCCAGTGCGGGCGCTGCCGGCCAAGCGCGTCGATGGCGTGGAGCTGGGTCTGCAAGGCGATATCACCGCGCGCTGGTCGGCCTACGCCGGCTTCTCGGCGCTGAAGAGCCGCCAGACCAAGGGTGCCAACAAGGGCGAGGAAGCCAAGAACGTTCCCGACCTGACCGCCAACCTGTGGACCAGCTACCAGCTCACCGACAGGCTCGGTGTCAGCTACGGCGCAGACTATGTGGGCCGGCGCCGCTACAGCGACAACAAGTATGTCGGTGGCCTGAACAACAACAGCAGCTACGCCAATGGCCCGTCCGGGGTGTACACCCTTTACACCCGGGACCACGAGAAGGCCCCGTCCTACTGGCTGCACAGTGTGGCCGCGCGCTACAAGGTGGACAGCCAGACCACGGTCAACCTCAACGTCAGTAACCTGTTCAACAAGTTCTACTACAGCCGCGTCGGCGCCTCGCTCGACGGCTTCCAGCTGTACGGCGTACCGGGTGCCGGCCGGACCCTGACCGCCAGCGTGGACTACAGC
Source organism: Pseudomonas bharatica CSV86 (assembly GCF_000319305.2). Classification (GTDB taxonomy): domain Bacteria; phylum Pseudomonadota; class Gammaproteobacteria; order Pseudomonadales; family Pseudomonadaceae; genus Aquipseudomonas; species Aquipseudomonas bharatica. The sequence continues at coordinate 2,644,765 of NZ_AMWJ02000001.1, read as the reverse complement.
TTCTGATGCTGATCGAAATCGACCGGCTGTTCAGCGCCGCCGAGCTGGACGACCTGCGGCAACAACTGTTGGCGCAACCCTGGATCGACGGCAAGGCCACCGCTGGCGTGCAGTCGGCCCAGGCCAAGCGCAATCGCCAGCTCGACGAGGACAACCCGGTTGCCCGGCAACTGGGGGACCTGATCCTGCGGCGCCTCTCGGACAACCCGCTGTTCATGTCGGCGGCGTTGCCCAAGCGCATCTATCCGCCCTTGTTCAACCGTTATGGCGGCGGCGAAGGCTTCGGCTTCCACGTCGACAACGCCATTCGCGGCATCAAGGGCGTGCGCGAACGGGTGCGTACCGACCTCTCGGCGATCCTGTTCCTGGCCGAGCCGGACAGCTACGACGGCGGCGAGTTGGTGATCCGCGACACCTTTGGCGAGCGCAGCGTAAAGCTGCCGGCCGGGCACCTGGTGCTGTACCCGGGCAGCAGCCTGCACCGGGTCGAGCCGGTGACCCGTGGCGAGCGCATCGCTGCGTTCTTTTGGATCGAAAGCCTGGTGCGCGAGGACAGCCTGCGCAGCCTGCTACTGGACATGGACGTGGCGATCCAGCGCCTGAGCGGGCAGGGCGCCGACCAGGGCTCGCTGCTCGAATTGACCGGCGTCTACCACAACCTGCTGCGCCGCTGGGGCGATACCTGAAAGCGCCGCACCCGCCTGTAGGAGCTGGCTTGCTTGCGATGGAACGCGAAGCGGTCCCACAACCATCCAGCACGGATCGACGCCTTGTTCGATTACGGATTCGGCGCCTGCCAGACCGCAGTTATCCAGATATACGGCGTGGCAGGTTTTGGGACCGCTGACGCGCTCCATCGCAGGCAGCTCCTACAGGGGCGGCGTGAGCCTGGCGAATTTTGTTTTTAACTGAGGAGGCTTTACGTGATCCGACTTCTATCCTGCTTGCTCCTGCTTCTCGGCCTGTGCCAAAGCGCCAGCGCCGTCGAAGTCACCGACGTGCTCGGACGCAAGGTCCAGGTCGAGCATGCGCCGCAACGCATTGTCCTCGGCGAGGGCCGGCTGTTCTTCGCCCTGGCCTTGCTTGACCGCGATAACCCGTTCCAGCGCGTAGTCGGCTGGCAGAACGATATGCGCCTGCTCGACCCGCACACCTACGAGGTCTACGCCAAGCTGTACCCGCAGATCACCAAGCTGCCTTTGATTGGCCAGGCCTCTGAACAGAGCGTCAGCGCCGAGCAGATCCTGGCCCTGAAACCCGACCTGGCGATCTTCAGCATCGCCGGCGAAGGCCCGACCCAGCACAGCCCGGTGGCCGACCTGCTGGAAAAGGCCGGGATCCCGGTGCTGTTCATCGATTTCCGCGTGCACCCGATCCGCAATACCCGGGTCAGCCTGGAAGCGCTGGGTACCTTGCTCGGCCGCGAAGCCCAGGCCCGGCAATACCTGAGCCTTTATGATCGCCATCTGGCGAAGATCACCGAGCGCGTGGCGGCCTTCAATGACATGCAACGGCCCAGGGTCTTCCTGGAACTGCTGCCGGGTGTCTGGCAGGCACCGGGGCATACCACCGGCAAGAGTGGCCTGGGCAGCGTGGTCGAGGCCGTCGGCGGACATAACATTGGTGCCGCCGTGGTTCCCGGCGCGCTGGGGGATGTCAGCGTCGAGTACGTGCTCAAGGCCGACCCGGACGTGTATATCGCCACCGGCAACCGCGCCCCCGGCGTGCTGCTGGGCGCAGGTGTGAGCGAGCAGACCGCCCGCGACAGCCTTGCGAAGATCACCGCACGTCCCGAGTTCGCGCCGTTGCGCCCGATCCAGGCCGGCCAGGCCCATGGCCTGTGGCATGACTTCTATAACTCGCCGTTCAATATCCTCGCGGTGGAAGCCCTGGCACGCTGGATCCACCCGCAGCAGTTCGCCGACCTGGACCCCCGGGCGACCATGGCCGAAATCAATGGACTGCTGAAGGTCGGCCTGGATGGTCAGTACTGGATCGACGCCCAATGACCGCCATGGCACAGGCGGGGGTGGCCCTGGCCACCCAGCGCTACCGTCGTCTGCTGTGGCGGCGGGCCGGGTTGGTGATCGGTCTGGCCCTGTTGCTCGGCCTGTCGGTCCTTGGTGACCTGGCCAGCGGCGCCTCGGGCATGGGCCTGGGGCGCTTGCTCGAGGGGATCTTCACCCCGTCGATGCTCAGCGCCACCGACCGGGTGATCATCTGGAACGTACGCCTGCCATATTCGCTGATGGCAGTGCTGGTGGGCGCCGCGCTGGCCCTGGCCGGTGCCGAGATGCAGGCGATCCTCGATAATCCGCTGGCCAGTCCCTTTACCCTCGGGGTGTCTTCGTCCGCAGCGCTGGGCGCGTCGCTGGCGATCGCCTATCCGCTGGGTGTTGCCTGGATCGAGCCGAGCGTGCAGATCACGGTCATGGCCTTCGTCTTTGCCTGCCTTTCGGTGCTGCTGTTGCAGGCCATGGCCCGTTTGCGCGGGGCAGGGGTGGAGAGCCTGGTGCTGTTCGGTATTGCCCTGGTGTTCAGTTGCAATGCGCTGGTCTCGCTGCTGCAACTGCTGGCTACCGAGGACGTGCTGCAACAACTGGTGTTCTGGACCCTCGGCAGCCTGGCACGGGCCGATTGGCAAAAACTGGGCATCCTGGCCGTGGTACTGGCCGTGCTCCTGCCGTTTTCCCTGCGCGCCGCACCGGCCCTGACCCTGTTGCGCCTGGGCGAGGACCGGGCGCGCAGTTTCGGCGTCGATACCAGGCGTCTGCGTCTCGCCTCGCTGTTGCGTATCAGCCTGCTCTCGGCCACGGCCGTGGCCTTCGTCGGCACCATCGGTTTCATCGGTCTGGTCGGGCCCCACATCGCCCGCCTGCTGGTGGGTGAAGACCAGCGTTTCCTGCTGCCGGCCAGTGCCCTTGTCGGTGCCTTGCTGCTATCGCTGTCGTCCATTGCCAGCAAGCTGATCCTGCCCGGCGTCATCGTGCCGGTGGGCATTGTCACGGCATTGGTCGGCGTACCGGTATTCGTGGTGTTGGTGTTCCGTCGGGGGAGAAAACCGTGAGCTTGTCGATCGACACACTGTCCGTCGCCTATGGCGCCCGTTCGGTCATCCGCGACCTGAGCCTGCCGGACCTGCCCGCCGGCAGCCTGGTCGCGCTGATCGGGCCCAATGGCGCGGGGAAATCCACTTTGCTGCGGGCCCTCGCCGGACTGGAGCGGATGAAGGGGCGGGTCAGCCTGGAGGGCGAGGACGTCTCGCGACTGAGCTTCGCCGAGCGGTCCCGGCGCCTGGCCTACATGCCACAACAACTGCCGCCGGGGATCGCCCTGGGAGTGCTGGAGAGCATCGTCGCCGCATTGCGCGTCAGTGGCAGCGAGGACCTGCTCGGCACTGCCTACGAGGCGTTGCGGCGACTGGGCATCGAGCACCTGGCGGAGTATCCCCTGGACAGTCTTTCCGGCGGGCAGCGTCAGTTGGTCGCCCTGGCCCAATTGCTGGCGCGCAACCCTCGGGTATTGCTGCTGGACGAGCCGACCAGTGCATTGGACCTGCATTACCAATTGCGGGTGATGGATGCCGTGCGCGAGCGGGTCCTGGAGCGTCGGTTGCTGGCAGTGGCCGTACTGCACGACATCAACCTGGCAGCGAGTCATGCCGACTGGCTGGTGGTGCTGCATCAGGGACAGGTGGTCGCCTGTGGAACACCCCAGGAGATACTGGAGCCGGGAATACTGGCCCGTGTCTACGGGGTCGAGGCACGGGTCGAGCGCTGCTCCCGGAACAGGCTGCATGTGCTGGTGGATCGGGCTCTGGCCGTTGACTGAACTATAGGGTGGATCGTGCGAGCTCCAGTCAATTAATAGCATGGAGTGCATGCGATCCATTTTGTTTATCGAATAGGGCCGCTCGCGGTTAAAGTGCCACCATCTAATGGCGAGATGATGGCGATGAACACCGGCAACTCAAAACTCCCACCTGATTCCCTGGGCCAATACTTCGGTCGCAACCTGTCCGCCGTGCTCGCCGTGGCCGGCGCGCAGCGCGAGACCGAGCGTGACCCCGATGCTCCCGGTCCGTTTTCCTCGGTACAGATGCAACGCGATACCGGAATCGCCCGCAGCACGCTCCGCGCCCTGAAAACCCCTGCGGCCAACCCGGACCTCGATACCCTCGACCGGCTCGCCGAGGCCCTGGGCGTACCGCCGGCTTTTCTGCTGATGCGTCCCCAGGACTGGTCGCTTCTGGCCAATGCCGTGAGCAACAGCGAGTACTACCTGGCTGCGGCCCACAAGCTCGAGGAAGAAGAGCGTTTGCAGGCGAGCAATCCGGTGGTCAAGGTCCTGCGCGAGTGCAAGGTCCATCCTGACCAGCGCCCCTGGGCCTTGGCGCCTCACCGGAAGTTGCCCGTCTTTTGGCCCGCGACGAGTGGCGCCGACGCGCCAGCCACACGCTCGATGCCCTGATGCTGCGCGAAATATCGAATCCCGCTACACGCAAGGTCCTGGCCGCCATCGCCGGTGCGTTGGTCGGCCAGAACACTCCGCACGACCCTTCCTGCACCCCGCAATCCTGAGGAACCCGACAATGCCGATCATCCACGATCCCGATCTTGCCGATGTCTTGATGAGTGCCAGCAGCGACGATGTCGGCCTGCTGATCGATGTAATCACCGATAGCGGCAAGGGCCGGATTTCCCTGTCCTCGTCGGTGTGTCGACAACTGACCGCCGCCAAGGAATGCGGTGCCGACGAAACCGCTCGGGGATCCTGGCCGAGGAGCTTACCCGCTTTGGCGGCAACTCGCTGGTCAACCTGTTCCGCGGCGGCAGTGGCGTGGCCTACCGCGAACTGCTGTCCGACGTGGCCGGCCACGTGGGGGCCGAGGCCAAGGCGAAAACCTCCTGCGCGGAAATGGAGATGGCGGTCATTACCAAGGTTTTCGCACAGTCCCTGGAAAAAATGAGCGAGCAGGACCGCAGCACCCTGTTCGAGTCCCTCGGTGGCATGAGCTACCGCCCCGGCATGGGGCCAGCAGCCCTGGCAGCCGGACTCGCGTCGCTGGGCAGCTCGGGCGTGGCCTCCTACAACCTGGCGGCGGTGGTGGCCAGCGCGACCATGACCAGCCTCCTCGGACGCGGCGTGATGCTGGCCGGCTCCAGTACCCTGGGGCGCGGTCTGGCGGTACTGGCCGGCCCGCTCGGCTGGGCCATCACCGGCATCTGGACCGCCTTCGACCTGGCCAGCCCGGCCTACCGGGTCACCGTGCCCTGCGTGATCCAGATCGGCCATATGCGCCAGAAGATGATGCTCAAGTCCACCTGTCCCGGCTGCCACGCGGAGGTCGCGACCGATGCCAATTTCTGCGGCAAATGCGGTATGCGCCTGGGCGCCTGATACCGCGATCAACAGCAAGGAGCCTGACTATGAATCCGGTGATTTCCCCGCTTGAGTTTCTCCTGACCAATGTCATCTGCTTCGCCGCCGGCGCAGCGACGGTGGTCGCCCTGAACCTGGCGGCCAAGGCCGTGCATGCCTCGGGCAAGCGCGCCGCGCAGCCCGCGTCCTGAGCCAACGGATCGAACAGGAGTGACGATCATGTACAAAAACCATCATGCCCAGCGCCTGGCTTCCCTCAAGCGCGAGGCCGAGCAGAAAGCCTCGAATATCCAGCACCTGCAGGCCGAGATCGACTGGTTCGACAGCTTCGACCAGGAAACCAATCATTCCCGCCTGGCCAAGGTGCAGCGCGACGGACAGGTGCTGCGCGAGCAACTCGCCCAGGTCGAGGCCGGCCTGAGCGCCGCCCGCAGTGAGCTGACCCAGGCCCGCGGTACCGCAGAGGCGGGCTGGTCGCCGCTGCACTGGTTCTCCAGCGAGCGTAGCGTTGCCAAGCGCCAGGTCGACACGGTGGAGGTTCGCCTGCGCCAGCTGGAGCAGCGACGCAAAGGCCTGGCCAGCGGCCTGGACGACAGCGAGCGCCTGGAGCTGCGCTTGCTGGCCGATCTGCAGCGCTACCGTGCATTCGATTCGCTGCAGGCCAGATCCACGATCGTCCTGATGAGCGAGGAACTGCATCGCCTGCAGGGTGTTAGCGAAGAGGTCCGTCAGGCCAGCGAACGCTGGGAAGCGGCGGCGGGCGAAGTGTTCCGCTACTGGAAAACCGCCCATGACCAGTTGCAGGCCCTGGAAACCGATATCGTCGATGCCGAGTGCTATATCGATGCGCTGGCCAATGCGGCAACAGGGCGCGAGCGGGCCATTATTCATGCCCGCTGCGAGGAGCGCTTCGGCAATGGTCAGGGCAGCCCGGACCGGGTCCTCAGGGATCGCCAGGGCCAGCAGCGAAAGCTGTTGCGCGACGAAGAAAAGCTCAAGCGCCGCCTGCGCGATATCGTCCGTCTGCTGGACAACGAAATCCGCAACCTGGTGGTGGATGGCAACAACCTTTGCTACTTCAACGAAGAGGGCGGCAAGCAGCGTTTCATCGGGCTGGATGCGCTGCGCGCGCTGATTCCCCGACTGGCCTTGAACTACGGTGTCACCCTGGTGTTCGACCCGGGCATCCGTAGCCAGCTCGGCCTTACTGACAGCGCGTTGCAGTCGGCTTTTCCTCAGGCTCGGGTGCTGGTCATGCCACGCACGGTCGGTGCGGACCATCCGGTCCTGGCAGCGGCCGAGTTCGATGCCGAGACCTACGTCATCAGCAACGACCACTTCGGCGAGTTTCCCGACATGGCGGTCGTCCGCGAGCAGCGGGTGCTGCATGCACTGCTGCACCGTGACTCGGTGCAGGTCCCGCAGCTCCAGGTGCTGGTGCCTTGCTGAATTCCCTCATCATCCCGCCTGCGCCAGCCGCAGGCCCTAACGAGTCAGACAAGATGGATCTGCAAGGACACCTGCTGTACATCGATATCACCCAGATTTGCGGGATTGGCTGCGCTTTCTGCATGTATGCCGACAAGCACAGATCGGGCATGAGCATGGAGTTGTCGACCCTGGCCCGGAGCAACCTTGCGGCGTTGATCAATGCGCCCGAGGTCAAGCGCATCTCCATCAGCGGCGAGGGCGAGCCATTGAACAACGCCCGGGTCTTCCACGAGATCCTCGAACTTTCCGAGGGCGGCAAAGCCTTCGAATTCATCACCAGCGGCTTCTTCCCCCACGACAGGATGGCGGCGTTCTACGACACTACCAATCGCATCGTGGTCGGCAACGGCGACACTTGCAATATCCGCCTCAGCTCGGACAGCCACCACATCGCCCAGGTCAAATGGCGGGCCCATGGTTTCAGCCTCGATTACCTGCGCAAGCAGCAGCCGGCCGGACTGAGCTTTTCGTTCCGCTCGATCGACACCGATCGCCGCTTCACCCGCGACTTCCTGGTGGACGAGCTGGCCCGCTGGGGGCTCGAGGCAACCGTGGTTTCGCGCAACGAGCTGGAGGATGTGCTGCAGGTTGGCGAGCTGCGTTTCGGCATCGACTACAAGAACCTGGTCCATCCAGCGGCGGACACGCCGCCCGGTTACCTGGACCTGCACGGCTACATCGAGGCCATCGAGGCCAAGGTCAACAAGCGCTTCACCCTCGGCAGCCTCAATCCGCCGCCCCAGGCCAACGGCATGGACCTGACGGTGAAGCCCAACGGCGATGTGTACCTGTATGGCATCGAGCACCAGCGCCTGGGCAATATCCATTTCGACCGGATCCGCTGGGAGCACCTGGCCACCCATATCCGCGAAACGCCATTGGTCCGGGCGCTGTACAGCCAGCCGCTGAAGGAACTGCTGGCGCGGCTCGACGGTCTGGAACCGGTACACGCCATCCTGCGCAAGGCGAACAACCCGTACTGGCTGGTGAGGGAGCTGGCCCACTACGATGGCCTTCTGGAACGCATGGTGCCCGCATGATCGACTCCCATAGCCACACGTTCTACTCCAAGCACGCCGTGGGCACCGTGGATGAACTGGTGCGCGCCTCCATTGCTGCCGGGGTGAAGATCCTTACCATCACCGACCATGCGCCGTTCACGGTTGACCGCGACAACCGCTTGCTGGAGTCCGAACTGGACCGCTATTTCGCCGATATCGAGCGGGCGCGCCAGGCTTACCAGGGGCAGATCCGCATCCTGCGCGGCCTGGAGTTCGACCATATGCCGGGTGCGCAGGCCTATAACCGCGGCCTGCTGGATCGCTACGACCTGGACTTCGCCATCGGCTCGATCCACTACGTCGAGTTGCCCGGAGAGCCTTTGGCCAAGGTCTGGGAATTGCCACGGCTGGCCGGCAAGGCCTTTCTCGACCGCTATTTCGCGCACTTGCACGAGCTGCTGGAATGCGGGCTATTCGATGCCGTGGGGCATGCCGACACGCTTCTGCGTGCAGTGCCCGAGGACGAGGTGCAGCGCCGCATGGAGCCGTTGCTGCCGCTGTTCGCCAGGCATGGCGTGGCCTATGAGCTGAATGCCTCGGGCCTGCGCAAGTCCAGCCTGGCGCCGGGTTCGAGCACGGAGGTGCAGGGTGTGTGGAACTACCCGTCACGTGGGATCCTACCGCAACTGATTGCCAGCGGCGCAGCCTTCACCATTGGCTCCGATGCCCATGATCCGGCAGACGCCGGGGCTGGTATCCGCCCATTGCTGGATGAACTGCGGCCCCTGGGGCTGGAGCGCGTCTGTTATTTCGAAGGGCGGCGACGCATCGACCTGCCCCTGGATTTTTTCAACCCGGCGCCTGCCACCGGAACAAGGACTGTCCTGTGACTCATCCCGTAAACGACTGGAAAACCTTCGCAGCCGCGCCAGCCCGCGAAAAACTGGCGCGTTACGAAGAAGCCCTGGTCTGGCCCAGCCCGCATGATGTCAATGGCGGCTTGCGGGCCTTCGCCAGCGACTTGCTGGAGCAGGGCCTGATCGATATGGACGGCTATGTCGCGGTGTTCGGCGGCCATGCCCTGAACTACCTGGGTCCTGATAGCGCGGGTGGCTTCCGGCACATGGCCAGCGGCGAGGATGCGGCGCCGCTGGCGGCCATCTACAGCCGTGCCAAGTACGGCAGCCTGGCCGATATCCGCCACTTGGCCGACCTGCTGATCGACTACCTGACGCAGCAGCTTGACGACCCTGGCTCGCATTGGTCACGGCTGTTCCACCAGGCACGGGCCGAGGATGAAAACGTGGTGTTGATGACCACCGGCTGGCGCAATGTGCCGTCCACGGCCAACGTGCTCTACGACCTGGTGGTGGAGGAGATCAACCTGCAGTTGGCGCACCGGGACTTGCCCACCGTGATCAACGTCAAGTTGCCGCGCATCGCGCCGCCCTGCGAGAACTACGCGAGCCTGAGCACCGAGGAGCGCGAGCGGGTCAACCTGGTGCAGGACCATGTGATCCCGGCGGAGAATTTCTACCGCTGGAGCGGGGTGCATGTGATCTTCGGCGACGATGTACTGGTGACGGGCTCGACCGCCGACAAGGTCCTGCGCGAATCCCTGCTGGCCGGCGCCCGCTCTTTCCAGGCGCTGTACCCGGTGGCCATCGACCCGCGTGTCGCCCTGCGCGACGCCACCGTCGAGGAGCGCCTGAACATGCAGGTCATCAGCCGTTGCCTGGATGACAACCTGGCCCGCCTGCTGGGCAACCCGGACTACCAGCCGATCCTGCGCACCCTGCGCTTGCTGTTCTCGGCCAGCAACTACCCGCAGTTGCCGGCGTTCCTGCCAAGGGTGCCGGTTGGCGCCTGGCTGCGCCTGTACAAGTCCGCGCTGGGCAACGAGTTCCTGCGCCAGGCCGAGTGCCGGCCATCGTTGCTGTTGCTGCGGCACTATCTCACCGAAGCGGGCGCGTTGGACGCCAACGGCATGTCATGTCGTTGAACTACGTCAGCTATTGGGAAACAGCCGTCGGGCAGTGCATGCCGCCGTGGATCGCGCTGGCCCTGGTGTCCCTTCGACGCGCGTTGGGCGAGCGCTTCACCTTGCTGAACCCGGACAGCGTTCAGCAACGGGTCGACCCGGCGATCCTGTCTCGCACCTGGAGCTTCGAGCCGCTGGCCTTCAGCATGGACAAGGGCATCGAGGCCATCGTGGCGAAAAGCGACTTCATCCGCATGGCTTATGTGCATGAACACGGTGGTGTGTGGATCGATGCCGACAGCCTGCTGTTGCGCGATCCCACCCCGGTTTTGTTCCCTCGCGGCCTGGGCAGGCGCCTGCACTGGCACAGCGAATGCCTGTTCGCTGCGCGACCGGGCAATCCGCTGCTGGCCGAGGCGCTGGGTGCCGGGCTGGCGCGGCAGGTCCACGCCTGGGGCAATCCGGGCGGGATCAAGGACATCGTTGCCCGGCATCCGCAGGCGCTGGTGCCGATTCCTGCAAGCCTGTTCGATCCGGGATACCGGCCGCTGTACAACTTCGCCGGGTGCGAAGTAATGCGGCGCACGGACATCGCCGTGGAAGACTTCCTGCGCCGGGATGTGAGTGCGCTCAAGCTTTACAACACCTGGTTCAAGCGCACGGCGGTGAAGGAGCAGTCAGTGGAGGAGTTTCTCGATGGCGGGACCCTGCTGGCCCGGTTGTTCCTGCATATCGAGAAGGACCGTGGTTATTGGTTGGGAGAGAGCGAGGGGCTGGGGTAATGGTCACCTGGGGCATTATCGCAGCTAGGCTGCCGAGTACCTCGGCATCGCTGAACGCATTCATGTCCTTGCGTCCGCTACGCTGGTAATGTCCGGGGTCCTGGCGGCTGAAGACCACCCGGACCAAAGGCGACCCGGGTGGCAACCACGGATTGAAGGCATCTCCCGTCAACGGATAGATCGCCACCAGCGGCACCTGCAGGCCCACCGCAATGTGCACGATCGCAGTATCGACGCTCACGACTGCGAGCGCCTGCTGGATCGCGCCGGCGACAAGCTGCGGGGTATCGAGTTCGATCATTGCCCGTACCCTGCAGCACGCGACGGCATCAGCCAACCGCGCCGCCTCGGTACGGGTTTGCGGACTGCACAGGATGCCGATGGCAACGTCCGGCCAGGCGTCGGCCAGGGCTCGTGCCAGCGCCAGCGCCCTGTCGAAGCCGAGGCTCTTGTCTGCACGGCTGGCATAGGGATTGAACAACACCCGCACACTACCGTCATCAACCGGCCGCTTTGGCAGCGGCACGACGTAGCGCCGGTCGATCCCGCAAGCACCCAGGTCGGCCAGGACCCGGGCGAAACGCTCGGCTACCGGCAACTGCGCAGTGGCGCTACCCAGCTTGCGGTTGACGCAACGCAGCGGGTCATCCAGCGAGTAGACCCGGACCGGTTGCAGCAGGCGGATGAACAGCAGCTCCGCCGGCTGGATACGTTCGACCAGGTGCACAAGGGCATCCACGGGGCCGAGTTCCCGCGCCAGGGCCACAAGTCGCCTGAGCGAGGGCTTTGCCTCTATCGTGATGACTCGCTCGACGCCGAGATCGATGCGGTGCAGATCCACCAGTTCCGCCACCGTCAGCACCGTGACACGTGCCCCCAGCTTGCGTGCCTCGCGGAAGAAGAACGACGAGACGATGGCATCGCCCAGCTTGGCATCCCAGCGCGGAACCACGATGTGCAAGGGCTGGCGCATCTCGCGCCGGGGCAGGCTGCGGTCGGCGACAACGCGCAGCAGCCAGCGGGCAAGGTTCTTGCGGGTGCTTGAGGTGAAGTGCATGGATGCGGACTCAAGGAACAGGCCCGCGATGGTAGTGATTGCCCATCCTCGTTACCAGCCTGCAATCTCCCGGGCGTTGACCAGCGGTACCCTGTCACGCCACGGCTGTACACGCTCCAGCTGCGCCGCCAGCCCCAGCAATGTCCCTTCCTCGGCAAAGCGCCCGGCAAAATGCGCCCCGATCGGCAATCCTTCCGGCGTCCAGTACAGCGGCACCGACATCGCCGGCTGGCCGCTGGCATTGAACAGCGCGGTGAACGGCGAATAGCTGTGGAAGTCATCGATCAAGATGGCGAGATCGAGGCTGTCGTCGAAGCGGTCGAGACTGCCGATCAGCGGCGGCTCGCGGGTCAAGGTCGGCGTCAGGATCAGGTCGTAGTCCTGCAGAAAGCCGGCAAGCTGCCGCCCCAGCGCATGAATCCCTGCCACCGCCGCCGAATACTGCGCACCACTGATCCCGCCTTTTTCCCGCAGGATGATCCGCGTTCGCGGCTCCAGTTCTTCCAGCGCCACGGGCCGGCCGCGCAGCTCACCCAGCAGGTCGACATAGCTGCGGGTACTGGCCCCGATCACATCGAACACCTGGTCGAGAAACGCCAGGGGCTGCACCGGCAACTGCGCCGGTTCGACCCTATGGCCGAGTGATTCGCACAAGCGCGCGGCATGCCGTACCGCCGCCAGGGCTTGCGGGCTGCTGGTCCAGGGTGCCAGGTGCTCCACCAGGGCGATGCGCAACGGCCGCAGCGGCTGGTGCAGGGTGTCGACGAAGGGCATGTCCTGCCAGGGCGCGGCATAAGGCGCGCCGAGATCCGCGCCGGCGGTGATATCCAGCAAGGCGGCGCTGTCGCGCACCGACAGGGTGATCGCATGGGGTGTGCCCATCCCGGCCCAGCCTTCACCCACCAGCGGACCGCTGGGCATGCGCCCGCGACTGGGCTTGAGCCCGAACACGCCGCAGCAGGAGGCCGGCACGCGCAACGAGCCGCCGCCATCGTTGCCATGGGCGAAGGGCACCACCCGCGCCGCGACCAGCGCTGCCGCACCGCCACTGGAGCCGCCGGCGCTGCGCCGGGTATCCCACGGATTGCGGGTGGCGCCGAAACGGGTCGATTCGGTGGTGTAGGACGTGCCGAACTCTGGCGAGGTGCTGGTCCCGATAAACTGGCAACCGGCCTCGCGCAGGCGGCCGACCAGCGCATCGTCGAGACCCGGGCGCGCTTCGCCCAGCGCCAGGGAGCCGTTGCTCATCCGCGCCTCGCGCAGGGGCGAGAACAGGTCCTTGACCAGGGTCGGCACGCCAGAGAACGCTCCGTCCACGGGGGCTGCGCAGCGGGCGCTGTCATAGAGCCTTTCGGCGACAGCGTTGAGTTGCGGTTCGACCTGTTCGAGGCGGGCTATGGCAGCCTCCAGCAGTTCCTCGCGGCTGATCTCTCGATCATGGATCAGACCGGCCAGGCCGGTGGCGTCGTGTTGGTCCATCAGGGCTTGAATGTCGTGCATGGTGATGTCCGGATCATTGGGCAGTTGAGGAAGCGTCGGAGCGGGTCAGGGTTGCGCCAAGGCCCCAGGCCAGGGCGCCGGCAAGACTGGCGAAGGCCAGCCAGTGAAGGGCGCCGCGCAGATCGGCACCGAGGGCCATGACCAGCAGCGGACTGGCGAACTGGCCCAGATAAAGGCAGGCGGTGAAGCCGCCAAGGCCGCGGCCCCGGGCTCGGGCGCTGAGGGCGTTCATTACCGGCGCCATGGCATTGGGCACCAGCAGGCCAGCACCGACCCCGTGGATCAGCACGGCCCAGAGCACGTCGGCGTAACTGCGTGCAGCGCCCAGCCACCACAGGCCGGCGGCCAGCAGGACGAGTAGCAGGGCATTGCCGCCGCGAATGCCCAGGTAGCTGCGCACCAGCGGCCACAGCAGCGAACCGGCCAGGCTGGCCAGCAGCCCCAGCCCGGCAGCCAGGCCGATCAGGGTGCTGGAGTTGACGCCGATGCTCACCAGCAAGGCTGGTGCCTGCACCGGTACGATGAAGTTCAGCGCCATGCCGAAAAAGATCAGCAGGTAGCCCAGGGCTATGCTGGGGATGGCGCTGCGCGCCGGATCGTCCGGCCCGGCGTGCGCCTGTCGCTGCGGCTCCCACAACCAGCGCAGCATCGCCGGGACCAGCAGCAGCGGCAGCAGGTAGAGATAGAAGGGCGTGCGCCAGCCATGCTCGCCCGCCGCGCCGCCGATCACGAAGAACAGCGCGCCGACCAGGCCGATGCTGACCACCTGGTAGTTGATCACGCGCAGGCGCTGTTCACCCTTCCAGTAATCGGCGATCAAGGCGGCGCAGCAGGTCATGATCGCCGCCTCGGCACACCCGAACAGCAGGCGGCTGGCGACGATGGAAGGCAGGTCGTCAAGCAGCGCCGGCAAGACGCCGAACAATGCATAGAGCACGGTGGCGACGATCAACAGGGCTTTGCGCCCGACCCGGTCGGCAATCCAGCCGGCCAAAGGCGCGCACAGGGCGATGGCCAGCGCCGGGCCGGTGATTGCCAGCGGAACCAGGGCTTCGGCATGGGCCGTGACCGGCCCGAATTCGGCCGCCAGCCGTGGCAGGATCGGCGCGACCATCACCGCGCCCATGATCGTCAGGCTGCTGCCAAGTACCAGTACGGTGCCTTCGCGGCCCACCCGGGGGATGTGTGCATGCATGGTCGGATCCTCAGAAACTGTGGGCGAAGCGCAGGGCGACGGTGTACCCCTCGGCGCGGTTGACCGCGTCGAATTCCTTGTAGGCATGCAGCCAGACCGGCGGCATCCCCGGCTTGAACCACCCGATTGCCGGCCCCACGGCCAGCACCCGGGCGCGGTTGCCACCGGTGAGATTTGGCGCCTCGTCGTCGCTCAACTGGCGGTAGTAGTAGCCGCCGATGCCCAGGGTCCAGGGGCCGACGTGCTGACCGACAGCGAACTCATGACGGTACTCGACGCCGTTGCGGTAGTCGGTCGCGTGGTTGCGGGTGTTGATGTCCACCTCGAAGCTCGACGACAGCTCCAGGCCGGTCGGGCTGATCCAGGTGGCATTGAGGATCGGCGAGAAGGTCCAGTGGTTAAGGCCCGGGGAGACCAAGCGATCCTTGTCGTAGTCGCCCGTCGGCGCCTGGATCTGCAGTTGCGCGTTGATGCCCAGGTTCGGCGCCGGGGTCCATTGCAGGATCAGCGGAATCAACTGGGCGTCGGCCTGGCGGAATACCCGTGCGTCCCGGGACAAGGTGCCGAAAGGCGTCGGTACGTCCAGCGAGGCGCTCATGCTGAAGAACGGCATTACGGCGGCGAAGCCGTAGCGGGCGCCGAACAGTTCATGCTCGGTCATGCGTCCGTAGAAGGCCCCGATCGACAGCACGTCGATGGAGAAGTCCACGGGTGCCTTGTGGCCGTCGCCATCCTTCAGGCGATTGGCGGAGTAGAAGGCGGTACGCAGGCCGAAGGTGCCTGTCGGAGTGGGTGGTGGCGTGAAGCCGGCGCCGAAGTCGTAGACACCATTGGGTGTGGTGGGCGAACCGTTTTCCACGGCCATGGCGCTGCTGCTAAGGCACAGCGCGAGCAGCGCTGTGGTCGGTCTGGTGAACATGATGATCCCCGGTCGTTGGCGTTGTTGTGCCTCGATGCTGGGGCCGGGGACCGCTGGCGGGTTATCCGGAATCGGCACAACCGCGGTTGCGCCGGCGGGTTTCCGAAGGCAGCTCGCCGAACAACTGGCGATAGTCGCTGGCGAAGCGGCTCAGGTGCCAGAAACCCCAATGGGCAGCGACGTCCTGTACCGGTGCAGGGTGGTCTTCGAGCAGGGCGCGGTGCACGGCATTGAGGCGCAGGGTGCGCAGGTAGGCGAGGGGGTTGATGCCGAGGGTTTCCTGGAAGCAATACTGCAGCTTGCGCCGGCTGGCGCCGATACGGTTGCACAGTTCAACGATGGAGGGTGGATTGTCCGGCGTGGCCAGCAGCACCTCGCGGGCGCGGTCGACCATGCGCTTGCGGGCGCTCGGCGGCAGGGGCTGGACAGCGTCCTGGTCGACGAGGTCGAGCAGGTGCATCAGCACAGTATCGCGGATGCCGTCGCGGATGGCCTGGTGCCCCAGCAATGACGCCTGCAGGGCGTTTTCGGCGAACAGCCCTTGGAACAGCTCGATAAGGCCCGTCTGGCTGCCACCTTCCTGCAGGCGGTAGCAGCGTGGCAGGGCATCCAGGTCGAAGCCGTGCCGTTGCTGGTGCAGCGTCTGTTCAAGCAGCGTTTCGTCGATGCTGACGCTGAGCAGGTCGAGCCCGGCCGGGGCACGCAGTTCGGGCAGGTTCTGGCCGCGCGCCACCAGCAGGTTCTGGCCGCTGATGGCATGGCCGGCGCAGTGGAAATCTCCGGAGTGGGCATCGAGGGGCATGCTGAAACTGACCGCTCCGGGCCAGGTCGCGCCGTTCTTGACCATGGCCTGGTTGGCCCGGTCGCGGACCAGTTGCATACGGTCCAGGCGCAGCTCGCTCAGTTGGCCGGCGAAACGCCCGGGGGTGAGCTGGTCATAGCGCAACTGCCAACCGGCCAGACGCTTGGCGTGCTCCTCGATATCCAGGGTCTGGTGGTGCAGAACGCTGCTGGGCATTTCGGTAACCGTTTTGCGGGAAAGTGCTGATGAAGCAAGTTTTGCTCCGTCGCCGGTTACCGGAAGCAGGGTTTGCCGAAATCGGATAGTGAATGCACCGAGGAACCTTGTGGGAGCTGGCTTGCCAGCGATTTGGCCGGCATTGACCAGTATGTTGTCAGGTCTGGCCTCATCGCTGGCAAGCCAGCTCCCACAGGGTTGGACGTCAACCTTCAGACCTTGAACTGCGCCACCATCGCGTTCAGCTCCACCGCCAGGCGCGACAGGTCCTGTGCTGCGGCGCTGGTCTGGTTGGCCCCGGCCGAGGTTTGCATCGACAGGTCGCGGATATTGACCAGGTTGCGGTCCACTTCCCGGGCCACCTGGGCCTGTTCCTCGGACGCGCTGGCGATCACCAGGTTGCGCTGGTTGATCGAGGCGATGGCCTCGGCGATCAGTTCCAGCGCCTCGCCGGCGGCCTGGGCGATGTCCAGGGTGCCACTGGCTCGTCCCTGGCTGCTGCGCATGGCACCGACCGCACGCTCGGTGCCGCTTTGGATGTCGGCGATCATCTGTTCGATCTCGCCGGTGGACTCCTGGGTGCGGTGCGCCAGCGCCCGTACCTCGTCCGCGACCACGGCAAAGCCGCGGCCTGCTTCGCCGGCGCGGGCAGCCTCGATGGCGGCGTTGAGGGCGAGCAGATTGGTTTGCCCGGCAATGGAGCCGATCACATCCAGCACCCGGCTGATTTCATTGGCGCTGGCGGCCAGTTGTTCGATGTCGCCCGCCGTGCTGGTCACTTCGCCGACCAATGCGCGGATCGATTGCAAGGCCTGGTTGACCTGGTCACGCCCGTCGCGGGTGGTCTGGTCGGCGCCCTTGGACGCGTCGGCGGTGCTCACCGCATTGTTTGCCACTTCCTCCACGGCGGCGGTCATCTGGTTGACCGCAGTGGCGGCCTGTTCGATTTCCGCGCTCTGTTGATGCAGGCCACGGCTGGTGTCCTCGGTGACCGAATGCAGCTCTTCCGAGGCCGAAGCCAACTGGTCGGATGAGGCGCTGATGCGTGCCAGGGTCGAGCGCAGGCTGGTCTGCATACGGCCCAGGGCACCCAGAAGCAGCGCCGGCTCGTCTTTGCCCACGACCTGGATGTCCTTGGTCAGGTCGCCGGTCGCGACCCGTTCGGCCACGGCCACGGCGTCGGCCAGGGGCACGACGATGCTGCGCGTCAGCAAGGTGGCAATGGCCGCCAGCGCCAGCATGATCAGCACCAGGACCAGGGTGATCAGCAGGAAGGATTCCTCGGCCGCATCGGCGCTGCGTTGTGCTGCCTGATCGGCACCGTCGACGTTGTATTTGACCAGTTCGCGCAGGCTGCCCTGCATGGCGTCGGTGGCGTCGGCCAAGGGGCCGTTGATCAATTGCCGGGCATTGTCCATGCGGTTGTTGATCACCGCATCGGTCACGCTGGCCTGGATGCCGTTGTAGCGCTCGCGGGCGCTCATGAAGGTATCGAACAGCGTGCGATCCCTGGCTTCGAAAATGGTCTTTTCATAGTCGTCCAGCGGCTTTTGCAAGGCCTGGTTGAGCTGCTCGGCGCGCTGGAGGGTTGCCGCGCGGATCTCGGGCTGGTCTTCGAGCAGGCTGCGCATGGTGATGGCGCGGATACGGTTCAGGTCGGTGCCGACCTGGCCCATGGCGACCACCGAGGGCAGCCAGGTTTCGCGGATCTCCGAAGAGGCCTTGTCCATCTGCCGGGTCTCGTACAACGACACCAGGCCGAGGGCCAGAACCAACAGGCCGAGCAGGGTGAACATGCTGGCGGCCCGTTTGCCGATTTTCATTTGCCTGAACTGCATGGGTACTCCTTGGGAAAAAGCTGGCAGTCACCGGGCGACCGCCCGGTCACGCAGCGTCGGACCTTGTCGTGACGGACCGATGCGCTGGCGCCTTTCTTCGATGATGTCAGTTAGACATCGTTCCCCAAGGTTACCCCTTATTGATGAATGAATGTTTCAAATGAGTGATTCGATTCAGCCCCTTACGCCAGGGCCCTAGCGCTATTCCCTAGGGCACGGCGTGAACACTCAGGCCAGGCGCTCGAAGCGGTAGGGCGCCGGATCGATGATCGGGGTATTTCCGGACACCAGGTCGGCCGCGAGATGGCCCGCAGCGGGCGAAGTACCGAAACCATGACCTGAGAAACCGCTGGCCAGGGTCAGGCCGGGAATGGCCGTGACCGGGCTGATCACCGGATTCGAATCCGGGGTGACATCGATGGTGCCGGCCCAGCTCTGGGCGACCCGCGCCTGTTCGAACACCGGCCAGGCGGCGCGCAGGTTGCGCAGGGCATCGCCATTGAGCGTTTCGTTGGCCGCCGGATCCTGCACCCGGACCTTTTCGAAAGGACTGACCTCGCCAGCGTTCCAGCGTCGGGCCAGCTTCAGGTCATCGAGGAAGTACTTGCCCAGGGAAATCTTCAGGAAATCGCGCTGGGCCTTGAGCTGTGGCAGGTAGCGCCGGCCCAGCAGCAGGTGATCGAGGGTGAGGAAGGCGTCCAGCTTGCCGCGTTGGGTGATGATGAACCCGCCGTCCTTGTGCTTGCGGAAGGAGAAGTCCGGGGCGCCGACGGCGATCCCGGTGGGGCCTTCCATGGGTTCGGTACGCAGCACCGAGCAGGTCAACGGCAAGGTCGGCAGGTCTACGCCATGGTTGCCGAGAAAACGCCGCGACCATAGGCCACCGGCCAGCAATACCTGGTCGCAACGGATTTCGCCGCGCTCGGTCAGCACACCGCTGACCCTACCGGCCGAGGTGACCAGGCTGCGTACCGCACAGTGCTCGACGATGACCGTACCCTTGGCCATCGCCGCCCTGGCGATGGCGCTGGAGGCCAGGGTCGGTTCGGCGCGGGCGTCGGACGCGGTGAAGATCCCGCCGGCCCAGTTGCCCTTGCCGCCAGGCACCATCTCGGCGATTTCCCGACTGCCGAGCAGGCGGCTGTCGAGATCCAGGTGCGCGACGGTCTTCAGCCAATTGGCATGCATGGCCATCTGCGCCTCGTTGCGCGCGATGAACATGATGCCGGCCTGGCGGTAGCCGACGTCGGCACCGACCCGTTCCGGCATCCGTGCCCACAGGCGGTCTGCGGCCAGGGCCAGCGGGATGTCATCGGCATGGCGGCTGGTCTTGCGCACCCAGCCAAGGTTGCGCGACGACTGCTCGCCGGCGATCCGGCCTTTTTCCACGACCACAACCGGGATCCCGCGCTCGGCGAGGGTCAGGGCGGCGGTCAGGCCGATGATGCCGGCACCGATGATCACCACGCCGGTGGCGGCGGGCAGTTGCTGGCTGGTTTGTACGGGGTCGATGCTGGGCGACATGGGCGAGGCTCTATAAAGGACGTTACTGGCCGAGATTGATCTGCACGACTTCGGCTTGCGAGGCGCCGCGATAGGCGGTGACCTCCAGCTCCACCTTGTAGACCGTGGAGCCCAACGGTGGGCAGGTCGCGGTGCAGGCCGGATCGATACCGCGGAACCGGGTACCGATGTAGTCCATGACCCTGGGCACGTCGGCCGGGTCCTGGATGAACACGCGCGAGCAGACCACGTCGGCAAGGGTCGCATCGACTGCGGCCAGGGCCCGCTCGATGTTGTCGAAGACCTGTTCGGCCTGCTCGATCACGTCTTCCGCAATCAGCTTGGTGTCCGGGTTGCGCCCGGCGGTATTGGACACATGGATCCAGTTATCGACGGCAACCAGCCGCGAGTAGCTGGCCTTTTCCTCGAAGATGGAGCCGCTTTTGACTTTGATGATGCGGGTCATGGGGAAATCCTCGTTATCAGGGAAGGGGTATCAGCGCAGGACCGGTTCGTCCCACAGGTTGAGCTTCACGCCAATGCCAAGCTCCACGGCCTTGCGGTACACCACGGTGCCCCAGGCCAGGTCCTCGACCGGCATGCCGCCAACCGACATCAGGATGATTTCCTCGTCATTCAGGCGGCCCGGGGCGTCGCCGGCGACGATCTTTCCGATGTCTTCCACTTGCCCGGCCTGCAGCGAGCCCTCGGCGATCATGTCCATGAAGCGCACGCCCACCAGCGGCACATGGTTGTGTGCAGGCTTGGGCAGTTCCTCGAACCAGGCCTCGTACAGGCCGGTGTTGTCCACCACCTTGCGGATGTCGTCCTGCTCCATGCCGGCATCGATGCTGCACGGCGCCGGCATCGCCAGGAAGGCGCCGGGCTTGACCCACTCGCGGCGGACCAGCGGGTAGGTGCTCGGGTCGCCGACTTCGCCGGTGCTGCAGTAGGTGACCAGGTCGGAATCGCGCACCACCTCTTCCAGGCTGTCGACGATGCGAATGGTGGTGATCTGCGGGTAGGTCTGCTCGACCCAGGTGATGAAGCTGTCAAGGCTGCGCTGGCCGCGGCCCTTGATCTTGATGGTGTCCACCTGCGGGCAGGCGGCCATGAACGCGGCGACGGTGGTCTTGCCCATCACGCCGGGGCCGAGCAGGCCGATGACCCTGGAATCCTTGCGCGCCAGGTGGCGTGCGCCGACGCCCGGGATCGCCCCGGTGCGGTAGGCCGAGAGCAGGTTGGCCGACATGTAGGCCAGCGGCGCGCCGCTGTCGGCATCGTTGAGGGTGAACATCAGGATCGAACGGGGCAGGCCCTTTTCGCGGTTGGCGATGTTCGAGCCATACCATTTGCAGCCGGAGGTGCGGAAGTTGCCGCCGAGGTAGGCGGGCATGGCCATCATGCGCCGGTCGGCGGTGGGCTTGGGCATGTCCGGGAAGGGCGAATGCTCCGGGAAGGTGATCATCGCCCCGTGGGAATCGTTGTTCGGCCCGGCCATACGGTAATCGCCCCGATACAGCAGCCCGAACATTTCCTCCATGGTGTCGACGCAGGCCGGCATATCGGTAACGCCGGCGCGGATCATGTCCTGCTCGGAAAGGTAGATGAAGTCGATTTTCGTAGTCATGGCACGATCTCGTGTACGGCGGGTGTTGTTCTGGTTGTCGGCGAGGACAGGTGAAGGGCTCTGCGCCGCCGGTAGGGCGTGCGGAGCAATGGAGGGAAGTGTTGCTAACGATCGGTAGGCAAGTCTTGAGCCTGCGTGTCAGCGGGCTTGACTGTGCGTGACATGGGGGAGGTGTGGCGGCGCAGCTCAGTACACTGTGGGAGCTGGCTTGCCAGCGATGAGGTCCTGAAAGCCAATGCACGATCTCCAGTGCTACTCTGCCCACCAAGCCACCCATGGAGCCCCCATGCCCAAACCCTGGCAAGGCCAGCTCTGGCTGGCCACCGACTACTGCCTGATCGCCGGCAGCGCAGGCGAGACCGGCGTCCATGCCCACTACCCGCACCAACTGCTGATCGCCCGCAGCTGCGAAGTCGAGGCCCTGATTGACGGTGTCCCTGCGCGCGGCCCGGTGCTGTCCATCACCTCGGGCCAGCCCCATGCAATCATTGCGACCGGCCAGCCCACCCTGACCCTCTACGCCGAGCCACTGGCCTTCGACCTGCCCGAATTGCGTCAGCTCTGTAGGCAAACCGGGCCGGACGCCGAACGTTTGATCGCAGCACTAGCCACCTTGCCACGCCGCCCCTTGCAGCCGCGCCTGGCCAAGGCCCTGCTGCGCATTCGCCAACTTGATGCCGATGCGTTGCCAGCCGCCGAGATCGCCCGGGAAGCGGCGCTGTCCCTCAGCCAGCTGGAACGCCTGTTCACCGGCGAACTGGGTTTGTCGGTACGTCGCCTGGTGCTCTGGCAACGCCTGCGCTTCGCCCTGCAACTCGCGCTGTCGGGCTACAGCCTGACCGATGCCGGGGCTACCGCCGGTTTCGCCGACTCCGCCCATCTTTCCCGCAGCATTCGCCAGCACTTCGGTATCCGCGCTGATCGCAACCTGCGTCACTTAACGCTCCGCGTAATCGGCTAGCGCATCGCGCAGGCCCGCCGGCAACACGGCCGGCGGATGGCTGGCCTGGGTAGCGCTGAACGGCTGACGCAACTGTGCAGCGTAGCCCGACGGGTAATCCGGCTGATCTCCGATGCCCAGGTCGTCGTCCGCCAGCTCATAGTCCGGCAGGTAGAGTGCCGTCCCCAGCAGCCGATCCCAGAACGCAAAGAACAGGGCGAAATTCACATCGCCATGATGGCCGTATTTCAGATGATGCAGGCGATGCAGCGGCGCCCAGGCGAATACATGACGCAACACGCCCAGGCGCATGTCCACGTTGCTGTGCTGCAACAGCAACTGGATGGCAATGCTGAACGCCAGCAGTGCCGTGACGTCCTGGGGCATGCCGCAGAGCAGCAGGGGCAGGGTGCCGCCCAGGGCCTCCAGCAACTGGTGCAGCGGATGTTTCATCAAGCCATTGAAGCCGTACATGCGGGCGACGCTGTGATGCACTGCATGCAGCCGCCATAACAGCGCCGAACGATGGCTGGCGTAATGGACCAGGGTGATGCCGAGATCGGCAATCGGGATCGCCAGCAGCAATTGCAGGCCCAGCGGCCAATGCGTGGGCCAGATGCCGAGATCGGGGAGCCAGGGAGCGATCAGCGGAATCGCCGCGATGCTGAGGACATTCAAGGATTCATTGACGCTGGCATGGAGCACGTCGCGCAGGCGGTCGCCATGGTCGCGGTTCCATCGGTCGCGGTAAGGCCAGCGCCATTCGCAGAAGGCGCTGATGCCGATCGCCACCAGCAGCAGCGGTAGCAGCCAGACGAAGCCGCCGCTCATGGTGACGATGATCACGGCGACGCAGATAAACACGAAGAAAAACAGCGGGGCGTAGATAAAGCGCATTTCGCGGCTCCAGAGCAGTGGGAGCCGCGAGTGTTGTGCAGCGATGAGCGTGGACGCTTGTAAAAACAGCGCATCTCGCCGGACGGCCTGCAGGACACGCAGGTACACCCTTTGCGCGCTTCGGCACGACCAAAAACACCCTGACATCTGATAAGTCGTGATTATTTGATCTTTAATTTGAAAAATTCACAATTTACAAATTGACTAAATTAGTATGTAAGTACACCATACGTACCACATTATGAAATCGCAGGAAAATGCAATATGGCGCGTGGTGGTATCAACAAGGCGGTAGTGCACAAGGCTCGCCAGGCGATCCTTGCCCGGGGAGAGCACCCGAGCATCGATGCGGTGCGCATTGAACTGGGAAATACCGGTTCGAAAACCACCATTCATCGGTACCTGAAGGAACTGGACATCCAGAAGCCGCCCGCCACCACCAGCGTGCCGGACCTGAGCGAGTCCATCAGCGGGCTGGTGCGCCAACTGGCCGAGCAACTCAAAGAAGAAAGCGATGCGAAGATCGATGAGGCGCAGAAATCTTTCGATGTAGAAACCACAGCGCTCAAGGCGCAGTTGCAGGAAAGCCAGCAGGCACTGGCTGCGGCGCAGCAGCAGTTGCAGATCCAGGGCGCGGCGCTGGCGGCCGAGTCCGCCGAACTGGCGACCACGCGCAGCACCTTGCAGAGCGAGCACACGCGCAATGCCACGCTGAGCCAGGCGGTGGGCGAGTTGAACGTGCGCCTGGCCGACAAGGACGAGCAGATCGCTTCGCTGGAAGACAAGCATCAGCATGCGCGTGATGCCCTTGAACATTACCGCAGCGCCAGTCGCGAACAACGCGAGCAGGATCAGCGCCGCCACGAAGCCCAGGTGCAGCAGTTGCAGGTCGAGCTGCGCCAGTTGCAGCAGACCCTGATCGTCAAGCAGGACGAAACCACCCGGCTCAATCGTGACAACGAACGCTTGCTGGTGGAGGCGCGCCATATCCAGCGCGAAATCCAGCAGCTCAAGGACCAGTGTGAACAGCAGGTGCTCGAAACCCGCACCCTGAGCGCCAACCTGGCCCAGTCCCAGGGCGCCCGGGACGAGTTGCAGCGGCAGATGCAGGATCAGGCGGTGCAACTGGTACAGGTCGACGCCGAACGGCTGCAATTGGCCAGCCAGGTGAAGGACCTGCAAGCCGGCATCGAAGCACTGCGTGCGACGCAGCAGCAATCTACCCAGGCGTAACGGCTACAGGCGCTTGACCATGGCGCAACGCCCCGGCAGCCCGAGCGCGCGCTCATGCTGCAACTGCCGGCGAAGAAAGTCGCTCGCTTGATGCTCATCCATGCACTCGAAGCCCAACCGGGCATAGAACGGTGCATTCCAAGGCACGTCGGCAAAGGTGGTCAGGGTCAAGGCCCTGAAGCCTGCGGCGGCGGCCTTGTCCTGGACGTGCATGATCAGCTCACGCCCCAAGCCTCGTCCCTGGCTACTTCGGGCAACCGACAGTTCCTCGATATGAAGCGCGTGCCCCTGCGCGCTCGCACACAGGAAGCCCTCGGGGCGATCCTCATCATCCACCGCCACCCAGTGCAGGCCATTGGCGATAAAGGCCAGGTGCTGCTCGACGCCAAGGACCTCATGCCTGGCCAGCCAGGCGAGGTGGGTGATCGCAGCGAACGACTGTGCCGCCGAGCGTTCTATGGCGGGAAGCACCACGGCATCGTCGGGACGGGCAGGGCGAATGGTCATCAACCGGCCTTGCGCAGGGTGAAGTTGATCCGGCGCGCCCCCAGCACCGGGTGAGAGCCGTCCTTGAGCGGCAGGATTCCATGGAAGCGCAAGCGGTCTTCACCGCCCCAGACCAGCACATCGCCGTGTTGCAGGCCGACTTTCTGGGTGCGGTCGGCCCGTTCATGGCCGCCGAGGAGAAAGGTAGCGGGCAGGCCGAGGGATACCGAAACGATTGGCTGGCTGAAGTCACGTTCGTTGCGGTCCTGGTGCAGGGTCAGGCGATTGCCTGGCAGGTAGCTGTTGATCAGGCAGGCGTCCGGGATGAAATCGGCAAAGCCGGCTGCCTGCGCAGCGGCCTGGGCCAGGTCGCTGAATACGGGTGGCAACGCTGGCCACGGCTGGCCGCTGAGCGGGTCTACGGGGCTGTAGCGGTAGCCCCGCTGATCGCTGATCCAGCCCAGTTCGCCGCAGTTGGTTACGCGCACGGCGATGGTCCGGCCGCCCGGCGTGATCATGTTGCGAAATGGGGCGGCAAGGACGATCTGGCGCAAGGCAGGCAGCAGGAGCTCGACCCGGTCAAGGGCGAAACCCGGCAACAGGGCGACCTGCTGGCCGAGCCATTGCGGTGCGCTTGCTGGCGCTGCGGTGAAGAGATCGATTTGCATGAGGGCATGTTACCCGGGTTCTTGTACCGATGCCGACTCCGGGCGGTGTTCCAGCAGAAAGTCCCCCAGCCTCTGCACTGCGGGCTCCCAGGCGCTGCCTTGCGGCCACACCAGGTAATAGCCGTCCCCGGTTGCCACCGCCTGCTTGAACGGCAGCGCCAGGCGCCCGTCGCGTACATGCCGGCCAACCAGCGCCAGGTCCCCGATCGATACGCCGTGCCCGGCCATCGCCGCCCCCATGCCCTGGTCCAGGGTATCGAAGCAGATACCGCGGTCCAACTGCACCTGCGCACCCAGGCCGGCTCCCTGCAGCCAGCGTTGCCAGTCACGTCGATCTGCCGAGGGATGCACCAGCGGCGACTCTCCAAGATGCGCGGCGTCCCACGCCCGCCCCCCAGTAGAGTGGGTGAACAGATGGGAATCAACCACTCCTCGAACAGCAAGCGGCATTTCACCCGTTCGCCGAAATGACCGTCTCCCAGCAATACCGCGCAATCGTAGGGCTCGCCGGAAAAGTCCACGCTGTCCTGATCCATCCACACACTGGCGAGCTGCACACTGATCGGCTCCGGCTCCTGGCGAAAAAGCGCCAGGCAGTCCAGCAACCAGTGCATGGTCAGTGTCGAGGGAGCTTTGAGGCGCAGTTGCCGGGCGCCGTCGCGAAACGGCTGGCAGGCTTGCTCGATCAGGCCGAAACCGGCATTGAGCTGCCTTGCCAGGCTTTGCCCGACATCGGTCAGGCGCAAGCGTGGCCCTTGGCGTTCGAACAGACGACAGCCGAGATGGCTTTCCAGGCTGCGGATATGCCGGCTGATCGCGCTCTGGGTCAGGGCCAGTTCGTCGGCGGCACGGGTAAAGGAGCAGGAGCGTGCCGCGACTTCGAAGGCGCGCAGGGCGTAGAGGGGAGGCAGGCGATCGGCCACTGAACAGAGTCCATCATGAGCTGGAGTCATAGTAGGCCTGCGCATTTTGCGTTTTTCAAGGGACCTTCGACTAACCAGAATGCACGCGACCAAAGGATCCGGGATATGAGATGAACACCACCTTGCTGATTGCTTATCTGGGCACCATTGTCCTGTTGATCGCGACACCCGGGCCGGTCGTGCTGCTGGTCGTGGATGCGGCCAGTCGTAGCGGGACCGCCAGTGCAATTCGTACGGCGCTCGGCGCCAATGCGGCGTCGCTGGTGCTGGTGGCGGCGGCGGCGGGCGTACTGGCGGGGGCCCTGGCGTTGAGCCCGCAGTTGTTGCAGTGGGGCGCCCTGGCGGGATGCCTGTTCATCGGCTGGCTGGGCTTCAGTGGTCTGCGCGATTGCGGGGCGGGGGAGTCAAGCCCTGCCCGGAAGGCCAATGGATGGTGCCAGGGGTTTCTGATCGGGATCTCCAACCCCAAGGACATCCTGTTCTTCGTTGCCCTGTTTCCCCAGTTCATTCCGGTGACCGGGTCCTTCGGCACCAGCATCGGCCTCCTGGCCTTGCTGTGGCTGCTTGTCGACCTGGGGATACTGGCCCTGTACATCGGCCTGATGCGTCACGCCCTGGCGCAACGCTACAGGGCGTGGGTTTCGCGCGTGTCAGCGTGGATGCTGTTGTTGCTGGCGACAGCAGGTGCGGCGTACTGGGGCCGCGTGCTGCTGGCCTGATTTCAACTGGCTGGCAGGGCCGAGGAGTGGTGGGCGCTGATCAGCCAGCGCTCACCGGTCCAGGTGTAGGCGAAGGAATAGCGCGCAGCGACCTGGGCACCGGTGCGGGCAAAGTCGAAAGTGTAGAGGCCACTGAGCAAGGCGCTGTCGCAAGCGATCCGGACATGCCGAGTATCGAGTCGGCCCTTGGGCTGGTCATTGAGAAAGTGCTCGAAGTAATCGATGCGCGCCGCACTATCGAGGCGCGGCACCGCCGATACGGTGGGCAACAGCACGGCATCGGGCGCATAGAGCGCATCGACCTGGCGTGGGTCGCCACTTTGCAGGCTGTCGTTCCATTGGTTGAACAGGGCCAGGATCTCGGCCTCGCTGGTACTCGCGCACATCGGAGCATCGGCGTGAACCTGGGTGGCGAACAAGGCGAGAAGGGGAAGGGCAAGTACGGCGCGTTTCATCGAGGGGCCTCGGCATGTGGCTGACACCCTGTGTGTCAGCACCGGCGCGCAGTCTGGCGGCGCACCGGGCCCCTGGAAATCGGAAAAATGTTTGGAATATTTGCGCCTAGCGCGTGGCCGCGGCGCTGTGGGTGTTGGCCTGTTGTAACAGAAGATTCAGTTGCGCGACCTGTTCCTGGAGGGCGTCGCGCTCCTGCTTCAGGCGCTGCAGTTCGTCACGGCGGATCGAGACGTAGAGCGTCTGGGGCGGGGCTGCCGAGATCAGGGTTTGCATAGGGCACCTCACTAATGGCTTGTCACACAACTGAAGCGTAGACGCTTGACGGGGCGGGATTCTGAATTCTTTTTTCCGCCAAGGGAACTTTTTTATTGGCCGCTGTCTCGCCGTTCGTCGTGAAACCATCGCCGCCCATGCTGGACTAACCTTGAGGACTTCTGCCTCGGACTGGAGCATCGGCACATGCAACTGGGAATCGTGGGACTGGGCCGCATGGGCGGCAACATTGCAAGGCGGCTGATGCGCAACGGTCACCAGGTGGTGGTGAACGACCGCAACCCGACGGCGATCGACGCGCTGGCGGTCGAGGGCGCACAGGGCGCGAATGATCTTCCAGCCCTGGTCGGCCATCTGGCCAGGCCCAGGGCGATCTGGGTAATGCTGCCCGCCGGCGAGCCGACCGAGCAGACCCTGGCGCAACTGGCCGACCTGCTGGACGCCGGCGATGTGCTGATCGATGGTGGCAACAGCTTCTACAAGGACGATATACGCCGCGCCAGCGAGCTGAAAAAACGTCATCTGCACTACATCGACGTGGGCACCTCGGGTGGCGTGTGGGGCCTGGAGCGCGGCTATTGCATGATGATCGGCGGCGAGCAGGCAGTGGTCGAACGCCTCGATCCGCTGTTCGCCAGCCTGGCCCCGGGAATCGGCAGCATTCCTCGCACCCGCGGTCGCAGCGGCGAACCGGGGCGCGCCGAGCAGGGCTATATCCATGCCGGCCCGGCCGGTTCCGGGCACTTCGTCAAGATGATCCACAATGGCATCGAGTACGGCTTGATGCAGGCCTACGCCGAAGGTTTCGACATCCTGCGGAGCAAGGCCAGCGAGGAATTACCGCCAGACCAGCGCTACGAGCTGGACCTGGCGCAGATCGCCGAAGTCTGGCGGCGTGGCAGCGTGGTCACCTCATGGCTGCTGGACCTGACCGCCGACGCATTGGCGGCCGACCCGCACCTGGAGCATTACAGCGGCGCCGTGGCCGACAGTGGCGAGGGCCGCTGGACCATCGATGCAGCCGTCGAACAGGCGGTGCCGGTGCCGGTGCTGAGCAGTGCACTGTTTGCCCGTTTCCGCTCGCGCCAGCAGCAAGGTACCTATGGCGACAAGCTGTTGTCGGCCATGCGCTTCGGTTTCGGCGGCCATGTCGAGCGTCCTGAATGAACCAGTACAACGTCGAAACCGCGCCACCCTGCACCCTGTTCCTGTTCGGCGCCAGCGGCGACCTGGTCAAGCGCCTGTTGATGCCGGCCTTGTACAACCTGAGTCGCGACGGCCTGCTGGACAACAACCTGCGCATCGTCGGGGTCGATCACAACCCGGCCAGCGCCAGCGAATTCGTCCAGCGCCTGGAGGGCTTCATGCGCGAGCGCGACAAGGGCTCCGGCGAAGGCGCGCAATGCTTCGACCCGAAGCGCTGGGCGCGCCTGGCCAAGCGCATCGACTACCTGACCGGAGATTTTCTCGAGGCGGCCACCTACCAGGCCATCGGCAAGCAGATCGGCAAGTCGCGCAACGGCAATGCGATCTTCTACCTGGCCACGGCGCCGCGGTTTTTCACCGATGTGGTTCAACGTCTCGGCGACGCCGGCTTGCTCAGCGAAACCGAGGGTTTTCGCCGAGTGGTGATCGAAAAGCCGTTCGGCTCCGACCTCGCCAGCGCCGAGATGCTCAACGCCAGCCTGCTGCGCGTGATGAGCGAAAAGCAGATCTACCGGATCGATCACTACCTGGGCAAGGAGACGGTGCAGAACATCCTGGTCAGCCGTTTTTCCAACGGTCTGTTCGAGGCATTCTGGAACAACCATTACATCGATCACGTGCAGATCACTGCGGCGGAAACCGTCGGTGTCGAAGAACGCGGCGCCTTCTACGACCACACCGGAGCCTTGCGCGACATGGTGCCCAATCACCTGTTCCAGTTGCTGGCGATGGTGGCCATGGAGCCGCCGGCCGCCTTCGGCGCCGATGCGGTGCGCAGCGAAAAGGCCAAGGTCATTGGCGCAATTCGTCCCTGGTCCAAAGCCATGGCCTTGAAGAACTCGGTACGCGGTCAATACACCGAGGGCAAGCAAGGGCGCAGGAAGCTCAAGGGATATAGACAGGAGCCGCGGGTCGCGACGGACAGCCAGACCGAAACCTACGTGGCGCTGAAAGTGATGATCGACAACTGGCGCTGGGTAGGCGTGCCGTTCTACTTGCGTACCGGCAAGCGCATGAGCGTTCGCGACACCGAGATCGCCATCTGTTTCAAGCCGGCACCGTACGCGCAATTTCGCGACAGCGATGCCGAACGGCCCAAGCCCAACTACCTGAAAATCCAGATCCAGCCCAACGAAGGCATGTGGTTCGACCTGCAAGCCAAGCGTCCTGGGCCTGCCCTGGAAATGGAAACCATCGCCCTGGGTTTCGCCTACAAGGACTTCTTCAGGATGCAGCCGGCCACCGGTTACGAAACCCTGATCTACGACTGCCTGACCGGCGACCAGACCCTGTTCCAGCGTGCCGACAATATCGAGAACGGCTGGCGCGCGGTGCAACCCTTCCTCGACGCCTGGAAAGACGCTGGCGAGGTGCACAGTTACGCTGCCGGAGAAGATGGCCCGGCGGCAGCGGACGATCTGCTAGCCAAGGACAAGCGCAGTTGGCATAGCCTGGGCTGAACGCACCGAGTCATTCCCTATGACCCCGAAAGCCCGTCCCAGACGGGCTTTCGCCGTTTCTTGACGTCATTTATTCGCCGCAATGGCAACTGGCTATATTCGTTCGGATGGGGCAATCTTGGGAAAAATCGGATCCAGTTCACATTTCAAGACATTTCCGACCAACTGCGTCTTTACTTTTTACACAAACCAATGAGGCGACCCATGAAGGGTGTTTCGGTAATGGACTCGTTGCGCATTAATCTGGCCCGCGAAGTCACTGACAAGGCCCCGGGCCGCCTGCCATTGTCCGCGCCATCGAAGGACAGCATCGCGCGGCATCGTATGCACCCCCGCATCCCGGGTCGCATCGCCACCGGACATCAAGGATGAACAGCCCGTACCCCCACTTCCCGACCACGACCCTGCACCGCCTGTTTCCGGGCGAGTGCCGCGCCTGCCCGAGGCTGGCGCGCGGGAAGCGGGCAACACTCACCACAACCATGCCCGGCACGGGTCGCAGGCCAGTGGATCTGGTTCTGCTGCGGAACCGGGCACGCTACGAGCAAGCCGCGGTGGCTGCATGAACACCGCACGAGAGACGCCTATGGAAGAACCTACCTTCGATTTCGACAGAATGC
Organism: Pseudomonas bharatica CSV86; assembly: GCF_000319305.2. Classification (GTDB taxonomy): domain Bacteria; phylum Pseudomonadota; class Gammaproteobacteria; order Pseudomonadales; family Pseudomonadaceae; genus Aquipseudomonas; species Aquipseudomonas bharatica. The sequence goes on along the minus strand of NZ_AMWJ02000001.1, from coordinate 2,613,587 downwards.
TGTGCTTCACCCTGTACTCCACGGCCAATGCCATGGTTCGCGATTATGGCGAGCCGCTGCGCCGACATGGCGTGACCTACCCGCAATTGCTGGTGCTGATCGGGCTGTGGGGCGAGGACGACATGTCCATCAGTTCCCTGAGTGCCGTGACCCTGTTCGACCTTGGTACCCTGACGCCGATCATTCGTCGCTTGAGCGACGCCGGCTTCATCACGGTCTACCTGGACCCCGGCGACCGCCGTCGACGCAAGGTACTGCTGACCGAAAAGGGCAGGGCGCTCAAGCTAGAAGCCGCGCAACTGCTCGATTGCATGAACGGCAAGCTTGGCCTGGAGCCCGGCAACATGCAGCAGATGCTCGACACCTGCCGACAGATCCGCTCACGATTGCGCTGAAGCGGCGTCGTCCAGGCAATCCGGCGTATTGAAGTTGGCCAGTCGGGGATCGTCCCCGGCACAGTCCAGGGCCAGCAAAGGCCCGCCGCGCAACACCCACGACAGACTGCGTTCGCCACTTTCCCAGGCGGTTGAAAGTGTGGGTGCGAGTGCGCGCGGGAGCAGGCTGAACATGGGTTGCCAATGGCCGTCCTGGCGGACCATTACCGGCGTATGCGCATCGGTTGCCAGCTTCAGCAGCGACTCCAGCAAGGGCCGATCGACCTTCGGTGCATCACAGGCCAGCACCAGCAACCAGTCATGCCGTGCCACCGCGAGGCCAGCCAGGACACCGGCGAAGGGGCCGGGGAAATCGCCTTCGGCATCCTGCACCAGGGTATCGGCGTAGGGGCGGTAGCGGTCGAGATTGCGGTTGCAGGAGATGATCAGGTCGTCGGTCAGCGGGCGCAGGGTGCGATGCAGATGGGCGACCATCGGCTCGCCGCGCCACTCCAGCAACCCCTTGTCCCGCCCGCCCATGCGCTGGCCGCGGCCGCCGGCGAGGATGAGGATGGAGCAGGGAGGGACGAGGGTCATGAGCGGGATTTCCGGCTGGACGAGGGTGGCACCATCCCATGGGCGGCAGGCAGGTTTCAACTGTGTTGTTCTTGAGGGCCTAATCGCTGGCAAGCCAGCTCCCACAGGGTACGCGGCGCCTGTGGGAGCTGGCCAACATCTTCAACAGTTCACTTCGCCCGCAGGCCCCTCAGTCCCGGCTTTCTTCTTCTGATACCCCGTCACCCGCATCACCACGACGAAGAACACCGGCACGAACACCACCGCCAGGGTCGCGCTGAGCATGCCGCCGACCACCCCGGTGCCGATCGCCTGCTGGCTGGCCGAACTGGCTCCGGTCGCGAGGGCCAGCGGCACCACCCCGAGGATGAACGCCAGCGAGGTCATCACGATCGGTCGCAGGCGCAGGCGTGCCGCCTGGACCGTCGCGTCCACCAGGTCATGCCCTTCATCCACCAGGCTCTTGGCGAATTCGATGATCAGGATGGCGTTCTTCGCCGACAGACCGATCAGGGTGATCAGGCCGACCTTGAAAAACACGTCGTTGGGCAAGCCGCGCAGGGTCACGGCCAGCACCGCGCCGAGGATTCCCAGCGGTACCACCAGCAGCACCGAGGTCGGGATCGACCAGCTTTCATAGAGGGCTGCCAGGCAGAGGAACACCACCAGCAGCGACAGGGCCATCAACAATGGCGCCTGGCTACCCGACAAGCGTTCCTGCAAGGACAATCCGGTCCACTCCAGGCCGAAGCCCAGCGGCAGCCCACCCACCAGTCCCTCGATCTCGGCCATGGCCTGGCCCGAACTGTAGCCCGGTGCCGGTTCGCCACTCACGGCAATCGCCGGATAGCCGTTGTAGCGGGTCAGTTGCACCGGCCCGGATACCCAGCTTGCCTTGGCGAAGGCTGCCAGCGGGACCATCTTGCCGTTGCTGTTGCGTACATGGATCTGCAGCAGGTCCTCGACCTGGCTGCGGCTGTCGCCCTCGGCTTGCACCACCACGCGCTGCATGCGGCCCTGGTTGGGGAAGTCGTTGACGTAGCTGGAACCCACCGCAGTGTTCAGCACCGTGCCGATATCGGCGAAGGACACACCCAGCGCATTGGCCTGCTTGCGGTCGATCTCCAGCTGTACCTGCGGGCTTTCCGCGAGGGCGCTCTCGCGCACGTTGACCAACACCGGGCTTTTTTCCGCAGCGGCCAGCAACTGGTCGCGCGCCGCCATCAGCCGGGCATAGCCCAGGCCACCGCGGTCCTGCAGGCGAAATTCGAAACCGGTCGAGGTGCCCAGGCCATCCACCGGCGGCGGCAGCACCGAGTAGGCGATGGCATTCTTGAACTGGCTGAAGGCCATGGTGGCGCGCTCGGCGATGGCCGCTGCAGCGTCACCGGCTGCCCGTTCCGACCAGTCTTTCAACGTGGTGAACACCAGCGCCGCATTCTGCCCGTTGCCGGAAAAGCTGAAACCGAGAATCACCGTGGTATCGCCCACTCCGGGTTCGGCAGCGTTGTGCTCCTCGATCTGCGCGGCCACCTGCTCGGTCCGCTCGCGGCTGGCGCCCGGCGGCAACTGCACGTCGGTGATGGTGTAGCCCTGGTCCTCGGTCGGCAGGAACGATGACGGCAACTGCCCGAAGCTGAACACCAGCGCGGCGAACAGCAGGGCGTAGACCAGCAGGTAGCGGCCGCTACGGGCGATGGCCTGCACCACCCAGCGCTGGTATCCGTCGCTCATGGCTTCGAAACGCCGGTTGAACCAGCCATACAGGCCGCGGCGCGCATGCTGTTCGCCCTTGGCCACTGGCTTTAACAAGGTGGCGCAGAGGGCCGGGGTAAGGCTCAGGGCGAGGAAGGCCGAGAACAGGATCGACACCGCCATGGACATGGAGAACTGCTGGTAGATCACGCCCACCGAGCCGCTCATGAAGGCCATTGGCAGGAACACAGCCACCAGCACCACGGTAATGCCGATGATGGCACCGCTGATCTGGCCCATCGCCTTGCGCGTTGCCTCCTTCGGCGGCAGGCCTTCCTCCATCATGATCCGCTCGACGTTTTCCACCACCACGATGGCATCGTCCACCAGGATGCCGATGGCCAGGACCATGCCGAACAGGGTCAGCACGTTGATCGAGAACCCCAGGACCAGCATGGCCGCGAAGGTGCCCATCAATGCCACCGGCACCACCAGGGTCGGGATCAGCGTGTAGCGGATGTTCTGCAGGAACAGCAGCATCACCAGGAACACCAGGACCATGGCTTCACCCAGGGTATGGATCACCTGGGTAATGGAGACCTTGACGAAGGGCGAGGTGTCGTAGGGTATGTCGTATTTCGCACCTGGCGGGAAGTAGCGCGACAGCTCGTCCATCTTCTCGCGCACCAGGGTCGCGGTCTGCATGGCGTTGGCCCCAGGCGCCAATTGCACGCTGAACGCAGTGGCCGCCTTGCCGTTGAGGCGGGTGCCGAACTGGTATTCCTGGGCACCGATCTCGACCCGGGCGACATCGCCGACGGTCACGCTGGAGCCGTCCGGATTGGCGCGCAGGACGATGGCGGCGAACTCCTCGGGGCTCGACAACTGCCCCTTGACCAGCACGTTGGCGGTGATTTCCTGGCCTGGCCGGCCGGGCAGGTCGCCGATGCTGCCCGGCGCCACCTGGGCGTTCTGCGCGGCAACCGCAGCGTTGACGTCCTCGGGCGTAAGATTGAAGGCGATCAGCTTGCGCGGGTCGATCCAGATGCGCATGGCCCGCTCGGAGCCATACAGCTGCGCCTTGCCCACACCGGGCAGGCGGCGGATCTCGTTCATCACGTTGCGCGCGAGAAAGTCGCTCAGGGCCGTCTCGTCGAGCCGCGCATCCTCTGAACTGAGGGTCACCAGCAGGAGAAAACCGGTGGACACCTTTTCCACCTGCAGGCCTTGTTGGGTCACGGCCCGGGGCAGGCGCGACTCGACGATCTTCAGGCGGTTCTGTACGTCCACCTGGGCCAGTTCCGGGTTGGTCCCGGGCTCGAAAGTGGCGGTGATGGTAGCGCTGCCCAGGCTGCTCTGGGACTGGAAATACAGCAGATGATCGGCGCCGTTGAGCTCCTGCTCGATCAGGCTGACCACGCTGTCGTCCATGGTTTGTGCCGATGCGCCGGGATACACCGCATAGATCTCCACCTGCGGCGGCGCGACGTTGGGGTACTGGGCCACCGGCAGCTTGGGCAGGGCCAGGGCGCCGGCGAGAAGGATGAACAGGGCGACCACCCAGGCGAATACCGGGCGTTCGATGAAAAACCGTGGCATGGATCAGGCCCTCACTGGCCGGAATTCTGGACGATGGGCTGGTGGACGGAAGCGGCAGGGTGACCTGCACCTGGTCACCGGCCTTGACGTGCTGCAGGCCTTCGGTGACCACCCGTTCGCCCGGGCTCAGGCCGTCACTGACAATCCAGCGATTGTTCTGCGCAGCCCCCAGGACCACCGCACGCTCGACGATGCGCTGTTCGTCGTCGACCACCAGCACCCGTGGCTGGCCGGCGCTGTCGCGCAGGATCGCCTGTTGTGGCACGCTGATGCCCTGGGGCTGCACGGCCTGCTCGACGCGCACGCGGACAAAGCTGCCCGGCAGCAGGTCGAGATAGGGGTTGGGGAATTCACTGCGCAGCGTGATCTGCCCGGTCCCCGGGTCCACGGCGATATCCGAGAACAGCAGCTTGCCGGGCAGCGGGTAGGGCGTGCCATCGTCCTGGATCAGGGTGACCTTGGCCTCCTCCTGGCCGACCTGCTGCAATTGGCCGGCCCGCAGCGAGCGGCGCAGGGCATTGATTTCGCGGGTCGACTGGGTGACGTCGGCATGGATCGGGTCGAGTTGCTGGATGGTCGCCAGCGCGGTGCTTTCGTTCTGGCCCACTAGCGCGCCCTCGGTTACCAGCGCGCGCCCAATGCGCCCGGAAATCGGCGCGGTGACCGTTGCATAACCGAGGTTCAGCCTGGCCCGTTCCACCGCCGCCCTGGCCGCGGCCACGTCGGCCTCCGCCTGCATCGCCGCAGCGCGGGCGTTGTCGCGGTCCTGGCGGCTGATCGCGTCGATTGCGATCAGCTCCGCGTAGCGCTGGTCCTGCAACCTGGCCTGGTAGCGATTGGCCTCGGCCCTGGCGAGGGTCGCGCGGGCACTGTCGTAGTCGGCCTGGAAGGGGGCCGGGTCGATACGGAACAGCACATCGCCCTGCTTCACATCGCTGCCCTCGCGGTATTCACGCTTGAGCACCACACCGGCCACCCGTGCCCGCACTTCGGCAATGCGTGGCGCCTGGATACGACCGGACAGTTCGCTGCTGATGGCCAGCGCCTGGACCTGCACGGTTTCCACCGAAACGTTGGGGGCGGGCATCTGCGCATCCTCGGCGGCCTTTTCGGCGCCACAGGCAGCAAGCAGGAGAACGGCACCAGCCAGGGGGAGAAGGCGCAGACGGGCGGGGCTTGAAGGAAACAGGGTATACGGATTTAATGGTTGATGGGGCACCTTTACCCCACCAACCTGATACCATTATCAGATGGTTGATAGATCGACTCCGTAGTTGAGTTCCTCTGCGAAGTCCGGCAGTCCGTAACCGATGGTTTTCTTGTAGAAAGGAGAGACCTTCGCAGTCGGTGCCTTCTTCTTGTGCTTCGTGGTGTAGAGCATTCGTGCCCGCATCACCTCGAAGGAGTAACCGCGCCCTTCACGGTTCTTGTCCTTGGCCAGTCGGTTGATGGACTCCGTGTAAGCGTTGGTGACGGGCATGTCCGTCTCGAAGTAGGTCATGGTCTCTTCGCGCCAGTTTCCCACTGCCCTGACCAGATCGCTCCAGACTTCCTTTTGGCCCTTCGGGATGGTGGCTATCCACTCGTCCAGGGCGGCTTCTGCCTGGAGCCGTGTGGTGGCGTCCCAGATGCCGTAGAAGCGCTCCTTGTGCTCGTAGGCGGCCAGCAGTTGCGGGAACGCGCCTGTCCAGGTCTCCATGATGAGGCGCTCCCGGTCTGAGACTTCGTGAGCGCGTTTCAGCAGGATTTTCCGGTCTCCCTTGAGAGTCCGGCTCTGGGACGGTTTCAGCTCCTTTCTGAGGCCCTTGCGCACTCTCTCTAGGGCATCGTTGGCCATGCGCACCACATGGAACTTATCGACCACGATACGGGCCTGGGGCAGCACAGCCTTGACCGCTGCCCGGTAGGGGTTCCACATGTCCATGCTGACGATCTCGACCTTCTGCCGGTCTTTCAGCTTCATCAGGTAGTTGGTCACCACGTCCTGGCGGCGGGTGGCCAGCAGGTCGAGCAGGGTTCGCTCCTCAATGTTGGTCAGAATGCAGCGGTAGCGCTTGTTCAGGTATAGCTCGTCAATGCCCAGGATGCGGGGCGTCTCGAAGCGGTGCCAGCGCCCCAGGAACTCGGCGCGGGCGTTGAAGATGTCGCGCACCGTCTTCTCGTCCAGGCCGGTCTGTGCCGCCACAAAGGTGTAGGGGTGGTTGAAGGATTCCTTCTCCACGTACTCATGCAGCCGCAGTGTCATACGGAATCCGTCCACCATCTCCGGTAGCTGGGGCCTGAATGTTGTCTTGCAGGCCCGGCAGGTGTATCGGCGGCGGACCACCCAGAGAGTGACCCGCTTGCCGTGGATGGGCAGATCACGATAGGGAACGTCACGCTTGCCGAACCGCACGAACTCACCCTGCACGCCGCACCCCTCGCAGGCTACTGGTGTAGGTGCTTCAAGCCGAAAATGTATGTCTTCATTCTGCTCATCAGAATCCACCAACTGGTACCCAGGAAGGCTTAACGAATTAATCATCTCCCGCCTTGATCAGAAAAACAGGTAGGTGGCGTAACCGGCAATCATCGCCATAGCAAAAATGACTGCTAAAAACGCCGCTAAAAGCTTCAGCGTGAACAAAGAGCGCAACAGAATGAGCTCAGTCAGGCTGGCTCCGGCACTGCCGATGATCAACGCTAGCACCGTCCCGGCACCCACGCCTTTGGCCATCAGAGCCGCTGCCAGAGGTATGACGGCTTCAGCGCGAATATACAACGGCACGCCGATGACAGCGGCAACTGGAATGGCAAAGGGATTATCTGGGCCTGCATACTGCTCCAATAAGTCAGTGGGCATGAAACCATAGATCACGCTGCCAATCGCAATACCGATGAGCAGGTAAGGCAACACATCGATAAAGTCCGACCAAGCTTCCCGCCACACACCACTGTACTTCCCTTCTTTCTTAACCGTGACAGTGGGTTGACTGTCACAGCATTCGCTAGACGTAGAGACTGTTGTCTTCCTATCAGCCCCGCAAGAAGCCGTCTTCGGAGTGGTGTCGCAGCTGTTGGTGCCGCAACTCGATGCGGTCGATGTAGCACTGCACGGGCTTGCTGATGAACTACATCCACTGCTCTCTTGTGTCGCCGTCCGGCGCACATAACGCTCGAAGCCAAGCGTGTGAAGCAGCCATCCGGCACCTACCGCGACCACCAAAGCGGCGAGCACATAGATAGCAGTAAGTGTCCATCCAAACGTGGCAACCAGCAGGCCGACGACGATAGGATTCAGCAACGGAGATGAGAAAAGAAACACCATCATCGGCCCAAAACCGGCCCGTGCCCGAATCAACCCTTTCAACATGGGGATAGTCGAGCAACTACAGAAGGGCGTTATAGCTCCTAAACCAGCAGCAAGAAAATAGCCTCGCTTCCCACTGGAAGTCAGTAACGCTTCCACCTTGGATGGTGGGATGTGACGTTGAAGAACTCCGACCAGCAAGCTAATGCCAATGAATAAAACCGATAGCTCGATAGCGAGAAAGGCGAACATGCCTAGAGCGTCTTGGAGTTGAGATGACATTCAATATTACTCCTATATTTCTAGTATTGTCGAAATGATGTACGCAGCCTACTTGCGTTTATCCGACCTGTCAACTATAATTCTAGAAACATCGAATTATTGGGGCGTGCTATGGATCACGAAAAGGTTGCAGCCAGCTTAGCTGAGCTAGGGAATAGTCACCGACTGTCCGTGTTCCGCTTTCTGGTCAAAGCTGGCCATGATGGGGCTTCGGTCGGAGATATCCAGAAGGGGCTGGGTATTCCTGCTTCGACGCTATCACATCACCTTGCGCGCATGGCCAAGGTAGGGCTGATCCGGCAGGAGAAACATAGCCGCACGATTGTCTGTATACCCGAGTATGGGCACCTAGAGAATTTGATCGGTTTCTTACAAGAGGAATGTTGTGCAGGTGTCCGGATTGCGCATGAACCAGAACCGCTTTGACGCTTGCCCAGCTCTCGCTGTCCTCCCTAGTCAGCATCGCTATGAAGACTCAGGCGAAGGTGGAAACAGAAAATTGGCAGTAGAGTAGGCTGAAGAGGATCAATCAGATAATCCGCTGAGAAAGATTTTCTTCTTTACATCTTTGGCATTTTATCAACCAGAAATTCCGGATACCCAGGAAACATAGGGATCTTCCATAAATGACCGTCGCATGGTACGCAGGCACGCGGCCCCGGGCTGTGAAGCTCTGTAGAACGTCTGTTAAAAAGTGTGAAGAAATAACTTCTTACCTTTGCCGCTTCTATATCCTGCCGACTTTCCACGCCCACCGAACAAGCCGAACCATGCCCACTATCCTACTGGTCGAAGACGACTGCGCCCTGTCCGAACTGATCGCCAGCTACCTGCAACGCAATGCGTTCACCGTGAGCGTCATCGCCCGCGGTGACCTGGTGCTGGAGCAGGTGCGCCGGGACAAGCCCGACCTGGTGATTCTCGACCTGATGCTCCCGGGCCTCGATGGCCTGCAGGTGTGCAGGCTGTTGCGCGGCGAGTCGCAGACCTTGCCGATCCTCATGCTGACCGCCCGCGACGACAGCCACGACCAGGTCCTGGGCCTGGAGATGGGCGCCGACGATTATGTGACCAAGCCCTGCGAACCGCGGGTGCTATTGGCCCGGGTGCGTACCCTGCTGCGCCGCAGCAGCATTGCCGAGCCTCATCTGGAAAGCGATCGCATCCTGGTCGGCGCCTTGTGCATCGACCTGGCCGAACGCACCGTGACCTGGCGCGGCCTGCCGGTGGAGCTGTCCAGTGGCGAGTTCAACCTGCTGGTGGTGCTGGCCCGCAATGCCGGAACGGTACTCAGCCGCGACCACATCCTCCAGCACCTGCGAGGGATCGAGTTCAACGGTACCGACCGTTCGGTGGACGTGGCGATCTCCAAGCTGCGGCGCAAGTTCGATGACAACGCCGGCGAAGCGCGCAAGATCAAGACGGTGTGGGGCAAGGGGTACCTGTTCAGCCGTGTGGAATGGGAAGTCTGAGGCCCGGCCATGTTCAAGATCCTGATTCGCCTGTACCTGTTGACCATCGTTGCCTACGCCGGCGGCATTTTCCTGATCCCCGACGCCATCCTGCACCTGTTCAACGAGCGTTACGTCGCCTACAACCTCGACCAGGCCCGGGGCGTGCAGAGCCTGATCGTCAAGCAGTTTCGCCAGGTCCCGGAAAACCAATGGCCCCGGGTGGCGCAAGCGCTGGCGGCGGATTTCGCACCGCTGGCGATCGAACTGCGCACACGCGAACAAATGGGCCTGAGCGAGGCGGAACGCGAGCGTCTCGATGCCGGCGACAACGTAGTGCGCCTGGGCGACTGGGGCTACTACGAGACCGCCATCGCCCCACTTGGCGGCGAATGGCTGGTGGCCCTGCGCAATCCGCCGGACCCGTTGGACATCAACCTGCTGTCCTGGGGCATCACCGTGCTGATCGGCGCCGCGCTGCTTGGCTGCCTGCTGCTTTGGCTATGGCCGCACTGGCGCGACCTGCAGCGGCTCAAGGCCACGGCGCAGTTGCTTGGCCAGGGCCAGCTCTCCGAACGTACGCTGATTTCGCCGCGCTCGAATATCGGCGCGTTGGCCGCAGTGTTCGACACCATGGCCCATGATCTTGAGCAATTGCTCACCCAGCAGCGCGAGCTGCTCAACGCAGTGTCCCACGAGCTGCGCACGCCGCTGACCCGCCTGGATTTCGGCCTGGTGCTGCTATACGACGAACTGCCGGCGGCCAGCCGCAAGCGCCTCATGCAACTGGTCGGGCACGTCCGCGAACTCGATGAACTGGTGCTCGAACTGCTGTCCTATAGCCGCCTGCAAACGCCCGGGCAGAGCGTCGAGCGGGTGGAAGTGTCGCTGCTTGAGTTCGTCGACAGCGTGCTCGGCAGCTTTGCCGAAGAGTTGGACAGCCGGGATATCTGCTGGGAAGTACGCGGCGGCGACCAGCGTTTCGCCCTCGACCCGCGGATGACCGCACGGGCGGTGCAAAACCTGATCCGCAATGCCATGCGCTACTGCCACCGGCGCCTGTTGCTGGATCTGGGCCTGGACGGGCAGGGTAACTGCCTGATCAGCGTTGAAGATGACGGCATCGGCATTCCCGAGCAGGAGCGAGAGCGAATCTTCCAGCCGTTCTATCGCCTGGACCGTAGCCGGGACCGGGCCACTGGCGGCTTTGGCCTGGGCCTGGCGATCAGCAGGCGGGTGATCGAGAGCCAGGGCGGACTGTTGACTGTAGGGCAGTCGGCACTGGGCGGGGCGCGGTTTAGCATCTTCCTGCCAACCCGGGGGTAGTCCCTCATCGCCGTCCAACGGAGGACGGTGGGAAATTTCCTGCTCTCGCTGGGATACGTCTGATGTAAGCCATTTCCCTGGTGGCAAATAATTCGCCCCGTCCGGCGCTCTCGCCGGGCGATCGGAAAATTTGCCACCCAACAAGGAAATTGGTCATGAAATACAGCGTTCTCGCACTCCCACTGGCATTGATGATGGCGGCTGGTACCGCCGTGGCCGCCGACCCGATCGAGAAACAGGTCACCGTGACCGCGAGCATCCCGACCGAAAGCTTCTACGTCGAGCCGGTAGGCGGCAACTGGATGAACGAGCCGCAGGACATGGCCTGGAACTCCTTCCAGCAAACCCTGCAACCGATTCGCAAGCAGCTCCAGGTACGCAGCACCACCGGACCGATCTCGGCCTACCTGACCAACCCGGCGACCATCACCAGCGGCGCCGACACCATCGGCCTGGACGTCAGTGTCGCCGGCAAGTCCCTGACCCTCACCTCCGCCGAGGTGATCAGCGAGGAACTGGCCGCTCCCGGCGCCATCGTCGGCTTCGAGGTGGCTGCCAAGGCCGCAGGTACCGGAGGCTACGTCCCGGGCAACTACCTGGGCGTGGTGAACATGATGTTCGAGACCACTGCCGAGTAAACCCGGGCCAGTCCCTCCCTTTCCGATCGTCCCCGGTCCGGCGCTCCCCATGTCGGGCCGGGGTGATCGGTCATGCTTTCATCCGCGACGAGCAATCACACATGTCTCTTGCGACATCCATACGAATGGCGGTGGGCTGCTGCGTGGCCGCCGTCTGGCTGACCGACGTCAGCGCCAGGGAAGAGACGGGGAATACCAGTCAGCTTGGCATCCTGCGACAGGCCGAAGGATTGCCGAAGGAATTCGACGAACACTTTTTCGATGTACCCCTTGCCGTGCGCATCGACCTTGACGGTCGCCTGCTCGGCGAAGCCATGGTGGTACTGAGCCGTGACGAACGGGTTCAACTGCTGGAATTCACCGAAACCCACGAAAGCCGCGAACCGGAAACCGTGCGCCAGCGCTGGGGTGAGGTACTGCAGGCCGGGCAGGCGTTGGGCAATTGCATCAAGGCCTGCCCCAGGACCTGGTGGCAGTGCACTACAGCCTGGTCAATTCGCAGCTGTCGATCCTGACCCGCAATGCCGAACGCGACCAGCAGGCGGCGTGGCACGCCTTGCCCGAACAAGGCAGCCAGGGCGTGATCATGCGCAACCAGCTCAACCTCAGCCGCGACGGCCAGGAAACCGTCGGCCGCTACGCCCTGCGCGGGCAGGGTAGCGTCGGCAACTGGACCACCGTGGCCGAGGCCCAGGTCGACCGCAGCAACGAAGACCGGCCGCAAACCCGGCACCGGGTCGACGAACTGTTCGCCGAACGCGTGCACCAGGACAACTTCTTCCGGCTGGGCTATTTCACCCCCGGCGCCCAGGCCATGAGTCGCCAACCGCGCTTGCTCGGCAACAGTCCGGACACCACTCTGGGCCTGATGTACGGCAGCAGCGACAGCCTGGCGATCGACAACGGCAAGGCCAGCGCCACGCCCATCTATGTCACCCCCAACCGTCCCGGCATCGTCGAGATCTACCGCAATGGCCAGTTGATCAACAGCCAGCCGGTGCAGCCCGGGTTGCAGGCCATCGATACGCGCGTGCTGCCGGGGGGCATCTACGAGGTAGAAGTGCGCCTGGTCGAGGATGGTCAGGTCACTTCGCGCAACGAGGAATTCATCTACAAGCCCAATAACTGGAGCAACAACGCCTCGCCCTGGCGCTACAACCTGTACTTGGGCAAGCAGAGCGAACTGCTCAGCAACTGGGACGACGAGGACTACGGCGGCCTGGCCGCCGGTGTCATCACCAACTACCTGCTGCACCCGCGCCTGGTGGCCGGGGCCTCGGCCCAGCGCATCGATGGACAGATGCAGTACGGCACCTCGCTGGACTGGGATGCGCTTGACCGCCTCAAGGTGTTCGGCAATGTGTTCCATACCGAACAGCGCGGCAATGGCTATGACCTGCAAGGTGTGTGGCACCACGCGTCGGGCAGTGTGGTCCTCAGCCACAACCGCTCCTGGATCGAATACCCGCGACAGCGCCGCCTGGATGGCTATGAGAACAGCGAGGAGTATTGGCGCGACCCCGACCAGTCCGGCAGTCGCGAGATGCGCCAGTCATCCCTGTCGGTAAGCCAGCGCGTTACCCGCCAGAGTACGGCGACCGTGCGCCTGAGCCACAGCGACGGAGGCTACGGCAACAGCGGCGTGGCCCTTGACCTGGGCTGGTCGCATCATGGCCAGGTGATGGGCTCGGATGCCAACTGGCGGGTGGCGCTGTTCGACCGCCCGGGCAACTCCAGCAGCGGCAACCAACGCAACCGTGGCGTCAATTTCAGCCTGAGCATGAGCCTGGGCGGCCCCGGCCGGCGCATTTCCGGCAGTGTCGGCACCCGCACTTCGCGCGATGGCGGGCGTGACCTGAACACGTCGCTGACCTACCAGCAGGACATCGAAGGCAGCACCCTGCGCAGCGTCGGCGGGACCCTCAACGGCGACCGCTACGGTGTCGGTCTGGCTGCCAACGCGCAGTTCGAGAATCGCGCGCTGCATGGCGACGCCTATGTGCAGAACTCCTCCTACAACAACCAGGTGAGCGGCGGGCTCAACCTGGAAAGCACCCTGGCCATCGGTGGCGGCAAGGCGGCGCTGAGCGGCCAGTACCTGCCTTACGAAGCGGGGCTGATCGTCGACGTGGAATCGGACTATCCGGAGCTGAAGTTGCGGGTCGACGACATGGACGGCCACACCAGCCTTCTGAGGCCGGGGCGCAACGTCGTTCCGGTGAGTGCCTACAAGTCCGGGAGCGTGCAACTGGACTTCGAGGGTGAAGGCGCACCGACGGCGGTGATCCAGCCGTCATCGCTGAGCTATCACCTCAACCGTGGCGGTGTCGACTACCGCACGCTGCGGGTAATGCGCACGGTGACCGTGCTGGGGCGGCTGCTCGACCACCATGGCCAGCCGCTGCGCGGTGCCATGGTCATCAACCATGCCAGCCGCAGTGTCAGCGAAGCCGACGGCTTCTTCGCCGTCGAAATGAGCGAATCGACGCCGACCCTGGAGGTCCGCCAGGGCGGCCAGCGTCTGTGCCTGCTGCGCCTCGACACCGGTGCCCAGCGCCAGGACGACGTCGTGCTGGCCGGCGACCAGGTCTGCTCGCCCGACAGCCTCGCTGCCCGTGACCCACGCGCCCAGGGAGGTGACGCCTGATGCCTTGCAACCAATCCACCATGACCCGAAACCTGTTGATCAGCCTCGCTCTGCTGGTGCTGCTGCTCGCATTGCCCGCACCGGCCACGGCCGAGGAAGTGACCATCACGGCCGAGTACCGCGGTGGCGGCAACGAGTTCATCAATACAACGCCACAGGCCGCGTTCTGCGGGCGCTGGCCGCATTACTGCAATGGCGTGGAAACCGTTGGGATCCCGCTCACCTATGACAAGAAGACCACTCACAGTGCACCGGACCATCGCGACCTGTTCTACATCAAGGTTCCCGGGCGCCGCACGGTGACGGTGACCCATGAGCTGACGGGGGAGGCGTACCAGTTGACGTTCGAAATCTTCGCCATCAGCCAGTACGTTGCAACGACCAGCAACAGCCCGGTGTACACGCTTTATGTACGGGGCGGCTGCAACTACCTGTACACCTTGGGGACGGGAGCCTGGGCATCTTACCTGTGGAGTGTGAAAAACCCCGGGAATCCGGACTATTGCTATCCCGTCGGTAGCCCCGGAAACCCTGGTATGGAGCGGAACGTGGCGGTCCGGGACTTCGGCGTGGCCTATCGCCTGGTGACCCCGTCGCCACTGCGCATGAAACAGGGCATGTACCGCGGCCAGGTCACCTACCAGGTGGGCCCGGGCGCCGATTTCGACTTCGGCAACGACGTCAGCAACCTCAATAGCAATACCCTGACCATCAACTTCGAACTGGACGTGGTCCACGCCTTCGTCATCGATTTCCCGGCCGGTTCCGAGCGGGTGGTGCTGGAGCCACCCGGCGGCTGGACCCAGTGGCTGAACAACAAACGCCTGCCCGAGCGCCTGTACCGCGACCTGCCGCTGCGCATCTGGTCGTCGGGGCCGTTCACCGTGCACACCCGCTGCGAGTACCCGTTGGGCGGCCAGTGCGCCATCCGCAACGACGCCAACGACCACCAGGTGCCGGTGCAGGTCGCGCTGACCCTGCCCAGCGTCATCCTGCATAACGGCCAGCCGGTCAATCGCCTGCCGTTGCCGGTAGGGGAGGCCACGGCAATCCAGATGGACGCCACGCAACCGGCAATCAACCGCGGTGGCAGCCTGCATTTCCAGGTGGACAAGAGCGCGGTCAGCGAGATGACCCGCTATCCCGGCGCCCGCTACGAGGGCGATGTCACGGTGGTGTTCGATGCCGATTTCTAGGTTTTGCTCAGGAGCGCTCATGAAAAACCTGCTGTTCACTCTGGCCCTGGCCTTGCTGGCGGGCACGGTACAGGCCGGCCCGCAGATCAATGTCGGCGGTCTCTACGACTACCTCGACGGTGGTACCAGCACCTTGCTCAAGCGCGTGCGCAACCTGGGCGACACCACCGCCTTCGTCAAGGTCAGCGTGGTCGAGGTCATCCATGACGGGCAGGGGCCCGCCCGGGAAATCTCCCATGAACACCTGCCCGTGGCCGAGCGCCCATTGATCGCCAGCCCGGCCCGGCTGATCGTTCCGGCCGGAGGCATGCAGGCCGTGCGCCTGCTCTACCGCGGCGCACGCGAGCAGGAGCGCTACTTCCGCCTGCGCTTCGTACCGGTGCTGCCCGAGCACGGCGATGGCTTCGCCATCAGCGATGAAGAGGCCGAGCGCTACGAGCAGGAACTCAAGGCCGGGGTCAACATCCTGGCCGGCTACGGGTCGCTGCTGTTCATCCGTCCCCAGCAAACCCGCTACGACACGGATATCGCCGAGCTGGACTCGCAGTTCCGGGTCAGCAACCAGGGCAACGCCACCGTGGTGCTCGATCACTTCAATGACTGCGATCGCAGCGGCAAGCAATGTGCCGTAGCCACCAAGCACCATATCCGGCCCGGCGTATCCCGGCTGTTCGCGCGGGCGCCGGGCCGGGTGTACCGCTTCGAATTGATCGAGGGAGGAGAGCGGCGACGCATCGAAATCAAGGGTTGAGGCGCGCTATCGGAAATTTCCCGCAATCAGCTGGGAATTGTCCGATGCACATGTACCTGTCCGGCAACCGATACTGCGCGCCACAGAGTGGTGGCACTTTGACGCTATTGCGACTTGTTGCCATTCAGTATTACCCGCCGACAGGTACGTCACGCCAGAAAGTGAGGGATTCATGTACAGAGCCATGATCGTGGACGATCACCCGTTCATTCGCGCCAGCGTCAGGATGCTGCTGCGCCAGGAGAACATCACCATCGTTGCCGAGGCCGATAACGGCGTCGATGCCTTGCGCATGATCCGTGAGCACGAACCGGATATCGCCATTCTCGATATTTCCATTCCACGCATGGACGGGCTGGAAATCATCACCCGGGTCAAGGCGGCGAACATGTCCATGAAGATGCTGGTATTGACCTCCCAGGTTCCCGGTTACTTCTCCCTGCGCTGCATGCGCCTGGGGGCCTCGGGCTTCGTCTCGAAGAATGACGACCTGACCGAGTTGCGCAAGGCGGTGATGGCGGTGATGTCCGGCTACACCTACTTTCCCGAGGTATCCCTGAGCTCGGTTAACCGCTACGACTGCCAGGCCACCGAGTCGCAACGCATCGAACGCCTGACCGATCGCGAGTTGCTGATTCTCCAGCAACTGGCCCGTGGCCTGAGCAACAAGGCGATCGGTGAAGCCATGCTGCTCAGCAACAAGACGATCAGCACCTACAAGACCCGCCTGCTGGAGAAGCTGCGGGTCGATTCCCAGGTCGACCTGGCCGATCTGGCCAGGCGTCATGACCTTATCTGACGGGTGCAGGCCGATAAAACGCATCCTCAGGTGGCTGCTCGTGCTCGGTCCCTGCCTGTGGCTTGGCGCAGCCCTGGCCTGGGGTGAAACGCCGAGCCTGCTGGCCCGCTCCAGCCTCGGTGACGGCCTGCACTTGCAGCTAGAGGAAGATGATCGACAGTGGCTATGGGCACGACGCACCCTGTGGCTGGGCGTCAGCCGTCCGGACTGGGTGCCGTTCGATATCACCACCACCGGACGCGATTACGAGGGCCTGACCGCCGACTATGCCGGCCTGCTGGGAGAACTGCTCGGCGTGGAGATACGTGTACGCCGCTATGCCAGCCGAAGCGCCGCCCTGGATGCGCTAAACCGCGGCGAAATCGACCTGCTCGGCACCGCCAATGCCGACGAGGCAGCGCGCAGCGGTCTGTTGCTGTCACGCCCTTATGCGGAGAACCGGCCCATGCTGGCCAGTCGCAGCGATAGCGACGCTGCCCCGGACCTGCGCAAACCCGGCGTGCGCCTGGCCCTGCGCGAAGGCTATCTGTCCGAGGCGCATGTGCGCGAGCTGTTCCCCCAGGCGTTGCCAACCTTCTACCCATCGATGCTCAACGCCCTGGGCGCCGTGGCCTTCGGTCAGGCCGACGTGTTTCTGGGCGACGCCCTGGGCACCCGCTACCTGCTGCACAAGAGCTACCTGAACCAGTTGCAGCTTACGCCGGCCGACCCCTTTCAGGATGGCCATTACGGTTTTGCCCTGAACCCCGCGAACCGGCGCCTGAAGGATCTGGTCAACCAGGCGCTGGCCCAGATTCCCGAACTGACCCGCCTGGACATCCTGCAACGCTGGAACGCCGGCACCAGCGAGTTCATCGAGCGCGAGCAACTGGACCTGACCCTCGCCGAGCAGGACTGGCTGCGCCGCAATCCGCGGGTCAGGGTGGCCATCGACGACCAGTTCCTGCCAATCAGCTACCGCGACGACAACGGTACGTTTCGCGGTATCACGGCCGACCTGCTGGACCTCATCGCCCAGCGCAGCGGACTGGCCTTCGATATCGTCGATAACGGTGGTTTCTATGACATGGCCCGGCGCCTGGAGGCGAACGAGATCGATCTGCTGGCGGCGCTGCCATTCAGCCAGCGCCGCCAGCAGCAGGTGGGTTTCACCCGCTCCTGGCTGAGCAACAGCCTGGTCCTGGTAACCCGTGACGGAACCCGCCTGGACAGCCTCGACCAATTGGAGGGCAAACGCCTGGCCCTGGTCGAGGGTAGCGTGCTGGAGGACTACCTGCGCGAGCAGCACCCGGGTATTCGCCCGCTGTGGAACGACGGCCCGCTGCAGGCCCTGGAGCGGGTCGCCAGCGGTGAAGCCCATGGGGCGGTAGTGAGCCTGATAGGCGCGCGCTACAGCATCGCGCGCTTTTACCGCGGACAGTTGCAGATCAGTGCCGCGCTGCCGGTGCCGGCGTTGCATTTCGCCTTCGCCGGCCGGCGCGATGCCCACCAGCTGCTGTCGATCCTGAACAAGGCACTGCTGAGCATCAGCCCACAGGAAATGGACGAGCTGACCAATCGCTGGCGCAACGAGGTGATCGTCGCCGACACCTATTGGCGCAAGTACCGCGGCATGATCCTGCAGACGTTCCTGATGGCCGCGGCCCTGTTGTTTCTCGCGGTGTACTGGATCCGCGGCCTGCGCCGCCAGGTGCGCAGGCGCCAGGCGGCGGAGAAGGCGCTGAACGAGCAGGTGGAATTCATGCGGGTCATGATCGACGGCACGCCCAACCCGATCTACGTGCGCGACCGCAAGGGCCATCTGATCACCTGCAACGTCAGCTACCTCGACGCCCTTGGCGTTTCCTTCGAGGCGGTAATCGATCAGGCACTGCCGGAATGGCTGATCGGCGCTGCCCAGGCCAGGCATTGTCGCGAGGCCTACCGTCAGGTCATTGCCCTCGGCGAGGCGGTGGTCGAGGATCGCGAGCTGGTGCTGGGCGGCCGGCGCATCACCATCTACCACTGGATGCTGCCGTATCGCGGCAGCGACGGCGAGGTCAACGGATTGATCGGTGGCTGGATCGATATCTCCGAGCGCCAGCAACTTTACGATGCACTGCAAGTGGCCAAGGACGAGGCGGAGGCGGCCAACCGGGCCAAGACCAACTTCCTGGCGACCATGAGCCACGAAATCCGCAATCCGCTCAATGCCTTGCTGGGCATGCTGGAGCTGGCGCTGCGCAAGTCCGACGAGGGCGTTCTCGACCGCCTGGCCCTGGAGGTCGCTTCCGGCGCGGCACGTGGGTTGCGTGACCTGGTCGGTGACATTCTCGACATCACGCGGATCGAGTCGGGCCATCTGACCCTGTCACCGCAGCAGGTCGACCTGTATCGCGAAGTGGAAAGCACGGTACGCCTGTTCGAGGGCCAGGCCCGGCAAAAACGCCTGCAATTGAAGCTGGACATGGACGGCCAGGGGCCGGTGCAGGTATTGCTCGATCCGCTGCGTTTCAAGCAGATACTCTCAAACCTGATCAGCAATGCGATCAAGTTCACCGACGAGGGCCAGGTCTGCGTAAGCCTGGCCCTGGACATCGGCGGCGAACGGGTTGGCCTGCACCTTTCGGTGGAAGATACCGGGGTCGGCATTCCGGCCGACGAACTGGAGCAACTGGGGCGTCCGTTCCGCCAGGCCAGCAACAACCAGCAGGGCGCGCGCAGCGGATCGGGCTGGGCCTGAGCATCAGCCATGCGCTGTGCGCCATGATGGGCGGCGAGATGCAGCTGTGCAGCACCCTTGGCGTCGGCACGCAGGCGCGCTTGCATCTCGACCTGCCGCGCCTGAAGCCTTGCCCGGCGGTGCTGGCCAGCCTGCCGCAGCCCGAGGCCGGGGAAATGGCCGCGCTGGATATTCTGGTGGTGGACGACTACCCACCCAACCGCCTGTTGCTGCAACAGCAATTGAGCTACCTCGGTCACCGCGTGGCCACCGCAGCCGACGGCCACGAAGGCTTGCGCACCTGGTTGCGCCAGCACTTCGATGTGCTGATCACCGACTGCAACATGCCTGGCATGAACGGCTACGCCCTGGTCAGGGCGATTCGCCAGGACCAGCGGCGCAAGGCCAGGCCGGCCGCGCTGCTGCTGGGCTGTACCGCCAACGCACAGGCGGAGGAACGTCTGCGCTGCCGGCAGGCGGGGATGGACGATTGCCTGTTCAAACCACTCGATCTCACGGAACTGGCCGCCAGGCTGGCACCTTGTGCCAGGGGCCGGCGGACCGTCGAACCCGGTGCCGAAGGCGGACTGGGAGCAGGCCACGACCTGTCGGGCCTGCGCCAGCTTACGGGCGGTGACGACCAGGCGATCAGGGACCTGCTGCGCGATCTGCTGGTCAGCAACCGTGACGACCTTGCCCGCCTGGTCCAGCTGCACCCTGACGACCTCGGCGGGCTGGCCGACCTGGTGCACCGGGTCAAGGGCGGCGCACGGATCATCAAGGCCCGCCGTCTGCTGCGCGCCTGCGAGAACATCGAGCAGGCGGTCAACGGCCAGCGCCCGGTCCAGCCCATCGATCCGTTGGTGGACGACCTGCGCCTGGCCATGACCAGCCTTGGCCAGCGCCTGGAACAGGTGTGCCAGGCGTAAGCGCACGCAGGAAATTTCCGGCTGCTGCCGGGAAGCCGCCTGATTCAAACGCAGCGAAGCGGTAGCACCATGAGGCCTGGGACCTTTGTGAGGAAAGTGGATGTGCCTGCCAAGTCATTGAGTGTCTTGATTCTAGAAAACCAGTCGTTCCAACGCGCCATTGCAGTGAAGATCCTTGGCCAGCTGGGGTGCCGGGAGATCTTCGAAGCCTGCGGCGGTGGCGAGGCCCTGGCCTTGCTCGAGCGCATCGGACGGGTCGACCTGGTGGTCTGCGATGTGCGCATGGAGGGCATGGACGGCCTCGAATTCATCCATCGCGCAGCGCAGGCGGCGCTGATCGGCGGGGTGATCGTCAGCAGCGGCCTGCACCCGGAAGTACGTCGGGCCATGGCACAACTGGTCAACGGCCTGGGCCTGGCCTTTCTTGGCGATGTCGGCAAGCCGCTGCAACTGGGCAGCATGCGCCAGGCCCTGGACCTCGGCCGCCAGCCCGTCGTGCTTTCCCTGCCTGCGCCGCAGCGGGCAGCGCGCATCAGCGAGGCGGATATTCGCCGCGGCCTGTCGTACAACGAGTTCGTCGCCTGCTACCTGCCGCGCTGTGATCTGGGCAACGGCGAGATTCGCGGCGTCGACGTGATTGCCCAGTGGCAGCACCCGAACCTCGGCACACTGGCGCAAAACCGCTTCCTGCCGATGGTCGAGCACTGCGGCCTGCTCGACGACCTGCTGGTGGTGTTGCTTGAACAAGGCCTGGAACTGCAACGGGCCTTGATGTCGCGCGGCCAGGTACTGCGCATGTGCTTCGCCCTGCACCTGAAGCAACTGGGCAATCGCAGCCTGACCCGCAGGATCAAGTCGCTGATGCAGTTCCAGCGCTCGATGGGGCAGGGTATCGGTTTCGAACTGGTGTTCGATGGCCCGGCGGAGCCCTCGATGATTCACGTCGAAGGCCTGGTTCGCTTGCGCCTGCTCGGTTGCGCACTGGTGCTGGGCGAGTTCGGTACCCGCGCCGGCTCGCTGCAGCGCCTGTGCCAATTGCCGTTCAACGAGATCAGGACCTCAGCCTGGTTCATGCACGAATTGGAAAACCACCCGCGCCATCGTGCTGTCCTCAGGGCCTCTTTGAATATGGCCGGCAGGCTGGGCCTGGGAATCACCGTGACCGGCGTGGAGAGCGCCGAACAGCATCTGCTACTGATGGAAATGGGCTGCCTTCAGGGCCAGGGGCGCTATTTCGCGCCGTTGCTGACCGAGGACGGATTGCTCAGGCGCTTGGGCGATGGCCCACGAAATGGATGAACGGCAGCCTGGATCGGCGCAGGGAAGGTTTGCGTACGCGCTATACCGACTACTATCAATGTGCTACAAATTTTGCCTTGCAGTTCAAACCATTAACCGCACAAGGAAGTTGATTCATGACTGAAACCACCCTGATCCAGTTCGTAACCGCCGATTCCCTGACCACCTTGCTGCAGGACGCGGGGTGCCGGGTCAATCGCATCGAACAGAACCAGGTCGTGCAGTTGCAGACCGCAAGCCAGGGCATCGGTTACTCGGTGC
Source organism: Pseudomonas bharatica CSV86 (assembly GCF_000319305.2). Classification (GTDB taxonomy): domain Bacteria; phylum Pseudomonadota; class Gammaproteobacteria; order Pseudomonadales; family Pseudomonadaceae; genus Aquipseudomonas; species Aquipseudomonas bharatica. Next base: position 2,591,774 of record NZ_AMWJ02000001.1, on the reverse strand, counting down.
GCTTCGGCAACCAGGGCAAGGAAACGGGCGAGTTCCTCGACTTCACCTTCAGCTGCGCCTTGCGCGTACAAGGCGAACTGCCGGAAAACCTGGCCAACCAATGGAACTATTCCCGTCGCTTCTCGCGCCTGTCGGTCCAGGGTGAGTTCCTGGTCCTGGAGCAGGACGTGGTGGTCGCCGACGGCGTGAGTGCGCAGCATCTGGCGGGCTCGTTGCTGCTGTGGGACCGCGTACTGCAGGAGTTCGTCACCTACCTGCGTGACTTCAGCCGCAACGCTGCTGCCACCCAGGCCGCCGCCGAAACGGCCAGCGCGTCGTGAGCCGCAAGCTCTGGGCCGGAGTCGGGGCCCTGGCCGTCCTGGCACTGGCAGTGGGGCTGGCGCTGCGCCCGGTACCGACCCGGTCGCGGCCAGTCGCGCGGTACCTGAAGCAGGGCAGGGCGGCACCGAGCTGGCCAGTCTAGGTGAACAGAAGATCGACGCCGAGGAGCTCAAGGCATTGTTCGCACAATTGCCGGTACAAGCGCGTCAGCAACTGAGCAACGACCGGCCGGCCCTGGAAACCTGGATTCGCGCCCGGCTCGCGGAAAAGGCCCTGTACCAGCAGGCCGAAGCCAAAGGCTGGTCCAAGCGTCCGGAAGTGCAAGCCCAGACCCGCGCCGCGACCGAGCAGATCGTGCTGCGTAGCTACCTCAACAGCGTGACCGCGGTGCCACAGGACTATCCCAGCGACGAGGAGCTGAAACAGGCCTACGAAAACGGCAAGGCGGGCTTCCAGGTGCCGGCGCTGTACCGCGTCAGCCAGATCTTCCTTGCCGTGCCGGATGAAAACGCCCTGGAATCGGTGCGCAAGCAGGCCCTGTCCCTGGCCAAGCGGGCCCAGGCCGGCGATGCCGACTTCGCCGAACTGGCGCGGTCCTACTCGCAGGACGCCGGTAGCAACACCCGCGGTGGTGATACCGGCCTGCAACCTTTGAACCAGTTGTTGCCGGAAGTGCGCGGCACGGTGGCGAAAATGAAGGTGGGCAGTGTCAGCGAGCCGCTGCAAAGCTCGTTGGGCCTGCATATCATCAAGCTCACCGAGCAAATGCCGGCGCGTACCGCCACCTTCGACGAGATGCGCGCGCAACTGCGCGATGCCCTGCGTGCCCAGCGCCAGGAGCAGGCGGCAAAGGACTACGTCGCAGGCATGTTCAACACTGCGTCGCTGACCATCGACGGCAAGGTGCTGAACCAGGTGGTCGAGGCAGAGAAGTAGGCCTCACAGTCCCCCACAGGGGGCGGTAGTGCATGCGCAGCAGGCGTTGCCGGCGATGACGGCCGCCAACGCCTGTTTTTGTATTCGAGGGCCTCATCGCTGGCAAGCCAGCTCCCACAGGTCCAGCAGCGCACGCAAGACCCTGTGGGAGCTGGCTTGCCAGCGATGAGGCCGGTCCAGGCAAAACAAATGCAGATGAAAAACTGGCCTTTTGTTGAAATATCAACTCCGTGTTGATATTTTCCCTGTCCGCCTGCAACGGACACCTTCCTCATGCCCTCAGAACGCCAACTGGTCCTCAACGTCCTCCATGCCACGGTGCGCATGCTTGGCACCGTACTGGGCCGTAACACCGAGGTGGTCCTGCACGACCTGACGCGCCCTGAACACTCGGTGCTGGCCATCGTCAATGGTCATCTCAGCGGCCGTCAGGTGGGCAGTCCGATCCTGGCCGGACCTCGCCATGACCGCGGTTTCGACGCCGTGCTCCACGCCGCCCTGGAAAAGGGCAGCCAGGCCCCGGTGGTGATCGGCAATTACCCGACCCTGGGCCACGACGGCAAAGCCTTTCGCAGCGCCACCGTGGTTTTCCGTGATGCTGCCGGCGAGCCCTTCGCCAGCCTGTGCGTCAACACCGATCTGAGCGGCATCGCCGCTGCTCAGGCCTGCCTGGAGCAATTGCTGGCTACCGCCGAGGAACCTGCCCAGCCCCCAGCACAAACCCCTGACCTGGAACAGCTGATGACCCGCATCATCGACGGCGCCCTGCAGGACGCCCGCGCCCGCGGCGTACGTTTTGGAAAGGCGCAGAAGCTCGAAGCGGTGCGCCAGATGCACGACGGCGGCCTGTTCATCGTCAAGGGTGCGGTGGAGAAGGCCGCCGCAGCCCTCGGGGTGAGCCGCTATACGGTCTACAACTATCTCGAAGAAATCCGCAACGGATGAGGAATCCCATGCAACTTCCGATCTATCAGGTCGATGCCTTCAGCGACGGCATCTTTGGCGGCAACCCGGCAGCGGTGTGCCCGCTCCAGCACTGGCTGGACGACGCGACCCTGCAGCGCATCGCCGAGGAAAACAACCTCTCGGAGACCGCCTACCTCGTCGCCGAGGGCGAGGGCTACCGGCTGCGATGGTTCACCCCGGGTACGGAAGTGGACCTGTGCGGCCATGCCACGCTGGCCTCGGCCTGGGTGCTCTTCAACGAACTCGGCGCCACCGAGCAGACCCTGCGCTTCTTCACGCGCAGCGGCGAATTGCGCGTCAGCCGTGACGGCGAGCGCCTGGCGCTGGACTTCCCGCTCAAGCATCCGCAACCGGCGCCACTGCCGGAGGGGCTGGCCGAGGCCCTGGGCTGCGAGATTCTGGAACTGCACCGCAGCGACGACTACATCGCCGTGGTGGCCAGCGCCGAGGTGGTCGAAGGACTGCAACCGGACTTCGCGGCGCTGAGCCGTCATGACGTACGGGGTGTAGCCGTGACCGCGCCGGGGGTGGGCGAATTCGATTTCGTCTCGCGCTGGTTCGGGCCGCAGGTCGGGGTCAACGAAGACCCGGTAACCGGCTCGGCCCATACCTCGCTGGCGACCTACTGGTCGCAGCGCCTGGGCAAGACCCGCCTGAACGCCCGCCAGGGCGGGGCACGCCAGGGGCAGTTGCACTGCGAGTTGCCGGGCAACGGTCGGATCATCATCAGTGGACGGGGCGCGCTGTACATGCGCGGCACCTTGTACCTGGGAGCGACCGAATGAGCTTGCATATCGATACGCCGTTGCTGGAATCGCGGTCATTGAGCCTGGCGAACGGGCAGCAGATCTGGTTGAAAATGGACGCCTTGCAGCCTTGCGGGTCGTTCAAGCTGCGCGGCATCGGCCTGGCCTGCGAGCATTTTGCCCGCCAGGGCAAGCGCCGCTTCGTCTCCTCATCGGGCGGCAATGCCGGGATCGCCGTGGCCTACGCCGGGCGCTGCCTGGGTTTGCCGGTCACCGTGGTCGTACCGCAAACCACCACCGAACGTGCGCGCCGGTTGATCCGCCAGGAAAACGCCGAGGTGATCGTCCACGGCAAGCTGTGGCAGGAGGCCAATGAACTGGCCCTGTCGCTGGTGGGCGCCGATGATGCCTTCATCCATCCGTTCGACGACCCGCTGCTCTGGCAGGGGCATGCCAGCCTGGTGGATGAAGTGGCGAAGGCCGGGGTGAAGCCCGATGCCGTGGTCGTGGCGGTCGGCGGCGGCGGCCTGCTGTCGGGCGTCGGTGAAGGATTGCGGCGCAATGGCTGGTCCGATGTGCCGGTTTTCGCGGTGGAAACCCGCGGCGCTGCATCCCTTGCTGCGGCCATGGACAAGGGCGAACTGGTCAGCATCGACTGCGTCACGTCCGTAGCCACCAGCCTTGGTGCCAAGCGGGTGTGCGACGAGGCGTTCCGGATCAGCCAGCAGATGAACGTGATCAGCCACGTGGTCAGCGACGTTCAGGCGCTGGATGCCTGCGAGCGCTTCCTCTCCGATCATCGCGTGCTGGTCGAACCGGCCTGTGGCGCCGCCCTGGCCCTGGCCTATGCCCCAAGCGAAGCGCTACGCCGGTATCGGCGCGTGCTGGTGGTGGTCTGCGGCGGCGTCACGGCATCCATCGAGCAGATCCGCGAATGGCGCAAAACCGCGGACTGACCGCCTGTCGGTACTGATCCCGGCCCGGACAAACCTTCCCCGGCCGCATTCGCTCTCACCTCCACGAGCCTGACGTTTTCCGTTCCGTGGAGGTGTTCCGATGTCGACGAAAAAACACGATCAGTTCAGCATGCAAAACCCGCTGACCCAATACCCGCAGCCGCCGTTTCCGGCCCAGGGGCAGCCGGCGCCGGGGCTGGATGCGAAGATGAATCCCGAACCGGACCACGGCGAGGCGACCTACAAGGGCTTCGGCCGCCTGGCCGGGCGCAGGGCGCTGATCACCGGTGCCGACTCGGGCATCGGGCGCGCGGTGGCCATTGCCTTTGCCCGCGAGGGTGCGGATATCGCGCTCAATTACCTGCCGGTCGAACAGGCCGACGCGAGGGAAGTGGTCAAGCTGATCGAAGCGGAAGGCCGTCGCGCCGTCGCCATTCCCGGCGACCTCAAGGACGAGCAGTTCTGCAAGAGCCTGGTGGACCAGGCCCATGAGCAACTGGGCGGCCTGGACATCCTGGTCAACGTGGCAGGCAAGCAGGTGGCGCGCAAGGACGTAGGGCAGGTCAGCAGCGAGCAGTTCGACGCGACCATGAAGACCAATGTCTACGCACTGTTCTGGCTTTGCCAGGCGGCCGTGCCCTTGATGCCGGCGGGGGCGACCATCATCAACACTGCGTCGATCCAGTCCTACCAGCCTTCGGCGACGCTGCTGGACTACGCGACGACCAAGGCGGCCATCGTCGCCTTCACCAAGGCCCTGGCCAAGCAGGTGGTCGAGCGCGGTATCCGGGTCAATGCGGTAGCGCCTGGGCCGATCTGGACGGTGCTGCAGCCCAGCGGCGGCCAGCCTGCGGAAAAGATCCCGCATTTCGGCGAGCAGGTGCCGATGAAACGGCCCGGCCAGCCGGCCGAATGCGCCCCCTTGTACGTGCTGCTGGCGTCGCAGGAGTCGAGCTATATCACCGGGGAGGTGTTCGGGTGACCGGGGGCAATCCGTTGCCGTGAGGCGGACGGTTCCAGGGCCGCCTGGCGGTCCTGGAACCCGATGGCTCAGATTTCCCGGAGGAACTCCGATACCAGCGCCAGCCCTTGCTCCATCACCTGTCGATCATTGGCAAAGCCAATGCGCACATACCCCTCGATATCCAGGGCACTGCCCGGTGTGAACATCACCCCCTTGGTCTCCAGCAGCTTCACGCAGAACGCTCGTGACGGCATGTCCACGTCGATCTTGAGCAGGGCAGTGGTGCCGGCACTGGGCTTGACCCAGGACACCCGCGGCTCTTTCTCCACCCAGGCTTCCAGCAGCGCCAGGTTCTCCCGGGTAATGGCGTGGGCGCGATCGAGAATGTGCCGGCGGTTTTTCCAGGGCGATGCAGGCGAAGTGATCGTCGAGCATGCCGACGCTGATCGTGTTGTAGTCGCGATGGATCGACACGGCATGGATCAGCGCCTGCGGCGCGACGATCCAGCCCAGGCGCAGCCCCGCCAGGGAGTAGGTCTTGGACATGCTCGGTACTGATGCCTTTCTCGTACAGGTCGGCGATCGATACGGTGAAACCAGCGCCATGCTGATCGGTACCGCGATAGACCTCGTCGCACAGGAGCCAGGCGTCCACCGAGCGGGCGATCTCGACGACCTCTTCGAGCAGCGCCCGGCCCATCAGCGAACCGGTCGGGTTGTTCGGATTGTTCAGGGCGATGACCTTGGTATTGGCCCTGACCATACCGCGCAACTCGTCGGGATCCGGAAGGAAAGCGTTTTCTTCGCGCAGGCGCAGGATCGACACCTCGGCACCGTAGCTCTGCGGAATCGAATAGTGCTGCTGGTAGGTGGGTGCGACCGACACCACATGGTCGCCAGGCTCCACCAGGGTTTCATAGACCAGTGCGTTGGCGCCGATGGCGCCGTGGGTGACGATCACGTTGTGCCGTTGCTGATTGTCGTAGAGCGAAGCGATCAGGTCGCGCAGGCGCTCCGAGCCTTCGATGGCGCCGTAGGTCATTTTCATCGGCAGCAATTCGCCGAGGATGGTCCCGGTCTTGCCGCCGAACTCCAGCAACTGGCCGATGGTTATGGAGTCGACGCAGGTCTCCGCCAGGTTGTAGCGGCACTGGGTCTCATAGGCGTTCATCCAGATCTCGACGCCAAATTCCTTGATCTTCATAAGGTTGTCTCGCTTTCTTGAAGCAGATTGGTAGGACCCGGGCAAAGCTATTTATAGCCTTAAAGTCTACCGTAGACAGCAAGTCTCTTCGAAAGAACAACGCGTATCCTGTGGGAGCGGGTTCACCCGCGATTGCGATCGTGAATTCACCACAGCAATCGCGGGTGAACCCGCTCCCACAGGGCCCCTGCAAATCAACGAGTTATAGGAACCTGCTCACGCAGAAGCTTGACCCATTTGAACACCGTCGCCCGACCCAGGCCCAGAACGCTGGCCACGTAGTCGGCAGCGCTGCGCCCCTCGAAAGCCCCTTCGGCATATAGGGCTTCGACCAGCGCGCGCTTGTCCTTCATCCCCAGGAGGCTCAGCGATAGCTGGCGCTCGGCGAGCCAGGCGTGGAGAAAGGTGTTGATGCGCTCCTGCCAGTCGTCGCGGAACAGCGCTTCCGGCTGGGGCAGCAGGCGACTGACCTGGAAAAAGGCGTTCAGCGCCTCGCGGGCCTGGTCCAGCACCGAGAAATTCAGGTTGATGCACAACAAGGCCTCGGCCTTGCCCGCCTCATCGCGCAGCACACTGGTGATGGAGCGGATTTTCTGGCCGTTCCAGTTGAGCTTTTCATAGGGGCCGAGACTGGACGCCTGGTCAAAGTCACCGGGCAGTTCGTCCAGCGCCGAATCGTCGCCAAGCTGGCGCTTGGAGAAGTTGTTGGCGATATGCACCACCGTCTGGCTGGCCAGGTCGTGAACGATCACCTCTGCGTGGGGGAACAGCAGGGTGGCGATGCAGTCGGCGATGGTCTTGTAGTTGTCCAGTTTCTTCATGGGGGGACGGTGGCGTGTGCAAAAAGGGCAACCATCATAGCCCCCGGGCAAAAAAGATGAACCTCGGGCCAAGCCTTCGGCTCAGAACAGTTAGCGACACCTAAACAGGTTGCAACACCAGAACCGGAACTGAAGCGAGGATTCAACGATGAATACACTGTTGCGTAGCGCGGGCTTTGCCCTGGCCTTCACCCTGGCGGGCGCGGTGCATGCCGCCCAGGATGCCGATGACTTCGTCGAGGACGCCTCGGCCAAGGGCGTCGCCGAGGTGGAAGCGGCCAAGCTGGCCCAGGAAAAAGGCACCGCAGCGGATGTGAAGTCCTTTGCGGCGATGATGCTTAAGGACCACGGCGCGGCCAACGAGAAGCTGAAATCCCTGGCAGCGAGCAAGAAGCTTGAAGTGTCGAGCGACGCTGACCTGATCGACAAGGCCAAGGCCATGATCCTGGAACTGCGCGGCGCCAAGTCGTTCGACCAGGCCTATGCCAACAACCAGGTCAACGCCCATGAAGCGACCATCAAGCTGTTCGATGACTACGCGAAGGATGGCAAGGACGCGGAACTGAAGGCATTCGCCGCCGAGACCCTGCCAACCCTGAAAGCCCACCTGGAAAAAGCCCGCCAGCTGGCCGCCGCCCATGGCGGCAGCTCGGTAGGCTCGGGGGCGACCACCCGCGATGCGACCGATCCGGTGGTGCCTGGCCCAGGCGGCGTTCCGACCACCCCTAAAGACCACTCGGAAACGACCAAGCCTTAAGCTACCAAGGGCCGCTTTGCGGCCCTTTTTTTCAGGAGAACCCGCATGCCCGATCACGACATGCCACCCGGCCAGTTGGAACCGTCGAGACCGCAGGTCGAGATTCCCGACGAGCACGACAAGGCACCGGATCCGGACGCCGACCCCTCGCTTGGCGACGAGCAGGACGAACCCAGGGGCGTGCCGGCCAGTGACCCCGAGTCCGGAGCCTAGCGCCCTAGCGCCCCAGCACCGCCCGCACCGTCTCCTGCAACACCTCGAACGCCACCGGCTTGTCGACGTGGGCATTGAACCCTGCCGTCAGCGCCTCGGCCTTGTCCTGGCTGGCGCCGAAGCCGGTCAGCGCAACCACAGGCAGCGCGTTGAAGCGTGAGTCGGCGCGTATCCGGCCTATCAGCTCCAGCCCGTTCATCACCGGCATGCCGAGGTCGGACAACACCAAGTCGAAGACGCTATCGCCGTCCAGCCGCTCCAGCGCCTCGAGCCCGTTGCTTGCCAGGGTCACCTCGGCGCCTTCCAGCTCCATCAGCGCCTTCATGATTTCGAGGATGTCCTCGGAGTCATCGACGATCAGTACCTTGAGCCCGCTGAAATCGCCCGGTGTCAGGTCGAGCTCGCCGACCATTGGCTGTTCGTCGCGGCTGTAGTGCGGCAGCCAGACGCTGAAGGTCGCACCCAGTCCCAGCCCGGCAGACCTGGCCTCGACCCGGCCGTGATGAGCCTCCACCAGCTCGCGCACCAGCGCCAGGCCGATGCCCAGGCCGCCACGGTTCTGCCCGTGGCGGTGCTCCGGCACCTGGCCGAAGAGGTCGAAGATCAGCGGCAACGATTCGGCGGCGATACCCTGGCCGGTGTCCTGCACGTCGAATCGCACATGGCTGCCTTCATCTACCAGGCGCAGGCAGATGCGACCGCCGGCATCGGTGAATTTCAGGGCGTTGTTCAGCAGGTTCCAGATGATCTGTTCGATACGCACCGGGTCGGCGTCGATCACCAGGGTTCCTGGGCATCTTCGGGCAATTGCAGTTCGATAAGGATACGTTCCTCGGCCGCGTCGTCCTTGGCCACCGCGGCGATATCGCTGAGCAATTGCTGGAGCAGCACCGGCCCGCGGTTGAGCTTGAGCTTGCCGGTATTGATCCGGGACAGGTCGAGCAGGTCATCGATGATCCGCGCCTGGCTGCGTACCGCGCCCAGGATGGTATCCAGTGCCCGCCCGGCCACGGCATTGCCGCGCACCAGGGGCAGGCGGGTCATCAGTTCGCCGTTGAGCTGGATCAGGTTGAGCGGGTGCTTGAGCTCATGGGACATGACCGCGAAAAACTCGTCCTTGAGCTTGCTGGTGTTACGGCTCTGCTGCAGTTGCCAGACCTGCTCGGACTCCTGGCGCTTCTTGTCGGTGACATCCCGACCGATCTTGGCGAAGCCGTGCTGGCCGTTGTGCAGGGCGGTGGTCACGCCGCTGCAGAAGAAGCGACTGCCGTCCTTGCGCTGCAACCAGCGCTCGTCGTCGGCACGGCCATCCCTGCGGGCCAGGCGCAGTTCTTCCTGGAGCACGCCGTTTTCCCGGTCTTCGGGCAGGAAGATCAATTCGGCGCTGCGGCCCAGTACGTCTTCCTCGCTGTAGCCGAAGGTGCGTTCGGCGCCGCGGTTCCAGGTGGTGATCAGGCCCTGGGCATCCATGGTCAGGATGATGAAGTCCTGGGTGCTTTCGGCCGCCAGTCGCAGGCGCTCCTCGCCTTCGCGCACGCGCTCCTCCGCCTGGCGCCGCTCGGTGATATCGATGAAGGTCAGTACGGCGCCGTCGATCAGGTCCTCGGTGGTGCGGTAGGGCAGCAGCCGGGCGATATACCAGCGACCATCGGTGCTTGGCACCTCGCATTCGATGATGCGCAGCGACTCGAAGGCGGCCACCGCGTCATCGGCCATGCCCGGGTAGTCGAGGCGATGGGTGATGTCGAGCAGCGAGCGGCCGGTGTCCGAGGGAATGATGCTGAAGATCTCGGTGGCCCGCGGCGTGTAGGACTTGATGCGCATGCGCCGATCGACGAACACCGTGGCGATATCGGTGGAGGCGATCAGGTTCTGCAGGTCGTCGTTGATCTTGCCGGTTTCCTCGACCTTGCTCTTGAGTTCCTGGTTGACCGTGATCAGCTCTTCGTTGATCGACTGCAGCTCTTCCTTGCTGGTTTCCAGCTCCTCGGTGGTGGAGCGCAGTTCCTCGTTGATGGCCTGGAGTTCTTCATTGGAAGCCTTCAGCTCTTCGGTGGAGGTCTCGGATTGCTCCACGGTGGCCTGCAATTGCTCCTTGGTCCGGTGCAGTTCGCCTTCAAGCTGGGAGAGCACGCTGTCCTTGCCGTCGTCGCGGATACTCTTGACTTCGGCACTCATGGTTTCCTCGACCTCGTCGAACAATACCAGGACGAAGTCGGCATCCAGGTCGCGGAATGGCCGGGCCACCATGTTCACGTAGTAACTGCGCCCCTCGCGCTCGAGCTGTACGCGCCGCGCCTCGATACTCTTGCCGGTCTGGAAGGCCTGGAACAGCGCAGTACGCAACTCCAGGCGCAGTTCAGGCAGCACCTGCACCAGAAGATTGTGCGACGGCTCGCCGCCGACATAGCGCAGGAAGCGCCCGGCGCGATCGGACATGTGCACGATGTCCGAGTCCTGGTTGACCACCACGCTGGGCGGGCCGTACTGCTCCAGCACCCGCTGGTGGACCTCGGCGAAGGACACCTTGCGCCGCTCCAGGTTGCGCTCGACATTGGGCAAGGAAAACCCGGTGAAGGCGTTGAGGGGCAGGGCAGGGGTCGGCCTCCCCAGGCTGGAACTGGCCTTGGCCCGGTAGATCCGGTTCTTCTTGTCCACGGGGGTGAACAGATCGAGGCAGACGTCTGCCGATTCCGAACTGCCGAGGAACAGGTAGCCACCCGGGGCCAGGGCGAAGTGGAACATCTGCAGTATGTCCGCCTGGACCTGCCGGTCGAGGTAGATGAGCAGGTTGCGGCAACTGATCAGGTGCAGCTTGGAGAAAGGTGGGTCGCGCAGCAGGTTGTGCAGGGCGAACAGCACGCGCTCGCGGATTTCCTTCTTGACCCTGAAGTGGGTCTGCTCCTTGGCGAAATGCTGGCGCAGGCGTGCCGGCGGTATATCGGTGACCACCGCCTCGGGATAGACCCCGGCCCGGCCGACGCCGATGGCATGTTCATCGATATCGGTGGCGAACACCTGGAACTTGTGGCTGGCATGGCTGAAGTCGAGATGATCGGCCAGCAGCATGGCGATCGAGTAGGCCTCCTCGCCGGAAGAACAGCCTGCCGACCAGGCCCGCACCGTGGGGTCGGTTTCGCCGGTGAGCTCGAACAGGCGCGGAATGATTTCACGCTCCAGCGCTTCGAAAGCCTCGCGGTCGCGGAAGAAGTTGGTCACGCCGATCAGCATGTCGTCGAGCAGGGCGCGGGCTTCCTCGGTATTGACGTTGAGGAAGTCGCGATAGGCCGGCAGGTCGCTCAGGCGGTTGACCTGCATGCGCCGCTCGATCCGGCGCAGTACGGTGGCCCGCTTGTAATGCTTGAAGTCATGGCCGGTGCGGGCGCGCAGGATGATGATGATGTCGCGCAGGGCGGCATCGGCGGCGCGCTCGTCCTCGGCGGTTTCGGGATTGTGCAGCGGCGCCTCGATCTCTTCGCCCAGCGGCAACTCGATGCTGCGCATGTTTTCCCACAGTTCCACCAGCTTTTGCGGCATGTCCACCACCGGCAGGACGAAGTCCACCTGGCCAGTGGCGATGGCGTTGTGCGGCATGCTTTCGTATTCGGCATCGTCCAGGGACTGGGCCAGGGTCACCCCACCCTGTTCCTTGACCCTCACCAGCCCGGCGCTGCCGTCGTTGCCGGCACCGGACAGGACGATGCCGATGCTGCGATGACGATGGGCGTCGGCCATGGTGCGGAAGAACACATCGATGGCGATATGTCGCGGCTGGCCACTGGGCCGCTCGGTAACGCGCAGGTAGCCGTCGAGCATTTCCAGCTGCATGGCAGGGGAGATCAGGTAGACGTGGTTGGGCTCGATCGGGGTGGGCTTGGTCACCTGCTGCACGGGCATGCGCGTGACCTTCTGCAGGATGCGGTCGGCGCTGCTCTCGTGTTCAGCCGAAAGGTGCATCACCACCACGAAGGCCATGCCGCTTTCATTGGGCATTTCTTCGAAGAAATGCAGCAGCGCGGCCAGCCCGCCTGCGGAAGCCCCCAGGCCAACGATGGGGAATGGCAGGAAACTGGGCAGGGAAGTGTAGGGCGTCTCGGCCTGTAGCGTCTCGTCGGGTTTGTTCATTCCTAATGCTCTGCTGACGCGTGATGACCTGCCATTGAAGGATTGGACAGCCACGGTGCTGCCGTCCTGGCGCAAGCGCCGAACTTTACCGCATAAAACCTGCGCGCAGGGCTCAAGTGCGGGGTGTTTCGCCAAGCTGCGCACGCACCTGTTCGAGATCGTTCTCGATCGTGCTCAGTTGCATGTCCACTTGTTCTGCTGCCCTGGCCATATAACTGACCTGGGCTTGCAGGCGCTTGAGGCCTTCAAGGTGGGCAGCGATTGCGTCGCCCAATCGTGCGCCTTGCAGTAATTGCCTTGTCCGTAGGGGTTCGTTGGGCAAACTCATCGGAGATTTCCTTGGCAGATTTAGGTTCGGTTTATTTTTTGACCCTTGGCATGGGCGGATGGTTGCTTGCCGTTTGCAATCTCTGAACTGAAGATGAAACTTGAATCATTTAGTTACATTAACACGACTTTTTCACAAGCTCCGCTATAACATAACCCGCACACCCAACCCCAAGAACCGGTCGATAAGCCTTCCCGGAGTTCCCGTATTCACATGAGCGCCAAACCAGCCAGCACGGACGGGCAGTTCGAGGAAACACCGCGCTTTCAACAAGCTTCCTTGCATACGCTTCGCCTGGCCCGCCTGATCCAGGGCTCGACATTGACTGCGGCGCTGCTGTGGCTCGGCGCACTGTTTATAGGCGTGTTCGATCCGGCAAGCCAATGGGTAGTGGTACTGGCCATGAATGCGGCGGCCCTGGTGCTGTTGGCAGCAGCAGGACGTTCAGCCTGGGCCGTGGCCAGATGGCGCGCCGAAGCCATCGGTCACCAGGCCGTGCGCCTGGCCCTGTGGAGCGCTTCGGACAATCCCGACGATCCGCCCCTCAGTGCACTGGAACGTGGCCTGTTGCGCATTGGCCTTGCAGGTCGGCGCCAGTTGCAGCGCCTGGGCAGCGAAGCGCTGTGGCTTGCAGGCTTGGCGGTACTGGCGCTGGTAATGGTCGCCAGCGCCTGGCGCCTCGACCTGCCGGCACCGGCAGCGGCGGGGCAACTGCACTGGCTCGCGGGCGGTGTGCTGGCCCTGGCGGCGTTTGCCTTGGTGGTGGCGGAGCGTCATCTGGCCAGCGAGAACCCGGTCGTGTGGCCGGAAGCCGCGGACCTGGCAGCACAGATCCGCTGGTTGGTGGCCGTGCAGGTGCTATCGATCGCCTGCCTGCTGTTTACAGGCGGCGAGCGGCTGTGGCCGGTACGCCTGGCGGTGCTGACCGGCCTGTTGCCGGCCACCCTGGCCATGGAACTGATCCTGCGCGCGCTGTTTTCCGTGTTCAGCCCCAGGCGCGCCGGGCAGGAACCACGCCTGCTGGCCCGCAGCCTGGTCTGCGGCCTGTTGCAATGGCCGCCACGCCCGCTGGCGTTCCTGCGTCATGAGCTGCACCAGCGTTTCGGCATCGACCTGCGTCAGGTCTGGGCCTTCGACTTCATGCGCCGTGCCGCGTTGCCGGTGCTGGCCCTGGTTGCCATGGTGGGCTGGCTGTTGACCGGAGTGACGCAGATCGCGATGGACAATCGCGGCATCTACGAGCGCTTCGGCAACCCGGTCGAGGTGTGGCAACCCGGGCTGCACCTCGGATTGCCCTGGCCGCTGGGCAGGGTCCTGGTGGTCGACAATGGCCAAGTCCACGAACTGGCGACCAGCGGCGACGCTGCCCTGGCCGACCCGCTGGCCGATGCGGAAGGCCCGGCGCCCGCCGCGGCGAACCGCCTGTGGGATGCCAGCCATATCAGCGAAAATGCCCAGGTCATCGCGGGCGACGGGGGCGGCCGGCAGAACTTCCAGATCGTCAATATGGACGTGCGCTTCATCTATCGCATCGGCCTGGACGACCGCGCCGCACTGGCCGCGACCTATCACAGCACCGACGTCGCCATGCTCCTGCGCACCATCGCCAACCGTGTGCTGGTTCGCGATTTTGCCAGCCGGAGCCTCGATGGCGTGCTCGGCGCCGAGCGGCAAGCGCTTGGCCAGGACATAGGCGCGGCCGTCCAGGCGGATCTGGATCGCCTGGACAGCGGCGTGCAGGTCCTCGTCACCTCGGTGGAGGCGATCCATCCGCCGGCAGGCGCGGCCAATGCCTACCACGGCGTCCAGGCCGCACAGATCACCGCGCAGGCCCTGATCGCCCGTGACCGTGGCAAAGCCGCCGAACAAAACAGCCAGGCATGGACCAAGGCTACCGGCCTTGACCACCAGGCCATCTCCAGCGCCCATGAAACCGAAGCCAGGGCGCGAATCGCCGAGCTGCGCTTCAGCGCCGAACGCAGCGCCTGGCAGCAGGCGGGACAGGCCTTTGTCCTCGAACAGTACCTGGACCATCTGGCCAAGGGCCTGGGCAAGGCCAGCAGCCTGATCATCGACCACCGCCTCGGAGCTGCGCAGGCCCCGACCCTGGACCTGCGCAGCTATGCATTCCCCCTGGACCCCGCTGCGGGCCCGGGCACAGGCAAACCCGCAACCCGACCTGACCAGGAGCGTGCCCATTGAGTCACGATCATGCCGATCACTCCCATGCTCATGGCTGCCGCCAGGATCATGCCCATGACCACGAGCATGAACAAGCCGCCACCGGGCCGACCTGGCGCCGCCTGCTGGTGGCAGCGGCGCTGGCCCTGGTCATGCTCGCCGCCGCTTGCCTGGTGCAGGTACGCACCGGCGAGGCCACGGTAGTGACTCGTTTCGGCAACCCCGCACGCGTTCTGCTCGAGCCCGGCCTGGCCTGGCGCTGGCCGCTGCCGTTGGAGAACACCGTGCCGGTGGACCTGCGCCTGCGTACCACCTCAAGCGGCTTGCAGGACGTCGGCACCCGGGACGGCCTGCGCATCATTGTCCAGGCCTATATCGCCTGGCAGGTGGAGGCCACGCCGCAAAGCATCAAGCGCTTCATGCGTGCGGTGCAGAACCAGCCCGACGAAGCCGCGCGGCAGATCCGCACCCTGGTCGGCTCGGCCCTGGAAACCAGCGCCAGCGGCTTCGAACTGGCCGACCTGGTCAACGTCGATGCGAGCAAGGTGCGCCTCGACGCCTTCGAGCATCGCCTGGGCGAACAGATCACTGGCCAGTTGCGCGAAACCTATGGGGTCAAGGTGGTGCAGGTGGGCATCGAGCGCCTGACCCTGCCCAAGGTCACGCTGGAAGCGACGGTTGACCGGATGCGTGCCGAGCGCGAAACCATCGCCACCGAACGCACCGCCGTAGGCAAGCGCAAGGCCGCCGAGATCCGCTCCGCCGCTGAACGCGATGCGCGCATCATCGAAGCTGACGCCAGCGTCAAGGCTGCGGACATCCAGGCCCGCGCCCAGGTCCAGGCCGCACAGGTCTATGGCAAGGCCTACGCCGGTGCGCCCGAGCTGTACAACCTGCTGCGCTCGCTGGATACCCTGGACAACCTGGTCAATCCGGGCACGCGCGTGGTCCTGCGCACCGACGCCGCGCCGTTCCGCGTGCTGGTGGACGGCCCGCCAACAGGGGCGAAGCCATGAGCAAGCGAGGGCAGGGCAGCGCCGCGCCCTGGCTGCAGGCTGGACGCATCGGTTTCGTCGCGGTGTACGGGGTCACCTTGCTGGCGGCGCTGGGCTGGCTGTTTGGCAATGTCCGCGAGATCGGCCCGGAAAGCCGTGCGGTGGTCCTGCGTCTGGGCGCCGAGCAACGCATCCAGAATGCCGGGCTGCTGCTAGCCTGGCCGCGGCCGTTCGAGCAGGTACTGATGCTGCCATCGGCTGGACGCGTCACCGAGCGCCGAGTCGAATTGCTGCTGCGCTCGGAAGCGGCGGTCAAGGCCGATCACGATGTGAAACTGGCCGGCGATGCCACGGCCGGCTCCGGCTATCTGCTGACCGGTGACGCCGGCATCGTGCAACTGGATGTGCGGGTGTTCTATCAGGTCAACGAACCCTATGCCTTTACCCGGCAGGGCACTCATGTCGAGACGGCCCTTGATCGCCTGGTGGAGCGCAACGCCGTGCAGATCTGCGCCTCGCGAGACATGGACACCATCCTGGTCGCCC
Source organism: Pseudomonas bharatica CSV86 (assembly GCF_000319305.2). GTDB lineage: Bacteria > Pseudomonadota > Gammaproteobacteria > Pseudomonadales > Pseudomonadaceae > Aquipseudomonas > Aquipseudomonas bharatica. The sequence continues at coordinate 2,575,715 of NZ_AMWJ02000001.1, read as the reverse complement.
GCCCCGAACTGGTCGGCACCGACAGCCAGCTTGCCGAACGCCGCGAGCGCTTGCGTGGCGACCTGCAGCACGGCATCAACCGCAGCCTGGCGGCGCTCAAGGCCGCCGGCACCGACCTGGGCATCGAGGTGGTCCGGGTCGATGTGCAATCGGCCTTGCCCCAGCCAGCCGTCAATGCCTTCAACTCGGTACTGACGGCCAGCCAGTTGGCCGAGCAGGAAGTGGCCGGCGCCCGCACCGACGCCGCCCGGCGCCTGCAGGAGGCCACGCAGAACGCCGACCGCACCGTGCAGGTGGCCGAAGCCGAAGCGCGGGAACGCCTGTCCCGCGCACAGGCCGGCACTGCGACCATCGTCGGCCTCGGTCAGCAGGACGACCCGGGCCTGATGCTGCGCCTCTATCGCGAGCGGGTTCCGGCGATCCTCTCCCGAGCAGGCTCGGTGACCCTGGTCGATCCGCAGGATAGCGGTCGCCTGATCCTCGACGGTCCCAAACCTTGATCAAAGGACTCCAATGAGCGCCCATCACCACCATCACGGCCACGACCATCACCACCATGGCCATCTGCATCTGGGCACCGGCCTGCTGTCCGGGGACGAGCGCCGCCAGGCCGCGCGGCAACTGAGCCTGGCTATGATCGCCCTGGGCCTGCTTGGCCTGGGCCTGCTCTGGCGCTGGCTGGCTCCGGGGCAGGACAGCGTGGCCGATGTATTGCTCGGCATAGCCTCGCTGCTGGTGGCGGTGCCGGTGTTGCGCTCGGCCTGGCATAGCCTGCTGCACCCGAGCCTGCACGGGATCACCGACCAACTGATCGCCCTGGCCATGCTCGGCGCCTGGGCCACCGGTGACCTGGCCACTGCGGCGCTGTTGCCGATCATCATGATCCTCGGCCACGTGCTCGAAGAGCGCAGCATGCTGGGCTCGCAGGAGGCCATCGAAGCCCTGGGGCGCCTGACACGCAGCCAGGCGCGCCTGCTCGATGCCAGTGGCCAGGTGCGCGAAGTCGACAACGCCAGCCTGGTACCGGGAGACTTGGTGGAAGTACGCGCCGGTGACCGGGTGCCTGCCGACGGTCAGGTACTGGAAGGCCAGGCCAGCCTCGATAACTCGCCGATCACCGGTGAGGCACTGCCCCAGGAAGTCGGGCCAGGAACGGACATCCACGGTGGCGCGATCAACCTCGACGGGTTCCTCAAAGTGCGCATCAGCCGGGTCGGCAGCGACTCGACCCTAGGCAAGGTGATCGCCCTGATGCAGCGCGCCGAGCAGGCCAAGCCGCCGATCACCCGGTTGCTTGAGCGATATGCCGGTCGCTACCTGCTCCTGGTATTGCTGATCGCCGCGGCTACCTGGTTTATCACCAGCGATGCCCAGGCCATGCTGGCGGTGCTGGTAGCGGCCTGTCCCTGCGCGCTGGTGCTGTCGGCTCCGGCCACGGCGATTGCCGGCATCGCCGTGGCGGCACGGCACGGCATCCTGATTCGCGGCTCGGCGTTCCTCGAAGAACTGGCGGACCTTTCGTCCCTGGTGATCGACAAGACCGGCACCCTGACCCATGGCTCGCTGCACCTGCAGCGGATCATCCCGGCGGGCAGCGAATACCCGGACAGTGAAATCATCGAACTGGCCGCCGGCCTCGGGGCAGCGAGCAGTCATCCGGTGAGCCGCGCATTGGCGCGCCTGGTGCCTCACCAGCAATTGCCAACCCTGAGCGACGTGCATGAACGCCAAGGCTTCGGCGTGGTCGCCGGGACGAAGCGGGGAGAGGCCGCACTGGGTCGCCCTGAACTGTTTGCGCAAATGGGCATAGCCATCCCGCCAATTCCCGAACACGACGGCCCGATCGCCGGCCTCGCCCTGGAGCGCCGCTTCATCGCCTGGCTGCTGCTCTCCGACAGGCTGCGACAGGAGGCCCCGCAAGCACTGGCGCAACTGCGTGAGCTGGGCCTGCACCGGCAACTGCTGCTGACCGGCGACCGGCAAAGCGTTGCCGAAGCGGTTGCGCAGCAGGCCGGTATCACCCAGGTAGTCGCCCAGGCGCTGCCCGAGGACAAGCTGCATCACGTCAACCGCGAATTGCAGGCCGGCTTCCGGCCCATGGTGGTGGGTGATGGCATCAACGACTCGCTGGCACTGAAGGCTGGTGCAGTGGGCGTGGCAATGGGGGCGGGCGGGGCGGATATTGCCCTGGCAGCGGCGGACATAGTGCTGATCAACGGCGATCTGCGCCGGCTGGGCACCTGCGTGCGCTTGAGCAGGGAATACCGGCGCACATTGCAGTGGAACGTGGTGATCGGACTTGGCTGGACCCTGGCGATAGTGGTGGCTGCAGCCTTCGGGCTGCTCGGCGCAGCAGGCGCGATGATCGCGGCGTTGCTGCACAACCTGAGTACCTTGCTGGTGCTGGGGAATGCCGGGCGGTTGTTGCGGTATGACGAAACAGGCGGGGAAGGCGGCGCTTGATAGCCTGCCAATTTATAACTCAATTAAATATTCATTTAGTTTAGTTATAAACAAAATGAATATCAGGTCAAAAGGGCACGAACCAGCCAGACGGTCAGGCCGCCGCTTTCCGGATCCTCTGCAACATGATCCAGCTCCACGAAACCATGGGTTTTCAACAATGCCCGGTACTCCTGCGGATCAAGGCTGGCGTGATACAGCGTCTCGCCCTCGAGTTCGCCAAGGGCCTCGCCATGGCTGGGGCCACTGGTGAACATCAGCAATGCACCGGGCGCCGCGTGGCGTTTGAACACCTCAAACATCCGGCGCTGATCCTCGTGCGCCAGATGAAAAAAGCTGTTCCAGGCCAGGATGCCGGCAAACTGGCGATTCAAAGCCACGCTGCGCATATCCGCGTGAATCCATCGATGCCCGGCAAAACGCTCGCTGCACAAGGCGATCATTTGCCTCGAAGAATCCACGCCGGTCAACCCATGGCCGGCTTCGATCAGAAAGCGCGCCACGGGCTGGCCGGAACCGCAGCCAAGGTCGAGGATGGCCGAGCACGGAGGCAGCAGTGAATGAAAACGTTCGATCCATTTGCGTTCGATCAATCGATCGCCACGCAGGCGACTCCAGGTTCGGGCATGGCGCTCGTAAAGATCGATGACGCGCTCGGCGGATGGGTGGTGCGGCATGGATGACGTTCTGCATCGATTTAGGGTTTTGGGGTATCCGGAATTTCTGGTTGATAAAATGCCAAAGATGTAAAGAAGAAAATCTTTCTCAGCGGATTATCTGATTGATCCTCTTCAGCCTACTCTACTGCCAATTTTCTGTTTCCACCTTCGCCTGAGTCTTCATAGCGATGCTGACTAGGGAGGACAGCGAGAGCTGGGCAAGCGTCAAAGCGGTTCTGGTTCATGCGCAATCCGGACACCTGCACAACATTCCTCTTGTAAGAAACCGATCAAATTCTCTAGGTGCCCATACTCGGGTATACAGACAATCGTGCGGCTATGTTTCTCCTGCCGGATCAGCCCTACCTTGGCCATGCGCGCAAGGTGATGTGATAGCGTCGAAGCAGGAATACCCAGCCCCTTCTGGATATCTCCGACCGAAGCCCCATCATGGCCAGCTTTGACCAGAAAGCGGAACACGGACAGTCGGTGACTATTCCCTAGCTCAGCTAAGCTGGCTGCAACCTTTTCGTGATCCATAGCACGCCCCAATAATTCGATGTTTCTAGAATTATAGTTGACAGGTCGGATAAACGCAAGTAGGCTGCGTACATCATTTCGACAATACTAGAAATATAGGAGTAATATTGAATGTCATCTCAACTCCAAGACGCTCTAGGCATGTTCGCCTTTCTCGCTATCGAGCTATCGGTTTTATTCATTGGCATTAGCTTGCTGGTCGGAGTTCTTCAACGTCACATCCCACCATCCAAGGTGGAAGCGTTACTGACTTCCAGTGGGAAGCGAGGCTATTTTCTTGCTGCTGGTTTAGGAGCTATAACGCCCTTCTGTAGTTGCTCGACTATCCCCATGTTGAAAGGGTTGATTCGGGCACGGGCCGGTTTTGGGCCGATGATGGTGTTTCTTTTCTCATCTCCGTTGCTGAATCCTATCGTCGTCGGCCTGCTGGTTGCCACGTTTGGATGGACACTTACTGCTATCTATGTGCTCGCCGCTTTGGTGGTCGCGGTAGGTGCCGGATGGCTGCTTCACACGCTTGGCTTCGAGCGTTATGTGCGCCGGACGGCGACACAAGAGAGCAGTGGATGTAGTTCATCAGCAAGCCCGTGCAGTGCTACATCGACCGCATCGAGTTGCGGCACCAACAGCTGCGACACCACTCCGAAGACGGCTTCTTGCGGGGCTGATAGGAAGACAACAGTCTCTACGTCTAGCGAATGCTGTGACAGTCAACCCACTGTCACGGTTAAGAAAGAAGGGAAGTACAGTGGTGTGTGGCGGGAAGCTTGGTCGGACTTTATCGATGTGTTGCCTTACCTGCTCATCGGTATTGCGATTGGCAGCGTGATCTATGGTTTCATGCCCACTGACTTATTGGAGCAGTATGCAGGCCCAGATAATCCCTTTGCCATTCCAGTTGCCGCTGTCATCGGCGTGCCGTTGTATATTCGCGCTGAAGCCGTCATACCTCTGGCAGCGGCTCTGATGGCCAAAGGCGTGGGTGCCGGGACGGTGCTAGCGTTGATCATCGGCAGTGCCGGAGCCAGCCTGACTGAGCTCATTCTGTTGCGCTCTTTGTTCACGCTGAAGCTTTTAGCGGCGTTTTTAGCAGTCATTTTTGCTATGGCGATGATTGCCGGTTACGCCACCTACCTGTTTTTCTGATCAAGGCGGGAGATGATTAATTCGTTAAGCCTTCCTGGGTACCAGTTGGTGGATTCTGATGAGCAGAATGAAGACATACATTTTCGGCTTGAAGCACCTACACCAGTAGCCTGCGAGGGGTGCGGCGTGCAGGGTGAGTTCGTGCGGTTCGGCAAGCGTGACGTTCCCTATCGTGATCTGCCCATCCACGGCAAGCGGGTCACTCTCTGGGTGGTCCGCCGCCGATACACCTGCCGGGCCTGCAAGACAACATTCAGGCCCCAGCTACCGGAGATGGTGGACGGATTCCGTATGACACTGCGGCTGCATGAGTACGTGGAGAAGGAATCCTTCAACCACCCCTACACCTTTGTGGCGGCACAGACCGGCCTGGACGAGAAGACGGTGCGCGACATCTTCAACGCCCGCGCCGAGTTCCTGGGGCGCTGGCACCGCTTCGAGACGCCCCGCATCCTGGGCATTGACGAGCTATACCTGAACAAGCGCTACCGCTGCATTCTGACCAACATTGAGGAGCGAACCCTGCTCGACCTGCTGGCCACCCGCCGCCAGGACGTGGTGACCAACTACCTGATGAAGCTGAAAGACCGGCAGAAGGTCGAGATCGTCAGCATGGACATGTGGAACCCCTACCGGGCAGCGGTCAAGGCTGTGCTGCCCCAGGCCCGTATCGTGGTCGATAAGTTCCATGTGGTGCGCATGGCCAACGATGCCCTAGAGAGAGTGCGCAAGGGCCTCAGAAAGGAGCTGAAACCGTCCCAGAGCCGGACTCTCAAGGGAGACCGGAAAATCCTGCTGAAACGCGCTCACGAAGTCTCAGACCGGGAGCGCCTCATCATGGAGACCTGGACAGGCGCGTTCCCGCAACTGCTGGCCGCCTACGAGCACAAGGAGCGCTTCTACGGCATCTGGGACGCCACCACACGGCTCCAGGCAGAAGCCGCCCTGGACGAGTGGATAGCCACCATCCCGAAGGGCCAAAAGGAAGTCTGGAGCGATCTGGTCAGGGCAGTGGGAAACTGGCGCGAAGAGACCATGACCTACTTCGAGACGGACATGCCCGTCACCAACGCTTACACGGAGTCCATCAACCGACTGGCCAAGGACAAGAACCGTGAAGGGCGCGGTTACTCCTTCGAGGTGATGCGGGCACGAATGCTCTACACCACGAAGCACAAGAAGAAGGCACCGACTGCGAAGGTCTCTCCTTTCTACAAGAAAACCATCGGTTACGGACTGCCGGACTTCGCAGAGGAACTCAACTACGGAGTCGATCTATCAACCATCTGATAATGGTATCAGGTTGGTGGGGTAAAGGTGCCCCATCAACCATTAAATCCGTATACCCGGGTTTTGGAATGTAGTGCAGGTGTGGGCTGATTGGAAAGCATATAGATTCGCATAATGTATATTATGTTAAATTAACTGCCATGCAATGAATGCTCATCAGAGCCTTAAGTAGTTCTCCCAAGTAAAAATTCCAAATTTCGTGCCCTACAGATTCCAAATGGAAAACGGTACTCCAATTGGAACCTCTACCCACGCGAACGATGACGTCACAGCCTAGTCTCGCTTGCCGAGACTCTGAGCCGGCCCGCCCAGCCTGAGGAATGACTCGCTGCTTCGGATCTACAGGCCACCACCACGCGGAGAAAAATTCTTTGCCTTCTACGATTCAGTCTCGCTCATGCTCCTCTACGACAGGTCGCCTATTTCTTTGCCGGTTATCTGTGACCGCTCAAGAAGCCAGTCGCCGTGTCTATCGCCTTTGTGCTTACGGATGGCTACGCCTCTTCGCTAATGCTCAGCCCATTCATCAGCTGCTATTTGCGCTGGTGGACAGGAAAGACCCTAATGATCTGGCCACCGGCTCTGACGACACTTTCCGGCACACCATTTCTTCAGTGTTTACACTGTGCGCCTCGCTACTCGATGAGCACACCCCCGATCTCTATCCCGTAGAGTGGCAAATGATCGCTGACGCTCAGATGCCTTCACATGGAAGATATCGGTTGCCGAGCTCTCTTCCAGAAATGAAAAGCAAAATTATCGTAGGGGTCGAGGATCTCACTGGACGCGACGGCGACATCAATAGTGTGCTGTTGGCAAACAAGCTGGCGGGGTTCTCCTCCGCGCAGCTTTGCGCGATAGCGTTTCATGTGCAGCTTTATCATGTTGCTCGTAAACGCGGTAGTGAATTTCAATTCCCAACTATCCGATTCAAGGGTTAGGTATTTTAGTAATCTCGCGCCCAAAATTATTAACTGGAAAAGTTCTCGGCGTAATAGTCAAATGGAATCAGTGTAGGCCGCTTCGTATCGGCTTTAGGCTCGCATGAGCTCAAGGAGCCGTCGGGAGTTCGACTCCAGGATATGCATGGCCTCAGTGCGCGTAACGTCCCATGCGTCCCCTAACAACTGAGCAGTTTGGTCTGCACTCCATGGCATGACACTGGCGCCGTTTACCTGCGCAAATGGGCCGTCGCTTTCTGGAACGACCCGATCATGCGGAAGCTTCTTGGCCAAGGCCTGGCCCGCTGCCGAGTTGAAGGCAGCTGGGCCAATACTGAACCAGCAGCCTTGTGCTACCGCAGCCTTGAGCTCCGAGGCGGATCCTGTAAACCAGTGCAGTACTGCCGTGCCGTAGCCAGGGTGATCGTTCAGTACTGCCAGTACATCCTTTACGGCCTGGCGCGAGTGGATGCTCAACACGCGACCACCTAAGGCCGCGCACTGCGTCACGACGGCAGCGAACACTTTGCGCTGTACTTCGTAGCTGGCCATGAAGCGCTTGGAACCATCCAGGCCGACCTCGCCAACTGCCCTCACCTGCTTGATCTGCTCGAGCAGCATGTCTAGCTCAGCGTGGCGGGCGCCGACAATCTCCGGATGCAATCCGGGGGTGATCAGCACCTTGTCGCTGCCACCCAGCACTTTACTCGTGGCGGTAAATGCACGTGGACTGGTGGTGACAAGCCACGTGAACTCGTTCTTGCCCAGTACCTGCGCATAAACGTCGCGGGCATTTGGATAGAGGTCGAGGTGGCAGTGAAAATCCATCAAAGTACGCCGTCTCCAATTAACAATGCTTCAAGCTCTTGAATACCATTCGAAAGCACTGAGCGATACTGCGCACGCTCACCTACAGGGGCAAACGCGAGCGAAGCGCCCAGGAATCTGTCGATTCCCTTCGACCTTGTAGTCAAAATGGCCAATGCAACTGCCATTGGATCATCAGGGCCGCTGGACTTGTCGCTTCCCACCAGGCTTCTGTAGACATAATCGGTGGTGTCATTCCCTCCCCTCCAAGCCGTGAATGCAGCGCGACGAATCATGCAGGGCACACAGCGCCCGCAGTGCCTGCGATTGTAGGTTCGGAAGCGCCCACAACTGGTCGTTTGCCAAGCTAGCTGCTGTAGACGCACCGGGTCACGGCAGTCATTCATCATCTCTCCCTTGGTCTTGAACCGGTAGGGTAATTCCAGTTGTACGTGTATGCCGACACCGTCCAGCACCTGTTGCAGCTTGCTGATGAACAAGGGGTGCGTCGTACGGGTGCTCAAGCTCGATACACGCCCGGGAACAAGCGGCGGATTCACGCAGATGAACCCGTTCTCAGGAATGAACAAGGTGGGCCGAGGATCTGCCAATTGCGATGCCGCCAGTACGGCAAACGCATAGAACGCCAACGACCGGGCGCGCGTCGAAGGCTCTTTGGGGCCCTTGAAGCTGATGCCGTGGCTCCACTGATAGTGAGCCCCGTCGCCTCCCATTAGTTGGGCGTAGTCGCGCTGGCGCTGCGAGTCCTCGTGAGCCAGCTGCGAGACAAACAGAGGGCGACGCCCTTGTGCGACCAGGTCGAGCCCTCCGATCAAGCTGTCCAGGCCTCCCGATAGCAACGACACGCAGTCCTGAGGCTTGGCAACGAAGTTCCCCTCAGGTGGTGGCATGCCCGCGCCGGTGAAGATCAGCGTCCAGTAATCCCCGGTCAGCACCTTGAGCAGCTGTTCCAGCTCGGCTTTGTAGGGTTCCCATCGCAGTGGTTCATGAAGGCCGACACTGAGCTCAATCGTCCGCGTCCAGCCATCTGCGCTGGTCTTGCGCATGCCGCACAGATCAGTTGCACACACCGCAAGGCAGAACTGAACGAAGTCCCAAGTCGCTGGGCTAGGTCGGAAACCCTTGTGTTTGAGGGCGCCATGCCAGCCCTTAGCAATGGTGCCAACGCCTTCACGCCTGGCGGACTTGAAGTACGAAAAGGCACGTTCACCCGGTTGGAGGTTTACGGGTATCTGGTCTGCGCGGGCACAAATTACTTTGATCATTCTGCAAAGACCTCCAGGGCGCTCTGGAGAACGGTTTGCGCCAGCGTCTGGCAATCCAATTGCTGTCCTGCTAGTCCTTCCATGATCCGTTCTACCTCACCATGCACCCATTCCTGAACATCGTTCCGAAGCTCTTGCACCTGAACCGGCGAATACTTCAGTTTTTCGTACGTCTGGCCCAACTGCTCATCGAGCCGGTTGCAGACGGCGTTACCGATCGTGAAGCCGATGACCGAGTTGATTTGCTCATCGGTCAGGGTGAAGACGTCGACATCTGGATCTTTCTGGTACAACAGGGCCATCGCGTCCGACCCAGCGTTGCGCAGCGACTCATCATCAATGCTCCCGGAGTCAGGCATGACTTCCTTGATGAGCTCAAGTACCAAGTCTTCAGCCGAGAGATTCTGCCCGCGTACCCGCTGCAGCCAGTCAATGGCTTGCTGTGTACTGCCATCCCGAACCGCGCCGAGGAACTCGCCCAAGCGGCCAGCCCCCTGTGCGGCCCCGCGCATTGTCCGCGCCGCTCGAGCCGAACCGCCCATCCCCTTGTTGATCATGCTGCTGGCGGCGCCACGGAGTGCATCCCTACCGCCACCAGCGAGGTACTTGCCAAGCTTGGCCCGAGCCGGCATGAACCGACGATCGGGAGCTACATCGCATTCCTGGCCAGTCTCGGCATTACCGTCTTGTCCATCAGGCGTACCGTCGGTGCCATCGGCATCGGTTGCACCGTCACCAGTGCCTGCTCCCGCTGCGCCGCCCTCCCCTTGATCCAGCCATTCTGGATCGAAGGGTGAGCCTGCTTTACCACCACTGCTCGAGGTTGAGGTGCCCATCAGCTAGCTTTCCTTAGCGCCAGTTCAATTGCTTTCTTGGTGTTGTTCGCGATATCCGAGTTGTCCTTCCAGGACTTGAGAACCTCTGTTGCCCAAGGTTGGTTGGCAAGCGGCGGAATAATCCCCGGCCCCACCAACATCGCTGGCGCTTGGGCGAGTAAAACAGCGGCGCGCTTACCCAAGGATGGATGCACCTTGCAGGGTTCAATCAGCATCACTGTCTCGGTCTTGCCTTTCCAGGTGCGAGAGGTGGCGGTGCCCTGCCACGCCTTGACCATTGCGAGCTCAGCCTGGTTGGAATCCAAGGCACGGATGGCCTTGGTCAGAGGATCGTTACCGCCCGAGGCTTTTTTCAGCATGTCCCGAAGCTGTCGCGAGGCAGGTGTCATGCTGTCATCGCCGAAGTCTCGGGTTGCTGAGTCGCGACTGAGATGAAGCAATGGGCGCAAGTCTCTGTCTCCCAACGCCGGGGCTAACTGCAGCCACTCCCTGACAAAAAAATCATCCGGGAAGTTTTCGGGCAGTTCTCCATCGATGGCAGCAAGTGATTCAGCTTCCAGGAGAATGGCGACTTCGCCGTCTTTGTCCGAAGTCACCAGGGAGGACAGCGTTTTGGCAAGGTCTTCATTGCAGCGCTCAAGCAGATGCCACTTGGCCAACGCGGGGACATCCAACGTGATCCCTTGGGGTGCTGCCAGTGACTGACGCAGGAACACCGTGTTCAGAAAGCGTTTCATCAGTCGAGGATTGGCGCTGATGGCGGTGGAATTGAACATCAGCGGCGCCAGCCCTTCGGCAAGCTGCATGAGCTCCTGAAGCTTGAGATCACCATCGACAAGCTCGAACAAGAACTCGGTGGTGATCGTCTCCCCCTGCCAGCTTTGACTCAGCCTTTTGGGAATGAGCTGTTTGGCATCCTCAAACTTGGCGTGCGCAAACGTGCCTGCCCTGGCCTCGCGCTCAAGTAGGAGCAACACCAGGTAGGCTTTGGCTTCGTTCACGCCCAGACGAGGGACGTGCAGGGGTACCTGAATGAGCTTGTCAAAGTAGTTGGTCGCGATATCGTCATTGATATCGGTTCCCTCGAAGTGCTTCTTGACTGCCCCGCGAATGAAGTCGTTGTCGGCAGCGATCACGAATGCCGTACGCTTGAGGAACAGCAAAAGCCGGATCGACTCCAGGGTGGAGATGGCCGTTTCAGGCAGGCATCTGTCCAGGTCATCGACGAACACCACCAAGGTCACTCCAAGCTCACCGAGCAGTTGCTCCAGCGAATCGCGAAACGCCTGAATCTCGTTCGGAAGAGACATGGGATTGGCCGGATTCAAGATGCCGAGTGATTTGAGACCAAAGTAATCTGCAGTTCCTTCGTCATCGCCACTCTCACCGTTAGCATCCTTTGCGCCAGCGGTCTCGTCATCTCCAGCGTTCGCTGTTGCGGATTTGAAAAAGCCCATGGCCTTCACAACCGCCTTACCCACTGAGCCTATGGGCAACCCGGTTTTGATCGTCAGCGCGGCCTCAGAGCTGACCTGTACCAGCTTGAGCAAATTGATCCTGCGCATCAGGTCGACAGCTTTGCTCCACAGGGTCTGATCACCTTTGGCTAGCTTGAGTACTTCATCGCCGACGATTTGCAGCAAGGCGCTGCGAGCGCTCTCAAAATCTTGGTAAAGCCAAGGGTTGAACGTGATAACAACGTAGCGGGTGTTCGGAGGGGTATCAACAGCTCCCGCTTGGCCAGCACTAGTGTGAGTTGGGCTAGCGTCAGGCAGGTCGGCCAAGCGTGAGGCGATCATCTTGACTAGAGAGGATTTGCCAGCCCCCCAGCCGCCTGACACACCAATCGAGATGGGCTCGCCCGCACTCTGTTTCAAAAGACTCGCGCACGCATCTGCGACCACCCCAAAATTCAGGTAGTCCGTCGTGGTTTCGTTATCGTGCCACATGAGCTAAATCCATTTTTCCGAGGCGATCGAACCGTCGACTACGCGGATCCATTGCGATGAGAGGCAAGTCTGGGATTGTAGGCAAGGCGATAGCGATATGCCATCCTCCTGAAGCGTCCAGCAAGGTCTTGCAACTGGGTTGAGGGTGGTTGAGCCAATTTCTCCCAGCGATCGATAACGCGAAACACCGGATCGTGGGTCGAGCCATTGCTGGTACGCCTCGACTGGACAGAAGCGTTTCAACGCCGGCATCGTCAGGGCCCCACGATTCGCCCGATCATTCTTGCTGCTGGACAAAACACCTCCAAACCTTCCTCAGGCCTGAGCTCCACGACTCTCCAGCATTCATTGCTATTTATAGCCCAGTGACGTGCTGGTGAAATGCAAGCTTGCTGATCGCTGGCCCAACACCTTGGCGTCAATTGCCGTCATTCGACGAACCTGCATCTAGTATCTCTCTTAGTGCGCCACCCGGTACATCCCATGCGCTAGTCAGAGCTCTACCACCCAGGCAAATATGAGGTGGCATTCGCACATATCGACAATGTCATTGAGTTGCGATGGGAGTCAGATGAGATCCCGACTTGGGCTGTAAGGTCAGCTTCTATCAGCCTCACAGGCGACAAGATCAAATCAGTGAACACCATTTACCTGATCAAGAAAAAAACCGGCTTGTATTTAGGGCCATATATGAATGCGCTCTTATTGATCTCTCTGTATATGCGTACGGTTTCACCCAAACGATCTAACGAAAAAAACGGTGCCCTTGATAAACGTATCAATATATCCTGCTCTGACAACAAAGCCCCTGAAACATCATCACAATCAACTCTATTTAGATACTCACCCAGGGAGCCATGCGCTATATCCAGCCAAGATATTTTCGGGCAGGCAGACAGGCCCCATATTGTCCTTACCATCGGACAGCCAGCGATTGTAATTACCCCGACACCCCTCATAAATGCTTCAAAGTCATGAAGCTCTTGACTTATCGTTACATAAATCCCCGAGTGATCATGATTTGTTATTTTTGGGCGGCGAGGGAAAAGCGCCAATACGCGAAAGCTAGCATTTTGATGCTCATATGATTTCTTACTAAACTCCCTCATCATTGCAGGGAAAATTGGTGTCACATCTTGGTAGTCCTGTTTCAAGATGGTGAGCATTCGAGGAACCAAGCAGTACTCGACACTATGCTCGCTCATTAAGCTTGTAGCTAAGCTCTTTCTTCTATTGCTCACATTACCTCCAGATAGATAGTCAGCTACGCAGTGGAATTCCTCACCAGAAGACTGGTTAAATAGTGGTGACTTTGTCCCTCTAGACCAAACGGCTCAACAACTTCTCGTGGCCCACCCTCTCCCACTCATCTATAAGCAATCGACCCGCCCCCTCAACCCAGCGGCCCAAAACGCTCGACATAGAGCGCCGACACCCACTCCACAAACACCTTCACCCGCGGCGACAACTGTCGGTGATAGGGATAAAGCACCGAAACGGGCAGCCCAGGGCTTGGCCAGTCCGCCAATACTTTCACCAGTTGTCCGGAGGCCAGGTATTCCTCGACGCGGAAGCGCGACACTTGAATCAGCCCGCAGCCATTCAGGGCGCAGGTGCGGTAGAGCTCCGCGTCGTTGACGGAGATCCAGCCCCCGGTTGGTAGTCCTGCACCTGTCCGTCAACCAGGAAACTGAACGGATAGCGGATGTCGTGGTTGCTGGCGAAAAAACCTACCGCCTGATGTTCCGTGATCGCTTCAGGAGAAACAGGTATGCCATGGCGCTCCAGATAGGACGGGCTGGCGCAGACAACCTCCGGCATCAAGGCCAGGCGCTTGACCACCAGCGAGGAGTCGCGCGGATTACCGGCACGTACCACGCAGTCGATCCCTTCACTCACCAGGTCTACCAGTCGATCCCCGCAGCTGATCGCCAGCTTGATCTGCGGGTAACGCCGGTGGAAATCCTGGATATGCGGCAGGATGATCTGCGACGCATGGGCGCCGTGCAGGTCCAGACGCAGCATCCCTCGCGGGTTGGCCGCCGATGTGCTGAGCGCAGATTCAGCGTCTTCCAGATCGCCCAGGATGCGCTTGCACCGGTCGTAGAAGGCCTGGCCGTCGAGTGTGGGGCGAACTTGCCGGGTGGTGCGTTCGAGCAGCCGGGCATCCAGGCGCGCTTCCAGTTCCTTGATCGCCAGGGTTGCCGTGGCGCGGGGTATGTTCAGGGCGTTGGCGGCTCGGGTGAAACTGCCCTGTTCGATGATGCGGATGAACAGGTGCAAGGTGTCCAGCTTGTCCATGGCAGTGTCAATTGTTTTGAATGACTGAACAGTCTTACCAGATTGACAGGATTTATCCAGCCCAGACGACCAAACAGAATGGCTTCCCCGGCACTTCAGGCCATCTGGCCAGCGGGACCACCCAATCACCCCAGCTAAGACCACTCGCCAAGGAACCGCCCCCATGAACCCCTTCGTCCGCAACGTCGATGCCTCGCCCAAATTGCTGTTACCCGCTCTGGCCGGGTTCTATCAGCGTGGCGAACCACTGGCCTATGCGTCGCTTCGCGCCTGCCTGGGCATTGTCATGCTGAGCCATGGTTTACCCAAGCTGCTGCGCACGTCCCATGGTTCCATGGCCGACCCCATGGCCGCCTCCATCCGGCTGATCGAGACGGTGCTGCACCTGCCGTTTCCTGAGGTCTTCGCCCTGTTGGTAGCGCTGCTCGAAGGCGTCGGTGGTGTACTGCTGGCCCTGGGCCTCGGCACCCGCGCACTGGCGGCGGCCATGGCGGTTCAAATGGCCGCCATCGCCTACATTCTCGGCCCCAACTGGCCCTGGATCGATCGTGGCATCGAGTATCCGGTCTTGATGCTGGTTCTCTTCCTCTACATCGTCTTTCGCGGCGGCGGTCGTTATTCCCTGGACCGCCTCTTCGAACGTGAACGCTGAGGAGGACGCACTACTACGCCTCAAGCTCTACAGCGAAGCATTCAACTCGGAGATCAGCTCTTCACGATACTTGAGCGCTGCGACCGCGGCCTCGCCCAGGGAGCCGGCGACCGCACTGAGCAGTCCCTGCGCCAGGAGCATGAACGCGCACATGCTGTTGCTGTAGAACAGGCTGTGGTTGGGGACGTAGAAGCTGTGCAGCGCGGTCTTGGCCAAGGGCGAACTGGCGGAGTCCGTCAAGGCCACCACCTTTATCCCGTGCCGTGTGGCCACCTCGGCGGTCGCCAGCACGCTCGGGGTGTACGGGAAGCAGCTGGCGACGACCAGCATGTCGCCGGCATCCAGCTGGGCAAGCGCATCGGCAACGCCTTGTCGACTGGAGTCCAGTGCGCTGACATCAGGCCGAAGCATCCCAAGCCCGTAGGACATGAACAGCGCCAGCGAGTTGAATTGCCTCATGCCATGGATGCGCACGCGCCTGGCGCTGCAAAGCAGGCCCACGACCTCGTCGAACGCGGCCGGGTCGATCTGCTCGACCATACTGGCGATGTTGGCGCTTTCCTGGCGGCCCAGTCGCGCCAGCTGGCTAATCGCCCCAGCGCCTTCGGTATTGACCACCAGGCGTGACGCCTGGTCGCTGTAGAAGCTCTTGCCCTCTGTCAGCTCCCGGCGGAAGACGTCCTGCAGTTTGCTGAACCCCGAATACCCAAGACGCCTGGCGAGCCTGGATAGCGTCGAGGCGTTGACGCCGAACTGCGCGGCCAGCTCCGTGATAGAAGACACCGCCGCGTGTTGCGGCGATTCGATCATCTGGGTCAGCACCCGCGTCGAGCTGCCGCCTAGAGCGATATCCACTTCCTGCCTATCGATGGCAGCCAGCAGCTGCTTCAGCTCAGCCACTGTTTCTGGGAGGGATTCATTGAACTGCGTCATCGGCGCTATCCGCTATTGGACTAACACAACGTCGCCTTGGGCGTCAGGGTGATCTGTCGCTCGGCGCGCATAAACCCGCCATTCTACAGCGCTGGACGTCAGCGTGAAGATCGCCGTGGCCAGGGTGTTTTCGTCATCGGGATCATCTTGCGCACAGCGGTAGACTGGCAACGTTGTGCCCTCCTCCTCGTCGCGCAGGATCCGCAGGGCGAGCGTCGGATCGAGCTTGGGCCTGGAGCCGGCCAGCAGGTGATCGACGCGCAGCTGGCGCGCTCCGGAACTACCGGTCACGATCTGCTTGAAATCGGCAAACGACGAATCAACCAGATGGTTCGAGTGCCCAGCCGCTGCTCCGACCTCACGAACGGCAACGCCATCCGAGGTGGCTTCGACGCTGACGACACGAGCGCTGCCCGCCTGCCCGAAGGCGTGGTGGAACGCCCCGGCGCGAGGCGTTTGGGACACCGCCGCGATTGCCTCATCCAGCGTTCGGGCATCCAGCGATGCGCGGCCCAGAATCATCCGCGGCACGCCGGCCGGGATTTCCGTTGGACGGATGTTATTGACCGTTGCAACGACGCCGAACTCGTTGACCGCAAAGGTATGGCCCGGGATCGAGCCGGGATAGACGAAGCTGACGAAGGCCGCACCTTCCTCCGGCCTGGCGTGGACAATCGCGCAATCGCCGCGCAATTGCGGCAACCCGTCTTCGTTGTGGGCGATCAGCGTCCCCTGCTCTGCCTGACCGAACACCGTGGTGCAGCCATCCACACTGCCCAGCCCTGGAAAATCACCCCGGCAGTTCCACATGAAGACTTCGTCGACGGGCAACTCGAGCCCGGCGGCGAGGCCTTCGATCTCCTGCCAGTAACGTGGATACCGTTCACGCACCAGCGTTTTCATTTGCTGCGCCTTGGCCGTGTCGGCCAGTGATGCGAGGTGCTGCCAGAGCGGCAATGTGCGCAGTTTTTCGTGTACCGATCGACGACCGAATTCGCCCAGGCGCCGTCCTGTTTCGAACGCGTTTGCGGCGATGTGAAGTTGAGCGAGCATCGCGTTGCCCCTTATGAAACGTGCTGGAGAAATTCGCGCAAGCGCGGGCTGGGTGGATTGGCGATCAGCTCTTGTGGCTTGCCATCTTCGGCGATGCGCCCCTTGTCGATGAAGATCAGGCGGCTGGCGACCTTGCGTGCGAAGTCCACTTCGTGGGTGACGATGACCATGGTCATGCCCTCCTCCGCCAGCGCCTTCATCACGGTCAGCACTTCATGACGCAGTTCCGGATCCAGCGCAGAAGTAGGTTCGTCGAACAGCATCATCTTGGGCTTGACCGCCAGCGCCCGGGCGATGGCGACCCGTTGTTGCTGGCCACCGGACAGTTGCGACGGATAATGCTCGGCGCGTTCGGCCAGGCCGACCTTGGCCAGCAGTTCACGACCGAGTGCATGGGCTTCGGCCTTGCTTGCCCCGCGCACCCGGATCGGCCCGAAGGCCACGTTTTCCAGGGCCGTCATCTGCGGGAACAGATGAAACTGCTGGAACACCATGCCGGCTTCCTGGCGAATGAGGCGCTCGTCGACCTTGGGGTCATTGACCTTCAAGCCGTCGACGATCAGCTCGCCTTCGGTGACTTCTTCCAGCTTGTTGATGCAGCGCAGCAAGGTGGATTTGCCGGAGCCCGAGGGCCCGATGATGACCACGACCTCACCGGCGGCAATGCTCAGGTCGATGTTGTGCAGCACCTGGGTGCTGCCGAAGTGCTTGGAAACGTTCTTGAATTCGATCACAGGATTTTCAACCTCGCTTCCATACGGCGCAGGATGTAGCTGAGCACCAGGGTAATGATCAGGTAGATCACGGCCACGGCAGACCAGACCTCCATCGCACGGAAATTGCCGGCGATCACTTCCTGGCCCTGGCGGGTCAGTTCGGCCACGCCGATGACGATGAACAACGACGTATCCTTGATACTGACGATCCACTGGTTGCCCAGCGCCGGAATCATCCGGCGAAACGCCAGGGGCGTGATCACATAGCGCAGGGTGTCGCGGCGCGAGAGTCCCAGCGCCAGCCCGGCTTCACGGAAGCCGTTGTTGATCGACAGTACGGCTCCCCGGGTGATCTCGCCGATGTAGGCGCCCGAGTTGATCATGATGGTGAACACGGCGGCCCCGAACGGATCGATGCGCACCGGAATCATCAGGGGCAAGGCGAAGTAGATGAACATCACCTGCACCATGATGGGCGTGCCACGAATCAGCTCGATGAATACCAGCGCTACCCGGCTGCTGAAGAAACCGCCGTAAGCGCGGGCAAAGCCCGCGATCACGCCGATGATTGCGCCGCCGATCAGGCCCAGGATCGAGATCCAGAGCGTGAGTTTGGCGCCGTCCAGCAGAACCGGGAGCGCATCCCAGATAGCGCTCCATTGAAATTGCATAACGGTGAACTCTTAGAAAACTGGGGAGGGTTTACTGTGGCTGAGTGCCAAACCACTTCTCATAGATCTTGGCGTAGGTGCCATCCTCCCGAAGCTTCTTCAGGGCCGCGTTGACCGGCTCACGCAATTCGCTGCCTTTGGGGAAGCCGATACCGTATTGCTGGGCCATCATCTGTGCGCCCACGGCCTTGACCTGGCCTTCGCCGGCGGTCTTGATGTAATACAGCACGTTCGGCGTGTCGTGCATGGCGGCATCGACGCGCCCGGTGCGCAGCTCCAGGTAGGCGTTATCGATGTTGGGGAACTGGCGCAGATCCTTGGCCTTGAGGTTTGCCTTGGCATAGTCGGCTGCCGACGTGCCGCTTTTCACCGCCAGGCTTTTACCGGCAATGTCTGCCTCACCCTTGATGCTGTCGTTGTCGCTCTTGACCATCAGCAGGAAGCCGCTGTCGTAGTAGCCGTCGGAGAAATCGATGGCCTGCTTGCGCTCTTCCTTGATCGTGATACCCGCTAGCGCCGCGTCCACGTTATGGGTTTGCAGCGCAGGAATGATGCCGTTGAAGTCCATCGGCTTGAGCTTGTAGGTCACCCCCAGCTCCTTGGCGATTGCCGCCCACAGATCGATATCGAAGCCCACATACTCATTGCCCTGCTTGAACTCGAAAGGCACGAACGCCGTGTCTGTTGCGATCAGCAGCTCTTTTCCGGCGGCCATGGAAGTGCCTGAAATGGCAAGAGCAACAGCTGCAAGCGATACCTTAAGAAATTTTTTCATCGTCTTTCCTCTTTAGGGGTGAGGCTCGGTTGCCGTTGTCGGCCCGAGGGAAAGCGGCAGTAGCAAGATTTGGGGCAGGCCCCTGATTGTTATTGGCGGCAGTTCCATGCCGGTTGTGCGCGCCAAACCGCGCGGTGCGAGCGGCGCTTCCGATGGCGTGATGCAAATATCCGTTGCTTATTATTTATATGCAAGTAATATTTGCACAAACCCCGGAGGTGATCATGAGCCACGTGTTGCATCGAAGCTTCAACCATACCTACCCCACAGCCGTAGCAGGCGACGGGCCCTATCTGATCGACAGCACCGGGAAAAGCTATCTGGATGCCAGTGGCGGCGCAGCGGTGTCCTGCCTTGGCCACAGCGACCCCGAGGTCATCGAGGCGGTACGTCGGCAGGTTGGCCAACTGGCCTACGCCCACAGCTCCTTCTTCACCACCGAGGTCATGGAAGAGCTGGCGGATTTTCTCGTCGCCCGCGCCCCGAAAGGCCTGGAGTCGGTCTATTTCGTGTCGGGCGGTTCGGAAGCGGTGGAAACTGCGCTCAAGTTGGCCAGGCAGTACTTCGTTGAAATTGGCCAGCCCGGTCGCAAGCATGTCATTGCGCGCCGCCAGAGCTACCACGGCAACACGCTGGGCGCCCTGGCGGCGGGTGGTAACGAATGGCGACGCCGGCAGTTCGAGCCACTGCTGATCGACGTCAGCCACGTCAGCCCGAGCTATGCCTACCGTGACCAGGCCTCCGGCGAGACCGTCGAGCAGTATGTCCAGCGACTGGGCGAGGAGCTGGAAGCGGAAATCCACCGCCTGGGCCCGGAAAACGTCATGGCGTTCATCGCCGAGCCTGTGGTCGGCGCGACCCTGGGTGCCGTTCCGGCTGCAGCGGGCTATTTCAAACGGGTCCGTGACATCTGCGATCGCCACGGCGTGCTGCTGATTCTCGACGAAGTCATGTGTGGCATGGGCCGCACCGGCTCGCTGTTCGCGGCCGAACAGGAAGGCATCACGGCCGACCTGATCACCATCGCCAAAGGGCTGGGCGCCGGCTACCAGCCGATTGGTGCCACCCTGGTCAGCGCGAAGATCCGTGACGCTATCGCCAACGGTTCAGGCTTCTTCCAGCACGGCCACACCTACATAGGCCACGCCACCGCCTGTGCCGCTGCCCTGGCGGTGCAGAAAACCATCGAGAAACGCGGGCTTCTGAACCAGGTCGTCACGCTGGGGGACACCCTGCAAGCCCGCCTGGCCGAGCGCTTCAGCGAGCATCCTCATGTGGGTGACGTGCGAGGACGCGGGCTATTTCGCGGTATTGAACTGGTCAATGAGCGCACCACGAAAACGCCTTTCGATCCCTCGATCAAACTGCATGCGCGGGTAAAGAAAGCCGCCATGGCACAGGGCCTGATGTGCTACCCCATGGGCGGAACCATAGATGGACAACGAGGGGATCACATTCTGCTGGCACCGCCCTACATCATCGATTCACGTCATATCGACGAAATCGTGGATAAGCTCGCACTGGCTATAGACAGCGCAATCGCAGGAGTTTGAGAAAGCGCTTATGAACATTCAATCCCGATTGACCTCACTCCATGAAGACGAGATGAGCCCGGATCAGCGCAAGGTGCTAAGTGAGATCCTCCAGGGGCCACGGGGAAACCTGGATGGTCCCTTCCTCGCCTGGATCCATAGCCCAGCACTGGCTGATCATGCACAACGCCTTGGGGCCTTCTGCAGGTACCACACCCGGCTGGACCTGCGTTTGAGCGAGCTGGCGATTCTGCTCACCGCAGCGTGGTGGCAGTCCCAGGCCGAGTGGCAGATTCATGAGCCCATTGCGCGCGGCAGCGGGCTGAGCGACGACGTCATCGATGCCCTGCGAGCACAGCGTACGCCGGCTTTCGTCCAGAAAGACGAGGCCATCGTCTACCACCTGGGCGAAGAGCTCTACCGTACGCGTCGCGTCAGTGATGAACGCTACCAGGAAGCGGTGAATGCGTTCGGCGAGCCCGCGGTAGTCGAGCTGGTGGCGATTTTCGGGTACTACGCCCTGGTGGCCATGACCCTTAACGTGTTCGCCGTGCGGCGCCCTACGACCGCACCTTTGCCGTTCCCCGAACCCTGAGGGTGATGACCGTTTTCAGATATGCCTCCGACGCGGTTGCCCGGCAAATACCATGAAAGCCGGGCAGCCGCCGATAATCCCAACACGTTCTCGCTAGCGCAGCCCGAACCCCATCCGCGCCAGCTCACCCAGAAGCGCTTCACGCCCGTGCAGGCTCGAAACATTGCGCAGCCTGCTGACCACCTGCTCCGACCAGCCCGACGCCTTCATGCCCTCGCGTTGATAGAAGGCCCCAGGCGCGCATCGTATTCCGAGAGCACCTGTTCCTCGCCGGCGGTCGTATAGGTTTCGTGATGCAGCACCGCCTGCTGTGGCAAGCGCGGCTTTACCTTGGCCGGGCGCTCAGTGGAGGGATAGCCCACGCAAAGGCCGAACACCGGATAAACCTGGGCAGGCAGCCCCAGCTCCCTGGCGACGCCTTCGATGTCATTGCGGATGCCGCCGATATAGACGCTTCCGAGCCCAAGCGACTCCAGGGCCACGACGGCGTTCTGCGCAGCCAGCGCTGCGTCGATGGTGCCCAACAGCAGGCTTTCCAGGTACGGCAATGCCTCCAGTTCTACCCCTTGCTGGTCCGCGATACGCGATACACGGGACAGGTCTGCAAGCCAGACCAGGAACAGCGGCGCCTGGTGAATATAGGCCTGGTTGCCGGCGAGTTCTGACAGACGCTTTTTGCGGCCGGCATCCTGCACCGCCACAACGCTCCAGACCTGGAGGTTGGATGACGTGGAGGCGGACTGCGCCGCGGCGACCAATGTCTCGATGGTGCCTTCAGGCAGAGGTTGATCAGTGAAGGAGCGGACACTGCGGTGATCAAGCAACTGGTCGAGGGTTTCGTTCCAGGCATCGAGCGGGGCGATGTCGTGCGCGCCGTAGCGTGCTGCGAGCTTTGACTGGGCGTTGGTTGTCATGGGAATCCTCCGAAATGATAGGAGGCTATCAAATATTTGCGCGCAGGACACGGGCTGGGCTGGAATGTTTCATCTGAGGACGTGATCAGGAGCGTGGCTTGCCTGCGATGGACCGCGTTATGGCCACTGAGCGCATGCCGGGAGATCTTCAGCGTTCTCCAGACCGAGCGCCGCCCGCGCGGCGCATCGCTGGCAAGCCAGCTCCCACATTTGTTGCAACGCACCATGGCCTGTGAGATCTCCGTTGCCAGCCTTTGGATGTTCGGCGATGTACCGCGTGGATGCAGTTGGGCTCGGCGCGGTATCGCGTCGTACGAACAAGGCGGTCAACCATGGCCTGACAGACATAGGCACGTTGCAACAAGTGTGGGAGCTGCGGTTCGGCGGTCCGACTTGCCAGCGATGCGCCGCGCGGGCGGCGCTCGATCTCAAGGGCGCTGAACATCTCCCGGCATGCGCCTGCGCTCGGGTGTTGACTAAGCGCCCGGACCTTGCGCATCATCCGGATACATTTCCTTAAGCACAAAACCACCATGATCTTGAGCAACGACTACATGCCAACTGCCCCGGGCCTTCACGCCCCGGCCAGCGCATGCCTGTCCGTTGCCAAGAAATCCAAGAAACAGCCGCTCATTTGACCGGGGCGCTGTCCCGTCAGATGAGCTGACAGGACAGATAGCGCAAGGTCTCCCCCGCTTGATTCCCCTTCTCTCCTCTGGCGCCCAGTTCGGTCTACCCGAGGAGTAATGCATGTCTGATTTGCGCGGTATCTGGGTTGCACTGGCCACACCCTTTCGTTCCGGCGAGGTCGATTTCGAGGCGCTTCAAGGCCTGGCGAAGAAGCTGCTCGCCGAAGGCACACGGGGCCTGGTGGTGTGCGGCACCACTGGCGAAGCCGCCGCCCTGGACAAGGGCGAACAGCTTGCGGTGCTGGATGCAGTGCTGCAGGTCGCCCAGCCGCATCAGGTGATCATGGGCCTGTCGGGCTACAACCTGCAGGAGGTCCTGGCCTTCCAGCAGAAAATCCAGCAGCGCGAGATCGCCGGGCTGCTGGTCCCGGCGCCGTGCTATATCCGGCCGTCGCAGCAGGGTATCGAGTCGTTCTTCCAGACCGTGGCCGATGCCGCGTCCGTTGCCCTGGTGGTCTATGACATTCCCTACCGTACCGGCGTGCGCATCGAGCGGGAGACGCTGCGCCGGATCGTGCGTCACCCGAATATCGTGGCGGTGAAGGATTGTGGTGGCGACATCGAAACCACCCTGGCCCTGATCAGCGATGGCCATGCCCAGGTGCTGGCCGGCGAAGACCTGCAGATCTTCACCCATCTCGCCTTGGGCGGTGCCGGCGCCATCTCCGCTTCGGCGCATGTCCGGGCAGACCTCTACGTGCAGATGATGCGGCATATGGACGAAGGTGATATCAGCGCGGCCCGGGCAGTGTTCTATCGCCTGTTGCCGTGGATCCAGACCGCCTTCTGCGAAGCCAATCCCGCCGTGGTCAAGGCTGCGCTCAGCGTGCAGGGTCTGATCGCCAACGAGCTGCGCGAACCCATGCAGCCCAGCGGTGCCCAAACCCTCGGACGCCTGCAAACGGTGCTTGCGGCGCTGCTCTAATCAGGGTGGTCTTGCAGCCTTGGCGGTGGTGCTATCCGGCGTATCGCAGCCACCACCGCCAGGGTCGCTTCCTCCACCGTCCCTTCGTTGCGGCACAGGAACCACCCCTGCTGCAGCGCCGCCTGCTCGAAGGCCCGGGTAGCGGCGACATGCTCCTCCAACCTGAGGATGACGGTGCTCCCCAGCCCTCGTGTGCGTGACGCCGCCCTTGCCCAGGACACCTGCGGATCGGTCAGCACGCCCACCGCCAGGTCCGGCACCTGTACGCCGCGCTCCAGGTTGATCCGCAACACCTCGGCAAACGGCACCCTGCGCCGGAATGCCGCCTCGGACGGGTACCAGCGGTCCATCAGGATGATGCTGCCTGCGGGTTGCCCGGGCAGGACCTGCCGGGAAATCCAGGCACGGCTGTCTGCAAGGCGTTCGCATACCTCCAGCTCCAGGTCCGCGTCGGGGTGCCGGGCGAGCCGATTGACCAGCGCCATGGTTTCGGCCCGGTGGGGATCGTTGTTTCGCTCGCTAAGGCGGATCACCTTTCGGCCGTCGCACCTCAGCACCCGGGTGACGGCTTCCAGTAGCGTGGTCTTGCCAGTTCCCTTGGGGCCATCCAGGGACACCAGCATTGGACGAATAAAGGACATGCTGAATCTCGCAGCGTACAGACGCTGGATTCTACAGGCAGCGGCCCGCTGCGGCGCACCTCCGATCAATCCGTGTGAACTTTGCCCCGCCTGCCGGCTTCCCCTGAATAGACCGTACCACCACCAAGGGAGTGACAGCGCATGAGAGCATTGACCTATCACGGCGCCAACGACGTCAGAGTGGATACCGTGCCGGACCCGCAACTACACGAGCCCGACGACATTATCCTGCGGGTTACCGCCACCGCCATCTGCGGCTCGGACCTGCACCTTTACCACGGCAAAATCCCCGAAACCGAGCATGGCGACATCTTCGGCCATGAGTTCATGGGCATCGTCGAGGACACCGGCAGCGCGGTGACCAACCTGCAGGTCGGCGACCGGGTGGTGATCCCGTTCGTGATCGCCTGCGGCAGTTGCTTCTTCTGCAACCAGGACCTGTTCGCGGCCTGCGAGACCACGAACACCGGGCGTGGCGCCATCATCAACAAGAAAGCCATTCCACCAGGGGCAGCGCTGTTCGGCTACAGCCACCTGTATGGCGGGGTTCCAGGCGGGCAGGCCGATTACGTGCGGGTGCCCAAGGCCAACGTCGGGCCGTTCAAGGTGCCGACCAGCCTGGCCGACGACAAGGTCCTGTTCCTCTCCGATATCCTGCCCACCGCGTGGCAGGCCGTGATCAACGGCGGGGTCGGCCAGGGTTCGTCGGTGGCCATCTATGGTGCAGGCCCGGTTGGCCTGCTCAGCGCAGCCTGCGCACGCATGCTCGGCGCCCAGACCATTTTCATCGTCGACGACAACGACTATCGCCTGGCCTACGCCCGTGAAGCCTACGGGGCGATCCCGATCAACTTCGAGCAGGACGACGACCCGGCCGACAGCATCATTCGCCAGACCCCGGGCATGCGCGGGGTGGACGCGGTGATCGATGCGGTCGGTTTCGAAGCCAAGGGCAGCACCACCGAAACGGTGCTCACCGCGCTGAAGATCGAAACCAGCAGCGGCAAGGCGCTGCGCCAGTGCATCGCTGCGGTGCGCCGCGGCGGCGTGGTCAGCGTGCCCGGGGTCTACTCGGGCTTTATCCACGGCTTCATGTTCGGTGACGCGTTCGACAAGGGCCTGACCTTCAAGATGGGCCAGACCCACGTGCAAAAGTACCTGCCGGAGCTGCTCGAACATATCGAGGCCGGGCGGCTGCAACCGGAAATGATCGTCACCCACCGCCTGGCCCTGGAAGAAGCGGCGCTGGGCTACAAGATGTTCGACCAGAAGGAGGATGACTGCCGCAAGGTCATCCTGGTGCCGGGTGCGGCGGCCGGAACCCTGGGCACGGATTACGTATGAAGGAGAACGCAACCATGATCGATCCAGCAACAGGCATGAAGGCCGGCGAGCGCTACCAGGTGGAAAGCATCGAGCGCGCCCACCAGTTCCCGGGGTTTTTCCTCGATGGCAAGTACTACCTCGGCCCTGAACTGCACACGGCAGTGGGCTGGCTGGAGGGCACCCGCTTCATCTACGACAGCCTCGATCCCGAGGGTGAGCCGGTGTTTCCGGACCGGGTCGCCGGGGAGATCCGCGACCTTGCCCTGACCCTGGTAGACGGTGCCGTGCTGCCGGTGACGCTGGTGGAGGCTTCGGCCTTCGTCGAACCGGAGGACGGCTGGGAGCCCGTCGAACAGGCTTCACCGAAGTTGCACAAGGCGCCGGGCCTGCTGCTGGCCGGGGCGATGGTGCTGCTGGGCGGCTTTGCCCTGGCAACGCTGAGGCGTCGCAGGTACTGAAGCCGCATCGATCGATACGGGGCCGGCAAGGCCCCGTATTCCTTCAGGCCATCTGGATATACACCGAGTAGCTGCCCAGCACGATCCAGAACACCAGGAAGATCCACGGCGTGCGCAGGGAAAACAGCAGCGACTTGCGATGCCCGACCCGCGAGGTTTCCGCCTCGCTGAACAGCGGCGACTCGTCATAGGCCAGGCCCATCATCGGCTCGCTGCGCAGCAGATGACTTTGCTTGAGCTGCCAATGCTCGATGATCTTGAACGCCGCATGGATGCCCGGCCAGGCATTGAGCGAACTCAACACCCCGAGCAATGCCAGGAACGGCGCGACCATGAGCGTGAAGCTCGGGCCCCAGCCGGGATTCAGGTTGCCCATGCACGACACGAAGGCGATCACCAGGAACGACTGTGCGGTGAGGTAGGCGTCGGTGCGGTTGGCCAGGATGCTGGTTTCGTACTGAATCTCGCGGCGGTAGAAATCCAGGCGTTCCTTGGGCGAACCGAACATCCTGGCATTGCGTTCGTTGATCTCGTGTTCGGGGGTGGACGGGGTGATGATGCGCGGCACTCGATGCTCCCGGTTGCGTTTGAACGTCTGCGGTAGAACCAGGCACGGCATAAAGATTCAGTGGAATCGCGGCACAGGACCGCTCGTCGCACCGACCCGGGATCCACCTCAACCCTGCACGGCCCTGTCTTTCGAATTCATATCAGCCTCATCGAACGAAGGAGAATCGCCATGCACGACTACCCTACCCCGCCTTTCCCCACCCAACCCCAGGACGTCCCCGGCTCGCAGCGCAAGATGGAGCCATACCCCGACTGCGGCGAACAAAGCTATACCGGCAGCGGTCGCCTGCAGGACAAGATCGCCCTGATCACCGGCGGCGACAGCGGCATTGGCCGCGCCGTGGCGATCGCTTACGCACGCGAAGGTGCGGATGTGGCCATCGCCTATCTTGATGAGCATGAAGACGCCCAGGAAACCGCACGCTGGGTAGAGGCTGCCGGGCGCCAGTGCCTGTTGCTGCCTGGCGACCTGGCGAGCAAGGCGCACTGCCAGGATATCGTCGAGAAGACCGTGGGCCGGTTCGGCCGCATCGACATCCTGGTCAACAATGCTGCGTTCCAGATGACCCGGGAAAGCCTGGACGACATCGACGACGAGGAATGGGTGCGCACCTTCGATGTGAACATCACCGCCATGTTCCGCATCTGCAAGGCCGCGTTGCCGTCCATGCCTGCCGGCAGCTCGATCATCAATACCAGCTCGGTCAATTCCGACGACCCGACCCCGACCCTGCTGGCCTACGCCACCACCAAGGGCGCCATCGCCAACTTCACCGCAGGCCTTGCGCAGTTGCTCGGCAGCAAGGGCATCCGCGTCAACAGCGTCGCGCCGGGCCCGATCTGGACGCCGCTGATCCCGGCCACCATGCCTGAAGACGCGGTGAAGAACTTCGGCTCGCAAACACCGCTTGGCCGTCCGGGCCAGCCCGTCGAGGTGGCGCCGATCTATGTGCTGCTCGGCTCGGACGAAGGCAGCTATATCTCGGGCTCGCGCTATGCGGTGACGGGCGGCAAGCCGATTCTCTGATCAACCGGCCTGCGGCCGGATCAGGTATTCCACCAGACTGGCCGCACAGGCTGTTATGCCGTCCATCACGACCATCTCGAAACCGTGGGTATTTTCCGTAGGAATGGCGATGCAGCCCGCGCGGGCATCAATGCCGCTGCTCAGCACCGCGCTGGCATCCGAGGCAAAATCCACCAGTAGCGCCGCCTGTGGGTCATACCCTGCCCGCGCGCAGGCCGCGAGCAAGCCCTGCACGACGCTGCGGCTGTAATAGCCCTTTTGGTCACCCGTATTAATGATCGGGTCGGCGCACAGGCGCGTGCCGTACTCGTCGAGTACAGGCCCGACCTCGACGGCGAGGGTAGTGTTGCCCGGCAGCCATGAAGCGGCGTACATGGCACCGGCATTGGATTCCTCCTCCATCGTGGTCAACACGAACCAGACATCCTGCTGCAGTTGCTCGCGCCGCTCGACCAGGCGCCTGGCGCATTCGATGACCGCGACCAACGGCGCGCGGTCATCGAGAAAGTGCGCTGCAATACAGTCCCCTACGCGGAAAGGCTTGCGCCAGTGCTGGCTGAAAACCACACGGGTGCCAGGGCGAACCCCGGCGCTCTCGAGTTGCGCCCTGGTCTGGCGGGTGACGACATGCACATCCTTCCACTGCACCGCACCCTCGAGCACGTCACGCCCGTTGGCGCTGTTTCCGCTGTTATGCATGGACCCGTAGGACAGCACTCCGGGACACACCAGGCGGTCGCCAAGGATATCCACCGGGCAGACCCCGAAGCTGATCGGCTGCGCGCCGCCCAGCGCCAGCACTTGCAGGGTGCCGTCGGGCATGACGTTCTTGACGATCATGGCGATCTCGTCCAGATGCGCCATGACCCTGATCGATGAGGCAGGGTCGGCGTCGCCCCCGGCACGGATCACTGCGACCAGGTTGCCGGCCTCGTCGAGGCGGGTTTCATCGCAAAGCGGCTCCAGCATCCGCTGACAGATCGCGCGCACCTCGTCCTCCTGGCCACCCGGCCCACGAGCGGCCAGCAGTTCTTCCAATAGCGTTGCGATATCCACCCTTGCAGCTCCCTTGTGCGTCGATGCTGCGGTTGACCGCCGCGCCCGGCAGCGCGTTCAGCCTGATTCCGGACGAACTCCCGGCTTCGCCGGCCTGTCCCAGAAACAGACCCCACCGTTCAAGAGGCCGCACCGTGACCATAGACTCGACCCCTGACACCCAACACGGCGAACCTCGACGCGACCAGGGCGGCTGGCTGCTGCTGGAGGAATATGCATCGCTGGGCGATGGCCGCTCGGTGGCGCTGATCGGACTGGATGGTTCCATCGACTGGTGGTGCGTGCCGCACATGGACTCGCCGCCCTTGTTCGACCGCCTGCTGTCGCCCAGGACTGGCGGCTATTTCGCAATCACCCCCTGCGAGGCCTTTCGCACCGAGCGGCGCTACCTGCCCGACAGCAACGTGCTGGAAACCCTGTTCATCACCGCCAGCGGCCGCGCGCGCCTGGTCGAATCCTTGAACAGCGGCCCGGCCGGGCGCCTGCCCTGGGCCGAACTGGCGCGGCGCATCGAAGGCCTGGAAGGCAGCCTCGAGTTCGATGTCGCCATCGATTTCGGCACCCAGGCCGACACCGTCAGCCCCTACCTGGCGTCGAACGATAATGGCTGCGTGTTCTATGCCGGCGACATTCTCGGGCTGTTCCTGCATGACGAGCGGCTGGCCATCCAGCGCAAGGACGATCTCGGCGTCAGGGCCCGCGCCCGGGTCTCGAAGGGCGAGAAAACCGTGCTCGCGCTGATCGCCGGGCACAACGAGCCGTTGGTGGTACCGGCATTGGAATTGATCGACCAGCGTATCGACGGCTCCGACCGCGAATGGCGGCAATGGGCAACGACCCTGCACTACGACGGACCGTACAGGTCCACGGTGGTACGCAATGCCCTGGCGTTGAAACTGCTGCTGTCCTCGCCCAGCGGTTCGATCATGGCGGCGGCGACCACCTCGTTGCCCGAGCGCATCGGTGGCCTGAAGAACTACGACTACCGCTTCGCCTGGATCAGGGACGCCAGCTACACCATCGAGGCCTTCATCGGCATCGGCGCGCAACCGGAGGCCAAGGCGGCCTTCACCTGGTTGTTGCGCCGCCTCGGCGAGCACGGGCCGCGGGTGTTCTACACACTCGATGGTGCCTTGGGCGAGTGCGTGCGGCCCGTTGACCTGCCCGGCTACAAGAACTCCCCGCCAGTGGTCGGCAACGACGCGCGCGACCAGCTCCAGCACGGGGTATACGGCGATATCTTCGAGACCGCGCGCTGCTTCATCGATAGCGGCAACATCCTCGACACCTCCAGCGCCACGATCCTCTCGCGCCTGGCCGACCAATGCGCGGACCGCTGGCGTCAGCCGGACGCCGGGATCTGGGAGCTGCAGCAAAGCCGCCACTACACCACCTCGAAGATCAGTTGCTGGCAGGCCCTGAGCCGGGCCATCGAACTGGCTGATGGCGGGCACCTGCCGACCACCTGCCGCGAACGCTGGCAGCGCGAACGCGAGCGGGTCCGGGAGTGGATCGAGAAGCACTGCTGGAGCGAGGCGCGCCAGGCGTATCTGTTCTACCCGGACAGTGATCGTCTGGATGCATCCGTGGCCCTGGCCGTGCGCTTCGGCTACCCGTCGGTCGAGCGCTTGCGCAGCACCCTGGACGCGGTCCATGAAGAGCTCGGCGCCGGGGCTTTCCACTATCGCTACAGCCAGGCCGCGCAGGAGGAAGGGTGCTTCCTGGCCTGCACCTTCTGGCTGATCGAGGCCTGGGCCCTGCTCGGCCAGGACGAGCGCGCCCGGGCTGCCTACGGCGACGCGCTGGCTGGCCTTGCCCACGGCGTGGGCATCTACTCGGAAATGATCGATCCCGTGCAAGGCCATTTCCTCGGCAACCTGCCCCAGGGCCTGACCCACCTGGCCGCCTTGCGCGCCGCCTTGGCCATCGGCGGCCAGGGGCCGCAACGTTGATCGTGCCGGCCATCATCGGCATTGAACCCTTTCGCTTGAACCCGGCTCCATCCCTGTGCAAGACCGTGTTTATCCAGCCCATGAAGAGGTGAATCCATGAACGCTATCGAGCTGCTGACCAAGGACCATGAACTGGTGAAAAAACTGCTGGAGGAGCTGTCCTCCACTACCGAGCGCGCCGTCAAGAAACGCGCCGAGCTGCTGCACCGCATCGAGCAGGAACTGCAGATCCACACCCAGCTGGAGGAAGAAATCCTCTATCCGGCCATCAAGCAGGCCGGCGGCAAGGAAGAGGCGAAGATGTACTACGAAGCCAAGGAAGAACACCGTACCGTCGATTCCCTGGTGATTCCCGACCTGCTGGAAACCGAGCCGGGAACGGTGGAGTTCGCCGGGCGGGTCAAGGTGATGAAGGAGTTGCTCGAGCACCATATCGAGGAAGAGGAAAGCGAGCTGTTCCCGACCGCGAAGAAGTTGCTGGGCAAGGCGAAGCTCGATGAACTGGGCCAGGCCATGGAGATGCAAAAGAAGCTGCTCAAGGGCGAACAGCGCGCGGCCTGATGCAACCGGCCTGCGCGCCCGCAAGGCGCGCAGGCTTAGTTCTTACTGCGTAGGCGATTCGGTATCGATGAAGGGCGGAACCTGCGCCAGCGGGAATTCCCGACGCTGCTCACGCTGCGCAGTGCGCCTCGACTCCAGCGGTTCCAGGCGCTGCGGCTGCCCGCTTTGCAATGCCCTCTCGATCGCCATCACCACCCGCACGTCCCGCCATCCTTCCTCGCCATCGGGCTCCGGCTGCCGGTCCTGCAGGATGCAATCGGAGAAATACGCGGTTTCGCCGGCGAATTGATCGACCACCGGGTGCACCTGCTCTCGGGTCTCGCCATCCACGGTGGCACGGTAACTGATCGCTACACCCTCCCCATAACCGAAGCAAGGCGACCCTTCGATCTCACCCTTGGTGCCGAGCAACTGGAAACGCTCGCTGTCGGGCAGACAGTAACTCAGGGTGAACTGCGCCAGGCGCTCCCCCGGAAACCGCAGGCTGACCGTGACCGTATCCCAGGTGTCCACGGCGCTGCCGGGTGAATGGACACCAATGGCCGACACTTCGATCGGCTCGGCGTTGAACAACTGGCGAACCATGTTCAACGGATAGGGGCCCATGTCCGGCACCGGGCCGGCGCCGAAGCCGCTGTGCGCCCGGTGATTGGTGGGCTTGACCGTCTGGGTGAAGGTCGAGGTGAACAGTCGCGGGTCGCCGAAATCACCGGCGCGGACCCGACCGATGATGTCCAGGGTGCCCGGCTCGCAATGCAAGCGATAGGCAATCATCAACTTCGCCCCGGAGCGTTTGGCGGCGGCGATCATCGCCTGGCAGTCCTCTTCGCTGGTAGCCATCGGCTTTTCCAGCAGTACGTGGATCCCCGCCTCCAGGGCCGGTACCACGAATTCGCGATGGCGGAAGTTCGGGGTGGCGATGTACAGCGCATCGACCTCGCCTGAGGCCAGCAACGCGGCGTAGTCCTCGTAGGCGTACGCCTTGAGGCCGTATCGGTCGGCCAGCTTCGTGGCCTTCTGTGGATCGCCGGTCACCAGCGCAGTCATTACCGAGTTGTCGGTCTGCCCGACGCCGGGCATGAACGCACCCTGGGAAATCGAGCCGCCCGCCACCACGCCATATCGAATCTTGCCTTCTGCATTGGGCATGTTGCCCTCCTTGTAGTCTTTGACACGCAGAAGTGTTGGCAAGGCGCCGCCCAGAGCGGTTCCATAAATTTGCTTGAACCGCGCTCCGGGCCATTCAGTCACACATCGAAAGGTACCGCAGAGGGGTTTATCTGATGGAACACTGGATCGGATTGCTGGACTGGCCGGCCATGGCACTGACCGTACTGGCTGCCTGGTGCATCGGCTCGCGCCGCCCGGGACGCCGCAAGATCGGCTTTTGCTGCTTTATCGCCAGCAACCTGCTGTGGGCCATATGGGGCTGGCAGGCACAGGCCTGGGCGTTGATTGCGCTACAGGTGTGCCTGTGCGCCATGAACCTGCGCGGCTGGAAGAAAAACACCCTTATGGATGCCGAGGCAACCATTGGGAAAGCCACCGACACCTAAGTCGGCAATTCGTTCAGCCGGCGCCTTGCAAAAGCGCGGCGACCGTCTAAGTTTGTGACAACCGTCAAATTAGCCATCAAAACAACATCACCCGCCCCCGGAGACCTTTTTTCTTCCGAGCACTGACGCTCAGCCTCAAAACACTGAAACGGACATCAGTTACAACACTATCAAGAGGGATGCTTGATGAAGCGCGCTCCTTGGCGTCGTGCACCCGCAAAACGGGTGTATGCCGACCCCTTCTGGGTCTCGGTGATTTGCTTTTCGGGGCTGGTGATCGCCAGCTTCCTGTCGTTCGAACAGCAGATCCTGGATTTCCTCACCCACCTCGAGACGTACCTCCCCGAGACGCCCGCGCAAAAAGCCAACCTGGCCCTGCTGCTGGTCGCCCTGCTGGCGCTCGACGTGGTGCTGCCGGTGCCGTCGAGCGTGGTGGCGTTGCTGGCCGTGGCCGCACTGGGCGGAGCCGGCGGTTACCTGGTGATTTTCCTCGGTCTGTGTCTCGGCGCCTGGCTGGGGTATGCGCTCGGCGCCGGGTATTTCCGCATGCTCGCTGGTCGCCTGGGGCTGCATCGTCGTCAGCCGGGGCAGCTTGGCCGCACGCTCGGCACCCTGTCGTTGATCTGCCTGCGCGGCGTCCCCGTCCTGGCGAAACCTCGGTAGTGGCTGCCGGCATGCAGCGCTACCCGCTGCGCCGCTTCGTCCTGGTCACCACCCTGGCCAATGCCGGCCTGGCCCTGGGGTACAGCGCTGTGGGCAGCTTCCTGGCAGAGCAAAATGCGTTGCTGGTCACCCTGTGCGCAGGCATGGTCCTGCCCGGGCTGTTCATGGCCGGTCATGGCCTGGCAAAGAAACTGCGCGGGCAAGCCCAAGGGCACGCGCTGCGCGGGCGCTTCACCGTCAGCTACGACTACCCGGTGCTGTTCACCGATCACCTGTTCGCCCCGGGCAATGACTGCCTGCGCCAGCAGCTGACCGCCGGGCAGCATGGCCGGGTGACCGTGCTGATCTTTGCCGACCAACGACTGCTGCAATGCAACCCGCAGCTTGCGGGGCAGGTCTCGAGCTGGTTCAGCGCCCGCAGCGCCGATCTGCACCTGAAGGCCGCGCCGATCAGCGTGGCCGCCGGGGAGCTGAGCAAGACCGACGAGGTATTGCAACAGCTGTACGCCGACATGCTGCACCACGGCCTGGACCGCCATTGCTATGTGCTCGCCATGGGCGGTGGCGCCCTGCTGGATTCGGTGGGTTATGCCTGTGCGACCTTCCACCGCGGCGTTCGCCTGATCCGCATCCCGACCACGGTACTGGCGCAGAACGACGCCGGTATCGGGGTAAAGAACGGCATCAATGCCTTCGGCCAGAAAAACCTGCTGGGCGCCTTCTACCCGGCCAATGCGGTGATCAACGACTTCCAGTTGCTCACCAGCCTCGGCCGCCGCGACCAGCTCGCCGGCCTGGCCGAAGCGGTAAAGGTGGCGTTGATCAAGGACGGGACGTTTTTCCAGTGGATGGAGCAACAGGTAGACGAGCTCGCCCGCTTCGAGCCTGCCGCCAGCCGCCACGCCATTCGCCGCTGCGCCGAACTGCACCTGGCGCATATCACTGGCGCCGGCGATCCCTTCGAACGTGGCAATGGCCGCCCGCTCGACTACGGCCACTGGGCCGCGCACAAACTGGAAAAACTCGGCCAGCACCGCCTGCGCCATGGCGAAGCGGTAGCCGTGGGCATGGCCCTCGATGCGCTGTACGCCAATGCCCTTGGCCTGCTCGGCGATGCCGATAGCGAACGGATCATCAACCTGTTGCAACGGCTGGGTTTCGACCTGTGCCCGCCGGAGCTGGGCTTGAAGGATGCGCAGGGGCGCTCCCTGGTGCTGCTGGGGCTGGAAGAGTTCCGCCAGCATCTGGGGGGCGCCTGTCGATCCCCATGCTCGACCGCATCGGTGGCTGCATCGACCTGCATGAAATCGACGACCGCATCATGGAGCAGGCCTTGCTTCGGCTATCCGCCCTTGGTGCATCGCCCTTCCACCTGCACGAGGGCTATGCGCGATGAGCCAGGCACCGAACCTCAAGGCCTGGATGACCCTCGGCAGGGTCTCCAACCTGCCCACGGTGTGGACCAATTGCCTGGCCGCTGCGCTCCTGGCCAGCAGCGCCGGCGCCCTGGCGCCGCCATCGGCGCTGGTGTGGATCCTGCTACTGGTGACCCTGTCGCTGTTGTACCTGGCCGGCATGCTATTGAACGACCTGCTGGATGCCGATTGGGATCGACAGCACAACAACCCGCGGCCGATCACCCTTGGCCTGGTCAGCCGCCAGCAGGTGCGTGTTGCCTCGTGGCTGCTGCTGGCCCTGGCCGGCACCTCGGCACTGGGCCTGAGCCGGTTGATCGAACAGCCTGGCTGGTTGCTGGGCAGCGTCACCCTGCTGGTCGGCTGCATCCTCGGCTACAACCTATTGCACAAGAAATATGTGCATAGCGTCTGGCTGATGGGTGCCTGCCGCTCGGCACTGTACCTGTGCGCCGCAGCCAGCCTGGCGGTACCGCCCGAGCCTATCTGGCTCTGCGCGATCCTGCTTGGCGTCTACATCAGCGGACTCACCTACCTGGCCAGCCAGGAGCACCGCAACCGCTTGGTCAGCCGCCTGCCCCTGTTGCTGATGCTCAGCCCGCTGGCCCTGGCAGTGTATGCCGAAACCCTGTGGTTCTGGCCCGTGTTGCTGCTCTGGCTCGGCTGGCTGGGCCGGCATTACTGGCTGCACCTGGCCAACCCTCGGCACCTCAAGATCCGCGCCTTCATCGGCGCTGGCCTGGCAGCGCTGCCGCTGTTCGATGCGCTGGTGATGGCGGTGGCCAACCAGCCCGTGGGCAGCCTGCTATGCGTGCTGGTGTTCTTCCTGCTTCCTCGCCTGCAACGCTGGATCAAACCGACATGAGCATGGACGTGACCCTGCGCGACACCGGCCTGGCCGAATGGAACCAGGCCCTGACAGCGCTGCTCGACAGCAGTGAGCAGCAGTGGTGGCTGCAAGCGCGCAACCGCCTCGGGCAAACCGCGGACGCCAATGGTGCGGCGATGCTGAGCAGCCAGTGCAAGCGGCATCTGCGCCCCCAGGCAGTGCCCGGCGTCGAGGGCCGGGACTCGATCGAGCTGGCTCGTGCGCTGCTGCTGGCCCAGGTCAGCGGGGCCCATCCCGAGCACGCCCGGCCAGCCTTGCTGCAGCAGTTGTTCCTGTGGGGCGACGACGAGGAAAAGATCGCCCTGCTCAAGGCCCTGGACTGGCTTGATAGCCAGGGCGCCTGCGTGGACCTGGCCCTGCTGGCCGGACGCACCAGCAATTCGCGGGTATTCGCGGCTCTCGCCCTCGACAACCCCTACCCGTCCCGCCATTACCCGAGCGCGCGTTCCAGCAGTTGCTGCTCAAGGCCCTGGGCATGGGACTCGACGCTGGCCGGGTGATCGGCATCGAGCAACGCCGCAACGCCGAACTCAACCAGCTCGCCCTCGACCTGATGGACGAGCAACTGGCCGCCAACCGTGCCGTGCCGGCCAGCCTGCCGCGGCTGATTGCCTTCCAATTGCTTGAACCGGCCCAGCGCCAGCGCCTGGCGGACCTGCACCGGCAAGGCCGCTTGCCGGCGGAGTGGCAGGCGCACTGCGCCGGCCCTGAACAGCATTCACGCCATCGAACACCCGATCATTCCCCGCAGTAGATGAGGATTCAGCATGCCCAAGTATTTCGATCCACACATCCACATGGTCAGCCGTACCACCGACGACTACCAGAACATGGCGGCCGCCGGCATCACCGGAGTGATCGAGCCGGCCTTCTGGCAGGGCCAGGCCCGGACCAGCGTCGGAAGCTTCGCCGACTACTTCGATACCCTGGTGGGCTGGGAGCGCTTCCGCGCCAGCATGTTCGGCATCCACCACTTCTGCACCATCGGCATCAACCCCAAGGAAGCCAACAACCTGCAGCTGGCCCAGGAGGTGGTGAACATCCTGCCGCGCTACCTGGTGAAGGACGGCGTAGTGGCGGTTGGCGAGATCGGCTACGACGACATCACCCCGAGGAAGACCGTTTCCTCGCCCTCCAGCTGGACCTGGCCAGGCAGTTCAAGCTGCCGGTGCTGGTGCATACCCCGCACCGCGACAAGATCGGCGGCACCAAGCGCACCCTGGCGGTGATCCGCGAAGTGGGCATCCCGGAGCACCTGGTGGTGATCGACCACCTCAACGAACTGACCCTGCCCCTGGTGCTGGACAGCGACTGCTGGCGTGGCCATTCGGTCTACCCCAACACCAAGATGTCCGAACAGCGCATGGTCGCGCTGCTCCAGCAATACGGGACCGACAAGATGATCGTCAACAGCGCCGCCGACTGGGGCGTGAGCGATCCGCTAAAGGTGCCGAAAACCGGCCAGGCCATGCGCGAAGCGGGCTTCAGCGAGGCCCAGGTGGAACAGGTGCTGTTCCATAACCCGGTGGATTTCTTCGCCCAGAGCGGCCAGCTGGACAAGACGCTGGTCAGCACGCCGCTGCCCATCGACCAGCGCAAGACCTGGCAGGACAACTCCGCCCTGCGCGGCCAGGACCCGGTGGTCAAATGAGCGCCGCCACGGGCTGGACGCCCAGCCAGGTCGGCTATTGCAGCAACGTGCACGCGACCAGGGACCTGGCCGGGCTGCGCGCTTCCATCGACCGGCACTTCCAGGCGGTACGCCGCCTGCGCGGACTGGGCCATCAGGACAGCGGCCTGTGGATCTGCGCCCACGCCGCCGACCAGTTGCAGGAACTGGCGGCACGCCGCCAGTTCCTCGACCTGCTGGAGGAAACGGGCCTGCGCCTGACCTCGCTCAATGGCTTTCCCTACGGTGAATTCCATGAAGGCGCGGTAAAGGCCGCCGTCTACCTTCCCGACTGGTCCATGCCCGAGCGCCTCACCTACAGCCTGGACCTGGCGCGCATCCTGGTGCACGCCCTGCCGGCCGGGTGTACCGAGGGGGTGATTTCCACCGTTCCCCTGGGCTACGCCGCCGGCTGGAGCCCGGCGTTGCAGCAACGGGCCGAAAACCAGCTGCGCCAGCTCACCGCCGCCCTGGCCCGCTTGCATGGGGAAACGGGCAAAAAGGTGGTGTTCTGCCTGGAAATGGAACCTGACTGCGTGCTGGAGAACACTGACCAGGCCATCGCATTCTTCCGCCACTTGCAGTCCAGCGACCCGCACCATGGCTATCTGGCGCTGTGCTTCGACGTCTGTCACCAGGCAGTGATGTACGAAGACTGCTACCGCTCGTTGCAACGGCTGCAAGCGGCCGGTGTGCCGATCGGCAAGATCCAGCTGTCCAGCGCGATGATCTGCCGCCTGCCGGGCCAGGACGCCCCGCGCTTCAGGCAGGTGCTCGACGTCCTTGCCGGGTTTTCCGAGGCCACCTACCTGCATCAGGTCAAGGCCCGCGGCCACGACGGCCGGCTGGTGGCCTGGACGGACCTGCCCGCCGCGCTAGACGAGTGCGCCAGCCACCCAGGGCGCTATCGGGAATTGCGCATTCACTTTCACGTCCCGCTGTTCAGCGAGCAGTTGCTGCTGCCCGAGCTTCGCGGCAGCCAGCACGCTCTGGGGCAGACCTTCGACTACCTGGCGGCCCACCCCGGCCTGCGTCCGGTACTCGAAGTGGAAACCTACAGCTGGGGTGTCCTGCCCGCACAACTGCGGCCCACGGACGAACAGGCCCAACTGCGCGGTATCGGCGCCGAGCTGGACTGGGTTCAAGCCCAACTGCACCAGCGCCGCCTGCTGCAACAACCGCTGCATGAAGGACTTGCCGATGCCTGCCCGTAAACCCCTGCTACTGATCAATGTGGTCGGTCTGACGCCCTCGCTGCTAGGGGCCAACACGCCGCATATCAACGCCCTGCTGAAAACCGCACGGATGGCCAGCCTGCAACCCTCGTTCCCGGCGGTGACCTCCACCGTGCAGGCCTCGATCCTGACCGGCGCAGCGCCGTCACAGCACGGCATCGTCGGCAACGGCTGGTATTTTCGCGAGCAGGCCGAGGTGCGCTTCTGGCTGCAGCCCAATGCGCTGATCCAGGGCGAGAAAGTCTGGGAAACCCTCAGGCGCGAGCTGCCCGGGTTCCGCTGCAGCCAGTTGTTCTGGTGGTACAACATGTACGCCGATGTCGATGCCTCGATCACTCCGCGTCCGCACTACCCGGCCGACGGGCGCAAGATCTTCGGCCTGTACTCGTCGCCGGCGGGGCTGCACGAACGCATCGAAGCGCAGATCGGCGAGTTCCCTTTCCCCGGTTTCTGGGGCCCGGCCGCGGGCATTGCATCGAGTCGCTGGATCGTCGATTGCGCCCTGCTGGAGTTCCAGCTCAACCGGCCCGACCTGCAACTGATCTACCTGCCACACCTCGACTACAGCCTGCAGAAACTCGGCCCCGAGCACCCGTCGATCGGCGCCGAAGTGCGGGCCATTGATCATGAAGTCGGGCGCTTGCTGGAATTCGCCCGCGACCAGGGCGCGGCGGTGATGCTGTTGTCCGAGTACGGCATCGAAGCGGTCGAGCGGTCGGTATCGATCAACCGCGTACTGCGCGAGGAAGGCCTGCTGCAGGTGCGCCAGTCGCTGACCTGGGAATTGCTTGATCCGGGCGCCAGCGCCGCCTTTGCCGTGGCCGATCACCAGATCGCCCATGTGTATGTCAGGCGGGCTGCGGACATTGCCCGGGTCAAGGCCCGGCTGGAGCGCCAACCCGGCATCGAGCAGGTGCTGGACAAACATGAGCAGCGCACCTGGCAACTGGATCACCCGCGCAGCGGCGAATTGGTGGCCATCGCGGCGCCGGGGTTCTGGTTCGATTACTACTACTGGTTCGACGACGCCCGGGCGCCGGACTTCGCCCGCACCGTGGATATCCACCGCAAGCCCGGCTACGACCCGGTGGAGCTATTCGTCGACCCGGCAATCCGCTTCCCCGGATTGAAAGTGGCGCGCCGCCTGCTGCAGAAAAAGCTCGGCTTTCGCTACTACATGGACCTGATCCCGCTGGACACCGGACTGGTCCGCGGCAGTCATGGCCGTCCACCTGCCAGCGAGCAGGCCGGGCCGCTGCTCATCACCGATTGCGACGTGCCATTGCCGCGGAGTATGGCGGCAACGGCGGTCAAACCTCTGCTCCTTCGGCATTTCCTGGGGCAGAACCTTAACGACCTGGCCAATGCCAAGGAGCACATATGCGGCGAGCCATTTCACTAACCGTTCTCAGTACACTGGCCGGACTGGCCCAGGCTGATAACACCAACCCCTTCGATTGCAGCAATTTCCTCACCTTCAACGGCAATCAGGCCCAGGCCCTGGCACAGCTCAATGCGAGCAAGGAAACCCTCAGCTGGAACTGGTTCAATTGCCTGAACCAGCCTGCCGCCAATGGCCTGGACCGGGTCTGGGAAACCCTCAAGCCGTCGGACCAGGTGTACCTGGCCAATGGCGCCAATCCTGGTGCCTACACGCTTGCGCCGCCGCCCCAGGCAGTGACGCAAGCGGCCGCCGGGATCCCGGGGATGAACACCCAGCGAGCCTTCCACAACCTCAATGCCATCCTTCAGGTCGATGGCCTGCCCCTGGAAATGGATGGCAAGACCGTGCCGGCGGCGCAACGCGGCAAACCGGTGCGCTTCCAGTTGCTGATGAGCGAATCCACCTTCGACTACATCGTGCAGAAAGGCGTCTACAACACCAACGGCCAGAGTGCCCTGACCGCCAACCTGGACTTCCCGGCCACGTCCTGGGAGGCAAAAGCGGGCTGGTTATGGATCGGCACCGATACCACCTACCAGAAGCAGCTGGAGGACGATGGCTACTACATCGCCCAGGCCTATTACCAGAACGACGACGGCAGCTACACGGTCGGCTATGCCGCGCTCAGCGCCCTGCACGTGATCAACAAGCTGGTTCCCCAGTGGGTCTGGACCACCTTCGAGAACGTCAACAACAGCAAATACACGGTCACCAATGCCATTCCGCCGAAGCCGATGACCAACAGCACCGGGCCGACCGCCGAGGCAGTGCCTGTCAACGCTCAATTCCAGCAGTGGTACGGCAACCTGTCGCGCTACGAACTGATCGGCACCCAGATCGATAGCAACCCGAAACTGCTGGCCAACTCGCAGTTGGAATCGGCGTTCCAGAGCCAGTCCTCGTGCTCCGCCTGCCACGGCACGGCGGCCTATTCCAAGGACGACGGCTACTTCAACTTCACGCTCAGCGGCCAGGATGGCAAGGACGGCATCGTCTACCCCACGGCGCCTTTGCCGGAGACGGCGTTCAAGGGCTACAACAAACTCGATTACGTCTGGTCGCTCAAGCGCGCCCAGTGGCAGCGTCCTTAAGGAGCACGACATGAGCGTATTGAACTTCCCCCGCATCTACTTCAAGGGCCACATGTTCTGGAGCCCACCCACGGGCAATAACAACGACGTGCTGCCGCTGTACGACGCCGTGAACATGAAGATGAACTGGGACTTCCTCAGCCAGTACCAGATCACCCCGGAAAACGCCGCAGAGAAGCTGATTCCCTGGATGATCCAGTATCAGCAGTTGTCCAGCGCACCGAAGGCGGTCATCCAGGCGCCGCCGAATGCCGGTGGGGACGGAATCGTGCCCGCCGAGTGGAACTTCTTCGGCGACAACGCCTGCGGCACGGTGTCGTACAAGGACACCGTCTCCACCATCATCGGTGGCGAAGGCCCCGGCGGCGGCTATATCGACAACGACCCGCTGATAAACCAGCCCTACAACCTGTACGGCAACCCATTCGGCAGCGACACCCCGACACCAGCCCGCTTCGTCGATGTCAGCCCCTGGCAGAACACCTTCACCGCGCTGTACTTCGACCGCCTGGAACTGGGCAACGCTGCCTGCGGCCTGACCGCCACCCGGCAGTACCGCATGCTCGATCGCTTCCTCAATTTCAACTGGGCCGCCTTCAAAGGGTTGCTCACGGTTACCGCCACCTGGCAAACCTGCTTCCCGAAAGCCAACCTGCAATGGCGGCTCGGCGACTCGGTACTGCTGAAGAACCTCCATGACCAGTTGGACCAGCCAGGCGTGCAAGGCCTTATGTTCCGCTTCTGCAGCTACCTGACCGCTTACGACTACAACGGCGTGTTCAACGACCAGCCACCGGTGAGCGCGTCAAAAGACCCGGCGAAGCTGCAACGGATGTACCAGGCGGCGCTCGACAACCCCATCGATATTTTCTTCAACCCGGCCTATGGCTGCACTTCGGGGGTGCTGGGGCTGTGGCACGACGGCGAGTACCCCACGGCTCCCGACGGCCAGCGCCTGGTGGCGAAGACCGCGGTGGCGGTTCCGTCCTCCTACAACCAGAAGCCCAAGGCGGTAGAGCTGGGCGTGATCTCGGCGCTGGTCCATGACAACCTGCTGTCGCTGGACCTGATGAACAGCTTCCCGTTCATCCAGGGCCCCGCCAAGCCGGGCATCGACCCGCTGATTCCGCAACCGCTGAAACTGAACCTGGGCGCGTTCGATATCGGTACCACCCAGGGCGACACCTTCGTTCCGCTC
This sequence comes from Pseudomonas bharatica CSV86, assembly GCF_000319305.2. Classification (GTDB taxonomy): domain Bacteria; phylum Pseudomonadota; class Gammaproteobacteria; order Pseudomonadales; family Pseudomonadaceae; genus Aquipseudomonas; species Aquipseudomonas bharatica. Next base: position 2,533,291 of record NZ_AMWJ02000001.1, on the reverse strand, counting down.
GTGCCGCCGCTTTCGTTCGACTACACGAAGTATCAACAGGACGCGTTCGATCACCAGTCCGGCCTGCTCGACCTGCCCCTCACGCCAGCCCAGGTGACCCAGCTGACCGGGGACAATCCGCTGGCACTGCGCAAACAGGGCGACCAGTTGCCGACGTCGGTCCAGCAGCCCTGGACCGCCGAAGTGATCGAAAGCGGCAGTTTCCTTGACGTCGGCCAGACCAAGGAGCTGAAGATCATGGTGCAGAAGAACGGCAAGCCCGCAGCGAACCTCGACCTGCTGGTGGCGCAATACAACAACCTCTACCTGCTGGGGACCTCCAGCTACTACCTGGGTACCCGCAACAATCCGAATTTCGTCCTGTTCTACGACCATACGGACGACGGCTCGCAAGAGCAGAACAAGGAGAACCTTCCGCAGTTCACCGACTCGGCCGAGGTCACCACCCAGGCAACCGAAGGCGCGGGGCGCAGGCTGGTGGCATTCGTCACCGAAGAGCCGGACACGCCTGGGACGCCCGTCTTCTATCAGGACTATCGCAAGACCTGTGTCGGGGTAAACGTGGGCGCCTGCCTGCGCTTCGAGAACCGCGAGCCATCGGCGATCCGCTATCTCAAGCCCGAAGCCGGGCTCAAGCCCGACAGCCAACTGGTGGAGTACGACTACAAGCGCATCACCACCGATGCCAACGGCATCGCCACCGTGACCGTCACCGGGGTGAACCCGGGGTTCCCCACCTTGCGTTTCTACCCCGACGAGGACGGCACGGCCGACATCCTCTTCAGCTTCGACTACCTGAGCGCCTATGTGGACTTCCTCGCGCCGATACGGGTCCTGCCCAGCGAGGACGACCTCAAGCAGCGCTTCGTCGACAAGTGGAACGAGGTCTACCAGCAACAGGATGCGGCCCAGGTGATCTGGGACAGCTTTATCTACCCGGAGATCTTCCAGATCTACTACTACCTGTACCCGATCATGAACAAATACATGCCGCTCAATAACCTGAAGCGGATCGAGGGCGCGATTGGCCAGCTGATACGCCTGATCAGCAAGCCGTACCAGGAAGAAAGCACCCTGGCCATGCCCATCACCCGCGACATGCCGCAAGGCCGCCGCTCGGTGCTGGAGCTCTGGGCGCAGAAGCTGGTGCAGCGCAACTACCCGCCGGTCAAGCTGAGCATGGCCGACTACGACACACTCAACGTCAACTGACAGGCTGCGCCGGGTGACAGTGGTGTCGCCCGGCGTTTTCCTCGATGAGGCTCCGCATTGCAGGGATGACCCATGCCATTGCCCATTCATATAGCGCAACACCTGCGCGAAACCCTTCGCCCGTCCACCCTTGTCGCCAGCGGCCTGCTTAACCCCCGCGGCGTCCATCTCGCCGAAGATGGCAGCCTGCTGCTTATCGAAGCCGGCAGCGGCCAGCCGGGCGACCCCTTCACCGGGCGGATCAGCCGCCTGCCAGCCGAGGCCGGCAAACCAGGCGCCTGGCTGCCGCCCCGGCCCCTGGCCGAGGGCTTCCGCGCCATGAACATGCAGGCGCGCATGCTGCGCGACGAAATCATGGGGCTGTCCGATATCGCCTGCGGCGAGGGCCGCTGCCTGGTCAGCCAGACCGACTACGTGGCCGGTTCCAGATTGCTCGACCTGCAGTACAGCCCCCGGAGCCGGTGTGTCACAGCCAGGGCAACCTCAATGCCCTGTGCTACCACCCGACCCTGCGCAGTTGGCTGGCGGTCAAGCCCGATACCAACGAGCTGGTGGCGTTCCGGCCGGGAGAGCAAGAGCAGGTGCTGGTGCATCTTCCGGACCTTGCCCAGGGCCAGGAAGCCGTGCCGGTCACCCTGGTTCGCGAGCCGGCGACCGACGCCGTGCTGATCAGCCTGTTCTCCGGTGAGCTGCATTCCACCCCCGAACGCAAGGGCGTGGACTTCGCCGACAGGGCCGGCCAGGTGATCCGGGTATGGCCGGACAGCGGCAGGATCGAGGTGCTGATCGACGGCCTGCAACTGCCCACCGGGCTGGCCCTGGACCCGCAAGGCAACGTGCTGGTGCTGGAACTCTGCGAGAGCCTGCAGCAACCCCTGACCGCCGCCTGGAACGGCGAGCCGCTGCATGGCGGCTTTACCCGGTTCAGCGGGCGGCTGCTGCACTGCGACCTGGGCAGCGGTGAGGTCAGCGTGCTGGCCCGCGGCCTGGATACGCCGTCCAACCTGTGCCTGGTGCCGGGCGGGGTGGTCATCAGCGAAGGCATGGGCCTGCAGGACCGGCCATTGCCTACGCCCGACGGCGCCGTGGTCGCGCTGGAAGGCCGCTTGCGCCTGGTACAGCTCTGAACCAGGCGGATCCTGTGGCAGCCGCCAAGGAACGCCGATTCCTTGACCTGCCACAACCCTTCGGCAGATAGGCCACGCCCGGCCTTGCCATCTGCGCTGTCCTGGACTTTTCTCAATCCCTCAACCAGGAGGTGACCCATGGCAACCATGAAAGCAGCCGTTTTCGTAGAGCCCGGCCGGATCGAGCTGACGGACAAACCCATACCGCAGGTCGGCCCTACCGATGCGCTGATCCGCATCACCACCACGACCATCTGCGGCACCGACGTGCATATCCTCAAGGGCGAATACCCCATTGCCCGCGGCCTGACCGTGGGTCATGAACCGGTCGGGGTGATCGAGAAACTGGGCAGCGCGGTCAAGGGTTACCAGGAGGGCCAGCGGGTGATCGCCGGGGCGATCTGTCCGAACTTCAACTCCTACGCCGCCCAGGATGGCGTGGCCTCCCAGGACGGCAGCTACCTGCAGGAGTCCGGGCGCTGCGAATGCCATGGCTACAAGGCCACCGCCGGCTGGCGCTTCGGCAACCTTATCGACGGCACCCAGGCCGAGTATGTGTTGGTGCCGGACGCCGAGGGCAACCTGGCGCCCATCCCCGACGGGCTGAGCGACGAACAGGTGCTGATGTGCCCGGACATCATGTCCACCGGCTTCAAGGGCGCGGAGAATGCCAACATCCGCATCGGCGATACCGTGGTGATCTTCGCCCAAGGCCCCATCGGCCTGTGTGCCACCGCCGGCGCACGCCTGCTCGGGGCCTCGACCATCATCGCGGTGGACGGCAACGACCACCGCCTGGGCATTTCCCGCAACATGGGCGCCGATATCACCCTGAACTTCAACCAGTGCGATGTGATCGACGAGGTGATGAAGCTGACCCGCGGCCGTGGCGCCGACTCGTCCATCGAGTGCCTGGGCCTGCCGGGCACCTTCGAACAGGCCATGAAGGTGCTCAAGCCCGGCGGTACGCTGTCCAGCCTGGGCGTGTATTCCAGCGACGTGAAGATTCCCCTGGGCGCGTTCGCCGCCGGCCTGGGGGATCATCGCATCAACACCGCGCTCTGCCCGGGCGGCAAGGAGCGCATGCGTCGGCTGATGAGCGTGATCGCCTCCAATCGCGCGGATTTCGGGGCACTGGTCACCCATCACTACGCACTGGGCGATATTGTCGAAGCCTACGACCTGTTCGCCCATCAGCGCGATGGCGTACTGAAGGTCGCCATCAAGCCCTGAGAGACATGCTCGGGATCTCTACCCGAGCATTCCCTTGCCCATCAGCAGCCCGGGCGCCGGTGCCCCCTCCACCTGGCGCTCGACCACAGCCACAGCCCCCTTGTGCCCGGATGCCGCCCAGCCCCGGCCTTCGCCTCCCTGCTCGCGCGTCTTTACCTAATCCTTACCCAAGCCTGACAAAGCCAGCGCCCGGGTACTGATAATCTTTCCCAACTAATTGCTTAGCCAAGCATCTAATTTCCATCACACTCTTCCTGCCGATGACCACCGAAGACCAAGACTTCTTGAACTCCCGAACCCGCCAACTCGATGCCTATCGCTGGGCCTTGCTGCGGGAAAAGCACGGCCTGCTCGGCTCGCTGCTGCGTACCCTGCGCGACACCGCGGCGGACCTGGCCCTGGGCATTGGCGCCCGGGCCCTGGCCGGCGAGGCGAGTACCGAGGGCGCCGAACGCATTCTGGTCTTGCACGGGTCACCCAAGCTGCTGGCGCAACGGCGCAAGAACGGTTTGATCAAAGCCTTGCGCCAGCGCGGCCACGAGGTCGTCGAGGATGCCATCGAGCCGCTGGGCACTGCCGTGCGGCACAAACGCCTGTACCGCCCGGCCTTGCGCGTGCCCCTGCGCTACTACGCCCATGCTGCCTATGCCGAATGGCTGGCACGCCATCACAACCCGGGGCTGGTCCTCAACGAACGCCACGGCAGCCTGGTGATTCCGTTCCTGCGCCTGTCGCTGAACCATCAGGGCCGCCACCTGGCCCAGTTGTCCCATGCCACTTCGGTCGATCATTCCCGACGGCTGAGCATGACCGACTACGACTACTACCTGCTGTTCGGCCAGAGCTCGCTGCAAGCCCTGCAACGCCGCAACCTGCGCTTTGGCAGCACCCGGGCGATCCTCACCGGGTCGTACCTGATCGATCAGCGATACGACATGCCGGCGCCCCGCAGCGAGCTGCGAGTACTGGTCCTGGGCGTCGGTCCGGACAAGGAAGCACGCCCCGGCTACGAGCGCACCTACGAACTGATTTGCCAGTGGGCAGCCCGTCATCCTCAAGTCCCGGTGACTTTCAAGGCGCACCCGCGCAGCCGCATGACGTTCTGGAAAGCCGCCGCCGCCCGTGTTGACAATATCCACCTGGCTGCGCCCCATACCTCCCTGGCCGAAGCGCTGGAACAAAGTTCGGTGGTACTCAACATCATGTCCAATGCCGCCCTGGAGGCTTGCCTGGCCAATCGTGCGGTGGTCTATGTCAATGCCAGCGGAGATGCCGATGTGCTTGAACAGGCGCGCTTTTTCGGCAACTGCGTGACTGATCTGGAAAGCCTGGAGGAACGCCTGGACTGGCTGTCCGCTCACTACCAGCAGGCCCTGAGCGGCGCCCGGGCCTTCGCCGAGTATCACCTGGCCCATGGTCTCCAGGGGCAGAACAAGACAGCCGAAGTGATCGACTGCCTGATCCAGCGGCAAACGCTGCCCGGCACTGAATTGAACGAAACCTTCGGCTGAACCGTCACCTCGCCACCTTTGCGGAACCCCATGATCGCCAAGAAAATTCACTACTGCTGGTTCGGCGGCAAGCCGCTGCCATTGCTGGCCCGCCGCTGCCTGGCGTCCTGGGCCCGGCATCTGCCGGACTACGAAATCATTCGCTGGGACGAGTCGAATGTCGATGTGCATGCCCACAGGTTCACAGCGGCGGCCCATAACGCCGGACGCTATGCCTTCGTCGCCGACTACGTACGCATGCAGGTGCTGGCCCGGGAAGGCGGTATCTACCTGGACACCGATGTCGAGGTGCTGACGCCCTTCGCACCGATGCTCGACAACCAGTTCTTCATTGGCCTGGAATGGGACGCACGCTTCGGCACCGCGGTGATCGGCGCCGTACCTGGGCACTGGCTGCCCAAGGCCATGCTGGCCTGGTATGACCGGGTGCGCTTCGACACGGCACGCTTGGCAGAGCTGGTAAATGTAAATGAAGTCAGCCGCCTGCTGGTGCTCAAGGGCTTTTCAGCCAGCTATCAGGAACAGGTGATCGGCTGGGATCGGGTGTACCCGGTCGGCGTGTTCGCCGATCCCCATCGACAGGCAGCCGACGGTGTCAGGCCGACGACACGGCACCTGTATGCCGGCAGTTGGCGCAATCGCCAGCATAAAGGCCTGCTGAGCCGCACCTGGCGCAACCTGCGCAAAATGCCGCACAACCTCGGCCACGCTACGCAACTCTGTCGTTACCTGGCTGCAACCTGGGTCAGGCAGGCACTGAAGGACAAGGGGAACAACTGATGAAGACGGTGTTTGCAAGCGGCAGCGATAACGTCGGCGATGAGCTCAACGAATGGATCTGGCCAGCGCTGCTCGGCGATATCCAGCGCGAAGGGGTGGCCCTGCTGGGTATCGGCACCCTGCTGAACGAGGCGTTCTGCCGTCGTCTCGACTCGGCCGAACGCATCCTGGTGCTTGGCAGCGGCGCAGGCTATGGCAAGCCGCCGACGCTCGACCGACGCTGGCGCTTCCATGCCGTCCGTGGCTTGCGCACGGCCCGCGCCCTGGGCCTGGACGACGATCGCGCGGTAGCCGACCCGGCCTACCTGCTGGCCAGCCTCGACTGGCGCAGCGCTCGCGCTCACGGCGACGTGGTAGTGGTCCCGCACCATCGCTCCCTGCGCTACCTGGACTGGCAACGGGTGTGTGCCGCTGCCGGAGTGCGCTTCGTCTCCCCCTTGCTGCCCGCTGCGCAATTCATGCAGGCCATCGCCGGCGCCCGGCTGGTCCTGAGCGAAGCCATGCACGGCGCGATCCTTGCCGATGTGGCGCGTGTCCCCTGGCAAGGCTTCGGCTTCGGCGGCCAGTTCAACCAGGACAAGTGGCTGGACTGGGCGCAGATGTTGGACCTGGACCTGTGCATCCGCCATTTGCCCGGTTTCTATGATCCGGCCCGCTTCAGCCAAGACCGCCCGCTGCGCTATCACCTCGGCAAAGTGTTCAAGTCCAGCATGAGCCGGGCCGGCCTTGGTCGAGAGAAATGGCAGCGCATGACCCTGCCCTCGTTCCAGCCCGCCCGGGCCGAGACCGCACTGGCCCGGCAGCTGGGCGAACTTGCCGGACTGCCGGGCACACTCAGCAGCACCGCCCGTCTGCATGGCCGCGTGGAACAGTTGTACCAGCGCGTCGACGAACTGCGCGCAGAGTTGCAGGCCCCCCGGCCAAGCGCCTGCAAGGCGATGGCCTGGCATTTCTCGCCACGACCTGAATGAAAAATCCACCTTGTTGACGGAATTTTCACTGTCGTCCGCATAGCGTGAGCCACCCGCTCATTCCGGCGACAGCCAAAGGTTCAACGAGGTACCCGTGTCCGCTACTCCTGCCCCTGCTTCCAAAGCGCCACTGAAATGGTCCGGCCTGCTCTGGCCCTTGCTGTTTTTCTGGTATTTCTCGGGAGTCACCCAGGCCTTGCTGTTTGCCAGCGGCACCACCGGTTTCGCCGGTTTGCGCGATGCCTTCTTCCTCAGCAGCCTGTGGCTGGTACCGCTGCTGCTGGCGCCGCGCCTGGCCCGCGGCACCAGCGCGGTGATCGGCGTGGTGCTGTGGGCCGCGTCGCTGGTCGGGCTGACCTACTACGGGATCTACCGCCAGGAATTCTCGCAGAGCGTGATCTTCGTCATGTTCGAATCGAACACGGCGGAGGCCGGCGAATACTTCAGCCAGTACTTCACCATCTGGCTGGCGTTCGCCCTGCTGCTCTATACTCTGGTGGCGGTATGGCTGTGGAAACGCATCCGTCCGTTCAGCCTGCCGCTCGGCAGCCGGCTGCCGCTGGTCGTGCTGTTGCTGGCGGGCAACCTGGTCTACCCGTTCTACAAGCAGATGGTCACCCAGCAGCGCAACTTCGCCGATGCCCTGGAGAAGGTCGAGCAGCGCATGGAGCCGGCCGTGCCCTGGCAATTGCTGGTCGGCTACCGGCAGTACCGCCAGCAGCTGGACAACATGCAGGCGCTGCTGGAACAGAACGCCGCGTTGCCGCCGGTACAGGGGCTGCTGGACAGCAGTGGCGATAAACCCCGCACCCTGGTGCTGGTGCTCGGCGAGTCCACCACTCGCCAGCATATGCACCTGTATGGCTACAACCGCGACACCACGCCGAACCTGGACGCCCTGGCGGCCAGCGACAAGGGCCTGACGGTGTTCCGCAACGTGGTGTCGCCGCGGCCCTACACCATCGAGGTGATGCAGCAGATCCTGACCTTCGGCGACGAGCAGAACCCGGATCGCTTCCTTACCGACCCCTCGTTGATCAACCTGATGAAACAGGCGGGCTACAAGACCTTCTGGATCACCAACCAGCAGACCATGAGCAAGCGCAACACCATGCTCACCACCTTCTCCCAGCAGACCGACGAGCCGGTGTACCTGAACAACCAGCGCAACCAGAACGCCGCGCAGTACGACGATGTGGTCTTCGCCCCGTTCGAAAAGGCTCTGCAGGACCCGGCGCCGAACAAGTTCATCATCGTCCACCTGCTGGGCACCCATATGGATTACGAGTACCGCTATCCGCCCGAGTACCGCAAGTTCAACGATCGCCAGGGCGTGCCGGCCCAGTTGTCCAGCAGCCAGGTGGACACCTACAACGAGTATGACAATGCGGTGCTGTACAACGACTTCGTGGTGTCCGACCTGATCAAGCGCTACTCGGCCAGCACGCCCAACGGTTTCCTGCTGTACCTCTCCGACCATGGCGAGGATGTCTACAGCTCGGGCGACCATGACCGGCTCGGGCGCAACGAAGCGGCCCCGACCAGGCCGATGTACACCATTCCGTTCATCCTCTGGACCTCGCCAAGCTGGCAGGCAGCCCATCCCCGCGATCTCCAGGCAATGGCCAACAACGCCTACAGCAGCTCACACCTGATCCACACCCTGTCGGACCTGGCCGGACTGAGCTACGACCGCTTCGAACCGGCCAAGAGCGTGGTCAGCACGCAGTTCGTCAGGGCGCCGCGCTGGATTGGCGACCCCTATCACAAGGGTGGTCTGCACGAGTTCGATCTCTTGCCGACGGACGGGATGGGCGAGGTCCAGGAAACTGCTGGCAATCCCTGAGGCGATAAAGCTTCGCGCACAAGCCAGTTTTGCCCACCGCCCCTACACAGGCTTCACGTATTCGAGTAATAGTATCTAGCCATACCCCGGCCCCCGCTGCTCAACCACGGAAGACCAGAGCCCATGCCTATCGATTCGGACTACGCCCATCGGGTGATCGCCGCCTATGCCGCCAGCCCGGCAAGGATGGGCGCGTTTCCACTGCCGGACCTCGACACCGTGTATGCCGCAGAGACGCTCAAGGATCACCTGGTCGGCAGCCCTTACAGCCATGCCGTGGAAGTCGCCCGGATCAATAACGGGATCCGCGACCTGTATGTGTTCGCCAACTCCGGTGCGCCCGGGGTGCTGAACGTCGATGTGGAAGGCGCCACCAGCCAGTTGCGCCGGGTACTCGGGCCCTTGGCATCCTTTGCCCAGATCCGCCGTGACTACTCCTTCTACGAACCCCAGCATCGCGATGTCGCGGCCCTGCTGGGCACGGTCCGCGCCGGCTTCAATACCCAGGTACACCCCGCCTTGCTCGTGCGCCTGGCCGATGTACAAGGGGCTATCGCCAATTTCACGACACTGGTCAACGAACTGGGCCATGGCCCCGGAGCGCTGCCCCCGCGGCCGGACCCGACTGTCCCGGGACTGAATCCGCGGGCCCAGGCCTCGATCCAGGCATCCCAGGACCGCATCGTCAACCGCGGGCTGGCATCCACGGGAAACAACGGCGATATCCTGCGTGCACAATTTCTCGACCACGCACAAATCGCCAGCCTCGCGGCACGGGCCGCCACTGCACGAAGCAGCGGCCAGGCCACAGGGGCGCAAAAGGACTGCTTGAAGGTAATGTTGGCCGCGGCCTTGGCCCTGCGCCTGCGCTTGATCGAACCGGGTGACGTCGCCGCCGTGTCCCAGGCCTTCGATAACTTCATCCCGACCCTGAGAAGGCTGCCGATGTATCCCTTCCTGGGGCGGATCGCCGACCTGGTTGCGGCCCTGATCGTGCCTGCCACGCCCTTGCCGGCCGCCGCACTGGACCATGCAGCGTTCCAGGCCACTGCCGCCGAGGTCCTGCGGGTTGCAGGTCAATCGCGCTTCTGTGCCGAGCCACGGGTGTTCAGCGCGGTCGGCAGCCAGGCGGAGTTCAACGGCTCGCTGGTCAGCCAGATCTGCTTCTGGTATGGCGGGGCGGGCAATGTGGCGAATCCGGTGGAATATCAGGTCATCGGCCCGCAAGCCACGCCAGCCAACGCCGCCGCATCCGGCAGCTACATGTGGGCCTGCTCGTCCTGCTGCAACCGTTCGGCGCAGATGGTCGGGCCGCTGCAGCGGCTGGCGATGCCGCGACGAGCGCGGGAGGTCTGAGGCCGACGCCATGGAGTACAACTGTACTCCAGGGCGATTTCACGACCGTCCGCGCTTCTCGACTTCGGTCAGTCGATCCTCGATTTCCCGCGCCTCATCCTGCTTTTCCTTGATTGAAACCGGGGTAATGATTTTGTCCACCGCTTCGGTACGCGGGTCCGGCTGCTGCAGCACCGGGCCAGGCGACGTTGCACCTTTTTGTGCGTTTTCCGAAGACAGCGGTTGCGGGGTTTTGTCGGACTGCCTGGAATCGTCGTGGGTCATGACCATCTCCTGATCAACGGGGTGTGTTTCAGAAGAGTCGCCCGTGAGCGAAAAAGTTTGATTGCATGACCGCCGGGGCGTTGAACGAAGACCCTCGACCGATAGCCCCCGTGACCTGGCGCGAGTGCAAAGGGCCGGAAAACCGGCCCTTTGTTTGATATCGGTGGTTGAGGAGATTGCTATCTATTTGCCATCATTCAACGATCCATCACTTCATGCTTTCCAGCGGATTTCAGGATGAATCGATCGCTTCGCTACACCCTCATTGCTAGCACCACTCTGATGCTGAATGCATGCGCCGGTATCGCTCATGACACGCCCGAAGCCCGGCAGCAGATCCAGCAGGATCTTAAATTGCAGAACATCGTAGCAACTTCCATCATGAGCTATTGCCAGATCCCACTGGGCGGCGAAGCCTGGTGCAGGGCAACACCAGGAATTGGGGTGATAACAGCAGATCGCCTGATCATGGTCGATTACGTCAACGGCCATTACCGGCAGGATGACGTACTGACCTCGAAGGACATCCGCTGCATCGCGGAAAGCGACGGCCATCGATTCCAGGCTTTTACCACGAACAGATCCGTCACGGTGTTTCCCTATAAGGAAGGCACGGATGCAAACTCCGTGTTCAGAGAGCAAGCAATCGCACTGCTGCTTGCCGATGGGCAACCCTACCTTACCGGCACCGCCGGGCATTTCGTGCGCGAGACCGATCGGGAGAGAACCAACGTCACCAGTGTGAATTACAACGGCACGACTATGTACCTTCCCTACTCAACGAAGATCATGGAGATCTACAGCCCCTGCTTACCTGAAAGCAATCGAGCCGATTAATCTGGCGACGCGCGTGAGGGTGCTGGATTCACCGCACCTTCTGCGTATGCCGCTCCTTCATCTCCTGCCGTTCCTTGGCCTCCACCGACAACGACGCCGTCGGGCGCAGCAGCAGGCGTTTCAAGCCGATCGGCTCACCTGTTTCCGCGCACCAGCCATATTCGCCACGAGCCAGGCGCTCCAGCGCTTCGTCGATCTTGTCCAGCAGCTTCTTTTCCCGTTCCAGCACCCGCAACTGCCAGTGCCGGGCTTCCTCGGTGCTGCCGATATCGGCCGGGTCGGAGTTGATTTCGTGGTTCTTCAGGGATTCGAACTGCTCGGAGATCCGCTCCTGCAAGCCCTGCCGTTCGTTGAGCAGCAGAGTGTGGAAGTACGCCAACTGGCTGGCGTTCATATAGGCCTCTTCAGGCTGTTGCAGCAGTTCTTCTTCGGTCATGTTCATTTCCTGAAACTCAGCGGTAGTCCTTGGCAGCCCTCGACCAGCCGCCCCTGGTGCCAGGCCAGTTGCCCGGAAACCAGGGTGGTGCTGATGCGATGGCGGAATACGTGGTTCTGGAACGGTGTCCATTGGCAGTGGGACAGCAGCGGATCGAGCAATACCGGCCTGGCGTGCGCCAGCGCCTCTACCAGCACCAGGTCGGCCCAGTAACCCTCGCGGACATAGCCGCGGTCCTGGATGCCGAACAACCCGGCCACCGCATGGCTGGTCTTCTGCACCAGCCGGGTCAGCGGCAATATGCCGTCGGCGACCAGTTCCAGCAGCGCCGGCAAGGCGTGCTGGACCAGAGGCAGGCCGGAAGGTGCCTGGGCATAGGGGCGGGATTTTTCTTCGAGGGTGTGCGGCGCATGGTCGGTGCCGATAACGTCGAGGCGATCGCACAACAGCGCCTGGCGCAGGGCATCACGGTCGGTGCGGGCCTTGATCGCCGGGTTGCATTTGATCAGGTTGCCGAGGCTTGCGTAGTCACGCTCGTCGAACAGCAGATGGTGCGCGCAGACCTCGGCGGTGATGCGCTTGCCCGCCAGCGGACCGGGCTCGAACAGCGCCAGTTCGCGCGCGGAGGTAAGGTGCAGGACGTGCAGACGAGTGTCGAAACGCCTGGCCAGTTCCACCGCCAGCGACGAGGAGCGGTAGCAGGCTTCGGCGTCACGGATCACCGGGTGAAACTGTGGGCCGATGGCTTCGCCGTGCAATTCGCGCAACCTGGCCTCGTTGGCAAGAATCGATGGGGTGTGTTCGCAATGGGCCAGGAGAATGGTGGGTACGCAGCCGAATAGACGCTCGAGCACGTTCGGATCATCCACCAGCATGTCGCCGGTGGACGCCCCCATGAACACCTTGACCCCGGCCACCTCGCGCGGATCGAGGGCGGCGACCACATCGAGGTTGTCCTTGCTGACGCCGAAGTGGAAGGCAAAATTGGCCACCGAACTGCGCGCCGCACGCCGTTTCTTGTCCGCCAGGGCGTCCAGGGACAACGTCGCCGGATGGGTATTGGGCATATCCATGAAGCTGGTGATGCCCCCGGCCACCGCCGCCCGCGACTCGCTGTGAATACTGCCCTTGTGCGGCGCGCCGGGTTCACGGAAATGCACCTGGTCATCGATCATCCCGGGCAACAGCCATTGGCCCCGGGCATCGATTTCCACTGCGGCGCACTGCTGGTCGATGATTCCGGCGATCCTTTCGATACGGCCATGGGCGACCAGGATGTCGGCGCAGAATGTGCTGCCTTCGTTCACGACGTTGGCATTGCGGATCAGGATTCGGCTCATGATGCAGGTCGGGCCTCGGCGAAAACGTTACGTTATAACACTACATATCATGCAACGTCGAGGCGCGCCGGCAAACCACAAAGCCGCCGGAAAAAACCATTAAAGATTCCTTCACCCAGACGGCCGCATTCCTCATCTACGCTCACCTCATTTCTCGCCCGGAAATCCGCCCATGGATATGGACTGGCATCAAGCCCTGCAAGAGAGCCTGCGCTGGCTCGCCCTCACCTCCCTGATCACCCTGCTCAGCCTGGCCATCTGCGCGCGGCTGGCCGTGCGCTTTACCCGCTGGGGCCAGCAGTTCTGGCAGATCGCCGGCCCCTGGCTGAGCCCGAAGCACAGTTGGCGACCGTTGCTCGCGTTTGCCCTGCTGCTGTTGCTGACCCTGTTCGCGGTTCGCCTGAATGTGCTGTTTTCCTTCTGGTACAACGGTTTCTACAGTGCCCTCCAGGGCCTGGACCAGGCGGCGTTCTGGTACCTGCTCGGGGTGTTTGCGGTGCTGGCGACCATCCATGTACTGCGCGCCCTGTTCACCTACTACGTGACCCAGGCCTTCAGCATCCGCTGGCGCACCTGGCTGACCGAACGCTTGACCAGCGATTGGATGGCCGACGATGCCTATTACCGCGGACAGTTCCTGGAAAACCCGGTCGACAACCCGGACCAGCGTATCGAACTGGACGTGAATGCCTTCGTCACCGGCTCCGTGACCCTGTGCCTTGGCGCAGTCAGTGCGCTGGTGTCGCTGGTGGCCTTCACCGCGATTCTCTGGGGGCTGTCGGCCCCACTGACGGTGGCCGGGGTGGAGATTCCCAGGGCCATGGTCTTCGCCGTATACATCTACGTGCTGATCGCCACCTGGATCGCCTTCCGGCTGGGCAAGCCGCTGATCCGCCTGAACTTCCTCAACGAAAAACTGGGTAAGCGGATTAAATGGTTGATCTTACCTTTGCATGAGAGTGAGACAGACCGGCATCTCATCGGATTATCTGGTTGATGCTTCACCTACTGCTGGTGCATGTTTCCTTCGCTAATTCCCAGCAAGAACCCCACACGCCTCAACTTCCCGGTCATCGTTGCAACTCGCTCTCAGTGAAACGAGTTGTTTCTCAAGCGCTTGCAGAGCGGTTATCTGCGACCGCACATGAGAGATGTGATCATCGAGCAAGGCGTTGACGGCGGTACAAGGCTGATGAGGGTCGTCCTCATAGCTCTGTAGTTCGTGAATCTCAGCCAGTGACAGGCCCAGGATTCTGCAGCGACGGATGAAGGCCAGCCCCTCACCATGCTTCTCGGTATAGACACGGTAACCGTTGTCCTGCCGATCAGGCGGCGGCAACAAGCCCTGCTGTTCATAGAAGCGGATCGTCTGTGTTTCGACCCCTACCAACTGCGCCAACTGACCAATGCGCATCAGCCTCCTCCCCAACGGATTCTTTACTCTATTGACCTTATAGTAGCTTTATAGTTTTAAATGGTACCACAACATTGTTCAAGTGGAGTCGTATCATGAGCAAATCCTGTGGTGGCGCCTGTGGCGGTGATGCAACGTCCGCAGCGGATACCGATATACAGGCCTCCTCCGAGGCGCCAGGGAGATGGGTCAGTGTTTATGCCGTGCCGAAGATGGACTGTCCATCAGAAGAACGAATGATTCGCCTAGCCCTGAACGGCTTTGAGGAGATTCGGGCGCTGTCCTTCGACTTGTCGAACCGCCGGCTGAAGGTCGTGCATGACGGCGAGGTCGAGCCCGTCACCTCGAAACTGAAGACCTTGGGGCTAGGCGCCTCGCTTCAGGAAACCGTCGCTGCAAATCCGGAGACCATCAAGGCCGCCGAGTTTTCGGCAGCTTCTGCTAAGCAAGAATCCGGGACCCTGCGCTGGTTGCTCGGCATCAATGCACTTCTGTTCGTGGTGGAAATGACTGCCGGTCTGATCGCCCGGTCCACCGGCCTGATTGGAGAATCCCTGGACAATTTTGCCGATGCGGCGGTGTACGGGCTTGCCCTTTATGCGGTTGGACATAGCGTGAAAATGCAGGTACGTGCCGCGCATCTTGCTGGTGTACTGCAACTGATCTTGGCTGTGGGCGTGCTCGTAGAGGTGGTGAGACGCTTTGTATTCGGTAGTGAGCCTGAATCGCTGGTGATGATGGCTATCGCATTCGTCGCATTGATTGCCAATACCAGTTGTCTGCTGCTCATATCCAAACATCGGGAAGGCGGGGCGCACATGAAGGCAAGCTGGATATTCTCGGCCAACGACGTGGTGATCAACCTGGGGGTCATCACCGCCGGCGCCCTGGTCGCGTGGACCGGTTCCAATTATCCGGATCTGATTATCGGCACCATCGCGGGGGGCATTGTACTTAACGGTGCCAGACGCATTTTGGCGTTGAAGGGTTAAATAATGCTCATTATTGGCAAAAAGCTCTCGCCGTATGCCCTATTGTCCATATCGGGCCTGCTGGCAGCGTCTGATCAGGCTGTAAAGTGGCTGGTGCAGCAATCAATGGCCTATGGCGAGTATGTTTCGGTGACCCCGTTCTTTAACTGGGTGCACCTATGGAACACCGGTGCCGCATTCAGTCTTTTTGCGAATGGTGGAGGCTGGCAGCGCTACTTTTTTATCGGAATCGCGGTAGTGGTCTCGATTTTTCTGATCAAGCTGATCCTTGAAAATCGTCATAAAGGAGAAGCCATCGCTTACAGTCTTATCCTCGGTGGCGCCATGGGCAACCTGATTGACCGGGTCTTTCGCGGCTATGTTGTGGATTCCTTTGATTTCTATTGGCGAGACTGGCATTGGCCGGCCTTCAACCTGGCTGATATTGCAATTGTCCTCGGTGCCTTACTTTTCGTTTCCAGCAGCTTGTTGGGTAAAAAAGCAAACACCAATGCCGAGTCGGATGGATCTGACTGACACCTACGCCTATACAACACCATGACCGAACTTCCCGACAACATCCTTCACCTGCCGCAATACCAAGTACTGGGCTGCAAATCAACCGACGACGAAATGCACTTCCAGGTGGACGTGCCCGATCCCATCGCCTGCGAGGAATGCGGCGTGCAGGGTGAGTTCGTACGGTTCGGCAAGCGTGACGTTCCCTATCGTGATCTGCCCATCCACGGCAAGCGGGTCACTCTCTGGGTGGTCCGCCGCCGATACACCTGCCGGGCCTGCAAGACAACATTCAGGCCCCAGCTACCGGAGATGGTGGACGGATTCCGTATGACACTGCGGCTGCATGAGTACGTGGAGAAGGAATCCTTCAACCACCCCTACACCTTTGTGGCGGCACAGACCGGCCTGGACGAGAAGACGGTGCGCGACATCTTCAACGCCCGCGCCGAGTTCCTGGGGCGCTGGCACCGCTTCGAGACGCCCCGCATCCTGGGCATTGACGAGCTATACCTGAACAAGCGCTACCGCTGCATTCTGACCAACATTGAGGAGCGAACCCTGCTCGACCTGCTGGCCACCCGCCGCCAGGACGTGGTGACCAACTACCTGATGAAGCTGAAAGACCGGCAGAAGGTCGAGATCGTCAGCATGGACATGTGGAACCCCTACCGGGCAGCGGTCAAGGCTGTGCTGCCCCAGGCCCGTATCGTGGTCGATAAGTTCCATGTGGTGCGCATGGCCAACGATGCCCTAGAGAGAGTGCGCAAGGGCCTCAGAAAGGAGCTGAAACCGTCCCAGAGCCGGACTCTCAAGGGAGACCGGAAAATCCTGCTGAAACGCGCTCACGAAGTCTCAGACCGGGAGCGCCTCATCATGGAGACCTGGACAGGCGCGTTCCCGCAACTGCTGGCCGCCTACGAGCACAAGGAGCGCTTCTACGGCATCTGGGACGCCACCACACGGCTCCAGGCAGAAGCCGCCCTGGACGAGTGGATAGCCACCATCCCGAAGGGCCAAAAGGAAGTCTGGAGCGATCTGGTCAGGGCAGTGGGAAACTGGCGCGAAGAGACCATGACCTACTTCGAGACGGACATGCCCGTCACCAACGCTTACACGGAGTCCATCAACCGACTGGCCAAGGACAAGAACCGTGAAGGGCGCGGTTACTCCTTCGAGGTGATGCGGGCACGAATGCTCTACACCACGAAGCACAAGAAGAAGGCACCGACTGCGAAGGTCTCTCCTTTCTACAAGAAAACCATCGGTTACGGACTGCCGGACTTCGCAGAGGAACTCAACTACGGAGTCGATCTATCAACCATCTGAGGGTGGTATCAGATTGATGGGGTGAAGGTGCCCCATCAACCATTAAATCCGTATACCCGAAAAACTCACCGCGAACTTCCGCTATGCGCTGATGCGCCTGCGTGAGTACGCGGAGAACGTGGCCTTTTACCAGGGCTGGCGAATCGAACGGGACACCTTGCTCGGGCGTTTCTCGGCCTTGATCCTCAACGTCTGGGCGCTGGTGTACCGGAGCCTGAAATTCGACGGTTTCAACCTGGCAGTGAGCCAGGTCGCGGTGGTATTTCCCTTCATTCTCCAGGCGCCACGCTTCTTCAGCGGTGCGATCAAGCTGGGGGATGTGATGCAGACCTCCCAGGCCTTCGGCCAGGTGCAGGATTCGCTGTCGTTCTTCCGTTCTTCCTACGACACCTTCGCCCAGTACCGCGCGACCCTCGATCGCCTGACCGGCTTCATGGATGCCAACCAGCAGGCCCGGGAATTGCCGCGGGTCGAGCGCATCGCGGATGCGCAGGTGCTGGATATCCGTGGCATGCAAGTGTCACGACCGGATGGACAGACGTTGCTGGGCGATTTCAACCTGAGCCTGACGCCCGGACAATCGCTGCTGATCAAGGGGCCGTCGGGTTGCGGCAAGACCACCCTGCTGCGCGCCATTGCCGGACTGTGGCCCTATGCCGAGGGCGAGGTACGTTGCCCGGGTGGCGAGTCGGCGCTGTTCCTGTCGCAGCGGCCATACCTGCCGCTGGGGATGCTGCGCACGGCGGTGGCCTATCCGGCGCCGGGCCTGCCGGGCGATGACGAGCGTCTGGTCCAGGCCCTGCGCGAGGTCAATCTCGGGCACCTGACGGACAAGCTGGACGTCAGCAGTGACTGGGGGCGGATCCTGTCGATCGGCGAGCAACAGCGCCTGGCCTTTGCCCGGGTACTGGTGAACCAACCGAAGATCGTGTTCCTCGACGAGTCCACCTCGGCGATGGACGAGGGGCTGGAACATGGGCTGTACGAACTGATGCGCGAGCGGATGAAGGACAGCATCCTGGTCAGCGTGGGGCACCGGGCGACCTTGGCGGTGTTCCATAGCCATCATCTGCTGCTGGACGGGAAAGGTGGGTGGAACCTTGTTGAACGCTAAGGAGTACATTCGTACTCCACGGCGCGCGCCCGAGCATTCGCCAGGTCAATCGAACAACAGGGAGCGCCCCTCGGCCGACGGCAGGACACACTCGACCCGGTGTCCACAACCCGGCACTACCAGCATCCGGCGCTGGACCTTCAGCACTGCCTGCTCGTAGGCCAGAAAACCCAGGCCCCGTTGCAACCTGAAGGGCCCCTGGAGCATCGCAGCACAGGATTTGTCCAGCACCGGATAGAACGCGCCCTGCCCCGCGCTATTGTCCAGGCCGCCTTCCAGGTAATCCACCCGCGCTGCGGCATAGCGCATCCTGGCCTGCCCGGCATCGGCGGGCAGCCAGGCGGGCAAGGCATCGGTACCATATTTCCAGGCGTTGTAGCCGTCACACGCCTGCGCCGGCAGTTCCATGACAAACCCGCTGCCCTGCGCCACTGGCCGCACCGGATCGAAGTACAGCCAGCTCCCCGGGTCGGCGATCACGTAGCGCAATCCGACCCCGACCGGGGGCTCGGCAGCAAAGGCGACACTGTGCTGCAGCATCTGTGCCCCGGCGGAGAACCCGGCCAGGGTGACGCTGCGCAAGCCGGGATATTGCCGGACCAACTCGACGACCAAGGCATCCAGCGCAGCGAAGGCGCTGATCGGATGCGTTCCCAGCGATGGCTCTCCGGCCAGCCAACTGCCACAGGTCCAGCGTGCATCGCCGGGCTGCGCCGACGGCTCGCCCGGCGAGCTGCAATGGCGCGCATCCTCCACCTGGTACAAGGGCGCTACCACCAGGGTGTCCGCCAGCCGCCCGGCCATCCGTGCCGCCTGCAGTCCGGCGGCGAAACTGCGGCTGGCGTCCCGCGGATGCCCATGGATCACCACCAGCGCCGCCTGGACACTGCGCTCACCGACGGGTCGCGAAGCATAGTAATGCAGCGCCCCTGCCTCATCGGGCAGGTCGAATCTGCGCAGGTCAGCGGCGCCCGCCACATGGGCAACTGTCAACAGGACAGCGAACAGGTAAACACAACGCTTCATGCGGAATCTCTTATTGTCATTCAGTGACGATCTGCAACATGAGATTAATTTAATAAGGGTATCCGGAATTTCTGGTTGATAAAATGCCAAAGATGTAAAGAAGAAAATCTTTCTCAGCGGATTATCTGATTGATCCTCTTCAGCCTACTCTACTGCCAATTTTCTGTTTCCACCTTCGCCTGAGTCTTCATAGCGATGCTGACTAGGGAGGACAGCGAGAGCTGGGCAAGCG
Source organism: Pseudomonas bharatica CSV86 (assembly GCF_000319305.2). Lineage (GTDB taxonomy): Bacteria > Pseudomonadota > Gammaproteobacteria > Pseudomonadales > Pseudomonadaceae > Aquipseudomonas > Aquipseudomonas bharatica. The sequence continues at coordinate 2,513,773 of NZ_AMWJ02000001.1, read as the reverse complement.
TCAAAGCGGTTCTGGTTCATGCGCAATCCGGACACCTGCACAACATTCCTCTTGTAAGAAACCGATCAAATTCTCTAGGTGCCCATACTCGGGTATACAGACAATCGTGCGGCTATGTTTCTCCTGCCGGATCAGCCCTACCTTGGCCATGCGCGCAAGGTGATGTGATAGCGTCGAAGCAGGAATACCCAGCCCCTTCTGGATATCTCCGACCGAAGCCCCATCATGGCCAGCTTTGACCAGAAAGCGGAACACGGACAGTCGGTGACTATTCCCTAGCTCAGCTAAGCTGGCTGCAACCTTTTCGTGATCCATAGCACGCCCCAATAATTCGATGTTTCTAGAATTATAGTTGACAGGTCGGATAAACGCAAGTAGGCTGCGTACATCATTTCGACAATACTAGAAATATAGGAGTAATATTGAATGTCATCTCAACTCCAAGACGCTCTAGGCATGTTCGCCTTTCTCGCTATCGAGCTATCGGTTTTATTCATTGGCATTAGCTTGCTGGTCGGAGTTCTTCAACGTCACATCCCACCATCCAAGGTGGAAGCGTTACTGACTTCCAGTGGGAAGCGAGGCTATTTTCTTGCTGCTGGTTTAGGAGCTATAACGCCCTTCTGTAGTTGCTCGACTATCCCCATGTTGAAAGGGTTGATTCGGGCACGGGCCGGTTTTGGGCCGATGATGGTGTTTCTTTTCTCATCTCCGTTGCTGAATCCTATCGTCGTCGGCCTGCTGGTTGCCACGTTTGGATGGACACTTACTGCTATCTATGTGCTCGCCGCTTTGGTGGTCGCGGTAGGTGCCGGATGGCTGCTTCACACGCTTGGCTTCGAGCGTTATGTGCGCCGGACGGCGACACAAGAGAGCAGTGGATGTAGTTCATCAGCAAGCCCGTGCAGTGCTACATCGACCGCATCGAGTTGCGGCACCAACAGCTGCGACACCACTCCGAAGACGGCTTCTTGCGGGGCTGATAGGAAGACAACAGTCTCTACGTCTAGCGAATGCTGTGACAGTCAACCCACTGTCACGGTTAAGAAAGAAGGGAAGTACAGTGGTGTGTGGCGGGAAGCTTGGTCGGACTTTATCGATGTGTTGCCTTACCTGCTCATCGGTATTGCGATTGGCAGCGTGATCTATGGTTTCATGCCCACTGACTTATTGGAGCAGTATGCAGGCCCAGATAATCCCTTTGCCATTCCAGTTGCCGCTGTCATCGGCGTGCCGTTGTATATTCGCGCTGAAGCCGTCATACCTCTGGCAGCGGCTCTGATGGCCAAAGGCGTGGGTGCCGGGACGGTGCTAGCGTTGATCATCGGCAGTGCCGGAGCCAGCCTGACTGAGCTCATTCTGTTGCGCTCTTTGTTCACGCTGAAGCTTTTAGCGGCGTTTTTAGCAGTCATTTTTGCTATGGCGATGATTGCCGGTTACGCCACCTACCTGTTTTTCTGATCAAGGCGGGAGATGATTAATTCGTTAAGCCTTCCTGGGTACCAGTTGGTGGATTCTGATGAGCAGAATGAAGACATACATTTTCGGCTTGAAGCACCTACACCAGTAGCCTGCGAGGGGTGCGGCGTGCAGGGTGAGTTCGTGCGGTTCGGCAAGCGTGACGTTCCCTATCGTGATCTGCCCATCCACGGCAAGCGGGTCACTCTCTGGGTGGTCCGCCGCCGATACACCTGCCGGGCCTGCAAGACAACATTCAGGCCCCAGCTACCGGAGATGGTGGACGGATTCCGTATGACACTGCGGCTGCATGAGTACGTGGAGAAGGAATCCTTCAACCACCCCTACACCTTTGTGGCGGCACAGACCGGCCTGGACGAGAAGACGGTGCGCGACATCTTCAACGCCCGCGCCGAGTTCCTGGGGCGCTGGCACCGCTTCGAGACGCCCCGCATCCTGGGCATTGACGAGCTATACCTGAACAAGCGCTACCGCTGCATTCTGACCAACATTGAGGAGCGAACCCTGCTCGACCTGCTGGCCACCCGCCGCCAGGACGTGGTGACCAACTACCTGATGAAGCTGAAAGACCGGCAGAAGGTCGAGATCGTCAGCATGGACATGTGGAACCCCTACCGGGCAGCGGTCAAGGCTGTGCTGCCCCAGGCCCGTATCGTGGTCGATAAGTTCCATGTGGTGCGCATGGCCAACGATGCCCTAGAGAGAGTGCGCAAGGGCCTCAGAAAGGAGCTGAAACCGTCCCAGAGCCGGACTCTCAAGGGAGACCGGAAAATCCTGCTGAAACGCGCTCACGAAGTCTCAGACCGGGAGCGCCTCATCATGGAGACCTGGACAGGCGCGTTCCCGCAACTGCTGGCCGCCTACGAGCACAAGGAGCGCTTCTACGGCATCTGGGACGCCACCACACGGCTCCAGGCAGAAGCCGCCCTGGACGAGTGGATAGCCACCATCCCGAAGGGCCAAAAGGAAGTCTGGAGCGATCTGGTCAGGGCAGTGGGAAACTGGCGCGAAGAGACCATGACCTACTTCGAGACGGACATGCCCGTCACCAACGCTTACACGGAGTCCATCAACCGACTGGCCAAGGACAAGAACCGTGAAGGGCGCGGTTACTCCTTCGAGGTGATGCGGGCACGAATGCTCTACACCACGAAGCACAAGAAGAAGGCACCGACTGCGAAGGTCTCTCCTTTCTACAAGAAAACCATCGGTTACGGACTGCCGGACTTCGCAGAGGAACTCAACTACGGAGTCGATCTATCAACCATCTGATAATGGTATCAGGTTGGTGGGGTAAAGGTGCCCCATCAACCATTAAATCCGTATACCCTTTAATAATTCCCGCCGCGTACAACTTTGCCCTGGCCTGATTAACTTTATTTCACTCGCTTTGCCCTTCTGTTTAATTGCCAACTTCGATGTCCCCGGAGATCATGGCACAGCCTTGCCATCGAGCTGCAAGGCCTATACCGCAAGGCATACAGCCCGAGTCCGCGCGCATGAGATCCGCGCGGACAGCGACCGCGTGCCGCCTGAAAATGTATAGACACCGACAACCCAGGTTAATCCAGAAGTTCCGGCATGAGGCCTTGAAACATGGGTAACCCACTCTTTGCAGGACACCTGAGACCATGCAAGCCGCTCCTATCGCTATCGAAGAACGCATTCTCCTGACCGGCGCCACCGGTTTTCTCGGCGGTGCGGTGACCGCGCAATTGCTCGCCGAAGGCCATGGCGCCAACCTGTCGTTCCTGGTGCGTGCCGACACCCGCGACCAAGGCCTTGAACGCCTGCGCGACAATCTGCGCCAGCATGGTGTAGGCGAATGTGCCCTGCAGTTCCTGCACGCCGAGCAGATCATCTGCGGCGACTTTCTCGACACTGCCTGGCTGCCCCGGGAAACCCCGCGTCTGATGCAGATCGAGCGGGTCATCAACTGCGCTGCCGTGGCCTCCTTCTCGAAGAACCCGAGCATCTGGCCGGTCAATGTCGAGGGCACCTTCGCCTTTGCCGAAGTGATGAGCCGCTCCAAGCGCCTCAAGCGCTTCCTGCATGTCGGTACCGCCATGTGCTGCGGCCCGCAGCAGGCTTCGCCCATCAGCGAATCGTGGAGTTTTCCCGACGGTGCCGAGCAATTGGTGGACTACACCGCCTCCAAGGCCGAGATCGAAAGGCGCATGAGCGTGGAGCTGCCAGGCCTGCCATTGGTAGTGGCACGGCCATCCATCGTGGTTGGCCACCGCACCCTCGGCTGCCAGGCATCGGGCAGTATCTTCTGGGTGTTCCGCATGGGCTTCGCCCTCGAGAGCTTTACCTGCGGGCTGGATGAGCAGATCGACGTGATTCCGGTGGACTACTGTGCCGAAGCCCTGATCGGCCTGGCCCTGAAGCCGCAACTGCGGCATAACCTCTACCACGTTTCCGCCGGTCATCATGCTGCCTGCAGCTTCGCCGAGATCGACGAAGCCTTTGCCTCGGCCAATGGCGCCAGCCCCGTGGGCGCGCGCTATCGCAAGATCGGCGTGGACGACCTCAAGGAACTGGCCGGCGACTTCGCAGCCCGCATCGGTCCGGCCAACCCGCGCCTGGTCCTGCGCGCGCTGCGCCTGTACAGCGGCTTCGCCGACCTCAACTACCTGTTCGACAACAGCCGCCTGCTCGAAGAAGGCATTGCCCTGCCCCCGCGGTTCATCGACTACCTGGATGTCTGCGTGCGCTCCTCCAGCGGGGTCAGCATTGCCACGCAGATGCAGTGGGATTTCAAATAGTTAGCCTTTCGGCTGATTCGTGCGGCTGGCGGATGAATTCCGCCGGCCGCTGCTGTACCCTCACCCGCGAATTCCGCCAGATACCCGCCAATCTTGAATACCCCAGCACTGACACCCCGTGAGGCCTACCAGATTCTCCGCGACATCGCCCAGGGCATCCGCCCCATGCGGCGAATCGGCGAACAGGGCTGGAGCGAAGTCCGCAATGGACTGCTGACGGTCGAAGTGGATGGCTGGGTCTTCACCCTTTACAACGATGGCGATGCCCTGGGGCATTGCGAGCGCTGCTACAACCCTGAAGGCGCCGCCTATATCTTCGATGCCGGACATCCCTACGGGACCAACCCCGTGGAGTTCATGAGCCAGTGGGAACGGCAGCGGGTCGAGGGGATGCTGCAGGTTCTGTAGGGCGCTGCCGCCACATATCACCGGCTCCTGCAGCACAGGCAATCGAAAACCTTTGGTTACAACTCTTTTTTGACATCTCCTTCACCCGCCCCGAACACGCCGTTGCCTAAATTGCCGTCATTCCCGTAGTGCTTGTCCCGGAGTGACAGTCATGCTGCAAGGCGTTTTCGATAATCCCGCTTTTCCTTCCCGTCCCAAGCGACGTCTCCCGATTTCGAAAAAACTGCTGGTCCCGGGCCTGTGCGCCCTTCTGCTTCTGGCCGCGTCAGCCACGTGGCTTTTCTCGAGGACACATGTCATGAGCCTGGGTAGTGAGCAGCAGATGCTCGATAGCGGGGTTTATGCCGAATGGGCCAAGGGCAAGGTGATCGTGCTGATCCGTCATGCCGAACGCTGCGACCGTTCCGACAACCCCTGCCTGAGCGACCCCACCGGCATCACCGTAGAAGGCAGCCAGGCGGCGATCGAAGTGGGCAACGGCTTGCAACGCCTTGGCCTGGGCGACGCCGAAGTGCTGAGCAGCCCCGAGTACCGCACCCGGCAGACGGCTCACTTCATCTTCGGCAAGGAGGTCGCCAGCCGTGACTGGATCGGTGAATGCGATCGCGATTTCACCCATGCGGCCCTGCAAAGCAAACGGCCCGGCGTGAACCTGGTGCTGGTCACCCACAGTGGCTGCATCGACCACGTCGAGCGCCAGCTCAAGGTGCCCGGTGGCGAGCGCTCCAGCGAATACGCCAGCGCCCTGTTCGTGTCGATGAACAATGACGGCAAGGCGCGGATCCTCGGCCAGATGAATGCCAACGAATGGCGCAAAGTCGTCGCCAGCGCGGGGAAATAAGCATGCGGACTGCTTCGCGAAAGGATTTCTACCTGGTCAACCTGGGCGTGCCGCTGCTGCTGGCGGCCGCGACCTTCCTGCTGTTCGACCTGACCCGCCTGGACCGCCTGATCAACGACCTGTTCTATGACCCGGCCACCCAACAGTACATCCTGCAGCACAGCCAACTGTTCGAGAAGCTCACGCACAAGTGGCCGCGGATCCTTCCGGACTGGACCGGCGAGGCGGCTATCGTCGGCACCTTGCTGTCTTTCTCATGGCCCCTGCTGGCCAGGCATCAACGCGCAGTCAGTCTGCTGGACAAAGCGCGGATCGCTCCACTGCTGCGGTTTACCGCGCAGTATCGGCGCGACCTGCTGTACGTGGTTACGGCCTTCGCCCTGAGCACCACGCTCATCCATTACCTGAAAAGCCATACGGGCGTGTATTGCCCGGTGGAAACCACCCTGTATGGCGGCGATCAACCGCACCTGGAGTGGTTCAGCAACTTCTCGTTATTCGACAAGGCCGGCCCCGGCCGCTGCTGGCCGGGCGGCCATGCCTCAAGCGGCTTCACGCTGCTGGCGCTGTACTTCGTCGCCCTGCGCCATCGCTGGCCCCATGCGCGCAAGCTGTTGGTGGCGATCCTGCTGATCGGCACGCTCTACGGCACCACCCGGGTACTGCAGGGCTGGCACTATATGTCGCATACCTTCTGGGCGGGGATCGTGGTCTGGCTGGCGAGCTGGGCGAGCGCACTGCTGTTCTACGGGAGGCTGGCATTGCAAGGCCAGCAGGGTTTAAACCCGCGCCCGCTGGCGGTAAGCTCTGGGGCTCTAGTACAAGCTTTCCAGGGCAGTGACCATGACCAGGCCGCTTTTACTCCTACTGGCCGCCACGGCCTTCAGCCAGATCGCACAGGCCCAGCAGATCCAGCGCCAGCTGGGTGATTTCGACTTTCGCCTGGGAACCACCAGTTCCCGCAGCATGGCCCAGGGGCTGATATCGCCCGGTCCCCTGGGCGCCTTCCATGGCGGACTGGACGTCAGCCACGCCAGCGGCTGGTACTTCGGCCAGTACGCGCCGAGCATGGGCCTGTCGGAAAACACCACCTTGCGCCTGGACAGCTACCTGGGCACCCGGCAGCGCTTCAACGACAGCCTTGGCTACGAGGTGGGGCTGATCCACTACAGCCTGCCCAACGTCTCCGGCAACGACAGCTACGCGCTGTATGGCGGCCTGTCGATCTTCGGCAGTCGCCTCGGTGGCGCGCTGCGCAACAACCCCGACAACCGCACCGGCACCCTGTTCGCCGATCTCGGCAGGGTGCCGCTGCTGGATGCCGGAATCACCCTCAAGCTCGCCCATCATCAGTTGGGCACACCCTTCACCATCGGCGATGGCAGCCAGGTGCAGAGTTTCAGCGACTGGTCGCTGCAGCTTTCAAGGCCCTGGCTGGGCATGGACCTTGACCTGATCTACAGCAATTCGGACCTCAGCGGTGGTGGCTGCGAGGCCTACTCGGGCATCAACACCTATTGCGACAGCACGATCACCTTCAAGGCACAGCGCAGTTTCTTCTGAATCAGCCGTCCAGGGTGTCGTAGGACACCACCCGGTCCCGCCCGCCCTGCTTGGCCTGGTACATGGCCTGGTCGGCCTGGCGCAACAGATGCTGGTAATCCGGGTGCCCACTGTAGGTCGCCACGCCAATGCTCACGGTGAGCCGGTGCTTGCGGCCCTCGGTCAGGTTGAAGGTTTCCGCGCCGATCTTGTGCCGCAGCTTTTCCGCGACCTTCAGCGCGTTGGCGTTGTTGATGTCGACCAGGATCATCAGGAATTCCTCGCCGCCCATGCGGAACACGTAGTCCCCGGCGCGGCTGTGGCTGCTGAGGATCTCCGCGGCCTGCTGCAGGACCAGGTCGCCGGCGTCGTGGCCGAAGCGGTCGTTGATCGACTTGAAGTGATCGATATCCACCGACAGCACCGAAAAACGCTGGCCGGTCTTTTGCGCGATGGCGATTTCGTTGCCGATCACCACCGGGAGGAACTTGCGGTTGAGCATGCGGGTGAGCACGTCGCGGCCACTTTCCAGCTCGTTGGCACTGTTGAACAGGCTATCGAGGTTGAACATCAGGCTCTTGGTCCGGTCACGGATCTCCCGCAGCAGGCTCATGCGCGCTGCTTCGTCGCCCGCAGCGGCAAGGAAGCGCGGGAGCAGCTCGTCGTCCACATGACGGATGATCGCCAGGATCTGCTCGCTTTCCCGGGTGTTCTGGAACGCATAGGCGCCCTTGTGGCGGAACCACAGACCGAAATCCGCAGCGGCCAGGCGCGGCAGGTTGGCCCCGCTGGCCCCCATCGCCAGGTCGAACATCAGGCTGTTTTCCCAGTCGAGCAAGGCGCCGCGCTGGCGCTCGCGCTCGGTGGTGATGTTCTGCAATACCGAGAACAGCCGGTAGCCTTCCTCGTTGCGCGAGTTGCGGTCATGGGAGCGGCTGTAGGCGTGGCTCATGATTTCCATGGCCAGGTCCATGGTCTCGCTGGCCAGGCGCAGGATTTGCGCATGCTCCTGCGCGGCCCAGCCTTGCTCGGCAATCAGTTGGTACAGCTGCTTTTTCAGATAGCGCGCACCGCCAAGCACCAGGTGCAGCGGCACGTCGATTCGTGCATGCACCTCGCCCACCTGCTTCTGCAGGGCCACCAGCGGCAGGAAGTCATCACCGGCGCGGGCCGAATAGACCTTCACCAACCAGGCCTGCATCGAGCTGCCCAGGCGGCTCTTGACGTCTTCATGGGAGAGGATCAGCGAGGCGTTGGGATCGGCCAGCATCTGTTCGTAGAAACGTGCGGCGAGGGTGGCCTTGTGGGTCTCGACCAGCCCTTTCAAGGCGTGTGTCAGCGCGTCGGGGAACTGCGCGACCATGGAATGCCATTCCCTGGCTTGTACTTCTGGAGAAACGCTTGGCATGTCTGGCCTATTTTCAGTTCAGCAGAAAGCGTGACGCCCCTTCGGACCTGAAGGGGCGTTCAATCGCTGGCGGGCGTCATGTGCTCGCCAGGCGCGCATTCTATTGCACGTTGAACGTGAAAGTCTTGGCAGTCAGCGCTCCCCGTGCAGGCAGCAACGCCGCGGGCCCGCCCCGGCTTCGGCGCGTTTTTCCTCGGCAACCGCTTCGCGCCACCAGCGCTTGCCGGCCTGCGGCGCGCGAAGGTCGAAGCGCTCGCCCATGCCCGGCGTCGCAACGCTGACGCCCTGCTGCGCCGCGTGCTCCAGCACGGTTTCGAAAGGCTCGTACCAGGCGTGCATGGCGAGGTCGAAGGTGCCGTTATGGATCGGCAGCAGCCAGCGACCGCCCAGGTCGACATGGGCCTGTACCGTCTGCCGAGGGTGCATGTGCACGTAGGGCCAATGTTCGTTCCAAGCGCCGGTTTCCATCAGGGTCAGGTCGAACGGGCCGAAACGTCGGCCGATCTCGCTGAAGCCGTCGAAGTAGCCAGTGTCGCCGCTGAAAAACAGCTTGAACCCGGGCGCTTCGATCACCCAGGAACACCACAGGGTGCGGTTGCCATCACGCAGGCCGCGACCGGAAAAATGCTGCGCCGGCGTGGCGGTCAGGCGCAGGCCGCCGGCGTCGATACCTTGCCACCAGTCGAACTGGCGCACCTTGTGCGCCGACACGCCCCAGGCCAGCAGACGGTCGCCAACGCCCAACGGCGTGACGAACACCTCCACCTTGGGTGCAAGGACCTTGATGGTGGCGCGGTCGAGATGGTCGTAGTGATCGTGGGAGAGGATCACCCCACGGATCGGCGGCAGCTCGGCGAGGCTGATCGGCGGTTCGTGAAAGCGCTTGGGTCCGGCGAAGGCGAACGGCGAAGCCCGCCGGGAAAACACCGGATCGGTCAGCCACCAGTTGCCTTCGAGCCTGAACAGCAGGGTCGAATGCCCCAAGCGGTACAGGCTGCCGTCGGCGGCCTGTTCCAGGTCCTGCCGGGTCAGGCGCTGCACGGGCAATGCCACCCGCGGCACGGTGAAGCGCGGTTTGTTGAACAGCAGGTTCCACAGCACCCTGGCGTCCGGCGCCGGCGCGTCGGCCGGTCGTGGCGTCAGGTTGTGAAAGCGTCCCTGCCGGGCCTGGGGCGAATGGGCATGCTCGGGTTTCAAGGGCGGAATCCTCCGGGGGCGAGGTTTCCAATCTACTCGGGATGCCCGGGGATTCAAGTGAAGGAAGATTAACCGGCGGGGATCGGGCAATGAGCCTGGAGGAATATGCAAGCAGGAAGCTCCGTGGGGACTCGCAGGCCCTCATCGCCGGCAACGCCGGCTCCCACAGGGATGGCGAACACCGCAGAACCTTGTGGGAGCCGGCGTTGCCGGCGATGAGGCCAGTAGGGTCCCTGATGATTCTCTTCCCATTGCACCTCGCGTAAAGTTGTCCTAAATGCTCATGGCCCTGCTTAATGGACAAATACGCCCCCGCCAGTGGCTCCCCCACGAAAAACCCGCATTGCCCGGCTCGCCGTCGACGCCGTTGCATGCCCCGGCCAAGCGCATGGCCTTTGCTGCGGTGGGCCTGCTGGTGGCGATCACCGGCGGCCTGGGCAACGCACTGGTCACCGCCAACCTGCCGTTTCTCCAGGGCGCATTGGGCGCGACCAGTGCCGAGATGGCCTGGCTGCCCGCTGCGTTCGTGATGACCAACGTGTCGATGAACCTGCTGCTGGTCAAGTTCCGCCAGGAATTCGGCTTGCGCGCCTTTACCGAAGTGTTCCTGGTGCTCTATGCCCTGGTCACCTTCGCCCATCTGTTCGTCAACGACCTCAACTCGGCCATCGCCGTGCGCGCCGCCCATGGCATGGTCGGCGCGGCCCTCAGCTCGCTGGGCCTGTACTACATGATCCAGGCGTTCCCGGCGCAGTGGCGCCTGAAGGCCATGGTGCTCGGGCTGGGCGCCTCGCAACTGGCCGTACCGCTGGCCCGGGTGTTTTCCGAAGACCTGCTGCAGATCGCCGAATGGCGCGGCCTGTACCTGTTCGAACTGGGGCTGGCCCTGGCCGCACTGGGTTGCGTGCTGATGCTCAAGCTCCCTCCCGGCGACCGCTTCAAGACCTTCGAGCCCCTGGACTTCCTGACCTTTTCGCTGATGGCCAGCGGCACCGCGCTGCTCTGCGCAGTACTCTCCCTCGGCCGCATCGACTGGTGGCTGGACGCGCCCTGGATCGGCGTGGCCCTGGCCGCGTCCATCGCCCTGGTGTGCAGCGGCCTCGCCATCGAGCACAACCGCAGCAACCCGCTGCTGATGACCCGCTGGCTGGGCAGCGGCGCCATCGTGCGCCTGGCCCTGTGCGTGGTGCTGATCCGCATGGTGACCTCGGAGCAGTCCACCGGGGCGGTGGGCTTCCTGCAAGCGCTGAACATGGGCAGCGAGCAGATGCGCCAGTTGTACTGGATCATGCTGCTCGGCGCGGCGACGGGGCTGGCCACCAGCGCCTTGACCATCACCCCGCAGCACCTGGTGCTACCACTGTTCGTCTCCCTTGCGGCGATGGCAACCGGTGCCTTCATGGACAGCTCGTCGAGCAACCTGACCCGCCCGGCACAGATGTACTTCAGCCAGTTCCTGCTGGCCTTCGGCAGCACCTTCTTCCTCGGCCCGAGCATGGCCCTGGGCATCGGCCATGTACGCGCCAACCCGCGCAACCTGGTGAGCTTTTCGGTGATGTTCGGTATCTGCAACAACCTCGGCGGCCTGCTCGGCTCGGCGCTGCTCGGTACCTTCCAGACGGTGCGGGAGAAATTCCACTCCAGTCACCTGGTGGAAAACCTCGGTTACCTGGAACCCCTGGTCAACGCCAGGATCCAGAGTGGTGGCGCCGGCTATGCGGGCGTGATTGCCGATCCGGCCCTGCGCAACGAGGCCGGCGTGCGCCTGCTGGCCAGCGCCGCAACCCGCGAGGCCAATATCCTGGCCTATAACGATGTATTCATGCTGATCGGCACGATCGCCGTGCTGACCATGATCTGGATCTTCATCCGCAGCCTGCGCTTGCGCTATCTCGCGCGCCAGGCAGCGGTCCCCACCCCCTCAAGCGACGCACCGAGCCGATGACCCAGGAAACGCCCTCGACCACCACCACCGCCATCGCCGAAACCCCGGAAGGCCTCGCTCCGCCCAGCGAACCGGGCAGCCCGCAGCGCTCGCGCAGGGTACGCCTGCTCTCGACCTTGAGTTTCGCCGCCGTGGCCATCGTCGGGATTCTCGTCGTGCTGTATGCCTGGCGCCTGCCGCCCTTCGGCAGCACCATCGAGAGCACGGAAAACGCCCTGGTGAGAGGCCAGGTGACCATCATCGGTCCACAACTGGCGGGTTACGTCGTCGAAGTACCGGTGCACGACTTCCAGTTCGTCAAGGCTGGCGAGCTGCTGGTACGTCTCGACGACCGCATCTACACCCAGCGCCTGGCCCAGGCCAGGGCCCAGTTGCAACAGCAGCAGGCGGCGCTGGCCAACAACCTGCAGCAACGCAACAGCGCCGAAGCGGTGATCGCCCAGCGCCAGGCGGCCATCGACGACGCTGCGGCCCAGGCCGCACGCAACCAGGCCGACCTGCGCCGCAACGAAGAACTGGCCCGCGACGGCTCGGTGTCGCGCCGCGAGCTGGACCTCAGCCGCGCCAGCCATGCCGCCGCCGTCGCCAGCCTGGCCCAGGCCCGGGCCGCCCTGGAAATCGCCCGCCAGGACCGCGAGACGGTGATCGTCAACCGCGCAGCCCTGGAAGCAGCCGTGGCAAACGCCAAGGCTGCGCTGGAACTGGCGCGCATCGATCTGGACAACACCCGGGTCACCGCGCCCCGCGACGGCCAGCTCGGGCAGATCGGCACCCGCCTCGGCGCCTACGTCAACTCCGGCGCACAGTTGATAGCGCTGGTGCCAGAGGTCAAATGGGTCATCGCCAACCTCAAGGAAACCCAGATGGCCAACGTGCGCATCGGCCAGCCGGCAAGCTTCACCGTCGATGCCCTGAACCACCTCAAGCTGCACGGCCATGTGCAGCAGATCGCCCCGGCCACCGGCTCGGAATTCGCCCTGCTGCAGGCCGATAATGCGACCGGCAACTTCGTCAAGATCGCCCAGCGTATTCCGGTGCGGATCACCGTGGATGAGGATCAGCCGGAAGCACAACATCTGCGTCGGGGATGTCGGTGGTGGTCAGTATCGATACGCGGCAATGAGCCAGGCGTCACTGGCGCCGGAACTCCACCGTGGTCTTGACCCGCTCATCCACCACCAGCGAAAACACATCCGGCCGCGAGTAATGCCCGACCACATCGAAGTCATAACGTGCCCGCACCAGCTCCTCCAGGTCGATCCGTGCGGTCAACAGTCCTTCCTCGTCACGTAGCGGCCCTGCCAGCACGTCGCCCAGCGGCCCGACGATCACGCTGTTGCCCTGGATCAACGGGCGATCACCGTCCCAATGCGGCACCTCGATACCCAAAGTATTCGGCGACGGCTGGACCTGGCAGGCACTGACCACGAACAGGCGACCCTCGTGGGCAATGTGACGCATCGACGCCTGCCAGACATCGCGCTCATCCACGGTCGGTGCGCACCAGACCTGCACGCCCTTGGCGTACATCGCCGTGCGCAGCAGCGGCATATGGTTTTCCCAGCAGATCGCCGCGCCAACCTTGCCCACCGGCGTATCCAGCACCGGCAGGGTCGAACCGTCGCCCTGGCCCCAGATCAGGCGTTCGGTACCGGTCGGCATCAGTTTGCGATGCTTGCTGACCAGTCCGCCCTCCGGAGAGAAGAACAGCGCAGTGCAGAACAGCGTGTTGCCGGATCGCTCGATCACACCGATCACCAGGTGTGCACCGGTGCGCTGGGCCAGGCCGGCCAGCTCGTCGGTTTCGGCGCCGGGGACGTCGATGGCGTTTTCGTAGTAGCGCTGGAAAGCCTCGCGACCTTCGGGCAGGCGATAGCCCAGGTAGGTGCCGAAGATCTCGCCTTTCGGATAGCCGCCCAGCAGCGCCTCCGGCATGACCACGAGGCCGGCACCGGACGCCTTGATGCGCTCCTCGTAGGCCAGGATCGCCTCCAGGGTGGCGGTCTTGCCCTCGGGGCGCGAGCCGATCTGCAAAGCGGCAACGATGGAAGTTGGCATGGGTCTGTCTCGCTTGTGGTGGGTAGATTGAGGCATAGTCGCCAGCACCTCGTTATCAATCAATTCAGTACACACGCCATCTGATATGAACCAAATCAATATCTGCTCGCTGGACCTCAACCTGCTGAAAGTCTTCGAAGCCCTGTACGAGGAAGGCGGCGCAGGCCGCGCATCTATTCGCCTGGGCATCACCCAGTCGGCCGTGAGTGCCGCCCTCGCCCGCTTGCGCCTGGTGTATGGCGATCACCTGTTCGAGCGCACCGGACGCGGGTTGCGGCCCACTGCGAAAAGCGAGGAACTGCGTCCGATCATCGGCGCAGCGCTGGAGAAATGCCGGCAGAGCCTGTTGCTGGTCAGCGGTGCCGGGGCCGCCTTCCATGGCCGTACCGTGGCCCTGGGGCTATCGGACGACCATGAACTGGCCATCGGCCGGGCGCTGATCGACCTGGCGAAGCAGCGGGCGCCTGGCTTGCGCCTGCTGTTCAAGCAAACCCACAGCATGCTCGCCGCGGATGCGTTGATGGGGCGGCAGATCGACCTGGCGCTGACCGCCGGGGCCATCGCTTCACGGGTGCTGGGACGGCAGGTGCTGGGCAGCGGTGGCTACAGCTGCCTCAGTGCACTGCCGGGTGAGCTGGGGCTGGAGGACTTTCTTCGGCGCGGGCATGTGCTGGTGTCGTCCGGCGGCTATGTCGGGGTGGTGGACGAGGCGCTGGCGGCACTTGGGCAGAACCGGCGAGTCGAGGCGTCGACCACGCATTTCGCGGCATTGCCGGCCTTGTTGCACGACAGCGATTGCATTGCCACGCTGCCGACCCACGCGGCGCAGGCCCTTGCGCGGTTGTCCGGGTTGATCTGCCTGCCCTGCCCGATCGATTTGCCGCGTTACTCCGTGGAACTGGGCTGGCGGGCGGACAGTGCGCGGGATCCGGTGATCCAGGTGGTCATGGAGATGATCAGCGCGGTGGTCGAACGGTTGGAATGATCCAGATTTTCCTTTGCCCTCCTGGGCCTCATCGCTGGCAAGCCAGCACCCACAGGTATCGCATGCACCGCTGAACCTGTGATTTGCCTGTTTCATTTCCCACAGGTATGGAGCAAATCCCGGGAGCGCCGCGGACACTGTGGGAGCTGGCTTGCCAGCGATGAGGCCGGTAAGAACAGCCTACTGCTCGACCCTGGCCATGGCCGCCTGCTCATAGCGCGGATACAGATGGCTCACGCTTCGGATCAACTCATACTTGCTCATTTTCACCGCCGCGAACCGTTCGGGAATCGGCGTGGCGATCACCTCGTTCATCTCCAGGCCGTTGGCCGCACTGTCGCGCAGCAGGTCGTCCAGCCAACCGAGGTAATCCATCATCTGCTCGAACGGCCGGCGATCCTGGCTGACCGGGCCATGTCCCGGTACCAGCAGCGTCCAGGGCAGCCCCTGCAACTGCTGGAGATCCTCCATCCACTGCAGCAGCCCCGGGCTGTGCGGCGTGGTCAGCGCACGCTGGTAGAACACAAGATCGCCGGTAAACAGTACCCCGGTCTTCTCATCCAGCACCGCCAGATCGGCACCGCTATGGCCGGTAAATGCCAGCAAGCGCAGTGGGTGGGAACCAAAGCGTTTTACCCCCGGCTCCAGCGTCTGTTCCGGCACCCGCACCTGGGTCCCGCGCATCCAGTCGCCGACCATGCGGTACATGTTCTCCGTAAGGCCGTCGCCCTCCTTCGCCAACTGCGCGTTGGTGCCCGGCAGGGCGGCGATGGGCGCATCGGCGAAGGCCTGGTTGCCCAGGGCGTGGTCAGGGTGGTGATGGGTGATCAGCACCTGCACCACCGGCTTGTCGGTGACCTTGCCGATGGCCGAGCGCAGGGCCTGGCCGTAGCGCAGCGAAGGGCCGCTGTCGATCACCACCACCCGGCCTCGCTGACGATGAACCCGGTATTGACGATATTGCCGCCATTGTCGCGGGAAAAATTCTCGGTGCTGCCCTCCAGCACCCAGGTGTCGTCAGCGATCCGACGCGGTTCGAGACGGTAATCCAGGTCGGCCAGGCTCGGCAGGCTGACAAGGCTCAACAGGCACAGCAAGGCTCGCATCCAGGACCTCATTCGATGGCGGCGTCGAAGGCATTGCCGTTGTTGTCGCGCAGGCTCAGGCGTACCGGGCCCGGGCGGCGCAGGTCGAACGACAGGCTGGGGTTTTCGCTCACGGCCGGCCACAGCTCGAGGGTCGCCAGGGACCGGCCAGCGGCATCGAACAGTTCGGCGTGCTCGATGAAGAATTCCGGGATCCCGGCCATCAGGCCGTTATCCATGGGGTGCGCAACCGACAGGCGCAGGCGGCTGAAGTCTTCGCGCGGATAGCGCCCACCGAGCACCTGGCCGAGCCGTTCTTCCCAGCCCGGCTGGCTGCGTACGACGCTGGGCGCGGTGCAGCCGCCACCGGCAGCGTCGATCAGGGTCGAGCCGACGTGCCAGACGCCATCCTCGGTCTGCACGGCGGCACGCAGCGGCGTGGCCTGCTCGATGCGGATCCGCACCGCCAGCCAGGGCAGCACGTCCGGGCCCGGAGCAAAATCGACGATCCTGGGCAGCGGGTTAAGCTCGGCCCAGACCAGCATGCGCCTGACCCGGCCTGGCACGTCCCGGGCATCCACTTGCAGCGGTACCTGCCGGGCGTCCTCGGCGAACGGCGGTGCGACGACCTTGACCCGCTGATCGAAGCGGTAGGGCTCGTCGCCAATCCATTGCTTGCGGTAGAACTCCCACATCACCGAGGGCACCGGGTCGGGCCCCGGATCCAGGGCATGGGCCGGGGCACCCAGGCATAACGCCAGCAGCAGCAACGGCACCCGGGTCATGGCATCACTCCGTGACGTGCACGCTGTCCAGGTAGGTGCGGACTGCCCAGAGCGCTTCCTGGCTCAGGTAGTCGGCCATCTTCGGCATGTAGACGCGGCCGTCGCGTACCGAACCGTTGCGCACCCGCTCGACGAACCACTCGTCCCCGGCGGCGCCTTCGTCGAGCATGCGCAGGTCGGGGGCGATGCCGCCGGACTTGGCTTCCAGGCCGTGGCAGGCCGCACAGTTCTGGTTGTAGGCCGAGGCACCGATGGCGACCGCCTCGTCATGCTGCGGGCTGTTACGGTAAGGGTTCTCGGTACGCCACTCTTCGCCGAGCTTTTCCAGGTTGCCGGTATTGACCGCCGTCGGCACTACGTTGCCGTGGGCCATGACCGCCCCTGCACTCACCAGGCCGGCCAGGAACATGGCACTCAGGCAGGCGTTCTTAACTGTTGTCATTGTTTTGCCCTCGACTACTTCAGGTTGCACGATTTGCACGCGAAAACCTCTCTGGCGAAAGGTTCTGCCAGCCATCTTAGGAAGCGTCCGCAGGCGTCCCCATGCTGCTTTGGTGGTCGCGTTCTAGTCCGTTGGTAGTAGGGCTTGTGGGGCAATGCCAAGTCATGTCCGGACCGGGAAGTTTTCCCGGCAAGGGCGGGAGTTTTTCCGTATCCGGGGTGGCCCTGGCGTTCCAGTCTATGCAGGCCAAAACCTCCATTGGGAAACACCAAGATGACAATAAGATCGTTACCCGCCGCACACTCTCGCCTCTCGCTGGCCCCCTTGTCCCTCGCTGTGCAGGCCGTGCTGCTGGTCGGCACCCTGGCCATGGCGCCTGCCCATGCCAAGCCGGTGACCTGGGAAGACATCGCCGACGACCACAAGACCACCAACAACGTGCTGCAATACGGCATGGGCACCAACGCCCAGCGCTGGAGCCCGCTGGCAGCGGTCAACGACAAGAACGTGTTCAAGCTGACCCCGGCCTGGTCGTTCTCCTTCGGCGACGAGAAGCAGCGTGGACAGGAGTCGCAAGCGATCGTCAACGACGGCGTGGTCTACGTCACCGGATCCTACTCGCGGGTGTTCGCCCTCGACGCCAAGACCGGCAAGCGCCTGTGGACCTACAACCACCGCCTGCCGGACAACATTCGCCCGTGCTGCGACGTGGTCAACCGCGGTGCGGCGATCTTCGGCGACAAGATCTTCTTCGGCACCCTCGACGCCCGGGTCATCGCCCTGAACAAGGACACCGGCAAGGTGGTGTGGAACAAGAAGTTCGGCGATCACTCCGCCGGCTACACCATGACCGGCGCCCCGACCCTGATCAAGGACCAGAAGACCGGCAAGGTGCTGCTGATCCACGGCAGCTCCGGCGACGAATTCGGCGTGGTCGGCCAGCTCTACGCCCGCGACCCGGAAACGGGCGAAGAGGTGTGGATGCGTCCGTTCGTGGAAGGCCACATGGGCCGCCTGAACGGCAAGGACAGCACGCCGACCGGCGACGTCAAGGCGCCGTCCTGGCCGGATGATCCAACCACCGAGACCGGCAAGGTCGAAGCCTGGAGCCACGGCGGCGGCGCCCCATGGCAAAGCGCGAGCTTCGATGCCGAAACCAACACCATCATCGTCGGTGCCGGTAACCCGGGCCCATGGAACACCTGGGCGCGCACCTCGAAAGACGGCAACCCGCACGACTACGACAGCCTCTACACATCCGGCCAGGTCGGCGTCGATCCGAGCACCGGCGAGGTCAAGTGGTTCTACCAGCACACCCCGAACGATGCCTGGGACTTCTCCGGCAACAACGAACTGGTGCTGTTCGACTACAAGGACAAGGACGGCAAGCAGTACAAGGCCACCGCCCACGCCGACCGCAACGGTTTCTTCTATGTGGTGGACCGCACCAACGGCAAGCTGAAGAACGCCTTCCCGTTCGCCGACAACATCACCTGGGCCAGCCATATCGACCTCAAGACCGGGCGTCCGGTGGAGAACGAAGGCCAGCGTCCGCCCAAGCCTGCACCGGGCGAAACCAAGGGCAAGCCGGTGGAAGTCTCGCCGCCGTTCCTGGGTGGCAAGAACTGGAACCCGATGGCCTACAGCCAGGACACCGGCCTGTTCTACGTGCCGTCCAACCAGTGGAAAGAGGAATACTGGACCGAGGAAGTCAACTACAAGAAAGGCTCCGCCTACCTGGGCATGGGCTTCCGCATCAAACGCATGTACGAAGACCACGTAGGCTCGCTGCGGGCCATGGACCCGACCACCGGCAAGATGGTCTGGGAACACAAGGAGCGCCTGCCGCTGTGGGCCGGTGTGCTGGCGACCAAGGGCAACCTGGTGTTCACCGGTACCGGTGACGGCTACTTCAAAGCCTTCAACGCCAAGACCGGCGAGGAACTGTGGAAATTCCAGACCGGCAGCGGCATCGTCTCCCCGCCCATCACCTGGGAACAGGATGGCGAGCAGTACATCGGCGTAACCGTCGGCTACGGCGGCGCGGTGCCCCTGTGGGGCGGCGACATGGCCGAGCTGACCAAGCCGGTGGCACAGGGCGGTTCGTTCTGGGTATTCAAGATCCCAAGCTGGGATACCAAGACTGCGCAGCGTTGATCTGAGCCGGACAGCGGAGGCCCGATAGCCCCGCTGTCATCTTGAAGGCGACCTCGTCCCCTGTGGGAGCGGGTTCACCCGCGATGACGCCAGTGAATTCACCATCGCAATCGCGGCGGTTCGGCGGTCCGATGAACCCGCTCCCACAGGGTACGCGTTACCGTTTCCCGAAGGAGCTATCCATGAAATACCTCCCGCTACTCCTGACCCTCGCCATTACCCCAGCCTTTGCCGTGATCGCCGATGATGGCGACGACCAGCCGCTGGTGATCAATGGCTGCGTGATCCAGCCGGAAAGCCAGTGCCCGAATGCCGATCTCGCCGGTGCCGACCTGAACAACCAGGACATGAGCAAGATGAACCTGGCCGGCGCCAACCTGAAGGGCGCCGACCTGCGCCATGCCAGGCTCGACCTGGCCAATCTGGAAAAGGCCCAGTTGCAGGGCGCCAACCTCAACCGTGCCAGCCTGCAGCAGGCCAACCTGCGTATCGCTGACCTCACCGGCGCCAGCCTGATCGCCACCCAGGCCTGGGGCCTGTTCGCCCAAGGGGCCAAATTCAATGACGCCAACCTGAGCGGCGCCTACCTGGAGTTCGCTCGTCTTTCCGGGGCAAAGCTGCACAACAGCAATCTGCAGGCCGCCGACCTGGAAATGACCTGGCTGAGCCGCGCCGACCTGCTCGGGGCGAACCTGTCCGACGCCAACCTGCAGGAGGCCAAGTTCGGTGAAAGCAATCTGGAAAAGGCCGACCTGCGGGGCACCCGCAAGCATTATGCGAACTTCCAGGATGCCAACATGGAAGGTTGCGAAGGCTGTCCCAAGACCTGGGATTGATGGTGTTTTCACTGGCCTGATCGCTGGCAAGCCAGCTCCCACAGGGATCAGTAACCTGTGGGAGCTGGCTTGCCAGCGATCAGGCCCTCAAGTCAGGCCGCGATCCTGAGCAACCCCGTCTCGATCGCCAGGTGCACCAGCTCCGCATGCGAACTCACCTGCAACTTGCTCTTCAACAGCGTCAGGTAGTTCGACACGGTCTTTGCGCTCAGGCACAGGTGCTCGGCAATCATCCGCATCGACGTGCCCTTGGCCAGCATCAGGAATATCTCGGTTTCGCGCTGGGTCAGGCCGCTCAGGCGGGCGTCCTTTTGCTCGACCCGGTGCGGCTGGGTCGCCAGCTGGGTTGCCAGGGCCTGCTCGATATAGGCATGCCCGGCCAGCACCCGGCGTACGGCTTCGAGCAGGGTTGCCGCCGGCACCGACTTGGACAGGAAGCCACAGGCCCCGGCATCCAGCGCCTGGCGCACCAGACCAAGCTCGGTATGTTCGCTGAAAAACAGCACGCGCAGTTGCGGCAGCCTTTGGCGCAAGCGCCGGGTGGTCTCCAGCCCGCTGATACCGGGTAGATCGAAATCCATCAGGACCAGGCCCGGCACCTGCTCCTGCACACGCAACAAGGCTTCTTCACCGGAGGCGGCCTCGCGCACCGGCAGTTCTTCGGCAAGCACGGCACTCAGGCCCAAGCGCAGCATCGGATGGTCGTCGACCAGCAGGATGTCCATCGGCGTGTTCTCTGTTGTTATCGCTATGTTATCGCCACGGTCCCATGCTAGAGCCCTGCCCAAGCCCTTCGCCTACTACTTTGGTAGCGCTTTTGCTGTCGATGGTCGCATTCACAAAGCCTCGGCACTGACCTGTAATACCGGCATAACAAAAACGAGACTGACGACCATGCCGCCCCGTGTCCTGTCCGCCCTGTCCTGCCTGGCCTTGTCCTGCCTTTTCGCCAGCACTGCCCTGGCCGATGGCGCGCTGTTCTCCGCCGACGGCTACCGCAGCGGTCTTTATCGCAGCCCGACGCCCGCCACCGCCGAATCCGCCATCACCGTCGACACCGCCCGGGTCCAGACACTGCTGGAGCAACAACCGCCAGCCCTGCTGATCGACGTGTACAAGCGCCCGTTCCTCAACGGCCAATTCATCGCCAGCGAAGCCCATGCCAACCTGCCCGGCAGCCACTGGCTGGCCAATACCGGCGACGGCGAGCTGGATGCCCAATGGAGCCGGTACTTCAGCCGCCACCTCGAGCGCTTGAGCAATGGTGATCGCCAGCGCGCCATCGTCTTCTACTGCCGCTCGGACTGCTGGCTGAGCTGGAATGCGGTCAAGCGCGCCGCCGCGCTGGGCTACTCGCGGTTGTACTGGTACCGTGATGGCCTCGATGCCTGGGAAAACGCCGGCCTGCCCGTGGTCAGCGCCACGCCCGAAGCGTTTCCCTGAATCACGTTTTCCTTGCGGTCGAAACCAAAACAATAAGGTGCAAACGCCATGTACAAGATTCTGATCGCCGACGACCATCCGCTGTTTCGCGAGGCCATTCATAACGTCATCAGCGATGGCTTCCCCGGCAGCGAGGTAATGGAAACCGCCGACCTGGACAGCGCCCTGGCGCTAACCGGCGAGCACGACGATCTCGACCTCATCCTGCTCGACCTGAACATGCCCGGCATGCACGGTCTGGGCGGGCTGATCAACCTGCGCAACGAGGCGCCGACCATTCCGGTGGTGATCGTCTCTGCCGAACAGGACAAGCAGATCGTCCTGCAGGCCATCACCTATGGCGCAGTGGGCTTTATCACCAAGTCCTCGCCACGTTCGCAGATGACCGAGGCCATCGAGCAGATCCTCAACGGCAACGTGTACCTGCCGCCGGACATCATTCGCACCCAGAAAAGCGGCAGCCGCCGCAGCCAGAGCGAATCCCAGGGTTTCGCTCCGGAACTGCTCCAGGCCCTGACCCGCAAGCAACTGCTGGTGCTGGAACGCATGACCAAGGGCGAATCGAACAAGCAGATCGCCTACAACCTGGATATCGCCGAAACCACGGTCAAGGCCCACGTTTCCGCGATCCTGCGCAAGCTCAACGTACACAACCGGGTGCAAGCGATCCTCAGCGCGGGGGATATCGACTTCACGGCTTACCTGCGTCGCTGAACGAATTAATCGTTACGATCGGAATTAATCATTGATACACGCGGTTGCGCTGAAGTAAGCTCGGTCGCATTCAACTGGAGCAGCACATGAACCACGCCACCCACATCCACGCACAACACACCGGTCGCCCAGCGCGTTCCGTTGCGTCCGTGGCTGCCTGTGGCTCCATTGCTCCAACCGCGTTTTATTTCGGGTATTGGTTTAGCCACAGGCGCCGCTGATACCCACACCGGCGCCCACGAACAGGGCCGCCGAACACGAGAACTCTCGAACCCCCGGACGGCCCAGCCCTCCGGGGGTTTTGTTTTTCGGCCCGTCAACACCAGACACCACTGAGGAATCGACACATGAACTACACCACCTGCTACCGCTACCAAAGCTCTGCCTGGCGATTTAGCCACTGCCGTTCGGGCCAGCCAGCCGCCTCCGACCGGTCCGTTTCGGGTGGCATCAACACACATACACGTATCTGTCGAACACAACGATAGGGCCGAAGGCGCGGGACCGAACCCGCCTTCCGCCCAGGGAATACCGAACATGCAAGCGACTACCCAGGCACTGCCACTGAACACCCCCGCCGCAGCCAACACCTCCGTGAGCCTGCGTCTGCCCAGCCCCGTGCAACTCAAGCAACAGCTGCCGCTGTCCGCCGCCCTTGCGGCCCAGGTCCAGCAGCACCGCCACGCAGTCAAACAGATACTCGACGGCCATGACCCGCGCCTGCTCGTGGTGCTCGGCCCCTGTTCCCTGCACGATCCCCGCTCCGCCCTCGAATACGCCGACCGCCTGGCTGCGCTGGCCCGCCAGCTGGATGACAAACTGCTCCTGGTGATGCGTGCCTACGTGGAAAAACCCCGCACCACCGTGGGCTGGAAAGGCCTGGCCTACGACCCGCAGCTGGACGGCAGCGACGATATGCACGGCGGCCTGCGCCTGTCCCGCGAATTGATGCTGGGCATGCTCGAGCGCGGGCTGCCAGTGGCCACCGAACTGTTGCAACCGATGGCCGCCGGCTACTTCGACGATGTGCTGAGCTGGGCCGCGATCGGCGCCCGCACCACCGAATCGCAGATCCACCGCGAGATGGTCAGCGGCCTTGGCCTGCCGGTGGGCTTCAAGAACGGCACCGACGGCGGTGTCGGCATCGCCTGCGACGCCATCCGCAGCGCGGCCCACCCGCACCGTCATTTCGGCCTGGACGCCCAGGGCCACCCGGCCATCGTCGAAACCCTAGGCAACCCGGATACCCACCTGGTCCTGCGCGGCGGGCACAAGGGGCCCAACCATGATGCTGCGAGTGTCGCCATGGCGCGCCAGGGGCTGGCCAAGGCCGGAGTCGAAGCCCGGATCATGGTCGATTGCAGCCATGCCAACAGCGGCAAGGATCCCCTCAGGCAACCGGCGGTGCTGCGCGATGTGATCGACCAGCGTGTCGCGGGTGATCGCTCGCTGGTCGGGGTGATGATCGAAAGCCATCTGTTCGAGGGCTGCCAGGCACTGGGCAAGGCGCCGCTGAAGTACGGCGTGTCGATTACCGATGGCTGCCTGGGTTGGGACGCCACCGAGGCAATGTTGCGCGAGGCGGCTGCCCGTTTGTCGTAGGTTCCTGAAGATTGGCTTGCCAGCGATACCCACGCCATCGCTGGCAAGCGCGCGGAAAACTTACGCTTTCAACGCCTCCACCACGAACTCCAGCCGATCCTGGCCAAAGAACAGCTCCTCCCCTACAAAGCAGCTCGGCGCGCCGAACACCCCGCGACCCACGGCCTCTTCAGTAACGGCCTTCAACGCCGCCTTGACCTCGGGATCGCTTGTCAGCGCCTCGAACCCGGACGACTCGAAACCCGCTTCTTCCAGCACCTGCGTGATCACGGCCGGATCCCCAAGGTTGCGCCCGTCGGCCCACATTGCCCGATACATCGCGGCCAGCCATTGCTCGAAACGCTGCGGCTGACGCAACTGTATGCCAACCGCCGCACGCATCAGGCCCAGGGTGTTGATCGGGAAGTGCTCGTTGAACTTCAACGGCACACCGTAGCGCCGGGCATACCGATGCAGGTCCTTGAAAAAATAACGCCCCTTGGCCGGGATCGTCGCCGGCGAACTGTTGCCGGTGGCCTGGAACACGCCACCCAGCAACATCGGCCGCAACACCAGTTGCGCCCCGTGCTCGGCGCAGATCCCTGGCAGTTGGGTCCAGGCCAGGTAACTGGCCGGGCTGCCCAGATCGAAAAAGAATTCGACGGTCTTGTTCATGCTTCGGATCCTTGTCAAAGGTGGCGATTACCAGCGTTCCATCCACGGACGCAGGTCGAGTTCGAAGGTCCAGGCATCCCGTGGCTGGGCATGCAGGTGCCAGTAGTTGTCGGCGATATGCCCGGGGTCCAGGATGCCGTCCTGGTCCTTCAGCGCGTAGCGCTCGGGGAAGCTGTCGCGGATGAAGGCAGTGTCGATGGCACCGTCTACCACCACATGAGCGACATGGATGTTCCGCGGCCCCAGTTCCCGCGCCATGCTCTGGGCCAGGGCGCGAATGCCGTGCTTGGCTCCGGCGAAAGCGGCGAAGCCGGCAGCGCCGCGCAATCCCGCCGTGGCACCGGTGAACAGGATGGTGCCACGCTCGCGCACCACCATGCGGCGCGCCACCGCCTGGGCCGTGAGGAAGCCGGCGAAGCAGGCCATTTCCCAGATCTTGAAGTACTTGCGCGGCGTCTCTTCAAGAATGCTGCAAGGCACGTTGGCGCCGATGTTGAAGACGAAAGCCTCGATCGGGCCGATGCTGCTTTCGATCTGCTCGACCAGCGCGGCCACCTCTTCTTCCTTGCGGGCATCGGAGCCGAACCCGTGGGCCTGGCCACCCTCGGCACGGATTTCGTCCAGCAAGGGTTGCAGCTTGTCAGCGCTGCGCCGAGTCACACAGGCGATATAGCCTTCCCGGGCAAAGCGCCTGGCAATCGCGCCACCGGTGGCGTCGCCGGCACCGATCACCAGTACGACCTTGTTGTTGTCCTTCATGAGCTTTGCCTCATTGATGAATGATCGTTTAGTAAACGAACGCTATGCTATGATCCGGACTTTCGTCAAGCCACCAATTCGAGGATGCCCAGGTGCGCTATTCCACCGAACACAAGGAACAGACCCGGCAGAAGCTGGTGCAGAGCAGCGGCGCCATCGCCAAGCAAGGCGGCTTCGCCACTACTGGCGTGGCCGGGCTGATGAAGGCCATCGGCCTGACCGGTGGAGCGTTCTACAACCACTTTCCTTCGAAGGACGACCTGTTCAGCGAAATCGTGCGCCAGGAGCTATCCGGCAGCAGGATCAACCTGCGTGCACAAGGCGGCGAGTTGACGCCGGACCTGCTCAAGCGCTGCCTCGACCAATACCTGAGCATGGCCCATGTGCACAATCCGCAAAGCGGCTGCCCGATCCCGACCCTGGGCGCAGAGATCGCCCGCGCCGATAGCGCGGTGCGTGAAGAGGCGGAACACTGGCTGGTCACACTGCACCAGGCCTGGGCCGTGACCTTGAACGACGAAGCGCTGGCCTGGGCCATGCTCAGTCAATGCGTAGGAGCGCTGGTGATAGCGCGGATGCTGGCGGGGGAACAGACCCAGCGGGCCGTGTTGACGGCCAGCCGGGACTTCCTGCAGGCGGCGATGGAATAGATTTAATGCAGATCGTTGCGCCGGTACAGGCTCAAACCCACGGCCAGCACCGCCAGCATCCCGGCACACCCCGGTTGATCCATTGCATGACCCGCGCCGAGAAAGCCCGTACCGCATGCCGGCCGCCCAGGGCGTAGACCACCATCATCAGGCAATCGAGGGATGCGGTGATCACCGCCAGGACCAGGTACTGCTGCAGCACCGGCTGCTCCGGACGGATGAATTGCGGCAGGAACGCGGAAAAGAACAGCAGGCCCTTGGGATTGGACAGGCCGACGATCAGCGCACGGACGAAGGTCGACCGGCCACTGACCGCCGCCGCCCCGCCACTGACCCCGAGCGCCCGCACCGGCGCCCGCCAGAGCACCACCGCCAGGTACAGCAGGTACGCCGCGCCTACCCACTTGACCAGGCTGAACAACTGTTCCGACGCCTGCAACAAGGCGCCAAGGCCACACCCCACGGCGGCGATCAGGATCAGGTCGGAGAGCATCGCCCCGGCCATGCCGAAGCCGGCCACGCGCATGCCATGGCTGGCGCCGTTGTTCAAGGCCAGGAGCATGGCCGGGCCGGGCGTGATCATCACCGCGCTGGCGGCGATGACGTAAAGCAGAAGGGTCGAGGCGTCCATGATGGCTCCTGGCAGGTCGAAGGGCGCAGGATGCCTGCCTCGCCGCGCGCCCTCAAGCCCTCGAGGATTTTTTCCGCACGGCTCAACCAACGTGGCGAATCCCGGTCAAACTGCTCACCCCGAGCGTAACGGCAGGAGTCCTGTCTTGAAGTTTCCGCTGCACCGTCCACTGCTGTTGTGTCTTGCCCTCGGCGCAGTCGCCCCGGCCCCCGCCGCCACGGCCCCGCAGGGCACGACCGACGACCTGTTCAGCCTGTTCGATAATGTCGCGCGCATGGCCTCCTCGGGCCTGGCCAACTGGCTCAGGTTGTCGCGCGAGACGGCGGTGGCGGCCGGGGTCGAACCCATTCCGCTGGACATCCGCGCGCAACTCGAACCCTGGTATGACTTCCAGGTGCTCGACGCGGTGCGCTATCAGGTCGGCAATCCCGAACAACTGGACGCCGCCAGCGCCTTTCTGCAGAACCCGGATGTCGCCGCCGTCACCCTGGTGGACGTGATCGTCTTTCGCAACGCCGCGGACGCCCGCGACAACGTTGCCCTCTGGGCCCACGAACTCAAGCATGTGCAGCAATACCAGCAATGGGGCGTGGATGATTTCGCCGCGCGTTACACCCGTGACTACGAAGCCGTGGAAGCACCGGCCTACAAGATCCAGGCCGAAGTGAGCAACACCCTGCGCCTGATGCCCGGTAGCCGGCTGGCCGGGCATTGACGGGGCGTTTTCCTACGCTGGATGTGGCACGTCCTTCAGCCTGATTGCCCTGCACAGTCAGGCAAAATCCTATGCCTCGCCCTACGTGGGCCGTTTCCTACTGAAGGACCCTTCGCGCTTTTTGTAGGAATTTTCATCTAGGCAGGCTGAATTCTTCCACGCTTCTATACTCCTCGTACTCATCGAACCTGATTCGACGTATCGTGAGCGGCCCGCCTGAACCGGCGGTTTCCCTCCTGAGTGACTCGGGAAAAAACCATTCCTGATGCAGGAGTTTCCTACACGATGCACAAGATCCTGATCGTCGACGATCATCCCACCATCCGTTTTGCCGCCCGCCTGTTGCTGGAGCGCGAAGGCTACGAAGTGATCGGCGAAGCCCACGACGGGGTCAGTGCGGTCAGCCTGAGCCAGGAACTTGCCCCCGACGTCGTCGTGCTCGACCTCGGCCTGCCCCGCCTGGACGGCCTCAGCGTACTGGAACGCCTGCG
Organism: Pseudomonas bharatica CSV86; assembly: GCF_000319305.2. Taxonomy (GTDB): domain Bacteria; phylum Pseudomonadota; class Gammaproteobacteria; order Pseudomonadales; family Pseudomonadaceae; genus Aquipseudomonas; species Aquipseudomonas bharatica. Next base: position 2,486,178 of record NZ_AMWJ02000001.1, on the reverse strand, counting down.
CGCCCTGGATCCGGCGCCGCGGATCATGGTCTTCACCGGTCGGCCGCCGCGGCTGTTCGCCAAACGCTGCATCGAAGCCGGCGCCTCGGCGTTCGTGCGCAAGGACGAAGACCTGTCCATCCTCCTCGGCGCGCTCAAGGCCGTGCTCAGCGGTTATTCCTATCTGCCGGATGCGCTGAGCCTGGGCCCACGCTCGCAAACCGAGGACGACCGCCTGGACCGCCTCTCCAACCGCGAATTCGAAGTGATGCGGCAACTGGCCAAGGGCGCGACCAACAACGAGATCGCCGCCGCCATGATCCTGAGCTCGAAGACCATCAGCACCTACAAGACCCGCATCATGGACAAGCTCCAGGTGCGTTCCCTGGCCGAGCTGCTCGACCTGGCGAACCGCCGCGGGATGATCTGAACGACCGATGAACATCCTGCCACTGCTGGTCCTGACCCTGGGCCTGGTGCTGCCGCCGCCGCTGCTGGCGCAGGAGGCAGTGCCGCGGGACCTGCTCGGACGCTCCCTGAGCAGCAGTGCCCCGCCAACGCTCGGCGTTGCCGAGCGGCAATGGCTGGAGCAGAGGAAGCGGTTACGCCTTGGTACCTCGGCACCGGACTATCCGCCCTTCGATATCAATGTCAGCCAGCACGACTACGAAGGCCTGACCGCCGACTACGCCGGCCTGCTCGGCGAGCAGTTGAAGGTTGACGTCGAGGTCCTGCACTACCCCAGCCGCAGTGCCGCGATCCGCGCCCTGGAGCGCGGCGAGATCGACCTGCTCGGCAGCGCCAACGGCTTCGAGGAAGCCAACAGCGAACTGCTGCTCAGCCAGCCCTACGCCGACGACCAGGCCATCGTCGCCACGCCGCTGGGCAAGCCGCGCAACCCCGCCGACAAGCTGGCCGGCGCGCGCCTGGCAATGGTCGATCATTACCTGCCGGTAGAGCGCATCCGCCAGGTCTATCCCGATGCCAGGCTGCAACTCTACGCCTCGAGCATGGCGGCATTGGCTGCCCTGACCCAGGGCGATGCCGACGCCTTCATCGGCGACGCCATCAGTTCCGACTACCTGATCGGCAACCACTATCGCGACAGCGTGCAGATCGCCTGGTACGTCAAGCCCCTGCGCTCGTCGTTCAGGTTTGCCCTGGAACACGACAACGTTACCCTGCTGCGGCTCATCAACCAGGCCCTGGCCAGTCTGTCGGAGAGCGACCGGATCAACGTCGCGCGGCGCTGGAGCAGCGGCCTCAACAGCCCGCTGCTCAACCGCGGGGTGCTGCAACTGCAGCCTGGGGAACAGGACTGGATCCGCCGGCATCCGGACCTCAAGGTGGTGATCAACAAGTACTTCGCGCCCTTGACCTTCCTCGACGACAAGCAGCAGTTCCGCGGGATCACCGCCGATCTCCTGGAGCAGATCAGCCTGCGCACCGGGCTGCGCTTCCACACCATCGAGGCCGCCAGCGTGGCGCAGATGATCCAGTTGGTGGAGAGCGGCCAGGCCGACCTGATCGGCGCCCTGCCCTATGGCGGCGAGCGTGCCCGCGGCCTGCAGTTCACCCGGCCGTACCTGACCACGCCGCGGGTCCTGGTGACCTCCATCCGCGCCGATGCCCCGAACACCGCCGAGGCATTGCAGGGCAAGCGCCTGGCGCTGATCCGCGGCACGCCGTTCGCCGAAACCCTGCGCCGCGAGCATCCCGCCATCGAACTGGTCGAAGTCGACGACCCGCTGACCCTGATGGAATACGTGGCCCAGGGTCGCGCTGACGCGGCCATCAGCTCGCAGATCAACGCCGCCTATTTCATCAGCCGCCTGTTCAAGGATCGCCTGCGCATTGCCGCACTGCTGGACGACAGCCCGGCCACCGCGGCCTTCGCCACCGCCCGGGGCGACAATGAACTGCATGCCATCCTGGAAAAGACCCTGCTGAGCATCGAGCCGGACGAAATGACCCTGCTCGCCAACCGCTGGCGCACCAATGCGCTGGTCAGCGACAACCCTTGGCGCAATTATCGCGGGCTGGTCCTGCAGATTCTCCTGGCGGCCAGCCTGGCGATCGCCGCCGTGGTCCTGTGGAACCGCTACCTGCGGCGCCTGGTCGCCCAGCGCACTGCTGCCGAAGAAGCCTTGCAGCGCCAGTTGAAGATCAGCGAGGGCTTGCTTGTCGAACTGCGCCAGGCCAAGGAGCAGGCCGACAGCGCCAACCATGCCAAGAGCACCTTCCTCGCCACCATGAGCCATGAAATCCGCACGCCGATGAATGCGGTGATCGGCCTGCTCGAGCTGGCCCTGAAGGACGCCGGGCAAGGGCGCATCGACCAGCCGTCGCTGCAGGTGGCCTTCGATTCGGCCAGTGCCCTGCTGGAGCTTATCGGCGATGTGCTGGATATCGCCCGCATCGAATCCGGGCACATGACCCTCGCCCCGGAGCCGACCGACCTGTGCGCACTGGTTCGTGCCACCGCGCGGGTGTTCGAGAGCAGTGCCCGGCTCAAGGGCCTGGAGCTGCGCCTCGACCTGCCGCCGGCAACGCGGCCGCTGGCGGTGGATCCGCTGCGCCTGCGCCAGGTCCTGGCGAACCTGCTGAGCAATGCGCTGAAGTTCACCGAACGCGGCGAAGTGCGCGTCGGCCTGGAGCTGGAGCCGCAGGCAAATGAAGCACGGGTCCGCCTGGTCGTGGAAGACAGCGGCATCGGCATCAGCGCGGCGGACCAGGCCCGTCTGTTCAGCCCTTTCGTCCAGGCGGGCGGGCAGCCTGCGGGCCAGGGCAGCGGCCTGGGCCTGGTGATCAGCCGTACCCTGTGCGAATTGATGGGCGGCGCCCTGCGCCTTTCCAGCGAGCCGGGGCACGGGACCCGGGCCGAGGTCTCGCTGCTGCTGCCGTGGGCCAGTGAGCGGGCAGTCGCGGCGCCGAAGACCACGCAAAGCCCGGCCAGCACCCTGTCGCTGAATATCCTGGTAGTGGATGACTACCCGGCCAACCTGATGCTGCTGGGCAAGCAACTGGACGTGCTCGGCCACCGGGTCAGCCAGGCGGACAACGGCGCCCAGGCCTTGCAGATGTGGCGGGAAGGCAACTTCGACGTACTGATTACCGACTGCAACATGCCGGGGATGGATGGACATCAACTGGCCCGCGCGGTGCGGACAGAAGAAAGCCCGGGGCAGCGCTGCCTGATCCTGGGCCTGACGGCAAATGCCCAGGCCGAAGAGCGGGACCGCTGCCTGGCTTCGGGGATGGATGATTGCCTGTTCAAGCCGATCGGGCTGGGCGCGTTGCGCAGCCATCTGAGTGGCCTGGAGTCGGCGACGGCCGAGGATGACAGCGGCTTCGACCTGGACGAACTGCGACATCTGACCCAGAACGACCCACAGATGATCCGCCGGCTGGTGGAACAGCTGGCGAAAAGCACCGAGCAGGATCTGGCTTCGCTGCGGGCCTTGGGGCCGCAGGCTCCGCTTGCCCAGGTGAAGGCCCTGGCGCACCGGATTCGCGGCGGCATGAAAATGCTCAAGGCACGAGGGCTGGTGGAGCGCTGCGATGCACTGGAGCGCGGATGTGCCGAGGAAGTCGACGACGCGCGCCTGCAGGACTTGAAGCAAGCCCTGGAAGGGAGCCTGGAGCGGTTGCTGACACGGCTCGAACGAAACACCTGACGCTGCGCCCCATCGCTACACTGGAAGAATTCAGCGCAACCCGGGCAAGCGCACCAGCGACCAGCCAGTCTCCGATTCCGACAAGGTCAGGCGGATCTGCCCCAGTTGCATGTCGTTGAGCAGAGTCGATACCAGGTCCCCGACCATCCAGTTCGCTGTATTCGAGGCGATCACCCGCCCCTCGGCGGATATCAGTACCGCCTCGTGATCCAGGCGCATAAGGCTTTTCACCAGGAGCCGCTCGACGTTATGCAGCGAAAGGTCGAGCCCCGCCACGCCAATGAAGCGACCCTCGACATAAATCGGCATGGTGAAGGTCAGTACGTACATGTTGGTGCCGTAGAGGTCCACGTAGGGCCCTTCCACCACGCTGCGCCCGGTGTCGCGCGGCTTGCTGTACCACGGCATGGCGTTGTAGTCGTAGTAATTCTCGCGGCGGCGGTCGAAGTTGGGACGCAATGGCAGGGTCTTGCCACCATCGGCCAGGTACCACCACTCCAGGTGCATCTCGCGGTCGGCCAGGCCATTGGGGGCCACGATCACGCCACCGCCACAGCCAAAGGCCCCGGTGGCGAACAATTGCTTGTCGATGGCCGGGCGCAGTGACGCCAGGTCCCGCGCCACGGGCTGGCGACCTTCGGCCAGGACCCGCTGCCACAGGGTACGGGTTTCTTCCGCCAGTTCGCGCACCTGGCCGAAAATGGTGCCCAGGGTACTGTCCAGCTGCTGGGCGCAGGCCGAGAAGGACGCGTTATCGCTCGGGGCAAACATGGCATTACCTCACACAGGGTCCGGCAGTTCTGGTCATGGGGTGGGAAGAAGGAGTCAGTCCGGATCAGCCGCCAACAGTTCCAGGCGCAGGCTTATCAAACGCTTGATGCCCCGGGTGACGTGGGCTTCGGCCAGGGCACCGGCCAGCACCGGGTCACCCGCGACCAAGGCCTGGAGAATCGCCTGGTGCTCCTGTTCCACCAGGGTGATATCGCCGCCGCCAGCCGCCTCCATCCACAACAGTTCGCCGATTTCCGACTGCAGGCGCATTTCCGCGTGGGTCAAGCGCAGCGATTGGGCAGCCGCCGCTACCTCGATATGAAAGCGTGCGTCGGCACGGTGCCGAGCCAGACGCGAGCCGGCCTGGCGCAGGGTTTCTATATGCTGGCCGATGCGCGCCTGCTGCTCTGGCGAACTGCGCCTTGCCGCCAGGCGCGCGGCAGTGCCGGAGATCGCCGTCTGCTCGTCGCCGAGGTCGCGCAGGTCGGGCCCGCTCATTTCACGCAGCCTTTGCAGAAGCAGCGCCTCGGGCAGTTCCACCGGGGCGCAGACGAAGCTGCCGCCATTGCGACCACGACGGGTTTCGATCAGGCCACGCTGGCGCAGCACCACCAGAGCCTCGCGCAGGGTCACCGTGGCCACGCCCAGCTGCAGGGCCAGTTCCGACTCGCTGGGCAATTGCTGGCCCTCGGCGAACAGGCCAAGTTCGATGGCCTCGACCAGACGCCGCGCCACTTCATCGGTGCGCCCCTCCTGGCGCAGACGGATGAACGCGGTGTTGCGGGCACTATTCAGGGCAGTCATTGCCTCTCCCTTTTCGAGCACCACGAAGGCACCCGGTTAAAAATTCGGTTTCGCATCTTATAGCGAAGCACAGCTCAGGTGTTAGCGCCTTATTTCCTTGTGGCAAAGCAAAAAAGCACGGCGAGGCTAGGCAGCAAATTTAAGATATGGTTTTATATGTTTAAGCCTTGCACAGGCCACTGTCCCTGTGCGCCTGTATTCACCAATAACTCCAAACAGGAATACGCAATGCAGACCCGACTCCTGATCAACGGCCAACTGGTCGATGGCCAAGGTGATCCCTACGCCGTGTACAACCCGTCCGAAGGTGCCGTGCTGGCGAACATTCCAGAGGCCAGCAGCACCCAGGTGGACGCCGCCGTGCAAGCCGCCGATCAGGCGTTCGACGGTTGGGCGCAGACCCCGCCGAAAGACCGCGCCCACCTCCTCCTCAAGCTGGCGGACCTGATCGAGGCCAATGCCGAACACCTGGCCCGGCTGGAGTCGCTGAACTGTGGCAAACCCTACCAGGCTGCGCTGAACGACGAGATCCCGGCCATCGCCGACGTGTTCCGCTATTTCGCCGGCGCCAGCCGTTGCCTGTCGGGCTCGGCCGGTGGCGAGTACCTGCCGGGTCATACCTCGATGATCCGCCGCGATCCGCTGGGCGTCATCGCTTCCATCGCACCGTGGAACTACCCGCTGATGATGGTCGCCTGGAAGCTGGCACCCGCCCTCGCCGCCGGCAATACCGTGGTGCTCAAGCCTTCCGAGCAGACCCCGCTGACCGCCCTGGCCCTGGCCGAGCTGATCGCCGGGCTGTTCCCGGCCGGCGTGGTCAATATTCTTTTCGGTCGCGGCCCTAGCGTAGGCGAACCGCTGGTCAATCATTCCAAGGTGCGCATGGTGTCCCTCACCGGCTCGGTCGCCACCGGAGCGCGGATCATCGCCAGCACCGCCGGCAGCGTCAAACGTACCCATATGGAACTGGGCGGCAAGGCCCCGGTGCTGATCTTCGACGACGCCGATATCGATGCGGCGGTCGAGGGCATCCGCGCCTTCGCGTTCTACAACGCCGGCCAGGACTGCACCGCAGCCTGCCGCCTGTATGTACAGCGCGGCGTCTACGAGCGCTTCGTCAACCAGCTGGGCGAGGCCGTCGCCAGCCTGCGCATGGGCCTGCAGGACGATCCGGAAACCGAACTCGGCCCACTTATCACCCGTGATCACCTGCAGCGCGTAGAGGGCTTCGTCACGCGGGCCAAGGCCCAGCCGCATATCCGCGTAATCACCGGTGGCAACCGGGTCGATGGCCCGGGCTACTTCTTCGAACCGACCGTGCTGGCAGATGCCCGGCAGGACGACGAGATCGTCCAGCGCGAGGTGTTCGGCCCGGTCGTCAGCATTACCCCGTTCGACGACGAAGCACAGGCCCTGGCCTGGGCCAACGACTCCGACTACGGCCTGGCCTCGTCGGTGTGGACCCGGGACATCGGTCGGGCTACCCGCCTTTCGGCGCGCCTGCAATATGGCTGCACCTGGATCAACACCCATTTCATGCTGGTCAGCGAAATGCCCCATGGCGGCATGAAGCAGTCCGGCTATGGCAAGGACATGTCCATGTATGGCCTGGAGGACTACACCTGCGTGCGCCACGTCATGTTCAAGCACTGATTACCGATGAAAACGCCGATTGTGGCGGCCGAAACAAAACATATAAAACCATAGGCAATATGGCATACGAGGACTCTCCATGCTAATCACCGGCATCAAAAGCCGTCCGGTCTACGACCGGCTGCACCCCATGGCAGGAGGCCTGCGTCATCTGATTGCGGGCCAGGGCAGCGGCGGCGCGGCCATGCTGCGCCTGATCGGCGACATGTCCAACGAACAGCGCGGCAACAGCACCCTGCTCTATTCCGTCGAATCCTTCTCCGGCCATAACCATCTGCAGGCCTTGCAGCAGGCCGAGGTCGCCGGGCTGGAGGTGTTCGCCAGCAACCAGGAACTGATCGATGCCCTGCGCGAGCGGCTCGGCGATGCACGCATGGGCACGCGCCTGTACCTCAGCGGCTCAGAAAGCTTCATCGGCACGGCCATGCAGGCGGCCAACGCCGTGGACCTTAATCGCGACGAAGTGCTGCGCGAACACAGCGGCACCCTGGTCCGCCGGGTCTGGTGCGCGCATTGCGACACCTACACCGAGAACGTCACCCAGCGCGTCTTCGTCTGCCCGGGCTGCCAGTTGCACCTGGTGGTGCGCGATCACTATTCCCGTCGTCTGGCCGCCTTCCAGGGCATCAAGGCCGACGGCGAAGTCCCGGGCGAATTGCCCGCCGCCGAGGAGCTCGATACATGAACACCCATAACGGCACCCTGAGCGTGCGCGTCGCCCGCATCGAGGCGATGACCCCGGAAATCACCCGCTTCACCCTGGTCGACCCGGATGGCAAGCACCTACCGGCCTTCTCCGGCGGCAGCCATGTGGTGGTGATCCTCGAGGACGGCGACAAGACCCACCGCAACGCCTACTCGTTGATGAGCTCGCCCTACGACTCCAGCGCCTACCAGATTGCCGTACGCCGCGTCGCCGATGGCCGTGGTGGCTCGCGCTACCTGCACGAGCGGGTCGCTGAAGGCGATCTGCTGCAGATCCTGCAACCGGCCAACCTGTTCCCACTGGCCAAGCACGGCCGCCAGCACCTGTTCATCGCAGGCGGCGTAGGCATCACCCCGGTCTACTCGCAACTGGAAGAGCTGGAATTGAAAAAGGCCAGCTTCGAATTGCACCTGGCCGTGCGCGGCCCCGGGCACATCGCCCTTGGGCGCGAGTTGCAGGAGCGCTACGGCGCCCGCGTGCACCTCTATGTACAGGGCGAGGATGAACGCATGGACATCTCGCGCATTCTCTTTGGCCGTCCCCTTGGCAGCCATGTGTACGTGTGCGGCCCGGACAGCATGATCGACGACACCATCGAAGGTGCCCGCGCCCTTGGCTGGACCGACAGCCATATCCACTACGAGCGCTTCGTCGAGCAAGGCTCCAGTGGCCGGCCGTTCAGCGTCACCCTGGCGCGCCAGGGCGTGACCCTCGAGGTGCCGGCCGAACAATCGCTGCTCGAAGCGGCCGAGCAGGCCGGCTACAAGGTGCCCTACCTGTGCCGCGGCGGCGCCTGTGGCTACTGCGAAACCGAAGTGCTGGAAGTGGACGGTGAACTGGACCACCGCGATGACTGGCTCAGCGAGGAAGACAAGCTGGGCAAGCGCAAATTCATGCCATGCGTATCCCGCGCCAATTGCACACGCCTGGTCGTGGACCTCTGAGACAGGACAACAACAATGACCGTATTCAAGCCGATCGAAAGCTACGCCGACCTCGACGCCAAGGGCTTCACCTACCGCAATAGCCGCGAAGCGGTGCTGCGCCTGCCCTTCCCCTATCCGGAAGACCAGTACATGTACTCGATGAACGTCGAGCCCCATGTACCCTTCGGCGAAGGCGCGCTGCGCGCCCAATTCGATATCGACGAACACTACATCTCCGAGTGCCATCACCGCGCGCAGATCCTTGAAAGCCAGCCGGGTGTGCACTACGCCGCCCTGCCGCACATGATGGAAGCCCAGTGGGACCTGCTCGAACTGCTGATGGAATCGTATTCCCGCGATTATCCAGAGCATTTCAGCCTGGAAAAGAAAGGCAGCCAGTGGCGCTGGATCAACCGCCCGCTGGGCCTGGACGACAGCTTCACCTTCGGCGATGCCAGCACCCTGCCAATGGAGCCGATGGAATACATCACCCGCCAGGCACAGGGCGAGTTCATTCTTCTCGAAGAGCGCGACGACACCCTGGTGATGGGCGCCGGCATGGCCACCCAGCGCGCCGACTACTCGCTGCGCTTCAACCTCGGCATGAGCTTCATGGAGTTCCATGGCCCGGTGCCGAAGCTGCATGAAATGGGCATCCTCCAGCGTGCGCTGAAATTCCTCCTGCGCCTGCGTCCGGGGCACCCGGTGCGGCGCACCAACTGGTCCATCACGGTCAACCCGCGCCTGGAAACCTCTGCCGAAACCCTGCCCGACTGGGCACCGGACCGCACCACGGTGACTGCACAAAACGCCGGCGAGCTGGTCAACCTTCGCATCGAACTGCAACCGCTGCACCGTTTGCCGCGCAGCAACGCCGTGCTGTTCCCGGTACGCACCTACCTGGTCAGCCTGCAACAGCTGGCCGACTTCGCCCCGCAATGGGCCAAGCGCATGCACCGGGTAATCCGCGACCTGGACCAGGAACTGGTGGACTACAAGGGCTTTACCCGCTACCGGGATGCCATGGTGACCTGGCTGTCGCAATACGATGACGGCACGCCAGTCGACGAAAGTCAGCAATGAAAAAAACCCAAGCGCGCCGATAATGGCGCGCTTTTTTGCGTGCAAATCCGGGAAAACCACAATGAAAACAATACGCAACTTCCTGCCCGAGAGCTGGAGCCTGGTGTTCTCCGCCGCCGCGTCGGCCTACGGTGTCGGCCTGCTCGGCCTGTGGGCCCTGCCGTTCCTGATCAGCGCGATCATCCACGACCTGCAACTCAACGAGGCCCAGGCGGGGCTGCTGATGTCGGCGGAGTTCGGCTTCACCATGCTGGCCTCCTTGCTGGTAGCACCGTTCATGGGCCGCGCCCCCCGGCGTACCCTGGCGATCGCCGGCACCCTGCTGGCAATCGTGGCCAACCTGGTCAGCGCCCATATTGTCGACCTCTACACCCTGGCAGCGGTGCGCTGCGTTGCCGGAGTCGGCGCCGGCCTGGCCCTGGCCTGCGGCAACGCGGCGGTATCCAGCGCGAAACAGCCGGATCGCATCGCCGGGCACATGAACGTGTTGTCGGTGCTGCTGATGATCGTGGTGATGCTCGGCTACGCCAAGGTCATGGCGGCGTTCGGCCTGCCCGGGCTGTACTACGCGATGGCCGCGACCATGGCGGTGATGCTGCTGGCGATCCCGTTCATGGCGCAGCGTGCAACCCTGGCCGAAACCGTGGTGGTCAGCCGCGCAGGCAAGGGCAACGTGCTGCTCAGCCTGCCGGCGGTGTGCATGATGCTGGCGATGTTCGTATTCCAGGCACGGGACACCATGGGCTGGGCGTTCGTCGAGCGCATCGGCACCATGGTCGGCTACAGCGGTGACGAACTGGGCGTGCTGCTTTCGGTGCAATCGGTGGTCGGCCTGGTCGGCCCCCTGCTGGCCGCGATGATCGGCAAGCGCTTCGGCATGAGCACGCCGGTGATCCTCGCCGTGTTGCTGACGGGTGCGACCAGCCTCAGCTACGTTCTGGGCGAGCATTCGAAAACGATGTATACCACCGGTGTCATGACCATCTGCATCACCTACTTCTATGCCCTGAGCTACCTCACCGGGCTGGCGGCGGAGCTGGATCGCGAAGGCCGGGTAGTGGCGGCGGCGGGAAGCTTCCTGAGCCTGGGCCTGGCGGTAGGGCCGGCGATTTCCGGCGGGTTGATTTCACTGGGGGCTTTACCCTGGCGGCCTGGGGATCGCCGTGACGGTGGTGCTGACCCTGGCACTGGTCAGCGTACCCCTGGCGCGGATTCGCAAGGAGCATGTGGTGGCGCAACTGGCGGCTGCGGTCTGAAAAACCTGTTGTGGGGCTGAGGGCCCCATCGCTGGCAAGCCAGCTCCCACAGCCCCCCCTGTGGGAGCTGGCTTGCCAGCGATGAGGCCCTGGAGCCTAGTGCAGTTGCAGCGTCGAATTGATCTGGCTGATGGCATCCACCACATGCCGCGACCCTTGCTGGATCTCCAGGATCACCTCGCCTGCTTCATTCGCAAGGTCCACCCCCTGCCCCGTTCGACTCAGGCTGGACTGCATGCTTGCCACTGCCTTGAGCGACAGGTCGTGGTTCTGCCGCACCACCTCGACGATCTCTACCGTGGCCTTGCTGGTGCGCGCCGCAAGGTTGCGCACTTCCTCGGCCACCACGGCAAACCCGCGTCCGTGTTCGCCGGCCCGCGCCGCTTCGATGGCCGCGTTCAGCGCCAGCAGGTTGGTCTGGTCGGCGATCCCGCGGATGGTAAGAACGATCTGCCCGATCAGTTCCGACTGGCGGTTCACCGCATCGATGCTGCGCGCTGCTTCATTGAGGTCATGGGAAATCTCCTCGATCACATGCACGGTCTGCTGCACAACCTCCGATCCCTTGCGCGCGCAGGCGTCGTTCTGCACCGAGGTTGCGTGGGCCGCCTCCGCAGCCGATTGCTGGGTGCAGACCTGATGGGTGATATCGCTGGCGAACTTGACCACCTTGTACAACCGCCCCTTGGTATCGAAGATCGGGTTGTACGAAGCTTCCAGGTAGACCATCTGCCCCAGCTTGTTGACCCGCTCGAAGCGATGCGAGTGGTACTCGCCACGATTGAGCGAAGCCCAGAAGGCCTTGTACTGGGCCGACTCGCTTTCGCTTTTGTGGCAGAACAGGCTGTGGTGCTGGCCAACGATCTCGTCGAGACGGTAGTGCATGGTGCGCAGGAAGTTGTCGTTGGCCGTGATCACCCGGCCTTCCGGGGTGAACTCGATCACCGCCATCGAGCGGCCAATGGCCTCAAGCAGGCAGTCCGCCTCGTGCTCGTGCACCACACGCTCGGTAATATCACTGGCCACCTTGATGATGCTGGTGACCACGCCGTTGCTGCCGAACACCGGCATATAGCTTGCCTCCAGCCATAGCTCCTGGCGCTTGCGATCGAGCCGCAGGAAAGTACCGCTACGTGCCTGGCCCTGGGCCAGGTCGCGCCACAGCTGGCGGTACTCTTCGGTCTTGGTGTAGGCCTCCTCGCAGAAGATCCGGTGATGCTGGCCGCAGATTTCCTCGAGGCTGTAACCCATGGCGTTGCAAAAATGCTCGTTTGCGTCGAGTACTACTCCATCGGGGCTGAACTCGATCATGGCCATGGAACGGCTGATCGCTGCCAGTTTTGCGTTGGCTTCGGCCAACGCCCGATTACACCGCTCGATTTCTGCCAGATCCGATTTGCGATGGGAGTCGAACATGTCACGCACACTCCATTGGCGGAATTGTGCTCAGCATAGATGGGCGAGAGCGCCCTGCAAGCGCTTGGCCATCACCATCTATCGGCTGTTTTTCAGCTGCTTTCGCGGATCATCAAGGCAAAACCCAGGTCCTGAACCGGATTTTTCCCGGTCTTGCCGTCGAGCAGATCGAGCAAGGCCTGGGCCGCGTGCCGGCCGACAGCGGCCAGCGGCGTGCGGATCGACGTCAGGCGCGGGACCATATGGGCCGAGGCCGGCAGGTCGTTGAACCCGACCATCGCCACCTGTTCCGGGACGCGGATGCCCTGGCGCTGGGCCTGGAAGATCGCACCGTGGGCGAGGTCGTCGTTGCAGAAGAAGATCCCGTCGATATCGCCATGGCGGGCCAGCAACTGGCCGAACAGCTCGCCGCCCAGGCCGATGGACGATGGCTGCGGGACCAGGAGTTCCAGTGCCGGGTCGTACAGCCCGGCTTCGCCCAGGGCCTGGCGGAAGCCTTCGGCGCGTTGCAGGACCCGGGCATCCAGTTGCGCAGCGATAAAACCGAGACGGCGGCGCCCGCGTTCGAGCAGGTGACGCGCGACGGCGCGCCCGGCTTCATGCTGGGAAAAGCCTACCGAGACCACATCCTCTTCGTCCCCCAGTTCCATCATGTGCACGCAAGGTACGCGGCTGGCGGCGAGCATGCGCCGCGCCGCCTCGCTACGCTCGAAGCCGGTCAACAGCAGGCCGCGGGGTTGGTGGGCAAGGTAGTTGCGCAGCAGGTTCTCCTCCACGGCGGCGTCGTAGTGGAAGTTGCCGATCATCACTTCCAGCCCGCGTGGGCGCAGGACATCGTGGATAGCGTCGAGGGTCTCGACGAACAACTGGTTGGACAACGACGGGATCAGCACCGCCACCGACTGGCTCTGCGCCGAGGCCAGGGCGCGGGCGGCAGGGTTGGCGACATAGCCGAGCTGGGCAGCGGCGGCGCGGACCTTCTCCACCAGCTCCGGCGCTACCGTGGCCACCCCGCGCAGGGCCCGGGACACGGTGATCGGCGACACCCCGCAAAGCCGGGCGACTTCGGCCAGGGTGGGACGACCTGTGGTGCGGGAGGTGCTGCGGGACATGACGGCTCGGCGAAATAGCGGGGAAAGCCGGCAAGGTTAGTGGTGCAGCCTGTGGCTGGCAAGGCAATGTACCTGGGGTGTTGCTGAGGGCCTCATCGCTGGCAAGCCAGCTCCCACGCTGAACCCTGTGGGAGCTGGCTTGCCAGCGATGAGGCCCTGAAGGTCAGAGCCGGTCCAGGATCAGAACGCCGCCTTGAATACCGCCTCGATCTCCGCCTGGCTCGCCGGCCGCGGATTGGTCAGGCCGCAGGCATCCTTCAAGGCATTGCCGGCCAGGATCGGCACATCCTCGACCTTGGCCCCGAGTACCGCCAGTCCCGGCGGAATATCGATGTCCCGGCTCAGTTGCTCGATCGCCTCGATGGCTGCCGCCGCGCCCTGCTCCGCATTCAGTTCAGCGACCTCCACGCCCAGCGCCGCGGCCACGTCCCGCAAGCGCGCCGCCGAAACCTTGGCATTGAAGCGCTGCACATGGGGCAGCAACACCGCATTGCACACGCCATGGGGCAAGTCGTAGAAGCCGCCCAACTGGTGCGCCATGGCGTGCACATAGCCGAGCGAGGCATTGTTGAAGGCCATGCCCGCAAGAAACTGGGCGTAGGCCATGGCTTCCCGTGCCAGCAGGTCCTGGCCGTTGGCCACCGCCTGGCGCAGGTTGCCGCTGATCAGCTCGATGGCTTTCAACGCGCAGGCATCGGTGATGGGCGTGGCGGCGGTCGAGACATAGGCTTCCACTGCGTGGGTCAGGGCGTCCATGCCCGTCGCGGCCGTCAGGGCCTTGGGCATGGCGACCATCAACGCCGGGTCATTGACCGAGAGGATCGGCGTGACATTGCGGTCGACGATGGCCATTTTCACGTGCCGCGCTTCGTCCGTGATGATGCAGAAGCGGGTCATCTCGCTGGCCGTCCCGGCCGTGGTGTTGATCGCCACCAACGGCAGTTGCGGTTTGGTCGAGCGATCGACGCCCTCGTAGTCGGCGATCCTGCCGCCATTGGTGGCGCACAGGGCGATGCCCTTGGCGCAATCATGGGGCGAACCACCGCCCAGGGAGATGACGAAATCGCATTTTTCCCGTTGCAGCAGTGCCAGGCCCTGCTCCACGTTGGCGATGCTCGGGTTGGGCTTGGCGTCGTCGAACACCCGCGAATCGATATCGCGCACCGCCAGTTGCTCGGCGATCCGCTGCGCGACACCGGCCTTGGCCAGGCCGCCGTCAGTCACGATCAGCGCCTTGCGAAAGCCGTAGCCGACGATTGCCGTCATGGCCTCGTCAAGGCAGCCGATGCCCATGATATTCACGGCCGGAATGAAAAACGTGCTGCTCATGGCTAATCCCTCAGTGGCTCTATCTCGATGCTTTCAGCATCCTCCTGGAATAAGCGGCAGGTGTTGATCCAGGACAACCTCAGCCAAGGAACAGGCGATAAGCCGGATTATCGGTCTCGTCCCAGTAGCGATAACCCATGGCATCGAGCAGGCCCGGCAGGTCGGCACGCTCGTCAGCCGGCACTTCGAGGGCGGCGAACACCCGGGCATCGGCGGCGCCATGGTTGCGGTAGTGGAACAGGCTGATGTTCCAGCGCTTGCCAAGGCTCTCCAGGAAGCCCAGCAGCGCCCCCGGCCGTTCGGGGAACTCGAAGCGCAGCACGCGCTCTTCGGCGCCCGGCCCGGCATGGCCGCCGACGGTATGGCGAATATGCAGCTTGGCCAGTTCGTTGTCGGTCAGGTCGAGCACCTCGTAACCCTGCTCGCGCAGGCTGGCAACCAAGGCCTCGCGCGGGTCGGTCAGCGGGTGGGTCTGGACCCCGACAAACAGCCGCGCCTCCTTGCCCGGGTGATAGCGGTAGTTGAACTCGGTGATCTGGCGCCGCCCCAGGGCCTGGCAGAAGGCGCGGAAGCTGCCCGGGCGCTCGGGGATGGTCACCGCGATCACCGCCTCGCGCTGCTCGCCCAGTTCGGCGCGCTCGGCGACATGGCGCAGGCGGTCGAAATTGACATTGGCACCGGAATCGATCGCCACCAGGGTCTGGCCCTGCACCCCCCGGGCGGCCACGTACTTCTTGATCCCGGCCACGGCGAGCGCTCCCGACGGCTCGGTGATGGAGCGGGTGTCGTCGTAGATATCCTTGATCGCTGCACAGAGTTCGTCACTGCTGACGGTGATCACCTCGTCCACGTAATGCCGGCAGATATCGAAACAGTGGGCGCCGATCTGCGCCACCGCCACGCCATCGGCGAAGGTCCCGACCTGGGCCAGCACCACTCGCTCGCCGGCCGCCAGGGCGGCTTGCAGACAATTGGAATCCTGCGGTTCGACACCGATCACCTTGACCTCGGGGCGCAGGTATTTGACGTAGGCGGCGATCCCCGAGATCAGCCCGCCGCCGCCCACCGGTACGAAGATGGCATCCAGCGCGCCGGGTTGCTGGCGAAGGATCTCCATGGCGACGGTGCCCTGCCCGGCGATCACATCCTGATCGTCGAAGGGCGGGACGAAGGTCGCGCCATCGCGCTGGGCCAGGTGCAAGGCATGGGCCAGCGCGCGCGGAAAGGCATCGCCATGCAGCACCACATGGCCGCCACGGGAACGCACGCCTTCGACCTTCAGCGCTGGGGTGGTCTCGGGCATGACGATGGTCGCCACGATACCCAGCTCGCGGGCGGCCAGGGCCACGCCTTGGGCATGGTTGCCGGCGGACGCGGTGATCACGCCGCGGGCTCGCTGCTCGGGGGTCAGGCGGCTGAGACGGGTGTAGGCACCGCGGATCTTGAAGGAAAAGGTCGGCTGCAGGTCCTCGCGCTTGAGCAGGACCTGGTTGTCCAGGTGCGCGGACAGGGCCCGGGCCGGCTGCAACGGGGTTTCGATGGCCAGGTCGTACACCGGGGCGGACAGGATGCGACGCACATAGTCCGACAGCAGGTTCGGTGCGCCGAGGCTAGGGGGGCTTACGGTGAGACTGGTCATCGATGACTCCTGGTCTTTTGCAAGGGCCCGGGAGTCGAGAAAGAAAAAACCCGCCTCCAGGGCGGGTTAGGTGCAGCTGCCAGCTAGCCCGCCAATCGGATAATGGCGGTAATAATGCTGTGGGCTGGCAGGTGCTGGAATGTGTTCATGCCAGCGAAGCTAGCGAAAGCGTCCTGCCAAGTCAACGACTGATTCGAAAGATTGCCAACGGCCCGCAATATCCCTCTTGCCGAATTGGACAACCCACAAGTCCCCTGCTTGTATCAAATCATGCACCCATGCACGCCCGTATGACTCGAAACCTCAGAGGGACCGGACCATGAGCGAAGGAAAGCCGTACAAAGTCATGATGGTGTTCGGCACCCGCCCGGAAGCGATCAAGATGGCGCCGCTGGCCGGGGTCCTGCGTGAGTGGCCGGATATCGACCTGAGCATCTGCTCCACCGGCCAGCACCGCGAAATGCTCCAGCAGGTGCTCAACGACTTCGGCCTGCACGTCGACGAAGACCTGCAGGTGATGACCCAGAACCAGACCCTGAACAGCCTGTCCCAGCAGCTGCTGGCGCATATCGATGCCGCCTACGAGCGGATCCGGCCGCGCATCGTGCTGGTCCACGGCGACACCACCACCAGCTTCATTGCCGCCTTGGCCGCCTTCAACCGGCAGATCCCCATTGCCCATGTCGAGGCCGGCCTGCGCACCGGCAACCTGCGCCAGCCCTGGCCGGAGGAGGCCAACCGGCGCCTTACCGGGGTGATCGCCGACCTGCACTTCCCGCCCACCAAGGACGCGCGTGACAACCTGCTGCGCGAGGGCGTGCCCCTTGAACATCTTGAAGTTACCGGCAACACCGTGATCGACGCCCTGCTGTGGATGCGCGATCACCTCAAGCACAGCCAATGGCACCCGGCCCCGGACTCGCCGCTGAGCAAGCTGCGCGACGACCAGCGCCTGGTCCTGATCACCGGCCACCGCCGGGAAAACTTCGGCCCCGGCTTCGAGCGCATCTGCCTGGCCCTGGCCGAGCTTGCCCTGCGTTATCCGGACGTGCAGTTCGTCTACCCGGTGCACCTCAACCCGCAGGTCCAGAAGGCGGTGTACTCGGTGCTGTCGAACCAGCCGAATATCCACCTCGTCGCCCCACAGGACTACCAGCACTTCGTCTGGCTGATGGACCGCGCCTACCTGATCCTCACCGACTCCGGCGGCGTCCAGGAGGAGGCCCCGGCGCTGGGCAAGCCGGTGCTGGTGCTGCGCAAGGTCACCGAGCGCCCGGCCGTGCTCGAAGCGGGCACGGTGATCCTGGTCGGCACCCAGACCGAACGCATCGTCAAGGAAACCCGGCAATTGCTCGATGACCCGGACACCTACCAACGCATGAGCAAAGTGTTCTTCCCCGTTGGCGACGGCCGTGCCAGCGAGCGCATCGCCGAACGACTGAGCCGCTGGCTCGAGGAAAACGCCAACGGGCGCGACGACTCGTGAGCCTGTTCTGGGTCGATGTCCTCACCTATGTCCTCTACGGCCTGAAATGGCTGGCGATCATCCTCGCCACGCTGATGTTCATCCTCGGCCTGGATGACCTGTTCATCGATATCGTCTATTGGGTACGCAAGCTGGTGCGCAGCTTCAGGGTCTACGGCAAGCACGAGCATGCCGACGAGAAGCGCCTGTTCGAGGTGCAGGAAAAACCCCTGGCGATCATGGTTCCGGCCTGGAACGAGGTTGGCGTGGTCGGCGAAATGGCCCGCCTGGCGGCCTCGACCCTGGACTACGAGAACTACCAGATCTTCGTCGGCACCTACCCCAACGACCCGCAGACCCAGGCCGACGTCGATGCCGTGTGCCTGCACTACCCCAACGTGCACAAAGTGGTCTGCGCTCGCCCCGGCCCGACCAGCAAGGCCGACTGCCTGAACAACGTGATCGACGCCATCCTGCGCTTCGAACGGGATGCGCGCATCGAATTCGCCGGTTTCATCCTGCATGACGCCGAAGACGTGATCTCACCCATGGAACTGCGCCTGTTCAACTACCTGTTGCCGGCCAAGGACATGATCCAGATCCCGGTCTATCCCTTCGCCCCGGAGTGGCGCGGCTTCACCGCCGGGCACTATGTCGACGAGTTCGCCGAGAACCACGGCAAGGATGTGATCGTGCGCGAGGCCCTGACCGGCCAGGTGCCCAGCGCCGGAGTCGGCACCTGCTTCAGCCGCCGCGCCATCGGCGCACTGCTCGAAGACGGCGATGGCATCGCCTTTGACGTGCAGAGCCTCACCGAGGACTACGACATCGGCTTCCGCCTCAAGCAGAAAGGCATGAAGTGCATTTTCGCCCGCTATTCCATCAGCGATCCGGAACTGGCCCTGGAGCGGGTCTGGGCGCCCGGCATGAGCAAGGCGTTCGCCCAGGTGATCTGCGTGCGCGAGCACTTCCCGCGGGACTGGCAACATGCGATCCGGCAAAAATCGCGCTGGATCGTCGGCATCGTCTTCCAGGGCACCAGCAACCTCGGCTGGAGCCGCAAGGGCGCGCTCAACTACTTCCTCTGGCGCGACCGCCGTGGCCTGTTCGCCTACCTGCTGAGTTTCCTGGTCAACCTGCTGCTCCTGGTGCTGCTGAGCATGTGGCTGACCACCTGGTTCTTCCCCGAAGCCTGGCGCTTTCCGTCGATCCTCGAAGGCAGCGAGTTGCTGACCACCCTGCTCTGGCTCAACGGTTTCCTCCTGCTCAACCGCCTGTTCCAGCGCGGCTGGTTCGTCACCCGCTATTACGGCATCTTCGAGGGCCTGCTGTCGGCACCACGGATGATGTGGAGCAACTTCGTGAATTTCTTCGCCAATATCCGCGCCCTGCGCCAAGTCC
Organism: Pseudomonas bharatica CSV86; assembly: GCF_000319305.2. GTDB lineage: Bacteria > Pseudomonadota > Gammaproteobacteria > Pseudomonadales > Pseudomonadaceae > Aquipseudomonas > Aquipseudomonas bharatica. The sequence goes on along the minus strand of NZ_AMWJ02000001.1, from coordinate 2,466,961 downwards.
TGGAGATGGGCGACTCGCGGCGGGTGGCCTGGGACAAGACCACCCATGAATTCCCTGCCCTCGCGGCGCCCGCGCGTACTCCGCTGGGCCGGCGCCTGATCGACAAAGGGCTGATCACCGAGGACCAACTGCAAGCTGCGATCACTACCCCGGAGCGTCGCCGCCTTGGCCGCGAACTGCTGGTGCGTGGGCTGATCAGCAGCGAACAGCTGGTGGAAACCCTGGCCGAACAGCTGGACCTGCCCTGGGCCCCGCTGGACCCGTTCAATATCGATCCGCACCTGATCGCCCAACTGCCGCGCAAGATCGCCATGCACTACGGCGTGCTGCCCGTCGAGGAACACGGCCATACCCTGGTCCTGGCCAGTGAAAGCCCGGTCAGCCAGGTATCCCTGGGCGCCATCGCCCGCCACCTGAAGCGCCCGGTGAGCTGCCGCCTGGCGCCTCAGGGACGGGTCACCCTGGGCCTGCGCTATCACTACCCCAGCCCCTGGCAGAAGGAGGAAACCCGGCAGATGCTCCAGGTCCTGGAACGGCACAAGGACGATGCCGCGCTGATCGAACGGGTCAGCCGCCACCAGGTGCTGCTCGGCACGCTCCTGCAAACCCGCGGCATGGTGCCGACCACCCTGTTCAACCAGGTGATGATCGACTTCGACCCGGAGCAAGTGAGCCTGGGCGACTACCTGATCGAACGGGGCATCATCACCGAACAGGTGCTCAAGGAAGCCCTGGCCGAACAGGCGACGGAGCAGCAAGCGGCGTACAGCATCGTCCGGGAGGTGGCATGAAGCAGCCCGTGCCCTTGCTCCTGACCTGCCTGCTGGCTTGCAGCGCCAGCGTCGCCGCACCGATGAGCGATTTCGAGCGTTTCCGCAGCTTCCCCTACATGGACCGCAGCTACCGCGAAGCGAAGAACCAGAACTGGGCGGAGGTGGAGCGCCTTACCCACTACCTACTGGACAAGGTGCCGAACAACGACGAGGCACGCAGCCTGCTGATCCAGGCCCTGGCCCACCAGAAACGCTATGACGAGGCCGAGCGGATGGCCGCCGCCCAAGGCAAGGACAGCCAGCAGTTGCTGGAGCTGCGCCTGATCCGGATCGAGGAAAACCCGCCCGAAGCCTCGGTGGTCGAAGGCTGGATGAACGACAGCCAGATCAGCCCGCGCATCCGCCTGCGCCAGGCCTACAGCCTGAGCCTGGGCAGGCACTACGGCCCGCAGAAGGCCCTCGACTGGCTGAACCAGCTGCGCCCGGCCGGCGACGACAATATCCTGCGCCAGTCCCGGGCCAACTGGGCCGAGCAGGTCGGCGACTGGAACGAGACCGTAGAGCAACTGGCGCCGTTGGCAGCGAAGGGGCAACTGCAGGCCGATGACTGGCAGCGCCTGGCCAACGCCTACGTGCAGCGTCTCGACGAAGCGCCCTTGCAGCAGTTGCTGGACAAGGCGCCCTCGGCGGAGGCCGCGCACAGGACCCGCCTGGCCATGGTCGATCGCGCCTTCGCCGAGGGCCATGAACAACAGGCCCGGCGCTGGTTGCAAACGCTGCCGCAGGCCGACCGCGAGCGGCCGCAATACCGCCAGCAACTGCTGGAGTTGGCCCGACAAAGCGAAGATGGCGCGCTAGTCCGGGAGCTTAGCAACGACCTCGACAAGCCCTGCCTGGAAACTGCCGAATGGCTGTCGCGCAACGATCCGCCGCACGCCCTCGATCAGTTGCGCCAATGCCGCGCCGAGGATGACCCGAAGACCTGGCTGATCCTAGCCCAGCGCCTGCATGCCGATGATCTGTTGCAAAGCCGGCGCCTGCCCCAGCCGTGGGACAGCCAGCGCCAGCAACGCCTGCTGGAAGTCTGGCGCGAGCAAGGCAAGACCCGGCAGATCATGGAGTGGCTGGCCGCCCAGCCACAGACCCCGGCGATTCTCCAGCAACGCGCGCAACTGCTGGAAGGCAGCGGCAAGGGCCGTGATGCCAGCGCCGCATGGGAAAGCCTCTATCGCCAGACCGGCAGTCTCGACGCGCTGAACCAGGCCACCTTTCTGATGCTGAATGCCGGGCGCAAGCATGAAGCCCTGTCGCTGCTGGAACAGGCGTGGGACCGCCACCAGGGACGCCTGTCCGCCCCGCTGCTGCAACGTCTGGCCGGGCTCTACAGCCAGGCCGATGTACCGCTGGACAGCCGTCGTGCCGTCGCCCTGATCCCACGGGTCGATGCCGCCAGCCGTGGCCTGGTGCTGGCTCGCCTTGCCGAGAGCGGCCAGTGCGGCGCGGTGCGCGCGGCCATTCCTGCCGACCCCAAGGAACCGGGCCAACTGCGGGCGCTGGGGCGTTGCGCCATGCCTGACCATCCTGGCGAAGCGGTGGTCTACTACCAGGCCGCCGAGCGCCTGGGCGATCGCAGCAGCCGCCTGCCCCTGGCCTATGCCCTCGAAGCAGGCGGTGATGCAGCCGGCGCCCAGCGCATCTTCGACAGCCTGGTGCCTGCCGAATGGACCGACAACGCTCGCCTGACCGCCGCGCAAAGCGCCCTGAACGCCGGCAATCCCGAACGGGCCGAACAGCACTGGCGCCGTGCCGCGCACCCCGCCGCCGATGACTGGGCCCTGGGGGCGACCATTGCTGAACGCCGCGGCGACCTGCCCCTGTCCCTGGAGCGGCGCCGCCAGGCCCTGCAGCACCAGCCCCGTGCCGAGCACTACTACGACGCCTCGATCACCGCGCAGAAAGTCGGCGATATGGCCCAGAGCAGCGCCTGGCTGGCCGAAGCCGTGCGCCTGGCCCGGACCAGCCGCGCTACCGCGCCGACTACGGCATGCGCCTGGCCGGCAGCGACGACAAGGCCGTGCGCCGTCAGTCCATTCCCTACCTGGAACAGGCCACCCGCAGCTTCCCCGAGGACTACCGTATCGGCGAAACCCTGGCCTGGCGCTACGACGAGGTGGAAAACAGCGCCGCCGCACGCCAGGAACTGCGCCGGGTGCTGGATGTGGAACAGGACCTGGTCGACGGCGACGACGAATATGGCAGCCTGGAAGCACGCAAATTCCGTCAGCGCCGCGCCCACGAAACCCTGTCGCGGCGCGACACCGTGACCTTGGCCAGCACCTGGTCGCCGGCCGGCGCCTCGACCAACGACAACTTCCGTGCAAGCGACAATCCCCAGCGCCGCGCGCAATCGCAGAACGTACAAGTAGCCATGTGGGATCACGCCCTGGGCGACGAACCGAGCCGCAACGGCAGCACCCTTTCGGTCTATGGCCGGGTCCTGTTCGGCGGCAGCGGGCGCAGTGACTACGCTCAGAGCATGGGTACCGGCGTCGGCCTGCGCTGGAAGCCGCTGGGCGATGCCAACCTCAACCTGTACAGCGAGCTGTACCACCAGCGCGAGATCGACGACAGCCACTACGACGGCCTCAGCCTCGGCCAACTGTTCAGCCCGGCGAAGGTCGGGCGCAACTGGCGCGACCTGCGCAGCCATGCCTCGAGCAGCAACGACCTGCTGCTGCGCGCCACCGCCTCGTTCTTCGACCAAGGCGACTACCGCGCCGACTGGCGGGTCGACGAGGATGACTGGAACGAACGCTTCCTGTACCTCGATGCCGCCTGGTGGACCCGGGCCGGCGATCACCAGTGGCTATCGCGCTACCAACAGGGCCACACCTGGAAACTCGACACCCGTTCGCCGCAAACCCTCATGCCCTACGGCTTCCTCGAATTCGGCAGCCAGGACCCGGACAACGACTGGCGCCAGGACCTGCGCGCCGGTATCGGTCTGCGCTGGCAATGGTGGTTCGATGACGACAGATACAACGCCTACCGCGGCTCGCTGAAGGTACGCACCGAGTACCAGCAGGGCCTGGGCGGCAATCTGTACGAACGCGCCAATGGCGTGCTGCTTGGCGTGGAGCTGACCTTCTGATGCGCCGGATCCTGTTCTTCCTGCTGCTGGTCTGCCTGCCGGTCGCTGCCGACCAGCGGGTGATCTATCAACCCCAGAGCCGCGACGCCGTGCTCAGTGCCGGGCAATGGCGCCAGCTATGGCACGACACCGTGGGCAATGGCGGCAAGACCCTGATCGTGCAATGGACCCGCTATGGCGACGAACGCTTCGGGGGTGCCGAGGGCTGGCTTGCGGCGAGCTTGAAGGAGGCGCACGCCCAGGGGCTGGAACTGGTGGTCGGGTTGTATCTGGACAGCGCTTATTACACCCGGATCAACGAACTGGATGCCGGCGGCCTGGCGGCCTACTGGAAGTCGCAACTGGGTGACTCCCTCGCCCAGCAGCGTGAGGTGCGCCGGTGGGGCCTGTCGGTGGCCGGCTGGTACCTGCCGATGGAACTGGATGACCTGCATTTCCAGGCCGCCGATCGGCGGGAGGCGCTCTTCGTTCAGTTGCAGGCCTTCAACCGCAAGCTCGATGCCCCGCTGCACCTCAGCGCATTCACTACCGGCAAGCTGGCGCCCGGGGTGCAGGCCGAATGGTTCGCACGCTTGACGGGGCTGAACCTGAAGCTTTGGTGGCAGGACGGCAACGGCACCCGACGCCTGCCGCCGCTGGTACGGGACAGCTATGCCAGGGCGCTGCCCTGCACGGTAGGGATCATTCGCGAAGCGTTTCGCCAGGTCAGTGCCGAGGGGCAGCCGTTTCGTGCAGTGCCGCAGCAGCCGGCGCTGCAGGACGGCTGTCATGAGCAGGCGGTGTTTGCCTTGAATTACCGGTCGTGGGCGAAGGTATTGCCGAGTGCACGTTGATTTCCTTGTTGTTTTTCAGGGCCCTATCGCTGGCAAGCCAGCTCCCACAGGTATCCAACCGCAGAACCTGTGGGAGCTGGCTTGCCAGCGATGAGGCCCTGAAGACCGCCACAAAAAGCCAAACCATGTACAAAACCATAGAAAACCAGGTCCGCCATCGCTCCGCATCACCCTCGGTACGCGCCGAATTCCGCCAGCACGACTTCGAGCGCCTGCGGCATTTCTGCATCCTGGTGTTCTGCCTGAGCATCGGCATCTGGATCCTCTTTGACCTGCTGGTGAGCTTTATCGGCCACCAGGGTTTTTCGTGGCGCTCGATGGTGCTGATCTGCGCCATGGCCGTCCTCGCGGTGATCCTGCTGTTCGTGCGCCAGGCCGAGCATTTCAACTGGCTCAACCTGTTCTTCGTCAGCCTCATGGCCTTCGCCGTACGCATGGTGGTCGACGGCACGCCCGAAGCCCACCAGCCCGCCTGGCTGATCATGGCGGCTTCGAGCATCCTCTACTCGACGTCCGTGCTGCCGGTACGGCGTTGGTCGTTCTTTTGCTCGGCATTGATCACCTGGCTGCTGCTCAATCCGTTCCAGGCCGAAGGCAACGAGGTTTTCGACCTGCATGGCCTGATGATCATCAGCTACGCCGCCTTCATCACCGGCCTGACCTTCTACAGCTACATCGTCCAGCGCCAGGCCAAATTGCAGAACTTCCACATGTCGCGCCTGCTGCTGGACCAGGCCTATATCGATGTACTCACCGAAATCCCCAACCGCCGCTCGTTCGTGGCCCAGGCCGAGCGGCATATGCACGACGACAATCCGGGTGCGGGGCGCTATCTGGCGATGATCGACGTGGACAACTTCAAGAAGGTCAACGACCAGTTCGGCCACGACAGCGGCGATGTGGTACTCAAGCGCATCGCCGGCATCATCAGGGCGAGCATGGGCGAGTTCGTTTATGCGCGCCTGGGTGGCGAGGAGTTCGTGGTCTACCTGTGGGGTCTGGACCAGACCGCCACCGAGGCGCGGTTGGCGGCGCTGTGCTCATTGGTCCGGGAAACGCCAGGGGAACATCCGGTGACAGTGAGCATCGGCCTGACCCGCATGGACGCCGGGGACAGCCTGGGCCAAGCCTTGGGGCGGGCGGACGCAGCGCTGTATGAAGCCAAGCGGACAGGGAAGGATCGGTATGTGCTTTGGAGGCCGGCACAATCCCTGTAGCGTCGTGGCAACTTAGCCAAGACCACCAAAGCGCTTGTAGAACCCCTCGCTGACCGCAGGCAACGGCCCGTCCGCCGTCTCCATCGCCGCCTCCAGCCACTGTTCCGCCGGACCCTGGATCAACCGATAGAGGTTGCGGCACAGCTGGCGTGCCGCGCGGCCCTCCCAGTCACCCGGCAACAACTCGTCCGGCAATTGCGGGTCGCGCAGGAGCAGCTTGCGGTATTCGTGGATCAGCAGCACCCGGGCCAGGAAACAGGCCTTGGGATCAAGGCTGTCCTGGTCCTTCAGCACCTGCCACAACGGCCGGAACAGCTGGATGAACTCGCTGTAGTGACTGGCCAGTTCGTCGATCTTCCAGCTTTCCCGTACCTGTGCACGCAAGGCCTTGGACGCCAGCACATCCTGGGCGGTGGTTTCGAAGAGAATGGTTTCTTCCTGGGCGCCGAGGTCCTGCAGGGTGGCGTTGATATCGGCACGGTCGCAGCGCGGGCAGCCGAGCACGCCCGGGGAGATGGCACCGAAACCCTGCCATTCGAGTTCCTCGCGAACCTGCTTGCGCTTGTCCTGGGGCAACTGGGTCAGTACCGCCAGGCACCAGGAGCCGTCCCAGGCCGGGGGATTGGCGGCATAGACGCGCTTGAAGGCTTTCTCGAAACGCCGCCGGCCGGTGCCGGTGAGGCTGTAGTAGCTACGCCGGCCGACCTTTTCCGCGGTCAGCCAGTTTTCCTTGGTCAGGCGGAAGATCGAGGTGCGTATCAGGCGTTCGTTGATGCCCATGGGCTCCAGCAACTGGATCAGGCTGCCGAGCCACACCGTACCGCCCCGCGGTTCGATGGCGTCGCCGTAAAGGGTGATGATCAGGGAACTGGCGCGAATCGGGGTTTGTTGCTGGAAACGCTCGATAAGGTGGTCCAGGGGTGTGAGCGACGACATAGGCGATCCGCTTGAAAAAGAAAGGAATATACCCCCGCGCCCTCGGCATGACCATGCTCCGGGCGCGCGGATACGCTCAAGCACCGCCGGGCAGTTTCGGCCGCACCGCGTCGTCACGATAGCGTCCGCGCCCGGCCTCGACCTCGGTCAGCGGCGCGCATTCGTGCAGGGTTTCCAGGCAGCGCCGGGTCAGTTGCTGGTAGGCACGGGTACCGGTCTGCTTCCAGGCCACCTCCTCATCACTGAGGCGACGGGTGACCTTGGCCGGCGAGCCGAGCACCAGGGACTGCTCTTCGCACTGGAAGCCCGCCTTGACCAGGGCACCGGCCGATACGATACAGCGCGGCGCGATTCGCGCATTGTCGAGAATCACCGCGTTCATGCCGATCAACGCATCTTCTCCGACCACGCAGCCATGCAGCACCGCGCCGTGGCCGACATGGCCGTTGCGCTCGACCACCGTGTCGCTGGCGGGGAAGCCGTGCATCACACAGGTGTCCTGCAGGTTGGCGCCCTCCTCCAGGACGATCCGTCCAAAGTCACCGCGCAAGGCCGCCAAGGGCCCGACATAGCACTGCGGGCCAATGATCACATCGCCAATCAGCACTGCCGAGGGATGCACATAAGCCGTGGGGTGAACCACCGGGGTCAGGCCATCGATACTGTAACAAGCCATGAGAAATCTCCTCGAAAACGATACGCATCAGGCACGCTTGGAGAAACCCTTGTTAGCAGTTTCACCCAGCAATAACGGTGCACCATCAAAAAAGCAGCCAATTATTAGACACGTATTTTATTATTGATGTTGTTTTTCTGTATCGCATTATGCCTATACTCTGGCGAAAGGGCCAAGCAGCCCGTCCAATAAAAAACGCCGGCCCCGAGGCCAGGCGAGCCTTGCGAGGAACGACGTCATGCCGCACACCCTTGAGGTGCAGGCGCATCAGGCGGTAACCCTGATCACCCTGCATCGTCCGCAAGCACTGAACGCCCTGACCACCGAACTACTGGGTGAGCTGGCGGCAGAACTGCAGCGTTGCGCCGAGGACCCAGCCGTGCGCGCCGTGGTCATCACCGGCAGCCGCAAGGCCTTCGCCGCAGGCGCCGACCTCAACGAAATGGCCGAGCGCGACCTGGTCGGCATGCTCGACGACCCGCGCCAGCAGCACTGGCAGCAGATCACCCGCTTCGCCAAACCACTGATCGCCGCCGTCAACGGCTACGCCCTCGGCGGCGGCTGCGAGCTGGCCATGCACGCCGACATCCTTATCGCCGGCAGCGACGCCCGCTTCGGCCAGCCGGAGATCAACCTGGGGATCATGCCCGGCGCCGGCGGCACCCAGCGCCTGCTGCACGCGGTGGGCAAGTCGCTGGCGATGCAGATGGTCCTCACCGGTGAGGCCATCAGCGCCCGGCGCGCCCTCGAGGCCGGCCTCGTCAGCGAAATCACCCAACCGGAACTGACCGTCGAACGCGCCCTGCAGATTGCCCGGCACATCGCCGACAAGGCACCCCTGGCGGTACGCCTGGCCAAGGAAGCCGTGCTCAAGGCCCAGGACCTCGACCTGGCCAGCGGCCTGCGCTTCGAACGTCACGCTTTCACCCTGCTGGCCGGCACCGCCGACCGCAACGAAGGCATCCGTGCCTTCCAGGAAAAACGCCGCGCCGACTTCCACGGCCGCTAAGCCCCTTTCGCCACCGAGGACAGCCTCATGAGCTTCCAGCACATCCTGTTTTCCATCGAGGCCGGGGTCGCCACCCTGTGCCTCAACCGTCCGGAGCAACTGAACAGCTTCAACACCCTGATGCACCAGGAAGTGCGCGAGGCGCTGAAGGTCGTGCAGAGCGATGCCGGGGTTCGGGTACTCCTGCTGACCGGTGAAGGCCGTGGCTTCTGTGCCGGCCAGGACCTGAGCGAGCGCAATGTTGCCCCCGGCGCCGAGGCGCCCGACCTGGGCCTGTCCATCGAGCGTTTCTACAATCCGCTGATCCGCACCCTGCGCGAGCTGCCGATCCCGGTGATCTGCGCGGTCAACGGCGTGGCGGCCGGAGCCGGGGCGAATATCCCGCTGGCCTGCGACCTGGTCATCGCCGCGCGTTCGGCCAGCTTTATCCAGGCCTTTTGCAAGATCGGCCTGATCCCGGATTCCGCCGGCACCTGGGCCTTGCCGCGGCTGGTCGGCATGGCCCGGGCCAAGGCCCTGACCTTGCTGGGCGAACGCTTGTCGGCCGAGCAGGCGCTGGAATGGGGCCTTATCTACAAGGTGGTGGACGACACCGACCTTCGCGATCAGGCCATCGCCCTCGCCCGCCAGCTGGCGACCCAGCCCACCTATGGCCTGGGCCTGATCAAGCGCAGCCTGCACGCCAGCCTGGACAACAGCTTCGAGGAGCAACTGATGCTGGAGCGCGACCTGCAGCGCCTGGCCGGGCGCAGCGAGGACTATCGCGAAGGCGTGGCCGCCTTCGTGGAAAAACGCACGCCGGCGTTCAAGGGGTATTGAGGCGATGAGTGCACTGAACAAGAACAGCGTCGTGGCGGTGATCGGCGCCGGGGCCATGGGCGCGGGGATCGCTCAGGTTGCCGCGAGTGCCGGGCACCGGGTCTGGCTGCATGACAATCGCCCGGGTGCTGCCGCCCAGGCCATCGAAGGCATCGGCAAACAACTGGACAAACGCGTCGCCAACGGCAAGCTGAGCGTGGAGGCCCGGGATGCCTGCCTGGCCGCCCTTTATCCGGCCGACAGCCTGGAGCAACTGGCGGACGCCGGACTGGTGATCGAGGCCATCGTCGAGAACCTGGAGATCAAGCAAGCGCTGCTGGCCCGGCTGGAAGCGCTGTGCACTGCGGACTGCATCCTTGCCAGCAACACCTCGTCGATCTCCATCACCCGCCTCGGCGCCGGCATGCAGCGGCCGCAGCGGCTGGTGGGCATGCACTTTTTCAACCCGGCACCGGTGATGCAACTGGTGGAAGTGATCCAGGGGCTCGCCAGCGATGCCGATGTCGTCGCCACTGTGTTCGCCACTGCCCAGGCCTGGGGCAAGAAGCCGGTGCTGGCGCGCTCGACCCCTGGTTTTATCGTCAATCGCGTGGCCCGGCCTTTCTATGCCGAGAGCCTTCGCCTGCTGCAGGAGGGCGTTGCCGACTGCGCCAGCCTCGACGCCGTGCTGCGCGAGGCGGGTGGCTTCGCCATGGGCGCCTTCGAGCTGACCGACCTGATCGGGCACGACGTCAACTATGCGGTGACCAACTCGGTGTTCGATGCCTATTACCAGGACATGCGCTTCCAGCCTTCGCTCATCCAGAAGGAACTGGTGGACGCCGGGCATTTCGGGCGCAAGAGCGGACGTGGTTTCTATGATTACCGCGAAGGTGCGCGGCGACCGCAGCCGGCCAGCCTGAACAGTACGGCCGCCGTGCCGGAGGTGATCGTCGAAGGTGATGCGGGTCTATTGCAGCCATTGCTGGAGCGCCTGGCCGAACACCAGGTGAAGATCCACCGGCGCGCCGGGCGTGGCCTGCTGCGCATTGGTGACGCCATGGTCGCCTTGAGCGACGGTCGCCTCGCCAGCCAGCGCAGTATCGACGAAGGCCTGGAGCAACTGGTGCTGCTGGACCTGGCGCTGGATTACCGCAGTTGTACCCGTCTCGCGCTCGGTTGCTCGGCAGATACCTCGCGCGAAGCGCTGGACCAGGTGGTGGCGCTTCTGCAAAAAGCCGGCATCGCCGCCACCCCGCTGCGAGACAGCCCGGCCCTGTGCGTACTGCGCACCGTCGCCATGCTCGCCAACGAAGCCGCCGACGCCCTGCTGCAAGGCGTGGCCTCGGCGGCGGATATCGACCTGGCGATGCGCGCCGGGGTCAATTACCCGCAGGGGCCGCTGGCCTGGGCCGACCAGCTGGGGGCCGCCACCCTGGTCCGGGTCCTTGACCATCTGCAGGCCGCCTATGGCGAAGAACGCTACCGCCCCTCCCTGCAACTGCGTCGGCAACTGGCCGAAGGAGTGCCCTTTCATGAATGACCGTCTGGATCTGGCCAGCCGCTGCGCCCAGGCCCTGTATGACCGCGATGCCGCCAGCCAGGGCCTGGGCATGCGCCTGCTGGCCAGCGGGCCGGGCAGCGCCACCCTGGGCATGAGCGTGCGCGCCGACATGCTCCAGGGCCATGGCACCTGTCATGGCGGCTTCCTGTTCGCCCTGGCCGACTCGGCCTTCGCCTTTGCCTGCAACAGCCACAACGACGCCACCGTGGCCCAGGGTTGCAGTATCGACTACGTCGCCCCGGCCGTTGCCGGCGACACCCTGACCGCCACCTGCACCGAACTGAGCCGGGGCAAGCGCACCGGGGTCTACGACGTGCGCATCGAAAACCAGCACGGCAAGCTGATCGCCGTGTTTCGTGGCAAGTCCTACCAGATACGCGGCACCGTGCTGCCAGAGGAAACCCTGAAATGAACGACGCCCTGATCATCGATGCCGTACGTACGCCTATCGGCCGTTATGCCGGCGCCCTGAGCACCGTGCGTGCCGACGACCTCGGCGCCATTCCCCTGCGCGCCCTGATGGAACGCCATCCCCAGGTGGATTGGAGCCAGGTCGATGAAGTGTTCTATGGCTGCGCCAACCAGGCGGGCGAGGACAACCGCAATGTGGCGCGCATGGCCTCACTGCTGGCCGGGCTGCCGGTCAGCGTGCCCGGTGTCACGCTCAACCGCCTCTGCGCGTCCGGGCTGGAAGCGGTCGGCGCGGCAGCGCGGGCGATCCGTTGTGGCGAAGCCGGGCTGGTGCTGGCCGGCGGCGTCGAATCGATGTCCCGCGCGCCGCTGGTGATGGGCAAGGCCGACACCGCCTTTTCCCGCCAGGCCGAGCTGTTCGACACCACCATCGGCTGGCGCTTCGTCAACCCGCTGATGCAACGCCAGTACGGCATCGACAGCATGCCGGAGACCGCCGAGAACGTTGCCGAGCAGTTCGCTATCAGTCGCGCCGACCAGGACGCCTTCGCCCTGCGCAGCCAGCAGCGCGCCGCGGCGGCCCAGGCCAGCGGGCGCCTGGCCGAGGAAATCGTTGCGGTGCGGATTGCCCAGCGCAAGGGGCCGGACAAGCTGGTCGAGCACGACGAGCATCCGCGCGGCGACACCACGCTGGAGCAACTGCAGCGCTTGGCCGCGCCGTTCCGCGAAGGCGGCAGCATCACCGCCGGGAATGCCTCGGGGGTCAACGACGGTGCCTGCGCCCTGCTCCTCGCCAGTCCTGAAATCGCCAGGCGTTATGGCCTTACGGCCCGCGGCCGGGTGATCGGCATGGCCAGTGCCGGGGTCGAGCCGCGGATCATGGGCATCGGCCCGGTGCCGGCGACGCGCAAGGTACTGGAACTCACCGGCCTGGCCCTGGCCGACATGGACGTGATCGAACTCAACGAAGCCTTCGCCGCCCAGGGCCTGGCCGTGCTGCGGGAGCTGGGGGTGGCCGACGATGATCCGCGGGTCAACCCCAATGGCGGCGCCATCGCCCTCGGTCACCCGCTGGGCATGAGCGGCGCGCGCCTGGTCACCACGGCGCTGCACGAGCTGGAGCGGCGCCAGGGGCGTTATGCCCTGTGCACCCTGTGCATCGGCGTTGGCCAGGGCCTGGCGCTGATCATCGAACGACTCGACCACTGAATACAGAACGCTCACCGGCGCCGGGTTATGCTGGGCGCCATGCACTCACAAGAACAACATGCAGAGTGAACCCATGAACATGCAGCTTGCCCCCGCCTCCGTGCTCGACCCGATGGAAACCGCCAGCATCGACCAACTCCGTGCCCACCAGCTGGAGCGTTTGCGCTGGAGCCTGGACCACGCCTACCAGAACGTGCCGATGTACCGCCAGCGCTTCGACGAGCTGGGCGTGCATCCGTCCGACCTGAAGGATTTCGCCGACCTGGCCAGGTTCCCCTTCACGGTGAAGAACGACCTGCGCGACAACTACCCCTTCGGCATGTTCGCCGTGCCCCAGCACGACATCGTCCGCCTGCATGCCTCCAGCGGCACCACCGGCAAGCCGACGGTGGTCGGCTACACACAGAAGGACATCGACACCTGGGCCGACCTGGTAGCGCGCTCGATCCGCGCCGCCGGCGGGCGCAAGGGTGACAAGGTGCATGTGTCCTATGGCTACGGTCTGTTCACCGGCGGCCTGGGCGCGCACTACGGCGCCGAGCGCCTGGGCTGCACGGTGATTCCGATGTCCGGCGGCCAGACCGAGAAGCAGGTGCAACTGATCCGCGACTTCCAGCCGGACATCATCATGGTCACGCCGTCGTACATGCTCAACCTGGCCGACGAGATCGAACGCCAGGGCATCGACCCGCACACGTTGGCCCTGCGCCTGGGCATCTTCGGCGCCGAACCGTGGACCCCGGAGCTGCGCGCCTCGATCGAAGCGCGCCTGGGCATCAGCGCCCTGGATATCTACGGGCTTTCGGAAATCATGGGGCCGGGCGTGGCCATGGAATGCGCGGAAAGCCGCGACGGGCCGACAGTCTGGGAGGATCATTTCTACCCGGAAATCATCGACCCGGTGACCGGCGAGGTGCTGCCCGACGGGCAACTGGGCGAACTGGTATTCACCACCCTGAGCAAGGAAGCGCTGCCGATGGTGCGCTACCGCACCCGCGACCTCACCCGCCTGCTGCCGGGCACCGCACGGCCGATGCGGCGTATCGACAAGATCACCGGGCGCAGCGACGACATGCTGATCATTCGCGGGGTCAACGTGTTCCCGACCCAGGTCGAGGAGCAGGTGCTCAAGGTCAAGCAACTGGCCGAATGCTACGAGATCCACCTGTACCGTACCGGCAACCTGGACAGCATCGACATCCATGTCGAACTGCGTGGCGAGCACCAGCAACTGGGCGAGGCGCAGCAGAAGGCGGTGTGTTCGGAGCTGAGCCGGCATATCAAGACCCACATCGGCATCAGCTCGCGGATCGTGTTGCAGCCGGCTTACTCGATCAAAAGGTCGGAGGGCAAGGCTTGTCATGTGTATGACAAGCGCAAGCAGGCTGTTTGAAGACTGGGCCCGATCTTTCGGGCCTCATCGCTGGCAAGCCAGCTCCCACAACCTGTGGGAGCTGGCTTGCCAGCGATTGGACCTCATTGGCGATAAAATTTTCAGCTCCTGTTGACCAAGCTGACAATCACCTCGAACAACTCCCCCCGCGCCTGCTCATGCCCGATCTCCCCGGCCACCGCCGCCCCGGACAGGGCGTCGGCAGCCCCGAGCATGCCCCATAACCCTGCGCTCGACAGCGCCCCGGCAAAGGGCCCGAGCACCGTGCGGCATTTGCCCAGGAAGTCTTGCTGGCATTCGCGCTTCAAGCGCGCCAATTCCGGCGAGCCCTCCAGCGCCGCCAGCACCCCGGGGATTTCCCGGCCTTCGGCCAGCACGCAGTCGACATAACTGTCGGCAATCGCTCGCGCCTTGCCTTCCAGCGTGGCCTCGCCGGCTGCCATGGCCGCGTCGATCAGCAGGTTCTGGCGTGTCTCGAAATCCCGGTACAGCGCCGTCAGCAGCCCTTCCCGGGTGCCGAAGTGGTCATACACCGTCGGCTTGGTGATCCCCGCCGCTTCCGCCAGGCGTCCCAGGCTCAGGGCGTCGCTGCCCTCTTCGGCAATCACCTGCCGGGCCACCTCCAGCAACTGTTCCAGACGCTGCTCGCGGGTCAGCCGCTTGCGGGTATCGCTCATGCCTCAGGTCCTCTTGTCGAACAACTCGCGACCCAGGCGCCGTGCGGTGTCGAAATGCCCCTGGGGGAAATCTTCATCGGCCTGGGTCAAAAGCACCGAGGATGCCACCCGCGCACCGCAATAGCCAAAGATCCCGTGTTCGATCTGGGTATGCATGGCCACCGAATAGCCGTGCTTGTCGTAGGTCTGCGGTCCGGCGCCGGCGATCGCCACAAGGTGGACCGGCAGGCGCTGCAGCAGCCCCTGCTCGGCCTGGTCATAGGCCCAGCCGCCACTGAACACCCGGTCGATCCAGCCCTTGAGCAGCCCCGGGAACGACCACCAATACACCGGGAACACCAGCACCAGCGCATCAGCGCGGTCGATACGTGCCTGCTCGGCAAGCACATCCGCCGGAACCGGAGACTGATTGCGGAACAGCGCCAGGTCGTGCGCATTGAAGCGCGGATCGAACCCTTCGGCATGCAGGTCGGCGATCTCGAAGCCGTGGGGCGCGGGGATATTTGCCGCCAGCTCGGCGGCGACGCGATGGGTCAGGGACTGCGTGTCCGGATGGGCAACCACGATGAGGGCATGCATGGAACGTACTCCTGCGAGGGCTGAATTGATGTACCAAAGGTATATACGATTGGTACATATGGCAACCCCCAACCCGCCATTGCGCAATGCGATACAAAAACAAGTTACGACACGAGTTTTTGTGTTTGATATTTGGTTTTGTATCACTTATAACTGTGCTCACGCCCAAAGCCCCCCACGACAAAAAGGCGGGAGACACACATGTACGCACAATTGGTCGAAACCGGCGTCAAGCGCCTGAAGACCCTCGACGAGATGTCCGAACAGGAGCGCGCCTTCCAGGAGCGCATCGATGCCGAGATCAAGATCGAGGCGAAGAACTGGATGCCGGACGCCTACCGGCAAACGCTGATCCGGCAGATTTCCCAACACGCCCACTCCGAGATCGTCGGCATGCTGCCGGAGGGCAACTGGGTCACTCGCGCTCCATCGCTCAAGCGCAAGCTGCAGTTGATGGCGAAGATCCAGGACGAAGCCGGCCACGGCCTGTACCTGTACAGCGCCATGGAAACCCTCGGCGCCGATCGTGATACGGAAATTGAAAGGCTGCATAGCGGAAAGGCAAAATATTCCAGCATTTTCAACTACCCGACCCTGAGCTGGGCCGACATCGGTGCGGTAGGCTGGCTGGTGGATGGCGCGGCGATCGTCAATCAGGTGGTGCTCCAGCGCACCAGCTACGGCCCCTATTCCCGGGCGATGATCCGCATCTGCAAGGAAGAGAGCTTCCACCAGCGCCAGGGCTACGAAATCCTCCTGACCATGATGCGCGAGGGCAACCAGGCCCAGAAGGACATGGTCCAGGACGCGATCAACCGCCTGTGGTGGCCGTCGCTGATGATGTTCGGCCCGAGCGACGAGCACTCGCCCAACAGCGCCCAGTCCATGGCATGGAAGATCAAGCGCCAGAGCAATGATGAGCTGCGCCAGCGCTTCATCGACCAGACCGTGCCGCAACTGGAATTGCTCGGCTGCACGGCGCCAGATCCCGAGCTGAAGTGGAACGCCGAGCGCGGTCATTACGACTTCGGCCAGATCCAGTGGGACGAATTCTACGAAGTGCTCAAGGGCAACGGCCCGTGCAACCAGGAGCGGGTCGCCACCCGCCGCCAGGCCATCGAGGACGGTGCCTGGGTACGGGCTGCCGCTGTCGCCCACGCCAAGAAAAAAGCCAATAAAAACGCCGCCTGAGCGCCGCCCGAGGAGAAATCGCCATGTCCGAATGGACCCTGTTCGAAGTGTTCGTGCGCAGCAAGCACGGCCTCAACCACAAGCATGTCGGTAGCGTCCATGCCGCCGATGCCGCCATGGCCATCGAGAATGCCCGCGAGCTGTACACCCGCCGCAACGAGGGGGTAAGCCTGTGGGTGGTGCCCTCGGCGCTGATCACGGCCTCGTCGCCCGACGAGAAGGATCCGCTGTTCGCCCCTGCCGAAGACAAGATCTACCGCCACGCCAGCTTCTACGAGCTGCCGCCTGAAGTGGGGCATATGTAATGACGGCGCCCATGACAGACGATCTGATCCAGTATTTGCTGCGCCTGGGCGACAGCGCCATGGTCCAGGCCCAGCGCCTGTGCCAGTGGTGCGGCCGCGCCCCGGCGCTGGAAGAAGAGCTGGCGCTGATGAACGTCGGCCTCGACCTGGTCGGCCAGGCGCGCAACTGGCTGGAATATGCCGCCGAGCTGAGCGCTGACGGCCGCGATGCCGACCACCTGGTGTTCCGTCGCGACGAGCGCGCCTATCGCAACCTGCTGCTGGTGGAGCAACCCAACGGCGACTATGCGCTGACCATCCTCAAGCAATTCTTCTACGACGCCTGGCATTTCGCCGTGCTGCAAGGCCTGGCCCATTCCAGCGACGAGCGTATCCAGGCCATCGCCAGCAAGGCGTTGAAGGAAGTCACCTATCACCTGCGCCGCTCCGGCGAGTGGGTCGAGCGCCTGGGCGACGGCACCGAGGAGAGCCGCCAGCGCATGCTCGCCGCCCTGCCCCAGGTCTGGCGCTATACCGTCGAGCTGGTGGAGGCCGATGCGCTGGAGCAGCGCCTGTTCCACAGCGGTGTGATCGGCAACCCGGAGCAGGTCGCGCTGGACTGGCAGACGCAGGTCGAAGCCATCTTCGAGCGCGCCACCCTACCGGTGCCGCCAGCGGCCAGTCACTTCTACCTCAGCGGTCGCCAGGGCGTACACAGCGAGCACCTGGGCCTGCTGCTGGCGGAAATGCAATTCCTGCCGCGAGCCTACCCCGATGCGACCTGGTGAGCTGATCGCCAGCGACCGCGGCGCCCGCGCCTCGCGGCCCGATGACCTGCACCAGGCCTGGACGGTGCTGGAGCAGGTCATGGACCCGGAAGTGCCGGTGGTCAGCGTGGTCGACCTGGGCATCGTGCGCGCTCTGGACTGGGCCAACGGCCACCTGCAGGTGACCGTGACCCCGACCTATTCCGGCTGCCCGGCCACCGAGGTGATCGAGCAGGACATCCGCGCCGCGCTGGAACAGGCCGGCTTCGCCGAGCCCGCGCTGAAGCGTCAGCTCAGCCCGGCCTGGACCACCGACTGGATCAGCGCCAGCGGCCGTGAACGCCTGCGCGCCTATGGCATCGCCGCGCCACTGGGCAGTTCGAACAAACGCAGCCTGCTCGGCGAACCGCAGGTGATCGCCTGCCCGCAGTGCGGCAGCAGCCACACCGAGGTACTCAGCGAGTTCGGCTCCACCGCGTGCAAGGCCCTGTACCGCTGCTGCGACTGCCGCGAGCCCTTCGATTATTTCAAGTGCATTTGAGCGCTTGCTGGAGATTCCCCATGAACCAGTTCCACAGCCTGACCGTCAAGCAAGTGCGCAGCGAAACACGCGACGCCGTGTCGATCCTGTTCGATGTACCGCGTGAACTGGGCGAGACCTTCCGGTTCACCCAGGGCCAGTACCTGGTGCTGCGCACCCGCCTGGATGATGAAGAAGTGCGCCGCTCCTACTCGATCTGTACCGGCGTCAACGACGGTGAACTGCGGGTGGCGGTGAAAAAGGTGGTCGGCGGGCGTTTTTCCGCCTTCGCCAACGAGGTGCTGGCGGCCGGTGACGTGATCGACGTGATGCCGCCGTCCGGCAGCTTCCACACCGCGCTGGATCCGGCGCGCCACGCTCACTACCTGGCGGTGGCGGCCGGCAGCGGCATCACCCCGATCCTGTCCATCGTCAAGACCACCCTTGAAGCCGAACCGAACAGCCACTTCACCCTGCTCTACGGCAACCGCGCCAGTGGTTCGGCGCTGTTCCGCGAGCAGCTGGAAGACCTGAAGAACCGCTACCTGCAACGCCTCAACCTGATCTTCGTGTTCAGCCGCGAGCAGCAGGACATCGACCTTTATAACGGCCGCATCGACGCCGACAAATGCGCGCAACTGTTCGGCCGCTGGCTCGACGTGCCGCAACTGGAAGCGGCGTTCGTTTGCGGCCCGCAGGCAATGACCGAGACCGTGCGCGACGCCCTGAAGGCGCGAGGCATGGCCGCGGACAGGATTCACTTCGAGCTGTTCGCCGCAGCCGGCAGCGACGAGCGGCGCCAGGCCCGGGAAGCGGCGCGGCAGGTGGATTCGGCGATGAGCCAGGTCACCGTGATCAGCGACGGCCGTGCGCTGTCCTTCGAGCTGCCGCGCAATAGCCAAAGCGTGCTGGATGCCGGCAATGCCATTGGCGCCGAACTGCCCTACTCGTGCAAGGCCGGGGTCTGCTCGACCTGTAAGTGCAAGGTGATCGAGGGCCAGGTGGAGATGGACAGCAACCATGCCCTGGAAGACTACGAGGTGGCGGCCGGGTATGTGCTGTCGTGCCAGAGCTATCCGCTGAGTGAGCGGGTGGTGCTGGATTTCGATCAGCTTTAAAGGTTTTCGCCTGTACCGGCCTCATCGCTGGCAAGCCAGCTCCCACAGGGATCCCTGTGGGAGCTGGCTTGCCAGCGATGAGGCCCGAAAGAACAAAGCAATACCCCAAGCGTGAACGACACAACAACTACAACAAGATCAAGAGAGCGCACCCATGACCCCCAGTGATATCGAATCCATCAGCAACCACCCCGATTTCCGGCAACTGGTGCGGCGCAAGCGCCGCCTCAACGGCAGCCTCACCGCCGCCATGCTGGTGATCTACTACGGCTTCGTCCTGCTCGTGGCCTTTTCCCCCAGCACCCTCGGCCAGTCCCTCAGCGGCGGGGTGACGAGCGTCGGCATGCTGGTGGGCGTGCTGATCGTGCTGCTGTCCTTCGCCCTCACCGGTATCTACGTGTACCGCGCCAACAATGTCCTCGATCCGCTCAACGACAAGGTCAAGCAGGAGTGCGCGCAATGAACTGGACCGCCATCGGCATGTTCCTGCTGTTCGTCGTCTTCACCCTCGGGGTAACCCGCTGGGCCGCCCTGCGCACCCGTTCGGCCAGCGATTTCTATACCGCCGGCGGCGGCCTGAGCGGGATGCAGAACGGCCTGGCAATCGCCGGCGACATGATCAGCGCCGCGTCCTTCCTCGGTATCTCGGCGATGATGTTCCTCAACGGCTACGACGGCCTGCTCTACGCCCTGGGCGTGCTGGCCGGCTGGCCGATCATCCTGTTCCTGATCGCCGAGCGCCTGCGCAACCTGGGCAAGTACACCTTCGCCGACGTGGTCTCCTACCGCCTGGCACAGACCCCGGTACGCCTGACCTCGGCCTTCGGTACCCTGACCGTGGCGCTACTGTACCTGGTGGCGCAGATGGTCGGCGCCGGCAAGCTGATCGAGCTGCTGTTCGGCATCAGCTACCTGTACGCGGTGATCCTGGTCGGCGTGCTGATGGTGTTCTACGTCACCTTCGGCGGCATGCTCGCTACCACATGGGTGCAGATCATCAAGGCCGTCATGCTGCTTTCCGGCACCACCTTCATGGCCTTCATGGTGCTCAAGCACTTCGGTTTCAGCACCGAGGCGATGTTCGCCAGCGCCGCGGCGGTACATGCCAAGGGCACGGCGATCATGGCCCCGGGCGGGCTGCTGTCGAACCCGGTGGATGCGATTTCCCTCGGCCTCGGCATGATGTTCGGCACCGCCGGCCTGCCGCATATCCTGATGCGCTTCTTCACGGTCAGCGATGCCAAGGAAGCTCGTAAATCGGTGTTCTATGCCACCGGCTTCATCGGCTACTTCTACCTGCTGCTGATCGTCATCGGCTTCGGCGCCATCGTCATGGTCGGCACTGAACCTGCCTACCGTGACGCCAGCGGCGCGATCATCGGCGGCGGCAACATGATCGCCGTGCACCTGGCCCAGGCCGTGGGCGGCAACCTGTTCCTCGGCTTCATCTCGGCCGTGGCCTTCGCCACCATCCTTGCGGTAGTCGCCGGCCTGGCGCTGTCCGGCGCCTCGGCGGTGTCCCATGACCTCTACGCCTGCGTGGTCCGCAAGGGCAAGGCGAGCGAACAGGATGAGATCCGCGTCTCCCGCGTCGCCACCCTGGTGATCGGCGTGCTGGCGATCATCCTCGGCCTGATGTTCGAGTCGCAGAACATCGCGTTCCTGTCCGGGCTGGTGCTGGCCATCGCGGCCTCGGTCAATTTCCCGGTGCTGTTCCTGTCCATGTTCTGGAAGGGCCTGACCACCCGCGGCGCCGTGGCCGGCAGCCTGGCCGGCCTGGTTTCGGCGGTGATCCTGCTGGTGCTGAGCCCTGTGGTGTGGGTCAACGTACTGCATCACGACAAGGCGCTGTTCCCCTACTCCAACCCGGCGCTGTTCTCCATGAGCGCGGCCTTCCTTGCCGCCTGGGCCTTCTCGGTGTCCGACCGCTCGGCCCGGGCCAGCGAGGAACGCGGCCGCTATCTGGCCCAGTTCATCCGCTCCATGACCGGTATCGGCGCCGCCAGCGCCAGCAAACACTAATCACGCAAACGACGACTCGGGAATAACAACAATGAACCCCATTCGCCTTCTGGCCGGATTCACCCTGCCCCTCGCCTGTACTCCGGCCCTGGCCGGCTTCATCGAGGACAGCCACGCGAAGATCGAACTGCGCAACCACTACATAAACCGCGACTTCCGCCAGGACAACGCGCCGCAGTCCAAGGCTGAGGAATGGGCGCAGGGCTTTACCGCCAAACTGGAGTCCGGCTTTACCGATGGCACCCTTGGTTTCGGTGTGGATGCCATGGGCCAACTGGGCATCAAGCTGGACTCCAGCCGCGACCGCCGTGGCACCGGCCTGCTGCCCTATGGCCGCGACAGCCTGGAACCGGTGGACGACTACAGCGAGCTGGGCGTGACCGCCAAGGTGCGCCTGTCGAAAAGCGTGCTGCGCCTGGGCACCCTGCAACCGCTGTTGCCGGTGGTCACCTACAACGACACCCGCCTGCTGGCCTCGACCTTCAAGGGCGGCCTGCTGACCAGCCAGGACATCGACGGCCTGACCCTCAATGGCGGACGCCTGACCAAGGCCAACCTGCGCGATTCCTCGAGCAACGACGATATCGGCTACGGCGCAGCCAGCAGCGATCACTTCGATTTCGGTGGCGGCAGCTACGCCTTCAGCCCGCAGCTGGCGGTGAGTTACTACTACGCCAAGCTCGAAGACATCTATCGCCAGCAGTATGTCGGCCTGGTCCATACCCTGCCGCTGGCCGAGGGCATGAGCCTGCGCAGTGACCTGCGCTGGTTCGACAGCCGCGGCGACGGCGCCGAACGCGCCGGACGCATCGATAACCGCAACTTCAACGGCATGTTCACCCTGGCGGTCGGCGCGCACAAATTCAGCGGCACCTTCCAGCAGATGTCCGGCGACAGTGCCTTCCCCTTCCTCAACGGCGGCGACCCGTACACCGTCAACCTGGTCACCTACAACACCTTCACCCGCGCCGGGCTGGACTCCTGGCAGGCGCGCTACGACTACGACTTCGCCGCCCTGGGCATTCCCGGCCTGAGCTTCATGACCCGCTATACCGACGGCCGCCACGCCAAGGCGGCGGGTATCGACAACGGCCGCGAGCGCGAACGCGACACCGATATCGCCTACGTGATCCAGAGCGGCCCGCTGAAAAACGTCAGCCTGCGTTGGCGCAACGTCACCTTCCGTTCCGGCAACGGCCTGACCAATGCCCTGGACGAAAACCGCCTGATCGTCGGCTACACCCTGGCGCTGTGGTAACAGCGCTTCCTGAAAGAATTGGAGGACACACCGATGTCTGCTGCCCCTACCTTGCAAAGCTTCATCGCCGGTCGCTGGATCGGCCAGCACGGCGCCCAGCCCCTGCGCAGCGCCATCGACGGCCACGTGCTGGGCTACAGCCATGAAGAACGCCCGGACTTCGCCGAGGCCCTCGCCTGGGGGCGCCAGCAGGGCCGCAACGGCCTGATGGCCCTGGATTTCCAGCAGCGTGCGGCGCGGCTCAAGGCCCTGGCGCTGTACCTGGCCGAGCGCAAGGAGCAGCTCTACGCCCTGTCACACCACAGCGGCGCGACCCGTGCCGACAGTTGGATCGATATCGAGGGCGGCAATGCCACACTGTTCTCCTATGCCGGCATCGGTGCCCGCGAGTTGCCGTCGGGCAACCTGGTCCATGAAGGGCCGGCGATCCCGCTGGGCAAGCAGGGCCGGTTCGCCGGCAGTCACATCCTGGTGCCACGGGCCGGGGTCGCGGTGCATATCAATGCCTTCAACTTCCCGATCTGGGGGATGCTGGAAAAATTTGCCCCGACCTTCCTGGCCGGCATGCCCTGCATCGTCAAGCCCGCCACAGCCACCAGCTACCTGACCGAAGCCGTGGTGCGCCTGATCGATGAGTCCGGCCTGCTCCCGGCCGGCGCCCTGCAACTGGTGATCGGCAGCACCGGCGACCTGCTGGAGCGCCTGGACGGCCAGGACCTGGTGACCTTCACCGGCTCGGCGGACACTGCGGCGAAACTGCGGGTCACACCCAACCTGATCCGCAACTCGGTGCCCTTCACCGCCGAGGCCGACTCACTGAACTGCTCGATCCTCGGCCCGGACGTGAGCCCGGACAGCGAAGAGTTCGAGCTGTATATCAAGGAAGTCGCCCGGGAAATGACCACCAAGGCCGGGCAGAAATGCACGGCGATTCGCCGGGCCATCGTGCCGGCGAAGCATCTGGACGCGGTGGCGACCCGCCTGCGGGATCGCCTGGGCAAGGTGGTGGTGGGCGATCCTTCGGTGGAAGGCGTGCGCATGGGGCCCTGGCGTCCCATGCGCAGCAGGCGGATGTCGGCGAGCGGGTCGAACAATTGCTGCAAAGCTGCGACCTGCTGTTCGGTGCCCGTGATGGTTTCGAGCCGCGTGGCGAAGGCGTCGCCAACGGCGCCTTCTTCGCCCCCACCCTGCTGCTGGCGCGGGACGCCCATGCCGAGGGCGGCGCCCACGATATCGAAGCGTTCGGGCCGGTCAGCACCCTGATGACCTATGAAGACCTGGATGAAGCGCTGGACCTGGCTGCCCGCGGCAAAGGCAGCCTGGTGGCGAGCCTGGTCACCGCTGACCGCGCAGTGGCGGCCAGGGCCGTGCCGGTGGCGGCGGCCTGGCATGGCCGCCTGCTGGTGCTGGATGCCGAAGCCGCTGCCGAATCCACCGGCCATGGTTCTCCGCTGCCGCAGCTCAAGCACGGCGGTCCGGGTCGGGCTGGGGGTGGCGAGGAACTGGGCGGGCTGCGCGCCGTGAAGCACTACCTGCAACGGGCCGCGGTACAGGGCTCGCCGAGCATGCTGATGGCGGTGACCGGCGAGTACGTGCGTGGCGCCGAGGTGATCGAAACCGAAGTACATCCGTTCCGCCGCTATTTCGAGGACCTGCGCATCGGCGAGTCGTTGCTGACCCATCGGCGGACGGTGACCGAGGCAGACCTGGTGAACTTCGGCTGTCTTTCGGGGGATCACTTCTACATGCATTTCGACGAGATCGCCGCACGGGAATCGCAGTTCGGCAAGCGTATCGCCCACGGCTACTTCGTGCTGTCGGCGGCGGCCGGCTTGTTCGTCAGCCCGGCTCCCGGGCCGGTCCTGGCCAACTATGGACTGGATAACCTGCGCTTCATCAATCCGGTGGGCATCGGCGACACGATCCAGGCCAGGCTCACCTGCAAGCGCAAGATCGACCAGGGCAAGAAGAGCCCGCAGGGTATCCCGCAAGGGGTGGTGGCGTGGGACGTGGAGGTGACCAACCAGCTTGGGGAGCTGGTGGCGAGTTATGACATCCTGACCCTGGTGGTGAAGCGGGAGGGATAGACTGTGGATGCGGCGCGGTATCGACAAGGTCCGCGTCGCGTTTCGAGGCGCACCGGTAGGTTGGCACGACCAGCGTTTTCAATGCGCCAGCAGGCGCAGCCCATACAGATAGCTCCAGATAATCAACGGAAGTGCCAGCACGCGGCTCCAGAACCAGGGTGAATCCGGTTGCGTATCGCCGCTCCAGAACAGCACCACCAGAGCGAAACCCGTGGCCAGGCATAGCAGTACAACCAATGGCCAGCGAACCCTGCCCAGGAAATCCGGGGAGCCGCACCCGGACGCGCCATGTGCACCATGGCTACCGTCGATTTTTCTCATACCCTCGCCCCGAGAAATATTCCAGGCACGCACAGTAAAACATCTGACTTATCAATTTCGAGCCTCAAACAAGCGAAGGGAAGTTTCCAGGAAAGCTTGAGAAACTTCCGAGCCAGGTGGTTATCCAGCGAGCCGTTGGAAGTGCGCCATGGGCCAGGTTCGCAACCATTGCTGCTGTAGCAACATAGATTCACCAGTGCCCTGCTGCCTGCCTAGCAGCGACGCCGCAAAAATCCTGATTTATCCAATTGAATCAACGAGTTGAAAACATGGCATAAACCCTGCTCTACCCCTGCATCTGCAACGCTCGGGGAGAAGCAGCATGTTCCAGATCAATCCCATCACCAAGGGAATCAGCCTTAGCCTTCTGTTGGCGGGCCAATACCCGTTGGCCTATGCCGACGATGAAACCAGCACCACGCCGGCGCTGAAAACCGTAACCGTCACCGCACAGCACCGGGAAGAAACCCTGCAAGAGGTTCCGGTGGCGGTCTCGGCGGTCCAGGGCACCAGCCTGGCGGCCGACGGCGTGCGCGCCATGGGCGATATCACCACGTTCGTACCCAACGCTTCGGCGAAGAATCCGGACGGCGACGGGCGCCCACGCTGGTACATCCGTGGCCTGGGCACCGGTGATACCGGTGCGGCCACGGTCTACCCGGTGGGCATCTATGCCGACGACGTGTACCTCAATGCCCCGGTGGCCGGCGGCGGGCCGCTGTTCGACCTGGAACGCATCGAGATCCTGCGTGGCCCGCAAGGCACCCTGTACGGCAAGAACACCACCGCCGGCGCGGTCAATGTGATTTCCAAGAAGCCGACCTTCGATACCGACGGCTACGGCACCATCGGCTTCGGCAGCAAGAACGAACGAATCCTCAACGGCGCCATCGGCGGTTCGCTGGTGGACGACCGCCTGGCCGGCCGGGTCTCGCTGTATTCCGAGGAGCGCGACGGTTTCACCCATAACCTGACCAACGACCAGACCTACGGTGACGTCAACAAGAAAGCCGTGCGCGTGCAGTTCCTGGCCAAGGTCAACGAGGACCTCGAAGCCCTGCTGAAGATTCATGGCCGCGAATTCAAGGGCGACGGCAGCAGCGGCTCGCTGCCCCTGGGGCGCTACTACAATGTCGGCTACCAGCGCCCTCATGGGCGCAAGATCGAGCTCAACACCAACGAAGACTACAAGCTCGACCACAGCGGCACGTCGCTGACCCTGAACTGGAACCTCGGCGATTACAACCTGACCTCGATCACCGCCTACGACCATATCCGCAACCAGTCGCTGACCGACGCCGACTACACCCCCTACGAGGTCAACGGTGCCACCGACAGCGATGCGACCTACGACCAGTACTCCCAGGAGTTCCGCCTCGCCTCTTCGCCGCAGGAAACCCTGCGCTGGATGCTCGGTACCCACTACTTCCACGAGACCCTCGACAACAGCGCGGTGCGCAGCATCATTCCGGGCCCGACACCGAACGGCACCGGCTCCAACCAGACCGGCGGCACCGTGGATTACCGCAACCTCGACTACACCCACCGCACCGACAGCTATGCGCTGTTCGGCAACCTGGCCTATGACTTCACAGACAATCTGACCGTCACCGGCGGCCTGCGCTGGACCACCGAGAAAAAGGACATCGATCTCGACCTGACCCAGCTGACCCGGGCTACCGCCACTGGTCCGCTGATCCCGTTGACCGCCGCCGGCAGCAACGGCAATCGCGAGGAAAGCAAGCGCTGGGACGCCTGGACCTACGACCTGACCCCGGAATACCGGATCAACGACAACCTGCGGGTGTTCTTCCGCTACGCCCACGGCTTCCGCTCGGGTGGCTTCAACACCGGCCTCTCAACCAGCCTGGCGCAGTTGACCACGGTCGATCCGGAAGAACTGGATGCCTATGAACTGGGCTTGAAGTCGGAGTGGTTCGACCATCGCCTGACGGTCAACGCCAACGTCTTCTATTACGACTACCAGGACATCCAGGTGAACCTGCTGACGGTCAACAGCGGCATCCTGACCACCGCACTCACCAACGGCGCCAAGGGCAAGGTCAAAGGCGCCGAACTGGAGATCGAGGGCCAGCCCACCGACCGCCTGCATCTGCGCGGCGCGCTGTCGTTCCTGGATACCGAGTACACCGACTTCAAGAACACCAACCCCAATACCGGCGCGGTCACCGGCGACTACAGCGGCAACAGCTTCGTGCGGTCGCCGCGCTACGTGGTGTCCCTCGGGGCCGACTACACCCTGCCGCTGGACATTCCCGGCAGGCTGGTAGCCGGGGGCGATGTCAGCTTCCGTGACAAGGAATACTTCCTCGCCGACCGCCAGAGCAGTGCCGACGCGCCGCTCAACCAGCCCCACTACACCCTGGCCAACAGTCGCCTGACCTGGTTCAGCGCGGACGAGAAGCTCAGCGTCACCGGCTTCGTCAACAACCTCACCGACCGCCGTTACCAGGTCCATGGCCGACCCAACGGTACTGCCGGGCAATACGTGATCACCTACGGCGACCCGCGCACCGTCGGCCTGAGCGTTACCAGCCGTTTCTGACCCTTCGCTGACCGGCGATCCCGGGAGGGTCGCCGGCCCCCTTGCGTGCAACAGGAGTAGTCCCATGTTCCGTCTCGACCCCTTGGCCGGCGCCATCGCGCTGGTCATCGGCAGCCTTGCCGTGCCCATCGTCCAGGCCCAGGAGCCCGCCAGTGGCAGCGCCGCCAAAGACGACAAACTCGATACCGTGGTAGTGGTCGGCACCCGCCGCAGCGACGTCACCGCCCTCGAAAGCGCGGCACCGGTCGATGTGCTCAGCGCCGAAAAACTCGAAGAAACCGGGGCCAAGGACCTGTCCGGCGCCCTGACCGCGCTGTCGCCCTCCTTCAGCTTCCCGCAATCGCCACAGGGCGCTTTCGCCGGGTCCATCGCCCAAGGCGCTTCGCTGCGCGGCCTGGCCTCGGACCAGGTGCTGGTACTGGTCAACGGCAAGCGCCGCCACAGCAGCGCCAACGTTACCCGCCAGAGCCTGGCCAACGGCCGTGGCGCCGCGGCGGTGGACCTGAGCCTGATACCGCTGAGCGCGGTGTCGCGGGTCGAGATCCTGCGTGACGGCGCCGCCGCCCAGTACGGCTCCGATGCCATCGCCGGGGTGATCAACATCGTGCTCAAGGAAAACGACGATGGCGGCAACATCGGCTACCGCTTCGGCGGCTACGACAAGGGTGACGGCCTGCAGCGCAAGCTCAGTGGCTGGAAAGGCTTCGCCCTGCCCAACGATGGTTTCCTCACCCTGTCGTTCGATGCCGGCAACCAGGACCCGGCCAGCGATACCCGTCCGGACAACCGCATCTTCTATCCCGGCGACACCAGCGTTAATACGCCCCGCGAGCAGAACAACCGCTACCGCACCTGGAACTGGGGCTCGGGCGGGGTCAGCGACCAGTACAACCTCGTCGCCAACAGCGAGATCGGCGTTGGTGACGGCCTGACCGCCTATGGCTTCGCCACGTACTCGCACAAGAACACCGATGCCGAAGGCTTCTTCGACCCGCCCACCACCCTGCGCAGCAACTACGGCAGTGTCGCGCTGTCGCGCTACCCGGACGGGCGCCTGCCGATCACCCGCTATGCCCTGGAGGACTACGCGGTCACCGGCGGCCTGCGCTACGAGGACGACCTGCTGGGCAAGTTCGACCTGGCGGCCAACTACGGCAACGACACGCTCAAGTCCACCGATCGCGACGCGATCAACCCTAGCTGGGGCGCCAACAGCCCGTACAACATCTACACCGGGGAGCGCGAGAACAAGCAGACCAACCTGACCCTCGACTGGGTCCGCGACTTCCCCACCGATCTGCTGGCCAAGCCGCTGACCGTGTCCGCGGGCCTGGCCTGGCGCAAGGAAAACTACACCCTGAGCGCCGGCGAGGCGGCGGGCTGGCAGAACGGCGCGCTGTTCAACACCCTGGATCCGGTCACCGGGCGGCGGATTCCCGGCTACTACTCGGGGATCACCAACGTCGACGCCGCCTCGCTGGAGCGCAAGGTATTCGGCGCCTACCTCGACCTCGAAGGGCAGATCACCGACAAGTTCCAGGCCGGCCTGGCGGTGCGCTCGGAGCACTATTCGGACTTTGGCGACACCACCAACGGCAAGCTTTCCCTGCGCTACGACTTCACCCCGCAGATCGCCGCACGCGGCAGTATCAGCAGCGGTTATCGCGCACCGTCGCTGGTGCAGAGCGGTTTATCGTCGTTCAGCGTACAGGTGGTGGAGCAGCCGCCGGGCAGCGGCAACTGGGTCGAGGTGCAACAGCGCACCCTGCGCGCCGACAGCCCGGAAGCGGCATTGCTCGGTGGCCGGGCGCTGAAGCCGGAGGAGTCGACCAACTACTCCCTGGGCCTGGTCTGGCGGCCATTGAGCAATGCTTCGCTGAGCATCGACGCCTACCGTATCGATATCGACAACCGCATCACCCTCTCCGACCAGTTGCCGGCCAGCGTGGTCGGGCCGATCTTCGCCGGTACGCCCTACGCCAACATCCAGAGCGCGGCGTTCTACACCAACATCGCCGACACCCGCACCGACGGCGTCGAGCTAAGCGGCCAATACCAACTGGACCTGGCAGCCTATGGCCGGCTCGACCTGAACGCCGGCTTCGCCAAGACCCGCACGCGGATCACCGACCTGCGTGATGTCGGCGGCATCAGCGGTGAGCAGATCGTCGGACGGGCCACCCAAGGGCTGATCGAGCACGGCACGCCGGACAACAAGCTGACCTTCAGCGCCAACTGGCTGTACGAAAACTGGGGCTGACCGTCACCCAGCGGCGTTATGGCGAATGGAAAAGCCTGAACGCCAGCAACCCGGCGCTGGACCAGACCTTCAGCCCGCAATGGGTGACGGATCTGGACCTGAGCTATCGCTTCGACCTGGGCCTGAAAGTCTCGGTAGGTGCGATCAACCTGTTCGACAGCCATCCGGAGAAATTGAAAGGTGCGCAGTTGTACGGGGTGCCGAAGTATTCGATCACCTCGCCTGAGGGAGCGCAGGGGGCGTTCTACTACACCAGTGTGAGTTATGACTTTTAAACGGGCCCAATAGCAAAAACGACGCGGACCCTGTGGGAGCTGGCTTGCCAGCGATGAGGCCAGACCTGACAACATGGTTGTCAATGCCGGCCTCATCGCTGGCAAGCCAGCTCCCACAGAGTCCGCGTCGTTTTCTCGCCTGCCTGCTTAGTAGTAGGCGTTTTCTTTCTGCGAGTGGTCAGTCACGTCGCGTACGCCCTTCAACTCCGGAATGCGTTCGAGCAAGGTGCGCTCGATGCCGTCCTTGAGGGTCACGTCGGCCTGGCCGCAGCCCTGGCAGCCGCCGCCGAACTGCAGCACGGCGATCCCATCCTCGACCACCTCGATCAGGCTGACCTGGCCGCCGTGGCTGGCCAGCCCCGGGTTGATCTCGGTTTGCAGGTAGTAGTTGATGCGCTCGTTGATCGGACTGTCGTCGTTGACCATCGGCACCTTGGCATTCGGGGCCTTGATGGTCAGCTGGCCGCCCATGCGGTCGGTGGCGTAGTCGACGACGGCATCATCGAGAAAAGGCTCGCTGACCGCGTCGATGTAGGCGGTAAAGCTCTTCAGGCCCAGCGCGGTATCTTCCGGCTTTTCTTCGCCTGGCTTGCAATAGGCAATGCAGGTTTCGGCATATTGGGTGCCGGGTTGGGTAATGAAGATGCGGATACCGATCCCGGGGTGTTCTGCTTGGACAGCAGATCGGCCAGGTAATCGTGCGCGGCGTCGGTAATGGTTATGGCGCTCATGGAATTTCCTCACAGACTTGTCGGCAGTTTACGCCATGCGCGGCGACGAACAAAGTCCTAGCAATTAAGTCGGGATAAAAGAAGCCGTTAAGCATCTAGAGGTTCTCGTAGCGGTTCATGTCCAGCACCCCCGCCTCCACCGGCTCGGTTTCCTTGATATAGCTGTTCAGGTCATGGAAGTACTGCCAGAACTGCGGATGGCTGCGGCGCACGCCCCAGCGCATGACGATACGCTCGAAGCGGTCGTGGTCATCGCGTGCAGCCTCCATGTCCTCGACGAACTCGGGCACGTCGCTGGCCGGGATGTTGAACATGAAGTTGGGGTAGCTGCTCATCACTCCCGGGTACAGGGTCAGGGTGTCCAGCCCCGGCTGGTAGCGGTAGGCCTCGCCCAGCATGAAGGCGACGTTACTGTGCGCCCGGTTGCGCAGCATGCTGTAGACCTGGCGATTGCCGCCCTGGCCTTCGATCCTGAGCATGGTCGCCTCGGGCAATTGCTCGATGACCTTGAGTCCGGCCGCAGGCCGTGAAGCCAGGCGGCTCAGCGATTGCTCGACATCACGGAACTCCTCGCTCATCTGCGGACGCGAACAATAAGCGCCAGTGCAGCGGTTGATCGGGTCGGGCGCGGCATTCAGGCTGCCGCTGCGCTCGATCAGCTTGAGGCCGAAATCCCGCACCGGGTGATGCGGATCGAGTTTCAGGGCGCTTGGGGTATCGGTGTCGATGTCCTCGTAGTCCATCCACATCTTCACCTTGCCGCTGTTCTGGTACCAACTGCCGAGGATGTCGCCACGCTTGCCGGCCGGCATCAGGCGCAGGAAGTTGACCTCGGCACCATTGCGGATCAGGTCGAAGTACAGGCGGGTCTGGGCCTGGTGCGAAACGTTGCCATAGACGTCGAAGTTGACCGCCAGCTGGTAATAGGTGCGCTCCAGCAACGGGTAGTCGAACAGCCACATGGTCAGCGGCACGTCGCCGATCAGGCCCTTGGTCACCGAGGCGCTGTCGAAGTGGCGGAAGATGCTCAGCAGCGCGTTGTCGTTGCCGGCCCACAGGGTCGACCAACTCGGCGGCGGCATCTCGGCATAGGTATCCCGGCGCAGGCTTTCGTAGTCGTTGCGCTTGTCGCGATAGGCATGCCACAGGCTCAGGATGCTGCCGACATCGTCGATCTGCCCGGGCATGGCCAGCAGCGGCGTGGCTTCAGCGCGATACTTGGCGTCGGTGATATAGCGGTCGTGGGCCGGTTCCTGGAACAGCGCCCAGAAGTTGTCACGGATCACGTCGGTAGCAATCTGGCCCCGGCACACCGGGCCGCGGATGAAGGTGCGGACGAAATACTCGGCGTTATCCAGCATGAACTGGTAACGCGCCACCGCCGGGATCGCCTCGAAGGTCTCGAACGGGTTGGAACGATGCCGCGGGCCGTAGCCGGGCAGCGAGTCGGTGTGCCAGTTGCCGCTGTAGAACAGCTGCTTGACCCGCTTGAGCTTGTTGGGGCCCATCGGGTACGTGATGTGGGTCTTGTGCACGATCACGCCCTGCACCGGCAGCAGGCGGTAATAGAAGTCGGTGCCCGGCGGGTCGTTGGGGCGCCGGGTGACGATCAAGTCGATGGGCTGCCCGCTCGGCGTGCGCGAACGCACCCATTGGAAGAAGTGCCCCGGCTCGCCGCCGACGAAGTGCACATGAGCGAGGAACAGGTGCTCGTAGAGCCAGCGTCCTACCAGCGCTTCGCTGGCACCAGGGCGGTTCAGCAACTCTTCCCATTCCTGGATCTGCGCCGCTTCGCTTGCGCTGGGGCGGATCGCTGCGCTTTCCACCGGCGCGCCTTGGGCCAGCCAGCGTTGCAGGGTGTTGTACTGGGCATCGCTGAGGCCGGTCACCGCCAGCGGCATGCCTTCCCGGGGATGGGCCTTGGCATAGGCATCGAACTCACCGGGCAGCGGGCACATGTTCTCCCGGTTCAGGCCCAGGACGATGTTGTCGGGGATCTTCTCGTTGGGCACCAGCGGCTTGGCATGCCCCAGCTCCAGCATGCGCGCCATCAGCGCCGCCTGGTCCTGCTGGCGATCGATCACCGAGTTGAAGCCCAGGTGCCGCCAGCCCTGGTCGGTCTGGGCATCGAAGAATAGCCGGGTCGGGGTCACCGCCTGGCTGCGGTCGCCCTGGTAGACGGGGATTTTCGAGGCGCCGCGGCTGGCCCCCTCGGCGCTGCCGAGGTTGAGCTGGCAGGCGGCGTCGTTACAGGCGTGGCAGGCGACGCATTTCTCGGTGAAGATCGGCTGGATATCCCGGGTATAGGAGATCGCTGCAGTGTTCTGGGGTCCCTGCCCCAACGCCGCGCCACTGATGAGCAGTGCGAAGGCGGCGGCAATCAAGCGATGCACCATGTGCGGTATGTCCTGGATTGAAAAGGCTTTTCACGATTCTACCGGTGGGCCGCGGCGCCAACATGAATGAAATTCATGCAAATGTGCCACGCGTCAAAAAAGCGCGCAGCTTTGTTATCATCCCGCAACTTTCGTCCTTGTCCGACCCAGGTAGTTCCAATGTCCGACCGCAGCGCTCGTTTCCAAGCACTTCAGCAAGCACTCAAGGAGCGCATCCTCATTCTAGATGGCGGCATGGGTACTATGATCCAAAGCTACCGTCTTGAGGAAGGCGACTATCGTGGCACGCGCTTCGCCGACTGGCCGAGCGACGTCAAGGGCAACAACGACCTGCTGCTGCTCAGCCGCCCGGACGTGATTGCCGCCATCGAAAAGGCCTACCTGGACGCCGGCGCCGATATCCTCGAAACCAACACCTTCAACGCCACCCGCATCTCCCAGGCCGACTACGACATGCAGGAGCTGGTGTACGAGCTCAACGTCGAAGGCGCACGCATTGCCCGCCAGGTGGCCGATGCCAAGACCCTGGAAACCCCGGACAAGCCGCGCTTCGTGGCCGGCGTGCTGGGCCCGACCAGCCGCACCTGCTCGATCTCCCCGGACGTCAACGACCCGGGCTACCGCAACGTCACCTTCGACGAACTGGTGGAAAACTACATCGAGGCGACCCGCGGCCTGATCGAAGGCGGCGCCGACCTGATCCTGATCGAAACCATCTTCGACACCCTCAACGCCAAGGCGGCGATTTTCGCGGTACAGCAGGTGTTCGAGGACGACGGCGTCGAACTGCCGATCATGATCTCCGGGACCATCACCGACGCCTCCGGCCGCACCCTGTCGGGACAGACCACCGAGGCCTTCTGGAACTCGGTACGGCATGCCAACCCGATCTCCGTCGGCCTGAACTGCGCCCTGGGCGCCAAGGACCTGCGTCCGTACCTGGAAGAACTGTCGAACAAGGCCGGCACCCATGTGTCGGCCCACCCCAACGCCGGCCTGCCCAACGCCTTCGGTGAATACGACGAGACCCCGGCGGAGATGGCCGTGGTGGTCGAGGAATTCGCCGCCAGCGGCTTCCTCAACATCATCGGCGGCTGCTGCGGCACCACCCCGGGGCATATCCAGGCAATCGCCGAGGCAGTGGCCAAGTACAAGCCACGGGCCATTCCGGATATCCCGAAAGCCTGCCGCCTGTCCGGCCTCGAGCCGTTCACCATCGACCGCCAATCGTTGTTCGTCAACGTCGGCGAGCGTACCAACATCACCGGCTCGGCCAGGTTCGCCCGGCTGATCCGCGAGGAAAACTACACCGAGGCCCTGGAAGTCGCCCTGCAGCAGGTCGAGGCCGGTGCCCAGGTGATCGACATCAACATGGACGAAGGGATGCTCGATTCCCAGGCAGCCATGGTCCGTTTCCTCAACCTGATCGCCGGCGAGCCCGACATTTCCCGGGTGCCGATCATGATCGACTCCTCAAAATGGGAAGTGATCGAGGCCGGCCTGAAGTGCATCCAGGGCAAGGGCATCGTCAACTCGATCTCGATGAAGGAAGGCGTCGAAGCCTTCAAGCATCACGCCCGGCTGTGCAAGCGCTACGGCGCCGCCGTGGTGGTGATGGCCTTCGACGAGGTCGGCCAGGCCGACACCGCCGCGCGCAAGAAGGAAATCTGCCAGCGCAGCTACGACATCCTGGTCAATGAAGTGGGCTTCCCGCCGGAAGACATCATTTTCGACCCGAACATCTTCGCCGTCGCCACCGGCATCGAAGAACACAACAACTATGCCGTGGACTTCATCGAAGCCTGCGCTTATATCCGCGACCACCTGCCGTACGCGCTGTCCTCGGGCGGGGTGTCCAACGTGTCGTTCTCGTTCCGCGGCAACAACCCGGTGCGCGAGGCGATCCACTCGGTGTTCCTGTATCACGCCATCCAGAACGGCCTGACCATGGGTATTGTCAACGCCGGCCAGCTGGAGATCTATGACGAGATCCCGGCGGCGCTGCGCGAGAAGGTCGAGGACGTGGTGCTCAACCGCACTCCGGAAGGTACCGACGCCCTCCTCGCCATCGCCGACGACTACAAGGGTGGCGGTGCTGCCAAGGAAGTGGAGAACGAAGAGTGGCGCTCGCTGCCGGTGGAAAAACGCCTGGAGCACGCGCTGGTCAAGGGCATCACCGCCTATATCGTCGAAGACACCGAGCTGTGCCGCCAGCAGTGCGCGCGGCCGATCGAGGTCATCGAAGGCCCGCTGATGAGCGGCATGAACGTGGTCGGCGACCTGTTCGGCGCGGGCAAGATGTTCCTCCCGCAAGTGGTCAAATCGGCTCGAGTGATGAAGCAGGCGGTGGCCCACCTGATTCCTTTCATCGAGGAAGAAAAAGGCGACAAGCCGGAAGCCAAGGGCAAGATCCTCATGGCCACGGTCAAGGGCGACGTGCACGACATCGGCAAGAACATCGTCGGCGTGGTCCTGGGCTGCAACGGCTATGACATCGTCGACCTCGGCGTGATGGTGCCGGCGGAGAAGATCCTCCAGGTCGCGCGCGAAGAAAAATGCGACATCATCGGCCTATCCGGGCTGATCACCCCGTCGCTGGACGAGATGGTCCATGTCGCCCGCGAAATGCAGCGCCAGGACTTCCACCTGCCGCTGATGATCGGTGGCGCCACGACCTCCAAGGCGCACACAGCGGTGAAGATCGAGCCGCGCTACAGCAACGACGCGGTGGTCTACGTGACCGACGCCTCGCGGGCGGTGGGCGTGGCCACGCAGTTGCTGTCCAAGGAGCTGAAACCGGGCTTCGTCGAGAAGACCCGTGCCGACTACGTCGAGGTGCGCGAGCGCACCGCCAACCGCAGCGCCCGCACCGAGCGCCTGAGCTACGCCCAGGCCATCGCCGCCAAGCCGAAATACGACTGGGCCAACTACCAGGCTGCGGTGCCAAGCTTCACCGGCGTCAAGGTGCTGGAAAACATCGACCTGAAGGTGCTGGCCGAGTACATCGACTGGACGCCGTTCTTCATTTCCTGGGACCTGGCCGGCAAGTTCCCGCGCATCCTCACCGACGAAGTCGTGGGTGAAGCGGCGACCGCGCTGTACAAGGACGCCCGGGAAATGCTCGCCAGGCTGATCGACGAGAAGCTGATCAGCGCCCGTGCGGTGTTCGGCTTCTGGCCTGCCAACCAGGTGGACGACGACGATATCGAGGTCTACGGCGAGGACGGCCAGCCCCTGGCGCGCCTGCATCACCTGCGCCAGCAGACCATCAAGCCGGACGACAAGCCGAACCTCTCCCTGGCCGACTTCGTCGCACCGAAGGACAGCGGTGTCACCGACTATGTCGGCGGCTTCATCACCACCGCCGGCATCGGCGCCGAGGAGGTGGCCAAGGCTTACCAGGACAAGGGCGACGACTACAGCTCGATCATGGTCAAGGCGCTCGCCGACCGCCTGGCCGAAGCCTGCGCCGAATGGCTGCACGAGCGGGTGCGCAAGGACTATTGGGGCTACGCCAGGGACGAGCAGCTCGACAACGAGGCGCTGATCAAGGAGCAGTACGCTGGCATCCGCCCTGCCCCGGGTTATCCGGCGTGCCCGGACCACACCGAGAAGGCCACCCTGTTCCGTCTGCTCGATGGCACCGAGATCGGCCAGACCGGCCCGAGCGGCGTGTTCCTGACCGAACACTTCGCCATGTTCCCGGCGGCAGCGGTCAGTGGCTGGTACTTCGCCCATCCGCAGGCGCAGTACTTTGCCGTGGGCAAGGTGGAAAAGGACCAGATCGAGCGCTACAGCGCGCGCAAGCAGCAGGATGTGGCGGTGAGCGAGCGCTGGCTGGCGCCTAACCTCGGGTACGAGAGCTGAGATCTGCCTGGCGGCTGATGGCCTCATCGCTGGCAAGCCAGCTCCCACAGGGTCACTGCATATCTTGAGTCATGTGCAATACCTGTGGGAGCTGGCTTGCCAGCGATGAGGCCAGTGCAGGCAACCTCATATCCACCGGCTAGACTCTGGGACACAACCACACCGGAGAGCCCAGCCCATGGAAGATCCTCAAGGCAAGCCCCCAACCTTCTGGCAGCTCCTGCACAGCGTCCTCGCCGCCGCCTTCGGCGTGCAGTCCGGCAAGAACCGCGCCCGCGACTTCACCCACGGCAAGCCTGTGCATTTCATTGCCATGGGCACCGCGTTCACCCTGGTGTTCATCCTGATCCTCTACGGCCTGGTGCAACTGGCCATGCACCTCACCGCGCGCTGAAAACAAAACCGCCCGCGGGGTCCATGCCGCGGGCGGTTTCGTTGATTGCTGATCACGGTATTTTCAGCCAATGCGCTCCGTCACTGATGGCTGACCCAGTACACGGCTGTCACGACCACGAGCACGATCAGGCACAGGATTGCCCACGCGTCGACACTGCTGTCGGTCTTGCCGGTTTTGGTCGGGTTTCCCATTGCATCGCCTCTTTTTGTAGTGGTTATGGGAATGCACACCCCCAGCAGTTAAGCCCAGCAATCCCCATTGCTCAAGCAGGGACTTTTACCACTCGGCGGAGAGTGGAATGGCGCTACAAACGCTAGCCAGTCTCACTTAGTCCAAATCGTTCTTTTCATATGCAAAAACATCACTTTTTCACATAAATACAACCTGCTATCGTTCCCCGGCTCCGCATCCGGAGTGCGCGGCCGTGCGCGCGATTAGCTGCAAGCAGCTTGAGAACAGGACCCCTATGTACGTATACGACGAGTACGATCAGCGGATCATCGAGGACCGCGTCAAGCAGTTCCGGGATCAGACGCGCCGCTACCTGGCCGGCGAGCTGAGCGAAGAAGAATTCCGCCCTCTGCGCCTGCAGAACGGCCTCTACATCCAACGTTTTGCCCCGATGCTGCGTGTCGCCGTGCCGTATGGCCAGCTGACCTCGCGCCAGACCCGCATGCTGGCGAAGATCGCGCGCGACTACGACAAGGGCTATGCGCACATCAGCACCCGGCAGAACGTGCAATACAACTGGCCAGCCCTGGAAGATGTCCCGGACATCCTCGCCGAGCTGGCCACCGTGCAGATGCACGCGATCCAGACCAGCGGCAACTGCCTGCGCAACGTCACCACCGACCAGTTCGCCGGCGTTGCCGCCGATGAGCTGATCGATCCGCGCCCGTGGTGCGAGATCGTCCGCCAGTGGACCACCTTCCACCCCGAATTCGCCTACCTGCCGCGCAAGTTCAAGATCGCCATCAATGGCTCGAAGAGCGACCGTGCAGCCATTGAAGTGCACGATATCGGCCTGGAGCCGGTGCACAACGCTGCCGGCGAGCTGGGCTTCCGCGTGCTGGTCGGTGGCGGCCTGGGCCGTACCCCGGTGGTCGGTGCCTTCATCAACGAGTTCCTGCCATGGCGGGACCTGCTCAGCTACCTGGACGCCATCCTGCGCGTGTACAACCGTTACGGCCGCCGTGACAACAAGTACAAGGCGCGGATCAAGATCCTGGTCAAGGCCCTGACCCCGGAAGTCTTCGCCGAGAAGGTCGAGGCCGAGATGGTCCACCTGCGCGGCGGCCAGACCACCCTGACCGAGGCCGAAGTGCAGCGCGTCGCCAAGCACTTCGTCGACCCGGACTACAAGGCCCTGGACAACCTCGATGCGCAACTGGCCGAACTCGACCAGCAGCATCCGGGCTTCGCCCGCTGGCGCGCCCGCAACACCCTGGCGCACAAGAAGCCGGGCTACGTTGCCGTGACCCTGTCGCTCAAGCCGACCGGCGTCGCCCCCGGCGACCTGACCGACAAGCAACTGGACAAGGTCGCCGACCTCGCCGAGCGCTACAGCTTCGGCCAGTTGCGCACCTCCCACGAGCAGAACATCATCCTCGCCGACGTCGAGCAGAGCCAGTTGCATGCGCTCTGGCTGGAACTGCGCGAGCATGGCTTCGCCACCCCGAACATCGGCCTGCTGACCGACATCATCTGCTGCCCTGGCGGTGATTTCTGCTCCCTGGCCAACGCCAAGTCGATCCCGATCGCCGAATCCATCCAGCGCCGCTTCGACGACCTGGACTACCTGTTCGACATCGGCGAACTGGACCTGAACATCTCGGGCTGCATGAACGCCTGCGGCCACCACCACGTCGGCCATATCGGCATTCTCGGCGTGGACAAGAAAGGTGAAGAGTTCTACCAGGTGTCCCTGGGTGGCAGCGCCAGCCGCGACGCCAGCCTCGGCAAGATCCTCGGCCCGTCCTTCGCCCAGGACGACATGCCGGACGTGATCGAGAAGCTGATCTCGGTGTACGTGGAAAAACGTACCGAAGACGAGCGTTTCATCGACACCTACCAGCGTATCGGCATCGACCCCTTCAAGGAGCGCGTCTATGCAGCGAATCATTAAGAACAACCAGATCGTCGACGAAACCTGGCACCTGCTGCCCAAGGACGTCACCCTGGACGAACTGACCAACTGCGACGACTACATCGTGCCACTGCAACTCTGGCGCGAACACGCCCATGCCCTGAAAGCCCGTGACGGCGGCCTGGGCGTGTGGCTGGACAGCGACGAAGAAGCCGAGGAAATCGGCGAAGACGTCGGTCACTTCCAGGTCATCGCCCTGAACTTCCCGGCCTTCACCGACGGGCGCAGCTACTCCAACGCGCGCCTGCTGCGTGATCGCTACAAGTTCACCGGTGAGCTGCGCGCCATTGGCGACGTCCTGCGTGACCAGCTGTTCTACATGGCCCGTTGCGGTTTCGATGCCTTCGCCATCCGCCCCGACAAGAACCCGGAAGACGCGCTGCAAAGCCTGAAGGACTTCTCGGTGACCTACCAGGCGGCTACCGATGAGCCGCTGCCGTTGTTCCGTCGGCGTTGATCGATCGACCGCTGAAATGAAAAAGCCCCGTCAGTCTGACGGGGCTTTTTCGTTCTTGAGGGCCCTATCGCTGGCAAGCCAGCTCCCACAGGGACCGCGTGCACCGCCGGACCTGTGGGAGCTCGCTTGTCGGACCGCCGCACCGCAGCGATGAAGCCCGAAAGGTCACCGCCAGCGACTGATCCGGCTCCAGATCCCCAGCACGGTACTCTCCACCGCCCCGCTGGCCGCCAGCCCCACCCGCTCCTGCAGGCTCTTGCGCTCGGCGAAATGCAGGTGGTACAGGTTCGACTCCCGGGCCCGTTCGCTCAGGTATTCATCGCTGGTCTTCAGTTCATCCACCAGCTGCTTGTTCAGCGCCGCCACACCCAGCCAGACCTCACCCGTGGCCACTTCATCGATATGCAACTGCGGCCGGTAGCGCGAAACGAAGTCCTTGAACAGTTGGTGAGTGACGTCCAGGTCTTCCTGGAATTTCTCCCGGCCCTTCTCGGTGTTTTCGCCAAACACGGTCAGGGTGCGCTTGTACTCGCCTGCGGTCAGCACCTCGAAGTCGATATCGTGCTTTTTCAGCAGTCGGTTGACGTTGGGCAACTGCGCCACCACGCCGATCGAACCAAGAATGGCAAAGGGCGCGCTGACGATGCGCTCGCCAATGCAGGCCATCATGTAACCACCGCTGGCCGCGACCTTGTCGATGCACACGGTCAGCGGTATGCCGGCCTGGCGGATACGCGCCAGTTGCGAAGCGGCCAGGCCATAGCTGTGGACCATGCCGCCGCCGCTTTCCAGACGCAGGACCACCTCGTCCCGCGACGTGGCCAGGCTCAGCAAGGCGGTGATTTCATTCCGCAGGCTCTCGGTGGCCGATGCCTTGATATCGCCGTCGAAGTCCAGCACGAAGACCCGGGTTTTTTCCTCCGCCGGCGCCTTCTTCAGTTTTTTCTGCTCCTTGGCCTGCTGCTTGCGCAAGGCCTTGAGCTGGTGCTTTTCCAGCAGCCCGGACTCCAGGCGCTCGCGCAGGTCCTTGTAGAACTCATTGAGCCGGGTGACCTGCAATTGCCCGCCGGCCTTGCGTCGGCCCTTGCCGCGCATGCCGGCGATAGCCGACAGCACGACCAGCAGGGCGATGACCAGGGTTGCGGTCTTGGCGAGAAAGCTTGCGTACTCTGCAAGAAACTCCACGATTTCTCCTTGTTGAACTGCGCACCGGGGCGCGAAAAACGATAGTGAAGCATACCGGCGTCAATCTGCCGTCGCTAGCGTAGGAAATGTCTGGCACCACAGTTCAAACGCCCTTTTCAAACGCTTGTATGTTTTTTCGTTGACACCGCAGGAATGGCAACCTAACCTCGCCAGATCCAACTTCCCGGGCAGACGACGTGGGCAGCATCTACCTGATACGACATGGCCAGGCCTCCTTCGGTTGCGACGACTACGACGTTCTTTCGTCGGTCGGCATGCGCCAGAGCGAAGCCCTCGGCGCCCACCTGGTCCAGCTCGGGCTCAAGCTCGACCGCTGCATCGCCGGCGACCTGCGCCGCCAGCAGGACACTGCGCTGCTTGCGCTCGGTGCCATGCAGGCGAGCGGTGTGAAGGTTCCCGACGTGGAAACCGACGCCGCCTTCAACGAATTCGATGCCGACGCGGTTATCCGCGCCCTGCTTCCCGCGCTGCTTCCCGAAGAACCCGAAGCCCTGAACGTGTTGCGCAATGCCCGCGAGCATCGTGCCGAATTCCAGCGCCTGTTCGCCCTGATCGTGCAGCGCTGGCATGGCGGCCAGCACGACCGCGACGGGATCGAGAGCTGGGCGGCCTTCGTGCAACGCACGGGCGAAGGCCTGCAGCGCGTCCTGGAACAGGCCGCCGGCGGCGACAACATCGCCATCTTCACCTCGGGCGGAACCATCGCCGCCCTGCTCCACCGCATCACCGGCATCAGTGCCAGCCAGGCCTTCGAGCTGAACTGGCAGATCATCAACACTTCGCTCAGCCAGCTGAAATTCCGCGGCAGCGAGGTGACCCTGGCCTCCTTCAACAGCCAAGCCCATGTACGGCTGCTGAGGGTGCCGGAACTCGTCACCTGGCGATGAATCCGGCGCATAACGACCCTGCGTAACCGAAACCACTCAATAAGGAAAACACCATGAGCGAAGTCGCCAAAGCCGTTGAAGCCATGAAAGCCAAGTTCAACCCAAGCGCCGCCGCCGGCCTGGACCTGATCTTCGGTTTCAACATCACCGACGAAAACAAGCACTACGCGCTGATCGTCAAGGACGGCACCTGCGACCTGCAGGAAGGTGAAAACGCCGACGCCAACTGCACCCTGGTCATGGACAGCGAAACCCTGAAGGGCATCGTCAGCGGCGAGACCGACGGCATGCAGGCCTTCATGGGCGGCAAGCTGCGCGTCGAAGGCGACATGATGCTGTCGATGAAGCTCAGCG
This sequence comes from Pseudomonas bharatica CSV86, assembly GCF_000319305.2. Classification (GTDB taxonomy): domain Bacteria; phylum Pseudomonadota; class Gammaproteobacteria; order Pseudomonadales; family Pseudomonadaceae; genus Aquipseudomonas; species Aquipseudomonas bharatica. The sequence goes on along the minus strand of NZ_AMWJ02000001.1, from coordinate 2,424,625 downwards.
AGCTTTTCCCGGCGTAACGACCACGCCCGTGACGAAGAAACCGAAGCCCTCCAGCGCTTCGGTTTTTTTTCGCCCGCAGCAGGCATCAGGAGCGTTGATCGACCGGCAACACCCGCGCCAATAAGGCATGGCAGCGCTTGGCAGGTCCGCACGCGATCATTAGATTAGCCAATGTTCCATGGCTACCAAAATAAGGAAAAGGCATGTCGCTCACCGATCAGTCCACCCAGGTCCGCCCCGGCGAGGAACTCGATTCCGCCCTGATCGACCCGTACCTCAAGGCGCATATCGCCGGCCTCGAAGGCACGCCGCTGATCAGCCAGTTCCCTGGCGGCGCCTCGAACCTGACCTACCTGGTCAGCTACCCGCAGCGCGAGTTCGTCCTGCGCCGCCCACCTTTCGGCAGCAAGGCCAAGTCCGCCCATGACATGGGCCGCGAGTTCCGTATCCTCAACCAGCTCAACGCCGGCTTTCCCTACTGCCCCAAGGCCTACGTGCACTGCACCGACGAGTCGCTGATCGGTGGCGAGTTCTACGTGATGGAGCGGGTCAAGGGCATCATCCTGCGCTCCGACCTGCCGCCGGAACTAGGCTTCGACGCCGCCCGCACCGAAGCGCTGTGCAAGAGTTTCATCGACCGCCTGGTGGAACTGCACCAGGTCGATTACCACGCCGTGGGCCTGGCCGACCTGGGCAAGCCGGATGGCTACGTACAACGGCAGATCGAAGGCTGGGCCGGGCGCTACGAGAAAGCCCTGACCCCGGACGCCCCGCGCTGGGAAGCGGTGATCGCCTGGCTGCGCGAGAAAATGCCGGCGGACCACCCGCGCCCGGGCATCATCCATAACGACTACCGCTTCGACAATGTGATCCTCGACGCCGACAACCCGATGCGCATCATCGGCGTGCTGGACTGGGAAATGACCACCCTCGGCGACCCGCTGATGGACCTGGGCAACACCCTGGCCTACTGGATCGAAGCCGCCGACCCGGCGCCGGTGCAACTGATGCGCCGCCAGCCTTCCAATGCCCCGGGCATGCTGACCCGTCGCCAGTTCGTCGATTACTACGCCGAGCGTGCCGGAATCGAAATCGCCAACTTCGACTTCTACTACACCTACGGCCTGTTCCGCCTGGCGGGGATCGTCCAGCAGATCTACTACCGTTTCTTCCACGGCCAGACCCAGGACAAGCGTTTCGCCCAGTTCATCCATATGAACAAGCTGCTGGAGCAGATGAGCCTCAAGGTCATCGACGCCTCCAGTCTCTGAACGACTACAACAAGGAACCTGCCATGTCCAAGACCCACCTGTTCGACCTCGACGGCAAGATCGCCTTCGTTTCCGGGGCCAGCCGCGGTATCGGCGAAGCCATCGCCCACCTGCTGGCCCAGCAGGGTGCCCATGTGATCGTCTCCAGTCGCAAGCTCGATGGCTGCCAGCAAGTGGCCGACAGCATCGTCGCGGCCGGCGGCAAGGCCACTGCGATTGCCTGCCACATTGGTGAAATGGAGCAGATCAGCGCAGTGTTCGCGCAAATCCGCGAAACGTTCGGGCGCCTGGACATCCTGGTCAACAACGCCGCGACCAACCCGCAATTCTGCAATGTGCTGGACACCGACCTGGGCGCCTTCCAGAAGACCGTGGACGTGAATATCCGCGGCTATTTCTTCATGTCGGTGGAAGCCGGCAAGCTGATGCGCGAACACGGTGGCGGCAGCATCATCAACGTCGCTTCGATCAACGGCGTATCGCCGGGCGTGTTCCAGGGCATCTACTCGGTAACCAAGGCGGCGGTGATCAACATGACCAAGGTCTTCGCCAAGGAGTGCGCGGCGTTCGGGATTCGCTGCAACGCGTTGCTGCCCGGCCTGACCGATACCAAGTTCGCCTCGGCGCTGGTGAAGAACGATGCGATCCTCAATACCGCGCTGCAGCAGATTCCGCTCAAGCGAGTGGCGGATCCGAAGGAAATGGCCGGCGCCGTGCTGTACCTGGCCAGTGATGCGTCCAGCTATACCACCGGGGTGGCGCTGAATGTGGACGGGGGGTTCCTGTCCTGATTCTCTGGTGAACTCGAGGGCCTCTTCGCTGGCAAGCCAGCTCCCACAGGTCCGGCGGTGCACGCGCCCCCTGTGGGAGCTGGCTTGCCAGCGATAGGGCCCTCAAGAGCCACACAAAAGCCGACGACAGGCGTACCATACCCGCTTCCGGCGAGCCCTTCTCGCCAGCCCCTGTCGCACAAGAAATCCCCCATGCCCTTCGAACTCAGCGTTGATCTCACCACCCTCGCCATCCTCGCCGCAGTCGCCTTCGTTGCCGGTTTCATCGATGCCATCGCCGGCGGTGGCGGCCTGCTCACCACGCCCGCCCTGTTGACCGCCGGGATGCCACCGCACCTGGTACTGGGCACCAACAAGCTCAGCTCCACCTTCGGCTCGGCCACCGCCGGCTTCACCTACTACCGACGCAAGCTGTTCCACCCGGCACAGTGGAAACATGCGCTGCTGGGCACCCTGGTCGGCGCCCTGATCGGTGCGGTGGTCGCCCATTACCTGCCGGCAGAATGGCTGAACAAGATGCTCCCGGTGATCGTCTTCGCCTGTGGCGTGTACCTGCTGTTCGGCGGCACGCCCAAGGCGCCGCTGGATGCCGACGTGCCGATCAAGAAGAAATGGCAGTTCCCCCAAGGCTTCACCCTGGGCTTCTATGATGGCGTGGCCGGCCCTGGTACCGGCGCTTTCTGGACCGTCAGCACGCTGCTGATCTACCCCATCGACCTGGTCAAGGCCAGCGGTGTGGCGCGCAGCATGAACTTTGTCAGCAACGCGGCGGCGCTGTCGGTGTTCATCTTCTCGGGCCAGGTGGATTGGCTGGTAGGGCTGTCGATGGGCTCGGCGCTGATGGTCGGCGCCTTCTTCGGCGCCCGAACCGCCATCAGCGGCGGTTCGAAGTTCATTCGCCCGGTGTTCATCACCGTGGTCCTGGCGCTGACCGTGCGCCTAGCGTGGCAGCACTGGTTCGGGCAGGCCTAGGCGACGCGCCACGTAGAGGTCGATCAGGTAGCGGGCAATGGAGCGCCCGGCGGGCAGCGGCGGCAAGGCGTCGACACGGAACCACCGGGCATCCTCGATCTCGTCCGGCTGCATGACGATCTCTCCGCCCGCGTACTCGGCATGGAAGCCGAGCATCATCGAATGCGGGAATGGCCAGCACTGGCTGCCGACGTACTGGATGTTCTGCACTTCCAGCGCCACTTCCTCGCGCACTTCCCGCACCAGGCAATCCTCCGCCGACTCCCCCGGCTCGGCAAAGCCCGCCAGGGTGCTGTAGACGCCGGTGACGAAGCGTGGTGAGCGGGCAAGGAGGATTTCGTCGCCACGGGTCACCAGCACGATCATGCTCGGCGAGATGCGCGGGTAGCTGCGCAGGTCGCAAGGCTCGCAGTACATGGCGCGCTCCCGCGGGACCTGGGTCATCGCCTGGCCGCAACTGCCGCAGAAACGGTGCTCGCGGGCCCAGGTGGCGATCTGCGCGGCATAGCCGAGGATCTTGTAGGTGTCGAAATCCCCTTCCAGCATGAACTGGCGCAGCCCGCGCCAACTGCAGCCGGGCAGCGCCTGGGCGCCGTGCAGCTCGGCCAGGTACACCGGCTGCCCGTCGTAGTGGCCGATGCCGTGCTCGAAGCGGATGTCCGGCTCCTGGCGCTTGAACCAGTCGCGCGGGAACAGCGCGCCATTGGCGTCCACCATGAATCCTTCGGCGCTGCGCACGACCACCAGGCCGCCGCTGACATTCGTATCCAGTACCGCAGTGGTCCAACGCGCTGACATCATCGATTCCTTAGCGAAGCCCGCCGGTCAATCGGCGAACTCCGGCTTCTGTTTGCTCATATGGGCGGCCACGGCCACCCGCAGATCGGTGGATTGCAGCATGGCGGCGTTCCAGGTGGCGATGTACTCGAGCCCGTCGTCGATCCGGTGATCGCGCATATAGCTGAGCATCTCCTTGGTGCCGGCCACGGCGATCGGGGATTTTCCCGCAATTTCGGCTGCGATGGCAAAGACTCCGTCAAGCAGCGCACCATGATCATCATAGGTACGGTTGACCAGGCCGATGCGCTGCGCCTCTTCGGCGCCGATGGTGCGTCCGGTGTAGGCCAGCTCGCGCAGCACGCCGTCGCCGATGATACGCGGCAGACGTTGCAGTGTGCCGACATCGGCGGCCATGCCCATGTCGATTTCCTTGATGGAGAACTGCGCATCACTGGCCGCATAGCGCATGTCGCAGGCGGAGACCAGGTCGATGGCGCCACCGATGCAGTAGCCCTGGATCGCCGCCAGCACCGGCTTGCGGCAGTTGTCCACGGCGTTGAACGAGGCCTGCATCTCGAGGATCTTGCGCCGCAGCAGGCGCGCGTTGCGACCAACATCCTTGCCCAGCTCGTTGGCCAGCGAGGCCAGCATCATCAGGTCGATTCCCGAGGAGAAATGCTTGCCGGCACCACTGATTACCACCACCCGCGCCTCGTCGGTCTCGTCGATCCACTGGAAGATCTCGACGATCTCGCGCCAGAAGGCGGCGTTCATGGCGTTGATCTTTTCCGGACGGTTGATCTGGACGTGGACGATATGGTTCGACAGCTCGACCTTGAACGCGGTGTAGTCGGTCATGGCGGCACTCCTTGAGCGGCGGATGTAGGAAGCTTTGGACTATATCCCACCCGACACACCGCGCTTGTGCCAAAAGCGGGACTGGAGCTGTTGATATTGCCCGGTACTTGCGGCACCGTGCGCAGGTCTTTGAATCATCAGGAAACATTTCATGCCACGCTCCCTGACCAGCGCCCTGGCCCACAACTTCCTTGGCCAGTCGCCGCGCTGGTACAAGGCCACGGTCGGCCTGTTCCTCGTGCTCAATCCGCTGTTGCTGGCGACCCTTGGCCCGGTGGCTACCGGCTGGGTGCTGGTGGTGCAGTTCATTTTCTTCCTCGCCATGGCCCTCAAGTGCTACCCGCTGATGCCGGGCGGTCTGTTGCTGGTCGAAGCGCTGCTGCTGGGGCTGACAACGCCCGAGGCGCTGTACGAAGAATTGCAGCACAACTTTCCGGTGATCCTGCTGCTGATGTTCATGGTGGCAGGTATCTATTTCATGAAGGACCTGCTGCTGTTTTCGTTCTCACGTATTTTGTTAGGTATCCGATCCAAAGCACTGTTATCACTGGCTTTTTGTTTCCTTTCCGCATTTCTTTCAGCCTTTCTAGATGCCCTCACCGTCACGGCGGTAATCATCAGTGCGGCGGTAGGTTTCTACGGCGTCTACCACCGGGTCGCCTCTGGCAACGACCCGCGCAGCGAGACACAGATCGACATCGACCACCAGCTTCCCGAACTGGCACGGGAAGACCTGAACCAGTTCCGCGCCTTCCTGCGCAGCCTGCTCATGCATGGCGCCGTGGGCACCGCGCTGGGTGGCGTCTGCACCCTGGTCGGTGAGCCGCAGAACCTGCTGATCGGCCACGAGATGGGCTGGCACTTCCAGGATTTCTTCTTCAAGGTCGCCCCGGTTTCGCTGCCGGTACTGGTAGCGGGCCTGGTCACCTGCGTACTGCTGGAGAAGCTGCGCTGGTTCGGCTATGGCGCCCGGTTGCCGGACAACGTGCGCCAGGTGCTGGCTGCCTACAGCGCCGAAGACGATGCCCAGCGCACGCCGCAGCAGCGCGCGGCCCTGCTGGTACAAGGCATCGCCGCGCTGATATTGATCGTCTGCCTGGGGCTGCATGTGGCCGAGGTCGGGCTGATCGGATTGCTGGTGATCGTGCTGATCACCGCCTTTACCGGGATCACCGACGAGCATCGCCTGGGCCGGGCGTTCCAGGATGCCATGCCGTTCACCTCGCTGCTGGTGGTGTTCTTCGCCGTGGTCGCGGTGATCCACCAGCAGCAGTTGTTTACCCCGCTGATCCAGTGGGTGCTGGCGCTGCCGGCGGAACAGCAACCGGGGATGCTGTTCATCGCCAACGGCCTGCTGTCGGCGATCAGCGATAACGTGTTCGTCGCCACCATCTACATCACCGAGGTGAAGCAGGCGTTCCTCGATGGCAGCATGAGCCGCGAGCATTTCGAGACCCTGGCGGTGGCGATCAACACCGGGACTAACCTGCCAAGCGTGGCGACGCCCAATGGGCAGGCAGCGTTCCTGTTCCTGCTGACCTCGGCGATTGCGCCGCTGGTGCGGCTGTCCTATGGGCGGATGGTGTGGATGGCGTTGCCTTACACCGTGGTCATGGGTGGATTGGGGTGGTGGGCAGTGACCTACTGGCTGTGAAACCCTGAGGACCTCATCGCTGGCAAGCCAGCTCCCACATGTGGGAGCTGGCTTGCCAGCGATGAGGCCCTTACTAACCCCGCAAATCCTCGAAGAACACCTTCTTCCCATCCACCTGCAGCGAAGCCCGCGGCTGCCCGGCCTGATCCGCGCCGGGCTTCTCCACGTGCCAGTAGCAGTAGCGCACCGCCCGGGTAATCGCCACATAGGCCAGGCGCAGGATCTCCTCTTTCTGCGCCGTATCGAACGCTTCCGGGTCGCCGCTCTTGCCCAGCCCGGCCAGGCGATACACCTGGTTCTTGTACGGCGAACGGGTCACATACTGGCAATCACCAAGCATGAACACCGCATCCGCCTGCAGGCCCTTGGCACTGTGGTAGGTCAGTTGCTTCAGTCGGCGCTGCCCATGAGGCAAGCTAGAATCCACATTAATTACAGACTGAATATGATTTGAAATCAGCAACTTATCCGCACTTTTTCGAAACAGTATCATGACCGACTCACCCCGGTTGTAATGCTCGATCACCTGCTCGGCCAAGGCTGCCTCATCGCGCTCCTGCACCTGTACCGGGCAGCATTCTCCAGCCGCCGGCCCCATGGCCCTGGCCTTCTTCCCGGCAATCGACGGCGCCGAGCGGACGACATGCTCCGCCGCATCGATGATGTACTGATGGCTGCGATAGTTGTCGGTGAGCATCACCCGGGTCGTCGATGGCGAGACGAAGGCCTTGGCGAATTCCATGAAGTATTTCGGCGAGCTGCCCCGCCAGCCGTAGATCGACTGCCAGTCATCCCCCACGCAGAGCAGCGAGGAATGCTGCGCCGCACGGCCGGCATGCATGTCCGGGCCGCGACGACGGATCTCCCGCAGGCTGGCGCGGATCCACGAGACGATCTGCGGCGAGACATCCTGGAACTCGTCGATCATCAGGTGCGCCATCGGCCGCAGCAGCGGGTCCGGGAGCAGGCGCAGGTTCTCCGGGTTGTTTTCGCCGAACAGGGCGAACATGCGGTTGTAGGTCATCACCGGCGGCGACTGGTCCAGCAGGTGCTCCTCCAGGGCTTTCCAGTACAGGCTCAGGGCTTCGAAGAACAGTGCGTCGGTATCGCCCTGCGGGAAGCTCATGCCTTTCACCGCGACGCTGACGTCCAGCCCGAGGTTCTCGATAAACCCCGCCGCCCCGACAAAGGCATCCAGCAAGGGTACGGCGGCCAGTTCGCCCTTCACCTTGTAGTCAAAGCCCGGGCCGGCCACCGCGTCGCCAGCCAGGGAAGCGGTGAGCCGCCTGGCTTCGGCATAATTTCCCAGCCAAATCACAGGCTTATCGCAGAAAGCTTGAAACAGGGTGCGCTTGATCACCCACTCCGCCCACACCGGCAGCTTGGCGCCGGGGCGCTTGTAGTTCTGGTTCTCGCCCGGGTCGAAGCCTAGCACCACCCAGGCATCCAACTCGGCGATATGGCCATGGAAATGGAAACGGCTGCCATTGATCTCCACGGTCTCGCGGCTCGGCTCGATGCCCTTGATCGGCCAGGCGCCAGCCCTGAACCAGAGATCCTCAATGGTGTCGCACAATTCCTCGTCGCGGCTGGCAGAAAGCTGGGTCACGGCGACACGCTTCTGCACATCGGGATGATCCTTCTCCAGCGCCTTGAGCTGGATCGCTTCGCGGCGCAGCCCGGCGATCAGTTCGGCGAAGCGCGGGCTGGCACGCAGCAGGTCGCGATAGCAGAGGTTGAGCTGCTGGCGCTGGGCATCGTTGATGCGCAGGTCGAAGGGGTTGCTCTCGGCATCGGCTTCAGCGCCTGTGGGCAGTTCGCTGCCGAGGGTCTCGAAGGCCCGTACCTGGCTGAAGCCCGGCAGGCTGCGCACCAGCGGCAGGATCCGCGAATGGAAGGTGCGTACCAGCTCCCGCGCCTGTACCGGGCTCAACGGCACCTGCCACTGGCTGAAGACCTGCAACAAGCGACTGATGAAGTCCTTGCGCGACTCGCGGGTAAAGGTCACCACGGTCATGGCGTCCAGCTCGTAGCCCAGGTACTGGCGCAGCAGCAGGATGCGCAATACCAGCGAGGTCGACTTGCCCGCTCCTGCACCGGCGATCACGCAGGTAGACGGGGTGTCGCTGAAGATCATCTTCCACTGCGCCGCGCTCGGCTGCGCATGGGCCGGCAGACGCGCGGCAACATCCGCCTTGAAGCGCTTCTTCAGCTCCGCTGTCAGCGGCAGGCGCCAGTCGTCGAACAGGGCGTCGTCGAGACCCGGTACGCCATGTTCCTCGGCACGGGTATCACGGATCACCAGGACCTGGCGGCCGGCCTCGTAACCGACCGCATGGCCCTCATCGAAGCCTTCGCGCAGGCCTTCGGCGTGACCGGTGCGCTGGCCGGTGGCATGGCCGAGGAACCAGGAATCGCGATGCTGCGCCCGCAGGCGGTTCAGGCCGCGACCGAGCAGACGCGCGGTCAGCCGCCTGAGCCACGGCAGCTGGGCTGGCGGGGTGAGATCCTGGGGTTGCGGGGGAAGCTTTTCTGACACACCGACTCCGGCTGAACGAACACACAAGCCGGACGTTGTACCCCATTCGAGCCTGATGGGACAGGGCTGATTGTCTGTTGAATCAGGGGATTAGCGCACAGAACGGAGAAAACCTGGCAGATCAGGCGCGCCCCTTGAGCAGGCCGTGGTTGACCAGCAGGGTACGCACGGCATTGCGCGTGATACCGAGCAGTTCAGCGGTGCGCAACTGGTTGAAGCCACAGTGGGCGAAGGCCTCGCGCACGATCAGGTCCTCGATATCGTTGAGCAGCGAATCGCCGGGGTGTCGAACAGCCTGAGCAGTTGTTCGCGGATCACCTCCTGCGGCAGTTTGCTCACTCCGCCCGAGGCAGCGGACAAGGCGCTGAGTCCGGCAGAGAACTTCAAGTGCTCCGGCCGTATCGGCTTGTCCCCGGCCACCAGCAGGGCCAGGTGCACGACGTTCTCCAGCTCGCGGATGTTCCCTGGCCATGGATAGTCCAGCAGTGCCTGGGCGGCAGACTCGGAAAGTATCGGTTCGGCGATCTTCAGGCGGGCGCTGTACAGCGCGCGGAAGTGCTCCACCAACGGCAGGATGTCCAGTGGCCGCTCACGCAGGGGAAGCACCGCGACCTGGGCGACATTGATGCGGTAGAACAGGTCAAGGCGGAAATTCCCTGCCTCCACCGCCTGTTCCAGGTTGACGTTGGTTGCGGTCACCAGGCGGATATCGATCTTCACCGGTTTACGTGAGCCGACCCGCACCACCTCCTGCTCCTGCAACACCCGCAGCAGCTTGACCTGCAGGGGCAAGGGCAGGTCGCCGATCTCGTCGAGGAACAGGGTGCCGCCGTCCGCCTCCTCGAACCAGCCAGCGCGGCGGCCCGTTGCACCGGAGAAGGACCCGGCCTCGTGACCGAAGAATTCGCTTTCGGCGAGGGTTTCGCTGATGGCGCCGCAGTTCACCGCGACGAACGCACCGCTGCGCCCGCTGGCGGCATGGATATAGCGTGCGACCAGTTCCTTGCCGGTACCCGTCTCGCCATTGATCAGCACCGGCGCCTCGCTAGGCCCGACCCGCTGCAGGTACTCCAGCAACTGCCGCGAGCGCGGGTCGGCGAAGACCAGCGCCTTGGCGCGGATCGACAGCGGGTCCTTGGCGCCACTGGGCAAGGTCAGAATCGGGTTCGGCTGTCCCTGAAAACCGCTCATGGCAAATACGTCCCGGTGTCGAAATAGGAAAGTGGTCACTCTACCGCCCGCTCGCTTATAGCCAGAAATATTAAAAAGGCATTAGAAAATAACCTTTTACCCAGGTTGCTGGTTCTGCAACAAACTGCTCCGGCGGTTGCTGGATATCCACCGCGACGCGCCTCCAGCTTGTGCTGACTGTCATGAAAACGTAATGAAACCGGGCGATTCGACTGATGGCACAACGCTTGCTATCGCCCTGCCTGCTTACTCTTCACAGAGCGGCCCTTATTTGCATTTCTCAAGGGACACCCGCCATGCGCACAACACTTCGCAACAGCCTTCCATTCGGTCGTCACGCCTTGTTCGCCAGCGCCTCGCTGCTGGCCGGCGCCGTCGCCCAGGCCGCCGAGCAACCGACCACGGCCCTGGCCTCGGTCACCGTCACCGCCCAGCGCCACGAGGAATCGGCCCAGGACATCGGTCTTGCGGTCACCGCCCTTAGCGGCGAGGCCCTGCAGGAAAAAGGCGTGACCAACGTCAACCAGCTGCAGAACTACGTGCCCAACCTGGATATCGCCCCGCAGTACGGCAGCGGCAACCCGCTGTTCCGCATCCGAGGCGTGGGCCTCAAGGACTACGGCAGCAACAACACCTCCACCGTCGGTGTGTACCTCGACCAGGTGGCGCTGCCCTACCCGATCCAGACCCAGGGCCAACTCTTCGACCTGGAGCGGGTCGAGGTGCTGCGCGGCCCGCAAGGTACCCTGTACGGGCGCAACAGCACCGCCGGGGCGATCAACTTCATCACCAACAAGCCGACCCGCGAGCTGCACGGCGGCCTCACCAGCAACTACGGTTCCTATAACGCCAGCAGCGTCGAGGGCTTCATTTCCGGCCCCGTCAGCGACACCCTGCGCGCACGCCTGGCCTTCATCACCGAGCAAGGCGGCGCCTGGCAGGACAATCGCGATACCGGGCAGAGCCTCGGCGACAAGGACACCACCTCGCTGCGCGGCCAGCTGGACTGGGACGCCAGCGACGCGATCAACTTCAACCTCAGCGTGCATGGTGGCAAGGACCAGTCCGACAGCCGCGGCTCGTACCTCTACCAGGGGCTCAAGCCCAACGCTACCTATGGCTCGCGCTACAGCACCATCGCCCCGGAGAGCAACGGCAAGAAGACCGGCTGGGCCTGACCCCGGGCTTCGCCAACCTCACCGGCCTGTCGGTCAAGGACAAGCCGCACCGCGACAACGACAACACCGGCTTCGCCCTCACCGGCACCTTCGACCTGGACGACCACCTGAGCATCACCAGCATCACCTCCTCGGACCACTTCCGCCGTCGCGAGTACATCGACTGGGACGCCTCGGTGATCCCGCAGTCCGACGAGTACTTCGACTCCCAGGTCGAGGTGTTCTCCCAGGAGCTGCGCCTGGCCTCCCACGACAACGAGCGTTTCAACTGGCAGACCGACCTGTATTTCGCCAAGGACCGCCTCGACGAGGAGTTCTACTCCGACTTCAGCGCCAACCTCGGCTACGGCACCTACACCTCCTACCAGCAGCGCTCGCAGACCTGGGGCCTGTTCGCCCAGGGCGACTACCGCCTGACCGACGACCTCAAGCTGATCGTCGGCCTGCGCCAGGAACAGGAAAAGCGCGAGCTGGATGACTTCAGCACCCGTCGCATCCTGGTCAACAACGGCGCCTACAGCCTTGGCGCCAGCACCTTCCCCGCTGCCGACAGCGACCTGGACAGCAATTCCACCTCCTGGAAACTGGGCCTCGAGTACCAGTTGACCCCGTCGACCCTGCTCTACTCGACGGTCAGCCGCGGTATCAAGTCAGGTGGCTTCACCGCCTACAACTCCAGCTATGTCGAGCAGATCGCCCCGGTCAAGCCGGAGAAACTGCTGGCCTACGAAGTGGGCTTCAAGAGCGACCTGAGCGACACCCTGCGCCTCAATGCGGCGGCCTTCTACTACGACTACCGCGACCAGCAATACCAGTCCCAGGTATGGATCAGCCAGCAGGTTGGCAACGTCGGACGCCTGGTCAACATTCCCAAATCGAAGATCTACGGTTATGAGCTGGAACTGCAATGGCAGCCGCTTGCCGGCCTGACCATCGGCCAGTACTTCGGCACCAAGAAAGGCAAGTACATCGACTACCAGGGCTTGAACAGCACGGCCACCCGCGCGGTGGGCTTCGCCTATCCGGTGTACACCGACTTTTCCGGCTCCAGCCTGACCAACTTCCCCGAGACCAGCTACGGCGGCCAGGTCGAATATGCCTGGGAGATTCCCGGCTTCGTCCTCAGTGCGCAGAGCGACTACTCCTACCACGACAGCATCGCCGGCAGTAACGGCACCACCACCGAAGCCTACTGGCTGGCCAACGCCCGCCTCGGCCTGACCCCGGTGAATGGCAACTGGTCGGTGGCGCTGTGGGCACGCAACCTGTTCGACAAGAAATACGACCTGTACCACGGCTCGTTCCTCTCCAACGCCCAGATGGCCACGCCCGGCGACCCGCGTACCGTGGGCGTCCAGGCCAGCTATAAATTCTGAGGAGCGCCCATGACCTCCGACTTCAACCGCCGCCAGGCCCTGCGCCTGCTGGCGGGGGCAGCCGCGGCGCCCCTGCTGCTGCGTTATGGCCGCGCCCTGGGCGGGATCGCCTCGCCTTTCCTGCTCGGGGTCGCCAGCGGCGATCCCTGGCCCGACGGCTTTGTCATCTGGACCCGGCTCAGTGCCGGCCTGCCTTACCCGGGCAATGAACTGGAACTGCCAGCCAGCGTGCCGGTGGATTGGGAAGTCGGCCTCGACCCGGACTTTCGGCGTATCGCCCAGCGCGGCCGCACCCAGGCCCTGGCCGTCAATGGCCATGCCGTGCACGTGGCGTTGCGGGGCCTGGCGCCTGGCCGCGATTACTGGTACCGCTTTATCGCCTTGGGCGAACGCAGCGAAGCCGGACGCAGCCTGACCCTCCCGGCGCTTGACGCCCGCCCGGAACGCCTGCGCCTTGGCGTGGCGTCCTGCGCCAACTACGAACGCGGGCTGTTCAGTGCCTACCGGCATATGGCGGACGAGCATCCGGACCTGGTGCTGTTTCTTGGCGACTACATTTACGAATACAGCAACGCCCCGGATACCCCCGGGCTGGCCCGCGCCTACAACGCCCCGGAGGCCACCGACCTGGCCGGTTACCGCTATCGCTATGCGCTGCACCGCACCGACCCGGACCTGCGCCGCCTGCATGCCGCCGCCCCGTGGATCGCCACCTGGGACGACCATGAGGTGCAGGACGACTATTCCCAGGTCTACTCCAAGGACCCGAAGATCAGCGTCGAGCGCTTCCGCCTGCGCCGGGCGGCGGCCTACCAGGCGTTCCTGGAAAACATGCCGCTGCGCCGCCCGTCCCTGGGCAGCAACGGCGGGCCACGAATCTACCGGCGATTCCGCTACGGCGACCTCGCCGCGCTACCGGTGCTGGACGGTCGTCAATACCGCTCCAGACAGCCCTGCTACCAGGCGCCGGCGTTCGGCAAGGGGCATATGGAAGGAGAAAGCTGCCTCGACCTGCGTGATCCACAGCGCACCCTGCTCGGTTTCGAGCAGGAGCGCTGGCTCTACGACGGGCTGCGCCGTGGTGACAGCCGCTGGAACCTGATAGCCCAGGACCTGCTGGTCGCGCCGTTGCGGGCGCAACGGCCCGGCGACGACGAGGCCCGCTACTGGACCGACACCTGGGACGGCTACCAGGCGGCCCGCGGGCGCCTGCTGGAGAACCTGCGCGACAGCCGGGTGGCCAATCCGGTGGTGCTCAGTGGCGACTACCATTCCTTCTGGGCCAATCACCTGCACGAGCGGCCGGAGGACCCGGACTCACGGGTGGTGGCGGCGGAGTTCGTCGGGACGTCCATCACCTCCAACGGCCCGAGCTATGAAGCGGTGCAGTCGATCCTGCCGGACAACCCGCAGATACGCTTCTATGACAGTCGCCCGCGCGGGTACCTGGCACTGGACCTGCACAGGGACCGGCTGGAAGTGCGGATGCAGGCGATCTCAGACCGGATGGACCCGGCGGCCAGCGTTTCGACCTTGAAGCGCTTGGTGGTGGAGAGTGGGAGCTCGCGGATCCTGGAAGCCTGAGGTCCTCGCGGCACGGGTATCTACACATCTTTTGAGGTAAGAATGTGGGAGCTGGCTTGCCAGCGATGCGCCGCGCGGGCGGCGCTCGATCTCAAGGACGCTGAAGATCTGTCGGATTGCGCCTGGTGGCCATAACACGGTTCTCTGACGGGCACCTCGCAGCCGCCACAGGAGCCAGTGTCACCTAGATCACCGACGCTGGCTCAACCGTCCCCAACCCCGCCACCAGCGCCTCGAACGCCGCCAGCACCTCCTCCGGTTTCTCCAGCATCAGCTGATGCCCGCACCGCTCCAGCACCTGGAACTGCGCCCGGGGCAACTGCCGGGCCAGTTCCTCGCCGCCGCTTGCCGGAGTCAGGCCGTCGCGGTTGCCGGCCAGCACCGAGATCGGTACCTCCAATCGTGCCAGCGCCCCGGCGTTCGGCCATTGCGCATGGGCAACCAGGGCCTTGAACACGTGCAACGAGTTGCCCTGGGCCAACCTGTCTTCATAGTCCACCAGCGCCGGGTCTGCCTCGGGATGCCAGGCCGCCTCGCGGAAGCCCCGGGCCAGGCGCGGCCTCAACCATTCCAGGATCCATACCGGCAGGTTCAGCAGGCCCTTGCGCTTCAACGGCCGGTGCAACTGGCTGCCCAGCAGGAGGGCGGCATCGATGCTTACCGCAGGCCTCGCCAACAGTGCGCTCAGGGCCAGCCCGGTGCCGAATGAATGGGCAACGATGACATTGCGCGCCCCGCCAAATCGCCGCAGGATTTCCAGTTCATCCGCCACCAGCTCGTCCCAGGCGTAGGCCCGGGCAGCGCCGGGCCGGTCACTGGCGCCATGCCCCAGCAGGTCCCAGGCCACCAGGCTGTAGCCCCGCGCGCCCAGGGCCTGCCACAGTTCGCGCCATTGATCCTTGTTGCCACCGCCGCCATGCCCGAAGAACACTACGGTATCGCCGCCGGCCTGGCGGGCCACGCTCAGATAGCGGCCCGGCCGGATCTCCAGGCGTTCACCGCGCACCCGCGGCAATTGGGAAAAGTCAGCCATGGGCCGTCAGTACCTCGTTTGATTGCGAAGGAACGGGGCGGGAAAGCCCCAGGTGATCACGCAGGGTCCGCCCCTGGTAACTGCGGCGGAACAATCCACGGCGCTGCAACTCGGGAACCACTCGCTCGACGAAGGCGTCCAGCCCGCCAGGCAGGTACGGCGGCATGACATTGAAGCCATCCGCTGCCCCCTCGACGTACCACTGCTCAAGGCAGTCGGCGATTCGCTGCGCATCGCCAATCACCACCAGATGCCCGCGCGCGGCTGCCATGCGCAGGTACAGCTGGCGGATGCTCAGGCCTTCCCGGCGGGCCACGGCGATCAGCAGGTCGCGCCGGCTGACCCCGGAATTGGTCCCCGGCAGCTCCGGCAGCGGACCGTCGAGCGCATACCCGGACAGATCGGTACCGCCCGCGATATCCGCCAGCAACGACAACCCCACCTCGGGCTGCACCAGCGCCTGCAGTTGTTCGAACTGGGCCTCGGCCTCGGCGTTGCTGTCGGCCACGATGGGCAACACACCCGGCATGATCTTCAGTTGATCCGGGTGACGCCCGTAGCGCGGCAACAGGCTTTTCAGCTCGCGATAGAACGCCTTGGCCCCGGCCAGCTCGGGCTGGGCGGTAAAGACCATTTCCGCATGGGCCGCCGCCAGCTCGCAGCCGGCCTTCGAGGCGCCAGCCAGGACCTGCACCGGCGCCACACCGCTGGCCGCCCAGCGCGCCCTGACCCGTTCAAGGAAACCCCGCGCCAGTACATAGCGCCGGGCATGTTCGAAATGGGTTTCCCGGCCGAAATTGAAGGCCTCCCCGGCATTGCTCGAGGTCACCAGGTTCCAGCCCGTGCGCCCGCCACTCAGGCGCTCCAGCGAAGTGAAGGCGCGGGCCACGCTGTCGACACTGTTGTAGGACGTGGTCGCGGTGGCCACCAGGCCGATCCGCTCGGTGACCGCTGCCAGCCCGGCCAGCAAGGTCAGCGGTTCGAAATGCTCGGTGCGCGACATCCGGCCCAGGGCCTCGAGCCTGCCGGGCAGCATGGCCAGGGTGTCGGACAGGAAGATCGCATCGAAACAACCGCGCTCGGCGGTCTGCGCCAGTTGCCGGTAATGCTGGAAATCCAGGCCGCCATCGGCCTGGGCATCGGGATGACGCCAGCCGGCCACATGATGACCGGTGGCCATGAGGAAGGCATTGAGGCTCAGCATGCTGCCACCTCCGCCAGCGACGCCGGGCTGCGCTTGAAGCCGCCAAGCAGGCTGCGGGTGTAGGGATGCTGCGGCCGCTCCAGCACCTGCGCCGTCTCGCCGGCCTCCACCACCTGGCCGCCTTTCATCACGGCGATGCGGTCACACAACCGCGCGGCCACCCGCAGGTCGTGGGTGATGAACACGATGCTCAGCTTCAGACGCCGCTGCAGCGACTCCAGCAATTCCAGGATCTGCACCTGGATCAACGCGTCCAGGGCCGAAACGCATTCATCGGCGATCAGGATCCTTGGCTGCACCGCGAGGGCCCGGGCAATACCGATGCGCTGGCGCTGGCCTCCGGAAAATTCATGGGGGAAACGCTGCAGGGCCGTGGCCGGCAAGCCCACCAGTTCCAGCACCTCCCGCGCCCGCCGTGCTGCCTCCTCGCGCTCGACGCCCTGGGCCAGCGGCCCGGTCATAAGCTGGGTCTCGATGCGCTGGCGTGGATTCAACGAGGCGAACGGATCCTGGAAGATCATCTGCACCGCGCCGCGCAAACCGCGCAGGCGAGACTCGGACAAACCGGCCACCTCGCGCCCCTGCCAGCGGATGCTGCCGCTATCCACCGCAAGCAAGCGCACCAGGGCCTGGCCCAGGGTGGACTTGCCCGACCCCGACTCACCGACGATCCCCAGGGTCTCGCCTTCGGCCAGGCGCAGGTCGACCTGGTCCAGTGCTCGCGTACTGCGCCGTCCCCACCAGCCGCTGCGGCGGTTGTAGCTTTTGGCTAACTGGCGCGCCTCCAGCACCGCCTCGCGCCCGTCCAGCGTCGGGCGCGGATGCAGGGCGCTGGCGCTGGCCGCCGCGAGCAATTGCCGGGTGTAATCCTGCTGTGGCTGCTGCAATACCTGCTGTACCGTGCCCTGCTCCACCAAATGGCCCTTTTCCAGGACCAGCACACGGTCGGCAATGGCCTCGACCACCGCGAAATCATGGGTGATGAACAGCATGGCCATGCCCTTTTCCCGCTGGATCCGCCGCAGCAGCGCGAGGATTTGCGCCTGGGTAGTGACATCCAGCGCCGAGGTCGGCTCATCGGCGATCAACAGCAGCGGATCGAAGGCCAGGGCCATGGCGATCACCACCCGCTGGCGCTGGCCGCCGGACAGTTCGAACGGCAGTGCATGTTGCAGGCGCCCCGGATCGGGCAGGCCGACATAGCCGAGCAGATCGAGAATCCGCTGGCGCCGTTGGCCCCTGTTCCTGACACCATGGGCCTGCAGCGTTTCCTCGATCTGCCGGCCGACGCTGAGCAGCGGATTGAGCGCACTCATCGGTTCCTGGAAAACCATGCTGACCGTTCGGCCGCGCAACTGGCGCATGGCCTCTTCACCCAGCCCGGCCAGGTCTTCGCCACGAAAGCGGATATGCCCGGCCTCGACCTGCGGGCCAGCCGGCAGCAGGCGCAGCAGGGCCTTGGCCAGCATGGACTTGCCCGAACCGGACTCGCCCACAACGCACAGGCATTGCCCGGCCTCCAGGGTCAGGGACAGGTCATGCAGCGCATGGCTGCGGTCGGCACCGGCCGGCAAGGCGATGCGCAGGTGTTCGATGTTCAATAACGCGCTCATAGGGAATCTCCTGGCCGGCGAGCCGCATCGAAGGCGACCCGCAGGCCTTCGCCGACGCGGTTGACCGCCAGCACGCAAAACAGGATCGCCAGGCCCGGCAGCAGGCTCATCCACCACGCCTCGCGCAGCAGGCCACGGGACGCATTGATCATGTAGCCCCAGCTCATCGCCTCCGGATCGCCGAGGCCGAGGAAGGCAAGCGCCGCCTCGGTGAGGATCGCCGTGGCCATGACAAAGGTCAGGGTCACCAGCAACGGAGCCAGGGCATTGGGCAGGATCTGCCGGAAGACAATGGCCAGCGGCGATTGCCCAAGCACCCGGGCGGCCTGGACGAACTCGCGCTGGCGCAGGCTGAGGAACTCGGCGCGCACCAGGCGCGCCACCGCCGGCCAGGCCACCAGGGCGATGGCGAGGACAATGGAGTACAGCGACGGCTCGAGGATCGCCACCAGGATCACCGCCAGCACCAGTTGCGGAATGATCTGGAAGAACTCGGCAATGCGCATCAGCAACCCGTCCAGCCAACCGCCGAAATAACCAGCGACGGCACCGATCAGCAGGCCGGCAAGGAGGGTCGCCAGGCTGGCGAGCAGCGCCACCGCCAGGGATACCCGGGCGCCATACAGCAGGCCGGCGCCGAGGTCGCGGCCGAGCAGGTCGGTGCCCAGCCAGTGGTTGCCATCCTGCAGGGGCCCAAGCAGCGGTTGCGCGGCCATTTCCCAGGGGTCGCCCTGGCTGAGCCACGGCGCCGCCAGGGCCAGCAACCCCAGGAGCAGCAACCAGATCAGCCCGAGCAACGCCGAGCGCTGGGCGAGAAAACGTCGCCATGGAGACGCAACATTCATGTGCCCTGCCCTCCAGCACCGATTCGCGGGTCCAGCCAGCGGCACAGAAGATCGGTGAGCAGGTTGAAGCCCACCACCAATAGCGAGATCAGCAGGAAGCCGCCCATCAGCACGCCGTAGTCCCGTTGCGCCAGGGCGTCGTACATCAGCCGGCCGATACCGGGCCAGGAATACACCACCTCCACCAGCAAGGCACCGCTGGCCAACTGGCCCAGTTGCAGCCCGGCGAAGGTCACCACCGGCAGCAAGGCATTGCGCAGCACATGGCCGAACAGGATGCGCCGCGGGCGCAGGCCCTTGGCCCGGGCGGTATGGACATACTCCTGCTGCAGGGCTTCGAGGGTCGCGGCGCGGGTCAGGTGGATATACAAGGCCAGGAACAGGAAGCTCAGGGACAGGCACGGCAGCAGCAGATGCTTCAGGCGGTCGCCCAGCCAGGCCGCGCCGTGCAGGTCGCGGGCGACGCTTTCCATGCCAAAGGCCGGCAGCCAGTCAAGGTGCACCGAGAACAGCAGGATCAGCAGCATCGCCAGCCAGAAGGTCGGCACGGCGTAGAGCAGCAGCGCACCCTGGGAAATCACCCCGTCCAGCCAGTGCCGGCGCTGCCGCGCACGGGCGGCGATCACCCCGAGCGTGACGCCCAGGAGTGACGAGAGCACAAAGGCCGAGCCCATCAGGCTCAGGGTCGCCGGCAGTCGCTCGGCCAGCAGCGACCAGACACTGGTCTGGTTGCGGTAGGAGTAGCCCAGGTCCAGGTGCGCCACCTGGCCGAGGTAGAGCAGCAACTGCTGGAGCAGCGGCTGGTCAAGGCCCATCTGCTGGCGCAGGTTGGCGATAAAGACCGGATCATCGACCCCGGCCTCACCGGCCATCAGCAGCGCCGGATCACCCGGTGCCAGGCGGATCAACAGGAAGCTCAGGACCAGCACGCCGAACACCATCAGGCCGGCACGCCCCAGGCGCGTACCGAGGGACACCAGGCCATTCATGGCGTCGGTGCGTCGAGGTAGACGCTCTCGTAGTCTTCGTTAAGGCTGGTGGCGGTGCGCAACAGGTTGTGCACCTGCTTGTGGTACAGGGTCGGATAGCGCATCTCGAAGATCGGTGCGATCGGCAGGTCCTGGTTCAGCAGGTTTTCCAGTTCGCTGTAGAGTTTCTGCCGCTGCGGACCTTCGGCGGTGTCGACGACCTGGTTCCACAGGCGATCGGCCTCGGGATTGTTGTAGCCGCTGACATTGGCGAAGGGCGACGTCTTGAGGATGTAGTCGGAGCGGTAGAGGTAGGCGTTGGTCAGGTACGGATCGCCGATCTGGAAGATGAAGTTGTAGGTCAGGTCGAAGTCCCAGTCGCTGACCCGCTGGAACCAGGTGGCGGCGTCCGAGGTAACCACCTGGACCTTGAAGCCCAATGGCTGCAAGGCCTGCTTGGTGTATTCGGCCAGGCGCTCCCAGGCGCCGCCCTTCTCGCCGTTGAGCAGGCGGATGCGCACTGCGCCGACGTCCACCCCGGACTCGGCGATCAGCGCCTTGGCCTTCTTCAGGTCGTAGGCATACTGCGGCAGTTGCGGGTCGTGATACGGCGTGCTGGACACGAACGGCCCCTGGGACACCCGTCCGGCACCGAAGAAAATGTTGTCGACGATGAACTGGCGGTTCAGCGCCGTGAGGATGGCCTGACGCACCTTCGGGTTATCCAGGGGTGGCTTGCGCGTATTGATCTGCAGGAAGGCCAGCCCGGCATACAGTTCGTAGCCCTGCTCCGAGGCCACCACGTCAGGCAACGCGCCGAGGCGCTTGAGATCGGAGTAGTCGGCATCGCCGGCGCGCAGCACCTGCACGTCGTTGCGCTCGAAGGCGGCGGAGCGGGACGAACCGTCGGGAATCACATGGAAGACCACCCCGTCCAGGTGCGGCAGGCCCTGTTTCCAGTAGTGCGGGTTCTTCGCCAGCTTGATGTAGGCGCCGCGTTTCCACTCCTGGAAGACGAAGGGCCCGGTGCCGACCGGCTTGAGGTTGTAGGGGTTGGCGCGCAGATCACTGCCCTCGTACAGGTGCTTCGGCACGACCGGCCGCAGCCCGCTGCCCAGGGACGAGAGCAGCGGCGCGAAGGGTTTCTTCAGGTGGAAGCTGACCTGCAGCGGCTTGCTCGAATCGATGGCGGCGACGAACTGTTCGAAGATCGAGCCGAAGCGCTTGTCCACCTCCGGATAGAAAGTGTTGAAGCTGAACAGCACGTCCTGCTCGGTGAATGGCTTGCCGTCGTGCCAGGTCACGCCTGGTTGCAGGTCGAACGTGTAGGTCAGGCCGTCAGGCGACACGCTCCAGCTTTTTGCCAGGACCGGTTGCGGCTTGAGGTCGGTATCGAAAGTCAGCAGCCCTTGCAGGACCTTGCCGCTGACGTACTGGGTGGACACATGGGTGACCACCCCGTGCATCAGGGAGGGCGGCTCGGGCTGGGCGATCAGGTTGAGGATGCCGCCATCCTGCGGCGCGGCCTGGACGGTGCTGCCGAACATTGCGACGCAGGTGAGCACGGCGAGTCCCAGCCTTTTCAGAGCGTGACGCGGGGGGTGTTGGGGCGCAGGCATGGTGACTCCTTGGCAAATGGTCTGCCGGGGATTTTGCAAGCGCTATGCCATGGCCCTGGCGCACCGTGGATACGGGGGCCAAGCACAGGAACAAAGGCCCTGGCTGGTGAAAAAGCCGCAGACCGCTGACGGGAATGTGGAAAAAGCAGCAGCGCGATCGAGGCCATGGCCCGGTTTCAGGGGCCGCACGACGCTGGCACAGGGTTTGCCCTGCATTGGTCAACGCCACGCCCCTGTGCTCATTCGACCTTTTAGCGGACTGCTCCCATGCCCCACGACTACCTAGGCAACCCCCTCGACACCGACGACCAGCATGCTCGCCAGGGACTGGACGACTTCATCGGCGGTTTCATCGGCTACCATCCTCGCGCCGAAGCCATCCTGCCCACCGCCGATCGCCATCCGCAATCTGCACTGAGCAACGCCCTGGCCGGGATCCTGCTGATGTTCAGCGAATCTCCCGAAGGCCCGCTGCTGGCCGGGAAATACCGGCAGCGCGCCGCTGCGGTCGCCACGCCCCACCCCCGGGCCGCGCTCTACCTGGCTTTGCTGGACGCCTGGATCGACGATGACCTGGACCGGGTCCTGGGCCTGGGCAAGCAGCTTCTCGACACCTATCCCCGCGACCTGTTCGCCGCCAAGCTGACCCAGTACATCGAATTCAACCGCGGCAACTGGCCGGCCTTGCTGCGCATCGCCCTCAAGGCCGTCGCCGCGGCCCCGGAGATTGCCCAGAGCCACGCCATGCTGGCCTTCGCCTACGAGCAATGCCACCTGCTGGAAGAGGCCGAAGCCAGCGCGCGCCAAGCCCTGGCGATCCAGGCCGACGAGCCCTGGGCCCAGCACGCCCTGGCCCACGTGATGCTCACCGCAGGCCGGATCGAGGAAGGCATCGCCTTCCTGCAGGAGGTCAGCGGGCACTGGGAAGGCCTGAACTCCTTCATGTACACCCACAACTGGTGGCACCTGGCGCTGTTCCACCTGGCCCGCGGCGACGAGGCGCGGGTGCTGGAGATCTACGACCGGCACGTGTGGGGGATCCTGCCAGAGTATTCCCAGGACCAGGTCGGTGCGGTCTCGCTGCTGGCCCGCCTGGAGATCGCCGGAATCGACGTCGGAGCGCGCTGGCAGGCGCTGGCGCCCTATCTGCAACTGCGCCGGGGCGACACCGTGCAGCCGTTCCTCAGCCTGCAATACCTGTACGGCCTGGCGCGTGCCGACAAGCTCGAAGCGGACCTGCTGTTCGCCGCCCTGGTCGAACGCAGCCGCCAGGCCCCGGACTTCAGTCGCGCCGTCTGGGCCGAGGTCACCCTGCCACTGGCCGAAGGCCTGCTGGCCCATGCCCGCGGCGATCACGCGCGCGCTGCACGCCTGCTTGCCGGCAGCCTGCCGCGCCTGAACGAGATCGGCGGCAGCCACGCCCAGCGCGACCTGTTCGCCCAGATCGAACTGGATGCGCGGCTACGCAGCGGGGATTGGGCGGTCGCCCAGCAGTTGCTGGAACTGCGCCGTCGCTATGATGGCCTGGACGTGCCGAGCAACCGCCATCTGCAACGGGTGTATGCCGAGCTGAGCCTGCCGGTGCTGGCACAGCAGGCCCGGCAGCGGGTCGAACAGGTGCTGCTCAACCGCGCGCAGCGTGCACACCCGGGCGATAGCCCGGGCCACGCAATCGGCGGCAGCGGAACCGATGCTGCCGATGCTGACCTGGCGCCGGGCGCCACTACCCAGTTCCACGGCCCCGGTGGCCAAGGCGAACACCGTATCGCCATCGAAGGGCAGATGCGCCGGCCGCACCGCCCGGGCAATGCCGTCCTGGGCCATGATCGCCACGCGCTTGCACTCGGCGGTGCTCAATTGTGCGGTGCTCGCAACCACTACCAGGGTGGTATTGGCACCGGCCTGCAAGCGCCCCATCGAGTCCAGGCGCGACAGCTCGGGGATCGGGTCGCTGCAATCCTGGTCGCCGGCCGGCCGCACCCCACCGAATTCCCCGGCAATCTCCCAAGGCCAGGCCCAGAACGTGCGGCCATCGGGCATGTACACCGAGCCAATGGGATTGGCCACTACCAGCGCGGCGACCAGCAGGCCGTCGCCAAGGTCCAGCGAGGCCGTGCCCAGCCCGCCCTTGAGCACCCCGGCCATGGCCCCGCGTCCGGCACCGACCGCGCCCTGGGTGATTTCCGTGCCGGCATTGGCCAGGGCCTCGAAGCCCAGGCGCCGGTACGGCGGCTCCAGGCCCCATTGCTTATCGCCACCGTTGGCCAGGTCATGCAGCACGGCCGAGGGCACGATGGGGATCGCCGGGGCACCGGCCTTCAGGTGCAAGCCGACGCCCTCGGCGGACAGGGCCGCCGCCACCGCATCGGCAGCGCCCAGGCCGAATACCGAACCACCGGCAAAGACCAGGGCATGCAACTGGCCGACCATGTTCTCCGGCTCCAGCGCCGACGACTCGCGCCCACCGGGCCCGCCGCCGCGGATATCGACGCTGGCGGTGCAAACGCGGGCGGCGCGGATCACCGTGACGCCAGTATCGACCCGAGGATCGGTGGCATGGCCGACAGTCAGGCCGGGAATATCGGTAAGGGCGTTGCGGGGACCGGGGAGCGGCATGCGGGTAATCCTGATAGGTCGTGGTACGGGGTGGTCAGCAAGTGATGTGCCAGGCCGACGATTGATGTTGGTTTTCAGGGCTTTATCGCTGGCAAGCCAGCTCCCACAGGGTCCGCAGCGTTGACTTGCCAGCGATTGGAGCGGCAGGGCCACCGCCGTCCCGACTGTAGAAAAACCAGCAGCCTGCCCCCGGTATCGCTGAAAAAACACCAGCCAACTGCACCACCAATCTCCAACCCACTGTTTTAAAAGACTTTTCACGCCTGGCACAGGCCTTGCTCAGCCCCCTCCACCAGAGCTTGCCCCAACAAGCCGACCTTCTACCGACCTTTCCGGAGTAAGCTCCCTATGCGTTCCTCGATCCGCACGGCCTTGCGGCCCCCTCGCAAAGCCTTCGCCTACAGCCTGCTGTTCCTCGCCCTGGCCGAAGCGCTACCGGTGCTGGCCGCCGACAACCCGCTGGACACCGTGGTGGTCATCGGCAACCGCGGCCAAGCCAGGACCCTGGCGGAAAGCCCGGCGCCAGTCGATGTGATCTCGTCGAAACAACTGCTCGCTACCGGCCAGGGCGACCTGACCCGGGCCCTGAGTCGCGTGCTGCCCTCCCTCAACCAGCCGGCCTCGTCCGGCTTCGGCTCGACCTCGGTGGTTCGCCCCATCAGCCTGCGCGGCCTCAACGGCGACCAGGTGCTGGTGCTGGTCAATGGCAAGCGTCGGCACAACAGCGCCCTGCTCAACAACGGCACCTACCTCAACTCCGGCTCGCAGCCGGTAGACCTGGACATGATCCCCACCGCCCTGGTGGACCATGTCGAAGTCCTGCGCGACGGCGCCTCGGCCCAGTACGGCTCCGACGCCATCGGTGGCGTGGTGAACATCGTGCTCAAGCAGACCGACCACGGCGGCAGTGTCTCCACCACCTACGGGCAGAACTACGAAAACGGTGACGGCGAGACCAACCGCCAAACCGGCAACGTCGGCCTGGCCCTGCCCAACGACGGGTTCATCAACCTGGCCCTGGACGTCAAGCAGCAGAAGGTCTCCGACCGCTCCGACAAGGCGCCCTACACCGACAGCGCCGGCAACACCAGCCTGCAGCACACCTACTACGGCACCGGCCTTCCGGAAGCACGCAACTTCAGCCTCGGCTACAACGCCGAACTGCCGGTCAACGACAGCCTGAGCCTGTATTCCTTCTCCACCTACACCCGGCGCAATTCCGAAAAACCCCTGGCCTTCCACCAGCCGGCCAGCTTCGACGGCATCGCCACGCCCTTCCCGGAAGGCGTGGAAGACACCCTGCGCTTTATCGAAAACGACTTCCAGGTCGCCTTCGGTGGCAAGGGTACGGCGCTGGGCTGGGACTACGACCTCTCTACCACCTACGGCCAGGATCACGCCGAGGCGACCCTGCGCCACACCTACAACCTCAGCTATGGCGCCAGCTCGCCCACCTCGGTGGACACCGGGGTGAAGACCTTCAGCCAGTGGACCAACAACCTCGACCTGACCCGCGCCTTCGACCTTGGCCTGGCCAGGCCTACCCAGGTTTCCTGGGGCCTGGAGCAGCGCTACGAGAACTACAAGATCGGCAAGGGCGATTATGCCTCCTATGCCAGCGGCCCCTTCACTACCGGGGCCAGTGGCAACCCGATCGCCCCGGGGACCATTTCCGGCGCCGGCACCACACCGGCCGATGCCGCGGAAAAAGGCCGCACCAGCCTCGGCGCCTACGCGGAAATCGGCCAGGACCTCACCGAGAAGTGGCATGTGGACCTGGCCGGGCGCTACGAGGACTACAACGATGGCTCCGGTACCACCAGCAACGGCAAGTTCTCGACCCGCTACCAGCTGACCCCGATCCTCGCCGTGCGCGGGACCTTCAGCACCGGCTTCCGCGCGCCGTCCCTCGCCCAGCAGATCTATAGCTCGACGTCCCAGAGCAACGTCAACGGCAACCTGATCGACTACCGCAACGTCGCGGTGGATTCAGCCGTGGCCAAGGCCCTTGGCGCCACCACGCTGAAGCCGGAGAAATCCACCAACGTCAGCCTCGGCCTGACCCTGCAACCGAGCGACAACACTTCGATCACCCTCGACGCGTACCAGATCAAGATCAAGGACCGCATCGCCCAAACCGGCTACCTCGGCGGCACCCCGCAGATCGATGCGATCCTCGCTGCCGCTGGCCTGGCCACCAACCAGTCGGTGACCTACTTCACCAACGCCCTGGACACCACCACCCGCGGCATCGACCTGGTCGGCGACTATCGCCAGGACCTCGGCGCCTGGGGCGGCGTGCGCTACAACCTGGGCTTCAACTGGAACACCACCGAGATCGACGATATCCACGCCTCCTCCGTGGCCCGGCAAGCCCTCGGCCCGACCGGCGGCTACGACCGCCAGCGCCAAGGCAACCTCAAGCACGGCCTGCCGGAATCCAAGCTGCTGCTCGGTGCTACCTGGTCGTTCCAGCAACTTGAGCTGAGCCTGAACCTGACCCGCTACGGCGAGTACACCCAGTACGGCACCCTGGAGACCTACGACCGCACCTTCTCCCCGGCCTGGATCACCGACCTCAACCTGGACTACCACTTGACCAAGGACCTGACCCTCACCGCCGGGGCCAACAACCTGTTCAACAAGTACCCGGAACGCACCCACCTGGCGAGCAGCTCGGGCGGCTTTCCTTATGGCAACTTCTCGCCCTACGGCACCACCGGCGGCTACTGGTACACCGGCTTGAGCTACAACTTCTGACCCGCGGCCCTGCCAGCCGCGTGGCTGGCAGGGCTTTCGCCTGACCTACGGGAGCCCTTTCCATGACCCGTCGCACCGATCAACTCAAGCTGGGGGCGTTTCTCGCCAACAGCGGTCACCATGTCGCCGCCTGGCGCCACCCCCTGGCCCAGGCCGATGCCAGCCTGGACTTCGAGCACTTCAAGGCCATAGCCCGCAGTGCCGAGCGCGGTCGCTTCGACGCGCTGTTCGTCGCCGATGTGGTCGCCCTCTGGGGCCATCACCTCGACGCCCTGAGCCGTACCGCCCGCGGCGAGCATTTCGAGCCGCTGACCCTGATGGCCGCGCTGGCGGCGGTCACCGAGCACATCGGCCTGATCGCCACCGCCACCACCAGCTATAACGAGCCGTACCATATCGCCCGCAA
This sequence comes from Pseudomonas bharatica CSV86, assembly GCF_000319305.2. GTDB lineage: Bacteria > Pseudomonadota > Gammaproteobacteria > Pseudomonadales > Pseudomonadaceae > Aquipseudomonas > Aquipseudomonas bharatica. Next base: position 2,397,367 of record NZ_AMWJ02000001.1, on the reverse strand, counting down.
GTTCGCTTCCCTCGATCACCTGTCCAAGGGCCGTGCGGCATGGAACCTGGTGACCTCGGTGGTTTCCGACGAAGCCTGGAACTTCGGTCGCGAAAGCCATATCGAGCACGCCGACCGCTACCAGCGCGCCGAGGAGTTCCACGATGTGGTCAAGGGCCTGTGGGACAGCTGGGACGACGATGCCTTCCCGCGGGACAAGGCCAGCGGCCAGTACTTCGACCCGGACAAGCTGCATACCCTGAACCACCGCGGCAAGCACTTCGCCGTGCGCGGCCCGCTGAACGTGGCCCGACCGCCCCAGGGCCATCCGGTGCTGGTCCAGGCCGGTGCCTCGGAGCCGGGCAAGGCCCTGGCGGCACGGGTCGCCGAAGTGATCTTCGCCTCGCACCACGAACTGCCGGCGGCACAGGCCTTCTACCAGGACATCAAGCAGCGCGCCGCCGCCCTCGGTCGCGACCCGGACCATATCAAGATCCTCCCCGGCGTTACCCCCTTCATCGGCGAGACCCGCGAGCAGGCCCAGGCCCTGTTCGACGAATTCCAGGCGCTGATCGACCCGGTATTGGGCCTGCGTCTGCTGGCCGACACCCTGGGCGAGGATATCGACCTGTCCGGCCACGACCTCGACGGCCCGTTGCCGGACACCCCGGTGGGACAGCGTGGCAGCCGTCGCGACCAGGTGCTGGAAGTGGCCCGACGCGACAACCTGAGTATCCGCCAGCTGTACCTGCGCCTGGCCGGGGGCAATCCGGTGATCGGTACGCCGGAGGACATCGCCGACACCTTCGAGGCCTGGTTCCAGGGACGTGCCTGCGACGGGTTCAATGTGTTCTTCCCGTATTTCCCCGGTTCCATCGACACCTTCGTCGACCGGGTGATCCCCCTGCTGCAGGCGCGTGGGCTGTTCCGCCACGAGTACGAGGGCCGCACCCTGCGCGAGAACCTCGGCCTGCCGCGTCCGGCCAACCGCTTCAGCGCCAGGCAGGAGGCCCGCGCATGAAGACATTGCCCGGCCTGCTCCTGACCCTGGGCTGCCTGGCCGCAGCCCCGGCGTTTGCCCTGAATATCCTGCTGAGCAACGACGACGGCTACCAGCATCCGAACATCCGCGCGCTCTACACCACCCTTAAGGCAGCCGGGCACGAGGTGAGGATCGCCGCGCCACAAAGCGAACAGAGTGCGCGGGGCGGCGCCTTCCTCTACGGCCGCGAAGTCCGGGTGGGACGGGACAGCGATCCGGCCTACCCCGACAGCTACTACATCAGCACCCATGAAAGCGGCGTGTGCAGCAGCCCGGCCTGCGCCGGCCAGGCGGTGCAGATCGAGATCAGCGGTACACCAGTCATGGCGCTGTTGATGGGCCTCAAGAAGATCCAGCCGAACCCGGACCTGGTGATCGTAGGGCCCAACCCCGGCAACAACGTCGGCGCCATCAACAGCGCATCGGGCACCTTCAATGCCGCCGGCTTCGCCGTGCGCGCCGGCTATCCGACCCTGGCGGTGAGTACCGACCTCAAGGACAAGGACCCGCAACGCATCGCCCGTCAGGTGCTGACGCTGGTGGAAGCCCTCGACCGGCATCGCCAGCCCGATGGCAGGCTGTTGCCGGCCGGCCTCGGCCTGAACATCAACTTCCCAGCCGACAACACCGCGCTCAAGGGCGTGCGCCTGACCCGCATCGGCAGCTACGTCGGCTTCGACACCCTGTACACCGACGACCTCGGTCCGCTGTTCCCGGCCCAGGCCGGCAAGCCGGGCATCAGCTTCCAGCGCAGCGCCCCGGCGACCCCGGCGCAGCAGGACGACGAAGCGGTGTGGCTGGCCAGGGGTTACCTGACCATCAGCCCGTTCAACGGCCAGTTGCAATCCAGCGACCAGGCCGGCGCCGCCCGTGCCCTGGCCGCCCTGCCCCTGATCAGCGAGGACACACGACCATGAGTGGCGGATTCTCCCTCGGCTTTCTCAGCCGGGTGTACCGGACCGAGTACAACCCCCGGGTCTACCGGGAAACCCTGGAACTGTTCGAAGCCGCCGAGGCACTGGGCTTCGACAGCGGCTGGGTGGCCCAGCACCACTTCGCCAGCGAGCAGGGCCGCCTGCCTTCGCCGCTGGTATTGCTCTCGGCGATTGCCCAGCGTACCCGGCGCATCGGCCTGGGCACCGGGATCATCGTCCTGCCCCAGGAGCCGGCCCTGCGTCTGGCGGAAGACGCCGCGGTGCTCGACCTGCTGAGCAACGGGCGCCTGGAACTGGGGCTGGGGGCGGGTTTCGACCCGGACACCTTCAACGCCTTCGGCCTTGCCCACGAACAGCGCCATCGCGACTACGAGAACAACCTGCAACGGCTGCAGACCGCCCTTGGCAACGGCCCCCTGAATCATGACGGGCTGCGTCTGCAACCACAGGTCCCGGGCCTGGGCGGGCGCCTCTGGGAAGCCACCTCGCGGGTGGAGCTGGTGGCGGCCCGCGGCAACGGCCTGATCATGGCCCCCAACCCGCACCTGCCGGCCCAGGCCGGCGTCGAGCTGGTCCAGCGCTACCGCGACGCCTGGACCGGCGACAACGGCACCCCGGCGCGCATCGCCCGGGTCCAGGGCGTGTTTCCGCTGGCCCACACCCCGGGCTTGCGCGAAGACATCCAGCGCTACCTCGCACGGCAGAAAAGCATCGGTGTCTACCAGGGGCCGCTGGACGGCGACTTCGACGACATCCTGCAACGCCTCGGCGTGCTTCACGGCGCGCCCGCAGCGATCGTCGAGGGCCTGGGCAGCGGCCCGCAGCTGGGCCGCCACGATCACCTGATCGTCCAGGTGCAGAGCGCCAGCACGCCGCTGGGCGACGCCATCCGCGCGCTGCAGATCATCGCCGAAGAGGTGGCCCCGGCCCTGGGCTGGCGCCCCGCCGTGGCCAGAACCGCCAAGGAGTTTTCCCTGTCATGAGCACTACCACGTCCCGCCCGCCGTTCAAGCTGGGCTTTCTCACCCATGCCTTCGGCGAAGATGCGCAACAGACCTACCGTGACCTGCTGGAGCAGTTCGAAGTCGCCGAAACCCTGGGCTTCGATGGCGGCTGGATTGCCCAGCACCACCTGAGCAACGGCTTCGGCCGCCTGCCCTCGCCGTTGCTGGCCCTGGCCGCCGTGGCCGAGCGCACCCGGCATATCGAGCTGGGTACGGCGGTGACCGTGCTGCCCTTCGAGGACCCGGTACGCCTGGCCGAGGATGCCAGCGTGCTCGACCAGCTCAGCGGCGGCCGGGTGCAACTGGGCCTGGGCAGCGGCGGTGCCAACCTGGACGGTTTTTCAGCGTTCGCACGGGACGCCGGGCAACGCCAGCAACGCTTCATCGAGGACCAGCAACGCCTGCAGGGGCTGCTCAACGGTGACGCGCTGTTCCCCGGCAGCGCTCTGACCCTGCAACCGCCCGCCCCCGGCCTGGCCCGTCGGCTCTGGCATTCCCACGGCAGCCTGGACGGCGCGCGCTATACCGCCAGCCAGGGCAACGGATTTCTCCTCGGCACCGCGACCCATGATCCACTGACGGTGCAGAAGCCCCTGGCCGAGGCCTATCTCAAGGCCTGGGACCACCCGACGGAGCCCCCGCGGATCGGCGTGGTTCGCGCGGTCTTCCCCGCCGCCGACCGCGCCAGCGCCCAGGCCGAGCTGGCGGTGGATATCGAGCGCCATGTACCGCGGCTGCAGCGGGAGGGCCTGATCGAACAGGCTATCGACCTGGAAGAACACCTGCGCCTGCTCAATGTTCATCACGGCCATCCCGACGAGGTGATCCGTGGCCTGCGCGAGGATCCCTCGGTGCTACCCTACGCAGACTATCTGATCGTGGTGGTCCAGGCCGAGAGCTCCAGCCAGGAGCAGGTCCTGCGCCGCCTGCGCATCGTCGCCGAGACCATCGCCCCGGCCCTCGGCTGGCAGCCGCGGCCTGTCCAGCCGGGGGCAGCGGTGAGATGATGGCACTTCCCCTGTTCTCTCTTGCTGCGGAGCCTGTGCATGGCCCTTGAATTCAGCTGGCAACTGCCGCTGTGCACCCCGACACCCACGCCGGGCCAGTGGATCCAGTTGGCCCAGGCAGTGGAATACGCCGGACTCGATGGCCTGTGGATCCCCGGCGGCGCACCTTGTGCCGACAGCCTCGGAGTGGCTGCCGCACTGTGTGCCCACACCCGCCACCTGCACCTGAATGTCAGCGTACCGCCAGAGGTGGTGCTGCCCGCCGCACTGGCCAGCACCCTGCAAAGCCTGCAATCGATCAGTGCCAACCGCGTCCGCCTGCACCTGCCCGATGGCGACCGTGACAGCCTGCGCCAGGCGTTCGGCGAATGGCTCAACCGCGACCAGCGCAACGAGCGTATCGGCGAGTACCTGGAGATCCTCCAGCGCCTGCTTCGGGGCGGGGACAGTGGCTTCAACTTCAGCGGCCGCTACTTCCAACTGGAAAACGCCGGCTTCGCCCGCCGCCCCCTGCCCGCCCCGCCCCTGATCCTCGACGACAGCCATGATGCCCGCCTGATCGCCAGCCACGCCGACCTGTGCCTGCTACGGTCGGCGCCACCGGCCTGGCTGGAGCAGGAAATCCTCCGCCTGCAAGGGCGAACGGGCTTCGTTTGCAGTTTCGGCCTGATTCTCGGCGCCACCGAGGAACTGGCCTGGGAAGTTGCCGCACAGCGCTTCCCGGCCCCTGCCGAGCCCCCGGCCAGCGCAGCGGTGCGGCGCCTGGCCCGTGACCGCCAGTTGGAGGTGCATCCCAACCTGTTGCAACCCGGCCCCGGCCAGCCACTGTACCTTGTGGGCAACGCCCAGCAGATCGCCACGCGCCTCGGCGAGCTGCACGGCCTGGGCATCGAACATATCGTCATCCAGGACCAGCCGGCGGTGGCCGAAGTCCTGCGTTTCGGCGAACGGATATTGCCCCTGCTCCGGGAGCAGGGCCTGCGCAAGGAGCGCCAGCGTCATGAGCGGTGAACGTCGCAAACCCCTGGAACTGAACTGGTTCCTGCCCACCAATGGCGACGGCCATCACCTGACCAGCAGCGGCCTGCCCAAGGTCGGCCTGTTCCAGCAAGGCGAGCGCGAGCCGAACCTCGACTACCTGCGGCAGATCGTGCGGGCCGCCGAACTGTCGGGTTTCGACGGCATCATGGTGCCCACAGCCAGCGGCTTCGAGGACCCTTGGCTGATCACCGCGGTGCTGGCCCAGGAAGTCCGGCGCCTGCGTTTTCTCCTCACCTTGCGTCCCGGCCTCGAACTGCCGGCCTGGAGCGCCCATCGCGCGGCGACCTTGCAACTGCTCAGCGACAACCGCCTGGACCTCCACGTGGTCAGCGGCTCCAGCCGTTTCGAACAGCGCTCGCTAGGGGACTACCTGGAGCATGACGAACGCTACGCGCGCACCGGGGAATTTCTCCAGGCCTTCCAGGCGGTCTGGTCGGGGCGGCGCCAGCCTCATCATGGGCGCTACTACCGCTGCGCAGGGGAAACGCCGATCGACCCGCGGGCGCAGATGCCGGCGATCTACTTCGGCGGGGCCTCCAGCGCCGCCGAGCAGGTCGGTGCGGCCCATGCCCAGACCTGCCTGATGTGGTGCGAACCACCGGTGATGATCGCCGAGCGGATCCAGCGCATGCGCGAACTGGCGGCGGTTCACGGGCGGACCTTGCGCTTCGGTTTGCGCGTGCATGTGTTCGCCGCCGCCACCGATGATGCGGCCTGGAGCCATGTACAGCGGTTGCTGGACGAAATTCCCAAGGACGCCATCGAACGTGCGCAATCGCAACTGGCCAGTTATGAGTCGGTGGGGCAATCGCGGCAGAGCGGGCTGGTCAAGGGGCGTGGGCGTCAGGCGCGGGAGCTGGAGGTATCGGCCAATCTCTGGGCCGGGGTCGGCCTGGTGCGCGGTGGTGCCGGGACGGCACTGGTGGGGAGCTATCAGCAGGTAGTGGAGCGGATCGAGGAGTATTACCAGTTGGGGATCGACTGCTTCATTCTTTCCGGGTTTCCCCATCTGGAGGAAGCGATTCATCTGGGTGCGGAGTTGTTGCCGCAATTGCGCCGGCTGGCAAGCATCGACCCGGGGCAGTCCCAGGATACATATCGTTCCTGAGGGCCTCATCGCTGGCAAGCTGCTCCCACAAGGACCGCGTGCACCGCGGACCCTGTGGGAGCTGGCTTGCCAGCGATAGGGGACTCAAGCCATCAGGCGATGGCCTTGTCCACCAGTTCCTGCGCCTCGCCCACCAGACGCTGCAGATGCGCATCGTCGATAAAGCTCTCGGCGTAGATCTTGTAGATGTCCTCGGTGCCCGACGGCCGTGCGGCGAACCAGCCGTTGGCGGTCATGACCTTCAGGCCACCGATGGCCTGGTCGTTACCCGGGGCATGGCTGAGGATCTGCTGGATCGGCTCGCCGGCCAGTTCGGTGGATTTCACCTGCTCCGGCGCCAGCTTGCTCAGCAGCGCCTTCTGCTGCGGATTGGCCTTGGCCTCGACGCGGGTGGCGAACGGCTCGCCCAGTTCGGCGGTCAGCGCGGCATAGGCCTGGGCCGGGTTGCGACCGGTGCGGGCGGTCATTTCGGCCGCCAGCAGGGCCGGGATCAGGCCGTCCTTGTCGGTGGCCCAGACGCTGCCATCCAGGCGCAGGAAGGACGCGCCGGCGCTCTCCTCGCCACCAAAGCCGAGGGAACCGTCGAACAGGCCGTCGGCGAAGAACTTGAAGCCTACCGGTACTTCATACAGGCGACGGCCCAGACGCGCGGTGACGCGGTCGATCAGGCCGCTGCTGACCACGGTCTTGCCCACTGCCGCGTCGGCACGCCACTGCGGACGGTTCTGGAACAGGTAGTCGATGGCCACCGCCAGGTAGTTGTTCGGTGCCAGCAGTCCGGACGGGGTGACGATGCCGTGGCGGTCATGGTCCGGGTCACAGGCGAAGGCCACGTCGAAGCGCTCGCGCAGGCCGATCAGGCCTTGCATGGCATAGGGCGACGATGGGTCCATGCGGATCTGCCCGTCCCAGTCCACGGACATGAAGCGGAAGGTCGGATCGACCTCGCGGTTGACCACTTCCAGGTTCAGCTTGTAGTGCTCGGCAATCGCCGACCAGTAGCGCACCCCGGCGCCGCCCAGCGGGTCCACGCCAAGGCGCAGGTTGGCGCCACGGATGGCGTCGAAGTCGATGACGTTGACCAGGTCGGCGACATAGGTGCCGACGTAGTCGTGCCGATGGGTGGTGGAAGCCTTCAGCGCCTGCTCGTACGGCATGCGCTTGACGCCCTTGAGGCCCTCGGCCAGCAGTTCGTTGGCCTTGGCCTCGATCCACTTGGTCACGTGGCTGTCGGCCGGGCCGCCATTGGGCGGGTTGTACTTGAAGCCACCGCTTTGCGGTGGGTTGTGCGAAGGCGTGATGACGATGCCGTCGGCCAGGCCCGAGGTGCGGCCACGGTTGTAGCAGAGAATGGCGTGGGACACCGCCGGGGTCGGGGTGTATTCGTCGTCCTTCGACAGCATCACCTCGACGCCGTTGGCCGCCAGCACTTCCAGAGCGCTGGCCAGCGCCGGGGTCGACAGGGCGTGGGTGTCGGCGCCGATGAACAGCGGCCCGTCGATGCCCTGGGCCCGGCGGTACAGGCAGATGGCCTGACTAATGGCAAGGACATGATGCTCGTTGAAACTCAGGTCCAGGGAACTGCCGCGATGGCCGGAGGTACCGAAGGCGACACGCTGGGTGGCCACGGCGGCGTCGGGCTGGCCGGTGTAGTAGGCGGTCAGCAGGCGCGGAATATCGACCAGGATGGAGGCCGGGGCCGGTTTGCCCGCCAGAGGACTGAGCTTCATGCAAAACCTCAAGAATGGAAATCAGGGTGGTGAAAAAACGGGAGTTTACTGGCACTTCGACTGTCTGGCGATGGCGAAGATTCCCACGCCCCGGCTAATTGTCCTGCGGTGCCCACCAGGTCGGGAACATGCGGCGTATACGCGCTTCGGCGAAGCGGTCGTCGATCAGCATGACCATGCCGCGGTCCTCGGTGCCGCGGATCACCCGGCCCGCTGCCTGGATCACCTTGCGCACCCCCGGGTAGAGGTAGGTGTAGTCGAACCCGGAACTGAACAGTGCGCCCATGCGCTGCTTGAGCTGTTCGTTGACCGGGTTGACCTGGGGCAGGCCCAGGGTGGCGATGAAGGCGCCGATCAGGCGCGTACCGGGCAGGTCCACGCCTTCGGCGAAGGCGCCGCCCAGCACGGCAAAACCGACGCCCTGCCCGTTTTCGACGAAGCGCTCGAGAAAGCCCTGGCGTTGCGCTTCGTCCATCCCCGAAGACTGTGCCCATTGCACGATGCCCGGGTGACGCTCGGCCAGCAGGCCGGACACCTGTTGCAGATAATCGAAGCTGCTGAAGAACGCCAGGTAATTGCCCGGCTGCTCGCGGTATTGCCCGGCGATCAATTCGACGATGGGCGCCAGCGAGGCCTGGCGGTGCTGGTAGCGGGTCGACACCTGGCTGACGATGCGCACCTGCAACTGCTCGGCCACGAACGGTGACTGCACCTCCAGCCAGGCGGTGTCGGCGGGCATGCCCAGCAGGTCGGCGTAGAAATGCCGGGGGTTGAGGGTCGCGGAGAACAGCGTGACGCTGCGGGCCGCCCCCATCCGCGGGCCGACCAGCGGGGCCGGGACCACGTTGCGCAGGCACAGGGTCGCCAGGCGCTTGCGCCCTGCCCCGCGCACGCTGATATCGAACAGGAAATGCTGGTCGAACACCTCGCTCAGGCGCACGAACTGCAAGGCCTGGAAAAAGAACTGCAACAGCGCCGGGTCCACCGCCTGCGGGGTGCGGTTCATCAGTTCCTGGACCAGCCCGACCACGCGCAACAGCGCCTTGATAAAGGCAGCCGGCAATTGCTCGCCGGCCTGGTAGGGGGCGACCTGGTCCTTGTACAGGCGGTTCCACTCGCGGTTCAGCCCCTGCAAGGCACTCCCCAGGCCCGCCGGTGGATCGCGGCGCAGGGCCTGCAAGTGAAACTGGTCGAGACTGGCGCTGTACATCTGCCGGGCCCGCTCCACCAGGTTGTGCGCCTCGTCCACAGCGACGGCCACACGCCATTGATCGGTCTGCGCCAGGCCGTAGAGCAAGGCATTCTGGTCGAAGTAGTAGTTGTAGTCGGCCACCAGCACATCGACCCAGCGCGCCAGTTCCTGGGCCAGGTAATAGGGGCAGACCTGATGGGCCAGGGCCAGTTCGCGGACCTGCGCCTTGTCCAGCAGCGGCACCTGCATCGCGGCGGCCCGGGCCGCCGGCAGGCGATCATAGAAGCCCCTGGCCAGCGGGCAGGCCTCGCCATGGCAGGCGGTGCCGGGATATTCGCAGGCCTTGTCCCGTGCCACCAGTTCCAGGCTGCGCAGGGCCAGTTCCGGGCTGGCCGCCATGACCTGGCGCAGGGCATCGAGCGCCAGGCCACGCCGGGGGTCTTGGCGGTAAGGAAGAAGATCTTGTCCAGTGGCTGCCTGGCCATGGCCTTGAGCAGCGGAAACAGGGTGCCGAGGGTCTTGCCGATGCCGGTGGTGGCCTGGGCCATCAGGCAGCGGCCGGTGCTGACCGCCTTGTACACGGTTTCCGCCAGTTCGCGCTGGCCCTTGCGAAAGGACGGCCAGGGAAAACCCAGGGCGCCCAGGCCGGCATCGCGCAGCAGCAGGCGCTGCGATTGCGCCTCGGCCCATTGCATGAAGCGGCCGCACTGCTCGTCGAAGAACGCGCGCAGTTCGGAGGCGTTGGCACTGGTCTCGAAACGGGTTTCCTGGTCGCTGTCCACGTCCAGGTAGACCAGCGCCAGGTTTATCGATTCCAGCCCACGCTGCCGGCACATCAGCCAGCCGTAGATCTTCGCCTGCGCCCAGTGCAGTTGCCGGTGGTTGTCCGGCTGGCTGGCGAGGTCGCCGCGATGGGTCTTGATCTCTTCCAGGCAGTTGCGCGCCGGGATGTAGCCGTCGGCACGTCCGCGTACCTCCAGTTCGCCGAAAACGCCCTCCAGTGCCACTTCCGCCTCGTAGCCCTCGCCCCGCCTCGAGACCACCCGCCTGTGCCCGGCAATGCCCTCCTGGGCCGTGGGCGACGGGGTGAAACGCAGGTCGAGATCACCGACCTTGGCCGTGAATTCGCAAAGCGTGCGCACCGCGACCTTGTAGGTCATGCCGCGGCCCATTGCACATGGCAGACATCCACGGGCAGGCCGTGAAGGGTGCAGAACTCGATCCAGCGCAACTGGTTGTCCTGCAGGCGGTCGCCGGGGCCCTTGACTTCGATCATCCGGTAGCGTTTTTGCGCAGGCCAGAACTGGATCAGGTCGGGCATGCCGGCGCGGTTGGCCTGGATGTCTTCCAGCAGGCGCAGGAAGCATTGCTTCAGGTGCTCCGGCGGCAGGCAGTCGATTGCCAGGTCGAGCAATTGCGGGCTTAGCAGTTCCCAATGGACGAAGGGCGATTGCAGGCCGTGCTTGGCGGCGTAGGTGTCACGCAGGGCCTGGCGGTAGCGGCCGTCGTCCAGTTGCGCCAGGCAGTCGGCGAACAACCCGGCGCGGCGCTGGTGGAAGCCGGCGTCGTGCAGGTCCTGCGGGCCGCTCTGGAACGGGTGGAAGAAGGCGCCCGGCAGCGGCGCGAAGATGGCCGGCCAGCACAACAGGCCGAACAGGCTGTTGAACAGGGTGTTTTCGACGTAATGCACCGGAGCGTCGGCTGTTTCGAAATGCACCAGCACCGCCTGTTCGACGCCGAGGGCGGACCACTCGGGTGGCAGGATCAGGTCGAGCCGGCTGATGGCCTGGGCCCTGCGCCGGGACTGCGGCGGGCCACCGAGCTTGCGTTTCAGGCGCGGCAGGATGCGCCCCAGGGCCTGGGCTTCGGCGGCGTTGCCGGGACGCTCGGCAGCCTGGGTCGCCAGGTCGAAGGCCGATTGGTACTCGCCGCGGTTTTCCAGCACGCGGATATGCCGCTCGCGGGCCTGGGGATGGGCGCACCCGGAATAGATCGAAAGCGCCCGCTCCAGATGGCCGGCGCGCTCGCACAGGTAGGCGAGCTGGTAATGCAGCTTGGCCCGACGCCGTTGCAGCCAGGGGTTTTCGGTGTTCATGCCGTCGAGGCGGGCGAGCAGCGCATCGACGTCCACCTCGCCTTCCAGTTGCTCGGCGCAGGCATGCAGGGCCAGGCACAGCTCGATATCGTCACGGCCGCGCAAGGCCCGGCAGTCGGAACTGAAGGGAACCTGCTCGTAGCGCAGCACGCCGAGGTCGGCGAGAACGAACTCCGACCAGTCCTGGTATAGGTTGCCGAAGAACAGCAAGCGCAGGCGGTCGCATACCGCCTGCTGGCGCAGGGCATAGACCGGATCGGGAGCTTCGGGCCACCACTCACGCAGGGGCCGGGGCTCGGCGAAGCCTTCGCGCAGTTGCTCGAACAGCTCGTGCTTGGCAGCGTTCGGGCGGCTCAGATGGGCAGCGAAACAACGGGCGATCTCGTCCTTGAGCAGGAGCTGGAACAGCTCCTCCAGGGCCAGCGGGGCCTCGCTATCGACCCAGCCCAGCTCCAGCAACGGCGCCATGGCCTGCGCCGTGGAGCCGATCTCCCCATAACTCAGGCGCCGTTCGCGAAACAGCAGGCCCTTGCGCATCACCATACGTACCAGCAGCGCCTGGCTGGCCTTGGGCAACAGGCGAAACCCGTCGATGAAGCCACGCTCCTCGGCATCCAGCACATCGGCATAGCGCAGGTGCAGCCAGTCCAGCACCTGGCGGAAGTTGTGCAGGTAGTAGAAGGGGTCGTTGCGGGAATCGGCGATCACGGGCGAGCAGTACCTGGGAAATCAGGCACTGGTTATACATACAGATAGTAGCTGCTGACAATCACCGTGGATCGGATCGAGGCCAACCCGCAGCCACTCGGTGCCCTTTCAGCTACCACAGGGTTAGCGGCGCACACAGGACCTGTGGGAGCTGGCTTGCCAGCGATGAGGCCAGCAGGCGCAATGAAAAACGCCACATCCATTACAGCTTCGTTAACAAAGCTTAAACAAATAGCTGCCATTTTCCTTCAGCCAGCCCTCCAAGGATCCGTCCCACACCATGCCCGTCCTCGTCACCGGCGCCGCCGGCTTCATCGGTTTCCATCTGGCCCGGCGCTTGTGCGAGGCAGGCCTGGAGGTGGTCGGCATCGACAACCTCAATGCGTACTACAGCGTCGAGCTCAAGCACGCCCGCCTGCAGCAGCTGGCGCAATGGCCGAACTTCCGTTTCCGGCTGGTGGAGATCGCCAACCAGGCCGAGCTGCTGGCGTTATTCGCCACCTTCGACTTCAGCGAGGTCTTTCATCTGGCAGCCCAGGCCGGCGTGCGCTACTCGCTGGACAACCCAGGGATCTACGCCCAGGCCAACCTGGTGGGCTTTCTCAACATCCTCGAAGCCTGCCGCCAGCACCCGCCGCGTCATCTGGTCTACGCCAGCAGCAGTTCGGTGTACGGTGCCAACGCCAAGCTACCGTTCGCAGTCGAGGACCCGGTGGAGCAACCGGTGTCCCTGTATGCCGCGAGCAAACGCGCCAACGAGCTGATGGCCCACAGCTATGCCCATCTGTACGGCCTGCCCATGACCGGCCTGCGCTTCTTCACCGTCTACGGCCCCTGGGGGCGCCCGGACATGGCGCTGTTCAAGTTCACCGAGGCGATGCTCGCCGGCCGCCCCATCGATATTTACAACCACGGCCTGATGGGCCGCGATTTCACCTATATCGACGATATCGTCGAAAGCCTGCTGCGCCTGCGCCTCAAGCCGCCATTGGCCACCAGCGGCAGCCCGCCCTGCCAGTTGTTCAATATCGGCCGTGGAGAGCCGGTGCGCCTGCTGGCGTTCGTCGACTGCCTGGAGAAAGCCCTGGGCCTCCAGGCGCGGCGCAATTACCTGCCGCTGCAGCCCGGCGACGTACTGGAAACCTGGGCCGACGTATCGTCCCTGGCGCGCTGGATCGATTTCTCACCCGGCATATCCCTCGAACACGGCGTCGGCCGGTTCGTGGGTTGGTACCGCGATTTCTACCGCGTCCAGCCTTCCCTCCAAGCCTTCAGGTAACCCCGATGATCGACGTTTCGGTATTGATTCCGGCGAAAAACGAAGCCGAAAACCTGCCGCCCTTGCTTGCCGAGATCCGCAGCGCCCTGGGTCACGAGCGCTATGAGGTGCTGGTGGTCGATGACGGCAGCGAGGATCAGACCCTGGCGGTGCTGCAACGTCTCAAGGCCCAGGGTTTCGAGCAACTGCGCATTCTCCACCATGATCGATCGCTCGGTCAGAGCACCTCGCTGTGGCACGCCGCCCAGGCCGCACGAGGCGCATGGCTGGCGACCCTGGACGGCGACGGCCAGAACGACCCGGCGGATATTCCCGGCATGCTCGAACTGGCCCGTAGAACGCCTGGCCTGCAATTGGTGGCCGGGCATCGGGTCAACCGTCGAGACACCGCGAGCAAGCGCTGGGCCTCGCGCCTGGCCAACGGCCTGCGCCGGCGCCTGCTCAAGGACGCCACCCCGGACACCGGTTGCGGCCTTAAGCTGATCGAGCGCGCCGCCTTCCTGCGCCTGCCCTACTTCGACCATATGCACCGCTACATCCCGGCGCTGGTCCTGCGCCATAACGGACGCATGCAGGTGCATCCGGTCAACCACCGGCACCGTCGGGCCGGCACCTCCAAATACGGCAATATCGACCGCGCCCTGGTCGGCATCCTCGACCTGGTGGGGGTCTGGTGGCTGATCCGCCGCACGCGCCTCGATGCCCAGGCGCAGGAGCTCGCAGAATGACCCGGGAAACCCTTTGGCTGATCGTCGGCTTCGCCGGCCAGACCGTGTTCACCGGCCGCTTCGTCCTGCAATGGCTGTACAGCGAGTTCAAGCGGCGCAGCGTGATTCCGGTGGGTTTCTGGTACCTGAGCATGCTTGGCAGCGCCCTGCTGCTGAGCTATGCCATTTACCGCGAAGACCCGGTGTTCATCATCGGCCAGTCCGTCGGTTTCCTGGTCTACCTGCGCAACCTGCAACTGATCGCGCGCGACAAGCCGCAGGAGCCCTAGCCGATGTCCAGGTTCGCAACCGCCAGGGACGAAGGCCTGGCCCTGGTCATCCTTGCCGTGCTGCTGATTAGCGCCGGGATCGGCTGGCGCCAGCCGATGAACGTGGATGAAGAACGCTTCCTGGGCGTCGCCCTGGAAATGCTGCAGAACGGCGACTGGTTCATCCCTCATCGTGCCGGGGAGATCTATGGCGACAAGCCGCCCCTGTTCATGTGGACGGTGGCGTTGTTCACGGTGCTGAGCGGGCTGCCCAAGGTCGCTCTGTACCTGCCGGGGCTGTTGTCGGCGGCGACTATCACCGCAGTGCTCTACGACCTTGGCCGGCGCCTGTGGAACCGCCGCGTCGGACGCATCGCCGCGCTGCTGTTCCTCGCCACCTACCAGAGCTACAGCATCCTGCGCACCGGGCAAATCGACAGTTTTCTCTGCCTGTGGGTGGCCCTGGGCTTTTACGGGCTGATCCGCCATCTGTTGCTGGGGCCGGCCTGGGGCTGGTTCCATGCGGGCTGCGTGGCGATGGGCCTGGGCATCATCAGCAAGGGCGTTGGCTTCCTTCCGGCGTTGATGCTGCTGCCCTATGCCTGGGCTGTGCATCGGCGCTGGTCCGGTGTGGCGCTCATGCCCGGCCAGGGCTGGCGCTGGGTACTGGGGCTGGTCTGCGTGCTGGGTGGCTGCGCGTTCTGGCTGCTGCCCTTGCTGGCATCGATCGCCCATGGTGGGGGTGCGGCGGAACTGGCCTACCTCAATGAGATCCTTCTGCGCCAGACCGCTGCCCGCTACACCAATGCCTGGGACCATCGCGAGCCGTTCTGGTACTTCTTCAGCAGCGTGATTCCCAAGTATTGGCTACCGCTGCTCCTGGTCCTGCCGTGGACGATACCGGCGTGGCGCCGGCAACTGCGCAAGCACGACGGGCGCTTCCTGGTACTGCTTGGCTGGGTCGCGCTGGTGTTGCTGTTCTTCAGCCTGAGCAGTGGCAAGCGCAAGTTGTACATCTTCCCCGCCCTGCCCGGCCTGGTGCTGGCGATTGCGCCGTTGTTGCCGTGGTTGCTGGGGCGCTGGTTCCGGGGCCACGCGACGTGGCGCAAGATGTTCATCATCCTGACCGTGGTGTGGTTCAGCCTGTGGTTCCTGCGCGGCGTAGTGGAACCCTTCAAGGAAGGGCGCAATCCCCATGAGACCCTTATGGCCGAAGCCGCCGAGGTTACCGGCGGCGCCGAACTGGCGCTGGTGCAGTGGCGCGAGGGGCACTGGCTGTTCGCCCGGCAGCCGATCGTGCATTTCGGTTTTGCCCGCTCCACCACCGAGAACGCGCTGTTCTGGATGCGCCAGCATCCGGGTACCTTCGCCCTGCTGCCGGAGACCGGGCTGCAGCGCTGCTTCGATGTCGGCAAGGCACGCAAGCTGGGCGATACCTCGCGGGCACGCTGGTATGTGGTGGGCGGCGATGCGGATAACCGCAAGTGCGAGGCGGCGGCGCCGGATCAGGTGTACCGGTTCGCCTGGAGCCATGGCTTGGGCCGAACGTCACGCTAACCCGCGTCGCGTGTTCTATCTTGCCGGACCCACCAGGGGCGACCTGCGATACAGCGCCCGCAATGTCTCCATCGGCAACCCGGTGGTTCCCGTCAGCCACTGCATCACCGGATCGGTGGCCGGCTGCCCTTGCAGGGCCTTGTGCAGGTACGGCAGCGCAACCAGCATGCCGGGGTGGCAGCGACGCAGGAAATCCTCCAGGCGCCGGCCTTGCTCGACGATCGGCGCAAACAGAAGGCATACCCATTGCGCCTCGCTGACACCCCAGGCCTGTGAGGCGAAGTCCCCGGCCAGACGGCGCACCTGCTGCAGGTCTTCAGCCTCTCGCCAGGGTCCGAGCAGATCCTCGCGCAGGACCGCTGGCACCCCCTGGTCCTGCATTCCCGCCTCGCTGCGCTGCAGGTACAGGTCCAGGCTGTCCTGGTAACTGCCGTCCTCGATGAACTCCCTGCGCAACCCCGCCAGGTGCACCCGCAGCAGGGGATTGCCGACTTCGCAACGGGGGAAACCGAAAGCCCATGGGTCATGCTCGAAGCGCAACAGTTCGGCGAGCAGGCGGCCATGGCCGCAGGCCGGGTCGTAGGTCAGGTCGTCGATGGCAATGAAGCGCGGCATGCGCTGGCGCGTGTCGAACCCCTTGGCCTCGGCCGTACTGTCCTGGGGCCGGGGCATGCGGTACTCGTCGCGGATCCCCGCGACCACCTCGAACAACGCTCGGGGAAAGGCTTCGACCGGCCGCACCCGCGGCACCCCGACCGCACGCATCATGCGCAGGGCAGTGGCCATGAAGCGCTTGCGCTCGCGGCCCGGCGCGCCGCTGATCAGCACATCCACCCCACCGTTCCAGGCGGCGCCGAGACGATGCAGGTCGGCCAGGTCCAGGTAATGGCGGTGGCCCAAGGCCATGCGCCCATCACCACCGGTGAGGTGCCCGGCCATCAGCACCGCGTGCCGGTCGGCCTGCTGTTGGCTGCGACAGATCGGCTGGCGCGCATCGAAGGCACGAACCTGGCCATCCTCCAGCATCAGCAGTTCGATCCGTGGATCGTCATGCACCACCAGCGCGGCGAAGGCGCGTTCGATATTACTCAGCACCACCGTTGGCATATCACTGTGCCGCGCGGTGGCGATACGCAGGGTGAAGGTACCTGGCGAGCGCGCCGCCAGGGTCAGTTGCGCTGCGCGTAGAAAGGCCAGGCTCTGGGTGCTGTCCTGGCTGCCGGTGTGCACCAGCATCACCTTGAGCCCGCCGATGCACTCCAGGCCGCCGGCAATTACCAGCAAGCGCTGGATCAGCAGCTGCAAAGAGGCACGCTGCCCCTGGGTCATGCGTTCCAGCACCCGCTGCAACACTTGCTGATAGACATACTGCATGGCCTGGTCGTGAATCGCGCCCATATTCATTTCCCTGATAATTTTCGCAACCATTAAAAACTTGATGGCCAACCGAAAAAGTACATACGCGAAGTTCAACGTAAGTATTACCGGACGGCACAGCAACTCGATTGAAGGAAACTTCCTACGCTCCTACAAAATCAATGTGCAAGTTGTAGGGCGTCGCGATGCAACCTTCCTGCGGCCGATAGCGGGCAACGCTGCCAGGGCTGCGGCCCGGCCGGCAAATTCAACGGGCATATCTCGCTCCTTGAGACAAAAGGCAGAACAACTTCTGGTAGCGAAGAAGTACGTGTCACGTTGTGTACGGTGATTTGCGCACAACCAAAGGTAATTCTACGGACACTGCCGTACTTGCATTCCGACAGGAACAACATAGCCCAAGCCATGTCCTTAGTCCCTATAAGACTGATAGGAAATTTCTGAAATTTAAGAAAGCGATATTCACAAAAAGCCCGAGCAGATGCTCGGGCACGACAGGGAGGGTGACAACAGCAGGTATCAGGCGTCCGGCAATTGCAACACGACACGTCCGCCGCAAGGGCATTCGTCCATGTGCCGGTGGGCTTCCACGACCTGCTCGAACGGATAGACCTGGATGATCTGCGGTAGCAACTGGCGGTCTGCGGTGAACTGGTTGATATCCCGCAGCGCGCGGTGCAGGGCGACCTGGTCCTGGGTGATGCCCAGCTCCGGCTTGCCGGTGAAGTTGCTGATGCAGTGGACGAAGAACTGGATGTTCTTCTGGAACGCGGCGCAGGCCGGGAATGGCGTCTGGTTGCCACCCTGCAGGCCGTACAGCACCAGGCTGCCGCGCGGCGCCAGGACATCGCCGAGCAGCGACATCTGCGGCCCGCCGAGACCGTCGAGGACCATATCGACACCGCGGTTGTCGGTGTACTTGTTGATCTGCATGAGCAGGTCCTGCTCCTCGGTGACGATCACCTTGTCGGCACCCAGCTTGAGCAGGGGCTCGCGCTCGTCGGCCTCGCGGGTGGCGGCGATCACCTTCAGGCCCAAGGCCTTGCCCAGTTGCACGAACGACGGCCCGGCGCAGTGGCTGGCGTCGGTGATCAGCGCGGTCTGCCCGGCCCTGGCGCGAGCCAGGTCGACATAGGCGAAGTACGCCATGAGCAACGGCGTGTAGTGCACACTGGCCTCGATCGGGCTGAGGATGTCCGGGTAGCGGGTCAGTGCCGTGCGCGGCAGCACGATGATCTCGCCGTAGACCGGATGCTCGTTGGGGCTGGTGGCCGGAAAACTGGCGACCTTGTCGCCCACGGCCAGGTCGTCGACGCCCTCGCCCACCGCCGTCACCACACCGGCCATTTCATGGCCGATACCGACCGGCAGGCGCGCCTGGGACGGTGCCAGGTTCTGCCGCCAGAGCACGTCGTACCAACTGACGCCAATCGCCTGGACGCGAATCTGCACCTCCCCGGCAGCCGGCGCAGGCACGGGCAGCTCCTCGATCTTGAGCACCTCGGCCTGACCGAACTTGTGGAAACGGATCATGCGGGACATCGCAAACCTCGCCTAGTGAACCTCTAATGCCCTGAACTCTATCGGGGCTTTCACGGTTAGACCATCAGTGGTCATTAATAGTCGACATGCTTGTCATCGATTGGGCTCATGCTACGGTGCTTGCCGTAGACTGGCACGCAGCCATAATCTGTGCCGCAGGGTAACAGCCTTTACCCGCAGGAAGCACCCCCGCCCTACCCGCCACTGAAGCGAAGCCGATGAACCGAAACGACCTGCGCCGCGTCGATCTCAATCTATTGATCGTCTTCGAGACCCTGATGCATGAACGCAGCGTCACCCGCGCGGCGGAGAAACTGTTTCTCGGACAACCGGCGATCAGTGCAGCGCTGTCGCGCCTGCGCACCCTGTTCGACGACCCGCTGTTCGTCAGGACCGGGCGCAGCATGGAGCCTTCGGCGCGGGCACAGGAAATCTTCGCCCTGCTCTCCCCGGCGCTGGACTCCATTTCAACCGCCGTCAGCCGCGCCGCCGATTTCGACCCGGCCACCAGCACCTCGGTGTTCCGCATCGGCCTGTCCGACGACGCCGAATTCGCCCTGCTGCCGTCGCTGCTCAAGCGCATACGCGCCGAAGCGCCGGGGGTGGTGCTGGTGGTACGGCGGGTCAACTACCTGCTTATGCCAGGGCTGCTCGCATCCGGGGAAATTTCGGTGGGGGTCAGCTACACCGACGACCTGCCGGCCAATGCCAAGCGCAAGGTACTGCGCCGCAGCAAGCCCAAGTTGCTGCGGGCCGATAGCGTACCGGGCTCGTTGAGCCTGGATGACTTCTGCAAACGGCCGCATGCCCTGGTGTCGTTCGCCGGAGACCTGAGCGGCTTCATCGACGAGGAACTGGCCAAGCTGGGGCGCCAGCGCCATGTGGTGCTGGCGGTACCGCAGTTCAACGGCCTCGGCAGTCTGCTGACCGGGACGGACATCGTCGCCACGGTGCCGGACTACACCGCCGACATCCTCACCGCCGCCGGCGGCCTGCGCGCCGAGGAATTGCCGCTGGAAACACGTACTTTCGAACTGCACATGGCCTGGCGGGGGCGCAGGATAACGATCCGGGGGAGAAATGGCTGAGGTCGAGGATTCAGATGTTCTTTGGGGATCCTGACAGTCTTTAGTTCTCGTCGGGCAGGCTATTGGTGTCTCTGGAAGTGGTGTAACTCATCTTGCGGCGTTTTTGAGCGTCCTCCCCGCCTATGCTTGATCAGCAGAAAACCAAGATTGACCACGTAAGGACTATTCCTTACCATTCAATCAATACATCCGGGAGAACGCACATGCCTGCCATCCACGAAATCGCCACGTTGACCTCGAAAGGGCAGATCACGCTGCCCAAATCCGTTCGCCAGCTTCTGGGCATTGACACCGGTGGCAAGATCGCATTCGACGTACGCGGCGGTGAAATCGTGGTCAGCCGCGTAGAAACCACCCACGAAGACCCTGCCATCGGTGCGTTCCTGGGTTTGCTGGAGGCTGATATCCGAGGCGGTCGCAACCTCACCACTCTGCCGGAAGACTTGGCGCAAACCATGCTCGCCAACGCAAAGCACTCCGTAAACCTGGACGAAGATATCGATGGTGAGGTCGCGATCTGATGCTGCGACATGGCTGGACACTGTTGTTCCATGAAGGTGTGACTCTACAGCTACGCAAATTGCAAGAAGCCGCCGCCCGGGCCGAGCAGAACGACCCGCAAGGTTTTGAGAGCAACGCCAACGTCAAGCTGTTCCGGGCATTGAGCCATCTGATCATGGAGGCTGTGCCTGCCGATCCGGGCCGTGATGAGTTCCGCCAAGGCAATACGCTGGGCACCGCCTACCGACATTGGCGCCGTGCAAAAATCGGCAGGCGCTTTCGGCTGTTCTTTCGCTATGACTCAAGATCCAAAGTCATCGTCTATGCATGGGTCAACGACGAAAACACCCTACAGTCCGCAGGCAGCAAATCCGATCCCTACGCTGTCTTCGAGAAGATGCTGGGCCGCGGCAACCCTCCTGATGACTGGAATGCGCTGACTGCTGCGACGCGTAGCGACTGGGACGAGCCCAAAGTATAAATTGCGCGAGTGGGTGAGGGATTGCACCTTTGAAACCGATCCCTCCTTGTTGCGTCCACTGCAATCCACTCGTAGCTGCTGTTGAAAGGGGTACATCTGCGGGTACAAATCCAATTGCCCATTCATAACCATTTGATTTATATGAACGTCCAAATGTTCTTCGGGGATCCTGACAGTTTGTGAGTGAGCGTGCTGAATCCAGTAAATCCTGGAAAATCAACCAGACTTCCGGATTGCCTTGGATAGCGGTCATCACTGCGTCACCTCCGCTTTGACTTTGTCCAGGCCAGGCTGCCCATCCCATGTGGTCACCCCTGCCAACCAGCCATCGAGCACCTGAGGGTTCTGCTTCAACCAGGCCCTGGCAGCCGCCTCGGGCCCCATCTTGTCGTAGAGGATGGAACCCATGATGTGGTTCTCCATATCAAGGGTGAAGCTCAGGTTCTTAAGCAACTGTCCCACGTTCGGACACTCTTCGACGTAACCTTTGCGTGTGCTCGTATAGACCGTGGCATCGCCGAAATCAGGGCCAAAGTAGTCGTCGCCACCGGTGAGGAATTTCATCTTGAAACGAGTGTTCATCGGATGCGGCTCCCACCCAAGATACAGGATCGCCTGGTTCCGCCGCTGCGCGCGCTCAACCTGGGCCAGCATGCCCGACTCACTGGAAGCGACTACCGAGAAACCGGCGTCCTTAAGCCCGAATGCGTTATCGTCGATGGCCTTGAGTACCGCGTTGTTGCCGCCGTCGCCGGGCTCAAGGCCATAGATTTTGCCATCCAGCTCATTCTTGAATTTCGCAATGTCGGCAAAGTCCTTAAGCCCCTGATCCCACAAGGTCTGAGGAACCGCCAGCGTGTACTTGGCATGCTGCAGGTTGACCCGAACAATATCGATCGCACCGGCATCACGGTGCGGTTTGAGATCTGGTTCCATGGTTGGCAGCCAGGTACCCAGGAACACATCCATGCTCTTGCCGTCGGCCAGAGCCTTGAATGTCAGCGGTACGCCGACCAGGGTGGATTTTGTTTGATAGCCGAGACTTTTCAGTAGTGTGGTAGCGATGGCGGTAGTGGTCTGAATGTCAGTCCAGCCAGGATCGGACATCCGTACCAAACGGCACTGGGATGGCTCGGTTGCATAGGTATTCACGGACAGTGTCAAGGCAGAGCAGAACATAACGCGCAATGCATTTTTCATAACGCAAATCCTCTCTATGGCAACTATGGGAAGCGGCAGTTCGTTGTTATTCAGAGGTAACGCAGTCTTGTTGTCCCAGGGGTGCAGCAACAGCTACTCAGCGACGAATGCCAATCACACGACCGCAATAACCCGAACGCGGCAGTGATCGATGAGACTCGAGGATCGCGCTGATTTTCGTTTCTACAGCCGAGGCGAATTTCGCCGCGCGCCCAGCTTCGCTAGCGATGTTCATCAGCATCTGCTCACTGGCAGCCAAGAGTTCTCCGTCCTTGGGGCGATACAAATGATGAACAATGTGCAGCCGCTTGGCGTCATGGTCGATCACTTGGGTAAACACTTGCACTTCCTCCCCTAGTCGGGTTTCGCTCAAGTAGTTGATGTGGGCTTCCAGCGTGTACAGCGTATGCCCATGGATAGCTCGACCATCCGCGTCAAGACCGATGTGATCCATCAGCGCATCCGTCGCATGACTGAAGAGCAGGAAGTAGAAGGCATCACGCAAATGCCCGTTGTAATCGATCCAGTCTTCAACGATGGTTGCCTGGTGAATCAGCAGCAGGTTGTTCACGAGTAACTCCTTCCAGAAGTCATGGGCGCATTTCAGAGATCGAGAACGAGACTTTCTGAAAGCGACCGGGAAACGCAGATCATCATCACGTCGTTCTTCTTGCGTTCGGCTGCTGTCAGCACGCTGTCGCGATGGTCGGGGATACCATCCAGGACGCAAACTTCGCATGAGGCGCATGTCCCCTCCCGGCAAGAGCTCTCGACGCGAAGGCCGTTCGCCTCCAGTACCTGAAGAATGCTGTTGTCTGCGGGCACTTCGAACGACTTGCCGCTCCTGGCCAGCTGAACAGTGAAGGCTTTATCTGCACCCGAGCTTTTCGGCTGCTTCGGCGTAAACCATTCGAAATGCACCTGCTCATCGGGAAAGCCGCTCGCTGCCGCTTCCACAGCAAGCATCAAAGGGGTAGGCCCGCAGGTGTAGAAGTGAACGTTGGACGGCTGCTGACCGATCGCGCCAGCGATATCGAACAATCCACCCGCCTCATCGTCAGCATGCAAGGTGACCCGATTGCCAAAAGCACGAAGCTCCTCAAGAAAGGCTGCACGCTGACGATTACGCACCAGATAGAAGAGGTGCCAAGGACGCCTGTTGGCTTCGCACCACTGGATCATCGACCACACCGGTGTGATGCCGATGCCGCCGGCAAAAAACACGAAACCTGGCGCGTCTTCCTCTAATGGGAAATGGTTGCGTGGTGAGCTGATCCTCAACGCGTCTCCCACGCGAAGCGATTGATGCACATGCCGGGAACCGCCACGACTGACGGGCGAAAGGCCAACCCCAACGCAATAGCGGTGGTTCTCTCGTGAGTCGTTACACAGGGAATACTGGCGCACGATATCGCCGGGCAAATGCAGTTCGATATGGGCGCCGGGTTTGAAGGACGGCAGCGCGTCACCCGAAGGAGCGCGCAGCTCGATGACCATCACGCCTTTGGCTTCGGCGATCAGGTCGGTTATCTGTAGGGTCAATACGTCATCAGGCATGGCAAACCTCACGCAACGGCAAACTGGCCCGGGACGGGATCCGTCCCGGGCCCAAACTCAACGGCGCCGCAGTGGCGCGGTTGCCTTCAACATGCGAGTGATCAGTTCATCCCGATTTGTCGCGAGAGAAGCCCAGCTGTTGGCCCCGGCTTCATGATTAACGCCCTCCACAAGCATGGTGGCCGTTTCTGCATCAAGACGCGGATCACCCAGGTCATCCCACCAGCCGTTGAAGCTGTCGGTGTATTTCTGGCAGAAGGAACTCAGGCCTTCCGATCCACCGCCCAGGTGGAACAGCATGGTTGGCCCCATTGCAGCCCAACGCAGACCTGGGCCCGCCCATACAGCCTTATCGACGTCTTCAACACTGGCGACACCGCTCTTGACCAGATGAATGGCCTCTCGCCACAGCGCGGCCTGCAGGCGGTTGGCGACATGCCCCTTCACCTCACGGTTGACCCGGATGGTCACCTTGCCGACCAGGCCGTAGAAGCGCTCAGCCTTCTCGACCACACCGGCAGCGGTCTTGTCGTTACCCATGACTTCCACCAGCGGAATGAGGTGCGGCGGGTTGAAGGGATGGCCGAGAATGAAGTGCGACGGATTCTTCCAACCCGCCTGCATCTCACCCAGGCGCAGGCCGGACGCGGACGAAGCGACGATGGCACCTGGCTTGAGGGATGCTTCCAGTCTGGCGAAGAGATCGTGCTTGATCGCAATACGCTCCGGCACGCTTTCTTGCACGAAGTCGGCATGCTCCACTGCACTCGCGACATCGCCATGGAAACTCAACTGGCCCGGCTCGGCATTGGCCAGGCCCAGTTCACGCAGTGTCGGCCAAGCATTGTCGATGTAGCTACGAACATCAGCTTCCATGGTTGGCGACGGATCATAGACGGCAACGTTACGCCCGGACGCCAGGAACAGTGCGGCCCAGCTAGCACCGATAACACCGGCGCCAATCACCGCGATATTTTGAAATTCACTCATCAGAAAAACCTCGGTTGCAAGGAAGAAGCACTGGTCAGGCCGCCATCAACGACAAAGCACTGTCCGGTAATGAAACGCGCCGCATCGGATGCCAACCACACCACCGTTTCGGCGATATCGTCAGGTTGTCCGAACCGGCCTGCTGGGTGACGAGCCAAAGCATCGGCTTTGGCCTTTTCCGGGTTTTCCGCCATAGCGAAGGCATCTTCGGCCATTGCGGTCATGATCCAGCCGGGACATACGGCGTTACAGCGAACGCCTGGCCCGTGATCCACCGCAATCGAGCGGGTCAGCCCATGCACGAACGCTTTGGATGCGTTGTAGATCGCCATGGACGGGTCAGCCGTTTGCCCTGAAATAGAGCCCAGGTTGATGATCGAACCGCCGCTCTGAACCATCCCTGGCAGAACCGCGCGGCAGAGGTTGAACGTCCCGCGAGCATTGATGCCCATCACTTCATCCCAATCGGCATCAGTGCTTTCCAGAACCGTTTTTTCGATCTGCACACCGGCGTTGTTGACCAGGATGCCCACTCGACCAAAGCGCTGCTCAGCACGCTCTACGATGTAGCGAGCGTCTTCAGGTCTGGACACGTCTGCCTGCACCCACTCGACCGATGCATCAAGGTGTCCTGGCCTTACCCCACGGCCACACGTCACGACCTGTCGTCCTTGCGCAACAAATTTTTCTACGATGGCGAAGCCGATGCCTCTACTACCACCCGTCACGATTACCGAGGATCCGTCCATGCTGGTCACCCGTGTGCAAGCATGACGTGACGGACACTGGTGTAGGCATCCAGCGCAAACACCGACATGTCGCAACCGTGACCCGAACCCTTCATGGCCGCCCAAGGCATTTCAGGTGTTGCCACACCATGGGTGTTGACCCACGTAAAGCCATAACGCAGGCGGCTACTGGCTTCCATTGCACGACCACTGTCACGCGTCCACAGGGACGAGGCCAGGCCATAACGGGTCGCGTTGGCGATCGCAACCGGGTCTTGATCCGGGGTGAACCGGGATACGGATATCACCGGCCCGAACATTTCCTGTGTTGCGATTTCAGCATGATGGTCGACATCAGCAACCACGGTCGGGCTGTAGAAGAAGCCACCGCCAGGTTCGACCGTTCCTCCTGTTACTACCTCAGCGTAAGCCCGAGCGCGGTCTACGAACCCAGCTACTCGTTGACGGTGCACTTCGGTCACGAGCGGCCCCATCTCTGTTCCGTGGGCCCTTGGTGCCCCCACTTTGATCGTCGTCGCAGCTTCGGCAAGGGCACTGACGACGCGCTCATAGATCTTGCTGGCTACCAACAGTCTGCAAGGCTGCGCGCAATCCTGACCCGCATTGAAAAACGCCGTCGCACGCAGGGTCGCGACCAGCTTATCGATGTCGGCATCCTCATAAACGATTACGGGTGCCTTGCCGCCGAGTTCGACATGAACCTGGCGCATCTGCCGGGCTGCCGCTCCCATGGCCGCACTACCGGTTGCCGGTGAGCCGGTGATGCTCACGGCCTCGATACCTTCGGCATTGATCAGCCTGGCGCCGGTCGAAGTACCAATCCCGTGCACAATATTGATGACCCCTTTGGGCACCACATCCGCCAGAAACTGCCCCAGGCGCAGAGTCGATAAAGGCGTTACCTCCGAGGGCTTCAGTACCACGCTGCAGCCTGCTGCCAACGGTGCCGCCAACTTCCAAGCCGCCATCATCAGCGGATAGTTCCACGGTGCAATGGCTGCAACTGGGCCGATCGGATCGCGGCGAATCAGGCTTGTATGACCTGGTACGTATTCTCCGGCAGCCACACCAGCCATGGTGCGTGCGGCTCCTGCGAAGAAACGAAAGGTATCGAGGGTCAACGGCATTTCATCGTCGAGTGCCGATGGCCATGGTTTGCCGACGTTCTGACTCTCCAGGGAGGCCAGTTCTTCAGCGTTCTGCTCGATCACCCCGGCAATGTCCTGCAAGAGAGCAGCACGCTGCGCCGGGGTAGTTTTCGAATAGGACTCGAACGCTTCGTGAGCGCTACGCACAGCCCTATCCAACTGAGCATCATCCGCCTGGCGAACACTGACGATCTCCTCGCCCGTGGCCGGATCGATGACAGCCAGGGGCGCATCGGCGCCTTCAACGAGCTCGCCGTTGATCAACATTTTGGTATGCATGGCGTATCCCCAATCACGAATCACAAGGTGATCTTGTCGCGACCTTTCAACCCAAGACGCGCTCGAGCTTCTTCAGGCGTGGCCACCTTGAGCCCGAGGTTTTCGACGATCGAACGAATCCTCAGCACTTGCTCGGCATTGCTTTTGGCCTTCTCACCCGCACCGATGAAGAGGCTATCTTCCAGACCTACCCGAACGTTACCGCCGAGCATTGCAGCCTGGGTGGCAAAGCTCATCTGGTTCTTACCAGCTGCCAACACCGACCATTCGTAATCCTTTCCGAACAGCTTCTGCGCCACCGTGTGCATGTGCATCAGGTTGTCCAAGTCGGCTCCAACGCCACCGAGCACACCGAACACAATCTGAATGAGGAACGGTGGCTTGACCCAGCCCTGATCGATCACCCACGCCAGGTTATACAGGTGGCCCAGGTCGTAACATTCAAACTCGAACCGGGTGCCGTGGCCCTCGCCCAGCTCTTTGACGATGTATTCGATGTCGGCGAAGGTGTTGCGGAAGATAAAATCGCGGGTACTGTCGAGGAAGGCCGGCTCCCAGTCATGCTTCCAGTTGGAATACTTGGCCTTCATTGGGAAGATGCCGAAGTTCATCGAGCCCACGTTCAACGAAGCCATCTCCGGGCTGACGGCCAGGGCCGCCCGCAGGCGTTCTTCGCGGGTCATGCCCAATCCACCACCTGTGGATACGTTCAGCACTGCATCGCTCTGACGGTGAATCTGCCCCATGAAGTCTTGGAACAGCTCAGGGCGAGGATCCGGCTTGCCGTTTTCAGGGTTGCGGGCATGCAGGTGGATAATCGAGGCGCCAGCGTTAGCGGCTTCAATGGACGAATCGGCAATTTCCTGCGGGGTAATTGGCAGGTATTCCGACATGGTCGGGGTGTGTACGCCACCGGTAGTAGCGCAGGTAATGATCACGGATTTTGGCATGGTAAGGCTCACAATTTCATTTGTTGTACTTGGGCGGTCAGGCCACCATCGAGAATCCACAACTGGCCGCTGGCATAGCGAGCCTCATCACTGGCCAACCAGTAAACGAGGTTGGCGACATCGGCTGGCGTGCCGTAGCGCCGGGTTGGGTGTATATCGCGCACCGCGCTTTCCAGGCTGGCGATATCGCCGTGATCCTGGAAAAAGCTGCGGAGCATCGGCGTATCGATGTAGCCGGGGCATACCGCATTGACCCGGATACCCTCGGGGCCATGGTCGCAAGCCATAGCGCGAGTCAACGCATGTACTGCTCCCTTGCTCGCGCAGTAGGCCGCCAGACCAGGGTCGGCGATGAACCCGTCGTAAGAACCAAAGTTGATAACGCTCGCTGCGCTGCTTTCGCGTAACAGTGGTAATGCGTATTTGCTGACCAGGAACGTGCCGGTGACATTCACCGCGAATACGCGGTTCCAGACTTCCAGGGTGGTGTGCTCGATGGTGTGTTCCACCTCTATACCGGCAGCGTTCACCAGCACATCAAGCCGCCCTTGTTCCTGAGTCACTTGCTGCATGACTGCCTGCACTTGAGTTTCATCACCGACGTCCAGTTGCACTGGCATCGCACCTGGCACTGGCTGCCGTTGCGACAGGTCGGCGGCGTAGACCACAGCCCCCTCCTTCAGCAAGCGCTCACACACAGCCCTGCCAATGCCGCCTGTACCACCGGTGACCAAGGCGACCTTTCCCTTCAGGCCGCCGCTGCTCATGGCTTCACGCTACGTGCGTATGCATCCAGTACCAGACCGTGGAAGTGATGCAAGGCATGCTCGGATTTGCCGGAGCCGTTCGGATCAGTGACGATTCGCCCCTGATCGAATGCCGGGGTTTGCATGCCGCGCTGGACGTTCTCGACCAGCGAGATGTCTTCCACCTGGAGCACCTCATCGAGGTAACGAATGGCTTCCTTCTCCATGTCGTCCGGTTCAGGTGTTTCCAGGAAGAAGTCGTAGGTTTCGAACGTGCGATCAGGGCCCATGGGCACGATGTTCAGGACGATCATCGAGCTACGACCCGGGTAGCGCATCAAGCAGGTGTTAGGCCACAGCCACCAGACCGCGTGGGTGCGGACGCTAGCCTTGGATACGTCGTAGGCCGAGTTCTGCCCCTTGCCGGCTTCCGCCATGTGGCTGGAGTAGATACCGTGGGTTTCCACCTTGTAGGTATCCATGTCGACCAGTGTGCAGAAGTCCTTGTGAGCTGTCGGGCAGTGGTAGCACTCGAGGAAGTTGTCGACCACGTTCTTCCAGTTCGACTTGATCTCGTAGGTCAATCGACGAGCGAAGGTGAGCTTCTCGATGTCTGGCGCCCACTTCAAAACTTCCTTCGCGAGGTCGCCAGACTGCTGATGAAGCGGAGCGGCCTGCGGGTCGAGATTAACGTAGACGAAGCCACAGAATTCTTCGACCTGGACTGGGGTGAGATGAATGTCTTCTTTGTTGAAGTCTTTCAACCCGCCAACATGCGGGGCAGCGACCAGGCTGCCGTTCAGGCCGTAGCACCAGGAGTGGTACGGGCAAACGATGCGGCGCGTCTTGCCTTCCCCTTGCAGCACCGGATGAGCGCGGTGTTTGCAAACGTTGTAGAAGGCACGGAGGCTACCGTCCTGGTCGCGAACTACAGCGATTGGATGACCGGCGATATCTACGGTGGTGTAGCTACCAGGCTCCCGAACCTTTTCAACGTGGCAAACCCACTGCCAGCTTTTCGCGATGATGGCCTGCTGATCAAGGTGGAACCATTCGGGCTCAACATAGGCCTCAGCCCGCAGAGAGTGGGAGATCAACGGATCCGGATCGTAGCCCTGTTTGATCGATTCGAATTGACGAGGATGCAGCAACTCAGACATATCAACGGCCCTTTTATTATCACGAGCATGGGGTTTGGCTCGTTCTGTGGGGTCGATAGTGGGCTGGCTGCAAGGCGAAGAATTTTCATATTTCGCCGATCTATTTGTTTATTTCGTCGGCGTCGTTTTTAGATAAGTGATTGCAATGAGCGACACGCAATCATCGCTGCTTGCCAGGCTGGTGCATTGGCCAGGCGCGGTAGTTGAACGGTACACGCCCGTCCTGTCGATCCTGGCTGGGCGTCAAACCAAAGCGCTCGCGATAGACTTTGCAAAAATGGGATTGGTTAGGAAAGCCAGAAGCCACGCCTACCTTGGTCAGCGCCATGCTGGTCTGGGTGACCAACCCACGCGCTCGATCCAGTCGGATATCACGGTAGTAAAGTGCGGGCGTTTTATGGGTCACGTCACGGAACAAACGGTCGAGTTGGCGTTGTGAGATTCCCACCCGCTCGCTGATTTCCGGAATGCTGATGACCTCCTCCAGATGAGTTTCCATCAGCTTGATTGCATGCATTACTGCAGGCGGTACGGTGTGTCCCAGCGGTTGATGGTCTTGAGGGTTCTGCTGCGTGCTGCCTGGCCGGAATTGTTGATGAAACACATAACGGGCTGCCTCGTTGGAGACCGTTTCTCCGTGCATATTGCGAATCAGCTGCAGGGCAGTATCCGTTGCGGCTGCTCCACCACAACACGTGAAACGATTTTCATCGAAGACATATAAATCCTCGACAATAGTGACGTCGGGATACAGCTCGATGAGCGCATCAATATGTTCGTAATGTCCTGTCGCACGGCGACCTGAGAGCAAACCTGCCTCAGCGAGCAGAAAGGTCCCTGTGTCGATCGCTCCGAGCATGCAGCCCTTGTTTGCCCACCCTCTGAGTAGGCTCTGCAAGCGGGGACTGTGGAACTTCTCAGGCGTCCAACTGCAGGACACCACCACCAGATCCCAGCTTTCATTTCGCACTCTAGCAAGGGACTGCGTGAACACGTCCATGCCATTCGAGGCCCGGGTGCCACCGCCATCGATCGAGGCGAACTCCCAGTAGAAATGCGTCTCTCCGCTGAGGTAATTGGCTGCCCGGAATGGATCGACAAATGCTGAGGTCGCAGCAGCATTGAAATAAGGAAATACGATGACTAGAAACCTGAACACGCTAACCTCGGACCCTGCTGCTGATTTTTTGGAGCGCTGCATGGCGTTGCGCCACAGCACATTAACGTTCTTCAGCGGGCCGGACCAGATGGTATAACCAAGGCAGCCTGGGGCGTGGACAGCTGATGGAGGATGTGAGCTTCCAATTTGGTGGTTCGCGAAAGCACCTGACGGCGATGTCGCCATGCCCACGCCCCCAGTGCTCGGCCATCACACCCGCCGGGCATCCCTGCGCACCGCCTGCGGGGGCACGCCGTAACCACGAATGAAGACCTCGCGCAGATGCCGCCGGTCCCTGAAGCCGGCTTCCTTCGCCACCACGTCCAGGCTGTGCCGGCTCTGCTCGATCATCACCCGGGCCGCTTCAAGACGCAGCCTTTCCACGGCCTTGGCGGGTGATTGGCCGGTCTCGGCGGTGAATACCCGGGTAAATTGCCGGGGGCTCAAGTGCACGGCTTCGGCGAGTTCCTCGACACTCAAGGGCCGCCCCAGATTCCGCCGCGCGTAATCCAGTGCGGCCTGGATCCGGTCTGATTTCGGCGACAGCGTCAGCAGCTCGGAATGCTGGGATTGCCCCCGGAGCGGCGCTGATGCATGACCAGCTGGCGTGCCACCGACCTGGCCACCTCGTTTCCCAGATCCTTCTCCACCATGCCAAGTGCCATGTCCAGGGCGGCGCTCATGCCGGCGGATGTCCAGACCTGGCCATCCACGATGAAGATCCGGTCTTCCTCGACTTCGATTTTCGGATGCAGCTCACGCAGCTGTTTCGCATAGGCCCAGTGTGTGGTGGCCCTGCGGTGATCCAGGACACCTGCCTGGGCCAGGATGAAACCACCGGTACACAGGCCGGCGGTGCGGCGAGCGCCCTCGACGAAACCTCGCACGCTTTCCAGCACTTTCTCGCTCGGCGGCGTCAGCGGAGTCAGTGTTCCGGTGATCATCCAGGTGTCGGCCAAACCGGGAGCAGCCAACGGCAGCGTGTCCATATACATCCCGAGGGAGGAGCGCACCGTACCGCCATCGACGGAGAAATTCTGGATCCTGTAGATCGCTTCGCCAGCAACGATATTGGCGAACTCGAATACAGCCTGGGTCGCCAGTGACATGACCTGGAAACCATCGGTGAGCAGATAGCCGACACGGTGCATGACGGAACTCCACGGTGTTGATGTCCTGAAAACGTAGCATATGCGTCGTTTAAGACAAAGGCGATCCTCTGCATCATGGCGTCACACCCAGCCAACGGAGCACGACCATGACCCAGCAATCCAAAGGCACCGCCCTCATCACCGGTGCATCCACCGGCATCGGTTCCATCTACGCGCAACGCCTCGCACACCGGGGTTACGACCTGGTGCTGGTGGCCCGTAACCACGAGCGCCTGAACACACTTGCCAATCGCATCACCACGCAAACCCAACGCAACGTCGAGGTATTTCCGGCAGACCTGGCCAACCTGGATGACCTGGCCAGGGTAGAAGGCAAGCTGCGCGAGGACGCCAGCATCACCCTGCTGGTGAACAACGCCGGCATCGGCACTCACACCAGCCTGCTGAAGAGCAACGTCGAGCGCATGGCCGAAATGATCACCCTCAACATCACCGCCCTGACCCGCCTCACCTATGCAGCCATTCCGGGGTTCGTGGCGCGCAAGCAAGGCGCCGTCATCAACATCTCCTCCATCGTCAGCCTGGCACCGGAGCTGCTCAACGGCGTCTACGGCGGCAGCAAGGCCTATGTCACCGCCTTTACCCGATCCTTGCACAAGGAACTGGCGGACCAGGGCATCAGGATCCAGGCCGTATTGCCGGGAGCCACCGCGACCGACTTCTGGCAGATCGGCGGCCTGCCCGTCGAGAACCTCGACCCGGGCATCGTGATGTCGGCCGAGGACCTGGTAGACGGCGCGCTGCAGGACTTCGACGACGAGGTATTGATCTCCATTCCCTTGCTGCACGACCTGCAGCCGTTCGAACGCTATGAGGCCAGCCGGCAGGCGCTGTTCGATCAGTTGTCCAGCAACCGGCTTGCTCCGCGCTATACCGCCAGGTGATCGTCACGAAGATGCATATTGCCACTGGTGATTTCAGGTGAGCTGTCGTTCGCCGAACTTGTGTACGTATTTACCAACCCTCGTGCAGCGCAGCGTAGCGACAAATACTGAAATGACATGATTGGACCGACCCGTTCATTGCCGTACAATCGCGCCCCCAAAAAACCAGCAGGCACGGCGAGAGGGAACTTCAATGCAACGGGTGATGATCATTGGTCAGCCGGGGTCGGGGAAAAGTACCCTGGCGCGCGCGCTGGGCGAACGCACGGGTTTGCCGGTCGTGCATATCGATACGATTCACTGGCAGCCTGGGTGGGTCGAACGCAGCCATGACCAGAAGACCCGTCTTTGCCATGAGGTCGAGGCCGGTGAGCGCTGGATCTTCGAAGGTGGGCATTCGGCAACCTGGAACAACAGGCTGGCCCGCGCGGACCTGCTGATCTGGATCGACCGGCCCGCACCGCTTCGATTCTGGCGCGTAGTGCTCAGGACGCTGCTTAACCACGGTCGCTCCCGGCCGGACTTGCCGGACGACTGCCCGGAACGGCTGGCCAGCCTGCCGGAGTTCTTCGGGTTCATGTGGCGGACGAGGATCTCGGCACGGCAAAAGATGAAGCAACTCGCGGCGACGGCTCCGTCGACGTGCCAGGTGGTCTGCCTGCGCTCCAATCGGGATGCCAGGATATTCCTCGATAGTTTGCAGGCACAGCCGCTTCGCCGCTGAGCCTTGGGTATCTACACATCTTTTCTGAATAGTGGTGGCTGCGAGGTGCTCGTCTGAGGGCCGCGTTATGGCCACTAGGCGCATGCCGGGAGATCTTCAGCGCCCTTGAGATCGAGCGCCGCCCGCGCGGCGCATCGCTGGCAAGCCAGCTCCCACATTTGTTGCAACGTACCATGGCCTGTGAGATCTCCGTTGGCAGCCTTTGGATGTTCGGCGATCTACTGCGGGGAGGCTGTTGGACTCGACGCGGTATCGCGTCGTCCGAACAAGGCGATCAGACATGGCCTGACAGGCATAGGCACGTTGCAACAAAATGTGGGAGCTGGCTTGCCAGCGATGCGCCGCGCGGGCGGCGCTCGATCTCAAGGACGCCGGAAAAGTCATGACAAGCACCTGCCAGCCCTGATGCGATCTACTGACGGAACCTTCTTACCTCAAAAGGTGTGTAGATACCCATGCCCCTGAGCCTACTCCAGCGGGATGGTCAGTCGATCGATAACGACACGGGTATCGGGCCGCACCCCGCGCCACCAGGCAAAGGCCTCCGCCGCCTGCTCGACGAGCATGCCCACGCCGTCCGCCAGGCGGGCGCCCCCTTCCTCACGGGCCTGGCGCAGGAACGGGGTAAGCCCCTTGCCATAAGCCAGCTCGTACGCCAACCGTGCCTCCCCGAGCACACCCCCAGGCAACGGCGGCAATTCACCGACCAGGCTCGCGGACGTGGCGTTGACCACAATATCGAAGGTTTGCCCCTGCAACGCTTCATAGCGACTGATGCGCAGCAGTGGGTGGTCGAGCTCGTTGCGCAGCGCCAGGGCCTTGGTCATGTCGCGGTTGGCCAGCACCAACTCGCCCGGGCCAGCCTGCAGGAAGGGCAACAACGCACCACGCACTGCGCCACCGGCGCCCAGTACCAGCACGCGTCGGTTGCGCAGCGGCTCACCAAGGTTTTCCTCGATATCGCGCAGCAGGCCGATGCCATCGAAGTTCTCGGCGACGACAAGGCCATCCTCGAACTTCAAGGCATTGGCCGCACGGGCCAGTTGCGCACGCTCGCTGCGCCGCGCGGCCAGCTCGAAGGCCCGCAGCTTGAACGGCGCGGTGATGTTCATCCCCCGCCCGCCCTCGTTGCGAAACTGCTGCACCTGGGCCTCGAAGCCCTCCAGCGATCCCTCGATCGCCCCGTATTCCAGCACCTGGCCGCTGGCCTGGGCGAACAGGCCATGAATCAGCGGTGACTTGGTGTGGTTGATCGGTCGGCCGATCACTGCGTAGCGGTCGCTCATCGTGCATCTCCGTGGGTGAACAGGACACCGTCTGCCTGCATGGCGGTGATTTCTTCAGGGCTGAAGCCGAGCGCGGCAGCCACCTCGGCGTTGTGCTGGCCAAGGTCCGGGGCGACCCGGTGGACCGTGGTGTCGCAGTCGGAAAAGCGGAACGGCAGGTTAGGCAGGCGCAACGTGCCGAAGCGCGGGTGCTGCTGCTCGATGACCATGTTGCGCGCCTGGATCTGCGGGTCGGCCAGCACCTCGTCGATGCGCTGGACCTTGGCGCCGGGCACGTCGATGGCATCGAGCAGTGCCAGGATCCCGGCCACGGAGCGTGCGCCCACCCAGTCGCGCACCACCGCCAGAATCGCCTGGCGGTGAGCATTGCGGCCGCTCAGGCTGTGGTAACGACGGTCACTGGCGAAGCCTGCCGGGCCGCCGTTGGCTTCGAGCATCGCGGCAAAACGCTGCCAGGCATCATCGACCTGGGCCGCGATCACCAGGTCGCCGTCGGCAGCGCGGAACACGCCATACAAGGTGGAAGTTGGCATGTCATGCCCGGTCTGCTCGGGCAGCACGGTGCCGTCCGACAAGGTGAAGCACTGCACGGCGTATTCATGCATCGACACCAGCGTGTCGTACAGGGCCATGTCGATGTGCTGGCCGCGGCCACTGCTCACCCTCCCCAACAACGCCGCGTTGATTGCCGCGACCGCGTGGATGCCGGTGTACATGTCGCCCAGCGAAATCCGCAGCAACGGCGGTGCTTCCCCCGGCACGCCGACCATCTGCATGATCCCGCTCTTGGCTTCGGCAATCAGCCCGAAGCCGGCGCGATGGGCATCCGGCCCGGTGTGGCCGTAGGCGGAAATCGAGCAGTACACCAGGCGCGGGTTGCGCGCCGACAGTTCGGCGTAGCCCAGCCCAAGCTTGTCCAGGGCACCGGGGCGATAGTTCTCGATGAACACGTCGGCCGAATCGGTCAGGCGCTGCATGAAGGCCTTGCCGCGTGGGTCCTTCATGTTCACGCTGACGCCCTGCTTGCCCATGTTCAGTTGCAGGAAGTAGCCACTCTGCTGGTCGTCCAGGGTGAAGGCGTGCTGGCGACCGGCGTCGCCGCTCCCCGGCCGTTCGACCTTGATCACCTCGGCACCCAGCGCCGCCAGGCAGCGCCCGACATAGGGACCGGCGAGGAAGTGGCTGTAGTCGATAACGCGGATACCCGCCAAAGGCAGTGCCTGGCTCATGCCTGCGCCCTCCTTGGCACCATCAGCCGGTGCTCGCCGCGCTGCACGACTTCGCCGTGCTGATTGACCAGTTCCGAGGGCAACACCACGATGCCCCACCCCGGCCGACTGTTGCTCGGGCGCATCGCGCCCACGCGCATGCGCACGTGCAGCACATCGTTGACCTTGATCGGCAGGACGAAGTCCCAGGTCCAGCCCAGCGACATGCCCGGCACGAAGCGGTACTCGCATTGGGTTTTCAGGCCGTCGGCAATCGACAGGCCGAACAGCCCGTGGGCGACCAGGCAGCCAAAGTGGCTGGCGTTGGCGTAGGCCTCATCGACATGCACCGGGGTGTGGTCGCCGGTCAGGTCGGCGTAGGCCATGATGCGCTCGCGGGTCACGGTGTAGGTGGGGCTGATGCATTCGTCGCCTTCGCGGGCATCGTCCCAGTATTTTTCCACCACCTTCATGCCTCTACCTCCGCACGCGGGTCGATGGCCAGTGCCTGGGCCACGCACCTGGCCGGCCGCGCCTGGATGAATTCCACCGCCAGGCCGTCAGGCAGGCGCAGCCAGTTGCGGCCCTGGGGCATTTCGCTGACAGCGAAGCGTCGAGCCGCCGCCAGTGCGGCCTCAAGGTCCTCGCACATGATGCCCAGGTGCGCCATGCGCCCTTCCGGCCCGGCAAAGTCCGGCTGGTGAATGAACTGAAGGCCTCCAAGGGTCCAGTACTGCGCCGGCTGCTCGGGATCACCCTGCACTTCACGCATGGTCATGCCGCACACCTCGCTGAAAAAGCGGATGTGCCAGTGGATGTCACGCACCCAGAAGGCGACGTGTTCGAGGTAGGCTTTCGGCTGGCTCATGAATTGCCCTCTTTCTGGTGATCGGCCATTGCGCGTTCGATGCCCTTGATGCAGGCCACCAAGGTGGCGTTGACCGGGGTGGCGATGCCATGACGCTCGCCCCAGCGCACGACGGCGCCATTGATGAAGTCGATTTCGGTGACCGAGCCTTTTTCCAGGCTCTGCAACATCGAGGTACGGAAGCTTGCCGGCAGACCTTCGGCCGCCAGTTGCCAGGCGGCGTCGGGGCTGTTCAGGCTCAGGCGGACACCGGCACGTTCGGCCACGGCGATGGCTTCGGCCACCGCCGCCCTGGCGGTGTGCGCCAGCAACGGCTCGGCGTACAACTGGCCGTAATTGAGCATGGTGATGCCGCTGAGTGCGCCGGTGGCGACATTCACCAGCAGCTTGTCCCACATGGTGCCGAGGATGTTGTCGCTGACCGTGGTGGCCAGTCCGGCACCGTTGAAGGCCTCGGCGATCGCTTGCACGCGCGGGGTCGATTGCCCGTCGAGTTCCCCGATATAGGTGTGCTTGCCCGCCACCCCGGCACGAACGCAACCCGGCGCCAGCAAGACACCACCGACATAGGTCTTGCCGGCCAGCACCCGCTCCCGGCCCACCGCTTCGGCCAGGATGTCCTCGTGCCCCAGGCCGTTCTGCAGCGACAGCACCAGCGTCCGGGGCCCCAGCAAGGCCGTGGCCCCGGCGATCGCCTCGGCGGTGTGGAACGACTTCACCAGTACCACGACCAGGTCGGCTACACCGACGTCGTTGGCGTCGATGGTCGCATTGACCCGTACCTGGCGCTCACCGCGCTCGTCATGCACCTGCAGCCCGTTCGCGTTCATGGCGTCGACATGCGCGCGGCTACGGTTGATCAGCCAGGTATCGTGCCCGGCCTCGCTCAGCGCTGCGCCGATGGCACAGCCCAGGGCACCGGCACCCAGAATGCAGATTTTCAAATCGCAGACCTCCTGTGGTTTGCGACTACCTTATGCAGCGATGGTTATTTGAGCTATACAATGGCGCCAATACCGCTATTGGGATTTTCAATAATGACAACACTGGCGCCCCTGCCGGACCCCAAGCTGCTGCAGTTGTTCGAAGTGCTGTACCAATGCCGCAGCGTGACCCGCGCTGCCGAGCAGCTCGGGCAGAGCCAGCCGACCATCAGCATCTGGCTGGCACGCCTGCGCGAGCAGTTGAACGACCCGTTGTTCGTGCGTACTCCGGGTGGCATGGCCCCTACCCCACGGGCCGACCAGTTGATCGGGCCGTGCCGCGAAGTGCTCGAATCCATGCGCCGGCTGACCACCTGGGAGCCGCAGTTCATTCCGGCCAGCGCGCAGCGGCGCTTTCGCCTGTGTGTCAGTGACGCCAGCCACATCACCCTGCTGCCAAGTCTCCTCAACCACCTGCGCAGCCATGCGCCGGGCATCCGCCTGGAGGCGGCGCGGATCGACGGCAACACCGAAAGCGCGCTGGAATCCGGCGAGGCGGACCTGGCCATCGGCTTCGTGCCTTCGCTGGGTGGAGGGATGTACCAGCAGGTGCTGTTCGAGCAGGACTGGGTGTGCCTGAGCAATCCGCAACACCCACGCCTGCGCAAGGGCATGAGCCTGGCGCGCTACCGCGCCGAGGGGCATGTGCAGGTCAGTTCCGGCACCGGGCAGAAGCTGCTGGAGGCAGGGCTGGCACGGGCTGGCATCGAGCGGCGGATCATGCTCGAGCTACCGGGGTTTCTCGGGCTGGGGATGATCATCGGGACGGCCGACCTGCTGGCCACCTTGCCGCGGCATATCGGGCAGACCCTGGCCGACATGCATGGGCTGCGGGTGCATGACTGCCCGTTCGAAGTGGAGGGGTTCACGGTCAAGCAGCACTGGCACGCCCGCTACCACCAGGACACCGGGAACCGCTGGCTGAGAGAGGTCGTTCGTGGGTTGTTCCAGGCATGAAGCCTGCGCAAGAGCATCGAGCGCTGCTATCGGGCAAGCAGGCAAAGCGCTCCTGCTCAGCGCTCGATCTAGTTCGCGGGCAAGAGGATCACGAAATTCTTTTTCATGTCTTCCAGCACGGTCCATTTGCCCTTGGCGCCCGGTTCGATAATGAAGGTGTCGCCGGCGGCCAGTGTGACGGGGGCACAACCCTCGAGTTCGATGACACAGCATCCACTCAGGACATGGCAGAACTCCCAGACCTTATAGTCGATGCGCCACGCTCCGGTACTGGCTTGCCATTCTCCGGAAATGCGACCGTGCTGTTCATCGTGATAGTACTTGGACGTCAATGTATGAGGGGTGCCTTCAACGACCTCTTCAAAAAAGGGAAGGTCGCGCACCGGTTGGATTTCCAGATCGCGGAACACGGTTAGTGTTTTGTCCATGGTTTTTCCTCGAGCTTCGTGGTTAGGGCGATACATCAAATAGGCTTCACCGGTTACGCCCAGCATCGGGTGCGGAACGATCTGGCAGGTTTTGACAATCCGGAACCCGTGACGCTCGTAGAAGCGGCGCGCACCGTGGTTTTCTGCATAATCGATCAGGCATAGCCCATCCAGGCCAGCGTCCTCGGCGCGTTGCTGGGCGTGGCGAAGAAACTGGACGCCCAGCCCCTGGCTGCGCCAGGCCTCATCCAGGGCCAGGCTGGATATATACAAGGTGCCGGGTATTTCCATGTCGGAATAAGGGGCGAGGACCGGGTCTGTCTCGACCGACCTGTCTGGGATCTCGCGCAAGGCATAGCTATGCATCATGCCGATGACACGCCCTTCGAAAGTGGCCATCAGGCAGTTCTTGTAGGAAAAGTCGCCCTGCTCCCTGGCATAGCGAGACGCACCGACATCCAGCAAGGCTTCTCCAGGCGCGGCAAGCTTGCTCCATATGTAATCGGCCATGCCTTCCGATGTCAGTTGAAAGAAGCGCGCAATGTCGTGCGCGTCCGAGGCTTGAGCGGGTCTGAAGTCGACGCGCATGTACGGTGCTCCCATGGGATCGGGTGGTTGGTTTTCAAGGATTACGCCTTGCCGGGGTGGCAGGGTAGGCGGTTTGAAGGATGACCATCATGCTCCGGGCGAACACTGTCGGCACCGTGTGCGACGTTGCCCGATGCTCAAACGGGCGTGGTGATCCAATGACATGTGGGCTAGGCTTTTCGGGCGCCTTTCTCAAGAACAGGGGTCGCCCTTCCATGAGATTGTTTGATTTCATCGAAAACGACATGGAGATGATTCTCCAGGCGTGGGAGAACTACGCTCGCTCGGTTGAAACAGAGCTGCCGAAGCTGGACTCGATCGGCTTGCGAGATCATGCCGAAATGATGCTGCACACGGTGGTCGCCGATATGCGAACCGCACAAACCAGGCACCAGCAAGCCGAGAAGGCCCAGGGAAGAGGCCCTACGAGTTCAAGCGATACCGCCGCGCAGACCCACGCAGTCGCGCGCTTGATAGCCGGGTTTTCCATGGATCAGCTGGTGTCCGAATACAGGGCGTTGCGCGCAAGCGTATTGGCGCTCTGGCTGGAGCAGGAGACGTTCGCAGACCCGCATCGGGTCCAGGACATGATCAGGTTCAACGAGGCAATCGACCAGGCGCTGGCAGAGTCGATCGCGGCCTATGGAGCGGCCGTCGAATCAACCCGGAAAACGGTGCTGGCAGTGCTAGGCCATGATCTGCGCTCCCCGTTGGGCGCGATCCTCATGGCTGGCGAGTTGATCCAGCGGCAACAGGGGCTGGATGAGAAAGGCATGGATCTGGCGGCGCAGGTCTGTGTCAGCGCGCGCCGCGCAGACGCCTTGATCAGGGACCTGCTGGATCTGGCTCGCTGCAACCTGGGTAGCGGTATTCCAGTGGACCTGCAGAGCGCAGAGTTGAACCCGATCTGCCGCGCTGCGATTGCCGAGCTACGCACCGGATCTCCGCATGCCAGCATCGTTCTCGATGAGCAGGCCCATATAACCGGCCGGTTCGATCCGGAGCGCCTCTCCCAGGTGTTCACCAACCTGATTGGCAACGCCCTTCGGCATGGCGACTCCACCGCCCCGATCAAGGTCACCATAGCCGAGGCACAGGGCGTTGCGCGGGTCAGCATTCATAACGAGGGAGAGCCTATTGCACCCGAGGTGATGCCCTATATCTTCAAACCGGAAGGTCGATATTCAAGCTATTCGGCCGGTGAGCGGGGCTCTGCGGCGGGGCTCGGCCTGGGGCTGTTCATCGCGGCGGAGATCGTCGCAGGGCACGGCGGCAGGATCGAAGTGGAATCGACCGAACAGGACGGCACCCTTTTCGCGGTGATTTTGCCTTCTCCCGCCAAGTGATCGCACCTCGTCACCCGCTGCAGCCTGGGCGACGGGTGCGCCACTTTTCCCCGGCAGAGCTGGCGACCTCAATCCAGCACGTTATGCAGCACCTCGTAGATGACACCCGAGGCGATGGCCACCAGCAACAGGTCGGTGCCAGCCTGCTGCCACTCATAGCCCTCATAGTGAGGAAGTCGCCCCACCAGCCTGCCGTCCAGCTTCCTGGCGATGCCGGGCGGGAGCGGCTTGCCGCGTGCCAGGTTTTTCTGGATCCCTGGCGGTAGCGCGGAGCCCGGGTTCCAGTAGGCACGATTGTCGTTAAGTATGACCCGCACTCCGCCCAGGTCGATGGCAGGCCCTCCGTGCCAGTCGCTGCCGTTGCCTTGATGCCCCTGGTTGCCGTGTTGACCACCCTTGTCGTGACCTTTTCCTTTTCCGGGGTCTGCCAGCAGCATCGGGTTTATCCCCATTACCAGCGACAGCGCTACGGCGAGATTCAATCTGGTTCCCATGCGTGCATCCTCCAATCGGGTATCCAGACAGAGCCTAGCCAATCGGGCTGCCAGCGCAACGCGGCGACTCACAACAGCACTTCGATATCGCCCGTGGGAAAGGCCACGCAGGAATAAATCCAGCCGAAATCGCGGTCGGACGTGCGCAGGCGCGCCTCCTGGGGATTGAACACGCTGCCCGCCACCAGCTTGACCCGGCACAGGCTGCACTCGCCGGAGCGGCAAGCGTTCTCGGCAAAGTAGCCATTGCGCTCCAGGGCGTTGAGCAGCGGCTCGCCGACCTTGCTGCGGAACCTGCCCCTGCCCTGCACGGTGATCTGCACCTCGTCGTCCAGGCTCACGCCTTCCGGCCAGCCATGCTGCTCGTCCGGCGCCTTGGGCGCACCGTTGGCCTCGACGCGAATGCGCCTGCGGGCCACGCCCAGCTCGCCCAGCAGGCTGATGCAACTGTCGTTGAACGAGGTCGGGCCGCAGATGTAGAACATCCGGTTGCCGATCTCGCCCAGCAGTTCCTGGAGCATGCTCCGGTTCAGACGGCCGCTGCGGCCGGCGTAGCCGGCGGGAGGCCGCGAGATTACTTCGCTGAGGGTGAAATGCTCGTGACGCCGGGCCAGCTCGCGTAGCTCATCGGCGAAGATCACGTCATCCACATGGCTGTTCAGGTAGATCATGTGCAGGCGCTGCGGCAGCCCGCGATCGAAAATATTCAGGAGGATGCTGCGCGCCGGCGCCGCGCCGGAGCCACCGGCCAGGAACACCAGGTCGTCGCCATGAAACAGTGGATTGTGATGAAAAGTGCCCATCGGCCCGGAACTGCTGAAGCCCTGCCCCACCTCCACGTGATCGAGCAGGTAGTGGGAAACGAAGCCGCCCCGGGCGCGCTTGACGGTCAGGTCGTAGTGCATGCGCTGCACCGGCGACGAGGATATGGCGTAGGGCCGGGCCGTGTGCACACCGTCGATTTCGACGAACAGGTTGATGTACTGGCCGGCCTGGAAGGGCGGCAGCGCCTGGCCATCGGCCGCCACCAGACGCAGGGTCCTGGTGCTTGGCGTATCCTCGATGATCGTGGCGACCCGTAGCGCCAGGCGCTTGGGATGCAGTTGCACCACGGTGCTGCCGACCTCGCCGCGCACCTCCTGGAAATCGCTGCCGTTCTGCTCCAGCGCCAGCTTGGCCGCGGCCGCCTCCGGGTAACCGGCGATCAGGTTCAACGCATTCTGTTCAGACATGTTCGGACTTCCTGGCCTTGAGTTGCTTGAGTACGGCGCGGGCGGTCGATTCGCCGGCCATGTAGGTTGGCTGGAAGCCACCCATGGTGGTCCAGGCGCCGGCCATGTACAGGCCCGGCACCGCATCCAGCCGTTCGCGCAGCAGCGCCGAGTCCTGGGCACTCTGCTGGAAACCATAGATGGCCCCGCCCGGCGTGTTGAGGTAGCGCATCATGGTCAGCGGCGTAGCCACTTCTACCTCCTCGATGTACTGGCGCACCTTGGGGTAGACCTTCTCGATCACCGCGATCAGCTTTTCGGCGAACTCATACTTGGTTTGCGCGTAGCGATCCGGGGATACCGACTTCCATACCTCGCCGTACTGCAGGCAAACCAGTACCACCTGGCTTTTGCCCGCAGGTGCGGCGCTGGGGTCTTCCAGGTTGTAGCAGGTGAGCATGCCGCCCAGCGGCGGCTCCAGGCTGCCCATGCGCGCGTGGATCTGCTCCTCGTCGAGGGTCTCGTAGATAAAGCTGGAGGCGCTGGTCACCCCCAGCTCCCCGGGCGTGCAGTCCAGGCCCAGGTAGATGACGAAGGCCGAGGTGCCCATGCGTCGCGACTTGAAGTCCTGGCGGATCTTCGCCGGCGGGCGCTCCAGGTCGAGCAGTTCATTGAAGGTGATCAACGGGCTGGCGTTGGAGACCACCGCATCGCAGGCGATCCGTTCGCCGCCTTCCAGGCTTACGCCACGGATGCGCCCGTCCGCGGTATGGATCTGCTCCACGCCGCAGTTGAAGCGAACCTCGCCGCCCGCTTCGAGGAAGGACTCCACCAACGCGCTGGACATGGCCTGGGAGCCGCCCTTGATATGCCAGGGTTTGAACACCGCGTAGGCGTAAAGCATGGTGGCCAGGTCGGCGAACGGCAGCATGCTCGGCGCCACGCCGAGGTAGAGCCAGTAGGTGGCGAGGATATTCTTCAGCCTGGCGTCGGCGAAGAACTCGTCCAGCACCTCGCGGGCCGGACGGAAGCCATATTGCAGGTAGTACGGGCACATCGACCTGAGCATCGCCTCGCTGTTGGCGCGCGAAGCCTGCGGCAGGGTCATGAAGCTTTCCAGGGTGACCTTTTCGCACACCAGCATGAAGCGCTCGATGGCCTCGCTTTCGGCCGGGTACATCGACTGCAGCAGGCGCCGGATGCCCGACCAACTGGCCGGCAGGGTGACGTCCAGCTCTCCCGGCACCACCAGGCGATACAACGCGTGCTCCTGGATGAACTCGACCTTGTCCATCACCCCCAATTGCTCGAAAAACCTGCGCATCACGAACGGCTTTTCCTCGGTGCCCAGGCCGCTCAACTGATGCAGCGCCACCTCGAACTCGAAGTTCCCACGCACGAAGGACGTGGCGCAGCCACCCGGAATATTATGCCGCTCCACCAGCAGCGTGCGGCTGCCGCCGCGCTGCAGCGCAGTCGCGGCGGTCAGCCCGGCGTTGCCGGCGCCAATCACCACGGCGTCGTAGTGCTTCATGCTTCACCTCGAACTTATCAGCGCTTAGTTTAATTGCAAAAAAAGGCTCCGGACGGTGGCAGCGTGAAGGCATGGGCGTACCACGGGAGCAATGTTAACGATGCTAAGATCTGATCTTAGCATCGTCAAGATACTTTCGAGTGCTAAGATCACGGCGCTTCGAAACCCACAGGATCAAGGCCTCCTCCACATGACCAAGTCTCCCCAGCGAGCCCGCGACACCTACCACGTAGGCAACCTCGCGCCGCAGCTTCTCGACGCCGCGCGACAAATGCTCGAAGAAGTGGGACCGACCAAACTGTCGCTTCGCGCGGTATCGGAGCGGGTTGGCGTGAGCTCGACGGCCGCCTATTACCACTACGCCAACCGCGCCGAACTGATTGCCCATCTGGCAG
The DNA here is from genome assembly GCF_000319305.2 of Pseudomonas bharatica CSV86. Lineage (GTDB taxonomy): Bacteria > Pseudomonadota > Gammaproteobacteria > Pseudomonadales > Pseudomonadaceae > Aquipseudomonas > Aquipseudomonas bharatica. The sequence continues at coordinate 2,352,709 of NZ_AMWJ02000001.1, read as the reverse complement.
CCCAGGGGTTTCGCGAGCTGGGAATGGCGCTGCGCAAGGGCGATCAGGGCCAGGCTGGCCTGCAGAAACTGCGTGAGGCCAGCCTGGCCTATTTCAGCTTCGCCCGCGCCAACCCGGCGCTCTATCAGTTGATGTTCGGGCCGGAGCTGGGCGGCGACGCAATGCCGGTGCAATACCGTGAAGCCCGGGACGAAGCCTTCGGCGAACTCAAGCGCATCATTGCCGAAATCCTCTCCCAGGACATCGACAGCGCCGACGTTCGCCGCGCCGCCCTGGCAGGCTGGTCGTACACCCACGGGCTGGCTTCGCTGGTGATCCACGGCGTGTTGCAATTCCCCGCCGACATCACTGACGCGCGCTTCGTTGACAGCACCCTGCTGGGCTTCGAACACCTGTTCAGGTCCGGGGACGCAGGCCGTGCCTGACCGGGCCTTTTGCCCCCTTTGACCTCGGCGTTGCGAGGTTAACCGCGTCTACTCGAAAAGAACGTCACCAGTGCCACCGCGCACACCGTCGCCTGGATAGCCCCCAGGGTCAGCACCGGCGGGTATTCGAGTACCGATCCCAGCCAGGTGGTGATCGCCGCGGCGCCCATGGTCAAGAAGCCGAGCAACGCGGACGCCAGGCCCGCTTCCTTGCCGAACGGGCTCATGGTGATGGCGGTGCCCAATGGGTTTGCTAGGCCCATGCCCCAGAGAAAAATCACCATCGAGAGCGAGTACCAGCCCAGGCCGGGGTTCTTCGGCCCGATAAGCAACAGGGCCCCGGCCAGCAGCGCCGTGGCGAGCCCCAGGGTGGTGATCGTTCGGCTGCCAAAACGATGGGCCAGTCGCGGGGCCGCCAGGCCGGCAGCGAAGACGACGAAAACGGTGGCGGCGAAGTAGAGACCCGCTTGCAACGAAGACAGGCCCATCCCGCTCATCAAGATGGCCGGCGCGGCGGCGAACGAGGCAAACAGACCGCTCATCAACAAGCTCACCGAGGCGGCGGGAAGGATGAACCTGCCATCACGGAGCAGCCTGCCATAGGCGGACACCACGCTCGCTGCCGATAGCGCCGTGCGGCGCCCAGGTGGCAAGGTTTCGCCAAGGCCGCGGGCGTAGAACCCGGCGATCAGGACGGCGGCTGCCCCGACCATCACGAAGATCGCCCGCCATCCCAAGGCGGTGGTCAACAGGCTGCCAAGCAACGGTGAAAACCGGGGGCCGCGGCAGTCGCGATCATCGTCAGCGACAACGCACGCCCCAGGGTTTCGCCGTCGAACAGATCGCGGGCAATGGCCCGCGCCAGCACGGCTGCGGCGCACACCCCCAACGCCTGTATGACACGCCCGGCAATCAGCACATCCAGGGTGCCGGCAAAGCCTGCGACCATTGTGCCGATCACGAACAGGGCCAGCCCTCCCAACACGAATCCCTTGCGCCCGTAGTGGTCCGCCAGCGGCCCCACCAGCAATTGCGCGAACGCGAAGGTGATGAAGAAACTGGAGAGGGTCAGCCCCAATTCACGGGAAGAAACGCCTAGCTCCTGGCCGATTTCCGGGAACGCAGGAAGGATGATGTTGGTAGACAGCACGCTGATCGCCGACAGACACGCCAGCAAGGCGACGAGCCTGCCCGTCAGTATGGGGCTGCCCCTGGGAGGCGCCAGCCCATCCAGCGCTACGGACTGGTTCTGCAGATCGGTCATTGCACACTCCTCGTTTCACTGTACGTGCGTCGTTCGGCTTCGGGCTTGCGCTTCGGCGGCGTGATGTCGCGGCCGATCCTGAACCAGATGGAGTACATCGCGGGCAGGAACACCAGGGTCATGATGGTGCCGACGAATGTCCCGCCGATCAGGGTGTAGGCCAGCGTGCCCCAGAACACCGAATGGGTTAGCGGAATGAACGCGAGGATGGCCGCCAGCGCGGTCAGCAGGACGGGCCTGGCCCGCTGTACCGTAGCCTCCACCACGGCATTGAACGGGTCGAGCCCGTCGCGTTGGTTGTGGTGGATCTGCCCGATCAGGATCAGCGTGTTGCGCATCAGAATGCCCGACAGCGCGATCAGGCCCACCAGGGCATTGATGCCGAACGGTTGCTGGAACAGCAGCAGAACGGGCACCACCCCGATCAACCCCAGCGGCGAGGTAAGGAACACCATGACCATGGCCGAGATCGAGCGTACCTGCACGATAATGATCAGCAGCGTCAGGGCGATCATGATCGGCAGCAGCGGCAGGATCGCCCGGCTGGCCTTGCCCGACTCCTCGATGGAGCCGGCCATTTCGATACGGTAGCCGGCCGGCAAGGTCGCGATGATCGGTTGCAACGTCGTCCAGATCGCCGCAGACACGTCTGGCGGCTGCAACCCTTCGGCAATATCGCCCCGTACGGTGATGGCAGGCGTGCGGTCACGGCGGCGCAGGATGGGATCTTCCATGCGCACATCGACTTCGCCGACCTGCGAGAGCGGTATGCGCTGGCCAGCCGAGCCGACCAGGGTGAAGCCTTCGATCCTCGCGGGATCAAGGCGAATCGCCCCGGCCGCGCGACCGACCACCTGCACCGAGCGGATGTCCTCGCGCACCGAGGTGATCGGCACGCCGCTGAGCAGGAATTGCAACTGTTGCGCGACCGCACTGGAAGTCAGGCCCACTGCCTGCAGGCGATCCTGGTCCAGCGAAAAATGCAGCGTCGGTACCAGCGGGCCCCAGTCGGCGTTCACCGTGCGCATCATCGGGCTGGCCTGCAGAACCTCTTCCACGCGCGCAGCGATCTGGCGCAACTGCACAGGGTCGGGCCCCATCACCCGATACGCCACCGGGTAAGGCGAATACGGGCCGAACACCAGTTGCGTGACGCGCACCCTGGCCTCGGGCGCCAGGCCTTGCGCGGCGGCTTCGCGCAGGCGCAATTTGAGGGCTTCTCGGGCCTCGGGGTTGCCGGTCAGCACCACGATCTTGGCAAACGACGGATCGGGCAGTTCAGGTGCCATGGCCAGGAAAAAGCGCGGCGGGCCCTGGCCGATGTACGAGGTGACGATCCTGGCTTCTTCTTGCTCGCGCAGCCAGGACTCGACCTTGATCGCGGTGGCGGTGGTCTGTTCGATGGAGGTGCCGTAGGGCATCTGCAACTCGACCAGCACCTCGGAGCGGTCGGAGGTCGGAAACAACTGCTTCTTCACCAGCCCCATGCCAAGCACGGCCATGACAAACAGGCCGATGACCGCAGCCGCCACCAGCCATTTATGGGCGATGACCTGCGCCAGCAGGGTGCGAAAACGGTTGTAGTGGCGGGTGTTGTAGATAGCCCCATGGCCGCCTTCGACCCGTTTGATGTTCGGCAACAGCTTCACGCCCAGGTACGGGGTAAACGCCACCGCCACTATCCAGGAGGCGATCAGGGCAATGCCGACGATCCAGAACATGTTGCTGGTGTATTCACCCGCCGTGGACTGCGCGAATCCGTTGGGCATGAAGCCGATGGCGGTGACCAGGGTCCCGGAAAGCATCGGCGCGGCGGTGTGGCTCCAAGCGTAGGCCGACGCCTTGAAGCGGTCGTAGCCCTCCTCCATTTTCACCACCATCATTTCGATGGCGATGATGGCATCGTCTACCAACAGGCCCAGGGCAAGAATCAGTGAACCCAGGGTGATGCGGTCAAAATTCTTGTCGGTGGCCGCCATCACCACGAACACGACGGCCAGCGTCAAGGGCACGGCCGCGGCAACCACCACACCCACGCGCCAGCCCATGCTGAGGAAGCACACCAGCATCACCACCAGCAGCGCGACGAAGAACTTGACCATGAACTCATCGACCGATGAGGTGATGTTGACGGCCTGATCCGTGACCTTGGCCAGGGTCATACCCAGGGGCATGGCCTCGTTGATACTCGCCGTCTCGGCGTCCAGCGCTGCGCCGAGATCGAGGCCGTTCCAGCCCTCGCGCATCACCACGCCCAGCAGCAATGCCGGTTCGCCGCCGTTGCGAACCAGGAAGGTGGCCGGGTCTTCATAACCGCGCTCCACGCTTGCCACATCGGAAAGCTTCAGCGTACGCCCCTGCACGGCAACCGGGGTTTCCCGGATCTTCGCCAGTTCGTCGAAGGCGCCATCCAGGCGCACCACCACCTGCGGCCCGCTGGTTTCGACAGCACCGGCCGGGGTCAGCGCGTTCTGGCTGTTGAGGGCAGCGAAGATGTCCTGCGGCGTCACCCCCAGCGTTGCCAGGCGATCATGGGAGAAGGAGACGAAAATCCGCTCGGCCTGCTCGCCGATGATGCTGACCTTCTTGACCCCCGGCACGTGCAACAAGCGCTGGCGCAGCGACTCGGCGTCACGCACCAGTTGCCGCTGCGGTTCGCCCTTGGCCTTGAGCGCATAAAGCGCGAAGGTCACATCCGAGAACTCATCGTTGATCATCGGCCCGATCACTCCCGCCGGCAGCGCCCTGGCTTCATCGCCGAGCTTCTTGCGCGCCTGGTAGAACTCCTCCTGGACTGCCGACGGCGGCGTTCTGTCGAGCAGCGACACCAGGGTGATCGCCAGCCCCGCACGGGTGAAGGTTTCACTGCGGTCATACCAGCGCAGCTCCTGCATGCGCTTTTCCAGCGGTTCGGCGACCTGATCCTGCATCTCCCGGGCGGTAGCGCCTGGCCAGGCGGTGATGATGGTCATCTGCTTGACGGTAAAGGGCGGGTCTTCCGCCCGGCCGAGCTTGAAGAACGCCAGCGTCCCGGCCGCTGCGATCAACAGGATCAGGAACAGCGTGATGGAACCCTCGCGCACGGCAAGGGCCGACAGGTTGAAACGCTGCTGGCTCATGGCTGGACCCCGGCGACCGATGCGCTAGCCATCTGCGCCAACAGCACCTCTTCGCCTTCACGCAGCAGGTGCGCGCCCAGCGCCACCACCTGTTCGCCTGCGTCGAGGTTGCCGGTGACACGCGCCGCATCATCACTGATGCCCAACACCCGCACAGGCCGCCAGGAGACCTTCGCCGGCTCTCCGGCGATCACCCAGACGCCGGTGCCGTTACCCGGGTCATAAAGCGCGGCGATGGGCACTTGCAGTACCTGGTCCGCGTTTTTTTCCTTGGCGATGTTCAGGGTAATGGTCGAACCGAGTGGCGCGTTCGCCAGCGCACCGTCGAGCACATACCTGGCTTCGAACGTGCGGGTGGTGCCGTCAGCGGCCTCGGAGAGCAAACGCAGCCTGGCGGTAACCGCGGGGCCGCTGTTGCCATACAGGATCGCCTGGGCAGTGGAGCCCGGCACCGGGCGCAAGGTTTCGGGAAGGTGCACGACGGCTTCGCGCTGCCCGGCGCGCGCCAGTTGCACCACCGGTTGCCCGGCACTGACCACCTGGCCGGGCTCGGCCAGGGTGTCCATCACCACGCCGTCGGCATCGGCCAACAGTACCGCGTAGCCGGTGGCATTACGCGCCACATCCGCCTGGGCTTGCGCCGCGCTGAGCTGGGCCTTCGCCGCGTCGGCGGCGGCCTTGATCCGATCGTAGGTCGATGCCGATACGGCACCTTCTGCAACCAGACCGCGATAACGGGCCTCGTCATCGGCCGTCTGGCTGGCTCTCGCCCGGGCGGCCACCACGGCCTCCTGCTGCGCGCGCGCCTGCAGTTGCAGGTCGACAGGATCGAGGCGCATCAGCGGCTGGCCGCGCCTGACCGTCTCTCCGGTGTCGACCAGGCGCTCGAGCACCTTGCCCGAAACGCGAAAACCCAGATCGCTCTGGGTCCGTGCGACAACCACGCCGGTGAACGAACGGGGCGCATCGACTGCTCGCTCGACCGCCGCCGTCCTGACCACGGGCGGCTTTGTACGGGCGTCTTTGCTGACGGAGGGGTCGCCGCACGCCACCAGGACGAAAGGCAGTACGCAAACGGCGAAAGCAGCTGGCTTGAGGCGCATGGGGTTCCGGGCTCATGGACTATGCAAGAACCCCATTCTTTTTCTAGTGACCAATATTGTCAATAGTCACTAGCGATACCTATGGCGCCAGGCTGCGCAATATCAGTGCCGGTAAATGCGCCGCAGCCTCCGAAACGGTGTCGAGGTTGTACTGCAATTGAGCGGCGTTCACGTAGGGGCGCAGGATCAGGAAGATCGCGTTGGCAGCCTCGTCCAGCGGTGTCTTGCGCTCGAATTCACCCGCCTCGCGGCCATCGACCAGGATCTGCTGGATGATCGCGCGGATCCGCAGCTCGTGTGCCTGCACCGACGGCCATTGATCACGGGAGGCAACCGCCGCGATGTCATAGAGCTTGCGGTCATGGAAGAACAGATCGCTGCCGGCCTCGGAAATCGAGCGGAACAGACGCCTCAGCTTTTCGGAAGCCGTCGGTGCCTGGTCGATCGCGGCGTTGACGATTTCCATGATCATGGCCAGCCGGTTCGAGCAGATCACCTCGCCAATGGCCTGCTTGGAGTCGAAGAACTTGTAGATGTAGGCCTTGGAAAAGCCGATCGCCTTGGCCAGGTCGGAGACGGTGGTCTTCTCGTAACCGTAGTGCCCGAAATGCCGGGTGGCCGCCTCGATGACCTGGTCGCGGACATCATGCTCCTGGGGGCCACGCGTGGAGGGTGTAGTGATGTTTTCATTCATTCTTGCAGCTTAGCTCCTCGGTGAGCCGATTGACATCAAGTGACCAATCTATAATATGGTCACACCTTATATCTCGCTTGAGAGTAACGCCATGCCTCCCTTCCGTATTCTTACTCTCGTGGTGAGCACCAGCGTGGTTGCGGGTTGCGCGGTCGGTCCGGACTATCAGCCAGCGGACCCTCCCCTGCCCGGCAGGTATCTCGGCCAGCCCGCCGTTGAGCAACGCTCAGCAACTGGACACGCCGATTCTGCTCGATGGTGGGACGGTTTTGGCGACCCCTTGCTAAGCAGCCTGGTCACCCAGGCTCTGGAGCAAAGCCTTGATATAGCACAGGCTCAGGCCCGCCTTTCCCAGGCTCGTGCCGGCCTCGGCGCAGCCAACGCCGCGCTGCTGCCCTCCGGCACTGTCCAGGGACAAGCCGCACGCGCCTACCAGTCGGTGGAAACCCCACTGGGCAGGGTGCTCGATTCAACACCGGGCTACGACCGCTATGGTAATAGCTATGAGGCCAACCTCGAAGCGAGCTGGGAGCTGGATGTGTTCGGCGGCCTGCGCCGTGACCGGGAGGCAGCCCGGGCCGAATACCAGGCATCCGAGGCTGGCGTGAGCGCCACCCGGCTGGCCATCGCCGCACAAACTGCGGACATCTACACCACCATTCGCGGCTTGCAGGCCCGCCTCGACATCGCCGAGCGGCAGGTCAAGACCCAGGAGGACTTGCTGGCCAAGGTTCGCCTGCTGCACAGCAGAGGCCTCGCCGCCGAGTACCAGATCCATCAGACCGAGGGCGAGCTGTCGCAGGTTCAGGCAAGCGTACCGGTGCTGCAGTCCAGGCTGGATGCTGCCATGAACGCGCTCGATGTGATACTCGGCACGCCGGCGGGTACGCATCGTGAGGCGTTGTCGGCAGCCGGGGCGATTCCACGCGCGCCCCAGGTTTCGGACATCGGCTCGCCGGCCGATCTGCTGCGCCGACGCCCCGACCTCATCGCGGCCGAACGGCGGCTCAAGGCCGCCAATGCGCGGATCGGCGTTGCAGTCAGCGAGTACTACCCCAGGTTTTCCCTGGGTGCGCTGATCGGCAGCGCAACCACCTCCGGCGGCCATCTGTTCGGCGGCGGCGCCAGCCAGTCGGCGGGGCTGCTGGGACTGCGCTGGAGGCTGTTCGACTTCGGCCGGATAAATGCCGAGATCGACCAGGCCAAGGGACAGCAGGCGCAAGCGCTCGCAGCCTATGCACAATCGGTGCTGCGAGCCGGTGAAGATGTCGAGAACGCGTTCTCGGCACTGGTCAATCGGGAAGCCCAGGCAGCAACGCTGGCCGCTGGTGAAACCTCGCTGGACAGCGCCAGGCGGTCAGCATTCATCGCCTACCAGAACGGTACTGCCAGCCTGATCGAAGTGCTCAATGCCGACCAGACCCTGCTGCGAGCATCTGACGCGCGGGCTCAGGCGCAAGCGGCGTCGGCACGGGCTGCCATCGCCGTCTTTCGTGCATTGGGCGGTGGCTGGAGCCCGGAGCATCTGGTGGCCGCTAGGCGCATGCCGGAAGATCTTCAGCGCCCTTGAGATCGAGCGCCGCCCGCGCGGCGCATCGCTGGCAAGCCAGCTCCCACATTTGTTGCAACGTGCCTATGCCTGTCAGGCCATGGTTGACCGCCTTGTTCGGACGACGCGATACCACGTCGAGCCCAACAGCCTCCCCGCAGTAGATCGCCGAACATCCAAAGGCTGGCAACGGAGATCTCACAGGCCATGGCACGTTGCGACAAATGTGGGAGCTGGCTTGCCAGCGATGCGCCGCGCGGGCGGCGCTCGATCTCAAGGACGCCGGAAAAGCCATGACGAGCACCTGCCAGCCCTGATGCGATCTACTGACGGGCCTTCTTACCTCAAAATATGTGCAGATCCCCATGCCCATCGCTGGCAAGCCAGCTCCCACAAGATCGCGCCCACCCTTGAACCTGCGCTGCTGAGTTGCACTAGAAATTGGCCCCCACGCTGAACGCGACATAATCACGGTCACCGCGGGTGCCGTAATCGCCGTCGAGGTAATCGGTGTAGACAAGGCTCGCCCAGTACTGGCCGGCCAACGAGACGTCGATACCCAGGCTGATCGAGCGCGAACCTTCGTTGAACGCCGAGCTGTCGGCAGGGGCGTAGCCTTTCACGTCGTGGGCCCAGGCGAGGCTGGGGCGGATATCCAGGCCCGGCACCAGGCCCGGGTAGCTCCAGGTAGCGCGCAGCCGATAGCCCCAGGAAAACGGCGTGACAAAGCCTTCGCCGTTGCAATCGCCAGGGCTTTTCGAGATCGCCAGGCACAGGTCGTTGTCGGCCAGTTCGCCATTGCCGTAGGCGCCGGAGCGGCCGTAGCGCGGCCCGAAACGCCCCTCCAGCCCGCCGACCCAGGTGGCCCCCACTTCGCCCATCAGCACCAGTTGGTTGGCACCCATGACCTGGCCGAGCGCCTGTACCGCCGAAACCTGGGCCTGGGTCACCTCCTTGCGCCGGTAACCGTCGAACGGCGTAGTGTCGGTCGGCGGGCGCAGGCCGTCGGCGTTCAGCGGGCTGCGCCCGGGGGCGTTGAGCAAGGATTGCAACACGTCGTTGCCATTGAGCTGGACCGGCACATTCGGCCGGTAGCTGAGCTCCCCTTGAACGGCGACGCCACTGCGCAGGGTGGTGGCAAAGGTCAGGCCGTACAGGCGGATATCCTCGGGGTATTGCGCCCGGTATTGCGCGGTGCCCATGCGCAAGGCGCCGACCAGGGTCTGCCCGCTACCAGACGCCAGGAACGCGCCGCAGTTGGCCAACGCCACACCGACATTGGCGCAGAGCTCGCCGGCAAAACCGCCGTTGGCGTAGTAACGGCTGCTGACCGTGCCCAGGTAGGGAGTACGGCTGTGGTAGTTGGCGGCGAACAGGCCAAGTTCGGTGTCCAGGTGCTCGACGTACCAGTGCAGCGACAGTCCCCATTGGCCGCCGTCGCGAGCATTCTCGTCGCTGCCGCGGGGCACGCGCACGCCCTCCTCCGTCAGCGTCACGCCGAAGGCTGCCAGGGCCTGCGAAACCATCGGGTTGGTCACCATCTGCCCGCCGACATCCAGGCCCTGGCAACCCTCGGGCATGAAGTCGTTGCCGGAGAAGAAGGTGGCGCAGTTGTCCAGCCGGGACTGGTCCCAGTCAAGCTGGTAGAAGGCGTCCAGCGATAGCGCCTGGTTAAGGTTCTGGGTGACGTACACCAGGTTGACCGGGACCAGGGCGTCTTTCACCTCGGCACCGGGGCGGCGCAGTGCAGCCTGGTTGAACGGGTTGATCACGTTCAGTCCGCCCTGGATGAACAGGCTCTCCCCCCAGTTGACCACCTGCCTGCCCAGGCGCAGCGAGCCGGGCTCGCCATGGATGTCGTAGAGGCCATAGGCAAAGGCATCGAGCAGTTCCGCGCCTGCGGTTTTCGCCGAGACCTGGCGATTGCGGTCGTCGATGTCCACCGCCCGCTGGCTGTGGTCACGCTGCGCGGTGTCATACCAGTAGGTGCCGCGCAGGAACACACCGAGGTTGTCCCGGCTAAGTTCCAGGTCATGGGTGCCTTTGAAAATGACGGAGAACACGTCGCCGGCGCGGTAATTGCGCCGCCCGTCATTGCCATTGGCAGCCTGCAACTGCTGTCGGGGTTGGCGGTGCTGACGGCGGCGCCCATGGAGAGCGCCGAATCGAAGTGCCCCTGCAGGGTAGCGAATTCGGGGTAAGCGGATTAAATGGTTGATCTTACCTTTGCATGAGAGTGAGACAGACCGGCATCTCATCGGATTATCTGGTTGATGCTTCACCTACTGCTGGTGCATGTTTCCTTCGCTAATTCCAGCAAGAACCCCACACGCCTCAACTTCCCGGTCATCGTTGCAACTCGCTCTCAGTGAAACGAGTTGTTTCTCAAGCGCTTGCAGAGCGGTTATCTGCGACCGCACATGAGAGATGTGATCATCGAGCAAGGCGTTGACGGCGGTACAAGGCTGATGAGGGTCGTCCTCATAGCTCTGTAGTTCGTGAATCTCAGCCAGTGACAGGCCCAGGATTCTGCAGCGACGGATGAAGGCCAGCCCCTCACCATGCTTCTCGGTATAGACACGGTAACCGTTGTCCTGCCGATCAGGCGGCGGCAACAAGCCCTGCTGTTCATAGAAGCGGATCGTCTGTGTTTCGACCCCTACCAACTGCGCCAACTGACCAATGCGCATCAGCCTCCTCCCCAACGGATTCTTTACTCTATTGACCTTATAGTAGCTTTATAGTTTTAAATGGTACCACAACATTGTTCAAGTGGAGTCGTATCATGAGCAAATCCTGTGGTGGCGCCTGTGGCGGTGATGCAACGTCCGCAGCGGATACCGATATACAGGCCTCCTCCGAGGCGCCAGGGAGATGGGTCAGTGTTTATGCCGTGCCGAAGATGGACTGTCCATCAGAAGAACGAATGATTCGCCTAGCCCTGAACGGCTTTGAGGAGATTCGGGCGCTGTCCTTCGACTTGTCGAACCGCCGGCTGAAGGTCGTGCATGACGGCGAGGTCGAGCCCGTCACCTCGAAACTGAAGACCTTGGGGCTAGGCGCCTCGCTTCAGGAAACCGTCGCTGCAAATCCGGAGACCATCAAGGCCGCCGAGTTTTCGGCAGCTTCTGCTAAGCAAGAATCCGGGACCCTGCGCTGGTTGCTCGGCATCAATGCACTTCTGTTCGTGGTGGAAATGACTGCCGGTCTGATCGCCCGGTCCACCGGCCTGATTGGAGAATCCCTGGACAATTTTGCCGATGCGGCGGTGTACGGGCTTGCCCTTTATGCGGTTGGACATAGCGTGAAAATGCAGGTACGTGCCGCGCATCTTGCTGGTGTACTGCAACTGATCTTGGCTGTGGGCGTGCTCGTAGAGGTGGTGAGACGCTTTGTATTCGGTAGTGAGCCTGAATCGCTGGTGATGATGGCTATCGCATTCGTCGCATTGATTGCCAATACCAGTTGTCTGCTGCTCATATCCAAACATCGGGAAGGCGGGGCGCACATGAAGGCAAGCTGGATATTCTCGGCCAACGACGTGGTGATCAACCTGGGGGTCATCACCGCCGGCGCCCTGGTCGCGTGGACCGGTTCCAATTATCCGGATCTGATTATCGGCACCATCGCGGGGGGCATTGTACTTAACGGTGCCAGACGCATTTTGGCGTTGAAGGGTTAAATAATGCTCATTATTGGCAAAAAGCTCTCGCCGTATGCCCTATTGTCCATATCGGGCCTGCTGGCAGCGTCTGATCAGGCTGTAAAGTGGCTGGTGCAGCAATCAATGGCCTATGGCGAGTATGTTTCGGTGACCCCGTTCTTTAACTGGGTGCACCTATGGAACACCGGTGCCGCATTCAGTCTTTTTGCGAATGGTGGAGGCTGGCAGCGCTACTTTTTTATCGGAATCGCGGTAGTGGTCTCGATTTTTCTGATCAAGCTGATCCTTGAAAATCGTCATAAAGGAGAAGCCATCGCTTACAGTCTTATCCTCGGTGGCGCCATGGGCAACCTGATTGACCGGGTCTTTCGCGGCTATGTTGTGGATTCCTTTGATTTCTATTGGCGAGACTGGCATTGGCCGGCCTTCAACCTGGCTGATATTGCAATTGTCCTCGGTGCCTTACTTTTCGTTTCCAGCAGCTTGTTGGGTAAAAAAGCAAACACCAATGCCGAGTCGGATGGATCTGACTGACACCTACGCCTATACAACACCATGACCGAACTTCCCGACAACATCCTTCACCTGCCGCAATACCAAGTACTGGGCTGCAAATCAACCGACGACGAAATGCACTTCCAGGTGGACGTGCCCGATCCCATCGCCTGCGAGGAATGCGGCGTGCAGGGTGAGTTCGTACGGTTCGGCAAGCGTGACGTTCCCTATCGTGATCTGCCCATCCACGGCAAGCGGGTCACTCTCTGGGTGGTCCGCCGCCGATACACCTGCCGGGCCTGCAAGACAACATTCAGGCCCCAGCTACCGGAGATGGTGGACGGATTCCGTATGACACTGCGGCTGCATGAGTACGTGGAGAAGGAATCCTTCAACCACCCCTACACCTTTGTGGCGGCACAGACCGGCCTGGACGAGAAGACGGTGCGCGACATCTTCAACGCCCGCGCCGAGTTCCTGGGGCGCTGGCACCGCTTCGAGACGCCCCGCATCCTGGGCATTGACGAGCTATACCTGAACAAGCGCTACCGCTGCATTCTGACCAACATTGAGGAGCGAACCCTGCTCGACCTGCTGGCCACCCGCCGCCAGGACGTGGTGACCAACTACCTGATGAAGCTGAAAGACCGGCAGAAGGTCGAGATCGTCAGCATGGACATGTGGAACCCCTACCGGGCAGCGGTCAAGGCTGTGCTGCCCCAGGCCCGTATCGTGGTCGATAAGTTCCATGTGGTGCGCATGGCCAACGATGCCCTAGAGAGAGTGCGCAAGGGCCTCAGAAAGGAGCTGAAACCGTCCCAGAGCCGGACTCTCAAGGGAGACCGGAAAATCCTGCTGAAACGCGCTCACGAAGTCTCAGACCGGGAGCGCCTCATCATGGAGACCTGGACAGGCGCGTTCCCGCAACTGCTGGCCGCCTACGAGCACAAGGAGCGCTTCTACGGCATCTGGGACGCCACCACACGGCTCCAGGCAGAAGCCGCCCTGGACGAGTGGATAGCCACCATCCCGAAGGGCCAAAAGGAAGTCTGGAGCGATCTGGTCAGGGCAGTGGGAAACTGGCGCGAAGAGACCATGACCTACTTCGAGACGGACATGCCCGTCACCAACGCTTACACGGAGTCCATCAACCGACTGGCCAAGGACAAGAACCGTGAAGGGCGCGGTTACTCCTTCGAGGTGATGCGGGCACGAATGCTCTACACCACGAAGCACAAGAAGAAGGCACCGACTGCGAAGGTCTCTCCTTTCTACAAGAAAACCATCGGTTACGGACTGCCGGACTTCGCAGAGGAACTCAACTACGGAGTCGATCTATCAACCATCTGAGGGTGGTATCAGATTGATGGGTGAAGGTGCCCCATCAACCATTAAATCCGTATACCCCGAATTCGAACTGCGCCCCGGTGACCGGGGTAGCAAGCAGGCAGCACAGGGCCGCCAGCGGCGCACGGCGCCGGCAGAAAACAAGGATTGCGCTCACACTTGACCTCTTATTGTTTTATTAGAGAGGAAAATGATGGGTTCAGCGCGGACGCGCCGGCCGCCCAGGCCGGCGGTGTCGGTGAGGAGGAGTATCAGGGAGGTGCAACGGCGCTCACAAATAGCGTCTTCGGATCAATGCCATGCCGATTCGTTATGGCTCGGCACAGGCTCAAAGCTGCGCTCAAAGCACCTCGAACAACGCGGCAGCGCCCATGCCGCCGCCGACGCACATGCTCACTACCACATAGCGCACCTTGCGCCGGCGGCCTTCGAGCAAGGCATGCCCGACCATGCGCGCTCCGCTCATGCCGTAGGGGTGCCCGATCGCGATGGCCCCGCCATTGACGTTGAGGCGGGCCGGATCGATACCCAGGTGTTGTGCGCAATACAGCACCTGGCAGGCGAAGGCTTCGTTGATCTCCCACAGGCCGATGTCCTCGACCCGCAGCCCATGCCGCGCCAGCAGGCGCGGTATCGCCAGCACCGGGCCGATGCCCATTTCCTCCGGCGCCAGGCCGACGACCGCCATGCCCCGGTAGAGCCCCAGCGGCTGGCACCCTGCGCGGGCCGCCCGGGCGCCACTCATCAGCACGCAGGCACTGGCACCGTCGGATAACTGGCTGGCGTTGCCGGCGGTCACGCATCCGCCTTCTATCACCGGTTGCAGCGCCTCGAGATCTTCCAGGCGGGTCTGCGGACGGTTGCCCTCGTCCCGGGCCAGATGCACGCTTTCGCGGGTTTCGCGGCCGCTGGCCTTATCGACGACCTTGCGCTGTGCCGTGACCGGCACGATCTCGTCGGCGAACAGCCCGGCGGCCTGCGCGGCGGCCGTACGTTGCTGCGATAGCAAGGCGTAACGGTCCTGTTCCTGGCGATCGATACCGTAGCGCCTGGCAACATGCTCGGCGGTTTGCAGCATGGGCATATAGGCGTGCTCGCACAGGCGCCGGACCGTAGCGTCCTGAGCGGCGTTGGCGGCCTGCATGTGCGCCTGTTGCACCAGGCTGATCTGCTCCTGGCCGGCGCCGACCACCACCTGCATGCCCTCCCCGCGGATCTGCTGGGCGCCAATGGTGATGGCCATCAAGCCCGAGGCGCACTGCCGGTCGATGGTCTGCCCTGCCACCGACAGCGGCAGGCCTGCCGCCAGGGCGGACAGGCGCGCCGGGTTGATCGCTGCGGTACCGCTTTGCATGGCGGTGCCCAGTACCAGGTCTTCGATTTCCGCGGGTTCGATGCCCGCGCGCTCGACCGCAGCGCGGATGGCAATGGCACTCATGCTCGGTGTGGTGAGGTCGTTGAAGGCGCCGCGCCAGGCCTTGGCGATTGGCGTACGCGCGGTGGATACGATGACGGCGTCTTGCATGGAACGCTTCTCCTTGGACAGTCAGGCCGGCAACAGGCGCTCGTAGGCGCTGCGCAGCCGGGCGGGAATGGCGACCGGGCGGTTGTCGCGCCGATCGACGAAAACATGGGTGAACCGGCCGGCCGCGCAGGCTTGCACTGCGCCCTCGGCGAACACCGCCAGGGCGTACTGCACCGAGCTATGGCCCAGGCGCTCGACGGCGATGCCGACCTCGATGCGCTGCGGAAAGGCCACGGCGGCGAAATAGTCGCAGGCAGACCCGGCCACGTAGGCCACCACCGGGTCGCGATGGATATCCAGGCCAGCCTGCTCGATCAGCCAGGTGTTCACGGCCGTGTCGAAAAAGCCGTAATAAACGACGTTGTTCACATGCCCATACAGGTCGTTGTCGTGCCAGCGCGTGGTGATCGGCTGGAAATAACGGTAGGCGCCGCGCAGCGGGCGTTCCCTGGCCATGTTCAGAACGCCGCCTGGTAGAGCGCCAGGGCATCGGCGAGGGCCACCTTGCGCGGGTTGTTGACCAGCAAGCGTTGCTGTTGCAGCGCATCCTCGGCCAGCAGCGCCAGGCTGTGTCGCGGCACGCCGACATCACGCAACCGGCTGGGCAGCCCGCAGCGGGGTACCAGTTGTTCCAGCTCGTCGATGAACTGATTGCACAGCTCGTGCGGGTCGCCGGGCACCAAGCGCTCGCCCAGCAATGCCGGGGCCAGCGCAGCGTAATCGGCGAATGCCTCGCGGCGGTTGAAGCGCAGCACATGGGGCAGCATCAGTGCGTTGGCCAGGCCATGGGGCACGTGGTAACGCGCGCCCAACGGATACGCCAGCGCATGCACCGCCGCCACAGGGGCATTGGCGAACGCCTGACCGGCCAGGCAGGCGCCCAGCAACATGGCCTGGCGCGCCTCCAGGTTGCCACCGTTGTGCACCGCCTGATGGATGTTGCCCGCCAACAGCGCCAGGGCTTCACGGGCCAGCAGGCTGGACAGCGGATTGCGTTTGAACTGGCTGGTGGTGGCTTCGATGGCATGGACCATGGCGTCGATCCCCGTCGCGGCGGTGCTGGCCGGGGGCAGGCCCAGCGTACGCTCGGCATCGAGCAGGGCCAGGTCGGGCAGCAACAGCGGTGAAATCACCGCCATCTTGGCTGCCTCGCCGGTGGTGATCACGGCGATGGGCGTCACCTCCGAACCGGTCCCGGCCGTGGTCGGTACCTGGATCAGCGGCAGGCGCTGGCCCTTGGCCTGATTGATGCCGTACACCCCGTCCAGGGTCTGGTCGCAGTCGGGATGGGCCAGCAGCGCTACCAGCTTGGCCACATCCATGGAGCTGCCACCGCCGAAACCGACGATCAGTTCCGCGCCGATATGCCGGGCACGGGCCACGGCGGCCAGCACGCAGGCATGGCCGGGGTCGGCGTTGACCTCGCTGAAGATCGCCACGCTCAGGCGCGCCTGGGTGAACCCCGGCAACAGATCATCGAGCATGCCCAGGCTGACGATTCCCGGGTCGGTCACGATCAGTACGCGGCGCACGCCGCGCTGCTGGCACAGCTGCGCCAGGCGCCCGGCGGCGCCGGGCTCGCACAGCAGATGGGCGGTGGTGCTGAAGCTGAAAGGCTGCATGTTCGGGTTCCTCTTGTTCTTGTAGGTGAACCGCCGTAAGGGTCAGAAAGCGAAGTGCGCCTCATCCAGGCTCATCAGGCTCCGGGCGCCGCCGCGCAAAGCCTCGCCGTGGGCACCGGCGCGCGGCAGCAGGCGTCGCCAGTAGAAGTCGGCGGCGTGCAGCTTGGCCTGGTAGAAGGCGCGCTCTTCACTGCCTGCCGCCAGTGCCGTGGCGGCCGTTTCGGCAGCACGCAGCCACAGCGAGGCGAGCAGCACGTAGCCCGAGCAGGCGAGAAAATCCACCGACACCGCGCCGATTTCCTGCGGGTCGCAGCGGCAGGCGTCGAGCACCTCCGCGCTCAGGTTGCGCCACTCCTCAAGGCGCTCGATAACGGCCCGGGCCATGCCGGCAAGCGACTCGGTGCGGCAGCCATGAGCCCATTCGAGCAACTCATCGATCAACAACCTCAATTGTTCGCCACCGTCGCCGAGTACCTTGCGGCGCACCAGGTCGAGCGCCTGGATGCCGTTGGTGCCCTCGTACAACTGAGTGATCCGGCTGTCGCGCATCAGTTGCTCCATGCCCCATTCGCGGATGTAGCCGTGCCCGCCATACAGTTGCACGCCGAGGCTGGCGACCTCCTGGCCGACGTCGGTGAGGAAGGCCTTAACGATGGGGATCAGCAAGGCCGCGCGGCGCCCGGCGGCCGCCTGCACTTCAGGCTGCGCGGCGCCGTGTTCCAGGTCCAGCGCCTGCGCCGCGAAGGCCGCCAGCATGCGGCAGCCCTCGCTGAGGGTCTTCTGGGTCAACAGCATGCGCCGCACATCAGGGTGGACGATGATCGGGTCGGCATTGCGATCGGGCGCAGCCGGCCCGGCCAGACTGCGGCACTGCAGGCGCTCGCGGGCGTAGGCAAGCCCGCCCTGGAACGCTGCCTCGGCGATGCCCAGCCCCTGCAGCCCCACCTGGAAGCGCGCATCGTTCATCATGGTGAACATGCAGGCCAGGCCCTGGTTGGCCTCACCCACCAGCCAGCCACGGGCCCCATCGAAGTTCAGCACGCAGGTCGCCGCGCCCTTGATGCCCATCTTGTGTTCGAGCGCGCCGCATTCGACGGCGTTGCGCGCACCCAGGCCGCCACCCTCGGTGCTTTCGAACTTGGGCACCAGGAACAGGCTGATGCCACGCACGCCGGCCGGTGCATCCGGCAGGCGGGCCAGTACCAGATGGACGATGTTGTCGGTCAGGTCCTGGTCGCCGCCGCTGATGAAGATCTTGCTGCCGCTGATGCGGTAGCTGCCATCGCCCTGGGGTTCGGCGCGGGTGCGCAGCAGCGCGAGGTCGGTACCGGCCTGCGGCTCGGTCAGGCACATGGTGCCGGCCCACTCGCCGCTGACCAGGCGCCCCAGGTAATCGCGCTTGAGCGCGGCGCTGCCGTGCCGGTGCAGGGCCAGCACCGCGCCCTCGGTCAGGCCCGAATAGATCCGGAACGACAACGAGGCGCCCATCAGCATTTCATGGAAGCAGGCGGAGACCATTTGCGGCAGGCCCTGGCCGCCGTATTCCAGCGGCCCGGTCATGCCGGCCCAGCCCTGCGTCACATACTGTTGATAAGCCTGGCGGAAGCCGTCGGGGGTGCGCACCGTGCCGTGCTCCAGCCGGCAGCCTTGCTCATCGCCCTGGCGGTTCAGCGGCGCGACAACCTCGCCGGCAAAGCGCGCGCCTTGTTCGAGGATGCCATCGAGGGTTTCACGGTCCAGCTCATTGCCCAGGCGGGCACAATGGGTGCTGGCGTCGAACACTTCATGCAGGACGAACTGCATGTCACGCAGAGGGGCACGGTAGTTCATGCGCGACCCTCGCGGACATCGGCCAGCTGTTTGCCCTCGGCCACCAGGCGCATCAGCAGCCCGGCCGGGCGCCAGTGCTCGCCGAACAGGCCCTGCAAGCGTTCCAGCCGCGCCAGCAGCAGGCTCAAGCCTTGTTGGTCAGCCCAGTGCATCGGCCCGCCGAGCGCCGCCGGGAAACCATAGCCATGCAGGTACACCCGATCGATGTCGGCACTGCAATCGGCCACCGACTCCTCGAGTATCTTCGCCCCTTCGTTGACCAGCGCCAGCAGGCAGCGCTCGCGGATTTCCTCGTCATCGATCGTGCGCCGGTGCATGCCGAGGCCCTGGGCCACCTTGAACACCAGGGCATCGACCTCGGGGTCATGCTCGGCTTCGCGGCTGCCGGGTGCGTAACGGTAGTAGCCCTGGCCGCTTTTCTGCCCGAAACGCCCCTGCTCGCACAGGGCGTTGTCGACCTGCACCAAGGGCGCCTCCATGCCTGTGCCGGCCAGCTGGCGGGCACGCCATTCCAGGTCGATGCCGACGACGTCATACATGCGGAACGGGCCCATGGCCATGCCGAATGCCTGGAGCGCCTCGTCCACCTGGCGGGGCGTGGCGCCTTCGAGCAACAGCTTGCGCGCTTCGGCGACATAGGTGGCAAGCATGCGGTTGCCAATGAAGCCCGGGCAGTTGCCGGCCACAACCACTTCCTTGCCGATGCGTTGCCCGAGGGCCCGGGCGGCGTCGATGACGGCGGGCGAGGTGCGTGCACCGCGCACCACTTCCAGCAGCTTCATTACATGGGCGGGGCTGAAGAAATGCAGCCCCAGCACCTGTTCGGGCCGACCGGTGACGGCAGCGATGGCGTCGATGTCCAGGGCCGAGGTGTTGCTGGCAAGAATGGCCTGGGCGTTGAGCGTGCGATCCAGGGTGCGGAAGATGTCCTGCTTGAGCGCCAGGTTCTCGTACACCGCTTCGATCACCAGGTCGACGTCGGCCAGATCGGCATAGGCGCCAGCCGCGCATACCCGCGCAAGACACGCATCGGCCTCGGCCTGGTCGATGCGGCCCTTGGTCACCTGCTGCGCCCAGGTCTGCGCGAGCATCGCCAGGCCGGCTTCGGTGGCGCTGGGGTCGTTATCCAGCCACAGCACCGGAAGGCCTGCGCGGGCCAGGCTGATAACGATGCCGCGGCCCATGGTGCCGGCGCCGATCACCGCCGCCTGCCGTACGTTGAAGGGAGTACTCACGGATAAGGCTCCTGATTGTTGTTGTAAAGGGCATTGCCCCCACCCTAGTCAGGCGCCTACTATTTTTGAAATTCTAATTTTCCATCCCATGTATTTTTCACATGAATATCTCAAACTTCGATCTCAACCTGCTGCGCGTGCTGGACATGCTGTTGCGCGAACAGAACGTGTCCCGTGCTGCCGAGCGCCTGGCCCTGACCCAGCCGACCGTGAGCAACGCCCTGGCGCGTCTGCGCGACCTGCTCGGCGATCCGCTGCTGGTACGGGTGGGCCGGAGCATGCGCCCCACGCCGCGTGCCCTGGCCCTGGAAGGCCCGATCCGCGCAGCGCTGCAGCAGATAGAGCAAACCCTCGGTGGCGCTGACAGCTTCGATCCGCAGCTCAGCCACCGGCAATTGCGCATCGCCCTCACCGACTTCGCCGAACAGCTGTGCATGCCGCGCTTGCTGGTGACCCTGCAGACCCAGGCGCCGCATCTGCGCGTGGACGTGCAGCACCTGATGCCCAGCCTTCCCGCCGAAGCGCTCGATCGTGGCGAACTCGACCTGGTACTGGGGCGCTTCGATGAATTGCCGGCGCGCTATGAGCGGCGCCACTGGCGCAGCGAGACCTTGCGCGTGGCGCTGCGCCAGGGCCACCCGGACGTCGAGGGTGCGCTCGACCTGCAAACCTTCCTCGACCTGCGCCACCTGTGGGTGCATGGCGGCCAGACCCGTGGCATGGTCGACCAATGGCTGGCGGAACAGGGCCTGGCCCGGCGCATCGTCTACACCACGCCCAACTACCTGCAGGCAGCGCACCTGGCCGCCAGCTCCGACCTGTGCGTGGTGCTGCCCACCGCGCTGGCGGTGCATTTCGCCCGGCTGCTGCCACTGCAACTGTTCGACCTGCCGTTCGCCCTGGAGCCCTTCCAACTGGAGCTGGTACACCTTGCCCATCGCCAGCACGATCCGGCCCTGGCCTGGCTGGTGGAACGCATCATGGAGATCGGAGCCAGGCCCGCCTGAGCCATCGCATTGCGGCATGGGCTGCCATGCAAGAGTGGTATTGGTTCGGCGAGGAACTCTGTCCTTAGAGTGTTCGCCCCCAGAACAACAAGGATCATCCCATGCGCCTACGCTCACTGCCCTGCCTGCTGGCCCTGGCCCTGCCCTTCGCGGCGTTGGCCGATGTGCCTGCCAAGGACGCCACCGACCTCACCCGCCAGGGCAACCAGCAATGGTTGCAGCGCCTGCCCTTCGCCGACCGCAGCGACTTCGACAATGCCCGTCGCGGCCTGGTCGAAGCGGTGGACCAGGCGGTGCTCAATGCCGACGGCAAACCCGTGTGGGACCTGCAGCGCTACGCTTTCCTCGCGGGCGAGGCCCCGGCCACGGTCAACCCGAGCCTGTGGCGTATCGCCCAGCTCAATACCATCGCCGGGCTGTTCAAGGTCACCGACGGCATCTACCAGGTGCGCGGCCTGGACCTGGCCAACATGACCCTGATCGAAGGCAAGCATGGCCTGATCGTCATGGACCCGCTGCTCTCGGTGGAAACCGCCCGGGCCGGGCTGGCCATGTACTTCCGTCATCGCCCGCAACGGCCGGTGGTGGCGGTGATCTATACGCACCCGCACGTCGATCATTTCGGCGGGGTGCGCGGGTGATCGACGAGGCCGACGTCAAGGCCGGCAAGGTGCAAGTGATCGCCCCCCAGGGCTTCTTCGAGCATGCGGTCAGCGAGAACGTGCTGGCCGGGCCGGCCATGAAACGCCGGGCCCAGTACATGTATGGTGCGCCGCTGCCCCGTGGCCCCCGCGGCCAGGTGGATGCCGGCCTGGGCAAAGGCGTGCCGGCCAATGCCACCGTCAGCCTGATCGCCCCCACGCGGCTGATCGAGCAACCCATCGAGAACCTGACCATCGACGGTGTCGATATCGAGTTCCAGCTGACCCCAGGCACCGAGGCGCCTGCCGAGATGAACCTGTGGTTCCCCGGTTTCAAGGCCCTGTGCATGGCCGAGAACGCCTCCCATGTGCAACACAACATCCTGACCCTGCGCGGTGCCCAGGTGCGCGATGCCAAGCTCTGGGCGCACTACCTGGACCAGTCGCTGCTGCGCTATGGCGACCAGGCCGATGTGGTATTCGCCCAGCATCACTGGCCGACCTGGGGCGGTGCCGCCATCCGCGACTACCTGGCCGACCAGCGCGACATGTACGCGTTCATCGACAGCCAGACCCTGCGCCTGATCAACCGCGGCCTGGGCCCCACCGAGATCGCCGCCGAACTGACCAGCCTGCCGCCGCGGCTGGCCGGCAAATGGTACAGCCGTGATTACTACGGCTCGCTCAGCCACAACGTGCGGGCGGTGTATCAACGCTACATGGGCTTCTACGATGGCAACCCGGCGACCCTCGACCCGTTGCCGCCGAGCGCGGCCGGGGAACGCTACGTCAAGGCCCTGGGCGGCGCCGAGCGGGTGCTGGCCCTGGGCCGGGAAGCCTTTGAGAAGGGTGACTATCGCTGGGTCGCCGAGCTGACCCGCCACCTGGTGTTCGCGCAACCGGACAATACCGCGGCCCGCGAACTGCAGGCCGATGCCCTCGAGCAAATGGGCTACCAAAGCGAGAACGCCACCTGGCGCAACGCGTACCTGACCGGCGCACAGGAACTGCGCAACGGCCTGGCGCCGGCCACCAGCCGGGGCGGCAGCGCCGACGACCTGGTGCGCGCGCTGACGCCGTCGCTGTTCTTCGATTACCTTGGCGTGCGGGTGGACGCGGCCAAGGCCGCCGCGCAGGACCTGACCATCAACTGGCGCTTCACCGATCTGAACGAAGACCACGCCCTGACCCTGCGCAACGGCGTGCTCACCCACCGCGACCATAGCCGGCACGCCCGAGCGGATGTCGAGGTGAACATGAGCAAGGCCACCCTGGACCGCATCGCACTGAAGCAGACCGGTTTTCTCAAGGAAGCGAGCGGCGGCGGGATCGAGATCACTGGCGAGCGCGTGAAGTTCATGCAGTTCATGGCGGGGCTGGACGAAGCGGACGGGCGCTTCAATATCGTCACCCCCTGACCCCGCAACCGCGCCGCTCTACAGTGAGCGGCGCAACCCTGCCCCCAGCACCAGCAGCGCCATGCCCAGGGCGCACAGCGGCACGCTGCAGACCGCGGGAAGCCCTTGCTCGCGGCGCAGCATGCCCAGGCCTCGGCGGTAGACCTCGCGCTCCCGCGCCCGACCGAGCAGCGCCAACAACGCCGCCATGCCGGCGACCAGCAGCAGCTCGCCGCGCCAGGCCAGGCAGGCCACCAGCCACAAGGATACCTGGGTGCGCCGCCAGGCCAGCACCGTACGCTCGGCCTGCAACCCGGCGTCGGCGGAATCTTCAGGCATGCCAACGGCCCCACGACACCGCGACCACCGCCACCCCGGCGAGCGCGCATGCGATGCTCAGCAACGGGACCAGGCGCGGCAGGGGCAGCGGGGCCTGGCGGCGCAACGCGCGCTCCACCATTAGCCAGCGCCAGCCGGCGCCCAGGCTGACCATCAGGCTCGCCAGCAGCAACACCAGCTCCATCGCCACGCGCCCGGCCGTGGGCCAGGCATGGGCGGCGAAGGTCTCGATAGCGATAGCGCCCCCGAGCAAGGCCAGGGCAGTACGGATCCAGGCAAGAAAGGTGCGTTCATTGGCCAGGGTGAAGCGCGGATCGGGCGCCTTGCCCTGCCCCAGCAACCAGCGCGCCCAGGCGCTGTCACGGTGTTCGGAAGCCATCGGTAGTCCTGTGTCAGCGCAGCCCCTGGCTGCGCAATGCGCCGGGCGAAAAATAGGAAGCGCTGGTGCGCACATCGAAGGCATAGGGCCTGGACTGCTCGTTGGTCAGGCCCGACAGCTGGTAGCGACCGCTGCGCAGGTCGTAGATCGCTTCCATGGCATTGACCAGTGTTTGCCCAGTGACGTGGTAGTAGCTGTGGGCCTGCGCCGTGCGCCACAAGCGCCCCTGGTGATCGAAGAAATCCGCCTCGACGATGGCCCAGCTGTCCTCGTCGAGGTAATAGCGGCGGCTGGCATAGATGTGCTTCGCTCCAGGCTTGAGGGTCCCCACCACCTCCCACACCCGATGCAATTCATAGCGGGTGGGCTGCGGATTGACGTGCCCCGTGCCGATCAGCGCGGCGTAGCCGAGCAGCGGCGAGGCCAGGCGGTAGCTGTTGTAGGGTACGTGCAGTTCTTTCTTGCCCACCAGGGTCCACTGGTACAGGTCGGGGGCGCCATTGAACATGTCGCGACTGTCGGCGGTGCGCAGGCTGGCAGTCCCCGGGGTGATGTCGTCGTAGACCAGTGCCGGGATGCGCCGCACCCGCCGCTGGCTGCTGCTGTACAGCCACGACAGCCTTGGCTGCGCCACCTGGTCGAGGGTTTCGTGCAGCACCACGGCGTCGCCCGCCTGGCGCGACGGCGCGGTCAGGCGGTAGCTCAGGTAATACAGCACAGCATCGGCCTGGCCATCATCCAACGCGTCGGGTCGGGCGAACGCCTGTTGCAGGCTGATCGTGGAAAAGCGCCCGTCGCCCCTTGGGGTAATGCTGTCCGAGGCCAGGACATAGCTGCCGTTGCGTGGCCGGGTGAGGTGGTTCCACAGCACCTGCAGGCCGTTGCCGGGCGTGGGAATGCCACCGCTCCGATGAAGCCCTGCACACCGTTGCCATCATTGACCAGGCGGGCAGTGGCAGCATTGTGCCGGACCCACTCGGCAATCTGGGGCGGCACCGCCACACTGCGGTGCGACGGATACACCGGCAGGCGAAACGACTCGGGATAGCGCTGGATCAAGGCCACCTGCCCCGCCGTGAGCTGTTCCCGGTAATGCCGGTAGTTGCCGGCGCTGATCACGTACAGCGGCTGTTCATCGGCGTAGGGATCCAGCGGCGTACCGTTGGCCGCCAGCGGCACCTGCCCGGCCTGCAGACCACCGTTCCAGGCCGGAATGCGGCCGTCGCCGCTGGCCGCCAGCTCGGCCCCCACCGGGGTCAGGCCGGGGGGCAGCGGCGTCGCCCCAAGATGCATGGCCAGCAAGCTGGCGCAGACCAACAGACAGCTGCGCAGCAGCGTGACAGGTTTCATCGGGATTGCCTCTTGTCGTTGTGTTGTCCCGGTCAGGGTTGCCTTGGCCCGCCCTTTCGGGGTGATACTAGGAGCCGCGCTTCGAACCCCACAAATAACGTGTTCGGATACGTGCCATATCAGTTCGGCATAGCCTTGGAACCGCTCCGATGACCCTGAAACAGCTCCGTTACCTGATCGCCATCGTCGAAGCAGGCAGCTTCTCGTCGGCCTCGCGCCGCGCCTATATCGCCCAGCCCGCGCTGAGCAGGCAGATCGGCCTGCTGGAAAGCGAACTGGAAATGCAACTGCTCGACCGCCAGCACGATGGCATCGCCCTGACCGACGCCGGGCGCCAGCTTTACGAGGTCGCGCGCCAGGTGGTGCAGAAACTCGACTCGGTGAAGGACGAGCTGAAATCCAGCCGCGGCGATCCCAAGGGCCACGTGGCCATCTCCATTCCAGCCACCGCAGCCGACCTGCTGCTGCCGGAAATCGTCAGGCGTGCCGAGCAACGCTTCCCCGGCGTGACCCTGACGGTGTGGGATGGCCTCAGCCGCGAAGGCGGCCAGGCCATCGAGCTGGGCAAGGTGGATTTCGGCGTGGTGCCCAATGCCGAAGAACTCGAGAACGTCGAGGCCGACCCGATCTTCATCGAGTCACTGTATTGGGTCGGAGCCTCGGCGCCCGGCGCGCCGGATACCATCACCCTGGCCGAAGCCGCCGCCACCCGGCTGGTGCTGCCGCCGCGGGCGCTGCATCTGCGTCGGCGCGTCGAGCAGGCCGCCATGGAAGCCGGCGTGCCCCTGGCCGCCGCCTATGAACAGCAATCGGCGCCCGGCATCGCCAGCCTGGTGCGCGCCGGCCTGGCGGCGACCATCAGCAACTGGCCGCCGCTAAGCGAACTGCTCGAACCCACGGCGGCACGACGCATCGTCGAGCCGCGCATTAGCCGCACCATCGCCCTGGCGCACTCGCAGCACAAACCCCTGTCGTTCGCCGCCGGTTGCCTGCGCGACCTGGTGCGCAGCGTGCTGGTCGACCTGGTCAACAGCGGGCGCTGGCGCGGCGAACTGATCGGCAAGGAGGCCGAACCGCTCGAGTCCGTGCTGGGTGTTCAGTTGGCCGTCTGAGCCCGCGCCGGCCTGCCTGCGCCAGCCGACTCGCGCAGGCGCTGCAAGGTGCGCTGCGGGTTGAGCGTGGCCAGGCCGACCAGGCCGGCCACCACCAGCACCGCGCCACAGACCAGGAACCCCTGGGCATAGCCCGCCGGGTGCTCGGCACCGGCGCCCTGTACCAGCACGCCGGTGACCACCGGTGCCGCCAGGCCGGCCAGCGAGGCGATGCCATTGCCCATGGCGAGGATGCCACCGCGCTGGGCCGCCGGGGTGAACTCGGCGAGCATCGCCGGCCCTACTGAATACATGACCAGCGCGAGGCCGCCGCTGAAGGTCAGCGCGGCGACCCGCACCGCGGTGCTCAGCCCGGGCAGGATCAGCGACGCCGACAACAGCCCGCCGAGGATCAAGCACACTGAAACGAACACGCCCCGTGCAACCCGCGAAGGCAGGCCGCGGCGCATCAGGCGCTGGGACAACCAGGCCAGCAGCAAGCTCAGCGGCGTGGTCACGACCACGAACATGATGAAGATGCGCCCGGTCTGCAGCGGATCGATACCCAGCCCTGTCTGCAGGTAGCTGGGCACCCAGGTCAGGGTCAGGGCCAGCGACCAGTTGGCGGCGAAGTGGCACAGGTAGTTGCCCAGCACGCTGGGGTCGCCCAGCAGCCGGCGATAGGGAATGGCGGGCTCATCGCTCTTGAGCTGGCTGGCACGCAGGCGTTCCAGGGTGCCCTCCTGGCCCAGCCGCCACCACAGCAGGCACCAGGCCAGGCCGATCAGCGCCAGGATGATGAAATTGGTGCGCCAACCGTAGTGCAGGCTGACCCAGGGGATCATCGCGCCGGCCACCAGCAGTCCCATGGCGCTGCCGGCATGCAGCAGGGCCACCGGAAGGTTGCGCCGGTCATTGGGAAACCACTTGTACAAGGCATGGGTGGCGACCGGTGATGCCGGCCCCTCGCCGATGCCCAGCAGCACCCGGCAGGCGACGATGGCCCACAGCGAGGTGGCGAACAGCATCGGCAACTGGATCAGCGCCCAGAACAGCCCCATGCCCAGCAACAGGGTGCGGGTCGGGCGGCGGTTGGCCATGAAGCCGCCGACCACGGCGGAGATCGCGAAGAACCAATGCAAGGCACCGCCGATCAGGCCGAACTCGGTGGCCGTCAGTCCCAGTTCGGCGCTCATGGGCACCGCCACCAGGCCGATCACCACCTTGTCGAGAAAGTTGACCAGCATCAGCAGGGCCAGCAGCACCGCTACCAGCCAGGCAGTACGGGGGTTGGGCAATGAAGAATCCGCAGTCATGGCGAGTACTCTTGTTATTGTTGTCAGGGTGTTGCCAAGGGGTCGCCATCGACGGCGACCCGTCGGTCAGGCAGGCATCAAGACGCCTTTGGCGATGGTGTTGCGCTGGATTTCGCTGGTGCCGGTGAGGATACGCATCATCCGCGTGGCGCGGAAAATCCACTCCACCGGGTGGCCCTGCATCAACCCGGCCCCACCGTGCACCTGCACTGCCTTGTCGGCGATGCGGAAGGCGGCTTCAGAGACGAACAGCTTGCACATCGGCGCCTGGGTGCGGATATCGCCGCCGGCGTCGTTCACCTGGGCGGTGGCGTAGACCATGCTGCGCGCGGCGTGCAGCTCGGTGGCCATGTCGGCGATCATGTGATTGACCGCCTGGAACATGGCGATCGGCTGGCCGAACTGCTTGCGGCTGCGGGCATGCTCGATGGACAGGTTCAGGGCCAGGCCGGCCAGCCCCAGCAGGGTCGGGCAATGCAGCAGGCGGTTGAGGGTAATGCGCCCCATGGCCAGCTTGAAGCCCTGCCCTTCATCGCCGATCAGGTTGGCCGCCGGCACCCGCACCTGGTCGAGCACGATGTCTCCATGGGCGCCGCCCCCGGACATCACCGAATAGTCACTCTCGATGCGCACACCCGGGGCGGAAAGGTCGACGAAGAACGCCGAAATGCCCTGGGCGCCCTGCCCCGGGCCGGTCACCGCCAGCAGCACGGCGAGGTCGGCGTAGGTGGCACCGGAGATGTAGCGCTTGCTGCCGCTGAGTACATAGTGGTCACCGTCGCGGCGTGCCTGGGTACGAATGGCCGTCGCATCCGAGCCAGCCTCGGCTTCGGTCAGGGCGAAGCACACGGCTTTTTCGGCGCGGCATACCGGTTTCAAGAACGTCTCGACCTGGTAGGGGCTGGCAACCTTGAACAGATGACCGACCCGCGGCGGCCCCGAGAGCTCGCCCAGCACATGGGGCGCGAGCATGGAGCCGGTGAGCACGGTGGCCTCCTTCACCGCGCACAGGTCGGCCACGTTCAGGCCGGCCCCACCCATGCTTTCGGGGAGCATGACGGTGTACAGGCCTTGCTCGCTGGAGCGTTTCCATACCTGCCGCAGCACCGCCTGTGGATGCGGACGCGCCCAGTCCAGCCGGGCCTCCCGCTCCAGCGGAAGAACCTGGTCGCGGACGAAACCCTCGATCGCTTCGATGATCTGCGCAGCCTTTGCACTTGGTTGATACATGGTGATGCTCCCTGGTCAGATACGACGTTCGCTGTGTTGCCAGTAGGTGTCCCGGACCAGGCGGCGCACCACCTTGCCGTTGGGGTTTTTCGGCAGTTCGCTGACAAAGTCGACGCCGCGCGGTTTCTTGAAACCGGCCAGCGCCCTGCCGCAGCGCTCGATCAGCTCGGCTGCGTCCAGTTGCGCGCCGGGCTTGAGCACCACCACCGCACGTACCGCTTCGCCCCACTGCGCATCGGGCACGCCGACCACCGCCACCTCGAACACCTCGGGGAAGGCGTAGATCACCTGTTCCACTTCGCTGGGGTACACGTTGAAGCCACCGGAAATGATCATTTCCTTCTTGCGATCGACGATGAACACATAACCCTGGGCATCGACCGTCGCCAGGTCGCCGGTGAGGTAGTAACCGTCGCGCATGACCTCGGCAGTGAGCGCCGGCGCACGCCAGTAGCCCTGCATGACATCCGGCCCCTTGACCACGATCTCGCCGACCTCGCCGGGTGCGACGTCCTCGAACGCCTCGTTGACCACCCGCAGGTCGGTCTCGAAATAGCACCGGCCGCAGGAGGCCAGGCGCCGGTAGTCGCCGTCCTCCACCAGGTGGTCCTGTTCGGTCAGCACCGTCACCAGCGAGCAGGTTTCACCGGCGCCGTAACCTTGCGCGAGGATCGGCCCGAACAGTTCGATGGCTTTCTTCACCAGCGCCGGTGCCATGGGCGCGGCGCCATACATGACCAGCTTCAGGCTGGACAGGTCGAAACGCTCGACGTTGGGGTAGTTCACCAGGCGGTTGATCATCGCCGGCACCAGGAACAGCCGGGTTACCCGCTCGCGCTCGATGGTCTCGAGCAGAAGGCGGTCGTCGTAGCGGTCGAGCAACAGGTTGCAGGCCCCGACCGCCAGCAGCGGCATGATCTGCATGCCGCTGGCATGGGTGATGGGCCCGACATGGGCCATGACGTCGCCCGGCCCGGAGCGCCGCGTGGGGCTGGCGATGCTCTTGCGCACCAGCGCCTTGCGGTTGCCGAAGGACAGCATGGCGGCCTTGAGCACACCCGAACTGCCGGATGTGTAGTGCAGCACCGCCAGCTCATCGTCGGCCGGGTCCAGGCCGAGGGGGGCTTCGCTGCCGCGCTCGAGCAACGCGGCATAACCCACGTTGCTCTCCTCTCCCGTCTCGCCCGCCTCGCCCTCCAGCACGATCACCTGGCGCAGCAGCGGCAACTCGGCGCGCCGTGTTGCCAATGCCTGGGCAAAGCCGGCATCGGTGATCAGCGCAACGCTGCAGGAATCCTCCAGCACCCGCACCACTTCATCCAGCGACAGCCGCGCATTGATCGGCACCTTGACCATCGCTGCCTTGTACAGCGCCACTTCCGCTTCCACCAGCTCCACACGGTTGGCAGCGAGGATCGCCACATGCTCGCCGGCCGCTACGCCCAGCGTACCCAATGCCGAAGCCAGGCGGTTGGCGCGGCGCTCCAGCTGGGCGTAGGTCAAGCGCGTGCGGCTGTCCGCCACGGCAACCTGCTCAGGCCAGTAGCGGCTGCTTCGGGTAATGATCGTTCCAAGATTCACGTTATTGTTCTCGTCGACAGGAAGACATCGACGATGCTAATCAGCCGTGCAATGCGGGATGAAATACCAGATTCGGATGCCAGCCATAACGTTATTGGCTGGGTCAGCCAACTCGCCGGCATGAGCCCGCTGACTTATCGGACTTCCGCGGATCCAGCATTTTGGTTGATGCTGATGGCCTCATCGCTGGCAAGCCAGCTCCCACAGGTTCAACGGTGCACGCGGTCCCTGTGGGCTGGCTTGCCAGCGATGAAGCCCTCAAGCCAGCCCAAAAACCCTCGGTACACGCGGTCCCTGTGGGAGCTGGCTTGCCAGCGATAAGGCCCTCAAGCCAGCCCACAAACCCTCGGTACACACGGTCCCTGTGGGAGCTGGCTTGCCAGCGATGAAGCCTTCAAGCCAGCCCACAAACCCTCGGTACACACGGTCCCTGTGGGAGCTGGCTTGCCAGCGATGAAGCCTTCAAGCCAGCCCACAAACCCTCGGTACACACAGCCGGCCTTGATCCGCAATATGAAACATTCTTAACCCGCGCTTAATCCCGCCACACCGCGTGCTCCCTTACAGTGGCCGGCCTTGAGTTCGTGGAGACTGTTCCAATGCTTCGAATGCTGTCCTGCACCGCCCTGTTGATGACCACGCTCGCCTGCTCGGCGGCCGACGCCGCGCAGGCCGATGAACACACCCTGACCGTGCTCAGTTCCGGCGGGATCATGGGAGCCATTCGGGAGGCGGCACCGGCCTACGAGAAGAAATTCGGCGTCAGGCTCAACGTCCTGGCCGCACCTTCGATGGGCGAGACTCCACAGGCGGTGCCCAATCGATTGGCCCGGGGCGAGCCGGCCGACGTGGTGCTGATGGTCGGCTCGGCACTCGACGACCTGATCGCCCACGGCCAGGCGGAACAGGCCAGCCGTGTCGACCTCGGCAAATCCTTCATTGCCATGGCGGTGCGCAAAGGCGCGCCGAAGCCGGATATCAGCACCCTGCAAGGCCTGCGCTCGGTGCTGCTGCAAAGCAGTTCGGTGGCCTATTCCGACAGCGCGAGCGGTGTATACCTGTCCCGCACGCTGTTCCCGCGCATGCAACTGGGCGCCGGGTTCCAGGCCAAGGCCCACATGATTCCTGCCGAACCGGTTGGCGCGGTGGTTGCCCGCGGCCAGGCCCAGGTCGGCTTTCAACAGCTGAGCGAGCTCAAGCCGGTCGAGGGTATAGACATCGTTGGCCTGATCCCGGAGCAAGCGCAGAAGATGACCCTGTACTCGGGCGCCATCGTCAGCAAGACCCAACATCATGCCGAGGCCAAGGCACTGCTCGACTACCTGGCGTCACCCGAGGCCGACGCCGCGATCGAAGACAGCGGCCTGAAACCCCTGCCCCACCACACCAGTTGATCGTCAGCCCGCCGAACATCGCGATACCCGAGTGAAAGCAGCGTATTTACTGTACTTCAAGGTGACTCCCTATATCATTGCACAACGCCAGGAATGGCGATGTGCTATGGCCTTCAGCGATTGATCGCAAGCGTCGGAATTCGGATTTCCACCAGGTACCACCGTGAAACGTGACATTCACCTCGTTGTTCTGCTGCTGTCGATCATCGGTTGCTCGCTCGCTTCGTTGGCACTGTGGAAAGTGATGGCTTCCCGTGAACGCGCCCTCGAAGAAATCAACATCCACGGCCTTAACCTCTCCCAGGCCCTCTCCACCTACTCCGAAGGCATCGTGCGGCAAAGCTCGATGATCCTGCTCGGGCTGGTGGAGCGCCTGGAAACCGAAGGCAGCGGGCCGCGGCAGATCGAGCGGCTCAGCCAGCTGGTCAGCCGCCAGCAGCCACTGATGCCGCAAATGAGCGGCATCACCGTATACGACAAGGACGGGCGCTGGCTGATGTCGTCCAACCGGCCGATCCCGGTCGGTGCCAACAGCAGTGACCGGGCGTATTTCATCCATCACCGCGACGACCCTTCCCGCGAGCCCTTCATCGGCCTGCCCATCCGCAGTCGCTCGAACCAGGAATGGGTGATCACCATCAGCCGCCGCTTCGACGACGCGCAAGGACAATTCGCAGGGGTGGTTGCCGTGACCCTGGGCGTGGAGAATTTCCTGCGCCTGTTCGGCCAGATCGATCTTGGCCATGACGGTGCCATCGGGCTGTCCTATACCGACGGTGCGCTGCTGGTGCGCTACCCGTTCCGCGAGCAGGACATGGGCCGCAACTTTTCCAGTTCACCGATCTACGTCAAGTACCTGGTCGACAAGTCGGTGGGCACCGCATCGTTCACCTCCAGCCTGGATGGTGTCGAGCGCCTGTATGCGTTTCGCAAGAGCGACACCCTGCCCCTGGTCACCACCGTGGCGCTGGGCAAGAGCGAGGCACTGGCGGCCTGGAGGCTGGAGGCGCAGTGGTCGGCGCTGGTGGTCTGCGGGCTGCTGCTCCTGACCGGTGGTATCGGCTGGATGCTGATAGGCACCATGTGCCGTCGCAGCCAGGCGGAAGCCGAATTGCTGGTGGCCCAGCAGCAACTGCTGGAAAGCAACCAGCAACTCGCGCGCCTGGCGATGCACGATGCGCTGACCGGGCTGGCCAATCGGCGTTGCTTCGACGATGCCCTGGCCCGGGAAATCGGCAGGGCCAGGCGCAGCGGCAACCCGCTGGCCCTGCTGATGGTGGATATCGATCACTTCAAGCGTTACAACGACAGCCACGGCCACCTGGCCGGCGACGGCTGCCTGCAGGAGGTGGCCAGGCGGCTGGCGGCCTGCGTGCGCCGCCCGCCCGACCTGCTGGCACGCTACGGTGGCGAGGAACTGGCGGCGATCCTGCCCGATACCGATGCTGCCGGTGCCGCCAGTGTGGCCCGGGCCATGCTCGAAGCCCTGGGCCAGGAACCTATCGCCCACCACGACAGTCCCTTTGCTCAGGTCACCGTGAGCATCGGTGTCGCCTGTATCAACGGCAATGACCTGGACAACGGCCAGGCGCTGATCGCACGTGCCGACCAGGCGCTATACGTCGCCAAGGAAGCGGGCCGCAACCGCCTGCATATCGGCTGAAACCGGCGCGGTCGGCAACCGCTGATCGCGCTCCCCATGGCTTTTTCGAGACTTCATCCTTGCAACACTCAAGGCCCCCCGCGTCACACCAGCGTGCCCTGGACTGGCTGAACTTCTTCCTCGCCGACGTGCGCGACGGCCTGGGACCGTACCTGGCCATCTACCTGCTGGCGGTGCACCACTGGCAACCGGCGAGCATCGGCCTGGTGATGAGCCTGGCCGGCATTGCCGCGCTGCTGGCGCAGACCCCGGCCGGGGCGCTGATCGACCGCACCCCGGCCAAGCGCGCGGTGGTGGTGATTGCCGCCGTGCTGGTGACCGGCAGTTGCCTGCTGCTACCACTGCTCTCGTCGTTCGGCGCCGTGGCCCTGACCCAGACGGTCAGCGCCCTGGCCGGCTCGGTGTTCGCGCCGGCGATTGCCGCGATCTCGCTGGGCATCACCGGGCCCAAGGCCTTCACCGCCCGGGTCGGCCGCAACGAAACCTTCAACCATGCCGGCAACGCCTGCTCGGCCATGCTGGCAGGCGGCCTGGCCTACCTGTTCGGCCCGGTGGTGGTGTTCTACCTGATGGCGGTCATGACCGTGGCCAGTGTGCTGGCCACGGCACGTGTACCGGCGGCGGCCATCGATCACCAACTGGCGCGCGGACTGGTCCATGGCCCCGGCGCTGTCGACCAGCCTGCCGGCTTCAAGCTGCTCCTGCACAACCGCACCTTGCTGCTGTTCGCGGTGTGCTGCGCGCTGTTCCACCTGGCCAATGCGGCGATGCTGCCGCTGGTGAGCCAGAAGCTGTCGCAGATCGACCTGAACCTTGCCACGCCGCTTACCTCTGCGTGCATCGTCGCGGCGCAACTGGTCATGGTGCCGATGGCGCTGCTGGTCGGGGCCAAGGCCGAGCACTGGGGCCGCAAGCCGTTCCTGCTGGCCGGGTTTCTCATCCTGCCGCTGCGCGGCGCGTTGTACGTGGTGTCCGATAACCCGTTCTGGCTGGTGGGCGTGCAACTGCTCGACGGCATAGGCGCCGGCATCTTCGGTGCGCTGTTCCCGATCGTGGTCAAGGACCTGACCGAAGGCACCGGGCGCTTCAACGTCAGCCTCGGCGCCCTGACCGCCGTGTTCGGACTGGGCGCCGCGCTGAGCCCTGGCATCGCCGGCCTGGTGGTGCAGGCGGCCGGCTACGATGCAGCCTTCCTGACCCTGGCCGCGATTGCCGGGGCCGCCTTCATGCTGGTATTGCTGGCACTGCCCGAAACCCACCCGCGCACCTCGCCATCGTCCCTGCCTTCTCCTGCCGGAACCTGAACGCCCCATGTCCTTTAGTGGGGTAAGCGGATTAAATGGTTGATCTTACCTTTGCATGAGAGTGAGACAGACCGGCATCTCATCGGATTATCTGGTTGATGCTTCACCTACTGCTGGTGCATGTTTCCTTCGCTAATTCCCAGCAAGAACCCCACACGCCTCAACTTCCCGGTCATCGTTGCAACTCGCTCTCAGTGAAACGAGTTGTTTCTCAAGCGCTTGCAGAGCGGTTATCTGCGACCGCACATGAGAGATGTGATCATCGAGCAAGGCGTTGACGGCGGTACAAGGCTGATGAGGGTCGTCCTCATAGCTCTGTAGTTCGTGAATCTCAGCCAGTGACAGGCCCAGGATTCTGCAGCGACGGATGAAGGCCAGCCCCTCACCATGCTTCTCGGTATAGACACGGTAACCGTTGTCCTGCCGATCAGGCGGCGGCAACAAGCCCTGCTGTTCATAGAAGCGGATCGTCTGTGTTTCGACCCCTACCAACTGCGCCAACTGACCAATGCGCATCAGCCTCCTCCCCAACGGATTCTTTACTCTATTGACCTTATAGTAGCTTTATAGTTTTAAATGGTACCACAACATTGTTCAAGTGGAGTCGTATCATGAGCAAATCCTGTGGTGGCGCCTGTGGCGGTGATGCAACGTCCGCAGCGGATACCGATATACAGGCCTCCTCCGAGGCGCCAGGGAGATGGGTCAGTGTTTATGCCGTGCCGAAGATGGACTGTCCATCAGAAGAACGAATGATTCGCCTAGCCCTGAACGGCTTTGAGGAGATTCGGGCGCTGTCCTTCGACTTGTCGAACCGCCGGCTGAAGGTCGTGCATGACGGCGAGGTCGAGCCCGTCACCTCGAAACTGAAGACCTTGGGGCTAGGCGCCTCGCTTCAGGAAACCGTCGCTGCAAATCCGGAGACCATCAAGGCCGCCGAGTTTTCGGCAGCTTCTGCTAAGCAAGAATCCGGGACCCTGCGCTGGTTGCTCGGCATCAATGCACTTCTGTTCGTGGTGGAAATGACTGCCGGTCTGATCGCCCGGTCCACCGGCCTGATTGGAGAATCCCTGGACAATTTTGCCGATGCGGCGGTGTACGGGCTTGCCCTTTATGCGGTTGGACATAGCGTGAAAATGCAGGTACGTGCCGCGCATCTTGCTGGTGTACTGCAACTGATCTTGGCTGTGGGCGTGCTCGTAGAGGTGGTGAGACGCTTTGTATTCGGTAGTGAGCCTGAATCGCTGGTGATGATGGCTATCGCATTCGTCGCATTGATTGCCAATACCAGTTGTCTGCTGCTCATATCCAAACATCGGGAAGGCGGGGCGCACATGAAGGCAAGCTGGATATTCTCGGCCAACGACGTGGTGATCAACCTGGGGGTCATCACCGCCGGCGCCCTGGTCGCGTGGACCGGTTCCAATTATCCGGATCTGATTATCGGCACCATCGCGGGGGCATTGTACTTAACGGTGCCAGACGCATTTTGGCGTTGAAGGGTTAAATAATGCTCATTATTGGCAAAAAGCTCTCGCCGTATGCCCTATTGTCCATATCGGGCCTGCTGGCAGCGTCTGATCAGGCTGTAAAGTGGCTGGTGCAGCAATCAATGGCCTATGGCGAGTATGTTTCGGTGACCCCGTTCTTTAACTGGGTGCACCTATGGAACACCGGTGCCGCATTCAGTCTTTTTGCGAATGGTGGAGGCTGGCAGCGCTACTTTTTTATCGGAATCGCGGTAGTGGTCTCGATTTTTCTGATCAAGCTGATCCTTGAAAATCGTCATAAAGGAGAAGCCATCGCTTACAGTCTTATCCTCGGTGGCGCCATGGGCAACCTGATTGACCGGGTCTTTCGCGGCTATGTTGTGGATTCCTTTGATTTCTATTGGCGAGACTGGCATTGGCCGGCCTTCAACCTGGCTGATATTGCAATTGTCCTCGGTGCCTTACTTTTCGTTTCCAGCAGCTTGTTGGGTAAAAAAGCAAACACCAATGCCGAGTCGGATGGATCTGACTGACACCTACGCCTATACAACACCATGACCGAACTTCCCGACAACATCCTTCACCTGCCGCAATACCAAGTACTGGGCTGCAAATCAACCGACGACGAAATGCACTTCCAGGTGGACGTGCCCGATCCCATCGCCTGCGAGGAATGCGGCGTGCAGGGTGAGTTCGTACGGTTCGGCAAGCGTGACGTTCCCTATCGTGATCTGCCCATCCACGGCAAGCGGGTCACTCTCTGGGTGGTCCGCCGCCGATACACCTGCCGGGCCTGCAAGACAACATTCAGGCCCCAGCTACCGGAGATGGTGGACGGATTCCGTATGACACTGCGGCTGCATGAGTACGTGGAGAAGGAATCCTTCAACCACCCCTACACCTTTGTGGCGGCACAGACCGGCCTGGACGAGAAGACGGTGCGCGACATCTTCAACGCCCGCGCCGAGTTCCTGGGGCGCTGGCACCGCTTCGAGACGCCCCGCATCCTGGGCATTGACGAGCTATACCTGAACAAGCGCTACCGCTGCATTCTGACCAACATTGAGGAGCGAACCCTGCTCGACCTGCTGGCCACCCGCCGCCAGGACGTGGTGACCAACTACCTGATGAAGCTGAAAGACCGGCAGAAGGTCGAGATCGTCAGCATGGACATGTGGAACCCCTACCGGGCAGCGGTCAAGGCTGTGCTGCCCCAGGCCCGTATCGTGGTCGATAAGTTCCATGTGGTGCGCATGGCCAACGATGCCCTAGAGAGAGTGCGCAAGGGCCTCAGAAAGGAGCTGAAACCGTCCCAGAGCCGGACTCTCAAGGGAGACCGGAAAATCCTGCTGAAACGCGCTCACGAAGTCTCAGACCGGGAGCGCCTCATCATGGAGACCTGGACAGGCGCGTTCCCGCAACTGCTGGCCGCCTACGAGCACAAGGAGCGCTTCTACGGCATCTGGGACGCCACCACACGGCTCCAGGCAGAAGCCGCCCTGGACGAGTGGATAGCCACCATCCCGAAGGGCCAAAAGGAAGTCTGGAGCGATCTGGTCAGGGCAGTGGGAAACTGGCGCGAAGAGACCATGACCTACTTCGAGACGGACATGCCCGTCACCAACGCTTACACGGAGTCCATCAACCGACTGGCCAAGGACAAGAACCGTGAAGGGCGCGGTTACTCCTTCGAGGTGATGCGGGCACGAATGCTCTACACCACGAAGCACAAGAAGAAGGCACCGACTGCGAAGGTCTCTCCTTTCTACAAGAAAACCATCGGTTACGGACTGCCGGACTTCGCAGAGGAACTCAACTACGGAGTCGATCTATCAACCATCTGAGGGTGGTATCAGATTGATGGGGTGAAGGTGCCCCATCAACCATTAAATCCGTATACCCCCTGGAACAACGCGACTACCTGGTGGAAGGCGAACTGCGCCGCTGGGAAGGCCCGCTGGCCACGGTGCGCAGCCCGGTGTGGCTGAAACAGGACGATGGCAGCGAGCAGCAGGTGATCCTCGGCAGCGCCCCGTTGCTGGATGCCGACACTGCCCTCACCGCGCTGGATGCCGCCGTGCATGCCTACGACAAGGGGCGGGGGCCTGGCCGACGATGCGGGTGGCCGAGCGCATCCGCCATGTCGAGGGTTTTCTCGGGCGCATGCGCCAGCAACGCGAGGCGGTGGTGAAGCTGCTGATGTGGGAAATCGGCAAGAACCTCAAGGACGCCGAGAAGGAATTCGACCGCACCTGCGATTACATCGTCGATACCATCGGCGCCCTCAAGGAACTGGACCGCCGCTCAAGCCGTTTCGAACTGGAACAGGACACCCTCGGCCAGATCCGTCGCGCACCGCTTGGCGTGGCATTGTGCATGGGCCCCTACAATTACCCGCTCAACGAGACCTTCACCACCCTGATCCCGGCGCTGATCATGGGCAACACCGTGGTGTTCAAGCCGGCCAAGTTCGGCGTGCTGCTGATCCGCCCGTTGCTCGAAGCCTTCCGCGACAGCTTCCCGGCCGGGGTGATCAACGTGATCTACGGCCGTGGCCGCGAAACCGTCAGCGCCCTGATGGCCAGCGGCAAGGTGGACGTGTTCGCCTTCATCGGCACCAACAAGGCCGCCAGCGACCTGAAGAAACTCCACCCTCGCCCGCACCGCCTGCGCGCGGCGCTGGGCCTGGATGCGAAGAACCCCGGCATCGTCCTGCCCGAGGTCGACCTGGACAACGCGGTCAACGAAGCCTTGACCGGCGCCCTGTCGTTCAACGGCCAGCGCTGCACGGCGCTGAAGATCCTGTTCGTCCACGAGCAAGTGGTGCAGGCCTTCCTCGAGAAATTCCAGGCCCGGCTCGCAGCGCTCAAGGCCGGCATGCCATGGACCCCGGGCGTGGGCCTGACCCCGCTGCCCGAACCCGGCAAGATCGACTACCTCAACGGCCTGGTTGCCGATGCCCTGGAGCATGGCGCCAGGGTGCTCAACCCAGGTGGCGGGCAGAGCCGCGGTTCGTTCTTCTACCCCGCGCTGCTGTACCCGGTGAGCCCGGCGATGCGCGTCTACCACGAGGAACAGTTCGGCCCGCTGGTGCCGGTGGTGCCCTACCGCGAACTGCACACGGTGATCGACTATGTGCTGGACTCCGATTTCGGCCAGCAGCTCAGCCTGTTCGGCACCAACTCCAAGGATATCGGCATGCTGGTGGACACCTTCGCCAACCAGGTCGGCCGGATCAATATCAACGCCCAGTGCCAGCGCGGCCCCGACACGTTCCCGTTCAACGGCCGCAAGAACTCCGCCGAAGGCACCCTGTCGGTGCACGACGCGCTGCGGGTATTCTCCATCCGCACCTTGGTGGCCACGCGGTTCCAGGAAGCCAACAAGCAACTGATCAGCGACATCATCCGCAACCGCGAATCGAGCTTCCTGACCACCGACTACATCTTCTGAGCACCGTCCGGCGGGCTTCATGCCCGCCTGTCCTGTGGTCGCACCAACGGATTTGCACTTTTGCCGATCCTGTACAAACATACAGCTCTACGCCCGAATATCGTTTTCGGAACGAGTCCATCGTTTTTGTACAGGAGGAACAGGCAATGGCAGCAAAACCCATCCCCGAGGGGGCGCACAGCATCACCCCCTACCTGGGCATCAAGAATGCCCACCAGGCCATCGATTTCTACAAGGCCGCCTTCGGCGCCGTCGAGATGTTCCGTCTCGAAGGCCCGGACGGCCGCATCGGCCACGCCGAACTGAAGATCGGCGACTCCTCGATCATGCTCGCCGAGCCCTGCGACCAGGCCTCGCTGGTCAGCAGCCAGTCGCAGCCGGGGGTTTCCGTCGGGCTGCATCTGTACGTGGAGGACGTCGACGCGCGTTATGCCCGGGCGATCGAGGCAGGAGCCACTCCGGTCAGCCCGGTGCAAGACCAGTTCTACGGTGATCGCAGCGGCACGCTGAAGGATCCGTTCGGCAACCTGTGGTTCGTTTCGACGCACAAGGAGGACCTCAGCCCGGAAGAGATCCGTGCGCGTGCGGCGAAGTTGTTTGGTGGTTAATTTCCTGTTGATTTGATTTATCGTGCGGGACCGCGATGCCCCAATCGCTTGCAAGCCAGCTCCCACAGGGTTTTGGGTTGATCACCCGATAGTGGAACAACCCGGGCCCTGTGGAAGCTGGCTTGCCAGCGATTGGGCCATCAGCATCAGCAAGAATGTGCTGCCTGCCGAAAAGGACCTCCATGCGAATCATCGATAAAAACGCCGCCCTGATCCGCAGCCTCACCCCCGCCGAGGACGACCTGCTGCGCGGTTTCAACCGCGGCACCCTGGAAGGGCCGTGCCTGCTCCAGGCCAACCAGTTGCTGATGAAGATCCGTGGCGCGGGCCACTGGCTGGCCTGCGACTGCAATGCCAGGGCGATGCCGGTGCTCAACGTCACGCTGAACAGCCACACCGGCACGCTGTTCCTCAAGAACAACCCCGGCACCGCCGAACATGCCGCCGATTGCCCGTTCATCAAGGATGAGCGCGAAGCCGGCGACAGCGACACCCAGGACACTCCGCCCGCCGCCTGGCTGGCTCCGGATGCGCCACTGCGCCTGCTCGGCGATTTCCGCCGCGCCGCCACCACGGACGCTGATCCCGGCGTGGCCGGCAGCGGCGACAAGCGTGACCAGCACCGCCTGCTGTCCCTGCTGCTGACCTGGATCGAAGCCAGTGGCCTGAACGTCTATGCCACACATCTGAAGAAGGACCTGACTGCCCAGTTCGCCGAACTGCGCGGGGTCGCCGCGCGCTACCCGCTGATCGAGCGGGTCCCGGCCAGCAATTACCTGGAAACCCGCCTGGACATGAAGCACATGATGATGCTCAAGGCGCGCCTGCGGGATTCCACGGTATTCGGCAACCATCGTCGCCATGGATTGCTGCTCGATTGCGTCAACCAGATCAAGGCGCGCAAGGTCTACAACGAACGCAGCGAAGACGGCTTCGACTTCCAGGGCCATCATCTGCTCTGGGGAGGCAGCCGCACTCCGGGGCCCTTGCTGGCCCTGGTCCTGTATTCACCGACGAGTGCCGGCAGCCATTTCTACGAACTGATCCATATCGCCAGTGTGCCGGTACTGTCCCGCGGACACCTGTTTCCGGTGTACCGCGACGAAGAGCGCGAACCGCTGAAGATGCTGGTATCGCTGATCGACTGGATGGCCAGCAAGGGCGTGCGGGTGACCATGCGCCGGCCGGTGATCGGTGGCCAGGTGATGGACGAACTGGTACTCAGTTCCGACCAGGACCGGGTGCTGTCCATTTCCCTGACCGAAAAACCCATGGGCCCGGAGCCAGAAGTTGAGCATTTCCGGCGCTACGCCGATTTCAAAGGGCTGGATACCTTCCGCAAATACGTGGCGGGGTTCTTCATGCGCGGGCGGGAATAACCCTATAGCCAACGCCACTGGTCGCCGCGCCCGGCTGCGTGATCGCACAAATCTCCCCGGGCATCCCCCAATGAAGGGTATCCATGAAAAAAGGGAGTTCGATCATGAAACGTACAGCGTTCGCCGCCCTGCTCTTCACTGCCATGCTTGGCGGGCATGCCATGGCCGATACCGGGCCGACCAACCCCACTTCGCCGGGAGTGGGCTCCGGCGTTCCACCGGAAATGCCGGCGCCAGGCAGCACCGACCCACGCATCCAGGGCAGTGATCCAGGACGCCAGGGCGGTGCTCCTACCGACGGCACGGATCGCACCCGTCCGCCAACCATCGATGATCGCGGGACCGAGCGCGGCAACGAGCGCAACGGCACGGGAAGCGGTTCCGGTATGGGTGGCTCCGGTACTGGCATGGGTGGCTCGGGGTCAGGTAGCGGTACCGGCATGGGCGGGTCCGGTACAGGTACGGGCACCGGCTCCAGTACCGGCAGCGGTACCGGTTCCGGTGGTGGTCAATAACCTGTCTGTCGATGGTTCATCGCCGGTAGCCGTATCGCCGGCGATGGCCCCTTGGCATGCT
The DNA here is from genome assembly GCF_000319305.2 of Pseudomonas bharatica CSV86. Lineage (GTDB taxonomy): Bacteria > Pseudomonadota > Gammaproteobacteria > Pseudomonadales > Pseudomonadaceae > Aquipseudomonas > Aquipseudomonas bharatica. Next base: position 2,310,639 of record NZ_AMWJ02000001.1, on the reverse strand, counting down.
GAAATATTCTGAGAAAATCTTTCTTCGGTATGGTCTAACCTCCATCAGCCAGCATCCGCCCGCTCAAAGGAGGTGACTACCCATGGCCGCGGCTATCGCCCCCCGTCCACAAACACTGGAAATCGCTTATCTCAGGGATACTTTCCTGGGCGTACTGACCCGTAGCGAAGAATGCCAGGTGCAACTCGAAGCCCTGAATATCGGCGGTAAGCCCGGCGTTCAGCTGCAGATCACACCGCCGGTGCCTGACCGCCTGGAACGGGCCCACACCCTGGTCTTTACCTGGCGCGGCCATCAGTGCCGGGGCATCGTACAGTCGACACGACAATGCCAGGACGGCAGCCTGCAACTGCGACTGGAACTCCAATAAGGCTCACCGGCCGGTCAGCAGACGGGACACGCTTGCATGCTCGCGCTGCAGGCGAACCCGGCTGACCAATTCGGCCAGCGCCCTGCCATTGGGCAACTCGCTTAACTGGACATCACGCACGGTCAGCGCCGGACGCCCGGCATCGGCGGGAAAATGCAAGGTCAGCGACATCCCGTCGCTACAGCTCACTTGGCAATGATCAGGCAGGAACGCCCCTTCGATCAGTTGGCGCAATTCCAGATCGCACACTCCATGCATAGGCATGATAAGAATCCTCCTCAGACCAGGATGGCCGTCCAAGTCAGAACCTGCCGTGCGTCGGCGTCCAATGGAAAAAAGCCATGTGCAAGCGCTTGCGCCATTGATGCCGGGCATCACCTCATGCGGTCGGATCTTGTACGTCCTGTGCGTGGGAGAGGCCCGCGACGACGTCGGTTCAATGGCGTGTCGCGGGCAGCGGACGAAAGGTCAGGCCCGGCTCATCTGGCCAAAGCGGCCGGCGTGGAAGTCCTCGAAGGCCTGGACGATTTCCGCCTCGCTGTTCATCACGAACGGGCCGTAGCCGACGATGGGCTCATCCAGCGGCTCGCCGCTCAACCAGAGCAGCATGGCATCGCTTTCGGCCTCGATGAGCACCTGGTCGCCGTCGCGTTCGAACAGCACCAGCTCTGCGGCGCCGACGCTTTTTTCGGCATTGACCCGGACCGTTCCGCGCAGCACGACCAGGGCAGCATTGCGCCCTAGCGCGCCTGACAAGCGCAGCGATTTGCCTGCCTTCAGTTGCACGTCCAGGACGTCCATTGGCGTGAAGGTCCGCGCCGGGCCTTCATGGCCAAGGTACTTGCCGGCAATGACCCGCAGGCTGCCCGCCTCGTCCGCCAGGGCAACCCGTGGGATGTCCGCATCCAGCAGCGTTTGGTAGCCCGCCGGTGCCGATTTGTCACGGGCCGGCAGGTTGACCCAGAGCTGGACCATTTCCAGCATGCCGCCGCTCCTGGCGAACGATGGCGCATGGAACTCCTCGTGGATGATGCCCCGGCGGCGGTCATCCATTGCACGTCACCCGGGCCGATGAAGCCGCCGGCACCGCTGGAGTCGCGATGCTCGAGTTCACCCTGGTAGACGATGGTCACCGTCTCGAAACCGCGATGGGGATGCTCGCCCACGCCACGCCGGGCGCTGGTCGGTGAGAAATGCTGCGGCCCGGCATAATCCAGCAGCAGGAACGGGCTGATATGCCGCGCCAGGTTGTCGTAGCTGAACAGACTGCGCACCGGAAAACCGTCACCGACCCAATGGGCGGGCGGGGCCTGGTACGCACCTTGGATCTTTTTCATGAGAAACCTCCTCGTTGCATGGACAACACCATACCCATGCAAACAAAGAGGCGGTAGAGGGCAAAAAGCGCTTTCACTGTTCCACTGATGGAACGATCAAGCCGTTTTGAACTGCGGCTCCGCAGCGGCCTGCAACAGCCAGGCTTCGACGCGGTGGGCGCTTTCGTGAGGGTCCTCCTGCATGAAGCAGTGCCCGCCAGCGACCTTGTGCGGCACCACGTTCGGGTTGAGTCGGGCCCAGCGCGCCAGGGACAGAGGGACGAAGGGATAGGTCTGCTCGCCGTAAAGCACCAGGGTCGGCGTCTGCACACGAGACAGCGACGCCCACATGCGTTTCGGAAAGGAACTGAAGATTTCCACTTCGCGACTCGGTCGGCAACGCAGCACCACGCCCGCACCGCACTCGCCGATGGCATGGGTGACGTACGCCTGCAAAGCCGCTTCGCTCCAGCCTTTGAAGATACCGCGGCCCTGCAACGAGTCATGAGCCGCCTGGCGATCGGGCCAGTAGCTGCGGCGGGTCGCGGCCTTGCGTGCCAGGCCATGCCGGCGGTGCATGCCGAACCAGCTTGCCACGCCCATCACCCCGATCATCGAGCGGCTGAACACCACCGGATCGAGCAGCACGGCACGCTGGAACAGCCGCGGTTGCAGCTCCAGCATGAGCCCGGTGAGCACCCCGCCAAAGCTATGGCCAACGGCAAAATACGGCACGTCCCCATACTCCCCGCGCCCGGCATCGAAGGCCTCCAGCGCCAGTTCGGCGCTGCGGTTCCAGCCCACGAAGGGCCCGCCGTGATCGCTGTCGCCATGGCCCTGCACATCGCTCAGCCACAGGTCGAAATGCACCGCCAGCAACTCCAGCAGCGGCTGGTAGGCCAGGCAGCAGAAGCCGTTGCCATGGATGAAATGCAGCAGCGGCTTGCCGCTGGCCGGCGAACGCCAGCCGCGCAGGGTGAAGCGTTCGGCGCAATCATGCGCCCAGGGGATCAGTTCCATCGGGGCTCGCAGCGGGATTCAGGAAAAACCCGATTCTACAAACACCAGTGGATACAGCGAAAGCACCAGCAGCGTCGCCATCAGCAGGTTAAACAGCCGAAGCCGGCGGGGATCCTGCAAGAACCGCCGCAAGGCGCTGCCGAACATGACCCAGACGCACACCGACGGCAGGTTGACCAGGCAGAACACCAGGGCAATGACGATGACATTGACGAGGTAACCCTGGGCCGGCGTATAGGTGGTGATCGCTCCGACCGCCATCACCCAGGCCTTGGGGTTGACCCACTGGAACGCGGCCGCACCGAAGAAGCCCAGGGGCTTGCGGCTTTGCGGCGAGGCCGCCGACATCGGACCGGACGTGGCAATCTTCCAGGCCAGGTACAGCAAGTAGGCGGCCCCGACATAACGCAGCACTGTATAGATCACCGGATAGACCTTGAACACCTCGCCCAGGCCCAGCCCCACCGCCATCACCATGACCATGAAACCGATGCTCACACCCAGCGCGTGCGGGACGCTGCGACGCACGCCGAAGTTCACCCCGGAAGCCATCAGCATGGTGTTGTTCGGACCGGGTGTGATGGACGAAACGAAAGCGAACAGCACGAAGGCTGACAGCAGGTTCAGGGAGGTGAGCAGCATGGCGGTCGATCCTGGTTGTTGTGGGATCCACCCTACAGTGCATGGGCGAACGCAGACCGGTACAGCCAGGGAGAATTAATCAGGTACACCACAGTGTTAAGCGCCAGCATGGATTTCCGGGCTGCGGGCAGCCTCTACAACGCGGTTGTTCTGGACTACGATGTCGCCACCCTTTTCCTACGGGACTTCTCCATGCCTCTGAATATCCGCCCTGCCCGCCCCGAAGACGCTGCCCAGATCCTCGCCTTCATCACCGAACTTGCCGACTACGAACGCGCCCGCCATGAGGTGGTCGCCACCGTCGAGCACATCCAGCGCAGCCTGTTCGCCGCCGACAGCAGCGCCAGGGCGCTGATCTGCGAACGCGACGGCCAGGCGATCGGCTTCGCCGTGTATTTCTTCAGCTACTCGACCTGGCTGGGGCAAAACGGCCTGTACCTGGAAGACCTCTATGTCACGCCGGAGGCCCGCGGCACGGGTGCAGGCAAATTGCTCCTGCGGTACCTGGCGCGACTGGCCTGCGACAATGACTGCGGCCGCTTCGAGTGGAGCGTGCTGGACTGGAACCAACCCGCCATCGACTTCTACAAATCCATCGGCGCCGAGCCCCAGGATGAATGGGTGCGCTACCGCATGGACGGCGAAACCCTGCGCGCCTTCGCCAGGGGCTGATGGCGCGACCACAAGGGACTGCACCGGGATAACCACACATGGCCGTGAAAGCCAACACCCAGACCTTTACCATCCTCGCCCAGGACCCGGCGGTGCAGCGTGCGCCCGGGCAGCCGCTGTTCGCCCGGGTTTCCGTGCCCCTGGAACGGCTGGCCGACGGGCCCACCGGCTACCGGGTCAAGGTGGTCGATTTCGATGCCGAAGCCGATCGCCTGTACCTACCGCATCACTACCAACAAGCACCGGACGACAAGGCGATCGATCCCTTCGACCCGCCGGATGCCAGCCTGCTCGGGCGTCCGGATTTCCATTGCCAGCAGGTCTATGCGGTGATCATGCGCACCCTGGCGCGCTTCGAGCTGGCGCTGGGGCGACGCGTAGCCTGGGGCTTCGACGGCCATCAGCTGCATGTGGTGCCCCATGCCTTCATCGAGGCCAACGCCTTCTATTCCCGTGAAGACCGCGCCCTGTTCTTCGGTTACTTCCAGGATGACCAGCAGGACTGGGTGTTCACCTGCCTGTCCCACGACATCGTCGCCCACGAGACCACCCACGCCATACTCGATGGCCTGCGCGCCGGCTTCATGCGTGCCTCGGGCCCGGACCAGGCGGCTTTCCACGAGGGCTTCGCCGATGTGATCGCGCTGCTTTCGGTGTTCTCCCTGCGCGAGGTGGTCGAGTTCGCCCTGACCTGCCATCGCGGCTTGCCGATCCAGCGGCAAGGCAGTGTCCGCCTGGTCGACGGCGCTTCGCTGCAGATCGATGCGCTGGCCGATACCCTGCTGTTCGGCCTTGGCGAGCAGTTCGGCCAGGCCATCAGCGGCCTGCGCGCCAACCCCCTGCGCCGCTCGGTGCAACTACGTCCTTCCACCGCCTGGCTGGAGAGCGCCGAGTACGACGAGCCTCACGCCCGCGGCGAAATCTTTTCCGCCGCCATGCTGCGCTGCATGCTGGAACTGTGGGTGGCGCGCTGCCAGGACCTCGGCACCTTCGGCGATAACCTGTACAACCTCGACGCGGTCATCGACGAGGGCGCCAAGGCCGCAGACCAGTTGCTGACCATCGCCATTCGCGCCCTCGACTATTCACCGCCACTGGACCTGGAGTTCGGCGACTACCTCGCCGCGCTGCTGACGGTCGACACGCAAGTGGCACCGGACGATTCACGCTTTAGCTATCGACAGATCATCCGCGACACCTTCGCTGCCCATGGCATCCAGCCTCCGGCCGGACGCACCGACGCGGATGGCTGCTGGCTGACGTTCGCCGACAACGACAAGGTGCGCTATCAGAACAGCCATTTCGACTCGATGCTGCGCGACTCCGAGGAAGTGTTTCGGTTTCTCTGGGAAAACCGCGAAGTGCTACAGATCGACGAGCGCGCCTACACCGAAGTGGTCTCGGTGCGCCCCAGCCTGCGCTTCGGACCGGATGGCTTCATCCTGCGCGAGACCGTTTGCGAATTCACCAGCCGGGTCAACCTGTTCGGCGCCGAGTTCACCTCGGTGTTCAAGGAGCCGCGACCCGAGTGGCTGAAATCCACCACGCCATTCACCGTGTATGGCGCCGGCACCTTGATCTTCGACCAGTACGGACGGATCAAGTACTGCATCCAGCGTCCGCTGACCGACGCCCGCTGGCAGGTACGTCGCCTGGAATGGCTGTACGGACCGGGCAGCGATGCCGTGGAGCCCGGCTCCGCCGCCGACCTCACCCGCATCCACCGCGCCCGGGCCATGCAAGTGCCCTCGGAGACCCGTCCATGAGCCCGATCCGCCTGCACCTGTTCGCCTACCAGGTCGGTTTCGGCGACTGCTTCCTGCTGCGCTTCGTCTACCCGGACGGCACTCGCCGTCATCTGTTGATCGACTTCGGCACCGTCGGCATGCCCGCCGGTGTCGACAAGGCCGCGCAAATGCTGCGTATCGCCAACGATATCGCGGACAAGTGCGCCGGCAAGCTCGACGCCCTGGTCGCCACCCACCGGCATGCCGACCATATCAGCGGGTTCGACCCGCTCAAGAAGGGCAACGGCCCCGGCAGCATCATTGCCCGGTTGAACCCCGATGTGGTGCTGCAACCCTGGACGGAACAGCCGGACCTGGCCGAGAACGCCACTGCCCCGCTGGCCGCCGGCCAGGCCCAGGCCCTGGCCGGAATGAACGAGGTGGCGCGCCAGTTGAAAGCGCGGCTGGATACCGGGCCCAAGGGACTGGCGCCGGAGCTGAACCGGCGCCTGGGCTTTCTTGGCGAGAACAACATCGCCAACAAGGGCGCGGTGAACAACCTGATCGCCATGGGCACCCGCCCGGGCGCCCGGGCGGTCTACGCCCATTTCGGCAGTGACGACCCGCTGAGCGATGTGTTGCCGGGAATTCGCACCCGGGTACTCGGCCCGCCCACCGTGGAGCAAAGCGCCGAGGTCCGCCGGGAACGACGCAGCGATCCGGAGTACTGGCTGCGCGCACCCTTGCTGTTCGCCCGCAAGAGCAGCGCTGGCAGCACGGCCTCGCCCTTCCCCGACGCCCCGGGGATACGCGGTAGCAAATTGCCGCAGAGTGCCCGCTGGATTGCCGGAAGGGTGCGTGAGGCCAGGGGTGCGCAGTGGTTGTCCATCGTAACCGCGCTGGACAAGGCGATGAACAACACCAGCCTGATCCTGCTGTTCGAGGCCGGCGGCAAGAAACTGCTGTTTCCCGGCGACGCGCAGATCGAGAACTGGCGCTATGCCCTCAACCAGCCGGAGATCGCTGAACTGCTGAAGTCGGTCGACCTGTACAAGGTCGGCCACCATGGCAGCCTCAATGCTACGCCGAAGACGCTGTGGAACGGCTTCAGCAAAAAAGGTGAAGCGCAAACTGCCGGGCGCCTGACCAGCGTGCTGTCCACCCTGCCCGGCCAATACGGCGGCAAAAGCGCAGACGCCAACACCGAAGTGCCACGGGTGCCGTTGCTCAACGAACTGGCCAAGGATTCCGACCTGCATGACACCCACAGGCTGGCAGCGGATGCGCTATATGACGAAGTGGTCCTCGAACTCTGAGTGTCACTCTCGCACCGCATAGCGCTGCGCCAGTACCGCGCACACCATCAGCTGGATCTGGTGGAACAGCATCAGCGGCAGGATCAGCGTCCCCACTGCGCCACCGGCGAACAGCAGCTGCGCCATCGGTACGCCGGTGGCCATGCTTTTCTTCGAGCCGGCGAACAGGATGGTGATGCGATCTTCCAGGCTGAACCCCAGCCAGCGCCCCAGGCTGCGGGTAGACAAAAGCACCAGGGCGAGCAGCAGACAGCACACCAGGGCCAGGCCAAGCAGCTTCGAGGGAGGCACCGATCGCCACAGCCCGCTGACCACCGCATCGCTGAAGGCGGTATAGACCACCAGCAAGATCGAACCCTGGTCCACCGACTTCAGCCAGCCGCTATTGCGCGCCACCCAGGCACCGAGCCACGGGCGGGCCAGTTGCCCTGCCACGAAGGGCACCAGCAGTTGCAGGATGATCGCCCACACCGCCTGCAGGTTAGAGCCGCTATCGCCCTCCACACCCATCAGCAGCATCACCAGCAGGGGCGTCAGCACGATGCCCAGCAGGCTCGAGGCCGCCGCACTGCAGATCGCCGCCGGCACATTGCCCCGGGCCAGCGAAGTAAAGGCGATCGCCGACTGCACCGTGGCCGGCAATGCGCACAGATACAGCACGCCGAGGTACAGGGCATCGCCCACCAACGGCAGGATCAGCGGCTTCAACAACAGCCCGAACAACGGGAACATGACGAAGGTGCAGGCGAACACCAGCAGGTGCAGGCGCCAATGTCCCGCCCCGGCGAGCACCGCCTCGCGCGAGAGCTTGGCGCCGTGCAGGAAGAACAGCAGGCCGATGGCAAGGTGGGTCAGGGTTTCGAAGACTGCCGCTGCGTTACCGGAGGCCGGCAGCCAGGTAGCGATGGCGATCACAGCGAGCAAGGCCAGGGTGAAGTTGTCGAAGAGCAACCGCAGGTGTTTCATCGGGTGTTGTCCACGGGTTGTTGTGAGGTGCGCAAGACGATAGGGTGTTCGCCACTTTCCGGCTAACGCCAGAAACCCGGTAATGTCGTCGAATGGACAACATCGTGCACTTGAATGAACTCGCCAGCCTGCCCCGCCCGCTCTACGGGCAGCGCGACAGCTTGCCGAACATCGCCCTGGACTACCGACATCTGCATGCCTGGGGCCAGCTTTCCCATGCCCTGCACGGCGTATTGCTGGTGCATACCGATAACGCCCGGCTGGTGGTGCCGCCGCACCGCGCGGTGTGGATTCCGCCCGGTTCGATGCACCGGGTCGAAAGCACGCCGGATGCCTGTATCCGCAGCCTCTATATCGATGCTGCGCAGTCGCCGTGGCCGGGCCAGGAGTGCCGGGTGATCGCCGTCGATCCGTTGCTGCGCGAGCTGATCCGCGCATTCGGCGAGTTGCCGGTCGAGTACGACCTCGAGGCCGCCGACGGACGCCTGGCGCAGGTCCTGCTGGACCGCCTGTGCCTGGCCGAACAGCTTGACCTGGTCCTGCCCCAGCCACGCGACCCGCGCTTGCGCGCCCTGTGCCGCCAGGCCACGGCACGGCCCTGGGCGGATATCCGGCTGGGCGAGGCCAGCCGCAAGGCCGGCGTCAGCGAAAAGACCTTCAGCCGACTGTTTCTCAAGGAAACCGGGATGACCTTCCGGACCTGGCGCCAGCGCATGCGCCTGGTCAGCGCGCTGCCGGCACTGGAGCGCGGCGAACGGGTCACCGATGTGGCGCTGGCCTGCGGCTATGAATCGCTGTCGGCATTCAGTGCGGCATTCGCCAGGCTGTTCGGCTTGTCGCCGGGCGAACTGGCCCGGGGCGGCAGCATGACGCAGGCCTGAATGAGAAGCGCTTGCTATGCTGGCGGAGCGATTTTCCCGTCACTACAACAAGGAATCGACCTTTGAAAGCTGCCTGCGTACTGCTTCTGGGCCTTTTGCCCCTCATGGCCAACGCCGCGCAAGTCGGCGAGCGCCTTGCGCCCTTCACCCTGAACGACCAGCATGACCAGGCGTTCACCCTCGACGCCAGCACCCGGGTGTTGCTGGCCGCCAGCGACATGGACGGCGCGAAGCTGGTCAAGGCCGCGCTGGCCGACCGGCCCAAGGGCTGGCTGGAAGCGCGCCACACGGTGTTCGTCGCCGATATCCAGGGCATGCCAGCGCTGATCGGCAAGCTTTTCGCCATACCGAAGATGCGCGACTACAGCTACCGCGTGGTGCTCGATCGCGAAGGCCAGGTGGTTCCGCAGTACGGAGTGCCCGCGGGCCAGGTGCAATGGCTGCAACTGGAAGACGGCAAGCTGGTGTCGAAGCGTTCGTTCAGCGATGCCGAGGCCCTGGGCAAGGCCCTTGCCGAGCTGCCGCAAGGCTGAGCTTCACGCCTCCAGACCGCGGTCTACGAACCAGGTCAGCGGCAAGGTCAACATCAGGGTCGCCGCCAGTACCATCAAGGCCAGCGGCATCCCGCCAAGATCCCCCAGGCGCCCGAAAACGATGGGCGCCAGTGCCCCGCCACCGATGGTCCCGGTATAGAACAGGGCAAAAGCCTGCTCGCGCTGCTCCGGCGCAGCCAGTTCCGGAACCACACCGTAGAGCACCGACGAGGTGCCGTTAAGGACCAACCCCAACAGCGGCAGCAGGGTCATCAAGGCATTCAACGGCAGGTACACCGCAGCGACGATCAGTGCAGCGGTCAACGACTCGCTGAACCACACGGTTTTCAACAGCCCGACCCGTGCACCCAGGTAGCCGCAGATCAACTTGCCGAAAGCGCCGCCGATAAACAGCAGCGTCAGGGCCAGGCCGATACCGGCGGTACCGGCGCCCTTGTCGCTGAGCAGGAATGGCAAGAAGGTGAGAAAGCCCATGCGCACCGCACTGTCGAGAAACCCGGTCGCCAGCAGGGCGCGAAGGCCGCCCGGCGAGCCCTTGCCCTCCCCGATCCCGGCCTTGCCGGCAGTGGTGGCGGACGGGTCGATATGACGGGGTATCAGCAGGTACATGCCCAGCGCAGCCAACAGGCCCAGCACGCCGGCCAGGGTCACGCTGAGGCGCCAGCTCATCACTGTCAGCGACACACCGACCAGTGCCGGAACCAGGGTCTTGCCGATATCACCGGCGAAGTTGTAATGCGATAGCGCCTGCTTCACCTGGCGCCCCGGCGCATGGGTATCGGCAACCAGCGAAGAGGCCAGCGGATGCTGGGTGCTGGCACCCAGGCCACCCAGCACCAGCGCCGCCAGCAAGGCTGCCAGCCCGCCAGCCTGGCCGGCCAGCAGATAGGCCATGCCCACCAGGGCAGTGCCGCCGATGAGCAGGGCCCGCCGTCCGAAGCGCCTGGCTGCGCGGCTGGCGAGTAATTGAAATCCGGCCATGGTTGAGGAGTACGCGCCGCGCATCAGGCCGATCTGCGCGTAGCTGAGCCCGAACTGGGTTTGCCAGATCGGCAACAGGACGTAGATCAGGTCGGTCAGGCCGTCGTTGACGGCATGGGCACCGCACGCCGCCAGCAGTGCCCGGCGGCGCGGGGAAGCGGTTTGGGTCTGGCCTGAAACAGTGGCCGGGCAGGCGTCGGACATGACTTGAGATCCACTGCTAACTGGATCCAATCATTAAAACAGTAACAAAAAGTTAACGCGACCCTGTTTTTCGGACCGCTTTAATCAACCCGGAATTTCCGGCTCGACCAGATTGGCCAACTGGTTCAGAGATTCCTGCCAGCCCAAGTAGCAGCTTTCCAGAGGGATGAGGTCAGGCAAGCCTGCCTGGACGATATTCACCTCGGTGCCACAAGAGACGCTGTTGAACGTGATGGTGACGGTGATTTCCCCTGGCAGGCCGGGATCGTCGAAGCGATCGGTATAGCGGATGCGTTCGTTCACCAACAATTCCTGGTATTCACCACCGAAGGCGTGGCGCTGGCCGCTGGAAAAATTGCTGAACGACATCCTGTAGGTGCCGCCGACCCGTGCATCGAGATGATCGACCTTGCAGGTAAAGCCATGGGGCGGTAGCCACTTGGCCATGGCGTCGGCATCGAGGAAAGCACGGTAGACCCGCTCGACGGGGCCTTGAAGACACGGTGCAGGCGCACGGCATTGTTGCTCATGGACGCTATCCTTGTGGTTTATCCGGGCAAGGCTATCAGTGAAGCCCAGCCCCGCGACAACGTCCAGCCGTGCACCTGCCCCGGGCCAGTCAGCGCTCGCTTTCGAAGCGGTCGCTGACCAGGATCGCCTGCGCCAGCTCTTCATCGCTGGCCTGCAGGCCAGGGTTTTCCTGGCGTACACGCTGCAACACGGCTTCCAGGTAGGCGCCGCGGATCGCGCCGCCGCTGGCTACGAAGCTGGACGCCTCGTCCCGGGCCGGGATGATGCGCTTGTCGTCCTTGAAGGTGGAATACAGCGAGGCCGAGACGCCGGCCGAGGTGGCGACATCACCTGCGTCCACGCGGGCCAGCGCCGAACCAACAGGCAGGCAAAGCAACAATGAAGAGACGAGCAAAATACGCCGCATGACGAAGTCCTCCGGTCTACCTGAACGGAATTGTCAGGTATTACCCAGTCTAGGATTCATTTCCCCGGGTCGGAGTTCCCTAGCGGGTTCTGCTAGGGTGGCGGTTTTTCCGCCTCGGACCCTTCGTCAATGCGCTTCCCCACCCTCCTCCTGCTATGTACCTGCCCGCTGCTTGCCGTGGCAGACCCGGCCTTCGACAGCCAGGTGCGCAGTGCCGCCGAACGCGTCATGCGCGACAACGGCGTTGCCGGCCTGGCGATCGCCATCAGCGACCATGGAAAACAGTACTTCTACGAGTTCGGCGTGGCCGACAAGGCCACGGGGCAAGCGGTCAGCCGCGACACCCTGTTCGAGCTGGGCTCGATCAGCAAGACCTTCACCGACACCCTCGCCGCCCGAGCGCAGATCGACAAGCGCCTGTCGCTGCACGCCAACGCCGCCGAATACCTGCCGGAGCTGGCGGGCACTGCGTTCGGCAGGCTGAGCCTGATCAACCTGGCAACCCACAGCAACGGCGGCATGCCCCTGCAACTACCGGACGGAATCTCCAACCAGGCGCAGTTGTTCGACTGGCTCAGGCACTGGCAACCCGAGCATGCAGCGGATGGCTGGCGTGCCTATGCCAACCCGGGGATCGGCATGCTCGGGGTGATCACCGCACGGCAACTGGGCACCTCGTTCGTCAGCGCCATGCAGGAGCAACTGCTGCCGGAGCTCGGCCTCGAACACACCTACTTGCAGGTCCCGGCCAGTCAGCAGGCGCTCTATGCCCGCGGCTATGACAAGAATGACGCTCCCGTGCGGGTCAACCCCGGGGTGCTGGCCGACGAAGCCTACGGCGTTAAAAGCAGTAGCCGCGACATGCTGCGCTACGTCGAGGCCCATCTGGGCCGGGTGCAACTGGCCGCACCGCTGAAGCAGGCGCTGGACGACACCCGCCGCGGCTACTACAAACGCGGCGCGATGACCCAGGACCTGATCTGGGAACACTACGATTACCCCCTCGCGTTGCAGACCTTGCTCGATGGCAATGACAACCGCTATGCGCTGGCCGGCAGCCCCGTAAACGCGATCAATCCACCGTTGGCACCACAGTCGAAAGCCTGGGTGAACAAGACCGGGGCCACCAACGGTTTTGGCGCCTATGTGGCGTTCGTGCCGGAGCAGCAACGCGCAGTGGTGTTGCTGGCCAACCGCAATTATCCGAACGGGGAGCGGGTGAAACTGGCCTGGCGGTTGTTCGAGTTGCTGGATGAGCAGCGGTAGACCTAAGGGCTTGCGCCTTGGCTTGCAGATTTGCAGGAGAATTCGCACAGCAATTCCGGTAGGCTCTGGCTTTTCTCAACAGGAGTACTTCCCCATGGCCCGAGCCACTGCCCGCCACATCCTCGTCAGCAGCGAAGACAAGTGCAACGAACTGAAGGCGCAGATCGAAGCCGGCGCGGACTTCGCAGAAGTCGCCAAAGCCAACTCCACCTGCCCGTCCAGCCGCCAGGGCGGCGACCTGAGCTCCTTCGGTCCGGGCCAGATGGTCAAGGAATTCGATACCGTGGTGTTCAGCGCGCCGATCAACGTGGTGCAGGGTCCGGTGAAAACCCAGTTCGGCTACCACCTGCTGGAAGTGACCAGCCGCCAGGACTGATCGGTCTTGATTGGCAAGGCCTCCCTGGCCTTCGGGGGCTGCCTCGCAGCCCTTCTGGGGTTCAACGCCCAGGCCGCCCCCACCCACGCCCTTACCGTCTACGGCGAGGCGCCGCGCTATCCGCAGCACTTCAACCATTTCCAGTACACCAACCCGGACGCTCCGAAGGGCGGCAGCCTGCGCCGCTCGGCCATCGAGATCGGCCAGTTCGACCATATCCTTCCGTATATCGACAAGGGCATCGGCGTCAGCGAGATCGACGGCTGGCTGTACTCGCCCCTGGCCGTACGCTCGCTGGACGAGCCCTACACCGTCTACGGCCTGGTCGCCCGGCGCATGGAGCGGGCCGACGATGGCCTGTGGCTGCGCTTCTACCTTGATCCGAAGGCCCGTTTCGCCGATGGCAAGCCCATCCGTGCCGAAGACGTGCGCTTCACCTACGACCTGCTGCTGCGCGACGGCAACCTGAAATACCGCACCCAGTTCGCCGATGTCGCCGATGTGGTGGTCGAGTCGCCGACCCAGGTGCGCTTCGACTTCAAGACCAGCCAGAACCGCACCCTGCCCCTGGACCTGGCATCGCTGCCGGTGCTGCCGGAACACTGGTGGCGCGGTCGCGATTTCGCCAACGGCGGCGGCTTCGAGGCCCCGCTGGGAAGCGGCCCGTACAAGGTCGGGCGGATCGACAATGGCCGCAGCATCACCTTCGAGCGCGACCGCGACTGGTGGGGCAAGGATTTGCCGGTCAACCGCGGGCGCTACAACTTCGACCAGTTGCGCATCGAATACTTCGGCGACACCGACGTGGCGCGGCAAGTCCTGCGCGGTGGCGGCTACGACTACAACCGCGAGTTTTCCGCCACCGGCTACACCATCGGCTACGCCGGTCCGGCCCTGGACGATGGACGCCTGCAACGCGCCCACCTGGCCAGGGAAGCGCCGCAGAACGCCCAGGGCTATGTGTTCAACCTGCAACGCCCGATGTTCCAGGACCGTCGCGTACGCCAGGCCATTGCCCTGCTCTGGGACTTCGAATGGAGCAACCGGCGGATGATGCGCGACCTGTACATCCGCCAGCAAAGCTACTTCGCCAACAGCCCGCTGGCCGCCCGCGAACTGCCGGATGCCGAGGAACTGAAGATCCTCGAACCGCTGCGCGGGCAGGTTCCCGACGAGGTGTTCACCCGGGTCTTCGAGGCACCGCGTACCGACGGTTCGGGAATCATCCGCGACAAGCAACTGCAGGCCCTGGCGCTGCTGGGCGAAGCCGGCTGGCACCCGGACGGCGATCGCCTGGTGAATGCCGCTGGCGAGCCGCTGAGCTTTACCTTTCTCAACGGCCAGAACGGCATGGAGCGCCTGCTGCTGCCATGGAAGCGCACCCTGGCGCAGATCGGCATCGACATGCAGATCCGCCGCGTGGATTCAGCGCAGTACGTCAACCGCCTGATGGCGCGGGATTACGACATGATCGTCACCGGCTATCCGGTAAGTCCCTCGCCGGGGCTGGAGCTGTACAGCTATTTCGGCTCTGCCGCGGCCAAGGACCCGGGCTCCAACAATTTCATGGTCCTGCAAAGCCCGGTGGTGGACCAGCTGATCGACGGCCTGGTGCGTGCCGACACCCAGGCCGGCATGCAGCGCCATGCCCACGCGCTGGACCGGGTGCTGCAATGGAACTACTACTGGATCCCCAACTATTACCCGCCGGGTACCTCCAGCGTATGGTGGAACCGCTTCGGCCTGCCGAAGGTCGCGGCGGCCAATGACCCGGCGCTGGACACCTGGTGGGAAGTCAGCCCGACCGCGCTGACCAACGAGCAGATGGCGCAGCGCACGGGAGGCCAGCCATGACCGCGTATATTCTGCGGCGCCTGCTGCTGGTCATCCCGACGCTGCTGGTGATCCTGCTGGTCAACTTCGTCATCGTCCAGGCCGCTCCCGGCGGGCCGGTGGAACAGGCCGTGGCGCGGCTGCAGGGCATTGGCGCCGGCGCACCGGGCGGCGCCTCGGTGCAACTTGACTCACGCGCCAGCCGCGGCCTCGACCCGGCCTTGCTGGAGACCATCAAGAAGCAGTACGGCTTCGACAAGTCGGCGCCAGAACGCTTGTGGTTGATGCTTTGCAGCTACGCCCGGCTGGACTTTGGCAACAGCTTCTTCCGGGGCGCCAAGGTCACCGACCTGATCCTCGACAAGATGCCGGTGACCCTGTCCCTCGGTTTCTGGGCGACGCTTATCACCTACCTGGTATCGATCCCCCTCGGTATCCGCAAGGCCGTGCGCCATGGCAGCGCATTCGATGCCTGGAGCAGCAGCCTGATCGTGATCGGCTATGCCCTGCCCGCCTTCCTTTTCGCCCTGCTGCTGATCGTGCTGTTCGCCGGTGGCACTTCGCTGAACTGGTTCCCGGTGCGCGGGCTGGTTTCGGAGAACTTCGCCGAACTGAGCCTGGTGGGTAAGGTCGCCGACTATTTCTGGCACCTGGTGCTGCCGGTGGGTGCCCTGGTGATCGGCGGTTTCGCCACCCTGACCCTGCTGACCAAGAATGCCTTCCTCAACGAGATCACGCGCCAGTACGTGATCACCGCCAAGGCCAAGGGCCTCACCGAGCGCCGGGTGCTCTACGGCCATGTGTTCCGCAACGCCATCCTGCTGGTGGTGGCCGGGCTGCCGCAGGCGCTGATTACCGTATTCTTCGCAGGCTCGCTGATGATCGAGGTGATCTTTTCCCTCGACGGCCTGGGACGCATGAGCTATGACGCGGCGGTGAGCCGCGACTATCCGGTGGTGTTCGGCACCCTGTTCATCTTTACCCTGTTCGGCTTGCTGATCCGTCTGGTCGGTGACCTCTGCTACACCATGGTCGACCCGCGGATCGACTTCGCCACGAGGGCGCACTGATGTTCTGCCTTTCGCCCATCGCCCAGCGTCGCTGGCAGCGTTTTCGCAGGAACCGCCGCGGCTGGTTCTCGCTCTGGGCATTCGCCGCCCTGCTCACCCTGAGCCTGGGCGCCGAGTTGATCGCCAATGACAAGCCACTGCTGCTCAAGTACGAAGGCGGCCTGTATTTCCCGGCGTTCAAGCGCTACACCGAGCAGCAGTTCGGCGGCCAGTTGCCCTTCCAGCCGGACTATCGCAGCCAGTACGTGCGCCAGCTGATCGAGGACAACGACGGCTGGATGCTGTTCCCGCCGATCCCGTTCAGCGCCGATACGCCGAACTACGACCTGCAGGTGCCGGCCCCGAGCCCGCCCTCGGCCAGCAACTGGCTGGGCACCGACGACCAGGCGCGGGATGTGCTGGCCCGGGTGATCTATGGCACGCGCGTGTCGATCCTGTTCGCCGTGGCCCTGACCCTGATCTCCACGCTGATCGGCGTAACCGCCGGGGCACTGCAGGGCTACCACGGCGGTTGGGTCGACCTGCTCGGGCAGCGCCTGCTGGAGGTATGGTCCGGCTTGCCGGTGCTCTACCTGCTGATCATCCTCAGCGGCTTCGTCGAGCCGGATTTCTGGTGGCTGCTGGGAATCATGGCGCTGTTTTCCTGGCTGGCCCTGGTGGACGTGGTGCGCGCCGAGTTCCTGCGCGGGCGCAATCTCGAGTACGTCCAGGCCGCCCGCGCCATGGGCCTGCCGGACCGCCTGGTAATCATCCGGCATATCCTGCCCAACGCGATGAATGCCACCCTCACCTACCTGCCGTTCATCCTCACCGGCGCAATCTCGACCCTGACCGCCCTGGACTTCCTCGGCTTCGGCATGCCTGCTGGCAGTGCCTCGCTGGGTGAGCTGGTCAACCAGGGCAAGCAGAACCTGCAGGCGCCCTGGCTGGGCTTCACCGCATTCTTCGCCCTGGCCCTGATCCTGACCCTGCTGGTGTTCGTCGGCGACGCCTTGCGCGAAGCCTTCGACCCACGGGCCTGAGCACTATTCACGGAATGACCATGCACGACGAAAGCCTCAAGGACTACCAGCGGGTGCGCCGCCTGGCAATCAAATCGCTGTTCGAGATCATCGAGCAATCCAGCGAAGGCACGGTGATCGTCGATCGCGATGCCCGGATCGTCTGGATGAACGAGCGCTATGCCCGGCGTTTCGGCCTGGCCGACGCCAGTGCCGCGATCGGCCAGCCTTGCGAACAGGTCATTCCCGGCAGCCTGATGCGCGAGGTGGTGAACCAGGGGCGGCCTATCCTGCTGGACATGCTCGACACCCCGAAGGAGCCCCTGGTGGTGATGCGCTTGCCGATCCAGGACGCGAGTGGCGAAGTGATCGGCGCCATCGGCTTTGCCTTGTTCGACGAACTGCGCAGCCTGTCGCCGCTGCTCAAGCGCTACGCCAGCATGCAGCAGGAACTGGCCTCGACCCGCTCGTTGCTCAAGGCGCGCCAGGCCAAGTACAGCTTCGCCCAGTTCATCGGTACCAGTGCCGCCAGCCTTGAGGTCAAGCGCCGGGCACGACGTGCGGCGAGCAGCGATTCGCCGGTCCTGCTGCTGGGCGAGACCGGCACCGGCAAGGAACTGCTTGCCCACGCCATCCACGCTGCCTCGCCACGGGCACACAAGGCATTCGTCAGCATCAACAGCGCAGCGATCCCGGAAACCCTGCTCGAAGCCGAGTTCTTCGGTACCGCACCGGGTGCCTTTACCGGCGCCGAGCGCAAGGGCCGCGCCGGCAAGCTGCAACTGGCCGAGGGCGGCACGCTGTTCCTCGACGAGATCGGCGACATGCCTTTGCCCTTGCAGAGCAAGCTGCTGCGGGTGTTGCAGGAAAAGGAGTACGAGCCCGTGGGGTCGAACCAGATGCTGCAGAGCGATGTGCGGGTCATCGCCGCCACCTCCCGGGACCTGCAGGCGGCCATGGCGCGCGGCGAATTCCGCGCCGACCTGTATTACCGGCTGAACGTGCTGCCTATCGAGGTGCCGGCGCTGCGCGAGCGGATCGAAGACCTGCCGGCGCTGACCGAGGCGATCCTGGAAGACCTCGGTAGCCGGCACGAGTTGGAGGACGAGGCGCTGGCGCTGCTGGGACGGCATGCCTGGCCGGGGAATATCCGCGAGCTGCGGAATGTGCTGGAACGGGCGACCTTGCTGGCGGACCGGGCGCGGTTGGAGGTCGAGGACATTCGCGGGGCGTTGGGGACCTTGATGCCTCGGGCGGTCGAGGAGACGACGCCGGTGCCTGGGTATCGCGAGGCTTGCGAGGCGTTCGAGCGGCAACTGTTGCGCGATGCACTGCAGCGCTGTGCCGGCAATGTACCGGAAGCGGCGCGGCAGCTGGGCTTGGGGCGCTCGACCTTGTACAAGAAGCTGGTGGCTTTGGGGATTCAGTCTCAATAAAGAGACTCCTATCTCCAGATTGAGACTCTGTTCTTAACGGCCTCATCGCTGGCAAGCCAGCTCCCACGTGCCCCTGTGGGAGCTGGCTTGCCAGCGATGAGGCCCTTGAGCTCGCCAGAAGTCTCCAATCAGAGACAAAATCGGTCAGACAATACAGATAAACAGAATTTACCCTTGTAAATCAGTAACTTAAACACCTGGCACAGTCCCTGCTACCTCCTTGTTTCCAACAAAAACAAGATTCACCAAGGAGACACTCGATGAGTGTGATCATCGCCCTGGCAGCCCTGGCGCTGCTGATGCTGGCTGCCTACCGTGGTTACAGCGTCATTCTGTTTGCCCCCATCGCCGCCCTCGGTGCGGTACTGCTGACCGATCCGTCCGCCGTGGCACCCGCCTTTACCGGGGTGTTCATGGAAAAGATGGTCGGCTTCATCAAGCTCTATTTCCCGGTGTTCCTGCTCGGCGCAGTATTCGGCAAGCTTATCGAGCTGTCGGGCTTTTCCCGCTCCATCGTCGCCGCCGCCATTCGCCTGCTCGGCACCCGCCAGGCGATGCTGGTGATCGTGCTGGTCTGCGCCCTGCTGACCTACGGCGGCGTGTCGCTGTTCGTCGTGGTGTTCGCGGTTTATCCGTTCGCCGCCGAGATGTTCCGCCAGAGCAATATCCCCAAGCGCCTGATTCCCGCGACCATCGCCCTTGGCGCGTTCTCGTTCACCATGGACGCCCTGCCCGGCACCCCGCAGATCCAGAACATCATTCCCAGCACCTTCTTCAATACCAACGCGTGGGCCGCGCCCTGGCTGGGGCTGATCGGCACCCTGTTCGTCTTCTGCGCCGGCATGCTCTACCTGCAACGCCAGCGCAACAAGGCCCTGCGCGCCGGCGAGGGCTACGGCACCGAGCTGCGCAACGAGCCGGAAACCGCCGACGACCTGAAGCTGCCCAATCCGCTGCTGGCCCTGTCGCCGCTGCTGCTGGTAGGGATCATGAACCTGCTGTTCACCCACTGGATTCCCGAGTGGTACGGGAAAAGCCATACCCTGCAGTTGCCGGGCATGACCGCACCGGTACAGACCGATATCGCCAAGCTGACCGCCATCTGGGCCGTGGAAGCGGCGTTGCTGCTGGGCATCCTGCTGGTGCTGGTCAGTGGCTTCAAGGCCATCAAGACCCGCCTGGCCGATGGCACCAAGGCCGCCGTCGGCGGAGCCTTGCTGGCGGCGATGAACACCGCTTCGGAATACGGTTTCGGCGCAGTGATCGCGTCGCTTCCCGGCTTCCTGGTACTGGCCGACGCGCTGCGCGCCATCCCCAACCCGCTTGTCAACGAAGCGATCACCGTGACCCTGCTGGCGGGGATCACAGGCTCCGCATCGGGCGGCATGAGCATCGCCCTGGCCGCCATGTCCGATACCTTCATCAGCGCGGCACATGCGGCGAATATCCCGCTGGAGGTGCTGCACCGGGTGGCCGCCATGGCCAGCGGCGGCATGGACACCCTGCCGCACAACGGCGCGGTGATCACCCTGCTGGCGGTCACCGGCCTGACCCACCGCGAGGCCTACAAGGACATTTTCGGCATTACCCTGATCAAGACCCTGGCGGTGTTCGTCGTGATCGCCACCTTCTATGCCACCGGCATCGTTTGAGGAACCGACCTGTATGAAGCTTTCCGGAAAAACCGCACTGATCACCGGCTCCACCAGCGGCATCGGCCTGGGCATCGCCCGGGTCCTGGCGCAGGCCGGCGCCGATATCCTGCTCAACGGCTTTGGCGACCCGACGGCGGCCCTGGCGGACATCGGCCGCTTTGGCGGCAAGGTTGCCCATCATCCCGCCGACCTGGGTGACGTAGCCCAGCTCGACGCCTTGTTCGCCTATGCACAGGAGGAATTCGGCGGGATCGATATCCTCGTCAACAATGCCGGGATCCAGCACGTGGCACCGGTGGACGCGTTTCCCGTGGAACGCTGGGACGCGATCATTGCCCTGAACCTGTCGGCGGTATTCCATTGCACGCGCCTTGCCCTGCCGGACATGAAGCAGCGTGGCTGGGGGCGGATCATCAATATCGCCTCGGTGCATGGCCAGGTTGGCTCGGTGGGCAAGGCGGCCTATGTGGCGGCCAAGCACGGGGTCATCGGCCTGACCAAGGTGGTCGGGCTGGAGACGGCCACCAGCGGAGTGACCTGCAACGCCATCTGCCCGGGCTGGGTGCTGACGCCGCTGGTGCAGAAGCAGATCGATGCCCGCATCGCCGAAGGCACCGACCCGCAGCAGGCACAGCATGACTTGCTGGCGGAGAAACAACCGTCACTGGCGTTCGTCACCCCGGAGCACCTGGGCGAACTGGTGCTGTTCCTGTGCAGCGAGGCCGGCAGCCAGGTGCGCGGAGCGGCGTGGAACGTGGATGGGGGGTGGCTGGCGCAGTAGATTTGTTGGGTTGCTGATGGCCTCATCGCTGGCAAGCCAGCTCCCACAGTGTCCGCGGCGCTGCTGAACCTTGTGGGAGCTGGCTTGCCAGCGATGAGGCCATCAGCAGCACCATAAGGGCTAGACTCAGGACATTGACAGACCCACCAGGAAGAATCCCGCATGAACGATGAGCTCTGGCGCCCGGATGCGGCGCGTATTCAGGCCAGCCGGATGGAAGGTTTCCGGCATGCCATCAATCAGCGCTTCAACCTCGAACTGGCGGACTATGCCGACCTGCATCGATGGAGCATCGACCAGCGCCCGGCCTTCTGGCAGGCGCTGGCCGACGAGTTCCGGATACGCTGGCGCACCCCGCCCGCCAGCGTGCTCGAGGAAGGCCCGCGGATGCCGGATGCGCGCTGGTTCCCCGGCGCTACCCTGAACTTCGCCGAACATTTGCTGCGCCGCCGCGATGACGCTATCGCCCTGGTCTCGGTACGCGAGGACGGCCAGCGGGTGACCTTGAGCCATGCCGAACTGGCCGCCGAAGTCGCAGGCTTGCAACAGGCCTTCAAGGCTGCCGGTATCGGTGTCGGTGATCGGGTCGCCGCCTGCATGCCCAACACCTGGCAGACCGTGGTCGCCATGCTCGCCGCCAGCAGTCTTGGCGCCATCTGGTCCAGCTCGTCCCCGGAGTTCGGCACCCAGGGTATCGTCGAACGTTTCGGCCAGATCGAACCGAAGCTGCTACTAGTCTGCGCCGGCTATCAATATGCGGGCAAATCCCTGTCCCAGGTAGACAAGATCAATGAAGTCCTGGCCGCCTTGCCCGGCCTGGAGCACCTGCTGGTAGTGCCCTACAGCGCTACCGATATCCGCCTTGATGCGTTCGTCACCCGGGCGCGCACCCGCCTGTGGGACGACTTCTACCAACGCGGCGGCGAGCCTGAATTCGTCGCCCTGCCTTTCGATCATCCGCTGTACATCCTCTATTCCAGCGGTACCACCGGCGTGCCCAAGTGCATCGTCCACAGCGCCGGCGGCGTGCTGGTGCAACACCTCAAGGAACACGGCCTGCACAACGACCTGCAAGCCGACGACTGCCTGTTCTACTACACCACCTGCGGCTGGATGATGTGGAACTGGCTGGTCAGCGGCCTGGCCTTGGGCGCGACGCTGGTGCTGTATGACGGCTCGCCTTTCCATCCCGGCCCCGAACGCCTGCTGGACCTGATCGACGCCGAAGGCATCAGTGTCTTCGGCACCAGTGCCAAGTACCTGGCAGCACTGGAGCAGGCCGGCCTGCGGCCACGGCACAGCCATCGCCTGGAGCGCCTGCGCCTGTTGCTGTCCACCGGCTCGCCGCTGTCACCGCATAGCTACGACTACGTGTACCGCGAGGTGAAAAGCGAGCTGTGCCTGGCCTCGATGTCCGGCGGCACCGATATCGTTTCCTGCTTCGTCCTTGGCAACCCGACCCTGCCGGTACGTCGCGGCGTGATCCAGTGCAAGGGCCTGGGCATGGCTGTCGAGGTGTGGAACGACCAGGGCCGGCCGGTGCTCGACGAAAAAGGCGAACTGGTCTGTACCCGGCATTTCCCGGCGATACCCCTGGGTTTCTGGCACGACCCGGATGGCGAACGCTTCAAGGCGGCCTATTTCAGCCAGTTTCCCGGTGTCTGGTGCCAAGGCGACTATGCCGAAGAATTCGCCGACGGCGGCCTGGCGATCCACGGACGCTCGGATGCGGTGCTCAACCCCGGTGGCGTGCGCATCGGTACGGCGGAAATCTACCGCCAGGTAGAAAAGATCGAGCAGGTGCTGGACAGCGTCGCCATCGGCCAGCAATGGCAGCATGACGTGCGCGTGGTGCTGTTCGTGCGCCTGGCCGACGGCCTGAGCCTGGACGACACCTTGCAAGCGCGGATCCGCAAGGTTATCCGCGACAACACCAGTGCCCGCCACGTCCCGGCGGTAATCGCCCAGGTAGCGGACATTCCGCGCACCATCAGCGGCAAGATCGTCGAACTGGCGGTGCGCAACGTTGTGCACGGCTTGCCGGTGAAAAACACCGACGCCTTGGCCAATCCGCAGGCGCTGGAGCATTTTCGCGACCGCATCGAGCTGCGCGATCAGGCATAATCGCCGGTTTTTACCCGCAACCCCGAGGCACCCGCATCATGAAAGCACAGGCCCGTCACATCCTGGTCAAGACCGCCGAAGAGGCCGAGCAGCTCAAGCAGCGCATTGCCAAGGGCGAGGCCTTCGACGTACTGGCGAAGAAATACTCCACCTGCCCTTCAGGCAAGCGCGGTGGAGACCTGGGCGAAATCCGCCCGGGGCAGATGGTCGGGTCGATCGACCAGGTGATCTTCAAGAAACCGCTGCGCACGGTGCATGGGCCGATCAAGAGCAAGTTCGGCTATCACCTGGTGCAGACGTTCTATCGGGATTGATGAGTTGTGTCGTTGCTGAGGGCCTCATCGCTGGCAAGGGCAGCTCAGAACCCTGTGGGAGCTGGCTTGCCAGCGATGAGGCCCTCAAGAACACCCCATAATCTAGCCGGCATCGCGCAATGGCTGCTTGTCCAGCAACTGGCAACACAATTTGCTCACCAGGCTGGCGATCGCCCGGCTACCGTCGAGCTGCTCCGCCCGAATACCGGCGACCTGCAAATCAGGCTGCGGCGAGCCGCGATTGAATAACTGCACGGTCAGCGATTGATCCGCCGCCAGCGTGCAGCGGCAGCGAACCGGCAAGAAACTCTTCTCGATGATATCGCGCAGTTCCAGCGTAGATAGCATGTCCATGACTCCCGGGCAGTTGAGGGACCGCAGCTCCATGCTTGCGGCGCTTGTGAATCCTAGGCCAAGTACCCGGACACCGTCAGATCTTTTCCCGATAAGCCGTACGGTTTTTTAAGTCGACCTAGCATTTTTGCCAGTTGTCCGAACATGCAATGCCCTGTATCGCTATGACATCGTCCAGCGGGCGCTGGATCGAGGCAGTACTTAGCCGTTGATTTTCCATGGAGAAACAACGTATGCGTACAGCTCTGTTGCTGACCCTCAGTGCTCTTTCGGCAATTCTCTCCACCAGCCAGGCCAACGCAGCCTGAGCGTTCTTGCTCATGCCCGCCGTGCCGCCAGCAACCCCAGCCCCGCGCACCCCAGCAGCCCTGCACTCACCCGATTGAACAACCGCCGCGGCCCCGGCTGGTTGAACCAGCGCTGCAGATACGCCCCCAGCCAGCCGTAGATGGCGATGGCAAACCATTCCAGCAACAGGAACATCACGCCCAGCCAGAGAAACTGCTGGCTCACCGGGACAACGCTGTTCATCGACACGAACTGGGGCAGGAATGCAGTAAAGATCAGAATGGCTTTCGGATTGCCCGCCGCGACGAAAAACTCCTGCCGCGCCAGCTTCAGCACTCCGCCCTTGCGCTCGACGATCACCCCGCCCTCACCCACCGGCGCGCGCCAGAGCTGCCAGGCGATGTAGAACAGGTAGAACGCACCCAGCACCTTGATCGCCAGGAACAGGTATTCACTGGTGTGCAGTACCACCGCCAGCCCCAGGGCAGCGAGCAGGATCATGCCGGCGAAGGCGAACAAGCGGCCAATCCCGGCAACACAGGCGGTACGCAAGCCGTAGCGGCTGGCGTTGTTGAGGGACAACAGGTTGTTCGGCCCGGGGCCATGTTGAGGGCGAAGCAGGCAGGGATGAACAGTGCGAGGGTGGACAGGTCCATGGCGGGCTCCTTGGGCAAGGAGGCCAGAGTGAGTGGCGGTGGTGGATGGCGTCAAGCTGACGAGCCACACGATTCCGATTCGACGTGGGCCTTGTGGGAGCTGGCTTGCCAGCCCCACAGGTTTTGCGCTGCTTTACCAGTCGTGGCTATACCCCACCGTCAACACCGTCCCCGGCGCCGGAAGGTGGCTGGTGTTGGTGCTGCTGCGCATCAATTGGCTGTACTGCGGGTAATAGTCGCGGTTGAACAGGTTCTGGATACCCAGGCTGACCTTGTCGTTGGCCGTGACCCGGTACTGGCTGACCAGGTCTACCGTGGCATAGCCGTCCACCTTGCGCCGGCCAAAGCTGGCCACGCCATCCAGGCGATAGTCGTGGCCATCGAACCAGGTCAGTTGCGCGCGATGGCTCCAGTCTTCGTCCGGCTTGTATTGCAGGTAGCCGGTGACCTTGAGCGGCGGGATGCGGTAGCCGGTCATGTCCTGCCAGTCACCGTTGTCCGGTTTCTCACGGCCTTTCAGCCAGCTGACGGTGCCGCCTGCCCCCAGCGCTCGTCGTCGGTCAGCCAGTCGGCGCTGCCTTCAATGCCGTAGATGCGCTCCTGGGTACGGGTCAGGATCAGGCCGTTGTTGAAGCTCTGCACGTCGCCCAGCTTCGAGGTGGTGTAGAACACCGCCAGGCTGGCCAGGGTCTGCTCGCCGACGGCACCGCGCCAGCCCAGTTCATAGTTGTTGGTCTTGACCGGCTCCAGGTTCGACGAATCGATATCGAAACCGCGCCGGGCATTGCGCACCTGTACGCCGATATCCGGCAACTGGAAGCCCTGGCTGAAGGCCGCGTACAGCTCCTGCCCGCTGACGGGCGACCAGGTCAGGCTGATATTGGAAAGCACGGCGTCGTAGTTGATCTCGCCGCCGGCCACGGTCGCCGGCGACGCCGCGGTTGATTCGGACAGCGGCACGAAGTCGTCGTAGCGGGCCGTGGCGTATTCGTAGCGCACCCCGCCTTCCATCGACCACTGTTCGTTGAAGCGATGCTGCAACTGGGCAAAGCCGCCGAGGCTGCGGGTGGTCAGGTCAGGCATATAAGTGAGCCGGCCGATCTTGTCGTAGACCCGGCCGCCGCTGGCGTCGTACTGGCGCGGGTCGAAGATGTCGATCGGCATGTCGCTGCGCTCCTGGTTGAAATCCGCGCCCCAGAGCAGTTCGGTGGCGCCTGCCTGGCCCAGCGGGGTGCGCAGGGTGACACGGCTGCCGAAGACTTCGCTGTTCTGCATCACCTGGTCGACGTTACGCCCGCGGGTCGCCACACCCCGGGCATCGAACGGCGTGAAGCGGGTGAAATAGTCGCGGTAGTAGAGCTGCGCGTTGAGCGTGCCACCGAGCACGTCGGCATGGGCGTATTCGAGGTTGACCAGGGTGTTCCTGATCTGGTTCTGCTCGTCCAGCGACAGCCCCGACAGCGCCTGGGCCGGCACCGACCCAGGCGGCAGGCGGGCCACCCTGGGGTCGGAGGTGAAATCGCTGTCCTGGTCGGCGTTGTAGTGGCTGGCGGAGAGCTGGAGGCGCTGCTCGTCGTCGATGCGCAGGCCGAGCTTGCCGCCGATGTTCCAGGTGTTGGAGTCGAACAGGTCGCCCTGGCTCGGTTCAGGTGCGATGCGCTGGCCGTTGGCGTCATAGGAGGCGCCGATATGCCGGGCACCGAAGTCCAGCGCGTAATCCACCTGGCCCTCGGAACCGGAGACATGCTGCTGCAACTGGCCGCCAAGGCCGTCGCTGCCCAGGCGGCTCAGCGGCGACTCGGCCCGCAGGCTGGTTTGCGCGCGATTCTCGCCCCCCGCAGGACGGGTAGTGATGGAGATGATCCCGCCGGTGGCGCCGGCGCCGTAGATCGCGCTGCTGCCGCGGATCACTTCGACCCGCTCGATCAGCGCCGGATCGATATTGGCCAGGTTGCGCGAGGAGTCGCGGTTGGTGTTGAGGGGCACGCCGTCCACCAGCACCAGCATGGTCCGCCCGCGCAGGGTCTGGCCGTAGTCGGTGATGGTGCGGCTGGAATCGGCCATTCCCGGGACGCTTTTGGCCAGCACCGTGGCCAGGCTGTCGGAGCCTTCGCGCAACTGCTCGAGCTGCTCGCGCTCGATCACGCTGACCTGGCGCGCCTGCGGTACCAGGCTGCTGCTGGTGCGCGACGAGGTGATTTCCAGGCTGGAGAGCTCCATGACCGCGGATGCGGGGGCCGCAACGCTGGCCGCGCCGGGCACCACCACGAAGGTCCGCTCGCCCTGCGCCTGCACGCTCAATCCGCTACTGCCCAGCAGCCGCTCCAGGGCCTGTTCCAGGGTATAGCTGCCTTTCAGGGCCGGGGCCTGCTTGCCGCTGGTGACATCGCTGGCAAAAAGGATCTGCGCCCCGGCCTGGCGGGCCAGGGTGTTCAGGGATTGCTCCAGCGCTGCGGCAGGAACATCGAACGCCTGCGGCGCCGAGCCGGCCAGGGCGAACGAACTGGTCAACAGGCCGGCGGCCAGCAACGACAGGGACAACGGGGACTGACTCACGCAAGGCTCTCCATGAAGTGAAAAGGGTCATGGAGATAGCCGCCAGCCGCCGCACCCAACCCTACCTCGCGCTGAAAATTATTTTTTCCCGCGTGGACTGATCAGCACCGAGCCGTCGGCGCCCTTGCCCAGCTTTACCGGCAGGATGCTCGGCAGCAATGCCAGCAAGCGCTCGACATGGGCGCTGTCGAACACGCCGGACACCGGCAGCGTGGCGAGACGAGCGTCCTGCAGGCGCACAGGTTTGTCCTGGTAGCGGCCGATGATATCGAGCACTTCGCCCAGCGGGGTGCGCTGGAAAACCAGTTGCCCGCCTTGCCAGGCGCCAACCGCGTTGGCATCGACAGCGACCAGGGCACCGAGACCTGCGTTGCTTGCGCGCACCTGCTGACCCGGCAGCAGATCGCGTTCGGCGCCGCCTGCAGCGACCGCGACGCGGCCCTCGGCGACGCTGACACGTACTTCGCTTGCGTGGCGATCGACATTGAAGCGCGTCCCGACCACCCGGACGCTGGCCTGGCCAGCATCGACCAGCCAGGGCCGGTATACCCGTGGCGCCACCTCGAACAGCGCCTGGCCACGTTGCAGTTCACTACGCCGGCTGAACAGGTGCCAACTGACCGCAACTTCGCTGGCAGCGTCGAGGGTGACGACGGTGCCATCGGCCAGGTTCAGGGTCTGCCGTTCGCCGACCCGCGTCAGATAGTGCTCGCTGCGATAGGCCGGGTCCAGCCACGCCAGGGTGGCGAGCACCGCCAGCGACAACAGGCCGGCGCCGAGGATACGGGTGCGCTTGTTGCGCGGTTTGGGGTCGGGCATCGGGAAGCGCTGCTTGAGTTCTTCGCGCAGGCGGGCAATGACCTGGTCTTCCTCGGCAAACTTGTCGGGACGGCTGTTGCGTTCGCTCATGCCAGGTACTCACGGCACGCCGCCATGCCAAGGCGCAGGTGCTTTTCCACGGTTTTCAGGGAAATGCCCAGGCGCTCGGCGACTTCGGCCTGGGGCAGTTCGTGGAGCTTGTGCATGACGAAGACCATCTGGCAGCGCGGTGGCAGGCTTTCGATGGCCCGGACCAGGCGGTCGAGGGTCTGGCTGGCGTCGAGCTGGCGTTCCTGGCTGGGGATCTGCGCCTCCACCTCCGGCAATTCGGCAACGGTGACGAGCCAGCGCTGGCGGCGGCGCTCGCCACGGTAGCGGCCAACGGCATTGTCGTGGGCGATCTTGCGCAGCAGCGCAAGCGGGCTGCGCACGCCTTGCTTTTCCTGCTTTTCCAGCAGTTGCACGCAGACATCGTGGACCACCTCGCGGGCGAAACCGCGCTCGCCGAAGCGACGGCGGATGTGCTCCACCAGTTCGTCGTAATGACGGACCAGCGTGGACAACAGCGTGGGTTGCGGGGGATCGGCCTGCACGGTGCTCTGCCTGGGAAGGGATGCCGGGGCCGGAGTGTAAATGAGAATGCATTTTATTTGAAACAGGTTTTTCAGGGTGACCTCAAGGGCCTCATCGCCGGTATCGCGTGAGCACCGCCGAACCCTGTGGGAGTCCGCCCAGCCTTTTCAGGCTGCGCTGTCGCGTGAAGAACAGTTCCAAAGCACGACGCGTACCCTGTGGGAGCTGGCTTGCCAGCGATAGGGCCATCACGCCTTGAGCCAGGGCGCAACTGGCTCGAACCGCCCCTCGATCCACTGTTTGAACGCCAGCACCGTCGCCGCCGGAAAACGCGCCGAGGGCCGTACCAGGTAGACCCCGCCCGTCGGGTCCAGTTGCCATTGCGGCAACACCTGTACCAGCCGCCCCGCTGCCAGGTCACGGCTCATCAGCCATTCCCCGCGCCGAGGATCCCGGCACCGCTGCGGGCGGCAGCGAGCAGCGATTCGCTGTCGTTGGCGGTGAGGTTGCCCTTGGGCGTCACCGTGCATTGTTCGCTGCCCGCATACAGCCGCCATTGCGGAAAGGAAGCCAGGCCGCTGAAACGCAGGCAGTTGTGCTCGCCGAGGTCCTGCGGTCGCTGGGGTGTGCCGCGGCGCTGCAGGTACTCCGGCGACGCGCAGAGAATCCGCCGGTGATCGCAGAGTTTTCGGGCGATCAGGCGGTTGTCTTCCAGCTCACCGATGCGAATGGCGACGTCGAAGCCCTCCTCGATGATGTCCACCAGACGTTCGCTGTAGTCGGCGACGATGGACACCTGCGGCCAGGCCTCGAGAAACTCCGGCAGCATGGGCCCGATGCACAGGCGCCCCATGGCTGCCGGCAGGGCCAGGCGCAATACTCCGCGCACCTCGGCGGCACCGGAAATGGCCTGTTGCTCGGCTTCGGCGATCATGCCGAGGGCGGCGCGCAGGCGCTGTTCGAGTTTTTCGCCGGTCGGCGTGACCCGCACCTGGCGGGTCGAGCGCTCGATCAGGCGCACGCCGAGGCGCTTTTCCATCGCCGCCACGCGCTTGGAGATCAACGACGGATGGCGCTCCAGCAGGCGCCCGGCGCCAACGAAGGAACCTTGCGCAGCAACGGCAAGGAACGCGGCGATTTCATCGCTGTGCGGGTTGTCCAGCAAATCGACGTTCATGGCGTGAGAATGATCGCTCCCGAGGATCGGCCGGATTCCAGGTCGGCGTGGGCCTGGGCGGCATCGGCCAGCCGATGGCGGGCCCAGATGCGCGGGCTGATGATACCCGCCTCGAGAGCGGCCAGCACGTCGGCGGCGCGGGCCTGGTATTCCTCGGCCGTGGCGGTATGGGCGGCCAGCGACGGCCGGGTGATGAACAGCGAGCCCTTGCCGTTGAGGGTGGCCATTTCCAGCGGCGCCGGAGCACCGCTGGAAGCGCCGAAGGAGACCATCAGGCCGCGCGGGCGCAGGCTGTCGAGGGAGGCCTCGAAGGAGAGACGGCCTATCGGGTCGTAGACCACGTCCACCTTGCGTCCGTGGGTGATGCGCGCGACATCGCCTGCCAGGGTTTGCGGATCGAAAACCAGGACCTCATCGCAACCGAGGGCACGGGCCTTGTCGACGCTGGAAGAACGCGAAACCACGCCGATCACCCGGGCGCCCAGAGCCTTGGCCCAGGGCGCCATGAGCGAACCCAGCCCACCGGCGACGCCGTAGAGCAACAGCGTGGTTCCCGGCCCTACGGCGTAGGTGGACGTGAGCAGGTACTGGGCAGTGATGCCTTTGAACAGCACGGCTGCGGCATCATCGAAGCTGACCGAGTCCGGCAGTTTGACCAGGCGCTCGGCGGGAAACAGCCGGGCGCTGGCGTAACCGCCCAAGGGACCGGTGGCGTAGGCGACCCGATCGCCCACCGCGACGTTGTCCACCCCTGCCCCGACCCGCACGACCCGGCCCGCGCCTTCCAGCCCGAGCCCGCCTGGCAGCGGCACGGGTACCGCACCCTTGCGCTGGGTGACATCCAGATAGTTGACGCCGATGGCCTCCTGCTCCAGCCATACCTCGCCGGGACCTGGTGCCGACTCCGCCACTTCATGCAGTTCAAGAACATCCGGGGCACCAGGCTGGCTGAAACGTATTGCGTGAGGCATTGCGGTTCTCCTTGCCTGTCCAGGCAACTGTCGTCGATGGCCGGAGTATGAAAACTGCCTCACCGGGCAACAAGACCGTGAAACTGCACTTCATTCCTGCATAACTTGCAGCAATTTGCCGTGTGGAGGCGCCGTACAGGCTAGGCAGGCATCAGGGTCGCCAGGTCCAGCAAAGTGAAATGGCCCTTGGACCAGCCACCGGTATCGATATGCCAGACATTCCCCAGCACCTTGACGTCCGGCACCGGCGTATGCCCGACCAGCAGCGCGCGCAGATCATCGACGCCGCGGGTGTTCTCTTCCTTCAAGCGCAGCCGCGACCATTGGCAGACCTCGCGGATCTTCTCCGGAACCGCGGATTGCTCGAGCAAAGGCAGCAGATCACGCCAGCGCAGCTGCGGGCAATCGGCGTGCAATAAACCGACCGGGCCCAGCGCCGTCTCCACCTCAAGGGCCAGGGGCAGTTGTTCGAAGGCTTCGGCAAAGCGCAGTTGCTCGGCTTGCCCGAGATCGAGAAACCAGCCGCCACCCGCAGCGAGGTACAGGCGGTAGTCCAGCCACTCGCCACGTACGTGGGAAATCGCCAAGGCTTCGTGATTGCCCTGCACCGCGTAAAACCACGGCTGGGCCAGCCAGTCGAGGGCTTCTTCGCACTCCGGGCCGCGGTCCACCAGGTCGCCGACGCTCAACAGGCGGTCCCGTAGCGGGTCGAACGCAACCCGCTCCAGCGCCTCGCGCAAACGGGAAAAATGCCCATGGACATCGCCCACCGCCAGATCGCGGCCTTCAAGGTTGCGGCTTAGTCGAATCACCCTGCTCATATCACCACTCCGGTTCCATGGCGCTGCTACACTGAAATCGCTTACAGGAGGAACGAGTCATGTCCGACAAAGACATCCAAACCCTGCTCACCCTCATCAACCATCGCCAGGAGCGCCTGGCCAGCGCCTGCAAGGACATCGCCGACTGGATCGACAGCCAGGGCGACCTGCCCGCCGCGGGCAGGATCCGCGAGAGCCTGCGGGCGGTGGAAGCGGATGAAGTGCTGGTGAAACGTACCCTCACCACCCTCGCCCTCGACAGGCCGCTACCGCGCTTCCGCCATTAAGCCGGGCGCCGCGGATCAATCGTCCAGATGATCTTCGTGGTCCTCGTCGTCCAGCACATCCAGGCCATACTCCTCGTCGTCATCGACGTCATCGAACATCGGGTCGGCGTATGCCTCGCCTTCCTCGTGGTCGTGGAATTCGTGATCGAGCAGGTGGTCGTGTTCCGGCTCATGGAGTTCGTCTTCATCATGCATGGGGCTGTTTCCCGGGTGTTGGATCATGGCGATCAAAGCGCCTGGCGCATCTGCACCAGGGCGACACGGCGACCGTCCTGGTCCGGGCGCTCCTCGATGCCGAAGGGTACGAAGCCAAGCTTCGGGTATAGCAACAGGCCGGCAGTGTTGTGATTGAAGCACGACACTTTCATTTCACGGGCCTGATGACGGCTGCGCGCCACCTCCATCATCTGCCCGACCAGGTAGCGCGCCACGCCACGGCCCCGGGCAGCAGGCGCCACCAGTACATTGCCCAGCGAACAGGTACCGCCCTGCTCCCACTGGTAGAAGTTGGCGAACGCCAGTACCTCGTCCCCCTCGACCACCACGCTGGAATCGCTGCGCTGGGCGATCGCCGTGGACAATTGCTCGCAGGTCAGGGGCCAGGTGCATCTGGGGAAGAAGAAAAATGCCTCATCGGCAGACTGGGCAAAACCACAGATGATCGGGATGTCGCTGGCCTGGACAGGCCGGAAATGCAGGGGCACGGTCGTTTTTCTCGGCAGATCGGTTGTCCAGTTAACTACAGGGTGCCGGGACTGTAAACGATGCTGGCATTTTTCACCCTGAGCGCTCTATTCCGACTGCCACGAGGTTAAAGTAAGCCCTTGCGCGAAAGGCCCATGGAAGGGATATGCAGGACAAGTACGAAATCCACTATGTAAAGAACGGCCTGAAGAAAGTCGTGGTGACCAACCACAGCGGCATGAACTGGCTGGAAGCCTGGAAGACCGCCTTGCTGATCGACGGTACCTGCGCCGGGGCGACCGTGGGCTTGCGCTGCATCGACGAAGCGATGGCCACGGCCGGGGCAAGCGGGATCAGCAAGGTGCGCTGGAACAAGGCGAGCCATATCGTCTCGTGGAGCGAGCGGGCCCGGCTCGACGAAGGCCGGTTGCTGGTCAAGCAGATCGAATGACCGTCCTTGAAGCCGAGGCCAGCCGGCGATTGCGAACGGTCACGCAACACCGTCATGCAACTCCCCTGCAAGCTGTGCGACAATGCGCGCCAAAATCCGGCCCTACCCCCGCCTTCACCTCCTCGACAGCCCGGTCCTGACGTGCCTCCGGCGCACGGCGGACGAATGCGTCTGCCCGGGCTGCAAGGCGTCACCCCAGTTACTGATAGGTAAGCACTTTGATTTCAACAGCCAATATCACCATGCAGTTCTGATTGGGGCCTGCTCGGGTTTCATGAGTAGATAATGCTGGGCGAAACACCTGTCGACACCGCACGAAACCCCGCCAAAACACATGGTTTGGTCCGAGAACTGGTCCGGCACCATTAATTGCCTCCCCATGCCGACTGTGCATAGGGGGGCATGAACACCGCTCCCCTCCCCCGGCGTTCTGCCGAACAAATCCTCCCTCCCGATGCACACCTCGTCGCCCGGCGCTCGCTCCAGCGTCACCCAATCGGATACTGTATATCCATACATATAAATAATCCGATCCGGCAATGACAAACCACAATCCCAACAAAGACAGCATGCTCGCCGAATGGACCGCCGAGCTGCGCAACGAACACCTGCGCCTGAGCAATCCGGAAAACTATCTATTGCTGATGCAATGGCGCCTCGCCCAGATGGAAACGACTGGAGCGTTCGATCAACTGGAGATCCATGACCTTCGCGAGCTTGCCCAGGGCGCATACAGCGCCGCGCTTGAAGAGCAGTTCAGCCATGAGCTGTATTGCAAGGCCTCCAGCTATAACGTAGTGCCGGATGGATGCCGCCGACGGACCGCCCATATCATCCAGGGCAACTACTATGAAGAAATCAGGAGAGCCCACTTTCTCTACGACGGCCGTGTTGTAGAGGAGAACGGCAGGATATCGATCAAGACCTACGGAGGCGCAAGCGAGATTGGTGTCATTGAAGGGCTGCGCCTGAGCACACAGAGCGGCTGGTTTCAGTTGATCGAGACATCCAGAGCGACTGATTCAGGGTGGCTTGTAGGGGTCACAGATGCAGACGGTTATAGAGCGCTCGTGGACTTGGCTCAGGCCGAATTTGAAAACCAGAACTGGGGTCGGTACCGAATACTAAGGGATCGAGTGAGATATTCACCCTATGCCTGCTGCCCACTATGTGGAGACACATTTGCCCGGCGTGATGAGTGCGCTCAGTGCAATGGACTTGGCTTCATACCGCGCGACCTGGGAGATCCGAAAGAATGTGCGGAAGACTGACGCAATACCGTGGTGTCCACGACTTCGTCGATGCTCTGGGGTCGTCCAACCTCAAGGTCAACACAGTCGGCGATCAACAGCTGGGTCGCTACAACGTCGCGCCGACGACGCCGGTGGTTGTGCTTCGAGAAGAAGGAGGCGGGCTCCGGGCGGACCTGGTGAAGTGGGGATGGCGACCGCACTGGGCCGCTGATCGAGCCGCGCCGATCAATGCGCGCGTAGAGAAGGTAGGGCACGGAGCGTTCTTTCGCGCTATCTGGCCGCATCGAGCGGTGACACCGATCGATGGGTGGTATGAATGGGTCGATGAAGGAGGGCCGAAGAAGCAGCCCTACTACATCCGGAGGCGCGATGGCCAGCCGTCGCTGTGCGCCAGCATCGGGCAATTCGCCAGCAACGAGCACGACGGTTTCGTGATCATCACAGCCGACGCCAAAGGCGGAATGGTAGACGTGCATGATCGAAGGCCAGTTGTGTTGTCGCCCAGCCTGGCTCGCCAATGGGTTGACCCTGCACTTCCGAAGGAGCAAGCCGAGCAGCTTGCTCTTAGTCTCGGCGAAGGCCCGGCAGAGTTTGAGTGGTATCGCGTGAGCAGCGCTGTGGGCAACGTCCGCAACCAAGGCCAGGAGCTGATCAGGCCTTTGGAATGATCCGTTCCAGTGCATCCATCTGGAAGGCGCTGAGTTCCTTCATCATCGCTTCTGCTTCATCTTTAAGGCGCTCTACCTCCTCACGCGGAGCTGAATAGTCGCGTGCCTCATGGAACCGGCGAACCGCTTGGATTGCTCGCTCCAGCAAGCGTTCTTCGTCCTTAAACATACGAGAAGCCCCCATTACTGCGCAACCACGTAAGACGCCTGCACAGTATAGGCGCTTGGCGCCATTTACTCACTCTCACATTTATCGGGCGATTAAGACGGTTATTTGGGAGATGAAATCTTGGGTGGCGGAATGCGACAGGCCGCCGAGGCGCTCCAAATCCAATAGAGTTTTGATAAGAGAGTCGGCTGCCTCCGCACCGTAGTCACCGAACTTGTACAATTTTTCGAGCAGAATTGTTTGCGCGAGTTGGGGTTAAAGAACGCGTGCTCATCAACAGCTTCTGCAATATTGCCTGCAAGCATCCCCATCACAGGATATGCCTCTACCAGTTCATCCAGCCTTCTAAGCTGATTTTCGTCGTATCTAAGGGGCATTTGACGTATCCACCGCTTCCCTGAGGCGCACAACATAGCAAACAGAAATCAATGGGGGGCCACCATCTCCGCTTGGAGTGATGTCACCGCTTTACACGTTGGGGGCGAGGTACAAATCATGCATAGCTTAATCAAGAGTAAGCGTCCTGCAATCACACTTTGCTACGCAGCTCTAAGCATACGCTACGCACCGATTAGCAGGCGTGTGATGAGCCTCGATACGCTGGAGCCGGCGAAGTCACGGCCGTGTTCATCGTAAACGGTGCTTCAGCCCACGCTTACCGTGCAGGCGACGCTTGCTGCTACCCCACTCTATGCAGTTCCTAGCCAAACCATTTTCCACCGCGCCTAGTGGCGATCTGCCAAGTACTGCTAAAATGTTTCGAATCCCGCAGCGCTATCTGAACGATCATGAACAAGACCAATTTGCATGGCTTTATTTGCGCTTTTCTCCTTCTTATCCGTGGAGCCTCGGTCTGGCGGCAAGTTGCGGTGATGCCGACTGCGGTATGGAGGCTGATGGAAGGATGCCAGGAAACTCTACCAGCCAATACCAGAATGCCCTGGAAGCAGCCGGGTCGGCGCTGAAAGCCTTTGAAAGCGATAGGGCCGCGCGCCGAAGTGCTGAACAGGAGGAACTGCAACGTCAAGCCGAGGAAGCGAGGCGTGCATGGGAAGAAAGCCAAGCCAGGAAAAACGCTGAAGGCAAGGCGGCCTTCGACGGCCTTGATGCGAATTTCGATGAGTCCCAGAACTGGGAGGCACGCGCTGCGGCAGAGCGCAGCAACACTCCCGATAAGAGTTGCGATTGCCGAAAGATCGTCGGCAGGTGTCTTGCTCAAATAAAATTTCTGAAGAACCGCTCGGCGGGCGCAGATTATGAGGTGTGGTCGAACGCCGATACTTGCTCGAAAGTCAGTTACTACATCGACTCTACACCGCACTTCACCCTGTTCAATCATCAATCCAGAGTTATCGAGCACTCGGCCAGCCTTAAGAAACTGTCCCAAGACAATTTCATCGTGGACAAATGCGAGGTATGCGCCAATGAATAGTAAATTTATTCCCGTACTGTTGATCGGCGTCGCCACACTCGCCGACGCCTCGCCTCGTAACTGGCCCGTGGCCCAGCAGATCGCGATCGGTAGCGAACTGCAGCGGCAACTGGAAAATGATCCCGCTGTGGGCTTTCCCTCCCCGGCTCTCATTGCCGTCACGACGTCCTTTGACGCGAATGGCACGCGCTATACGGACCGGCAAACCGTGGAGCAAGGATTTTTGGTCCAGCGTCGGCTGAATGATCCTGCCAATATCGCAGTGATCATTTATCACGGAATGAGCGCTGTCACATCCAGCGCCAAGCTGCAGTCCATTTCCTACAGCGAAAAAGGTCACGACGCTACTTGGCCGCCCGCCCAGGTGGCGCTCAAAGAAATGGGGGAACTCACCGATTCTGCGGGGAACAGTTTCGGTTCCATGGCCAGCATCCGCTCTTGTACGCGGGGTGATTCGAAGCAGGCGAGCACATATTTTGCGGGGCTCCCCGGCAAGCTGACTCGTCTGGACTGCACGCAAGCATTTGTGAGCGACGCCAGTTCGCCAGTGATGAGATTTACCACATATTACTCCGATTATCTGGATGTCCAACTGACAACCGGCGTCACCACCTTGAAGAACTTCGAATACCGGATAGAATTCCGGGACACTGCCGGAAATACTAAGTCTCTAGTCATTCCGCAGTCTAACTCTCCCCTGTTTTAGGCCTCGGAAAAAACACACAGGTTCATCCATGCTGCGTCGAAACAAGCTCGAAAAGCTCATTCGCTCGAGCGAAGTCGGGCGCGATTTCCGTAGTTTCTCGCTATACCATGAGTTTGCTATTCCACCTCCGGCGCTACTAACTAGTCAACGACACGAGCCCACCGCAACCCTCAGTTGCTTTTCGTATCCCATTCGCTGCCGGCGCTCAGCCACCAGCGCCCTCACCTTCACCTCCAGGCTGTCGTTCTTGTGTAAACCGGCAGCCGCCCATACCGGCACCGCCACCTCTGGCGCCCGACACGGTACCTGTACCGGCACCTCGACGCGCAGGTATTGCACCTGCGGCTCGACCTGGCCTGCGCAGCCGGCGAGCGCCAGCCCGCCGAGGATCAACAGTCCTCTCATAGCCCAAGCTCCTGGTCGATGATCGACGTGGCCGCCGCGCACTGCTCGCCACCGGTGCGCTCCTGCTGCAGCCGATTCGCCGCGGCGTAGTCGAGTTCCGCACTGACCTTGGCTTCTCTCACTGCCTGCTCGGCGGCAGCCTGACGTTCGTTTGCGGCCAGGGCCAGGTCGCCCAGGGCCTTGCCCTGCTCCGCAGCCAGGCCGGCGAGGTTGTCCCGGGCAGATTTGCAAGTGGTCGCCTGCTCCTGCTCGGCGTCGAGCAGCGGGCGGAAGTGGCCGGTTGTGGCCCAGCTGCCGACGGCCATGCCGAGAAGGATCAGTAGGCCGGCGGCGGTCAGGCGCAGCGCCCAGGCACTCATGCCGCCCCCAGGAACAGATCGCGCTCCGCGGCGCGGCGACGTACCAGACCCGCGAGAACCTTGCCGCCAGCCTTGTTCCAACGCGGGAACTGATCGGCCGCGCCTGCATAGTCCCCGCGTTCAACAGGCGCCGGAGCGTCGAAGACTCCAGGTTTGCCGCACCCAGGTTGTAGGTGAAGCAGACCAGGGCATCCCACTGGTTCTGGTTCAGTTTTGCAGTGACCAGGCGCTGCACTTCCGGCTCGAAGCGCTGGACGTCGTTCAGCAGCATCCGCTCGGCCTGGTCCTTGGTGATCGTCATGCCGGGCTTCACGCCCCGGGTCGCGCCGTAGCCGATCGTCCAGACGCCGACCGAGTCTTGGTACGCTTGCAGGCGCAGGCCCTCGAATGACTTGATCAAGTTCAAGCCGCGTTGCGATGTACGCATGGTTTTCTCCAAGCAAAAAAATACCGCCTCATGGGCGGCTGGTGGGCACGGTGCGAATCAGGCCGGCGGCGCGGGCCAGTCGATGCTGTTCGGGTAGCCTGGCTGCTCGGGCAGACGGTTGAGCGCCACGCGGTAGCGCTTCCACTCTTTCAATAGCGCAGCTTCGGCCTCAGTGGCTTCGTCGAGATCAACAGCGTCCTGGAGCGGAGCAATCGAGCTGTCTGCCGCGGCGCGGCGCGATGCGGTATCGGCGACTACGGCGGCAAGGTGGCGCGCAGCGTCTGCCTCGGCCTTCATCTCGGCGGTAATCATCTGAGACCAATCGATGACACCTGGTACCGAAGATGCATAAACCTGAGCCGTGGTGCCGGGCAGCAGGATCGGGCCGTCGGCCGGGTTGACGATGTCGCGCGGGAAGCGAGCAGATTCGGGGGCGTCGGCGGCATGCGGAAGGAGTATCGTCACCTGCACGCCCTCAGCAGTTTTTTCGATGTCACCGAAGATCCAGGGGCAGTCGGCAGCGCCGGCGGGCAGCGTTGCACCGAGCGGCAGATTACCGAAGTCGAACTTCACTCCGTTGACGGTGAGCGCATCACCGCCTCGGGTCACGCTCAACTGATCATCGCGGCGCTGGGGACTGAACTTGATGCGCATTATTTCCACCTCCCTTGGGCCTTATAGCAGATATCGATTGTCGCTGCCGTCGATCGCGCGATTTGGCTTGCGATGTAAACGCCTGGCCAGCTCGACTGATTTGAGAGCCCGGCAGGTACGGTGAAGCACTCGAACTCGCCTGTTGCAGTGATGCTGACTGTGGGTGTCTCAGAGAACGGCGCTGGGTAGGCGACCGCCGCTTCGATAGCACTGAAGAACAATGCGCCGGAGGAGGCGTTCATCGTCTTCGGCACACGTCGCGTGCACCAGCATGTCAGCGATCCATCGAGGTACTTTGTGTAACTGCCGCTCGAATTCGAGCCGCGCTCGATAATCGCGCCGGCAGCGACTGTACCGACAACATCAGCCACGGCGGCACTCTTCAGGCCGAGGCCTGCCCGGCCTGCTGCTGCCGTTGCTCCGCCTGTGCCGCCCATGGCAACCGGGACGATGTCCTGGCTTGCAACATCTCCAAGGCCGGCAAGCGTCGCGCCCCATTGATCGACGATCTGGCGTAGCCGGTCTGCGGACTCTTTAACGTATCCCTCCATTGGGGCCAGCGCATAGCTTCCAGCCGTGACTGTCGCTCCCTGGTATGCCGGCAGAATCGAAAGCACCAAATCACTGGCAATATTCACAACCTCATACCAGCGGCCATCTGGCCCCAGGAACGCGTCGCCAACTCGGCTATTCGCGGAGAAGTTAGTATTAGTACCAGTTACGGTGGTTTGGCCAGAAGCAATTGCAACTGTGCCTGTTTTATACCAAGGCATAGAAGTTCCTTAGTTCAATGGAAAGGGAAGACCGGATGTCCTGATAACAAGTGCGCGAGGAAGGAGCGCAGGAACAGCGCGCCAATAGTTTATCGGTGAGCTACCGACCGATGTTCTTGTTGTTGCCGCCGCAACAGTGAAGATAAATCGGACCCCGCCTACGTAGCCGCCGGCACCCTCTTGGCACCCATACTCTAAGCCGCCGTACCCAGCTGCGGAGCCGTTGCATAAAGCAGACCTGGTGAATGTGATCGACGCCGCTAGCTCGCCACCAGTGACCGGCACATCTACGCACGACTTCATCTGGTTGTACGTTGCGCCACCGTTATTTCCGATCATCTGGTTGTAGCCGCCGGCATATGCCGTGTATCTGACATCGTTGGCAAATATCGCGCCGGGCGGAGGAGCCTCTACAGAGGCAATGATGTTCAACGGCGCCTGGGCGGAGTTGAACGTGAGCTCCCATGGGTTCTCCTTGAAGCACTTCAACCCATTGATTGGCCCGGCATCAGACATCAAGTCGAAGACATACGCTTTCGTTGAAGTTGAAGCCCCAACGAAAAGCAGTGTCTTTTGCCCATCAACCAGCATCTCCCCGCACGGACTGCCGTCCCCCACAAGGAACGCTATGGGTGAAGACCACTTGCTTAGCGAGATTCCATATATGGGCTCCCGAGGAGCAGTGTCATCCGCCCAATTGGCACCGTTATTTGGGTCAAGGTTTGCACTGCGTAGATACTTTTGCGGCCAATTACCGACGAACTGTAAGTACCCGCTCTTTCTCAGCCCATATGAAATCAGATCCGTATCAAACAGTAGCTGCTGGTCCTGCTGTCTATATGCAACAAACTTTCCAGGCATCAGTAGTACCCATAGTAGATGCGACAGTTAGCCGAAAAGTAGCCCCAGCCACTTGTGCTGTAGGAATACGCCCATGACATGGTGTTTCCCGAAATGCTTACGCCTGGCCGCTTGCCTTTCTCCCGATTCAGATCGACCAGCGGCACGACCATGTAGAACCGCTGCCGACCTGCCGGTACCGGCGGCAACGTGGCGCTTCCATTTGTCGCAGCGGTCACGATGCTTCCCTGCATCTGACTGATCAGGACCGTCATGTCGGTCACGACCTGACCGCTCTCCGAGAAAGCAAGAAAACCGGTACTCATATACCGATCCCCATCTTCGTTGCCGGATTACCGCTGTTGTAGTAGGTGTTGACTTGGCCATTGGTGATCAACGTCGAGCCGTTGGCATCCTGCCCCCGTATCACGACCCTGCCGGTTTTGAAGTTCAACTCAAGCAACGGCATTCCTTGCGAATCCTTCGACTCTGACACGATCGACATGCCGGCCACGATCTGCTGAATGACCGCTGTATTGATGATCGCTGTGTTGATGAAGACCTGGCCGCCCTGCACAACGAACGGCAACACCATCTGCCCACTGGATTCATCGACGATCGCGAAGCGCTGAGCGAAAGCCAGGATCTCAGACGTATCGCCATCGACGCCGACCGACAAGCCAGCCATCACCTTCCGACCGCCAACGATGGTTTGCGCCTTGATGGTTGTCTGCGCGCGCACCCGGCCATCCAAGCCGACCACGGCTTCACTGACCTGCTGCACTGACGATCGAGTGTCGCTGAGCGATGCTTCCAGGGTCTCGGACTTCCTCGCCAAGGCTTCGTCTGCACTGGCGAGCGTGCGCACCTCGGTCGCGAATTTGGCTTTTGTCTGCCAAGCGTCGAGTGCGCCGTTCAAGTCGCCCTCCCCGCTGTCATCGCGTCCAGCGGTGTACACCGCCTCGACTGATGTCGCGAGCGATGCAACAGCTTTGTCAGTGTTGGAAAGCGACTCGCTGACCTGCTGGATATGCGACGTGTTGCCATCAACCTCGGTTTTCAACTGATCGATACGGCTTGCACTCGCCTGCTCGTTCGTCGCAACAACTTGCTCGAGCGAGGTGATGCCAGCCTTGTTCCCGGCGACCTCGGCATCGAGCGACGTCAGGCGTGCAACAACAGCTTCGTTCTGCGACGCCCGCGTGCGGACTTCGTCTGCGAACCGAGCCTTGCTCTGCCAGCCGTCGAGTGCGTCGTTTAGGTCGCCCTCCCCGGTGTCATCACGCCATGCGGCCTGTAGAGCAGTCAACTGGCTGGCTGATGCGGTGACCCGACCGTCGAGCTCCTCGATAGCGGCGGTGTGGGTTTGAATCTGCAGCGCCATGGCGTCAACCGTCTCGGCGATAGAGCCAACATCCACCCAATAGGTAGGGTCCGGCGGTGCAGCGCCGGCAGGTACCGCCGCGCGGGCCTGGAACAGTCGCTGGCCCATGCGCACTACGTCGCCAATGGCGTAGGCCTTGGTCTCGTCATACGCCAGAGCATCTGTCAGCTCATTGATCCGTTCGTACAGCTCTTCCTTCGCTTCATCAAGCCGATCGTTGACAGAGCCAGGGCCCTCCCCGGAGATCTTTTCGATCTCTTCACGCAGGGACTGGTACAACGAGCTCTCGCGGATCTGCCCTTTGAAGTACTCCTCGTATTCAGCGGCGTTGCTGCTCGACTGCCCGTTGACGCCAACGCCCGCGGGATACCACGGGCCGATGTTGCCGGACCGGTCGATGAGGCGCGCCCAATAGAAAAACGACGCGCCTGGCACTAGGCCGTGCAGCTCATGCTCAGCTTGCGGATATGCGTAATCACCCAGCTTGATAGCGTCGTCACGACTGGTCGTCTGGCTCTGCCAGATCTCGGTGCGCTGTGCGTCTTCTGCGCCGGCGGGGAAGCCCCAGGCCAGGCGAGTGCCATAGACCAGAGGGGTGGTTTGCAGGAACGCCACTGCCGGCGGCAGGCCCTCCTTGCCTTTCAGCTCTGTCAGCGCCGAGTTGCGCCAGATCGATGTGATGTCGAAGCCGCTCACAGAACGTACGCGGGCCAGGTATGCGCCAGCGTAGATCCCAGTCACATCAACACTCGTGGTGCCGCTGCGCTGCAGGCGGACCCAGTTCCCATTGTCCTTGCGCCACTCAAC
The DNA here is from genome assembly GCF_000319305.2 of Pseudomonas bharatica CSV86. Taxonomy (GTDB): domain Bacteria; phylum Pseudomonadota; class Gammaproteobacteria; order Pseudomonadales; family Pseudomonadaceae; genus Aquipseudomonas; species Aquipseudomonas bharatica. The sequence goes on along the minus strand of NZ_AMWJ02000001.1, from coordinate 2,267,683 downwards.
GTCGTACGCGACGGCGCCCTCCACAGCAGGCCAGGCGATCGTCATGGTGCTGACAGCGATACCCTGGTCAACCGCGTAGCCGGACGACAGGCTCACACTCGCCGGTGGCGGTACCGTGGTCACCGGAATGACGCTGATCGGCCGCTCGTCAAGCTTCGCACCGGTGTCGATAGCAGCGAACTTGCTGGGGTTGAACTCCAGCGCAGTGAACTCGTACTCGCCTTCCGTGGTGCGGGTGCGCTTCAGCACCCGGAACAGCTGGACGGCCAGGTCCTCGTAGTCGATCGCCCATTGAAGCTGCGGCTCAGGCTGGAGCGCATAGGCGACAGTCACCGTCACGGCACGGCCCGCCACCGACTCAACGGTTCGGCCCTGGGCCGTGCCATTGGGAAGGTTCACAATCAGCCGATCGCCAGGCTTGATGGGCGTATCGCGGTCGAGCGTCACCGTGCGCCCGGCGACGGCCGAGATCCTGCCGCCGTTCGGCCTACCGGCGACGAGTTCGTCGGCAACCGGAATGACGTAGCCAGGCAGCACGTTGGCGCCCTCCATACCGGTCTTGAACGTGACGGTGCGGTCCTGGTTGTTACTCAGCAGCGCCCACTTACCGCGCCGCTGGGCCTCACTGGCCCGGGTGCAGCCGATCGCTGATAGCTCGATAGGCCGATCCCTGTACCGGCGCTGCAGCGCCAGGTCAGTGACCGGGATGACGTCGGTGTCGTAGTTGTTCGCCGGGTTGTCGTAGCTGACCAGGGCACGACTGTAGTGCGTGCCGCGCTCGGCTCCGCCGTACACGAAGTCGCCGTCGATGACGTTCGCACGCGTGAAGACATAGTCGATGTCCTGCGCCCGGGGCATGTCAGCCTGCATGATCAGTGCGCCCTGGGCCCAGTACACCATCCCGCGATAGATCGCGGACAGGTCGCGCAACAGTGTCCAGGCCTCGGCCTTGCCCTGCAGGTTCAGATCACAGAGATAGCGAGGCTCCATGCCGCCAACGCCGTCGGGCACAAGCTGGTCACAATACTGGGCGATGCGGTACATCTCCCACTTGTCCACCATCCAGCTCTGGATGCGCTTGCCCAGGCCGAAACGGTCTTCGACGCAGATCCCGTAGGTCGCCCACACCGGATTGTTGGTCCAGGCCTGCTTGAAGGTTCCGTCCCAGATCCCGGTATAGGCCCGGGTTTCCGGATCGTAGTTACTCGGCACCGGCCAGCGCCGGGCTTTGCAATCGACTGTGACGGACGGGATGTTCTGGAACTGCTGGGCATCGAACTCGATGTAGAGCAGCGCGGTGTTCGGGTAACGCAGCTTCTGGTCGATGATCTCGGTGTAGCCGGCGATCATCATTGTGTCTGCGACACGGTCACTGCCGCTATTCGGCGTCAGGCGACGAACGCGAAGCAGCCAGCCCGAGGTCGCCGCTGGCAGGTCAACACGCACAGAGCGCTGATAACCGCTGGTGGTCTTGCCGTCCACAGCGCCAGGCTGGGCCTCAACATAGGGACCGCCGTCGGTGGCCACGTCAATCGCGTAGTCGATGCGATAGCCGTTGGTGTTGCCCGCATTGTCCTGGCTGGCCAGGCGCGGCCAAGAGAAGCGCAGGCGCACGGCGGAGAGCTGGGTGTTGCTCAGCGAGCGCACGAACGGGTTGTCGCTGCGTAGTTCGACGTTGGTGGTGGTCTCGCTTTCGATCGCGGGAATGCCCTGGATGTAGTCCTGCTCAACAGAGCCACGCCGCCACTCCCACTTCACGCCCGGAAAATTCACGTTGCCGCTGGCATCCATGATCGGGGTGTTGTCCAGGTAGATATCCCGATCTGTCGGCGCACCCTCGAACTCACCCTCGCCCACCGCGATCAATATCTTGGCGATGTTGGTGGACCGGAGGCTGTCAGGTGCCTCTACCGGGGTTTTCGGCTTGCTCTCGCCGCCCTTGGCGCCGACGACGTCGAGCTGAAGTGCTGCGCCCATGTTTCCTCCAGGCATAAAAAAACCGCCCGGAGGCGGCTTGTGAAAACGCAATTCAAACGAATATTGTGGAGACGCTAGTTGTGAAGCGTAATCTTGATATTGCTTACAGCAATGTCATATCGGAGGCTAAGCGCCTCGACAGCCTCATTGATCGAAATATTTAGCTTGGGGTCTTCTTCCGTACGAATATGTTCGGATTGCTCGAACAGAGCAAAGACCTCGGAGTCCTTACCAGCGTCGAGCCACTCTGTCCGACCTCCCATTCCTTCGGCCGAAAAACTCAATCTGGGATTTTCTTTGAAACTCGAAAACTCAATCGTCCAACGACAGTCATCTTCATTGGGATATTTAGTAACGCTCAGAACTTTCGCAGCGCAAACAAAGCGCCCATACTCAGCGAACAAAACGTAATTCCAAGTCAGCGAGAGAGCCTTGGCGTGCACTTCCGTGACCTGCAACCGCCAATTCCGACGGACTTCTAATAGATCATTCTTGGCTAGAAACTGAACAATCCCTGGCATGGCAACCTCCTTGTTTTTTCCATCTATAACTTATCCTCCGCGTAAATACTAGCACTGATAATCGCCCCGCCCCACCGGCGCTTTCCTATGCAGATTGGAACCGGGTTGCCGCTGGCAGTGGTGTTCTTGGCGCTGCCGAAGGCGTAGCTCGGTAGGTTCTCCGGTGCGGCACTCTGGGAGAGACCCTTGGCCTGGGGACTGAGCATCTGGATTACCCCGCCAGCGACCAGCGCCACACCCCCTGAACAGCCCAGGCCTGCCCGCTATAAGTTCCCACAACGATCATTACCGCGCCGATGATGGTCTGAAGAATCCCGCCTCGCTTGCTACCTGCAATCACCGGCGCGATCCGAATCTCACGAGTGCCGCCCAGTTCGAAACTCTCGAGACCAACGTTCTTCCGATTACGGAACACGGCGAAGCGCAAACCAAGTCCATCGAGGCGCCTGATCTCCGCTTCGAAGCCCTGAATCGTGGCTTTCAGCGCCCTGAAAACCTCCCAGGCCTGACCACTATCGATCTGCCGTCGGTGCGTTCGGCCAAACTTCTGCGCCAACGATCCAGAGAGCTTGATAATGGTCATCGGGGAGTAGTGAGCAACAGTTGCCGCCATGCTTCCTCCAGGTAAGAAAAAGCCGCCCGTAGGCGGCTTGTGTTAATAGGCTGTCGGCGACAAGTCGAGACTCATCGCTGAATCGATCGATATCCTGAATCGCTTCGTGCCTCCTGGCTGGATGGTGGTCTCACGTTCTTTCAAGCCGCTTCCGCAGGAGGAGGCGGAAAGCATCCGCTCACCAGGGGACACATAGAATTTTGCTGTCTCACCTGGACCAATCTCTGCTGCGCGACGACCGTCAATGCTGACCTTGGTGTTGCAGCCGCCTCCGGTAAAACCCGTGTCTCTCGTAACCACGATGACTGCCTGATCTTTTGACGGGGACTGGAAGGCGAACAACCGGGAGCTCGGCACCGGGTCCGCTTGCTCCGCCGGAATGGGTGAAGTTGCACACCCCGCCACCGCCATCAGCGCCAAGCCTGCAATCAAAATCCGCATGGTTCTCCCTCCATTGAAAACCTGGACTGTATCACCGTGCATCCCGATGTCGCAGCACCAGGCGCGTCCGGTCGAGCCAAGGCCCGCCGAACACGATGATTTCTGATGGCCTGCCATACAGGTGGTGGAGGAGGAACGGCCCAGGCCCGAACACCTCCGCGCGCTCGCCGGGGAGCGCCGCGTCGACGCCCAGGTAGATGCCAGCATGGTTCGGGTGCACAGTCCGCCCCACGGCCATGACGATCATATCGCCACGCTGTGGCTGGCTGACCTGCTGGAATCCGGCAGCCTCGTAGGCCTGCTCATAGAGGCTCGGGCCTTCCGCTCTCTCCCACCACCCCTCTTCCCGCGCGTAGGCCGGGAACTCCAGCCCCCATTCCCGCGCATACCAGTCTGCGCAGATCTGCCAGCAGTCCCATGCGCCGTGCACGAATTGCCTACCGAGCAGCGGCGTGTCGCCGGTTGGGGTGATCGTTCGCAGATCGCCCTCCGGCCAGGACAGGATGTGCCAGGGCAACCCTGTGGCCTCGCACATTGCCAGGTCGCGCGGCGACGGCCTGCTGGTGGCGTCCGGGTGCGAGTGCACGATGCCGATCACCTGGCCGTGGTCTTCCGCCTCGGCGTACTGCTCCGGCGCAATCCTGAACTCCTCGGTCGGCTCGGTAGCCGTATTGTTGCACGGGAAGTAGACCTGCTTGGGCCCGACCGCTAGCAGCAGCCCACAGCACTCGCGCGGATACTCTGCCGCGGCGTGCTGCTGCACGGCGGCGAGGATGTGCTTCAGCATCATCAGCTCCTGGCGATCAGGGACACGGCGGGGAAGCCGCCGAAGGGGATAGGGTTACCAGTGCCATGGCGGACGATACAGCCGCTGTCGAGACAGCCGTTGCACTGGTCCTTCGCGGGGTCATCGGTCGGGTTGCCGTCCATGTCGTAGTAGGGGCCGGTGTAGCCACAGTCAGGGCCGCGGTATCCGTTGGTCATGGCCCAGTGGCAAAGCTGGGTCATCTGCCGGCCAAGGGTCTCACCACCCACGTCGCCGGGGCTGGCCAACTCCCAGGCCACCACGCTCCCGTTCTCGGAGACCTTCTGGTCAAGAAACCAGACCTCTATGCTCTCCTCGGCCGGATCGGCCTCAGGATTACCTTGAGGGAAGTTTTCTGCGTCCAGGTACCGCTTCAGCGTGTGCCGAATGGTCAGCTTGAACTCCAAAAGATCATCGAAGGCGAGGCACAAGGCGGTGATGCGACCGTTAACGTTGCCTACCGAGAGATTCGGACGCACCGCGGTACCGTCCGAGTTGGCACTGATGCCCTCGATCTGCATCGGCCAGGCGCCATATTCTTCGCCCTGCCACCAGATCGACTTGGCAGGGAGCTGGTCAGCATCTGCGCCAGCAGCCTCCAGTTCTGCCGGGGTGTGCGGAATCGCGTGCCCGTGGAACCGGAGGATGTCAGCTCCCCAATCCGAGCCGTCGAGTTCGAACAGCAGCACTTCGCTTCCCGGCTCGAGCAACTGGGTATCGTGAGTCAATGACATGGATGTACCTTACGGGTGAAAAGCCCGTTCGAAGGTGGCAGCGACCTTGAACTGGTCGCCACCCAACGGGGTAGGCTTCGGGTCTTTGCAGGTGAATAGGCCCAGCTCACCCAGTGGAGTGGTCCAGAGGAACGCCTTTGCGCCGGCGTGACGGTCGAAGAAGTCCATGACATCCTTGGCCCTGGCCTTTCCGCCGGTGATGGTCACCGGGTAGCTGTCTTCCTTGTTGTTGGGGCCATCACCGACCACTTGGCGGTAGCCGTCGCCGAACCGGGACTCCCTCACTCGGTACTGGATGTCTGGTGTCTCGCCGCGCTGGGTGGCCCAGCGAAACGTTTCGATTGCCATCAGCCTCTCCTGTTTACGTTGCGGTAACTCAGTCCTCCGGGGCGCCAGGAGTCGGCCACTGCCTTTTCAGCAGCAGCCTGCATCTGCTTCTGCATGTTCTGCTGGAGCAGCGCTTGGTCAAGCTCCATGCCCTGCCCGCCCTGATCCTGAGTGCTGACGCTGACAGCCGCGCTGACCTGGATGGATGCTCCACTCGCAGCCTGACCGGAGACCTGCCGAGGTACTGCAAGCGGTGTGACCAAGCCGCCGTCGGCATAGCCGCGGGTGTTGAGCATTTCGAGATAACCGAGCATGCCAGGCTGGCTCACCACCTCCCGACGAAGCACGAACTCACCCGCATGGACGATACCGGCAGGGTCGTACTTGCCACCCTCACCGGTGAAGCCGCCATCCGAGAACGTCGGGGTGTAGGTCATGCCCGATGACGCACTGCCAAGGCTGTAGTCAAAACCGCTCGAGCCCGCTGCGCTGGCTGCCCCCGAAGCTCCGGACGAGGCAGCGCCCGCCCCACCTCCAAACCAGGCGCCGATTGCGGTACCGGCGATACTCGACAGCAACCCAGATGCGGCTTGGCGTGTCGCGATCCTCGCCATATCCGCCAGGATCGACTTGGTGAAGTCCGAGAACGAGAACTTGCCAGCTAAGGCGAAGTTCACGACAGCGTCTTCCATGCTGGTGAAGGCACTGGTGAAGAGCGCCCTCGTCTGGCCGGCAACATCCCTAGCCTGGTCCAGATAGTTCTGGAAGGCGGAGGATGCACCCTTGCGCCAATCGCCCTGCGCGACCGTCATCTGGTCGTAGTTGGCGATGGTGGTTTCTTGCAGGTCCTTCTCGGTCTTGCTCAGGGCTGCCAGCTTCTGGTTGTACTCGTCGAGGCTCATGCCACGGGAGCCGTCGCCGTACTGATTGGCCAGGTCCAGGCGCTGCTGGTTCATCCGGTCGGTGATGCCGTTCTGCTGATCCTGCAGTCCGCGCCGCCGATCACCGAGCCCAAGGCCATCGGCCGAGCGCTGGCCCTGCAACCTCAAAGCCAGGACCTGCCGGTCAAGGGCGTCGGTGTAGGTCTGCACTGCCCTGGCCTGCTTGGCCAGTCGGCCCTGCTCGTTGGTCGCCAGCACCGCCAGTTCGGTGTCGGCGTCCTTCTGGGCCTTGACCATGGCAGCGCGGGCATCAGCGATCTTCTGGTCCAGTTGGATGCGCTGCTGGGCACTGGTAGTGCTCTTCCCTTTTGCCTCCTCCAGAGCCTTGATCTCAGACTCGTAGGCGTGGGTGACCTCGCCCTTCTGCTGCTCGATGATTGCGGCTCGCTGGGAGGCGTACGACTCCTGGGAGATGATCCCGGCCTTCTGCGCCGCATCCAACTCCTTCTGGTGGTTCTTGTACTCAGACAGGATGGCGCTCAGCGCGTTTTTCTGGTCGTTGAAGCCTGAGAGATCAATCGGAGCGGTCTTTCCGACCTTGTCCTTGTTCCTGTCTGCAATGCCCTTGGCAAGAGTGTCGAATGCACCTCCTGAGATTTTGTCACCATCGAAGGACACACCATCCAGTAAAGGACTCTGTTTGCCCGTTTCCTTCACGGCGTCACGCAGATCAATGAATTGCTGCTTGAGGTCTTGCAGCGCCTCTCCTCTCTTGCGCTCAGGGTTGGCCTTGTCGAGCTGATCGTTCAGCTTCTTCTGGAGGTCGACTTGCTTCTGTATCGCCGCTTCACCGTCCGCGCGATCCTGGCGCTCTTTCACGCCGGCAGCGATTCGCTTCTGGATCAAGGCAATTTCGTCGGTGTACTGCTTCTTCAGGGCGTCCCGGGAGCTATCGCTGAACCAGAACTGCTTGTCGATATCAGCAACCTGCTGCTGCAGTACTTGCATCCGAAAATGATCAGGATCAGCCGCTACCCCCTGCTTCAGCTCATTCCAATACCTACGCACAGCACTGGTTGCGTCATCCCACAGCTTGGCGATTCCCCTAGTGGACTCACTTATCTCCTTGTTGCGACGGGTCATCTCCTCCGAAACTTCGCCTGCCAGGAGCTTCAAGGCATCCATGTGGCGCCCCTGATCTTCAAGGGCCTGAATCTGCTCAAAGGTAGCCAAGGTGACCGCGTGATACTTGGAATTGAACTCCAGCGCAAAGGCCGTGACCTCGCTCTTGGCCTCGACAAACATCTGCGTGAACTTTCCTGCGCTTTCGCCTGTGGCGGCGGACAGCTGGGTGGCTGCTGCCGCAACGGCATCAAATGTCTCGCCAGTGAGCTTTCCAGAGCCGACCAGTGCGAGCAATGCTTCATTCGCTTGGCTGAAGTACTTTCCATTGGCTAGCTTGTTCTGCAACTCAACCAGCTGCGAAGAAGACTTCCCTGCAATCCCGCCTGTGGCAACAAGGGTCTTGTTGAGTTCGTTGAGATCACTTACCCCCGCAGCCGCTGCCACCGCCAGACCAGTTACGGCTGCAGCGCTCAGCGTTAGCGGGCTGATAAGTCCGGCGATATACCCTCCCATAGCCTTCGCTGCTGGACCGATGCCCCCAAGGGAGTCTTTCAACTGCCCGCCTTGTTGAATGGCCACCATCATCAGAGGCTGGCCGCCTGCGATGGATGTCACGATGTCCGTGAACTGCATCGGAACCATGCGCAGTGCTGCAGCGGTCTGCTTGGCCGTCATGCCGGTTCTGTTCAGCGCAGCGTCGGCGCCGCCAAGCGCAGTACGCGCCTGATCAATCTTCGCCTGGTACTCGCCGAACGTCTCCGCGTCGAGCGCACCGCTGGTGCGGAAGCCCTTCAGCTTCTGCTCCATCTGGTCCAGCCGGCTCATGGCCGCGATGGTCGGGTCGATCTTGCCCAGCAGTTCTTCGAGCGCCCGGCCTTCTTCCCGGTGAGCGCCAGCGGCCTTCTTCGCCGCCTCCGCCTGGCGCTCCTCCGTGGCGATGAGGGCCTGAGCACGGCTGTTGATGGATGCCTGGCGGCTGGCACTGTCCGATAGAACGGCGTTCGCCTGGGCGGTGACTTCGGCGCTATGCTCGGTCGCCCGGTTGAGCGACTGCACGTACTGACTGGCCTCCAGCGAGGCCTTGGCCACGGCCAGGATCCTGGCCTGCTGCTCGTCGGCGGATTCGGCAGCTCGCCGACCAGCTTGGGCACCGGCATCCGTAGCGCTGGTGAGCGCCTCCTGCACCTTGCCCGCCTGCGCGGCCTCGGCCCGAAACGCACCCATGTTCGCTGCAGCGCTGCTGAACGCAGTGGAGGCGTTGGTGACGGCGCGCCCCACGGTAGCTATCTGCTGTGCCAACTCGGTCTGCTTGGCGTTGAGCGCCTGCAGCTCCTGCACAATCTGCCGGGTGTCACTCTGCAGGCTGCCCAGGGCAGTCTCCCAGGCACGCCCGGTTCGTGCGGCCGATTCCTCGCTGCGCTTGCCGGCATCAGTCAGCTGGTCGAGGTTGTCCTTGGCCTCGACGGCATCACCGGAATCGATCTGTAGACCGAGGGAGGCAATGGTGGTCATGATCTACTCCATCGATTCGGCCATGACGGCCAAGGCCTCGACCTCCATGACGCGGAGATCGGGAAAAATGTCGGTGAGGTCGCGGCGCTTGATGCCGAGCATCGAGGCCGTTGCGGGTATGGCGGTGTAGTCCAGGCCAGAGGGCCCTCCAGAAGCCACCCGCCACTGTGTGCCCAAGGCATCGAACAAGCGGAAGGCTGACCATGCGTCTGGCCAGACCTCCACCACTTCCTCCTCGATGTCGCCCGGGGTAAGCCCAAGCACCGCCAGTTGCTCGGCGGAGGGACCGCGCTCGTAGCAGGCCCTGGCCGCCGCTCTCAGTTTCCCAAGCGGGCCGGGCTGTAGGCGGCCTGGTAGGCATCGATGACCGCCTTCGGAGCGCCGGTGCAGGTGCGCACCAGGTCAACGATGGCCTCAGCACTGAACTCGTCTTCCAGGTCCCAGCCAATGACGATCTCGCCTAACTGCTCGGCCTGCAGGGCGATTTCGCCAGTGGTGACCTCCTCCCAGCTCGCACCGTCCTTCTGGACCTTCACTGCCCAGGCGTCCCGCGCCTTGTTCCAGCGATCGAACATCGAGGAAAGGGCAACGCGGTCCATGTAGCGGAACTGGAACTCTACTGGAGCCGGCTCGGCGCCAATGCGCGGAACCTGCACCACAGCGGCGAACTTGGGGTTCTGCGCGATCTTGATCTTCGCCATGAGTGCTCCTTACGCGCCGGCCAGGATGCGAACAGGGCGGCCCGACAGCGCGATGCTGATGGTGCGCGTCATGAGGCTGTTCCGGTCCATGGTTGGGGTGGTGGTGATGCTCACGTAGCCCGGGTAGAGGATCTGGTCGCCGCCTGGCAGCTTGAGGCGCACCACCACGAGTTCCTTGCTGTCACCGTAGGTCTCTACCAGGGCGACGTAGGCCGCGCTTGGCTGGTCCTCGACGGTGATCGACAGGGTGATCGGGTTGCGGTTGGTCGGGAACTGGCGGTCGTCGTCATCCTCCAGATAGCCCACGGTCAGGTACTGCTGCTCACCGCCGGCCGAAGTGAACGCGGTCACCTTGGAGATCTGCGCCCAGGCAGTCACGGGGAGGACCGAGCCTACGCCAGCGCCCGGCGTGTACTTGTCCACGTTGGTGGTATTGAGGCCCTTCAGGGCAAACGTGTCGGCTGCGACGCTGGTGGCGCTGACAGCGCGATCGGCGATGAGTGCCCAGCCGGAACTGACCAGCAGGACGTCGCCGTTGGCAATGTCGTGGTCGGCGGCAGTGGCCATCGGTGGCGCAGCATTGGTCAGGGCGGTGAAGGCGACGGCAGCGCCGAAAACGCTGGCGATTTCCAGCGCAGCGCCGTTCGGCAGCGGGAATTTTGCGGCCATGGAATGTTTCCTCGTTGTTGCCCGCCGGGCGGCGGTTGGTTATGCCCCAGCGGGCGGTTGGTCCGCGACTCCGCGGTAAGTGAAGCTGGCCGGGACCGTGTAAGTCGCCGACTCGGGTATGGTGGGGCCCTGGTCAATTGGCTCGGTGACCAAGCCCTCGAAACCGTTGCGGCTGAGCACCGAATCCACGCGGAAGAGGCTCGAAAGCTCGTCCACCAGAGCCTCAGCGGTTTCCAGAGGTTGGCCCGCCGGGCAGACGATGCTCACCTGGTAGACGCCGGTGTACTCGTAGGCTTCGCCGCCAAGGTAGCGGCAGGTGGTTGCCCCTGGCAGTTGATAGGCCTGCAGGTAGGTTTCACCTGGCAAGGCAGAAAATTCTTGCTCGAAGTTCGCGACCCGGATCGGGCGCGCAGTCGCCCAGGCCATGAGCTTGATCTCGATGGCCTGGCGCGCTCGTGCATGGCTCATACGCTGTTGTTCCTGGTGGCTTCGTCGACGATGCGCTGGAAGTTGGCTAGGGTGACCCGGACCATGCCGGCTGGCGCCTGCGTTGAATGTCCGTACTCGAGCGGAATGGCGTACGGCAGATTGTTCACGATGTAAGCGGTTTGGCCGATGGTCAGGGCCTGCACTCGGGTGATGAGCGCGGTAATGGCCTCGCTACCCGACGGGTCTATTCGGTCGAGCTCCTCAGTAGCCGGCGAATCGATGGAGAACTGCCAGTTACCCCGGAAGCGGCCACCGACGTATCCCTTGCCCGCTACCAGGCCATTGGTGGCGAAGTTCTGCTCGCGCTCGGTCTTGGTGAGGGGCTTGGCGTACTTCACGCCTTTGCGCAGATTGCCGGCCTTGGTGAAGTTGTCCTGGTTCAGATTGATCAGGGTGTTGCGTACCGCGACCTTGAAGTCGTAGTCATCGGCAGCCCTGTTGGCCTTGGCCCGGTGGGCCACGTTGGCCGCCCACAGCTCCGGGTTGCCGACCGGCGACATGCGGATCACGCTGCTGCCGATCTCGATCACAATCTCGCGGAAGGTGGCGTCCAGGGCTTGCTCCGCCTGCTCGGCGAATGCCCGTATTGCTTCGGCGAAGCCACCCTGCTGCCCGCCGTACCGCTGGGCCATGTGTGAGCCGCGCGCCATGTCACCTCCTCAGCTGAATGGTCCAGGTCGCCTGGGCTGGGTCCTCTGAAACATTGAGCACGCGATAGCCGCCCACCTGGTCGCCAATCTTGGGCGCTGCCGGGACATCACTGACAGCGCCGGCCTGCCCCTCGAATAGTTCGCTCTGGAGTACCAACAGCTTCACATCCTCGGTCTGGATGCGGGTACCGTCGATCTCCTTGGCCAGATAGCTGCCGAACACGCCGCGGCCGTTGTAATAGGTGGTCGAGGCCGGGACGGTGCCGCCGATCTCGGGGTCGTATCCGCCCTTTACAGCACGGCTCCCTACAACCGGCTTCACCGCATCGGCCAGGCCATCTGGATCGTCGAACGCTTCCGCCAACTCGGTCTGGAGTTCTTCGCGCATGCCCATGGGTCAGATCCTCTTGAGCATTACGGTCCCCGAGCGCCGGATCCAGGGAGCGATGAGGTCGAGGGCGAAGTTCTCGCCAGCGGAGCGATCTACAGATCCAGCGACGTAGGTCTTGCTGGTCGAGGTGCCAGCCTGGGCCGACACCGTCTTGCTCTGCACCTCGCGCTGGGTGTCCTTGTAGAGCTTGCCGGCCGCAGCCAGCTTGGCCACCTGTGCGCCGGCAGTCACGATGGCATCCGGCACTTGGTCTGGCACCGGTCGCTTGATCTTGGCCGTGAGCCAGGCATTTGCCATGGCAACGGCGAGGACCGCATCACCGTTGCCTGCCCAACCCTGCCCGAGCGCCTGGTCGACGTCAGCGGTGGTGATGAAGTCGGTCATGGCTTATTCCTTCGACGGGATGAGGGCCTGGAGATCGGGCTTATTGAGGGCTGGGTCGAAGGTGATGCCCTGGGCCGTCAACCACTCCTTCAGCTCCGGCACCTTCATCTTGTGAGGGTCGGTCTCGTCGCCGCCCTCTTCCCCGATCGCCTTGTCGATCTCGGCCTGGCTGCTGACTGGGGCGTAGCCGTTCGGCGGGTAGTTCGACGCTTTGTAGCCCTGCTCCACCCACTGGGCGATAGTCGGGCCATCTAGGCGCAGACCTTCCTCGATCTCGCTCACGCTGATGCCCTGGCGTTGGTACGCCTCGCCGATGTGGGGAGCATCGCCCTGCACGGACACCGAGGTAGCGCCGTCGATCACGCCGAAGAACTGGTCCAGGCGGCGATAACAGGTGCCGCGCTCGATGCCCGGGGTGTTGGTGTAGATGACTTTCATGCTGATCTCCTGCGCAGGGCGCCAGGCCGGCGCCCCGCATCATGGGGTCAAGGGGTGGCGGTGCCGCTGATGACGGCAGCGAACGGAACCTGCTTGCGGTCGAAGACGCGCTTCCAGTTCGCTGCGGCGGCGTACTGGACTGCAGTCGGGCTCAAGTTGCGGTTCTCGCTGCCCTGCCAGCTGAAGCCAGCCGGCTGAAGGATGAAGGTCTTGCGCTCCCACAGGACCTCGGCGCCGCCGCCGTTGCCGCCGCCAGGCTTGCGCTCCAGCTCGACTGGCTTGGTCGGATCGCCCTCGCCATAACCGAAGGCTCCCTGGCCGAAGAACAGCGACAGATACTGGCCCGGCGCGTAGGTCAGGGCGTCATCCATGAACACTGGTTTGCCCAGGTAAGTGGCCAGGATGATCTTGCCCTGCGAGTCGCGCAGGTACTCGATCATGTCCTGCTTGACCATCTGGTTCATGACCACCGAGTGCACACCGATAGCGGCGAACATGTCGGCGGCGTCGCCGGCGGTGAAGGCGGCGTCCTGGAAGGCATTGGCGCTGATCGAGGCGCCCGAGTCCTTGACCATGTCGCCTCCGTTCTGGGCGATGTTGGCCGCGATGATGCCCCGGCCGGCGCCCATCAGGTAGCGCTGCCACTGACGAGTCCAGTAAGTACCGAAGCGGTTGCGGATGTGCTGCATCGGCTCGGCGTTGGCCAACTCGGCAGCCAGATCGGAGACACCGTAGCCCTTGTTGAGGTACAGGGTGCGGGCACGCATGCTGCCCTGCTCGGCCTTGCCTACCGCGCCCTGGTCATCAGGGTCGTCGTTGGAAATGTTTGGCGCCTCGTCGGCGTCGAGATCTTGCCAGTAGCTGATCTCGGAGGTGCCCTGGCCGTTCTTGGCGATGTCGTCCAAGGTGGCCGAGCGGGTGATGATGCCCGACTCGAAGACGGCGGTCTTCTCAGGGGAGTTCACCGGCTCCAGGGTGCCGTAGTAGTCGGAAACGAAAATGTCCGACAGTTGGGTGGTTGCCATGGGTTAGGTTCCTCGGGTGGCTTGGAGTTTTTTGAATGCTTCGGGGTTGTCACGAGCCATCGCAGCGCGTTCGGTCTCGGTGTACTCACCCCATTTCTTCGTGGCCTTGCCACCGTTGTCGCCGGTCTGCCCGGCACCCTGAGCCCTTGGCCACAGGTGGGTAGCGGTTTCGCGCAGCGATTCCGCCCATTCCAGAGGAGACAGTGGGGTTTTGCCGTCCTTCCCGTACACGACTTCGCCGGCACGGTCGGTGGCAACGGGCTCGCCGTCTTCGCTCAATTTGAAGGTGCCGCGGGCGCGGAGGATGATGTCCTCGGCAGCCTCGGGCAGCGCACCGGCCTTGATGGCAGCAGCGCGGATGGAGTCGGCCAACACCTTGTCGCTGTACTTGGCAGCAAAGGCTTCGGCCTTGTCCGCACGTTCGTTGGCGGCCTTGACCTGTTTGTCCAGGTCGGTGCGCAGGCGCTCGGTGCGGCGGTTGATTACCTCGTCCAGCTTGCCCTCGGCGATCAGCTTGGTCTCTTCGTCCTGACCGGCTTTGGCCAGCAGGCCTTTGACCGCTTCGATGTCCAAGCCGTCGAACTGGCCTTTCAGCTTGTCCAGTTCGGCCTTGATGGTCTTGTTGGAGCCGATCAGCTCGGTGTTTTTGGACTTGAGGCCCGAGACCTCGCCGTCCAAGTATTTCTGGACCTCGCTACCAAGGACTGCCTTGAGAGCGGCGGCTTGGGTTTCGTCGAGAGTCAGACCGTGGGCGGATGGGTCAAAGTCGAATGGCATGTGGCTATCCCCTGGGGACTGGTTGGCCCGCCTCGCGGGCATAAAAAAACCCGACACTTGGCCGGGTTCAAATTGAGGTTTAACGCTTGGGTATTCGCTCGCAGTCGGGGACTAGCTGGTTCACCCGCTTGAGCATCGACATGAGCCCACCATGCAGCCCAGTCTTGGTCGCTTTCCGACGAGACAAATGCTCTTTAACCAGAAGCCCGGGCCCGTTGTAGATCTCTTCGAATGTGCCGTCACGATTCATTCGAATGCCTAGGTAGTAGTCAGGAACATGATGTACTGGAAACGTGAGGCTTGTTCCGAACGTTGTTTTGATCTGCACATTGCGTCCATCATCAGTAACCGCATCGTGGTGCTTGGTTAGCCCTTCATTCAGAGTCAAGCAGTAAGCCAGACTCGCCACGACCTCCCCGATGTCTCCGACCAGGCGTCCATCAGGAGTGAATGGCTTGCCCGGATAGGCCTCTTGAAGCATTGCGACTGCGGTGAAAAGCCCATTCAAGGCCTCTTCAATCTTCGACTGGATGGCTCGGTCCATGCTAGCTCCTTAAGTGGAGCTGAGATGCTAACTCAGATTCCCGCCCTCTCGAACGCCAACGGCTCCAGCTCCTTGAGCTGATCCAGCGTCAGCGGCTTGAAGTTCTTGTCCAACTGCAGCGAGGCGAACCGCTCCGCAGTAAGCCCGCCATCGCGGAACAGCTTTGCGCGCACCGGTCCCAGCGCAGCGTCCTGGAACGCCGGTGGCTGCGTTTTCAGCCATTGGTAGTAGCTGAGGCTGGCGGAGACCTGCGCGCCGCCAGATGCGCCCACAGATGCGCGCGTGGCGCCCTTCGCGAATGCTGCTGAAAGCTTGGTGATGGGCGTGATGGTCGTGCGGCAGTTGATGTGAAAAGGCGGCACCGGCCCCTTCCCTATCTCGAACTCACGCCCGTCCAGGCTCTTGCACTGCTGGCTGGTCTTCCGGTCGAGGGTGGCCACGATGCGGTAGCCCGGAACGAGTTCGGCGTTAGCGGCGAGCGTCTCCATGCGTGCCGTCGCGGACACGTGCTGCACGGCGGTGTGCACAACCGACCTGGCGTTGCGGTTACTGACCGCCAGCACGCCATCGGTGAAGTTCTGCGCAGCAGTACCCCGAATGGCCTGGGTGATCTCTGCGTTGGTCTGACCCTGCACCACGCCAAGGCGGATGGCGTTGGTCACCCGGGTAGACTCAGTGCGCGTCCAGCCGCTCAGGAAGGGCTTCAGCAGCGTACCGCCGTCGATCCCTGCCACCTGAAGGGGCTGCGTATTGATCGCGGCCCGGATCAGCGAGTCGGTCGGCATGATGGCATTGATGAGCAGTGCCTTGGACAGGCTCCGGCTTTCGAAAGCGGCCAGGTATAGCGCGATGTCCACCAAGTCTGCCTGCATGCGATCGCCAAACGCTTGGTAGATGCCCAGCAGCTTGCCGCCTACACGGCCCAAAAATTCTTCAAGGCGCGTCCGGCTGTATGTCGTCAGTTCCCGGCGCGTAAGCTGGTCACGCACTTGTGTGTCCACCAGGCGCAGGACCGTCTCGAACTTCTTGACCTCACCCGCTTTAAGCCGCTCCAGCAGCACCGCGTGCCGACTGACCTGTTCCAGCAGCATCTCGTCCGCCGTTTGCGTCGGTTTCGTCGCCATCGTCTTTGTCCAGGTTGATGCCGGCCGACTCACGTTCTTCGCTTATCAGTCCGGCCTCTTCGTCGTAGGCCCGCTCGGGCAGCTTGCCGGTGGTGAGGTACTGCCAGTAGGTCTCGGCGCTGATCGTGCCGGCCATGACGCTCTTCTGCAGCTCAGCCAGCACCTGGGCGTTGGCCTCTGGGATTACGAACTCGGGCTTGACCGTGAAGACGACATCATCCGGGTTGTAGCCAGTCCACTCAGCCGCGTAGCGCAGTGCTTGCTCGATGGCGGCCGCCGCGGTGATGACGATGCTGTGCAGCGTGGCGTGCTGGTCGTTCTGGCGCGTCTTGCGGGCCTCGCCCGATTCCGTGCCGGACACGTCCATGACCTTGGCGCCTGCCTCTAGGGCCGCGTTCTTCTGGTCTTCCATCGCAGTGCGGACGGCCTGGATGCCAGCGCCCTGGAACTCCAGATAACCGCACGCCCCCTTAGGCCCCAGATCCCAGGCTGCCGATGGTCCGGTTACGCTGAGTTCCACGCTCTCGTCCAGGCCGGACACCCACGGCTGCGGGTGGCTGGTCTGGTGCAGTGCGGTGAAGTAGTCGGCGCTGAGCTGGTACGACTTCAGCGCGGCCCGGGCCATGGTCAGCAGCGGGATCTCGTCCACGTCCGGGGAGTTGTCGGTGGATCCGCAGTAGATGACCGGGATGTAATCCAGGGCGCGCACCAAGTTGTTGCTGCCGTCGACAGTGCCCAGTGGGCGGTCGTCCTCGATCAGCTCGCCGGCCTCGTTGCGCACGCCAGTACGGCAGACCGAGCCGTCCATGTAGAACTCGCGATAGACCGTCTCGCATTCGTGGCTGTATCGATCCTGCTCCTTCCGCCTGAACTCGCGGAACACCGACAGCACCAGGTCCTGACGACCACCTTGGTCGGCGGTGTCCCAGTTGATAGCGTTGCGCACTGCGTAGGTGGCGAAGTACGGCTGGCCCGCGTCATCGATGTTGACCACCAGCGGCACCCGGCCATGGGAAATGGCTTGGCGCACGATCCGCAAGAACAACTGGGTCAGGCCGAATCCATCAGCCGTGGCGTTATCCTCCAGGCTTTTGAGGCCGGCGGGCAGCTTCACCTCGGGGATTAGACGAGAAACCAAACCCATCATCGAGCGCAGGGAATCCCGCACCCAGTGTTCGTACTGGGCCCTGGCGGTGTAGTTCAGGTACAAGTAGGCATTGCCCGCGCCGTCCAGCTTCTCGGCCTCGGTCATTCCGCTCGGTTTTGGCAGATTTCGCGGATTGCGCTTGATCGCGCCCTCGCCTTCCAAGGCGTCGTCCATCATCCGCCACTCGTCGATGTGAGCGTCGTAGTCTGGGTTGGTGGATTGAACAGGCATTACGCCAAACCTCCGATGCGGCGGGTGCCGGCGGACTGAGTCTTGATCGGGAACCGCTTGGCGATGAAATAGCCTGCGGCGTCGTTCATGTGGTCGTGCCCCTTCTTCGGGTCTTTGTCCGGCTCACCCTTGTCGGTGTAGGTCTGCCGCTCCAGGCATTGGGTCAGCTGCGGGCATTGGTCGATGTTGACCTTCAGGCGCCTCTCCCCGTAGGTGTTGAGGAACATGGAGTTGACCGCGTTGATCCGGTCTTTCACGCCGGGGTTCTGTGAGTCGACCACGACGGTGAAGCCGGCCTTCTTGAGCAGGGACAGGTCCGATTCGCTGGCGTTCTTGCTGCTGGTGTTCTGGCCGCTGGCGTCGGGGTACACGGAAACGCTGTGGCCGGAGAAGCGAACCTTGATCTTCTCGATCATCTCCGGGGTATCACGCACCGAATGGAACTCGTCCAACGCCAGCGGCAAGCCGTCGCGAACCACGTACACGACCGCGGCCATCTTCATGACGTTGAAGTCCATGCCGATGTGCACGGCCTCTCCCGGCTTGATGCGCTCGCTGGTGCGGCACTCGGCACGGTCGAAGGTGTAGTAGACCACCCCTGCGTAGTTCTCGAACCCTGCCTCGTATTCCTGGCGGAACGTGCGCGGGTCCATCTTGCGGCGAGCCGCGTCCAACTCTTCAGCCGGGACGTTGCCGCCCTGCAGCGAGGTGTACTGCCAGCTCTTGTGGTCTGGCTCACCACCTGGCTGGCCGTCGCGATAGGTGTCGTAGCAGTGGTTGAAGCCCTTCGGAGTGCCGATCCGCAGCGCATGTCCGCCCTTCCTCGACTCCCCGGTCTGGGGGATCGTGTACTGGCAGGTGGAGAGCATTGGCCTGAGCACTTCTTCCCAAGCCGCCCACGGGCAGTCCGCCCATTCATCCACCAGGACGAAGAACAAACCGGAACCCCGCAGGTTGTCGTAGTTGTCGAGACCGACCACACGCATGATATGGCCGGACTTGAGGGTGATCGAACATTCGGTCTCGTTCGGCCGGGTGGCGCGCCATGCTTCGGGGATGGCCTGCTTCAGCCGACGCCAAAAGACCCGTTTGGCCTGCTTGAACGTCGGCGCGCCGTACCAGATCTCGTCCTCGATGCTGACGCCCCACTCCGCCGCCAGCCGGGCCGCGCGGCGCATCTCCGCCTTGCCGAGGAAGGTCTTGCCGAATCGCCGCCCACACACCGCATCGCGGAAGCGCGCCTCAGGCTGAAAGCCCCAGACGTAGATGTTCGCCTGCTTCGGCGTCAACTTTACCGGCGGGTCATAGGTACGGGGTAGTCGGGACACCTTCGTCTGGCTCCAGCTTGTACTCAGCAACTGCGTGCTGCTGGTCCGCCTGGGAGCCCAGGGGCTTGTCGGGTTCGATCTTGCGGTTGACGTACATGTCGCCGCATTCCTTGGCGGCCTGCTCCAGCAGTTGGGCAGTCAGCGCCATATTCCTCATGCTCTCGGCCTTCTCAGCCATCCGACCCAAGGCACGCAATCTAAATGCACGATTGGCGATTGGGATCTCCGCCGTCTCCTCCCGGAAGCGCTTGCGAGTGTCCTCGAACAAGGTCCGCCACTTAGCTGCCAGGTTGGCTCCGGCGCGCTTGGTCGGGTCGTGTTGCTCCACCTGCTGGCGGGTCACATCGATGTCAAACTCTTGCTTTACAGCTTGTGAGACCTGGGTGGGCGTGTCGAAGCACGCTAAAGCCTGAACGATGAAGGCTTTCACATCGCTTTTCAGGGCTGCCATAGATTGGGTTCCGTCTCATGCCTGTCTCACATCAGGCCGACTTGAGCAGACAGGTTCCGCAGGCCCTCGAAATGTTGATCTTGGCCACCTCGGGCGGCCGGCTTGCAGCGTCGATCAGCTGCTGTACGTCATGGCTGGCACCGTAGCGCCTCACCACGCCAACGAATTCCTCGACGTCGTGGCCACGCAGGTAGAGCTTGGGCAGCCCGTCGCGGGTGAACTTGGGTGCGCCGAACTCATCAGTCGCTTGAGCGATGTGATAGAGCTCGTGTTCGACGAGGGCGCAGAACTCAGCGTCGGTGCACTGTGCGCAGTAGTCGGCGGCCAGGGTGATTAGGTAGTCGGGCTCCTCACCGAACCATTGCCGCATCTGCTGCTCTTGCCGGGCCTTCTGCCAGCCACCGGCGCGGAACATGAGCTGCTCGGCCTGCCCAAGGACAATTCTCCCCTGCTTCGCGAACCCGTTGGACGCCCACAGCACGCCGATGTTGGCGTCAATCAGGTGGGCATGCTCCGGGTTATGGATGCTGCCTGTGTCCGCAAGGATCTCGGCTTCCGCCCACTCCCAAACCTCAGGCGCCGGGCGTAGAGTCAGCCACAGCGATTCCAGCAAATCGGCCGGCGGCATCGGTCTACTCATAAGTCACGCTCAGCTTGATAACGGGGCAGGTTGACGCTATTGATGGCAATCCACTCATGAGCAAGGAGCCCAAGATGAACGAGCGCTACGCCGCAAAGAAAGTAATTACCGCAAGTGTGCAGGGGAACAGTGGCGGCCAAAACACCGGCACCAGCTCCACCTTTCATTGGGAGGTACAGGAAAGGTCTACAGGGCACAAAGTCGAAGGCCCCTTCGTGGGCCAGGCAGAAGCAGAGAATGCTTGCCTAAGGTTGAACTATCCTCGCCCTTGATCCTGAAGTGCCGCACACCTGCGGCACACCTACCTTGCCCCAGGAGAGCATATGGATTTTGACCGAGACGAGGCTGTAGCAATCAAAGCTGAACTGCAGCGATGGCATGACGAAGCTCGAAGTCTTATCAACGACGCTTCCGACAAGTCAAGGCTGTCCGGAACTAGCATCGACTCTCTCAAGTCAAGGTTTGTAACACTGAAAGCCGAGATTAAGGAGGCTGCAAAACACGAGACGCTTTCCCGGCGCAAGGCTGAGAAAACAGATCTCGAACGATGCTACTTTGGTCCCGCAGTCAGAAGCACCTCGGCGAACTTCCGCATGCGGACAGATACAAGTCCACACAGTGAGCTTTGGTCGAGAGGGCTTTTCGAAGTGGAGATGGAGCTTTTGTACAAGCTGCACAGTATCGAGAAACTGCTTAGCGACCACTCTTAGGTGCGCGCCACAAAACGGAGCAACTCTGTTTTGTGGCGCGGCTACGGACTTACCCGATTGAGGGCCTCATCAGCCTTGTCGGCGGCCTGGGTGGCGGTGGTCGCGGCTTTCGACGCCTTGGTTGCTGCGCTCTCGGCCTTCCGGGTCAACTCATCCAGGCGCTGGTCGCGCTCTGTTATAGCTGCATCGTAGGCAGCACGGATCTCGGCTACCTGGTGGGCCTGGGTACTGGCCATGGCCCAGTAGGCCGACTGCCAGCCGAGAACTGCACCACCTGCGATCAGCAACGCAGCAATCACCCACACCTCAGCCCGGCGCCACCAGCGGCGAGCAATGAATTCAATTGCGCACTTGTCCATCAGGCTGTGCCTCCAAGCTGGGAGCGAAGCCGGGAGATTTCGGCGCTCTGGGTGGTCACCTTCTCGGTGAGCTGGCCCACCTGGCTGGTGAGAGCTTCGATCTTCCCCTCCATCCGCCCTACGGCTGCTGCAAGCTCGTTGCGCTCCTTAGCGAACTGGTCGGCGCGAGCCTCGGCCAACTTGCGGGCCTCGCGCTCGGAGTCGAGCAGTTCATTCAGCCGGCGGACCGTGCCGATGTCGGCATTGTCCATGGCGCGGTCTGTGGCGTCCTTGGAAAGGAACTTGCGCAGCCACAGAAAGCCGCCCAGCAATACGGTGCCCGTTCCGCCCAGCCAGGTGGCTGTGCCTGGGCCGAGGTCGGTCGGGTCCATCCAAGATCTCCAGAAATGAAAAAGCCCGCACAAGGCGGGCAAGGGGAGCTACGCAGAAAATGTTAAATCTGGTGACTGTAGAAGAGCGAGTACGACTCGATACCGTCGTTGGGCTGCTTTATGCCAGCGTTGGAATAGTGAATGGCTCGGATGCCCACCTTCTGGGTCTCCCCGATCTTCAGGCCTGCACCGATCCGGTCTTCGAAGTTGAACCCAGAACCGAACTCCTGATCGCCTGCTGATGTGCCGGAGAACACCGCCACACCGACGCCCGCTTCAACGAATGGTTTCACGTTGCCGCTGCCGAATTCATAAACAAAGACCGGGGAGAAGGACAGCGAATGCGCACCACCAGAAGCATCGCCTGCTTCCCAGTAGGTGTAACCTGCATCCCAGTAGCCAGTTAGGCGCCCGGTGCTCGACTCGAGCCAGGTTTTATCCCAGTTGAAGCCAAGGCCTATGCGGGCAGTGATGCCACCTTGGCCAGTTGCGCCGATGGCGCCAGAGAGTTCGGCCGCGCCAGCTGAGGCGGCAAAGAGGCTGAAAATCGCCGCAGCGATAAAAGTTTTCATGATCACGGTCTTCCATGGTTGTTTGTTAGCAAACTATCAGAAGCAAAGTGAGATCAAAACGTTCAGCACCTTTCAACCACTTTTTTGGCGCCTATGCCGCGAGGTTTGGCTGTTATAGCGATCAGCGGCGAAGATGCTTGAAATAGCCGTGGTAGACAACCGCATGCGCTTTCCTACGGGCAACAAAAAACCCGACACGATGGCCGGGTTATGTGTGCCACTCCTCAACACGCGCAGGAATGACAGGATGGTGATAATTTCGCTCAATCGCTCACCGGTGTCAACAGCCAATTACGCGGCGTGACTCATGAGCAACCCTTCTGCTTCCAGAATGCGCTGAACCTCCCCTAGCGCTTCTGCCACCAGCTCGTTCAACCTCTCGTTGATATCTGCCCTCCAGCGCCGCCGGGTGGACTCAGGTGCGGCATCCAGATCCCATGTGTTCATGTCGTAGAAACTGTCGGGCAGGATGATCACATCTTCCTCCACGGCCTCGACGCGCTTCTTGCCAGCGACTCCAGCAGCAACCGCGGCCCTGATGAGGGCCTCTCGACGCCATGCCGGAGTATCCAGTGGAATGTCCACAGATACCGCCTTGCCACCCTTTCGCGATGCCCCTGGTAGCTTAGGAATGGCCCAGGCCGTGACTGCCTTGAACACGAACAGTGGCTTGGCGGGGCTCGGGATCAACGGCTTCACCGCAGCGATCGCCTTGACCTTCATTGCTTTGCTGGTGCCGTACTTCGCCACCAAGGCGTCCCAGTGACGCGGGATCAGCTGGTGGTGAATGCGCGCCGCCAACCAGTAGTCGACTTGGGTTCGGTCCAGATCTCCACTGGTGGACGACAGCGAAGCGAGGCAGCCGCCCTCCTCCTCGTTCGGGTTGTAAAGCTTCTGCCAGGCCTGGCCCTTCGCCGCGCCTTTCTCACCTGCCGCCAGGGCGGCAACCACTGCTCCGGATACATTCGAGTAGATCATGCTGCTGCCCTCCTAAGGTCCTTAAGTTTTTGCCTGTACAGCGCCTTGATGGCCTGCAGGTCTTCGATGGTCAGGCGCTGGGGCTTATGAGGCCCTTCTAGCCAGTCGACCTGGTGGGCGCCGATACGCTTCACCAGGCGGATGCGGTACTCGATCGCGTTACCCGACAGGTTCCGGTTGCACTTGACGCACTGCCGGTGGACGTTAAGCGGCTCGAAGCGCAGCTCCGGGCAAGCGCCTACCGACCGGTAATGGCCGGCATCCCAGCGGCTGCCGGTGATGAGGTCTTGGTCGCTTGGGAGCGAGTCGCAGCTGATGCATGGCAGGCCAGCGTCTCGCTCGCGGATGTACGCGTTGAACACCTTCTGTGCTTCGGCTATATGCTCGCGCCGATCCTTGAGCTTCTCCCGTCTCTCCTTGAGGTCTTCCCGGGCCTGCCTGGTGATGGCCTTAGCCGCGATCTTCTGGAGCTTCGGGTCTTTGGCTATGGCTCGGGCGCAAGCGATGCTGCACACCTTCTGGGTGCTCATGGTTGGCCTGAAGGGCTTTCCACAACCTGGCGCCCTGCACTTCTTCGGCTTGATCTCCTTGGCCAGGGTCATGCGGCCTCCTCCCCTAGCAGATCACCGAAGAACACGCCCTTGGCTGTGAACTCGACAGCGATGCGATCGGTGTACATGCAACCCTGCTCGCGATTGAACAGGCGAGTCACCGGGAACCCGTCGGGACCGAACATGGCGCAAGCGCCCATCCAGCGGAGCTTGATCTCGTACGGCAGGTGCAGCAGCGCCAGGTTGTAGCCTTCACGGAACTCGGCGCTGGCCGAGCGCATGATCGGCACACCGTGGTGAAGCTTGCAGTATCGGCGGACGTCCTCCACATCACCCATCTCGGTGGACTTCGCGATCCGCTCGTACATCGCGAACCAAAGAGCGTTCTGGTCCAGGGTGCGGTCCTTGCCCGGGCGCATGCTGACCACGACGAACTTCTTGTCGCGGAACATGCGGGTGAGCATGGTCACGGCCTCGGACAGTTTGGCCTGGCTGTTGACGCTGATCTTCTCGGTCATGCGGCCTCCGCAGGCTGCCCATTGCGAGCAGAAAGAATCCAGTCTCGCGAGATGAAGGCATCGACCACGAACCCACCGAGGTCAACTGCGAGTGGGTCACCTTCGCCCTTACCCCGGGCGACATAGAACATCCGGCCCTCGCGCCCCTGGACCGGGTCGAAGACGAAGTAGCCGCCGTCCGTAACCTCAATCAGTATCTGGTGATTTCCTGCCTGGATGTTCAGCGACGGCGCTGTGCACAGATACACGCCTTCGTCAGCCAACGGCGGGCAGTCCACGCTGTAGAACGCGGTGTAGCCAACGCCGAGGAACTCCAGCATGTTGCGAAGCGTGATGGCACCATCCCGGTAGGCCTGGTGGAACTCTTTGATCAAGTCGGCCGCCGGCCGCTCGACGATCATCGCCATGCAGGTAGATACGCAACTGACTGGGCAAGGCTGCATTTGCAAAGTGATCAGTGGTTTCATTGGGCGCTCCCGAGATAGTTGGCGATCGCAGTTCGTGTTTCACGCTTACGGAGATAGATTTCGACGCGGTGGCGCTGAGCCTCCTTGCGACGGGCTTGGTCCTTCCGGATATTGCTCGCCGAGAGAATTGCGCGGACCTGGTCCAGCCTTGCGCGAAGCTCAGGCGACACCTGCGGGCGCACCTCGCCGGTGAGCAAGCCAGCGATGGCCTGCCCTTCGCTGGTGATCGGTTCGAGGCGAAGGTCAGCCAGATACCGGGTTCCGGTTTCGTGGCTGATTAACTGCGAACGAACCGCACCCTCGATCGCGGTGACTCGCCGTTGGGGGTCGCAGCCCAGAGAGACCTCCCACTTCACCGGTTTGGCTTCGGATCGCGCGAAAGTGACCAAGCGCTCGTAAGAGCTAATGAACGCCATGCGTGCTCCAACCTTGTCGCCGGCCCGAAGGATGGGGTTCGAAGCGGACATGGCCTGGCGAATCTCCTGGGTCAGCACCACGGTTTCGAATTCATCGCTGGCGGAAAGCGCTATGGACCAGGCCTCGTCCTTCCCTGGGCGGCCGTCAGCAGCCTGGATGCGTTGCAAGATCGCACCCATGGTCAGCCGAGTAGTCAGCTCCCGGCGGCAGGACTTGAGCGCAGCGGCGACGACATCCGGAGGGAAGTCAGCCAGGTCGTCGGCCATGACTTCGGCTGCCGTCGGCGTGACGGTCTGCCCCAAAGCCTCGGCAGTTGCGCAGATGGCCAGAGCCAAGCGGGCAATCTGGTCGGGCGCCATGCGGTTAGAGGAATTCATTCGACTGACCTCCGGCGCGGTCCATGATTCGCTGCGCGGCCTCGAGGCCGGCGTTCAGGTTGGCTTGGGTCTGCTCCAGTTGACGGGCCGTCGTCGAATTCATCTGGCGGTTGGTCGCCCACTGGGTGTGGTAGGCCTCAGCCCTCGCAAGCAAGTCGCCAAGTCCATGGCAGCCGTTGATGAGCTTGGAGTCGTTGATGCCCACGAAGAAAGCAGCGACGTGGTGTGCGACAGCGACGCCCAAGCGGTCGACGAGTTGACCCATCTGTCCTGCGACCCGAGCGTTCCATACTGGCCAGGCGTCATAGCGCTTGCGGTAGGCCATCGCGTAGTTGGCCCAGGACTTGTAGGTCTTGCAGGATGGATCTTTCGGGCCCGGCATGTCGGCTGGGATTTCACACCGTGGCGTCTCGACCGGAACGACCGCCAGCACGGCAGGTTGCTGCGGCGCAGCCGGAGCGTCCTGCAAACTGTGACTGGTACCCTGATTGGTACCATGATCACTGGTATCCTGATTTGTCGGAGATTTTTCCGACCTTGGATCGGATTTTTTTCCGACCTCGCTCGGAGATTTTTCCGACCCAGATCGGATTTTTTTCCGACCTACCACCTCGGATTTTTTTCCGACCCTCGCCTTCTTAGAGGTCGGATATTTTTCCGACCCATCTTGCTTTCGGTTCCACTCCTTCCCTTTCGCGGTCAGCCTGATCAGCGTGACGCTGGAAGTGCTCGATAGTTCGATCAAGCCGGCCTCGCTCAGCGCCTTCAAGAGGCGGTACGCAGTGTCAGGCTTGTCGGTCAGCAGCGGCAGTTCCTCGATGATCTTCGCTTTGCTGAGGGTGTAAAAAATCCCTGCGTCAGTCTTCATCGAGTTCGCCCAGCTGGGTACCTCGTAGACAAACGCGAAGAGCAACGCCTGCTGGGAGTTGAGCCCCCACTCGAGCGCCTTCGCCTGGTTGATCGTGACGGTGTATTGCATGTCAGCCCTTCTTCGCTGACGGCGCCAGCTGGAAGGAGGCTTGGCTGAAAGGATGTGCACGGGTATGCATGATTTCCCCCGTAACGCTGAGGTGGATAGCTGCCTACTTTGGGCAGCAGTAGATGCCCGCTCTCCGGGCTTATCAGGGCCTGGTCAGGCCCTGCGCTGGAACGGCGTGACCGTCCCCCTCGCGTTTCGAGGTTTCGTTCGGCTGGCCAGCTCTCGATCGATCAACTCGGCAGCAAGCGCTTCCGGGGTTACCCCCCTTCTCATCGCCTCTCGCTCAAGCAATTCCATCGAGCCCGGATCCAGACCGAATTGTTCGGTCGGCATAGGGCCTCCTCGCGGCCTTCAGGCTGCGGTCTGATCGCCGGTATTCTCCGAAGCCAGGGCAGCCAGCTGCGCTTCGAGCAGTTCGCGGCACAGCACGGCACGCTGGGTGCGGTGGTACGCGGCAAGCGCTTGGATCAAATTGAACGTGTCCTCATCGACCCGGACCTTGATCTCGCGGTCATGCAGGTGATTGCGGTTGGCGTACATGCGGGAGTAGCTCCTTGCAGTTGGAATTGGTTAGGCGGCGACTTGTGCCGGCGGGAACGCATCATCGAGGGCGCAACTGGCTCCCAGGACGTTCAGCGCTTCCACGATCTGGCGTGCCTCTTGAAGGCCTGGGTTCCTGAGGCCTGATTCGTAATTCGCCAGGCGGGACTGATTCCAGCCGAGCTGACGGCGCAGCGCTGCCTGGGTAACGCCAGCCCTTTCGCGGATCGTTCGGACTTGGTTCATACGGTCTTCCTCCATTGATGACCGAAGGATAAACACGCATCGTGTTAGTTGCAATCACAATAAGTGAAAGCCGGGTATTTCGTTTCGTGATGAAATTCCGCGCATGAACGAATCATTGAGCCAGCGCATCAAGCGCCTGAGAAAAGCCAAAGGGATGTCCCAGGCCCAGCTTGCGGAGGCCTGCGGCTGGAAATCCCAATCCCGGGTTGGCAACTATGAGGTCGGCACTCGCGAGCCGACCCTGGCCGATATCGCCTCGATGGCAGCAGCCTTGGGCGTGGACCAGTCCGAGCTGCTCCTGAATTCGCCGGCGCCTGAACCAACTGCCGCACCTGAGCGGAGCATGGTCGATCTTGTGAAGCAGATGCTCGCGAAGAGCGGAAAAGGCTTTTCAGAAGAGGCGCGCCGCCGGCTTCTCGCAGCAGCTGAGGAGCCGCAACCGTCAAACGTGATTGAGGCTGACTTCTCCCGCCCAGGCCTGGTAGGTGATGAGGTCTGGATTGCCCACTACGATGTCCGGGCATCGATGGGCGGTGGTCAGAGCGCGCACGACTTTCCAGAGCTGCTCAAGGACATCCGCGTCAGCCCGAGCCATCTACGGGAGCTGGGCGTTGAGTTCGAAGAGCACTTCCACCTCAAGTTGGTCACCGGCTGGGGCCAGTCGATGGAGCCCACCATCAAGCACCGCGACCCGCTGATCGTGAACATCAACGTCCGCGAGTTCGTGGGCGACGGGATCTACCTCTTCGTCTGGGATGACCTTCTCTACATCAAGCGCCTGCAGGTGGCTGATGAGGAGCACTTCGAGATGATTTCGGACAACCCTCGGCACAAGGATCGGCTGATCCGTAGGGATATGACCTACATTCAGGCACGGGTTCTACTGGTGTGGAATGCCCATTTAGTATGAAGCCACAACCCCCACTCCACTTGAGGGTGGACTTCAAATCAGCTACGAGAAACGGATAACTCATGAAGCGCCCTCTGATTGAGCCGAGATTGGTCGGCAAACGATTCGATGACCATACGATCCCGTTAGAATTGCTCAAAGACCTTGCGGTCCTAGAGGAATTTCTGATCGCCGTCG
The DNA here is from genome assembly GCF_000319305.2 of Pseudomonas bharatica CSV86. GTDB lineage: Bacteria > Pseudomonadota > Gammaproteobacteria > Pseudomonadales > Pseudomonadaceae > Aquipseudomonas > Aquipseudomonas bharatica. Next base: position 2,239,586 of record NZ_AMWJ02000001.1, on the reverse strand, counting down.
CAAAATGGATCTATGTCCAAGACAATGGCCGGCAACGCTCGCCGAAGGGTTTCACAAGCCCGCTGACCCTGGCTTTGTCCGAAGTGAAAAAAGGCAGCGCCTGCCCAGCGATCGTCATCGAATACGAAGATCCCTCCGCAGGGCTGTTCCCAGCTGCCAATGAAGACTTCTTTTACCGAGCAGCAAACGCTATTGGCAGAGCGATTGATGCGGCGGAACACAATGAACCCATCACTCAGCTCCCGGCGAATCTACTCGGATATTTTGATCGTTTTGGGCGAGGGTTGCGTGACGGGGAGATTCTTGAGTTCTTTCCAGGAGAAGCGAGGCCAGCAAGGCTCACCAAGCTAACGCGCAGACGCCTCCTGCTCGCATCGCAGAATGAGGAGATCACTGAGGAGGTGACCGTTCGCGGGCTGGTTTCAGAGCTTGATCAAGCGAAAATGAGCTTTGAGCTTCAGTTGCCGACTGGCCGGAAAATTACGTCATCTGTAGATGCAATCCACCTCGATACCATCCTCGAGGCAACGAGTGGCTATAGGAAAGGAGTGAAGGTTTCGATCTCGGGTGTTGCTCGATTTGACCGCCACGAGCGGCTAGACTCATTCGACATGATTGAGGATGCTGTCATCATCGACACCAATGATCCTTTAGCACGAATTGATGAGCTCAGGCTTTTGAGACCTGGGTGGCTCGACGGTATAGGCTCCGTCCCTAGCAAATCTGAGTTCGATTGGCTCGAATCATTTTTCGCTACAAGCTATCCGGCCACTCTGCCAACTCCTTACATCTATCCAACGGAGGATGGAGGAATTCTGCTTGAGTGGAGAACGGCTAACCAAGACATGAGCATGAACATTGACCTTGGAGCGCTCCAGGGTGATGTGCATTGTTTCAATACCCAGACCAAACAAGAAATCGAAGAAGTGTTCGACTTGAGTGACCCTGAGCACCTGCAAAGTCTGATCGACCTGATTTCTAAGGCTGCAAAGGGAGAGATTTGATGAAAGGAAACACGCGTCTTCTGCGTCAGATAAATCCAAACTGGATTCAGGACGGCCGAATCACCTCTCAAGCTTTCAGCCCTACGCCCAAGGATGAGATGAAGCTATCCTGCTATGATGGAGATCTGATTGAGCCGCCTGAGGCTCACGAACATTTCGTAGATACACTTGGACTGCGCTCGGTGGGTGTTCTGGCAGTCACTGTGGACGAATGTACAGCGTTGGAACTTCCAGCTTTACCCGATCCAGCTCCTTTCAAAGAGCACGCTATCATTGATTTTGAAGGCAATGGGAAGGGCGACATCAGGCGAAAGTCAAAAGAACTACGCTCGCTCGCTGAGGCCCGTGATTGGCTCTACAAGCCCTGAGAAGCCATAGCCCGCAAGTGCGGGCTTTTTTGTGGGTAGCTTAGAGCGATTCTGGGCTTATTCCGATCTTCCTGAGCGATTGGGCCAGAGTTGGATCTATCAGCACTTCGCCAGTTGTAGACGCTGCCTGATTGATGCCAACCGTCCGGTATTTCAATGTATGCCCGGCGAGCATCTGCTTCAGGATTTTCTTGGCCTTGTCGCCGCCAGTGATGGTATATGGGCTCATCAGCTGAGTGACATTGAGCATGGCCTGGTCTTGGGTCTGCTTCACGAGAGCTGCCTGCTCAGGTGGCAGGTTCAGAGTGTATTGAGGGGCCGAAGGCATCATGCTTACCGGGGTTTCCTGCGGTGTTATCGTCCAGGCTTCATTCTGATCAATACGCAGCTGCACTGTACCCACTGGGATCTTGAATCGGCCCCCGGACATGAGTCCGACGAAGATCTCATCGCCTTCCTTGCGCACCACTGGATAGAAATGGAGCGACCTGGTCACGATTGAGCCGGACGATGGAAATTCACTTGTGGTAACCATCATGGTGGTCTTGTCGGTGAACTCATCCGTGCTTCCGGTTGCTTGCCAGGTAGGGCCCACTGCGCATCCGCTGAGTAACAGGGCGGCAAGCGCTGCAGTAGCAGTCCTTTTCATTGCGATGCTCCGTTTTGAGATGACGCATTGTAGCAGTGCGCCATCACCATTCAGAGAGCCTTTTTCGATCAGAAAGGCGCCTCCTCCTCCACCCTCTCCTCCTCCCAATCTCGCTCCGCGACCAGGTCGTCTCGATCGTCTGCGCTCTGCGGCTCCCACCGAACGGTCACGCTCTCGTCGTCATTGAACGTCAGGTCCAGCTCTGGTGTTTCGGCCAGCAGCCCCATCACCTCCTCCCACTCCATGTCACCGTCCGTGTCCAGGCGATGGATCGTCACCCAACGCTGAGCCTGCGCGATTGGGTGGTTGATCATCGACGATACCCGCAGGCCCAGGCGTTCCAGTCCGGTCATTTCCTGCCGCGACTGCGGCGCCGACTTCTTCTGCTTCGCCATTCCTTCCTCCATTAACTGTACATACATCCAGTACCGAGCAGAGCATACATCACGCCTTGTGAAAGGTGAACACGCTTCGCTTGGAAGAATTTCAACACGGCTTCGAAAATAAATCACATTTCGTGTTGACAAAAAAAACACATTGCGTGGTATTTGCCTCAACACCGCAGTCACTCACGAGGGACTGCAGAGGCCCTCACAGGCCGCCGCTCTTTAACAGCCAGCGCCATGCCCGACTACCCGGCCCAGCCGGTTAGGTCACTCCCGGCTCCATCGGTGGGAGGTCAGTAAACCGATGAACAAAACCGCACTTGCCTCTACCGGCGACCAGCGATCCGACAGGCCCGAAAGCCTGCCAACGCGCAGCCCACTGCGACGGCGGACGAGGTGTTGACCGAACTGAGTGAATGACCTGGTAAGCGGGTGCGTAGAAACACCACGAGATTCACTGAAGCACCTGGGCGACCGGGTGCTTTGGGAATCCACTGGAGGAACACGACATGCGCAATTTCAATCAGCTTCGCACCGAAGGCGAAACCATGGAGCAATTCAAGGCTCGTCGTGCTCGCGGCGTAGCAATCAACCTCATGGGCTTCATGGCCGAGTGCCGCGAAGGTGCCGGCTGGGGGCCAGCGAAAGCCGAAATGATCCGAGCTTTCCACTACCACCGCGCTCGACTGCACACACGCTTGGCGCTGGCACCGCTACTGCCATGACGATTTCACTGGCTGGCCTTGGAGACAGGGCCAGACGGGAAATCAACCGAACAGAGGTATAGGACATGAAGCTTGCAGAATTGGAAAGACAGCGAATCAGCCTGACCGCGCTGATCGGCGAAGAAAACGATCGACACAAGAAGCAAATGGACAACCTGAGCAAGGATCTGGCAGAAACGAACCGGCTGATCGCGGCATCGGCCGACGGCCTTGACCTGGACGCGCTGAAGATTGCCGAGTCGGTGCTTGAGGTTCGTGGCTCCTACGATAAGGCCGGCAACGACAGGGCTTTCGCACTTCAGAAGGCTGTCGACGATCTCGCCAATGGCGCGGCCGCGCTGAAGAGGACGTACTTCGGCACCAAGAGCTACGCGCACTGGCACGGCCAATTTGTTGAATGCAGCTACGGCATGGCGCCATCCCATGGCAGCGTGATCTTCTCCATCGGAATCCGTCGAAGCGAACTCGGCCGGGATCTTTCGGAAAGTGAAATCGAAGCATCCCTGTACTACCTGCGAAATCTACAGCGCATCCAAGCGGCATCCGTACAAACAGCCGCCTGAACAACCAGCGCCACGTCAGCCTGACGTTAACTGCCCGATTCACCTGGCCCCCCATCACCAGGCTGCATCGGTGTGTGACCCGGCAAGGCCGCTTGATCAGCGGCGAGGGCTACACCGGTTGACGCGGTTCGAATCCGCGAGCCGGGTTACACACCAATGCAGCCCATCAACTGGAAGTTAATTGCATGGCCAAATCGTTCAAGCAAATGATCAAGGATGGCGAGGTGCGGCGCGCCGACGCCATGAAGGTGCAGCTCGAAGACCTTCATGAAGAGTCGGGCTTCAACCTGCGCATCGAAGGCGAAGCGCTCGAAGCAAGCATCGACGCTCTGGCCGAGTTCATCGCCAACGGCGGTCAGATCCCGGCCCTTGAAGTTCGACCTCGGGCAGAAGGTGGCGTGTGGATCGTTGACGGTCACCGTCGGCGGCGCGCCCTGATCAAGCTGGACAAGGCTGGTCGCCTACCTCGTACGCCGAACAAAGACGATCCAAGCATCCTTGAAGCCTGGGTCGCCGTCACCGCATTCGAAGGCAGCGACGCAGATCGCGTGGCTCGGATCATCAGCAGTCAGGAGAACGAGAAGCTCTCCCCGCTCGAACTGGCCGAGGGCTACAAACGGCTCAGGGCGTTCGGCTGGACCGTGGACCAGATCGCGAAAAAGGTCGGCAAGACTCGTCAGCATGTCGAGCAGGTCGTTACCGTCGGCAATGCAAACACCGACGTACAGAGCCTGGTCGCCGCCGGCCAAGTATCAGCAACAACTGCCGCTCAGGTAGTCAGGGCGCACGGAGACAAAGCCGGCAAGGTGCTTGGAGCCGAGCTCCAGAAGGCTCAAGCCAAAGGGAAGACCAAGGTGACCGCCGGCACTATGCGCGGGCCGTCGATTTCCCGGCCGAAGCTTGAGGCCATTCACGCTGCAGCCGATGCACTGCTCCTGGCTATCCCGCAGGACAAATCTTTCGGCCTCCCTACCGACCAGTTGCAGGCGCTCCGGGATGCAGTAGCTGCCGCAGGTTCTCCACCACGCAATTGAATTGCACTCCCCCTTTACGCAGGCGAATCCGGGGCCCTAACAGGCCAGACCAGATGCATCCCGGGTAGCGCCGGGCGCCTGCCCCATCTCCCCTTCACCTTCGACCGCATTGGCAGGTACCAAGCCAGCATTTCACGGCTGGGTTTGGTCACCCGCGCTTGGTGCCTGACCAATGCGGTCCCTCCCTGGAGGCAACATGAACGCAGCTCTGCAGTCCGCTCAGCACGAATGGGACAACCGCCAGCCGGACGAGCCAGATGACGGTGAAGCTGAACGCATCTGGATCGACAACGCTACGGAAGATCTGTTGCGCGGCGTCGACGTGGAATTCAAGCGCCACGGCCATCCCAAGCAAAGCGTGACTTTCGAACAGTTTGCCGGAGCAGTTGACGAGCACCTGAGCACCTTGCTGCTCTGGTCCACCGAGAGCGGCTCCGTCCTGGGTCGCCTCTACCTGGCTGCCCGCGCCGGCTGGAAATCGGAAGGCCAGGCCGCTGCCGCTGAAATCCTGGATGACGACGACAAGCTTCGGGAACTTGCCCGCACGCTGCTGGAGCCGCTTGCCAAGGACGCCCTCATCGCTGAAGCCGAGGCTGCGGAATGAGCCCCTACGTCCTCATCGACCAGCAGCTCGAAGCCCTCGCTCATCCAAGTAGCCCAGTCAACTTCGCCGCCACCATCCAGCGCCAACTGGTCGAGATGATGAAGGACGAGCGCATCACGATTGAAGAATTCGAACACTACTGCGCACGCCTCAACAAGATCGTTGACGGGCGCCAGGAGGCTGCATGACTACGCCAGTTGTGAAATCGCTCATCGACGAGCAGCTCGAAGAAGCCAAGGCCGCCCAGGTCCGCGGCACCTTGCAACTCCCGGTCGGAATGCGCGTCGCTGACCTGCCCTACCCGATCAAGGCCGACTGGCTGAAGCGCCGGCCGATCAACCTCGGTCGTCGACAGTGACCTCCTTCCAGCGGGCCCGCCGAATCGCCACTTGGCGCGGCTCGTTCTTCGCCATCACCTTCTTTGCTCTCTGGATGCTGCTGAGCTCGCTGGCTGGCGGCATCACTTCCTGAATCACACCCGAGCACGGCGGGCCCTTCGGGGATAACCGTACCCATTCGGGAGCGTAAGCCGGCAAGAGCGCGCAACCATCACCGGCAGCCAGGGCGTCCGCCTTACTTCACGGGCGTGACCTGGCATTCCCCCTTTCCCGCTTCCCAACCGCAGGCGCCGCCCTGGCGCGAGGTATTTCAATGTCTGCGCAAACACAGCTCGTCGAGGTTCCACCGAAAGAGACGGCCCTCCAGGTGTTTCAGGCCGCCAACGGCCTGGATCCGTTCCTCCAGAAGATTCGCAACGAAATCGACGCATTCATACCGGATGTCACGACCCGCAAGGGCCGCGAGGCAATCGCCTCGATCGCCTATAGCGTGGCCCGCTCCAAAACGGCGCTGGACAACGTTGGCAAGGATTTGGTCGCCGAGCTCAAGGAAATCCCGAAGAAGATCGATGCCGAGCGCAAGCGGATGCGTGACACCCTCGATGCCTGGCAGGAGGAGGTTCGCCGCCCGCTGAACGAGTGGCAGGCCGCAGAAGATGCCAGGGTGGACAGGCACAACGAGCAACTGGATCGATTGAAGTCGTTGGCGGAAGGCTTGGCCGAACTCAGCTCGGCGCAGCTCAAGGGTCTGATCAGTGACGCCGAAAGCGTGGAGCTCGGCGAGCACTGGGAGGAGTTTGAGCCAGAGGCAGCCCGTGAGAAGGACAAGGTGGTGACTGCTCTGCGCGCCGCCCTGGTGAAGCGGGATAGCTACGAAGCTGAACAGGCCGAACTGGCCCGTCTGCGCGCCGAGGCCGATGCCCGCGAGAAGAAAGACCGTGAAGAGCGAATCGCTCGCGAGGCGGCCGAGAAAGCTCGCCTGGAAGCCGAGCAAAAAGCCCAGACTGAACGAGAGGCCGCACACCGCCGAGAGCAGGAAGCCAAGGCAGCGGCCGACCGTCGCGAGCTGGAACTGAAGCTGCTGGCCGAAAAGGCAGAGCGCGCCGCTGCACAGGCCGAAGCAGATCGACAAGCCGCACTGCGACAGGCAGAGCAGCACCGCCAAGAAGCTTCACGTCGCGCCGAACAAGCAGCCCAGCAGGCTCGCGAAGACGAGCGCCGTCGCGCTGACGCCGCTGCCACCGAGATTCTTCGGCAGCAAGAAGCCCGGGAACGGGATGAAGAGCACCGCCGCGTCATCAATCGTGCTGCCCTGGACGCCTTTGTCGAAGGGGGCATGACCGAGGAATGCGCCAAGCAAGCGATCACCCTCGTCATCCAGCGCAAAATTCCCAATATCACCATCCAGTATTGAGGTAGCCATGAGCAATGCAGCCTTGGCCGAACGGCAGAATGAAACCCAGCTTCTGGACGCTCCCGCCGGAGCGGTACAAGCCACCGAATCGTCCATGATGATTCAAATGATTCAACGCGCCGCGGCTGACCCGGCAGTGGACGTCGACAAGATGGAGCGCCTGATGCAGATGCACGAGCGCTTTGTCGACCGCCAAGCCTCGGCTGCTTTCAACGCTGCCATGGTCCGCGCACAACGGCGGATAAAACCGGTTGCCCGACGGGCGCTTAATGTTCAGACCAATAGCACCTACGCCCGACTGGAAGACATCGACCGAGAGATCAGCCCGATCTTCACTGAAGAAGGTTTCTCGCTTTCGTTCGGTACCGGCGACTCCCATCTGGCTGGTTACATTCGGGTGATTTGCGACGTGATGCATGACCAGGGGCACACCAGGCAATACAAGATGGACCTGCCGCTGGACGCCACCGGCATTGGGGGTAAGACGAACAAGACCGGCGTCCACGCTCATGGATCCACCAACAGTTACGCCCGCCGCTATCTCACGATGAACATCTTCAATGTCGTCATGGCGAACGAGGACACCGACGGCAACGCGGAGCCGCCCGAAGAGCCCGTCATCACCTCCCGCCAGGCAGCACAGCTCGAGGCGCTGTTGAAAAAATGCAGCCCAACGATGGCTGGCCTGTTCATTGAAAAGTATGGCTGCGCGTCGAACGTCTACAAATCCGAGTTCGACGAGGTACTGGCGAAGCTCACCAGGTCAGCCAATCGCACTCAGCAGGAGCCCGTTGATGCAAATCATCACTGATATTACTCAAGGCACACCTGAATGGCTGGCCTTGCGCCTTGGCATTGTGACCTGCTCCGAGCTCGCGTGCCTCATGGTGAACGGCAAGGGGGAAGCGGGTTTTGGCGTTGAGGCCTTCACGTACATGCATACCCTGATCGGTGAGCGGATCACTGGAGAAGCGGCTGACACATTCAAGGGCAACCGCCACACCGAACGCGGCCATGAGCTCGAAGCTGTAGCGCGGCGGCTCTACCGCGATCGCGAAGAGGTCGAGACCACCGAGGTCGGGATTATTCTGAACCACGGCATCGGCTACTCACCTGACTCGCTGGTCGGGGCCCAAGGCCTCACCGAGATAAAAACAAAACTGCCGAAGCTGCAGGTGGAAGTCATCCTGGGCGGCGAGATTCCAAAAGAACACGTCGCGCAGTGCCAAGGCGGCCTATGGGTTTCCGACCGCGAGTGGATCGACTTCATTTGCTACTGGCCCGGCATGCCTTTGTTCATCAAGCGGGCGTATCGCGACGAGGCGATGATCCGCAAGCTCGCGGAACGCGTGAAGACTTTCTACGAGATCTTGGAGGAACGCGAGAATCGCGTCCTGGGGCTAGCAGCATGACTAACAACTACATCCTCGCCGGCGCCGAACGCCAAGCACAACTAGAGGCAGCGAAAGCTGCCTTCTTCGCATCTGGCAGGCAGGTGATCCAGTTGGGTAACTGCCCTGCTCTCCCGCTTCCTGTGAGGAGCGACAAGATAGACCCTGAAACGGTCCTGGTGCGAAAGCGTCGACGCCCCACCGCTACCGATCGGGCGAGGCTGCGCCAGATGGCGGACGACTTATGAGCAAGCGCAAGCCTCACAACTTCCGGGCGCGGATGGACCGCGCCTGCCGAGCCCTTCTCTCCAGCAACCACGTCGCGGTGGTCAACATCGACCCGAGCGGTCAGCAGATCATGATGAGCTGGAAGAGCTGCAAGCAGATCCGTAGCCGCCAGATCGTCGATGCCGTCTGCGACATCGCGCACCGGTGGACGATCTACATCAGCGTGATGTGCCTGAAGCCTGACGGCGAGCAGTACTACAAGTCGAAGGAGTTTGCCACCGAGGGCAACTACCTGGCCTCGCACCTGACGGACGTCATTGAGGCGACCTACACCGATCTATGCCGCACGGCCAACCCGAACCACCGGATTGCCTCCGGCTGGATTGCCATCCCTACCAACACCACGCTCGACGAGCCGCAGGCAGCCAAAGTGTTTACCGCGGCCGGAGCCTGGGTCCAGCAGAAAGCAGCATGAGCAAGATTTCCAACCGCGTTCGGCATGGCCGGCGCCAGCAGTTTATTCATCTGCCGCCCAGCGGCTTGGGAGGCGCCTATGGCGAACAAGGACAAAGCGAAGGGTGCGGAGTATTCGCGCCGGGCCAGGGAGAAGAAGAAGGCAGAGGATGCCCGACTAGGTGTCGAGTACGTTGTGTTCGAGAGCCAGCCGGGATCAAGAAGCTGCTCGCTGCCGAGGTGAAGGCTCACGGCTACGATCAGGTGCAAGCGCTTTGGCAGGACATGGCGCTGTCCTGGGCTGCTGCTGATCCAGAAGAGCGGGCGCGCCGACTGCAACGACCTGACGCGCCAGCTTTTTACATCTCGCCAAAACTAGCGCGACAGTTCGAATCGTCGAGTATGGCGGAATTGAAGCGATTCCCCGGGTGCGAGGTCATACCCCCGGATTGCTAACACCAAGCACTCGCCGAATGACCGCGGAGAGGACTTTGTATTCGCGCAGGTCTTCGGTGTTTGACAGGGCAACTTCACCATCGGCGGTGTAGATGGCGCCATTGGGGCCTACGTGGAACTTGCCTACGAGAACTTCGTTCTCAGGAGCAAATTCCTTAACAGCTATCCGAGCTTCGAGCAGCGCTTCTCCTCCCCGATACAGCATCGTCGAGTAAATGCTGAATGGCTTTCCGGACACATTTCCGGACACGAGCACGCCATCCTCTTCAAGCTTGAAGGTAACCTGATCGTTAAAGTGCTTATTCCCTAAGTCCTTCCAAAGCTCGATGAGCTCGAGATATCGATCCCTGGAGCGCTTGTAGCTATAGGCGGCACGAGAAACCAGGGTCTTCAGCTCGTTAACGTCTTCATCAAAATCCGATTTTTTCACCGAAACACTCCATTTAAACCGGGCGGATTGCCACGCACTGGTCTACCTCAAAAAACATCAAATTGCCACCACGCCGCATCCGGCCACGGAGGGCGGCGCATGCATGGAGAAAAACAATGCCACAGCTCAATCGCAGCGCCAGCATCATCTTCGGTGATGCCGAGATCATCATCCGTGAGCCCCATCCCGGTCGTCAGCCCTGGGATCAAGAGAAGGCCTGGGAGCGCGAGTACCGCAACCAGGTGCTGAAGCGCATAGTGCAGACGCTCAACCGCCTGGGCTGGACCTGCGCCATGCCAGAGCTGAAGGAGCGTGACAAGCGCGACCAGTACGGCATTGCCGAGAACTTCCGCCGCAACAAGCGCGTGTGCAGCAAGGGCGACCTGAAAGCCGATCTGGAGCTTTCCGGCGCCTCGATCACCTTCCAGATGTTCCAAAACGTTAACGCACCCGATCGGCCTGACCACGATGGCCGGTACCAGAACGACAAAGAAATGCACATGCCGTACCTCATGCGCCTGGAGATGGAGCGCACCCGCCGACGGATCCGTACCTACCTCTGCAACATCTTCAGCGGCTACTACTTCGACGAGGAGTGGATGCGCCAACATGAACGCAAGGTCGGTCCTGGGAACCTCACAGCCATGGAGCGTATCCAGCTCCACTACGAGAGCAGCGTGCACTTCAAAGGTGTCGACTGGGAAAAGTACAAGTCCGGCTCCTGGATGAGCAGCAACCTGCGGTCGGCGGACGGCCAGATGCTGGAGCATGGCCAAACCGTCTGGTTCACCGACTACGAGGGTCGCTGGCAGCGCGGGACCGCGCTCTACAACATCAACAACATGTGGTGGGTGGCCACCGGGCCGTACAGCTACACCAACGAATGCTGCCGCGAGCTGTACGTGGCTCCGCCTGAGCTTCCCCGGGTCAAGGTGAATCAGGCGCGACGCCGCAAGCGACTGGAATCACTGATGTCGGCTGCCGCGGCGAAGCTGGACTTCAAGCGCGCCGAGGTACTGAAGAACATCCTGTTCCCGCCCGAGGAGTCGCTCTACATGATCTGGACTGACCGCCACGGCGGAGCCTACTTCGGCCCGAATTACAGCGGCTACACCAGCGACACGACCCAGGCTGGCAAGTACACCCGCGCCGAGCTGAAGCCGTACCTTGGCGATGCCGACGAGAACGACCACCTTCGCGCCGTACCTGTTCGCAAAGCCGCCTGATCCGCGCGCGCCGGAGTTCGTTTCAATACCTAGACTACTTCCGCTCGTACTTGAACTTGCCGAACTCGATCTTTGTGCCGGACTGAGTGAGCCGGTAAATCCCGTAGCCAATAGTTGCGACTGCGGCGACGGAAGCGGTGAGTTTAGGGTTGGCGACAGCTACTCCGACCGCTGCAGACCCTGCGGCCACAAGCGCCTCCTTATTCTGAACAGCCAGCGTTATCAGCGTGGCAGCTCCGGCTCCAGCTGCAACAAGCTCGCCATCAATAGGTCGGCCCGACTTGTGATCAATGGTATCCGTCATCTGATTTCTCCGAGGCATTAGATTGCCAGCACATACAACACTAGTCGGAGGCTTCTGACTAGCTACCCAATCCTTTTTGAGAACGCCTATCCAGCTAGGGCAGCGCCTGCAAGGAGCATCCATGGCTAAGTTTTATTACCAGATCAAAGGCCGCCGCCCGGCAAAGGGCCCTTATGGGGAGGCTGAGTGGGCTTGGCCGCCAGTGTTCAGCGGAATGGTCGAGGCTACTGACCGAAAGGCGGCGAAAGCCACGGTCGAGGATCAATACGAACGCAAGTTCCCGTCACGCGTACTGCGCAAGGACATGGAAGCGCACGAGTATCTCTTGCACATTCAGCCGATCGACGAGAGCGACACGTACCTACTGGGCCGATTCGAAAGCAGGTCGTGCAAGGAGTGCGGCACCGCCTTCAGATTGATCGACAAGTACAACGACCCGCACACGGAAACGAAAAGCCACGACTACTGTACCGAGGCGTGCCAGACGGCCGCCAAGTTTCGAGACCTGTCGGAGTTCCGCCTGGCCAGCGAGGGTCGGTCGCCGCCAGTGATTTACCAGGTGCGACAAAAGTCCAGCGGCCGCGTCTACATCGGCCAGACCACCCAGCCATTTACGCTGCGCTGGTGGCAGCACCTGAGCAACCCAACCAGCTGCAAGTTCCACGCGGCACTGGGCGGATCGGACATAACCGACTGGGAGTTTTCCGTTATCGAGGTGATCGCTTACCCGGATGATTGCACAAACCGGGCAGCCTACATCACCGAGCGCGAAAGCCACTGGATCAGGGTTTTATCGTCAGTAGAAACCGGCTTCAACACCGTTCGCCCTGCCGGCTCAATTGATCCATCTCAGGTTCTGCTGCCTATCGCAGACCCCGCCTGACCCTCCGGCGCTGCCCGCCAGCGCGTCAGCACAGGCCACCAGGCCAAGCTGCTTGGACGAGCTCATTCCACAGCTGAAGCAGGTTCAGCGCCAGCAGGACGATCAGGTTCAGCCGTTTCAGTTTCTTCATTTGGTAATGCTCCAAGAGGTGGTGTCCTGGTGTGTCACATCAAGGATTCCAGTTGGCCGTCGCCATTTCCTCTTGGGTTTTTTCCAAGCGCTGCCCGCCAGCGCCTTCCCCTCTCAAACGATAACGAATCACGCCGCCCAGGCGAGGACCGCCCATGTCTGCATTCCAGAAAAAGAATCCGTTCGACTTCAAGACCCAGTACGGCCTCGGCCTGGATCCACAGGATGACGAGATAGTCGTTGACTTCTTCTGCGGTGGCGGCGGCGCCGGGACCGGCCTGGAGATGGGCCTGGGCCGTCCGGTGGACGTGGCCAAGAACCACAGCCCGGCGGCGATCAGCATGCACACCGCCAACCATCCGCACGCTCGCCACTTCACCACCGACGTGTTCGAGGGTGACCCGGACGAAGAGTGCCAGGGGCGCCGCGTCGGCTGGTTCCACATGAGCCCCGACTGCACGCATCACAGCCAGGCCGCCGGCGGGCAACCGCGCAAGCGTGAGATCCGGAACCTGTCGTGGATCGGCCTGAAGTGGGCCGGGAAGAAGCAGCCCAGGGTGATCAGCCTGGAGAACGTGAAGCAGATCCTGCAGTGGGGCCCGCTGATCGCCAAGCGCGATAAAGCAACTGGCCGGGTCGTCACCTTGGACTTGGTCCCACACCCGACAAAGCCCAAGAGCAAGATCAACCGCGTGGCCGAGCCCGGCGAACAGGTGCCCGTGTCGAACCAGTTCCTCGTGCCAGACCCAAAGCGCAAGGGCACGACCTGGAAACGATTCGTGGCACTCCTGGAAGGCCTGGGTTACCAGGTGGAATGGCGCGTGATCAAGGCCTGCGACTTCGGCGCTCCGACCAGCCGGGAACGCCTGTTCATGATCGCTCGGTGTGATGGCCAGCCAATCGTCTGGCCGGAGCCTACCCACGCCAAGAATCCGAAGAAGGGCCAGCAGAAGTGGCGCACTGCAGCCGAGTGCATCGACTGGTCCTTGCCAAGCAAGAGCATATTCGGACGGTCCAAGCCGCTGGCCGACGCCACAATGCGACGGGTCGCCAAGGGCATGCAGAAGTTCGTACTGGACAATCCGAACCCTTTCATCGTGCCAATTGCGAACTGGTCCAGGGAGGCGGCTCAGGACATCAACGACCCGCTGCGCACGGTGACGTCTTGGCCTCGCGGCGGTTCATTCGCCGTCGCCAGCCCAACACTGGTGCAAACCGGGTATGGCGAGCGCGACGGCCAGCAACCTCGAGCGCCCGGCCTTGATCAGCCGCTCGGCACCGTCGTCGCCGGCGGGGTGAAGCACGCGCTGACAAGCGCCGTCATCTTGTCGGCGACCCACCAGGGTGCCGACCGGGTCAACGATCCAACTGAGCCACTGCCCACGGTAACCGCTGCCAACCGCGGGGAGCTCATGGTCGCCAGCCCTGTTCTGGTTGGCGCCGGCGGCTTGTCGTACTCAGGAAAGCCCACCGCTGCGGATCAACCCGTCGGCACGCTGATGGCCCAGAACCATCGGGCGCTGGCAGCAGCCCACCTGGTCAAGTTCCGCTTCGATAGTGCTGGCGCGCCCATCGATGAGCCGACCCCAACCATCACCAGTGGCGGCAACTACAAGCGGCCGGCGGGTGCGGCCCACGCGATGGGCATCAGCACCGCGTTCATTGAGCAGGCCAACGGCGGGTTCAACACCACGCCAGCCAAGGGCGCCGACGAGCCGATGAGCACGGTCACCAACAGTGGCAGCCAGCAGCGCCTGGCAATTGCCTCGCTGCTCCACCTACGCGGCAACTGCGACGGGCGCTCGGTCGAGGATCCTCTCCGTACCGTCAGTGCAAGAGGCCAACATCACGGAGTAGTCGAGTACAAGCTGTCGCCGGAGCACGAAGAAGGTGCCCTGCGTGTGGCTGCATTCCTTGTCAGCTACTACGGCGCCAGCCACGCGCAGCCAGTGGGTGAACCGCTTCCGACAATCACGACGAAAGATCGTCTGGCCCTGGTCACCGTCTACGTGAAGGGTACGCCCTACGTCATCGTCGATATCACCCTGCGCATGCTGAAGCCCCACGAGCTCTACCGTGCCCAGGGATTCCCCGCTACCTACAAGATCGACAAGGGTGCAGATGGAAAGCCGTTCACGGTAACCGAACAAGTGCACATGTGCGGTAACAGCGTGAGTCCGCCGCCAATGGCTGCTCTATCCCACGCCAACAATCCATGGCTCATCCCAACCCGGATTGCATCAGCTGCATAGCGCAGTCCTCACCAAAGCGCAGAGCCAACCAATGAAGTCGACCATGCCTTGAGCAAGGGCCTGAATTAAAACTTCTTCGAGTACACGCTTCATCGATCCCTCCATCAGGTTAGTGATTAGTCAGGAGTGAACGATGCGCTGGCGATAATGTTCGATGGTCTGCAACGTTCTGCCGATGCGCAGGACTGCCGACTGCAACCTATCCAGATCATGGCAGTGGGCTGAAGCGATCGAATAGCCGAACGAGCTCATTCGCCAATCTGGCGACGAGGACAAAAATCTTGAGGATCTGGAGAAAGTACATGAGGACTCACCGAGGGATGTGTGGTGAGTCCATTGTATCTAGCCAGATTTTCTCGCAACCTTCAATGCCTGCGAGGCTCTATGAATCCATACCTACTCACCGGACCGGCACAGATCGGCGTCAGTGGTGGTCGCACCAGCGGGCACATGCTCTGGAAAATCCTTGAGGCCCACGGCGGCAAGCTCCCGAAAGATGCGCATGCCTTCTTCCAGAACACCGGCAAGGAGCGCGAGGAGACGCTGGTCTTTATCGACGCCATGGCTAAGCACTGGGGCGTCAACATCGTCTGGATGGAGTGGTGCCGGGTTTACGGCCAGCCGGACGAAGCGCCCTGGTACAAGATCGTCGACTTCGAGACGGCCAGCCGCAACGGCGAACCCTTCACGATGATGCTCGAGTACTACGAGGCCTACCGGAAGGCGGAGAAGAATCTGCCGGCGGTGCTGCCGAACTTTAGCAACAACATGTGCACCGCCTACCTGAAGGTGAAGATCGGTGAGAAGCACATGCGAGCCCTGGGCTACGACGAGTGGGACTGTATCGTCGGCATTCGATACGACGAGCCTCGCCGCTACAGCCGGATGATGACCGCCAACGAGCGCGGCAATGCCCGATGGGACAGCGTCTGCCCGTCCTACGTCGCTGGCATCATCAAAGAGGACGTGGCCGCCTTCTGGGCGGAGCAGCCTTTCGACCTGGGCATGGATTCGGACTACGGCAACTGCGACCTGTGCTGGAAGAAGAACGAGGCCAAGCTGATCAGGACCATTCAGGAAGACCCGTCCAGTGTTATCTGGTGGTCTGGAACCGAAGAGCGGTTCGGCCAGGTGTTCCGGCAGGATCGGCCCAACTACCGAGCGCTGGCGTGGTCAGCGGACCAGCGCGCCAGGCAGACGGATTTCGATTTCGACTACCTGGCGGAGGACATTGGCTGCTTCTGCGGCGATTAGAGCAGCATCATTTTTTGGGTAGCAGTTCGATCGACGACGAGTTCATGGTCCTGAACTCATGAGCAACTGCATCAAGAGCGGAGGACAGGCCTCTATCGATGAATGCTACCTCAGTCCTCCAACCCTTCTGGCCAGCCTTGATCAGAGGAGGAACGTAGTCAGCGTCCCCAGCGACCAAAACGATAGTTGACGGCCCCTCTTGCTCATACAGCGTCGAGGTAATCTCGGTAACGAGGTAAGCGTCGTCTTGCTTGGAACGCTGTGAACCGGGGCTTCCGCTGAGATAACCGCGCATTACCTTGAAACCCTGTTTCTCGGCGACCGTCCAGAAACTGTCGTCGTCAGGAATGACGCCAGCGATGTAAGCGCTTTTCACGTATCTGGTTTTCCCATTGGCGTCCTTAGCTGCAGCCAGTAGCAGCCTTCCAAAATCGATCCGGTAACCCCGGCTCTTCCCTGCGTTCAGCAGTCCCCAGAATAGATTCTGGTCATCCACGAAAACATGAACGGATTCATTCGCCAGTTCTCCGTGGGCTGCAGCATTCCCCGCACGAACAGACGGCGTAAGTGCCGCAGACTTTTTCTTCTTGGTCATCAACAGCTCCATGTTTGGTTAACGATTCAGCGGCCCACCCTAGCCCAACAAATGGCTTAACGCCACTACAGGTATCCCCATGCCCACAGAAAACCGATCCAGCACCGAAATGGTCAGCGTGCCGCGCGACCTGGCGGAAGAAATCAACAGCGCTCTGTACGACCACGACCTGAAGGGCCTGACTGTTAGGCTGCAAGAGCTGCTGGATAAGCCAGAGCTGCACCAGGGCGATCCCGTTACACTTCCTGCCTGCATAGCCAAGCTGGGCATGAGCCACGACTGGGACCAGGGTTACGCAGATGGCTGGAAGGGATGCCTGGAAGAAGCGGCCAAACTTGGCCCGCTCTACACCCATCCAGCGCCAGCGGTGGCATCGAGCAAGACGAGATCCACTTCGGTACCGCGCAGCAGCGCATCGCCGAGGCCATCAGCATTCGCGACACCCAGGCCTCGCAGATCGAACTGTTCGAAGCGCGAGCCTAACCCCTCCCCTTACAACTCAAGCCCGCCGGCGATACCCAGTGACCAACAGCACGAGGCCCGGCACCAGGAGGCCGACCGACGTGTATCCGAACGCAGCCTGGCCTGACGCTCCAACGGCGGCGAACGCAGCGCCAATCACAATGAGCGGCACGGCGGCGAAGTAAAACGGTTTGGCTGTCTTGCCCATATCGATCCTCCTGTTCATTCCCTCTTTTTTAACACATGAGCCCGCCGACATGCGCGGGCATGGAGAGCTATTGCCATGCCAATCATCACGATCACCACCATCGTGAAGTCCGTACACGAAGTGCCAGAGGGTCTGACCATCGAGCAGATTCGGCAGGAAGCCCTCTCGGTCCTGAGCGAAGACGAAGAGGCCAATGATGACGTGGTGTGCCGTCAAGACAGCGCTATGTGCCAGGTGTACATGGGTGGCCACGATCCAATCAAACAGTCGATTGAGGATTCGATCATCGAAGGCGAGGCCTGACCACCAACTGCCGCCACCGGCGGCGTGGAGACCATCCCATGGAAACCGAAAGCACCGGTGACGTCGACAAGGTCACCGAACAGCGCATGGCCGATCTTCTCGGCTGCACCAAGCGAGCCCTCGAGGGCCGACGCCAGCGTGGGGCGATCCCTGAAGGCGTCTGGATGCGACATGGCCGCCGAATCATCTACAGCAAACGGAGATATGACGAATGGCTGGAAAGCCTCTGGATCTACCCCCGGGAATCGACGTCCATTACGGATCGCTCAGAATTCGCTTCACCTGGGAAGGTTCTCGTAGAAGCGAAACCCTTCCCTACCCCGCGACACAGAAAGGGATCAAAGCTGCATCCCAGCTTCGCGATAAAGTAAACAGCCTGATCAAGCTGGGCCTTCTCGATCATGACAAATATGCGGAGCTTTTCCCGAGCTCCACCGCTGTCGCTGGCGGAACGCCCATGTTTGGCGAGTATGCCCAGCTCTGGCTGGATAGCCGCGAGATAACCGCCGGCACTCGCCTCAACTACAAAAGCGCGCTCAACCTCTACTGGATGCCGCACTTGGCCATGGTTCGGATCGATCTGATCACAACAACTCTGCTGAGGCGGATTATCGCCGCCATCTCGTGGTCATCACCGAATGTGAAGCGAAACGCGATCACTCGTCTCTCCACGATTCTGGAGGGGGCGGTTCGTGAGGGGCTGATTCCAAAGAATCCGGCTGCCATTCTCGACCTGCCAAAGCGGTCGAAGAAGGAAATCGATCCCTTTACCCTGGATGAAGCCAACGCCATCATCGCCAGGCTGTACCAACACAAGCACTGGCCAAGCCTCATCTATGCCGCTTTTTTCGAGTTCGTGTTTTTCTCCGGCCTGCGCCTCTCGGAGGCGCTCGCGGTAAGGTGGGACGCTGTCGATCTCGAAAAGAAGACCGTTCACGTGAAGAGGACCGTCGCCCAGGGCTTGGTGGAGGAAAGGACGAAAACAGGAAAGGATCGGTTCGTACTGCTGAACGACCGCGCGCTGCACGCTATCGAGTATGCAAAGCAATACGCCGAGCGGCGCAAGGATAGGAAGGGAAAAGTGACCGAAATGCCGTACGTATTCCCGCCGTCAAAGAGCAGCGAGTACGTCAAGCAGACGTCCGACCTGCACAAGCAATGGGTTCCTGTGCTGAATGAGCTGGGTATCCGTCGCCGGCCGCCATACAACTGCCGTCACACCTATGCGACAATATGCTTAATGTCTGGCCTTAACCCCGCATTCATCGCCCAACAGCTCGGGCATAGCGTGCAGATGCTTTTATCGACCTATGCACGCTGGATTAACTCGTCCAACGACTGGCAGGAGCTGCAAAAGCTCCAAATTGGTCCGAAATTGGTCCGTAGCTGCGAAGAAACCACTTAAGTTATTGATAGGTAATACCCTTGATTTCAACAGCTAACATCACCATGCAGTTTGGCGCCAAACCGCTGTTCGAGAACGTTTCCGTCAAGTTCAACAACGGCAATCGCTACGGCCTGATCGGCGCCAACGGCTGCGGCAAGTCCACCTTCATGAAGATCCTCGGCGGCGATCTGGAGCCAAGCGCTGGCCAGGTCATGCTCGAACCCAACACCCGGCTCGGCAAGCTGCGCCAGGACCAGTTCGCCTACGAGCAGTTCACCGTGATCGACACCGTGATCATGGGCCACGAAGAGCTGTGGAAGGTCAAGGCCGAGCGCGACCGCATCTATTCGCTGCCGGAGATGACCGAGGAAGACGGCATGGCCGTCGCCGAGCTGGAAACCGAGTTCGCCGAGATGGACGGCTACACCGCCGAATCCCGCGCCGGTGAGCTGCTGCTGGGCCTGGGTATCCCGCTGGAACAGCATTTCGGACCGATGAGCGAAGTCGCACCCGGCTGGAAACTCCGTGTGCTGCTGGCCCAGGCGCTGTTCTCCGATCCTGAAGTACTGCTGCTCGACGAGCCGACCAACCACCTGGATATCAACACCATCCGCTGGCTGGAAAACATCCTCACGGCGCGCAACAGCACCATGATCATCATTTCCCACGACCGTCACTTCCTCAACTCGGTCTGCACCCACATGGCCGACCTGGACTATGGCGAGCTGCGCCTGTTCCCGGGCAACTACGACGAGTACATGACCGCCGCGACCCAGTCCCGCGAGCAGTTGCTGGCCGACAACGCCAAGAAAAAGGCGCAGATCGCCGAACTGCAGACCTTCGTCAGCCGGTTCTCGGCCAACGCCTCGAAAGCCAAGCAGGCCACGTCCCGTGCCAAGCAGATCGACAAGATCCAGCTGGCCGAGGTCAAACCGTCGAGCCGGGTCAGCCCGTTCATCCGCTTCGAACAGACCAAGAAGCTGCACCGCCAGGCCGTGACCCTGGAGAAAGTCTCCAAGGGCTTCGAAGACAAGCAACTGTTCAAGAACTTCAGCTTTACCGTCGAAGCCGGCGAGCGCGTTGCGGTAATCGGCCCGAACGGTATCGGCAAGACCACCCTGCTGCGCATGCTGGTAGGCGAAATGGCGCCGGACGCCGGCAGCGTGAAATGGACCGAAAGTGCCGAAGTCGGCTACTACGCCCAGGACCACGCCCACGACTTCGAGGACGACGTCAGCCTGTTCGACTGGATGGGCCAGTGGACCCAGGGCGAACAGGTGATCCGCGGTACCCTCGGGCGCATGCTGTTCTCCAACGACGAGATCCTCAAGTCGGTGAAGGTGATTTCCGGTGGTGAGCAAGGCCGCATGCTGTTCGGCAAGCTGATCCTGCAAAAGCCCAACGTGCTGGTGATGGACGAACCGACCAACCACCTGGACATGGAATCCATCGAGGCGCTCAACCTGGCCCTGGAAAACTACCCGGGCACGCTGATCTTCGTCAGCCACGACCGCGAGTTCGTGTCGTCGCTCGCCACCCGCATCATCGAGCTGAGCCCGGATGGTGTGGTGGACTTCAGTGGCACCTACGACGACTACCTGCGCAGCCAGGGCGTCGTGGTCTGATAAACCAATGGGGCCGCTTTGCGGCCCCAACGCCCAGTCCCACATGCCGGGACTAGAGCAACAACTGATCGATTAATTCGTTAGCCTGCTTTCTTTTATTTCCGCACGCAGCCATGATGCAAGACTTCAACCGCTTGCCTGCGAACGAAACCCCATGCCTGCCGCACCCTCCGCTTCGCCCTCGTCGCTGTCCATCACCCTGCGCATTCTCTCGATCGTCTTCTACACCTTCATAGCCTTTATCTGCATCGGCCTGCCGATCGCGGTATTGCCCGGCCATGTCCACGATGTGCTCGGCTACAGCGCCGTGGTAGCCGGGCTGGTCATCGGTATTCAATACCTGTCCACCCTGCTCAGCCGGCCCATGGCCGGGCGCCTGGCGGACAGCCTGGGGACGCGGCGGTCCATCGCCTACGGCCTGATCGGCATTGCCCTGGCCGGCCTGCTGACCTGGGCTTCGGCACTGGTGCTCAGCCTGCCGCTGGTGAGCCTGATGCTGTTGCTGGTGGGTCGGGTGCTGCTGGGGGTGGCTCAGGGGTTGATCGGCGTCGGCACCCTGAGCTGGGGCATCGGCCAGGTCGGCGCCGAGCACACGGCACGGGTGATCAGCTGGAACGGCATCGCCTCCTACGGTGCCATTGCCATCGGCGCACCGGTCGGGGTGTTCCTCGCCGGCGAGAGCGGTTTCTGGAGCATCGGCCTGGCATTGACCGTGCTGGCCCTGATCGCCTTGCTGGTGATCCGCAGCCAGCCTTCGCTGCCGGTCGTGCGTGGCGAGCGCCTGCCGTTCTGGGCCGCCTTCGGCCGTGTCGCACCGTGCGGCCTGGCCCTGACCCTGGCGTCGATCGGCTACGGCACCCTGACTACCTTCGTCACCCTCTTCTATCTGGAACGCGGCTGGAGCGGCGCGGCCTGGTGCCTGAGCGCATTTGGCGTGTGCTTCATCTGCGCGCGGTTGCTGTTCGTCAACGCGGTTAACCAATGGGGCGGCTACCGCGTGGCTATCGCCTGCATGACCGTCGAGACCCTGGGCCTTGCGCTGCTCTGGCTGGCCCCCTCGCCGGTGCTGGCTCTGGTTGGCGCCGGCCTGACCGGCTTCGGCCTGTCGCTGGTGTATCCGGCCTTAGGGGTAGAGGCGATCCGGCAAGTGCCGACCACCAGTCGCGGCGCCGGGCTTGGCGCCTACGCAGTGTTCTTCGACCTGGCCCTGGCGATCGCCGGGCCGGTGATGGGATTCGTCGCCGCCCATTTGGGCTATGCCTGGATCTTCTGCGTGGCGGCGCTGCTCTCGCTGTTCGGCGTGGCGCTGGTGACGCTGCTGTTGCGCCGCTCAGTTACCGGCGGTATGTAGGCCGGCGCGAGCGGAAACGCCCAAGGCCTTGTTGAAGAAGTGCGAGGCCTCCGACTGCAGCGACAGATGGATGCCAAGGCGATCGACACCTTCGGCATCGGTGCAAAGGGCGGGCATCCGCGCCCGCTGCACCTCATCGCAAGGTGACATGAAGACGAAATGCCCGGCGCCTTCCAGGCGGCGGTAGTTGGGCGTCACCGGCAGCTTGCGCGCCAGGGCCTCGGCGTTCTTGTCCACCGCCAGCAACTGGTCATGATCGCCACTGTAGATCAGCGAAGGCACCTTGACGTCCGCCAGCGCCTGGCGCCCGAAGCTCAGGCTCAGCGGGGCCATCAACAGCAATGCGCGAATCCGCGGGTCGGCTTCGGGGAGCAGGTCGTCGCGATCGGCGATCAGCTCACCCTGCCGGGTGCAGGCGTCGGCATCCTGCGGACGCTCCTGGCAGTACCGCCGCAGCCGCTGCAGGTCGGGGCGTGCTCCGGAAAGGATCAAGGCGGTCTCGGCGCCGGCCGAATAGCCGATCATGCCCACCTGGTCGGGGCTGACCTCGGAAGCCAGCAGTGGATCGTCGAGGGCGGCAGTGATCGCCGCGCTGATCTGCAAAGGACGGCCATAGAGATTGCTCAAGGTGCCGAGACGGCTGTGGTCCTTGTTGTTATCGCCGGGATGCACGGCAGCGACCACCACGAAGCCGCGCCGCGCCAGGGCACTGGCCAGGTCGTGCAGGGCCATGGGCGTGCCGGTATTGCCATGGGACAGCGCCAGCAGCGGGAAGCGCCCCATCACCACCGGCCCCTCGGCCGCTACGTTGAGCCGATAGCCATCGATACGCCGTACATGGGGCTGGCCGCTGGAGGGATAGAACGCCAGCACCTGCATCGGCTGGCCGTCCAGTGGGTCGGGCACCGTCATGCGATGCAGGCCGACGCTCCAGTGCTGCGCCGGTTCGGCCTGCACCAGCAGGCTGCACCCAAGCAGCGAAAGCACCAGCAACGTCCGCAGAACCTGCATTTTCGTTTCACCTTGACCCAAACGGCGATGGCCCGCTCCATGCCAAGCATAGAGCGGGCCAAAACGCAGCGTATGAAAGCTGGATGAAACTCCTGACAGCAGGATCAGGCGGCAGCGAACAGCTCGTTGGCAATCTGTGCCTGGGCCGCCTGGATTGCGCTGTTGCGCGGCTCCTCGCCATAGGCCAGGCCGTGGGCGCGGACGAACTCGACATCGGTGATGCCGATGAAGCCGAGGAGCACCTTGAGGAATTCTTCATGGCCGACACCGGTAGGCTGGCCAACATGCAGGCCACCGGCAGTGGACACCACGATCACCTTTTTGTTACCGCACAGGCCTTCAGGGCCGGCTTCGGTATAGCGGAAGGTCTTGCCGGCGACGGCGATGCGGTCGATCCAGGCTTTCAGCTGGCTGGGGATGCTGAAGTTGTACATCGGCGCACCGATCACCACGGCGTCGGCATCCAGGAACTCCTGCAGGGTATCGGCGCTCAGCTTGGCTTCATGGGCCAGGGCGGCGTCACGGGCTTCTTCCGGGGTACCGGCGGCCAGCAGGGTTGCCGAAGAGAAGTGGCTGATGGCGTCGGCAGCGAGGTCGCGGTAGATCACCTCGACACCCGGCTCGGCGGCCTGCCAGGCCTGGATCACTTGCTGGCTCAGCTGGCGCGAAGCCGAGTTGTCGCCGAGGATGCTGGAATCGATATGCAAGAGCTTCATGGGATTCTCCCTGATGTGAGGACCGCGGGTCAGCGGTGACGATGGAGTGAATCCTACCGGCATGATCAATGAGTGATAAGATGGCGAATTCGCGCCAGTTCGTCCCACCAATGGAACAATCATGCAAGACCTCAATGACCTGTTCTACTTCGCCCGCGTTGTCGAAGCCGGTGGCTTCGCCGCCGCCGGACGCCAGTTGGGCATTCCCAAGTCGCGCCTGTCGCGGCGCATCGCCGAGCTGGAAGAGCGCCTCGGCACCCGACTACTGCAACGCACCACCCGCCAGCTCAAGCTGACTGCCGTGGGCGAGCGCTACCTGCGGCACTGCCAGGCCATGCTGCTTGAGGCCGAAATGGCCGACGAGGCGGTGGCCAGCATGACCAGCGAACCTCGTGGACGCTTGCGGGTATCGAGCCCGGTCGGCCTGGCCCATGCCTTCCTGCCGGAAGTCATCACGCGCTTTCTGGCCTTGTATCCGCAGGTGCAACTGGAGATGGTCCTGGTCAATCGTCGTGTCGACCTGATCAACGAGGGCATCGACGTTGCGCTGCGCGTGCGTGATGTCGGGGATGAAGACCCCGCCCTGGTCACCCGCCGCCTCAACCGGGCACAGATGCAACTGGTGGCGTCGCCGGATTTCGCCCGCGCGCACCCGCTCGGGCACCCGTCCGAGTTGGCCGGGCTTCCAGTCCTGGGGGCAGTGGAGGCCGATCGCCTGGTGCACCTGCGCCTGCTCGACGGTAACGGCAAGCGCGAAGAACTGGCCCTGGAAGCGCGCCTGGCCATCGACGATTTCGTCGTACGCAAGGCCGCCGCCCTGGCCGGCCTTGGTTTCACCGCCCTGCCCCTGTTGCACTGCGAACAAGAGCTGGCCCGGGGCGAACTGGTCAATCTGCTGCCGGACTGGTCGATGCCCAGCGGGTTCCTGCAGGCGGTCTACCCTCATCGACGCGGTGTGCTGCCAGCGGTGCGAGCCTGGATCGACCATCTGGTGGCGTCCTTCGAGGAATGTGGAGAGCGGTATGTCTGAGCGGCTATTGAACGAAGAACAGGTAGCAGCCTTCTGCCTGGGCTTGCCAGGTGCCCGGGAAGACTACAAATGGGGCGGTGTACGGGTGTTCTCCGTCGCCGGCAACAAGATGTTCGCGGTGATGGACCTGGCGGGAGCGGGATTGTCCTTCAAGGTCGACAAGGACCTGTTCGTGGGTTACGTGGACATGCCTGGGGTCAGGCCGGCGCCGTATCTGGCGCGGGCGCACTGGATCAGTGTGGCCTGGCCTTATGCCTTGGGAAGGGAAGCACTGGAGGATCTGTTGACTCGCTCGCACCAGTTGGTAGTGAGCAAACTGCCGAAGGCGCTGCGGGCAGGGCTTACCCGGGACCTGTAGGAGCGTGGCTTGCGTCGCCCCGGCTCAGAAAATGTGCTTCCACTGCCCGAGAAACAGCCAGTCCACCCAAATGGCCTGGTGGATCAGCACAATCATCCAGAACACCAACTGGTAGGAAAGCTTGCGCGTCTTGTGCCGCCAGGCCTGCTGCCCGACCAGCGCCCCTGGCCATCCGCCGAGAAACTCAAGCAGATGCAGCACCTTCTCCGGAATCCGCTGCCCCTGCGCCAGTGCCTGGCGCTTGTCGTGCCAATAGAGCCCAGCACACACCAGGCTCGCCAGCAGGTAGACCAGCGCCGGCAGCCAGAACTGCCCGGCCAGCCCAACCTTGAGTGCTCCGCCCACGGGTAGCAGGCAGAGCATCACGAAGGCGACCAGTTTCAGGCGCGGGTAGCGCATCACCCCTGGGCCACCGACCAATCGACCCAGCCGAATACCCAGGTCGCCAGGATCAGCAGGCCAAAGCCGATGCGATACCAGGCGAACGCCGCGTAACTGTGGCTGGCGATGAATTTGAGCAGGCCGCGCACGGCGATCATGGCGAAGATGAACGAGACCACGAAACCGATGGCGAAGACCATGAAATCATCCGGCTGGAACAGGTGCCGGTATTTGTAGCCCGAATACACTGCGGCGCCGACCATGGTTGGCATGGCCAGGAAGAACGAGAACTCGGTGGCGGCCTTGCGCGACAAGCCGAACAGCAGGCCGCCGATGATGGTCGAGCCGGAACGGGAGGTTCCCGGAATCATCGCCAGGCACTGAGCGCAGCCGATCTTCAGGGCGTCGGTCCAGCGCATGTCGTCGACTTCCTGGACGCGGATCACATGCTCGCGGCGCTCGGCCCAGAGCATGATTACCCCGCCCACCACCAGTGCCACGGCCACGGTGATCGGGTTGAACAGGTAATGGTGGATCAAATCGGCAAAGGCGACGCCGAGGATCACCGCCGGGAAGAAGGCGATCAGCAGGTTGGCGGTAAAGCGCTGGGCCTGGCGCTGCCTCGGCAAGCCAACCACCACGTCGAGTATCTTGCGCCGGAATTCCCATACCACTGCCAGGATCGCCCCGAGCTGGATGATGATGTTGAAGGCCATCGCCCGTTCACCACCGAAGTCGATCAGGTCGGCCACGACGATCTGGTGGCCGGTGCTGGAGATCGGCAAAAACTCTGGGGTATACGGATTTAATGGTTGATGGGGCACCTTTACCCCACCAACCTGATACCATTATCAGATGGTTGATAGATCGACTCCGTAGTTGAGTTCCTCTGCGAAGTCCGGCAGTCCGTAACCGATGGTTTTCTTGTAGAAAGGAGAGACCTTCGCAGTCGGTGCCTTCTTCTTGTGCTTCGTGGTGTAGAGCATTCGTGCCCGCATCACCTCGAAGGAGTAACCGCGCCCTTCACGGTTCTTGTCCTTGGCCAGTCGGTTGATGGACTCCGTGTAAGCGTTGGTGACGGGCATGTCCGTCTCGAAGTAGGTCATGGTCTCTTCGCGCCAGTTTCCCACTGCCCTGACCAGATCGCTCCAGACTTCCTTTTGGCCCTTCGGGATGGTGGCTATCCACTCGTCCAGGGCGGCTTCTGCCTGGAGCCGTGTGGTGGCGTCCCAGATGCCGTAGAAGCGCTCCTTGTGCTCGTAGGCGGCCAGCAGTTGCGGGAACGCGCCTGTCCAGGTCTCCATGATGAGGCGCTCCCGGTCTGAGACTTCGTGAGCGCGTTTCAGCAGGATTTTCCGGTCTCCCTTGAGAGTCCGGCTCTGGGACGGTTTCAGCTCCTTTCTGAGGCCCTTGCGCACTCTCTCTAGGGCATCGTTGGCCATGCGCACCACATGGAACTTATCGACCACGATACGGGCCTGGGGCAGCACAGCCTTGACCGCTGCCCGGTAGGGGTTCCACATGTCCATGCTGACGATCTCGACCTTCTGCCGGTCTTTCAGCTTCATCAGGTAGTTGGTCACCACGTCCTGGCGGCGGGTGGCCAGCAGGTCGAGCAGGGTTCGCTCCTCAATGTTGGTCAGAATGCAGCGGTAGCGCTTGTTCAGGTATAGCTCGTCAATGCCCAGGATGCGGGGCGTCTCGAAGCGGTGCCAGCGCCCCAGGAACTCGGCGCGGGCGTTGAAGATGTCGCGCACCGTCTTCTCGTCCAGGCCGGTCTGTGCCGCCACAAAGGTGTAGGGGTGGTTGAAGGATTCCTTCTCCACGTACTCATGCAGCCGCAGTGTCATACGGAATCCGTCCACCATCTCCGGTAGCTGGGGCCTGAATGTTGTCTTGCAGGCCCGGCAGGTGTATCGGCGGCGGACCACCCAGAGAGTGACCCGCTTGCCGTGGATGGGCAGATCACGATAGGGAACGTCACGCTTGCCGAACCGCACGAACTCACCCTGCACGCCGCACCCCTCGCAGGCTACTGGTGTAGGTGCTTCAAGCCGAAAATGTATGTCTTCATTCTGCTCATCAGAATCCACCAACTGGTACCCAGGAAGGCTTAACGAATTAATCATCTCCCGCCTTGATCAGAAAAACAGGTAGGTGGCGTAACCGGCAATCATCGCCATAGCAAAAATGACTGCTAAAAACGCCGCTAAAAGCTTCAGCGTGAACAAAGAGCGCAACAGAATGAGCTCAGTCAGGCTGGCTCCGGCACTGCCGATGATCAACGCTAGCACCGTCCCGGCACCCACGCCTTTGGCCATCAGAGCCGCTGCCAGAGGTATGACGGCTTCAGCGCGAATATACAACGGCACGCCGATGACAGCGGCAACTGGAATGGCAAAGGGATTATCTGGGCCTGCATACTGCTCCAATAAGTCAGTGGGCATGAAACCATAGATCACGCTGCCAATCGCAATACCGATGAGCAGGTAAGGCAACACATCGATAAAGTCCGACCAAGCTTCCCGCCACACACCACTGTACTTCCCTTCTTTCTTAACCGTGACAGTGGGTTGACTGTCACAGCATTCGCTAGACGTAGAGACTGTTGTCTTCCTATCAGCCCCGCAAGAAGCCGTCTTCGGAGTGGTGTCGCAGCTGTTGGTGCCGCAACTCGATGCGGTCGATGTAGCACTGCACGGGCTTGCTGATGAACTACATCCACTGCTCTCTTGTGTCGCCGTCCGGCGCACATAACGCTCGAAGCCAAGCGTGTGAAGCAGCCATCCGGCACCTACCGCGACCACCAAAGCGGCGAGCACATAGATAGCAGTAAGTGTCCATCCAAACGTGGCAACCAGCAGGCCGACGACGATAGGATTCAGCAACGGAGATGAGAAAAGAAACACCATCATCGGCCCAAAACCGGCCCGTGCCCGAATCAACCCTTTCAACATGGGGATAGTCGAGCAACTACAGAAGGGCGTTATAGCTCCTAAACCAGCAGCAAGAAAATAGCCTCGCTTCCCACTGGAAGTCAGTAACGCTTCCACCTTGGATGGTGGGATGTGACGTTGAAGAACTCCGACCAGCAAGCTAATGCCAATGAATAAAACCGATAGCTCGATAGCGAGAAAGGCGAACATGCCTAGAGCGTCTTGGAGTTGAGATGACATTCAATATTACTCCTATATTTCTAGTATTGTCGAAATGATGTACGCAGCCTACTTGCGTTTATCCGACCTGTCAACTATAATTCTAGAAACATCGAATTATTGGGGCGTGCTATGGATCACGAAAAGGTTGCAGCCAGCTTAGCTGAGCTAGGGAATAGTCACCGACTGTCCGTGTTCCGCTTTCTGGTCAAAGCTGGCCATGATGGGGCTTCGGTCGGAGATATCCAGAAGGGGCTGGGTATTCCTGCTTCGACGCTATCACATCACCTTGCGCGCATGGCCAAGGTAGGGCTGATCCGGCAGGAGAAACATAGCCGCACGATTGTCTGTATACCCGAGTATGGGCACCTAGAGAATTTGATCGGTTTCTTACAAGAGGAATGTTGTGCAGGTGTCCGGATTGCGCATGAACCAGAACCGCTTTGACGCTTGCCCAGCTCTCGCTGTCCTCCCTAGTCAGCATCGCTATGAAGACTCAGGCGAAGGTGGAAACAGAAAATTGGCAGTAGAGTAGGCTGAAGAGGATCAATCAGATAATCCGCTGAGAAAGATTTTCTTCTTTACATCTTTGGCATTTTATCAACCAGAAATTCCGGATACCCAAACTCTGTAAGTCCCTCGACGATGCCGAGAATCACTGCCTGCATGGCGGTCCAAAAATCCATCATTCCCCGTGAGGCGATGCTCGCGGCATGCCCCTTTGTAGTATTCGTTGCTTGGTTTAGAGACCCAGACTCGCTGAGCGCCGCAGAAAAAAGCCGGCGTACCCTTCAGTTTTGGCCCGCAAAGGCCGAGATCCTATCAGACCCGTCGGACAAACGCTGCCCGGTCGTACGCAACGGAGCCTGCCGAATCAACGACTTATCCATTGGTCGAGTAGGTAGAAGCGGCAAAGCGTGCTTGGATGCTCGTGACAATAACAAGAACTCGAGGCCACTTTTATGAAGACTTTACGCGGTATGTCGATCAGCCGGCGCCTGTGGCTCATCCTGGTGCTGGCCGTAGCGATGCTGGTGACCCTCGGCTTGCTCATGCTCAACCAGATCCACACCGACCTGTACAAGGCCAAGGCCGAGAAAACCCGCCATGTGGTGGAAACTGCCGCCGGTATCCTGGCCTATTACCAAGGCCTGGAAAGCGCCGGTACCCTCAGCCGCGAAGCTGCCCAGCAACAGGCCATGAATGCCGTGCGCGGGTTGCGCTACGACCAGAACGACTACTTCTGGATCAATGACCTGGGCCCCAGGATGATCATGCACCCGACCAATCCGAAGCTCGAGGGCCAGGACCTGTCGGCGATTCGCGATCCGGACGGCTTCGCCCTGTTCAACGAGATGGTAGCGCTGGCCAAGGCCAAGGGCGCCGGCAGCATCGATTACCGCTGGCCCAAGCCCGGCGCCAGCGAGCCGGTGGAAAAAACCTCCTATATCCAGCTGTTCCAGCCCTGGGGCTGGGTCATCGGCTCGGGCATCTATATCGACGACATGCAGGCCGAGTTCTACCGCCAACTACGCGACGCCTCGCTGGTCGGAATCGGCATTGCAGTGATCCTCGCCCTGCTGGTGATCATGATTGCCCGCAGCATTGTCCGGCCCCTGCGCGAAGCCGAGGACGCCATGGCCACCATCGCCAGTGGCGAAGCCGACCTGACCCGCCGGCTCGACACCCACGGCAACGACGAAATCACCCGCCTCGGCCAGCATTTCAACGCCTTTACCGGGCAACTGCAGCAGGTGGTCAGCCGCCTGCGCGAGGCCGCCCATGAACTGGACGGCTCCGCCGGTGCCGTCGGCAGTACCGCCGAGCAGACCCGCCAGTGCAGCGAACAGCAATCGCAGCAGATGGAACAGGTAGCCACGGCAATCAATGAAGTCAGCTATGCGGTGCAGGATGTCGCCAAGCATGCCGAACAGGCCTCCGGCGAGACCAGCGCCGCCCAGGATTGCGCTCGCCAGGGCCAACAGAGTATCCAGGGCAGCCTGCGCAAGATCGACGAACTCTCGGCCACCATCGACGAAGCGGTCCAGGTCATCCAGGCCCTGGCCGGGCAGAGCACGCGGATCGGCAGCGTACTGGAGGTGATCCGCTCCATCGCCGAGCAGACCAACCTGCTGGCGCTCAACGCCGCCATCGAGGCGGCCCGGGCCGGGGAACAGGGACGCGGCTTCGCCGTGGTCGCCGACGAAGTGCGCCTGCTGGCCCAGCGCACCCAGCAGTCCACCGCCGAGATCCAGGCGATGATCGAACACCTGCAAGGCCAGTCGGAAGCAGCGGTCAAGGCCATCGACGCCAGCAGCCAGGTTTCCCGCGAGACCGTCGCGCAAGCCAGTGAAGCCGGGGCCAGCCTCGATGCCATCAGCCAGGCGCTGCATAACCTCACCGCACTCAATGCCTCGATCGCCAGCGCTACCCTGCAGCAATCCCATGTGGTGGAAGACATTAACCGCAGCGTCACCGAAACCGCAGGGCTGTCCCGCGAGACCACCCTCGCCGCCCAGCACTCGAGCGAGTCGGGGCGTGCGCTGAATCGGCTGAGTGCGCATCTGGAGAATGTGCTGGGGCAGTTCCGGGTGTGAAAAAAAACGCCGCCGACACCCATGGAAATGCCCCTGCCGGCAGCGGGTGCCGACAGGGGCATGATTGGCCGTTCTATTTTCCGGCGTCGGACGGCAGGGGGTTGCACATGTACTGCAAACGCAGCGAAGCCTCATGGGAAATGTAAGGCCGTGCCGGCTCGAGGTTCCAGTACTCCTTGAAGGGTACACCCACCACATGGCAAACGAATTGCCTGCGCATGGAGCCTGGATTGATTTGCTCGGTCCAGCGCGGATCGTTCTTGAACATCTCGTACAGCTCGCTGTAGGCCCGGTCGGTCTGGTCAGGGCCCATGCGGCGTGCACACTCCGTCGGCTTGACCTGCAGCGACCAGATCAGCCCGTAGCCCGGCTCGTCACGCTGGACCCAGGTGGCACTCTCGATGTACTTCTGGCAGTAACCCGCCTGCGCTGCGGCAGTTGCCGCCCCCTGAGCCTGCGCTGCAGCGGCTGCCGCCGCCTGAGCCTGGGCCGCTGCATTCGCGGCATCTTGCGCGGCCTCCATTTGCGCTGCGGCCATGGCGGCCTGCTCGGCCTGGGTCATTGCGAGCGCCAGCGTCGTCTGTAGCAGCAAGGGCAATGTCGCTATCAGTACCCATCCATTGATGCGTCTGTTCATCATCCTGTCTCCGGAGCTATTGATAAGTGATCCGACGCAACAACGACTGGACAGCCACAACTCGACGCCGCAAGCACAATCTGCGCGCAACGGCCGGGAGGCGAAACTGACAGAAATATCAGGTCAGGCGGAAAACCGATCGGAGGCCCCATGAAATGCCCCTGCCGGCAGCGGGTGCCGACAAGGGCATGGCTGGCCGGTTTATTTACCGGCGTCGGACGGCAAAGGGTTACAGATGTACGGGAGGCTCAGCGAAGCCTGGTGGGAAACGTAAGGCCTTGCCGGCTCGATGTTCCAGAGCTCCTTGAAGGGTACACCCACCACATGGCAGACGAACTGCCTGCGCATGGAGCCTGGATTGATGTTCTCGGTCCAGCGCGGATCGGTCTTGAACATCTCGTACAGCTCTTGATACGCGCGGTCGGTCTGGTCAGGTCCCATCCGCCGTGCGCACTCCGTCGGCTTGACCTGCAGCGACCAGATCAGTCCGTAGCCCGGCTCGTCACGTTGTACCCAGGTGGCACTCTCGATGTACTTCCGGCAGTAGCCCGCCTCGGTCTGCGCCGCCGCCGCTGCAGCCGCGGCCGCCTGGGCCTGGGCTGCAGCGGTTTGCGCTGCCACGGCACTTTGCGCGGCCTGGGCCTGGGCAGCCGCCAGCGCGGCCTGCTGGGCCTGGGTCATCTGGCCACTCTGCGCAGCTGTCTGTATCGCCTGGGCCGACTGGGCAGCACTTTGCGCCGCCTGGGCGGCAGCGGCGGCAGACTGGGCGAAGGCTGCCGCCTGGGCGGCGGCCTGAGCAGCAGCCTGCGCAGGTGATTGCCCGGAAGCCTGCGGATATTGACCGGAAGATTGCGGCGTCGGCCCGAGGACTGTGGAAGCTGGCCGGAAGATTGCCCTGTCTGGGCAGCTGCAAGGGCTTGCGCTGCCTGGGCCGCAGCCTGTGCCTGTTGCGCCGCCTGGGCCGCCTGTTGTGCGGCCTGGGCCGCCTGGGCCGCAGATTGCGCCGGTGTCAGTACTGGCGAGCCGGGTACACCAAAGCCCGGGCTGGAGGGTTTGCCAGGCCGGCAGAAGCCCGCCGTCTTGCTGTAGCCCGGGAAAGCCATCTGCTGACCATCGCACAGGAACTGTACTTGTCCGCCCTGATACTTGGGCAATATCACCTGGACGACCGGCCGATAGTTGCCCGTCACCCGGAAATAATCAGCCTGGTTCTTGAGTGCATCCGCGCGCCCGGCGGGGTCGGTGTACATGAACGCTGTGATGTTGGGCGGCTGGTCGTTCGACCTCAATATCTCGTTGGCCATCAGAAATTCGCGGCCGCCGGTAAGCTTGTAGGCGTCGATGAAGTCGCCGAAGGCTTCGGCCCGCCCCGCCTTGCCCCGGGCTTTGGACATGTCGAACGAGCATTGCATCTGGTACGGTTGCGGCCCCCAGGCGCCGTCCGGGGTCTGGTTGCGCCGGAATTGGTCCCACCAAGCCTGGCCGCTATTGACACCGACATTCTGGCAATGGGTTTCGGTTATCGAGGTTTGCGGGCTATCGCCGCAGCCTCGATCAGGGCGGTTATAGGTCCAGCCGTCCTTGGGGTAGGCGCACTGCGTATAGGAAATTGGCTGGCCCGCGCAAACATTGGCGTTTGGCGCGATGATGTAGCCGTTGTTGGTGTACACGGCGAGGTCGGCGAAGTTGATGTCGGCACGAATATAGGAATACGAGTCAGTTCCCCGCTGCTTGCTGCGCGGGCTCGACTCCCAAACGTTCCAGGCTTCGCCTTTCGCCGGGTCGGCACGGGTGGTCCCGCGCAAGGTCACTCCCGAACAGCTGTCGGCGGCCTCGCCGTCAGGGCATATGCGCGGTGTGTAGCTGTACATCTCCTGAAGAAACTTCACGGTTTCCGCACACGTCTCCGCCCGCACCACCGCCCATGGCAGCAGCAAGGGTAGCGTCGATAACAACAGGGCTTTTCTGGCAGTCGCTCGCATGGCAAGGGTCTCCTTCGCATGCTGGATTAAAGGTCCCAGGCGAAAAGGAAAACGACAAACCACTGACCCACGCCACAGAGCAAAGCCTGACATAAAGCATTCGGATGGATAACTGACAAAAATGTCAGTCCTGCCCACCGGCAAGCGCTGTCAGAAAAGTCTCATGCAGGTACAATCCGCCCCCTCTTTTCCGCTTGTAACAAGGAGCGCCGATGTCCGGCCTCGAATGGCTCGCCGTGGCCTTCAGCGCTTTCTCCGTGTGGCTGACCGTCAAACAGAACCTCTGGTGCTGGCCGGTCGGCCTGGTGGGCGTGTTGCTGTTCGGCTGGCTGCTGCGCGACAACCATCTGTATTCGCAAATGGCCCTGCAAGGCGTTTATGCCGTGCTGCAGGTCTATGGCTGGTGGCAGTGGACGCGCCCGGACAGCGTACGCGAGGCGCGCAAGGTCACCCTGCTGGCGCCGGCGCAGGTCCACCTTGGCCTGCTGGCGGGCCTGCTGATGAGCGTCGGCCTCGGTGCCGTCATGAGCACCTGGACCGATGGCCAACAACCCTGGATCGACGCCATCATCACCGGCTTCAGCCTGGTGGCACAGTGGTGGATGGCGCAAAAGCGCGTGCAGTGCTGGGCGCTGTGGATCGTGGTCGACCTGGTCAGCGTCGGCCTTTTCCTTTGGCAGGGCCTGTACCTCGCCGCCGGGCTCTACGCCCTGTTCACCCTGCTGGCGATCCAGGGTCTGCGCGAATGGCGGCGGGATCCGGCCCTGGTAGCCGCAGCATGAAAGTCCTGGTACTGACCGGCCCTGAATCCAGTGGCAAAAGCTGGCTGGGCGCGGAAATCCAAGCACATTTCGGTGGTGAACTGGTGGGCGAGTATGTCCGCCATTTCATCGATGAGCAGCAACGCGATACCTGCTACGCCGACATCGCTACCATCGCCACCGCGCAACTGGCCTGGGAAGACGCCGCCCGCCGTCGCCAGCCGCCACTGCTCATCCTCGATACCCACCTGCTGAGCAACATGCTATGGAGCCGGGTACTGTTCCACGATTGCCCTGACTGGCTCGAACCGGCGCTGCTTTCCCGCCGCTACGACCTGCACCTGCTGCTCAGCCCCGACGGGGTGCCGTGGATTGCCGACGGCCAGCGCAGCCAGCCGGCACTGGATGATCGAAGGGTGTTCTTCGAAGACAGCCGCCGATGGCTGGAGCAGCACCGGCAGCCCTTGCAGATCATCCAGGGCGATTGGTCCGGCCGCCGCGCCACGGTGCTGGCCGCCGTGCAACGCCTGCTCGACGACAAGCCGGCGGATTGCCCCACCGAGTGTTAACCGGCTGAAACAGCTCGCAGCCGGCCAGGCCGCCGGGTAGAGCCTTTGCGCGCCGATCAGCCGTGGTTGTAAAAACACTGATACACATCCCGCCAACGCCTTTGCGAGCGCCCTCCTCCCTGTGCTTCCCGGCCACATGCGGCCAGCTTGTCTCAGCGGCTTTACACCTGTCCCCGGCGTAATTCCGTCACCTTCGCACAAGCCTCTGATTCTTCTGCAAAAGCCAAAAGCGGCACAGCTTCTGCTCTGTCTCTGGCAATGCTGAGCAGGGCCAGCGAACAGAAGAAGGAACCGCCACCGTGGGGACTCACAATAAAAGCCTGCTTCACCTCATGCTTGTCGGATGCGCGCTCGGCGCCTCCCTTCTGGCCGTGCAGGCCCAGGCCGCCGGCAATGGCGTGGTGGTCCTGACCCGCGATGTGCATACCCGCCCCGCTATCCGCCAGGACCGCCCCGACCCCAGCCCGACCACCGTCAACCTCAATGCCTCCAAACGCATCGTCGGCCAGACCGATAACGAACTGAGCGACGGCGACTTCGCCAATGTCGCCAGTGGCTCGACGGTCAGCCGCATGCTGTTGCCGGACGCCGGCGGCGTGCGCGGGGTCAATGCGGTACCCGCCACGCTGCCGGGCATGGGCGGTGCCAACGGCCTTGGCGGTGGTGCGGCAGCGGGTGGCGGTGGCGCCGGGGCCGGCATCTCCAATCGGGTCGGCGGTGCCATCGGTGCCGGCCTGGCTCCCCTGCAGATGCTGACCGGAGGCAAATAGGATGGATGCCCGTGCGCTGTTCCTCGTGTTGTTCTGCTCCGCCAGCGCCTTGGGCGCCCCACCGGTACAGGACAACGCCAACATCGACGGCAGCGCCCACGGCTACAAGGGCAACCTGTCGATCAACCAGGCCGCCGGCGACCAGCAACAGCAGGCCAACAGCCGGGCCATCGCCATCGGCCACGAAGCCCAGGCCAGCACCCATATCCTCCAGCGCATCGACACCCCGGCCAGCCGCGCCGTGGATGCCAGCGCCACTATCGGCGGCAACGCCTTCGGCAAAGGCAACGGCATCCTGGGGGTCAACCAGTCCGCCGGCGCCGGGACCCAGCAGGCCAACGCGGTACGCATCGCCATCAGCGCGGTACCGCAAAGCATCGATGACAGCGTCCTGCTGCAGCAGAACGTGGCGCTGTCCAACAGCTCCGATCCAGCCGGACAAGCCCCGGGCAGCCGCCAGGTCAGCACCAGCGACCAAGCGTTCGCCAATAACCGGGGGTAGTCCAGTTGAATCAGAGCGCAGGGGTGGGGAACCGAATGGCCAACACCCTGAGCGTACGGGTCGCCGACTGACCCGAAACCGGCAACACAACACTTAACAATCAAAAACGATAATGCGGAGAAACACCATGAAACCAACAATGGCACTCAAGCCCTTGGTATTCGCACTCGCAGCGGTCATGGCAGTTGCTGCACAAGCGGGTGGCAATAACGAACACGGCGGGCATAACGGCGGCCACAATGGCGGCCACGACGGCAATACCAGCTACCTGCTGAGCCTGCTGGTCAATGCCGGGTCCGCCGCCACGGTGATCGACACCCAGACCAACGCCGCCAACTGGGTGAACAACGAGGCCACCCGCAACGACGCGAAAATGGACAACTCGGCCAACGGCTCGCAGGGCAACCTGGGCGCCAACACCGCCGCCGGCGACGGTAACCAGCAGGACAACGTCGCCGCCATCGCCACCGCTGACGAAAGTTTCGTCTTCGGCAGCGCCATGGCCGTGTCCAGTGCCACCCAGAACAACATCGGCAACGGCGTGGCGAACTTCTCCACGAAAAACACCGCGTCCCTCAACAGCTCGGCCAACGGCAGCTCCGGCAACATCGGCGTCAACGTTACCGCCGGCGACTTCAACCAACAGAAAAACAACCTCGCCATCGCCGTATCCGGCGGTCGGGTAGCCGTGGCCAGTGCCGCTGCCAACCAGACCACCACCGGCCTCGGTGTGAGCAACAGCGCCGACCGTACCTACAAAACCGATACGCTGTACTCCGGCTTCGCCGCCTACGGCAAGTATCAAGGCAACGGCTGGGGCTACGTAGAAGACGAAAGCAGCAACGGCCATGGCCATGGCCAGGGTCATGGCGGCGGCCGTACCGACAAGGACCCGCTCAAGTTCCACGAGGAAGGCGACTTCGCGCTCTTCGGCGTAGCCTCCTACCAAGTGCTGACGCCAACCGGCTGGGTCAACCCGGTGACCAACACCGCATCGCTGACCAACTCGCTGAATGGCGTGTCGGGCAACGTCGGGGCCAACGTCTCGGCAGGCAACGCCAACCAGCAAAGCAACTCGCTGTCCATCGCCGCAGGCTGCCGCGCCTGCACCGGCATGTAACAGCCACCTTGATCGGGGCCCTTCGGGGCCCCTTTCCTTGAGTTCATGGAAGGGGAAGCCCATGCGTGCGCTTTTGCTGACGCTGCTGGTAGTACTGGGCCTGCCGCTCGGCCAGGCCGTCGCCGTGCAACGCATGGCGGTCGCCCTGCCAGGCGGCACCATGGTCTACAAGCCGGTGCAAAGCATCCGCGAACGCCGCTTCGCCAATATCGTCCAGCAAAAGACCGACTTCAGCTGCGGCGCTGCCGCCCTCGCCACCATCCTAAAGCAGGCCTATTGGCTGGATGTGGATGAAGCCCACATCATCGAAGGCATGCTCGCCCACTCCGACCACGACCAGGTCCGCGTCCAGGGCTTTTCCATGCTCGACATGAAACGCTACGTGGAAAGCCTGGGCATGCGTGCCCGCGGCTACCGGATACCAGCGGAAAGCCTGCAGAGCGTGACCATACCGGTGGTGGTGCTGATGGACATCCGCGGCTACAAGCACTTCGTGGTGCTGCAGCGCACCCAGAACGACTGGGTCTATGTCGGGGATCCGGTGCTGGGCAACAAGCGCTACAAGTTCGACGATTTCGTCAAAGGCTGGAACGGCATCATCTTCGCCGTCATCGGCCCCGGCTACGACAAGGGCAATGCCCTGCTCGCCCCGCCGGCGCCGCTGACCGCCAAACACCGGATCAACGACTTTCAACCCATCGACGACGCCCAGTTGATGGAATTCGGTTTCATCCAGAGCGACTTCTTCTAACCAAAGAAAAGCGAGCAGGGAGCTCCGGGAGCACGCGATGAAGACTTCAAGCTGGCTGGTGGCCCTGTGCATGGCGGCCAGTCTTCCTCTGCCGGCGCTGGCGCAATTCAAGCCGATCGAGGTCAAGGACCAGGAACTGGCGCAGTTGCGCGGTCGCTATGTGATGCCGGGACGGATCATCAGCTTCGGCGTGGTCATGAGCAGTACCTGGCAGAACGCCAATGGTGACCGTCTCGGTGCCACGGCCTCGCTGCAGGTGCAGCAGTCCACCTTCAAACCGCAGTTCTATGTTTCCACCACCAGCGAAGCCGGTACCGGCACCTCCACGGCCCAGGGCTATGGCAGTGTCACCGGCGGCGCCGGCCTTGGCTCCGGCCAGGGGGTGGTCCAGGTCACCCGGGCCGCCGGCGACAACAACAGCGCGTACAACGACGTGCAGATCAACGTCAAGGAAGCCAACCAGGCTCCCCCGATGGGCGCCCCGCAAGGCCAGGCACTGGCCAGCGGCGGCACCATCACCACCGGCAACGGTGCTGGCACCCTCAGTGTTTCTTCCACCGCCACTGGCCTGCAGATGGGTATCCAGGCCGCCAACGGCCAGGGTTCCAGCCTTCAGCGCCTGGCCGACGGCGGCCTGATGCAGAACACCACGCTGCTCGGCGGCAACAATGCCGTGCACAACCTGACCCAGCTCAACGTGGTGCTACGAAACAACCTGCCTACTGCCGGGGCGCTGAACTGCAATCTTGACCAACTGAAGGGCCTTCGTCTTTCAGGATATTGATCTACGCTCTGTTGCAACTTATTGCGCAGTTGGAAAGGATGGCTGACCTATGCACCGCTCGTTGTCATTCAATGCAGTTGTTTGTCTGAGCACGCTCGTCCCTTCGTCGCTGATCTACGCGGCGCAGGATCCCCAGGTAGAGGCGCTGAAACAGGAGTTGCAGGCCCTCAAGCAACGTTACGAGCAACAGCAGCAGGCGCTGATGGTACTCGAACAGCGCGTTCGCCAGGTCGAGGACCAGCCGGCGGCCCCTCCCCCGAAGCGCCTGGTGCGTTCGCCGGCGTCGAAACCGGCACAACCCCAGGGTTCCGGGCAAGCGGTCGCCGCCGCCGGCAGCTCTTACGGCGAATCGCTTAAGGATGATTCGGAACCGGCGCAAAGCGTATCCAACCTTTACGACGAGGCCAGCGGCTTCTTCGGTGGCGGCAAGTTCAGCTTCGAGACCGGCATCACTTACGCGCGCTACGACACCAAGCAACTGCTGCTCAACGGTTTCCTGGCGCTGGACTCGATTTTCCTCGGCAATATCAACCTCGACCGCATCAAGTCCGACACCTGGACACTTGATCTGACCGGACGCTACAACTTCGACCAGCGTTGGCAGTTCGACATCAACGTGCCCGTGGTGTACCGCGAATCCACCTTCCAGTCCGGCGGTGCCGGCGGTTCGGGTGCGGCCCTGTCGGACGAAACCGTCACCCGCGACCCGACCATCGGCGACGTCAACTTCGGTATCGCCTACAAGTTCATGGACGAGTCGGAATATGCTCCGGATGCAGTGGTGTCGCTGCGGGTCAAGGCTCCCACCGGCAAGGAGCCCTATGGGATCAAGTTTCGCCAATCGCCCGGCAACGACAGCCTGAGCTACCCGGAAAGCCTGCCCACCGGCAACGGCGTCTGGTCCATTACCCCGGGCATCTCGCTGGTCAAGACCTACGACCCGGCAGTACTGTTCGGCAGCCTGTCGTATACCTACAACATGGAAGAGTCGTTCGGCGATATCAGTTCCACGGAAAACCAGAAGGTGCCGGGGAAAGTCAAGCTGGGTGACAGCTTCCAGATCGGTGCGGGCGTCGCTTTCGCCCTTAACGAGAAAATGAGTATGTCGTTCTCGGTCACCGACCTGATCCAGCGCCGCTCCAAGGTCAAGGCCGACGGCGAGGACTGGAGCACCGTGGTCGGCAGCGACGCCAATGCCGGCTACTTCAACGTCGGCATGACCCTGGCCGCCACCGACAAGCTGACCATCGTACCCAACCTGTCCATCGGACTCACCGACGACGCCCCGGACTTCACCTTCAGCCTGAAATTCCCGTATTACTTCTAAGCGCACAACCTCAGGCACCACTGCTCTAAAAAGCAGTGGTGAACCTGTAGGAGCTGAGCGCGTAGCTACGAAAACCCTCAGCGTATCTGATGCTTGTGCAGCAACCGGTAGAACGTCGGCCGCGACACGCCCAGTACCTTGGCCGCGACACTCAGGTTGTCACTGTGGCGGTCCAGCACATCGCACAACGCCTGGCGCTCGGCCTGGTGCTTGTAGTCTTCCAGCGTGCCCATCGGCACCACCAGGTTGCGCTGCTCATGCAGCCCCAGGTCCTGTGGTTCGATCTGCCGTCCCTCCGCCAGCACCAGCCCGCGCCGCACACGGTTGGCCAGCTCGCGCACATTGCCCGGCCAGTCATGCTTGCCCATCGCGCTCAAGGCGTTCTCGCTGAAGGTACGGGGGCGCCGCCCGGTTTCCTGGCTGTAGAAACGGGAGAAGTGGCTGGCCAGCATCGACAGGTCGCCATGCCGGTCACGCAAGGGCGCGGTGACCACCTGCAGGACATTCAGGCGGTAATACAGGTCTTCGCGGAAACGCCCGTTGGCGATGGCGCTCTCCAGGTCCACATGGGTCGCCGCCAGGACGCGCACATCCACCGCAACGGGCTGGCTGCCGCCGACCCGTTCGATGTGTTTTTCCTGAAGAAAGCGCAGCAGGTTGGCCTGCAACTCAAGCGGCAGGTCACCGATTTCGTCGAGGAACAGCGTGCCGCCATGGGCCGCCTCGATGCGTCCGACCTTGCGCTGGTGCGCGCCGGTGAAGGCGCCCTTTTCATGGCCGAACAGCTCTGACTGGATCAGGTGCTCGGGGATGGCGCCGCAGTTGATCGCCACGAAGGGCTTGTCGTGGCGCTGCGACTCGCGATGCAGGGTGCGCGCCACCAATTCCTTGCCGGTACCGCTTTCCCCGCGGATCAGCACCGGCGATTCGGTCGGCGCCAGCTTGGTCAGCAGCTTGCGCAGTTCGCGAATGGGCCGGCTGTCGCCCAGTAGTTCATGCTGCGCCTCATCGATGCGCACCGCACCCTTGCCGCGCAAGCGCCCCATGCCGAAGGCACGACCGAGGGTCACCTGGACCCGGGAGACATCGAACGGCAAGGTATGGAAATCGAAGAACCATTCGCAGACGAAATCCCCGACCTTCTGCGCCCGCAACTCCTGGGGGCTGAGCACCGCGATCCACTCGGCGCCGCTGCGGCTGATCAGGTCCTTGACTGCGTCGGGATGCTGCACGTGCCTGGCCTGCAAGCGCAACAAGCCGACATCGCATGGATGCTCCAGGGCCGTGGCCAGGGTACAGCTGTGGACTTCCCAGCCAATGCCACGCAGCCCGGGCAATAAACGATGACAATCGTCACAGGGATCGACCACCAGCAAACGACGGTGCGGGGCAGGCTCGAGCATGATCTTTCCTTGACGTCAATTTTTGGAAAAACGAATGGAAACAGCATCTTGGCAAACCCGCTTGTAACAGTAGCAACGAACGTCGGGATCCCCACTACCGTCTGTCCGTTGAAAAATCGCATTACATTTCCTTCATGGAACATTCTTCGCAATTCGCCGTCACAAGCGCCAGGAAAAAGCGAATGGCCGAAGAGGGAATAAAAAATTTTCCCGACAGGTGTGACTTACCCCGTTACTTCGGACATCAGTACAAGTAACCTGCCGCCGCGAATCACGCCCGGCAACTTTCTTTCGATGTTTGGGACCACAGAGAGACCGAACCCATGAACGCTCCGCTGCGTGTCAACGAAGCACTGCTGATTGCCGACCATGCCTTCGAACCCTTCCAGTGCGTTGCCTGGGATGCGCCAAACGGTACCGGTGAGCTAAGCCTTGCCGTGATTGACCGGACCAGCACCCGGATCGGCAGCAAGCAGGTATCGAGCAGCACCTACTCCGACCCGGCACAGTGGGCTCACCTGATCGAGGAAGTGCGCGCCGAACTGCGCCAGAAGGGTTACGACCTGCAACCCTGGACCATGCCGAAGTAACTTTCCCGAATGAAAAAAGTGCACTCCAGGGTGCACTTTTTTCTTGTCGCGAAGTTGTACCTTATTGTCGCTGCGACACATCACCGCAGTTAGCCAACTGCCAGCTCATCGATATGCCGGTATTCTGCCTGCAAACTTTCCGCCAGCTGACGGGCCCGCCCAAGACGAATGGGCGCACTTTCCATATCGAGCAATAACGTGCTGCACGGCAACGCTTGAAGTGGTTGGTCGAGGGCCAGCCGTCCGTCGGTCAGTACCAGGCAGCGTTGCGCTTCCGCCGGAAACTGCCGTTGCCGATGCGACAACCACTGCCGCGCTTGCTCCAGCGCCGCCAGCAACGGCGTCCCGCCACCCGCCCCCAGATCCGCCAACCATGGCTGCAACGCCGCCGAGGCTTTCAGGCCGTGGCGTTGCCAGCGTGGCGTGCTGCCGCTGGCCGTCAGCAGCGCCAATCGTGCCCGGGCCCGATACGCCTGGTCGAAAAAATTCGCCAGGACGCCCTTGGCCTTGCTCAGGGCTTGATAGCGCCGGGTCGAGGCCGAGGCGTCGACGATCACCAGCCAGAGTTCCGGGCTGGCAGCATGGCGCTGCGTCCAGCGCAGGTCGCCGCGCTTGCCTGGACGCCCCTTGAGCAAGGTCGCCGGCCAGTCCACCTTGCCCTGCCCCGCGCTACGCCCACGACCGCGCGCGCCCTTCTCGAGCATGCCGGCCCTGGGCCTGGCATCCACGCTGGCGCGGGCGCGGATGCTCAGGGCTTTTTTGGCCAGGCCGGCACCTCGCGCCGTGGCCCTGTCGCGACCGGCTGCGCCGGCATTTCACCCCATTGCCCGGCTAGCGTTGCCTGGCTCTGCTGCGGCTGGCCAGCCTGCGGTGCCGGTGGCTGAGCGTCGGCGGGCGATTGCTGGCGACGGTGGCGCAAGGCGAACTCGGCCACCGCCTCGATATCCGCGTCCTCGATTCGCTCGCCGCCACGCCAGGCAGCATGGGCCCGAGCCGCACGCCACCAGACCAGGTCGGCACGCAGGCCGTCCACCCCTGCCGCGAAGCAACGCTCGGTGATCAGCGCCAGCGAACGATCATCCAGTTCGATGCTTGCCAGGCGCTGGCGGGCGTCCTGGCAGCGCTGGCGCAGCGCCGCCTGGGCCGGCGCCCATTGAGCAACGAAGCCCGCAGGGTCGCCATCGAACGCCAGGCGCCGACGCAGGATCTGCCGCCTTGCATCGGGCACGGGTTGCCCGTGCAGCGCCACATTGAGGCCGAAGCGATCGAGCAATTGTGGGCGCAACTCGCCTTCTTCCGGGTTCATCGTGCCGATCAGCACGAAACGTGCGCTGTGCCGGTGGGACAGGCCATCGCGCTCGATGCGGTTGGTGCCGCTGGCCGCGACATCCAGCAACAGGTCCACCAGATGGTCGGGCAGCAGGTTGACCTCGTCGACATACAACACGCCGCCGTCGGCCTTGGC
This sequence comes from Pseudomonas bharatica CSV86, assembly GCF_000319305.2. Taxonomy (GTDB): domain Bacteria; phylum Pseudomonadota; class Gammaproteobacteria; order Pseudomonadales; family Pseudomonadaceae; genus Aquipseudomonas; species Aquipseudomonas bharatica. The sequence continues at coordinate 2,195,655 of NZ_AMWJ02000001.1, read as the reverse complement.
CAGTACACCCGGGGAAAACTGCACGCGGCCCTGGCCCAGCGCGGCATCCAGGTCCAGGGTGCCGACCAGGCGCTCTTCGCTGGCGCCCAGCGGCAAGGTCACGAACGGACCCTCGCCAAGCAGGTCGGCCAGGCCGCGAGCCAGGGTGCTCTTGGCCATGCCGCGCGGTCCCTCGATCAGCACGCCACCGATCTTCGGGTCGATGGCGGTCAGGCACAGGGCCAGTTTCAGGTCCTCGGCGCCGACCACCGCAGTCAGGGGAAAATGCACGGGTTCAGTCATTTCAAGCCTCTTCCTCGCCATCCAGCAGCTGTTGTTCAAGCGCCTCGCGATAAGCCCCCGGGTCCTGCCAGAGGCCACGCTGCTGGGCCTCGACCAGGCGCTCGGTGATATCGCGCAAGGCTTCGGGATTATGCTGCTGGATGAATTCGCGGGTCGCCGGGTCGAGCACATAGGCATCGGCCAGCGCCTGGTAATGGTGATCGTCGATCAGGTGGGTGGTGGCATCGAAGGCGAACAGGTTGTCCACCGTCGCCGCCAGTTCGAAGGCACCTTTGTAGCCATGGCGCTTGACCCCGTCGATCCACTTGGGATTGAGCGCGCGGGCACGGATCACCCGGTTCAGTTCTTCCTTGAGGGTGCGGATGCGCGGGCGCTCCGGCTGGCTGTGATCGCCGTGATAGCTGGCGACGCCTTGCCCGCCGAGGCTTTCCACCGCAGCGAGCATGCCGCCCTGGAACTGGTAGTAGTCGTTGGAATCGAGCAGGTCGTGCTCATGGTTATCCTGGTTCTGCACCACGGCCTGCACCTGGCTCAGGCGCCGGGCGAAAGGCGCCCGTGCCTCGGTACCGTCATCGGCGCCACCGTAGGCATAGCCACCGTGATTGAGGTAGACCTCGGCGAGGTCCTCGCGGCTGTGCCAGAGGCGTCCGTCGATGGCGTTCTGCACCCCCGCTCCGTAGGCGCCGGGCTTGGCGCCGAACACCCGCCAGCCGGCCTGGCGCCGCGCCTGCTCTGCGTCCAGACCGCTGGCGAGCAGTTCGGCGTGCTCGCTGCGCACCCGGGCCGCCAGGGGGTTCATGTCGTCCGGCTCGTCCAGCGCCGCCACGGCCTGTACCGCTGCGTCGAACAGCTTGATGAGGTTGCCGAAGGCATCGCGGAAGAAGCCGGAGACGCGCAGGGTCACGTCCACCCGAGGGCGGTCCAGCAGGCTCAGCGGCAGGATCTCGAAATCGTCGACCCGGTGACTGCCCGCCGCCCATACCGGGCGCACGCCCATCAGGGCCATGGCCTGGGCGATATCATCACCGCCGGTGCGCATGGTCGCCGTGCCCCAGACCGACAGGCCGAGCTGGCGCAGGTGGTCGCCGTGATCCTGCAAATGACGTTCGAGAATCAGGCTGGCCGAAGTGAAGCCCAGGCGCCAGGCGGTGGCCGTGGGCAGGTTGCGCACATCGACGGTATAGAAGTTGCGCCCGGTGGGCAGCACATCGAGGCGTCCGCGGCTCGGCGCACCGCTGGGGCCAGCGGGGACGAAACGCCCTTCGAGGGCCGACAGTACGCCGTGCATTTCCGCCTCGCCGCAGGCGTCCAGTTGCGGCGCAACACGCTCGGCCAGCGCCTCCAGCACCGCGCGCACATCGGTCCACTGCGCGTCGTCCGGCACCGCCAGTTCGCCTGCAAGGGTCTGCTCGATCAAGCGTGCCGAAAGCATTTCCAGACGCTCGCGGGTATCCCCCGCCGTGCGCCACGGCGTGTCGTCGAGGTTCGCCAGCCAATGTGGTCGCGGCCCGTGCCAGGGTTCCCCCAGCTCGCAGTCCAGCGGATCGAAGCCCAGCGCCAGGGCGCGGGCCAGCGCCCGCGGCAGGCTGGCATTAGCTCCGCGACCGTCGCCACGGGCTACCCGCAGCAGTGCCGCCAGGGTATCGATGCGCAGCCGGCCCGTAGGCGACTCGCCGAACACATGCAGGCCGTCGCGGATCTGCGATTCCTTGAGGTCGCACAGGTAGGTGTCCAGGCGCGGCAGCCACACCGCCGCATCGTCCAGCGCGCCGTCCAGTTGCAGCTCGCGGTCGATATGGTTGTCGCGCACCAGTTGCAGGATCTCCTTCTGCAACTCCACGGCACGCCGCGGGTCCAGCAACTGCGCCTCGTAGTATTCGTCGGCCAGGCGCTCCAGGTTGCGCAACGGCCCGTAGGTCTCGGCACGGGTCAGGGGCGGCATCAAATGATCGATGATCACCGCCTGGGTGCGACGCTTGGCCTGGGCGCCCTCACCCGGATCGTTGACGATGAACGGATAGATATTCGGCAGCGGCCCGATCAGCGCATCCGGCCAGCACCGCGCCGACAACCCGACGCCCTTGCCCGGCAGCCACTCCAGGTTGCCGTGCTTGCCGACATGGATCAGCGCATCGGCGGCAAAGCCATGGCGCAGCCAGAAATAGAAGGCCAGGTAGCCATGGGGCGGGACCAGGTCGGGATCGTGATAGACCGCACTCTGGTCGAGTTGATAACCCCGCGCCGGCTGGATGCCGACAAAGGTCAGGCCCAGGCGCAGCCCGGCAATCATCATCCGCCCGCCACGGAACATCGGGTCCGCCGAGGGTTCGCCCCAGCGCTCGCGCACCGCCCGCTGGTTGGCCTCGGGCAACTGCGCGAAGGCCGCCAGGTAGTCATCCAGGGCCATGCTTTGCATGCACGGGCGCTGGTCGAGGCTGTCGAGGTCGTTGCTGACGCCACCGAGCAGGTCGTGGATCAGCCGGGTGCCGCTGTCCGGCAGCTCGCCCACCGGGTAATCCTGCTGTTTCAGGGCACGCAGGATATTCAGCGCCGCTGCCGGGGTATCCAGGCCGACACCGTTGCCGATGCGGCCATCCCGGGTCGGGTAGTTGGCCAGTACCAGGGCCACGCGCTTCTGCCGGTTGGGCAGGCGCGCCAGCTCGCACCAGCGCTGCGCAAGCTCCGCAACGAAGTCCATGCGCTCGGGCTGCGGCCGGTAGCAGACCACATCGGACTGGCTGCGCTCGCTGCGCCAGGCCAGGTCCTTGAAGCTGATCGGCCGGGTGATGATGCGTCCGTCCAGTTCCGGCAAGGCGATGTGCATGGCCAGGTCGCGGGCGCCGAGGCCTTGCTCGCTGGCCTGCCAGCCGGGTTCGTTGTCCTGGGCGCAGATCGCCTGCAGCACCGGGATATCCCGGCGGAACGGGCGCAGGTGCGGCTGCTCCGGGCTCGACTGGGCGAAACCGGTGGTGTTGATGATCAACGCCGCATCGGTTTCGTCCAGCCAGTCTTCGACCTGGGCCAGGCAGCCAGCCTCCTTCAGGCTGGCCACGGCGATCGGCAGCGGATTCAGCCCGGCGCCTTCCAGCCGCTGGCAGAACACATCGATAAAGCCGGTATTGGCCGCTTGCAGATGGGAGCGGTAGAACAGGATCGGCACAACGGGTCGCCCGGCGTGCCAATCGGCGCGCCAGTGGGCCATTCCGGCCTCGGCATGACGCGGGTGATACAGGCTGGTACGCGGCAGTTGCCGTGGTTCGTCCCAGGGGTAATCGCGCCCCAGCCAGGAACTGGCGAGGCAGTTGAACAGGTTCCGGGCATTGGCCTTGCCGCCCTGGCGCAGGAAGTGCCAGAGGCGCTCGGCCTGCTCGGCTGCGACGTTGCCCAGGCTGCTCAGCTCCGGGTCCGGGCGATCGTCGCCCGGGACCAGGATGAGCTTCACGCCACGGGTCGCCAGCTCGACAAGCTGCTCGACGCCATAGCGCCAATAGCCGATGCCGCCGTGCAGCGACACCAGGATCACCCTGGCGTGGCGCAACACCTGGTCGACGTACAGGTCGACCGACGCGTGGTTCTGTACCTGCATGGGGTTGGCCAGGCGCAGGCTGGGGTAATCCTCCGGCAGCTCGCGGGCGGCTTCCGCCAGCAACGCCAGGTGCGAATCACCGCTGCAGAGAATCACCAGTTCGGCCGGGGTCTGGCCGAGGTCGGCAATGCTGTCGTCCGGCACGAAGCCGCCGGGCTGGGTCCGCAGCAGGTGCATGGCTCAGGCGCCCAGGGCCGCGCGCAGCCGCGCTTCGAGGGCCGAGGCATCGAGGTCCTGGCCAATCAGCACCAGGCGGGTGATGCGTGCCTCGTCGCTGCGCCAGGCGCGGTCGAAATGCTTGTCGAAACGGCTGCCCACGCCCTGGATCAGCAGGCGCATCGGCTTGCCCGGAATCGCCGCGAAGCCCTTGACGCGCAGGATGCCGGTCTCGCTGACCAGTTGGGTCAAGGCGTCGAGCAGCAGGCTTTCGTCGGCTTCCGGCAGGTCGAGGGAGATAGAGTCGAAGGCGTCGTGGTCGTGATCGTCGTGGTCATCGTCGCCGTCATGGTGCGAATCATGGTGGGTGCGGCGGCCGTCGATATGGGCCTCGGACTCGGCACCCAGGCCCAGCAGCACTTCCAGCGGCAGCACGCCCTTGCTCGCTTCGACCACCTTGACCGCTGGCGGCAGCTCTTCCTCGACCTCGGCGCGCACGGCGGCCAGGGCTTCAGGGGCGATCTGGTCGCACTTGTTGAGGATCACCAGGTCGGCGCTGGCCAGTTGGTCGGCGAACAGCTCGTGCAGTGGCGATTCGTGGTCCAGGTTCGGGTCAAGCTTGCGCTGGGCATCGACCTGGTCGGGGAAGGCGGCGAAGGTGCCGGCGGCCACGGCTGGGCTGTCGACCACGGTGATCACCGCATCGACGGTGCAGGCGTTGCGGATTTCCGGCCACTGGAACGCCTGGACCAGCGGTTTGGGCAAGGCCAGGCCGCTGGTTTCGATGAGGATCTGGTCCAGGTCGCCACGTCGCGCTACCAGCTCGCGCATCACCGGGAAGAACTCTTCCTGCACCGTGCAGCACAGGCAGCCGTTGGCCAACTCGTAGACGCGGCCATTGGCCTCTTCCTCGGTGCAGCCGATGCTGCACTGCTTGAGGATTTCGCCATCGATGCCCAGCTCGCCGAACTCGTTGACGATCACCGCGATGCGGCGGCCGTTGGCGTTGTCGAGCATATGGCGCAGCAAGGTGGTTTTACCCGAGCCGAGGAAGCCGGTGACGATGGTAACGGGAAGTTTGGCCAGTGTTTTCATGTCGGATGCCCTTGGCAGCATGGCGGGCATGGGGACGGAGGCCAGGCACCGTGCGGTCTGGACGCGTTCGCCACCGGATCACCCCGCCCGGTTAATGTGGAATCTGGTCGAGGCAGGTCTCCTGGCTTGCATTGTGTCCTCGGGACGCCATCGACGCCTTCCCGCCTTATATAACCGGCAGTGGCAATGGTCGGTGGGCTCAACGCCTACAGTTGCGGGGGCAGCCGCGGCATCGGCACCGCGTTCCCGTCTTAGCTCCGACCCGTGTCGGAGAACCTCGAACCGGCAAGGCTACGCAGTGCCCGGAGGCCGGTCAACCGCTGTATTGACGGATGTCAACGCGCGTGATTTCCTAACGCGATTCGTTTGGGTGCCTTTTTATTGCAAAAGGTGAAACGGGAAACCGGTGCGCCATGGTCTTCAAGACCGTGGCAAGTCCGGTGCTGCCCCCGCAACGGTAATCGAGGAAAACGTCTGATCCACTGTGCCAGCAGTCCGGCATGGGAAGGAGACGCCCAGGCCCATGGCCCCTTGAAAGCCCGGAGACCGGCCCACGACCGATTTGACCAAACCCGCGGTGGGCGGGCGACGTTGCACTCCTGGACTTCCATGCCCCGGAGTTCTTCGCGCTTGCCTGTTGCCACGACAACTGCAAAAGGAAAGCGCCATGCCCGTCACCACCACCGCCAGTCACGCCAGCAGTACCTCCACCACCCTCAGCCAACGTGTCATCGCTGCTGTCAGCGCCTCGGTACTGGGCCTGTGCCTGGTCTATTTCGCCGGCTTCTCGCATATCGAAGCGGTGCACAACGCCGCCCACGATACCCGCCACAGCGCCGCCTTCCCTTGCCACTGAGGTCGCACCATGTTCACTCGCATTGCCCGTACCGCGGGCTTTACCGGGCTGCTCGCGGCTTTGCTGCTGACCGTGCTGCAAAGCTTCTGGGTCGCGCCGTTGATTCTCCAGGCGGAAACCTACGAGGGCTCCGCGCCGGCTGCCGCCCATGAGCACGAGCATGCCGACGCCGCCGCTGGCGAAAGCCATCACCACGACGCCGAAGCCTGGTCGCCGGAAGATGGCTGGCAGCGCGTGCTGTCCACCACCGGCGGCAACCTGGTGGTCGCGGTAGGCTTCGCCTTGTTGCTGGCGGGCATGTACACCCTGCGCAGTCCACGCAGCATCGGTGCCGGCGCGCTTTGGGGCCTGGGCGGGTTCGCTGTGTTCTGCCTGGCGCCTAACCTCGGCCTGCCACCGGAACTGCCCGGCACTGCGGCCGCAGACCTGGCCCAGCGCCAGTTCTGGTGGGTTGGCACCGCCGCTGCCACCGCTGTCGGCCTGGCACTGATGGTGTTTGCCGGCAACTGGGTGCTGAAAATCGCCGGCCTGATTCTGCTGGCGATTCCCCACGTGATCGGCGCGCCGCAGCCGGAAGTGCATGAAAGCCTGGCGCCGGAAGCCCTGGAATCGCAGTTCATTGTCGCTTCGTTGCTGACCAATGCCGGTTTCTGGCTGGCCCTGGGCCTGATCAGCGCCTGGCTGTACCGGCGGCAGTCCGCCTGATGGCCGTCCCGCCCGGCGTAGCGCCGCTGTATGCCGGGCTGGGTTGCCGGCGTGGCGCTCCGGCCAGCGAACTGGCCGGATTGCTGCGCGATGTCATGCAGTCGCGCAACCTGCCTTTCGCCGCGCTGGTCGGTCTTGCCAGCATCGATCTCAAGCGCCAGGAACCCGGCCTGCTGCAACTGGCTGCCGATCTCGGCCTACCCCTGCACTTCTTCAGTGCCGTGCAACTCGCTGCCTTTACCCCGCGCCTTAGCCATCGTTCGGCCATTGCCTTTCAGCACAGCGGCTGTTACGGCGTGGCGGAAAGCAGCGCCCTGGCCCTGGCCGAACAACTGGGCGGCGGGCTGGCCGCGCTGCGCGTCGAACGCATCGTGCGCGACGATATGACCCTGGCATTGGCCTGGCTCCCTGCTTCTGGCGGATAATCCGTCATTCCGTTTTCCAGAGACTTCCCATGACCGTCTATTTCATCGGCGCCGGCCCTGGCGATCCGGAGCTGATCACCGTCAAGGGCCAGCGCCTGATCCGTCAGTGCCCGGTGATCATCTATGCCGGCTCGCTGGTACCCGCCGCCGTGCTCGACGGGCATAACGCCGAAACCCTGATCAACAGTGCCGAACTGCACCTGCAACAGATCATCGAGGCGATCGCTGCCGCCCATGCCAAGGGCCAGGATATCGCCCGGGTGCACAGCGGCGACCCCAGCCTGTATGGCGCCATCGGCGAGCAGATCCGCCACTTGCGCGAGCTGGGGATTCCCTACGAGATCATCCCGGGGTCACGGCCACGGCGGCCAGCGCCGCCCTGCTCGGCTGCGAACTGACCCTGCCGGACATCGCCCAGAGCGTGATCCTCACCCGCTTCGCCGATTCCTCGCCGATGCCCGAGGGCGAAGCCCTGGCCAGCCTGGCCAGCCACAAGACGACGATGGCGATTCACCTGGGGGTGCGCCATCTGCCGAAGATCGTCGAGGAACTGCGCCCGCATTACGGCGGCGACTGCCCGATCGCCGTGGTCCACCGCGCGACGTGGCCGGACCAGGACTGGGTGCTGGGGACGCTGGACGATATCGTCGCACTGACGGCGGCCAAGGGCTTCCGGCGTACCGCGCTGATCCTGGTGGGTCGTGTTCTGGCCAGCGACAGTTTCAGCGAATCGGCGCTGTACCGCGCCGGGCATGCCCATCTGTACCGGCCCTGAGGCCCCTTGCACTGCCGTTGGCGGACCTGCACTCTACGGCAACCACCACCCGAGAAAGGATTGCCCCGATGCTGGAACTTCGTCCTTGCTGCGAATGTTGCGCCACGCCACTGCCAGGCGACAGTCGCGACGCGATGATCTGTTCGTTCGAATGCACTTACTGCCGTAGCTGTGCGGGCGACCAATTGAAGGGCAAATGCCCGAACTGTGGCGGTGAATTGCAGCCGCGACCGGCGCGGGTCGGCGAGAAGCTGGTGAAGAATCCGGCGACGACGGTGCGGACGGTGAAGGCCGAGGGGTGTCCTGCACACTGAAGCTTTTAAGGCGTTGCTGATGGTGTTTGAGACTGAGATAAACCCTAGGGAGTGGACGAGATAAATCCGGGACAGTCCGGTAAGGGATGGGCCAAGGTGGGACGGTGGCTGCAATAGTGTTGCACAGGATGCAAGGGTTGGGGCATTGCTGCCCCGGTCCTCATTCCTCCAGATTGGCGTGGAAGAGATCGCCCTGGTTGCGAGCGATCACGGCCAGCCGCATGCGCTTTACGACCTTGTAGACAAACGCCAGCGAGATGCCGTGCTTCATTGCGATCTCGCGATGGTTGCGTCCGGTCCATTCATCGAAGATCTGCTGATGCAGCTTGGACGCTTGCAGATGGATGCCCTTCGGGATGTACAGTTGCTGCCCGCCCCAGACTGCCGCCATCTGCATCGCGACCTCTACGCCGTGAGCCTCGGCAACCTCATCGCTGACGTGCAGTGTCTCCTTCGCTGATTTCGTGACGTGGTCGGCGAGCGCCTGGAGCAAGTCGCCGGCAGTGCTCGACTCTTTCATACCGCCTCCTGTTGAGCCCGTTGCAGCCACTGTTTGAGTTGCTCGATGACCAGGCTGGCCTGGGCAGCGGTCAGCCATTGCAGCGCAGCCACACCCGTAACGCCTTTGACGAACTTCACCAGGGATTCCTCTGACGGATCGCGAAGCGCACCGGCATCCCGTAGTGACAGCCACAGCGAGCGGATCTTCCTAGACTGGCCGTCCTTCGCCCTTGGTCGCTTGCTGCCAGCGGTTGGACGAACCTTGAAGCCCTTCAGTTTGAGCTGTTCCAAAACCTGCATCAGCTTTGGAACGCTCAGGTCTGCTGTGGATGTGCAGCCTTCCAGCGCAGGCATTCCCGACAGCATGAGCCGATAAGTGTCGTCATCCATCTGGAGTTCGCGGCGAGCAACATGGATCGTCTTGATCAGACGCAGACGGTTGGCATTGGACTGAACTGTACTCACAGGCTGCCCTCCTGTTCGCTCACGATAATCCAGGCATCTGGATCAAGAGGCGTACGACTGTAGGCGCTCAGTAATGCACCATTGTCGCCACGGTGAGCCCACCCGATGCATTCATCATCGCTGTGATACTTCAATTTCACCGTGATGCCGCAGGGATACTCTGTAGCTGAAAGCTTCTCCAACTGACGAATGCGGCTGAGCAGTTTCTTCTCGACCGTCTTTTGCAGATGCGGAACAGCAAGCGCGGCGCGGCACTGCACCAGATCGAAACCTTCCAAGGCGCGCAAGCGGTTTTCAGTATCAACCGCACCATACTCCCGGCCTGGTGGAATAAAGGGGTTGGCTTGCGACATATCACACCCCCTGGGTCAATCGCGCGACGGGTTGGTGGCCAACCGCGTGATGCAGTTGAGCCGAACGGCCAGCCTTGTACCCGGCGTCACCCGCCACTTCGTCGCGCGCCTTGAGCTTGCGGCGCTTCATCTTGGCCGGGGCGAGATCCGGGTACTTCTTGTCCATGTAGGCCTGTATCGCTTCGACAATGTTGTCTTCGACGCCCGCGAACTGCTCGACCTTGGCCTGCACCGCGTCGATCCAGCCGTGAGCGAATGCGTCCCCCGCGCAACCTTGGTGGAGCGTTTGCAACGTTTCTGCGTTGCAAGGTAGTCCCGCCGCGCTTTCTGCAACTGGCGCTCCAGCACCTGGTACGCATAGCAAGCCAGCTCTGGCGATGCGCCGCACCCGATGTAGATAAATGAGGCTTCTTCGAACCAGGGCGCGTTGATGATGAAGGTCGAACCGAAGGCTTCAGCGCAGACTCGGGCCAGTCGCACACGCCACGCCGGGGGCTCACCCTCTGACCCTGCTGCAACCTTTACCTCTCCAGCCATGCTTGCCAGCACGTCACCCATCTCTAGGTTGTAAGCCTCCATCAGCTTGTGGGCCTGGCGCAGGGCGATCTCTGCTTCGTTCGGGTTAGAACCCTTGCCCTTGGCCATTTCCAGACACTTCTTGATCTTGTCGAGGATGCGGTCCTGGTCCATCTCACACCCCCGCCAACGTCAGGTTGATCGGCAGGTACTGGTCGGTATTGCCATGGCGCTTGTAAACCCGAATGTAAACAGCGGTACCGTTCACTTGGATGGAGTCCTTCAGGGCCTGCATTGCGGTCTTCCAGACGACATCGTTGATTTCGACCCGCAGCAGGCTGAGCACGTCCTTGACCATGAGTTGTCCCTGTTTGTTGGCTCGGAACGCTCGGTCAACCAACACCCGCAGGTGACTGTTGGCGCCCTCCGACCAGGCGCTGATGCACTTGTTGATCAGTTCGCGCGCCGCCAGGATCTCTTCGGTGAAGACAATACGGTCAGCGAAGGCGCGCTCGATCTTGTACTGCCCGTCATAGGTGGTGATCGAAACATTGCCTTTCTGGCCACCAAGCGTCACGCCATAGCGCTCCGAGGACACCGTGATCAGGTCAGCGATATCCGCCAGCGCTTGCTTCTTGAAGTTGGCCAACGCCGCACTGAGCTGCTCAGCGGCATTGCCAAGATCGCGGGCAACGCTATCACGCAGTTTGTCGTGGTCACGCACCTGGTTCTCAGGCACCAGGTGGCCCGCCGCATTCATTACAAAGCCAGCTGGAATTTCCACAGCACTCACTGATTGGGTAGTGGTACTCATTGGTCTTGCTCCTTCACGGGGGTGAACCACACGACGCGCACGCCATGAATGGTGACGGTGTTCCTGGTCTGTTTACCGACCGTCCTCCAGCAGACGCCTTGCCACTGCTGCCGAAAGGCAGCAGCAAGCGAGTCGGCGCTTTCTGCCTTGATGAAAATGGTCAGGTCCAGGACAACGGTGGCCTCAATGCGCACGCCTGCGGTGCGCAGCCCACGGGACACTGAGTTGACCGCTGCGAGCTTCTCGGCGAGTTCCGGCGTCAGTGTGTTGCAGGCCGGTAAGGCCGGTTCGATGGCAGTGCTGGGAACAAGCCGTAACCGCCGCGCAGAATTGGTTGGGTTAATGCTGGTCATCTCACACCCCCGTCACTACATCAGCGGTCACGACCGGTACGCCCAGTTGGGCCGCAAGGTTCAACGCTGCGGTCATCAGGTTGCCGATCGCCAGCGGGTACAGCAGCGAAACTTTCTGCTCACGCCCACCCGCCCGGACGGGCTGAGAAAGACGTGAAGCGATGGCGCTGATACCGGATTCGTCGATCACTTCGGCCAATGCCTTACCCGCGCTCTTGAGGCGAAACGCGAGGAACTCTTCCAGGCGGTTGCCTTCCACCGGCCCCAAGGTGACCCGCTCGCACCTTTGCACAACTTCCCGCACATCAGCATTGCGCTCACTCAACTTCACCCCCAGCTCGGGCTGGCCGATCATGATGATGCTGACCAGCTTGGTGAACCCGACCTCCAGCTCCAGGATGCGTTTGAGATGCTTGAGCGTAGGGATCGGCAGGCTGTGTGCCTCTTCGATCACCAAGCAGTGCCGATAACCGGCAGCATGGGACTCCTTCAACGCGCGGTGCAGTTGTGCGAAGCGCGCCTCCGGACTGCTCTTGGGCTTCTCCAGGGGAGCGACCGCCGCCATCATCGCTTCGGCAATGTGCGTGCTTTTCAGCGTCTTGCCCCTGGTGTCGTTGTCTTCCGAGGCCAGGACATAGGGCTCGATGATGATCACCGGGTCGTTGTTCTCGTTGATGCGGTTCACCAGGTCCCGTCGCAGCGTGCTTTTGCCGGCCCCGGACTCGCCCTCAATGGCCAGGAAGCCGCCGTGCCGCGCGGTCTGATACATCACCTCCCGCACATAACGGATATCAGGGCTAACCCACATATCCGCTGCACTCTGCAACTCGTCGAACGGATCGCGGAACAGCCCGAAGGCCTTGCGGGTGGTTGGCAGCAGGGTTTGCTTTGGCAGTAACATAGGTTCGTCCTCCCCGGACGGCTCTTGCGAAAGGGCCGGATCTGCTGTGTTGGCGCACGGCAGATCCACTTTTTCAACTTCTTCAAAGGCGTTGGCGATATCGGCGTCGTTGACACCGGCAGCACCCAGGAATACCGCGATCCGAGCTTTCAACTCGGCCTGATCCAGGCTGCGAGGCCATTGGTTGTGGTTCACCAACTGGGCGACCGTCGCCGAACTCAGCCTGAGCGACTCGGCCAAGGCCGACTGGCGCTTGCCCACGTCGATCAGCACTTGCTTCAACTTCAACATCACTCACCTCCTGCCGCCGCCCGGACAAGGGTCAGCGGTGCGCGGGCGACCTCTACAGGTCGTTTCAGCTCGGACTCGATAGCGTCCAGCTGGTCTTGAGGTACTCCTTGTGGGTACCGCTGTTGCAGCCACCCGAAGGTTTCGGATGACCAGAGAGCGCCGAGCCGAGGCCGCAGGATCTTGGCGGCCTCAACGTGGCTGTATGGCTTGAGTTCGATATCAGGCGCATTGACGTCAAGGCTGGTCCCGCGACGCGGCAGATAGGCCGGCAGCACGGTGTCGGTGACATGCTTGTGCGGATCGATCCTGCCACCAAACGGGATGGCCTTCGCCTTGCGTGCAGCTTGAGCCTCTTCCTCGCTGGTGGTCCCGGTCGCTAGCTGCTCAAGGACTTTGCGCGACAGCTGGGCTGGCGTCTCTGCATGGCGCTTGTACTGCTCACCGATGATTGCCGAGGTCTGCGCGAAGCCGAACTGGTCAGCTCCAATCCGGTCAATGACGTGGTACTGCTCCCGACCGTCTTCGCCGACCAGGACAGCAATCGCAGAGTCCTGGTCGCGCCAGCAGTTGCGGGTGATCAGCAGCTTCTCGCCGACCATTACATCCGGCACCGAGCGGACATCGAACTGAGCACCACGGAACGACACCCGCAGCATGTTGCTGACCTTGCGCTCTTCCGGCGTGCTGACGGCCAGGTCGCGGCAGACCTCAACAGACGGCGCGAGGCGCAACTGGTCAGCGGTGATCAACTGCCAGACTCCGTACCGCGTGCGACGAGTCCTGGTGTGGATCGAGGTCGCGTTGTAGTAGCGCATCCACTTTCCGGCCCACTCGTTGATCTGCTCTAGGCTTCCAGCGGACTGGAATCTCAAAGCACTCTCGAACTCGCGTTCGACAATGTTGTGAGCCTGTTCGACCTGGCCTTTCGCTCGCGCATTGCCTGCCTGGTTGATGATCAACTCGATGCTCATCGCCCGGCATAGATTGCGGAACAACCCGCTTGTCATAGCGGCACCGGGGTCGGTCATCAGCATCCACGGTACGCCGTGGAACGGGTCCGCTTCGTGGCGCTTCTGCATCGCGTTGATCAGCACGCTGCACAGGTTCTCGGCTGACTCGGCACCCAGCACGTACTCCAGGTACAGCGTGCCGCTGGCATGGTCTGTGACCACGTACCGCCACAAGCGCTGGCGTTCGATCTTCTTCAGGTTGCCCGGCTTGCCGTCGTAGAACTCGGCCTTGTCCATAGCCTTGGCACCGTCATCCGCTAGGTAAAACTGGGTCGAGATCGAGGCGTCGATCTGCCAGACGTGGTTCGGGTGCTTGCTCGCCAGCGATACCGCCGGGGCGTCGTGCAGCAGTTGCTCCGGGTGCAGCTTGTAGGCTCGCAAAGCGCGGGCGATGGCACCGTTGCTAAGGGATTTGAACTCGCCGGTCGTTTCGTCAGCCCGTCCGGCCAGGATCATGTTGTTGCTGCGCAGGCGTTCAACGGCACGTACGATGGTCGAGAGCTGCTTGTTGTTGGCCCGGATAGACTCCAGGAGCACGGCGGAAATCAAGCGGGCTTCCTCCAGGGGAAGCGCGCTATTCCCTGCATCGCTCCGGCGCTTGCGCTGATTCCTCACGGACACCTCCTTGAGCTTGCGCTGAAGGGTCTGAACCGATACGCCCAGCTCTGCTGCACCGGCTTTGTACACGGCGGTACGCTGACCATGCGGTGCCTTCGCAGCACGCTCCGCAATCTGGCTCAGAAGCTGGATCTCGATGGGCGTCATGGCTCAGTCCTGCCCCATCCAAGCGGGAGTACCGTCCAGCTCGGCGGGCAAGTGAAACTCGCTGCGCACCTCAGCCAAAGTGATCTCCAGCTGGCGGATCAGCCCGGCAGCGAACACACGCTGGTCATCGCCCCCAGCGCTGCCCAGTTCTGCGAGTTTCGAGAACCCCTCGCGCAGTGCTCCACGGATCTTGGCCTCGGCCTCGAAAGCAACTGCAGTGGTTTCCAGGCGCAACTCCGATACCGCCTCACTGGCTGGCAGTGCCTGGATGCGCTTGCGCAGCTTCTCCAGTTCCTGCCTGGTCTTGTCCAGGTCGTCGGTCTTCTTGGCCATGACCTCGGATTGAGCCTCATAATCGGCGTTCACGTCGTCGAGGCGCTGGGTCAACTCCTGCTTTTCCTTGGCGTGCTTGGCGATGATCTCTTCGGCCAGATCAACGAAGGCTTCTTTGTCGCCGGTCTGAGCAACTTCGATCAGGGCGGCTTTCTGATCGTCGGGGAGCCGGCGGTACTGGCGCATTTCGCGGTAGCCGATGCCCATGCGGGACATAGACTCAAGGGCCTCCTCACCGAAGGCTCGCAAGTTGGTAATGTCCATGTCGGCTTTGTCCACCGAGATACCAAGCATTGAGCAGAACTCTTCCCAGGTGCCGGAAAGTTCCGAACCGTTCGGAGTTTTCTTACCTGCAATGGCCTTGTAGAGCTTGTTTTCCTTGACGTAGGCAAGCTTGGAAGTCCGAACGGTTCGGGAAAACTCTTCAAAGGCACCTGCCATCTGAGCTTGGCCAAGGAGCTGATTCAGCAGGTCGCGTTCGTCGCTATGCGAGGCCAGTGTGGCCGCCATCGCATTCTGCGTAGCAGTGAGAACCTCACCGTTCAGTGCGGGCAGTTGTTCCTGCTCTGCGGGTTTAGCTTTGCTGCGTGCCATGATGTTCCCCTCAATTCATCGAGCCAGCGGCAATGCGCTGATTGATTTCCTGCATCCGGCTTTGCAGCCGAGCCATGTGTTCCGCGTGTGCCTGGGCTATCTGAAGTACGCCTACCGAATGGGCGAAGCGCCCGTTGTCCAGCTTCACGGCCAAGCCCTCTTCGATAAGGGTCTGCATCGCACGGGTGATATTGCTGGGGCTGTCACCCGTCAGTTGAGCCAGCTCGGTGTTGCTCAGGCCCGTTACGGTGTGCCCCTTGAGAGCCTTCAGTACGCGCAGCACGCGCGCAGCAGCAGAGACGGTGCGGCTCATGGCTGCCCCTCCAGTTCAAGTTGTGGTTGTTCGCTTTGCTTGACGTTGCCTTTGTGCCAAGCCAGTCCTTCCATAGCGGACTGGATAGCCGCGAGTGTGTCGTCTGCATCGACGCGCTTGGTGTAGAAGGCCAGCAACTTGCCTGCGGCAGTGGTGAGTAGTTCCTGCAGCGCCTGCATATCCTGAGCGGTGCAAGTGCGACCGGTCGGCATATCGATGGTCAGCCGGCCTGCGCTGGCGGCGATCCAGCGGGTGACGAAGTCACAACCGCAAGCCTGCTCATAAGGCCGGATCAAGTTCGCAGGCATGCGACCGCTTTGCAGCCACTTGTACAGCGCCCAGTGATCTGCCAGGCCCATCTCGTCAGCGATCCTTTCGACCCCTTTGTTGAGGTTCTCCCGTGCGTGGTCTTTGCATAGCTCAAGGGCGTGGCGCAGAGAGGTCGGACGCAGGGATTTCCAACGGCGGCGGCTCATTGGAAGCCTCCCCGAGGAAACCTTTCCAAACAAACCCGGGCTTTGCAGGTAGGCAAAATGATTTCGGTGCGTGCAATCTTTTGCTGTAAATTGACAGCCGAGGTCACCGATGGACGTGCGAGATTTCGAAGAATTGGCAGGCCGTATTGAGGGGCTTGCTCGCTGTGTGATGGTCCTGGCTGGGTCACTCCAACGTGCGGGATGCTTGAGTGAGCTGAAGCTACAAGCCGATCTGCGGATCGCAGGCCTAGGGTTGGAAGGCACTGTGGCCTGTACGTTGGATGAAATGGCCGAGCAGCTTTTGGCTGATTATCGGTATTGTTCGAGACGGGATGTATGAGCGTCATGATGGACCTCATGCGGCCAACGCCGGCTTGGCTTTCAGGCCCAGCTTGACGGCGATGTCATGAGCCTTCCCGTAGTGGGCCTTGGCTTGACCATTCAGCACGCGGTACACCTCGTTGCGGGTGTACCCGTTCTCGGTGGCCCATTCAGTGATCGTTTTACCGGCGCGACGAAAGTTTTCTTTCACTTGCTCGGCGCTTAGGGCTTTGGCATGGGTGGCCATGGCAGTGGCTCCTGTGATGCAAAGATGATTTAGGTTTGTGTAGATGATTATGAGAACCAAAGTTCTCTTAAGCAAGGGGTTTATGTGACCTTTTCTTCTCTTTCCGCTGATCGGATGAAGGAAGAGCGCGTGCGGCTGGGCTTGAAACAGGCATCAGCTGCTGAGCTATGCGGGGTATCGCGTGAGATTTGGGGGCGCTACGAACGTGGCGCTGCCGTTCCCGGCGGAGAAGTTTTGTTCTCCTTTGCCCAGGCTGGCGCTGATATTCAGTTCGTACTGACCGGACATCGCTCTAGCCAACAGAGCAACGGGGAGCCCGAGCAGATTGATGTACGGCGTTTGGAGCGCATCACTGAGATGTTGGAGAGCGCAGCCCGTCTAGCCGGTAAGCGTTGGCCTGCCACGAAACTCGCAGCGGTGGCAGCCGAGGTTTACAACGTGCTGGGCGGGGATCGAACACTGGACGAGCCTCAGGTCGAGAGGGTCTTGAAGCTGGTGGTGAATCGCTGAAGTAGCAAGGAGCGTTATGCGTAGCGATGATGAACTGGTGGCAAAGTTGTCGGTCAGGCTCACGGAGGAGATCAAGAATCTCCCTGCCGATGGTCGCGATCACGAGTTGATCGTCAAGATCAAAGGTGACTACGGGAACATCAACCTGGGAACTCAAAATTTTGAGATTCACTCAGGGAAGCAACCCCCACCTCGTGGCAGCGATCGAGAACGCGAGTGCCCGCAATGCGGCCAGCCAGCTTGGCGGTATACAAAACACTGCATGCATTGCGACTACGATATGCACCGTCATGATGAACTCGTCGCCGAAGAGGAAGCGAAGATCCGCAAATCCGAAACCGACCGGTATCTGCTGAAGGCATTTGGAGTCTTTGCCGCCATCGCGGCGACCAGTTTTTTAATCAAGGATTATTTGCCGGAGTCGTGGCGCAGTTGGGCTATTGGAGTGACCGTAGCCGCAGGGGACTAGCTTTCCTGATACTCCAGGCACATCGGTAAGCCAGCAGACACGATAAGAAAGGAAGCCAACGTGACAAAAAAACAAGCAAAACCCTGGAAAGACATGACGTCAGGAGAGCGAAAAGCCGTCTTGGTAGGCTGGGTCGCCATCGTTGCAGTGGGGGCCTATGTCTTTTGGTCCAGCAAGCACGATGCCCCCACGACAAGCATTGAGCCGGCTGAAGCTTCATCAGCCGTTACCGCTCCAGCAGCTACGTATACACAGCCAAACAGTCAATCATTGGCCAGTGCCCAGCAGTACCTGTCAGAGGTGGATCAAGCTTTGGCTGATGGCGAACCATTGCTAGCAACAACGGATCCGACAGTACTGGGCCAGCATAGTAGGCGGCTTAGTGAACTGACGGAGCAAGGAAAAGCTCTATTTGGTGAAACAGTGTTTGCGCCCTTGGGGAGATGTGGCGTGACAGGGACGTTTGCTCGCACTTTGTGGCAAGCCAAGGTTAGTGCAACTCTCCGAGGGAGCGAAGCAACTCCAGGACAGATACAAAGTGCTGAAGACCAGTATCTTTCGCAGAAAAGAGAGTGTCTCGGTACGTTCAGCCAAGGTACCGAAACGAACGGCTGATCTCTTTAAACCCGATTAAAAGCGCTTCCTGCCCACGCCGCCGATCATGGCGGCGTGTTCGTTTCGGCGCCGCCCTGGCGCCTTACCTGCAGGAGGCGTCATGCGACCCGTCAACACCCCGCGCGGTATCCGCAATCACAACCCCGGAAACATCCGACACGTCAAAGGCACTCGCTGGCAAGGTATGTCGGCGAACCAGAGCGACGCCGACTTCGTCCAGTTCACTGGCGCCCAGTGGGGCATCCGCGCTATCGCGCGCACCCTTATCACGTATCAAGACAAACATGGTCTGCGTACCCCTCGTCTGATCATCGGGCGGTGGGCCCCACCCACCGAGAACAACACCGAAAGCTACATCCGCAGTGTGGCTAACCGCATGGGCGTTTCGCCTGACGGGCGTATCGATGTGTATGACTTCAAGACCATGTTGGTTCTGGTGTTGGGGATCATCGGGCATGAAAACGGCGCCGGGCCACTCCCTGGCGGCGTTTGGTACGGCGAAGCGCTGATCAACGAAGGCTTGCAACTCGCCGGTATCGTTCCCGGTGCCTACCACGGGGAACCGGTATGAAGCTGATCGCGAATTGGCGCCGCTGCTATCGCTTGTACAGCATCCAGCTCGGGCTGCTGATCGCGCTGTTCGGGTTCCTCCAGGTCAGCATCCTGCCTATGTGGGAAGCGCAGCTCTCGGACCGAGCCTACGCGGTGCTCAACAGCGCACTGGCCCTTCTGCTGTTCCTCGCCCGCCTCGTGAAACAGGGCCCCGACCAGGACACGCCATCGTGAAGCTGCGGCTGTTGTTGCCGTTGCCTCTCACCTGGCTTTGTCTTCCACCCACCGCCGCTGGTACCTGGTTGACCTGCGCCACCCGGCGACCTCGAAAGATGCGCAATCGCTGGAGATACAAACATGGCCGCGCTTGATTTCTTGTCCCTGCCGAGCAGCTTGGCTTGGGCGGTCGCCGCCTGCGCCCTGAGTGCAGCTGCAGCTGGCTCTGTCGGGTATGGACTCGGAGATCGCCAGGCCACTGCTGCAGGAGCGGCAGACCTGGCCGACCTGAAGCGAGAGCACGCAGAGCGGGCGTTGGCCAGCGGGCAGCGGAACCTAGACGACCTCTTGAGCGAGATGCGCCGCGCCAACGACGCGGAAGCCCAGCTCTTGGCGGCTAAGACCCAACACCAAACCGAGCTGGAGCAGCTCCAGGAGCGAATCCCCAATGTCACGACCGTCTACCTGCCAGCGCCTGCGGCAAAGCCTGTGGCCATTCCTCGTTGCGTGTTCACTGCTGGCTGGCTGCGCGACTACAACGCCGCCCTCGGTGTGCCAGCCAACACCAAAGGCACCGCTGCCGGCAACGCTGAAGCAGCGGCCAAGCCCGCCCCGGCACTGATGCCGAGCTACTGGAAAGCGGCGTCACTCCCGCAGACATCCTGGCCCACGCCCAGGACTACGGCATGTGGGCTCGCAACAACCTGGCGCAGCTCAACGCCTTGCTCGACCTTCAAGAACAAAAGGACTGACCGTGTATGGATGTAGCTGATCAAGCGCAGGACAACGACTTCACTGAGGCCGCGCTGCTGGCTCATCGCAGCGGTCTGCAACGCCGCTCGGGACCGTCCGCCTATCGCTGCGAGGAGTGCGGTGATGCGATCCCTGAAGAGCGCCGCCAGGCCGAACCTGGTACCGAGCACTGCATCGAGTGCAAGAGCTCCCTGGAACACTTGGCCAAGCGAGGGCTGCGATGAACCTGAACGAACTCAACTTCGGTTTCCAAACCGTGCAGTGGCTGATCCTGACCGTGCTTGGGATCTACACCTGGCTGACAAAACGCCAGGCCGCCAGCGGTCAAGAGCTGCTGGAGCTGCGTACACGCATCGTCGCCCTGGAAGAGCGCGTGCGCCATTTGCCCGACCAGGCTGCCATTGCCGAGCTGCTCGGCGACATGAAAGCCGTGCGGGCTGAGCTGGCAGGAATGCAGTCCATCTCCCGTGCCGTGGACCGGATCAATGACTACCTGTTACGAGAAAAACCATGACCCAATACGCCGAATTCCTGCGCCAAGACATGCGCCTTGTGATCCTGCGTTTGCTTGCTGAAATGCCTGCGTACCGGGCTAACAGTTCTGTGCTCAACGCCGCCCTGGACAACTACGGCCACAGCGTCAGCCGTGACCAGGTGAAGACCGAACTCCACTGGCTTTCCGAGCAAGGGGCTGTGGCCCTGGAGGACATCGGCCCTGTTCTGGTTGCCTGCCTCACAGAACGCGGGCAGGACATCGCAGCTGGCCGGGCCCGAGTGCCTGGCATCAAGCGTCCGGGGGCCTGAATGGCGGGTAAATCGTCAGTCAGCCGCCTGCCGCCGGTGGTCAAGGCGTACTTGCAGAAGCTGTTGCGTGAAGACCGGATGACGCTCGACGAGATGATCGAGGATCTGCGCCGCCGCTTCCCCAACGAGAAGGTGCCCAGCCGATCAGCCCTGGGGCGTTTCAAGGTTGGTTTTGAACAGCTCACCGAGAAAGCCCGCCAGCATCGCGAGCAGGCTGAAGCGTTCGTTGGTGCGCTGGGTGAAGACTCCAGCGACAAGACCGGCGCACTGCTGGTTGAGGCCATTTCAACGCTCACCTACCAGGCTGCGATGGGCGCGCATGAAAAAGACGAGGTAACCATCAAGGAGGTGGCCACCCTGGCCCGTGCGGCGAAGGCGACCATGGAAGCCCGAACCCTCAGCGTGAAAGAGCGCCAGTTTATCGAACGCGCTGCCCGCGAACGTCTCCTGCAGGAGCAGGCCGCTGAGCTGGACAAAGAGGTCCGTAGCGGTGGAATGGACGAAGAACAGGCCTTGTTCTGGCGCCAGAAATTCCTGGGCGTGAAGGTATGAGCGCCCCAGCGGTAAAACCAAGCACCAGCACCCTGCGTGTCGTTGAATGGGACGAGCTGCCGGACTCCGTTCGGTCGATCCCTCAAGGCTACAACCCCATCACCGAAGGCCTGCTGATGGCCCACCAGGCCGACTGGCTGGCTATCGACGCCCAGATCAAGCTGTGCGAGAAAGGCCGTCGTACCGGCATCACCTTTGCTGAGGCTCTGGACTCGGTGATCACCGCAGCCTCGCGCAAAAGCGCGCACGGCATGGACGTGTTCTACGTCGGCGACACCAAGGAAAAGGGGTTGGAGTTCATCGGCTACTGCGCGAAGTTCTCCCGCGTCATTGCCGAAGCCCAGGCGTCGGGTGTCAGCGAGATCGAAGAATTCTTGTTCGAAGACCAGGACGAATCAGGCAACACCCGCCAGATCAATGCCTACCGCATCCGCTATGCCTCGGGCTTCAAGATCGTTGCGCTGTCGAGCAACCCGGCCAACCTGCGTGGCCTGCAGGGCAAGGTGATCATCGACGAGGCCGCCTATCACCGGAATGTGTCTGCGGTGCTCGATGCCGCGACCGCATTGCTGATCTGGGGCGGTCGTATCGTCATCATCAGCACTCACAACGGCAAGGCCAATGCCTTCAACGGCATGATCAAGGACATCCAGGAAGGCCGCTACGGTGATGCCGCGGTGGTCTACAAAGCGACCTTTGATGACGCTGTCGCCAATGGTCTGTTTGAGCGCCGCTGCATGATGCGTGGCGAGGAGCCGACCGCCGAAGGCAAGGAAGCCTGGTACAAGAGCATCCGTAACGCATACGGCCCGCGTAAGGCGCAGATGCGGGAAGAGCTGGATGCAATCCCCCGCGACGGTAACGGCGTGTGCGTACCTGGTGTGTGGATCGAGGACGCCATGCGTCCAGATCGGCAGGTACTTCGGCTTGCCCTGGACGAGAGCTTCACCCAGCAGGCGGTCTATCGTCGTGAGGCCTACATCGATACCTGGATGGAGCCGAACCTACTGCCGTTGTTTAAGCAGCTCGACCCTGAGCTGCGCTGGTATCTCGGCATGGACTACGCCCGACACCGCGACTTCTCGGTCATCTGCCCGATGTCTGTCGATCAGCAACGCCATCGTGACGTGCCGTTCGTGATCGAGATGCATAAGGTGCCGACCCGGCAGCAGCAGCAAATCCTGTTCACCATCCTGCGCGGGCTTCCCAATTTCATCAGCGCCGCCCTGGATGCCTCGGGCAACGGCGAGACACTGGCCGAGGACACTGCAGACGAGTTCGGTCATGAGCGTATTCACCAGGTGAAGCTATCGCGTGCCTGGTACGGCGCCTGGATGCCACGCTTCGTCGGCCTGTTCGAAGACGGCACGATCACGCTGCCCAAGGATGACTCGCTGCAACAGGACATCCGTGCAATCGAAACCGTGGATGGCATCCCGATGATCGTCAAAGCCCGCCAGCAAGACCTAAAAGACCCGGAGCTGTACCGCCACGGCGACTTCGCCGGGGCTGGTGTGCTGGCCAACTTCGCCACCCTGGACAGCGCGTCTGCTCCAGTCCAAGTGAAATCCCGCCGCAGTCGTGCGGCATCTCAGATCTTCCAGGGGTACGCATGAGCAGCAAGGGCCTGTGGGTCAGTCCCACCGAGTTCGTCACCTTCGCCGAAGCCCGGCGCGACAAGAGCCTGACAGAACACATCGCCAGCCGTGGCCGCAGCTTCGATGCGCAGGCCCTGGGCATGTACCTGCCCAACCCAGATCCGATCCTCAAGGCCCAGGGCAAGGACATCAAGGTCTACCGGGACCTGCGCAGCGCCGCCCTGGTTGGCGGCAACATTCGCCGTCGCAAGTCCTCAGTGCTCGCTCTGGAGCGGGACTTGAAGCGCGGGCAAGCACCTGTCCGGGTAGAACGCTTCGTCCGTGACTGGCTGGCCGACCTTGACCTGGACCGCATTGTTCGCGAGCTGCTTGATGCCGCGCTATTCGGCTATCAGCCGGTCGAACTGATGTGGAAATCCGTGGGCTTGCACCTCATACCCGAAGACCTCCTGGGCAAACCTGCCGAGTGGTTCCTGTATGACCAGGACAACCAGCTGCGCTTCCGGGCTCGCGATGCCGGCATCCAGGGCGAGCTATGCGACCCGCAGCGATTTATCGTTGCCCGGCAAGACGCGACTTACAATAACCCGTACGGATTCGCCGACCTGTCCATGTGCTTTTGGCCGGTGGTCTTCATGAAGGGCGGGCTGAAGTTCTGGGTCCAATTCACCGAGAAATACGGCAGCCCTTGGCTGATCGGCAAGCACCCACGCGGTGCCGCGACCAAGGAAACCGATGACTTGCTCGATAGCCTGGAGCAGATGGTCCAGGACGCAGTTGCTGTGATCCCGAACGACTCCAGCGTCGAAATCAAGGAGGCCGCTGGCAAGACCGGCAGTGCCGATGTCTATCGCGAGCTGCTGATGTACTGCCGCAGCGAGATCAACGTTGCGCTGCTCGGCCAGAACCAGACCACCGAAGCAACCTCGAACCGGGCCAGCGCGATGGCCGGATTGGATGTGACAGAGGACATCCGTGATGGTGACGCCAGCATCGTCGCCGCAACGCTCAACGCCGCGATCCGGGTGGTGGTCGATCTGAACTTCGGCGAAGACGTTGATGCCCCGGTCTACGAGCTGTGGGAGCAGGAGCAGATCGACAAGACGCTGGCCGAGCGTGACAAGTCTCTGACCGAGTCGGGTGTGAAGTTCACTGCCGCATACTGGCAGAGAACCTACAACCTCCAGCCAGGCGACATCGTCGAAGTCGCCCCGGTCACCCAGCCCGAGTTTGCCGAAGCTCCAAGTGTGCGCCCGGTACTGGATCAACACGCGCTCGATCAGGCGATTGAAGGGTTGGCGGCAACGGAGTTGCAGCAGCAGGCCGAGCAGGCGTTGCTTCCTGTGATCGAGGCGCTGCAGCAGGACCGCGACGAGCCCGAAGTGCTGGGCTTGCTGGCTGAGCTGGCTCCAGACCTGGACACCAGAGGACTGCAGCAGAACCTTGCTCGATTGATGTTCATCGCTGACACCTGGGGCCGCCTGAGCGCCTCGGCAGACCTGGAGGACTGAGCATGGCCAAGCCAGTCAATCCCGTTGACCTCAAAGCGATCTTCGGCCTGGAGCCTGCTGCCGCGATAACTTACCTCAAGAGCAAAGGTTACGCGGTCACCTGGGACTGGCAGGATATGCTCGATGCTGCCCACGACCAGGCTTTCACTGTGGCCAAGGCGATGCGCCTGGACCTGCTATCTGATATCCGTGAGTCCCTGGAGCGTGCGCTGAAAGAAGGCCGGACATTGAAGCAGTTCACGACCGAGCTTCAGCCGATCCTCGAAAAGCAGGGTTGGTGGGGTAAGCAGGTGATCGTCGATGGTCAGGGCGAGGCCGAGCTGGTGCAGCTTGGTAGCCCGTACCGGCTCAAGACCATCTACCAGACCAACCTGCAAAGTGCCTACATGGCTGGTCGCAAGGCTGCCATGGAAGACGCGGCGGAATCACATCCGTACTGGCGATATGTGGCGATCATGGACGGCAAGACACGGCCAAGCCATGCAGCACTCAACGGCGTCGTATACCGCCACGATGATCCGATCTGGTCAGCAATCTACCCGCCGAACGGATTCAACTGCCGCTGCCGCGTGACGGCACTTTCTGAAGCTGCCATGAAGCGTCGCAAGCTGACGCTCGCATACAGCGCCGACACCGTCCGCCGGGAAACTGTTGAGGTTGGAGTGAACAAACGCACCGGGGAAGTCAGGACCGCTGAGGTGACCGTAGTGAGGGTTACCGGATCGGATGGCAAGGTTCGCCAGTTCCGCACTGACCCAGGATTCAACCACAGCCCAGGCGAAGGCCTGGCCGACGTACTGAAAGCGAAGGGGCTGCATGATCACGCTTGAACTCGATCACCAGAATATTCAGCGTGCGCTTTCCCAGGTCGAATGGGCAGTCGGAGAACTGGCACCGCTGATGCGCGGTATCGCAGCCGAGTTCGCCAGCATCACTGAAGAAAACCTGGAAGACGAAGGTCAATCAGGTAACGCATGGCCAACGCTATCCGATGTCACTACAGCGATCCGCGAGGCGGCAGGGACATGGCCAGGTCAGATGCTCCAGATCACCGCAGGCGGCTTGGCTGCGTCGATCACCACGCATGCCGATAGCAGCAGCGCGCTGGTGGGCAGTAACAAGGTCTATGCAGCGATGATGCATTTCGGTGGAGAGAAACAGGAGTTTCCCAATCTGTGGGGCGATATCCCTGCTCGTCCGTACCTGCCCATGGACGAGGATGGCAAGCTGCAACCCGAGGCAGAGGAGTCGATCCTGGATCTCGCCCTGGCTCACCTGGAAAAGGCTGCTCGCCGGTAGCGGCCCCTGGAGCGCTGGACCTGCTCAGCCGCTCCGGTTCATCCCGCAGCGGCCTCGCATCGCTGTTTGGTGCTTTACAGGAATTTATAAAGCCACGTCCAGACGCTGCCCGACGCTTCGTTTCTCACCTCTCACCAGATTTGGCCTGACGACACTCTTTAAACCCGATTAAAAGTCAGTCTGCCGTTGACCGGTCAGGCTGTGCGTATCGTCATCAACGCAGCGCACAGCTCATGAAACCACTGCATATTTTCAAGCCCGGCAAGCACGTCGCCATGAGCGGTGACAGCTTCAGCTTCAGCGAATCAGATCTGACGGCCACCGTCTTGGCCTACGACCCTGCTCGACATGAAGCGCCCCTGGTGATCGGTCACCCCAAGCACGACGCACCAGCAGCTGGCTGGGTTCAATCGCTCAGTGCCAGTGCCGAAGGGCTGGTCGCCACGCCCACGCAGGTTGATCCGGCGTTTGCCGAACTGGTGAGCAAGGGCAGCTTCAAGAAAATCTCCGCCTCCTTCTATCACCCGGACTCACCAAACAACCCCGTCCCCGGCGTGTACTACCTGCGCCACGTCGGTTTCCTGGGCGCACAGCCGCCTGCAGTAAAGGGCTTGCGCCCCATCGAACTGGCTGACGGTGAAGGCGGTGTCATCGAGTTCGGCGACTTCGGCCATGAAGCCAGCGCGTCCCTGTGGCGACGGCTGCGTGACTTCCTGATCGGTGATCGCGGCCTGGAGATCGCCGATCAGGTGATCCCCGACTGGCAAATCAACAGCCTCGCCGAGGCTGCGCGTGAGCATGAGCCGCGCCCGTCCTTTTCAGAACCCGTCCCACCCATCACCGAGGAATCCACCGTGAAACCCGAAGAGATCGCCGCCATGCAGGCGGAAAACGAGCGCCTCAAGGGCCAGGTCCAGCAGCATCAGGAACAGAGTCGCAAAGCCCGCCTGGATGGCATCCATCAAAGCCACATCGCCTTCGCCGAAGGACTGGTCAGCGAAGGTCGCCTGCTGCCCAAGCATGCCCCTGCGTTGATCGCAGTCCTCGACTTCGCCGAGTCCAACGACAAGCCCTTGGAGTTCGGTGAGGGCGACGAACGTCAGCCGGTCACCACTGGCCTCAAGGCGATCTTCAGCGACTTGCCCAAGCAGATCGACTTCGCCGAGAAGGCCAGCAAGGAGCGCCACGGCGGTGGCTCGGTGAAGGCCGACCTGGAGTTCGCCGAGAAGAACACTGACCCCGACCGCCTGGAGCTACACCAGCGCGCAACTGCACTGGCCGCAGAGAAGAACATCCCTTACGAGTCGGCAGTCCGCCAACTCATCTGATCCCCAGGAGCCAATATGGCCGATCGTTTGAAGCAAATCCGGATCGTCGATCCGGTCCTCACCAACCTGGCGCGCGGTTATCGCAATGCCCAGCTCATCGGCGAAGCACTGTTTCCAATTGCGCTGATGGACAAGGAAGCCGGGATCATTCCGCTGTTCGGCAAGGAAGCGTTCGAGCTGTACGACACGGAGCGCGCGATTCGAGCGCAGTCCAACATCATGAACCCGGATGATGCTGACGGACTGGACGTGGTCCTGCGCGAGCACGACATCGCTTATCCGGTTGACTACCGCGAGCAGGCCGAAGCCCTGTTCGACGCTCAGGCGCGCGCTTCGCGCCGCGTCGTCGATGTGATCGATCTCCGCCGCGAGGTTGCGTGCGCCAAGCTCGCTCAAAGCCCGAGCACCTACCTGCCCGGCGCCAAGGTGACCCTGGCCGGAAACAGCCAGTGGAGCAACGGCGGTGGTGATCCGATCCAGGATGTGGAACGCGGCAAGGAAGTGATCCGCAGCCGGATCGGCGTTCGCCCAAACACCATCACCATGGGTGCATCGACCTATGCATCGCTCAAGTTCCATCCCAAGCTGCAGGAAGCACTGGGCAGCAACGAGCGCAAGCTGATCACCGTCGAGCATCTCAAGGCGCTGTTCGGTATCAACGACATCCACATCGGTGAAGCGCTCGCCAACACCAACTCGGTGGGTGACATCTGGACCGACACCCTGCAACTGGCTTACGTCGCCAAGCCACAGGGTGGCTCCCAGACCAACTACGAAGATCCTAGCTTCGGCTACACCCTGCGTCGCAAGGGCATGCCCGAGATCGACACCTTCGATGCGTCGGGCGGCAAGCTCCACTACGTGCGCAACACCGACATCTACAAACCGGTAGTGGTCGGCGCCGATGCCGGCTACCTGATCTCCGACATTAACGGTTGAGGTGGACCATGGCTGCGAAATCCACG
The DNA here is from genome assembly GCF_000319305.2 of Pseudomonas bharatica CSV86. Lineage (GTDB taxonomy): Bacteria > Pseudomonadota > Gammaproteobacteria > Pseudomonadales > Pseudomonadaceae > Aquipseudomonas > Aquipseudomonas bharatica. The sequence continues at coordinate 2,168,036 of NZ_AMWJ02000001.1, read as the reverse complement.
CCACAAGACAAAGAGCCGAGCCCGGAGATTGCCAAGGATCAGGCACCTGAAGTTCGTAAGGCCCCCGATACGCCGGCCACCGAACCGCAAGCCTCGCCCCCTGCCGAGGCCAACGGGGCGCCAGAGTCCGAGCCAGAACCCGAAACGCGCGCCTACCGCGTTACTTCCCGCAGTGATGTGCTGCTCAACGGCCAACTGTACACCCAAGGTGACGAGCTTCTGCTGACCGACGCCGTCGCACGGTCCTTGCTGAGAAACCGCTGCATCGAACCCGAGGACGACTTCAAATGAAGACCAAACAGACTGTGCTCACTACCTCATTGTTGGCCCTGGTCGATCTACCTCGTCATCGCTTCGCCGGCCTGGACGGCGGCCTGTGTGCTGCAGGCGCCAAGTCCCTGGGCGCGGTTGCAGCGGATACCGAAGAGGGTAACGCCGCTCCCGTAGATGTCCTGGGCATCTGCCTGGTTTCTTCAGGCGGCGCTATCGCGGCAGGTGCCGAAGTCGAATCGGACGCCACTGGCCGTGCCGTCGTGCACGCGGAAGGTGTCAGCAATGGCACTGCGCTGGACGCCGCGACGGCAGCGGGCGACATCATCCGCATCGTGCGCGGGATCTGATCATGCGCTACTGCACCCGCGACGATGTAGGCCGGGCGATCCCTGAACTGACACTTGTTCAGCTCTCCAATGATGACCCAGCAGCTGAGCTGCCCGACGAGCGCGTGATCGAGGATGGTGTAAGGCAGGCCGAGGAGCTGGTAGACGGTTACCTGCGCGGTCGCTACGACCTGCCGATTGATCCGGTACCAACAGTGTTGCGGGATGCAGTCGTACTACTGGCTCGGCACTGGCTCTACCAGCGCCGGCCAGAAGGCGCGATGCCGGATGCGGTCAAGGACAGTCGCAAGGACACCATCAAGCTGCTGGAAAGCATCCGTGATGGTGTCGTCACCCTGGGCATGCCCACCGGTCAAGCAGCACCTGAGCCAGGCGAAATTCGTGTCCGCTCCCGTCGTCAGCAGTTTAGCGATGATGTTTGGAGGGGCTACTGATGATGCCGAAGACCCAGACCACGGTACTGCAGGACGCCTTGCTGACTCGCCTGCAGGAGCACTTCGCTCGGGAACTGTCCGTTGAGTTGTTTCCGGAAGCACCAGGACAGTACCGGCTGAACCACTCCCGTGGCGCCATCCTGGTGGCATACGGGCGCAGCAAGTTCAACAACTCCGAGGCAACCGATGCGGCCTTCCAGGAACGCCAGTTGGTCTTCCGGCTGACCCTTGTGTTCCGCCAGCTCAATGGCAAGGACGGCGTCACCAGTTACCTGGACCGCATCCGCAAGGTGCTGACCGGCTGGTATCCACCCCACTGCGACCGTGCATGCCAGCCGTTGATGGAGCAGTTCCTGGGGCACACCCAAGGCGTCTGGCAGTACGCCCTGGACATCACCACTGGCGCAACCCAGATCCAGGTCGTTGCCCCACGCAGCGATCCGCTTCTTACCCGCGCTGACTTCGAACATGAGGGTTTCCAATGAATCTCACTCGCTACCGCTACAGCGGTCCGCAGAGCGCAGCCTGCCTGCGCGTTGACGGTGGACTGCTCGACGTCCAGCTGCTACCAGGCCAGCTGGTCGGACTGCCTGCCGACCATGACTACACGAAAGTCCTGCTGGAATTGAAGCATTTGGAGCCAGATGCAGAGCCAGCAAAGGCAACCAGCCAACCCGCGAAGCCGAAGGCAGCCGCGAAGGATGAAGGAGTTCAAGCCAATGGCAGCTAATTACCTGCATGGCATCGAAACGACGGAAGTCGAACGCGGCCCTCGGGGCACGAAGGTGGTCAAGTCGGCAGTCATCGCCCTGATCGGCACCGCACCCACGGGGCCGGTCAAGACGCTGACGCTGTCGCTCAATGATATAGACGGCGCCCAGTTCGGCGGTCACCTGCCGGGCTTCAGCATCCCTGAGGCGCTGGATGGCATTTATGACTTCGGTGCTGGCACTGTCCTGGTCTACAACGTGCTCGACCCCGCCGTGCACCGGAGCAACGTCGCAGGTGCGTCGAGCACATTCGCTGACAACGACCGGCTGCAACTCGACCACGCTGCCTTGCAAGCCCTGGTCGTTAAGAGCGAGGACGGGGCGACCACCTATGACTTGGACATCGACTACAGCGCAGACATGCTGAGCGGGCTGGTCACGCGCATCAGTACCGGTGCAATTCCGCTCAATGGGAAGGTCAAGGCCGACTACACCTATGCCGACCCTACAAAGGTCACCCCGGAAGACATCATCGGTGCGGTGTCAGTGGCTGGCCAGCGCAGCGGGTTACTCGCTTTCCAGGACAGCTATAACGAGTTCGGCTTCTTCCCGAAGATCTTCATCGCACCGGGCTTCAGTACGCTCAACTCCGTGAGCGTTGAGCTGATCGTTTCGGCAACCAAAGTCGGTGGTATCGCCTACATCGACGCGCCTATCGGCACCACCGTTCAGCAAGTCATCGCCGGGCGCGGGCCATCCGGCTCGATCAATTTCAACACCAGCAGCGACCGTGTTCGCCTGTGCTACCCACATGTGAAAGTCTACGACGCGGCAAACGGCGAGCGTCTGCAGCCGTTGTCGATCCGTGCCGCTGGCCTGCGGGCGAAAGTTGATAATGACAACGGCTACTGGTGGAGCAGCTCCAACAAGGAACTCCTCGGGGTCATCGGCCTGGAGCGTCCGCTGACGGCCCGCATCGACGATGCCGGCAGCGAGGTCAACCTGCTCAACGAAAACGGCATCACCACTGTCTTCAACTCGTTCGGCACGGGCCTGCGCCTGTGGGGCAACCGCACGGCGGCCTGGCCGACCGTGACGCACATGCGCAACTTCGAAAACGTGCGGCGCACCAAGGACATCATCGACGAGTCGATCCGTTACAGCTCGCTCCAGTTCGTTGATCAGCCGATCACGGATTCCTTGATCGAGAGCATCACCGAGAGTGTCAACCAGTTTATGCGCAAGCTGATCGGTGATCAGGCGCTGATCGGTGGCGAGTGTTGGTACGACCCGGCCCGTAACCCGCAGACTGAGCTTGAACTGGGGCACGCCCTGTTCAACTACAAACTCACCGTGCCGTTGCCGTTCGAGCGGGGCACCTTTGAAACCGAAATTACCGGGGAGTACCTGGTCAACTTAGGAGCGTCCTGATGGCAGGGTTCAGCGCACACCGCATCACCAACGCCTCTCTCTACCTGGACGGCAACAGCTTTTTCGGACGTGTTGAGGAAATCGACCTTGGCACGGTCAAGGCCGTGATGAGCGACTTCCAGGGGCTGGGCATGGTCGGCCTGATCGAGCTGCCGGATGGGATCGACAAGCTCGAAGGCAAGATCGTCTGGAACAGCCTGTACTACGACGCGGCCAAGCGCTTCGCAACGCCGTTCAAGACTGTCCAGTTGCAGCTCCGGTCGAACGTACAGGTCTTCAACAGCGCCGGCCTGGTGGACGAGATGCCACTGGTCACGCTGATGACCGTCATGTTCAAGGAATACCAACTGGGCACGTACAAGCCACGCGACCCGACGAAATTCGAGTCGCCGTTTTCGGCGATCTACGTCCGGCAGATGCTCAACGGCAGCGAGGTGGTGTTGCTGGATTACCTGGCCAACATCTTCAAGGTCGGAGGTGAGGATCAGTTGGCCAGGTATCGGAAGAATATTGGGCAGGCTTGATTCGCTCAAAGAACCAAAGCCCCGCCATTGTGCGGGGCGTGTTTTTCCGGTACTCATATGGCCTAAGATGATGCCGCGTTGGCTACATCAAGTGCAGGGAGCATGTAATGATGACTAGACTCATGAGGGACACGATTAGTGTTCAGAAGCAAGATGGCAACAAAATTGTAGCGATCAAAGCAAGCGTTCAACCTGGGAAAATTTTTGCTGCGACTACTGCGTTGATTAATGTCGGAGACTTGATTGAGCGGCGAATGTCGAATGGCGGTGCGGAGACTTATGAGGTCATTGATCCGGTGTTTTATGAAAAAGGACATCAGATACCAGCGCACTATCAGATAGTGGTGAAAAAACTAGGGGTACCGGAAGCAGCAGCGAGAATCCAGAGCATCACGTACAACATAAGCGGGCACAACGCGCGCGTTAATCAAGACTCAGTCGATAACTCCTCCAACAATGTGACCATCGGTGCTGACCTACAGCAGTACGTGGAAGCTCTCAGGCAGACGGTGGCTACTCTCGACAGTGTCCAACGTGAAGAGGCCACTGACCTTGTAGATGCTCTTGAACAAAACCTAACGTCCGCGAAACCGAGCAAGAAGGTTATCTCAACCCTGCTTGACTCGTTATCACACATCGCCAACATCGGTACGATTGCCACTTCAATCTTGGCACTGATTTAAATCAGCCCCGCCACTGCGGGGCTTTCTCTTTAAACCCGATTAAAAGTCGGCACCTAGTCCAGGTGCGATGCTCAAGGCTCATTCAGAGCAACTGATCAGATTGATCAGCCTTGGAGCATCAGATGGCCGACTCACTCAACATCCCTCTCAAGTTCCCCTTCGACACTGCCGCCGGCACCCGTATCGAATCGCTGCCGATCAAGCGGCTCAAGCGCAAAGACTTGGCCGCAGCACACAACTTTTCACCGAAAGACGAAGCCGCCCAGGAAGACTTTCTGTTCGCAAAGATGACCGGCCTGACTGTTGAAGACCTGGGCGAACTCGACATCGCCGATTCCCGGGTCGTCAGTGATGTATTTCGGGAAATGGCTGGCGGCGGAGACATCGCTGTTGTCCTGGGACGAAGCGCTGCTCCTGGTGCTCAGGATGCAACCGTCGGAAATCCGCAAGCTGACAATGGATGACTATTGGCGCTGGTGCGAGGTGTGCGAGCGGGAGATCAACCGCCGCGTTGAGGCCGCCGAGCAACTGAGGCAATAAGCGTGACCAGCCCAGCGATCAGCCCGGCCAGCAAGGCACCACCCGCCGCAATGGGGGTGGCTGCCATGGCCAGCAACGGCAGGCCGAGACAGAACATCAGCACCGCCAGCCAGAACGGCAGGTTCACCAGGCACAGCCAGGCGAGCCAGATCACACCGGCGCCGATGGCGAGTGCATAAAGGGTGTTGGCGGTGATCAAGGCGACTTTTTCGAACATTTCAGCAGCGTAGCAAACTATGGCCAATGAAGTCCTGGTTGGATTGAAAATCGGCGCTGCCGTATCGGGCAGCCTGCATGCCGCGTTCGGTACAGCCAAGTCCACGGTACAGCAGCTTGGCCGGGCCACCGATGGCTTGACTGCCAAACACAAGACCTTGGGTGCAGAGTTGTCTGCCGCTTTGGCAAGTGGCGGTGCCGGCTTGGGTCGAATGCGCCGCCAATACGACCAGATCGGGCGAAGCATCGATCAGCTCAAGCTTAAGCAGGAACGCCTCAACACCAGCATCGCGCGCGGCGAAACACTAAAGAACGCTCGCGCGGACCTGCGTGGCCAGGCAATGGAGACAGTCGGAACCGCAGCAGTCATGGGAGCGCCAATAATCCAGTCGATGCGTACGGCCATGGATTTCAAGGACCAGACCAACGACATCGCAATCACGGGTGGCTTTGACGGAGCGGAAGAGGAGCGTCTGAGCAATGTCATGCGCGGTGCTGCCTTGAGGTGGAACCAGACTCAGACCGAAGTCGCTAAAGGTGCAGCCGTGCTCATCGCCGGGGTATATCGGACGCGAAAGAGCTAGCGGACTATTCACCTCTAATGGCCAAGTTCGCGACTGCAACGCGAGCCAGCATGGATGATCTAGGTTCGGTGGCTATTGCCCTGAATGACAACCTTGGCATCAGCGCTGCAGGGTTTGAGCGGTCTATGAACATGCTGGCTTCGGCGGGCAAGAGCGGGCAATTCGAACTGGCGGACATGGCCAGATGGCTACCTCAGTTGACCCCCAGTTCGCGGCTCTAGGCATTACAGGCGAGCGAGCGGTCGCCGAGATCGGGGCTTCTCTACAAATCGCCCGACGCGGCGCGGGTACCAACGACGAAGCTGCGAATAACTTCAAGAACTTCCTCTCAAAGCTAACGGCCAAGGACACGCTCAAGTCGTTTGAAGGCGCTGGTATAGACCTTCAGAAATCCATGGGCAGCCTAGTCGGCAAAGGCCTTACGCCCGTCCAAGCGATGCTGGAAATCATCACCCAGTACGTCGGGACCAAAGGGCCGAAGGCAGCAGGCGAGTTTCAGAAAGCGATGGAAATAAAGGACGCCGCCGAGCGGGAAACGGCTCTCAAACGCCTGAATGAGGCATACAAATTGGGCGAGCTGTTTGCTGATATGCAGGTGCTGTCCTTTGTACGACCTGCGTTGGCAAACCGAAAGGATCTCGCTGGAATTCAGCAGACTAGTATTGATGACGCTGATAAGGGCGTTGGTGATGCCGATTGGAAAAAGCGGATGGAGAGTCCCAAAGAGCAACTGAAGCAGCTTGGGGTCAACCTGTCTGATATAGGCATTTCCATCGGTAGTGCATTGATTCCGGCCCTGGTGGATGTCACCCAGGCAGTGGTTCCGGTGATGCAATCCTTCTCCGCCTGGGCCAGCGAGAATCCAGGCATCATTAAGGGTGTCGTGGGGCTGGTCGCCGGCTTGCTTGCCGGCAAGCTGGCTTTCATAGGCCTGGCCTACGGCGTGAACCTGATGCTGTCGCCTTTCGTTGCCATGCGCACTACCATCACCAGCCTCTCCGCTAAATGGACCCTCATGCGGGCCATATGGCAAATGGGCAAGTTTGCTCCAGCGATCAACGGGCTCAGGCGCGTGGGCTCAGGCATCGGCGCAGTATTGCGCGTCAGCGGACTGTTTCTGCGCGGAATAGCGATGGCATTCGGCGCGCCGTTGATGATGGCTGCCCGAGGCGTACTCGCCCTGGGCAAAGTCCTGGGCGGTACCTTGTTGTTCGGTCTTAAGCTGGCCGGCCAGGCCGTTCTCTGGCTTGGGCGGGCCCTGTTAATGAATCCAATTGGTCTGGCGATCACCGGAATCGCGGTTGGTGCCTACCTGATCTACCGCTATTGGGAGCCGATCAAAGGATTCTTCAGCGGGCTGTGGACGGAGATCAAAGCCGGGTTCAACGGCGGCCTAGCGGGCATCGCCGGCCTGATCGTCAACTTCTCGCCCATGGGACTGTTCTACCGGGCATTCAGCGGGGTCATGAGTTACTTCGGAATTGAGCTGCCGGCGAAGTTCAGCGAATTCGGCGGCATGATCATCACGGGCCTTGTGAACGGCATCGGCAACGCCCTCAGTGCAGCGAAAGAGTCGATTGTCGGTGTTGGCACTTCGATAAAGGGCTGGTTCACCGAGACGCTCGGCATCCAGTCGCCGAGTCGAGTCTTCATTGGCTACGGGGCGAACATCAGCGAAGGTGCAGCCATTGGTATCACTGGGCAAGCGGGGCTTGTTCGCCAAGCTACCCTTGGCCTGTCTGGGATGACGGCGGTTGATCTGTCGGCACCTAGACTTGGCCAGCCTGCAGCACCATCCCCAGTACCCACACCGCCTTCTCCTGATCGTGTGTCAATCGCTAGCCGTATGGGTGCTCCTGGGGCGGCGTCTCCCGCACAGGGCGAAAGCGGCATGGTCGTTCACTATTCACCGAAGATCGAACTGCCCCCCGGGGCGAAATCCCAGGAGATCCAGCAGGCGCTAAAGGGTGGCTACGACGAGTTCGTGCGCTTTATGGAGCGCTTCCAGCATGACCGGCGTCGTCGCAGCTACGGCCCGGATAGCGGAGGGTTCGCCTGATGTTCGCGATCCTGGGTGATATCGAGTTCAACGTTACCGGCGGTATCGTCGGAATGGAGCTGCGTAGTGCTGCCGACTGGGCCGAGCATGCGCGAATCAAAGGCAAGCCGCTCCTGGAGTGGATTGGCGACGGCCTGGACGAGATCAATCTGAGCATTGAGCTAAGGGCACAGCTTGGTGATCCAGAGGCGCGCTGGCGAGCACTGCGCGAGGCAAAGACGAAGCATCAGCCGCTGGCGCTGGTGCTGGGCAATGGGGACTACCTGGGGCCTCAGGTAATCGCAGAGCTGAATCTGGTCCACCGTCGTATGTCTCCCACTGGCCAGCTCGCTGTCGCGGCTCTGCAACTGAGCCTGCGCGAGTACACCGGCACCTTCGTCCGCAAGGTGCTTCCGACACCCGGCCTGATCAATCCCGCAGTCAGTGGTACGCCTGCCGCTGCAGCTGGCTCACCAGGTCTGCTGTCCAAGTTCATGCCATCGCCGAGCACCACGCAGACGGTGATCAGTCATGCCAAGACTGCCGCGAACGTCCTGCAGGCTGGCAAGAGCCTCTATGACCAGGTGAAGGCCGGCAACGCCTCGATGATCCTGGGACAGGTTCCTCAGTTGCTCGGCGTCACTGCCCGAGCGATTGAGCCCCTGCAGGGGCTCGCCGGCGCTGCGGGGCTTCTTACTGACGGCGCGGACCTGGCGAAGCTGGGTGATGACGTACTGGGGAATGTCATGGGTGCCCGGTCCAGCCTGAACGCCGTGGACTTGGGGAACATCGTCGAGCGCTTTTCGGCATCGAGAGATTCCCTCGACCAGGCACTGACCACCATGGACGGCGCCCGCACCCGACTTGCCGGCCTGGCCGCACAAGTCATCACCAGGAAGGCCTGATCGCATGTACATCCAACACATCACGACCGAGGGAGAACGCTGGGACTCATTGGCATGGCACTACTACGGTGATGCCCACCGCTACCAGCCGATTGTCCAGGCAAACCCGCACGTTCCGCTCGATGCCGCCCTGCCTGCCGGCCTGACCCTGGCCATTCCACTGCTTGAACAACAAGCGACAACCGAGGACCTGCCCCCATGGATGCGTTGACACCGAACCAGGTGCCGGAGGCTCGCTTCGTACTGAGCTACATGCACCGCAACATCACTCATGACATCAGCCAGCACATGCTGACACTGACATATTCAGACTTTCTGACGGGCCAGGCCGATAGCCTCGACATTGAACTGGAGGATGTAGAGGGGAAGTGGATCGACGCTTGGTATCCAGGGCACGGCGACATGCTGACCCTGTCAATGGGGTGGCAAGGCAGACCGCTGCGGGTCCTGGGCAACTTCGAGATCGACGAAGTGGAGCTGAGCGCACCGCCTTCGACAGTCAACATCCGGGCCTTGGGCGCGGGCATCCAGTCCGCGCTGCGCACAACTGAGCACCGCGCTTACGAAAACATGACGCTCGAAGCGGTGGCCAAGCAAATTGCCTCTCGCCAGGGATTGGAACTGGTGGGACGTGTCGAGCCGATCAAGCTCGACAGGCTCACCCAGCAAGAGTCCGACCTGGAGTTCCTACGCAATCTCGCCGGCGAATATGACTATGCGTTCAAGGTCACCGGCAAGCGCATGGTGTTCCACTCGATCAGTGATCTGGCCAAGGGCAAGCCGGTGGCCAGCTTTGCTCTGACCGATCTGGGGACTGTGCGGGTGCGGGACCAGATCACCGTCGTGCCTCAGAAGGTCGCGGTCAAGCACAAGGACCCGGCCAAGAAGAAGCTGATTGCCTATGACATCGTCAATGGTGAAACAGTGGCGGTGCCCAGCAGCTCCAGCAAAGCCACAACCAGCGCTGATACCAAGAAGCAACGTAAGCGTGCGGCATCTGAGGAGGTAGCCAAGGCCAAGGCTAAGGCAGACCTTGCGCGCGCAAACCGGGAGCGTACAACCGGTACCTGGACAACGAAGGGGCGACCTGACCTGGTCAGCGGCAATCTCGTGACGCTGATCGCTGCCGGCAAGCTCGGCGGCGATTACCTGATCACTGCTGCTCATCATCGAATTACCCGTAGCGGTGGTTATACGGTTGACCAGGAGACGTGCCGAGTGGGTGCCGCGTCGATCTCGTTGAACAAGGACAGCATCAAGCCGGACCTGGCGCTATCCAGTTATGGTCCGCAGCGTGAGGTAGTGGCCTGATGGGTGTTGAGCTTGAATACGGCGAAGTCAGCGCCGTGGACTACATGACGTGCCGTATCCGTGTGCGTCTGGATGACAGGGATGGGGTCGAGAGCTACTGGCTCAATGTGCCGCAGCGGAATTCGCAAGGGACCAAGCGGCGCCCACTGATGCCAGAGATAGGGGAGCAGGTGGCTGTGCTGCTCGATGCTGATGGCGTGGGTGGTGTTTGCCTAGGCGGGATCTACTCGACCGCTGAACCGCCGCCCGTAGTTGACCAAGATACCGACTACGTACGATACAGCGATGGGACGGTTGTCAGCTACAACCGGGCTCTAAGCGTCATGACCGTAGAATGCGTAGGGGACACCTTACTCAAATGCGTCCGAGGTCTTGTAGTCGAGTCCACTCAGTCCGTTGTCATCAAGGCCCCAGTAGCAACGCTGGAGATTCCATTGGTCACTGTCAAAGGAAATCTGCGAGTTACAGGAGATATTCATGCAGACGGCGCAATCATGGACACTACGGGTAATTCCAGTAATCACAAGCATTAGGAGTGCTACTGGATCAGCTTTGCCATTTTTTCCAGATCGTTGGCGACATATCTCCAGCCGAAATCATTGACCGCGTTCTCGTAGGAGCGCTGTAGACCATTCGTGTCGGGTTTATAGTCTTTCAGCCTGCTCCGTAGCTCGTCTCGAAGAATAATCGCATCCGTTTTGAACTCTCTGTCATACGCTGCCATTTTCTCAGAGTGTGACTGCCACGACCTTTGCCCATGGTGTTTAAATCGTCTGGTCAATTCCTCCCTATCGCTACCAGCCAGGAGCATATCTTGTTCCCTGTAGGCCATCTCGGTCAGTTCCATTCGCTGATGCTGGTCTAGGAAGTCTTTCAAGCGTTTCACGAAATCCAAGGTCTTTTGCCGCAGCTCAGGAGGCTTGGCGGTCGCAAACTCGCGAGCTTTTTCAGCGTTTCGTAGGGCTTCCTCTTTGTAAGTTTCAGCTTGCTCATGCTTGAGCTCGATTCTTCCCTTGAGTGATGCAATGACCGAGGCATAGAACCACTTTGCCGCCGCATAGCCCAACGCAAAGCACATTACACCGAAGACGGTAAACACGTACGGAGCCTGTGAGATCACGCTCCATTCATCCTTGAAAAGCTTGGGTATCCGGAATTTCTGGTTGATAAAATGCCAAAGATGTAAAGAAGAAAATCTTTCTCAGCGGATTATCTGATTGATCCTCTTCAGCCTACTCTACTGCCAATTTTCTGTTTCCACCTTCGCCTGAGTCTTCATAGCGATGCTGACTAGGGAGGACAGCGAGAGCTGGGCAAGCGTCAAAGCGGTTCTGGTTCATGCGCAATCCGGACACCTGCACAACATTCCTCTTGTAAGAAACCGATCAAATTCTCTAGGTGCCCATACTCGGGTATACAGACAATCGTGCGGCTATGTTTCTCCTGCCGGATCAGCCCTACCTTGGCCATGCGCGCAAGGTGATGTGATAGCGTCGAAGCAGGAATACCCAGCCCCTTCTGGATATCTCCGACCGAAGCCCCATCATGGCCAGCTTTGACCAGAAAGCGGAACACGGACAGTCGGTGACTATTCCCTAGCTCAGCTAAGCTGGCTGCAACCTTTTCGTGATCCATAGCACGCCCCAATAATTCGATGTTTCTAGAATTATAGTTGACAGGTCGGATAAACGCAAGTAGGCTGCGTACATCATTTCGACAATACTAGAAATATAGGAGTAATATTGAATGTCATCTCAACTCCAAGACGCTCTAGGCATGTTCGCCTTTCTCGCTATCGAGCTATCGGTTTTATTCATTGGCATTAGCTTGCTGGTCGGAGTTCTTCAACGTCACATCCCACCATCCAAGGTGGAAGCGTTACTGACTTCCAGTGGGAAGCGAGGCTATTTTCTTGCTGCTGGTTTAGGAGCTATAACGCCCTTCTGTAGTTGCTCGACTATCCCCATGTTGAAAGGGTTGATTCGGGCACGGGCCGGTTTTGGGCCGATGATGGTGTTTCTTTTCTCATCTCCGTTGCTGAATCCTATCGTCGTCGGCCTGCTGGTTGCCACGTTTGGATGGACACTTACTGCTATCTATGTGCTCGCCGCTTTGGTGGTCGCGGTAGGTGCCGGATGGCTGCTTCACACGCTTGGCTTCGAGCGTTATGTGCGCCGGACGGCGACACAAGAGAGCAGTGGATGTAGTTCATCAGCAAGCCCGTGCAGTGCTACATCGACCGCATCGAGTTGCGGCACCAACAGCTGCGACACCACTCCGAAGACGGCTTCTTGCGGGGCTGATAGGAAGACAACAGTCTCTACGTCTAGCGAATGCTGTGACAGTCAACCCACTGTCACGGTTAAGAAAGAAGGGAAGTACAGTGGTGTGTGGCGGGAAGCTTGGTCGGACTTTATCGATGTGTTGCCTTACCTGCTCATCGGTATTGCGATTGGCAGCGTGATCTATGGTTTCATGCCCACTGACTTATTGGAGCAGTATGCAGGCCCAGATAATCCCTTTGCCATTCCAGTTGCCGCTGTCATCGGCGTGCCGTTGTATATTCGCGCTGAAGCCGTCATACCTCTGGCAGCGGCTCTGATGGCCAAAGGCGTGGGTGCCGGGACGGTGCTAGCGTTGATCATCGGCAGTGCCGGAGCCAGCCTGACTGAGCTCATTCTGTTGCGCTCTTTGTTCACGCTGAAGCTTTTAGCGGCGTTTTTAGCAGTCATTTTTGCTATGGCGATGATTGCCGGTTACGCCACCTACCTGTTTTTCTGATCAAGGCGGGAGATGATTAATTCGTTAAGCCTTCCTGGGTACCAGTTGGTGGATTCTGATGAGCAGAATGAAGACATACATTTTCGGCTTGAAGCACCTACACCAGTAGCCTGCGAGGGGTGCGGCGTGCAGGGTGAGTTCGTGCGGTTCGGCAAGCGTGACGTTCCCTATCGTGATCTGCCCATCCACGGCAAGCGGGTCACTCTCTGGGTGGTCCGCCGCCGATACACCTGCCGGGCCTGCAAGACAACATTCAGGCCCCAGCTACCGGAGATGGTGGACGGATTCCGTATGACACTGCGGCTGCATGAGTACGTGGAGAAGGAATCCTTCAACCACCCCTACACCTTTGTGGCGGCACAGACCGGCCTGGACGAGAAGACGGTGCGCGACATCTTCAACGCCCGCGCCGAGTTCCTGGGGCGCTGGCACCGCTTCGAGACGCCCCGCATCCTGGGCATTGACGAGCTATACCTGAACAAGCGCTACCGCTGCATTCTGACCAACATTGAGGAGCGAACCCTGCTCGACCTGCTGGCCACCCGCCGCCAGGACGTGGTGACCAACTACCTGATGAAGCTGAAAGACCGGCAGAAGGTCGAGATCGTCAGCATGGACATGTGGAACCCCTACCGGGCAGCGGTCAAGGCTGTGCTGCCCCAGGCCCGTATCGTGGTCGATAAGTTCCATGTGGTGCGCATGGCCAACGATGCCCTAGAGAGAGTGCGCAAGGGCCTCAGAAAGGAGCTGAAACCGTCCCAGAGCCGGACTCTCAAGGGAGACCGGAAAATCCTGCTGAAACGCGCTCACGAAGTCTCAGACCGGGAGCGCCTCATCATGGAGACCTGGACAGGCGCGTTCCCGCAACTGCTGGCCGCCTACGAGCACAAGGAGCGCTTCTACGGCATCTGGGACGCCACCACACGGCTCCAGGCAGAAGCCGCCCTGGACGAGTGGATAGCCACCATCCCGAAGGGCCAAAAGGAAGTCTGGAGCGATCTGGTCAGGGCAGTGGGAAACTGGCGCGAAGAGACCATGACCTACTTCGAGACGGACATGCCCGTCACCAACGCTTACACGGAGTCCATCAACCGACTGGCCAAGGACAAGAACCGTGAAGGGCGCGGTTACTCCTTCGAGGTGATGCGGGCACGAATGCTCTACACCACGAAGCACAAGAAGAAGGCACCGACTGCGAAGGTCTCTCCTTTCTACAAGAAAACCATCGGTTACGGACTGCCGGACTTCGCAGAGGAACTCAACTACGGAGTCGATCTATCAACCATCTGATAATGGTATCAGGTTGGTGGGGTAAAGGTGCCCCATCAACCATTAAATCCGTATACCCAAAAGCTTGAGCAATTCCATAGTGACCTCGCTGGGCGGCAGACATCTCTGATATTGACGTTCCGCCGCAATGGAAACAAGCCGTCAGCCTGTTTGAACTCGATTAAAAGCTACTTCATGAGCTGTACTGCAGCATGAGGTCATGACCACGACCTCCTATCTACCCATTACCGCTAGCCATTGGCAACCCGCCCTAGGGAGTTCCGGCGAGGTGGTCCAGGGGCTGCGTGACATTGATCAAGCTATCCGCATTATCTTGGCAACCCCCAAGGGCAGTGACCCCCACCGCCCGGAGTTCGGCAGCGATCTGCACCTTTATATCGACTGGCCAAGCCATCAGGTCACCCCGTATCTGGTGCGCGAAACCATCGAAGCCATCCGCCGCTGGGAAACCCGCGTGTCCGTAGTGCGTGTAGACGTCCAGTTGGACGCCGAGCGTATTACTCTGCGTGCGGTCTGGTGCGTTGCAGATGGTGTCACCCAGATCACCGAGGTGCCCTATGCGCGAGCTACCTAAGCCCGAATTCGTCAAGATCGATCCGGCAGGTGTAGAGGCTGATCTGATCGCCCGCTACGAAGCGAAGTCTGGCAAGACCCTATACCCCGCACAGATCGAGCGCCTGTTCATCGATCTGATCGCGTACACGCGCTCGCGGCTGGACATGGCAATTCAGAATGCCGGCGAACAGCTCCTGGTACGGTTTTCCACTGGTCCGATTCTGGACTACCTCGGCGAACTGGTGGCCACGCCCAGGCTGCTGGCAAAACCGGCCACGTGCCTACTGCGCTTCAGCATGCCGTCCGCCCGCTCTCTCGCGCTGCTGATCCCGGCAGGCACGCGAGTCAGCACTCAGGACGGAAAGCTGACATTCGTCACGGACTATGACGTCCAGATCATCCCAGGACAGACCCAGATCACAGTGAGCGCTACCTGCGTTACGGCGGGCACTCTGGGTAACGGCTGGGCGCCAGGTCAGATCATCGTTATCAGCAACAGCCCGTTGCCAACGCTCGTTGCGACGAATGTAAATGAGACTGCCGAGGGTGCCGAGGATGAAGGCGACGACCGCTATCGAGAACGGATCATTCTAGCGCCTGAGGCCTTCAGCAACGCCGGCAGCCGGGGGGCCTACCGTTATCACGCCTTGGCGGTACATCAGTCGATCATCGACGTTGCGGTACATGGCCCTGACGAGGGGCAACTGGACGGCCATGTTGCACTTTTTATTCTGACCAGCACCGGTCTGCCGTCCGAGTCGATCCTAAATGAGGTCAAGGTCCGGTTAAGCGCGGAAAAGGTCCGCCCTTTGTGTGACACCGTACATGCCCTTGCTTGCACTGAAGTCACCTACACCATCAAAGCCCGGTTGACCTTCTATGCCACCGCCGAGCAGTCCGACACGCTGTCCGCTGCCCAGCAGGCTGCCGAGGCCTATGCCGCCGAGCGGCGAGGCAAACTCGGCCTCGACCTGGTGCGCGAACAGTTGACCGCCGCCCTGCAGGTGACTGGCGTATACCGCGCCGATCTGGAGTTACCTGTCGCGATGCGCGAGCTGAAGAGTAATGAGTGGGCCAATTGCACCGCCATTGAGCTGATACCCGAAGGAGTCGCGTATGGCTAAACAGCAGCTACCGCCTGCGCTGACCGGTGACGAGCGTTTCGCATGGTTGCATGAGCTTCTCGACGAGAGCCTGTTTGAGGCTGATCTCGGCGTCATGCTTGTTTACCTGATTGACCTGGTTAAACCGAAGTTGCTGCCGTTTCTAGCTGACCAGTTCTCCATGCTTGATGAGGCTGCCTGGTTACTTGCGGAGTCTTCTGGTGCCAGGCGCGACCTCATCAAAAATGCAGCGGCGCTACACCGTTTCAAAGGTACACCGTGGGCTATTCGAGAAGTGATCCGGCTATTGGGGTTCGGTGAAGTCGGCCTGCAGGAAGGCTTGAGCAATAAGACTCACGATGGGGCGATCTATCGCGACGGTGAGTATGTGCATGGTGACCCGACAGCGTGGGCTCGCTATCGCGTATTCCTTGAGCGTCCCATCACGAATGACCAGGCGGCGTTGGTACGCAGACTACTCCTTTCAGTCGCCCCCGCTCGCTGCCGCCTTGTTTCCCTCGATTACACGACAGTCGCCATCCGTCACAACGGGGTCGCTCGTCGTGACGGCCAATATAACCATGGGAGCAGCTAATGGCAGCGTTACCTGAAAAAGATGAGTGGTCCCCCGAAATTTATCAGATCGAGACCTCTGACCCTGTGTTGGGCGGGCCAGACGGTATCGATAACTTGCAGGCTAAACAGCTTTCGAACCGCACCCGGTGGCTGCGTGATCAACTTCAGAAGATCGCAGCCGGCGTCATCAGTGTCGGAAAAGCAACGCAGCTGACCACGGCCAGAACCCTTAGGATCAAAGGCGCAGCAACGGGCAGTGCCACCTTTGATGGCAGCGCAGATGCGGAAATCAATCTGGCGCTGGCTGTTGACCCTCTGCCGATTACCGGGGGACGTTGCGTGGCAACCTGTATCTTGATCCGGGCTGGAGTGTTGCTGTTACTCCAGGTAACTCCGAAAGCTGGGCTGCAGGAGTTCACGTAGCCGATCCCGATGGGACCGTGTTTGCGAGTCTGGGCTTTTGGGGGAACCACAAGACCATGCGGTCTGCTTACCTCGGGCTCGGGCCCACCGCGTGGGCGACGGGGAACGGAGTGCGAGTCACTCCCGAAGCCGTACGTGTAACGGGACCGATGATAGCCACACTCGATGCCGCATCCTCGGTACCGTTCTCAACACTCTCAGGCCTACCTAGGACACTTCCGGAGTACGGGGTTAACTTCGTGCCGTTCGCGCTGCTGCGAGATCTACCTGCCACGCTATCTGAGCACGGAATATCGGCGGCAACCCAAGCTGATGCTGAAACGGGCGCCGATAATGTGAAGCCAATGACTGCACTTCGCGTTTCCCAAGCCATCAACAAGCTCGTACGGCAGGCCAGTGAAAGCGTTTCCGGTTTGATGAAGCTTGCTAATCAGGACCAGACGAATGCTGGCGCAGACGATTCTGTAGCCATCACGCCGAAGAAACTTCGGTTTGGGTTTCAGGCTTTGTTTGACCGCAATGGATTCATAGTCTTTCCACGTTGGCTTGGAGGTTTAACGCTGCAGTGGGGGGTTACTCCGACCTATCTAGTCAACACGATAGGCACGCTGACTACGCGGATTACCTATCCCATCCAGTTTCCAACAGGTGCCTTTACCGTATTTGTAGTGCACGAAGGCACGACGAGCGCCCTCAGTAGCGCCGCGTTGGCGAACGGATTTGATGAGTCAGGCTTTGTCGTGTCGCTTGAAAACACGCGTAATGACCAGAGCGTGGCGGGCCGTTGGATCGCAATTGGGAGCTGAGATGAAGAAATACATCCTGTTTGACGAGTCGGGCGCTTTGGAGGCCCGGCTACTTGAAGGCATTCACACCGTCCCGGTTGGGGCAGTACCTGTTACTGACGAACTCTGGAATCGTACAATTCAAGAGCTGGATGGCGTCTGGAAGATCGACGACAACGGCCTGGTAATAAAGGACATTCCTCTGGTCGTTATCGATCAGGCCGCGTTGGAGCGAGCATGGCGTGACAGACGGATTGAGGACATCAAATGGTTGCGCGAGCGCCATCGTGACGAGCAGGACCTGCAAATGACGACGACCCTGACGTCAAGCGAGTTCCTGGAGTTGCTGGCCTACATGCAAGCGCTACGCGACTGGCCGCAATCAACTGAGTTCCCAGATCAGACCGTAAGGCCGGTGGCTCCAGCATGGTTGACCGGCGATTCATGATATTCCATTGCAGCTGGTGCAAAAACTTGGGAGGTCATTTATCTCGCCTTCCAGCTAGGATTTTTCGCGCGCGGCATCATGATGGCCTCATCGCTGGCAAGCCAGCTCCCACAGGTGTAGTGGTGCACGCGATCACTGTGGGAGCTGGCTTGCCAGCGATGAGGCCATCGAACTCACATCAATGCGTCTGCATCTTGCTCTTGATGAACCCAGCCACCCAGGTCAACACCGCGCCACCGGCACCGCCGCCGATCACGCTGCTGATGATGGCCGGGATATCCAGGGTTCCTGCCGCTCCGGCCTCGGCCAGGGATTGATCGCCGGTCAGGTGGGCCAGCACCTGCCCCAGCAGCACCCCGCCGATTGCACCTGCTACGGAGTTCAGGGTCGGCCCCATCCCCTCCTTGCTCAACCCTGCCACGTTGCCGCCAACCACACCGCTGATGATCTGGATGATCAGAGTCATGATGTCCATCGCAATAGCCCCTCTTAGCGTCTGTAAGGACACCTCGCGTGCGGGCTACTACGGATACGGCACTACCAACGGGCATCGAGGCGTCGATGTCCGACCGACGACGGCAAGCTGTGGCGGATAACCGACAGTATATGTAGGACTTTTTACTTGCGCGAATCGGCGTCAGGGCTTGACGTTTTTCAGTTCGTTCAGCAAGCCCAGCAACGCTTGCAGTTTCTCATCGCCGAACTGTTCAAGGATGCGCTGGTAGTTGCGCTCCATATCCTCGCTCATGGCGATGAAGCATTGCTGGCCCTGCTCCGTCAGACCGACGAAAACACGGCGCTGGTCGGTACTGGACTTCTTGCGCCGCACCAGGCCATCGCGCTCCAGGCGAGCGAGCACGCCGGTCATGCTCGGCTTGAGGATGCAGGCCTGCTCGGCCAACTGATGGCTTTCCAGTTCACCCTGCTGGCGCAGGATGCGGATCACCCGCCATTGCTGCTCGGTCAGCCCGTGCTCGTTGAGGGATGGGCGGAAGAAGGCCATGGCGGCTTCGCGGGCCTGAAGCAAGGTGAGGGTCAGGGAAGGTCTTGGTTTCGACATGGTCAGACTGATATCAACGATGATGGGGCAGCTTAAGAGCCGGGGTTACCGCCTGCAAGGCCCTTGGCAGGCACGGCGAATCGAGCCGGGCCAATCGTCAAATATAATGAACTGCCTCGCCCGATATAGGACCGATTTATTTCTTTATAATCAGGATGTTATAACTAATACCTAGCTCAGAACGTTAATAAATACGCACACAAAAGCATGAATCCGCTTGATATATTTAACGGCTCTGGCAAGCTATGGGGCAGGTTTCGACCGGGAACAGAGCTTCGCGTGCCTCCCGGCAGTGCTCGAAACCCCAGGCAGCGCCAGCTCGATAGCGGCGCGCCTGCACAACAATGACAGGCTGCGCCTGTCCCAAGGTGACATATGCCCAACAGCAACATTGGCAATAAGAATCAGAAATCCCGCAAACCCGTGGTCCTGATGACCATGGGCACTCAAGAGCGCAAGGGTCACGACTACCAGGTGATGACCCACAAGTACATCACTCCGCTGGTGGAACACGCCGGCTGCGTCCCGGTCCTGGTCCCCACCTGCTGCGGCATCGAAGACCTCGAGCAGTACCTGGACATGGCTGACGGCGTCTACCTGACCGGTGCCGGCAGCAACATCGACCCGGCCCTCTATGGCCAGGAAAACGAAACCCCGGGCAAGGCCCAGGACCGTGACCGCGACCTGTTCGACCTGCCGCTGGTGCAACTGGCGATCGCCCGCGGCCTGCCGATCTTCGGCATCTGCCGTGGCATGCAGGAAATCAACGTGGCCCTGGGTGGCGATATCTACCAGAAGGTATACGCCGAACCCGGCTTCAACGATCACCGGGAGAACCCCGAGGATCCGGTGGACGTGCAATATGCCGCCTCCCACAGCGTGCGCCTGAAGCCAGGCAGCTGGCTGCAGGAATTGCTGCAGAGCGACGAGATCCGCGTCAACTCGCTGCATGGCCAGGGCCTGAAAACCCTGGGCGACGGCGTCGAGCCCCTGGCTCATGCCGAAGACGGCCTGGTCGAGGCGATCCATGCGCCAAGCCTGTCGCCGTTCCTGTTCGCGGTGCAATGGCACCCGGAATGGCAAGCCGCGAAGAACCCGGATTCGGTGCGGATGTTCGAGGCATTTGGCGACGCTTGCCGGGTGCAGGCGAGCAAGAAGCAGCAAAGCAAGACCCAAAGTATCGCTTGAGATAATCACCTCAAGACACTGATTTAGAAGAGCTTTTAAATCCGAAAGGCCGTATCGAGCGCACATCGATACGGCCTTTTTTGTGCGTACCGCACCGCCCTTCCAAACAAGTGACTTTACATTAGCCACATAACTCATTGTTTTTAAATGATTTAACCCAAAACAGAATCAACCTTAAGAGCATCGCTCAAGCTGCTGTCTGCGCTAGGGACTAGCATCCATCCTCGGCTCCATTCCCACCCTTCCCGTCAGCTCGCCTTCGATCTGCCCCGACAACGACCAGACCCCGGCCATCACCCCGGTGCCATGGTTCTCCATCAGGTTCTGCCACTCCTCGTTCAATGCTGCATTGAGGATCACCCGCAACTGCTCGACCATCTCCGGTCGGTCGCTCTCATGCATCATCGCGCCGATCCCGGCCGAGGCCACCGAGATCGCCATCCCGGCCGCCTTGCCCACCGCCGCCGCCACGGCGCTGAGTGCACCCCGGGGCGCCAGGGTCGCCTCCAGGCGTGTGCTGGCTTTGCTGGCTACCGATGACAGTCCGTTGTCCGACGCCGTCGCATTGGCCGCTGCGGCCTTGCGAATCTCTTCGTGCAGGGCCAGCCAGGCCGGCAGTTGCACGAAGGGCTTTGCCGTCAGCACGCCGCGCAGGCTGGCATCCCGCGCGGCAGGCGGGCCCAGGGCAATGGCGGGAATACGCTCAAGGTGCAGGGCGAACTGGTCTGGCGCAGGCCGATAGCGCTCGCCAATCCCCTGGATCTGCTGGCCGAGCAATTGCACGTACAACTCGGTCGCACGCTCGCGGATCAGGTCGGGATTGATCTGCTCGGCCACCGGTTCCAGAACGCGCTCGCGATAGGCGTCCTGTAGATAAAGGGCCAGGCGGTTATCGGGCTGGTCGCGGTGCTGGCTCATCTTGTACCAGGCCACCCTCAGGGTCAGCCATTGCTGGGTCCAGTAGCCGGTGAACCAGGGAATGAAATTCTCTTCGGTCTGTACCTGCACCTGCTCGCGCCAGACCCGCATGGAGCGCCGTGCATAGTCCCGGCCGAACCGGCGGCGCCGCGCGAGGCCTGGACGATCTCCCGGTCCACCTGCTGCCACGCGGCGGGTGACAGCACCACCGGCGGCACCTCCGGCACGCGGTTACGCGAACCGCAACCGCACAGGATCACCAGCAACGCCAAAAGCCACACCCGATACAGGGAACGCCGGTTCACGATCGCCACCCCTTCGCCACGCTTTCTGGAGTATAGGAACGGCGTGGCTGCGGCGATCTAACTTCTGGCGATATCCAGCAGGGGCCAGTGCGCCAGGGGCTCGTATTGGCCTTTGCTGGACTCGTAGAGCATGAACTCCCTCGCATTCCAGCGAAACTCGGGCGCCACCGCTGCCTCGGGTACTTCGTGGCGGAAATCCCGGGCCAGCGTCAGGTGCGGGCGAAACGCTTTTGAATCGGCGACGAAGCCCAGTGGCAACAAGGCCTCCTGCAACTGGTAAACCCAGCGCAGCAGCGCTTTTGGTGGTTCCTGCGTGGTCAGCACCAGCGCCTGGCTGCGCCGCCAGACCTCCAGGCGATCAAGAACCAGCGGTTGCGGACGCTCCAGCGGGCGCAGCCGTGCGGCTACTTCGAAAATCGCCGGCAACTGGCTGACACCGACTGCGCCGAGAAACATCAGGGTCACATGGAAATTCCCGGTTGGTACCGGCTTGCCGCTGCGCAGGCGCAGGTCGCTGCGCCAGCGTGACAGGGCCTTGCCTTGCGTCGGGGTGCAGGGCAAGGCGAAGAACAGGCGCTTGAAGGGTTCGTTGGGTCCGGGGTCGAGACTGATCACGAAAGGCTCCTTGGGTGTCTCGCGGCACTATGACTCAAGACAGTGCCGCCCTGCCCGGCTATCGGACCTGGCCAAGCCTGCTGATATGCAGTGTTGCTGAGGGCCTCATCGCTGGCAAGCCAGCTCCCACAGTCGCGTAACCCTGTGGGAGCTGGCTTGCCAGCGATGAGGCCCTCAAAGCCGATAGAGATCTCAAACCGGCGAAATGGTCCCCAACGCCCCGATCACGATCGCCAGTGCCAGAAACCCGAACAGAAAAATCGCCATCTTGCCCATCACTGCCTCCACGTACCGAAAATAAACCTTGCATGGGGCCTATTCTCGGCAAGCATCTGTTTGCATAACAGATTCAGAAAGCACTGAAAAATACGGATCAGATCAGCAACGGAAATGCCCGACCATGCCGTGCAGACGGCTGCTCAAGTGGCTCAACTCGGTACTCGCGGCGGAAATCTCGGCACTGGCGGTGGCCGACTCCTCGGCGGTCTCGCGCACCCGGGTCACGCTTTGGTTGATCTCCTCGGTCACCGCGGCCTGCTCTTCGGCAGCTGTGGCAATCAGCTCGCTCATCTGCTGGATATTGGAAACCTGGCGGGTGATCTGTTCCAGCGCAGTGCCGGTGTCACGCACGCCATTGACCGACGCGCTGGTCTGCTCCAGGTTGGTCTGCATCATCCCGGTACTCTCGTTGGCGATGTGCTGCAGCGTGACGATCAGTTGCTCGATCTCGCTGGACGAGGCCTGGGTACGCTGGGCCAGGTTGCGCACTTCGTCGGCGACCACGGCGAAACCACGCCCCGCCTCGCCGGCCCGGGCCGCCTCGATCGCCGCGTTGAGGGCCAGCAGGTTGGTTTGCTCGGCAACGGCCTTGATCACATCGAGGATTGCGCCGATGCGTCCACACTCCTGCTGCAGCCGGCCAAGGGATTCGGCAGAAACGCCCACGCCATTGGCCATCGCCTCGATCTGGCGGATCGCCTGCTGGGACATCGCCAGCACGCTGGTCACTTCATGGTCGGCGCCCTTGGCCGCACTGGCAGCCTCCTCGGAATTGCGCGCCACCTCCTGCACGGTGGCGGCGATCTCGTTCATGGCCGTGGCGACCATATCGGTCTCGTTGCGCTGGCTGTCGATGCCTTCGCGGGTGGTGCTGGTGATCGCCGCCAATTGCGAGGCGGAAGCCGCCAGTTGCTGCGAACCACAACCGATCTGCGAAATCACCTCGCGCAGGCTCGCGGTCATGCTGTCCAGCGAGCGTAGCAGCACACCCAGTTCGTCGCCCCGCTCGGTGTGGGTTGCGCCGGTCAGGTCGCCACCGGCGATGCGCTGCGCGGTCTTCACCGCTTCGCGTAGCGGGTAGACGATCTGCCGGCTGATCAACAGGGCCACGGCGATGCCGCAAAGAATCGCCACCAGGGTGATCACCGCCAGCAGCATATGAGTGCTTTTCACCTGGGCGGAAGCTCGCTCTTCCTCGGCGTAGTACAGGGCATTGGCGCCGTCCTGGAGCTTGGAGAGCAACTGGTTGGCCGCCGTCAGTTCGGCCACCGAGCGGGCCTGCTCGCGGGCCTTGCCGTAGGTTTGCAGGTCGGCCTGGAGCTGCTGCGCCGCCCCCAGGTCCTGGGCCGGCCAGCGGCCTTCGCGGGCGTCCAGCAGCAACTGGTCGAAACCTTCCTTGAGCTTGGCGTGATGCTCCTGGTGCAAGGACTGCTGTCCGGCGTCACCGGTCAGCGCCAGGTTGTAGTTGGCCTCACGGGCGAACACGATCTCGTCGAACAGGCCGCTGATGAAACTGATGCGCTGCAACGACGCGCTGCTGTTCTGCAAGCCAACACCACCAAGCAGCGACAGCAGCAAGGCGAAGGCCAGCAGCAGGCCGAAGCCGAGGCCGAGTTTGCGGGTAACGCTGAGGTTCTTCAGCGTGAATGCCTGGGACATAGCTTTCTCCAACCAGTGAATTCGCCCTCGCCGGTCCGCAGGTGACGGTGACCGGCAAGTCTGTCATGACGCCGAAGCCGATGAGGCGCGGAGCCCGTACGAACGGCACGGGCCCTGGTGCACAGGAGTGTTCCGGAGGGGATTCACGCGCTGGGCATCCATGCAGTTCCCCAAGGATGGGAAACTTCCTTTTGCCCGGGCTTCCAAAGCCCGGCATTACCCTACTTGCAGCAAGGGAATAGTAACATTCACAAATGAATGATACCAATATGATACTACGACTGGTTCGCGGCCACGCGCCGCGCAGCCAGGTGCTTGAGCGGGTACGCAAGGTGCCTCACTGCACCACCCCGACCGGATAAACGAACGCGTTCACGTCATAGAACGGCGTGCGCTGATAGAACCAGTTCAGCCGCGCCTTGGGGTCCTGGGCGAATGCCATGTCGTCCTTGAGCTTCTTGTCGAATTCCGCCTTGAGCCCCGCATCCTCTTCCAGCATCTTCCTCGCCATCGGCTCCATCACGTATTCCTCCGGCTCCTCGGCGACCACCAGGGTCGAGTTGAAGAAGCCCCAGGACCAGAACGAATCCGGGCTTTGCGGGTGCAGCAGGTTGATCGCCAGCACACCCAGCGGCTGGTCGGTATCGATCACCACCGAGCCCGCCGGGAAGGTCTGCAAGCGCTCGAACGGCTTGCCCGTGCCGCTGACCAGCAGATGCCCTTCATACCCTGGAATCTCGTTGCTCTGCGCCCGGTCCGGCTCGAAGCCGCCGGCCACTTTCACCTCGTCCATGCGATAGAGCGTCACGGCGACGGCAGTCGGCTTGTCGAGGGTGCGCATGACGATACCGTGGGCCTTGAGCCGGGCAATCACATCGCGCCATTGCGCCGGAACGATGTACTGCCTTGGCCGCTTCACCACCAGGTCCGGCTCGGTATTGCCGGTGACCGGCACTTCGAGGTTCTTTGGCTGGTTGCTCCAGACGATGGTTTTCACACCGGTGATCGGTGAGGTCTCGTAACGGTAGTCACCGACGGTGAACGGCACCGTCTGCGGCGCACCGGCTTTCCAGGTGAGGATCACGTCCTTCTGCGCGGCGAGCCGCGCGCGGTCCTTGTCGATGGCGGCACGCAGGGTTGCCGCCTGTTCACCGATCACCTGGAACATCGCCTTGAGCATCACATAGTTGCCCAGCACTTGGGTGCGGTACGGGTGCAGGGCATGCTGCTCGATCAGGATCGAGGGCACGTTGCGGATATCGCCGTACTGGTTGGAGAAGCGCGCCAGGTCCGTGCGGTACGGATAGTAGCCTTGGGTCGGGTCCTGGTTGTCGTTGAAGCTGATGCATTCGTGGACCACGTGCCCTTCATCCTGCAGCGCCTGGTACACCGGCGTGCGCATGACCTGGTCCATCCACGCACTGCTGGCCGGCGACCAGCCGTTGCCGTTATGGCAATAGGAACTGTCGTAGGGGTACATGGCGCCGTCGGTGGAGTGGGTGTCGGCGAAGAAGCTCAGCTCGTAATGGTTGAAGACCCAGGCGACGTTGCGGATCTCGGCACTGTCGAGCTTGGTGAAGTCGCGGTTGAGGTTGTAGTTCAGGCCGTTGACCCGCCAGCCGGCGATATCCGGGCCGTTCTGGTTGATCCGGCCGTAGGCACTGCGGCGAATGTCACCATCGATGTTGACCGTAGGGATGAAGAGGATATTGACCCGTTCCAGCAGCGCGGCGAGAGGCTTGTCGCCTGCGGTCATATCACGCAGGAGCATGAACATGGCGTCCTTGCCGTTGGATTCGCCGGGGTGGATCTCGGCCTCGACGAAGATCGTCGGCTTGCCGGACTGCTTCAGCCCCGCCGGGGATTTGTCCTTGGACAGGGAAGCCACGGCCAGCACCATCGGATGGCCTTCGGCACTCCTTTCCGGCAGTTCGCTCAATACCACCTTGCCGCCCGAGGCAGCGGCGAGCTTGCGCAGCCAGGCGCGGGTCTGTTCGTAGGTGCTGGTCTGCTTGAAGTCGCTGGCTTCGGCCACGGTGATCAGTGGGTTGTCCGCCTTGGCGATATAGCGGGTACTGCTGATCTGCTGTTCGAACATCGCCGGCAGGATCCGCTGCCTGGCCGCTTCCGGGTACTTGCTGTCATCGATATAGGCCGGGGCCGAGGGCAAGGCAGCCAACGCGGACTGACCGGCGCCGAGCAGCAAAGCGGTGAAAAACAGCCTGGAGTGCTTCATGGGGGAGTTCCTTCTCACGCGGGAACTGGCAACCTTAGAACAGATTGCCAAAGGTTACGAGGAACCAGCTGCCATGTTGCACAACCTGTTCGAAGGCATCGCCGAAGCGGCGGTGGAGGAACGTTTCGATGATCTGCTCAAGCGGCCGGGGCTGCGCATCGAACGCATCGTCTCCAATGGCCAGAGCAGCCCGGAGGGATTCTGGTATGACCAGGCGGAGGGGGAATTCGTGCTGGTGCTGACGGGCTCGGCGGGCTTGCGCCTGGAGCATGAGGCCGAGGTGCGGGTGCTGGGGCCGGGGGATTTCGTGGATATTCCGGCAGGCTGCAGGCATCGGGTGGAGTGGACGGATGCGGGGCAGCCGACGGTGTGGCTGGCTGTGTTTTATGCGGTGAACTGAAGGGCCCTATCGCTGGCAAGCCAGCTCCCACAGTGTGGGAGCTGGCTTGCCAGCGATGAGGCCCTAAAGAGCAACCACGGGCTCAGACCGCCCGCAACATACCCCGATCCACGATGAAGTCGATCAGCGTCTGCAAGCCATGCCCAGTCTTCAGGTTGGTGAAGGCCCAGGGCCGCTCCGGGCGCATGCGCCTGGTGTCACTTTCCATGACCTCCAGCGAAGCCCCGACATAGGGCGCCAGGTCGATCTTGTTGATCACCAGGAAGTCCGACTTGGTAATCCCCGGCCCGCCCTTGCGCGGGATCTTCTCGCCTTCGGCAACGTCGATCACGTATACGGTGAGGTCCGCCAGTTCCGGACTGAAGTTGGCGCTGAGGTTGTCGCCGCCACTCTCGACGAAGATAACCTCGAGGTTGCCGAACTTGCGCGCCAACTCTTCCACCGCCGCCAGGTTCATCGAGGCGTCCTCGCGGATCGCCGTGTGCGGGCAGCCGCCGGTTTCCACGCCGACGATGCGCTCCGGCTCCAGGGCGCCGGCCTCGGTAAGGATGCGCTGGTCTTCCTTGGTGTAGATGTCGTTGGTGACCACGGCGATCTCGTAGTGGTCGCGCATGGCCTTGCACAGCGCTTCGAGCAGCGCGGTCTTGCCGGATCCGACCGGGCCGCCGACGCCGACGCGCAGGGGTTGCTTGTAGCTTTGCATAGGGAATTCCTCAGGATCGGAACAATCGGGTGTATTGGGTTTCGTGGCGCGACGAGGCGATCGCCAGCAATGGCAGGCCGCCACCCAGTTCTTCATCGGGCAGCAGCAGGGCGCGCTCGAGCACGGCGCTCAGGTCGTCGGAGAGATCGCGCAGCAGGCTTTGCGCGGCCTGCTGGCCGAAGGGCACCAGCTTGACCCCGGCCATTACCGCGCCTTCCAGCCAACTGAAGCCATGGCCCAACAGCAGGTCGCGCAGCGGGATGTCCCAGTACGCCGCCAGCCAGGCCATGCCGCCCAGTTGGGTCAGCTCCAGGCTGGTGCGCCACTGCGGCGCCTGGCCCAGTTGCCAGCCATCGAGCATCCGCGCCAGGGCCGCGCCACGTTGGCGTTCCTCGGTACGCAGCTCGGCGGTTTCGCGATTGGCCAGGAGGAAACGGCTCCAGTGCGCGAACGCCTCGGCATTATTGGCTTCACAGGCCCGGTACAGGCGCACCAGCAACGGCCAGTCGAGATAGCCGAGGGTGTCGTCGATCTGCTGCCGTTGCCAGGTCCGAAAGCCATCGGCGCCCTTGACCCAGCCCGCTTCCACCGCCCACTCCAGGCCCTGCGAGTAGGTGAAGCCACCCACCGGCAGGCCCGGACTGGCCAGTTGCAGCAAACGCAGGAGCTTCAGGTCGCTGTTCATCAGCCCGCCAGCAGCATCGCCGCGCCAGCCAGCAGGCCGCCGCCGAAGGCCTGTTGCAGGCGGGTATGACGGCGCAGCACGCAGCCCAGGGCAAAGCCGGCCACCAGCAGCAGGCCGCTGACGGTGACGAAACCGGCGCTGAACACCCAGAACGCGCCCGGGCTAGCCTCGACGCCATGGGCCCAGCCATGGAACAGGGCGAACAGCGGCATCACCAGCGACAACAGGACCTGGCGCCGCGGCAGCAACAGCGCGGCAGCAGCCACCAGCAGCGAACCGAGGATCATCTCCTCCATGCCGATCACACCACCGAACAGGTGGCCCAGCACCGCACCGCCGAACATCGCTGCCAGGGTCAGGGCCGGCAGGATCAGGCGGCTGCGGGTCAGTGCGGCGAGCACGCCGGTGCCCAGCAGCATCAACAGGTGGTCGAGGCCGGTCAGCGGATGCAGCAGGCCATCCTGCAGCGGATTGGCGTCATGGCCCGGGTGGGCGAATGCCGGAACGGCGACCAGCAGCAGGGCAAGGGCAAGACACTTCTTCATGGAAAACTCCTTGTTGTGATTTACAGCGCCTGGGCAGGCAGGCGGACGAACAGATGATCGGAATGGTTATGGCTATGCGGGGCGCTCTGGTAAGCGCCCGCCTCGGGTTCGAAGGGTGCCTGCTCGACACAGACCTCAAGGCCGAAGCCACGGACCATGTCGTCCAGCACATAGTCATGCTGGTAACGCAGGAAACCCGCCTCGACCTGCAGCGGCACATGACGGTTGCCCAGGTGGTAGGCCGCGCGCGCCAGCGCGAGGCCATCGGCGCAGTACACCGTTGACACCTCCTCGGCAGCAGCGATGACACGAATCACCTCCCCGCCCGCCTCGTCCGCCAGCAGTTCGCCGCCACGGATCAACTGGCCGCGTTCCAGCATCAGCCCGGCATCGCGGCCATCGTCGAGGGTGATGCGTATGCGGCTCTTGATCCGGGTATCCAGGCTCAAGGTGGCGGTGGCCGTCACGGCGCCCTCGCCCACCTTGCGGGTCAACAGAATCATCGGATTCTCCTTGCTCAAAACAGAAAGTAACGCTGGGCCATCGGCAGCACCGTGGCCGGTTCGCACACCAGCAGCTCGCCGTCGGCGCGTACCTGGTAGGTCTGCGAATCCACTTCGATATTCGGCATCAGGCCGTTGTGCACCATGTCGCCCTTGCGCACTGTGCGGCAGCCGTGGGCCAGGCCGATCAGGCTGCGCAGGCCAAGCTGCTGATGCACGCCACGGTCCAGCGCCTCGCGCGACAGGAAGGTCATGCGCGTGGCATGCCGCGCCGCGCCCAGGGCACCGAACATCGGC
Organism: Pseudomonas bharatica CSV86; assembly: GCF_000319305.2. GTDB lineage: Bacteria > Pseudomonadota > Gammaproteobacteria > Pseudomonadales > Pseudomonadaceae > Aquipseudomonas > Aquipseudomonas bharatica. Next base: position 2,138,686 of record NZ_AMWJ02000001.1, on the reverse strand, counting down.
CGGTAATGCACCGGCTGCGGGGTCGGGATCGAACCGTTGATATCGCCCATCGGCGCCGTGGCGATCATCCCGCCCTTGACCACCAGGGCCGGCTTGACCCCGAAGAAGGCCGGCGCCCAGAGCACCAGGTCGGCCAGCTTGCCGGCCTCCAGCGAACCAACTTCATGGGCGATGCCATGGGTCAGCGCCGGGTTGATGGTGTACTTGGCGATGTAGCGCTTGACCCGGGTGTTGTCGCTGTACGACGAATCCCCGGCCAGCGGCCCGCGGCGCAGCTTCATCTGGTGCGCCACCTGCCAGGTGCGCAGCACCACTTCGCCGACCCGGCCCATGGCCTGGGAGTCCGACGAGGTCATGGCGAAGGCGCCCAGGTCGTGAAGGATGTCCTCGGCAGCGATGGTCTCGCGGCGGATGCGCGACTCGGCGAAGGCCACGTCCTCGGCAATGCTGGTGTCCAGGTGATGGCAGACCATCAGCATGTCCAGGTGCTCGTCCACGGTGTTCACCGTGTACGGCAGGGTCGGATTGGTCGAGGACGGCAGCACGTTGGCGAAGCTCGCCGCGCGGATAATGTCCGGCGCGTGCCCGCCGCCGGCGCCCTCGGTGTGGAAGGTATGGATGGTGCGGTCACCGATGGCCGCCAGGGTGTCCTCGATGCAGCCGGACTCGTTGAGGGTGTCGGTGTGGATCGCTACCTGCACGTCCATTTCCTCCGCCACGCCCAGGCAGCAGTCGATAGCCGCCGGGGTCGAGCCCCAGTCCTCGTGCAGCTTCAGGCCCACGGCGCCGGCGGCGATCTGCTCGCGCAGGGCCTCGGGGCGGGACGCATTGCCCTTGCCCAGCAGGCCGATATTGATCGGCAGCTCGTCGGCAGCCTGGAGCATGCGCGCCAGGTACCAGGGCCCGGAGGTGCAGGTGGTGGCGTTGGTGCCGGTAGCCGGTCCGGTGCCGCCACCGATGAAGGTGGTGATACCCGAGGTCAGCGCCTCTTCCACCTGCTGCGGGCAGATGAAGTGGATATGCGAGTCGATACCGCCGGCCGTAACGATCTTGCCTTCGGCGGCGATCACTTCGGTACCCGGGCCGACCGGCAGGGTCACGCCGGGCTGCACGTCGGGGTTGCCGGCCTTGCCGATGCCGAAGATGCGGCCGTTCTTCACGCCGATATCGGCTTTTACGATGCCCCAGTGATCGATGATCAGGGCGTTGGTCAGCACCAGGTCCATGGCCTCGTCGGCGAGCATCTGGCCTTGGCCCATGCCGTCGCGGATCACCTTGCCCCCGCCGAACTTGACCTCTTCACCGTAGATCGTGAAGTCCTTCTCCACTTCCACCCATAGCTCGGTATCGGCCAGGCGCACGCGGTCGCCGACGGTGGGGCCGAACATATCGGCATAGGCCCTGCGGGAAATCCGGCTCATGCGCCTGCCTCCAGCTTGCCCATGACCTTGCCCTGGAAGCCGTACACCTCGCGCTTGCCCACATAGGGCACCAGGGTCACGCTGCGCGACTGGCCCGGTTCGAAGCGCACGGCGGTGCCGGCCGGGATGTCCAGGCGAAAGCCACGGGTGGCCTCGCGCTCGAACACCAGGGTGTCGTTGACTTCGTAGAAGTGATAATGCGAGCCCACCTGCACCGGACGGTCGCCATGGTTGGCGACGCTGACCACCAGGGTCTGGCGGCCGGTATTGAGTTCGATATCGCCATGCTCGGCGACCTGAATTTCTCCGGGAATCATGCCGTCCTCCTAGACGATCGGATCATGGACGGTGACCAGCTTGGTCCCGTCGGGAAAGGTCGCTTCGACCTGGACGTCGTGGATCATCTCGGCCACGCCTTCCATCACCTCGTCGCGGCTCAGGACTTCGCGGCCGAGGTTCATCAGTTCGGCGACGGTGCGCCCGTCACGGGCACCCTCCATCACCGCCGCGCTGATCAGCGCCACCGCTTCCGGGTAGTTGAGCTTCAGGCCGCGGTCCCGGCGGCGCTCGGCGAGCAGCGCAGCGGTGAACAGCAGCAGTTTGTCTTTCTCTCTCGGGGTCAGCTCCATGGTCGCTCTCTCAGGTGGCCCAGATCCGTGGCGGGCACGGCGCCAGGCCAAGGATGGCCGGACGCAGCGCGCACCACAGGCGCAGCAGTGTGGATTGAAGGCGCTGGTTGTCGTGGTCGAGCAAGCGGACCACCAGCAGGTGCCCCAGCAGGGTTGCCCCGGCAGGGACGGCAAGATGCTCGATTAGGGTGCGTGTCTGTTCCAGCAGCTCCGGGGTGGCCGGTGCCGCGCAGAAGGTGGCTTGCAGCGGGTAACCCGCGAGCTTGTGCAGGCTGTCGCCGTCGATACGCAAGCGTTCGTGCAGGCCCGGATCGTCGGGCATGTCGATCTGCAGGCGGCTGTCCACCGCACCGTGGCTGAAGGTTTCGCCCATCACCGGACGTCCCAGGCACAGGGTTTCCCAGGCCAGCAGGCGCGCGCCCGGGGCCAGGGAAAAACGGTTTTCCAGACGGGTGCGGGCCCCGGGGAAACAGATATTGCCGTGGGGCAGCCATTCCAGCGTGCTGCCCTCGGCCAGATGGAAATGCTGCTTGAGCACCGAAACGGGGCCGGCGCTGCGGTAGAACTTGGTCGCACCGGGCATGGTCAGCAGCGCATGGGTGCCGGGGTCGAGGGTCACGTCCAGGGTCAGGCGATCGCCGCCGACCACGCCGCCTGGGGGGTGCAGCACATATACATGGCAGGGCGCGCCCTCGGGATAGAACGGCCGTTGCACCAAAAGAGGTCCGAAATGTCGACGCGCACCAATACAGGTCCTCTCCCCGCGCTGGATAAAGCGCAACTTCAGCTCGGCGCTCCAGCCTGCGGCGTCATCCGCTGGGGTGAGCAGTTCGGGTAGGGACATTCCAGTGCTTCCGAAAAACGCCGCGTTTATTGGGAAATGTCTGACATCCCGGAACTACGCGGCTGATTAAGAGCGCCTGCGAAACCCTTGTGATTGACGGGTTTGCGCGGACCTGATCGATCGATCAGTATCGATGGAAGCTGTAAAAGCATATTGCGGGCCAGAATGGCGCATGTAGGGGATTTCTTGCGGGGGATGTGCACTGGGATGGGGATGGAAGCAGAATTTGCTGTGTTCTTCAGGGCCCTATCGCTGGCAAGCCAGCTCCCACAGGTACAGCGGTGCTCTTGAGGACGCCTGTGAACCTGTGGGAGCTGGCTTGCCAGCGAAAGGGCCGTGACATTCAGCGCTGGAATTTGGCCTGTGCGACAAGGCCTTTCACATACTCCGTCCCCGGCCGGTCCAGCACCTCGGCAGTGCCGCCCTGCTCGATGATGCGCCCGTCCTTCACCACCACGATGCGATCGGCGATCGTCCTGACCACCCCCAAGTCATGGGTAACGAACACCAGGGTCATGCCCTCGGCCTGCAACTCCCGCAGCAACGCCAGGATCGCCGCCTGCACCGAGACATCCAGCGCCGAGGTGACCTCGTCGCAGATCAGCACCTCGGGTTCGCACACCAGCGCCCGGGCGATCGCAACCCGCTGGCGCTCGCCGCCGGACAGGTGATGGGGATACTTCGCCGCCGTTTCCGCCGGCAACGCCACCCGCGCCAGCGCCGCATCGATCCTTGCCCGGCACGCAGCGCCCTTGAGCCCGAAGAAATGCTCCAGTGGCGCTTGCAGGCATTGGCCGATGCTCTGCCGGGGGTTCAGCGCGCGATACGGGTTCTGGAAGATGTACTGGATCCGGTGCCGGGTCGCCGCGTCGCGCTTGCGCGCCATCAGGCTCAGGGGTTGTCCGTCGAAGCTCAATGCCCCGACGCCGCCATCGCCCAATCCGGCCAGGGTTCGCGCCAGACTGGTCTTGCCCGACCCCGATTCGCCCACCACCGCCAGGCATTCACCGCGATGCACGTCCAGGGACAGGTCGAACAGCACCTGGCGGTCATAGCTCAGGTTAAGGCCGCGCAGTTCCAGCAACGGCGTGCGCGCCTGGTGCACAACCTGCACCGGTGCTATCTCCTCCTCCGGCACTGCAATCAGTTGCGGGTGCAGGCAAGCCACCTGCTGCACGCCGTCCAGCCCCTGCAACGCCGGCTCGATCGCCGAGCATGCCGCACTGCGTCGAGGGCAGCGGGGGGCGAACGCGCAACCGGCCGGCCGCTGCCCCGGCGCCGGCGCATGCCCGGCAATCGCCCGCAGCACACGCTGACGTCCGACCTCGGGAATCGCCGCGAGCAACCCCAGGGTGTAAGGATGCCCTGGCCGCGAGAACAGCCGCTCACGGCTGGCAACCTCGACGATGCGCCCCGCGTACATGACCATAACCCGGTCCACCAGGTCCTTGATCACCCCAAGATCATGGGACACATACACCGCCGCCACGCCCTGCTCCTTGCACAGCCGGCGCACGGTAGCGAGGATATGCGCCCTTGTGCCGACATCCAGCGCGGTGGTCGGCTCGTCCAGCACGATCAGCTTCGGCCGCAACACGAACGCCAGCGCCAGCATCACCCGTTGTTGCTGCCCGCCGGACAGTTGATGCGGGAAGCGCCGCAGGAACTCCCGCTCCCCTGGCAGCCCGACATCCGCCAGGGTCTGCGCCAGGCGCTGCTCCCGCGCTGCGCGATCCAGCCCTGGCTCATGGGCCTGCAAGGTTTCCAGCAACAGCTTGCCGATACGGATCGCCGGGTTCAGGGCCAGCGCCGGGTCCTGGGCGACATAGCCGATCAAACCGCCACGGGCCCGGCGTAACGCCTCGCCGTCGAGGGCCAGCAGGTCGGTCCCGGCCACGCTCACCCGTCCGCCATTGATCCGAGCACCACGACGGGCATGAGCGAGCAAGGCGGTCGCCAGGGTGGTCTTGCCCGAGCCGGACTCACCGACCAAGCCGAGGATCTCCCCCGGCGCCAGGCTGAAATCGATGTGCTCGATCACATCGGCACCACTGTCCAGCTCGACCCGCAAGCCCTCGACCTGCAAAGCCTCGGGGTAGAAAGAACGAATGCGTTCATGAGCGCGCTCCCGCGCTGTACCGGGCAATGCCTTCGGCCAGCAGGTTGGTGCCATAGGCGAACACCGCGATCAGCAACGCCGGGGCCAGCACGGCCCAGGGCTGGATCAGCAGGCCGGCCTGGTTTTCATTGATCATCAGGCCCCAGTCCGCCGCCGGAGGGGCAACGCCGTAGCCGAGGAAACTCAAGCCCGAGAGCATACCGATGCCCCAGGTCAGCATGTTGCCGAAATGCACCAGCAGCGGTGTGAGCACATTGGGCAGGATCTCCCGCAACAGGATGCGCGTGCGGGAAAAGCCCATCATCTGCGCGGCCTCGACGAACTCCTGGCTGGCCACCGATACCGCACTGCCCCGTGCCAGGCGGATCACCCCGGGGGTGAAAGCGATGGCCACGGTCAGCACGATCAGCCACGGCTGGCGCCCCAGCATCGAAACGATCAGCAGCACCAGGATCAGGTCGGGAAAGGCCAGCCAGACATCCGCCAGCCAGGTGATCGCCTGGTCCAGGCGCTGGCGCGACAGCCCGGCGAGCATGCCCAGCGCACTGCCGACGATCAGTGCCAGGGACGCCGCGGCCACCGACATCCAGAGAATCGACAGGCCACCGGCCAGCAGCCGCGAAAGCACGTCATGGCCAAGGAAGTCATGGCCAAGCGGCGCGCCCGCCGTGGGTGCACCGTAAACGCCGCCAAGCATGTCGGTCGGCGCATGGGGCGCCAGCCACGGGCCGAAAAGGGCCAGCAGGACTACCGCCAGGGTCACCAGGCCCCGCGGCGTATCGAAGGTTCACGCCAGAATCGTGCGCTGAACATAAGCGAATCTCCTTATCAAGGTGCCTTGGCCGCCGGACGTCGCCACCAGCTCTGGATACCGCGGCGGTTGCGCTGGATAAGGCTGGCCCGGCGCGCGGTACGCAGTTTAGGGGTGAGCAGGACGGTGAGCAGGTCGGCCAGCAGGTTGACCAGTACCACGCCCAGGGTGATGACCAGCACCGCGCCCTGGATCAGCGGCAGGTCGCGCATCTGGATCGCGCTGTTGAGCAAGGTGCCGATGCCCGGGTAGCTGAATACCACCTCGGCGAGCAACGCACCGCCGATCAGGGTGCGCAGAGTCAGGGCCACGCCCTGGATCGCCGGGACCAGCGCATTGGGCAAGGTGTGGCACCAGACCAGCCGCCACTGCGGCACCCCGCGCAGGCGGGCGGCACCGACATAGTCCGAGTCCAGTGCTTCGATCATCGAGGCACGCACCAGCCGCGCCAGATACGGCAGCGCCGACAGGCTCAGGGCGAACACCGGCAAGGCCAGGTAATCCAGTTGGCGCCATAGCGGCCGGTCCGGATCGATCAGCGACACCGCCGGCAGCAGGTCGAAATGCGGCATGGAAAACAGCAGTACCAGGCCGATGGCGATCAGGTAGCCGGGCGTGGCCTTGAGCACGATCAAGGTCGCCAGGCCCCAGCGATCCAGGCGCGAATCGCGGCGCAGGGCCAGGCCGACGCCGATCGTAAGGGCCAGCGGCAGTACCACCATCAGCACGCCGAGCAGCAGCGCCAGGGTATTGCCGAAGCGGATGAACAGCAGCCCCGCCACCGGTTGCGCCGAATCCAGGGAAATCCCCAGGTCGCCGCGCAACACCTGGGCCAGCCAACTGAAGTACTGGACCAGGATCGGCCGGTCCAGCCCCAGTTGCTGGCGCAAGGTCAGGATACTTTCCAGCGGCGCCTCGGGCCCGAGGATGACCCGGGCCGGGTCCGACGGCAGCGCCTGGGTGGCGATGAACACCACCAGGCTGATGACCCAGGCCGTCAGCAGGCCATAACCGAGGCGGCCGATGAACCACGGCAGCCAGGCGGGCAAACGGGAGGTACGGATAGGCTCAGGCATGGTTCAACCACAGGCTGTCGAAGCGCCAGGAGGCGAAGGTGGTCTGTTCGCCGTGCAGGCCGCCGACTTTCTGCGAGGCGGCATCGAGCACGTCGGTAAAGCCCCAGATCAGCAGGCCGCCACGCTGGTGCTGGATGGTCTGGGCCTCGTGCACCAGCTCGCGGCGCAGGGCCAGGTCGGGCTGGCCGAGGGCCTGGGTGAACAGTTGCGAGAAGCGCTCGTCACGGAAGTTGCTGCGGTTGTAGATCGCCAGGGGCGCATCGTTGTGCAGGCCGGTGGCGAGGAAGCCGCGCGCCGGCGTCGAGCACGGCGACATCAGCCACTGCTCCTTCTGCGGGCCATTGAACACCGAACCGTCCACCGGCGTGACCTTGATCTCGATCCCGGCCTTCTTGGCCTGCTGGGCGAACACCAGCGCCGCGTTGACCTCGTTGGCGGTGGTGGTCAGTTCCAGGCGCAGGTCGGTAGCGCCGGCCTGGCGCAGCAGCGAGCGGGCTTGTTCCAGGTCGTACGGACGCTGAGCGATGGCGTGGTTGTAGGTCGGGTCCTGGGGCGAATACAGGTCGTTGGCGATCCGCCCGAAGCCATTGAGGCCACGCCCCACCAGTTCCTGGCGGTCGGCCAGCAGGCGGAACGCCTGGCGCACCCGCTCGTCCTGGAACGGCGCCTTGGCGGTATTCAGGTTGAAACCGCTGAACGAAGTGGTCGGCGAAGCCACCAGTTGCAGGCGCGGATCGGCCTTGATCAGCGCACTGTGCTCGGCCTGGATGGCACTGGCGATATCGATCTGCCCGGCGCGCAGGGCGGCGACCCGCGACACCTGGTCCTTGAATTCGATGATCTCCAGCTCGTCGGCATAGGGCTGGTTGGGCTTGAAGTAGTTCTCGAAGCGGGTGAACAGCGCCCGCTGCCCCGGCACGAAGCGCTTGAGCCGGTACGGCCCCGCGCCCACCGGATTGTTCGGATCGTAGTCGGTGGGCACGATGCCGCCGAAGGCGATCAGGGTTTCGTCGAGGGGAAGAAGCTGCGGCCTTCCTTGAAGCGGATCTCGATGGTCCGGTCGTCCAGCTTGCGCAAGGCCTGGCGATCGATGGCGCCGACCAGCCCGGCATAGGGCGAGGCCAGCTTCGGGTCGGTCAGGCGCAGGATCGAGAACAGCATGTCGTCCGAAGTGATGGTCTTGCCGTGATGGAACTCCAGCCCCGGCTTGATGCGGATGGTCCAGGCGCTGGCGTCGGCGTTGGGCTCGGCGAACTCGGCCAGGCCCAGGCGCGTGCTGACATCGTCGTTCCATTCCCAGAATTTGCTGTACAGCGCCCAGCCGCGAATGATCCCGCCGCCGGACGGCTTGTGCGCGTCGAGGTTGCCGGCCTGGTCGCCGTCGATGATGCCGACCCGCAGGCGACCGCCGCGCACTGGCGTGCCGGGGGCGACTGCCGCCCCGGCCACGGCAGCGGGTTCGCCGCCACCGCAGCCGCTGAGCAGGCTGGAACCGAGGATCAGGCCACCACCGACGACCAGGCCGTTGCCGAGAAACGCCCGGCGGGAAAATTCGTTGCGCATGGGTACTTCCTTAGGCCGGTTCGGCGGCCGTGCGGGCCTTGAGGCGCGGAACCTCGAAGCCATGGTCCAGGTCGAGCAGCGGGAACAGCAGGTCGGCGACCCGGTGCGCCTCATCGATCAGCGGGAAGCCGGAAAGAATGAAGGCGCTGGTGCCCTGGGCCTCGTACTCGCGAAGGCGTTCGGCGACCTGTTCGGCGCTGCCCACCAGGTAAGTGCCGGCAGCAGGACCGAGCAGGTTGAAACCGAACAGGCTCGGGCCGGTCCAGACGTTCGGGTAGATTTCCAGGTCGCGGGCTTTCGGCAGGCGACCTTCGCGGATCGCCTGGACATTGGCCTGGATCCGCGGGTCGTCGCTGTGGAAGCTGTCGAGGGTCTGGCCCGGCGGCAACTGGCGCTCGATGGCGACGCGGGCGGTGGCCACGGAGGTGTTGTCCAGCAGCTTCTGGGCATGGGCCCAGGCTTCTTCCTCGGTCTCGCGGACGATGATCTGCAGGCGTGTGCCATAGGTCAGCTCGCGGCCGATCTTCGCCGCTTCGGCGGCCACCTTGCGGAACTTGGCACCCAACTTCGGCGGGGTGTCGGCGAAGCTCAGGTAGACATCCAGCAGCTGCACCGAATGGGCCACGCCCGGATCGGAGGTGCCGGCGCCCCACAGCGGCACGGAAAGACGCTTCGGCGGATGCCAGCCACCCAGCGGGTGCCGTGCAGCCGCGGCCGGACGTGGCGCCAGCTTGACGAACTGGCCGTCATAGCCCTCGGTGCCACCGGCATAGATCGCCTGGAAGGCCCGCCAGTATTCAAGGCTGAACTGGTAGCGCTCGTCATGCGGGTAATGCACGCCCAGGGTCGCCAGCCCGGCATCGCTGCCGTTGACCACGTTGAACAGCAGGCGCCCGCCGGAGAACTCGTCGAAGGTCAGCGCCCACTTGGCCAGCACGGCCGGCGACACCTCGCCCGGATGCTGGGCTACCAGGAAGCGCAGGCGCTCGGTGGCATCGATCAGCGAGGCCGCCACGGCCAGGCTTTCGTTGGGGCTGGTGCCGAGCAGCGAGCCGTAGTAGCCGAGTCGGTCGGCGCTCACGGCCAGTTGCTTGAGGTGGTTGAAGTCGGTGCGCCAGCGGCCTTGCTCTTCCCATGGATAGGGGCCGTCGGGGCTGGTGAGGTACCAGAGGATCTTCACTGCCATGGTTCGATGTCCTTATGCGCGCGGGCTGTCGTTGGCGGGCACCAGGCCCAGTTCACGGGCCTGGCCGAGCAGCTTGCTCATGGTCCATTGCTGGGTGAGCACGCCCGGGCCATAAGGCCGCGATCCACCGATGGCCTCGGCCAGCAGTTGCAGTTGCGCGCCCTCCTCCAGCAGCAGGATGAATTCCGCCGTGGCCTGCAGGCCCTGGGTGCCCCACACGGTGGCGCCGCCATTGGCTTCGAGGATCGCCGGGGTGAAGGGGTTTTCCGCAAGGCTGTCGAGGATGAAGTCCACCTCGTCCTGGCGCCGGTCGATGTACACCGGCAGCTCGCGGGCGAGCTGGAAGCGCTGCACCGGCACATAGTTGAACGGCAGCGAGCGCTGGGTCTGGGCCCAGGCGCCGAGGTACGGCGAATGCACGTGGGACACCGTGGTGATCTGCGGCTGCTGGACGAACAGCCGGGTATAGCGGTTCAGCCCGCCCTTGCCCTGGCCATGCACCAGGTTGCCGGCAAAGTCGCTGACCGTGGCCTTCAGTGGCTGGTCCTTTTTCCACGGGCCCTGGTAGTTGACCGACACCAGCAGCTCGCGCCCCGGCACCCGTTCGATAAAGCCGACGGTGCCGTTGGCGGTGATGCTGTTGGTTTCCCGGTAGACCCGGAAGGCCTCGCCGGCGAGGTGGGTGACGTTGTCGACGAAGTCCTTGAGTTCGGCGTCGACCAGGTGTTCGGCAGTCAGTACGGTCATGTCAGATGTCCTTTTCAAGCGTGTCTTGGGAGGTGCGTTGGGCGAGCAGGTCACGGGCGGCCTGCAACGGGCGGTGGTCGACCCACTCGGCCAGGTCGAAGTCGGCCTCAAGGAAGCCATGCAGGTTGAGGAAGGTCTTCTGGATGTCGAGGAAGGCCAGGCGCTGCTCGGACAGGTCCGGGGCCAGGGTGGTGTGGAACTCACCGCGATACGCTTCGTCCACGCCCTCGGCGCCGGCGCGGGTCTCGTCCTGGAGAATGCGCAGCACGCCCTCGCGGTTGTCCCGCGCCCAGTCGGCGGCGCGCAGGGTCTGGGCGAGGAAGCGCACCACCAGGTCGAAATGCTCGTCGAGCAGGCTCTGGTGCACGGTGATCGGCCGCGGCGTACCGTTGTTGATGCGGTAACGCGGGTCTTCGATCTGGTCCAGGTCGATGCCCACTTCCAGGCCCAGGCGGCGCGCGGCATCGGCGGCGGAAGCGCCCTTGACGTAGACCGCATCCACTTCGCCGCGCACCAGGTAATCCAGGCCGGACCACAGGCGCTGCAAGCCCTCTTGCGGATTGGGCGCCTGCTCCTGGTCGTGCAGCGGCACCTCCACCAGGGTGACGTCATCGAAGCTCAGCCCGGCCAGGCTCAGCGCCCCCTTGTAGCCGTGCAGGCTCATGGCCCGGGCGATGCTGCCGGGACGGTTGGCACCCCAGGCCGGCAGGGCCAGGCGCTTGCCTTTCAGGTCGGCAGCGCTGCGGATGCCGGAGCCGGGACGTACGAGGATGGTCTGCCATTCCTCGATCCAGGTCAGGCCGATCAGGCGGCTTGGCGAACCGGCAGCACGGGCAGCCAGGGCCGGCACGTTGCCGCCCTCGCGAAACAGCCCGGGCAACTGGTGGTCGTAGTGATGGTGACCCAGCTGGCGGGCCTCCTGCAGGGTCAGGACCGGCAGGCCGTCGGCGGCGAATTCCTCGCCGAGCCAGCCGAGGGTGTAGGCGATGCCGGAAGCGGTCGGTACCGGGCAACGGGTGAACCAGAGTTGCTCCAGGGGCGCTGCGCCGGGCAGCGGCAAGGTAGCGGCAAGTGACATGAGTTGGCTCCATCAGGGGATCGAACGGGCCGGGTGGCCTTTGCCTGGGCTATTGCAGCGCTCGTGCCAACTCATTAATTCATTGTTTTTAAAAGGTTTTTTGCGATCACCAAGCACCGACTGCTGATCTGCCAGCACTCCCCCAGCGGGACTGCTGCTGCCTGAGCAACAATCGGCCCGGGGCTGCTGCTGGAGCAGCAACAGGGCCCGACGAAATTGCTGCAAGCCACGTCCTGCAAGGGCTTCAGGGCGATGGCACAGAACCTGCTCCAGGGCCTGGACCTGTTCACCCAAGGAAGCTCTATCGTGTCCAACCTGCCCCGCCGCCTGGAAAGCGAAGACCAGGCCATTACCGCCGCCCACGAGATTGCCGGCGAAATCGCCGCCCTCGCCGCCGACCCGCAACACAACCGCAGCCTGCCCCGCCGCCAGGCCCAACTGCTGTCCGACAGCGGCCTCACCGCCATCGGCGTACCCAAGGCCGATGGCGGCCTCGGCGCCTCGGTGGAAACCATCGTCGAGACGGTGCGGATCATTTCCCGCGCCGATGGGGGCGTCGGCCAGTTGCTGCAGATCCACAATGTGATGCTGCGCGGCGTGCTCAGCGGCTATCCGGACGAAGTGCGCCAGCGCCTGATCGACGATGTGCTGGCCGGCAAGCGCCTGGGCAACGCCCTGGCCGAGGTCGGCGGGAAGAACAAGTTCGCCCTCAAGACCCGGGTCGAGCGCCGCGAGGACGGCGTGCTGGTGCTCAACGGCAGCAAGTTCTACTCCACCGGTTCCTACCTCGCCGAATGGATCTCCCTCACCGCCGCCAGCGACGACGGCGGCGCCGGCGTGCTGCTGCACCGCGATACCCCCGGCCTGACCCTGGTCGACGACTGGGACGCCTTCGGCCAGAACAATTCGGTCAGCGGCACCGTGCGCTTCGACAATATCGAGCTGGACGAACGCTACGTGCTGCGCCGCCAGGGCCCGATGAAGCGCACCGGCCTGACCTTCCCGCAGATCCTGCATGCCGCCATCGACACCGGCATTGCCGCCGGCGCCCTGCAGGCCGGGATCGACTACCTCAACCAGCACGCCCGGCCCTGGGTCGAGAGCGAGGTGGAACGGGCCAGCGACGAGCCGCATATCATCCGCCAGATCGGTGAGTACGCCGTGGCGCTGCGTGCAGCCGAATCACTGCTGCGCGATGCGGCACGGGTCTTTGATGCCCACGAGCGCGATCCCGAGAACAAGGCGTTGCAGGACGAACTGATCCTCTCGGTGGCCACCGCCCGCGCCCACTCCGACGGCGCCTCGCTGAAGATCTCCAGCGATATCTTCTCCCTGCTCGGCGCCAGTGCCTCCCTGAGCAAATGGAACCTCGACCGCTTCTGGCGCAACGCCCGGGTGCATACCACCCATGACCCGATCCGCTGGCGCCTGCACCACGTCGGCAACTACTACCTCAATGGCGTCGATCCGGGCGAGTACACCGCGATCCTGGCGGCAAAACAGAAGGTCGGCGCCAGTCGCTGAATCCATCGCGCGGGTCGACCCGCGCGCTTCTTCGTCCTGTTTCGAGTTCTTCATGAGCCATCGACACCCGCTGTTGCGCAGCCTGGCGATCTACCGCGAAATGCCCTGGCGCTTCGCGCTGGTCGCCGGGTTGTTCGTTCTTATCAACCTGGGCCTGGTCTGGCAGCAATGGCTGATCGGCCATGCCCTCAACGACGTTACTGCCGGCGTCGCGGTGCGTCGCCTCGAGGATGGCGGCCTTGACGGCGCGGTGGCCTGGCGCTGGTTCTGGGCCATTCTCGCCGTCGCCTTCGGCCGCGCCGTTTTGCAGTACGCCGCCTCCCTCGGCTCGCTGATCCTCGGCCAGGAACTGCTCACCCGCTTGCGCGAACGCATTCTCGAACAGGTGTTGCGTCTGCACCTGGGCTACCACTGGCAGCACGGTATCGGCGAGATCGTCACCCGCACCACCCGCGATGCCGACAAGGTCCGCGATGCCCTGGTGAGCTTCTGGCGGCAATTGGTGGAAACCCCGCTGGTGGTGCTGGCCACCGTCGGCCTGCTCGGCTGGTACCACCCGCTGCTGGCCCTCGGGCCGTTGCTGCTGACCCTGCTCGGCCTGTACCTGTTCGTGCTGCAGACCGACCGCCTGGTGGAACTGGACCGGGCCGTGGGCGCGGCCTACGACCGGGTCAACCAGGATCTGGCCGAGGGCATCGGCGCGGTGCGGGTGATCAAGTCGTTCGGCCTGCAGCAGCAGCGCATCGACGGTTTCAGCGAGCAGGTCCGGCAGTTCACCGGCTTGGCGCGGCAGGCCCTGGCCTGGGCCAGCTCGCGGATTCCACTGCCCCAGGCCCTGGTGGCGCTGGGGCATGTGTGGATACTGGTGGTGGGTGCCCAGTTGGTCGCGGCGGGCAAAATCGGGATCGGCGAACTGGTCACCTCGCTGCTGATCGCTACCACCCTGGTGTTCCGTATCGAAGGCATTGGCCGGGTAATGCAGACCTTCGCCGATGCCCGCGCCAGCGCCGGGCGCATCTGGCACTTGCTCGACGCACCGACGCAGATCGAAAGCGGCCCGCGCCTGCTGCCACCTGGGCCGCTGGGCCTGCAACTGGAAGAGGTGAATGTCAGCGCCCCCGGCAGCGAGCGGGACATCCTGCGCCAGTGCTCGCTGCTGATCGCGCCGGGCGAGGTGGTCGCCATCGTCGGCGCCACCGGCACCGGTAAAAGCTTGCTGGCCAGCCTGCTGCCACGCCTGACCGACGCCGACAGCGGCCGCGTGCTGCTCGGCAACCACCAAGGTGGCTGGCAGGACGTGCGCGCCCTGGACCTGAAGGACCTGCGCCGGCGCGTGCATGTGCTGCCCCAGGAAAGCTTCCTGTTCGCCGACAGCCTGGCGGCCAACCTGCGCCTTGCCGCGCCACAGGCCACGGACGACGAACTGCTCGACGCCCTGCATCGCGCCGCCGCCGACGACATCCTCGAACGCTTGCCCAACGGCCTCGACAGCCCCCTGGGCGACCGTGGCGTGACCCTTTCCGGCGGCCAGCGCCAGCGCCTGTGCCTGGCCCGCGCGCTACTCGCCTCCCCCGACCTGTTGTGTCTCGACGACGCCACCAGCGCCCTCGATGCCATCAGCGAGCGGCATGTCCTCGACCACCTGCGTCGCCCCGGAGGCCCGACCCTGCTGCTGATCGCCAGCAAGGCCACCACCGTGGAACGTGCCGACCGCGTGCTGTTGCTGGACCAGGGCCGTATCGTCGCCAGCGGCCCACACGCCGAACTGCTGCAACGCAATGCGGCCTACCGCGACCTGCTGGGGATCGACCAATGAGCAAGAACGCCGGCAATACCGCCATGAGCGATATCGAAATCGAAGAACGCCTGGCGAAGAAGGCCCTCGACCGCAGCATGCTGCAACGCCTGCTGCCACTGCTCAAACCGGTGCGCGGCCAGGTGGCCTGGGTGATCGTGCTGGAGCTGGTGCTGGTCTTCACCGTGTTCCTGCGCCCATGGTTCGTTCGTGAATTGCTCGATCGCGGGCTGGTCCACGACGGCACTGCCTGGCTGCTGGACCTGCCGCTGGTGCTCTGGCTGGGTGCCGGGCTGGCGGCGAGCTGGCTGGGGCGGATCCTGCTGGGCGGGCTGTCGCAATACATCGCCGGCAGCGCGGCCATCGCCGTCCTCAACCAGTTGCGGGTGCGGGTCTTCGCCCATGTCCAGGCCCTGAGCATCGGCTACTTCGACCGTACCCGCGCCGGGCGCATCCTCTCGCGCGCCGACCGCGATGTCGATGCCCTCGAGCCGCTGCTGATCCAGGGCCCGCCGGAACTGCTCGGCGCCCTGCTGCGCTGCACCCTGGCGGCGCTGATGCTGTGGCTGATCACCCCGCTGTTCTTCTTCGCCCTGATTGGCAGCGTGCCGTTGCTGTTCCTCGCCACCTGGGCCTTCAAGCGCGTGGCCCAGCGCAACTGGGCCAGGGTCGCCGAGCAGCGCAGCCGCTTTACCGCGCACCTGGTGGAGAGCGTCGGCGGCGTGCGCCTGCTGCAGCAGAGCGGGCGCGAGGCGGACAACCAGCGGCGCTATCGCGGGCTGCTGGACGAATTCAACAACGCCCTGATCACCGGCAGCCTGCGCTCCGGCTGGTTCGCACCCTTCACCGCGCTGCTCGCGGCCGGCGGCATGGCGGTGCTGGTGCTGGTGGGCGCCTACTCGCTGGCACAGGGCACGGTGACCGTGGGCCAGGTCGGCGAAAGCCTGTTCTACGTGATGCTGTTCCTCGGGCCGCTGCAGGAACTGACCGATCTGTTCGAGCGCTACGCCACCGGCTCGGCTTCGGCGCAGCGGATCTTCCTGCTACTGGATACCGCGCCGGAGATCCGCGATCCGGAGCGACCACTGCCATTGCCACGGGTGCAGGGCGAAGTGCATTTCGACAAGGTGCGCTTTGCCTACCAGCCCGACAGCGGGCGACCGGTGATCGATGACCTGGACCTGCGCATCCGCGCTGGCGAGGTGTTGGCCATCGTCGGCCCGTCCGGGCATGGCAAAAGCACCCTGGTGCAGTTGCTGACCCGCTTCTACGAAGTCAACGACGGCGCCGTGCGCCTTGACGGCGTGGATATCCGCCATGTCAGCCAGGCCCAGTTGCGCCAGCATATCGGCGTGGTGCTGCAGGACAACGTGCTATTCGCCGGCAGCATCCTCGACAACCTGCGCCTGGCCGCGCGGGGGCGGACGACGCCAGCCTGATCGCGGCGGCGCGGGAGCTGGGCGCGGACGAGGTGCTGGAGCGCTTGCCCCATCAGTACGCGACCCAGGTCGGCAGCCTCGGCAGCCATCTGAGTCATGGCCAGCGGCAACTGGTATGCCTGGTGCGCGCCTACCTCGCCAACCCGGCGGTGCTGGTGCTGGACGAGGCCACCTCGGCGGTGGACGTGCACACCGAGCGACGCATCCAGCGGGCCTTGCGCAGGCTGTGCCAAGGCCGCACGGCAATCATCATCGCCCACCGCCTGGCGACCATCCGCGATGCCGACCGCATCGTGGTGATCCGCCAGGGCCGCGTGCATGAACAAGGCAGCCACGGGCAACTGCTGGCGGCGGACGGAGCCTACGCGGCGCTGTATCGCAGCCATGACCAGCTGGCCGTGCATGAACAGTGATTGCTTTTGGGGTGCTGCCCAGGCAGCACCCTGTGGTGGTCTTCAGGGCCTCATCGCTGGCAAGCCAGCTCCCACAGGTCCGGCGAACACAGTACCTGTGGGAGCTGGCTTGCCAGCGATGAGGCCTACGAGAACACCGTGGCACACAGGTTGCACCATCCCTTTTCAATTCACCAAAGGACCCGCCATGACCACCGAATTCTTCTGGCGCCTGCCCCTGGGCACCGACGGCCCGCAACTGACCACCGACAAGCACAACCGCGGCAGCTTCGCCGGCCAGCACGGGCATATCGCCCCGGGCCTGCTGGCCGACGGCAGCCCCGACGGCTTCACCTACATCGACTACATCGCCCAGGTGGCCAAGGCCGCCGAACTGGCCGGCTTCGAAGGTGCCCTGCTGCCTACCGGCCCGGAGCCATGGATAGTCGCCGCCGCCCTGGCCCGGGAAACCCGGCGCCTGCGCTTCCTGGTGGCGTTCCAGGCAACCTGGACCCTGCCCGCCTACGCCGCGCAGCAGGCGGCGATCCTGCAGCACCTGAGCCACGGACGCCTGGACTGGAACATCATCACCGGCGGCAGCCCGGCCAGCCAGCGCGCCCAGGGCGACTTCCTCGACCACGACCAGCGCTACCAGCGTACCGGCGAGTTCCTCGACATCATCGATGGCCTGTGGAACCACGAGCGCTTCAGCTACGAAGGCCAGGTCTACCGTCTGGAAAACGGTGCCCTGCCGCCGGGCCTGGGCAACGAGCGTAAACCGGCGGTGTACTTCTCCGGCTTCTCCGACCCGGCACTGGAGGTGGCGGCCCGGCATGCCGACGTTTACCTGAACTGGGCCGAGCCAGTGGACAAGCTCAAGCCGCATATCGAACGAGTCCGCGAACTGGCCGACAAGCAGGGACGCACGGTACGCTTCGGCCTGCGCGTCGATCTGTTCGCCCGGGAAACCGAGGAAGCCGCCTGGCGTGACCTGCGCCGCCAGTTCGAGCGCCTGGAAGGCAAGCCCAGTACGGTCTCCAGTGCCTTCACCCGGGCCAGCGACTCGGTCGGCGGCGCACGGCAGACCGCCTATCACCAGAACATCCACGACTTCGACGACCTGGTCATCGGCCCTAACCTCTGGGCCGGATTCGCCAAGGCCAAGCCGGGGCCGACCGTGGGCCTGGTGGGCAGTCACCAGAACATTGCCGAGCGCCTGGCCGAATACCGCGACGCCGGCTTCTCAACCTTCATCCTCGCCGGCAACCCGCACCTGGAAGAAGCCCTGCGCATCGGCCAGGAAGTCCTGCCGCTGCTGCGTCAACCCACTCCCCAGGCCTTCAAGGATACGATCGCCCCATGAGCACACCACTCGATACCCTTTGGTACACCCACAGCCCGGTGCCCACCGGCCTCGGCATCGCCGTGCAGACCGGGCGCCTGGCCGAAGCCTTCGCCCCGCTGGGCACCTCGATCCAGTCGCTGCGCGAATCCAGCGAACGGGAAGTACGCGAGGCCCACTACGACCACCACCTGCCCAACTCGGTGCGCCATGGCGGCAATATCCCGGCGATCTGGGCCTACTCGGCCGGGGTCGAGACCCGGGTGCTGGGCTTGAGCTGGGCCGATGAAGTGCAGTTGATCCTGACCACCGCCGAGAGCGGGGTGAAAACCGTCCGCGACCTGAAGAACCGCCGTTTCGGCCTGCCCAAATGGGCCAACGTACAGATCGACTTCACCCGCGCCCAGGCCCTGCGCGGCCTGGAAAACGCCCTGCGCCTGGAAGGCCTGAACGTGGGTGATTTGGAACTGGTGGACTATCCCTATGGCGGTACCCACAGCGACGAGCAGGTCACCCATGTCCACGGCGCCGCCGTCTATCTCAGTGGTGCCCGCATCAGCCGGCGCAACAACGAGCTGATCGGCCTGCTGCGCGGCGATATCGACGCGATCTTCCTCAAGGGCGCCACGGCCTTGCAGCTCGCTTATGAACTGGGCCTGCATGTGGTGATCGACACCGGCTCGCACCCCGACCCGCTGATCCGCGCCAACAACGGCACACCGCGCACGCTCACCGTGGACACCCACCTGCTGGACAACCACTTCGGCGCCTGCAAGCGCATCGTCGACGTGCTGCTGCGCACCGAGCAATGGGCCTGGGCCAACCCGGACGAGACCCGACGCTATCTGGCGCGGGAGCTGAACACCAGCGAGTACTGGGTGGCGGCGGCCTACGGCGAGGACGCCCACCGGCGCCTGCGCACGACCCTCGACAGCCGCTCGATCACCGCCCTGCAGGACTTCACCGATTTCCTGTATCGCTGGGAGTTCATCCCACGGCACTTCGATGTGCGGGAATGGATTGATTTCAGGGTGCTGGAGGCGGTGATCGGGTCGACTTCGCGGGTGGCGACCTGAGGGAAACAGCTGTTGTAGCTCATGACCTCATCGCGCATTTTCTGGCGATGGGGTCGAGGTAAAAAACGATGCATAACCACACCGAAACTTATGTTTATAAAAAAGGAAATCTCTTACACCGAGCAATAAGCAAGAAACAAACCTTGAAACAAACGGTATGAATTCCCGGCATTCAATCATTTAAACGCCATCTATAACTACTTCGCCTTACCTTCAAAGCAAGCCAAGCACAGGCGTCATCTCCGAGTGCAGAGTGTGACGCCTAACCCATGGCATTGGAAAATGCGGAGTAAATATGGATCAGTTGAAAGACATCATTTATGCACCCTGCCTGCGATCAAGTACATACGACCTTCTGGCACTAAGAGAAATCGAGGAGCGTCGCCGAAAGAGGATTAGTCCAATCATATCTGCCAGGGGTAATGATTTGACCTTGATAAGCGAGTTCGCCAAGTATTGGGAAGGTGATAGCTTCTGGCTGGACTCATCAAGATTTCCACAGGACAGCCAGACCGAACTGACAAAGAAACTGAACGATCCTAGCGGAAATTTTGACGGCAAGTTTTCTGCCTTCAGTAAGATCAAACAGATCAACCCAGGCACACTGCCCGTTGTAGGTTTCAGTTCCGGTGATAAACCGCGTAACGTGGTGCAATTCGCCCTTCGACTATATAAGGAGTTTTCAGCGGTCGCCATTCGCATTGAGGGTTCTGGTGCAGTTCTTGAACGCAACCTGGCAACAGCGCGCGCCGTTCTGAACGCTGTCAGCGACGAAGATCTAGCACGTACAACCATCATCCTGGATGCCTGGAGCATCAGCCAGATCCCTTCCATGCAGGAAGGAAGCAGCCTTCAGAAAATGCTCCGTCTGACCGAGGAGTACGATGTCGCCAACGTGATCACCCTAAGCACGTCCTGGCCCGACGACCGTCCAGACAGAGGTGTCAACGCGACTGTGCCCTGCATTGACCCTTTCTGGCAGGCGATCACGCACAAACAGTTGGGTACTAGGGGAGTAGCACATGTCTACGGGGACTACGCTGCTACTAACCCGATGCGCGATCTGCTGGACGATTTCGATCCCAAGAAAATGGCGCAGCCTATTCCTTTCGCCGGCTACTACAACGCTTGCTCCTGGCATCAGGAACGCCATGGTGCAGGTGGTGAAAACGAGAAATATCGGGATATCGCCCGCTCATTCAGGGCACTCGATAACTACCACGGTGACGAGTTCTGCTGGGGCACACGTGCAATCGGAGCGATCGCTAGTGGCGCACGTGACAAGCCCGGAAATATGGCATTCTGGAACAAGATCCGTATCAACCAACACATCTGCGCCATGCTTGAGGACCTCTCGGAAGGCTTGCTGCAAGCTCTGGGCAACCCACATGAGCCTGAGTACGACGATCTGGATGACTTGATCTAGCCGCCCTTACGGTCCTTGAGACAAGCCAGTACACAACTGCGAATCGAGTCGATAGGAACAGATCCGGAGACCTTGCCGCGGACTTCCGCCTTGGTCTCCTTCTTTTTCACAACGATACCGTTTTGCTCGCACAAGGCATCCAACTCCTCACGCCAGAGCAGACCAGTGAGGTCGTAGGCATTGGCTTGGCGATTAGGCTTAGCATTGCGCAACAACACGAGCCCTCCCAGGTCATCAGCAACAAGAATGCCGACGCCTTTGGGCGTGACCTCGAGTGCCTTCTCAAGATGGCGGCCATGGGTACACAGCCACACCTCATCGAAGACGTTGAAATAGGCATCACACTGGCTCGGCCAGCGTTTCAACGTATCGGCACCGGATTTGATTTCAAAAGCGACAAGGCGGCCATTGGCAACTGCAAGATCCGCCCGGAAGGTCATGTCGACGGACCGCCCTTCCTGCCGGTTGACGAACCCCAGCTCCTCGATAAGCACATCATTGACGTCCTTGGAGAGATGGGTGGTGACCCAACCTTTCAGGTTGTCCCGGATGGCGGCAGGCGAAAGCATGGCGATTCCTCAAACGATAAGCGGCGGGAGTATAGGAAATCGCCAAGGGCCTAGCCAGCGTCACCTATCGGTAGCAGCCAGAAGAGTTGTTTCTAAACGGCAAAGACCGATTTCGTCTTGCATGGTCGGGAAAATATGCAATAAAGGCCGCCCTACGGATTACCCGGCCTTTCGAGCCGCCATGGACTGCCAAGCCGATGAACATCAATAAGACCTGCATCGCCCTGCTGGGCCTTCTGACCCTGCCCCATGCCTCACTGTCGATTGCCGACCCTGCCAACGGCTCCGACTCAACGGCAATCTGATTCCGAAGACCTTGCAGGAAAATGGCGTGAAGATGCCGCCGTTTACCTGGAAGGTTCAGGATTTCCGGGATTTGAATCAGTACATGGTGGGGGTGATTTCAAGAGCGCGGTGATCCGGGTAGGACAATCAAGGCTGCTAAGCCATTACAGAAAGGTACAGTTGCCACCCTTTGCTTGATTCGCCGCGGCCCCTGTGGGAGCTGGCTTGCCAGCGATAGCGGTGGTGAATTCACCGGCGTCATCGCTGGCAAGCCAGCTCCCACAGGGTCCGTGTCGTCAGGCCGGCTTCCCGCCATATCAGGCAACGAAACTTCACCGATTTCCGACTTTCTTGTAGGCAATTTCCCAAGCATACTTCCGCGGCTTATCAGCTGTTGCGTGCCGGGGAAACGCTGCCTAGTCTTGCTGCCGTCGTTGATGTCTGGCGACCGGCTTTGACAGGCCGAAGGTAAAAGATTCCCCCAGCACCATCCTCACCTTGCTCGGGCGCCAAGCGCCTGGCTCCGTGTTATGGCGGCTGTATGTGGGGCGCACTCGTGCGCGCCGGGTTTTCCTTTTGCCTCGGTCTGTCAACCCACGTACAGCTGCCACCCGCCGTTTGACAGCCGCGTGTAGCAGCCCCTTTTCGCAAAAGGAAATGCTCATGAAAAAGATCGTCCCCGATCCACCCCGTGCCGTCACCGTCCACACCCGCTTTTCCGCCTGCGACGGCCACCATTCCCCGCTGTTCGCCGTCTGCGCCGGTGCCGATGTCGACGAAGCACTGGTCCATCATCCCGGACGTTGGCGGAATCGATGATGCGAGGGACAGCAGAGCAGGCTCCTGGCTGAGCCAGTTGATTCGATGCGGACCCTGTGGGAGCTGGCTTGCCAGCGATAGCGATGGTGAATTCACCGACGTAATCGCTGGCAAGCCAGCTCCCACAAGGTCCGCATCGTCAGGCTAGATACTGCAAGGCCATCGCACCCAGGCAATCCCATAACTGCTCTACCCGTTTCACGCCGAAGGCGCGCAGTCCGGAGTGAACCAAGCCCGCTACCACCTCGACCTTGGCTTCGCCTCCCGCCCCTACAAGCGCCGCCGCATAAGCCAGCCCGTGATCCCGCAACGGATCCACCCCGGCCACGGCAATGAACGCCGGCGCCAGCCCGCTGAAATTCTCTGCCTCCAGCGGCATGGCACAAGGATCCTGCCAATCACTCTGTTGCGGCAGAAACCCCGCCAACGACCGCCGCAATCCCGCCACTGTCATCAACGGTGCCTCGGCATGCTCGCTCATCGACGGCAGATGCTCCCGTGCCGTGAGCACCGGATAGATCAGCAACTGCCCCAACGGCTGCGGCCGGCCGTCACGACGCAGCGCCATGCACAGCCCGGCAGCCAAGGTCCCGCCAGCGCTGTCACCACCGACGATCAGCCGCTCGCGACTCAGCGCCGCATCGACCCGCCCTTCGCGCAAGCCATTCCATGCACCCATGCAATCCTCCAGCGGCGCCGGATAGCAATGTTCCGGCGCCAACCGGTACTCCACCGCCACGATCGCCACCGACACCCTTCGCCCAAGCGCATAGGCAAACCAGTCATGGGTGTCCAGGTTACCCAGGTTCCACCCACCACCATGCAGATACAGCAACGTTGGCCAGCCACCATGCGGTACCGGTCCCGCTGGCTTGTAGACCCGAAGCCTCACGCCATCCAGCACCCGGTCTGCGATAGACCAGCCTACCGGCGCCTCGGGCGTGCAGGCCCGACAAGCCCGCAGAAACGCCTCCCGCCGTGCCTGGATACTGTCATCGAGAGGCACAAACCGCTGGCATGCCTCGACATAGGCCTGGATTTCAGGATCAAGGCGATAACTCATGACAACACTCCAAAAACGCAAAAGCCGCCGCCCGTTCCAGGGCAGCGGCAGGGTTCAAGACAAAGGTCAGAACAACGGCAAGGTATACGCCAGAATCACCCGGTTTTCATCCCGGCGCCCGGTGGCATCGCCTTGCAACTGGACATTGCGCAGGCGCAGGGCAAGGTTCTTCAGCGGCCCGTCCTGCACGGTGTAGGTGATGTCGATATTGCGCTCCCACTCGCTGCCGTCCTCGCCCGCCACCTTGAAGTTGTCGCCCTTGACGTATCGGGCGAAGGCCACCAGTCCCGGCACGCCCAGCGAGGCGAAGTCGAGGTCGTAGCGCGCCTGCCAGGAACGCTCCTGGGCGCGGTCGAAACGCAGCACCTGCACGGCGTTGGCCGCCGCTGGCAGGTCGGTGTCGTGGATGAACGGCAACGCGCTGTCACCGGCGTTGTACTGGTAACCGACGCGGAAGGTCTGCGGCCCGAGAGTGGCGCTGAGCATTCCGGAGGTCATGCGGCTGTCCAGCTTGCCGGCCTTCTCGGCGCCGGACTCACCGGTGTCGAGGTAGTTGAGCGTTCCGGACAGGTTCCAGTCACCGAGCTTCTGCGTATGGGTGACGGTAGCGAGGTTCTGCTGGTAGACATCCTCCAGCCGCCCGCCCCACAGCCCCGCCGACCATTGCGGGGTAATCCGCCAGGTGCCACCGAGGTAATTGAAGCGGTCGCTGAACACGCTGTAGTAGTTGCCCACCTGGATATCCCGGGCGCCTGCAAATTCACGCTGGTTGACCTGGCGCATCTGGCCGACGCTGAGGTCGAGGTTGTCGATCTCCTTTACATCGAGCATGGCGCCTTCGAAGAACTGCGGCAGCAGGCGCGCGTCGCCGGAGCTGACCAGGGGGATCTTCGGGAACAGCCCGCCTACCTTCAGCTCGCTTTTCGAATACTTGAACTTGAGCGCGGCCGTGGCTTCGGAAAACTCGTCCACCGAACGCGGATCGGCATTGCGCGGGCCGCCGGCACGGTCGTAGGCGCCCGGCAGCAAGGCAGTGCCACTGCGCGACGGTGAAGAGTCCAGCTTCAGGCCAAGCCCGGCGTAGAAGTCCACGCCCACGCCGATGGTACCCTCGGTGTAGCCCGATTCACCCTTGAGGATGAAGCCCTGGGCCCACTCCTCCAGCTTGGATTGCGCGGGCTTGGTGGAGTCGCGCAGGTCGTGGTTGTAGTAGAAGTTGCGCAGGGTCAGGTTGGCCTTGGCATCTTCGAAGAACGCCGCATGGGCGCCCAGCGGCGCCAGGCCCAGCAGCAGTGTCAGGGGTTTTGCCGAGCGAGCGAAGCCCGCCCCGTACGAGGATGATTTCATTGTTGTTGTTCTCTTTTTAGGGGTGATGGATCGGTAACGCGCTGCCGGGCTCAGCGCCCGTGCCAGATAAACGTCAGGGTCGTCTCCAGGGCCTCTCCCGGGGCCAGTTCATGGGTGCCGACCTCGGTCCACTCCGCTCTGGGGCGGTTGAAGGCGTCGGCCAGATGGGAAACCGGCTCCAGGCACAGGTAGCCCAGGCCTGCGGGGGCGAAGGCAACCATGTGGGTCAGATCGCTGTGCAGCTCCAGCGTACCCTGCGGATAGTCCACCTTTAGCTTGCCGTCCCAGCGCGACTGGTAATGGGCGACCGCCTCGCCGTTGTCGGCGGCGATCTGCAGGGTTTTCGGTGCGTCCAGGTAGCTGCCGGTAGCGAGGTAGTCGGCATCGATCTGCCATTCACGCCCGACCCGGTATTCCACGCGCATCCCGGGATGACGCTGGAAGTACGGATGCAGCCCGAGCCCGGCCGGCATCGGCGTCTCGCCCTGGTTGACAAGGCGCAGGGTGACCCGCAAGCGAGGGCCCTCCAGCGCAAATTCCTGCTCGGCACGAAACGCCCAGGGCCAGTGCTGGCCCTGGTAATCGCAGCGGATCAGCGCCCTGTCGGCTCCGGCGCTGACTACTTGCCATGGCTGGGTATGACTCACGCCATGCAGGGTGTGCGGCAAGGCCGCGTGGTGGGCCGGCAGACGATGCTCGACGCCGTTGAATGCCAGGCGCGCCTTACGGATGCGGTTGGAATAAGGAAACAGCGGATAGCCCCCGGCCCGCGGCCAGTCCAGCGGGTCGAAGGACTCACTGGTGATCGGCAGCAGCAACTCCAGCCCGTCCGCGCTGAGCGAAGCGATACGCCCGCCCCACGCCGGCAGCAAGGCCAGTTTCCAGATGGCGTTGTTCAGTTCGACACGTTGCATGACACCCTCCGTTACCCCGAAGCGGGCACGACAAGCCCCTGCCGCCACGCCGAAGCGTGGCGGAGGTTGAAAGCCAAAGGACGAGAAAGCCGCTCAGTTGCGGCGCAAGCGCTCGATCACCTGCTGATCGATGTCCAGCCCCAGGCCCGCGCCTTGCGGGATCTGCAACTGGTTGCCGCTGCGCAGCGACTCCACCGGATATAGCCAGCCTGCCGGCTCGACGAACAGGTATTCCACCTGCGGCACCCACGGCTGGACAGCCGCCAGGTGCAGGGTGGCGATCAGGCCGGGGCCGAAGTACGGGCAGTGCGGCAGCACCACCGCGTCGCGCTGGCGCGCCAGTTCGCCGATGCGCAGGCATTCGGAAATACCGCCGACCTTGGTCACGCTGGGCTGGATCGAATCCACCGCGCCCGTCGCCAGGGCCTGTTCGAACTGCACTGCAGTGCACCAGTTCTCCCCCGCCGACAACGGCACGCCCTGCCCGCGCAAACTGGCCAGGGTGGCGAAGTCTTCCGGCGGGAAGATCGGTTCTTCCAGCCACGCCAGCTTGAGGTCACGCAGTGCCGGCAGCCAGTCGCGTGTATCGCTGACCTTCCAGCCGCAATTGACGTCAGTGGCCAGCGGCACGTCGTCGCCGATGGCGCGGCGGCAGGCGGCGATCTCGTCGAGCGTGACTTCATGCAGCTTGATATCGCTGAAGCCCATCTCCAGGGCCTTTTCGCAGATGGCCGGGGCCACCTCGTTGTCGGAATAGCGGACCAGGCTGGCATAGGCCGGCACGCTCTCGCGCACCGCCTCGCCGAGCAGGCGATGCAGCGGCAGGTTGCGCCGGCGCGCTGCCAGGTCCCACAGGGCGATATCGATGCCGGAGATGGCGAACAGGGTCACGCCATAGCGCCCGAACAGGTGCAGGCGCAGTTGCAGTTCCTGGTTGAACGCGGCGATATCGGTGATCTCGCGGTTCAGCAGCAGCGGCGTGATCAAACGGTCTATCAGGGCCTTGGTGGCGTTGGCGACGAAATAGCCGAAGGCATCGCCCCAGCCGACATTGCCCTGCTCGTCCTCGATGCGGACCAGCACGTTTTCCAGGGTATTCCAGGTGGTCGGGGTGATGCCCTGGCCCTTGCCGCCATCGTGGAACGGGATTTCCACGATCTGCGTGTCGATGCGGACGATCTTCATTGCGGGTTCTCCAGCAGCGAAGCCAGGGGCACGCCGGCGTACGCACCGCCGACATGGTCGCGGCCCGAGCCTTCCGCGGCCATGGCTTCATACGGCAGGTAGTTGTCGGCCAGATGCTCGCCGGCATTGTCCTGGGGCTGGTAGCCAAGGGCACGGGCGCGGTTATTGTGGAACAGCGGATTGGGGCTTTCCGAGACGCCATAGACGATCTCGTTGCGCACCTCGGGATGTTCCAGGCCGATCAGCATGAGCTGGGCCAGGTCGCGGGCGCTGGTCCACATGCGCAGGCGACGGGCGTCGGAGACCTTGGGGTCGGCATTGCCGATCCGCACGATGAAGGTCGCCACTTCGCTGCGCAGGGAGAAGGTGGTGCAGGCCGCTTCACCGAACACCTTGCTCAGGGCGTAGTAGCTGTCCGGGGCCACCGGCATGTCGTCGAAAAACTCGGCCCGGTCGCTGCGGTACTGGCCTAGCACATGGTGGCTGCTGGCGAAGACGAAACGCTTCACGCCATAACGCTGCGCCGCTTCAAGCAGGTACAAGGTGCCGTGGTAGTTGGGCTCGACGGTGCTGTTGAAGTGGATGTCGGTGCCATGGGCACAGGCCAGGTGGAGGATGCCATCGACCCCGTCCACCGCGCGCTGCACACAGGCCGGGTCGGTGAGGTCGCCGACCACCGCGGTCTCGCCTTCGTGCAGGTCCGCGACTTGCTGGCGGTCGAGCAGGCGCAGGCTGTAGCGCTGGCGCAGGAAGGGCCGCAGGGCGGTCCCGACGATACCGGCGGCGCCGGTGACAAGAAGCGTAGGCATAGCGAATTCCTGAAATCCTGGTAATTGCACAAGCGGGTTGCGGCCCGCAGGCCGCGTTTTACTATCAGGCTGCCGCGACCACGGCGTCGCGCTTGACCGGCGCCTTGCCGACGAAGAACGCTACGATCAGCGCTCCCAGCACACCGAGGCCGCCGGCCAGGGCGAAGCCGCTGCCGTAGGTGCCGGTGGCCTGGATGATAAAGCCGGTCACGGTCGGCGCTACGATCCCGGAGAGGTTGGCCAGGCCGTGCATGAAGCCGCCGGCAGTGCCCACCTGGTGATCCGGCACCGCGTCCTGGATCAGCGACCAATAGGCCGGTGCGGTGAGCATCAGGAAGCCGATGGCCACGGTCATCACCGCCACCGTGCTGGTGACGCTCTCGACCCGTCCGGTCAGGACGATGCACACCGCCGCCACCAGCAGGCAGGTAACCAGCACCACCTTGCGCGAGAACAGCTGCTTGCCGGTGCGCTTGAACACCCAGTCGATCAGCAGGCCGCCGCAGACGAAGCCGACCGTACCCACGAGCCATGGCAGCGCGGTGACGATGCTCATGGACTTGAGGTCGATGCCCTTGGCGTCGATCAGGTAGCTGGGGAACCAGGTCATGAAGAAATACAGGATGTAGTTGTAACAGAACAGCGAGACACCGGTGACCAGCACCGAGCGTTGCAGGATGATCTGCAGCACCGGGGTGCGCGGGGCCTGCTCGGCGGTCATGACCGGGGCAACACGGCCTTCGTTGATCTCGGCCAGTTCTTCCGGCGAGACCTTGGCGTGTTCCTGCGGGGTCGAGGTCGCCAGGCGATACCAGGCGATGGCCCAGAGCACGCCGACCACCGCGATCACCACAAAGGCCACGCGCCAGCCCAGCCACAGCGCCAGGAAACCGACGATCGGGCCGGCCAGCGCACCGCCCAACGGGCCGCCGGCCTGGTTGATGCCGATGGCGCGGGCGCGTTCCTTGATCGGGAACCAGCTGTTGACGGTCTTGTTCGCGGTGGTCGAAACCGGGCCTTCACCTACCCCGAACAGGGCGCGAACGATCAGCAGCGACCAGAAGTTGAAGGCCAGCGCGGTGGAACCGCAAAGCACCGACCAGAAGCTCATGGACCAGGTCAGGACCTTCTTCGGCCCGAAGCGGTCGGCCAGGTAACCGCCGACGAAGCAGAACAGTGCATAGCCGAAGAAGAAGCTGCTGAAGATCATGCCTTTTTCGGCAGGGGTCAGATGGTATTCCTGGGTAATGAAGGGCATGGCGATGGACAGTGCGGCCCGATCGACATAGTTGATGATCATGGCGATGAACAGCATCGTCAGGATCGTCCAGCGGTAATTCTTTTTCTTGTTCATGTACGTCTCCGTCCGGCGCCAGTAGCGAACCGGATCTTGTTGTTATAGCGCCGGACCCCAGGCAGGGTCCGGCTGCCTGTCGGGTCTAGACGCTGTAATCCACTGCCACCCACTCGAAGTACTGCTTGAGCTCCGCGACCAGTGCCTGGTGCGCGGGGTGTGGCAGGTACCGCTCTACCGCGGCGGCATCGTCGAAGCCCGAGTCGAGGATGTAGTCCCAGCAGATGGGGCGATCCAGCTCGTTGGCGGCGACGGTCCAGTCACGGATGAAATCGATCTCCTGATCGAGGTCGCGCATGCGCGCGACCAGGCGTTGCTCCAGTTCCGGCTGCCGCTCGACCTCGGCGAGGCGGCGAAACAACACGACGTGACGCATCATGGCGCTGCCCTCCCCTTAGCCCAGCGTCCACGCCGGCGCGTCCTGCAACGCGACCGGACGCAGGAAGCGCTCCAGCGCGGCGTAGCCGACCGAGGTGGTTTGCGGGGTGGTGGACGACGGCCAGGGCCCGCCATGCTGCTGGGCGTGGCACACCGCGACACCGGTCGGCACACCGCCGAACAGCACGCGCCCGGAGATCCTCTCGGCCGCACGAACCAACTGGCGATTGTCATCGCTGGCCTGCTCGGCACCCCATAGGGTGGTGGTCAGGCTGCCGCCGACGGCCTCCAGCACAGCCACCACTTCGGCAACCGAAGCGGCACGCACCAGCAGCGCCGCGGGGCCGAACATCTCCTCGCGCAGATGGGCATTGGCGATGAACGCCGCCGCATCGGTGCTGAACAGGCGCGGCGCCGGGCCGGCCCCATCGGCCGCCGGGGTGAACACGGCATCGGCATTTGCGGCCACGGTGGCAGCAGCCGCGTCGAAGCCCTGGCGCATGCCGGCGGTGAGCATACGGTGCGTGGCGATCGGCGCAATGGCCTCGGCCAGCTGGGCGACGAAACGCTCGCTGTGGGGCGAGTCCAGCAGCACGATCAGGCCGGGGCTGGTGCAGAACTGTCCGCAGCCGAGGGTAATCGAGGCGGCCAGCGTTTTCGCCAGGCCTTCGCTGTCTTTTTCCAGGGCGGCAGGCAGGGCCACCAGCGGGTTGATCGAACCCAGCTCGCCGAAGAACGGCACCGGACGCGGACGCTCATTGGCCGCCTGCCACAGGGCCTTGCCACCCTGGTAGGAGCCGGTGAAGGCGACGGCGGCAATGCCCGGATGCTGCACCAGGTAGGTACCGCCAGCACGGGAGGTGGCTTCGACCAGGGTCAGCAGGCCTTCCGGCAGGCCCTGCTGGCGAACCACACCGGCCGCCAGTTCGTATACCGCACGGGACAGCTCCGGGTGACCGGAATGCGCCTTGACCACCACCGGGCAACCGGCGGCCAGGGCCGAGGAGGTATCACCACCCAGCACCGAGAAGGCGAACGGGAAGTTGCTCGCCGAGAACATGGCGACCGGACCAAGTGCACGCTGCACCCGCACCAGCGCCGGACGCCCGGCAGGCGGTGCGCCGGCCACGGCATCGCTGACCACCTGGCGATACGGCACGCCCGCTTCCACCTCGCTGGCGAAACCGCGCAACTGGAAGGCGGTGCGGGCCACTTCGCCCTTCAGGCGGCCTTCGCCCAGGCCACTTTCACGGTCGGCAATGGCGACCAGTTCGGCCTGCCGGTCTTCCAGCGCGGTAGCCAGGCCATTGAGCAGCGCAGCGCGCACGGCGGCCGGGGACTCGGCCCAGAAGTCGGCGGCGGCAACGGCCTTGGCGACCACCTGGTCGATCAGCGCCAGGGACGGATCATGTTGAATATTCATTGAACGCTTCCTTCAGCGGGCCTTGGGTTCAAGGTGATAACCGCGGCCGGTGTAGTCGAAGTCCACCAGCTCGTTGATCGCCACGTCCTTGTCCGCCGGCGAGGCGTAGTAGGCGCGGATCTCGCGGATCAGGCCGCTTTCCTCGTCGAAGACGTACCACTCGTCACCGCGCAGCGCGGTGCCC
Source organism: Pseudomonas bharatica CSV86 (assembly GCF_000319305.2). GTDB lineage: Bacteria > Pseudomonadota > Gammaproteobacteria > Pseudomonadales > Pseudomonadaceae > Aquipseudomonas > Aquipseudomonas bharatica. Next base: position 2,107,888 of record NZ_AMWJ02000001.1, on the reverse strand, counting down.
GGCTTGCTCTTCCAGTGGGTCCACTCGATCACCGCTTCATTACTGTCGTGGCTGACCAGGATCTTCTCGATGGTCCACTGCGAGCCCAGGTTCTCCACGCACCACACCCACTTGCGGGCGATGGTGTCGGCCGTGCGCCAGGGCACTTCCGGCAGGCCGGCGGGGAAGTAATGCACGGCGTCCGGGGTGAAGCAGGACACCAGCTTGTCGTAGTCGCCCTCGTTGCAGGCGTCGAAGTAACGGCGGATCAGTTGCGCGTGCTTGTGCTCGGCCACGGCTCAGGCCTCCTTCTTATCGATGATCGAGGGGATCGCCGGACGGCCGTTGGCGACCCAGGCGTGGTAGTCGGAGACCGAGGCCGGGCTCGGCGGGTAGACGCCCCACAGCGGCTCGCCCGAGGCGATGCGCATGGCCAGGTAGTGCTCGATGTCGTCCTGCACGCTGCACACCTCGGCCAGCTCCTCGGCCAGGTGCGCGGGGACCACCGTCAGGCCATCGGCATCGCCGACGATGATGTCGCCCGGATACACGGCGACGCCGGCACAGCCGATCGGCACCTGCAGGTCGGCGACGTGGTGATAGGAAATGCGCGTGGTGGCGGTGATCTCGCGGGCATAGGCCGGCAGGTTCATGGCAGCGATCTCGCTACCGTCGCGCAGTGCCCCATCGGTGACGATGGCCTTGGCGCCACGTGCTAGCAGGCGGGTCACCAGGATATTGCCGGCGGAGGCTGCGGCTGGGTCGTTGCGGCTGTCGATTACCAATACGTCGCCAGGCTGCACCTGCTCCACACCAACCCATTGCAGGTTGTCGTCGTTGGGCTTGGTGGTCATGGTCTGGTAGGTGTCGATGTCTTCACGGGCAGGAATGAAGCGCATGGTGAAGGCGCGCCCGGCGAACGGCTGGGTGTCGCGGGTCATGGCGCGCAGGCCGACCAGCGCCGGCTGGCGGAAGCCGCGCTTGAACAGCTGGGTGGTCAGCGAACCGCTACTGCACGCGGCCAGCTTGGCCAGGGTGGCGTCGCTGACTTCGACGCGCTTGCCCGAGGCGCTTTCGTGGGCATCGGCATAGGTATGGATGACGGACATTCTTATAGGTTCTCCAGGCGGATTCATCCGATGGGTGGCCGACGTCATTCCCACCATGTGGAACAAGCGCCGGCTTCAACCCCCGTTGAGGCCGATTCTATGGGGGAAAGTCCCAGCAAAAAGGGGCAGAATCGGTGTCACAGCCGTTCCGTTCCAACTGATGGGAATAACCGATGAAACCAGGTGAAGGCACCGCCGCCCTTGAAAAGGCCCTCGACGTGCTCCAGGCCGTGGGCGCCATGCCCAGCGGTATAAGCCAGGCGCAACTGGCCGCCCAGGTGCCACTGCCGCGCACCACCCTGTACCGCATCCTCGCCACCCTGGTGGAGCGCGGGATGATCCGCCGCGATCCGACGCGCAAGGTCTACCGCCTGGGCTTCAACTACCTGGAGATGGTGCGCAATGCCTACCTGGAGCCGGACCTGGTAGCGGCGGCCAGCGAGGAACTGCGCGCCCTGCGCGACCTGACCGGGGAGACTTCGTACCTGGCGGTACTCGACGGCAACCAGGTGCTGTCCCTGGAGCGCTGTGATGGCGCCCATACCCAGCGCTCGGCGGCCAGCCTTGGCCAGGGCAAGCCGGTGTACTGCACCGGCCAGGGCAAGGCGATTCTCTCGGCGCTGTCGGCCACGGCACGGGACGAGATCCTCAAGGGCGTGGTAATGGAGCCGCTCACTCCGCTGACCATCACCGACCGCCGCCGATTGCTGGCCGAGCTGCAGATTACCCGCGCCCGCGGCTATGCCCTCGACGACGAAGAAATCCGCCTCGGCGTGCGCTGTGTGGCGGCGCCGATCATCGACAAGCAGGGTGTGGTGCGTGGTGCGTTGAGCGTGGCCGGGCCGGCCTATCGCCTGACCCTGGAGCGCCTGACCCTGCTCGGCCCGGAGCTGGCGGATGCGGCACGGCGGGTGGGCGAGCAGTTGCGCCCGGAAACCACCCAGCGGCCGTCGGGTGCCTTGAACGTGCTGCCGGCGCCCTGGTCGTTCCATGGCGCCTTTCCGCGCTGGCATGCCGCGAGCGGCCTGCTCTACTGGGCCGACACTCTGGCCCCGGCAATCCATTGCTGGGACGGACGAACCAGCCGCCTGCTGACCCGTCTGGACATGCCGGTGCGAGCCATGGAGCTGCACCGCGACGGCTTGCTGGTGGCCCAGGCCGGGGGCTGGTCGTTGGTGGATTGGGAAGGAAACGAGCATCCGATGCAGGATGTACTGGGCAGTCGCTTGCTCGCCTTGGCCGGGCATCCATCCGGCACCCTTTGGGCCTGTGCACGCACGGCCAGCGGTTGCCTGATCGGCGAGATGAGCAACGAGGGCGAGTTGCGTCATGGCTGGGCGCTGAGCGAGCAGATCAGCGGTTTTCGCTGGGATGCCAGTGGCAGCGCGGTGTATGCGATCGCGCCGGAGACCGGGGCTATCCTGCGCTTGCAACCGGGGAGCACGGTGGTGCGGCGCTTGGCGTCGCTGCCTCGGGGTGGCGGTAGCCTCAGCGGGCTGGCGCTGGATGCACAGGGTGGGGTCTGGACTACCCAGCGTGATGGCTGGAGCCTGGCGCGCTTCGATGCCGAAGGGAACCTGGAGCGGATGATCGGGTTGCCGGTGCCCTGCCCTACGGATCTGTGTTTTGGCGGGGATGGGATGCGGACGCTGTTCATAACCAGTGCGCGGCAGGAATTGAAGCTGGAGGTGCTGGGGAGTGCGCCGGATTCGGGGGGTGTGTTGCAGGTGGAAACCGAGGTGGGTGGGCAGGTTGTGGGTGGGATCAACAGGTTTCCTTGACCTTCCGGGCCTCATCGCTGGCAAGCCAGCTCCCACGGTACACACGATTGAGCTGCGCCCCGGATGTTGGACAAAAAATCCAACACCGGGGTGTTTTGCATGACCAAGTATTCAAAGCAGTTCAAGTTGTCCGCCATCGAAGCCTTCCTCAAGCGAGGCCGAGGTTTCCGTCATGTGGCGAACCAGTTCCAGATAGATCCCACCTTGCTTCGCCGTTGGGTCGTGGCCTATCAGCAACACGGCAGGTCCAGCCTTGAGCGTCGCCATCAGCGCCACAGCGCCGAATTCAAGATTACGGTGCTTCACCGCATGCTAAATGACCGTCTTTCTCAGCGCGCCGCCGCAGCGTTGTTCAACCTAGGTAACTCTAGTCAGCTGGGCAGATGGCTGCGCCAGTATTACAGTGACGGGCTCGCAAACCAGCTTTCTGTAGAAAAGAGTTCAACCCGCACCATGCCTAAGCCTTCCGCCAAGTCCTCCAAGCCTGCAGCCGTGCGTAACGAGGACCTCTCGCCCAAAGAGTTACTAGAGAAAGTTCGCATGCTTGAAGCGGAGAACGCCTACCTAAAAAAGCTCGAGGAGTTAGAGGAGGCGAAGCTCAGGCAGATCCGGGCAGCAAGGAAAAAGCCCAGCTGATTACCGCGCTGCGCCGACAGTTCAGGCTGAAATACCTGCTGATCGCTGCTGGTTTGCCTCGTAGCACTTACTACACCTACTTCGGGGACGAGGGCGCCGAGGATAAGTACGCTCCACTGAAACAGGCGATGCGGGGCATTCAGGAGCACCACAGGGGCCGGTATGGTTATCGTCGCATGACCGCTGCGCTGCGCCAGAAAGGGCACGTGATCAACGGCAAGAAAGTGCGCCGCCTCATGGGCGAGTTGGACCTCAAGTGCACGGTACGACCGAAGAAATACAAGTCGTACAGAGGGCTGATGGACGAAGCATCGCCGAACACCATGAACCGGGAGTTCGCTGCTGATCAGCCGAATCAGAAATGGGTGACAGACGTTACCGAGTTCAAGGTGGCTGGAGAAAAGCTTTATCTGTCGCCAGTTCTGGACTTGTACAACGGGGAGATCGTGGCCTATCAAACGGATACTCGGCCGCGTTACACCCTGGTGGGAACGATGCTTGAACGAGCGCTGGAGAAGCTGCCGGCTGACAGTAAGCCGATGCTGCACTCAGATCAGGGATGGCATTATCGCTATCCGGATTACCGCCAGCGCTTGAAAGAAGCGGGCTTGGAACAGAGCATGTCGCGCAAGGGCAACTGCCTGGACAATGCGGCGATGGAAAGCTTTTTCGGCACGCTGAAGTCGGAGTATTTCTACCGCGAGAAATTTGAGAGCATCGAGCAATTACGCGCTGGGATTGATGATTACATCCGCTACTACAACCACGAACGTATCAAGATGAAGCTCGGCGGCCTGAGCCCTGTAGCGTACAGAGCACAAGCCGCATAGCTTTAGACAAAAGTGTCCAACATCCGGGGCGCAGCTCAGATCCCTGTGGGAGCTGGCTTGCCAGCGATGAGGCCCTCAGGAACAACAGCAAATGGAATTAACAAATGCAAATTCATTATTTCTGGTTCTAAGACCAAACCAGTAGTCTCGCTCTCATGGCCCCCTGCTCCAGACAAGGAATCCCCATGAGCCAAGCCGCCACCATCATCGACTTCACCCTGCAACGCAAACGCAAGCTGGCCCAGCAACAGGGGCGTCTGCTGTGGGCGATGTATGCGCAACAGGCCGGCTTTGCCGCCAGCCCGGGGAGCCTCGCCATCACGTCATCGAAAACTCCGCGCCAGGCGTAATGGCATGACCACGCCCACCCGCTTTCTGATCACCTCCGACGAACCGCCTTTTGCCTTGCCCGAAGCCGTCACCCAGGAAGACGACGGCATCGGCCAGCGAGTCGCCAGCAACCTCCAGCGCCTGCGCGCCAAGCGCCAGCTGTCCCTCGACGCCCTGGCCCGGGCCAGCGGCGTCAGCCGGGCGATGCTGGCTCAGGTCGAATCCGGGCGCAGCGTGCCGTCGATCCGTGTGCTGTGCAAGATCGCCCGGGGCTTGAAAGTGTCGGTGGCGGCGTTTCTGGATCAACGCGAATGCGCCGGGGTCACGGTGCTGCCGGCGCGCGACAGCAAGCGTCTGGTCAGTGCTACGGGGGCTTTCGTCAGTCGAGCGCTGTTTCCGGTGGACGTACCGCAACAGTCCGAATTCTATGAATTGCGCATCAGCCCGTTGGGCGAGGAGCACTCCGCCGGACACGGCCCGGGGGTGCGGGAGAACCTGGTGGTGGCCCAGGGTGCGCTGGAAATCAGCGTCAACGACGAGCGTTTCCTGCTGTCGACGGGCGATTCCATCGTCTTCTACGCCGACCAGCCCCACCGCTATCGCAATCCGGTGGACAGCGAAGCGGTGGCCTACCTGGTGGTGACCCATCCCGAGAGCCGGGACTGAGTCACCCGCCCATCAGCAGGTGCAGCACATCATCGGCATGCCGTTGCAGCTCATCATCATCGGCATGCTGCAGTCGTTCATCATCTTCATCATCAGCATGCAGCAGCTGTTCATCATCTCCATGCTCATGCCGGCCATCGGCATCATCTTGCAGGTCATGCCGTCGGCCATGACGGTGCACTCCATCATGCATTTCATCATCGGCATCATCATGCCGTTCATGGGCATCATCGGCATGGTCATCTGATTGCAGCCCATGAGCATCAGGTTGCCGCACTGCATCATCATCGGCATGCCGCAGTTCATCATCATCTGCATCATTTCCGCGCTGTTGCGGAACATCGCCATGTCCATGCCGGCGGCAGGCTTCATGGTGCACATCATGCCGTCGTCGACCATCTTGCAGGTCATCGTGGCCATCATCATCGGCATGCCGGTCATTGGCATCATCGGCATGGTGGCGTTCATCATCGGCATCTGCATTGCGTTCATCATGGTGAAGTCCTTGTTCAAAGTGACGAGAGGAGATGGATGCAGATTCTAGGGATCGGCCACGAGGCGGCAAGATGGCGGAAAAACAGCGGCTGGCGGTGCGACGACGGGCAAACAGGACGCTTTGGCAACTCCATCCAATGCAATAATGACGATCCGTATAACATTGCAGCCATAACTGGCATCCAGACTGGAAAAACGACGCAATGGATATCGCCAGATGATCCATGCTCATAACCGCCATGCATATTCGGTCTAAGCCGCCGTGAAATAATCGCCGGTGGCGGCTCTTCACCCGCTGGCGGATCACGGCTAACCTTGGCGACCGGTCTTTTGGAATCCCCTGTCACGATGGAAATCTCTGCCCCTCAACCTGCGGCCAACGGCAAGGACAACGCCGGCGGACGCGTCCAGGTCATCGACCGCTCGATCGTCCTCCTGCGTGCCCTCGCCAACCTCAAGCACGGCGCCAGCGCCCTGGACCTGGCACGGCAGACCGGCATCGAACGCTCCACCATCCACCGACTGCTCAAGACCCTCACCTACTGGGGCCTGATCGAATCCCGCGGGGCCACCTACCATATCGGCCCGGAAAGCCTGATCTATTCCGCCGCCTACCTGAACCGCCTGAACCTGCGCCGCCTGGCCCTGCCCTATGCCATCGAATTGCAGCGGGTGATCGGCGAACGGCCGGCGATCGTCTCGCTGTCGGTGCCGGTGGGGGACCAGGTGGTGCTGATCGAGCGCATGTGGACGCCAGCCACGCCGTTGAATGTGATCGTGGACCTGGCGGATCAGTTTCCGATCGAGGGCAGCCCCAGCGGCCGGGCGGTACTGGCGACCTACAGCGAAGCGATGGCGCTTGGAGTGCTCGGGGAAGAGCGCTATGCCAAGGCGCTGCCGGGGTTGCAGTTGATCCACAGCCAGCAGGACTTCGCCTTCGGGCATGGCGAGTTCAAGCCGGGGCTGTCGTCGGTGGCGTTTCCGATCCGCCTCGCGGGCGGGCAGGCGCTGGGAGCGGTGGTGGTGGCCGGGCTGGATATGGAGGAAGAGACCCATCCCGGGTCGGCGCTGGCAGCGCATGTGCGGCGGGCTTGTGAGGGGATTGCGGCGCAGTTGGGGAATCTCTAGCCCTGCCTTGTTTATTAGGAGCACATCGAATGAACAGCGATCATAAAACCCGTGAGGCTTTGGTAGATGTAGATACTGGTCAGGTCGTTGACCACCGCCTCGTTCAGGACTGGGCAAATAGTCTCAGCACTTGCTGCCCCAAACCTGTTCCTCATTTCGAAACCAGCGAAAACGCAGCAAGCCGGGGTGATCAACCCGTTTAGTTTCGCGTCGTTGCCAATGGCCTCATCGCTGGCAAGCCAGCTCCCACAGGAATCGCATGCACCGCGGACCCTGTGGGAGCTGGCTTGCCAGCGATGGGGCCCGAAAGATCAACGCATGTCAGCCCCCAGCACCGCCAACAACCGGTTGCGCTGCACCTTCCCATAATGCGAACGCGGCAGCTCCTCAATGAAGTGCACCTGCCTCGGCACCTTGTAGCGCGATAGCAAACCGCGACAGTGCTCCAGAAGCTCCTCCACCGTCACCACGGCGCCAGGCTCCAGGACCAGGGCCGCACACACCTGCTCCCCCCATTCCAGGTCCGCCCTGCCAAACACATGGGCCTCGCGCACCGCGGCATGGCCGAGCAACGCCTGCTCCACCTCGCCCGGCTGCACCGATTTGCCGCCGCTGCGGATGATGTCCTTGCAGCGCCCGAGCACTTCCAGCAGCCCGTCAGGGCGGATTCGTCCCAGGTCGCCGCTGCGCAACCAGCCGTCCACCAGCACCTCACCGGTAAGACCCGGCTGCTGCCAGTAGCCCGCCATCAACTGCGGCCCGGCCAGCAGGATTTCGCCGATACCGCGCTCATCCACCCGGTCGATCCTGACCGCCGCCGAGAACAGCGAACGCCCGACCACGCCTTCGGCGCTTTCGCCGGACGCACGCAGCGCAACCATTTGCGCCGCCGACAGGTAGCAGCTCCAGGGGCTTCGGTCATGCCGTAGAGCACCGCGATGCGCCCGGCGAACACGCTGAACGATCCCTCCAGTACCTCGCCGGTCAAGGCCGCCGCGCCAATGTCCAGGCTCTTGAAGCAAGGCAGTTCCGCCGGCGCATTGCCGCTCTCGCGCAACAACCGCAGCAACTGGGTCGGCACCAGCGAACTGAACGCCACCCGATACTCGCGCAGCGAATCCAGGAACTGCTTGCTGTCGAAGCGACCACCCAGCACCACCTCGCCACCCGCAAGCAGATGCGCCAGTACCGCCACCGCCGCGATCGGCCACAGCGGCCGCACATTCAGCAGGACATCCCCGGGCAGCGCACCACGGCCCATGACCACGTTCTGCAACACCGCGCAGAGGCTGGCATGCCGGTGCATCACCGCCTTGGGCAGGCCGGTGGTGCCGCCGGTGTAGTTGAGCGAGGCCAGGGACTGTGCCGGCTGGGCGGCGCGAACAGGCAAGGGTGATGCGCAACCGACCGTCAGCGAAGCCAGGTGCCGACACTCGACGCCCTCCCCGCGCAACGCCTCGGCCACCCCCGAATACGCCGAGGAAAACAGCAGCAACGCAGCCCCGGCATCGCGCAACTGGGCCAGCAATTCGCCCTGGGACAAGGCCGGGTCCAGCGGCACCCGCACGCGCCCGTTAGCCATGCAGCCATAATCGGCGATCAGGTAATCGACACTGGCATCGGCCAGCAGCGCCACCCGCGCCCCTGGCTCGATACCCAGGTCGTCCAGGGCCAGGCCGAACGCCGTCAGTGCCTGGTCCAGTTGCGCGAAGGACAGGCGCCGCCCGGTAGCCGGCTCGTGCAGCGCCGACGCCTCCGGCCATTTGCCTGCGGCCTGGCCCAGCAGGGTACTGATATCCATGCTTACCACCCGCTCAGGACGATGCGTCCATTGACCAGCCGCGATTCCAGCAGCGCATGGGCTTCACCCGCCTGCGGGAAGGGCATGACCCGGTCAATCAATGGCCGTACCTGCCCGCCATGGATCAGCGCCAATGCCGTGCGCAACTGCTCCAGGGGCGCACTGCCCGAGCCTTGCAGCTTCAACCTGCGCCCGATCAGCAGCCCGGGATTCACCGGTACGCTGCCCGGCTCGACATTGCCCAGCACCACCACGCGACCGCCCAGGGTCATGCTGCGCAGGGTGTCTTCCAGCGTGTGCCCGAGGTTTTCCATGGCTACATCGACGCCGCGCTTGCCGGTCAGCTTCCACACCTCGGCGCTATAGCCGCCGGCAGAAACCACCACCTCATGGGCCCCCAGCTGGTGCAGGAACTCACGCTTGGCCTCGCTCCCGGTCACCGCGATCACCCGCGCCCCCAGGGCCCGGGCCAACTGGATCTGATGCGCCCCCAGACCGCCACTGGCGCCATTGATCAGCACCGTCTCGCCGGGCTGTAATCCGGCTTCCCCATACAGCGCGCGAACGCTGGTAGCGATCGGGCAGGACGCCAGCGCGGCGAGCGCGTAGTCCAGCCCTTCGGGCAATTCGACCGCGGAAATCGCCGGGATCCGCAGGTATTCGGCGTAGGCGCCCTCGGTATCCACCGACGGCAGGCCCAGGGCGCGGCACAGGTCCTGACGCCCGCGCAGGCAGTCGCGGCATTGCCCACAGAAACGTCGTTGATAGACCACCACCCGCGAGCCGACCTTGAGCTGCAATACGCCGGCGCCGACCTCGACCACCTCCCCGGCCACTTCATGCCCCAGCACCACCCCGGTATGGGCCCCCGGCAGTTGCCCGGCGCGGTGCAGCAGATCGTGATGGCAGACTCCGGCAGCGTGCACCCGCACCAGCACTTCTCCCGGCCCGGCCTGTGGCGTCGGAACCTCTTCGAGTTGCAACTGTTCCGGCCCGCCGAAGGCCTTAAGTACTATCGCTTTCATTTTTTATAACCATTTGAGAGGAATACAAAACATGTTCGTATAACAAACATGTTGTTTGCATTATGAACATACATTAAGTTTTCCCCACTTCGACGCGATGCCGCAAGAGGCAAAACGTCTTTCTTTCACCCGCAGCGAAAATCGTAATGACAGTCGACTACCAACCCCTTGGCGATGGCGTGGTGCAGATCACCCTGAACCGCCCCGAGCGTCTGAATGCCCTGGATGGCCAGGCCAAGCGCGAACTGGCCGAGGCCTGGGCACGTGCCGCCGCAGACCAACAGGCGCGGGCCATCGTGCTGCGCGGCGCCGGCGACAAGGCCTTCTGCGCCGGCTCCGACCTCAAGGAAATCCAGGCCACCGGCGAAGCCGTGGCCAGCGCCCTGCTTGCCCGCGCCCTGCCCGATGTCGGCCTGGACCTGAACAAACCGGTAGTTGCCGCCTTGCACGGCCACACCCTGGGCCTGGGCATCAGCCTGGCGATCCACTGCGATTTCCGCATCGCCCGCCCGGACACCCGTTTCAGCTTCCCGGAAGTGCGCCACGGCATGCTTTCCGGCTTCAGCGCGATCACCCTGCCCAGCCTGATCGGCGAGGCGGCGGCCCTGGACATCATGCTCAGTGCCCGCAGCTTCGATGCCGAAGAGGCCCTGGCCCTGGGCCTGATCAACCGTATTGCGCAGGACCCGCACGCCGCCGCCATCGAACTGGCGACACAACTGGCCGGACATTCGGCCAAGGCCATGGAATGGAGCAAGACCCTGCTGCTGGCCGACCGCAAGCGTCGCCTGCAACAACACATGGCGCTGGTCGACCAGGCCCGACAGGACGTCATGCTGTACCGATAACCAAAAGCCCAACACTTAAAAGCCTCGCCAGTACTGTCAGGAACACCCACCACCAGGAATGGACAGCGGCCCCCGATCCCGGAGCCTCACCATGTCTCGCCCCATTCTTTTCCAGCCAAGGCTCAACCTGCTGACCGCAGGCATCCTCGGCTTGTGCGTCGCGCCCCTGGCCAGCGCCGCCGATACCAGCAGCACCGACACCGCCCTGCAGACGGTAGTGGTCACCGGTGCCCGCGACAGCGGTCGCACCGTGGCCAAGAGCCTGGCGCCGATCGATGTGATCAGCGCCGACGACCTGGCCCGGTCCGGCAAGCAGAACCTGCGCGACGCCCTCGCCGCCAGCGTGCCGTCCTATACCAATGCCGCAGGTTTTACCGGCGGTACCGGGCTGTCGGTGAAGTCCGCGACCCTGCGTGGCCTGGGTGGTAACCATGTGCTGGTGCTGGTCAACGGCAAGCGCCGGCACAACACGTCGCTGATCTTCGTGCAGACCGCCGCCAGTTCCAGCGGCCAGTCGCCGGCCGACCTCGACCTGATCCCGATCAGCGCCGTGGACCATGTGGAAGTGCTGCGCGACGGCGCCGCCGCGCAATACGGTTCGGACGCCATCGCCGGGGTGATCAACATCATCCTCAAGGACAACAAGTCCGGCGGCAGCGCCAGTGCGTTGTATGGCCAGTACGAGAACCGCATCGGTGGCAAGGGCAACTTCGGTGCCCGTGGCCAGGGCCAGATCAACCAGGGCTTCGAGCTGCCCAACGACGGTTTCTTCAGCCTCAGCGCCGATATCGGCATCCAGGAAAGCTCTAACGTCGCCGGCGCCGTGCCGGAGCGCACGCGCATCTATTTCCCGGTCAATGGTGCCGCCGACCCGCGCGAAAACGGCGAAAGCCGCTACCGCCAGCAACTCGGCCAGCCGCGCTCGCAAACCTACAACTTCGGCTACAACGCCGAGTTGCCGCTGAACGACCAGGTCAGCCTGTATTCCTTCTCTACCCTCAGCCACCGCAACTCCACCAGTTGGGGCACCTACCGCACCGCCAACTCGCCGCAGAACATCGTCTCGGTGTACCCGGACGGCTTCTCGCCGCGCTTCGTGGTGGAAGAGGACGACTTCCAGACCGTGATCGGCCTGCGCAACGAGAACGTGCTGGGCTGGAAGCTGGACCTGAGCACCAGCTACGGCTACAACGACGCCAACACCCGCAACGAGAAGTCGCTGAACCCGTCCCTCGGCCCGGACAGCCCGCGCAACATGGACGGCGGACACCTGATCGCCAGCCAGTGGACCAACAACCTCGACCTGACCCGCGCCTTCGACACCGGGCTGTTCGCCAAGCCGCTGAACGTCTCCACCGGCCTGGAGTTCCGCCGTGACGGGTTCGAGATCGAGGACGGCGAATATGCCTCCTACGCCGATGGCGGCTACGTGTTCCCGGCCGGCCACCCGCTCGCCGGCCAGCGCCCGAACCCTGGCGCACCAGGCCTGGTCGGCTTCACCCCGGCCGATGCGCACAACTATTCGCGGACCAACACCGCCGGCTACATCGACCTGAGCCAGAGCCTCACCGAGCAGTGGGACGTCAGCCTGGCCGGGCGCTTCGAGCACTACAGCGACTTCGGCGACACCGCCAGCGGCAAGTTCTCCACGCGCTATGCCTTCACCCCGCAGTTCGCCGTGCGCGGCACCATCAGCAACGGCTTCCGTGCGCCGTCTCTGCAACAGCAGTACTACTCGTCATCGCTGACCGCCTGGCGCACCAGCCCGCTGACCGGGGTACTGGAACAGGCCACCACCCGCTACGTAACCGTGGACGACGCGGCCGGCCGCGCCCTGGGTGCCAAGGACCTGAAGCCGGAAAAATCCATGAACTACAGCCTCGGCTTCGTCGCCACGCCGACCGAGAACCTGGATATCACCGTCGACCTGTACCAGATCGATATCAAGGACCGCATCCTGCAGACCAGCAACCTGCAAGGCACCGCCGTGTCCAACATCCTCGCCGCCAATGGCCTGGACCCGAACCAGATCGTCTCCTATTTCGGCAACCTGGCCGACACCCGCACCCGCGGCATCGACCTGGTCGCCGACTACCGCTACGACCTCGGCGAATACGGCAAGACCAAGTGGACCCTGCTGAGCAACCAGAGCCTGCAGACCATCGAGAAGATCAAGGAACCCGATGCCCTTGCCGGCACCGGCGTGACCGCCGTCGGCCGCGACCGCCAGGGCAACCTGACCACTGCCTATCCGAAGAACGTCACCTCGCTGACCGCCGCCTGGCAACTGGGCGACTTCGACGTCACCCTCAAGGGCACGCGCTATTCCAAGGTCACCGGGCGCAACCAGATCTCCGCCAGCCGCGACGAGGAAATCCGTCCGGCGTTCATCACCGACCTGAGCCTGGGTTACTGGCTGAGCGACTCGGTCAAGGTGACCGTCGGCGGGGAAAACATCTTCGACCGCCGGCCACAGCAATTGAACGCCGAAGCCAAGCGCTTCTACTTCTTCCCCACCGACGACCCGACCTACAGCTGGTACTCGCCGTACGGCCTGGAAGGCGCGTACTTCTTCGGCAAAGTCGACGTGAGCTGGTAACCCGCGATGAACAGCCTGTCTGCAACCACCGACGCCGCGCCTGCGGCGTCGGCACCGAGCTTCGACCAGCGCCTGTACCGCAAGCTGGCCTGGCGCATCATGCCGTTCCTGTTCCTGTGCTTCGTGCTCAACTGGCTGGACCGGGTCAACATCAGCTTCGCTCACCTGCAGTTCAAGGCCGACCTGAACATCAGCGACGCCACCTTCGGCATCATCGTCGGGGTGTTTTCCATCGGCTACCTGCTGTTCGAGATCCCCAGCAACCTGTTGCTGGAGAAGTTCGGGGCGAAGAAGACCATGACCCGGATCATGATCCTCTGGGGCCTGGTCACCATCGCCACCGCCTTCGCCCAGACACCGGCGCAGTTCTATGTGCTGCGGGTGCTGCTGGGGGCGGCCGAGGCCGGGTTCTTCCCAGGGGTGATCCTGTACCTGACCTACTGGTTCCCGGCGGCCTACCGGGCGCGGATCACCTCGCGCTTCATCATGGCCATCGCCGTCTGCGGCATCGTCGGTGGCCCCTTGTCCACCTGGATCATGAGCCACTTCGGCGGGGTCGGCGGGTTCAGTGGCTGGCAATGGCTGTTCGTGGTCACCGGCATCCCGCCGGTGCTGGCCGGCCTGTTCGCCTGGTATTGGCTGGACGACAAGCCGGCCAAGGCCAAATGGCTGAGCGACGTCGAGAAGCAGACCATCGAGCAGGCCCTGGCGGACGAGAAGAGCAAACGCAAGCCTGGCGGCCACCAGCGGTTCGTCGAGGCGCTGAAGGACCGCAAGGTGTGGTTCATCACCCTGGCCTATTGCCTGACCATCATGTGTACCGGCAACGTTACCAATATCTGGGCGCCGTCGATCATCCGCGATTCCGGGGTGAGCAACCTGGGCCAGCTCGGCCTGTTCTCGGCCCTGCCCTATGTGGTCGGGGTTGGCGTGATGCTCTGGGCCTGCCGCCATTCCGACCTGCACCAGGAACGCCGCTGGCATTTCGCCCTGGGCGGCCTCACCGCCGCGCTGGCCATGACCCTGCTGCCGAACCTGATCGCCGGGCCCTGGTCGGCCATCGCCCTGCTGACCCTGATGACCAGCGGTTACCTGGTGGCCACGGCGGTGTTCTGGACCATTCCCACCTATTACCTCTCCGACCGCGCCCGGGCCGCCGGCCTGGCGCTGGTCAACTGCTGCGGGCAGATCAGCAGCCTGCTGACGCCGATCATGATCGGCAGCATCAAGACCAACACGGGCGATATCAGCCTGGCGCTGTACATCGTCGCGGGGCTTGTCACCTGCGGCGCCCTGATCCTTTTGCTCGGCGTTCCGCGCCAGGCCTTGCGCGATGCATCCTGATCCCTTTTTCGAGACATGCCCATGACCGATTACCTGGCACTGGCCAATGAACTGGCCACCCATATCCAACCTGGCGCCGCCGAGCGCGATGCGCGGCGCATCCTGCCCCATGAGCAACTGGAGCTGATCCGTCAATCCGGCCTCGGAGCCGCCCGTGTTCCCGTAGAACTGGGCGGTGGCGATGTCAGCCAGCTCGACGTGGCACGGATCTTCATCACCCTGGCCAAGGCCGACCCGAGCGTGGCCCAGGCGTTGTTTCCGCATTTCGCCACGGTGGAACATCTGCGCCTGATCGCCGACGCAGATCAGCAGCGCCGCTACCTGGGCGCTTTCGCCGAACGCCGGTTGTCCTCCGGCGCGATTGCCGAGCGCAGCGGCAAGTTCCGCGGCGAAATCCACACGCGCCTGGAGCGCGATGGCGAGCGCCTGGTGCTCAACGGCAGCAAGTTCTACAGCACCGGCTGCCTGTTCGCCGACCTGCTGAAGATCCAGGCGGTGGACGAAGCCGGTGACGCGGTGTACGTCATGCTCCCGGCCGATACCCGGGCATCACCCTGCTCGACGACTGGGACGGCATGGGCCAGCGGGTCACCGCCAGCGGCACCACCCTGCTCAAGGATGTGCCGGTGCTGCCCGAGCAGGTCATTCCCCTGGCCACGTGGTACCAGCGGCGCAACTATATCGGCGCCAGCGCCCAGCTGATCCACTGCGCCATCGATATCGGCATCGGCCTGGCGGCACTGGACGATGCGGTGGAATGGTCACGCACGGGGCGCGCCCGGTGCGCGAAAGCGGCGTCGACCAGGCGCGCAACGACCCGTACATCCTGCATACCGTGGGCGATCTTTCCGCCGCGATCCATGGCGCCGAGGCGCTGGTGGAAAAGGCCGCGCTGGCTGTCGATCTGGCCGCTCGTACCCAGTTGCAGGGCTTGCTGGAAGGTGAGGATCTGGACGCCCTGCTCGCCCGGTCCTCCATCGCCGTGGCCGAAGCCAAGATCGCCTCGACCCGCGCCGCCCTGCATGTCTGCGAGCGGCTCTACGAGGTCGGCGGCGCCGCCACCACGCAGTCGCGCTACAACTTCGACCGCCACTGGCGCAACGCCCGTACCCACACCACCCACGACGCGGTGGCCTACAAGTACAAGGCCATCGGCGACTACCTGGTGAACGGCAACTATCCGCCGATCGCCTTTACCTACTGAGGAGCCGGAATGCTGCCGTTTCGTCTTGCAGGGTTCGCATTGCTACTGGTGTCAGGGGCCGTTGCCGCCGAGGATTGGGGCGACCTGGATGCACGGATCGCCAAGGCCTTGCCCGGGGTGATCGAGCTCCGCCACCAGATCCATCAGCACCCTGAACTGGGCAACCGCGAAGTGCAGACCGCCGAGCGTATCGCCCGGCGCCTGCGCGAACTGGGGCTGGAGGTGCAGACCGGGGTCGCCCATACCGGTGTGGTCGGTATCCTGCGCGGCGGCAAGCCGGGGCCGGTGGTGGCGATCCGCGCCGAACTGGATGCCCTGCCGCTGACCGAGCAGACCGGCTTGCCCTACGCCTCCAGCGTGCGGGCCAAGGACGAAGGTGGCGATTTCCGCACCCGGGGCAAGGAGGTCGGGGTGATGCATGCCTGCGGGCATGACGCCCATATGGCCATGGCCCTGGGCGTGGCCGAGGTGCTCGCTGCGCGGCGCGACGAATTGCCGGGCACCTTGAAGCTGATCTTCCAGCCTGCCGAGGAAGGTCCGCCACTGGGCGAATCCGGTGGGGCGAAGCAGATGATCGAAGAAGGCGTGCTGCAAAACCCGGCGCCGGCAGTGATTTTCGGGATCCATGTCACTGCTGGCGCCTCCGGTGGTTTCACCCTGAGTCGCACCCGCACCACGGCGGCGGCGGACACCTTCGTCGCCCGGATCAAGGGCCGCCAGACCCATGCCGCCTTCCCCTGGACCGGCATCGACCCGGTGCCGGTGGCGGCGCAGACGATCCTCGCCTGGCAGACCATCCCCAGTCGCCAGTCGAACCTCAGCGTGTTGCCGGCGCCGGTGATTTCCGTGGGCCGGATCGAAGCCGGCGACCGGCATAACATCATTCCTGCCGAAGTGCGCCTGGAAGGCTCGGTCAGGACGGTCAGCGACGAGCAGCGCGAGGATGTGCTGCAGCGCATGCGCCGCACGGCGGAAAAGATCGCCGAGGCCTCGGGGGCCAGTGCCGAGGTGGACTACCTGCCCGGCAACTACCGCGCCGGCTACAACGACACGGCGCTGGTGGACCGGCTGTTGCCAGTGCTGGAAAGCGTCTCGACAGTGCCGGTCAAGGTGGATAGCGGCACCTACGGCGCAGACGATTTCGCCGAATATGCGCGGCAGATCCCCGGGATCTTCATGCGCATGGGGGTAACGCCGAAGGCATTGGCAGACAAGCCGGTATGGCCGACCCATTCGCCGGGGTTCCAGGTGGATGACGGGGCGTTGGCGGTAGGGATCCGGGCGTTGGCCAGGATGACCCTGAGTTATATGCAGGAGCATTGATGGTGTGCTTGAGGGCCTCATCGCTGGCAAGCCAGCTCCCACAGGGTCCGTGTGGTAGCTGACTTGCCAGCGATGAGGCCCTCAAGGTCTAGACTCAACCAGCCACCCTACCCAGGAGCTGCCGTGATGACCCCGAAAAGCATCATCTCCCACAGTGTCCGGATCGAAGCGGCGCTGAAGGATTAGGCAAGAACCCGGTCGGATCGGGTTACCGGCTGCGCCCGGCGACCACTGAAGATGCAATCGTCACTTACCCTACCGAGGAGTTGCGCATGCAAGTCATCGCCTATGGCGCCCATTCCGGCCACCAGCCGCTGGAGCCGCTGACCATCACCCGCCGCGACGTCGGCGCCCACGACGTGCGTATCGAAATCGCCTACTGCGGCATCTGCCACTCCGACCTGCACCAGGTGCGCTCGGAGTGGGACGGCACCCGCTACCCCTGCGTGCCCGGCCATGAAATCGTCGGCCGGGTCGCCGCCGTCGGGGGCATGTCAGCGGTTTCAAGGTCGGCGACCTGGTGGGCGTCGGCTGTATCGTCGACAGCTGCAAGCAGTGCGCCGACTGCGACGAGGGGCTGGAGAACTACTGCGACGGGATGATCGGCACTTACAACTTCCCGACCCGGATGCCCCGGGCTGGACCCTGGGCGGCTACTCCGAGCAGATCGTCGTGCATGAGCGCTATGTTTTGCGCATTCGCCATCCTGAAGCGCAACTGGCTGCGGTTGCCCCGCTGCTCTGCGCCGGGATCACCACCTACTCGCCGCTGCGCACCTGGGGTGCCGGGCCGGGCAAGAAGGTAGGTGTGGTCGGCATCGGCGGCCTGGGGCACATGGGCATCAAGCTGGCCCATGCCATGGGCGCCCATGTGGTGGCCTTCACCACCTCGGAATCCAAGCGCGAGGCGGCGCTGGAGCTGGGCGCGGACGAAGTGGTGGTGTCGCGCAACCGGGCGGAAATGGCGGCGCACAGCAAATCCTTCGACCTGATCCTCAACACCGTTGCCGCGCCGCACGACCTGGATGCCTTCCTGGTCCTGCTCAAGCGCGACGGTACCCTGACCCTGGTCGGCGCCCCGGCCACCAACCACCCGTCACCGAACGTGTTCAACCTGATCTTCAAGCGCCGCAGCATCGCCGGCTCGATGATCGGCGGGATCCCGGAAACCCAGGAAATGCTCGACTTCTGCGCCGAGCATGGGATTGTCTCGGATATCGAGCTGATTCGGGCGGAGCAGATCAACGAAAGCTACGAGCGGATGCTCAAGGGAGATGTGAAGTACCGGTTCGTGATCGATAACGGAACGCTGGCTGGCTGAGCTTTGTAGTGTTCTTTCTGGCCCCATCGCTGGCAAGCCAGCTCCCACAGGGTTATGCGGTGCCTGTGGGAGCTGGCTTGCCAGCGATGAGGCTCGAATGAACAACACAAACCTGGAAGAGTCCCAACACCATCACCCACACGACAAAGGTGCTGGTCATGTCCCCCATCACAGGCGGCTGCCTCTGCGGCCAGGTCCGTTTCGAAGCCCGCGGCGAGCCTTATCGCGTTGGGCTGTGCCATTGCCTCGACTGTCGCAAGCACCACGGTGCCTTGCTCAATGCCTCGGCGATCTACCCCGAAACCGCCGTCAGCGTCACGGGCCAGACCGGCACCTATCAGAATCGCCATTTCTGCCCCAGGTGCGGTTCCCCGGTGTTTTCCCGCAGCGGCGATGAAGTCGAGCTGAATATCGGCTCGCTGGATGCACCCAGCCAGTTCAAACCGACCTACGAGCTCTGGGTGATACGTCGGGAAAACTGGCTCCCGGAATTTCCCGGCATCAAGCATTTCGAACGTGACCGCACTGGCACCAGTCGCAACGAGGACTAGGCTTTTTGCTTGCTGCGCAACCGCTCCAACACCTGCTGCGCATTCTCCGAGCAGGCCTGGCCCTGCGGCCGGCTTTCGATGCCCTCGATCGCTACCAGCAACTGTGCCTTGTTGCGCGCCAGGCGTTCCTGCAAAACCTCGATCTCCGCAACCTTGCGCCTCAGCCCGGCCAGCAGTTCCTCCTGCGGCCAGGCGCCCCCGGAGGTCGGCAGCAGGCTGCGGATCTCTTCCAGGGAAAACCCGGCGCGCTGCGCACCGGTGATGAGTTCGAGCATCCACAACGCATCCGCGTCATAGCTGCGGTAACCGTTTCCCGTACGTTCTACCGTGCTCAGCAGGCCGCTGGACTCGTAGAAACGGATCCTCGACGCCGATAACCCGCTGCGTTTCGCCAACTCGCCGATTTTCATCCACCACCCCGTAGCAAAGTGCTTGACCTTAAAGTTCACTTTAAACCTAAGGTGAGGCCACGACCAATCGTGGAGCCTCCTCTTATGAACCTGTTCACGCCCCTCACCCTGCCCAACGGCAGCGTGGTCCCCAATCGCCTGGCCAAGGCCGCCATGGAAGAGAACATGGCCGATGCCGACCATGCCCCTTCTGCCGGGCTGCTGCGCCTGTACCGGACCTGGGCCGAAGGCGGTGCCGGGCTGCTGATCAGCGGCAACGTGATGATCGATCGCCGCGCCATGACCGGCCCCGGTGGCGTGGTGCTGGAGGACGACCGTCAGCTCGAACGCTTTCGCCACTGGGCCCGTGCCGGACAGGCTGGCGGCGCGCAGTTCTGGCTGCAGCTCAACCATCCCGGGCGACAGATGCCGGCCAATCTCGGCCAGCCGGCCTGGGCACCCTCGGCCGTGCCCTTGGCGCTGGGCAATATGTCACGGCATTTCGCGCTGCCCCGGGCCATGGATCAAGCGATGATCGCCGAGGTGATCCAGCGCTTCGCCAACACTGCCCGCCTCGCCGAGCAGGCCGGTTTCAACGGCGTGCAGATCCATGCAGCGCACGGTTACCTGCTCAGCCAGTTCCTTTCGCCCCTGAGCAACCAGCGCACGGATCAATGGGGCGGTTCACTGGAGAACCGCGCACGCCTGCTGATCGAAGTGGTGAAGGCCGTACGCGCCGTGGTCGCGAAGGATTTCACCGTGGCGGTCAAGCTCAATTCCGCGGACTTCCAGCGCGGCGGCTTCAGCGCCGAGGACGCCCGCGAGGTGGTGATGCGCCTGAACGAGCTGCCCGTGGACCTGGTGGAATTGTCGGGCGGCAGCTACGAAGCACCGGCGATGCAGGGCGTAGCCCGGGATGGCCGGACCCTGGCCAGGGAAGCCTATTTCATCGACTTCGCCCGGGACCTGCAAAGTGTGGCGAACATGCCGCTGATGGTGACCGGCGGCATCCGGCGTCGCCCGGTGGCCGAACAGGTGATCACCTCCGGCGTGGCCATGGCCGGGATCGGTACGGCCCTGGCCATCGAACCCGACCTGCCGCGCCAATGGCAGCAAGGGCAGGACAACGTCCCGGCACTGCGCCCCATCGCCTGGAAGAACAAGGTGCTGGCATCGATGGGCGTCATGGCGGCCGTGAAGTTCCAGTTGCGCCGGCTGGGTCGGGGCCGCTCTCCCGATAGCACGGTATCGCCGGCCTGGGCGTTGCTGATGCAGCAAATCAGCACCCTGTGGCTGACACGCCGGTATCGCAAACACATGGCCCTGCAGCAATAGTGATCCAGGGGGTGTGCCATCGCCAAATGATTGCAATATGATGCCACCCCACCATTCTGGCCCATGCAAGGAACGCCGGTGAAACGCATCGCACGAGACTTCGTAACCCTCTTCAATTGCCTCTGGTATCGCGACTTTCCCGTGACGGAGGAACACTCCATGGCCAACCCGGCCAACTGGACGATTCATATCGGCCTGGTGGTCAGGCAATGCGCGACCCTGCTCGGGGCTCGTGCATTGTTCGAGCAAGGCGGCCGTACCGATGCGGTCATACGCTTCCCGGAACAGACCCTGTCCTACGTGGAGTGGGAGTGGAAACGCGCCCATACCGATATCAACGAGTTCGAAAAGCTGCTCGAGCGTACCGATGATGCGGTGTTCCAGACCTTCATCGGCTACACGCGGGTCAATGAGCTGGACATGGCGCTGGAGCGCATACACGGGGTATGGGAAAACGCCGACAAACCATTGCTGGTGTTTCTCGTGACCTATGAATGGCACGGGCGCAATCGCTACTTCCAGCAATTGAAGACCTATGAATTCGCCAGGGGCTGCTACAAGCACGTTCGCAGCCAGCCGGCATTGCCCTGGATGGTCAACCGCAAGACCTACAACAACGTCGGCGAGGATGCCTGACGATGAACAACGCCCAGGCGCTGACGCTTGTCGATAGGGTGTTCGCCGACATTCTCCGGGCACGCTCCGTCGCTGAATTGTCGGCCATTGTCTCCGAGCACCCCGGGCTGCATGTCAATCGACTGGACCGCAAGGACTATCCGGAACTGCGGCTATCGATCAACAGCGATGAGATCGCCACCCTGATGGCCGAAGGGCTGCTGACCGACAGCGGCGAGTTTCATCCACGGATCAGCGACAGGGCGCTGTCACCGCTGGAAAAGCTGCTGTATTCCATCGCCTGGAAGAACGGCGACCTGAGCAAGGTGACGCACATCGTCGAAGGCGTGCGTGGCGTGCATGCCGAAACCGTGCGGAAAAACGGCCCGGGCCAGGTGTTCCACCAGTTCGGTCGCCACCTCGCCGACAAGCGCGAGCCCATCATCGACCAGCATGTGCTGCGTGGTTTCCTGTTGTGGCGCGCCGATCGCAACGACGAAAAAAAGATGGACGCGATCCGCCGGATCACCTTGCTCAACAACCAGGTTTCCGGGATCAACGAGTACAAGCGCTGGCTGAAAACCGAACGCTTCGAACCGCAACTGAAAGCGTCGGCGGACTACCTGATGCATATCGACAGCACGCTGTTTGCCCTGGGCAAAACCATCAAGCAGGGCAAGACCGCCGGATGATCTGCGTTTCGGGGTGATGCAACGGGGCGCCGATCAGCGCCCCGCTCATCACTGCTGAAACACCTCGGTGCGGTGATAGTGCAGGTAGTGAGCCATTGCGCCCGGCACGAAGCGCAGCGCCCGTGGCAGCCCCAAGGCCGCCCGATCAGCCTCGCCCAGCCAATGCGACACCAGCATCTGCCCCTGCTCGTCGAAAGACAGCAGGCCACGGTAGAACAGGACGTCGAGGTTCGCCGACAACAGCAACCCGTTATCAGGATCCAGACGCTCCTTCGCCGTCGCCACCGCCCAGGGCTTGATATGCGAGGCACGCAACACCTCGGCACAGGCCAGCCCGGTCACCGCACAGGCCCCGCCCCAGGTTGCCAGCAGGTCCTGGCGGAACTTGCCGCGTCCACGACGGGCTTGAAGGTTAGCCAGTTGCTCGGTCACCGGCTCGCTGCCTTCCAGCAGCGCATCCCGGTCCGAGGCCGCCACCGGTTCGCTCGGCGCGCAGTGGATCGCGTCGATCAAGCGCGCCCAGCGCTCGCCCCGCTGCGACGCGGGAATGGCATCCATGATCCGCCCCACCAGAGCCAGGTCCAGCTCGCTGGTACCTGCGGACGCCAGTTTCTCCGCGCCAATGATCGCGCGCAGATCAAGGGTGACGGGCTCGTCGAACCACCAGAAGTACTCTTCCGGGCAGATCCAGGCAGGAATACGCTGAAGGTTCTGTTTCCAGTTGCGCAGGAAGTGGTGGCGGTCATCCTCGTGGATACGCCGGACCTTGGTCACGGCCCAGGCTTCCTCCCACAGTTCCTGCAGGGCGAGCTTATCGACGATCTGCTGGCGCTGCCCCAGCAGGCGCTCGTCGAACAGGCCGACGGCGTTACCGGCGACGCCTACCAGTTGCAGGATGCCGTTGTGCGCGGCGGTCATGAACACGAAGGTCTGGCCGGCGTTCTCCACCAGCGGCGCCGCACCAGCGCCCTCGGTATGGAAGACCCGGTAGCGCTGGTTGCCCTGGCGCAGGAGCAGGCGTGGCGAGTTGTTCCATTCTTCGTGGCCGTAGCCGTTTTCCCGGGCGAAGCCACTGGTGGCGAAGCCGCCGGACGGCGCGATGTAGTTGTTGGTGTTCCAAAACACCGGCTTTTGCAGGAATAACGCCATGGGACTCGGGATCCTTAGTACAACTCGCTTGCGCAGAGCGCTGGATATTATTTGTGGGCAAATGATAGCAAAAAGACACTAGCCGTAGGAGCCCCCCACAGGGTTGTCGGCACTGCCAACTAAATACTTATTCCTGATTTTGAAAAGCAAATAAATACATAACTCGCATAATTAGCTTAGAACCAAAAAGCCTTTCCCTACCACCTGCTCCCGCGCCTATCGTTCTATCCCAAGACCCGACCCCATTCCCGGCGGAGGCCGTCCCCAACGACCTCAGCCGGAGTGAATGCGCCAATGATCCCCCTGTTTCACAACGCCCCCGCCCCGCTCCAGCTCGCTGCCGATGTGCTGGTGATCGGCGGTGGCCTCGCCGGCACCTGGGCCGCCGTCGCCGCCGCCCGTGAAGGCGCCAAGGTGGTGCTCGCCGAAAAAGGCTGGTGCGGCACCAGCGGCGTGACCGCCACCGCCGGGCCCGGCCATTGGTGGGTGCCGCCCGAGCAGCGCCAGGCCGCGATCGGCAAGCGCGTCGAGAGCGCCGCAGGCCTGGGTGACGCGCGCTGGATGGCGCGCATCCTCGAAACCACCTGGCAGTCCCTTCCGCAACTGGACCGTCTCTACCATTTCCCCAGCGATGAGCAGGGGCGCAAGCAGTACCGTGCACTGCGCGGCCCTGAATATATGCGCGCCATGCGCCAGCTTGCGCTGGAGCACGGCGTCACCCTGCTGGACCAGAGCCCGGCCCTGGAACTGCTGCGCAGCGAATCCGGCGAATTGGCCGGCGCCCGCGGCTGGCAGCGCCAGCTCAAGCGCGAGTGGCAGGTAACGGCCCCGGCCACGGTGCTGGCCACTGGCGGTTGCGGCTTCCTGTCACGCCTGCTCGGCAGCCATACCAATACCGGCGACGGCTACCTGATGGGCGTGGAAGCCGGTGCCGAGCTGTCGGGCATGGAGTTCTCCGCCTACTACTGCATCGCCCCGGCCGGCAGCACCATGACCCGCTCGATGGTCTACACCTTCGGCCGCTATTTCGATGCCGCCGGACGCGAGCTGGATATCCCCCAGGGCCCTGATTTCAACAATGCCCTTGCCCGCCATCTGCTGCGCGGGCCGGTGTTCTGCCGCCTGGACCGGATTCCCGCCGACATCCGCGCACGCCTGCCCTATGTGCAGCCGAACCTGATGCTGCCGTTCGATCGCCTGGGCATCGACCCCTACCGAGACAAGTTCGCCGTGACCTTGCACGGCGAAGGCACCATTCGCGGTGTCGGCGGCCTGCGGGTGACCGACGACCATTGCCAGACCACCGTGCCCGGCCTGTTCACCGCCGGCGATGCCGCCAGCCGCGAAACGGTGACCGGCGCGATCTCGGGCGGCGGCGCGGTGAATTCCTCGTGGGCGCTGTCCAGCGGGCAATGGGCCGGAAGTGGCGCTGCCCAGTTTGCAAAAGCCAACCGTACAGTGTTACGTACCGCGGCACGGTACACAGAAACGCCGATTCCCGCCGCCGACGCCGATTACTGCGAGACCATCCGGGCCGTGCAGAACGAATTGCATCCCTACGACAAGAACCTGTTCCGCACCGGCGCCCAATTGCAGCGCTCGTTGCTGACGCTGGACAGCCACTGGGACCGCCTGCGCGGCGACGCGCCCCACAGCGACCCGGACAGCCTGTTGCGCCGGCGGGAAACCCAGGCCCTGCTGGCCAGTGCCCGCTGGTGCTACTCGAGCGCCCTGGCGCGCAAGGAAAGCCGCGGCATCCATCAACGCACCGACGCACCGCAACGACACGACCGCTTCGACGTGCACCTGCGCAGCGGCGGACTGGACAGCCCTTGGGTCCGCCACGACCCGGTCACGCGCCCCGTGGAGACCCCGGCATGATCGAACTGATCTTCAGCGACCGCTGCAGCGGCTGCAGCCAATGCATCAGCGTCTGCCCCACCAACGTCCTCGCCCTCGGCAGCGACGGCAAACCGCGCATCGCCAACCAGGGTGCCTGCCAGACCTGCTTCATGTGCGAGCTGTACTGCGCCAGCGATGCGCTCTACGTACACCCCGACTGCGAACACCCGGTCAGCCTCGACCCCGCGCAGGTCCTGGCCAGCAACCTGCCTGGCCAATATCGCCGCGATTCCGGCTGGGACGAGTTCGCCAACGACCCGCGCTACAACAACCAGCACTGGCGCATGGAGCACATCTTCGCGCTCGCCCGGGAGCTGGCCACCCCTTCCCCCGACACAGGACCACGCCATGAGTGAATCCCTCAATCACCTGCTTGCCGAACTGCATGCCGAACGCGTGCGCACCTGGGCCCCGGAAGCCCTCAAGGTCAACATCGACCAGCGCCAGCGCCTGGTGGACGAAGCCGATCCGCAGCGCTTCATCAAGGCCGGCGACCTCGTCGAGCCCTTCGAACTGCTGAAGGTCGAAGGTGGCTCCCTGACCCTCGACCAATTGCTGGAAAACGGCCCTGCCGTGCTGGTGTTCTTCCGCTTCGCTGGTTGTCCGGCCTGCAATATCGCCATTCCCTACTACGAGCGAAACCTGCAACCGGCCCTGCAGCGTCGCGGCGTGCCGCTGGTCGCGATCAGCCCGCAGGTGCCGGAGCGCCTGGTGGAAATCCGCGACAAGCACCGCTTGGCCCTGCAGGTCGCCAGCGACCCGGACAACCGGCTCGGCCGCCGCTTCGGCGTGCTCTACAGCTTCGACGAAGCCTCGCGCCAGGCCGCCCTGGCCAAGGGCAACAGCATCGGCGCCGTTACCGGCACTGGCACCTGGGAACTGCCGCAGCCCACGGTGGTGGTGATCGGCCGTGATCGCCGGGTGCAATTCGCCGAGGTCAGCCCCGACTGGCTGGTGCGCAGCGAAGCCCAGCCGATCATCGACGCGGTGGATACCGCCCTCGATGCCGACGGCCTGGTGGTCCGCCACGCCTGGGCCTGAACCCTTCTTCTTCACCAACTACAGGAGTTGCAGCATGAGCACACGGCAATTGCACCTTGGCGCGATCCTCACCGGTGTCGGCACCGATCAGCAGGAATGGCTGAACCCGAGCATTCCCGGCAACGCGAGCATCGATATCGACTGGTACAAGCAGCAGGCCCGGGCGGCCGAAGCGGCGAAGTTCGACTTCGTCTTCATCGTCGACAGCCCCTACATTACCCCGGACTCGGCGCCGCACTTCCTCAATCGCCTGGAGCCGCTGACCTTGCTCTCCGCGCTGGCCGGCGCCACGGACAGGATCGGCCTGGTGGCGACCCTGACCACCTCCTACACCGAACCCTTCAACGTCGCCCGCCAGTTCGCCTCGCTGGACCACATCAGCCATGGCCGTGCCGGCTGGAACGTGGTGACCACCGGACTGGAAGGCGCCGCCGGCAATTTCGGCCGCGAGCAGCATATCGACCACGGCGAGCGCTATCGCCGCGCCCATGAGCATGTGGCGGTGGTCCAGGGGCTATGGGACTCCTACGAGGACGATGCCTTCCCCGGGATCGGGCCAGCAAGCGCTTCCTCGATCCGGCCAAGCAGCATCGACTGGACCATCGCGGCGAGTTCTTCTCGGTCGCCGGGCCGCTGAACATCTCGCGCTCGGCCCAGGGCCAGCCGGTGATTTTCCAGGCCGGGGTGTCGGAGTCCGGTCGAGGGCTGGCCGCGCACATTGCCGAAGGGATCTTCGCCGGGGTCGACAACTTCGACGATGCCCGCGAGTACTACGCCGACATCAAGCGCCGGGCGGCGCAGGCCGGGCGCGATCCGGCGCAGGTACTGGTGTTCCCGGGGATCACGCCGATCATTGCCGATACCGATGAAGAGGCGCAGGCGATCCTCAAGGCCAGGCATGGCGAGCTGGACCTGAACAAGGCGCTGGTGCAACTGGGGCGGCCGTTCAATTACCACGACTTCAGCCAGTACCCGCTGGATGAGCCGTTCCCGGAGCTGGGTGACCTGGGCAGCAATGGCTATCGCGGACATGCCGAGAAGATCAAGCGGGTCGCGCGCGAACAGGGCCTTACCCTGCGCGAGACAGCACTCAGGTTCGCCCGGCCCTTTACCGGCTTCGCCGGGTCGGCGCGGACGGTGGCCGACGAAATCGAACGCTGGTTCAAGGAAGGCGCGGTGGACGGATTCAACGTGCACGTCGGCGCGCCGGCGGCGTTTGCGCGCTTTACCGACGAAGTGCTACCGATCCTGCGCGAGCGTGGGTTGTTCAGGGAGGACTATGCGGGTCGGACCTTGAGGGACCACCTGGGACTGGTGGTGCCGGTGAACAGGAATAGTGTGAAGGCGGCTGACGTAGCCTGATTTTGAGGGCCTCATCGCTGGCAAGCCAGCTCCCACAGGGGTCGTGTGGGAGCTGGCTTGCCAGCGATGAGGCCCTTTCTAAAAATGCAATAATTAAATATTCATCTGATTTTTTATTCTGAAAAATAATAATAAAAATAGATCAAAACAGTATTTCTTCCCTTCCCTTCCCCCTTGCTACAGTCCCTCCAGACCCGACCCCTCGCACGGTGGAGGCGCCCGATTCATCCACCTGCGAGTACGCCCCGATGAGCCATAGCATTACCCGCCTGCCGAACCACAACCATCGCCTGCAACTGAGCGCCCCGACCACCCACGCCGATCTTCACGCCGAACGCCTGCACCGCAAGCAGCGACTCGCTGCGTCCTATCGGCTGTTCGCCGAGCTGGGCTTCGAGGTCGGCCTGGCCGGGCATTTCACCGCCCGCGACCCGATCGAGACCGACCATTACTGGATCAACCCGCTGGGCGTGCCGTTCTCGCAGATCCGCACCAGCCATCTGCTGCGGGTCAACGGCCAGGGCCAGGTAGTGGAAGGCGACGGCCTGCTCAACACCAGCGCCCTGGAACTGCACTACGAGTTGCAGAAGGCCCGTCCGGAGGTGGTCGGCATCGCCCATCTGCATGGTTTCCATGGCCGGGTGTGGTCGTCCCTGGGCCAGTTGTTCCAGCCGATCACCGCCGAGTCCTCGGCCTTCGTCGGCGAGCAGGTACTGTTCGACCGCCATGCCCTGGGCAGCGCCGATCGCGACCTGGTGGCCCAGGCCTTCGTCGAGACCTTCGCCGACAACAACCTGCTGGTCTGGCAGAACCACGGCCTGTGGACCACCGGCCAGACCGTGGAAAGCGCGGCGTGGCGCTTTATCCTCGCCGACGACACCGCCCGCGCTCATCTGCTGGCGTATGCCGCCGGCCAACCGCGCATTCCGCAGGTGGGCGAGGACAGCTTCGATGCGGCACAGCGCGAGCTGTTCGGCTGGCTGAACTTCCTGCCGCTGTGGGACCGCATCGTCCAGCAACAACCCGACCTGCTGGACTGAGCCATGAACATCGACCTTCACCGCCGCCGCTTCATCCAGCACAGCGCCCTGCTCGGCCTCGCCGCAGGCATGGCTCCGGCGCTGGCGAACACCCCGAAGGCACTGCGGGTCTGGCGCTACAAGGGCCAGGCCGCAAGCTTTCTCGGCGATGCCGGGCAGGCCGCCACGCCCTATCCGGTGGAATGGGTGGACATCCCCGGCGGTGCCATGGTGCTCGAGGCGTTCGCCAGCGCCAGCCTCGACTACGCCTTCATGAGCCCGGTGCTGCCGTTGTTCGCCAGCGCCGCCGGCAACCCGCTGGTGCTGATCGCCAGCTACCAGGGCGAGCAGAACCGTAGCGGCGTGATCGTCAAGCGCGGCAGCGGCATCCGCTCGATCACCGACCTCAAGGGCAAACGCATCAGTTTCGTACGCGCCACCGACACCCACTACCTGGTGCTCAACCTGCTACGCCACAACGGCCTCACCCTTGACGATATCCAGGCCCGGGCGATGCCGGCGCGCGATGCGCTGATCGCGTTTCAGAACGGCCATCTCGACGCCATCGTCGCCGGCGGCATCGGGGCGCTCCAGGCCTTGACGCAAATGGACGGCGAACTGCTGGCCGATGCCAGCCGCTACCAGTGCGGCAATTACCTGATCGCCACCAGCGCCAAGGTGTTGGCGCAACCGGGCAAGCAGGCACAGATCGCCGACTTCCTCGAACGCGAACGCGCCACCTGGGACTGGGTGGAGCGCAATCCCGACGCCTGGGCCGCGCGCAACGAAGCCCTGACCGGGATCTCCCGGTCGCTCTACCTGCAACAGTTCGACCAGCGCCAGCGGCCATGCCGCCTGCTCCCGGTCAGCGACGAGGACATCGCCGCGCAGCAGCGCATCGCCGACCTGTTCCATGACAGCGGCCTGCTGCGCCAACCGGTGACGGTCCGCGACTTCTGGGACCGCCGCTTCAGTTCATTGCTCAGCGGCCAGGGATCCGCCGCGGCATAAGCGTACCGGCGCGCGCCGGACGAGACACAGGCACGCCGAACCACGGGAGCAATGGACCTCCCGCAGGCCCGGCCATGCCTGGAAAACGTGAAACAACCTATGAGAGCCCGTTCGATCGCACATCCAGGGCCTGACTGCCAATCGAACCCTTAGGAACCGTCATGAAGTCCGTATTCACTCCCTTGTCCATGGCCCCGGCGCTGCTCGCCGGCTACCTGTTCAACCCGCTGGCGCTGGCCGCCGACAGCGATACCGCGCTCGGCACGGTGATCGTCACCGGTTCGCGCGGTAGCGAGGTGCGCACCGTCACCAGCAGCCCGGCACCGATCGACGTGATCGACAGCAAGCAGCTCGAACAGACCGGCTCCAGCAGCCTGCGCGAAGCCCTGCAGAAAACCCTGCCGTCGTTTCCCAGCGCCCTTCCGGCACCTCCAACGACAGCGTCGCCCGCCCCTACAGCCTGCGCGGCCTGAACGGCTCCAACGTGCTGGTGCTGGTCAACGGCAAGCGCCGCCACAACAGTTCGGTAATCAACCTCGACTCCACCGCCGCCTACGGCACCAACCCGGTGGACCTGGACATGATCCCGATCAGCGCCATCGACCATGTCGAAGTGCTGCGCGACGGTGCCTCGGCCCAGTACGGCTCCGACGCCATCGCCGGGGTGATCAACATAATCCTCAAGCAGAACGACAACGGCGGCTCGGTCAGCACCCAATATGGCCAGTACTACGAGGACGGCGACGGCGGTAACCTGCGCCAGACCCTCAACCAGGGCCTGGCCCTTGGCGACAACGGCGGCTTCTTCAACTACGCCCTGGATGCCAAGTCGGTGCAGACCGCTACCCGTTCCCGCGAGGCCACCGGCAACCTGTACTTCGCCGGCGACCCGCGCAACGCCACGGCCGACCGCGAAGTGCAGAAGAACGGCCTGCCGAAGATCAAGGCGATCAACCTGTCGTACAACGCCGAACTGCCGGTGAGCGACGACCTGACCCTGTATTCCTTCTCGACCCTGAGCCAGCGCGATGCCAAGGGCGGGCAGAACTACCGGCGCCCCAACTCGACCAACATCATTCCGCAGATCTACCCGGACGGCACCGCGCCCTTCTACACCCTCAAGGAAACCGATTACCAGGCCGCTGCCGGCGGCAAGGGCGAGATCGCCGAGTGGCACTGGGACCTCAGCTCCACCTTCGGCCGGGCGAAAAGCCAGGCCGGCGCCGACGAAACCCTCAACGCCTCCCTCGGCCCCAGCAGCCCGACCCACTTCGATACCTACAGCAATACCTTCGACCAGTGGACCAACAACCTTGACCTGACCCGTGCCTTCGAGGTCGGCCTGAGCAAGCCGCTGCAGGTGTCCTGGGGCCTGGAGCACCGCCACGAGCGCTACAAGACCGAGTCGGACGACCCGCTGTCGTGGATCAACGGTGGCTATATCTACCCCAGCGGCCCGCTGGCCGGACAACCCGGCTCGGTGGGCGCCCAGGGCGCGATCACCCTGACCCCGGAAGACGAAGGCCAGGCCAGTCGCAACAGCTACGCCAGCTACCTGGACCTGGGCTTCAACCCCACCGAGAAGCTCTACCTGGGCGCCGCCGCACGCTTCGAGAAATACGACGACAACAGTGGCAATACCCGCAGCGGCAAGCTCACCGCGCGCTATGACTTCACCCCGACCTTCGCCGTGCGCGGCACGGTGAGCAACGGCTTCCGCGCACCATCGCTGTCGCAGTCCACCTACGCCCAGACCGCCAACCAGTACACCACGGTCAACGGCGTGTCGCAGTTCGTCGAGGCCAAGACCGCCCGGGTCGACTCAGCCCTGGCCAAGGCCCTTGGCGCCGAGGACCTGAGCCCGGAGAAGTCGCGCAACATCAGCCTCGGCCTGACCTGGCAGCCGCTGCCCCAGGCCAGCGTGACCCTCGATGCCTACCAGATCGAGATCCGCGACCGCATCGCGCTGACCGGCTTCCTCTACGGCAACGGCGTCGATCAGATCCTCGTCGCCAACGGCTACAAGCCCGGCTACCGCATCAAGTACTTCACCAATGCCGCCGACACCACCACCCGCGGCATCGACCT
Organism: Pseudomonas bharatica CSV86; assembly: GCF_000319305.2. GTDB lineage: Bacteria > Pseudomonadota > Gammaproteobacteria > Pseudomonadales > Pseudomonadaceae > Aquipseudomonas > Aquipseudomonas bharatica. The sequence goes on along the minus strand of NZ_AMWJ02000001.1, from coordinate 2,076,316 downwards.
GGTGGCCGACTACCGGGTCGATTACGGCCAGTTCGGCCGGGTGAAATACGGCATCGGCGCCAACTACAACAAGACCGATATCGACGACATCAAGCAGACCCCGGCCGCCCTCAAGGCCGCCGGCAACAATCTTGAACTGTTCGACCGCGTGGCCCAGGGTTACCTCACCGTGGCCAACCCCAAGACCAAGCTGATCCTCAGCGCCAACTGGCAGATCGAGCGCTTTACCGTCAACGCCGCCGTGACCCGCTACGACAAGGTCACCGCCCGCGACGCCAACCCCAACTACGACGTGACCTACGGCGCCAAGTGGCTCACCGACCTGGAAGTGGCCTATGCGGTCACCGACAACTTCGATATCGCCGTGGGCGCCAACAACCTGTTCGACGTGCGCGCCGATAACAACGCCTACCCGGCCGGCGACGTCAACGGTTTCCCTAAATTCGGTTCGATCTCGCCGTTCGATCCGTACGGCGGCTTCTGGTACACCCGCGTCGCCTACAACTTCTGACCCCAACGATCGAGCGCCCGCCTCGTTCGGCGGGCGCCAGGAGAATGTTCATGAGCCAAGGCCAGTTCGTACTCGGCGCCTTCATCCCCGGCACCCTCAGCGGCAGCGCCTGGCGCCTGCCGGAGGCGCCGCTGGATACCTTCCGCAGCCTGGAGCACTACCAGTACATCGCGCGCAAGCTGGAGGCCGGGCGCTTCCATTCGCTGTTCTTCAACGACACCCTCGACGTCAAGCTCGACCTGGCCCTGCAACGCGGGCCCAACAGCGTGCGCTGGGACCCGCTGATCCTGGCCCCGGCGCTGGCCGCCAGCACCCGTCATATCGGCCTGATCGCCACCGCCAGCACCACCTACAACGAGCCCTACAACGTGGCGCGCAAGTACGCTGCGCTGGACCACCTGAGCGGTGGCCGGGCCGGCTGGAACCTGGTCACCTCCCTGGGCGGCGGCGAGAACTTCAATCGCCAGGAGCATGTCGAGCATGACGACCGCTATGCCCGCGCCGAGGAGTTCTACGACGTGGTCAGCGGCCTGTGGGACAGCTGGGCCGACGACGCCTTTATCCAGGACAAGGCCAGCGGTACCTGGCTGGACATCGACAAGCTGCACGTGCTCGACCACCAGGGCGAGCACTTCCAGGTCCGCGGCCCGCTCAACGTATCGCGCTCGCCCCAGGGCCATCCGGTGGTGGCCCAGGCCGGCGCCTCGGTGGCGGGCAAGCGCCTGGCGGCGCGGGTCGGCGAACTGATCTTCACTGCCCAGCACACCATCGAGCAGGGGCGCGCCTTCTACCAGGAAACCAAGGCCGCGGCCGCTGCTTTCGGACGTGGCGCCAATGAGCTGAAGATCCTTCCCGGCGTGTCCCCGGTAGTCGGCAAAACCCTCGCCGAAGCCCAGGCCAAATACGACCGCCAGCAGGAACTGCTGGAGCCGAAGGCCTTCCTCAGCTCGATTTCGAAGTTCGTCAGCCTCGGCTACGACCTGTCCGAACTGCCCTTCGACGAAGTGGTGCCATTGCCACCGGAGCATTTCACCACCAACACCCACCAGAGCCGGCAGAAGCTGGTGTTCGACCTGATCCGCCGCGAGCGCCCGACCGTGCGCCAGCTATTCAACCAGCTCACCTCCGGCGGCCATCGGATCCTGATCGGCACCCCGGAAAGCATCGCCGATGACCTGCATGCCTGGTACGAAGCAGGTGCCGCCGACGGCTTCAACATCATGTTCAGCGGCCTGCACTCGGCCATCGACGATTTCGTCGACTGTGTGGTCCCCGAGCTGCAACGCCGTGGCCTGTTCCAGCGCGAATATGCCGGTACCACGCTGCGGGAAAACCTCGGCCTGCCCTACCGCACCAACCGGTTTTTCTGAGGAGCGCCCATGATTCGACCCCTGGCAATCCTGGCCATCGCCGTGGCCCTGGCCGGCTGCGACGGCAAGCCCGAGCAAACGGCCGCCACCGGCACCCCGGCGCAGCCGCAGACTGGCGGTGTACTGCGCGTGGCCTTCGACGGCGACCCGAACTGCATCGATCCGCAGCAGGCCGGCAACAACACCGCGCTCAACGTGGGCCGGCAACTGGTGGACTCGCTTACCGACCAGGACCCGCAAAGCGCCGAGATCCTGCCCTGGCTGGCCGAGCGCTGGGAAGTCAGCGAGGACTCGCGACAGTTCGATTTCCACCTGCGCGAAGGCGTGACCTTCGCCGATGGCAGCCCGCTGGATGCGGCGGCGGTGAAGGCCAATTTCGAGGCGATCGTCGCGCTTGGCGCACGCGCGCAACTGGCCGGGACCTACCTGGCGGGCCTTGAATCGGTGGAGGTCACCGGCCCGTCGAGCGTACGCGTCACCTTCAAGCAACCCAACGCCCAGTTCCTCCAGGCCAGTTCCACCATGAGCCTCGGGCTGTTTTCCCTCGACACCTTGAAACGCAATGCCGAGGAGCGCTGCCAGGGCGCCCTGGTGGGCTCCGGGCCGTTCACGGTGAAAAGCTTCGAGCACAACAGGCTGGTGCGCATCGAAGCCCGCCCCGACTACCGCTGGCCGTCTTCGATTGCCCAGCATCAGGGCCGCGCCTGGCTGGACGCCATCGAGTTCCATATCCTCCCCGAGTCCGGCGTACGCCTGGGCAGCCTGCTGTCCGGGCAGATCGACGTGAACACCAGTGTGCCGGTGCAGGACGAAGCGGTGCTGCAAGCCCAGGGCGTGCCCTCGATCAACCGCCCCAACCCGGGCATCGTCTTCAGCCTGACGCCGAATGTCTCGCGGGCGCCACTGGATGAGCTGGCAGTGCGCCAGGCGCTGAACAAGGCCATCGACCGCAGCCAGTTCCAGGGCGTGATTTCCCGTTACCAGAAGCCGGCGACCTCGGTACTGGCGAGCAGCACGCCGTATTACCAGGACCTGAGCAGTCATCTGGCCTACGATCCGGCGGGCGCGGAAAAGCTGCTGGATGACGCCGGCTGGCGCAAGGGTGCCGATGGCTGGCGCCAGCGCGACGGCAAGCGCCTGGGCTTCACCCTCGACTACTGGCAGGCCACCACCCCGGTGCTGGAGCTGGTACAGCAACAACTGCGCAAGATCGGCGTCGAGTTGCGCCTGAACAAATCCACCATCGGCCAGGTCAGCCTGCAACAGACCTCCCTCGACTACAGCCTGTGGTTCTTCAACCTGACCCGCGCCGATCCGGACGTACTGCGCACGGTATTCCTGTCTCCGGGACGCAACGTCAACGTTCGCGCACCGCTGCCGCTCGACCGGCTGCTGCTCGACTCGGCGGCCAGCCTCGATGGGCAGAAACGCGGCGCGCTGATCCAGCAGGCCAGCGCCGAATTGCTGGACCTGGGCCATGTGCTTCCGCTGGTGGAAATGGCCACCGTCACCGCCTTCCGCGACGTGGTGCACGGCCTGCACTACGAGGCCTCGACGCGCCTGCAGTTCTACGACACCTGGCTGGCACAACCGGGAGGCCACTGAGCATGCACACCTCTGCATTCTGGCGTCTGGCCCAGGCCCTGCTGGTGCTGTGGGCGGCCTTCAGCCTGTCGTTCGCCATTCTTTATGCGCTGCCGGGCGATCCGGTCGGCATCCTGCTCGCCCAGGGCGGCGAACCGGGCACGGCGGATCCGGCACAGGTCGCCGAACTGCGGGCTCGCTATCACCTCGACGGCAGTCTCTGGCAGCAGTACGGCGGCGCCCTGTGGCGGTTGCTGCACCTGGACCTTGGCGTATCGCTGCAGACTGGCAAGCCGGTCGCGGCGGCCCTGGCCGCAGCCCTTCCGGCAACCCTGGCCCTGGCCTTTGCCGCACTGCTGATCGCCGTGCCGCTGGGCATCGGCGTGGCCCTGGCGGCCCACCAGGTGCGCCGGCGCCCGCTGCAGGCGGCGCTGCACAATGCGCCGGCGCTGGTGGTATCGCTGCCAACCTTTTGGGTTGGCCTGCTGTTGCTGCAACTGTTCTCCTTCCGCCTGCACTGGTTGCCGGCGATGGGCGATCACGGTCTCGCCAGCCTGGTGCTGCCGGCTGTCACCCTGGCCCTGCCCTGCGCCGCGATGATCGCCCAGGTGCTCGGTCGTTCCATCGCCAGCGTCAGCCAGCAGCCCTTCGTCCAGGCCCTGCGCAGCAAGGGGGTCGGGCGCTGGTCGTTGCTGTGGCGGCATATCCTGCATAACGCCTCGATCCCCCTGCTCAGCCTGACCGGCACCCTGCTGGGCAATCTGCTGGCCGGTGCGGTGGTCACCGAGACGGTGTTCTCCCGTGACGGCGTGGGCCGCCTGGCCCAGGCGGCGGTGGCCAGCCAGGACATCGCCGTGGTCCAGGGCGTGGTGCTGCTGGCCGCGGCCCTCTATGTGCTGACCAACCTGCTCACCGACCTGCTCTACCCGTTGCTGGACCCACGCATTCGCCAAGGGAGCCGACCATGATCCTGCACCCCGCCATTTCCTCCTTGCCTGCGTGGCGCTACCGGCCTGGCTTGCCAGTAGCGCTGAGCCTGGTGCTGTTCGTGCTTCTGCTGGGCTTGGCGTTCTTTCCCGGGCTGTTCACCAGCCTCGATCCGTTGCTGGCCGACCCCACCCAGACCCTGCGCGCGCCCTCGGCGCAGCACTGGTTCGGCACCGACCATCTGGGCCGCGACCTGTATGCCCGTTGCGTATACGGTGCAGCACTGTCGTTGCAGGCCACGGCCATTGCGGTGGTTATCGCCCTGCTGGCCGGAACCTTGCTCGGCGGCATCGCAGGCTGGTTCGGTGGCGCGGCCGACCGCGTCCTGGCGGTGCTGGTGGAGGTGCTGATGGCGATTCCGGCCCTGCTGCTGGCCATGGCCATCGTCACCGCCCTGGGTTTCGGCACGCTGGAGATCGCCATCGCGGTGGGGCTGTCGTCGGTGGCGGTGTTCGCCCGGCTGGCCCGGGGCGAAGTCCTGCGCTGGCGCAGCCGGGTCTTCGTCGAAGCCGCCCAGGTGGTCGGCGTTGGTTCCTGGACCAATCTTTGCCGGCATGTACTGCCCCATGCCGCCGGGCCGTTGCTCGCCCTGGCGGCACTGGAGTTCGCCAGCGCGGTGCTGGCGGTCTCGGCCCTCAGTTTCCTTGGCTTTGGCGCCCCGCCGCCGCAACCGGAATGGGGCCTGTTGATTGCCGAAGGGCGCAACTACATGGTCGCCGCCTGGTGGTACACCACCCTGCCGGGGCTGGTGGTGGCCGGCGTCGTGCTCGCCACCCAGCAGCTTGGCCGGGGTTTGCAACGTCTTCAGGGAGAACATCCATGAGTACGCCATTGGTGCGTATCCGCCAGTTCGGGGTCGAGTATCCGGGGGCGGCGCAGGCCGCCGTGCAAGGGCTGGACCTGGACATCGCGGCAGGCGAGATCGTCTGCCTGGTCGGCGAGTCCGGCTCCGGCAAATCCACCACGGCCGCGGCGCTGGCCGGCTTGTTGCCCGAAGCGGCGCAGCAGCACGGGCAGCTGTGGTTCAAGGGCCAGGCGCTGGACAGCCTCGACGAACGTGCCTGGCGCCAGCGTCGTGGCCGCCTGGTCGGCTTCGTGCCGCAGGATCCGGGTACCTCGCTGGACCCGGTGAAGACCATCGGGGCCCAGGTGGTGGAAGCCATGACCGTGCACGGCATGCCCCTGGCCCAGGCCCGTCCGCGTGCCCTGGAGCTGCTCCGGGACGTCGGGCTCAAGGCGCCGGAAACCCTGCTCGCCCGGTATCCCCATCAACTGTCCGGGGGCATGTGCCAGCGGGTGCTGATCGCCATTGCCCTGGCCAATGACCCGCCGCTGCTGATCGCCGACGAGCCCACCAGTGCCCTGGATGTCAGCGTGCAACGACAGATCCTCGACCGCTTGCAGCAACTGGTCCGCGAGCGTGGCAGTAGCCTGCTGCTGATCACCCATGACCTGGCGGTGGCGCTGGATCGCGCCGACCGGATCCTGGTGATGCGCCACGGTCGCCTGCTGGAAAGCGGTACTCCGGCGCAGCTGTGGCATGCGCCGGCGCACCCCTACACCCGCCAGTTGCTCCAGGCCTCGCCACTGGCGCGCTTGCAACAGCGTCGCGTGGCGCCAGCGCTGAGCCGGGAGCTGCCGCTGTTGCAGGTCACCAGCCTCAACCGGCGCTTCGACAAGCGCGGGGCGGCGGCGGTGGATGGTGTCAGCTTCAGCCTGCAACGTGGCACCACCACCAGCCTGGTGGGCGAGTCGGGCTCGGGCAAATCCACCACGGCGCGGATCATTCTCGCCCTGGAACGGGCCAGCTCCGGCAGCGTGCGCTTCGACGGGCTCGAAGTGCTCGGGGCCGGTCGCCGCCAACTGCACGGTTACCGGCGACGGGTGCAACTGGTCTACCAGAATCCTTATGCCGCGCTGGATCCGCGCCAGGATCTGCTGGCAATCGTCAGCGAGCCGCTGCGTGCGTTCGGGATAGGCCAGCGGCGCGATCACCGGGCACGGGTACTCGCGTTGCTCGAACGGGTCGGCTTGCCGGGCGACCTGCTGCATCGCCGCCCTGCCCAACTCTCCGGCGGCCAGCGCCAGCGAGTCGCGATAGCCCGGGCACTGGCGGCGGAGCCGGAGCTGCTGGTGCTGGACGAGCCGCTGTCGGCGCTGGACGCACCGGTGCAGGCGCAGGTGCTGGATCTGTTGCAGCGTTTGCAGGAGAAACTTGGCTTGACCTATCTGTTCATCTCCCACGACCTGGCGACGGTACGCGGGATCAGTGACCAGGTGCTGGTAATGAGCCAGGGGCGGCTGGTGGACCAAGGCCCGACCGAAGAGGTATTCGGGCGACCGGGAAGCGACTATACGCGGCGGCTGCTGGAGGATATGCCGGGGCGGTTGGTGCCGGAGGCTGAAGTGCAAACCAGGGCAGTGAATCTCTGAACATCCAAGGCTTGCAACCTCCCTGTGGGAGCTGGCTTGCCAGCGATTGGGCCAGATCTCACACCATCATTGCCCGAGCCGGCCTCATCGCTGGCAAGCCAGCTCCCACTGGGTTGCGTGCAAGCTACAGATGCCTTCACCCATTCTTCATCACCACCCGCACACGATTCTCCACCGGCCGGCTCAGCATTGCACCGTCCCTGTGGGAGCTGGCTTGCCAGCGATTGGGCCAGAGCTCACAACACGATTGCCCGTGCCGGCCTCATCGCTGGCAAGCCAGCTCCCACAGAGTTATATGCAAGCCGCAGCTGCCTTCATCCATTCTTCATCATCCCTACCAGCACGCGGTTCTCCACCGGCCGGCTCAGCAGATAGCCCTGCACTTCATGGCACTGGTCGGCACTGAGCAGGTCCAGCTGCCGTTCGGTCTCGACCCCTTCGGCGGTGACCGTCATGCCCATGGCGTTGCCCAGGTTGATGATCGCCTGCACCACGCTGCGGTCGCTGTCGCTCTTGCCCAGAGCCTGGACGAAGCGCTTGTCGATCTTGATGCTGTCGAACGGATAGGTGCGCAGGTAGCCCAGCGACGAATAGCCGGTGCCGAAGTCGTCCATGTTCAGGCGCACGCCCAGCTCCTTGAGGGCGGTCATGGTCGCCAGGGCGTTCTCGATGTCGTTAAGCATCACGTTCTCGGTGATTTCCAGCTCCAGGCGGTGCGCCGGCAGGCCACTGTGCAGCAAGGCCTCGCGGACATCGCGCACGACATTGCTGCGGGTGAACTGCGCCGGTGACATGTTCACCGACACCAGCACCGGCTGCGGCCAGGCCTTGGCCGTGCTGCAAGCCTCGCGCAGCACCCAGTTGCCCAGTTGGACGATCAGCCCGGACTCCTCGGCCAGCGGGATGAACTCGTCCGGCCCGATCAGGCCGCGTTGTGGATGCTGCCAACGCACCAGGGCCTCCACCGACGCCACGGTGACCCCATCGATCAAAAAGCGTGGCTGGAAATGCAGGACCAGTTGTCCGTGTTCGATGCCCAGCGCCAGCTCGCGCTCCAGGGTGCGCTTGCCCTGCACGGCATCGTTCATCTGCGCCGAGAAGTGCAGCCAATTGCCCTTGCCGGCCGCCTTGGCGTTGTACAGGGCAATATCGGCGTACTTGATCAGGTCCGCCGGCTGCCCGCCGTGCTCGCGAGACAGCACCACGCCAAGGCTGGCATCGATATGCAATTGCTGGCCGTCATGCTCGATGGGCCGGCGCAGGGTAACGATGACCCGCTGGCACAGGGCATCCATTTCCTCCCGGGTGCCCGGCCGCGCCACCACCAGGACGAACTCGTCACCGCCCAGACGGGCCACAAGGTCGCTGTCGCGGGTGATGGTTCCCAGGCGCCGCCCCACTTCGATCAACACCGCATCGCCGGCCGGGTGACCGAGGTGATCGTTGATCGGCTTGAAGTTGTCGAGGTCCAGGATAAGCACAGCCAGGTCCGCCTTCCCTTCCAGCAGGGCCTGTTCGATAAAGGCGAACAGCTTGTTGCGGTTGGGCAGGCCGGTCAGGGCGTCGTGCTGCGACAAGTGCTGGATACGGGCATGGGCCGCCACTTCATCGGTGATGTCGAAGCTGGTACCGCGAAAGCCCTGGAGCTGCTCGTGATGCAACACCGGCCGCGCCGTCAGTCGGCAGATACGCTGTTGGCCGAGGTGGTCACGGTACTGGCAGCGCAGGCTGTCGGAGCCGTTGACGCTGCCTAGTTGCGCCAGCCAGTGCTGCAGATGGGCAGTGTCGCAACTCATCAGGTCGGTCAAGGGCCGGCCCAGCCACTCCTGCACCGGGTAGCCGGTCAGTTCGGCGAAACGCCCCGACAGGTAGGTGAGCCGGAGCTGGGCATCGGTTTCCCAGATCCAGTCCGAGGCCGCCTCGGCCACCGCCTTGAAACGCTCCTCACTGACTTTCAGGGCTTCGCGGGACGCTGCCAGTTCCTGATAGTTGCGGTCGTTGCGCGCGCTGACGCTCAAGGCCTGGCGGGCGAAGGCGAGCATGGCCAGGAGGATTACCAGGGTCGCCAGGGCCAGCGGCGGCATCACGGTCAGGGCCAGCTCGCTGCCAGGACGCTGGACCGGCCACACCAGCCAGTAGCCGCTGTTGTCCAGGCGCATGTGGTCCTCGCCCGGCGCGTCATAGCCACGCGCAGTGACCGAAAACGAAGCCAGGCCGACGCTATCGGCCAAAGGCTGCAATACCACCGGGGTCAGGGGCCGGACGAAGACCAGCACCCGTTGCGGCCCGGGGACGTGATGGGGCAACTGCGGCGGGCGGATCACCGCAGCGCTGAACAGCGCCGGGCCATCGCGAAAGCGGATATAGCCCGACGTAGCCTGGTCGTCCAGCAGTGCCACCCGCGCCTGCGCCAGGATCCGTTGCTTTGCCGGGGTCAGGGCCTCCAGCGGCTGGTCGCTGAGCTGCCCGTCGACGACTGCGTAGCTGGTGGTGTTCTCGTCGATGACGAAGACCCCGGCATAGCCATCGCTGCTGTACAGGGTCGGGCCGATATTGTCCTCGGCATAGGCCCATTGGCGGTTGTTGCCGATGCCCAGCTCGTCGTAGGCCGCCTGCCAGAAGGCATGGGACAGCAGGTAGGTCTTCTCGGACTTCTCCAGGCTTTGCCGGACCGAACCGGCGAGAAAGGCGCTGCGCAGTTGCTCGCGTTCATCGAGGGCCACGACGATGCGGTAGAGGGACGCCAGGCCGACCGCGAGGATCAACAGGATGGCGCCGGAGAAACCCAGGATCAGTTGCCGTGTCAGGCGGCTGCGGCTTGCGCTGGTAGAGGTCGTCCCTGCTTGCATGCGTGTCCTCGTTGGCCAGGATCATGCGGACCTTGGGGGAACGGTGGCGCCGGGCCTTGGTATGCCCTACGTGAAAACTGAGGGTCCGCTTGGCCAGGGTGTTCAAACAAGGCGACGGACGGGCATCTGCAAAAAGCCCGAAGGCCGCGTCTGCGGCCTTCGGTGATCGTGCTATTGCTCTCCTTGCGGGTTGATATCCGGGTCGGCTCCGGCACCCGGCTCGCCCAGCGGGTCGATGTTCTGCGGGTTACCCGCGTCCTGGCGCTGGTCGATCCCCGGCGCAGGCGCCAGTTGCAGCACTTCGCTGGTGTAGGCCCACTCCCGCTCCACCGCCGCCGGGTCGTCGTTCAGGTGCGTCCCGTAGCTGGGAATGATCTGCTTGATCTTTTCCTGCCAGGCCGAAGATTGCAGCCGGTCCTTGAATACCTTCTGCATCAGGTCGAGCATGATCGGCGGCGCCGTCGAGGCACCCGGCGAAGCGCCCAGCAGGCCGGCGATGCTGCCGTCCTTGGAGGTCACCACTTCGGTACCCAGCTTGAGCACGCCGCCCTGGTTTTCGTCCTTCTTGATGATCTGCACGCGCTGGCCGGCTTGCCACAGGCGCCAGTCTTCCTTTTTCGCATGGGGGAAATAGGTCTGCAGGGCGGCGAAACGGTCGTCATCGTTTTGCATCAGTTGGCCGATAAGGTATTTGACCAGGTCGAACTCGCGCACCCCGACCCTCACCATCGGCCAGACGTTATGCACTGACATGCTGGCGAACAGGTCGAGCAGCGAGCCTTCCTTGAGGAAGCGGGTGGAGAAGGTCGCGAACGGCCCGAACAGGATCACCCGCTTGCCATCCAGGACCCGGGTGTCCAGGTGCGGCACCGACATCGGCGGCGCGCCGGTGGAAGCGATACCGTAGGCCTTGGCCATGTGCTGGAGGGCGATATCCTGCTTGTCGGTCACCAGGAACGAACCACCCACCGGGAACCCGGCATAGTCCTTGGCCTCGGGGATGCCGGACTTCTGCAGCAGCGGCAGCGCCGCGCCGCCGGCCCCGATGAACAGGAACTTGGCGTCGGTGGTGGTCTTGCTGCCGTCCTTGAGGTTCTTGTACTCGACCCGCCAGGAGCCGTCGGCGTTGCGGGTGATGTCCTCGACCTCGCTGTTGAGCTTGAGGCTGAAATTCTGCTGTTTCTGCAGGTAGCCTACGTACTGGCGGGTAATCTCGCCAAAGTTGACATCGGTGCCGATCGGGGTCCAGGTGACCGCCAGCTTTTGCTGCGGATCGCGGCCTTCCATCATCAGCGGCACCCATTTCCTGATCTGCTCGTGGTCTTCGGAATACTGCATCGGGCGGAACAACGGGCTCTTCTGCAGGGCTTCGTAACGGCGCTTGAGGAAGCTGATGTTGTCATCGCCCCAGACGAAGCTCATGTGCGGCGTGGTGTTGATGAACGAACGCGGGTTGTTCAGCACGCCGCTCTTGACCTGCCAGGCGAGGAACTGACGGGTGATCTGGAACGACTCGTTGATCTCCACCGCCTTGGTGATATCGATCTTGCCGTCCTTCTCCGGGTGTAGTTCAACTCGGCCAGGGCCGAGTGGCCGGTACCGGCGTTGTTCCAGCCGTTGGAGCTTTCCTCGGCCACCTTGTCCAGGCGCTCGACCATTTCCATCGACCAGCCCGGCTCCAGTTCGTTGAGCCAGATGGCCAGGGTCGAACTCATGATCCCACCGCCCACCAGCAGCACATCGACCTTCTTCGGCTCGGCGGCCTGGGCGCCGGCGAGGTTGCATGCCAGCGCAAAGCCGACCAGCGCGCCTCTCCACATGATCCGGTTATTCATCTTTTCTCCCACGAGGCGAGCCCCGATTCGATTGGCGTGTGTTCCCTGCCCGATGGAATGCCCATGTTGTCCTTGATGCACGCAAGGCACCAGGCTTGAGGCTCGAAGGCAGCACTGCAAGGTTCGAGACCCTCCATCGACGAACAGTTCAAAGGTTAGCCGAGACTCCCGGGCTTGCCGGGGCGCGGCGTCCCCTGAGTAGCACGAACGGCGTGGCCGGGGCTTTAGTCGTGGCGGGCAAACATCAATCAAGACTGATGCCAGTCGCAATAATCATGAATTTTTCCTGACCCGACGTCGACATACGCTGTGCCGGAACCTCGAGTGCCCTCAAGAGGCACCGGATCTCGATAACAATTCCAATACCTGCCGAGGATCCCCCATGTCCGTTCCGTCCAATCCCGACGAGCACCTGCTCGCCAGCCACGGCTACCGCCAGGAGCTGGATCGCGGCCTGAGCCTGTGGTCGTCGTTCTCCGTGGGCTTCGCCACCATCTCGCCGGTTGTCGGCATCTATTCGGTGATGTCGCTCGGCGCCATCAGCGTCGGGCCCTCCTGGGTGTGGATCGTGCCGTTGTGCCTGTTGCTGCAGCTAAGCGTGGCACTGGTGTATGCCGAGTTGTCCTCGCAGTTTCCCCTGGCCGGCGGCTGCTACCAGTGGGTGCGGCGCCTGGTCGGTGACCGCCTTGCCTGGTTCACCGGTTTCCTGTACCTGGCGGCGGCGCTGGCCTCGCTGACCACCGTGGCCTATCTCGGCGGTTTCTGGCTGGGTTTGCTGCTGTTCGATGAACCGCCCTCGGCCAATGCCCAGGTGGCCTGCGCAGCCGCGCTGCTGGCGCTGGGGCTCGGGGTGAATCTGCTGGGAATCAATCCACTCAAGTACTTCGTCAACGCCGGCATCCTTGCCGAAGCCATCGCTTCCATCGGCATCGGCGTGCTGTTGCTGCTGTTCTTCCGCAATCATTCATTCGAGCTACTATTGAGCAGCATGGGCGCGGAAAACGCGTCCGGCGGGTCCTACTTGAGCGGGTTGCTGACTGCCATGGCCGTGTGCGGCTGGGCCTTTCTCGGTTTCGACGCCTGCTCGCAGCTGTCCGAGGAAACGACCGATGCGCGCGTTTCCACACCGCGGGCAATCCTGCGCTCGATGCTGGTGGTAGGCCTGACGGTGATGCTCACCGCCTTCGCCGTGACCCTGTCGTTCAAGGACCCCGCCGCGCTGGTCAGCGGGCAGGTCATCGATCCGGTCACTCCGGCGGTGTCCGATGCGTTCGGCCGCTGGGCCGAACGCCCCTTCGTCGCTATCGTCCTGATCGCGTTCGTCGCCTGCGTGGTCTCGGTGCAGACCTACATCGGCCGGGCCATCTTCGGCATGGCCAGGGACGGTATCCTGCCTGGGTCCGGGCTGCTGCGCCGGGTGGACAAGCGCAAGGTGCCGATGGCGGCGATGCTCTGCAGTACGCTGCTGGCCAGTCTTGGCCTGATCCTGGGCCTCAACGCAACCGCCGTGGGCACGCTTATCGCCTTCGGTAGCGGCGGCTTCTTCTTCGTTTTCCTGATCGTCACCGCCAGCGCCTTGTACGCGCGCCTCAGCGGGCGCTGGGACCCGGCCAAAGGCGCCTTGCAATTGGGTCGCAAGGGGCTGGCGGTCAACTGGCTGGCCGTGTTCTGGCTGCTCTTCGAGGCAGTCAACGTGGCCTGGCCGCGGGAACTGCTGGCGCCGCCTGGCGCCCCCTGGTTCCAGGTCTGGGCGGTGGTGCTGGTGTTCTCCGCGCTGGCGCTGTTCGGTCTCACCTACCTGGCGCTGGCCAAACCCCATCGGCGTATCGCCAGAAGCCTGAGCTTCGCCGGTCGCGCCGTCGAGTAATCCTCCCCCGTCCTTGTCCCGTCACCGGCGTCCTGCCCGGCGGGACAAGGCATGCCTGAACACAGGAACCGACCATGATTCACTACTGGAACTACCCCACCGAAATCTTCTGCGGCGTCGATGCCCTCACGGTGCTCGGCGAACGGTGTGCCCTGGCTGGCATGCATCGCCCGTTGCTGGTCACCGATCCTGGCATGCTGGAGTTGCCGCCATTGCGTGCAGTGCGTGAGCATCTAAAAGCGGCAGGCATCGATCACGGGCTGTTCCATGGCCTGTCGGGTAACCCGAGCCTGGAGCACGCTTGTGCCGGGGCAGCCGCGTTCGCCGAGGGCGGTCATGACTCGCTGATCGCCCTCGGCGGCGGCAGCGCCATCGACGCCGCCAAGGGCATCGCCCTGCTCAGTCGCGATCCGCAGGGCGCGGCACGGTTCGAATGGACGCAGATGCTTGAGCATTACCCGACCCTGGCTGATTACCCGCCCCTTAACCTGCCGCCACTGATCGTCATTCCTACCACCGCCGGTACCGGCTCGGAACTGGGACGCGAAGCGGTACTGACCGATACCGCCCAAGGCGTGAAGAAAGTCATTGGTCATCGCGAGATGCTGGCGCGCGGCGTGATTCTCGACCCTCGCCTGACCCTGGGCCTGCCGCCCGGCCTCACCGCAGCCACCGGCATGGACGCCCTGACCCACCATCTCGAAGCGCTGTTTTCGCCACTATGCCATCCGATGTCGGCGGGGATCGCGGTGGAAGGTGTACGCCTGGTCCGGCTACATCTGGAAAACGCCATGCGCGACGGCAACGACCTGCTGGCCCGGGAAGGCATGCTGATCGCCTCTGCCAGTGCCGCCGTGGCCTTCCAGAAGGGCCTGGGCGGCGTGCATGCCCTCGCCCACCCGCTGGGTGCGCGCTATCACCTGCATCACGGCCTGCTCAATGCGGTACTGCTGCCGTACGTGCTGGTGGCCAATCGCAGCGCGATAGAAGGCGATGCTGCACGGCTGGCACGCTATCTCGAGCTGGAAGATGGCAGCTTCGACGGCTTGCTGGCATGGGTGCTGGAATTGCGGGCACGGGTGGGGATTCCGGCAACGTTGGCGCAGCTTGGGTTGAATGGCGACGATGCGGCTCTGGTGGGAGAACTGGCGCTGGCGGATATCTCGTCATCGCAGACCAATGCGCTGCCGCTGGGGGCCGGCGATTATGCGCGGATCTATCGGAATGCGGTGGGTGGCGTATTGAAATAGATGCGCGGTGCCGCTACTGGCTCCATCGCCGGCAACGCCGGCTCCCACAAGATGCCTGGTCGACCACGAAATCCACGCCAGACGCTAGGCCTGTGGGAGCTGGCATTGCCAGCGAGAGGCCCGAGAGACCCGCTTCTCACCTTGGCATTGATGCCATCAGGAACACCTTGAGCCGGCGCCGGGCGCCACTAGTCCGTGCACCGCCAGCAGATCCTCGACAAATGCCCGCGCCGCCTCGCTCCGGGGCCGGCCGCTGTAGGTGATCATGCTGTGCATCACCTCGTACTTCAGGCGCTGCGGCTGCAACGCACGCATGCGCCCGCGCTCGATCCAGATCTGCGCATAGTGGGTCGGCAGATACCCAAGGTGCGTTCCGGCCAGCACCGCATGGGCCACGGCCTCCATATGGTAGGCCGTGGCCCGGCTGCACAAGGGACGCAGCGGCAGGTCCTGGTTTTCCGGAAGGAAACCGTGACTGATCCAGTTGCATCCGGCAATCCGCTGCAAATCCGGGTCAGCCTCTTTGAACAGCGGATGCCGATCACCGCAAAACACGCCAATCTCCTCGTTATACAACGGCAGGTACTCCAGGCTCGCCCGCGAACGGCTGAAATAGGACACTGCCAGGTCGAGTTGCCCATCGATCACCGCCAGCTCCAGCTCGGTCGGCGAGTTGACGTACAGATTCAGCTGCACATCCTGTTCGCGTTGGTGAAACCTTGCCAATGCCTCGCCGAAGCGCGCCTGGGGCAACGTGGCGACATTGTCCGCCATGCCCACATAAAGATCGCCCACCAGGTTGCCCGACAACCCCTGCGCCTCGTCACGGAACAGGCCTATGGCTTCGAACATTGCCTGCGACGCTTCGAGAATTCGCTTGCCCTTGGCCGTCAGGCGAAACCCGCCCTTGCCCCGCTCGCACAGGCGATAACCCAGGCGCTGCTCCAGGCTGCCGATCTGCATGCTGATATTCGACTGGCTCATGTTCAGCTCGGCCTGCGCAGCGGTGAACCCGCCGCAGCGCACCACGGTGGTGAAGATGCGCAGCAGGCGCAGGTCGAGGTCGGTGACGGTACGGAGCATGGTGACAAAGGTCCGGGCAAAGGACGTCCAGTGTACCTATGGCGACGTCCGCCGCCACCGCCCCGTGCCGTAATAGCCGGCTTGGTAAGCTGGAGATTCCAGGCGGTATCCTTTCCGGTCATCAGACCTGGGCAGGCAACGAAGCGGCAGTCGCGCTGTCTGTATAGGCAGCCCCGTCACAAAGGACTTCATCGTGCCCAACACCCCACCCGCGTCGACGATGCTTCGACCGCTGACATCTCCGGCCACCCGAAGGACATCTTCTTCGCCGCGGTGGAAACCACGCGCATGCCGATGATCGTCACCAACCCCAACGCCGCGGACAATCCGATCATCTTCGCCAACCAGGCGTTCCTCGATATGACCGGCTATAGCCCGGAGGAGATCGTCGGACGCAATTGCCGCTTTCTCCAGGGGCCGGACACCGATCCGGAGGTGGTCGGGGCGATTCGCGGCGCGATCGAGGGGCGCTACGACTTTTCCACCGAGATCCTCAACTACCGCAAGGACGGCAGCAGCTTCTGGAATGCCCTGTTCATTTCGCCGATCTTCAATGAGAAAGGCGAGCTGGTCTATTTCTTCGCCTCGCAGCTGGACGTCAGTCGCCGCCGCGACGCCGAGGACGCCCTGCACCAGTCGCAGAAGATGGAAGCCCTGGGCCAGTTGACCGGTGGCATCGCCCATGATTTCAACAACCTGCTGCAGGTCATGGGCGGCTATATCGACCTGATCCGTACCGCGGCGGAGAAGCCGGCCCCGGACATGGAGCGCATCCGCCGCAGTACCTTCCACGCCCGCTCGGCGGTGGACAAGGCCAGTACCCTTACCAAGCAGCTGCTGGCCTTTTCCCGCAAGCAGAAGCTGCAGGGCCGGGTGCTCAACCTCAACCAACTGGTGGACACCGTGCGCCCGCTGGTCAACCGCACCTTCGGCGACGGCGTGCAGGTGGAATATGACCTGGAGCAGACACTGAAGAACTGCCGCATCGACCCCACCCAGGCGGAAGTGGCCCTGCTGAACATCTTCATCAACTCGCGGGATGCGCTGATCGGTCGGCCCAGGCCGCAGATCTTCATCGAGACCCGC
This sequence comes from Pseudomonas bharatica CSV86, assembly GCF_000319305.2. Lineage (GTDB taxonomy): Bacteria > Pseudomonadota > Gammaproteobacteria > Pseudomonadales > Pseudomonadaceae > Aquipseudomonas > Aquipseudomonas bharatica. Next base: position 2,059,461 of record NZ_AMWJ02000001.1, on the reverse strand, counting down.
AACGTCACCGTGCGCGACCTCGCCACCACCTCCTACGACGGCCTGCTGCCTGGCCACTACGTCAGCCTGGCGATCACCGACAACGGTATCGGCATGCCGGCAAGCATCCGCGACCGGGTCATGGACCCCTTCTTCACCACCAAGGAAGAAGGCAAGGGCTCCGGGCTCGGGCTGTCCATGGTCTACGGCTTTGCCAAGCAGTCCGGCGGTACCGCGCGGATCTATACCGAGGAAGGCATCGGCACCACCCTGCGCCTGTATTTCCCGGTGGACGGCGGCCCGGTGCTGCCACTGGAGCGAAACAAGACGGCGGAGGCCAGGAACGGCCACGAAAGCGTGCTGATCGTCGAGGACCGCCCGGATGTGGCGGAACTGGCGAAAATGGTTTTGGAGGACTACGGCTACCAGGCCGATCTGGTGCTCAACGCCCGCGAGGCACTGAAGCGCTTCGAGGCCGGCGAGCGCTACGACCTGCTGTTCACCGACCTGATCATGCCCGGCGGCATGAACGGCGTGATGCTGGCCCGGGAAGTGCGGCGCAATCATCCGTCGATCAAGGTGCTGCTGACCACCGGCTACGCGGAGAACTCCATCGAGCGCACGGATATCGGCGGTTCCGAATTCGAAGTGATTTCCAAGCCCTACCTGCCCCATGACCTGGCGCGCAAGGTCAGGCAGGTGCTGGACTCACCGGGCGGAGTCTGAAGACCGCAAGCGCGCCGCGTACCCACAGGGTTCTGCGGCGCGCTTGCGATAAAAGAATTAGTTGCAACAGAGTTAATGAGAAGTATTACCATGCGCACCATTCTGTAACCTTTTCATGGAAGCGCGCGCATGCCCTCCTTTGCGTCCCCGCATCACGCCATCGGCGAACTCTATGTGGCCCACCACGGTTGGATCGTCCAGTTGCTCCGGCGCAAGCTGGGCAACCATCAGCAGGCGCAGGACCTGGCGCAGGACACCTTCGTCCGCCTGATGCGCCAGGGCGCACTACCCGGCTTGCGCGAACCCCGCGCCTACCTGGCCACCGTGGCCAGCCGCCTGTGCGCCGAACTCTTCCGCCGGCGCGCACTGGAAAACGCCTACCTGGCGTCCCTGGCAACCCTTGATCCGCAGGAAATGCCCTCGGCAGAGACCCGCCTGCTGGTCCTCGAGGCGCTCGACGCGGTCGGTCGGGTGCTCGACGGGCTGGGCGCGCGAGTGCGGGAAATCTTCCTGCTATCGCAACTGGATGGCCTGACCTACCCGCAGATCGCCGAAGCGCTGGGGATCAGCGTCAATGTGGTGCAGAAGGCCATGCTCAAGGCCTATCGCACCTGCTACGCCGCGGTCTACGAGCTGTGAGGCCGTTACAGCCATTGCAGCGCCAGAGCATCGACGAGCAAGTGCTTGAGCAGGCACTGCACTGGATGGTGCTGCTGCAATCCGGGGTCAGCAGCGCGGCCGATCAGCGGGCATGCGACGCCTGGCGTGCACAGAGCGCAGACCATGAACTGGCCTGGCAGCGTCTGGCCAGCTTGAACCAGGACCTGCGCCAGACCACCCGTAACCTGCCGCCGGCCAAAGCCCGCAGCCTTCTGCAAGCGCGCAGCGGCAGCTCGCGACGTACGCTGCTCAAGGGCATTGCCGGCCTGGCGGTGCTCGGCGCCGCAGGCATCGGGGTGCGAGAAACCGGCCTGGTGCCGGAACTGTTCAGCGACTACCGCACCGGTACCGGCCAGCGCGAGCGCCTGCAACTGGCCGGCGGGGTCGAGTTGCAACTCGATACGCGCAGCGCGGTGGACCGGCACGCCACCGACCTGAGCCTGGAGCTGGGCCGCCTGCTGATCAAAACTGGCCCTCAGCCCCATTGGCGCGTTCGCACCCGGGATGGCTGGGTCACGCCCGGGGCGTCCAGCAAGCTGGTGATCGCCCTGGACCTGCCGCGAACGCCCGGCAGCCAGCTGCAGGTCTTCACTGGCAGTGCAGCGCTGGAACTTGCCCAGGGCGATCGACTGACACTTGGTGCCGGACAGCAGCTGAACTTCAAGGCCGGGCGCGCTTCTCCCCCGCGCTCCGTGCAAACTGCCGAACTGGCCTGGAGCGACGGATTGCTGGTCGCCGAGCGCATGCCCCTTGGCCTGCTCCTGGCCCACCTCGACCGCTACCGCCGAGGAGTACTGCGGTGTGCGCCGGAGATTGCCGAACTGCCAGTATCGGGCTCGTATTCGCTGGATAACCCGCAGGCCAGCCTCGAGCTGCTGGCGCGCATGCTGCCGATCAAGGTGGAGCGGGTACTGGGTATCTGGACCACGGTGTTGCCCGCCTGAATCTCGCTTACGAATAAAAATAATTCGCGATACCTGGCAGTTTTTTCCTGTTCGCGCATCAAGACAGGCAGAACGCTGAAAAACAGTGCCCCTGCCCACTCAACGGATCGTCTTCATGCTCTCACGCCCTACCCCACTGGCCTTCGCCCTGCGCCTGGCCCTGCTCGGCGCTACCCTGGGCGCCAGCCAGCCGTCATTCGCCGCCGAGGCCGCGACCCAGCAACAAAGCCGCAACTACCGGATTCCCGCGGGCAGCCTGGACAGCGTCCTCGGCGCCTTCGGCCAGCAGGCCGGGATAATGATCGGCGTGGATTCGGCGCTGACCGCCGGCCTGCACAGCGACGGCCTGAGCGGTGACTACAAGGTTGCCGACGGCCTGGCCCTGATTCTCCTCGCCAGCCCTCTGCAGGCCATTGCCGACGGCCCCGGCTATCGCCTGGTCAAGCGCCCCGAAAGCGACGCCCTGCAACTGGCCGCGACTACCATCAGCGGCCAGGGCATGGGCGAAATGACGGAAAACTCCGGGTCCTATACCACCGGCCTGGTCAGCATCGGCTCCAAGACCCCGGTCAGTCTCAAGGACACCCCGCAAAGCGTCTCGGTCATTACCAGCAAGCTCATCGAGGACCAGCGCATGACCACCCTGCCCGAGGCCATGAAGCTGGCGCCGGGCATCACCACCCGCAGCGCCACCTATCACTCGAAACAGTTCTACTCGCGCGGGTTCGGCATCGATAACCTGCAGATCGACGGCGCCGCACCGATGGATATCGGCAATGGCGTCGGTACCTTCTACAGCGACCGCCTCTACGACCTGGCCGCCTATGACCATGTCGAGGTCTTGCGTGGCGCCAGCGGCCTGCTTGGCGGCACCGGCGACCCGGGTGGCATCGTCAACCTGGTGCGCAAGCGCCCGCTGGATCACTACCAGCTCAAGCTCGATACCTCCGCCGGCTCCTGGGACAACTACCGCAGCGAGGTCGACCTGACCGGCCCCCTGGCGTTCGACGGCGCGGTGCGCGGGCGTCTGGTGGCCGCCTGGACCGACCGCCAGTACTTCATGGACAACCGCAGTACCGAGAAGCCTTTGCTGTACGGCGTCCTCGAAGCGGATCTCGGCGCGGACACGTTGCTGACCGTCGGCGGCAGTTACGACAAGGTCAAGGAAAACGGCACCGGCGACGGCCTGCCCCGCTACAGCACCGGCGGCGACGTACACCTGCCGCGACACAGTTGGTACACCACTCGCCAGGCCTGGAGCGACAGTTCGACCAAGGAGTGGTTCGCCAAGGTCGATCACTACCTGAGCGAGGACTGGAAGCTCAATAGCTCATACACCTGGAACTACAACAGCTCCACTACCGAAGGCGTGATTCCGTATGGCTCGGTGGACGAAACCAGCAACACCGGCCCGTACTGGTGGGGCAGCTACGTGTCGAGCTGGAGTGAGCAGTCGGTGTTCGATATCAACCTGTCCGGCGGCTTCGATGCCTTCGGCCGCCGCCACGAGGTGCTGCTCGGTGCCGACTACCAGAAGGTCACCAGCCGTTGGCGCGCCGCCGGCGGGATGGTCGGCAAGGGCGGCCTGATCGACCTGTGGAACCCTTCGGCCACGCCGCTGCCCAGTGACGACTCCAGCCATGCCTTCTGGCGTGATTACTCACCGAACACCCGTGAGCAATACGGCGTCTACTCGACCCTGCGCCTGCAATTGAGCGACCCGCTCAAGCTGGTGGCAGGCGCCCGTGCCCAGCGCTACAAGTTCGAGCAGGCCTACAGCAAGCGCAACAGCGACGGCACCGGACCCTGGGCCTTGCAGGACCGTGTGTTCGATCGCGAGCCGACTACCCTGGTGCCCTTCGGCGGCCTGATCTACGCCCTGGACGATCAGTGGTCGGCCTACATCAGCTACAGCGAGGTATTCAAACCCCAGGCACAAAAACTGATGGGCCCGGAAGACGCCGCGACGTCCATCGAGCCGATGACCGGCAAGACCTACGAAACCGGGATCAAGGGCGAGCTGCTCGGCGGCGCCCTGAACGTCAGCGCGGCGCTGTTCCGTACCACCGCGAGCATCAGGCCGCGATCGACCCGGCCTACCCCGACCCAGCCTTCAGCTACAGCGGCGCCTGCTGCTACCTGGCCCAGGACAGGATCGTCAGCAAGGGCCTCGACCTGGAGGCCAGCGGCGAAATCACGCCGGGCTGGGAGGTGCTTGCCGGCTACACCTACAACCGCGTGCAGAACGATACCGAGGAAACCCTCTACAGCACCATCACGCCCAGGCACCTGTTCAAGCTCTGGAGCATCCATACCCTGCCCGGCGCGCTATCGGCAGTACGTGTCGGCGGCGGTATCACTGCCCAGAGCCCGACCTACGTGACCGGCCAGGCCTATCGCCTCGATGCGGCAGGCAATGCCATCGACAGCCGCGCCTACGACTTCAGCCAAGCGGGCTATGCGGTATATGACGCGCTGGTGGAGTACAAGGTGGACCAGAACTGGACCGTCGCGCTCAAGGGCAACAACCTGTTCGACCGTCGCTATTACGAAAGCGTCGGGACATCCGAGTACGGCAACTACTACGGGGAGCCACGCAACTTCACCCTGACGCTGCGTGGCGTGTTCGACTGATCCGCCGCGTCACTCGATGCGCAGGCGCCAGCGGTCGTAGCGGCTGAGGCTGAGCCGCGACAGCGCAAGCACGTCGATGTGCTGGAACGCCGTCGGCGGGCATTGCAACACATGCATCAATGCCGCGCGAATCACCATCGGGTGGGTAATGGCCTGCCAATGCCCGGTGGCCGTCCAGCCCTCCAGCCAGTCCGCCACCCGCTGGCACAGCCGCGCCACGGACTCCCCGCCATGGGGTGCGGCCTGGGGATCATGCAACCATTGCTGCAGAGCATCGGGCTCGTCTTGGGCCAGGCGCTTGAGCGACAGGCCCTGCCAGCGCCCAAGATCGCAGTCGCGCAGCGCTGGCTCGGGCTGCGCGGCGAGCCCCAGCAGCTCGGCAGTCTGTCGCGTACGCCACTCCGGCGCGACCAACGTGCGCGCCTGACCGTCGAGCGCGACGGGTGAGGCGAGCGGTACCAGCACCCCCTCCTCCTCCAGGTGGAAGCGGCCGACGCGCTGGGCATCGCTGCGGGCGTGACAGATAAGGGTCAACTGGCTGTTGTTCATGGACGGGCCTGGACGAGGACGGGGCGGCTGCGCGCATTGTGTCACAGCTGAAGTGGAGCGCCGTTCAAGCTTCTCGCCCAAGCGCCGATAACCCTTGGACAACTATGGACATCACGGGCCCACTCATGAACCCGATCAGCGCAGGATTGCGAATCTCGCCTGTTTACACCGCGCCGCAGCGCGCAGCCGACTCCAGCATCGGCGTACAAGCGCCCGCCGCTACCACCAGCGGCAATGTCACTCTGGGCCAGACACGCAACGATAACGATGGCTACACCTACCCGTCACGCAGTACTGCCACGACCGCGAGCTATGCCCTGGAGCAGGACGCCGTCGACAAGCTCAGCCTCAGCCTGCTGACCGGGGTACAAGGGGCATCACTGGGCGAACGCGTGCGTGGTGTGGGGGCGGCCTTGGTCGAGCAACTGGTCCTCAAGGGTGGAACGTCCGTTTCGCAATCGGCGTTGCGCTACGCTGCCGGCGCCGAACCCGGCGCCGAAGCCGTGAAGCTGCGCGGCGACAGCTTGCGCCATGCGCCAGACAATGCAATCAGCCTGAGCCTGACCACCGCTTCAGGCGCCACCATTACCCTGTCCCTGGCCAGCGACGACAACGGCCTCGCAGTCAGCGCCGAGGTCCAGGGCGGTGAACTCAATGCCTACGAACTCAAGGGCCTGGCAACGCTGGCGGAGGGTTTCCAGGCCGCCATCGACGGCCTGGCCCAGGAACCGCCAAGCCTCAAGCTGGACGGCCTGGTCAGCTTCGATTCGAACCTGTTCAAGTCCTTGCAGATGAATGCCAGCCTGCGAACCGCCAGCGGCGAGCCGCAGGTGTTCGACCTGAGTCTCGATGACAAGGCACGCAACCTGAGCCTGCAAGGGCCGTCGGGGAACATCAGGCTCGATCTGGACACCCGCGACAGCAGCCTGCTGGGCAACGCCGGCCAGCGTCAGGCCGCGATCGACAACTATCTGCAGCAGTTCGACGCAGCGCAAAAGCGCGGCAACGGCGACAAGGACCTGATGAATCTGTTCAAGGACGCTTTCGTCCAGCTCAACCGCGTGGACGATGGCAGGCTCGCCAAAGAGGCCGTTTCGCCCCAGGGACGAAACGATCGGCTACTGCTCAGCGGCCTTGCCGACTTCAGTGCCTCGATCGGCCAGCCGGCGAAGTCGGTCAACCCGTTGCTGCCCGGGGAAACCGACCGCTTCGACTATCGCGTTTCGCAAAGCACCACAGCCCAGGGCAAGGCCCTGTCCAGCCGCTCGATCCAGCAGGACCAGCAGTCGAGCCTCGACGCCGCCTGGCATGTCGGGGCCAACCCGCAAGTGCCGCTGGCCCTGAGCAAGGACTACAAGTCGCAGAACTACAGCTATCACGAGATCACCGACGAAGCGAAAAGCAGCACGCGCCTGGGCTTCAACAAGGACAACCGGCTGGTGGAGGCCAGCGCGACCCAGCAGGCCAGCCAGAACGAGCGGGTGCGCAGCTATGTCGATGGCGTGCTGAGCAGCGAAACCAACACGCCCAAATCGGTCTCGCAGACGCGCAACCTGCTCGGCTTGCTGGATGACGTACTGCAGCGCGAGCGGATCTCGCTCCGGGAAAAGGGCGTCTCGGTGCTGGAGTCGCTCCTGGCGGGCAAGCGCGATGAATGGTGGTTGCAAGGTGATCCCGCGAAAGTCGCAAGCCGCTAAATGGCGACCATGCCAGGAGGAACCACGCGGTATCCAATCCTGCTTTCCAGTTATGACCTAGAGAACAACGCCGTGAGTTTTTTTTGCAAAGACCTTTCCCTGGGCGAAATCACGGCGCTGGCCGCCACAGGCACTTTGTGTCTGATTTTCTGGATCGCCATGCTCAGGGAAATCCACCCGCCCGGCGCAAAAGCCAGAGCAAAACGCCCCCTGTTTTTCAGAAACAAGGTCTACCGTCAGCTGTTCCGTCTTCACCGTTACACCTTGGTAAAAGGGGTCTCCATCGCATTGATGTTGTTCTCACTGGCCGAAGCGCTCGTGCTGGGCTTTGATCTTGTCTTTGGAACCAGCCCATCATGGAGCTACGCGAGCGTGCTGGCTCTCTTCGGCCTTGCTTACCTGTTGGGCTCACTAGCAGGATCGCAAGGCTTGACCGTCGGCCTGGACAAAAGGCTCGGATTGAGCTGGGACAGAGATGACCGCCTGGCCATCCATATCACCCAAAGGACAATCCCCGCTCTGAACGTCCGGTTCATCCGCTCACTGAGCAACGCGGTGATCCGGCATCGCCATGCGTTGCTGGCACAGGCCATCAACCAGCGGCTGGTATTGGAAACCTGGCTGCTTGCGCCTTTGCCTTATCGAAACACGCCAGAAGTGAAGCAACTGCAGTTCTGGACCAGTTGGAAACTCCTCGAGTTCTTCGAACCTTCGTTTAAAGGTGGGGCGATCGGAATGAGGAGATGGGCGAAGAAGCGGTACAAAAAAAGGGCCGTCGAGCGCAAGAACGGCCAACCCCTGAAGGCATTCGGGACACTCCGGGCAATGGCCGCGACGCAAAAATTCATACTTACGATTGTGTCCATGCTATGGCTGACAGTGCTTAGCCCGGTCATTGGCTACCGACTATGGACTTTGCCGAAACCTGCGTTCAGCAGCCAGTTTCCAATGGCCAACGGAACACCGGCTACCCGAATGCTCAACTTCATGGAAAGAACCCTGCGCGGACAGGCACCTCATTGGCAATTGAAGCTTCTGCCCTTGAGAAGGATGAGCCTGTTCAGCGTGATCGCCTTGATCGCCAGCTATCCGAGCGCAGGCCAACAGGTAAGCGGCTGGGTCACCGGACTGGAAATCAGCTAACGAGAACAAGGACCACTGATCACCATGACACCCCGTGAGCAACTGCGCCGAGACGGCTATCTGCTGCTGCGCCAGGCGATCCCCGAGGCCTGGCTGGATGACCTGCGCGCTGCCTTCGACGCCGGTGCCCGCGCCTCGCATGAATGGCCGGTACCCCGTGGCCGCGACTGGCGCCACTCGCTGCTCGACAGCCATCCGCGGATCCAGGACCTGTGCCGCCTGCCCTTACTGTTGGCGGCCACGGGAACGATCATCGACGAACCCTTCTTCCTCTCCCATGTCGAGGGGCGCGAACCCCTCGCCGGCGGTGGCCATCAGCGCCTGCACCGGGATATGTGGGGACACCGACCGGGGGACACGGTAACGGCCATGGCCTACTTCGACGACTTCGGCCCGGATAACGGCGCGACCCGCCTGGTCCCCGGCACCCATCGCTTCGAGCCGGGGAAACGCCGTTCGACTTCGACGATGAAACCGGCGTGGTGCAGGTATCCGGCAGGGCCGGGGATATCCTGGTGTTCGATGTCGACCTGGTCCATGGCGCCAGCCTCAACACGTCGGGCGCACGGCGCCGCTCGGTCCTCATCAACTATTGCGCCGAACCGCTCTACGCCACCCACCTGCAGACCGCACCGATGCGCAATGTGAGCATGGATAGCAGCGAGCGCTTCGAGCCCATGGACTACGCGTTCGAGCAGCACATGCCGGGCAGCAAGGACTGAGTTGTCAGTACCGGCCTCATCGCTGGCAAGCCAGCTCCCACAGGTTCGGCGGCGCACGCAATACCTGTAGGAGCTGGCTTGCCAGCGATGAGGCCGGTACTGAAAAGAAAGATGTCGAATCTTTCATCCAGCCCGCAGCCCACGGCGATCCTGGCGCTCCTGCACTGACCTTGTAGAAACCCCAAGCGAAGCGCTTGACCCGCCTCTCCTGCGCGAGTAAGGTGCGCCGCAATTTCAACCCCCATAGGAGTCCTGCCTTGGACAGTTGTCCCAGTCGATTGCGACAGGTCTGAACAGCGAGCACGTCCGGCAGCACTTTCCCTGCCACTGTCTCGCTGATCACAGCGGACAGTGGCGATCCGCATCCCGTCCGGGATGACGCATCCTCATTCTCCCTTCCGACATTGCCCGGCAGCGTTCGCGCGGCTCGGTGACGCCACGACCTTTCGCCATCCATAACGCGCATTCGCGCCGGCTTGCAGCCGGCGTCAACACCGGACTCTATCCGTAGAGAAACGGAGGTGAATCATGGATTGGAAAATCTTTCTGCTGCGCGCCGCCGCAGCGCTCGTCCTCGGTGCCCTGATCGGCGCCGAACGGCAACTGCGCCAGCGCCTCACCGGCCTGCGCACCAACGCCCTGGTCAGCACCGGCGCCTGCCTGTTCGTGCTGATGACCCAGAGCGTCCCGGGCCTGGCCAGCGACGCCTCGCGCATCGCCGCCTACGTGGTCTCCGGCATCGGCTTCCTTGGCGGTGGCGTGATCATGCGCGACGGCCTCAACGTCCGCGGCCTGAACACCGCCGCCACCCTCTGGTGCACCGCCGCCATCGGCGTGCTGTGCAGCATGGGCCTGCTGCTGGAAGCCGCACTGGGCGCCATGGTGGTGCTCTGCGCCAATATCCTGCTGCGCGATATCGCCCAGCGCCTGAACCATCAGGACGTGGTGCCGCCCACCGAATCGGGCCAGCACTATGTCGTGGAAATCGTCTGCCGCGCCGAGGATGAAATCCAGGTGCGCAGCCTGATGCTGCACAGCTTCGACGGAGCCAGCCTGCGCCTGCAATCGCTGCACAGCGAGGACCAGGCCAACCCGGCAAAACTGGAGGTGCGCGCCGAACTGCTCGGCAATCACGACGCTACCAGCCAGCTGGAGCGCCTGGTCAGCCGTATCAGCCTGGAAAAAGGCGTCAGCTCGGTCCGCTGGCAAGTCTTCGAACTGGCGGCCGATTGAAGCCGCTGAACATCAACCCGAGAGGAGCATCCGGAGCCCGGCCATGAATCCCGACCCCAGTCCCGTGACACCCAGAACCGGGCTGGACGGCAGCTAGCGATCGCCTTTCGCGCTGCCGTCCGGCCTGACCCGACGGCAGCGCAGTCCCTGCGCTGCACAAGCCCTACTGGTGGCGGCCCGCGCGGCAACCACCCGGGAGTAGATCATGCTGTTCAAACGCTTCGGCCAGCGCCTGCTGGCCTTCTTCGACCACGGCCTGAGCCGGCACCTGCGCCGCCAGGCGATCCTTGAATCACTGCGTGGCGGCAGCGCCCGCAGTCACCTGCCTGCAGACTTCGTGCGCCAGCTCACCCTGGTCGCCAAACTGGATAACGACGCCCTCTTCCAGCGCTTCGGCAGCCGTGCCGAAGGGCTCGACGAGGCTCGCGTCGAAGCCATTCGCGCGCGGGCCGGGGCCAACCTGGTGGGCCAGGAAAAACCGGTCTCGCCCCTGCGCCACCTGTGGTGGTGCTACCGCAACCCGTTCAACCTGCTGCTGACCCTGCTGGCCTTGGTTTCCTGGCTGACCGAGGACCTCAAGGCCGCTACCGTGATCGGCAGCATGGTGCTGATCTCCACCCTGCTGCGCTTCGTCCAGGAGTCGCGCTCGAACCACGCCGCCGAGCGTCTGAAAAGCCTGGTGGCGAATACCGCCAGCGTGTTGCGGCCCGGGGTGCCCGGGGCCGACCGGCGCGGAGCGGTGGAAATTGCCTTCCGCGACCTGGTGCCCGGTGACCTGGTGCTGCTCAGCGCCGGCGACATGATCCCCGCCGACCTGCGGGTGCTGGAAGCCAAGGACCTGTTCGTCAGCCAGGCGGCGCTCACTGGCGAGTCCCTGCCGGTGGAGAAATTCGCCCTGCCCCGTCATGGCGCCGCCGGCAGCCCGCTGGAGCTCGACAACCTGTGCTTCATGGGCACCAACGTGGTCAGCGGCAGCGCCCGCGCGCTGGTGGTCGGCACCGGCGAGCACACCTGGTTCGGCAACCTCGCCGAACGGGTCCTGGCCAGCGACCGCGAGCCCACCGCCTTCCAGCAAGGGGTGAACAAGGTCAGCTGGCTGCTGATCCGCTTCATGCTGGTGATGGCGCCGCTGGTACTGCTGATCAACGGCTTCACCAAGGGTGACTGGCTGGAAGCTTCGCTGTTCGCTCTGTCCATCGCCGTCGGCCTGACCCCGGAAATGCTGCCGATGATCGTTACCTCGACCCTGGCCAAGGGCGCGGTGGTGCTGTCGCGCAAGAAAGTCATCGTCAAGCGCCTGGACGCCATCCAGAACTTCGGCGCCATGGATGTACTGTGCACCGACAAGACCGGCACCCTGACCCAGGACCGCATCGTCCTCGAACGCCATACCGATGTGTTCGGCACCCCCTGTGACGCGGTGCTCGACGATGCCTGGCTCAACAGCCACTACCAGACCGGCCTGAAGAACCTGCTGGATGTCGCCGTGCTGGAACACGCCGATGCCGGACGCATGGCGCGCCTCGGTGAGCGTTTCGCCAAGGTCGACGAAATCCCTTTCGACTTCCAGCGCCGGCGCATGTCGGTGGTGGTCGGCGAGCAGGACAACGGCCACCGCCTGGTGTGCAAGGGTGCGCTGGAAGAAGTGCTCGAGGTGTGCACCCGGGTGCGCATCGGCAGCGATGAAGTGCCCCTGGACGCCGCCCTGCTGGCGCGCATCCGCCAGCACACCGCCAGCCTCAACGACGATGGCCTGCGGGTGGTCGCGGTAGCGGTACGCCAGTTGCCGGGCGCTCGCGAGCAGTATCGGGTGGCCGATGAAAGCGACCTGCTGCTGACCGGTTATATCGCCTTCCTCGACCCGCCACGGGACAGCACGGCGGCGGCCCTGAAGGTGCTGGCCGAACAGGGAGTCGAGGTCAAGGTGCTGACCGGCGACAACGAGCGCGTCACCCGCCGGGTCTGCCATGACGTGGGCCTGCCGCTGAAGGCCTGCTGCTGGGCGGCGAGATCGATGCCCTGAGCGATCGGCAACTGGGTGAACGCGCCGCCGAGTGCAACCTGTTCGCCCGCCTCACCCCGGCGCACAAGGAGCGCATCGTGCGCCTGCTGCGCCAGCGCGGGCATGTGGTCGGTTTCATGGGCGACGGCATCAACGACGCCCCGGCCCTGCGTGCGGCGGATGTAGGCATCTCGGTGGACTCGGCGGTGGATATCGCCAAGGAAGCGGCGGACATCATCCTTCTGGAAAAGAGCCTGATGGTGCTCGAAGAAGGCGTGGTCGAAGGGCGCAAGACCTTCGCCAACATGCTCAAGTACATCAAGATGACCGCCAGTTCCAACTTCGGCAACGTCTTCAGCGTACTGGTGGCCAGTGCCTTCCTGCCCTTCCTGCCGATGCTGCCGCTGCACCTGCTGGTGCAGAACCTGCTGTACGACGTGTCGCAGACCGCAATCCCGTTCGACCATGTCGATGCCGAGCAACTGCGTAGCCCGCAGCGCTGGCAGGCCGAGGACATCGGGCGCTTCATGCTGTTCTTCGGCCCGCTGAGCTCGATCTTCGACATCCTCACCTATGCGCTGATGTGGTTCGTCTTCGCCGCCGACACGCCGGATCACCAGACCCTGTTCCAGTCCGGCTGGTTCGTCGAAGGGCTACTGTCGCAGACCCTGGTGGTGCACCTGATCCGCACCCGCAAGCTGCCCTTCGTGCAAAGCCGGGCGGCCTGGCCGCTGCTGGCGATGACCGTGGCGATCGTCGCCATCGGCCTGTTGCTGCCGATGTCGCCACTGGCCGGGTACTTCAAGTTGCAGGCGCTGCCGTGGACCTACTTCCCGTTCCTGCTGGCCATCCTGGTGGGCTATGTGGGCGTGGTGCAGGCGATGAAGGGATGGTTTGCGCGGCGGTATGGATGGAATTGATACAAGCCTCATGAGCAGCGCATGACACTGTGGGAGCTTGCCAGCGATAGGCCGGAACTGACAAAGCAAGGGGAGTTGGTGCACCATCGAGGTCACTCCCCTTGCCCGGCCGCGACCATGACCTACCTCTATTCCCTGCTGCTGATCACCGGCATCTACCTGGCCGTCCTGGCCAGCCCCGGACCGAATTTCTTCATCCTCAGCCAGATGGCCCTGAACCAGCGCCATCGCGACGCCCGCTATGTGGCCTTCGGCATCGGCACCGGCTCAGTGTTCTGGGTCATCCTCTCGATCGCCGGGCTGGCGACCCTCCTGTCGCAACATCCCTGGCTGTCATCGGCGGTACGCCTGCTCGGCGCGACCTACCTGGTCTGGTATGGCGGCCGCCTGCTCTGGTCGGCCTTGCACCCGGTGCCACGCAGCACCGTCATCGACCAGTTGCAGCTGGACGGTTCGCGCCTGGCGGCCTTTCGCACCGGCCTGCTGACCTGCGTGACCAACCCCAAGGGCGCAGCGTTCTGGACCAGTGCCTTCGCCGCGATCTTCCCGGCCCATCCGCCGCTCTGGTTCTACCTGGTCACCGTGGTGCTGATCGGCGTGCTGTCGTTCGCCTGGCATGTGGGGCTGGGCATGGTGTTCGGCACCTCCCGGCTGCGCGGGCTGTACCTGCGGGTCGAGCGCTGGATCAACGGGTTCGCGGGCGCAGCGCTGGTCACGCTGGGGGTGCAGCGGATCTTCAGTCGCTGAGCTTGCGACCGGCCCAGATCACCGCCTGGCCGGCGATCACGCTTTGCTGCTGCGGGTCGTAGGTCAGGGTTGGCGAACCATGCAGTTGGTAGCCTTGGGCGAGCAGTTCGGAAATGCGTTTGCAGAAGGCGGAATCGTCCTTGCCGGTGACAAGGCGGTAGACCGGCAGGCCGTCGGGGGTGGTGGCGCTCATGAGAGGTCCTTGCTGGAAAAAGGGCACAGCATATCAGCCCTCCCACAGGGGCCACATCGCAACCAGGGACCGCGTCGTCGCTGTGTTAAAGAACCCCCAGCAAGGTCCACAACCGCCGCGCTTCGGCATCCGAATTGATAAGTTCGCCCAGCAGTTCGCGCAGCGGCTTGTTGCCCCATTCCACGCCGCGACGGATCAGGTACGGCACCGGGCTGTGCGGCTCGGTACGGGCCAGGTAGTCGGCGATCACCAGCAGTTGCCGGTAGGCTTCCTCACGGGTGCGCGGCTCGGCGAACGGCGCGCGGGTTCGATTGCGGCAGACAGGTCCATCGCGCGGGGTTTCTCCGGTTCGGGTTGCGTGGCTTCGGGCTCGGGCGACAGCAATTGCGGCGGGTGCAGCGCGAGGAATTCACGCAGCAGGTTTTCCAGGTTGTCCAGTTGCTTGCGCAAGCGCACGAACGAAGGCCCCTCGCCGCCCAGGTTGCGATCGCACCAGCCATCGAGCAGCAACAGTTGCGCCTTGGTGGTTTCCACCGCCTTGACCCCTTCAAGCCACCAGGCGACCGGCGTTCGCCGAACCTCGTCGTTGACCTTGTTCTGCAATGCCTGGGCCGCTTCGGCAGCGACCTTGGCCGGCTTGCTGTCGTTGATCTGCACCTGGCGTTGCTTCATCTGCTGCCAGCTGTACAGGTTGAAGACGCCGATCTCCGCGGATACCTGGGGAAACAATGGCATCCGGGTATGGATCACCTCGTCATAGCGCCGCGCCATCCAGAGCAGCGGCGCGGCGCGGCGACCAGGGTCATCGTCGTCCAGTTGCGGATGCAGATCGCCGGGGTAGCACTCGCACAGGCCACCGATCAGCGCCAGGGCATCGACCATACCCTTGAGCCCCTCACGGTGCAGCCAGGCCTCGCCGAGCCAGGCCGCGATCATCAGGTCCTTGCTGCGCGTCTTCATTACATCGCTGGCGATCACTTCGACCTTTTCCCAGTCGGCACGCTTGACCTCGGTGGTCGACCACACGCCCGTGGGCAGGCTGGTGTCATCTTCGCGGCGCAGTTCCTTGATGCGGTCGAACACCGCCTCGTAGTGCAGGTCGGTACCACAGGGCAGGTTCGCGGAAACGGGTTCGAGCAGCTGGCTGACCCGCGCGGAGAAGCCGGGGGTAGTCATGGTAGATCTCCTGAATCGACCACGGCACGCGAGGCGTAGCCGAGGGGGGATGACGGCGCCTGGACCGGTAGCGGATGAATGGACAGCGGCGCCTTGCCCCCCTGGCTCATCAGCGACAGGCGCAGGAACATCCGCGTCTGGTTGTCTTCCTCGGGCTGGGCGTGCACCGGCACTTCCAGGCTCAGGGGGAATTCGGTGTAGTCGACATTCGGCTGGCGCAGCGTGGAACCGTGGGCTGCCATCATGCGCAGCAGCGCCCAGGGCCCCTGGTACTGCCATTCGGCTTCCAGGCCGTTGACGTGGAGTTGCTGCTGCACCGGGTCGTTGACCGGCCGCTGGGTGCCGTCGCGGGCCCAGCGCAAGCGCAGATCGAGGGTCTGGCCGAGGCTCCAGTGCAACACCTGCTCATCCCCGGCCAGACGATTTCACGATTGCCGGCAGCCAGGGTCCAGGCGATGACCTGGTCGGCGCCGCGTTCGCTGTCGCGGTCGGTACGCCAGGTCACTTCCATGTCGATCCCGGACAGGCCGGCCTTGTCGCGCATGAGGATCGCCCCGAGCCAGGGGCGGGCCAGTGCGATCCGGTCGAGGAATTCGCCGGCCGCCGCGCGATCGCGGACCGTCAGCAGGCCGAGACCGTCCCGCGCCTGTGGCAGGCGGTTGTCGATCAGGGTGAGGAAATACTGCACCCGTGCAGGGTCCGCGTCTGGCGCATGGCGGTCGCTGGCAAAGGGGAAGCGCCCGGCCAGGTATTGATTGAAATAGCCGGCCAGTTCGTTCCAGGCGCCGGCCACGCTCTGCCGCTGGAGGTACTGGCAACGCTGCAGGGCGGTGCGCTGCAGGGCATTCCAGTGCTGGGTGAGTTGCCCGGAAGCATGGGGCGCGAGGGCCGAGCCGAGGATCTTGGCGCAACTGCCCTGGTCCATGTCGTTGAAGTCGCGCACGATCAGTTGGGTGATCAGGGCTGGCGAGCTGGACGGGTTCTGGGCCTTGTACTTGACCATCTCCTCGCTAAGGGAATTGAAACGGCTGACCAGCTCCGCCTCGCCGAGGTTGAGGCTCGGCAACTGGGTCATCAGCCAGTCCTTGGCCGGCGCCGCCTGTTCGGTGATCGCGGTGATCACGGCGAACTGTTGCTCCAGGCTGCCCTTCAGGTCCTGGGAATCCACTGCACGGAACAGGCGCAGGCCCAGGTCCTTGGTGCCGTCCCACTGGTTGATGGCGCTGTAGTCACGGAACAGCGGCTGCTGGTAGACCTCCTCGATGGCCAGGGACACATCGGCCAGGGCGCTGCGGTTCAAGGCGCTTTGCAGGCCGCTGGCCAGGTCCGGGCGCTGCAACTGGATAAACGCACCGTGCACGGCCAGGGCCTGGTCGGTGCGCACCTGGAAGGTCGCGGCGCGGGGCAGCTCGCTGTCCACGGTCTGTCGGCCGAGGCTGGCCCACATGGCATCGCCCGCCACCGTTTCGGCCGTTTTCAGCAAGGCATTGCGGTACACCGGAGGAATGCCCGCCAGCGACTCGTGGGCATACTGCCGATAGCTGTCGGCATAGCTCTGCGCCAGGCGCAGGCCCTCGCCGTCCACATGGCTCAGCGGCGTCGCCTCGCCCAGCGCATCCTCGCGCAGGGCCCGGGCGACGAAGTCACGCTTGAGCAAGAGGTTGATCGCGCTTTGCAGATGGACGATCCGGTCCTGCAAGGCCAGTTGCCCGGCAGCGTTCTGCACCAGCAGGTTGCGGCTCGACGAGCCCTGGGCGATCCACTGTTCCTTGAAGGCGTATTGCATCTGCTCGGCCTGGCGCTCGGTCTCGTCGGCGATGGCCGGGCCCAGCAGCTTGCTTTGGCGGATCTTTTCCAGCAGTTCCCCGTAGCCTGCCACCAGGTCCTGGCCCTTGCCGCGGCTCCAGGTGGAGTTGGTCAGGTCGATGGCCGACTGCAGGTCTTCGATCAGCGCATCCACATGTTCCAGCTCGCGCAGGGTCTGCCCGGCACCGTTTTCCAGGCGGTCAAGGTAGAGCTTGAGGTAGCCGGCGGAAACGACATAGCCATCGGTGCGGAAATAGTGCCCCAGCCAGTTGCCCATCAACTGGTTGAAGTTGCCCTGGATGGTGCTGCGGTACAGCGACAGGTCCAGGGGCTTGAGCGGGCTGATGCCCTGGTTGACCAGCAGGCGGTTGTAGTAGCGCTCGTTGGGCAGGGTCCCGGCGTTCAGGTTCATGTCCAGGACCTGGTTGCTCAGCGGGATCAACTGGTCGAGCGGGGTCTTCTGGTTGGCCTGGGCCTGGCCATAGAGGCTGGCCGCCTGCTCCAGGCGCAGCACCTTGTGCACCAGTTCGCGCGCCTTGAGGTAGCTCGGCCATTGCGCCGGATCACCGCCCTGGGGCGCAGCCGTACGCCGGGTGGCCTCGGCGATGGCCAGTACATCACGCAGCTCAGCCTGCAGCAGGTCGTGGATCGGCTGCTGCATATGGGTCATGGCGGTGCGCTGCAGCACCCGGTCCATGTCCTGGTCCAGCGACGAGAACCAGGAGGTCGGATAGGCCAGCGAGGTGAAGTGCCAGCGTGGCGCACGCTCCAGCACATTCCAGAAACTCTGCACGTTGTGCCGGGTCAGTTCCTGGCGATGACTGTCGTCAGGGATCGCGACGTAGTCGTTCTGTGCGTTCTGCAACAGCCGCGACAATTCGCCGGCATCGCGCAGCGAATCGCGCCACACCCAGATCATGCCGATGGCCCAGAGCACCCCGACCACCGCCGCGCTCACCGCGACGATCCGCTGCCAGCGCTGGCGCAGTTGCAACAGCCGCGGAATCGGCCGGGCCAGGCCGCGCTCGGCGTTGATGCGCTGCTGCCAAAGGCCGTGGGCGAAGACGTTCTGCACCCGCAGCTGGTCCAGCGCAGTCAATGCCCCGGCCTCGCCCGGCATCGCCTGGGTGCCGGTGAAGTACAGGCCGCGCAGCGCCGGCGCCTCGCCGTGGGTGTTGCCCTGGAACACCGGCCACAGCAGCATCTGCAGGTTGCGTCGCATGCCCTCGAAACGCTGCGGCAGGGTGTCCAGTTCGTTGCTCAGTTGCCCGGACAGGGTCCCCATTTGCACGATCGCCTCGGACAGCGCATGGCTGATGCCATCCACCGCGTCGTCGGTCCACTGCGATTGCCAGGCCGCCTCCGCCGGATACGGCGAAGACCAGCCGAGCGCCTGCTTGCGTGCCTGCTCCGGCAAGGCCCGGGCCAGTTCCTGGAAGCCCGGCACCTCGTCCATCCCGGTGACCAGCACATAGACCGGCAGGCTGGTACCCAGGCGTTGCAGCAGGTCGATGAAGCGCCGGCGTGCGTCGAGGCCCAGGGTCGCGGCGCGGTCGGCGTCGAGCAGGTCGGCGGCGGCGATGGTCCAGATCACGCCGTCCAGCGGGCGGCGCGAGCGCAGGCGCAATAGCAGGCCAATCAGGTTCCACCAGCCGCCGGCCTGCTTCATGCCCTCGCCGGGCATGAACAGCGCCTGCGGCACCACCAGTACAGCGCCGCTGGGGTCCGCCCACCAGCGACCGAACCAGGCCGGTTTGTCCACCGGATTGAGGTTCCAGTCGGCGCACAGGCGCTTGCCTTCGACCTCGTCGCCAAGCATCAGCAGCCAGGGTGCCTGGTAGCGGTCGCTGACCCCCTGTTCGTGTTCCATCTGACGCACGGCCAGGTAAAAGCTGCGCACCGTCGCGCCATTGCGGCTGCGTAGCCATAGCACCAGCAGCACCACCAGCAGCAGGACGACCAGGATGCCAATCACCCAGGCCACGACGGACAGGCTCATGAAATCGGCTCCTGGACCTGGTGGGGCACGGCCAGGTGCAGCACCGGCGACAGTTCCTGGCCGATATCGCGCCAGAACAGGTGGCCGACTGCGACCAGCAGCAAGGTCACGCCAAGGATCAGCAGGCCCAGGCGCACCCCGTCGCCCATGGTTTCACGCGGCGCAAGCTGCTGTGGCCGGACAATGGCCGGCTCTGCCAGCAAAGCACTGACGTTGGTGTAGTCCGGATCACGCTGGCGGGTGAAGTTGTACAGCGCATGCCGCCATTTGGCGTGCAGCGCTTCGCCGCCCGGTCCGCGCAGGCGGCCATGGAAACCGAGGATCAGGCACAACAGGTACACATTGCCCAGGTCCTGGCTGGTCGGTGCCTGCTCATCGAGCAGGCGCTTGATCTCCACCGGCAGGCGATCGCCGGCCTGGCGGCTGCTGTACAGGCGCAACTCCAGGGGGCGCTCCTGCCACACCGGCTGGCCGGGCCAGTCGGCGAACAGCAGGGTCTCGTCGACCAGGGCGACGAAGGCGTAGACCATCGACTTGACCTGCAAGGGCGCCGAATCGCCGACGCTGGCAAAGGCCGTACGCCAGAGGCGGCGGGTGGCGCCGGTGGAGAGCTCGACCACCTGGTCGACGAGCTTGTCGAGGTCCTGGCCGCGCTTGTCCAGTTCGTCCCAGGCTTGCGCCCAGTCCTGCCAGGCCTGGTGAAAGGCACTGGTCAGGGGCGCATCCTGCACGCCGCGATAACGCGAAACGGCAATCCCTTCTGGCATAGGCTTCCCTACCGTGTCAGGCGTCTTGTTCTTCGTGGTCGTCGTCGATCAGCAGTACGATCTGCCAAGGCCGGAAGGCTTCACCCGAGCCGGTGGACACGATCTGCAACGGCTGGTGCGGGTCGAAACCCGGGCCACCGGCCTCGATCACGAACAGGCGGGTATCGTCGCCGACCCCGTAGGCCACCTGATCCTTGCGGCTCATCGGGTTGTGCGCCAGGCCCGGGCGGCGCTGGCGCGCCAGTTCGGGCACCTGTGCGGCAGAGGCGATGATGGTCCGCCCCAGCCACAGGCGGGCACCCTCCTCGGGCGTTCCGGCCGGCATGCGCAGGCCGATGACCAGGGTCTGGCTGGCCGCCGACGATGGCAGGCTGATCTCGTAGACATTGCCCATCTGTTTAAACAGATGGCTGCGATAGCCCAGGCGCAGCTTGCCCAGTACCTGCTCCATCCAGCGCAGCACCTCGTCGTAGCCGCGGTACAGGTCAAGAAAATCCAGCGGCGCAAAGGCCGGAACGCCCCTGGCCGGATCGAGCACCGACCAACTGCCGGCCATGCCCAGCAACAGCCCGTGCAGGCCCTGGGGCGTGGCGATGCGGCTGTTGAGCAGGCCTTCGACTTCCGGCAGGCGCGCCCACAGGGCTGCCGATTGCCGGCGCAGTTCCTCGGCACTAGCGGCATCCCCTTGCAGCGCCTGCAGGCGCTTGCCGAGGAAGACGCATTTCTCGCGGATCATCGCGCAGAGCTGGAAGACCCGCTGGCCCAGGGGCGATTCGGGCAGGATGCGCGGCGTCGGTGCAATGAAATCATCCATTACCTTGTAGCCGCCATCGGCCTTGCTGATCCGCAGCAACGGCAGGCACACGGTGTCGGCCTTGCTGGCATCGGTCACCAGGCGCGGGTGCGGTATCCAGACCTGGACGGGCTCGTCATCGAGGTTGTTGTCGAGGTTGGGTACCGGCTCGCTGAGCGCCGACCGCCAGCGACCGTCCAGCGGACGCAGGCGCTGGCCCTGCCAGATCGGGCTGACGGCGAGGTAAAGGGTGACACTGGCATCGGGCGCGGCGGCGATCACCTCGACCAGGTCGAACTCGGGCAGGCCGCCCTCCCCCGGTTCGATACTGATCGGCATGCCGTCGGGCAACGTAGCCTCCAGGCCGAGGATGCGCAGCTTGCCGGCGACCAGCGCCGGCTGCTCCCAGGACAGTTGGGTCACGCCCCAATACCAGGGGTTGGCGGCCCTGGCCAGGTGCGCGGCAATGGCCTCGGCCCGCAGTCCTTGCAACTGAAAATGCTGGGGCAGCAGTTGCATGCCTTCGTACCAGCAGACCACATCAGGTCGCACGCTCATAGGTTCCCTTGACATCCTGTATTTGGCATCTGTGCAAACGTGCCCGCGCTCAGCGCAGGTTCTGGTCGAGCAGGGTCATCTCGCGCGCATCGAATTTCAAGCGGATGCTGCGCTGGTCTTCCAGGCGCAGGCGATGGGCGCCCGGGCTCTGGTAATTGGCAAAGGCCACGAGCCCTACCGAGGGTTTTCCGTCCAGCGGGAAGGTCGAGGATTCAATCAACTGTCCCGGCACCAGTTCCAGGCCCCAGACATAAAGATATTGACGAAAGTCGCGCTGATATTGATCGCGCGTTGCAAACCATTGTTTTGCTGTAAGTCCCGATAACTTTGCAAGCAAATCATTATCGTTAACTGCAATAAAGTCGACCGCGATGGGCGAGTCATCATTTGCACGCAAAGCAACATCGAGGGTAACTCCGTCGACACTTACCCTGGATCCAAAATAGGCGCAGCCGGCCATATGGGCCAAGCCTAAAAGTATCACCGTCATCCTGAAAAACTTGAACTTCTTAAGACGCATAATGATCCAAGAAAAGTTTTATTTGCATTTCCGGATGCCTGTTATAGCATCCATGCCAATTCGCCACCACGACGAATTGAGGTGATTGCGGAAAACAGGATCCTCCAACGCGAGTGTGTCCGCTCCGCGGTCTAAGCAAGGGAATGCGATCAGTGGGAAACCGTTGCATTGCGCCCGCCTTCTGCATCGGAGTCAGCCACTATGGAAGAGAGTATTCAGCACAAGCTGGGCCGGGTTCGTCCGCCTCGTGTGCAGATCACTTACGACGTCGAAATCGGCAACGCCATCGAGAAAAAGGAACTGCCGCTGGTCATGGGCATTCTGGCCGACCTTTCCGGCGCCACGCCCAACCCGGAAAAACTCAATGAGCGTCGCTTCGTCGAGATCGACAGCGACAACTTCAACCAGGTCCTCAATTCGATCAAGCCCAGCGTTACCGTCAACGTCAAGAACACCCTCAGCGGTGGCAACTCCCCTCTTAGCGCCAAGCTGGTCTTCGAGTCGATCGAAGACTTCGATCCGATCAACGTGGTGAAAAAAGTCGATGCACTCAAGGTGCTGTTCGGTGCCCGCGAGCGCCTGCGCGATCTGCTGACCAAGCTCGATGGCAACGACAGGCTCGATGAAATGCTGAAGCAGGTGCTGTCCAGTGCCGACGAGGATCTTGAGCTGATCAAGGCGGCCCGCTCCGATGCCACGGCGAAAATCGACGCCAAGCCCGAAGACAAGACAGACGACGCGGATACCGGCGAAACCCCGGAAACCAAGTAACCGGCCCGACGCCTGATTCGCCCGCCCGATCATTCCCCTTGCATCCGGAGACTTCACCATGCCCGCGTCCAGCACCGAGAATCCAAGCGAAGGCAGCACCCAGACCCTGACCCTGCTGGAAAAGATCATCCAGGAAGGCCAGATCGTTCATGACGAGAGCCAGAAGGTCTACGCCCAGGACCTGATCGCCGAGTTCGCCAGCCAGGTGCTCGACAAGGCCCTCACCGTCAGCCAGGGCGAAGACCCTGACACCCGCGCCCTGATCAACAACCGCATCGAGCAGATCGACAAGCTGATCGGCGACCAGCTCAACGAAATCCTCCACGACGAAGCCTTCCAAAAGCTCGAAGCGTCCTGGCGCGGCCTGCATATGCTGGTCAGCAACACCGAGACCAGCACCCGCCTGAAACTGCGCCTGCTCAACGTGTCCCAGGACGAACTGAAGAAAGACCTGACCCGCGCCGTCGACTTCGACCAGACCGTGCTCTTCAAGAAGATCTACGAAGAGGAATACGGCACCTTCGGTGGCAACCCGTTCAGCGTCCTGGTCGGCGATTACTTCTTCGGCCGCCACCCGCAGGACATCGCCTTGCTGCGCAAGCTGTCCGAAGTCGCCGCCAATGCCCACGCGCCCTTCATCGCCGCGGCCAGCCCATTGCTGTTCGACATGAAGCAGTTCACCGACCTGGGCGTGCCGAAGGACCTGGCCAAACTGTTCGAAAGCCTGGAACTGGGCCCCTGGCAAGACTTCCGCAATACCGAGGACTCGCGCTACGTATCCCTGGTGCTGCCGCGCTTCCTCCTGCGCCTGCCCTACGGCCCGGACACGCTGCCGGTGGAAGGCATGAACTTCACCGAAAACGTCAGCAACCCGGACGGCAAGCAGTACCTGTGGGGCAACGCCGCCTGGGCCCTGGCCCGGCGCATCACCGACGCCTACGCCAAGTTCGGCTGGGCGGCGGCGATCCGCGGCGCCGAGAGCGGCGGCGCGCTGACCAACCTGCCGCAGCACACCTTCAAGACCGCGTCCGGCGACCTGACCCTCAAGTGCCCGACCGAAGTGGCGATCACCGATCGCCGCGAAAAGGAGCTCAACGACCTCGGATTCATCGCCCTGTGCCACAAGAAAAACACCGGTACCGCGGTATTCTTCGGCGGCCAGACCACCAACAAGCCACGCACCTACAACACCAACGAGGCCAATGCCAACGCGCGGATCTCCTCGATGCTGCCGTATGTACTGGCGTCGTCGCGCTTCGCCCATTACCTGAAGGTCATCATGCGTGACAAGGTGGGCAGCTTCATGACCCGCGACAACGTACAGACCTACCTGAACAACTGGATCGCCGACTACGTGCTGGTCAACGACAACGCGCCCCAGGACATCAAGGCCCAGTACCCGCTGCGTGAAGCCCGCATCGACGTGACCGAGGTCGCCGGCAAGCCGGGCGCCTACCGTGCCACGGTGTTCCTGCGTCCGCACTTCCAGCTCGAAGAGCTGACCGCCTCGATCCGCCTGGTAGCCACCCTGCCACCACCGGTCGCTGCCTGACCCCGGCTCCTGCGGGCCCGGCCCGCAGGAGTGCTTTCCCTACCTATTCGAATTTTCTGACTGCAGGAGCTTCACGCGATGGATGCGATCATTCTGGACCTGGGCGACGACATCAAAGGTGACTCGCTGATCGAAGGCTACAAGGACAAGATCGAGATCATGTCCTACAGCCACAACGTTGCCATGCAGGTGACCAACGACGTCAGCAACACCGAGCGGACCTCGGGCAAGCCCTTCGTCGGCGAATTCACCCTGACCAAGTTCATCGATACCTCCACCCCCAACCTCAATCTCTATTGCGTCTCCGGAAAGCCGGTGGCCGAGGCCAAGATCACCGTCGGCCGCAACGCCGCCGAGAGCAGCGGGCAAATCATGCCCTTCATCGTCTACACCCTGACCAACGTGATCTTCTCCAATGTCAGCGTCAGCGGCGGCACCGGTGGCAAGCCGGTGGAAACCATTTCCCTGAACTTCACCAAGATCAAATGGGAATTGACCACGCAGAAAGACGACGGCACCAAGGAAGGCGTGGCGGGCACCAGCTGGGACATGACCCTGAACAAGGCCGGTGCCTGACTAGATGTCCAGCGGTCACCGCCCCCTGCTGTTCGAACGCCTCGGCGACCCTGCGGGCGAGGCGCCGACCCTCGACCGCCAGGCCCTGGCCGATTCGGTCCGCGAGGAACTGACGCGGCTGCTCAACAGCCGCCGTGCGGGCCCGACACTGAGCACGCCGCCCACGGTGCTGGACTACGGCATTGGCGACTGGAGCGGCCTGCAGGCCAGCAACAGCGACGATCGCCGGCGCATCGCCCGGGAAGTCCGCGCCGCCATCAACCACTTCGAACCACGCCTGAAGGCCGGCGAGGTCGAAGTACGCCAGGTGGCCGGACAACCACGGCGGCTGAATATCCTGGTCAGCGGCATGCTGCGCCAGGGTGGCCAGCAATGGCCGGTGGCCTTTGTCCTGGACAAGCAGGACTCGGCGGTGGAGGTCAGCCATGAGCGACTCGATTGACCCGCTGCTGCTCAACTATTACCAGCGCGAGCTGACCTGGCTGCGCAACGCCGGCAGCGCCTTCGCCGAGCGCTATCCCAAGGTGGCCCGGCGCCTTGAGCTGTCGCCCGGAGAGAGCCAGGACCCTCATGTGGAACGGCTGCTGGAAGGCTTCTCCCTGCTCTCGGCACGCCTGCAACGGCGCCTGGACGACGACTACGCCGAATTCAGCGACGCCCTGCTCGAACAGCTTTACCCGCTGGCCCTGCGCCCCTTGCCTTCCTGCGCCATCGTGCGCTTCGAACCGGACCTGACCAAGGGTGCGCTCGACAGCGGCTATACCCTGCCCCGCGATACCCCGCTGTTCGTCACCACGACCCGTGGCGACAGCCTGCATTTTCGTACCGGCGCCGAGGTCACCCTGTGGCCGTTGCAGATCAGCGAAGCGGTACTGCTCGGCGCCGACGAGGCCCGCGAGCTGACCGGGCTGCACCAGGCCGCGTCGGCCCTGCGCCTGCGTATCGATTGCCTGGGCAAGGCGTCCTGGAACGAACTGGACCTGCGCCATCTGCGCGTGCACCTCGATGCATCGCCCATGGTCAATGCCGCGCTTTACGACCTGCTGGGCGCCCATACCATCGCGGTGTGCAATGGCGCCAGCCGCGAGCGCCTGCTGCGCCTGGACCGCCTGCCGCAGGTGGTGGGCTTTGCCGAGCACGAGGCACTGCTGCCCGAGGAGGACGGCGTACATCCCGGTCTGCGCCTGCTGGCCGAGTACTTCGCCTTCCCGGAGAAATTCCACTTCTTCGACCTGCCCCTCGACCCGCGCCAGATCGAGGGCAGCAGCCTGCAGCTGTACCTGGTGTTCGACCGCCCGGCACCCACGCACCTGTTTCTGCAGCCCGGCGACTTCGCCCTGGGCTGCGCCCCGGCGATCAATCTGTTCCGCCGCACCTCCGAGCCCTTGCGCCCGGACGGACGCAGCAGCGAATACCGCCTGGTCGCCGACAGCCATCGTGAAAACAGCGTCGAGATCCACAGCATCCGCAGCCTGCGCGCCCTGGGCGCCGATGGTGTGGTGCGCCCGCTGGCGCCCTACTACGGCAGCCAGCACGGCAGCGCTGCCACCCGGTACTGGCACGCACGGCGCATCCATGGGCTGACCCCGAACCGCATCGGCAGCGACATGATGATCAGCCTGGTGGACCCCGGCTTCGATCCACTGCGCCAGGCCTGGGACTTCAGCCTCAGCGCCGACCTGCTGTGCACCAACCGCCATCTGGCGCAGAGCCTGGCGGCCGGTACCCGGCTATCCTTCGAGCGCCCCGGCGCACCGGCCAGCGCATACCTGGTCAACCCGCCCAGCGCCCAGGGGGTACCGAGCCTGGACGGCCAGTCGCGCTGGCGCCTGGTGTCGCAGCTCACGCTCAATCACCTGTCGCTGGTGGAAGGCCCGCAAGCCCTGGGGCCCTGCGGGAAATCCTGGTGTTGCACAACCTGCGCAACGAAGCCAGCGCCAGCCGGCAGATCGACGGCCTGAAGAGCCTGAGCAGCGAACGGCGCGTCGCCCAGGTCGGCAACGATGCCTGGCGCGGCTGGCGCAAGGGCCTGGAAGTTCGCATCCAGCTTGACCCGACCCACTTCGCCGGGCATAGCACCGTGCTGTTTTCTGCGGTGCTGGCGCAATTCTTCTCGCTCTATGCCACCGCCAACCGCTATATCAGTACGGTACTGGTCGATGCCGATGACCCCACCAAGGAAATCAAGACATGGAGCCCGCAAGCCGGCATGCCCCTGAGCCTCTGAGCCAGACACTGCGCGAGCGCCCGCAAGGTTTCGAGCTGCTCCAGGCCCTGCTGATCCTCGAACACGAGAACCGCAAGGCCACCTCCCTCGGCTGCGGCAGCGTCCCGCAGAACGAAGCGGTGCGCCTGCGTGGCCCGCTGACCCCGGTGTTTGCCGTGGCACAGGTGGAAAAGCTCAGCCATGACACGACGGATCCGCGGCCGATCCTGAGCACCCCGGTGTTCGGCCTCGGCGGTGCAGACGGCCCGCTGCCCTACGCCTTCCAGGAATGGCTGCAACAGCGTGCCGTGGCCCGCGACCATGCCCCGGCGGAATTTCTCGACCTGTTCCAGCATCGCCTGCTCAGCCTGCTCTACCGCGCCCTGCGCAAGCATCGCATCGCCTTCGGTTTCGCCAGGCCCGAGGCCAGCCCGGTGCATCGGCAACTGCGTGCCTTGAGCGGCCTGCTGCCCCAAGGCCTGCACGAGCGCCAGGGCCTGCCGGACGCCGTGCTGCTGGCGCGCACCGCCCTGCTTGCCGGCGGACGGCGCTCGCTGGCCGGCTTCGTGTCCATCGTCCGCCATCATTTCGGCCTACCGCTGAGCATCGCCCCCTACACCGGCGCCTGGTGCGAAATACCGCCCGGCAGCCGCAGCGTGCTTGGCCGTGGCCGGCGCAACCTGAGCCTTGGGCGCACGGCGATCGCCGGCAAGCACATCTGGGACGAGCACGCCGGCATTACCCTGACGTTCAGCCCGCTCAGCCAGGCCCAGGCCGACTCATTGCTGCCCGGCGCCGACGTACACGGGCAGTTGGCCGACCTCGCCGCGCTGTATTTCGGTCCCGACCTGGACTGCAGGCTGGTCCTCGAAATCAAGGGTGCGCCCGTGCTCCACCTGGGCCGCCAGCACGATACCCGGTTGAACTGGAACAACGGTGTCCGCCGCCGCGCGGATCCGGATCAGCTCCAGCGCATCGAAACCCGCTTGCGCCAACCCGACAGGGAGTGAACATGGAACTCGGCAGCCTGATCGCCTGTTTGAACCCGGATACCCGCGACGCCCTGGAGCGCGCGGCCCAGCGCTGCCTGCAGCGCGGCCATCATTTCGTCGAGGTGGAGCACTTTCTCCTCGAACTGCTGGAAATCCAGGGCGGTGACCTGGCCTGCCTGCTGCCGCCCTTCAAGGTCGAGCGCGACGCGCTGGCCGAGCAGATCAACCGGGCCCTGGAGCTGTTCAAGTCGGGCAATACCCGCACGCCATCGCTGTCGGCGCAGACCATCGACCTGCTCAAGGAAACCGTGCTCCAGGCCAGTATTCGCGGCGGCGGGCAGCGTATCCGCTCAGGGCAACTGCTGCTGACCCTGCTTGAACGCGAGGCGTTGCGCAGCCAATTGCTCAACA
Source organism: Pseudomonas bharatica CSV86 (assembly GCF_000319305.2). Taxonomy (GTDB): domain Bacteria; phylum Pseudomonadota; class Gammaproteobacteria; order Pseudomonadales; family Pseudomonadaceae; genus Aquipseudomonas; species Aquipseudomonas bharatica. Next base: position 2,031,185 of record NZ_AMWJ02000001.1, on the reverse strand, counting down.
GCGCCGCCGGCCTGCTGGCCATCCCGCTGGACGGCCTGCGCGCACGGTTCCAGGAACTGACCCGCAGCTCCCGCGAGCAACCGGCCGAGCCAGCGCCGTCCAAGCGCGGCAAGGGCGCGGCGAACAGCAGCGAAGATCCGATCCTCGAGCAATACACCCAGGACCTCACCGCCGACGCCAGGGCCGGCCGTATCGACCCGATCATCGGTCGCGAAGGCGAGATCCGCCAATGCATCGACATCCTCCTGCGTCGCCGGCAGAACAACCCGATCCTGGTCGGTGCGCCGGGCGTGGGCAAGACCGCGCTGGTCGAAGGCCTGGCGCTGCGCATCGCCGCCGGCGACGTACCACCGGCCCTGCAGGACGTTTGCCTGCGGGTACTCGACCTCGGCCTGCTGCAGGCCGGGGCCGGGGTCAAGGGCGAATTCGAGCAGCGCCTCAAGGGCGTGATAGACGCCGTGCGCAGCTCGCCCAGCCCGACCATCATGTTCATCGACGAGGCCCATACCCTGATCGGCGCCGGCGGCGCCGAAGGTGGCAGCGATGCGGCCAACCTGCTCAAGCCGGCCCTGGCCCGGGGCGAGCTGCGTACCCTGGCCGCGACCACCTGGCAGGAATACAAGAAATACTTCGAGAAGGACCCGGCCCTGGCCCGACGCTTCCAGCTGGTCCAGGTGGAAGAACCGAGCGAGGCCACCTGCGTGCAGATGCTGCGTGGCATCGCCGCCAGGCTGGAGCAGCACCACGGCGTGCTGGTGCTGGACAGCGCCATCCAGGACGCGGTGAAGCTGTCGCACCGCTACATTTCCGGGCGCCAGCTGCCGGACAAGGCCATCAGCATCCTCGACACCGCTTGCGCCCGGGTTGCCCTCGGCCAGCACGACGTGCCGCCGCCCCTGGAAAACCTGCGCCACCGCCAGCACAGCCTCGATGAAGAGCTGCAACGCCTGCGTCGCGAGCAGGCCACCGGCCAGGATCACCGCGACCGCATCACCACCCTGGAAATCGAGCTGACCCTCAACCAGGACGCCATGCGCGAGCTGGAAAGCCGCTGGAGCGAAGAGCGCGAAGCCGTGCGCGAATTGCTCGAAACCCGCCGCGAGCTGCTGGCGCTGAGCGAGAAGGCCGACGCCGACGGTGAGCGCCGCGATCCCGACACCGACAGCCGCATCGATTACCTGGCCGCCGAACTGCTGCGGCTCGAGGCGGGCCTGGATGCCATTCGCCAGGATGATCCGCTGGTACCCGAGCAGGTCGACTCGAAGATCGTCGCTGCGGTGATCGCCGGCTGGACCGGTATCCCGGTGGGCAAGATGCTCGCCGACGAAGCCCATGCCGTGCGTACCCTCGGCCAGCGCATGGGCCAGCGGGTGATGGGCCAGAAAGCCGCGCTGGATACCATCGCCCAGCGCCTGCAGGCCTACCGTGCCGGCCTGACCGACCCACAGAAACCGGTCGGCGTGTTCCTCCTGCCCGGCCCCACCGGCGTGGGCAAGACCGAGACCGCCTACGCCCTGGCCGACGCCCTGTACGGTGGCGAGCGCAACCTGATCAGCATCAACCTGTCGGAGTACCAGGAAGCCCACACCGTCAGCCAGCTCAAGGGCGCCCCGCCCGGCTATGTCGGCTACGGCAGCGGCGGCGTGCTCACCGAAGCGGTGCGGCGCAAACCCTATTCGGTGGTGCTGCTGGACGAGATCGAAAAGGCCCACCCGGATGTGCTGGAAGCCTTCTACAACGTCTTCGACAAGGGCGTCATGGAAGATGGCAGCGGCCTGATCGTCGATTTCAAGAACACCGTGATGCTTGCCACCAGCAACGTCGGTGCCGAACTGATCCTCGACACGGCGAAGGCCGACCTGGACGGGGACGCGTTCAACGAGCGCCTGCACAAGGTGCTGTTGCAGGCCTTCCGCCCGGCGTTCCTGGCGCGGATGACCGTGGTGCCCTACCACCCGCTGGACGAGGCCACGCTGGAAGGTATCGTCCTGGCCAAGCTGGAGAAACTGCGCGAACGCTACAAGGCCGCCACCGGCAAGCAGTTCGACTTCGACCGCGGCATCGTCAAGGCGGTACTCGGTAAATGCAGCGGCGCCGGAGCGCGGGATATCGAAAATGTGCTTATGAAGCAGGTCACCGGAAAACTGGCGGAGTGGGCACTTGAGTAAAAGCGCCGTGAGCCTGCCATGACCGTGTACAGTCACAGTTTTGCCCGATCCATCCCGAGAGCCCTAGATGCCCCGCGCCACCGACAGCACCACCAGCCTCTCCCTCAGCGCCAGTGCCCTCCCCGATCTCTATCCCGAGGCGCTGAGCGGCACCGAGCTGCTCAATGGCCTGGGCATGCAGATGCTGCGCGGGCACTCGGATGCGGCGCTGGCCCTGGCCGATGCGGTGGCCAGCCATGTCACCGTCACCCTGCACAACGATGAGCACATGCGCCCGCTGGACGGCCTGGTGGCCGAGATCCGCCAGATGCCCGCCGATGCCAGCGCCGACCGCTACCAGTTGCTGCTGCGGCCCTGGCTGTGGTGGCTCAACCTCGCAAGCAACAACCGGGTATTCCAGAACCTGACCACGGCGGACATCGCCAGCCAGATCTTCGATGCCCACGGCTTCAGCGACTACAAGCTGTCCCTGAACGGCAGCTACACGGCCAGGGAATACTGCGTGCAATACGGCGAAAGCGACTTCGCCTTCGTCTCGCGGTTGCTCGAGGAAGACGGCATCTTCTGGTTCTTCACCCACGAGGCTGGCGTGCATACGCTGGTGCTGGCCGACAACAACGACGCCTTCCCGGCCATCCCCAACGGCCCGGCCATCCAGTACCTGGGCCAGGGCATGGGGTGCGCGAGCTGCACGGCATCCGTTCTGGGCAACTGGTGATGCAGGCGGTCGCCGGGGTCTATTCGGCAAGCGACTACACCTTCGCCACACCCACCACCGAGCTGTACAGCCAGGCCGAAGCCAAGGCCGGGCCGCTGAACCTTTACGAACACCCCGGCGGCTACATCGAAAAGGCCCGCGGCGATGCCCTGACCAAGCAACGGGTCGACGGCCTGCGCAGCCAGGAGCAGCGCTTCATCGGCGAAAGCGACTGCCGCTGGCTGGTGCCCGGCCATTACTTCTCCCTCAGCGGCCATGACGACGAAGCCCTGAACAGCGACTGGGTAGTGACCTCGGTCACCCACGACGTCGATCACCAGCATTACCGCAACCGCTTCGAGGCTATCCCCAAGGCCACCGCCTACCGCCCGCCCCGGGTCACGCCCAAGCCGCGCATGCATACCCAGACCGCCAGGGTGGTCGGCAAGGCCAGCGAGGAAATCTGGACCGACCAACATGGCCGGATCAAGATCCAGTTTCCCTGGGACCGCGACGGCAAGGGCGACGAAAGCAGTTCGTGCTGGGTCCGCGTGGTCCTGCCCTGGACCGGCCAGGCCTTCGGCATGCAGTTCGTGCCCAGGGTCGGCCAGGAAGTGATCGTTACCTTCATCGATGGCGACCCGGACCGCCCCCTGGTCAGCGGCTGCGTGTACAACGGCGACAACACTCCGCCCTGGCCCCTGCCGGAAAACCAGACCCAGTCGGGCATCATGACCAACTCGTCGAAGGGCGGCGGCGGCTTCAACGCCCTGCGCTTCGACGACAAGAAGGACAGCGAGGAAGTGTTCCTCCAGGCACAGAAGGACTTCAACACCAAGGTGCTCAACGATGTCACCGTGGACATCGGCCACGACGAAACCCAGACGGTGAAGAACGCCCGGACCCGCACGATCAAGGAAGGCGATGAAACCATCACCCTGGAAAAGGGCAAGCGTACGGTGGCGATCCAGACCGGCAGCGACAGCCTCGACGTCAAGGACAGCCGCACCGTCACCGTCGGCGGCGACCAGACCCACCAGACCGGCGGCAACTACACCGACAAGGTCAGCGGCAACTACAGCCTGACCATCGATGGCGACCTGAGCATCAAGGTCAGCGGATCCATCACCCTGCAAAGCGGTGCCAGCTTCAGCATCAAGAGCGGCGCCGACCTGGCGGTGCAGGCCAGTACGTCGATCGCGCAGAAGGCCGGTACCTCCTTCGCCAACCAGGCCGGCACCTCGCTGGAGAACAAGGCCGGCACGACCCTGACCAACGACGCCGGCGTCAGCCTGACCAACAAGGGTGGCGCTGAACAGACCGTGGACGGCGGCGGCATGCTGACGATCAAGGGCGGACTGGTGAAGATCAATTGAAGAATACCGCCAGGGGTGATGCTTTCCAGCTTGAACGCGGCGACTCGCGGCTTACCGGGCGACTGCTCGAGGGTGACCTCGATGGCCCCCTGCGCATCGAGGAAAACGCCCGGCCCCAGGCCAGCCTCAACTATGCCGGCGGGGTGCTGCACGGGGTCAGCCAGACCTTCCATGCCAATGGCCGGGTCTCGGCACGGTTGCCGTTCAGCAACGACAAACTGGAAGGCGTGGCTAGTTTCTACGGCGAGGACGGCCAGTTGCTGCGTTCAGCCAGCTACCGCCGCGGACTGCTGCATGGCGAGGCGGTCAGCTACTTTCCCGACGGCACCGTGGCCGAGCGCGAGCTGTACAGCAATGGTGTACGCGAGGGGTTGCAGCAGCGGTATCACCCCAACGGCAAGCTGGCGATGAGGGCCCAGTACCTCAATGGCCAGGCGCTGGATCCGGGGCAGAAATATGCCGAGGATGGCCGGCCGCTGAATGCGGCGGGGAAACCGGTTTCGCGGTTGAAGTGGTGGTGGACCAATGGGGCGGAATAAGGTCCGGGATCTGCTTTGACCTTGAGGGCGTAATCGCTGGCAAGCCAGCTCCCACAGGGATTTGAGCTGTGGGAGCTGGCTTGCCAGCGATTAGGCCCTCAAGGCAACTCAAGGAATCAGGGTCTGGACCTGGCCGGCGAAGTTGATCTTGATCACCCCGGCCCAGTTGCACATCAGCATGCTGTTGGCATCCAGCGCCGGCATATTGCCCAGCAACACCGTGGGCGCGCCGGGAATCCATGGCGAGGCGGTGGCCGGGATGCACGGCATCGGCGTCAGCACCCCGAGGGCGGCGGCGGTAGCGGCGGCGACCATCGGGTTGGCCATGCTCGTGCACATGCCGAAGGTGGGGATATTGACCAGCGGGATATGGTCCATGATGTTCGCCGCCGGCACCCCACCGACCATCACCCGGTTGACCGGCAGGACATTCAGTGCGCAAGGCGCAGCACCGAAGCTGCATTGCAGCAAGGCGCCGGTGCAGACCTGGGGGCAGGACATCAGCAAGCTCCAATCCGTGGGAATCGAAGTGTCAGACTCTACCCCATTCCCATGACATTTCCTTCTCCAGATCAGTCCCCATCAGCGGCATATTTCTTCCAGTTATTTATCTAGCTTTATTGATAATTGGACTGCATATAAAAACTTCTCTAAAACCTGTTCACCCGGCCACTGTTCGCCGGGCAACTGTTCACCCAGCAACACCTGGGCAACAGTTGCCTTCCGTGCCAACACCTCGGGTAGCCGCGATACCAATGCAACCCATTGATTCATAAGGCTTATGGAAACTGGAACGGCTCTTGCTGCGTTCCAGGCAAACCACAGCGCCAAGGAATCCGAATCAATGAACACCGCATTCAACATCGTCGCCGTTTCCGGTGGGGCCTGGCGCCCATCGCGCACCCTGGTCCTGACCGAGGCCCTGATCGGCGCGCTCGGCCAGCATCTGGACTTCAACGTGCAGGTCATCGAACTGGGTGACATCGCCCGCCCCGTCGGCGGCGCACTGTCACGCAGCGAATTGCCCGCCGACGTCGAGGCACAGCTGTTGGCCATCGAACAGGCCGACCTGCTGATCGTCGCCGCCCCGGTGTATCGCGGCTCGTACCCGGGCCAGTTCAAGCACCTGTTCGACCTGATCGGCCAGGATGCCCTGATCGACACCCCGGTGCTGCTCGCCGCTACCGGCGGCAGCGAACGCCACGCGCTGGTCATCGATCATCAACTGCGCCCGCTCTTCAGTTTCTTCCAGGCCCTGACCCTGCCGATCGGTGTCTACGCCTCGCAAGCCGATTTCGACGATTACCGGATCACCAGCCCGGCCTTGCAGGCACGCATCGCCCTGGCTGCGGAACGCGCCGCCGCCGTGCTTGGCGGGGTGATCGACAGTGCACCCCGCAAGATCGCTTGAGGCATGCCCATGACCCTGCCTTCGCCTACCCTGCAAACCCCACTGCAAATCGCCCGTGAGCTGGCTGCCGGATTTGCCGCCACCGCCGTCGAACGCGACGCCCGCGGCGGCACGCCGAAAGCCGAACGCGATGCCCTGCGCGCCAGCGGCCTGCTCGGCCTGGTCATTCCGACCCAGTACGGCGGCCTTGGCGCCAGCTGGAGCGAAACCCTGGAAGTGACCCGCGAATTCGCCCGGGTCGATAGCTCCATCGCCCACGTCTTCGGTTTCCAGCACCTGATGCTGGCCACCGTGCGCCTGTTTTCCCGCCCCGAGCAGTGGGAGCCCTGGTTCGAACAGACCGCGCGCAAGCACTGGTTCTGGGGCAATGCCCTGAACCCGCTGGACACACGCACCGTAGTCAAGCGCTTCGATGGCTGGGTGGAGTTTTCCGGCAGGAAGAGCTTCTGCTCCGGCGCCAGCGATTCGGAAATGCTCATTGCCTCGGCAGTGGATGAAAGCGCCGGCGGCAAGCTGTTGATCGCCGCCGTACCGAGTGCGCGCAGCGGTATCACCCTGCACGGCGACTGGGACAATATCGGCCAGCGCCAGACCGACAGCGGCAGCGCTACCTTCGAGCGGGTGCGCATCGAACACGGCGAGCTGCTCCTCGATCCCGGTCCGCTGAGCACGCCGTTCGCCTGCCTGCGTCCGCTCATCGCCCAGTTGCACTTCGCCAACCTGTTCCTCGGCATCACCGAAGGCGCCTTCGCCGAAGCGCGCCAGTACACCCTCAACGAAAGCCGTCCGTGGTTCCGCTCCAGCGCCCGCCACAGCGGCGAAGACCCTCATGTGCTGCGCCACTACGGTGAGTTCTGGGTCGGCCTGGAAAGCGTGCGCCTGCTGATCGGCCGTGCCGCCGACCTGCTCGACCAGGCCTGGGCCAAGGGTACCGCCCTCGGCGCCGAAGAGCGCGGACAACTGGCCCTGGCCATCGGTACCGCCAAGGTCGCCGCGACCCGCCACGGCCTGGACATCTGCAATCGCCTGTTCGAGGTCACCGGCGCCCGTGCCACCCACGCCTCGCTGCGGTTCGACCGGCACTGGCGCAACCTGCGCACCCAGACCCTGCACGACCCGGTGGACTACCGCGTCCACGAGCTCGGCGAATGGGCGCTCAACGGTACGCGCCCGACTCCGACCTTCTACTCATAAGGCCCGCCCATGCAACTGCTGACCCTGCCCCGTCCCCGACCCTGGCCACCTCGATCCGCGCTACCGCGCAGGTCTTCGAAGACCCGCGCTCGCAAGCGCTGCTGGCCCACCTGCAACAGGTCGCGCCCAGCGAGGCGAGCGTGCTGATCATCGGCGCAACCGGGACCGGCAAGGAACTGGTGGCGCGGCATATCCATAACCTCAGTGGCCGGCGCAACGGGCCGTTCGTGGCGGTCAACTGCGGCGCCTTTGCCGAGTCGCTGGTGGAAGCCGAGCTGTTCGGCCATGAGAAAGGTGCCTTCACCGGCGCCCTGGCCGCCAAGGCCGGCTGGTTCGAGGAAGCCGACGGCGGGACCCTGTTCCTCGACGAAATCGGTGACCTGCCGATACCGATCCAGGTCAAGCTGCTGCGCGTACTGCAGGAGCGCGAAGTGGTGCGCCTGGGCTCGCGCAAGAGCATCCCGATCAATGTGCGGGTGCTGGCGGCGACCAACGTGCAACTGGAGAAGGCCATCAACGCCGGGCACTTCCGCGAAGACCTGTACTACCGCCTGAACGTGGTCAGCCTGCAACTGCACCCGCTGCGCGAACGGCCGGGGACATCCTGCCGCTGGCCCGGCACTTCATCGCCGAATACAGCCGGCGCCTCGGCTACGCCGAAGTCAGCCTCAGCGAAGAAGCCCGCCAGCGCCTGGCAAGCTACGACTGGCCCGGCAACATCCGCGAGCTGGAAAACGTCATCCACCACACCCTGCTGCTGTGCCGCGACCAGGTGATCCGCGCCGAAGACCTGCACCTGTCGAACCTGCGCATCGAGCGCGAGGGCGACAACAAGCCACGCCAGGAAAGCGCTGACGAACTGCTCCAGCGCGCCCTGCTGCAACTCTTCGAGGAACAGGGCGAGGGCCTGCATGAAAAGGTCGAGGACGCCCTGCTGCGCGCCGCCTACCACTTCTGCCACTACAACCAGGTGCACACCGCGCAGTTGCTCGGCCTGTCGCGCAACATCACCCGCACCCACCTGATCCGCATCGGCGAACTGGTGGTCAACAAGCGCCGGCCTGCCCCGGCGGCTTCGATGGCCGGGTGATCAACCTGTCGATCTGAATTCCTAGAAAGCCCCTTGCTACGCGTGCCTACCTACCAACGATGGCAACAAGGACACTGCAATGAGTCTCGATATTTTCTGGTTCCTGCCGACTTCCGGCGACACCCGCTACCTTGGCCACTCCGCCAGCGGCCGTCCGGCGACCAACGCCTATATGCGCCAGATCGCCGTGGCCGCCGACCAGCTCGGCTACGACGGCCTGCTGATCCCCACCGGTGCCAGTTGCCTGGACCCCTGGGTCACCGCCGCCAGCCTGGTGCCGGTGACCCAGCGCATCAAGCTGCTGGTGGCGCTGCGCACCTCGCTGGGCAACCCCACCGCCTCGGCGCGCCAGGCCGCGACCCTCGACCAGGCCAGCAACGGGCGCCTGCTGCTCAACGTGGTGCCTGGCGGCGACGCCACCGAACTGGCCGCCGACGGCGTGTTCCTCGAACACGACCAGCGCTATGAAGCCTCGGACGAGTTCCTGACCATCTGGCGTCGCCTGCTGCAGGGCGAGAACGTCGATTTCGCGGGCAAGCACCTGAAGGTCGAAGGCGCGCAGAACTTCTTCCCGCCGGTGCAGCAGCCCTACCCGCCGCTGTACTTCGGTGGCTCCTCGCCCGCTGCCCATGAGCTGGCAGCCAAGCATGTCGATGCCTATCTGACCTGGGGCGAGCCGCCTGCCGCGGTGGCCGAAAAGATTGCCGACGTGCGTGCCCGCGCGGCGAAGCATGGCCGGACCGTGCGGTTCGGCGTGCGCCTGCACGTGATTGTCCGCGAAACCAGCGAAGCCGCCTGGGCCGCGGCCGACGAGCTGATCAGCCATCTGGACGACGCCACCATCGCCGCGGCCCAAGCCAACTACGCGAAGATGGACTCCGAAGGCCAGCGACGCATGGCGGCGCTGCATGGCGGTGATCGCAACCGGCTGGAAGTAGCCCCCAACCTCTGGGCCGGGGTCGGCCTGGTGCGCGGTGGCGCCGGGACCGCCCTGGTCGGCGATGCAGAAACCGTCGCCGCCCGTCTGCTGGAATATGCCGAGCTGGGAGTGGACAGCTTCGTGCTGTCCGGTTACCCGCACCTGGAGGAAGCCTATCGCTTCGCCGAGCTGGTCTTCCCGCTGCTGCCGGGCAAGGGCAAGGTCACCGTGGACGGCGCCTTCACCGGCGGTGCCTTCGATGTCCGTGCCGGCAAGGGCAAGGAGCAGGCGGCATGAAGATCATCGACTTGCGCTGCCGCCCGGCCTACCTGCACCCTTTCTTCGGCGGCGTACCCGGCTCGCCCGAGCACGACACTGCACGCTGGCTCAATCGCCGGGTCGGTACCCAGGGTGCCGACAACCATTTCGAGCGCTCCCTGACCCAGGAAGGTTTCCTTGGTGAAATCCGCGCAGCCGGGCTGGACAAGGCCGTGGTGGTGGGCCGGCACACCCCGGGGCAGCATCTGTCCAACGACCTGGTCCACAGCGTGGTCCACGGCCATCACGAGCTGCTCGGCATCGGCGCGGTGGAGCCGGTGCTGCAAGGGATAGAAGGTGCCCTCGCGGAAATCGACCGGGCCATCGATGTGCTGGGCCTTGCCGGTATCGACCTGGAGCCGGGCTTTGCCGAGCCTGCGCGGCATCCGGACGACCGCCTGTACTGGCCGATCTACGAGCACCTGCAAAAACGCGGTGTGCCGCTGTTCATCATGAGCGGGCCGACCACCCCGGACCCGGCCTACAACGATCCGGGGCGCCTGGCTGCGGTGGCGCGGGCCTTCCCGCAGTTGAAGATCGTCGTCAGCCATGGCTACTGGCCGAATGTGCAGCAGGCTATCGGGGTGGCCTTCCGCTACGAGAACATCCACCTGGTACCGGACATGTACCTGTTCCAGCCCGGCAGCGAAGGGTACGTGCAAGCAGCCAACGGCTTCCTGGGCGACCAGTTGCTGTTCGGCTCCTCGTATACCTTCCGCCCGATCGGGCAGAGCATCGAGGATGCGCAGCGCCTGGGCTTCAGGGATGAGGTGGTGGAGAAGTTCTTCTACCGCAATGCGCTCAGGGTGCTGACGCCTGGCTGATGCAGCCGGCTCCGTCGCTGGCGACGCCTGGGAACCGGCGGTGCCAGCGTCCAGGCCTTGCTCATTCGATGACCGAATGAACTACCCTGACCCCGTCCGCCGTAGGCCGGTTGATGAACAGGCTGTCCAGCAACGGACTGTCCGAATGCAACACCGCGTTCCAGTTGGCCGAGCAGTGGATGTAGCGACGCCGTAGCAGGCCGATCTCCTGCGCATCCGGCGCCTGCCCGCAGAGCACCTTGGCGGCGATGGCCTGCAACTCTTCGGGCAAGGTCCAGTCGTCCGGCTCCAGCGGCACGCCGGCCTGCACCGCCTGTTCATGCATCAAGCGCAGGTACACGCGCGACAACGCGCCACTCACCTGGCGCTCCCCTGAATCCACACCCTCACCCGCTTTTCCCGCTGGATATCGCGCTTGGGCAGGAAAGGCTGATCGATGCTGCGGCTTTGCAGCTGCACGCTCAGCCCCAGTGCCTCCCATTCCTGGCGACGACGCTCCAGGCACTGGCTCGCCAGTTGCCAGGCCCGGGTCTTTTCCAGCGGCACATGTGCCCACTCGAGGCTGCTGAATGGCCGCTCCAGCACCAGACGCTCGAGCCCGTCCCGATAGCCCCCGCCGATATCGCAGTGATCCCCGGGCAACAGCCGGTCGTCCGGCCCGGCAACCAAGGGAAAATTCAAGCGCCGCTCATCCGCCGCCACCAGATGCACAACCCGCCGCGCCTGATTGGCACGCAGGGCCAGGCGCAAGCCGTCAAAGTCGTCGTTGGCCGCGCTCAGGTTGCCCTTGAGCGGCGCGATGATGCTGGCCACCGTGTCGAACAGACCGATGAAATTCAGGCTCAACGGCAGATCACCACAGACGCTGCGCAGCCCCTGCAGGTCGTTGGCCAGGTGACGTACGGCCGCAGCGCCGCGACTGAATCCGAACAGATCGAGCTTGATGTCCGAAACCGCCACCGACGGATTGTCAATCAGGAAACGCTGGAGCAACGCCTCGACCTGCCTCGGCACCTGCGCCACCCGCGCCGCCACGCCCGAAGCGCCCCGTCCGGTAGCCTGGGCGAGCAGGGCGTCGGGCTCACCGCACGCGGTGCCAATACCTTCGATGTACACGGCCAGCGCAGCCTGCCGCACATCAGCGGGCACATGCAGGCTGTGCCGATAGCGCTGGAACAGCCATGCCACGTTGCTTTCGCCCAGGGCATTGCTGCCGGCCCCTTCTCGCCCGCTGTTATGCAGGTTCATGCCGGTGCCGTCGAAGAACAGCCCAAGGTGCAGGGTGATGTCCTGATGTCGCGGAGGGAGTGTCGGATTCATGATGGTTCCTGTGTCGTGCGAACAAGGAACCGATCGGATCACCCCGCGCAATCGCGGGGTATAAGGGAAATCGACTCAGCGCGTAAGAACAGGCTGATGCTCAGGCCAACAGCGCCTGGATCTGTTCGCGCAGGCTATCGAGGTCGAACGGCTTGGCCAGGATTGGCGCGCGGAAGGCGATGGGGCTGCCGGATTCGCGGATTTCCGCCGGATAGCCGCTGATGAAGATGACCTTCAGGTCAGGCCGCAGCTTGACCGCCGGCTCGGCGATGTCGACCCCGGAGATTCCGCCGGGCAGGCGAAAATCGGTGACCATCAGGTCCAGGTGCGGCTTGCTGGCGAGGATCTCGAACGCCTGGGCGCCATCCTCGGCCAGGAGGACGCGGTAGCCCTCCCCCGACAGGTAGTCATTGAGGACCATACGGATAACCGGCTCGTCCTCGACGACCAGTACTACATCTTGCGCATCTACGCTCATGCCAACGCCTTGATTCTTTTCATTCGGGTGATGATGACCATACTGACCCGGGGCTACGCAGAGGTTGCTTCGGAGCGACCACTTTCATCATTTTGTTCATGCACATCGCATACCAGCGGCAGATGGACGCGGAAAGTCGCACCCTCGCCTTCGGCGCTGCTGACCGAAATGCGCCCGCCGTGGGCCAGGACGATCTGTTCGGAGATATACAGCCCCAGGCCGAGCCCGGCGACGCTGTGGGTGGAGTCGACCCGTTCGAACTGCTGGAAGATTCGCCGCTGGTTCTCCGGGCTGATGCCGATGCCTTGGTCGCGCACTTCGACGCAGGCCATGCCCTGGTCATCCAGCACGCGCACCTGCACCGGCCGTTTGGCACCGTAACGCAAGGCGTTACTGAGCAGGTTGGCGATCACCTGCTCGATACGGAACTCGTCCCAGATGCCTTCCAGCGGCCCGGCAACTTCCAGCTCGATGACCGAACCGACCGCCGCGGCCTGGGCCGCGAAGTTCTCCACCAGGCCACCGACCAGCTGGGTCAGGTTGAAGCGCGACGGGCTGATGGACAATTTGCCGGTGCGGATCCGCGATACATCGAGCATGTCCTCGATCAGCCGGATAAGGCTGTTGATCTGGCGCTCGTCGCGCTCGACCATGGCCCGCATCTTGTCGAGGGTGAAGGCGTCGGCGTTGTCCCGGGACAGGTGCAGCTTGCGCAGCTGGGTCTCCAGGATCAGGCCGTTGAGCGGCGTACGCACCTCGTGGGAAACGATCGACATGAAGTCGTCGCGCATGCGCACGGCCCGCTCCAGCTCGCCCCGTGCCACCTGCAGCTGTTCGAGCAGTTGCTGCTGCTCCTGCTGGCTGCGCGCCAGAGCCTGGACCTGACGGTCCAGGGCCTTGCGTTGGCGATACAGCTCGACGAAGACCTTGACCTTGCTCTTCACCGCCAGGGTATCCAGCGGCTTGTGCAGGAAGTCCACCGCGCCGCTTTCATAGCCCTTGAACGCATAGTTCATCTCGCGCCCGGCGGCGCTGACGAAGACGATGGGGATGTGCTTGGTTTTCTCCATCCCGCGCATCAGCTCGGCCAGCTCGAAACCGTTCATGCCGGGCATCTGCACATCGAGGATGGCCAGGGCGAATTCGTGCTCGAGCAGCAGCGACAGGGCCTGGTCGGCGGAGCCTGCCTGGTAGACCTCGCGATCCTCGGCCTTGATCAGCGCTTCGAGCGCCAGCAGGTTTTCCGGAAGATCATCGACGATCAGCAGTTTGGCTTGGATGTGGCTCAGCATTCTTGTGATTCCAGCTTGGCGAGCAAATGCCCGATGCCATTCAAAGGGAGTATATGGTCGGGCCGATGCAGCGCCAGCGCTGCCTCCGGCATGGCCGGGACCTGGGCTTCGGCCGGGTCCTGGACGATGCTCAGACCACCGTACTGGCTGATTCGTGCCAGACCGGCGGCACCATCTTCATTGGCCCCGGTCAGCAATACTCCGGCGAGGTTTGCCCCATAGGCGTCGGCGGCGGATTCGAAGAGGATATCGATCGACGGGCGGGAGAAGTGCACGCGCTCCTCCTGGCTCAGGGACAGGCTGCGGTCACGCTCCACCGACAGGTGATAGCCGGGCCCGGCAACATAGATCATTCCCGCCTCGATGCTTTCCTTGTCCCGCGCCTCCACCACCGGCCGTCCCAGCCTGCGGGCGAAGACCTCGGCCAGGCGGCTGTCGTGGTCATCGGGCAGGTGCAGCACGCAGATCAGCGGCAGGCGATAGAACCTGGGCAGGCAGGCCATTACCGTCAGCAACGCGCTGACCCCGCCGGCCGAGGCGCCCATGACGATCGCTTCGATGCGTCTCATAGCTTGCGGTAGATCCGTTCGGGCTTGACCAGCGCCTCGAAACGTTTGGCATAGGCGGAAAAATCCAGGGTCTCCTTGCTGCCCAGAACGAGGAACCCGCGGTGGCACAAGGACTCATGGAACAGCCCGAAGGAGCGATCCTGCAGGTCTTTGTTGAAATAGATCAGCACGTTGCGGCACGACACCAACTGGGTTTCGGAGAACACGCTATCGGTGGCCAGGCTGTGGTCGGCGAAGGTCACGTTTTCCCGCAGGCTGCCGTCCATGATGGCGTTGCCGTAGGCACAGGTGTAGTAGTCGCTGAATGCCCGGGTACCGCCGGCAGCCACGTAGTTGCGCTCGTAGGTGCGCATGGCGTCCATGCTGTAGATGCCCTGCTTGGCCTTCTCCAGGGAGTTGGGATTGATGTCCGTGGCGTAGATGATGGTGCGTTCCAGCAAGCCTTCCTCGCGCAGCAGAATGGCCATGGAATATACCTCTTCGCCGGTGCTGCAGCCGGCGATCCAGATCTTGATCGATGGCCAGGTCTTCAGGTGCGGGACCACCTCCCGGCGCAGCGCGAGGAAGTGGCTGGGGTCGCGGAACATCTCGCTGACCGGGATAGTCAGGTACTGCAGCAATTGCAGAAAGATGCCCGGGTCATGCAGCACCTTCTCCTGCAGCGCGGTCACCGTGGCGCAGTCGAACTGGCGCACGGCATGCAGGATCCGGCGCTTGATCGAAGCGCCGGAGTAGTCGCGGAAATCGTAGCTGTACTTGAGGTAGATGGCCTCGATCAGCAGGCGGATTTCGATGTCGGTATTACGCTCGCTAGTCAAATTCGCTCCAGTTGCGGCAGCCACACGCGGATCAGGGAGAACAGCCGGTCAAGGTCGATCGGCTTGGCCAGGTAGTCGTTCGCGCCTGCCTGCAGGCAGCGTTCCTGATCGTCTTTCATTGCCTTGGCGGTGACGGCGATGATCGGCAGCTTGCGCCAGCGCGGGTCCTTGCGGATCAGGCGGGTCGCCTCGAAACCATCCATCTCCGGCATCATCACATCCATCAGTACCAGGTCGATATCACCGCCCTGCTCCTCCAGGCGTTCGATGGACTCGCGACCGTTGCGCGCGATCTCCACCAGGGCGCCCTTGTGCTCCAAAGCACTGGTCAGGGCGAAGATATTACGCACATCGTCGTCCACCAGGAGGATCCTGCGTCCTTCGAAGACCTTGTCGCGGCTGCGCGCGGTGCGCAGCATGCGTTGCCTTTCGTGGGACAGCGTCGATTCGACTTTGTGCAGGAAAAGTGTCACTTCGTCCAGCAGCCGCTCCGGCGAGCGCGCGCCCTTGATGATGATCGAACGCGAATACTTGAGCAGTTCGGTCTCTTCATCGCGGCTCAGGTTGCGCCCGGTGTAGACGATCACCGGCGGGAAAGACTGGATCTCGTCGACGGTCATGCGCTTGAGCAGTTCGTTGCCCGGCATGTCCGGCAGCTTGAAGTCGATCACCATGCAGTCGTAGATGTGCGCCTTGAGCAGTTCCAGGGCCTCCTGGGCGGTAGCCACGGCGGTGATCTGCACATCGTCGTCGCCGATCAGGCGGGCAATGCTCTCGCGCTGCAGGTCGTCGTCCTCGACCAGGAGGATGTGCTTGAGCTTCTGGGTGAGTTTCTCTTCGAGGCGGGCGAAGACGGTTTTCAGCTCCTCGCGGCTGGTGGGCTTGACCACATAGCCCACCGCGCCCATGTGCAGCGCGGTCTCGATACGGTCCTCGACGGAAATCACGTGCACCGGGATGTGCCGGGTCGCGGCCTGTTCCTTGAGACGTTGCAGCACGGTCAGGCCGGAATGGTCGGGCAGGCGCATGTCCAGCAGGATGGCATCAGGAACGAAGCGCTCGGCCAGGTCGAAGCCGTCGTCGGCGGCATGGGCGACCAGGCAGTTGTAGCCCAGTTCGTGGGCCAGATCGAAGAGGATGCGGGCGAAGTTCGGCTCGTCCTCGATCACCAGGATGCAACGCTTGCTGAACGGCGCCTTGTGCCGGTCGTCCTCGAAGGCCAGGCGACGCACCGCGCCCTCGGCCGGCGGCACGCCCTGCGCCGCCACCCGCGGTGCCGGGGTCGGCACGGCCGGTACCAGCGGCTGCGCACGAACAGGCGCCAGCGATGGCGTCTGGTCGACGATGGGCTCGTAGCTTTCCGGCAGGCTCAGGCTGAATACGCTGCCCTGCCCCGGAGTGCTCTGCACTTCGATCTCGCCACCGAGCAGGCGCGCCAGGTCACGGGAGATCGACAGGCCCAGGCCGGTTCCGCCGTAGCGGCGATTGGTGGTGCCGTCGGCCTGGTGGAACGCTTCGAAGATCGCCTGCTGCTGATCGGCGGCAATGCCGATGCCGCTGTCCTGCACGCGGAACACCACACCGCCGCCGGGCTGCGCGGCCACGGTCAGGCTGACCTGGCCCTGCTCGGTGAACTTGAGTGCATTGGACAGCAGGTTCTTGAGGATCTGCTCCAGGCGCTGGCGATCGGAGTACAGGGTCGCCGGCACCTGCGGCTCGACGTTGACGGCGAAGGCCAGGCCCTTGTCCGCCGCCAGCGGCTCGAACAGCCCGCGCAGGCCGTCGGCCAGGCGCGCCACCTGGAAGGTCTCGGCACGCACGTCGAGCTTGCCGGCCTCGACCTTGGCGATGTCGAGGATATCGTTGATCAGGTTGAGCAGGTCGTTGCCGGCAGAGTAGATCGACTCGGCGTACTTGACCTGCTCGTCGCTGAGGTTGTCCTGCGGGTTCTCGGCCAGCAGCTTGGCCAGGATCAGCGTGCTGTTGAGCGGCGTACGCAGCTCGTGGGACATGTTGGCGAGGAACTCCGACTTGTATTTGCTCGACCGCTGCAGCTCCTCGGCACGTTCCTGCAACTGGATCTGCGCTTCGTTGAGTTCGTTGTTCTTGATGTCCAGGGCGTCGCGCTGCGAGGCCAGGGCTTCGGTACGCTCGGCCAGCTGCTCGTTGGTCTGCTCCAGCTCGGCGCGCTGGGTTTCCAGATGGGCCTGGGACTCCTTGAGCACCCGCGACTGCTCCTCGAGCTCTTCGTTGGCGGTCTTGAGCTCTTCCTGCTGGACCTGCAGCTCCTCGTTGAGCTGTTGGGTCTGGGCCAGCACTTCCTGCAGGCGCTGACGATAGCGGGCGCTTTCGATGGAGGTGCCGAGGTTGCCGGCAACCCGCTCCAGCAGCTCATGGTCGCGCGGGTTCAGCGGGCGCAGGAAGCCCAGTTCGATCACCCCGTTGATCTGCCCGTCATGGGTCATCGGCATCAGCATCACGCTGCGCGGCAGGCCGTCGCCCAGGCCCGAACTGACCTTGAAGTAGTCCTGCGGCACTTCCTCCAGGGCCAGCAGGCGATTTTGCACCAGCACCTGGCCGACCAGGCCTTCACGAGGGCCGACCACCTGGTCGAGGGCCTCCTGGTCGCGGGAAAAGCCGTAGCTGGCGACGCGATGCAGGTTGTCGAACTCGTCGCGCACGTAGAGCGCAGCGACCACGCTGCCGAGGTAGTTGGAGAAGAACTGCAGGATGTTGTGCCCGAGGGTCGGCAGCGTCTGCTGCCCCAGCACCCGCTCGGCCAGTTGGGTCTGCCCGCTCCGGATCCAGGCCTGTTGCTCCAGGCGCTGGGTGGAGCGCTCCTGGGCGTCGATATTGGCCTGGTAGCTGCGCGACAGGTTGACCAGGTCGCGCCGCCCGACCCAGGCCAGCAGGCCGCTGACCACCACGACGAACAGCAGGTACAGGGAAATCGATACCCAGGTGGTGGTGCTCACCTGCTCGTTGCGCTCGGCCCGCAGGCGCTGCTCCAGGGCGACGAAATCCTCGTATTCCTTGCGGATCTGGTCGGTCAGGCGCTTGCCACGACCGGCCTCGATGTCGGAGCGGTAATCGTCGCCATTGCGACGCCGGTCGATCATTTCCTTGCCGAAGGCATTCCATTCGGCCTGCAGGGCTTCGAGGCGGCTAAGGCGATCGAGCTGGATCGGGTTATCCGCCACCAGCTCGCGCAGGGTATTCATCTGCGCCGCGATACGCGGCTTGGCCAGCTCGTAAGGGTCGAGGAAGTGTTCTTCCCCGGTCAGCAGGAAACCACGCATGCCGGTTTCCTTGTCGATGGACAGCTTGAGCGACTCGTTGGCGTTATTGATCACCCGGTCGGTATGCCCGACCCATTGGATCACCGAAAGCAGGTACGCAATCACCGCAACGAACACCACGGCACTCAGCAGCCCCACTCCCAGGGGCAGGCTGATGTTGCGCACCAACAGCTTCTGGAAGCGCTGCTGGTCGATAGGGCTTGACTGATTCATCTGTTGGTCCATGCGGCAGAGTGTGACAATTGTTTTCTGGGCTTTGGGTCGGGCGCGAGCGCGACCTGAACGGCGCTGATGTCCCAGTCTATCCGTCTTCGCGGCTATTGGCAGGGCATAAAGCCAGCATTTGAGGCATGACGTCCGGATTCGTTCCGTGCATTATCACGGCCCCGCTATGCTCAACCAGGTCGCCCCGGGGAACTTCCAGCCGCGTGCCGCTTACAGAGTGAGTAACCATCATTGCCTCAGGAGTCACCCATGCCCGACACCCTCCCGCTTCTGGTCGTTGAAGACGACGACATCGTGCGCATGCTGATGCTCGACGTACTTGAGGAACTGGGATACGAGGTCAGGGAAGCAGAAGACGGGGAAACAGCCCTCGCGCTGCTGCGCAGTGAACAGCAGTTCGCGCTGATGCTCACCGACGTCGGCCTGCCCGGTATCGACGGCAAGGAACTGGCCCGCCAGGCCCGCGAATTGCGGCCGCAGCTACCGATCATGTTCGCCAGCGGTTATGGGCAGAGCATCGACCTGCCGGAAGGCATGCACATGATCAGCAAGCCCTTCGGCATCGATCAGTTGCGCGACAAGATGAAGGCGATCCTCGGCTAGGCCGCGATAGGCATAGGTGTCTGCATATCTTTTGAGGTAGAAGGCCCGCCACTAGATCGCATCAGGGCTGGCAGGTGCTCGTCATGACTTTTCCGGCGCCCTCGAGATCGAGCGCCGCCCGCGCGGCGCATCGCCGGCAACGCCGGCTCCCACATTTGTTGCAACGTACCTATGCCTGACAGGCCATAGTGATCGCCTTGCTTGTACGACGCGATACCCTGTCGAACCCAACAGTCTCCCCGCAGTAGATCGCCGAACATCCAAAGGCTGGCAGCGCAGATCTCACAGGCCATGGCACGTTGCAACAAATGTGGGAGCTGGCTTGCCAGCGATGCGCCGCGCGGGCGGCGCTCGATCTCAAGGGCACTGAAGATCTCCCGGCGTGTGCCTAGCGGCCACCACTATACCCATGCCGCAATAGGCCCCTCTCCCTGCCCCGAACGCAAAATTGTGACCAACGGGTCACGCCCACCCCCAGCGTCTCCTACACTCATCAATCCTGCCTGCCAGCCGCACGGAAGCACCATCCAAAAAAGTTTGAACCTTCCGTGAAACCGGCCAGTCAGGAATTCAAGTAGGTCATCGTTTCCGGCATTCCGGACGCGGCCCGCCCATCTCTACCCTTCGTCACCTCGTCAACGGCAGGAGCGCCGATTGGCGCAGCGCTTGCACGGACGACAGGGACGCAACACCGCCAGCAGAAAAAGAGAGAAGGGATACAGGCATCGAATTCGGGCGAATCGCCCATCAGTACAAGGGACGGAGAGAAGTTAAATGATCAGTGCCGCTGTCGAACCGCAGTTCAATCCAGACACCAGCGCCCCCGTGGGCAGTGATATCGTCACCACCGGCCGTGGCTTCATTGGCGATAACAGGCAGAACCGGCACAAACGCAAAGTCTTGTTCGTCACTTCGGAAATCGCCGACCTGGTCAAGACCGGCGGCCTTGGCGACGTCTCCGCCGCCCTGCCCCGCGCCCTGCGCCATTTGCACGATGTGCGGGTGCTGATTCCGGGCTACCCCCAGGTCATGGACAGCGACTACCCCATCCATGTGGTCGGCCACCTCGGTGGCCATGCCGCCCTGCCGCCTTGCCAGATCGGGCGCATGGACCTGCCCGACGGCCTGGTCATCTACGTGCTGATCTGCCCCGAGCTGTACCAGCGCGAAGGCACGCCGTACGGCGCCAACAACGGTCGCGACTGGCCGGACAACCATATCCGCTTTGCCCGCCTGGGCCTGGCGGCGGCGGAAATCGCTGCCGGCGAAGGCATGGTCCACTGGACGCCCGAGCTGATCCATGCCCACGACTGGCCTGCGGGCCTGGCCCCCGCCTACATGCACTGGCGCGGCCTGAACACGCCGACCCTGTTCACCATCCATAACCTTGCCTACCAGGGCGTGCACAGCCTGGGCTGCTGCCCGGAGCTGGCGATTCCCGAGCATGCGCTGCAACAGGAAGGCATGGAGTTCTACGGCAAGCTGTCGTTCCTCAAGGCGGGCCTGGCTTACTCCAGCCACATCACCACGGTCAGCGCCACCTACGCCCGCGAGATCACCACGCCGGCGTTCGGCTGCGGACTCGACGGCTTCCTCGCCAGCAAGGCCCAGCAAGGGCTGCTGAGCGGTATCCCAAACGGCATCGACGAGAGCTGGAACTCGGCCACCGACAGCCACCTGCAACATAATTTCGGCCTGAACGATTGGGAAGGCAAAGCGGCCAACGCCACCCAGGTTCGCGAGCTGTTCGGCCTTGAGCCTTCCACCGGGCCGCTGTTCGCCGTGGTTTCGCGCCTGGTCTACCAGAAGGGCCTGGACCTGACCCTGGGCGTGGCCGAGTACATCGTCCAGCAGGGCGGCCAGCTCGCGGTGATCGGCCGCGGCGAGCCCGAAGAGGAACAGGCCATGCGCGAGCTGGCCCTGCGCTTCCCGGGCCGGATCGGCGTGCGCATCGGCTTCAACGAAACCGATGCCCGGCGCATGTTCGCCGGCAGCGACTTCCTGCTGATGCCGTCACGCTACGAACCTTGTGGCCTGAGCCAGATGTACGCCCAGCGCTTTGGCTCGTTGCCGATCGCCCGCAACACCGGCGGCCTGGCCGACACCATCGAAAACGGCGTGACCGGCTTCCTCTTCGACGAATCCACCGTCGAGAGCTATCGCGAAGCCCTGGGCCGGGCCTTCTACGTGTTCGAGAAAAAGCCGCTGCTCAACGCCATGCGCTGCCTGGCCATGACCCAACCCTTCAACTGGTGCCAGGCAGTGGAACCCTACGCCCGGCTCTACGAGGACCTGGTCGTTCGCGCCACGTGCGTGCGGGGGTGAGCCATGCCGGCACTGCCCCTGCGCTTCACCCATGGTGCGCTGGTCGAAGACGGCCAGCGCACCTGCTTCTCGCTCTGGGCGCCTGACGCCCGTACCGTCGAACTGGAACTGGACGGCGCCACGTTCGCCATGGCCCCCGAGGCCGACGGCTGGTTCCGCCTGCACCGGCGCTGCGCCCAGGGTGCCCTGTACCGCTACCGGATCGATGGCGAGCTGTCGGTTCCCGATCCGGCCTCGCGCTTCCAGCCCCAGGGTGTGCATGGCCCGAGCCAGGTCGTCGCGCCCGGGCGTCATCACTGGCGCCATGAGCAATGGCGCGGGCGGCCATGGACCGAGGCGGTCATCCAGGAACTGCATGTCGGGCTGCTAGGTGGCTATGCCGGGGTCATGCGCGAGCTGCCGCGCCTCGTCGAACTGGGCATCAACGCGATCGAGCTGATGCCGATCAACCAGTTTCCCGGCGAGCGCAACTGGGGCTACGACGGCGTCCTGCCCTTCGCGCCGCAGCACAGCTACGGCAGCCCGGACGAGTTGATGGCGTTGATCGACCAGGCCCATGGCCTGGGCCTGATGGTCATGCTCGATGTGGTCTACAACCACTTCGGCCCGGATGGCAATTACCTGCACCGCTACGCCGAGCGCTTCTTCCGCGAGGACAAGCACACGCCCTGGGGCGCCGCCATCGACTTCCGCCGCCCGCAAGTGCGTGACTTCTTCATTGAAAACGCGCTGATGTGGCTCAGCGACTACCGCTTCGATGGGCTGCGCCTGGACGCGGTCCATGCCATCGAGGACCCCGATTTTCTCCGCGTGCTGTCCAGCGCCGTGCGCCAGCATTGCGGCGAGGACCGCCATTGCTGGCTGGTACTGGAGAACGAAGCGAACCAGGCGAGCCTTCTGGAAAGCGCCTTCGATGGCCAATGGAATGACGACGGCCACAACACCCTGCACGTCATGCTGACCGGCGAGAAGGAAGGCTACTACGCGGACTTCCAGGCGCCGACCGAGCGCCTGGCGCGCTGCCTGGGCGAGGGTTTCGTCTACCAGGGCGAAACCAGCCACCACGGCACGCCCCGTGGCGAACCGAGCGCGCACCTGCCGCCGACGGCCTTCGTGCTGTTCCTGCAGAACCACGACCAGACCGGCAACCGCGCCTTGGGCGAGCGCCTGTCCAGCCTGTGCTCGCCCCAGGCGTTGCGCGCGGCGACCACGCTGCTGCTGTTGTCGCCGATGATCCCGCTGCTGTTCATGGGCGACGAGTGGGCCAGCGAGTCGCCGTTCCTGTTCTTCACCGACCATCACGACGAACTGGCCGACGCCGTGCGCGAAGGCCGCCGCGCCGAGTTCAAGGGCTTCGCCGCCTTTGCCGACCCGGCGCAAAGGGCGCGGATCCCCGACCCCAACGCGCTGCAGACCTTCCTCGACTCACGACCGCGGCGCAACGCCGACAGCGACGACTGGGAGGCCTTCTACAAACGGCTGCTGGACCTGCGTCGCCAGCACTTGGTGCCCCATCTGCCTGGCACCCGCGCACTGGGTGCACAGGTGCTCGGCGACAGGGCAGTCAGTGCCCGTTGGCGCCTGGGTAACGGCAGCGAACTGCGCATCGACCTCAACCTCGGCCCGGATCCGGTGCAGACGCACCTGCCGGCTACCTATCAACCGCTGTTCAACTGCACTGAAGAAGTGCACCAGCCAGGCACGCTGCACCCGTACAGCGCCCTGGTCAGTCTCGATTCCACCACAGCAGCGGAGCCTGCCCCATGAGTGACCTGCAACTGCACCATCTGGCCCGACGCGCTGGCGTCGCCGTGGACTGGATAGACGCCAACGGCCGTGCACAACAGGTCAGCGAAGCCAATCTGCGCCGGATCCTCGGCGCCCTTGGCCACCCCGCCGACGATCCGGACAGCGTCGCCAGCAGCCTGGCGGCACTGGAAGACGCCGAAGACGGGCAACACCTGCCGCCCCTGCTGACCGCGGATGTCGATGCCCCGCTGGACCTGTCGCGCTGGTTCGACGGCGCCAGCCTGGTCCACGCAACCTTGGAAGACGGCAGCGAGCAAGCCCTGCGCCTCGATGCCCATGGCAAGCTGCCGGCCGGTTTGCCGATCGGTTACCACCGCCTGAACATAAACGGCGAGGGCTTCACGGTTGCCGTAGCGCCGCAGCGCTGCTTCACCCTGGCCGACGCGCAGCACCAGGCCACGCCCCGCGCGTGGGGCATCAGTGCCCAGTTGTACAGCCTGCGACGCCCCGGTGATGGCGGCTTCGGCGACTGCCAGGCCCTCGAAGCCCTGGCCCGCAGCGCAGCCGAACGCGGCGCCGACGCGCTGGCGATCAGTCCGACCCATGCGATGTTCGCCAACGACAGCCACACCTTCAGCCCCTATTCGCCGTCCAGCCGCCTGTTCTTCAATGCCCTGTATGCCAGCCCGGAACTGCTGCTCGGCGAGCGGGTGGTACGGGTTGCGAAGGAGTCCCTTGAACAGCCTTTCGAAGAGCTCGAGCAATTGCCGCTGATCGACTGGCCCCTGGCCGCGGCAGCCAAGCAGAAATTGCTGCGCGCGCTGTACCGTGACTTCAGCCGCGGCGAGCATCCGCTGCGAGAGGATTTCCAAAGCTTTCGCAAGGCCGGTGGCCAGCCGCTGGAGGACCATTGCCGTTACGAAGCCCTGCTCGATGCCGCCGCCAGCCGCGGCATCGGTACCGACTGGCGCAACTGGCATGACGACTGGCGTGACCCGGGCAGCCTCGAAGTGGCACGGTTCGCCGAGCACTACCCGGCCGCCATCGAGTACTACGCGTTCTGCCAATGGCTGGTAGCCCGTGGCCTGCAACGGGTGCAGCAGGCCGCACGTGGCCAGGGCATGGCCGTGGGCCTGATCGCCGACCTCGCCGTGGGTGCCGACGGTGCCGGTAGCCAGGCCTGGAGCCGGCAGGCCGAGTTGCTTGCCAACGTGCATGTCGGCGCGCCCCCGGACATCCTCAATCGCGCCGGACAGAACTGGGGGATCAGCGCCTTCTCGCCGCAGGGCCTCAAGCGCAATGGCTTTCGCGCCTTCATCGAAATGCTGCGGGCCAACCTGGCCCATGCCGGCGGCCTGCGCATCGACCATGTGATGGGCCTTTACCGCCTGTGGCTGATTCCCGCCGGAGCCAGTCCCCAGGAAGGTGCCTACCTGCATTACCCGATCGACGACCTGCTGCGCCTGCTGGCGCTGGAGTCGGTACGCCACCGGGCGATCATCCTTGGCGAAGACCTCGGCACCGTGCCCGAGGGCCTGCGGGAAAAGCTCGCGGCCAGGGGCATCCTCGGCATGCGCGTATTGCTCTTCGAGCAGGACCCGCCGGGGCATTTCAAGCCCATCCTCGACTGGCCCGACAGCGCTCTGGCCACCACCAGCACCCACGACCTGCCGCCGCTGGCCGGCTGGCTGGCCTCCCGGGACATCGACTGGAACCACCGCCTGCAACTGATCGACGCCATCACCGAACGCGACTGGCGCGACACCCGACAGACCGAAATCAAGGGACTAGGCCAATTGCTGGAACGCAACTATCACACCCCGCTGCAGAACCCCGATGCCGTGATCGACGCCAGTGTGCGCCTGCTCGGCCATACCCGCGCCCCGTTGGTGCTGCTGCCGCTGGAAGACCTGCTCGGGGTCGATGAACAACCCAACCTGCCCGGCACCATCGACGGCCATCCCAACTGGCGCCGGCGCTTCGCCGCCCCGGCCGCGGCGCTGCTCGACGATGCCGACGCCGCGCGCCGCCTCGAACTCCTCGCGCAGGCGCGCGAACAAGCCTGGGAGCGCGACCGATGAAAGCCCTGACCGCGACCCTGCGCCTGCAATTCCACGCAGGTTTCACCCTCGACGACGCCGTGCCGCTGGTGCCCTACTTCGCCCGCCTGGGCATCAGCCATGTCTATGCCTCGCCGCTGCTGGAGGCGCGCCCCGGTTCCATGCACGGCTATGACGTGGTGGATCCGACCCGGGTCAACCCGGAGCTGGGCGGCGAAGCGGCCCTCGAACGGCTGGTGGCCGCCCTGCGCCAGCACGGCATGGGCCTGCTGCTGGATATCGTGTCCAACCATATGGCCGTGGGCGGCGAACACAACCGCTGGTGGCAGGACCTGCTGGCCTGGGGCCGGCGCAGCCGCTATGCCGAGTTCTTCGATATCCAGTGGCACTCCCCGGATCCGCTGCTCGAAGGCCAATTGCTCCTGCCGTTCCTCGCCGACGACTACGGCAAGGTCCTGCAGCAAGGCGCCGCACCGCTGCGGTTCGACGCTGCCAGCGGACACTTCCTCATCCACCACCACGACCACCGCTTCCCCATCAGCCCAGCGGACTACGGCCTGATCCTTGCCGGCAGCCAGTTAAGCGAGCTGCGCGAACTGGCCGGACGCTTCGCTGCCTGCGCCAACCCGGACGAGGCCGAAGCGCTGCTGCAAGCGCTGGCCGGGCTGGCACGCAATGCCCAGCACGCGGTGGATATCGAGCGTTTGCTGGAGGGCTTCGACTCGCGCCAGCCCGAAGGTTTCCAGCGCCTGCACGCCCTTCTCGAACGCCAGCACTACCGGCTGGCAAGCTGGCGCACGGCCGCCGACGATATCAACTGGCGACGCTTCTTCGACGTCAACGAGCTGGGCGGCCTGCGGGTGGAAAAACCGACCGTGTTCGAAGCCACCCACGGCAAGGTCTTCGAACTGATCGCCCGGGGCCTGGTGGACGGCTTGCGCATCGACCATATCGACGGCCTGGCCGACCCGCGTGGCTACTGCCGCAAGCTGCGCCGGCGCACCACCGCCCTGCTCGCCGGGCGACCGCTGGACGCGGCGCTGGAGCATCTGCCGATCTATGTCGAGAAGATCCTCGGCGCCGATGAGCGCCTGCACCGCGACTGGGGGTGGACGGCACCACGGGCTATGAATTCATGAACCAGGTCTCGCTGCTGCAGCACGACCCGGCCGGCGAAGCTGCGCTGACCGCGCTATGGCAGGACCTTAGCGAGCGTCCGGCCTTCACCGACGAAGTGCGCCAGGCGCGTCAACTGGTGTTGCAGGGCACCCTGGCCGGCGATTTCGAGTCGGTGGCCCAGGCCCTGTTGCAGGTCGCCCGCAACGACGTGATGAGCCGCGACCTGACCCTCGGCGCCATTCGCCGGGCATTGCAGGCGCTGGTCGAGCACTACCCGGTGTACCGCACCTATATCGGCGCCTGTGGCCGCCCTGCCGAGGACGAAGCTTTCTTCCAGCAGGCCCTGGAGCAGGCGCGGGCCAGCCTCGGCGATGCCGATGCCAACGTTCTCGACTACCTGCAACGCTGGCTCGGCGGCGAGCCTTGGCGCAGCCTGCCACCGGGACGGGCGCGCAAGCAGTTGCGCCATGCCTGCGTGCGCTTCCAGCAACTGACCTCGCCCACCGCCGCCAAGGCGGTCGAGGACACCGCCTTCTATCGTTCGGCGGTACTGCTGTCGCGTAACGACGTCGGCTTCGATGCCGAGCGCTTCAGCGCGCCGCCCGCTGTCTTCCACGCCCACTGCCAGCAACGCCTGGCGGCGTTTCCGGGCAACCTGCTGGCCACCGCCACCCACGACCACAAGCGCGGCGAAGACATGCGCGCGCGACTGGCAGTGATCAGCGAACGGCCGGAATGGTATGCCCATCGCGTCGAACACTGGCGCGAGCTCGCCGCGCCGCTACGCGAAGCACTGGCCGACGGCCCGGCGCCCTCGGCCGGTGATGAACTGATGCTCTACCAGACCCTGCTTGGCAGCTGGCCGCTGGACCTCGACCCGAACGACGGCGTCGGCCTGCACGGCTATGCCGAGCGCCTGCGGCAGTGGCAGGTCAAGGCGCTGCGCGAAGCCAAGCTGCGCAGCAGCTGGAGCGCCAACAACGAGCCTTACGAAGCGGCCTGCGCGGCCTTCCTTGACGCCATCCTGCTGGATGCCCAATGCCAGCAACTGCGTCGTTCCATCGCCGAAGCGGCACTGGCGCTGGCGTGCCCGGGTGCGCTCAACAGCCTGGTGCAGACCCTGCTGCGCATGACCGCACCGGGGATCCCGGACCTGTACCAGGGCGCCGAGTTCTGGGACTTCAGCCTGGTCGACCCGGACAACCGCCGTCCCGTGGACTTCACTGCCCGGCGCCAGGCCCTGGGCGAGGACCTGCCCGTCGGCGAACTGCTCGGCCAGTGGCGCGACGGACGGGTCAAGCAAGCCTTGATCGGCCAGGTGCTGGAGCGCCGCCAACGCTTCCCGGACCTGTTCCTGCACGGTGACTACCTGCCGCTGCAGGTGCTTGGCAAGCATGCCGAGCGTGTCCTGGCCTTCGCCCGTGTGCACGACGGGCAACAGGCGGTGGTCGTCGTGCCACGCCTGGCCGCCGGCCTGCTCGGTGGCCAGGCGCAACCGCTGATCCCGGCGCAGAACTGGGACGACACGCGGGTGCTGTTGCCGTTCGAACTGCCTGCCAGCAACTGTTCGGGACTTTTCGAGCAGCGCGTAGTCACACACAACAGAGAGCTGTGGCTGAACAGCGCGCTGGAACACTTTCCCGTGAATCTCTTTATCGATCGCATCGAGTCATCAGGAGCCTAGCCATGAGTGTCGAAGAAAAACGCATACGCGAATTCGCGTACCAGATCTGGGAGTCGGAAGGCAAACCCGAAGGTCAGGAAGAGCGCCATTGGGACATGGCGCGCAAGCTGGCCGAGGCCGAAGCCCTGGCGCCGCAAGCCAAGTCCGCCGGCAAGACGGCGGGCAAGGCCGCCAGCACGCCGGCCAAGCCCAGGGCCGCGGCCAAGCCCAAGGCCGAACCGGCTGCGAGCCTGGGCAGCAAACCTGCCGTGAGCAAGCCGGCGCCCGCTGCGGCGAAAAAACCGCGCGCACCGAAGAAACCCGCCCCGCTCTGATCCCGGGCTTCCAAATCGTTTGATCCGCCACACGCGACAGCCTCCGGGCTGTCGTGCAGGCCTCCTGTACCCCTAGAATCGCTTCAGGTGACCCATGAGCCGTCGTCAAGAAAAACCCGCAAACGTACACACCGAACCCTCGCGCATCCGTGAAGGCCTGCCCTTCCCCCTCGGTGCGACCTGGGATGGCCTTGGGGTCAACTTCGCCATCTTCTCGGCCAACGCCACCAAGGTCGAGCTATGCCTGTTCGACGCCAGCGGCGAAACCGAGATCGAGCGCATCGAACTGCCCGAGTACACCGACGAGATCTTCCACGGCTACCTGCCCGATGCCCATCCCGGCCTGATCTACGGCTACCGCGTACATGGCCCGTACGAGCCGCACAACGGCCATCGCTTCAACCCCAACAAGCTGCTGATCGACCCCTATGCCAAGCAACTGGTGGGCAGCCTCAAATGGTCGGAGGCGCTGTTCGGCTATACCATCGGCCACCCGGACGGCGACCTCAGCTTCGATGAACGTGACAGCGCGCCCTACGTGCCCAAGTGCAAGGTCATCGACCCGGCCTACACCTGGGGCCGCGACCGCCGCGTGGGCACGCCCTGGGAAAAGACCATCGTCTACGAAGCCCACGTGCGCGGCATCAGCATGCGCCATCCGTCCGTGCCCGATGCCGCCCGCGGCACCTTCGCCGGGCTGATGAACGACGACCTGATCGGGCACATCAAGGACCTCGGCGTAACCGCCATCGAACTGCTGCCGATCCATGCCTTCGTCAACGACCAGCACCTGCTGCAAAAAGGCCTGAACAACTACTGGGGCTACAACAGCATCGCCTTCTTCGCGCCCCATCCGCGTTACCTGGCCAAGGGCAAGATCGCCGAGTTCAAGGAGATGGTCGCGCACCTGCACGATGCCGGCCTGGAGCTGATCCTCGATGTGGTCTACAACCACACCGCCGAGGGCAACGAGCTTGGCCCGACCCTGTCCATGCGCGGTATCGACAACGCCTCGTACTACCGCCTGATGCCCGATGACAAGCGTTACTACATCAACGATTCCGGCACCGGCAACACCCTCGACCTCAGCCATCCTTGCGTCCTCCAGCTGGTCACCGACTCGCTGCGCTACTGGGCCGGCGAGATGCATGTGGACGGTTTCCGCTTCGACCTGGCGACCATTCTCGGCCGTTACCACGAGGGCTTCGACGAGCGCCACAGCTTCCTCGTGGCCTGCCGCCAGGACCCTTTGCTGCGCCAGGTCAAGCTGATCGCCGAGCCCTGGGACTGCGGCCCGGGCGGCTACCAGGTGGGCAACTTCGCCCCGGGCTGGGCGGAATGGAACGACCGCTTCCGCGATACCGTGCGGGCGTTCTGGAAAGGCGACGAAGGCCAACTGGCCGATTTCGCCGCGCGCATGACCGCCTCCGGCGAGCTGTTCAACCGCCGTGGTCGCCGGCCTTACGCATCGGTCAACTTCATCACCGCCCATGATGGCTTCACCCTGCGCGACCTGGTTTCGTACAACGACAAGCACAACGAGGACAACGACGAAAACAACCAGGACGGCAGCAACAACAACCTGTCCTGGAACCACGGTGTCGAAGGCCCGACGGACGACCCGGAAATCAACGCCCTGCGCCTGCGCCAGATGCGCAACCTGTTCGCCACCCTGCTGCTGGCCCAGGGCACGCCGATGATCGTCGCCGGCGACGAGTTCAGCCGCACCCAGCACGGCAACAACAATGCCTATTGCCAGGACAGCGAGATCGGCTGGATCAACTGGGACCTGGACGAAGACGGCAAGGAACTGCTGGCCTTCGTCAAGCGCCTGACCCGGCTGCGCCAGAGCTATCCGATCCTGCGCCGGGCGCGCTTCCTGGTGGGCGACTACAACGAAGCGATCGGGGTCAAGGACGTCACCTGGCTGGCGCCGGATGCCAACGAAATGAGCGTCGAACAGTGGGAAGACGCCAATGGCCGCTGCCTGGGGATGTTGATGGACGGACGCGCCCAGGTCACCGGGATCCGCAAGCCGGGGGCGGACGCCACCTTGCTGTTGATCGTCAATGCGCATCACGACACCGTGCCCTTCACCTTGCCCGAGGTGCCCCAGGGCGAGTACTGGAGTGCGCTGATCGATACCAACCAGCCGAAGCGGCGCAAATCGCCGAAGCTGGCGTTTGGCAGCCCCTACGAAGTGACCGGACGCAGCCTGGTGTTGCTGGAACTGGTGCGGGACGAAGAGGCATGACCGCGGCAGGAGCGTGGCTTGCCACGCTCCTGCAACGATTCGAAATAGCAATCCCTGCTGAAAGACCAAGGATCTATATCGAAAATCAAACAGCGTTTATTTTCATAGGCTTGTATCCAACAACAATCCCTTCAAAGCCTTTTCACAAAATCTTGACGCCCCGCCCCCGCTCTCCTTGACTGAACCTTAGCAGCATCGCTCCACACTCAATCCGAGCCTCTAGCCCGCGCCTTTGCGCGCGGACAGGCTTCGTTTTGCTGGTTTGGGTCGCCCCTCCTCGAGCCGTGACATCAGGCCAGACCCTTGGCTGTCATCTTGAGGAGAACGTCATGAAAACAGCGTACAACCCGACCGGCCTTGAATCCTTGTTCCTGGCGATGTCCGCCTCGCTGCTGCTGGCTGCCCCGGCGGAAGCCCTGGAACTGGAAGACCTCGATCCATCCCTGTTCTACGACACGCCGATGTTCAGCGTGCCGAAGATGAGCCTCGACGGCCTGGGAGCAAGGACGCCCGGTATCTCCTCCGCCTACCGCACCGAGGTGTTCGTCGGCCACAGCGACCCGCAAAGCGGCCCGGCCCTCAAGCGTGCACAAACTTCAGGCAAATACTCGACGGTACCTGCGCAAGGCGATAGCGTCGGGGTCTACTGGCGCCTGAGCCATGACCGGGGCTGGCATGTGGATGCCATGGCCAAAAGCACCCGGTTCGACGCCAGCGGGCACAACCCCCAAGGCGCGCCCATCAGTGACAATGCGCGTGGTGTGGTCCTGTCGGTGGGAGGCGGCTTTCCCATCGGCCTGGGCAAGAACTGGGTGATCGAGCCACAGGCACAGGTCATCAACCAACAGTACTTCGCCGTCGGCCAGGCCAATACGCTCGACGGGCAACCAGGCTGGAGTGGCCGGGTCGGCGCGAAGTTGTCCGCAAATTACGTGGTCAGCGGCATGCCCATCCAACCCTTCGTGCGGACCAACGTCTGGTATGACTTTACCAATGCCGCCACGCTGAGCCTGGACAAGGTCGACAAGATCAGCAGCGGGCGCAACTCGCCCACCGTGGAAGTGGGTCTGGGCCTGGTGGCGCGAATTACGCCAAGGGTGGCGCTGTTCGTCAGTGCCGATTACAGCAGTGACGTGGATGACAATGACCTGAACGGCTTGATCGGCAATCTTGGCGTTCGGGTGCGTTGGTGAGCGCTGCGGGCTGGCCGGTCAGCGCTTCGCCTCCAACTGCCTGGCTGCCTCCACACCTGCGCTGGTCAGCCTGATCGGGAATTCCACGCTGGGCTCGTGTTCCTGCACCGTGACCGGATTGCCCTGGATCAGCTTGCGCTCCTGCAGGGTCTTGAGCATTCCGGCAACGGCCTTCTCGCCGCGGTAGTTGTCCAGTACTTCCTTGCCAAGCCCCTCCGGATGCGCGTGCAGCAGACGGGTCAGGACTTCACGTTCCAGTTCATCGTTGCTCATGACTGCCTCTCTCGATGCGATGGTCGTTGTGCTTGTGACCTTGTTACGGCAGAGGAGATTCAACCGGATTGCCGCGCTGGCATAACCGGCGGCCAGCGGCTTAACTCATTGGCTCCCCCCTGCATACCAAGGAAGGTCCGATGAGCCCCGCCACCGATGGAAAACTCAGTGTCAGCGCGCTGACCGCTCTGGTCGTGGGCTCGATGATCGGCGCAGGGATCTTTTCCCTTCCCGCCACCTTCGGCCGCGCCAGCGGCGGTTTCGGGGCGATCCTCGCCTGGCTGATCGCCGGCGCCGGGATGCTCATGCTGGCCTTCGTGTTCCAGACCCTCGCCCGGCGCAAGCCGGACCTGGACTCGGGGATCTACGCCTACGCCCGTGCCGGTTTCGGTAACTACCTGGGCTTTGCCTCGGCGTTCGGCTTCTGGGCCGGCACCTGCATCGGCAACGTGTCCTATTTCATCCTGATCAAGTCGACCCTGGGTGCGTTCTTCCCGGTGCTGGGTGATGGCAACACCGTGGTCGCCATCCTCCTCTCCTCGCTACTGCTATGGGGCTTCCATCTGCTGGTGCTGCGCGGGGTCCAGGAGGCGGCGGTGATCAATACCATCGCCACGGTGGCGAAGATGATCCCGATCCTGGTGTTCATCATCGTCGTGGCCGTCGCCTTCGACCGAGAGCTGTTCATGATGAACTTCTGGGGAGGCCCTGCCGCGATCGCCCCCGACCCGGACCTGGCCCATCTGGACGACTACGGCCGGATCGGCCACGCCGCCGCCGAACTGGTGACCGTGCCACAGGAGTCGCTGTTCGAACAGGTGCGCAGCACCATGCTAGTGACCGTATTCGTGTTCCTCGGAATCGAGGGCGCCAGCGTGTATTCCCGCTATGCGCGCAACCCGCGGGACGTGGGCCTGGCGACGGTACTGGGCTTCGTCGGCGTGTTGTGCCTGCTGATCCTGATCACCCTGCTCAGCTACGGCGTGCTGTTGCGCCCCGAGCTGGCGGCGCTGCGCCAGCCGTCCATGGCCGGGGTACTGGAGATGATCGTCGGGCGCTTGGGTGCGATCTTTATCAGCATCGGCCTGATCGTCTCGGTGCTGGGAGCATTTCTCTCCTGGACGTTGCTGGCCTGCGAAGTGCTGCATGCCGCGGCCCACGACCAGGCCATGCCGAAGCTGCTGACCCGGGAGAACGTCCATGGCGTGCCCAGCGCGGCGTTGTGGCTGACCACGCTGTTCGTGCAACTGTTCCTGGTCCTGACCTATTTCACTGAGGCGGCTTTCACCCTGGCACTGGAACTGACCAGCTCGCTGACCCTGGTGCCCTATCTGCTGGTTGCGGCCTATGCGGTGAAGCTGGCGCACACCGGCGAGAGCTATGAAAACGGCGCCGGGCGTGGCAAGGATCTGCTGGTTGCGGTGCTGGCTACCGCCTATGCAGTGTTGATGGTGCTGGCTGGAGGGCTGAAGTACCTGCTGCTGTCGGCGCTGATATACGGGCCAGGGACGCTGCTGTATCTCAAGGCGCGGCACGAGCAGGGAATGGCGGCGTTTACCAGGCGGGAAAAAGGAGTGTTCGCACTGATGCTGCTGGGGGCTGCCGTGGCGTTGGCAGGGTTGGCTGGGGGCTGGATTGTGTTGTGACGGTGGTCGCCCTATCGATGCTGGTGTGGAAAATCGGCAAGCGATGCGAGGGTCGTAGTGCTTGTGAACCTCTTGCGGCAAAAGGGACTCAAGCGGATTGCCGCCCTGTCATTTCTGCCAGTTGTGACCAATCCCGGGCAGCCCTAGCATGGAACGAAACTCTCCACCGGCCCTGGACGAAACGGAGTACACACTTCCATGAGCGTCCCCCCCGATACATTCGCTACCGGCGCGCCCCGGTGCAGGCTGGGATTCAACGCCGAGTACGTGGAACGTCACGGCGTGCAGATCCTCGGCAGCTATCGGGCCTACAGCCCGGTACTGATGCGCTTTCAGAATCCGGACAACCAGAGCCCGTTCGCCAGGGGTGGGCTGAATGCCTATGCCTATTGCCATGGCGATCCGGTGAATTTGGCGGATCCAACGGGGCATTTCGCACTGGCGTTACAAACCCGGCGCTACCTATGGTTGACCGCCGTTATCGGATTCGCCACCGCTGCCATCGCTGGGATCGGTGCGGCGGGAATGAAAAAAAGCAAAAGCAGGGATGCTGCCATTGCAATCGCAGGCATTGGTCTCGCTCTCGGGATCGCCGCTGCTGCGCCGCTGGCGATAAACAAGTTCCAATCTGCAGATTTCAGGGCCCCAGGGCGCTGGTTGCTAACGCGAATGAGGTACCCGCAGAGGGAGACGCCCCCGGTTGTCAGCAGTGCCAGCGTACAGGGTGTCGCCAGTTCCGGGCATACGACGCCCGGGACATTTGTTCCTTCAACACCTCCGATCGAGCCAAACGCTTCACCGACGCCGCAGCGTTTGCCAGACGGTATAGCTCCAACCTACCCGATTGCTAGCTTGATCGACTTCGACGGTCTACCCAGCTATCTGTACGCTACGGATCCTTACTTCAAGCGGCGTTATCACCAACTGATTGAGGGACCTCCTCCGGCGAGCAGCCCTGAAAGCATCAGGAAGACATCCCTCAAACGCTCCGGAGACCGGTAATGCTGGAGCTATTACCCGGAAAAGAGCGGCCTCCACTCCCCCGCTGCACTGGAGAGTTCCGGGCCGCTGGGCGGCCCTTCGCGATGCATCGATGCTGCAGCCGTCCACTCTGAAGCCGGCAGTATCATAGGGATCTTCAAGCCGGCCGCAGGATCAACACCCCCAACGGCGGCAGATTCACCTCCAGCGACATCGGCTGCCCATGGCTGGGCACCGCACTGCCCTTCACCGCCCCTTCGTTGCCGAAGTTGGAGCCGGCATAACGTTGCGAGTCGCTGTTGAACACTTCGTCCCAGCGGTCACCAAATGGCACGCCGATACGGTAGCCCTCGCGCGGCACCGGGGTGAAGTTGGCGACCACCAGCAGCGGCTCGCCACTGGCACTCCAGCGCAGCCAGGCGTACACGCTATTGTGCGCGTCATCGCCAATCAGCCATTGGAAGCCCTGCGGCTGGCAGTCCTGCTGGTGCAAAGCGCCCTCCTCCCGATACAGCCGGTTGAGGTCGCCGACCAGGCGTTGCACCCCCAGATGCTCGCTGTATTGCAACAGGTACCAGTCCAGTTCGCTGTCGTGGTTCCATTCGCGCCATTGACCGAACTCGCAGCCCATGAACAGCAACTTCTTGCCCGGATGACACCACATGAAGGCCAGGTAGGCCCGCAGGTTGGCGAACTTCTGCCAGCGGTCGCCCGGCATCTTGTCGATTAGCGAGCGCTTGCCATGCACCACTTCGTCGTGGGAAATCGGCAGGATGAAATGCTCGGAATAGGCATAGATCAGGCCGAAGCTCATTTCGTTGTGGTGGTGCTGGCGGTGGATCGGGTCGTTCTGGATGTAGTGCAGGGTGTCGTGCATCCAGCCCATGTTCCATTTGTACGAGAAGCCCAGCCCGCCCTGCTGCACCGGCTGGCTGACCCCCGGCCAGGCAGTGGACTCCTCGGCGATGACTAAAGCGCCCGGCACCTCCAGGCTGACCACATCGTTGAGATGACGCAGGAAGTCGATGGCTTCCAGGTTCTCCCGTCCGCCATGGCGGTTGGGTACCCACTCACCGGCCTTGCGCGAGTAGTCGCGGTACAGCATCGAGGCCACCGCATCGACGCGCAGGCCGTCGATATGGAACTCGCGCAGCCAATGCAGTGCCGAGGCCAGCATGAAGCCGTGGACCTCGGTGCGCCCCAGGTTGTAGATCAGCGTGTCCCAGTCCTGGTGGAAGCCTTCCAGCGGGTTGTCGTACTCGTACAGCGCAGTACCGTCGAAACGCGCCAGGCCGTGGCTGTCGGTGGGGAAATGCGCCGGCACCCAATCGAGGATCACGCCGATCCGCGCCTGGTGGCAGGCATCGACGAATGCGGCGAAATCTTCCGCGGTGCCATAGCGCGAAGTCGGCGCGAACAGCGACAGCGGCTGGTAGCCCCAGGAACCGCCGAAGGGGTGTTCCATGATCGGCATCAGCTCGATATGGGTGAAGCCCAGCTCCTGTACGTAGGGAATCAGACGTTCGGCCAGCTCACGCCAGTTGTACAGGCGGCTGACTTCACCGGCCTCGTCCAGCTCGCACTGCCAGGAGCCGGCATGCAGTTCGTAGATCGACAGCGGCGCCCCGATGGCCTGGGTTTCCCCGCGTTCGCGCAGCCATTGTTCGTCACGCCATTCATGGGCCAGCGGACCGGCCACCTTCGACGCCGTACTCGGCGGCAGCTCGGTGGCACGGGCCAGCGGGTCGGCCTTGAGCGGCAGCACGCCGTCGCGTCCGAGCACCTCGTACTTGTAGGTCTCGCCGGCCCGCAGCCCGGGGATGAACAGCTCCCACACACCGCTGGCGTGACGCAGGCGCATGGGGTGACGGCGGCCGTCCCAATTGTTGAAATCCCCCACCACCGAGACCCGCCGCGCATTCGGCGCCCATACCGAGAAGCGTACGCCCTCGACGCCGTCCACCGTCACCGGCTGGGCGCCAAGACGATTGGCCAGGTCGCGGTGATTGCCCTCGCTGAACAGATAGAGGTCCATGTCGCCCAACTGCGGGCCGTAGCTGTACGGGTCCGGGGTTACCTGCTCACCACCGGCCCAATTGATCCGCCAGCGGTATTTGTCGACATCCCGCTGCACATGCGCGGTAAACAGGCCCGGCACAGTCTCCTGCTGCAATTCGGCGATCAACTCGTCGCTGTCGCCAGCCAGCGCCTGCACGCTCAAGGCCTCCGGCAGATAGGCCCGTAGCCAGGTGCCTCCTGCACCATCGGCGTGCGCGCCGAGCACCGCGAACGGATCGGCGTGCCTGGCATTGACCAGATCGTCGATATCGCTGCGGCCCAGTCCGCCCTGTTCCTTCTTGTGCACGCTCATTTACTGCTCTCCCCAGGTACTCACAAGCCCATGGAGACCATGCAAGGGCACGGCCAGCCAACTCGGGCGATTTTCCGCTTCATAGGCGATTTCATAGGCAGCCTTTTCCAGGCTGAACAATTCCAGTGCCGCCTGCTCGCCGCCTTCCTTGAGCCAGGCATGCGGCAGGCTGGCGGTAGCCAGGCCATAAGCCTGGACGAAGGCGTGGCGCGAGGCGTGCAGGTAGCGCTTGGCGACGCGCTGGCGGGCCTGCAGGTTGTCCGGCAACGCACCGGCCCCTGCCGCACCGCGCAAGGCCATCGCAGCAGCGTAGTCGAAGGATCGCAGCACACCGCTGACATCCTTGTATGGACTGTGCCTGGCCCGGCGCTCTTCCAGGGGCCGTGCAGGTTCGCCTTCGAAGTCGATCAGGTAGGCATCGCCCTGCACCACCAGGACCTGCCCCAGGTGCAGGTCGCCATGCACGCGCATCACCAGGCCGCCCTCGGCCTGCTGCGCCAGTTGCCCGACCTCGCGCAACAGGCCATCGCGCTGCTGTTCCAGATCCTTGACCAGCGCCTGGCTTTCCTCGTCCAGCTCGTCGCGATGCTGCACCAGCAGATCGAGGGCGGTGCGCAACTGCTCGGCAATCTGCTCACTCCAGCGGCGGGTGTCCTCGCCGTCGCTGATGCGGGTCTGGAAGGCTTCGTCGTCGGTGGGCCGGGCCAGCGCCTGGTGCATTTCGCCAAGGCGCTGGCCGAGCAAGGCGGCGAAGCCGGTGAGGTCGTCCAGCGCGCTGGCGTACGCTTCGCCACGCAGTTGCGGCGGCTCCATCTCGTCGCGGATGGCCCGTTCCAGGTTGTTCTGGGTCCAGTCCCAGGCATCGCCCTGGTTGTTCAGATAGCCTTGGGCGATGGCCAGCAGATGGGGCTCGCCAGCGGCATCGACGCGGTTCAGCCAGCCCAGCAACGGCGAGATATTGGCGAAACCGGCGGCGGTCAGGTAGGCGCCCATTTCCAGTTCGGGATGCACGCCGCCGTTGACCCGTCGGATCAGCTTGAGTACCAGGCGACCACCCACCACCACCGAGCTGTTGGACTGCTCGGCAGACAGGTAGCGCACCTCGGCATCGGCATCCAGGTTCAGTTGTGCCAGTTGCGGCGTCGATTCGAATTGCAGCTCGCCATCGCTGCCCGGCAGGCGCAGGTGCTCCTGGAAACCGCCAAGCAGGCCACGGACGAAGGTTTCCAGGCTGAAGGCATCGGTGATAAAGCCCACCTGCCTGCCGCGACGGACCCGGGCCAGCGCCAGTTGCTGTGGCAACGCGGTGTGGATCTGGTCTTCGCCGACCAGGCCGAAGGGCAGGAAATAGCGCCGGCGCTGGCCGCCGCTGTCCACCTCCAGCTCGCCCAGCAGTACCGGCGTGGTCGGCGTGCCGAAACGCACGCCGTAGGCCAGGTGGACCTTGTCGATGGATTGGTCCTTGCCGGCGAACCAGCGCCGTTTCGGCAGGTATTCGGGAAGGATGCTGTTTTCGAGGGTTTGCCGGGCCGGAGCCTCGAGCAGTTCCTCCATGCGTTTCTTGACGACCAAGGTAGTGAGCTCCGGCAAGGGTTGCGCTGCCTCGACGTGCCAGCTGGGCATCTGGTCCTTCGGGGCGAGGAGGAACCAATAGAAGCCATAGGGCGCCAGGGTCAGCAGGAACGGCAGATGGCCGATGGGCGGGAAGGCGCAGCCGCCGAGCATTTCCACCGGCACCCGGTCGATCCAGGGTGCCAGGTCCAGCTCCACGGCCTGGGCGGCGCGCGACACGTTGGCCACGCACAGCACGGTTTCGCTGACGCCCTCGGGGCTTGTGTACTCGCGCAGGTAGGCGAGGATGCGGCGATTGTTCGGTGCCAGCATCTTCAAGGTGCCGCGGCCGAAGGCCTTCTGCTGCTTGCGCACGGCGAGCAGGCGACGGTTCCAGTTGAGCAGCGAGTGCGGATCCTCGGCCTGGGATTCGACATTGATGGTCTGGTAGCCGTACTGCGGATCCATGATCGGCGGCAGCACCAGGCGCGCCGGGTCGGCGCGGGAGAAGCCGCCGTTGCGGTCGATCGACCACTGCATCGGCGTGCGCACGCCATCACGATCGCCCAGGTAGATATTGTCGCCCATGCCGATCTCGTCGCCGTAGTACAGGGTCGGCGTGCCGGGCATGGACAGCAACAGGCTGGTCAGCAGCTCCACCCGGCGCCGGTCACGCTGCATCAACGGCGCCAGGCGGCGACGAATGCCGAGGTTGATCCGCGCGCGGCGGTCCGCTGCATAGTAGTTCCACAGGTAGTCGCGCTCGCGGTCGGTGACCATCTCCAGGGTCAGCTCGTCGTGGTTGCGTAGGAAGATCGCCCATTGGCAATTGGCGGGAATCTCGGGGGTCTGGCGCAGGATATCGGTGATCGGGAAGCGGTCTTCCTGGGCCACGGCCATGTACATGCGCGGCATCAGCGGGAAGTGGAAGGCCATATGGCACTCGTCACCCTCGCCTTCGCCGAAATACTGCTGGGTGTCCTCGGGCCACTGGTTGGCTTCGGCCAGGAGCATGCGGTCGGGATAGTTGGCGTCGATCTCGGCACGGATGCGCTTGAGCACCGCATGGGTTTCGGCGAGGTTCTCGTTGTTGGTGCCGTCGCGCTCGATCAGGTAGGGAATGGCATCCAGGCGCAGCCCATCGACGCCCATGTCCAGCCAGAAGCGCATGACGCCGATGACCGCCTTCATCACTTGCGGGTTGTCGAAGTTCAGGTCCGGCTGGTGCGAGTAGAAGCGATGCCAGTAGTACTGGCCGGCCACCGGATCCCAGGTCCAGTTGGACTTCTCGGTATCGAGGAAGATGATCCGCGTGCCGTCGTACTTCTGGTCGCTGTCGGACCACACGTAGAAATTGCGTGCCGCCGAGCCCGGCTTGGCCCGTCGCGCCTTCTGGAACCAGGGATGCTGGTCGGAGGTATGGTTGATGACCAGTTCAGTGATCACCCGCAGGTTGCGCTTGTGCGCCTCGGCGATGAAGCGGCGCACATCGGCCATGGTTCCGTAGTCGCTGTGCACCGCCTTGTAGGCGGCGATGTCATAGCCATCGTCACGCCGCGGCGAGGGGTAGAACGGCAGCAGCCAGAGCGTATTGACGCCAAGCTCGGCGATGTAATCGAGCTTGGCCAGCAGGCCGGGAAAATCGCCGATACCGTCGTTGTTCGAATCGAAGAACGACTTGACGTGGATCTGGTAGATGACCGCGTCCTTGTACCAGAGCGGATCATCGATAAAGGCTGCGGGACGGGTTTTCTTCGCCATGCTCGACTTCCCTTCCTTACACCTTGTCCAGGCGCCAGATACCGAACGGCAGGTGCCAGGGTTCGATGCGCATCCACTGGGTCTTGCCATACCACTCCCAGCGATGGCCGTTCATCAGGTCCTCGCCACGGGTCACGGCATTGTCATCCAGGCCCAGCTCCCACAACGGCAGCTCGAAGTGCGCCTCCTGGGCGTTGTGCGGATCAAGGCTGACCGCCACCAGGACGAAGCTCTCGCCATCCGGGGAGGGCTTGCCGAAATACACGATGTTGTCGTTCCAGGCGTTGTAGAAGCGCACGCCCAGGTGGCTGTGCAAGGCCGGCTGCTGGCGACGGATGCGGTTGAGCTGGGCGATCTCGGCGATGATGTTGCCCGGCTGGGTGAAGTCCCTCGGGCGGATCTGGTATTTCTCCGAATCCAGGTATTCCTCCTTGCCCGGGATCGGCGCCGCCTCGCAGAGCTCGAAGCCCGAATACATGCCCCACAGGCCCGAGCCCATGGTTGCCAGGGCCGCACGGATGAGGAAGCCGGCGCGCCCCGACTGATGCAGGAAGAACGGGTTGATATCCGGCGTATTGACGAAGAAGTTCGGCCGGTAGCACAGCGACCATGGCGGCTGGTTGAGCGTCTCGAAGTACTCCTGGATCTCGGCCTTGGTATTGCGCCAGGTGAAGTAGGTGTAGCTCTGGCTGTAGCCGACCTTGCCCAGGCGGGCCATCATCGCCGGCTTGGTAAAGGCTTCGGCAAGGAAGATCACCTCGGGATGGCGGCTACGGATATCGGCGATCAACCACTGCCAGAATGGCAGCGGCTTGGTGTGCGGGTTGTCCACGCGGAACTGCTTGACGCCTTCCTGTACCCAGCCTTCCACCACGTCGCGCAGCGCCAGCCACAGCGACGGCACGGCGTCGGCGGCGTAGAAGTCGACGTTGACGATGTCCTGGTATTTCTTCGGCGGGTTTTCCGCGTAGCGGATGCTGCCGTCCGGTCGCCAGGAAAACCAGCCGGGATGCTCGGTCAGCCAGGGATGGTCCTGGGAGCACTGGATGGCAAAGTCCAGGGCGATCTCAAGCCCGTGGTCCGCAGCGGCGGCGACCAGGCGACGGAAGTCCTCGCGGCTGCCCAGTTGCGGATGGATCGCATCATGGCCGCCGTCCGCGCTGCCGATGGCATAGGGGCTGCCCGGGTCGCCGGGTTCGGCGCTGAGGGCGTTGTTGCGGCCTTTGCGGAACTTGCTGCCGATGGGATGGATGGGCGGGAAATACAGCACATCGAAGCCCATGTCGCGGATCATCGGCAGGCGCGCATGTACGTCGTTGAAGGTGCCGTGGCGCTGGGGATCGTCGGTGATCGAGCGGGGAAACAGCTCGTACCAACTGGCAAAGGCGGCACGTTCGCGCTCCACGTCCAGGGGGAACTCGGGACTGCGGCTAAGGTAGCTGCGCGGATCGGCCTGGGCCATAAGCACGCGGGTCTCGCTGGCCACCAGCATTTCCACCCGGGGCGCCACCGGCAAGCCCTTGCGCAAGCGCCGGGCAAGCCCGGCCAGTTCCTCGCGCAGCGGCCCGGCGCTGCGTTCGGCGGCATGCTCGAGGTGCAGGCGGCCCTCCTCCAGCTCCAGCTCTACATCCACGCCGGCGGCGAACTTCTTTTCCAGGTCGTGACAATAGGTGGCATAGCCATCGATCCACGCCTCGATGACGAACAGGTGGCGGCCCATCTCGTTGATGCTGAAGCTGCCCTCCCAGCGGTCATTGCCGAGGAAGGTCATGCTGATGCTGCGCCAGCGCCGGCTATGGGCCTGGCGCCAGTTGAGGGTCACCGCGAGGACATCGTGGCCATCGGCATAGACCGTGCTGCCGACCGTTACCGTGCGGCCGACCTCGGTCTTGACCGCATACAGGCCGGCGTCGATCACCGGCGTGGTGTTCTCGATCACCACCCGGGGCAGCAACAAGGCCTGGGCCAGGGTCAGCGGATCGTCGGCAGGATTGTCGGCAGCGGCCATGCGCTCGGTTACGAAAGGCTCATTGCGGGTCATCGAACATCGCTCCGTTACGGCGTGGCGGTAAGGGTTCAGAGCAATGGCAGGCGCGGGGGTTCAATAAAAAATGAGCGTTGCCGCGGGAAAGCGGTCCAAGCCAAAGACACGATCACCGTCCTTGCGAGGTACAGCGATGAGTATCCCCATCCCGGCGGAGACGCCCGATCCGAATATCGACGACCCGACCCTGCCGCCAGCGGTGCCCGACGAGGAAGATCCGGAGGGCGTGCCGGTCAAGCCGACCGTGCCGCCGACCGTTGGCGATCCGCCCAGCGAGGAGCCGCCGGTGAAAGGTAGAGCGTAGACGGGTTAATGAAGTTCGAGGGTGTTGCTGATGGCCTCATCGCTGGCAAGCCAGCTCCCACAGGGATCGCGTGCACCGCAAGACCTGTGGGAGCTGGCTTGCCAGCGATGAGGCCCGAAAGAACAACTCAGTTCTGCCTGAGCTCCTCGATACTGATCTCGCGCATCCTGAACTTCTGCACCTTGCCCGTCACCGTCATGGGGAATTCCTCGACGAAACGGAAATGCCGCGGGGTCTTGAAGTGTGCGATGCGGTTCTTGCACCAGGCTTGCAGCTCCACATCAGTGGCGCTGTGCCCGGGATGGAACTTGATCCAGGCGACGATCTCCTCGCCATAGCGCTCATCGGGAATGCCGATCACCTGGACATCCGCCACCGCCGGATGGGTGAAGAAGAACTCCTCCAGTTCCCGCGGGTAAATGTTTTCACCGCCACGGATGATCATGTCCTTGTTGCGCCCGGCAATGCACACATAACCCTGTTCGTCCATGCTCGCCAGGTCGCCGGTGTGCATCCAGCCCGCCGGATCGATGGCTTCGGCGGTGGCCGCAGGGTTGCCCCAGTAGCCGAGCATCACGCTATAGCCTCGGGTGCACAGCTCGCCGATCTGCCCGCGCGGCACCACGCAGCCATGCTCGTCGATGATCTTGCTCTCCAGTTGCGGCTGGGTTCGCCCGACCGTGGTCACGCGCAGTTCCAGTTCGTCGTCCGGGCCGGTCTGCAGCGACACCGGGCTGGTCTCGGTCATGCCGTAGGCAATCTGCACTTCGCTCATGTGCAGTTCGTTGATTACCCGACGCATCACCTCGATCGGGCAGATGGCCCCGGCCATGATCCCGGTGCGCAGGCAGGACAGGTCGTGGTCGGCGCGCTGCGGCTGGTCGAGCACGGCGATGAACATGGTGGGCACGCCGTACAGCGCGGTGGCCCGCTCCTCGGCCACGGCCTGCAGGGTCAGGGCCGGGTCGAAGGCGTCGTTGGGGTAGATCATGGTGCTGCCGTGGGTCATGCAGCCGAGGTTGCCCATGACCATGCCGAAGCAGTGGTACAGCGGCACC
Source organism: Pseudomonas bharatica CSV86 (assembly GCF_000319305.2). GTDB lineage: Bacteria > Pseudomonadota > Gammaproteobacteria > Pseudomonadales > Pseudomonadaceae > Aquipseudomonas > Aquipseudomonas bharatica. Next base: position 1,987,358 of record NZ_AMWJ02000001.1, on the reverse strand, counting down.
GGAATCACCATGCGGTCATGCTCGGTCAGGCCCAGGCTCTCGCCGACCATGTAGCCGTTGTTGAGGATGTTGTAGTGGCTGAGGGTAGCGCCCTTGGGGAAGCCGGTGGTACCGGAGGTGTACTGGATGTTCACCGCCTGGTCGAACTGCAGGCTTTGCTGGCGGGCAACGTAGTCATCGAGCCCGACCCTGGCGCCCTGCTCGCCCAGTGTTTCCCAGGCCAGGAAGCCGGGTGGCGGCTCGCTGGCCAGGCTGATCACCCCGCGCAGGTCGGGCAGGCGTTCGCAGGCGAGCTGTCCCGGCGCCTGGTGGGCCAGTTCCGGCAGCAGCTCGGCGAGCATGACATGGTAATCCGAACTCTTGAATGCCCCGGCACAGATCAACCATTGGCAGCCGGACTGCCTGAGCGCGTACTCCAGCTCGCTGGTGCGATACGCCGGGTTGATATTGACCAGGATGACCCCGGCCTTGGCGCTGGCGAACTGGGCGATGCACCACTGCGCGCAGTTCGGCGCCCAGATTCCCAGGCGGTCGCCGGTCTTCAGGCCCAGGGCCATGAACGCACGGGCATGCAGGTCGACGGCGGCGGCCAGTTGCGCCCAGCTATAGCGCACCTGCTGATGACGGACCACCAGCGCTTCTCGATCGCCAAAGCGCGCTACCGTGCGGTCGAAGGCCTGGCCGATGGTCATGGCCAGCAAGGGTTTGTCCTGGCGACCCTGGGTATAGCTCGGTTGATTCATGACGTTCCCTTTTTGTGGTTGTTCTGGGAGCTGATCGGGGCGGGAAATACTCTCGCCCAAATTAACGTTAACGTAAAGGTCACGTTGACGATTGACACTGCACTTTCTCAGGTTTACGTTAACGTAAAGGTGAAATCGACATCGCGCCCAGCGCCAGGATCCGCACGCCTGCGACTCCGCCCCATCCAAGAACAAACAATAGAAGGTGCCCGAGCATGCTTTATCCCTCCCTGAACTTCGCCCTTGGTGAAACCATCGACATGCTGCGCGAGCAGGTGCAGGCCTTCGTCGCCAGCGAACTGGCACCGCGCGCCGCGCAGATCGACCACGACAACCTGTTCCCTGCCGATATGTGGCGCAAGTTCGGCGACCTGGGGCTGCTCGGCGTGACCGTCAGTGAAGAATATGGCGGTGCCGGCCTGGGTTACCTGGCCCATGTGGTGGCCATGGAGGAAATCAGCCGTGGCTCGGCCTCGGTCGCCCTCTCCTATGGCGCCCACTCCAACCTGTGCGTGAACCAGATCAACCGCAACGGCAACCACGAGCAGAAAGCCAGGTACCTGCCGAAACTGATCAGCGGCGAGCATGTCGGCGCCTTGGCCATGAGCGAGCCCAATGCCGGCTCCGACGTGGTGTCGATGAAACTGCGCGCCGACAAGCGCGGCGACCGCTTCGTGCTCAACGGCAGCAAGACCTGGATCACCAACGGCCCGGACGCCAACACCTACGTGATCTACGCCAAGACCGACCTGGAAAAGGGCCCCCACGGCATTACCGCGTTCATCGTCGAGCGCGACTGGAAGGGCTTCAGCCGCAGCAACAAGTTCGACAAGCTGGGCATGCGTGGTTCCAACACCTGCGAACTGTTCTTCGACGATGTCGAGGTGCCGGAGGAAAACATCCTCGGCCAGCTCAACGGTGGCGTGAAGGTGCTGATGAGCGGGCTGGACTACGAGCGCGTGGTGCTGTCCGGCGGCCCTACCGGGATCATGCAAGCCTGCATGGACCTCGTTGTCCCTTATATCCACGACCGCAAGCAGTTCGGCCAGAGCATCGGCGAGTTCCAGCTGATCCAGGGCAAGATCGCCGACATGTACACCCAGCTCAACGCCAGCCGTGCCTACCTGTATGCCGTGGCCCAGGCCTGCGACCGTGGCGAGACCACGCGCAAGGACGCCGCCGGAGTGATCCTCTACACCGCCGAACGCGCCACGCAGATGGCCCTGGAGGCGATCCAGATCCTTGGTGGCAATGGCTACATCAACGAATTCCCGGCCGGCCGCCTGCTGCGCGATGCCAAGCTGTACGAGATCGGTGCCGGTACCAGCGAGATCCGCCGCATGCTGATCGGCCGCGAGCTGTTTAACGAGACCCGCTGAAACGCCGCCTCGCTTCCGCTACCTTCTTGCGGCTTCCCACGGAAGCCGCCGAGGACCAACAATGATTCTCAAGTCTCAGTTGAACACCCGCGCCCCGGACTTCGCCGTCAACAGCGCGGCCATGCTGGAACAGGTCAAGGCCCTGCGCACCCTCCTCGCCCAGGTGCAACAAGGTGGCGGGGCCAAGGCCCAGGAACGCCATACCTCGCGCGGCAAGCTGCTGCCCCGCGAGCGTATCGATCGTCTGCTCGATCCGGGCTCACCTTTCCTCGAAATCGGCCAGTTGGCGGCCCATGAGGTCTACGGCGAAGAGGTCCCCGCCGCCGGCGTGATCGCCGGCATCGGCCGGGTCGAAGGCGTCGAGTGCATGATCGTCGCTAACGACGCCACGGTGAAAGGTGGCTCCTACTATCCGCTGACCGTGAAGAAACACCTGCGCGCCCAGGCCATCGCCCAGCAGAACCGCCTGCCCTGCCTGTACCTGGTGGACTCCGGTGGAGCGAACCTGCCGCGCCAGGACGAAGTCTTCCCCGACCGCGAGCATTTCGGGCGGATCTTCTTCAACCAGGCCAACATGAGTGCCCAGGGCATCCCGCAGATCGCCGTGGTCATGGGTTCCTGCACCGCCGGTGGCGCCTACGTGCCGGCGATGTCCGACGAGACCATCATGGTCCGCCAGCAGGCCACCATCTTCCTCGCCGGCCCGCCGCTGGTGAAGGCGGCCACCGGCGAGGTGGTCAGTGCCGAAGACCTGGGCGGCGCCGACGTGCACTGCAAGACCAGTGGCGTGGCCGACCACTATGCCGACAACGATGAACACGCCCTGGCGATTGCCCGCCGCTGCGTGGCCAACCTCAACTGGCACAAGCAGGGCGAACTGCAGGTGCGTACGCCGATTGCCCCGCTGTATGCCGCGGAGGAGTTGTATGGCGTAGTGCCGGCAGATGCCAAGCAACCCTTCGATGTGCGCGAGATCATCGCGCGTCTGGTGGACGGCTCGGTGTTCGATGAATTCAAGGCGCTGTTCGGCACCACCCTGGTCTGCGGCTTCGCCCACCTGCACGGCTACCCGATCGCCATCCTCGCCAACAACGGCATCCTCTTCGCCGAAGCCGCGCAGAAAGGCGCGCATTTCATCGAACTGGCCTGCCAGCGGGGTATTCCCCTGCTGTTCCTGCAGAACATCACCGGCTTCATGGTCGGGCAGAAGTACGAAGCCGGCGGCATCGCCAAGCACGGCGCCAAGCTGGTCACCGCCGTGGCCTGCGCCAGGGTTCCGAAGTTCACCGTGATCATCGGCGGCAGCTTCGGTGCCGGTAACTACGGCATGTGCGGGCGAGCCTACGACCCGCGCTTCCTGTGGATGTGGCCGAATGCGCGGATCGGCGTGATGGGCGCCGAGCAGGCCGCCGGGGTGCTGGCCCAGGTCAAGCGCGAGCAGAGCGAGCGTTCCGGGCAGGTCTTCAGCGCCGAGGACGAGGCCAGGCTCAAGCAGCCGATCCTCGACCAGTACGAACACCAGGGCCATCCCTACTATTCCAGCGCGCGTCTTTGGGACGACGGCGTCATCGACCCGGCGCAGACCCGCGAGATCCTCGCCCTGGCCTTGTCCGCTTCGCTCAACGCACCGATCGAAGCCACCCGCTTCGGCATTTTCCGGATGTGACCGATGACCGACTTCAGCACCCTCGAACTGATCAAGGATCCGCGCGGCTTCGCCACCCTGTGGCTGAGCCGCGCGGACAAGAACAACGCCTTCAATGCGCAGATGATCCGCGAGCTGATCGTCGCCCTCGATGAACTGGCCGCCGATGCCAGCCTGCGCTTCGTCCTTCTGCGTGGCCGGGGCCGGCATTTCAGTGCCGGTGCGGACCTGGCCTGGATGCAGCAAAGCGCGGCCCTGGATTACCAGAGCAACCTGGATGACGCCCGTGAGCTGGCAGAACTGATGTACAACCTGGCGCGCCTGAAGCTGCCGACCCTGGCGGTAGTCCAGGGCGCGGCCTTCGGTGGCGCCCTGGGCCTGATCGCCTGCTGCGATATGGCCATCGGTGCCGAAGAGGCGCAACTGTGCCTGTCGGAAGTGCGCATCGGCCTGGCTCCGGCGGTGATCAGCCCGTTCGTGGTCCAGGCCATGGGCGAACGCGCCGCACGTCGCTACGCCCTGACCGCCGAGCGCTTCAGCGGTATCCGTGCCCGCGAGCTTGGCCTGCTGGCGGAGGCTTATCCGGCGGCCGAGCTGGACGAGCGCGTGGAAGACTGGATCGTCAACCTGCTGCAGAACAGCCCGCAGGCCATGCGTGCCAGCAAGGAATTGCTGCGCGAGGTCGGCCCCGGTGAACTGACCCCGGCCCTGCGTCGCTACTGCGAGAACGCCATCGCCCGGATCCGCGTCAGCGGCGAAGGCCAGGAAGGCCTGCGCGCCTTCCTGGAAAAACGCCAACCGGCCTGGCAGGCCGCCCCATCCTCCTCTTCATCCACCACGGAGCCCCGCCCATGAGCCGTCCCGAGCTGACCACCCTGCTGGTCGCCAACCGTGGCGAGATCGCCTGCCGGGTGATGCGTACCGCAAAATCCCTGGGCCTGACCACCGTCGCCGTGCACAGCGCGGTGGACCGTGAAGCGCGCCACAGCCGCGAAGCCGATATTCGCGTCGATCTTGGCGGTGCCAAGCCGGCGGAAAGCTACCTGGTGATCGACAAGCTGATCGCCGCGGCCAAGGCCAGCGGCGCCCAGGCGATCCATCCCGGCTATGGCTTCCTCTCGGAAAATGCCGGGTTCGCCAAGGCCATCGAGGACGCCGGGCTGATCTTCCTCGGCCCGCCCGCCAGCGCCATCGAGGCCATGGGCAGCAAGTCGGCGGCCAAGGCGCTGATGGAAACCGCCGGGGTGCCCCTGGTGCCGGGTTATCACGGCGAGGCCCAGGACCTGGAAACCTTCCGCGCCGCGGCCGAAAGGATCGGCTACCCGGTGCTGCTCAAGGCCACTGCCGGCGGCGGCGGCAAGGGCATGAAGGTAGTCGAGCAGGAAAGCCAGCTGGCCGAAGCCCTGGCCTCCGCACAGCGCGAGGCACAGTCCTCGTTCGGCGATGCGCGGATGCTGGTGGAAAAGTACGTGCTCAAGCCGCGCCACGTGGAAATCCAGGTGTTTGCCGACCAGCATGGCAACTGCCTGTATCTCAACGAGCGCGACTGCTCGATCCAGCGTCGCCACCAGAAGGTGGTCGAGGAAGCCCCGGCACCGGGCCTCAGCGTCGAGCAACGCAGAGCCATGGGCGAGGCAGCGGTGCGCGCGGCCCAGGCCATTGGTTATGTCGGTGCGGGGACGGTGGAATTCCTTCTGGATGCCCGCGGTGAATTCTTCTTCATGGAGATGAACACCCGCCTGCAGGTGGAGCATCCGGTGACCGAGGCGATCACCGGCCTTGACCTGGTGGCCTGGCAGATCCGCGTCGCCCGCGGCGAGGCCCTGCCGATCAACCAAGAGCAGGTGCCCCTGATCGGCCATGCCATCGAAGTGCGGCTGTATGCGGAGGATCCGGCCAATGACTTCCTCCCCGCCACCGGCCGGCTGGCGCTGTATCGGGAAAGCGCGGCAGGCGATGGTCGCCGCGTCGATAGCGGGGTCGCCGAGGGCGACCAGGTATCACCGTTCTACGACCCGATGCTGGGCAAGCTGATCGCCTGGGGCGAGGACCGCGAGCAAGCGCGCCTGCGCCTGCTGGCGATGCTGGACGAGTTCGCCATTGGCGGAGTGAAGACCAATATCGGTTTCCTGAGGCGGATCCTCGCCCATCCGGCGTTTGCGGCGGCGGAGCTGGATACCGGCTTTATCCCGCGCTACCACGACGATCTGCTGCCACCACCAGGCGCCCTGTCCGCCGGCTTCTGGCAGGCCGCGGCAGAGGCCTGGGTGCAGGGGCTGGCGGCCAACGTGCGCGGTGACGATGCCGTCTCGCCGTGGGCTTCCCGGCAGGGCTTGCGCGCCGGCGTTCCGGCGCACATCAGCCTGCACCTGAGCAGCAACGGCCAGCAGCAGGCGCTGGGGCTGGATCGAACCGCGCCCTCGCTATTCAACCTCGACGGCGAATGCCTGCGCATCGACGACAACGGCGTGCGTCGCCAGTACCAGGCGATCCGCCGGGGGGACACGCTGTACCTGCGCTGGGACGGCGAGCTGCATGCGGTCCAGGCCTTCGACCCGATCGCCGAGGCCGAAGCCGGTCATGGCCACCAGGGCGGCCTGACGGCGCCGATGAACGGCAGCATCGTACGCGTACTGGTGGAGCCTGGGCAGGTGGTCGAGGCCGGAACCCAACTGGTGGTGCTGGAGGCCATGAAGATGGAACACAGCATCCGCGCCCCCACGCCGGCACGGTGGCGACGCTGTATTGCCAGGAAGGCGAGATGGTCAGTGAAGGGAGTGTGTTGGTGGCGTTGGAGGAGTGAATTCTTAGCTACAAGCTGCAAGCTTTAAGCTGCAAGGAAAAGCAGGTGGTGTCGTAGCCGCTTTTTCTTATGGCTTGCGGCTTGAAGCTGAAAACAGAAACGGCGCCCGGAGGCGCCGTTTTCATTGACCTAGGTTCAGAAGCGAATCCCGCCCTGGATGGCGACCCCGAGCAATTCGCAGTCCTCGCCACACAGCATCATCGGATAGGTCGGATTGAGCGGCTTGAGGAAGCGCTGCCCCTCCTCCACCACCAACTGCCGCAACACGCCCTGGGAGTGGCCCGGTACCCGGGCGATGACCAGGCGTCCGACCTGCGCCTGCACCCCCGGATCGACCAGGACCAGCATACGGCACAGAGGCTCAAGCCAGCCGGCGCGGTCATCGCATCGCCCTCGACCCGCAGCCAGAATGCCTTGCCCTGGGCCTTGTAGTCGGTGATTTCCTCGGCCACCGGCGCATCCTCGGCAACATCCGTCAGCACGACCCAATCCGACTGCGGATAACGGAAGGTCATCGGCAGGCCATAGTTGGCCGGCTCCTCCTCCGAGTCCGGGGTAGCCTTCATGCTCATGTGGGGCAGTTCGAGTGCTACCAGCACACGGTTCATGCGCGTGAGGGTCAGCTCCCGCTCACCACGCAGCCACAGGCCCACGCAGCCCTGGGTGACCCCGACGCGTTCGGCCAGTTTCTCTTGCGTGAGCTTGAGTTCACGCATCCGATCTTTGACTAGTGCGATCCATTTTTCCATCGCAGGCACGATACGGACTGCCCATTCTCGCTCAATACACAAATTGTAGTATTTAAAACGCTGTAAAAAATACACCAGGTACTATATTTCCCCGTGCCTCTCCACAACCCCAAGGAAGACCCTCCTCATGAGTGCCAGTACCTCCAGCCACCTGGACAGCGACTCCTCGCGCCGTGCCCTCGATTATTACTTCAACCCGGCTCCGGAGAACGCGCCCGGACTGGAAGACATGCAGCTGGTGGTGGCGCGCGACGACCTGTCGCCACAGGCCGCCGCCGAGCAGGCGGCGTGGCTGCTGCGCTGCGCCTCGGGCACTGCCTACCAGGCCGCACAGATCGCCCGGGACAAGGCCCAGGACCAGATGCTGATGTCCATGCACCTGATCAACCTCGCACGCGCGATGATCGACCACAGCCACAGCCGCATGCCGAAAGACGAGGAAAGGAAGGAATAACAACAGCGTGAGGGCCCGGATTGCCTGGACTCCAGGCACGGGAAGAAAGAATTTTCGGAGAATTACCGAAAATTCATTTGACTTGAAAATGAGAACGATTATTATTGATCGCAACTGGTCGCGAGACTGGTTGGATAACCCGGAGCCCTTAGGTCGGACTCCAGATTATCTCCTCATCAGGCTAATCACGGTTTTTGACCCGGCTTTTTGCCGGGTCTTTTTTTTGGGCTCTTCAGGCTAATGAAGGCGATGTGTTGCTGAATGTGGCGATGATATCAAAGGACCATCCCTGTGATAAGCCCATGGCTGGCCTTTGCTGAAATTAGCACTTGAGAATCAATCTCGTTAAGACTAAGCTCTCAACCGCATCATGGAAGATGCCCCCTACCTCCCTCCTCCGTTTCCACCGCAAGGAGCTGGAACCATGACCCGTCTGCTGCTGCCACTGGACCATCACGCCGAACCCGCCGACACCGCCGAACTCGCGCTGCTGCACCGCCTGAAAGCGCTGCCACGCCGGGTTCAGCAGGTATTCCTGCTGAGCCGCCTCGACCAATTGACCTACGCGGTCATCGCCAGGCGCCTGGACCTGTCCGACGCAAGCGTCGAGCGTCATATGAACCAGGCCCTGCAGGCCACCCTGCCCGCCCCTGCTCCGCTCGCCCGTGCTGCCGGCCAGTGGTATGTGCGGCTGCAAAGTCCGCTGATCACCGCCAGCGAGCGCATCGATTTCCGTCGCTGGCTGGACGCCGACCCGGAGCACCTGGCGGCCTTCCACGCCACCGAGCTGCGTTGGCGCAGCCTGCTGGCGCCGGCCCGGGCGCTGGGCGAAAACCTCTGGTACCGGCAGACCCGGGCCGCGTTTTCCCTGGGTGGCTGCACCGTCGCCATGGGTCTTGGCCTGGCCGCCGTGCTGGCCCTGGGTTTCTGGTACTGACCGGGTTGTGTAGAGTTGTTGCCCACAACAACTCTGCAAAGGACCCAGGCCAATGACCGCACTGAGCATCGACAGCGACTTCGACTCCGGCAACATCCTCGTTCGGGACACCAGCAATCCCGCCCAGGTGCGCCTGGCGATCCGCCCCGACAGCGCCAGCGCGCATTTCCAATGGTTCCACTTCAAGGCCAGCGGCCTGACGCCCGGCCAGACCCACGCCTTCACCCTGGAGAATGCCGGCGAGTCCTCCTACAACAAGGCATGGGACGGTTACCACGCCGTCGCCTCCTACGATCAGCGCAACTGGTTCCGTGTTCCGTCACGCTTCGATGGCCAGGCCCTGCATTTCAGCCTCGAAGCCCAGGAGCCGCAGGCCTGGTTCGCCTACTTCGAGCCCTACTCGCGGGCTCGCCACAATCAATTGATCGAGCGTGCCCGGCATCTGCCGGGTGTCAGCCTGCTGGCCACCGGGCGCAGTGTCGAAGGCCGCGATATTCCGTTGTTGCGGGTCGGTGACGGCGCCGCGGGCAAGCGCAAGGTATGGATCATCGCCCAGCAGCATCCCGGCGAGCACATGGCCGAGTGGTTCATGGAAGGTGTGATCGACCGTGTCGCCGACAACGATGCCGGCCTGCAACAACTACTGAGCGCCGCCGACCTGTACCTGATCCCCAACATGAATCCCGACGGCGCCTTCCACGGTCACCTGCGCACCAACGCCAAAGGCTTCGATCTCAATCGCGCCTGGCAGGATGCAAGCAGCGAGCAAACCCCCGAGGTACTGTTCGCCCAGCAGCAGATGAAGCTGCATGGAGTCGACCTGTTCCTCGATGTCCATGGCGACGAAGAGATTCCCCACGTGTTCACTGCCGCCTGCGAGGGCAACCCGGGCTACACCCCGCGTATCGCCGCGCTGGAGGAGCGTTTCCGCAAAACCCTGTGCGCGCTGACCCGGGACTTCCAGGATGTGCATGGTTATCCCCGCAGTGCACCGGGCCAGGCCAACATGACCCTGGCCTGCAATGCCGTGGGCCAGGCCCATGACTGCCTGTCGCTGACCCTGGAAATGCCATTCAAGGACCACGACGACGCACCGAACCCGGCCACCGGCTGGTCGGGCAAGCGCTCCAAGGAACTGGCATCGGCGGTGCTGGATGCGGTCGGGCAGATGGTCCACGAATTGCGTTGAAGGCGCTGGCTAAGCTCTTGTAGAACAAAACACAACTCTTTGACTTGCTGGGACCTTGTGTGGGGGTTCGGCGTTCCGATAAACCCGCTTCCACAGGGGCCGGGTACATCGCCGGATCCAGGGTGAGGCTGATGCCCTATCGCTGGCAAGCCAGCTCCCACAGGGTTCTGAGCTGCCCCTTGTGGGAGCTGGCTTGCCAGCGATTGCGGCAGTGAATTCACCATCGCAATCGCGGGTGCCCCCACAGGGTGCGCGTCGTGCTTGCAGCTGTCTAGAAAGCCACATCCAGGATCACGCTATCCTGGTACGCCCCCGCCGGCGGCGTGGCCTGGTCGGTGTAGACCCTGGCGTTGTAGTTGAACACCTGGCTGCCCGTGCCGGTGCCGTTGCCCGGGTTGATATCGGCATCGCTGCCGGAGCGACGCGCGCTGGTCAGCGAACCCCAGCGCACGGTACCGGCACTTTTGAAAATGTCGTAGGCCAGGTAATTGTTGGCCGGCGACTTCATGCGCCGGCGCCCGCCCGACACATACAGGCCGTCATTCAGGCCCACGGTATAGGCACTGCCCTTGGTGCAGTTGAGGCTGACGCTCTGGCTCACCGTGGAAAACCCGCTCACCACCGGAGCGCTGCCGAAGTTGATTGCCGGGGTGGTGATCTGGCAATCGGCGGTGACGGTCAGGGTCACGGTCATGGTGGTGCTGCCGGTCAGGGTCTGGCGCCCGACGCACAAACCGCCGACGCCGATGCCGTAGCAATAGTCCCAGTTCCAGAACACGGTGAAGGTTTCCGAGTAGTTGCCGGCGGCGACGTTGCTTCCGGTCAGGGTCCGCAGGTACACCGGTATGGTCGCCGGCACCACGTTGCCGAGGATCCCCAGCGCATCGAGGATGCCGTTGCGCGCGAAATCGAAGGGCTGGCCGCGGGTGATCGGGTAGGACGTGGTGTTGTCGGCATACAGCGTGTACTGGATGACGTCGCCGGTGGGCCCGACCAGGCCGGTGGTGCCTCCGGTCGGCGTGAAGGTGGCCTTGAAGAAGTCATCGCTGCGCAACAGCGTCACCAGCGAGCCACTGCAACGCAGGCCGGCATTGGTGCTGGACGAGGATTGCACGGTGGACGCCAGCGTAGTGGAGGCCACGCTGCCGAACGCCACATTGCCGGCCTGCACCACCGAACACAGCGCCTGCACGGGCTCGGCAAGCAACAGCAGCACCAGCATCGGCAGCAGGCGTTTCATTTGCACACCAGCGGGCCGAGCAGCGGCACATCGTCCTGACCGGCGTCGAGGCTGAAATGCACCAGGCAAGTGCCGCCGCCGGCGATCCGTACCTCCAGGGTATTGTCCTCGGCCAGTCCTTCCAGATAGACCAGTCCGTCCCACCCGACCACTGCGGCAGCGCCGGTCTGCTGATGGCGGACCTGGCTGCCCAACGGCAGGTCCTGGTGACTGGCATCGACCAGCTCGATGCTCGCCGCGCGTACCCGGTTCAGCGGGAAATTCAGCAGGTACCCGGCGCCACGGCGTACCGCTACCCGCTGCTCGACGTTTTCCGCGCGCACGTTGGCCGGCAGTTCCAAGGTGTCGATTTCGTACTTGCCGCGGTAGTAGGCGCTGCTCCACGGCACCAAAAGGTGCCCCTTGCTGTCGGTACGGCCGACGTTCTGGTTCTCGTAGCGCACCGGCACATCGGCGAAGCCCTCGGTACTGACCACGACGAAGGCATCATCGATCCGGTTGGCGGCGAACACGCCGGCATCCATCCACACCAGCGAGCCGCTGGCATCGGCCCAGCGGGTCATGGCCTGGCTGGTGCCATAGGTGCCGGCCTGGAGCTGCACCGACTGCAAGCGCCAGGTCAGGTCGGCCTGGCGATAGGCCGACTGGTCGCCGCCGCTGGCGTAGCCGAGGTTGTAACCCAGGCCACCATCGCTGGGCACCGCGCGGCTGTAATTGACCCGCTGGACATTCTCGCCGCTCTGGTTGCGCTCGGTGCTCAGGCTGAGGGTGCCGTACAGGTCGAAAGGAATCACCAGTTGCGCCTGGGTCGCCCACTGCTCGCCACCAAGCTCGCGGTTGGCCGACAGGTACAGGCTGGTATTGCCCCACAGCGACTTGCTCCAGCTCAGGTTCACCAGGCGGGTACGCGAGTTGTCGCCGGCGCGTACGTCGAAATAGCCGGCGCCGAGGCTACCGTAGCGTTCCAGGTTGAGGCTGAGGGTAACCTGCTCGCTGCGCTGGCTCAGGCGGGCATAGGGACTGTCCAGCAACGAGGCGTCGGCGTAGTCGCCATACCGCTCCAGGCGCTGGTAATTGAAGCCGATGCGCTGGCTGTTGTACTGATAGCCGAGGCTCAGTTGCTGGCCGCTGCGGCTATCGAAGGTGCTTTGGCTGACCGCGGCGTTGACTACCCCGAAGGTGCCCACCAGCAGATTGCCGCCGATCCCGCCAAGGGCCAGGGACTGCGCCGCCTCGCCGTGGGTTTCCAGGGTAAAACTGTCGCTGATGCCGTAGCGCAGGCTGGCCGAGGTCAGGCCCTTGCCGTAGGAGAAATCGCTGATCCCGTAATTGCGTCGCAAGGCACCGGCTGCCACCGAGAAATCGCTCATGCCTTTCTGCAGCAAGGTGCTGGTGACGTAGAACGGCAAGGTGGTGGACACCTGCCGCCCCTGAGCATCGGTGGTCACCACTACCGCATCGCCGGCACCGTTGATATAGGGCACGTTGGTCAGGGTGTAGGGCCCGGGCTGCAGGTCGGCGCTGGCGCTCTTGTAGCCGTTGATGAACAGGTCCACCGACGACGGCACCGCCGCCTCGCCGGCGAAGGCCGGCAGCGGATAGGTGACCAGGTCCGGGCGTACCGAGAAGTCACGCGATAGCAGTACCCCGCCCAGGCGCACCGAGCTGGTCCAGGGCAGCGCGCCGCTGATCACGTCGCCCGCCTCGAAGGTCAGCAGGCGCTCCTCGTCGGTGTAGCGAAAGGTCGTGTCGTAGCGCAGGAAGCCACGCTGGTTGTCGGCGTAGTTGCGCCCGCTGATCTGCTGGCGCCATTGGCCCGTGGTGGAGAACGTCCCCCAGGCGTCGAACACCCGCAGCTCGTTCCACACCGACAGGCTGCTGCCGATATCGTCGGTGTCGTTGAGGTAGGCATCGTAGTTGAGCAAGGCGCCAAAGCTGCTGTTGGCCTGGCCGCCCGGGCCCAGGGAGCGGTTGCCGATGCGCTGGCCAGGCAGCCAGGCCGGCGGGACCTGGAGCATCAGGCGCTGGGCCTGGCTGTCGTAGTCGCTGTGCAGGCCGGCGACGCTATCGAGCGCGACCTCTGCCGGCACCGGCACGGGGAAGTCGATACCCACGGCACGCAGGTCGCTGGCCGCCACGTAGAAGCGCCCGGAACGCTGGTGCACGACCACCACGTTACCGCTGTTCATCTGGTTGACCACCAGTTCCAGATACAGCTCGGCATCGCTGATCGCCTCCTGCGCAGAGGGCGGCGGCGGCAGCTCGCCGGCCCACGACGTGGCACCGAGGCACCACGCCAGGCCACCCGCCAGCAACAGCGGGCAGGAATCCGTGGTCAATCCCTTCACGCACCTTTCCCCGCCATCGTCGGGTGCTCCCTGGCCCGAGGTTCATCCTTTGTCCACCCGGCTCACTGGCCCTGGGCTATGGTTTGCGCCGCGTCACCGCCATTGATCCGTCCCTTGAGCGCGGTAGACGCCGAGGCCTGCAGTGGCGCCGGCCAGCGCATGGTCGCGCCCGGCAGCACATAGCCGAGCAGCCCTTCCACCAGCGGCCGGCTCTGCCCGCCCTGCTGCATCACCACATCGGTCAGGCGCGCATGAACCGGACCGGTATTGCGGATCTCCACCCAGGAGCGCCCCTGCGCCGATACCTGGCGCCAGCTCAGTTGCGGCTTGCCGACCCCGGCGTCGCTGCGCTGCCCGCTGGGGTCGGCCTTGCCCCACAGGCCCTGGCCGTAGACGAACAGCGGCACCGAATAGCGCATTTGGAAGCGGATCGCGGCCTGGGGCTTGTCGGCGGTGTCGGGCGGCAAGGCCGGAGGAATTTCATCGATGATGATGCGGTAGGCCTGCTCCTGGCCCACCGGCGAGGTACCGGTGCGGGTCAGGCGGATGAGCTGCTTCTGCCCCGGCGCGATCTTCGCCAGCGGCGGGCTGCCGATGATGTCGCGCTGGTTCTGGTATTGATCGTCGAACCCGCCCTGGCGCCAGGCGAAGATCCGCACCTGCAGGTTGGCTTCCTCGTTGCCGCGGTTTTCCAGCCACAACGCGCCGGCCTTCTGTTCGGCCTCGATCACCGGGTCGATCGGCCAGATCAGCACCGATGTCGCCGCCGACGTCGCTCCGGCCCACAGCAGCAATGCCCCAATGCCAGCCTCGCCCTCTCCCTGAACATCCCGCTCTCCTTCGTGGTGGTCGTGCAATACCGGCGTGTACGCCGTCAAAAGGTCAAGGTCACCTGCAGCACATCGCTATAGCTGCCCGCGGGCAGCGCTCCGGTCAGTTGCGCCCGGGCATACACGGGCAGCTTGATGGCCGTCGGATCGGCATAGCTGACAGTGACGGTCTGGTCGATGCCCAGCACCTGGCTGAAGGCGGCGTCGCTGTACAACTGGTAGGCCACCAGGTTGCTGCCGGTGCTGCGCTTGAGGTTGCGCACCCCGTTGTTGTTCTGCCCCCCGCCGATCTTCATGCTCAGCGTCACGCCAGGCGTGCATTGCAGGGTCACGGTGGTACCACCGAGCTGGGTAGTCACGGCGGCGGTGGACAATGCCGAATAGCTGCCGAACGCCAGGTTGCCGTAGTTGGTCACCCCGCCAACCACCAGGCACCCGGCCTGCACGGTCGCATTGACCAGGAAGGTGCTGCTGGTGGCCGCATCCAGGGGTATCGGCGCTGCCGCGGCGAGCAGCGCCAGGGCCAGCGCCAGGCGCCCGTGCATGGCTCAGAAACTCAGCTCGACCGCCACGGTGTCGGTATAGGTGCCCGGGGGCAGCCCGGCCTTGCCCACGGCCTTGCCGTACAGGTTGACGGTCTGCGGCGTACCGCTGCTGGTGGGCAGGGTAATGGTGCCGTTGATCGGTATCACGGTGGTCAGCCCGGAGTCGGAATAGAAGTCATAGGGCACCGAATTGCCCGAGCCGTCGGCCAGTGCGCGGGTACCGCCGGTGGATGCGCCGTCATGGGCGCCGGCGCCGATCTTGATCACCGGGATCGCGCCATTGGAGCAGAGAATGCTCATCGCCCCGCCACCACCCGCCAGCACCTGGGCGCCCGCCGTGGTGAACAACGCCGTCTGGGTGCCGAAGTTCAGGGCGCCGAAATTGACCCGGTGGTGGCCGTGGAGCCGTTCACCTGGCAACTGGAGATCAGCACCAGCGAGGCGTTTATCTGCCCGGTGACCGTGGCCGCCTGGGCCTGGGAAGCCAGCAACAGCCCGATGCCGGCAAAAACGAAGCGATTCAGTTGCGGTTTCATGGTTCACTCCTTGATGGCTGTTACCAGTCCAGCGTCACCGTCAGGGTGTCGCGATAAACGCCCGCAGGCAGGGCCTTGGGGTTGGCTACGACCACGCCGTAGATAGGGATGGGAATCTGTTGCGCGCTGCTCACGGTGAAGTTGAGCTGCTGGCCTATCCCGTAGTTGCTGCGTCCGCCCGGGTCGGTGGAGAGCTGGTAGGGAATCAGCACGCCGCCGTTGCTCAGCCGGCGCGTGGCGCCGTCGGGGTTGGCGCCGCCATTGATGGTCACGGTGAAGGCGCGGACCTGGGGGTTGCAACTGATCTGCAGGTTGCCACTGCCGCCAGGTTCATCGATGGCCGCACGCAGGGTCTGGTTCCACAGCGGGCCCTGCTGGCCGAAATCGAGCACGCCGCCCGCCGCGCTGGCCGGCGCGGTACTGGCCGGATCGCTGCTGATCTGGCAGGCCGAGGTAAGCACCAGGCGCGCCTCGATATGTCCGCTGATCGCGCCATGGGCTGCCGGGCTGAGCAACAGCGGCCCCAGGCCCAGCAGGAGAATGCGTGATGCATGCATGCTGCTCGCTCCCTAAGCAGTGCGGTTCATGACCCTCACCAGGTGACGGTCACCTTCAACAAGTCCGAATAGCGCCCCGTCCGTGGAAGCTCGGTTTGTGTGTCGATACGTGCGTACAAGGGAAGTTCCACCGTTCCGCTGTCCGGTACCCGGCCATGCTGGGCAATATTCACCGACAGCGGCACACGCCAGGCCGGATCCTGATAAAGGCGGTAGGGTATGGGCCGGGCCTTGGGATCGGCGGATACCAGGTAGCGCACCTCGCCGGTGCCGCCATGCAGGCCGCCATCGACCCGCACCTGATAGGCCGTGTCCGGATTGCACTCCAGCCGTGGCGGGCGCTGGACCAGCAACTGGCTGCCCAACGGCCCGGAGGGATCGTCCAGCCGTGGACTCTGGCCGAAATCCAGCACGCCCAAGGCCTGTGCGGAAGCCGACCGTGGCTCGTGGATGAGCAGGCAGCCCCGCTGTACGTCGATGCGAACCTCGACGAGGAAATCCGTGGCGGCAACGCTTTGGGCCGCGTACAACCCCAACAACGCCACCAGTGACCTTCCCTTCACCGTTCCTCCCTGTCCTTGCAGGAATTGACCTGGGGTTCAGGGTAGCAGTCGAGGAAAATGCTGCCAGCCGAACAAGAAATGTACAGCTCATGTATAGGAAATATCCGACGAATACGGGCGGTCGCGACTGGCAGCACTTTTCACTATCTGGTTAATATTGCCGCCGTTCGTCACCTGTCATTGTTCGAGGAACATCTCTTGCCCGCCTGGATCCGCTCGCCCCTGCGCGCCTTGCGCCAACGCCTGGCCGCCGCCCCTGCCGCCGAGCCTGGCAAAGCCCGCGAGATCCAGCGGTTTTTCGCCGACAAGGCGCAGCAGCAAGGCTACAGCCTGAGCCAGGGCCAGCAGCAGGTGATTGCAGCCATGGCCGAGCAGGCCGCACGTCTGCCAACCGGGAGGGCCCGCAGCCTGTACCTGCACGGCCAGGTCGGGCGCGGCAAAAGCTGGCTGCTGGACGGTTTCTTCACCGCGCTGGGCGATGTTCCCAAGCGGCGCCTGCACTTCCATGACTTCTTTGCCCGGCTGCACCAGGGCATGTTCGAGCACCGCCGCCAGGACGATGCCCTGGCGGTCACCCTCGACGCGTTGCTCGGCGACTGCCGCGTGCTGTGCTTCGATGAGTTCCATGTGCACGATATCGGCGATGCCATGCTGCTCACGCGGCTGTACAAGGCCCTGTTCGAGCGCGGCATCTTCGTTCTGGTGACGTCCAACTATCCGCCCAAGGGGCTCTTGCCCAACCCGCTGTATCACCAGCGTTTCGAACCGGTCATCCGGCTGATCGAAGCGCGTATGGACGTGCTTGAGGTCGGTGGCGAACGGGACTACCGCGCCCTGCCCGACGCCGGGCGCCAGCAGCGCTTTACCCAGGGATACTACGTCTGGCCCGGGACTGCCGGGCAATTGCAGCGACTGGGCTTCGGTAGCGCGACCCACGAGCAAGTGCTCCAGGTGAACAAGCGCCAATTGCGCGCCCGGGTGCGTGACGAGCGCAGCGTGGTCTTCGATTTCGCCAGCATCTGCGAACAGGCGACTGCGGTAATCGATTACCTGGAACTGATCCAGCGTTTCGAGCACTGGACCATCGAAGGCCTGCCGGACCTGCAGGAATGCACCATCGCCGCCCAGCAGCGCTTCATCAACCTGATCGATGTGCTGTATGACCGTGACAAGCCGCTGCTGCTGATCGGCGAGCAGCCGCTGGCGCAAAGCCTGGGCGGCAGCGTGGCCGACCTGGCAAGGACGCGGAGCCGGCTGGGGCAGTTGCAGCAGGTCGGGCCTGAATGATGTGGTGGGGCTGATCGCTGCGAGGTGCCCGTCTGAGAACCCCTTTATGGCCACCTGGCGTATGCCGGGTGGCCATAACGAGGTTCTCAGGCACTACGCGCCAACCCCGCCAATACCTCCTCGATCTCCACCAACACCGCAGGATCATCCAGGGTGGACGGCGCCACATAAGGCTGCTGGTCGGCGATCTTGCGCAGCACCGCGCGCAGGATCTTTCCGGAACGGGTCTTGGGCAGCCGCTTGACTACCCGCACCTGGTTGAAACAGGCCAGTGCACCGATCTGCTCGCGTACCGTGGCCACCAGCTCGGTCTGCAACTGCGCCTCCCCGCTGTCCACACCATCCTTGAGCACCAGCAGCGCCAACGGCACCTGGCCCTTGATTTCGTCGCGCACGCCCACCACCGCGCACTCGGCCACCGCCGGGTGACGGGCGACCAGGTCTTCCATCTCGCCGGTGGACAGGCGATGCCCGGAAACGTTAATCACGTCGTCGGTACGCCCCATGATATAGACGAAGCCGTCTTCATC
This sequence comes from Pseudomonas bharatica CSV86, assembly GCF_000319305.2. Classification (GTDB taxonomy): domain Bacteria; phylum Pseudomonadota; class Gammaproteobacteria; order Pseudomonadales; family Pseudomonadaceae; genus Aquipseudomonas; species Aquipseudomonas bharatica. Next base: position 1,969,023 of record NZ_AMWJ02000001.1, on the reverse strand, counting down.
CAGGTAGCCGCCGTCGCCGGTGTGGTAATAGCCGGGATAGGTCTGCAGGTACGACTCCAGGTAGCGCTGATGATCGCCCCACAGGGTCTGGCTGCACCCGGGCGGCAATGGCAGGGCGATGACGATGGCGCCCTGCTGGTTGGCACCGAGCACCTGGCCATCTTCATCCAGCACCCGCACGTGGTAACCCGGCACCGCCCGGTTGCTTGACCCCGCGCGCCCGCCGCTGCCATGCAGGCCCAGGCAGGGTGCAGTCACCGGCCAACCGGTCTCGGTCTGCCACCAGTGATCGTGCACGGCCTTGCCGCTGATGCTTTCCAGCCATTGATGGGTACTGGAGTCGAGGCGCTCGCCGGCCAGGAACAACTGGCGCAGCGAGCTGATGTCGTAACGGCGCAGCAGCAGGCCCTGCGGGTCTTCCTTGCGGATCGCACGCATGGCCGTCGGTGCGCAGAACAGGCCGTTGACCCGGTACTGCTCGACCACCCGCCAATAGGCCCCGGCATCCGGGGTACGGATCGGCTTGCCCTCGTAGAACACCGTGGTGCAGCCGTTCATCAACGGGCCATAGACGATCAGCGAATGCCCGACCACCCAGCCGACATCGGAAATTCCCCACCATACGTCGCCGGCCTGCATGCCGTAGATGTGCTTCATGGCAAAGCGCAAGGCCACGGCATTGCCGCCGTTCTCGCGCACGATGCCCTTGGGTTTGCCGGTGGTTCCGGAGGTGTACATGATGTACAGCGGATCGGTCGCGAGCAGTTCCACCGGCGGCACCGGGGTAGCGTGTTGCAGGGCGGCCTGCCAGTCCAGGTCACGGCCTTCGACCAGCGTGGCGCGGGCCTGCGCTCGTTGCAGCACCAGGACCTTGCGCGGCTGGTGCGCGGATTGCTCCAGGGCCCGGTCGACCAGCGGTTTGTACTCGATGACGCGGTCGAACTCCAGGCCGCAGGACGCGGTGAGCAGCAGGGTCGGCCGCGCATCGTCGATGCGCAGCGCCAGCTCGTGGGGAGCGAAGCCGCCGAACACCACCGAATGCACCGCGCCGATCCGCGCACAGGCGAGCATGGCCATCGCCGCCTCGGGCACCATGGGCATGTAGATGACCACCCCGTCGCCCTGTGCCACACCGAGCTCGCGCAGCAGTCCGGCAAGGCGCGCCACCTGGTCGCGCAACTGGTTGAAGGTGAAGGTCTGCTGGCTGCCGGTGACCGGCGAATCGTAGATCAGGGCCAGTTGCTCGCCGCGGCCGTCCTCGATCTGCTGGTCAAGGGCCAGGTGGCAACTGTTCAGCCGGCCGTCGGCGAACCATTGGTGGGTGCCGTCGGGGTTGTCGCGCAGGATCTCCGTAGGCCTGCGCAACCAGGCCAGGCTTTGCGCCTGCTCGGCCCAGAACTCGGCGGGCGCGGCGATGGAGCGGTCATAGCACTGCTGATAACTCATCGATCAATAACCCTGTGTTTGTTGTTATTAAAGGGCGAATCTCGAGTATGGCCTGCTCGCGCCAGCCTGCTATCGAACTTAAGTCGCATGGGGGACGGGCTTTGCCCTTATCATGACGGCCTTTTCTTCCACGGCAGCACCCATGCATTCTCTCGACGATCTCAAATCCGGCCGCCTGGCAGGCAGCGTGCGCCTCGACCTGGCCTGCGGCCTTGAGCAGTTCCCGCAGGAAATCTTCAACCTTGCCGACAGCCTCGAAGTCCTCAACCTCACCGGCAACCGCCTGACCAGCCTGCCCGACGACCTGGGTCGGCTGCACAAGCTGAAAGTGCTGTTTTGTTCGGAGAATCGCTTAAGCGAACTGCCGCGGGGGATCGGTGGTTGCGCGCAGTTGCAGGTTGTTGGCGTCAAGAGCAACCGCATCGAAGAACTGCCCTAGGCCCTTGGCGACTGCCCCGGGTTGCAAAAGCTGATGCTCTCCGGCAACCGTCTGCGCCACCTGCCGGACAGCCTGCAACGCTGCACAGGCAACTGGCGTCCCTGCATCGTCCATAGGAGCCCCCAAAACAAAGGGACCGCATGCGGTCCCTTTTTCACGGCTGGTGGTGTCAGCCCGCAAGGCCGACATAGACGTTCTGCACGTCGTCGTGCCCGTCGATGGCGTCGAGGAAGGCTTCCACTTCCGCCAGCGCCTCGGCGCTCAGGCTCGCGGCACTGACCGGGTTCTTCGGGGTGTAGCCGATCTTCGCCGAGATCACGGTGAAGCCCTGGGCCGGCAGGGCTTTTTGCACGCTGTCCAGGTCGGTGGTTTCGGTGATGAAGAGGGTCGCGCCCTCTTCGGCAGGCTCGAAGTCCTGGGCGCCGGCCTCGATGGCGGCCAGCTCCGGATCGGCATCGGCGCTGTCCGGCGTTGCCTCGATCAGGCCGACATGGTTGAAGTCCCACGACACCGAACCCTCGGCGCCCAGCTGGCCCTTGCGGAACAGCACGCGGACTTCGGCGACGGTGCGGTTGACGTTATCGGTCAGGCACTCGACGATCAGCGGCACCTGGTGCGGGGCGAAACCTTCGTATTTCACCGCGTGGTACTGCACCTGCTCACCCAGCAGGCCGGCGCCTTTCTTGATGGCACGTTCGAGGGTCTCGCGGGTCATGGAAGCCTTCTTGGCCTGCTCGACCACCAGACGCAAGCGTGCGTTCATGTCCGGGTCGGCACCGCTGCGTGCGGCGATCTGAATTTCCTTGGCCAGCTTGCCCATGATCTTGCCCTTGGCATTGGCAGCTGCTTCTTTATGCTTGGCTTTCCACTGTGCGCCCATTTCGACTCTCTTTGTTCCAGGTGCTTGTTCCAGGTGCCGGTTGAGGAAGCGACCGGCAAAGTGGCGAGCAGTTTATACGCGCCGTGTCGGGCAATCGACAAAAAAGTCAAAACCGCCTGCGTTGCAGAGGGCAGTTTTCTTCAATACCGGCGCAGGTGCACGCCAATAGAGTAAAGGCCTCGTTCCCTGCAAGAGAAACATCCATGAGCCTGACTCTCTCCATGGCCGCCTTCGCGCTGGCCGCTTCCATCTCCCCCGGCCCGGTCAACCTTGTCGCCCTGGCCGCCGGCGCCCGCCACGGCTTGCGCCCGGCGCTGCGGCATGTCACCGGTGCCACCCTGGGCTTCTGCCTGCTGCTGATGCTGGTGGGCCTGGGACTGCATGCAGTGATGCTGCGCTGGCCCGGCCTGACCGACGCGCTGCGCTGGGCCGGAATCCTGTTCCTGCTGTACATGGCCTGGAAACTGGCCGCCGACGACGGCCGGCTCGGCAATGGCGAGCCGCAACGCGCCCCCGGTTTTTTCTACGGAGCGCTGATGCAGTGGCTCAACCCCAAGGCCTGGCTGGCCTGCGTCGCCGGGGTCGGCGCCTTCGTCGGCGAAGGCGAGACCGCCTTGCTCTGGCGCTTCACCTTGATCTACCTGGTGATCTGCTACCTGTCGGTGGGCTGCTGGGCCTGGGCCGGCACGGTGATCCGCCGCCATCTCGAAGAACCACGGCGCATGCGCCTGTTCAACCGTTCGCTGGCAGCGCTGCTGGCTGCCAGTGCCGGCTATCTGCTAGTGGGCTGAACGATAGTGCCCCGGGGTCGCCGCCAGATGCTGCTTGAAGGCACGCTGCAGATGGGCCTGGTCGGCGAACCCGGCCTCATGGGCAACCTCGGCGATCAGCCGCCCCTGGCGCAACTGCGCGCGGGCATAGCGCACCCGCTGGTCGAGCAGGTAGCCATGGGGCGTCAGGCCAAAATGCTGCTTGAAGGCGCGGGTCAGGTAGGACGTCGATAAACCCGCCGCCTCGCCGATGTCTTCCAGCTTCAGCGGCTCGGTACAGTGCTGGCGAATGTAGTCCGCGGCCCGCTGCACCCGCTCATTGCCCTGCGCCGTCGCGCTCGGCGCGGCCTGGATCTGCTCGCGCAACTGCCCGAAGAAGCGTTCAGCGGCGAGGCACTTGTCGTCGCTGGCAGCGAGGCTGTCGGTCAAGCCCTCGTACAGTGCCAGCAGCGAGCGATACAACTGCGGCGCGGTGCTCAGGGTCTGCCCCAGGGGCTCGAAGCCCTGCGCGCGCAGCCAGGGCATATCGACATAAAGCATCAGGTACGACCAGGGCTGGTCGGCGATCGGGTTGCAGGCGTGCACCACTCCGGGGTTCATCATCACTACCGTCCCCGCCTCCACCTCGTGCCAGCGCTGCCCGTCGAAATAGGTGCTGCGCCCGGCGGTGATCGCACCGATCGAGAAGCCTTCATGGGAGTGCCGCGAATAGCAGACCTTGCGCCCGTCGGCGACACCACGGGCCTCGATGAACGGCAACGCCGGATCGCGCCAGAAAGTCGAACCATTGCTCATCGAAAAGTCTCCCGGAGTCGTACGAAAACGACGACGAGCCTAGCACCCGGCAGGGTCCGGTGCCAGGCGTTCTTCACCGCTCAAACCTTGATCGATCAGGGGCCTGAGCAAGGCCATGAGGTCCCGGTACAGCGCGCTTGCGGGGTGATCCCGGCCGCGATCGAACAGCGCCAGCAACTGGTCGCCCACGCTACCCTCGGCCAGCGGCTCGTAGCGCGCTGCCATGTACAGGGTTTCGAACAGCGAGTGATAGCCGTTGCGCAGCCAGAACGCGCTGTTGGCCAATTGGAAGCGCCAGTACTCAGGCAGCGACGGCAAGCCGTCGAACAGTTGCGGCAAATCGCGACACAGCGCCTCGGTGGCGGCACTGATGCCGCCGATGAACGGGGTGTCCAGCTCGTCCATATAGCGCGTGGCGGGATGCAACGGGTCGGGTACCCATTGGTGGGTGCTGCGGTATTTGTCTTCGGCTATCAACCAGCGATTGTCCCCGGCCAGCAGGCGCTCCGGCCGGGCATTGAGGATCAGCCAGGGGTCGGGGCGCGCCAGGGCGTTGCCGGCATCCAGCCCGTGCGGATTGACCTGGGCATGCCCGCCGCCAAGCTGCCCGGCCCGCAGGCGCAACACCTGGAACAGCAACTGTCGACGCAGGTCGCGACTCTCTGCAACGGCTTGCTGGTCCTCGCCGAGCAGCCACTTGAGCAAACGCAGGTTCCGCGCCCGATGAGGCATGGGCTCCAGGGCCAAGCCCGGCAAACGCGTTGCCTGGGCCAAGGTGGCCTGGACATAGGCGTCGTCCAGCAGCTTTTGCAGGCCACCGCGCTTGAGCATCCGTGCGGCAATGGCCGCAAGCGAGGCATCCAACGCCGGCCAGCACCAGATCCGGTCGGCCAGGGCGCGCTCCCGGAGCATTTTGCCCAGGGCATTGCCCTGGCCGTCGCGCAGGCTTGCCCGCGGCGCTTCCGGCACCGCCAGCAACGCCCCGGGCGTCAGATGATTGCGCTCCAGCAAGCGTTGCCACTGGGCCGTGAACGCCGCTCGCTCGCGCGGGCTGTTGAGCCAGGGGCAAGCGCCCTCGCCCTGCTCGCGCAAGCTGTGCAAACGCTCGAAGAACGCCGAGTTATGCGCCCAGGCGCGCTGCACCTCGGCGCCGCGCAGATGACGGCTGCCCTGCCGGTCCACCACGGCGAAGGGGGTCACCGCCAGGTAGTCGCGGCCATGAGGCAGTTCCAGCAGATACAGGTGCTGGCCAAAACCCACGGAGCGCTCCAGCTCACGGATGCCGACGAAGCGACCGTCGCGGTCAGGGTCGTAATGGCTGGCGGCGTAGCTGTCCACGGCGATGGTCTGGAAGCTGGCGATATCGGCGTAGCGGTTGAGCAGATCCTCCAGGCGCCGCGGCAGATCCACCTCGCGCACCTTGCCTTGCGCGCCCGGCTCGTCGAACGCCTCGATGCCGATCTGGTTGCACTCCTTGCGATCGACGTTGATTACCCGAAGCCGCGAGCCATCGTCCATCACCCGTACCAGGAAACCGCTGCGCAGCGTGTGTTCGGAGACCAGCCAATGACCGAGGAACACCTCCACGAAGGCAGTGCGCACCAGCACCGAGCGGATCGGCGCAAAGGTCGGCGAACGTCCCGGCTCGTGCTTGAGGCGATAGTGTTGCTGCCAGGCCAGGGAGCGCGCCGCCGTACCGAAGGAAAAATTCATCAGGCTGCGGGTTGCAGTCACCAGGCGGCCGTGCTCCAGGTGCATGTCCTTGTAGCGTCCCTCGAAATCGGCATCGACCAGCGCCACGTTCATCCGCACGTACCCAGGCCGCTCCTCCATCAGCAGCAGCGACAGGTTCACCGGCAAGCCGTCGGAGGCCGCGGGCACCTCGGCCAGGTCCACCGGCTTGCCGTCGAGCAGCGCGCGGTAGCGTTCGGCGAGCGCCTTCCAGCCCTGTTGCCGGGCGAAGGGCGTGACCCGACGGGCATCGCCTTCGCTGTCGATCTTGCGTTGCAGCAGGTCGATCATCCGTTGCAGGCGCTGCAGCAGCCCCGCACATGGGTTGCGCAGTCCGTCACCGGCCCGGATCAGCCGCAACCCCTTGCGCCAGGCGCCTTCGAAGCCGTGCATGGCGGCCTGCTGGCGACTATAGAGCGAGATATCCCGGTCCAGCGCCTGGCGGTACGGGCTATGGCTGTCGAGCGCCTCGCGGTGGCGGCGCAGCATGGCCAGGTGTTCGTCGATGCCCTGCGGGTTGTTGTCCATGCTTAAGTGCTGCGCGGCCAGCACGTTGAGGGTGGTGTGCTGGATCTCCAGCAGGCGGGCGTCGGTCTCGTCCAGGTAATCCGCACGTTCGCCAGGAGTGAGGTGGAACCAGGGGCTGCGCTTCGGCGCGGCGGCGATGCGCTGGTCGATCAGGGTGTTGAGCAGGCGGGAATAGTCCCGCGAGGGCTGGATCATGGCGGTCGTCCTTGAAGGCCAGGAAAAGCCGCGATGCTAGCGGCACCCCGGACACAAGGGCGCCGGCAAAACCTACCCTGCGTCGTGCACCACTACTAGCAACTGCGCCGGCTGCTCGCCTAGGGAGCGCAGGCGATGCGGGGTCTGGGCGTTGAAGTAAAGGGCATCGCCACGCTCGAGAATGACCCGCTCGTTCATGAAATCCACTTCGACCCGGCCCTCGTGGACGAAAAGGAATTCCTCGCCCAGGTGCTCCTTGAAGGTGGAGTCGCTGAAGTCCATCGGCGGGCTGATCAGGAACGGCAACAGGCTGCGCTGGCCGATCTGGTTGGCCAGCACCGCGTAGCCCGGCCCCTCGCCACTGCCGGCCAGCGGTTGGCGCTCGCCGCTGCGCACCAGGCTGTAACGCGCCTGGTTCGGTGCATCTTCGGCGAACAGTTCCTCGACATTGACGTTCAATGCCCGCGCCAGCTTCAGCGCAGCGGCAATCGACGGCGTATTCAGACCACGCTCGACCTTGGACAGGTAGCTTTTGGTCATGCCGGCTTTGTCGGCCAATACCTCAAGGGTAATGCCGAGTTTTTTTCTCAATAATTTCAAACGGATAGACATGCGCTGCAGTTGATTCCGGTCAGTGGTGCAACTTTTCGCTTGCTTATGACACTTTGTGTCATATAGCCTTGTTTGTGTCACAACGCAAACCGCCCCCGCTCGTTTTCCAGGCAATCGGGGGCGGGCTCCACTTACTTCACCGAGGACCACTCGATGACCGACACAATGACACTGCCCAAGGACCAACTGGTCCGCCAGGCGCTTGCGCGGATGCAAGGTTCGCTTGCGGATAATACGTGGACTGTACGGGAAAAGCTGGCCCTGACCTGCCGCATTCTCTTCGACCGCGGCCATGATTCCGGCCTCGCCGGGCAAATCAGCGCCCGCGGCCCGCAGCCAGGCACCTTCTACACCCAGCAACTGGGGCTGGGCTTCGACGAGATCAGCGCCAGCAACCTGCTGCTGGTCAACGAAGACCTGGAGGTGCTCGAAGGCAGCGGCATGGCCAATCCGGCCAACCGTTTCCACAGCTGGCTGTACCGCGCCCGCCCGGACGTCAACTGCATCATCCACACCCACCCGACCCACGTCGCGGCCCTGTCGATGCTGGAAGTGCCGTTGCAGGTGTCGCACATGGATGTCTGCCCGCTGTATGACGATTGCGCATTCCTGCAAGCCTGGCCGGGTGTGCCGGTGGGCAACGAGGAAGGCGAGATCATCGCGGCGGCGCTGGGCGACAAGCGTGCCATCCTGCTTTCCCATCATGGCCAGTTGTCCACCGGTACCGATATCGAGCAGGCCTGCGTCACCGCCAACCTGATCGAGCGCGCGGCGCAACTGCAACTGCTGGCAATGGCCGCAGGTGCCGTCAAACCCATCGATCCGGCCCTGGGCCGCGAAGCCCACGACTGGATCGACCGGCCCAAGCGCCACGGTGCCGCCTTCAACTATTTCGCCCGGCAAAGCCTGCGCAAGCACGCTGACTGCCTGAACTGACCTTTGCTGGAGCACAGACCATGAGCAATCCTTTCCACGGCATCATCGGCTACACCGTCACCCCCTTCAGCGGCACCGATGGCGAACGTCTCGATCTCGCCGCCCTGGGCCAGTCCATCGAACGCCTGATCGAGGGCGGCGTGCAGGTCATCGCGCCGCTGGGCAGCACCGGTGAAGGCGCCTACCTGAGCGATCGCGAATGGAGCCAGGTGGCCGAGTTCAGCCTGTCGCACATCGCCCGGCGCGTGCCGACCATCGTCAGCGTGTCGGACCTGACCACCGCCAACGCCATCCGTCGTGCGCGCTTCGCCGAAGAACAGGGGGCCGATGCAGTGATGGTACTGCCAGCGGCCTACTGGAAGCTCAGCGAGGCGGAAATCCTCCGGCATTACCAGCGCATCGGCGACAGCATCGGCATCCCGATCATGCTCTACAACAACCCGGCCACCAGTGGCACCGACATGTCGGTGCAGTTGATCCTGCGCATCGTCAAGGCGGTGGAAAACGTGACGATGGTCAAGGAGAGCACTGGCGATATCCAGCGCATGCACGCCCTGCAGCAACTGGGCGAAGGCCAGGTGCCGTTCTACAACGGCTGCAACCCGCTGGCCCTGGAAGCCTTCGTCGCCGGAGCGACGGGCTGGTGCACGGCCGCCGCCAACCTGATTCCGCAGCTCAACCAGCAGCTCTATCGCGCGGTGACGGACAATGACCTGGAGCGCGCGCGGGCGCTTTTCTACCGGCAGTTGCCGTTGCTCGAATTCATTCTCAAGGGCGGCCTGCCGGCAACGGTGAAGGCCGGTTTGAAGCTGACCGGCATCGATTGCGGCGTGCCGAGGGCGCCGGTGTTCCCGCTGGATGAGGCCGGGCAGGAGCAGTTGAAAGGGTTGATCGCTCGACTCGGCTGACACCCAGGTTCATGAAACAACGCTGGCTCCCACAGGGATAGGCAGCACCGCGGATGAGCTGCGCCCCGGATGTTGGACAAAAAATCCAACACCGGGGTGTTTTGCATGACCAAGTATTCAAAGCAGTTCAAGTTGTCCGCCATCGAAGCCTTCCTCAAGCGAGGCCGAGGTTTCCGTCATGTGGCGAACCAGTTCCAGATAGATCCCACCTTGCTTCGCCGTTGGGTCGTGGCCTATCAGCAACACGGCAGGTCCAGCCTTGAGCGTCGCCATCAGCGCCACAGCGCCGAATTCAAGATTACGGTGCTTCACCGCATGCTAAATGACCGTCTTTCTCAGCGCGCCGCCGCAGCGTTGTTCAACCTAGGTAACTCTAGTCAGCTGGGCAGATGGCTGCGCCAGTATTACAGTGACGGGCTCGCAAACCAGCTTTCTGTAGAAAAGAGTTCAACCCGCACCATGCCTAAGCCTTCCGCCAAGTCCTCCAAGCCTGCAGCCGTGCGTAACGAGGACCTCTCGCCCAAAGAGTTACTAGAGAAAGTTCGCATGCTTGAAGCGGAGAACGCCTACCTAAAAAAGCTCGAGGAGTTAGAGGAGGCGAAGCTCAGGCAGATCCGGGCAGCAAGGAAAAAGCCCAGCTGATTACCGCGCTGCGCCGACAGTTCAGGCTGAAATACCTGCTGATCGCTGCTGGTTTGCCTCGTAGCACTTACTACACCTACTTCGGGGACGAGGGCGCCGAGGATAAGTACGCTCCACTGAAACAGGCGATGCGGGGCATTCAGGAGCACCACAGGGGCCGGTATGGTTATCGTCGCATGACCGCTGCGCTGCGCCAGAAAGGGCACGTGATCAACGGCAAGAAAGTGCGCCGCCTCATGGGCGAGTTGGACCTCAAGTGCACGGTACGACCGAAGAAATACAAGTCGTACAGAGGGCTGATGGACGAAGCATCGCCGAACACCATGAACCGGGAGTTCGCTGCTGATCAGCCGAATCAGAAATGGGTGACAGACGTTACCGAGTTCAAGGTGGCTGGAGAAAAGCTTTATCTGTCGCCAGTTCTGGACTTGTACAACGGGGAGATCGTGGCCTATCAAACGGATACTCGGCCGCGTTACACCCTGGTGGGAACGATGCTTGAACGAGCGCTGGAGAAGCTGCCGGCTGACAGTAAGCCGATGCTGCACTCAGATCAGGGATGGCATTATCGCTATCCGGATTACCGCCAGCGCTTGAAAGAAGCGGGCTTGGAACAGAGCATGTCGCGCAAGGGCAACTGCCTGGACAATGCGGCGATGGAAAGCTTTTTCGGCACGCTGAAGTCGGAGTATTTCTACCGCGAGAAATTTGAGAGCATCGAGCAATTACGCGCTGGGATTGATGATTACATCCGCTACTACAACCACGAACGTATCAAGATGAAGCTCGGCGGCCTGAGCCCTGTAGCGTACAGAGCACAAGCCGCATAGCTTTAGACAAAAGTGTCCAACATCCGGGGCGCAGCTCAGGACCCTGTGGGAGCTGGCTTGCCAGCGATTGGCCCGCCCAGACAACATCGTTGCCTGTGCCGGCCTCATCGCCGGCAACGCCGGCTCCCACGGGAATGGGCCAGCTTTCCAGCAATTCGTGACTCTCGGGCAAAGATCTTGTGCCCCGCCAGCCATTTTTCCCATGAGTCAGGCTCGGGATACTACCCTCATTCCCACCCCAAACGATGAGGACATCCCATGACTCTTCCCCTGTTCGGCCTCGGCACCTTCCGCCTCAGGGGCCAGGTGGTCATCGACTCGGTGAGCCAGGCCCTGGAGCTAGGCTACCGGGCCATCGATACCGCGCAGATCTACGGCAACGAAGCCGAGGTCGGCCAGGCGATCGCCGCCAGCAGCGTGCCCCGCGAGCAGTTGTACCTGACCAGCAAGATATGGACCGAGAACCTCGGCGCCGATCGCCTGATCCCCAGCCTGAAGGAAAGCCTGCACAAGCTGCGCACCGATCATCTGGACCTGACCCTGATCCACTGGCCCTCGCCGAACGGCGCCGTTGCGGTGGACGAATTCATGGGTGCATTGATGCAGGCCAGGACCGAGGGCCTGACCAGGGAAATCGGTGTGTCCAACTTCACCATCGACTTGCTGCGCCAGGCCATCGAGGTGACCGGGCCGGGCCAGATCGCCACCAACCAGATCGAACTGCACCCGTACCTGCAGAACCGTCGGCTGGTGCAGTTCATGGCTGCGCAAGGCATCGCCGTAACCTCCTACATGACCCTCGGTTATGGCAAGGTCCTGCAGGATCCGGTGATCCAGGCAATCGCCACGCAGCACAACGCCACCCAGGCGCAGGTTACCCTCGCCTGGGCCATGCAACTGGGCTACGCGGTGATCCCCTCTTCGACCAAACGCGACAACCTGGCCGGTAACCTGAAGGCGGTAGACCTGCGCCTGAGCGACGCGGACATGGCCCGCATCGCAGCGCTGGACAGCGGCCAGCGGATTACCGACCCGGTGGGGCTGGCACCGCAATGGGACTGAGTCAGCCCTGTTCGGTGCAGCTATCGGACAGCATCCGGTAACCCAGCTTCTGCACCTGGCCGCTGGAGTCGAGGTAGGTCATCACGGCGTTGACCACCTTGCACTGCGGGTCTTGCGCTGGTTTCTGGATGTTCAGCACCTTGGCGACATCCAGGTGCATGCCATAGTGGTATTGCACGACACCCTGCTGGGAAGCCAGGGCAGTGATGGGCAGGAGCAGGACAATAGGCACGAGCAAACGCAATTTCATGGCGGATCTCCTTCGTAAAAGGTACGCACCGAGCTGCGGTTACATCACCTTTGAGTGTGGATCCGCCTTGCCGACTCCGTAATCCGGGGGATCAACGGCCATGCGATCGGTTAATCTGACGAGCTGCACCCCGCCTCGGAATCCTGCCTTCATGGAACTGCACATCACCCTGCACGGCCGCAAGGAGCTGGCCGACCAGCTTTACCGGCAATTGCGCGACGGCATCGACAGCGGCCGCCTCGCCGCCGGTACCCAGTTGCCGCCGACCCGGCTGCTGGCCGAACAGCTCGGGGTGTCGCGCAAGACCGTGGCCGAGGCCTATTCGCGCCTGACCTATGACAACCTGCTCAGCGGCCAGGTCGGGCGCGGCACCTTCGTCACTCCGCAACCGCCCGCGCCAGCGGCCTCTGCGCCCGACACCCCGCTGGCCGGCGCCGACACGCTGGCGCGCTGGCGGGCCCGTGGCATCCCCATGGGACGCCCGACCCTGGCACAGCCATCGCGCTACGACTTCGTCGGCGGCGCCTCGAGCAAGGCGCACTTTCCCTTCGACACCTGGCGCCAGTGCTCACAGCACGCCCTGCGCCAATGCCAACGCACCGACACCCGCTACAGCAATGCCCAGGGCCTGCACGAATTGCGCGAAGCCATTGCCCGGCATATCGCCTTCGCCCGGGGCGTGCGCTGCACGGCGGCGGACGTGCAGGTGTGCAATGGCGCCCAGCAGGCGCTGGACCTGATCGCCCGGGTGCTGATCGAGCCGGGCTGCAGCGTCGCCATGGAAGACCCCGGCTATCCGCCGGCCAAGTACCTGTTCGAGGCACTCGGCGCGCGGGTCCGGCACGTGCCGGTGGACCGCGAAGGCATTCGCGTGGACCTGATCGAGGACGGCGTGCGCTTGATCTACGTGACCCCGTCGCACCAGTTTCCCCTGGGCATGCCCATGAGCCTGGAACGCCGCCATGCCTTGCTGGCCCGCGCCGCAGCGCTGGGCGCGCTGATCATCGAGGACGACTACGACAGCGAGTTCCGCTATGCCGCGCGGCCCACCGATGCCCTGCAAAGCCTCGACCGAAACGGCCTGGTCGCCTACGTCGGCACCTTCTCCAAGACCGTGCTGCCGGAATTGCGCCTGGGCTATGCGATCCTGCCGCCGGCGTTGCAGGAACCGGTGTGCATCGCCAAGCGCTTGAGCGACTGGCATACCTCGACCTTGAGCCAATGGACCTTGGCGCGCTTCATCGACGAGGGGCACCTGGTCAGGCATGTGCGTCGCAGCCACGCGCTGTATGCCGCGCGGCGCGAACGGATCCTGCAACGGCTGGAGGCGGACCTGGGCCAATGGTTCGAGGCGATACCCACCAGTGCCGGGTATCACCTGAGTGCACTGGCCAAGGGCGAACTGGACGTGGAAGAGGTCATCGCGCAGGCGCGCGAGAAGGAGGTGGGTCTGTACTCGCTAAGACCCTTCCATACCGAGGCGGCGCCGAAACCCGGCTTGCTGCTGGGATTCGGCGCCATCGAACTGCTGGATATCGACCCGGCGCTGGACCGCCTGCGCGAGACCTTGCACGCCCTCAGTTGACCAGGCTGGCCGGTTGCGGCCGGTCCGCCATCGCTGGCGCATAGCCCTTGGGCGCGAAGCGTCCGGTCACCAGCAGCATCAGGACCACGGTGGCCGACAGCAAGGTCCAGGACGCCTGGAAATCGCCGCTGATATCCCGCAGCCAGCCGGTCAGGTACGGCACCAGCCCGGTGATGATGAAGCCGATGCCCTGCACGAAGGCCGCGAGCCCGCCGGCCTGGCGCGGGTCCTTGAGGTGTTCGAGGGTCAGGGTAAGGCTCAGGCTGAAACAGGCGCCCAGGCCGAAACCGATCAGGCTGACCCACAGTCCCGGCGACAAGGCCGGATCCAGCAACAAACCGGCAAAACCGATCAACTGCGAGGTCAGCGCCAGCCACAACCCGGGACGTCGGTCGACCATTGTGCGCAACAACAGCGGCAGCCCCAGGGCACCGAGCACCTGGCAGACAGTCATCACCCCACCAGTTCGCCACCGCCACGGGCGCTGCCACCGACCTGCTGGTAGTAGGCCGGCAGCCAGGCCACCATGCTGGTATAGCCGCCATTGATCAGGCCGAAATACACCGCCAGCAGCCATGCCCGGCGATTGCCGAAGAAATGCCCGCCACCATTGCCGCCACGACCGGCGGCGGCCTCCAGCCTCGGCCCGACCAGCCCGAGCAGAAGCAGTGCGAACAGCACCGGCAACAACCACACGCCCAGCCCGGCCTGCCAGTGGCCGAAGTGCTCGGCTACCCGCGGTCCGAGTACCGCCGCCACCCCGCCGCCACTCATCAGTGCCGCCGAGTACACCCCCATGGCCAAGGCAAGGCGCCGGGAAAACCAGCGGTTGACCAGCCCTGGCATCAACGCCTGGACAAAAGCCACGCCAAGCCCGGCGAGCACCGCGCTGGCGATCAACGCCGTGCCGCTGTCCAGCAACAAGCGCCACAGGCAGGCCAGGCCGATGGCGCCGAGGCCCAGCAACAAACCACCCTGCTCGCTCAACCAACGCCGCAGCCACGGCTGCAACAGCGGCACCAGTCCCATGCACAGCACCGGCAGCGTGGTCAGCAACGCCGCCTGTTGATAGCCGATGCCGGTCCCGGCGCGGATATCTTCCAGCAGCGGCCCGATACTGGTCAGGATCGGCCGCAGGTTGAGCGTCACCGCGATCACCAGGGCCATCAACGCGATCCCGCGCCCACGCGAACGTGCCGCGATCATGTCGGACGCACTTGCTGCCATTGGCCGTAAAGCCCCTCCTCACCCGCCGGTTTCAGCGGACGCAGCGCTAACGATTGCTGCTGCGGCGGCCGGCTCATCTGCTCGTACACCGCGGCGGTGGACAGCCCATAGGGTTCGCCCTCGGCGTTGTCGTAGGCGAACCATGCCCGCTCGATGCCGCACAGGTGCATGGCGGCCAGGCACATCGGGCACGGATGGCCGCTGGCGTAGATCTCGCAGCCATCCAGGCGTGCACGCCCCAGCACTTGGCTGGCCTGGCGGATCGCCTGCAACTCGGCATGGGCCGTGGGATCGTTACTGCTGTGGATCTGGTTGACCGCCCGGGCGATCACCTTCCCCTGGTGCACCAGTACCGCACCGAAAGGCCGGCCACCGGCGCGGATATTGTCCCGGGCCAAGGCAAGGGCCTCGCCCATGAATGCTTCGTTGGCCATGCCGATTCCTCGCTGACGAATGAGGGGCGATTATCCCGGGCGCCGGGTGTAGCATGAAATTAATTGATTTCATGCATACCAGTGGATTTACGCATGCTTGACCCACTACTGCTTCGCGCCTTCGTTACCGTGGTCGAAACCGGCAACTTCACCCGGGCCGGCGAGCGGTTGCACCTGACCCAGTCCACTGTCAGCCAGCAGATCATCCGCCTGGAGCAAAGCCCGGTGCCCGCCTGCTGGATCGCAGCCAGCGGCAGGTCTGGCCTACCGAGGCCGGCGAACGATTGCTGGGCTATGCCCGGCGTATCCTGCGCCTGGAAGAGGAAGCGCGGCAGGCGCTCGCCCCGGTGAAGACGGAAACCGCCCTGCGCCTGGGCGCGCCGGAGGACCTGGCCGGGGAACTGCTGACCGAAGCCCTGCGCGGATTTATCGGCGAACGCCCGCACCTCCGCCTGGAAGTGGAAAGCGGCTTGAGCAACCCGTTGCTGCACCTGTATCGCAATGGCGAGCTGGACATCCTGTTGGTCAAGCAATGGGGCGCGGACCGCGATGCCCATGCGCGTTGGCCAGAACCGTTGTCGTGGGTGTGCAGCGCCCGCGGGATGGTGGCGGATGATCCGTTGCCGCTGGTGGTATTCCCGGTTGGCGCGCTGTATCGGCAGGAGATGATCCACGCCCTGGAAAGCAGCGGGCGGCCATGGCGGATCAGTTATTCAAGCACCAGCCTGGCCGGGCTGGGGCCGCGGTAAGCGCCGGGCTGGGGATCAGCCTGGTGCCCAGCCGGTGTGTGCTGGACGGGCATCGGGTGCTGGGGATTGACGATGGTTTTCCTCCGGTCGAGGGGCTGGAACTGGCCCTGTATGCCAGGGCCGGGCTGGATGAGGATGGGCTGGCGTTGCGGGACTTGCTGGAAACGCTATGCACGACGCGATCAAGGGATGGATTTGGGACAGAACAGAACACGTTGGCTTTGCGTTGACCTTGTGGGCTAACCCGCGATTACGCTCGTGGCGGCACCACCGCAATCGCTGGCAAGCCAGCTCCCACAGGGACACTGTGGGGGCTTGCCAGCAGGGCCCTCAAGGTCACCTATTGGCCTCCTGGTAAATCCCGGAATTGGCTATTCGGCCAGAGGCCATTGCCGATTAAGGTGTGCGCCATCCTCTAGCACAATGGAGCCACCGAAATGACCACCCGAATCGAATGGGCCAAGCACGCCCCGGACGCCTACAAAGCCATGCTCGGCCTGGAACAAGCGGTGCTGAAATCCGGCCTGGAGCACACGCTGCTGGAGCTGATCCGCCTGCGCACCTCGCAGATCAACGGCTGCGCCTATTGCGTGAACATGCACGCCAACGACGCACGCGAAGCCGGGGAGACCGAAGCGCGCCTGCAAACCCTCAGCGTCTGGGCCGATACCCACTTCTTCACGCCAAGGGAACAGGCAGCCCTGGCCTGGGCCGAGAGCCTTGCCCGCCTGCCAGAGAAACACGCCCCGCAGCATCAGTACGAAGCCCTGCTGGAGCACTTCAGCGAAAGCGAAGTGGTCAACCTGACCCTGGCCATCGCCACCATCAATGCCTGGAACCGCTTCGGCGTGGGCTTTGCCATGGTTCCAGCCTGATCCGGGCTAAAGGCTGGAGAGACGCTGGCGATAGCTGCCGGGACTCTCCCCGGTCCATTTCTTGAACGCCCGGTGAAACGCGCTGGGCTCCTGGAAGCCGGTCTGCGCGGCGATCTCGGCGACGCTGAGGTCGCTGTCGCGCAGGCATTCGAAGGCCATGGCCCGGCGGACCTGGTCCTTGATCTGCTGGAACGAGCAGCCCTCGCGCTCCAGCTGGCGACGGAAGCTGCTCGGGCTCAGGCCCAGCTCGCCGGCCAGGGCCAGCAGGGTCGGCCACTGGTCGTACGCGGTGCCGCGCAAGTGCCGGTAGACCTGCGCCGCCACCCCGCCCTGGTTGCGCCAACGCACCACCAGCCCTTGCGGCGCCGTGCGCAGGAAGGTTTTCAACGCCCCGAGATCCTGCACCACCGGCAACTTCAGATAGTCGGCAGCGAACTCCACCTCGGTACGCCCGGCCCCCAGGTGCAGGTTCGGCCCCCACAACAGCGCATCGCCTTCAAGCCGCATCCGCGCGTCGGCCAGCTCGGTGCGGTCGATAGCGATGCGCCGCCCGCCCAGCCAGCACAGCAGGCTGATCACCAGCACCAGGAAGGTTTCTTCGGCGTAGACCCGACGTTGCGGGTCGTCGATGCATGAGTGCAGGCTGATCACCGCACGCTGCCCGCGCAGGCTGAGGGTGCCGCGGGTGTCGCGCAGGAACAGGGCGAAATTGCCCAGGCATTGGCGCAGTGCCTTTTCCAAGTTGGGTTCCTGGATCAGCCCACGGCAGATCAGGGCGAAGCTGCCCAAGGGCATGCCATGGCTGTCGAGGCCGAAGAATTCGTCATCGAGGGTTTCGATCAGGATCAGCCATAACCGGGCGAACGCCGTTGCCGGCACCCGCGCGCTGCTATCCTCCAGCAACGCTGGCTCGATGCCGGCCTGGCGCAACAGCGCCGCGGCCCGCGCCGGCTGTTCGCGCAGGGCGTAAAGCATGATGTGGACGAAGTACACCGCGACCGAGTCGTTTTCCCGCATGAACAGTTCCGCGTTGGCCCGCCCTGCATTGCAAAAAATGACAGGCAGGCTGGACAGTTAAGGCATAGGCCCGGCCCCGTCCCTTGCCTAGACTCGCTGGCAAACCGGGCGTGACCGGGCGCCATTGTCGCAGAGCGGCTGGTGCCTGGCGACGCTTTCGCTATCTGGAGTGGATCATGAACAGCAACGATATCTATGTAGTCAGCGCGGTGCGCTCGGCCATCGGCACCTTCGGCGGCTCGCTCAAGGACCTGCCGCTGGCCGACCTCGCCACCCAGGTCACCCGCGCCGCCCTCGAACGCTCCGGCGTTGCACCCGAGCAGATCGGCCATGTGGTGATGGGCAACGTGATCCCCACCGAGGCCCGCGACGCCTACCTGGGCCGGGTGGCCGCAATGAACGCCGGCATCCCCAAGGAAACCCCGGCCTTCAACGTCAACCGCCTGTGCGGTTCCGGCCTGCAGGCCATCGTCTCCGCTGCGCAGACCCTGCAACTGGGTGAGGCCGAAGCCGTGCTGGCCGCCGGTGCCGAGGCCATGAGCCGCGGGCCCTACCTGCTGACCCAGGCCCGCTGGGGCGCACGCATGGGCGACATGAAGAGCATCGACTACATGCTCGGCATCCTGCATGACCCGTTCGAAGGCTTCCACATGGGCATCACCGCCGAGAACGTCGCGGCCAGGCACGGCATCAGCCGCGAGATGCAGGACGAAGTGGCGATCACCAGCCAGCAGCGTGCCGCCCGCGCCATCGCCGAAGGCCGTTTCGACAGCCAGATCGTCGCCATCGAAGTGCCTGGCCGCAAAGGTCCGGTGCAGTTCAAGGTCGACGAGCACGTGCGTGGTGAGGTCAGCGCCGAGCAACTGGCCGGCATGAAAACCGCCTTCAAGAAAGACGGCAGCGTCACCGCCGGCAACGCCAGCGGCTTGAACGACGGTGCCGCGGCGCTGGTCCTGGCGACCGGAGCGATGGTCGAGCGCGAAGGCCTGAAGCCACTGGCGCGCCTGGTGGCCTACGCCCATGCCGGCGTCGAGCCGGAACTGATGGGCCTGGGCCCCGTACCCGCGACCCAGAAAGTGCTGGCCAAGGCCGGCATTACCGTCGCCGACCTGGACGTGATCGAGTCCAACGAAGCCTTCGCCGCCCAGGCCTGCGCCGTATCCAGGCTGCTTGGCTTCGACCCGGAGAAGGTCAACCCCAACGGCTCCGGCATCTCCCTGGGCCACCCGGTGGGCGCCACCGGCGCGATCATCGCCACCAAGGCCATCCATGAATTGCAACGCATCCAGGGTCGTTACGCCCTGGCGACCATGTGCATCGGCGGCGGCCAGGGTATCGCCGTCCTGTTCGAACGCGCTTGAGGACCCACCGCATGAACCTTCATAACATCGCCGTGATCGGCGCCGGGACCATGGGCAACGGCATCGCCCAGGTCTGCGCGGTGGCCGGTTACCAGGTCACCCTGATCGACGTGTCCGACGCCGCCCTCGAGCGTGGCGTGGCCACCCTGCGCAAGAACCTCGAGCGCCAGGTCAGCAAGCAGACCCTCGAAGCGGCCCAGGCCGAGGCGGCTATCGGGCGCATTCGCACCAGTACCGACTACGCGCAGCTCGGCGACGCGCAACTGGTGATCGAGGCCGCCACCGAAAACCTCGAACTGAAGCGGCGCATCCTCCAGCAGGTTGCCGCCAGCGTCAGCGACACCTGCGTGATCGCCACCAATACCTCGTCGCTGTCCATCACCCAACTGGCCGCTACCGTCAGCCAGCCCCAGCGCTTCATCGGCGTGCATTTCTTCAACCCGGTGCCGATGATGGCCCTGGTCGAGGTGATCCGCGGCCTGCAGACCGACGACGCCACCTACGCCGCGGCCATGGCCCTGACCGGCCAGGTGGGCAAGACCGCCATCACCGCTGGCAACCGTCCGGGCTTCGTGGTCAACCGCATCCTGGTACCGATGATCAACGAGGCGATCTTCGTGCTCCAGGAAGGCCTGGCCAGCGCCGAGGACATCGACACCGGCATGCGCCTGGGCTGCAACCAGCCGATCGGTCCGCTGGCCCTGGCCGACCTCATCGGCCTGGACACCCTGCTGGCGATCATCGAGGCCTTCCACGAGGGCTTCAACGACAGCAAGTACCGCCCCGCCCCGCTGCTCAAGGAGATGGTCGCGGCCGGCTACCTGGGCCGCAAGAGCGGCCGCGGCTTCCACGTCTACGGGTAAGCCGCCATGCCCAGGACCTGTGCCGATTATGAAGAACGCCGCGACAAGGCCCTCGAACTCTTCGCCCTCAAGGGCTTCGGCCAGGTCAGCATGCGCGAGCTGGCGGCGCACGTGGGCCTTACCGCCGGCTCGCTGTATCACCATTTCCCCAGCAAGCAGCACCTGTTGTTCGACCTGATCGAGGAGCTGTACGAAGAATTGCTGGCGACCCTGCATCCGTCAGGTCGGGGTCGGGATGCCACGGCGCGCCTGTCGGCAGTGATCCGTGCCCATTGGGAGCTGCATGCGGAACGCCCGTTGCAGTTTCGCCTGGCGGAACGGGACCTGTGCTGCCTGAGCGAAGAGCAGCAGGCGCAGATCGCCGGGATGCGCCAGGACTACGAGCAGCGCTTGCTGGCGTTGATCGCACCGACCTCGCGCCTCAGCGGGCCGGCGCTGCAAGCATCGGCGCAGGTAGTGGCAAGCCTGCTCAATAGCCTGCCGGGGTGGCTGCAGAACTCTGCCGCGCCTGAAGCGCAACGCCTGGCCTTGATGGAAAGCATGTTGCGTGGAGCGATCGAGCGCGGCTTGCCGGCTGGGATCAGTTCTGCGGCCTAGGCTCTGTACAACACTATCGGATCAGGTCCACCCGATCGGCCAACCCCTTGACCCGCTGCAGGTCGCCGTCCCTGACCGCGACCCGCAAGCGCCCCAGCGCCCTGCCCTGGATCCGCTCCACACCCCCTTGCAACAAGCGCAGCCCTGGCAGTGCCTCGCTTAACGCCCCCAGGTCCGGCTCCAGGCCGTGTTCGCCGGTGTAATGCAGCTCCAGCACCCGCTCCCCGGCGGCCTCGACCTCTTCCTGATGTGCCGACGGCGCCAGCAACAGGCGGCTGACTTCGTGCCGGGGATCGCCGAACACCCGCCAGACCTCGCCCTGCTCTACCACCCGCCCGCGCTCGAGCACCGCTACACGGTGACAGAGGTCGCGGATCACCTCCATTTCATGGGTGATCAGGACGATGGTCAGGCCCAGGCGGCGATTGATATCGCGCAGCAACTGCAGAATTGCCTGGGTACTTTCCGGGTCGAGGGCCGAGGTGGCTTCGTCGCAGAGCAGGATCTGTGGTTCAAGCACCAGCGCCCGGGCGATGCCGACGCGTTGTTTCTGCCCGCCGGACAGTTGCGCGGGCCAGGCATCGCGGCGTTCCTGGAGGCCGACCAGGGTCAGCAGTTCCTCCACTCGCCGCGCCCGCTGCGCAGCGGGCACGCCGGCCATCTGCAACGGCAGCTCGATGTTCCCGGCCACGGTCCGGGTGGACAGCAGGTTGAAGTGCTGGAAGATCATCGCGACCTGGCGGCGCAGCGGACGCAGTTCGGCGCTGCCCAGCCGGGCAATGTCCTGGCCGTTGATCAGGACCTGGCCGGCGCTGGGGGTTTCCAGGCGGTTGATCAGGCGCAGCAACGAGGACTTGCCGGCGCCGCTGCGGCCAATGATGCCGAAGATCTCGCCACGCTGGATATGCAGGTCGATATCGGCCAGGGCGGTAAGGTTGCCGTAGCGCTTGCCGATGCCCTGGAGGTGCAGATGGGTGGTGAGGGTTTCCGGGGGAAGCTGGTCATGGGGCGGGTCCGGGATTGTTGTGTTGTTGCTGAGTGCCAATCGCTGGCAAGCCAGCTCCCACAAGGTCCCTGTGGGAGCTGGCTTGCCAGCGATGAGGCCCTCGAGGCAGATGAAGATCCAGGCTCAGAACCCCGGCGCGATCTGCCCCTTGTACCGGGTCAGGATGAACTGCCTGACCTCGGGCGTGTTCAACGCCTTGGCCAGCTTCTGGATGCCCGGGTCCTGGATATTGTCCGGCCGCGCGACCAGGTACTCGACGTACAGGTCCTTGCCCTTCTCGACGATCAGCGCACTGCTGGTGTCGATTCCGGCCTCCAGCGCGTAGTTGGCGAACACGAAGGCCAGGTCCACCTGGTTCACCGCTCGCGCCAGCAGCGCGCCTTCCAGTTCACGGATCTTCAGCTTCTTCGGGTTCTCGACGATATCGCGCTGGGTGGCCAGGGTGTTGCTCGGGTCCTTGAGCTTGATCAACCCGGCCTCGTGCAGCAGCACCAGGGCCCGACCGGTATTCACCGGGTCGTTGGGAATGGCGACGCTGGCGCCGTCGGGCAGGTCCTTGAGGTCCTTGATCCTGGTCGAGTAGGCACCGAAGGGCTCGATATGCACGCCCACCACCGGCACCAGGTCGGTGTGGCGGGTCTTGTTGAAATCATCGAGGAACGGCCGGTACTGGTAGTAGTTGGCGTCGAGGTTCTTCTGTGCCAGTTGCAGGTTGGGCTGGATGAAGTCGGTGAACACCTTGATATCCAGGTCAACGCCTTCCTTGGCCAGCACCGGCTTGACGAATTCGAGAATCTCCGCGTGCGGCACCGGGGTGGCACCGACGGTGAGCCTTTCATTGGCATGTGCCGAGAAACTGATGAGTGCGGCGGCCAGGACCGCCAGGGACTGCTTGAACATGGTTCTGACTCCAATGGACTGTAAAAAAACGGATTTCAACGTCGGGTAAAGTGCCGCACCAGGCGGTCGCCGCTCATCTGCAGGGCCTGCACCAGCAGGATCAGCAGCAGCACGGTGACCACCATCACATCGGTCTGGAACCGCTGGTAGCCGAAGCGGATCGCCAGGTCGCCCAGCCCGCCGCCACCGATCACCCCGGCCATGGCGGTGTAATCGACCAGGACAATGGCCGTCACCGTCACCGCCGCGATCAGTCCGGTGCGTGACTCCGGCAACAGGGTGTAGCGGATGATTTGCCAGGTGCTGCCGCCCATGGCCTGGCTGGCTTCCACCAAGCCGCGATCGACCTCGCGCAGAGCGGTTTCCACCAGCCGCGCGAAAAACGGCGTGCAGCCCACCACCAGCGGCGGAATGGTGCCGCGTACGCCCAGCGAGGTGCCGGTCAACAAGGTGGTGACCGGGATCAGCACGATCAGCAGGATGATGAAGGGCAGCGAGCGCAGCACATTGACCACCAGCGACATCACCCGGTAAAGGCCGGGGCTGGCGAGCAACTGGCGCTGCCCGGTGAGGTACAGCAGCACACCCAGGGGCAGGCCCAGCAGCACGGTAAACCCCAGGGCAGCGGCCAGCATGCTCAGGGTTTCCAGGCTGGCCTGGCCGACTTCGCTCCAGTTCAGGTTGACCAGCAACTCGTTCATTGCCCGCGCTCCCGGCGCAATGCCGCTACGGGATGCGGCGCGCGCAGGCGGTCGCCCTGGCCGAACAGCTTGTGGCGCAAGGTGCCCTCGCTGTACTCACGCTTGAACAGACCACGGGCCTGCAACTCCGGCACCAGCAGGTCGACCACGGCGATAAAGGTTTCCGGGGCGACCACGCTGGCCAGGTTGAAGCCGTCCACGCCGGTTTCCTCGACCCATTCCTGCAACTGGTCGGCCACCGTCCGGGCCGAACCGACCAGCACCGGACCGTCGCCACCGATGGCGCAGTAGTCGGCGATTTCGGCGGTGGTCCAGGTGCGCGTCGGGTCGGCCCGGGTAAAGGCCTCGACCGCCGACTGGATGGCATCGCTGGGTACTTCCTTGAGGATCTGCTCTGGTGCGTAGCGGGAGAAATCGATCCCGGTCCAGCCCGACATCAGGGTCAGCGCCCCGGTCGCGCTGGCGTACTCGCGGTACTCGCGCAAGCGCGCCAGGGCCGCCTCGTCGGTCTCGGCGACGATCACCGTCAACTGTTCAAGGATGACGATATCCTCGGCCGCGCGTCCGGCAGCCACGGCTGCGGCACGGAAGTCGGCGACCTGCTTCTTCAGCACCGCCTTGCTCGGTGCTGCAACGAACACGCATTCGGCGTTGGCTGCGGCAAAGGCCCGGCCCCGGCTTGAAGCGCCGGCCTGGTAGAGTACCGGGGTACGCTGCGGCGACGGCTCGCTGAGGTGGAAGCCGGGAACCTTGAAGTAGGTGCCCTCATGTTCGATGCCGTGCACTTTCGCCGGATCGGCATACACCCCGCTGTCGCGGTCGGCGCGGACCGCGTCTTCCTCCCAACTGTTTTCCCACAGCTTGTAGCAAACCTGCAGGTATTCCTCGGCCAGGGCATAGCGCTGGTCATGGGACAGTTGTTCGCGCTGGCCAAGATTGCGCGCACCGCTGCTCAGGTAGGAGGTAACAATGTTCCAGCCCGCGCGGCCCTTGGTCAGGTGATCGAGGGTGGACATGCGCCGGGCGAAGGGAAACGGATGCTCGAAGGACACCGAGGCGGTCACCCCGAAGCCCAGGTGCTCGGTGGCCGCCGCCATGGCCGGGACCAGTTGCAGCGGATCGTTGACCGGCACCTGGGCGCCGCTGCTCAGGGCCGCGTCGGCATTGCCGCCGTAAACGTCATAGACCCCCAGTACATCGGCGATGAACAGACCATCGATGCATCCACGCTCCAGGGTCCTGGCCAGTTCCACCCAATAATGAATGTCGGTGTAGCGCCGCGACTGGTCGCGGGGATGGCGCCACAGGCCCGGGGACAGATGGCCGACGGTATTCATGGCGAAGGCATTGAGACGGATCTGCTTGCTCATGGCCGGCCCCTAGTTCCAGTCATGCCGGGCGGGCTTGATGCCGTTCAGCGCCCAGTTGCCCACCAGGTGGTATTTCCAGCGCACCGGGTCGTGCAGGGTGTGCACCCGGGCATTGCGCCAGTGCCGGTCGAAGTTGTGCCGGGCCAGGGAGGATCGGGTGCCGCCCAGTTCGAACAGGCGGTTGGTCGCCTCGATGGCGGCTTCGGTGGTCAGCACCTTGGCCTTGGCCACGGCTACCGAGGCGGCGGCCACGTTGTCTTCGTCTGGAGCCGGCTTGGCCGCGTCGAGCACCCAGCCGGCGCGCTCGAGCAGGGCCTCGGCGGCTTCCTGGCGGATTTCCAGGGCGCCGACCTGGATGATGGTCAGCGGGTCATCGCCGGCCTTTTCCACCCCCGCGTCCACCCAGGGCCGGGCATGCTCGCGAACGAAGGCGATGGTGTCGTCCAGTGCGGCGCGGCCGATACCTGCGTCTATGGCGGCGGTGGTCAGTTGGGCGAAAGGTCCGGCCAGGGTCGGCACTTCATAGGAGCGGTAGCTGGGAAATAGATTGAAGGCCGGCACGCGCAGGCCATCGGCGATGACGGTACCGCTGGAGGTGGTGCGCTGGCCGATGCTGTCCCAGTCATCGACCACCACCAGCCCCGGCGTGCCACGCTCGACGAAGGCCAGTTGCGCGCGGTCCTGTCCGTCCAGGGCGAGGACGCCGATCCAATGGGCGTAGAGCGAGCCGGTGCAGTAACCCTTGCGCCCGTCGATGCGATAGCCCTCGCCCTCCTCGACCAAGCGGGTGCGGATGTCGGTCACGGTCTTGCCGCCGGTCTCCGACAGGGCGTTGGCAAAGCGATGACCCTTGAGCACCAGGTCGAAGAAGAAGCGCTTTTGCTCCTCGGTGCCTTGCAGGCGGATGTCCTCCAGCAGGCAGTAATGGTTCTGCGGGATCTGGCCGAGGGACGGGTCGGCGGCGGAAACGATGGCGATCACCCGGGCCAGCGTGGCGAAAGACACCTCGGCGCCCCCGTAGGCACGGGGCACGGTAATGCCCCACAGGCCGCTATTGGAAAAGGCATCGACCACATCGGCCGGCACCCGGCGCTGGCGGTCGCGCTCGGCGGCACCTTCGCGCAGCAACGCGGCGATACGGTGGGCAACGGCGATCGCTTCGGCATCGTCGCGGATGATATGGGCGTCCGGTTGACGGATGTCGTAAAGGGCGGAAACGGCAGGTGTGGACATGGGAGGTTGAATCCTGGAATGCGATGACCAGAGGGCTATCGCATATCCCATGCCAACAGATAAAAACCTTTACTTTCAATAGCTTGAATTAAAAGCCCAACACTTTTACCGGCTGGTCGGCCAGCAAAATGTTGGGCTGCTGTTGCTGGGTGTACAGTTGGATGCAGATCAGTCGCTCACCCCGTTCAACCCTTGCTGTGCTCCGGCGAACTTGGCCCGGTACCGGCCTTGATCCCGCGGGGCCCCCAGATGCCCCAGACAATCAACCCGAGCACCGGGAACAACACGATACCGACGAACCAGGCCACCTTGACCCCGTCCGGCTTGTCGCTTCGGAAGATACTGACGATGGCCCAAAGGTCCACCAGGATGATGATGACCGCAACAGCGATCCAGAAATAGCTGACCGGATCCGACATGATGATTCTCCTGAAACAGGGCTGTTTCAAAGTTGGGTCATCGCCTGCGGATCCGGGTTCAAATTTTATTGCGCAGCAGTCAGTCAATTAACTGTTGCGCTAACTAATGACGCCCCTTCAAACCGCCGCTGCCATGCCCATGCCGACCGAAACACCGGCCAGCTGCCGCGCACGCGCCGCGCCCCAATTCATCGCCCGGGTCATGGTTTCACCCGGGCGGGAATCGTAGATTTCCTCGACCAGCAGCGTGCCAGCCGCAGAATAGACGCCTATGAACAACTGGGTTGCGCCTATCCGGGACAGGCGCACCTGCACATCGACGGTTTCACCGCCTTCCAGCACTTCTTCATGGGATCGGCTCATCAAAGGTGCTTCGGCCCAGGCCCAATAATGCTTTCCGCGATATTTCATGACCACACTCCTGTGCCCGTTTTTAATTTAAGTACCCTGCTGAGCCTAACGCCCAGGATTGTTTCCGCCAACAAGCCCGGTCATTATTCGTGAATAACTGACGACCGGTTAACAGTTACTGCCACAGCGAACAATTCAGCAACTCCTTTGAACTTTCGTGGCATATCGAAATAACCATTTCAATCAATAAAACCTTTTAACCCGAGGATTTTCCAGGGGCACCGCTGTGGCTTTTGGCATGTTCCTGCGCGGTGGAATCGCGCTTGCCATGCCCGGGTTCATCTGGCCGGCGGGCGTCGTTATCCCGTTCCACTTCGCCGGGCATCTGCTGGTCGGGTGCGGCGCCGGGGTGCTTGCTGTCAGCCATGGCTGTTCTCCATCGATGGGGGATGCAGAACCGACCGCTGCGCTTGACGAAAAGATCCCCGGACACGACCACCGGCACGCTGACGACCATTCGGCGCCCGAAGCGGACAAAAAAGGAACACTGCAAACCTGCGTCGTTTCCAGATGTTCATTGCGTACAGGAGATCGCTCCGATGAAAGCTCACCTGGTCAAACTGCTCACCCACCCGGACTACGCCTGGGTCGACATCCGCAGCGAAGAAGAACGGCAGCCGCGTCAGTACCTTCCGCACTTGCTGCTCTGGGCGCTGCTCCCGGCGATCTGCCTGTTCATCGGGGTCACCTGGACCGGCTGGAGCCTGGCCGAAGGCGACCGGGTACGGGTGAGTGTCGCCAGCGGACTGCAACTCGGGGTGCTGCTGTACCTCACCATGCTCCTCGGCACCCTGATCATGGGCGGCTTTATCCGCTGGATGTCGCGAACCTTCGAAGCGCGGCCAACCCTGAACCAATGCATCGGCTTCGTCGCGTACACCACCACGCCCTACTTCCTGGCCGGTATTACCGGGCTCTATCCCAGCCGCTGGCTAGCGGTGGCCGCGCTGATCGCGGCCGGAGCCTATGCCACCTACCTGCTGTTCGTGGGCCTGCCGAAGTTCATGCGGTTGAACCAGGACAAGGGGTTCCTCTATGCGGCTTCCGTGTGGGGCGTCGGCTTGCTGGTGCTGGTGACCATCCTGGTGAGCATGATCCTGTTCTGGTTCAACACCTTGCAGCCTGAGTACCTGCGACCTGCGACCTTGCCTTGAGGCCCTCATCGCTGGCAAGCCAGCTCCCACAGGGACCGGGTGCACCGCTGGACCTGTGGGAGCTGGCTTGCCAGCGATGAGGCCATCAGCAACACCCTCTACCGTGAGCCTTGTTCGATGTTGTAGTGGAAGGTGTTCTTGATCCCGGGCACTTCCACCGCCTTGCCATCCACGATCCTCGGCTGGTACCGAAAGCTGCGCGCCGCCTGCAACGATGGCTGGGCAAACCACGGATGGCAACCCTCCACCACCTGTGGATCACGAACCCGCCCTTGGGTATCGACGGTGTAGCTCACCGTGCAATCCCCCTGGATGCCCTTGTCCAGCGCCCGTTGCGGATAGTCCGGAGCCTTCTTGGTGATCGGCAGGTACTGCTGGCTCGCCGCCGCTGCGGCACGGGCACGCTCATCCGCCGCCCGGCGCTCGGCAGCCAGGCGCTGCTCAGCCAGCCGCGCCTCGGCTGTTTCCCGCGCCAATTGTTCCTGTCGCTGCTGCTCCTGGCGTTGGCGGCTCTCTTCACGCTGGCGCTTCTGCTCCGCCACCCGCTCCTGCTTCTGGCGCTGCTGCTCGCGCTTGAACGCCAGCTCCGCCTCGCTCGGCACCACCGGCGCCGGGGCTTTCACCCTTTCCGGCGGTGCAGGCTCGACCGCCGCCGGCGCAGGCGGCTCTGGTGCAACCATAGGCTCGACCACTGGCTCAGGCACCGGCACGCTGATCAACTGCGTAGTGATCACCGGTACCACCGGAGCCGGCAAGCGCGGGGTGTAGCCATGCCCGAGCAAGGCCACCGCCAACACCACATGCAGAGCCACCGCCACCCCGGCGGCCCCGGCATTGACGCGCCATTGCGGCAGCGTGACGAAAGGCCCCGCAGCGGGCAGCGGCAGACTCATCGCATTCATCTCAAGGCTCCTCGGTAATCAGGCCCAGGTTGCTCACCCCGCCGCGCTGCAACTCGGCGATCCCGGCAACCACGCGCCCGTAGTCGGCGCCCTGGTCGGCACGCACATAGACCTGGGTGTCACCGCGCTCGGCAATGATCTGCCCGACCTTGTCGCGCATCTCTTCGAGGCTGACCGCGCTATCGCTCTGCCCGTCGAGCTTGAGGTCCGGCCCGACATTCCAGTAGAAGCCGCCATCGACCTTCACCGACAGGGTCAGCACCTGCCGCTCGCTGTCGGCGGGCATGGCCCGGGCGGCGACCTTGGGCAGTTCGAGCTTGACGCCCTGCACCAGCATCGGCGCGGTGACCATGAAGATCACCAGCAGCACCAGCATCACGTCGATGTAGGGCACCACGTTCATTTCCGCCTTCACAGCGTGCTTGCGCTGGGGTTTGAGCAACATCGGAAAACTCCTTCTCAGGCCACCGCGGCCATGCTCGGGGTGCAGTGCAGACGCTTGTGCAGGCGTGCCAGCAGTTCATTGGCGAAGGCGTACTGGCGGGCACTGAGCATCTGCCCGCGGGCGCTGAAGCGGTTGTAGGCCATGACCGCCGGGATAGCCGCGAACAGGCCGATGGCGGTGGCGATCAGCGCTTCGGCGATGCCCGGGGCCACGGTGTTGAGTGTCGCCTGCTGGACCTGGGACAGGCCGAGGAAGGCATTCATGATGCCCCACACGGTGCCGAACAGGCCGATATAAGGGCTCACCGAGCCCACCGTGGCGAGAAAGGCCAGGCCCTTGTCGAGGCGCTCGTCCTGCTCGGCGAGGGATACCTGAAGGCTGCGCTCGACGCCTTCGAGCACGGCGCCGTGTTCGATCTGCGGCTGGCGCTGCAACTGGGCGAAGGCCTGGTAACCGTCGACGAACAGGCGTTGCAACGGCGTCTGGTCATCGCCTTCGGCAGTGTGCGGCTGGCTCTCGCGGTACAGCTGGGCCAGGTCGCCGCTGGCGCGGAAACGCTGGAGGAAACCGTCCGAGGCCTTTTCGCTGCGGCCCAGGCTCCAGCCGCGCTGGACGATCAGGTACCAGCTCAGCAGCGAGGCCAATACCAGACAGGCCATCACTGCCTGCACCACCAGGCTGGCGTCGCTGACCAGGCCCCAGATGCTCATGGGTTCGCTTGCGTGCATGTTCTTGCTCCTTGGCCCCGCGCCGGGCGGGGCGTCGTGTAATTGGATGACACCGGTATTGCCGGCTGATGACAGCGGTTCAATCGAGCTGCAGCGCCTCGGCTACCTGGCTCCAGGCAATCGCCTTGAAGTTCTGCCGCCCTTCGGGCATGCGCTTGCGGCCGTCCTGCACCAGCAGCAGGCCCTGGCTCCACGGCCCGCCGAGGTTGGCCGAGGTGACTTCCAGACCGTCGGTCTGCGAAGCACCGTCGATACCGCGCTCGGCATTCAGGCCGATGGCGAAGGCACCACGCAGGCGATACGGCGCTGCGGCCTCGACCACTACGTAACGGTCGTTGCCCTGGCTGGAGATCACCAGGTAGTCGCGCTTCTGGCCGTGATAGAAGGCCAGGCCTTCGATATCCGCCTTGATCGCGCCGCCCACGGCGATGACTTTTTCAAGCGTGGTGGGGGCGTCGGCGCGGGCATCCAGGGTCCAGACCGCCTTGTCTTCCTCGCCGATGAACAGGCGCTGGCCACGGTCGTCGGCCACGCAGCCTTCCGGCTGGGTCGCGGTGGCGAAACGGCGCACCAGCTCGCCCTGGACCAGGCCTTGCGCCGCACCGAGGCGGTATTGCAGAAAGCTGCCGTCCTTGTCGTTGACGATGGCGTGGATCGCTCCGCCGGCGTCCTTGAACAGGCACAGGCCGTAGATGTCCTTGAGCGGGGTGGCAACCTCGCCCAGCGGGCTGACTTCGCCGGTCCGCGGCTCGATGGCGAACAGCTGCAGGCTGTTGTGATCACGGTTGCTGGCCACCGCCAGGTCCACCGTGCGCTCGCCGAGCCTGAAGCCGTTGCGCACATCGACGTTGTTGAGCCGGCCGGCGCGCAGGTCCTGCAACTGCTTGCCGGCGAGGTCGTAGACCAGCAGCCCGCCCTTCTTGTCGGTGCCGAGGATCCGGCTCTGCTGCGGGTTGGCGGCATTGACCCAGATCGCCGGATCGTCCGCCGCATCGCCGAAGCTCGGCACCGGCTCGGTCTGCATGCGGGCCGGCAAGACCGGGACCGGCGCGGCGACCTTGGCCAGCGGCAGGTCCCAATCGAGCCGGGCGCGACGCTGGCCTTCGTCATCGACGATCAGCAGGTCCAGGCCCTTGGCGTCGCGGCGCACGCTGAGTTGCTCGGGTTCCTTGAGAGCGGCCAGCGGCAGGCTCGCCTCGGCTTTCCAACCGGCGCCGGTCTGGCGGTACAGGTGCAGGTTTCCGGCCAGCGGGTCGAGGGCCAGCAGGCCGCCGGGCACCACGGCCATGCCGGCGGCACGTTTGGCGATGGCACCGAACGGCGCGCGCAGGTCCACCGGGCGCCGTTGCAGCGGCGCCTCGGCCGCCGCGCCATAGCGCCACCAACCCACGTTCTGTTCATCGACGAACAGGCTGTCGCCGCTATCGTCGCCCTGGCAGTGCTCGCTCAGCGGCGGCAGGCTCAGGCCACGAACGCGACGGGCTTCGCTCAACGGCTGATCCGCGGTTGCCACCAGCCACTGCTCGCCCACGCCCTCCGCGCCCATCAGGAAGACGAAGCTGTTGCGCGCGCTGTCGCGATACAGGCACAGGCCCTCGACGGGAAAATCGCGCTTGGGCAGGTACAGCGGCGTGCTCCAGCCGGTGTCCCTGTGCAGTTGCACCAGCAAAGCCTGCTGGCGCTTGGTATCGACGCTGGCGACCAGCAACGCGTGCTGGCCGCTGCGCAGGTCGAGGCCCTTGTAGCGGCCATCCAGCTGGCTCAGCACCTGGCCATCGGCCTTGAGCAGTTGCAGGCCATGCTTGCCGGCGACCACACGGTCGGCACCGGGCCAGAAGCCGTCGCTGGCCAACAGTCGGGCATTCTCGACACTGCCGGGCAGGCGCTCGCCGAGGGTCAGGAGCGGCGCGGCAGCCTCGGCCTGGGACAGCGCCAGGGACAGCAGCAGGCCGCCGGCGAAGGTGAAAGGTCTTGCATTGAACATGTTCGGGTCTCGGCTGGCGGTCAGAAGTGGGTCAGGGTCAGGCCGACCTTGTAGGTCGGGCCGTATTCCTCGTACTGCGAGTTGAAGCGCGAGCGCCCGGTGTAGGTGTAGTAGGACTCGTCGGTGATGTTCTGCGCCTCGAAGGTGAGCTGCAGATTCGGAGTGAGGAAGTAACCGGCCTTGAAATCGACGAACAGCTGGTCGTCCGAGTACAGGTCGTGGGCCTTGTCGTCCACCGCGGCGACTTCCGCCAGGTATTTCGACTTGTAATTGGCCGCCAGGCGCAGGCTGAGCTTGTCGTCTTCCCAGCCCAGGGTCAGGTTGCCGACGGTGTCGGACTGGTTCGGCAAGTCGATGCGCCGGGTCAGGCCCTGGCCTTCGATGTCCGCGCGGGACTTGCTCAGGGTCAGGTTGCCGCCCAGCAGCAAGCCGTTCCAGGGCGCCGGCAGCCAGTCGAGTTTCTGCGAGTAGGCCAGTTCCAGGCCGTACAGCTTGGCGCTGCTGCCGTTGGCATAGGTCTTGGCCTCGTCGAAGTCGACCCACTCGCCGGTCCCGGCCAGGTCGGTGTTGTAGACGAAATTGTCGATGTCCTTGTAGAACAGGAAGGCCGAGACGGTGCCGGCACGTCCCATGTAGTGCTCGATGCCGAGGTCGAGGTTCATCGATTCCAGCGGCTTGAGGTTCGGGTTGCCGAAGCTGGCCTCGCCTTCGCTGTCGTCGATCATGAAGCCCGGCGCCAGCTGGCCGAAGGTCGGGCGCACCACGGTGTTGGTCCAGGCCGCACGCAGTTGGGTCTGCGGGGTGAACTGGTAGCGTGCATGCAAGCCCGGGAGCCAGTGGTCGTAGCGCTTGCGGCTTTCGTTGGGGCTGTAGACGCCATCGCGCAGGCCGGTGCCCTTGGCCTCGAATTCGGTGCCCTCGTAGCGCACCCCGCCGATCAGGCGCCAGGCGTCGATATCGACGGTGTTCATCAGGTAGGCGGCGTTGATGTCTTCGCGCATGCTGAAGTCGTTGATCCGCGACTCTTCCTCGTCGTAGAAGGCATCGCGGTCCATGCCGCCGATCAGGCCCTTGATCGCCCCGGCGCTGATGCCGTTGCCGAAGTTCCCGAGGACGTAATCGACCTTGCCGCTCTGGTAGCCCGCCAGGGTCACGTCGTCGAAATCGTCATACACCCAGACGTCGGTGTCGGCACGTTTGTCGCGGCGGCTGGCCTTGGCGCCGAACTTCACCTGGGAGGCATTGCCGGCCAGGTCGTAGTCACGGGCCAGATCCAGGCGCAGGTTCTTTTCCTCGTCGGTGGAGTTGGCTTTTTCCCATTCCACCTTGTCCAGGGTGAAGGCGTCCGCGTCGTAGAAGTCAGCGCCCGTGCCCAGGCGTGGTTTGCGCGTGCCATCGAAGCCGATGCCGCTGAAGTCGCCTTCGAACCTGGCATTGGCGATACCGCCCGGGTCGTTCTCGCTGGACCGGCTGAAGCCGGCTTGGCCGCTGAGGGTCCAGGCATCGATCAGGCGTTCACCGCCGAATACATAGGACTGGATTTCCTGGGTGTCCTCGCGGGACTTCAGGGCGCGCCAGCCCTCGCCGTCACCGCGCTCGCCGGAGGCTTGCGGATCTTCGAACTCGACCCCGGCGGCGTTGCGGGTCTCGGTGTCCTTGAAGCGGCTGTAGAGGGTGCGCAGGTAGTAGCTGGAAAAATCGTCCGGACGATAGTCGAAGTTCAGCCCGGCGCCGGTGCGTTCGCGACGGATGCGGTAATCGCGCTGCTCGGCCTCTTCCAGGCGCGCCTGGTCGCCATCGAAGTCCCAGGCGCCGCCGGTCTCGACGTTGTCCGAACCGAAATCGCGCTGCTGCCAACTGAACGCTGCGGCCACCCCGAAGTTATCGATACCGTCGCCGAGGCTGAATTTGTTGCTGAAGGCGCCGGAGAATTTCGGGCTGGTCTGGCTGGTGTTCTCGTCATGGCTGGCTTCGCCGCTGGCGGTATAGAACAGGCCCGGATGATCGAAGGCCGAAAGGCTTTCCACCTCGATCGTACCGCCGAGGGAGTTGGCGTCCATGTCCGGGGTCAGCGACTTGACCACCGACAGCGACTGCACCAGTTCGGTGGGCAGAACGTCCAGGGCCACGGCGCGACGGTCGGCTTCCGGGGCCGGCAGCAGGGTGCCGTTGATGGTCACGCTGTTCAGGTCCGGGCCGATGCCACGCACGCTGACGAAACGCCCTTCGCCCTGGTCGCGCTCGACCGACAGGCCGGGAATCCGCTGCAGGGCTTCGGCGGCGTTATCGTCGGGCAACTGGCCGACAGCGTCGGCGTGGACCACGCTGCGAATGCTGTCCGAGGCCTTCTGCTCCTTCAGCGCCTGGTCCAGGCTCGCGGCCTGGCCGACAACGTTGACGTGCTCCACCTTGTCTTCGGCAAAGGCCGGCAGGCTGGCGGCGATGGCCATGCCGAGCAGGCTGATCTTGAATCTGACGATTGCCACGTTATTGCTCCCCTGAAGTCGGTCCGCCACACCGGGGCGGAAACTGAGGGGCACGCTAGGGCGGGTGTGTGGCAGATCTGTGACAGGAATGTCCAGGGCGGCCGGATCGGGGCATTTTCGGGTGGTTTTCCCGGGGAATTGACCTGATATGACCCCCTTTCAAGAACACTAAGGGCCCTGTGGGAGCGGGTTCACCCGCGATTGCAATAGTGAAGCCACCACCGTAATCGCGGGTGAACCCGCTCCCACAGGGTTCGCGGTGGCCTTGAGATCCACCATTTTTTTCACATCTCCCAGCGTCCAAATAGACCCCCCACCCTGTAACCCAAGCGTCATTTGCCTTTGTTTCCTTGGCCGCCAGAACCCACCGATCAAGGATCCTCCATGTACCGCCCGAGCCTGCTGGCCCTCGCCCTCGCCGCCTGCATCGGCAGCGCCACCGCCACCGAACCCCTGCCCCATTCCCCTGGCGCGCCCTATGCCGCCACGGGCCTGGCCGACCGCATTGTCCTGACTCCCGGGGCCAATCCCGCCCGGGAAATGGCCGTGACCTTCCGTACCGACAGCCGCCAGACCAGCAGCCATCTGCAACTGGCGCCGGCGCTGGACGGCCCGCAACTGGAAAAACGCGCCACCCTGGTCGAAGGCAGCAGCCAACCGCTGGACACGGAAAACGGTGCAGCCCGGTATCACCAGGTACGTCTCGCCGGCCTGCAACCAGACACCCCCTATGTGTACCGGGTCAAGGGCGCCGAAGGCTGGAGCGAATGGCTGCAGCTGCGTACCGCCGCCCAGGGCTTCAAGCCCTTCCGCTTCATCTACCTGGGTGACACACAGAACGACATTCTCTCCATTGCCTCGCGCAGCGTGCGCCAGGCCCTGCACGCCACCGCCAGCCCGGCGCTGGTGGTCCATGCGGGCGATCTCACCTCGCAGCGCGACGACCTGGTGCACGACGACGAATGGGGCGAATGGAACCAGGCCGGCGGCTTCCACTACGCCGCAGTGCCGCAAGTGGTCGCCGCCGGCAACCACGAATACGTGGACAGCCTCAACCCCGATGGCAGCGAAGGCCGTGTGCTCGGCCCGCATTGGGCGAAACAGTTCGCCCTGCCGGGTAACGGCGTGAAGGGACTGGAAAGCACCACCTATTTCATCGATTACCAGGGCGTGCGCTTCATCGTCCTCGACGGCACGGCCGCCCTCGACCTGGACACCCTCGACCGGCAGAGCCAGTGGCTTGAACAGCGTCTGAAGGAAAGCCAGGCACGCTGGAAGATCGTGGTCACCCACCAGCCGCTGTTCACCTGCGCTCGTCCGGAGGACACCGGGCCGCTGAAGGCAGCGTGGAAACCGCTGTTCGAGCGCTACAAGGTGGACCTGGTGTTGCAGGGGCACGATCACTGCTACAGCCGCGTTAGCAACGAAAACGGGCGTGCCGCAGCGAAGAAGGCGCGCGCCGCCGGCAAGGTCCAGGGCCCGGTGTACATGGTTTCGGTGGCCGGTTCGAAGATGTACGGCCTCAACGACCGCGCCCGCCGGCAGCCGGACCGCAGCGCCGAGGACACCCAGCTGTACCAGACCGTCGAGGTGCTGCCGACGCGCCTTGAAGTGCGCAGCTTCACTGCCAGCGGCACGCTCTACGACGCCTTCGACCTGAACCGCGACAAGCAGGGCCGCAATCGCCTGAGCGAGCCGGCCGGGAAACTGCCCGTCGAACGCTTCTGCAGCGGTGAAGCAGGCCCGGACCAGTTGCCCTGCACATCACGCAGCAAATCCTTGTAACACTCCTGTGACCCAGATCGGGCACGCTGGACGGACCCGGTGCGGAGACCTTCGATGAAATCACTGCTCAAGCTGCACACCCTGACCTTTGTCGGCCTGGCCGTCGCCGCCAACCTGGGCTTGCAGGTGTACCTTGCCTTCGGCGAAGTCAAGCCGTGGGCGCAGATCAACTGGATGGACGTGATCGGCGAAGGCGGCTCGGGGCTGATATGGCTGGTCTGGCTGGTAATGCTGATGCGCAGCCGCCCCGCTGGCCGGGTCAGCCGCCTGCTCGCGGTGGGCATGGCCTGCGTGTGTTTTTCCTGGTGGATGGATGTGCTCGACGAGTTTATCCGCCTGGCCCCGGACGCGGTCTGGGACAACTGGCTGGAAACCGCGCCGATGCCGGTGGGTCTGCTCCTGGTGACCTTCGGCATCTATCACCTGCACAAGGAGCAGCAGGCGATCAACGCGCAGATGAGCAAGCGCGAGGGGTTGT
The DNA here is from genome assembly GCF_000319305.2 of Pseudomonas bharatica CSV86. GTDB lineage: Bacteria > Pseudomonadota > Gammaproteobacteria > Pseudomonadales > Pseudomonadaceae > Aquipseudomonas > Aquipseudomonas bharatica. The sequence goes on along the minus strand of NZ_AMWJ02000001.1, from coordinate 1,932,289 downwards.
TCCGCGAGCACCTGCTGTTCGACAAGCTTACCCCGCTGGGCGGCGCCCAGTACCTGCGCCAGCACGTGCAACTGGCCCTGGAGCAGGCCGAACGCGCGCAGCAGCCATTGTCGCTGGTGGTGCTGGACATCGATGATTTCAGCGCGGTGAACCTGGTGCATGGCGAGGCCGAGGGCGATCACCTGTTGCAGATGCTGGCCCAGTTGCTGGTGCTCAACCTGCGCCAGCAGGACGTGCTCTGCCGCCTGGCCGGCGACCGCTTCGTCGTGGTCATGCCCAACACCGGCGAAACCCAGGCCCGCTGGCTGGCGCAGGAGCTGCAACAGGCGGTCGCCGGCTTCGCCTACAAGACCTTGCGCCACGGCGAGCGCCTGCAACTGCGCGCCAGCGTGGCTGCGGCCATGGCATACGACGACGATGTGGAAAGCCTGCTCAGGCGGGTCAATCTCGGCATCGCCAAGGCCAGGCGGCAAGCACCGCAGCGGGGCGCGGCATGAGCGGCTACGAGCGCGACCAGCGATTTATCGTCGGTCACTACCAGCCTGCCACCCTGATCGACCTGGCACTGTCCAGGGGCATCGACAGCCATCGTCTGCTGCGCGGCTGCGAGGTGTTCTACGAGGACCTCAGCCGAGGCACCACGCGTTTCAGCCAGCAGCAGTTCCTGACCCTGATCGACAACGCCCGGCGCCTGCTGGATGCTGATGACAGCGCCTTCCTGTTCGGCCAGCGCCTGCTGCCCGGGCACTACGGCGAGGCCAGCCAGACCCTGCTGCATGCCCGAGACCTGTACCAGGCGCTGGAACACCTGTGCGAATTCCATGCGCTGCTCAGCCCGTTGCTGACACCACGGTTGATGCTCGAAGAGCATTACCTGCACCTCTACTGGCAGGACGCGTGTGGCGCTGGCAACCAGGCGCAGTTTCTAGGCGAGGCCTGTCTCAGCGCGGTATTGGCGATGAGCCGGCGGCTGGTGGGCGAGCATCTGCCGTGGCGTATCCAGTGCGCCTGGAGCCAGCCGCGGCATATCGAGCAGTACTGGGTGTATCTCGGTGAGGAGGTGCGCTTCGATGCGCAGATCACCCTGCTCTCCTTGCCACGGCAGCATATCCACCGACCGCTGCCCAATGCGGCGGCCACGCCGGGGCTGGTGGCGCGACAGGCGTGCCTCGAGCAGCTGGCCGCGCTGGGCGGTGGTTCGAGCTTCCTCGACCTGTTGTTCGATCACCTGCACGCGCATATCCACGAGCCGATCAATCTCGACCGCGTAGCGGCCGCCTTCGGCATCAGTCCCACCACCTTCAAGCGCAAGCTGAGCAAGCATGGCACCCACTTCCAGCAGCAACTCGACCTGGTTCGAAGGCACGTGGCGTTGTACCTGTACCAGATGAAGGGGTACACCAACGAAGAGGTGTGCAACTACCTGCGGTTCAGTGATACGACCAATTTCCGCAGGTCGTTCAAGAGGTGGACCGGGTTGACGCCGAGCGGGTTGGCCCGGTGGTTTGGATGATGTGGGTGCTGAGGGCCCTATCGCTGGCAAGCCAGCTCCCACAGGTTCTGCGTGCGCCGCGGACACTGTGGGAGCTGGCTTGCCAGCGATGAGGCCAGTACAGACACCATCAGAAGTGGGTAGTCACCGACACCCCATAAGTCCTGCGATCCCCTCGCGCATCCCAGGCGATATCGAACGGCAGCGGCACGCTGTCGGTCTTGTAGCGCTTGTCGGTGAGGTTGTTCACATAAGCGCTCAGGTCCAGGTCCTGCTTTCCGGCGAAGTGATAGGTCAGGCTGGCATTGCCCAGCGTGTACCCGCCCTGCGACACGCTATGGTCCTCCTGGGCGGTCGGCAGGAAGTAGATGCGGCTCTGGTAGCGCCAGCTGTTGTCCAGGGTCACGGCATCACCGCCTTCCAGCGGGATCCGGTAGCTCGCCCCCACCGACAGGGTCCGCTCCGGCGAGCGGGCAATGCGGTTGCCCGAGTAGTCCGGACCGCCCGGCGAGGAGAAGTCCTTCAGTTCGGTATGCAGCAGGCCCAGCGAGCCGCGCAGTTGCAGGTTCTGCAACGGCAGTGCCTGCAGTTCGAATTCGGCCCCGCGAATCACCCCCGCACCGCTGTTGGTCAGCAGCGACACCACCTGCCCGTTGCTCACCGAGACGGTGTTCACCTGGATATCGGCATAATCGTAATAGAAGACGTTGGCGTTGGCGATCAGGCGCTCGTCGAACCATTCGCTCTTGATCCCCAGTTCGTAGGCATCGACGTTCTCCGGCGCCACCACCGACGTCTCCGCCTGCACCGTAGCGCCGCCATTGAAGCCGCCGGAGCGGAAGCCCTTGGCATAACGGAAGTACACCCGGGCGTTGTCATTGAGCTGGTACTCGGGGGTGAAGTCGTAGGTCAGCTTGTTCCAGGTGCGTTTCTCGTCCTGGGTGGCGACCGTGGCCAGGGTACCGGTGTAGGTCTTCCACCACCGGTTGCTGCTGGCGAAGGACACGTCCGCAGCATCCGGCGAAGCGACCCGATTTAGGTCGATGTCCTTGGTCTCGCGGGTCCAGCGCAAGCCCAGGGTGAAACTCAGATCATCGCTGGCCTGCCAGGTGCTGCTGCCGAACAGCGCGTAGCTGGTGGTGCTTTGGTCGAGGTCGGTGCGGCCATAGCTGGCAACACCGAAAGGCGCATTGTAGGCGGTGGGCAGGATCGCGCTGCTGCTGGTGCTGTCGAGGCTTTCGTGGAACAGGTGGGTGCCGACGATCCAGCTCACAGGCTGGTTCCTGGCCGAGGACAGACGCAGTTCCTGGGACACCTGGCGCCAGTGATCGTCACCCCAGGAGCGGCCGAACTCGTAGATGCCCATGTTCGGACCTTGGGCCTTTTCCTGGATGTCGTCGAAGGCGGTGATCGAATCCAGGGCCAGCTCGCCAAGGTCCCAGTGCAGGTTGAGCTGCACGCCGTTGTGCTCGATGCGGTCCTCGCCCTTGCCGGTGAAGGCGGCTTCATCGTCCTTGAGCGCAGGCGCCGGGCCGAACAGCGTGGTGCCGCCAGGGCCAGCGCCCCAGGCACGGGTGGCGATACCCTGGCCCTTGTAGTCGCGGGAACGGATCTGCAGAGTGGCATCGAGGTCGTCGCTCAGGCGGGCGAGGATCTGCGCGCGCACCGCCTGGTCATGCACGTCGCCGACGGTGTGGCCATCGACGATGTTCTTCAACTGGCCGTCCTTGCTTTGGTCGACGAAGGCCACCCGGGCGGCCAGGCGATCATCGACGAGCGTGCCGCCATAGGCCCCCTCGTACAGGCGCGAATCATAATTCCCGGCATCGAGCTTGAAGTAGCCGTTGCCCTCTTCGAACTGCGGCTTGCGCGAGACGAAGTTGATCGCCCCGCCCGTGGTGTTCTTGCCCCACAGGGTGCCCTGGGGCCCGCGCAGGATTTCCACCCGTTCCAGGTCGTAGAGCGGACCGCCGGTGGCGATATGCGGGCTGATATAGGTGTCATCGACATAGATGCCCACCGGGTAAACGGTGGTCGAGGCCATATCGCCGGAGCCCATGCCGCGGATGTACCAGCGTGGCCGCTGGTTGCCGGCGAACTCGGGAGCGATGGCGTTGGGCACATCCTGCAGGGCCTTGCCGGCGGTAAAGCCGCCACCGGTCTGTTCGATGCTCTTGCCGGACACCGCGGAAACCGCAGCGGCGACGTCCTGCAACGATTCTTCGCGCTTCTGCGCGGTGACGGTCACGGTGGGCAGGGCATCGGGCTTGTCGGTGTCATCAGCCAGGGCGGCGTGGATGGGTAGCAAGGTCGTGGCGATCAACAGCGCCAGGGGCTGGCGGCGCAAAGGGAGGGTCATGGGCAGCTCTCTGATTACGGACTGGCTGCACCATGGCAATGCCCGTGCCAGAGGCTGGGGGGCTTGTGAATCAAGGGCTGTGGCGGGGATGGGGATTTGACTGCTTTGTCAGGAACAGTGACTCAGCAGTGGATTGCTGCTTCTCGAACAAACACCTCGGACCCTGTGGGAGCTGGCTTGCCAGCGATAGGGCCCCACTGGCAACACAGTTGTCCGGTCTGGCCTCATCGCTGCGGTGCGGCGATCCGACAAGCCAGCTCCCACAGGGATTTGCTACTGCATCAGAACGCCAGACCCACCTTCACGCCAAACTCGTCACGCTTGAGCTTGGTGTTGTCGGCCACTGCCGAATCCTCGTCCAGCTTGTATTCGGTACGGGTGTAGTAGGCACCGACCTGGATCGGCATGCCGCCCTGCTGGTTCATCAGCAGGCTGACTTCGGCGTAGGGGTTGGTGCGGTCCTTCAGGTCGACGCTGTCGCTGCCGAAATCCTCGACCTTCAGGCGCGCACGGCCATCGATGGTGTGGCGGGCACCGACTTCGACGCGCAGGGTCGAGGCATCGAACTGGTGGTTGTAGCCCAGTGCAGCCTTGGCGAACGGCGATTTGACGGTGAGCTTGGTGTCGATGTCGTTGATGTCCGGCTCGAAGCGCGACCAGCCGTAGCCGCCGCCCACGCTGACATCGACGAAGTTGCGCGCATCCAGCGCGGCACGCCAGCCGAGGTCGAGGTCGGCCTGGGCTTCCTTGAGCTTGTTGTCGTTCTTCTTGCCGTACTTGGCCTCGGCACCGATCTGGTAGATGAAACCGGATTCGGCGGTGAGTTTGTTGCCGAAGGTGGCGAATACTCCGCCCTGGCCCATATGGCTGTCGTCGGATTCGCTGCCGCCTTCGAACTTGAACTTGTCGTAGCTGCCCGTCAGACCGAGGGTAAACAGCGGGTCGGTGCTCGGCGCGGCGACGGCAGCCAGGGGAGCCCCCAGCAGGGCCAGGATGCAGGTCGGGGCGAGCAGGTTACGGGTACGCATTGGTGAAGCCTCCATGACGGTAAACGTATTAACGAATGCAGGGCTTCGAGGGCATGGTCTGTAGGAAAGTTCGAAATAAAGTGAAATTTTTGTGAAATCTCTCGGGCCTCATCGCTGGCAAGCCAGCTCCCACAGGTTCAGCAGCGCCGCGAATACTGTGGGAGCTGGCTTGTCGGACCGCCGCACCGCAGCGATGAGGCCAAATCAGCCAATGAAGGGCAATGGCGCCCGCGCCGCCCGCACAGCCGCCATCTGCCGATCGAACTCCGGCAACAGATAATCGAAGCAGAACCCGGCACTCTCCAGCTTCTCCCGCCGCAGCGGCTGCGCCAGCCCCTCGGCACAGCGGGCGCTTCTGGCCCAGGCAAAGGCCAGCAGGCTGATCGAACACAGTTGCAGGAAGTCCCCGCGGCCCGGTACGGATATTCGCTATCCCCGGCACTGAACGCCTGCAGCTCCGGCAGCAATCCTTCCAGCCCGTCGCACACCTCGCCCAGCGCATCGGCGTACACCGAGCCGCTCGCCTGCGCTTCCGCGCGCAGCTCGGCGAGCAGCAGGCCGAAGCCCTCGCCCCCATCGCCGAGCACCTTGCGCAGCAGCAGGTCGTTGGCCTGAATCTCGTTGCTGCCTTCGTAGATCATGGCTATGCGGCTGTCGCGCAGGGTCTGTTCGATGGGGAACTCCGCCGTGTAGCCGTACCCGCCGAACACCTGCAACGCCTTGCTCGCCAGCTCGAATCCCTGGCTGGTGAAGCTGGCCTTGACGATAGGCGTGAGCAACGCTCCGAGGGTCTCGGCCTTGTCACGCTGCGCCGGGTCAGCCGCTTCGGCGGCGATATCCAGCCAATGCGCGGCCCAGTAGCCGATGGCGCGCATGCCTTCGGTACGCACCCGCAGTTCCAGAAGAATCCGGCGCATGGCCGGGTGCAGGTGGATCGGGTCGGCCAGTGCCGGCGCGACGCCCTCGGGATGCCTGGGGGCGCGCATCTGTCGTCGCTCCAGGGCGTAGTCCCGGGCCACTTGCCAGGCCGCTTCGGCATGTCCCAGCCCCTGCAAGCCAACATGCAGGCGCGCCGAGTTCATCATCACGAACATCGCCGCCAGCCCGCCGTGGGGCCGGCCCACCAGCCAGCCGCGAGCGCCTTCGAAACGCAGGGCGCAGGTGGCGCTGCCGCGAATGCCGAGCTTGTGTTCCAGGCCATCGCAATGCACGCCGTTGCGCTCGCCGCCGTCCAGCCATTTCGGCACCAGCAGCAGCGACACGCCCCTGCTGCCGGCAGGTGCTTCCGGCAAGCGGGCGAGGACCAGATGAAGGATGTCGTGGCTCAGGTCATGCTCGCCACCGGAGATGAACAGCTTGTTGCCACTGACCGCATAGCTGCCGTCGTCCAGCGGCTCGGCGCGACAGCGCAGCAGACCGACATCGCTGCCGGCCTGGGGCTCGGTCAGGCACATGGTCGGCAAGGTCTCGCCGCTGACGATGCCGGGCAGATAACGCGCCTGCAATTCGGGCGAAGCGTGGGTCTTCAGGCACAGATAGGCGCCATGGGCGATCCCGGTATACATGGCCCAGGCATGGTTGCTGGCGTAGAGCATTTCCAGCAGCGCCGCATCCAGTACCTGGGGCAGGCCCTGGCCGCCCTGCTCCACCGCACAGGCCAGCGCCGGCCAGCCGCCTTCGACATAGGCGCGGTAGGCCGCCGGGAAACCCTCCGGGGTGATGACTTCGCCATTCACCAGCCGGCAGCCCTGGCGATCACCCGGGGTATTCAGCGGAGCCAGGATCTGGCTGGCGAAGCGCGCCGCCTCTTCCAGCACCTGCCCGGCAAGGTCGAGATCGACCTCGGCGAACGCCGGCATTTCCCGCCAGTCGCGGTCGGCGCGCAGCCAGTGTTGCAGCACGAATTGCATATCGCCCAAGGGCGCCCGGTAGGCCATGGGTTACCTCGTTCAAGCAGCGAATTGGGGGTTTTCGATCAACAGCGCCATGCCCTGGCCGCCGCCAATGCAGGCCGCGGCGATGCCATAGCGCAGGTTGCCTTCGCGCAACTGGCGAGCGAGGGTCTGCACCAGGCGCAGGCCTGTGGCCGCCAACGGATGGCCGAGGGCGATGGAACCGCCATGGACGTTCAGGCGCTCGGGGTCCAGCTCCAGCGCACGGGCCACCGCCAGCACCTGTGCCGCCTGCGCCTCGTTGATCTCGAAGCGGTCGATCTGCTCCAGGCGCAAGCCGCTGCGCTCCAGCAGCAGGCGGATCGCCGGGGCCGGGCCGATGCCCATGGTCCGGGGCGGCACGCCGACGGCCGTGGCCATCAACAGCCGGGCCAAGGGTGGCCGCTCGCACGCCGAGTAACGACAGACCAGCGCCGCCGCTGCACCATCGACCACCGCGCAACTGTTGCCGGCGGTCTGTACGCCGCCCCCGTGGATGGCCCGCAGGCGGGCCAGCGCGGTGGCATCGGTAGTACGGGGATGGCTGTCACGAACGACTTCGCTGACGCCCCGGGGCAGTTCGATCTCCCGTGGCAGGCAGTCGTCAGCCTCGAAGACTGTACTGCGTACGGCGGCGATTTCCGCGTCGAACCACCCGGCCGCCTGGGCGGACAGGGCCCGCTGATGGCTGCGCAAGGCCCAGGCATCCACCGCTCCCCGGTCCAGCCCGTATTCCCGGGCCAGGTTCTCGGCGGTACCGATCATGTCGACGCCCGCCGCCGGGTCGTACAGTGCCTCCCAGAGAAAATCCCTGAACCCGACCGGCGCCCCCAGGCGGAAGCCGCCGCGGTGCTCGTACGCCGCAATCGGGTTGCGCGACATCGACTCCGCGCCTACGCACAGCACCCGCTGCACGCCGTCACGCAACTGCTCGCCGGCCTGGCGCAGCAATTCCAGCCCCGTGCCGCAGATCCGCTGTACCGCCAGCGCCGGCACCGCCTGCGGCACGCCGCTGTACAGGCCGATATGCCGGGGCAGCATGTACGCATCGAAACTGGCCTGGGCCATGCTGCCGGCCAGCACGCTGTCGACGCTGCCCGGGGCGACCGCCGCCCGTTCCAGCGCCGCCCTGCCTGCATGGATGCCCAGGTCGATGGGCGACACGCCGGCCAGCGCACCACCGAGGTCGACCCACGGCGTACGCGCCATCTCGACGATCGCCACATCGTCGAAGCGGCTGCACAGGCTCATGGTTTTTCTCCGGCGCGCACTATGCCCGGTGCCTCGCCGCGATACAGCGCCTCGACCTGGGCAGCGCGCCGTTGCAGCACGGCGCGCTGGTTGATCGAACCCTTGTCGATGATCTCGCCTTGGTCGATCGAAGGTGCTTCGTCCTGCAGGGCCAGCCATTCCAGGCGGCTGGCATTGCCCTGGGCGTCGCGGTTCAGGCGCTCGAGCCAGTCGGCGAACCAGGCGCGCACCGGGGCACTGGCCAGTACTTCGGCGTCACTGGCCTGCCCGTCCAGCCCCGCCAGTTGCCGGCATTCGGGCAAGCGCGGGAAGACCAGGATGCCCAGGCATTCCCGATCCGGCGCCGCCACCACGATGTCCTGCACATAGGGCGAGCCCTCCAGCACCGCGCGATTGCGCAGCGGCCCGACGCTGACGAAGACCCCGGACGAAAGCTTGAAATCCTCGGCGATGCGGCCATCGAACATCAGGCCGAGCTGGCTCTGCTGCGGGTCGGCAAGCTTGATCGCGTCGCCCGAGCAATAGAAACCTTCGTCGTCGAACACTTCGGCGGTCTGCTGCGCCGCGCGCCAGTAGCCGGGCATGATGTGGGGGCCGCGGAAACGGCCTTCGAGCTTGTCGCCCACCGGCACCAGCTTGACCTCGCACCCCGGCGCCGGCAGGCCGATATAGCCGGCCATGGACAGCGGCCCGGTGGTGAAGGTGCAGGACGGCGCCGCCTCGGTCATGCCCAGCCCGGCCATCATGCGGATGCGTTCGCCGCAGTGTTGCTCGGCGATGCGGTCGAGCCGGTCCCAGATACTCTGCGACAGCCCCGCCGCAGCGAAGAAGAACAGCTTGATGCGGGCAAAGAACACCTCGCGCAGCCCGGCGTCCTGCTCCAGCGCCTTGACCAGCTCTTCCCAGCCCTTGGGCACGGTGAGGTAGGCCGTGGGCGAAATCTCGCGCAGGTTGCGCAGGGTCTCGGCGAAGCCCTGGGGCGTCGGCTTGCCGGCATCGAGGTAGAAGCTGCCGCCGTTGTACAGGACGATGCCAAGGTTATGGCTGCCGCCAAAGGTGTGGTTCCACGGCAGCCAGTCCACCAGCACCGGCGGCTCCTCGGCGAACACCGGGAAGGTCTGCAGCAGCATCTGCTGGTTGGCACAGAGCATGCGCTGAGTGGTAATCACCGCCTTGGGCAGCTTGGTCGAGCCGGAGGTGAAGAGGAATTTGGCGATGGTGTCGGGGCCGGTGGCGGCAAAGGCAGCATCGGCCCTGTCCAGGTCGGTGGGCTCCAGCAGCGAAGCGAAATCGATCGTCTGACGCCCCTCGACGACGCCGCGCACGCTGATCACCGCCACCGAGGGATCCATCACCGCATCGATGGCGCGCTGGAACGGCTGGCTATCGCTGACGAAGACCACGCCCGGGGTGAGCACCTCGCAGACATGCCGCAGCTTGGCGAAGTCCTGGGACAGCAAGGCGTAGGCCGGCGACACCGGGCAATAGGGAATGCCCGCGTACATGGCGCCAAGGGCGATCTGCAGATGCTCGATATCATTGCCGGACAACAGCGCCAGCGGACGCTCGGCGCTCAGGCCCAGGTCGAGCAGGTGAGCGGCGATGGTCCGCACCTGCCGGAGCATCGCGGCGTAGCTGATCTCGCGCCAGGCACCGCCGTTTTCCCGGGCGGCGATAAAGGTTTGCCCGGGGCGTAGTTCGGCCCAGTATTCCAGGCGTTCGAGCAGGCGCGCAGGCAGCGGCGCCAAAGGCTCCAGCGCACGCATGCGCAGGATGCCCCCGACCTCGCTGACTTCTACTTCGGGATGACCGATGGACACCTGCCGATAGCGCGGAGGTTGGGCACGGTCGGTCGGCCGTGGACTGGCTTCGGAATTCACGCAGGTTGCTCCTTGTTCTTGTTGTCTGTCGTGCCGCCACCCGGATGCGCCAGGCGGCGGGTACTGCCGGGCGGATCAGATGGGGTAGTGACGGACACCGTGCTGCAGGGTGATCCAGCGCAACTGGGTGAACTGGTCGATCGCAGTGCGGCTGCCGAAACTGCCGTAGCCACTGGACTTGACCCCGCCGAACGGCATCTGCGCCTCGTCGTGCACGGTCGGTCCGTTGATATGGCAGATGCCCGACTCGACCCGCTGGGCCAGGGCCAGGGCGCGGCTGGTGTCGCGGCTGAAGATGGCCGAGGACAAGCCGAACTCGGAGTCGTTGGCCAGGGCCAGCAGCGCGTCGTCGTCCGTGCCGCGCAGAACCACCGCCACCGGGCCGAAGGACTCCTCGCGATACAGGCGCATGCTGGCGTCCACCCGGTCCAGCAGGGTCGGCTGCAGGATGCTGCCGTCCAGCTGGCCGCCGCAGACCAGGCGTGCACCCTTTTCCACGGCATCGTCGATCAGCGCCTTGATGCGCTCGCCGGCGCCGCTGTCGACCAGCGAACCGAGCACGGAGGCCGGGTCCTGCGGATCGCCGGCGCGCAGGGTGGCGATCTTGGCGGCGAGCTTGTCGACGAAGGTGTCGGCGATCTTCTCGTCCACCACCAGGCGTTCGGTGGACATGCAGATCTGGCCCTGGTTGAAGTAGGCACCGAAGGCCGCCGCTTCGACGGCGGCGTCGAGGTCGGCATCGTCCAGCACCAGGAACGGCGCCTTGCCACCCAGTTCCAGCAGCGCCGGCTTCAAGTGCCGCGCCGCCAGTTCGCCAACGATGCGCCCGACATGGGTCGAGCCGGTGAAATTGACCCGGCGCACCGCCGGGTTGGCGATCAAGCGCTCGACGATCTTCGGCGCGTCGGCCGGATCGTTGCTGATCACGTTGACCACACCATCGCCCAGGCCGGCGTCCTGCAGCACCTGGCCAATCAACCGATGCACCGCCGGGCTAAGTTCGGAGGCCTTGAGCACCACGGTATTGCCGCAGGCCAAAGGCATGGCGATGGCGCGGGTGGCGAGGATCACCGGGGCGTTCCATGGCGCAATACCCAGGACCACGCCGCAGGGCGCACGTACGGCCATGGCCAGGCTGCCTGGCACGTCGGAGGGGATGATTTCGCCGGTGATCTGGGTGGTCATGGAGGCTGCTTCACGCAGCATGCCGGCGGCCAGCTTGACGTTGAATCCGTACCAGTTGGCCATGGCGCCGGTCTCGCCGGCGGCGGCGATGAACTCCGAAGTACGCGCCTGCAAGGCATCGGCGGCGGCCAGCAGGCGGCTGCGGCGTTCGTTGGGGGCCAGGCGCGACCAGGCCGGGAAAGCGGCACTGGCCGCGGCCACCGCCGCGTCGGCGTCGTCCAGGGTGGCGGCGGCTACCCGCGACACCACTGCGCCGGTCACCGGGTTGCGCCGTTCGAAGGTTCGTCCGTCACTGGCGGGACGCGACTCGCCGCCAATCAGCAAAGGCACCTGCAACATGCTCGTTCCTCGTTGGTTGACTTTATCGGAAGCACGCGATGGCGACGTCGCTGGACGTCGCCGTGGGCATTCAGCGTTTATACGCCTGCAGGCCCGGCTTGATGCTCTTGTCGTCGAGGAATTGCTTCATGCCCTGCTCGCGACCGCCTTCGGTGTCCAGCAGGCGCGACTGGTCGAGCTTGGCATACAGGTAGTCTTCGTTCTGCTCCCAGGTCAGCTCGCGGCAACGCTTGAAGCCGTTCTTGGCGGCGCGCAGGACCACCGGGTTCTTTTCCAGCAGGTTCAGCGCCAGCTCGCGAGTGGTCTGGCGCAGTTGCGCCAATGGCACGCTTTCGTTGACCAGGCCCATCTCGGCGGCTTTCGGCCCACCGAAGGTCTTGCCGGTCATGATGTAGTACAGCGACTGGCGATGGCCCACGGTGTCGGCCATGGCCTTGCTCACCAGGTTGCCCGGCGGGATGCCCCAGTTGATTTCCGAAAGGCCGAAGGTGGCTTCGTCGGCGCAGATTGCCAGGTCGCAGGCCACCAGCGGGCTGAAACCGCCGCCGAAGCACCAGCCGTTGACCATGGCGATGGTCGGCTTGGCGTACATGCGCAGCAGCTTCCATTGCCATTGCGAGGCTTCGCGGCGGATCTTTTCCTGGAGGATCTCGGGGCCGGCGTCCACTTCGCGGAAGTATTCCTTGAGGTCCATGCCGGCGGTCCAGGACTCGCCCGCGCCGGTCAGTACCAGCACGCCGGCCTGTGGGTCCTGCTCCAGGGTTTCCAGGACATCGACCATCTCGCGGTTGAGGGTCGGGCTCATGGCGTTGCGTTTGTCCGGACGGTTCAGGGTAACCCAGGCGATGCCCGATTCCAGTTCGACCTTGACGGTGGTCCAGCGGCCTTCGTAGTTGCTCATGTGATGCACTCTTGTTGTTCGAGGTGATGGTTAGCAAGCTAATCGAGCAAATTAGTTATGTCAATTAACTATTATGAAAATTATCCTTTTGCGTGAGTCAGTTGAACGGCTTTCTTTGCTGAACGCGCTAGCCATATCCCCTTCGGGCGGGCAAACTGGGTAACTTTCTTATTCATGATCCAAGGAGTTCTGCTTCCGATGGCAAGGTCCGCCCGCAACACCGACACCGCCCCCGAGCCAGCCCCGGCGCTGGATGCCTCCCTCGAAGACCTGATCGGTTACGCGTTGCGCCGCGCCCAATTGAAGCTATTCCAGAACCTGATCGCCCGGCTCGCGGTGCACGACCTGCGCCCGCGCAGTTCTCCGCGCTGGCGATCATCGACCAGAGCCCCGGGCTGATGCAGGCCGACCTGGCCCGCGCCCTGGCCATCGAGCCGCCGCAGGTGGTGCCGTTGCTGAACAAGCTGGAAGAGCGGGCGCTGGCGGTGCGCATCCGCTGCAAGCCGGACAAGCGTTCCTACGGGATCTTCCTGAGCAAGACCGGGGAAGCGCTGCTCAAGGAACTCAGGCAGATCGCCAGCGACAGCGACCGCGATGCCACAGCGGCGCTGGATGACAGCGAGCGCGCGGAGTTGCTGCGCTTGTTGAAGAAGGTGTACCAGGACTGACGGACAACACATGGCCCTGTGGGAGCTGGCTTGTCGAACCGCAGCACCGCAGCGATAGGGACGGCAAGACCAATGATGCTGCCTGATCTGGCCAAATCGCTGGCAAGCCAGCTCCCACAAGGTCCGAGTCAGCCAAGGTTTTGTGCCAGGCTCTAAATCCTGTGGGAGCTGGCTTGCCAGCGATGGGCCGGCAAGGGCAATGATGCTGTCTGATCTAGCTAGCTCCCACAGGGTCATGTGTCATCCGTGAGATGCGGGTTACCAGATCGGCAAGGTGTAGGTCACGATGAACCGGGTCTGGTTTTCGTCCCTGAACGCCGCGCCCGTCGGGAAGTCATTGCGATAGATCGACTTCCTCGCCAGGAACCCGACGTTCTTCATCGGCCCGCTCTGGATGACGTAGCCCAACTCCATCTGGAACTCACGCTCCTTGCGGTCGTCGGCATTGAGCGAGGCCAGTTCGATATTGTCTCCGCGCACGTAGCGCAGCCGGCTCTTGAGCCCCGGCACGCCGAGGGCGACGAAGTCGTAGTCGTAGATCGCCTGCCAGGTGTGCTCCTTGGCATTGAGGAAGTCCGAACTCATGGTCAGCTCGCTCATGCCCATCAACTCGGTACCCGACACATAGGGCGTGGCCGAATCGCCGCTGGAGTGCATATAGCCGATACCCAGCCTGTGCCCGCCCAGGCGGTAGCTGAACATCGCCGAGGCGTTGACGTTGTCCACCCTGCCCGCGCGTGCCTGGCCGTCCTCGCGGCTGAAGAAGCTGCGCAGGTCGGCGCTGAAGGTACCATCGCCGATGCCCTGCTCGTAGAGTGCGGCCAGGGTGTCCTGCTGGTAGAGGTCCTTGAGCTCGGCATGATAGGCGCGAAACCCGAGGGACTTGTTCAACTGGTAGTCGGCACCGGCATAGAGCATGTGCGGCGAGGTTTCCGCGCCACGGAAGCGGCCATTGGGCGAGGCGATCGCCATGCGCTCGTAGCTGGTGGAGTCGCGCTTGTTGATACGGTCCAGGTAGCCGGCGTTGACGGTCAGGCCGTCGATTTCCTTCGAACTCAGGGTGGTGCCGCGGAATGTCTGGGGCAGCAGGCGCGACGGACTGGCGAAGGCGAACGGCAGGAAGATCAGGTTGTCGCCGCTCTTCACCGTGGTCTGGCTGATCTTCATCTTGGCGGTCATTGCCAGCCGCGAGTAATCATCGGCCGCGACCTTGTCGCTTTTCGACACCGGCAGCAGTTCGGTGCCGCTGCGATCAGGCGCCGAATCCAGCTTCAACCCCAGCAAGCCCCGGGCATCCAGGCCGAAGCCCACCGGCCCTTCGGTAAAGCCGGACTCGACGAACAGATTGAAACCCTGTGCCCACTCCCGCGCGGCGCTCTTGGCGCCGCCGTCCTTGTAGTCGCGATCCAGGTAGTAGTTTTTCAGCGCAAGGTTGGCGTGGCTGTCTTCGAAGAAGCCGCCAGCCAGGCTCGGGGTGCTGGCCAATGCCACCGCCAGCGCCAGGAAAGCGCGGGTATCACGAACGCAGTGCTGCATAAGGGGAGTCCACTCTTGTTGTTTTTGTTTTCTGGCAGTCGGGCGATCCATCGGGCATCGCCTCGCAGCGGAGAATGGGAAGGCGGCCAGGCTCCGTCAACGGTAAATGACCGATAATCGAACATTAATTTTATTGGGTAAGCGGATTAAATGGTTGATCTTACCTTTGCATGAGAGTGAGACAGACCGGCATCTCATCGGATTATCTGGTTGATGCTTCACCTACTGCTGGTGCATGTTTCCTTCGCTAATTCCAGCAAGAACCCCACACGCCTCAACTTCCCGGTCATCGTTGCAACTCGCTCTCAGTGAAACGAGTTGTTTCTCAAGCGCTTGCAGAGCGGTTATCTGCGACCGCACATGAGAGATGTGATCATCGAGCAAGGCGTTGACGGCGGTACAAGGCTGATGAGGGTCGTCCTCATAGCTCTGTAGTTCGTGAATCTCAGCCAGTGACAGGCCCAGGATTCTGCAGCGACGGATGAAGGCCAGCCCCTCACCATGCTTCTCGGTATAGACACGGTAACCGTTGTCCTGCCGATCAGGCGGCGGCAACAAGCCCTGCTGTTCATAGAAGCGGATCGTCTGTGTTTCGACCCCTACCAACTGCGCCAACTGACCAATGCGCATCAGCCTCCTCCCCAACGGATTCTTTACTCTATTGACCTTATAGTAGCTTTATAGTTTTAAATGGTACCACAACATTGTTCAAGTGGAGTCGTATCATGAGCAAATCCTGTGGTGGCGCCTGTGGCGGTGATGCAACGTCCGCAGCGGATACCGATATACAGGCCTCCTCCGAGGCGCCAGGGAGATGGGTCAGTGTTTATGCCGTGCCGAAGATGGACTGTCCATCAGAAGAACGAATGATTCGCCTAGCCCTGAACGGCTTTGAGGAGATTCGGGCGCTGTCCTTCGACTTGTCGAACCGCCGGCTGAAGGTCGTGCATGACGGCGAGGTCGAGCCCGTCACCTCGAAACTGAAGACCTTGGGGCTAGGCGCCTCGCTTCAGGAAACCGTCGCTGCAAATCCGGAGACCATCAAGGCCGCCGAGTTTTCGGCAGCTTCTGCTAAGCAAGAATCCGGGACCCTGCGCTGGTTGCTCGGCATCAATGCACTTCTGTTCGTGGTGGAAATGACTGCCGGTCTGATCGCCCGGTCCACCGGCCTGATTGGAGAATCCCTGGACAATTTTGCCGATGCGGCGGTGTACGGGCTTGCCCTTTATGCGGTTGGACATAGCGTGAAAATGCAGGTACGTGCCGCGCATCTTGCTGGTGTACTGCAACTGATCTTGGCTGTGGGCGTGCTCGTAGAGGTGGTGAGACGCTTTGTATTCGGTAGTGAGCCTGAATCGCTGGTGATGATGGCTATCGCATTCGTCGCATTGATTGCCAATACCAGTTGTCTGCTGCTCATATCCAAACATCGGGAAGGCGGGGCGCACATGAAGGCAAGCTGGATATTCTCGGCCAACGACGTGGTGATCAACCTGGGGGTCATCACCGCCGGCGCCCTGGTCGCGTGGACCGGTTCCAATTATCCGGATCTGATTATCGGCACCATCGCGGGGGGCATTGTACTTAACGGTGCCAGACGCATTTTGGCGTTGAAGGGTTAAATAATGCTCATTATTGGCAAAAAGCTCTCGCCGTATGCCCTATTGTCCATATCGGGCCTGCTGGCAGCGTCTGATCAGGCTGTAAAGTGGCTGGTGCAGCAATCAATGGCCTATGGCGAGTATGTTTCGGTGACCCCGTTCTTTAACTGGGTGCACCTATGGAACACCGGTGCCGCATTCAGTCTTTTTGCGAATGGTGGAGGCTGGCAGCGCTACTTTTTTATCGGAATCGCGGTAGTGGTCTCGATTTTTCTGATCAAGCTGATCCTTGAAAATCGTCATAAAGGAGAAGCCATCGCTTACAGTCTTATCCTCGGTGGCGCCATGGGCAACCTGATTGACCGGGTCTTTCGCGGCTATGTTGTGGATTCCTTTGATTTCTATTGGCGAGACTGGCATTGGCCGGCCTTCAACCTGGCTGATATTGCAATTGTCCTCGGTGCCTTACTTTTCGTTTCCAGCAGCTTGTTGGGTAAAAAAGCAAACACCAATGCCGAGTCGGATGGATCTGACTGACACCTACGCCTATACAACACCATGACCGAACTTCCCGACAACATCCTTCACCTGCCGCAATACCAAGTACTGGGCTGCAAATCAACCGACGACGAAATGCACTTCCAGGTGGACGTGCCCGATCCCATCGCCTGCGAGGAATGCGGCGTGCAGGGTGAGTTCGTACGGTTCGGCAAGCGTGACGTTCCCTATCGTGATCTGCCCATCCACGGCAAGCGGGTCACTCTCTGGGTGGTCCGCCGCCGATACACCTGCCGGGCCTGCAAGACAACATTCAGGCCCCAGCTACCGGAGATGGTGGACGGATTCCGTATGACACTGCGGCTGCATGAGTACGTGGAGAAGGAATCCTTCAACCACCCCTACACCTTTGTGGCGGCACAGACCGGCCTGGACGAGAAGACGGTGCGCGACATCTTCAACGCCCGCGCCGAGTTCCTGGGGCGCTGGCACCGCTTCGAGACGCCCCGCATCCTGGGCATTGACGAGCTATACCTGAACAAGCGCTACCGCTGCATTCTGACCAACATTGAGGAGCGAACCCTGCTCGACCTGCTGGCCACCCGCCGCCAGGACGTGGTGACCAACTACCTGATGAAGCTGAAAGACCGGCAGAAGGTCGAGATCGTCAGCATGGACATGTGGAACCCCTACCGGGCAGCGGTCAAGGCTGTGCTGCCCCAGGCCCGTATCGTGGTCGATAAGTTCCATGTGGTGCGCATGGCCAACGATGCCCTAGAGAGAGTGCGCAAGGGCCTCAGAAAGGAGCTGAAACCGTCCCAGAGCCGGACTCTCAAGGGAGACCGGAAAATCCTGCTGAAACGCGCTCACGAAGTCTCAGACCGGGAGCGCCTCATCATGGAGACCTGGACAGGCGCGTTCCCGCAACTGCTGGCCGCCTACGAGCACAAGGAGCGCTTCTACGGCATCTGGGACGCCACCACACGGCTCCAGGCAGAAGCCGCCCTGGACGAGTGGATAGCCACCATCCCGAAGGGCCAAAAGGAAGTCTGGAGCGATCTGGTCAGGGCAGTGGGAAACTGGCGCGAAGAGACCATGACCTACTTCGAGACGGACATGCCCGTCACCAACGCTTACACGGAGTCCATCAACCGACTGGCCAAGGACAAGAACCGTGAAGGGCGCGGTTACTCCTTCGAGGTGATGCGGGCACGAATGCTCTACACCACGAAGCACAAGAAGAAGGCACCGACTGCGAAGGTCTCTCCTTTCTACAAGAAAACCATCGGTTACGGACTGCCGGACTTCGCAGAGGAACTCAACTACGGAGTCGATCTATCAACCATCTGAGGGTGGTATCAGATTGATGGGGTGAAGGTGCCCCATCAACCATTAAATCCGTATACCCATTTTATTAACTATTCGGCCGAGACCGACGGATTTTCCGTCGCGCCGGCGTCTAGCGCAAGCCTCTTCAAAAGCCTCGTCGATCAGAAAAAACCAGCTGCAAAAATAGTTATTCTTGTTATCTTGTTTTCACGCCGGTGTCCGAGACCGGTGCAAGCAGAACTACAACAACAAGAACGAGGCCATGCCATGGACACTTCACTGCGTCGTCCGACGCTGACAATCGCTTTGTGTTTCATCGTCGCGCTGATCGAGGGTTTCGACCTGCAATCGGCCGGCACCGCAGCTGCCGGGTTGCGCCAGAGTTTCGAGCTGGACCCGAAGATGCTCGGCTGGGTATTCAGTGCCAGCATCATCGGCCTGTTGCCGGGAGCGTTCTTCGGCGGCTGGCTGGCCGACCGGATCGGGCGCAAGAAAGTCCTGGTGGCGGCGGTCATCCTGTTCGGCGTGTTCTCCCTGTGGACCGCCTATGTCGCCACCTATAACCAGTTGCTGCTGGCCCGGCTGATGACCGGCCTGGGCCTGGGTGCCGCCCTGCCCAACCTGATCGCCCTGTGCGCCGAAGCGGTGGGCGAGCAACGGCGCAGCACCGCCATCAGCATCATGTATTCCGGGGTACCGCTCGGTGGTGCGCTGGCAGCGGTGGTGGCGATGTTCTCCCATGATCACTGGCAGATGACCTTTATCATCGGTGGCCTCGCGCCCCTGCTCGCGGTCCCGCTGATGCTGGTCATGCTTCCGGAATCCCGCGCCTACCAGCAGGCCGGTGCGGTGCTGCAACGGCCTTCCACGTCCAGCGCGCTGTTCGGCGAAGGCAGGGCCAGTGCCACGCTGATGCTGTGGCTCGCCTACTTCTTCACCCTGACCGTGATGTACATGCTGCTCAACTGGCTGCCGTCGCTGCTGATCGGCCAGGGCTTCAGCAAGCCGGATGCCGGGCTGGTGCAGATGCTGTTCAACATCGGCGGCGCGCTGGGTTCGCTGCTGGGCGGCATGCTGCTGGACCGTGGCAGCCCGCAGCGGGTCACGCTGTGCATCTATGCCGGCCTGCTCGTATCGCTGGCCGGGCTGGGGTTGTCGGTGGGCGTGACGGCCATGGCCATTGCCGGGTTTGCCGCAGGGCTGTTCGTGATCGCCGCGCAACTGGTGCTCTACGCGCTGGCCCCGCCGCTGTATCCGACCGCCGTACGCGCTACCGGTGTCGGGGCGGCAGTGGCCATCGGGCGCCTGGGTTCGGTGAGCGGACCGCTGGCGGCCGGACAGATCCTTGCAGCCGGTGCCGGGACGGCCGGCGTGCTGCTCGCCGCTTCGCCGGGGCTGGTGGTAGCGGCGCTGGCGGCGATCCATGTGATGCGGCGTTCCGGACAGGCTACGGAGAGCGTTTCCGCACCGTTGCAGAAGGCCGGGTCCTGATGTCTATTTCACCCAGGGCATCCGCGTCTTCCAGGCTTCAATAGTCATACCGGTCCACCGCCCTGCGCCGCTCGTTGTCATCGCGCATATCGTAGTTGGCGGTGGTCTGGATATTGCTGTGGTGCGCCAGTTTCTGCGCGATGGACAGGTCATGCTCCTCGATCACCCGGGTAATGAACGACCGGCGGAAATCGTGGGGCATGATCTTCACCCCCACCTGTTGGCCGCGCTGGCGGGCGATGTAGTAGATTGCGTGCTTGGTGATGCGCTCGCGGGTGATATGGCTGCCGCGGCGAATGCGGTTGAACAGGAAGCCATCGTCCTGGACGCCCGGCGGTAACTGCTGGCGACGGAACGTCAGCCAGGCATCGAGCTTTTCGAAGGCCCAGGCCGGGGCGTACTTGATCAACTGCTTGTTGCCCTTGCCCAGCACCTGCAGGCTGCGCTCGGCAAAGTCCACCTGGGCCAGGTCGATGTTCACCGACTCCGATTTGCGCATGCCGGTGCCATACAGCAAGGCGATCAGCGCCGCATCGCGCAGGCCCTGGGGCCGCGGATCGGCGGCACAGACCTCCATCAGTTCGCGGATCAGGCTGCGCTTGAGGTTGCGCCCCACCGGCAGGCGGGTGCCTTGCACGCCCTTGACTTCGCGAATGCGCAACAGCCGCTCCTGGTCGATCAGGCCCAGGCGCCAGGCTTCGTTCATCACGCCGCGAACGGCATTGACGTAGAGCGAGGTACTGTTGGGCGCGTAGCCATCGCTGCGCAGGGCGGCAACCAGATCGGTGATATGCGCGGGTTCGAGCTGATGCCAGGGCACGTCGCGGATATCGCACTCGTCGAAACCGAGACGGTCGGCGGCGTCCTGCAGCACATATTTCATGGTCAACTGGCTGGAGGGGCCAATCGGGCGAGGTATTGCAACAGCGGGTTGGGCAGTGACTCGGGCAAACCTTGGGGTTCCTCGGCGGGGACTGGAAGCGGCTCAGGATGACCGAGGCCCCGTATGCGGGCAAGTGCTTTCCAGCCTACGCGAACCTCACACCAGCCGCTCGAAGATCGCCCCTTCGACGCCCAGCACCTCGCCGTCGCCGGAATAGATGCCAACCCCGTCTCCCACACGTCCTTGATCTGCCCACCGGCGCTGCGGATCCGGTAGCTCAGTTGATAGGGCTCGTGCTTGAGCAGCGCGCATTGCACGCAGTACCAGATGTACTCCGCATACTCGTCGAGGATCAGCGAGCCGTAGCTGTGCTCCGGGCTGGAGGTCAGGTATTGCGGTGGATAGCCGGTCAATGGCAGGCACCCTGCGCTGACGTACTCCATGTACCAGGTGCGGTCGTTGCGCCCGCGGTAGATCAGCCCCGGCAGTTCATCCAGCAGGCCGGAAGCGAACGGAATCGGTGCAGCAGGCATCACCGGTGCACCGCGATGCACCCTCGTGGCCAGGGCCAGGCGCGAGCCGAGGCGGAACTTGCGCAGCAGATTGCGCACGTAGATCTTCACCGTGCCGTCGCTGATTCCCAGTTCCCGGGCGATCTGCTTGTTGCTCAGGCCCGCGCCGATCAGCGCCAGGGTCTGGCTCTCGCGCTCGGTGAGGTCGTCCCGCGCGACGGGCGACTGCAAGGCATTATCCATCCCTCTCCTCCTGCAACCCTGGGGAATTGATTCCCAAGGCAGCAACTTTCGTGCCCTGCCGCGCCCACTACTCCTTTTGGCATACCCCCTCTAGCGGATTGAGAGAAATTTCCTGAGGAGAAATTATTTCCCTCACGAAGAAACAGCCGCAGAGAAAAGCCATGACCGATCACCCTTTCAGCGTCCCCCGCTACGAGCCCCAGGCCGGGCCGGCGGATCTGCTGGTCACGCAGTACCGCGACGCCGGGTATCCCGCCGCGCAGCAGCTGGTGCAGGGCGATTACGCCAGCAACGCTGCCTTGCAGCAGGCCCTCGCCGCCCGCCTTGAACTGGCCCGCTGCGGCCTGCGCCTGGAATTGCGCGGCGACGAAGCGTTCATCTGGCCGCTGCAAGCCCTGGCCCAGGCCGCCGGCCTGCAGGGCGATGAAATCCTTCTCAGCCGCCTGCCGGGCAGCCGCCGGGTGTTCTGCGTGCACTGCGCCCAGTGCCAGCCGGCCAGCGCCGCCGAATCCCTGACCTGCGCCCACTGCGGCGTACACCTGGAGGTGCGGCGCCACTTCTCGCAACGCCTTGGCGCCTACCTGGGTGTATGCGCCGATGCCGACCTGCCGTATGCCGACCTGCCGAATGGAGAGCCCCGCCCATGATCGATGTCCGCGTCGCCGCCATCCATGAACTGACCCCGGTGATCCGCGAGTACCGCCTGCAAGCCATCGACGGCGCCCTGCCCGGCTTTTCCGCCGGAAGCCACGTCCAGGTGCACCTGCCCGATGGACGGCGCAATGCCTATTCGCTGCTCGGCGACCCGGCGGACAACAGCGAATACCGCATCGCCGTGCGCCATCAGGACAACTCCCGGGGCGGCTCGCGCTACCTGCACCAGGTACTGTGCAGTGGCGATCGCTTGCGCATCAGCGCCCCGGCCAACCTCTTCCCGCTCTACAGCAAGGCCCGGCAGCACCTGCTGGTGGCCGCCGGGATCGGCATCACCCCCTTCATGGCCCACAGTCGCGAGCTGCTGCGCCGCGGCGAAGACTTCGAGCTGCACTACGCCTACCGCAGCGGCAGCAGCGATGCCTACCTGGGCGAACTGCGCCAGTCGCTCGGCCCGCGCCTGCACGAGTACCCCGCCGGCATCCGTCGCCTGGATGCCCGGGCGCTGCTCAAGGACCGCCCACTGGGCGCCCACGTTTACAGCTGCGGCCCGCAATCCCTGCTGCTGGCGATAGCCGAACAGGCCGCCGCCCAGGGCTGGAGTCCGCGCCGCGTTCACAGCGAAGCCTTTGCCGCGGCCGAACCGGGCCTGCCCTTCAGCGTCGAGCTGCAGCGCAGCGGCCGCCAGTTGCAGGTCGGTGCCGAGCAAAGCCTGCTCGAAGCCCTCGAAGCCGCCGGCGTCGAAATCCCCAACCTGTGCCGTGGCGGCGTGTGCGGCCAGTGCCAGACGCCCTACCTGAAAGGCGACGTCGAGCACCGCGACCACTTCCTCGCCGCCAACGAGCGTGCCACCAGCCTGATGCCCTGCGTATCCCGTGGCTGCGGCAGCCCGATCCTGCTGGATATCTGACCCGGAGCCTTCGCCATGACCCTGACCTTCAAGCCACTGGAAACCTACCGGGACGACTTCAGCTTCGCCAACAGCGCCGAAGCCATCGCCCGCTTTCCCTTCCCGTTCCCGGAAGACCAGTACATGTACTCGGTGAACCTGGAGCCGGCCACCTCCCGCGATCCCGGCTCGGTGTTCGAGCATCTGTTCGACGTCGATGAGCATTACGTCTCGGAGATGGCCGAGCGTGCCCGCGTGCTCGAACTGGACCCGCAGCGCTGCCTGGTGATGCCGCACATGGCCCAGGCCGCCTGGGACAGCCTGGCCCTGCTGATGCAAAGCCTGGCCACGGACTACCCGCAATACTTCCGCCTGGCCCGCGACGGCGATGCCTGGCACTGGCAGAACCTGGCCCTGGGCATCGACCAGCGCTTCACCTTCGGCGACCCGGCCACCCTGCCGTGCGAGCCTCTTGAGTACATCACCCGGCAGATGCAGGGCGACTTCGCCCTGCTCGACCAGCGCGACAACGACCTGTTCATGGACGCCGGCATGGTCACCTGCCCGGCCGACTGGTCGCTGCGCTTCGACGCTGGCATGAGCTTCCAGCAATGGCACGCGCCGGTGCCCATGGCCCATCGCGCCGGCGTGTTCGAGCGGGCCTTGAAATACCTGCTGAACATCCAGGTCGGCCAGCCGGTGCGCCGCCTGAACTGGACCCTGACCATCAACCCGCGCCTGGACACCTCGCCCGAGACGTATCACCAGTGGGGCAGCGACCGCGGCAAGGTCACCGCCGACAACGCCGGGGCCCTGGTGCACCTGCGGGTCGAGCTGCAGTTGATGGTGCGCCTGCCGCGCTCCAACGCGCTGATGTTCAGCATCCGCACCTACCTCATCAGCCTGGACGAACTGGTCACCAACCCGGCCTGGGCGCAACGCCTGTACCGGGTGATGCGCGACCTGCCGGAGCCGATCGCCGACTACAAGGGCATCAGCCGGTACCGCCAGCCACTGCTGGACTGGCTACGACCGTTCGATCCCCAAGCCTGAACCCGACTCATCACGACAAAAGGACATTTACCATGGCCAACTCCTGGCGCATCAGCGCGCTCCGCGAACGCCACCTGGCGCTCGGTTCGAAACTCGAAGACTGGAACGGGATGGGCACCGCCTGGACCTACGCCAGCGATCTTGCCGACCACCACGAAGCCATCCGTACCCGTGCCGGGCTGATGGACGTTTCCGGGCTGAAGAAGGTCCACTATGTCGGCCCCCACGCCGAAAGCCTGCTGCAGGACGCCACCACCCGGGATATCTCCAGGCTCTATCCGGGCAAGTCGGTGTACGCCTGCATGCTCAATGAAGACGGCACCTTCGCCGACGACTGCATCGTCTACCGCACCGGCCCCAATGCCTTCATGGTGGTCCACGGCGCCGGCAGCGGCCACGAGATGCTGGTGCGCTCGGCCCAGGGCCGGCAGGTGGCGGTGCTGTTCGACGACGACCTGCACGACCTGTCGCTGCAAGGGCCGAAGGCCGTGGACTTCCTCGCCGAGCACGTGCCCGGCATCCGCGAGCTGCCGTACTTCCATCACCTGCAGACCAAACTGTTCGAGCGCCCGGTGATGATCTCCCGCACCGGCTACACCGGCGAACGCGGCTACGAAATCTTCTGCAAGGCTGCCGATGCGCCGCTGATCTGGGACAGCATCCTCGAGCAAGGCGCCGGCCACGGCATCATTCCCTGTGCCTTCACGGCCCTGGACTGGCTGCGGGTCGAGAGCTACCTGCTGTTCTACCCCTACGACAACTCGCAGATGTACCCCTTCGCCGACCAGAAGGCCGGCGACACCCTGTGGGAACTGGGGCTGGACTTCACCGTGTCCCCCGGCAAGCAGGACTTCCGTGGCGCCGGCGAGCACCTGCGCCTGCAGGGCAAGGAGCGCTTCAGGATCTACGGCGTGCTGCTCGACGGCCACAGTGCCGCGCAGAACGGCGACACCCTGTGGCACGACGGCCGCCAGGTCGGGGTGATCACCTGCGCCATGTACTCGCGCCTGACCGAACGCTCCATGGCTATCGCCCGGGTCGAGCCGCAGATCGCCACCCAGGGCCTGCCCCTTGAAGTGCGCGGCAGCCTCGTCGCCAAGGCCATCGCCCACAGCCTGCCGTTCGACGATCCGGAAAAGAAAAAGCGCACCGCCAAGGGCTGACGAGACCACGACCATGACCCACTACATCCTCAAGATCAGCTGCCCGGCCACCTCCGGCATCGTGGCGGCGGTGACCACCTACCTGGCCGGGCGCCAGTGCTATATCAGCGAACTGGCGCAGTTCGACGACGAACTGGCCGGGCGCTTCTTCATGCGCGCGGTGTTCCGGTTCAACGACGGGATCAAGCCCGGGCTGGATGCCCTGCGTGAAGGCTTCACCGATACCGCCGTGCCCTTCGCCATGGACTGGGAACTGTTCGAAGGCAACCGGCCCATGCCGGTGCTGCTGATGGTCAGCAAGTACGACCATTGCCTGACCGACCTGCTCTATCGCCATCAGAAAGGCGAGCTGGACATGCGCATCACCGCCATCGTTTCCAACCACCTCGACCTGCGGGCCATGGCCGAGCGCGAGGGCATCCGCTTCGTCTACCTGCCGGTGACCAAAGACACCAAGGCCCAGCAGGAGGCCGCGCTGCTGCAACTGGTGGAAGAAACCGGCACCGAACTGGTGGTCCTCGCCCGCTACATGCAGATCCTCTCCGATGACCTGTGCCGCCAGCTTTCGGGACGGGCGATCAATATCCATCACTCGTTCCTGCCGGGGTTCAAGGGCGCCAAGCCCTATCACCAGGCCTATGCGCGGGGCGTGAAGCTGATCGGTGCAACCGCCCACTACGTCACCTCGGACCTCGACGAAGGACCGATCATCGAGCAGGAAGTGCAGCGCGTCGATCACGCCTGGCTGCCCGACGACCTGGTGCGCATCGGCCGCGACACCGAGACCGTGGCCCTGTCGCGGGCGGTGAAATACCACCTGGAGCACCGGGTGTTCCTCAACGGCGAGCGCACGGTGATTTTCCGCTAGCCCCCCCTCAAGCACACCGCGACCCCTGTGGGAGCTGGCTTGTCGGACCGCCGAACCGCAGCGATTGCGATGGTGGGGCCACTACCGCCATCGCTGGCAAGCCAGCTCCCACAGGGTCCGCGGTCTGCTCTGGGTCATCACTAGGAGTAGATGCCATGAACCAACGCGTTGCCATCATCGGCGCCGGCCCCTGCGGCCTGGCCCAGTTGCGAGCCTTCCAGTCCGCCCGGGCCAAGGGCGCGGACATCCCCGAGCTGGTGTGCTTCGAGAAGCAGGCCGACTGGGGCGGGATGTGGAACTACACCTGGCGCACCGGCCTCGACCAGCACGGCGAGCCGGTTCACGGCAGCATGTATCGCTACCTCTGGTCCAACGGGCCAAAGGAATGCCTGGAGTTCGCCGACTACAGCTTCGACGAGCACTTCGGCCGGCCCATGGGCTCATACCCGCCAAGAGAGGTGCTCTGGGACTACATCAAGGGCCGGGTGGAGAAAGCCGGGGTGCGCGAGCTGATCCGCTTCAATACCGCCGTGCGCGATGTGCGCTTCGACGCCGACAGCCAGACCTTCGTGGTCACCGCCCACAGCTACGCCGACGACCTGACCTCCAGCGAAACCTTCGACTACGTGGTGGTCGCCAGCGGGCACTTCTCCACCCCCAACGTCCCGAGCTTCCCCGGCTTCGAAAGCTTCGCCGGACGCATCCTGCACGCCCACGACTTCCGCGACGCCCTGGAATTCAAAGGCAAGGACGTGCTGATCGTCGGCGGCAGCTACTCCGCCGAGGACATCGGTTCGCAATGCTTCAAATACGGCGCGCGCAGCATCACCAGTTGCTACCGCAGCGCGCCCATGGGCTACCAGTGGCCGCAGAACTGGGAGGAAAAACCCTTGTTGACCCACGTCACGGGCAGCACCGCGTTCTTCGTCGACGGCAGCAGCAAGCACATCGACGCGATCATCCTCTGCACGGGATACAAGCACCATTTCCCCTTCCTTCCGGAAGACCTGCGCCTGAAGACCGACAACCGCCTGTGGCCGCTGAACCTGTACAAGGGCGTGTTCTGGGAGCAGAACCCGCGGCTGGCCTACCTCGGCATGCAGGACCAGTGGTACAGCTTCAACATGTTCGATGCCCAGGCCTGGTATGCCCGCGACGTGATCCTCGGGCGCATCGCCCTGCCCGACCAGGCCGCCATGCATGCCGAAGACCAGGCCTGGCGCGAAGAGGAACTGAAGCTGGAGAACGCCCAGCAGATGTTCGAATTCCAGGGTGAATACATTCGCCAGTTGATCGCGGCCACCGACTATCCCAGCTTCGATATCGCCGAGGTCAACCGCACCTTCCTGCAATGGAAGCATGACAAGTACGAAAACATCATGGGCTACCGCGACAAGTGCCATCGCTCGCTGATCACCGGAACCCTCGCTACGCCCCATCACACCCCCTGGCTGGAAGCGCTGGACGACTCGCTGGAGGCCTACCTGGCCGAACAGCCGGGCCCAGGCAAGCGCACGGCACCTTGAGGAGCAGCCCATGCAAGCACCCGTGATTTCACGGCCGCAGGAGCCGGCGCTGTTTGCCCGCAATCCGCTGGTGGAACGCCACCGCGTGGCGCCGGGTGGGCTCACGGTAGTGGAGCTGGAGCCCGGTGATCGCCTGGAAGTGATCGACGTCGAAGGCGACCAGCGCGCCGAACTACTGGCCTTCGCCGGCAACCGCCAGGCGCTCGGCGCCCTGGGCTTGCGCCCCAGCCCCGGTGCGGCGTTTATCGGCCATCTGCTGCATGACGGCAGCCGCGAGGCAGCCCATGTGACGGCGGGACTGGCCCGCCGTGGCATCGACTGCCGACAGTTACCGGACGCCGCGCGACTCTGGTCCGAGGCAACACCGGCGGGACACAGCCGGGTGTTCCATAGCGGTGAAAACCTGCTGGTACTGGTGGCCGCCCCCGGCGGCGCCACGCCGGTGGACAGCCAGGCGCGGGCCAGCGAACTGCGCCTGCTGGTACGCCGGGCCACTGCGCGGGCGGCCTTTGTACCGCCGTTGCCCGCACCGCTGGGCGAGGTGCTGGACGAGTTCACCATCACCCCCGGCACCGCCCGCGACTACCAGGTCGGCGCCGGGCAGTACATCCAGGTGCTGGATGTGGCCGGCCGGCAGTGTTCGGACTTCGTCGCTTTCGACCGGCGAGGCCTGGACAGCGGCGCCCAGATCGACCTGGACCCGACCGTGACGCGCACGCTCAACGGCAATGCCTATCCCGGCCCGGGCCTGTTCAGCCGCTTCTACGACCGCAACCTGCAACCCATGCTCGAAGTGGTGCGCGATACCGTTGGCCGCCACGACACTTTCGCCCTGGCCTGCACGGCGCGCTACTACGAGGCCCAGGGCTATTTCGGCCATGACAACTGCAGCGACAACATCAGCCGAGTGCTGGCCCGCCATGGCGTGACGCCGCGGGCGGGCTGGCCGGCGATCAACTTTTTCTTCAACACCGCTGTGGATGCCCACCAGCAACTGACCGTCGATGAACCCTGGTCGCGGCCCGGCGACTACGTACTGCTGCGCGCCATGACCGACCTGGTCTGCGCCAGCAGCTCGTGCCCGGACGATATCGACCCGGCCAACGGCTGGCAGCCCACCGACATCCATATCCGCGTCTATTGCGCCAAGGAGCGCTTCAGTCTCGCCATGGCCACTCGCAAAGCCCCCGACGCTCCAGCGCAACTGACCCGCGAAAGCGGCTTCCACCCCGGCACCAGCGCCCTTACCCGGCAATTCACCGAATACCGCGGCTTCTGGACCCCGCGCCAGTTCGACGGCTACGGCACCCTCGCCGAGTACCATGGCTGCCGCGAACGGGTGGCGGTGATGGACCTTTCGGCGCTGCGCAAATTCGAAGTGCTCGCCCCGACGCCGAGGCCCTGCTCGACTACTGCCTGACCCGCGACGTGCGCAAGCTCGCGGTGGGCCAGGTAGTGTACAGCGCCATGTGCTACGAGCACGGCGGCATGCTCGATGACGGCACGCTCCTGCGCCTTGGCGCCGATGCGTTCCGCTGGATCGGCGGCGAGGAGCATGCCGGCGACTGGTTGCGCGAGCAGGCGGCGCGGCTGGGCATGAAGGTGTGGGTCAAGAGCGCTTCCGAGCAGATCCACAATATAGCGGTGCAGGGCCCCCTGGCCCGTGCCCTGCTCAAGGGCATGATCTGGACGCCGGGCACCCAGCCGGCACTGGAAGACCTGGGCTGGTTCCGCTTCCTCACCGGGCGCCTCGACGACTACAACGGCCCACCACTGATGGTTTCGCGTACCGGTTATACCGGTGAGCTGGGCTACGAGATCTGGTGTCACCCACGGGATGCCATGGCGATCTGGACCCGGCTCTGGCAGTTGGGTGATCCGCTGGGGCTGGTGCCGCTGGGGCTGGATGCGCTGGACATGCTGCGCATCGAGGCCGGGCTGATCTTCTCCGGCTACGACTTCTGCGACCAGACCGACCCGTTCGAGGCCGGCATCGGCTTCTGCGTACCGCTGAACAGCAAGCAGGCCGACTTCATCGGCCGCACCGCCCTGTTGCGGCGCAGTGCCGAGCCGCAGCGGCGCCTTGTCGGGCTGCTGCTGGAGGGCAATGAAACCGCGGCCCACGGCGATTGCGTGCGGGTCGGCCGGGCCCAGGTCGGGGTCATCACCAGTGCCACCCGCTCGCCCGTGCTGGGGCGCAACATCGCCCTGTGTCGCCTGGACGTGGCCCATTGCGCGCCAGGCATGCAGATCGAAGTAGGCAAGCTCGATGGCCAGCAGAAACGCATCACCGCGACCGTGACGGCCAGCACCATCGCCTACGATCCGGAAAAACGTCGGGTGCGTGCGTGAAACTGGATGGGAAATTGCAGGTAATCGGGACAGGGATTGTCCCTTTTGCATGGAGAACCTGACGATGTGGTTCAGCAAAGCGTCCAGCGACCTGGCCAACGAGCTCAGCCAGTGGCTCGAACAACTTTCTCGCAATGGCTCTGTTACGGGCCATTCACCGCTATTGCAGCGCCAGCCGCGGCTGCTCGGCACGCTTGAACATCTGCAAAGGGACTGGAGCGAACTGCAACGGATTCGCCAGCAGGCCGAGGGTTATGTAGCACCGCCGTGCACCGCGGATGAGCTGGATGCGCTGCAACAGCGCCTGGCCGAGGCCGATGCGCGGGTGCAGCAGCTGACCACGGAGCGCGATGCCGTTGCACAGCAACTGCAGGTGTTGAGTGCCGAGCGCGAGCGCTGGAGCGAAGACCGCCAGGTCTGGGAGTTGACCCAGCGCACCCTTACCGAAGGCTGCTGGGCGATGAACGTGGTCAACGGTGATCCGGACCATCCGCACAACGTGATTCGCTGGTCGGAGCAGTTCCGCGCCCTGATCGGCTACAGCCGCGAGGAGTTTCCCGATGGCTGGGACAGCTACTTCGGCGTGGTCAATGCCGACGACCTGAAGAACGTGATGAAAGCCTTCAATGCCTCGATGGTCGACAGTGGTGGCGACGGTGTCTACGCGGTGGAGTACCGCATGCGCCACAAGACCCGTGGCGAGGTTTGGTTCCGCGAGCGCGGGCGCTGCCTGCGCGATGCCAAGGGACGGCTGACCTGGGTGACCGGTGCGGTGCGCGAGATCAGCGACGAGAAGACCGCCGCCAGCCTGCATGACCGGGAGCAGGCCAGCATCCAGGCCACCTACGGGCATATCGCCCAGGTCGCCGGGGTGATCCGCGGGATCGCCGAACAGACCAACCTGCTGGCGTTGAATGCGGCCATCGAGGCAGCCCGCGCCGGGGAAGGCGGCCGGGGGTTCGCGGTGGTGGCGGACGAGGTGCGCAACCTGGCCCGCAGGACCCAGGAGTCGGTGCAGCAGATCCAGAACATGTTGCAGTCCTGAGACCGCTATCGCTGGCAAGCCAGCTCCCACAGGACCTGTGGGAGCTGGCTTGCCAGCGATGAGGCGCTGAACAACACACAACAACAAAAGCCTTGAAAGGCAAGCAGTCCACTTCCCTCTGCCCACCACAACATTCCTAAAGCATTTGCATCGAGGATCGAGTGATGGAAGAACAGAAAGCCCCGACCCTGGAGGAATTGAAGGGTCTGATCGAAATGACCAACACCCTGAACATGGAGATCTTCTACTGGTGGTGCATCGCCTTGATGATCCTGATCCATGCCGGGTTTCTCTCCTATGAAATCGGCGCATCGCGCCTGAAGAACGCCCTCGCTGCCGGCGTCAAGAACATCCTTGCCTTCGGTTTCATCGTCCCCACCTTCTTCCTGTTCGGCTGGGCCATCTACAACGCCTTCCCCGATGGCCTGGTGCCGCGCATGGATGCCCTGGCCGCCGCGATGCCGTGGAGCCAGGCGATGGGCCCGAACATCAAGGACAATGCCACCGGCATCTTCTGGGGGGCCTTCGCGCTGTTCGCCGCCACCACCGGTTCGATCCTGTCCGGGGCGATCATCGAGCGGGCGCGGATGAGCGCCTTCATCATCATGACCATCCTCCTCGGCTCGGTGCTCTGGCTGTTCGGAGCGGCCTGGGGCTGGCACCCGGAGGGCTGGCTCACGGTCAAATGGGGCTACCACGACGTCGGCGCGGCCGGGGTGGTGCACATGATCGCCGGCTTCTTCGCCCTGGCCGTGGTCATCAACCTCGGCGCACGGATCGGCCGCTTCAACCCTGACGGTAGCGCCAACGCCATCGTCGGCCACAGCATGCCGATGAGCGTGGTCGGGCTGATGCTGATCATCGTCGGTTTCTTCGGCTTCCTCGGCGGCTGCATCATCTACAGTTCGGGCGCGCAGTGGATCAACATCTACGGCCAGCCGACCACCCTCTCCGCCTTCGCCTTCAATACCCTGATGGGCTTCGCGGGGGCCTGATCGGCGCCTACCTGACCAGCCGCGAGCCGTACTGGATGATGTCCGGCGGCCTGGTGGGGATCATCTCCGTGGCCCCCGGCCTGGATCTCTACCACCCCGGCCTGGCCTACCTGATCGGCATGGGCGTTGCCGCCGTGGCACCACTGGTCAACAACCTGCTGCTGAAATTCCGCCTCGACGACGCGGTCGGCGCATTCGCCGTGCACGGCTTCGGCGGCTTCGCCGGGCTGGTGATCAGCGGCGTGTTCCTTTCCGGTTACCCGAACATGAACGGCATGGCCGAAATCAGCTTCATGGGGCAACTGGGCGGTGCCGTGGTCATGGCGTCGCTCGGGTTCATTCCCGGCTACCTGGTGTCCTGGGCGCTGAAGAAAGCGGGCGTGCTGCGGGTGCCGGCGCATGCCGAAGAGCGTGGCCTGGATCTCACCGAAGTACCGGCCCAGGCTTATCCGGAATGGAGCGGGATCTATGGCGAGCCGGTGAAAGCCAAGCCGGTGATGATCGCTGAAAGCAAAGCCACTGTCTGAGGGGAAACGCCATGAGCATCAGTACCTATGAAGGCGCCAGCGCCGTATTCACCTTTGCCGACAAGCCTGCCGTACTGGCGGTGATCACCCTGGTGGTGATCGCCGCCACGCTGTATGCGCTAGTGACTACGTTCGTGCATGAGAAGCACAGCTATGCGATGCCGGACGAAGATCTACCGAAGCTGAAGTAAAGCCACAAAGCGACGCGGACCCTGTGGGAGCGGGTTCACCCGCGATTGCGGTAGTGAGTTCACAATAGCAATCGCGGGTAAACCCGCTTGTATGGTAGGACTTGAAGGGAGGAGGAGGGACATAACTCGCTTCTGACTGTCGCGAGCAGTACAGACCGTGGGAGAAATCACCCCTCCTCCTTTCAGCACCCCAAGCGCCGATAAGGAATGCCTCGTTTGCAAGCGACGATAGATGCAAGCCTGCGCCAGGGTGCGCCCTTCAAGTCCCGTCACGCTACAGAGAGCAGTTAGCAATGGCAATGCCCGTCGTTCCCGTCGAAGCCGGTGTGGATGTCGCCAAAGACGAATTGGTGATTCAAAGCGGCCCAGACACCAAGCCTTTCGCCATCCCCAACACTCCAAAATCGATCAAGACCTGGCTCAAGACAGTACCCAGAAGGTCTGCCCTCGCCATCGAGGCAACCAGCTCCTATCACATGGAGCTTGCCGAGCAGGCTCATGGTGCGGGCTTGAGCGTCTATGTGGTCGATGGTCTCAGGCTGAGCCGCTACCGTGACAGCCTCGGTGTACGAGCGAAGACTGACGCCAATGACGCCACCTTGCTCGCCCGTTTTCTGAACAGGGAACGCGCGTCACTGAAGATGTGGGTGCCGGCACCGCCTGGCCACCGCGAGCTCCAGATGCTGCTGCGACGCCGCGCCAAAATTGTGGAAATGCGCGGCATGATGCGCATGAGTTTGTCGGGAGAAAAGTTGTTCGAGAAAGAACTGGAGGTCATCGAAAAGACGTGCAAACGCCTTGAGCGATTGTTCGAAATGCGTTTGCGCGAAATCGTCAAGGAAACGGGACTTAGGGATCAGTTACGCCGCCTTCAACAGCTGCCTGGTGTCGGTTTCCTCACGGCAGTTGGTTTGACGATGTCGTTCATTCGCGGTGAATTTGCCAACAGCGATGCGTTTGTCGCGTACTTGGGAATGGACGTGATAACGGCTCAGTCCGGGAAGTGGGTCGGCCGAGGGAGATTAAGCAAGCGCGGGGACTCGGAGGTTCGCAGGCTACTGCACAACGCGGCGATGAGCGGCAGTCGAACCCAGACCTGGAAGCAGTTTTACGCACACCATCTGGAGCGAGGCAAGAAGACCACTCAGGCGCTGGTAATCCTTTCACGGAAGATGGCACGGCTGGCCTATGGCTTGATGAAGAGCCAAACGGACTGGAAACCGCAGGTCTATACCGGAGGTGCAAAACCAGTTGGCTGACTGGAGCTGCTGCGCAGCTCACAGCGATTAGACCTCTGAAACAGCCTTACACCTGGGAGCGTCCTCACAGGTGCGACAACCCACGCCTGTAGAAAATGGAGAGGGCAGAAAAGGCCGTCGGCGAAAAAGTTGCCTCCGGCCATAGAATCTCCCACAAGGTCCCTGCAAATCAAAGAGTTATGTTTTGTTCTATCAGAGCTGGCTTGCCAGCGATGAGGCACTCAAACACACCACCTCAAGCAACCTGCCCATCCCCCACCAGCTTCAACCCGACAATCCCGCCGACGATCATCAACAGGCACACGCCCTTCAACACACCCAGCGATTCTCCGAGAAATACACTCCCGTAGATCACCGTCCCCAGCGTGCCGATCCCCACCCACACCGCATAGGCAAGCCCCAACGGCAATTCCCTGACCGACAGGCTCAGCAGGTAGATGCTCAGGGCCAGGAACACCCCGCAATACAGGCTCGGCCACAAGCGGGTAAAACCATCGGTGCGCGGAATGATCGAGGCATACAGCACTTCGCAGGCCCCGGCCGCCAGCAGATACGTCCATCCATTCAACCAGCCCACTGCCCTTCTCCTTTCATCACACAAGCAAACGCCGGCACAAAGCGCCGGCGCTGTTTTCACTCAGGGGTCAGTTGGAATACTTGTATCCCACCTCGCCGTGCGCGGAGAGGTCCAGGCCGTCCACCTCGGCCTCTTCCTCCACCCGCAGCCCGCCACAGAACGCCGCGGCGATCTTGAAGGCGACCCAGCTGCTGACGGCCGAGAAGACGATGCTGAACAGAATCGCTCCACCATTGACCATCAACTGCTCCATCAGCCCGCGCCCTTCGGCAAAGCCCTGGCCACCGATGGCAGTGAGGGCGAACACTGGGGTCAGCAGGCCGCCGAGGATCCCTGCCACGCCATGCACGCCGAACACGTCGAAGGCGTCGTCCAGGCCGATCATCGGCTTGAGCTTGTCCACCGACCAGACGCACACGGGTCCTGCGATGAAGCCCAGCAGGATAGCGCCCATAGGGCCGACGAAACCGCAGGCGGGAGTGATCGCCACCAGGCCGGCAATGGCCCCGGAAATCGCGCCGAACAGGCTGGGACGACCGCGGTATTGCCATTCGACGATCAGCCAGCCAAGGGCACCGGCACAGCTGGCAAGCATGGTGTTGACCATCACCAGCATGGCGAAGCCGCTGGCGGCCAGGGCGCAGCCACCACAGAAGCCGAGCCAGCCGACCCAGAGCATGCAGCCACCGGTGTAGGTCATGGTCATGTTGTGCGGGGCCAGGGCCTGGGTGCCGAAACCGCGCCGGCGCCCGAGCATCCAGGCGCCAACCAGGGCCGCGATGCCCACGTTCAGGTGCACCACGTTGCCGCCGGCGAAATCCTGCACGCCAAGGTTGAACACCCAGCCACCACCCCAGCCCATATGGGCCATGGGCAGGTAGTTGAGGGTGAGCCAGAAGGCCATGAACACCATCACCGCAGAGAACTTCATGCGCTCGGCGAACGCACCGACGATGATCGCCGGGGTGATCGCGGCGAACAGCAGCATGAACAGGAAGTACAGGTATTCAGGGATGGTGCCGGTGATCGAATCCTTGCCCACCCCGTGCAGGAACAGCTTGTCCAGGCCACCGATGAAGGATTGCAGCGAGCCGCCATCGGTGAAGGTCAGGCTGTAGCCATAAAGCGCGAACAGCACTGCGGCCAGGGACGCGGTACAGAACACCTGCATCAGGATCGACAGCACATTCTTGCTACGCGCCATGCCGCCATAGAACAGGGCAAGGCCGGGCAACATCATCAACAGCACCACCAGCGAACACAGGGCCACGAAGGCGGTGTCGCCGCTGTCGATGGCCGCCGGCGCGTCCTCGGCCAATGCCGACGTCGCGCCCAACATCAAGGAAAGGCCCAAGGTACCGCGGACCACAGGTGAATACCGGATCATTGCCCACTGCCTCCAATCGATGGCATGCCGGTGACCGCAGCGTCAAACGGGCCGGCATTCGTTATCGCTGCGGCGCACCGCAACTGTTTGATAGCCAGGGGACAACGCAAGCGCCTTGCCAAGTTGGGCAAAACGCCACGAATTCATGGCAATCGATTGAAAACAAAGGTGTTTGTCGGAGCGGACGCGGCATGGCATGCGGGCATAGAACGATTCCCCATAGGAAATTTAGTTTCTTTTAGTGCAATCAACGCTGAGGCTTCACCAGTTTGGTGCTCCGGCTGCAAGCCCTCTGCCGTGGGGCTTTTCCTGTCCGGATCATCAGGATTTACGGCATACCGTCCACCAATAAAGTGATTGCAAACAAGAAACACTCGCAGATAATATCCGCGCGCATTTTCTTCTTGTCCTACAAATTTCGTCAGGATTCCCACCCCGATGCGCCGTACCATCGTCTCGCTCTGCCTGCTCCACGCCGTCCCTGCCCTGGCCCTCGCCGCCGAACCCAGCCTCCAGCTCGAAGCCGTGAACATCAACGACAGCGCCGACTACGAGCGCGCCGATGGGCCGGTGCAGGGCTACAAGGCCACCCGGTCGGCCAGTGCGACACGCACCGACACCGCCCTGCACGAAACGCCGCAGTCGGTCAGCGTGGTGCCTCGCGCAGTGCTGGAAGACACCGGCGCAACCCGCCTGCAGGACGCCCTCGACTACGCCGGAGGCGTCGGCCGGGCCAACAATTTCGGGGCCAGGGCCTGACCACCGTCACCGTGCGCGGCTTCACCACCGGTGAGTACTACCGCAATGGCTTCCCAATGAACCGCGGCTATCCTGGCGCGCCGGACTCGGCCATCGTCGAGCGCCTGGAAGTGATCCGCGGCCCGGCCACCAGCCTGTATGGTCGTGGTGATCCCGGCGGCACCTTCAACGTGGTCACCAAGCAGCCATTGCCCGAAACCAAGGTCACCGTCGGCAGCCAGCTCGATGATCAGGGCATGCACCGCGCCACCCTCGATGCCACTGGCCCGCTAAACCAGGACGGCAGCCTGGCCTATCGCCTCAACGTGCTCGGCGAAGGTGGCGAGAGCTTCCGCGATGACGTGGAAAGCGAGCGCTACGAAGTGGCGCCGGTGCTCAGCTGGCAGGTCAACGACGCCACGAAGATCGTTTTCGAAGGCGACTTCATGCGCAATAACCATCCGCTGGACCGCGGCCTGACCCGCTATGCCACGCAACAGGGCAGCGCCTCGCGGGACACCTATCTGTGGGAGAAAGGCAGCGACAACCTGCTGCATAACGACAACGACATGGCCCAGGTGCGCTTCGAGCATCTGCTCAACGACGACTGGACCCTGGCCGGTGGCGTGCAATGGCTGGACGGTTCGCTGCAAGGCAACGCCGTGGAAGCCAACGCACTCCAGGCCGATGGCCGCACCCTTGGGCGCAACTTCAACTGGCGCAAGCTGGAATGGTCCGATCGCGACTACCAGTTGAACCTGACCGGTCACTTCGACACCGGGGCCTTCAGCCACACCCTGCTCACCGGCATCGAATACGAGGACTACGACTACCAGTCGATCATCCTGCGTTCGGCAGCCGGCGCCAGCGCCTACCCGATCGATATCTACCATCCGGTGCTCGGCCAGCCACGCCCGGCCCTTACCCGCACCACCACCCACGACAAGGAGAACCTCAAGACCTGGGCGTTCTTCATCCAGGACCAGGTGGCCCTGACCGAACGCCTCAAGGCCCTGGCCGGCGCCCGCTTCGAACGTTTCGAGCACGACTACGACAACCGGCTCAACAGCACCGGCGACTTCACCAAGGCCGAGAACGGCGTGACCCCGCGCCTGGGCCTGCTCTACGACCTGACCGACACTGTCGCGGTCTACGCCAACACCGCACGCTCGTTCAAGCCCAACAGCGGCGCGGCCCGTGAAGGCGGTGGTTTCGATCCGGAAAAAGGCCGGTCGTGGGAGCTGGGGGTGAAATGGGAAGCCCTGGAACGCCAGCTCGCGGTGGACGCGGCGATCTACCACATCGTCAAGGAAAACGTGCTGACCCGCGACCCGATCGACCCGACCTACAGCATCGCGGCCGGCGAGGTTCGCAGCCGTGGCCTGGACATCAACGTCGCCGGCAACATCACCCCCGAATGGCGGGTGATCGGTGGCTACGCCTATGTCGATGCCGAAGTGACCAAGGACAACCGCCTGCCCACCGGCACGCGCCTGGCGAACATCCCGCGCAACAGCTTCAGCCTGCTCAACACCTATGAATTCCAGGACGGCCTGGCCAAGGGCCTGGGCCTGGGTGTCGGGGTGAAATACGTCGATGATCGCAACGGCCAGACCGAAGCGGTGACCTACACCATGGAGCGCTACAGCGTTGTCGACCTGTTGAGCTTCTACAAGGTCAACGAGCATGTGCGGCTGAACCTGGATGTGAAGAACCTGTTCAACAAGGGCTATGACGAAGGCGCGTTCAACACCTATGCCTATCCGGGAGCACCGCGCACGGTGCAGGCCGGGGTGGCGTACACCTTCTGACGCTGAACCGAAGCTTGACACCTGACCCTGTGGGAGCTGGCTTGCCAGCGATAGCGGTAGTGAGTTCACCATCGTCATCGCTGGCAAGCCAGCTCCCACAGGAGTGTGTGCAAGCCGCAGATGCCTTCATACATTCTCCAGCATCCCCACCAGCACGCGGTTGTCCACCGGCCGGCCCAGCTTTGCACCGTCCCTGTGGGAGCTGGCTTGCCAGCGATCGCGGTAGTGAATTCACCATCGTCATCGCTGGCAAGCCAGCTCCCACAGGTGTGTGTGCAAGCCGCAGATGCCTTCATACATTCTCCAGCATCCCCACCAGCACGCGGTTGTCCACCGGCCGGCCCAGCTTTGCACCGTCCCTGTGGGAGCTGGCTTGCCAGCGATCGCGGTAGTGAATTCACCATCGTCATCGCTGGCAAGCCAGCTCCCACAGGGTTTTGCGGTGATGCTGGAAAGGGGTTAGTAAATCCCGCGATAGATCGCCTCAACCTCCCCCACATCCATATCCCGCGGATTGCTGTCGATCAGCCGCTGCAACCCGCCGACCACATCCCCGGCCATGCCCGGGATCGCCGCTTCATCCACGCCAAGCTCCGACAAGCGCAGTTCCAGCCCGCTGTCGCGCACCAGCCCTTCGATAGCCTGGACAAAGGCTTCGGCCGCAGCCCCTTCGTCAGCAAACACCGCTCCCGGCAACAGATGCCCCGCCAGTTCCGCATACAGCCCACGTGCCGCTTCCAGGTTGAAGCGGATCATCGGCGCCATGACCAGCGCATTGGCATGCCCATGGGGAATATGGAACCGCGCCCCCAACGGATAGGCCAACCCATGGATGGCCGCCACCGAGGCGTTGACGAAGGCCATCCCGGCCATCAGCGAACCTTGCAGCATCGCTTCCCGCGCCGCCACGTCGCGACCGTCCGCCAGCACCTTGCGCAGGTTGCCACCGAGCAACCTTAGCGCGGTGGTCGCCAGGCCATCGGAGATGGGGTTCTTGCGCGTGCGGCTGGTGTAGGCCTCGATGGCATGCACCATGGCGTCCAGCCCGGTGGCGGCCGTGACCTGCGCCGGCAGGCCGAGGGTCAGTTCGGGGTCGAGCAGCGCTACGTCCGGCATCAGTTGCGCCGAGTACACCGCCTGCTTGCGCTGCTGTTCGTCGGTAATCACCGAGACCCAGGTCACTTCCGAGCCGGTGCCCGCCGTGGTCGGCACCAGCACCAGCGGTACGCGCCGCCCTTGGGCTTTGTCGGTGCCGTACAGGTCCTCCAGAGGCTGTTCGCTGTTGACCAGCAAGGCTACCAGCTTGGCCGCATCCAGCGAGCTGCCGCCGCCCAGGCCCAGCACGCCATCGGCGGCGAATTCCCGTCCCCGCTCAACCGCCTGCCTGACCACGGCAACCGGCGGATCCGCCACTACCTGGTCGAACACCGCCACCTGGCAGCCTGCCGCTTCCAGCGCCGCTACGGCCGTGGCGGCAAAGCCCAGCTTGACGATGCCCGGATCACAGACCAGCAGCACCCGCCCCGCCCCCAGCCCGGCGAACACCTCGCCGATGCTGCCCAGGCTCCCCGCCGCGCAGACGATGCGCGGCACGCTTCTGAATTCATGGTTCATCGCGAGCGGCCCTCACAACACCGAGGCATAGATGGCCCGCGCATCGTCACGGGTGACCGGACGCGGATTGTTGACCAGCAGGCGCTGGACCTTCATCGCATCGTCGCTGAGGCGGTCGAGGTCCTCCTCGGTGACCCCAACTTCGGCCAGGCGCTGGGCAAACGGCATGCGCTCGACCAGCGCCGTGATGAAGCCGATAAAGGCATCGCAGGCTGCCGCCGGGCTGTCGAAACGCTGCCCGGGCAACACGCTTGGCGCCAGCTCGGCATACAGGTCCTGCGCGGCGCTGCGATTGAAGTTCAGCACCGGCACCAGCACCAGCGCATTGCTCAGGCCGTGGGGCACGTGGAAATGCCCGCCCAGCGGGTAGGCCAGCGCATGCACTGCCGCCACCGGGGCGTTGGCGAAGGCCATGCCGGCCAGCATCGAGCCCAGCAGCATGTCGGAGCGGGCCTTGAGGTCGCCCGGCTCGGCGAGCACGCGGTCCAGGTTGCCGGCCAGCAGGCGCAGTGCCTGCACGGCCAGGCCATCGGAAAGCACGTTCTTCTTGTGCAGGCTGGTATAGGCCTCAATGGCATGGACCATGGCATCCACGCCGGTCATGGCACTGACCGCCGCCGGCAGGCCGACGGTCAGGCGCGCATCGAGCAGGGCGATATCCGGGTACAGCAGCGGGCTGACCACACCTTTTTTCTCGTGGCTCGGGGTGGTGACGATGGCCACTGCGGTGACTTCCGAACCGGTCCCGGCCGTGGTCGGCACCTGGATCAGCGGCAGGCGCGGCCCCTGGGCCAGGTTGATGCCGTAGATGTCCTCCAGCTTCTGCTCGCGACCACAGAGCAGCGCCACCAGCTTGGCGGTGTCCAGCGAGCTGCCGCCACCCAGGCCGATCACCGCCTGGGCGCTACAGCCGCGCCCGGCTGCCACGGCATCAAGTACCGAGGCCTCTGGCGGATCGGCCTGTACGTCGCTGTACAGCGTCACGTCAACACCCGCTTCGCGCAGCGCTTGCATCGGCGCGTCCAGCAGGCCGGCTTTGTGCAGCCCGGGATCGCTGACCAGCAGCACCCGGCGGGCCCCCAGTTCGCGGCACAGCGTACCCAGGCGCAAGGCGCCATCCACTTCGCAGATCACCCGTGGCGTGGTTTCAAAGGTAAAGTTCGACATGGCTTCTTATCCTGCTTGTACGCTGCCGCGCTCGATGCGGTAGACGGCATCGACCAGGTCAGCGGAATGGGTGTCATCGGATTCGGAGATCAGCACGCACAGGCCTTCGTCGCCGAGCCTGGCGATCACTTCGCTCAGGCGACGGGACAGCACCGGGGCCACGCCTTCGAAGGGTTCATCGAGAATCAGCAGGCGCTGGCCGGGCATCAACGCCCGGGCCAGGGCCACCAGCTTCTGCTGCCCGCCGGACAGTTGCATGGCCCGGCGTTCGCGGAACTGGGCAATTTCCGGAATCAGGCTGTAGACCCACTCCAGCCGTTCGGCGCTGCCGGGCAGTTTGTTGGCCCAGACCGGCAGGAGGATGTTCTCCTCCACGGTCAGCGCCGGGATCAGCCGGCGGTCTTCCGGCAGGTAGCTGATCCCCGCCGCCGCGCGCTGGTGGCCGGGCTGGGCGCGCAGGTCGCTGTCGTTGAAGCGGATCGAGCCGGAATCGGCCTCGAGCAGGCCCATCAGGGTGCGGATCAGGGTGGTCTTGCCGGCGCCGTTATGGCCGATCAGGCCGACCATCTGCCCGGCGCCGACGTTGAGCGAGACGTTGTGCAGGATCGGCACCGACTCGATGGAGACATTGAGGTTGCGGATT
This sequence comes from Pseudomonas bharatica CSV86, assembly GCF_000319305.2. Classification (GTDB taxonomy): domain Bacteria; phylum Pseudomonadota; class Gammaproteobacteria; order Pseudomonadales; family Pseudomonadaceae; genus Aquipseudomonas; species Aquipseudomonas bharatica. The sequence goes on along the minus strand of NZ_AMWJ02000001.1, from coordinate 1,890,703 downwards.
TCCAGGCTCATGCGTGTGCTCCCTTGTGCGCCTTGTGACCACCGGTGACCAGCTCCTGGACCCGGGCATTGGCCAGGACGTCCTCGGGCGGGCCGTCGGCCAGCACCTCACCGCTGTAGAAGGCGAGGATGCGCGACACGTAGCGGCGCACCACGTCCATATCGTGTTCGACGAACAGCACCGTGACCTGGTGGCGCGACACCACCTGCATCACCGTGTCCATCAGTTGGGTCTTCTCCTCGGCGCTGACGCCGCTGGTGGGTTCGTCCAGCAGGAGCATCTGCGGGTCGCCGATCAGGGCCATGGCGATGTCGATCAGCTTGCGCACGCCCTGGGGCACGGCGGTGACCTTGCTGTCGCGCCAATCGAGGATGCTGAACTCGCCAAGGATCGCCTCGGCGCGGGCAATCCGCGCGTCGCTGCGCAGCGGCCGCAACAGCGACGGGAACGGCGATTCGGCAGCGGCCAGGGCGATCAGCAGGTTGTCCAGCACCGTCAGTTCCGGGAACAGTTGGGCCACCTGGAACGAACGGGCCATGCCGGCGCGGGTGATCGCCCGCGGCGTGCGGCCGATGATCGATTGCTGGTTGAAGAGGATTTCGCCACGGCTCGGCTTGAGGTAGCCGGTGACCATGTTGATGAAGGTGGTCTTGCCGGCACCGTTGGAGCCGATCACCCCCACCACCTCGCCCTTGGCGATGCGCACGTTGACATCCTTCGCCGCGGTGACCGCGCCGAATTCCTTGTACAGACCACGGGTTTCCAGAATGCAGCTCATGCCTTGGCCTCCACGGCTTTGGCCCGGCGGGCCTGGCCACTGAACAGGCTCCACAGCCCCTTGGGCAGGAACACGATGATTGCCAGCAGGGTGATGCCGAGGATCATCTGCCAGCTATGGGGCACCAGCTCGATGGCATAGGTACGCACCACGGCGAACAGGATCGCGGCGATGATCGGCGCCGCCACATGGGCCGTGCCGCCGAGCAAGGCGATGAAGACGAACTCGCCGGAAGTGATCCAGTAGGCCATTTCCGGGTCGATGTGCCCGGCGGCCACGGCCATGAAGCCACCGCCCAGCGCCGATACCCCGGCAGCGGCGACATAGTTCATGTACAGCACCCAGCGCGGTGACTGGCCGAGGTATTCGACCCGCACTTCGTTCTCGCGGATCGCCTCGCACATCGCCCCGGCGCTGCTGCGCCCGTAGCGGTGCAAAAGTACGGCGAGCACGGCGCTGGCCGCGACGATGATGACGAACAGCGCCAGGGGCGCCTGCCCCGCTGCCGGGCTCCAGCCGAACAGGGTCCAGGCCTTGACGTTGAAGCCGTCGGTGCTGCCCAGGGCCGGGCTTTTCACCAGCATGCCGTAGAGGATCATGGAAAACGCCAGCGACAGCATGGCGAAGAAGATCTCGCGGTAGCGGGTCATCAACAGGCCCAGCAGCATCGCCAGCGCCACTGCTGCGGCCACGCCGATCAGCAGCAGGGTCGGCAGGTCGCTGAGCGCCAGGAAATGCCCGCTCATGCCCACGGCATAGCCACCCATGCAGAAGTACAGGCCCTGGCCGAAGGTCACCAGGCCTGCGCGCATCTGCATCACCACGCCCTGTACCACCATGGACTTGGCCAGGGCCATGGTCAGCAGGAACACCAGCCACTGCGGTGCGATCACGCCGCCGAGGGCGAGCAGTACGGCCACGCCCAGCAGAATCGTTTCGGTTCGATCAAGACGCATCAGATTTTCCTCGCCAGCACGCGGCCGAACAGGCCCTGCGGACGCACCGCCAGGACCAGCGCCATCACGCCGTAGATAACGAACAGTTCGAATTGCGGTGCGTAATGCACCGCCGCCGCACGGCTCAGGCCCACCAGCAAGGCGCCCAGGGCGGCGCCCTCGATGCTGCCCATGCCGCCGATCACCACCACGGCGAAGGCCAACACGATGATCTCCACGCCGATGCCCGGGGCCACCGAGATCGCCGGGGCGGTCAGGGCGCCAGCCAGGGTGCCGAGCACGGTGCCGAGGATGAACACCAGGGTGAATACCCGGCGCACGTTGACGCCCATGGCCTGGGCCACTTCGCGGTCATGGATCACCGCACGCAGGACCTTGCCCTGGTGAGTGCGCTCCAGCCACAGCCATAGCGACAGGCCCAGCACCAGGGAAACGCCGACCAGCATCAGGTCATAGTTGGACACCTTGAGCCCGGCCAGCACGCTGCGGCCCATTTCCGCGTAGGGCTGGTAGGCGAAGTACGGGTTGACGCCCCAGATCATCTTCATGGCGTCTTCGAGGATCAGCAGCAGCGCGTAGGTGATGATCACCATCAGCACTTCGTCGCGGCCGTACATGAAGCGCAGCAGCCCGCGCTCGATCAGCAGGCCGACGACCAGGCCTGCGGCAAGCGCACAACCGAGCATCATCAGGTAGCCGACCCAGACCGGGCCGATCCCGTTGTTGAAATACCAGCCCACCAGCGAGGCGGCGGCATAGGCACCGATGGCGTAGAAGCTGCCATGGGCCATGTTGAGAATGCGCATGACACCGTAGATGACGGTGAGCCCCGCCGCGACCAGAAACAGCCACGAGGCATAGATGGCGCCGTCGATCAGCACCGCATAAAGACTCATCATTTCGATCCTGCCTTTGGCAAGCGTGGCGGCCGGGAAGTGGCCGCCACGGTTAGGTCAAGAAGTGCCGCTCAATTGCACTGGGCGCCCGGGAAACCGGCCTTGATCCAGTCGTGGGCGGTGGTGCCGTCCGGCGGGGTCACGCATTCGCCAGAGAAGGCGATGACGTTCTGCACGCTGCCCTTCTTGGTGGCGGCGTCGTAGTGGTACTCGCCGTAGGCGATGCCTTGCATGGCCTGGTGGCCGCCGGCACGGGCCATCTGCACGGTGCCCGAGACCGATTCGAAGGTGGCGCCCTTCATGGCCTTGGCCATTTCCAGCGGGGCCGGGACCGTGCCGGCTTGGGCACCGGCGTTCTCGGCGGCGAACTTCAGGCCGAGGATGGCCTGGGCCATCTTGCTTGCCGGGTAGGTCGGCGAGGATTTGTAGGCAGCCTGGTACTGGCGGGTGAACCAGTTGTTCAGGGCGTTATCCGGCGCGAAGGCTCCGAACGGGCCGCGGCCGCCGATGATCATGCCGTTGGGGGCCTGGTCCTTGTAGCGCTCCAGGGCCGACTCGCCGCAGGTCAGCACGGCGGTGGCATCTTCCAGCAGGCCGCGGGAGTTGGCCTGAAGCACCAGCGCCTCCATGTCGCCGCCCCAGAAGCTGGAGTGGATGATGTCCGGGCGCTTCACCGACAGCGCCGAGATTTCCGCACCGTACTGGCCCTGGAAGACCTTGGGCATCTGCGACTCGACCACCTGGCTCTTGGGCATGACCTGGGCCATGGACAGGGTGAAGTCGCTCCAGCTGTCCTGGCCCCAGGCGTAGTTCTGCTGGATGCCGCCGATACGCACGGCGTCCGGGCGGGTCTTGGCCAGGTAGCGGGCGGCACCGATGTTGTCCACGGCAGCGTCGAGGCTGGTGCGGAATACGTATTGCGGGGTCTTGTCTTCGGTGAACAGCTGGGAGGTGCCGCAGTCGTAGAACACGGTCATGGCGCCCAGCTCCTCGGCCACTGGCGCGATCGCCAGGCAGTCGCCGGACGAGATGTAGCCGACCACGGCATCGACCTTCTGGCGCTGTACGAGGTTGCGGAATTCCTCGACCTGCTTGGCCGCACCACCGGCCTCGTCGATGATCACCATCTCGATTTCGGCGCCGTTGATGCCGAGCTTGTCGTAAGGCGCGGGCAGCTTGCCCTGGTTCAGGCCCTCCACCAGCACCTTGGCAGCGTTGGCCGACGGTTCGCCGAACGGACCGGCCGCCGGGCCGGAGAGGAAGGTCACCACGCCGATGCGGAACTTGCCGTTCTCGGCGGCAACGGCCGCGCCGTTGAAGCCGGCGGCAGCGATGGCCAGGGCCAGTGGCAGGGTCTTGCAGTGTTGCTGGAGGCGTTTCTTGTAGTTATTCATGGCGTTTCCATTGCGGGCTTTACGGGTTAAGGGACGGGCTAAGGGGCGTGCCCCTCGGGGTTACGGATCTGTTGGGCCAAACGCCGGGCACGCGTGGCCGGATCGGGTTGCAGTTCCTCGGCGGAATACAGCTGCCAATTTCCGAGCATCAGCCGGGCCGGCGGATAGTCGTTGTTGGGCACCGGCGTACCGACCGCCTGGGTCTGCTGGATCTGGTGGGTCAGCGGGTCGATGCGCGAGGCAAAGCCGGGCGGATCTTCCGGCAAGGCGATTTCCAGCCCTTCGAGGGCGCGGATCAAGGATTCGGTATCGGTGGCACCAGCGGCCTTCTGGCTGGCCCTGGCCAGGATCATGACCCCGGTGTAGGCGCCTTGCGCGGCGTAGGTCGGGAAGCGTCCGGTCAGGGTGTGGAAGCGCTCGACGAAGGCACGGTTGCGCGCTGTGTCGGGGAAATTGTTGTGGTGCCGGGCGGACAGGATCAGGCCCGGGGGCGCCTTATCGCCAAGGGAGGCAAGGAAGTCGTAGTTGCCACCGGTATCGAAGTTGGCCAGGCGCGAGGTCTCGAACAGGCGTGTGCCGGCCGCCTGCTTGACGAAGGCATGGAAATCTCCGCCCCACAGGGCCGAGACGATGATGTCGGGTTTGGCCTGCTCCAGCGCGGCGATATAGGCGGAATAGTCCGGCTCGTAGAGGCGCGGCCAGAGCTCGGTGACGTCGTCGAACTTCACCCCCTGCTGGCGCAGCGCTTCATGCAGGTCGTCGCGCGAGACGTGGCCGTATTCGTAGTCGGGGCCGATGAAGGCCAGGCGTGTCCAGCCGGTCCTGGCCTGCAGGTCCTTCAGGTAGCGGGCGCCGGCGGCCATGGAGGTCCAGGTGTCGTTGGTCACCCGGAAGTAATAGCGGTGGCCGTTTTCCAGGCTCATGCGCGACGAGGCGTGATCGGTGCCGATCATCAGCACCTTCTGTTCCCGGGCCAACTGGCTCACGGCGATCGCTACCCCCGAGGAGACCATGCCGCACAGCACCTGCACGCCGTCCTTGCGAATGAAGGCGCGGGCCAGGCCGGTGCCGTAGGAGGCCTTGGACTGGTCGTCGTCGATGATCACGCGCATCCGCGGTACCTGCTCGCCGGCTTCGCGCAAGCCTTGCAACTCGCTCAGGGCCACCTGGATGCCGGCAATGCTGTCCTGGCCATAGATCGCCGCGCGCTCGGTCATCGGGTACAGGCAGCCAAGGGTCAGGTCCGCCTGGGTGGCGGCAGCGCCCAACTCGACACGACCGGCGTCGGCCGTGCAGGCAAAGCCCAGCAGCAGAACGCTCAGGGCGATAAGGGATGGCAGTCGGGAAAACGACGATTGCATGTCAGTACCTTGGGGCGTTCGTGGACGCCTCTTGTGGTTAGCGCAAGGGTTATCGCAAAGGCTGTGCCAGCCTCTGCGCGGTGCGTCATAAGAAACCGTGCAAGCGCTCTGGAACAAGGCTTTGCACGGCGATTCACGGCGAGTTCGGAACACCGTGGCGCGGTAGGGCGCGGTGTTGGGCGGGAGACGTTGAGCGGTAACCGCTCAGCGCGGGCGAGCGCTTGAGCGGTTACCGCTCATCGAAGCGCTCGATGCCCAGGCGTTGCAGGCGACGCTTGAGGGCGTGGCGGGAGATACCGAGGATCTCGGCAGCCATGCCCTTGTGCCCGGCGCTGCGGCTGAGGGCATCGAACACCAGTTCGCGTTCGGCGCGCTGCAATTGATCCTCGATCGGCAAGCGGCTGGCGTCCACGGGCCCGGCGGCCTGCATCAGCTCCGGCAATTGCACTGCGGCGATGGCCTGGCCGGGCATCAGGATGGTCAGGCGCTCGATCAGGTTCTTCAATTCACGGACATTGCCCGGCCAGCGATGCCGCAGCAGCGCCGCCTCGGCGTCGGCCTGGAACGCGATGGCCGCGCCCTGCTCTTCCCGCGCCTGGCGCTCGGCGAAATGCCGGGCCAGCAGAAGGATGTCGTCGCCACGCTCGCGCAGCGCCGGAATATCGATGGTGATCACGTTCAGGCGGTAGAACAGGTCTTCGCGGAAACGCCCCTGGCGTACGTCATCGGCGAGGTCGCGGTTGGTCGCCGCCACCACCCGCACATCGGCGCTGCTGGCCTGGCTGGCGCCGACCGCACGGTAGCTGCCGTTCTCCAGGAAGTGCAAAAGCTTGGCCTGCAACGCCAGCGGCAGCTCGCCGATCTCGTCGAGGAACAGCGTGCCGTTGCTCGCCTGGGCCACCAGGCCGACACGCTTCTGGTGAGCGCCGGTATAGGAGCCCTTCTCGGAACCGAACAGCTCGGCCTCGATCAACTGCTCCGGCAGCGCCGCGCAGTTGACCTCGATAAACGGCTGGCCGGCGCGGTTGCTGGCGTCGTGCAAGGCCTGGGCGACCAGGGTCTTGCCGGTGCCGGATTCGCCAAGCAGGAGGATCCGTGTCGCCGAACTGCGTGCCACCCGCAGCACCGCCCCGTGCAAGGCGCGCATGGCCGGGCTCTGGCCGAGCAGAGCGCCTGGGGCCGCATCGGCGTCGATCGGCGCCGGCACGGCCAGGGTGGCCTGGATGGTGGCCAGCAGGTCGTCCAGTTCGAAGGGCTTGGTCAGATAGTCCGTAGCCCCGCCCTTCACTGCCTGCACGGCGGCGCGGGTATCGCCATGGGCGGAGATCATGATTACCGGCAGGGTCGGGCGCAGCTTGCGCAGGCCGTCGAGGGTGGCAATGCCGTCCAGGCCCGGCAGGCCGAGGTCGAGCAGGACGATATCGCAGCGCGTGGCGCTGTCGGCCAGCAGCGCCAGCCCCTCCTCGCCGCTGCCGGCTGCGCCGACATTGAAACCCTCGGCGCGCAGGGCGTAGCTGAGGGAGCGCACCAGCGCTTCTTCGTCGTCGATGATCAGTACATGAAAGTCGGACATCACAGGCTCACTTCAAATCGGTCGGGCAAGGCGCGGGAAAGTCCAGGGTCACCACGGTGCCCTTGCCGGCGGTACTCGCGATCTCCATTCGCGATGCATTGGCTTGAAGCAGTTGCTGGCAGATGCTCAGCCCAAGGCCGGTGCCCCGGGGCTTCAGGGTGAAGAACGGCTGGCGTACGCGGTTCAGGGCATCGACGGGGATGCCACAGCCATCGTCGCTGACGCTGACCAGCACACGCTCGCCGTGGCGGTAGCCGGCAAGGCTGACGCGCTGGCCGGCAGCACAGGCCTCCAGCGCGTTCAGGCACAGGTTCAGAAGGATCTGCCGGGCCTGGTCCGGGTCGACGAACAGGCGGACGCCGGCGGCGCAACCGGCTTCGAAGTGGATGGCGCGGGCCTCGGCTTGCGGGGCGATCTGCCGCTTCACCCGCTCGAACAGGCTGTGCAGTTCCACGACTTCCGGGTTGGCCGGATGGGGACGGCCGTATTCCAGCAAGTCGCTGGTAACGTGGGAGAGCCGGTCGATTTCCTGGCCCAGGTCGCTCAACAGCAGGCGCCGCTCGCTTTCCGGCTCGCGGCGCAGCAGGGCCTGCACGGTGGTCTTCATGGTCGCCAGGGGGTTGCGCACTTCATGGGCCACGCCAGTGGCGAAGGTACCGAGCACGGCGAGGTTTTCCGAGCGCACGGTCTGCTCCATCACGTCCGCCAGGCGCCCGGCCATGACGTTGAAGGCGCGAGTCACCCGGCCGATCTCGTCATTGCTCGACTGTTCCGGCAGGCGGTAGCCGAGGTCGCCCATGGACAGCTGGTGGGCACCCTCGACCAGCGTGCCCACCCGTGCCCGCAACTGCCGTGACAGGGTGAAGAACACCACCAGGATGAACGCGATGAAACCGACGGCGGCCAGGTACAACCACCAGCGAGCATCGTCCAGCGGCTTGAGGATGGCTTCGGGCTGCACGCTGAACACCACCTGCCAGCCGGGCAGGATCAGCGGGCCTTCGCGCAGGTCGTCGGGGGCCGCGACCTGGCGACCGGTGGCATCGATAAAGGCGCCGCCGGGCACGCGCAGCAAAGGCGTCACCACCCCGCTCAGGCCGGCGCTGGTGAGCAGTTCGGTCAACGAGGCCAGACGCAGGTGCAGGCCGATGCTGACCCGGTGATCGGTGCGTCCGTTGCGGATGGTCTTGCGGATCAGCAGCCAGCCGGAGCGCCCGGCCTGGGGCAAGGCCGGGCCGATCACCTCGATATCGCCGACCTTCTGCCTGGGCAATCCGGCCAGGGACCAGTCCTCGTTGCTCCAGTACGGCGCCCCGAGGCCGCCGGGCCGGGCAAAACCTTGAGCAGGCGTTCGTCGTCGCTGAAGAACAGCACGCCGTAGAGAAACGGCAGCTCGCTTTCCAGCTTCAGCAGGGCATCGATATCGCCGACGGAATGGCTTTGGTCGGCGATGAAATCGGGCATGTTCGGGTGATTGGACAAGGCCGAGAGCTGATAGAAGCGCTCATCGAGGAAGGACGACACGCGGTTGGCCGTGGACAGCGCCTGGGCATCGAGGCGCTCACCGGTCAGGCGGTTGAGCAGGTCCTTGGCCAGTTGTTCATAGAGCACGGCCAGGGCGATCAGCGCCACGCTCATCACCAGCGTGGACAGCAGGGTATAGCGTGCGACCAGGCTGCGCCGCGGCCGGGCAAACCGGCGCCACAGCGCAGCAGCGGGGAATTCGACATCCATGGGCTTTGTAATTGTTGTTCATGTAGTGGCGGGGAGGATAAGGAGCCGGGGATGGGGTTGTCCATTGGCGCAATGTCGGGGATGGAGATTGTTGTCGCTCTTTCGGACCCTATCGCTGGCAAGCCAGCTCCCACAGGGACACTGTGGGAGCTGGCTTGCCAGCGATGAGGCCCGCGAAAGCAACTCAACCCGACCTGCTGAACCCCTGCTGCCCCAGCAACACCCCACTGCTCCTAAACCACCACCCACCTGTCCCAACCCCAGCAAACCCGGGCCCTCCAGCCAACTGGCGCGAAACCTGCTCTGCCCTGCCCCACACAGCAATCACAGGTCCGCACCATGACGTCCCACCCTCCTTTCACCCGCCGCCGCTTCCTCGGCAACAGCCTCGCCCTTGGCGGCCTGGCCCTCGGCGGCAGCCTGTTGGCCGGTTGCGGCGACGACAGCCAGCCCGGCAGCCACGCGGCCGACCAGGGTCCACGCTACGGCGGACGCCTGCGCCTGGGCATCCTCGACGGCAACCAGGCCGGCAACCTCGATGCCCACAAGCCGGTCGGCAGCGGGATCATTCGCGGCTTCGCCCTGTACAGCAAACTGTGGGAATGGGACGAGAACATGCTGCCGCGCCTGGCCCTGGCCGAAGAGGCCGAGGTCAGCCCGGACGGCAAGGTGTGGACCCTGCGCCTGCACAAGGACCTGGAGTTCCACCACGGCAAGACCATCGATTCCGAAGACCTGCTGTTCTCCATCCGCCGCCTCACCGACCCGCAACTGGCCTCGCCCTACGCCGCGCTGCTGCACTGGATCGACCGCGACAACCTGAAGAAGCTCGATGAACGAACCCTGCGCGTGCGCTTCAAGGACGGCGCCGGCTTCGTCCCGCTTCCGGAAACCTGGGTGAATTTCGGCGGCATCGTGCCGGTGGACTATCACCCGGTGACCAACCCGGTGGGCGCCGGGCCGTACAAGTTCAAGAGTTTCTCCGCCGGCCAGCGCTCGCTGTTCACCCGCTTCGAGAACTACTTCAAGTCCGGCCGGCCCTACGCCGACGAGCTGGAAATCATCGGCTTCAAGGACCAGACCTCGCGTCTGGCCGCGCTCAAGGCCGGCCAGCTGGACATGGCCAACGCCCTGGCCGCCGAGCACCTGCGTCTGATCGAAAACGATCCACGGTTGCAGGTGCTGACATCGGTCACCGGCAACTGGCTGGGCTTCGACATGAATACCCGAAAAGCGCCGTTCGACGACCCTCGGGTACGCCAGGCGTTCCGCCTGCTGGCGAACCGCGAGGAGCTGGTGGCGCGGGTGCTCAATGGCCAGGGGCGGCCGGCCAACGACCTGTATGCACCCAACGACCCGACCTTCGACCACAGCATTCCCCACGTCGCCAGGAGCTGGACAAGGCCCGGACCCTGCTGCGCGAAGCCGGGCAGGAAAACCTGGAGCTGGACCTGGTCACCGTCCAGGACGGCGTGGCGCTGTCGTCGGCGCTGGTGTATGCCGAACAGGCGCGCAAGGCCGGGGTGCGGATCAATGTGCGCCAGGTGGATGCCGCCACCTTCAACGGGCCGCAGCACACCGAATGGACCTTCAGCACCGGCGGCAGCATCGGCGCGCCCTTCCTCACCTGCGCCCTGCATGCTGACGCCCCGGTATCGGTGGCGAACAAGACCCACTTCGACGATCCACGGTTTTCCGAGCTGTTCCTTCAGGCCCTGGCCGAACCGGACGTGGAAAAACGCAAACCGCTGGTGCATGAAGCGCAGCGGATCCAGTACGAGCGTGGCGGGATGCTGGTGTGGGGCTATGCGAACCTGGTGGACGGTTTCGCGCAGCGGGTGGGTGGGGCGGCGGCAGAGAGGACGCTGTTTCCGACGTGGCGGTTTGATCAGTTGTGGTTGAAGGAACAGGTATAGTTTTTGAGGGCCTCATCGCTGGCAAGCCAGCTCCCACAGGGATCGCGTGCACCGCTGAACCTGTGGGAGCTGGCTTGCCAGCGATGAGGCCCTCAAAAACACATCAGGTATGACTGATATCCCGATCCTTGGTCTCGGGCATGAAGAAGATCCCCAGCACCGCAGTCATCACCGCGATGACGATCGGGTACCAGAGCCCGTAGTAGATGTCACCGGTCGCCGCGACCATGGCGAAGGCCACCGTCGGCAGGAAACCGCCGAACCAGCCGTTGCCGATGTGGTACGGCAACGACATCGAGGTGTAGCGGATCCGCGCCGGGAACAGCTCCACCAGCCAGGCGGCGATCGGGCCGTAGACCATGGTCACGTAGATCACCAGGATGGTCAGGAGCAGCAGCACCATCGGATAGTTGGTCTTGGCCGGGTCGGCTTTTTCCGGGTAGCCGGCTTCCTTCAGCGCAGCGCCCAGGGATGCGGTGAAGCCGTCGTTGGCGGCCTTGAATTCTGCCGCCGGCAGGCTGCTGCCTTCGAAGCTCGGCATCATCTTGCTGCCGATGCGGATCTGCGCCACCGCACCCGGCTCGCCTACCTCGTTCTGATAGGGGATCGCCCGTTTCGCCAGCAGGCTCTTGGCCACGTCACAGGAACTGGTGAAGCGCGCCTTGCCCACCGGGTCGAACTGGAACGAGCACTGCGCAGGATCAGCGATCACCGTCACCGGATTCTGCTGCTGCGCCGTGTAGATATCCGGGTTGCCGAACTCGGTAAGGCCCTTGAAGATCGGGAAGTAGGTCAACGCGGCCAGGATGCACCCGGCCATGATGATTTTCTTGCGGCCGATACGGTCGGACAGGCTGCCGAAGATCACGAAGAACGGTGTACCGATCAGCAAGGAACCTGCGATCAGCAGGTTGGCGGTCTGCGGGTCGATCTTCAGGGTCTGCAGCAGGAAGAACAGCGCATAGAACTGCCCGGTGTACCAGACCACCGCCTGACCGGCGGTGCCGCCGAGCAGCGACATGATCACCACCTTGAGGTTGTCCCAGCGGGCGAAGGATTCGGTCAGCGGCGCCTTGGACGCCTTGCCTTCGGCCTTCATCCGGTTGAACACCGGCGACTCATGCAGTTGCAGGCGGATATACACCGACACCGCCAGCAGCAGGATCGACAGCAGGAACGGAATCCGCCAGCCCCATGCCTCGAAGGCTTCGGTGCCCAGGGCAGTGCGGCAGGCGAGGATCACCAGCAACGAGAGGAACAGGCCGAGGGTCGCGGTGGTCTGGATCCACGAGGTGAAGAAGCCGCGCTTGCCGGGTGGCGCATGTTCCGCCACGTAGGTCGCCGCGCCGCCGTATTCGCCGCCCAGGGCCAGGCCCTGCAACAGGCGCAGGGTGATAAGGATGATCGGCGCCGCCACCCCGATGGCGGCGTAGCTGGGCAGCAGGCCGACAATGGCGGTGGACACGCCCATGATGATGATGGTGATGAGGAAGGTGTGCTTGCGCCCGATCATGTCGCCCAGGCGGCCGAACACGATGGCACCGAACGGGCGCACCGCAAAGCCGGCGGCGAAGGCCAGCAAGGCGAAGATGAACGCGGTGGTTTCATTGACCCCGGCAAAGAAGTGCTTGGCGATGATCGCCGCCAGGGAGCCGTACAGGTAGAAGTCATACCATTCGAAGACCGTGCCCAGCGACGAGGCGAAGATCACCTTGCGCTCGTCCTGGGTGATGCCTTTGCCGGACGTGCTGCCCGGCGTGGGCGTTGAAGTGCCGTAAGTGACCGCCATAACGTTCTCCGTATTGTTCTTGTAGGCCGGAGCATCCCGCTGATAAATCCATACGCACTCTGGCCATTCAAAAGGCTGATGACATCGGATCACGGACTGCGCCGGGCCTGGGGGAACAGGCGGACGGCCTCGCGTTGCACGCAGGTTTAAGCGTAATAGGCCGCTGGCGGAAATCCAGCGCCTTCGCATAAGGTCGCCGGACGGTTCAAAGGTGGCGGAATACGGCGGCAGCGGCAATCCCCGCAGCAATCGCCGGCAGTGGTTTCTTCACCAGCAGCATGACCACCGCGGTGCTCGCCAGGGCTAGCCGGGCACCGTTGTCGCCGCTCACCGCCAGGGGCGTAAGCACCGCTACCAGCACCGAGCCGGACATGGCGCCGATGAATTGCTGCACGCGGTAGCTGATCGGTACGAAGGACATCACGAAGACCCCGCCCCAGCGGGTGGCCAGGGTCACGACGGCCATGATCAGGACCAGGATCAGCGGGCCATGGCCCGCGGTTTCGATAGTCATTTGTGCTTCTCCATCCAGATCGCACCGACGATTCCGCCGGCCAGGGCGCCGACCACCACGTGGCTGTTTTCCGGCAGGTAGCGGTAGGCGAGCAGTGCCGAGCCGGCGGCCACGCCCCAGATCAGCAGCATGCGCAGGTCTTTCTTGCCGCCCACCACCATGGACAGCAGGAAGCAGCCCATGACCATGTCCAGGCCCCAGCTCACCGGGTCGGCGACCAGGTTGCCGAAGTACAGGCCGAGCCAGGTGCCGAGGATCCAGGTCGACCACAGCGCCAGGCCGCCACCAAAGAGGATGCCGAGCCCCGGCTTGCCGGCGGACAGCGCCTGCATCGACATCGCCCAGTTGGCGTCTGAAACCACCAGCATGATCCCGTAGCGCCGCGCGACCGGCAGCTCGCGCAGCCAGGGATACAGGGTCGCGCCCATCAGCAGGTGGCGGGCATTGATGGCGAACACGGTGACGATCAACGGCACCAGCGGCACCTGGGCGCCCCACAGGTCAAGGGCGGCGAACTGCGAGGCACCGGCGAAGACCAGGGTGCTCATCCACAGGATGGTGCTTTGGTCGAGGCCGACCTGGGCAGCGGCGAGGCCGAAGGCCAGGCCGAACACCACCACGAACAGGGAGATCGGCAACAACAGCCGGAAGCCGTCACGGATCTCGTTGTACCCCAGCTGCGTGGAGCCTTTGACTACCGATAACACAAACACTCTCCTGTTTTTCAATCGTGCGTGTACGGACGCCGGCCACTATCCGGCAGACACGTCATTGCGAAAAGCGCATATTACGCGATCAATCCATTCGCTTATCGAATGCAACGGAGTACATACTCATGCAGGATCTGCAAATCGACTGGCTGAAATGCTTCGTGGCGGTGGTCGATACCGGCTCGCTGTCCAATGCCGCGCCGGAAGTCCATCGTTCGCAATCGGCGGTGAGCATGCAGTTGAAGAAGCTCGAAGCTGCCGTGGGCCGGCAGTTGCTGGTGCGCGATGCACGGCAGCAGCAGCTCACCCCGGATGGCCAGGTGCTGCTGGGTTACGCCCGGCGCATCCTCGACCTGCACAGCGATGCACAGCAGACATTCCACGGCGCCGAACTGACCGGGCGGGTGCGTCTCGGCGTACCGGACGACTACGCCGCGCGCTACCTGACCCCGGTGCTCAAGCGTTTCGCCCTGCGTTATGGCGCGGTACAGATCGAGCTGGACTGCGAGCAATCGACCTTGCTGATCCCGCGCATCGAACAGGGCGACCTGGACCTGGCGCTGATCTCCCGCGACCACCCTCGGCGCGGGACCCTGCTGTTCCACGAGCCGATGGTTTGGGTTGGCTCGCCGCAGTTCGACATCTGGCGTCGCGACCCGCTACCCATCGCCACCTACGAAAGCACCAGCCTGGCACGGCGTTGTGCGATCAACTCGCTGGCATTGCAGGGGCGGGATTACCGGGTGGTGTACAACAGCTCGAGCCTGGCCGGGCAGATCGCCGCGGTGGAAAGTGGCCTGGCGGTGGCGGTGCTGACCCGTTGCAGTGTGCCGGAGCACCTGGAGATCCTGGGCGCCGAACATGGGCTGGGGCCGCTGGAGCCGATGGAAGTGGCGGTGTATCGCAGCCGCGCATCGCAGGGCTCGCAGCCGGTGGACCGGTTGCAGGGGTTGCTGGTCAAGACCCTGAGGATGGCGGCGACCTGAAGGGCCTCATCGCTGGCAAGCCAGCTCCCACAGGGGCCGCGGTGCCGCTGAACCCCGTGGGAGCTGGCTTGCCAGCGATGAGGCCTGAACGATCACCAACGAATCCACCTGGCATCCGCCACACGCCCATAGCCCATGACCACCTTCATCAGGGTCGCGAAAGCTCTCGCCCTCCTCCAGCCCGCTACCGGGCGAGGCCCGATGATCACCGTCACTCCCAATATCCACTCCTGAAATCCTGAAACTGGCTCCTGGCTTTCGCGCGCTGACCATCATCGACTAATCGCGCCTTCAGCCATCATTCTGCTTGCGACGGCTGCCAATGCGCGAACTATCGCTAACATAAGGAAATCCAATACATCCGATAAAAACCCATAAGTAATAAGTAATAAGAGCCTTGCAATGAGCAGAACCCCACCTTCCACCGTGGTCGAAACCACGCTTTCGCAGAAACTTGCGCAGCGCCTGCGCATGCGTCACCTGTTGATCCTCCAGGCGATCGAAGAACACCGTTCACTGACTCAGGTCGCCCAGCACATGGCGACCAGCCAGCCCGCCGTGACCCAGATGCTCGCCGACCTGGAGCTGCTGTTTGGCGGCCCGCTGTTCGAACGCTCCCCGCGCGGCATGCTGCCCACCGAGCTGGGCCGGCTGGTGCTGGCCCGGGCCCAGGCGATGATTGCCGACCTCGGCCATTGGGCCCGGGATATCGAGGCGCTCAACCAGGGCCGTGCGACCCACTTGCAGGTCGGGGTGATTCCCTTCCTGCCGGGTCGCCTGTTGGCCATGGCGATCAACCGCACCCGTCCCCATGGCCGGCGAATCACCGTCACCCTGCAGGAAGACACCAGCGACCACCTGCTTGAACGCCTGCGTAATCACGAGCTCGATTGCGTGATCGGCCGCGCGTCGGCGGTACTGGACATGACCGAGCTGCGCCACGATGTGCTCTACCAGCAGGAGCCGCGCCTGATCTCCCATCGCCAGCTGGCCACGCGTCTGGCCGACAAGCCACTGCGCTGGCATGCCCTGGCTGAACTGGACTGGGTACTTGGCGCCCGGCAGACGCCGATGCGCGAACAGATCACCGACTTCTTCATGCGCGCCGGGGTTACGCCACCCGTGCCGATCGTCGAGAGCCTGTCGGCGAAAGTGATCGGCGAACTGGTGGCGGCCAACGAATCGGCGGTGTCCATCGTGCCCGCCGACGTCGCCGAGGAGCTGGCACGCATCGCCGGGGTGGCGATCCTGCGCCATCGCTTCGGCTGGACCCTTCCCCCGGTAAGCCTGTTCCAGCGCGTCAGCGGAGCACAGTACGAGGAACAGCAGCTTTTCGCCACGGCGCTGAAGATCGCCGCCCAGGAAATCGCCCTGACCACCCAGTGAATCCGGCAAGCGCGTCTATTTCGGGGCGTGCGGATAAGTTTTTTGGTATGAGCTGATCACAAGTTCGAATTTCCCCCTTTGTGCGCAGCCACACCATAATGGAGCCAGGAAACGCACCTTATTGGTGCAATTACTCAGGAGAGCAAGGAATGGATTCGATTTATCTGGTTGTCGCCCTCGGTGCCGTGGTCGCCGGATTCGTGCAGGGGCTTTCCGGGTTTGCCTTCGGCCTGGTGGCCATGTCGTTCTGGGCCTGGGTGCTGGACCCCAAGCTGGCGGCAACCCTGGCGGTATTCGGTGCCTTGCTGGGGCAATTGGTCGCGGCCATTTCGGTACGCCGTGGCTTTGATATCAGGCAACTGGCACCTTTCGTCCTCGGCGGCCTACTCGGCATTCCCCTTGGTGTAGCGCTGCTGCCGCAACTGAACATGGACTGGTTCAAGGCAATTCTCGGCACCCTGCTGGTACTGTGGTGCCCGATCATGCTGATGTCCAAGCACCTGCCAGTGATTGCCTTCGGCGGCCGGGTGGCCAACGGCGGGGTCGGCTTTGCGGGCGGGATCATGGGCGGCCTGGGCGGCTTCACCGGCACCCTGCCGACCCTCTGGTGCACCCTGCGCGGTTATGATCGAGATACACAACGCTCGATAATCCAGAACTTCAACCTGTCGATGCTGCTGGTGACCATGGCCACCTACCTGGGCTCGGGCATCGTTACCCGCGACATGTGGCCGATGTTCGCCATCGTCGCCCCGGCCATGCTGATCCCGACCTTCCTCGGGACCCGCCTCTACTTCGGCATCAGCGACGTGCGCTTCCGCCAGGTGGTGCTGAGCCTGCTGACCGCCTCCGGCATCGCCCTGCTGAGTTCTTCACTGCCCAACCTGCTGGCCTGATCCCGGCGCCAGGCGTCGTCGCGCGCCTGGCCTGCCCACGCCTTCGCATCTCCCTCTGCCGCAAGGGGCGGCAAGGCATGCCCACAGGAACCCACATGGAGCAGAACACCTCATGGACGGCGAGCACCTGCACTGGAATGCCTCCGCGCAGCGGAGCATGATCTCCCCCTCGATGAACCCGGCGCCACCCGCCCCCCTGACCGCACGGGAACGTGAAGTCCTGGGCGAAGTGGCTGCCGGCAAGACCGCCAAGGAAATCGCCAGATCCCTCGGCATCTCGATCAACACGGTCAAGTTTCATGTCCGCAACACCCTGCTCAAACTAGGTGCACGGAACATGACCGCGGCAGTAGCCCTGGCCCTCACGCTTGGCTGCCTGCCCTGAGCCCTCCTTCGACTAGCCGCGCCTGCCGCGCTTGCGCCTCCAGCAGATGGCCGACGATCTCCCGCGCATGGACCACCAGGCGCTCGATGGCCGACACGTAGAACAGGCTGCCCTGGGTCAGCGGCCCGATCGCGTAAAACCCATGCTGGCCCTCGACCTCATGGGTCTCGGGCGCCACCGCAATGCCGCCATGGCGATGCTGGCGGACGATCCCGGCATCGAGTAGTTGCTCGATCAGGGGCGACGCCAGGCGCGCCAGGTTGCCGGAAAAGCCGGTGGCATCGATAGCGCAGTCTGGACTCAGGGTCTGTTCACCCAGGTCGACCAGAATCCGCCCGTCCGCCGCGATCCGCGTGGACCGGTAGCCGCGATGGATACTCAGGCGCCCCTCGGCCAGCAACGTTTCGATACGGCGCGCGTTATGCAACGGCATCGGGTGCCGGTAACTCATCCACAAGCCTTGGTACTTGCGGAAGAACCGGCGCTTCTCGCTGCTGTCCAGGCGCGTCCAGAACCCGTCGATCATTCCCTTGGTGGCATCCAGCGCGATCTGCCAGTCACGCCGCTGCCCGGCACTGGCGATCTCCGCCCGCAACCGTTGCAACGGCGCCATCGGTGCCAGCAGCCCCGGGTATTCGCCCGCCCAGTTCCGCGCCTGGCGGAACCAGGCGAGGAAACCCGCCAGGCTGCTGACCCGCGGCTCGCCCGGTGGCGCCTCGGCCTGCTGCTCGTCGACCACCCCGCGCACCAAGGGCAGCCGGCCAGAATTGGAATACAGGGAGATATGCCCTGCCCCCAGCCGGTCGGCGAGCAAGGCCATGTCGATGGCGGTCAGCTTGGAACCAAGGATGCCGACATGGGCTCCCGGCCGGATGCTAGCCTTCAGACGTTCGAGATCGTGATAGGGGTTGCTGAAACAGCCCGGCACCTCGGCGAAGTGGTCACGCTTGGGCACATGGCCAACCGCCAGGATCACTTTGCCGAACGCTGCCTGGCTCGCGTCGCTGCGTACCCGGTAAACCTCGCCGATCCTATCGATGCCGTGCACCGTCTCGGCCTGCGTCCTGACCCGTACACCGTGCCGCGCCAGAACCCTGCTGGCGGCCGCCAACTCCTCCATCAGGTACTGGCCCATCAGGCGCCGGCCGACGTAGCCGGCGCGCTGCTCCGCCAACTGCCCGGGCTGGCGCTGCAGCCAGCGAGCGAAACCGTCGGGCACATCGGGTTCGGTGCCCAAGGTGAAGCTGGCCATGTTGAGGATGAAGTCCTCGATGGTGCTGTCCTGGCCATAGGGAATACCCGGGCCAAAACGGCCGCTCTGCTCGTAGATGACCACTTCGCTACCTGCGAGTTGGTCAGCCTGGGCGGCCAGCGCCTTGCAAATCAGTACGGCGCTGCAACCGCCGCCGATGAGTGCGATGTTCATATCAAACTCCCTGTTGGGTCTGCGCGCCTCAGGCGCCGCTACGGCAGGCGCCATGGAATTCGCGCATGATCATGTCGGCGCGGATATTGCCGGGCGCCCCGAGAAAGCTCTGGATCAGTTCGATCAGCGATGTCGGCGCACCCTCCAGATAGCGTCGGATCGAGTGGCCGTCGTGCAGGCGTACCGGGTCCTCCCGCAGCACGACCCCCTTCAGGCGCAACACCCGGCGTGCCGGCCCCTTGCGGTAATGCACCCAGCGACCATGGCAATAGCGATGAGCGCCGCCAAGGCCGGCATGCAGGCGGTAGACCGTGGCATCCCGTTCGGCATCGGTTTTCGGCAGGTAATCCGCCGTGGTGGTACCGGCCAGGCTGCGGATATCGTTGTACGCGGTGATGTCCACCACCGGCGTTCCCGGCAGTTCGAGGTTGATATCGCTGGCCGAGCCGAAGGAGATTCCCACTGCCCGGTTGAAGATCTCCTCCTGCTCGATAGCCGAATAGCCCAGGGCCTGCATGTCGCGGCGCAAGGCGTTGTCCAGTTGCTGAAGGGTGGAAATACCGGAGCTATGAGCCAGCAGGTGCAGACGCGGCAGGTCGTCGATGCCCTGGAATGACAGGCGCTTGGCTATCCGGCCATCGTCCAGCAAGGGCAAGCCGGTGCTGTCGCGCCGCACCGCACCGCTGGCATCACGGGCCAGGTGCTGGCTATGCTCGACGATGCGCGGCAGCAGGAGTTGGTCGTAGATCAGCCCGGCGCTGTGGCCAATGATCTGCTCATGCCAGGGAGTATTGAGGGCAAAGCGATTGTGCAGCATGGTCGCCTCGACTACCGCATTGCCCTGGCCGTCGATGCCGGAGTGGATCAGCCCGGCCACACCGACCGGGCGCCCGGCGACCTCGGCGAGAAAGCGCCCGAAGGTCGCGGTCAGCCCCTTGCCCAAGGCAATGCCCTCGGGATAGTTGGTGGTCGGCGTGCTCGGCAGCACGACCCAGGCATGCTGCTCCAGCTCGGCGGGCAAGCGCCCCTGCTCGACCTCCTCGACCTCGACCGTACGCACCCGGTACAGCCGGGTGCCAGCCTGCTTGGCCTCGACATCGCTGCCGGCACGCCGGCGCAAGGCACTGAAATGCTCATGGATGGTCTCGAACAGAATTGCCATGGTGCTGCTGTAGTCGGCGTCGAAACGCAGTTCGGTATTCACCGCCAGGGTGCGCGAGCGGTTGTAGCGGCAAGGGATCGAGGCCAAGTATTCGAGCAGGCGCAGATCCGCGCCCTTGAACTGGCTGCGCTCGACCTGATAGCTGTCGGGCGGCAGGCCATCGCTGGCGGCCAGGGTCGCCAGGGCCTCGTCCCAGGCCAGGGTCGGACGACCCGCCTCGACCAGCAGTTCGCGGACGAAATTGATGGCCTGCAATGCATAGAGCCGCTTGCCGAAATTGGCCAGCGGCCGGGGATAACGGTCGCGCTCCTCAATGAAATAGCGCACATGCAGGCCAGCGTCGGCGATGGCCCGCACGGCTAGTTCGCCAAGCCAGTCGGATGGCGGTACTGCCTGGCCAGCGAGGTGTACATCGAGGGCGTCGAGCAACCGCCGCTCGCGCGCCAGATAGTCCTGGCGAAAAGGCGTCAACGCTTCCAGGACTTGCTCTGCCAGGACCCGCGGAGCGTTGGGCGGCGCACTGCTGGCGAACGGCTTGAGGGCCGCAGCCACGGTGCGGAACAGCGCCACCTCGCGCAAGGGCATGTGCAGGCGCTCGCGAGTCTGTTCCGCCGTCAGCACCTGTACGCCCAAGGCTTCTAGCCGCCGCCGTGCATAACGCACCTGCTCGGCAGTGGTTGCCTTGCGCACCCCGCCGGGTACCTGTTCATCGGGCACAGTGAGCGCGTCTTCCAGACCGACCCGTACACCATCCAGCCCAAGATGCACGGCCACCTCGGGCAGGATGCGCAACAGCGGCCCCGGCAGCAGGGCAGAAATCTGCGCACCCGGCAGCTGTTGGCGAATTCGCCGGACCAGCGGTCTCAGGTACTCCACAGTACTGGCAATAGCCTGCGCCAGCGCCGCCGGGCTGCCGTCGATCACCTGGGTAATGACGGACTTTCGCACCGCAGCGGGAATCAGCGAGTCGTCGTGCAGGCTGCCATCGACGGCACGCCGGTACTGATCGACCCCAGCCACCAGCATGAACAACACCGGCTCGCCGGTTTCGCGCAGGCGCGGCGCGTAATCGCCGAGGGCGCTGTCGAGGATGCCGTGATTGAACACCTCGATCTCCGGCCTGACTCCCGCCGTGGCGAAATGGCGCAATTGCGCGTCGAGGAACCCTGGCGTGTTGTCGTAGCTGCCACCGGCCTGGAAGATCACCGGGCCAGGGCTCAGCGAGGCCATCTCCGCGCCCCGTTGCGCGGCGCCATAGTCGCGCAGGTGTTCGCGGCGCAGCGGGCTGTCGTAGTCGCTGCCGCCGCGCACGCTGGTGGACAGGTTGAGCACCGCGGCTGGCACCTGTTTATGCAGCGTACAGACGATTTCGTCGTATTGCTGCGCATCGATCAGGTTGCGTTGCCTACCGCTGGCAAGGGTATCGGCCGTCGACCCTATAGGCAGTTGCCGGAAGTCGGACAAGTCGCGAGTATGCAGGTGAACGATGGCCGCGCCCTCGATTACCGCTTCATGGGCGGCATCGATGATCGCCCCTGGGGTCACCGGCACATACGGCGACGCCGCGCGCAACGGATTCCACCAGCCACTGCCGACACGGTGCCAGCCGCGCCCGGCCAGCGCCGTCAGCAATTCGCAGTGGTCAGCCTCGATGGCCCGGATCAGGGCCGGTGGCAGAAACGGCAATTGAGCCGGGTCGGTCTGGGTCAGCGCCTCGGAGTCGTCGGCCGTCCAGCCCGAACCGGTCAGGACCTGGACGATATCCTGTTGCAGTTGGCGCGAGCCCAGTTGCCGGATCCAGGCGAAGGGCACTGTGGCACTGTTGCTGGCTGCCGGGCTCAGGAGCAAACCGCCGGGCCCGATGGCTTCCCAGCCGGCATCGGTGAGTGCCTGCGTGGACAAGCCGCGGGCATCGTCGAGGCTGGAGTCGGCAAGGAACTTCGGTTCGACAGAGGATACGAAGCGGGGTACGGCACCAACCGGAGCCGCGGTAATGAACATGCTGATGGCCATGAATCCTCCTTTTCTCGTGGCAATAAGGCCTGCAAGGCGCCCCGGAGAAACACCGTCCGGAATGCTCCGGGGTCGGTAAGGATTTGATTCAATCGGCGCGCGGGAGGTAACTACCCAAAGGAGTGGGGAAGGCTGAAAAAGCAGGTTGGAGAGGCTCGCAGCCAACCTGGAAATGCCCGGGGGAAAAAAAGCACCGCATCAGCGGTGCCCGGCAAAACGCCTTCCAAGCAGAACCTCCGCGTTCAGCTTTCAAACACCGGCCGCGATGCCTTCTCGATCGCCGCCATGGCCTCGGCTTCGCCCATCACTCCGCTCTCGGCCATGATCGCCAGCAACGAGCGTCCCTCATTGACCGACTGCCGCGCCAGCTTGCTGACCTTGGCATAGCCCAGGCGCGGTACCAGCGCGGTGGCGACGGCCATGGAGTCGGTGAGATGGGCCAGGTTGCGCGCCTCATCGGCCTGGATACCGGCGATGCATTTTTCGCGAAAGCGCTGGATCCCCTGGGTAAGCAAGGTGATGCTGTCGAACACCCGCGAGGCCACCACCGGCTCGAAATGGTTGATCTCCAGTTCGCCGGCCTGCACCGCCTGGGCCACGGCGACGTCGTTGCCGATCACCGCGAAGCTGAGCTGGATCATGGCCATCGGCAGTACCGGGTTGACCTTGCCCGGCATGATCGAGGAGCCGGCCTGGGCTTCCGGCAGCTTCAGTTCCCCGACTCCGCCGACCGGGCCGGAAGACAGCTTGGTCAGGTCGCCGGCGATCTTCGCCAGGGCCGCCGCGCAGGTGCGCAGCTCGGCGGAAACGCGGGAGAACACGTCCATGTTCTGCATGGCATCGAAGGCGTTTTCCGGGGCCCGGTAAGCCACGCCGGTGACCTCGCCCAGATGGCGATACACTGCACCTCGATAGGCGGCCGGGGCGCCGAAGCCGGTACCGATGGCGGTACCGCCCAATGGCAGGGTATGCAGCTTGGCCCGCACCGCGACCAGCTCTTCGGCCAGGCGATGGGTGAGCGAAGCGTAGCCGGAGAACAACTGCCCCAGGCGCATCGGCTGGGCATCCTGCAGGCAGGTACGGCCAAGGTGGAGTACGTCGGCGAACTGGACGGCCTTGGCGTCGAACTGCGCGGCAAGCTGGCGGACCTCGTCGATCAGGCCTCCGAGCATGGTGTGAGTAGCGATCTTCAAGGCCGCCGGGTAGACATCGTTGGTCGATTGCGAGGCATTGACCTGGTCGTTGGGATGGACGATGTCATAGCGGCCCGCGGCGTGACCCATGAACAGCTGGGCGCGGTTGGCCACCACCTCGTTGAAGTTCATGTTGGTCGAGGTACCGCCGGAGCCTTCCAGCAGGTCGACGATCAGCGAATCATCGCAGTTGCCGGCGATGATGTCCTGGCAGGCGAGGACGATGGCCTCGCTCTGCTCCGGGGAAATCACCCCGCAGTCCAGGTTGGCCAGGGCGGCGGCCCATTTGCATTGGGCAAAGGCATCGCGGAACGCCGGGTAGTGAGCAATGCTCAGCGGCGAAACGCTGAGATTGTCGAAGCCGCGCACGGTGTTGACGCCGTACAGCTTGCCAGCGGGGATCCGTACTTCGCCGACGTAGTCTTGCTCGATCCGCTCGCCGACGCTTTCAAAAATACTCACGGGAATCTTCCTCATCGATGGTTACCAGTGTTTCGACACCTTTGCCCAAGGCGCTCAGCCGCGGCAGGAAGGTGTCCAGGATTACGTTGCGCGCCGTCTCGCAGGCATCGGCGAAGAAGGCGCTGTATTCGTTGCGACGGGCCACCAGGTACAGCGAGCGCTCCAGGCTCAATTGCGGCACCAGGTGGGCGGTGACGTTTTCCACCCAGGTGCAGGCCTGGAGGAAACACATGGGGCTGGTCACGGCCCAGCCGATGCCATCGGCGACCATGGCGGTCAGGGCGTCGGCGTTGTCCAGTTCCAGGCGGTTGGGCATGCGCACGCCGAGCCCACGCATATGCCGTTCGATCTGCAGGCCCACCTGGGACAGGCGGTTGAAGCGCACCACCGGCAGCACGTTGGCCAGGGCGCGCAGGTCGTCGAGACTCTGCAGCGGTTTGTCCAGTGCCTTCGGGGTGATGACGAAGTAGCGCTCGGTGAACAACCGGTAGCGCACCACGTCGTTGGCGTCCATCAGCGGATCGCTGGTGATGATCAGGTCGAGGTCACGGCGCAGCAGCGACTCGCCCTGTTGCGGGCTGAGGCCGGTGCGTACCGACAGTTGCGCGACCCTTCCCAGCATCTGCCGGGTAAAGGCCGAACCGCAGGTGGCGGCGAAGGAGTCCACCAGGCCGATGCGCAGGTCGGGCTTGACCCCGCGCCCGGCGTCGAGCACCTGTGCCTTGAGGTTGCACAGCTCCTCGCTAAGGATCGCGCCGCGGTTGCGCAAGGCCAGGCCGAACGGCGTCAGGGTCAGCGGCCGGGTGGTGCGATCGACCAGGATCACGCCGAGATCGTCCTCCAGTTGCCGAACCATCTGCGACACCCCGACTGGGAAATCCCCATGCGGCTTGCCGCCCCCGACATGCTGCCCTCCTCGGTCACGGCAACGAACACCTGCACCGCGTACATATCGATAAGCTTGCCGGCTGGCATGGGCATCTCCTCTCGGGTTACTTGGTGTCGGCGAAGCCCAGCGGCGCGGGCTCGCCCTCGCCTTCCGGGCTAACTGCAGCCAAGGCTTCCTGGCTGGTTTCCGGGGCGAACAGATGGCAGAACACTCCGCCGAACAGCAGCACCGCGACACATACGCCCAGGGCGGCATGAATGCCCAGGTGCTGCACGGCAATCGGCAGCAGGAACGTGGCGAAGGCCGAGCCGAAGCGGCTGGCGGCCACCGCCAGGCCGATGCCCGAGGCGCGCAGGTGGGTCGGGAACAGTTCCGGTGGGTAGACGAATTCCAGGTTCACGGCCGCCGCCAGTACGCAGGCGAAGAAACCGAAGGCCAGGATGGTGCCCAGGGGGCCGAACCCGCCATAGGCCAGCACGGCGAGACCGATGGCGCTGAGGTAGAAGGTGCCGACCAGGAAGGCGCGACGGGAAATCCGGTCGATGATCAGCAGGCCGAGCAGCGCGCCGATCATCAACAACACGTTGTAAACCAGGCCGCCGACGAATTTGTCCTGCACATCCAGCGCTTCAAGCACCCGGGGCGAGAAGGTACCGAGGGCGAAGAACGGGATCACCTGGCAGGTGTAGAACACGCAGCCGACCAGGGTATTGCGGCGCCAGCGCCTGCTCATCAGTTCGCCGAGGCCACCGCGTTTCTTCGCCATGGCAGGCGCTGCGGCCGGCAAGGTCACGTGAGGACCGAACCTGGCATGGATGATCGCCAGCGCTTCGGCGCTACGCCCTTTGGCCATCAGCCAGATCGGCGATTCGGGCACGCCCAGGCGCAGCGGCAGGATCAGCAAGGCCGGCACGCCGCTCAACGCCAGCATCAGGCGCCAGGCATCCGGGCCGATATCGCGGATGGCGAAGCCCACCAGGTAAGCCGCGACGTAACCCGCCGCCCAGGCTGCCGCCAGCACACTTAGCAGACGCCCGCGATAACGTCGTGGGGCAAACTCGGTGACCAGCGACTTGGACACGACATAGTCGAAGCCGAGCACCAGGCCCAGCAGCAAGCGCAAGGCCAGCAACTGCTCAGGAGAATTGACGAAGAACTGCGACGCGGAGATTACCGCGAACAGCAGCATGTCCCAGGCGAAGATGGTGCGCCGACCGAACCTGTCGGCCAGCGGACCGGCGAACAGACTGCCGATGAACAAGCCTGCCAGCGACGCCGCGCCGAGCAGCCCCATCCACAGCGCTGTCAATTGCAAAGGCCCCGCCGCCATGCTCACGGCGATGCCGATGATGCCCAACACGAATCCATCGCTGAACTGCCCTCCTGTTCCGCTGAAAACCGTTCGAATATGAAAACGGCTCAACGGAAGGTCTTCGAACGCTACCTGGCTCATTCGTATCTCCACCTGTTGTTCTAGTTGTGGGGACCGGTGTTTGTGACCGGATTACGATCGAGTGTACGGCTGCATATTCAAGGAAACAGCATGTGCAATCGGAGTATCAGGACTGTTGATACTAGCTGCCAGAATCGTTGATAACAGCAGGTTTGCGGGGCATTGGTCGGGGACGTTGCATCCGTGGGGAAGCAGATCATCGTGACAACGAGCTGTCCGTACGCGACGCCGTGGACTGATGGCGCATATAGGTGCGCAGAGCGATCTGCGGGCTACCGCGCCAGGGTTCTTCGCTGGTGAGAATCGCGGCAATGCGGTCGACACGGAAATCGCGGTAGGCCGCGCGGGTGTTGCACCAACTGCCAACCGTCCACTTGCCATCCCAGTAGAACAGGCCGATGGGCTGGATCAGGCGTCGCGAGACCACACCATCAAGGCTGGTGTAGGTGATCTGCAATACCCGCTTGTGCTCGATGGCCTGGCGCAGGGTGCTGAGGTGACCGCGGGTCACCGCGGTGCTGCTGTTCAGCGCGCGGGTCGGGCTCTGTTGCGGATCACTGGTTTGGTGCGGCGCGCTGGCCGCGACCTTGCTGAGCAAGGTGCGGGCGGCACTGGAGAGCTCGTTGTCGGCGCTGCCGGCGAGCATTTCCATGCCCAGGGTCAGGGCGTCCACCTCGATGCGGCTCAGGCGCAGTGGCGGCATCTCGAAAGCGGCGTCGAGGGCGTAGCCGACACCCGTGGTGCCGTAGACCGGTACGCCGCTCAGGGACAGGTCGTCGATATAGCGGTAGATGGAGCGCACGGACACGCCGACCCGTTCGGCCAGGCGCTCGGCGGTGATCGGCTGGTGAACGCGGATCAGGTTCACCAGTTGGAACAGGCGGTCGGCCTTGTGCATGTGAGGTACCTCGTGTCCGTGTTGAATCAAGAGCTTTTCTGTTGTCCTTACGGGCCTCATCGCTGGCAAGCCAGCTCCCACAGGAACCTTGTGGGAGCTGGCTTGTCGGACCGCCGCACCGCAGCGATGAGGCCCTCAGCAACGACACCCGCTAACGGGTCACCACCGAAATCCTTTTCCCACCCTGCTCCGCCACTTCCTGGGCCTGTCCGTCGCGCTGCTTGCCCTGCCTGGCCAGCCCCACCAGCCGGGGAATCAACGGTCCTTCCGGCAGATGCCGCCAGAAGCGTCCCGGCATATGCATGCGCAAGGCATCGGGATTGACCCGCGCCGGGTTGAAAGTGTGGCGGTAATAGGTCAGCCACAGGTCCGCATCAGGGTCATCGGCCTGCTCCGCCCACTGCCGCCATTCAGGCGGACATTGGCGGCGGTAGTCGAAATCCTTGCCGTCGTAGCGGATGCCATCGCGTGAGGTGGCGATCAACCAGCGCTGGCGGCCCAGGCGCTCGGCAAAATGCCCGCTGGCGGTTTCGAGAATGTCATGGGCCGGTTCGTGGAAGGCCACCAGGTCCAGTTGCAGCTGTTCAGCAACCGCCGTCGGCAACGGCACGAAACGAACGAAGGCATGCAGATGGTGCGCCTCGCGGGTGACCTGCTTGATGCGCCGTTGCAGCTCGCTGCCCAGGCGATCGCCCGCGAGCATGGCGGTGCGGTCGCCATGGGCCACCCGCCAGAGCACTTCGTAGAGCAGGTTCCAGCGCTGCTCGCCACGATATCGGGCGGCCAGTTGCAACTGCGCCAACAGTTCCGCCGGCACCTTCGCCCGGAACGGCCCGGGGCCGTCGGGCAAGCCATCGGCCACGGCGAGCAAATCCTGGATCGGGCCCTGCCCCCAGTTCACCTGCGCCGGATCGATGCCATGGCCAAGCAGCACCCGCGCCTGATCGCGCCAGGTGGCGAAGTCATCATCGCAGTCGAGGGCGATCATCCCCACAACCCCATCTGCACCGGCGCCACCGGGTCACGCAGGCGGGCACGCAGCAGGCCGCTGCGGGTTTCCGCCAGGGCCGGACGGTAGTCGCTGGTAACGATGAACGGCCTGGCCTTGTCCAGCACGCAGCGCAACTGGATCAGGTCGTCGTAGCGCACCCGTCGCTCGCGACGCAGCGCCACCAGGCGCTGTACGCTGCGCAGGCCGATACCCGGGATACGCGCCAGCAGGGCCGGCTCGGCCCGGTTGATATCCACCGGGAACACCTCGCGGTTGGACAGCGCCCAGGCCAGCTTGGGGTCGATGTCCAGGGCAAGGTTGCTCGCCTCGCTGAGCAGCTCGCCGGCCTTGTAGCCGTAGCCGCGCATCAGGAAGTCGGCCTGGTACAGGCGGTGCTCGCGCAACAGCGGTGGTGCGGCCAGGGGCACGCTATCGGGGCTGTCGGGGATCGGGCTGAAGGCGGAGTAGTACACGCGCTTGAGGCCGTAGCCCTGATAAAGCGATTCGGCATTGCGCAGGATGGTGCGGTCGTCCGAAGTGTCGGCACCGACGATCATCTGCGTGCTCTGCCCGGCCGGCGTGAAACGCGGCGCCCTCGCCTCGCCGGCCACCGCCTGCTGCCCGCGATGGATGGTGCCCATGGCCTGGCGGATGGTGGCCACCTGCTTTTCCGGAGCCAGGCGCTTGAGGCTGGCATCGCTGGGCAGCTCGATATTGACGCTGAGGCGGTCGGCCAGGCGTCCGGCTTCCTCGATCAGCAGCGGGTCGGCGTCGGGAATGGTCTTCAGGTGGATATAGCCGCGGAAGTCGTGCTCCTCGCGCAGCAGGCGGGCCACCCGGACCAATTGCTCCATGGTGTAGTCCGCCGAGCGGATGATGCCCGAGCTGAGAAACAGCCCGCTGATGCAGTTGCGCCGGTAGAAATCCAGGGTCAAGCGCACCACTTCCTCGGGCGTGAAGCGCGCCCGCGGCACGTTGCTGGAACGGCGGTTTACACAGTACTGGCAGTCGTACAGGCAGAAGTTGGTGAGCAGCACCTTGAGCAGCGAGACGCAGCGCCCGTCGGGCGTATAGCTGTGGCAGATGCCCATGCCGTTGGTCGCGCCAAGCCCGTCGCTGCCCTTCGAGCTGCGCTTGGGGGCGCCACTGCTGGCGCAGGATGCGTCGTACTTGGCGGCATCGGCGAGGATGCCGAGCTTGGCGATGAGTTGCATGGGGAGCCTTTCCCGAATACTGAATATCCATACAGTATTTCGAGATCAACCGGAGTGCAAGAGCCTGTTGTCGGTCGCGCGATCAGTCGGTAGCGGGCTGGACCGTGCTGGCCCAGCAGGTTGCATATTCATTGTGTGCATCGATGACGGCATGCGCGGCGGCGAGCGCGGTCATGTCGTTACCAGGCATGAGTTGTTCCGACGTCGTGTCCGTTGATTCGCTTGCTTGCTTGCGCACAAGGGCCTCGACCGCCTTGCGAGTGTCGAACGAACTCTTGGTGATGGCGTCGCTGACGTTCGACTGCAGCTTGACCACATCGCCAAGCACGCGCTGTTTATGCTTGCTGGCAAGCTTGAGCGCTTCCTCGATATCAGCCTGCTCGGCTTGCATTTGGTGCATGGCCATCATCATCAATTTTGGAGACGGTTCCTGCGGCCGGTTCTTTTTCGGCAACCGCTGGATGAAAGCACGGTTCGTGGTGAAATCGGCGACCAGCGTCTCCTGCTCGCCGGCGAGCGCGGTCTTGCGCGATATCAGCCCTTGGACGGCCTCCCCCTTCGGCGCGTAAGCAAGGATTACCTGAGAAGTCCTCTGCGCGCATGACAAATAGTCCACCGCATCCTTGTAGATCTTGCGTTGCTCCTTGTAGTTGCCCCACTCCTCCAGACCGAAAGCGGTGGCGATGATTGCTGCGGAGGATTTGTAGAGGTCGGATCCGGAGTGGGTGGCAGCGCCGACCGCCGCCGTGGCGGCCCCGAACAAAGCCAGGGCGCTCAAGGTACTTCTGTTGGTCGCAGCACCGTTGATGTAAGGGAGATAATGTTTTTTCAGAAGATCGATCGCATAGGACGGCTGCGGCTTATCCAACGGTTCGCCTTTCTCGTTGAACGCCGGGGTGGGGTCCATGTAGTCAGGCTCTTTCAGGTTCCTGAATGAGCAAGCGGTCAACGAAAGCCCCACGAGGACGATAACAAGCGTACGAATAACAGACATGCCGACATCCTTGCAAGCAGTGATAGCCAAATAGAATCACGGCATTCTGAATTGCGCCAGTTTGTTGAGCGCTTCCTGGTCGGTTCCGATTGGAAAAGGTCGTTTTTGCTTTACCAGCTCAAATAGAACATGCCCTTGGCCAGCACCACGATCAGCAACAGATGAGTAAAGACGCTGGCATGGATGAAGCGAACCGCCTGCGCCGTCATGCGCCCGCTGCGCATCAGCCAAAGCGCGGTGACGAAGTGCCCGAGCACGCTGATCGCGACAAGGATCTTCACCCCCAGCAAGGTGCCGAAGGGCGATGTCCAGGGTGTTGCCAACTGCGCCATGTAGCGCTCGCGGACCATGCCGGCCCCGGCACCGAACAACACCAGCAACACCCAGGGCATCAGCCGCCGGGCGCGTTGGCCGACAGCGTGTTCGAGCATCATCATCATGCGATCGGGCAACTGGCGACGGATCCCGCCGAGAAACAGCACTTCGAAGAACACGGTGCCGATAAAGACGATGGCAGCGAACAGGTGCAGGGTCAGCAGAACGGGATAGATCATGGCGGGGCCTTATTGTGCCGGCCAGACTAACCGTGCTGCGGCACTCCGGGCTTGACGCCCGTCAAGCCGGTGGAACTCCGCTCCGGCGCGGTATTTCGAATGTCATATCGACAGCCGCTTCGCCAGGAGGCACCCGATGCATAACCTCGAAACCCCGCGCCTGAAGCTGGGCGTATTCAATCCGCTGGACAGCCTCGGCCAGGCGCTGATCGCCGCCGCGCTGCATCGCCAGTACGAAGTGAGCGCGCTGCTCGACGATCTCAATGGCATCACCGCGCGTCCCGGCTTGCGCTGCAAGCTGGGCAGCCTGGAGTCGGTTGAGACGGTAAAGCAGGCGATTGCCGGGCTGGATGGGGTATTCGCCTGCCTTGGCGGGGAACGCCAGGAAGACCTGCCGGCGCACTGTGGTTGCCTTATCGACGGTGCGCTCGCCCTTGGTGATGCCGGCGCGCCGCGATTGTTCCTGGTTGGCCGCTGGGAATGGTTGGTGGACTCCGACGACAGCGACGACGAAGCCCTGGGTGCGGGGCTGCGGCGCAGCCTGGACGCCAGCGGACTGGACTGGACGCTGGTGGAAATGCCGCCATTGGCAGCCGGGTTGCGGGTCGATGATTTCAGTGGCGAGGCCACGACCATCGGCAGCGAGGCCCGACGGGCGCTGGACTGTGCCGAGGCACTGCTCGACGAGCTGCGCCTTGGGCTGCACCGGCATCAGTGCCTGCGCTTGCGCGGCGCAAACGGAGGGCGTGATTGATGTCCGGCCCCGATGCGCTTCATCAGATCTTCGGCCTGGTGCTGCTGGCCATGGCCTTCAGCGCGTTCATTCTGTTCGTACGAAGTTATCGACCGGCGGGCGTAAGCGGGCGTTGGTACGACCTGGTGCTGGGCTTTATCGCCCTGTGGCTGGCGTTGTGGCCGGAGCTGGGTCATTTCATCGGAGACCCGAGCCTGGCCAGAGGGCTGGGGCTGCTGCTGCAAGGCATCGCTACGGCGGCGGGGTGCATTCTCGGGGCCTTGGTGGCGAAGGCCTTGCGCTTGTTGCTGCTTGAAAGACGACGGCCTGTGCAGAACAGAAACCATGAGCCAGACCAGAAACACGGCAGGACTCCGCGGTAGAAATCAGGCTTTCGCCTACTCGCTTGATCGTTTGGGTTCTGCCATCCTGCAACGATGCCTAATAGCCATCACCGCAGACGATATCCCGAATGACCTACATAACGCGAATTTGTTACAACGAATCCAACTGGCAGCATCCAACCGGGAGCGCAACGGAGGCCAGGACGACTTATTACTCCCGGCATCGTTACGGTCACGAGGAATGGCTGTTCCGCTTCGAGTGGCAGATTGGCGGTTGGCAGTACGGATTTCTTCAGGGTGTGAACAAGGGGCGTAAAACCCGGCTCAAGTCTGGAGAACGTGCTGGAGAAGTGGTTCTTTTCACGATCACTCCCCGCGGACGTCGTTACGTAGCCAGAATCAGGCATATCGAGTTCCTGGACGAAGCGCAAAGCAATGCCGCGCTGGAAATCTATAAAAGGAATGGCTGGTTCAAGCAGATGTTGAAGGAGATCGACAAGGTCGAAGGTGTCAAGGAAAGCCTGGGAAATACCAACTGGGCCCGTTACATGCTGAATGTCCGCTTTCGCCCGGAAGATGTCGAATGGTTTCCCGAGGATACCCTGGCGACATCCAGTGATCCGGTCATGCACTGGAATCGCTACCAATTGATCGCGCCGGATCAGGACTATGTGGTGCCTGAAACGGGTGTTAAACGTCCTGTCAGGATTGGCGTGAGCGTCCCCCGCAGCAGCGTAACTACTTCAGGAACGGGTCGGAGGGGCGCGAATGCTCGCCCGAACACGACATGATTCGCAGCGCACTGTGTCAGGAGCTCGAATGGGAATATCCAGACGCGAAGATCGTTTGCGAAGAGAACTACGTGGACGTCACGGTCGTCACCGCCAGCGAGCGTGTCCTGTTTGAAGTCAAGTCGGACTTGTCGACCCGTCGCGTATTGCGCCTGGCAATCGGTCAGTTGCTGGAGTACGCCTGGTACTGGGAGCCGCACACTGATCGGAACACCCGACTGGTGGCAGTAGGCAGAACGTCGCTCGACGCAGCCGACAGTAGCTATCTCGACTTCCTCTCTAAGACACTCGGGCTCCCCTTGAGCTATCGCCAGGTCAAGCTTCCATCGGAAGCCTGAACACTTTATGGCAACGCGCTTGCAGGGCTATCCGCAGTTGCGAAGGTGGGATTAAGACAGACCCCGGCGAACTTCCCGACGGTCATCCCACCCGCCTCAGACCTCGCGTAACATTTCGCAACCCCTTATTCAGCAAAACGCCATCGCCGTGCGCTTCCCGGCCATCGATACCGGCAAAAGCGCATCCCGCCCTTTCGATATGTATCGAGTACGGGCACAATGCGGCTCTTTTTTTGGCTGGCCTACCCGGAGCCTCGAAGTGATCAAGACCCCGTACTACCTCATCGACAAACAAAAGCTGCTGGGCAACCTGGAGAAGATCGCCTATGTGCGCGAGAAATCCGGGGCCAAGGCCCTGCTTGCGCTGAAGTGCTTCGCCACCTGGTCGGTGTTCGACCTGATGCAGCAGTACATGGACGGCACCACTTCGTCCTCGCTCTACGAGCTCAAGCTCGGCCGCCAGAAGTTCGTCGGCGAGACCCACGCCTACAGCGTGGCCTGGGCCGACGACGAGATCGACGAGATGCTGGTCAACTGCGACAAGATCATCTTCAACTCCATCGGCCAGTTGCAGCGCTTTGCCGAGGCGTCCGAGGGCAAGGTCCGCGGTCTGCGGGTCAATCCGCAGGTGAGCAGCTCCGACTACCTGCTGGCCGACCCGGCGCGCCCGTTCAGCCGCCTCGGCGAATGGGATCCGGTCAAGGTCGAAGGCGTGATCGAGCAGATCTCCGGCTTCATGTTCCACAATAATTGCGAGAACGGCGATTTCGACCTGTTCGACAAGATGCTCGGCACCATCGAGGAGCGCTTCGGCCACCTGTTGCACCAGGTCGAGTGGGTCAGCCTGGGCGGCGGCATCCACTTCACCGGCGAGGGCTACGCCCTGGATGCGTTCTGCGCGCGCCTGAAGTCGTTCTCCGAAACCTACGGCGTGCAGGTCTACCTGGAGCCGGGCGAAGCGGCGATCACCAACAGCGCCTCGCTGGAAGTGACCGTGCTCGACACCCTTTACAACGGCAAGCACCTGGCCGTGGTCGACAGCTCGATCGAAGCGCACATGCTCGACCTGCTGATCTACCGCCTCAACGCCAAGATGGCCCCCAACGATGGCGAGCATACCTGGATGGTCTGCGGTAAATCGTGCCTGGCCGGCGACATCTTCGGCGAGTACCAATTCGATCGTCCGCTGACCATCGGCGATCGGCTGTCGTTCATCGACGCCGCTGGCTACACCATGGTCAAGAAAAACTGGTTCAACGGCCTGAAAATGCCGTCCATCGTAGTGAAACAACTCGACGGTAGCGTCGAGGTGGTTCGTGAGTTCGGTTTCGAAGACTACCTGTCCAGCCTTTCCTGAGCTGGCAGATAAGGAGAGATAGAGAATTGAAGAAGAACGTTCTTATCATTGGTGCAGGAGGTGTCGCCAAGGTGGTGGCCCACAAGTGCGCGCAGCACAACGACGAACTCGGTCGTATTGCAATTGCGTCGCGGAACATCTCCAAATGCCAGGCCATCATCGACAGCGTCAAGGCCAAGGGTAGCCTCAAGGTACCCGCCGACATCCAGGCCTTTTCGCTCAATGCCCTGGATGTCGAGGCGACCAAGGCGCTGATCCGCGAGACCGAATCGCAGATCGTGATCAACGTCGGCTCCGCCTTCCTCAACATGTCGGTGCTGCGTGCCTGCATCGATACCGGTGTCGCCTACCTGGACACCGCAATCCACGAAGAACCGGGCAAGATCTGCGAAACCCCGCCCTGGTATGGCAACTACGAGTGGAAACACCTCGAGGAATGCCAGCAGAAGAACATTACCGCCATTCTCGGTGTCGGCTTCGACCCGGGTGTGGTCAACGCCTACGCGGCGCTGGCGAAGCAACAGTACTTCGACCGCATCGACTCGATCGACATTCTCGACGTCAATGCCGGGTCGCACGGCAAGTACTTCGCCACCAACTTCGATCCGGAAATCAACTTCCGTGAATTCACCGGACAGGTATGGAGCTGGCAGAACAGCCAGTGGACCAGCAACACCATGTTCGAAGTGAAGCGTACCGACGACCTGCCGGTAGTCGGCTCGCAGAATCTCTACCTCACCGGCCACGATGAAGTGCACTCGCTGTCGAAGAACCTCGACGTGCCCAACGTGCGTTTCTGGATGAGCTTCGGCGAGCATTACATCAATGTGTTCACCGTACTGAAGAACCTCGGCCTGCTCTCCGAACAGCCGGTAAAAACCGCCGAAGGCCTGGAAGTGGTGCCATTGAAAGTGGTCAAGGCCGTATTGCCGGATCCGGCCTCGCTGGCCCCCGGCTACACCGGCAAGACCTGCATCGGCGACCTGGTCAAGGGCACCAAGGATGGCCAGCCGCGCGAGGTCTTCATCTACAACGTGGCCGACCACGAGGAAGCCTACGCCGAGACCGACAGCCAGGGCATTTCCTACACTGCCGGCGTACCGCCAGTGGCGGCGGCCCTGCTGGTCGCCCGCGGCCAGTGGGACGTGCAGCGCATGGTCAACGTCGAGGAACTGCCGGCCGAACCGTTCCTGCACGCCCTTGACGTGATGGGTCTGCCGACCCGGGTCAAGGACGAGAACGGCGATCGCCCGTGGGCTTGATAGAGTCCGCTGCGTAAAAAAGAGGGGCGCCTGAGAAGGCGCCCTTTTTCGTTATGAATCTCTCAGGACTGACACGGAACCCTGTGGGAGCTGGCTTGCCAGCGATAGCTGTAGTGAATTCACCATCGTAATCGCTGGCAAGCCAGCTCCCACAGGGTCCGCGATCGGCTCTTGATACTCGTCCTAGCCGAATTGCTCACGGTATTCGCTGGGGGTCACGCCCAGCCTTTCGCTGAACACCTGGCGCATGTAGCGCACGCTGCCAAAGCCGCTGCGCCAGGCCACGGTCTTCAGTGGCAGGTCCTCGTTTTCCAGCAATGCCCGAGCCCGGTCGATGCGGGCGTTCTGCAGGAAAGCCATCGGCGTCATGTTGACCTCGCGCATGAACACCCGGGAAAAATGCCGCGGGCTCATGGCCGCCAGCGCCGCCATGCGCGCGATGCCGAACGGTTCGTCGAGATGGGCCAGTAC
Source organism: Pseudomonas bharatica CSV86 (assembly GCF_000319305.2). Classification (GTDB taxonomy): domain Bacteria; phylum Pseudomonadota; class Gammaproteobacteria; order Pseudomonadales; family Pseudomonadaceae; genus Aquipseudomonas; species Aquipseudomonas bharatica. The sequence continues at coordinate 1,854,884 of NZ_AMWJ02000001.1, read as the reverse complement.
ATGGTTCTGAACCCGGGTGATCGGCGTCTCTTCCTTGGCCACCTCCCCCGCCAGTGGGCTGAAACGCGCCTGGCCACCCTGGCGCTTCATCACCACCAGCAATACCTTGGCCACGTCCTGGGCGACCTTCTTGCCGTGATCCTCGGCAACCACCGCCAGGGCCAGGTCAATACCCGCCGTAACCCCACCGGAGGTGATCAACTGGCGATCACGCACGAAGATCTGGTCGGTTTCCACCCGGGTTTTCGGAAACGCCCTGATCAACCGCTCGGTGTAGTGCCAGTGAGTGGTCGAGCGGTAGCCGTCGAGCAGCCCGGCATGCCCGAGAATGAAGGCACCAGTGCAGATCGATCCATAGCACCGAGCACGCGTGGCCACATCCTTCAGCCACAGGCTCAGCGGTGGACAGATCTCGTTGTAGCCCCCGGCCCACCGGGAACCAGCAATAGGTCCCACTGCCCTTGCCGGGGATCGATCACGGCATCCGACAGCACACTGATGCCGTTCGAAGCACGGATCGCCCCCGGCACGGCCCCGAGGGTGGTGATCCGGTAATGGTCCTCGGGCTTGAGGTAGCGGTTGGCAATGGAGAACACCTCCAGCGGCCCCGCCATGTCGAGCAGGAGAAAATCCGGGAATAACACCATGGCCACGCTTTTCATCGAAACAAGTCACCGCAGATCAGGAGAACAGTGCGACGCATTATGACCTTTCCTGCAGACGGATCGAAAAACGGCGAAAGATTGTCCACCATGAGAGGACAGTAATTCCATCTCAACCTACTTATTGCTCGCCGAGGTAAACAGTAATCTACCTCCATCAAAACGCGGTTGCTCTTTCGCAACCCCGACCTGACAAGGAGATACATCATGCTGACCCTGCGCAAAGCTTCCGACCGCGGCCTGGCCAACCATGGCTGGCTGAAGTCCTTCCACACCTTCTCCTTCGCTCATTACCGTAACCCGGCCGAGCAAGGTTTTTCCGACCTGCTGGTAATCAATGACGACCGGGTCAGCGAAGGCAAGGGTTTCGGCCAGCACCCGCACCGCGACATGGAGATTTTCTCCTACGTGCTCGAAGGCGCGCTGGAGCACAAGGACAGCATGGGGACCGGCTCGGTGATCCGCCCGGGCGACGTGCAACTGATGAGCGCGGGCCGTGGCGTCACCCACAGCGAGTTCAACCACTCCCATGACGAGCCGGTGCACTTCCTGCAGATCTGGATCGTTCCGGCGGTGGTGGGTGCCGAACCGCGCTACCAGCAAGCGCACTACGGCGCCGAGGAAAAACGCGGTCGGCTGAAGCTGATCATCTCGCCGGACGGCGCCGACGGTTCGCTGCAGATCCGCCAGGACGCACGGGTCTATGCCGGCCTGTTCGATGGCCAGGAAAGCGCCACCCTGAAACTGCCGGCCGCGCGCAATGCCTACGTCCATGTGGCCCGCGGCAGCGTGGTGCTCAACGGCCTGCAACTGAACGAAGGCGACGGCGTGCGCCTGCGTCAGGAGCAGATCCTTGAACTGCGCGATGGCGAGGATGCCGAAGTGCTGGTATTCGACCTGCGACCGCACGAACTGCCTGGAATGGCCTGAGCCGCATCACTACGAGCCCTGGAGAGTCAGGGCTCGTAGCCTTCCACGATGATCACTTCCGCCTTGGCCACCCCCTGCCGGTGGCTGCAGGCTTCCTGATACTGCGCCGAGCGATAGCACGCCACGGCCTGCTCATACGAGTCGAACTCGATCACCACGCTGCGCTGCGGGGTCGCTCGTCCCTCCATCGCCTCGCTGCGCCCGCCCCGGGCCAGCAACTTGCCACCGAATGCCGCGAAAGCCGCCGGTGCGCGCTGGGTGTACTGCTGGTACTGCTGTGGATCCGTTACATCGACGTGGGCGATCCAGTAGGCCTTCATGGGTCAAGCTCCTCTTGGCGGAATATATTAGTATTATGGTATACCATAATTTTTTACGAACCACAGTGAGCGCGCGGCAATGGCTTTCAACAGCATCGAAGAAATCCTTGAAGATTACCGCCAGGGCAGGATGGTCCTGCTGGTTGACGATGAGGACCGTGAAAACGAAGGCGACCTGCTGATTGCCGCCGAGCGTTGCGACGCCGGCGCGATCAGCTTCATGGCCCGCGAGGCGCGCGGCCTGATCTGCCTGACCCTGACCGACGAGCACTGCCAGCGCCTGGGGCTGGAGCAGATGGTGCCGGCCAATGGCAGTGCATTCAGCACGGCCTTTACCGTATCGATCGAAGCGGCGCGCGGGGTCACCACCGGCATTTCCGCTGCCGATCGTGCCTGCACGGTAGCGGCTGCGGTCGCCCCGGGTGCGACCGCCAACGACCTGGTCCAGCCCGGGCATATCTTTCCCCTGCGCGCGCGAGAAGGCGGCGTGCTGACCCGGGCCGGGCATACCGAGGCCGGTTGCGACCTTGCACGGCTGGCCGGCTTCTCCCCCGCTTCGGTGATCGTCGAGGTATTGAACGATGACGGCAGCATGGCCCGGCGTCCGGACCTGGAGATCTTCGCAGCCAGGCATGGCATCAAGATCGGAACCATTGCCGACCTGATCCATTACCGCTTGAGCACCGAACAGACGGTCAAGCGCATTGGCGAGCGGGAACTGCCGACGGTGCATGGCACGTTCCGCCTGGTGACCTACGAAGACCGCATCGAAGGTGGTGTGCACATGGCCATGGTCATGGGCGACATCCGCCGCGAACAGCCGACCTTGGTGCGGGTGCATGTGATCGATCCACTGCGCGACCTGGTCGGAGCCGAGTACGCCGGGCCGGCGAACTGGACCTTATGGGCAGCGTTGCAGAAGGTCGCGGCCGAAGGCACCGGGGTGGTGGTCATTCTTGCCAACCATGAATCGTCGCAAGCCCTGCTGGAGCGGGTACCGCACCTGACCCAGCCGCCACGGCCGTACCAGCGCGGCACGAGCAGAACCTACTCCGAAGTGGGCACCGGGGCCCAGATCCTGCAGGACCTGGGCGTAGGCAAGCTGCGCCATCTCGGCCCGCCGCTGAAATATGCTGGCTTGACCGGGTATGACCTGGAGGTGGTGCAGAGCATTCCGTTTGAAGAAGGGATGGTGGGCTGACCTTGCCAGCCCCCACGGCCCTCCAGGGCGTTCTTGCCGCCGCAAGGAGGCCCCTCCAGCCCGGGCAGTGGATAACCATCCACCTGATATTTCTGTCAGTTGTGCCGCCAACCCCCGCTCATTACCGTTAAGCGCATCTCTCCGTTTCTTGTGGTTTTCGCGTCGGTCCGACGATGTCCGCAACCGTCCTCCGATGCTCATCCGAGGAGCTTGCGCAATGGCGAACAATTGGGTGGAACTGGGTCAGGTCTGGTCGGGCCGCGATCTGGATGAGGGTGAACGGGTCACGGTCAGCGTGCTCGACAAGGCTACGCAGACGCTGCTGGAGCAGGCCACCTTCGTCTCCAAAGCTGGCCGCCTGGGTCAATACACCTGGGTGATGGACCTGTGCAAGCACGTCAATGCCCAGTTGCAACTGATCCGTGCCGGCGTTCCGAAGGGCGACGAGTTGGAGATCCCGGGCAGTTGCTATCTCAATAAATTCTGGGGCATCACTGACCGCAACGTGCAGGTCATCACCACGACCGCCAGCGAGAACAACTGGACTGCGAACAAACGGATCGACCTCCACCTCAGCGAGGACGTCAAGGCCGGCTCCACCCTCCAGCTCAAGGTCTGCAACTCCAAGGGACAGGAGCTCGAAACCATCAGCTTCAAGTCAGTCGCAGGCCGCTGCACCCGCGGCTTGTGCGCCATGGACTTCGCCACCGAGATCAACCGCACCAGCCTCTATGTCCGGGCTGGCTTCAAGTGCGCAAACCAGATTGCTCCCGCTTTGCACATCACGGGGAACTGGGTCTGGATTCCGTTCAATGCCGAGCTCACCGTGACCTTCTCGATCGACCAGTCGAGCGCCTCGCCGGTCCCCAACCAGACTACCCAGACGGAGCAGGCGGCCGTGCCCTCCTCGCTCGCCGCGCCGAGCAACTGGACGGACCTCGGTCAGGTCTGGTCGGGCCGTGATTTGGATGTGGGGGAGCGTGTCACGATCAGCGTGCTCGACAGCGCCACGCAGACGATGCTGGAACAGGCTACCTTCGTCGCCAAGGCAGGACGTCTGGGTCAATACACTTGGGTGATGGACCTGTGCAAGCAGGTCAATGCCGAGTTGAAGCTGATCCGGGCCGGCGTTCCCAGGGGCGACAAGCTGGAGATTCCGGGCAGTTGCTATCTCAACAGATTCTGGGGCATCACTGGCCTTGCACTGCAGGTCATTACCACGACCGCCAGCGAGAACAACTGGGCTACCGACAAGCGGGTTCACCTCAATCTCACCGAGGACGTCAAGGCCGGCTCCACCCTCCAGCTCAAGGTGCGCAATTCGCAGGGCCAAGTGCTCGAATCCCTCAGTTTCCAATCCGTCGCGGGGCGCTGCACCCGGGGTTTGTGTGCCAGGGATTTCGCCGCCGAGATCAACCGCACCAGCCTGTATGTGCGGGCCGGCTTCAACTCCGCAGACCAGATCGACCCCGTCCTGCAGCTTGGAGAGAACTGGATCTGGGTGCCGTTCAACGCCGATCTCTGGGTGAGCTGGTCGATCGACCCGTCGCACGCAACCGAGCACGACGAGGACTGGTCGATCGACCTGTCAAGCACCTGGACCGAACTGGGCGACGTCCGCGCGGGCCGCAACCTGACCGAGGGTGAGCGGGTCACCGTCAACGTCTTCGACAAGGCTACGGACACCGTACTGGAGCAGACCACGTTCGTGCCAACGCCCGGTCGCCTGAGCCAGTACATCTGGTTGACGGACCTGTGCCGGCACGTCAACGGCAACCTCAAGCTAATCCGCGCCGGCGCCCAAGACGCCACTGGCAACTGGGACATCCTGCTCGGCGACGCCGTGAACAAATACTGGACCTGGTCCCGGAGCGAGCTCGAGGTCATCACCACGGTGGCGCATGTCGACAACTGGGATGGCATTCACCACCCGACTATCAACATCACCCAGGCAGTTGGCGCGGATGCGGTGCTGCGCGTCAATGTGCGCAACAAGTTCCGCCGCCTGCTTGAAACCATCACCTTCACCCCGGCTGCCGGCCGTACTGCTGCCGGGCCATGCGGCCATGATTTCGCGAGCCACATCAACAACACCAGCCATTTTCTCCGTGCAGGTGCGCAGAGCCCGGACAACCCTGGCCTGATCCAGCCTGACCTGACGCCGGGCTCGAACCTCATCTGGATCCCTGCCAATGCCAACTACAGCGCATCCTGGACGACCGATGCGGTGACGGAGGCTTGCAAGATCAGCGCTGACCGCGATGCACTGGAAGGCGAGCGCATCACCTTCTTCGCCTTCGACAAGGATGCCAACTACTTCCTTGAGCGTATCGTCCTGACCGCCCGGGCCAGTGCCAATACCCTGGCGAAAGACAAGTGGCCGGCCGCCCTGGCCAAGCTGATCAACGACTCGTCCGCCCATGCCTCGGCCACGGCCACCGCGATCAGCCAGAAATACGCCGATCTCCGCCTGTTCAGCACCGCCCTGCACCTGGACAACTGGGTCCAGGACACCACGATCGCGGCCACTGCCGCGCTGACGGCCGCCGACCGTATCGTGGTCAAGGTGGCGACACAGGCGCGGAGAAATTTCTGCGAAGCGGTAACCTTCACCCCCGATCCCGCCCGCCTGGCCGCGACCCAATGGGCCAAGGACCTGGCGGCCTATATCAACGAGCACAGCCTTTACCTCAAGGCCGGGGTCAAGGACAGTACGAAGAAGACCATCGTCCCGACCGAGCACGCCAGCAGCAACGTGATCTGGATACCCCAGGATTCGATGCTCACGGTGACCTTCGAGAAAACCCAACTCAGGGAGCTGGCGCCGATATCCTTGCATCACGACCTGGCGGTGGGCGAGAAGAGCTATGTCTATGTGATGGACGACGAGACCGATGTGATCCTGCGTGAAATCGCCTACACACCAACGGCCGGGCGCGCTGAACAGTATTCGGAGGCGCATGACTTTGCCGCCGCGATCGACAAGGCTACGGAACTCGTGGTTGCAGGACACAAAGTCGGCGATGCCGTTCCAGTGCCGACGTGGAGCAGCTATCAGAACAAGATCTGGGGCTGTGCAAGTACGGTGCGAGCATTCCATACCATGCTCAGCCTGGGCAACTGGGACCAGGGGGCCGTCATCGGCGACCACGATCTGGTCGAGAACGAACAGGTCGTCGTCAACATCAAGGGCAAGAAGAGCGGGCGGATCCTGGAAACGCTGGCGTTCACGCCCAAGGCAGACCGTTTGACGCAGACGCTGTGGCCCAAGGATTTCGCCAGCATGATCAACAAGACCAGCAAGTTCATCCGTGCCGGTCGGGAAAACACCACGGACGACAAGATCGAGCCGTGGCACCAGAAGGACGCGAACACCTTCTGGACGCCAAAGGGCTCGGGGCTGGAAGTAGAGATGCAGACACTTCAGGATATCGCCAAGCCGTTGCCGGGAATGAGCAGCGAGACAGTGCAGTTGTTCGAGCAATGCATGGAGTCGCGCAAGCATGTAACGGTCGATGCCAGGACCGGAGAGGGAGTATTGCGCATCCCCCTGGCAGAGTTGTTCGCCGATGACAGCCTGAAGAATCCTCTGGCGATCAGTCTTTCATACGAAAAGACCAACGGCTTGCATGTGCAGGTGGGCAGTTTCTTGAATCGGGTGAAACTGGTCACCGGTACCGAGGGGACCGAGGCGCAAATCACCTTGAGGGATGGGCGGGTTGTCGGCGTCAACCTTGGCACGATTTCGCTCAATGGCGGGGATTTCATCATCCGGCCATTCAGCGAGGAGGTGGCGACCGAGTCCAATGGCGTTCAATCAGTTACGGCGGGCTATGTGGTCACCTACAAGGATGGCAGCCGTGACACCTTCAGATTCTTCATCCAGACCGCAGGTGAACATCAGGTGAACTGGACCCAGTACAGGCTGCCGTCCGGCCTGTGCCTGGATTTGAAATACAACTTCTTCGGGCTGGAGCAAGTCACCAAAGGTGAGCAGGTGCTGATGAAGGTCGATTGGCATTCATTCGAGGACCTCAAGGACTCCGGCATGTGGCGGCTGCCCAAAACCATCGTGATCTTCCCTGACAGCAAGATTGAAAAAAGAACATTCACCTTCGTCAGGGCAAGTTGCAACGGTCAGCAAACCAGCCTGCATGGGGACGGTTTCGCCACCTCGGGCAAGGTCCAGTACCTGATCAAGCGAGACCGGGCAGGCAACCTGACCAGCTTCGAGGCCGAACATCAGCACGCATTCGACACTGCAGTCGACAAGGCCATGCACCGCGAAACCCTGGAGTACGACGGTGACAACAGGATCACCCGCCATGTGGTGTCTCCGGGAGGCGGCATGGACGATCTGGTACACGACTATGGCTATTCAGATACCAGGACCACTCTGGTCGGTTACTACAAAAACGCAGTACCCCGCGCCGCGTTCGTGCGCCATCACGACTTCAACAACCAACAGAGCTGCGTGGAAAGCTATGGCAGCGAGACCGCGCCGGTCTGCAAGCAACGGACCCATATGCTGGATACCCGGAAGAAGTGGCTGGTGTCGCAGAGCCGAACCTGGGAGGGCGATGTGCTGGTAGACCAGCAGACCCTTGCGCTGGACGGCATCGGCAATCCGACGCGACGCGACAACAATGATGAAATCACCCAATGGACCTACTACAACAATTACCAGCAGTTCCGGGTCACGGAAACCGAGACCTACGTCGAGGATTGGAGCTTCTTCGCCTGCCTGTTCAAGGTCATCGACTATGCCAACGTCCTCGGCGCGGTCTTTGCCGTTGGCAGCTCCAGCGGCATGACCTGGGGGACCCGCCTGGATACCAAGGTCGAAATGCTGCCGGCCGTCAACGACTATGCGAAGAAAGCCTTCGACCTGCCGGTGGATATCGTCCACTGCGGCAGTGACCGGCCATTTTCCGGCGATGTGGAGTCGGAACTGGTCAGCCGCAGGATCGACGGCAAGGAAGTGCCGCAGCGCCTGACCTACTTCGGCTATGGCAACTTCGACGGGCACATCCGCGCCAAACAGAAACTGACCATTCTCCAGCCCGACTGCAGCTCGGTGGACGTGACCGCTGAGCAATTGGCCGTGGCGACCAAGGCCGCGGCCCCCTTCGTCAAGAGCCTGAAAGAACAGATCAGTTCGGCGGACCCGCAGGAAAAGCCCGGTTACGAGGAGATGCTGAAGGACCTGAACAAGAGCGTCGAGGAGCAGAGCAAGGCCAACAGCCAGGGCTTCAAGCTGAACAGCAAGAAGACGACCGGTATGACCCTGGAAACCTACGCTTACCACATCGACAAGACCAAGCCAGGCTACGGCATGGTCGCTTCCTGCAAGCACAGTTTCGTCGATGACAAGGGTGCCAGCGACACCATAGGCACCACCAGCAGCTATGCCTACAGCCTGGATACCGCCGATAGCGACAAGCTCATCATCGAGACTACCGTCACCGATAACGCCAGCAAGGGGTCCGTTACCACCAGCCAGACACGCTCGCGGTTGACCGGACGGCTATTGGAAAGCACCGACAGCGAAGGCTACAAGACCGTCCGCAGCTACGACCCCCTGGGCAACCTGCTCAGCGAAACCATCAGCCTGGACGGCGTGGATATGCGCAAGACCACCTGCACCCTGGCACGCAATCTGGTCTGGCAGTACGAGATGACTGAGCACCATGCCACTACCCGGGTCGAGCGCGATGCCATCGGGCGCAGGATCTCCCAGGCAGCCAGGCCGAAGGGGCGTGACACCTATGTGGAAACCCACCGCTGGGCCTACGACAAGCTTGGCCGCAGCGCCAGCCTGGTGGAAACCGACTACGACGGGCTCAGTAAAAAGCTTGTCGATCGCGAGACCCAATGGAGCTATGACGCCAGTGGCACCGTCACCACGACCCACCTGCTCAAGGACAGCACGGGCAAGGAACTGGACAAGGTGATCCGCAAACGCACCCCCGACGCCAGGGGCGAGAGCTTTACCCAGGGCAAATTCCGCATCGATCGGCAGTTCGATGCCAGCCAGCACCTGATGACGGAGCAGTATTCACTGACCGGTGGCGAGGGCTGCAAGATCGAGCGAAGCATGACCCCCGAGGGGCTGATGAAGTCGGTGCGCTATCTCAGGGTCGAGTCCGCCACCAAGGAAACCGAGCAGGACAAAATCGACTTCACCTACGACAAATACGCCCAGCTGACCAAGGTTGCGCCCAAGATCGGAGCGGCCTCCAGCTACACCTACGATGCTTCGGGGCGTCTGCTGACCAGCACGCGTGATGGTGTGGTGCTGCGCAACTCGTATAGCCAGGGCAACCTGGCGGCCGCCGCCAACGGCGGCTGGGTCAAGAGTGACACCGCCACGGAGGTCAAGCTCGGCTCCCAGAGCGTGGACTTCCTCGGCCGCGTCACCGAGCAGTGTGCCGGAGACAACACGGTTTCGTTCAGCTACAGCGGTGCGTCGACCAAGGGCACACGCACGACACCCGATACCGCACCGCCCCCAATGAAGGGGTACGAATCCGTCATCTACCAGAACGTTTGCAAGCATACCCAGTACCTGTATATGCAAAACACGAGCTCGTCGCTGTGTTTCAGCCTTGGAGGACGGGTGATCAGCTTTACCGACCTTACCAAAGCGGTTACCACCTATGAGTATGACTTTTTCGATCGCCTGGTCGGGTCGGAGAATGAACACTGTGTGTGCAGTTGGACCTACGCCGACAATGGCCTGCTCATCAGCGAAACCGTCAAGGCGGTAAAAGCCTCCGATCTCGTGATGAAGGTGGAGTACGCCTACGACGGGCTCGGCCAGGAGATCAAGCGCACCTTCACTTGCACGGGGGTGGAGATCAGCGTGGAGCGCACCCTGCGTGGGGATGGACGCCTGAGCAAGAGCGTCATCAAGGAAAATGGTACGGAGAAATCCGCCGACAGCTACGAATACGACGACTGCCTGCGCCTGAAGAAATGGGTGGAATCCTCCAGCCGGACAGATACCTACAGCTACGACCTGCTCGGCAGCACGATCAGCCATACCAACTCGTCCAGCGGCAAATCCGACCTGTTCTACTACGTCGATGGCAAGCCCGGCATGGTCAGCCAGGTGCTCACCCAGAAAACCACCGACAAGGTTCCGGACACTGCACCGGGTACGGCGAACACGTACGACACCAAGGGCAGCCTGACCATCGACGGGAACCGGCGCCTGAGTTACCACGACAACGGCCAGGTCAATACGTATTCCACCGATGGCGACACGACCCTGTACACGTTCAGTTATGACAGCGATGGTCGGGTGCGCGGCGGCAGTAACGGTACCCTGACCGAGTTCTATCACTACCGCGGCGACTGCGTGCATGCCCTGGTCCAATATGATACCGCCCAGGGCGCGGCCTTCGCCGAGCGCACGCTGGTGCTGCGCAATGAAAGCCGCGCCTGCCTGATGCAGGACGCCATCACCGACAAAAGGGAAAGCCGCTCCTTCGAACTGCGCGACGCCAACGGCACGGTCTTCGCGAGCATAGACCTGGTCACCAAGGCCATCACCTACTTCCGCTACGAGCCTTATGGCAAGCGGCACTCAGGGGCCAAGGCGGATAACTGGCTGGGCTTCAAGGGTGAGCCGCTGAACAGCATGGGCCTGTATTACCTGGGCAATGGCCATCGCCTCTACGACCCGGCCTGGGGGCACTTCCTCTCCCGGGACGCCAAGAGCCCGTTCGGTGTGGGCGGTGTGGCGGGGTACGTGTTCGGCAATGCCGACCCGGTCAACCATGCGGACCCCAGCGGGCGCGAGGTCATCGCCCAGTACTCGCGCTGGCTCGGCACGGCGATTATCCAGAGCACCGCGTTCCGCATCGTGGTTGGTGCGGTGGGTGTGCTGTTGGCGCCCTTCACGGCGGGGACATCCATGCTCCTGGCGGTGGCCACAACGATGCTGGCGGCGCTGTCCTTCGCCTTCGACCTGGCCTCCATCATCATCTCGGAAAGCGATCCGGATCTGTCGAGGACCCTGGAAAGCTGGGGGCAGGCCTTCGGCGTGGCCAGCGCGGTGGCCGGGATTGGCATGGGCGTAAACGGTCTCAAGAGCTTTCCGCGCAACTGGTTCCGCGTGCGTGGCGGGCCATCGACGCGTTTCCCGGTGAAATGGCCCAACACGGTCGCCAGCGAGCTGCGCATCGCCCAGGAAGCCCGCAGCAGAGCGCTGACCCAGTTGATCAAGCACGCGGACGAAGCCAAGGCGGCGGGGAGCTTCGACGCGTTCAAGGCGGCCTACCTCAACAATGACGCTGCCGGGACTGTCGGTGGTCTGGTACAAGGCACCGGCTCAGGCATCACCCTCCTGCAGGAAGCGGCTGATACCGGCCGCAAGCTGTTCAAGGGCACCATCCGCCAGTTCGATGATTCGCTGTTCGACCTGCTCGGTTACACACTGGACGCCAACTCGGGGCCCAATGTGCTCATTCAGAAATTCATGCCCGCGACTGACAGCGAAACCGAAAGCAGATCGCTGGTCGCCCTGCCGATGCCTGGCCGGGAGACGCTGTTCCCCTGAGCCGGCGTGAACGCCACCCATCGCTGGCAAGTCAGCTCCCAGAACCTGGGGGAGCTGACTTGCCAGCGACGAGGCCCTCAACTCCCCCAAGACCCTCGAATCAGAAAACACCCCCGAGTGATGGCCGGTCGCTCCGTCCCTCTTGCGAAAAGTTTGGAATACCATAATATGATATCCCGTAGACCTTAAAGCTGCAGGGCCGGCACCTACAATCACAAACGGCCAACCGACACTTTGGAAAAGCTGCTCCCCGAACTGATTGGCGGGCGACAGAAAGCCCGCCTCGAATAACAAAAGCAACGAGGGCGTAACCATGCTGTTGAACAAACGTGTAACCGCAGTGCTGTCCGCCAGCCTGCTGACCCTGGCATGCCAGGTCGTCCAGGCAGCCGACAGCCTGAACTTCGTCAGTTGGGGCGGTACTACCCAGGATGCGCAGAAAGCCGCCTGGGCAGAGCCCTTCAGCAGGAGCACCAGCATCAAGGTCGTGCAGGACGGCCCTACCGACTACGGCAAGCTCAAGGCCATGGTGGAAAGCGGCAACGTGCAGTGGGACGTGGTCGACGTCGAAGCCGACTTCGCCCTGCGCGCCGCCGCCGAAGGCCTGCTCGAACCCCTGGATTTCAACACCATCCAGCGCGACCGCATCGACCCCCGCTTCGTCTCCGACCACGGCGTAGGCTCGTTCTTCTTCTCCTTCGTGCTCGGTTTCAACGAAGGCAAGCTCGGCGGCAACAAGCCCCAGGACTGGAGCGCGCTGTTCGATACCAAGACCTACCCGGGCAAACGCGCCCTGTACAAGTGGCCAAGCCCTGGCGTGCTCGAACTGGCCCTGCTGGCCGACGGCGTGCCGGCCGACAAGCTCTATCCGCTGGATCTGGATCGCGCCTTCAAGAAACTCGACACCATCAAGAAGGACATCGTCTGGTGGGGCGGCGGCGCCCAGTCCCAGCAACTGCTGGCTTCCGGCGAGGCGAGCCTCGGCCAGTTCTGGAACGGTCGCGTCTACGCCCTGCAACAGGACGGCGCACCGGTGGGCGTGAGCTGGAAACAGAACCTGGTCATGGCCGATTTCCTCGTGGTGCCCAAGGGCGCGAAAAACAAGGATGCGGCCATGAAGTTCCTGGCCAACGCCGCCAGCGCCAAGGGCCAGGCCGAGTTCGCCAACCAGACTGCCTACGCCCCGGTTAACCTGGACTCGGTCAGCCTGCTCAAGCCCGAACTCGCACCGAACCTGCCCACCGCCTACGCTCAGGATCAGGTCACACTGGATTTCGCCTACTGGGCGAAGAACGGTCCGGCAATTGCTACCCGCTGGAATGAGTGGCTGGTCAAATGAAAGTCGCCATCAACGCCTTGCAATCGGCGACCGGTGCCAGCGGTACCGGCGCCCAGGGAGCGGCCATGAGCCTTTCGCCCACCCTGCGCCAGCGCTGGCGCGGTAGCCGCAACCTGCTGCCGGCCCTGCTGTTCCTCGGCCTGTTCTTCTTCGCACCACTGGTCGGCCTGCTGCTGCGCGGCGTGCTGGAACCGGTGCCGGGATTGGGCAACTACGAGCAACTGTTCGCCAACTCGGCCTATGCCCGGGTGCTGTTCAACACCTTCTCGGTGGCCGGCCTGGTCACCCTGATCAGCGTGCTGCTCGGTTTTCCCCTGGCCTGGGCGATCACTCTGGTGCCCCGCGGCTGGGGCCGCTGGCTGCTGAACATCGTGCTGCTGTCGATGTGGACCAGCCTGCTGGCGCGAACCTACTCCTGGCTGGTGCTGCTGCAGGCGTCGGGTGTGATCAACAAGGCGTTGATGGCCGTGGGCATCATCGATGCCCCGCTGGAGATGGTGCATAACCTGACGGGCGTGGTGATCGGCATGAGCTACATCATGATTCCGTTCATCGTCCTGCCGCTGCAGGCGACCATGCAGGCCATCGACCCGATGGTGCTGCAGGCCGGTTCGATCTGCGGCGCCAGCCCCTGGACCAACTTCTTCAAGGTGTTCCTGCCGCTGTGCCGTTCGGGCCTGTTCTCCGGAGCCTTGATGGTCTTCGTAATGTCCCTGGGCTACTACGTGACCCCGGCCCTGCTCGGCGGCGCCCAGAACATGATGCTGCCGGAGTTCATCGTCCAGCAGGTGCAGTCGTTCCTTAACTGGGGCCTGGCCAGCGCCGCCGCGGCGTTGCTGATCGTCATCACCCTGGTGCTGTTCTACTTCTATCTGAAGCTGCAACCGGAATCCCCGGTTGGCAACGCGAGGTAAGCGACCATGCTCCTGACTCCCAATGCCATGGGCCGGCGCCTGCGCTTCGGGCTCTATGCCACGACCGGGCTGATCGCGCTGTTCCTGCTGCTGCCGATCGTGTTCATCGTGCTGTTGTCGTTCGGCTCTTCCCAGTGGCTGGTATTCCCGCCGCCAGGCTGGACGCTCAAGTGGTACGGCCAGTTCTTCTCCAATGCCGAGTGGATGGACGCGGCCCTGGCCAGTCTCAAGGTCGCCGTGCTGACCACCTTCTGCGCCGTGGCCCTGGGCTTGCCCACGGCCTTCGCCCTGGTGCGCGGGCGCTTCCCTGGCCGCGAGATGCTCTACGGCCTGTTCACCCTGCCGATGATCGTGCCGCTGGTGATCATCGCCGTGGCGGTGTACGCACTGTTCCTCAAGCTGGGCTGGACCGGAACCCTGTTTTCCTTCGTGGTCAGCCACGTGATCGTCGCCCTGCCCTTCACCATCATCTCGATCATCAACTCGCTGAAGCTGTTCGACCAGTCGATCGAGGACGCCGCGGTGATCTGCGGCGCCTCGCGCCTGCAGGCGGTGTTCAAGGTGACCTTCCCCGCCATTCGTCCAGGGATGATTGCCGGCGCGCTGTTCGCCTTCCTCGTGTCGTGGGACGAGGTGGTGCTGAGCGTGATGATGGCCAGCCCCAACCTGCAGACCCTTCCCGTGAAAATGTGGACCACCCTGCGCCAGGACCTGACGCCCGTGATTGCCGTCGCCTCGACGCTGCTGATCGGCCTGTCGGTGCTGGTCATGGTGATCGCCGCCGCCCTGCGCCGGCGCAACGAAGTCAGCGCCTGAGCGCCTGGAGAACAACGATGAGTGCAGTGATCAAAGATACCGCCCAGGCCCGTACCCTCGTCAGCCTGCGCAACCTGAACAAGCATTACGGCGATTTCGCAGCGGTCGACAACATCAGCCTGGACATCCAGGACGGCGAGTTCCTGACCTTCCTCGGCTCCAGCGGTTCGGGCAAAAGTACCACCCTGTCGATGCTGGCCGGTTTCGAGACGCCGAGCAGCGGCGAAATCCTGGTCGGCGGGCAATCGCTGGTCAACGTGCCGCCGCACAAGCGTGACATCGGCATGGTGTTCCAGCGTTATTCGCTGTTCCCGCATCTTTCGGTGCGCGACAACATCGCCTTCCCCCTGGCCATTCGCAAGCGCAGCGCCGCCGAACGCGACAAGCAGGTGGACGCGATGCTCAAGCTGGTGCAACTGGAGAAGTTCGCCCATCGGCGCCCGGCGCAACTCTCCGGAGGCCAGCAACAGCGCGTGGCGATCGCCCGGGCGCTGGTGTACGAGCCACGCATCCTGCTGATGGACGAGCCACTGGGGGCGCTGGACAAGAAGCTGCGCGAAGACCTGCAGGATGAACTGCGCCAGTTGCACCGGCGCCTGGGCATCACCATCGTCTACGTGACCCACGACCAGGAAGAAGCCATGCGTCTTTCACAGCGCATCGCGATCTTCAGCCACGGCAGGATCGTCGGCCTGGGGACCGGGTTTGACCTGTACCAGAATCCGCCGAATGCCTTCGTGGCGTCGTTCCTCGGCAACTCGAATTTCCTGCGGGTGCAGGCCCATGGGAATGGAGCGGCGAGCTTCGAAGGGCAACCGGTGGCGATGCGTCTGACCTCGGGTGTGGGCGATGGGCAGGAAGTGTTGCTGATGGTTCGGCCGGAAAAAGCGCTGGCCTTGAGTCGTGAGCAGGCTGTCCGGGGAGCACTGCCAGCGGGCTGGAACGAAGTCACGGCGAAGGTCGGCGAGGTGCTGTTCCTCGGCGAGAGCCAGACCTGCTCCGTGGTAACGGCTGGCGGCACGCAAATGACGGTGAAGGCCCTGTCGGCGGCCGGCATGTCGATGAAGCCGGGCGACGAGGTGAAAGTGCGCTGGGCCGTGGCGGATGCCTGTGTGTATACCGAATGGCAGGAGAGTGATCTGAGCAAGGCTGCCGGGGCACATTGAAGCAGCGATGAATGAAAAATCCCGCTCCAATGGCCGGGATTTTTATTGGCTGGGAGATCATCGCTGGCAAGCCAGCTCCCACAGGTTCAGCGGTGCACGCGGTCGCTGTGGGAGGGCGGATACCTGTGTGTGGAGGGTGATCTTAACAAGGCCGCCAAGGCACATTAAAAGCGGCGGTGAATGAAAAAATCCCGGTCCATTGGCCGGGATTTTTATTGTCTGGGAGATCCTCGCTGGCAAGCCCCCCACAGGTTCAGCGGTGCACGCGGTCCCTGTGGGAGCTGGCTTGCCAGCGATGAGGCCAGTCAGGCTGGCGCAGAGGTGCGGATCAGGTGATCGAACGCCGCCAACGAAGCCTTGGCCCCCTCGCCCACCGCAATCACGATCTGCTTGTACGGGACGGTCGTCACGTCACCCGCTGCGAACACACCCGGGATGTTGGTCTGGCCCTTGGCATCGACGATGATCTCGCCACGCGGGGTCAACTCGACAGTGCCTTTCAGCCAGTCGGTATTCGGCAGCAGGCCGATCTGCACGAAGATCCCTTCCAGCGCCAGCTCATGCTCGGCATCGCTGGTGCGGTCCTTGTAGCGCAGGCCGTTGACCTTCTGCCCATCACCCAGCACCTCGGTGGTCAGGGCGCTGGTGATGACCTTGACGTTGGGCAGGCTGTGCAGCTTGCGTTGCAGCACGGCATCGGCGCGCAACTGGCTGTCGAACTCGATCAGGGTCACCTGGGCGACGATACCGGCCAGGTCGATGGCCGCTTCCACGCCGGAGTTGCCCCCGCCGATCACCGCCACGCGCTTGCCCTTGAACAGCGGGCCGTCGCAGTGCGGGCAGTAGGCCACGCCGCGGCTGCGGTATTCCTTCTCGCCCGGTACGTTCATTTCGCGCCAACGGGCACCAGTGGCGAGGATCACGGTTTTCGCCTTGAGGGTCGCGCCGCTGTTCATACGCACCTGGTGCAGGCCGCCGTCGGTGGCGGGCAGCAAGGCGTCGGCACGCTGCAGGTTCATGATGTCGACGTCATACTGCTTGACGTGTTCCTCCAGCGCCGTGGCCAGTTTCGGGCCTTCGGTTTCCTGCACCGAGATGAAGTTCTCGATGGCCATGGTGTCCAGCACCTGGCCGCCGAAACGCTCGGCCGCGACACCGGTGCGGATGCCCTTGCGCGCTGCATAGATCGCCGCCGCCGCACCTGCGGGACCACCACCGATCACCAGCACATCGAAGGCGTCCTTGGCGTTCAGCTTGTCCGCCTGGCGGGCGCTGGAGCCGGTGTCCAGCTTGGCGACGATTTCTTCCAGGCCCATGCGGCCCTGGCCGAAGACTTCACCGTTGAGGTACACGCTCGGCACCGCCATCACCTGGCGCGATTCCACTTCGGCCTGGAACAGCGCACCGTCGATGGCGACATGACGCACGTTGGGGTTGAGCACCGCCATCAGGTTCAGCGCCTGGACCACGTCCGGGCAGTTCTGGCACGACAGCGAGAAGTAGGTTTCGAAGTTGAACTCCCCTTCCAGCCCGGCGATCTGTTCGATCAGCTCGGCGCTGGCCTTGGACGGGTGCCCGCCGACCTGCAGCAGGGCGAGGACCAGGGAGGTGAATTCGTGGCCCATGGGGATGCCGGCGAAGCGCAGGCTGATTTCACCATTGGGGCGATTGAGCGAGAACGACGGGACGCGGGCGTCAGTGCCGTCCTCGCGCAGGGTAATGAGGCTCGACAGGCTGGCAATTTCGCGCAGCAGGTCGTGGAGTTCGCGGGACTTCGCGCCGTCATCGAGGGAAGCGACGATCTCGATCGGCTGGGTGACCCGCTCCAGGTAGGCTTTCAACTGAGTTTTAAGCGTGGCGTCCAACATACGGGCGATTCCTTTTTTCAATCGGTGTAAATGCAAACGCCCGGGCGAAAGCGCCCGGGCGTTTGTGCGGGGCGGGTACTGCAATCAGGTGCGGATGACCGCCCTCGACTTCGTCATGACCGGCTTAGATCTTGCCGACCAGGTCCAGCGATGGGGCCAGGGTGGCTTCGCCTTCTTTCCACTTGGCCGGGCAGACTTCGCCTGGGTGGGCAGCGACGTACTGGGCAGCCTTGACCTTGCGCAGCAGCTCGCTGGCATCGCGGCCGACACCGCCGTCGTTCAGTTCGACGATCTTGATCTGGCCTTCAGGGTTGATCACGAAGGTACCGCGGTCAGCCAGGCCGGCTTCTTCGATCAGCACGTCGAAGTTGCGCGAGATGAGGTGAGTCGGGTCACCGATCAGCGGGTACTGGATCTTGCCGATGGTTTCGGAAGTGTCATGCCAGGCTTTGTGGGTGAAGTGAGTGTCGGTGGACACACCGTAGATTTCCACGCCCAGCTTCTGGAACTCGGCGTAGTTGTCGGCCAGGTCGCCCAGCTCGGTCGGGCACACGAAGGTGAAGTCGGCTGGGTAGAAGAACACTACGGACCACTTGCCTTTCAGATCGGCGTCGGAAACCTGAACGAAGTTGCCGTTGTGGTAAGCGGTTGCGGTGAACGGTTTGACCTGGCTGTTGATGATTGGCATCGGTATCGCTCCTTCAGGGTTGGAAAAACTTGATGGAGGAATCCTAGCCAATAGAGCCGATCAATGCTCATTGGCAAAAATGATGTTGGTGATTGGTTTTGGCTATAGCCGGTGGGTATTAATAGAAGTTGTAGAGACTTGCGGAGATCTCTGTGGGAGCTGGCTTGCCAGCGATAGGGCCAGAGCTGACAACATCTTTGTCAGTGCCGGCCTCATTGCTGGCAAGCCAGCTCCCACAGGGTTTGTGTTGGCTTCGGGTCAGCGGGTCACGGTGCGCATGGTGACGAATTCTTCCGCTGCCGTCGGATGGACGCCGATGGTGTCGTCGAACTGCTGCTTGGTCGCACCCGCCTTCAGTGCGATGCCCAGGCCCTGGATGATTTCGCCCGCCTCCGGGCCAACCATATGGCAGCCGAGCACGCGGTCGCTGTCGGCGTCGACCACCAGCTTCATCAGGGTCTTTTCCTGGACCTCGGTAAGGGTCAGTTTCATCGGGCGGAAACGGCTCTCGAAGATCTTCAGCGAGTGCCCCGCCTGCAGTGCCTGCTCCTCGGTCAGGCCAACCGTCCCGATCGACGGCTGGCTGAACACCGCCGTAGGGATATTGGCGTAGTCCACCGGGCGGTATTCCTCCGGTTTGAACAGCCGCCGCGCCACCGCCATGCCTTCGGCCAGCGCCACCGGCGTCAGTTGCACGCGACCGATCACATCGCCGATGGCGAGGATGGAGGATTCGTCGGTCTGGAACTTGTCGTCGACCCGGACGAAGCCACGCTCGTCCAGTTGTACCTCGGTGTTCTCCAGGCCCAGGTTGTCCAGCATCGGACGGCGCCCGGTGGCATAGAACACGCAGTCGACGACCAACTCGCGACCGTCCACCAGGGTCGCCTTGAGGCTGCCGTCGTCCTGCCGGTCGATGCGTGCGATGTCGGCGTTGAACTGAAGGTTCAGACCGCGTTTCTCCAGCTCTTCCTTCAGATGGGTCCGTACCGAGCCGTCGAAACCTCGCAGGAACAGGTCGCCGCGATAGAGCAAGGTGGTATCGGCGCCCAGCCCGTGGAAGATGCCGGCGAATTCGACCGCAATGTAGCCACCGCCGACAACCAGCACGCGCCTGGGGAGATCCTTGAGGTAGAACGCTTCGTTGGAGCTGATGGCCAGTTCGCGTCCGGGGATGTCCGGAATCTGCGGCCAGCCGCCGGTGGCGATCAGGATGTGCCTGGCCGAGTAGCGCTTGCCCTCGACTTCCACTTCATGGGGCGCGGTAATCCGTGCATGGCCTTCCAGCAGGGTCACGCCACTGTTGACCAGAAGGTTGCGATAGATACCGTTGAGGCGCTGGATCTCGCGGTTCTTGTTGGCGATCAGTTGTGCCCAGTCGAACTGGGCATCTTCCAGCGACCAGCCGAAACCGGAGGCCTGCTCGAACTCATCGGAGTAGTGCGCGCCGTATACCAACAGCTTCTTCGGCACACAGCCGACGTTGACACAGGTGCCGCCCAGGTAGCGACTCTCCGCTACCGCCACCCGGGCGCCGAAGCCTGCGGCAAAACGCGAGGCACGCACACCGCCGGAACCGGCACCAATCACAAACAGATCAAAATCGTAGGCCATGTCTCTCTCCTCGGCAGTGCGCCAGCATAGCGCCTGTTAACGCCATAAACAAAAGGGTCTGGAACACTGACGATTGAAAAGCTGTCGCCCAAGTCAAAAAAATGAATCCATACGGAGTCGGCCCAGTCAACCCTTGTGAACGCAGTAATCTGACGAGGTATAGCGATGACTATCGAAGCAGAGACACTCGTACTACTGACCGAAGCCCTGAAAAAACGCGGCATGCGCCTGCTGGCCGACATCAACTTCATTCGCGCGCCGTATCGTCGCAATCACCGCTGGGTCTGTTGCATCGCGCAGACAACCCGCAAGCCGCGCACCCTGCGTGCGTGAGCCACAAAGCAAAACGCCCGATACGGAGATCGGGCGTTTTGTCGGTAGCGGTCGGAACTCAGTAGGCCTTACCGGTCTTGTAGAAGTTCTCGAAGCAGAAGTTGGTTGCCTCGATGTAGCCTTCGGCGCCACCGCAGTCGAAACGCTTGCCTTTGAACTTGTAGGCCATAACGCAGCCGTTCTGGGCCTGCTTCATCAGGGCATCGGTTATCTGGATTTCACCACCCTTGCCCGGCTCGGTCTGCTCGATCAGGTCGAAGATGTCCGGAGTCAGGATGTAGCGACCGATGATGGCGAGGTTCGACGGCGCATCTTCCGGCTTCGGTTTCTCGACCATGCTGTGGACGCGGTAGATGTCGTCACGGATCATTTCGCCGGCGATGACGCCATACTTGTTGGTTTCCTGCGGATCGACTTCCTGGATGGCGACGATCGAGCAGCGGAACTGCTTGTAGAGCTTGACCATCTGGGTCAGCACGCCGTCGTCGTCGAGGTTGACGCACAAGTCGTCGGCCAGGACCACGGCGAATGGCTCGTCACCGATCAGCGGACGGCCGGTCAGGATGGCGTGACCCAGGCCCTTCATCTCGGTCTGACGGGTGTAGGAGAAAGAGCATTCGTCCAGCAGGCGACGGATTCCAACCAGGTATTTTTCCTTGTCGGTACCCTTGATCTGGGTTTCCAGCTCGTAGCTGATGTCGAAGTGGTCTTCCAGGGCACGCTTGCCACGACCGGTGACGATGGAGATTTCGGTCAGGCCGGCCTCGAGGGCTTCTTCGACGCCGTACTGGATCAGTGGCTTGTTGACCACCGGCAGCATTTCCTTGGGCATGGCTTTGGTTGCTGGCAGGAAGCGAGTGCCGTAGCCGGCTGCCGGGAACAAGCATTTCTTGATCATAAAAGTCCTTAACGAAGGGCTGTGCGTACGAAATTCGGCGCAGTCTAATCAGGCGGCATCAAGCTTACAATGCCCCGCCCGGCCGCGCCCGCTGCCATCATAGAGAAATCCGTGGGGAGATAGTTCCCACGGCTTGAAATTATTGGCCATGCGCCAGTATTCCAGCGACAAAAAGGCGCCATTTCCCGCATGGGAAAGGGCGCCCTGATCATCGTTTTTCAGGCTGATCGACTACTTGCCCGTGCCCTGTCCGACAAGCACACCCTCCACCGTCTGACCGTACAGGTTGACCCCGTCGTTGGCATGGAACTTCAGCCGGGTTTTCTCCACCGAACCCTCCACCAGCCTGGGATCCTGCGGCCGCTCGTGCTTGTTGATATAGGCCGCAACATCCCACGCCTGCTGGTCGCTGAGGCTGCCGGGCTTGCCCAGGGGCATGTTGTACTTGATGAAGGACGCCGCCGTGTTGATCCGGTGCATGCCCGCGCCCCAGTTGTAGGAGTCCTTGCCCCACAGCGGTGGCATCACGTAATCATCGGCGACCTTTTGTCCCTCGCCATCAGCGCCGTGGCAGAGGGCGCATTGTTGTTGGTAGACCTGCTTGCCCCGAGCGATGTCGTAGCCACCCGCAGGCTGGGCGACATCGGGATAGCCGCGACCCGGCGGCTCGACACCGATCTGGGCCTTGCTGGCCAGCCAGTAGGAATACACCGACAATACGCTGATCTCATGGCTGTCAGCCGCAGGCGCCTTGCCGTTCATGCTGAACTGGAAACAGCCCTGGATGCGCTCGGCGTAGGTGTTCACCTTGTCGTTCTTCTTGCGGTACGCCGGATACATCGGATAGGCGCCCCACAGCGGCGCGGAATGCGCCATGCGGCCCTGGTCGAGGTGGCAATTGCTGCACTTCATGCCGTTGCCGACATACGCCGGCGCCAGGCGTTGGGTATCGACAAACAGCGCATAGCCATCCCTGACCATCTTCCCGAACGCGTTGTCAGGCAGTTCGCTTTGCGCCGGTGGCATGAAGACCGGAGCCTGGCTGGCCGGCGGCACCTTCAGTTGCGATTGGTCTTCCATGGCCACCTGTGCGGCATGAGCCGAACCCAGCGCGCAGGCCAATGCGGTACAAACGATTGCTTTCATGGCCTGGCCTCCTGTCCAGCGGCGAAGTACTCGGCGATCGCCTTGACCTCGTCATCGGTCATGGCCTTGGCCACGCCCACCATCAATTGATTCGGATCGTTGTGACGACTGCCGTCGCGCCAGGCGTTGAGCTGCGCGACCAGGTAGGTGGCCGGCTGCCGGGCCAGTGGCGGGAAGTGCTCGCCGACGCCAACGCCACCCGGGCCATGGCATTGCACGCAGCCGGGGATCTGCCGGCTCCAGTCGCCGTACAGGGCCAGTTGTTCGGTCGGATCGCTGGCCATCTGCTGACGCCGGCTGCCGGGCGCCACAGGAGCTGGCATGGCCGCCAGGGTCTGGCTCACGGCGGCGATTTCATCATCGCCCAAGGCCTTGGCCAGCGGCTCCATGATCGGGTTCCTGCGCGTACCGTCGCGGAAATCGCGCAACTGCTTGCTCAGGTAGCCGGTCGGGAGCCCTGCCAGTCGTGGAAAACCGGCGGCGGCCAGGCCCAAACCATCCGGGCCATGGCAGCCTTGGCAGGCCATGGCGGCGGGATTGGCGCCTCCCTGGGCAAGGATCTTCTGGCCCGGGTCGGCATGCGCGGCCGGCAGAGAAAACAACAACAGGCTACTGATCAGGATTCGATCCACTGTGATCATCACGGCATTCCCTTTTTCTTCTGGTTATATGCTTAGACTCAAAAAATATAAGCCTATGGATAGTAGGGCTATTGTTCAGCCACTACAACGCCGGAAAGCACCAGAAAAGGGCATTTGGATCGGTGAATCGATTAACGAGGGGGAATTTCAAGGACGGCACAAAAACCTGTGGGAGCTGGCTTGACGGCGATAGGGCCAGGCCTGACAACATCACCGTCAGTGCCGGACTCATCGCTGCGGTGCGGCGATCCGAAAAGCCAGCTCTCACAGGGTCTTGTAGTGTTCACCAGAGGGCTGGTATCAGCCCGAAATGCACTGGGTCGCGGCGTTGTTGACGTCGGAAAGGCGCAGCGGGAAGTTGTTCAGACGCTCGTGCAGCTTGATCGCGCTGCCATTGGAGCGTTCATTGATGTTCATCACCGCGGCAGGGGCGTCGGACAGCTTCTGCGGGACGATCACCCGGATCGAATTCTTCTCGCCTCGAGTTACCTGCAAGGGGTCACGGCTGTCCTTCAAGTGCTCCTGCACGCATGTCAGGTACTGCTCGGGCGATTTGCCGGAAATCACGTCGAGGGTTTCAGGGCTCTGTTCCAGCTCGGCCACACTGGCACAACCGGTCAGCGTCAGTGCCAAGGCAGATACAAACCATTTCATCGAGAACCGCTCCTGCATATAAAAAACCTCAGACCGCTAGTAGGCCAATTTGCTCCCTTGAATGTCAGATTTATCGTAAGGAATGTGACGAGTCCTACATTCCTCTCCCACGCTTCTGTTATCGTGCCGCTTTGCCGAAATATCCCTTGCGGAGCCGCTACATGAAATTCGTACACCAGCGCGAGCATCTGAACGAAGACGATATCGTCGTTATCGAGTGCTCCCAGCGCTGCAATATCCGCCTGATGAACGACGCCAATTTCCGCAGTTTCAAGAATGGCGGGCGCCATACCTACCATGGCGGCGCGTTCGACCGCTTCCCGGCCAAAATCACCGTGCCGAGTACCGGTTTCTGGAACATCACCATCGATACCGTGACCCAACGGCCGATCTCGGTGACGCGCAAGCCGGCCTTCACCCACAAGATCAAGATCATCCGTCGTTCATCGTCGCAGTTGAGATAAAAGCCCCATGAGTACCAACATCAAATACGTCATCAAGTACAAGCTCGACGGCGAACGCCGCTGGGATTTCGCCGTCCTTGCGGACAATTCGCTGGAACAGGCGCAGCAAGCGCTGCGCAAGATCCACGGCGACGACGCCGACAAAATCACCGATATCCAGGTCAGCAAGGCACTCTGAGGTCGCTGGCCGTCGTAGAGGAGTTCACGAGTAATGAGCCGCTGGCCGGATTCACGCATCCTCGATCTGTTGGCAATTGATCTGCCGATTCTCCAGGCACCGATGGCCGGTGCCACCGGCTCGGCCATGGCGATCGCCGTGAGCGAGGCCGGCGGCCTGGGCTCCCTGCCTTGCGCTATGCTCGGCCCCGAGCAGATCCGCCAGGAACTGCAAGCCTTCCGCCAGGCCAGCCGTGGCCCGCTCAACCTGAACTTCTTCTGCCACACCCCACCGCCCGACGATCCGGCGCGCATAGCGCGCTGGAAAGCAGCGCTCAGACCCTACTACGAGGAAGTCGGTGCCGACTTCGAGGCGCCGACACCGGTGTCCAGCCGCGCGCCGTTCGACGATAGTGCCTGCGCGCTGGTGGAGGAATACAAGCCCGAGGTGGTCAGTTTCCATTTCGGCCTGCCGCAGCCGCGCCTGCTGGCCCGGGTCAAGGCGACCGGGGCCCGGGTGCTGTCCAGCGCCACCACGGTCAGCGAAGCCTTGTGGCTGGAGCAGCACGGCTGCGACGCGATCATCGCCATGGGCTACGAAGCCGGCGGCCATCGCGGGATGTTTCTCAGCGAAGACCTGAACAGCCAGGTCGGTACCCTGGCGCTGGTCCCGCAGATCGCCGACGCGGTGCGCGTGCCGGTGATTGCCGCCGGCGGCATCGGCGACGCCCGGGGCATCGCCGCAGCCTTCGTGCTCGGTGCGGCAGCGGTGCAACTGGGCACCGCCTATCTGTTCTGTCCGGAGGCCAAGGTTTCCGCCATGCACCGCAGGGCCCTGCATACCGCACGGGAAAGCGACACAGCGCTGACCAACCTGTTTACCGGACGCCCGGCCGGGGTATCTGCAACCGCATCATGCGTGAACTGGGCCCGATGAGTGAGCTGGCCCCGGCCTTCCCCCTGGCCGGTGGCGCCTTGATGCCGATCCGGGCGCTAAGCGAGCCAGCGGGCAACAGCGATTTCAGCAACCTGTGGTCCGGCCAGGCATTGCGCCTCGGCATCGAACGACCTGCTGCAGAACTCACCCGCACGCTCGCCGAACAAGCACTCACCATTCTTGGCCGTTGAAACAGGTCTTCCCGTTGGCAAGGACATCGCTATATATTTAGGTATATAGCGATTGGCCTTTACTCAACCCCGGAGTCGTTTCATGCGCAGCCACACCCCTCGCCTGGCCCTGGCCGGCCTGTTCACCCTGCTCGCCTTCAACCCTGCATGGGCCGATGAGGTCCAGGTCGCCGTCGCGGCCAACTTCACCGCACCGATTCAGGCCATCGCCAAGGACTTCGAAAAGGACACCGGTCACAGTCTGGTCGCCGCCTTCGGCGCCACCGGCCAGTTCTACGCGCAGATCAAGAACGGCGCACCGTTCGAAGTGTTCCTTGCCGCCGACGACACCACTCCGGCCAGGCTCGAAAGCGAAGGCGCCACCGTCAAGGGCTCGCGCTTCACCTACGCCGTGGGCACCCTCGCCCTGTGGTCGGCCACGCCTGGCTATGTCGACGACAAGGGCGAGGTGCTCAAGGCCAACCGGTTCCAGCATCTGTCCATCGCCAATCCGAAGGCCGCACCCTACGGCCTCGCCGCCACCCAGGTGCTAGACAAGCTCAAGCTGACCGAAGCCACCCGGGGCAAAATCGTCGAAGGCCAGAACATTACCCAGGCCTTCCAGTTCGTCTCCACCGGCAATGCCGAGCTGGGCTTCGTCGCCCTGTCGCAGATCTACCAGGACGGCAAGCTCAGCGGCGGCTCCGCGTGGATCGTGCCGGCCGAGCTGCACGACCCGATCCGCCAGGACGCGGTGATCCTCGAAAAAGGCAAGGACAACCCGGCCGCCAGGGCACTGGTCGATTACCTGAAAGGTCCGAAGGCTGCCGCCGTGATCAAGTCCTACGGTTACCAACTCTGATGCCCCTCGATGCCAGCGACTTCGGCGCAATCTGGCTGACCCTCAAGCTGGCGTCGCTGACCACCCTGCTCCTGCTGCTTCTTGGAACGCCCGTCGCCTGGTGGCTGGCCCGCACCCGTTCGTGGTGGCGCGGGCCGGTCGGTGCGCTGGTGGCCCTGCCCCTGGTGCTGCCACCCACGGTGATCGGCTTCTACCTGCTGCTCGCTCTCGGCCCCCACGGTTTCATTGGCAAGACCACCGAGGCCCTTGGGCTTGGCACCGTGGTGTTCAGCTTCAGCGGCCTGGTGATCGGCTCGGTGATCTACTCCATGCCTTTCGTGGTGCAACCATTGCAGAACGCCTTTGCCGCCATCGGCGATCGTCCGCTGGAAGTGGCCGCGACGCTGCGCGCCAGCCCGCGGGATACCTTTTTCAGTGTGGTACTGCCGCTGGCCCGGCCCGGTTTCGTCACCGCCAGCATCCTCGGTTTCGCCCATACGGTTGGCGAGTTTGGTGTGGTGCTGATGATCGGCGGCAATATCCCCGACAAGACCCGGGTCGTCTCGGTGCAGATCTTCGACCACGTCGAGGCCATGGAATACGCCCAGGCGCACTGGCTGGCCGGGGCGATGCTGGTGTTCTCGTTCCTGGTGCTGCTGGCCCTGTATGGCAGTCGCCGCGGCAAATCGGCCTGGGGTGCAACATGAACGCGCAGATCCATGCCCGCCTCAAGGTAGCCCGCGGTGATTTCACCCTGGATGTCGACCTCGACCTGCCCGGCCAGGGCGTCACCGCGCTGTTCGGCGCCTCCGGCTCGGGCAAGACCACCTGCCTGCGCTGCCTGGCGGGCCTGGAACGGGCCGCGGATGCCCGCATCGAGGTCGCCGGCACGGTCTGGCAGGACTCGGCCCGGGGCATCTTCGTCCCGCCCCACCAGCGTCCGATCGGCTATGTGTTCCAGGAAGCCAGCCTGTTCAGCCACCTCACGGTGCGCGACAACCTGGCGTTTGGCTACAAGCGCATCGATCCAGCGCTGCGCCGCATACACTTCGAACAGGCCTGCGAACTGCTGGGCATCGGTCACCTTCTGCAACGCAAGGCCACGACCCTGTCCGGCGGCGAACGCCAGCGCGTCGGTATCGCCCGGGCACTGCTGACCAGCCCGAGCCTGTTGCTGATGGACGAGCCCCTGGCGGCACTGGATGCGCCGCGCAAGCGCGAGATCCTGCCGTATCTTGAGCGTCTGCGCGACGAGTTGCGGATCCCGCTGATATACGTCAGCCACGCCCAGGAGGAAGTCGCGCGCCTGGCCGATCACCTGGTGCTGCTGGAACAAGGCACCGTCCTGGCCAGCGGCCCGCTCAACCAGACCCTCGCCCGTCTCGACCTGCCCCTGGCCCGCGATGAAGACGCCGCAGTGGTGCTCGAAGGCCGGACCGGCGCCTACGACGAGGTCTACCAACTCCTGGACGTCCATCTGCCGGACAGCGCGTTGAAACTGCGCATTCCTCACGCGCCCCTGGCGCACGGATCGGCCCTGCGCATCAGGATCCAGGCCCGGGACATCAGCCTCAGCCTGGCGGAGGACCCGCGTTCGAGCATCATCAACCGCCTGCCGGTGACCCTGCGCGCCCTCTCCGACCAGGGCAGCCCGGCGCAGATGCTGGTCAGCCTCGACGCAGACGGGCATCCGCTGCTGGCCCGGGTCACGCGCTATTCCTGCGACCAGCTCGGCCTGCAACCTGGCCAGAAACTCTGGGCACAGATCAAGGGCGTGGCGCTGCTCGGCCAATAGCGCCAAGTGAATCCGCCAGCCACAGCCGGGAATGAAACTCATTTATCAATCAAACTAAAACCTTACAAAAAAAACGTTAATTATCGAAAGTTTCTCTTTTCACAAGAGAAATTTCCCATATTCGTTCAAGCCCCCTATGCTTGCGGGGTGCGAATCTCGCCAGGCGAAGTTCCCACCTGTCCGTCGACTCCCAATCCAGAAAAAGGCACCAGCAAATATTTTGCTCGGGGAATTAATTTTCAACGAATGCGTCTTTAATGAAGGGAAAGAGGGAAGCGCTTCCGGCGCCCCCATCCTCGGTGGGGTACTCGCCCGCGAGGCATTTCAAGTTACCAAGGAGAAATACATGCTGATACTCACCCGCAAAGTCGGCGAAAGCATCGTCATCGACGATGACATCAAAGTCACAATTCTGGGCGTCAAAGGGATGCAAGTGAGGATTGGCATCGATGCACCGAAAGATGTCCAGGTGCACCGCGAAGAGATCTACAAACGCATTCAGGCCGGCAGCCCTGCGCCGGAGAAAGGAGAAGGCAGTCACTAAGGCTTCGGCCTGATTGCAGTCGCACGGATGCGCCTGTCCCTTGCCGGACACAAGCAGATTGCCGGGTCTAGCTCTCGGCCGGTGGTAATACCTGCCGGACCATGGCAACCAGTTGTTCGGGATCGAAAGGCTTGTCCAGCACAGCATCGAACAGCCCGGGATTTTCCCGGCCGACGCTGGCTTGCGCGCCACTCATGAGAATGATCGGCAGCGTATTGAACTGGGGGTCGACGCGAAGCTTCCTGGCGAGCTCCTCGCCATTCATCAACGGCATCATATAGTCGGTGATCAGCAGTTCGACCCGAATTTTCTCCTGTGGCTCCTCTGCGTTCTCGTGTTGGTCCGGCTTCAGGATCTTCAGCGCGCCCAGCCCGTTGCTGGCTTTCTTCACCTGATACCCCGCCTCCTCAAGGATAAACTCGAGGATATCGCAGATCACGTATTCGTCATCGACCACCAGGACTGTGCTCATATCGTCACACTGCGGCCCTCAGGACCGCTCAAGTGGCTGGGCAGTACCCGACAACACCGCGGCAGCCTCGTTGAATGCCTTGTGCAATTGCATCCCGTCTTCGCCGAAGCGGACCTCCAGCAAGGCCGGGTCGTAAAGGCTGTCACGCACCTTGAGGATTGACAGCACACGCTTGAGCTGCGAGTTCAGCTCGACGAAGCGCATCAGCAGCAAATTGTCGACAACGCTCGACAGCTCCGGTGCCGGGGCGATGATTTCCGAACCGAACAGGTCGCGCATCTCCCAGGTCGCCAGCACCGTCACGTCGCGGGCGCGCAGTTCACCCATCAGTGCACGAAAGAATCCATTGAGGCGTTCCGGACGGGTGGCCAGCCGGGTGAACCCACCAAGGTTGTCGATGAGCACGCGCTTGCTTCCATGGGTTGCCACCTGCCGCAGCAAGCGCGCGCCAACGTCGTCGAGCAAGCCCTCGGTGGTGGGTTGCCAGGCGATCTGCAGTGCGCCTTCCCGTTCCATTGCCGCGAAGTCGAGCCCCAGGCTGGCAGCCTTCATGCGCAGGCGAGGGGCCGGCTCATAGAAACCGAAATGCAGCCCGGGCGCGTCGGGTGTGGCTGCGCCCAGGAAACTCAGGCCCAGGGACGTCTTGCCACTGCCCGAAGGCCCCATCACCAGGGTCACGGAACCCTGCGCCAGCCCGCCCTTGAGCAGATCGTCGAGGGAAGGTGCGCCGGTGCCGACACGGACAAAGGTCTCGCTGCCCGCCCCCGAGGGGTGCCCGTACAGGGCTTCGAGACGCGGGTAGACCTGCAGGCCGTCGTCGGTGATTTCGCATTCGTGCAGGCCGGACAGCGCTGCGCTGCCCGAGTCTTGCGCAACTGGATACGCCGCACCGCACGGGCGCCGTGCAGGTCCTCGCCCAGTTCGATCACACCGTCGACCATGGTGTGCTCGGGACAGTCCTCCTCGAAGTGGACACTGGTCAGCAGCAACAAGGTACAGCCGGCGAAGGCGGCATGGGCCTGCAGTTCGGAAATGAATTTCTTGGCGTCGAGCGCGGTTTGCGCCCGCGAGCGGGCATTGAGCAGACCGTCGATGATCAACAGCGAGGCGCCCTGGCGGGCGATTTCCCCGCGCAACAGGCGCACCACCGCTTCCAGGCCGTCCTGCTCGAGGGTATCGAAGGCACTGAGATACTGGATCTGTTCGCCGATTTTCGCCGGGTCGAAAAACGACAGGGTCGACAGGTACTGGAACAGTCGCTCATGGGATTCGCTGAGCAGGGTCGCCACTAGCACCCGGCCGCCGCGCTGCACATGATTGAACGCCAATTGATTGGCCAATACCGTCTTGCCCGAGCCGGGACGGCCCTGGACGATGTAGGCGGCGCCAACGACAAGACCGCCCTTGAGCAGGTCGTCGAGCCCCTGGATCCCGGTCACTAGACGCTTGAGCTGTTCCACCTTGATTGTTCCTCCCCGTTGGCCGGCAGCGGGATGCAGAGGGTCATGCAGGTGCCTTTGCCCGGCTCGCTGTCGACCCAGATCCCGCCATTGCTTTGCCTTGCAAAACCGTACACCTGGCTCAGGCCCAGGCCCGTGCCCTTGCCGAAACCCTTGGTGGTGAAGAACGGCTCGAAAATCCGCGGCAGCACCTCGGCATCGATACCGGTGCCGGTATCGATGACGCTGATCGCAGCGAAATCACCGACCAGGCCATCACGCTCGCCCTGCAACCGACGATTGCCGGCAACGATGCGGATCTCCCCGCCCGCCTCCATCGCGTCGCGGGCGTTGAGCACCAGATTGAGCAACACCATTTGAAGTTGCCCGGCGTCCACTTCAACCGGGCCAGGTCCTCGTCGCACAGCACATGCAGTTCGATATTCTTCGGCAAGGCCTGGTGCAGCAGTGCGTGGATGGACTCGATCACCTCGGCAAGATCGACCCGTACCACGTTGAGTTCCTTGCGTCGAGCAAAGCTGAGCAATTGCTGGGTCATCTGGCTGCCGCGCTGGCCGGCATCGAGAATATGCTCGAGCATGCGCCGGGTACGTTGTGGATCGGAGCTGTTGAGCGCCAGCCTGGCCGAGTTGAGGATGATGGTGAGCAGGTTGTTGAAGTCGTGGGCCATGCCCCGGTCAACTGGCCAAGGGCCTCGAGCTTTTGCGACTGGAACAGCTGGGCGCGCATGGCATCCAGTTGCAGCGCGGCCTCGCGCCGGTCAGTGATGTCCCGGGTGATCTTCGCCAGGCCAATTATCTCGCCCTCCCGCGAGCGCACCACATCCAGCACCACCAGGGCCCAGAAACGCGTGCCGTCCTTGCGCACGCGCCAACCCTCGTCCTGGGCACGGCCCTTGCTCAGGGCCTGGCTGACGAGAGTAGCGGGACGCCCGTCGGAACAATCCTGCTCGCTGAAAAACAGCGAGAAATGCCGCCCGATGACTTCCTCGGCCCGGTACCCCTTGATGCGCTCGGCACCGGCGTTCCAGGAAACAATGCAACCATTGAGGTCCAGCATATAGATGGCGTAGTCGACCACCGTCTGTACAAGTTGCTCGTACAGGCCGGCATTCATGCCATGCAGGTCGACGCGTTCGGATGGATCCATTTCGGGGTCCGCTGGCTAGGGTTGGACGATAACTACAGCATACGCTGAGGACGACCTGAAAAGACGCCTGCTCCTGCAGCGGAGTTCCCCTTTTTTTGCGGTAATAGGCCGCCGCAACCCATAAATATGCCCCGCAACCATTGCGCTGGATCAAGGTATAGCGCGATTGTAAGCACTGCGCCTGCCGACGTGGCGGCGAATTGCTATAGTTCGCGCCCCCGGGTATCGACAAGACGAGCGGTTGAGGAAAAGGATCTTGGTCATCAACATACGCATGCAACGCATCCACGACGATCTGGAAACCACCGCCGACGGCATGGAACAACTGGCTCGCGGCCTGGCCGGGCACGCGGTCTATCTGCAGCATTCGGTGCATGCAGGCGATGCTGTCGAGGTCAGGGCACGGGTCAGCGGCCTCACCGACTCAATCAACAAGCTGCGCGCCGTGGCCAACAGCATCGAATTGCGCTAGGCCGCCCGGATGCTCCCCGAACATCCCGCGGCACTGCGCAGCCTCAAGGCACGGCGCCTGTATCGTCGGCATGGCCAGGTCGGTCTGTTCTTCGTTGGCGGTCTCTCGGTGCTGGCCGGCATGACCGATGCCATCGGCTTTCTTGCCAGCGGCGACTTCGTTTCCTTCATGAGCGGCAACACGACGCGCCTGGCGGTAGCTGTCAGCGAAGGCCAGTTCGGGCTGGTGCTGCGCCTGGGCCTGCTGGTAATAACTTTCGTCCTTGGCAATGCCCTGGGCGTGATGATCGCCCGTTCCAGCCGCAAGCGCGCCTGGCCGCTGCTGGCTCTGACCTCGCTGCTGTTGCTGAGCGCAGCCTTTTGTGGCGACTACCTGGAACTCCTGGCGCTGCTGGCGGCGATCCTTGCCATGGGCATGCTCAACGCCGCCGTGGAGGAAGTGAACGGCCTGCCTATCGGCCTGACCTACGTCACCGGCGCCCTTTCCCGTTTTGGCCGGGGCCTTGGCCGCTGGCTGATGGGCGATCGTCGCGCCGGCTGGCGCATGCAACTGGTGCCATGGGGCGGCATGCTGTTCGGTGCGGTCCTTGGCGGCTGGCTGGAACATCGTCTCGGATTCGCCGCGCTGCTGTTCAGCAGTGCGCTGGCGGCATTGATCGGATTGGCTTCGTTGTTCATTCCACGACGTTGGGTGCAGCGCTATATGGCGCGTTGAAGCTGCTTGCCCGTTGACTGGAATATAACGATGAGTTATAAAGCGCCCTTGCTTCGAGCAGCTTCTTGAAGCTCGGAGAACCTGCGAGTGTGGTGGAATTGGTATACACAGCAGACTTAAAATCTGTCGGCGCAAGCCTTGCGGGTTCGAGTCCCGCCACTCGCACCACCTTCCGGAAAGCGCCCTCATGGGCGCTTTTTTCATATCTGCCAGTCGCTTACCGGTGATCTAGGAAACCAAACCCGATACATGCGGTCATAACCTTGCCATCGACCCTATCGCGTCGATTCGAGGACATCACCGTGTTGACCCGCCTGACCCAGTTTTCCCTGCTTGCCGCGATCCTGCTTTCCGCCGGCTGTGCCCATCACCATCATCATGACCGCGACGACGGCTGGCGCGGCGGTGACCGCGATCAGCGGCGCTGGCACGACGATGACCGCCGCCGCTATGACGACCGTTACGACTATCGTCGCGACGACCGCCGCTACCGCGATGACGACTGATATCCCTGACACACGATCGCTTCAACGACACTGAGGTTTCTGCCATGCGTCTCACACTGCCTACTCTTGCTCTAGGTTTTCTGATCTCCCAGGCCGCACTGGCCGGTGACGGCACCACCGCCATTGGCGGCGGCCTCGGCGGCGCGCTGGGCAACGTGGTTGGACAACAGATCGGCGGCAGCACAGGCGCGGCCATCGGTGCCGGCCTGGGTGGCGCTGCCGGTAGCGCCGTCGGTGCGAAGAAAGGCAATCGTACCGAAGCCGCGATCGGCGGCGGCCTTGGCTCGGCCGGTGGCTCGGTGCTGGGCGGCAAGGTCGGCGGCTCCACCGGCTCGACCATCGGTGCAGGCCTCGGCGGGGCAGCGGGCGGCGCGCTGGGCAATCACCTGGCCGATGACGATCGCCACGACTCCGGCAAGCACAAGCATAAGCGTCATCATCGCGGTCATTGATAACGCAGCGCTTTGCGCCGTGTTCTCGAAGTGCAGTGCTCTCGACAACGGGAGCACTGCACAGCCCAAGGCATATCCCACGCATTGACTCAAGCATTCGTCTGACCCAAGCTTGGCGCTTTTCCGTAATCCCCGTCCGGATCACGCATGCCCCGACCGCGTACCTACCTGTTCGCCGGCCTCGCCCTGTTATTGCTGGCGGGCCTGGGCAGCCTGGCGCTGCAAAAGGCCCCTCCGGCACCCAATCCGGCACTCCAGCACTCCTACGTCAAGGCCTTGGCCCAGGCGCATAATGGCCTGCCCGGAGCCGCCCGGGTGCTGTACCAGCAGCTCGGGCGCGACGACCTGTCGGCCATCCGCCGCGCCAGCCTCTACGCAGAACTGCCCAACTATCCATCTCCCCAGGCCCTGAAACTGGCCAGCCAGGACCTGCATAACGACGATCCGCTGGTACGTCGCGCCGCCCTCGAGGCCATCGCCGCCATGGTCCCGGCCAACCAGCGCAGCCTGCTCCTCGGCCCGTTGCTCGACGATGAGGACGACAGCGTACGCTTCGCTGCGGTGGACGCCCTGGCAGGCTTGAGCCCCGATGACATCGGCCTGTACTTCGCACCGTGGCAGAACGTGCTCGACCAGTACCAACTGGCCCTGCAAACGCGCAGCGACGATGTGCAGGACCAGGTGCACCTGGCCCGCCTCTATCTGCAGGAACGCGACTTCCCCGCCGCCGCCAGCGCACTGGACCAGGCGCTGAAGCTGGAGCCGGAGAACC
The DNA here is from genome assembly GCF_000319305.2 of Pseudomonas bharatica CSV86. Classification (GTDB taxonomy): domain Bacteria; phylum Pseudomonadota; class Gammaproteobacteria; order Pseudomonadales; family Pseudomonadaceae; genus Aquipseudomonas; species Aquipseudomonas bharatica. The sequence continues at coordinate 1,820,224 of NZ_AMWJ02000001.1, read as the reverse complement.
TCGAGGCCATAGCCACCCGGGTACGTCTGCTCGACAGCCAGGGCCAGGGCGAGGGCTCTCGTGCGGTATTGGCCGAAGCCTTGCAGCGCTATCCTGATTCCGCCTTGCTGCAATATGAACTGGGCCAATGGCTGCTGCGTCATCAGCAGGACGAATACGCCCTGCTGGCATTTTCCAGGGCGGTGGAGCTGGAGCCGGACAACAGCGACTATCGCTATACCCTGGCGGTCAGCCTGCACAGCCTCGACCAGCTCCAGGTGGCGCAGAAGCAGCTGGAAACCCTGCTCGCCCGGCAGCCGGCCAACCGCAAGGCGCGGGTGCTGCTGATCGAGTACTGGAAGGAAAGCGGCCAGTTGCAGAACGTGCAGATCCTCCTGGCCCAGCTGGAGCAGCAGAACCCCGACGATCCCCTGGTCCAGCAAGGCCTCTGACGCTACCGGCGTCCTTCGCGCAATCGGTTTGAACCCGCGCTTTCCCGGCGCGGTCCAGAGAGAGTGCATCCGCTGCAGATGAAACGCTGCCCGCGGCGCTTTCCAAGGAGATCGACCGTGAATCATTCGTCAGCCAACAGCGAGCGTGCGCTGATCCTGGCGCCACCGCCGATCAGCGACCACACCGGGACCTGCTGGAACAGGCCGGGCTCATTGCCCTGGCCATGGGCAATGTCGAAGAGCTGGCCGACGCGCTTGACCAAGGTGCAGGCCTTGCGATCATTGCCCGGACATGCCTGGTAGATGCCGAATCCTCGCGGCTCGAATTCCACCTGCGCAGCCAGCCGTTATGGTCGGACCTGCCGGTAGTGCTGCTCGGCGACGGCGATCAATCCACAGCTTGCAATTCGCATCTGCGCCTGGCCCTGGGCAACCTGTTCTTCCTGCCCTGCCCCTTTGCCGACCAGGCCCTGCTGGACCTCGCCCACACCTCCCTGCGTGCCCGGCGTCGCCAGTACTACAGCTGCCAGCAAGGAATGGAACTGGCCAGCCTGCAGCGTCAGACCGAAGAGCGGGTTCGCCATTTGCGCGAAGAAGAGCAACACCTGCACCAGAACCAGAAAATGGAGGCCATCGGCCAACTGGCCGGCGGTGTGGCCCATGACTTCAACAATCTGCTCACCGGTATCGGCGGCAGCCTGGAATTGATCCGCCAACGCATCGACCAGCAACGCCCGGAGGACGTTCCCAGGCTGGTGGACATGGGCCTCACTGCGGTGCAACAGGCTGCCAGCACCACCCATCGCCTGCTGGCCTTTTCTCGGCGCCAGTCGCTGGACGACCGCCCGGTGCAACTGGCCGCCCTGCTGCAGCGCCAGCGCCTGAGCGATTTGGTCGGCCCGGGCGTACGCCTGAAACTACGCATCGATAAGGACCTGTGGCCGGCCAGGGCCGATGCCCGGCAATTGCAGGAAGCGCTGGACAACCTGCTGGTCAATGCCCGCGACGCCTTGCCCCATGGAGGCGAGGTGAGCATCCAGGTCAGCAATCTCCATCTGCTGCATCCCTTTCCCGAAGCCCATCCCCTCGATGGCAACGATTTCGTCCGCATCAGCGTCAGCGACAACGGTTGCGGCATGTCGCAGAGCACCCTGGAACGTGCTTTCGATCCTTTCTTCTCGACCAAGGGCAGCAGCCAGGGCTCCGGTCTTGGCCTATCCATGGTCTACGGCTTCAGTCGCCAGTCCCACGGTCATGTCAGCTTGCGTAGCCGGATGGGCCAGGGCACCGAGGTGGAGCTCCTGCTGCCACGTCATCATCCGGAACACTCCGCAGCTTCCGGTGCTGCGGCAAGCCCGGTCGACGGAGGGCAGCCATGACCCAGGCACAACGCCCTGTTGAACTGAGCCAGGTCGAGCCGGTCAGTGCCCTGCGCGTGCTCACCGTCAATGTGCACAAGGGCTTCAGCCCGCTGAATCGTCGCTATGTGCTGCCGGAGCTGCGCGAGGCGGTGCGTGCGCATCACGCCGACGTGGTGTTTCTCCAGGAAGTGCTCGGCAGCCACAGCCGCCATGCCCAGCGCCATCCGGGCTGGTCGCCGTTGCCGCAATACGAGTTCCTGGCCGACAGCCTGTGGCCGATGTTCGCCTACGGTCGCAACGCGGTGTATCCCGAGGGCGAGCACGGTAACGCCCTGCTGTCGAAGTTTCCCATCCTCGAACATCACAACTTCGATGTCAGCGTCGATGGCAGCGAGCAACGCGGCCTGCTGCATTCGGTGCTGGCCCTGCCCGGCGAACGCCGGTTGCACACCATCTGCGTGCACCTGGGGCTCGACGAGCGCCAGCGCACCCAGCAACTGCATTTGCTGTGCGGCCTGCTCGACACCTTGCCCGAGGACGCACCGGTGGTGATCGCCGGCGATTTCAACGACTGGCGCCAGCGCGCCGACACCCTGCTCGCCAGTCGCGGCCTGTTCGAGGTGTTCACCCGCGCCTATGGCGCACCGGCGCGCAGCTTCCCGGCGCGCTGGCCACTGCTGCGTCTTGACCGAATCTACCTGCGCAATGCCCGGGCCCATGAGCCACGGGTGATGTCGCGTAAACCCTGGTCGCATCTGTCCGACCACCTGCCACTCTGTGTCGAGGTCCTGTTATGAGCACCGAATGGCGTGCGGAAAACGAAGTGCAGCTACTGATCAACGGCGAGGAATATTACCCGTCGGCGTTCGAGGCCATCCGCCAGGCCCGGGAAGAAGTGCTGCTGGAAACCTTCATCATCTACGAGGACAAGGTCGGCCTGGAACTCCAGCAGGTACTGATCGAGGCCGCCCGACGCGGGGTGCGGGTGCAGGTGCTGGTGGACGGCTATGGTACCGCCGAGCTGAGCCGCGAATACCTCCAGGCGCTGTTCGATGCCGGTGTGGACCTGCAGGCCTTCGACCCGAGTCCGATGCGTCTGGGGGTGCGAACCAACCTGTTTCGCCGCCTGCACCGCAAGATCCTGGTGATCGACGGTTCGCTCGGCTTTATCGGCGGAATCAATTACTGCGCTGACCATCTCGGCGACTTCGGCCCCCTGGCCAAGCAGGACTACGCGGTCCAGGTGCGCGGCCCGATCGTCGATGATCTGCGCAAGGCAACCCTCAAACTGCTCGACAGCCATGCCCGCATCGGCCAGCGCAACCGCGCCTGGTGGCGCCGGGCGCCGGTGTTGGAGCCAGACAGCGAACAGGCGCAGATGCGCCTGATCATCCGCGACAACAACGAGCACCCACCGACATCGAGCAGCAATACCTGCGCGCCATTGTCAGCGCCCACGAGCGCATCATCATTGCCAACGCCTACTTCTTCCCCGGCTACCGCCTGCTGCGTGCCTTGCGCAATGCCGCGCGGCGCGGGGTAGACGTGACCCTGATCCTGCAAGGGATGCCGGACATGCCCTGGGTACGCCTGTGCTCGCGGCTGCTGTACAACTACCTGCTGCGCGACGGGGTGAAGATCCACGAATATTGCGAACGACCGCTGCACGGCAAGGTGGCCCTGGTGGACCGGCACTGGAGCACCGTCGGCTCGAGCAATCTCGATCCACTGAGCCTGTCGCTGAACCTTGAAGCCAACCTGGTGATCCGCGACGAAGCGTTCAACCAGCGCCTGTTCGAACACCTGGACGAACTGCGCAACAAGCGCTGCAAGACGGTGAGCCTGCAACGGGTGCTGCGCGGTTACTGGTGGCGCGCGCCGCTGATTTTCCTGACGTTCCACTTCACCCGTTACTTCCCGGCGCTGGTCGCCGGCTTGCCGGCGCACAAGCCGCGGGTAAAGCCGCTGTACCAGGACGCTGAAACCGTGCAGGAGCGCCTCTCTTGAAAAAGACCCTGTGGAAACGCGCGCGCCAGGCGCTGACGGTGCTGTTCTTCATCCTGGTCCCGGTGTTGCTGTTCATGCTTCTGCGCAATCAGGATTGGGGCGAAGTCTGGCATGCGTTGACGTCCTACCGGCCAACCGTGCTACTCCTCGCCCTGGGTTTCGTGGTGTGCAGCTTCGTCCTGTTCAGCAGCTACGACCTGCTCGGTCGCCGCTATACCGGTCACCGCTTGCCGGCGCGCCAGGTGTTGCCCCTGGCGTTCGTCTGCTATGCCTTCAACCTCAACCTGAGCGCCTGGGTAGGCGGCGTTGCCCTGCGCTTTCGCCTGTATTCGCGCCTGGGACTGGACACCCCCACCATCACCCGCATCCTTGGTTTCGGCCTGGTCACCAACTGGCTGGGCTACCTGCTGGTCGCCGGTTGCCTGTTCACCCTCGGCTTTCCCAAGCTTCCCGCCGGCCTGGAAATCGGCAGCAGCGGCTTGCGCGTGATCGGCATCGCCATGCTGATCGCGGCCATCGGCTATCTGTTGGCGTGCCGCTTCGCCAAACGGCGGGAGTGGAACATACGCGGGCAACAGATCACCCTGCCCTCCTGGCGCCTGGCCGCGCTGCAAGCGCTGATGGGTGCCGGCAACTGGTGCCTGATGGGCCTGGTGATCCATACCCTGTTGCCGGAAAAGGCTGGTTATCCGACCTTGCTGGCGACGCTGATGGTCAGCAGCATCGCCGGGGTGATCACCCATATTCCGGCGGGGCTGGGCGTGCTGGAAAGTGTGTTCATCACCCTGCTGCAAGGTCAATACAGCCAGGGCACGCTGCTGGCGGCGCTGATCGGCTACCGCGCCGTGTATTTCCTGCTGCCGCTGCTGGTCGCCTGCGTCACCTACCTGGTATTGGAGCGGGTGGCCGCCCGTCAGCGCGGCCGTGCTGGCACGTCGGCGACCGAGGGCGAAGCTGGCTGAAGCATGCTGGCGACCTTGCGCAGCAGCGCGTTCAGGTCGAACGGTTTGACGAGCAGGTCCATGCCCTGCTCGTCCAGCCCGCTGGTGCTGAACGACTCACGGGTAAAACCGGTTATGAAGAGAATCCGCTGCCGGGGCGCGCGAGCACGCACGGCCTTGGCCAGCTCGATGCCGCTCAGCCCGCCGGGCAAGCCTATGTCGGTGATCACCAGATCGAGGGATCCGGCGCTTTCATAAGCGGCCAGGCCACTGTTGGCATCCCCCGCCTCCAGCACTTCCAGCCCCTGGTCCTGCAGGGATTCACGAATGACCATGCGCAATACCGGCTCGTCGTCGATCAGCAGGACCCGCAGACGACCGGCCGGCATGCTCAGGGGCGCCTGCGGTTGCGCGGGCTCCGGCTGCGGTTGTGGCAGGGGCAGGTCGGAGCCAATGAAACGCGGCAGGAGCAGCTCTATACAGGTGCCCTTGCCCTCTTCGGAAACGATGCGAACGCTGCCACCGGACTGGCGCACGAAGCCATACACCATGGATAGGCCAAGGCCACTGCGCTCGCTCGCAGGCCGGGTACTGAAAAAGGGATCGAAGGCCCTGGCAGCCACCTCCCGCGACATGCCGCAGCCGTTGTCCTCCACCCTGAGGCAGCAATAATCGCCCGGTGGCAGGTCGACACCAGGCAGTTCGCTGTAATGCCGTTCGTTACAGGTACTGATCTTCACCCAGCCCCGGGGGCGCATGGCATCGCGCGCATTGGCACACAGATTGATCAGGGCGTTTTCCATCTGGCTGACATCCACCTCGATCAACCAGGGACGCGGGTCCACCTGCCAGAGCAGCTCGATATCCGGACCGATTGCCTGGTGAATCATCGGTTCGATATTCGTCAGCAGGTCGTTGAGATCCGCAGGCCGCGGTGACAATGGCTGGCGACGGGAGAACGCCAGCATGCGCCGGGTCAGCTCGGCAGCGCGATCGGCGGCCTGGCGGGCGGCGTGCACGTACTTGTCGATAGTATCCATGCGCCCCTGGGCCACACGGCGCTCGAGCAATTCGAGGCTGGTGCTGATACCGGTCAGCAGATTGTTGAAGTCGTGGGCCACGCCAGCGGTCAACTGACCCACCGCTTCCATTTTCTGGCCATGACGCAACAGCTCCTCGGCCTGGAGCAAGGTGTCCTCTCGCTCACGGGCCAGGGTGATATCGTGGCCCAGCAAGGTGGTGGAGTCCGAGCCGGGCATGGCGCCCAGGCTGAATCGACGGTAATGCCCGTCGACATGACGCAAGCGCCCCTCGCCGCTCGGCTGGGCGCCGTGGAGGAGTTGCCGGACGATGAGGTGGTCATCCGGGTGCAGCATGTCCAGCAGTGACCGGCCATGCAGGTCGTCATCCCAACCAAGCAGTTGCCGGCAGGCCGGGTTGAACGTGCGCAGGCGCAGATCCGCCTGCACCACCAGCATCAGGTCGCTGGACAGCTCCCACAAGCGGGTGTGGTCGGCCGTCCGTTCCTGCACCTGGCGTTCGAAGGATCCGGCCAGCTCGCGCCATTGCCGCTCGGACTCGACGCTGCTGGTGGTTTCAAGCACGGTATCGAGAAACCCGGCGACCTGGCCGCTCTCATCGCGCACCGGGCTTGCGGAAAAAGTGAAATAGACTTGTTCGAGCGTGCCGTTGCGGCTGGTAACCAGCGGGAAGTTCTCGAGAAAGACCGCTTCCCCCTCCATGACCCGGAACACCAGCTCGCCCACTTCGCCCCAGATGTCGCTCCATACCTCATTGAACGGGCGGCCCAGCGGGTTCGGCTTGTTCCCCAGGATGGGCACGAAGGCGTCGTTGTAGAGCGTGATCATATCGCTGCCCCAGACCAGGCAACTGGGGAAGCGCGACGCCAGCATCAGGTCCACGGCGATGCGCAGCGAATTGGGCCAGCGATGCAGGGGCCAAGCGAGGTACTGCTCCAGTCGAACTGGCGTACCGCCTCGCTCATGCCCTGGTTGTGGACCGGACGAGGTGCAAGATGAATGATATGCATCGCTGCGCTTCCTTGACCGCTGTCAGCGATCAGACTCCTGTCCTATGTCTTCGTTCCACAACGCCGGGCGCTCGCGGATGAAGCGGGTCATCAAGTCGATGCATTGCGCATCCTGCAGTACCGTGACCTGCACACCGCGCTCGCGCAGCAGGGCTTCTTCGCCCATGAAGGTGCGGTTTTCCCCGACCACCACCTCGCGGATCCCATACAGCAGGATCGCCCCGCTGCACATGGCGCAGGGCGAAAGGGTGGTGTACAGGGTGGCCTGGGCATAGACCCGCGCATCCTGGCGCCCGGCATTCTCGAAGGCATCCATCTCGCCATGCAGTACCACACTGCCCTGCTGGACCCGCCGATTGTGCCCGCGGCCGATAATGCGGCCCGCATGGACGATCACCGAACCGATGGGAATGCCGCCCTCTTCCAGGCCCAGACGGGCCTCGTCGATGGCGGCCTGCATGAACTGCGACTGCTGCTGGGCATCGACCATGTCACTCTCCTGTGCAATTGCAGACAACTTTCAAAACGCTAGCACATAGCCATAGCTCGTGGCGGGCTTTTCCCGGGGAACTATGCTGTACAGGTTCGAAATCACCTCCGACCTCCCTCCCCACCCCGCCGAGGATCACCGCAATGAGCCAGAAAGTTCTGGTGGTGCTGACCAATACGGCCAAATACCCCACTCTCAAGCGCGCTACCGGCCTATGGCTGGGCGAAGCCGTGCATTTCGCCGATGTCCTCCGGCAGGCTGGTTACCAGGTCGATTATTGCAGCCCCGCGGGCGGCTACGTGCCCGTCGATCCGCACAGCCTGAACCTGGCACAGGACATCGACTGGCAGTGGTACAACGACAAGGCGTTCATGAACCGCCTCGGCAACACCCTGGCGCCTGGACAGGTAAGGCCCCGGGATTACCGGGCGATCTACTACGCCGGCGGGCATGGCGTACTGTGGGATTTTCCGGATAACTACGGGCTGCAGGAGATTGCCCGGCAGATCTGGGAAAACGGTGGCGTGGTGGCCTCGGTCTGTCACGGCGCGGTGGGCCTGTTGAACATCAAGCTCAGTGACAACTCACTGCTGCTGCGTGATCGCGAAGTGACCGGTTTCTCCAATATCGAGGAGCAACTGGCAGAGCTGGACAAGGTAGTGCCCTTCCTGACCGAAACCGAGCTGGCCGCCCGCGGCGGGCTCTATCGCAAGGCAGAAGACCCGTGGGAAGCTTTCGCTGTCGTGGACCAGAAGGAAGGGCGGCTGGTCACCGGACAGAATCCGGCCTCCGGCGCTGCGGTCGGGCGCCTGGTGGTCAGCGCGCTCGAGTCTGCGCAAACATGACAGCGTCCTGACGAAACGAAGAATCCGACACGTCCTGTCAGCTGCTCGTACAGGAAGCGGGTATAGCGCTCACTTATGCTGATCGGCTTCGGTCCGGCCCCATCCGGTCGTGGCCTTCTGCCTATAGGTGAATCATGCCCCTTCGTACTTCCCGTTCCAGCCACGCACTGCTCACCCTGCTGACCTTGCCGCTGATCGGCCTGGCTCCCGTGGCCTTCGGCTTGCTGGTAATGGCCTGGCAGGTCAACAAGCAGCTTGACGAGTCCTCCGTTCTTGCCCTGCGCGATGCCCGGCTGGGTGTCGATGGCCTGATCGACTCGCTGCATGGGGCCAGCAACAAGGTCCTCAACCTCGCCGAGTACCCCTGTGACAAGGCTCTGCCCGCCCTTCACAGCGAGGTGGTCGGCAACCCGGAGCTGCGCTCGCTGACTCTGGTCCGGGAAAACCGCGCCTATTGCAGTACCCTGCGCGGCGAATCCGGGTTACTGGTGGACCCCGGCGACTATTTCAACCATCGCTTGCGCCTGGAAGCGGGCAACGACAACACCCCGGACTCGGCAATTCTCTATTACCGCCTGCAGGAGTATCCCTACGGTGTACTGGCGGTGGCCGACGGCGAGATCCTGCAACGGATCCTGCGCGGTACGCGGCAACCGGAAAGCGTAAAGCTGCAGTTCGGGCCGACGCTGATCGGCGCAACCGGCGAGGTCCAGGACAGCCTGCATGCCCTGGAAAGCGAGCCCGACATGAGTCAGGTGTCGCCTGTTTACGGCTACACCATCCATATCATTCACCCGCCGGGGCATGCCGCACGGCAGTTGCTGGACAACAGCATGGTGGTCGCACCGTCGCTGTTGCTGGTGGGCATCATGACGGCGGCGGGGAGCTATTGGGCGATGCAGCGGCGGCGGCGCGGGGTGCGCCGGGCGGTATAGCTATAAGCCACAAGCTTCAAGCCGCAAGGAAAAGAAATCCGTGCCGCTGCTGCTTTTGCTTATCGCTTGCGGCTTACAGCTTGCAGCTCCAATAAAAAGCCAGCTTGCGCTGGCTTTTTATTGGAGCTCTCAGGGGCCTCAGTCGGTGCTCAGCACCCCACGGCGCACCTGGTCGCGCTCGATCGACTCGAACAGCGCCTTGAAGTTGCCTTCGCCGAAACCATCGTCGCCCTTGCGCTGGATGAATTCGAAGAACACCGGGCCCATCAGGGTTTCCGAGAAGATCTGCAGGAGCAGACGCTTGTCGTCCGGGTTGGACGAACCGTCCAGGAGAATGCCGCGCGATTGCAGCTCGGCGGTTGGCTCACCATGGGCTGGCAGGCGGCCTTCGAGCATCTCGTAGTAGGTTTCCGGCGGCGCGGTCATGAAGCGCATGCCGAGTTTCTTCAGGGCATCCCAGCTCTTGATCAGGTCGTCGGTGAGGAAGGCCACGTGCTGGATGCCCTCGCCGTTGAACTGCATCAGGAACTCTTCGATCTGCCCGGCGCCCTTGGACGACTCTTCGTTCAACGGGATGCGGATCATGCCGTCCGGGGCGGTCATGGCCTTGGAGGTGAGGCCGGTGTATTCACCCTTGATGTCGAAGTAGCGGATTTCGCGGAAGTTGAACAGTTTCTCGTAGAAACCGGCCCAGTAGGTCATGCGCCCGCGGTACACGTTGTGGGTCAGGTGATCGATGATCTTCAGCCCGGCGCCGACCGGATTGCGATCGACTCCCTCCAGCCAGTTGAAGTCGATGTCGTAGATCGAGCTGCCTTCCTCGAATCGGTCGATAAGGTACAGCGGGGCACCGCCAATGCCCTTGATGGCCGGCAGGCGCAGCTCCATGGGGCCGGTTTCGATTTCCACCGGCTGGGCGCCCAGCTCCAGGGCACGGGCGTAGGCCTCATGGGCATTGCGTACGCGGAACGCCATGCCGCAGACTGACGGGCCATGCTCGGCGGCAAAGTAGGAGGCAACGCTTTTCGGCTCGTTGTTGAGGATCAGGTTGATCCCGCCCTGGCGGTAGAGATGGACGTCCTTGGAGCGGTGGGTAGCGACCTTGGTGAAGCCCATGATCTCGAAGATCGGCTCCAGGGTGCCAGGGGTCGGCGAAGCGAATTCGATGAATTCAAAGCCCATCAGGCCCATCGGGTTGTCGAAGAGATCTGCCATGTTCGTATGCCTCATCATCAAAACGGTTGAATAACGCGAGTTACTGTTCGGTCGATGCGAGTGAACGTGGTGGCGCGCAGGAAATGCCCCGGGTACTGCGGGCAAGGAAGTCACCAAGAATCAGCTTGAATCCATGACACTTCATAAAGGACCCATGTTCGGCGGGTTCGATCCCCGTGGACGGGAACCTTATTGTTGTATTCGTAACGCGATTCTACAGTGCGTAATTTCATTTGTCGCGCATTGCTTTCATCAGCGCCGCACCCCACAGGATAGACGGCGGCATTGCCCGCTATGCTATGCGAACCAGCCCAAGGATGGATCCCGCCCATGCCCCTGCACAAATCCCGGCGCCGCGCGCGCCTGTTGCGTCGCCTGCTGCCCTGGCTGGTGGGCGCGCTGCCCGTGCTGGGCGGGCTGGCAATCATGCATTGGCAGGCCGAGCGGGAGTTGCAGGCCCGTGCGCAGAACAGCGCTCGCCAAGCGGTCAGCCACCTCGAGCAGGTCCTGGACAACGTCGCCGCCGCTGCACGCACGCTACTGCCCATGGCCGGCAGGCCCTGCACCGAGGTGGACCTGGCCCTGCGCGAGCAGGTCACCCGGCGCTCGTTCGTGCGATCCACCAACCTGACCCTCGATGACGAGATCTATTGCACCTCGCTGTTCGGCGAATTCCGCGAAAAGGTCGATCCGACGGATTATACCGACGGCAGCCTGTGGTTGATGGACGGCAACTCGGTGACCCCGGGCCATCCACTGCTGGTCTATCGCCTGAGCGACGGGGCCAGGGGTGCGATCACCACCCTCGATGGCGATCACCTGACCAGCGCCCTCGAACTGATCGGCCCGGACATCGACCTGCGCCTGCAGGTCGGCGCGCACTGGATCGACAAGCTCGGCCAGGTGCGCCAGGGTGCGGTGCCCGGCTATCCGGTCGCCCCACAGCGAGTGGACTCGCGGCACTACGCCTTTTCCGTGTACAGCGGTTTCCAGGCTGGCCAAGCCTGGCACCTGATGCGCAGCGAATACCCGGCGCTGTTCGGCATGCTGCTGTTTCTCGGCGCCGGTTCCGGCGCGGCCTGCTACTGGCAACTGCGGCGTGCTTCGTCGCCACGCGCCGAGCTGCAACGGGCCCTCGAGGCGGATGAATTCGTGCCCTACTTCCAGCCGGTAGTACGCTGTGGCGACTACCGCTGGTCCGGTGCCGAGGTGCTGATGCGCTGGCATCACCCGCGGGAAGGCCTGGTGCGCCCCGACCTGTTCATCCCCTATGCCGAGCACAGCGGGCAGATCGTATCCATGACCCGGCGCCTGATGGAGCGTCTGGCCAGCGACCTGGCGCCCCACGCCCATCTGTTCGAGGATGGCTTCCACCTGGCGGTCAATGTCACCGCCGCCCACTGCCAGGATCCGGGCCTGTGCGATGACTGCCAGGCCCTGCTCGACGCTTTTCCCCCGGGGCGCGTGCAACTGACCCTGGAACTCACCGAGCGTACGCCGATAACACCCGGCCCGATCACCGACCAACTCTTCGAACGCCTGCACCGCATGGGCGTGCTGCTGGCGATCGATGATTTCGGCACCGGCCAGTCAAGCCTCGACTACCTGCGGCACTTCAACGTCGATTACCTGAAGATCGACCAGAGCTTCGTCGGCATGATCGGTGTCGATGCGCTCTCACTGCATATCCTCGACAGCATCATCGAACTGTCGGCCAAGCTGGGCTTGGGCATCGTTGCCGAAGGTGTGGAAACCGCGGAGCAGCGAGACTACCTGGCGCGCTTCGACGTCGATTACCAGCAAGGCTACCTGTTCGGCCGGCCCATGCCCCTGGGCGACTTCATCAAGGCCCTGGGCGACCAGCAGCGGCCGGCGGTTGCCGAAGCGACGCCGCCCCTGAGATCATGAGCGGTCAACCTTTCTCGTTTCACTGTTGTTCGAGGCCCCCTTGTCCAGAGGCATTGCTTTATCGGTGATGGCGTCCTGCCTGTTCGCCGTGATGTATTACTACACCTCCCTTCTCGCTCCGCTCGACGGTGAGGAAATCTTTGGTTGGCGCATGCTCCTCACCCTGCCCTGCGCCACCCTGTTCATGATCGTCACTCGCGACTGGTCGCTGGTCACCGGCCTGGTGCGCCGGGTGCAACGAACCCCTGCCCTGTTCCTTGGCCTGTGCGCGACCTCGGCGCTGGTCGGCGTGCAACTCTGGCTGTTTCTCTGGGCACCGCTGCAAGGGCGCAGCCTGGAAGTGTCGCTGGGGTATTTCCTGCTGCCGCTGACCATGGTCCTGACCGGGCGCCTGGTCTATGGCGAGCGTCTATCGCGCCTGCAGAAGGTCGCCGTAGCCCTGGCGGCCACCGGGGTCGGGCACGAGCTGTACCAGCACGGCAGTTTTGCCTGGGAAGTGCTGGTGGTCGCCGGTGGTTATCCGGTGTATTTCGTCCTGCGCAAACGCCTGCACACCGACCATCTGGGCGGGCTGTGGACGGACATGCTGCTGATGTCGCCGGCCGCCCTGTACTTCGTCATCAACGGACCGCTGTCGGCCGCTGACCTGGACACCCACCCGCAGCTCTACGCCCTGATTCCGCTGCTGGGCGCGATCAGTGCATTGGCGTTGATCAGTTACGTATTGGCGAGCCGGATGCTGGCGTTCAGCCTGTTCGGCCTGCTCAGCTATGTGGAACCGGTGCTACTGGTGATGGTGGCACTGATCCTGGGCGAAAGCATCGCCCCGGACCAGTGGCTGACCTACCTGCCGATCTGGCTGGCAGTCCTGGTGCTGATCATCGAAGGCGTGAGGCACCTGCTGCGCCAGCGTCGGCCGGCTGCCTGAGACGGACCTGGCGCACGCGGCGCTCCTCCACTTCGACCACGGTCAGCGACCAGCCTTCCCAATCGAGCTGGTCACCGACCATCGGCAGGCGGTCCAGCAGGCTCATCACCAGCCCGGCGAGGGTCTGGTAGTCGTCGGTGGGCCGGGCCGCGAAGCCCGTCTGCGCCTGGATCTGGCGCAGGTTCAGGGCACCGCTGACCAGGTAGCCCTCCTGGTCGGCGACGATGCCCGGGCCGACCACTTCACTGGCATCGGGCAGTTCGCCGGCAATCGACTCAAGGATGTCGGTCATGGTCAGGACACCGGTGAAGTCACCGAATTCGTTGACCACGAAGGCAATGTGCGTCGATTCGTTGCGCATCTGCTCCAGGGCATTGAGGATGCTGAAGCTCTCCAGCAGGTTCAACGGCGCGCGCATCAGTTGCTCCAGGTCCGGCTCGCCACCGGCCAGCAGCACCTTGAGCAGTTCCTTCTTGTGCACGTAGCCCAGCGGCTCTTCGACACGCCCGTCGCGGATTACCGGCAGGCGCGAGTAGGAGGAATTCATCAACGCCTCGCGGATCGCCTCCGGCGGCTGGGCCAGATCGATGGCGTCGACTTCGGCACGCACCGTCATCACTGTCCTGATCGGCCGCTCGGCGAGGTTCAGCACGCCGCTGATCATGACCCGCTCGCGGCGGTCGAACAGCACCTGCTCGTCGCCATCACCCACCAGGTCGGCGATTTCTTCACCCACTTCGTCAGCTTCCACCCGGCGCCCGCCAAGCAAGCGCAGGACGGCGTGGGCGGTGCGCTCGCGCAACGGCTTGTGCTGTTGCAGGCTGCGCTTGCGCCGGGCCCGGGCCAGCTGGTTGAAGGCCTCGATCAGCAAGGAGAAGCCGATCGCCGCATACAGGTAGCCTTTCGGAATATGGAAGCCCAGGCCTTCGGCGGTGAGGCTGAAGCCGATCATCATCAGGAAGCCCAGGCACAGCATGATCACTGTCGGATGGGCGTTGACGAAGCGGGTCAGCGGCTTGCTGGCGACGATCATGATGCCGATCGAGAAGATCACCGCGATCATCATGATCGACAGGTGCTCGACCATGCCCACGGCGGTGATCACCGCATCCAGGGAGAACACTGCGTCGAGCACGACGATCTGCGCGACGATCGGCCAGAACGCCGAATGACGCACCGGCCCGCCGGCCTGCACCACGTGGCCCTCAAGGCGCTCGTGCAGCTCCATGGTGGCCTTGAACAGCAGGAACACACCACCGAACAGCATGATCAGGTCACGTCCGGAGAACGACTTGCCGAACACTTCGAACAAGGGTGCGGTCAGGGTCACCATCCACGAGATCGACGCCAGCAGGCCCAGGCGCATGATCAGCGCCAGCGACAGGCCGATGACCCGCGCGCGGTCGCGCTGATGGGGCGGCAGCTTGTCGGCGAGGATGGCAATGAAGACGAGGTTGTCGATGCCCAGGACCAGTTCCAGGACAATCAGCGTGGCCAGGCCCAGCCACGCGGTGGGATCGGCTAGCCATTCCATGGACGGGTACTCATGCGGGCAAGGTCACGGGGACGGGACGAAAAGACAGGCCATGAAGGCCTGGTACTGGGGGGCTCCGAGGAGAAGGAAGTCATATCAACCTGAGATCAATTAGGGACGTCGATCCTACAGTTGTAGCGGCGTTTTACTACACAGGGAAAGTATTTCAATGTGTAAGACCGGGATGCTGTGTGGTCAGTGCAGGCCCTATCGCTGGCAAGCCAGCTCCCACAGTGTGGGAGCTGGCTTGTCGGACCGCTGCACCGCAGCGATGAGGCCCTCACCTACACAGCAGAATCAACGATTCCAGTTGGCCTCGCTGCTCTGCAGGGCATTGGCGATGGTCTGTACCTTGTCGTCAGGCAGTTCCTGCGGCAGCGGATCGGTACCGGCACTGACCGCCAGTTGCGCGTAGGCATTGCGCAACTCGGCATAGGACAGGTCACGTTTGAGCTGGGTCTGCAGGTTGTTCAGCTCGCCCTGGATCAGCTCCAGCTCGCCGATGTTGTTGGTCTGGAAACGGTTGCGCAACTGCTCGGCGATCTGTCCGTCGAGCCGGGCCATTTCCTCGCTGGTCTTGAACTGCCGGCTGGACTCCTCGAAGTTCGCCCGGGCGACGTACAACTGCGCCAGCACCGCCACCGACATGGCCTGGCGGCGTGCCTCGGCTACGCTCTGGCCCGCTTCGGCAACCTTGATCGCCTGTGGTCCGGACAGCACGTTGAACAGGTTCCAGGTGACCTTGACGCCATAGTCGGCCCAGCTCTGGTTGACCAGGAAGGAGTTGCTGTCGTAGTGACCGCCGGCGGAGAACTCCAGGCCCGGAAGCATGCGCAGCATGGCCTTGCGGGTTTCCGTGGCGCTGATGCGCGCCTGGTAGTCCTGCTCGCGCAGTTCCGGACGGCTGGCCAGCGCCTGTTGTTCCAGTTTGGCGAAATCGCCCTGGAATTGCGGCACCGCGTAGCTATCGTCCAGGGCCAGGGTGTAGGGCTGGTTCATCGGCAGGTTGATCAGCGCGGCCAGCTCGGTCTTGGCCAGGGTCAGGGCACGACGCTGCTCTTCAAGCTGGCGGGTGGCCTCGATCAGGGCACGCTGGTAGCTCAGGGCCTGGACCGGGTCGCCGATGCGCTGTGCACTCATCAGCTGGCTGTTGATGCGGGCCTGGTTGATCCGTCCCATCAGGGTGTCGATCTGCTTGAGCAGGCGCTCTGCCGCCACCGCACGCCAGTAGGCCGAACGCACGTCCTGGGTGATAGTGTGGATGACCTTGCGCTTGCGCTCCTGAAGGATGTAGCGCTGGTCGGACTGCTGCTTGGCGCTGAAGTAGCTGACGCCGAAGTCGAGCACGTTCCACACCATGGTCAGGTCGGCGACCTCGCGGTCACGGTCCTGGGAAGTCGATGGCTCGAGGGACTGGGTTCCGGTCTGCACGCTCTGGCTGCTGGAGGCGCTGACATTGTTGCGACCGGCATAGCCGGCGGACAGGGCCATGCGCGGCAACATGTCGAACTGCGCCAGGTCCAGCTGGCGCTGGCCGAGGGCTTCTTCCATCACCTTCAGGCGGGCTTCGAGGTTGTACTTCACCGCGCGGGCCATGGCCTGGTGCAGCGTCAGGGGGCCGCTAAGGGGCTCCTGGTCCTTGTAGATGCTGGCCATGTCGCTGCGGGCACGCTCTTCGCTGGCGCTGCGCTCGATCGGGTCGCTGGTCACGGCGCAGCCGCCGATAGCCAAGGCCAGCAGGCTGGCGGCAAACAGTTTGTGCTTTTTATTCATCCTTGCGCCGCCCCCAGGTACGGCTCGATTCTCAAGAGTTGTGCTGGTCATGCTCGCTGTCCGATCTCGGCCGGTTTGGCGAGGGCCTTGGCCAACTCGCGCACCTGGCGCTGGTCGGCTTCGTTGATATGTTGCAGTTGCTGGCCGAAGGTCGGCACGCCGAACACTCCGCGCAGCCCCTGGTTGAGGTCGCTCTGTTTCCACTGGTTGCCGTTGAACACGTTCATCTCGCTGACACCCGGCACGTCGCGGTTGAAGATGCTGGCGAAGGTGCTGGCGCCGAACAGTCCGCCAGTGCCGCCGCCAAAGCCGAGGAAGCCCTGGCCGTCGCCATTGCCCAGGCCGCTGTCGCTGCTGCCGAAGACCTGGGCGATGAAGCTCGGCGCACTGCCGGCCTGGCCGAGGAAGATGGTGCCCAGCGGCCTAAGGTCGCCGCCCACGGTCCGCACCTCGAACAGCGAGCCCGGGGCCAGCGGCGAGATGCTTTCGTTGATCTCGATGCCCGGCACCTGCGGCTGGATCACCGCAGGTTGTGGAAGGCCCGAGGTGTCCGGCGGATTGAGCCGGTATTCCAGATCGCCGACGTCCTGGCTCTGCAGGGTCTGCCCGGCACTGACCAGGGACTGCGCCAGCAGGTTGCCGGCGCCGTCCTGGATGCCGCTGTCCGGCGCATTCAGGCTCAAGGACAAGGTGCCCTGCCCGCGCAGGTTGCCCACCACGATGCGGTAGGTCTGTGCGTCGATACGCTGCACCGATTGCACCACCCCGCTGGCGCTGGCCGTGCCGAGCACGCTGAAGTCGCTGGCATCGACACCACTGACCGCCTCGTCGAAGGTCAGGGTGAAGCTCAGGCTGCGGTCGGTCGGCAGGACCGGGCCGTCCACCACGATGCTGCTCGGCCGCGGCGCCCGGGCATCGACCAGGATGCCGCTGGTACTGCCGACATTGTTCAGCCCGGTATTGGCATCGTTACCGCGGGCATCGCGCAGGGTACCGCCGTTGGTGTCGATGCTCGACGCCACCGCGAAGGTGCTGTTGCCGGCCATGCCGCTGGTAACGGTGAGGCGGAAGGTCAGCGCCGTGCTGCCGGAACCGGACAGGTAATCGGCATAGACCACCCGGCCGTTGTCCAGGGTAATGGCCAGGCGTGGATTGCCATCGCCACTGTCGACCAGCACCGCTTCGTCGGTATTGACCGTGAAGTCCAGGGTCTTGCCGGCAGTGTAGGTGCCGCTGGGCGGCACGCTCACGCTGGTCACCGAAGGCGCCACGCGGTCGATGCTGTAGACGCTGCCGTTCAGGCCGCCGGTGATCGGGTTGCCCGCCACATCGACAATGCCGGTACCGCTGGCACTGAGATTCAGGCGCACGTTGCCGGCACCGGAGAGGTTGTCCACCAACACCTGGTAGGTGCTGCCGTCGATGCGGGTAACCGAGGCGATGCGGCCACTGGCGCTGCCGGTGAACGCCAAGGTGAAGTCGGCGCTGTCCACACCGCTCACCGACTCGTTGAAGGTCACGGTGTAGCGCACGCTGCCGGCATTGGTCGGGGTGATATCGACATTGACGATATTGCTGACACTCGGCGCCTGGGTATCCACCACCACACCGCTGGCGGTGCCCGGAGCGTTGAGGTTCAGGTTCATGTTGTTGCCGGCGGCATCGCGGATGGTCGAGCCGTCCAGGTCGATGCTGCCCGCCAGGCCGACACCCGCTGCGTTCTCGGTAGCCTGGATGGTGTACTGGAACACCAGCGCCGAGGTGCCACTGCCCGAGACATAGCTGGCGTAACGGGTTACGTTGCCGATGGTGAGGGCCACGCGCGGCACACCGCTGCTGGTATCGACATTGACGTTCTCGCTGGCATTGACCGTGAAGGTCAGCACGTCGCCGGCGTTATAGACACCGTTTGCCGGCAGGATCACCGTGGAAACCACCGGAGCCACGGCATCGATGTTGATGCCCGAGGTATCGCCGACGTTGTTCAGTGCCAGGTTGGCATCGTTGCCGATCGCATCGCGCAGGGTCGCGCCGTTGAGCTGCAGGGCGCTGCCAAGCTGGATACCATCGCTGTCCAACTGCCCTGTAACCACGGTCAGGCGGAACACCAGGGCGTTCCCGCCAGCGCCGGACAGGTAAGTGGCGTAGGCCTTCTCGCCATTGCCCAGGGTCACTTCCAGGCGTGGCGAACCACCGCTGGTATCCAGTTGCACCGCCTCGTCGAGATGCACGGTGAAGTCCAGGTTCTGCCCTGCCAAATAAGTGCCGCCGTTCGGTACATCGACGCTGGTCACGCTTGGGGCGACGCGGTCGATGCTGTAGCTGGCGCCATTCAGGCCGCCGCTCAGGGCGTTGCCGGCAGCATCGGCGATGCCGGTGCCGCTAGCGTTGAGGTTGAGCTGCACGGTGCCGGTACCGGCCAGGTTGTCGACCAGCACGGTATAGGTGCGGCCATCGACCCGAGTGACGCTGGCGATGCTGCCGCCGGCAGAACCGCCGAACGCCAGGGTGAAGTCGCCGGCATCGACACCGCTCACGTCCTCGCTGAAGGTCACGGTGAAGCTGGCCGAACCGCTGTTGGTCGGGCTGGCGCCAACGCGCACGATGTTGCTGGCAGTCGGTACGGTGGTATCGATCTGCACGCCCGGCAGGTTGCCGGTGCCCAGGCTCGGATCGATATCGTTGCCGGCCAGGTCGGTCAGCTGTTCGCCACGCAGGTCGAGGCTGTTCACGGCAATACCGTTGCTGTCGTTATCCCCGGCCTGCACCACGTACTGGAACACCAGCGTGTCGCTACCGCTGCCGGAAACGTAGTTGGCATAGCGGGTCACCCCGCCAACATCCAGCGCCAGGCGCGGTGTCAGGCTGCCGATCTGCAGGGCTTCGCTGGCCTTGACGGTGAAGGTCAGCACATCGCCGGCCTTGTAGCTGCCATCCACCGGCGCAACAACGCTGACCACGCTCGGCGCGATGCCGTCGATCGTCACGCCGGCGGTACTGGCCACGCTGTTCAGGGTGGTCACGGTAGCGTTGCCGACCAGGTCGGTGATGGCGCCGCCGTTGAGGTCGATGCTGCTGCCCACCGTCACGCCATTGGCGTCGAGCTGGCCGCTGGCGACCACCATGCGGAACACCAGGGCATTGCTGCCGCTGCCCGAGACGTACTCGGCATAGGCGGTGCCGCCGGTATCCAGGGTAATGGCGATGCGCGGGATGCCGGTGGCGGTATCGACCGTCACCGCTTCGCTGAAGTTGACCGTGAAGTCCAGGCCTTGACCGGTGATGTAGGTGCCATTGCTCGGCGCACTGACGCTGCCGACCACCGGCACCACGCCATCAACGACGATAGCGCTGCGTCCGCCGAGGGAGTTGGCCCCACCCACGGTGGGCAGGGTCAGGACCGCCAGGTCGCTGGTGGCGTTGGTGATGAGCGCGCCATTGAGCTGCAGCGCCGTGGTGCTCTGGAAGTCCAGGTCGGCGCTGATATCGCCGGCCTGCACGGTGTACTTGAACACCAGGGTGTTGCTGCCCGAACCGCTGACATACACCGCGTTGCGATCGACCAGCCCGGTCTCCAGCAACAGGCTCGGGGTACCGCCGCTAACGGTGACGGCCTGGTCCCAGGACACGTTGATCAGCACTTCGTCGCCGACCTTCACCGCGCGGTCGGGGCCCTGCGCGGACACGCTGGTCACCTTCGGATTCACCGGGACCACGTCGATCGCGATGGTGTCGATATCGAGCTTGGCCCCGCCGCTGCCGGAATTGCCGTTGTCGTTGGTCTCGATGGTCAGGCTGGCCGCACCGAGGAAATTGCTCGCCGAGAGGAAGCTCAGGGACTGCAACGCGGCGTTGACATTGGCCAGGGTACCTTCGAAGGTCATGGTGATGTTGTTCACACCGGTACCGGTGACCAGGGTGATACCGCTGAGGCTGCCCAAGGTGAGCAAACCGTTGTTGGCGGTCAAGGTCACCGAAACCAGGCCGCCGTTGGCATCCACATCACTGATGGAAATGGCATTGCCATTGGCGTTGCTGAAGCCCAGGGCAACCCCCTGCTGCGCGGTTTGCGCGCCCGGCACGCTGTTGACCGGAGCATCGTTGACCGCGGCGACGTTAAGGGTCACGGTCCTGGTATCGGTCAGCGCGGAGCCGCCGGTGTTGCCGTTGTCGTCGATCTTCACCGTCAGGATCACGCTGGCGGTTGCGTCCTGGGCGGTCTTGAAGGTGAGGCTGTTGGCCGCAAGGAAGAAGTTGATATCGGCCAGGCTACCCGACAGGGTCAGTTCACCCGAACCGGAACCGACGACGGTCACGCCCAGGCCACTGGTGGCCGCCAGGGTGCCGCTCGGAACCGAGAAGGTCGCGGTGACGGTATTGGTGCCGGCATCGACGTCGGTGAAGCTGATACCGCTGATAACGCTGGCGACATCCTCGGTCACAGTGATGGACGGCGGCACGGTGGCCACCGGTGCATCGTTCACCGGGGTGACCACCAGGGTGATGTTGGTCACCACGTCGGACACGCTCCCGGTGTCGGCTCTCATTGTGAGGGGAACAGCTGCGGTGGCGTTAGCGGCCGTGGTGAAGGTCACCCGGTTGTTGGCGATGAAGGTGTTGATGTTGGCGATGCTGCCATCGAGGATCAGCGTGGTCGGCGTACCACTGACCAGCACGCCACCGGCGCTCACCGCGCTGAGGGTGCCGCTGGTCACGGTCAGGGTGACCGTGGCGTTGAGTGAATCGACATCGCCGATGCTGATGCCGCTGATCGCCGTGGGCACGTCCTCGGTCACCTGGACGGTAGCAGGTGCGCTGATGATCGGGGCGTCGTCCACGGCGGTAATGGTCACGCTGCGCGAGACCACCACCGAGGCCATGCCACCACCGTCGGTCACCTGGAACTGCACGACACGGTTGCTGGTGGTCGGGCTTTCCGAACTGTTGTTGTAGGTCACTGCGCGCAGGGCCGCCTGGAACTGCGCCAGGGTAGCCTGGTTGCCGGCGGAGGTCAGGGTCAGGATGCCGGTGCTGGAATCCCAGCTTGCCTGGATATTGCCCATGGTCGCCGGGTCGGTGACCAGCGCCAGTACGTCCTGGGCACTGTTGTAGCTGGAGAAGCGCACGGTCGCGCTGCCCGGGTTCGGACCATCCGGGTCGGACAGGGTCAGGTTGGAGTCCACCACTACCGGGGTGGAAGCCACGTTGTTGCCTTCGGTCCAGGCCACGCTGCCGCCGCTCGGGGTCAGTACCGGGCGGTCGTTGACCGCAGTCACGGTGACCGTGGCGGTATCGGTCGCCGTGGAATAGGCCGAGGTGCCGCCGGAGGTGCTGGTATTGATCTTGGCGCCCTGGAAGCCGGCGGTGCCGTTGGTCTGGTCCCAGGCCTTGTAGGTGATGGTCGCCGTTTCGCCATGGATGCCGTCCGGGACGAAACGCACCCGGTCCGTCGGGCGCAGGATAAGCGCCGCCGTGTTGGAGACGATACCGACATCGGTCCAGGTGGTGCCGCCATTGGTGGAGAACTGCCACTTGCCATAGGTGGCGGTCAGGCCGGTGATGGCGATGCCCTTCACGGCGCCGGTATCGACATCGGTGATGCCGCCGGTCAGCGAGCTGACCAGGTCACCGGAGTTGGCGGTGGAGGTATCGGTCAGCGGCGACAGGCTCGGCGACACTGGGTTCATCACCGGCGCATCGTTGACGGCGGTAACCGTCAGGTTGGCCTGGGCGGTGCCGGTGGAGAAGGCACTGCTGCCGCCGTTGCCGGAGGTATCGGCCAGGCTGCGGCTACCATTGGCGGAAGCGCTGCCGGAGGTCTGGTCCCAGGCGCGGAAGCCCATGGCAACGGTCTCGTTGTTGGCACCGTCGGGGATATAGCGCACATAGGTCGTGGAGCTGAGCAACAGCGCGTTGGTCGGCGCCACGCTTCCGAAGTCGGTCCAGTTGCTGTTGTCGGTGGAGTACTGCCAGGTGCCGCGACCGGTGGTGACGTACACGGCGATACCGCGCAGCGCCCCGACGTCGGGATCGACATAGGAGGTGCTGGCCAGCAGGGTCGAGATCAGCACGCCGGGCGTCGTGGTGTCTTCGTTGGTGTTCGGGAAGGTGTACGGGCCGCCACTGAGCGTCGGCGCGTCGTTGACCGCGACCACGGTCACGGTGCTGACGATACCTACCACGGCGGTGTTGAGCCCGCTGTTGGAGGTGCCGCCGTTGTCGCGCACGGAATCCACGCTCACCACCCGGTTGGCGGTGTTCGGGCTTTCGCTGTCGTTGCGGTAGGCCATGGCGTTGAGGATGGCCTGCGCTGCCGAGCTGGACAGGCCACTATGGGTCAGGGTGATGGTCGCGGTACCGCTGACCACCGAGACCGAGACCGTCGTGCCGTTGATCGCGGTCACCACGTTGGTGCCGTTGACCAGGTTCACGTCGCTGCCGTCGATCACCAGTTTCTCCGCCGCACCGTTGGCGACGCCGGTGACGGTGAAGGTCATCTGGATCACGCTCTGCCCGGTCTCGACGGTATTGATCGTCGCGCCGCTGAACAGCTGCACCGCCGAACCGTTCTCGGTGTAGGTCGGGTTGGTGCCGCTGACATTGACCACCGAGGCATCGTTGACCGAAAGGACCTCGAGGGTGACCGTCGACACCGTGCTGCTGCCGCCGGCACCGTCGTCCATGCTGATCGAGACGCTGCGCGTGGTCGCCGACGGCTCGATGGTATTGGAATTGCGGTAGGCCAGGTTCTGCACCAGCGCAGCGACGGTGGTCGCCGTGGCGTTGCTGGTCAAGGTGACCACCAGCGGGTTGCCGTTGCTGCCGCCGGTGAAGGTACCGATTACCAGGCCGTTGTACAGGATCGAGGCGCCGGACAGCACGATCTGGTTGGCCCCGGCGCCCTGGTCGCGAATGAACAGCACGTCTTCGGCGCTAGTGCCGCCACTGGCGATCTGCACCGTCAGCTTGCCGCCGTTGAAGTTGGCCGAGTCGGCGTCGCTGATGGTGGCGTCGCCGTTCTGGTCGAGCAGCACGTAGGCGGCGTCCTCGCGGTAGCTGACCAGGTCGCCGTTGAGGTTGCCGATCACCGGCGCCGCCACCGCGGTCACGGTGAAGTTCAGCGCGGTGTTGTTCTGGATGCCCTTGTACACCTGGCCGTTGGCGTTGGCGAACGCCTTGTTGTCGATGCGCACGGCGTAGGCGACGCCCGCCACCATGTCCGCTGGCGGGTCGATGGTCCAGGTAGTGCCGGAGCCGGTAACCGCACCGCTGCCCACGGCGATGGTCTGGATGATCGCGTTGTCGCTGGTACGCACGATATAGATGTTGCCCGTGCCCTTGGCCACCGACTGGTCGAAGGTCAGGGTGATATTGGCATTCGGGGTGACGGTCAGGCTGTCGTCCGCCGGGCTGGAGCTGACCAGCTTCGGCAGGCTGCCGCTCTGATAGAAGATGGCGGTGCTGGCTGCCGTGGACGAGGTGGAGATCAGGTCGAGATCGCCGTCGCCGTCGAAGTCGCCGACACGGAACTGCTGGGCGTTCATGTCCGGCAGGGTCACGTTGGCGAACGGCGAACTGGCCTGGTCCACGTCGACGAAGGTGCCGTTGTCGTTGCGCACGTAACGGAAGACCGTACCGTTGTTACCGGTCTGATAAAGGATATCGGCGTCACCGTCGCCATCGAAGTCGGCGACGATCGCACGGGTCACGGATACGGTCGGCAGGGCCGCGCTGGCGGTCATGTCGACGAAGATGCCGTTGTTGTTGCGGAAATAGCGCATCTGCATGCCGGACGCGACATGGATCAGGTCGGTGTAGCCGTCGCCATCGACATCAGCGGCCTTGTAGTTGTAGGCGTTGAAGTCGGGCAAGGTGATATTGGCGAACGGCCAGGCGGCGCCGCTGGCACTGGTGAGGGTGGTAAAGCTTGGCGTGGCGCTGCCGCTGTTCACCGCCAGTGCCCAGGACGAGCCGGTGCCGCCGGTCTGGTAGAGAATGTCGAGGGCGCCGTCGCCGTTGAAATCGCCCACCAGCGTACGCACGCCGAAGCTCGGGCCACTCACGTCCTGGCTGGTGAAGCCCGAGCCGGTGTTGAGGTAGAGCTTCATGGTCGGACCGCTCACGGGCGCGGCCAGCAGATCGATGAGACCATCGCCGTTGAAGTCGCCGGCGTGGTAGTTGGCGCCGCCGGTGGCGGCGTCGGTCAGGGTCAGGCCGGCGAACATCGAGCTGGCCTGGCTGAAGATGGTGAAGGTGCCGTCTGCATTGCTCTGCGCAAAGCTCCAGGCACCACCGGCGCCTGCCGCCTGGTAGAGAATGTCGGCACGCCCGTCGCCGTTGAAGTCGCCGACCACGTATTTCATCTGGTTGGTGGTGGTTCCCAGCACTGGCGCGCTGGCCACCGCGCCGCCGGTGTAGGTCGAAGCCATCAGGCTGTCGTAGCCAGTGACGCTCAAGGCGCTGGTCTCGATGGCGCCGCTGCTGCGCTCCAGCGTCCAGTTGCCACCCAGGGCCGCGGAGCCGGTATCGTCCACCGAAGCGGCAACGTCGGCGCCGGTGATCGCCGCCAACTGATCGATGAAGGCCTGGCCCTTGCTTCCCTGCCCCACGTCGCAGCCGTAGATCATCAGGTCGCCGTCGGCCTTCAATGCCGCGCCGATGCTCTCCAGTGCCGCACGATGCTCGGCGAGGTTGTTGCTGGCCAGCCAGACATTGCCCAGTTGCACGGTACCGTCGGCGCCGTGGGACAACAGGTGGATGGCGTCCAGGTTGTCGCGCCCCTTGAGGTAGTCGGCCATCTGTTGCAGGCCGTCCTTGTTCGGGTCGAGGACCACCACTTCGGTCTTGGGCGACAACCCTTCGAGCAGTTGCCCGACGTTGCTGACCTGGCCGTCGACGAACACCACTTCGTTGCGCTGGCTGCCCTGCTGCTGGCTCGCCGTTTCGCCGGACGCTGCTGGCGCCTGGCTGCTTTCATTGCTGGAGGCGCTGTCCTTGGCCGCGTCGGCAGTCGTCTGCGCCGCAGCATCCTGGGCCACCACGCCCACGGACGCATCGAACATGATCCGCGGTTCAAGGGCCATCAGCAGCGGAGCCTGGCCGGGCTCGGCGGACTGGGGCTGCTGGGCCGACTTGCGCGAGAGTCGTTCGATGAATTTCATGCTGCACCTCCTGGTGGTCCCCGCACTGCCGGCTGGGCAATGCGGACAAAAAAGTGGCGGTGCTCTGGAGCACCGCCGGTTGTTGCGTTAGTTGCGGCTCGGGAAGATGCCTTGCATTGCGATGATGAAGTTCACCGCAATGTAGGGGCTCAACACCGAAGACGGGATATTGCCGCCCGTCAGCGCAGCGGTGCCGGTCACGGTCACACCGCCGGTGAGGGTCACCGGCTGCGGCGCCAGGTCGACGCGGGGCAGCGGGTTGCCGCTGTTGTCCTTGCCGCTGTGGTACAGCTGGTAAGTGGTACCGGCACCGTCGTTGGGGATGCCCAGGCAGCCGCCAGGAATAGGCGCAACGCTGGTGGCATCGGCATTCACCACTTGCGCAGTGGACGTCGCCGCGAGGCTGCTGTTGGTCAGCATCGACAGCATGTGGGTGTGGGTCGGCATGTTGCTGGTCAATTGGGTAACCGACTCGCTGCCACCTTTCTGCCCCATCTGGTAATTCGACAGGCCGGTGCCCTGGCCCTGGCCCACCGGCGTACGGCTACGCAGGTCCGGCAGGCCGAAGGTACTTACGCCGTCACCACCGAACTGCGTGCCCAGCAGGGCGAACAGTGCGGTGTTCTGATTCAGCGGTACCAACTGGCCCTGACACAGCGCCCAGCCGTACGGGTTGAAGTTGAACCCTGCCATCCGGATTTCGCCCAGAAACGGATCAGCCATCAGACTCTTCCTTATGTTGATTTGCGTGGTTGGTTGAATT
This sequence comes from Pseudomonas bharatica CSV86, assembly GCF_000319305.2. Taxonomy (GTDB): domain Bacteria; phylum Pseudomonadota; class Gammaproteobacteria; order Pseudomonadales; family Pseudomonadaceae; genus Aquipseudomonas; species Aquipseudomonas bharatica. The sequence continues at coordinate 1,793,882 of NZ_AMWJ02000001.1, read as the reverse complement.
GCGAATCAGGGAGCCTCGTCAACCGCGACGCGGTTGCGGTGAATGACCGCTTCAAGCACATGGCGGCCGTCGGGTTCGGACTGCACCGGGCTCATCAGCAAGGTCCAGGGCTGCGCGCGGCCCGGGCCGTACAGATTGAAGGTGTCCTGGGGCAACACCACACCGTGCGGCAGGGCCAAGGCCAGGGAATAGCACTCGTAATCCTTGTTCATCGCCGTGCCATCGGTCACGGCCAGCAGGCTGACCTGCAAGCCATGATCGTGGGCAAGCTGCAGCACGAACCCTTCGGGATCGGCTTCGAGCAGTTCCTGGCGGCTGGGAATGGTGTCGTCGACGGCTTGGCTCATGAGACTTTCCTTGTGTCGGTGCGCGCGTCGCGGCGCAACTTCAGGTACACCCCGAATCGCCGCAGACATAAAAGCCCAGCCGGCCATACAGCCGCTGTGCCGGGTTATAGGATTCAACGAAAAGTTTGACCTTCAGGCCCTGTTCATCCGCCCGGCGCAATTGCGCTTCTATCAGCGCGGAGCCGATGCCCCTGCCCTGGAATTCGGGAAGTAGGGTTATATCGATGAGATTGAGGGTGGTCGCCCCCCAGAACATATAAAGCCGGCCGATCGGCTGGCCCTGGAGTTCGATGATCAGTAATTCCCCATCGGCATAATGGGCCTGATAGTAAGCATGCTGAGCATTGAACTGCTGTTTAAGAAAGGCGGCGATCTGCTGCGCCGGCCAGCCGCTACGGGACATCTCCTCGGCGCGCGAACCGGCGTACAGACGCTCGATAAACGCCATATCGTCCGGATGCAGGGCACGCAGGGTCACAGCAGGCATCGACATCGTTGCGAACATCCCTGTTGAAATAACTTTGTGAGCTAACTTTTATTGTGACGGGTGTCACGCTTACTTGCATGGCGAATTGACAGCAGATTACCGCAACTGTCTTACAATCGCACTAGTTAAAATCCACTTTCTCTTACACCGATCGCTGCCATACGTCGCCAGGCGGCGCTAAGCAGCGACTCGCTCTTTCCATCCAGCACCACAATGCCGCGAAGCGGGTGCGATAGTTGTTTCGGCGCACTGTCTTCGAGCATGAACTGGGTACCATAGTGCGCTTGCAAAGGCTGCGCCCTTTTCTCTTCATCACGGCGTATCGCGATGGGCCCTTGATGATCGGAGATCAGCGCTTCCTGGTCGATGTAGGCGACGCCGTTGGCGTCCACCGATTCCAGCGACACCGGCAGGGAATCGCGCAGTACGTCATCGGCGACGAAGTGCCCGGGGGTGCCCGGTGCCACCCGCCACAGGTCGGCTTCGGCCAGGTAACCGCGCAGGCGCAAGCCGCCTTCGGCGACCTGGGCCAGCGGCATCTCGCTGCTGATCCAGCGGCCAGGCGCGAGGTTGTCCGCCAGGTCGCGCACCGTGCCAGCATGGGGCGCGCGCAGTACCAGGCGCTCGCGCTGGGCGGCCAGGCCGCGGTATTCGGCCACGGCCTCGGCCAGGCGTTGTTCGAGAATGCCACTATCAGCCGCGGTTTCACTGCGCCCCGACTGACGCCGCAGTTGCAGTTGGAGAATCTCGATTTCACGTCGACCGATGCCCATGCGCGCTTCAAGGTCGGGCGACTCCAGGGTCATCAGCACCTGGTTGGCCTCTACTTGCTGGCCATCCTTGACCAGCACCTCGCGAATCCGCGCCGCTGCCGGCGCATGCAAGGCACTGAAACGGGACGCTTCGAGCATGGCCGGCACTTCCACGCCGCTGCGCCACGGCACCACCAGTACGGCCAGCAACAGGGCCAGGCCCGCTCCAAGCAACACCACCTTGCGCGGTTTGGCCTTGTCCCGGTGCTGCCACCAGTGCTGCCATTCGCGCCAGATCGGCAGGCCGATGAACCACACCAGTTCGACCATCATCAGGAAGATGCCAAGCACCTTGAAGAACAGGTGATAAACCGCCAGGGCGATACCGAAGAACAGCGCCGCCCGCCAGATCCACGAGGCGTAGCTCCAGCACAGCAGGCGCCGGCGCAGCGTTGGTGACCAGCGCTCGGGCATAGGTTCGCCATAACCGAAAAGCTTCTCCCGCAGGTGCCAGCGGCCCAGGGCGAAGCCACGCCCTTGCAGGTTATCCACGCCCCACAGGTCGCTGAGCAGGAAGTAGCCGTCGAAGCGCATCAATGGGTTGACGTTGATCGCCAGGGTGGTGATCCAGGTGGCGCTGGCCAGCATGAAGGCTGCGGTGCGCCCTGCCCCGTCGGGCAGCAGCGACCAGGCCAGCAGGGCGATACAGGCCAGGATCAGCTCGGCCAGCACGCCCCCGGCGCCGATCAGCAGGCGGGTGCGCCGGTCCTGCACGCGCCAGGCGTCGCTGACATCGGTATAGAGCATCGGCAACAGGACCATGAACGCCACGCCCATGCTCGGCACCCGGCAGCCGGCGCGCTTGGCCATGTAGGCATGGCCGAATTCATGGCACAGCTTGGCAAAGCCCAGGGCGATGGCGAATGCCGCCATGCCGCCCAGGCTGAGCAGGTGCGGGAAGGTCGAAAGAAAGCGTTCCCAGTCACGCATCACCAAGAACAGGCCGAGCAGCAATACGCTGGGCAGACCGTAGCGCAACAGGTGGCCGCCGTGGCGCTCGAGCCAGGGCCAGGTGCGATTGAGAAAGGCGTCAGGACGCCACAGCGGAATACGGAAAAACAGGTATTTATGCAGGATCTGGGTCCAGATGCCCTGGCGCTGGGCGGCGGCCTTGGGTGCGTAACTGGCGCGCTGCTCGGCATCGGCGGCGCTGACCAGGTCATGACCACGCAAAAAGCGCAGCAGCTCCTCCACCGCCACGGCGGTCAGGGGCGCGCCCGGCTCGGCATTGGCCGCATTCAGTACCTGCTGCGGATCACCGAGCGCCCAGTGACGCAGCAAGCGCATGGCCGGCGCACCCAGCTTGAAATAGCGACCGCGCAACGGGTCGGCCAGGGTCCATTGCGGCGCACCGTCGAGCCCCGGCGCCCCTGGCGAGAGCTGCAGGTCCGGGCGCAGCGCCGGCAACATCACAGGCCCACCGCCTGGCGCAGGGCCGCCAGCGGTCGGCGCAGCAGGTACAGGGCCAGCGGCGCCCGGTCACCGAAGACCTTGGCGGTCCCGCGCAGGCCAATACGTGGCGGCGCGTCCTCGAAGCTCGCATCGAGGCGATAGGCGAGCTGCCCGGCCGGGGTGTTTTGTGCCTGGTAGGCGACACGTTCGAGCACGGCGTTATGCCGGTTCAGTGGATCGCTGTCGAGGAACAGCGCGACCTCGGCGCCTTTCTCCAGGCCGATGGCATCGGCCACCGGCAACTCGATACGCAACTCGGCCTGGGCCGGGTCGGCGATTTCCATCAGGCGTTCGCCGGTGCGCATAGGCTTGCCGATATAACGCTGGGCATCGGCGAATACCGCGATGCCATCGCGTTCGGCACGTACCTCGGTACGCGCCAGCAGGTTGCGGGCGTAATCACGCTCGGCACGCTTCTGCTCGACCCGGGCAGCGAGCAGATCAAGACGGGCACTGGAGTCGGCATCGGAAAAGGCACGCTGGGTGTTGGCCTTGAGTTCCGCCTCGGCCACGCCCAGGGTGCGTTCGGCCACATCGGCCTGGGCCCTGAGCGTGGTGGCATCGAAGCGCACCAGCACCTCGCCGGCCTTGACCGCCTGGTTCGGCTTGACGGTGAACTCGGCGACCACGCCATCCAGCGGAGCGGCCACCACCTGGCCGTTGCGCGGAGCCACTTCGGCTGGAGCCAGTACCGACTGGCGCACCGGCACCAACAGCACCAGCAACAGCGCCGCCGCCAACGCCCAGCGTGTGCGCGCCGGCCAGCGCAGACGCCATGGCTTGCCCGGCTGCAGGGCGCGCCAGGCGTGGCTGTAGCAGTCGCCAAGTTGCGCCAGCAGGGCCTGCTCGGCATCGTTCCAGGGCATGTCCCGGGCGAGCCAGAGCCCTCCGAATACCACGCCCTGCCGGTCTTTCAAGGGCAACCAGAACGCATGCGGCGCCGACAGCGCCTGCCAATCGTCGCGGCAGGCCTGGTCCAGGCTTTCAGGAGGCACCACGCCTGGCAGGGCGAAGCGATCGCTGGCCGCAAGGCCCCTGGCGGCGCGTTCGATGAACACCACGAAGGGCGCGTTCGGCTCCACCGAACTGACCCCGGTCAGGGCGCGGACCTTGCCAGCGATCAGCAACGCGCCATGGCGATAGCCGAACAGCGCCTGGCTGTCGTTGACCATGCTGAAGGCCAGTTCCTCGACCGAAGGCGCAGACCGGGCCTGGCGCTCCAGCTTCAGGTAATGGGCCAGCAGCTGCTCTAGCGCGCCAGGAACGGAGGCGTTCATTTGCGCTCCGCAAAGTGCGCAGTGCCACTCATGCCGGACAGCAGGCCAGGAGTATTGGCCGGGACACTGGCGATCAGCAGCAGGGTCTGGCTGCCTTCGTCGATGCGCGCGCCGAGGCGCTTGATCACGGCATCGAAGGGTTGGCCGGTTTCATCGGGAACGAAGCTGAAGGTCTGCTCGGGCTTGAGCTTGCCCAGCCAGCTCGATGGCACCAGCAGATGGATTTCCAGGGAGCGGTTGTCGACGATTTCCAGCAATGCCGCACCGCTGGCCACGCTTTCATGGGCCTGGACCCGGCGTTGCACGACCTGGCCATCGAAAGGTGCCTTGACCTGGCAACGCTGCACCTGCACCTGGTAGACCTGGGCTTCGGCCTGGGCCTGGGCCTGGCGGGCCTCGGCCAGGGACACTTCGAACTTGCCGACCGAGTTCAGCGCAGCCAGTTGCTGCTTGTTGCGCAGTTCTTCGCGGGTTGCGCGCACAGCGGCGGCCGACGCGTTGGCCTGGGCCTGATAGGCGCTGCAATCGAAGCGCACCAGCACATCACCCTTCTTGAACGACTGGCCTTCACTGAAGGGGATTTCAGTGACCCGACCGGACAGCTCGCTGGCCAGCACCGCCTGGGAGCGGGCACGCAGCACGCCGCGCACTTCGGCACCGCCGCCGGAGGTCGCACCGTCGAGCAAGGGATCGCTGTCGGTCGCGGCCTGTGCCATTCCCGCCATCAGCGCCAACGCCGCCCACCACACCGCCTGCTTCATCTCGCTACGTCCCTGTCAAAGGTCTGGATCATTCAAACTGAGTATCGGCTGCAGTTCACAGAACGTGAACGCCGTCGGTCAGTACCGGCTTGATTGCCTGCCGACCCGGAACGAGAAACGCGTCACAGAACGGCTACAAAAAAGTGGCCGGATGCTATCAATGTTTTCTTCGCGCCGGAAGCTCCCGCACCACCGCGCCTCAAGGGCGTCGCCGCAGCAGATAGGTGTCCATGATCCAGCCCTTGCGCGCCCGCGCCTGCTCACGGGCCGCGAGGATCTGCGCCTTGACCTCGGACAGCCGCCCGCTGATCAGGATTTCATCGGCCGTACCGACATACGCGCCCCAGTAAATATGCAGTTCGGGATCATCGATTCCGGCAAAGGCACATTGGCCGTCGAGCATCACCACCAGGTTGTCGATGCGCGGCACCTGCGCCAGACGCCGCCCGGGAAGGATCTGCAGCGGCTCGCCAACCCGGTTGAGCGGTATGCGATGACGCGCAGCCAGTGCCTGCACGCTGCTGATACCGGGGATCACTTCGATGCTGAAGGGCTGCTCGCCGATCAATTCGAGAACGCGCAGGGTGCTGTCGTAAAGCCCGGGCTCGCCCCAGAGCAGGAATGCCCCGCACTCGCCCTCGCCCAGTTCCTCGGCGATCAGCCGGCCATAGAGGGCGGCACGCTGTCGGTGCCAGTCGTGCACGGCGCCGAGGTAATCGCTGGCCTCGCCATCGCGTTGCGGGTCGTCCACCTGAACTACGCGGCAGGGTTGGCTGACCCATTGCGCCAGCAGCTCCTTGCGCAGGCGCAAGCGATCGTCATTGGCCTGGTGCTTGTCGAGGACGAAGAACACGTCGGCACGCTTTAGCGCATCGACGGCCTCAAGGGTGATTTGCCGCGGATTGCCCGGGCCGATGCCGATCAACAACAGCACTTTCATGGACGGGCTCCCCGGGCCGGAAGTCGCACTGCAAGTTAATGGTTAAACACCATGGCGAACGGAACATATTCAACTTTCAAAGTTCCAAAACCAAGAATGTAAAAGTGTACTGTTAGTCCATACCCCATTGGCTACACTGTCAACATGCTGTTATTGCAGCCAGCCCCGCGGGCCGCTATCTATTGCACATCCATAGCCCGCCCGCCTTTGAAAAAGGAGTGTTTCCGTGTCCAGACTTGCAGAGTTTCGCGCTGCCGAAAAAGCCCTCCAGGAACAGCTTGCACAGTTGGAGGCCATGAAAAAGGACGCCGGCCTGAAACGCGAGATCGAATTCGAACAGAAACTTCTCACCTTGATGAAAAACTACGACAAGGGTCTACGCGATATCATTGCCCTGCTCGACCCGGCAGCGGCCGGCAAGTCCGTTGCCCGCCCTGTAAAGACCCGCCGCGCGCGAGTGGTGAAGGTGTATGAAAACCCGCATACCGGTGAACTGATCGAGACCAAGGGTGGCAACCACCGCGGCCTGAAGGCCTGGAAAGAACAGTACGGGGCGAGCGAAGTCGACGGCTGGTTGCGCAAATGAGTTTTGCTTCACATATTTTTCACAAGCACAGGATCAGGATGAAGGCTGCTAAAGGATTAGCGCCCCATGCGCCCGCTCCGGCGGGCTTCTAATTCCGACGCCCCGTGGCCGCCACCACGGGGCGTTGTTGTTTGCGCAATGGATTCAGTTCCGTATCATGGCCATCTGTCTTTCCGCTGGCGCCCCGGGCGCCGGCCTTCTGATGCGGAGTGCCCATGAGCCTGCAAGATCTCGACAACCTCCCCGGCGTCACCGCGCAACCCGATGCCGCCACCCACAATTTCGTCTTCAACCACACCATGCTGCGGGTCAAGGACGTCGCCAAATCCCTGGACTTCTATACCCGCGTGCTGGGTTTCAGCCTGGTGGAGAAGCGCGACTTCCCGGAAGCCGAGTTCAGCCTGTACTTCCTGGCCCTGGTCGACAAGGCGCAGATCCCGGCCGACGCGGCCAAGCGCACCGAGTGGATGAAATCGATCCCCGGCATTCTCGAACTGACTCATAACCACGGTACCGAGAACGACGCGGACTTCGCCTACCACAACGGCAACACCGACCCGCGCGGCTTCGGTCACATCTGCGTGTCCGTGCCGGATATCCGTGCCGCCTGCGAACGGTTCGAGCAACTGGGCGTGACCTTCCAGAAACGCCTGAGCGATGGCCGCATGAAGCATCTGGCGTTCATCAAGGATCCGGATGATTACTGGGTTGAAATCATCCAACCGACCGAGTTTTGATTCGGCTCCGGAAATGAAAAATGCCGCGGATAGTCCGCGGCATTTTTGTTTATACCCTTCCCTTCAGGGCCAGCTCCCACAAGGTTCAGCAGTGTTCTTGAGTGATTACTGTGCCCGCCAGGCCGCCACCAGCGACTCCTTGCGCCCACGGGTCGCCAGGCAGTAATACAGCGGCACCGTCACCACCAACCCCACCAGCCACGACAGGTCAGCCCCTCGACCAGGTTGGCATAGGGCCCGACATACAGCGACGTGTTGGCAAACGGCAGTTGCACCAGGATCCCGCAGGCATAGGCGATGATCGCGTGCATGTTGAAGCGCCCGTAGATCCCGCCATCCGCCGCGAAGATCGATTTGATGTCGTAGTGGCCGCGCTTGACCAGGTAGAAGTCGATGATGTTGATCGAGGCCCATGGCACCAGCACCAGCAGCAGCGCAAGGATCAGGCCGATGAAGTGGCCGATGAAGTCCGCCGTAGCGCCCAGGGCGGTCAGGCAGCAGCCCAGCAGGATCACGCCGGCCAACAGCACGCGCACCTTGATGCTCGGCGTCCAGTTGGCGGCGAAGGTCTGGATCGAGGTGACGATCGACAGTACCGCACCATACAGGTTGAGTGCGTTGTGGCTGATGATGTTGAGCAGGAACAGCACCATCAGGATCGGGCCGAGCCAGCCGGTGGCCTGTTTCACCGCATCCATCGCCTCGGTACCTTCAGGCACCAGCAGCACGGCAATGGCGCCGAAGCTGAAACACAGGATGGTGCCCAGTGTCGCGCCGAAATAAGTCGCCCAGAAGGGCCTGCCGATCCCGACTTCACGCGGCAGGTAACGCGAGTAGTCGGAGGTATAGGGCGAGAAGCTGATCTGCCAGATCACGCCCAGGGACACCGTGGCGATCCAGCCGGACAGGTTGAAGCCGCCGCGGCTGAAGAAGTCCGCCGGCAGGTCCTGGGCGAACATCATGATGAAGCCGGCCAGCAGCGCCGTACCCATCACCCAGGTGCCGATGCGGTTCAGGGTGTGGATGAAGCGGTAGCCAATTACGCCGATGGCCGTGGCGCTGAGGGCACCGATGATGATCGACACCGGCATCGGTACGCTCGGGGCAATGCCATGGATCGACTTGCCCGCCAGGACGATGTTGGAGATGAAGAAGCCGACGTAGATCAACGCGGTAAAGAATACGATCAGCAGCGCGCCATAACGGCCGAATTGCCCGCGGCTCTGCACCATCTGCGGAATGCCCAACTGCGGCCCTTGCGCCGAAGCCAGGGCGATGACGATACCGCCAAGCAGGTGGCCAAGGACGATGGCGACCAGCCCCCATAGCAGGTCGAGGTGGAACACCTGGACCACCATGGCCCCGGTGACGATGGGCAACGGCGCGATATTGGTGCTGAACCACAGCGTGAACAGATCACGCGCCTTCCCATGGCGCTCTGCTGGCGGTACGTAATCGACCGTATGGTTTTCGATCAACTGGTGTTGCGAAGACGACTGGGACATGGGCAAAAGCTCGAAAGGTTCCGTTTTTATCTTTGTAGGAAACCACTTGCGGCACGCTGCAAGCGGCGTCGAAGCTGAAGACCATATTATGGTATTCCAAGCTTTTGACAACACTGATTCGTCCTTTTGCCGACCAACTGATCTGCTTTTGGTCGCCTCGCTTTCTCCTCTCCATAGGCGCGAGCCCGCGTATTCATTGGGCATTGACTGAATCAACGCGTTCGTCAGGGCCGGAAAAATCCTCTTGCAAATTAGGTATTACGGTATACCATCAGACACATCAACGATAAAAATGCGGGCACACCGCTGCATCACGAGGATCACGCCATGATCGACGCAACCGTCTACAAGAACGTTCTGGGCTCCTTCCCGTCCGGCGTTACCGTCATCACCACCCTGGACGACGACGGCCAGATCGTCGGCCTTACCGCCAGCGCCTTCAGTTCGCTGTCCATGGACCCGCCGCTGGTGCTGTTCTGCCCCAACTACAGCTCCGACTCCTACCCGGTGCTGATTCGCAGCAAGAAATTCGCCATCCATCTGCTCTCCGGCCAACAACAGGCCGAAGCCTATGCCTTTGCCAAAAAAGGCAAGGACAAGGCCCAAGGCATCGAGTGGACCCTGAGCGCACTGGGCAACCCCCTGCTGGCCAACGCCACGGCGATCATCGAATGCGAACTGTGGCGCGAATATGAAGGTGGCGACCACGCCATCATGGTTGGCGCGGTAAAAAACCTGATCGTCCCGGCCGAAGCGCCAAGCCCGCTGGTCTACTGCCGCGGCAAGATGGCCAGCCTGCCAGCCTTCGCCTGAGCCCCTATTCTTCTGAATGCGCCCGCCTGATCCGATGGGCGCCCGATAACAAGCACCGAGGAAACGCCTCATGAAATTTTCGTTGTTCGTGCACATGGAACGCTGGGATGAACAGGTCAGCCACCAGCAACTGTTCGAAGACCTGACCGAGCTGACCCTGATGGCCGAGAAAGGCGGGTTCAGCACCGTGTGGATCGGCGAACACCATGCAATGGAATACACCATCTCGCCCAGCCCGATGCCGCTGCTGGCCTACCTGGCCGCACGCACCGAAACCATCCACCTCGGTGCCGGTACCATCATCGCGCCGTTCTGGCACCCGATCCGCGTCGCCGGCGAATGCGCCCTGCTCGACGTGATCAGCAATGGCCGGATGGAAGTCGGCCTGGCCCGCGGCGCATACCAGTTCGAATTCGATCGCATGGCCAATGGCATGCCGGCCTCCGAAGGCGGCGCTGCGCTGCGCGAAATGGTCCCGGCGGTACGTGCGCTATGGCAGGGCGACTATGCCCATGACGGCGATATCTGGAAATTCCCGACCTCCACCTCCGTGCCCAAGCCGGTACAGAAACCCATGCCGCCGATGTGGATCGCCGCCCGCGACCCGGACTCGCACAACTTCGCGGTGAAGAACGGCTGCAACGTGATGGTCACCCCGCTGATGAAGGGCGACGAGGAAGTGGTCGACCTGAAGAACAAGTTCGAAGCAGCCCTGGCCAACAACCCGGATGTGCCACGCCCGCAACTGATGGTCCTGCGCCACACCCACGTGCATGCCGAAGACGACCCGCAAGGCTGGAAGATCGGCGCCCAGGCGATCAACCGCTTCTACCGCACCTTCGACGCCTGGTTCGGCAACAAGCAGACCCCGGAGAACGGTTTCCTTGCGCCAAGCCCGGAGTCCAAGTTCGCCGGGCGTCCGGAGTTCGAACTGGAAAGCCTGCACAAGACCGCGATGATCGGTACCCCACAGCAGGTGATCGAACGCATCCGCTACTACCAGGAACTGGGCGTCGACGAGTTCAGCTTCTGGTGCGACAACAGCCTGCCGCATGAAGAAAAGCGCAAGTCGCTGGAGCTGTTCATCAAGGAAGTCGTACCGGCGTTTCGCTGAGTCATGACGTTTGTCGGGCCGGGGAGTCCTGGTCCACTGACATCTTCTTTGCCCTTTCGGGCCTCATCGCTGGCAAGCCAGCTCCCACAGGTTCAGCGGTGCACGCGATCCCTGTGGGCGCTGGCTTGCCAGCGATTGCAATAGTCAAAACACCACAGCAACAACGCCTGCCGCTAACCACTTATCCCCTCCCCCGCAGAAATTTCCTGCAACCCTCTTGCACATCAAATATTATGGTATACCATCAGACAACAAGACCTGGACACACTCCACAGGAGCCCCGCCCCATGAGTTTCGAAATCCGCAAGATCGTCACCTACTCCGAAGAAACCCGCATCGAAGGCGGCAAGGCCACCGACAAGCCGGTGACCATGGTCGGCCTGGCCGTGGTGATCAAGAACCCATGGGCCGGGCGTGGCTTCGTCGAAGACCTCAAGCCGGAAATCCGTGCCAACTGCTCCGACCTCGGTGCTCTGATGGTCGAGCGCCTGACCGCCGCCATCGGCGGTGCCGACAAGATCGAGGCCTACGGTAAAGCCGCAGTGGTGGGCGCCGACGGCGAGATCGAGCACGCGTCGGCGGTGATCCACACCCTGCGCTTCGGCAACCATTACCGCGAAGCGGTCCAGGCCAAGAGCTACCTGAGCTTCACCAACAAGCGCGGCGGCCCGGGTACCTCGATCCAGATCCCGATGATGCAGAAGGACGACGAAGGCCTGCGCTCGCACTACATCACCCTGGAAATGCAGATCGAAGACGCCCCGCGTGCCGACGAGATCGTCGTGGTCCTCGGCGCATCGGACGGTGGCCGCCTGCACCCGCGCATCGGCAACCGCTACATCGACCTGGAAGAACTGGCCGCTGAAAAAAACCAATAACAATACCGTCCACCGGGCCGGCGCGTGGGCCGCACCACGCCCGACCCAGAAGGAGCGCCCCACCATGATTCAGCCTGTCGCTGAACGTACACCTGCCGGCACCAGCTACCTGGCCACCGGCCAGGGCCAACCCGTGGTATTGATCCACGGCGTGGGCCTGAACAAAGAAATGTGGGGCGGACAGTTCGTCGGCCTCGCCAACGACTACCGCGTCATCGCCTACGACATGCTCGGCCACGGCCAGAGCCCGCGCCCCCAGCCGGGTACCGACCTGCAGGGGTATGCCGAACAACTGGCCGAACTGCTCGATCATCTGCAGATCGCCCAGGCCACGGTAATCGGCTTTTCCATGGGCGGCCTGGTCGCCCGCGCCTTCGCCCTGCACTTCCCGCAACGCCTGGCGGCGCTGGTGGTGCTCAACAGCGTGTTCAACCGCAGCCCCGAGCAGAGCGCCGGGGTTATCGCCCGTGCCGCCCAGGCGGCCGAACACGGCCCCGATGCCAATGCCGAAGCGGCCCTGGCGCGCTGGTTCAGCCGCGAGTACCAGGCCGCCAACCCGGCCCAGGTCGCAGCCATCCGCCAGACCCTGGCCAGCAACGACCCACAAGGCTACCTGACCACCTACGAGCTGTTCGCCACCCAGGACATGTACCGCGCCGACGACCTGGGCAGCATCCGGGTGCCGACCCTGATCGCCACCGGCGAGCACGACCTCGGCTCGACCCCGAGCATGACCCGGGAACTGGCCGCGCGCATTCCCGGCGCGCAAAGCGTGGTTCTGGCCGAGCAGCGGCATATGATGGCGGTGGAGTCGCCGCGCCTGGTCAACCAGATGCTGCTGGACTTCCTCGGGCACGCCCGCACTCTCTCCGATTCAGCCAAGGGGATCGTTGCATGACTCTCACCCATTTCCAGATGTGCATCGACGGCCAGTGGCTCGATGCCCAAAGCGGCCAGACCTTCGACAGCCTCGACCCGGCCACCGCGCAAGCCTGGGCAACCTTGCCCGACGCCGCCGAAGCCGATGTCGAACTTGCCGTGCAGGCCGCGCAGAAGGCCTTCGACAGCAAGGCCTGGCGTGGCCTCACTGCCACCGCCCGGGGCAAGCTGCTGCGCCGCCTCGGCGACCTGATCGCCGAGAACAAGGAGCGCCTGGCCCAACTGGAAAGCCGCGATAACGGCAAGCTGATCCGCGAAACCCGCGGCCAGGTCGGCTACCTGCCGGAGTTTTTCCATTACACCGCGGGCCTTGCCGACAAGCTCGAAGGCGGCACCCTGCCCCTCGACAAGCCGGACCTGTTCGCCTACACGGTGCATGAACCGATCGGCGTGGTCGCTGCGATCATTCCGTGGAACAGCCCGCTGTACCTGACCGCGATCAAGCTGGCCCCGGCACTGGCCGCCGGCAACACCATCGTGATCAAGCCGTCCGAGCACGCCTCGGCAACCATCCTCGAACTGGCCCGCCTGGCCCTCGAGGCCGGCTTCCCGGCCGGTGTGGTCAACGTGGTCACCGGCTACGGCCCGAGCACCGGAGCGGCGCTGACCCGCCACCCGCTGGTGCGCAAGATCGCCTTCACCGGCGGCGCCGCCACGGCGCGCCACGTGGTACGCAGCAGTGCCGAGAACTTCGCCAAGCTGTCGCTGGAACTGGGCGGCAAGTCGCCGAACATCATCTTCGCCGACGCCGACCTCGACAGCGCCATCAACGGCGCCGTGGCCGGCATCTATGCCGCCTCCGGGCAGAGCTGCGTGGCCGGTTCGCGCCTGCTGGTGCAGGACGAAATATTCGACGAGTTCGTCGAGCGCCTGATCGAACGCGCCAGGCGCATCCGCATCGGCAACCCGCAGGACGAAAGCAGCGAGATGGGCCCGATGGCCACCGCCCAGCAACTGGCGGTGGTCGAGGGCTTGGTCGCCGCTGCCACGGCCGAGGGCGCGCGCCTGCGCATGGGCGGCAAGCGCGCCGAGGTCGAGGGTGACGGCTGGTTCTACGAGCCGACCCTGTTCGAGTGCGACAGCAATTCGATGAAGATCATGCAGGAAGAGGTGTTCGGTCCGGTCGCGGCCGTGATCCGCTTCAAGACCGAGGAAGAGGCCCTGGCGATCGCCAACGACTCGCAGTTCGGTCTCGCCGCCGGCATCTGGACCCGCGACCTGGGCCGTGCCCACCGCCTGGCCCGGGACGTGCGCTCGGGGATCATCTGGGTCAACACCTACCGTGCGGTGTCTGCCATGGCGCCGATCGGTGGTTTCAAGAACAGTGGCTATGGCCGCGAAAGCGGCATCGACTCGGTGCTGGCCTATACGGAACTGAAAACGGTCTGGATCAACCTCTCGACCGCACCCATGCCCGACCCCTTCGTGATGCGCTGAGAGGTGAACTGAAATGATCGAACCCGGCATCTACAAAGACGTGATGGGCTCCTTTCCGTCCGGCGTGACCGTCGTCACCACGCTGGATGCCGAGGGCGGCATCGTCGGCATCACCGCCAGCGCCTTCAGCGCGCTGTCGATCGAACCGGCGCTGGTGCTGTTCTGCCCCAACTACGCCTCCGACACCTACCCGATCCTGCGCGACAGCAAGCGTTTCGCCATTCACTTGCTGGCCGCCGGCCAGACCGCCGAAGCCTACGCCTTTGCCGGCAAGGGCAAGGACAAGGCCAAAGGCATCGAATGGCGCCTCAGCGCGCTGGGCAACCCGGTGCTGGCCAACGCCACGGCGGTGATCGAATGCGAACTCTGGCGCGAATACGATGGCGGTGACCACGCGATCATCGTCGGCGAAGTGAAGAACCTGATCCTTCCCGAGCAGCCGGTGACGCCGATGATCTACCACAAGGGCAAGCTGGGCGCCCTGCCCAACCTGGGTTGACCTTTCGGGCCTCATCGCTGGCAAGCCAGCTCCCACAAGGTCCCTGTGGGAGCTGGCTTGCCAGCGATGAGGCCCGAAAGAACACCCAAGCTTTCAGCACCCCCCCATTTTCTTCAGCATGCAGGAGCCCGAGATGAGCAACGAGAAGTACGAAAAAGGCCTCGCCATCCGCACCCAGGTGCTGGGCGAGGCGTACGTCAACCGTTCCATCCAGAACGCCGACGACTTCACCAAGCCCCTGCAGGAACTGGTCACCGAGTACTGCTGGGGCCATGTCTGGGGCCGAGACGGTTTGTCGCTGAAAGAACGCAGCATGATAAACTTGGCAATGATTTCCGCGTTGAACCGGCCCCACGAGCTCAAGCTGCACATCCGCGGCGCCTTGCGCAACGGACTGAGTCGTGAACAAATACGCGAGATTCTGCTCCAGGTCGGTATCTATTGCGGTGTACCCGCGGCGGTGGACAGTTTCCGCCTGGCCCGGGAAGCCTTCGCCGAGGCCGACTCGGAGTCAACCAGTTAAACACTGGCTGTTCTGGACCCACCGCAGGACGCACCCGATCGGCGAGTGCGTCGATGTCGCTGGCGCAACAGCCAATTGCAGAGCGCAGACAATGAAACGCCAGCCACTCGACGACAGCTTCAAGGTCAACCGCAATCCCGTTACCCTGCGCGAAATCGTGCTCGACAAGCTGCGCAGCGCGATCATGAACTTCCACCTGCTGCCCGGCGACCGCCTGGTCGAACGCGACCTGTGCGACCGCCTCGGCGTCAGCCGCACCTCCGTGCGCGAAGCCCTGCGCCACCTGGAATCCGAAGGCCTGGTGGAATTCGCCGATGCCAAGGGCCCGCGCGTCGCCATCATTACCCTCGAGGACGCCCGTGATATCTACGAGCTGCGTTGCGTGCTCGAAGGCCTGATCGTCCAGCTGTTCACCCTCAACGCCAAGGCCAAGGACATCCGTGCCCTGGAAAAGGCCCTGGAGGAGAACCGCAACGCCCTCACCAACGGCGAGCTGCAACAGGTGCTGGAATCGGTGCAAGGCTTCTACGACGTGCTGCTGGAAGGTTCCGGCAACCATGTCGCCGCCACCCAACTGCGCCAGTTGCAGGCGCGCATCAGTTACCTGCGCGCCACTTCCGTATCCCAGGAAAACCGCCGCGGCGCGAGCAACCGGGAAATGGAGAAGATCGTCGAGGCGATCAAGAGCGGCGACCCGCTGGCCGCGCACCAGGCCTCGGTGGATCACGTCCGCGCTGCCGCCAAGGTGGCCCTCGACTACCTGCGCTCGAAGCAGGAAGACGCCGGCAAGATCCGCGAGATCACCACGCCGATCGCCCTCAAAGAACCCCGCATAGGCCGCTGATCATGCCTGCCGTCCCGCGTTTCTGCCCGCAATGCTCCGCCGCGCTGCAACAGGGACGACCGGACGGCGATACCCACGAACGCCTGATGTGCGGCGCTTGCGGCTATATCCACTACATCAATCCGAAGATCATCGCCGGCTGCATCATCGAGCGCGACGGCAAATACCTGCTGTGCCAGCGCGGCATCCCGCCGCGCCCCGGTACCTGGACCCTGCCGGCAGGCTTCATGGAAGCCGGGGAAACCACCGAACAGGCGGCGCTGCGCGAGGTCTGGGAAGAAACCGGGGTGCGCGGCGACATCGTCTCGCCCTACTCGATCTTCAGCGTGCCGAGGATCAGTGAGGTGTACATCATCTTCCGTGCCGTGGCCGTGGAGATCACTGGCCAGTGGGGCCCGGAAACCATGGACTGCCGCTTCTTCGCGCCGGATGAAATTCCCTGGGATGCCATCTACTACCCGGCGATCCGGCAGATCCTCGAACGCTATATCGAGGAACGCCAGGCCGGGGTCTATGGCATCTACATGGGCAATGACGACAGCGGCAAGGTGCACTTCATGCGCTGAGGCGCTCGCGCATGAATTCGATCAGCGCCTGTACCGGACGCGCGCTTTGCCGGTGTTGCGGATAGACCGCCGAGAGCTGCAACGGCTCGGTGACGAAATCCTCGAGTACCGGCACCAGTTGCCCCGTCGCCAACGCCTCGCCGACGATGAAGGTCGGCAGATAGGTAATCCCCATGCCCTTCACGGCCGCATCGCGCAGCAGCTCGCCGTTGTTCGCGCGCATGCGCCCGCACACGGTGACCATGCGCAACTTGCCCTGTTCCAGGAAACGCCATTGCACCTGGCGACCATGTCCATAAGGCAGGCACTCATGGTTGACCAGATCGTCCGGGCGTGACGGCGTGCCCTTGCGTTCCAGGTATTCGGGGCTTGCGCAATAGACCCGGTCGATGGCCGCCAGGCGCCGGGCAATCAGGGTCGAGTCCTCCAGCACGCCGATACGCAGGGCCAGGTCGTAGCCCTCGCCGAGCAGGTCCACCGAACGGTCGCTCAGGTCCACCTCGACGCTGACCTGCGGGTAGCGCTGGAGAAACTCCGGCAGCAGGCAGCCGAGATGCGCCACGGCGAAAGACAGCGGTGCACTGACCCGCACCGTGCCGCGGGGCTCGCTGGTCTGCCCGGCGATGCCCTGCTCCACCTGCTCGACCTCGTTGAGCAGGCGCAGGGACGACTCATAGTAGCTCTGGCCCAGGGGCGTCGGATCGAGGCGCCGGGTCGAGCGGTTGAGCAGGCGCACGCCAAGGCGCTCCTCCAGGGCCATCAGGCGCCGGCTGACGAACTGCTTGGACAGGCCCAGCTTGTCGGCCGCAGCGGTGAAGCTGCCGGACTCCATGACCTGGGCAAAGATTCGCATATCTTCGAAGGGGTTCATTGTCTCTTTCCGGTGGACAGTAAAACGCTTTATAGCGGCTTTTTCACTTGTTCGCATCTCAATAATCTGGGCACACCTTACAGCGCAGCCGAAACCCAACCCGCGGCGCTGATGGCATCTAACCTTGCTGCCCATACCTAACGCGAAGAAAAGGAATCCCAACATGAAACTGGTCACCAAAACCCTCGGCGCCACCCTCCTCGCCCTCTCCATCGGCAACGCGTTCGCCGCCGGCAGCCCGGGCGTCGAACGGCAGACCCAGGCCTTCCTCGAAGCCCTGGAGAAAGGCGGCGGCAAACCACTGGAGCAACTTGCACCGAAAGACGCCCGTGCGGTACTGACCGGTGCCCAGGCCTCGGTCCAGGTGGACCTCTCCGGGATCGAGGTCAGCGAGAAGACCATCAGCGTCGGCCAGGACAAGGTCACCCTGAAGATCGTCCGCCCGGCCAAGGTTGCTGGCGAGCTGCCGGTGTTCATGTTCTTCCACGGTGGCGGCTGGGTGCTGGGTGACTTCCCTACCCACCAGCGCCTGATCCGCGACCTGGTGGTCGGTTCCGGCGCGGTGGCGGTGTATGTCGACTACACGCCGTCGCCGGAAGCCCATTACCCGACCGCGATCAACCAGGCCTATGCCGCGACCCGCTGGGTAGCCGAGCATGGCAAGGAAATCGGTGTCGACAGCAGCCGCCTGGCGGTGGCCGGCAACAGCGTCGGCGGCAACATGGCCGCGGTGGTCGCGCTGATGGCCAAGGAACAGAAGGCTCCTGCACTGCGCTTCCAGTTGCTGCTGTGGCCGGTGACCGACGCCAGCTTCGAGACGGCTTCGTACAAGCAGTTCGCCGAAGGCCACTTCCTCACCACCGGGATGATGAAATGGTTCTGGGACAACTACACCACCGACCAGGCCCAGCGCGCCGGCATCCATGCCTCGCCGCTGCGCGCCAGTGCCGAACAGCTCAAGGGCCTGCCGCCGGCGCTGGTGCAGACCGCGGAGTTCGACGTGCTGCGTGACGAAGGCGAGGCCTATGCCCGCAAGCTGGATGCGGCCGGGGTGGATGTCACGGCGGTGCGTTACAACGGCATGATTCATGATTATGGTCTGCTCAACCCGCTGGCCAAGGTGCCGCAAGTGCAGGCGGCGATGCGCCAGGCAGCGCTGGAGCTGAAAACGCATCTGCAGTGATACCCGGGGGCTGCCTTGCAGCCCCCTTTTTATTGCGGCGTAATCCAGAAAATCTCCTGTCCCGGCACCCGGATCTCTACCCGTCCATCCTTGCGCACCCGCAGCACCGAACGCTTGTACAGGGCCTGCTGGTCCTTGAAGTACTTGCCCGAAGACCAATAGGCCGCGCCGTCGACGTCATACGCGACGAGATTACCGTCCGGCTGCAGCATCAGGCGCGCCGGTGGTCGTCCATGCCGCTCGGCGGCGATCCATACCGTCTTGTTATCGGAACCCCTGACCAGCATCACCGAGCCGTTGGAACGGTACAGCAAGGTATAGGCTCCGCCTTCCGACATCACGAAACCATTGGGCACCAGATGCTCGCCCACCAGCATCCGGTCACGTCCGGCGAACACCTGATAGTACGGTTCGATGAAGAACTGCTGCTCGGTCTCATAGGGATGATCGACACGCTTGCCATCCAGGCGCACCTCGCTCATCGATCGGTTCGGCCCGCTGCGGGAGACCAGCCGAACGTCGTTGTTGGCGTCGCCCGTGTAACTTTTGAACTGCAGATTGAACACCTCATGCGCGGCGTTCCAACTGATCTTCCAGCCGTCCTTGACGGCCTTGTAGTCGGTGACCCCCATCACACCGGCCGCGCCGCCGATCTGCAGAATATTCCCGGACACCGCGTGCTTGATGCGGAAAAGCTGGTCGACCTGCGGGTTGAAGACCAAGGCCCCGATGGGCTCCAGACGCCACTCCTGGACCTCGACGCAGAGGTGTACGCCACCGTCGCTGCCGAAGCGCAGGCCGTTGTCGCCCAGACCCGAGCGCCAGCTCACCGACACGGCGCCACGCATGCCCTCGCGCTCCTGTGCCAGTTGCTCGACCAAGGCCAGCACCTCGTCGGGCAGCCAGTGCGTCATTTCCCTTTCCTGGCGGCCCAGCAAGACCTCGAAGTCGTCGAGTTCGTTCTGGATACGGAACTGCTGGCAGGCGTCGGCCTGGACCAGATGCAACAGCAGGAATGCCTTGACCTGAGCAAGGAAGAAACGCGCGTAGCAGTATTTGCTGATGTAGAAGAACGAAACGAAGTCGCGCTGGTTCAGGTCCTCCTGGAACGGCCGGAGGAAGTACTGGGCGTAGGACGTACTGAGCATGCGCTGCAGGGTCAGCAGGCTCTCTCCCAGTTCCTCGCCGACGCGGCTGGCCAGTCCGTTCAGGCGGCCTTGGCTGACGAAGCGGTCGGCCGCGCCCTGCGGGCTGCCGGCGGACTGTTCGCGGATGCCCTGAATGAGCTTTTCCAGCGCCTGGTCGTAATCGTGGTAGAGGGATTCGATCAGCGTGAGCGCCGGGGCGATCTGGTACTTGTCCAGGTTCAGGCGATAAGCCGCGACCTTGCGCTCAAGCAAGGCGATGCTCGAGCGTACCTGTTGCAACGGCTGGAGGCATTGCTCCAGCCGTGCGTAGACCTCCTCGCCACCGGTGAGCCCATGATCCTCGTGCAGAACGTCCCAGACACCGACGACCGCGCCAGGAATCATCGCCAGGCAGGTGTCTTCGATCAGCCCGCGGGCGGAAATGGATAGGCCGAACTTAAGCGGTGAATCGAACATCAAGGCGTTTCTCCCTGGAGTGAGCATTCGATTGTAGGGAGATGGGATGACATGGGAAATAGCGTTTCGCCATCAATGTATTCGAGGAGCAACGCACGATCATTGATTTGGCCGAGACCTGTGGGAGCTGGCTTGCCAGCGATGAGGCCATAAACCACACAAAAAAATCGCGGCGAGCCCAAGGGCTTGCCGCGATCCGAACCAGCGCTTACTTCAGAGCCGCATAGCTATTCATCAGGTTGCGATAGTTGGGAATCCGCTGCGACAGCAGGTTACCCAGGCCTTCAATGTCGTTGCGCCAGTCGCGGTGCAGTTCGCACGCCACCGAGAACCAGTTCATCAGTTGCGCACCCGCCGCGCTCATCCGCGCCCAGGCCGCCTGCTGCACGGTCTCGTTGAAGGTGCCGGACGCATCGGTCACCACGAACACCTCGTAACCTTCGGCAATGGCCGACAGGGTCGGGAAGGCTACGCACACGTCGGTCACCACGCCGGCGATGATCAGTTGCTTGCGCCCGGTGGCCTTGATTGCCTTGACGAAATCCTCGTTGTCCCACGCGTTGATCTGCCCCGGACGGGCGATGTACGGCGCATCCGGGAACAGTTCCTTCAGTTCCGGTACCAGCGGGCCGTTAGGGCCCTGCTCGAAGCTGGTGGTGAGGATGGTCGGCAGGCCGAAGAATTTGGCCAGGTCGCCCAGGGCCAGCACGTTGTTCTTGAATTCGTTCGGCGAAAAGTCCTGTACCAGCGAGATCAGCCCGGTCTGGTGATCCACCAGCAACACCACCGCGTCATCCTTGTTCAAGCGTTTGTAGTCGTTGCTCATTTTCATGACTCCTCTGACGGTAAGAGAGGCGCAGGCCCCTGCCTGCGCCGGGGTGGAACTCAGAAAGCGAAGCAGGAACAGCCGAACGCGCCCCAGAAGCCCTGGAAATCGCTGACCGGCACATTGGACAGGCGCGCCCGTTCATGGGTATGCGCATGCACCGCGCACGGCCCGCTGCACTGGTGCACCTGGGCCTGCAACGGCGAGGCCGGGCGCCAGTGCCCCGGGACCTTGACCACCGGCGACCAGTCCGGCAGCACCGGGATGTCCTTCGGCCCCTGCCCGTCGAACTCGCCCGCGCCATAGACCACCTTGCCGCCTACCACGGTCAGCAGCGACTCGATCCACTTGATCGCCTCTTCCTCGACGCTGAAGAAGTCGGCGCTGAGCACTGCCACGTCGGCCAGTTGGCCGACCTTGATCTGGCCCTTCTTGCCCTGCTCGGAAGAGAACCAGGCGCTGCCATGGGTAAACAGCTCCAGCGCGGTGGAACGCGGCAGGCCTTCCTGGTGCAGGGCCAGGCCGCCGACCGTACGGCCGCTGACCATCCAGTACAGCGAGGTCCACGGGTTGTAGCTGGACACCCGGGTCGCGTCGGTCCCGGCCCCCACCGGCACGCCTTCGGCCAGCATGCGCTTGATCGGCGGCGTGGCTTCGGCGGCCTTGGCGTCGTAGCGATCGACGAAGTATTCGCCCTGGAAGGCCATGCGGTCCTGGATCGCGATACCGCCGCCCAGGGCTCGCACCCGCTCGATGTTGCGCGGGGTGATGGTCTCGGCATGATCGAAGAACCAGGGCAGGCCGTTGAACGGAATGTCGCGGTTCACTTTCTCGAACACGTCGAGCATGCGGCTGATGGACTCGTCATAGGTGGCATGCAGGCGGAACGGCCAGCGCTGCTCGACCAGATGGCGCACCACCGGCTCCAGGTCCTGCTCCATGGACGGCGCCAGGTCCGGGCGTGGTTCGAGGAAGTCCTCGAAGTCGGCAGCGGAGAACACCAGCATCTCGCCGGCGCCGTTGTGCCGCAGCATGTCGTCGCCCTGGTGCAGCTTGACGCTGCCGGTCCAGTTCTTGAAGTCGGCCAGTTCCTCCTTGGGCTTCTGGGTGAACAGGTTGTAGGCGATACGCACCGTCAACTGGTCTTCCTTGGCCAGGTGCTCGATCACCTCGTAGTCGTCCGGGTAGTTCTGGAAACCGCCGCCGGCGTCGATGGCGCTGGTCAGGCCGAGGCGGTTGAGCTCGCGCATGAATTGGCGGGTCGAGTTGATCTGGTACTCCAGGGGCAGCTTCGGCCCCTTGGCCAGGGTCGAGTAGAGGATCATCGCGTTCGGCCGGGCCACCAGCATGCCGGTCGGCTCGCCACGGGAATCACGGACGATCTCGCCGCCCGGCGGGTTCGGCGTGTCCTTGGTGTAGCCCGCCACGCGCAGCGCAGCACGGTTGAGCAAGGCGCGGTCGTACAGGTGCAGGATGAACACCGGGGTGTCCGGGGCCGCCTGGTTGATTTCCTCCAGGGTGGGCATGCGCTTTTCGGCGAACTGGAATTCATTCCAGCCGCCGACCACCCGTACCCACTGCGGGCTCGGCGTACGCTCGGCCTGGTCCTTGAGCATGCGCAGGGCATCGGCCAGGGACGGCACGCCTTCCCAGCGCAGCTCAAGGTTGTAGTTGAGGCCACCGCGGATCAGGTGCAGGTGCGAGTCATTGAGGCCGGGGATGGCGCAGCGTCCCTTGAGGTCGATGACCCGGGTGGCGCTGCCGCGGGTGGCCATGGCTTCGGCGTCGGTGCCGACGGCGACGAAGCGCCCGTCCTTGATCGCCACGGCACTGGCTTCGGGTTTTTCCCGGTCCACGGTATGGAAGCGGCCATTGAACAGAATCAGATCGGCATTCATTGCAGGTCCCTGGTCTGGAGTGAGTGAAGCGAAGGACAACCGCGGCAGCAGGGTCGCTGCGGCGGTCAGGAGGGATCCGGCGGCGAGCAGGCGGCGCCGGGTCGGGTCGTTGCGGTCATCGTGGTCGGTCATGGTGGACGTTCCGATGGGGGTTTTTGCGGAATTCTTGAGGGCGGACGGGGGATACACGAGTTAATCGTTGTTAATTATTCCCCCTGCCCCCGTAGGGCTTTGACAGCGAAGCCTGACAAGCCTAGTCGCCGCGAAAGGCCTGCAAGGCGCAAGCAGGCATTGCCTTGTCGGAAAAACCTCCCCAACATGCTGGAAAACCACAGGCCAGAGCCTTGCCAAGGCTCGTGCCGATAGTCGGAACAGCGTCGGGAGCAGGATGTGAGCCGTCACCGTGAACAGGCCGTGAAGTTCGGCCCTTATCGGGTTTTTCCAGGCCAGCGCCTGATCGTCGAGAACGACCGGCCCCTGCGCCTCGGCCGGCGCGCCATGGACCTGCTCCTGGCGTTGCTGGAGCGCCCCGGCGAAGTGCTGGGCAAAAGCGAGCTGATGGCCCGGGTGTGGCCGGATACCGTGGTCGAGGAGATCAGCCTGCGGGTCCATATCGCGGCCCTGCGCAAGGCCCTGGGCGATGGCCAGGACGGCCAGCGCTACATCATTACCGTGGCCCAGCGCGGCTACAGTTTCGTCGCGCCACTGCTTGCGCAAGAGGAGGATTCCCAGGCGCCGGCGCCGGCCTCGCACAACCTGCCATTGCGCCGCACCCGCCTGATCGGGCGGCAGATGCTGGTCAACCAGGTGCTCGGGCAACTGTCGCGCCAGCGCCTGCTGACTCTCGCCGGCCCGGGCGGGATCGGCAAGACCACCGTGGCCCTGCGCGTCGCCGAGCAGTCGATAGGGCTGTACCGCGACGGTATCCGTCTGCTCGACCTGAGCACGCTCGGCACACCGTCCACCATCCTCGGCAACCTGGCCGGCGTGCTCGGCCTCGCCCTGCCCGACCAGGCGCCGCTGGACGCCCTGTGCGAGCACTTGCGCGGCCGCCACCTGCTGCTGGTGATCGACAACGCCGAACACCTGGTCGATTCGGTGGCCAGCCTCTGCGAGCACCTGCTGCGTGGCGCGCCGCAGTTGCAGGTCCTGGTGACCAGCCGCGAAAGCCTGCGCGCCGAGGGTGAGGCGGTACTGCGCCTGGATGCCCTGGAATGCCCGCCGCCCGAGGCTACCGGGGATCCGGCGCAGGCCTTGAGGTACGGCGCCGTGCAGTTGTTCGTCGAACGTGCCATCGCCAATCAGGAGCAGTTCGAACTCAATGCCGCCAACCTGGCCACGGTGGTCGCCATCTGCCGGCATCTGGACGGCATCCCGCTCGCGCTGGAACTGGCGGCTGCGCAACTGGCGGTACTCGGCCCGGACGCCCTGCTCGCCGACCTGCGTCGCCACCTGTTGCCGAGCCAGGGCGATGAACGCCGCCAGCACCTGCTCGGCGCCACCCTCGACTGGAGCTTCCAGTTGCTGGCAGACAGTGAACGCACCGTGCTGCGCCGCCTTAGCGTGTTCCGTGGCGGTTTCAGCCTGGCCTCGGCCATGACCCTGGCCGCCGACGAGCGCCTGGCCCCGGACCAGGTGCGCGATGCGGTGAGCCAACTGGTCAGCCAGTCGCTGCTGAATGTCGATGTCGGCGATGAAGAGGTGTTTTACCGGATGCTCGACACCACCCGCTGCTACGCCCTGGACAAGCTGCAGCAGGCCGGCGAACTGGCCGGGACGCTCAAGCGGCATGCCGAGCGCTGCCTGGCGATCATGCAACAGGCCGAACGGGAGTGGGCCAGGACCAGCCCCGAGCAATGGCTGGAATGTTATTCACGTAGCCTCGACGACCTGCGCGGCGCACTGGAATGGGGCTTCGCCAATGCCGAAGCGGGCCTGCTGGCCGCACGCCTGACCGCCGCTTCGGCTCCGTTGTGGCAAGAGCTGTCGCTGCTGTCCGAGCATGGCCGGCATATCCGCAAGGCCCTGCTGCGCCTGGAAACCGATACCCAGCCGGGAAGCAGCCTGGCGATCAACCTCAAGCTGGCCATGGGTACCTTCAGCTACCACGACCACGGTGGCACACCGCAGACCCTCGATGCCTTCGCCAGTGCCGCGCGCCTGGCACAAGCCAACGGCGACCTGCCCGGCCTGCTCCGGGCGATTTCCGGGAACATGGCGGTGTACCTGAGCCGCGGCGAGTACCAGCACGCCCTGCAACTGAGCCATGACTTCGACCGGCGCGGCCTCGACCACGATCCGCAACTGGCCCTCAGCGCCCAGCGCCTGCGCGGCCTGGGCCTGCACTTCAGCGGCGCGCAGGAGCGCGCCCGGCGCGAGTCCGACGCCGCCCTGCAACGCATGGCCCAAAGCGGCCGGCTCAACCGCTTTACCCATGGCTTCGGCGTGCAATACGACCAAAGCGTCGCGGCCCTGACCCTGCAAGCGCGGATTCTCTGGCTGCAGGGCCTGCCCGAGCAGGCGGCCTGCAGCGCCAGCCAGGCACTGGAACTGGCGCAGCAGATCGACCATGGCACCACCCTGTGCTACACCCTCGCTCTAAGCGGCTGCGTCATTCCCTGGTACAACGGCGAACACGCGCTGGCGCAGGAGCGGGTGCGCCTGCTGCGCGAGCAGTCGCAGCGACATTCGGTGGGGCTGTTCCGCGAGTGGTCCGAACACTATGCCTGGGCCTTCGCAATGACTGACGCGGCGCCAGCGGGCCCGGCCGGCGGCCTGATCGGCGACCTGCTCGCCACCCTGGTCCCGGGCCGGGTGGATAGCGCCCTGTTGCAACGGGCGCAGAGCGGTGCTGCCGGTTGGGCCAGCGCCGCCCTGCTGTGCGCTTATGCAGCGCAATTGCCCGAAGGTGTTGCCCAGGCGCGCCAGCAGGCCGAGAACCTGCTGCTCAAGGCCCTGGGCCTGGCGCGCAAGCAACGGGCACTGGCCTGGGAGTTGCGCAGCGCCACCGCCCTCGCCGGCTTGTGGCTGGAAGATGGCCGGCCGCAACCGGCGCGGCAACTGCTGGCAGCAGTGCATGCACGCTTCAAGGAAGGCTTCGCCACCGCCGAACTGCTCCGCGCGCAGCAACTGATGGAACGCCTGGCGCAACGCGACCCCAGGCCGGTAGCTACACCGGGCCGGGTGATAGGAGGCAGCCGCCTCTTGAAGGTACCAACGGGTACTGTTGAGCAACCGATAACGCGCGGATCCAGGGTCGTGCGCCAGCATCGAACTGGCGGCCAGTCGCTGCACCGCGCGAGCGGTCACCAGCGGACCCAGGCCGACGCTGGAGCCATGGTGCACCGCCTGCTCCAGGCTGAACCCGCGGCCCAGGGCGGCCAGGCAGCGCAGGACGTGCTGCTCTTCACTGCCCAGGCGTTGGAAACTCCAGTCCAGCGCCGCCTTCAACGACTGATGCCGGGCATCGGCGGTGCGCCGGCCACGATTGAGTACCTGCAAGCCTTCGCTCAACTGCGCGCGCAGGCCGACCAGGGCGAACACCTCGATCTGCGCTGCGGCCAGTTCCAGGGCCAGGGGCAAGCCATCAAGCTGCCGGCAGATGTCGCGAACGGTCTTGAGATCCTGCGGGCGCAGCTGGAGATCCGCCTGCCGGGCCCGGGCACAGCCAACGAACAGACGCACCGCCGCATAATTCATGAGTTGCTCGATGCTGCACGCATCGTTGCCAGGGGGGACCGCCAGGGGCGTTACCGAGACCACGGTCTCGCCGCGGATGCGCAGCGCTTCGCGGCAGGTCAGCAGAAGGCTCACTCCCGGCGCCAGCGCGAGCAAGGCTTCGACCAAGCGGCGGCTGAACCCGGGGTGGGCTTCGCAATGGTCCAGCACCAGCAGCAGGCGGCGCTGCTGCAAAAGGGCTGGCAGGCCGCCAAGGGCACACGCAGGGTTCGCTTGCAGGCCCATGTCCTGCAGCAACCCCGCCAGCGCCTCGTCCGCGCATTGCCCGCGGGCGAAATCCAGCAGCCACACGCCATCGCGCCAATGTCCGCCCTGCTCCTGCGCGACGGCCAGGGCCAGTCGGGTCTTGCCCACGCCGACCGGTCCGGTAAGGGTCACCAGGCGGCGCCGGGCCAGCAACGGCGCCAGGTTCGCCAGCTCCTCGTCGCGACCAACGATGCCGCTCAGGCGGGTGGGCAGGTTGCCCGTCGGCACATCAGGCGCGAGCACGGCGGCATGCTCTGCCGGCAAAACCGGCACAGCGAAGCGATACCCCTGGCCGGGCAGGTTGATGATGAAGCCCTCGCCGAGGGCCCGGCGCAGGGCGGCGATATGCACCCGCAGGTTGATATCCTCGACCACGCTGTCGGGCCAGACCCGGGCCAGCAGGGTGTGCTTGTCCACCACGGTGCCGGCGTGCTCCAGCAACACCAGGAGAATGTCCAGCGCCCTCCCGCCCAGGCGCAGCGGCTGGCCGTCGGCCAATAGCAGGCGTTGTCCGATGTGAACGATGAAACGGTCGAAGCGCACGGCCTCGACGGCAGTTGAATCCCGGGCCAGCGTACCCAATGGCATCCTCCTCCGACGGCGAAAGTCCTTGTTGTCCATCTTGGCAAGGGATCACGAAGGGACAACCGTGGCGGGGGCGGTATACGGACAATCGGGGGTGGGGACGGACATGGATCGATGCAGTGGCTAATGGCCTCATCGCTGGCAAGCCCCCACAGGGTCCCAGTCGCAGCTCAGAACCCTGTGGGAGCTGGCTTGCCAGCGATGAGGCCATCAGCCACAACGACGAAACACACCTGACAAAACAGCCACAACGCTCCGAAAAAACGTTTCAACAGCTTACAATCCCGCCCCATTCGTAATTAACAAGAAAGGTCCCGTCAGTACATGGCGCTCGATCCCCCTACCATGCTGGTCCTCACCGTCGTTCTCGCCGCAACCGCCGCGCTTTACCTGGCGATCGAATGGGGCAGCGTGCGGGAAAACTCGCTGCTGTTCTGGAGCGCCGGCTTCGCCACCATCACCATCGGCTCGACCCTGGCCCTGATGCGCAGCAACGGCCTGCTGGTGCTGGGCATCTGGTTCGCTAACGGCCTGCTGGTGACCGCCCACTGGCTGTTCCTCCTGGGTGTGGCGCGCTTCACCGAAACCCGCCTGTCGCGGGCCTGGTACCTGATCTTCGTACTCTGGGGCGCGCTGCTCCTGCTCCCCGAGGACCAGTGGTGGTCCAAGGTCATGACCTTCTTCAATGCCGGCCTGGTGGGCGTCCTGGCCCTGCGCGCCAGTGCCCTGCTGCGGCCTCACGGCAGGTCCCTCAGCGTCGGCGCCGTGCAGTTGCGCTATGTGATGCTCGGCCACGGCCTGTTCTACATACTCAAGGCGTGCCTGGCGATGGTCCCGGGGACCCTGCTCGACCTGGCGTCTTTCCGCGGCGAAATCATCCAGATCTCCCTGGTGGAAGGCGCCGTGGCACTGATGCTGATCGCCCTGTCGATGACCGGCAGCGAACGCTACCGCCGGGAAAAGCGCATCGCCCGCCTCGCCGCCCGCGACCCGCTGACCACCCTGTACAACCGCCGCGCCCTGGAGGTTCGCGCGCCACGCCTGCTGGAAAACGTCTCGGTGCAGCAGCCAGGCGCACTGCTGCTGATCGATATCGACAACTTCAAGCTGGTCAACGACCTGTACGGCCATGCGGCGGGCGATCGGCTGCTGGTGAGCCTGGGCGAAATGATCCTTGACGGGTTGCCGGAAGACGCCCTGGCCGCACGCTTGGGCGGCGACGAGTTCGTGATCCTGCTGGGCAATGCCTCCAGCGAGCGCATCGTCGCCCTCGGCAGCACCCTGCGCGAAGGCTTCCGCCAGCAGGCCTCGACCTTCGCCACGCCGGAGCCGGTGACCCTGAGCATCGGCGCCAACCTGTTCGAATACCCGCCGGCCAGCCTGGCAGCGCTGATCGAACAGAGCGATGCAGCGCTGTATGAATCCAAGCGCGGTGGCCGGGACAGTATCCGGCTGGTGGATGCACGCTGATTGCTGATGGCCCCATCGCTGCGATGGGGCCCGAAAGCACCCCTCCGAGTTAGAAGCGGTACTTGGCAGTCACCGTATAGTTACGTGGATCACCGACGAAATTGCCGCCAACGGTGGTCATGATGCTGGAGTAGTAGTCGCGGTCGAAGATGTTGTTGGCGTTCAGGCTCAGGGTCAGGTGCCGGTCGACATCGTAGCTGGCGAACAGGTCGGTCACCGCGTAACCGCCCTGCTCGATGCCCGCGCTGGTGTAGATATCGCTCTGCACATGCAGACCGCCACCGACCTTCCAGCGGTTCAAGTCACCCGGCAGGCGGTAGCTGGTGGCCAGCTTGAACAGGTTGAGCGGCAGGTTGGTACCGTAGCGCTCGCCGCTGGACTGGGTGCCGATCGGCGCATAGTCATTGGGCTTGCGGTGCTTGGCGTAGTTGTAGGTGTAGCCGGCCGACAGTTGCCAGTCCGGCAGCACTTCGCCGCTGATCTCGAACTCGACGCCCCGGCTGCGCACCTCGCCCGACGCGCCATAGCAGTCCGGCATGGCACCGCAGGTGGCGGCATCCAGCTGCACCGGCAGGTTTTCCAGGTCGATCTGGAACAGCGCGACACTGGCATTCAAGCGCCCGTCGAAGTACTCCGCCTTGAGCCCGACCTCGTAGTTGCTGCCTTCCTGCGGATCCAGCAGGCCGCCACCGGCGCTGTTGTAGTTCTGTGGATTGAAGATCCGCGTCCAGCTGGCATAGGCGGTGTAGGTGTCGTTGAGGTCGTAGGTGAAGCCCAGGTAGGGGGTGAATTCCCGGGTCGCCTTGTACTCGTCGTTGCCGGTCCAGGTGCCGGAGTGGGTGGTCAGCTCGTAGGCGTACCAGTCCAGGCGCCCGCCTGCGGCCATCTTCAGGGCGTCGGTCAGGCTGAAGCGCGCGGTGAAGTAGACACTGGACTGGTCGATCTTGCCGTCCCGCGACCAGGCATCGGTGATGCCAGGCTTGGGCACGCCCTTGCCATCGAACGCCAGCGGGTCGAACTCGTAGACGAAGCCCAGGGGCCAGCCGCCAGGGCCGTCGTCGATATCCTGCTGGCGGTAGCTGCCGCCCACCACCAGTTCATGGCTGCGCCCTAACAGTTCGAACGGACCGCTGGCATAGCCGTCGAGGCTGGCCTGGGTGTTTTCGTAGTGGTACTTGCCGAAGCCGAAACCGAGGTCGCGGGAGGTTTCGTCCGGGCGATAGAGGTAGGAACCGAACATGTCCATCTGGCTTTGCAGCGCGGTGGCGGCGAACTTCGCCGTCCAGTCGTTGGCGAAGCGGTGGGTGATGTCGGCGAAGACCGTGCTGCTTTCCTTGTCCCAGTACGACCAGCTCGGGCTCATCCGGGTCGAGCGGGAAATATCGAGGAAGCTGCCATCGGCATTGGTGCCGCGGCCGTTCCAATCGGCGCCGGGGTTGTTGTCCTGGCTCCAGCTGTAGCCCACGGCGAGCGTGGTGGCGTCGTCGAGGTCGGCTTCGAGCACGCCGTAGAACAGGCTGCGGCGGTTCTGGTAGTCGTCGATATAGGAGTTGCGGTCCTGCAGCGACAGCACGGTGCGCCCGCGCAGGGTACCGCTGGCATTGAGCGGGCCGCTCAGGTCCAGTTCACCGCGGTAGTCGTCCCAACTGCCGGCACCGGCGGTGATGCTGCCCTGGAAGGTTCCGGTGGGCCGCTTGCGCACCAGGTTGATCGAGCCGCCCGGGGAACCCGCGCCCTCCATCAGGCCCGAGGCGCCACGCACCACTTCGACCCGGTCGTACATGGACAACAGACCGGTGGACAGGCTGGCTTCGTCGTAAGCCACCGGAATGCCGTCGACCATCAGGTTGTTCAGCTGGAAGCCCCGGGAGTTGAAGCGCTCGCGCTCGCCGCCCCACTTGGTCAGGGTCAGGCCGGTGGTGTACTTCACCGCATCGCCGAGGGTGGTCATGGCCTGGTCCTCGATGCGCTGGCGGGTCACCACGCTCACCGACTGCGGGGTTTCCCGCGGGGTCAGGGCCAGCTTGGTGCCGCTGCTCATGGTCCCGGTGGTGTAGGAGCCGGTAGGCTCGCTGGTGGCGCCAAGGCCGCTGGCATTGATGCTGGTGGCGTCCAGTTGCAGCGCACCGTCGTCGGCCGAAGCCGGGCTGGACACCAGGTAGCTGCCGTCCCCGGTTCTCTGCAGTTTCAACCGGCTGCCACGCAGCAGCCGTTGCAGGGCCTGCTCCACCGTGACGTCGCCACTCAGGGCCGGCGCCTGAAGACCCTCGGCGCTGTCGGTGGCGAACAGGATGCGCGCCCCGGTCTGCCCGGCCAGGGCATTCAGGGCCTGGTCCAGCGGCTGGGCCGGCAGGCTCACGGCATGCCGGGCCTCCTGGGCTTGCAGGCTGGTTGCCAGGGTGATGCTGACGGCCAGCAATGACAGGCGGCGCAAGCGACGCGATGTGGTGTGGATGCTCATTGGACTCCCCGATAGTGCAGTCGAAAAACGCGTTCTGAATCGACGCTCACAGGGAGTGGCGAATGGGACCGGAAAAATGTTGAGGCCAGGAATGAAAAATATTCTCTTTTCCATCAACGACTGCGGATCGACACCTGGCCATCGGCAGCACGCTGCACATTGATCGGCAGGATCGACGGCAGCAGGTCGAGCAGCGGCTCCACCGCAGCACTGTCGAATTCACCGGAAAGCCGCTGGCCGGCAGCCCGGTTGTCGAGCAGGTGGATCGGCGCCTGGCGATAGCGTTGCAGGTCGACGATCACCTCGCGCAACGGCGTGCCGTCGAAGCGCAGCTTGCCCTGTTGCCAGGCGGTGATACGCGCCGGATCCACCGGGGTAACCGGACCGATCTGCGCGTCCCTGGCCTGCACCTGCTGGCCACCGAGCAGACGCTGTGCAGCGACGGCGGTGCTGGAGACCTCCACCTCGCCGTCCACCACCGCCACGGCGACGCCGCGGCTGTCGCTGCGCACATTGAATACGGTGCCGATATCGCGCACGGCGATGCCCTGGCTGCGCACGATGAAAGGTTGCGGGCCGTGGGCCACGGTGAAGGTCGCTTCGCCCTGCAGCAGCTCGAACTGGCGGCTGCGCAGGCGGTGCTCGATGCGCAGATGGCTGTTGCTGTCGAGTACCAGCTGGCTGCCGTCGGCCAGGGTCAGGCGCTCGCGCTGACCGATGGCGACGCGCAGCTCGTCGCTGTAGTACGACGGATCGAAGGCCCAGGCCGCTGCAGCCAGCAGCACCACCGACAGGCCGCCGCCGAGGGCGCGCTTGCGTTGGCGCTGGCGGGTGCTCTGGGCCTTGGCTTCGGCCAGCAGGGCTTCGCGGGACGGGACGCGCTCGCGAAGGGCCTGCTCGAAAGGCGTCAGGGCATCGGCGGGTTTGCGGGCGTCTGTCATGCCGTCGCCAGCGCCCGACGGGCCGGTCCCCACTGGCGGGCGATGGTGTGCATGGCACGGGAGAAATGCTGGGTGACCATATTCAGGGAAATGCCCAGCTCGGCGGCGATCTCCTTCTGTGGCATGCCGTGAATGCGGTGCAACAGGAACACCTGGCGGGCCCGGGCCGGCAGGCTGTCGACGATGGCCAGCAAAGCATGCAGTTGCTGCTCGAAGTCGAGGCTGGCGGCGCCGTCGAGGTCGTGCACATGCCAGTCGGGGACGTCCGGTGTGAAATCGATCAACGCCGCACGGCTGTTATCGGCGCGGCGGCGGTCGATGGCCTTGTTGAAGGACACCTTGCGCAGGAAGGCGAACGGCAGCTTCACCGGCTGCTGCGGGGGCTTCTCCAGCAACTGCACGCAGACGTCATGCACCACCTCGCGGGCGAACTGGCTGCCCTGGAAGCGCCGGCGGATATAGGCGACCAGATCATCGTAATGCAGTGCCAGGGCCCCGATCAGTTCGGGATTGGAGGTGGAATCGGGCATGAGCGTCAGGGTATGCGAATGGGAGTGGTTCGCATTATATGCATTAGGGAAGCGTTGCCAAGGCATGTTGTCTGGTGACTGTCAGGGCCTCATCGCCGGCAACGCCGGCTCCCACGGGGTCCAGCGGTGCACGCGCAACCTGTGGGAGCCGGCGTTGCCGGCGATGAGGCCATCACTATCAACATCACACCAACCCGCTCTCCGAGCACACCAGCATCACCGCCAGTGCCAGCATCGCGGCGCCCGACACTCTACCAACCAGGCGCGTCGCCACTGGCCGCGAGCGCAGCGCCACCCCGGCGCCTAGGCCGACCAACGAATACACCACCGCGCAACTGGCCGTGTAGATCAGCCCCAGCACCACGATCTGCCCGGCGATGCCCAGCCCCGCCTGGGGATTGGTCCAGGGCGGGACAAAGGCGACGAAGAACAGGAAGCCCTTCGGATTCAACCCGCTGACCAGCGCACCACGCACGAACTGTCCGAGCCGGCTCGTCGCTCCCGCCTCGACCCCCGCCTGCGCCACCGGCGGATTGCGCAACAGCCCCACGCCGAGCCAGGCCAGATAGGCCGCGCCCACCAGGCTCAAGCCAGTGACAAAGGTGGTGTTGCCCACCACCAGCACTTCGAAGCCGCCCGCCACCACCAGCGTCAAGGCGACATAGCCGGCAAGCAACCCGGCCACAGCCGCCATTACCCCCTCGCCACGCAGCCCTTCGGCGATCGCATAGGCCCAGTCCGGGCCGGGAATCACCACGAAGACCATGGCGAAGCACCAGAAGCCCCACAGCGTTACCGTACTCATTCCACTGAACTCAGCCATGCAATGCGAGCCCCTTCAACGCCTTGTCCACGGCCTTCTTCGGCCCGCGCAGGGCCAGGCCCACCAGGTTCAGGCTGCACGGATCCTCGGCGAGGAACACTTCGCGATTGGCCGCGTCATGGCCGGTGGCGAACATCGCCTGGACGTAGGGCGACAAGGTCAGGCCGCGCTCCAGGCCGATACGATGCGCCTTCTGCAACCCGGCCAGGTCGCCTTCGAAGATCATCATCGGCTGGCCGAACAGCTTGCCGTAGCGGTTGCCGGCGGCGTCCACATAGGGCTCGCCCATGACCTCGGGCGCGGCAGCGGCGATACCGGTGGAAAGAAAGGCCACCACATTCAGGCGCTGCCAGGTGGCAAGGTCGTTGCGCACGACGATGGCTACTTTGCTATCGAACATCGGGAAAACTCCAAATCAAAGGCGAGGCGCCATGATCGGAGTCGGGAGGCGGGTCAGTCTGTAAGGTTTGTGCACTGTCGGCGATAAGCCGCCGGGGTCATGCGGAAGGCGCGGCGGAACCATACGCCGAGATGGCTCTGGTCGGAGAAGCCGGTCTGCGCTGCCACTTCCGCCGGTTTCATGCCGCGCGCCAACAGGGCCCGTGCGGTGCGCAGGCGCAGGCGCACCAGGTAGGCGTGAGGCGACTGGCCGAAGGCTTTCTTGAATTGCCGGGTCAGGCGAAACCGATCGACGCCGGAGTAGGTCGACAGCTCTTCGAGGCTGACGTCAAAGGCCATCTGCGCGTGCAGGAAATCCCGTGCTCGCTGCAGTTCCTGCGGCGAATCGCGGCGCAGCGAAGACGGCTTGAGGCAGACATGGCGCGCCAGCGTACCGAGCAGGTGGTCAACGCCCTGGTCTCGCGCCAGCCGCCCCTCGTTATTGTGCAGGGCAAGGAACGCCTGCTGGATCGCGGCGATCAGCTGCGCATCGTCGGTCAGGGTGCTATGGAAGGCCGCCTGCAGGCTGGACGCATCGCCGATGCCGAGGCGCTCGGTGATGCTGCTGACGAAGGGTTGCGGCAGGTACAGCATGGCGTAGGTAAAGCCCTCGGCCTCCGGGGCATGACCGTCATGCACGGCACCGGGCTCGATCAGGATGGCCCGGCCCGGCGTGCTCACGTGCAGCGAACGGTGGCAACTGAATTGCTGCACGCCCTGCTGGGTCACGCCCAGCAGCATTTCGTCGTGGTCATGGGGATCGTAGGCATGGCCCTCGAAATGCGCATGGACGCTCTCGATCCCGGTTTCCGCGTCGCGGCGCATGTGCAGCCAGTCGTTGTCGCGGGTGTCGTGTGATTCAACGCTCATAAGGGCCGTCGGGGGTTGAATGGCGGGCTATGGAGCCGGAGGATGGACCCCTGACTCGTGAAGCTCAAGGGGACCGGAAAAATGCCAGCAGGAAAGACAATCTATCTGGATGACCTGGCGGTTGGCGATGTTTTTGTCAGCGAGGAACATGCGCTGGACGCCGAGCAGATCATCCGTTTCGCTACAGAATTCGACCCACAACCCTTCCATATCGAGGCAGATGCCGCCAAGGAAACCTACTTCGAGGGGCTCGCCGCGAGTGGCTGGCACACGGCGGCGATCACCATGAAACTGCTGGTGCAAAGCCTGCCATTGTCACGCGGGGTGATCGGGGCTGGCGGGGAGATCAGCTGGCCAAGGGCAACCCGGCCGGGGGATGTGCTCAAGGTCACCAGCACGGTGCTGGAGCTGTTGCCGTCGCGGTCGAAGCCGGACCGGGGGTTTGTGGTGGTGGAGTCGTTGACCCGTAACCAGGCTGGAGAGGTTTGTCAGAAGCTGGTTTCGAAGGTGTTGTGTTTCCGCAAGGACAGTTGAGACTTCACTGGCCTCATCGCTGGCAAGCCAGCTCCCACAGGGTCCCTGTGGGAGCTGGCTTGCCAGCGATGGGGCCCTCAGCCGCACACCAGCTTCCCGACCTTACCCCGCCGCCGCTCCAGCAACCGATCGAAGCCTAGGTTGTACAAGTAGGTATACGGCAGCAGGAACACCAGCAAGCCCACCTCCATCAGGAACGCCTCCACCAGCCCGATCGACAGCCACCACGCTGCCGCCGGCACCACGGCGAGGATCAGGCCGCCTTCGAAACCCAGGGCATGGGCGATCCGTACCCATGGCGTGCGCTTGAAGCCCATGCGCAGCTGCAGCCGGTCGAAGAGGACGTTGTAGAGCATGTTCCACAAGGTGGCGGTGACCGAAATGGCCAGGGTCAGCAGCCCGGCACTCATCAGCGGCTTGCCCATCACCAGGGCGATGGTCGGTGCGCACAGCAGCACGGCGAAGAATTCGAAGCCCAGCGCATGGACGATGCGGGTGAGCAGGGTCTTTTCGGTGGTCATAGGATGACTCCTGGAAAGGTTTGAACCCGGCCAGCTTATGACCTACATTTCCGTACCTCAACAGCCAATATCCCAAGCACTAGTTGCAAATATGAAACACCTCGAATGGGACAACCTGCACGTCCTGCTTGCCGTGGTTCGCTCCGGCAACCTCAAACGCGCGGCCCAGCGCCTGCGCCTGAGCACCGCTACGCTGTCGCGGCGCCTGGATGCGCTGGAAGAACAGCTCGGCGGGCAGTTGCTGGAGCGCAGTTCCACCGGCTGCCTGCCCACTGCGTTCGGCCAGCGTATCGCCGGCCTGGCCGAGCAAATGGAAGGCGCGGCCAACGAGATCCTGCGCGAGGCAGACTCGCCAGAGAACGTGGAAGGCACGGTGCGGGTGAATGCCGACGAGTGGCTGTCGTTCCTGGTGATCGCCCTGCTCGCACCGATCCGCCCGCGCCATCCGCTGCTGGACATGGAGGTGCTGACCACGCCACACCCGGTCAATCTGGCGCGACGCGAGGCCGACCTGTCGTTGCGCTATGCCGAGCCGGAAACCCGCGACCTGGTCGCCGAGCCCCTGGGCGAGATCGAATTCGCGCTATACGGCGCCAGCCACTACCTGGACCGTCACCGCCCGGCGCTCGCCGCGCGGGACTGGGCCAACCTCGACTTCGTCGGCCTGGAGGAGTCACGCCTGGACCAGGACCTGGAAACCTGGTGGCAAGGCCTCGACGGCGCCCCCCGCCGTGGCTGCGCTGCAACCAGACCCTCGGAATCTACGACGGGGTAATCGCCGGGGCCGGGCTCGGCATCGTGGAAAAACGCACGGCGAAACTGACGCCGACACTGGAACTGGTGCTGGACATGCCCGGGCTGACCCGCGAGGTGTGGCTGTGTGCCCACCGTTCGTTGCGGGAAAGTGCGCGGATCAAGGCGGTGCGGGATTTCCTGGTGGAGGCGTGGCCGCATTAAGCGTGTGTCGTTCTTCAGGGCCTCATCGCTGGCAAGCCCACAGGTTCACCACTGTTCTTGAGAGCAGTGCTGTCCCTGTGGGAGCTGGCTTGCCAGCGATAGGGCCTCGGCGGCAACCTATTCCTGAAGCCTTGTTATTGCGGCCCCTTTTCGCCAACAATACAGCGAATAATTCTCAATAACCTTCCCCGCCATGTCCGACTCCTCCGCCCTGCACCACCTCTACCAGCAGCACAACGGCTGGCTGAACACCTGGCTGCGCATGCGCCTGGGCAATTCCAGCGATGCTGCGGACCTGGCCCAGGACACCTTCGTCCGTGTCCTCAGCGCGCGCAATGTCGAGGCGATCCGCGAGCCGCGCACTTACCTCAGCGCCATCGCCCGCGCCCTGATGATCGACCGTTTCCGCCGCCGCGCCGTCGAGCAGGCCTACCTCGACGTCCTGGCCCTGCGCCCGGAAGCCACGGACATTTCCCCGGAAACCCGCCTGCTGATCATCGAGACCCTGACCGCCGTCGACGCCATGCTCGACGAACTCGGCGAGCGCACCCGTAGCATCTTCCTCGCCG
This sequence comes from Pseudomonas bharatica CSV86, assembly GCF_000319305.2. Classification (GTDB taxonomy): domain Bacteria; phylum Pseudomonadota; class Gammaproteobacteria; order Pseudomonadales; family Pseudomonadaceae; genus Aquipseudomonas; species Aquipseudomonas bharatica. The sequence goes on along the minus strand of NZ_AMWJ02000001.1, from coordinate 1,756,300 downwards.
TGCAGCTCGAGGGCCTGAGCTACGTCGCAGTCGGCGAGCGTCTCGGGATATCGGTGACCACGGTGAAGAAGCATATGGTCCGCGCTATCACCCATTGCCTGCTGCTGGCCCAAGGCTGATCGATGCTAGATCGCGAAGTGCTGGAAGCCGCCGCCACCTGGTACGTCAACCTCAGTGCCGCGCCGGCCTGCGAGCAGGAACGCCAGGCCTGGCGCAACTGGCTGGCCGACGACCCGAGGCACGCCAAAGCCTGGGCCCAGGTGGAGCAACTGCAACAGCGCCTGGCCCTGCTCTCCCCCGAACTGGCCCTGCCCGCGCTGGCCGATGTGCGGGCGCGCCGGCGTGCAGTGAGCAAGGTCCTCGGCCTGCTGCTGATGGCCGGCGCCACGGGAGCCAGCCTGCAAGCACTGGAGCCGCTGTCCTCGCGCATGGCCCAGTACCGCACGGACAAGGGCGAGCGCCGCGAGTTGCAGTTGGCCGATGGCAGTCAGCTGATCCTCAACACCGACAGCGCAGTCGATGTTCATTACGGCAGTTCACTACGGGAGATCCGCCTGCACCGCGGCGAACTGCTGCTGCAAACCGCGAAGGACCCGGCCAACCGGCCGCTGCTGGTACACACCCCGCAAGGCAGCGTGCGCGCCCTCGGCACCCGCTTCAGCGTGTACAGCCATGACGGGCGCAGTGAGGTGAAGGTGTTCGAAAACGCAGTGGAACTGCGCCCGGCCAGCACGCCGGCGACCATGGGACGGGTCGAAGCCGGACAGCAATCGGGCTTCGACCCTCGGCATCTCCAGCCGGTCACACCGTTGGCCGACGCCAGCGACGCCTGGATCCAAGGAATGCTGATGGCCGTCGACTGGCCGCTGCAGCGCCTGCTCGGCGAACTGGGCCGCTACCGTCGCGGCTACCTGACCTGCGCCGACAGCGTGACCGGGCTCAAGGTCACCGGCGCCTTCCGCCTCGACGACACCGATACCGTACTGGAAAACCTCGCCACCGCCCTGCCCGTCCGGGTGCGCTACCTAACCCGCTACTGGGTGCGCCTCGATGCTGCGTAGAAGAACTTTCTCCATTGGGGTTGCCGATTTTCATTCTCATCCGGCCATGCACTGAAGCGGCGATAACTGCCGCATGTCTGCCATGCCAACCGAAGGAAATCCGCATGTCCCGTTTTGCCAAGCAAGCCGCAAGCCCCCTGGCCCGCGCCGTCCATCTGGCCCTGCTGGGGGCGCTCGCCAGCCCCGTGCTGGTGCTGCCCGGCGTGGCCACGGCGCAGACCCAGGTGGCGCGCTTCGATATCGCCCCCGGCCCGCTCGGCCTGGCCCTGAGCCAGTTCGCCTCCCGCGCCGGAGTGACCTTTTCCTTCCCCAGCGAACAAACCCAGGGGCTGACCTCGCCCGGCCTGCAAGGCGAGTATTCGGTGGACGATGGCCTGGCCCGCCTGCTCGAAGGCAGTGGCCTGCAGGCCCGTCGCGAAACCAATGGCGGTTACGTCTTGATGCCCCGCGCCGCGGCCAGCAACGGCGCTATGGAACTCACCGCCCTGAGCATTTCCGGCAAGGCGCCGGGCTCCACCACCGAAGGTTCCGGCTCCTACACCACCGAGTCGTCCAGCAGCTCGACGCGCCTGAACCTGTCGCTCAAGGAAACCCCGCAGTCGATCACCGTGCTGACCCGCCAGCGCCTCGAAGACCAGAAGCTCGACAACCTCACCGACGCCCTCGACGCCACCGCCGGCATCACCGTGATCCGCGAAAGCCTCGGCGCCGACAGCACCGCCTACCTGTCCCGCGGCTTCGCCATCAGCAACTTCGAGATCGACGGCGTGCCGACCTCGTCGCGCATGGACAACTACACCCAGAACACCGCCATGTACGACCGCGTCGAGGTGGTGCGCGGCGCCACCGGCCTGGTCAGCGGCCTGGGCAATCCGTCTGCGACCATCAACCTGATCCGCAAGCGGCCCACGGTCGAGCCGCAGGTATTGATCAGCGCCGAAGCCGGCAGTTGGGATCGCTATGGCCTGAGCCTCGACGTCGGCGGCGCGCTCAACGACGCCGGCAACGTGCGCGGCCGCTTCGTCGCCGAGCAGAAGGACCAGCACGCCTGGATCGACCGTTTCAGCCAGGAACTGAGCACCCTCTACGGCATCGGCGAGGTGGACCTGAACGAGGACACCCTGCTCACCGCCGGCTTCAGCTACCAGGTCACCCACAGCAACGCACCGATGCGCACCGGCTTCCCGCTGTTCACCACTGACGGTGCGCGTACCGACTTCAAGCGTTCGTTCAACACCTCGCCGGACTGGTCCTACTATGATCGCCAGCAGAGCACCGTGTTTGCCTCCCTGGAACACCACTTCGCCAACGGCTGGAGCGGCAAGCTGGAGTACAGCCACGCGCGCAACGACTACGACACGGTGGTTGCCTACATGGACGGCGAAGTCGACATGGCCGACGGCAGCGGCGCCTACATCATGCCGACCCGCTGGCAGGCCGCGCCGACCCAGGACAATATCGACGCCTACCTCACCGGTGGCTTCGAACTGTTCGGCCACGAGCATGAGCTGATCGGCGGCGTCACCCTGTCGCGCATCGAGGAGCGCGGTACCGCCAACTACGGCGGCTGGCAGCGGGCAAGTTCGGGCTACGCCGGGAGCATCGACAATATTTTCACCTGGGACGGCCACACGCCGAAGCCGGTGTTCAACAAGCTCGGCGAAAGCGACCTGACCGAAACCCAGTACGCCGCGTACCTCACCTCGCGCTGGCACCTGACCGACGCCGCCAGCCTGATCCTCGGCTCGCGGGTGGTGGACTGGAACCGCGACAGCAGGAGCCGGCTGTACAGCACCGGCGCGGTGACCAAGGCCGAACGCACCGAGACCGGCATCGTCATCCCCTATGCCGGGCTGGTCTACGACCTTGACGACACCTGGACGGCGTATGCCAGCTACACGCAGATCTTCAACCCGCAGAACGCCAACATCCGCGACGTCAACGGCACTCCGCTGGATCCGCAGGAAGGCACGGGTTACGAAGTGGGGATCAAGGCCGGCTTTCTTGAAGATCGCCTGAATGCCAGCCTGGCACTGTTCCGCGTCGAGCAGGACAACCTTGCCGTGGCCGACGGCGGCCGGCTGCAGCCCAACGGTTTCCAGGCCTACAAGGCGGAAAGCGGCACCACCAGCGAAGGGCTGGAGCTGGAGGTCAACGGCGAGATTCTCGAAGGCTGGCAGGTTACCGGGGCTACTCGTACAGCGTCAGCTTCAACGCGGATGACGAGCGCATCGTCACCGAGATCCCGCGCAACAGCGTCAAGCTATTCACCACCTATCGGCTGCCCGGGGAACTGGACAGGCTGACCGTGGGCGGCGGGGTCAACTGGCAGAGCGAGACCGGCTACGCCCTGAGCTATGCCACCACCCAGAGCAGCTATACGATCGCCAACCTGATGGCGCGCTATCAGATCAGCCCGTCGCTGTCGGCTACATTGAATGTCAACAACCTGTTCGACAAGGAGTACCTGACGACCACGGCGGCGGGGTTGTACGGGGCTCCGCGCAACTTCATGACGACCTTGCGCTACGCCTACTGATCCGGAATTCGTGGTGGGCCTTATGGCCTCATCGCTGGCAAGCCAGCTCCCACAGGGACCGCATGCGCAGCTCAGAACCTTGTGGGAGCTGTCCGTCCAGCTCGATGCGTTCACCGTCCTTTTCCGGATAGAGCAGCACCGCCTCGTCCCCCTCCATCAGGGCCAGGTCCTCGATCCCGTCGAGGTTGAAGTCCTGGTAGACCAGCACGCTCTGCTTCCGACCTGACCTGCAACAGCGGCGGGCCGCCATCCGGGGCGTAGACGCTGATGATGCCGGGGCGGTGGCGCCGCTGACCAGGCGCCAGTGACTGCGGTCGATATCGCGAACGACTTCGTGCAGCGGTCTGATCATCTTGCCCGTTTCCCGACAGCCGTTGTCCCAATCGCGCGAGACAGGGCTTGCCCGGCGGCCTAGGATAGGCTCGCTTCGTCCTTGTGTGTCGAGTTATTTCCGGAAGGTCCCGTATGTCCACTACAACAACCAGTGCAGCTCCCCCTCTTTCAGCCACATCCACTGCCAGCCCCGGCAGCCAGCTGGTGATGCAGGTCATCGCCGGCTGCGCCCTCGCCCACCTGGTCAATGACCTGATCCAGGCGGTGCTACCGTCGATCTACCCGATCCTAAAGGCCAACTACGGCCTGAGCTTCACCCAGATCGGCCTGATCACCCTGACCTTCCAGCTCACCGCCTCGCTGCTGCAGCCTTGGGTCGGCTACCACACCGACCGCCATCCCAAGCCATGGCTGCTGCCGGTGGGCTCGATCTGCACGCTGGTCGGCATCATCATGCTGGCTTTCGTCGGCAGCTTCGGCGCCATCCTGCTGGCTTCGGCACTGGTGGGCATCGGTTCCTCCACTTTCCATCCGGAAGCCTCGCGCATCGCCCGCCTGGCCTCGGGAGGGCGCTTCGGCCTGGCCCAATCGACCTTCCAGGTCGGCGGCAACGCAGGCTCGGCCTTCGGCCCGCTGCTGGCCGCGGCCATCATCATTCCCTACGGCCAGGGCCACACCGCCTGGTTCGGACTGGTGGCGCTGTTCTCGATGTTCGTCCTGTACAAGCTCAGCCGCTGGTACAGCCACCACCTGAGCCTGTTCAAGCTCAAGGCCGGGAGCAAGGCCACCCACGGCCTGTCCAGGCGCCGGGTGACCTTCGCCCTGGTGATCCTCGCGCTGCTGGTGTTCTCCAAGTACTTCTACATGACCAGCTTCACCAGTTACTTCACCTTCTACCTGATCGAGAAATTCGACCTTTCGGTAGCCAGCTCGCAACTGCACCTGTTCCTGTTCCTCGGTGCAGTGGCGGCGGGAACCTTCTTCGGCGGGCCGATCGGTGACCGCATCGGCCGAAAGGCGGTGATCTGGTTCTCCATCCTTGGTGCCGCGCCATTCACCCTGGCGCTGCCCTACACCGACCTGTTCTGGACCAGCGTGCTGAGCGTGATCATCGGCTTCATCATGGCCTCGGCGTTCTCCGCCATCGTGGTCTATGCGCAGGAACTGGTGCCGGGCAACGTCGGCATGATCGCCGGCATCTTCTTCGGCCTGATGTTCGGCTTCGGCGGCATCGGCGCCGCGCTGCTCGGCCACCTGGCCGACCTGCACGGGATCACCGAGGTGTACACCCTGTGCTCGTTCCTGCCGTTGCTCGGGATCCTGACGGTGCTGCTGCCGTCGACCAAAGGGGTCTGAGTTCTTCTGTGCTCTTGAGGGCCCAATCGCTGGCAAGCCAGCTCCCACAGGGCAGGTGTTGACCACAGGATTTGTGGCCGACGCGGTCACTGTGGGAGCTGGCTTGCCAGCTCCTACAGGGTAGGTGTTGACCATAGGATTTGTGGCCGACGCGGTCACTGTGGGAGCTGGCTTGCCAGCGATGAGGCCAGGTCTGACAACATCATTGCCCAACCCGGCCTCATCACTGGCCAGCTCTCACAGGCACCGAGGCGCCCCCCAGTTTTTTTGGGTATACGGATTTAATGGTTGATGGGGCACCTTCACCCCATCAATCTGATACCACCCTCAGATGGTTGATAGATCGACTCCGTAGTTGAGTTCCTCTGCGAAGTCCGGCAGTCCGTAACCGATGGTTTTCTTGTAGAAAGGAGAGACCTTCGCAGTCGGTGCCTTCTTCTTGTGCTTCGTGGTGTAGAGCATTCGTGCCCGCATCACCTCGAAGGAGTAACCGCGCCCTTCACGGTTCTTGTCCTTGGCCAGTCGGTTGATGGACTCCGTGTAAGCGTTGGTGACGGGCATGTCCGTCTCGAAGTAGGTCATGGTCTCTTCGCGCCAGTTTCCCACTGCCCTGACCAGATCGCTCCAGACTTCCTTTTGGCCCTTCGGGATGGTGGCTATCCACTCGTCCAGGGCGGCTTCTGCCTGGAGCCGTGTGGTGGCGTCCCAGATGCCGTAGAAGCGCTCCTTGTGCTCGTAGGCGGCCAGCAGTTGCGGGAACGCGCCTGTCCAGGTCTCCATGATGAGGCGCTCCCGGTCTGAGACTTCGTGAGCGCGTTTCAGCAGGATTTTCCGGTCTCCCTTGAGAGTCCGGCTCTGGGACGGTTTCAGCTCCTTTCTGAGGCCCTTGCGCACTCTCTCTAGGGCATCGTTGGCCATGCGCACCACATGGAACTTATCGACCACGATACGGGCCTGGGGCAGCACAGCCTTGACCGCTGCCCGGTAGGGGTTCCACATGTCCATGCTGACGATCTCGACCTTCTGCCGGTCTTTCAGCTTCATCAGGTAGTTGGTCACCACGTCCTGGCGGCGGGTGGCCAGCAGGTCGAGCAGGGTTCGCTCCTCAATGTTGGTCAGAATGCAGCGGTAGCGCTTGTTCAGGTATAGCTCGTCAATGCCCAGGATGCGGGGCGTCTCGAAGCGGTGCCAGCGCCCCAGGAACTCGGCGCGGGCGTTGAAGATGTCGCGCACCGTCTTCTCGTCCAGGCCGGTCTGTGCCGCCACAAAGGTGTAGGGGTGGTTGAAGGATTCCTTCTCCACGTACTCATGCAGCCGCAGTGTCATACGGAATCCGTCCACCATCTCCGGTAGCTGGGGCCTGAATGTTGTCTTGCAGGCCCGGCAGGTGTATCGGCGGCGGACCACCCAGAGAGTGACCCGCTTGCCGTGGATGGGCAGATCACGATAGGGAACGTCACGCTTGCCGAACCGTACGAACTCACCCTGCACGCCGCATTCCTCGCAGGCGATGGGATCGGGCACGTCCACCTGGAAGTGCATTTCGTCGTCGGTTGATTTGCAGCCCAGTACTTGGTATTGCGGCAGGTGAAGGATGTTGTCGGGAAGTTCGGTCATGGTGTTGTATAGGCGTAGGTGTCAGTCAGATCCATCCGACTCGGCATTGGTGTTTGCTTTTTTACCCAACAAGCTGCTGGAAACGAAAAGTAAGGCACCGAGGACAATTGCAATATCAGCCAGGTTGAAGGCCGGCCAATGCCAGTCTCGCCAATAGAAATCAAAGGAATCCACAACATAGCCGCGAAAGACCCGGTCAATCAGGTTGCCCATGGCGCCACCGAGGATAAGACTGTAAGCGATGGCTTCTCCTTTATGACGATTTTCAAGGATCAGCTTGATCAGAAAAATCGAGACCACTACCGCGATTCCGATAAAAAAGTAGCGCTGCCAGCCTCCACCATTCGCAAAAAGACTGAATGCGGCACCGGTGTTCCATAGGTGCACCCAGTTAAAGAACGGGGTCACCGAAACATACTCGCCATAGGCCATTGATTGCTGCACCAGCCACTTTACAGCCTGATCAGACGCTGCCAGCAGGCCCGATATGGACAATAGGGCATACGGCGAGAGCTTTTTGCCAATAATGAGCATTATTTAACCCTTCAACGCCAAAATGCGTCTGGCACCGTTAAGTACAATGCCCCCGCGATGGTGCCGATAATCAGATCCGGATAATTGGAACCGGTCCACGCGACCAGGGCGCCGGCGGTGATGACCCCCAGGTTGATCACCACGTCGTTGGCCGAGAATATCCAGCTTGCCTTCATGTGCGCCCCGCCTTCCCGATGTTTGGATATGAGCAGCAGACAACTGGTATTGGCAATCAATGCGACGAATGCGATAGCCATCATCACCAGCGATTCAGGCTCACTACCGAATACAAAGCGTCTCACCACCTCTACGAGCACGCCCACAGCCAAGATCAGTTGCAGTACACCAGCAAGATGCGCGGCACGTACCTGCATTTTCACGCTATGTCCAACCGCATAAAGGGCAAGCCCGTACACCGCCGCATCGGCAAAATTGTCCAGGGATTCTCCAATCAGGCCGGTGGACCGGGCGATCAGACCGGCAGTCATTTCCACCACGAACAGAAGTGCATTGATGCCGAGCAACCAGCGCAGGGTCCCGGATTCTTGCTTAGCAGAAGCTGCCGAAAACTCGGCGGCCTTGATGGTCTCCGGATTTGCAGCGACGGTTTCCTGAAGCGAGGCGCCTAGCCCCAAGGTCTTCAGTTTCGAGGTGACGGGCTCGACCTCGCCGTCATGCACGACCTTCAGCCGGCGGTTCGACAAGTCGAAGGACAGCGCCCGAATCTCCTCAAAGCCGTTCAGGGCTAGGCGAATCATTCGTTCTTCTGATGGACAGTCCATCTTCGGCACGGCATAAACACTGACCCATCTCCCTGGCGCCTCGGAGGAGGCCTGTATATCGGTATCCGCTGCGGACGTTGCATCACCGCCACAGGCGCCACCACAGGATTTGCTCATGATACGACTCCACTTGAACAATGTTGTGGTACCATTTAAAACTATAAAGCTACTATAAGGTCAATAGAGTAAAGAATCCGTTGGGGAGGAGGCTGATGCGCATTGGTCAGTTGGCGCAGTTGGTAGGGGTCGAAACACAGACGATCCGCTTCTATGAACAGCAGGGCTTGTTGCCGCCGCCTGATCGGCAGGACAACGGTTACCGTGTCTATACCGAGAAGCATGGTGAGGGGCTGGCCTTCATCCGTCGCTGCAGAATCCTGGGCCTGTCACTGGCTGAGATTCACGAACTACAGAGCTATGAGGACGACCCTCATCAGCCTTGTACCGCCGTCAACGCCTTGCTCGATGATCACATCTCTCATGTGCGGTCGCAGATAACCGCTCTGCAAGCGCTTGAGAAACAACTCGTTTCACTGAGAGCGAGTTGCAACGATGACCGGGAAGTTGAGGCGTGTGGGGTTCTTGCTGGAATTAGCGAAGGAAACATGCACCAGCAGTAGGTGAAGCATCAACCAGATAATCCGATGAGATGCCGGTCTGTCTCACTCTCATGCAAAGGTAAGATCAACCATTTAATCCGCTTACCCGTTTTTTTAACGCCTCAGAACACATATTTACTAATTTCGTCCCCGCCCCAGCCCCCTCAAGATCGGCCTCCTACAAAAACGAAGTGCGCCAAGCGTGCTCATCCTTGCCTTGGAGTCCGTCATGACCAACGCTGCGTCATCCGCACCGCTTATCGAGAAACACACGATCGGCTACGTGCCCCCGAAGATCGCCATGGAAAGGTACGGGACCTGTTCACCCTCTGGTTCGGCGGCAATATCGCGCCGTTGCCCATCGTCACCGGGGCCCTCGGGGTCCAGTTGTTCCACCTGAACCTGGTCTGGGGCATCGTCGCGATCCTCGTCGGCCACCTGCTCGGCGGTGTGTTGATGGCCCTGCATTCGGCCCAGGGCCCGCAAATGGGCATCCCGCAGATGATCCAGAGCCGCGCCCAGTTCGGCTCCCTCGGCGCCCTGCTGGTGGTGGTGATCGCCGGCCTGATGTACATCGGCTTCTTCGCCTCCAATATCGTCCTGGCCGGCAAGTCCTTGCATGGCGTGGCCGAGAGCATCCCGGTGCCGGTGGGCATCGTGATCGGCGCCCTCGGCTCGGGAATCATCGGCATCATCGGCTACCGCTTCATCCACGTACTCAACCGCATCGGCACCTGGGTACTGGGCATCGGTATCGTGGTCGGCTTCGGCTACATCCTCAGCCACGTGCAGTCCGATGACTTCCTCACCCGCGGCAGCTTCAATCTGTCCGGCTGGCTGGCCACGGTGTCGCTCGCCGCGCTGTGGCAGATCGCCTTCGCCCCTTACGTGTCCGACTATTCGCGCTACCTGCCGGCCAACGTGCCAGTGGCGGCGACCTTCTGGACCACCTACCTGGGCTCGGCCCTGGGTTCGAGCCTGTCCTTCGCGTTCGGTGCCGTCGCGGTACTGGCGGTACCGGCCGGCATGGACAGCATGGACGCGGTCAAGCTCGCCACCGGCGCCATCGGCCCGCTGATGCTGGTGCTGTTCCTGCTCAGCGTGATCAGCCATAACGCTCTCAACCTGTATGGCGCGGTGCTGTCGCTGATCACCCTGGTGCAGACCTTCGCGTATCGCTGGATCCCTACCGCGAAAAGCCGTGCGGTGCTGTCGCTGGTGGTGCTGCTGGGTTGCTGCGTAGTGGCGGTGTTCGCCTCGGCGGACTTCATCGGCCACTTCGTCGATATGGTCCTGGTGCTGCTGGTGGTGCTGGTGCCGTGGACGGCGATCAACCTCATCGACTTCTATGCGATCCACAAGGGCGACTACGACATCGCCTCGATCTTCAAGGTCGATGGCGGCATCTATGGCCGTTACAACCCGCAGGCGCTGCTGGCCTACGCCATCGGCATCCTGGTGCAGATTCCGTTCATGAACACCCCGCTGTATGTCGGCCCGGTCTCGGCGCATATCGATGGCGCCGACCTGTCGTGGCTGGTCGGGCTGCTGGTCACCTCGCCGCTGTACTACTGGCTGGCGACCCGGGACAGTGCGTATCGCCGGCGGCAGACCAGCGCCAAGCTGGCGGCTGCGCACTGATCGCACGCAGCGCCTGAACGCAAAGGCCGCGGAGGTTTGCTCCGCGGCCTTTTTTCATACCGCTACGGTCAGCGGCGAAGCTGACACCGACAGCGTCAGCAATGCTTTGCAAATCCTCATGTTCAGCAACGCGTCACTGAGCAATTCCTGGTGGCGGTCATTGGGCAGGTCGGGAAGGCAGGCGGCGTACTGGATGGCTTTGACGAGGTGTTCGGTTGCCCGCTGGATGGCGTCTTCATGAGAGAGGCCGGGGCCGACGCAGAGGATCGGGGGTGGATCGGGGACGAGCTTTTTCATGGTGTAACTCCTAGCCGGGTGATGCCGTCACCGACTCGCCGCTAAACGAGTGGGTGGCAGCTGTACGTGGGTTAGCAGACCGAGGGCTAGGAGACCCGGCGCACCCGAAGGTGCCCACACGCACAGCCGCCATTACAAGCGTCGCTGGAGTGCACTAGCCATTCGGACTGCTAATCCGTGTCGTCGATGTGCGACGACCGGCGAAGACTAGGCAGGGTTTCCCAAGGACGCAACCACCAAGCGGAGGTCGGGAGTATGCTTGGGAAACTGCCTACAAGAAAGTCGGAAATCGGTGAAGTTTCCAGACATATGCAACAGAACTTGACCCGGCCACTGAATGCGGCATTCGGCAGCTCACCCCCGCAAGTAAACCAGCAACCTCCCCAGCATCTCGTCACACCCGCGCAATTGCTTCAGGCTGACGAACTCATCCGGCTTGTGTCCCTGGTCCATGCTACCCGGCCCGCACACCACGGTGGGAATCCCTGCCTGCTCGAAAAGCCCGCCCTCGGTACCGAAAGCCACGGTGCCGAACCCGTCGGAACCGCTGAGCATCGCCAGCAGCCTGGCCGCCTCGCTATCAGGCGCGGTGGCCAGCCCCGGATAGGCGCTCAGCGGTCGCAGGCTGACACCGGTAGCGGGCTCTACCGCCTGCATCTTCGGTACCAGTTCCGCCTCGGCAAAACGCTCCAGTTCATCCGCTACCACCTGCGCATCGAAGCCCGGCAAGGCCCGTACCTCGAAATCGAACTCGCATTCCGCCGGGACGATATTCAGCGCCCGGCCACCCTTGATCACGCCGGTCTGCACCGTGGAGAACGGCGGATCGAAGCGTTCGTCGTGCAGTTCGGGAGCGGCCAGGCGTTCGCCGATCTCGCCGAGCTTGCCGATCAGGCGCGCCGCATATTCGATGGCGTTCACGCCATAGGGTGCGTAGGCCGAATGGCAGGCCGCGCCATGCACCTGGCAACGAATGGCCAGCTTGCCCTTGTGGCCGAGGACCGGCTTGAGCTCGGTGGGCTCGCCGATCAGGCACAGCACCGGCTTGTGCGGGCGCTGCTCCAGGGCGGCGAGCATCGAACGCACGCCGAGGCAGCCGACTTCTTCGTCATAGGAAAACGCCAGGTGCACCGGGGTGCGCAGCGGCGCGGCGACGAAGGCCGGGACCGCCGCCAGCACGCAGGCGATGAAGCCCTTCATGTCGGCAGCGCCGCGGCCATACAGGCGGCCGTCGCGCTCGCTCATGACAAAGGGCTCGACCGTCCACGCCTGGCCGTCCATCGGCACCACGTCGGTATGCCCGGACAGCACCACGCCGCCACGGTCCCGAGGGCCGATGGTGGCGAACAGATTGGCCTTGGTGCCCTCGTCGTTGAGAAACAGCTCGCTGTCCACGCCATGACTGGCCAGGTAGTCGCGGATAAAGGCGATCAGTTCCAGGTTGGAGTCGCGGCTGACCGTCGGGAAGGCGATCAAGCGCGCCAGCAGGCCACGGCTGTTCGCGTCATTCATCGCCCGGCACTCCGTAGCTCGGCGCGGCGGTGGGGTCGAGGGCGCGGGTCACGTAGTCCTGCATCTGCGGGCGGTAGGCCTGCCACAGGGCATCGAGCTGGCCGATGGGGTCTTCGTCGGCCCAGTCCACGCGCAGGTCCACCAGCGGCCAGGTCAGTTCCCCTGCCACCTTCAGCGCCGCCGAGTGCACCGGGCCGGCCTCGCCACCGGCGGCCATGGCGGCGTGCATCGCGGCCAGCAGGCGCTCGGGAAGCTGGCCGTCGGCCTGTTCGAAGGCGCTGACCATGGCTTCGATCACGTGGCGCCCGGAAAGCAGGTTGCCCGCCGCCGCGCACTGCTCGCCGGCCACGGCATGGTGCACACCCAAGGCTTCGCTGCCGGTGAACAGCGCGACCCGGCCCTGGCTGTCGATCACCGTGACCTGGCGGTGCTGGCTCCAACCGTTGGCGCCGAGCGCTCGCTCCAGGGCATCGGCAGGCGCGCTCTGCTCACGCTCGAGCAGATCGAGGATCTGCGGGCCCAGGGCTGGCAGGGTGATGTTCTGCGTCGACACCGCGCCGACGCCGGCACGCACCCAGGGGCAGCGGGCGCCGACGGCGATGCTGGAGGAACTGATGGCGATGCCGACCTGGCCGGTTTCGGGGCAGCGGCCAATGATGGAGAAGGTCATGCAGGGGCTCCTTGAAGGTCTGGTTCAGAGAGCATTGTGGCTGGCCGCAGTGGAGCGGGAAATTCGCGGATTTATGGCTTGGGGGAAGGAAAAAACTGGCCTGGCCCCGCCAGGGCACCCACCCTCGGCTTTTTATCGCCAACCCCCAGTTATTAACTATTTTCGCCTTTTCCTGCGCTTCCCTAGTCTGGCCCCAGGCAACGGCGGTTCTCCGACCGTCCCCGAACACAACGCCTGGAGAAAGGGCAATGGGCATGACTTTGAACAACCTTGAAATCGATACCCTGGTGGTTGGCGCCGGACAGGCCGGGGTGGCCATGAGCGAACACCTGAGCAAGCTCGGCGTGCCGCACCTGGTGCTGGAGCGCAATCGCATCGCCGAAGCGTGGCGCACCGGCCGCTGGGATTCGCTGGTGGCCAACGGCCCGGTCTGGCACGACCGCTTCCCCGGCCTGGAATTCGACCTCGACGCCGACGCCTTCGCCGGCAAGGACCAGGTCGCCGATTACTTCGAAGCCTACGTGCGCAAGTACGACCTGCCGATCCGCACCGGCGTCCAGGTGAAAAAGGTCACCCGCAAAGCCGATCGCCCGGGCTTTACCATCGAAACCAGCGAAGGCACGCTGCATGCTGCCCGCGTGGTTGCCGCGACCGGCCCGTTCCAGCGCCCGGTGATCCCGGCCATCGCGCCGAAGGATCCGGCGCTGCACCAGATCCACTCCGCCGCCTACTTCAATCCGCAGCAGTTGCCCGAGGGCGCGGTGCTGGTGGTGGGCGCCGGCTCTTCCGGTGTGCAGATCGCCGACGAACTGATGCGTGCCGGGCGCAAGGTCTATCTCTCGGTGGGGGCCCACGACCGTCCGCCGCGCGCCTACCGCAACCGCGATTTCTGCTGGTGGCTGGGTGTGCTCGGCGAGTGGGACGCGGAAATCATGAAGCCCGGTCGCGAGCACGTGACCATCGCCGTCAGCGGCGCCCGCGGCGGCCATACCGTGGACTTCCGCGCCCTTGCCCACCAGGGCATGACCCTGGTCGGCCTGACCCAGTCGTTCCAGGATGGGGTCGTGCGCTTCCAGGACAACCTGGTGGACAACATCCGTCTCGGCGATGAGAACTACCTGGCGCTGCTGGACGCTGCCGACGCCTACATCGAACGCAACGGCCTCGACCTGCCGGAAGAACCGCAGGCCCGCATGCGCTTGCCCGACCCTGAATGCATGACCCGGCCGATCCTCGAACTGGACCTGGCCAAGGCCGGCGTCACCAGCGTGATCTGGGCCACCGGCTACGGCCTGGACTTCAGCTGGCTGGCGGTGGATGCCTTCGATGCCAACGGCAAACCCAGGCACCAGCGCGGCGTGTCCAGCGAGCCCGGCGTTTACTTCCTGGGGCTGCCATGGCTGTCGCGCCGTGGCTCCTCGTTCATCTGGGGCGTGTGGCACGACGCCAAGCACGTGGCCGGGCACATCGCCACCCAGCGCACCTACCTGGCCTACCGCGACAAGGCCCAGCGCCAGTCCGCCGCCGCTACCGAATCGTCTGAAAACGCTGCTCTCGAAGGAGTCAACTGATGCCAACCCATACCCGCATCCGCATGTTCAACACCAGAGCCACCTACCCCAACCAGACCCTCGACAACGACCTGTGCCAGGCCGTGCGTGCCGGTAATACCGTGTACGTACGGGGCCAGGTGGGGACCGATTTCGAAGGCAACCTGGTGGGCCTCGGCGACCCGCGCGCGCAGGCCGAACAAGCGATGAAGAACGTCAAGCAACTGCTGGAAGAAGCGGGTTCGGACCTGAGCCATATCGTCAAGACCACCACCTACATCACCGACCCGCGCTTCCGCGAACCGGTATACCGGGAAGTGGGCAAATGGCTGAAGGGCGTATTCCCGATTTCCACCGGCCTGGTGGTGGCCGGGCTGGCGCAGGCGGAATGGCTGATGGAAATCGACGTGATCGCGGTGATTCCGGAGTAAGCAAGACCGCAAGACCATGCACCATCCTGTGGGAGCTGGCTTGCCAGCGATGAGGCCCGACTGGACAACATCTTTGTTGTCGACGGCCAAATCGCTGGCAAGCCAGCTCCCACAGGGTTTTGGGCCAGCCGATTCAGGAAAGCCCGGAGAGTTCTTCCCGACAGAAATCCACGAACAACTGCGCCGGCCGGGTCAACTGCACCCGCTTCAGCTTGGCCGTGACCAGTCCGGACAATTCCACCGGCTCGGCGATGTCCACCGCCACCACTTTCTGCCCGTCATAGGTGCATTCCGAGCTCGGCCGGGTGACCAGCAGCGAGAAGCCGAAACCCTGCCCTACCATGCCCCGCACCATCTCGATCGATGGCGAGCTGAAGACGATGTTCGGGGTCAGCCCGAGGTCGTTGAACAGGCTGACGAAGTAGGTCCGGCTCGGCGCGACGTCCAGCAGGATCATCGGCTCCGGACACAGGTCGCGCAGTGATACCTGGGCCTGGCTGGCGAAACGATGCTTTTGCGGCAGCAGCACATAGGGCTTCTGCGGCGGCATCAGCGGTTCGGTCTCGATGGTGTTGTCCAGGTAGTGGTCGTACAGGAAGGCCAGGTCGAACGCCCCCGAGGTCAGCCCCTGCACCAGCTCCTGCTGCTCGCCGTCGCGCATGCGGATGTCCACGCCGGGATAACGCTCGCGGAACCCGGCGATCAGACGCGGCAGGTACAACGGCGCGACGGTTTCGAATACGCCGATATCGATCTGCCCGGCCACGGTGTCGTTGTCGGCCAGGGCGTTCTGCTCGAACTCCCGGGCCATCTGCAGCAGCGACTTGGTCTTGGCGTAGAAGCGCTTGCCACTGGGGGTCAGCGAGACGCCCTGGGCGTGATGGCGGATGAACAGCTGCACGCCGAAGCTCTCTTCCAGGCTCTTGATCGCCGTGGAAATCGACGGCTGGGCGATGTACAGCTGGCGCGAGGCCTCGGCAACGCTGCCAGCCTCCACCGTGGTGACGAAATACTTGAGTTGTCGCAGGGTGTAGGACGCCACGTGAACTTCTCCTGGCAGGTTTACCCATCACCTTACCCTAGCCGTGGAAAACCCCGACCGAGGTTTTTCCTCTGCCCGGACCATATTTTTCCTTGGCCTCACTTCCAGGCTTCACGCTCGAAGAAGGCACGCAGGTGTTCGATGAAGAACGACACCTTGGCCGACAGGTTCAGGCGCTCCAGGTACACCGCATAGATATCGGCAGGTGGTGTCTCGTAGTCGCCCAGCACCTCCACCAGCTCACCGGAACGCAGGTAGCGCGCCAGGTTCCACTCGGCCCGCATCAGGATCCCATGCCCCTCCAGCGCCCAGTTCAAGGCGACTTCGCCATCATTGGTGCTGAGCCCGCCGCGCACCTTGACCGATTCCGCCTGCTTGCCCCGACTCAGGCGCCAACTGCCGAAGGCGGCGTCGTTCTGGCGCAGCACGATGCAGTGGTGGTTGGCCAGGTCCCTGGGGGTTTCAGGGGTGCCGCAGCGCGCCAGGTAAGCCGGCGCGGCACACAGGCGCCGACGGTTGCTGGCGATCTTGCGCGCGATCAAGCGCGAGTCCGGCAGGTCGCCGAAGCGGATCGCTACATCGATGGCATCGTCCGGCAGGTTGATCGGCCGGTCGGTAAGCTGCAATTGCACCTCCACTTCCGGATGCCGCTGGACGAAGGAAGAAATCGCCGGCCCCACGTGCGTGCGCCCGAAGCCCAGCGGCGCATTGACCCGCAACAGGCCCTTGGGCTCGGCCCGGCTGCTGGAGACCTGGCGCTCCATTTCCTCGATCTCGCCGACGATGCGCTGGGCGTTGACCAGGTACAGCTCGCCCTCGGCGGTCAGGCTGATGCTGCGCGTGGTGCGGTTGAGCAGACGCACGCCCAGGCGCTGCTCCAGTTGGGCCAGGCGCTTGGAAACCGCCGGCGGGGTCAGGTTCAGCTCCCTTGCCGTCGCCGCCAGGCTGCCAAGGCGCACCAGCTGGATAAAGAAGGCCAATTCCGAGATCGGACTCATTAGTAACCTCAGGTAAACAATGAAGTGAAATTCATTGTATTACCACGTTTCAGAAAAACCTTTAACTTTCCCTCCCGTGATTACCCACACGAAACCTGGGCTATCCCGCCGCCGCGACTTGCCTGGTCGCAGCGGCGCGACAAGCCCGGCCGACAAGAAAAAATCCGACTCACAACAATAAAGCGGAGAAAAACGGCCATGAAAGTTCTAGGCAAGTTGTATGTGCAGGTCCTGATCGGCGTCAGCCTCGGTATCGCCCTCGGGGTGTTCTGGCCCGAAGTCGGCGTCGATCTCAAGCCCTTGGGCGATGCCTTCATAAAACTGATCAAGATGGTCTTCGCGCCGATCATCTTCGCCACGGTGGTGCTCGGCATCGCCAAAATGGAAAACATGAAGGAACTGGGCCGGGTCGGTGCCCGCGCCCTGATCTACTTCGAAGTGCTGTCCACCTTCGCCCTGGTGCTGGGCCTTGTGGTGGTCAACCTGGCGCAGCCCGGCGTGGGCATGAACGTCGACCCGGCGACCCTGGATACCAAGAGCATCGCCAGCTACACCTCGGCGGCAGCGGCCGGCTCCGGCAGCTTCACCGACTTCCTCCTGCATATCATTCCGGCCAGCGTCACCGACGCCTTCGCCAAGAACGAGATACTGCCGATCCTGCTGTTCTCGACCCTGCTGGGCATCGCCCTGGCCCATCTGGGCGAGCGCGGCAAACCGGTGGTGGACGTGCTGGAAAGCTTCTCCCACGGCATGTTCCACATCGTCGGCATGGTCATGCGCGTCGCCCCGCTGGCGGCCTGCGGCGCCATGGCCTTCACCGTCGGCAAGTACGGCCTGGGCTCGATCGTGTCCCTCGGCAAGCTGATGGCGACCATGTACATCACCTGCTTCCTCTTTGTCGTCATCGTTCTTGGGTTCGTGGCGCGCCTGTCCGGCTTCAGCCTGTGGAAGTTCCTGAAATACCTGAAGGAAGAACTGTTCACCGTGCTCGGCACCAGTTCCTCGGAATCGGTGGTACCGCAACTGATGGGTAAGCTGGAAAAAGCCGGGGTATCCAAGCCGGTGGTGGGCCTGGTGATTCCGTCCGGGCTGACCTTCAACCCCGATGGCCAGTGCATCTACTACACCATGGCGGCAATCTTCATCGCCCAGGCCACCAACACACCGCTGAGCCTGACCGACCAGCTCATCGTCCTCGGCGTGCTGCTGCTCACCTCCAAGGGTTCGGCCGGGGTGACCGGCTCCGGTTTTATCACCCTGGCCGCGACCCTGGCCTCGCTGGGCAGCATCCCGGTGGCCGGCATGGTCCTGCTGCTCGGGGTGGACCGCTTCATGTCCGAAGCCCGCGCCATCACCAACACCATCGGCAACGCCGTCGGCACCCTGGCCATCGCCAAATGGGTCGGCGCGCTGGACAGCGCCAAGCTCAACCGCGTCCTCGACGGCCAGCCCGAAGCCGAATCACACCGTGCAGAGGCAGCCCCCGCGCTGCACAACAACCAGACCGTGACACCGGCGACCACCGCCAGCGGTGCATGACCTGCACCCGACCCCACCCGCCTTGTGATGCTGTAAGGAGATAAACCGTGGAAAGAGAAGAAGCCGTCCAGTCGCTCACCGATACCCTGGCGAAATTCACCGCCTACATCGGCAAGCGCCTGCCCAGGGACGTCAAGGCCAAGACCGCCAAGCTGCGCGCGGCGGAAACCAACCCCCTGGCCATCGCCGTGTACGACTCCATGGCCGAGAACCAGGACTATGCCGACAAGCTCAACCGCCCGAGCTGCCAGGACACCGGGGTGATCCAGTACTTCGTCTCGGCCGGAGCGCGCTTCCCGCTGCTGGGCGAGATGGAGAGCATCCTGGAGAACGCCACGAAGGAGGCGACCATCCAGGGCCCGCTGCGCCACAACGCCGTGGAGACCTTCGTCGAGAAGAACACCGGGACCAATACCGGCTCGAAGATCCCGTGGCTGGACTGGGAAATCATCCCGGATGCCGACTACGCCATCGTCGACGTGTACATGGCCGGTGGCGGCTGCACCCTGCCCGGCTCGGCCAAGGTGCTGATGCCCGGCCAGGGCTACGAAGGGGTGACCGAGTTCGTCTTCGACGTGATCACCTCCCGCGGCGTCAATGCCTGTCCGCCGTTGCTGGTCGGCGTAGGTGTCTCGACCTCGGTCGAAACCGCCGCGCGCCTGTCGAAGAAAGCGATCCTGCGTGAAGTGGACTCCAGCCACCCGAACGAAAGCGCGGCGCTGATGGAAAAGCTGCTGGAAGAAGGCCTGAACGAAATCGGCATCGGCCCCCAGGGCCTGACCGGCAACAGCAGCGTGATGGGGGTGAACATCGAGTCCTCGGCCCGTCACCCTTCGACCATCGGTGTTGCCGTGTCCACCGGCTGCTGGGCCCACCGCCGCGGCAAGATCCGCATCAACGCCGACCTGTCCTACGACATCCTTTCCCATGAAGGTGTAGTTCTGTGAAAAAGATCCT
The DNA here is from genome assembly GCF_000319305.2 of Pseudomonas bharatica CSV86. Taxonomy (GTDB): domain Bacteria; phylum Pseudomonadota; class Gammaproteobacteria; order Pseudomonadales; family Pseudomonadaceae; genus Aquipseudomonas; species Aquipseudomonas bharatica. The sequence continues at coordinate 1,736,842 of NZ_AMWJ02000001.1, read as the reverse complement.
CAGCACCCCGATCAAAGACGAAGACCTGGCCGAGCTCAACGTGGGCGACGTGGTCTACCTCACCGGCCAACTGGTGACTTGCCGCGACGTCGCGCACCGGCGCCTGATCGAACTGGGCCGCGAACTGCCGGTGGACCTGCGCGGTGGCGCGATCTTCCACGCCGGCCCCATCGTCAAGAAGAAGGACGATGGCAGTTTCGAGATGGTCTCCATCGGCCCGACCACCAGCATGCGCATGGAGAAGTTCGAGAAGGAATTCATCGAGCAGACCGGCGTCAAGCTGATCGTCGGCAAGGGCGGCATGGGCCCGGAAACCACCACCGGCTGCCTGGAGAACAAGGCAGTGCATGCGGTGTTCCCCGGTGGTTGCGCGGTGCTCGCGGCCACCAAGGTGGAAGAGATCGAACGTGCCGAATGGCAGGACCTGGGCATGCCCGAGACCCTGTGGGTCAACCGCGTGCGCGAGTTCGGCCCGCTGATCATTTCCATCGATACCAAGGGCAACAACCTGTTCGAACAGAACAAGAAGCGCTTCAACGAACGCAAGGGCTCGGTGATCGAGAAGATCAACGCGCAGGTGCGTTTCATCAAGTAAGACCACGACCGACCGGTGCCCACGCAGCACCGGTCGGCCGTTCCCTTCTTTACAGAACAACGAGATATCGCCATGTATCCAGCCAGTCATCACGCACTGCGCGAGACCTTCCGTGGCCTGCTCGCCCGCCCGGCCTGCCAGCGTACCGCTTCGGTGTTCGACCCCCTTTCCGCGCGCATCGCCGCCGACCTTGGCTTCGAGGTCGGCATCCTCGGTGGCTCGGTGGCCTCGTTGCAGGTGCTGGGCGCGCCGGACATCGCCCTGCTGACCTTGAGCGAGTTCGTCGAGCAGGCCACCCGCATCGGCCGGGTGTCGCGCCTGCCGGTGATCGCCGATGCCGACCATGGCTACGGCAATGCGCTCAATGTGATGCGCTGTGTCGCTGAGCTGGAACGGGCCGGGGTCGCCGCCCTGACCCTTGAGGACACCCTGCTGCCGGCGCGCTTCGAAGAGCCGCTGTCGGAGCTGATCAGTGTCGAGGAAGCCGTCGGCAAACTGCGCGCCGCGCAGCGGGCGCGGCAGGACCGCAGCCTGGCACTCATCGCCCGGACCCATGCCGGGGTGCAATCCTTGTCGCAGGTTATCCAGCGCACCCGGGCCTATCAGGAGGCCGGGGCAGACGGAATCTGCCTGATCGGGGTGAGGGACTTCGAGCAACTGGAAGCAATCGCCGAAGGATTGCGGGTGCCCCTGATGCTGGTGACCTATGGCAGCCAACAGGCCTGGGACGAACAACGCCTGACCGGACTCGGCGTGCGGATCGTGGTGGACGGGCATGCGGCCTGTTTCGCGGCGATCAAGGCCACTTACGACACCCTGCGAGCGCAACGCGGGCCGGATGCCGGCGCCGAGCTCAGGCCCGGCGAACTGGTGGCGCGGTACAGCCGGGCCGAGGAGTACCTGGGCTTGGCGCGGGAATATATGGGGGTGATTGCCTGATGGGGTCTTGGGCTGTTCTTTCGGGCCTCATCGCTGGCAAGCCAGCTCCCACAGGTAATTTGTGCAAATCTCAAGGTTTGCAGTACCCCTTGGGACATGGGGTGATTGCCTGAGGGGGCTTGGGCTGTTCTTTCAGGCCTCATCGCTGGCCAGCTCCCACAGGTTTTTGTGCAAATCTCAAGGTTTGCAGTAACCCTGTGGGACAGGGGGTGATTGCCTGACAGGTCTTGGGCTGCTCTTTCCGGCCTCATCGCTGGCAAGCCAGCTCCCACAGGTTTTGTGCAAATCTCAAGGTTTGCAGTAACCCTGGGGGCAGGGGGTGATGCCTGACAGGTCTTGGGCTGTTCTTTCAGGTCTCATCGCCGGCTAGCCAGCTCCCACAGGTCCGGCGGTGCACGCGGTCACTGTGGGAGCTGGCTTGCCAGCGATGAGGCCTGAGAGAGCACCACACACTTCAGATCAGATCACTTCCCGGGCCAGGGATTTGATCAGCGCGTGGTAATGCCCCATCAGGGCCTTGAACAGCAGCATCCTCGCCTCCGTCATCCTGTTGAATCTCATGCATCCACGGGCAATCCCGCAGTCGCGCGTCCAGCCGTGCGGCTTCCTGCAGCAACGCCTCGCTGGCGGCACGAGCCTGGCGCGAGCGCCAGCCCGAGGTGAACCCCAGGCGCTGGACTTCGGCCAGCGCTTCGTCGAGGTCCTGCATACCACGCTCCTGTGCTTCGCAGGCCACCGCAATGGACATGCCGCGCTCTTCGATACTGCTCGAGGCGGCGCTGATCCCGGCAAGGGCCAGGTTGGCGTCGTAGGTCTGGTCGCGCCCCTGGCGTGCCAGCAGGCGCACCTCGTTGCCCAGGTCGGTCCGGGCTGCCAGCGCCGTCCGGTCGACACTGCGCAACGCCATCAGGGTGGCACTGAGCCCCGCCTGGCCTTCCAGTGCCAACTTCATCGATTGGCGTGATTCACTGCCGACCTGACGGGCATCCTCCAGCAACTGCCGACCCTCGACCTTGATCCGGGCAAAGGCGGTCAACGCCAGATCGAACTTGCGCTGCTGTTGTTGCAGGGCCGCGTCACACTCGTTGCTCAATGCAACGACCTGGTTCGCCAATTGGCCCAGGTGCGCCAGGTCCTTGCGCATCAGCCCCAGGCTGTCGCTGGCTTCACCCTGCAGCACCCGCATGCCCTCGCGCAGCGTCCGCGCCTGCTCCTGACAGCGGGCCAGATGCGCGCGCTGGCGCAGGCACAGGTCCAGCAGGAGGACGCCAGCACAGGTGCCAAGAGCCGCGAACAGCCCCAGGAGCGGCTCCAGCAACAGGATGACCACAAGGATCAGGCAGTAGCGAAATGAAACGGTGGCTGGTGGCATGCGGGCAGAAGGTCCCTCAACGGCTGCGCAAACGTGTGCGTATCAAGTGTGGCGGCTTTTTTCCCGGGTTGCCGTGGTCCGCGCTGCCGGGATAAACAAAAAGCCTGCGCGGATAAACGAAAGCCTTCAGAGCTGCTCGCGATAGCGTCCCGGCCCCATGCCGAACCAGCGCTCGCACGCCTTGTTGAAAGCGCTCTGATGGCGAAAACCGACCTGGTAGGCAATCTGCTTGAAGCTCAGGGTGCTGTTGCGCAATAGCCGATGGCTGTCGCGCAGCCTCACCTCGTCGAGCAAACGCACGAAGCTGTGCCCCTCGCCTTCCAGGTTGCGACTCAGGCGCGGGCCACTCATGGCCAGCACCTCGGCGACCCGGGCCAGGGTTACCGGACGCCCCTGGCCCAGTTGCTCGCTGATGACCGCGCGGACCTTCAGGCTGAGGCGATCGCCGCCCATCTGCGCCTGCCAGCGTGCCAAATAGTCGCTATGTACTGCATGCAGCGCCGGATCGTGGCTGGCCACCGGCAGCGCGGCATCGGCATGGCTGAACAGCAGGGCATTCTGCGCCGCGCCGTGCTGGATATGCTCACCGTAGACCCGCCTTGCATCGGCGCTGACGGTGCACGGCGGATAGCTCAGCTCTGCGCGCAATGGACGGATTGTCCGCCCCGGCACCAGCCAGCACAGCAGGCCGACGGTGATCGCCGCCACCGCGTCGATGAACACCCGCGACAGTTCGCGCTGGCCGGTTCCGGTGGGCACGCCGACCAGGCGCACACCGTCGCTGCGCTCTTCGACGAACAGGCAGAAACCGGTGCCCACCAGATGGTGATGCTCGGCCAGGCTCACCAGCACGCTCTTGATAGTCCGGCTGGACATCACCGCGTAGCCAAGTGGCCCGAGGTGGGCCGGGTGAGCATGCTCGAACGCACGCAGGCCGATCCCCGGATCGCCGCCGAGCAGGCTGGCCTGGTCGAACACAGCGTCGAGGCTGGCCAAGGGTATGAAGGCAGGCGCGGACGGGTCCAGCAAGGGTTCGGCCAGGCGCTGGCACAGCTCGCGAACGGCTGGCTGGACGCCTCCCAGCGCGGAGATCAGGGCGTTGGCAAAAGTCCGCGAAACGGTTGGCATGGACGAATTCCAGAAACGAATGGGTCAGGCATGTCCGGGGTCAGTCGTATGACCACCGAAAGCGCATTTGACTCAATGAATCGCCTTCCAGGACACAACCTTTAGTGGCGTAGGGGCTTTCCCGATAAGGGTTGCCGGGTGCTAGGGGAAACCATCAAGCGACTGGCAGCGATGGAGTGGTTGTCGCATGACTCTGACCTTAGGACGCCCCCGTGAAACCTCTCACCGATGCGGAAGACGTTGCGTCATCAGCACAAACCCGCGAGCGAGTCGGCATTCCTCATGACCACCGCCTGACGAATGCCCGCATGCGTGGTGAAGTAGTCCCTGCGCTGGTTGGCATCAAGCGGCTCGCGCAAGCCGAACCTGGCAGCCTCGCGCTTGATCAGCCGGCTATATAGCAAGCTGTTCTGCTCGTTCATGTCCGCCTCGTCAGGCCCGAGGGCGACCTCGCCCTGGGAGGTGGCATGCAGTTCATCCACCAGCGCCGGGATGCTCCGCACCTCGCTGAGCGGCGATACGCTGTACCAGTAGTCGGTCACCATATCCTCCGGACTGGTGAAGAACAGGTCGGTGGTAAGGACGTGAAATTCTTCATGCATGGAGGTCACCGCACTGTCGAAGAGATTGCCACGCAGGTGGCGGGCGGCCAGCTCCAGCCTCGCACCCCGGCCCTGCGACTGCCGTGTGGCGCCGACATGCTGCAGGTCCTGCGGCTCGCTCAGCATCAGTCGCCAGCTTTGCCCATGTTCCAATTGCAACAGGCCATCATGGGCCGCCTGGAAAACCCCTTGCAGCTGCGCGAGGAACAGGCGCTTGGCGGCGGTCAGGCGAAAATCGGTGATGCCGAAGGTTGAGTAGAGTGCCTCGTTAAGCTGCTCGTCGGGCCTGCGCCCCAAGGCGTCGACGGTGTCCTTCAGCATGCCCCTGGCGATCTGGAAGCTACGCCTCACGGCGCCCTGCATGTCCATCGGAAAGTTATCCAACCCCGAGGCGAGCAAATGGTCGCCGCCGTCAATCAGCTCGCTTTCCGCCTCGTCCAGCACATCGAACCCCCGATATCCATCGGCATCCCGCCGATTCACCGGCGCGTTCCCCACCATCCGATACAGGTTCAGACCATCCACCTCCCCCGCCGGATCCGGGTTCAACCAGCGTTGCCAGTCCGCCCGGTAATAACGCGCACCGTAGTAATACAACCCGCTGGCATCGCGCTCCTTGCCGGAATATCGCAGGGTCCGGTAACTGGCCTCGACCTCGTTGCGCGCCGCCGACCAGGCCGTTTCGCCGAAGGGGTAATAGGTCTCCTGGCTGATCAACCCGGCCTCGTCGTCCAGTTCCAGCTGGCAGGAGCCCAGATGATCGCCCAGGGCATAGCGACACTGGTCCTGCGGCACGGCGTCGGGCCGCCCGTCCAGCCAGTGCAGCAGGCGGATGGCGCAGGTGCCGGCCTGCACCACCAGCACCTCGTAGTGCTCGCCTCCGGCACTGCGCCGGTGTCGCTCCAGACCAGGCAGATAGCGCACTTCGCCGAGCAAGGTGCGGGCGCCGGCTTGCTGCAGGCGCCTTTTACGCCGCCGCTGTCCCTCGCCGTCATAGACATAGCGCTCGCAATCATCCAGCCCCTCGTCGCGCCGCACCGGGCTGACGCTGGACAGTCGATTGCGCAGATCCCACTCCACCGTTTGCCCGGCCTGCAACTGTCGAGGGTTGCCGTTGCGATCGTATGCCGCGAGGTAGTCATCCTCCGCGGGTGGCCGTTCATCCACCGCCGCCAGGCAGCGATTGCTCCCCGCCGCAGCCACCAGGACCCGACCATGCGCCTGGGCACCGACATGCACCAGGCGCAAGAGATTGCCGCCGGCGTCGTATTCGTAGGTTTGTCGGTAGTTGCTGACTGCCGCCGGATCATCCAGCGCGCCGGGGCCACGGCGGACGGCACCGGCCTCCTGCCCACGGGCTTCGATCAGTTGCCCCAGGCTGTCGTGACGGTACTCGCAGCGCGCCTCGACACGCTGGTTGGCGAAATGGCGCACGGGCTGGGCACGGTCCTCGATGGACAGCACATTGCCTGCCGGGTCGCAGAGGTAATGCAGGTCTTGCACAAGCCGGCCACTGGCATGACTGCTGTGCAGGCGGGTCAGGCGCCCGTCCTCGGGACGATGCTCGCGGCCGATCCGCACGCCATTGCCGAGCAACTCCTCGACCACATGCCCTGCAGCGTCGTAGCGCAAGGCCTGAACCAGCACGCGCGGCTGCTCCTGACCGTTCGACCATACCTGCAAGTTGCGCAGCCGCCCGAGCAGGTCAAGGCCTGTGTACTGACGGTTGCCGGAGGCATCGATCTGTTCCCGCACCTCGCCGAGAGCGGTATGACGCCAGAGGGTCGATGCCGATTCGGTTTCGAGCAAGGCATCCCTCGCTTCGGGTTCCAGTGGCCAGTCCGGCCAATGCGCCTCGCCCAGGAAGCGCCAGGTTTCGAAGGCCACCGCGCCGCACAGGGCATATGCCGGATAGCGCCGGCTACCCGCTGTATCGTCGCGGCGCAGCAGACGGCCACAAGCATTGTGCGGCGCCAGCGCAGGATCGGCACCCGCATAGTCACGGCGCTCGCTGCAGGTACGCGGATGACTCGAGGACTGTTCGTGGATCGCCAGCACACGCAACAGCCCGTCGTACTCGAACTCGCGGTGATTACCCTGACCATCCTCGCTCCACACCGGTTGCCCGGCCTCACCGAACAGGGTGCAACGAAAACCGCTGTCGACCCTGTCGCTACTCAGTTCACGGCCACTGAGGCCATGCGCGCCAAGGCGGTTCGCCGGCCCGTTGCTTGCCCAGAGCCGCGGGTCCCAGCTGGCAAGGTGATGCCCAACAGCACCGAAGCCCTGGCGCTGAACCCGGGTCTCGGCCGCTGCCTGCGCCGTATCGCGGCAATAGTCCACCTGGCGCACGACCAGCCCGCGCGGGTCGACCGCATGCAACACCGGGGTAAGGGCATGGACAGCGGCGGACATGGGCAGGCCTCGCTGAAGACGAGCCTGACTGTAACGCCGCAGCGCCCATGGCACACCTGATAAAAATGTCAGGTCAGCCACCGACAAGCCTCCACCCCTCCTGCATCTGTAGGATAGTGATCCACCACCCTTTACCGCGAAACTCGATCCAGGCCCTGCCCCCTCCGGCCACCCCAAGACCCCTGACGAAACCAATAACAACAGTCGCACAGAGGTAGTTGCCCATGTCCCGGCACGAATACAGTCCCGCCCGCCTGTTGCAGGCCTTCAGCAGCATGACCCTGGAGCTCCAGCGCCTGGCGCAGAACCAGGACCTCGCGAACTTCCACCGCCCGGCCCTGGACTGCGTCGGCCAGGTGCTGCCCTTCGCCAGCGCGTGGTGGGGCCGCGCCGCGTTGATCGACGGCTTGCCGGAAGAACACAGCTCCTACCTGCATGGGCTGCCCGCCAGCTACCTGCCGGACTGGCAGTCCATCCGCCATATCGACGTCACGGTCGGCCGGGTCCACGCCCATCCCGGGCAGTCGGTGATCATCGACATGCGCGATCCCGATAACGGCCCCGGCCTCAACTGGCTGGGGCAGGCCTACGGTATCGGCGAGCTGCTGTGCGTGGTGCATGTCGATCCGCGAACCCTGCTGAGCGATCACCTGGCCCTGTACCGCGCACCCGGCGCGCCGCGCTTCACCGAACAGGACCGGCTGATCCTCGATAACGCCATGCTGCACCTGGTCGCGGCGGTGTCGGCCAACCAGATCCGAACCCTGGTGACCAAGCGCGAGTCCCTCAGCCCGTCGCGCAACCTGGCGCTGGCGGTGTGCGACCAGCGCGGCACCCTGCAGTGTGCCGAGCGCGGATTCGTCGATCTGCTGCTGGGTGAGTGGCCGCAGTGGAGCGGCCCGCTGCTGCCGATGGCCGTGGACGGCTGCGGGCATGAGGGCAAGCACCTGCAGATCGAAGCCTCGGCGGTAGGCGACCTGTTTCTCCTCGCCGCCCGCCCCCGTGGTGCGCTGGCCCAGTTGAGCCCGCGGGAACAGGATGTCGCCCTGGGCTTCGGCGAGGGCAAGACCTACAAGGAAATCGCCCGCGACCTGGGCATGGCACCCAATACCGTGCGCCACCATATCCGCGCCATCTATCACAAGCTCGGGGTCAACGATAAGACCCGCATCGCCCAGTTGCTGCATACCCCGCCCGACTGACCCCGGACGCTGATCGACCCTGACCGCACGCCGACGCCTAGCGCCGGTGACGGCCCGGCTTTGCCTGCGATTTGCCAACCATAGAAGAAGAGACACCACGACCATGACCCATCCCTTGATCCGCACGCTGGCCCTGGCCGGCGCCTTGTCGAGCCTGCACGCCCAGGCCGCCGACCTTAACGCCCGGGATTTTTTCGGCGCCCCTTCTGGCACCAGCCTCGGCGTGCTGTATCTGCCGGCCACTCGCGCCGGCGACTTCCACGGCCCGGCCGATAGCACCGGCAAGGCCGAGCTGAAGGTCAATGCCGTGGCCTACCGCCAGGTGTTCTTCAGCGACCTTTGCGGCACCCTGTGTACCCCGCAGTTCATCGTGCCCTTCGCCGACATCGATGCGCGCCTGCCCGGCGCGAGCCGGCATACCGGGGAAAGCGGCTTCGGTGACCCGCAGGTGGGCGGCACGCTGTTTTTCATCAACGACCCGGCCAGCCGTACCTACAGCGGCCTGCTGACCCTGGTCACCCTGCCGGTCGGCGAATACCACGGGCAGAATCCGGACGTCTCGCCCGGTGCCAATCGCTGGGGCACCACCTTCGTTTACAACTACACCCGGGGCATCGGCGAGAAGTGGGTGCTGGAAGCCAACCTCGAAGCCCAGCTCTACGGCAAGAACAACGACTACTTCGGCAGCGACCTCAAGCAGGACCCGCTGTATCGTCTGCAAGCCTTCGCCTCCTACGACTTCACGCCCGCCACCTACGGCGCCCTGCGCCTGATCCATGCCGACGGCGGTGAACTGAAGATCGACGGCCAGCGCATCGACGACACCCACAAGCGCTACACCCAGGTGGGCTTCGAGCTCGGCCACTGGCTGGACCGGCAAAACCAGTTGATGTTCAGCCTGTCGCAGAACGTCGCCACCGACAACGGCTACCACGGGACCGACGCCTTGCTGCGCCTGGTCCATGTGTTCTGACGCGGAGATGCCCATGAGCAGCAAGCCCCTGTCCGCTGGATCCGCAACCGCTTCGTCGCACCTGGCCCTGCTGGCGGCCATCGTCCTGTTCGCCGCGATCACCCCGACCGTCCTCATGACCGCGCCGGCGGTGGCCGCGCAACTGGCCACCCAGTGGAACCTGAGCCCGTCACGGATCGGCGATCTGTTTTCCGCCGAACTGGGGGCCATGAGCCTGGCCACCCTTCCCGCCTTCTGGTGGCTCAAGCACGCCGACTGGCGACGGGTCGCCCTGCTCGCCGGCCTCGCTTTCATTTCTGCCAACCTGCTGTCGATCTACGCCATCGATTACTCCACGCTGCTGGCCCTGCGCTTTTGCAGCGCTTTGGCCGGCGGCTCGCTGATGATCGTGTGCCTGTCGAGCGCAGCGTCCACCAGCAATCCGAGCCGGGTCTACGGCCTGTGGGTCATGGGTCAGCTGGTGGTCGGGGCGATCGGCCTGAGCGTGCTGCCGCGCCTGTTCGGGCACTACGGGCTGGCCGCCTGCTACCTGTCGCTGGCGATACTGATGGCGCTGTTCCTGCCACTGGCGCGTTGCTTCCCGCAAGGTGCGCCGGCCGCACCAACGGGCCCCGACGCAGCGCCCTCGGCGAACAAAGGCAAGATCGTCCTGGGGATCCTCGGCATCCTTACCTTCTACATCAGCCTCAGCGGCGTGTGGACCTTCATCGGCGCGATCGGCGCCGCCGCCGGGATCGGCGCCGAAATCAGCGGCGAAGTGCTGGCCATCGCCACCCTGATGGGCATCGTCGGTGCCGGTTGCGCCTCGCTGATCGGCGAGCGCCTGCCGCGTGGCCTGCTGTTGCTGGCCGGCTACGGGCTGATGGTCGGTTCGGTGCTGCTGCTCCTCGGCCAACCGGCTCTGGCGCGGCTGGCGCTGGCGGCACTGGTGTTCAAGTTCACCTGGACCTTCATCCTGCCGCTGGTGCTCGCCTGCCTGGCCGACCTCGACCGCTCCGGCCGCCTGATGAACGCGTCCAACCTGGTGATCGGCGCCGGCCTGGCAATCGGCCCGGCCATTGCCGGGCGCCTGATCGAAAGCAGCGGCAGCTACCAGCCGCTGCTGATCGGCGCCGCCGTCCTGACCTTCACCTCCCTGCTGCTGATCCTCGGTTGCCGTCGCGGCGCCTGAGCCCTCCCTTCACCTGGAAAAAACGGAATCATCATGAGCCGAAACACTGCCTTTTTCTTCGACGAACTGAGCCTCTGGCACAGCGCCGGCCTGCATGCCCTGACCTTGCCGGTAGGCGGCTGGGTGCAGCCTCCGGCTGCGGCCGGACATGCCGAGTCACCGGAAACCAAGCGCCGCCTGAAAAGCCTGCTGGATGTCTCCGGCCTGACCCGCCGGTTACAGGTGCGCGGTGCGGCGCCTGCCAGCGAAGAGGATCTGCTGCGCGTCCACACGCCGGATTACCTGCAACGCTTCAGGGCCCTCAGCGATGCCGGTGGCGGCGAGCTGGGCCCGCACGCGCCAATCGGGCCGGGCAGCTACGGGATCGCCAGGCTGTCCGCCGGCCTGGCGATGGCGGCGGTAGACGCGGTGCTGGCTGGCGAGGTGGACAACGCCTATTCCCTGTCGCGCCCGCCGGGCCATCACTGCCTGGCCGACGGCGCCATGGGATTCTGCTTCCTGGCCAATATCGCCGTCGCCATCGAAGTGGCCAAGGCCAGGCGCGGGCTGGGCAAGGTGGCAGTGATCGACTGGGACGTGCACCACGGCAACGGCACCCAGTCGATCTTCGAGGAACGTGGTGACGTGCTGAGCATTTCCCTGCACCAGGACGGCTGCTTCCCGGCCGGCTACAGCGGCGAGGACGAGCGCGGGCGCGGCGCCGGGCTGGGCGCGAATATCAACATTCCCCTGCCGCCGGGCAGCGGGCATGCGGCCTATATCCACGCGATGGAGCGCATCGTGGTGCCGGCGCTGGAGCGTTTCGAGCCGGAACTGATCATCGTCGCCTGCGGCTACGACGCCAACGCCGTGGACCCGCTGGCGCGGATGCTGCTGCACAGCGACTCGTTCCGCGAGATGACCCGGCTGGTACGCGAAGCCGCCGAGCGCCTGTGCCAGGGGCGGCTGGTGCTGGTGCATGAGGGCGGTTACTCGGAGGCCTATGTGCCGTTCTGCGGGCTGGCGACGATCGAGGAGCTGGCAGGCGTGAGGACCGGGGTGGACGATCCGATGCTGGAGTTCGTGCAGTTGCAGCAGCCGGTCGAGACCGTGGCAGCGTTCCAGCGGCAGTGGGTCGAGGGCCTGGCAGGCCGGTGCCTGCCCTGAGGGCAAGGGGGTTGTCGAGCATCCCTCTATCCACACGGCCGTGAATAGTGGCAGGATGCCGCATCACTCCCGGAGCATTGCCATGCCCTTGTCGAAACCACCCAGACTGCCTGCGAGGTTCTGATGCCAACCCTGCGTGCGATCGTCGATGACTGGTACGACAAGGCCTGGGGGGCGCACAAAAGCGGCAAGAAAGGCCTGCTCCCGGAACTGGAGCGCTCGCCACTGATGTGGCGAAGCTCCAGTCCCTGGAAGTGTGAACCGGGAGACGTCCAGTTCAGCAATACCAAGGAAAGCAGCTACACCTCCAAGCTGCCCAGGCTCGACACCAGGACGCTGGAACAGAACTGGAGAAGCGTTCGCCTGGGCCTGTCCAGCGGCAGCTTTGTCGGCGAGGAACAACTGAACCCGCTGATCCCGCGAATGCACAGCAAGAACGTGGTCAAGCGCGTGAAGGCCCGGGTGAAATCCAGCGGCCTGAACGCCTCGATGGTGGTCAGGCGCGAGCTGGCCTCGGTCGCCGACAACACGCTATTCATCAAGGGTACCCTGGAGGATGGCTCCCCCCTGTCCGCTGCCGTGTGGTTCGAGCGCGCCACGGTGGCCTGGAGACTGCAGTCCTGGTGCGGCATCGTCGTTAAAGACATCACGAACCATCCTTCCCTGCACGGCATCTATGAACACCCGAACGCCCTGACCCTGGACAACGGCCTGAACAGCCTGAGTTTTGGCGAGCCGATATTCATCGAGTCGTCGGTGGTTGTCGCGGGCTCGGCGACCACCATTCCCGTACTGGCGGGCGCGCACTATTACGTGGGTTTCAGGTTCGGCCCGAACCTACAACGGGCGGTGCGCAAACGCACGCCCCTGGTGCTGATCGGCAACCAGATGAACGCCAGTGCCTGGCGTTCGACGCCCTTCGACTTGAGCTTCACCGATCTGGAACTGCGCAATTGCACCCTGTTGATCAAGACCCGCCAACTCGATGACGGCGGCACCCTGGTCTGGGACAGCCGCTGCTACCTGGAGGGTCGCGGTCTCGGTGGGCAACGTTACCGCACGGAACTGGGCAGCGATAACTGCATCCTGCGCTGGAACCTGCAGCTCAGCGCCAGTCTCGATTACGATCCAGCAGACGTGCATGAAACCGACTCACCACAAAACGCCGAGCTGGCCGGGGCCGAGGAGGACTTTTTCCTCGACTCGCCGGCGACCTACCCGCCCCTGCAGAAACTGGAACGCTACGATGCCTGGCTCGGCGGTGCGGCGTGGCGCAGTGGCGACATTACGTCGGAGATCTATGGGTCGCTGGCCGAGGCGCAGTTCCTTCACCTGCAGTTCGGCATCGCCCTGACCAGCCTCAAGACCACCGACGCCGCCCTGGTCTTTCGCGGCACGCCGACGGTCAACAGGCCATCCGACGCCTTCACCTGGCACCGCTCGCTGTTCCGCGTTGCCGTAGGCCAGCCGTTCAATAGCGGGCAGCGGCGCATCAGCCATGAATCCCATATCCGGATAATGGCCGGCGACATCCCCTGCGAAGGCTTTTTCGAACCGCGGGAGGACAAACCCATCCTGAACCTGCGCCCGGCACGCGACACGGATATTCCCCGCTTTGCCGCAGGCCTCAAGATTGATATCCCGGCCGACACCCTGCCTGCCGTCGACCAGTTCACCCTGCGTTTCAACCTGATCAGCGGCCGCGGCCAGGTAATCGCCAGCAATGACGGAGACTTCCAGTTGCTCGACCCCTCGGAGGAACCCTGATGCCCGCAGTACGCATCATCAGCTGGAACATCTTCAACTTCGCCGCCGGCAAGAACGGCGTACTGAGCCGGGCCGACAGTACCGAGCGCATGCTGGAAGTGGTGCATCCGGCCACCGGAGCTGCCGCCTGCGACATCTTCGTGATCATCGAACCGGTGACCAAGAAGGCCAAGGTCGGTGCGATCGCCACGGGCGGCGGCCCCACCGGCGGCACGCAGATCCTCGGCATGCTCCAGTCGCGGGCTACCGGCGGTGCCGACTGGGCCGTCGCCGACACCCTGTGCATCTACAGCAAGACCAAGGGCGAGACGGTACTGGTGTTCTATCGCACGCCCGTGGTGACCATCAGCGCAGGCCCGGTGCTGCTGTCGAACGTGGCCGCGGTAATGCCCAACTGGCGCATCCTCAATGTCCGGGAAAGCTGCCCTTTCCACATCACCTTCAGCCTGACCGGCAGCGGCACCACGTTCGAGCTGATCGCCCAGCATGCCCCCAGCCCCAGCTACGGTCATGCCAACAACCGCAAGGCCAATGTCGGTGTGCAGCAGGTCGGCGTGCATGCCAGCGTGACCGGCAATACGCGGGTGGTGTACCTGGGCGACCTGAACCTGTGCGGCGTTCCCGACCCGACCCTGGCGCCCGCCTGCGATCTCACCGGCCATGACGATGACCGCACTACCTTGAACAACCTGGGTATGACCCTGGTGGCCGGGGAGGATCGCTCCAGCCTGAAAAAGGGCGCAGCGCAATACACCACCTACCGTGAGCACGCCTACGACAACATCCTCGCCAAAGGCCATACCGCCGTTGCCAACGCGGCCGTCATCGACCTGATCGCGCCGCTGATCACCACGTACCAGTTGACCAAGCCGGGCGCCATCGCGGCCAATGTGTTCGCCAGCAAGTCGCTGTTCTACAAGGTCCGCATCGGCAAGAACCGCGGCATCAGCGATCACCTGCCGATCAAGGTCACGGTCACCTTCTGAGTCAGTCCCAGAGCAACGCGTCGTCCGGCAATTCCAGCCATTGCGCGTCCTCGATCTCGCCCGGCTCCGCCTCTTGATCGTCTTCATCCTCAGGAGGCGCGGCGGTCAGCAGGATATCCGCACGCTCCACCAACTGGGTGGTCTCGTTGCGCTGCAGGGTGACCTCGATATGCCAATCGCCGGCGGGCAGCTCCTGCTTCGGCACCGAGGCGTAGCCCTGGTCGTCGAGGGTACCTTCGGCCAGGGTTGTCTCTTCCAGCATCAGTCGATACGGCACCTTGGCCAGCGGGGCATTGTCCTCGTCCAGCAAGCTGACTTCGATCATCGGTTCCTGACAGGGCAGGATCGGACTGCCCAGGGCAGTGGACGCCGGCAGTGCCGCCACCGCCGAATCCATGGCCGCATAGCTGGCCACGGGGTCGTCATCGACGGGCACCTCCGTCGGCGGGACCACGGCGAACGACTGTGGTTGCAGCATCATGCCCTCGCCCTCCGCTCCAGCAACCATTCGCGCACATCGCCATCGAGCAAATCGAGGCGATCGGCCGGACGCAGGCGGGTGTCGCCGAGCCGCAGATGGACCCAGTCCAAGTCCGCCCGACTCAAGTCATGGTCCAGGGCCATGGCCATATTGGCCAGACGCAGTACATCCGGCCGCTCCTTGATTCCATAGCCGAGCGCCACCTGACCAACGCTGCGCAAGCGCGTCAGCAGCGCCTGCGGGCCGAGGCGCTCGCACCGCTGCGGCCAATGCCTGCTGACACACGCAGCGACGGCCTTGAGGAATACCTCGTCGGTGGCCTGGGCCAACTGCTGCATCTGCAGGTTATTGATCAGCAGCATCACGGCTCTCCTCCCCTGGCTCGAAAACCCGCCAGCTCGTGCCCTCGTCAAGCTCGACCACCAGCCGCCGCATGGGCCCGAGCAGCGCCCGGTATTGCAAGGCATCGCAGGTGGGAAGAAATACCGACAGCACCCGGGGATCGTAGAAACGGAAATTCAGGACACGCCTGTCTTCGGTACGCACCCGCAGGAATTTCTTGCAGTGGCGGCGCAGGCGGTCCATCGACAGGTCCGCCGGCGCCACCAGCAGGATGCCCCAGGCATTGCCCCAGCCCAGGTCCAGCAGGGTCAGGCTGGCCGGAGCCCGCGCCGGCAGCCTGACCAGCCACGGCGCCGCGGCCTTGAGGCGCGGAATCAACTCGCCTGAATACAGGCAATCGCACGTCAGTCCGCTGCGCTCCAGCCACGGCAGTATCGCCGGATCCCGGGCACCATCGAGCAAGGCGTAGACCTGCTGGTCGTCGGCGTCGCCCCCAGGCCAGAGCAGGTCGGGCAGGCGCTCCAGCGCAGAAAGCCCGGACAGGTTCTCGGTCATCGCTTGCCCTCGCAGATTTCACAGAATGGCGTGCCTCGTTCGGCCGCCTGCTCCAGCACGGCCGCCTGGGCGTCTTGTACCGCTTCGATAGGTTGCTGGACAGGATCCGCCACGGCGGGCGCCTGGGCTTTGGCCTGCTCGCAGATCTCGCAAAAAGGCATGGCCTGCTGTGCCGCCTGCTCCAGCACCTGTGCCTGGGCATCCTGGACCTGCTCGGCCGCTGTCGGCTCGACGGCTGCCAGGGCGGCAGCCGGTTGTGCCTTGGCCAGCTCGCACGCCTCGCAGAACGGCGCCGCCTCCTGCGCGGCCTGCTCGAGCATTGCGGCGAGGGTGTCCTGGGCCTCGGCCTGCGCCGGCGACGTTGCAGGCACCTCCTTGGCCACCGCCACGGGCACCACCGCCTCCACCCGTTCTGGCTGCGGCGCTGGCGGCGCCGGGGCAGCGACCACGGTAACGGCTTCGGCAGCATGGGTAATGACTTGCGCACGCCAGGCATAACGATCAGCGCGCAGGTTGCCGAACTGCAATTCATTGGCGACCTGATGCAGTACCTGTTCGTCGCTGAGGCGGTGAATCAGCAAGGTCTGCCGGGCCAGCATCGCGCGCAGTTCCAACAGCCGGTCGCGCAAGTGAAACTGCACGAACGCCTCGGCCTGCCAGGCATCCCCGAGGTCGACGCGCCGCTGCCAGGACAGGTTGCCACCGTCACGGGCAATGGCCGGGAACTCGGCCTGTTCGCACAGGCCGATCTGTTCCACGCCGTCGGCAAGCCATATGCGCATGGTCGTCCCGGGAAGTCGAAAAATGTGCCGACACACTACCGCGAGCAATGGCCTTTAGCCAGATCAGCACGAAAGCCGCAGTGGCGCCGTTCAGGATTTCTACCGAACGTAGGTCAATAAGCCACAAAAAAAGCCGGGATTTGCTTGACCCACGCCAGAATCCTCCCCTTAAATCCGCACATTCTTACAAAAATAACGGCCGCCGCCAGGCTTCCTCAAGGGACGTCCCATGCTCAGCACCGCCCTCGATAACGCTCGTGTCATGGCTCTCAACGACCAGGCCGGGCATTACAAAGCCCACGGTTACCTGGACAAGGCGGAGCAATGCTTCATCGAGGCACTCGACCTCGCCGAAAGCGTCGACAGCTTCGATCCCGCCCTTCTCGCCACGCTTCGCGACGGCCTCGCCGGCCTGCGCTGGGAGCAGCAACGCCACGCCGAAGCGGAGGCCCTGTACCTGGAGGTGCTGAGCACCCGGGAACAGCTGTTCTCCAGCAGCCACCGACTGGTCGGGCAAAGCCTGCAGACACTTGGCAATTGCTACCTCAAGCAGGGCCGCATCGGCGAAGCGGCGCGCATGCTGGAACGGGCGGTGCAGGTCTACCGCGAAGACACCCCGACGACCTGGAGCCGGTCAGTGCCTGCCTGGCTTCGCTGGGGCTGGCTCATCTGCAGCAGGACAACCTGGCGGCGGCGCACAAGGCATTCAGCGAATCGCTGGGTATCTACCAGGTGCAACAGCCGCGAGACGAACAGGTGATCGCGGTGCTGGGCGAGCAGTTGAAGATGATCGAGCATCTGGGCAAGGGGGCCTGGTGGAAGTTCTGGTAAAGAACGGTTAGCACGGCCCCTGTGGGAGCTGGCTTGCCAGCGATAGCTAGGGTGAATTCACTGGAGCTATCGCTGGCAAGCCAGCTCCCACAGAGTCCGCGGTGCTTTCCGACTATCTGCCTCCTGCAAAACCCGCCAAGAAGGATTATTCTTCGAAAACATCTCCCCGCCCCAGACTATGTGAGAAGCGAATATGAAGATCGATGACATGGACGCTTTCGTCGCGGTCATCCGCTGCCAGTCGACCAACCTGGCCGCCGAGGCCTTGCAGTTGACCCAACCGGCGATCACCCGGCGGGTACAGAATTTCGAGGAAGACCTGGGCGCCAACCTGCTCGATCGCAATACCAAGCCGCTCAAGCCGACGCCCATGGGCTGGCGTGTGTACGAACAGTGCAAGGCGATCCTGCGCGAGATCGATACCCTGCGCGAGCTGGTCGCCAGCGACGGTGCGCCCAGCGGCACCCTGCGCCTCGGCGTGCCGCAGACCATCGGCGACGTGGTCCTGCTCGACGCCCTGGCGAAGATTCGCGAAGCCTACCCGGACCTGCGTACCCAGGTGGTCAGCGGCTGGGGCAGCTCGTTGATCTCGCGCATGGAAAACGGTGACCTCGACGCCGCTGCGGCCCTGTTCCCTACCGGCAAGATCTTCCCCGAAGGCATCGCCAGCCGCTCCATCGGGCGCATGCAATTGAGGGTCGTGGCGGCCAAGGGCACCGCCGGCAAGAAAAGCCACAAGCTCAAGGACTGCTACCTGCGCGGCTGGGTGCTCAACCCCGATGGCTGCGGTTTCCGCGCAGGTTTGCAACGGGCGTTGAGCGAACAGGGGTTGTCATTGCAGATCAACCTGGAAACCTTCGGCACCGAGCTGCAACTGGGCCTGGTCGCCAATGGTCAGGGCCTGGGCCTGGTACCGGAACCCCTGCTCGCGGCCAGCCGGCATCGCGACCAGCTGGAAGTGCTGAACGTCACCGATTTCAAGCCCCAGGTCGATCTCTGGCTGTTCCATCCGCGCTACCTGGGCAATCTGCAGGAGCCGGTGGAGTTGTTCGGCGCGGTATCGGCCCAGCGCCTGGACACGCACAAAATAGCCTGATTGCATTTTGAAAATCTTGATTATGTCTTTTTCTGATAATTAACTTAGAACCAAAAAGCCTTTCACAAGCCCGTTTCAGACGCTTATGTTCGCTTTACCGACCCCGACCTGGTGGAGGCAAATGGATTTCCGTCGCCGCCAGAGGGTCGTCCCCTCTCCCCGTTTTCGGGTCGCCCTCCGGTTGTCTGCGGAACCGCTATCCCAAGCTCGCGGTTGCCCATGCGGCAACCTTATGGAGAACGCGATATGGGGCTCACCCGTAGAGATCTGGTAACCCGCCTGGCCGCCATCGGCGGCTATTCGGCGGCATTGGGCGGCCTGTCCGCCCTTGGTCTGCCCGGCAGCGCCCGGGCGGCAAGTTTCGAACCCCTGAACCTGGCCAGCCGCACCGGCAACGGCAAGCGCGTGCTGATCGTCGGCGGCGGCATCAGCGGCCTGGTTTCGGCCTACGAGTTACGCAAGGCCGGTTTCGAAGTGAAGGTGCTGGAAGCACGCAACCGCATCGGCGGGCGCGTCTGGACCCTGCGCAACGGCGACCAGGTCGAACACAACGACGGCAGCAAGCAGACCGTGGCCTTCGACGACGGCCTGTTCTTCAACGCCGGCGCCGCGCGCCTGCCCAGCCACCACCTGACCATCCTCGGCTACTGCCGCGAACTCGGCGTGCCCCTGGAGGTGCTGGTCAACAGCAGCCGCAACGCCCTCGCCCAGCCGGACCTGGCGCAGCCCCCTCTGCTGCTGCGCCAGGCGGTCAACGACACCCGCGGTCATCTCAGCGAACTGCTGGCGCGCAGCGTGCAGCGCAATACCCTCGACCAGGAGCTGAATGCCGGCGAACGCAAGGCGCTGCTGGATTTCCTCAAGGTCTATGGCGACCTCAACGACGAGCGCCAGTACCGCGGTTCGGTGCGCTCCGGCTATACCCGCTTCGCCGGCGCCGGCGACCAGACGCCGGTGCAACGTACGCCAGTGGAACTGAAGCGCCTGCTCGACAGCAACCTGCTGCTGCCGCTGGTGTTCGACGAAATCCCGGAGTTCTCGGCAACCATGTTCCAGCCCGTGGGCGGCATGGACCAGATCCCCAAGGCGCTCTATCGCCAGGTCAAGGACGCGGTGCAGCTCAACGCCGAGGTGCAGTCGATCCAGACCTCGGACAGCGGCAGCCGGGTGGTATGGCGCGACCGCCTCACTGGCCGCCAGCACATCGAGGATGCCGACTACGCGGTGGTCGCCCTGCCCTTGCCGCTGCTGCGCCGGCTCGACAGCAACTTCACCCCGGCCTTCAAGCAGGCCATGGAGCTGGCCAAGCCGGACAAGGCCAACAAGGTCGCCTGGCAGTCACCCCGCTTCTGGGAGACCGACTTCCAGATCTACGGCGGGCTTTCCTATATCAACCATGAAGCGCGTTTCCTCTGGTACCCGAGCGATCGCCTGAACAGCCCGCAAGGCGTGCTGGTCGCCACCTACAACACCAGCGAAGTCGCCGAGTCCTTTGCCGCCAAGCCCTGGGATGCGCAACTCGCCTCGTCGCGCAGCGCGGTGGAATCCCTGCACCCCGGCCACTCGCACAAGCTCGGCCGTGGCGTGGTGGTCAACTGGTCGAAGATCCCCTTCAGCGAAGCCCCGTGGATCGTCCACGACGAAGTCGCCCAGCCCGGCTACGACATTCTCAACCAGCCGCAAGGCCGCACCTGGCTGGCCAGCGATGCCCTGGCCCATGGCGGGGTCGGCATCTGGCAGAACAGCGCCGCCGAATCGGCGCGGCGGGTGGTCGGCCTGATCGCACAACACGCCAAGCAAACCCATGCCGGCGTCGCCGCCGCCTGAACCACGACAAGGAACGTCCCATGAAAAACATTCCCGCCCTTACCCTCGGAGCCCTGATGAGCCTGACGCTGTACACCGCCCACGCCGACAGCATCCAGCGTATCGACCCGCCGGGTTCCAGCTTCCCCATTTCCCAGGTCGTCACGGTGCCGGCGTCGGCGAAGCTGACCTTCGTCAGCGGCACCCTGCCTGACGTCGCCGACCCCAAGGCGCCGAAAGGCAGCATCGCCGCCTACGGCAATACCGAAACCCAGACCCTGTCGGTGCTCAACAAGCTGCAAGCCATCCTCAAGGCCCAGGGCCTGGGCCTGGGCGATATCGTGCAGTTGCGAGTGTTCCTCGTGGGCGATCCGGACAAGGGTGGCAACCTCGACTTCGCCGGGCTGCAGGCCGCCTACACGCGCTTCTTCGCCACCGCCGAGCAACCGAACAAGCCAACCCGCACCGCCTTGCAGGTGGTCGCCCTACCGCTGCCTGGCGCCCTCGTCGAAATCGAAGCCATAGCCGCCAAAGCCCCATAAGCCACCGGGACCGCTCCCGGACATAAAACAGAACAGGAAACACGCCTTGAACACTGCCCGACTTTCCCGTTGGCCGGTGGCGACGGCGCGCACCCCGCTGTTGGGTGCCGCGCTGCTTGCCGGCCTTAACTTCCCCGTCGCCCAGGCCGAAGAAGCCGGTACCGACACCGCGGCCTCGCGCCTGGAGACCGTGATCGTCACCGGTAGCCGCGGCAGCGAAAAACGCACCGTGACCACCAGCCCCGCGCCGATCGACGTGATCAGCGCCAAGCAATTGCAGGACACCGGCAAGCCAGGCCTGATGGAGGCCCTGAGCGCCACCGTGGCCTCCTTCACCCTCCCGGAAAAGACCGGCTGGGATGCCAGCGGCATGGCCCGGGCGCCTAGCCTGCGCGGGCTGAATGCGGCGCAGGTGCTGGTATTGGTCAATGGCAAGCGCCGCCACACCAGCGCCACCCTCAACATCAGCGGGATCAACGCCGGCGCCGCCCCGGCCGACCTGGACCTGATCCCGATCAGCGCCATCGACCATGTCGAGGTGCTGCGCGATGGCGCCGCCGCCCAGTACGGCTCCGACGCCATCGCTGGGGTGATCAACGTGATCCTCAAGGCCGATACCAGCGGCACCGCGGTAACCAACGTCGGCCAGGGCTACGACGGCAAGAAGCAGACCGTGCAGCAAAGCCTGAACAAGGGCTTCGAGATCGGCCAGGACGGCGTGCTGCAACTGGCGCTGGACGCGCGCAGCCAGAACGACGACAACAAGGCCAGCGCCAACGGCTATAGCGTCGCCGAGGCCCACGAGAAAGCCGGCAAGGTCACCTACGGCGGCTACGGCACGCCGAAGATCAACCTGCTGACCCTGGGCTACAACGCCGAACTGCCGATCCACGACGACCTGAGCCTGTACTCCTTCAGCACCTGGTCGTACCGCAAGGCCGAGCAGGGCCAGAACTTCCGCCTGCCGACCATCGTCAACACCATCACCACCGGCCCCAACGGCCGGCCTTCGGGCTATACGCCAACCTGGTACATCGAAGAGCAGGACTTCCAGGCGGCCCTCGGCGCCAAGGGCCTGGTCGGCGAGTGGGACTGGGACCTGTCCAGCACCTACGGGCGCAACGATGCCGAACAGGGCACGTGGAACAACCAGAACCCGTCTCTCGGTGAAGCGACACCCAATCACTTCAAGTCCGGCACCTGGATCTCCACGCAGCTGACCAGCAACCTCGATCTGCACCGCGGTTTCGACGTGGGCCTGAGCAAGCCGCTGGACCTGTCGTGGGGCCTGGAGCAGCGCCGCGACGGTTACGAAGTGGAAGAAGGCGACTGGGCCAGCTGGGCCGACGGCGGTTACTGCCGCGCGCCGGGGCAATGCGCCTCGTCCGGGGCCCAGGTAACCAACGGCATCTCGCCCGACCAGACCGACAAGACCCACCGCAACAGCGTCGCCAGCTACGTGGACGTCGGTTTCAACCCGCTGCCGCAGTGGTATGTCGGCACTGCCCTGCGCTACGAGCACTACGATCAGGGCATCGGTGCCACCCGCAGCGGCAAGCTCAGCACCCGCTACGAGTTCACCCCGCAGCTGGCGGTGCGGGCCACGGTGAGCAACGGCTTCCGCGCACCGTCCCTGGCCAACAGCCTGTTCAGTGCACGCTCCACCACCTATGGCGTGGTCGACGGGGTCTACCAGTCGATCAACTATGGCGTGCTGCCGGTGGACTCGGCGGCAGCCAAAGCCCTGGGTGCCGAAGCACTCAAGCCGGAGCGATCGACCAACTACAGCCTCGGCCTGACCTTCCAGCCAAGTGACCGGCTGTCGTTCACCGCCGATGCCTACGTGATCAACGTGCGCGACCGCATCACCCTGACCGGGACCCTGCTTGGCCCGGAAGTCACCCAGACCCTGATCGCCAACGGCATCGACTCGACCTCCGGCGGCCAATACTTCACCAACGGTGCCAACACCCGGACCAAGGGTGTGGACCTGGTCGGCAACTACGACCAGGACCTCGGCGGCTACGGCAGCGTGAAGTGGACAGCGGCGTGGAACTGGAACGACACCGAGATCCTTTCGTACAAGGAGAACGTCAACATCCTCGGCAAGGACTACGCCCTCATGGACCGCCAGGCACGCAACCTGATCTCCGGGGTGCAGCCCAGGACCAAGCTGCTGCTGGGTGGGAGCTGGAAGCTGGATGACTACACCGTGAACCTCGGGCTGACCCGCTATGGCTCGTACCGCGAGGTCAACGATGCCAACGACCGCTCGCTGGACCGGGTATACAAGGCGCGCTGGATCACCGACCTCGACGTCGGCTACCAGTTGACCAAGGACCTGAACCTGGCGGTAGGCGCGAAGAACCTGTTCGACATCTATCCGGAACGCCAGGCGCCGAGCAGCAAGACCATGACCAAAGGATACGGGGTCTATTCGCCGTATGGCTTTACCGGGGGCTATTACTACACGCGGTTGACCTATGACTTTTGATTGACCTTTCGGACCTCATCGCTGGCAAGCCAGCTCCCACAGGCTTACGCGATCCCTGTGGGAGCTGGCTTGCCAGCGATGAGGCCCTCAAGTTCAAGATTCAATTCACTGATATAAACCAATCTTAAAATGCACAACTTACATAATTAGCATAGAAGAAAATGTGCTTTCACAGCACAGCCCGCAACAGCTTAAGGTCTACCCCACAGTCCGACCCCATGCCAGGCGGAGGCCATCACGAACTCCCCTCTCCTCAAGGAGCCAAGCATGAGCAAGCGACAGATCAAACTCGGCGCAATGATCCACGGTGTCGGCCACGGTTGGGGCGAATGGCGCCATCCCGATGCGCTGGCCGATGCCAGCGTCAACTTCGGCTACTACAAGCAGCAGGCGCAACTGGCCGAAGCAGCCAGGTTCGACTTCGCCTTCATCGCCGACAGCCTGCATATCCACGCCAAGTCCAGCCCCCACTACCTCAACCGCTTCGAACCGCTGACCGTGCTTTCGGCCCTGGCCGCCGTGACCGAGCATATCGGCCTGGTGGCGACCATTACCGTCAGCTACACCGAGCCCTTCCAGGTGGCCCGCCAACTGGCTTCCCTGGACCATATCAGCGGCGGTCGCGCCGGCTGGAACGTGGTCACCTCCTGGCTGTCCGGCACCGCCGACAACTTCGGCAAGGCCGAGCACCCGCCCCATGCCGAGCGCTACCGCATCGCCAAGGAACATGTGCAGGTGGTCCAGGGCCTGTGGGATTCCTGGGAAGACGATGCCTTCACCCGCGACAAGCAGAGCGGCGAGTTCTTCGACCCGGAAAAACTCCATGCGCTGAACCACCAGGGCGAGTTCTTCAAGGTCAAGGGCCCGCTGAACATCGCCCGTTCGCGCCAGGGCCAGCCGCTGATCTTCCAGGCCGGAACCTCCGAGGACGGGCGTAACTTCGCCGCGCGTCAGGCCGATGCGATCTTCGTCAGCCCCGAGGGTTTCAGCGAAGCCCGCGCCTACTACCAGGACCTCAAGCAACGCGCCCGCAACTTCGGGCGCAATGCCGAAGAGCTGTTCATCCTCCCGGGCATCCGCCCCATCGTCGGTGTCGATGCCGAAGACGCCGAGCGCCGCTATCAGCAGGCGGTGGACCTGGTCAGCATCGATGACGCCCTGGTCGCCCTCGGCCGGCCGTTCAACGACTACGACTTCAGCGGCCATGACCTCGACGCGCCCTTCCCCGATCTCGGCGACCTCGGCAGCCAGAGCCACAAGGGCTCGTCCGACCAGCTCAAGCGCATCGCCCGCGAAGAGGGCCTAACCCTGCGCCAGGTCGCGCTGCGTTTCTCCGCGCCAAAGCGCGACTTCGTCGGCACCGCCGAAGAAGTCGCCAATGCCGTGCAGGACTGGTTCGAACACGAAGCGGCGGACGGTTTCATCATCAATTCCCTATTGCCGGACGGCCTGCAGCGCTTCACCGAACTGGTGGTGCCGGTACTGCAAGCCCGCGGCCTGCTGCGTCGCGACTACGAGGGCCAGACCCTGCGCGACAACTTCGGCCTGGCCGTGCCGGCCAACCGCAATACCTTGCGTCGCACCCAGGAAGCGGTCGCCTGAACCGCCCGAGCCCCCACACACAAGGAGTTTGCTTCATGAGTCTCGAATTCATCGGCCTGATCGGCCCCCAGGAAGGCAGCGAATCCCAGGCGCCGCGCGGCCCCGGCGTTGACCTGGATTTCATCAAGGCCTTTGCCCAGGCCCAGGAATACGGCGGTTTCGACAAGGCCCTGCTGGCGGTCAATACCAGTGCTGCCGACTCGCTGATCATCGCCAGCCACGTTGCCGCCTACACCGAGAAACTCGGCCTGCTGGTAGCCCACCGTCCGGGCTTCCAGGCGCCGACCTTCGCCGCGCGCCAGTTCGCCACCCTCGACCAGCTCAGCCGCGGTCGCGCCTCGATCAACGTGATCACCGGCGCCGACAGCGGCGACCTGCAACGCGACGGCGATTTCATCGACAAGGATGCGCGCTACGCCCGCACCGAAGAGTACCTGGACGTGGCCAAGCAGGTCTGGACCGCGACCCAGCCGTTCAGCCACCAGGGCGCGCATTACCGGGTCGAGGAAAACCTGACCCTGGTCAAGCCGCTGCAGAAACCGCATATCCCGATCTACTTCTCCGGTGCCTCGGACGCGGCGGTGGAAGTCGCGGCCAAACATGCCGACGTCTACATGATGTGGGGCGAGCCCCTGGAACAGGTGCGCGAGCGCATCGCCAAGGTGCGCCGGGCAGCGGCGAAATACGGGCGGGAAAAGCACATTCGCTTCAGCCTGTCGCTGCGGCCGATCCTCGGGGCTACCGAGGAGGAAGCCTGGGCCCGGGCCGAGCGGATCCTCGCGGACGCCAAGGTGCTGCACGAGCAGCGCGCCGGCAAGCGTCGCGAACTGAACGTTGGCAGGAACAACGTCGGCTCCTCGCGCCTGGTGGAACTGGCGAGCCAGAAGGTGGTGCACGACAAGCGCCTGTGGACTGCGATTGCCGCCCTCACCGGCGCCGCAGGCAACTCGACCTCGCTGGTCGGCACCCCGGACCAGGTCGCCGAGGCGGCGCTGGAGTACTACAACCTTGGAATAACGACCTTCCTGTTCCGCGGTTTCGACCAGTTGCGCGACGCGGTGGAGTACGGGCAGGAATTGCTGCCGCGGATTCGCTCGCTGGTGGCGCAGCAGGCGCAGGGGAAACGGGCCAACGGTTGAGGCCCTGATAATCGCTGGCAAGCCAGCTCCCACAGTGTCCTGTGGGAGCTGGCTTGCCAGCGATGAGGCCCTCAAGAACACCACAAGGTCCAGAGCAAAAAAAACCGCCGGCAGCCCTGCCGGCGGTTCAAACGTAGCGCAGATATGAAGATATTGCCGTCGCACGCAAAGGGACCTGTTCCAGTGGTGCGCCGCCAGTATCCGCGTCCGCTCCCCTGCCCGCTTGCCTGTCCCTGCCAGTCGCTTGCATCTGGTTGCCAAGGCCCAACTATCAACGCCAGACGATAATCCCCGACTTCCATCATTCCCCGTGATAGTCACCTTCGCTTCATTCGATTCGTCCGCGCCCGCGGCAAAACGCAGAATCCGCCCACTATCAATACATTGGCGGAGTTTTCCATGGAGCAGTCACTCAAACCCTTGCGCTATCCCCTTGCTGCGTTGGCCCTTCTGGTGATGAGTGCCTGCGGTCGCACCCCGGAAGCGGTGCAGGCTCCAGGGGCGCCCAAGGTCAGCGTAGCCAAGGTGATCGAGCAACCGATCAACGAATGGGACGAGTTCACTGGCCGTCTCGAGGCCCCGGAAACCGTCGAGGTGCGTCCGCGCGTCTCCGGCCAGATCGACCAGGTGGCGTTCACCGAGGGCGCCCAGGTACAGAAAGGCGATCTGCTGTTCCAGATCGATCCACGCCCGTTCCAGGCCGAGGTCCGCCGCCTCGAAGCCCAGCTGCAACAAGCCCGCGCCACCGCCATCCGCTCGGAAAACGAAGCCCAGCGCGGTGAACGCCTGCGCAACAGCAATGCGATTTCCGCCGAACTGGCCGAATCGCGCACCAGCGCCGCTGCCGAAGCACGCGCCGGTGTCGCGGCTATCCAGGCGCAACTGGACCTGGCCAAGCTGAACCTGAGTTTCACCCGGGTCACCGCGCCGATCAGCGGCCGGGTCAGCCGCGCACAGTTCACCGCCGGCAACATCGTCACCGCCGACGTCACCCCGCTGACCAGCGTGGTCTCCACCGACCGCGTCTACGCCTATTTCGATGCCGACGAGCGCGTGTACCTCAAGTACACCCAGCTGGCACGGGAAGGCCAGCGCGGCCAGATCACCCCGGTGTACCTGGGCCTGTCCAACGAAGCCGGCAACCCGCACCTGGGCCAGATGAACTTCGTCGATAACCAGGTCAACCCCAGGACCGGCACCATCCGCGGTCGTGCAGTCTTCGACAACCGCGACGGCCAGTTCACCCCGGGCCTGTATGCGCGGCTGAAACTGGTGGGCAGCGCCACCTACTCCGCGGTGCTGATCAACGATGAAGCCGTGGGCACCGACCTGGGCAAGAAGTTCGTACTGGTCATGGACAAGGACAACAAGGCCGACTACCGCGCCGTCGAGCTGGGGCCGAAACTCGAGGGCCTGCGTATCGTGCGCAGTGGCCTGTCCAAGGACGACCGCATCGTGGTCAAGGGCCTGCAACGGGTACGCCCGGGCTCGCCGGTCACCCCTGAAGAAACGCCGATGGCGAGCGAAGCCACCCTCGCTGCCCTCGCCCAACAGCGCCAGGCCCTGGAAGCCGCCAACCGTCAGCCTGCCGACAACGGCAAGGCCACGGCGAAGCTCGCCAGCGCCGCGACTCCACGCGGTTAAGGGACCACACCCATGAATTTCTCCCGTTTCTTCATCACCCGGCCGATCTTCGCCGCGGTGCTTTCCCTGCTGATCCTGATCGCCGGCGCGATTTCGCTGTTCCAGTTGCCGATCAGCGAATACCCGGAAGTGGTGCCACCCACCGTCGTGGTCCGCGCCAACTTCCCCGGCGCCAACCCCAAGGTGATCGGTGAAACCGTCGCCGCGCCGCTGGAGCAGGCCATCACCGGTGTCGAGAACATGCTGTACATGTCCTCGCAGTCCACTGCCGACGGCAAGCTGACCCTGACCATCACCTTCGCCCTGGGTACCGACCTGGACAACGCCCAGGTCCAGGTACAGAACCGCGTGACGCGAACCCAGCCGAAGCTGCCGGAAGAGGTGACGCGCATCGGCATCACCGTCGACAAGGCCTCGCCCGACCTGACCATGGTCGTGCACCTGACCTCGCCGGATAACCGTTACGACATGCTCTACCTGTCGAACTACGCGATCCTCAATATCAAGGACGAGCTGGCCCGCCTGGGCGGCGTCGGCGACGTGCAGTTGTTCGGCATGGGCGACTATTCCCTGCGGGTCTGGCTCGACCCGAACAAGGTCGCTTCGCGCAACCTGACCGCCGCCGATGTGGTCAGCGCCATCCGCGAGCAGAACCGCCAGGTCGCTGCCGGCCAGCTCGGTGCGCCACCCGCGCCGAACGCCACCAGCTTCCAGCTTTCGGTCAACACCCAGGGCCGCCTGGTCAGCGAGGACGAGTTCGAGAACATCATCATTCGCTCCGGCGCCGACGGCGAGATCACCCGCCTGAAAGACATCGCCCGGGTCGAGCTGGGCTCCAGCCAGTACGCCCTGCGTTCGCTGCTGAACAACCAGCCGGCGGTGGCCATCCCGATCTTCCAGCGCCCGGGCTCCAATGCCATCGAGATCTCCGACGAAGTGCGGGCGAAGATGGCCGAGCTCAAGCAGAGCTTCCCCGAAGGCATGGACTACAGCATCGTCTACGACCCGACCGTGTTCGTCCGTGGCTCGATCGAAGCCGTGGTACATACGCTGTTCGAAGCGCTGATCCTCGTGGTTCTGGTGGTGATCCTGTTCCTGCAGACCTGGCGCGCCTCGATCATCCCGCTGGTGGCGGTTCCGGTGTCGCTGATCGGTACCTTCGCGGTTATGCACCTGTTCGGTTTCTCGCTCAACGCCCTGTCGCTGTTCGGCCTGGTACTGGCCATCGGTATCGTGGTGGACGACGCCATCGTTGTGGTGGAGAACGTCGAGCGCAACATCGAACTCGGCCTGCCGCCGCTGGAAGCAACCAAGAAGGCCATGGGCGAAGTGACCGGCCCGATCATCGCCACCGCCCTGGTGCTGTGCGCCGTGTTCGTCCCGGCGGCGTTCATCTCCGGCCTTACCGGGCAGTTCTACAAGCAGTTCGCCCTGACCATCGCCATCTCCACGGTGATCTCGGCCTTCAACTCGCTGACCCTGTCGCCGGCCCTGGCTGCCGTGCTGCTGAAGGGGCACCACGAGCCGAAGGACCGTTTCTCGCGGCTGCTGGAGCGCTTGCTCGGCGGCTGGCTGTTCCGTCCGTTCAACCGCTTCTTCGAGCGTGCCAGCCATAGCTACGTGGGCACCGTCGGCCGGGTCATCCGCCGCAGTGGCGTGGCGCTGTTCGTCTATGCCGGGCTGATGGGCCTGACGTACCTGGGCTTCTCGTCCACCCCGACCGGTTTCGTTCCGGCCCAGGACAAGCAGTACCTGGTGGCCTTCGCGCAGTTGCCGGACGCGGCGAGCCTCGACCGCACCGAAGCGGTAATCAAGAAGATGAGCGAAATCGCCCTGAAACAACCGGGCGTGGCCGACTCGGTGGCCTTCCCGGGCCTGTCGATCAACGGTTTCACCAACAGCCCGAACAGCGGCATCGTGTTCACTCCGCTCAAGCCGTTCGACGAGCGCAAGGACCCGAGCCAGTCGGCCGGTGCCATCGCCGCCGCGCTGAACGCGCAGTTCGCCGACATCCAGGACGCCTACATCGCGATCTTCCCGCCACCGCCGGTACAGGGGCTGGGCACCATCGGCGGTTTCCGCCTGCAGATCGAGGACCGTGGCAACCTGGGCTATGAAGCGCTGTACAAGGAAACCCAGAACATCATCGCCAAGAGCCACAACGTGCCGGAACTGGCCGGCCTGTTCACCAGCTACCAGGTGAACGTGCCCCAGGTCGATGCCGCCATCGACCGCGAGAAAGCCAAGACCCACGGCGTGGCCATCAGCGATATCTTCGACACCCTGCAGATCTACCTGGGCTCGCTGTACGCCAACGACTTCAACCGTTTCGGCCGTACCTACCAGGTCAACGTCCAGGCCGAGCAGCAGTTCCGCCTCGACGCCGAGCAGATCGGCCAGTTGAAGGTGCGCAACAACCAGGGCGAGATGATCCCGCTGGCGACCTTCATCAAGGTCAGCGACACCTCCGGCCCCGACCGGGTCATGCACTACAACGGCTTCATCACCGCCGAGATCAACGGCGCCGCGGCGCCGGGCTACAGCTCCGGCCAGGCGGAAAAAGCCATGGAAAAACTGCTCAAGGAAGAACTGCCCAACGGCATGACTTTCGAATGGACCGAGCTGACCTACCAGCAGATCCTTGCCGGTAACACCGCGCTGTTCGTCTTCCCGCTCTGCGTGCTGCTGGCCTTCCTGGTGCTGGCCGCCCAGTACGAAAGCTGGAGCCTGCCGCTGGCGGTGATCCTGATCGTACCGATGACCCTGCTCTCGGCGATTACCGGGGTGATCCTGTCCGGTAGCGACAACAACATCTTCACCCAGATCGGCTTGATCGTACTGGTGGGGCTGGCGTGCAAGAACGCGATCCTGATCGTCGAGTTCGCCAAGGACAAGCAGGCCGAAGGGCTCGATCCGCTGGCCGCGGTACTGGAAGCCTGCCGCCTGCGCCTGCGGCCGATCCTGATGACCTCGTTCGCCTTCATCATGGGTGTGGTACCGCTGGTGTTCTCCTCCGGCGCCGGTGCGGAAATGCGTCATGCCATGGGCGTGGCGGTGTTCTCCGGGATGATCGGGGTGACCATCTTCGGCTTGCTGCTGACCCCGGTGTTCTTCGTTCTGATCCGCCGTTATGTCGAGCGCAAGCAGGCGCGCAAAGCGGCCCGCCTGACCGCGCAAGGGAGCCACGCATGAGCCGTGTAGAGATGAGTAGCAAACTGTGGCTGCCGAGCCTGTTGGTGCTGGCCCTGAGCGCGTGCGCCGTGGGCCCGGACTACAAGGCGCCGGACACCGCTGCCGCCCACCTGGCCGCCAGCGACGGCCAGGCCGGCCTGGACCGCAGCCGCTTCGAAAGCGCCTGGTGGCACCAGTTCGAAGACCCGGTACTGGACCAGCTGGTAAGCCAGTCGCTCAACGGCAACCGTGACCTGCGGGTAGCGTTCGCCCGCCTCAAGGCGGCCCGTGCGATCCGCGAGGACGTCGATAACGATGCCTTGCCGACCGTGACCAGCCGCGCCAGCAGCGACCTCGGCAAAGGCCAGATCCCTGGCCAGACCACCGATCGGGTCAACAGCGAACGATATGACCTGGGCCTGGACATGGCCTGGGAACTGGACCTGTTCGGTCGCATCCAGCGCCGCCTGGAAGCCAGCGAAGCCCAGGAAGCGGCGGCCCAGGCCGACCTGCAGCAGTTGCAGGTCAGCCTGATCGCCGAACTGGTGGATGCCTACGGGCAACTGCGCGGCGCCCAGGAACGCGAGAAGATCGCCCTGGCCAACCTGAAGACCCAGCAGGATTCGCGCGGTATCACCGAAACCCTGCGTGAAGCCGGGGTCGGCAACGAGCTGGATGTGGTGCGCGCCGATGCGCGCCTGGCGGCAGTGGAAGCCAGCGTGCCGCAACTGCAAGCGGAACAGGTGCGCGCTCGCAACCGCATCGCCACCCTGCTCGGCCAGCGACCGGATGCCCTGAGCGTCGATCTCTCACCCAAGCAGCTGCCGGCCATCGCCAAGGCGCTGCCGATCGGCGACCCGGGCGAACTGCTGCAGCGCCGTCCGGACATCCGCCGGGCCGAGCGGCAACTGGCGGCGGCCACGGCCAATGTGGGCGTGGCTACTGCTGATCTGTTCCCGCGTGTGAGCCTCAGCGGCTTCCTTGGCTTCACCGCCGCGCGCGGTTCGCAACTGGGTTCGTCGGCAGCCTCGGCCTGGGCCCTGGGCCCGAGCATCACCTGGCCGGCCTTCGACCTGGGCAGCGTGCGCGCCCGCTTGCGCGGCGCCAATGCCGAAGCCGAAGGCGCCCTGGCGACCTACGAGCAGCAGGTATTGCTGGCCCTGGAGGAATCGGAAAACGCCTTCAGCGACTATGGCAAGCGTCAGCAACGCCTCGTCTCGTTATTGAAGCAGAGCGAAGCCAGCCGCAAGGCGGCCGACCTGGCGTCGATCCGCTATCGCGAAGGCACGGTGGATTACCTGGTACTGCTGGACGCCGAACGCGAGCGCCTGGCGGCGGAAGATGCCCAGGCCCTGGGCGAGGTCGAGCTGTATCGCGGCATCGTCGCGATCTACAAGGCCTTGGGTGGTGGCTGGCAGAGCGAGGCGGTGGCATCTCGCTGAACTGGATTTCGAGGCTCCTTTGGTTGGTTCACACCGACCTCTTTGCCCCGCAGGCTTCGGCCTTGCGGGGCTTTTTTATGCATCAGGGCATCATTGCCGTCCATCGTCCGGCCTGCGTGACCGCAGCAGTGCGAAAAACACATTGGGCACCATCATGATCGCCAGCATCCCCCAGAAACCGACCTTCCCGGCGTTGTGCAGCGCGGCGCCCAAGGCGATGAATGCCAGCAGCGCGACAAAGCGCAGCGATACGAATTTTTCCAGGCCTCTCACGGCGGCTCCTCGGTGTCGTCTGGTGCAAGCGGGCGATTCTACAGAATGCCTCTGCGCCGCGCTTGCCGGGCCGTCGATACATCCGGCTGAACCATCCCTGCACCCACCCGCCGAATGAAGTGAAGGAAGCGCAAGTCTCCCTCAGGATTGGAAGGCAATCTGCCAGGCCAATGAAATTTATCGTCAGGAGTTCCCATGACCGTAAATATCAGCAATCTGACAATCACCACACCGCTGCCCGTCTCCTCGACCAACCCCGTCGCGCTGGAAGTCAACGGCGCGACGGCGATCGCCCAGTTCCCCAGCGTGGTCAAGGTACTCGGCGACGGCTCGATCCAATTCTCCGCCCCGACCAAGGGCGCCTCCAGTAAAAGCACGCGCAGGACCCGTTGCGAATGGACCGAATCGACCAACTGGACCCTGGCCAGCGCCCGGGATCACTGGAACAGGCAGGAAATGACCCTGACCAAGGTCAATTCCGCGCAAAAGGTGGTGATTGCGCAGATGCACGTACGGGGCGATGACGGCCCGCCGGTGAAGGTGTTCTGGAACAAGGGCAATATCACCCTAGGGTTCCGGCAATCCTATGACCAGGCGGATCCGGTCAACTCGACGATCCTCAAGGGGGTGCCGCTGGGAACCAGGTTCAAGGTCAGTATCCACGTGACGGCCCAGGGCGTGGTCCATGTCAGCGTGGTCGCGGGAACGGCTTCTGGTTCATCGGGGATCTGCGGCTCGACAGCAGCTGGAATGTGCGCCTGTTCGAATTTCATGGCGGCGTCTACAACCAGATCGACTACACGGATGCCACGCCGGCTGACGATGGGTCGATTTGCGTCATCAGTGACCTTTCGCTGAGTCACGTCTGAGCCTGCGCTCTCGGCGTTGTGGTGCTAGTGTCAGGGTCTGTCCTGGTCAAGGAGCGCAGCATGACTATTCGCAGTCTGGCGAAAAACCTTCCGGCGGACCCTGACAATCCCGGTTGGGTACTTGGTTGGGGCGTGTTGCGGGATCGGCATCCGTGGCATTTCGTCGATGTGTATGCCGACCAGGGAACCGCAAGGGCGGAGGCGCAGCGGCGGGGTGCGGGTTATGTCGTGGAGTTCGGGTCTCATCGGCTTGGAACGGATGAGTTTGTTTGCGGTGTTGTGGCGCCGGAGGGGTGAGGGTCGCTCCGTAAGACCTTGAATACAGCGAATCCGATTAAACCCGCCTCGCTTCTGTGTGTCCAACACTCGGTAGCCCGGATGTTCCGGGGCGATGAACAAAGGTGGATAGCATGGCTGATGATTTGAACAACCGCGGCCCCCAGGACCGCTCCCGGATCAATCTGTCCGAGGAATGGGAAGTGCAATACTGGACAAAGAAATTCGGCGTGACGAAGGAGAAACTGACTGAAGCCGTCAAGGCGGTGGGAGCCAGCGCCGAGGCTGTTCAGAAGCACCTCGGCAGGTAGCAAGCGGCGCTGCGCGCTTCAAGCGCAAACTAAAAAGCCCCGCAGACGTTAATCTGCGGGGCTTCGAATAGTGGAGGCCGAGGTCGGAATCGAACCGGCGTAGACGGATTTGCAATCCGGAGCATAACCACTTTGCTACTCGGCCTCATGAGCTTCGGAAATCTATCGATTTCCCTAACTCGTTGAAAACGTTGAGATTTTTTATTTCTCGTCGCTTTCGATGGACGCCATTATGTCCACATTCCCGGATGCTGGCAACCCCCTGATTTAAAAAAACTTTCTGGCCGGGGACAGGGGCGCTTCGCGTCGGCTCGGCGCCCTGCTCCGCGCCGGCGATCAAGCCGCTTCGCGCTGGCCACCGCTCCTGGAGACTTCGAACAGCCCAACCAGCTTCTGCAGTTTGTTGGCATTGAGGCGCACCGTTTCGGCACTGGCATGCAGGACGTTGACGGTCTGGTGCATTTCCAGGGAGGACTGGTCCACTTCCTTGATCGTCCGCCCATAGTCGAGGCTGCGCTGGTTGAGCTGCTGGATGATCTGGAACATGTTTTCCACCGCCTGGTGCAGTTGCACGTTTTCCGACGAGGCCTGTTCGGCGAGGCCGAGGCTTTGGTCGACGTTGTGCACGCCATCCTCCATGAAACCGACCGCCTTGCGCGTTTCGCCTTGCAGGCTTTCGACCGTGAGGCGGATCTCTTCGGCTGCGCTGGAGGTACGTGCCGCCAGGCTGCGGACCTCATCCGCGACCACGGCGAATCCGCGTCCGTGCTCCCCTGCCCTGGCCGCCTCGATGGCGGCGTTGAGCGCCAGCAGGTTGGTCTGGTTGGTGATGTCGCTGATCAGCCCGCTGATCTTGCCGATCTCGGCCATACGACTGTCGAGCAGTTGCACGCTGGCCGCCGAGCGCTCGACCACGTCGCGGATCGACTGAGTGCCCTGGCGCACGGTGAGGAACTGCTCGCGGGCACGCTCGACCACTTCGTCCATGGCCTGCTTCATCTGCTCGGCACCGGCGGAGGCCTGCTGGATTTCACCCAACTGCTCCTCGACGATCACCATCATGCGATGCACCGCGTCGGCCACTTCCATGGACGTGCTGCTGGCCTTGCGGCTGCGGCCGATCATCATCTGGTTGGTGGTGCCGACGCTGTGGCTGGCCTTGACCACCTGGCCGACCACCGAGTCGAGGTGGTCGATGAAGCTGTTGATCCAGCGGCCCATGTCGCCGGTTTCGTCGTTGGCCATGCGCGTGGGGTCGAGCCGCTGGCGCAGGTTGCCCTCACCTTCGGCGATGGTGCGGATGACCCCGGTCATTTCCGTCAGGCGGGCGGCCAGGCGCTTGGGCCCCAGGGTGCTGAACACCAGCGCGGCGATCATCAGGCTGGCGGCCTCGCACAGGTCGATCAGGTGCTGGGACAGCCCGCTATAGTGCTGCACACCATAGTTGCAGGCGAACAGGCCGAGCATGGTGGCCAGGTAGGGCTTCATCAGGCCGTAGCTGAGGGAACGGCGGCGGTAGACCTCTTCCAGGTCGGCCTCGCACATCATGCCCCAGCGGTCCGGCGAGCCCGGCAACTGGAAGGTCACGCCCTTGCCCACCACTGGAATGTGCCGGTAGTCGGAGTAGCCCGGGTAGGTGACGAACAGGTTCGAGCCATTGCGGATGGTTTCCCGGACCCCGGGATGAAGCTGCTCGGTGGCAGGGTCGGTGAAGCGCAGTTCGAGTTCGGTGTGGCGCTGCACCCGCACGGTCTTCCAGGGCGTGTGCACGCCGCTCTTGAGGTTTTCGCCATGGCTGAAGGTGCCGTCCTCGAAACGCGAGCGCGACAACGCCACACCCGGCTGCAGGTTGCGGTCGAAGCGCGACTGGACCATGAACAGGTAGTTGTCACCGGACTCGGCGAAGATATGCCCGGCCTCGCGCTGGATAAGGTCGCCCAGCACATCGTTGGGCACCCTGCCGCACAGGCAGCCGAGGGTTTTCCCGTCGACTTTCAGGGGCTGGTAGAACATCAGCGTCACCTCGTCGTGGAAACGCGACGAGGACGGGCCGATGGCGAGGGTCAGTGGATCGCTGTAGGGGCCGTGGAGAAACGGCGCCTTCAACCCTTCGGCCAGCGCTGCCGGGTTCAGGGAACGGGGTTGCGCACCGCTCCAGGTCGAGGCCAGCAGATTGCCCGTGCTGTCGACGACAAAAAGTTCGGAGAAGTCCTCGGCCTGTTGCAGTTTGTCCTGCAAGGCCTGGGCGTCGATGGCACCAGGCTCGCCCAGCCCCTGGGCCAGCTCGGCAAGATGCTCCCACTGTTCCAGGGCCCAGCCATTGAGCAGCTTGACCCGGGTTTCGGCGATGGCCTCGAAGGTCTGCTCGATTACCGGATAAGCCCCACGGTTGACCCGGCAGGCCCAGCCCATGGCGAGCTTGCCGGTCTTGCCGAACCAGGGTAGCCAGCGACGTTCTTCAGCGGATAACAGCATGGAGTTGCTTGATAGCGACATACACCTCTCCAATGGCGACATTCCAATGGATTTTTTGAGGCAACTACCAGGCCAAGAGCAAAGCTAGCTAACGAATTCACTGGTAAAACTGGCTTTCTGCCATCTCCGCTGATCGCAACTTGTTGAAACGCTCACCCGGACGAGCGCGAATTGCCCCAAATGCGAGCGGTTTCGCCTTCCTGATCGTCATAACGGTGCAATTTCAACGCCTTGCTCAAGCACTGCTGGCCAGCGCCCAGTCGCTGGAGCGCCGCTGGAACGGTGTCGGCTCATCGGCCACCCGCCTGTCTTCACGGGTGATGAACAGGCCAAGTTGCGCCGCCCTGGCAATGGCGGCCACCTTGTTCTGCACCCCCAGCTTGACGATGCTGTTGCGCGCATGGAAGTTGACCGTCGATTCCGACAGGTTAAGGATCCCGGCCACCTCCTCCGCCGTCTTGCCGATGGCCGACCAGCGCAACACTTCGATCTCGCGGGTGCTGAGATTGAGCGCCTCGATCCGGCGCTTGAGCTCGTCGACCTGCTGCATATGGATCAGGTTGCACAGCAGCAGGACCTGGCCGGCCTTCTCATACCACTCCTGGTCGGAAATCGGCCCTTTTTCCCGGGCGACATCAAGGACGCTGAACACCCCTTCCGAATGCGAACCCTGTGACCAGCCATGGCACAGCCCGAAGGCCTGTGCCTCATCCCACAGGCCCGGCGCGGAACGGAACAGATCCTCGCTCCAGTTGATCGGCAAAATGGAGCGTCGGCAATGCTCTATCCGGGGATCGATCTCCAGAAACTTCCTCGCCTTGTACTTCTGGATCCACCCCGCCGGCCACGTGTTCCAGAACATCGGGCGCGGGTCGAAGCTGGTCCAGCAACTGAATCCGAAGAAATCGAACCCCAACTGCACGACCAGGTCGTGCAGCATGCCGAAGCGCAGATTGGGAGAGACTTCTCGTGCCAGAACATTCAACACATCGGCACTTAACGGCATGGTGCACCTCTTGTAATAAGCGCGAGGGTCCCTCCCGGATGCGCCTTGGGTGACGGAAATATGAGCGGTAGCAGGTTGAGGCTAGTGGCGAGCCGAAGCGCCGACAACAGGCTTTTGGATATATATCGAAAGGATGTTCCGCAGTCGGCGGAGGCTCTGGGATAGGGGTATTGGCCAGATCCAAAAGGAAATGCCGCACGTCGCGCGACGGGAACTTTGTCACTGGGCCCTGTGGGAGCTGCGGTGCGGCGGTCCGACTTGCCAGCGATAAGGCCGGCATAAGCAATGCTGGTGTCTGGACGGACCAATCGCTGGCAAGCCAGCTCCCACAAGGCCAGTGTCGAACGCAAAATCTGCGGCTGGCTCGGAACCTGTGGGAGCTGGCTTGCCGGCGATGAGGCCGGCACAGGCAATGATGGTGTCTGGACGGGCCAATCGCTGGCAAGCCAGCTCCCACAAGGTCGGTGTCGAACGCACAATCTGCGGCTGGCTCGGAACCTGTGGGAGCTGGATTTCCAGCAATGAGGCCGGCATAGGCAATGCTGGACGGACCAATCGCTGGCAAGCCAGCTCCCACAAGGTCAGTGTCGAACGCAAGATCTGCGGCTGGCTCGGAACCTGTGGGAGCCGGCGTTGCCGGCGATGAGGCCGGCACAGGCAATGATGGTGTCTGGACGGGCCAATCGTTGGCAACGCCAACTCCCACCAGGATCCAGGTCGCTCCAGCGAAATCTCACACCTTGAATTTGGAAATCATCACATTCAGTTCCACCGCCAGGCGCGACAGCTCCTGGCTCGCCGCATTGGTCTGGTTGGCCCCGGCCGAGGTCTGCATCGACAGGTCGCGGATATTGACCAGGTTGCGATCCACCTCGCGCGCCACCGACGCCTGTTCTTCCGAGGCACTAGCGATCACCAGGTTGCGCTCGTTGATCGCGGCGATGGCTTCGGCGATGACCTTCAGCGCCTCGTCCGCCGCCTGCGCCACCACCAGGGTCTGGCTGGCCTGGCTCTGGCTGCTGTGCATGGTGCTGACCGCCCGGTGGGTGCCGGCCTGTACACCGCCGATCATTTGCTCGATCTCTTCGGTGGACTGCTGGGTGCGGTGCGCCAGGGCGCGCACTTCGTCGGCCACCACGGCGAAACCACGCCCGGCCTCCCCGGCCCTGGCCGCTTCGATGGCGGCATTGAGGGCGAGCAGGTTGGTCTGGTCGGCAATGGAGCCGATCACATCGAGCACCCGGCTGATATCGTTGACGTGGTTGGCCAGGTCCTCGACTTCCTGGGCGGTGTCGCCAACGTCGCTGACCAGGCTCTGGATCGAGGCCAGCGCCTGGTCGACCTGCGCCCGGCCGTGCTGGGTGGTGTCGTCGGCGCGACGCGAGGCGTCGGAGGTGGTCACCGCATTGCTCGCGACTTCCTCGACGGCAGCGGTCATTTCGTTGACCGCCGTGGCCGCCTGCTCGATCTCGGCACTCTGTTGCAGCAGGCCGCGACTGGTGTCGTCGGTTACTGCATGCAGCTCTTCCGACGCCGAGGCGAGGCGATCGGAGGACTCGGCGATCTGACGCAAGGTGGTACGCAGCCGTTCCTGCATGGTGCGCATCGACTCCAGCAACAGTGCCGGTTCGTCCTTGCCGTAGACGTTGATTTCCTGGGTCAGGTCGCCGTGGGAGACGCGGTCGGCCACCACCACTGCCTCATGCAGCGGCAGGACAATGCTGCGGGTCAGCACCGCAGCGATGGCGATCATCGCCAGGAGGATCACCACCAGGGTCGCGGCCATGATCACGATGGCACGGTCATAGGCCTCGCCACTGATCCGCCCCGACTCCAGCAGGCCGTCGTA
The DNA here is from genome assembly GCF_000319305.2 of Pseudomonas bharatica CSV86. Lineage (GTDB taxonomy): Bacteria > Pseudomonadota > Gammaproteobacteria > Pseudomonadales > Pseudomonadaceae > Aquipseudomonas > Aquipseudomonas bharatica. The sequence goes on along the minus strand of NZ_AMWJ02000001.1, from coordinate 1,697,560 downwards.
GTTGTAGCGGATCAGCTCGCCGAGGTCGTTCATCATGGCGTCGGCGTGGGCCACGATAGGGCCGTTGAGCACGTCGATAGCCTCTTCGGTGCGGTCGCCGCGCACGGCATCGAGGAGCTGGCGCTGCAGCACGGAGTACTGGTCATATGAAGTCTTGAATGCCTCGAACAACTCGCGGTTGCGCGGGCTGTCGATGCTTTGCTGATAGAACTCGAGGTTGCCGCTGATCTCTGCCTGGCGCTCGCCGATCAGCTCCAGGGTGCGCTGGCGCTCCTGTGGGTCGCGCTGCAGGATCGACCGCAGGGTCAGGGCCCGCGTGCGGCCCAATGCCAGGCCGACTTCGGCCAGGGCATGGCTGCCGGGCTGCCAGTAGCCGGTGATCTTCTTGGTCGAGGAATCCATTTTCTCCGCTTCGAAAATGGCGACCGCACCCAGCAGCAAGACAAGCACCGCCAGGATTGCGAAAGCGAACCCGGCCCTGGCACCTATGGAGAGATTTCTGACCCGCATTGACCGTTCCTCGAATAAAGCCTTGGAGCCCACAGGCACGACGCGATAGCGCCGGCAATGAGGGCGTGGTGCACACAAAGGCTTTTTCTGGTCAGGTCGCAGGCCTGATTTATGGGGTAGGTATTCTACGGAAGCGGCCAGATGATGGCAAACTGCCTTGCATCGTTCTCCAGGCGCTCATCATTACGGGACAGCGCTCTGGAACCCCGGGGCGGAACCTTATAGCAGGGGTTATTCTCTTGACATACAGACCTGCATCTTCCTGCGAAGAACGCTTTTGACGTGTGTCAACTCACACTAAGTGGAAACGTGCAAAATGATGAAGACTCGCCTAAAGCCATGTACTTCATCAACCGGGGGAATTCGCTCCGCGCTTGCCCCCCTGCGCCTGTCCAGCTCGATCAACAAGGCCCCACACGATGTCATCACGCACCAATCTCACTCGCGAAGACTGGATTCATGCCGCGCAGCACGTACTGGTCAGCAGCGGCGTCGATGCGGTCCGGGTCGATACCCTGGCCAAGGAACTGAAGATCACCCGCGGTAGTTTCTACTACCATTTCAAGAGCCGCGGCGAACTGCTCGAATGCATCCTCGGCAACTGGCGGACGCGGGCGACCGAGGAGGTGATCCTCAATCTGCGCAATGCCAATGTGTCGCCATTGAAGCGGTTGCAACGCTTGCTGGAGCTGCCGTCCCACGGGCAGACGGCCAAGGAAGCGGCAGCGATCGAACTGGGTATCCGCGCCTGGGCGCGGCGCGACAAGCAGGCGCGCCAGGCGATCGACGAGGTGGACAGTCACCGCCTGAACTACATCGAGGGCTTGCTGATCCAGGCCGGGGCGCCGGCAGACGAAGCCCAGGACCGGGCGTACCTGATCTATGCGTACCAGATCAGCCTGTCGCTGCTGCACGGGCATGACACCCAGCAGCAGAGGCTGGAGCGCAGCCAGCGGATGGTGGAATTGTTGTTGCCGCAGGGTGCGGCCGTGCCGGCTTGAGTACGACGCAGGCACACAAGTACAGCCTGTGCGAGCCTGAACGCACCACCGTACCCGCCCAGGAACTGGCCATTGCGGTCAAAAGCACTGGCAGCCACGAACAAGACTTGCCCCGCCGCACGGCGCCCTAATAGCCCCCGATCTGCCAACAAGAACCGGGGAGCACTCATGAACAAGCAACACCACCTGTTACCACTGGCCCGGGCCGTCGGCCTGAGCCTTGTCACCCTTGCCGCGGCCCAGCCGGCCCTGGCCTACGAGCTGTACGCCGACGACGATACCCACCTGAACGCCGACATGCTCGCCGTGTTCGGCATGTTCAATAGTCGCAAGAACTACGATGGCACCCCGGGCGGTTCGACCTGGCGCGAAGGCTTCATCAAGTACGGGGTCAGCGGCGACCAGGGCCTGGGTGGCAACGGCACGCTGTACGGCACTTTTAACCTGGTCAGCTCGGCGACCTGGGGTGATGGCGACGCGGCAGGCAATACCGACGGCTCCGAACGCACCACCAAGATCGAGGATGCTTTCCTTGGCTGGCGCTCGGGCGATCTGTTCCCGGTCCTGGGCAAGGACGGCGTGGACTTCTCCGCAGGACGCCAGGTGGTCAAGCTCGGCAGCGGCTTCCTGATCAACGACGACGGCCCCAACCTTGGCAAGGGCCCGGCCGACGGTGCGCTGAACCGTGGCGGCGCCTACTACCTGGCGGCCCGTCACGCCTTCGACCGCACCGCGGTGCTGAAACTCGGCGGCCAGGACGGGCTGCACGGCAGCGTAGTGTGGCTGAAGTCCGACAACCGCGCCCAGGCCGAAACCGAACTGGCTGCGGGCACCCTGGACTACACCGCCGAGGCCGGCACTCTGGGCCTGACCTGGGTACATGGCCTCGACGTGGTCGACCAATGGGCCAGCGAGTTCCAGAAAGAACGCGAGAACATGGACGTCTACAGCCTGCGCGGCGAAGGCAACGGCGGCATCGAGAATGCCAGCTTCGCCTTCGAATACGCCTGGCAGGACAAGGACGCAGGCCCGGAAAAGGCCTGGTACGCGGAAGCAGGCTACACCTTCGCCGATGTCGCCTGGTCGCCCAAGGTTACCTACCGCTACACCCGTTATTCCCAGGGCTGGGATTCGCTGTTCACCGGCCTGAGCACCGGCTATGGCACCTGGTTCCAGGGTGAAGTGGCGGCCAACTACTCCGGCCCGTTCAACAGCAACACCGGCATCCACCATGTCGGCCTGAAGGCCACGCCGCTGGAAAATCTCACCGTCGGCGCGCTGTATTTCGACTTCAATACCCTGAGGACCCGCGACACCCTCAACCTCGATGCCCGCGAGCTGGATTTCTATGTCGAATGGGCGGTCAACGAGCACCTGATCGTCAGCCCGCTGATCGGCCTCTACCAGCCGAAGAAGGATGAGACGAACGGAGGGAATCAGGTGGGCGGGAACGGGACCAATGTGTATAGCCAGTTGACCGTGGCGGTACCGTTCTAGCTCTCCATTGGTCTTGAGGGCCTCATCGCTGGCAAGCCAGCTCCCACAGGATCACCACTGCTCTTGAGAGCGGTGCTGTACCTGTGGGAGCTGGCTTGCCAGCGATGAGGCCCGAAAGAACACCTCAACCATCCGCCTTCTTGTCAGCCTTGTCCTGCTTCACCACCTGCTGCTCCTTGTCCCGGTCACCCCACAGCCGGTCCTGCTCGGCCTGGAACCTGGCCTGGAAATCCTGGATCCGCTGCATGCCATCAGCCGCCTGTGCCGTCCCGGCCAGCGCCGACACCAGACCCGCCACCGCCATTACCTTGAGCATCCGCATCACACCTCGAACGTTTTCGGACGCCCAGGGAAAGGGGTCCTGTTGCCGCCCAGTCTATGCAGGTGCAGCTAACGCCAAGGTGAGACGCGGATGACAATCGTGAAAGGTTCAGTAACGTCGCGTACTCATCAACTCGTCCAGCACCCGGTTCGGCACGCGGAATGGAATCGCCGCGTGATCCTCTCCTGCCTCGATCTGCAGGTCGCTGCGCAGTCCGTACTGCGAGAGGTTCTCCAGGCGCAGTTGCAGCGAGCGCACATCCTGGATCTCCTGGGGCATTTCCCGGTCGCCGACGCTCAGGCTCAGGCTGCGGTGGATCAGGTCCAGCTTGCCGGCATGGGCGTTGGCGGTGAAGGCCCGTTCATGGGCCAGCAGGAAACGATCCTGCCACCACAGGCTCGGGCTGATCGCCACGTAGTGCTGGAACAGCCCGGGCCGGGTGAACAGCGTATAGATGGCGAACATTCCGCCGAACGAGTGGCCGACCAGGCTGCGCTGGTCCTGGTCGACCTTGAAGCGCTCGTTGACCCTGGGCATCAGGCGCTTCTCGATGAAGTCGAGGAACACATCCTGCCCGCCCTGTGGCGGCTTGTTGCGCTCGGCCGGGGCCGGCGGCGACAGGTCATAGGCGCGGCGCACGAAATCCAGCGGTGTGTCGCTCGGATAGCCGATCCCCACCAGCACCGCCCCGCGCAGCCGGTCCTGGGCCCGCTTGGCGGCATGGAAGGCCGGGAAGTAGGCATTGCCGTCGAGCAGGTAGATCACTGGGTAGCCGCCGGTCCAGGGCACATCACCCTCGGGCAGGCTGACCATGATGCGGTATTCGCGGCCTTCGGCACTGTGCATCGTCCATTGTTCGGTGCCATCCAGGGTCACCGGTTCAGCCCGGGCCAGACCACTGAACAGCAGCACCGCAAGGCTCATCATCCAGTTACGCAGCATGTGTTTTCCCCTCGTTACCAGCGATAGCTGAGGCTGGTGACCACGCTGCGCGCTTCACCGCGATAGCAGTAGCCGTCCTGGCAATTGATAAAGCGCTCGTCGAACAGGTTGCGAGCATTGACGCCCACCCGCACGCCGTCGAGACCGCCACCGAAGTCGTAGTGCACGCCGGCGTCGACCAGGGTATAGCCCTGGTTCTTCACCCGGTTGGCCGCATCGCCGTAGGTGCTGCCGGTGTAGCGCGCGCCGCCGGAAATGCCGAAGCCGAACGGCAGCCTGTAGTCCAGCCACAGCGAAGCCAGGTGGCGCGGTACGTTCTTCGGCACCTTGCCCTGGTCGCCGTTGTTGCCCTTGGTCACCTCCGCGTCGTTGAAGGCATAGCTGGCAGTCAGGCGCAGGCTGTCGTTGACGTCCGATACCGCTTCCAGCTCGAGCCCGCGGGACACCTGCTCGCCGGTCTGCAGGTTGTTCAGCGGGTTGACCAGGTCGCGGGTCTGTACGTTGCTCTGGGTCAGGTGGTACAGCGAGGCGGTGAGCAGGGTGCTGCTGCCTGGCGGCTGGTATTTCACCCCGACTTCATACTGCTTGCCCTCGGTAGGCTTGTACGGCTGGCCGCTGGCGTTCACGCCGCTGACCGGCAGGAACGAGGTGGCGAAGCTGGCATAGGGTGCCACGCCGTTGTCGAACAGATAGAGCACCCCGAGCTGACCGGTGGTGGCCGAATCGCTGGTGGTGCTGTTGATGTCGGTCAGGTTGTCGTCGCGCCGCACATGCACCCAGTCGCGGCGCAGGCCGGCGGACAGGCGCCACTGGTCGAGCTCGATCTGGTCCTGCACATAGGCGCCCATGCGGTGTTCCAGGCCATCCTGGTCGGCCAGCGGCGAAGTCGGCTTGGCGACCGGCTGGTGGTAATCCGGGTTCCAGCGATCGATGGTGGGTGCCGGGCCCATGGCGTAGAGCAACGAGGTGTCCAGCCAGGCATAGTCGACGCCGCTGACCAGGGTGTGGTGCAGGTTGCCGGTGGAGAAGCGGCTGACCAGGCGTGTGTCGGTGGACAGCGAGTTCATGTCCTCGTACACGCCCACCGCATAGCGGTCGAGGATATGCCCGGCGGTGATCGAGGTCGGCTGCAGGTACTGGTTGGTGGTGCTGACCTGGCCGTAGCGCAGGTTCTGCTGAAGGCTGAAGGTTTCATTGAAGGCGTGCTCGAACTCGTAGCCGAAGGTCCACTGGCGCTGGTGCAGCTTGTCGAAGTATTCGTCGCCCTGCCAGAAATGGGTCAGGTGGTCGCCTTCCTGGAGCATCATCGGCGAAGCGGCGGTCTGCCGCTCCTGGTATTGCGCCAGCAGGGTCAGGCTGGTGTCCGGGTCGATCTGCCAGCTCAGGGACGGCGCCAGCAGACGCGAGTCGTTGTCCATCTGCTCGACCGAATAGCCGGAATCGCGGTACAGGCCAACGCTGCGGAACAACACGTCACCCGCCTCGTCCAGCTGACCGCCGATATCGAACTGGCCTTGCCGGTGGTCATAGCTGCCGGCTTGTACCTGCACTTCATTCCTGGCCAGCAGGCTCGGGCGCTTGCTGACCCGGTTGACCATGCCGCCGGGGCTGATCTGGCCGTAGAGCACCGAGGCCGGGCCCTTGAGTATTTCGATGCGCTCCAGCGCGTAGGCTTCGGTGGAATACAGCGACAGCCAGCCGCTGCCGGGCTGGCGCAGGCCGTCGAGGAAGTCGGCAGCGATGGTGGTCTCGAAGCCGCGCACCTGGATATTGTCGAAGCGCGGGTCCAGGCCCGAACTGCCGACCCGCACCCCGGCACTGTAGGCTACGGCATCCTCGACCTTGTTGACCTTGCGGTCGTTGATCTGCTCGGCGGTGACCACGCTGATGCTCTGCGCGGTCTCCAGGATGGGCCGGTCGCTCTTGGTCGCACTGCTGGCATTGCTGGCGAAATAACCCGGCACCGGGGCGAAGGCGCTCTGCACCGAGGTGCTTTCGATGCTGGTTGGCGCCAACTGCAGACCAGCTTCGCTATCGCGCAGTACCACATAACCGGAGGCGGTCTTGCGCGCGACCAGGCCGCTGCCCGCGAGCAGCCGGTTCAGGCCCTCCTCCAATGAGCCGCCACCGCCGAGGCCGGAAGTGCTCAGGCCACGCACGTCATCAGGGGCGAACGACAGGGTGATCCCGGAGCGCTCGGCGAAACTGCTCAGGGCCTGGGCCAGCGGGCCGGCAGCCACGGCCGGGGCGACCGGGTATTCGGCCCGGGCCGGCAAGCTGGCGACAGCGCTGCCCAGGGCCAGCGCCAGGCACACGGCGCGGGACAGGAAACGGGGCTGCGAGGGAATCGATGGAGGGCTTGGGCGGCGCATTCAGGGGTCCAATAAGGGAAGTGATAGCCCATAACCGGACGAGTCCATGAAGTCCGACAAAAAATTCTGCCCGGCGCTATGCCGGCACTACCCGCACCCACCAGCGGGTGCGCTCCACCACTTTCACTGGCAGCAGATGGCTGATGTTGTCCAGCAGCGAGGCTGGCTCATCCAGGCGGAAAACGCCGGACAGGCGCAGGTCGGCAATTCGCTCGTCGCAGCCCAGCCAGCCGTGTCGATAGCGCCCGGCCTCGGCGAGGAAGTCACCCAATGGCATATCGTTGACCACCAGCAGCCCACGGCTCCAGGCGAACGGATCGAGGCGGCTCTTGCCCAGTTCCGTCAGCGCCGACGCCGACGCGCCCAGCCCCTCGCCCGCCTGCAAGCGGCGCTGGCCGACCGGCGAGGTCACCAGCACCTCGCCGCGATCGACGCGGATCTCGCTGTAGCCATCGCGCTCGCGCAGCGCCACCCGGGCCTCGCGGCCGCTGCATTCGGCGAAACGGCAGCGCGCCTGCCAGCGCGCACCGTCCACCAGCACCTCGCCGGAGCGCAGCAACAACTCACCGCCCTGCACGTCCACCGAGCTGTCGCCGTTGAGGGTGACCTGGGTACCGTTGCCCAGGTCGATCTGACGGCGCTCGCCGAGGCCGGTGATATAGCCGGGATGCCAGGTCGGTGGCGCGCTCACTGTCGCCAGCGCGGTACCTCCAGCGACCAGCCCGAGCATCTTCAGCATGCGTCGCCGGCTGAGGTCGGCCGAGGCGCGCTGCAGCAACGGGATACTCTGCTCGGCCCGCGGCAACTGGCTGGCCTGGAACATCCCAGCCATCTGCTGCAGGCGTTGCCAGGCCAGTTGATGACGGGGGTCGCGGCGCAACCATTCATTGAACGGGGCCTGCAGTTCGGGGTTGCCGCGCAGGCGCATCTGCCAGTCGATGGCGGCACGCACCACGTTTTCCGGCAGGCGACTCATGATGGCGTCTCGAAGCACAGGCGGTAGCAATGCAGCAGGGCATGGGCGACATGCCGCTCCACGGTACGGCTGGACACCCCCAGTTGCTCGGCGATCCGGGTGTGGGTCAGGCCGCCGAGCTGGTACAGCAGGAAGGCTTCGCGCACCGCCGGCTTCAGGCCTTCGAGCATCTGCGCGATGCGCTCCAGGCACTGCAGGGTTTCATGTCGGACTTCCGGCGAGGGGTGGCAGGCTTCCGGCAGATAGGACAGGGTTTCGAGGTAGGCACGCTCCAGGGCATCGCGACGCCAGTGATCGATCACCAGGCCACGGGCAATACGCGCCAGCAGGGCCCGGGGCGAACGGTTGGTCACCGGCTGATTGCGCACCAGCAGGCGCACGAACGTATCCTGGGCCAGGTCGGCGGCCTGCTGCGAACAGCCGACCGAACGCCGCAGCCAACCGTTGAGCCAGCCGTGGTGGGTGCCGTAGAGCACTTCGAAAGGCACGATGGAACCCGCTTCATGTAGCGACATGGCACCCCCTCCGGAGCCAGAACGGCTGAAATACGGGGGCACATTAATAGCGAATCATTCTTATTTCAATATGAAGAGTTGTGTTGTTACTACTGGCTTATCGCTGGCAAGCCAGCTCCCACAGCGATACCTGGGGGAGCTGGCCTGCCAGCGATGAGGCCCTCTGCCACACAGGAACTCTCAAGGCCCATCCCGATACCCAAGATTCCACGAAGCCCGCAACGCCGCCTTCTTCAGGGCGTGCACCTGCGCCGGGTCCACCTGCCGGGTGATGTTCTGCACCGTCGCCACCAGCGCCACCGCGCCGATGAACTCGGCATTCAGCCCGAGGATCGGCGCGGCGATCGCCGAGATCCCCAAGGTCTCTTCCTCGATCGCTGCCGCCCAGCCCTGGGCCCTGACTTCCGCAACCTGGCGCTTCAGTTCCTGACGATCGGTCACCGTATTGACCGTCACTGCCGGGAGATCCGCCGCCCCCAACTGATCCACCCCCAATTGCCGGGCAAAGGCCAGCGCCACCTTGCCCTGGGCATTGCAGTGCAGCTGCAGCTCGGTGCCGGTGCGCACGCCGATTTCCAACGCCGACTTGCCCAATTGGGTGTCCACCACCACCAGGCGCCGCCCCTGCAATACCGAGAGCACCACCGACAGGCCCAGTTCATCACGCAGATCCCGCAGGGCATCGGCCGAGGCGCTGAGCAGGTCGATTCCGTCCGCCGCCGCATGCCCCAGCACATAGGACTGGACGCCGAGACGGTAACGCGAGGTCTGCGGGTTCTGGCTGAGGTAGCCGCGTTCCACCAGGGTTTTCAGATGGCGAAATACAGAGCCCTTGGTCGTGCCCAGTTGCACTGCCAACTCGCTGACGCCGATTTCCTCGCTGGCCCCCGCCACCCGCTCCAGCACATCCAGGGCGAGCTGCACCGAGCGCACGCCGCCCGAGGTCGTTTCTTCCTTCATCGTGAAGATCCCTGATAGGTAGAAAAACATACCGCGTTCGCATAGGCGAAACGCAGCGATGGCCGGACTATCGCGCAGTTTCATGTAAGCTGACAAGCCCCGCCCCGATCCGTCCAGGTCCAGTTCAAGGGACTATTACCACGCAACCCCATGATTTAACGGAAAATATCGGATCACCTCGCGCCACGCCGAACTGAACAGTTCTTTCAGAGAAAAACCATTCTTTCAAAAGAAACAAAAATGATTTGACGAAACTCCAGACCAATCATAAAAATGAAACTACGTACCGCATACGCATACGAAAATCGCATCGAGGATAACGTCATGACAGCTCGTGGTTCGGCCCTGGCCCAGCGCGACATCGCCTACCATCTGCACCCCCAGACCAACCTGCGCCTGCACGAGGAAGTCGGGCCGCTGCTGATGGAGCGTGGCGAGGGAATCCATGTGTTCGACGAACAGGGCCAGCGCTATATCGAAGGGATGTCCGGCCTGTGGTGCGCGACCCTGGGTTTCAGCCAGCCGCGCCTGGTCGAGGCGGCCTACCAGCAGTTGCTCAAGCTGCCCTACCAGCAGACCTTCGCCCACCGCAGCCACGGCCCCGCCGCCGACCTGGCTGCGCTGCTGATCGAGCATGCTCCCGTCGGCCTGACCAAGGCGGTGTTCCAGAGCTCCGGCTCGGAAGCCGTGGATACCGCGATCAAGTTCGTCCGCTACTACCACACCGCGATCGGCAAGCCGGGCAAGACCCGCCTGATCGCCCGCCAGCGCAGCTACCACGGCACCACCCTCGCCGCCGCCAGCCTGACCGGCCTGCCGAACATGCACAAAGGCTGGGGCGAACAGCTGGCCGACGTGATCCATGTGCGCTGCCCGCATCTTTATCGCCAGGGCCTGCCGGGGGAGAGCGAGGAAGCCTTCGCCACCCGCCTGGCCGAAGAACTGGAACAGACCATCCTCGACGCCGGCCCGGACACCATCGGTGCCTTCTTCGCCGAGCCGGTGATGGGTACCGGCGGGGTGATCCTGCCGCCCGCCGGCTACTTTGCCAAGGTCCAGGCAGTGCTGAGCAAGTACGACATCCTGATGGTCGCCGACGAGGTGATCTGTGGTTTCGGTCGTACCGGCCACTATTGGGGCTGCGACGCCATGGGCATCGAGCCGGACATGCTGACCTGCGCCAAGGGCCTGTCGGCGGCGTTCCAGCCGATCTCGGCGCTGCTGGTCAGCGAGCGCATCTACCAGGTGATTGCCGACCAGAGCCAGGCCCTCGGCGGCCTCGGCCACGGCTACACCTACGGCGGCCACCCGGTGGCGGCCGCGGTAGCCCTGGAAACCCTGAAGATCTATGACGAGCTGGATATCGTCGCCCATGTACGCGACGTGGCCCCGGCCTTCCAGGCCGGCATACGCGCCCTGGCCGACCATCCACTGGTGGGAGAGGCCCGCGGCATCGGCCTGATGGCAGCCCTGGAATTCGTCGCCGACAAGGACAGTCGCATGCCCTTCCCCGCCGAGTTGAAGATCGCCCAGCAGGTCAGCAACGCCCTGCAACGCAACGGCATCCTCCTGCGCGCCCTCGGCGACACCCTGGTGATGGCGCCGCCACTGATCATAGATGCACAACAGATCGCGACTATCCTCAACGCACTGACCCAGGCCCTGGACGACGTGCTGGCAGGTATCCGGCCATGATCGCCCAGGACCTCCGCCCCTTGCCCAAGGCCGCCATGAACATCGAGTCCGACGCCTCCGATCCACTGGCCGACGCCCCGCTGCTGGTGCGTTTCGAGGAGGTCTGCAAGACCTACGACGAACGCTCCTGGGTGGTCGATAACCTGCACCTGGATATCCGCCAGGGCGAGTTCCTGTCCTTGCTCGGGCCCAGCGGCTCGGGCAAGACCACCACCCTGATGATGCTCGCCGGCTTCGATGCCCCGGACCGCGGGCGCATCCTCATGGACGGCGCCGATATCAGCCGCCTGCCGGCGTACCGACGCGATATGGGCGTGGTGTTCCAGAGCTACGCGTTGTTCCCGCATATGAGCGTGGCGCAGAACGTGGCCTTCCCGCTCAACCTGCGCAAGGTACCCGCCGCCGAAACCCGCGAGCGGGTGCGCGAGGCCCTGGCCCTGGCGCGCCTGGAAGGCTTCGAGGATCGCCAGCCGGGGCAATTGTCCGGCGGCCAGCAGCAACGTGTCGCCCTGGCACGCGCCCTGGTCTACCGCCCGCGCATGCTGCTGATGGACGAACCCCTTGGTGCCCTGGACAAGGCCTTGCGCGAGCATATGCAGCTGGAGCTCAAGGCGATCCACAAGCAACTGGGCATCACCTTCATCTACGTCACCCATGACCAGGACGAGGCGATGACCCTGTCCGACCGGGTCGCGGTGTTCAACGAAGGACGCATCGCCCAGATCGCCGCGCCGCAGACCCTGTACAACCGCCCGGCGACCCGCTTCGTCGCCAACTTCCTCGGTGAGACCAACCTGCTGGAAGGCCGGGTGATCAGCAACGCCGGCGGTTTCGCCACCCTGCGCCTGGAAGAGGACGGCTCGCTGCACCACGCCCGCTGCGCCGATACCACGCTGGCCGCAGGTGACAGCGCGGCCCTGGCGATCCGTCCGGAAAACCTGCGCCTGGCCAGCGGCGACGAGCCGGCCGTGGCGGCCCGGGTGATCGACAGCATCTTCCACGGTGCCCATTGCCGCCTGCGCCTGCACATGGCCGGTGGCAGCGAACTGTCTATGACCTATAACCCGGGCAGCCTCGGCCGCCCGGCGCCGCTTCCGGGCGAAGCGGTGATCCTCGGCGTACCGCCGCAACTGGCGATGATCCTGCGCTGAACCGGCCTCAAGACACCACAAGAACAAGCACCACCCGATTCGATGAACCGCTCTGTCACTGCCGTCCAAAACCAATTTCAAAGGCTGGGAGTTCCATCATGTTCATACCCTCTTCCGTGCGTCATTTCACCCTCGCCCTGTGTGGCCTTGCCCTGTGCGCCGGCGCGGTCCAGGCCCGCGACCTGACCGTGGCCTCCTGGGGCGGCGCCTACCAGGACGTGCAACGCAGGATCTTCTTCGAACCCTACGCCCAGGCCAGCGGCAACAAGGTGGTCGAGGATAGCTGGGAAGGCGGCATCGGCCTGCTGCGCACCCGTGCCGAAGGCCAGGACGGCGGCTGGGACCTGGTCCAGGTGGAAGCCGAGGACCTGCAACTGGGCTGCGGCGAGGGCCTGTTCATGGCCCTGGACTTCAACCGCATCGGCGGCAAGGACAGCTACATTCCCAGCGCCGTCAGCGAATGTGGCATAGGCAACGCGGTGTACAACTTCGTCATCGGCTACGACACCAGCAAGCTGTCCCGCGCGCCCGCCGGCTGGGCGGATTTCTTCGACACCAAGACCTTCCCCGGCAAGCGCGCCCTGCGTCAGGGCCCGAAGGGCAACCTGGAGATCGCCCTGATGGCCGACGGTGTGGCACCGGCCGACGTGTACAAGACCCTCAACCTGCCCGGCGGTGTCGATCGCGCCTTCAAGAAGCTCGACAGCATCAAGGACCAGTTGTTGTTCTGGAAGGCCGGTGGCCAGCCGATGCAACTGCTGGCCTCGGGTGAAGTGGCCATGACCACCTCCTACAACGGCCGGGTGACCAACGCCATTCGACAGGACCACAAGCCCTTCGGCCTGGTCTGGAACCAGTCGCTGCAGACCATGGACAGCTGGGTGATCCTGGCCAACTCGCCGAACCAGGACAAGGCCTACGGCCTGCTCAAGGTGATGGGCGAAGGCGAGCACCAGAAGCTCTGGCCGGCCCTGCAACCGACCGGCATCACCTCGTTGCAAGGCATCGCCGATACCGACCCCAAGGCCCTGGCCGACTCGCCGAGCGCACCGCAGAACGCGGCCAATGTGCTGGTGCTGGACGATAGGTTCTGGGTCGACCGCATCGACGAACTGAATGCCAAGTGGACCGCCTGGTCGGCCAAGTGATCCTTGCCACCGCTGCCGAGGAATCGACATGAGCGCTATAGCCCTCCCCCCTTCACTGCCAGTGGTCGCGCGCAAGGACCGCGCCGCCCTCTGGCGGGCCTATGGCCTGCTGGCACCGCTGGTGCTGTTCCTGCTGCTGACCTTCGTAGGCCCGATCGGCACCCTGCTCTGGCGTGCCGTGGCCGACAACGAGCTGCCCCAGGCCCTGCCCACCACCGCCCGCGCCCTGTCGGCGTGGGACGGGCGTTCGGCGCCGGACGAGACGTTGTTCAAGCCCTTCGTTGCCGACCTGCGCGAGGCCAGCCCCCGCGACCTGGCCGCCCTGGCCCGGCGCCTGGCCTATGAAACGCCAGCCCTGCGCAGCCTGCTGGCAACGGCCAAGCGTGAAGTCGCCGGTCTCGACGGCAGCGTCGCGGCCATGGGCGCGCTGGACCAACGCTGGCTGGACAACGCCACCTGGCAAACCTTCAAGCGCGCCGCCGGCCCGGTCGGCAGCTATCACCTGCTCTCGGCCGTGGACATCAAGCACGACTACCAGCAGGGCCTGGTGAACAAGGACGAAGCGGGCCTGTACCGCTCGATCCTCGCCCGCACCTTCAGCATCGCCGCCATCACCACCCTGGTCTGCGTGCTGCTGGCCTTTCCACTGTGCGTGTTCCTCGATCGGCGCACGCCGCGCACGCGCAACCTGCTGCTGTTGATGATCCTGCTGCCGTTCTGGACCTCGATCCTGGTGCGGACCACGGCCTGGATGGTGCTGTTGCAGGACGGCGGCATGGTCAATGCCCTGCTCATGGCCCTGGGTTGGGTCGATAGCCCGGTGCACCTGCTCTATAACCGCTTCGGGGTGATCCTGGCCCTTGTCCATGTGATGCTGCCGTTCATGGTCTTCCCGCTGCTCGCGGCCATGGCCGGCTGCAACCGCCTGCTGGTACAGGCCGCGTATTCCATGGGGGCACGGCCGCTGCGGGTATTCTTCCAAGTCTACCTGCCGCAGGTGCTGCCGGGGCTGGCGGCCGGGGCGCTGATGGTGTTCATCGTCACCCTCGGCTTCTACATCACCCCCGCGCTGCTCGGCGGGCCGGCGGACCAGATGATCAGCTTCTATATCGCCCAGTTCACCACCGGCACCCTCAACTGGGGCCTTGCCTCGGCCCTTGGCCTGGTGCTGCTGGTCGCCACCACCCTGCTCTACCTGGTCCAGGCGCACCTGGCCCGGCGTGGCGCGGAAGGAGTCAAACGATGATCCGCAACCCAAACAGGGGGCGCCTGGCCTGGTTCGGCAACCTCGGGCTGTCGCTCAGTGGCTGGCTGGTGCTGGCCTTCCTTCTGCTGCCGATCCTGGTGGTGCTGCCGCTGTCGTTCAGCGACAGCCGCTACATGTCGCTGCCGCTGGGCAATTTCACCCTGCACTGGTACGAGGAGTTCTTCGGCTCGGCGCAGTGGCTGGGGGCCTTGTTCAACAGCTTTGCGATTGCCGTGGCCAGTACCGTGCTGGCTGTCGTCCTGGGCGGGCTGGCGGCCCTGGGGCTGCGCCATCCGGCGATGCCGGGCAAGCGGCTGATCGAAGTGCTGCTGATCGCACCGATGATCGTCCCGGCGGTGATCGTCGGGGTGGGCATGTACTTCGTCTTCGCCAATGCCGGGCTGACCCGCAGCTACCTCGGGCTGATCCTGGCCCATACCACGCTGGCGGTGCCGTTCGTCATCGTCAACGTCGGTTCGGCGCTTGGCGGGCTCAACCAGCGCTTGCTGTGGGCAGCAGCGAGCATGGGCGCGACCCCATGGATGACCTTGCGCAAGGTGACCTTGCCACTGGTATCACCCGGCCTGATTTCCGGCGGGTTGTTCGCCTTCGCCACCTCGCTGGACGAGGTGGTGGTGACGCTGTTCCTCGCCGGGCCTGACCAGCGCACCTTGCCGCGAGAGATGTTCACCACGGCGCGGGAGGCGTTGAGCCCGGTGCTGCTGTCGGCGGCGACCATCATGGTGCTGTTCGCCACGCTGCTGTTGCTGGTTTCGCGGTCGTTGAGCAAACGCTGAACTATCACTGAATTGCGGAGCCCCTGTGGGAGCTGGCTTGCCAGCTCCCACAGGGGCTTTCGGCTGTCTGGGAAATAGCGGTGGAAAAGCCGCCGAAATGCCTCTCCCAGAACCTTGACAGTCCTCCCAATACCTCCATAACATCACCAACCAGAGAAACCGTGTTTCTCCAGAAAAAACAAATTACATTGCTCACTGCCAACAACAATTCCATAACAGAGAGACGCAATGAACCTGATCTCCCGCCGCTTCCTGCTCGTGCCGCACATTGCGGCGTTCCTCGACCGCCTGTGCCAGAACGTCCAAAGGCGACCTGGCTGATCTGACGCTTTCCCTTTCTACAACCCCTGCGGTCCACGCCCTGTTCCGCTCCCGGAACAGGCCGCGTGCCCGCGCACCTGCCTGGAAACCTAAAACAATGAATGGCAAAACCCTTCTCGCCCTGGCGATTCCCTGCGCCCTTCCCTTCAATGCCCTGGCCGAGGGCGGCGGCTTCGTCGAGGATGCGCATTTCTCGATCAAGGCGCGCAACTTCTACATGAACCGCAATTTCCTCGACGAGCGCACGTCGCAGAACTACTCGGAGGAGTGGGCCCAGGGCTTCATCGGCATTTTCGAATCCGGATTCACACAAGGCACCGTGGGCTTCGGCGTGGACGCCATAGGCCTGCTAGGGATCAAGCTCGACACCGGCAATGGCCGCAAGGGCGGCGGCACCCTGCTGCTGGAAGAAGATAGCGATGGCGCCAAGGACAGCTACGGCTATAGCGGCGCGGCGCTGAAAGCGAAGTTCTCCAACACTGTTTTCAAGTACGGCGACCAATTGATGAACCTGCCGGTACTGGCCACCAGCGACAACCGCCTGCTTCCGGAAACCACCCAGGGCTGGCTGCTGACCAGCAAGGAAATCGACGGCCTGACCCTGCATGCCGGGCACTTCACCGCCCTGCGCAGCCGTGACCAGAGCGAGCACGACAGCGGCGGCATGACCACGGTGGACCTGGTCGGCGGCAACTATCAGTTCAACCGCGACCTCAGCGCCCGCCTCTACCACTCGGACGTCGACGACTACTGGCGCAAGACCTACGCCGGCGCCACTGCGCAATGGCAACTGTCACCGAACTGGCTGAGCAAGTTCGACTTCAACGGTTACGACACCCGCAGCCAGGGCCGCGAGCTGGGCGGCAAGCTGGATAACCGCATCTGGAGCCTGTCGGCGACCCTCGGCACCGGCCCACACAGCGTAATGATCGCTCACCAGCGGGTCAGCGGGGATGGCAACTACACCTACGGAGTGGACGGCAACAGCACGGTGTTCCTGGCCAACTCGGTGCAGTATTCGGACTTCAACTACGAGAACGAGCGCTCGTGGCAGGCACGCTATGACTTCGACTTCGCGGCAGTGGGGGTGCCGGGGCTGACCTTCATGACGCGCTACTTGCGCGGCACCGGTTTCCATACCGCGCAGACCAATGACGGCAAGGCCTGGGAGCGGGATATCGAGCTGAAGTATGTGGTGCAGTCGGGGGCGGCGAAGGATTTGTCGATGCGCGTGCGCCAGGCGAGCTTCCGCAGTGCGGACCGGGGGCTGAATTTCAATGAGGTGAGGTTGATTACCGAGTATCCACTCAATGTCTTCTGAGAACAGGGGTAATCCGCTGTAGGAGCGTGGCTTGCCCGCGAAGGACCGCGCAGCGGTCCCAAAATAGTGGTGACACTGAGATTTTGGGACCGCTGCGCGGTCCTTCGCGGGCAAGCCACGCTCCTACCTGTGTCTGCGGTACCCGCTAGAGCCGCTGGTAAGTCCCCGCATGCAAGCGCTCGCTGATCTCCGCCGCCGCCGATTGCAGCTCCCGCAGCATCGCCGCCGGAGGCGGTGACGGGATCGCCGCGCTGGGCCCGACAATGCCAATGGTCCCGACGATCTGGTCATTTTCCCTGAACAACGGGCAGCACAAGGCATTGATTCCCAGGGTCACCTCCCCGTCCGCGTCGTCATACAGCCGCTCGCGAATCAGCTCCAGACGCGCTGCAAGTTGCTCCGGATCATGCAGCGTGCGCTCGGTCAGTTGCGGCATCTTGCGCCGCATCACCCGCTGCTGGCTGGCGGCATCGGCAAAGGCCAGCACCGTCCGGCCCTGGGCCGAGCAGTATGGCAGCACGCGATTGCCCGGCTTGACCGAGATGCATACGTTGGCCTTGGATTCGACGCAAGACACCACCAACGCCGTGTCATGGGTCGCCACGGCGAGCAACGCGGTCTGCCCGGTGGCATCGCGGATACGGGTGAGATAGGGGTCGGCGATGGCGCGCAGGTCGAACTGCTCCCCGGCGGCCTCGCCATAGGCCACCAGGCGCGCGCCGAGCATGTACTTCTCGCTGGCCGGATCCTGTTCAAGGATGCCCAGTTGGCGCATCGAGGCAAGGTGGCGATAGGTACGCGGCTTGGCGGTCTGCAGCAGTTGCGCCAGTTCGGTCACGCCCAGGGGGCGGCGGGCGGCGGTGAGTTCATCGAGCAGGCGGAAGACCATTTCCACCGACTCCAGCAGCGCAGGACCGCTGCTGGGCTTTTCTTCATTCTGGTCCAATCGATCACCTCGTACCGGTAACGGGAAAGTGATCGATTGTATCGCTGCGCGAAACGCTTGTGTTGGTGCGCAACACTAAATTGCTGAAGGCTGGCCGACTCGCTGTGCCTGCCCGCTGCCTGGGGTCTTCACCGAGAACATCGCAAGGGCACCGAGGACAGTCATCGCCGCCAGCACGTACAAGCCATATTCCAAATGCCCGCTGCTTTGCTTGACCCAGCCCATCATGAACGGGCTGGCATAGCCGCCGAGGTTGCCGATGGTGGCGATCAGGGCAATCCCCGCCGCCGCCGCAGTACCGGTCAGCAGCACGCCAGGCAGGGCCCAGAGCACGCAGAACCCGGCCAGGCCACCGGACATCGCCAGGCTCAGACCGGCCAGGGACAGTACCGGCTGGTCATGGAAGAACGCCGCCAGCGCCAGCCCTGCCGCCGAGGCCAGGTTGCACAGGGTACCGTGCCAGCGCCGCTCGCGGGTACGGTCGGAATGGCGGCTGACCAGGATCATCACCACCGAGGCGATGGCGAACGGGATCGCGGCGATGAGGCCGGTGCGGGTCAAGCTCTCGACCCCCAGGTTGCGCACGATCTGCGGCAGCCAGAACGACACGCCATAGGTCCCGCAGAGCAAGGCGAAGTTCACGTAGATCAGGCGCCACAAGTCCTTGTTGACGAAGGCCGCGCGGAAGTTGTGCCCGGCGCCGGCCTGCTCCTGCTGGCGGCGCTGCTCGGCCAGTTGGCGTACTACCCGTTCGTTCTGCTCCGGGGTCAGCCAGTGCACCTTGCCCGGGCGGTCATCCAGGTAGAAGAACACCACGATGCCAAGGATCACCGCCGGCATCCCTTCGAGCAGGAACAGCCACTGCCAGCCGGCCATGCCCGCCACGCCGGCGAAGGTCTGCATGATCCAACCCGACAGCGGGCTGCCGATCACCCCGGCCATGGCAATGCCGAGGTTGAACCAGGCCATGCCCTGGGACCTGGCGTGGGACGGGAACCAGTAGGTCATGTACAGCACGACGCCGGGATAGAACCCGGCCTCGGCCATGCCCAGCAGGAAACGCAGAACGTAGAACTGGTTCGGCGTGCTGACGAACATCATCGACACCGACAGCAGCCCCCACATCACCATGATCCGGGTGATCCAGAATCGTGCACCGACCCGTTGCAGCATCATGTTGCTGGGAATCTCGCACAGGCAGTAGCCGAGGAAGAAGACCCCGGCGCCAAAGCCGAAGGCCAGGTCGCTGAGGCCGATGTCGGCGGACATCTGCAACTTGGCGAAACCCACATTGACCCGGTCGAGGAAGGCGACGATATAGAGCACGAAGAGAAACGGCAGCAGACGCCAGGCAATGCGGTTGTACAGCGTGCTGTCCTGCTCGTTGTCGAAGGTATTGCGGGCTATGAGGTTCATCGCGGCACTCTTGTAATTGTTGTTTCGGCGAAGGGGTGAAACCGCATCCGTGCGGGCCGGCGCATGCGCCGGCCTGAAGAACCTCCGGTCAAGCCTGGGCCGCAAGGATGAAATCCGCGCAGCGCTCGCCGATCATGATGCTCGGCGCGTTGGTATTGCCACTGACGATCGTCGGCATGATCGAGGCATCTGCCACCCGCAGGCCCTTGATACCGTGCACGCGAAGGTCGGGGGCGACCACCGCATCGCGGTCCTGGCCCATGCGGCAGGTGCCGGCGGGATGGAACACGGTCTTGGCGACCTTGCGCACGTAGTCCTCGAACACTTGGTCGGGAACATCGTCCTCTTCCGGCAGCAGCAACATGCTTTCCACCACGGCGGCCAGGGCCGGGGCGCGAAGGATGCGCCGCGCCATCTTCACTCCGGCCACCATGGTGCGCATGTCTTCCGGGTCGCTGAGGTAGTTGGCGTTGAGCGCCACTTCGTCCTGCGGGTCTGCGCTTTTCAGGCGCAGGCGGCCGCGGGAACGAGGGCGCAAGGCACAGGGGTTGATGGAAACACCATGGCCTTCCGGCGGCAGGCGGTCGATATCGCCGACCAGCGCCGGGACCACATGGAACTGCACGTCCGGGCGGCCACAGCCGGTGGCATCGACGAAGGCACCGCTTTCCACGACATTGGAGCTGAGCAGGCCGCGGCGCGAGGCCAGGTATTTGAGGCCGTGACCAAGAGCGCGCAGGCCCCGGTCGTGGCCGAGCAGGCTGTCGGGCGTGCGAATGCGGGCATAGACCGAGGCACTGAGATGATCCTGGAAGTTTTCGCCGACGCCGGGCAGGTCCAGGCGTACCGGGATGCCCAGTTCGTCCAGGTGGGCACGGGGGCCGATACCGGAGAGCATCAGCAGCTTCGGGGAGGCGATGGCCCCGGCACTGACGATCACCTCGCCGCTGGCTCGATAGCTGACGGTTTCGCCACGGCTGTCCACTGCCTCGACACCGACCACTCGCTCGCCTTCGAACAGCAGGCGGGTGGCGAGGGTTTCGGTGAGCACGGTCAGGCGCCGATCACCACGCAACGGCTTGAGATAGGACACCGCCGAGCTGGCCCGACGGCCCTGGCTGGTGGTGGTCTGGTAGAAGCCCGCGCCTTCCTGGCGGGCGCCATTGAAATCGTCGTTGGCCGGCACGCCAGCCTGCACGGCGGCACTGACGAAGGCTTCGCTCAGCGGGTGGCGGTGGCGTGGATCACTGACCTTGAGCGGCCCGGCCTGGCCGTGGAACTGGCCACCGAGACGGGCGTTGTCCTCGCAACGGCGAAACACCGGGAGCACGTCGTCCCAGCCCCAGCCGGGACAGCCGCTGGCTTTCCACTCGTCATAGTCCTCGGCCTGGCCGCGGATATAGATCATCGCGTTGACCGCGCTGCCGCCGCCCAGGGTGCGCCCCTGAGGGATGAAGACCTGGCGCTGGTTGACGAAGGGCTCCGGCTCGGTGCGGTACATCCAGGTGCGGCGAGTGCCGTGGACACGGATGAAGGTGCCGGGGATATGGATATAGGGATGGTTGTCGGCGGGGCCGGCTTCCAGCAGCAGCACGCGGCGCCCGGCCCGGGCCAGGCGTGCGCTCAGGGCACAGCCGGCCGAACCGGCACCGATCACGATGTAGTCGAAGGTTTGCATTGTTTTTATTCTCGCCGTAAGTCGCTGGAATCAAGAAGCGGGAGCGGCGCGGACCTTGTGGGAGCTGGCTTGCCAGCGATTGCGATGGTGAATTCACCAATGTCATCGCTGGCAAGCCAGCTCCCACAGGTTCCCTGCTAGCTCAGGAGGTCATGTGCTCGATCAGCCCACCTGGCTGACGAACTTGGTGGTGAAGTAGGCATCCAGCCCTTCGCTGCCGCCCTCGCTGCCATAGCCGCTGTCCTTCACCCCGCCAAACGGCGTTTCCGGTGCGGCCAGGCCGAAGTGGTTGATCGAGACCATGCCCGACTCCAGCTCGTCGGCCAGCAAGGTGGCACGCTGGATCGAACGGGTGAAAGCGAATGCGGCCAGGCCGAAGGGCAGGCTGTTGGCTTTGTCGATCACTTCTTCAAGGGTAGAGAAACGTACGATCGAAGCGATCGGCCCGAACGGCTCTTCGCTCATGACACGGGCGTTTTCAGGCACACCGGTCAGCACCGTGGCCGGGTAGAAGAAACCCTCGCCCTCACCGCGCTGACCACCCAGGGCCAATTGCGCGCCCACCGCAAGGGCATCGTCGACATATTCCTGGATAGCCGCGACGCGGCGGGGGTTGGCCAGCGGGCCGAGCTGGCTGGACGGATCCTGGCCATCGCCCATCTTCAACCCCGCACCGGCACGGCAGAAGGCCGCAACGAATTGGTCATGCACCGCGTCCTGCACATAGAAGCGGGTCGGCGAGGCGCAGATCTGCCCGCCGTTGCGGAATTTAAGGCCGGCCCCCAGGGCCGCCACCGCCTCGACATCGACGTCATCGCAGACGATGAACGGCGCATGCCCGCCCAGTTCCAGGGTGCAGCGCTTCAAGTACCGGCCGGCCAAAGCACCCAAGGCACGGCCCACCGGCACGGAGCCGGTAAAGGATACCTTGCGGATTACCTCGGAACGAATCAGGTAGTCGGACACCTCGGCCGGCACGCCGAACACCAGGTTCAGCACCCCCGGCGGTACACCTGCATCCTGGAAGGCCCGGCACAACTCGATGCAGGACGACGGGCTTTCCTCCGGGCCCTTGGCGATGATCGAGCAGCCGGCCGCCAGCGCCCCGGCGATCTTGCGTACCAGCTGGCTGACCGGAAAGTTCCACGGGCTGAACGCCGCCACCGGGCCGATCGGCTCGCGCAGCACCACCTGGCGCACACCACGGGCACGGGGCGGAATCACCCGGCCATAGGCGCGACGGCCTTCTTCTGCATACCAGTCGATATGGTCGCCAGCCCCGAAGGCTTCCATCTTCGCCTCGGCCAGCGGCTTGCCCTGCTCAAGGGTAATCAGCGCAGCGATTTCGTCGGAACGCTCGCGCACAAGGTCGGCAGCGCGTCGCAGCACCTTGGAGCGCTCGTAGGCCGAGACCTTGCGCCAGGCCTGGAAACCGCGCTGGGCAGCCGCCAGGGCGCGGTCCAGATCAGCGCTGGAGGCCAGGCCCAGGCGGGCGATCAGCTCGCCCGTCGCGGGGTTGAACACATCGGCCTGGCGCTCATGGCCGCCTGCCGACCACTGACCGTCGATAAGAAGAGATTCGATAACGCGCATGGAGCCACTCCCTCAGAGCTTTCTATTTCTTACATAGAAATATTGTTTTGATCTGCGACACATCCTATGGGGCGATTCCGGCACCTGTCAAGGCATGAAAAAGACACTTGACCAGCGTCGCAGGCAAGGCTTAGCTTTATCTCACAAAGAAACACAGTTCTCTCAAAAGAAATATAAAATGGAGTGAAACCGATGAGCCTCGCCCAAGCCCTGCTACATAACTGGAACGACCTGCCTCGCGAAGTGGTACGCAAGGGCGTAGAGCGCGTCGCCTTCCGCGGCGACGACACCCTGTGCGTGATGAACTGGCTGAGCCCGGGCATGGATGTCTTTCCCCACAGCCACACCTTCGAGCAACTGGTCATCATCGTGCAGGGCCGGGTGCGCTTTCACCTGGACGACGAGGTGGTCGAGGGCGGCCCCGGCAGCATGATCCGCATTCCGCCGCACGTAGTGCACTACGCCGAGCCACTGGGCGATGAAGTGGTGATGAATCTCGATGTGTTCTCGCCGATCCGCGACGACTACCGCCACCTGATCGAATACCAGGCCGCCGAGTTCCCAGGCCAGGAAACCTCGGCATGAGCACCGCGACCTTCACCCAGCGCCTGCGCGCCGGCGACACCCTGCTGACCAGCTTCATCAAGACCCCGGCCCATGCCGTGGTGGAGATCGCCGGTGATGCCGGACTGGATGGCGTGGTGCTGGATACCGAGCATGCACCCTTCGATGCCGCCAGCCTGGACCGTACCCTGCTCGCCTGCCGCGCCACTTCGGTAGCCGGGCTGGTGCGAGTCGCCGAGCAGCGCCCGGCCACCCTGCTCCAGGCCCTGGACCTGGGTGCCGACGGTCTGGTACTGCCGCATATCATCGGCGCCGAGCAGGCTCGCCAGGTGCTGGCGGCAACCCGTTATCGCGACGGCTGTCGTGGCTTTTCCAACTCACCCAGGGCCGGCGGCTACGGCCGCGCAAACCTGGCCGAGCACCTGGCGGCGGAAGACGGCCGCCACGCCATGGTCGCGCAGATCGAGGACCGTGAAGCGCTGGACAACCTGGACGCCATCGCCGCCGTTGCGCAGATCGACTGCCTGCTGGTGGGCCGTGCCGACCTCAGCGTGTCCCTGGGCGCCAGCAGCCTCGACGATCCTCGGGTCGAGGACGCCACCCTGCGCACCATCGATGCCGCCCGCAGCGCCGGCAAGGCCGCCGGAATCTTCGTCGCCAGCCTCGACGATCTGGACCGTTTCGCCGAACGCGGCGTGACCCTGTTCATTCTCGGCTCCGACCAGGCATTGCTGCGCGCCGGCTGGAGCCATCAGGTCAGGCACCTGCGCAACCGCGCACGCTGACCCCATCAAACAATGGGTATACGGATTTAATGGTTGATGGGGCACCTTTACCCCACCAACCTGATACCATTATCAGATGGTTGATAGATCGACTCCGTAGTTGAGTTCCTCTGCGAAGTCCGGCAGTCCGTAACCGATGGTTTTCTTGTAGAAAGGAGAGACCTTCGCAGTCGGTGCCTTCTTCTTGTGCTTCGTGGTGTAGAGCATTCGTGCCCGCATCACCTCGAAGGAGTAACCGCGCCCTTCACGGTTCTTGTCCTTGGCCAGTCGGTTGATGGACTCCGTGTAAGCGTTGGTGACGGGCATGTCCGTCTCGAAGTAGGTCATGGTCTCTTCGCGCCAGTTTCCCACTGCCCTGACCAGATCGCTCCAGACTTCCTTTTGGCCCTTCGGGATGGTGGCTATCCACTCGTCCAGGGCGGCTTCTGCCTGGAGCCGTGTGGTGGCGTCCCAGATGCCGTAGAAGCGCTCCTTGTGCTCGTAGGCGGCCAGCAGTTGCGGGAACGCGCCTGTCCAGGTCTCCATGATGAGGCGCTCCCGGTCTGAGACTTCGTGAGCGCGTTTCAGCAGGATTTTCCGGTCTCCCTTGAGAGTCCGGCTCTGGGACGGTTTCAGCTCCTTTCTGAGGCCCTTGCGCACTCTCTCTAGGGCATCGTTGGCCATGCGCACCACATGGAACTTATCGACCACGATACGGGCCTGGGGCAGCACAGCCTTGACCGCTGCCCGGTAGGGGTTCCACATGTCCATGCTGACGATCTCGACCTTCTGCCGGTCTTTCAGCTTCATCAGGTAGTTGGTCACCACGTCCTGGCGGCGGGTGGCCAGCAGGTCGAGCAGGGTTCGCTCCTCAATGTTGGTCAGAATGCAGCGGTAGCGCTTGTTCAGGTATAGCTCGTCAATGCCCAGGATGCGGGGCGTCTCGAAGCGGTGCCAGCGCCCCAGGAACTCGGCGCGGGCGTTGAAGATGTCGCGCACCGTCTTCTCGTCCAGGCCGGTCTGTGCCGCCACAAAGGTGTAGGGGTGGTTGAAGGATTCCTTCTCCACGTACTCATGCAGCCGCAGTGTCATACGGAATCCGTCCACCATCTCCGGTAGCTGGGGCCTGAATGTTGTCTTGCAGGCCCGGCAGGTGTATCGGCGGCGGACCACCCAGAGAGTGACCCGCTTGCCGTGGATGGGCAGATCACGATAGGGAACGTCACGCTTGCCGAACCGCACGAACTCACCCTGCACGCCGCACCCCTCGCAGGCTACTGGTGTAGGTGCTTCAAGCCGAAAATGTATGTCTTCATTCTGCTCATCAGAATCCACCAACTGGTACCCAGGAAGGCTTAACGAATTAATCATCTCCCGCCTTGATCAGAAAAACAGGTAGGTGGCGTAACCGGCAATCATCGCCATAGCAAAAATGACTGCTAAAAACGCCGCTAAAAGCTTCAGCGTGAACAAAGAGCGCAACAGAATGAGCTCAGTCAGGCTGGCTCCGGCACTGCCGATGATCAACGCTAGCACCGTCCCGGCACCCACGCCTTTGGCCATCAGAGCCGCTGCCAGAGGTATGACGGCTTCAGCGCGAATATACAACGGCACGCCGATGACAGCGGCAACTGGAATGGCAAAGGGATTATCTGGGCCTGCATACTGCTCCAATAAGTCAGTGGGCATGAAACCATAGATCACGCTGCCAATCGCAATACCGATGAGCAGGTAAGGCAACACATCGATAAAGTCCGACCAAGCTTCCCGCCACACACCACTGTACTTCCCTTCTTTCTTAACCGTGACAGTGGGTTGACTGTCACAGCATTCGCTAGACGTAGAGACTGTTGTCTTCCTATCAGCCCCGCAAGAAGCCGTCTTCGGAGTGGTGTCGCAGCTGTTGGTGCCGCAACTCGATGCGGTCGATGTAGCACTGCACGGGCTTGCTGATGAACTACATCCACTGCTCTCTTGTGTCGCCGTCCGGCGCACATAACGCTCGAAGCCAAGCGTGTGAAGCAGCCATCCGGCACCTACCGCGACCACCAAAGCGGCGAGCACATAGATAGCAGTAAGTGTCCATCCAAACGTGGCAACCAGCAGGCCGACGACGATAGGATTCAGCAACGGAGATGAGAAAAGAAACACCATCATCGGCCCAAAACCGGCCCGTGCCCGAATCAACCCTTTCAACATGGGGATAGTCGAGCAACTACAGAAGGGCGTTATAGCTCCTAAACCAGCAGCAAGAAAATAGCCTCGCTTCCCACTGGAAGTCAGTAACGCTTCCACCTTGGATGGTGGGATGTGACGTTGAAGAACTCCGACCAGCAAGCTAATGCCAATGAATAAAACCGATAGCTCGATAGCGAGAAAGGCGAACATGCCTAGAGCGTCTTGGAGTTGAGATGACATTCAATATTACTCCTATATTTCTAGTATTGTCGAAATGATGTACGCAGCCTACTTGCGTTTATCCGACCTGTCAACTATAATTCTAGAAACATCGAATTATTGGGGCGTGCTATGGATCACGAAAAGGTTGCAGCCAGCTTAGCTGAGCTAGGGAATAGTCACCGACTGTCCGTGTTCCGCTTTCTGGTCAAAGCTGGCCATGATGGGGCTTCGGTCGGAGATATCCAGAAGGGGCTGGGTATTCCTGCTTCGACGCTATCACATCACCTTGCGCGCATGGCCAAGGTAGGGCTGATCCGGCAGGAGAAACATAGCCGCACGATTGTCTGTATACCCGAGTATGGGCACCTAGAGAATTTGATCGGTTTCTTACAAGAGGAATGTTGTGCAGGTGTCCGGATTGCGCATGAACCAGAACCGCTTTGACGCTTGCCCAGCTCTCGCTGTCCTCCCTAGTCAGCATCGCTATGAAGACTCAGGCGAAGGTGGAAACAGAAAATTGGCAGTAGAGTAGGCTGAAGAGGATCAATCAGATAATCCGCTGAGAAAGATTTTCTTCTTTACATCTTTGGCATTTTATCAACCAGAAATTCCGGATACCCCAAACAATAAAAGAGGTACCTGCCATGAATGCCATCCTGACCCCGACTGCCAGCGAAGACCGCCAGGCCCGCATCAACGAACTGCTGCACGGCGCCATCGACCTGCACTGCCACAGCGGCCCCTCGGTGATGCCGCGCTACTGCGACCATGTCGAAGCCATGCGCGAAGCCTCCGAAGCCGGGCTCAAGGCCGTGCTGCTCAAGGACCACTACTACAGCTGCACGCCGGTCACCGAGTTGCTCAACAAGCACTTCAGCGAACTCAACGTGCACATGCTCTCCGGCGTGCCGCTGAACAACTCGGTGGGCGGCCTCAACGTGCATGCGGTGGAACACGGCCTGAACCTGGGCGCCAAGCTGGTGTGGATGCCGACCTTCTCATCGGCCAACCATATCGCCCACCATCACCAGGACGTGAAGTTCGTCGAGAAATTCCCCCAGACCACCCAGCGCATGCTGCAACCGATCCCGCTGACCGTGCTGGATGACGACGGCAAGCTGAAGGAAGAGGTCAAGGCCATCCTCGACCTGATCGCCGCCCAGGACGTGGTGCTTTCCGCCGGCCACCTGAATATCCGCGAGATCTGGCCGCTGTTCGAGGAAGCGCGCAAGCGCGGGGTCAAGCGCCTGCTGGTCAACCACCCGACCTATGTGGTCGACGCCACCCTCGACGATATGCGCCAACTGGCCAGGGAAGGCGTGTTCATGGAGCACTCGATGTGCATGTGGGTACCCGGTTCCAAGTTCAAGTTCTATGACGACACCTTCCTGCGCCAGGTGATCGAGGCCGGTACCATCGACCTCACCATCCTCGGTTCCGACCTTGGCCAGCAGGGCAACCCGAGCATTGCCGACGGTTTCCGCAACGTGATCGGCCAGCTGCTCGACCTGGAATACAGCGATGCCGATATCCGCAAGATGATCTCCGGCAACGCCGCCCGGCTGATGAACCTGTGAGTACCGCAATGAACAGACCCAGTAGCCGACTCACCACCCGCATCGGTAGCCTGACCCTGAAGAACCCGGTGATCTGCGGCGCCGGCGAGCAAACCATGAGCGCCGAGGCCATTCGCGCCGCCCTGCACAGCGGTGCAGGGGCGGTGGTGGCGAAATCCACCAACGAGTCCCAGGCCGCCAAGGACCAGTTGGACAAGACCGACTACGTGCTGCTGGACAGCCACTGGCGGCGCCTGCCGTGGAACTTCGCGCCACCGGCCGACGCCCATCTGTTCGGCCGTTCCGGGCTGGTACAGCGGGACTTCGACGAATGGCTGGAGGAATTGGCCGGGCTCGACCGCGAAGCGCGGGTGCTGGACAGCTATGTGGTGCCAAGCCTGATCCTCAGCGACCTAGAGCAATGCGCGGCATTTGCCCGGCGCATCGAACAGGCGGGGCTGCGGGTGCTGGAACTGAACATCGGCGCCCCGCATGGTGAGGAAGCGGCCAAGGGCGCCATTGTGCTGGAAAGGGGTGCGGCGCGGATCGAAACCATCGTCCGGCGGATTCGCGAGGCCACCAGCCTGCCGCTGTGGATCAAGCTCACCGGGCAGAGCGAGGATGTGGTCGGCCTGGCCCAGGCGGCACGGCGCGGCGGAGCTGACAGCGTGGTGATGATGGGGCGCTTCATGGGCTTCCTGCCCGACCTCGAAAGCGGTCTGCCACTGCTGGGCACCAGTGCCGCCATCGGTGGCGCCTGGGCCCTGCCCCTGACTGCGCGCTGGCTGATGCTGACGCGCAAGGCCATGGGTGACGACTATCCACTGATCGCCACCAATGGTGCACGCAACGGGCTGGATGTGGCGCGTTTCCTGTTGGCCGGGGCCAGTGCCACGGAGATGACTTCGGCGGTGTTTACCGGGGGCTATGAGGTATTGAGCCGCGCCGTCGAAGAGCTGGACGCCTATGTCGCCAGTCGCGACAGCAGTGTCGAAGCCTTGCTCGGCAGCGCCGCGGACCGCGTCGAGAGCTACCAGCAGCAAGCCGACCGCCCTGGCTGGTGGCAGCGCTTTGCCCCAAAGCCGACAGGGTCTCCCGAGTGAAGCGCTGGTATCGGGAGATCACTGAAAGTTGGCGGATGCTGGCACCCTGAAGGCAGCCGTCTGACTAATCCGCTGCCACGGGCTGGTGTGTGATTGCGGGTTCAATCGAAATCACTCGCCGCATGCCGCTCCGGCAACTGCTCCGACTCGTCGCCCCAGGTCCGGTTGACCCGTGCCCCGCGCTTTACCGCCGGACGCTCGGCGATCTCGTTGGCCCAGCGCAGCACATGGGGGTAGCTGGGCGCATCGAGGAATTCCGCCGCGCCGTAGACCTTGTTGCGCAGCATCTCGCCGAACCACGGCCAGCAGGCCATGTCGGCGATGCTGTATTCGTCCCCGGCGACATAGCGATGTTCCGCCAGCTGTCGGTCCAGCACGTCGAGCAGGCGCTTGACCTCCATGGTGTAGCGGTTGATCGGGTATTCGAACTTCTCCGGCGCATAGGCGAAGAAATGCCCGAAACCGCCACCGACGAAACCGGCACCGCTCATCTGCCAGAACAGCCAGTTCAGGCATTCGGCGCGCTTGGCCGGGTCCTTGGGGATGAAGGCGCCGAAAGAGTCGGCGAGGTACAGCAGGATCGAGCCCGACTCGAACAGGCGCACAGGCGGGTTCTGGCGGGTGTCCAGCAGGGCAGGGATCTTCGAGTTGGGATTGAGTTCGACGAAGCCGCTGCCGAACTGGTCGCCCTCGCCGATGCGGATCAGCCAGGCGTCGTACTCGGCATCCTTGAAGCCGGCGGCGAGCAGCTCTTCGAGCATGATCCCGACCTTGACGCCGTTGGGCGTGGCCAGGGAATACAACTGCAGCGGATGGCGGCCCCGGGGCAATTCACGCTCGTGGGTCGGGCCGGCGATCGGGCGGTTGATATTGGCGAACTGGCCACCGCTGGCCTTGTCCCAGGTCCAGACCTTGGGCGGGTGTAAGGGGTGTCTGACATGAAAAGCCCTCCTCGACGGATCGTTTGCAGGTCCTTGGTTCGGCAGCGCATGGCCGCCACGGGTTCAGTTTTCGCCGCCTACAGCGCCGTACCGCGGCGCGGCGTGTAGAACAGCGAGGACAACGCACCTTCGTGCTCCAGCAGGTGGATCTTCTTTTCGATGCCCCCGGCGTAGCCGGTCAGGCTGCCGTCGCGGCCGATCACCCGATGGCACGGAATGATGATGGAAATCGGGTTATGCCCCACTGCCCCGCCCACGGCCTGGCTGGACATGCTTGCCAGGCCGCTGCGCAGGGCCACGGCCTTGGCGATCTCGCCGTAGGTAGTGGTGCCGCCGTAGGGGATTTCACAGAGCAGGGCCCACACGGCCTTGCGGAAATCGCTGCCGATCGGGCCATGGGCAGGTCGGCGATGGCGGGCTGCCGGCCAGCGAAGTACTGGTCGAGCCAGTCGCAGGCCTGTTGGAAGAACGGCAGGTTGTCGTTTGGCTCAAGGGTGCCGGGAGCACTGCCGCCGAAGTACTTCTGGCCGACCATCCACAGGCCCAGCAGGTGGCTGTCGCTGGCGGCGAGCTGCAGGGTGCCGACGGGGGACGGGTAGAGGGTGGAGTAGTACATGGGGCTGTCCTGGATCCGGGGGGAAGTCTTTAACATGGCATCCGCTGTGTTCTCAAGGGCCTCATCGCTGGCAAGCCAGCTCCCACAGGGTCGGCAGAGCACACAGAACCTGTGGGAGCTGGCTTGCCAGCGATGAGGCCCCCGAGGTCAACGATCAATCGTCAGGATATCCACCAGCACCCGCCCCGGCCCGCTCAGTTCCACCCCGCGCCGCGTCACCACCTCGTACGGCTCGCTGCGCGATCTCAATTGCAACGGCAACTGCACCAGCATCCCGTGCTCCACCGCCACCCGCGCCACATCCCAGGGCATCACCGCCAGCAGACCCGGGTCCTGGCGCAACAAGGACAAGGTGGTGAAGGTCGAGGAAGTTTCGATCGGGTACTGGGGGAAATTCAGCCCCGCTTCGCGAAACTCCCGCTCCAGGGTCAGGCGCATCGGCATGTTCACCGGGAACACCACCCAGCGCGAATCCGCCAGTTGCGCCAGGTCGAGCTGCTCGCTACCGGCCAGGGCGTGCTCCGGGTTGGCCACCAGCACCAGTCGCTCCTGGTGCCGGACCCGGCTGTCATAGGCATCCGGCCGCCGGCTGACGCTGGTCCGGCAGATCACCACATCCAGCCGCCCTTGGTCGAGCAGGCTGAGCAGGCGGTCGCTGGTGTCCTCGACCACGGTCACCGACAGGTCCGGCTGCTCCTCGCGCAGCCTCGCCAGCCCCTCGACCAGCATCGGCACCGCGCCCATGATGGTGCCCACCGACAACCGCCCGCCGTGCCCCTGCATGATCCCGAGCATTTCCTCACGCAAATGGGCCAGGTCGGTGTTGATCAGCCGCGCGTAGCGCAACACGCAGCGCCCAAGGTCATTGGCCTCCAGGCCCTTGCTGGTGCGCTCGAACAGCACCGCGCCGAGGGTCGATTCGATCTCGTTGAGGGCCTTGGTCGCCCCTGGCTGGGTAATCGACATGGCGTCGGCCGCCTTGTGGATCGAACCCAGTTCGTCGAGACAGATCAGCAGGCGCAGTTGTCGCAGGCGCAGGCGCGAGGCCATGGAACTCAGGGACGGCAGCACAGGGGATCACCAAAAGTTATCACAGGGTCAATAGCTGTCATTAGGCAGCATCGTCCGGGAAATTTAAAGTGGCCCCAGCGATCCTCCACAAGAACACACAATCACGGAGCCTCCATGCGCCTGATCCAATTCGAAACCGCAACCGCCCGGCGCCACGTGGGCGTGGTCGAGGGCGACCTGATCCAGCCGGTCCGCGCAACCAGCCATATGCGCGAGCTGGCCTTGGCCGCGATTCGCAACCAGCGCAGCCTTACGGCCGAGGTGCTGGCCCGGGGCCTGGACGATTTTACTGAAAGTTATTCCCTGGCCCTGAACGAATGCCGGGTCCTGCCGCCGCTGGACCACGAGGATCCGGCCCACTGCCTGGTCAGCGGCACCGGCCTGACCCACCTGGGCAGTGCTTCGACCCGGGACAAGATGCACCAGCAGAAGATCGACGATGCCGCTGCCCTTACCGACACCGCGCGCATGTTCCAGTGGGGCATCGAGGGCGGTCGTCCGGCGGCCGGCAGCGTCGGCGCCCAGCCCGAGTGGTTCTACAAGGGCGACGGCTCCACCGTGGTCCGCCCCGGCCAGGCATTGCGCAGCCCGGCCTTCGCCGAAGACGCCGGCGAGGAACCGGAACTGGCCGGCCTTTACGTGATCGCCGATGATGGCCAGCCTTACCGCCTGGGCTTCGCCATCGGCAACGAGTTTTCCGACCATGTGATGGAGCGCCGCAGCTACCTGTACCTGGCCCATTCGAAACTGCGCAATTGCGCCTACGGCCCGGAGCTGCGGGTTGGCGAACTGCCGCGCCATCTCGAAGGCGTGAGCCGGATCCGCCGTGGCGACAGGGTGCTGTGGGAAAAACCTTTCCTCAGCGGCGAGGACAACATGTGCCACTCGCTGGAGAACCTCGAGTACCACCATTTCAAGTACCAGCAGTTCCTGCGCCCGGGCGACGTGCATATCCATTTCTTCGGCACCGCCACCCTGTCCTTTGCCGACCAGGTCAGGACCGAGCCGGGCGATGTGTTCGAAATCAGCCTGGCCGAGTTCGGCGCGCCGCTGCGCAATACCGTGGGCCAGGCCGCCGAACCGCTGGCACCGGGAGCCGTGCAGGCCCTCTGAACCCGACCCACCCGGCGCAGGGAGGCGCCACCCGGCATTTCATAACAAACATAAGAGTGAGATGAGCATGAAGAACAGCCCCTTCCCGGCGGCGCCCTCGCCCGCCGTCGCCGGCGCCGACAGCACACGTCCGAGCAACGTGCGCTGGCGCATCTTCCTGATCCTGCTGTTGCTGGCGGCGATCAACTACATCGACCGCGCTTCGCTGTCGGTGGCCCTGCCATTGATTTCCGCCGAGTTCGAACTGACCCCGGCGCTGGAAGGCCTGATCCTCAGCGCGTTCTTCTGGTCCTACGCGTTGATGCAGATCCCCAGCGGCATGCTCCTGGACCGCTTCCAGGTGCGCAATATCGTCGGCGTCGCCACCGTCGGCTGGGGCGCTTTCCAGGCCCTCGGCGGCTTCGCCCATAACTGGATCACCCTGCTGATCACCCGGGTCGGCCTGGGCGTGGCCGAGTCGCCGATCATGCCGGCTGGGGCCAAGCTCAACGGCTCCTGGCTGACACCCAACGAACGCGGGCGCGGTGCCACCCTGGTTGACGGCGGCGCACCGCTGGGCACCGCCTTCGGGGCGATCATCATCGCCGGGCTGATCACCTGGTTCGACTCCTGGCGCATCGCCTTCATCATTGCCGGCGTCGGTACCGTGGTGGTCGGCGTCTGGGCCTGGTGGTACATCCGTAACCACCCCAGCGAACACCCGCTGGTGAACAAGGCCGAGCTGGACTACATCACCCAGGCCAACGACGCCGCGAGCACGTCCGGCGGCAACCGCAAGGCGGTGCTCAAGGAACTGCTGAAAAGCCGCTCGGTACTCTGCATGTTCGCCGGCTATGCCTGCTACAACAGCGTGTTCTACGGCCTGCTGACCTGGATGCCGAGCTACCTGCACCAGAGCCACAACCTGGATATCAAGGCCATGGGCGGGGCGACCTTCCTGATCTTCATGTGCGGCTTCGTCGGCGAGCTGGTCGGCGGCTGGATCGCCGATAAATGGCGGACCAACGGCGGCCAGCCGAACACCGTGATGCGCAGCATGTTCGCCGGCTCCGCTGCCGTCGCTGCGCTATGCATCCTGCTGGTGGCCTACACCCCGGATGCCGCGCGGGTGATCGCCCTGCTCTGCGTGGCGCTGTTCTTCATCCGCTGGTGCGGCATGTACTGGTGCCTGCCGGCCATTCTCGGCGGCAAGTCCAAGGCCGGCGTGCTGGGTGGCAGCATGAACTTCTGCGGCAACATGGTCGGGGTGATCGTGCCGATCCTGATCGGCCTGATCGTACAGTTCACCGGCTCCTATTTCCTGGCTCTGATCTTCTTCGTGGTCATGGCCTTCGGCCTGATGCTGTTCTCCGGCCTGATCGACTATCGCGAGCGTGGGCTGGCCTGAGCCCACACCGTTATCCGAGGTAAACCGTCATGCAACTGATTACAACAACAGGCAGTGAACGCGCTGCTCTGGCCGTGATCCGGCTCAATCCGCTGGACGATGTGCTGATCGCCCGCCAGCCGCTGACCGAAGGCCTGGAACTGCCCGAAGGCATCCGCGTGCGCGAGCCGGTGCCGGCCGGGCACAAGATCGCCGCCCGGGACATCGCCGTGGGCGAGCCGCTGCGCCGCTACGGGCAGATCATCGGCTTTGCCAGCCAGGCCATCGGCGTCGGCCAGCATGTCCACGTGCATAACCTGGCCATGGGCGACTTCAGCCGCGACTATGCGTTCGGCGTCGATGCCAAGGGCGTGCAGACGCCCGTCGAGGACAGCTTCATGGGTATCGTCCGCGCCGATGGGCGGGTCGCCACGCGCAACTACATCGGCATCCTGACGTCGGTGAACTGTTCGGCCACCGTGGCCCGGGCCATCGCCGACCATTTCCGCCGCGACATCCATCCCGAGGCGCTGGCCGACTACCCCAATGTCGATGGCGTGGTCGCCCTGACCCACGGCGTCGGTTGCGCCGTGGACCCGGGTGGCGAAGCCCTGGCGATGCTCCAGCGCACCCTGGGCGGCTACGCGGTGCACGCTAATTTCCACTCGGTGCTGATGATCGGCCTGGGCTGCGAGACCAACCAGATCCCCGACCTGCTCGCGGCCCAGGGCCTGGAAAGCTGCAACACCCTGCGCACCTTCACCATCCAGGGCACCGGCGGCACCTCGAAAACCATCGCCAGCGGTATCGCCCAGGTCAAGTCGCTGCTGGCCGAGGCCAATGCGGTACAACGCGAACCGGTCAGCGTCCGCCACCTCACCGTCGGCCTGCAATGCGGCGGCTCCGATGGCTATTCCGGGATCACCGCCAACCCGGCGCTGGGCAATGCGGTAGACCGCCTGGTGGCGGCCGGCGGCACCGCGATCCTCTCGGAAACCCCGGAAATCTATGGTGCCGAGCACCTGCTGACCCGTCGTGCGGTCAGCCAGGCCGTGGGCGAGAAACTCATCGCCCGCATCCAGTGGTGGGAGGCCTACTGCCAGCGCATGGGCGCCGAGCTGAACAACAACCCGTCCGCCGGCAACAAGGCCGGCGGCCTGACCACCATCCTGGAAAAGTCCCTCGGCGCCGTGGCCAAGGCCGGCTCCAGTGACCTGGTGGATGTCTACCAATACGCCGAACCGGTACGCGCCCATGGCCTGGTGTTCATGGACACCCCCGGCTATGACCCGATCTCCGCCACCGGCCAGGTTGCCGGTGGCGCCAACCTGATCGCCTTCACCACCGGGCGCGGCTCGGCCTACGGTTGCGCGCCCTCGCCGTCGATCAAACTGGCGACCAATACCCGCCTGTGGGAAACCCAGGAGGAAGACATGGACGTGAATTGCGGTGGCATCGCCGACGGCAGCATGACCATCGAAGAACGCGGCGAGCACATCTACCGCCTGATGCTGGCGATCGCCTCGGGCCAACGCAGCAAGAGCGAGCAGCACGGCTACGGACAGAACGAGTTCGTGCCGTGGCAGATCGGCGCCATCACCTGATTTTCCGTTTTACCGCTTAGGAGCAACCCATGATCCTCGGTCACAACTACATTGGCGGACAGCGCTCGGCGCAGGGCGATATCCGCCTGCAGAGCCTCGACGCCAGCACCGGCGAAGCCCTGCCTGGCGAGTTCTGCCAGGCCACCGAGGCGGAGGTCGATGCAGCGGCGCGCGCAGCTGCGGCAGCCTTCCCGGCCTATCGCAACCTGTCGCCGGAGCGGCGTGCGCAGTTCCTCGATGCCATCGCCGACGAACTGGACGCCCTGGGCGATGCCTTCGTCGCCATGGTCTGCCGCGAAACCGCCCTGCCCGCCGCACGTATCCAGGGCGAGCGCGGACGTACCAGCGGGCAGATGCGCCTGTTCGCCAAGGTGCTGCGCCGCGGTGATTTCCTCGGTGCGCGGATCGACCGCGCCCTGCCCGATCGCCAGCCGCTGCCGCGCGTGGACCTGCGGCAGATGCGCATCGGCATCGGCCCGGTTGCCGTGTTCGGTGCCAGCAACTTCCCCCTGGCCTTCTCTACCGCCGGCGGCGATACCGCCGCGGCGCTGGCGGCGGGATGCCCGGTGGTGGTCAAGGCCCACAGCGGCCATATGGCCACCGCCGAAGCGGTGGCCGATGCCATCCTCCGCGCGGCGGAGCGCACCGGCATGCCGGCCGGTGTCTTCAACATGGTCTACGGCGGTGGGGTTGGCGAATGGCTGGTCAAGCACGCGGCGATCCAGGCCGTGGGCTTCACCGGCTCGCTGCGCGGCGGCAACGCCCTGTGCCGCCTGGCCGCCGAACGGCCACAGCCGATCCCGGTGTTCGCCGAGATGTCCAGCATTAACCCGGTGATCCTGTTGCCGCACGCGCTGCGCACCCGCGGCGACACCATCGCTCGGGAACTGGCGGCCTCGGTGACCCTGGGCTGTGGGCAGTTCTGTACCAATCCGGGACTGATCATCGGCCTGCGCTCGGCGCAGTTCACTGGGTTCGTCGAGCAGCTAAAGGGGCAGATGGCCGAACAGCCGGCGCAAACCATGCTCAATCGCGGCACCCTGGCCAGCTATTGCAAGGGGCTGGAGCATTTGCACGGGCATCCCGGCGTGCGTCATCTGGCCGGGGCCGCGCAGGGCGACGGGCAAGCGCAGCCGCAGCTGTTCGCGGCGGATGTGCGGCTGTTGCTGGAGGGCGATGAACTGCTGCAGGAAGAAGTATTCGGGCCGGCAACCGTGGTGATCGAAGTCGAGGACACGGCGCAACTGCGCGCGGCAATCCAGGCGCTGCGCGGGCAATTGACGGCGACACTGATCGGCGAGCCGGACGAGCTGCTGGCCCATGCCTGGCTGGGTGAACTGTTGCAGGAAAAGGTCGGGCGGGTACTGGTCAATGGCTATCCGACCGGGGTCGAAGTCTGCGATGCCATGGTCCATGGTGGGCCCTATCCGGCGACCTCCGATAGCCGCGGAACGTCGGTGGGCACGCTGGCGATCGA
The DNA here is from genome assembly GCF_000319305.2 of Pseudomonas bharatica CSV86. Lineage (GTDB taxonomy): Bacteria > Pseudomonadota > Gammaproteobacteria > Pseudomonadales > Pseudomonadaceae > Aquipseudomonas > Aquipseudomonas bharatica. Next base: position 1,660,578 of record NZ_AMWJ02000001.1, on the reverse strand, counting down.
GCGCTTCCTGCGGCCGGTGTGCTTCCAGAATTATCCGGATGCCTTGTTGCCGGAAGCGCTGAGGGATGGGAATCCGCTGGGGGTGTTGCGGCTGGTGGATGGGGTGTTCAGTCGGGAGGGTCTGGTCTGATCTTCAGGGCCCCATCGCTGGCAAGCCAGCTCCCACAGGTATTGCGTGCACCGCTGAACCTGTGGGAGCTGGCTTGCCAGCGATGGGGCCCTGCAAATCCAACTTACTTCTTCGGCAAGACACTGCTCACCAGCTGCCTCGCCGTCTGCCGGATCACCCCCACGCCATCCGGATCACCCTGCAACAGCGCCCCGGCGAACTGCCGGGCCTGCTTGAGGTTGATGTGCGGCGGCAACGGCGGAACATCCGGGTCGGTGCGAAACTCGATGAGCACCGGCACATCGCTGGCCAGCGCCTGCTCCCAGGCCGGGGCCACGTCTTCCTCGCGCTCGACGCAGATACCTTTCAAGCCAATGGAAATGGCGAACAGGTGATACGGCACATCCGGTATCGCCTGGCTCGCCACGTACTTCGGATCACCCTCCATCACCCGCTGCTCCCAGGTTACCTGGTTCAGGTCCTGGTTATTGAACACGGCGCAGATCCAGCGCCCGTTGCCCCACTGGCGCCAGTACTTGGCGACCGTGATCAGCTCGGCGAGGTTGTTCATCTGCATCGCGCCGTCTCCCACCAGCGCCACCACCGTCTGCTGCGGATGGGCGAACTTGGCGGCAATGGCGTAAGGCACCGCCGCGCCCATCGAGGCCAGCCCGCCGGACAGCGAGCAGCGCATGCCCGGACGAATCCGCAGGTCGCGGGCGAACCAGTTGGCGCAGGAGCCGGAGTCGCTGGTGATGATCGAGTGATCCGGCAGGCGCGGCGAAAGCTCATACACCACGCGCTGTGGATTGACCGGGTCGGCCTTGCTCAGCGCGCGCTTCTCCAGCTTGCTGTCCCAGGCCTTGCGCCAGCCCTCGATCTTCTTGCGCCAGCGCCGTTCGCCCTTCTGCTCGATCAGCGGCAGCAGCGCATCGAGGGTGTCGGCAGCATCGCCCACCAGGTTGATTTCCATCGGGTAGCGCAGGCCGAGCATGTTCGGCTCGATATCGATCTGCACGCCCCGGGCCTGGCCTTCCTTGGGCAGGAATTCGGCATAGGGGAAGCCCGACCCGATCATCAGCAAGGTGTCGCATTCGTTCATCAGCTTCAGGCTCGGCTCGGTGCCGAGCAAACCGATGCAACCGGTGACCCAAGGCAGGTCATCGGACAGGACCGCCTTGCCCAGCAACGCCTTGGCGACCCCTGCACCGAGCTTGTCGGCCAGTTGCCTGACCTGCTCGCTGGCCCCCAGGGCACCGGCGCCGACCAGGATGGCCACCTTGCTTCCCTCGTTAAGCAGCTTCGCCGCAGCCGCCAGGTCGTCTTCCCGCGGCAGGACCCGCGGCCGACGGTAGCCAAGGCCGGAATGTAGGGTGCCGTGGGCGCGGGCCGGCTCTTCGTAGGGCAGTTCCTGCAGGTCGTTGGGCAGGATCAGCGCCGTCACCTTGCGCTCGCCCACTGCGGTGCGCACCGCACGATCCAGCAGATGGCGCACCTGGGACGGCGCCGAAGCCTGCTGGACGAACGCCCCGGCCACATCCTTGAACAGCGACACCAGGTCGACTTCCTGCTGGTAATGCCCGCCCAGCGCGGTACGGGCCTGCTGGCCGCAGATGGCGAGGACCGGCATGTGGTCCAGGCGCGCGTCATACAGCCCGGTGACAAGGTGCGATGCGCCGGGCCCCGAGGTGGCGATGCACACCCCCAGCTCCCCGGTGAACTTGGCGTGGGCACTGGCCATGAAGGCGGCCATTTCCTCGTGGCGGCACTGCACGAACTCGATCTTGCCGGAGCGCCGCAGCGCCCCGAACACGCCGTTGATGCCATCGCCGGGGTAACCGAAGATGCGCTTCACGCCCCACTGGCTGAGCCGTTCCACGAGAAAGTCGCCTACGGTGCTGGACATGTACTGCCTCCTTTATCGTTCGGGTCGATAAAGGTTGGGACAGGAAGCGTTCGGCAGGTGTTCAGATTGTTTGAACCGGGCGTGACCCGTCAGGACATCAGCTACTGCCCAGTAAACGGGCCATGCTCCTGGCCAGTTCCAGCCGCCGGAACGGCTTGCGCAACACTTCGAACTCAAGCAATGCCTGGGGTGGCAGGTTGGCGTAGCCGGTGATGATCAACACCGGCAGGTCCGCCCGCCATTGGCGCAGGTCGTGGGCGAAGCGGCTGCCGGTTTCATCGGCCATGATCTGGTCGGTCACCAGGATATCCAGCTCCAGCCCCGCCTCGATCAGGCGCCGCGCCTGGGCCGGGCCGTCGGCTTCGGTGACCTTGTAGCCGAGATCGCGCAGTTGCAATGCCGTGGCGTTGCGGACCATTTCCTCGTCATCCACCAGCAGCACACGGTTCAGGTGCCGGGCCATGGGCACCGCGTCACCGAACTCGTCCTGCCCCTCCTGCTCCACCGATCCCACCGGCAGCCAAAGCGTCACTTCGGTACCACGCCCCGGCCAGGAGCGGACCTCCATGCCGCCACCGGATTGCCCGGCCAGCCCCTGGACCATGGACAGGCCCAACCCGGTCCCGCGGCCTACGCCCTTGGTGGAGAAAAACGGCTCGGCGCAGCGGCGCAGCACATCCGCACTCATGCCACAGCCGCTGTCGCTGACCTTGAGCCACAACTGTTGCCCGCGTACGCCCTCCGGCGGTTCGCCCGGACCGGCGGAAATCCGCAGGCGCCCCCCCTGTTCCATGGCATCCCGGGCATTGACCACCAGATTGAGCAACGCCAGTTCCAGTTGATGCGGATCGACCACCACGGTCGGCAGGTATTCGTCGACCTCGACCTCGAACTGTATGGTCGGCCCCAGGGAGTGGGCAATCAGCTCGTGCATCTCCGCCACCAGGCTTGCCAGCGCCACGGTCTGCGGGGTCAGGGTCTGGCGCCGGGCGAAGCTGAGCAGGCGCCCCACCAGGTTGCGCGCCCGCTCCGCCGCCTGCAATGCGCCCTGGGTCAGGCGCGCGGTGCGTTGCAGGTCATCGGGGCGGCGCTGGATCAACTCCAGCGAGGCAATGATCGGCGTGAGCATATTGTTGAAATCGTGAGCGATACCGCCGCTGAGCTGGCCGACCATCTCCATCTTGCGCGCTTCATGCAGCTCGACGATGGCCGCCTCACGCTCGGCAAGGATGGCGCCGACCCGCTCCTCCAGGCTTTCATTGAGCGCCTTCATCTCGGCGAAGGCCGCCTGCAGGTCGCGTTGCGCGCGGGCATGGCTCATGGCGTCCCAGGTCTGCCGGGCACACTCCTCTACCAGCAGGCATTCGTCCTCGCACAGTACCCGGGGCCGGGCGAACTCCACACTGAGCATGGCCTGCAGTTCACCCGCCCGCAGCACCGGCACCTGCAGGCTGGCCGGCACGGAAAAGCGCGCGGGGTCCTCGTCGAAGCACACGCAGGAGGCGTCCAGTTCCTGCTGCAAACGGCGGGTCGCATGGTCGCGGATCGCCTCGGCGTCGTCGAGCCCGCGCAGCGCCTCGCCGAGCTCCAGGAGAAAAGCCTGGCGCCGCTGGAACTGCACGCGCCGGGTGGTCTCGGTGACGATGCACAACACCCCGCCCACGCTGCCGTCACTCTCGCGCACTGCCGAATAGGACACATCGAACCAGGCCGTCTCGCCGAAGCCGCTGCGTTCGATATAGAACGGCCGGTCGGTGGCGGAGAAGGTCTGGCCGGTTTCGCGCACGCCGCGCAACAGCGGCTCGAGGTCGTCCCATAGCTCGCTCCAGTGTTCGATGGCAGGGCGGCCAAGGGCGTGGGGATGCTTGGCACCGATGGTCGGCACGTAGGCTTCGTTATACAGGGCCACGTACTGCGGCCCCCAGAACAGCACGATCTGCGCCTTGGCCGGGAGCATCAGGCTCATGGTCGCTTGCAGCCCCGCCGACCAGGCGTGCGGAGGACCCAGCGGCGAGCTTCGCCAATCCAGCGTCTGCAATAGATCACTCATGATGCCGCCATTGTCGATAAAGCCTGGCGAAAGCGTCGTGCAACCGTCCAAAGGGTTGCCGTGGCTTGTTTTCATCCTGTAGAGGCCCGGCCGTGTTTCGTTCATCCATCAATATGAAGCACGCCGGCCCCGGATCGTTCCACGCCGAGCGACCGAAGGAGAGAAAATTTCGTTTATTGCGCAAAAAGTCGTAAAGCCAGTGATCCCTGCTGTTCAACGGCTTTTTGTGCAATAAATAGAAATAACCGTTCGGTTGGACAGCCTACAATGGCCTGTCCACCACCCTTTCCAGCAAGGAGTCCCATGACCTGCGCCCTGGCCCTGGAAGCACTGGCCTTCGATCACCGGGATGGCGAAGAGATCCTGCCCCACTGCCATGCCCAGGCGCAGCTGATCCACGGTATCAGCGGGGTCATGCTGGTGGGTGCGGCGGGTACGCACTGGGTGCTACCGGCCGGCCATGCACTGTGGGTGCCGCCGGGCATCGAGCACCAGATCCGCATGCTTGGCCAGGTCAGCATGCGCACCCTGTTCATGCCCGCCTCGACCTGGCCATGGGGCGGTGAGCAGTGCCAGTTGATCAGCGTCACGCCGTTGATGCGCGAGTTGCTGGTGGCCGCCAGCGGCCTGCCTTCGCAAGCCGACAACCCACACCGCCGGCAGTGCATCCATGAGCTGCTGCTGGTGGAAATGCACGGTGCGCAGGCCGTCGCCCTGCATCTGGCAATGCCCGCCGACCCGCGCCTGCAGCGCCTGTGCAACCAGGTGATCGCCCGTCCGGCGAGCGAAGCCGGGCTGGAGGAATGGGCCCGGCAATTGAACATGAGCAGCCGGACCCTTGCCCGCCTGTTCCAGCGCGAGCTCGGAACCAGCTTCGGCGACTGGCGCACCCGCGTGCGCATGGTACTGGCCATGCAGCGCCTGGGCAGCGGCGCCTCTGTGCTGGAAGTGGCGCTGGAGCATGGTTACCAGAGCCCGAGTGCGTTCTCGCAGACCTTCAAGCGGGTCGTCGGGCATCTGCCGAGTCATTACCAGGGGTGAGTCCGTCTCACAAGACTGCCTAGCGCGAGATTATCCGTTCGATGTGGTGCGGCTGACGGCCCCTTCCGCCTTTACGGCGGCCTACTTTTTTCTTGGAAAAAGTAGGCAAAACCGCTGGCTCCTACATGCGGCCCTGCGCTTCGCTCCGGGTTCCCTCCCTCCGGCACCTTCCGGGGCCATCGCGGCCTACGATTTGCTGCGCAAATCTACATCTCGCGTCTTCGGCTAACGCCGAAGGGTGCTGCGCACCTGGCCCCTACAGGCACCTCCACTCGGCCTCCTGAAGTCGCAATTGGCGGCGTTTGAACTGACGCGCACGAGGAGCAAGAGCAAAAGCCAAACCAGAAACTTGAATCCAGGAATCGATCTGTCGATGCAGTTTTCGATTTCGAAGATGGGTCAATGCAGGCGCCACCCGTAACTCGCGACGTCAGGAGGCCGAGTGGAGGTGTCTGGAAGGGGCTGGTGCGCAGCACCCTTCGGCGCAGCCGAAGGCGCGAGATGTAGATTTGCGTAGCAAATCGTAGGCCGCGCGCCCCTGGAAGGCACCGGAAGGAGGGGACCCGGAGCGAAGCGTAGGGCCGGATGTAGGAGCAAGCGGTTTTGCTTACTTTTTCCAAGAAAAAAGTAAGCCGCCGTAAAGGCGGAACGGGTCGTCAGCCGCACCACACCGAACGGATAATCTCGCGAGACAAGCCGCACACACGAAGCACTTCCCCATATCAGATCGAACAACGGTGCAGATACAGCGACAAGATCCTGAAAGGATCAATCCCCCATTGGCATGGTGAACCTGAACTCGGTGCCCTTGCCCACTTCACTGCGAGCCTCGATCCGCCCGCCATGGGCTTCGACGATGCCCTGGGTGATATACAGCCCAAGCCCGGTACCGTTGGGGTTGCCCTCCTTCATCGTCCAGTAGCGCTCGAAAACATGGGGCAATTGTTCGGCCGGGATGCCTTCGCCGTCGTCCTTGACCGTAAACACAATCTCGTTGCCGCCCAGCGCCGCATGTACGCCCACCGTGCCCAGGCGCGGGGTGAACTTGATGGCGTTGCCCACCAGGTTGGAGAGCACCTGGAACAACCGCTCCGGGTCGGCGTGGATCTTCAGTTCCGGCTCGCTTTCGAAGGCGATGCTGATGTTCTTGTTCAACGCCAGCGGCATGAGCAGCGCCTGGGTTTCCTCGAAGATCTGGCCGACGTCCAGGGTCTTGGGCGAGATGGTGTAGCGTCCGGCGTCGATCTTCGAGGTATCGAGCAGGTCGTCCAGCAGCGTGCTCATGCGCCCGGCCGCCTGCTGCATGGTCTCGATGGCCGTGGCAATGCGCCGCGAGGCATGCGGGCCGTCGGAGCTGAAACTCTTCTGCATCATGCCGCAGAGCATGGAAATGACCGTCATCGGATTGCGCAGGTCATGGGAAACCACCGCCACCAGGTCGTCGCGGGTGCGCACCGCCTGCTGTTCACGGCGTACCTGGCGGGCCAGGTCGTTTTCCAGCGCGGAGCGGCGCAGGTCGTTGGCAGCGTACAGGTCGCCATGGCTCCACTTGCGTGAGATCCCGGCCATTTCCACCTTCCAGATCTCGAACGAGGCACGCGGGCGCAGGCGCGGGCCGGCTTCGGAATTTTCCAGGTCCAGCGGCTTCTTCGGGTCGCCGCTCCAGTTGATGGTTTCTTTTACTTCCGGGCGGAACCACAGCACGCCGTTATCCACCGGCTTGGGCAGGCTCATGGCGAGTAAGCCGCTGGCGACATGCTGGTAGGCCTCGGCCGGGGGATAGACCGCAGACAGATTGTGGCTGGCGAAAACCGCCTGGCCGCCCTGCTGCAGCCACTTGTGCAAGGCGCGGATCTCGTCGGGCTCCGGGCAATTGCCATAGCGGTGCAGTTGCTTGTCCTCGATGATCGCGATGCCGGCGGCATCGGTCAGGTTCATCAGCACCTCGGGCTGGCCGGCCAGGCCGTCGAACACATTCTGCGGCGAGTCGATCATGGCCTGGTTGAGCAGCCCCAGCGCTTCGATCTTTTCTTCACGCTGGCGGCTGACTTCCAGCGCCTCCATGGCACTGATCTGCAGCGACAGCACCTGGCCGATGGACTGGCAGGCCATGCGCAGTTCATGGGGCACGTGCAGCGGCTGGCGATTGCCACAACTGATCAGGCCCCACAGCTCGCCGTCCTTGAGCAGGGAAATGCTCATGGACGAGAGCACGCCCATGTTCTTCATGTACTGGCAGTGGATCGGCGACACGCTGCGCAGGTTGGCAAAGCCGAGATCCAGGGGCTCGCCGGTGTCGGGCCGCAGCGCCGGCACCAGCGGGACAGCCTGGTAGCCGGCATCCGGAATGATCCGCAGCCAGTTCTTGCGGTACAGCTCGCGGGCCTGCCGGGGGATGTCCGAGGCGGGGAAGAACAGGCCGTTGAAGACTTCCATGGACGGGCCGGAGGCCTCGGCGATCACCTGGCCATGGCCTTCCTCTTCGAAGCGGTAGATCAGCACCCGGTCGTAGCCGGTCAGGGCCTGGATCTCGCGGACGCTGACCTCGTACAGCGCCTGCAGGGAGGCTGCGCCCTGCAGGCGCTGGAGCATGCGGCCCAGGTTGGTCAGGTTGCCGGCGATGCTGCCGGGCTGGTAGTGCCCGGCATGCACTTCCAGTTCGAAGATCAGTACACCGTCGTGACGGTGCAGCAGGCCATCGAAGGTCATGCCGTTGAGCGCGACGGTCAGTGGCGAATCATTGGACAGCAGCGGCTGTTGCACGCTGTGCTGCAAGGCGGCGGCCTGGGCCTGGCCCAGCAGGCCTTCGACGGGCTGGCCCAGCAGCGACTGCGGCGTACGACCGAGCAGGGTCTCGACGTTGGCGCTGACCTGGAGGATCTCCAGCCCCGGCTCGCTCAGGGTCAGCAGCAGGCCGTGGGGCTGGATGGCACCGGGAAAACGGATGGGTTCATCGGCGCAATTGGCCAACAGCGTTTCGAAGGCATCCTGTTCTTCTGGGGTCATAGCAGTACCTCCCGGCCTTGCAGCCAGTGTTCGAAACAGCGAAATGTATCCTGCGCCGCACGCACCGTGGCGGCGCGCTCTTGGCCGCTCAATGGCTGCGAGCACAGATAATGAAGAAAGGCACGCCAGCGGCGGCCGGTATCTTCACCATAGACATCGAGAAAGGCCGCACCGTTTCGGGCGTCCAGGCCCAGGTGCGCGTGGATGTGCCGGCGCAGCACCTGGCCGCCCAGGGTCGCCCCTTCCACAACATAGAGCACGCCCAGGCAGGCCGCCCTGGAATCAAGGGCTGGCAGGTCCCGGCAACGCGGCAGCCCCTCGATGGCCTCGGCAGACAGGCCCAGGGCCCGCAGATCATCCTGCAGGATGGCGGATTTCAGGCGCGGTTGCAGATCGAAATCGGCGGGAAACCACGGGCTGGTGCGCAGCGCGTCTTCCAGCGGGGCATAGAAACCGTGATAGGCCTGCATCAACTGCAGGAAAGCGTGGGAATCCAGGAAATCGGCGAAGAAAGGCAGGCGTTTTTCCAGTGCGATGTGCAGTTCGGCAGTATGGGTACGCAATTCCTGCAGTACCGGCGCCGAAGCGACCTCACGGGACGTTGATTGCATATAGCGGGGCTCGGATGGCTGACCTCGTGATGGCCAATGGCTGAAAGTTGATCGAAAGATCAGGGCACAAAATGGCCTATTTCCTACAAGGAAGCAATGCGAACGACGATTTTGTACCCGGGCCCTGGATACCGAATCAGTAAAAAAGGCCGCCGGGTCTCCCGGCGGCCTTTTTTATTACAGGACCCGACTTACTTGTTGTAGGTCATCACCCCATCCTCGCCTTCGACGAAGCCGTTGTACGGCGCGATCTGCTGGCTGGTCAGCAGGCCTGCGTCGAACATTTTCTCCGCGCCAGTCTGCTGCACGATCGCCGGCTGCAGCAGCGCTTCCATGAAGCGACGGCTTTCGGCCAGGCTGCCACCGATGACGCGGCTGCCCAGATCGACCTGCGACGAGTCGTTGACGTCGCCCATCAGTTCCTGGATCAGCGCGGCATTGCCGTTGTCCGCGGTGATCGACACCTGCCACGCACGCACGTTGGCCACGCCCGGCATGTTGTCGAGTACCTGCGGTGCGACGAACACCACCTTGCCGCCACCCATGTTGTTGGCGGTCTGGATCGACGCCACCTTGATGGTCTTGCCGCCCTGGTAGCTGACGGTACCGGTATCGGTGCTGGTGGTGCTGTTGGTGGCCATGACCACGTCGCCGGAACCGGTGACGCTGACGTTGCCCCGGCCACTGGTGCTGATATTGGCATTCTGGTTGACGTTGGCACCGCTCAGGGCAATGTTGCCCGCCCCGCTGTTGCGCACCGCGCCATTGACGTTGAGGTCGCCGGCAGTGGCCAGGGCGATGTTGCCCTGGGCAGTGGACAGCGAGGCCAGGTTCAGCGCCGAGGTGGAGGTGCTGTTCAGGTTGGCACCGCCGTTGCCACCGTTGCCGGCCAGGGTCTGCACGTTGACGTCGAAGGCATTGCCGGCCTGACCGACGCCATTGGCGGCGACCAGGTTGGCGCTTTGCGCGTTGACGTTGCTCACCGCGTTGCCATTGGCGTCGAGGATCGCGCCGGTGGTGGCATTGAGGTTGACCGCGTGGCCATTGGCATTGACCACATCGACAGCAAGGTTGCCGCCACGGCTGGTTACCGAGACGTCGCCATTGGCGCTGTTGACCGTCAGGCGGTTCAGGCCGTCGGCTTCGTCGATGGCGATATTGCCATTGCCAGTGACCTGGGCATTGACGCTGTTGCCCTGGGTCTGCACGGCGATGCCGTTGCCCGCCGTCAGGTTCAGGGCATTGCCCTGGACGCGGGTGCTGGCGTTGCCGTCATCGACCAGGGCGCCATTTTCGGCGGTCAGGTTGACCGAGCCCGTGCCGCTTACCGAACCCAGGGTGGCATTGCCATCGGCCACATCGACCGAAACATTGCCATTGCCGGTACGAACCTGCTCCAGGGTCACGGCCTGGCTCTGCGCCAGGTTGACGTCGCCGCTGGTGGTGCTGGCCGCGACGGTAGTGCCGTGCAGTTGCAGGGCGCCTTGCGAACCGTTGCCCAGGCCGTTGGCGGCATTGAGCTCGATGCGTTCGCCGGTGATCCCGGTTGCCTGGGCGACACGGGACAGCAGGCGAGCGAAGAAGCTCGGCTGCGCCTGGGTGACGATGGCACCGCTGGCGGAGTTCAGGCTGACGGTGTGGGTACCGGCATCGACCGTGCCCACCGCAATGTCGCCACCGGCGTTGACCCGGACGTTGCCGTCAGCCGCGCCCAGGCGGGTCAGGCTGATGCCGTCGTCTTCGGTCAGCACCAGGTCGCCGCTGCCATTGACCCGTACCGAAGCGCTGTCCACCGCGGTATGCAGATTGACCCCGGTCTCGGCCGTGACGTTGAGGCTGCCACCCTTGACCAGGCCGCCACTTGCAGTGACCACCTTGCCGGTGGAATCCAGCGAGATGCTGTCGCCCTGCAGTTGCTTGACGGTGATGTCACCGGCGCTGACCGCTACCAGGCCATTGGCCGCAGTGACCGCGTCGAGGGTGACGGCGTTGGCTTCGTCGATGATGATCGAACCATTGTCGGCCTTGGCCACCAGGCTATCGACCTCGGTACGCAGGGCGCCGTTGCTACCGATATCGGTCCCGGCATTGGCGGTCAGCTGACGGGCGGTAACATTGCGTGCCGCAGTGCCCTGGACCTGGATATCACCGCTGCCGGCGCTCAGGGTCGCGTTGCCATTGGCAGCGACGATTTCGTCGATCAGCAGGTTGCCGCCGGCACCGTAGGTCACGTCGCCCTGGCCGTTGACCAGGGTCTGGGCACCGAGGTTCATGATCAGGTCGCGGCCGGCCGAGGCGTTGACATGGCCGCTGGCAGTCTGCACCAGCGCTTGCTGGGTCAGGTTGCCGACCAGCGCCTTCAGGTCGATGTTGCCGCCGCCGCTGGTCACTTGCTGCAGGTCGAGGTTACCGCCGGCGCTGTAGTCGATGTTGCCGCTACCCGAAACCCGGGTGTCGGCCAGGGTGGTCAGGTTGCCATCCGCCTGGGCGGTGATGTTGCCTGCCCCGGTCTGCACGAGCTGGTTCTGGGTCAGGTTGCCGCCGGCCTTGAGGCCGATATTGCCGGCCGATGTGCTGACTTGCTGCAGGTCCAGGTTGCCGCCGGCGCTGTAATCGATGGCGCCATTGCCGATCACGGCGGTCGGCGCCAGGGTGGTCAGGTTGCCACCGGCCTTGGCGACGATATCGCCCTGCCCGGTCATGACCGCCGCGTTCTGCACCAGGTTGCCGCTTGCACTCAGGTCGATCTTGCCGCTGCCGGTGTCGACCTGCTGCAGGCTGAGGTTGCCGTGGCTGACGAAGGTGATGTCGCCGGTCCCGGACACGTTGGTGCTCGCCAGGGAGGTGACGTCACCTTCTGCGCCGATGCGGATATCGCCGTCGATGGTGTGCACCAGTTCCTGCTGGGTCAGGCTGCCCAGGGCAGTGAGCTGGATATCGCCGGTGCCATTGACCACCACCTCGCGCTCGGTGACCAGGTTGCCGCCGGCATGGGCGCTGATATTGCCTGCGCCGGTCTGCACCAGCCTGTGCTGGGTCAGGTTGCCCTGCCCGGCCTTCAGGTCGATGTTGCCGGTAACGGTGGTCAGGCGTTCCAGGTTGGCGTTGCCGCCGGCGTGGTAGGTGATGTCACCGCTGCTCAGGGAGTTGGCCGAGGTGCCGGAGAGCATCTCGATGTCGCCACCGGCGGTGACCGACAGGTTGCCGTTGGCGGTCATCAGGCTGGTGTTCTGCCGGACATCGCCGCCCGCCTCCAGCGTAAGGGAGCCCGCCGCAGTGTTGGCCACGCCTTCGTTGACGGTGAGGTTGCCGGTGGTGCCGACCTCGATATCGCCACCGTTGGTGTTGACCCCGAAGATCTGCTGGTTGCCCAGGTTCGGGACCACGCCGCCGATGACCAGGTCGCCGTCCAGGTCCTTGACCTTGACGCCGCCGACGGCGGTTTGCGCCACCAGCCTGTCGACCTTGACGTTCAGGGCCTTGTCGGTGCCGATGCCGTTGACGGCCGACAGGGACAGGTTGCCGGCGTCGATGTTGCTGTCGTCGCCAGTGCTGGCGTTGCTGATGCGGTCACCGGCAACCAGGGTCACGGTGTCACTGGCGGTGCTGATACGGCCGACGTTCAGCGCGCCACCGGTGGTGACGGTGACATTGCCCTGCTCGGTTTCCAGGGTGCCGATCTTCAGGTCGTCGACTTCGGCCAGGTTGACCTCGCCGCTGGCGGTGACATTGACGGTGTTGACCTTGAGGTCCAGGTGACGGTTGCTGTCGCTGCCGACCGCACCGACGCTGCCCGCCGCGTTGACGTTCAGGGTGTCGGCGACGATCAGGGTGTTGTTGTCCTGGTCATCGGAGACCGCGCCATCGGCGTGCAGGTCGATGGTGCCAGTGCCGGCACCGGCGTCGAGGCTGCCCACCACTACCGCACCACCGGCCTTGAGGTCGATGTTGCCGGCGGCGGTGTTCAGGTTGCGCGCGGTCACGCCGTTGGCTTCACGCAGGGTGATCGTGCCGGCGTTGGTGACCTGGACGTCGAGGGTATCGACTTCGCTGTCGAGGTCGATATTGCCAGCGGCCCTGGCCACCAGGGTACCGCCCTGGACATTGCGCTCGACGGTGTTGCCATCGACGATCGCGCCGTTGGTGGCGGTCAGGCTCACGGTATGGGTGTGGGTGCTGTCCTTCACCAGTTGCTCGATCTTCAGCGAACCATCGGTACTGACGCTGATGTCGCCCGCACCGCTGATGCCCTTGACCGCGCCCTGGGTACCGATGGTCAGCAGCGCGCCGCCATTGGCGTTGACGATGGCCACGCCGCCGTTGCCGGCGTCCGCTGCAACGCGGTCGACCTGGGTGTTGACCGCCTGCAGGGCACCGATGCCGTTGCCGGCGACCATTTTCAGGTCCGGAGTGACCAGCACGCCGCCCTGGCCGAGGATGGCCTGGCCGGCTTTCAGGCTGATGGAGGTGTCGCTGTTGACGTTGCCCACCACGCCGACGTTGCCGGTGGCTTCGGCGACGATCTTCTCGCCGGCGGCGACGGTGATGTCACCCAGCCCCAGGCTGCCGGTGGAGTTCAGGTACAGGCTGGAGTCGATCACCCCGCCGTTGTTGATGTCCAGGCGGTTGGCGGTGATGCCCAGCGGCTTGTCGGCGGAGCTGTCGATCTGCTGGTTCAGGTCATAGGCGGCCACGGCCTGCTTGCGCACCTGGAGGGCGGCGTCGCGGGCGGTGTTGGCCTTGAACACGGCAAGGTCCGCGGTGGCCTTGGAGGTCGCGGTGGTGTCGCGGATCTGGGTGGTGGTCGCCAGGTTGGTGGCTGCGGTGTAGACCGCGGCGTTGGCCACGTCCAGGGTGTTGTTCAGCTCCACCAGCAGGTCTTGCTGCGGTGCCAGGCTGTAGCGCTCGTAGCTGTCCAGCGCCAGGGATGCGGCGGACATCACCAGGTCGACCACGGCGAAGGCCGCGTCGGCACCGGCGTCACCGGAGAACGGGATGGCCTGGGCGGCACCGGCGATCACCGCGGCGGCGTTGCGCACCACGGTGGCGGCGTTCAGCGCGGTGTTCAGCGCATCGGCGGTGGCCGACATGCTGTCGACCTTGGCGGCCTGGGCATTGGCGTTGATCTCGGACAGACGCTGGGTCAGCTCGGCCAGGCTGTTCTGCAGGGCCGCCGAGTTGACCAGCGCCTCGTAGTCCTTCAGTTGCTGGATCAGGATGTTCAGTTGCAGCAGCTTGGCCGCGGCTTCGGCATCGCGCGCCGAGTATTCGGCGATGGCGGTGTCGCGGGTCAGCTCGGCGGTGTGCTCGCTCGGGGTGCTGGCGGTCAGGCTGACACGGTTGCCGCGGATGTTCTGCGCGCTACCGTTGCCATCGAGGATCACGCCGCCGGCCGAGGCCACGGTAACGTTGCCGGTGCTGCCGGCGTCGAGCATGCCGATGGTGATGTTCGACTGCGCCTGCAGGGTGATGTTGCCACCGTCGGTCTTCAGGTTGCCGGCGATGATCACGCCGTCATAGCCCGGAACCTGGGAGCTGGCCTTGGAGGTGGCGATCAGGCTGATGCTGCCGCCACCCGGCAGGTAGATGGTGTCGTTCTGGTTGAGGAAGACGATGTTGCCCGAGGTCGCCTTCAGTACCAGCGAGCCGCCATCCATGGTGATGGTGCCGCCGTTGTTGTCGAGGATGGTGATGGCGGTGGCGACGATATTGATCGCGCTGGCGCCCTTGCCGGTCAAGGAAGAGGCATCCACGGCCACGGCGCCGGCGTTGGTCGCGGTGACGCCCGCGTTGCCGCCGGCGGCAGACAGGAAGCTGACGTCCAGGGCGAGGTCGCCCTGCTGGCCGATGCCGTTCGGCGCGCTGATATCCAGCGAGCGGGCGACCACGTTGGCCTTGCTGCGGTCGGTGCGACCGTCCTCGATGCTGCCACCGGCAGCGATCTTGACGTTGTTGCCGCCAGCATCGACGTTGCCCAGCTTGATGCTGCCGTCGGCGTCGATCTGGATGTTGCTGCCGGTGCCGCCGCTGGTGACCTGGACCAGGGACAGCAGGTTGCCGTTGCTCTGGCGTGCGTAGATACCGCCGTTGGCGGCGTCGATCACCAGGTTATCGACCTGGATTTCCAGGGCGTCGCCGCTGGTACCGAAGGATTTCACCGCCGCGGTCAGGCCGCTGGTGATGAAGTTGGCGGCACTGCCGTTGCCGTCGGTGACGTTGCCGGTGACCTTGAAGTCGATGGTGCCGCTGGCCTGCAGTTGGCCGACCACGGTGTCGCCGGCGTTCTGGAAGGCGATCTTGCCATTGGTAGCGAGCACGTCCAGCAGGCTGATGGCACCGCTGTTGGCGAAGTTCACGTCGCCGCCGGTGGCGGTCAGGTTCACGGCGCCGCCAGCCACCTGGCTGGACAGGGCCTTGCTGCCGGTGCCGATGGAGGCGCCGGTGACGGTCAGCGAACCCGCCGAGATCGGCGTGCCCACGGCGTCGGTCGCAGTGGTCACGGCGCCGCCGGCGCTGAGTTGCACGGCTTTCTTGGCGATGACCGAGTTGACCGCGAGGTTGCCGGTCTGGGTCGCGGTGATCGCACCGTTGGTGGCGTTGGCCTTGGCGGTCAGGGTCAAGTCGCTGGAGCTGTTGGCGACGTTGACGGTGCCGTTGCGGCTGGTCAGGTTCAGGCTGCTGGCCTGGGTGGCCAGGGCGGCCCCATCGGCACCGACACTGCCGGAAGCGTCGATGACCACATCCTTGCCGACCAGGCTGCCGCTGCCCTGGGTGATATCACCGGCGGCGGTCAGGGACACCTTGCTGTCGGCACCGGCGTCGATGCCGTTGAGCTTGAGGCCGGCGGCGGTGTTGGCGAAGGACAGGTCCAGCGCCTGGGTACGGTTCAGGGTCAGGGTACCGAGGGTGCGGCTGTACACCAGCGAACCGCCGGTGAAGGCCACGTTGGTATCGCCGTTCGGAGTGGTCACCGACAGCGCGCTCAGGGCCTTGTCGTTGTTGGCGTAGACGCCGGCCTGGGCCGCCGTGGTGGTGGCGGTCAGGGTATCGACGCTGGTGCCCAGCTTCTTGGCCGAGGTACCGATGCCGGATTTGCTCGATGCGGTGAGGTCCTTGGCGCTGACGTTGGTGGTCGAGCCGCTGGCGGAGACGATGCTGCCGTTGCCGGCGTTCAGGGTTACCGAGGCACCGGCAGCGCTGATGCTGCCTACGGTCAGGTTGCCCTGGGTGGCATTGAGCACGACGTTGTTGCCGGTGCCTGCGGCAGTGATGGTGCCGACGCTCAGGCCGTTGCTTTCGCTCAGGTACACGCCACCGTTGCCGGCCGCTGCGTTGAGCGTGTTGCTTTGGGTGCTCAGGGCCTGGGCGGCGTCACCGATCTCGCCACCGGCGGACAGGTCGATGGTGCGGCCAACCAGCGAGGTGCCGGCCTGGGCGGCGAGGATGCTGCCGGTGTCGGACGTCACGCTCAGGCCACTGGTGGCCGAGACGGTACCGGTGAGGATCACCCCTTCGCTGGCCTGGACCTTGACGTTCCTGGTGCCGGTGCTGCCGTTGCTCAAGGTGATCGAGCCGCTGTTGTCCACCGCGCCGGACACCGAGGACTGGCCGTTGATGCTGATCTGCTCGCGGGCGACCACGTCGCCGAGGATCAGCGCACCGTCGTTCTTGACGTTGATGCCGCCGTTCTGGGTCGAGGCCGAGAGTACGCCGACCTGGGTGTTGACCGCGGTGCTGTCGCTGCCGACCGCGCCGTCGGCGACCAGCTTGGCCGAGTAGCCGCTGACGTTGGTTTTGCTGGTATCGGCCGAGGTGATGGAGCCGTTCTGCGCGGTGATCACCACGCTGCCGCCGGCAGCCGGGGTACCGGCCTTGACTTCGCCCAGGGCGACGCCGCCACTGACGTCGGTAACCAGCACGTTGCCGCTTTGCGAAGTGGCATTGAGCACGTCGGCATCGACCAGCAGCGCGCCTTGCTCGAAGCCGATCGATGCGCCTTCGTCCTTCACGGTCAGGTTCAGGGTGCTGGCGCGGGTCGAGCTGTTGCCGCTGGTGCTGATGGTCTTGCCGGCGGTCAGGCTGGCGGTGGTGGCGGCGGCCGTGCCAACGCCCTTGATCACGCCGGCCTGGACGATATCACCGGCGTCGATGCTCAGGTCGGTCGCCTCGACGATACCGCTGTTGTTGACCACCGAGCTCATCAGGCCGCTGGCCGAGTTGCCTTGCAGCAGGACGGTCTGGGCCGACACGGTGCCGCTGTTGCTGACGCCGGTGGCGTCGCTGCCGGTGGCGGCGGCCAGGGTATCGGCGCTGACGCTGAAGTTGATCAGGTTGCTGCCTTGCAGGTTGACCGTGAAGCGGTCGCCTGCGGCCATGGTCACCCGGCCGACGTTGGCGATGACGAAGCCGGAGTTATCGACCTTCGGTGCCACCAGGTAGACGAAGCCACCGGTATCGGCGGTGATCTGCCCCTGGTTGGTGATGCTGCCCAGGTCCTTGCCGGCGACCTGGGTGAAGTTCAGCTGGCCACCGTTCATGAAGCTCTGGTCGCTGACATCGAACGTGGTGGCCAGCAGGCCGGCCACGTCCACCTGGGAACCGGCGCCGAAAACGATACCGTTGGGGTTGATCAGGAAGATGTTGCCGTTGGCCTGCAGGGCGCCCTGGATATTCGACACCTGGCTGCCCAGCACCCGGTTCAGGGTGATCGAATCGTTACCGGCCTGCTGGGCGAAGCGCACCAGCTCGCCGGCGTCGATGCTGAAGTCGGTCCAGTTGATGATGCCCTTCTGCAGGGCCTGGGTGATCACCAGCTCGTTGTTGTTCATGCTGCCGATGGTGATGCCACCCTGGACGGCGACGCCGCCGCTCGGGGCTGCCAGCGCTACCGAGCTGCTGGCGCCGATCACGGAAACCGAAACCGCCTTGATGAATCTCTGCGTGCCTTTCTTCTTGCGGGACATAAGTACTTACCTGTGCAAATGGGGTGTGGTTTCCGAGGCTCAGAAGTGGTAGCGGGCCTGGGCGTAGACGTAGGAGCCGTCTTCGGTCTTGTCACCGATAGGCACTCCGAAATCGACGCGCAGGTCGACGCTGTCCAGCGGCCGCGCAAGCAGGCCGATGGCGGCACCGGTCAGGTCCTGGTGGTCGTCCTGGCCGACCAGCGGGTCCTTCAACCAGACCTGACCGTGGTCCAGGCGCGCGGTGGCCTGGTAGCGGTCGTTGTCCTTGAACAGCGAGTAGCGACCTTCGAGGCTGGCGGTGAAACCGTGGTCGCCCGACCAGGTGGAGGGCGCGTGCCCGACCACGGAGTTGAAACCACCGATGCCCCACTGCTCGCTCGACACCAGCGAGTCCAGCGAGTACTGGCCGGCGATGCGCGGAATCACCAGGAAGCGCGGGGTGATCTGCTGCAGACGGGCGATATCGAAGGTGAACTTGGTGAACCGGTTGTCCGCCTTGGCCGCAGCGCGGCTGGACATCAGCGAGTCGTCGTCCATGCCGCCGAGGGCCTCGCCAAGGCCGTAGTGCAGGCCGGCGGTGGCCAGGGTGCGGCCGTACAGGTCGGAGTTGTCCAGGTTCAGGCTGAAACGCAGTTTGCGGATCTTGTCTTCGGCGGTACGCACGCCGAGGATGCTCTGCTCCAGGTCCTGGGATTCGAGCCAGGCCTCGGCGGTGACGATGCTGCGCGCGGAACGCACGAAGTCCTGGGACAGGCCCAGGCCCCAGCTCTGGTTGTCACCCTCGATTTCCAGCACGCGGTAGGTGTTGCCGACGTCGACGTTACCTTTCGAGAAGTAGGCGCGGGCCTTGGTGCCCCGGGCATTGAGCGGCAGGCTGTAATCGACGTAGCCGTACCACAGGTCGCCGTCGCCCACCGAGGTCAGGGCCAGGACGTTGGCTTCGTCGCCGTGGCCGGTCAGGTTGGCGAACTTCAGGCTCGGCATCAGGCGGGTTTCGCCGGTGTCCTTGCTCCCGTAGTTGTTGATTTCCATCGCGCCTTGGACCCGCGGCGCCTCGCTCACATCGACCACCAGGTCGGTGGAACCGGTCTGCACGCCCGGTTGCAGGGTGGAGGTGACTTCGATGCCGGACAGGCGGTTCAGGTGGGTCAGCGCCCGCTCGACCTGCTCCAGGGTGAACGGCTTGCCTTCGACCACGCCACCGGCGGTGAGGGCGTCGTGCACCTGTTCCGGGGTGAAGCGCTTGGCGCCGGTGACCTGGACATTGCCCAGCCAGCCTTCCAGCACCACCAGCTTGAGGGCCGGCTCGTTGGCAAAGTCCTGGGCCGGCACCACCACCTTGACCAGGCGGTAGTTGGCGGCCTGGTAGAAGGCCTCGATCTTGGCGGCCAGGGCCTTCATCTCGACCAGGCTCATCGGCCGACCGATGTCGGCGGCGATCTGCGCGCTGAGCTGCTCGCTGGTGAAGGTGCGGTTACCACTGAACTCGACGGCCTTGACCATCACCCGGCTCTGGGAAGCCTGGGGCTGGGCGGCCGGAGCCGCGCTTTCGCTGGCCATCGCGGCATTGGCTGTCATCACGGCAAAACCGAGGGCGCACAGCAGCGCCTTCGCCGGTACGGAGGAATTGAGCATGGGAACCTTGCTGTCAGTTATTGGCGAGGAGGTTGTGCGGGACGGGCGGTTCGATCGTCGTGATACATCCGGCATCTTTGTTGTTTCTCTAACGTTGAAGCACAATCGAGCACAATGCCCCGAAACAGGGCATCGAACAGTCCTTGGTAACACCGGTTGGCATAATTCGGGCACACAGGTGCCCCTGGCCGAAAAACAGTCAGCCAATCATCTTTTTTGTCGGGCACACATAAGCGGCTTCGAGGAAGCTTGCACGCAAAGTTGTTTGCCACTCCCCCGCAAGTCCATCGCAGTCACGACCAATAGCATGGTCTGGGTAGAGTTGGCGCATTAATAGCGCTGTTAGCAATAACGGTCAACGGCAAGTTGCTGATATTTTCTGACGCCGCCTAATTGACGCGACGACGTGCAACTTTCATAAGTGCGCAAAATAATCGGAACGGGTGGCCGAGAGGGAACGAAACAGACACAACTAGGCACGCGCAGGCCTTGAACTGCGCGGCCTGCAGCGCGACAGAGCCTTAGAGCCGCAACCTCGCAGGTAGTACCGCAAATATTTTGAGCGCTAAGCAATCAACCGGACTAGTTAAGTTACAGCCAATAACTCAGAACTACCCAATCCGTACCCAAGCATAAAAACAACAGCTCATTAATAACAACTTAAACAGCAAACCGCATCACCGACGCTCTCTACAAAGGCGCACTTCTAAATACGTAGCGCTGCGCAAAAGTCATAGAGCACATGTTAGCGGGGACGACCTGGACTATTAAGCAATCCAGGCAACTTAAAAAACGCCGCTATCAGACAATAACCAACTTTGCCTCGCCCCTGATTGCACAAATAAACAGAGGCCTCAGGTTCTCTTCATGACTACTAGGAAGACACCCAGAAACTGCAGTCGGATATGCCTACTCACACCCGATTGCCGCGCCGAAGGAAATGCGAACTTCATCACATATTTTTTTGCCTGGTCGGTCAGGACCAACGATTCCGGGGGTGATGCCCTGGTAAGGCCATGTTCGGAGATACGACACGTCGCAACTCGGCCCTATCAACGAAGAGCGACGCTAGTTGATGGCTCAATGATGGCACCTCTGATCGGGTGATGTTCCGTCAGAGCAACACTCAAATGGCTTGCTTGAACTAGCTGACCACCCCAAGCGGATGAACCGACACGCTCCAAACGAATGGTTTTTTCGAAATGTGAAATACAGTTTATATAGCGATTGGAAGCAAGCGGTTGCCCTGTACCAACTAGTCGTATGGCATACCAAGCGCACAGCCGGGAGTTCCGGCAAACATGGCGGAATGATGGCATCTATGAGGCGCCGATCATCGTAAAGTTGGGAATATGCAGGGCAAGCCTGGAACTTCTTTGCCCATAGGTAGTCGGCGCCCTGCCAGCGTTAAGAACGATGCTATTCGCTGGCCGAAGGCAACAGGACCTCGGCGCACAACCCTCCCTCCTGCCGGTTGCTCAAGCGCAACGCCCCGCCCAGGCTCTGCGCCAGTTGCGCCGCGATCGCCAGGCCCAGACCGGTGCCGCCGGTATCCCGGCTGCGCGAGCTTTCCAGGCGATAGAACGGCTTGGTCACCTCTCCAAGCAGGGCATCGGGGATCCCCGGCCCGCTATCCAGCACTTGGATCGACAGGCCGGCACCTGTGTCCTCAAGCAGCACCCTTACCCGCGCCTCGCCAGCGAACTTCAGGGCATTGTCGAGCAGGTTGGCAAGCAGCCGACGCAATGCCTGCGGCCGGCTGACCACCAGCAGATCCGCCATCTCCAGCAGCTCCACCGGCCGCCCGGTATCGCGGTAATCGAACACCAGGCTTTCAAGGAACGCCCTGAGCCGGATCCGGCTCGCCACCTCGGTGCAAGGCTCGCTGCTGCGGGCGTAGGCCACGCCCTCCTTGACCAGGTGCCGCATCTCCTCGAGGTCGCTGTTGAGCTTGTCCTTGTCCGTCGAGTCGTCCATGAACTCGACCCGCAGCTTCATTCGCGTGATCGGGGTCTGCAGGTCATGGGAAATGGCGGCGAGCAGTTGCACGCGCTCCTTCACATAGGCAGCGATGCGCTCCTGCATGGCGTTGAAAGCCACTGCCGCCTGTACCACCTCACTCGGCCCCTGCTCCGCAAGACGCGGGTTCTGGCGGTTGAGGTCGAGACTGTCGACGGCGCTGGCCAGTTGCGTGAGCGGACGCACGGCGGTTCGCACCGCCAGCCAGGTGCAGATCAGCAACAGCGCCAGTTGCCCGAGCAACAGCGCCGGCAGCCATGGCGAAAGCGGCATGATCGACGGGCGCACATCGATGGTCAGCGGCTGCCCGTCGGCCAGGCGCAGGTGCGCCTGGTAATGCGGGCGGACATCGGGGATATCACGAAAGCTCAAGGCGTAGTGCGGGCCCAGGGTGGCCTTGATCGATTGCACCGACGCCGGCGCATCGGTCATCTCCTCCCCCGCTTCGCCCTGGTCCAGCCGGTAGCTGTAGTTAGGCCGCTGCAAACGCTGGAGCCAGGCCGGACGCTCCGCCGCAGGCAGGCGTTCGAGAATCGCCACCGAGGTGTCGATGTCCTGCTCGAAATTGCTCAGCATCAGGGTCCGGGCGCTGCTATAGCGCTCGAAGGTCTGCAGGCCGAAGGACAGGCCGTGGGCGAGGATCAGGCTGGCAAGGAAGATCAGCGACAGGCGCGAGGCCAGGCTGCGTGGCCAGGGTTTCATGAGTCGCCCCCGACCAGGCGCACCGGGAAGCTGAACACGTAGCCTTCGCTGCGCACCGTCTTGATATAGGCCGGCTGGCGCGCATCATCCAGCAGGCGTTGGCGCAGGCGGCTGACCATCAGGTCGATGGAGCGGTCGAACAGGTCGGCGCCGCGGCCCTGGGTCAGGTTGAGCAATTGGTCGCGGCTGAGCACTCGCTGCGGATGGTCGAGAAACACCCGCAACAGGCGGTATTCGGCACCACTGAGGGCGACCACGGTGTTCTGCTCGTCGAGCAGATGGCGCGCCGTGGTGTCCAGACGCCAGGTGCCGAATTCGAGCACCCGCACCGGCTCGCTGACCTGCAGGTTCGGCGGCAGCATCCGTGTGCGCCGCAGCACGGCGTTGATCCGCGCCAGCAACTCGCGGGCCGAGAAGGGTTTGACCAGATAGTCGTCGGCGCCCATTTCCAGGCCGATGATGCGGTCGGTCTCGTCGTCCCGAGCGGTCAGCATCAGCACCGGCGTAGCGCGGTGCTTGCCGGCGCGCAGTTCGCGGCAGAGCACCAGGCCGTCGTCGCCGGGGAGCATGATGTCGAGAATGATCAGGTCGACCTGGCCGGCTTCGAGGTAACTGCGCATCTGCCGGCCGTCGGCGGCCAGGGTGACACGCAGGCCGTTCTTCTTCAGGTAGTTGCCCACCAGTTCGCGGATTTCGCGGTCGTCGTCGACGATCAGCACGTGATCAGCGTTGGAATCCATTGCGGTGACCTTGCTCAGCGGGTGGTGCGCTGAGTCTAGCGAGGCGTCCCCTGGCTGGCAGCAGGCTTTGTAGGGTTTTGTATCAGAGTGGTACGCAGATACCAAAAGCGACAGCAAAGGCCCCGGATCGACACATCCCGGATACCTGCGCGGCGTGAAATGCCTGGCAAGCGCTGATCCGCGGAGCAGCGCCCTCCCCCTCGCAACCGGAGAACGCCATGTTGATCATTGCCTTCCTGGGCGGCCTGCTGACCGTCCTCAGTCCCTGCATCCTGCCCATCGTGCCCTTCGTCTTCGCCCGTAGCGGACAACACCGCGCCTCGATCCTGCTGACCCTCGGCGGCCTGGTGCTGACCTTCGCTGCGGTGTCGAGCCTGGCGGTGGTCGGCAGCGCCTGGGTGGCCAAGGCCAATACCGCCGGGCGCTATCTGGCACTGGCGGTTTTGATGCTGTTCGCCGTGTCGCTGCTGGCGCCGCGCCTCGGCAACTGGCTGGCCCAGCCTTTCGTGGCCCTGGGCAACCGCCTGGCGCCAAAGGCCTCGGCCTCGGGCCCGCTGGCCTCGTTGCTGATTGGTGTCGCCACAGGCCTGCTCTGGGCGCCCTGCGCCGGGCCGATCCTCGGCCTGATCCTCAGCGGCGCCATGCTCGCCGGGCCGAATGCCCAGACCAGCCTGCTGCTGCTCGCCTACGGCCTGGGCAGCGCGGTCTCCCTTGGCGTACTGATCCTCGCCGGCAAGGGCCTGGCCCGGCGTTTGCGCCTGTCCCTGCCAAGTCTCGAATGGCTGCGCCGCGGTACCGGCGTGGTGGTGCTGCTGGCGGCAGTCGGGATCGCCAGCGGCGGCACCCGCAGCCTGCTGGCGGACACCTCGTCGCAACTGTCCAACCGGGTCGAACAGCAGGTGCTGAAGTCGGTTTCAGGCGCCCTCGACCACCTGATAAGCAAAGCCCGGGCCGCCACCGAGCCGGACCTTTCGCCCAAGGGGCCAATGCCCTCGCTGGGCGGCGCCGTGGAATGGCTCAACTCCCCCGAACTCAGCGCCGAAGCCCTGCGCGGCAAGGTGGTGCTGGTGGATTTCTGGACCTTCGACTGCATCAACTGCCAGCACACCCTGCCCTACGTCAAGCAGTGGGCCGACCGCTACGGCAAGGACGGCCTGGTGGTGATCGGCGTGCATACCCCGGAATACCCCTTCGAGCGCGTGCCGGCCAATGTGCGCAGGCAGGTACGCAAACTCGGCATCACCTACCCGGTGGCGATCGACAACGACTACGCGATCTGGCGCCAGTTCGCCAACCAGTACTGGCCGGCCCACTACCTGATCGATGCCACGGGCCAGGTGCGCTACGCCCACTTCGGCGAAGGCGCCTATGCCACCCAGGAACACGTTATTGAAAAACTGCTGGCCGAAGCCAAGGCCACCCACTGAAGGAGCATGACCATGAACACCCTCACCTCGCTCTTCGCCGCCACCGCACTGCAACTGGGTCTGCTGGGGGCCACGCACGCCGCCCCGGGCAATGCACCGCAGATTGCGCCGCAGATTGCCCCGATCAGCGTCGGCAGCCATGTGTCCCTCGGCCCGCTCAAGCACATCAAGGCCGGCCTGCTGGATGTCGCCTATGCCGAGGTCGGTCCTGCCGACGGCCCGGTGGTGATCCTCCTGCACGGCTGGCCCTACGACATCCACAGCTACGCCGATGTTGCCCCGGCCCTCGCCGAACAGGGCTACAGGGTGCTGATCCCTTACGCCCGGGGCTATGGCGAGACCCGCTTCCTCTCGCCGAAAACCCTGCGCAACGGCCAGCCGGCGGCACTGGCCGAGGACCTGATCGCCTTCATGGATGCGCTGCAGGTGAAGAACGCCGTACTTGGCGGCTATGACTGGGGCGCACGGACGGCGGATATCGTCGCGGCGCTGTGGCCGGAGCGCGTCAAGGCACTGGTGGCGGTCAGCGGCTACCTGATCGGCAGCCAGGAGGTCGGCAGGAAACCGCTGCCTCCGACCGCCGAGCTGCAATGGTGGTACCAGTTCTACTTCGCCACCGAGCGCGGTCGCGAAGGCTATGCGCAAAACACCCATGACTTCGCCAAACTGATCTGGAAGACCGCATCGCCGCAATGGCAGTTCGACGATGCCACCTATGACCGCAGTGCAGCGGCCCTGGCCAACCCGGACCATGTCGCGGTGTCGGTGTACAACTACCGCTGGCGGCTGGGCCTGGAAAAGGGCGAGGCGCGCTATGACGCGATCGAGAAGAAGCTTGCCGGCTTCCCCGCGATCACGGTGCCCAGCATCGCCCTGGAAGGTGACGCCAACGGTGCACCGCACCCACCGGCCGAGGCGTATGCCAAGCGCTACACCGGGAAATACGAGTACCGCCTGATCGAGGGCGGCGTGGGGCACAACCTGCCGCAGGAAGCGCCACGGGCGTTTGCCCAGGCGATCGTGGATGCGGATCGGATGTAGCCATCTCAAGTGCACCGCATTACCCTGTGGGAGCTGGCTTGCCAGCGATAGCGGCTGTGAATTCAGCAAAGTC
The DNA here is from genome assembly GCF_000319305.2 of Pseudomonas bharatica CSV86. Taxonomy (GTDB): domain Bacteria; phylum Pseudomonadota; class Gammaproteobacteria; order Pseudomonadales; family Pseudomonadaceae; genus Aquipseudomonas; species Aquipseudomonas bharatica. The sequence goes on along the minus strand of NZ_AMWJ02000001.1, from coordinate 1,635,255 downwards.
ATCGCTGCGGTGCGGCGGTCCGACAAGCCAGCTCCCACAGGGTCCGCAGCGCTCCTGCCGTTCCGGTTGCCCTGATCTTGGCGGCCTGCGTATCCTGCCCCGGCCCACACACGCACAAGGCCTCCCTCATGTGGCACATCGACCCGATCTCCCTGCGCCTGTTCATCGCGGTCTGCGAGGAAGGCACCATCGCCCGCGCCGCCGAGCGCGAATTCATCGCACCCTCGGCGGTGAGCAAGCGCATCGCCGATATCGAGGCCGACCTCGGCGTGCCGATGCTGCACCGCAGCAAGCGCGGCGTCACGCCGACGCCCGCAGGCCAGGCGCTGTTGCGCCATGCGCGGCAACTGATGCTGAGCATGGAAAGGCTGCAAGGGGAAATCAGCGAATTCGCGGAGGGCGCGCGCGGGCATGTGAAGGTACTGGCGAACATTTCGTCGATCATGGAGTTCCTCCCCGAGTCGCTGTCGTCGTTCATGATGGCCAACGAAAACATCCGCGTGGACGTGGAAGAGCGCTTCAGTTTCGATGTGGTCCGCGGCGTGCTGGAAGGCCAGGCCGACCTGGGGATCTGTCGCAAGACCGTGTCCACCAGCGAGCTGGAATTCATTCCCTATCGGCGCGATCACCTGTCGCTGGTGGTCAACGAGCGGCACCCGCTGGCCGGGCGCAGCAGCATCACCCTCGGTGAGACCCTGGACTACGAGCATATCGGCCATTCGGCGTTCGCCACCCTCAACAGCTTCATGCAGAACACCGCCCAGGAACTGGGGCGGGAATTGCGCATCCGCGCGCATGTGTCGTCGTTCGATGCGGCTTACCGGCTGGTCCAGTCCGGCCTGGCGCAGACCATCCTGCCCCGGGAAGCGGTGACCCGCTACGCGACGATGTTCGGCCTGAAGGTGATTCCGCTGACCGATGCCTGGGCCAAGGGAGAATTCGTGATCTGCGTGCGCGACCAGGAAGCGCTGTCGCCTTCGGCACGGCGGTTGTTGAATCATCTGCTGGCGGAGATACCCACATAGCTGACCGACCCAACACGCCCTTGTGGGAGCTGGCTTGCCAGCGATTTGGTCCTACCTAACAACATCGCTGCACAGGCCGGCCTCATCGCTGGCAAGCCAGCTCCCACAGGGTTCTGTGCCAGCCGAATCGATCCATCGCCATCCACGATGGATACCCCCGTCAAAGACGTCTTTTCCCTCGCCTGCCCCCTGCCTACCTTAGGCAGCAGATCACCCCGCGAGAGACGCCATGACAAGAATAATCATCAACGAAGTCGGCATGCGCGATGGCCTGCAAAGCCTGCAGAGCATCATGCCCACCGACGCCAAGAAACGCTGGATCGACCAGGCCTACGCCGCCGGCGTGCGGCATATGGAGGTCGCCTCCTTCGTTCCCGCCCGCCTGTTGCCGCAGATGGCCGACGCCGCCGAGGTGGTGGCCCATGCCCTGACCTGTCCCGGACTGACTGTCACCGTACTCGCGCCGAACCTGCGCGGTGCGCAGAACGCCCTGGCCTCGGGCGCCCACCGTATCGTCGCGCCGATCTCGGTCAGCGCCGCCCATAGCCAGGCCAATGTGCGCCGCTCGCCGGAAGAAATGGTCGAGGAATTCGCACGCATGTGCGACCTGCGCAGCAGCAGCGGTCGCGACGACGTGATCATGGTCGCCGGGATGTCCACCGCCTTCGGCTGCACCCGCCAGGGCGAAGTGCCGTTGGCCGACCTGTGCGCCCTGGTGCGCCGCGTGCTGGAAACCGGTTGCGAGCAGATTTCCCTCGGCGACACCACCGGCTACGCCACCCCGGGCCAGGTCGGCGAGACCATCGATGCGGTGCGCGAGGTCGCCGGCTCGAAACTGCAAGCAGCACACTTCCACGACACCCGCGGCCTGGCCCTGGCCAACAGCCTGGTGGCGGTGCAGCACGGCATCACCGAGCTGGATGCCTCGCTCGCCGGCCTCGGCGGCTGCCCGTTCGCCCCGGGTGCCTCGGGCAATACGGTGACCGAAGACCTGGTGTTCATGCTGCAGAGCATGGGCCATGCCACCGGCATCGACCTGCAGGGCCTGATTGCCAGCCGCGAACTGCTGGCCCGGGCCCTGCCCGGCGAGCCGCTGTACGGCTACATCGCCCGCGCCGGCCTGCCGAAGCACTTCGTCGCCCCCGCTGCCTGAGGAAAAACCCATGCAACAGTTGCCACTCGACGGCGTTCGCGTCGTGGAAATGTCCCATATGGTCATGGGCCCTACCTGCGGGATGATCCTCGCCGATCTCGGCGCCGAAGTGATCAAGGTCGAGCCGCTCAAGGGCGACGGCACCCGCCGACTGCTCGGCGCCGGCGCCGGCTTCTTCCGTACCTTCAACCGCAACAAGCAGAGCCTGGCGGTGGATGTCGAGACGCCCGAGGGCCGCGATGCCGTGCTCAAGCTGCTGGACAGCGCCGACGTGTTCATCGAGAACTTCAAGCCCGGGCGCATGGACGCCCTCGGCTTTGGCTACGCGGCGCTGAAACAGCGCAATCCGCAGCTGATCTACGCTACCCACAAGGGTTTCCTGGCCGGACCCTACGACAAGCGCCTGGCCCTCGACGAGGTGGTGCAGATGATGGCCGGCCTGGCCTACATGACCGGGCCGGTGGGACGACCGCTGCGCGCCGGCAGTTCGGTCAACGACATCATGGGCGGCATGTTCGGCGCCATCGCCGTGCTCGCCGCGCTGTTCGAGCGCCAGCGCAGCGGCAAGGGCCGCGAAGTGCAGAGCGCACTGTACGAGAACTGCGTGCTGCTGGCCGCCCAGCACATGCAGCAATACGTGGTCACCGGCGAAGCGGCGGCGCCGATGCCCAATCGCATCAGCGCCTGGGCCATCTACGACGTGTTCGGCTTTGCCGGCGGCGAGCAGATGTTCGTCGCCGCCACCGGCGACGGCCAGTGGCGCACCCTGTGCACCCTGCTCGGCCAGCACGACCTGATGAACGACCCAACCCTGGCGAGCAACAACGACCGGGTCCTGCAACGCCCGCGCCTGCTGGCTCATCTCGCGGAAATCTTCGCCACCCTGGATGCCCGGCAACTGGCAGCGCAACTGGAAGCCAACGGCATTCCCTTCGCGCCCATTCGGCGCCCGGAAGAGCTGTTCGACGACGAGCACCTGATCCACAGCGGCGGCCTCGCCCGGCTGGAACTCGAGGACGGCAGCCATACGGAAATGCCCCTGCTGCCGTTTTCCCTCGATGGCGAACGCCTGGGGCCACGCCGCCCCATCGCGCGGATCGGCGAGGACACCCTCGGGGTGATGCGCGGCCTCGGCTACAGCGACGACGAAATCGTCCGCCTGCGCGATGCCGGCGTGCTGCGCAGCGAACAATAGGAAGAGGACTGCAAGATGGCTATCTACGAATACGACGGCCAGCGGCCGGAATTGCACGACAGCGTGTACGTGGCCGAGGACGCCACGGTGATCGGCAAGGTGGCCCTCGGCCAGGGCGCCAGTGTCTGGCCCCTGGCGGTGCTGCGCGGCGACAACGAACTGATCGAGATCGGTGCCGGCAGCAATGTCCAGGAAGGTGCGGTGCTGCATACCGATCCAGGCTTCCCGCTGCGGGTCGGCAACGACGTGACCATCGGCCACCAGGTGATGCTGCACGGTTGCCAGATCGGCGACGGCAGCCTGATCGGTATCCAGTCGGTGATCCTCAATGGCGCGGTGATCGGCAGGAATTGCCTGGTCGGCGCTGGCTCCGTGGTCCCCGAGGGCAAGGTCTACCCCGACAATTCGCTGATCCTCGGCGTACCGGCCAAGGTGGTGCGGGAACTCAACGACGAAAGCATCCGCAGCTTCCACCGCAACGCCCATGATTATGTGGAGCGTGCACAGATCCACAAGCGGAGCCTGATCCGCATCGCCTGACCCGAACCCGCCGCCCTCGAAGGCGGCAAACACTCTCCGCACAATTACAAGAATGGAGAACACCATGACCACGTCCTCGACGGCGCTGGACATTCCACACGCCTCTGCACGCCTCGACGAACTGCTGCTGTACCGCCGGGTGGCCTGGCGGATCATGCCGCTGGCGATCATCTGCTTCCTGTTTTCCTATTTCGACCGCATCAATATCAGCTTCGCCAAGACCCAGATGCAGGCCGAGCTGGGCCTGAGCGATGCCGCCTATGGCCTGGCGGCAAGCATGTTCTTCATCGGCTACGTGCTGTTCGAAGTCCCCAGCAGTTGGGGCCTGAAGAAGTACGGGGCGCCGGCGTGGATCTGCCGGATCATGATTTCCTGGGGCCTGGCGACTGCCGCGCTGGTGTTTGCCTACACCCAGTACACCCTGTACTTCCTGCGGTTCCTGATCGGGGTGATGGAGGCTGGTTTCGGCCCGGCGATCCTGTTCTACCTGGCCTGCTGGTTTCCCAAGCGCTACCTGGCACGGATCAACGGCCTGTGGTTCCTCGCCGTGCCCCTGGCCGGTGCGGTCGGCTCGCCGGCCGCCGGGCTGATCCTCGGCAAGATGGACGGCCTGCTTGGCCTGGCCGGCTGGCATTGGTTGTTCCTGCTGTCCGGCCTGCCCTGCGTGCTGCTCGGCCTGGCGGTGCTGTGGAAGCTGGACAAGGATATCGATTCGGCCAAATGGCTGAGCCCGGAGCAGAAGCACCAGTTGAAGGAAAACCTCAAGGCCGACCGCAAGCCGGACAGCAACGGCCACGGCTCGATCTGGCGGGTGCTGCTGACCTGGGAGGTGGGCGTGTTCGCGCTGATCTACTTCGTGATCAAGAGCGCCAGCTACGGCCTGAACTTCTGGATGCCCAACCTGATCCAGCTGTCCGGGGTACATGACCTGCTGATGGTCGGGCTGCTCAGTTCCTCGCCCTATATCGTTGCTTGCATCGGCATGCTGGTGGTGACCCGGCGCTCGGACAAGACCGGCGATCGCAAGAGCTACCTGCTCTGGTGCATGGTCGCCTCGGCCATTGGCTACATCCTCGCCTGCGGTTTCTCTGGCAATCCGGTAGCGCTGATGCTGGCGCTGGTGTTGGCGACGGCCGGCACCTTCATCGCCATCCCGGTGTTCTGGACCATTCCCCAATCCACCTTCTCCGGGCTGGGCATCGCCACCGGCACGGCGGCGATCAACTCCCTCGCGCAACTGAGCGGCATCGTCTCCCCGGCCATGGTCGGCTTCGTCAATGACCTGACCGGGATCAGCTACATGGGCATGCTCGCCATCGTGCCGTTGATCCTTGGCTGCATCGTGCTGATCGCGGTGTTCGTGAAGAACCCGGCAAAAGACTGAACCCCTGGTCGTCGGGCCGAGCCTCGGCCCGCACCGCTCTCGCAGGTAATAACAATGACAACAAGCACCTCCTGGTGGGCTTGCGCCGTGGGCGCCGGCCTGGGTTTCACCCTGCTCGCCCCGCAGGCTTCGGCGGACTTTCTGGCCGACAGCAAGGGCAAGCTGGAACTGCGCAATTTCTACTTCAGCCGGGATTTTCGCGATGGGTTTCCCAGCCAGTCCAAACGTGAGGAATGGGCGCAGGGCTTTATCCTCAACTGGCAATCAGGATTTACTCCGGGACCCGTGGGCTTCGGTGTAGATGCCATCGGCATGCTCGGGCTAAAGCTGGATTCCAGCCGGGATCGCTCGGGCACCGGCTTGCTGCCGCGCAATGCCGAAGGTCGGGCCGAGGATGATTATTCGAAGATGCTCGTGACCGCCAAGCTGCGCTTCGCCAAGAGCGAGTTGCGCTATGGCGGGCTGAATCCGCTGCTGCCGCTGATCGCCTCGAACAACAGCCGGCTGCTGCCGCAGTACTTCAATGGCGGGCAACTGATCTCCCGGGATTTTGACGACCTCACCCTTCATCTCGGCCGGGTCGACAAGGTCAAGCAGCGTGACTCGGCGGACTCGGAAGAACTCACCACCATGGCCCAGGTGGGTGCCTGGTCCACGGCGATCCACAGTGACAGCTACACCTATGGCGGCGTCGATTACCAGCCGCTTGCCGACCTGACCCTGAGCGCCCATGCCAGCGAGCTTGAGGGCTTCTACCGGCGCACCTACCTCGGGTTGAAATACTCGCTGCCACTGGGGCCCGGCAAGGCGTTCACCGAGATCCGCCACTTCACCGCACGGGAAACCGGGGCCGCACGGATTGGCGAAGTGGACAACCGGGTGATCAGCAGCAACTTCGGCTACCAGCTGGGTGGGCACCGGTTCAGCGGCGGGTACCAGAAGGTCGCCGGGGATACGGCTTATGTCTATCTTGGCGGCACCGATACCTACCTGTTCAGCGAGCAGCAGGCGTACACCTTTTCCCTGCAGGACGAACGGGCCTGGCATGCGCGCTATGACTTCGACTTCGCGACGCTGGGTGTTCCAGGTCTGACGTTTACCCTGCGCTACGTAAAGGGTGATGACGTCGATGTCAGCCATGTGTCGACCCGCAAGGCCGCGTTATTGCGCGCTGCCGGCGAGGATGGACACGAATGGGAGCGCACCACGGACCTGGCCTATGTAATCCAGAGCGGGCCGTTGAAGAACCTCGGGCTGAGGTGGCGCAATGCGACGGCGCGGTCGAATCTGCAGGATGGGGTGGATGAGAATCGGGTGATTGTCAGTTACGAAATAGGGTTCTAGGTGAGCGCGCCGCGAACCCTGTGGGAGCTGGCTTGCTAGCGATTTGGCCCGACCTGACAACATCGTTGCTCAAGCCGGCCTCATCGCTGGCAAGACCAGCTCCCACAGGGTTTTGAGCCAACCCTGGAATCAGAGTCCACCGCGGACACTGTGGGAGCTGGCTTGCCAGCGATTTGGCCTGACCTGACAACATCCTTGCTCAAGCCGGCCTCATCGCTGGCAAGCCCCCACAAGAGTTGAGCCAACCCTGGAATCAGAGTCCACCGCGGACACTGTGGGAGCTGGCTTGCCAGCGATTTGGCCAGATCAGGCAACATCATTGCCCTTGCCGGCCCTCAGGGTTCGCGGCGCTTACAGCATGTTGACTACGAGTTCAACCAGGCGCGCCAGCCGCCCCACTCGCTGATATCCTGCGCGCCCTCCAGCCCGTAGGCATCACAGACGAAGCCAGTCTCCCAGCGTCCATCTTCCAGTTCGACCTTGCCCAGCCCCAGCGGCGCCGGGATCTCGGCGAGGAAGGCGCCCAGCGCCGCGCTAGGGATTTGCCAGACCTCCAGCGCAATTGCCACACCATCACGGGCAACCCGCACCATCCCCGGGCGCTGCACCGGCCCGCCGGCCAGGGCATACAGCCGGTAGTTCGGCGAGCTGCGGGTCGCTTCGACCAGCGTCGCGCCACGCTGCTGCAACTGCCAGTTGAGCGCCAGCCCTTCCAGGTGAGCACCACAGACCACCACGCTAACGCGGTCATTGCGCGCCTCGCGGGCCGGCACTTCAAGGCCCTGGTAAGCACTGGCCAGACTGAGCAGGTACTGATCGGTAAATGCCCGACCGAACAGGGTCACTCCCCACGGCAACCCGTTGCCCATGAACCCGCTGGGCAGCGCAACCGCCGCGTAGTCCAGCAGGTTCATGAAATTGGTGTAGTAACCCAGCTCGGCATTGCGCAGCACCGGCTCCTCGGCCAGTTCGGCCAGGGTCACCGGACGGCCGATGGTCGGGGTAAGCACGCACTCCAGCCCGGCCAGCAGCCGGTCGCATTCCGCCTTGAGCTGCTGCAAACGGTACTGGGCACGGAAGGTATCGACGCCACTCACCTGCGGCGCCTTGGCCAGCACCGCGTGGATGACCGGCAACACCGCTTCAGGCTGGTTGCGCGCCAGCTCGCCGACCACGCTGTAGCGCTCGGCGACCCAAGGGCCTTCGTACAGCAACCGGGCTGCCTCAAGGAACGGAGAAAGATCCAGGGTCACCGCCTCGCCGCCCAGCGCCTGCAAGCGCTCCACCGCAGCCGCGAACAGTGCCGGGCCTTCCTGGCAGCCGAAGAATTCGAGGTCCTGCTGCCGTGGCACGCCGAAACGGAACCTGCCCACGCGGCCAAAGGCGCTGCCCAGGTTCCACCCGGCGTTGCCCCGGCTGTATTCGTCACGCGGATCCTGCACCGCCAGCAGTTGCAGCAACTGGCTGGCCTCCGGGGCGGTGGCCGTAAAGGTGGTCACGCAATCCAGGGTGCGGCAGGCCGGGACCACGCCAGCGGTGGAGATCAACCCTTTGCTGGCCTTGAGTCCAACCAGGTTGTTTAGCGCTGCCGGGACCCGACCGGAACCGGCGGTGTCGGTGCCGAGGGCAAAGCTGGTCAGCCCCAACGCCACGGTCAGCGGCGACCCGGCACTCGAACCGCCCGAGGGATAATCCTCCAGCACGCTGTTGATACAGGCGCCATAAGGCGAGCGCGTACCGTTGAGCCCGGTGGCGAACTGATCCAGGTTGGTCTTGCCCAGCGGCACCGCGCCCAGTTTGATCAACTGCTCCACCACCGTAGCCGAGCGCTCCGGCACATAGGCGAATGCCGGGCAGGCCGCCGTGGTCGGGATGCCGGCGAGGTCGATATTGTCCTTGATCGCGAAGGGCACGCCGTACAGCGGCAGGCTCTGCAGCGAAGCGCCGTCCAGCGCTGCCAGATAGGGCTCCAGTTCTTCCGCGCTCAACAGATGAATGAACATGTTGAAGCGCGGATTCAGCTGCGCCGCCCGCTCGCGCAGGGCCAGGATCAGGTCCCGCGGTGAGTGTTCACCAGCGCCATACGCCTTGCGCAGCGCGTCCAGTTGCAGATTCACCTTCATGCTTCACCTCCTTGCAGTACCACCACCCGTTGCCCCGCACGCACCGCCGAACCCGGCTCGACCCGCACTTCCTGAACCACACCCGCACAGGGCGCCAGCAGCGGGATCTCCATCTTCATCGACTCCAGCACCACCAGCGCGTCCCCTGCCGCAACCCGCTGACCGACAGCGACCTGCACCTGCCAGAGATTGCCGGCGATAGCGCTTTCCACACCGATCTGCCCCGCAGGCAACGGCGCTTCCTCGCCCGCTTCGGCCACCGCCTCGGTGGATTCGAAATGCGCTTGCCCACTGTCGATCCAGCGCTGCCGCTCGGCCGCGAACGCCGCCTGCTGCTGGTCACGGAACGCCTGGATGCTCGCTGCTTCCTCGGCCAGGAACTGCTGGTAGTCCGCCAGACGCAACTGGCCAGGTTCGATCGCCAGATCGAAACGCCCCAGCGGAAAATCCCGGCGAATACGCTCCAGCTCCCCGGCACTGACCGGGTAGAAGCGGATCTGGTCGAAAAAGCGCAGCAGCCAGGGCTTGCCGTCGAAGGCCGCGACCTCGCGGTAGCGGTTCCACATCTGCAAGGTGCGCCCGACGAACTGGTAACCACCCGGCCCTTCCATGCCGTACACGCACATATAGGCGCCGCCGATACCCACCGAGTTTTCCGCAGTCCAGGTGCGCGCCGGGTTGTACTTGGTGGTGACCAGGCGATGCCGCGGGTCCAGCGGCGTGGCCACCGGCGCGCCGAGATAGACGTCGCCCAGGCCCATGACCAGGTAGCTGGCGTCGAACACCGTGCGCTGCACCTCGTCGAGGTTCGGCAGGTCGTTGATACGGCGGATGAATTCCAGATTGCTCGGACACCAGGGCGCGTCCTTGCGCACGGTGGTCATGTATTTCTCGATGGCCAGCTGGCAGGCCGGGTCGTCCCAGGACAGTGGCAGGTGGACGATGCGCGATGGCACCTGAAGGTCCTTCGAAGCGCACACGGACTGCCATTCACCGGCCACGACTTCCAGGAGATGACCAAGCGGCAGGCGCTCCGGCTGGTAATGGACCTGCAGCGAGCGGATGCCCGGGGTCAGGTCGATCACGCCGGCCAGGGCCCTGGCTTCCAGCGCCTGCATCAAGGCGTGGCCACGGAAGCGCAGGACCAGGTCCAGCTCGGCAGCGCCGATTTCCAGCAGCAGATGGGTATCCCCCGCCAACCGCGCGACCAGGCGGGTATCGTCCGCGCCGAGATCAAGAACGATGGGCGACAGCCATTGCTCTTCGCCGACGGGTTCGACCGTTTCGGCCAGCAGCTCTGCACAAGCCAGTCGCCGTGCCTGTTCCAGGGAGACGGGAACAAAGCGCACCTTGTCCCCCGCCTTGAGCTGGCCGAGCTGCCAGAGATCGGCCTCGATCACCGTTACCGGGCAGACGAAACCACCCAGGCTCGGGCCATCGGGGCCGAGGATCACCGGCATGTCGCCGGTGAAGTCCACCGCGCCGATGGCATAGGGGTTGTCGTGGATATTCGATGGATGCAGCCCGGCCTCGCCGCCATCGGCACGGACCCACTCGGGTTTCGGGCCGATCAGGCGCACGCCGGTACGGCTGGAGTTGAAGTGCACTTCCCAGTCGGTGGCGAAGAAGGTGCGGATGTAGTTTTCGCTGAAGTATTCCGGAGCGCCATGCGGGCCATAGATAACCCGGACCTGCCGGGTGGCGGCCAGCGCCGCTTGCCCGGGCAGCGAGGCACCTGCCGATCTGTCGCTCAAGCACTCCAGGTGCAGCACATCCCCGGCCCGCAACGCACGACCGCCATGGCCGCCGAACTGGCCGAGCATGAAGGTACTGCGGCTGCCCAGGTATTCCGGCACCTGGATACCGCCACGCACGCACAGATACGCCCGGGCGCCAGCACCGGCAATGGTGCCCAGGGCCAGCGTACTGCCGGCCTTGACCAGCACGCTGGTGTTCATGGCGATCGCCTGGCCGTCCAGGGTCAGCGGGATCACCGCACCGGTCACGGCGATCACCGCATCGGTATTGAAGCGCAAGGTCGGACCACTCATGGTCACTTCCAGCCCCGCTGCACCTTCCGGGTTGCCCAGCAACTGGTTGCCCAGGCGCAGGGCGCGGCTGTCCATAGGCCCGGACGGGGGCACGCCGACGGCCCAGTAGCCCAGGCGCCCGGGGTAATCCTGCACGCTGGTCTGGGTGCCGCCGCCGAGCACTTCGACGGTGGCGGCGCGGTAGGCCAGGCCTTCGAGGCAGCGGGTCCAGGGCTGGCCACTGGCGAAGGGCGCGTCCTGGAGAATCTGGCGCAGGTAGTCGCGATTGGTTTCGACGCCGTAGACCTGGCTGTCGCCGAGGGCACGATGCAGTTGCTCCCGCGCCTGCTCGCGGTCGTCGGCCCAGACGATCACCTTGGCGATCATCGGGTCGAAGTACGGCGGAATTTCGCAGCCAGCACCGACCCAGGTGTCGATCCGCAGCGCCTTGCCATCAGCCTCGGGGAAGCCGACGGCGGTGAGCAGGCCGGGGCTGGGCTGGAAATCCTTGCCCGGATCCTCCGCATACAACCGCGCCTGCACCGCATGGCCCACGGGTTCCAGGCCCGCGGCCAGTTGATGCAGCGGCGGCAGATCGCCGGCCGCCAGTTCGATCATCCAGCGCACCAGGTCCACGTCCCAGACCTGCTCGGTGACACCGTGTTCCACCTGGAGCCGGGTATTCACCTCAAGGAAGTAGAAGCGTTGCGCATCGCTGTCGAAGACGAACTCGACGGTGCCGGCGCTGCGGTACTTCACGGCGCGAGCCAAGCGGATCGCGGCGTCGCACAGGGCTTCGGCCATGCCTTCGGGCAGGTTCGGCGCCGGGGTTTCCTCCAGCACTTTCTGGTTGCGCCGCTGTACCGAGCAGTCGCGCACGCCGAGCGCAATGACCTCGCCGGCGCCATCGCCAAACACCTGCACTTCAAGATGGCGGGCGCGCTCGATGTATTTTTCGATGAACACCCCGGCATCGCTGAAGTTGTTCTGGCCCAGGCGCTTGACCGCCTCGAAGGCCTCTTCCAGCTCCGCCGCCGAGCGGCATACGCGCATACCGATGCCGCCACCGCCTGCCGTGCTTTTCAGCATTACCGGGTAGCCGACCGCTTCGGCGGCGCGCCAGGCGTCGGCGAGGCTATCGAGCAGACCGGTGCCTTCCAGCAGCGGCAGGCCTTGCTGGCGGGCGAGATCACGGGCGGTGTGCTTGAGGCCGAACAGGCGCAATTGCTCCGGCGTCGGGCCGACGAAGACCAGCCCGGCAGCCTCGCAGGCTTCGGCGAACGCGGCGTTTTCGGAGAGAAAGCCATAGCCGGGATGGATGGCCTGCGCCCCGCTCTCTTTGGCGGCGGCGAGGATCTTGTCCACGGCCAGATAGGTACCGGCCGCAGCGCCCTGCCCCAGGCTGATGGCCTGGTCGGCCTCGACGAGGTGGCGGCTGGCGAGATCGGCTTCGGAGTAGACCGCGACGCCGCGGACCTTCAGCTCGCGCAGGGTGCGCAGGATGCGACAGGCAATGGCGCCACGGTTGGCGATCAGCAGTGTTTCGAACATGACAACGTCCCCGGAGGGGTGCGGGCCGTCCCGCAGTTGTTTGGAGGTCTCGGGGTCGTCCCCGGACGGCAGATCAGGGATGCCTGTCGGCGTTCAACTGGCCGAAACGGGCCTGGCAGGCGCTGAAGAAGCACAGCCGGACCTTGCGCAAAAAGGCTTTCAGTTCCATATCAGCAGCTCCGCCGGGGTCGGGTTGTAGCCGTTGCACGGGTTGTTCAGTTGCGGGCAGTTGGAGATCAGCACCATCACGTCCATTTCGGCCTTGAGCTGTACGTACTTGCCGGCAGCGGAGATACCGTCCTCGAAGGTCAGGCCGCCTTCGGGGGTGACCGGGACATTCATGAAGAAGTTGATGTTCGGGCTGATATCGCGCTTGCCCAGGCGGCCGTCGTGGCAGCAGGCGCGCAGGTAGTTATCGCGGCAGCTGTGCATATGGCGCTTGTCGAGGGCGTAGCGCACGGTGTTGCTTTCCTGGGCGCAGGCGCCGCCGAGGGTGTCGTGGCGGCCGCAGTTGTCCTCGACGATGGTCAGCATCGGCCGCCCCAGGTTGGAATACAGCACGCTGCCAACGCCCAGGTAGACATTGCCCTGGCGCCGCAGGGTGCGTTGCACGTCATAGCGCTCGCGGGGGTTGGCGACGCTGTAGAACAAGGTGTCGATGGCCTGGTTGCCTTCCAGGTCGAGAATGCGCAGGGTCTGGCCGGCCTTCACTTCGGTGAGCCAGGGCTCGCCGGCCGGGATGGTGGCGCGGTAGATCGCGGTGTCGGCTTGCAGGGGTGACGTCATGACGGGTCCTCAGGCGAACAGGCGTTGGGTGTTGAGGAAGCCGCGCTCGTTTTCCGGGCGCGAGGTGCGGCAGTGCTCGGCGACGCTTTCGTCGGCGCGGGCAAAGGTCAGTTGTACCGGCCTGGGGGCGTATTGCGCGGACGGGTCCATCGGGTGCTGCAGGGCGGTAACGATGAACAGGGTGTCCATCGGCGCATACAGCTCGATGGCATCGCCCGGCCGGGAGTTGCCCTCGACGAAATGCAGGCTGCCGTCGGCGCCCACGTCCACGCGGCTGAACAGGTTGAGGGGCATGGTCAGGTCGGACAGCTCCAGGCCCCACTTGCCCATTTCCACCAGCAGGTTGTCGGTGCCGTTGCGGTGGAAGCGGTTGCGCAGTTCCTGATAACGCCCGGTGCCATATTTTTCCCGGACTTCCTCGGCGTTCAGCACACCGCCGATGCTGTCGCTCCAGCCGCAGGTATCGCGGGTGATCGCCGCCAGGACGCGGCCCATGTCCGAATACAGGCAATGCCCGCTGGTGAGCCTGGCGGTGTGCTGGCACTTGAGGCTGTCCGGCAGGTTCAAGCGTTCGCTTTTTTCATGGGCGTTGAACAGCATCAGGCTGACGTTGGCGCCGCCTTCCAGGTCGGTGAAGCGCACCTGCTGGCCGCGCTTGAGGACGAAGGACAGGTGGCCGCCTCCGGGCAGGAAGTCTTCGGCGAATACAGAGTTGTCGGTCATGGTTAACCTCTTGCGTACGATTGAAGAAGCTCGGGCAACGCGTCGGCCCGGGCCGCGAGGCGCTTGTCGTTGAGCGGCAGGTCGTAGGTGACCCGCGAGCCGAACGCCGCCGGCGCGTGCGGGTCGTGGCGCACCTTGTCGAAGACCAGCAGGCGGCTGCCGAGGCTGAAGCCTTCGCTCAGGTCGTGGGTGACCATGAACACGGTGACCCCGGTTTCGCGCCACAGCTCAAGGAGCAAGGCATGCATGTCCTTGCGGATTCCCGGATCGAGGGCGCCGAAGGGTTCGTCGAGCAGCAGCACCCTGGGCTTCATGATCAGCGCCTGGGCGATCGCCAGGCGCTGCTGCATGCCGCCGGAGAGCTGGCTGGCGTATTTGTCGAGGGCGTGGCCGAGGCCGACCTTGTGCAGCAAGGCGGCGGCCTGCTCCCGGGCTTCGCGCCTGGCGCTGCCGAACAGGCGGCCCAGCAGCTTCGCCCGGGGCAACTCAAGGCCAAGGGCGACGTTGTCCAGCACACTCAGGTGCGGGAACACCGAGTAGCGCTGGAACACCACGCCCCGGGCCGGATCAGGCTCGGCAACCAGGGGCTGGCCATCGAGCAGGATCTGCCCGCGGCTTGGTCGTTCCTGGCCCAGCAGCAGGCGCAGGAAGGTGGATTTGCCGCAGCCCGAAGCCCCGACCATGGTGCAGAACTCGCCTTCGGCAATGCTCAGGTTCAGGCCTTCGAGTACCACGTGCTGGTCATATTCCTGCCAGACATTCCTTACCTGGATAAAGCTCATGCCCGTGCCCCCTCGTACCAGGGAAACGCACGGCGGGTCAGGGCCTTGAGCAGCCAGTCGGTGAGCCAGGCGAGCGCGGTGATCCACACCACGTAGGGCAGGATCACATCCATCGCCAGGTAGCGCCGGACCAGGAAGATCCGGTAGCCCAGGCCATCCTCGGAAGCGATGGCTTCCGCCGCGATCAGGAACAGCCAGGCCGAACCCAGCACCAGGCGCAGGGAGATCAGCAGGCGCGGCAGCAGTTGTGGCAGCACCACCCGCAGGATCAGGGTCCAGGAACTGGCGCCCAGGGTCTGGGCCTTGATCAGCAATTCGACGGGAATCTCGCGGGCACGCTGTTCCAGGTCACGGGCCAGGACCGGGGTGATGCCGATGACGATCAGCATCACCTTGGACAGCTCGCCCAGGCCGAAGACGATGAACAGGATTGGCAGGATCGCCAGCGGCGGAATCATCGACAGCACCACCAGCAAGGGCGAGAGCATCGCGCCGAACAGCGGCAAGGTGCCCGAGGCGATGCCCAGGCACAGGCCGATCAAGGCGCTGATGGCCAGGCCGACGCCAAGGCGCTGCAGGCTGGAAGCGGTGTCCTGCCAGAGCAGGTAGTTGCCGCTGCGCTTGTCCTCCACCAGCGCCATGCGTTCCACCGCCGCGCCCATCTGGGCCGCGCCGGGCAGCAGCTTGTCGTTGGGATTGTCCGCCAGGCGCTGCGCCGAGCCGAGGAAATAGGCACAGAGCACCAGCACGAACGGCAACAGCATCAGCAGCAGCCGCGACGGACGATCGGGATGGCGATTGATCAGGCGCATGTTCATTCCTCGCTTACAGCGAACCGTCGACGGCCATGCGTACGTAGGTCGGGTCGAAACGCAGCTTGAGGTTGTCGCGGTTGCCGACGATCACCTCGTTGGCGAAGCTCATGCCCACCGCCGTGCTGTCCTTGGCGCCCTCGCCCAGCAGGCCGTGGTCGAAGGAGAAGCTGGCGACCTTGTCCATGGTCCTGGGCAGTTCCGCGCTGCTGACGAAGGTCAGTGCCGCCTTGGGCGTATCGAACAGGTAGGTGGTGGAAAGCTGGCGCTCGAAACCGGCGAGGTCGGTGCCGGAGGCCTTGGCCATATGCTCCAGGGCCTTGGTGCGCTGCGGGGAGTCGCCGGCGATCAGGTCCATCACCTCGTACCAGGCGCCGGTCAGCGCCTTGCCCAGCGCCGGGTTGTCCTTGAGGGTCTGGGTGTTGACCACCATCAGGTCAAGGATCTCGCCGGGAATGCGGCTGGAGTCGAAGACCTGGGTCACGCCGGGCTTGCTGCGCACTTCTTCGAGCATCGGGTTCCAGGTGGTCACCACCTGCACGTCGGGAGTATTGAAGGCAGCGGCGATATCGGCGTCGGAGGTGTTGATCACCTTCAGGTCCTTCTCGCGCAGGCCGGCGCTGTCGAGGGCGCGGGCCAGCAGGTAATGCGAGACGGACAGCTCGACCAGGTTGACGTCCATGCCCTTGAGGTCGTTCACCGTCTTGCCGGTGCCTTTCAGGACCACACCGTCATTGCCGTTGGAGAAGTCGCCGACGATCAGCGCGGTACTGTCGACGCCGCCGGCGGCGGGGATGGTCAGGGCGTCCATGTTGGTCATCGAGCAGCCGTCGAACTGGCCGGCGGTGTACTGGTTGATCGACTCGACGTAGTCGTTGACCTGGGTGAGCTTGATATGGATGCCGTACTTGCTCGCCCACTTGTCGACGATGCCTTCGGCGGCGGCGTATTCCCAGGGCATCCAGCCGGCGTAGATGGTCCAGCAGATATCGAAATCGGTCTTCGCCGCGGCGTTGGAGGCGGAGCTCGCGGACAGGGCCAGGCCGGCGGCGAGGAAGGCGGAAAGCAGGGACTTTCGCATGAAGTGACTCCAGTTGACGGTGGACGAACCAGGGAGCAGCACGACACTCATTGCAGTGAGTGGTCTGTCTCCCGGGCTTTTATCCCGCCGTGTAACCTCGAACTGGAGGTCGCCGGCTCTCGGTCCAGACGCCCGCAGAAGCGGACCGGAACCCTAGCCGACCTATTTTCAGATTGTGGTGCAATTTAGCTCGCGCTACTCCCGCACGGAGGGAAGTAATGCCAGAGGCGTGCCAAGTGGATGGCGGGGTGGGTTTTGCGGGGGTTCTGGGGGATGCGGGGGGATTATGGGCGCGGGGGATGCACGGTATTGGGGCGTTGTGCGCGTTGGCGGGGCGTCAGCTTGCGACAGGGAGAAGGGTATGGGCGAGGAAGGTGGCTGCGGGGGCGATCAGGGCGCTGAGGCTGGTTTCGGAACTGGCCAGGGCGCCGCCGGAGAGTGCGGCTGCGATGAGGGAAATGGCGGTCCAGAGGCGGCGCTTGGGGGTGAGGCCGGCTTGGAGGTTCTTCAATCGCTTGACCATGTTGGCTCTGCTTTTTATCCGGAGACTAATGAGCGGTGCAGTCTACCAGCCATTTGGGGACATCCCTTGTGCTAATCGACAGCAGGGTAATGGGCTTGGCCTTCATCCACGGCTATTGCGAACCCTGGTGCGGAGGGACCCGAAGTAGTCGTCGGTCACCGCAACGGTCGGGGCCGACTCTGCTCCAGCCGATAGCGCGTTCCGTAAATGCTGGCGGTCGTGATCCTTGCGAATCAGCTCTTGCACATACTCGCTGCTGGAGCTGTAGCCGCGTTGGCTGACCTGCTCATCGATGAAGAGCTTGAGATCGTCAGGCAGGGAAATGATCATAGTGTTGGCTGCTTTGGGCTCAAGTTCTTCAAAGCATACACTTTTGATCCTGCGTCGGCAGTGCTCGAGCTGGACACGTTTTCTGTAGGAGTCCAACCAGCCTTTCAGGCTGCGCTGTCGCGCAAAGCACTGTTCTAGAGCAGGATGCGGACCCTGTGGGAGCGAGCTTGCTCGCGAAGGACCGCAAAGCGGTCCCAAAGCCTGCCAAACTGGGGATTTGGATAAATACCATCAGCCAGTTCCCGTGAATCCAGCACTGCATTTACCTGCAGCCCGTGCTGGATGGTTTTGGGACCGCTCCGCAGTCCTTCGCGGCGCTTCGGCGGTCCGACAAGTCACAGTCCAATCCGGCACCGATCAGCGCGAGATGCGTAGATCCCCTTCCCCATCAGAAACGAGAACAGGTACTGCGAAATGCTACAAAAGGTCATGTCTCCACACTGATGATCTACCGTTGCGTCATTCAATGCAGAGACGCTAGGCAGAGGATTGAAACGTGTTTGACTACCCAGTGACCATTCACACTGACGGAAACCCGGGCGTCGCACTCACCTGCGACGACCTGCCGGAGTTCAATAGCGCTGGAGATGACATCGAGGATGCACTGTGCGAAGCAGTGGATGGCATCGAAAGCGCGTTGTCGATCTATGTTGATCAGCGTCGCGTGATTCCTGTCGCATCCGCCCCGACGCGAGGGCAGCGTGTCGTTCACCTGCCTGCCGTCAACGTGGCCAAGATCGTACTTTGGAATGAAATGATGAGCCGGGACATGCGCAAGGCTGACCTGTGCCGTCTGCTTGGTGTTTCGCAGACGCAGGGGGACCGGTTGGTGGACTTTCTTCACGCGTCAAAGATGGAGGCTGTGGAGAAGGCGCTGGCTGCGCTCGGGAAGCGGTTGAGCATCTCGGTGCTTGGCGAACGGTTTATCACCGCTTCCGGCTTTGGCGAAACAGTGGAACGTTCGAGCAGATGCTCAAGCGATTGCATCTGCAGTTCAATAATCAAGGGCTCATCGACCTGCGGGCCGGGATGATCGATTCAACTGCTATTCGTGCCACCCGCGCTTTATCAGGTGCCGGTAAAAAAGGGAGCTTGATGCCCCCAGATCACGCTCTAGGCAGCAGTCGGGGTGGTCTCACCACCAAGATTCATATGCTCTGCGACGCCAACGGCGTGCCTCTGCGCTTCCTGCTTTCTGGAGTTCAAGCCAGCGATATCAGCTACGCAGAGCCACTGCTGGACGATGTCTGTATTCCGACAAGCAAGCGCGGCCGGCCTCGCAAGCGCTGTCGCTGGCTTCTGGCCGACAAGGGCTACGATGCTGATGCACTACGCCGCTACTGTGACCGGTATCGAATGCAGCCGGTCATTCCTCTGCTTGCGATGAAGCGCAAACCCAAGCCTGGATTGCCCCGCCTGTTTGATCGCCCCAAATACCGTCAACGGAATGTGATCGAGCGCATGTTCGGCTGGCTGAAAGAGAACCGCCGAGTCGTGACACGCTTCGACAAGCTCGCAAAAAGTTATGGCGCGATGGTTTCGCTGGCTTGTGTCATGCGGTGTCTGCGACACCTGTTTCAGACACAGAAGGCGACAGAGGCAACCAGAGCTTAAAGAGTCCAGCCTGGCTGAGTGGTCTTCACTCTGCCAGGCGTTGGCCAGGTTTGAATCTGACGCATACAACACCGAAGTAACTAGCTTGGCCGGACAGGTGCTGTTTTGACGGAGATCGGCGCCTGCAGCCACCACCCCAATCGGGGTGGAGGTTGCCCTTCCCCTCCTAGGAAGCACGCTGCCAACCTATCTGCGCATCGAAGCCATGCTTTCGACCCCACGATCAAAAGCTCTGGACTACATTTGATCAATCTATTGCCTGAGTACGCATAGGTCTGAGCATGTTGATTCTGCAGGAGCAGCCAGGAGAAGGCACCATCGCATCAGCGTTGAGCAGCCACGGCTATCTTTTCCTCAAGACATGGCAGCCTGAGGCTTCAACCCTCGAACTGGCATGCAGCATCGGCCCTATCACCGATCTGGAGAAAATTGCTGCCGCGTACAAGCTCGGCAGCATCCAGACCTTAAAGCCGCGTGAAAGCGACGAATCCAGTCCTCACAGTTACAGTGCCGTGTACGGGCTCAACGCCTTCCCCCTACACACGGATTACGCTCACTGGGGAACCCCTCCTCGCTTCCTCATGCTTCGCTGCCGACTTGGCGACCCTTCAGTCACCACCTGTCTCCTGCCGTGGTCATACTTAGCCGAACAAGCCAGTCACATCATTAACCGCGCGATTGTGGCTCCACGTCGAAAGCATCCGGCACAAGCAATCTGCCCCCTTGCGGTTCGATATCGCAAAGACGGCCAGGTTGGGTTCAGATGGGACTCCCTTTTCCTGAGGCCACTTAATCAGGCCGCAGAAGCATTAGCTGACGTTTTGCAGGCCAGGGCCAGGATAGATCGCATTGCAATAGCTTTATCCGATCCTGGGGACACCTTGATTATTGACAACTGGCACATGCTGCATGGCCGCTCCGAGGTACCGCAACGAGCACTGAAGCGCCACATTGAGCGCATCTACCTGTCCAGCTTATGGGAATTGAAATGACAGCACCTGAAGAATCGCCGTGGTCTAAAGAAGCGCTCATGCTTAAAGCACAGCTGTACGCTGAGGAGATGGGGCGCTTTCCAGCGAACGACTGGAGGTTTGGCCTGTTCTCTTCACTCAGCCTTGAATTTCTCGCTCGGGCAGCACTGTCCAACTTCTCACCAGTGCTTCTCGCAGACCAGCAAAGCTGGCGAAACATCATGTATGCGCTGGGCAGAGAGGCTACTAGCAAAAAGTTTTCCGCCACGTCGATAGGCACCAAGGAGGTTCTGGTGCGCTTGAAGGAACTCCTGCCCTCCTTTACTGAGGAGATCGCCGGATTCTGTTCCAAACATGTAGAACGACGAAATATCGAGCTCCACACTGGCGAAGCTGCTTTCTTAGAAGCAGCAACGTCCGAGTGGCTTCCTAGGTTCTATCGCGCCTGCAGTGTCCTCCTCCAATCGATGGATCTTCCCTTGCAAGACCTGGTACCAGACGCGGGCAAGGCTCAAGAAATGATCGCCTCCCTGGAAGATGCAGCTGCTAGAGCGGTCGAGCAGGATATAAAGGCGCACGCAAAGGTATGGAGCAACACCGCCGAGAAGGATAGGAAGACCCTAACCGAGCAAGCAACAACATGGGCTGCCAGGCAATCCGGCCACAGAGAGAAATGCCCAGCTTGTCACTCCCCTGGGTTGCTGAACGGTGATCCAATTGGAACCGTCGACACGTCAATCGGGGATGACGAGGTGATTCAGCGTCAGAGCATGCTGCCCTCCACGTTCGAATGTGTTGCTTGCCGACTTAAGATCAGCGGGTTCTCCAAGCTTTCAGCATGCGGAATGGGCAACGTTTTCACCGAGACCTCAACCTACACGGCTGCTGAGTATTTCAACCTCTACACAGAGGACGATCTTGAGGACGCTAGGCGTGAGGGCCATGACTATGAGATGGACAACAACGAGTGAGGGTAATCTACGAACTGGCACTCAATTGCACCCAGCACCACCGCAGGGCTTATGGGCGCTTGATAAATCACTGGAGCGCAAAGCATTGAGCATCATCCACTAAGCGTTTGCCGATACCTCCCAATCGGAAGCGAAACGGGTATGCTTTGGGTCTTGGCAGAATACTTGGGGTGGGCGGTGCCGAATCAAGACGAACAACTTCAGCAGGCAGCTGATCACATTGAAAAATTGAAACAGGCTGAAGTAGCGTGGACACCGGATGATTTGACTGTGCGCCAGAGCATCGCGAATCCAACTAGCCTTTCTGCGTTATCGTTAATGATAAACTCCCGCTCAAAAAGCATAGAGTCACTTAGTGAGCTAGTTGAGTCCAGACTTCTAAACCTCTGTTTTTCTTCATCTAACTTCTTCATCGAAGAAATACAGAGATCAGCGCTAGCGTCGATACTAAAACACTACTCACCGAAATCAGGAGTTACACGCACCGACTTTCAGAGATCAGCTGCCCGCGCCATAAGAAATACTGTGAACCAAAACACTAACACCAACCTATTTAATGCATTCCTAGCTAAACAGCGAGAGATTGAAGCAACCTTACCATTCAACTTCTCCTCACTTAAATTTCAAAATCTCACTGATAAGCTTGCGAAAATCCAAGCAATTGATTACTGCAAAGAAATAACAAGGCAAGTGCTCGATATTGATGAGCCATCAGTGCTGAGGGCCATCGAAAACTCCAGGCCTGATGAACTTTCTAAACTGTTCGAAGAATATCAGGATGCCGTCGAGGGCGACGGAGCCATTGAGTCGCCGACCGCTTTCGTTAACCGGCCAGTTAACGGAGCCTTGATACATGCAGAAATCATCGATGCACTCGAAGGCAAGAAGAATCGCAAGCCGCTTTCGCCTGCCGCGTTCCTCCTGCTCTGCTACATTCTTGGCTTCCTTACCGGCACGATGACACTCATAAGCCAGTGGAAGGACTTCAAGGAGGGTCTGTGTGAGCTCAACGACCTCACGCTTCAGTCAGAGTCTACTGCAGAGGCCCAAAGGTGGGTTCGTTCCTCGATGTGCCATATGCCTAAAAGCGCCAAAGCGCGTGTGAGGCTCGTGGCCAGGGACAACGTAAACCTTCGCTACTCGCCAAGCATGAAGGCCGAGGTAATCATGCCTTTGAAGCAGTATGCCGTGCTGGAGGTTGTAGACTCGACCGATAAGACTTGGCTCGAGGTCATTTACAAGCACGAGGACATTGAGATTCAGGGCTGGGTATCTAGGAGCATGGTGAAGACCGTCCAGTAATGCATCGAACAAAAGGAGCTGTTTTCGAGTAGCCACCCACGCTCAAACCGTTTGTGACTGAAAGATTCGAACAGATCGTTGAGAGAGCACTCGCCAAGCGCTGACTAACGAGCGCTACTACTCAGGCTATGATCTGTCGAAGCTACGCCACTAGCGTGGTGTTTCGCAAGTAACACTCATATTTTGGTCTAGGCTTTCAGCATCAGAAATGCCGTGGAGCAACGATATGAAAACCGGCCGACCTGCTGCCCCGATTGAGTTGAGCGACGAAGAAAACCTCGAACTGCTTCGTCGCTCCCTACAGCGTAAAGGCCCTGCTGAATCGCGCATTCGGGCCGAAATCATCTTGGCGTGCGCAGCGACTCAGTCGGCTGCGACTCGATGGCTTAAATGATGAACATCGTTCAGGCCGGCCTCGCAGCATTACCGATGAACAAGTACAAGCCGTGGTCAATCAGGCAATGCAATCCAAACCCGAAGATGCCAGTCACTGGAGCACTCGCTCGATGAGTCAGGCAACCGGGATTTCTCCAGCCAGCGTCATGCGGATATGGCATGCCTTCGGCCTTAAGCCTCACCTGGAAAAGACTTTCAAGCTTTCGACCGATCCGCTGTTCGTCGACAAGGTGCACGACATTGTCGGGCTCTATCTCAACCCGCCTGAAAAGGCCCTGGTGCTCTGTATCGACGAGAAAAGCCAGATTCAGGCGCTGAACCGTACCCAGCCAGGCTTACCTCTTGCCCCGGGCAAACCCGTCACTCGTACCCACGACTACAAACGCCACGGAACCACATCGTTGTTCGCGGCGCTGGATATCGCTACGGATGAAGTCATCGGAAGATTGAAGCGCCGCCATCGAAGCACCGAGTTTCTCTCGTTCCTCAAAGAGGTGGACGCCAACGTACCAGAGGACATGCCAGTTCATTTGGTAATGGACAACTACGCGACACACAAGACCGACAAAGTGAAAGCGTGGTTGGCAGCGCATCCGCGCTACCAAGTGCATTTCACGCCTACTTCGGCATCCTGGTTGAATCTGGTGGAGCGCTTCTTTTCTCGACGCTGAGCGAGAAGTGGATCAAGCGCCAGGCACATACCAACGTGAAAAATCTGGAGGAGTCTATTGAGTACTACCTGTCCGCTCATAACGCCAACCCTCGACCCTTTCGCTGGCATCGAAAGGCCGATGACATCTTGGCGAGCGTCGGCCGTGCAGCCGAGGCGCTAAGCCGAAAAATATGAGTGTTACTTGCGAAACACCACACTAGACCATACAGACAAACGCATCACTGCAACGGTATATCGGAGAATAGGGGACCGTACTACCTGCTCAACAACCTTTTATAATTTTAAAAATCGAGCTCCATATTAGCCCTGATCTCCACCTTCAGTTTTCCTAGGAGAAAAACCAGCATTACTAGTTAAGTCTCGCAACGTACCAGCGTGGCGTTCCTCATGCTCTGATCTCGATATCACAATATCTGCTGGGACGAGCGATAACACTACGGTCCATAATTGCCACAGCGTCAAAATAGCTAGCGAACCATATGATAAAGAACGCATAATCTCAACATGCGAAACTAAAAAATCAAACCGTTTCAACAGCGGAGCAATGATTCCAATCAACAATACCGAACAAAGTATTGCAGTTGAATGAACAATGGGCGTGAGAAGTCGAGACATCCCTCCACCATTACTTGGCTTGGGGGTAGTAGCTTTGCGAAAGGAGAGTTTTAATCGATCCGGATAGATGATCGCCAACCAAGCCCCGACTACAGCAAAGATAATAGAGGCTGTAGCTCGCAGAGCTTCAAACAAAGGCCACTGGTCTTTGAAAGGCACCCCACTACCTTGCCAGAATGCAAGCATAACTATAGCAAGGGAGAGGACTAGAGCGACAGCCTTGATAATCACCTTCAGTCACCTCATAAGGTTAAGTATATCCGCCCGCTGGGCACGAAGCGCTCGAAGCAGCGATTTTGGATTGACAACTTCTAGATTGTTACGTTCAATATCAAAACTGAAACTGCTACGAGCGATCGCGTGACTCAGCCAATGCGGAGAGCTCTGACCACTAAGAACAAACCCATAGTCATCCCATTCAGTTTCATGATCTTCGGTCCAAGCCTCGATGATGCTTTGAACCTCATCGCGATCCATTCGCGCCTTCACTTCATATTTGAAGTTCACTTCATCAGGAAGGTTCTGCGCATAGCGAAGTGTCGCCATCCTGTACGCTTTTTGCCAAAAAGCCAACTCTTCGGGACGGTTTAGCTGTAGGCTTGTCTTCCTAATAACCTTACGGATCAAGTGTGCACTTTCAAGGAGCAGATTATGCTCTCCAGCTTTTTTCAATATCTGCGTCCGAAATCTTGGATATACATCGTTTCGTACAGGATCGTTCACTCCGCGACGGTAACCAAGTATTTGCAAATCCGCATCAGCATCCGGGTCAGTAAACACCACTGATGATGAATAATGCCCAAGGTACGCTTCCATGTATTCCTGCATAGGTTTTTGCCCCGTGATTAGGTGCTGAAACCGAATACTGGCGAATGCACCTTCTTCTGGAACAAACCAAAAATATGTCGCGAACCCAGGGATCCCTCCCTCAGGAATATCATTCATGACAACTTGCGCATTACCCACTGCCGAGTTACCCATCGCAGCTGCAACCTTCCCCTGGGTAGCCGGCGTTTGATTCCACATAGTGACCAGCCAATCCTGCCGGTCTGCAGTGATGTCCATCAAATAGACCGGCAGGAAATCCGATCCTTCAGCGGGCTCAAAGGTCTTAGTCACAGCGAGGCTCTTGCCTTGACTCCACCCTGACAACTCCTGGAGCAATGAGGCCGAGCTACCAAATTCTGGGTGTTCAGTTTCACCCCGCTTGTAAAAGCCGGTTTGATTAATTTTGTAAAATGTGATCTGTGCCTGCTCTAACGCCACTGCGCCGCTCCTGTGCTCAGCAAAATGATAACTACATCGGCAATCCCCGAGGAGGATACACCTGAGGGCATCATGGCATCAAAGTGCCGTCAAAAGGTGCCCTATCGTCGCCCGCGAACGGACAGCCCTGACGGTGCGTAATTGGAGTGAAGCGGAAATGATCCGAAAAATGCGGAAACGAGTAAGCGCCCAGCGAGGTTGAAACGGGGACTTATGAAAACGCAAAAAGCCCTGATTAATCAGGGCTTTAGTGCAGAAAATATGGCGGAAGCGTAGAGATTCGAACTCTAGGATAGTTGCCCATCGACGGTTTTCAAGACCGTTGCCTTAAACCACTCGGCCACGCTTCCACTTTGTCATGCGGGCGCCATCATACCGAAATGAAACACGCTGTCAAACTCTCTACGTGGCTGCTTTCCAAGGGTCTGATATGATCTTTGCAACTCAACGTTTCAAACCCCACAGGAGTGTCGCCATGCGCGAACAGGATTATGCCGTCCACCACGGCCTGCAGGCCGATCAGCAGGAAGTCAGCAAGGTCCTGCGCAACACCTACGGCCTGCTGGCCCTGACCCTGGCTTTCAGTGCCGTCATGGCCTATGTCGCACAGCAGATGCGCGTCGGTTACCCGAACATCTTCGTCGTACTGATCGGTTTCTACGGTCTGTTCTTCCTCACCGCCAAGCTGCGTGATTCGGCCTGGGGCCTGGTCTCCACCTTCGCCCTGACCGGCTTCATGGGCTTCCTGCTTGGCCCGATCCTCAACCGCTACCTGGGCATGGCCGGTGGCGCCGAGGTCATCAGCTCGGCCTTCGCCATGACCGCGCTGGTCTTCGGTGGCCTGTCGGCCTACGTGCTGATCACCCGCAAGGACATGAGCTTCCTCAGCGGCTTCATCACCGCTGGCTTCTTCGTCCTGCTGGGCGCTGTGGTCGCGAGCTTCTTCTTCCAGATCAGCGGCCTGCAACTGGCGATCAGCGCCGGCTTCGTACTGTTCTCGTCGGTCTGCATCCTCTTCCAGACCAGCCAGATCATCCACGGCGGCGAGCGCAACTACATCATGGCGACCATCAGCCTGTATGTATCGATCTACAACCTGTTCGTCAGCCTGCTGCAACTGTTCGGCATCATGAGCTCGGACGACTGATCCAGGTGCTGAATTGAAAAAGCCCGCTTCGGCGGGCTTTTTTATGCCTCTGAATAGGCGACCCTGGTTTGCGAAATTGCGATGGCGAGGCTACTACCGCAATCGCGGGTGAACCCGCTCCCACAAGGTCCGCGTCGCACTTCAGACCTGCTCTCCCCGCCCCCGAATACACTCCGCAAACACCGCCTCCCGCAAATACGCCACATTCAACCGCGTCCACGGCGTCACCCCCTTCTGATCCGTCTGGAAAATCGCCCCCGGCGCCAGCATCACGCCCCTGCCCTGCACTTCCCGGGTCAACTGCGCCGTGTCCTCGATCCCGGAAACCGCGCCCACAGATACAAACTCTGCTGCGGCCGGCAGAACACCTCCGCCCCCAACTCATCCAGCACCTGCAATCCACCTTCCGTGGCCTCCCGCACCCGGTCCTGCAAGCGCATCAGATGCCGCAGAAAATGCCCTTCGCCAAGAATCACGTCCGCCGTACGTTCGCACAGCTCCGAGCAACTGGTGTGCAGCATCATCTGCAGATCCGCCAGCTCATCGATGATGTCCTTGCTGCCAGCGATATACCCCACCCGCAACGCCGCCGAGACCGACTTGGAAAAACTGCCGATGTACAGCGAACGGCGCAGTTGGTCCAGCGCCGCGACCTTGAGCGCGGAGCTGGGCTTGAAGTCGGCCAGGGCATCATCCTCCACCAGCAACAGGTCGTGCCGCTCGGCCAGTTGCAGCAAGCGATGGGCCTTGGCCGGCGAGATATCCGAGCCGGTGGGGTTGTGACAGACCGACTGGACGAAGAACAACCGCGGCCGCTCCCGCTGCAACAGCGCTTCGAGGGCATCCATGTCCGGCCCGTCGGGCAGGCGCGGGACACTGAGCATCCGCGCGCCCTGCATCTGCAACTTGCCGAACAATGGGTAGTAACCGGGGTTCTCCACCAGTACCGCATCCCCCGGCACCACGAAGCGGCGGATGATCAGGTCCAGCGCATGGTTGGCACCATGGGTGGTGACGATCTGCCGCGGCGTAGCGCTGATCGCGTAGCTGGCCAGCTTGCGCACCAGGCTCTGGCGCAACGCCGGGTTGCCCAGGCGGTTGCCGTAGCGGAACAGGTTGCCGGCCCCGCTGCGCATCACCTGGCGGGTGAATTTGTCCAGGCGCATGTCCTGCAGCCAGGCCACCGGCGCAAAACCCTCGCCCAGCGGCGCCACCCCCGGCTCGCGCACGAACTGCTGGCGCATCATCCAGATGGTGTCCATGGCCCTGGTGTAGGGCGGCGTTTCATCCGCTTCGGCAGCCTGCACCAGCGCGCCGACGAAGAAGCCCTGCCCGTGCCGCGCCTCCACCAGGCCCTTGGAGGCAAGGATCTCGTAGGCGGTGATCACGGTGTTCTTCGAGTGCCCGTGCAGGCGCA
This sequence comes from Pseudomonas bharatica CSV86, assembly GCF_000319305.2. GTDB lineage: Bacteria > Pseudomonadota > Gammaproteobacteria > Pseudomonadales > Pseudomonadaceae > Aquipseudomonas > Aquipseudomonas bharatica. The sequence goes on along the minus strand of NZ_AMWJ02000001.1, from coordinate 1,607,501 downwards.
TGTATTCGCGCAGCGACGGCAGGCGGTCACCGGCCTTGAGCACCCCGGCACGGATCTGCTGCTCCACCGAATCGGCGACCTGCTGGGCAAGGGTGACACGGACCATCGGCGCGCTCCTGGGCTGTCATGGGTACAGTCTGGGTACTGTTGGGCAAAACTGTACCTTTATCCAAGGGCACAGTGGCTGCACATTTAGCACCACGCCGGCGCCGCGCTCAAGCCGTCGCCCCAACAACAATGACTCCACAGGAGCCCCCATGAGCCTCGACTCCCGCCTGCCCGATTTCCGCAACCTGCCTCCTGCCGCCCGCCTCGACCATATCGGCCGCCTGCTCGGCCTGAGCGGTGATGAAGTCGCCCTGCTGGCCGACGCCGGTGCCCTGCCGATGGAAATCGCCAACGGCATGATCGAAAACGTCATCGGCAAGTTCGAACTGCCCTTCGCCGTGGCCAGCAACTTCCAGGTCAATGGCCGCGATGTGCTGGTGCCGCTGGTGGTGGAAGAGCCTTCGATCGTCGCCGCCGCCTCCTATATGGCCAAGCTGGCCCGGGCCAACGGCGGTTTCGTGACCTCCAGCAGCGCCCCGCTGATGCGCGCCCAGGTACAGATCGTCGGTATCGCCGACCCGCTCAATGCCCGCCTGAGCCTGCTACGGCGCAAGGACGAGATCATCGAGCTGGCCAACCGCAAGGACCAGTTGCTCAATCGCCTCGGCGGCGGCTGCCGGGATATCGAGGTCCACACCTTCGCCGATACCCCGCGCGGCCCGATGCTGGTGGCCCACCTGATCGTCGATGTGCGCGATGCGATGGGCGCCAACACCGTCAACACCATGGCCGAAGCCGTGGCGCCGCTGATGGAGGACATCACCGGCGGCAAGGTGCGCCTGCGCATCCTCTCCAACCTGGCCGACCTGCGCCTGGCCCGGGCCCAGGTGCGAGTCACCCCGGAGCAACTCAATTCCGCCGAATTCAGTGGCGAAGCGGTGATCGAGGGCATTCTCGATGCGTACTCCTTCGCCGCCGTCGATCCCTACCGCGCCGCGACCCACAACAAGGGCATCATGAACGGCATCGACCCGCTGATCGTCGCCACCGGCAATGACTGGCGCGCCGTCGAGGCGGGCGCCCATGCCTACGCCTGCCGCAGCGGGCATTACGGTTCACTGACCACCTGGGAGAAGGACGGCAACGGCCATCTGGTCGGCACCCTGGAAATGCCGATGCCGGTCGGCCTGGTCGGCGGCGCCACCAAGACCCATCCGCTGGCACAACTGTCGCTGCGCATCCTCGGGGTCAAGACTGCCCAAGACCTCGCGGAAATCGCCGTGGCCGTGGGCCTGGCGCAGAACCTCGGGGCCATGCGCGCCCTCGCCACCGAAGGCATCCAGCGCGGCCATATGGCCCTGCACGCGCGCAACATCGCCGTAGTGGCCGGCGCCCGTGGCGACGAGGTGGATTGGGTCGCCCGGCAACTGGTGCAGGACCACGACGTGCGCGCCGACCGCGCCGTCGAGCTGCTGAAACACAAGCGCGGCGAATGACTATGCAGGTCAGGATCTTCGAGGTAGGCCCGCGGGACGGGTTGCAGAACGAGCCACGGCATCTGTCGGTGGACACCCGCCTGGCCCTGATCGGCAAGCTGGCAGCCACCGGCCTGCGGCATATCGAGGGCGGCGCCTTCGTGTCGCCGCGCTGGGTACCGCAGATGGCCGACAGCGAGGCGCTGTTCCAGCGTCTGCCGGAGGACGACGGGGTCAACTATTCGGCCCTGGTGCCCAACGGCCAGGGTTTGGACGCCGCGCTACGCGCGGGATGCCGGGAGGTAGCGGTGTTCGCCGCCGCCTCCGAGGCGTTTTCGCGCAACAACATCAATTGCTCCATCGATGAGAGCTTCGAGCGCTTCACCCCGGTGCTGCAAGCTGCCAAAGCTGCGGGTGTCCGGGTGCGCGGCTATGTATCCTGCGTGCTCGGCTGCCCGTTCAGCGGTGCAGTGGCGCCAGACGCCGTAGCAGCGGTAGCGCGCCGCCTGCATGCACTGGGCTGCTACGAGATCAGCCTGGGCGACACCATCGGCGCAGGACGCCCGGACGAGACCGCCCGCCTGATCGAGCACTGCGCCCGCGAGCTGCCGGTCGAAGCCCTGGCCGGGCATTTCCATGACACCTGGGGCATGGCCATCGCCAATGTCCACGCTGCGCTGTCGCAGGGAGTACGCACCTTCGACAGCTCGGTCGCCGGCCTCGGTGGCTGCCCCTACTCCCCCGGCGCCAGCGGCAACGTGGCGACCGAGGACGTGCTCTACCTGCTGCATGGCATGGGGTTCGAGACCGGCGTGGACCTGGACGCAGTGGCCCGGGTCGGCACCTGGATCAGTGCGGAGCTGGGCATCGCCAATCGCTCCCGCGCAGGCAGGGCCCTGGCGGCAAGGAGCGCAGAACACCGCTGAACCCGATCCTGGCTCCCGAACAAAAACAACAAGCCCGCAAGGGCAGGAGAATTCCGATGACACTTGAATGCCGCCTGCACCCCCGCACCACGGTGGTGAACCATGGCTGACGACAACCTCTACGAAGTCTGGGGCGACACCGTGGACAGCCGCCACCTGATCGCTTCCATCGCCATCGGCGCCGCCTGCAGCCTGGGCATCTTCTTCCTCGCCGAGCACCTGCTGACCGGCTGGGTCGAGTCCGCGCAGATGGCCCGCGCCTACGCCATGCTCCTCGGCATCCTCGGCTCGCTGCTGGGCGGTGGCGTCAGCGCCTGCCTGTTCAAGCCCAAGCGCCATGTGGTGGAACACGTCGCCGACCCGGCGTGGCGTCAGCAGGTGATCGAAGAGCTGCGCAGCGAATACGGCGGTATCGGGCAACTCTCCGAACTGCCGCCGGAAGTTCGCGCCGAGCTGCGCGAGCTGGGCCTGGAGCAGTTGTTCGATGAAGCCGAACCGGCCAGCCACACCCGCACCGTCACCGCCCCGGCAGCCCTGAAGGGAGGTACCGCCTGATGGAAGCCCTGTTCGACCAGATCCTGATGGCCGCCCTGATGGGCGTGATCGGTGCGGTGGTGTTTTCCGCCATCGGCCTGATCTCCGGCAGCGACGAGACCACCACCCTGGCCCCGCTGACCCTGCTGGTGGTGCTGCTCGGCGTTCCTGCCGCCGGAGTCTTCACCTTCTTCCTCGCCGGCGCCGTGGCCAAGCACATGACTCACGCCGTGCCCACCGCCCTGCTCGGCATCCCCGGCGACACCATGGCCACGCCGCTGATGCGCGAGGCGAACTTCCTGCGCAACCTCGGCGTGCCACATATCGCCCTGCGCAAGATGATCTCCGGGGCGGTGATCGCCGCACTGGTGGCCGTACCGCTGGCAGTGCTGTTCGCCGTGCTGCTGGCGCCGTTTGGCGACGGGATCAAGCAGGCGGCGCCCTGGGTGTTCCTCGCCGCCGCGACCACCATCGCCTGGTTCTCGGCCGGCCGCTGGGCGTCGGTCCTGGCACTGCTGCCCTTCGTGCTGGTGATCATCGCCCTGCAGACCTTCACTGGCCAGCATGGGGTCAAGCTCAGCGTCAGCTACTTCCTCGGCATCGCCATCGGCCCGCTGATCGCCGCCTTGTTCGCCATGCTTGCCCCGGCCGAACGGGCGCGGATGAAGCGCAGCGAACCGCGGACCTTCTCCCTGTCGCCGGACGTGAAAAGCTGGGGCGGCTGGTTCCCCAACCCGCTGAAGGTCCTCGACCGCCGCCAGTCCGGCTGGACCCTGGCCACCGCCACGGTGTCCAGCGCCACCTTCGTATTCAGCCCGGTGGCGATGACGGTGATTCTCGGTGAAGTGGTCGGTGCGCGAATCAAGCACGCCTACCACCGCCTGACCTCGGTGATCAGCGTGCGCAACGGGGTGACCGAGTCCACCTATATCGCCGAGGCGCTGATCCCGCTGATCGCCTTCGGCCTGCCCCTGAGCCCGGTGGCCGCCGGCCCGGCCGCGCCGCTGTTCAACGCCCCGCCGCGCTTTACCGTGGACAGCGCCACCGGCCAGGTGAACAATCTGCACAACCTGCTCAGCGCCGGTGAGTTCCTTGCCTTCGGCATGCTCGCGGTGGTGATCGCTATCCTGATCGCCTACCCGTTCTCGATGAACTTCGCCCACCGCGCGGCTTCGTTCGTGTCGCGGCGCATCAGCCACGAGGCGGTAATCGCCACCTTCGTCGGCCTGATCCTGGTCATCGGCCTGTGGGAAGGTGGCCTGCTGGGCCTGCTGGTGATCCTGACCATCGGCCTGCTGGGCGGCTTCCTGCAGCGTTTCATCGGCTTCAACATCGGCGTGCAGTTCATGGGGTACTACACCGCCGTGCTCAGCGTGCCGGCCATCATCGCCCTGTTCGCCTGACCTTCCACTTTCTCCCACGCAGCCCCGGGCGGCTGCGTGGTTTTACTCGCCCGCAAGAAAGGAACAACAACAATGAATATCCTTTGCTTTCCACGCCGTCTGCCGGCGGCCTGCGCCTGCCTGCTGTTCGGCGCCGGCACTGCCCAGGCCGCCGGTTTCGTCGAAGACGCCAAGGCAGGCCTGACACTGCGCAACTTCTATATCAATCGCAACTTCGTCGATCCGGCGTACCCGCAAGGCAAGGCCGAGGAATGGACCCAGAGCTTCATCCTCGATGCCCGCTCGGGGTTCACCGAGGGCACGGTGGGCTTCGGCGTGGATGTGCTGGGGCTGTATTCGGTCAAGCTGGACGGTGGTCGCGGCACGGCCAACACGCAACTGCTGCCGGTGCATGACGACGGTCGTCCGGCGGATGATTTCGGGCGTGTCGCGGTTGCCGGGAAAGCACGGATTTCCGCGACCGAACTGAAGGTCGGCGAGTGGTCGCCGATGCTTCCGGTGCTGCGCTCGGACGACGGCCGCTCGCTGCCCCAGACCTTCCAGGGCGCCCAGGTCACCTCCCGGGAAATAACCGACCTGACCCTCTATGGCGCGCGTTTCCGTGGTAACAGCCCACGCAACGACGCGAGCATGGACGATATGTTCATGTCCGGCCGCCCCGGCGCCACCTCGGATCGCCTGGATATCGTCGGTGCCGAATACCTGTTCAACGACAAGGCGACCCTGATCGGTGTTTGGCATTCGGAGCTGCACGACATCTACCAGCAGCAGTACTACAACCTGACCCATCGCCAGACCATGGGCACCTGGACCCTGGGCGCCAATCTGGGCTACTTCACCGGCAAGGACAGCGGCCGCTCGCTGGCCGGCGACATGGACAACCGCACCGCCTCGCTGCTGCTCTCGGCGCGCACGGGCGGGCACACCTTCTACCTGGGCCTGCAAAAGGTCAGTGGCGATACCGGCTGGATGCGGGTCAATGGCACGGCGGGCACCAGCCTGGCCAACGACAGCTACAACTCCAGCTATGACAATGCCCATGAGCGCTCCTGGCAGGTGCGCTATGACCATGATTTCGCGGTTGATGGATTGCCGGGGCTGCAGTTCATGACGCGCTATATCCGTGGGGATCAGGTGCAGGTCGGCAGCGTGAAGGATGGCAAGGAATGGGGGCGCGAGACGGAGCTGGCCTATACCGTCCAGAGCGGTGCGCTGCGCGACCTGACGCTGAAGTGGCGCAGCTCGACCTTGCGGCGGGACTTCAGCAGCAATGAGTTCGATGAGCATCGGGTGATCGTGAGTTATCCGCTTTCGCTGCTCTGACAACCAGCCTGGGTTATTGCTGATGGCCCCATCGCTGGCAAGCCAGCTCCCACAGGGTCCGTGTGGGAGCTGGCTTGCCAGCGATGGGGCCAGGTCAGACAACACCACTCTTCATGAATCAACATGAACAAGCCTTCATGTTCGCCCATGAACACTCCGGTAACGCGTAGCATCGCCGACCCGCTGCCCGAAACACGCCCATGCCACAACCGATCCCCCTCAAGGACCACGAAAAGGAACAGCACCTGGTCAACCGCCGGCTGGTGGCCTGCGCCATCCTGGTCCTGGCCCTGGTCGCTGTACTCGTGGGCCGCCTCTATGTCCTGCAGGTGCTCCAGCACGACCAGCAGACGGCCGTTTCGGAAAACAACCGCGTCCACATCCTGCCCATCCCGCCCGAGCGCGGGCTGATCTATGACCGCAACGGCGTGGTCCTGGCCGACAACAAGCCCAGCTTCGACCTGACCATGACCCGCGAGCGCGCCGGCGATTCAGCGAAAACCCTCGACACCCTGGCGCAAGTCCTGAACCTCGGTGAAGACGACCGCCGCCAGTTCGACAAGGACCTGCGCCGCGGCCGCAAGCCTTTCGAGCCGGTCACCCTGATGGTCGGCCTGACTGAAGAGCAGATCGCCCTGATCGCCGTAAATCAGTTTCGCCTACCGGGGCTTGAGGTGGAGCCGCAGTTCATCCGCGAATATCCCTTGGCCGAGCATTTCGCGCATTCCGTGGGCTATGTCGGACGGATCAACGAGAAGGAAGCCAAGGTCCTCGACAGCACCCAGTACCGCGGTACGCAATCGATCGGCAAGACCGGGATCGAGCGCTTCTACGAGAACGAGCTGCATGGCCAGGTTGGCTATGAAGAGGTCGAGACCAACGCTCAGGGCCGAGTGATGCGGGTACTCAACCATAAGGACCCGGTCCCCGGAAAGAACATCACCCTCAGCCTCGACGCGCATTTGCAGCTGGCCGCCGAGCACGCCCTGGGCGACCGCCGGGGCGCGGTGGTGGTACTCGACCCCGGCAACGGCGACGTGCTGGCGATGGTCAGCAACCCGAGCTTCGACCCCAACCTGTTCGTCAAGGGCATCAGCTTCAAGCAGTACGCTGCCCTGCGCGACTCCATCGACCGGCCACTGTTCAACCGCGTGCTGCGCGGGCTGTATGCACCCGGATCGACGGTCAAGCCGGAGGTCGCCATCGCCGGCCTCGACAGCGGTGTGACCACCGCGGGCAACCGCGTGTTCGACCCGGGCTACTACGAGCTGCCCAACTACGACCACAAGTACCGCAACTGGAACCGCAGCGGTGATGGCTGGGTGGACATGTACACGGCGATCATGCGTTCCAACGACACCTACTTCTACGACCTGGCGCACAAGCTCGGCATCGATCGCCTGCACGACTACATGGCCCGCTTCGGCCTCGGCGAGAAGGTCTCGCTGGACATGTTCGAGGAAGCGCCGGGCCTGATGCCCTCGCAGCAATGGAAACGCGCCACTCGCCGCCAGGCCTGGTTCCCGGGGAAACGTTGATCCTTGGCATCGGCCAGGGCTATATGCAGGTCACGCCGCTACAGCTGGCCCAGGCCACCAGCCTGCTGGCCAGCAAGGGCAAGTGGCATCGGCCGCACCTGGCGCTCGAAGTCGGCGACACGGCGCCGGTCGACCCCAATCCCATGCCGGACATCGTGCTGCACGACAGCCATGCCTGGGACCAGGTCAACCAGGGCATGCAGATGGTCATGCACGACCCCCGCGGCATCGCCCGCGCCGCCGCCGCCGGAGCGCAATACCGCATCGCCGGCAAGAGCGGCACGGCCCAGGTGGTGGCGATCAAGCAGGGCGAACGCTACAACCGCAACAAGACTCTGGAGCGGCACCGCGACAACGCCCTGTTCGTCGGTTTCGCGCCTGCCGATCATCCCAGCGTGGTAGTGGCGGTGATGATCGAGAACGGCGAGGCCGGCGGCCGGGTGGCCGGGCCGGTGGTGCGGGAAATCATGGATGCGTGGCTACTGGACGATCAGGGGCACCTTAAACCCCAATACGCCGGCGGCCAGGGCCTGGCGCTGCATGCATCGGCACACCCCTAGATACCGTCAACCGTGCCAGCAACGGTACCAGCCATCCTGCTCGGTCAGGCGCAGGTCGGTCTGGTACAGGGCAGACAGGCGTTCGCTGGTGAGCACGTCGGCCTTGGGCCCGTCGGCGACGATGCGGCCCTTGTCCAGCAGGACCACCCGCTCGATTTCTGGAATGATCTCGTCGATATGGTGGGTGGTGATGATCATCGCGTGCTCGGCACCGCAGAAGCGCCGCATCAGCTTGAGCATGCCCAGGCTGGCGCCCATGTCCAGGCCGTTGGCCGGCTCGTCGAGGATCAGTGCACTCGGCTGGTGGACCAGGGCACGGGCCAGCAGCAGGCGGCGACGCTGGCCGGTGGACAGGCGCTGGAACATGGTCTGTTCATGGCCGGACATCTCTACCACGGCCAGCAATTGGCGGGCGTTCTCCAGTTGCTCGGCGCTGGGCTGCAGATGGCCATGGGCACCGATGGAACCGAAGAAGCCGGAGACCACCACGTCCAGCGCCTGGGTGTAGGGGGTGTAGTCGTCCTGCAGGTCCTGGGAGACGAAACCGATGCGGCTGCGCAGGGCCCAGAGATTGACGGTGTCGCTGCCGAACAGGCGCAGGTGGCTGCCCTCGCGCTCCACCGGGTACAGCTCGCGGGTGATCAGCTTGAGCAGGGTGCTCTTGCCGGCGCCGTTGGGGCCGAGGATGGCGACCTTCTCGCCTTCGCCGATATGCAGGGAGAAACCTTCCAGGACTCGGGTCTGCTGCTGGAAAGCGGTGACGTTATGGATATCGATCATCAGGGGGCTCTTGGCTGCCTTGTGTAACAGGAGTTTGCCAGAGGCATCGGGGAACCAGCATGGTTTTTTGTTGTTCTTTCGGGCCTCATCGCTGGCAAGCCAGCTCCCACAGGGATCAGCAGCGCCGCGCGATGAGGCCCGAGAGACCACCATCACCCCCGCCAGGCCAACGCCTTGTACAACCCCACCGCATTCAGATAAGACGCCGTTTCCGCCCCCGCAATCGCCTGCCTTGTGCGCAACAGCTCGCGCTGACTCTCCAGCACCGCCTGATAGCTCCCGCCGCCGGCGTCATAACGCCGGCTGGCGATGGCGAACGCCGCCTCGTCATGCACGGCCGACTTCACCAGCCCCTGCAGATGCCGCTGCTGCTCGGTCAGTTCCACCACGGCGCCCTCCACTTCTTCCACCGCCACCAGCAGCACCTGCTCGAAGCGCGCGCCCTCGCCCGCCGAACGTGCCTGCGCCGCCCGCAAGCGGGCCCGCACACTGCCCAGGTCCAGCGCCGGCCAGGTCAGCCCGGGGGCCAGTTCGAAGGCCCGCGAGGCACTGCCGAGATCGCCGTCGCGCAGGGCGAAGAAGCCGATAAAGCCTCCCAGGTTCAAGCGCGGATAAAGATCCGCCGTCGCCGCGCCGACGTCTTCGACCCGGGCCGCCAGCAAGCGCTCGGCGCGCACCACATCCGGGCGCTTGCGGATCAGCCGGTCGACATCGCCCAGCGGCAGTTGCCGGGCCAAAGGCAGCGGTGGCGCCGCACCCAACGCCAGCGCAAGACTGCCGGGACGCTGTCCGCATAACACTTCCAGCCGGTACAGGCTGCGCTGCAAAGCACTGCTCAAGGGTGCGATCGATGCCTCGGCCCGCAGCAGGTTGCTCCGCGCACTTTCCAGGTCTTCGGGCAGACCGCTGCCCGCCGCCAGCTGCGCCTCGACCATGCGCACCGTCTCGCCCCAGCTACGCACCTCGTCATGGGCCAGCGCCAGTTGCCGTCGTTGTCCCTGGGCCTGGAACCAGGCTCGCGCCACCTCGGCGGCGATGCTCAACTGCACCTGCTCGAAGTCTGCCCGGGACGCCTCGACCCGCGCTTGCGCGGCACGACTGAGGTGGTCGAGGCGGCCGAACAGGTCCAGTTCCCATTGCAGGTCCAGCCCTGCCCGCCACGACTCGGCCAGGCTGCGCTGGGGCGCCGCGCCGTCCACCGCGCGCTGTTCAAGACTGCGCTGGTAACCGGCCTCGCTGGTGACCCGCGGATAGCGCTTGAGGTCCTGCTCGTCGAGTCCGGCGCGGGCCAGCAGCAGGTTGGCGTGGGCCTGGCGCACATCGTTGTTCTGTACCAGGGCCCGCTCGATCAGGCGCAACAGTTGCGGGTCGTCGAAAAAACCCCACCAGTTCGCCTGCGACTGCGCCCCGGTCGCAGCGAACTCCCCGGCCTGCGGACTGACCAACGCGATCGGCGCCACATCCGGCTGCCGATACTGCGGCCCGACACTACAAGCCCCCAGAATCAACGCCCCGCTCACCACGCCAAAATACTTCATGAGCATTCCTCAGTTCCCCAGCACGCGTTGGGCATCGGCCAGCTGTTGCTTGCGTGCACCTTCGACCCGGTGATCCCGGGCCAGCCATGAATAAAGGGTCGGCAGCACGAACAGGGTGAACAGCGTGCCCACCAGCATGCCGCAGACGATTACCACCCCCAGGCCGAAACGGCTGTTGGCCCCGGCACCACTGGCGAACAAAAGCGGTACCACGCCGAAGGTCATCGCCGCCGTGGTCATCAGCACCGGGCGCAGGCGGACCTGCGCGGCGCGGATGATCGCCTCGCCACGGCCCAGGTTGTCGCGCACCTGGATCTCGTTGGCGAACGCCACCATCAGGATCCCGTGCTTGCTGATCAGGCCGATCAGGGTCACCAGGCCAATCTGCGTGTAGATGTTCAGGGTCGCCCAGCCCATCGCCAGCGGCAGCAGCGCACCGCAGATCGACAGCGGCACGGTGACCAGGATGATCAGCGGATCCACCAGGCTTTCGTACTGGGCGGCGAGCACCAGGTAGATCACCACCAACGCGGCGAGGAAGGCCCACATCAGCGCCAGTCCTTCCTGCACGTATTGCCGCGACTCCGATTGCCAGTCATGGCTGAAGCCTGGCGGCAGCTCGCTGGCCAGTTGTTCGAGGAAGGCCACCGCCTGGCCTTGGGAAACACCCGGCGCGGGAATCGCCTGCAACGTGCTGGCATTCTGCTGATCGAATTGCAGCAGGCGGTTCGGCGCCACGCCGATGTCCATGTGCACCACGCTGGACAGAGGCAGCAATTGCCCGTCATCCGCCCGCACATACTGGCGGGCCAGGGCCTGCGGGGTCAGGCGTTGGTCGTGGATGCTCTGCGGGATCACGTCGTAGGAGCGGCCATACAGGGCGAAGCGATTGATGTACTGCTCGCCCACCAGCACCGCCAGCGAATCGCCGATGGCCTGCATGCCGATGCCGAGGCTGGCGGCCTTGGCCCGGTCGACACTCAGGCTGACCAGCGGGTTGTTGTAGTCCAGGTCGCTGTCCACCACGACGAACAGGCCGCTTTCCCGCGCGCGCTGCTTGAGCCCTTCCATGGTCTGGTACAGCAGCGGGTAGTCCTGGGCGCTGCGCAGCACCATCTGCACCGGCAGGCCACCACTGGAACCCGGCAGCGAGGCCACCTGGAAGGCGAAGATGCTGCTGCCTTCGACCTCGCCCACGGCCGCTTGCAGTTCGGCCTGGACCTGCGCCGCCGAACGCTGGCGTTCGCCCCAGGCACTCAGGTTGATGCCGCCGAAACTGCTGGCCGGGCCGTCGGTGCCGTTGATGATCCAGGTATCGGTGGTTTCCGGGATGGCCTTCATCACCCGGTCCAGCCTGGCGTTGAAATGCTCGGCGTATTCCAGGCTGGCATATTGCGGTGCCTTGATCGCGGCCAGTACCGCCGCCTGGTCCTCCGGCGGTGCCAGCTCGCGCTGCGCCTGCAGGTACAGCCAGGGCAGGCTCAGGCAGACCAGGATGGCGATGCCGCCGCTGATCCAGCGCCGCGCCAGCGATTGCCCCAGCAACCGGCCATACCCTCCGGCCAGGCCCCCGAAAACCTTCTCCGCCAGCCGGGCCATCGGCCCCTCCTGCTGTCCGGGCTTGAGCAGCAACGAGCTCATCACCGGCGATAAGGTCAGGGCAACGATTCCGGAGATGATCACTGCACCGGCCAACGTCAGGGCAAACTCACGAAACAGCGTGCCGGTGAGCCCGCCCATCAAACCGATGGGCGCGTACACCGCCGCCAGGGTCAGGGTCATGGCCACCACCGGCCCGGCAATCTCCCGGGCGCCCGCCAGCGCCGCAGCCACCGGCGTCTGCCCTTCTTCTATATGGCGATGGACGTTCTCCACCACCACGATGGCATCGTCCACCACCAGGCCGATGGCCAGGACCATCGCCAGCAAAGTGAGCAGGTTGAGGCTGAAGCCGAAAGACAGCATCAATGCGGCGGCGCCGAGCATCGACAGGGGAATCGCCAGCACCGGGATCGCCACGCTGCGTAGCGAACCCAGGCACAGCCAGATTACCGCGACCACGATCAGCATCGCTTCGAGCAAGGTGTGCAGCACTTCCTTGATCGACGCATCGATAAAACGTGCAGTCTCGTAGGCCAACGCCACCTTCACCCCTGGCGGCAGGGTCTGCTGGATCTGTGGCAGGAGCTTGCGAATGCCGTCGACGATCACCAGCGGGTTGCCCGAGGGCGTGGGGAACAGGCCCAGGTGCACCGCGGGCTTGCCGTCCATGGTGGCGCTGGTCTGGGTCATGGCCGCGCTCAGCTCGACGCTGCCGATGTCACGCAGGCGCACGAGGTCGCGGCCGTCGTTGCGCACGATCAGGTCGCGAAAGGCCTCGACGCTGGTCAGGTCGGTGTCGACGCGGATATCCGCCAGCACGTACTGCCCGCGCACCTGGCCCGGGGTGGCCTGGTAGTTGTTGCGCCGCACCGCCTCGGCTACGTCGCCGGCGGTGACCCCGCGCCCGGCCATGCGCTCGCTGTCCAGCCACAGGCGCATGGCCAGGTTCTGGCCGCCGAAGGTCTGCACCTTGACCACGCCGTCGATCCCCGAGAACTGTGGCTCGACCACCCGCGACAGGTAATCGCTCAATTCGGGGATGGACAGGGTCTCGCTGGAGAACCCGACATAGGCCACCGCGGTGGAGTCCCCCGCCGACAGCTCGACCACCGGATCGTAGGCCTTTTCCGGCAGGCGATAGCGCACCTGGTTGACCTTGGCCATGGCCTGGGTCAGGGCCTGGGTTGGATCGCGGTTGAGGATCATGCGCAGGGTGATGGTGCTGCGCCCCTGCATCGACGAGGACGCCAGGTAGTCGATGCCCTCCACCGAGGACACCGCCTGGGTGATCGGCTGGGTGACGAAACCCTGCATCAGTTCGGCAGACGCGCCGGGATACTCGGTGGTGATGGTGATGGTCGAGCTTTCCAGCAGCGGGTACTGGCGGATCGGCAACTTGCCGAGGGCGAACAGGCCCATCAGGGTGATCAGCGCACTGACCACCAGGGCCAGCACCGGACGGCGGACGAACAGGTCGGTGAATCTCACGGCCGGCCTCCTTCATCCAGGCTGTTGCCGGCCAGGGGTTCCACCGCCATGCCATCGCTGAGCTTGAGCTGGCCGGAAACCACCACCTGCTCGCCTTCGGCCAGGCCAGAGGTGATTTCCACCCGGCCCTGCCAGCGCTCGCCGGTGGTCACGCCGACCCGCGCAACCTGCAGGCCGCCCTCGACCTGCCGCGCGACGAACACGGTCTGGCCGTAGGCGGTGTAGGTGACGGCGGTTTCCGGCAGCGACAAGACACTGGCCGGCTGTTGGGCGTCCAGACGCACCCGGGCGTACATGCCGGGTTGCAGTTGGCTGTCCGGGTTGACCAGGGTGGCCTGCACCTGGACCAGGCGCGTAGAACTGATCATTGGGTCGATGGCGCTGATCCGCGCCGGGAAGCTCCGGTCCGCCAGGGCATCGATGCCCAGTTGCACGGTCTGTCCGGTACTCAGTTCGGCGACTACCTGTTCGTTCAGGGAGAAATTCACCCGCAGCCGGTTTGGTTCGACCAGGTTGGCAACCGCGTCGCCCGCATTGAGGTACTGGCCCTGATGCACCCGGCGGATCCCGAGCTTGCCGGCGAATGGTGCGACGATAGCCTTCTGCGCAATCCGCGCTTCAACCTGTTGCAACTCGCCCCTGGCCATGTCGGCGGCGGCGCTGGCGTTATCCAGTTGCTCCTGGGTGGTGACACTGGAGGCACGCAGCTTGCGCGTCCTCTCCAGCAATGATTCGGCATTGCGCAACTGTGCCCGCAGGCGCAGGCGCTCAGCCTGCTCCGGGGCATAGTTGAGCTGGACCAGCAACTGCCCGGCCTTGACCGTCTGGCCCGAGTCGAAGGCAATGCGCGTCACCCGGCCGGCGCTTTCGGCGGCCAGCCGCACCTGATCCACGGCTTCCAGCTCGCCCACCGCGAAACGCTGCCGTGGCGCCGGCATCGACGTAACCCTGGCCAACGCCACCTTGGTTGTCGGCCATGCACTGCTGGCCTGCGCCGGCGGTGTCCGCTGCGTGCCCACTACCAACACCAGCGCACCCAGCGCCAGCGCCCCTCCCCCAACAGCAGCCTTTTGCCCATGCTCCGCCCCGCTGATCGATGATGATTCCTGCACTTGCAGGAACGACGGGGCCGGACTATAAAACCTCAACTTTACTTGAGGTCAACAGGCATGGCGGAGAAAAAAGCGGTGGACGGGATGCGACTGCTCAGCGTCGGCGAAGTGGCGCGGCGCGCCGGGGTGCCGGTGTCGACCTTGCACTTCTACGAGGCCAAGGGGCTGATCGCCAGTACCCGCAATGCCGGCAACCAACGGCGCTTTCCGGCACTGGTACTGCGGACCATCGCGGTGATCAAGGTGGCCCAGCGCACCGGGATTCCGTTGGAGGAGATCAAGAATGCCTTTGGCCGCTATCCGCCGAACAGCAAGCTGACGGCGGCGCAGTGGGGGGAAATGTCCACGGCCTGGCGCGAAGACCTGAATGCGCGGATACGGACGCTGGAAGCATTGCGCGACAGCCTGGATGACTGCATTGGCTGTGGCTGCCTGTCGCTGGAGGATTGTCCGTTGCGCAACCCGGAGGACAGGCTCGGGTTGGAAGGGCCGGGGCCGCGGGTGCTGGAGGCGGCTTGTCGAGGCAGTTGATTGGTGTGGTGTACTTCATGGCCTCATCGCTGGCAAGCCAGCTCCCACAGAACCTGTGGGAGCTGGCTTGCCAGCGATGAGGCCCCGAAGAACACCGAAAAAACCGGACTACCGCAAACCCCAGGCGCCCCGTAGAATGCGCTCCTTTTTTCCGGGGCATCCTTTCCATGAGCTCAATCGAACAAGGCCCGGCACAGGCCAATGAACTGGTCCTCGGCCTGGAAGACCGGCCGCGCCTGGTGATCGGCCTGCTGGCCGCGCTCCAGCATTTGCTGGCGATCATCGTGCCTATCGTGACCCCGGGCCTGCTGATCTGCCAGGCCCTGGGCGTTTCCGCCCGCGATACCAACCTGATCGTGTCGATGTCCCTGGTGATCTCCGGCATCGCGACCTTCGTCCAGTGCCGCCGCTTCGGGCCGTTCGGCGCCGGGCTGCTGATCGTCCAGGGCACCAGCTTCAACTTCGTCGGCCCGCTGATCGCCGGCGGTGCGCTGATGGTCAAGCAGGGTACGCCGGTGGAAGCGGTGATGGCGGCGATCTTCGGCGTGGTCATCGCCGGATCGTTCGTGGAAATGGGCATTTCGCGCATCCTGCCCTTCGTCAAGCGCCTGATTACCCCGCTGGTGACCGGCATCGTCGTACTGATGATCGGCCTGACCCTGATCAAGGTCGGCCTGATCAGCATGGGCGGCGGTTTCGCCGCCATGGGCGACGGCACCTTCGCCAACAGTGAGAACCTGCTGCTGTCCGGCGTGGTGCTGGCGATCATCGTGGTGCTCAACCGCATCCCGCTGGTATGGATGCGCAGTTGCGCCATCGTCATTGCCCTCGCCGTGGGCTACGCCCTGGCCGGGTACCTGGGCCGCCTGGATTTCACCGGCATGCATGAAGCAGCGCTGTTTCAGGTGCCGGTGCCGCTGCATTTCGGGCTGGGCTTCTCCTGGTCGTTGTTCATTCCGATGCTGGTGATCTACCTGGTCACCTCGCTGGAGGCCATCGGCGACGTCACCGCCACCAGCAAGGTGTCGCGCCAGCCGGTGGAAGGCCCGCTGTGGATGCAGCGGATCAAGGGCGGGGTACTGGTCAACGGTGCCAACTCGCTGCTGGCCGGGGTGTTCAACACCTTCCCCAGCTCGATCTTCGCGCAGAACAACGGGGTGATTCAGCTGACCGGCATCGCCAGCCGCCATATTGGCGTATGGATCGCCCTGATGCTGGTCGTGCTGGGCCTGTTCCCGGCGGTGGCCGGGGTGATCCAGGCCGTGCCCGAGCCGGTGCTGGGCGGCGCGGCCATGGTCATGTTCGGCGCCGTCGCCGCTTCCGGGATCAACATCCTCGCCAGCATCAGCCTGGACCGCCGGGCCCTGCTGATCATCGCCGTGTCCCTGGCCCTCGGCCTGGGCGTGGCCCAGGTGCCGGAGTTCCTCGCCCATATGCCTTCGGCCCTGCGCAACGTGCTGGAATCGGGCGTGGCCACCGGTGGCATCTGTGCCCTGGTGCTGAACTGGTTCCTGCCCGAGGCCAGGCGCGAGGCCTGATCCGGGTCGTGCATCGGACAAGCCCGCAGCCTGCTGCGGGCTTTTTGCTTTATCATGCCGGGTGTTTTTCCCACAGGGCCTGCCATGAAGTTCGTCATCGCGGTTTTTTCCCCCGGCCACGCGCCCTCCTCGCGCCGCGCCTTGCTGTTCGCCCAGGCGGCTCTTGCCGGCGGTCATGAGATCGTGCGCCTGTTCTTCTACCAGGACGGTGTGCACAGCGCCTCGGCCAACGTGGTCACGCCCCAGGATGAAAACGACGTGCCGGCGCACTGGCGCGAGTTCGTCACGGCCCACCAGCTCGATGCGGTGGTGTGCATCGCCGCCGCCCTGCGCCGCGGTGTACTGAACGACGAGGAAGCCAATCGCTATCAGCGTCCGGCTGCCAACCTGCCGGTACCGTGGGAACTGTCCGGCCTCGGCCAGTTGCATGAAGCCGCACAAAGCGCGGACCGCCTGGTCTGCTTCGGAGGCGATTGAAATGGCCAAGTCCCTGCTGATCATCAGCCGCCAGGCGCCGTGGAGCGGCCCGTCCGCGCGCGAAGCGCTGGATATCGCGCTGGCCGGCGGCGCCTTCGATCTTCCCCTGGGCATGCTGTTCCTCGATGACGGCGTGTTCCAGCTCGCGCCCAACCAGCAACCGGCGCTGCTGCAGCAGAAGAACCTCGCAGCCAATCTTCAGGCCCTGCCGATGTTCGGCGTCGAAGACCTGTTCGTTGCCGCCAGCAGCCTGGCCGAGCGCGGCCTGGACCCCGACGGCCTGGGCCTGCCGGTGCAGGTGCTGGATGACGCTGGCCTTACGGCCTTGATCGACCGTTTCGACCAGGTGGTAACCCTCTGATGAGCACCCTGCATGTCATTTCCCGCTCGCCGTTCGGCGACAACCGCCTGGCCAGTTGCCTGCGCCTGCTCGGCCCGCACGACGGCCTGCTGCTCTGTGGCGATGCGGTGTACGCGTTGAATCCTGGCAGCGTAACGGTCGCCGGGCTGAACACGCTCGGCCCGCGCCTGTATGCCCTTGCGGAAGACCTCGAGGCCCGCGCCATCAGCGACACCGGCGCTACGGCCGTGGATTATCCGGCATTCGTCGAACTGTCCCTGAACTACGACAAGGTCAACAGCTGGCTATGAGCATCCTGCATGTCAACGGCCGCGATATCGCCCTCGACAAGGACGGTTACCTGGTGGAACTGGGTGACTGGTCCGAGGATGTCGCCCGGGCCCTGGCCGAGCGCGAGTCCATCGAGCTGAGTGCCGATCACTGGGAGGTGCTGGAGCTGCTGCGCCAGTTCTACCAGGAGTTCGAGCTGTCGCCGGCGACCCGGCCGCTGATCAAGTACACCGCGCTCAAGCTGGGCGCGGACAAAGGCAACAGCCTGCACCTTAACCGCCTGTTCAACGGTACTCCCGCCAAACTTGCCGCCAAGCTGGCGGGCCTGCCCAAGCCGACCAATTGCATATGACCGAGCCACGTCCCCTCGTTACCGAAACCCCGGCCGAACACCCTTTCGCCGAATTCGTCCGCATCCTCGGCAAGGGCAAGCGCGGAGCCCGCGGCCTGACCCGCGAGGAAGCCCGCGAGGCGATGGGCATGCTCCTCGACGGCAAGGTCGAAGAAACCCAGCTTGGCGCCTTCCTGATGCTGCTGCGGCACAAGGAAGAAAGCCCCGAGGAACTGGCCGGTTTCACCGAGGCCTTGCGTGCGCGCCTGGATGCCCCGGCGATCGCCGTGGACATCGACTGGCCGAGCTACGCCGGGAAGAAGCGCCACCTGCCCTGGTACCTGCTGGCGACGCGTTGCCTGGCGCGCAATGGTGTGCGCATCCTGATGCACGGCGGTGGCGCGCACACCGCCGGGCGCCTGTATACCGAGCAAGTACTGGGCCTGCTGGACATCCCGCTGTGCCGCACCTGGGGCGAAGTCAGGACAGCGCTGGACCAGCACAACCTGGCCTTCTTCCCGCTGCAGGACTGGGCGCCGCGCCTGCAACGGATGATCGACCTGCGCAACACCCTCGGCCTGCGCTCGCCGATCCACTCCCTGGCCCGGGTGCTCAATCCGCTGGGCGCCCGCTGCGGCCTGCAGAGCATCTTCCACCCCGGCTACCAGGCGGTGCACCGCGAGGCCAGCCGTTTGCTGGGCGATCGCACCATCGTGATCAAGGGCGATGGCGGCGAGATCGAGGTCAACCCGGACGCGACCAGCCATCTCTACGGCACCGCCGAGGGTGCGGACTGGGATGAGGAATGGCCGCAGATGTCGGCGCAACGGCATGTGAAGCCGGCAAGCCTGGAGCCTTCGCACCTGTTGAGCGTCTGGTCCGGCGAGACCGCTGACAGCTATGGCGAGATGGCGGTAGTCGCGACCATGGCCCTGGCGCTGCGAGGTCTCGGACACAGCCAGGCCGACGCCTTCGCCAAGGCCCGTGAATACTGGGCGGCCCGCCTGGCCTGAGACAATCCATCGACTCTTTCGATCAAACAGGCAGGATCTTTGCGCTATTCGTTCGAACTTGAGCCCGTAGAATGGCCTCCAATTTCAAACGAATTGCCAAGGAGCCTTCACCATGGGCCTGTTGATCGACGGACGCTGGCATGACCAGTGGTACCAAAGCAGCAAGGACGGCGCTTTCGAGCGCGAAAACGCGCAGCGCCGCAATGACTTGCCAGCGGCCGAAGCCGGACGCTATCACCTGTATGTGTCGCTGGCCTGCCCCTGGGCCCACCGCACCCTGATCTATCGCAAGCTCAAGGGCCTGGAAAGCCTGATCGACGTGTCCGTGGTCAGTTGGCTGATGGGCGAGCATGGCTGGACCTTCGACAAGGGCCTGGGCTCCACCGGCGACAAGCTCGACGGCTTCGACTACCTGCACCAGCGCTACACCCGCGACGACCCGCACTACACCGGGCGCGTCACCGTACCGGTGCTTTGGGACAGGCAGGAGCAGCGCATCGTCAACAACGAGTCGTCGCAGATCATCCGCATCTTCAACAGCGCCTTCGACGGCTTGACCGGCAATCGCCTGGACCTGTACCCGGAGCCGCTGCGGGCAAAGATCGATGCCTTGAACGAGCGCATCTACCCGGCAGTGAACAACGGTGTCTACCGGGCGGGCTTCGCCACGTCGCAGAAGGCGTATGAGGAGGCGTTCGATGCGCTGTTCGCCGAACTGGATACCTTGGAGCAGCTACTGGATGGGCAGCGTTACCTGGCCGGGGAATACCTGACCGAAGCCGATATCCGCCTGTTCACCACCATCGTGCGTTTCGATGCGGTGTACTACGGGCACTTCAAGTGCAACCTGCGGCGGATTGCCGACTACCCGAACCTGAGCAACTGGCTGCGCGAGCTGTACCAATGGCCGGGAGTGGCGGAGACAGTGGATATGGAGCATATCCAGCACCACTATTACGCCAGTCACAAGACCATCAACCCGAACGGCATCGTGCCCAAGGGGCCGAAGCAGGACTTTGGCCAGGCGCATGATCGGGAACGGTTGGTTGGGCGGGGGATCTGGAAGAAAACCGGGGCCTGAAAGAACATCGCTGGCAAGCCAGCTCCCACACCCTGTGGGAGCTGGCTTGCCAGCGATGAGGCCCTACTGGGCGCCTTCGAACCAGGCCAGCTTGTCGCGCAGTTGCACCACCTCACCCACGATCACCAGGGTCGGCGCATGAACCTCATGCTCCGCCACCAGTTGCGGCAGGTCGGCCAGGGTGCCGGTAAATACCCGCTGGTTCTTGGTAGTGCCTTGCTGGACCAGCGCTGCCGGGGTGTCGGCGGCGCGGCCATGGCGGATCAATTCGGAACAGATGGTCGGCAAGCCCACCAAGCCCATGTAGAACACCAGGGTCTGCGCTGGCGCCACCAGATCGTTCCACGGCAGGTTGCTGGTGCCATCCTTCAGGTGACCGGTGACGAAGCGTACCGACTGCGCGTAGTCACGGTGGGTCAGCGGGATTCCGGCATAGGCCGAGCAACCGCTTGCCGCGGTGATACCGGGCACCACCTGGAACGGTATGCCCTGCTCCGCCAGTTCCTCGATCTCTTCCCCGCCACGCCCGAAGATGAACGGATCTCCACCCTTGAGCCGCAGCACCCGCTTGCCCTGGCGAGCCAGGTCCACCAATAGCTGGTTGATCTGTTCCTGGGGTACTGAATGATCAGCGCGGCGCTTGCCGACATAAATGCGCTCGGCATCACGCCGGCACATTTCGATGATCGCGGGCGCGACAAGACGGTCATACAGCACCACGTCAGCCTGCTGCATCAGGCGCAAGGCGCGGAAGGTCAACAGATCCGGATCACCCGGACCGGCACCGACCAGGTACACCTCGCCCGCCGTCTGCTCCGGCTTGCCCTCGACCTTGGCCTGCAACAGGCGCTCGGCTTCGGCGCCCTGCCCGGCCAGCTGGCGCTCGGCGATCGGGCCCTGGAACACTTCTTCCCAGAAACCCCGACGCTGGTTGACGTCGGGGTACAGCTGCTTGACCCGGTCGCGGAAACGCGCGGCCAGTCCGGCCAGTTCGCCGTAGGCGGCGGGGATCCAGGTTTCCAGGCGGGCACGGATCAAGCGCGCCAGCACCGGGGCATCGCCGCCGCTGGAAACCGCGACCACCAGCGGCGAACGATCGACGATGGCAGGAAAGATCACCGAGCACAGCGCGGGGGCATCCACCACGTTGACCGGCACGCAGCGCTTGCGCGCATCTGCCGAAACCTGGGCATTGAGCGCCTGGTCATCGGTGGCGGCGATGACCAGTTGGCAATCGTCCAGGTCCTGTTCCTGATAGCCACGCTCCAGAAGCTGGCCACCACTGTGCCGGGCCAACTCGGCCAGTTGCCCTTCGATCGCCGGGGCGACCACGCGCAGCCGTGCTCCGGCATCGGCCAGCAGGCGGGATTTGCGCAAGGCAATCTCGCCGCCACCCACCACCAGGACCTGGCTGCCGCGCAAATTGTGGAACAGCGGCAGGAATTCCATTTAGCCGATGACCTCGATGCCGCCCATGTAGGGCTTGAGGACTTCCGGTACACGGATGGTGCCGTCGGCCTGCTGGTAGTTCTCCAGCACCGCGACCAGGGTCCGGCCTACCGCCAGGCCCGAACCGTTGAGGGTGTGGACCAGCTCCGGCTTGCCGGTTTCCGGGTTGCGCCAGCGCGCCTGCATGCGGCGGGCCTGGAAGTCGCCGCAGTTGGAGCACGAGGAGATCTCGCGGTACTTGTCCTGGCTCGGCACCCAGACTTCCAGGTCGTAGGTCTTGGTGGCACTGAAGCCCATGTCGCCGGTGCACAGGGCCAGCACGCGGTACGGCAGCTCCAGCGCCTGCAGGACGCGCTCGGCGTTGGCGGTGAGGCTTTCCAGGGCTTCCATGGATTTCGACGGCTCGACCACCTGGACCATCTCGACCTTGTCGAACTGGTGCTGGCGAATCATGCCGCGGGTATCGCGGCCCGAAGCGCCGGCTTCGCTACGGAAGCACGGGGTGTGGGCGACGAACTTGATCGGCAGGTCCTTGGCGTCGACGATCTCGTTGGCAACGATGTTGGTCAGCGACACCTCGGCGGTCGGGATCAGGTAGAAATCGGCCTCGCCTTCGCGGCTGATCTTGAACAGGTCTTCCTCGAACTTCGGCAACTGGCCGGTGCCTTGCAGCGCCGGGGCCTGGACCAGGTACGGGGTGTAGGCCTCTTCGTAACCGTGCTCGTTGATGTGCAGGTTGATCATGAACTGGGCCAGGGCGCGATGCAGGCGGGCAATCGGGCCGCGCAGCAGGGCGAAGCGCGCGCCGGAGAGCTTGGCGGCGGTTTCGAAGTCCAGCCAGCCGTTACGCTCGCCGAGGGCCACGTGGTCCTGGATCTGGAAGTCGAACTGGCGCGGGGTGCCCCAGCGACGTACTTCGACATTGCCGTCTTCATCCTCGCCGAGCGGAACGCTGGCATCCGGCAGGTTGGGAATGGTCAGCAGGATCTGGTCCAGCTCGGACTGGATCTGGTCCAGCTCGACCTTGCCGGCGGCCAGCTCGCTGGCCATGCGCTCGACGTCGGCCATCAGCGGTGCGATGTCCTCGCCCTTGGCCTTGGCCATGCCGATCGACTTCGAGCGCGCGTTGCGCTCGGCCTGCAACTGTTCGGTACGGGTCTGCACCGTCTTGCGGCGCTCTTCCAGGGATTCGATGCGCGCGACATCCAGGCTGAAGCCACGGGAGGCCAGGCGGTCCGCCACTTCCTGAAGTTGGCCGCGTAACAGTTTGGAATCGAGCATATCGTTCTCTCGTTATGTGTGGTGTTGGTTCAGATTCGGGTCAGAGCCAGGCCGGCCCAGGTTGCGAGCAGGCCGCCCAGCACGCTGGCTGCGGCATAACCGAAAGCCAGCGGCGCCTGCCCGCTTTCGAGCAGGCGCACGGTATCCAGTGAAAAGGATGAAAACGTGGTCAGGCCGCCGAGGAAACCGACGATCAGGCCGCCACGCAGTTCGACCGGCACATACGGCCGATGCAGGAACAGCCCGTAGAGCAGGCCGATCAGCAGGCAGCCGACCAGATTGACGGCCAGCGTACCGAGATAAAAGTGGCGAGGCCAGTGGGCGGCGACCCAATTGCCGGTGGCAAAGCGCAACAGGGTACCGGCGATCCCTCCGGCGCTGACGGCGGCGACAAGGGCGATCACGGTTTTCTCCGTTGCCGGGGGCTGTTGCGGTCGAGCTCGGCCAGTTGCCGGAGCTTTTCACCGATTTTCAGTTCCAGGCCGCGGGGCACCGGCTGGTAGTACTGGCGCGGCTCGAGGTCTTCGGGGAAATAGTCTTCACCGGCGGCGTAGGCGCCCGGCTCGTCGTGGGCGTAGCGATACTCCTCGCCGTAGCCCAGCTGCTTCATCAGTTTGGTCGGCGCGTTGCGCAAGTGCAGCGGGACCTCCAGCGAACCATGTTCCGCAGCTTCGCGCAACGCAGCCTTGAAGCCCATGTACACGGCATTGCTCTTCGGCGCGCAGGCCAGGTAGGTGATGGCCTGGGCCACCGCCAGTTCACCTTCGGGGCTGCCAAGGCGCTCCTGCACGTCCCAGGCCGACAGGCACAGGCTCAGGGCGCGCGGGTCGGCATTGCCGATATCCTCGCTGGCCATGCGCACCACACGGCGAGCCAGGTACAACGGGTCGCAACCACCGTCGAGCATGCGCGCGAACCAGTACAGCGCAGCGTCGGGGTTGGAGCCGCGGATGGATTTGTGCAACGCGGAAATCTGGTCGTAGAAGGCTTCGCCACCCTTGTCGAAACGGCGGCGGGTATCGCCGAGCAGGCTTTGCAGGAGCTCGGCACCGATCTCACCGCCGTCTTCGGCCAGGTCCGAGGCGTTCTCGAGGAAGTTGAGCATGCGCCGGCCATCGCCATCGGCAGCGGCCAGGAGCATGCTGAAAGCCTCGTCGGAAAGGCTGAGGTTACGCTTGCCCAGGCCGCGCTCCTCGGTGAGGGCGCGTTGCACCAGGCGGCGCAGGGCTTCTTCGTCGAGGCTCTTGAGTACGTAGACCCGGGCTCGCGAGAGCAGTGCGTTGTTCAGTTCGAAGGACGGGTTCTCGGTAGTGGCACCGATGAAGATCAGCGTGCCGTCTTCCACATAGGGCAGGAAGGCATCCTGCTGGGATTTGTTGAAGCGGTGCACTTCGTCGACGAAGAGGATGGTCCGCCGTCCGTACTGGGCCGCCTGCTGCTTGGCGACTTCCACCGCCTGGCGGATTTCCTTGACCCCGGCCAGTACCGCCGAAACCGTCTCGAAGTGCGCATCGCAGAATTGCGCCAGCAGCCGCGCCAGGGTGGTCTTGCCGACCCCGGGCGGGCCCCAGAAGATCATCGAATGCAGCGCGCCCTGTTCCAGGGCCTCGCGCAGCGGCTTGCCACGGGCCAGCAGGTGCTGCTGGCCGACGTATTCGTCCAGGCTGGCCGGGCGCATGCGCGCGGCCAGGGGCTGGGCAACCGGTTCACTGCGAAACAGGTCCATGGACGGCTAGGCGACCTCTTACTCTTTGATCACGTCCGCGCCCTTGGGCACGACGAACTCGAACTTGCTCGCCGGGATCGACTCGTTGGCCTTGACCCCGGTGAACATGATGTTGGTGCGCTGGCCAACGCTGTCGATCAACTGCATGTCGTTGATCAGGCCACCCCGGAAGGACAGGCGCAGGGAGTCGAACAGGGTGTCCTTGGTCTTGGGACGCAGAACGAAGTCCATCACCTCGCCCTGCTCTTTCGAAGTGATGTCATAGCTCTGACCGATCTTCGAGATATCGCCGGACAGCAGCAGCGCCGGGGTCTGGGTCAGGCGCTGGTCGAGCTTCTTGATGGTCGCCTGCTCCAGGTCCGGGTCCCACAGGGTGACATTCTTGCCGTCGGACACCACCACCTGCTCCTGTGGTGCGTCGGTGTGCCAGTAGAACAGACCCGGGCGCTTGACCGCCATCTGTCCCTTGGTTTCCTGCAGTTGGGTGCCACTGGAATCCAGTGCCAGTTGAGAGAAGTTGGCGCTGATGGTCGTCGAGCGCTCGAGCAACTGGCTCAGGCGCGCCACGTCGGCGTCGGCGGCGAACACCGAGGCACTGGACAGGCTCAAAGCGGAAACCAACATCATGCGAATCAGGCGCATGGCAATCCTCGTTGCTGAATGAATGAAGCGGCGGGCGTCTTCGCCTACCGCCATTGAAGAGGGATCAGTCCCGCGCCTGCCCCGGCGCGATGACTTCGCGTGATCCATTGGTATTCATCGGGGTGACCACACCGGCCATTTCCATAGCCTCGATCATCCGTGCGGCGCGGTTGTAGCCGATCTTCAGCTTGCGCTGTACCGCGGAGATGGAGGCACGACGGCTTTCCAGGACGAACTGCACGGCTTCATCGTAGAGCGCGTCGGTCTCGGCATCTTCACCACCCTCGCCGCCACCGCCGCCTTCGAAGCCGCTGCCGGCCTCCTCGACGCCATTGAGGATGTCGTCGTTGTAATCCGGTGCGCCCCGCAGCTTCCATGCCTCGACCACACGGTGCACCTCGTCGTCGGAGACGAAAGCGCCATGGACACGGATCGGCAGGCTGGTGCCGGGCGGCATGTAGAGCATGTCACCGTGACCGAGCAGTTGCTCGGCGCCACCCTGGTCGATGATGGTCCGCGAGTCGATCTTGCTCGACACCTGGAACGCCATGCGGGTCGGGATGTTGGCCTTGATCAGGCCGGTGATGACGTCCACCGACGGGCGCTGGGTGGCAAGGATCAGGTGGATACCGGCGGCCCGGGCCTTCTGGGCGATACGGGCGATGAGCTCCTCGACCTTCTTGCCGACGATCATCATCATGTCGGCGAATTCGTCCACCACCACCACGATGGTCGGCAGCGTACCCAGGGTCGGCGGCACGTCGTCCATGCTTTCGCGACGGAACATCGGGTCGTAGATCGGCTCGCCGGCTTCCTCGGCGTCCTTGATCTTGCGGTTGAAGCCTGCGAGGTTGCGCACGCCCATGGCCGCCATCAGCTTGTAGCGCCGCTCCATCTCCGCGACGCTCCAGCGCAGGGCGTTGGCGGCGTCCTTCATGTCGGTGACCACCGGGCACAACAAGTGCGGGATGCCTTCGTAGATCGACAGTTCGAGCATCTTCGGGTCGATCATGATCAGCTTGGCGTCCTGCGGGCTGGACTTGAACAGGATCGACAGGATCATGGCGTTCACGCCCACCGACTTGCCGGAACCGGTGGTACCGGCTACCAGCAGGTGCGGCATCTTGGCCAGGTCGGTAATCACCGGCTTGCCGCCGATGTCATGACCGAGGGCCAGGGTAACCGGCGACTTGGCCTCGTCGTACTGCGGCGACGACAGCACTTCGGAAAAGCGCACGATCTGCCGGTCTTCGTTGGGGATCTCGATGCCCACGGTGGTCTTGCCGGGAATCACCTCGACCACGCGCACACTGGTCACCGCCAGGGACCGTGCCAGGTCCTTGGCCAGGTTGGCGATGCGGCTGACCTTGACGCCGGCGGCCGGCTGGATTTCGTAGCGGGTGATCACCGGGCCCGGGTGGATCGAGTCCACCGAGACCTCGACGCCGAACTCCTTCAGCTTGATTTCCAGCAACTGGCCGACACCCGCCAGGGATTCGGGCGAGTAGTTGACTTTCTTCTGCTCGGCCGGGTCGAGAATCGAGATCGGCGGCAGCGTACCTTCGACGGCACTGTCGACGAACAGCGGCACCTGCTTCTCTTTCTGCACGCGCTTGCTCGGTTCGGGGGCCTTGGCCGGCGCGGGCATGATCACCGGCGGGGTCTTTTCCTCGCGCTCGGCGACATGCCTGGCCAACGCCTGGTCACGCTCGATGATGCGTTCGCGGGCCTTAGCCTGCTCGCGGCGGTCCGGCACCACCGGGACCACCACTTCATTGACCTGCTCGTCGACCTCGCGCAATTGCGCGACCAGTTGCTTGCGCTCGTTGCGCGCGCTCCACCAGCGGCTGGCGGCGCCCTGGATCAGTTCGAAGAGGTCGAGGGTGATCTTGCCGGTGATGTCCATCACCTTGAACCACGACAGATCGGTGAACACGGTCAGGCCGAAGAGGAACAGCGCGATGAACATCAGGGTACTGCCCTGCACGTTCAGGGCGTTCTTCGCCAGGTCGCCAAGGCTCTCGCCCAGTGCGCCGCCGGCCGAGGCCGGCAGGCTCGGTGCGGAATGGAAATGGATATGGGCCAGGGCCGCGCCGGAAAGGACCAGGAACACCAGGCCGATCAGCCGCCACGAGAACAACCAGCCGCTCCACTGCCACGGCTGGTGGCGTTCGCGAAAGATCTGCCAGGTCTTGATTGCCAGCAGCAAGGGGAAGATGTAGGCGAAATAGCCGAGCACCATGAACAGGACGTCGGCGAAGAAGGCACCCGCGCGGCCGGCGGCGTTCTGCACCTGTTCGACGTTGCTGGTGTGACTGAAGCCCGGGTCGGCCTGGTCGTAGCTCAGCAATGCCATCCACAGGTAGAGGCACAGGGCGCCCATGGCAATCAGGGCACCTTCCTTGAGCCTGTAGTGCAACTGCTGGCGCCAGAGCGGCTGGGGGCTGGGTGTTGCTGTGTTTTTCTTCAAAACGGGTCTATTCCTGCGCGGATGCGCGTCCAACCGTGATTGACCGAGGGGCCCGGTCAACAAATCACTACTTTTAACATTACTGTCGATCCATCGCCATTGCACTCGGCGGAACGAGCCATGACAGGAGCAAATTCCAATACAACAATTTGAGCACGCATTTTCTTTTGTGACAAAGGCTTATGCGGGGTTTTTGCATGGTTGGGACAACTGCCCCGATATTAAGTTGCGCACAAGGCAGACGGCCGTCATCCAAGCGCACCACACGCGCCAGGCAACGGGTTGTCCGCCGGGGCTTTTTCGGGTCATGCTGGGCGCCCTCCCCTGCCCCGACACACGCGACGGAACCCGATGCTGACCTGGCTGAACCGCAACACCCTGGATTTCCCGCCATTGGAAAAGGCCCTGCAGGAACCCAACGGCCTGCTCGCCGCCGGCGGCGACCTGCGCCCCGAGCGCCTGGTCCAGGCCTATCGCCATGGTTGTTTCCCCTGGTACCAGGACGGCCAGCCGATCCTCTGGTGGTCTCCGGATCCGCGCACGGTGATGTTCCCCGACGAGCTGCATATCTCGCGCTCGCTGCGCAAGTTCATCCGCCAAGGGCATTACCAGGTCAGCTTCGACCAGGACTTTCCCGCCGTGATTGCCGCCTGTGCCGCGCCCAGGGCCTATGCCGACGGCACCTGGATCACCGACAGCATGCAGGTGGCCTACGTGGAGCTGCATCGTCAAGGCCTTGCCCACTCCGTGGAAGTACGCCACGACGGTGAACTGGTCGGCGGACTCTATGGCCTGGCCATGGGCCGGCTGTTCTTCGGTGAATCGATGTTCAGCCGGGCAGACAACGCTTCCAAGGTCGGTTTCGTCGCGCTGGTCGAGCACCTGCGCCAGGCCGGTTTCGTCCTGATCGACTGCCAGATGCCTACCGAGCATCTGCACAGCCTGGGTGCTCGCGCCATCTCCAGGGCAACCTTCGCCGACTATCTGCGTCAATATCTGGACCAGCCCAATGACGCCACCTGGACCTGCACCCAGGCCGTTTGCTAGGCGAGTTTCCAGAGCTGGCTTACAATTAGTAAAAATCTGCCGAGGGGTTGATCATGACTGAGCTGGCGCGGTTGAAGTTTTATGCCACTCAACCCCATGCCTGCAGTTACCTGCCTGACGAGCAGGCTACTACGCTGTTTCTTGACCCGAGCCAGCCAATGGACGCCACCGTCTACGCGGACCTGTCGGAAATGGGCTTTCGTCGCAGTGGCGACCACCTGTACCGTCCTCACTGCCAGAACTGCAATGCCTGCGTGCCGGCACGCATTCCGGCTGCGCGCTTCACGCCGAACCGGCAGCAGAAGCGCATCATCAAGCGCAATGCCGACCTGGTGGTGAGCGCTGCCCGCCCCGCCTTCAACGAAGAATACTTCGACCTGTACCGGCGCTATATCGAACAGCGCCACGCCGATGGCGACATGTACCCGCCGAGCCGGGACCAGTTTTCCACCTTCCTGGTCAGGGACCTGCCGTTTTCGCGCTTTTACGAATTCCGTCTGCAGGGGCGACTGGTTGCCGTAGCGGTCACCGACCTGCTGCCAAACGGCCTGTCTGCGGTCTATACATTCTACGAACCGGCCGAAGAGCGACGCAGCCTCGGCCGCTACGCCATCCTCTGGCAGATCGGCGAAACCCTGCGCCTGGGCCTGGACGCCGTGTACCTTGGTTATTGGATCAAGAACTGCAAAAAAATGAACTACAAGACCCAATACCGCCCTATTGAATTGCTGATCAACCAGCGCTGGGTCACCCTGAACTGAAATCCTTGGCTTGACCTCCCTTTTTCGGGCACAATGCACGCCACTTTTTGTAGCCGGGTGCTTCTGTGGCCGGCCATAACTGAACACCGAGGGCTTTACTGCATGTCGAAAGAAGACAGCTTCGAAATGGAAGGCACTGTCGTCGACACCCTGCCCAACACCATGTTCCGCGTGGAGTTGGAAAACGGGCACGTCGTAACCGCGCACATCTCCGGAAAGATGCGCAAGAACTACATCCGTATCCTGACTGGCGACAAGGTCCGCGTCGAACTGACGCCGTACGACCTGAGCAAAGGGCGCATCACCTACCGCGCCCGCTAAAAGTCGATACGAACGAAAAAGCCCGGCATATGCCGGGCTTTTTTGTTTGGGTATACGGATTTAATGGTTGATGGGGCACCTTTACCCCACCAACCTGATACCATTATCAGATGGTTGATAGATCGACTCCGTAGTTGAGTTCCTCTGCGAAGTCCGGCAGTCCGTAACCGATGGTTTTCTTGTAGAAAGGAGAGACCTTCGCAGTCGGTGCCTTCTTCTTGTGCTTCGTGGTGTAGAGCATTCGTGCCCGCATCACCTCGAAGGAGTAACCGCGCCCTTCACGGTTCTTGTCCTTGGCCAGTCGGTTGATGGACTCCGTGTAAGCGTTGGTGACGGGCATGTCCGTCTCGAAGTAGGTCATGGTCTCTTCGCGCCAGTTTCCCACTGCCCTGACCAGATCGCTCCAGACTTCCTTTTGGCCCTTCGGGATGGTGGCTATCCACTCGTCCAGGGCGGCTTCTGCCTGGAGCCGTGTGGTGGCGTCCCAGATGCCGTAGAAGCGCTCCTTGTGCTCGTAGGCGGCCAGCAGTTGCGGGAACGCGCCTGTCCAGGTCTCCATGATGAGGCGCTCCCGGTCTGAGACTTCGTGAGCGCGTTTCAGCAGGATTTTCCGGTCTCCCTTGAGAGTCCGGCTCTGGGACGGTTTCAGCTCCTTTCTGAGGCCCTTGCGCACTCTCTCTAGGGCATCGTTGGCCATGCGCACCACATGGAACTTATCGACCACGATACGGGCCTGGGGCAGCACAGCCTTGACCGCTGCCCGGTAGGGGTTCCACATGTCCATGCTGACGATCTCGACCTTCTGCCGGTCTTTCAGCTTCATCAGGTAGTTGGTCACCACGTCCTGGCGGCGGGTGGCCAGCAGGTCGAGCAGGGTTCGCTCCTCAATGTTGGTCAGAATGCAGCGGTAGCGCTTGTTCAGGTATAGCTCGTCAATGCCCAGGATGCGGGGCGTCTCGAAGCGGTGCCAGCGCCCCAGGAACTCGGCGCGGGCGTTGAAGATGTCGCGCACCGTCTTCTCGTCCAGGCCGGTCTGTGCCGCCACAAAGGTGTAGGGGTGGTTGAAGGATTCCTTCTCCACGTACTCATGCAGCCGCAGTGTCATACGGAATCCGTCCACCATCTCCGGTAGCTGGGGCCTGAATGTTGTCTTGCAGGCCCGGCAGGTGTATCGGCGGCGGACCACCCAGAGAGTGACCCGCTTGCCGTGGATGGGCAGATCACGATAGGGAACGTCACGCTTGCCGAACCGCACGAACTCACCCTGCACGCCGCACCCCTCGCAGGCTACTGGTGTAGGTGCTTCAAGCCGAAAATGTATGTCTTCATTCTGCTCATCAGAATCCACCAACTGGTACCCAGGAAGGCTTAACGAATTAATCATCTCCCGCCTTGATCAGAAAAACAGGTAGGTGGCGTAACCGGCAATCATCGCCATAGCAAAAATGACTGCTAAAAACGCCGCTAAAAGCTTCAGCGTGAACAAAGAGCGCAACAGAATGAGCTCAGTCAGGCTGGCTCCGGCACTGCCGATGATCAACGCTAGCACCGTCCCGGCACCCACGCCTTTGGCCATCAGAGCCGCTGCCAGAGGTATGACGGCTTCAGCGCGAATATACAACGGCACGCCGATGACAGCGGCAACTGGAATGGCAAAGGGATTATCTGGGCCTGCATACTGCTCCAATAAGTCAGTGGGCATGAAACCATAGATCACGCTGCCAATCGCAATACCGATGAGCAGGTAAGGCAACACATCGATAAAGTCCGACCAAGCTTCCCGCCACACACCACTGTACTTCCCTTCTTTCTTAACCGTGACAGTGGGTTGACTGTCACAGCATTCGCTAGACGTAGAGACTGTTGTCTTCCTATCAGCCCCGCAAGAAGCCGTCTTCGGAGTGGTGTCGCAGCTGTTGGTGCCGCAACTCGATGCGGTCGATGTAGCACTGCACGGGCTTGCTGATGAACTACATCCACTGCTCTCTTGTGTCGCCGTCCGGCGCACATAACGCTCGAAGCCAAGCGTGTGAAGCAGCCATCCGGCACCTACCGCGACCACCAAAGCGGCGAGCACATAGATAGCAGTAAGTGTCCATCCAAACGTGGCAACCAGCAGGCCGACGACGATAGGATTCAGCAACGGAGATGAGAAAAGAAACACCATCATCGGCCCAAAACCGGCCCGTGCCCGAATCAACCCTTTCAACATGGGGATAGTCGAGCAACTACAGAAGGGCGTTATAGCTCCTAAACCAGCAGCAAGAAAATAGCCTCGCTTCCCACTGGAAGTCAGTAACGCTTCCACCTTGGATGGTGGGATGTGACGTTGAAGAACTCCGACCAGCAAGCTAATGCCAATGAATAAAACCGATAGCTCGATAGCGAGAAAGGCGAACATGCCTAGAGCGTCTTGGAGTTGAGATGACATTCAATATTACTCCTATATTTCTAGTATTGTCGAAATGATGTACGCAGCCTACTTGCGTTTATCCGACCTGTCAACTATAATTCTAGAAACATCGAATTATTGGGGCGTGCTATGGATCACGAAAAGGTTGCAGCCAGCTTAGCTGAGCTAGGGAATAGTCACCGACTGTCCGTGTTCCGCTTTCTGGTCAAAGCTGGCCATGATGGGGCTTCGGTCGGAGATATCCAGAAGGGGCTGGGTATTCCTGCTTCGACGCTATCACATCACCTTGCGCGCATGGCCAAGGTAGGGCTGATCCGGCAGGAGAAACATAGCCGCACGATTGTCTGTATACCCGAGTATGGGCACCTAGAGAATTTGATCGGTTTCTTACAAGAGGAATGTTGTGCAGGTGTCCGGATTGCGCATGAACCAGAACCGCTTTGACGCTTGCCCAGCTCTCGCTGTCCTCCCTAGTCAGCATCGCTATGAAGACTCAGGCGAAGGTGGAAACAGAAAATTGGCAGTAGAGTAGGCTGAAGAGGATCAATCAGATAATCCGCTGAGAAAGATTTTCTTCTTTACATCTTTGGCATTTTATCAACCAGAAATTCCGGATACCCTTTTGTTTTTGCTGTTTTTGTGGTGAGGCTGATGGCCCTATCGCTGGCAAGCCAGCTCCCACAGGATTGGCGGCGCATTCGAGACCTGTGGGAGCTGGCTTGCCAGCGATGAGGCCGGACCTGCCCCCACAGGATTCGAAGTCAGGCCATCTCCGCCGTGGTCTCGAAGTCGAAGACCAGTTCGCCATCGCGGATATCGACATGAACCACACCGCCATGCTCGGCCAGCTCGCCGAACAGGATCTCCTCGGCCAGTGGCCGCTTGATCTTGTCCTGGATAAGCCGGGCCATCGGCCGGGCGCCCATCTGGGCGTCGTAGCCACCGGTCGCCAGCCAGCTGCGCGCCGCGTCGGACACTTCCAGAAGAACACGCTTGTCCTCCAGTTGCGCCTGCAGTTCGGTGAGGAACTTGTCCACCACGCTCTTGATAGTTTCGTGAGTAAGGCGACCGAACTGGATGATGGTATCCAGGCGGTTGCGGAACTCCGGCGTGAAGCTCTTCTTGATCACTTCCATGGCATCGGAAGAGTGATCCTGGTGGGTAAAGCCGATCGAGGCCCGCGCCGCGGTTTCCGCACCAGCGTTGGTGGTCATGATCAGGATCACGTTGCGGAAGTCCGCCTTGCGCCCGTTGTTGTCAGTCAGGGTGCCGTGGTCCATCACCTGCAACAGCAGGTTGAAGACTTCCGGATGCGCTTTCTCGATCTCGTCGAGCAGCAACACGCAATGCGGCTGCTTGGTGATCGCCTCGGTGAGTAGGCCACCCTGGTCGAAACCGACGTAGCCCGGCGGCGCACCGATCAGGCGGGAGACGGTATGCCGCTCCATGTACTCGGACATGTCGAAGCGCACCAGTTCGACCCCCAGGGCCTTGGCAAGCTGCCGCGCCACCTCGGTCTTGCCGACCCCGGTCGGCCCGGAGAACAGGAAGGAACCGACCGGCTTGTCCGGCGCCTTCAAGCCGGCCCGGGACAGCTTGATTGCCGTGGCCAGCGAGTCGATGGCTGCATCCTGGCCGAACACCGTCAGCTTCAGGTCGCGCTCTAGGTTGCGCAGCAACTCCTTGTCGGAACTGGTGACATGTTTCGGCGGAATGCGCGCGATCTTGGCGACGATGTCCTCGACCTGCGGAACTTCGATGCGTTTGACCCGCGCCTCCACCGGCTGCAGACGCTGGAAGGCGCCCGCCTCGTCGATGACGTCGATGGCCTTGTCCGGCATATGCCGGTCGTTGATGTAGCGGGCTGCCAGCTCAGCAGCGGCACGCAAGGCCTCATCGCTGTATTCGATGCTGTGGTGCGACTCGAAGCGACCCTTGAGCCCGCGCAGGATACCCACGGTGTCTTCCACCGAGGGCTCGCTGACATCGACTTTCTGGAAGCGCCGCGCCAGGGCACGGTCCTTCTCGAAGATGCCACGGAACTCCTGGAAGGTGGTCGAGCCGATGCAGCGGATGTCGCCGGAGGACAGCAGCGGCTTGAGCAGGTTGGACGCATCCATCACCCCACCGGATGCCGCGCCGGCACCGATGATGGTGTGGATTTCGTCGATGAACAGGATCGCCTGGGGACGCTTGCGCAGTTCGCCGAGCAGCGCCTTGAAGCGCTTCTCGAAATCGCCGCGGTACTTGGTACCCGCCAGCAGTGCGCCCAGGTCCAGCGAATAGACGACGCTCTGGGCCAGCAGGTCCGGCACCTGGCCATCGACGATGCGCTTGGCCAGGCCCTCGGCGATGGCCGTCTTGCCGACACCGGCCTCACCTACCAGCAGCGGGTTGTTCTTGCGGCGGCGAGCAAGGATCTGCGCGACGCGCTCGACTTCGGTTTCCCGACCGACCAGCGGATCGATGCGGCCCTGGCGGGCAAGCTCGTTGAGATTGCTGGCATAGGCGTCGAGCGGATTGCTCGAGGAAGAGGTTTCGCCTCCTTCCTCGTCCTGCATCTCCTGCTCGCCATCCTGGTGTTCACCATGACCTGGAACCTTGGAAATGCCGTGGGCGATGTAGTTGACCACATCGATGCGAGCCACGCTTTGCTGCTTGAGCAGGAACACCGCCTGGCTTTCCTGCTCGCTGAAAATGGCCACCAATACATTGGCGCCGGTCACTTCTCGCTTGCCGGAGCTCTGCACATGGAAGACGGCACGCTGCAGTACCCGCTGGAAGCCCAGGGTTGGCTGGGTTTCACGGTCCTCGTCATGAACGGGGATCAATGGCGTGGTGGAGTCGATGAACTCCTGCAGATCGTGTTTGAGCTTGTCGAGATTTGCCCCGCACGCACGCAAAACGGTGGCGGCGGCCTCGTTGTCCAGCAATGCCAGGAGAAGGTGCTCGACCGTCATGAACTCATGACGCTTGGAGCGCGCCTCCTTGAAGGCCAGATTGAGGGTGACTTCGAGCTCGCGGTTTAACATAGCTTCACCTCATACCCAAGTGGTCGGCGATTAACCGTCCTTCTCGATTTCACAGAGTAGCGGATGCTGGCTTTCCCTGGCGTATTGGTTGACCTGCATGGCCTTGGTTTCGGCGATGTCGCGGGTAAACAATCCGCAGACTGCCCGTCCTTCGGTATGGACGGCCAGCATGACCTTGGTCGCCAGCTCGCGGTTCAGGTTAAAGAACACTTCGAGCACTTCGACGACGAAATCCATCGGTGTGTAGTCATCGTTGAACAAAACCACCTTGTACATCGGTGGCGCCTGCAGCGCCGGCTTGGCTTCCTGTACTGCCAACCCGGAGCCATCGTCCTCATGCGATTGCGGGCGATCCTGATTGAATGTTAGTCGAATCTGGCTATGTGCATGCATGGAAAGAATTTCATCATTTCGACAGGTTAAGGTTGTGGGTTGGCCGCTGGAACCGGCGCGGATTACGGCCCGTCGCCTGACCTTGACTATCGGTAAAACGGTGTTACAACCAATAAGAACCCACCGTGGTCAATTAGATCCGCGCAGTCAACCAGGAATTTCGCAGGTTCGTATGCGGATGGAGTGGATGATACTCCAGTGATGGAGTCCTTTGCAGAGGGATATGAGGATGGCAAGCGGTAAAGTCAAGTGGTTCAACAATGCGAAGGGTTACGGCTTCATCAATGAAGACGGCAGCACCGAAGACCTCTTCGCACATTACTCGGCGATCCAGATGGATGGTTACAAGACCCTGAAAGCGGGTCAGTCGGTCATCTTCGAGGTCATCCAGGGCCCCAAGGGCAATCACGCGGTCAACATCCATGCCGCGCCCGTCACTGTGGAGGCCAGGGTCCCGACCAACTTGACCATGAACGCTTGATCCATAGCGGTATTACGAACGAAGGCCCGCCTCATTTATATGAGGCGGGCCTTTTTTCTTACATGTGTTTGATCAGCGCCTCGCCGAAGCCCGACGACGAGACCAGGGTTGCCCCGTCCATCAGCCGCTCGAAGTCATAGGTCACGGTCTTGGCGCGGATCGCACCATTGGTGCCCTTGATGATCAGGTCGGCCGCCTCGGTCCAGCCCAGGTGGCGCAGCATCATTTCCGCGGAAAGAATCACCGAACCCGGGTTGACCTGGTCCTTGCCGGCGTACTTCGGCGCGGTGCCGTGGGTCGCCTCGAACATGGCCACGGTATCGGACAGGTTGGCGCCCGGGGCGATACCGATCCCGCCCACTTCCGCCGCCAGGGCGTCGGACAGGTAGTCTCCGTTGAGGTTGAGGGTGGCGATGACGTCGTACTCCGCCGGGCGCAGCAGGATCTGCTGGAGCATGGCGTCGGCGATGGCGTCCTTGACGATGACTTCACGACCGGTCTTCGGATTCTTGAATTTCATCCACGGGCCGCCATCGAGCAGTTCGGCGCCGAATTCATTCTTGGCGACCTCGTACCCCCAGTCCTTGAAGGCGCCTTCGGTGAATTTCATGATGTTGCCCTTGTGCACGATGGTCAGCGACTTGCGGTCGTTGTCCACCACATACTGCAAGGCCTTGCGCACCAGGCGCTGGGTGCCTTCCTTCGACACCGGCTTCACGCCGATCCCGCAATCCTGGTCGAAACGGATCTTGGTAACGCCCATTTCCTCCTTGAGGAACTTGATGACCTTGTTGGCCTCGGGCGAACCGGCCTTCCATTCGATACCGGCGTAGATGTCCTCGGAGTTCTCGCGGAAGATCACCATATCGACGTCGCCTGGCTTTTTCACCGGGCTGGGCACGCCATCGAACCACACCACCGGGCGCAGGCACACATAGAGATCGAGCTGCTGGCGCAAGGCGACGTTGAGGGAGCGGATGCCGCCACCGACCGGCGTGGTCAGCGGGCCCTTGATGGAAACCACGTAATCCTTCACCGCATCGAGGGTTTCCTGGGGCAGCCAGGTGTCCTGGTCGTACACCTGGGTAGCCTTTTCGCCGGCATAGACCTCCATCCAGGAGATCTTGCGCTTGCCGCCGTAAGCCTTCTCGACCGCAGCGTCGACCACCTTGATCATGACCGGGGTGACATCGACGCCGATGCCGTCGCCTTCGATGAACGGGATGATCGGATTGTCTGGAACATTGAGAGAATGGTCTGCGTTGACGGTGATTTTGTCGCCGACTGCCGGAACCTCGATTTTCTGGTATCCCATGCTGCACTCCGCTTTTTCTTGGTTTGAAGTCATGCAATCCATTGAGCCTAACCCAGTTGGCGAAGAACGGAAACCTTGGCGAAAAAACCGTCACGAAGCCGAAAAAAGCTCTACATCTTTCGTCTATAAATGCTCATCCGCCATGTTCGCCTTGCTGATTAGGACCAAGGAATTGGTATACTGCGCGCCGGTGACCCAAGGGTCACTCGGGGCGAGACGTCCGCCACAGGACCCACGGCCCCGACAAGACTGGACTGTTACAGCAGTGCAGCCGTTTGACACTCGACTGATGCAACCCACCATCACAGCCTGGAATCCTCGACTTTCCGCTTATGGATGTGTCTGAGCGAAGCGCTTACCCTGCGCGCCCTACCGAGATTCCGAGCACGCTCAGCAAAACAGAGAGTTAACCCGAATATGTCCACCCGTTCGAAGATCATCTATACCTTCACCGACGAAGCTCCCGCCCTCGCCACCTTCTCCCTGCTGCCCATCGTCGAAGCCTTCACCGCTACCGCCGAAATCTCGGTAGAAACCCGGGACATCTCTCTCGCCGGCCGCATCCTCTCCGCCTTCCCAGAACAGCTCGGCGCCGACAAGCAAGTGGCCGACCACCTGGCGGAACTGGGCCAACTGGCGACCACGCCCGAAGCCAACATCATCAAGCTGCCGAACATCAGCGCCTCGGTTCCCCAACTGAAAGCCGCGATCAAGGAGCTGCAAGGCAAGGGCTTCAACGTCCCCGACTATCCGGACACCGCGACCACAGACGCCGAGAAGGAAGCCCGCGCTCGCTACGACCGCATCAAGGGCAGCGCCGTGAACCCGGTCCTGCGTGAAGGCAACTCCGACCGCCGCGCCCCGCTGTCGGTCAAGAACTACGCGCGCAAGCATCCGCACAAGATGGGCGCCTGGGCCGCCGATTCGAAGTCCCACGTCGCTCACATGAGCAGCGGCGACTTCTACGGCAGCGAAAAGGCCGCCCTGATCGAAGCCGATGACAGCCTGCGCATCGAACTGCTGGGCAAGGACGGCTCCACCACCGTCCTCAAGGAAAAGACCGCTGTCAAGGCTGGCGAAATCATCGACTGCGCCGTGATGAGCACCAAGGCCCTGCGCGCCTTCGTCGCTGCCGAGATCGAAGATGCCAAGGCCCAGGGCGTGCTGCTGTCGGCGCACCTGAAAGCCACCATGATGAAGGTTTCCGACCCGATCATGTTCGGCCAGATCGTCGCCGAGTACTACGCCGACGCCCTGAACAAGCACGCTGCGGTCCTCGAAGAGATCGGCTTCAACCTGAACAACGGCATCGGCGACCTGTACGCCCGCATCAAGACCCTGCCGGCCGAGCAGCAGGCGCAGATCGAAGCCGACATCCAGGCCGTCTACGCCGTCCGTCCGGCGCTGGCCATGGTCAACTCCGACAAGGGCATCACCAACCTGCACGTGCCGAGCGACGTGATCGTCGACGCCTCGATGCCGGCGATGATCCGCGATTCGGGCAAGATGTGGAACGCCCAGGGCGAGCTGCAGGACACCAAGGCGCTGATCCCGGATCGTTGCTACGCGACCATCTACCAGGCCGTCATCGAAGACTGCAAGAAACACGGTGCCTTCGATCCGACCACCATGGGCAGCGTGCCCAACGTCGGCCTGATGGCACAGAAAGCCGAAGAATACGGTTCCCACGACAAGACCTTCCAGGCCAAGGCCGACGGCACCATCCGCGTCCTGGACAGCAAGGGCAACCTGCTGCTGCAACAGGAAGTGGAAGCGGGCGACATCTTCCGCATGTGCCAGACCAAGGACGCGCCGATCCGCGACTGGGTCAAGCTGGCCGTCAACCGCGCCCGCGCCAGCGCCACCCCGGCGATCTTCTGGCTCGACCCGCAACGCGCCCACGACGGCGTGCTGATCGAGAAAGTGCAGAAGTACCTGCAGGACCACGACACCAGCGGCCTGGACATCCGCGTCCTGGCACCGGTCGAGGCGATGAAGGTTTCCCTGGAGCGCATTCGCGCCGGCAAGGACACCATCTCGGTCACCGGCAACGTGCTGCGCGACTACCTGACCGACCTGTTCCCGATCATGGAGCTGGGCACCAGCGCCAAGATGCTGTCGATCGTTCCGCTGATGAACAACGGCGGCCTGTTCGAAACCGGCGCTGGCGGTTCGGCACCGAAGCACGTCCAGCAACTGGTCGAGGAAAACTTCCTGCGCTGGGACTCGCTGGGTGAATTCCTCGCCCTGGCCGCTTCCCTGGAGCACCTGGGCAACGCCTACGCCAACCCGAAAGCCAAGGTACTGGCTGCCACCCTCGACCAGGCCACCGGCCAGTTCCTGGACAGCAACAAGTCCCCAGCGCGCAAGGTCGGCGGTATCGACAACCGCGGCAGCCACTTCTACCTGACCCTGTACTGGGCCCAGGCACTGGCTGCCCAGACCGAAGACACTGCCCTGCAGGCACGCTTCGCTCCGCTGGCCAAGACCCTGACCGAGAACGAAGCGACCATCGTCGCCGAGCTCAACGCAGTTCAGGGCAAGCCAGCCGAAATCGGTGGTTACTACTTCACCGACGTCGAACTGACCAGCAAGGTGATGCGCCCAAGCCAGACCTTCAACAACGCGATTGCCGCGCTGTAAGAACGCCAGCTTGAAGCAATGAAGGAAAACCCCGGCCACGCACCGGGGTTTTTCTATATCAGCTACACGCCGAACCCTGTGGGAGCTGGCTTGCCAGCTCCCACAGGGTTCGGCGCCATCAAAGGACCGAACATGACCTGGCAACCCCACATCACCGTCGCCACCGTCGTCGAAGACCAGGGCCGCTTCCTCTTCGTCGAGGAGTTCAAGGCCGGCAAGCATGTCTTCAACCAGCCCGCCGGGCACCTGGAGGCCAATGAAACCCTGCTCGAAGCGGCCTTGAGGGAAACCCTCGAAGAAACCGCCTGGGACGTCGAGCTGACCGGCGTGGTCGGCATCTATCTCTACACCGCCCCCAGCAGCGGCGTGACCTACCAGCGCATCTGCTTCGCCGCCAGGCCCGTCAAGCACCACGCCGAACGCGCCCTGGACAGCGATATCGTGCGTGCCGTGTGGCTGACCCGCGAAGAACTCCTGGCCGACCCGCAACGCTGGCGCAGCGAACTGGTGCCGCAATGCCTCGACGACTACCTCGCCGGGCCGTTGCACAGCCTCTCGCTGATCCGTAACTGAGCGCGCCTTTCGCCTTGCAGGGCGCAGCCTGATAGAATCGTCGTCTTTTTCCAGATACGCATCCCATACCTATGTCCGAAACAGCTCTTCCAGCTCCCGAAAAGACGCGCGTCATCGTCGGCATGTCCGGCGGCGTGGACTCTTCCGTTTCCGCCCTCCTGCTGATGGAGCAGGGCTACCAGGTGGAAGGCCTGTTCATGAAGAACTGGGAAGAGGACGACGGGACCGAATACTGCACCGCCCGCGAAGACCTGGCCGACGCCCAGGCCGTGTGCGACCGCATCGGCATCAAGCTGCATACCGCCAACTTCGCCGCCGAGTACTGGGACAACGTCTTCGAACACTTCCTCGAAGAGTACAAGGCCGGACGCACGCCGAACCCGGATATCCTCTGCAACCGGGAAATCAAGTTCAAGGCGTTCCTCGACTACGCGCTGTCCCTTGGCGCCGACATGATAGCTACCGGCCACTACGTGCGCCGCCGCGATATCGATGGCCGCACCGAGCTGCTCAAGGGCCTGGATCCGAACAAGGACCAAAGCTACTTCCTCCATGCCGTCGGCGGCGAGCAGATCGCCCGCACCCTGTTCCCGGTGGGCGAACTGGAGAAGCCGGAAGTCCGCGCCATCGCCGAGAAACACGGCCTGGCCACGGCGAAGAAGAAGGACTCCACCGGCATCTGCTTCATCGGCGAGCGCCGTTTTAGCGATTTCCTCAAGCAATACCTGCCGGCCCAGCCGGGTGAGATCCAGACAACCGAAGGCGAGGTCATCGGCCGCCATCACGGCCTGATGTACCACACCATCGGCCAGCGCCAGGGCTTGGGGATCGGCGGCTTGAAGGATGCCGGCGACGAACCGTGGTACGTGCTGGAAAAGGACCTGGCGCGCAATGTGCTGGTGGTCGGCCAGGGCAATGAACATCCATGGCTGTTCTCCCGCGCCCTGCTCGCCTCGGAAATCTTCTGGGTCAACCCGATCGACCTGTCGGCGCCGCGCCGCCTGACCGCCAAGGTGCGCTACCGCCAGAGCGACCAGGACTGCACCCTGGAGCGCACCGGAACCGGTTATCGGGCGGTATTCGACGAACCGCAGCGGGCCGTCACTCCCGGCCAGTCGGTGGTGTTCTACGACGGCGATATCTGCCTCGGCGGCGGCGTGATCGAAATCGCCGAACCGTGGAGCGCCCGCGGATGAACCAGACCCAGGAGCAACTGATCGCCCTCGGCGGCGTGTTCCAGGCCGCCGTACTGGTGGATCGCATTGCCCGCACCGGCACCGCCAGCGAGGCCGATGTCGGCTGCATGCTTGGCAGCCTGCTGGTACGCGACCCCAAGGACACCCTGGAAGTGTTCGGTGGCGACGACCTGAACCTGCGCGACGGCTACCGCGCCCTGGCCAGCGCCCTGGAGCGCGACCCCGGCAGCCTGCAGCGCGAACCCCTGCGCTACGCCCTGTCGATGCTCGGCCTGGAGCGCCAGTTGGCCAAGCGCGGCGACATGCTGGAAACCATCGGCAACCGCCTGCCGCAGATCCAGGCCCAGGCCGACCACTTCGGCCTGGCTCACGAAAACGTCATCGCCTCCAGCGGCGCGCTGTACCAGGATACCTTGAGCACCCTGCGCCAGCGCATCCAGGTCCATGGCGACATGCGCCACCTGCAGCAGACCAACAATGCTTCGAAGATCCGTGCCCTGCTCCTGGCCGGCATCCGTGCCGCGCGCCTCTGGCGCCAGCTCGGCGGGCATCGCTGGCAACTGGTGTTCAGCCGCCGCAAGCTGTTGCGCGAGCTCTACCCAATGCTTCGCGGCTGATAAATACCTTTTGTCAGCCACCCGACCCGGGCGTGATTTTCATGTATGATATGCGCCCTCTTAAAAGCCTGACTGTCCGAGAACACCCCATGCAGCTCTCCTCGCTCACTGCGGTTTCCCCTGTAGACGGCCGCTACGCCGGCAAAACCCAGGCCCTGCGCCCCATTTTCAGCGAATACGGCCTGATCCGTTTCCGCGCCCTGGTCGAAGTCCGCTGGCTGCAGCGTCTGGCTTCCCACCCGCAGATCGCCGAAGTCCCGGCCTTCTCCGCCGAAGCCAACGCACTGCTCGATGGCCTGGCCAATGAATTCGCCCTTGAGCACGCCGAGCGCGTCAAGGAAATCGAACGCACCACCAACCACGACGTCAAGGCCATCGAATACCTGCTCAAGGAGCAGGCGGCGAAGCTGCCGGAACTGGCCAAGGTCAGCGAGTTCATCCACTTCGCCTGCACCAGCGAGGACATCAACAACCTGTCCCACGCCCTGATGCTGCGCGAAGGCCGCGATACCGTGCTGCTGCCGCTGATGCGCCAGATCGCCCAGTCGATCCGTGAACTGGCCCACCGTTTCGCCGAAGTGCCGATGCTGTCGCGCACCCACGGCCAGCCGGCTTCGCCGACCACCCTGGGCAAGGAACTGGCCAACGTGGTCTACCGCCTGGAGCGTCAGATCGCCCAGGTTGCGGCCGTACCGCTGCTGGGCAAGATCAACGGCGCCGTGGGCAACTACAACGCCCACCTGTCGGCCTACCCGCAGATCGACTGGGAAGCCAACGCCCGCGCCTTCATCGAGGACGAGCTGGGCCTGGTGTTCAACCCCTACACCACCCAGATCGAGCCGCACGACTACATTGCCGAGCTGTTCGACGCCATCGCCCGCTTCAACACCATCCTCATCGACTTCGACCGTGACGTCTGGGGCTACATCTCGCTG
This sequence comes from Pseudomonas bharatica CSV86, assembly GCF_000319305.2. Classification (GTDB taxonomy): domain Bacteria; phylum Pseudomonadota; class Gammaproteobacteria; order Pseudomonadales; family Pseudomonadaceae; genus Aquipseudomonas; species Aquipseudomonas bharatica. Next base: position 1,564,277 of record NZ_AMWJ02000001.1, on the reverse strand, counting down.
GGCTACTTCAAGCAGAAGACCGTTGCCGGCGAAATCGGCTCCTCGACCATGCCGCACAAGGTCAACCCGATCGACTTCGAGAACTCCGAAGGCAACCTGGGCATCGCCAACGCCCTGTTCCAGCACCTGGCCAGCAAACTGCCAGTTTCCCGCTGGCAGCGCGACCTGACCGACTCCACCGTGCTGCGCAACCTCGGTGTCGGCTTCGCCCACAGCGTGATCGCCTACGAAGCCAGCCTGAAAGGCATCGGCAAGCTGGAAATCAACACCGCGCGCATCGCCGACGACCTGGACGCCTGCTGGGAAGTCCTGGCCGAGCCGATCCAGACCGTGATGCGTCGCTACAACATCGAAAACCCCTACGAGAAGCTCAAGGAGTTGACTCGTGGCAAGGGCATCAGCCCGGAAGCCTTGCAGACTTTCATCGAAGGCCTGGACATGCCTGCCGAGGCTCGCGAAGAGCTGAAAAAGCTCACCCCTGCCAGCTACATCGGCAACGCTGCCGAGCAAGCCAAGCGCGTCTGATCCACACCCCGCGTTTTAACGCCCGGCCGAGCCGGGCGTTTTTATTCCTGAAAGAAAATTGTCTTTTTTCAATAGGTTAACCATGAATCCTGATATCCCACTGCAACTTCTCGGCGGTTTGACTGCGCGCCAGTTCATGCGCGACTACTGGCAGAAAAAACCGTTGCTGGTCCGTCAGGCCTTTACCGATTTCGAAAGCCCCATCGATGCCGACGAACTGGCCGGCCTCGCCCTGGAAGAAGAGGTCGAGTCGCGACTGGTGCTTGAACACGGCGAAACCCCGTGGGAGCTGCGCCGTGGCCCGTTCACCGAAGACACCTTCGGCACCCTGCCGGAACGCGACTGGACCCTGCTGGTGCAGTCGGTCGACCAGTTCGTCCCGGAAGTCGCCGAGCTGCTGGAGCACTTCCGCTTCCTGCCGAGCTGGCGCATCGACGACGTGATGATCAGCTTCGCCGCACCAGGCGGCAGTGTCGGCCCCCACTTCGACAACTACGACGTGTTCCTGCTCCAGGGCCACGGCAAACGCAACTGGAAAGTCGGGCAAATGTGCAATAGCGACAGCCCGCTGCTGGAACACGCCGACCTGCGCATCCTCGCCGACTTCGAACAGAGCGACGAATGGGTCCTGGAGCCGGGCGACATGCTCTACCTGCCGCCGCGCCTGGCCCACTACGGCGTTGCCGAAGACAACTGCCTGACCTACTCGGTCGGCTTCCGCGCGCCAAGCGCCGCCGAGGTGCTGACCCACTTCACCGATTTCCTCGGCCAGTTCCTGACCGATGAAGAACGCTACAGCGACGCCGACGCCCAGCCGGTCAGCGACGACCCGCACCAGATCCAGCATGACGCCCTCGGTCGCCTGAAGTCCCTGCTCAACGAACACATGGGCGACGAGCGCCTGCTGCTGACCTGGTTCGGCCAGTTCATGACCGAGCCGCGCTATCCGGAACTGGTCAGCGGTGAAGAACTGAGCGAAGAAGAGCTGGTGGACAGCCTGGAACAGGGCGCGATCATCATCCGCAACCCGAGCGCACGCCTGGCCTGGTCCGAGGTGGACGATAACCTGCTGCTCTTCGCCAGCGGACAGAGCCGCCTGCTGCCGGGCAACCTGCGTGAACTGCTGAAGCTGATCTGCTCGGCCGACGCCTTGCATATCGACAACCTGGCCGACTGGCTGGGCGACGAAGTCGGCCTGGAACTGGTTTGCCAGTTGGTCAAGCAGGGAAGCCTGGGGTTCGCCAATGAATAAGATCAAGGTCCGCCTGGCCGACTGGCACAAGGACAATGCGGACATCCGCCGCATCCGCGAGGCAGTGTTCATCGCCGAGCAGAGCGTACCGCCGGAACTGGAATGGGACTCGGACGACAACCAGGCCATCCACTTCCTGGCCATGGAAGACGACTACGCCATCGGCACCGCCCGCCTGCTGCCAGACGGCCAGATCGGCCGGGTATCGGTACTCAAGGACTGGCGCGGCCTGAAAGTCGGCGATGCGTTGATGCAGGCGGCGATCCTCGAAGCGCAGAACCGCGACCTGCGCCAGCAGATGCTGACGGCCCAGGTGCATGCCACGGCATTCTACGAGCGCCTGGGGTTCCGGGTGGTCAGTGAGGAATTCCTGGAAGCGGGCATTCCTCATGTCGACATGGTGCGTGACTCGAAACCGTTGTGACCCCAATCGCTGGCAAGCCAGCTCCCACAGGGATCGTGTACACCGCACCCTGTGGGAGCTGGCGTTGCCAGCGATGAGGCCCGCAAATCCACAGCAAATCCTCCCGACCGCAAACAATCTTTGCCATCATGTCCACTCCACCCGCGGAGATCATGGACATGCCGCTACGCCCCCTGCTCGCCTCCCTGCTTCTGGCCTTCAGCCTCAACGCTGTCGCTGCCACCGAAGTCCTGCCCCTGAACCACCGCACCAGCGCGGAGATCCTGCCCACGGCCCAGGCCTTCATCGGCAGGGACGGCACGGTCAGCGCCTTCGAGAACAAACTCATCGTCAAGGCCGAACCCGGCAAGATCGACGAACTTCGCACCCTTCTGCGCGATCTGGACACAGCTCCGAAACGCCTGCTGATCAGCGTCGACAACGACGACAGCCATTTTCAGGACAGCCGTGGCGATGCCCGGATAATCCACTACGGCACCACCAATCGCGACGGTGGCCTGCAGCAGGTCCAGGCCAGCGAAGGCACTCCCGCACTGATCCAGATAGGCCAGAGCATCCCCATCACCAGCACCCAGACCGATAGCTACGGCCGCCTGCAAAGCCAGACCGAGTACCGCAACGTCACCCAGGGCTTCTACGTCACCGCCAGCGTCTCGGGTGAAACCGTTCACCTAGCCATCAGCACCAACAATGACCGGATGAGCCAGGAACGTCCCGATGTAGTGAAAGTACAAAGCACCGACACGAAAGTCACCGGCAGGCTGGGTGAGTGGCTTACCCTGGCAGGATTCAATCAGCAGAGTCAGGCCAACCGCTCTGCTTCGGACATCTCCTACTCCACCCAACGCGGTGAAAACATGACTTTGCGGGTAAAAGTCGATGTTCTGGACTGAACCCAGGGAAATCAAGGCCTCGACCAAAGGCCTTGAAACTGACTAAGGAGTCGCATTAGACCAAAGATGTAGTGGAGTGAAAAAACCACTACAAAACATTTGACGCCCTCGGATCGCAGAGGCATGATGGCCCCGCTCCCGCTAATCAGGGGCCCTGGCAAGGGCCTTCGGGTCGCGCTTCGATCTACCCCCGAGGCCGATTCGTGTCTGTACAGCCCACAAGGCGCGTTGGACGTGATCACGACTGGAACGAGGTTGTCCCGAGGGACGGAAGCGCATCAAACGGTACATGGCACACCCTGATCGAAGCAGCACGGCAACCACGAGCCAACCTGCCCGACGGACGCCCGCACCTGCTCACTTCCCCTCCGAGCCCCATCGTTCACCGTCGCGATTTCGCCCGACCGGACTGATTCAACGCCAGCGTCCCTGAGCTGCGAGCATTCGGTGCTGCCCCTGTACGACACAGCGCAGCCGACAGAGCGAACACTTTTCACCAAGACCTATGCGACGAGGTTTATTTCCATGGCACTGACACGCGAACAGCAAATTGCAGCCCTCGAAAAAGACTGGGCCGAGAACCCGCGCTGGAAAGGCGTGACCCGTACCTACACCGCTGCCGATGTCGTCCGTCTGCGTGGTTCGATCCAGCCAGAGCACACCCTGGCTCGCCTGGGTGCGGAAAAACTGTGGAACCTGGTGACCAAGGGCGCACACCCGCCCTTCCGCCCTGAGAAAGATTTCGTCAACTGCATGGGCGCCCTGACCGGCGGCCAGGCAGTACAGCAGGTCAAGGCCGGCATACAGGCCATCTACCTGTCCGGCTGGCAAGTGGCTGCCGACAACAACTCGGCCGAATCCATGTACCCCGACCAGTCGCTGTACCCGGTGGATTCGGTTCCGACCGTGGTCAAGCGCATCAACAACTCGTTCCGTCGCGCCGACCAGATCCAGTGGAAAGCCGGCAAGAACCCGGGCGACGAAGGCTACATCGATTACTTCGCGCCAATCGTGGCTGACGCCGAAGCCGGTTTCGGCGGCGTACTGAACGCCTACGAGCTGATGAAGAACATGATCGAAGCAGGCGCCGCCGGCGTTCACTTCGAAGACCAGCTGGCTTCGGTGAAGAAGTGCGGCCACATGGGCGGCAAGGTACTGGTTCCGACCCAGGAAGCCGTACAGAAGCTGACCGCTGCCCGCCTGGCAGCCGACGTTGCCGGCGTACCGACCATCATCCTGGCCCGTACCGACGCCAACGCCGCTGACCTGCTGACCAGCGACTGCGACCCGTACGACCAGCCGTTCGTAGTCGGCGACCGTACTCCGGAAGGCTTCTACAAAGTCCGCGCCGGCCTGGACCAGGCGATCGCCCGTGGCCTGGCCTACGCTCCATACGCCGACCTGATCTGGTGCGAAACCGCCAAGCCGGACCTGGACGAGGCCCGTCGCTTCGCCGAAGCGATCAAGAAGGAATACCCGGACCAGATCCTGTCCTACAACTGCTCGCCTTCCTTCAACTGGAAGAAGAACCTGGACGACGCGACCATCGCCAAGTTCCAGCGCGAACTGTCGGCCATGGGCTACAAGCACCAGTTCATTACCCTGGCTGGTATCCACAACATGTGGCACGGCATGTTCAACCTGGCGCACGATTACGCCCGCAACGACATGACTGCCTACGTCAAGCTGCAGGAGCAAGAGTTCGCTGACGCTTCGAAGGGCTACACCTTCGTCGCCCACCAGCAGGAAGTCGGCACCGGCTACTTCGACGACATGACCACCGTGATCCAAGGTGGCAAATCTTCGGTAACCGCCCTCACCGGCTCCACCGAAGAAGAGCAGTTCCACTGATCTGACCGATCGGTGACTTTCGGGTAACACCTGCGGCCCGGGACCTGTGATGGGGTTCCGGGCCGCGGCTTTTTGCCTCGCCCCTATGCAAAATTCACGGCTATGCTTGCCCGCACAGCACCGGACAAGGATAGGCCATGACCCGCCCCGCAGCGCTTTGCACCTTTGCCGTAGCCGGCTGCGCTTTCTATATATATGCAGTGAACAGTGGCGCCACCTGGCTGGCCTTCGCGAGCAAGCCGGTGCCCGTGCTGACCATGATCCTCTGGCTTTTCGACGCACCTGCCGGAACCTACCGGCGCTGGATCCTGATCGGCCTGGGCTTTTCGATCCTGGGCGACCTGGCCCTGGCCTGGCCAGCCGACCTGTTCGTCGTCGGTCTCGCCGCCTTCTTTTGTGCGCACCTGGCGTACCTGCGCGCCTACCTGGAAGACCAGCGCAAAACCGCCCCGTGGGCGCTATTGATCGCTGGCACCTGCGGCATCGGGCTATTCACCCTGCTGGCCTGGCACGACCTGGGCGACCTGTTGGTCCCGGTGGCGGCCTATGCCCTGGTCATCAGCGCAATGCTCTGGCGCGCCCTTGCCTGCGCAGGCTTCGCAGCCATTGGCGCCATCAGCTTCGTACTGTCGGACAGCCTGATCGGCATCGACCGTTTCGTCAGGCAGTTCGGCGCAGCGCCCACGCTGATTATCCTGTTCTACTGGCTCGGGCAATGGGCGATCAGCGCTTCGGCGCAGCGCCAGCAATCCACCACACCCTTGACCCATGACCGGACGCCATCGACAAAAAGCGTCTAGAACGCAGATTGCCGATAACTTTCAGGAAGAACGCCGATGAACTTCTTGGTTGACTTGAACAGTAGGAATAACAGCAGACCAACAAATGATATTAATTATCATTTCGAAACTTGCAATTCTTTACAGCCTGCAAGAAACATAATTAACGAAAGCGCGGCGAATCCCCGAAATACAAGGGCTACAGGGAGTTACGAGGTTTTTTTGTTCTTAATCCTACGAATAAATTTGCTGTAGAAATTTTACTTGCACCGGCTTTACCCATAAAATCAGCGCGATAGATCCAGCTGCGACATATCGTCACTGCTCCAACTCTTTTACGCTCAGAGACCACCGTGCTCTGTTAAGGATTCTCAGCATGCCCGATTCGACCGGACTGATCGCCCACAACTGGGGTTTCGCCATTTTCCTGTTGGGTGTCGTCGGCCTCTGCGCCTTCATGCTCGGCCTGTCCAGCCTGCTCGGTAGCAAGGCCTGGGGTCGCAGCAAGAACGAGCCGTTCGAATCCGGCATGCTGCCTACCGGCGGCGCCCGCCTGCGCCTGTCGGCCAAATTCTATCTGGTCGCGATGCTGTTCGTGATCTTCGATATCGAAGCCCTCTTTCTCTTTGCATGGTCTGTGTCCGTCCGCGAAAGCGGCTGGACCGGATTCGTCGAAGCTCTCGTTTTCATAGCAATTCTGTTGGCAGGTCTTGTCTACCTTTGGCGGGTCGGGGCGCTCGATTGGGCTCCCGTGGGTCGCCGCAAGCGGCAAGCGAAGCTGAAACAATGAGGCTTTGGCAATGCAATACAATCTCACCAGAATCGATCCGGACGCGCCCAACGAGCAGTACCCAATCGGAGATCGGGAAACCGTCTCCGATTCGCTGCTAGAGGACCAGGTCCACAAGAACATCTTCATGGGCAAGCTCGAGGATGTGCTCAGTGGTGCGGTCAACTGGGGTCGCAAGAACTCCCTGTGGCCCTACAACTTCGGCCTATCCTGCTGCTACGTGGAGATGACCACGGCGTTCACCGCGCCGCACGACATCGCCCGTTTCGGCGCCGAAGTGATCCGGGCATCTCCGCGTCAGGCCGACTTCATGGTCATCGCCGGCACCTGCTTCATCAAGATGGCGCCGATCATCCAGCGCCTGTATGAGCAGATGCTGGAACCGAAGTGGGTCATTTCCATGGGTTCGTGTGCCAACTCCGGTGGCATGTACGACATCTACTCGGTCGTCCAGGGGGTCGACAAGTTCCTCCCCGTGGATGTCTACGTACCTGGCTGCCCGCCTCGCCCTGAAGCATTCCTGCAAGGCCTGATGCTTCTGCAGGAGTCGATTGGCCAGGAGCGACGCCCTCTTTCCTGGGTCGTTGGCGATCAAGGCGTGTACCGCGCCGAGATGCCGGCCCAGAAAGATCTGCGTCGTGAACAGCGCATGCAGGTGACCAACCTGCGCAGCCCCGACGAAGTCTGATCCAGCGACCTGCCGCCCGTTCCCCGGAACCGGCGGCCTGGCTTCATTCTCTACGTTGACCGAAAGCGACCGAGACCATGACAGCGGACACCGCTATTTACATTCCGCCTTACAAGGCTGACGACCAGGATGTGGTCGTCGAACTGCACAACCGTTTTGGCGCCGAGGCGTTCACCGCCCAGGACACCCGCACCGGCATGCCGGTACTGTGGGTCGACCGCGCCCGCCTGATTGAAATCCTGACGTTCCTGCGCAACGTCGCCAAGCCGTACAGCATGCTGTACGACCTGCACGGCGTCGACGAGCGCCTGCGCACCCAGCGCCGCGGCCTGCCGGGCGCCGACTTCACCGTGTTCTACCACCTGCTCTCGGTGGAACGTAACAGCGACGTGATGATCAAGGTTTCCTTGAGCGAAACCGACCTGAGCGTACCGACCGTCACCGGCATCTGGCCCAACGCCAACTGGTACGAACGCGAAGTCTGGGACATGTTCGGCATCGACTTCCCGGGCCACCCGCACCTGACCCGGATCATGATGCCGCCGACCTGGGAAGGTCACCCGCTGCGCAAGGACTTCCCTGCCCGTGCCACCGAATTCGATCCGTTCACCCTGAACCTCGCCAAGCAGCAACTGGAGGAAGAAGCCGCGCGCTTCAATCCAGAAGCCTGGGGCATGAAGCGCCAGGGTGCAAACGAGGACTACATGTTCCTCAACCTTGGCCCGAACCACCCTTCGGCCCACGGTGCCTTCCGTATCGTCCTGCAACTGGACGGCGAAGAGATCGTCGACTGCGTCCCGGACATCGGCTACCACCACCGTGGCGCCGAGAAGATGGCCGAGCGCCAGTCCTGGCATAGCTTCATCCCGTACACCGACCGTATCGACTACCTCGGCGGGTGATGAACAACCTGCCGTACGTCCTTGCCGTCGAGAAGCTGGCCGGGATCAAGGTGCCGCAGAAGGTCGATACCATCCGCGTCATGCTTGCCGAGTTCTTCCGCATCACCAGCCACCTGCTGTTCCTGGGGACCTACATCCAGGACGTCGGTGCCATGACCCCGGTGTTCTTCACCTTCACCGACCGTCAGCGCGCCTACACCGTGATCGAAGCCATCACCGGCTTCCGCCTGCACCCGGCCTGGTACCGCATCGGTGGCGTCGCCCACGACCTGCCGCGCGGCTGGGACAAACTGGTCAAGGACTTCGTCGAATGGCTGCCCAAGCGCCTGGACGAGTACGAAAAGGCCGCGCTGAAGAACAGCATCCTGAAGGGCCGCACCATCGGCGTTGCCCAGTACAACACCAAGGAAGCACTGGCCTGGGGCGTTACCGGTGCCGGCCTGCGGGCCACCGGCCTGGACTTCGACCTGCGCAAGGCGCGTCCTTACTCCGGCTACGAGAACTTCGAGTTCGAAGTGCCGCTGGCCCACAACGGCGATGCCTATGATCGCTGCATGGTCCGTGTCGAGGAGATGCGCCAGAGTATCCGCATCATCGACCAGTGCCTGCGCAACATGCCGGAAGGCCCGTACAAGGCGGACCATCCGCTGACCACGCCGCCACCGAAAGAGCGCACCCTGCAGCACATCGAAACCCTGATCACCCACTTCCTGCAGGTTTCGTGGGGCCCGGTCATGCCGGCCAACGAATCCTTCCAGATGATCGAGGCGACCAAGGGTATCAACAGTTACTACCTGACGAGCGACGGCGGCACCATGAGCTACCGCACCCGAATTCGCACGCCGAGCTACCCGCACCTGCAGCAGATCCCGTCGGTGATCCGCGGCAGCATGGTCGCGGACCTCATCGCGTACCTGGGCAGTATCGACTTCGTTATGGCTGACGTGGACCGCTAAGCATGAACAGCACGCTTATCCAGACTGACCGTTTCGTCCTGAGCGAAACCGAGCGCTCGGCCATCGAGCACGAGATGCATCACTACGAGGACCCGCGCGCGGCGTCCATCGAAGCCCTGAAGATCGTCCAGAAGCAACGTGGCTGGGTGCCGGACGGCGCCATCCATGCGATCGGCGAGATCCTCGGCATTCCCGCCAGCGACGTCGAGGGCGTGGCCACCTTCTACAGCCAGATCTTCCGCCAGCCTGTCGGCCGCCACATCATCCGCGTGTGCGACAGCATGGTCTGCTACATCGGCGGCCACGAGTCCGTGGTCGGCCAGATCCAGAGCGAGCTGGGCATCGGCCTGGGCCAGACCACCGCCGACGGCCGCTTCACCCTGCTTCCGGTGTGCTGCCTGGGCAACTGCGACAAGGCCCCGGCGCTGATGATCGACGACGACACCTTCGGCGATGTGCAGCCAGCCGGTGTCGCCAAATTGCTGGAGGGTTACGTATGACCATCACTTCCTTCGGCCCGGCCAACCGCATCGCGCGCAGTGCCGAGACCCATCCGCTGACCTGGCGCCTGCGCGACGACGGCGAGCCGGTGTGGCTCGACGAGTACCAGGCCAAGAACGGCTACGCCGCCGCCCGTACCGCACTGGCGCAGATGTCCCAGGACGATATCGTCCAGACGGTCAAGGACTCCGGCCTCAAGGGCCGCGGCGGCGCAGGCTTCCCCACCGGTGTGAAGTGGGGCCTGATGCCGAAAGACGAATCCATGAACATCCGCTACCTGCTGTGCAACGCGGACGAAATGGAGCCCAACACCTGGAAGGACCGCATGCTGATGGAGCAACAGCCCCATCTGCTGGTCGAGGGCATGCTGATCAGCGCCCGCGCCCTCAAGGCCTACCGCGGCTACATCTTCCTGCGTGGCGAATACACCACGGCCGCGCGCAACCTGAACCGCGCCATCGACGAAGCCAAGGCCGCCGGCCTGCTGGGCAAGAACATCCTCGGCAGCGGCTTCGATTTCGAGCTGTTCGTGCACACCGGTGCCGGCCGCTACATCTGCGGTGAAGAAACCGCCCTGATCAACTCGCTGGAAGGCCGCCGCGCCAACCCGCGCTCCAAACCGCCCTTCCCTGCCGCCGTGGGCGTGTGGGGCAAGCCGACCTGCGTCAACAACGTCGAGACCCTGTGCAACGTCCCGGCCATCGTCGGCAACGGCGTCGACTGGTACAAATCGCTGGCCCGCGAGGGCAGCGAAGACCACGGCACCAAGCTGATGGGCTTCTCCGGCAAGGTGAAGAACCCGGGCCTGTGGGAACTGCCATTCGGCGTCACCGCCCGCGAGCTGTTCGAAGACTACGCCGGTGGCATGCGCGACGGTTACACGCTCAAGTGCTGGCAGCCAGGCGGCGCCGGTACCGGCTTCCTGCTTCCCGAACACCTGGATGCACAAATGTATGCCGGCGGCATCGCCAAGGTGGGCACCCGGATGGGTACCGGCCTGGCCATGGCGGTGGACGACAGCATCAGCATGGTCTCCCTGCTGCGCAACATGGAAGAGTTCTTCGCCCGCGAGTCCTGCGGCTGGTGCACCCCGTGCCGCGACGGCCTGCCGTGGAGCGTGAAGATGCTGCGTGCCCTGGAAAAAGGCCAGGGCAAGCGCGAGGACATCGACACCCTGCTGCAACTGGTGAACTTCCTCGGCCCTGGCCGGACCTTCTGTGCTCACGCACCAGGTGCCGTCGAGCCGCTGGGCAGTGCCATCAAATATTTCCGCTCCGAGTTCGAGGCCGGTGTCGCCGCCAATCCTGGTGGCGAAACCCTGCGCCCGAACCTGGCGCAGCCGATTGTGGTCGGCGCATAACAAGATGAAAAAGCGGGTGGTCCGTGCCATCCGCCAGCCACGCAGGCTCGCCCGATCGATTCGCGCGGGCCGCGGGTACACCGATTTCCATTAGCCACACCCGCTCACGCGGGCCAACGAAGAACTTTGAACCATGGCCACTATCCACGTAGACGGCAAAGCGCTCGAAGTCAATGGTGCGGACAACCTGTTACAGGCTTGTCTGTCGCTCGGCCTCGACATCCCCTATTTCTGCTGGCACCCGGCGCTCGGTAGCGTCGGCGCCTGTCGCCAGTGCGCGGTCAAGCAGTACACCGACGAGAACGACACCCGTGGTCGCATCGTCATGTCCTGCATGACCCCCGCCTCCGACGGCACCTGGATTTCCATCGACGACGAAGAGTCCAAGGCGTTCCGCGCCAGCGTCGTCGAATGGCTGATGACCAACCACCCGCACGACTGCCCGGTCTGCGAGGAAGGCGGTCACTGCCACCTGCAGGACATGACGGTAATGACCGGCCACAACGAGCGCCGCTACCGTTTCACCAAGCGTACCCACCAGAACCAGGACCTCGGCCCGTTCATCGCCCACGAGATGAACCGCTGCATCGCCTGCTATCGCTGCGTGCGCTACTACAAGGACTACGCCGGCGGCACCGACCTGGGCGTCTATGGTGCCCATGACAACGTCTATTTCGGACGCGTCGAGGACGGTGTGCTGGAGAGCGAGTTCTCCGGCAACCTGACCGAGGTCTGCCCGACCGGTGTATTCACCGACAAGACCCACTCCGAGCGCTACAACCGCAAGTGGGACATGCAGTTCGCCCCGAGCATCTGCCATGGCTGCTCCAGTGGCTGCAACATCAGCCCCGGCGAACGCTACGGTGAATTGCGCCGCATCGAAAACCGCTTCAACGGCTCGGTGAACCAGTACTTCCTCTGCGACCGCGGCCGCTTCGGCTACGGTTACGTCAACCGTACCGACCGCCCACGCCAGCCGCTGCTGGCCGACGGCACCAAGCTCAGCGTGGACGCCGCCCTGGACAAGGCCGCCGAACTGCTGCGCGGCCGCAACATCGTCGGTATCGGCTCGCCCCGCGCCAGCCTGGAAAGCAACTATGGCCTGCGCGAGCTGGTCGGTGCCGAGCATTTCTACTGCGGCATGGAAGCGTCCGAACTGGAGCGCGTGCGCCTGGTCCTGCAGGTGCTGAACGACAGCCCGCTGCCAGTCCCGACCCTGCGCGACATCGAGGACCACGACGCCGTGTTCGTCCTCGGCGAAGACCTGACCCAGACCGCTGCCCGCGTCGCCCTGGCCGTGCGCCAGGCCACCAAGGGCAAGGCCGAGGCCATGGCCGAAGCGATGAAAGTCCAGCCATGGCTCGATGCCGCGGTGAAGAACATCGGCCAGCACGCCCTGTACCCGCTGTTCATCGCCAGCCTGGCCGAAACCAAGCTCGATGACGTTGCCGAAGAATGCGTGCATGCCGCGCCGGACGACCTGGCCCGCCTCGGTTTCGCCGTGGCCCACGCCATCGACCCGAGCGCCCCGGCGGTCGAAGGCCTGGACAGCGAAGCAGCCGAACTGGCCAAGCGTATCGCCGATGCCCTGGTGGCCGCCAAGCGTCCGCTGGTCGTATCCGGTGGATCGCTCGGTTCCAAGGCGCTGATCGAAGCCGCCGCCAACATCGCCAAGGCCCTCAAGCTGCGTGACAAGGCCGGCTCGCTGAGCCTGGTGGTTCCAGAAGCCAACAGCATCGGCATGGCCATGTTCGGTGGCGACTCGGTGGATGCCGCGCTGGACGCAGTGATCGCCGGCAAGGCCGATGCCATCGTCGTGCTTGAAAACGACCTGTACAGCCGCGTCCCGGCCGCCAAGGTCGATGCCGCCTTCGCCGCGGCCAAGGTGATCATCGTCGCCGACCACTCGAAGACCGCGACCAGCGACCGTGCCCACCTGGTGCTGCCGGCCGCCACCTTCGCCGAAGGCGACGGTACCCTGGTCAGCCAGGAAGGCCGCGCCCAGCGCTTCTTCCAGGTGTTCGATCCAACCTACCTGGACAGCAGCATCCTGGTTCATGAAGGCTGGCGCTGGATGCACGCCCTGCGCGCAACCCTGTTGAACAAGCCGGTGGACTGGACCCAACTGGACCACGTCACCAGCGCCTGTGCCAGCGTCACCCCGCAACTGGCCGGCATCGTCAACGCCGCGCCGTCCGCCGCGTTCCGCATCAAGGGCCTGAAGCTGGCCCGCGAACCGCTGCGCTACTCCGGTCGTACCGCCATGCGCGCCAATATCAGCGTGCACGAACCGCGTACTCCGCAGGACCAGGACACCGCCTTCGCCTTCTCCATGGAAGGCTACTCGGGCTCCGCCGAACCGCGCTCGCAAGTGCCGTTCGCCTGGTCGCCGGGCTGGAACTCGCCGCAAGCCTGGAACAAGTTCCAGGACGAGGTCGGTGGTCACCTGCGCGCAGGCGACCCGGGCACCCGCCTGATCGAGTCCCAGGGCGATCGCCTGCAGTGGTTCGCCAGCGTACCGGGCGCCTTCGCCCCGGCCCGCGGTACCTGGCAGGTGGTGCCGTTCTACCACCTGTTCGGCAGCGAGGAGACCTCCTCCCGCGCGGCGCCGGTGCAAGAGCGCATTCCGCAGCCTTACGTTGCGCTGGCCAAGTCGGAAGCCGACCGCCTGGGTGTCAACGACGGCGCCCTGCTCAGCCTGAACGTAGCCGGGCAGACCCTGCGCCTGCCGCTGCGCATCAATGAAGAACTGGGCGCTGGCCTGGTCGCCTTGCCGAAAGGCCTGGCCGGCATTCCGCCAGCCATCTTCGGTGCATCCGTCGAAGGCCTGCAGGAGGCAGCACAATGACCTGGTTCACCCCGAAGTGATCGATGTGATCATCGCCGTCGTCAAGGCCGTCGTGGTCCTGCTGGCGGTGGTGGTCTGCGGCGCGCTGCTCAGCTTCATCGAGCGGCGCCTGCTGGGCTGGTGGCAGGACCGTTACGGTCCGAACCGCGTCGGCCCGTTCGGCATGTTCCAGATCGCTGCCGACATGCTGAAGATGTTCTTCAAGGAAGACTGGAACCCGCCTTTCGTCGACCGCATGATCTTCACCCTGGCACCGGTGGTAGCGATGAGCGCCCTGCTGATCGCCTTCGTGATCATCCCGATCACCCCGACCTGGGGTGTCGCGGACCTGAACATCGGCCTGCTGTTCTTCTTCGCCATGGCCGGTCTGTCGGTCTACGCCGTGCTCTTCGCCGGCTGGTCGTCGAACAACAAGTACGCCCTGCTCGGCAGCCTGCGCGCCTCGGCCCAGACCGTTTCCTATGAAGTGTTCATGGGCCTGGCGCTGATGGGCGTGGTGGTCCAGGTCGGCTCCTTCAACATGCGCGACATCGTCGAGTACCAGGCGCAGAACCTGTGGTTCATCATTCCGCAGTTCTTCGGCTTCTGTACCTTCTTCATCGCCGGCGTGGCCGTGACCCACCGTCACCCCTTCGACCAGCCGGAAGCGGAACAGGAACTGGCTGACGGCTACCACATCGAGTATGCGGGCATGAAGTGGGGCATGTTCTTCGTCGGCGAGTACATCGGCATCATCCTGGTGTCGGCGCTGCTGGTGACCCTGTTCTTCGGCGGCTGGCACGGCCCGTTCGATCTGCTGCCGCAGGTCCCGTTCCTGTGGTTCGCCCTGAAGACCGGTTTCTTCATCATGCTGTTCATCCTGCTGCGCGCCTCGATCCCGCGCCCGCGCTATGACCAGGTGATGGACTTCAGCTGGAAGTTCTGCCTGCCGCTGACCCTGCTCAATTTGCTGGTGACCGCTGCGATCGTGTTGCTCAACACGCCAGCTGTTGCGGCCCAGTGAGGATCTGACCCATGTTCAAATATATTGGCGACATCGTGAAGGGCACCGGCACCCAGCTGCGCAGCCTGGTGATGGTGTTCTCCCACGGGTTCCGCAAGCGCGACACCCTGCAATACCCGGAAGAGCCGGTCTACCTGCCGCCCCGCTACCGTGGCCGCATCGTCCTGACCCGCGACCCCGATGGCGAAGAGCGCTGCGTAGCGTGCAACCTGTGTGCCGTGGCCTGCCCGGTGGGTTGCATCTCGCTGCAGAAAGCCGAAACGGAAGACGGACGCTGGTATCCGGAGTTCTTCCGCATCAACTTCTCGCGCTGCATTTTCTGCGGCCTCTGCGAGGAAGCCTGCCCGACCACCGCGATCCAGCTCACTCCGGATTTCGAAATGGCCGAGTTCAAACGTCAGGACCTGGTGTACGAGAAAGAAGATCTGCTGATCTCCGGCCCCGGCAAGAATCCCGACTACAACTTCTACCGTGTTGCAGGTATGGCCGTTGCCGGCAAGCCGAAGGGCGCCGCGCAGAACGAAGCCGAGCCGATCAACGTGAAGAGCTTGCTCCCTTAAGGAAGAAAGATGGAATTCGCTTTCTATTTCGCATCCGGCGTTGCCGTGGTGTCCACCCTGCGGGTGATCACCAATACCAACCCCGTGCACGCCCTGCTCTACCTGATCATTTCCCTGATCGCCGTGGCGATGACCTTCTTCGCGCTCGGCGCACCGTTCGCCGGCGCCCTGGAAGTGATCGCCTACGCCGGCGCCATCATGGTGCTGTTCGTCTTCGTGGTGATGATGCTCAACCTGGGCCCGGCGTCGGTCGCCCAGGAGCGCGGCTGGCTGACCCCCGGCATCTGGCTCGGCCCTGTCGTGCTGGCCGGCCTGTTGCTGGCCGAACTGCTCTATGTGCTGTTCAGCACCGAGAGCGGCGCTGCCATCGGCCACACCACCGTCGACGCCAAGGCGGTCGGCGTCAGCCTGTTTGGTCCTTACCTGCTGGTGGTGGAACTGGCCTCCATGCTGCTGCTCGCAGCGGCGGTCACGGCCTTCCACGTCGGCCGCAACGAGGCGAAGGAGTAATCACATGCCTGCAATCCCGTTAGAACACGGCCTGGCCGTCGCCGGCATCCTGTTCAGCCTCGGTCTGGTCGGCCTGATGGTCCGCCGCAACATTCTCTTCGTGCTCATGAGTCTGGAAATCATGATGAACGCCTCGGCACTGGCGTTCATCGTCGCGGGCGCCCGCTGGGCCCAGCCGGATGGACAGGTGATGTTCATCCTGGTGATCAGCCTGGCAGCGGCCGAGGCCAGTATCGGCCTGGCGATCCTGCTGCAGCTGTATCGCCGCTTCCACACTCTCGATATCGATGCAGCCAGTGAGATGCGCGGATGAACCTTCTCTTCCTGACTTTCGTATTCCCCCTGATCGGCTTCCTGCTGCTGTCGTTCTCCCGTGGTCGTTTCTCGGAGAACCTCTCGGCGCTGATCGGTGTCGGTTCGGTCGGCCTGTCGGCAATCGTCGCCGCCTGGGTGATCTGGCAGTTCAACGTGGCGCCGCCGGAAAACGGCGTGTACACCCAACTGCTGTGGCAGTGGATGTCGGTCGACGGCTTCGCCCCGTCCTTCACCCTGCACCTGGACGGCCTGTCGGTGACCATGCTCGGCGTGGTGGTCGGCGTCGGCTTCCTGATCCACCTGTTCGCGTCCTGGTACATGCGTGGTGAAGCGGGCTACTCGCGCTTCTTCTCCTACACCAACCTGTTCATCGCCAGCATGTTGTTCCTGATCCTGGGCGACAACCTGCTGTTCATCTACTTCGGTTGGGAAGGCGTGGGCCTGTGCTCGTACCTGTTGATCGGTTTCTACTACAGCAACCGCAACAACGGTAACGCCGCGCTGAAGGCCTTCATCGTTACCCGTATCGGCGACGTGTTCATGGCCATCGGCCTGTTCATCCTGTTCCAGCAGCTCGGCACCCTGAACATCCAGGAACTGCTGGTGCTGGCCCCGCAGAAGTTCCAGGCGGGCGATACCTGGATGGTCCTGGCGACCCTGATGCTGCTCGGCGGTGCGGTCGGTAAATCCGCCCAGCTGCCGCTGCAGACCTGGCTGGCCGACGCGATGGCCGGTCCGACCCCGGTTTCGGCGCTGATCCACGCCGCGACCATGGTCACCGCGGGCGTCTACCTGATCGCCCGTACCCACGGCCTGTTCCTGCTGGCGCCGGACGTGCTGCACCTGGTCGGCGTGGTCGGCGGTGTCACCCTGGTCCTGGCCGGCTTCGCCGCCCTGGTACAGACCGACATCAAGCGGATCCTCGCCTACTCCACCATGAGCCAGATCGGCTACATGTTCCTCGCCCTCGGCGTTGGTGCATGGGACGCGGCGATCTTCCACCTGATGACCCACGCCTTCTTCAAGGCCCTGCTGTTCCTTGCCTCCGGTGCGGTGATCGTTGCCTGCCACCACGAGCAGAACATCTTCAAGATGGGCGGCCTGTGGAAGAAACTGCCGCTGGCCTATGCCAGCTTCGTGGTCGGTGGTGCCGCCCTGGCCGCCCTGCCGTTGGTCACCGTGGGCTTCTACTCCAAGGACGAGATCCTCTGGGAAGCCTTCGCCAGTGGTAACACCGGCCTGCTGTATGCCGGCCTGGTCGGTGCCTTCATGACCTCGCTGTACACCTTCCGCCTGATCTTCATCGCCTTCCACGGCGAAGCCAAGACCGAGGCCCATGCCGGCCACGGTATCTCCCACTGGCTGCCGCTGGGCGTGCTGATCGTCCTGTCGACCTTCGTCGGTGCCTGGATCCACCCACCGCTGGCCGGCGTACTGCCGGAAAGCGCGGGCCATGCCGGCGGCGAAGCCAAGCACAGCCTGGAAATCGCCTCGGGCGCCATCGCCATCGCCGGTATCCTGCTGTCGGCCCTGCTGTTCCTTGGCAAGCGCCGCTTCGTGACCGCCGTCGCCAACAGCGGCATCGGTCGCCTGCTCTCGGCCTGGTGGTTCGCGGCCTGGGGCTTCGACTGGATCTACGACAAGCTGTTCGTAAAACCCTACCTGCTGATCAGCCACATCCTGCGCAAGGACCCGGTGGACCGCACCATCGGCCTGATCCCGCGCATGGCCCGTGGCGGCCACGCCGCCATGAGCAAGACCGAAACCGGTCAGCTGCGCTGGTACACCGCGTCCATCGCTGTAGGTGCCGTACTGGTACTCGGCGCTGTCCTGATGGCTGCGGTCTGATATGAACCTTGCGACTTTGCGAAAGGAATTGAGCCCGTCATGATTTTGCCTTGGCTGATCCTGATCCCCTTCATCGGCGGCCTGCTGTGCTGGCTGGGTGAGCGCTTCGGCGCCACCCTGCCGCGCTGGATCGCGCTGCTGACCATGTCCCTGCTCCTTGGTATCGGCCTCTGGCTGTGGGCCAACGGGGACTACACCCTCGCCCCTGCCCCGGGCGCCGACCCACAGTGGACCGTCGAGTTCAAGGTCCTCTGGATCGAGCGCTTCGGCATCAGCCTGCACCTGGCCCTCGATGGCCTGTCGCTGCTGATGATCCTGCTGACCGGCCTGCTCGGCGTGCTGTCCGTGCTCTGCTCGTGGAAAGAGATCCAGCGCCACGTCGGCTTCTTCCACCTCAACCTGATGTGGATCCTCGGCGGCGTGGTCGGCGTGTTCCTCGCCCTCGACCTGTTCCTGTTCTTCTTCTTCTGGGAAATGATGCTGGTGCCGATGTATTTCCTCATCGCGCTCTGGGGTCACAGCTCCTCCGACGGCAAGAAGACCCGGATCTACGCTGCAACCAAGTTCTTCATCTTCACCCAGGCCAGCGGCCTGATCATGCTGGTGGCGATCCTTGGCCTGGTGCTGGTCAACTTCAACAACACCGGCGTGATCACCTTCGACTACAGCCAGCTGCTCAAGGCCGAGCTGCCGGCCGGTACCGAGTACCTGCTGATGCTGGGCTTCTTCATCGCCTTCGCGGTGAAGCTGCCGGTGGTGCCGTTCCACTCCTGGCTGCCTGATGCTCACGCCCAGGCCCCGACCGCCGGTTCCGTCGACCTCGCCGGTATCCTGCTGAAGACCGCGGCCTACGGCCTGCTGCGTTTCGCCCTGCCGCTGTTCCCGAATGCCTCGGCGGAGTTCGCGCCGATCGCCATGACCCTGGGCCTGATCGGCATCTTCTACGGCGCCTTCCTGGCCTTCGCCCAGACCGATATCAAGCGCCTGATCGCGTTTTCCAGCGTTTCGCACATGGGCTTCGTGCTGATCGGCATCTACTCCGGCAGCCAGCAGGCCCTGCAGGGCGCGGTGATCCAGATGCTGGCCCACGGCCTGTCGGCCGCCGCGCTGTTCATCCTCAGTGGCCAGCTGTACGAGCGCCTGCACACCCGTGACATGCGCCAGATGGGCGGCCTGTGGCACCGCATCGCCTACCTGCCGGCCATCAGCCTGTTCTTCGCGGCGGCTTCGCTGGGCCTGCCGGGCACCGGCAACTTCGTCGGCGAATTCCTGATCCTGATCGGCAGCTTCGTCAGTGCCCCGTGGGTCACCGTCATCGCGACGTCCGGCCTGGTGTTCGGCTCGGTCTACTCGCTGATCATGATCCATCGCGCGTACTTCGGTCCGGCCAAATCGGAAGAAGTCCTGGCCGGCATGGACAGCCGCGAAATGATCATGGTGCTGGGCCTGGCGGTCCTGCTGATCGTGCTGGGCGTCTACCCGCAGCCGTTCCTCGACACTTCCGCCGCCACCATGAGCGGTGTGCAGCAATGGCTCGGCTCCGCCTTCACTCAACTCGCTTCGGCCCGGTAAGAGCGCTATGGACCTGACGATTCAACACTTTATCGCGCTTGCGCCACTACTGATCACCACCATCACCGTTGTCGTGGTGATGCTGGCGATCGCCTGGCGCCGCAACCACTCGCAAACCTTCCTGCTGTCGACCGTGGGCCTGAACCTGGCCTTGCTGTCGATCCTGCCGGTTCTGAAAGTCGTGCCCCTGGCGGTGACCCCGCTGCTGACCGTGGACAAGTTCGCCTGCCTGTACATGGCGCTGATCCTGGTCGCCACCCTGGCCTGCGTGACCCTGGCCCATGCCTACCTGGGTGACGGCGGCTCCGGCTACCCGGGCAACCGCGAAGAGCTGTACCTGCTGATCCTCATGGCGGCCCTCGGTGGCCTGGTGCTGGTCTGCGCGCAACACCTGGCCGGCCTGTTCATCGGCCTGGAACTGCTCTCGGTACCGGTCTACGGCCTGGTGGCGTATGCCTTCTTCAACAAGCGTTCGCTGGAAGCCGGCATCAAGTACATGGTGCTGTCGGCCGCGGGTTCGGCCTTCCTGCTGTTCGGCATGGCCCTGCTCTACGCGGACGCCGGCAGCCTGGCCTTCGACACCATCGGCAAGGCCCTGGCCGCTACCAGCATGCCAAGCCTGCTGGCCCAGCTGGGCCTGGGGATGATGCTGGTCGGCCTGGCCTTCAAGCTGTCGCTGGTACCGTTCCACCTGTGGACCCCGGATGTATACGAAGGTGCTCCGGCACCGGTCGCCGCCTTCCTGGCCACCGCCAGCAAGGTCGCGGTATTCGCCGTGGTGGTACGCCTGTTCATGCTCTCCCCTGCTGCCAGCAGTGGTGTGCTGGCCACCGTGCTGTCGGTGATCGCCGTGGCTTCGATCCTGGTCGGCAACCTGCTGGCCCTGACCCAGAGTAACCTCAAGCGTCTGCTGGGTTACTCGTCGATCGCCCACTTCGGTTACCTGCTGATCGCCCTGGTGGCGAGCAAGGGCCTGGCCCTGGAAGCAATCGGCGTATACCTGGTCACCTACGTGATCACCAGCCTCGGTGCCTTCGGCGTGATTACCCTGATGTCCTCGCCGTACAACGGCCGTGATGCGGACGCCCTGTACGAGTACCGCGGCCTGTTCTGGCGCCGCCCATACCTGACCGCCGTACTGACCGTGATGATGCTGTCGCTGGCAGGCATCCCGCTGACCGCCGGCTTCATTGGCAAGTTCTACATCATCGCCACCGGCGTCGAATCGCAACTGTGGTGGCTGACCGGTGCGCTGGTCGTGGGCAGCGCCATCGGCGTCTTCTACTACCTGCGCGTGATGGTCACGCTCTACCTGATCGAGCCGAACCTGCGTCGTCACGATGCACCGTTCAACTGGGAGCAACGTACCGGTGGCGTCATGCTGCTGGCCATTGCCATCCTGGCCTTCGTTCTCGGCGTTTATCCGCAGCCACTGCTGGATCTGGTGCAACACGCTGGCCTCCAACTGGTCAGCTGATTCACCTGGCAAGAACACACCCCGCTCCGGCGGGGTGTTTTTTTTCCAGCACAGGCCTTGCCAGCCCGTTTACCGTTCAGGGCTCTCGATTTTCCTGCGCGGGGAGATCGTCCTGTCTTGGGCGCAAAGCGGCGCGCCTCAGATCGCTGTCAGCATGTGGCAAATGAACATCCGGGTTCGGCATGCCACTTGGCGAGAGTTCGTGAGTCATTTCGAATTCTGCACGTACCGACCAGCCACACGCTTCCGTAGTGCATTGCAGGTACGCCACGCGCAGGAAGATATGGCGTCCCTCGCTGGTACGTATGCGCATCCGGCTCTGGCAGTGGGGACATACGAGTTTATAAGTACTCACTGATGACTCCTTGCCGTGACACCGTCCCAAGCCGGAAGCAGCGCACACTGCGGCGATTTCGATAATTCATTCCTATTCCAATCTCCTGTAAGCTCAAAACAGTCAAGCCGAGGAAATTTCCCATGATGCGGCTGGAAATTTCTGACATTTAATTTCCCAAATGAGTAGTGCTCAATAGTGCAAAGAGAGAGAATGCGTTTCGCGTATTTTTTTGCCGAACATTATATCAGCATGCCTTGGGATTACTCGTTATGAGTATTAATGGATTTGCAGCGGTACTGGCTCGCATGAAGCTCGTCACCCAGTCGACCACCGACTCAGGGCTCTCGGCGGCGCTTGGGGTAAGCCCTCAAACCGTTAGCAGCTGGAAGGGTCGCGACAGTATTCCGTATGCGATCTGCGTTGATCTCGCCAATAAACATGGCATTTCCCTTGACTGGTTACTGGTTGGCGAGGGTCCCCGATTTCGCGCCCATACCCATCAGGCCGTGAGCCATAACGCCGACCCTGACTGGGAAACCCAACTGCTCGCCGAAATGCGCCTGCTCAGCCCTCAGGATCAGCGCGCCATTGCTCTGGCCATTCAGGAAAAACAACGCCTGCGTGAACTGGAGCAGCAGCTCGAAGAGGTCAGCAGCCTGCTGTCGCAACTCCAAAATCCGGCTTCATGAGCCGCGCAAACGCTGGATAATGTCGCGCAATTCCGCGCCGTCCAGCCAGATCATCACCTTGATCACGATCGGTATCACCACCACCGCACCGATGAAGGCGGCCTCCCCTCCCGACAGAAACGGCCCGATCGAGCGCATCAGCGGCGTGAACAGATAACCTACCCCCGCCGACAACAGCAGAGACCCGATACGTTGCCAGGCTTTGAGAAAGCCTCGCGTACTTGCTACCAGCCAGGCACCGAGCAGCGCTCCGAACACCATGTCGCCCTCCACCGCCGGCAGGGATGAAGCAAGCCCCAGCCCGATGAACAGGCTGGACAGACTCGAGGTTGTAGGATCACTCATGGATAACACGCCTCAGCTCTCGTCGGATTGGTGCCGGAGGATGCCGTAGCGCAAGGCCTTGATCACGGCGGCTACCCGGGAATGAACTGATAGTTTGCGAAGTACATTGCTGACATGGAAGTTCACCGTAGACTCCTTGCAAGCAAGGATCTGAGAAATTTCCCAAGATGTTTTCCCACACGAACACCAATACAGAATCTCCTTCTCCCTAGGCGTCAGGGTAGGCGGTGCCACGCAGGCAGCAGGCGTGGTAACAGCAGAGGCGGTTGACATCCATAGTCTCCTGTAAAGAGGCACCGGGCTCGCCCGGGCCGGTTGACGATGGGCGAACGATACGGATCAGCCTTGCTGTAGGACCAGTCGTACATCCTGTAGCCAGCGAAGCTACAAATCACAGGACAGGGGTCACGCAAAAACGTCAGAAAAAGATGGTGATTTCAGAGCACGATCGTTCGTCTGACTTCACATTTCCTGTCAGATCAAACACGTTGGAGCTGTAAGATGCCGTCACCGCTGTCCCTGCGCTCTTCTCTGTGCCTGCTGGGCCTGACCCTGGCCGGCAGTGCCGGGGCCCAGCAACCGGAGAGCATCAAACTGGAGAGCATCGAACTGGAGCAAGTACTCATCCAGGAGCAGGACCAGGATGATCTCCAGGTTGCTCGCGAACGCCTGGAGCAGGTGCCCGGCGCTACCAACCTGATAGACATGAAGCGAGTCGGGCAAGGGCGCGTCGCCAGCAACCAGGATGTCCTCGCCTACCAGCCCGGGGTGTTCGCCCAGTCCGCCGGCAATGACGGTATTCGCCTGTCGATCCGGGGCTCGGGAATCAACCGGGCGCCAGGTGCCCACGGCTCCGGGACCTACGTCATGCTCGACGGCCTGCCCCTGACTGGCCCCGGCGGCACGCCCTACGAGCTGTTCGAACCCCTGTGGCTCAATCGCGCGGAAATCCTGCGCGGGGCCAATGGTTTCGACCGTGGCGCCCTGGCCTTGGGCGGAGCCATCAACTACGTGCCCCATACCGGCTACGACGCCGCGCCCTTGCAATTGCGCTATGAAGCCGGCAGCCGCGGCTACCAGAAACGCCATATCAGCTCCGGCCAGGTACTCGGTGACTTCGATTACTACGTGGCCCTGACCGACACCGGGTACGACGGCTACCAGGATCACAGCAGCGGCAGCGGCAAGGGCGTTGCGGCGAACTTCGGCTACCGCTTCAATCCCGATCTGGAAACACGTTTCTACCTGCGTTACCGGGAAACCGACAATGACCTGGCCGGGCGCCTGACCAAGGACCAGATCAAGCATCACCCGCGGGCCGCCAACCCGGCCTACCTGAGCCGCAACGACAGTCGGCCGCAACCCGGGTCGACGTGGCTGGCCAACAAGACCACCTTCTATCTCGACGACGATTCGCAACTGGTCGCGGGCCTGGTCTGGCACGACTATCCGATGGATCTGCGCGAAGGGCCGATGCGTCTGAAGGTGGCCTACGCCGATGTCAGCGGTACCCTGGACTATCAACGCCGACATACGCTGTTCGGCCATGACAGCAAGACCACGGTGGGCTGGCGCACTACCAAGCATTTGCCCAATAGCGGCGCCTCGCAGTATGCACGGGCAAACGACATCGTCGGCGCCAGGACCCGGGACTTTTCCTACCAGGGCTCGGATACCGTGCTGCATATCGGCAATGAACTGGAGCTGGTCCCCAACCTGTGGCTGACCAGCGGCCTGGCGGCGATCTATACCCGCCGGGAAAGCGATGTGACCTACAGCAATGTCACCTCGGGTCCGGGGGGCAAGGTCAGCATGCACGACTGGGACTACGCGCCGCGTATCGGCCTGCGCTATGACGCCAGCCCGAGCCTGCAGCTGTACGGCAACCTGAGCCGTTCGGTGGAACCGCCACACCCGTGGTCGCTGATCTGGAGCGCGCCTACGCAATACCAGCCCATCGAGCTGAAAAACCAGACCGCTACCACGCTCGAGCTGGGCGCCCGTGGCGACTCGGACCTGGGTCGCTGGGACCTGTCCTGGTATTACTCGGCCGTGCGCCATGAACTGCTGATGGTCGAAATCCAGCCACCCATCCGCAGCGAAAGCAACGCCAGCCCGACCATCCACCAGGGTATCGAGGCCAGCCTCGACAGCACGCTATGGCAACGCGGCGATGTCGGTCGGCTATCCCTGCGCCAGGCCTACACCCTCAACGACTTCCACTACCGCAACGACAAGGTCTTCGGCGACAACCGCCTGCCGGGCATCCCGATGCACTACTACCAGGGCGAGCTGCGTTTCGACCTGCCCAGCGGTTTCTACGCCGGGATCAACACCACCATGGCCTCCAAGGTGCAGGTCGATTACGCCAACAGCTACGACGCCGATGCCTACGCGATCCTCGGCGCCACCTTCGGCTACAACGCACCGAAGCAGGACTGGCAGACCTGGCTCGACCTGCGCAACCTGACCAACAAGCGCTACGCTGCGATCGTCGCTCCGGGCTACAACGACAACGGCGCGGATGTGGCCAGGTCGGTGCCCGGCGAAGGCTTCGGGGTCTATGCCGGCGTGTCCTACACCTTCCACTGAGAGTGTCTGAAAACTCTGTGAGGTGGGTCAGGCAAAGCGTGGAATTGTCCACCATACTGGCTGGGTCGCGCTGACCGGGCCATGCCCGAGCGCCCCTTTTCCAGGAGAAACGACGATGGCCACATTCGAGCCCGGGCAACTGCATATCGAACGACATGCGCTGACCCCGAAGGACGTCAGCTACAACCTGAAGATCAGCTACGAGGTCACCCAGGACCCGAAACAAGGCAAGGGCATCCAGTTCAGGATGCACGGCAGCATCCAGGACAAGAACGTGGACGAGACCTTCTGGTTACCCAAGGAGGAAGCCTACAACTTTGCCCGCAACGTCACGCAGATCGCCGAGCGATACGGGATTCCCAAGGAACTGAGCAGCATTGGCTCGCAGCACAAGCACTACGATCTGATGTTCGAAGACATACGCCAGAAGCTGAACATGCAGTCCGGCGATGCGGTGGACGTCCGCCATTTCGAATGACGCCCACCGCAAGGCATGCCCGGCCTGTCAAGGCGGAAGCTGCACCTGCGGCCGGGTATTGGTGAAGATTCCCCAACTGGACACGAACAGCGCGGCGATCAACGGCCCGATGACGAAGCCGTTGAGCCCGAACACCGCCAGGCCGCCGAGGGTCGAGACCAGGATCAGGTAATCCGGCAGGCGCGTGTCCTTGCCCACCAGCAGCGGGCGCAGCAGGTTATCCACCAGCCCGATCACGCAAACGCCGAAGGCGGTCAATACCACGCCCTGCCACACCGCCCCGCTGAACAGGAAATACACCGCCACCGGCGCCCAGACGATTCCCGCGCCCACCGCTGGCAGCAGCGACAGGAAGGCCATCAGCACGCCCCACAGCAGCGGGCTCGGTACATCCAGCACCCAGAAGATCAGGCCGCCCAGCGCACCCTGGGCGATGGCCACCAGCAGGTTGCCCTTGACCGTGGCGCGTACCACCCGGTTGAACTTCAACTGCAGGCGGCGCTTCTGCTGCTCGGCCAGCGGGATCGCCATGCGGATCCGCCGCACCAGCTCCGCACCATCGCGCAGGAAGAAGAACAGCAGGTACAGCATCACACCGAGGCTGACCACCAGGTCGAAGGTGCCCTGGCCGAAGCTGTAGGCCTGGCTGGCGAAGAACTGGCTGCCCTCCATGGCGCCCTTGGCGACCTTGTCGCGCAGGCCGTCGAGGTCTCCGATACCAAGGCGCTCCAGACCATGCTGGACGATGGGCGGCAGCACTTCCTTGAAGCGCTCGACATAACCGGCGATATCCAGCTCGCCACTCTCGATGCGCTTGTAGATCATCCCGCCTTCCTGCACCAGCAGGCCGCTGACGACGATCACCGGCAAAACCACGATCAACAGGCATACGAGCAGGGTGAGCCCGGCGGCCAGGCTGCGTCGCTGGTTAAGGCGCAGCAGCAGGCGCCGCTGCATGGGCGCAAAGAGTACGCCGAGAATGACGGCCCAGAAGATGGCCCCGTAGTACGGCAGGAGGATCCAGAAGAAGGCCACCGTGACCAGGACCAGCAACCCGATGAGGGTTCTTTTTTGCAATGCGGTTTCGCTCATGTCGGTCCTTAGATCAACACCTGTTTATCGGGTGCTGCGGATGGCCTCATCGCTGGCAAGCCAGCTCCCACGGATATACGCGGCCCCTGTGGGAGCTGGCTTGCCAGCGATGAGGCCGCCAGCAGCACTGAACATTAGTGCTCTGCGCCACGCAGAAAGTGCCGTTGCTCCAGATCAATAAATCGAAACCGCCCCTGCCGTAGCATCCGCGCCTTTTGCCCCGGTGCACCGACCATGACCAAGCCCGAACTGCTCGCCCCCGCCGGCACCCTGAAAAACATGCGCTACGCCTTCGCCTATGGCGCCGATGCGGTCTATGCCGGCCAGCCGCGCTACAGCCTGCGGGTGCGCAACAACGAGTTCGACCACGCCAACCTCGCCCTCGGCATCAAGGAAGCCCAGGCTCAGGGCAAACGGTTCTACGTGGTGGTCAACATCGCGCCGCACAATGCCAAGCTCAAGACCTTCCTCAAGGACCTGGAGCCGGTGATCGCCATGGCCCCGGATGCGCTGATCATGTCCGACCCGGGGCTGATCATGCTGGTGCGCGAGCATTTTCCGCAGATGCCGATCCACCTTTCGGTGCAGGCCAATACGGTGAACTGGGCCAGCGTGAAGTTCTGGAAGGGCCTGGGCCTGACCCGGGTGATTCTGTCGCGCGAGCTGTCCCTGGAAGAGATCGAGGAAATCCGCCAGCAGGTACCAGAGATGGAGCTGGAAGTGTTCGTCCATGGCGCACTGTGCATGGCCTATTCGGGGCGCTGCCTGCTGTCCGGCTACCTCAACCGCCGCGACGCCAACCAGGGCAGCTGCACCAACGCCTGTCGCTGGAAATACACTGCCAGCGAGGCCACCGAGAACGAAACCGGAGATATCGTCCGCGCCTTCGAGCCGGAACCGACCCTCGGTCTCGGCGCCCCCACCGAGCAGGTTTTCCTGCTTCGGGAAAGCAATCGCCCGGACGAAGACATGCCGGCCTTCGAGGACGAGCACGGCACCTACATCATGAATGCCAAGGACCTGCGCGCCGTGCAGCATGTCGAGCGCCTGGCGCGCATGGGCGTGCATTCGCTGAAGATCGAGGGACGGACCAAGTCGCATTTCTACTGCGCGCGCACCACCCAGGTGTACCGCCAGGCCATCGACGATGCGGTGGCCGGACGCGAATTCGACCGCTCGCTGATGCTCGACCTCGAATCCCTGGCCCAGCGCGGCTACACCGAAGGCTTCCTGCGTCGCCATGTGCATGACGAATACCAGAACTACCAGCGCGGCAACTCGGTGTCGGAGCGCCAGCAGTTCGTGGGCGAACTGACCGGTGAGCGGGTCGACGGGCTGGCGCAAGTCCTGGTGAAGAACCGCTTCGCCCTGGGCGATCACCTGGAGCTGATGACCCCGGGTGGTAACTTCCACTTCGACCTGGCCGAACTGCGCGACTCCCACGGCAAACCGCTGCAGGTCGCCCCCGGTGACGGCCATGTGGTCTACCTGCCAGTACCCGAACAGGCAGACCTGGCCTTCGGCCTGCTGATGCGGGATGTCAACGGCTGAAGGCGGCCTCGCTCGGCAGCGGTTCGCGGATCGACTGCGTGCGGTACTGCGGATCGGCCTTGATCTGCGCTTCGGTGAAGGGTGTCGGGTGCCACTGCCCGGCCGAGAACGCCCGGGTCTGGTCGCTGGCATGCGGCGAAGCGGCCTCGCTGGACTGCGAGAACACCAGCAGGCCCTCGGCCTGCGGCCCCTTGTCGTCGAACGTCACCAGTTGCAGATAGCTGGTGCCGCTGACCACCCG
The DNA here is from genome assembly GCF_000319305.2 of Pseudomonas bharatica CSV86. Classification (GTDB taxonomy): domain Bacteria; phylum Pseudomonadota; class Gammaproteobacteria; order Pseudomonadales; family Pseudomonadaceae; genus Aquipseudomonas; species Aquipseudomonas bharatica. The sequence goes on along the minus strand of NZ_AMWJ02000001.1, from coordinate 1,535,898 downwards.
GCGCTTGCCCGGCGCACCGTCGACGCTCTGGATCGCGTTGTACACACCAAGATTGGCCGGGCCGCCGTGGATCGGCGTGCCGTCGGCGGCCTGCTGGATCTGGCCCCAGCGGGTTGCTTCGTCGGCACCGGCCACCCGCGCCGCCGAGGCCAGCGCTGCTTCGCGCAACATCTTCGCCACTGCGGCACGCTCCCAGGCCAGGCCGCGCGGAGTGTGCATCGGATCGGCAGGACTGAACGCGACCCGCCAGAAGCCGCCTTTCTCCTGCAACGCCTGCATGATGATCTGGAAATGCACCAGCCCAAGGCCGCTGTCCAGGCCAGCCCGGCCATCCCATCTGGCCAGCGAGGCACAGACGCTTCGCAGATTGGGGTCGTCCTCCACCCCGGAACACCACTTGAGCAGATCCGGCAGCAACATCTCGGCCAGGTAGACCTGGTCGCCCATCACCATCTGCTTGAGGTCCTCGGCTCCGAGCTTGCCCGGTTGCTGAAGACGGCTCAGGGCGAAGCGTGCGCGCGGGCCGAGGGGAATCCCGTCCCGACTGATCAGCGGCGAAAAACCGGTCAACGGCTGTGCCGGATTGACCAGCCAGGCACTGTCGTTGGCGTGCTGGACGAAATCCCCGCGGCTTAACTGCGGCTGCATCTGCGCCGGGAAGATTCCCGGTTGCACGGCACGGGCGTCGACCTTCCAGTCGCAGGCGCTGCGCGAGCCGTCGAGCACGATCATCTCGGCGCCGGCCTTCGGGTCGCTGCAGCGGCCCAGCAGTTCGGCGTCAACGTAGGGCACCACCGACTGGTTGAGGTACAGGGTGCGGCCACCGGCATCGGTGGCCAGGGTGTTGACCCACGGAATACCTTGCAAACGCTGCACCGACGCCTGCAGGGCCGCGAGACTGTCGGCCTGGTTGAGCGCATGCCATTGCTGCAGCACCCGGGTGTTGCCGAGGTTGGCGTCCTGCACGCTGAAGGCCACGCCGGGCGTCCAGTCCAGGCGTCCCGGCCACTGCACCACAGGGCCGAAACGGGTGCTGAACAGTTCGCGGCTGATCTCGCGCAACTCCCCGTCCTCGCCCTTGACCGTGACCTTCAGCGTCTGCCGATCCATCGGCAACGAGCGACCATCAAACAGATAACGGGTCGGATCCGCCGGATCGAGTTGCAGGCGATGCAGGGTGAAATGTCGCGAGGCGTCCACGGTGTGGGTCCAGGCCAAATGACGGTTGAAGCCGATATTCACCAGCGGCAGGCCAGGTAGCGCCGCGCCCATGACGTCGAGCTGGCCCGGGATGGTCAGGTGCATCTGGTAGAAGCGCATGCCGCCATTCCAGGGGAAATGCGGATTGGCCAGGAGCATGCCGTGCCCCGTGCGCGATCGCTCGCTGCCCAGGGCAATGGCATTGCTGCCGCGCTCAAGGGCGAAGCGGCGCTGGTTTTCCAGGGCGACGCGCAGATCCTTAGGGTCGAACCGGGCAACCGTGCCCGGCGGCGTGGCACCTGCCACTGCTTCGGCGAACTGGCCGACCCCGCCCTCCACCAGCAAACGCCGGGTCAACCTGACCAGATCGAACGCAGTGATGGGGCGCAGCCACTCGGCTTTCTGACATTCAGCCGGCAGGCCCTGTTCGCGACGCTCGGCCAGCGCACGGTTGAAGCCTTGGGCATAACCTTCCAGCAATGCCTGGATAGGCGCCGGCTGTGCTTGCCAGAACGCCGACACGGACTGCGGCGTATTCAGCCAGGTGAAGAACAGATCGCTGGAGAGATTGCGCCGCTGTTCCAGGGTCCGCTGCTGCGGCCCGAACCAGCGCGAACGCTGGCCGTTGACCGTGACGACCTCGTTGGCCAGCAGGCACAGGTTGTCCTGCCCGTAGGCATAGCCGATGCCATAGCCGAGGCCGCGCTCGTCGCGGGCGAGGATATGCGGCACACCGAAGGTGGTACGGCGGATTTCGGCGGAAACCGCCCCGGGGTTGTCCCGGGCCTGGGCACACAGGCCGATACCAGCCAGCAGCAGGGCCAGGCAGAGCCTGGAGGAAGGGGAAATGGCGATCACGGGAACTCCTGCCGGAATCAGGCATAGCAAGGACATCCTGATAGAACGAAGTCCGGATGAAAAATTTACGGTAAAGGGGTGGCTGCTTCGTTACAGGTAGAAAGGCGGAATTTTTTTCCGCTCCAATTGCAGATTTATCGCGCTCATTCGTCTTATAGGTTGGGAGCGTCATTTGAACGCAGGACAGACAGGCTCTGAAAAGGGAGTTTTTGCATGTACGACCAGCAACCGCAACCGCCCCAGCCACTTCGCTTCAGACGCAGGACGAACGCCACGCTGCCGGCCAGGAACGAGGCAGCGGAAACCGAGGAACGTGCCGGCAACGAGCAGATCCGCGAGTTGCTGCGGGTATTCGGCCTGCGCACCAGCCTGATCCGCCTCAAGGTGATCGATGCCTTGCACACGGCCGATCGCGAAGGGCGCGCCATTGGTGTGCGCGGCATCCACAGTCAATTGGAAAGGCTCGATATCCCGCTGTCGTTCCTGAGCGTTCGCGAGGTGCTCAAGCGCCTTTGCATCGAAGGCGTGATCAGCATGGGCAGCGACAAATGCTACAGCCTCAACCCCCAGGCCCGCGCCGTTCTGGAGCAGGTCCCTTCGCGTTGAGCGACCGGCCGGCGTTGCGCCGGCCGCCCTGCTCTGCTCGGTCAGGGCTTGACCTTGCGCCGCAGGATGCCATTGATGACCACGAAAACCACGGCCAGGCCCATGGCGATGTACTGGAACATCTGCTCGGTGATCACCCCCTGCTTCTGCAGCCACGACAGGCCCAGCATGGCGGCCAGCAAGACCAGGGTCATCAGGATCGAGTATTTCAGGCGTTGCCCTTGCGTCATTGGAAAATCCTTGCAGCAGCGATGGTGAAGGCCGATGAGCGGCCGGGCGCAATGATACATCGCAGCCTCGCTCCGGAGGATCTTTTCCCTGTTTTTTCCGCAGGCACCAGCTGAAACCATGCTCGGCTCCGGGCCCAGGCCCTTACCCGCGAGCCTTCATATCATGTCCTTGCGCACCCTTCTCGGCAGCCTGGTGCTGTCTACCTGCCTCGGCGCCCAGGCGCTGGAAACCGAAAACCGCAGCGAAACCGAGCTGATCGCCCTGGCCAGCAGCCTGGCGCAGAATGCCGGCAGCAGCCAGTGGCAGTTGCTTTGGCAGCGCAGCCGCGAAGCCGGGCACCTGACGCCAGGCAAGACGGCGCATTTCGTCGTATCCCAGCAACGCATCGATGAACTGACCCGGGCCACCCTGTCCCGTCCCGATTCTGCCAGTGCGCAAAACCTGACGCGCGTGCAATACCGGCGCGACTTCCAGCCGCTGGTGGTCGGCAAGCTAGGCGGCACAGATCTTAGCGCCCTATGCCTGACGGTCGACTGGCGCACCTTCCCCGAGGTCACTCGCGGTGACCCCGGGCCATGGATGGGCCAGGTCAGCCTGCTGGTCAGCCAACCCTGCCCTTGAGTCAGCCTTGAGCAACCACGCGCCCCTCGTTCCGAGGGGCGCGCGAAGGGTCAAGGGCTGCCGGCTGATCAGCAGGTTTCTGCCTACTTGATGTAATCACGATACTTACAGTGCTTTGACTTCTTGGCTACCGCTCCTGACCTGCTTGCTACCTAGCGACCACTGCAAGGCTGGTCGAGAATCGATCCCACGCCACCTGGCCAGCCCAGTGCTCGCTACCCATCCTGCACAACGCTCAAGCCTCGCCTGGCCCAGACAGAGACCCTTTTGCTCACGCCAGAAAAACAAGGACGTCAACATGCAATCATGTGACCTGAAGCGAATCGATATCGAGCAGCTCCCTCAATCCCTGCAGATGCTCATCGAGTGCATCGGCATCGAACATGCCTACCGCCTGACCTATATCTACGGCGGTCGACCCAAGTACATACCCAAGCATCGCGAACGCACTTCGCTGGCCGAGATCCTCCCGGCCGACGCGCTGGAAGCCCTGATCAAGCGCTATGCCGGCATGGCCCTGGAAATTCCCAAGTGCGACCACTTCAACCGCCAGTTGCGCAACCAGCAGATCCAGGAGGAAAGCTCCAACGGCTTGTCACGCAGCGTACTGGCCAATAAATACGGCCTGAGCCTGCGCCAGATCGGCAACATCCGTCGCCAGGAAGCGCACTCACGCTAAGGAGCCCTTGCGGGGCACACCCTCGTGCCTCGCAGCCACCGCGCACTTTCGCGCAAGCAAGAGAAGGAATTCTTGAATGTCCATCGATAGCAGCCTTATCGGCTCGGTAATCAATGCACTGCCCCTGGACCGGATGATCTCCGGCCCCCTGCAAGCCATGATCCAGGCCCAGGTCACCGCCAGCAAAAGCTACGCGGACTTCCTCCTGGGCGTCTGTATCAAGGACGGCAAGGCGGTCTCGATCCAGTTCGACTATGACGAAGCCATCACCGATGAACAGGGTGTCTACAAAGGCACCATGTCGCGCAAGATGCAGATCCCGCTGCTGGCGGCGGTCGCTCATCCGAACATCGTGATCGAGGAAGGCACCATCGACTTCGAGCTGACCATCAGCCAGAGCGCCGAAGACACCAAGGAAACCGCCGGTTCCGCGGAGTTCGGCGCGTCCCTGGGCTGGGGCCCGTTCAAGCTCGAGGTCAAGGGCCAGGTCAGCCACAAGTCGGCGCAGACCCGCAAGACAGACACCCGGGCCCGCTATGCAATCAGCACCCGCATCGCCCGCCAGGATCCACCGGAAGCGCTGATGCGGGTGATCGACTTCCTCACCGAGGCGGCGACCAAACCGATCACCTTGCCCAACAGCGAGACCAGCAACCCGGACGCACCGCCAACCGACAATGCGCTGCCTGATCCGAAGACCCAGGCCGCGCCGCCTGCCTGATCAGCGTTCCCCAAGCACGCCCTACCGCCCCGCCTCGTGCGGGGCAACCTTTCACCCGGATAAGGAATGCCGCCCGTGGACCAGACGCCCCCGAAGGAACCGATCGCCACCAGTGACCTCTGCGATATCACCCGCGGCCTGCAGGAAGCCGCTTCCGCCACCACCGGGCTGATCGCCCAGCAGTACATCAGGCTGTTCGACCAGTTTTTCGATTACGACAGCCAGCAACTGGGCGCGCCGATGAAGGCGAAGATGGTCGAAGTGGCAATGGATGACCGGCACACCCTGAAGATCCCGCTGATCGCCCTGGTTGCACCACGGGGACTGGCGCTGGAGCGGATGCAGGTGGACCTGTCGGTGAAAATCCAGAATACCCGCCCTGCCCCTGGCCAGTGCAGCGACTCCGCGCACCAGCGCTTCTTCGTCAAGGTCGGCCAGCAGAACCGCCGCCAGGGCGAGGCGCGCGATCCGGACGAGGTACAGATCCGCATGCAGTTCCAGGCCTGCGAACCACCCGAAGCGCTGAACCGACTGATCGAGGAGTACACCAACCTGATCTCGCCGTTCCGCCAGTCCGCCCCTGCCGACGGTCCTCCAACCTCCAGCAACGAGTTCATAGACGCCGCCACCGTGCGCTGAGCTAGAAATCCCGCTTGTAGAACAGGTCCAGGGAGCTGGCCACACCACTGGCCGCTTCCAGGTACAGGCGCTTGCTCAGCAGATACCGCAGGGCAATGGTGTTGGCCGGCTCGAACACGCCCACGCCGTAGCGCAGGCTCAATTTATCGGTCAGGTTGCCGCTGGCCACCACGGCGGTGCTCTGGCCGCTGCCTTCGGTATCCAGCTGGAAGTCCTCGATGCCGAGGCTCGATGCCAGGCTGCCGGTGATCCCCGCGCTTCCCGCCAGGCCAAGCCCCAACGCCGCTTGCGCCAGCATATTGTTGTCCTCGCCGGTGGTGCTTAGCGGACGCCCCAGCACCAGGTACGACAGCGCCTGCTCCTGGCTCATCGCCGGTTCCGAGAACACCGTAGTGGTGGGCTGCTCGGCGCTGCCGGTGAGGCGGATGCCGGCGATGATATCGTCGGTCTTGCGGATCGCTTCGATGTCCAGGTAGGGCTGGTCGATAGGGCCGGCGAACAGCAGCCGGGCACGGCGGATGGTCAGGCGCTGGCCGTAGGCACGATAGCGACCGTCGGCCAGGCTCAGTTCGCCACGGGTATCGAGGTTATCGCCGATATGCACCTGGCCAAGCAGGTTGGCGGTGAGGCCGAAGCCGCTGAAAGCCAGCTTGTCCTGGCCGACCTGCACGTCGATATCCATCGCCACCTGCATCGGCGCCTTGCCTTCCTCGGTCTGCTGGCCAACGATCACCGTGTCCTCCGACACCTTGACCGTCGAGGGCGGCAGCTCGCGCACGGTGATAGTGCCCTTGGGTACCAGCACCTTGCCGCTGACCGCCAGACGCTCGCCCTGCAGGCTGATCTTCAGGTCCGGCGCCACTTCCAGCGCCGCATAGGGCTCGACGCTGATCGGCAGGCGCTGGCCTTGCAGGGCCAGGTTGACCCTCAACACCTGGCCCCAGCCGATCTCGCCACCCAGGCGGCCCTGGCCCAGCTCGCCGCTTTTCCAGTCGCCATTCAATTGCACCTGCTCGCCGGCGATCTGCGCCCGTACGCTCAGGTCACGCAGGCTGAGCGGCAGCTCGGCCCCTGCCACTTCGCCTCCCGACAGCACCAGGTTGCCATTGACCAGCGGCGCCAGCAGCGTGCCGGAAATCCGCCCGCTGCCATTCAATTGCCCGGCCAGGCGCTCGACCATCGGCACGAAGGGCCGCGCCACCGCGAGGTCAAGGCCGCTGAGGTTGAAATCGCCGCTCAACGGTTTGTTGCGCGCCAGCGGATCGATGCGCGCATTCAGGCTCAGCTCGCCCAGGCGACCGCCACGGAAGTCCACCCGGGTATCGACCCGGCGCGGGCCAAGGGTGCTGTCCAGGCGCAGGGCCTGGTAAGGGAAATCGACCCACTGGCCCTTCTCGCGGATGCGCAGGGTGCCACCGCTGGCATCCACCTGCACCGAGCCTTTCGGGCCACTGGTCGGCAAGTCGAGATTGATATCGGCATTCAACCGGCCCTGCCAGGCGAAGTCCTGCGGCAGCCATTGCGCCAGGCTCTCCAGCGGGAATTCCTTGAGGTGATAGCGAATCCGCGGCTCCGGTGCCAGACGCTGCGGATCGCCACACAGGCTGGCCGGCCCGGAGCGCCAGCAGTGGGCACCGAAATCGATCTGCCCGTTGGCCAGGCGCTGCAAGGTGGCCGGCGCCTGCAGTCGCCAGTCCTGACCGCCGGCCTTGATTTCGCCGCTGGCCAGGCGTCCGCGCCAGTCGCCTTTTTTCTGGTCCAGTTGCCCGTCCAGGGCAAGGTCGAGCTTGAGTTGCGGACCATCGAGGGCCAGTTGCAACCGTTGCTGGCGGATATCGCCCTGGCCCTTGGCGGTCAGGGTGCCCAGTGCCGTTTCGCCGGCACGGATGCCGCTGGCATCGAGGTTGATCAGGGCTTTTTGTGCGCCATCAAGTCGGGCATCGAGATCGAGGGATTGCAGACGGTTTTCTGCCTGGGCCAGTTGCGTGCCTTGCAGTTTCAGCTGACCTTGCGGCGCCTTGAGGGTGCCGGAGACATCCAGCCGCCCCTTGACCAGCCCTTGCAGTTGCGGCCAGAGCTGGCCGAGGCGCGGCAGGTTCAGGTCGATCTGTCCGGCGAGGCGCTGTTGCAGGCTGCCGCTGCCATTGATCCGGTTGTCGCCCAGGCGTACCTGCAAGGTGCCCAGGGTCCACTGCTCACCCGCGCCTTCGGCCTTGAGCTGCAGCAGCGCAGGCTGGCCGCGCAGGCGTCCCTTGAGGTCGAGGTCAGCGTTCAGCGAGAGTTTTTCGTTCTTCAGTTCGCCCTTGCTGCGCAGCGGGCCGGCGAGCGTGCCGGGCATCTCCTTGAGCCAATAGGCCGGGTCGAGGTTGGACAAATCCAATGCCGCGTCCCAGGCCACGCCATCCGCGAAGGCCACGCTGACACTGCCGGCGGCCTTGCCCTGCCCCGCGTCCAGCACCAGTTGCGGCAGGCTGATGCGGCCAAGGTCGCCGTTGAACGGACTGCGCAGGGTGAAGGCACCTGCCGGCCCGTCGAGATCGCCACTGAAATCGCCTTCATAGCTGCCATCGCGGTACTGCACCTGGGCCTTCAGACGATGCAGCACTACTTGCGGCGCCTCGTCCAGCGGATAAAGGCGCAGCCAGGGGAAATCCTGCCAGTCGAGGGTGGCCGTGGCAGCGAGGGCGTTTTCCCAATTGGCCGTGGCGGTCAGGGCCAGGCGCTGCTCGGCGCTGGCGGTCAGGTCCAGCCCGGCCACTTCGGCGCCCTTGGCATCGACCCGGCCACGCAGGGCCAGGTTGATCGGGCCGTCCCGAGCGGCGAGATTGCCAGCGCCAACCAACTGGTAGCCGGCCTTGAGATCACCATGGGCAGTCAGTTCGAGCTGCTGGAACAGCAAGGTGTCCGGCAGGCTGGCAACGGCCTTGAAGTCCTTGGCGCTGAGATGGACCTGGGCCGGCAGGTTTTCCGCCAGCGGTTGCAACTGGCCGCTCAGGCGGCCTTGCAGATAGCCACTGCTGTCGGCCTGCAGGTCGAGGCTCTTCTGCAGATCGCCCTTGACCTGCAACGCCAGTTGCCAGGCCTGGCCGTCCACCGCCGGCAACTGCAATTGTCCCTCGGCCTGCAACGGCCAGTCGCCGCTGGGTTGCAGCAGGCCTTGCAGGGTCAGGTGCAGGTCTTCGCGCTTGAGGTCGAGGTTGTCGATCTTCAGGCCTTCGCGGGTCCAGTGGGCCGCAAGGGTCAAGCCACTAAGCTGCTCGGCGCCGTCCAGGCGCAACACACCGACCTGGACTTCACCCAGTTCGATAGCCAGCGGCAGATCGAGGTCCGGCAGTTTCAGCGGACCGCTGTCCGGATCGGTTTCGGTGGGCGCGAAGGCCAGCTCGATCTGCGCGGCGTGCAGCTTGTCGATGCACAGGGTGCGACGCAGCAGGCAGCCGGGCGTCCACTCCAGCAAAGGTGCAGTCAGCTCGACGCGATCCTGGCCGGACTGCCACACCAGTTTCTCAGCCTGCCACAGTCCGGCGAGCCGTCCCTGGAAGCCATCCACCTGCAAGCCGGGCACCAGGCCAAGTGCCCAGCGGCTGCCGGCTTGGGTACCCAGCACCAGGCCCAGGGCCAGTGCTACCAGAACCAACACTGCGAACAGGCTGATCGCAATCCATTTCGCTAGCCGTTTCACAGCTCAGGTCCCATCGAGAAGTGCAGTCGAATCCCGCCGTCGTCGTCCAGCGCCTTGGCCAGGTCGAGACGCAGGGGCCCTACCGGGGAAATCCAGCGCACGCCGAAGCCGACCCCGGTCTTGAGGCTTGGAAGCTCGAGATTGTTGAAGGAATTGCCCTGGTCGACGAAGGTCGCCAAGCGCCATTTATCGGCGATCTGGTACTGGTATTCGGCACTGGCCGCAACCATGTAGCGCCCGCCAATGCGGTCGCCGTCGCTGTTGGTCGGCGACAGGGTCTGGTAGTCGTAGCCGCGCACGCTCTGGTCGCCACCGGCGAAGAAGCGCAGGGACGGCGGTACGGATTTGTAACCGTTGGTGGCGCTGCCACCGAACTGGGCACGGCCGAGGAAACGGTGCTTGTCCGCAAGGGTGGTCAGGCCCTTGACCAGTACCGTGCCGTTAAGCAGGTTGGTGTCGGACATCAGCCCTTCCTTGGCCACCCGCGCATCGAATTGCAGGCGGTAGCCGTTGTGCGGGTCGATGCGGTTGTCGCTGCGCAGGTAGCTGTAGCTGACGCCGGGCATCAGCAGCGTACTGAGCCCGGAATCGTCACCCAGGCGGTATTCCTCGCGCTGCCATTTCAGCGACAGCACGCGCTGCCAGCCGCTGGGCAGCTTGCTGTGCCATTCCGGGCCGACGGTGAGCAATTTACTCAAGGTATCGGTGCCGGCGATCTCTTCATATTGATAGCCGCCGGCATAGCGCAGCTTGTCGGTCAGCGGCGGGTCGAGGGGCACGTCGTACCACAGGCCGATATTTTGCCGGGGAGCCGACACTTCGCTTTCGATCCCGTAGCTGTGGCCTTGCGGGTTGACCCAGTGGCGAGTCCAGTTGGCCTTCACCCGCGGCCCGACGTCGGTCGAATAGCCAAGGCCGAGGCCCATGGTCCGCGGCTTGCGCGCCTGCACATCGACGGCCACCGGGATACTCTGGCCTTGCGCCGCCGTGGGCGCGGCATCGACCCGCACGCCTTCGAAATAACCACTGGATTGCAGGGCGTTGTTCAGTTCGGCGATCAGCTCGGAGTCGTAGGGCGTGCCTTCCTTGAACGGCACCATGCGTTGCAGAAGGTCTTCATCGAAGGGCGAGTCGCCGTCGAACGTTACCTTGCCCAGGCTATAGCGCGGACCGCTGTCGTAGACCAGTTCGATATCGGCGACCCCGGCAGCGGGGTCCACCGCCAGGCGATTGCTGGTGAAGTGGCCCTTGAAGAAGCCATAGCGCGAGGCCTGGTTCTGGATCAGGCGCTTGGCGTCCTCGTAGCTGCCATGATTGAGCACCGCGCCGCTGCGCAGCGCCTTGCTGTCGGGGATGCGAAAGGCCTTGAGCTGGCTGGCCGGACCGTCGATGCGCACCTTGACGTTGCGCAGGTGAATGGGTTCGCCGGGTTCGATGGTCAGGCGCAGGCGTGGCCCCTTGTCCTCGTCGCGAGGCGGCAGCACCTCGCTGTCGATCCGGGCCTGGTAGTAACCCAGGGCCTGGGCGGCCTTGCGCGCCTGCTCCTCGGCGCCACGACTGAAGCGCAGCAGCGCCTCTTCGTCACGCTCGCCGAGGCTTCCGATATAACCCTCGACATTGGCCTTGAGTGCGGTGTTGGCGGGCTTGATGCGAACGACCAGTTCGCTCTGTGCGGCGGCGGCGACACTGCTGGCCAGGCACAGGATCAAACCCAGGGAAAAGCGTCCTGAATACGTCATGGGCACGGATGCTACCAGAGGCGGCTGACGGCTTGCATGTCGAAAGCCGTCCGGATCAGGCCGGAGCCAGGGCGATCCTTTGCGGAGCGGGATGGAAAAACACATGCTCGCGAATCGGCCCGACGGCCACTTCACCGATTTCCAGGTAGCCCTGGCGGCGGTAGAAATCCAGGTAGTGCTCGTTGCCGGTGTCGAGTACCACGCCGCGGGAACTTTCGTCTGCGGCGCACCAATCGTGCACCGCCGCCAGCAATTGTTCGCCATAGTGCCGGCCCTGGAACTGCGGATGGATACCCAGCAGCGGCAGGATATGCACGGCATCGCCGGGCAGGCAGGCGAGCAAGGCCGCGCGGTATTCGAGGTAGCGGCGGGTACAACGCACTCCGGCCGACAGCATCATGCGCAGGCGCCAGGCCCAGCTCTCGGTCACGCCGAGGCGACGGACCGGCGGGGAGATCAGGGCGATGCCGATCAGGCGGTCGTCCACCAGCAGGCCAAGGGCGGGCAGGTCCTGCAGGAAATGCTGGCGCACCCGCTCACGAACCAGGGCGCGCACGCGTTGCTCGAAACCCGGGCGCTCGGCTTCGAACAGGTAGGCGTAGGTGGGTTCGTGGCGGTAGGCGTGGTAGAGCAGAGAACGCGCTTCACGGCTGTAACCGCCGTCGAGCAGACGCACTTCGGCCGGCGCGGGGGTCGATTGGGGCATGGTCGCGGATCTCCTGATGGCAGTTGGGCATTGCTCTTTGAGGGGTGGGCTGCGCCAACGTTCCTTCCTGATGGGGTTGGAGTATAGGAGGGAATCACAAGGTGCTCAGGGACGGAGTCGGGTGTGATGACGATGCTCTTCCAGTGCCCTCGAGGCTGGCCCCTGCCGCCCGACTCAGCTAGCATCCTGCCTTTTCCCCAGGATTGCCCTTCCATGAAGATCGTCTCGTTCAACATCAACGGCCTGCGCGCCCGGCCCCATCAGTTGGCGGCGTTGATCGACAAGCACCAGCCGGATGTGATCGGCCTGCAGGAAACCAAGGTCTCCGACGATCAGTTCCCGCTCGCCGAGGTGCAGGCCCTCGGTTACCACGTGCATTACCACGGCCAGAAAGGCCATTACGGCGTCGCCCTGCTGTCGCGCCAGGCGCCGCTGAGCCTGGTCAAGGGCTTCTCCACCGATGAAGAAGATGCCCAGCGCCGCTTCATCTGGGGCACCTTCGCCGATGACCAGGGCAACCCGGTGACCATCATGAACGGTTACTTCCCTCAGGGCGAAAGCCGCGACCACCCCACCAAGTTCCCGGCCAAGCAGCGTTTCTATGCCGACCTGCAGAACCTGCTGGAAAGCGAGTTCAAGAACGACCAGCCGCTGATCGTGATGGGCGACGTGAATATCTCCCCGGAGGACTGCGACATCGGCATCGGCCCGGACAACGCCAAGCGCTGGTTGAAGACCGGCAAATGCAGCTTCCTGCCGGAAGAACGCGAGTGGATGGCCAGGCTCAAGGGCTGGGGCCTGACCGACAGCTTCCGTCACCTGCACCCGGAGGTGGTCGATCAGTTCAGCTGGTTCGACTATCGCAGCCGGGGCTTCGAGGATGAACCGAAACGCGGGCTGCGCATCGACCTGATCCTCACCTCCGATGCGCTGTTGCCGCGGGTCAAGGCGGCGGGTGTGGACTATGAACTGCGCGGGATGGAAAAGCCGTCCGACCATGCGCCGATCTGGCTTGAATTGAGCTGACAACACGGTTCGAATGTGGGAGCGGGTTTACCCGCGATTACGGTAGTGAATTCACCGACGCTATCGCGGGTGAACCCGCTCCCACAGAGTCCGAGTCTTACTTTAGAAGTATTCTCTAGCGTGACAGCGCAGCCTGAAAGGCCGGGCCGACTCCACAAGGTCCCACGCCACAGCCGTCATTTTTATTTCATCTTCCTGTCTTAATCTGCCGCCACCTTCGTCCATTCGAGAGTGCCCTCCGGCAATGATCCGCGCCTGCGCCCTGCTCCTCGCCCTGCTCGCCCCCCTGGCGGTTGCCGATACCCTGCGCATCCAGGGTTCCAACACCATCGGCGCAGCCCTGGCCCCGGCACTGGTACGCGGACTCCTGGAGAGCCGGGACATCAGCGATATCCGCACGGAGCCCGGCGCCCGGGCCAATGAAGTGCGCATCAGCGCCGGCGATATACAGGTGGACATCGCCGCCCACGGCACCAGCACCGGTTTCGCCGCACTCAAGGCCGGCAGCGCCGACCTGGCGGCTGCCTCGCGCCCGATCAAGGACAGCGAGCAGGCCGAACTCCAGGCTCTTGGCAACCTGACCAGTGCCGAAGCCGAGCAGGTCATCGGCCTCGACGGCGTCGCGGTGCTGGTCCACCCTGACAACCCTCTGCCGCAACTGACCATCGAGCAACTGGCGAAGATCTTTTCCGGGCAGATCACCACCTGGGAAGCACTCGGCGTCGGCGGCGGGCCGATCCGCCTGTATGCCCGTGACGACCGCTCCGGCACCTGGGAAACCTTCAAGAGCCTGGTACTCGATCCGCACCAGCAGGTCCTGGCCGAGAACACCCGGCGCTTCGAGTCCGGCGAAGAACTTAGCGAAGCCGTGCGCAACGACCGCCATGCCATCGGTTTCAGCAGCCTTAGCACGGTGCACGGCGCGCGGGTCCTGGCCGTCGCCGACGGTGCCTCGCGGGCGATGCTGCCGAGCCCGGAGCAGATCGCCAGCGAGGATTACCCGCTGACGCGTCGCCTGTACTTCTACCTGCCGCCGGCACAGCACAATCCCCTCGCCCGTGCCCTGCTGGCGTTCAGCCAAAGCCCGCAGGGCCAGGCCATCGTCGCCAGCAACGGTTTTATCGACCAGCGCGTGCGCACTATCGACGAACAGCCCCAGGCGGACATGCCGCCGAGCTACCGCCGCCTGTCCAGCGAAGCCAGGCGGCTGTCGGTCAACTTCCGCTTCCAGGAAGGCAGCGCGACGCTCGACAACAAGGCCCTGCGCGACATCCAGCGGCTGGCCGAGTACCTCAAGCAGAACCGCAAGCTGGACAACAAGGTGGTGCTGGTGGGCTTCGGCGATGCCAAGGATGACGCCCGTCGCGCCGACCTGCTGTCGCGTCTGCGCGCAATGGCGGTGCGCCGCGAACTGGTCAGGGCCGGCGTGACCCTGCGCGATGTCATCGGCCTCGGCGCCGAGCTGCCGGTGGCGGCCAATACCGACACTCAGGGCCGGATACGCAATCGACGTGTCGAAGCCTGGGTTTACTGAAGGAGGTTTCGCTCATCCTTGTAAGACCTTGTAACGCTCTCACCCGGCCCCGCGCTTGTCGCCGACTAGGCTGAAACATGTGACGCCGGGCCCCTCTGACGGTCATTCGACCGCCATGTCGGAGTCACTTCCACGACATAGGGAGGGGCTCATGACAGCTCTGCATGATTTCATCAATGCCGAATTCCTCGGCACCAGCGGCCTGCTTTGGCTGGCCTTCGTCGTTATCGTCGTCGCCCTGCTGGTCCTCGACCTCGGGGTGCTGCACCGCGACCAGCGCGAAATCGAGATGCGCGAGAGCCTGCTGCTCTACGCCGGCTACTTCAGTGTCGGCCTGATGTTCGGCGGCTGGATCTGGTACGAACTCGGCGCCCAGAGCGCACTGGAGTTCTATACCGGGCTGCTGGTGGAACAGTCGCTGTCGATGGACAACGTCTTCGTCATGGCGATGATCTTCGGCTACTTCGGCATTCCGCGACGCTACCAGCACCGCGTGCTGTTCTGGGGGATCCTCGGGGTGGTGGTGCTGCGGGCGATCATGATCGGCGTCGGCAGCGCCCTGGTGAAGGAGTTCGACTGGATCCTCTACGTGTTCGGCGCCTTCCTGCTGATCACCGGGGTGAAGATGCTGTTCAGCCGCGAGGATTCGCATCCGGACCTGGCCAACAACCCGATGATCAGGTTCATCAAGAAACATGTGCGGGTTACCGACCGCCTGCATGACGCGCACTTCTTCGTGCGCCTGAGGCCACCGGGTGGCTCGAAGGCGATTCTCTACGCCACGCCGCTGTTCCTGGCCCTGGTGCTGATCGAGCTGGCCGACCTGGTGTTCGCCGTGGACAGCGTGCCGGCGATCTTCTCCATCACCCAGGACCCGTTCATCGTCTACACCTCGAACATCTTCGCCATTCTGGGCCTGCGGGCACTGTACTTTGCCCTGGCGGCGCTGATGCACAGGTTCGTCTACCTGAAGTACGCGCTGGCGCTGGTGCTGATCTTCATCGGCGGGAAGATCTTCCTGCATGGGTTCATCGGCAAGATCCCGGCGCTGGTGTCGCTGGGGGTGACCTTCGGCTTGCTGGCGGGAGGGGTGGTGTTGTCGCTGTTCAAGACAAGGGCTGAAAAATCACCACAAAAAGAAGGCTGACCGCTAACCTGTGGGAGCTGGCTTGCCAGCGATAGCTATGGTGAATTCACTACAGCAATCGCTGGCAAGCCATTTCCCACAGGGGTTAGCTGCCAACCTTAAGATTAGTGGCTGCTACGCAACATCTCCTTCGGCACATACTTGCCGATCTCGTACTTGCCGATCGCCGCCCGGTGCACTTCATCCGGGCCGTCGGCCAGGCGCAGGGTGCGTTGCATCGCGTACATGTAGGCCAGCGGGAAGTCCCCGGAGACCCCGGCGCCACCATGGATCTGGATCGCCCGGTCGATCACCCTCAGCGCCACGTTCGGCGCCACCACCTTGATCTGCGCGATTTCGCTGCGGGCCACCTTGTTGCCTGCGGTGTCCATCATGTACGCCGCCTTCAGGGTCAGCAGGCGGGCCATGTCGATTTCCATGCGCGAGTCGGCGATCTTGTCGACGTTACCGCCCAACCGCGCCAGCGGACGACCGAAGGCGGTACGCGCCACCGAGCGCTTGCACATCAGTTCAAGGGCCCGTTCAGCCATGCCGATCGAGCGCATGCAGTGGTGGATACGGCCAGGGCCGAGGCGTCCCTGGGCAATCTCGAAACCACGGCCCTCGCCGAGGATCACGTTCTCGTACGGTACCCGCACGTTCTCGAACAACACCTCGGCATGGCCATGGGGCGCGTCGTCATAACCGAATACCGGCAACGGGCGAACGATCTTCACCCCTGGCGCATCGGTGGGCACGAGGATCATCGAATGCTGCTGGTGGCGCGGGTTGTCCGGATTGCTCAGGCCCATGAAGATCATCACCTTGCAGCGCGGATCGCAGGCGCCGGAGGT
Organism: Pseudomonas bharatica CSV86; assembly: GCF_000319305.2. Taxonomy (GTDB): domain Bacteria; phylum Pseudomonadota; class Gammaproteobacteria; order Pseudomonadales; family Pseudomonadaceae; genus Aquipseudomonas; species Aquipseudomonas bharatica. Next base: position 1,519,676 of record NZ_AMWJ02000001.1, on the reverse strand, counting down.
CCACCATTTGCGCCCGTTGATCACCCACTCGTCGCCCTGACGCTCGGCGCGGGCAGCCATGTTGGTCGCGTCGGACGAGGCTACGTCCGGCTCGGTCATGGCGAAGGCGGAACGGATCTCGCCACGCAGCAGCGGTTCCAGCCATTGGCGCTTCTGCTCCTCGCTGCCATAGCGCACCAGCACTTCCATATTGCCGGTATCCGGTGCCGAGCAGTTGAACGGCTCCGGCCCCAGCAGCGAACGGCCCATGATCTCGGCCAACGGCGCATATTCCAGGTTGGTGAGGCCGGCGCCCAGCTCCGACTCGGGCAGGAACAGGTTCCACAGGCCCTCGGCCTTGGCCTTGTTCTTCAGCTCTTCCATGATCGCCGTCGGCTGCCAGCGATCACCCTCGGCGACCTGGCGCTCGAACACCGCTTCGGCGGGATAGACATAGGCATCCATGAACGCCGTGACGCGCTCGCGCAGGGCCTGGACCTTGGGTGTGTAGGCGAAATCCATCAGCAGTACCTTCTTCGGGAAAGGGATCTGCAACGGATGCTAGAACACCGGTCAAAATCCACCTAGTCTATTTTCGGCGTGTATAAACATTCATAACCGATATATGATCGGCCGATAACACCAACAAGAGCAGTGCCCATGAACCTGAACAAGGTCGACCTGAATCTGTTCATCGTTTTCGATGCGATCTACACCGAAGCCAACCTGACCCGTGCCGGGCAGATCGTCGGCATTACCCAGCCGGCGGTGTCCAACGCCCTGGCCCGGCTACGCGAAACCTTCAACGATCCGCTGTTCGTGCGTACCGCCCAGGGCATGGTGCCGACGCCGATGGCGCAGAACATCATCGGCCCGGTGCGCAACGCCCTGTCGCTGTTGCGCGTATCGGTGCAGGAAAGCCGGATCTTCAACCCGTTGCAGGCCAACAAGACGTTCCGCATCAGCATGACCGACCTCACCGAGGCGGTGGTCCTGCCGCCGCTGTTCCAGCGCCTGCGCCGCCTGGCGCCAGCGGTGGTGATCGAAAGCTTCCTGTGCAAGCGCCGCGAGACCACCAAGGAGCTGGCCGCCGGGCGCCTGGACTTCGCCGTGGATGCGCCGCTCAACACCGACCCGCAGGTACGCCACGTCAAGCTGATGCAGGACCAGTACGTCTGCGCCCTGCGCCAGGGGCATCCGATGGCGAAGGAGCGGATCAGCCTCGACGAGTACATGGGCATGACCCATATCCATATCTCCAGCCGCCGCAACGGTCTGGGTTACGTGGACCTGGCACTGGGCAAGATGGGCCTGCAACGGCGCATCGCCCTGCGCTCGCAGCATTACCTGATGGCCTCCCAGGTGCTGCAGCAGACCGATATGGTGATGACCGTGCCGGAGCGTTTCGCCCGGCGTCATCAACTGAACTATGTGCGCTTGCCGGTGAACGACGTGCCGCCACTGGAAACCCATCTGTACTGGCATGAAAGCACCGACCAGGACCCGGCCAACCGCTGGATGCGCGAGCAGATGATCGAGTTGTGCCAGGCGGTGGTGGCGCAGGATGAGCGGGAGGCGAAGCAGTAGGCGGGAGCCGGTCTGCGGCAGGGAGTGCGTGGTTCCCTGCCCCGGACCGGCTTGTTGCTCAAGGTGTTCTCGAGGGTCCTATCGCTGGCAAGCCAGCTCCCACAGGGACAGCGTAGTAAGCGGGCCCACCGTTTGACTCCAGCCCCTGGGGGGACTGGCTTGCCAGCGATAGGGCCCTCGGGAACAGAAGATCAGAAGGTCATTTCCTTCACATCGTCGGCCACGATCAGCTTGCCCGCGGTCTTCTCGATGATTTCCTCGACACTTACCCCAGGCGCCGTCTCCTTGAGGATGAAGGCGCCATTGTCGATTTCCAGGTAGGCCAGGTCGGTCAGCACCTTGCGGATGCAGCCGGCGCCGGTCAGCGGCAGGCTGCAGCGCGGCAGCAGCTTGGACTCGCCATCCTTGGATGCATGGGTCATGGTGACGATGATGTTCTCGGCACCGGCCACCAGGTCCATCGCCCCGCCCATGCCCTTGACCAGCTTGCCGGGGATCATCCAGGAGGCGATGTTGCCTTCCACGTCCACTTCGAAGGCGCCGAGCACGGTGAGGTCGACATGCCCGCCGCGGATCATGGCGAAGGATTCGGCCGAGTTGAAGATCGACGCGCCACGGCGGGCGGTCACGGTCTGTTTGCCGGCGTTGATCATGTCGGCATCGAGCTGGCCTTCGGTGGGGAATTCGCCCATGCCCAGCAGGCCGTTTTCCGATTGCAGCATCACGTCCATATCGGCGGGGACGTAGTTGGCCACCAGTGTCGGAATGCCGATGCCGAGGTTGACGTAGTAGCCGTCCTTGAGTTCGCGGGCGACGCGCTGGGCCATTTGTTCGCGGGTAAGTGCCATGGTCAGGATCTCTTCGTTGTTCTGGGGACGGGTCAGGCTTTGACGGTGCGCTTTTCGATGCGCTTCTCGAAAGTGCCGACGATGACCCGGTCGACATAGATGCCCGGGGTGTGGATCTCGCTTGGCAGCAGCACGCCCGGTTCGACGATCTCCTCGACCTCGACCACGGTGATCCGGCCGGCGGTGGCGGCCAGCGGGTTGAAGTTCTGTGCGGTGTTGCGGTACACCACGTTGCCGTAGTGGTCGGCCTTCCAGCCCTTGACGATGGCGAAGTCGCCGGTGATGGCTTCTTCGAGGATGTAATGGCGCCCGTTGAACTGGCGCACTTCCTTGCCTTCGGCGACCGGGGTGCCGTAGCCGGTGGCGGTGTAGAAGGCCGGGATCCCGGCGCCGCCGGCGCGCATCTTCTCGGCCAGTGTGCCTTGCGGGGTGAGTTCCACTTCCAGTTCGCCGCTAAGCAACTGGCGTTCGAATTCAGCGTTCTCGCCTACATAGGAGGCGATCATCTTGCGGATCTGGCGGTCTTCGAGGAGCACGCCGAGGCCGAAGCCATCGACACCGCAGTTGTTGGAGACCACGGTCAGGCCGGTGACACCGCGGCGCTTGATCTCGGCAATGAGATTCTCGGGAATGCCGCAGAGGCCGAAACCGCCGGCCAGTACCGTCATGTCGTCGGTCAGGCCTTCGAGGGCCTGTTCATAGGTTGCTACGCGCTTGTCCAGTCCGGCCATGTGATCCGCCTTGTTGTCGTTGTAGGGCTGGACGGATCTTCCTCCCTGAGGACTGATTTGTTAATTTTGTTTTTCTCATTGATTGATTTGGATTTCAAAACAATTCCATGAACCTCAAGCAATTGCGCGCCTTCGTCGCGGTCGCCACCTACCAGAGCTTCGCCCAGGCCGGCGAGCACCTGCATATATCGCAGCCTGCCCTGAGCCTGACCATCAAGGGTCTGGAAGAGCAACTCGGCGGCGCCCTGCTCAGCCGTACCACGCGCAGTGTCAGCCTGACTCCGGAAGGCCAGGTCCTGTTGCCCCTGGCCCGGCAACTGCTGGCGGACTGGGACAACACCGAGGAGTTGCTGCGCCAGCACTTCACCTTGCAATTGGGGCGGGTGTCGATCGCCGCCATGCCGGCCTTCGCCGGCAACCTGCTGCCGCCGGTGCTCAAGCTGTTTCGCCAGCGCTATCCGCGGGTGAACGTCACGGTGCATGACGTGATCAATGAACAGGTACTGGAACTGGTCCGGCATCGGCGCGTGGAGCTGGGCATCGGTTTCGAGCCGGAATCCAGCGAGCCGTTGCTGTTCCGGCCGTTGTACCTGGACCGCTTCGTCGCCGTGGTGCCAAAGGACTCGCCGCTGGCAGGGCAGGCCCAGGTGAGCTGGACGGAGTTGCTGCGCGAGGATTTCATTGCCCTGCAGCGGCCATCGGCGGTGCGCCTGTTGCTGGAACGGCATGTGGCGGCGGATCACGGCAGGCTGGCGGTGGCGTTCGAAAGTCACCAGTTGTCTACCATTGGCCGGATGGTCGCCAACGGGCTGGGGGTCAGTGCCGTGCCGGCGCTGTGCATCGGCCAGATGCGCGAGCTGGGAGCGCAGTGCGTGGCGCTGGTGGAGCCGGTGGTGGAGCGCAGGATCGGCGTGACGATGCTGGCGGATCATAAATTGTCGGCAGCGGCGCAGGCGGTTCTGGATGTGTTGGTGGCTGAGGTCACCGATCCTGGTTGTGATTTGTGGTGTGGCTGATGGCCCTATCGCTGGCAAGCCAGCTCCCACAGGGACCGTGTGGGAGCTGGCTTGCCAGCGATAGGGCCGGAACATTCAGGAGGAGTTTGACAGATGAGAACGACAACACTCGGCAACCACCAGGTCCCGGTCATCGGCCAGGGCACCTGGTACATGGGTGAAGACCCGGGCCAGCGCCGGCGTGAGGTCGCCGCCCTGCAGCAAGGCATCGACCTTGGCCTGACCCTGGTCGATACGGCGGAGATGTACGCTGAAGGCGGCGCCGAGGAAGTGGTCGGCGAAGCCCTGGCCGGGCGCCGGGACCAGGTCTTCCTGGTCAGCAAGGTCTATCCGCACAACGCCAGCCGCCAAGGGGCCATTGCCGCCTGCGAGCGCAGCCTGCAACGCCTGGCCACTGACCATATCGACCTGTACCTGCTGCACTGGCGCGGCCAGTACCCGCTGGAAGAAACCGTGGAGGCCTTCGAGCGCCTGCGCGAAGCGGGCAAGATCGGGCGCTGGGGGGTATCCAACTTCGATAGCGACGATATGCGCGAGCTGGACAACCCGGCCTGCGCTACCGACCAGGTGCTGTACAACCCGGAGCAACGCGGCATCGAGTTCGACCTGCTGCCCTGGTGCCGCGAACACCAGGTACCGGTCATGGCCTACTGCCCGCTGGCCCAGGCCGGGCGCCTGCTGCGCCATCCGGTCCTGGCGCAGGTCGCCGAACGCCACGGCGTCACACCCGCTCAGGTCAGCCTGGCCTGGGTCACCCGCAATGACGGGGTGATCGCGATCCCCAAGGCGGTGGAACCGCGCCATGTGCAGCTCAACGCGGCGGCAGGCCGGCTGGTCCTCGATGCCGAGGACCTGCAAGCCATCGACCAGGCCTTCCCTGCCCCGACCCGCAAGCAACGCCTGGCGGTGGTCTGACCCTCAGTGAAAGTCCCGGCTACGCACATCCAGCCCGCTCAATAGCGGGCTGAGATCTTCCAGGCGCCGGGCGATCAGATGGCGTACGCCATCGGCGAACTCCAGCTTGCCGCGTACCTGCATCAGTTGTGCACCTACCAGCACCCGTCGCTGGCGCTCGGCCAGATCGCGCCAGACCACCACGTTGAGCATGCCGAACTCGTCTTCCAGGGTAACGAAGGTCACGCCGCTGGCGGTCTGCGGGCGCTGCCGGCCGACCACCAGCCCGGCCACGCTGATGCTGTCGCCATGCGCCACATCGTCCAGCGCCCGCGAGCTGCGACAGCCCAGGGCGGTGAGACGACGGCGCAGCAGGCTCAGGGGATGCGGGCCAAGGGTGGTGCCGATGCTGTTGTAGTCGGCGAACAGGTCCTCGCCCACGCTGGGCGCGGGCAACGCCACCGCGATTTCCGGAGTCGGCTCGATGCCGGCGAACAAGGGCAGTTGCGCCTGCACCGCGGCCACTTCCCAGCGCGCTTGGTAACGGTGCCCCGCCAGTGCAGCGAGTGCACCGGCATCGGCCAGCAGGTCGCGGGCGCGGTTGTCGAGCCCGGCGCGCAGGCACAGGTCACCGACATCGCGGAACGCCTGTACTTCCCGCACCCGGGCCAGACGCCGGGCATCCTCTTCGCGAAACCCGCGCACCTGGCGCAGGCCGATACGCAGGGCCAGCGCGCCGCCCTGCCCCGGTTCCAGGCTGCAATCCCAGTGGCTGTGCCGGACATCCACCGGGCGGATCTCGATGGCATGCCTGCGCGCATCCTGGAGGATCTGGTCCGGACTGTAGAAACCCATGGGCCAGCTGTTGATCAGGGCGCAGGCGAAGATCGCCGGCTCATGGCACTTGAGCCAGCAACTGGCGTAGGTCAGCAGGGCGAAACTGGCGGCATGGGACTCGGGGAAACCGTAGCTGCCGAAGCCCTTGATCTGCTCGAAGATACGTTCGGCGAACGCCAGGTCGTAGCCGTTGCGCAGCATGCCCTCGGTGAGGCGAATGCGATGCGGCTCGAGCCCGCCATGACGCTTCCAGGCCGCCATGGAGCGACGCAACTCGTCGGCTTCGCCGGGGGTGAAGTCGGCGGCGACGATGGCCAAGGACATGACCTGCTCCTGGAACAGCGGTACGCCGAGGGTGCGTTCGAAGACCGCCTTGAGCTTTTCCGAGGGATAGACCACCTCTTCCTGATTGTTTCGCCGACGCAGGTAGGGATGCACCATGTCCCCCTGGATCGGCCCCGGCCGCACGATCGCCACCTGGATCACCAGGTCGTAGAACTTCTGCGGCCTGAGCCTCGGCAGCATGGCCATCTGCGCCCGCGACTCGATCTGGAACACACCGATGGTGTCGGCGCGGCTGATCATGTCGTAGGTCGGGCGGTCGTCCGCCGGGATTGCGGCGATGCTCAGGCGCTTGCCGCGATGCACCTCGTAGAGATCGAAACAGCGGCGCAAGGCGCTGAGCATGCCCAGCGCCAGTACATCGACCTTGAGCAGGCCCATCATGTCGAGGTCGTCCTTGTCCCACTGGATCACCGTGCGCTCTTGCATGGCGGCGTTCTCCACCGGCACCAGGGTATCCAGCGGCTGCTCGCTGATAACGAAGCCGCCGGGGTGCTGGGACAGGTGCCGGGGGAAGCCCATCAGCTCGCCGGTCAGGGTCAGGACCCGGTGCAGCAGCGGGCTGTCCGGGTCGAAGCCGGCTTCCACCAGGCGCTCGGGCGACGGTACCCGGTCGCTCCAGCGCCCGCAGCAGTCGGACAAGGCGCCCAGCTGGTCCGGCGGCAGGCCCAGCACCCGGCCGATATCGCGTATCGCGCCGGAGGCATGGTAAGTGCTGACCACCGCCGTCAGGGCGGCGCGATGGCGACCGTAACGCCTGAACACGTATTGCAGGACTTCCTCGCGGCGGTCGTGCTCGAAGTCCACATCGATATCCGGCGGCTCCTTGCGTTCACGGGACAGGAAGCGTTCGAACAGCAGGCTGGTCTGGCTCGGGTCCAGCTCGGTGATGCCGAGGACGAAACACACCACCGAATTGGCCGCCGAGCCACGGCCCTGGCACAGGATGCCCTGCTCGCGGGCGAAGCGGACGATGTCATGGACGGTGAGGAAGTAGGACTCGTATTCAAGGTCGGTGATCAGTTGCAGTTCGTGTTCCAGTGCTTGGCGATTCTTGTCGCTGATGCCCGCCGGCCAGCGCGTGGGGATTCCTCGCTCGCAGAGGTCACGCAGCCAGGCGCCGGCGGTGTAGCCCTGGGGCACGATTTCGTGGGGGTACTGGTAGTTGATGTCGCGCTTGAGTTCGAAGTGACAGCGTGCGGCGATCCGCGTGGTTTCCTCCAGCAAGGCCGGTGGATACAGCGCGGCCAGTTGTTCGATCGCACGCAGATGGCGCTCGCCATTGGCGAACAGGCGGTGCCCGGCCTCGGCAACGGTGGTGTGATGGCGGATGGCGGTCATGCAGTCCTGCAAGGCTCGTCGCCCCCGGCTGTGCATATGCACGTCGCCGCAGGCCAGCGGGCGGATATCCAGCTCGCGGGCCAGGGCCAGCAAGTCCTGCAGGCGCTGGCGGTCGTCATGGCCATGGTGCAGGTGCACGGCCAGCCACAGGCGCTCGCCGAAAATCTCGCGCAGCCAGCGGCCCGGGGCCGGGTCGTCCGTAGTATCCGCAACCCAGAGCGCCAGCAGGCCGTTCATGGGTTGTTCGAAGTCTTCGCGCAGAACCCGGTAGCTGCCCTTTTCCGTACGCCGCCGGGCCTGGGTGATCAAGCCGCACAGACGCTGGTAACCCGTCGGGTTTTCCACCAGCAGCACCAGCTTCGGGCCGTCTTCCACGCGCATCTCGCTGCCGACGATCAGCGGCAGTTCGACCTTTCTCGCCGCATCCCAGGCCCGGACGATCCCGGCCAGGGTGCATTCGTCGGTGATCGCCAGGGCCTTGTAGCCCTGCTGTTTCGCTCGCCCGAACAGCTCCATCGCACTCGATGCCCCGCGCTGGAAACTGAAGTTCGACAGGCAATGCAGCTCGGCATAACCACTCATGCGAACCAGCCTTGCAGCCACAGCGGGCTGTCGCGGCTTTCGCCCAACTGGCGATAAGCCCAACCGCGCTGGCCGGCGGCGGTCTCCACCAGGTAGTAGTCACGGCGCACATCGCCGCCATCCCACCAGCCGGACTCGATGCGCTCCGGCCCGGCCAGCAGGCGCAGGCCGTTCAGCGGCAGGGATCGCGGCGCTTCCAGCAACCAACCGGGACGCGGTGCCGGACCAGGAGCGCAGGTAGCCGGCAGATCAGCACTGCGCCAGGCACATTCCGGACGGTGATCGGCCACCACGCCCACGGTACGCACCGCATCATCGCCGAGACGGGCCCGCAGGCGTTCGCGCAACTGCTCCCAACCCTGTTGCTGCTGGGCCCTGGCCGAGAACAATTCGCCGGCCAGGGGCACGAAGGCCGGTAGTTCCTCGGCACTCAAGCGCAGGTTGCGCACCGCAGCGCGCAGGGTCAGTTGCTCCAGGCGGCCGCGGGCCAGCTCCAGCAGGCGCCCGGCGTCGCGTTCGGCCGCCAGCAGGCCGACCTGCAGCCGCGTGTCGGCGCCCTCGGCATGCTCCAGGAACAGGTCGAAGCGCTGCACCCCGGCATCGCGCCCGGCAAGAAAGGCGGCCAGGTCCTCAATCATCCGCCGTAGCGGAAACAGCAGGGCCTGGCTGGACTCAACATCGAAGTTCAGCTCCAGCCGCGACTCGAAACGGTCCGGCGGCAGGTAGCAGTCCAGGGCCATGGCACGCAGCCCCAGCAAACGATCCAGATGCAGTTGCACCTGGGCCGGGAAACGCCTGCCCAGGGTTTCGCGGGGCAGCGTCAATACCTGGTGCAAGTGGCGCAGGCCCATGCGGCTGAAGGCCGTGGCGGCGTCCGCAGGCAGGCCAAGGCGATCGATGGGCATGGCCGCCAGTGCGGCACGGGTGAGCTCGGCATCGCTGGCGGCCAGCCCGTCATGGGCATTGGCCAGCATCCGCGCCGCCACCGGGTTGCTGGCCAGGACGATACGGTGGCTGAAGCCCAGGGTCTTCAATTCCTTGCGCAAGCAGGCCTCGAACCTGGGCCAGGGTCCGAACAGGCCCAGGCTGGATTCCACTTCGAGCAGCAGGGCACGGGGGTAATGCAGGCTGACCTGGGAACTGAAGCGGTAGGCCCAGGCGGCAAGCAACTGCTGCTGGCACTCGGTAGCAGCAGGATCGTGCTCCACCGTGGTGAAACCGCCGGCCAGGGCCTGGGCCGTGGCCAGGCTTTGCCCGGCGCGCAGGCCAAGGGCCCGGGCAGGCGGATTGACCGCCTGCACTATCCGGCGATTGGCCGGACCGGTAATCAGAACCAGCGGTTGATCGGCGTCTTCACGCCTGCGCAGGACACTGTCGAGCGCCAGTTGCGGTAACAGGATGCAAGCCCAGAGCATGGCGTCTCACCCTGTGCGTCCGCTGGCGGCGATTGGCCGGGCCGGCGCCAGCCCGCCACGGCACTTGAGTACCCGCCATTGCGCCGGCTTGCTATCGACAGCGATGCGCAGGGCCGCAGGCGACGGATTGAGCGCAGCACCCTGGTCGCGACAGGCGAAGGCCAGGGCCTGGCCGGTTTCGGCAGCCACCTGCAAACGCCGTAATGCACGGTCATCGGCACGCTGTGGCCAGCACAGCACGGCGGCGCAACTGCCGGAGCGCAGGCATTGCTCGGCAGCCCACAGGCTTTCCTTGCTGCCCGCCTCGATCACCGACAGCCAGCGCAAATCCACGCCCGCGGCCTGCCAGGCCGGAGGATAGGGAATGAACGGCGGAGCCACCAGCACCACCCGCTCACCAGCCGAGGTCAGCCGTGCCAGGCTGGGCCAGAGCAGTTGCAGCTCACCCGCGCCCTCCTGCGCCAGCAACAGCTCGCTGAGCGCGGCCGCCGGCCAGCCACCGCCAGGCAGCACCGCATCCAGTGCGGCATGCCCTGTGGGCTGCAGGCCATGGTCCTCGACCACCGGCCGGCCTTTCCAGACACGGCGGGTATCGAGCAGCCCGTCGAGGCTGACCACCGCGCCCATCAGTCACGCCTGACCAGGCCGCAGAACACGCCTTCGATGACGAAGTCGCGGTCCGGACCGACAATGATCGGCTCATAGGCCGGGTTGCGCGGCAGCAAGCGGTAGTGGCCGTTGCCACGTTCGAAACGCTTGATGGTCACCTCGCCATCGAGGCGCGCGACCACGATCTGGCCGTCCCGGGGGTCGGGCTGCTGGCGGATGCCCACCAGGTCGCCGTCGAGGATGCCGTCGTCGATCATCGAATCGCCACGGACCTTGAGCAGGTAGTCCGGGCTGCGGCTGAACAGGTGGGCATCGAGCAGCAACTGCTCGTGGATATCCACGTCCGGGCCGATCGGCCGGCCCGCCGCCACCTGGCCAAGCACCGGGATGTCCAGCACCTCGGGCCGACGCAAGGGACCGGCCAGGCGGATGCTACGCGCCTGGTTCGGCGTGATCTCGATGAAACCGGCCTCGCAAAGGGCCTGGACATGCTTGCGCGCCACGCTGCGCGAGGCGAAACCGAAGGCCTGGGCGATGTCGGAAAGGCTCGGCGGCCGCCCTTCTCCGGTGATGCGATCACGGATGAAGGTGAGGATGGCGCTACGTTTGGGAGAGAGTCTGGTCATGGGATACATTTGTACTCTTTTCGTACTCCACTGACCAGCACCATCGATCGGCGGGTATGATGGCCGTTCATCGCTCTACGGATATGCACCATGCTCGACGCCCTGCTTTTCGACCTCGACGGTACCCTGGCCGATACCGACAAGCTTCACCTGCTGGCCATGCAGCAGTTGCTGCACGAGGATGGCCGTACCCTGACCGAGGCGGAATTCGAGGCGCATATCAGCGGACGGGCCAATGCCGACCTGTGCCGCTACCTGTTTCCCGACCGGCCGGTAAACGAACACCGGGCCTTTGCCGACCGCAAGGAGGCGCGCTTTCGCGAACTGTCGCCGAGCTTGCAGCCGACGCCGGGTCTGCTCCGCCTGCTGGAGTACGCCGAGAACCGTGGCATCGGCATGGCGGTGGTGACCAATGCACCGCGGGCCAATGCCGAGCACATGCTCCAGGCGCTGGACCTGGCCGGGCGTTTCGAGCACGTGCTGGTGGCGGAGGAACTGCCGAAAGCCAAGCCGGACCCGCTGCCCTACCTCACCGGGTTGCAACGTTTGAATGCGCAGGCCGGGCAGGCACTGGCCTTCGAGGATTCGGTGCCGGGGGTCAAGGCCGCCAGTGGTGCGGGGATCTTTACCGTGGGGTTGTCGACGAGCCAGACGGTGGAGGCGTTGAGGGCGGCGGGGGCGCAGTTGGTGGTGGCGGATTTCAAGGATGAGCGGTTGTGGGAAGTGATTGGGCGGATGACAGGTAAATAGAGGTTGTCCGGGCCATTTATCGCTGGCAAGCCAGCTCCCACAGGGTCCGAGTCGCTGCAAAACCCTGTGGGAGCTGGCTTGCCAGCGATGAGGCCCTGAAGGACACCGCCAATCACCTTGACGTATACGTCAACCTGGCTTTAGGTTAGGCGCCATATCGCCTTCACGCAGAGCCAGCCCATGAGCAGCCAGACCTACAGTATTTCCGACCTGTCCCGCGAGCTGGACATCACCACCCGGGCCATCCGCTTCTACGAGGAACAAGGTTTGCTGAGCCCCGAGCGGCGCGGCCTGGAACGGGTCTATTCGGCACGCGACAAGGTCAGCCTGAAACTGATCCTGCGTGGCAAGCGCATCGGTTTTTCCCTCGCCGAGTGCCGCGAACTGATCGAGCTGTACGACCCCACCGGCGGCAATACCCGGCAGCTCAACAGCATGCTGGCGAAGATCGCCGAGCGCCGTGCCCAGCTGGAGCAGCAATTGCTCGACATCCAGCAGATGCAACTGGAACTGGATACCGCCGAAGAACGTTGCCAGCAGGCGCTGGCAGCAACCCTGAACACGCAGAACAACAACGGCCATTGAGCCCCACCAGGAAGCCCCCGCCATGCCATTGCCCGCCAAAGTGCGTCTGGTCGAAGTCGGTCCCCGCGACGGCCTGCAGAACGAAGCCCAACCCATCAGCGTCGCCGACAAGGTGCGCCTGGTCGACGACCTGACCGATGCCGGCCTGTCCTACGTCGAAGTGGGCAGTTTCGTCTCGCCGAAATGGGTGCCGCAGATGGCCGGTTCGGCCGAAGTCTTCGCCGGCATCCGCCAGCAGCCGGGCGTCACCTATGCCGCCCTGGCGCCGAACATGCGCGGCTTCGAGGACGCCCTCGCCGCCCGGGTCAAGGAAGTCGCGGTGTTCGCCGCCGCCTCCGAGGCCTTCTCCCAGCGCAATATCAACTGCTCGATCAGCGAGAGCCTGCAACGGTTCGTGCCGATCATGGAGGCTGCGCGCCAGCACGGTGTGCGGGTACGCGGCTATGTGTCCTGCGTGCTCGGCTGCCCGTACGAGGGCGAGGTGGACGCGGCCCAGGTCGCCGCCGTGGCCCGCGAGCTCTATGAAATGGGCTGCTATGAAGTGTCCCTCGGCGACACCATCGGCACCGGCACCCCGGGGGCCACCCGTCATCTGTTCAACGTGGTCGGCGCCCAGGTGCCACGCCCGCACCTGGCCGGGCATTTCCATGACACCTACGGCCAGGCCCTGGCAAACGTTTATGCCAGCCTGCTGGAAGGTATCAACGTGTTCGACAGCTCCGTCGCCGGCCTCGGCGGCTGCCCGTACGCCAAGGGCGCCAGCGGCAATGTGGCCAGCGAGGACATGGTGTACATGCTGCAAGGCCTGGGCATCGATACCGGGATCGACCTGGAGCGGTTGATCGCCGCTGGCCAGCGCATCAGCGCCGTGCTCGGTCGCGCCACCGGCTCGCGGGTAGCACGTGCGCGTAACGCCTGCTGAGGAAGTGGTAACACTGTGCACTCGGTCACAAAGTGTTACCGCCTACCCACTGCCTAGGGAAATTCCGGGTAACACGGAAACAAATCAGCGGTTTTTCCCGGGCAGGCTTTTCCACCAAATTCTTCAAATCATTGATTTTATTAGATTTTTAAAAAGTTGGCACGGGACCTGCTTTATCTCTGGCACAACAAGAATAAAAAATGCGGCAAACCCAATAAAAACAAGACGTACCGGATCTGACATAACAAGAACAATACGGCAGAGACGAAGCTAACTGATTTTTTTGAAGTGGATGGCTTTTCCGGGGCGTGCCCCGCAACCAGACAGAGAACAATAAAACTACCTCAAGGTAGCGCCCGTCACGGTTGGATCAGCAATGATGAAGGTCGATCAGCGCTCAAAAAAATACGTTTGCTCTTGACCCCGGATGGGGGTCGCACAAAACAGCGACAAGAGGCAACGGTTGACAAAAACAACAACAGACCGCCCTCCAATAACAAAAAAAGAGCACGCAACAATCTTTGAGGGGAGCTTCGGCTCCCCTCAGTGCATTCAAGCCTTGCCATTTTCCTCCTTGTCTCCCTCTTCCTTGCGCTTCCTCTTGTGTTCCTCGTCCTCGAACAGGTCCACCACCCACGGCATGATCGAAAACACCACCAGCGCCAATATCGTGCTGAACAGCGCCGTGGCCTCGCGGCCCATTCCGGCGGCCACGCCTATGGCGGCGGTCATCCACAGGCCGGCGGCGGTGGTCAGGCCCTTGACGTGACTGGCATCCAGATCGTGCCCCTTGAGGATGGTACCGGCGCCGAGGAAGCCGATCCCGGCGACGATCCCCTGCACCACCCGGCTCAGCGCCGCATCGTCAGCCCCGGCCATGCGCGGGACCAGGACGAACAGTGCCGCCCCGATGGCCACCAGCATATGGGTGCGCACCCCGGCGGCCTTGCCTTTCATCTCGCGCTCGAAACCGAGCACCGCCCCCAGAAGCGCGGCCATCAGCAGGCGTACCGAGACCTGGGTCAATTGTTTCGCATCGGTAATGTCGGCGAACTCCGCCACAAGCGTCATCCACACTTCATCCCACCAGGCATCCATGGCGTTTTCCTTGTCAGTGCTGTCAGTCGATGGACAACAGCCGCTTCGACAAAGTGCGATGCAACCGCTGATCGGCTCGAGGCCGCAAGCGGGACGGGCCGATGGTCTACCCCATAGGCCCTTTGCACGAGGAACACACCATGCCCATCCAGATCGATGACACCACCCGGCGCTGCACCCTGATCAGCGAAGAACTGAATATCGAAGGCAACGCCAGCGAAGTGCAGGTGTTGACCGACGAGAACCTGCGCATGTCCGTGGCCGAACTGGCCGGCAAGCGCGTGCCGATCACCGAAGCGGAAGCCGACGCGCTGACCGTGGCTGGTGCGGTGGATGGTCGCAGGCACCTGAAAAGCAGCGCTCCAGGCTCGATAATCTAAGGCCTGCAGGCCTTTTGCGGAAAATCTGATACGGTTTTTATCGGGATACCTGAATCTGTTCTGAATACAGATCGCTCGCCATAGTGCCCTGGCCTGATCGAGGCCTGATGAGCGACGAACCATGAGCGAACCTATTCCCGTCAAGATCGTTGAAGTTGCCGAGCCGACCCACAAGAAGAAGGCCGCCAGCAGCGACCAGCAGATCTTCACCCGCAGCTTTACCGGCCTGTACCGCAACCTGCGCCTGGGTGGCGCAGGTTTTCTCTTCCTGTTGTTCTTCGCCACCGCCTGGCTGGAATGGGGTGGCCGCCAGGCCGTGCTCTGGGACTTGGCCGAGAGCAAATTCCATATCTTCGGCGCGACGTTCTGGCCACAGGATTTCATCCTGCTCTCGGCGCTGCTGATCATCTGCGCCTTCGGCCTGTTCGCCATCACCGTGTTCGCCGGGCGGGTCTGGTGCGGCTATACCTGCCCGCAAAGCACCTGGACCTGGCTGTTCATGTGGTGCGAGAAGGTCAGCGAAGGCGACCGCAACCAGCGCATGAAACTGGACAAGGCGCCGTGGGGGCCGAACAAGCTGGCCCGCCGCGCCCTCAAGCACAGTCTCTGGCTGGCCATCAGCCTGCTGACGGGCCTGACCTTCGTCGGCTATTTCACGCCGATCCGCCCTCTGGCTGAAGAACTGTTCACCTTGCAGGCCGGTGGCGTCAGCCTGTTCTGGATCCTGTTCTTCACCGGCGCCACCTATATCAATGCAGGCTGGTTGCGCGAGGCGGTGTGCATGCACATGTGTCCCTACGCCCGTTTCCAGAGTGTGATGTTCGACAAGGACACCCTGGCCGTGGCCTATGACCCGCGTCGCGGCGAGAACCGCGGTGCACGCAAGAAGGACCAGGACTACAAGGCGGCCGGTCTCGGCGACTGCATCGACTGCACGATGTGCGTACAGGTCTGCCCGACTGGCATCGACATTCGCGACGGCCTGCAGATGGAATGCATCGGTTGCGCCGCCTGCATCGACGCCTGCGACAGCATCATGGACAAGATGAACTACCCGCGCGGCCTGATCGGCTACAAGTCCGAGCACAGCCTGCAAGGCGGGCGCACCCACTGGCTGCGCCCGCGCCTGCTGGGCTACGTCACCGTGCTGGTAGTGATGATCGGTGCCCTGGTTATCGCCCTGCATGAACGGCCGATGCTGTCCATGGACGTCATCAAGGACCGCGGCCTGTTCCGGGAGAATGCCCGCGGTCAGATCGAAAACATCTACATGCTCAAGGTGATCAACAAGACCCAGGTAGCGCAGAACTACCAGTTGCGCTTGCTGGATGCCGAGGGCTTCGAACTGCATGGCCAGACCTACTTCAGCGTTCCCGCCGGGGAAATGGCCGAGCTGCCGGTATCGGTGGCGATGCTGGGCGAACGGGCAACCAGCAGTTCGCAGGAACTGGACTTCGAACTGGTGGACAGCGACGAACCGGCGATCCGCGCCGTGGCCCGCAGCCGCTTCGTTGCCCCGCTCAACCGCTGATCCCCTACACTGCGTGCACTTCGAACCAGCAGAGCCATGATGAAACGCTACGAGAAATTCGCCGACGACATTGCCGAACTGATCTACACCGGGGTCCTCGGACCCGGCCAGCGCGTGCCGTCGGTGCGCTACGCCAGCCAGACCCACGGGGTCAGCCCGTCCACGGTGTTCCAGGCCTACTACCTGCTGGAGCGCCGCGGGCTGATCCGCGCGCGGCCGCGCTCGGGGTATTTCGTCAACGCCCATGCGCCGAAACCGTTCAGCGAACCACGGATCGGCGAGCCGGCCATCGAGTCCACCGAGGTCGACGTCAGCGAACTGGTGTTCTCCATCCTCGAATCGATCAAGGACCCGCACACCGTGCCGTTCGGCTCGGCGTTCCCCAGCCCTGCCCTGTTCCCCCTGCAACGCCTGGCCCGCTCGCTGGCCAGCGCGACCCGAGACATGGATCCGCGCATGGTGGTCACCGACCTTTCGCCAGGCAATCCGCAACTGCGCCGGCAGATCGCCCTGCGCTACATGGTCGGCGGGCTGATGCTGCCGATGGAGGAACTGCTCATCACCAACGGTGCACTGGAAGCCCTGAACCTGTGCTTGCAGGCGGTGACCGAACCGGGCGACCTGGTGGCGATCGAGGCACCGGCGTTCTACGCCTGCCTGCAGGTGCTTGAGCGCCTCAAGCTCAAGGCCGTGGAAATTCCCGTGCACCCGCGCGAGGGCATCGACCTGGGGGTATTGGCCCAGACCCTGGAGCGGCACCCGGTCAAGGCCGTGTGGTGCATGACCAACTTCCAGAACCCGGTGGGCGCCAGCGTGCCGGAAGAAAAGAAGCGGGCGCTGGTCGAGTTGTTGCGCCAGCACCAGGTGCCGCTGATCGAGGACGACGTTTACGCAGAGCTGTATTACGCCCAGCAGGCGCCGAAGCCGGCGAAAGCCTTCGACACCGAGGGCCTGGTGATGCATTGCAGTTCCTTCTCCAAAAGCCTCGCCCCCGGCTATCGGATTGGCTGGGTAGCCGCCGGACGTTTCGCCCGCACCATCGAACGGCTCAAGCTGATGACTTCGCTGTGCGCCTCGATGCCTGCCCAGGCGGCCATCGCCGACTACCTCCAGCACGGCGGCTACGACCGCCACCTGCGCCGCCTGCGCTATGCCCTGGAAGAACAGAAGAACGCCATGCTCGCCGCCATCGCCCGGCATTTTCCCGCCTCGGTACGGGTCAGCCATCCTTCGGGCGGTTATTTCCTTTGGCTGGAACTGCCGGAGAGCATGGACTCCCTCAAACTGTTCCAGATGGCCCTGGCCCAGGGCATCAGCATCGCCCCGGGGCCGATCTTCTCGCCGACCCGGCGCTTCCGTCATTGCATCCGCTTGAATTACGGCAGCCCCTGGACCGAGCAATCGGAAAAAGCCATGGAAACACTCGGACGGATCGTACGCTCCTTCTAGCCGCCGCATCAGCGGCGGTCTAAAGTGGCGCCATTGGCCTGCGTCCGGACCTTTCCATGCCCTCCCGCGAACTCGACTCCCTGCGCCTGCAACTCCAGACCCTGCAACAACGCAATGCCGCCCTCGAACGGCAACTGCTGCAACAACAGGCGCAGGATGAGGACTTCTACCGCTTTCTGTTCGACACCATGGACGAGGGCTTCTGTGTCATCGAGTTTTTCGATGGCCCCCATGGCCCGCTGAGTGACTACATTCACGTCGTAGCCAACGCCGCCTACGCTCGCCACGCCGGGATTCCCAACGTGGTCGGGCAGAAACTGCGGGAAATGGTCCCCGACGAGGCCGACGACTGGGTCGCCCGTTACGGTGCGGTATTGCGCACTGGCGAGCCCTTGCATTTCGAACAGGAACTGGTCGCCACCGGCCGCGTGCTGTCGGTCACCACCTTCCGCATCGAACCGGCCGAGCGCAAGCAGGTTGCGGTGCTGTTCCAGGACGTGACCGAACGACGCAACGCCGAACGGGCCGTGCATCGGCTCAACGAGCAACTGGAGCAACGGGTGCGTGACGCGCTGGCCGAACGCCAATTGCTCGCTCAACTGGTGGACAACAGCGTGGCTTGCGTCCAGGTGGTCAGCCCCGACCTGCGCTGGATGGCGATCAACCAGCAGGCCCTCAAGGACTGCTATCACCTCTACGACGAGGCACCGAAGGTCGGCGACCGGGTGGAGCACGTCCTGCGCCGCTTCCCCGCCGATTGCGCGCGGACCCTGTCCTTGTGGCGCCGGGCCCTGGCCGGTGAGGTGTTTATCGAAACCGTCGAGTTCGGCAGCGGTGACCGCCGCCGTCATTACGAACTGCGCTTCAATGCGCTGCACGACGACCAGGGCGAACTGCTTGGCGCCTATCTTTTCGCCTATGACATCAGTGCCCGGGTCGAGGAGCAGCAACGCCTGCTGCGCGCCGAGGAGGCCCTGCGCCAGGCGCAGAAAATGGAAGCGGTGGGCCAGCTCACCGGCGGCATCGCCCATGATTTCAACAACCTGCTCGGCGGCATCCTCGGTGCCCACGAACTGATGCGCCAGCGTCTGGACCAGCAGCGCCACGCCGAACTGCATCCACTGCTGGAAGCCGCCAGCACCTCGGCCCAACGCGCGGCGTCGCTGGTTCACCGCCTGCTGGCCTTTTCTCGACAACAGACCCTGCAACCCCAGGCCACCGATGTCGGTGCCCTGCTGCGCGACATGGAGGAGCTGATCCAGCGCAGCGTCGGCCCGGCCATCGCGGTTCGCAGCCAGTTCAGGGATGACCTGTGGCCGACCTTCATCGACCCGCCGCAACTGGAAAGCGCCCTGCTCAACCTGTGCATCAATGCCCGGGATGCCCTGCCCAATGGCGGGCTGATCGAAATCGCCATCGACAATATCGAGCTGGACGAAGAACGCGGACGCCCGCTGGACCTGGCCGCAGGGCCGTACCTGTGCCTGAGCGTCGCCGACAACGGCACGGGGATGTCCGCCGATGTCGCGGCGCGGGCCATCGATCCGTTTTTCACCACCAAGCCGCTGGGTCAGGGCACCGGGCTTGGGCTGTCGATGGCCTACGGTTTCGTCCGTCAGTCAGGCGGGCAACTGCGTATCGTCAGCGCCCCTGGCCAGGGCACGCGGATCGAGCTGTACCTGCCGCGCCATCACCAGAGCGCGGCGGCAAGCCCGGCCCGCGCCAGCGCGCGCAATGTCCCGGGCCTGGGCAGCGGAGCGCGCATCGTGCTGGTGGAAGACCAGGACACCCTGCGCGGGGTGATTACCGAGAGCCTGGAAGAGTCCGGTCACCGGGTCGAGTTCTACGCAAGCGCTGTGCTGGCCTTGCCAAGGTTGAAGGACGGGACGCCGCCGGATTTGCTGATCAGCGATATAGGCCTGCCGGGCGGGCTCAGCGGTCGGCAAATGGCGGCAGCGGTGCGCCAGGTGCACCCGCAGTTGCCGGTGCTGTTCATCACCGGCTACGACGAAAGCGCCGCGCTGAGCGATGGGCGACTGGCGCCGGGGATCAGCGTGATGACCAAGCCGTTTACGTTGGAGGGGTTGATGGCGCGGGTGGAGGAGATTCTCGGGGAGCGGTGAATGGGGCTGGGGCTGGGGCTGGGGCTGGGGCTGGTTATTGTGTGTTGATCCGTTTGCTCGGGTGACTCAGCGTCGCCCTGACAAATGGATATGCACGCAATCTCCAACACCCCCAAAGACAGTTCCCGCAGGTTCGCTGCCCAACGCTCCCTGACAAATCTGTAATTCAAACCTCAGTTTGCTGTCAGCCACAGCAGATTAAGGTCGGGCATCCCTGTTGATGGACTGACACCCCATGCCCCACCTTCCTACCCGCCGCACCTTCGTCAAGGGCCTGGCCGCAGCCAGCGCCCTGGGCGGTCTCGGCCTTTGGCGCAGCAACGCATGGGCCCGCGGGCCGCATGATTCCGTAGAGCTGGACGGCCAGCATTTCGAGCTGTTCATCGGCCAGACCGCCGTGAATATCACCGGCAAGCCGCGGACCGCGCTGACCATCAACAACAGCCTGCCCGGCCCGGTGCTGCGCTGGCGCGAAGGCGATACTGTGACCCTGCGGGTGCGCAATCGCCTGGACGAAAGCACCTCGCTGCACTGGCACGGGATCATCCTCCCGGCCAACATGGACGGCGTGCCCGGCCTGAGCTTCGCCGGCATCGAGCCCGGCGGCGATTACCTGTACCGCTTCACCCTGGAGCAACACGGCACCTACTGGTACCACAGCCATTCCGGCCTGCAAGAGCAGGCCGGGGTCTACGGCGCCATCGTCATCGAGCCGAAGACCCCCGAGCCCCACGTCTACCAGCGCGATTGCGTGCTGCTGCTCAGCGACTGGAGCGACGAGAAGCCCGCCGCCCTGCTGACCCGCTTGAAGAAACAGTCCGACTACTACAACCAGCGCCAGCGCA
This sequence comes from Pseudomonas bharatica CSV86, assembly GCF_000319305.2. Classification (GTDB taxonomy): domain Bacteria; phylum Pseudomonadota; class Gammaproteobacteria; order Pseudomonadales; family Pseudomonadaceae; genus Aquipseudomonas; species Aquipseudomonas bharatica. The sequence goes on along the minus strand of NZ_AMWJ02000001.1, from coordinate 1,499,186 downwards.
CCGTCGGCGACTTCATCGATGACGTGGCCCGCGACGGCTGGTCGGCGACCCTGGCCAACCGCAAGGAATGGGCGCTGATGCACATGACGCCCACCGATATCGCCGATATCAGCGCCGCCACCTATACCTACCTGCTCAACGGACTGGCTCCCGAGGGCAACTTCACCTGCCTGTTCCAGCCCGGCGAAACCCTGCGCCTGCGCCTGATAAACGGCTCGGCGATGACCTACTTCGACTTCCGCATTCCCGGCCTCAAGCTCACCGTGATCGCCGCCGACGGCCAGCCGGTGCAGCCGGTCACGGTGGACGAACTGCGCCTGGCGGTGGCGGAAACCTACGATGTGCTGGTCACGGTCGGCGACCTGCCGGCCTACACCCTGTTCGCCCAAAGCATGGACCGCAGTGGCTATGCCCGCGGTACCCTGGCCCGGGCCCATGGCCTGAGTGCAGCGATTCCGGCGCTGGAGCCCAAGCCGGTGCTGAGCATGGCGGACATGGGCCATGGCGACATGGGCGCGATGGACCACGGCAGCATGGCCGGCATGCATCACGCCATGCCGGGCATGGACATGCAGCAGCACCCGGCTTCGGAAAACGGCAACCCGCTGGTGGACATGCAGACCATGATGCCCAAGGCCAACCTGGCCGATCCCGGCATCGGCCTGCGCGATAACGGCCGCCGGGTACTGACCTACGCCGACCTGAAAAGTACCTTCGCCGACCCGGATGGCCGCGAGCCGGGGCGCGAGATCGAACTGCACCTGACCGGGCACATGGAGCGCTTCGCCTGGTCGTTCGACGGCATCCGCTTTTCCGATGCCGAACCGCTGCGCCTGAAATACGGCGAGCGCCTGCGCATCACCCTGGTCAACGACACCATGATGGCCCACCCCATCCACCTGCACGGCCTGTGGAGCGACCTGGAGGATGAACACGGGCGATTCCAGGTGCGCAAGCACACCGTCGACATGCCACCGGGCAGCCGCCGCAGTTACCGGGTCAGTGCCGACGCCCTGGGCCGCTGGGCCTACCACTGCCACCTGCTCTACCACATGGAAACCGGCATGTTCCGCGAGGTACGCGTCGATGAATGAACGATCGAACAGGCCGTTGATCGGCGGCATTGCCCTGCTTTTGCTGCTGGGCAGCGAGGAGATTCGCGCGGCAACGATGGATCACTCCGGCATGAATCACTCCGGTATGGATCATTCGGCCATGGGCCATGGCGCGATGAACCATGGAGCAATGGATCATGAAGCAGTGAATCACGGAGCAATGACGCATGGCTCGATGAACCACGATGCACCGCAACCACCACGTACACCGCTCAAACCGATTACCGACGCCGATCGCCAGGCAGCCTTCCCGCCCCTGCCCGGGCACCAGGTGCATGACCGGCAGATCAACTGGGCGGTGACCGTCGAACAACTGGAGTACCAGAATTTCGAAAACAGCAGCGCGCTGAACTGGAATGCCAACGCCTGGATCGGCGGTGATATCGACCGCCTGTGGCTGCGCAGCGAAGGCGAACGGGAACAGGGACGCACCCACAAGGCAGAATTGCAGGCACTCTGGGGGCACGCCTTCAGCCCCTGGTGGGAAGTGGTCGCGGGCGTGCGCCAGGACTTCAAGCCGGGCAGCGGCCAGACCTGGGCAGCCTTCGGCGTCCAGGGCACACCGCTCTATGGCATGGAACTGGAAGCCACGCTGTATGCGGGCGAGCGGCAACAGACCGCGCTGCGGCTGGAAGCGTCCTACGCTATCCTGCTGACCCAGCGCTGGCGGCTGGAGCCAATGGTCGAAGCCAATTTCCATGGACGCAACGACGCCGGCCGCGGACAAGGCTCAGGGCTGTCGGACAGCGAGACCGGGGTGCGCCTGCGCTACGAGATCACCCCGGGGTTTGCGCCCTATGTAGGGGTGACCTTCAACCGGATGTATGGCGAAACGGCGGCGATGGCCCGGGATGAAGGCGAGGATATCGGGCAGACGCGCTGGGTGGCGGGTATCAGGTTAAGGTTCTAGACCGTGTCGCCCCGATCGCTGCGGTGCGGCGGTCCGACAAGCCAGCTCCCACAGGGGCGGTGCATCCAGTCCCTGTGGGAGCTGGCTTGCCAGCGATTGAGCCCAGTCAGACAACACAGAATCCAAAGGAGAAAGACCATGCTGAAGAAAAACCTGGCAGCCCTCGGCCTGCTGGCCCTGACCACCCTGGCCCAGGCCGGGCAGACCATCGATGTCTACCGCGATCCCAACTGTGGCTGCTGCAAGGAATGGATCAGCCATCTGCGCGACAACGGCTATACCGTCAACGACCACGTCGAGCCGAACATGAGCGCGGTCAAGCAGAAACTCGGCGTGGCGCCGCGCCTGGCTTCCTGTCATACCGGCGTGATCAACGGCCAGTTCATCGAAGGCCATGTCCCGGCCGAGCAGATTGCAGTGCTCGGCAAACGCCCCGATCTGAAAGGCATTGCCGTACCGGGTATGCCAATGGGCTCCCGGGAATGGAAATGGGCGATCACAAGGACGCCTACCAGGTCATCGGCTTGACCGGTGCCGGCACCGACGAAGTGATTGCCGAGTACTGATTCACAGGCCTGACCCGCTTATTGTCACCAATAGGGAGACAATCCATCCACACCCAGCCGGATTGTCGGAAAGACCAATCCCCAGGAAAATGCCCGGACTTTCATAGCAAACGCTGCCTCAAGCAGTTCATGGAGACCGAGCAATGCCACACGAAGGCAGCCTTCTGCAAACCGCGGTGATCTTCCTCCTCGCCGCGGTCGTTACCGTTCCCCTGGCCAAGCGCCTGCAACTGGGCGCCGTGCTCGGCTACCTGCTGGCTGGCGTGGTGATCGGCCCGCAGGCCCTGGGGCTGATCCGCGACACCCAGAGCGTTGCGCATATCTCCGAGCTGGGCGTGGTCCTGCTGCTGTTCATCATCGGCCTGGAACTGTCGCCACGGCGCCTGTGGCTGATGCGCAAGTCGGTGTTCGGCGTGGGCCTGGCACAGGTCCTGCTGACTGGTGCGGTGATCGGCGCCATCGCGCTGTTCGGCTTTGCCCGCTCGCTGCCGGCGGCGATTGTCCTGGGCCTTGGCCTGGCCCTGTCGTCCACCGCCTTCGGTTTGCAGAGCCTGGCCGAAAGCAAGCAGCTCAATGCGCCCCATGGTCGCCTGGCCTTCGCCATCCTGCTGTTCCAGGACATCGCCGCGATTCCGTTGATCGCCCTGGTGCCGCTGCTGGCCGCCGCCGGGCCGGATACCAGCCATGGCGACAGTCTGGGCCACGGCCTCAAGGTATTCGGCAGCATTGCCATCGTTATCGTCGGCGGCCGCTACCTGCTGCGTCCGTTGTTCCGCATCGTGGCCCGCACCGGCCTGCCGGAAGTGTCTACCGCCACCGCCCTGCTGGTGGTGATCGGTACGGCCTGGCTCATGGAAGAAGCAGGCATTTCCATGGCCCTGGGCGCTTTCCTTGCTGGCTTGCTGCTGGCGGACTCCGAATACCGGCATGAACTTGAGGCGCAGATCGAGCCGTTCAAAGGGCTACTGCTGGGGCTGTTTTTCATCAGCGTGGGCATGGGGGCCAACCTGCGCCTGCTGCTGGACATGCCGCTGCTGCTGATCGGCCTGACGCTGCTGCTGGTAGCGGTGAAGCTGCCGCTGCTGATGCTGGTCGGCTACTTCGCCGGTGGCCTGAACAAGGTCAACGCCCTGCGCCTGGGCGTGGTGCTGGCCGCCGGTGGCGAATTCGCCTTCGTGGTGTTCAAGCTGGGACGCGACCAGGGCCTGTTCGACCTGCAAACCTACGACATGCTGCTGATGACCATCACCCTGTCCATGGCCATCACCCCGCTCCTGCTGCTCGGCTGCGCTCGCCTGGGCAAGCGCCCGCAGGTGGTGCGCGAAGTGCCGGAGCAATACAAGGACATCGATACCGATGCGCCGCGGGTGGTGATCGTCGGCATGGGCCGGATGGGCCAGATCGTGGCGCGGATCCTGCGCGCGCAGAAGATACCTTTCCTCGCTCTGGAAACCTCGGTGGATACCATCGAGATGACCCGCATGTTCGAGCAGGTGCCAGTGTTCTACGGTGACCCGCAACGTCCCGAGGTGCTGCATGCGGCGAAGGTCGGCGAGGCCGAATACTTCGTCATCGCCACCGACGACGCCGAGGCCACGACGCGCACGGCGCAGCGGGTCAAGCAGATGTACCCGCATCTCAAGGTCCTGGCCCGGGCACGCAATCGCCAGCATGTGCATGAACTGGTGGAGGTGGGCGCCGAGCCGATTCGCGAGACCTTCCATTCGAGCCTGGAAATGAGCCGGATGACCCTGGTCGGGCTGGGCTTGAGCGAGGACCAGGCGGCGGACCGGATCCAGCGCTTCACCCGGCACGACGAGGAAGTGCTGGCCGCCCAGGGCCGGGTGCGGGATGACAAGGCCAAGGTGATGCAGACGGCCAAGGAAGCGCGGCTGGATCTGGAGCGGTTGTTCGAAGCCGATGCTGATTGATTGATCTTTTGGGCCTCATCGCTGGCAAGCCAGCTCCCACAGGTTCGGCAGCGCCGCGGACACTGTGGGAGCTGGCTTGCCAGCGATGAGGCCCTGAAGATCAACAGAGACACTTGCAGTAGACTCCGGGCTTGTCACAACGGAGCCGCCCTTCTTGGAAGACCTCAACTCCCTCTACTACTTCACCCAGGTCGTCGAACACGGCGGCTTCGCCCCCGCCGGCCGCGCGCTGGACATGCCCAAGTCCAAGCTCAGCCGGCGTATTTGCGAGCTGGAGGAGCGCCTCGGCGTGCGCCTTCTGCATCGCACCAGCCGTCACTGCTCGCTGACCGAGATCGGCCAGGAATACTATCGACGCTGCCTGGCCATGCGGGTCGAGGCCGAAGGCGCGGCCGAGGTGATCGAGCGCAATCGCAGCGAACCCCGCGGCCTGGTGCGCCTGAGCTGCCCGACCACCCTGCTCAACTCCTGGGTCGGGCCGATGCTGACCCGCTACATGCTCAAGTACCCGTTGGTAGAGCTGTTCATCGAAAGCACCAACCGCCGCGTCGATCTGCTGCACGAAGGTTTCGACCTGGCCTTGCGGGTGCGCTTCCCGCCCTTGGAAAACACCGACATGGTGATGAAGGTGCTGAGCAACAGCACCCAATGCCTGGTCGGCCAGCCGTCGTTTCTCCAGGCGCTGCCGGAGGGCTTCGACCCGCAGCGGCTCGGCGAGCTGCCCAGCCTGCACTGGGGCAGCGCCCAGCGCGAGTACCAATGGGAGTTGTTCCAGGGCGAGGACATGAGCCGCAGCCTGGTGATCCCGCATACCCCACGCATGGTCACCGACGACCTGTTCGCCTTGCGCCATTTCGTCGTCGCCGGGGTGGGAATCGCTCACCTGCCACGGGTGGCGGTGCGCGAGGACCTGGCGGCGGGGCGGCTGGTGGAGTTGCTGCCGGGATGGCATCCGCGCTGCGGCATCGTGCATGCGATCTTCCCGTCACGGCGCGGCTTGCTGCCGTCGGTGCGGGCATTGATCGATCATCTGGCGGAGGAGTTTGCGGGGAGTGACATGGCCTAGAAAGCAGAAGGCCTCATCGCGGTGGTCCGACGATGAGGCCCGAAAGCACAACAGGGATCAGCGCGACAGGAACGCCAGCAGGTCTTCGTTCAACTGCTGCGCATGAGTCACGGCAAACCCGTGGGGCGCCCCGCTGTAGAGGGTCAGCTCGGCCCCGCGGATCATCTGCGCGGCTTTCTTGCCCGTGGTCTCGAAAGGCACGATCTGGTCGTCATCGCCATGGATCACCAGGGTTGGCACGTCGATCTTCGCCATGTCCGGACGGAAGTCGGTTTCGGAAAACGCCGTCACGCAGTCCAGGGTGGCCTTGAGCGAGGCCATCAGGGCGATGTTCAGGGTCTGGGCCTGCACGCCCTGGGATACCTTCTGCCCATGATTGATGCCGTAGAACGGCGCTGCGAAGTCGGCGATGAATTGCGCACGGTCGGCGCGGATGCCGTCGCGAATGCCATCGAATACCGACTTGTCGACACCCTCCGGATTGTCCGTAGTCTTGATGAACAGCGGCGTGACCGCGCCCAGAAGGACCAGCCCGGCCACCCGCTCGCTGCCATGCCGGGCGAGATAGCGGGTGACATCGCCGCCGCCCATGGAGAAGCCCACCAGGGTCACCTCGTTGAGGTCGAGGTGCTCGATCAACTGGGCGATATCGTCGGCGAAGGTGTCGTAGTCATAGCCCGTCCACGGCTGGCTGGAACGCCCGAAACCGCGACGGTCGAAGGCGATGGCGCGGTAGCCGCGGCTGGCCAGGAACTCCATCTGCACATCCCACATATCGGCGTCCAGCGGCCAGCCATGGCTGAACAGCACGGGCTTGCCGCTGCCCCAGTCCTTGTAATAGATCGCGGTGCCGTCACGGGTAACGAGAGTGCTCATAGCGGTATCTCCTGAAAAATGCGTAGGTAGTTTCTTGAGTGTGTATGGGGCGATTCGTTCAGGTCCGCAGCCAGCCGGCAGCGAGGCGGGTCACCAGCGGCATGATGAAAAACACCACGGGCAGGATGACGAAGAGGTTGCCGATCAGGTTGCCCGCCAGCGGCCCGCCCAGCGCGGGAACCGCAGCGAACAATGGCGCCAGCAAGGCCGGGACCAGCAGGGTCATCGGGCAGATCACCAGGTAGGTCAGCACCGCCTGCTTCCAGCGCGGGGGTTGCTGGGCACCACTGCCGACAGGGGTGAACCAGAACTCGGGGTCGGCGTGGACTTCGGTATGGTCGCCGCCATCAAGCAAAGGCATGACCTCGTCGATCATCCGCTGGCGCTCGCTGGAGTTGACCCAATCCTGCAGACGGGCCGACTCACAGAAGCGCACCACTGTGGTGAAGTGCCTGCCGCCCTGCTCCGGACGGATGACGTTGACGCCCAGGTGACCGGGCTGGCGACGCGCGGCCTGCACGGCGCGCTTGAGCCATTCTTCATAGGTGTCCAGCGCGTCGCTGCGGACCTTGTGCTGGATGACCAGCGTGACCACGTTGGAGCTGTCCTGGTTGGCGGTGTTCATAAGCAGTTTCCCTGGCGATAAGTGGTGTGTCGCGTTGATGGGAAAAGCTTAATTTCGACACCCTTTCAGCACCAGATGGCCAAATCGGCCTTTAGCGTTCCATTAACGGAACGATAAACAATTGAACACTTCCGTGCTGGCGGCCATGGGTTCCGGGAAATATCCTACGCATCCTTCGGAAAAAGGAAGCGCGCCCACCGTGCTGAGCTATTGGGGTCTGTTTCTCGCGGCATTCGGCGCCGCCACGCTATTGCCGCTTCAGTCCGAAGCGCTGCTGGTGGGCCTGCTCCTGCACGATCCGCAGGCGGTGACGAGCCTGTTGCTGGTGGCGACCCTGGGCAACGTACTGGGCTCTATCGTCAACTGGCTGCTGGGGCGAGCCCTGGAACGCTGGCGCGACAAGCGCTGGTTCCCCTTTTCCGCCACGCAACTGGACAAGGCGCAGCAGCGCTACCAGCGCTACGGAAAATGGTCGCTGCTGCTGAGCTGGATGCCGGTGATCGGCGACCCACTCACCCTGATCGCCGGGATCATGCGCGAGCCGTTCTGGCGCTTCGTGCTGCTGGTAACCGTGGCCAAGGGCGCACGGTACCTGGTGCTGGCACTGATTACCCTGGGTTGGTTCGGCCGCTGACGCCCCAGATCATCTCCTCGGTCCAACCCAGTTCGGCGAAGTCCTGCGCACGCAGAGGGGCCTCCTCCTCGCAGAAAAATTCATCCAGTTGCGGCGGGCGCACACCGGTATCCGCGAGCATGGCGTGAACCTGCCCGCGGTGGTGGATCTGGTGCTCGAAGAGATGGGACAGCAGGCGCAAGCGCTGGTCGCGCTGAACCCGCTCGGGACGGACGATGCTGACGTAGCGCTGCAACTGGTCGTCGCGCTGTTGCTGGCAATAGGCGATCAGGCGCCGGTCGTTCTGCGCCTGTTCCCGGTGCAACTGCCCGACATCGTCGAAGGGTTGTTCCGGCTCGAAGAAGCGCGCCGACAGTTCGTCCGGCGGCCCCCGCGCAGCTCGCGCTCCAGGGCCTGGAGGTAGAACCAGTCGACGGTCAGCAAGTGATTGAGGGTGGCCTTGATCGAGGGGAAGAAACTGCACCGCGGCGCGACCAGTTCGTCGCGGCTCAGTTGCCGGCACGCCTTGTACAGGCGGTGGTTGGCCCAGGCATTGTTGTAGGCCATGGTCAGCAGGTGGTGCGACAGTGGCTCGGCCATCTTGCACGTCCTCAGTGGAAGCGTTGCAGCTGCATCTCCCGCAGACGGCTGAGTGTCCGTCGGAACGGGAACTCCAGGTAGCCTTGAGTGTAGAGCGCTTCCAGGGGAACGTCGGCCTCCAGGTAAAGGGCTACGCGCTGGTCATAGCATTCATCGACGAGGGCGATGAAACGCCGTGCGCCGTTGTCCTGCGGCGACAGTTGCGGCAGCTCCCGATCGCCGGCCACCACCCGCTCGGCGCCATCCTCGGTGCCCCGGGCGATCCTGCCCGGGCGCCGCGCCGCGCCGAGGGCCGGCACGCCACTGAGCAGAATGGCGTCGAACGTTTCGCACAGAGCCATGAACTCCATGGCGGCCAGGGGCTGCTCGCACAGATGCGGGTAATCGCACCAGAGCACCCTGGCACTGCGGCGGATCACCTGGACGGTGCGGTAGCCGACGGGCAGGTCCGCATCAGTGGCCGGGGCGCCGCCGCTCAGGTCGTTGAACACCTGCTCCAGCGCGCAGGGCTGGCCGGCCTGGCGCACCCAGTAGCACTGTTGGCCGTCACCGGGGTGCAGGCGATGATCCTGCTCGCCCTGGACTGCCACCACCTGCATCGACGCCTCGATCGCGGCGATGGCCGGGAGGAAGCGCTCGCGGTTGAAGCCGTCGACGTAGAGCTCGCGTGGCGGCAGGTTGGAGGTGGCGACCACCACTACCCCGGATTCGAACAGCACCTGGAACAGACGACCGAGAATGATCGCATCACCGATATCGTTGACGAACAGCTCGTCGAAACACAGCACGCGGATCTCTTCGGCGAGGGCTTGGGCCAGGGCCTTGAGCGGGTCGGCGGTGCCATTGAGCTGGAACAGGCGCTGGTGAGTCCAGCGCATGAAGTGATGGAAATGCTGGCGGCGCGCGGGAATCGTCAGGCAACCATGGAACTGGTCCATCAGCCAGGTCTTGCCGCGGCCGACCGGGCCCCAGAGGTACACGCCCCGGGCCGGTTCGCCGCGCTGCACGGCATCAAAGCAATTTTGCAGGGCTTGCACGGCGGCCTGCTGGGCAGGGTCGGGAATGAAGCCCTGCTGCTCGATGGCCTGGCGGTACAGGGCCAGGGGGTGTGGGACATGCTGACCCTCGGACAAAAGGGCACAGGGTATATCAGTAAGCAATTATTTGTATGTGGATTTTGAAGTCGGCGCGGTCCCTGTGGGAGCGGGTTCACCCGCGATTGCTGTTGTGGATTCACTGAAGTAATCGCGGGTGAACCCGCTCCCACAGGGGCCGCGTAATGGCGGCTTATTCGGCCAGCCCCACCTTCAGCAGTTCCCCATCCTCCTCATCCGTCAGCAGGTAGAGGAACCCGTCCGGCCCTACCCGGACATCCCGCACCCGGGCGTCCAACTGCCCGAGCATGCGCTCTTCATGGACGATCCTGTCGCCATCGAGCTGCAACCTGATCACTTCCTGGGTTGCCAGGGCACCGATGAACAGGTTGTGGTCCCAGGGTTTGAAGCGACCGCCATCATAGAACGCCATGCCACTGATGCCCGGGGATTTCTCCCAGACGTGGTGAGGCGCTACCGTGCCCTTCACGTCCTTGCCCTTGGCCTCGGGAATGGGCATCAGCGAATAATTGATGCCATGGGTCGCCAGCGGCCAGCCGTAGTTCTTGCCGGGCTTGGGGATATTGATCTCGTCACCACCACGGGGACCATGCTCGTGGGTCCACAGTTGCCCGGTCCAGGGATTGAGCGCCGCGCCCTGCTGGTTGCGGTGGCCGTAGGACCAGATCGCCGGTTGCACGTTTTTCTGCCCGACGAAAGGGTTGTCCTTGGGAATTTCGCCATCGGGCAGGATGCGCACCACCTTGCCCTGCAGCTTGTCGAGGTCCTGGGCGGTCGGTCGCTCGTTGTTTTCGCCCAGGGCGATGAACAGATGACCCTCGCGGTCGAACACCAGCCGCGAGCCGAAGTGATTGCCGCTGGACAGCTTCGGCTCCTGGCGGAAGATCACGTTGAAATCCTCCAGGCTCGACAGGTCTCCGGAAAGCCGCCCACGCCCGACCGCCGTGCCGGCCTTGCCGCCCTCGCCACCGCCCTCGGCAAACGACAGATAGACCAGGCGGTCCTTGTTGAACGTCGGCGACAGCACCACGTCGAGCAGGCCGCCCTGGCCCTTGGCCCAGACCTCGGGCACGCCATTCAACGGCGCACCCACCCGGCCCTCTGGGCCGATCACCCGCAGGTTGCCCTGGCGCTCGGTGACCAGGATCCCCTGGTTGTCCGGAAGAAACGCCAGGGCCCAAGGGTGTTTCAGGCCCTCGGCCAGGGTCGCCACCTTGAGCGCGCCCTCCTCGCTGGGGAAGGTTCGTTCAGGCGCGGCCTGGGCCAGAAGTGGCAAGAGTGCGGCAGTGCCGAAGGCGAGCAGCCAGGATCGTGAGGTCATGCGGGCTTCCTTTCTGGGGGCGCGATCACGGTGCGCGTTGTGAATCGCGGGGTGGGCGGATGGGCTCCAGGCGTGGCGCCTGTTGCTCGCGACGCAGGTTGTCGCCGTTGCCGATGCCCCGGTTCTCCAGGGTTGGCGGGCGGGATGGCGGCTGGGTGGACGGGCCGCGCAGCGGCGGCGTGGCGGGCACGCTGCCCTGCTGGCTATTGGGGTTGATGTCGCGGATGGGACTGTTGTGCGGGTTGTTTTCGCTCGCTGCCAATACCGCCCCCGCGGCGCAAGCGGCAAGGACGGCAGCGAACAGCATCGGCAAACGTCGGCGTGACATGGGCACCTCCCGCAATTGGGCATCTCCGAAGGTTGGATAGCCTAAGGTGCGAGAGGTTCGCCCGGAAAGCGCCGGGGCCGGCGCAGGTGATTCATTTTGTTACGAGGGAAGCATTGCCCTGGCGGCCCCGCAGCAGCACCGGCCTCAGTAGGCCAGCGACCAGGTCAGGGTGTAGGTGCGGCCGCGTCCCTGGTAGTCATACAGATAGGCGGGGCCATAGGTCGGCGAGTAGAACAGCGTCGCGCGCTGGCCCCAGACGGTGCTGTATTGCTTGTCCAGCAGGTTCTGGATGCCGGCGCTGAAGGTGCCGAAACCGGTCTCCTGGCTACCCAGCAGGTCGAAGGTGGTGTAGCCGGAAATCTTGTGGTCGGCATCGTCCTCGAGGGTGAAGGCGTGGTTGGCCTGCAGCCGCGCATTGCGCCCGTCGCCCTTCCAGCCGACGAAGGCGGTGGACTTGGACAGCGAGGCATAGCGGGCATCGCGCTTGATCCAGTCGCCGTCAGTGTCTTCCTCCTCGGAACGCACCAGGTGCAGGGTGCCGCCGGCTTCCCAGCCGCTGTCGAAGCGTCGGGTCAGCGCGCCTTCGAAACCGAAGTCACGGCTTTTCTTGTCTTCGACGTTGATGGTCAGGGTCGCCGAGTCGGTGCTGATGACCTTGTCCGACCAGATGTAATAGACCGCCGCCTGGGCATCCCAGTCCACATCGGCATAGCGCCAGCCCATCTCGACCTGGCGGCTCTTGATCCCGGCCAGCGGGTTGTCATCGACGCTCAGGCCAGCCTTGCCGTAGTACTTGGCCGGGTCCGGCAGGTCGAAACCTTCGCCGTAGTTGGTCCAGACTTGATGCCCGTTCTTGAAGTCGTAGATCGCCCCCAGGTTGTACAGATTGACCTGATAGTCGTTGCTGCCACCGGGAATGCCCTTGAAGTCACCGACATCCACGTCCATCTGCTGGCGTCGTGCGCCGCCGGACAGGGTCAGGTTGTCGGTCAGGTGCCAGTCCAGTTGCGCGTAGGCAGACAGGCCGTCGACCCGGTAGCTCGGGTAGCGCGGCGCCTTGCTCGCGGTTTCCAGTTCGAGGCCGCCGCTGCTGGACGAGGTGCGCGCATCGAAGGTGCTCTGCTCGGCATTGAAGCGCTCGCGATCGAGGTCGACGCCGTAGGTGAGCTTGAGGGTATCCCACTGCTTGGCAAACAGCGCCTTCAGGCTGGAAACCTCGAAGTTCTGCTGCGAGGCGGCGAAGTACACGCCGCGCGAGCCCCGGGGCGTACCGCTGTTGTAGTAGGGAAACGGGTAGAAATTGTCGTCTTCCTTGCGGTACGAGGCCTGCAGGTAGAAGTCCTGGCCGAACACATCGGCATGGTGGTAGTTGGCGTTGAGCAGCAGGCGCCGGGTTTGCGGCTCCAGGTCGCTGGACAGGCCGCTGCGCAGTTCGGCGTCTTCCAGGTCCGACGGCGCGTTGTAGTTCAGGTGCGGAAAGTAGATCCCGGTGCTGCCGTGGTTGCCGGAGTCGTAGTACTGCGCCAGCAGGTCGAGGCTCTGTTCATCGTTGAACTGCATGCCCAGGCTGCCCAGCACGTCGATGGTGCGGTTGTATTGCAGGTCGGTCTGGGTGTTATCGATGAAGATCTGCTCGCCGGCGCCGTCGTAGAAGGCTTCGTTCTGCTCGGCGGACACCCCCAGGCGGGCATTGATGCGCTCGTTGCCACCACTGACCGATTGGGCAATGCGCGTCGACAGGTCGTCACTGTTGTTGAAGCCGCTGCTGGCCCCGACCTGGGTTTCGAAACGCGCCGGGCCCTCTTCGCCCTTCTTGGTAACGATGTTGATGATCCCGCCGGTGGCACCGCCGCCGTAGATAGCGCTGGCGCCGGACAGCACTTCGACGCGCTGGACGTTGAACGGCGAGATGCTGTCGAACTGGCGCGACAGGCCACGGGAGCTGTTCTGGCTGACCCCGTCGATCATCACCAGGACATTGCGCCCGCGCATGTTCTGGCCGTAGTTGGTCCGCCCTTCCGGCGCCAGGTCCAGGCCCGGGACCAGCTTGCCAATGGCTTCCTTGAGACTGACACCGCTGCTGATCTGCTCCTTGAGCTGCTCCTGGTCGACTACCCAGACGGTGCCGGGAATCTCGCTGATCGAGGTGCTGGTACGCGAGGCCACGCTGACCTCGATCGCCTTGAGGGCGATGCTGGCCTGGGGCTCGGCCTTGCGCAGGATCACCGTGTTCGTATCGCTGAACTGCCAGCTCATGCCGCTGCCGGCAAGCAGTTGTTGCAGCGCCTGTTCGATGCTGTAGCTGCCGCGCAGGCCCGGGCTGTCCAGGCCGGCGACGTCGCTGGTGGTGAACAGCAGGTGCAGCCCGGCCTGGTCGGCGAATTGGGTCAGGGTCTGGTCGAGGCTCTGCGCCGGCAGGTCGAGGCTGACCTGGCGTGCCTGGGCGGCGCTGGTCTGTGCAGGGTTCACGGCTTCGGCGGCATGGGCGGCGAACGGGCCGCAGAGGCCGGTGGCCACGGCCGAAGCCAGCAGGGCCAGTTTGAAGGAACGGGTGGAACGTGCTGAGGACGGGGACAGACCTTTCACTGTTTTCTTCCAGACGAATGCGTAAATGAGAATGAGTTGCTGATCAGTCTCACTACGACGATTCGGCCTTGCAGAACTTGCAGTGACTTTCGAAAAAAATTTTGTCGGTGGAAGAATCAGTACAGCACGGCCAGCCACGGCAGATAGGTGACCTTCAGCTCATAGCGTTGTTCGAGGGTGCGCAGCAGGCCGTGAGGATCATCGAGATCGAACACGCCGCTGACCGGCAAGGCACCGAGCTGGTTGTCGGAAATCAGGATGCGCCCGTGCTGGTAGCGCTCCAGCTCGGCGATCACTTCCCGTAGCGGGCGGCCGTTGAAGATCAGCTTGCCGCGTTGCCAGGCAGTTTGCGCCTGGGCATCGGGGCTCGCCGCGAGCAGGCGCTCGCCGACCCGCGCCTCGCCACGGGCCACCACCACACTGGCGGCCTGGCCCTGGCGACGCACGCTGAACACCGCACCACTGCCCTGCACCCGTTCGTCGCCGCTATCGACCACGAACGGCCGCGGATCCTGCGCCGGCTCGAACAGCGCCTCGCCTTCGCGCAACGACACCAGGCGCCGGTCGTCGCTGTACTTCACCGAAAACGCGCTGGCGCTGTTGAGGGTGACCCGCGAGCCGTCTTCCAGAGTTACGGTGCGGCGCTCACCAGTGCTGGTGTGGTAGTCGGCCAGCAGTGCCGGTGCCTGTTGCCAGCCACCGTAGCCCACCAGCGCTAGCACCAGCGAAGCGGCGATGGCCGAGCCCCAGCGACGGCTGCGGCGCGGCACGACGGACAACCTGGCGGCAGCTTCGGTGTGGCCGATATCGCCCCACAGTGCCTCGGCCTCCTCGGCGGCGGCCAGATGTTCGGCGCTGAGTTCGCGCCAGCGCTGGTAGCGGGACCGGTCGGCGGCACTGGCAGTGCCCGAATGCAACAGCACCTGCCAATCGATGGCAGCATCTGAAAGATCGAGGATGGGCTGGGGTTCGGAAGGCATGCGCGCGTCAGTCATGGTTGTGCTTGAGCCAGTCGCGACAATGGCGCAGGGCCTGGCCGATGTATTTTGCCACCATGCTTTCGGATACGCCCAGCCGTTTTGCGATCTGCGCCTGGGTCAGGCCCTCGACGCGGTTCAGCAGCAACGCCTGGCGGGCATTGTCGGAGAGTTGCAGCAGGGCTTCGTCGAGGATGGCCAGGCGCTCCCGGGCCAGCAGCGTGGCCTCCGGCGCCGGCCCCGGGCAGACCATCTGCCCTGCCACATCGCTGTCGCCGAGGTTGCTTTCCTGGCGCTGCTCGCGGCGCAAGGTGTCGATGGCCAGGTTGCCGGCGACCCGGAAAATGAAGCTGCGGGCGTGCACTACCGGCACGTCCTGCTCATCGATCTTCACCAGCTTGAGCCATGTCTCCTGGGCAACGTCGGCCGCGCGCTGGCGGTCGTTCATACGCCGGGTCAGGAACAGCAGGAGATCATCGTAATGCTCCTGGAAACTGGCCAGCAGCCCTGAAGCGGGGGACGTCAGCATGAGTGGGAAAGATCGCCGTGGAAAGTAGGACATGAACTTTAATGAGAAGGATTATCTTTCAAGTCATGTACGACTTTCAACGCCGCCGTGCATTTGCCACACTCCGGGGCACCCTGTTCCCGGAGCAATCGCCATGACCCGCCTGTTGCGCCATCTCACCGGCCTGAGCCTGATCCTCGCCCTGTCAGCCTGTGCGCTGTTCCAGGGGCGAGATCCGGTGAACATCAGCGTGATCGGCATCGACCCCCTGCCCGGCCAGGACCTGGAGTTGCGCATGGCGGTGAAATTGCGGGTGCAGAACCCCAACGAGACGGTCATCGACTTCAATGGCGTGGCCCTGAACCTGAAGGTCAATGGCCAGCCGCTGGCCGCCGGCGTCAGCGACCAGCACGGCAGCATTGGCCGCTTCAGCGAACAGGTGCTGGTAGTGCCGGTAAGCATCACCGCGTTTTCGGTATTGCGCCAGGCCGTGGGCCTGAGCCAGATGAGCAGCCTCGACGGCATGCCCTACGAGGTCAATGGCAAGCTCGCCGGGGGTGCCTTCGGCACCATGCGCTTCAAGGACCGCGGCACCTTCGAGCTGCCGCGTTGAAGCTCAGGCCTTACTGGCGCTGGCCGCCGCCATCAGCTTGTTGACCTCGCCGCGCACCATGTTGGCGTATTCCGGCGGCGACATGGCGTCCAGTTCGGCCCGCACCCACTCCGCCCATTTGCCCTTGCGCCGCGGCTTCTCGCCGATCAGGCGGACGGCTTCGCCCTTGGCCTTGGCCAGGTTGGTCTGCCATAGCTCGAACAGCCGGGCTTTTTCGTCTTCGATCTCGGCCCGTTCGGCGAAACTCTTGTTGGCCAGATTGAAACTCATGGGTAATTCCTGCCGCTTGAAAATGGGCGCTATCTTACACTGTAGCCGCCGATGCCCTGCAAACCGGTGCAACTTTTCCGTACCGGCGGGCGTCCATCACACATCGACGTATGACTTGACCGAGGAAGCGCAATGGCCAGGAAAACCACCCAGCACACCGAAAGCGAGCAGATCAAGGACCAGGCGTTCAGCGAACTGCAGGCACTGATCCAGGAGTCGGAGAAGCTGCTCAACGACAGCGCCTCGCTGGTCGGCGAAGAAGCCGAGACCCTGCGTGCCCAGTTGCAGCTCAAGTTGAAACAGGCCGGCCAGGCGGTGGGTAACGTGCGTGACAGGGCCAAGCCGGTGGTGGACGCCACCGAGCAGTACATTGGCGGGCATCCGTGGCAGACGGTGGCGATTTCGGCGGGGTTTGGATTGGTAGTGGGGTTGTTGCTGGGGCGTCGTTCCTGATCCGGGATCTTTAGTGACTTTCAGGGCCTCATCGCTGGCAAGCCAGCTCCCACAGGGTTTAGCGGCGCTGCGGCCCCTGTGGGAGCTGGCTTGCCAGCGATGGGGTCAGCGGAGATTCAACGGCTCGACGACACCACAAGCAATCGCCATCCCCACCAGTTCCGGCAGGTGCTCGGCCTGCATACGCTTCATGACCCGCGAGCGGTACAGGTCGACGGTCTTGACGCTGACCTCCAGTTGCTCGGCAATCTCCCGGTTGGTGTAACCCTTGACCAGCGGCACGAACACATCGCGCTCGCGCGGCGTGAGGCTGCCGATCCGTGCCTGCACCGCGTCGCGCTGGCGGCTGCCGACCTGGATCTGCGACGAACGCCCCAAGGCATCCTGGACGCTGTCCAAGAGCATCTGGTCGTTGTACGGCTTTTCGATGAAGTCGCAGGCACCGGCCTTGAAAGCCCTGACCACGATCGGCACATCGGCGTGACCACTGACGAAGATCACCGGCAGGTCGATCCCCTTCGCCCGCAACGCTTCCTGCACGCTCAGGCCGCCCATGCCGGGCATGCGCACATCGAGCAGCACGCATGCCGGCAAGTCGCCGTCGCAGGCGTCGAGAAAGGCCTGGCCACTGGTGAATGGCAGGGCCACCAGGCCCACCGACTCCAGCAGCCACACCGTTGAATCGAGCATGCCCTGGTCGTCGTCGACCACATAGACCTTCGGATCCTGCATCAGAGTCCCCTTGTTCAAACGCTTGCCGCCGGCGCCAGCCGACAGCTCAGAATCAGTCCCCCGCCCTCCCCCGGACTGGCCGAGAGCGTGCCGCCGAAGCCTTCGACGATACTGCGGCTCATGCTCAGGCCAAGGCCCAGTCCTTCCGGCTTGCTCGTGGTGAAGGGGGTGAAGATGCCGTCCAGTTGCTCCAGCGCCACGCCCGGCCCCTGGTCGATCACCTGGACCAGCAGGCGCGCGCCCTCCTGCTCGCCACGCAGCACGATCCGCGACGGCTGCCCCGGCTGATGCTCGCGGTTGGCGTCGATGGCGTTGCGCAGCAGATTGAGCAGGACCTGCTCCAGCAGCACCCGGTCGGCGTACACCGGCGGCAGATTGTCCGCCATTCGCTGCTCGATCGTCACCTGCGCCTGCGTCGCCTCCCAGGCACACAGGCGCACCGCCTCGCGCGCCACCCCGGCCACCGACAGCGCCTGCAGGCGCCGCGGTTCCTTGCGCAGGAAGGCACGCAGGCGCTTGATCACTTCGGCGGCGTGGGTCGCCTGTTCGCTGATCCGCTGCAAACCCTGGGCAACCCGGCCGGCAGCCTGCGGATCACGCTCCAGGGCATGCAGGTAACGTTGGCTGGCAGCGGCGTAGTTGAGCACGGCGGCCAGCGGCTGGTTGATTTCGTGGGCAATGCCCGAGGCCAGTTCACCGAGGGTCACCAGGCGCGCGGTGTGGGCCAGTTCATCCTGGTGGCGGCGCTGCTGGGTCTCGCGCAGTTCGCGCTCGGTCATGTCGCGGGCCACCAGCGAGTAGTAGCGCTCGCCGCCGGCCGCCGTATGCGCAAGCAACACCAGCGACACCGGAAACGCCGCAGCGCCGTCGTAGGGCGCCAGCCGCGCTTCGCATTGCCACACGCCTTCGCGTTCGGCACGCAGCCAGCCCTCGTGATCGAGGCGCTGGCAAGCCTCGGCGTCGAGCAGTGCGCCCAGGCGGGGTGCATCCTCTACGGCGGTCAGGCCCAGGGCCCGGCGGGCCGAGCGGTTGAGGTAGGTCAGGCGCCCGTCAGGATCGGTGAACAGCACCAGGTCGGTATTGGCCTCCACCACTTCGGCCAAGCGCCGGCGGTTTTCCTGGGCCTCGATACGCACGGTGATATCCCGCGAGACACTGACGATCTCCACCACCGCACCGGTATAGGTCTCGCGAATGGCGCGGCTGGCGATCTCGAACCAAAGATCGCGACCGTCGCGATGGCGCACGCGGCACGTCATGGTCTGGTAGCCATCGCGCTCGAGTGCAGTCGAGGCCTGGATAAGGTGCTGGCGGCGATCCTGGGGATGCAGCAGGGCCTGCACCTTGACCCCGCGCAGTTCCTCCGGCCAGTAGCCGAGCAGGCGGTACGAGGCCGGCGAGGCATCGAGGAAACTGCCGTCGGGGGTGTGCCGGGAAATAAGGTCGGTGGTGTTCTCGGTAATCAGCCGGTACAGGCGCCGGGCCTGGGCCGCCTCGCGCTCGGCGCGACGCTCGCCGGTGGCGTCACGGCACCGCGCAACCACCTGATCGGGGCCGGCAGGGATGAAGGTCCATAGCAGAATGCGCTCGCCGGCCAGGCTCTCGACCTCGGCAATCGCCCGCTGTTGACCCAGGCAGGCGCGGACCAGCGCGGCATGGTTGGCCGGCAGCAACACCGACAGGCTTTGCGGCGGCCAGCCATTGAGTTCGTCGCGCATGGCCGGGTTGGCGGCGCGCAGCACGGCGTTGGCGTCGAGCAGCAGCGAGGGTTGCGGATCGTTATCGAGCAAGGCCGAAGGAATGAGCGTCACAAGGAGGACTCCGCTTTTTATAGTATTTGTACCATATTGCTATAGTCTATCTTCCAAGTAACATGGCGAACAGCGTAAAAATCAACGCAACGGAACGGCCACCCCGCTCCAGAACCCTGATCAGAGCTAACAATCAGCCAACAGGACATCGCTTTCTATGTCGATCTTCTCCGAGGGCCTGCAGCCCGCGCCTGTCAACCATGTCGCCCTTACTCCCCTGAGCTTCATCGAACGCACCGCCGCCGTGTACGGCGACTACCCGGCGGTGATCCACGGTTCTATCCGGCGCAACTGGCAGGAAACCTACCAGCGCTGCCGACGCCTGGCCAGCGCCCTGGCCGGCCGCGGCATCGGCCAGGGCGATACGGTGGCGGTGATGCTGCCGAATATCCCGGCGATGCTCGAAGCGCATTTCGGCGTGCCGATGATCGGCGCCGTGCTCAATGCCCTCAACGTGCGCCTCGACGCCGAAGCCATTGCCTTCATGCTGGAACATGGTGAAGCCAAGGTGCTGATCACCGACCGCGAATTCCACAAGGTCATCGGCGCCGCCCTGCAGTTGATGGAACATCCGCCGCTGGTGGTGGATGTGGACGATCCCGAGTACGGCGAAGGCTGCGCGGTCAGCGAGCTGGACTACGAGGCTTTCCTTGCCGAAGGCGACCCGCAGTTCGCCTGGCAGTGGCCCGAGGACGAGTGGCAAGCGATCTCGCTGAACTACACCTCCGGCACCACCGGCAACCCCAAGGGCGTGGTCTATCACCACCGCGGCGCCTACCTGAACTCCCTGGGCAACCAGATGACCTGGGCCATGGGCAATCATCCGGTGTACCTGTGGACCCTGCCGATGTTCCACTGCAACGGCTGGTGCTATCCCTGGACCGTCACCGCCCTGGCCGGAACCCATGTGTTCCTGCGCCGGGTCGATCCGCAGAAGATCCTCACCCTGATCCGCGAACACCAGGTCAGCCACCTGTGCGGTGCCCCCATCGTACTCAATGCGCTGATCAACATGCCCGACTCGGCCAAGGCGGCCATCGACCATCCGGTCAATGCCATGGTCGCCGGCGCGGCGCCACCGGCCAAGGTCATTGGCGCGGTGGAGGAAATGGGCATCAAGGTCACCCACGTGTATGGATTGACCGAGGTCTACGGGCCCGTGACGGTCTGCGCCTGGCACGCCGAGTGGGATGAAAAGCCGTTGCAGGAACGGGCACGGATCAAATCGCGTCAAGGCGTGCGCTACGCCACCCTCGAAGGCCTGATGGTCGCCGACCCGCAGACCCTCGAACCCGTGGCACGGGACGGCAACACCCTGGGCGAGATCTTCATGCGCGGCAACACGGTGATGAAGGGCTACCTGAAGAACCCCGAAGCCACTGCCGAAGCCTTCCGTGGCGGCTGGTTCCATACCGGCGACCTGGCGGTCTGCCATCCGGACGGCTATGTCGAGATCAAGGACCGGCTCAAGGACATCATCATTTCCGGCGGCGAGAACATTTCCACCATCGAAGTGGAGGACACGCTATACCGCCATCCCGCCGTGCTCGAAGCCGCCGTGGTCGCCCGGCCGGACGAGAAATGGGGCGAGACGCCCTGCGCCTGGATCAGCCTCAAGCCCGGCTTCGAAGACACCCGCGAGGCCGAGATCATCGCCTTCTGCCGCGAACACCTGGCCGGCTTCAAGCTGCCGAAGACGGTGATCTTCCGCGACCTGCCGAAGACCTCCACCGGCAAGATCCAGAAGTACCTGCTGCGCGACTGGGCCAAGGCGCTCTGATCCGTCCCTCCTTTTATTACGAGAACCAAGATGCCTGAATTCAATGCCCCGCTGCGCGATATGCGCTTCGTCCTTCATGAAGTGTTCCAGGGCCCGGCCCAATGGGCGCGACTGCCGGCCCTGGCGGCGACGGTCGACGGCGAGACCGCCGATGCCATCCTCGAAGAGGCGGCGAAGATTACCGGCCAATTGATCGCCCCGCTCAACCGTAGCGGCGACGAACAGGGCGTCGGCTTCGAGGCGGGCCAGGTCACCACCCCGGAAGGTTTCAAGGACGCCTGGCGTACGTACCGCGAGGGTGGATGGGTCGGCCTGGCCGGCAACCCGGAGCATGGCGGCATGGGCATGCCGAAGATGCTCGCAGTGCAGTTCGAGGAAATGCTTTACGCCGCCAACTGCTCCTTCAGCCTGTACTCGGCGCTGAGCGCCGGCTGCTGCCTGGCCATCGACGCCCATGCCAGCGATAGCCTGCGCGCGCTATACCTGCCACGCCTGTACAGCGGCGAATGGGCCGGTACCATGTGCCTGACCGAACCCCATGCGGGCACCGACTTGGGCATCATCCGCAGCAAGGCCGAACCGCTGGTCGACGGCAGCTACGCCATCAGCGGGACCAAGATCTTCATCACCGGTGGCGACCAGGACCTCACCGAGAACATCATTCACCTGGTCCTGGCCAGGCTGCCGGACGCGCCCGCCGGGCCCAAGGGCATCTCGCTGTTCCTGGTGCCCAAGCGCGTGGTCAACGATGACGGCAGCCTGGGCGTGGACAACGCGGTGAGCTGCGGTTCGGTCGAGCACAAGATGGGCATCAAGGCCTCGGCCACCTGCGTCATGAACTTCGATGGCGCGGTGGGTTACCTGGTCGGCGAACCCAATCGTGGACTGGCGGCGATGTTCACCATGATGAATTACGAACGGCTGTCCATCGGCATCCAGGGCATCGGTTGCGCCGAGGCGTCGTACCAGAGCGCGGCCGCCTACGCCCGGGATCGCCTGCAAAGCCGCGCAGCCACGGGTGCGCAAGCCAAGGACAGGATCGCCGATCCGATCATCGTGCATGCCGATGTGCGCCGCATGCTGCTGACCATGCGCGCCCTGACCGAAGGCGGGCGGGCATTCGCCACCTACGTCGGGCAACAGCTGGATATCGCCAAGTATGCCGAGGACGCCGGCGAGCGCGAAGCCGCGCAACGCCTGGTAGCCCTGCTGACGCCGGTGGCCAAGGCGTTCTTCACCGACACTGGCCTGGAAAGCTGCGTGCTGGGACAGCAGGTATTCGGCGGCCACGGCTATATTCGCGAATGGGGCCAGGAGCAACTGGTGCGCGATGTGCGGATCGCGCAGATCTACGAAGGCACCAACGGTATCCAGGCCCTGGACCTGCTCGGGCGCAAGGTGGTGGCCGATGGCGGACAGTCGCTGGCCCTGCTGGCCAGTGAAATCCGCACATTCTGCGAGAGCGAGCCGCCTTACGCCGCGCGCTTGCTGGAAGCGCTGGAACGACTGGAGAGCACCACCCAATGGCTGCGCGAGCAGGCTGGCGTCGATGCCAATGCGGTGGGTGCGGCGTCGGTGGAGTACCTGCACCTGTTCGGCTATGTCGCCTACGCCTACATGTGGTCGCGCATGGCGGCGGTAGCGAAGGCCCGGCATGCCGACGAGCCGGAATTCTACGAAGCCAAGCTGGCCACGGCGGCCTTCTATTTCGCCCGCCTGCTGCCGCGGACCCTGTCCCTGCAGGCCGGCATCCAGGCCGGGAGCGCCAGCCTGTATCAGCTCGACGCCGAGCATTTCTGAACGGCGGATATCCCGGCACGCCCGAGCGTGCCGGTTTTCCGACCGCCGGTTGGTTTGTGCGGAAAAGCCGGCTTTGCAGCGGATTTACTGCAAATAAATCTCACAACTGATAGTGATTCGCCATGATCTCGGTTCCGGAGCCCCGCCACGCAGGGGTAGAATGGCCAAAACCGGGAGTATCAATGAATCAGGCCAGCCCCAGCGACGACGAACTCAACGCCATTACCGATGCCGCTGCGCATTGGTGCATGCGCTTGCACGCTGACGACTGCACTGAACAGGAACAGGCCGAGTTCGCCGAGTGGCTGACGGCCAGCCCGCTGCACCGTCGTGAGTTCGAGGCGATGCAGGATATCTGGATAACTGCCGACCAGCTTCCCCGCTCGCCTGCCCCTGCGCAAATCCTGCAATTGCCGCTCAAGCCCCGGCAGCAGCCACAACGTGCCCGGCACTATGCGTCGGCGGCAGTCATCGCCTTGCTGGCCCTGCCCCTGGCCGGCTGGGTCGGCTGGGACCAAGGCTGGCTGCCCAACGATTACCAGTCGGTGCAAAGCACTGATAGCCGTCGCACCGTCACCCTTGGTGATGGCAGCGAGGTGGAATTGAACCTCGGCACCTCCCTGCGCTACATGAATTTCAAGGACCAGCGCCGGGTCACCCTGAGCAAGGGCGAGGCGTTCTTCACGGTCCATCACGATTCACGGCACCCGTTCGTGGTCCGCGCCGGCAACGGCCAGACCGAAGTCACCGGCACCCGTTTCAACGTCTGGAAGTACCGCGACCAGGTCAAGGTGACCCTGGTGGAAGGTTCGGTGCTGGTCAGCAGCGAGAGCTTCAAGCTCGGCAGCGGCTACCGTCTCGGCCCGGGCATGCAGGCCGCCTACCAAACCGGCGATCTCGAACCGAGCCTGAACCAGACTTATGCCAATGACCCCAGCCTGGCATGGCGCAATGGCAAGCTGGTGATCGACAACCTCACCCTCGACCAGGCCCTGCCGCTGATCAACCGCTACCTCGACAGCCCTCTGCGCCTGGCCGATGCCAGCACCGGCAGCGTGCGCATCAGCGGGATCTACAACACCAGCGATGTGAAAAAGCTGGTGCGCACCTTGCCCAAGGTGCTGCCGGTGTACCTGACCCAGGACAAGAACGGCGACACGGTGTTGAACCGGATTTCGCCGCCGCCGAAGAAGGGCTGATACTCCTCCGTCGCCAGGACCGGCCTCATCGCTGGCAAGCCAGCTCCCACAGGTCCGCGCTCGACACCATCGATCCTGAGCTTACAGCACCATCGCCGCCACCCACCCCGCCGCCAGCAGCGGCAGGTTGTAGTGGATGAAGGTGGGCACCACGGTGTCCCAGATGTGGTGATGCTGGCCATCGACGTTCAGCCCGGAAGTCGGCCCGAGGGTCGAGTCCGAGGCCGGCGACCCGGCATCACCCAGCGCCCCCGCCGTACCGACGATGCAGACCGTGGCGATCGGGTCGAAGCCCAGTTGCACGCACAACGGCACGAAGATCGCCGCAAGGATCGGCACGGTCGAGAACGAAGAACCGATGCCCATGGTCACCAGCAGGCCCACCAGCAGCATCAGCAACGCGCCGATGCCCTTGCTGTGGTCGATCCACACCGCCGACGCCTCGACCAGGGTCTTCACCTCCCCGGTGGCTTTCATCACTTCGGCAAAGCCGGAGGCAGCGATCATGATGAAGCCGATCATCGCCATCATCTTCATGCCTTCGGTGAACAGGTCGTCGGTGTCCTTCCAGCGGACGATGCCGGAAACCGAGAAGATCAGGAAACCCGCCAGCGCGCCGATGATCATCGAGTCCAGCCACAACTGGACGATGAACGCCGCCGCGATCGCACAGCCGGCAATCAGGAGCGTCAGCGGGTTGTAGCTGACCGCCACCTGCTCGACCTGCTCGATCTTTTCCAGATCGTATACGCGCTTCTTGCGATAACTGAAGAACACCGCAATCAGCAGCCCGGCGAGCATGCCCGCCGCCGGGATGGCCATGGCATGGGTGACGTTGACGCCACTGATATCGACGCCGCTACGGGCCACGTTGGCCAGCAGGATTTCGTTGAGGAAGATATTGCCGAAGCCCACTGGCAGGAACATGTACGGGGTGATCAGGCCGAAGGTGATGACGCAGGCCACCAGGCGCCGGTCGATCTGCAGCCGCGTCAGTACATAGAGCAGCGGCGGCACCAGCAGCGGAATGAAGGCGATATGGATTGGCAGCAGGTTCTGCGACGCGATCGCCACGACCAGCATCAGCCCGATCAATAGCCATTTGATTTTTCCGCCCTGGCCGTCGCGCTGCCCATGGAACATCGCCAGGGCCCGGTCGGCCAGGGCATGGGCCAGTCCGGATTTGGCGATGGCCACGGCGAAGGCGCCGAGCAAGGCGTAGGACAACGCCACCGTGGCCCCTCCACCCAGGCCGCCATTGAAGGCCTTGAGCGTACCCTCGATCCCCAGGCCCCCGACCAGCCCGCCCACAAGCGCACCAATGATCAGGGCGATGACCACATGCACGCGGGACAGGCTCAGCACCAGCATGATGCCGACCGCGGCAATGACTGCATTCATTCTTTCCAGCCTCTTGAAACGATGAAAAAGCACTAGCGTCGGCGACAGATATGCCCTGGGGCCCTGGCCGAATGACGGTATGTAATGTGGAAGGCGCACACTCTGAAGGAGGCCTCCCCCATTGTCAAAGCGCAGCGGCCCACAGCGGAGCAGGGGTCGCGTCGATGAACGAAAAGGACGCAATTAAATTGAACGTTTGAATAAAGAAACCGATGCAAAGGCCGATACAGTCGGCGTGTCTATCTCTAATGGTTCAAAGGATTTCGCCAATGTCGTTCAGACAGCTTTCCATCCAATGGAAGATCACTCTGCTGGCCGGACTTTGCCTTGCCGGCATCGTCACCCTGCTGGTCGGTCTTTCGCTGTATCGCATGGAGCACACGACGGAGCTGGTCAAGGCCAGCAGCATGCAGATGCTCACCGAAGCGGCCGAGAGCCGCATCGAGTCCCAGGGCGAAGTCCAGGCGCTGACCATCCGTCGGCAGTTCATGGATGCCTATCAGTACGGCGCCGGGTTTGCGCGCCAGGTGCTGTTCCTGCGTGAACAGGCAGAAAAGCGCTTCCTCGATGCCTTCGACCTGCGCGAGGACATGACCCGCCAGGTGCGCTCGGCACTGCAGGCCAACCCGGACCTGCTTGGCCTGTCGCTGGTGTTCGAACCCAACGCCCTCGACGGCAAGGACACGCTTTTCGCCAACCAGGATGCCCTGGGCAGCAACGAGACCGGACGCTTCGCCCTGTACTGGTCGCAACCGACCGCGGGCCAGTTGACCTCCATGGCCCTGCCGGAAAAGGACATGGCCGACACCAGCATCGGACCGAGCGGCGAGCCGGCCAACACCTGGTCGGTATGCCCGCGTACCACGCGCAAGTCTTGCATCACCGAGCCGTACTTCTACGAGATCGCCGGCCAGCAGGTACTGATGACCAGCATCGTGTTCCCGTTGATCGTCAACGACAAGGTCATCGCCACCCTGTCCATCGATATCAACCTGAACAGCCTGCAGGCCTTGAGCAAGGACGCCAGCGCCAGGCTCTATGGCGGACAGACGCGGATCGGCATCATCAGCCCGGCCGGCCTGCTTGCCGGCTACAGCCCGGACGCCAGCAAGCTGGCCAAGCGCTATGCGGACATCGACACGGCCAGCGGCGCCGAGCTGATGCGCCTGCTGGGTGATGGCACCGCGCTGCACAGCATCCAGCACGAAGGCCGCCTGAAGGTGCTTGCCTCGTTCGCTCCGACGCCCGGTGCCAAGCCTTGGGGCGTCCTGCTGGATGTACCGGAAAGCGCCCTGACCGGCCCGGCCGAAGCGCTCAAGCAGGAGCTGGACCAGCGCAATACCAGCGGCGCCATGATCGAACTGGCCCTGGGCCTGCTGGCGGCGGTGGTCGGCCTGCTGCTGATCTGGCTGCTGGCCCGCGGCGTGACCCGGCCGATCCTCCACGTTGCCCACCGCCTGCGCGAGATCGCCAGCGGCGATGGCGACCTGACCAGCCGCCTGGCCTACGCCAAGCAGGACGAATTGGGCGAACTGGCCGGCTGGTTCAATCGCTTCCTCGACAAACTGCAGCCGACCATCGCCGAAGTGAAAAGCTCGGTGCACGCAGCGCGAGATACTGCCGACAAGTCGTCGGCCATCGCCAGCCAGACCAGTGCCGGCATGGAGCAGCAATACCGTCAGGTCGACCAGGTCGCCACTGCGTCCCACGAGATGAGCGCTACCGCCCACGATGTCGCCCGCAGCGCGGCACAAGCGGCCCAGGCGGCGCGGGACGTGGACCAGGCGACCCGCCAGGGCCTGGCGGTGATCGACCAGACCACCAACAGCATCGGCACCCTGGCCGCCAACATGAGCACTGCCATGGGCCAGGTCGAAGGCCTGGCGGATAACAGCGAGAAAATCGGCTCGGTACTGGAAGTGATCCGCTCCATCGCCGAGCAGACCAACCTGCTGGCGCTCAACGCAGCCATCGAAGCGGCCCGTGCCGGTGAGGCCGGACGCGGCTTCGCGGTGGTTGCCGACGAGGTGCGCAACCTGGCCCAGCGCACCCAGGAATCGGTGGAAGAAACCCGTCATGTGATCGAGCAACTGCAGGCTGGCACCCGCGAGGTGGTGGGTGCCATGGACAGCAGCCATCGCCAGGCCCAGGGCAGCGTCGAACAGGTCGGCCAGGCGGTGACCGCGCTGCGCCAGATCGGCGAGGCGGTAGCGGTGATCACCGATATGAACCTGCAGATCGCCAGCGCCGCCGAGGAACAAAGTGCGGTCGCCGAAGAGATCAGCGGCAACGTAGCGACAATCCGCGATGTCACCGAATCCTTGTCGCACCAGGCGGAGGAATCGGCGCGGGTCAGCCAGGCGCTGAACAGCCTGGCCAACCAGCAGCAGGGCTTGATGGATCACTTCAAGGTGTAATCCGGCCCATCGGGCAGGGCCTCAGCGCCCTGCCCGCCTCGGCAGTTCGATATGCACCCGCAAGCCGCCCAGCGGACTTGCCTGCAGGTCCATCCGGCCACGCCAGGCCTCGACGATATCGCGCACGATGCCCAGCCCGAGCCCATGCCCGGCGACCTGTTCATCCAGGCGCGCGCCGCGCTCCAGCACACCCAGGCGCGCATCCTCGGGAATCCCCGGACCGTCGTCGTCGACCCACAGCAGGTAGCTCTCCAGCGTCTGGCGAATGCCCAGGCATACTTCGCCGTCGGCCCATTTGCAGGCGTTGTCCAGCAGATTGCCGAGCAGTTCCAGAAGGTCCTCGCGGTCCCAGGGCAGCGACAGGCCATCCGGCACATCGTGACGGATCAGCAGGCCATCACCATGGATCATGCCCAGGGTCGAGAGCAGGCCCGGGAGTTCCACATCGCAATCGAAGTGCGCCCCGGGCAAGGCATCGCCAGCCAGGCGGGCACGGTTGAGTTCACGGCTGAGGCGCTGCTGGATCTGCTCCAGTTGCTCGCGCAACTGCGCGGCCAGCTCCGGGGCGTCCTTCAGACGCTCGCTGGATGCCAGGCTAAGCAGCACCGCCAGGGGCGTCTTGAGCGCATGGCCGAGATTGCCCAGCGCATTGCGCGAGCGGCGCAGGCTGTCCTCCGTGTGGGCCAGCAGGTGGTTGATCTGGGCAACCAGGGGTTCCAGCTCGCCAGGCACTTCGCTGTCCAACTGGGTGCGCTTGCCCTGTTGCAATTGGGCAATCTGCTCGCGGGAACGCTCCAGCGGACGCAACGATCGGGTGACGATCAGGCGTTGCAGCACCAGCACCAGCACCAACGCCAGCAGGCCGAGGCCCAGGCCGATCTGCTGCATGCGGCGAAAGCCATCGCGCATGGGCGTATAGTCCTGGGCGACGCTGATGGAAATGGCCTGGCCCTGGCGCCGGTAATCGGCGCGCAGCACCAGCAACTGCTGGCCTGCCGGGCCGAGTTCAAGACCGTCGTGCAGGCCGGCGGTGGCCGGCTTGGGCAACTCGGTGTCCCACAATGAGCGAGACCGCCAGGTCTGGCTGTCGAAGTCGATACGGAAGTAATAGCCGGAAAACTGCCGGTTGTAGGCCGCGGAGATGCGCCGCTGATCCAGCTCCATGCCGTTGGGCCCCTGGACCAGGGCCATCAGCAGGTTTTCGCTTTCCTTGCGCAGGCCGCTTTCCAGATAGCGGTGCAGCCCCACCTCGAACAGCCACAGGCTGACCTGGGCCAGGGCCAGCCCGACCACCACCAATGTTCCAACCAGGCCGAGGCTGAGGCGCGACTGGATCGACCTCACTGCAACGCCCCGCCAAAGCGGTAACCCTGGCCGCGATGGGTTTCGATCACGCTGCGGCCAAGCTTGCGACGCAGGTGGTTGACATGGACTTCCAGCACATTGGAATCGCGTTCGGTTTCACCGTTGTAGAGGTGCTCGGCGAGATGGCTCTTCGACAGGATCTGCTGCGGGTGCAGCATGAAATAGCGCAGCAGGCGGAATTCCGCGGCGGTGAGTTGCACATCCTCGCCGCTGCGGCTGACGCACTGACGGCCTTCATCCAGATGCAGGCCGGCGGCCTCCAGGGTCGGCTGGTTGGCCAGGCCGCGAGCGCGGCGCAGCAGGGACTGGATGCGCAGTTGCAGTTCTTCGGGATGGAAAGGCTTGCTCAGGTAGTCGTCGGCGCCGGCCTTGAGTCCTTCGATCCGGTCGGCCCAGGAGCCGCGCGCGGTCAGGATCAGCACCGGCGTGACCAAACCGCCGGCACGCCACTGGCGCAGCACTTCGAGCCCCGGGATACCGGGCAGGCCAAGGTCCAGCACGATCAGGTCGTAAGGTTCGCTGGCGCCCTGGTACACGGCGTCGCGGCCATCGGCCAGCCAGTCCACCGCATAGCCCAGGCGTTGCAGGCTGGCCGTCAGTTCATCGGCGAGCGAGACGTTGTCCTCGACCAATAGCAGGCGCATCAATCATCTTCCTCATCTTTGAGCAGGGTGCCGCTGGCGGCATCGAGCTTGATTTCGCGTACGACACCTTCACCGGTCAGCAACTCGACTTCGTAGACATAGACATCGTCATCCTCTTCCAGCTCCGCTTCCAGCAGGCGCGCCCCGGGATAGCGTCCCAGGGCGGCTTGCAGCAGTTGTTCAAGCGGCAGGATGACCCCGTCGCGACGCAGGGCCAGGGCTTCGTCCTGGTCGAGGTCGCGGGCCAGGGCCAGGGAGCATACCGCCAACAGTGCCAGCAGCGGCCAGCGGATGCCCAGGGCAAGACGTGTCATCAGCTATCTCGTTCGTTCTTCAGCACTTCACCGGTCTTGGCGTCCAGGTCCACATCCCACTCGACGTTCTGCGCGTCCCGCAGTTCGACCTTATAGATGTAGCGGCCGTACTCTTCTTCCAGTTCGCTGTCGGTGACGGTCGAACCAGAGTGCTGCTCAAGGGCCTTCTGTTTCAGGACATCGAGCGACTGGATCTGCTGGCTCTGCACCAGCTTCACTACTTGGTCGGGTTGCACGTCCTTGGCCAGGGCGACATTGGCACCCAGGGCAAGGGTAGCGGCGGCGAACAGGGCAGTGAAAGTTTTCATCATGTTTCTCCATCGTTATCAATCGGGTACGGTGGAAAGTCTAACCAGCCGAACTTAATTGAAGCTGAAAATAGCTGGCGACATGATAGCGCGGTACGCTGCGGCTTATACTCGCCAGTCAACCCGTAGCGAGCCGATCCAATGACCGCCATCCATACACCCTTTCCTGCGCTGACCCTCAAGGCTGGCAAACGCGCATTGGCGCGCATACGCGAAAACGGGCTGAGCGCGGCAGATGTCGGAGTGCTACCGGGTGCTGCAGGTGGCCCCAAGGCGCTGGGTATCCAGGGGCTGGACCTGGCCTTGTTCGGTGAATGGCTGCCCCGGGCGCCACGGGAGCGGGCGCTGATAGGCGCCTCGATTGGTTCCTGGCGCTTCGCCAGTGCCTGCCTGCCGGATCCGACCAAAGCGATCCGCCGCCTGGGTGAGCTGTACACGGCGCAAGACTTCGCCAAAGGCGTGACCCAAGCCGAAGTCAGCCGCAGTTGCCAGCGCATGCTTGATGATCTGCTTGAAGGCCGCGATGCCAGAGTCCTGGATAACCCGCTGTATCGCTTGAACATCATGGTAGTGAAGAGCCATGGCCTGCTTGCCGAGGATCACCGCGCGCGCCTGGGGCTGGGGCTGTCCTCGGTGATTGCCGATAACCTCATCGGTCGGCCACGCCTGGCCAGGCACTTCGAACGCATCATTCTGCACGACGCCCGCAGCGCGCCGCCGCTTGGAACCCTGACGGACTTCCCGTCGCGCTGCCTGCCATTGGCGACCGACAACCTGCGCCATGCCTTGCTGGCGTCCGGCTCGATCCCGATGGTCATGGAAGGCGTGCGCGACATCCCGGGAGCAGGCTCCGGCACCTATCGCGATGGCGGTCTGCTCGACTATCACCTCGACCTGCCCTATAGCGGTGGCGACATCGTGCTCTACCCGCATTTCACCGACAAGGTGATTCCCGGCTGGTTCGACAAGGCCCTGCCCTGGCGGCGCGGCGATACAGAAAGGCTGAAGAACGTGGTACTGCTGGCACCGTCGCCCCAGTATCTGGCCCGGCTGCCCTATGGCAAGTTGCCCGATCGAAGCGACTTCAAGCGCTTCATGGGCGATGCTGCCAGCCGCCAACGTTACTGGCGTACCGCAATGACCGAAAGCCAGCGCCTGGGCGACAGTTTCCTGGAGCTGGTCGAGCGAGGGCTGGGCGACCATCTGCAACCCTTGTCGTGACCTTGCTGGTAAACTGCGCGACAGCATTGGCTTTCAGAGTTGGATATTTTGGAAATCTTCAAAGAATTTACCTTCGAATCGGCGCACCGGCTGCCGAACGTTCCCGCCGGCCACAAGTGCGGTCGCCTGCATGGCCACTCGTTCAAGGTCGCCCTGCACCTGACCGGCCCACTCGATCCTCATACCGGCTGGATCCGCGACTTCTCCGAGATCAAGGCGATCTTCAAGCCACTCTACGAACAACTCGACCACAACTATCTCAACGATATTCCCGGTCTGGAAAACCCGACCAGCGAAGTGATCGCCAAATGGATCTGGGACCAGGTCAAGCCGCTGCTGCCGGAGTTGAGCAAAGTGCGGATTCATGAGACATGCACCAGCGGATGCGAATACACCGGCGACTGATGGTTTAGCGCTTCACCAGAAAGGGCTTGCTCTGGTTACCAGGCAAGCCCTTTTTCGTAGCTGTATTCTCGTGATCCATAAAGACAAAACCCCTACCTGCATACGCAGATAGGGGTTTCGGAATTTAATCTTGACGATGACCTACTCTCACATGGAGAAGCTCCACACTACCATCGGCGATGCATCGTTTCACTGCTGAGTTCGGGATGGGATCAGGTGGTTCCAATGCTCTATGGTCGTCAAGAAATTCTGTGTGCCAACTCGTCTTTCGACGCCTCGGCAAATCGGGTATGTGACATTTGTGGTTTGCACGAACTTTCGGTTCATTGCGTCTTCACCACCACAATCCGGCTTCTCAGCTCAGATTGCTTGGGTGTTATATGGTCAAGCCTCACGGGCAATTAGTATTGGTTAGCTCAACGCCTCACAGCGCTTACACACCCAACCTATCAACGTCGTAGTCTTCGACGGCCCTTCAGGGAGCTCAAGGCTCCAGTGAGATCTCATCTTGAGGCAAGTTTCCCGCTTAGATGCTTTCAGCGGTTATCTCTTCCGAACATAGCTACCCGGCAATGCCACTGGCGTGACAACCGGAACACCAGAGGTTCGTCCACTCCGGTCCTCTCGTACTAGGAGCAGCCCCTCTCAAATCTCAAACGTCCACGGCAGATAGGGACCGAACTGTCTCACGACGTTCTAAACCCAGCTCGCGTACCACTTTAAATGGCGAACAGCCATACCCTTGGGACCGGCTTCAGCCCCAGGATGTGATGAGCCGACATCGAGGTGCCAAACACCGCCGTCGATATGAACTCTTGGGCGGTATCAGCCTGTTATCCCCGGAGTACCTTTTATCCGTTGAGCGATGGCCCTTCCATACAGAACCACCGGATCACTAAGACCTACTTTCGTACCTGCTCGACGTGTCTGTCTCGCAGTCAAGCGCGCTTTTGCCTTTATACTCTGCGACCGATTTCCGACCGGTCTGAGCGCACCTTCGTACTCCTCCGTTACTCTTTAGGAGGAGACCGCCCCAGTCAAACTACCCACCATACACTGTCCTCGATCCGGATGACGGACCTGAGTTAGAACCTCAAAGTTGCCAGGGTGGTATTTCAAGGATGGCTCCACGCGAACTGGCGTCCACGCTTCAAAGCCTCCCACCTATCCTACACAAGCAAATTCAAAGTCCAGTGCAAAGCTATAGTAAAGGTTCACGGGGTCTTTCCGTCTAGCCGCGGATACACTGCATCTTCACAGCGATTTCAATTTCACTGAGTCTCGGGTGGAGACAGCGCCGCCATCGTTACGCCATTCGTGCAGGTCGGAACTTACCCGACAAGGAATTTCGCTACCTTAGGACCGTTATAGTTACGGCCGCCGTTTACCGGGGCTTCGATCAAGAGCTTCGCGTTAGCTAACCCCATCAATTAACCTTCCGGCACCGGGCAGGCGTCACACCCTATACGTCCACTTTCGTGTTTGCAGAGTGCTGTGTTTTTAATAAACAGTCGCAGCGGCCTGGTATCTTCGACCGACATGGGCTTACGGAGCAAGTCCTTCACCCTCGCCGGCGCACCTTCTCCCGAAGTTACGGTGCCATTTTGCCTAGTTCCTTCACCCGAGTTCTCTCAAGCGCCTTGGTATTCTCTACCCAACCACCTGTGTCGGTTTGGGGTACGGTTCCCGGTTATCTGAAGCTTAGAAGCTTTTCTTGGAAGCATGGCATCAACCACTTCGTCGCCTAAAGGCAACTCGTCATCAGCTCTCGGCCTTGAAATCCCGGATTTACCTAAGATTCCAGCCTACCACCTTAAACTTGGACAACCAACGCCAAGCTGGCCTAGCCTTCTCCGTCCCTCCATCGCAATAACCGGAAGTACAGGAATATTAACCTGTTTTCCATCGACTACGCTTTTCAGCCTCGCCTTAGGGACCGACTAACCCTGCGTCGATTAACGTTGCGCAGGAAACCTTGGTCTTTCGGCGTGGGAGTTTTTCACTCCCATTGTCGTTACTCATGTCAGCATTCGCACTTCTGATACCTCCAGCAAGCTTCTCAACTCACCTTCACAGGCTTACAGAACGCTCCTCTACCGCATCACCTGAGTGATACCCGTAGCTTCGGTGCATGGTTTGAGCCCCGTTACATCTTCCGCGCAGGCCGACTCGACTAGTGAGCTATTACGCTTTCTTTAAAGGGTGGCTGCTTCTAAGCCAACCTCCTAGCTGTCTAAGCCTTCCCACATCGTTTCCCACTTAACCATGACTTTGGGACCTTAGCTGACGGTCTGGGTTGTTTCCCTTTTCACGACG
>NZ_AMWJ02000001.1:0-1460000 GCF_000319305.2 Pseudomonas bharatica CSV86 | reverse complement strand
CGGTGACTATTCCCTAGCTCAGCTAAGCTGGCTGCAACCTTTTCGTGATCCATAGCACGCCCCAATAATTCGATGTTTCTAGAATTATAGTTGACAGGTCGGATAAACGCAAGTAGGCTGCGTACATCATTTCGACAATACTAGAAATATAGGAGTAATATTGAATGTCATCTCAACTCCAAGACGCTCTAGGCATGTTCGCCTTTCTCGCTATCGAGCTATCGGTTTTATTCATTGGCATTAGCTTGCTGGTCGGAGTTCTTCAACGTCACATCCCACCATCCAAGGTGGAAGCGTTACTGACTTCCAGTGGGAAGCGAGGCTATTTTCTTGCTGCTGGTTTAGGAGCTATAACGCCCTTCTGTAGTTGCTCGACTATCCCCATGTTGAAAGGGTTGATTCGGGCACGGGCCGGTTTTGGGCCGATGATGGTGTTTCTTTTCTCATCTCCGTTGCTGAATCCTATCGTCGTCGGCCTGCTGGTTGCCACGTTTGGATGGACACTTACTGCTATCTATGTGCTCGCCGCTTTGGTGGTCGCGGTAGGTGCCGGATGGCTGCTTCACACGCTTGGCTTCGAGCGTTATGTGCGCCGGACGGCGACACAAGAGAGCAGTGGATGTAGTTCATCAGCAAGCCCGTGCAGTGCTACATCGACCGCATCGAGTTGCGGCACCAACAGCTGCGACACCACTCCGAAGACGGCTTCTTGCGGGGCTGATAGGAAGACAACAGTCTCTACGTCTAGCGAATGCTGTGACAGTCAACCCACTGTCACGGTTAAGAAAGAAGGGAAGTACAGTGGTGTGTGGCGGGAAGCTTGGTCGGACTTTATCGATGTGTTGCCTTACCTGCTCATCGGTATTGCGATTGGCAGCGTGATCTATGGTTTCATGCCCACTGACTTATTGGAGCAGTATGCAGGCCCAGATAATCCCTTTGCCATTCCAGTTGCCGCTGTCATCGGCGTGCCGTTGTATATTCGCGCTGAAGCCGTCATACCTCTGGCAGCGGCTCTGATGGCCAAAGGCGTGGGTGCCGGGACGGTGCTAGCGTTGATCATCGGCAGTGCCGGAGCCAGCCTGACTGAGCTCATTCTGTTGCGCTCTTTGTTCACGCTGAAGCTTTTAGCGGCGTTTTTAGCAGTCATTTTTGCTATGGCGATGATTGCCGGTTACGCCACCTACCTGTTTTTCTGATCAAGGCGGGAGATGATTAATTCGTTAAGCCTTCCTGGGTACCAGTTGGTGGATTCTGATGAGCAGAATGAAGACATACATTTTCGGCTTGAAGCACCTACACCAGTAGCCTGCGAGGGGTGCGGCGTGCAGGGTGAGTTCGTGCGGTTCGGCAAGCGTGACGTTCCCTATCGTGATCTGCCCATCCACGGCAAGCGGGTCACTCTCTGGGTGGTCCGCCGCCGATACACCTGCCGGGCCTGCAAGACAACATTCAGGCCCCAGCTACCGGAGATGGTGGACGGATTCCGTATGACACTGCGGCTGCATGAGTACGTGGAGAAGGAATCCTTCAACCACCCCTACACCTTTGTGGCGGCACAGACCGGCCTGGACGAGAAGACGGTGCGCGACATCTTCAACGCCCGCGCCGAGTTCCTGGGGCGCTGGCACCGCTTCGAGACGCCCCGCATCCTGGGCATTGACGAGCTATACCTGAACAAGCGCTACCGCTGCATTCTGACCAACATTGAGGAGCGAACCCTGCTCGACCTGCTGGCCACCCGCCGCCAGGACGTGGTGACCAACTACCTGATGAAGCTGAAAGACCGGCAGAAGGTCGAGATCGTCAGCATGGACATGTGGAACCCCTACCGGGCAGCGGTCAAGGCTGTGCTGCCCCAGGCCCGTATCGTGGTCGATAAGTTCCATGTGGTGCGCATGGCCAACGATGCCCTAGAGAGAGTGCGCAAGGGCCTCAGAAAGGAGCTGAAACCGTCCCAGAGCCGGACTCTCAAGGGAGACCGGAAAATCCTGCTGAAACGCGCTCACGAAGTCTCAGACCGGGAGCGCCTCATCATGGAGACCTGGACAGGCGCGTTCCCGCAACTGCTGGCCGCCTACGAGCACAAGGAGCGCTTCTACGGCATCTGGGACGCCACCACACGGCTCCAGGCAGAAGCCGCCCTGGACGAGTGGATAGCCACCATCCCGAAGGGCCAAAAGGAAGTCTGGAGCGATCTGGTCAGGGCAGTGGGAAACTGGCGCGAAGAGACCATGACCTACTTCGAGACGGACATGCCCGTCACCAACGCTTACACGGAGTCCATCAACCGACTGGCCAAGGACAAGAACCGTGAAGGGCGCGGTTACTCCTTCGAGGTGATGCGGGCACGAATGCTCTACACCACGAAGCACAAGAAGAAGGCACCGACTGCGAAGGTCTCTCCTTTCTACAAGAAAACCATCGGTTACGGACTGCCGGACTTCGCAGAGGAACTCAACTACGGAGTCGATCTATCAACCATCTGATAATGGTATCAGGTTGGTGGGGTAAAGGTGCCCCATCAACCATTAAATCCGTATACCCGAATTTTTTACTCGACGCAGGGACGAACGAGCATCAGGAAGGTGCAACTGGAACGAACACGGGCACAGACCCGCGCAGCGTTAAGGACAGGAATGAAACGAATTCTGCTCATACTAGCTATCCTCGCAGTCGCAGGTTGCGCAGCAACCGCGAAGGATCAGGTCAAGCGTGGCAAGAAAGGGCTGCACGTCAACTGCTCCGGCCTTTCCTCTTCCTGGAACAAGTGCTACAGCAAGGCGGAAACCTCCTGCGGAACGAAAGGCTACAAGGTGATTGCCAGATCCGGGGATAACGACGAAGAGCCGGGAGATTATCCATTCGGCATCAACCCTGCCGGCTATACCAGCCGCAGCATGATCGTCATCTGTAAATAAGAAAGGGCAACCCCGGGGGTTGCCCTTTGCCTTTTTGCTTCGATCAACCGATAGCCCGGGTTCTTTCGTGCAACCATTGCAGAGCAGCACCGTCGAGCAGCGGTTCCAGACGTCGACGAACCTCGGCGTGGTAGGCGTCGAGCCACGCGGCATCCTCGCTGCCAAGCTGGTCGATCAACAGGCAACGGGTGTCGATCGGACACAGCGTCAAGGTTTCGAATTCAAGGAAATCGCCAAACGCGCTCTTGCCCGACTCCCGGTTTATCACCAGGTTCTCGATGCGCACGCCCCACTGCCCGGGACGATAGGTTCCGGGCTCGATCGAGGTAATCATCCCGACCTGCATCGCCGTGTGAGGCGTCACGGCGGCCTGATAGGCAATGCTCTGCGGTCCTTCGTGGACATTCATGAAGTAGCCGACCCCGTGCCCGGTGCCGTGCCCGTAATCGATATGTTCAGCCCACAACGGCGCGCGCGCGATCGCATCCAGTAGCGGTGAAGGAATGCCTCGGGGAAACCGGGCCCGCGATAGGGCGATCATGCCCTTGAGCACACGGGTACAGTCCAGTTTCTGCTCGTGGCTCGGGGTACCGATCGGTACCATGCGGGTGATATCGGTGGTTCCGCCAAGATACTGCCCGCCCGAGTCGATCAGAAGCAGGCCATCGCCTTCGATCCGTGCGAAAGCCTCCGGGGTGGCATGGTAATGCGGCATCGCGCCATTGGCGTTGAACGCCGCGATGGTGGCAAAACTCAGGCAGACGAAATCCGGACGCCGGGCACGCGCCGCGGTCAGTTGCACATCGATATCGACTTCAGTGACCACCTCGCGT
This sequence comes from Pseudomonas bharatica CSV86, assembly GCF_000319305.2. Taxonomy (GTDB): domain Bacteria; phylum Pseudomonadota; class Gammaproteobacteria; order Pseudomonadales; family Pseudomonadaceae; genus Aquipseudomonas; species Aquipseudomonas bharatica. The sequence continues at coordinate 1,456,246 of NZ_AMWJ02000001.1, read as the reverse complement.
CCCAGGGCCGTCTCGAGCCATGCGAAGAATTCGCACAGCGCAGCGCCGTCATGCTCCATGGTTCGGCGGATATGCGCGAGGTCCGCATCGCTCTTGCGCGACTTGGCCAGAGTCGTAGGGTTGATGCCTTCGACCAGCCGCACGCCCTCACGCAGATTGGCCAGAAGACCACTGGTGACCTTCGCCGGATCCAGCAACACACGGCTGTCCGCCGCGATCCCGGCAAGACCGGCGGCAACTTCGCTGTAATCACGCAGTTCGACCCCATCGGCGGCAAGCGTGTCGCGCAGCGCCGCATCCACCTTGCTCTGGGCGACGAACAGAATCGCAGCCTCCTGGCCGATCAGGGCGAAGGAAACGAATACCGGGTTGTAGGAAACATCGCTACCGCGCAGGTTGAACAACCAGGCGATATCGTCGAGGGTGGCGAGGAAATGCCAGTCGGCACCTCGCTCGGCAAGCGTCTGGCGCAAGGCGGCCAGCTTCTCGCGACGCCCCTGCGAGGCATAAGGTGGCAAATGTGCATACACCGGGCTGGCCGGCAACGCCGGACGGTCCGGCCAGATCTGCCCCAGCAGATCCTTGTCCAGCAGCAAGCGAACCTTGCGCGCCTGCAGGCGCTCTTGCAACTGCCGAGTCGACGCCAACGCCATGACAGCGCCGTCTGCGGCCACCGCACCGTTGGCCGGGGTGTTGTCCGCCAGCCATTCCAGCGGCCCCGGCCGGCCAGGTTGCAGCTTGACCAGTTCGATCCCGGTACCCGCCAGTTCCTGGGTGGCCTGCTCCCAATAGCGGCTATCGGCCCACAGCCCGGCAAAGTCGGCGGTCAGCACCAGGGTTCCGACCGACCCCTGAAATCCGGAAAGCCATTTGCGCCCTTGCCAGTATCCCGGCAGGTATTCGGAAAGATGGGGATCGGCAGAAGGCACCAGCAGTGCATCGACCCCTTCGTTGCGCATCACCTGGCGCATCTGCGCTACGCGCGCCCTGACCGCATCCTGCGGTGTCGGTTGACTGTTCATGCTCGCTCCTTTCATCACTACGGCCTGTATTCCAGGCCGCTGATAATGGAGCAGGGCTCAGCCCCGGGCAACACCCCAGAAGGGCGCAGGATGCAGCGCTGCATGGATGGCCGCTACAGCCTGATCAACGTCCGACACGCTGGTGAAACGTCCCAGGCTCAAGCGTATGGTCTGTCCTGCCAGGTAGGCATCATGCCCCAATGCCAACAACACATGGGAGGGCGCTGAACTGGCGGAATTGCAGGCCGACGTGGAAGAAAATGCCAGGGTTTTCGCCAGCTCGGAAAGATCCAGCGAGTCGCCGCCGAAGGTCAGGCTGAGGGTATGGGGAATGGACTGTTCGAGGCTGCCGTTTACCAGTAAGCCGGAAATATCCCGCAGCCTTGTAAGAAGCCGCTCACGCAAACATCGGATGCGATCCAGCTCTTCTTGCTGCACTTCACCGGCCAGGGCAAAGGCCGCCCCCATCGCAGCGATCTGGTGGGTCGCCAGCGTCCCGGAGCGCAGCCCGCCTTCGTGACCGCCACCATGCATCTGCGCCTGCAGCAGCGTACGAGCCCGCTCGCCGACATACAGCGCACCGATGCCCTTGGGCCCATAGACCTTGTGTGCGGAAAACGAAGCCAGGTCCACCGGCCACCGCGCCAGATCGATCCCGACCTTGCCCGCCGCCTGGGCGCAATCGACATGCAGCAATGCACCCCGCTCTCGTACCACCTCACCGATGCGCTCGACATCATTGAGCGTACCGAGCTCATTGTTCACCAGCATCAGGGACACCAGGAACGTATCAGGGCGCAGCGCAGCGGCTACCGCCTGCGGCGTGATCAGCCCTTTGCCATCCGGCTTCAGGTAAGTGACCTCGAAACCCGCGTCCTGCAACTGCCGCGCGGTATCCAGCACCGCCTTGTGCTCGATGCAACTGGTAATAATGTGACCGCCCTGCCGCCCCTGGGCCAACCCCTTGAGAGCGAGATTGTTCGACTCGGTCGCGCCGGAGGTCCACACAAGCTGCTCGGGACGTGCGCCAATCAGCGTTGCTACCTGCAAGCGCGCCAGCTCCACGGCTTCGCGTGCTTGCTTACCGTAGCGATGTGAACTCGAAGCGGGATTGCCGAACGTACCGGACACACCCAGGCACTTGACCATCACGTCGATGACTCGCTCGTCGACGGGTGTCGTGGCGGCATAGTCGAAATACAGCGGCAGTTTTTCCATGGTTCAAGGCTCTCTTGCAGTTGTCGCCCCGGAAAGCGTCGTGCTTTCCGAATCCTGTCCAGCGATAGTGCCTCAAACCACATAGAACCAATAATTATCAATTTTCATATTTATATAACCTAAAAATTGATAGCTCTTTGCCCAGTGAACTTCTCGACCATCCTGCGCTTCAGAACAAATATCTACGCTGACTGGAGCATCCGCCATGCCCCGCCGGACCGATCGCAAGCACGGTGTGCTATTGCTCGATACCCGGGAACACACGCCAGAGCATGAGCGTGCCGTCCACCGTAAATTGGCCGAGCATCTGGCCGCCCTCCTGCATACCGAAGTCGTTGCATCGCCCACGGACGAGGAAAAGGATCTCTACTACCTGCCCACCGCGACCCTGATCGACCCTCGCCGTTACGGACAACTGGGCATCCGCTCGACCGAAGATTTCTTCGGTGGCCTGGTAGCCCATCCGTACATGGCGACGAAGGCCATCTCCCATCCGTTGCCCGCCGGCGCACAGTATCCCAACGGCTGGACCGACGAGTTCGCCCGTCAGGCAGGTACGGCATTGCTCAAGGGCTACACGGTGTTCAGCATCGCCGATGCCAGGGCCGCCGCCACGCTGCTGCTGCGCGATGGGCCTTTGCGACTCAAACCGGTGCGCGCAACGGCCGGCCGCGGACAGAAAGTTATTACCAGTGCAGCCGAGCTGGAACCCGAACTGAGCCAACTGGACAACGACGAACTTGCCCTCTGGGGGCTGGTGCTCGAAGAAAACCTGACGGATGTCGAAACCTTCAGTGTCGGCCAGGTACAAGTCGCCGGGATCGTTAGCAGCTATTACGGCGTCCAGCATTGCACCCTTGATCATCAGGGCGAATCGGTCTACGGCGGATCGGACCTTGTTGTGGTACGCGGCGATTACGAGCGCCTGCTGCAACTTGAACTGGACCAGCCCCTGCGCCTGGCGATCACCCAGGCGCAGGCCTATGAGCAGGCCGCTATCGCCAGCTTTCCAGGCTTTCTCGCCTCCCGCCGCAACTACGACGTCGCGCGCGGCCTGACCGCCGCGGGCCATGTGCGCAGTGGTGTACTCGAACAATCCTGGCGCATCGGTGGCGCCAGCAGCGCCGAACTGCTGGCCCTGCGCGCCTTTGCCGATGACCCGGCACTACAGCGCGTCCGCGCCTCCACTCATGAAGTGTTTGGTGACGCCGTGCTGCCGGGCGATGCCACGCTTTTCTATCAGGGGGACGACCTTGAAGTCGGACGAATCTGCAAATACGCGAGGATCCGCGACTATGACCATCCATAGCGAAAGCCTGGACATTCCCGTCGACGGCGAAACCATTGCCGGCACCCTGCTCAGCCCGAGCCCCAAGGTCCCCGGGATTCTCTTCGTGCACGGCTGGGGTGGCAGCCAGCAGCGGGACCTGGCGCGCGCCAAGCACATCACCGGGCTGGGCTGCGTGTGCATGACCTTTGATCTGCGCGGCCATGAGAAGACCGAAAGCCAGCGGCGCAGCGTAACCCGCGAGCAAAACCTGGCCGACCTGCTGGCAGCCTACGACAAGCTGGTCAGCCACCCGGCGGTGGATACCAGCTCGATCGCGGTGATCGGCAGCAGCTACGGTGGTTACCTGGCCACCCTGCTGACCCGCCAGCGACCAGTGAAATGGCTGGCGCTACGGGTTCCGGCGCTGTACTGGGACGATGAATGGAGCCTGCCGAAGCAGGCGCTGGATCGGCAACGTCTGTCGCAATACCGGCTGATGACCCTGGGCCCTGGCGACAACCGCGCCCTGGCCGCCTGCGCGGAATTTGCCGGGGACGTTCTGCTGGTGGAGTCGGAAACCGATGACTATGTGCCACACACTACCTTGATGAGCTATCGCTCGGCGTTCGTCTGCGCCCATTCGCTGACGCACCGGATCGTCGACGGGGCCGATCATGCGCTCTCCAGTGACCGGAGCCAGAAGGCCTACAGTGCGTTGTTGACGGCCTGGATAAGCGAAATGGTAATCGGAGCGCGGCTGGACCGTTATCCGCATCACTCGCCCTGGTATTCCTGAGATCGCCCGGTTTGTGTCACACGCCGCCGATAATCACTTGGCGCCAGTCCCGTGACCTTATGGAATACCTTGCGAAACGCGCCTGGGTCCTGGTAGCCCACGCCCCAGGCGATCTGGTCGATGCTGCGCCGGGTGAATTCCAGCATCCGGCAGGCCCGTCCCACCCTGACCTGCTGGCAGTACTCGGTGGGTTTCAGTCCGGTGGCGCTGCGAAAGCGGCGCAGGAACGTACGCTCCTCGAGCCCGGCGCAATCGGCCATGACCGCCACGCTGACGTCCCGTGCGCCGGTGCTCTGCAACCAATGCTGCACCTTGAGCACCGCTTCGTCGCCATGATCCAGGCGCGGGCTGAAAGTACTCCCGGCTGGCTTGATCCGCACCGGTTCCACCGCGAGAAAACGTGCGGTTTCCGCGGCCAGTGTTGGCCCGAGGTAGCGCTCCACCAGTTTCAAGCCAACCTCGGTCCAGGCCATCAACCCGGCGCTGGTGATCACGTCACCGTCTTCCAGCAGCGGCAGGTTGGCCTCGACCTTTATTTGCGGGAAGCGCTCGGCCAGGGACTGGGCAAAGTTCCAGTGCGTAGTGGCTGAACGTCCGTCCAGCACACCGCTGGCGGCGATGAAGAATACCCCGACGCAGATCGACGCCAGCAGGGCGCCATCGCCATGCCAGCTGCGCAACTGCCCACGGTAGCGTTCGAGCAGTTCAGCGGTCGGTTCCTGGGTCAGGCTGGGCGGCACGATCATTACCCGCAACTGATGATCGGGCAGCAGGTGGCTGTCCTGGCTCACCACCAGTGCGCCTTCTGCATCCTCCTGCCAGTGGCAGACCCGCAGCGGCGCACGCTGCGCAAGGCCGAGGTCGGCCGCCAGGCGATTGGCCACGCTGAACAGATCGGTCAGCCCGTGCACAGCCGCCAACTGCGCCCCGGGATAGACCAGGATACCGATCTCGATGATTTCGCCGTCCCGGCTCATTGTCAGTTTTTCCCGTGAAATTGTCGGTCGCGCCAATCCGCAACGGCGCCGGGCAAGCCTATAACTATCAGCCACGGCCCCACCACTGTCATCCACGAGGAAACCACATGAGCAGCAAAGCCCTGGTCATCATCGATATCCAGAACGACTACTTCCCGGGTGGCAAATGGCCCCTGGCCAATGCCGACCTTGCGGCCGACAATGCGGCGAAAGCCCTGGAAAGGGCACGGGCGCGGGGCGACCTGGTGATTCATGTGAAGCATGAATTCGAATCCGCCGATGCGCCCTTCTTCGCTCCCGGTTCGCAAGGCGCGAAGATCCACGCGAAACTGACGCCCCGGGACAATGAGCCGGTAGTGCTCAAGCACAGGGTCAATGCTTTTCTCGACACCCCGCTGCCCGGCCTGCTGGAAGAACACCGCATCAGCGAACTGACCGTGGTCGGCAGCATGAGCCATATGTGCATCGACGCCGCCACGCGTGCCGCCGCCGACCTCGGCTACACGGTCACGGTCCTGCACGATGCCTGCGCCACCCGTGACCTGGAGTTCAATGGCGTGACCGTCCCTGCAGCCCAGGCCCACGCGGCCTACATGGCTTCGCTGGCTTTCGCCTACGCCCGGGTGATCTCCACCGCGCAATGGCTCGAGGCCTGAGTCAGATCACCACGTTGCGCACGAAGCGCGTGGCCACCGCGCCATCGTTGCGGTAGCCGTGGGTGCGGTTACTGGCATAGGTGAAAAACTCGCCGGCAGCCAGTGCCCGCGCCTCGTCGTCAATCAAAAGGGTCAGGCAGCCCTCGAACACGAAGATCTGCTCGCTGAAGCCTTCCGGGTCGGCATTGGTCTTGTAGAACTCGCCGGGCTCCAGGCGCCACTCCCACAGCTCGACTTCGCGCCGGGCCGGAGTGCTGGCCAGCAGCACCGCCTTGCTGCCGGCATGCTCGCCGGCCCAGGCCAGTTCGTTGATGCGGCTGGAGTCGCGGTTGTCCGCGGCTTTGATCAGGTCGGCGAACGCCACGCCCAGGGCTTCGGCGATCAGGTCGAGGGTCGACAGGCTGACGTTCTTTTCCCCGGCCTCGATAGCCACCAGCATGCGTCGGCTGACGCCGGAGTTCTCGGCCAGGGCACTCTGGCTCAAGCCGCGGACATGCCGCAGGCGCCGCACGTTCTGGCTGACGTGCTGGAGAACCGAGGTGCGGTTGGAATCTTTATCCACTGAACTATTCACCTAAGGCATTCACCGAAAGCATTCACCAAAAGTACTCACCGAAGAGAATTTGCGCAGTATACTGCCCACTTTTGCCGCGCGCACTGTGCGGCGCCTTCATTTCTCGCGTGCAAGCCATGACTACCACTACCTCCGTACGTCCCTCCCCGACCTTTCGCCTGAGCAAGGCGGAACTGGTGCTGGTGTTCATCACCATGCTCTGGGGTGGGACTTTCCTGATCGTGCACAAGGTGATGACGGTCAGTGGCCCGATGTTTTTCGTCGGCCTGCGTTTTGCTGCTGCGGCCTTCTTCGTCGGACTGTTCTGCTTCCGCTCGCTGCCGGGCCTTACCCTGCGCGAGCTAAAGGCCGGGGTGCTCATCGGTGTCGCGATCATGCTCGGCTACGGCTTGCAAACCGTGGGCCTGCAAACCATCAGCAGCAGCCAGTCGGCCTTCATCACCGCGCTTTACGTGCCCTTCGTACCGATCCTGCAATGGCTGGTGCTGGGCCGCCGCCCTGGCCTGATGCCAAGTATCGGCATCGCCCTGGCCTTTACCGGGTTGATGCTGCTGGCCGGGCCAAGCGGCGGCGCCGTGCATTTCAGCCCCGGAGAAGTCGCCACCCTGGTCAGCGCCGTGGCCATCGCTGCGGAAATCATCCTTATCGGCCACTACGCCGGCAGCGTCGATGTGCGCCGTGTCACCGTGGTGCAGCTGGCTACCGCCTCCGCCCTGTCGTTCATGCTTGTGGTGCCGACCCAGGAGCGCCTTCCGGACTTCTCCTGGCTGTTGCTGGGTGCCGCCATCGGCCTGGGCGCCATGAGCGCGATTATCCAGGTCGCGATGAACTGGGCGCAGAAGTCGGTTTCGCCGACCCGCGCTACGCTGATCTACGCGGGGGAACCGGTCTGGGCCGGGATTGTCGGACGTATCGCCGGTGATCGTTTGCCCGGCCTCGCACTGCTGGGCGGTTTGCTGATCGTAATCGCGGTGATCGTGAGCGAACTCAGGCCCGGACGCAAGGAAGATAAACCGGCGACAAGTGCCGCCGACGAGAAGGAAGCTGATACCGGTATTTAGGGAAACAGCGCGCTCGTCTTGCGGAAACTGTTATAAGAAAAAAGCTTTTCTTACAATTCTTGTAGGATTCTGCGACAGCTTGCCGGTTGGTGATCACCGGAGCGGCACGTATGATTCCCTGCAAATTTCCGCAGATTAGATATCTATGTCCTTGATAGTTCTACTGCTTCTGCCATTCGTGGGGAGCTGTGTGGCCGGTGTGCTGCCGCACAACGCACGCAACTCGGAGTCGCTGCTGGCCGGCATCGTCGCCCTGATCGGCACGGTGCAGGTGGCCATGCTGTACCCGCAGATCGCCGATGGCGGGGTGATCCGCGAGGAGATCCTCTGGCTGCCGAGCATGGGACTCAACATCGTTCTGCGCATGGACGGCTTCGCCTGGCTGTTCTCGCTGCTGGTAATGGGCATCGGCACCCTGGTGTCGCTGTATGCGCGCTACTACATGTCGCCCCAGGACCCTGTGCCGCGCTTCTTCGCCTTCTTCCTGGCCTTCATGGGCGCCATGCTCGGCCTGGTGATTTCCGGCAACCTGATCCAGATCGTGTTCTTCTGGGAACTGACCAGCCTGTTCTCCTTCCTGCTGATCGGCTACTGGCACCATCGCGCCGACGCCCGCCGCGGCGCCTACATGGCCTTGATGGTGACCGGGGCCGGCGGCCTGTGCCTGCTGGCCGGGGTGATCCTGCTCGGCCATGTGGTCGGCAGCTACGACCTGGACAAGGTCCTGGCTGCCGACGATGTCATCCGTGGCCACGCCCTGTACCCGGTGCTGCTGCCGCTGATCCTGCTCGGTGCCCTGAGCAAGAGCGCGCAATTCCCCTTCCATTTCTGGCTGCCCCACGCGATGGCAGCGCCCACGCCGGTGTCCGCCTACCTGCACTCTGCAACCATGGTCAAGGCCGGGGTCTTCCTTCTGGCGCGGCTGTGGCCGGTGCTGTCCGGCACCGACGAGTGGTTCTGGATCGTTGGCGGCGCCGGGGCCTGCACCCTGTTGCTCGGCGCCTACGCGGCGATGTTCCAGAACGACCTCAAGGGCCTGCTGGCCTACTCGACCATCAGCCACCTCGGCCTGATCACCTTGCTGCTGGGCCTGAACAGCCCGCTGGCGGCGGTGGCCGCGGTGTTCCACATCCTCAACCATGCGACCTTCAAGGCTTCGCTGTTCATGGCGGCGGGGATCATCGACCACGAAAGCGGTACCCGTGATATCCGCAAGCTAAGCGGCCTGTTCCGCCTGATCCCGTTCACCGCGACCCTGGCCATGGTGGCCAGCGCCTCGATGGCCGGCGTGCCCTTGATGAACGGATTCCTGTCCAAGGAGATGTTCTTCGCCGAGACCGTGTTCATCTCCTCCACCGCCTGGGTCGAGACCACCCTGCCGGTGATCGCCACGCTGGCCGGAACCTTCAGCGTCGCCTACGCGCTGCGCTTCACCGTCGACGTGTTCTTCGGCCCCACCGCCACCGACCTGCCGCATACCCCACACGAACCACCGCGCTGGATGCGCGCGCCGGTCGAGTTGCTGGTACTGACCTGCCTGGTGGTCGGCGTCTTCCCGGCGCAGTCGGTCGGTCCGCTGCTGGCCGCCGCCGCCCTGCCGGTTGTCGGCGGCGAGCTGCCGGAGTACAGCCTGGCGGTCTGGCACGGCTGGAACGCGCCCCTGATCATGAGCCTTATCGCCATGTGCGGCGGGGTGCTGCTCTATCTGGCCCTGCGCAGCCAGTTCCAGCAGGGCCGCTTCACTTATCCGCCGCTGATCGAGCGTTTCAACGGCAAGCGCCTGTTCGAACGCGGCCAAGTCCTGCTGATGCGTACCGCCCGCGGCATCGAACGGATCTTCACCACCCGGCGCCTGCAGAAGCAGCTGTTCATGCTGGTCCTCGCCGCCCTGGTGGCGGGTATGCTGCCGCTGCTGGCCCACGGCCTGAGCTGGGGCAACCGACCGAAGATCCCCGGCTCCGGGGTTTTCGTTATGCTCTGGCTGATCGCCATTGCCTGCGCCATCGGTGCCGCCTGGCAGGCCAAGTACCACCGTCTCGCTGCGCTGATCATGGTCGGGGTCTGCGGCCTGATGACCTGCATTACCTTCGTCTGGTTCTCCGCCCCGGACCTGGCGCTGACCCAGTTGGTAGTCGAAGTGGTCACCACCGTGCTGATCCTCCTCGGCCTGCGCTGGCTGCCACGGCGGATCGAGGGCGTGTCGCCACTTGCCGGCTCCCAGGAGCGGGCGCGCCTGCGGCGTCTGCGCGACCTGGTCCTGGCGGTGCTGGTGGGCGGCGGCATGGCGGTGCTGTCGTACGCCATGCTGACCCGTCCGACACCCAACTTCATCTCCTCCTTCTATCTCAGCCGCGCCCTGCCGGAAGGCGGCGGGACCAACGTGGTCAACGTCATGCTGGTGGACTTCCGAGGCTTCGATACCCTAGGCGAGATCACCGTGCTGGTGGCCGTGGCCCTGGCGGTCTTCGCCCTGCTGCGACGCTTCCGTCCGCCGCGCGAGAGCATCCAGTTGCCGGCACAGCAGCGCTCGCTGGCGCCCGACATGGTCACCGACCTGGTCAACCCGCGACATGCCGAGGACACCGCCCTGGGCTTCATGATGGTCCCGGCGGTACTCGCCCGCCTGGTGCTGCCGATGGCCATGCTGGTGTCGATGTACCTGTTCATGCGCGGCCACAACCAGCCGGGCGGCGGTTTCGTTGCCGGCCTGGTGATGTCGGTGGCGTTCATCCTCCAGTACATGGTTGCCGGCACCCAATGGGTCGAGGCGCAGATGAGCCTGCGGCCCTTGCGCTGGATGGGCACCGGGCTGCTCTGCGCAGTCCTGACCGGTGTCGGTGCGCTGCTGTTCGGCTACCCGTTCCTCACTACCCATACCGCACATCTGCACCTGCCGCTGCTGGGTGACCTGCACATCGCCAGTGCGCTGTTCTTCGATGTCGGGGTGTTCACCGTGGTGGTCGGCTCGACCCTGCTGATCCTCACCGCCCTCGCCCACCAGTCGGTGCGTGCGCACCGGCCGCTACCGAAATCCACCACAGCAGAGGGAGCCGCCTGATGGAAGAAGTCATCGCGATCGCCATCGGCGTTCTCGCCGCCTCCGGGGTCTGGCTGATCCTGCGGCCACGGACCTACCAGGTGATCATGGGGCTGTGCCTGCTGTCCTACGGGGTCAACCTGTTCATCTTCAGCATGGGCAGCCTGTTCATCGGCAAGGAGCCGATCATCAAGGACGGCGTGCCCCAGGACCTGCTCAACTACACCGACCCGCTGCCCCAGGCCCTGGTACTGACCGCCATCGTCATCAGCTTCGCCATGACCGCGCTGTTCCTCGTGGTTCTGCTGGCGTCCCGCGGTTTCACCGGTACCGACCATGTCGACGGACGGGAGCCCAAGGAATGAGCGGGATGCAACAATTGATAGTCGCGCCCATCCTCCTGCCGCTGCTGACCGCAGCCCTGCTGCTGTTGCTCGGGGAAAAACGCCGGCCACTGAAGGCGCGGATCAACCTGCTCTCGACCCTGACCGGGCTGGGCATCGCCATTGCCTTGCTGCTGTGGGTCAGGGACCAGGGCCAGGCCACCTCCATCGGTGTCTATTTGCCGGGCAACTGGGCGGCGCCGTTCGGCATCGTCCTGGTGCTGGATCGCCTGGCCGCGCTGATGCTGGTGCTCACCGGCGTCGTCGGCACCAGTGCCCTGCTCTTCGCCCTGGCCCGCTGGGACCGCGCCGGCGCCAGCTTCCACGCACTGTTCCAGATCCAGCTCATGGGCCTGTACGGTGCCTTCCTCACCGGCGACCTGTTCAACCTGTTCGTGTTCTTCGAGGTGCTGCTGGCAGCGTCCTACGGTCTGCTGCTGCACGGTTCGGGGCGCTCGCGGGTCAAGGCCGGCCTGCATTACATCGCCATCAACCTGTTCGCCTCGTCGCTGTTCCTGATCGGCGCCGCCATGCTTTACGGCGTCACCGGCACCCTGAACATGGCCGACCTGGCGATGAAGATTCCCCAGGTGCCGGAGGCCGATCGCGGCCTGCTGCATGCCGGCGCGGCGATCCTGGCCATCGCCTTCCTCGCCAAGGCCGGTATCTGGCCGCTGAACTTCTGGCTGGTACCGGCCTACTCCTCGGCCAGCGCGCCGGTGGCGGCGTTGTTCGCCATCATGACCAAGGTCGGCTTCTACACCGTCCTGCGCCTGTGGACCCTGTTGTTCTCCGAGCAAGCCGGCGCCTCGGCCTTCTTCGGCGGACAGTGGCTGGTCTACGGCGGCCTCGCCACCCTGGCCTGCGCGGCCGTGTCGATCCTTGCTGCGCAGCGCCTGGAGCGCATGGCCAGCCTGAGCATCCTGGTCTCGGCCGGCACCCTGCTGGCGGCAATCGGTTTTGGCCAGACCGCGCTGATCTCGGCGGCGCTGTTCTACCTGGTCAGCTCGACCCTGGCCCTGTGCGCGCTATTCCTCCTGGCCGAGCTGATCGAACGCTCGCGTTCGGCCAACGAGCTGCCGCTGGATGACGATGCCGACGCCATGCCGTCGCCGCTGGAATCCCTGCAGCCCCCAAGGGCACCAATCTCGATGACGAGCAGAAGGCCGTGGTCGGCCAGGTGATCCCCTGGACCATGGCCTTCCTCGGTTTCAGCTTTATCGCCTGCGCTCTGCTGATCATCGGCATGCCGCCGCTGTCCGGCTTCGTCGGCAAGTTCAGCCTGATCACCGCCCTGTTCAACCCCCTGGGCATGGGCGTGCCGGCCGAAGCACCGCTGCCGGCCAGCGGCTGGGCGCTGCTGGCCTTGCTGATCCTTTCCGGCATGGCCTCGCTGATCGCCCTGGTACGCCTGGGCGTGCAGCGCTTCTGGAAGCCAGAGGAGCGCCCCTCGCCGTTGCTGCGCCTGTACGAATGCGTGCCGATCGTCGCCCTGCTCAGCCTCTGCGTAGTGCTCAGCCTGTGGGCCGAACCCTTGATGCGCTATGCCCAGGATACTGCCGCCAGCCTCAAGGATCCGGGTGTATACGTGGAAGCGGTGCTCGGTACGCGGCCGATTCCGGGCCCCACCACCCTTGAAAGCCTCGGGCAGGTTCAACCATGAAACGATTGCTCCCCGCCCCGCTTCTGTCCCTGGCCCTGTTCGTCCTGTGGCTGGTGCTGAACCTTTCGATCAGCCCGGGCAACATCATCCTCGGCCTGCTCCTGGGCATCCTCGCACCGCTGCTGATGCGGCCCTTGCGCCCGTTGAGCGCGCATATCCGCAATCCGGGGGCGGTGATCCGCCTGGTACTGCGGGTGGGCCTGGATGTGCTGGTGTCCAACCTTGACGTGTTCCGCAGCGTCTGGCGCATGGGCCGCAAGCCACCGCGCTCGCGCTTCGTGCATATTCCCCTGGACCTGCGCGATGCCCATGGCCTGGCAGCACTGTCGATGATCACCACGGTGATCCCCGGTACGGTGTGGTCCGAACTGGCCCTGGATCGCAGCGTACTGCTGCTGCATGTGTTCGACCTGGACGACGAGGCCCGCTTCATCGAGCACTTCAAGCACACCTATGAACGCCCGTTGATGGAGATCTTCGAATGACCGGCCTGCTCGCCAATGCCATCATCGCCAGCCTGTTCATCTTCACCATCGCCATGGCCGTAACCCTGGTCCGGGTGTTCCGCGGCCCCTCGGCCCAGGACCGGGTGCTGGCCCTGGACTATCTGTACATGCTGGGGATGCTGATGATGCTGGTGCTGGGTATCCGCTACGCCAGCGATACCTATTTCGAGGGTGCGCTGCTGATCGCCCTGTTCGGCTTCGTCGGCTCGTTCGCCCTGGCCAAGTTCCTTCTGCGCGGCGAGGTGATCGAATGACCGCTCCGGTATTGCCGTTCTGGCTGGAAATCGTGGTAGCCGCACTGATCCTGACCAGCAGCCTGTTTGCTCTGACCGGGGCCATCGGCATCCTGCGCCTGAAGGATTTCTTCCAGCGCATGCACCCGCCTGCCCTGGCTTCGACCCTCGGTGCCTGGTGCGTAGCGCTGGCCTCGATCCTGTATTTTTCCGCGCTGAAGGAAACGCCGGTGCTGCATGCCTGGCTGATTCCGATCCTGCTATCGATCACCGTGCCGGTGACCACGCTCCTGCTGGCCCGCACCGCGCTGTTTCGCAAGCGCATGGCCGGCGAGGACGTACCCGGCGAGGTCAGCAGCCGCGAGCAGGAGTGAAGCCCGTCACTGTTCGTCGCTCAGGCGCTGCAGCTCGCGCCTGACCATCGCCGCGTATTGCGCGGGCTCGAGCTGGTAAAGCTGCCCGGCGACCCAGGTCAGCCACTGCCCCTGCAATTCCTCACGCCGCGCCAGCCACTGCCGCGCCTGATCTTCAGCGCGAGCCTGATGGCGCTCATGGAACTCGCGGCGACTCACTCGCTGGCCTTGAAGGTCAGCTCGCCCTTACGCCACTTGGCAACCTTGGCCGTGGCCGCCTTGAGGGTCTTGGACAGCCCTTCGCTGATGCGCGCGTGGGCCGCGAATACCATCATGACCGCACGCCCTTCACGGAAGACGATACCCTCGCCCTCCGGAACGCTGACGAAGGCATATTCGCCCAGGCCATAGATGGTCTGCTTGATGTCGCGGAAGCGGATTTCCAGCTTGCCGCCTTCGCGGCTTGGCAGGACGGCGGCGCGGAAGTGGTCACCGACCTTCAGCTCCAGGCGCTGCTTGTCATCGACCACCAGCGCGTCGGCGGTCTCGACCTCGGCCATGTACAGGCCATCGGGGCTTTGCTCGGTGATGTAAACGAACGGCGACTGGAATTGCTTGACCAGTTTGCCGCGAAGATCTCCCAGCACGAACAGGGCGTGCATATCCAGATTGGTGACTGCCAAAGAAAATTCCTCAAAACCGAGATCACACTGACACCCGTGAAGAAAAGCTCCCACGGGCATGCCGTACTTCATTAATTCGAAGTTCGAAAGACTAATGAGTTGGCGCCAATAAGTAGCGGCCCGGAGGCGTCGCACCTTGTGGGAAATCACACTTTCCCATGCCGGATACGGCTTGATAGCGAACGTCTGACCGACATCGCGCGGTGAAAATTCCGTGTTTCACCGCTCCTTCGCGGTGCAAGGCGATCGATTGAAGATCGCCTCGTAGCGTCGGAAAGCGAATGGCTTACCGCACAGGGAAGCGAATATGCACGAAAACACGGAAACCCGTCGAGGGGTGTGTGCTGTTTGCAGGTGAGAAATTTCTGTTATTGGGGTTGTTACAGGAGCGGATTAATGTGGTGTTCTTGAGGGCCTCATCGCTGGCAAGCCAGCTCCCACAGGGTTCAGTGTCGCCGCAGACACTGTGGGAGCTGGCTTGCCAGCGATAGGGCCCTCAAGACTACCGAGTTCCCGGCATCTTCTCCGGTCGATACCCCAGCCGCAGCCCGCCCCAATGCCGGCCATCGACCTTGATCGGTACCGACAGGTCGTGCATCAGCTCGCCGGTGTCCCGGGTGTAGGTTTGCAACAGCAGGCGCTGCTGATGGCTCCCGCAACGAATACCGGTGCGGTCGTCGAACTTGCGCTTGCTGCGGTTGTGCGCAGTGTCGGTGGCCTCGTCCCCGGTCAGGGGCTGGTTGAAGGCATTGTTGTGGGTCGGCACGTAGCCCTGCTGGGTACAGGCGATCGCATAGATCAAGCCCTCGTGTTCGCGCAGCAATGGCTCCTGGATAGCCGGCAGGACCTGGTCGGTGTACTGGTCGAAACGGGTGCGATAACGCGCCGGCCGGGTGCCGGGCAACACCTGGTACTGACGGTCGAACAGATCATCATGACTGATCCGGCCCTCGCGGATATCCGCCTCGAAGCGCTCGGCGATCTGCCGGGCGCCACGCAGGGCCAGGTCGAAGACCCGCTGGTGATAGTCATCCAGCCCGACCTCGGCCAGGCGCTCGCTGATGTTCTCCGCCTGCCCTTCCATCTGCACGGCGGCCTGGGCCAGGCGCTGGGTCTGCTGGTCGCTGATGGCCAGGTCGCCGCGCATCTGCTCCACCGCCTGGAACAGGCTGTCGAGCTGGGTACGGGTGGTTTCGGTGCCACCGGCGATCTCGGTAATCTGCTGCTCGACACCCGCCGCCAGCCCGGCAATGGCATCCAGTTGCTCGCCGGTGTGCTCGACCTGGGCAACACCGCTGTGCAGGTCATCCGACAACCCGCGAATCTGCTCCACCACCTGGGCGGTGCGCTGCTGGATATCGGCGACCATTACCCCAACCTCCTCGGTAGCGCTGGCCGTACGTCCGGCGAGGCCGCGAACCTCATCGGCGACCACGGCGAAACCGCGTCCGTGCTCGCCGGCACGGGCGGCCTCGATGGCGGCATTGAGCGCAAGCAGGTTGGTCTGGCTGGCGATGGCCTGGATCACCAGGGTGACCCGGGCGATATCCTCGCTGCGCTGGTGCAGCGCTTCGATCAGTTCGCGGCTGGCATTGGCGCGGGAACTGAGCAGGTGCATGAGCTGGATCGAATCGGCCAGCACCAGGCGCCCCGCGGCGCTGCTTTCATGGGCTTGCTGGGCGGCCACCAGCGCCTCGCGACTGAGCTGGGAAGTGACTTTCTCGGTGCCGATCATGACTTCGGCGCTATTGACGATCTGTGCCGCGGAAGACAACTGCGATTGCAGCTTGTCCGCCAGTTGCCTGACCGAATAGGACACGCCGGCCGCCGACAGCGCGTTATGACTAGTGACCTGGGCCAGGTCGCGGGTCAGTTCGGTGAGCGGGTCGTGCACGGCCACCTGAGCCGGCTGCGGCCGGCTGCGCAGGTGCGGCAGCCACAACACCAGCAAGGCCAGCGGCAGGCAGAACCAGAACGAAATGCCGGCGAATGCCATGGCCGCCAGCACCACCACCAATACCAGGCTTTGCAGCACCAAACCGGACCAGCCACGGGCACCCCGGGCCGAGGGTTCTGCTGGTGCCAGCGCGGCGGGTAGAGATCCTTCTCGCATCATGACTATGGCTCCCCGTTGTTATTGTTGCGTCATTAAACGCCACTACAACGCCATTAGCCATGCTTCCTTGGGCGTAACCCGATCCGGCCTTGATACAGGACAACTGCCCGCCGCTTTTCGCCCGCGCGAAAACGAAAGCCCCGGGTGCGTGGCCCGGGGCTTTGGTATGCAAGGTCGACCAGACGTGTCGATCAGATCTGGCGCAGATGCTTGTCCAGTTGCTCGTGACGCTCCTGCGCCTCGATGCAGTACTTGGTGGTCGGGCTGATCAGCAGGCGCTTGAGGCCGATCGGCTCGCCGCTGTCGTCGCACCAGCCGAAGCTGTCGTCGGCGATACGGCCCAGGGCCATTTCCAGCTGCGGCAGCAGGCGCTGGTCACGCTCGATGGCGTTGACCAGCCAGTGACGCTCTTCTTCGACCGAGGCGGCATCGGCAGGATCGGCAGGCGAGTCCAGGCTTTCGATGGTTACACGGCTCTGCTCGATGCGCTCCTGGGTCTCCACTTTCATCTGCTTGAGCAGATCGGCGAAGAAGGCCAATTGCTCGGCGTTCATGTAGTCATCGGCCGGCATGGCCAGCAACTTTTCCTTTGTCATTGATATCTCTAATAAAAATGTACGTGCATTTAGACGAATCGGGTGCCGCGGCGAACGCATCGCCAGCAGCGGAATTCTTCAAGCACCAGTCGGCACTCAGTTCATGGGGGCGGCAGTCTAAGGCCGAGCCTCATGCCGGGCAACAGAAATGACTGCGGTTTTGTCCGAAAAGCCCCTTATCCCTCGCAAGCATGGTGCGGGGGCAGCGTTTATAGCAAAAAATCCGGGCGTGCGTGAAGCACGGCAACGCCCGCTTATCCGAGCAATTGACTGAGCACCGCGCGCAGCTTGCCCGGTTTCACCGGTTTGTTCAGCAGCGGCGCGCCAAGCCGCTGCATGGCCCGACGGCTCTGGTCGCTGCGGTCGGCGGTGATCATCACCGCGGCGATCGCCACGCCGAAGTGCTTGCGCAGGTCACGTACGACTTCACATCCGGTTACACCATGATCCAGGTGGAAGTCTGCCAGGACCAGCTCCGGCGCCCTGCCCTGCAACACCTGCAAGGCTGTCTCACGGTCGGTGGCGGTGAGCACTTCGCAGCCCCATTGGCCGAGCAGCGCGGCCATGCTCTCGAGGATGGCGGTCTCGTTGTCCAGTACCAGCAGGCGGCGACCCGGCAGCGGATCGCCCAGGGCGGGCGATGGTACCCCGGGTGCGACCACGGGACGCGGGGCTTCCCGCGATAACGGCACATCGATGCTGAACACCGAACCGCGCCCCGGCCAGGAACGCACCCGTACCTGGCAGTCGAGGATGCGTGCGATGCGCTCGACGATCGCCAGCCCCAGGCCGACGCCCTTGCGGTCGGCGGCACGGCCGACGTCAAGCTGGTTGAATTCGAGAAAGATCGACTCCAGGCGGTCAGCGGCGATGCCCCGGCCGCTGTCCCACACTTCCAGGCGCAGCACCTGGCCACGCCGCCGGGCGCCAAGGAGGATGCCGCCCCGCTCGGTATAGCGGCAGGCATTGCTGAGGAAGTTGCGCAGGATCCGTGTCAGCAGGCGGATGTCACTGCGGATCATCCAGGCACCACTGCGTACCCGCAGGGCCAGCCCGGCCGCTTCGGCCACCGGCTGGAACTCGGAAGCCAGGGGGCCGAGCAGTTCGTCGAGGTGGTACAGATCCAGGTCAGGCTTGATTGCCGCCTGGTCGAGGCGAGAAATATCGGGTATACGGATTTAATGGTTGATGGGGCACCTTTACCCCACCAACCTGATACCATTATCAGATGGTTGATAGATCGACTCCGTAGTTGAGTTCCTCTGCGAAGTCCGGCAGTCCGTAACCGATGGTTTTCTTGTAGAAAGGAGAGACCTTCGCAGTCGGTGCCTTCTTCTTGTGCTTCGTGGTGTAGAGCATTCGTGCCCGCATCACCTCGAAGGAGTAACCGCGCCCTTCACGGTTCTTGTCCTTGGCCAGTCGGTTGATGGACTCCGTGTAAGCGTTGGTGACGGGCATGTCCGTCTCGAAGTAGGTCATGGTCTCTTCGCGCCAGTTTCCCACTGCCCTGACCAGATCGCTCCAGACTTCCTTTTGGCCCTTCGGGATGGTGGCTATCCACTCGTCCAGGGCGGCTTCTGCCTGGAGCCGTGTGGTGGCGTCCCAGATGCCGTAGAAGCGCTCCTTGTGCTCGTAGGCGGCCAGCAGTTGCGGGAACGCGCCTGTCCAGGTCTCCATGATGAGGCGCTCCCGGTCTGAGACTTCGTGAGCGCGTTTCAGCAGGATTTTCCGGTCTCCCTTGAGAGTCCGGCTCTGGGACGGTTTCAGCTCCTTTCTGAGGCCCTTGCGCACTCTCTCTAGGGCATCGTTGGCCATGCGCACCACATGGAACTTATCGACCACGATACGGGCCTGGGGCAGCACAGCCTTGACCGCTGCCCGGTAGGGGTTCCACATGTCCATGCTGACGATCTCGACCTTCTGCCGGTCTTTCAGCTTCATCAGGTAGTTGGTCACCACGTCCTGGCGGCGGGTGGCCAGCAGGTCGAGCAGGGTTCGCTCCTCAATGTTGGTCAGAATGCAGCGGTAGCGCTTGTTCAGGTATAGCTCGTCAATGCCCAGGATGCGGGGCGTCTCGAAGCGGTGCCAGCGCCCCAGGAACTCGGCGCGGGCGTTGAAGATGTCGCGCACCGTCTTCTCGTCCAGGCCGGTCTGTGCCGCCACAAAGGTGTAGGGGTGGTTGAAGGATTCCTTCTCCACGTACTCATGCAGCCGCAGTGTCATACGGAATCCGTCCACCATCTCCGGTAGCTGGGGCCTGAATGTTGTCTTGCAGGCCCGGCAGGTGTATCGGCGGCGGACCACCCAGAGAGTGACCCGCTTGCCGTGGATGGGCAGATCACGATAGGGAACGTCACGCTTGCCGAACCGCACGAACTCACCCTGCACGCCGCACCCCTCGCAGGCTACTGGTGTAGGTGCTTCAAGCCGAAAATGTATGTCTTCATTCTGCTCATCAGAATCCACCAACTGGTACCCAGGAAGGCTTAACGAATTAATCATCTCCCGCCTTGATCAGAAAAACAGGTAGGTGGCGTAACCGGCAATCATCGCCATAGCAAAAATGACTGCTAAAAACGCCGCTAAAAGCTTCAGCGTGAACAAAGAGCGCAACAGAATGAGCTCAGTCAGGCTGGCTCCGGCACTGCCGATGATCAACGCTAGCACCGTCCCGGCACCCACGCCTTTGGCCATCAGAGCCGCTGCCAGAGGTATGACGGCTTCAGCGCGAATATACAACGGCACGCCGATGACAGCGGCAACTGGAATGGCAAAGGGATTATCTGGGCCTGCATACTGCTCCAATAAGTCAGTGGGCATGAAACCATAGATCACGCTGCCAATCGCAATACCGATGAGCAGGTAAGGCAACACATCGATAAAGTCCGACCAAGCTTCCCGCCACACACCACTGTACTTCCCTTCTTTCTTAACCGTGACAGTGGGTTGACTGTCACAGCATTCGCTAGACGTAGAGACTGTTGTCTTCCTATCAGCCCCGCAAGAAGCCGTCTTCGGAGTGGTGTCGCAGCTGTTGGTGCCGCAACTCGATGCGGTCGATGTAGCACTGCACGGGCTTGCTGATGAACTACATCCACTGCTCTCTTGTGTCGCCGTCCGGCGCACATAACGCTCGAAGCCAAGCGTGTGAAGCAGCCATCCGGCACCTACCGCGACCACCAAAGCGGCGAGCACATAGATAGCAGTAAGTGTCCATCCAAACGTGGCAACCAGCAGGCCGACGACGATAGGATTCAGCAACGGAGATGAGAAAAGAAACACCATCATCGGCCCAAAACCGGCCCGTGCCCGAATCAACCCTTTCAACATGGGGATAGTCGAGCAACTACAGAAGGGCGTTATAGCTCCTAAACCAGCAGCAAGAAAATAGCCTCGCTTCCCACTGGAAGTCAGTAACGCTTCCACCTTGGATGGTGGGATGTGACGTTGAAGAACTCCGACCAGCAAGCTAATGCCAATGAATAAAACCGATAGCTCGATAGCGAGAAAGGCGAACATGCCTAGAGCGTCTTGGAGTTGAGATGACATTCAATATTACTCCTATATTTCTAGTATTGTCGAAATGATGTACGCAGCCTACTTGCGTTTATCCGACCTGTCAACTATAATTCTAGAAACATCGAATTATTGGGGCGTGCTATGGATCACGAAAAGGTTGCAGCCAGCTTAGCTGAGCTAGGGAATAGTCACCGACTGTCCGTGTTCCGCTTTCTGGTCAAAGCTGGCCATGATGGGGCTTCGGTCGGAGATATCCAGAAGGGGCTGGGTATTCCTGCTTCGACGCTATCACATCACCTTGCGCGCATGGCCAAGGTAGGGCTGATCCGGCAGGAGAAACATAGCCGCACGATTGTCTGTATACCCGAGTATGGGCACCTAGAGAATTTGATCGGTTTCTTACAAGAGGAATGTTGTGCAGGTGTCCGGATTGCGCATGAACCAGAACCGCTTTGACGCTTGCCCAGCTCTCGCTGTCCTCCCTAGTCAGCATCGCTATGAAGACTCAGGCGAAGGTGGAAACAGAAAATTGGCAGTAGAGTAGGCTGAAGAGGATCAATCAGATAATCCGCTGAGAAAGATTTTCTTCTTTACATCTTTGGCATTTTATCAACCAGAAATTCCGGATACCCGAAATATCCAGCAGATCGGTCAGCAGGTCTTCCGCGCCCTCCAGCGCCTGGTGCGCGCGTTCCACCAGCACGTGCTCGGCAGCCGGCAGGCTGCGCTCGCGCAACGTGGAAATCAGCAGCCGCGCCGCATTCAATGGCTGCAGCAGGTCGTGACTGGCCGCAGCCAGATACTTGTCCTTGCTGCGGTTGGCGGCCTGGGCAGCATCCCGGGCCTCGATCAACTGGTTGGTGCGCTCGGCAACGCGCTGCTCCAGTTCGTCATTGAGCTGTTGCAGGCGTTCCTGGCTGAGCTTGCGCTCGGTGATATCGGCGACGAAACCCTCGACTACGCCCTCTTCGTCCGGACGCAGGAGCAGGTTCATCAGCACATCGATGGCGCTGCCGTCCTTGCGTTGCAAGCGGGTCTCGTACCCCAGCAGCGCCCGCTCGCGCTGCAGTTGCTCGGCGATGTGCAGCAGTTCCTGCTGGCCGCCAATGAACAGATGCCCGGCCAGGTCGGTGCGCGCCAGCAGCAACTGCTGCGGATCGGCGTAGCCCAGCATCCGCGCCATGGCCGGGTTGGCCGCGCGCAGGCCGTCTTCCAGGCTGGCCTGGAAAATCCCGTGCACGGCATGCTCGAACAGCCAGGTGTAACGGTTGCGCTCGGTTTCCAGCTCGTCGAGGCGCGCCGCCAGCTCCGGGTAGTGGCTCTTGCGGACCGTGTGGTTGCTCAGCCCGAGCAATCCGGCCAGGGCGTCGGAGCCCGGCTCAGAGGGCCTCGCCATAGACCACCTCGACATCACGCTGGCTCGAGGCACGAGGGTTGGTGAGGATGCACGGGTCGTCCATGGCGTGTTGCGAAAGGAATGGAATATCGCTGCCGCTGACGCCATGCAGGCCAGGGTTTCATGGAAGCCCACGGCCCGCTTCAGGGCGATCAGGTGCTCGACCAGGCGCTGGCGGATCTGGTTATGGGTGAGGCCGCGGCAATCGATGCCAAAGGTTTCGGCGATCACCTTGAAGCGCTCCGGCGCCGCACTGTAGTTGAACGCCACCACGTGCTCCACCAGCACCGCATTGCACAATCCATGGGGCAGGTCGAGGAAGCCGCCGAGGCTGTGAGACATCGCATGCACCGCGCCGAGGATCGCATTGGAGAACGCCAGCCCGGCCTGCATGCTGCCGAGCATGATCGACTCGCGCAGGGCGATGTCCGAAGGGTTGGCGATCATCTGCACCAGGTTGCCGTCTATCAGGCGCATGGCTTCCAGGGCGTGGGTATCGGTCAACGGCCCGTGGCCGGTGGAGACGAACGCCTCGATGGCGTGCACCAGCGCATCGATGCCGGTACAGGCGGAGAGGAACGGGTCCATGCTCAGGGTGGTTTCCGGGTCGATCAGCGACACATCGGGCACCACCGCCTTGCTGACGATGGAGAACTTCATGCGTTCCTGCTGGTTGGAAATGATCACGAACTGCGAAACGTCCGCCGACGTGCCGGCTGTGGTCGGGATCAGGATCAACGGCGGGCTGGGCACGCGGATGGTGTCGACCCCTTCGAACTCGAGGATGTGCCGGCCATGGGCGACCACGATACCGATGCCCTTGGCGCAGTCCATGGGGCTGCCGCCGCCAACGGCGACGATCACGTCGCACTGCTCGGCGCGGTAGCGCTCGGCGCCGTCCATCACCTCTTCCACCCGCGGGTTGGGCGACACCTGGCTATACAGCACGTAATCGATGCCCTGGGCCTGCAGACTGGCCTCGACATCCGCGACCCAGCCGGCGGCGATGACGCCGGGGTCGCTGACCAGCAGCACCTTGCGCGCGCCGAAGGTCCGTGCGTAATTGGCGACGTGATGGCGGCAGCCGGCACCAAAGATGATTTCGGGGGAGACGAACTTGCGCAACTGGCTCAGATTCGGGCTCATGCAACGCCTTCTTGTTTTTTTAAGTTAGCGCCAGCCTAAAGCAAAGAGAGGGTAAGGCAAAGGCGGCGCCGGCCGTCTCGAGAGCCGGCCGGCGCCAGGAGGATCAACGGTTAGCGAAGTACATGGTCACTTCGAAACCGATACGCAGATCAGTGAACGCAGGCTTTTTCCACATAGGTCCATCCTCTTCTGGCACCGCAGGCTGGCGGTGCGTCTAGTGATACACCGTTTCCGGTGCGGGTCGAATACTACTTTGGAACAGTCTTGCCACAACCGCAGTGGCTTGGAGCCTGGCTTGTCGGGCTTAGAAGAAGCCCAGCGGGTTGACGTCGTAGCTGACCAGCAGGTTCTTGGTCTGCTGGTAGTGGTCGAGCATCATCTTATGGGTCTCGCGACCGACACCGGATTTCTTGTAGCCACCGAACGCGGCATGGGCCGGGTACAGGTGGTAGCAGTTGGTCCAGACGCGACCGGCCTTGATTGCGCGGCCCATGCGGTAGGCACGGTTGATGTCGCGGGTCCAGACGCCGGCACCGAGGCCGAACTCGGTATCGTTGGCGATGGCCAGGGCTTCGGCTTCGTCCTTGAAGGTGGTGACGCCGACCACAGGGCCGAAGATCTCTTCCTGGAACACACGCATGCCGTTGTGGCCCTTGAGCAGGGTCGGCTGGATGTAGTAGCCGCTGGACAGGTCGCCGGCCAGCTGCTCGGCGTTGCCGCCGGTGAGGATCTCGGCGCCTTCGTCGCGGGCGATCTGCAGGTAGGACAGGATCTTGTCGTACTGCTGCTCGGACGCCTGGGCGCCGACCATGGTTTCGGTGTCCAGCGGGTTGCCGCGCTTGATCTGCTTCACCTTCTTCAACACCTCCTGCATGAACTGCGGGTAGATGGATTCCTGGACCAGCGCACGGGACGGGCAGGTGCACACTTCGCCCTGGTTGAAGAAGGCCAGGACCAGGCCTTCGGCGGCCTTTTCGATGAACGACGGCTCGGCCTGCATGATGTCTTCGAAGAAGATGTTCGGCGACTTGCCGCCCAGCTCGACGGTGGACGGGATGATGTTCTCCGCTGCGCATTTCATGATGTGCGAGCCCACCGGAGTGGAACCGGTGAAGGCGATCTTGGCGATGCGCTTGCTGGTGGCCAGGGCCTCGCCGGCTTCACGACCGAAGCCCTGGACGATGTTCAGCACGCCTGGCGGCAACAGGTCGCCGACCAGCTCGATGAACACGGTGATCGACAGCGGCGTCTGTTCGGCCGGCTTGAGCACGATGCAGTTGCCGGCGGCCAGGGCCGGGGCGAGTTTCCACGCAGCCATCAGCAGCGGGAAGTTCCACGGGATGATCTGCCCGACCACGCCCAGCGGCTCATGGAAGTGATAGGCAGCGGTGTTGTCGTTGATCTCGGCGGCGCTGCCTTCCTGGGCGCGGATGCAACCGGCGAAATAGCGGAAATGATCGGCAGCCAGGGGCACATCGGCGTTGAGGGTTTCGCGGATGGCCTTGCCGTTGTCCCAGGTCTCGGCCAGGGCCAGGACTTCGAGGTTCTGTTCGATGCGGTCGGCGATCTTCAACAGGATGTTGGAACGGTCCTGTACGGAGGTGCGGCCCCACGCGTCGGCAGCGGCATGGGCAGCGTCCAGTGCCTTGTCGATGTCCTGGGCGTTGGAGCGGGGGAATTCGGCAATCAGTTGGCCGTTGACCGGCGAGGTGTTGCTGAAGTATTGGCCGCTCAGCGGCTGGACGAACTCGCCGCCGATGTAGTTGCCGTAGCGGGGTTTGAAGGAAACGATGGCATCCGGGCTGCCGGGAGCTGCGTAGATCATGGTTCAGGGCCTCTGCTGAGCGGCGCCCGCCGTGGATGACGGGCAGTGACTGGATCTTAGTCAGGCGCGGCGGAGCAACGAATCAGCACTTGGCAGGGATGGGCTAGTCATTTGGTCGTAGGAGCGTGGCGGTTCGGCGACCCGACAAGCCACGCTCCTACGGGGACAGCGATGAGTCAAGCTCAGAGGCTCAGGAACAACTTCTGCGCACTGCTCTTGTCGATCCGGCTGCGATACACCTCGATGATCGCCTGGTTG
This sequence comes from Pseudomonas bharatica CSV86, assembly GCF_000319305.2. Classification (GTDB taxonomy): domain Bacteria; phylum Pseudomonadota; class Gammaproteobacteria; order Pseudomonadales; family Pseudomonadaceae; genus Aquipseudomonas; species Aquipseudomonas bharatica. The sequence continues at coordinate 1,430,958 of NZ_AMWJ02000001.1, read as the reverse complement.
CTCTGCGATGCCACCACCTGCGGTCCACGGTCATAACGCTGCTCGCGGGTCTTCAGGTGCGCCGCGGTGAAGTCACCGACCTGGGCATCGGCGCTGGCGTAGTGGAAATGCGCGTACCACAGCGGCTTTCCGTCCTTGTCATTGACCACGAATTCCTGCAGGTAGTCTTGGCGAAAGCCCTTGCGCCTGGCCAGCGCGATCCGCTCGCCTTCCCGCGCAATGCTGATTTCCTGCTGCTCCAGCAGCCAGGCCACCTGCCCCACCGTCGGTGCCTGCTTCTTGAGGATCTCCACCCGCAGGCGCCGGCCCTCGTCACGCATCAGTTGCGCCTTGGCGGTCAGCGCCGCGGACTGGCGCGCGGCGTCGAGGCCGTTGCTAGAGTCATCCGTGGCGTTTTCCCGGGTAAGCGCATTCTGTATCTGCTGGACCAGGGCATCCAGCGGGCGCGCTTCCTGGATCAGGATGTCCTCGATATCGACACCGACGGCCGCAGTCTTCGCCTGGCTGCGCACCTTGGCGATACAACGCTCGGCATTGTTGAGCAACGGCGTGGAGCGCTTGATCAGCGTAGCCAGGCCGGCCGGGGTCGGTGCCGGCGGCTCGCTGTGGGTTTCCACCACAGGCTGCCAGACACCTGGCTCGGAACTCTCCTCATAGCTGGCCAGCTCGCTGTTGTCGATAGGATCGACCACCACCACGGTTTCCGGACGGTCGCCTTGGGCCTTGCGCCGCGATCCCACCACGACGCCACGGTTGCGGGTGCGGATCAGCACCTGTTTGCGCTTGACTGGCGTTGGCCTGGGCATGGCCTCACTTCGACCAGGCAGCAGTTGCAGGCGCGCGGCCAGTTCCGCCTGGGCCTCGCGATGCAGTCTTTCCAGACTGTCGATGAATGCCTGGAGTAATTGCGCTGCGCCGGCGCCTCGCGGCAAAGTCTGATACAGACGGGAAGTATCGAGGGCGTGGCCGAGGCGACTGACCACGCTATCGAGCACCTCCACCTCCTCGGACTCGCTGAAGGCGCCTTTCACATCCAGCTCATCGCGCATGCTCAGACCGGTCCGCGCCGCCAGCAGGCCACGGTAGAGCACCTTGTAGTCGCTGCTTTTTTCGATATCGAGAATGGTCGCGGCACGCAGGCTCAGGTCTACCGACGTCCATGCCCGCAGGCTTGGCTCGCTGGTCAGAAGATCGTGGGTTTGGTCCGCCAATTGCGGTCCGCCGGGCAGGATGTCGCGCAGTTGCTTGCGCATGTCGACGATCACGGCATGACAGGCAAGAATGCCATCGACTTCCTCCTGGGACTTGCGACACGCTTCCATCATGCGCTTGAGCTGTTCCACGTGTTCTGGCGATTGCTCTTCCTGTGGCGAGCTTGCCGGGCGCATCTGCCGCATGATCGCGTGGTTGTCGCTGAACCGGGCGTGCAGGACATAGGCCAGTTGCGCCTGGGTGCCGGCACGATCGTAGAGGTTGCGCGCATGCATGCGCTTGAATTCCGGCTGCGGCTTCAACTGCTGCAACTGGCGCAGATTGTCGTCGAACGACACCAGCACAGCGTCAAGCTGGACAAGATGGTCGTGATAGACCTGCAGATGCTCCTTGGCCGGATACTGTTGGCGCGCCGCTTCGTCCAGGTCTGCCTGGACCTGCTCGGAAAGGCTGACCCGCTGTCCGAGCAGGCGGGCGTGGTTCTCTTCGAGCTGGACAGCGCGCTGGCGGTTGCTCTCACGCAGTTGCGCGATGCGCCGGTTGACCGGCATGCCGCCGCGCAGGCGCAGGCCGAAGTCCAGCCGCCAGTTCCCACCGGCGTCGCTGCGAACCCAGGGGCCGAGCTTGCCGGCGGCATCGATCAGGCGCGGCCCATCCTCGGTGAAGGACAACCGATAGATCATCCCGTCGATCAGGCCCAGCCACTGCTGCTGGTATTGATAAAGCCCATGATGGGGTCCCGGCCCTATCGGCGTACCGAGCTCGTCCACACTGACCTCGCTGCGAAAACCGGACAGTGCCTCGCGCTGGGCCACGGTCAGGTCGGTGCTTCCCCAGCCGAAACGCGACCAGCGGGGCGCCTGCGGCAGCTCGGTCTTGCTCGGCTCGATGCTCACCGCCTCGCTGTCCCGGTCCGGGGCTGTCGTGGTGTCGCCTGGCAGGCCGGGTTCGCTTTCCGGCAGCAGCAGCAGCAACGCCAGGCTCAGGAGCAATTGCTGCAGGTCACCGGGCTGGCCGGCGCTCTTGTCCTGCGCCAGTACCCCACGCAGGCTGGAAAACAGCGGCAGCATCCAGGCCGCCTTGACCAGTGGCCCATTGAAGAACGGCAAAATGGTGTTCAGCATCAGCCAGCCCAGCTCCTGGTAGCCCAGCCAGCGACTTTCGCTGGTAGACAGGGTTTCCCGCTGCGCCCGGGCAATCAGTTCCTGGGCGCAGGATTGATACAGCTGCTCAGGGACATTGCCGTGCAGCGCCGCCTCGCCCAGCTTGGCCAGCGCCGGCACGCTGATGATGGAGAACTCGTCACCAGGGAAGAAGCGCACGATGTGCGGTTCGGCAAAACCGCCATGGGCGTAGACCGCTCGGCGCGCCGGCGCCAGACGCTCGAGAATGTCGTCCTGCAGGGCTCCCGCTGCGCACAGGGCCTTGAAGAACTCCGCGCGGCTGGCGTACTCGCGCAACGGCTCACGGTGCAAGGGGCGATACAACAGGCAAGGGCCTTCGCCGATGGTCGGCGCCTCGATCAGCCAGGCATTGGCAGCGACATCAGGCGTGGCACCGGAACGAGCGATGAACGACAGCGGCCGCAGCGCCACCTGGGCCGCGGACGGCAGTTCGGGCCGGAACAGGCTGTCCACCCGCTTGACGCTCTGCGCGCTGAGCGATGCCGGATCACGCAGACGGGTTTCCAGCGCTAGCAGTGGCATTTGCTCGCAGATCTGCTGGATAAAGCGTTGCTGGCGCGGCCTGCGCTCGTCGGCATCGTCGAGCAAGACACGCTGCAGCAGCTCGGGATAGTGTCCTCCCACATCCAGGCGCGTCACCAGGCCCTTGAGATAATCCACCGTCAGCCACTGCGGCAACTTCGCCCCACTGAGGCTGTGCAGGCTCACGGTGCCGGCCTGCAACACCGCCAGGTTGGCCAGGGCGAACTGCATCGGCGTCAGCCGCACGATCTTTTCCTCGCCCTGGGGCACCACGCTGCCACCACTGCCGCCAGCGGCCCCGGTCACCTGCCTGTTGACCAGTTCCAGGTCATCCAGATCCGGTAACGGATCATGGGGATGGTCAGTGAGCATGGCGTCATGCAACTGCTGGCGGGCGAAATCGAAAGCGTCGGGCACGCCGTCGAGGAAGGATTTTTCCTCCTCATCCTGCCGCAGCCATGCCATGCGCAGCAGGCGCCCGGCGTAATCACGGCGCTGATCCTCGCTGGCCTTGGCCAGCCAGTCCGGCAATTGCAGGCGCAAGCGCTGGCGCATCTCGCGCTGGTTGGCCTGGCAGATGCCGAGCAGCGAGCTGGCTTCATCCAGACGCAGTTGCAGCGACTGGCCGGCACTCATGCCCGGCAGCGCCGGCAGGTGTGCCAATGCGGCGACAAGATCCTGCTGCTGCTCGCGCAACAGCAGGGCCTGGGACACGAACACCGAGCCAGGTGCCGTGTACTGGTGCAAAACCTGCGGCCCTTTTCTGTCAGGACAGCGATTGACCAGCGAGCCACGCAGGGCCGTACGCGACTCGAAGCGATAGATGGATCCGCTCAGGCTGAAAACCAGGGCCATCTTGCGCTGCAACTGGCTGACTTCGCGCTCCAGCAGGATCGCACTGGCCAGTTCCGGATCCAGGCCCTGTTCGACGCACAGAACCTGCGCGAGCAGGCTGATTTTCACTTCGACCAGGTTGTGCAATAGCGCCCGGTCCTGCGCTCGCGGGAAGTTGACGATGGTCCTTGCGGTCGCTGCCTCAAGGCTGTCCAGGCCACCATTGCGGAACAGTTCCTCTACGACTTCCTGGCATTGCTGCTGCAGATGGCCAGCCATCCACAACAACGGACTCCCCTCGCCGTCGCGGCTGAAGTTCCAGTACTCGTACAGCGCCTGTTGGTAAGTGGACAGCAGGTACCGCGCGCTTTCGTTGATCAGCGCCTGGATATCGGCAACTTCGACCTTGCTGCGGAACGGGGTTTCCGCGCCCTTGTAGAAGCTCAGGTAATCGCTGTCGGCGTCGAGGCTGAGCAAGGCGCCAGTGCAGAAGCACTCGATCAGAACATCGGCCAGGTCCTCGACCTGTTCGCTGCCCTTGGCATCTGTCCGGTACAACAACAGCGCCGAGGGGTCGGGCTCGGCGAATCCGCGCAGGTAGGCCTGCTCGAAGATCAGGCACCAGGCCACGTCACGCAGCGAGGGACGCCGGGCGAAACGCTGGGCGATGGGGCCGCAGAGGGGGGAGTTCAGGGCCAGTTGGCCGAGGGGTGATGGGGTTGGGGTCATGGGTGCGCTTCCTTGGGCTGGAGGGAAGCAGCATTTCAATCGTATGCATTGGCATGACGGTGGTAGATCTTGCTTGGGTGGTTGCGGCTGATGGCCTCATCGCTGGCAAGCCAGCTCCCACATGCGCTATCCCTGGGAGCTGGCTTGCCAGCGATGAGGCCCTATCTGACAACAACGTTGGCAGTGCCGACCTCATCGCCGGTACTTTCAGCGGAAATCAACGGTCCTTGAACTGCGCCTCACGCTTGGCAATGAACGCCGCCATGCCTTCCTTCTGGTCCTCGGTGGCGAACGCCGCGTGGAATACCCGGCGCTCGAAGCGCACGCCTTCCGACAGGCTTACTTCGAAGGCGCGGTTCACCGACTCCTTGACCATCATCGACACCGGTACCGACTTGCTGGCAATCACCGCCGCCACTTTCAGCGCTTCGTCCAGCAGCTCGGCCTGGGGCACGATCCGCGCCACCACGCCAGCCCGCTCGGCTTCCTCGGCGCCCATCAGGCGGCCGGTCAGGCACAGTTCCATGGCCTTGGCCTTGCCTACTGCGCGGGTCAGGCGCTGGGTGCCGCCCATGCCCGGCAGCACGCCGAGGTTGATCTCCGGTTGGCCGAACTTGGCGTTGTCGGCGGCAAGGATGAAGTCGCACATCAGCGCCAGTTCGCAGCCGCCACCCAGGGCAAAGCCGGACACCGCCGCGATGATCGGCTTGCGCCGGTTGGCCACGCGGTCACTGTCGCTGAACAGGTCGTCGAGGTAGATCTGCGGGTAGGTCAGCTCGGCCATTTCCTTGATGTCGGCGCCGGCGGCAAAGGCCTTGGCCGAGCCGGTGAGGACGATGCAACCGATATTGGCATCGGCCTCGTAGGCGTCCAGCGCCTGGTTCAGCTCGCCGATGATCTGGCGGTTCAGGGCGTTCAGCGCCTGGGGCCGGTTCAGGGTAATCAGGCCGACCTTGCCACGGGTTTCGACGAGGATGGTTTCGAATGTCATGAGCTGCTCCCTTCAAAGATTGCGCGCAATCACCATGCGCTGAATGTCGCTGGTGCCTTCGTAGATCTGGCAGACCCGCACATCGCGGTAGATCCGCTCCAGCGGAAAGTCGCTCAGATAGCCATATCCGCCGAGGGTCTGCAAGGCATCCGAACAGACCTTTTCGGCCATTTCCGAGGCGAAAAGCTTGGCCATGGACGCTTCGACCAGCGCCGCCCGACCGGCATCGCGCAGGGCGGCCGCGTGATGCACCATCTGCCGCGCCACGGCAATCCGGGTGGCCATGTCGGCCAGGCGGAAGGCCACGGCCTGGTGCTCGATCAGCGGCTTGCCGAAGCTCTCGCGCTCGCGGGCATAGTCCCGGGCCACCTCGAAAGCGGCGCGGGCCATGCCCACCGACTGCGCGGCAATGCCGATGCGACCGCCCTCCAGGTTGGCCAGGGCGATCTTGTAGCCTTCGCCCTCCTCGCCCAGGCGATTGGCCAACGGCACCCGCACCTCGTCGAAGACAATCTGGCAGGTGTCCGACGCGTGCTGGCCGAGCTTGTCCTCGACCCTCGCGACCTGGTAGCCGGGGCTGTCGGTGGGAACCAGGAAGGCGGTGATCCCGCGCTTGCCCGCGGCCGGATCGGTAACGGCAAAGACGATCACCAGCCCGGCATTGCTGCCGGAGGTGATGAACTGCTTGCAGCCGTTGATCACGTAGTGGTCGCCGTCGCGACGGGCGCGGGTCTTCAGGCTGCTGGCATCCGAGCCGGCCTGGGGTTCGGTAAGGGCGAAGGCGCCGAGCATGGCACCGCTCGCCAGCGGAGTGAGGAACCGCTGCTTCTGCTGCTCGTTGCCGAACTTGAGGATCGGCACGCAGCCCACCGAGTTGTGCACGCTCATGATGGTGGAGCAGGCGCCGTCACCGGCGGCGACTTCCTCCAGGGCCATGGCGTAGGACAGGTAGCCGGTATCGCAACCGCCCCACTGCTCCGGCACCAGCATGCCGAAGAAGCCCATGTCGGCCATCTCGGCCATCGCCTCCTTCGGAAAACGATGCTCGCGGCTCCATTGCTCGGCGAATGGCCGCAGGCGCTCCTGGGCGAACTGCCGGGCAGCATCGGCGATCTGTTGTTGCTCGTCGTTAACCAGCATGGCGCACCTCAGTCCAGGATCTCGACAGCCATGGCCGTGGCCTCGCCACCACCGATGCAGATCGCCGCCACACCGCGGCGCTTGCCTTTCTGGCGCAGGGCGGACAGCAAGGTCACCAGGATCCGCGCGCCGGACGCGCCGATCGGATGGCCAAGGGCGCAGGCACCGCCGTGGACGTTGACCTTCTCGTGTGGCAGCCCGAGCGTCTTCATCGCAACCAGGGTCACCACGGCAAAGGCTTCGTTGATCTCGAACAGATCGACATCGCCCACGTCCCAGCCGGTGCGTGCGAGCAGCTTCTCGATAGCACCGATCGGCGCGGTGGGGTAAAGCGACGGCGTGTCGGCGAAGGCGGCGTGACCATGGATGACCGCCAGCGGCTTGAGGCCCAGCGCCTCGGCGCGGGAACGGCGCATCAGCACCAGCGCCGCGGCGCCGTCGGAGATCGAGCTGGAGTTGGCCGCGGTCACGGTGCCCCGTCGCGGAACGCCGGCTTGAGTTGCGCGATCTTGTCCAGGCGCGCCTTGGGCGGCTGCTCGTCATCGCTGATCAGCACCTTGTCCTTGCCCACCGTGACCTCTACCGGAACGATCTCCGCGGCGAAACTGCCGTCCTTGATCGCCTGCTGGGCGCGGGTCAGGGAGGCGATGGCGAAATCGTCCTGTGCCTGGCGGCTGAAGTCGTTGGCCTCGGCACAGTCCTCGGCGAAGGTGCCCATCAGGCGACCCTTGTCGTAGGCATCTTCGAGACCGTCGAGGAACATATGGTCGATGATCCTGCCGTGGCCCATGCGATAACCGCTGCGGGCCTTGTCCAGCAGGTACGGGGCGTTGGACATGCTTTCCATGCCGCCGGCGACAACCACCTCGGCGCTGCCGGCCAGCAGCAGGTCGTGGGCCATGATCGCCGCCTGCATGCCGGAGCCGCACATCTTGTTCAAGGTGGTGCAGGTGGTGCCCTTGTCCAGCCCGGCACCCAGTGCCGCTTGACGCGCCGGGGCCTGGCCAAGGCCGGCAGGCAGTACGCAGCCGAACAGCACCTGCTCGACGCTGCCGGGCTGGATGCCGGCACGCTCGACGGCGGCGCGGATCGCCGCGGCGCCCAATTGCGGCGCGGTCAGGCTCTTGAGGTCGCCCTGCAGGCCACCCATCGGGGTGCGCACGGCGCTGACGATGACGATCGGATCCTGGTTCATGTTCGACTCCTTATTTCGCAGCCATGCGCAGAGCGCCGTCGAGACGGATGGTCTCGCCGTTGAGCATGCTGTTTTCAATGATGTGGCGGGCCAGCGCAGCGTACTCGGCCGGGCGGCCCAGGCGGGGCGGGAACGGTACCCCGGCGGACAGCGAGGCACGGACCTCCTCGGTCATCCCGGCCATCATCGGGGTTTCGAAGATGCCCGGGGCAATGGTCATCACACGGATGCCGAAGCGCGCCAGTTCCCGCGCGGCAGGCAGGGTCAGGCTGGCGACGGCGCCTTTGGAGGCGGCATAGGCGGCCTGGCCGATCTGGCCGTCGAAGGCGGCGATGGATGCAGTGTTGATGATCACCCCGCGCTCGCCCTCCTCCGACGGCGCGCCTTCGGCCATGGCCGCCGCTGCCAGGCGCAGCATGTTGAAGCTGCCGATCAGGTTGACGTTGATGACCCGGGCGAAGCTGTCCAGGCCATGGGGACCGTTGCGGCCCAGGACTTTCTCGGCACCGACGATCCCGGCGCAGTTGACCAGCCCGTGCAGGCTGCCGAAGGCGGCGAGCGCAGCATCCACGGCGGCCTTGGCCGCGCCTTCCTGGCTGATATCGGCTACCGCATGCCGGGCCTGCTCGCCAAGGCTGGCGGCCCTGGCGGCGACGGCCTCGGCATTGAGGTCCACCAGCATTACCCGGGCGCCGGCCTGGATGAGCATTTCAGCGGTGGCCGCACCCAGCCCGGAGGCGGCGCCGGTGACGATGAAGTTGTGATTGGCGATTTGCATGCTTGGCTTTCCTCAGGCGCTGGCCTTGTGGGCTTGTTGCGCCGCTTGTTGAAGGGCGATTTCCTGGCTGCGCAGGATGAAACGCTGCAGCTTGCCGCTCGGGGTCTTGGGCAGCTCGCTGACGAATTCGATTTCACGGGGATAGGCGTGGGCGTAGAGGCGCTTGCGTACGTGCTGGCGCAGGGCTTCGGCCAGTTCTTCGCTACCCTGCTGGCCGGCGCCGAGTACGACGAAGGCCTTGATCAGTTCGGTGCGCTCCGGATCGGGCTTGCCGATCACCGCCGCTTCGATCACCGCCGGATGCTCGATCAAGGCGCTCTCGACGTCGAAGGGGCCGACCCGATAGCCCGAGGTGGTGATCACGTCGTCGCTGCGCCCGACAAAGCTGATGCTGCCATCCGGGTTCAGCTCGACGGTGTCGCCGCTGAGGTAGTACTTGCCGACGAAGGCCTTGGTCGGCAAGCCGTGGTAGCCAGCGAACCAGCACAGCGGCGACTGCTCGCGATCCACGGCGAGGATGCCCGGCTGGCCGGCCGGCAGTTCCTCGTGCTGCTCGCCAAGCACGACGATGCGGTGACCGGGCACGGCATAACCGGCCGATCCCGGATGAACGTTGTGTTCCAGGCCGTGGTGGTTGCACAGCACCATGCCCAGTTCGGTCTGGCCGTAGTGGTCATGAATGGTTACCTCCAACTCGTCGCGGAACCAGCGGATCACCTCCGGATTGAGCGGCTCGCCGGCGCTGCTGACCACCCGCAGGCGCCCCTTGATCGGCGCGGAGAAGGCCGCGCCGGCGGCGATCAGCATGCGATAGGCGGTGGGCGAACCGGCGAGGTTGGTAATGCGGTATTTGTCGATCACCCGGCAGGTGCTCTCGACGCTGAACGGCCCGTCGAAGAATGTCGTGGCATGGCCCAGGGACAACGGCCCGGTGACCGCGTAGTACAGGCCATAGGCCCAGCCCGGATCGGCAAGGTTCCAGAAGGCGTCCTCGGGACGCAGGTCGATGGCATCGCGCATATAACCCTGGAAGGCAACGATGGCGCGCAGCGGCACTTCCAGTGGCTTGGCCGGCCCGGTGGTGCCGGAGGTGAACATCAGCAGGAACGGCGCTTCGCCGGGCAGCAATACCGGGTCGCAAGCCTGGGTGGTGGCATTCAGCGCAGCGTGGAAATCCACATCGCCACTGCCCTGGGCGGCATTGACGCAGATGATGGCGGGACACTGCTCGACTTCGTCCAGCTTGGCCCGGTTGTTCGCATCGGTGACCACCACCCTGGCCCCCGACGCATGCAGGCGGTGTTCGACCGCCTTGGGTCCGAACGCGGTGAACAGGGGCTGGTAGACCGCACCCAGGCACCAGGTGGCCAGTACGGTAACCAGCAACTCGACGGTGCGCGGCAGCAGCCCGGCGACCCGATCGCCAGGGCCGACGCCCTGGGCCTGGAGGACGCTGGCGAAGCGCGCCGCCTGGTCGCGCAATTCATCGAAACGGTAGCTGGCGCTCTGGCCGTCGCGGCCCTCCCAGTACAGCGCGACGGCCTCGCCATCGGCGTGCCGGTCGCAGCACTCGACGCAGGCGTTGAGCGCCTCGAGACTGCCTGCCAGTGCCGCCCGGGCTGTCTGCTGGTAATTGAAAGAACGTACTGCCGCGCTGTACTCACGCATTCGCCAGACTCCCCATTGTTGTTTTTGGAAGGAATTCGAAGGTCTGGAAATAGTCGCCCCGGTGCCACAGCGCGGCAATGGTCAAAGCTGTCAATGTGAATGACTGGTTTGGCCACTCGTGCGCTGGCCTGCCTTGCCTGGGCTTTTCGTACAGAGCCTAACAACAGGATCTACAGAGGATATTCAAACCAGCGCCGGAAGATTTTCCAACTAGCGGAGCGTGGCCCTATGCATAAGATCCCGCATCGTATTCAAACTTTCGGATAAAGAGGTCTGAACGATGCCGAATATTACCTTCAACGACACCAGAAAAAACACCAACGCTAGCGATATAAAAGACCTGATCGCCATAATAGATTGTCTATGGCGAGCATGGACCATGAAGGGCCAGGCACCAGCACACGAACTCGCAGACACTCCTTTTCAACCAACAGAAAATTCGTTACTGCATCATAGAATCAGATCCCTCAATACAATGGCCCTTGAGCTTTTGAGGCGTGATGACTTTCTGCAGGTGCTCTACAAGGAAGACATACCCCCTGGCAAACTGTATATAACGAAAGGCGCACTGTCTGGTGTTTCTTCTACCAAAGACATCAGAATGCTTCAGGACGCACAACACAGCCTTCTAGAGAGCCAGACAACCAAGCAATGTATTAGCGCCCTGATAGAGGCAACCAGTACGCTTCAGGATCTTCATCCTTACCACTCCGAGCTTGCGCTCGCCAACGCCATTACCTGCTATTTGGGCGGCACCGTTATCGCACTACGCACCCGTGCTGACCTATCCCGAGCGATAGTGTCACTCGAGGAGAAAGTGGCAGAACTTGTCGTCGACGCCAGCGACCCTGTAGACCCGGTCCGAGAAAAGCCTGACCTGATGATTGCGCTTCACTCGATCGATGATCTGAAAAAAAAGACCATCCGCTATGTTGCTGAGCTTGACCCCCGGCTCAGGCCCTCACCATGCTCGCAGTTGGGACACAACCTGAGGCTCGCACGACAGGCATTGTTGAAGCTCTCAGGCCGCCAGGAACTCCAGGATTTTTGCCAACGCTCCGACCTGGACCCGTGGCGTCTGTCATTCTCAAGCGACGGTAATTTGCAGGCAGCCCGCGTTGATAACAACCCGCCACTGGAGATACCTGGCGCCCAGCTATCGAGTCACTCGCTATCGGAAATTATCGGCACACTCAGAACGCTATCGAGGCAACTCCATACGGACCTTTCTTCGGATGGCACGATGCGACTTTCCAGTCTCCTAGACTACTATTCGATCGCTCATCCCATACATCTTCCAGGTTGGGGGACCGATGAATCCCTGGAGCAGCTGGAAACACAGCTGAAGCAGCAGCTCACGCGGGGAGAAAAAAAACTAAAAACACTTACCGCCTCAACTCGCCTGTCCATCGGACCCTGCCACCGGAGATATCCAAGCACCTTGTCGATGCCCTGTGGTCCGTCTATGACAACAACCAGGCCACCCGGGCCGATCTGATGAAACTTGACTTCGACGGCCCTCAAATTCGCAACTTCAGAAGGAATGGGAACGCGCCCAGCTTATACTGTTCGGCCTGTACCGCACCCCCGACTTCTGGCGCCTGACAAGACTCTGGAACCTGTCGATCAACAGCCTGTTGATTACGAAAGGCTCAATCTCCCTGTCGGAAATCGATAACAAGAGCAGAAGAACGACCTTTCTTCCGAAAGACTTCAATGACGAATCATTGAAAAAGCAGCTAAAACTTCTGATCCGCCTAGCGAACAGGATGCATACTGTAACCCTCCGTCCACGCCCATCCCTTTACTCAGCGCTTGTATTTCACTACAGACAGCCTCACACGGGAACATCGCCGTTTTCACTTGAGCAAAGCAGGTTAACGAAATGGGAAACACTGGCTATCATCAACGCTTTGCTACAGCAACATGACGAACTTTCTGCCTCGTCTTATTACCTCGGTGAAAAGCGCGACCTGGAAGAAATCCGTACTCTTTTGCCGACCGTCAAGGACACTGCAAGTTATCGTTACCGCCCGTCCACCGGTACGCTGCTGGCAAAGAAGACCTCACAAGCACTGAAGGATTTCCTTACCCTGCTCCCGAAACTATCGCCGGCCAATGCGCCTGGCGCATCGTTCTTTTACTGCAGTGTAGATGATGAATCCGGGGCGTTTACAATAAAGCATTCCCATGATCTCGACTGGTCATTCGACGGTTCATCATTGAACGACAATATGCAGAAGGACGCGTTGGAAAGCTTGAAGTCCGCTTCCTCATCCAGCCTCTCCCTGTGCAGTGACGGGAAGATTGGCTTACAGGAAGCTGCTGGGTATTACTTACAAACACTTCCAAGCACGCCGCCCGATGCCTTGCTCAAGGCTATTGAAACGCAAATTGGACGAGTGGGTTGTGGCCTCAGACGCGACTTCATCGACGCCAGTAAACTCTTGAATCAGGATGAAAATGTCACCCTCAGGAATGTGGTATCCAGTTTCCTAAAAAAAAACAATTGCGCCACTACGCTTTTTGAGTTTCTCGGCAACCAGATACTTGGAGAAGACAACCTGTCATGGAGAGACACCGACAGATGGCTCTATTTTCTGTACAAGATGATTTCGAGCACCGCGGCATACACATTGACGGAGCGAATACTCAAGTCACTGCACTGGTACAGCAGTTCCAGACGCCCCGGCTCCGTTGTAGCAAATGCAAGCCTGCTCATCCATGCGCTTTTGCTTGATCTTGACCCTCCCTCCAGCAAGGTCAACAAAAAGCTCCTTGGCTACTATATGAACAAAGAGCAAAATAACGGCAAATCCTATTCAGATATTTATATCGATTTCAAAAACCATGTGCGTAGCCTCGGCCACCTTTCGGCTGAAGCCGTCGACATGATATGCCTGTTCGTGGCCAACCGAATTGCGCCCGAACTGTTGACCTGCGACAGCTCCATCAAGCACGGCGGCCTCTTGATCACAACAGAGTACGTCAGCTCTGTCTATCTGGCGGAAGCATTGGCAGCTGGCTCATCGCAAGATAAAACCACGAACGAGCTTCTGTCACTCGCCGATGAACTACGCATGGAGCCTGCCGACAGCGAGACCGAAAAATTTATTATCCAGCAACAATGGCTGCCTGCCTTGCTCTGGACAAAGTTCCGTAAAGGAAAGGTCTCTTTTTCAGAATCGAGCCTGGACGAGCAGTTGGCCAAGGATGCCCTCACCGCATTCGAAGAGCGCAAAATTCAAGTCAAGCAGGCACTCGTGGATGTCAAACGTCAAATTCCCGACCGCATGTCGATTGTCAGAGCGGAAATTCAAAGAGTGTTCCCTCGATACCCCGGGGTCTTCGCTACGGAGGAATGGAACACTTCCAACATCTGCCTCTACCAGAGCCATGAAACCATTCATGCCTACCCGTTTCATGAAGTCTATGCCTCGGAAGCGCTAACTGAAATCATTGAGGACTGGTCCCTGGCAGTTGCCGAACCGCCGCTTGGTCAATACTCCGCCGAGCTGAAGCAGGCCAACAACCTGCGAAAAGATGCCTATAACCAAATCAAGAAACGCGCCGCAGAGCTGGCAGATGTGAATGCTCTTTTCGAACAAAAGTTCGATGACTACACAAGAACGCTATCGACTGCGTACAGCGTTCTAACCGAGGAAGCGCTATTTCAACTCCCGGAACGTATGATCAATGCTATCAAACGGCGTGACTTCGAGATTTTCACACTGCGCACCGCTGTACCGGAACTTGAAGCCCAGCAGGAGTCTCCCAGACTGACCAATTGCCTCAGGGGGCGATTCGGAGTGCTGTTGAAAATCAAGGAGCATAAAACCACGGTTTATTTCCAGCTTCTCCCGTTGCAAGGACTTTGCCTGGCCTTGCCCGCAGAAGTCCAGATCCCCGTGGGCGGCAGGCTCGTCGAACGAAGGGTCCGAACCGCCAAGGGTGCAGCTACTATCTGGGTCAGGGAAGGGACACCACTTCCCGTGGACTGGCATGCGTATCTTATGGGCACCAGCCCCAATGCCGGCGCTTCGTCTTCGCTGATTGTCGAGCCCCTGGTTCACACATCGCTCGCACAGCAAGGGCCTGGCGACGACAGTTCCCCGTTCATCCCGATCACTGATGCCCTGGTCAATAACCTGCTGCTGGGCGATAAAGAGACATTGAAACAACTATCCTGGGGAGAAACCTCGCTTGAAAAAGACCGGAAAAAAGGTCTCTTGAGCAACACCGTGGATATCCTCGTTCCTTTCGTCGAGAACATCCGATCACTGATCAACTCCAAACCCGCCTTTGATCCCAATAACTTTTCATCGGCCGCCTTCTGGCTTTATGCCGAAGCCATATTATTGGCCATTCCCTTTTCGAAAAACCTCTCGAAGCTGCTCACCGGTTCCAGAAGCATCAAGCCCTCCACGCTCGCTGAAGTGTCCTTGAGATCGACGCTGGAGGCCTTGAACCCAGCCTCGGGATTCATCAGCAGCATCAAGCTTGTCAGCCTGGCATCCTCCAAAGGCTACAAAATTTCCCAGCGAGAGTTGCTCAAGCAGTATCGACGGTTCAGGTCGTCATCCGCCGGTTGGTACTGCCAAAGCGGAGTTGCTCTTCTAAGACAACGATTCGTCTCATTACTCGCACCCTCCGCCGGCGGGACCGAAAACCGTTCGTTATACCAGTTGATGGTCAGGTCGACCGGCTCCGGTTCCGGCTGTTATCTGGTAGACCCTGCAACCCTTGCGGCCTACGGCCCATTACTGGAAAGGAAAAGCGTCTATGATGCGGCGGGCGTCATGAGCAATGTCCTGGTGAAATCCCAGTCCCTTCTCCCCGGATCGTTAGCCTCGAAAGTGCTGACCAGTGGCAAGTCCGTCACGCGTTTGCACGAAGATGACGAACCCGCGGCCCACGACGAACTATTGAACATTGTTAGTCCGCCAGCGTGACAGGAACCGACCGCAGCGTACCCGGTGGCAACCACCGGGTACATCGACCTCAATAGAGCACGTTATCCGTCAACTCGCTTTCCAGCCTGCGCAAATGCTCTTCTCGCCGGTTTCCCAGCTCTTTCATTTTTTGCAGGTAAACACCTTCAGCCAGAACCGACTGCTGCGCGCCGAGCTGCTCCAGCTCTCGCCAGTAGATATCCTCCACCTGCTCGAATCGTGCGGGGAACTCTTTACGCAAATACTCCCGCCAGAAATCAAGATTATTGACGAAGGCGGGAAACCGATTGCTCGCTTCAGCCTGCGTTACTTGCTCGATGGCATGCTGCACCTGCACCGGGGTCAATTTGACCAGGTCCGAGAACTTTGTAGTCACGGGTTGGCCAGGCAGGTGCAACTGCTCTTTCAACGCCATCCGATAGGCGAGGCTGATTTCGATTTCATCGACCTCCTTGCCGCTACGTGATCGTTCAACCATATCGGCACGGGCGATGTTCTGAAGCTGCTCGAGTCGAAACAGTCCACGGACGAGTCGGGTGATGTCCAAACGCTTGGGTATCCCGCCTCCGGCAGAACCGATTTGATAGACCAGACATCTTACTTCGAGGTCACTGAATACGTTCGCAACACTGTCAATGCACCTGACGGGCTGGGCGGCGACGTTGAACAGGGCTTCGCGCAAACCTGTATCTTCGTGCATGCTCGTGAGCATGGACCAGATACGGCCGCACAGATCGGAATGCGCATTCTTGAAGTCAGTCGTGTCCTTCAACCTGGCGATAATTTCGAAGAAATCGCGCGCCCCCTCTTCCATCGCGACGCTGTTCCATAGCGTGACCCGATCCGACCTTTCCTGCCCCTTGAACGGCTTCAGGCATGCTCGAAGGGTGTCATCCAGAGAACGCAGGAATTGATCCTGGGCGGTATAGAACCAATGATCCAGGCCCACGTTATCCTGATCACTCAGCAACAAGGCATTCTGGATTCTCGGCAACAGTCCACTCTCACCTCCCGGCATCCTCCGGATACCATTTCCGCGCAGATCGGCAAACTCTAGGAACGGCAAGCTAATCAGGCTTTCCGGCACCACACCCAATTTGCAATCACGCAGCCGGATCACCCCCAACGCCGTCAGCCCATGCAAGTCCAGTCCCACGCTCAGATCGATCCCGGTCAGGTCTAGCGTCTGCAGTCCATTCAGTGAACCTATGATCTGCTTTTCCTCCGGTTGCAATACGAACGTGTTGCGCCTCATGCTCAACACTTTCAATTTGCGCATGGTACGCAAGGCCGCCGGGACTCGTTCAAGGCCACATCTCTCCAGTACAAGGACCTTGAGCGATTTGAAACACGAGAGGAACCGATCCGCGTTATCGGAAAGCCGTGCATTGTGAATCCGCAGGTCGATGACATGGGAAAAGTCGACCTCGGGAAACTCACCCAGCCCATCGAACTCCCGAGAGTCGATCTTCAAGGAATAGCCAAGGATCCGCCCCCCATGATCACGGATCGCCGTGGTTTGCCTTCGCCAGCAACGCTTTATTTTCCTGATGATCCATGAGCGCTTCAGCTTTCCAAGACCTTGCCCCTGTTCTCGCCAGGCATGCAACGCTTGCTCCAGCCGGCGATAGTCCTCCTGGTAATCCAGCAACCGGCTGAAAACGTCTCCTCCCTGCGCAGCCGTCTGATCAAGAAATGCCTGGATCTGGTCATTATCGAAACCCGGATACAAAGACCGCGCCATCCTCGCCAACAGGGATATCCGTGCCGGTGCTCTTCCACTGAGCGGATACCCCAAGCGCCCGTCGGCAAGCCGCAGAACCGGCCGGAAAGCGGGTGTTTGCTGCGCGAGGTTCAACCAGCCTGATACAAGTTCCCGCTTCTCCAGCACCTTTGCAGTGACACGTTGTCTTGCCTGTTTCCCGTCTTTCCATCCCAAACGGCTGCAAGGTTCAGTACCCAACACATCGATGATCGCCTTGTAAATATCGTCGAACGCCTCCAGGCGCGTGCCTCTGTCAACCTGCACTCGCCCTGCTTCCGGGACGAGAATCGAAATCACAGGCGACTGTCCCGACTGGGAATAAAGCACCCCGCTCGCCGCCGGCGCGCTCTTCACGTGCAGGCTCAACTCTCTTGGCCACTCGGCTAGATTGCTGCAGGCAGCAAAGATCACCCGGACACTGTCGGGATTATGAAAGTTGTTGAAGTAGATACCTTCGAGCGCCCGCTTCACTCGTAATCCGCGAAGCATCCGGACAATACGCTGCCCAGTCGACAAGGGTATCCGCGAGCCCGACTCCAGTTGCTCCAGTTCGGCAGCGTTCATATGTTCAAGGAGCACGTCGGCGTAACGATCCGGCAGACCAGGAAAGTCGCGTCGCATAACATCGTGGCCCATGCCCGCGGCGCCCTTGGTTTCGCTCACCAGGGATTGGAAAAGCGGGTGCCGCTTCTGAAACACGGCATCAACCGTAACCGGCAATGGCTCTAAAAGCTGACGAGCACGTTCGAACAACTCGGAATCGGACTCACGGGCCCGCTCTGCACTCACTGCAATGTTGTCCAGTAACCGGTCTATTCGCCGGTCGGCCTGAAAACGCTCCAGCGAGTCTCTCAACTCCACCGGGATCGAATGCTCCTCGACGAGACAACCTCGTAGATAGGACTCGTCAATCCCGGAAATCCTCAACAGATCGTTGAGCTGATCATCACCCAGATCCTGGGTGTCAGTGTCCTCTCGCGACAGCATTCGAGCGGCACCGGTCCACTCCAGCGGATGCACCTCGGAACGCCACCAACCCTCTTGTTCATTGCTATTGAGCAAGAAATTGGATGAACCGGCCCGTTCAGCTTGATTGGCCCATAGACGCCGAACATTATCCCGGCGTATGACAGGAATCAGATGTTGCAAATGCCCGACCGGAAGTTGCCTGGCAACGATATGAACGGCCGCCCCGGTGATCGCAGAAACCGCAACAGTGCGCAGCGCCCCCATGAAATGATCCAGCGCTTGCGTGCACTCACCATGGGTCCAGTCTTCCACACCTTCATACACTTGGCTCAGCAAGTCTTTCACCGTCGCGACCAGCATCAACTCCCCCACACCAGGGATGAACGAGCCCAATAGCTGCAACGCCCCCAGGCCCGCACTTTCCAGTTGCTCTGCCTTTTTTCGATAGGCCGCGTCGTCTAGCAGTGCAACGGGGACGATGAGGGCGGCGGCGTCGGCCTTGATGCGCCATATTTGCCTCGTCGCCAAAATATCGAAGAGCTTGCTGCCGACGCCCCGGGTAGTGATTTCCAATTCGGGCGTGGCGCCCTGCGCCGATAATCTTTCAGCTATATCCAACTGACGATCGCGCTGGAACTGGCCAATGAACCACCGTCGGTATTCCGGCTCGGCCAACTGCTCGCCCAAGGCATGTCTCAGTGCATACCACGATGCATATTGACGGAAGGGCCGTAGCCGATCCCCTGGCAAGTAAAGAATCACCTGCCGTACCAGGCCTGACTTGTACCAGCGCACAGCGCCAGACAAGGGTTCCCCTATGGCCTCGAACACCAGCGCATTGGCCAACAGGACGCCGAAGACATCGACAGAAACACAGCGCACGGGAGTTCCCCGTAACCCAGTGACCCCGAGTCAACGTCCAGGCACATCTTCAATGCGTGTTCATCCAGCTCGCCTTGCAGGTAACTGCAATAGGCGTTGGCGAAGAACAGGTCGCGCTGAGCACCGGATAACAGCGCCAGCCGTTGATATCGCGAATCGGGATCGACGGGATAAATGACACCGTCTATGTGTTCCAGATAGCGTTTTCCGATATCTGCCTGACGACAGCGAGCAGCGACCCGCTCCGGTTCGAGCGGCAAGAGTTCGCCGTTCTCGACCACGCCGGAGCCCGGGTAATAGAACGAATCATCACATTGTGCAGTTTCAAAACCCTGTAGCAGGCGACGCAAGAGGTCCTGCGATTTCGAATACCGGCGAAACCCTGGAAGATCGACATCAGTAATTCGTACTGGTGGCTGTTCCACATGCAGCCCGAACTCCAGCCATTCGCTCTTTGCAATATCGATATCCCGACCGAGCAACTCGTTGAAAAGAGCGCCGTAGTGTGACACTGCAAATGTGTCCGCCGGTTCGATTGCAGACAACAACTGCTCGATTGCCACATGGCTGGAGTGGTATCGGGAAAGACTCGCATGCAAATGATCAAGTTGCTCCGCTGTGGCGGACTTGATCCAGTGCGGTGCAATAGTACAAATGAACCGATTGATTTCCGTACCGTCATCCAGGTCGGGCTGGACGGCTGCAATTGGCGGGGGCGGCGTAAGTTCACTCATGGGCAAGGCTCCTCGGGTTGAAGAGCCGCAGGCTAGGAACGGACGCTTGCCAGCGAATAGATGGAAATGCATCACGGCGTGCCTGCAGGCTTTTCCCGGAGGGGCGTGTTCCCGCTGACAGCGACTGACCTTATCCCTCTAGGCTCCCGGCTTTGAAACCCAGGAGCCTCCCATGAACGACACGCCCCCGCTCACCGATGCCCACGCCCTCGACCGCTTCATCGCCGCCAAAAGTCCCGAATGGCTGAAACGCGCCTCCATCGAACAGCTCGACGCCTTGCGCGAAAGCCTGTCCAGCCACCACCACCTTCAGGCCCGGGTCGGCGAATTGCTCGGGCGCATCCAGGCCCCGAAGCACTTCGCCGAGCCACGGTTGCTCGAGATGCTGCGCGGGCTTGGTTGCACACCGCAGCCGGCCAGGTCGGTGTGGCGCGATATCCGCCTGAGCGTGAAGATGCCGGTGTTCCGCATCACCGATGTGGATTTGCCATCATTCCACTACTACCCGGTGGACAGAGACCTGTGGAGCCGTCTGCTGGGCAATTTCGAGCAGGATGAGGCGCAGCCCGGGCCCATTACCCGGGCACCGGCATCGTTGAGGACGGCAGGCTGCTGGCTTGCGCGCCAGCCGAAGTCGCGGCGCGATGCCGCAAGCTGGACCTGGGCGGGCAATACCAACAGCATTTGCGTGAGGTCCTGGAGCCCGAAGATCCGCTGCAGCGCCAGCAGATCATCAAGCTGCTGAGCGACGACAAGCGCGCGGCCCTGGCTGCCCATGCCCGCTGTGCCTTGCTCAAGGGCGAGATCGATGCCGACGCCGAGCAATTGCTGCTGGAGCTGGCCAATGATCGCCCGGCCAGTGACGCCAGCATCGGGCATCTGCAACTGCTCGGCTTCGACGTGCACGGCGCACTGTTGTTGCAGGCATCCGCCAGCCATCCGAAGCTCGCCGGTCAGGTACTGCTGTACCTGGCCAACGACCCCGACCGGGCAATACGCCAGTGCGTATCGCTGGCCGCGCTCAATGACGACCTGGCTTCCTGTCTGCGCAATGCGGATTACGCCGAGTTCATCAGTCGACAACTGCAACGGGACGACCGTCTGAGCTTCCTCGGCATGCTGCAGTCCAGCCTGTTGGCAGCATTACCAACGTTGCAGGTGCGAAGCCTGGCGACCGGACCTGCGCCTTTCGAATGGCTGGCGCGACAACAGATCGCCAGAATCCGCTCGGATGCCGCGCAACTGCTGGTACCTACCGCTGCGATCGACCAGGCACTGCATCGCCAGCGCATGGAAGCGCTCAAGTCCGTCGGCGCGAATGTGGGCAGCCTGCTCGCCTCGTTTATCCCGGGGATCGGCGAACTGATGCTGGCGGGGCTGATCAAGGACGTGCTTTCGGAAACCTACGAGGGCGTGGTCGACTGGAGCCACGGCCAACGCCAGGAGGCGCTAGACCATTTGTTCGGCGTGGTCGGCAATCTGGCGATCACCGCGCTGGTCGGTGCAGGAGTGGGCATGGTCGCGCGCCAGCTCAAGCGCAGCGCGTTCGTCGATGTTCTGCTGCCTGTGGTCCGTAGCGATGGCAGGCGGGTGCTTTGGTCGGCGCAGCGCTCCAACCACCAGGCACCTCTGGCCCTGCAGCAACCCGCCGATGCCGATGGCCTGGTGCGGGTGCAGGGACGCCATTGGTGGCGCAACGGCGAGCAACTGCTCGAAGTGCGACGGCCCACGGCCGAGGCACGCTGGCGCATCGTCCACCCATCGCGCCGCGGGGCCTGGACCCCGGAACTGACCGGCAACGGCGACGGCGCCTGGTGGCAGAGCGGCGAGGACCCGTTGCAATGGCAGGGCCGCGCTGCACTGTTGCGTCGCTTCGGGCCACGTACCGACGGCCTGAGCCCAGTGGCCTGCGAACAGGTTGCGGCGATCTGCGGCCATGACGAGGCAAGCCTGCGCGGGTTGCTTGTAGAGCGTCGGCCCATGCCGGTGGAACTGGTCCAGGTCCTGGCCGACTTCAGCCTGGATGCGCGCATCGCCGACTTCTTCGAACAGCTCGACGACGGCACCCCGATTGACCGGCTGGATGCCGGCCTTTGTGCCGCCGCCCGGGAGCTGCAGCCCGCCTCCCCCACCGTCGACGACGAGCGCCTGGCCTGGACAGCCGATGCACAGGCGTTGCGGCCAGCACTGTTCGAACAGCTGGCGCGGCAGACCGCTCCTACCCTGGACGCCACAGGCCTGCGCGTGCAGCAACTGTTCCCCGGGCTGCCCGAGCGTTTCATAGAAGCCTTGCTGGCGGATACCGGCGAGTTGCATGCCGAGCAGCGCCTGCCCCTGGAGCTTCAGGAAAAAGCCCGCCAGGCCATGCGCGAGGTACGCGTTCTGCAGGCGCTGGAAGGACTGTATCTGGACAGCCGTTGTGGCAGCGATACGGTGCGCATGGTGTTTTCCCTGTTCCGCAGCTTGCCGCAGTGGCCCCGCGGGCTGAGCTTCGAACTGCGCGAAAACAGCTTCGATGGTCCTGTCATAGAACGGGTCCTGCCCCTGGCCGAGGCTTATGAGGTCCGGGTTCTGGTGGGCAGGGACGGGCAATTCCGCGCCTACGAAACCGGCGGAGCGGCATTGGGCCAGGCCAGCGGCAGCCTGTTCCAGGCCCTGGTGGACGGGCTTGGGGCCCAGCAACGCGCAGCCCTGGGGTGCAACGATGCCACGGCCATGCTCATCCTCCTGCGGCAGCAAGCCGACATCGACCGCGAGCGCTTGCCCGGCCTGCTCGGCATCAGTCGACCACCGGTTTACTTCCGCGCGCCGCAACGCCTGGCAGACGGGCGCCGCGGCTACCCACTCAGCGGTCGGGGACGTCCCGGCAGTACCACTCTCACCAGCATGGTGCGCAGCCTGTATCCCGGGTTCAGCGAACTGGAGGCCAGAGTCTGGCTGGAGCAGATCCAGCAACTGGACGGCGATCCCATGGGCGCTCTGTTGCGCGGTCAGGAAAACCTGCGCAACCTCGACCAGGCACTGGCCCGCTGGACGCAGGGCGCCCCGTTGCTGGCCCGCGGCGCGCGGCGCCGGGTGGCCGACGAAATTCGCCGCGGCTGGTGCCGGCAAACCTCATCGGTAACGGATATGGAAGGCCGCATCATCGGTTATCGACTGGACCTGGCACGCTCCCTCGGCGGCGACCTGCCGGAACTGCCGGAAGCAGTGGACTTCTCCCATGTGCTGGAGCTCAACCTCTCCGGCGCCAGGCAGGGTATCGCGGTAAACGGCTTCCTGCGTAGCTTCACCCGATTGCGCTGGCTTGACCTCGGACACAACACCTGTGAGCGGATCCCGCCGGCGCTGGCGAGCATGACCGAGTTGCAGGAGCTGTATCTGGACGGCAACCAGATCTGCATGGACGACTCCAGCCAGGCTACGCTGTCCGGACTGAACCGCCTGGAGGTGCTGAGCCTGGATCGCAATCCACTCGGTCGCAGCCCCGACGTCAGTCCCCTGCTACGCCTGCGACGCCTGAGCCTGCGCGGTACGGGTATCGCGGCCCTGCCAGGGGGCCTGGTCAACCGGGCCTTCCTGGAACTTGCAGATCTGCGCGGCAACCAGCTGGAGCAGTTGCCGGAGGCGTTCTTCTCTGCATCCGCGCGCATCCGCAGCGCTACCGTGCTGTTCGACAATCCGTTGCATCCCGAGGTGCGCGAGCGCTTGTGGGGCTTGGCGAGATGGACAGGGCGGGCCTGGAACAGAGCACCAGCGATGAGGTCTGCGAACAGTGGCTGGCCGGCATGCACGATGACCTCATGCGCGAGCGTGCCGGACAATGGCAGAGCCTGCGCGCCGAGCCGGGTTCGACAGCATTCTTCAGCTTGATCGGCGACCTGCTGGACACCGCCGAGTACCGCCTGGCGCCGGAGCATCTACAACAGCGCGTATGGCAGATGATCGCCGCCGCGGTGGAAAACACCGCCTTGCGCGAGTCGTTGTTCGAGCTGGCCAATGCACCGACCACGTGCGTGGACAGTGTGTCATCGAGCTTTAGCGTGCTCGATGTACGTCTGCAGGTCAGCCTGGCTGCCGCCAGGGTGCCCGAGACCGAGCATGGGACGGCGCTGCTCGCCTTCGCCCGCCGCCTGTTCCGCCTGGATCGCCTGGAAAAGCACGCCTTGCAGTTGATTGCGCAGCGGCACCTGGCGGGCGAACTGGTGGACGAAGTGGAAATCAGCCTGGCCTTGCGCGTGCGCCTGGCCGAGGTCCTGCAATTGCCCGGACAGCCCCGGCACATGCAGTTCGGCGACATGGCCGCATTGTCCGACCTTGACCTCGCCCAAGCCAGGACGGCGGTGGAGACTGCCGAGGCCAGTCCCGCGCTGGCCGACTTCATCGCCCGCCAGGATTTCTGGCTCGAGCATCTGCGCGAGCGACACGGGTCGGACTTCCGACGTATAGAGGCACGTTTCTGGGACAGCCTCGAACGCCTGTGCGAAGCCCGGACGCAGATGCCGGAAGGCGATTATCTGCAGCGCATGAACCAGCTCGGCATGGAGCGTGAAAACGCCCTGCACGAGCAGGCACGGACTTTCACCGAACAGGCCCTGGACGCCGGCTGATCGCCAAAGGAAGCAGGCCCCTTCAGGAACTGGCCAGTACCAGCGTCCGGTAATGCCCGGGACTGCTCCCGGACCACTTGCGGAAGGCCTTGTGGAAAGAGCTCACATCGGCAAAGCCCAGGCGTTCGGCAATCTCGGCAAAGCCCAGGTTCGGTTGCGCCAGCCAGCCGATCGCCAGTTCCTTGCGCACACTGTCCTTGAGTGCCTGGTAGGTCTGACCTTCTTCGGCCAGCCGGCGGCGCAGTGTCGAGGCGGAGATGCACAGGTGCCGGGCCAGGGTTTCGGTTTCCGGCCACTGCGCAGCCGGGCGCTGGCGCAGGTCGTCCTTGATGCGCCGCGCCAGGCTGTCCGGATCGCGGTACTTGACCAGGATATTGCCGGGCGCCTGGGCCAGGAACCGCTGCAATTCCTCGCCATTGCGCTTGACCGGCAGGTCAAGGCAATCGGCGGCGAAGATCATCCGCGTGCGCGGTCGCGAAAACTGCAGGTTCTGCGAGAACATCACCCGGTAGTCATCGCAGAAATCCGGTTCGGCGCAGCGCAGCTCGATGGCCAGGATCGGGATGCGCCGCCCGGCCAGCCAGCAGGCCACGCCGTGCACGATCATCCAGAAGGTGAAATAGGTGAAGGGCCGGCGCGCCTCCTGCTGCGGCTCGCCGATCACGATCTCGGCCAGGCTCTGCTGGCGCACCAGCACCGGCTGCAGGTGTTCGAATGTCAGGGTCAGGAATTCCAGGGCCGAGGCCAGCGCGGCGCCCACCGTGGGCTGGGCCATGGACGAGCGACAGATGAAGGCCAGGCTGCCGCTGCGCAGTCCGCGCGGGTCCATGCAGAAGAATTCGTCGTTGCAGCGTCGCGCCAGCAAGCGCCAGAGCCGGGCATAGGCGCTGGCCGGGACGCGGGCATCGGGCTGATCGAGCCGGGCCGGGTCGATATCGACCCGGCCCAGCACCTCGGCGGTGGCAACCCCCGGCGGGCAGCTTTGCAGCAGTGCTTCGCGCACCAATTGCATGGAGATGGTGTCTTTCGCCGTGTTCAACAGGGGTTCGCCTTGGGTCATGCCGGTACCGGCATCTTACGCCAGATTCAAGCGTGCAGTGCCAGCCTGGCGGCCCCGAACACTCAGCCCTGGTGTCTGGCCACCCACTTGGCATAACTGTCGATGAACCCCTGCAGGAACGGCCGCGACTTCTCCGACAGTTTCCCCTGCTCGTCGAACAGGCTCCCCGCGCCGCCCACATAGGCCTCCGGTTGCTGCATGCACGGCACATCGAGGAACACCAGGGACTGGCGCAGATGATGGTTGGCACCGAACCCGCCCACCGCCCCCGGCGACACGCTGATCACCGCTCCCGGCTTGCCGCTGAACACGCTCTGCCCGTAAGGCCGCGACCCGACGTCGATGGCGTTCTTCAAGGCCCCCGGCACCGAGCGGTTGTACTCCGGGGTGACGAACAGCAGCCCTTGGGTGTCCTTGATCTGCTCGCGGAAAGCCTTGTACGCCGCCGGCGGATCAACGTCGATATCTTCGTTGTACAACGGCAGCTCGCCGATCTCGACGATCTTAAGCTTCAGGCTCGACGGCGCAAGCTCACCCAGGGCCTGGGCCACTTTGCGATTCAAGGACGCCTTGCGCAGGCTGCCGACCAGCACCGCAACCGTATAAACCTGACTCATGAGCACCACCATCTGCGTGAATTAGGGAATAGACAGTTATAGATGATGGACGAGTGGCGGGAGGTTTTTTTCCTGGTCCTACAAAACTTCCTACGGACCGGTACGGTCTATGAACCACGCAGATCATTTTTTTCAGAGGTCATAACCGAAATGACAGCAGTACTGGTCGGGCAATTTCATGCCAGGGACGCCGAAGGACGCATCTATCCCGTGCATGAGTTTCAGGAAGCCACCCTGCAGGCCGATGGAAGTGCCGCCTCGTTACCGATTACCACCTACCGCCTGGCTATCGGCGATCGGGTCAACCACCTGGGCGAAGATCGCTTCGAGCTGGTGCAGAGTGGCGTCGAGTTGATCCGCGTCCCCTGATTTCCCTTTGCGAGCGGCTCGATCGTGGGCCGTTCCTCTTTTCCTTCCGAGAAGCAATCTGCGCCCGCCGTAACCCGCCTCATCCCGTCCATCTCCCTGACGACACATTGTGACCATCCCCTGGCCCATCCTGCGCGCCCACAGCCTCAGGAGAAGTCGATATGGCGATCTGTTTCAGCCCCCTCGGCCGCACCAGCCTGCGCGTCGCCGATACCTGCCCGTTGTCCCTGAGATGGAGCTACCAACTGCTGCTGGAACTGGGCGGACACCGCAACTTCATCACTCGCCACGGTTTCAACGACGACGAGTTGGCCCATGAGCTGGGCCTGCAGAAATGGGTCGAGGGCGACACCTTCGATACGGTCCGGGTGCTGGCAGCCCTGCGCAGGAACGCGCGCGCCTTCCACGCGGAGCACCCGCAACCAACCTACCCGGACCGACTGGGCAACAACCTGGCGGCGTTGGCCGGGTTGCTGGGGCTGAACGAGGCCGAGTTGCGCATCCTCGGCTTCTGCGTACTGATGTTCTGCGACCCGACCCTGAGCGACGCTACCGACCAACTGAGCCTGCTGGGCATCAATCGGACCATGAAAGTGCTGTCGGTCCTGCTCGGGCTTGACCTGCCCACCGTGGAAGCCTGCCTGGCACGTAGCAGCACCCTGATGCGCAGCGGCCTGCTCGAGCTGGGCACCGTCAACCGTGCAGCAATGGCCCTGAGTTCGATGCTGTCGATCAGCAATACCGAGCTGCCCGGCCTGCTGCGTTTCAGCCAGGGCCAGCCCCTGGAGCTGTTCGCCTACGCCTTCCGCCCCAGCCCGCCGGGGAACCTGAACGCCGAGCACTACAGCCATCTGAAGCACTCGCTGGGCATTGCCGAACGCTATCTGGAAAAGTCCCTGGCCCAGCGGCGCCCCGGGGTCAACATCCTGCTCTACGGCCCTCCCGGCACCGGCAAGACCCAATTGAGCCGGCTGATCTCAAGGAACCTCGGCTGCGTGCTGTACGAGGTGGCCTGCACCGACAAGCACGGCGACCCGGTCCAGGCCCGTCAGCGCCTGTGCTCGCTGCGGGCGGCCGACAGCGTGCTGCGCTCGCAGAGGGCGCTGCTGGTACTCGACGAAATCGAGGACATCTTCCACCACGCCAGCCCCGAAGCCGGCAGCCGCTCGCAGAAGGGCTGGATCAACCGCATGCTGGAAGAAAACGCCCTGCCCTGCTTCTGGTTGAGCAACAGCATCGAAGCGATGGACGCCGCGCATGTCCGTCGTTTCGACCTGGTCATCGAAGTGCCCAATCCGCCTTTGGCGCAACGTCGCAAGCTGTTGCGTGAATGCAGCGGCGGCAAGCTGGGCGATGAATTGGTCGAGCACCTTTGCAGCCATGAACAGATGACCCCGGCCGTGCTGGAGCGGGCGATACGGGTGGGACGCAGCCTCGCCCAACGCGCCGGAAAACCGTTGGACAACGCCGTTCGCAGCATCGTCGACAGCACCCTGAAGGCCCAGGGTTTCGAGCGGCTGCAGCCCGACGAGCAAGGCTTGCCGCCCTTCTATTCGCCACAGTGGATCAACACCGACCTGGCACTCGACGGCCTGGTCAGCGGCCTGCAGGCCCACTCCCAGGCCCGTCTGTGTTTCTACGGGCCACCGGGCACCGGCAAGACCGCACTCGGCCACTGGCTGGCCCGCGAGCTGGGCAAGCCGCTGATGGTCAAGCGCGTATCCGACCTGGTCTCGCCCTACGTCGGCAGCACCGAGAAGAACCTGGCCGATGCCTTTGAACGGGCCCGCCAGGAGGACGCGGTGTTGCTGCTGGACGAGGTCGACAGTTTTCTCAGGGACCGACGCAAGGCCCGGCAGAGTTGGGAAATCACCGCTGTGAACGAAATGCTCACGCAAATGGAAAGCTACAGCGGGCTGTTCATCGCCTCGACCAACCTGATGTCCGACCTCGATGAAGCCTCGCTGCGCCGCTTCGATCTCAAGGTACATTTCGGCTATCTGAACCCGACGCAGATCCGCAACCTGTTCGCTGCACACCTGAAAGCCCTTGGCCTGAAGGATGCCGGTGGCCGCGCCGTGCAGGGCCTGCTCAGCGAAACCTGCCTGACGCCGGGAGATTTCGCCCTGGTCGCCCGCCGTGCGCGCTTCAAACCCTTTGCCAGCGCCGCCGGGCTGGCCAGTGCACTGCTTGCCGAATGCCAGCTGAAGCCCGCGGCCCGGCAACGCCCGATCGGCTTCGCCGCCTGGACCAACTAATGCTTGCGAGGGGCTGCGGATCGGCAGAAACTCGCCCGCTTGATTGCTAGCCAAAGGCCAGCCCCGACCCCACAAGGATGATCCAGGTGCCTTCCGCCAAGACCCACAGCGCCCTCAATCGACAATGGGAACTGCTGCAGCAACTGCCCAAACGCCCGCCCGGCATCACCGTCAGCGAATTGCTGGCGCGCCTCACCGCCGCCGGCTACAGCATCAGCCGGCGCAGTATCGAACGAGACCTGCGCGACCTCTCGGTAGTCTTTCCCTTGCAATGCAACGATGGCGGTACGCCCTTCGGCTGGTACTGGAAGCCGGGCGTTAATGTGGAACTGCAAGGCATCACCCTGACCGAAGCGGTCAGCCTCGCCCTGGTCGAGGATGCGGTTCGCCCACTCTTGCCGGGGAGCATGCTGAGCGTGCTGGAACCACGCTTCGAACACGCCCGGGCCAAGCTCAAGGGCCTGGGCGACGGTAATCCGGCCGCACGCTGGCCGGACAAGGTGGCCAGCGTGCGGCCGGATTTCAATCTGCAGGCACCCCAGGTCCAGGCACGAATCCTCGAGCCGCTGCAGCAGGCATTGATCAGCGAACGGCAGGTGCAGTGCCAGTATTATTCAGCACATAACGACAAGCTCAGCGAACTGACCCTCAATCCACTGGCAATCGTGCAGCGCGGCCTGATCACCTACCTGATCGCCACCGCCGAGCCCTATACCGATGTCCGCCAGTTCGCCGTGCACCGGTTCCGCAACGCCGTCTTGCTCGATTCATCCTGCCGGGGCCTGGATTCCTTCGAACTGCAGGCCTACCTCGACAGCGATGCCCTGCAGTTCGGCAAACCAGAGAAGATCCGCTTGCAGGCATGGGTCAGCGAGCACCAGGCCCGGCTGATCCGCGAAACGCCACTGAGCAGCGACATGCAGTTGGAGGAAGTCGAGGACGGTTTCCACCTGAGCGCTACGGTGACCAATACCTGGCAACTGCACTGGTGGATCCTGTCGCTGGGCGATGCCTTGGTGGTGCACGAGCCACCCGCCCTGCGCCAGCAGATTGCCGGGACCCTGCAACGAGCAGCGGCGGCCTACGGGCCGGCCTGATCATCAGCCATTTGCAGAAGCAGGCGCGGCAGGATCTCTGCCGCGTCACCTGCCAGGGTGAAGGTCGTTGCCCCGTCCGCCGGCTCCGCGTCGAGATTGACATGCACCACCTTGGCACCGTTCTGTCGGGCCACCTGGGGAAGCTGCGCAGCAGGCATCACCAAGCCGGAAGTGCCGACCACCAGCAGCAGATCGCACGCCCTCGCGGCGGCCAGCGCCTCGCGCCAGGGCCGCTCAGGCAATGCCTCGCCGAACCAGACCACGCCGGGACGGATCCTGCCATTGCAACGCAGGCAACGAGGCGGCTCGATGCGCTCGCCCTCCTCGACCCGTGCCGGCTCGGCATCGCTGCCGGCGTAGGCCCGGGCACAGGCAAAACAGCGCGGCGCATGCAGGCTGCCGTGCAGATGGATTACCTCCTGGGACCCTGCACGCTCGTGCAGGTCATCGACATTCTGGGTCACCAGGGTCAGGCGCGGGACCCGGCGAGCCAGTTCGGCGATTGCAAGATGCGCCGGATTGGGCCTGGCGGCCAACACCTGGGCCCGCCGCCATTGATACCAGCCCCAGACCAGCGCCGGATCCTGGCGAAAGGCGTCGGCGGTGGCTAGGCTGGCCGGGTCGTAGCGGCTCCACAAGCCGCCCAAGGCATCGCGAAAGGTCGGAATGCCACTGCGCGCCGAAACGCCGGCGCCGGTAAAAACCAGTACATGGCGTGCGTCGCGCAGTATTCGCAGGTCGAACCCCGTCATCCTTCTCTCCTTGCTTCACGCTTCGTCAGACAGATTATCGAAATGGCCGACGACGATTCGCGTCGCGTCCGAAACGCGAAAAGCAAAAAGGGCGACCCTTTCGGATCGCCCTTTTCGCTGTACCGCCAACAGGAGCGGTGATGTTTGGTAGGCACAATTGGACTCGAACCAACGACCCCCACCATGTCAAGGTGGTGCTCTAACCAACTGAGCTATGTGCCTGCTGTGGGGCGGCATTCTACGCACTTGGCTGAGGCTGTCAACTGCAAGATTGAAGAAAATCTGCAAAAGAATCAGCGACTTCAAAAAGCGCGTGGCGGCAGACAAGGAAAACTCAACACAGGCCGCCCGGTCCCTGGTTACTTTTTGATCCAGCACAGCGCTTGCCCAGGGAAATCGTTTCGCCTGAGTCTCGTCGGCGGTCGATGCTCATCCCTTCTGCGAAGAACATTGGCCATCAATCAGCTACCAATTGACGAACCCAGGTTGCGCATTACCATAGAGTAACCTATAAAAATTATAGGTAACCGAAATGAGCCGTCAGCCTTTATGGACGAAGCAACAGCTCGAGGAATTCGTTCACGCATTGGCCAGGGATTCGGCCAGGGTCGTGTTCACGGGGCATTGCCTGCAGCGAATGGAGCAGCGCGGGGTGTCGACGGTCGAGGTACTGTCCTGCCTGCGTCGTGGATCCATCGTCCGCGGACCGTTCTACAACGCAGGACACCAGAGCTTCGAGTTCCGCATGAGCGAACCGGCGCCACGGGATATCGTCTGCGTCGTAGCGGCTGTAAAGCCGGTCGCAATCCCTGGCGAGCTTTTCGCCATTACCGTCTGGGAGATTTGAGATGTACGAATATACCGGCTGCGGCCTGAACGGGATCTTCCTGAAGAATGGCTACAAGATGGTGGAAACCTCGTATGGGGGTGGTGTGGTCATCGAAGACATCGATGGCCTGCACCGGGCCATTGCAGTAGACATTCTCGGCCAGACCACGCCGATGTCCGGGCATCAGTTTCGCTTCCTGAGAAAGGAGCAGGGCCTGGTCCAGAGCGAACTGGCAGCCCTGCTGCGCGTCGATGTGCAGACGGTCGCCAACTGGGAGAAGAAGGGCCTGGAGGCTGTGCCCGGGCCGGCGGATGTAGCGATGCGCGCCTGTTACTGCGCCTCTGTTCAGGTCCGCTTCGGGCCGGTGGTCGTCGAGCCAGACGCGAAGGCTGACGAATCCGCAGTCTTCGAGTGGAGCGATCATGCGTGGGTTGAGCGGGCCGCGTAAAGCCGGGACGGTTCGGGCAGACACAGCGAAAACAGAAAGGGCGACCCTCTCGGATCGCCCTTTCTGCTTGACCGCCAACAGGAGCGGTGATGCTTGGTAGGCACAATTGGACTCGAACCAACGACCCCCACCATGTCAAGGTGGTGCTCTAACCAACTGAGCTATGTGCCTGCTGTGAGGCGGCATTCTACGCTTTCGACAAGGTGTGTCAACCTTTTTTTCGCCTAAACCACTGAATAATAGAAATTTTTTACTTACGCTTGAGGCTTGGGCCGGCTTTAGGGGATTTCGTCAGCCCGGCTGGCGGGTGTTTATTATTGTTGATAGGATTGGCGCATCCGTAAAAAATACAAAACACACAACTACAAAGTCATCGTTTAGAGGTTCACCGCGCATGGCCACCATCGCCTACCCACAATCCTATTACGCCGCCTCGGCCAATCCGGTACCCCAGCGCCCCGCCCTGCAGGAAGAAGTGCAGACCGATGTCTGCGTGATCGGTGCCGGCTACACCGGCCTGTCCAGCGCCCTGTTCCTGCTGGAGAACGGGTTCAGCGTCACCGTACTGGAAGCCGCCAAGGTCGGCTTCGGTGCGTCTGGCCGCAACGGCGGGCAGATCGTCAACAGCTACAGCCGCGACATCGATGTCATCGAACGCACCGTCGGCCCGCGCCAGGCGCAACTGCTGGGGCAGATGGCCTTCGAAGGCGGGCGCATCATTCGCGAGCGCGTCGCCAAGTACAACATCCAATGCGACCTGAAGGACGGTGGCGTATTCGCCGCCCTGACCAGCAAGCAGATGGGCCATCTGGAATCGCAGAAGCGACTGTGGGAACGCTTCGGCCACACCCAGCTGGAACTGATGGACCAGAAGCGCATCCGCGAAGTGGTGGCCTGCGATAACTATGTCGGCGGCATGCTGGACATGAGCGGCGGTCATATCCACCCGCTGAACCTGGCGCTGGGCGAAGCCGCCGCCGTGGAATCCCTGGGCGGCAAGATCTACGAACAATCCCCAGCCGTGCGCATCGAGCGCGGCGCCAACCCGGTGGTGCATACGCCAAACGGCCGCGTGCGGGCCAAGTTCATCATCGTCGCCGGCAACGCCTACCTCGGTGGCCTGGTTCCGGAGCTGGCGGCCAAGTCCATGCCCTGCGGCACCCAGGTGATCACCACCGAACCGCTGAGCGACGAACTGGCGCGTACCCTGCTGCCGCAGGACTACTGCGTCGAGGACTGCAACTACCTGCTCGACTACTACCGCCTGACCAGCGACAAGCGCCTGATCTTCGGCGGCGGTGTGGTCTACGGCGCGCGTGACCCGGCGAACATCGAAGCGATCATCCGGCCGAAGATGCTCAAGGCCTTCCCGCAGTTGAAGGACGTGAAGATCGACTTCGCCTGGACCGGCAACTTCCTCCTGACCCTGTCGCGCCTGCCGCAGGTTGGCCGGATTGGCGACAACATCTACTACTCGCAAGGCTGCAGCGGCCACGGCGTGACCTACACCCACCTGGCCGGCAAGGTACTGGCCGAGGCGCTGCGTGGCCAGGCCGAGCGTTTCGATGCCTTTGCCGAGCTGCCGCACTACCCGTTCCCGGGTGGCCAGATGTTCCGCGTGCCGTTCAGTGCGATCGGCGCCTGGTACTACAGCCTGCGGGATCGCCTGGGGGTTTAATTGCTGCTGGCAGCAGGTTTATCCCTGCTGTCAGTCCCGGCCCTATCGCTGGCAAGCCAGCTCCCAACACTGTGGGAGCTGGCTTGCCAGCGATAGGGCCCTCAAGAGCAACACAAGGCTCAGCGCCCGATCGCCTCGACCGCCTGCCGCGCCGCCTGCTCCTGCCCCGCCTGGGCCAGATCATTGGCCGCCTTCAACCAGCGCTGCCGATCCACCGCGGCCGGCAACTGCCTTGGCTGCTGGACCAGCACCGCCCAACTGCCCTCTTTCTTCCACGCCGACTCGAACGCATCGAAGTCCATCAACAGCCGGCGGCTATTGCCCGCACGCAGCAATACCCGTTGCTTATACCGATCGAAGCCCACCAGCAGCCCGTAGCGCGGCTCGCTCCAGAAGGCCGAGCCCTCCTGGAAACGCACCAGCACCGGATAGCCCGCGGCGACCTGGCTCAGCAGCGCGGCCAGGCTGTGATCCAGCGGATAGACCAGCATGCCGTACTGACGCGCCGTGGTCTCAACCCCGGCCTGGAGCTTTTCGGCTTGTTTCGGCAGGCCCAGCAACCCCGGCGTCACGCGCACGCCCTGCTGCGACAGCAACGCAGCCAGCGCCATCGGTGCACTCTGGTCGGCGTTGCCACGGAAGAACGGTACGGAACTCAGCTCGACCCGCTGGGGCAATTGCCTGAGCTCGGAAGACGGCTGGCTGGCACACCCGGCCAGGCCGGCGGCCAGGAGAAAGGCCAGCATCAGGCGGCGCGGGGCAATGGAAAGGATCGGCATGGGTCCTCGCTCGACAGGGTCAAAGGGCCGATCATAGGCCGACGGACGGCAACGGTATAGCCCGCGCCGGGCTTGGAACAAAGCGGTCTAGCACTTGGACCTTCGGTCAATAGCCTGAAATAACTGACCGTCTAGACTTATCAGGTGTCTGAGTTACAGGTCCCGCCTGTACTGAAGAAGGAGGCACCCATGAGCCTGACCATGGCTATCTTCATGTTGATCGCAGCCTGGCTGAGCGTAGCCGCTGCCATGTTGTGGGGTGTACTGCGCATCGCCCGCCGCCACCATTTGCACCACCAGGATCCGCATGCAGCGACCAGGCCGGCCGCACCAGCCCATCGCCGGGCTGGCCGTCGTCACGCCAACGCGCACTGATCCGCCAGCCGCCTGCCATAAAAAAGGGGCTCCCGAAGGAGCCCCCAAACTACAGCACGCAACAGATCCGGTTGATCAAACCTCGCTGGCCTCACGGCGCTGACGAGCCCTGCGCGACATGATGTTGAGCACCTCGATCGCGGTAGAGAACGCCATCGCTGCATACACGTAGCCTTTCGGCACATGGGCACCGAAACCTTCGGCGATCAGGGTCATGCCGATCATGATCAGGAAGCCCAGTGCCAGCATCACCACGGTCGGGTTGTCGTTGATGAACTTGGCCAGCGGGTCGGCGGCTACCAGCATCACGATTACGGCACTGATTACCGCGATGATCATGATCGGCAGGTGTTCGGTCATGCCCACGGCCGTGATGATGCTGTCGATGGAGAAGACGATGTCCAGCAACAGGATCTGACCGATGGCCGCTGCAAAGCCCAGGGTAATGGTAGACGAGGCTGCCGATTCTTCCTTGGCCCGGGGATCCACGCTTTCATGGATTTCCTTGGTGGCTTTCCACAGCAGGAACAGGCCGCCGGCGATCAGGATCATGTCCTTCCACGAGAAGCTCTTGCCGAGGATGTCGATCACCGGCTCGGTGAGCTGCACGATCCAGGCCACGGTGCTCAGCAGCGCCAGACGCATCACCAGGGCCATGGAGATGCCGATGCGGCGGGCCTTGGAGCGGTACTCCACTGGCAGCTTGTTGGTCAGGATGGAAATGAAGATGAGGTTGTCGATACCAAGGACGATCTCCATCGCCACCAGGGTGGCCAGGGCGACCCAGGCGGTCGGGCTTGCAGCGAGTTCCAGCAGGTATTCCATGTATCAGGTCCTGAGAGGGGGTTATTGAAAAAATAGATCAGATTTTCTGGCCGTCGGCGTCCTTGCTGTCTTCCTTGTCGGTTTTTTCCGAACCGGTGGCTTCGCTCAGCGCCTGCTGGGCCGCTTCGTTGGTCTTGTCGATGGCCTGCTTGGCCGATTCGGCCGCCTGGTTGAGCATCTGCTGGGCGGATTTTTCAGCCTGCTCGCAGCCACCCAGGGCGAACAGGGCCATGACCAGCACCAGCGGTGTACCAATGGATTTGAGATAGAGCATGTCGTCCTCACTGCAATGGCGTCGGCGCGCGAAACGTGGCGCCGCAATGGGAGGCATTCTAGAGAGCGGAAAACTTCAGAAAAATTCGTATTTTCAGCGGTTATACTTCGGTTTTTCCGAATCGGCACCTCACATGCTCAATTACCGCCAGCTCCATTACTTCTGGGTCGTGGCCCGCACCGGCAGTATCGTGCGCGCCTGCGAACAGCTGAACCTGACGCCACAGACCATCAGCGGGCAGATCAGCCTGCTCGAGCAGACCTATGGCATCGAGCTGTTCCAGCGGGTCGGGCGCCAGCTGGAGCTGACGGAAACCGGGCGCCAGGCGTTGTCCTACGCCGAGCAGATGTTCCAGATCGGAGGCGAGCTGGAAGCCATGCTGCGCGCGCAACCCAACGAGCAGCAGGTGCTGTTCCGCGTCGGAGTAGCCGATGTGGTGCCCAAGTCCATTGTCTACCGGTTGATCGCCCCGACCATGGAACTAGCCGAACCGCTGCGCATCAGTTGCCGCGAAGACAAGCTGGAGCGCCTGCTCGCCGACCTGGCGATCCAGCGCCTGGACCTGGTGATTTCCGACAGCCCGATGCCCGGCCACCTGGACATCAAAGGCTATAGCCAGAAACTGGGCGAATGCGGCATCAGCTTCCTCGCCACCCCGGAACTGGCCGGGCGCCAGCCGCTGCCCTTCCCCGCCTGCCTGCAGCACGCGCCGTTGCTGATTCCCGGCCAGGAGACCATGGTGCGCAACCGCCTGCTGCGCTGGTTCGCCGAGCAGCAATTGCAGCCGCGGATCGTCGGTGAATTCGACGACAGCGCGCTCATGCAGGCCTTCGGCAAGTCCGGCAGCGGCATATTCATCGCGCCCAGCGTGATTGCCGAGGAGGTGTGCCGGCAATACGGTGTCGAACTGATCGGCCAGACCGACGCCGTGACCGAGTCGTTCTATGCCATCTCGGTGGAGCGCAAGGTCAAGCATCCGGGCATCGTCGCCATCACCGAGGGTGCGCGCCGCGAGCTGTTCAACTGGCCACTGGCTTGAAGCGGCTCAGCCACAGGGCCAGGGCCACCGACAGGCCGATCAGCAGCGCAGCGACCTGACCGACACTGCCCAGGCCTAGATAATCGATCACCAGGCCGCCGATCACTGCGCCCAGGCCAATGCCAAGGTTGCCCCCGGCGATATTCAACGAGGCGCCGAAAGCCGGTGCCGAGGGTGAAGCCTTGATCACCCGGACATGACTGACCAGGAACAGCGCCGCCTGGGTCGAGCCCCACAAGGCCAGGGCCAGGATCAGGCCGACCGGCGAGCCGATCGCCGGTACCACCACCAGCAAGGCGATCACCAGCAGCGCGCTGAAGCCTGCCGACGCCAGCAACGGATGACGATCAACCGCCCGGCCCCCCAGGCTGTTGCCAATCAGGCCCACCGCACCGAAGCCCATCAGGTACCAGCCGACCAGCTTGCCGTCGAAGCCGGCCAGGCGCTCCAGCAGGTCTGCCAGGTAGGTGTAGGCGGTGAACATGCCGCTGAACACCAGCACCGACAACAGCACATGCCCTTGCAGCAGGCGCCCGCGCAGCACGCCAAACTGGCTGCGCAGCGAGGTGGCCTCGCTCTTGCGCGGGGTATGCGGCAGAAAGCGCCATAGTAACAGGGCCTTGGCCAATGCCAGCAGGGCCAGCACGCCGAAAGCGGCGCGCCAGCCCCAGGCATCGCCCAGCAGGGTGCCAAGGGGAATGCCGAAGACCATGGCGCAGACCACGCCGAAGCTGATCTTGCTGATCGCCCGACCGGCATAGGCCGGGCCGACGATATCCACCGCCGTTTCGCTGGCCAGCGACCAGAACACCGGCAACCCCAGGGCCGGAACCAGCCGCGCCAGCGCCATTACCCAATAGTTCGGCGCCAGCGCTGCCAGCAGGTTGGACGCAGCGAACAGCAGCAACACCCCGACGAACAGGCGCTTGCGCTGGAAACGCGCGCACCAGGCGGTCAGGAAGGGGCCGCAAGCGGCCACGGTGAAGGCGAACAGGGTCACCAGCAACCCGGCACGGGGCACGCTGCCCCCAGGTCGCGCGCGATCCCCGGCAACAGGCCGACAATAAGGAATTCGGTGGTCAATACGGTGAAGCCGGCCGCGGCCAGCAACAGAATGGGCAAGAACATCCAGGCTCCAACGGTGAGCGCGTCGGCTCGAAACGGCCGCGCATGGTAACAGCGACAGCGCCGGCAGACCTACCGCCGGACGGCACCTTGGGTTGGGGCAGGCACTCTATGCTAGAGTTCCGCCCTTTTTCCGGCCGGCCTCGCCGGCGTCTGCCAAGACCGAGAAACAACCCTTATGCTGCCCGTCCTCACTCTGCTCAACCGCACCAGCCTGGTGCTGCAAATCGTCATCGGCCTGATCGCCGGCATCGCCCTGGCGTTGATCGCGCCAGGGGTCGCGGCCAACCTGGCCTTCGTCGGCAAGGTTTTCGTCAGTGCCCTGAAGGCGGTGGCGCCGATCCTGGTGTTCGTGCTGGTCATGGCCTCCATCGCCAATCACAAGCAGGGCCAGCAAACCCACATCCGGCCGATTCTCGCCCTGTACCTGTGGGGCACCTTCGGCGCGGCGGTTGTCGCGGTGGTGGCGAGCATGCTGTTCCCCTCGACCCTGGTGCTGAACACCGGCGAAGCGCAGATGAGCGCCCCCGGCGGCATTGCCGAAGTACTCCAGGGCCTGCTGCTCAGTGCCGTGGACAACCCGGTCAACGCCCTGGTCAACGGCAACTTCATCGGCATCCTGGTGTGGGCCATCGGCCTGGGCATCGCCGTGCGTCACTCGGGCGACACCACCCGCAGCGTGCTGGATGACCTGTCCAACGGCGTGACCATGATCGTGCGCGTGGTGATCCGCTTCGCCCCGCTGGGGATCTTCGGCCTGGTGGCCTCGACCCTGGCGCAGTCGGGCCTCGACGCGCTGCTCGGCTACCTGCACCTGCTGACCGTACTGATCGGCTGCATGCTGTTCGTGGCCTTGGTGATGAACCCGCTGATCGTCTGGTGGAAGATCCGCCGCAATCCGTTCCCGCTGACCCTGCTGTGCCTGCGCGAAAGCGGCATTACCGCCTTCTTTACCCGCAGTTCGGCGGCGAACATCCCGGTCAACCTGGCCCTCAGCGAGAAGCTCGGCCTGCATGAAGACACCTACTCGGTGTCCATTCCCCTCGGCGCCACCATCAACATGGCCGGTGCGGCGATCACCATCACGGTGCTGACCCTGGCGGCCGTGCATACCCTGGGCATCAACGTCGACCTGCCGACCGCCGTGCTGCTCAGCGTGGTCGCGGCAGTCTGCGCCTGCGGGGCCTCGGGTGTGGCCGGCGGTTCGCTGCTGTTGATCCCGCTGGCCTGCAGCCTGTTCGGCATTCCCAGCGAAGTCGCCATGCAGGTGGTGGCCGTGGGCTTCATCATCGGCGTGCTCCAGGATTCGGCGGAGACCGCGCTGAACTCCTCCACCGACGTGCTGTTCACCGCCGCGGCCTGCGAAGCCGAAGCCCGGCGCGCCTGATACCGTTCGCGACCGATGGCCTCACGCCATCGGTCGCTTGTGTTTTACCCGCCTGCGCCCCTAGGCTATGACCCTTTTCATGCAAAGAGACAGGGCCATGTCCGACGAGCACGATTCTTCCGCCACTGCCCGATTCACCCCCGCCGAAGTGCGCATCCTTGGCTCGCTGATCGAGAAACAGGCGAGCAGCCCGGAAACCTATCCCCTGACCCTTAACGCGCTGATGCTGGCCTGCAACCAGAAAACCAGCCGCGAGCCGGTGATGAACCTGACCCAAGGCCAGATCGGCCAGAGCCTGCGCAGCCTTGAGGGCCAAGGCCTGGTGCGCCTGCAGATGGGCAGCCGCGCCGACCGCTGGGAACAGCGGGTGGACAAGGCACTGGAGCTGGTGCCGGCGCAGTTGATCCTGATGGGGCTGATGTTCCTGCGTGGGCCACAGACCCTGAACGAACTGCTGACCCGTAGCCAGCGCATGCATGAGTTCGCCGACACCGAGGAAGTGCAGCACCAACTGGAGCGCCTGGTTGCCAGGGACCTGGCCCTGCACCTGCCGAAGCAGGCGGGGCAGCGGGAAGATCGTTATACCCACGCGCTGGGGGATCCGGAGGAGATCGAGGCGATCCTGGCCGCACGCCAGCAAGGGCCGGAGCGGGTCGCCAGCGGGGTTTCGGCGGAGCGCATCGAAGCCCTGGAAGCGCGGATTGCGGCGCTGGAAGAACGCCTGGCACGGCTAGAGCAATGATTTGATCCGACCGGCCTCATCGCTGGCAAGCCAGCTCCCACAGGTCAGCACAAACTTCAAGACCTGTGCAGTACCTGTGGGAGCTGGCTTGCCAGCGATGAGGCCCGAAAGAGCACCCTCTAAATCCGGGCGAAAGCCACCGCCAGTTGCACCTGTTCCCGCGTCGGCCGCACGCCGGTATACAGCACGAACTGCTCCAGCGCCTGCAAGGCAATCACCTCCAGCCCGGTGATCACCCGCTTGCCGCGCGCCTCGGCGGCCAGGATCAAGGGCGTGCGCGCCGGCATCGCCACGACATCGAAGACCACCCGGGCGGCATCGATCAGCGCTTCGGAAAACGCCAGCTCCTGCGCCTCCACACCACCGGCCATGCCGATCGGCGTCACGTTCACCAGCAACGCCGGACGCAGATCCCCGACCTCCGCCCGCCACTCATAACCACAATTCCCCGCCAGGCGTCGCCCTGCCTCTTCATTGCGAGCGATGATGGTGCCATTGCTGAACCCGGCATCCCGGAACGCACAGGCCACCGCCTTGGCCATCCCGCCGCTGCCGCGCAACGCCAGCGACCACTGACGATCGAGCCCATGCGCCTCGATCAAGTGCCGCACCGCGATGTAGTCGGTGTTGTAGGCCTTCAGATGCCCGTCGCTATTGACGATGGTATTGAGCGAGTCGATCGCCGCCACCGACGGATCCAGTTCGTCCACCAAGGCGATGCTGGCCTCCTTGTAAGGCATCGAAACCCCGCAGCCACGGATCCCCAAGGCACGGATCCCGGCGATCGCCCCCGGCAGGTCGCGCGTGGTCATTGCCTTGTAGTAGTAATCCAGCCCCAGTTGCGCGTACAGGTGGTTGTGGAAGCGTACGCCGAAGGTGCCGGGGCGGCCGGCCAGGGAAATGCACAGGACGGTGTCTTTGCTGGGGGTCATGACGAACTCCGGAAAACCACGAAAGCCGACAGTATGCCCAAGCCCGCGCCCTACCGCTGATCGGCCCTTACAAAACCTTTACCAAGGGCCCCGGCGAAAGCTTTCGAAATAGCGGTCATAGTGGTAACCCGACCCGCTGTATCGGGCGGCGTTATGCTCTGCGAGGAATCATCATGAAGCGTCATATACCCGGTATTGCCTTGCTGATCGGTGCCCTGGCCCTGTCTGGACAAGCCTCCGCCCACGGCGGTGGCTGGGGTGCAGGTCCGGTCATCGGTGCAGCCGTAGTGGGTGCCGTGGTCGGTGCTGCCGTGTCCGGTGGCCCGGAACGGACCGTGGTAGTGGAACGGGCCCCGGCGTATTACCCGCCGCCACCGCCTGCGCCGGTCTATTACCAGCCGCCACCCCCGCCGCCACCGGTGGTGTACTACCAGCCCTACCCGGTCGTGGAGCGCTATGTGCCGGCGCCACCACCGCACTACCACCGCTACTATGGCCCGCCGCCGGTCTATTACGGCCCGCCGCGCTGGTAGTGGATTTCATCAATGAACACTATTGAGAACACTGATTTCACCACAGCCCGCGTGACACGTAAGGTTGGCGGCATGACCCAGAGGGAGTACTCGCCATGGCCACCATCAGCATCATGTCCGTCGTCGGCAGCGCCGTTCCATCTCCACTGAGGGATGTCGGATTGCTGGTTTGCTGGTACCTGGTCCGTGACGGCGAGAAGATCGGTGGCCCGATCCTCTCGCTACCCGATGCCGAAGCAAAGGCCCGTGATATAGCAGCCAGGTCCTTCGAGGCATAGCTCAACGAAACATAGCTCCGCGAAACGTAGCTCCATGAAACATAGATCCATGAAACATAGCTCCGCGAAACCGTCTTTCCCTTGTGCGTTGCTCCGCACACCTCCCCTTGCCCCGCCTTCATGGCGGGGCTTTTTATTGCCCTGCGGTTTCGTCCAGCAACCCTTTCACCACCAGGCGCAGCGCCTGCGCCTCGCTGGCCCCGCTTTGCCGGGCCAGGGCGAAGGCAGTGAGCTGATGATCGGCACTGCTGCCGAACAACAGGATGGCACCGGCCCGGCTGAAAGCGTCCCGCGCTTCAGCGCAGCCAGGCTGGAGGATATCCATGGTCTCGGTCAGCCACTGCTGCGCGGTCAGCGAGCTGCCGTCCTCGCCAATGAATTGCCCGCGCCGTCCGAGGCGCATGGCTCGCCAATAGTTTTCCTGCTCGCGCCAAAGGGCCTGCTGGTCAGGCGCCCTGCCTGGTACCGGTTGCCTGATGGCCCATTCGACCATCTGCCGGAACAACCCGGCGATGCACAAACCGTCTTCCAGGCGCGGACAGGCATCGCTGATGCGCAATTCCAGGGTCGGGAAACGTGACGACGGCCGCAGCGCCCACCAGCAGTCGCCATCCGTACGCAACGAACCCGTACTGCGCAACCACGCCAGGTAATCCTGGTAATGCGCCCAGTCGTCCAGCGGTTCCGGCAGGCCCATGCGCGGCCATTCCCCGCACAGCACCCGCCGATAGCTGCAATAACCGCTGTCCTGCCCCTCCCAGAAGGGTGACGACGCGCTGAGCAGCAGCAACAGCGGCAGCCAGCGCCGCACCCGGTTGCTCACGGCAATCCGGTCGACCCCGGCGGGTACGCCGACATGCACATGCAGCCCACATACCACGCTGCGCCGGGCCACCTGGCGATAATCCTCGAACAACTGGCGGTAGTGCGCCTCTGCCGTCGGTCGCTGCTGGCTCCAGCCACCCAAGGGATGACTGCCGGCGCTGAGCAGCCCGACGCCGTCCGCCGATAGCTGCAGCGCCAGCCGCTCCCGGCGTGAAGCCAGGAAATCCCGCGCCTGGGCCATGCTGTCGAAGACCGGAGATACCAGCTCGACCTGGCTGCGGAACATCTCGGGAGCGAAATGCTCCCCGAAGACCTCGCGACAGGCTGCCAGCACCTGCGGCGGTGGGTCGTAGAGCAGGCGTCCGCTGGCCAGGTCTACCAGCAGGTATTCCTCCTCGATGCCGAAGGTGCAGCCCATGGCTCAGCTCCGTCGCGTCACGGTCAGCGCCACGGCGGCGATGCGCTCCACCCGTTCATAACCCGGCTCGAGCAATTGTTCGCCGAACACGTCCGGGTCCAGTTCCTCGTAGAACCAGGCCCACTGCGGCTGGTCGAGCACGTCGCGCAGGGCCTCGAGGAACGGGTCCTGCCCGTCGATCATGGCCACGCCGGTGTACAGCAGCAGGCTGCCGCCCGGGGCCAGGCGCTCCAGCGACTCACGGACCATGCGCAGCGACAGCCCTTCACCAAGCCGGCCGCCGCCGTGCCGGTAGGTGCGCTGCCGGGCATCGAGCATGTACGGCGGATTGGCGACGATCAGGTCGAACCGGCCCGTGATGCCTTCGAGCACATCGCTGTACTCCACCGAGACATTGGCCAATTCGGCCAGCGCCACGTTCACCGCCGAATAGCGCAGCGCCAGGGGGTTGATATCCAGCGCGCTGACCTGGGCATGGGGCCGCGCCCGGGCGATCAGCAGCGCGCCGATCCCGGTACCGCAGCCGATCTCGACGGCATGCTCGATCGGCGCCGTTGCATGTTGCAAGTGCGCCTCGATCACCCGTGCGAAGCGATAACTGTCCGGCCCGAAGAACACCGCATCCGCCGTGTCGGTGGGGAAGCCCGAATGCACCAGCAACAGATCATGCACGCTGGACCAGCGCACCTGGCTACGCAGCAGCCCGTCGTGTGGCCGGACGATGCCGGCCTGGCGCATGTGCTGCAATTCGTCCGGCGACAACAACGACTCATCGAACCCCAGGTTCCAGCCGAATACATCGCGCAAGGTCAGCGCCGGTCGCGACGCGTTCTGCTGCTGGTAGCGCTGCTGGGTCAGCGGGGTAACGCAGGTGAAGCGGTAGCCATCGGCATGCAGGCGCCGCCCCAGGTGCAACAGGGCCTCGTCGCTCAGGCGTTGCTCATCGGTCAATTGCATGGCAATGCCCTCCCTTGAGGCCGGTCAGTTGAATGTAGCGACGGGTGGCGGCCAGGCCCAGCGGCGTGGCATGGCGGTCACCGGCCATCTGCTCGATCAGTTCGGCAATCGACAGCTCCCGTTCCGGCCGAGGCCGCTCGACCTCCGGGAACAGCACCGGCACCGAACGGGTCTTCGGCGCCTGCCAGTCACCGGCGATCCAGTCATGCAGCAACTGCTTTTCATAAGGGCTGAACACCCCGAACATCGCTGCCTGCGGGCCTTCCACCAATTGCCAGAAACGGCTCTCGGCGGGATCGCGATCACGCAGGATCCAGCGCTGGCGCTGCAACGCATCGAGAAAGGCCGGAAAGCTGCCGGGCGCGGAGAGCCATTCGTTGACCGTGCGCCCGTCGAACCGGCAGCGGTCCGAATGCAGGTGCTGGGCGAAAACCCGTTTGCGCTCAAGGGCGGCCAACAGCTCGCTTTCCAGGTCGAAGCCCGCAGCCACGTCCATCGAGCCTGCGCCCAGGTCGTTCAGGCGATAGCCCCGGGCCAGGCGCCTATAGAACTCATCGCCGCCCTGCTCCGGCCAGAACTGCCGCACC
This sequence comes from Pseudomonas bharatica CSV86, assembly GCF_000319305.2. Taxonomy (GTDB): domain Bacteria; phylum Pseudomonadota; class Gammaproteobacteria; order Pseudomonadales; family Pseudomonadaceae; genus Aquipseudomonas; species Aquipseudomonas bharatica. The sequence continues at coordinate 1,386,612 of NZ_AMWJ02000001.1, read as the reverse complement.
GCCTCCAGGGCCTTGTTGGCGTGGCCGGTGCTGGCATTGTCGATGGTCACGTGCAGGCGGAAGTAATGCGGGTCGATGCCCAGTTCGTCCAGTTCATGACTGCTGATCAGCAGGTGCAACGGCAGTTGCTCGTAGCCCAGGTTGTAGCCAAGCACCTCCGGGAAGAATGCTTCGCTGTTGCAGCCCAGGGCCAGTTGCAGCGCGCCTTGCAGATAACGCTCATCGGCCAGCGGCACCGGCTCGTGGCAGCCTTGCTCGGTGAGCAGGCGGCGCCAGATCACCACATGGTTGCAGGCCGGGTCGCCATCGCCCAGTTCCTCAAGGTAGATGCGAATGAGCCCGTGGTAACGCGGGTCGTCCCAATGGGCCAGCACCCCATGCAACCAGGCACCATCGACAGCCTTGGTCGGGGTGACCTGCTGAAGGAAATACAAGGCGTGGGCCCGGTTGCTGAACATGCGGCGCGGTGCTCCAGCGCGGCGCTGCTCAAGGTAATCGGCATAGCGCTGGGCGACCTGCGCATTGCGCTGCTCGATCCAGGCGCCCAGCTGCCCAGCAGACGCCGGCAGATCGTCGCCCAGGGCATCGGCACGGCGCAGTTGGGCCGCCAGCCATTCCTCACTGCCCGTCACGCCACCGCGCAACAGCTCAAGATACAGGTTTTCAACACCACCCCGTGCACCGCGGGGCTGGCCTTCACGTCGTCCAGCTCGGGCATGCGTCCCATGATTGAATCCCCTGCGCAAACTCTGTTGGCTATCTATGCAAGGGAGGATCCCGGGCGCTGACTAGTTCAGATTCTTTGCGCCAGGGCAGGATGAGTTGCACGGGGCTTTTAGCTGCCAGTTGGTACCAGCTGATTAAAGTTTATTCATATTCGGACTAAGCAACGGGCGGCAATCGACAGGCTCCAAGCCATACTCCACAATGTCACGCTTAGAAAAATAAAAAACCTTGCCTTGCCAACGACATACCTTCTTTTAGTGAGCACCTACGTGAAAACCTCTCTCTCGATCTTCAGTCTGCTGCTAATGCTCACTGGTACCGTCGGCGTCACCGCCAACGCCGTCGCCCAACCCGCTTCCGCCCTCGAACAGCGCGACCCGTCCAAGCTGCACCTGGCTTCCGGCAGCGCCATGCTGGTCGATCTGCAGACCAACAAGGTGCTGTATTCCAGCCATCCCGACATGGTGCGCCCGATCGCTTCGGTGACCAAGCTGATGACCGCCATGGTCGTACTCGATGCCAAGCAGCCGATGGACGAGATGCTGACCATGACCATCGCCCAGACCAAGGAAATGAAGGGTGTCTACTCGCGGGTTCGCCTGGGTAGCGAACTGAGCCGCCGCGAGACCCTGCTGATCACCTTGATGTCTTCGGAAAACCGCGCTGCCGCGACCCTGGCCCACCATTACCCGGGCGGCTATGGCGCCTTCATCAAGGCGATGAACGCCAAGGCCAAGGCCCTGGGCATGACCAGTACCCGTTATGTCGAGCCGACCGGCCTGTCGCCGAGCAACGTCTCCACTGCCCGCGACCTGACCAAGCTGCTCATGGCCGCGCGCAACTACCCGCTGCTGAGCGAACTGAGCACCACCCGCGAGAAAACCGTGGCCTTCCGCAAGCCCAACTACACCCTGGGATTCCGCAATACCGATCATCTGGTGAACAAGCCGAACTGGGATATCAAGCTGACCAAGACCGGTTTCACCAACGATGCCGGCCACTGCCTGGTGCTGCTGACGAAGATGGACAACCGTCCGGTGGCGATGGTGATCCTCGATGCCTTCGGCAAGTACACCCACTTCGCCGATGCCAGCCGCATGCGCCAATGGCTGGAAACCGGCGCGACCAAGCCGGCACCGGCGGTAGCGGTGCGCTACAAGGCAGAGCGCAGCCAGAATCGGCCGCAGGTGGATTGAGTTTCTAACCTTAAGAACACCTTGGCCCCTGTGGGAGCTGGCTTGCCAGCGATTTGGCCCGACCTGACACCATCATTGCCCAAGCCGCCTCATCGCTGGCAAGCCAGCTCCCACAGGGTTTTGTGTCAACCCTGACTGCTGGCTTCAGGCAGTGGTATCGACGCTATTCCCCGAAGTACTGCTCCCCGACTCGGTCAGCGCCGCCAGCAGTGCGGCATTGGCCTGCAACAACTGGCCGGTAGTCGCCGCCACCGCCGCCTGGGCTGAGGCGATGCGGGTCTGCTTGATGGTGTCTTCCTGATCGCTGGCCATGGCTTCCTGCAGTTCTTTCTGCTGCTGGGCCAGTTGCTTCTGCAATTCCTTCACCCGTTCGCGCAGCAGCTTGACTTCATTTGACTCGCTGGTGGTCTGCGCCGTCTTTTCCGACGCCGTGGGCGCTGCCGCGCCGCCGCTGCGTACTGCCGACAGATCGCCTCGCACACTGCCCTCCGGCACCGCCGATGGATCGGAAGCGACGTTGGTCTTGTTGGTCACGCTGCTGAGGTTGCCGTTGATCGACAGGTTCGATGCCAGGGCTTTGAGGTAATCGGCCATGAAAATTAACGTCCTGAAATAAGAGATCCGAACAGGGCATCGGCCGTTGCACATAAACCTTTAACCCGTTCTCCCTGCGTAAATTTCCTCGCCGCTTCTTCGTTCTTCCCCTGACACCTCAATCGCGACCGAGATGGCAATGACCAAACCCCGCTCCCGCAAAGCCCTGTTCATCGGCCTGCCGCTGGTCCTGGCGCTCGGCCTCGGCGCCGCTGCCGCCGGCTGGCTGTACTGGAAGAACGACGCCGGCTACCCGCGCAAGATCGTCGAGCAGGCCAACGCCCTGCACGAGCACATGATTTCCTTCGACAGCCATATCACCGTGCCCCTGGACTTCGGCAGCGCCGGGCGCGAGGCGGACAAGGACGGACCGGGCCAGTTCGACCTGGTCAAGGCCGGGCGCGGCCGGCTGTCCGGCGCGGCGCTGACCATCTTCGGCTGGCCGGAACTGTGGAACGGCCCCAATGCTCCGCACCGACCGACCCCGGGCTTCGTCGACGAGGCCCGGCACCAGCAGGAAGTGCGCTACAGGATCATCACCGGCATGGTCCGCGATTTCCCCAACCAGGTCGGCATCGCCTATACCCCCGACGACTTCCGCCGCCTGCACGGCGAAGGCAAGTTCGCCATTTTCATCAGCATGCTCAACGCCTACCCGCTGGGCGATGACCTGGACCAGCTGGACCTGTGGACCGCCCGCGGCATGCGCATGTTCGGCTTCAACTACGTGGGCAACAACGACTGGTCCGACTCGTCGCGGCCACTGCCGTTCTTCAACGACACCGCCGACGCCCTCGGCGGCCTGGCGCCTATCGGCAAGCAGGCGGTGACCCGGCTCAACGACCTCGGGGTCATCATCGACGTGTCGCAGATGTCCACCCTCGCCCTGGAACAGGTCGCCCGCCTCAGCCGCGCGCCGCTGGTGGCCTCGCACTCGGCACCGCGGGCGCTGGTGGATATCCCGCGCAACCTCAGCGACAAGGAACTGCAACTGATCAAGGACAGCGGCGGCGTAGTGCAGATCGTCGGCTTCCCGACCTACCTCAAGCCCCTGAGCAAGCCGACCCTGGACAAGCTCGAGGCATTGCGCGCGCGCTTCGACCTGCAGCCGCTCGACGGCCTGGCCAACGCGCTGATGCCCGGCGACGCGGTGATCGCCATCTGGCCCGAAGCGCGCTTCGGCGACTACGCCAGCAATCTTTACGGCATCGTCGACAAGGAACCCAAGGCCGGGCTGAAAGAGTTCGGCGACGCCATCGACTATGCGGTGAAGAAGATCGGCATCGACCATGTCGGCATCGCCTCCGACTTCAACGACGGCGGCGGCCTGGACGGCTGGAAGGACGTCAGCGAGATCCGCAACATCACCGCCGAGCTGCTGACCCGCGGCTACAGCGAGGCGGACATCGCCAAGCTATGGGGCGGCAACTTCCTGCGGGTCTGGGAACAGGTGCAGAAAAGCGCCCGCCCCGTGGCTGCCGTTACCCCTTGAACCGGACCGCCCCCGACATGAACGATCGCCGCACCTTTCTCAAGCAGGCCGCCATCCTGGGTGCCGGCCTGCCGCTGGCCAGTTCGCTGGCCAAGGCTGCCGAAAAACCTGCCGGCATGCCGCTGTTGCAGGGGCCGGACAAATGGCGGCGCCTGCGCGAGCTGTTTCCCCTGGACCCGGACACCGCACACTTCGCCAACTTCCTGATCACCGCCCATCCGCGCCCGGTGCAGGAGGCCATCGACCATTACCGCCGCGAGATCGACCGCAACCCGGCGGCGCTGATGGACTGGGAGAGCCAGTACGAATGGCAGCGCGAGGGCGAGGTCCGTGACTGGGCCGCGCGCTACCTGGAAGTGCGGCCGCGGCAGATCGCCCTGACCGGCAGCACCACCGAGGGCCTGGGCATGATCTACGGCGGCCTGCAGGTGGGCGCCGACCAGGAAATCCTCACCACCGAGCACGAGCATTATTCCACCCACAGGACCCTGGCCTTTCGCGCCCGCCGCCAGGGCACCCAGGTACGCAAGCTGCGCCTGTTCAGGAACCCGTGGGAGATTTCCAAGGACCAGGTGCTCACCACCATCGACCAGGCCATCCGCCCGCAAACCCGCGTCCTCGGCATGACCTGGGTGCATTCCGGCAGCGGCGTGAAGCTGCCGGTGGGCGAAATCGGCGAGATCGTCCGCCGGCACAACCGCGACCGTGACGAGCACAACCGGATCATCTACGTGGTGGACGGTGTGCACGGCTTCGGCGTGGACAACCAGCGCTTCGCCGACTTCAATTGCGACTACTTCATCTCCGGCGTGCATAAATGGATGTTCGGCCCGCGCGGCACCGGGCTGATCTGCGCCGCCTCGGAACAGATGGGGCCGTTGGTGCCGACCTTCGCCACCTTCTCCCAGGACGAGGACTTCGCCACCACCATGACCCGGGCGGCTACCACGCCTTCGAACATCGCTGGGCCATGGGCAAGGCCTTCGAACTGCACCTGCAACTGGGCAAGGCCGAGGTCCAGGCGCGCATCCACCAGCTCAACGACCGCCTCAAGGCACGTTTGCTGGAGCACCGGCAGATCCAGCTGGTAACTCCGCGCAGCAGCGAGTTTTCCGCCGGTTTCACCTTCTTCCGTATCAAGGACCGCGACCCGGACGCCATCGCCGCGTACCTGGCGGACAACAAGGTGATGTCCGACGCGGTGAACCGCGATGTCGGCCCGGTGATCCGCCTGGCCCCGGGCCTGCTCAACGACGAGCAGGAAATCGACCGGGCCATGGCCCTGCTGATCAAGAAACTCTGAAGGAAAGCCTTGCGATGACTCCTGTCCTGTTCCGCCTCACCCTGACCGCCCTGCTCGGCTCCGCCAGCCTGCCCGCCCTGGCGGCCGGCGACCAGCCCGGTACGGTGTTTCGCGACTGCAAGACCGCTTGCCCGGAAATGGTCGTGCTGCCCGCCGGCAGCTACATGATGGGCACCCCGGACGACGAGCTGGGACGCCAGCCGGATGAAGGCCCGCTGCACCAGGTGACCTTCGCCAGGCCCTTCGCCATTAGCCGTTTCCAGGTCACGGCCGGGGAATGGGATGCGTATATCCGTGAGTCCGGGGTGAAGATCGCCGATGGCGACACCCGCCCGGGTCGCGAGTGCAAGGCCAGCAAGCCGCGCTACAAGCAAGGCCCGAAACAGCCGGCGGTGTGCATGGACTATCACGATATCGAAGCCTATGTGGCCTGGCTGTCGAAGAAGACCGGCAAGCACTACCGCATGGTCAGCGAAGCCGAGCGCGAATATGCCGCGCGCGGCGGCAGCACCGGGCCCTTCCCGTTCCCGCTGGACCCGGACGCCGAGTACGAGATCAGCCAGCACGCCAACGTGTACGGGCCGAAGGACGGCTACAGCTACACATCGCCGGCAGGCAGCTATCCGCCCAACGATTTCGGCGTGTACGACATGCACGGCAATGTCTATGAGTTCGTTGCCGACTGCCATCACGACAGCTACGTCGGCGCGCCGAGCGATGGCAGCGCGTGGAAGGAGCCGGGCTGCAAGGTGGTGCAGATCCGCGGCAATGACTGGGGCGAAGCGCCGATCTTCTCGCGCTCGGGGAACCGCAATAACGTGTACATCACTACCCGTGGGGACTGGCTCGGGTTCCGGGTGATCCGCGAGCTCTAAGGTCTGCACCGTCCCCTGTGGGAGCTGGCTTGCCAGCGATGAGGCCAGTTCGGGCAATGAAGCTGTCTGATCGGGCCCTATCGCTGCGGTGCGGCGGTCCGACAAGCCAGCTCCCACAGGGTCTGTGTTGTCCCACCACTATCGGGAGGTCCACAGTCAGCACATCAGTCCATCGGGAGCTGCCCGAAACCTGCCCATGAATTATTTACTTACATATTCCTGCGCAGGTTTTCGATTCTCATTCGTCCTTACAAGTGCAGCCCTCGGTTGAGCATCGGCTCGACCCCACTTTTTACGAACAAGACTGATGCAATGGCCCAACAATCGAAAAAGTCCAAATCCAGGTTGTGGTTCCTGGTCCACAGCTGGCTTGCCCTGCCCATCTGGTTCTTCGTGCTGATCGTCTGCGTCACCGGCACCCTGGCCGTGGTCAGCCAGGAAATCGTCTGGCTGGCCAACCCCGATGTGCGCGCCAGCAAACCGAACGACGATGCCGAGCGCCTGAGCTTCCAGCAGGTCCTCGATGCCTTGAAGCAGGCCGAGCCGGACATGGCCGTGCGCTACATCAGCCAGCCGGACGGTTCGCACTTCGCCCTGAACGCCGCCGTGACCTTCCCCGACGGCACCGCGCCGATCCTCTATGTGAACCCCTATACCGGGGCGATCCAAGGCAAGAGCCCGGACTTCAACTTCGAAGGCTTTACCCGTGCCCTGCACGGCTGGTGGCTGGTGCCCTTCACCAATGGCTACAGCTGGGGCTGGTACCTGGTGTCGCTGCTCGGCCTGCCGATGCTGGCGTCGCTGGTCACCGGGCTGGTGGTCTACAAGCGTTTCTGGAAGGGCTTTTTCAAACCGACCCTGCGTTTCAACCACGGCGCGCGGATCTTCTGGGGCGACTTCCATCGCTTGAGCGGCATCTGGTCGATCTGGTTCATCGCGGTGATTTCCATCACCGGCACCTGGTTCCTGATCCAGGCACTCCTCGCCGACAACCACATCACCCTTTCCACCGAGCCGATCACTCCGGTGATCGCTCGCGAAGACGTGCCGCTGTCGGACAGCAAGGCCCCGGTACCGCGCATCGACCTCGACGAAGCCACGCGCATCGCCACCACGCAGGTCCCCGGCCTGGACGTGACCTTCGCCCAACTGCCGTCCAATGCCTACGGCCACATCTACCTGGGCGGCCGCGGCTGGTATCCGCTGATGTTCCAGACCGCCAGCGTCAACCCCTACACACGCAAGGTCGACGCCTCGTTCCTGGTCGGCGACCGCTCGGCCCTGGAGTTCGTCACCGAATCCATGCGCCCGCTGCATACCGGTGACTTCGGCGGGCTCGCCATCAAGCTGATCTGGGCCTTCTTCGGCCTGCTGCTGTCGATGATGGTGCTCAGCGGCCTGCTGATCTGGACCAAGCGCACCGCCCAGGCCACCGCCGCCGCCCTCAAGCGTGCCGACAGGACGCCGAGGGCAACCAAGGTCACCGGCGAAGCCGCCACGGAGATGCAGCCATGAGCCAGGCCCGCGACGCTGTCACTGCACCGAGCCCGCTGAAACAGTGGTGGCTGAAATGGCGCTTCCACCTGAACATCCTGCTGTTGCTGATTCCCCTCGGCTTCATGCCCAAGTACTTCGCCGACGCGAAAATGTTCCGCGGCGAAAGCGGCCTCGGCGCTAACCCGATCGAAAACATCGCCGTCGGCCCATGGAGCATCAGCCTTTCCGAACTGCTCGCCGAGGCCCCGCGCCAGGACGGCCCGGCCGGTTACTTCAAGGCCTTCAACGCCTCGCTGTGCAGCTCCTGCGGCAGCGAGGTCAAGGCCGCCTACCTGCGCATCGGCAAGCCGCGCAGCCTGCGCGCCGCCGGCACCATCTTCTTCGGCAACCCGCACCGCATGAGCACCAGCCTGCCGGTACCCGCGCGCACCCGCGCCGACGCCGAGCTGTGGATCACCCTCGAAGGCTGGGACGGCAGCCTGCACCAGGCCTCGGTCCCCCTGGCCAAGGCATCCCCTGCCACCCTCGCCTGGCTGAACAAACAAGGAGGCAAACCATGATCTTCAAAGCCGGCAGGCTCGTCCTGCCCCTGTTGCTGCTGGCCTGCGCCGGCCCTGCCCTGGCGCACAACCCGATGTGCCAGTGCGAGCCGGTCGATGGCGAACGGATCAAATGCACCGGCGGCTTCTCCGACGGCAGCGGCGCGCCGGGGGTGACCCTGGATGTGATCGGCTACGACGAGACGGTGCTGGTACCCGGCAAGCTCGGCGACGACTCGACCCTGACCTTCAAGCGCCCGGACGGCGAATTCTATGTGCTGTTCGATGCCGGCCCCGGCCATGTGGTGGAAATCGACCATGCCGACATCGGTGAACCATGAGCCAGGTCCAGGTGGTACGACCGGCCGGTGCCGGACATGAAACCCTCTATGTGGCGCTGGTCGCCCTGCTGATCCTGGCGCTGGCCGCCGCCGTGGTCGGCCTGCGCGGCGAGCGCGAGGACGAGACCCGGGTCGAGGCCCACCAACTGGATGCCCGGCTTGATCTCAATGCTGCCGAGCAAGGCATCTACACCGATTTGCGGGTGGCCTTCGACGAGATCCAGGCGCGCCGCGATGAAGAGCCCGGCCTGGCCAGCGTCGAACTGCTGGCCGAGGAAGGCTTCGCGCCCTTCGTCGCCGATGCCAGCAGTGTTACCCGCGGTGCGCACCAGTGGCGCCAGCTCAACGCCGCTTATGTCGGCCTGAGCCCGAAACCGGACACCGCCGGCAGCTTCGTCCTGCTGGTGCCCGAGGCCCACGACGGCGCAGCCGATGTCTGGCTGAGCCGCAAGGCCGCGCCCACCCTGCCCGCCGAACTGACCGCCAGCGCCCTGCAGGCCGCCGGCTGGAAACAGATCGCCACCCACTACGACGCCGGTGTCACCCGCCAGCATCAGCACTGACCCGCAAGGAATGCCCATGCTCCGTTCCGTTGTCCTCCGAGTCCTCAGCCTGTTCGTCGCCGTGGCCCTGCCCGCCCTGGCCTTCGCCGAAAACGGCAAGCCGCTGCGCATCGGCATCACCCTGCATCCCTATTACAGCTACGTCAGCAATATCGTCGGCGACCGCGCCGAAGTGGTGCCGCTGATTCCGGCCGGTTTCAATCCCCATGCCTACGAACCGCGGGCCGACGATATCAAGCGCATCGGCACGCTCGATGTGATCGTGCTCAACGGTGTCGGCCACGACGATTTCGCCGACCGCATGATCGCCGCCAGCGAAAAGCCCGGCATCGCGACCATCGAATCCAACGCCAACGTGCCACTGCTGGCCGCCACCGGCATCGCCGCCCGTGGCGCCGGCAAGGTGGTCAACCCGCACACCTTCCTGTCGATCAGCGCCAGCATCGCCCAGGTCAACAACATCGCCCGCGAGCTGGGCAAGCTGGACCCGGACAACGCCAGGTTCTACAGCCAGAACGCCCGCGACTACGCCAAGCGCCTGCGCAAGCTGCGCGCCGATGCCCTGGCGCAACTGACCGAAGCGCCGAACCCGTCGTTCCGCGTCGCCACCATCCATGCCGCCTACGACTACCTGGTGCGCGAGTTCGGCCTGGAGGTCACTGCGGTTGTGGAACCTGCCCACGGTATCGAGCCAAGCCCGGCGCAATTGAAGAAGACCATCGACCAGTTGCAGGCCCTGGACGTCAAGGTGATCTTCTCCGAGATGGATTTCCCGTCCGCCTATGTCGAGACCATCCAGCGCGAAGCCGGGGTCAAGCTCTATCCGCTGACCCATATCTCCTACGGCGAATACACCAAGGAAAAATACGAAGTGGAGATGAAGCGCAACCTCGACACCGTGGTCCGCGCGATCAAGGAGAACCAGGCATGACCGTGGCCGAACCCGTCCTCGCCGCGCCCTGCGGGCCGTCCATCGAGTTCGACGGCATCGACCTGACCCTTGGCCGCACGCGGATCCTCGACCAGGTGCGATTCCAGGTCGCGGCCGGCAGCGTGCATGCCATCGTCGGCCCCAACGGCGGCGGCAAGAGCTCGCTGATCAAGACCCTGCTCGGGCAGATGCCGCACCATGGCCGCCTGGCCCTGGCCTGGCCGGACGCAGCCCGGGTGATCGGCTATGTGCCCCAGGCCCTGGAATTCGACCGCGGCCTGCCGATGACCGTGGATGACTTCATGGCCGCGATGTGCCAGCGCACCCCGGCGTTCCTCGGCCTGTCCAGACGCGTGTCGCCGGCCATCGACGCGGCCCTGGCCCGGGTCGGCATGCAGGACAAGCGCAAGCGGCGCATGGGCGCCCTGTCCGGCGGCGAGCGCCAGCGCGTGCTGCTGGCCCAGGGCCTGATCCCGGCGCCGCAATTGCTGGTGCTGGACGAACCCATGTCGGCGCTGGACGAAGCCGGTATCCAGGTGTTCGAGCGCCTGCTCGGCGAATGGCGCCAGGCCGGGACCACGGTGCTGTGGATCGAGCACGACCTGCAAGCCGTGTCCCGCCTGGCCGACCGCGTCACCGGCCTGAGCCGCCGGGTGCTGTTCGACGCAGCGCCCAGAGAAGCCCTGACCCCCGAGCGCCTGCTCGGCCTGTTCTCCATCCACCCGCGCAGCGAGAGCATCAGCTGATGAACTACGAAGAATTCCGCCTGCTGATCCAGGGCTGGGCCAGCGCCGGCTACCTGCCCGAAGCCCTGGCCTATGGCTTCGTGGTCAATGCCCTGCTCGCCGGGCTGATGATCGGCCCGGTGCTGGGCGGCCTCGGCACCCTGGTGGTGGTCAAGCGCTTCGCCTTCTTCTCCGAAGCGGTAGGTCATGCCGCGCTGACCGGCGTGGCCATCGGCATCCTGCTCGGCGAGCCCTACACCGGCCCCTATGGCAGCCTGTTCGGCTACTGCCTGCTGTTCGGCATCCTGCTCAACTACCTGCGCAACCGCACCGGGCTGTCGCCGGACACCCTGATCGGCGTATTCCTCTCGGTATCCCTGGCCCTGGGGGCGAGCCTGCTGCTGATGCTGGCGGGCAAGATCAACGTGCACATCCTGGAGAACGTGCTGTTCGGCTCGGTGCTGACGGTCAGCGGGCAGGACCTGGTGGTGCTCGGCATCGTCGCCGGCCTGGTGCTGGCCCTGGCCCTGCCGCTGTACAACCGCATCATGCTGGCCAGCTTCAACCCGCAACTGGCGGCAGTTCGTGGAGTGGCGGTGAAGCGCCTGGACTACCTGTTCGTGGTGCTGGTGACCCTGGTCACGGTGGCGGCGGTGAAAGTCATCGGCGCCATCCTGGTCGGTGCCCTGCTGGTGATTCCGGCGGCAGCGGCGCGGCTGGTCAGCCAGTCGCTAAAGGGCTTCTTCTTCGCCTCGGTACTGATCGCCACCTTCAGCACCCTGATCGGCATTCTCCTGCCTATCGTCTTCGACCTGCCGGTGCCTTCGGGCGCAGCGATCATCCTGGTCGCCGGCAGCTTCTTCGCCCTCGCCGCGCTGGCGCGCGGCCTGGTTCCACGCCTGCAAGGAAACCCGGCATGACTCCTACCCTCAAGCACCTGAGCCTGGCCCTGCTGCTGGCTGGCCTGCCCCTCGCCGTCCAGGCGCAGAGCCCGGCGAAACCTGCCGCGCAACAACAGGCGGGCGTCACCGTGCTCGCCTCGCTGCCGGTGACCTACGGCCTTGGCGCCCTGCTGCTGGACGGCACCTCGATGAAGCTGGTGCGCGCCGCGCCGGAAAACCTCCCGGCCACGCGCCAGCCGTCGTACTTCAGTGGTCGTGGCGCGACCAGCCTGCAAAAGGCAGCGACCAAGGCCGATGCGGTGATCGGCCTGCGCTCGATATGGAGCGACGATCCGCTGTACCCGGTGGCACGCCGCAGCAATATCCGCATCGTCGAGATCGACGCCGCGCACCCGGTGGACGGTGCCCTGCCAGGCATCGCGGTGCAGGGCGACAACGTGTTTGCCGGCTACCCCTGGCTGAACCCGACCAACCTGGGGCGGATGGCCGATGTGCTGGCCAACGATCTCGGGCGCCTGTCGCCGGCCGACCACGAGAAGATCCAGGCCAACCTGGCAGGGCTCAAGCGCCAGCTGCTCGACCTCTCTGCCGCCAGCGAGGCGAAGCTGGCCGAGGCGGACAACCTGAGCGTGGTCAACCTGTCGGATCGACTGGGGTATCTGGTGGGTGGCTTGAACCTTGACCTGATCGATCACCCGCAAGTGGCCGATGACCAATGGACGGCGGAGCAGCTCAAGCAACTGGGTGACGAGTTGAAAGGGCAGGATGTGGCACTGGTGCTGCATCACAAGCAGCCGGTGCAGGCGGTGGTGGAGGTAATTGCCGCATCGGGGGCGAGGCTGGTGGTGGTGGATACCGATGCGCCCGACAGCGTGTCCGGGTTGAAGGCCGGGGTGGAGCAGGTGGTGGGGGCCTTGGCTGCAGGCAAATCCTGAGTAGGACCTTGAGTGCCTCATCGCTGGCAAGCCAGCTCCCACAGTGATCGCGTGGGCAACTCTGACCCTGTGGGAGCTGGCTTGTCGGACCGCCGCACCGCAGCGATGAGGCCCGAAAGATCACCGCTTCATGCAGCGCTGATATCGCTCATCCACCCGATTGGCGAACCATGCCGTGGTCAGTTGCCGGGTGATCTTCGGACTTTCCAGCCTGATCCCCGGCAACACTTCCCGGGCTACCCGCTTGCCCGCCGCCTTGTCCGCCAGGGCGAACACCTGCTGGTACAGGCGGGTCGCCTCGAAGTCCTGGCTATCAGCCTTTTCCAGTTGCGCGCGAATGGTCGGGTTGCGCATGCCGAAGCGCTCGCCCAGCATGCGCGCCGCCTTCTCGGTGCTCCCCGGCAGCAGCGAGCCGTGGGCGATGAGGTCGCCATCCAGCGCCAGCTTCACCCCGGTCACCCGGCTCAGCGCCGCCTGGAACGCCGCGTTGCGGCTCGCATACCAGCCCGCGTTGAAATCGGCGAAGCGGTACAACGGTCGCGGGTAATTGGCCGGATAGCCAAGCAAATGGGCGGTACCGAAGTACATGCCGCCGCGCCGGGTAAAGACTTCCTGGCGCACGCTGCCGTCATGGTCGTAGGGGTGGTCGCGGGCATGGCGCTCGGCGAAGTCGATGCTGACCTGCATCGGCCCGCCGGTACGCACCGGGTTGAAACCGCCAAGCAGGGTGCGGCCCAGGGGTAGCGACCCGGTCAGTTCGTCGTACAGGCCGCTCAGTTCACGCTCGCTGCGCACGGCGGCAAGCCGCTGGTTCCAGGTCTTGCCGTTGGGCGAGCGGGTATCCAGGGCGGCATTGACCAATGCTTTTGGAACGAATGCCTTGGCCGCACGACGATCGATTTCCTCGCGGGCGATACGGCCGAGGTTGGGCACCTGCGGGTCGGCGCTGAAGGTGGATTCCTGCTCGGTCACGGCCAGAACGGCACAGATATTCGACTGGCTGGGATCGAGCTTCTGGCTGGTCAGGGCGACCTGGATATCCCGCGCCCAGCCCTGGCGGTCACTGACATTGGCCGGCAGGAGCGCGGCGACCTTGTCGCGAACCTGTGCGTCCGACAGCCTGGGCTCCTGGCTGGTGCGCGTACCGACGCAACCGGCCAGCAGTGCCAGGAGTGCGAACGGCAGCCAGCGCGCCGGGCCTTTCAGGGTTGCTCCCCGACCAGGAAGGTCTTGCTGAGGATGCGGAATTTCTCGTGGCTGGAGCTGCGCATCAGTTCGAACAGCACCATCTCGCGGGTGACGATCTGCGCCCCGGCCCCGCGCATGCGTTCCAGGCCTGCGACCTTGCTTTCAACGGTACGGCTGTCGCAGGCATCGGCGACGACGAACACCTGCTTGCCGCTTTCCAGCAGCTCGAATACGGTCTGCAGCACGCAGACATGGGTCTCCATGCCACAGACGATCACCTGCTCGCGGGCCAGCAGCGAGGCCGGCAGGCACTCGCCGGCGACGCAGGAGAAGTGCAGCTTTTCCACCACCTGCGCCTGCGGTGCCGCTTCCAGCAGGCTGGCCACGGTCGGGCCAAGGCCCTTCGGATACTGCTCGGAGATCACCGTGGGCAGACCCAGTTCGGCGGTGGCAGCGAGCAGCCAGCGGGTCCGCGCCAGGGTTCCGGCGGGATCGCTCACCGCGCCGATGAGTTTTTCCTGGACATCGATGACCAGCAGCGTGGCGCGGGAAGCGTCGATCAGCATATGTGGGGTTCCTTGCAGGGGGAAATGGGTTCGACTATGCGACGGCGGGTGGGTTATGGCAACCGCAGGCGGATTGCTCGGGGATTGATGTGGTTGCTACTGGCCTCATCGCTGCGGTGCGGCCGGTAGCAACACAGAGACTCTTAACTGAAGCGGATCACATAACTCACCGGCAAATGATCCGAAGGCCCCGGCACATCCACCACCCCGGGCTCGATCGGCTCGGTACTGCCATTGACCACCGCATAATCGAGCATGGTCACCGCCCCGGTGCTCGGGTGGGTGTTGTCGCTGGCCGGCTCGATCCGCGCCAGGTCCTGCGGCGAGACCCAGTTGCCCTGCGTCGGGTCGCGATTGAAGTCTCCCAGCAGTACATAGGGCGTGTCGGTGTGCCAGCTGACTTCGCGCAGCATCCGCGGGGCATTCGAGCCGCCGCCGGACAGGGCGTGGAAGTTGTACACCGTGACCTCCTCGCTGAACGCCGTCGCCCCCGCTGCGCGCCGGCGCAAGCGCACGCCCAGGGCCGGGCGGGCCACCGGCAGGCTGCCGGACTCGACCACGCCATCGGCGATCAGCAGCACTTCACGCACGTCCACGCGCACATCGGCACGCAGCACCAGCGCCAGGTTGACCCGCAGGCGCTGCACATCGAGGAAATACACCTGGTATGCCTCCGGCCGCGCCAGGGTGCCGGCCTGCCACAGGTATTGCTCTACCACCTGCACAGTGCCGAACTGGTCCAGCACATCCAGGCGCGTCACCAGTTGCGCCGAGGCTGGCGGCGTGCCCGCCTCCTGTACCGCCACCAGGTCATTGACCCGGGCCAGTTGCAGCAGGCGCGTGCGCCACTTGCTTTCGGCTGTGGCCGAGGTACCTTGCATGTTCCAGGTGGCCAGGCGCAATTCCAGGCCTGCCGCCGCCCCGCGCAAGCGGCCGATCTCAATCTGCGGCGAGCCGGCATGATCGCGAATCCGGCAGTGGTAATAGTCACGCAGGCCGCCCTGCAGGCGGATATGCGCATGCCAAGGGCCATAGACCGAACCGACGATGATCTGCAGAACGCGCAACGGCTCGCCAGCATCCAGCAGCAACGGCGCGCCCTCCGCCAGCAGGCCGTTCATGGTCAGCACGTAGTGCACCCGGTACACCACCAGCAACAGGGCAAAACCGTCCTGCGCCGAAGCCCGGCCCAGTGGCGCGATAAACGCCGGCTCGTGGTACAGGCGACGCAACAGCTCGCCCATGCGCTGGGCGAAACGGCTCTGCTGGTCATGATTGCCGCTGCGCATGTACTGCCGGGAAATCACGTAGGCCAGGTAGGACGCGCTGTCCCGGGCATTGGCCGGCGCCGTGGGCAGCAGTTCGACGATATCGCCGAGGATGACCTCCAGCTCGTTGAAGAACAGGTCGTCGGCTAGACCGACGATCAGGTGGCTGTCGATATAACGGCGGATCGGATTATCAACTGACATGAAACGAACCTCCGCAGTCAGGGCTGGCCGCGATACAGCACGTGGAGGACACCGTCGAGCACAGCCGCGCCGGGGCTTTTCGCCGCCCCCAGCTCGGTGCTGACGGTCGCCGGGCCAAGAACGTTGCCGTCGTAGGCGTACTGGTGGATGTCGTAGGCGGGGTAGCCCACCTTGTCGCTGAACAGCAGCTTGAGCAGTCCGTTGTGCACGACCCCCGCCGGTGAATGGTGGAAGTTATCGGCAAGCAGGAGACGACTGCGGGTCCAGTGCGTATCGCCATCGAACCTGATCAGGCGGAAGTCACCATCGACTTCCTTGTAGATCAGATGGATCAGTCCCTGATACGTGATCGCCAGGGGGCTGAGCCAGCTGCGCGCGGTGTTCTGGCCGTCGGTTTTCACATAGGCAGGCTTGGTCCACTCCTTGAGGTCGGTGGTCGAGCGGTGCAGGAGGTTGCTGCCGTCCGGGGTCTGGTAGAACAGATGCAGGCGTCCGGCAAGCACCGCCGCCGAAGCGGTCTCGGAGATGTTCATATCGGTCCAGTGGTCCAGCTCGAATTGCCCGCTGCCCGGGTTCAGGGTCATCAGCAAGGATTTGCCGAGCACTCCAGTAATCAGCAGGTGGACACGCTCGTTGAATACGAAGAGGGACGGCGTGAACTTGCTATGTACCTCGCCGATGGTCTTCGGTTCGCCCCAGTCCGCGATAGACGTGCGGGTGATGCACTTAATGGGCCCCGAACTGCCCGGCCCATCGACATAAACGCAATACAGGGTGCCCTGGTGGCTGACCATCCGGCACGAGCCGTCGGTGAGCGCCGAGGTGGCGTAGGTGTTGTCGAGAATCCCGTGGGGGCTGACGCTGGCCCATAATTTGTGCATGTCGTGAATCCTGGAGGATTGTAGGTTCCGCCATTGCACCAGCCGCACAGCCTTCGGTCAGTCGGCAGCCTGCCCGCCGACACTCGGGAAGAGGCTCCGCAGCGAGCCGATTGGGGCCCGCTGCCGGTCCCGTGGTTCCAAGTGAGTCGCCGCGCCCGCGCCGCTGTCTACACTCAGCCCACCGTCATTCGAGCCCCATGCCTATGAAACGCCTGGCCCTGCTGTTCTGCTCCGCCCTGCTCTCCCTTGGCGCGCTGGCCGCGCCGAAGACGCCGATCCACTTCGGCGAGATCACCTGGGAAAGCGGCAGCTTCACCACCGAGGTGCTGCGCCTGATCGTCGAGCACGGCTACGGCTACCCCACCGACACATTGCCCGGTAGCACAGTGAGCATGGAGGTGGCGTTGGCGCGCAACGATATCCAGGTGATCGCCGAGGAGTGGGCTGGCCGTAGCCCGGCCTGGGTCAAGGCCGAGCAGGCCGGCCAGGTGTTCGCCCTGGGCGATACGGTCAAGCACGCCGATGAAGGCTGGTATGTACCGGAATTCGTGATCAAGGGCGACCCGGCCAAGGGTATCGAAGCCCTGGCGCCGGAGTTACGCGCGGTCACCGACCTGCAACGCTACGCCAAGGTCTTCGCCGATCCGGAGGCCCCGGGAAAAGGCCGCTTCCTCAACAGTCCCAGCGGCTGGACCTCGGAAATCGTCAACAGCCAGAAGCTCAAGGCCTATGGCCTGGACAGCCTGTACAACAATTTCCGCAGCGGCTCAGGTGCCGCGCTGGATGCGGAGGTCACCTCATCGATCCGCCGCGGCAAGCCGGTGCTGTTCTACTACTGGTCGCCCACCCCGCTGATGGGGCGCTTCAAGCTCGTACGTCTTGAAGAACCACCGTTCGACGAGCAAGCCTGGGCCACCCTGACCAACCCGGCCAACCCTGCGCCCAAGGGCAGCCGGTCGCTACCGGCCAGACTGTCCATCGGCGTATCGAAGGCCTTCCATGAGCAATATCCGGACCTGGTGGAGTTTTTCAACAAGGTCGACCTGCCCATCGAGACCCTCAACACGCTGCTGGCGCAGATGAGCGAACAACGCCAGGACCCGGCCGTAGCGGCACGGGCCTTCCTCAAGGAATATCCGCAGGTGTGGCAGCCGTGGCTGCCACAGGCGCAGCAGGACAAGGTCCGGGCGTACCTGGCGAAAAACTGAATGCCGGATCCGTTACCTACCGCTCCGACTGCAACCCTTCGCGGTGGGTCAGTTCGCCGACCAGGGCGGCTTCATCCGCCTTGCGCTGGTCGATCAGCGACTGGATACGGGCACTGCTCTGCACCGGGGTGTCATCCGGATACAGATCGTCCAGGCCCAGCACCTGGGCCTCGAAAGCTTCACGGATGGCGGTGAAGCGCGAGGTGTACGTCTCCTGCAGGTAGCTCAGCCAGAAATCCCGCTGCGCCGCATAGTCGAGCATGCCCTGGCCGTTCTCACCCTGGCGCACCCGCGTCGCCACGCGTTCGAGCTCATCGGGCCGCAGGCTTGCGGAGGCGGCATAGAGCATCTGCTCCGGCGCCAGCGGCAAATCCAGCTGGCCGGCCAGGTTCAAACGATAGGCCAGGCGCACCTCGGCCTCGTCCCGGGCCCCGGCCTCCTGGCGAGCGATATTGTCCAGCTCGTGCAGGCGATACAGGCGACGCATCAGCCGATAAAGCACCGGCCCGCGCTGCCCGGCGCTGGCCGAGCGCAACGCCTGCCCGGTGTAGACCAGCACTTCCATCTGGTTGAACTCCAGGCGAATACCGTCCGGGCAAGTGTCGTAGTCTCGCAACTGACGCACGGGCTCTTCGGCCATACCATTGAGGATCAGGCGCACCTCGGCATCGTGGGCGCTGATGGTCAGCACCTGCCACACCCGCTCCAGCAGGTCGGGCCGGGTCGCGGCGTTGCGGTACTCGGCGGTATAGCGCAGGCGGTTGATCAGGCGCAGCAGGTCGTCGGCGTCATCGCCGGTTTCCAGCTGCTGCCACAACTGGCGGCGGGCATCGCTGACCGCATCGGCCCGGTCCAGCCAGGCATCCACGCTGATCACGTCCATCTGCGAGGTCCCGCTGGAACTGCCACCGCCCGAGCTGGATCCACGCCAGCTGCTGCCCAGGCGGCGGATGGAATCGGGCAGGTCCAGATGGAAGGTGTAGGGCCTGGAAAGGCCCTCGGAGAGGTGCGCGGAGTACATGATCTCCTCGCTCAGCGGGTTGCCTTCCAAGGAGATTTCCGTGCTGCCTCTGGCACGCTCCTGATTTTCCAGCAGGTAGGACGGCAGCGCCTCCAGGCGGTTGTGGTTGAGATTCAGCCACTGGACGCGTTCGGGCAGCAAGCTGTCCAGCCAGGCCGGCCATTGGCTGATGTCCATACGATCCAGCGCCAGTAGATTGAAGGACCGCTGGCTGATTCGCGAGGTATCGCTGATCTCGCCGAGACGGTTGCCGCCCAACTCCAGCGAGGTCAGCCCGGGCAGGCGGACCAGCTCATCGAGCAGGGCCTGGTCGACCTGCAGCCCGGCGTCGATCAAGGCCAGGTGGTGCAGTTGCCCGAGTTCGCCAAGAACGGCAGGCAGGCGTTCCAGCACGGTAGCGCTGATGATCAGATGCTGGAGATTGCGCAAGCGGCGCAATAGCCCATCGAGTTGCTGCGCGCTGCCGACCGGGCGGATCAGTTCCAGGCGACTGATGCGGTCGAGGAAGAAAGCCGGCAGCGGGACTGGAAAATCGTCCAGCCGTATATCTTCCAGCACCAGCGAGCGCAGGGTCGAGCCCTGGGCCTGTAGCGACCACTCGGCCAGCAGCGCTGCGCCGAGGGAGCGCCGCGCAATGATGCGCGAGCCGTCCAATGCAAGGTCGCGCTGCGAGGCCTGTACCCATTGGTCGATGGCTGTGGCCAGTTGCTCACGCTCGCGCATCAGGTTGGCGACGATGTTCTCCACGCTCTGCGGGATGACGAGATCGAAGCGAAAGCGCCGCCCGTTCCAGGCACTGGTGCGGATTCCGATCAGGCTCTGGTGGGAAAACAAATTGCCGCGCAGCGAGATCCAGGTAGATCGTTCGGCCTGGGCAGGATTGTCGCGCAGGTAGGGCGGCAGGCTGGTAAGCCGGTTATCGCGCAGGGACAAGCGCTCTATGCAATCAAGCGCCTCGCTGTCCAGCCAGTCCGGCCACTCCTCCAGCCCCAGGCGATCAAGGCCGAGGAACTCCAGTTGCAGGCTGCTGCCCAGGCGTACCGGCAAGTGGCTGGGCCGGTTTCCGCTAAGGTCGAGGTGGCGCAGTTCGCCGAGACGGCAGAGTTCATCCAGCATCTCCTGACCGAGTGGCAGTTGCAGATTGACCAGGCGCAGCTCGGCCAGTTGGGGGTAGGCGCCAACCACCGTGCGCGGCAGGTCGTGTATGCCGCGGCCATGGATCCCGTCGATCTCCAGCCGGGTGACCCGTGGCAAATCGCGCAACAGTCGTTGCAAACGGTCCTCGAAGCGCAGGATGCCCGCTGCATCAGGGGTCATCACCGGCGGCGGCACGGCGACCCCGGAAAGCTCCAGGGCCTGGACTCGGGTACGGAAGAAGGCCGGCAACTCTTCCGGAAACGCCTCCAGCGATACCGCGAACAGGCGCAGCGGTACGTTGCTGCGGCCGATCTCCGGTAGCAGGTTGTCACGCCAGTGTTGCCATAGGGCCAGTTCGATCTGTTGCCGGTCGCTGATGATCGCTTCGCTGTCGCCCGCCTGCTGCGGCGCCTCACCCATCGGCAGCAGGCGTTGCATGTGCCCACGCTCTTCGAGCAGGGCGACCAGTCGCGCGTCGATGACCGCGTCGTCCAGACCACCGGCACGCAGTTGCTGGAGCAGATCGGCGGCGAATAGGTCTGGCAACTCCAGCAGGCGGATACGGTCGAGCAAGGTGTTCTCGGACACTTCCGGCGGCAATTGCCCGTGCCCGCTCAAGGGATAGCCAGGCCGGCCACTGGCCAGGCGCATGGGAGAACGCATGGCCGGACGGATCGGCTGCATGTGCAGAACCTTGCGCAACGCCGGCCGTTGCAGCGGACGCTGCAGGACCTGGAGGCGCAGGGCCTGGCCGAGGTCGCTCACGCTCAGGCCAAGCGCCTGGCGCTGTTCCGCGGTGAACGCTTCCAGAAGCACCTTGAACAGGTCGCCAGCCTGCCCTTTCGGCGTCCCGGCGAGGCGATAGCCGTCGGCACTCTTTACCAGCACCCGTGGGTCCGCGGCCGACGACGGACCGACGCGGTCGAGCAGAGGGCCGTCCCCGCGCAGGGCTCGGACCTCCAAGGCGAGCTGTTCTGGCCAGCCGGGCAATCCCGTCAGGCTGTGGAGCGCCAGCCGGGCGCTGTCGTCATTGCCAAGGGCCTGCAGGCAGAGCCCTTCGTAGGCACGCATCAGGCGCACCTTCTGCAGGTACACCCGGGCTTCTTCGGCAAGGCGCGAAGGTACCTTGCGCTGGCGCTCCAACTGCTCCAGTTCCTCGGCGCTGGCGTGCTCGAGCAACTCGTCCACCACTCGACGCGGCAGCCCGCCGAAGTCACGCAGTACAAGCTGCTGGGCCGCCGTCGGTGCAGCGAAGGCGGCCTGGTAGCGCGAATCGAACTGCAGTGCGTGCCGCGCCGGGTCGAGGTTGCCCTCGCCCTGCGCCACCTCGACGTAAAGCCGTTGGCGCAGGAGGGTTTCCTCCAGCAGTGCAGGTAGTCGTTGCCCTTCTACCAGCGCCTGGCGCAGTTCGGACTCGTGACAACCACTGATCAACAGCGACTGCCCGGTCTGCTCGGCATCGAGCCCCGCAGCCAGGGCACCCAGCCCCTGGAACAGGCTTGCTCCGGACCATTCCTGTGGCCGGTCCAGCTCATGCAGCCACGCGCCTCCCGGGTGCGACCACAGGCGCGGCTGATAAGCGTCGGCCCTTCGGGGATGCTCAAGAAACGCACTGCCGTCCTCGCGATGCACCACCGAATAATGACGTCCGTCGCGAGCCAGCCATTGTTTGCCCTGGTATTCATAGAGCCCCCTGGCGTTAGGGGCCAGCCCGGGCGGAAGCACGATGTCGTGGGCGAACGGCTGCAGGTCGCGGTTCCACAGACGCGTGCTGCCGTCAGCCAGCTCCACCGGATGCAGGGTATCGGGCAGGTTCGGCAATTCGCGCGCGGCAGTTCCGGGCCGGGAACCGGCGGCGGCACCAAGGGCGGCGAACAGGGCCAGGTTCTCGAGTACGTCGAACAGATAGCTCCAGGCCTGCTGGCGATCGTCCCGGCTCCATTCACCGATGCCTTCATACACTTCATGTGCCAGTTGCGCGGCGCCGAACACCATCATCGCGGCACCCACCACCGGCACGGCAAAAGCCAGGGTATTGAGGCCCACCAGCGCCGCCTGGGCAAAATACTCGAGTTTGCCGGCCAGGCTCTTGTGATCCTCGCTGGCCGTGGGCACTACCAGGAACAGTCCGTCATCCCTGAGCGCGGCAATGCGCCGGCGCAGCAGGGTCGGCATCAGCAGGCCCTCCAGGGTGCGCTCGCGAAACGGCAGGCTGGCCTTGGGGTCCAGGCCATCTTCGTACCAGCCCCCCGGATTCCATACCTTGGGATGGAAGGCCTGGTGCAGTTGCCCGAGCAAATGGCCGCGCTGGCGAAGGGGAATGAAGCGCTGGAAAAACTTCAGGTATTGCGGCTGTACCAGGCGGTCGCGCAAGTGGCGAGTGAAGTCGAGAAACGAGGGGTACTGGCGCAAAGGCTCGTCGGGATCATCGGGGATATGCACGACGATCCGGTCCGGCCCGTGACGCAGGGCGCGGTCCGCGCCGAACAGCAGGATGCCGTTGAGCTCGACGTTCCATAGGGTCAGGCAGGAGCAGGTCAGTGCCACCCCCTCGATGTGCGCGTCGCGGTTGTGCAGTACCCGCGATATGGCCTGGTACAGCGGCAGGTCGATGCGGCCGGCCATCTGCGCCAAGTGCAGTTGCAACAGCAGGCCGGACTGCTCGTGGCGCTTGAAGGCTTCCTGGCGCCGGACCCGGACGGTCGGATCGTCGGCGGCATGGGGTTCGAAGGTCCGGGTGATGCGTTGCTGGAACAGCTTGCCGAAATCAAGGTTGCGACAGAGTGCAGCGAAGCGTTCCGGGACGATGTCAAGGGTCTTGCCGTCCCACAGCGCCTGTCCGGGGGTGACGGTGAAGATGCGCGCCTTGGCTACCGGCAAGTCCATGCCACCGGGTTCGCACTCCCAGGCTTCAAAGTTTTGCAGCGCCACACTGAGCAGGGGTTGGCAGGCCAGGCGGAAGGATTTGAAATTTTCCACCGCCCAATCCCTGGATGCGGTCAGGAAGGAATCGGCGTGTTGTATCCGGCGAGGTTGGAACAGCCAGGTATTGCGTACATCCAGGTCGAGTCCGAAGGCGCCTTGCAGGGCGGCCTTGAGCAGCGGTTCGACATAAGCTTCAGGGTTGGCAAGGGTATCGAGCCAGGCGTCCACCTGCCGGCTCAAGGCCAGGTGCTCGCGGTAGTCGTCCTGCAGGCTGGCGACCCGCCCGGGCATTTCGGCAGCGGCGCTGGCAAACCAGTCGAGGGCCGCTGCCCCTTGCTGACGGGCGGTGTGGCGGGCCTTGGTGCCAGCATCGAGCAGCCATTGCTGACTGTGTTTTTCTATCGCGGCATAGCCTTGCCGATTCCGGGATCGTTCGGTTGTAGACATGGTGATCACCTTGCGCCTTGATCGGATGGGAGGGCTTGCCCCTGTGATGCGGCGGCCACGGCCTGCTCGACAGTCAGGCGCTCCAGCAGCGACCGCTCATCGCGCTTGAACTTGTCCTCCAGGGCACGAATCCGTGCCGCCGATTGCTCGGGGCTGTCATCGGGATAGAGGTCGGTGGCGTCCAGCACCGCCTGCTCGTAGGCCGTCTTGAGCGCCTTGAAACGATCGGCATAGGTCTCGCGCAAGTAGGTTGTCCAGAACTCGCAGTCCACCGCGAAACCCGGCAATTGCGCGCCGCGCTCCTCCTGGAGTACCTGGTTCAAGGCCTGTTCCAGCTCACCGGGGACCAGCTCGGCTTCACTGCGGTAGAGCATCGCCCGCGGCGGCAGCGGCAGCTCGAGCACCTCGCCCCAACGCAGTCGATAGGCCAGCCGTACCTCTGCTTCGTCCCGCGTTCCAGCTCGCTCCCGAGCGATGCGATCCAGGGACTGGGCGCGGAAGATCCCGCGCATCAGGCGAAACAGCGCCATGCCACGATTGGCCTCGGGCACCTCGCGCACGGCCTGGCGGACATGGACCATCAACTCCATCTGGTTGAACTCCAGGCGGATGCCGTCCGGGCAGGTGTCATGGTTATGCAACTGGCGCAGGGGCTCCTCGGCCATGCCATTGAGGGCCTGGCGCAACTCGGTATCCTCGCCGGCCGCCGCCAGTACCGTCCAAACCCGCGCGATCATCTCGCCACGGGTGATGGCTGCCCGGTAATCGGCACTGTGACGCAGGCGCGCAACAAACTGCAGCAAGGCATCGGCATCGCCCTGGCTGGCGAGCCGAGCCCAGGTCGACTGGTTGCGCGAGTCCGCTTCGGCATCGCCGGTCTGCCAGGTGATGCCGGGGTCGTCTTCCGACGACAGTGGCTCGTCCGATTCCACGCCGCCCCCCTCCGAATCCGAGGAGTGCAGGCGTGCATCCAGTGCCGCGATATCCTCCGGCAGGTCCAGGGTCAGGGCGTAGGGACGGTTGGCATGCTGCGAGGTGTAGGCCTGGATCAGGGTTTCCCGGGTCAGGGGGTTGTTGCGCAGCGAGATATCCACGGAACCATCGGCAACGTAGCGGTTTTCCAGGATCTGACGGGGCAGTTCGGTGAGCTGGTTGTCATCCAGGCCGAGCAATTCGATATTGCGCGGCAGCAGTTCGCTTAGCCAGGCTGGCCAGGTCTCGATGCCCATATTTGCCAGGCCGAGGTAGTCGAAGAAGCGCTCGGTGAACGGCGAGACATCGTGGATCGCACCGAGGCGGTTGCCGTCGAGCTGCAGCGAGGACAGATGAGGCATGCGGGCAAAGGTGTCGATGGCCGTCTGGTCGATGGTCAGGCCCATGCGCACCAACGCCAGCTCGCGCAGCCGGGGCAAGGTGGCAAGGAACTCCGGCACGCTGGCCAAAGCCGGCCGCCCATCCACCAGCGAAAGCTCGGTCAGTTGCGGGAACTGCCCGAGAAACTGTTCGAGGCTGCGCCCGCTGGCATCGAAGCGGGTCAGTTCGAGGCGGCGCACCCGTTCGGTGATGAAGGGGGCAGGTTGTCGGGAAAATCACCCAGCGCCACGTCCTCCAGGTAAAGCAACGCAGCATTGGGTGAATAAAGGTTTTCGCGCCAGTAGCCGAGCAGTAGGCGGGTGATGCGTGGCCGGTAATCCGCCGCCGAAGTCCGGGCCGGATCGTTGCTCCAGGCCTGCAGTACCGTCTGCAACTGCACGCGCTCGACGATGCGTCGGTTCAGTTCTTCGGTCAGGGCCGGGGAGATCCCCAGGTCGAAGGTGAAGCGGCCGCGGAAGTATTCGGCAACCCGCAGGTCAAGCAGGGCCTGGCAACCAAGTGAGTTATCGCGCAACTGGATTCGCGTCGGCCTGCCTGCCGCACCGACCTCCTCCAGGATCTCCGCTGGCACCTCGATCAAGTGGTTGCCCGCCAGCGACACCTCGCCGATACGGGCCAGCATCTCGCGGTTCAGCCAGCGCGGCCACTCATGCAACTCCAACCAGCCCAGCCCCAGGTAGTCGAGTGTCAACCCTTCGAACAGCGGCACAGAGGTATGGATCAGGCGGCTGCCACGTAGTTCGAGCCAGCGCAGTTGTGGCAGGCTGGCCAGGGTGCGTAGGTCGTTGTAGCCAAGCATCGTCAATTGGTCACGCAAGCCCAGGGCGCGCAGGCGTGGCCAGGCGCGAACCACGCTTCGCACCATGCCATCGCGCCATGCGCCGCCGCGAATATCCAGGGTGGTCAGGTTGGGCAAGCGCCGGGCCAGGCTCCGCAGCATCGGCTCGCCGATCAGCGGCGCCTGGGGGCTGCCTTCGCCCTGCACCACCTCGCTCAGGAGCAAGGCCGTGACCCGTTCACGCATGAAGGCCGGCAGTTGCGCCGGAAGGTCCGCCAGTTGCACCTGGTACAGCGTCAGCGCAGTGGCGGGCCGGCCGAGCTCGGGCAGGATGTTGCGCCGCCAATGGTCCCACAGCGCATTGCCGATACGCTCGCGGCTGCGCTGGCGCGCCTCGCTCATGACTTGCGCGGCAGACTCCATGACCCAATGGTCCAGGTGTTCGCGCAATGCCTGCATCTCGTCCAGCAAGGTGTCCAGGCGCCGGGCCACGGCGCTGCGGTCGAGACCGGCCCGGTACAGGGCCTGGAGCGCGTCCTCCGGATAAAGGTCGTCCAGCTCCAGCAGGCGCAGCTTGTCCAGCAGCTCGTCCTCGGTGAAGAACGGCGTGCCGCGGCCGCTGAGGGGTAGCCGAGGCGCCCGTCCGCCAGGCGCAGCGGCGAGCGGAAGCCCGGCTTGATCGGCTGCATGCCAAGCCATTCACGCAGGCGCTGGCGTGGCGCCAGGGGCTGGGCCTGGAGCTTGCTGCGCAGAGCGGCGGCATCGGCCAGGTCGAGCCCGCTACGGGCCGTTTCCGGCAGGGCCTCGTACAACACTGCGCAGAACTCGCGGGGCAGTTGCCGCTGCCAGACCACCTTGATCGGCGGCGTTTCTCCCGTGCCGATTGAGGCCAGCAGCGGGCCGTCCAGGCTACCTTCGTACAGTTCTATGCGCAGCGCTGCCGGCCATCCCGGCAGCCCGGCGAGTCCGTGGAGCAGCAAACTGGCACCGTCGGGATTGGCCTCCACGTCAAGGTAGAACGCCTCGCAGGCCCGGGCGATGCGCACCTGCTGCTGGTAGAGACGTGCCTCTTCGGCAAGGCGCAGGGGCACCTTGGCCTGCTCGGTCATCTGCGCGGTTTCCTGCGCCGTCGCGGCACCGACGATTTCCTCGACGATGCGCTTGGGCAGGCTGTCGAACTGCTGCCCGAGCACCTTGCCCGCCGGCGACAGGTCGGCTTGCCGGCGGGCATAGCCCTGGACGAAGACCTCGGACTCGATCGTCCCGGGCAGGCCGGGGACATCCCCCAGGGAAAAGCGCCCCACCACGTCAGCCATGGCCAGGCGATACAGGGTGTCGCTGAGCAGCGCCGGGGGGCGTCGGCACTCCACCAGCGCCTGGCGCAGTTGCGCCTCGCTGACGCCGCTGATGCGCAGGGCGCGCTGGGCCATTTCAGTCGATACCTGGGCCTCGAGCGCCCCGGCTCGACGGAACAGTTCCTCGCCCCGCCACTGTTCCGGGGTGTCCAGCTCGTGCAGCCAGCCGCCATTGCCGTTATGCCGCACGGGCGGCTGGTAGGCATCGGCGTGCTCGGGGTGTTCGAGGACGAACCCGGTCTCGCTATCCAGCAGGGTCCGTACCGAATAATAGCGCCCGTCCAGCTTCAGCCATTGCCGCCCTTCCCAGTTGTACAGGCCGTTCTCCCCGGGCTTCAGGCCGGCGGGCAACTCGACGTCGTAGGCGAAGGGCGCCAGGTCCGGTTTCCATAAGCGCAGGCTGCCGTCGGCAAGGGTCACCGGACGCATGCTGCGTACCGCCAGCGGCAGATTGCCGGTGAAGCGTTGCGCCGCAGCGCCGGCGGCCCCGAGCGCGGCCATGATCGCCAGGTTCTCCCCGACATCCATGAAGTACCCCCAGGCCGCCTGGCGATCGCCCTTGGCAAGGCTGTCGAAGCCTTCGTACACCTCGTAGGCCAGCAGAGCCGCATTCACGCCCAGCATCACCAGGCCCAGGCCAGGGACCACGAACGCGGCGACATTGAGCACATCGAGGCCAAGCCCGAGGTAGTAGGCGACCTTGTCCTCCAGCGACTTGTGGTCTTCGGCGGCGCTGGGCACCGCGTGATACAGACCGTCATCCTTGAGCATGGCGACCTTGCCGCGCAGGACGAAATCGAACAGCGGAACAGTGATCTGCAGCGTACTCAAGCCCAGGGAGGCGCTGCTGTCGTAGCGCTCCTCGTACCAGCCTCCGGCATTCCACACTTTCGGGAACAGGTGCTCCTGGACTCGCCGCAGCAGGTGCCCGCGCTGCCGGGCCGGCACGAAACGCAGGAAGTAGCGGCGCCAGGCGGGCTCCTTCAAGCGCTCGCGCAGCGAGGCCTGGAATGCCTCCAGCGACTCGAACAGTTGCAAGGGCTGGCGCGGCTCGTCCGGCATGTACACCACCAGGCCCTGGGGCCGGGAGAACAGAACGATACCGTTGAGCTGCACCTCCCAGATATACAGGGCGCTGGCGCCCTTGGCCGGAGCGTTGTCGGCGACCTTGAGCAGGTCCTCGTAGAGTGCCTGGTCGATCCATGCGCGCAAGCGCGCCAGGTGCAGGGTCAGGCGCAGGCTCGATTGCTCGAACTGCCGGAAACACAGCTGGCGATCCGTCGCTGCGCTTTCCACGGTCTCGCCAGCCCTGGGCACAGGGCGGAAAATCGAGTCGATCAATTGCTGGTATCGCCCCCCCAGGTCCAGGGTGCGGCACATCGCGGCGAAACGCTCGGGCAGCAGGTCGATGTCGCGGGTCGGCTCCAGCACCTTGCCGGTCTCGCTGGCGAAGATCGCCGAACGGCGACGCTCGTCGCGCATGCCGTCGGTCTCGGCCTCGAAGGCTTCGAAATTCTGCAGCGCCGCCAGAAGCAGGGGTTGGGTCGCGACCTTGACGATCTGAAACGCATTGGCCACAGGATCTCCGCTGCTCAGGCGCTGCGCATCGACCCGTGCACGGACGGCGTTGAACAGGAAGGTGCGATGCACATCCAGGTCGAGGCCGAAGGTTTTCCCTAGCGCCTCGCGCAGCAGCGGTTCGGCGAATGCCTCGGCCGTAGGCAACTGGGCAAGAAAGCCCTCAACCTTCGTGGCGAGGGATCGATGGCGTTGGTACTCCTCGTGCAGGGCCGCGATCACCTGCGGTTGTTCGCGTCTGGCCGTCTGCAGCCAGGGCATTGGCCGGGGTAGCGCAGCGCGCAGGGCCTCGCGCTGTGGCGTGGTGCTGTCCAGCAGCCATCCAGGCACCCGCTGGCTGACGGTCTGGTAATGAATATCGGGGACTTCGGGGGATGCAGCGGCGGTCAGTTCGGTCATGGCGGGCCTTTTCGTCCGTGAAATCGGGCGTTCAGGCTAAGGGCGGGGCGAATGGCGTGGAAAAGGGTCGGTGTTCCCGGTGACGTGGCGTTGCCGCGGGCCCTCACGCCGGCACTGCTTTGTGCTGGCGTGAGGGCCGCAGCCCTGGGCTTGGACTCAGGTGCGGGGGAACGAGCGCTCGAAGGTCAGGGTTTCCAGCAGCGCCTTTTCATCGGCCTTGTACTTGTCTTCCAGGGCCTTGATCCGTAACGCCGACTGCTCGGCGGGTTCATCGGGATAGGCGTCGGTCACCTCCAGCACCGACGCCTCGTAGGCTTCCTTGAGTGCCGTGAAGCGATCGGCGAAGGCTTCGCGCAGGTACGCCACCCAGAAGTCGCACTGGGCTGCGAAGCGGAGCAACTCAGGGCCCATTTCCCCCAGAATTACCCGGGTATACACCTGGTTGAGCTCCCCGGGTGCAATCTCCGCCGCGCTGCGGTAAAGCATGCCCGGGGCGGCAGGGGCAGGTCCAGTTGCGTTGCCCAGCGCAGACGATAGGCCAGGCGCACTTCCGCCTCATCCCGCGTCCCTGCCCACTCGCGGGCCAGGCGGTCGAGGGTCTGCATGCGGAAAATGCTGAGCATCAGGCGGAACAGGGCCGGCCCCGGTTGTTCTCGGGTATGTCGCGCAGGGCCTGGCGGGTATGGACCTGGAACTCCATCTGGTTGAACTCCAGGCGGATGCCATCGGGACAGGTGTCATGCTGGTGCAATTGCACCAGCGGCTCTTCGGCCATGCCATTGAGGGTCAAGCGCAATTCGCTGTCGGCCTGCGCCGCAGCCAGCACCCTCCACACCCGCTCCACCAGTTCGCCACGGGTGGCGAGGGTTCGATAATCGGCGCTGTGGCGCAGCCGCGAGATCAGCCCCAGCAGCGAGCCGGCATCGCCTTCGGCCTGCAATCCTGCCCAGATCGCTTGGTTACGCCCATCCTGCTCCTCATCACCGGTCTGCCAGATGGTGGCGGGGCTTTCCTCTGAATGACTGGAATCGTCCGGCGAGAAAGAATCCTCGGAATCGGAGGAATGGGAATCGGCAGGCATCGCGGCGATGTCCTCGGGCAGGTCCATGGTGAAGGAGTACGGCCGGTTGTAGCGCTGCGAAGTATGGGCACGAATCATGGTTTCCCGGCTCAAGGGATTGTTGTGCAGCGTGATTTCCACTGCTCCGTCGTTAATGCGGTGGTTATCCAGCAGCACGTCCGGCAATTCGGTAAGCAGGTTGTCATCCAGGTTGACATGTTCCACGCAATGGGGCAGCAGGCTGGTCAGCCATTCGGGCCATTGGCTGATGCCCATCTGGCCCAGCCCAAGGAAGTTCAGGTAGCGCAGGTCAAACATCGAAACGTCGGTGATGGGGCCCAGAAGGTTGCCATCGAGCTGCAGCGATGACAGTACCTGCATGCGCGCCAGCACTGCCATGGCCGCCTGGTCGACCACCAGCCCCATGCGCACCAGGGCCAGTTCGCGCAGGTGGATGAGGCCGGTGAGAAACTCGGGCACGCTACCTAGCGCCGTGTGGCCGTCGATCAGCGACAGCTCGGTCAGTTGGGGAAAGCGCCTGACGAAACGCTCCAGGCTCGCGGCCTCGCCCCTGAAGCGCGTCAGGTCCAGGCGCCTGACACGCTCCGGGAAGAAGCCGGGCAACTGTTCGGGGAATTCGTCGAGGTCCAGGTCTTCAAGGTCCAGCAAGGCCACGCCGTCCGTCCTCAGGCTGTCGCGCCAGTAGTTAAGCAGCTCCGTGGCGATGCGGTGACGGTAGGTGGCCTGCGCGGAGGCGCGCGATCCGCTGTCCTCGACGGCGGCGTTGGCCCAGCTTTCCAGGGCATCGCACAGTTGGGTGCGTTCCTGGATACGCCAGTTGAGCTCATACTCCGTGCTCATGGACAGCCCCAGGTCGAAGGTGAAGCGACCAAGGAAGCGCTGGGCCAGGCGCAGGTCGAGCAGGGCCTGGAAACCGAAGCGATTACCAAGCAGGACAATGCGCAGCGGTCGCTCCACCGTCTCGGTATTGCGCAGGATTTCCGACGGCAGTTCGGTCAGGCGGTTGCCGAGCAGCGACAGGTCGCCGATCCGCCTGAGCGCAGCGTTGTTCAGCCAGTTCGGCCAGCGTTGCAGACTCATCCAGTCGAGCCCCAGGTAATCCAGGGTCAGGCCGTCCAGCGCGGTATCGGGCATATCCAGCAGGCTCATGCCGCGCAGGTCCAGCCAGCGCAACTGCGGCAGCGCGGCCATTGCCTGGAGATCCTGGTGGCCGATGGGTACGCCCGTCTCGCGCAGGCCCAGGGAGGCCAGGCGCGGCCAGGCACGCCCCAGCATTTGCGGCAGGCCGACACTCCATTCGCCGCGGCGGATGTCAAGGGTAGTGAGTTCGGGAAAGTGCCGGGCGAAGCCCTGCAACTGGTGCTCGCTGATGATCCGCGCGTAGCTGGCGCCCTCCTGCCAGATCGTTTCATCCAGCAGGATCGAACGCACCCGCTCACGGAAGAACCCAGGCAATTCCCTTGGGAAGTCCGCCAGTTGCACCTGGAACAGGATCAGCCGCGAGGCCGGTTGCCCCAACTCCGGAAGGATGCTGCGGCGCCAGTGTTCCCATAGGGCCAGGCCGATACGTTCGCGACTGCGTTGACGCCGCAGGGTCAGGTTTTCCTGGGCTGTCTCCTGGGCCCAGCGGTCCAGGGCATGACGCAGTTCCAGCAACTCGCCCAGCAAGCGGTTGAGGCGGGTATTGATCGCGGCCCGGTCCAGCCCGCTGCGGTACAGGGCCTGCAAGGCATCCTCGGCATGAATGTAATCCAGTTCCAGCAAGCGCAGCTTGTCGAGCAACTCATCCTCGGTGAAGAACGCCTGGCCATTACCACTGAGCGGGTGGCCGACGCGGCCGTCCGCCAGACGCATGGGCGAGCGGAATGCCGGCTTGACCTCCGGCAGCCCCAGCCACTGGCGAAGGCGTTGGCGCGACGCCGGTCGCTGGGCCTGCAATCGGCGCCACAGCGACCCGGCGTCGGTCAGTTCCAGGCGCTCGCGGTAGGCACCAGGAATGGCGTCGAACAGGGCCTGGCAGAATTCCCCGGGCAACTGCCGGTCCCAGACCACCGCCAGTTCCCGCTCGTCGCCACTGCCGATGCCGGTCAGGCGCGGGCCCTCTATCCAGCCGTCGTACAGGCCCATGCGCAGTTTTTCCGGCCAGCCCGCCAGGGTTTCCAGGCTGTGCAGCATCAGCCGGGCGCTATCCAGGCTGATTTCCCGGTCCAGGTACAGGCCCTCGCAGGCACGGGCAATACGTACCTGCTGCTGGAAAATCCGCGCTTCGTCGGCGACGCGCAGGGGAATACGACCGGAGCGGGTCATTTCGCCGGTCTCGGTTTCCGTCGCGGCCCCGACGATCTCCTCGATGACCCGATGCGGCAGGCTGCGGAACTGGCGCTGCAAGGCTTGTCCGGCCAGTGAAAGAGGCGCTTGCGAGGCCTGGTAATCGGCTGCGAAGGTCGCGGCATCGGCGGTTTGCGCCAGCACCAGGCGGCGCAGGGTGTCGGTCAGCAGCGCCGGTGGGCGCTGGCGCTCGACAAGGGTCTGGCGCAATTGGGATTCGCTGACCCCGCTGATGCGCAGGGCATTGCGCCCCATCTCCTCGGAGACGCTTGCCTCCAGCGGCCCCTGACGATGGAACAGCTGGCTGCCACGCCATTGTTCGGGTGTGTCCAGCTCATGCAGCCAGCCGCCGTTGCCGTTGTGGTCCAGGGAGGGTGCATAGGCGCCACTGCGGGTCGGGTGTTCCAGCCGGTAACCCTCCTCGCCGAGCAAGGTGCGCACCGAGTAATGCCGGCCCTCCAGGGTCAGCCACTGGCGGCCCTGGAAGCTGTACAGGCCATTGGCGTCGGGCTGCAGCCCGTCCGGCAAGCGGATCTCATAGGCGAAGGGCGCCAGGTCGGGCTTCCACAGGCGCACGCTGCCATCTGCCAGGGTGACCGGACGCATGCTGCGTACTGCCAGCGGCAGGCTGCCGTTGAATCGATGGGCCACGGCACCTGCGGCCCCCAGCGCGGCGATCAGTGCCAGGTTTTCCCCGACATCCATGAAGTAGCCCCAGGCCTCTTCCCGCTCGCCCTTGGCCAGGCTGTCGAAGCCTTCGTAGACCTCGTAGCCGAGCAGCGCCGCATTGACACCCAACATCACCTCGCCCAGCCCCGGCACCACGAAAGCCGCGACGTTGAGCACGTTGAAGCCGACCGAAAGGAAGTAATCGATCTTGGCCTGGGTCGACTTATGATCCTCGACGGCGGTGGGGACCGCGTGGAACAGGCCATCGTCCTTGAGGGCCGCCATCTTGCGCTGGAGCAGGACGTTGAGCAGCGGCGCGCTGAAGACCTGCTGTTCGAGGTGAAGCTTGGCCTCGCCGTCGAACCGCTGTTCGTACCAGCCACCAGGGTTCCACACCTTCGGATACAGGGTGCGTTGAATGCGCTGCATCAACGCGTCGCGTTGCCTGGCCGGGACGAAACGCAGGAAGTAGTTGCGCCAGGCGGGCTCTTTCAAACGCTCGCGAAGCGAGGCATGGAAAGCCTGGAGGTTGACGAAGGCCTGGACGGGTTGCCGGGGCTCGTCCGGCATGTACACCACCAGGCAGCCCGGCCGGTAGAACAGCACGATGCCGCTCAGTTCCACATCCCAGAGGCGCAGCACGCTGCGCTCGATTCCGTTGTCGGCCTTGCCGTTGCCTGCCACCTCCAGCAGCGCGTCATGGCTGGACTGGTCGATGTGCCCTTGCAGGCGGGCCAGATGAAGGTTGAGGCGCAACGCCGACTGTTCGAACAGCTTGAAGCGGGCCTGGCGATTGCTGGCGGCCGCTTCGGCGCTTTCATCCTGGACCGGATCAGGGGCGAACAGCTTCTCCAGCAGACGCTGGTAGCGGGCCCCCAGGTCCAGGGTGCGGCACAGGGCGGCGAAGCGTTCGGGGACCAGGTCTACATCGCGGCTCGGTTCGGCGACCTGGCCACTGTCGCTGATGAACACACGGGCGGGCCGCCGATCGACCTGCATACCGCCCTCCTCTGCCTCGAACGCTTCGAAGTTCTGCAGGGCAGACGCCAGCAGCGACTGGGTTGCCGCCTTCACCGACTGGAAGGCCCTGACCACCGGATCGGCAGTGGCCAGGTGGGTCTCGGCGGTGCGCGCCCGCACGGCGTTGAACAGGAACGTATGGTGCACGTCGAGGTCCAGCCCGAAGGTCGTCTTCAGCGCATCGCGCAGCAGCGGTTCGGCGAAAGCCTCGGCGCTCGGGACTTGCGCAAGCAATGCCTGCACCGCCTTGGCGTGCACCTGGAACCGCGCATACTCCTCGACCAGGGCGGCGGTGACTTCGGGCTGGTTGGCACTGGCGTCCTGCAGCCAGGGCATGGGCGGCGGCACGCTGGTGCGCAGGGCCTGGCGTACGTCGGCGGGAGTGTCTAGCAGGCGCTTGGGGATGCGCTGGCTGACGATCCGGTAGTGAGCATCGGGTGTTTCGGTTTCGGGTACAGCGGCCATGGTCAGGCCCTCTCGTCCTTGAATGGGGCGTTCAGGCTAAAGAGGGGGCGAGAGAATTTGAAAAGGGTCGGGGTTCCCGGTGGGCGACCGGGTCGGTTGCCAGGCAGGCTCCTGTCCGCGGAAAGACCGGCAGGGGCCCGCCCGGAAACGAGCCTTAGCTCGTGGAAAGCGACTGCTCCAGGGTCAGCCGCTCCAACAACTCCCGCTCATCACGCTTGAACTTGTCCTCCAGCGCCCTGATGCGCTCGGCCGACTGTTCCGCGGTGTCATTGGGGTAGACGTCGATGGTACCGAGCACCGCCGCCTCGTAGGCGTCCTTGAGCGCCTTGAAGCGTTCGGCGAAAGCCTCTCGCAGATAGGCCACCCAGAAATCGCACTGCGCCGCGAAGCGCTGCAATCCGGCTCCGGCTTCTTCCAGTTGCAACTGGATCAGTGCCTGGTCAAGCTCGCCCGGGGCAATATCGGCCACCCGTCGATACAGCATGCCGCGGGGCGGCAGCGGCAGTTCGAGCTGCTCGGCCCAGCGCAGGCGATAGGCCAGGCGCACCTCGGCTTCGTCGCGGCCGTTGGCGCGCTCGCGGGCGATGCTGTCCAGCCGCTGCGCACGGAAATTCCCGCGCATCAGGCGAAACAGCGCCGGCCCCGGTTCTGCGCAGGGATCTGGCGCAGTGCCTGGCGGGTATGCACCAACAGTTCCATCTGGTTGAACTCCATGCGAATGCCATCGGGGCAAGTGTCATGGTTGTGCACCTGCGCCACCGGTTCCTCGGCCATGCCATTGAGGGTCAGGCGCAATTCGGCATCGTCGTTGGCAGCCTCGAGCACGGTCCAGACGCGCTCCACCAGTTCCATGCGCGTGCTGGCGGTCCGGTAGTCGGCGCTATGGCGCAAACGCGACACCAGGGCCAGCAGCGCGCCGGCATCGCCCCGGGCGGACAAACCGGCCCAGAGCAGTTCATGCCGGGCGTCGTCGGCGACATCACCGGTCTCCCAGGTGGCGGCAGGGTCGTCGTCCGACATCCAGGTGTCCTCGGTGCCCGGAGAACCCGAATCGTCGGAATCGGACTCATGTACCTCCCGCGGCATCGCCGCGATGTCTTCGGGCAGGTCCAGGGTGAAGGTGTATGGGCGGCTGAAATGTTGCGATGTGTGGGCGCGGATCAAGGTGGCGCGGGTCAGCGGGTTGTTATGCAGCGAGATTTCCACCACCCCGGCCTCGGTGCGACGGTTCTCCAGCAGTTGCTCGGGCAGCTCGGTCAGCAGGTTGTCATCCAGCCCCAGCAGTTCGATGCCATGGGGCAGAAGGGAATTGAGCCAGGCGGGCCAGACCGCGATGTCCATCTGGGCCAACCCGAGATAGCCGAAGAAGCGCTGGTCGAACATCGACACATCATTGATCTGGCCGAGGCGGTTGCCATCCAGCTGCAGCGATGACAGCACCGGCATGCGGGCGAACACCTCCATGGCCGCCTGGTCGATGGTCATGCCCACCCGTACCAGTGCCAGCTCGCGCAGTTGGGGCAGCCGGGTCAGAAACCCGGGCACCGCCACCATCGCCGGCGAACCGCCCACCAAGGACAGTTCGGCCAACTGCGGGAACTGCATGACGAAGCGCTCCAGTACCGCCGGCTCGGCATCGAAGCGGGTCAGGTCGAGTCGATCGATGCGCGCGGTCAGAAATGCTGGAAGCGCCTCCGGGAAGTCCGTCAGCACCACGTCCACCAGATTCAGGCGCGCCGCCCCCAGGCCACGCAAGGTGTCGCGCCAGTATTCGAGCAGAACGCCGGCGATGCGGTGGCGATAAGCCCGGTGCTCCGGGGTCAGCGGCACATCGGCCTGGTCCGCATTGACCCAGGCCTCCAGCAGGTCCTGCAACTGGGCGCGCTCCTGGACTCGACGGTTAAGCTCGTCGGCCATCGCCGGGGACAGGCCTAGGTCGAAGCTGTAGCGGCCGTGGAAACGCTCGGCCATGACCATGTCGAAGCAGGCCTGGTAGCCGAACTGGTTGCCCCGGGCGGCAATACGCAGGGTACGCACGGCCGGCTCGGGGTCCTCGAGGATCAGCCGCGGCACCTCGGTCAGGCGGTTACCGACCAGCGACAGCGAGCCGATCCGTTCCAGCGCCAGGGTATCCAGCCAATGCGGCCAGGTCCGCAGGTCGAGCCAGTCGAGGCCGAGGTAATCGAGCTGCATGCCATTGAGCGCCGAGACCGGCAGGTCCAGTAGACGACTGCCACGCAGCTCCAGCCAGCGCAGGCGCGGCAGGCCGGCCAGGGCGCGGATGTCCGGGTGACTGAGTAAATGGCTGATCTCCCGCAGGGCCAGCGCGCCGAGCTCCGGCCAGGCGCGGGCCACCGTTTGTGCCAACCCCGGCTCCCAGGCCCCGGCACGGATATCGAGAGAACGCAGCCGGGGAAACTCTTCGGCGAACGCCAGCAAGGCGTCCGCGCCGATGACCTGCTGGAAGCCCTCGCCCTCGCGCAGGATCACTTCGTCCAGAAGCACCGCGCCGACCCGCTCGCGGAAGAACGACGGCAATCCCACCGGCAGGTCCGCCAGCTGGACCTGCCAAAACACCAGCGGCGCGGCGGGACGACCGAGTTCGGGCAGGGTGTTGCGCCGCCAATGGTCCCATAAACCGTTGCCGATCCGCTCACGGCTGCGCTGACGGGTGTGGCTGAGGACTTCGCGGGCCGAATCCATTACCCAGCGATCCAGGTGCTGACGCAAGGCCTGCATCTCATCGAGTGCGCGATTCAGGCGCAGGTCGATCGCATTGCGGTCGAGACCGCTGCGATACAGAGCCCACAGCGCGTCCTCCGGATAGAGGTCGTCCAGCTCCAGCAGGCGCAGTTTGTCGAGCAGCTCATCCTCGGTGAAGAAGCCCTGGCCGCGGCCACTGAGCGGATAACCGAGACGTCCGTCTGCCAGGCGCAGGGGCGAGCGGAAGCCTGGCCGCAGCACCTGCATGCCGAGCCATTGACGTAGTCGCTGGCGAGGCGCGAGCGGTTGCTCCTGAAACATGCGCCGCAGCGCGGCGGCGTCGTCGAGTGCCAGGCCGGTGCGCTGCACGGGCGGGATGGCATCGAACAGGGCCTGGCAAAACGCCAAGGGTGAACCCCTGCGCAAGACCACCGTGACAACTCCTTCGTCGCCGCTACCGATCGTGGCGATCGGCTCGCTACCAGGCGAAGCCTCGACCAGGGCCATGCGCACCCCCTTGGGCCAGTTCGGCAAGCCTTCCAGGCCATGGAACATCAGGCGGGCAGCATCGACACTGACCGGGTAATCGAAATACAGCCCTTCACAGGCCCGGGCAATGCGCACCTGCTCCAGATAACGCCGCGCTTCCTCGGCAACGCGCAGGGACACGCGGCCGCCTGCGGCCATTTCGCTGAGCTCGTGTTCATTCGCCGAAGCGAGAATTTCCTCGACCAGGCCATTGGGCAGCCCGGGGAACTGGCGCTGCAACACCTGCCCTTGCACGGACAGGCGCGGCAACTGCGCTATGTAGCCGGCCTTGAAGGCGTTGGCGTCCAGGTTGCCTGCCTGCTCCAGGGTCTCGGCCAGGGACAGGCGACGCAGGGTGTCGGTCAACAGGGCCGGAGGGCGGTGGCTGTTCACCAGGGTATGGCGCAACTGCGCCTCGGAGATGCCGCTGATGCGCATCGCGCGCTGCGCCATGGCCTCGCTGACCCGGGCTTCACGGTGTCCCTGGCGACCGAACAGCTCCATGCCCCGCCATTGTTCCGGTGTATCCAACTCGTGCAACCAACCGCCATTGCCGTTGTGGCGCAGCGTCGGCTCGTAGGCCCAGGGCCGGTCCGGGTGCTCCAGGCGAAAACCCTGCTCCGTGCCCAGCAGCGTGCGGACCGAATAGTAGCGTCCGTCCAGCGCCAGCCATTCGCGGCCCTGGTAGGCATACAGTCCGTTTTCGTCAGGCTCGAGTCCTGCGGGCAACTCGATATCGTAGGCGAACGGCGCCAGGTCCGGCTTCCACAGGCGCACGCTGCCGTCGGCCAGACGAACCGGGCGCATGCTGCGCACCGCCAGCGGCAGGTTGCCGGTGAAGCGATGCGCCGCCGCTCCGGCCGCTCCCAGTGCAGCCATCACCGCGAGGTTTTCCGCAACATCCAGAAAGTAGTTCCAGGCCTGCTCGCGCTCGCCCTTGGTCAGGCTGTCGAAGCCTTCATAGACCTCATAGCCGAGCATGGCCACGTTGACCGCAAGCATCACCTCCCCCAGCCCGGGAACGACGAAGGCCGCCAGGTTCAGCGCATCGAAGCCCAGGCCCAGCCAGTAATCGATCTTCGCCTGCGCCGACTTGTGATTTTCGACGGCGGTGGGCACGGCATGGAACAACCCGTCATCCTTGAGCACGGCGATCTTGCGCTGCAACAAAGCATTGAACAGCGGTGCGGAAAAGTCGCGCTTGCCCAGGTGGAGCACGGCCTTGGGGTCCGCGCGCTCTTCGTACCAGCCGCCCGGGTTCCAGACCTTCGGGTTCAGGGTACGGTGGATCCGTTGCTGCAGCGATTCACGCTGTCGGGCCGGGATGAAGCGCAGGAAGTATTTGCGCCATTGCGTATCGCGCAACTGCCCGCCCAGCCAGCGGTTGAACGCGGGGATGGACCGGAACTCCCGCAGCGGCTGGTTCGGCTCGTCGGGCAGGTACACCAGCAACTCCCGTATCGATTCCTCGGGTGGCCGCGGCCGGAAGAACACCACGATGCCATTGAGCTCCACCTCCCACAGCCGCAGCATCGCGCGGCCCAGGGTCGACCCGGCCCTGCCGTTCTTCGCCACTTCCAGCAGGTCGTCATACAGACCCTGGCCGATCCAGCCCTGCAGGTACGCCAGGTGCAGGTTAAGGCGGAAAGCCGATTGTTCGAGGGCCTTGAACCCGGACCGACGCCGGATCTTCGCCACTTCGGCAGTCTCCCAGGGTTGCGCGGAGGGCTCGAAGGTGGCGGCGATCAGGCGCTGGTAGCGTCCACCCAGGTCCAGGGTGCGACACAGGGCGGCAAAGCGCTCGGGCACCAGATCGAGCTGGCGGCCCGGCTCCAGGGGTTGCCCGGTTTCGCTGGTGAATATCATCGACGGGCGACGCTCGTCCTGCATGCCGCCTGCCTCGGCCTCGTAGGCTTCGAAATTCTGCAGCGCCGCCTGCAGCAGGGTCCGGGTCGCGGCCTTGACCACCTGGAATGCCTTGACCACAGGATCGCTGCCTTTCAGATGCGCTTCGGCGACCCGCGCCCTGGCTGCGTTGAACAGAAAGGTATGACGCACGTCCAGGTCCATGCCGAAGGTCTTTTGCAGCGCGTCGCGCAACAGCGGTTCGGCGAAGGTTTGAGCGTCTGGAAGCGGCTTGAGCCAGCCGTCGACCGCTTCGGCCAACTGCCGATGCCGGGGGTATTCCCTGCGCAAGGCGTCCAGGAGGTCGGGGCGGGTCGCGCCGGCCGCTGCCAGCCACGGCATGGGCTGCGGCGGACGGGCACGCAGGGCCTGGCGCTCCTGCGTGCTGCGCGCGAGCAGATCGGGGGCGACACGCTGGCTGACGGTCCGGTAGTGAATATCGGGTTCGGGTTTCTCGCTCATGTCGAGCCCTCTCGTCCTTGAATGGGGCGTTCAGGCTAAAGGCGGGCCGGGCTTTTAAAAACGGCAAATTACTTATGGGACAGACGCGACTCCGATCAGAACTTCGAACCTGAAAAACGCCTATCTACCACCCCGGCGGGAAAATCCGACCGCAGGTCGGCTGATCCGGATGGACGACGAATTGTCCCGGCGAATCTGCCGACAGGCGTTTCCGATCTGCACGGGATGTATTATCGTGACCGCCTTGCGCGCGAAGCGCGGCCTGACGTACAGGCCTTTGCCAACAGATCGAGGGTGCCATGAGCAACGAAAGCATTAACTGGGACAAGCTGGGCTTCGACTACATCAAGACCGACAAGCGCTACCTCTCCGTATGGCGCGACGGCGCGTGGGACGCGGGCACCCTGACCGAAGACAACGTCCTGCACATCAGCGAAGGCTCCACTGCCCTGCACTACGGCCAGCAATGCTTCGAAGGCCTCAAGGCCTACCGTTGCCAGGACGGTTCGATCAACCTGTTCCGCCCAGACCAGAACGCCGCGCGCATGGCCCGCAGCTGCGCCCGCCTGCTGATGCCGCAAGTGCCGACCGACGTTTTCATCGAGGCCTGCAAGCAGGTGGTCAAGGCCAACGAACGCTTTGTCCCGCCATATGGCAAGGGTGCCCTGTACCTGCGTCCGTTCGTGATCGGCGTGGGTGACAACGTTGGCGTGCGCACCGCGCCGGAGTTCATCTTCTCGGTGTTCGCCATCCCGGTCGGTTCCTACTTCAAGGGCGGCATGACCCCGCACAACTTCATCATCTCCGGCTACGACCGTGCCGCCCCGCAAGGCACCGGCGCGGCCAAGGTCGGCGGCAACTACGCGGCCAGCCTGATGCCGGGCGCCGAAGCCAAGAAACAAGGCTTCGCCGACGCCATCTACCTCGACCCGCTGACCCACAGCAAGATCGAGGAAGTGGGTTCGGCCAACTTCTTCGGCATCACTGCCGACAACGAATTCATCACCCCTAAATCCGCCTCCGTGCTGCCGGGTATCACCCGCCTGTCGCTGATGGAGCTGGCCGCCTCGCGCCTGGGCCTGAAAGTGATCGAAGGCGACGTGCTGATCGACGAGATCGGCAAGTTCAAGGAAGCCGGCGCCTGCGGTACCGCTGCCGTGATCACCCCGATCGGCGGCATCCAGTACAACGGCAAGCTGCATGTGTTCCACAGCGAGACCGAAGTCGGCCCGATCACCAAGAAGCTCTATGCCGAACTGACCGGCATCCAGAGCGGTGACGTGGAAGGCCCGGCTGGCTGGATCGTCAAGGTCGCTCTCTAAAGCTGCAAGCCACAAGCTCCAAGCTGCAAGAAAAAACCGGTGCCCCGCGTCCGCTTTTCTCTTACAGCTTGGAGCTTGAATCCCTTCCAAACATAAATTTCCTTTAACCCGGGCCTTGCCTATTCTTTGGCACAATCCAGTTTCCAACCGCCGCCCAGGTAAAAGCATGCCCCGCGTACTGACTATCGAAGACGATGCCGTCACCGGCCAGGAGATCGTCGCCGAACTTTCCAGCCATGGCCTCGAGGTCGAGTGGGTCGACAACGGCCGCGAAGGCCTGGCCCGCGCCATCGCCGGCGGCTACGACCTGATCACGGTCGACCGCATGCTGCCGGAAGTCGATGGCCTGACCATCGTCACCACCCTGCGCAACCTCAAGATCACCACGCCAATCCTGATGATCAGTGCCCTCTCCGATGTGGACGAACGGGTGCGCGGCCTGCGCGCAGGGGGTGACGACTACCTGACCAAGCCCTTCGCCTCCGACGAAATGGCCGCCCGGGTCGAGGTACTGCTGCGGCGCAACAGCGTGCCCATGACCCAGACCCGCCTGCAGGTCGCTGACCTGGAGCTGGACCTTATCAGCCATGAGGCCCGACGCGGCGAGCAGGCCCTGAACCTGCTGCCCACCGAGTACAAGCTGCTGGAATTCCTCATGCGTCATGCCGGGCAGGTGATTACCCGGATGATGATCTTCGAGGAAGTCTGGGGGTATCACTTCGACCCCGGGACCAACCTGATCGATGTGCATATCGGCCGCCTGCGAAAGAAGATCGATGCGCCCGGCCAGACGCCGCTGATTCGCACCGTGCGAGGCTCCGGCTATGCCATTGCCGAACCCGCATAAGGGCTGGAGTTCGTCCACCAGCCGTTTGCTGGCGCTGTACAGCTTCCTGTTCGTGGCCTGGAGCAGCATCCTCATGGGGGTGCTGTACTTCGAAGTGTCCAGCTATCTGAACAAGCTGACCCGGCATTCCCTGACCCAGCGCCAGCACCTGTTTGCCCATATGAGCGGCAAGCAACTGGACGATGCGCTGATCGCCAGCCAGGCCTTCGAGGAACGCAGTTTCGACGCCTACGGCCTGTTCGACGCGCAATTCAACCCGCTTGGCGGCCAGATCCGCCAGATGCCCGCGGGGCTCGGCCTCGACGGGCGGATCCACGAGCTCAAGCGCTGTCTCGACGCCGACGACCCGCGCCTGCCTGCCGACAGTTGCGACGGCGTAGCGCTGAAGGTACCGGACGGGCGCTGGCTGGTACTGGTGCGCGACAACGGCTCGCTGTTCGTGGTCACCCGGATCATCCTGCATGCCCTGCTCTGGGGACTTTCACTGACCATCATTCCTGGCATTGCCGGCTGGTACTGGCTGCGGCGCCGGCCGCTCAAGCGCATCCGCGCGATCCAGGCCACCGCCGAGCAGATCGTCGCCGGCGACCTGACCCGGCGCCTGCCGCTGTCGCAGCGGCGTGACGAGCTGGACATGCTGGCGGCCATCGTCAACGCCATGCTCGACCGCATCGAGCGGCTGATGCATGAGGTCAAGGGCGTCTGCGACAACATCGCCCACGACCTGCGCACGCCGCTGACCCGCTTGCGTGCCCAGCTGTACCGGATCCGCCAGCAAGCCGGGGACGAGCGCCAGGCCGAAGCGATGGAGCAGGCGATCGCCGAGACCGACACCCTGATGGCGCGCTTCCGCGGCTTGCTGCGCATCAGTGAGCTGGAGGACCGCCAGCGCCGCGCAGGCTTCGTCGAACTGGAGACCGGGGCGTTACTGGCAGAACTGCATGACTTCTACCTGCCGCTTGCCGAAGACGGCGAAATTGCCCTTGCGCTGAAGATGCCGGAGGCGCTGCCGCCGCTGTTCGGCGACCACGAATTGCTGTTCGAGGCCCTGGCCAACCTGGTGGGTAACGCGATGAAGTTCACCCCCGCCGGCGGCCAAGTGCGAATCAGCGCCAGCAGCGATGACGACGGCGTGCATATCGCGGTAGAAGACAGCGGGCCGGGAATTCCGGCAGAGGAGCGCGAGACGGTGTTGAAGCGCTTCTATCGTAGCGAGGAAGGCCACAAGCATGCGGGGTTCGGGCTGGGACTGTCGATCGTCGCGGCGATCGTCGATCTGCACGGGTTCGGGCTGGAGGTGGGGGAAAGCGACCTCGGCGGG
Organism: Pseudomonas bharatica CSV86; assembly: GCF_000319305.2. Taxonomy (GTDB): domain Bacteria; phylum Pseudomonadota; class Gammaproteobacteria; order Pseudomonadales; family Pseudomonadaceae; genus Aquipseudomonas; species Aquipseudomonas bharatica. The sequence continues at coordinate 1,343,013 of NZ_AMWJ02000001.1, read as the reverse complement.
GCCCGGCTGGTGATGCACTGCCGGGGGCAGGTGTGAAAGGCTGATGGCCCTATCGCTGGCAAGCCAGCTCCCACAGGGTCAGGTCTGTGCAGTGCCTGTGGGAGCTGGCTTGCCAGCGATGGGGCCATCGCTGGCAACACAAGGCTTCAGTCAGCCAGACGCCAGGTGGTCCCGCCCTTGCCGTCTTCCAGCACCACGCCCATTGCAGTGATCTGGTCGCGGATGCGGTCGGACTCGGCCCAGTTCTTGTCGGCACGGGCCTGCAGGCGGGCCTGGATCAGCGCCTCGACTTCAGCTGCATCGACCTTGCCCTCGGCCCCCGCACGCAGGAACTCGTCGGCATCCAGCTGCAGCACGCCCAGCAAACCACCCAGCTCGCGCAGACGCCCTGCCAGGCCAGCCGCAGCCTGTGCGTCGCTGTCGCGCAGACGGTTGATCTCGCGCACCAGGTCGAACAGCACGGCACAGGCTTCGGGGTGCCGAAGTCGTCGTTCATCGCCGCGGCGAAACGCTCGACGAATTCCTCGCCACCCTGCGGCGCCACCAGCGGCAGGCCGCGCAGCGCGTGGTAGAAGCGTTCCAGGGCACCCTTGGCGTCGCGCAGGCTGTCCTCGGAGTAGTTGATCGCGCTGCGGTAGTGGCTGGACACCAGCAGGTAGCGGACCACCTCCGGGTGATACTTGTCGAGCACATCGCGGATGGTGAAGAAGTTGTTCAGCGACTTCGACATCTTCTCGCCATTGATCCGGATCATCCCGCAGTGCATCCACGACGCAGCGTAAGGCTTGCCGGTGGCCGCTTCGCTCTGGGCGATCTCGTTCTCGTGGTGCGGGAACTCCAGGTCGCTGCCGCCACCATGGATGTCGAAGCTCTCGCCCAGGCAGCAGGTGGACATCACCGAGCACTCGATGTGCCAGCCCGGACGTCCCGGGCCCCACGGCGATTCCCAGCTCGGCTCGCCCGGCTTGACGCCTTTCCACAGGACGAAGTCCAGCGGGTCCTGCTTGGCCTCGTCCACTTCGATCCGCGCGCCGATGCGCAGGTCTTCGATCTTCTTGCGCGACAGCTTGCCGTAGCCGACGAACTTGCCGACCCGGTAGTACACGTCGCCGTTGCCCGGGGCGTAGGCGTAACCCTTGTCGATCAGGGTCTGGATCATCGCGTGCATGCCCGGGATATGGTCGGTGGCACGGGGTTCCAGGTCCGGCTTGAGGATGTTCAGGCGGCGCTCGTCCTCGTGCATCGCATCGATCATGCGCGCGGTCAGGGCGTCGAACGACTCGCCGTTCTCGTTGGCGCGGTTGATGATCTTGTCGTCGATGTCGGTGATGTTGCGCACGTAGGTCAGGTCGTAGCCGCTATAGCGCAGCCAGCGGGTGACCAGGTCGAAGGCGACCATGCTGCGGCCGTGGCCCAGGTGGCAGAAGTCGTACACGGTCATGCCGCAGACGTACATCCGCACCTTGTTGCCTTCCAGCGGTTTGAATACTTCCTTGGTCTTGCTCAGGGTGTTGTAGATGGTAAGCACGAAATTTCCTCAGCTGCCCCAGGAGTCACGCAGGGACACGGTGCGGTTGAATACCGGTTGGCCTGGACGGGAATCTTTCAGGTCGGCGCAGAAGTAGCCTTCGCGTTCGAACTGGAAGCGGTCCTCTGGCTGGGCGTTACCCAGCGATGGCTCGGCACGACAACCACGCAGCACCTGCAGCGAATCCGGGTTGATGTTGTCGAGGAAGCTGCCGCCCTCTTCGGCCTTCTCCGGGTTCGCAGCACGGAACAGGCGATCGTACAGACGCACTTCGCACTCGACGCTGCCTTCGGCCGGGACCCAATGGATCACGCCCTTGACCTTGCGGCCTTCCGGGTTCTTGCCCAGGGTGTCCGGATCGTAGGAGCAGCGCAGTTCGACGATAGTGCCCTCGGCATCCTTGATCGCCTCGTCGGCGCGGATCACGTAGCTGCCGCGCAGGCGCACTTCACCGGCAGGCTCCAGGCGCTTGTAGCCCTTGGGCGGCTCTTCCATGAAGTCGTCGCGGTCGATGTACAGCTCGCGGGCGAACGGCAGGACGCGCACGCCCATGTCTTCCTTCGGATGGCGCGGCAGTTCGAGCTGCTCGACCTGGCCTTCCGGGTAGTTGGTGATCACCACCTTCAGCGGACGCAACACGCACATGGCACGCGGCGCATTGCGGTCGAGGTCGTCACGGATGCTGAACTCGAGCATGGACATGTCGACCACACCGTCGGAACGGTTGGTGCCGATCATTTCGCAGAAATTGCGGATCGACGCCGGGGTGTAGCCACGGCGACGGAAACCGGACAGGGTCGACATGCGCGGGTCGTCCCAGCCATTCACATGCTGCTCGTCCACCAGTTGCTTGAGCTTGCGCTTGCTGGTGATGGTGTAGTTCAGGTTGAGGCGGCTGAATTCGTACTGGCGCGGCTTGCACGGCACCGGCAGGTGGTCCAGGAACCACTCGTACAGCGGGCGATGGCCTTCGAACTCCAGGGTGCAGATGGAGTGGGTGATGCCTTCGATGGCATCCGACTGGCCGTGGGTGAAGTCGTAGTTCGGGTAGATGCACCACTTGTCACCGGTCTGGTGGTGATGGGCATGGCGGATGCGGTAGAGGATCGGGTCGCGCAGGTTCATGTTCGGCGAAGCCATGTCGATCTTCGCCCGCAGGACGCGCTCGCCGTCCTTGAACTCGCCGGCCTTCATGCGCGCGAACAGGTCGAGGTTCTCTTCGACGCTGCGCTCGCGGAACGGGCTGTTCCTGCCCGGCTCGGTCAGGTTGCCGCGGTATTCCTTGGCCTGCTCCGGGGTCAGGTCGCAGACGTAGGCGTTGCCCGACTTGATCAGGTCGACGGCCCAGGCGTGCAGCTGGTCGAAGTATTCCGAGGCGTAGCGCACCGGACCGGTCCACTCGAAGCCCAGCCACTTGACGTCTTCCTGGATGGCGTCGATGTATTCCTGGTCTTCCTTGGCCGGGTTGGTGTCATCGAAACGCAGGTGGCAGGCACCGCCGAATTCCTTGGCCAGGCCGAAGTTCACGCAGATCGACTTGGCATGGCCGATATGCAGGTAACCGTTGGGCTCTGGCGGGAAACGGGTGACGATGCTGCTGTGCTTGCCCGAATCCAGGTCGGCCTGCACGATCGGGCGCAGGAAATTCACGGGAACGGCGGGCGCGCCTTTGGCGGCATTGGGAGCGGTGTCGGTGGGCTTGCTCATAGGATCCTTGGAAGTCCGGTCTGCGGCGCGGGTAGGCCGCGTGAAACAAAGCCCGTATCATAGCCGAAGCCGTCGCGCCGCCGACAGCACCACGCCGACAAACCGGCGCTAATATGCACGGCGTACGAAAAAAATCCCTGGCAGGAACGTATCGCCGCTGGCGAAGCGGGCGTCAGGGTCATATATGTGCGATGCACATCTCTTCTTACCACATGCCTTGAGAGAGCGAATTCCAGCATGGCCAAAGTCAAACTGAGCACCAACCACGGCGACATCGTCCTGCAACTGGACAGCGAAAAAGCCCCGAAAACCGTGGAAAACTTCCTCCAGTACGTGAAGGACGGCCATTACAACGGTACTATCTTCCACCGCGTCATCAAGGGTTTCATGATTCAGGGCGGTGGTTTCGACGCCAGCATGAGCCAGAAGAAAACCCGCGCCAGCATCCAGAACGAAGCCGACAACGGCCTGCCGAACAAGAAGTACTCGATCGCCATGGCCCGCACCATGGAGCCGCATTCGGCTTCGGCACAGTTCTTCATCAACGGCACCGACAACGATTTCCTCAACCACAGCGGCAAGAACGTGCAGGGCTGGGGCTACGCGGTATTCGGTGAAGTGACCGAAGGCCAGGAAGTCGTGGATGCCATCGAGAAGGTCGCCACCGGCTCCAAGGCTGGCCACCAGGACGTACCGAAGGACGACGTGATCATCGAGAAAGCCGAGATCATTGAGTGATCCTGCTGGTCTCCGACCTGCATTTGCAAGAAGAGCGCCCGGACATTACCCGGGCGTTTCTTGATCTGCTGGCGACCCGCGCCCGGGATGCACAGGCCCTGTACATCCTTGGCGACTTCTTCGAGGCCTGGATCGGCGACGACGGCATGACGCCGTTCCAGCAGTCGATCTGCCAGGCCCTGCGCGCGCTGAGCGACGGCGGCACCCGGGTGTTCCTGATGCACGGCAACCGCGATTTCCTGATCGGCCAGGCCTTCTGCAAGGCTGCCGGCTGCACCCTGCTCAAGGACCCCAGCGTGGTCGAGATGGGCGGCGAGCCGGTGCTGCTGATGCACGGCGACAGCCTGTGCACCCGCGACGAAGCCTACATGAAGCTGCGCCGCTACCTGCGCAACCCGCTGAGCCTGTGGGTCCTGCGCCACCTGCCGCTGTCGACCCGGCGCAAGCTGGCGCGCAAGCTGCGCAGCGAAAGCAAGGCGCAAACGCGTATGAAGGCCAATGACATCATCGATGTCACCGCCGAGGAAGTACCGCGCCTGATGCAACGCCACGGCGTGCGCACCCTGATCCACGGCCACACCCACCGGCCGGCCATCCACAAGCTCACCCTCGAAGACGGCAGCGCCGGGCGGCGCATCGTGCTGGGCGACTGGGACAGGCAAGGTTGGGCGCTGCAAGTGGATGAACAAGGCTTCCAGCTGAGCCCGTTCGATTTCGCCTGATCCCTTCCTGAACCTCACGCCATCCCTGTAGGAGGTTGCTTGCCTGCTCCTACAGGGAGTTGAGCTGCGCCCGGGTTTTCACCCTCCACTCAATGCCCGCCCGACGCTGGCCCCGCCTTCGCCGCGAACGGCGGTTTCGCCAGCCACACCAGCAGGATCAACCCCGCGAATATCCAGCCCATCAACGTGAAGTAATCCACCGTCGACATCATGTAGGCCTGGCTGCTGAGCATCTGCTCCAGTTGCCGATACGCCGTGCCCCCTGCCCCACCCAATTGATGCAGGGCATCGCGGGTCGCCGGATCGTAGGTGCTGATGCTTTCGCTGAGGTAGGCATGATGCTGGTCCGCGCGACGGATCCAGATCCAGGTGGTCAGCGACGCCGCGAAGCTGCCACCGAGGGTGCGCAGGAAGGTCGCCAGGCCCGAGCCGTCGGCGATCTGCTGCGGCGGCAGGTCGGAGAGCAGGATGCTCAGGGTCGGCATGAAGAACAGTGCCACGCCGATGCCCATGAACAATTGCACCAGCGCCACGTGCTGGAAGTCCACTTCATGGGTGAATTCGGCACGCATGAAGCAGCTCAGGCCGATCGCCAGGAACGCCAGCCCGGCCAGCAGGCGCAGGTCGAAGCGGTGCGCGTACTTGCCCACGAACGGCGACATCAATACCGGCAGCAGGCCGATCGGCGCCACCGCCAGCCCGGCCCAGGTCGCGGTATAGCCCATCTGCGTCTGCAGCCATTGCGGCAGGATCAGGTTGATGCCGAAGAAGCCGGCATAGCCGCCCACCAGCACGATGGTGCCGATGCGGAAATTGCGATACGCGAACAACCTGAGGTTGACCACCGGGTGCTTGTCGGTCAGTTCCCAGATGATGAACACGGCGATGAACACCACGGATATCAGGCTGCCGACGATGATGAAGTTCGACTCGAACCAGTCCAGGTCGTTGCCTTTGTCGAGGACGATCTGCAACGCGCCGACACCGATGATCAGGCTCAGCAGACCGACGTAGTCCATCGGCTGGCGGCTGGTCTGCACCGGCCGCGTGCGCATCTGCTGGCGAACCACGGCGGCAGCGAACAGGCCGATGGGCACGTTGATGAAGAAGATCCAGGGCCAGCTGTAGCTGTCGGTGATCCAGCCGCCGAGAATCGGCCCGGCAATCGGCGCCACCACCGTGACCATGGCCAATAGCGCCAGGGCCATGCCGCGCTTCGCCGGCGGATAGACCGCAATCAGCAAGGTCTGGGTCATCGGGTACAACGGCCCGGCGACCACCCCTTGCAACACGCGAAAACCCACCAGTTCCGGCATCGACTGGGAGATCCCGCAGAGGAACGAGGCCAGCACGAACAGCAGGGTTGCCCAGATGAACAGCTTGACCTCGCCGAAGCGCCGGCTCAGCCAGCCTGTCAGCGGCAGGGCGATGGCATTGCTCACCGCGAACGAGGTGATGACCCAGGTGCCCTGTTCCGAACTCACCCCGAGGTTGCCGGAAATGGTGGGCAGCGCCACGTTGGCGATGGTGGTGTCGAGCACCTGCATGAAGGTCGCCAGGGACAGGCCGATGGTGGTCAGCAGCAGGCTCGGCGGGGTGAACGAAGCCTGGTTGCTCATCGCTGGGCCGTCTTGTCGCTGGCGCTGTTGTCATGGATCAGCCTGGCGATCAGGGTATCGGCCTCGGCCAGCTGGCGGTCATAGACCTGGGTGGCGAAGCTGGCCTTCTGCGGCGGCTGCTGGGCCAGGACCGGGCCGCTCTGGTCGTGCAGGTCGACGTCGACCAGGGTCGACAGGCCGATGCGCAGCGGGTGCCGGGCCAGTTGCTCGGGATTGATATGCACCCTTACCGGCACGCGCTGGACGATCTTGATCCAGTTGCCGGTGGCGTTCTGCGCCGGCAGCAGGGCGAAGGCGCTGCCGGTCCCGGCGCCGAGGCTGTCGATGGTGCCGTTGTATTTCACGTCGCTGCCGTACAGGTCGGCGGTGATCTCGACTGGCTGGCCGATACGCATGTTGCGCAGCTGGGTTTCCTTGAAATTGGCATCGATCCAAAGCTGGTCAAGGGGAATCACCGCCATGGTTGCGGTGCCCGGCTCCAGGCGCTGGCCAAGTTGCACGGTGCGCTTGGCTACATAACCGGTGACCGGCGCCACCAGGGTGGTGCGGGCATTGCTCAGGTAGGCCTGGCGCAGCTCGGCGGCGGCGGCCTGGACTTCCGGATGGGAGGACACCACGGTGTCGTCCACCAGCGCCGTAGTGGTATTGAGCTGCTGCTGGGCATTGCTCAGGGCGCTCTGGGCCGAGGCCAGGTCGTCGCGGGCGTGGGACAGTTCTTCCTGGGAAATCGCCCCACCGGCGGCCAGGGTCTTGCGTCGGTTGTAGTTTTCCTGGGCCTTCTGCAATTCAGCCTTGCGCGCCGCGACCTGGGCCTTCTGCCCGTCGACATTGCTGTACAGCCCGCGCACCTGGCGCACGGCCCGTGCCAGCTTGGCCTCGGCGGCCTGCAGGCCAACCTCGGCGTCGCTCGGGTCGAAGCGGATCAACTCCTGGCCGGCCTGCACCAGGTCGCCGTCGTCGGCGCCGATGCTGACCACGGTCCCGGAGATCAGCGGGGTGATTTCCACCACGTTGCCGTTGACGTAGGCGTCGTCGGTACTTTCGCTCCAGCGCCCGTACAGCTCGTGCCAGGCCCAGGTGCCGGCGCCGAGGGCGACGACGATGAGCGCCAGAGCGATCAGCCAGGTCTTGCGCTTGCGCTGGTTGTTGACGTCCTGCTCGTTGACGGCAGTGTCCGTTGGGTTAGCCATGACGAATACCTTATGGGTGACGAGGAGCCGGCGATGCGCTCGCCGCCTGTTGTTGCGGTTGATCCTGGAAGCCGCCGCCGAGGGCCTGCATCAACAGGATCGAGCGATCGATGCGCTCGGCGTTGAGTTCGGCCAGTTGGCGCTGGGCCTGCAGCAATTGCTGCTCGATGCTCAGCACATCGAGGAAGTTGCCGATGCCCGAGCCATAGCGCTGCATCACGGTGTCGTAGGACTGCTGGGCGATATCGGCGGCGCGCTGCTTGGCCGCGACCTGCTCGCCGAGGGCGTGCAACTGGTCGATGCTGTCGCTGACTTCACCGAGGGCGTTGACCAGGCTTTTGTTGTACTGGGCAACCGCCAGGTCGTACTCGGCATCGCGGGCATCGAGGTCGGCGCGCAGGCGGCCGCCGTCGAAGATCGGCAGGGACACGGTCGGGGCGATAGTGAAGAAGCGGCTCGGCGCACCGAAGATCGCATCCCCCAGCAGGGCCTGGGTGCCGGCGGCAGCGCTCAGGTTGAGGTTGGGGTAGAAGCGGGTCTTGCCGGCGTCGATGGACTTGCTCGCCGCCTCCACGCGCCAGCGCGCCGCCACCAGGTCAGGACGACGCCCCAGCAGCTCGGCCGGCAGCACCGATGGCAGGGCTACCGCGCCGGGCTTGAGCACCGCCGGACGGGCAATCTCGCGCGCCCGGTCCGGCCCCTTGCCCAGCAGCACGGCCAGCGCCACCTGGGCGCTGCGCAGTTGCTTGGCGGCATTGATCGCCTGTTCCTCCGAGCTGGCGGCGAGGCTTTCGGTCTGTTGCAACTGGTAGTCGCTGTCGATCCCGGCGCTCAGGCGGCGCTGGCCCAGGTCGAGCATCTGCCGGGTGCGCTTGAGGTCTTCCTGGGTCAGGTCGTTAACGATGTAGGCCTGGCCAAGCTGGCTGTAGGCCCGGGCCACGTCGGCGGCCAGGGTCAGGCTGGCAGCCTGGCGGTCCACCTCGGCGGCGCGGGCCTGGCCGAGGGCGGCTTCCCAGGCATCGCGCTGGCCGCCCCAAAGGTCGAAGTTGTAATTGAAGTCGAGGCTGAGGCTGCGCAGGGTCGAATAGCGCCCGCCCTGCCCGGCAGGGTCCTGATCACGGGCCAGGCGCGAGCGGCTGACGCTGGCGTTGGCGTCCAGGGTCGGCATGCGTTCGGCATCGGCGGCCAGGGCGGCGGCGCTGGCCTGGTGGGCACGGGCGCTGGCGATCTGCATGTCCGGGCTGTCGCGCAGAGCCTCAGTGATCAGGCCGTCCAACTGTGGATCGCCAAGGTCGCGCCACCAGTCGCTCTTCGGCCAGGCGGCCGGCGACAGGGTAACGCCTTCGAGGGTCTTGCCGGCTTTCAATTCGCTGGCAGACAGGCGCTGGCCGGTGGTCGTCAGGCCTTGGTAGCTGGCGCAACCGGCCAGGCTCAGGGCAAGCACCAGCAGGCTCAGGCCGGTGCGCAAGGCAGTCGTGTTCATTTATGGCTCACCCGCATCAGGGTCAGCGTATCGCCTGCGCAGACCAGGACCTTGGTCAGGATCGAGGTGAGGGTTGCCAGTTCTTCCGGGTCGAGCACGCCGACCAGCTCGTTCATCGCCGCCGCACCGATATGCGGCAGGCGATCGGCCAGGGTACGCCCTTCGTCTGTCAGGCCGACGCGGACCTGGCGACGGTCGTCGGGGCAACGGCTGCGCGCGATCAGGTGCTTCTGTTCGAGGCGGTCGAGCATGCGGGTCATGGCGCCGCTATCCAGGCCGAGGTACCGGCACAGGTCGGCCGGGGTGTCCACGGCGAACTGGGCGATGATGATCAACACCTTGAACTGCGCGGCGGTAACGTCGTGATCCTGCAGGTGGGTATCGAGAATACGGTCCTTGACCAGCGCGGCGCGGCCCAGGAGCAGGCCGATGGTGCAGGTCTGGAAGTTTTCGGGGGTGAAATGCTGCATGTGGGGAGAACCCTGCTTAGGCAGTGATGTAAGCAAATATGTCTGCTCAGGCAATCATTGTCCAGGCATTTATTAGCTTGCTTTGTATTTTGCCGATGAAAGGCTGACTAAAAAGGTCAGGATCAGGCGGGAGATCGACACGAACCCTGTGGGAGCTGCGGTTCGGCGCTCCGACTTGCCAGCGATTTGGCCCTGTCTGGCAACTTTTTGTCAGTGCCGGCCTCATCGCTGGCAAGCCAGCTCCCACAGGGGCCGCGTCAGTTCAAATCAAGCCGGCACACCGCTATGGAAACGGAATTCCTCGTCCGGCGAGAGAATCAGCTCCATTTCCACCTCGCGCACCTTGTCTACGGTGCGCTGGATATCCTCGGCATCGCCATAGCGCAGCGCCAGTTTCAGATACCCTTGATAGTGCCGCGCCTCGCTCTTGAGCAACCCGTGGTAGAACTTGCCCAATTCCTCGTCCAAATGCGGCACCAGTGCGGCGAAGCGCTCGCAGCTGCGCGCCTCGATAAAGGCGCCGATCACCAGCGTGTCCACCAGCTTGGCCGGCTCGTGGGCCCGGGCCACACGGCGCAACCCCGAGGCGTAGCGGCCGGCGGAGACCGGGCGCAGGGGAACCCCGCGACGCTTCATCAGGCGCAGCACCTGCTCGTGATGGACCAGTTCCTCGCGGGCCAGCCGCGACATCATGTTGATCAGGTCGATATGCGCGTTGTACTTGGCGATCAGGCTGAGGGCAGTGCTGGCGGCCTTGAACTCGCAGTTCTTGTGGTCGATCAGCATGGTTTCCTGGTCGGCCAGCGCCGCTTGCACCCAGGCGTCAGGGGTGCGGCAACCGAGGAAGGCTTCGATTTCGGGGATGGGTTCCATGATTCACAGGCGGCAGGTAGACGGCAGGGCCGGCGATTATACCGGCACTGCCAGCGATCACCAGTGATCCGCGGTTGATATGCATCAAGCTGCGCTGCGGCAAACGCCGACTATAGTCAGGCATTGGTTGTCACTTCCCTGGGAGTTCCCGCTCATGCAAGCCGTCCGCAGCATCCTGGTAGTCCTCGATCCCGAGCACGCCCATAGCCGCGCCCTGACCCGGGCCAAACTCATCGCCACGGCCACCGGCGCCCGCCTGCACCTGCTGATGTGCGACCGCAAGCACGACCACAGCGCCCTGCTCAGCCTGCTGTGCAGCCAATTGCATGACGACGGCTATGACAACGTCACCTTCGAGCAGGCCTGGCACGACACCCTGCACGAATCGATCATCGATGTGCAGCAGGCCGAGGGCTGCGAACTGGTGATCAAGGAACATCGCCCCGACAACCCGCTGAAGAAGGCCCTGCTCACCCCGTCGGACTGGAAACTGCTGCGCCTGTGCCCGGCGGCGGTGCTGATGGTCAAGACCGAGCGGCCATGGACCGGCGGGGTGATCCTGGCAGCCGTGGATGTCGGCAACCACGACCAGGACCACCGCGTCCTGCACGGCGACATCATCGACCACGGCTACGCCATCGCCGGGCTGGCCAAGGGCGAACTGCACGTGATCGCCGCCCATCCGTCGCCGATGCTGTCGGCGGCCGACCCGGTGTACCAGTTGAAGGAAACCATCGAGCAGCGCTATCGCGAGGAATGCGCGGCGTTCCAGGCCGAGTTCGATATCGCCGACGAGCGCCTGCATGTGGCCGAAGGGCCGGCGGATGTGCTGATCCCCCATACCGCGCACAAGCTGGATGCCGTGGTGACGGTGATCGGCACCGTGGCACGCACCGGGATCACCGGGGCGCTGATCGGCAATACCGCGGAAGTGGTGCTGGATTCACTGGAGAGCGATGTGCTGGTGCTGAAGACGGCCGAGGTGGCGGCGCATTTGAACGAGCTGGCGCAGGGCTGACGCATGCATTGCGGACCGGACAAGCGTCCGGCCCGCGTTTTCTCATCGCCGGGCTGCGATCGCACTCGCGGCGTAGGCGATGCTGTCGGCGTTCCTCGAAGCAATCCGGGCGCGCAGTTGCGGGTTGGCACTGAATCTGCTGACACCCTCGGACAAGGTCATCATCTTCATACTGCCGTTTGCGTTGTAGAACATAGTGGTATCGATGAAACCGATCATGGAGATTCCTTCAAATACGGCCAGGTCTTCAAGCATTTGCCTGCCGTCGCTGACGTCATGCTCCGTCATCCTGCCCTCATTGACGACAGCATTCGAGTAATCGCGGGGATCAAGCACGGGCATATAGAAATGGTCGACCGTACCGGCTCCCGTTACTCCCAGGCTCGGTATCCATTTCAGATGGGAAAGCTCATGGATGATGCTAATGGCACGATCCGAACCCGACCGACAGGAACTGAAGAAGAAATCATCCAGAAATATCCGCCCCTCCAGATCGCCGTTCAAAACCCCTGCGACACTCGTTGGATTGTTCGAGAACATCCTATGAAATTTCCCATAACCTGCGGCAGGCGACCGATAAAGCGGAGCAAGTCGTGCGGTTTCTTCCCAGGTCCTAAGCACTTCAGGCGTTTCCAGCCTGTATCCCGGCCCGAACCAGAGCTGCATTTCATCGGCGGGCAATGGCTCTGGCCGGATAGCCTTGGCCATTACTTCATCCGCCTCCACCACTGCATCGATGACCTGATGCCGCTCCAATGATGAAAACTGCGCCAGGCCATTAGCCAGCACTGGCCAAGGCGCAGCCACCGACGCGGGTCCGGTTGCCTGTGGAACCTGCTTCATCAACCCCTGCGCATCGAAAAAGCTCACCGGATTGTTTCCCACCATCGCATACGAATTCAGCCCGTCCACCGTCCCCGCCGGGTCCGCGCTCAGCCAGCGACCGACCCAAGGCTGGTAATAGCGATAACCGAAATAGCACAGCCCACTGGCATCCCGTTCCTTGCCCGAGTAGCGCAGGGTCTTGTAGCCCGCTTCCACGGCATTGCGCGCCGCCCAGACAGATGTGCCACCGTACGGGTAGTACTCTTCCCGACTGATCAGCGCGCCGTGGCCGTCCAGTTCGAGCCCGCAACTGCCGGTAAGGGTGGTGTAGCTGTAGCGCAACTGGTCGTTGTCGATTCCTTCCGGCTTGCCGCTTTGCCAGTGCAGAAGGCGGGCCCGGGTACCCTCGGCGTCGGCCGGATGGATGACGTGCAGATCCTCGGTCAGCGTTTCGCCCCGGCCGGTGGTCCTGAGCTCCAGGCCGGGCAGATACAGCACCCGCCGGGCACTGTGTGGCGCACACTTGAGCACTCGCTGGCTGCTGGCATCGTAGCGATAGTGCTCCTGATCCGCACCGACGCTGCGCAGTTCTGCCCGCAGCGTCCAGCGCAGTGCCTGGCCCGGTTGCAGGCAGCGCTGGGCTCCGGCGGCGCTGAACAGCGCCTCTACCTCCTGCGGGTTGCCGGCAAGACTGGCCAACAGCGCACGGTTGCTGCGCTCGCTAACGGTGATCTCGACGCTATGGCTGCTGGCCGCAGCGGGCGACGCGTGCCTAATCTGCGAGAGGTTGCCGCCGCGATCGTATTGGTAGCTGCGGGTGTAGTGGGTATAGGTGCCCTCGTCCAGAAGGACAGGTGCAATCCACGGTCGTCCTCCCTCCCAGCGCACCGTAGCCATCTCCCGGCCACTGGCCTCGACCAGCCGGTATAGGCTGTCATAGCGATACAGGCTCTCCGGCAACACCCTCTGGTTGCGCCAGAAACGCGGACTCTCGGCCTCATCGGCGATACGCAGCAAATTGCCGACCGGGTCGTATTCGTAGTGCAGGTCCTGCAGCAACGCGGCGCCCAGCGGGTGTCCGGCGGGGCGCTCGATGCGCATGGCCAGCAAGCGCAGGGTCTGGGCTTCATAGCGGTAATCGACGCGCACGCCGTTGCCATGGGTTTCATGGAGCAGGTTGCCGACCGCGTCGTAGTCCAGGGCTTCGGCAACCGTGACTTGCTCACCGCCCTTCACCGCCAACCAACGACTGCGCACCTGGCCAGCCAAGTCATAGACGAGGCCCTGGGCATGACCCGCGGCATCGGTACGGACCAGCGGCGCGCCGAGCGCATCGACGCGGGCAAGGCTGGTGTAAGCGGGTTCACCCGGCAGCGTGGCGTCCTGCCAGTCGACTTCGCTGTCGACATTATCGGCATCCTCGAGCAGAAGGCGGCCGACCGAAAGTGGCACACCGGCAAGCGCCATGCTTTCGATCACCTGCACGCCCGCCGGATCGAAATGCCGTACGCACAGGCCGGCCAGATTCCGCGCCTGTTCAGTCGGGGTGGCCGTGGCGTAGACGAAACGCTCGACGATCCGCGCATCGGCAGCGACGGCCTGCTCGGTGATGGTCAGCGGGCGAGCGCGCAGGTCAGGCTCCTCGTAGCACCAGGTGCGGGTGACCGCTTCGGCGAAATCCTCGCTGTCGTCTTCGCATAGGCGAATATGGCTGGTCTGCCAGGCAGGCCGACGGGCGGCGTCGTTCAAGACCAGCGACAGCCCGGAATCGAGGCTGCGGGTACACAAAGCCTGCCCGGCCAAGTCAGTGTGCCAGGCGACATTCCATAGCCCCTGCGCATGCAGGCGCGGATCGGCACTGCACAGGGCGAATCCGCGGGGGTCGTGTCGATGTCGGGTCACCAGGCTGGCGATCTGCGGCTCATCGGGATGGCGCAGGTAGGCGATGTCGCGGACCTTGAGTCCACGGGCATCGAAGGCTTGCAGTGTCGGCGTGTGCCGGTGGGTGGCGGGGGCAGTGTTCATCGTCGATCATCCTCGGTCTGAAACCAGCGCTGATCCCTGTCATGAATGCCTCTCGCCTGGAGGCCTGGGCAAGCAGAGCGCGATGGCTGCCACTGCCCAGGCAAGGCTATCGGCGTTCCTTGCTGCTACCGTCGCGCGTAATTGCGAGTTAGTGTTGAAGGCATCGATGGCGTCAGCCACTTTCATTTCGTGCCTCGATAACGAATCCGTATAAGTCATGCTTTCTTCGCTGATGCTATGTATGAACCACTGGTTGAACCGGGCAATTTCCAGCATCAGATGGATCGGTCTCGCCACCCGGGAAAGGGTCAGATTTCCCTTTTCAACGATATGGATCGAATCGCTCACCGGATTCCGATGATCCAGATAGAAGAAATCGAGCGCAGAGGCCCCTGTGCCGGGGATTCCCGACACGCGCCCAAGGTGGGCCAGCTCATGAATAAGCGTCACCGATTGCCTCAGGCTAGTTACTGATGGATGAAAGAACCGATCGCTCAGCCGTATCAGACCCTCGGCATCATCGTGGTGAACCGAAGCCAATACATAGGGATCACCCTGCGGGACCCTCAGAAACTTTTGATATCCGCGAAACGGCGAGGAATATTCGGCAAATAATGTTGCCGTCCTTTTCCAACTGTTCAGGATAGCGGGGGCAATCGGCAGATAATCCGGCCCGAAGAAAGCGCTCATTGTCGACTCTGGAAGCGTCGCTTGGCGGAGGACAAAACCCAACATTGCGTGCGAAACCGGACAGGCTTTCCTGACCTGCGCCTGTTCATGCGGGTGGAGCATCCGTGGCCCCAGAGCCCCTGTGTCAACAGGCGCACCCTGCGGCGCCTGCATCATCAGCCCCTGCCCATCCCGATATCCCAGCGGGTTGTTGGCAACCATCCTGAACAGGTTCAAGCCGTCCACTACCCCGGCCGGGTCCACACTCAACCAGCGTCCACCCCACGGTTGGTAATACCGATAACCGTAGTAATACAACCCGGTCAGGTCCCGTTCCTTGCCGGAATAACGAATGACCTTGATGTCCGTTTCCGCTGCATGCGCCTTCCAGAGTGCCGTGCCGCCATAGGGGTAGTATTCCTCCTGGCTGACGATCCGCCCCTCTCCGTCCAGTTCCAGCAGACTGCTGCCGATGAGGTCGCCATAGCTGTAACGCAAGGCATCGTTGGCGATTTCCGCCGGTTTGCCGCTGGCCCAGTGCAGCAGCCTGACTTCCGTGCGCCCGGCCGGGACAGAGCGCACAACCTCCAGGCATTGCGTTTCCACCCCGGCCACCCAGACGCCGCGCAACTCCAGCCCAGGCAGGTACACCACCCGCTGCAGTCGGTCTCCCTGGACAGTCACCTTGAGGACACGCTGGCTGTCGGCGTCGTAGCGATAACCTTCATGATCCTCGCCATTGCCAATCCATGCCTTGCGCAATTCCCCCGGGCAGTCCAGGACAACGCTTGCCCGGGCTGCAGCAGACGTTGCTGCCCGCCCGGGGTGAACAGCGCCTCCACCTGCGCCGGATCACTGGCCAGGGCGTTGGGTACGCCCCGGCAACTGCGCTCGCTCAGGGTATGCTCAAGGGTGTAGTTATTGCCGGCAAGCGGCGAGCTGTGGCGGATGCAGAGCAGATTGCCGCCAGCGTCGTAACGGTAGCTTCGCGAATAGTTGGTGTAGGTGGCATCGTCGACCACTGGTACCGCCGGTTGCCGCGAGGCGTTGGCCATTTCACGTCCGCTGGCACCGACCAACTGGTAGAGGCTGTCGTAAGCACAGGTGGTTCTGGCTGCGACCCGCTGATTGCGCCAGTACCCATCCTGCTCGGCATGGTTGGTGACCTGCAGCAGGTTGCCTGCAGGGTCGTATTCCTGCTCCAGGTCCAGCAGCACGCCGGCACCGGCAGCGTGTCCGGTCGGCCGGGCCACGCGGATCCGCGACAGACGCTGCGTTTGCTCTTCATATCCGTAGCTCACCTGCACGCCATTGCCGTGCACTTCCTGTAATATCTGGCCGGCCGCGGAATGGACCTGGGAGTCCAGGACAATCCGTTCGCCAGCATCCCTGCCAGTCAACCAGCACCTCTTCACCAGGCCCGAGACATCGTAGGCGGTACGCTGGCTATTGCCGGCGGCATCGGTGGTGGTGAGCACGGAGCCCATGGCATCCAGGGTGATCAGGGTGCTGAACCTGTCCGATTCGACTTCCAGACGCCCATGCCACTCATCATCCTGCCAATCGGGAAGGGTGTCCGGATCAGCGGCTGCGTCCAACAGCCGTCGGCCAACAAGCAGCGGCACGCCGGACAGCCCCACGCTTGCCACGGTGGACAGTCCGGCCGGGTCGTAATGGCGAACACACTGCCCGGCAAGGTTCAGAGCCTTGTTCGCCGGGATAGGGGCGGCATAGACGAAGCGCTCGACCACCTGTGGGGGCTCGTCCGTGCCCTGCTCGCTGATCGCCAACGGACGTCCCGGCAAGCTGGTGTCCTCATACTGCCAAGCACGGGTCACGACTTGGGCATGCTCGTCGTCGCCGTTATCGGTGATGCGGACATTGCTCCAGCCCAGGCATTGCCGGCCGGCTGAATCATTCAGACAGATAGCGCTGCCGGCATCGGCACTGCGGGTGTACAGCGCCCGCCCGGACAGATCGGCGGCATAGGTGAAATTGGCCCGACCGACCTCGTATAGCCGCGGGTCGGCGCTGTACGCAAGGAATCCACCTAGGCCATAACGATGCCGCGTGATCCGCGTCGTGGTTGCCTCGAGGTTATCCGGATGCCGATGGATGGCGATCTCGCGAACGATCAGCCCGCGACTATCGAAGGCCTTTAGTTTCGGGGTATGGCGGTGCAGCGCAGCAGCGGGGTTGCCCATCGGTGATGCCCATCGTTCAAGAGTGGATATGAAGCGTCAGTCGTGGACTGCACGCGACCAACCATTCCTGATACATGGTTAAGGTATAGAGCACCGGCTGACACCTCGGCCAATCCGGGATTCACAGGGCGACGAACTGTCAACCCAGGGCATCCTTGAGAAACCCCGGCGCGATATAACGCTGGTAATGGGCTTCGGACAGCAAAAAGAACTCGGTATCGATGGCATCGCGCAGTTCCGGCAGTTCCCAGTCGCGGAACTCCGGCAGCAGCACCAGGCCGTAGGCTTCCAGCTCGCGGATCACCCGCGCACCGCGGGCAATCAATTGGTAGGCCCAGCAGTATTCCGACTGATGGGCCACGTAGCGGATCTTGCGCTGCTCTAGTTGCTGGCGCAGGCGCTCGACGTCGAACACTTCCAGCTTGGCGGTCATCACCTGCACCAGCAGTTGCTCCAGGCGCAGCCAGACGGCGCGCTTTTCGTCGTCGTTGTAGCCGTTCCAGTGGATCACTTCATGGTGGAAACGCTTGCAGCCACGGCACACCGTATCCCCGTAAACCGTGGAGCAGAGGCCGACGCAAGGCGTCTTGATGGACTGATTGGACATGGGCGGATCGACAGCATGGCAGTGAAACAGGCGGCCATGTTAGCCCTTTGTCTAACGAGGGTCACTCGTTAAAGTCTTCGCCCTCGCCTTACCTTTATCCGCAAATTGCCGTAGAATCACACCGCCTTTTTAGGCACCAATGTCCGTTAGAAGCTGTTTTCAAAGCGTCACGAGCACAGTCATCCGGTAGAACGGCGTTGGTTCGGAAGATTCACCACTGAATGTTCCGGGCCAGCCCTCATCAGCCTTCCGTTCTACAGGCGTAAAACTTTGAAAGCAGCTTCTGTAAGGATTTCCTGCAACTCTGGCTACGCGGCTCAAAACGCCGTATTTGCGCATGAGTGCGGATTTTCTGGATGAGCGTCCCGGACACCCATTTGGGACCACTGATGAGGGTAATAACTGTGCTTGAAGCCTACCGCAAACATATCGAAGAGCGCGCAGCTCTGGGTATCGTTCCCCAGCCGCTTAACGCCGAACAAACCGCAGGCCTGGTCGAGCTGCTGAAAAACCCGCCGGCCGGCGAAGAAGCCTTCCTCGTAGACCTGATTACCCACCGCGTTCCGCCAGGAGTCGACGAAGCCGCCTACGTCAAGGCCGCTTTCCTCTCCGCCCTCGCCAAGAGCGAAGCCAAATCCCCCCTGATCGACCGCAAGCGTGCCACCGAGCTGCTGGGCACCATGCAGGGCGGCTACAACATCGCCACCCTGGTCGAGCTGCTGGACGACGCCGAACTGGGCGCCGTCGCCGCCGAACAGCTGAAAAACACCCTGCTGATGTTCGACGCCTTCCACGACGTGGCTGAAAAAGCCAAGTCGGGCAACGTCCACGCCAAGGCCGTCCTCGAGTCCTGGGCTGCCGGCGAGTGGTTCACCTCGCGTCCGGCCATCGCCGAGAAGTACACCCTGACCGTGTTCAAGGTGCCTGGCGAAACCAACACCGACGACCTGTCCCCTGCCCCGGACGCCTGGTCGCGCCCTGACATCCCGCTGCACGCCCTGGCCATGCTGAAGATGGCCCGCGACGGCATCGAGCCTTCGCAGCCAGGTTCGGTCGGCCCGCTGGCCCAGATCGAAGCGGTCAAGGCCAAGGGCTTCCCGGTTGCCTACGTCGGTGACGTGGTCGGTACCGGTTCTTCTCGTAAATCGGCAACCAACTCGGTGCTGTGGTTCTTCGGCGACGACATCCCGTACGTGCCGAACAAGCGCGCCGGTGGTTTCTGCTTCGGCACCAAGATCGCCCCGATCTTCTACAACACCATGGAAGACGCCGGCGCCCTGCCGATCGAATTCGACTGCACCAACCTGGCCATGGGCGACGTCATCGACGTCTATCCGTTCAAGGGCGAAGTCCGCCGCCACGGCAGCGACGAACTGGTCACCACCTTCGAGCTGAAGACCGAGGTCCTGCTGGACGAAGTCCGCGCTGGCGGCCGTATCCCGCTGATCGTCGGCCGCGGCCTGACCGAGAAGGCCCGTGCCGAACTGGGCCTGGGCGCTTCCGACCTGTTCAAGAAGCCCGAGCAACCTGCCGACACCGGCAAGGGCTACACCCTGGCACAGAAGATGGTCGGCCGGGCATGCGGCGTAGCCGGCGTGCGTCCGGGCACCTACTGCGAACCGAAGATGACCACCGTCGGTTCCCAGGACACCACTGGCCCGATGACCCGTGACGAACTGAAGGACCTGGCCTGCCTGGGCTTCTCCGCCGACCTGGTCATGCAGTCGTTCTGCCACACCGCGGCCTATCCGAAGCCGATCGACGTCACCACCCACCACACCCTGCCGGACTTCATCCGCACCCGCGGCGGCGTGTCCCTGCGTCCGGGCGACGGCATCATCCACAGTTGGCTGAACCGCATGCTGATGCCTGACACCGTCGGCACCGGTGGCGACTCGCACACCCGCTTCCCGATCGGCATCTCGTTCCCGGCCGGTTCCGGCCTGGTAGCCTTCGCCGCCGCCACCGGCGTAATGCCGCTGGACATGCCGGAGTCGATCCTGGTTCGCTTCAAGGGCAAGCTGCAACCTGGCATCACCCTGCGTGACCTGGTCCATGCCATTCCTTACTACGCGATCAAGCAAGGCCTGCTGACCGTCGAGAAGAAAGGCAAGAAGAACGCCTTCTCCGGCCGCATCCTGGAGATCGAAGGCCTGAACGACCTGACCGTCGAGCAAGCGTTCGAACTGTCCGATGCTTCAGCCGAGCGCTCCGCTGCAGGTTGCACCATCAAGCTGCCGGAAAAGGCCATCGCCGAGTACCTGCAGTCCAACATCACCCTGCTGCGCTGGATGATCGGCGAAGGCTACGGCGATGCCCGTACCCTGGAGCGCCGCGCCCAGGCGATGGAAGCCTGGCTGGCCAACCCTGAGCTGCTGTCCGCCGATGCCGACGCCGAATACGCCGAGATCATCGAAATCGACCTGGCCGACGTCAAGGAGCCTGTGCTCTGCGCGCCGAACGACCCGGACGACGCCCGTCTGCTCTCGACCGTACAGGGCGAGAAGATCGACGAAGTGTTCATCGGTTCGTGCATGACCAACATCGGTCACTTCCGCGCTGCCGGTAAGCTGCTGGAGAAGGTCAAGGGTGGCATTCCGACCCGTCTGTGGCTGGCCCCGCCAACCAAGATGGACGCTCACCAGCTGACCGAGGAAGGCTACTACGGCATCTACGGCAAGGCTGGCGCGCGCATGGAGATGCCGGGCTGCTCGCTGTGCATGGGTAACCAGGCTCGCGTACAGACCGGTTCGACCGTGGTTTCCACCTCGACCCGTAACTTCCCGAACCGCCTGGGCGACGCTACCAACGTGTACCTGGCTTCGGCCGAGCTGGCCGCGGTCGCTTCGATCCTCGGCAAGCTGCCGACCGTCGAGGAGTACATGGAGTACGCGAAGAACATCGACAGCATGGCTGCCGACGTTTACCGCTACCTGAGCTTCGACCAGATCGCCGAGTTCCGCGACGCGGCTGCGAACGCCAAGATCCCGGCTGTTCAGGTCTAAAGCAGGTCCCGCGTGAATGAAAAAGCCCCGTCAGTCTGACGGGGCTTTTTCGTTTCCGAGGGCCTCATCGCTGGCAAGCCAGCTCCCACAGGGATTGCATGCACCGCGGACCCTGTGGGAGCTGGCTTGCCAGCGATGAGGCCCTGAAGAGCACCACAACAACAAGTGCCTTAGAACGAATCCCCCGGCACCCTCACCCACCCTTCCATCAACACCCGCGCACTGCGGCTCATGATCGCCTTGGTCACGCTCCATTCGCCGTTCACCTGCTGCGCCTGGGCGCCAACCCGCAGGGTCCCGGACGGGTGTCCGAAACGAACGGCTTCGCGCTCGCCACCGCCGGCCGCCAGGTTTACCAGGGTTCCCGGAATCGCTGCCGCCGTGCCGATGGCCACCGCCGCCGTACCCATCATCGCGTGGTGCAGCTTGCCCATGGACAACGCCCGCACCAGCAGGTCGATCTCGCTGGCCAGCACCTGCTTGCCACTGGACGACAGGTAATCCGCCGGTGGCGCCACGAAGGCTACCTTCGGCGTGTGCTGGCGCCCTGCCGCTTCATCGATGTGCTTGATCAGCCCCATGCGTACTGCGCCATG
The DNA here is from genome assembly GCF_000319305.2 of Pseudomonas bharatica CSV86. Classification (GTDB taxonomy): domain Bacteria; phylum Pseudomonadota; class Gammaproteobacteria; order Pseudomonadales; family Pseudomonadaceae; genus Aquipseudomonas; species Aquipseudomonas bharatica. The sequence continues at coordinate 1,321,734 of NZ_AMWJ02000001.1, read as the reverse complement.
GGCACGGATGGCCTCGAAACGAGCCAGCGCCGCAGCATCGCCGTTGATCGCGTCCTGCAGTTCGGTGCCGGTGTAGCCAATGGCCCGGGCGTTGACGAAGATGGTTGGAATGCCGGCATTGATCAGGGTCACTTCGAGGGTACCGACACCCGGCACTTCAAGCTGATCCACCAGGTTGCCGGTGGGGAACATGGAACCGCCCGCACCGTCCTCGTCAGCGGCCGGATCGAGGAATTCCAGCTGTACCTCGGCCGCCGGGAAGGTCACGCCATCCAGCTCGAAATCGCCGGTTTCCTGGACTTCGCCGTTGGTGATCGGCACATGGGCGATGATGGTCTTGCCGATATTGGCCTGCCAGATGCGCACGGTGGCAATGCCGTTGTCGGGAATGCGACTGGCGTCCACCAGGCCGCTACTGATGGCGAAGGAACCCACCGCGGCCGAGAGGTTGCCGCAGTTGCCGCTCCAGTCGACGAAGGCCTTGTCGATGGAGACCTGGCCGAACAGGTAATCCACATCGTGCCCAGGCTTGATGCTGCGGGACAGGATCACCGTCTTGCTGGTGCTGGAAGTGGCCCCGCCCATGCCGTCGATCTGCTTGCCGTAGGGATCGGGGCTGCCGATTACCCGCAACAGCAGGGCATCGCGGGCGGCGCCGGGGAGTTGTGCGGCTTCGGGCAGGTCCTCGAGATTGAAGAACACACCCTTGCTGGTACCGCCGCGGATGTAGGTGGCGGGGATCTTGATTTGTGGTATGTGCGGCATGAAAAGGTCCTGTCAGTTCAATTGGTGAAACCCCAATCGCTGGCAAGCCAGCTCCCACAGGGGTGGGAGCTGGCTTGCCAGCGATGAGGCCCTAACGGGCCTCGCCGATATCAGGCAGTGCCTTCCAGGAAGTCCTGGGCAAACCGCTGCAATACCCCGCCCGCCTCGTAGATCGATACCTCTTCCGCTGTGTCCAGGCGGCAGGTCACCGGCACCTCGAGGCGCTCACCATTACGGCGGGTGATGAGCAGCGTCAGGGTCGCCCGCGGCGTGCGCTGGCCAACCACGTCGTAAAGCTCGCTGCCATCCAGCTCGAGGGTCTTGCGGTTCACGCCCGGCTTGAACTCCAGCGGCAACACGCCCATGCCCACCAGGTTGGTGCGGTGAATACGCTCGAAGCCCTCGGCGACGATCGCTTCGACACCCGCCAGGCGCACGCCCTTGGCCGCCCAGTCCCGCGACGAACCCTGGCCGTAGTCGGCACCGGCGACAATGATCAACGGCTGCTTGCGCTCCATGTAGGTCTCGATGGCTTCCCACATGCGCGTGACCTTGCCTTCCGGCTCGATCCGCGCCAGCGAACCCTGCTTGACCTTGCCGTTTTCCTGGACCATCTCGTTGAACAGTTTCGGGTTGGCGAAGGTCGCGCGCTGGGCGGTCAGGTGGTCGCCGCGGTGGGTGGCGTAGGAGTTGAAGTCCTCTTCCGGCAGGCCCATTTTCGCCAAGTACTCACCGGCGGCACTGTCGAGCATGATTGCGTTGGACGGCGACAGGTGGTCGGTGGTGATGTTGTCCGGCAGCACCGCCAGCGCACGCATGCCCTTGAGGGTGCGCTCGCCGGCCAGGGCGCCTTCCCAGTAAGGCGGACGGCGGATATAGGTGCTCATCGGACGCCATTCGTACAGCGGCGCAACTTTCGGGCCCTTGTCTTCCTCGATGGCGAACATCGGGATATAGACCTGGCGGAATTGCTCCGGCTTCACCGACGCGCGCACCACGGCGTCGATTTCCTCGTCGCTCGGCCAGATGTCCTTGAGACGAATTTCCTTGCCATCGACCACGCCCAGCACATCCTTTTCGATATCGAAGCGGATGGTCCCGGCAATGGCATAGGCCACTACCAGCGGCGGTGAAGCGAGGAACGCCTGCTTGGCGTAGGGGTGGATGCGCCCGTCGAAGTTGCGGTTGCCGGACAGCACGGCAGTGGCATACAGGTCGCGGTCGATGATTTCCTGCTGGATCTGTGGATCCAGAGCGCCAGACATGCCGTTGCAGGTGGTACAGGCGAAAGCCACCACGCCAAAGCCCAGTTGCTCCAGCTCGTCGGTCAGGCCGGCCTCGTCGAGGTACAGGGCGACGGTTTTCGAGCCGGGCGCCAGCGACGACTTGACCCACGGCTTGCGCGCCAGGCCCAGCCTGTTGGCGTTGCGCGCCAGCAGGCCGGCGGCGATCACGTTGCGCGGGTTGCTGGTGTTGGTGCAACTGGTAATGGCGGCGATGATCACCGCACCGTCCGGCATCTGCCCGGGGACCTCTTCCCAGGCGCCGGCAATGCCCTTGGCCGCCAGGTCGCTGGTGGCCACCCGGGCATGCGGGTTGGACGGGCCGGCCATGTTGCGCACGACGCTGGACAGGTCGAAACGCAGCACGCGCTCGTACTCGGCATTGACCAGGCTGTCGGCCCACAGGCCTGCTTCTTTCGCGTAGGTTTCCACCAGCCTGACCTGCTGCTCGTCGCGACCGGTCAGGCGCAGGTAGTCGATGGTCTGCCCGTCGATGGCGAACATCGCGGCGGTGGCACCGTACTCCGGGGCCATGTTGGAGATGGTGGCGCGGTCGCCGAGGGTCAGGGCGCGAGCGCCTTCACCGTGGAATTCCAGGTAGGCGCCGACCACTTTTTCCTTGCGCAGGAATTCGGTCAGGGCCAGCACCACGTCGGTGGCGGTGATGCCCGGCTGCGGCTTGCCGGACAGCTCGACGCCGACGATTTCCGGCAGGCGCATCCAGGAGGCGCGGCCAAGCATGACGTTCTCGGCCTCCAGGCCACCAACACCGATGGCGATCACGCCCAGGGCATCGACATGCGGGGTGTGGCTGTCGGTGCCGACGCAGGTGTCGGGATAGGCCACGCCGCGCTCGGCATGGATCACCGGGGACATCTTCTCCAGGTTGATCTGGTGCATGATGCCGTTGCCCGGCTGGATCACATCGACGTTCTTGAAGGCTTTCTTGGTCCAGTTGATGAAGTGGAAACGGTCTTCGTTGCGACGGTCCTCGATGGCGCGGTTCTTCTCGAACGCCTGCGGGTCGTAGCCACCGCATTCCACGGCCAGGGAATGGTCGACGATCAACTGGACCGGCACCACCGGATTGACCTGGGCCGGGTCGCCGCCCTTGTCGGCGATGGCGTCGCGCAGGCCGGCGAGGTCGACCAGGGCGGTCTGGCCAAGGATGTCATGGCAGACCACGCGGGCCGGGAACCAGGGGAAATCGAGGTCGCGCTTGCGCTCGATCAGTTGGCCGAGGGACGCATTGAGGGTCGCCGGATCGCAGCGCCGCACCAGGTTCTCGGCCAGGACGCGGGAGGTATAGGGCAGGCGGTCGTAGGCGCCCGGAGCGATCGCATCGACCGCCGCGCGGGCATCGAAATAGTCCAGGCCGGTGCCTGGCAGGGACTTGCGGAATTCGGTGTTCATTTCAGGTCGGCTCGGTCACGGGTTCGGTTGTGTGTCGATCATTATTCTCAAGAGCCCCACTGCCCCCTGTGGGAGCTGGCTTGCCAGCGATAGGGCCAGGCCTGGCAACAACATCGCTGGCAAGCCAGCTCCCACAGGTTTCAGCAGTGGACTCAAAGTCTGCTTCAGCGCTGCTCGATCGGCACGTAGGCACGCTGCTCGACGCCGGTGTACTCGGCGCTCGGGCGGATGATGCGGTTGTTGGCGCGCTGTTCGAAGACGTGCGCAGCCCAGCCGGTCAGGCGCGAGCAGACGAAGATCGGGGTGAACAGCTTGGTCGGTATGCCCATGAAGTGGTACGCCGAGGCATGGTAGAAGTCGGCGTTGGGGAACAGCTTCTTCTGTTCCCACATGGTCTTGTCGATGGCTTCCGATACCGGGTACAGAACCTTGTCACCGACCTCGTCGGCCAGCTTCTTCGACCAGCCCTTGATCACCTCGTTGCGCGGATCGGACTCTTTGTAGATGGCATGGCCGAAGCCCATGATCTTGTCCTTGCGCTCGAGCATCCTGAGCAACTCGGCCACCGCCTCCTGCGGGCTCTGGAAGCGCTCGATCAACTCCATCGCCGCTTCGTTGGCACCGCCATGCAGCGGGCCGCGCAGCGAGCCGATGGCGGCAGTGACGCAGGAGTACAGGTCGGACAGGGTCGAGGCGCAGACCCGGGCGGTGAAGGTCGAAGCGTTGAACTCGTGCTCGGCGTAGAGGATCAGCGAGACGTTCATCACCTTGACGTGCAGATCGCTCGGCTTCTTGCCATGCAGCAGATACAGGAAGTGACCGCCAATGGTGTCTTCGTCGCTGGTGCAGTCGATGCGCACGCCGTGGTGGCTGAAGCGGTACCAGTAGCACATCACCGCCGGGAACAGGGCGAGCAGGCGGTCGGTCCTGTCACGCTGCTGGTCGAAGTTCAGCTCCGGCTCCAGGGTGCCAAGCACCGAGCAACCGGTACGCATGACGTCCATCGGATGGGCGTTGGCCGGGATGCGCTCGAGTACTTCCTTCAGGGCTTGCGGCAGGTCGCGCAGGGTTTTCAGGCGGGCCTGGTATTCGGCCAGTTGCGCCTTGTTCGGCAGCTCTCCGTAGAGCAGCAGGTAGGCGACTTCCTCGAACAGGGCGTTGGCCGCCAGGTCGCGAACGTCATAGCCGCGGTAGGTCAGCCCGGCGCCGGCCTGGCCTACCGTCGACAGGGCGGTCTGCCCGGCCACCTGGCCACGCAGGCCGGCTCCGCTGAGTACTTTTGCTTCGGCCATGGGATCTCTCCTTTCTTGAACTTGTTATGGAAGCTGTTGGCTGGTCGGAGGCCTTTGGGCTCAGGCCTTTTTCTGCGCGAACAGGGCGTCGAGGCTTTGCTCGAACGCGTGGTAGTTGATGGCGTCGTACAGCTCCATGCGGGTCTGCATGGTGTCGATCACGTTTTTCTGGGTACCGTCGCGGCGCAGGGCTGCGTAGACGTTCTCCGCGGCCTTGTTCATGGCGCGGAACGCCGACAGCGGGTACAGCGCCAGGGACACGTCGGCCGACGCCAGTTCCTCGGTGGTGTACAGCGGCGTGGCGCCGAACTCGGTGATGTTGGCCAGGATCGGCGCGCGCACGCGCTCGGCAAAGGTCTTGTACATCGACAGCTCGGTGATGGCTTCCGGGAAGATCATGTCGGCGCCGGCTTCGATGCACGCGGCGGCACGATCCAGGGCCGCTTCCAGGCCTTCCACGGCCAGGGCGTCGGTGCGCGCCATGATCACGAAGCTGTCATCGGTACGGGCATCGACGGCAGCCTTGATGCGGTCGACCATTTCCTGCTGGGAAACGATTTCCTTGTTGGGGCGATGACCGCAGCGCTTGGCGCCGACCTGGTCTTCGATATGAATGGCAGCAGCGCCGAACTTGATCATGGATTTCACGGTGCGGGCGACGTTGAAGGCCGAGGCACCGAAACCGGTGTCGACATCCACCAGCAGCGGCAGGTCGCAGACGTCGGTGATGCGGCGCACATCGGTGAGCACGTCGTCCAGGCCGGTGATGCCCAGGTCAGGCAGGCCGAGGGAGCCGGCGGCGACACCGCCGCCGGACAGGTAGATGGCCTTGAACCCGGCACGCTTGGCCAGCAGGGCGTGGTTGGCGTTGATGGTACCGACGACCTGCAGCGGGTGCTCGGCGGCTACCGCATCGCGAAAGCGCTGGCCGGGACTGCTTTTCAGACTCATGACTCACCTCGTGGGTTGGTGGCGTCCAGGTAGTGACGCTCGATATTGCGCTTGGATGCACCGATATGGCGGCGCATCAGGAGTTCCGCCAGTTCGCCGTCACGGTCGGCGATGGCATCGAGAATCCTGTGGTGTTCGGCGAAGGCCTGGCGCGGCCGGTTGGGCGTGGCCGAGAACTGGATGCGGTACATGCGCACCAGTTGATAGAGGTCGTCGCAGAGCATCTTGACCAGGGTCTTGTTGCCGCTGCCCTGGAGGATCCGGTAGTGGAAGTCGTAGTCGCCTTCCTGCTGGTAGTAGCCGAGGCCGGCCTGGAACGCGGCATCGCGCTCGTGGGTATCGAGCACCCGCCGCAGCTCGTCGATCTCGGCTACGCTCATACGCTCGGCGGCCAGGCGACAGGCCATGCCTTCGAGGGACTCGCGGATTTCGTAGAGTTCGATCAGTTCGGCATGGGACAACGACACCACCCGCGCGCCGACATGTGGCACCCGCACCAGCAGGCGCTGGCCCTCCAGGCGGTGGATCGCCTCGCGCAGCGGGCCGCGGCTGATGCCGTAGGTGCGTGCCAGTTCGGGCTCGGAGATCTTGCTGCCCGGGGCGATCTCGCCCTTGACGATGGCTGCCTGGATACGCCGGAAGACATTTTCCGACAGGGTTTCCGACTCTTCCGCAACGACACCGGGTGCGTGGGCTGTGTCCAGCATTATTGTCGACACCTCTTGTAATCAATGCGCCAAAACTAGCCAAATACCTCAATGCAGTCAAAGACAAATTCAATATTGTCGACAATCGTCTAAGAACGAACTTCACTTCGGTGAACGTTGTCTCATTGGCGCTGCTGGCGTGCCACCATCCGCGTGATAGAATGCCGCCGCCCTGTTTTTTGTGGCATGGATACTGTGTCTGTCATCTTTTTGTGCCAGACGAACGAGGAGCTAGCGCAAAATTTGCCAGTGGCCTTGACCCGAATACCCCACAGCATTGCGCCAGGATCTATGAGACTTTCGCCACTTCCACTGTTGCTCGGCCTTTGTTGCTTGCCGCTCACGGCCCAGGCGACCGGCAAGACCGTGTACGGCCTCAACGAATATGCCCGGCTTGGCGACCTTGACCTGGAAGTCGCCGCCAAGCTCGACACCGGCGCCAAGACCGCCTCCCTCAGTGCCCGCGACATCAAGCGCTTCAAGCGCAACGGTGAATCCTGGGTGCGCTTCTACCTGGCTATCGATGCGGCCCACAGCCACCCGATCGAACGTCCGCTGGCGCGGGTCAGCAAGATCAAGCGCCGCGCCGGCGACTATGATCCCGAGGAAGGCAAGGCCTACACCGCCCGCCCGGTGATCGCCCTGAACATTTGCATGGGCAGTGCCCTGCGCGAAATCGAAGTCAACCTGACCGACCGCAGCGCCTTCCAGTACCCGCTGCTGATCGGCTCCGAAGCCCTCAAGCACTTCGACGCGCTGGTTGACCCAAGCCTTAAATACGCGGCCGGCAAACCTGCCTGCGCCACCGACGCTCACATCGCAGAGTAATTCCGATGCGCTCTCTTACCCTTCATCTGAAAGTCCTGATCACCGTCCTGGTGCTGCTGGGCGTGCTGATCACGGCCTATCAGATCTTCTTCCTCGGCATCCCGGTGACCGAGGACGAGACCGACGACCTGTGGAACATCGACGCCAAGGTCGAGTTCGTCGCCAACCCGAAAGATCCGGTCAAGGTGCAGATGTACGTGCCGCCCCTGAGCCGCGACTACGTCAGCCTCAACGAGAGCTTCATCTCCAACAACTACGGGGTCAGCGTCAACCGTGTCGACGGCAACCGCAAGGTGACCTGGTCGGCCCGTCGCGCCAGCGGCAACCAGACCCTCTACTACCGCCTGGTGCTGACCAAGCGCTATAGCAGCGAGAAGCCCAAGATCAAGGGCCCGACCTTCCGCGACAGCCTGCCGGTCGAAGGACCGGAAAAGATCGCCGCCGAAGCCCTGATGGCGCCGATCCGCCAGCATTCCGCCGACGTCGAGACCTTCGTCAGCGAAACCATCAAGCGTGTCAACAATCTCAACGACGACAACGTCAAGCTGCTGCTGGCCGGCGATACCTCGGTGCAGAAGAAGGCCAAGGTCATCGACCTGCTGCTGTCCATCGCCCATGTGCCGCTCGAGCGCGTGCAGACCATCCGCCTGGTGGCCGACCAGCCGCAGACCCCGGAACTCTGGCTGCGCAGTTTCAACGGCAACGACTGGCTGTACTTCAACCCGGAGACCGGCGAGCAGGGCCTGCCCAGCGACCGCCTGCTGTGGTGGACCGGTGACGACAACCTGGTCACCGTCGATGGCGGCAAGAAGGTCAACGTCAGTTTCAGCCTGAACAACAGCGAGATGAATGCCATCCGCCTGGCCAAGCTGACCGACGAGAACACCGACGCCGACTTCCTCGAATACTCCCTCTATGGCCTGCCGCTGCAGACCCAGCAGACCTTCATGATCATGGTGATGATCCCGATAGGCGTGCTGGTGATCCTGATCCTGCGCAACCTGATCGGCCTGCAGACCCTCGGCACCTTTACCCCGGTACTGATCGCCCTGGCCTTCCGCGAAACCCAGCTGGGCTTCGGCATCGTCCTGTTCACGGTGATCACCGCGCTCGGCCTGTCGCTGCGCTCGTACCTGGAACACCTGAAGCTGCAGATGTTGCCGCGGCTGTCGGTCGTACTGACCTTCGTCGTTGTGCTGATCGCCACCATCAGCCTGTTCAGCCACAAGCTGGGCCTGGAGCGCGGGCTGTCGGTAGCGCTGTTCCCGATGGTGATCCTGACCATGACCATCGAACGCCTGTCGATCACCTGGGAGGAGCGCGGCGGTGGCCATGCTATGAAGGTCGCCATCGGCACCCTGTTCGCCGCGTCCCTGGCGCACCTGCTGATGAGCGTGCCGGAGCTGGTGTACTTCGTCTTCACCTTCCCGGCGGTGCTGCTGATCCTGGTGGGCTTCATGCTGGCAATGGGTCGCTACCGCGGCTATCGCCTGACGGAGCTGGTTCGCTTCAAGGCATTCGTAAAGGCTGACGCTTGATGTTCGGACTCTGGAAAACCTGGAAGGCCCTGGAAGCCCGGGGCATCATGGGGATCAACCGGCGCAACGCGGACTATGTCCTGAAGTACAACAAGCGCCATCTGTACCCTATCGTCGATGACAAGATCATCACCAAGGAACGGGCGATCCAGGCCGGCATCCATGTGCCGGAGATGTACGGGATCATCTCGACCGAAAAGGAGATCGAGAAACTCGACGAGATCATCGGCGGGCGCAGCGACTTCGTCATCAAGCCGGCCCAGGGCGCAGGCGGCGACGGCATCATGGTCATCGCCGACCGCTTCGAGGACCGCTTTCGCACGGTGTCGGGCAAGATCATCAGCCACGAGGAAATCGAGCACCAGATCTCCAGCATCCTCACCGGCCTCTACTCCCTTGGCGGGCACCGTGACCGCGCGCTGATCGAGTACCGGGTGACCCCTGACCAGATCTTCAAGAGCATCAGCTACGAAGGCGTGCCGGACATCCGCATCATCGTGCTGATGGGCTACCCGGTAATGGCCATGCTGCGCTTGCCGACCCGCCAGTCCGGTGGCAAGGCCAACCTGCACCAGGGCGCCATCGGCGTCGGCGTAGACCTGGCGACCGGCGTGACCCTCCGCGGCACCTGGCTGAACAACATCATCAGCAAGCACCCGGACACCACCAACGCGGTGGACGGCGTGCAACTGCCGAACTGGGACGGTTTCATGAAGCTCGCCGCCGGCTGCTACGAGCTGTGCGGCCTGGGCTACATCGGCGTGGACATGGTCCTGGACCAGGACAAGGGCCCGTTGATCCTCGAACTCAACGCCCGCCCCGGCCTGAACATCCAGATCGCCAACGACTGCGGCCTGACCCAGCGCACCCACGCCATCGAGGCACACCTCGAGGAACTGGCGAAGGACGGCAGGCAGGAAACCGCCGAAGAGCGCGTGCGCTTCGCCCAGCAGTTGTTCGGACACGTTCCGTCCCAGCAGTGAATGACGTCCGCCCCGGACACGGGGCGGTCGCTCAAACCCCTATGAGCTACGCGTTCGGGGTCTACAATGCCTGCCCCGCCTCGCCAACCGTTCAGACGAATGCCGACCTGCACCCTGTTTCCCCTGCCCTATCAAGCCGATCCGGCGGTTTTCTTCGCGCGGGTACGCCATGCGCCCGGCGCGGTGCTGCTGGACAGCGCCCGCCCCGGTGCCGAGCGCGGCCGCTTCGATCTGCTCAGCGCCTGGCCGCTGCGCAGCCTGGTGGCGGAGGATGGCGAAAGCGGCACGGCGTATCTGCAGCGGCTGCGTGACAGCCTTGCCGGATTGGGCGAAGCGCAACTGCCCGATGGCGTGGAACTGCCCTTTGCCGGCGGCCTGATCGGCTACCTGAGCTATGACTTCGGTCGGCGTCTTGAACAATTGCCTGAGCTGGCCCGGGATGACCTTGGCCTGCCCGATGCAACCCTCCGCCTCTATGCCTGGGCAGTGATCAGCGATCACCAACTGATGACCAGTCAGTTGCTCTTCCACCCCGCCCTGCCTGGCGACGAACGCCAGCGCCTGATCGATCTGTTCAGCCAGCCGGCCGAAGCGGACCCTGGCGCCGGTTTCCGCCTCGACGCCCCGATGCGCGGCGACCTCGAACCCGAGGACTATCGCCAGGCATTCGAACGGGTGCAGCAGTACATCCAGGCCGGGGACTGCTACCAGATCAACCTGACCCAGCGCTTCCGCGCGCCGTGCCAGGGTGATCCGTGGAGCGCTTACCAGGCGCTGCGGGCGGCCTGCCCGACACCGTTCTCCGGTTTCCAGGTACTGGACGACGGCAGCGCCCTGCTCAGCCTGTCGCCGGAGCGCTTTATCCGGGTCAGCCAGGGCCAGGTGGAAACCCGTCCGATCAAGGGCACCCGGCCGCGCAGCACCGATCCCGTGCAGGACCGCGCCAACGGCGAAGAACTGCTGGCCAGCAACAAGGATCGGGCCGAGAACCTGATGATCGTCGATCTGTTGCGCAACGACCTGGGGCGCACCTGCGAGATCGGCTCGGTGCGGGTACCGGAGCTGTTCAGCCTGGAGAGTTATCCCAACGTCCACCATATGGTCAGCAGCGTGACCGGGCGCCTGGCGCCGGGCAAGGATGCCCTGGACCTGATTGCCGGGAGTTTCCCTGGCGGGTCGATCACCGGAGCGCCGAAGATACGGGCGATGGAAATCATCGACGAGCTGGAGCCGAGCCGGCGGGCGCTGTACTGCGGATCGCTGCTGTACCTGGACGTACGCGGGGAAATGGACAGCTCCATCGCCATCCGCAGCCTGCTGGTCAAGGATGGCCAGGTGTGCTGCTGGGGCGGCGGCGCCGTGGTGGCGGACTCGGAGTGGCAGGCCGAGTACCAGGAGTCGATTACCAAGGTGCGGGTGCTTCTGGAAACGCTTCAGGGTCTTTGAGGGCCTCATCGCTGGCAAGCCAGCTCCCACAGGGACTGCGGCGGGCACACACTTCTCACATGCACCACATAACCCTGTGGGAGCTGGCTTGCCAGCGATGAGGCCCTCACAGCCCCTGCATTACTTACAGGCTCAGCACCCGGCTCGAAGCCTTGATGAATTCCTTCTTCAACGCCTCGAACTCATGCACCGCCGGGAACTGCGGGAACTCGCGGATCACATTCTCCGGCGCATGGAACAGGATCCCGGCATCGGCCTCACCGAGCATGGTGGTGTCGTTGTACGAATCGCCCGCAGCGATCACCCGGTAGTACAGGCTCTTGAACGCCAGCACCGACTGACGCTTGGGGTCCTTCTGACGCAGCTGATAACCCACCACCCGGTCGTTCTCGTCGGTGATCAGGCGATGGCAGAGCAAGGTCGGGAAGCCCAGTTGGCGCATCAGCGGCTGGGAGAACTCGTAGAAGGTGTCGGACAGGATCACCACCTGGAAGCGCTCGCGTAGCCAGTCGACGAAGTCGATGGCGCCATCCAGCGGCTTGAGCGTGGCGATGACTTCCTGGATATCGGCCAGCTTCAGGCCATGTTCGTCGAGGATGCGCAGGCGCTGTTTCATCAGTACGTCGTAGTCCGGAATGTCGCGGGTGGTGGCCCGCAGCGATTCGATTCCGGTTTTTTCCGCGAAGGCGATCCAGATTTCCGGAACCAGCACACCTTCCAGGTCGAGACAGGCAATTTCCACAGCTCACTCCTCGAACAACGCCAAAAATGGAAGGCGCACTCTACGACCCGCAATCCAGCCCGTCTACCCGGCATTTTTTGGTAACATCTGCCCCACTACGAGCGCCAAGCGCCATTCAATGACCGGAAGCCGCCTGATGAGCCAACCCTTCGACGTCGCCGCCCTGGCCGCGACCTACGCCAACAAATCCCCGCAGGACATCCTCAAGCTCGCCTTCGAGCATTTCGGCGACGACCTGTGGATTTCCTTCAGCGGCGCCGAAGACGTGGTGCTGGTGGACATGGCCTGGAAGCTGAACAAGCAGGTCAAGGTCTTCAGCCTCGACACCGGTCGCCTGCATCCGGAAACCTACCGCTTCATCGACCAGGTGCGCGAACACTACAAGCTGCCGATCGAGATCCTGTCGCCGGACCGCGACAAACTCGACCCCTTCGTCAAGGAAAAGGGCCTGTTCAGCTTCTACAAGGACGGCCACGGCGAATGCTGCGGGATCCGCAAGATCGAACCGCTGCGGCGCAAGCTGAGCACCGTCAGCGCGTGGGCCACCGGCCAGCGCCGCGACCAGAGCCCGGGCACGCGCAGCCAGGTGGCAGCGCTGGAAATCGACAGCGCGTTTTCCACCCCGGAGCGCACCCTGTACAAATTCAACCCGCTGGCACAGATGAGCAGCGAGGAAGTCTGGGGCTACATCCGCATGCTCGAGCTGCCCTACAACAGCCTGCACGAACGCGGCTTCATCAGCATCGGCTGCGAGCCATGCACCCGCCCGGTACTGCCGAACCAGCACGAGCGCGAAGGCCGCTGGTGGTGGGAAGAAGCGACCCAGAAGGAATGCGGGCTGCATGCCGGCAACCTGATCGCCAAAAGCTGATCGCCAAATGTGATCGACAGAAACGAAAAAACCGGCCAAGGCCGGTTTTTTCATGGTTGCCCGAAACTCAGTGCACAGGCAACTCGACACCTTCGAACAGCTCTTCCAGTTCCTGCTTGTTATGGCACTGGATCGCCTTGGCCATCACTTCGCGGGTCAGGTGCGGGGCGAACTTCTCGATGAAGTCGCACATGAAGCCACGCAGGAAGGTGCCACGACGGAAACCGATCTTGGTGATGCTGGACTCGAACAGCTCGCTGGCATCGAGCACCACCAGGTCGCTGTCCAGCTTCGGATCCACCGCCATCTTGGCGACGATGCCGACGCCCAGGCCAAGGCGCACGTAGGTCTTGATCACGTCGGCGTCAGCGGCGGTAAACACCACTTTCGGGGTCAGGCCGCGGTGGCTGAAGGCTTCGTCCAGCTTGGAACGTCCAGTGAAACCGAACACGTAGGTGACGATCGGGTACTCGGCCAGCACTTCAAGGGTCAGCTTCGGCAGCTTGGTCAGCGGGTGGCCCTGGGGCACAACCACGCAGCGATTCCAGCGGTAGCACGGCATCATCACCAGATCGCCGAACAGTTCCAGGGCTTCGGTGGCGATGGCGAAGTCGACGGTGCCATCGGCGGCCATTTCGGCGATCTGCATCGGCGAGCCCTGGTGCATGTGCAAGGCCACTTCCGGGTACTGCTTGATGAACGAGCTGATCACCGGTGGCAACGCATAACGTGCCTGGGTATGGGTGGTGGCGATGGACAGCGTGCCCTTCTTCTCGTTGGAGAATTCCTGGGCAATCTGCTTGATGCTTTCGACCTTGCGCAGGATTTCCCCGGCGGTATTGATGATCCGCTCACCGGCCGGGGTGACACGGGTCAGGTGCTTGCCGCTGCGGGCAAACACTTCCACGCCCAGCTCGTCTTCCAACAGGCGAATCTGCTTGCTGATCCCCGGCTGGGACGTATACAGGCTCTGCGCTGTCGCGGAAACGTTGAGGTCGTGGTGCGCCACTTCCCAGATGTAGCGCAATTGTTGAAGCTTCATAGGTATCCCTCAGAGGCTGGGCGTCACCGGCAACAGCGACGAGTTATAACTATATTAGCGGTCAGGAGAATAAATCTAGAACAATTTCACCAGCTTTCTTACTGCCGACTCGGAAAAATCCCTCAAGCCTTGCGACGACCGAGGTGCTGTGCGAGCGGCACCATGTACACCGGCACCGGTGACAGTTGCAGAATGCGCACCGCCGTACGACCGATCGGGATCTCTGCACCGGCCCCCTGGCTATGGCTGCCAACGATCAGCAGGTCGACATTCAGGCGTTCGGCCTGCTGGAGGATCACCTGCGCCGGATCCCCCTGGCGCACCCGTACGGCACGAATCAGCGCGAGGTCCTGCTGATCCCCCAATTCATCGCGAAAACTTTCGAGTACGCGCTGTTCGATATTGGCCATCACGGTGTTGACGCCCTGGCTGTGCAACTGGTCCAGGGTCTGCTCGTCCAGGTAACTCTGCAGCAGCGATTCGGCGAACTGCCCCATGGGCTCCACGGCATGGATCACGTAGAGCTCCGCCTTGAAATTGCGCGCCAGGGCCAACGCGTGCTGCATGACATAAGGCGCATAAACACCGAGGTCCGTGGCGTACAACATCGAACGGATCATTTGACCTCCTCGACTGCCGGAACGGCAGGGCAAGGTTCAGCGGGTATACGGATTTAATGGTTGATGGGGCACCTTTACCCCACCAACCTGATACCATTATCAGATGGTTGATAGATCGACTCCGTAGTTGAGTTCCTCTGCGAAGTCCGGCAGTCCGTAACCGATGGTTTTCTTGTAGAAAGGAGAGACCTTCGCAGTCGGTGCCTTCTTCTTGTGCTTCGTGGTGTAGAGCATTCGTGCCCGCATCACCTCGAAGGAGTAACCGCGCCCTTCACGGTTCTTGTCCTTGGCCAGTCGGTTGATGGACTCCGTGTAAGCGTTGGTGACGGGCATGTCCGTCTCGAAGTAGGTCATGGTCTCTTCGCGCCAGTTTCCCACTGCCCTGACCAGATCGCTCCAGACTTCCTTTTGGCCCTTCGGGATGGTGGCTATCCACTCGTCCAGGGCGGCTTCTGCCTGGAGCCGTGTGGTGGCGTCCCAGATGCCGTAGAAGCGCTCCTTGTGCTCGTAGGCGGCCAGCAGTTGCGGGAACGCGCCTGTCCAGGTCTCCATGATGAGGCGCTCCCGGTCTGAGACTTCGTGAGCGCGTTTCAGCAGGATTTTCCGGTCTCCCTTGAGAGTCCGGCTCTGGGACGGTTTCAGCTCCTTTCTGAGGCCCTTGCGCACTCTCTCTAGGGCATCGTTGGCCATGCGCACCACATGGAACTTATCGACCACGATACGGGCCTGGGGCAGCACAGCCTTGACCGCTGCCCGGTAGGGGTTCCACATGTCCATGCTGACGATCTCGACCTTCTGCCGGTCTTTCAGCTTCATCAGGTAGTTGGTCACCACGTCCTGGCGGCGGGTGGCCAGCAGGTCGAGCAGGGTTCGCTCCTCAATGTTGGTCAGAATGCAGCGGTAGCGCTTGTTCAGGTATAGCTCGTCAATGCCCAGGATGCGGGGCGTCTCGAAGCGGTGCCAGCGCCCCAGGAACTCGGCGCGGGCGTTGAAGATGTCGCGCACCGTCTTCTCGTCCAGGCCGGTCTGTGCCGCCACAAAGGTGTAGGGGTGGTTGAAGGATTCCTTCTCCACGTACTCATGCAGCCGCAGTGTCATACGGAATCCGTCCACCATCTCCGGTAGCTGGGGCCTGAATGTTGTCTTGCAGGCCCGGCAGGTGTATCGGCGGCGGACCACCCAGAGAGTGACCCGCTTGCCGTGGATGGGCAGATCACGATAGGGAACGTCACGCTTGCCGAACCGCACGAACTCACCCTGCACGCCGCACCCCTCGCAGGCTACTGGTGTAGGTGCTTCAAGCCGAAAATGTATGTCTTCATTCTGCTCATCAGAATCCACCAACTGGTACCCAGGAAGGCTTAACGAATTAATCATCTCCCGCCTTGATCAGAAAAACAGGTAGGTGGCGTAACCGGCAATCATCGCCATAGCAAAAATGACTGCTAAAAACGCCGCTAAAAGCTTCAGCGTGAACAAAGAGCGCAACAGAATGAGCTCAGTCAGGCTGGCTCCGGCACTGCCGATGATCAACGCTAGCACCGTCCCGGCACCCACGCCTTTGGCCATCAGAGCCGCTGCCAGAGGTATGACGGCTTCAGCGCGAATATACAACGGCACGCCGATGACAGCGGCAACTGGAATGGCAAAGGGATTATCTGGGCCTGCATACTGCTCCAATAAGTCAGTGGGCATGAAACCATAGATCACGCTGCCAATCGCAATACCGATGAGCAGGTAAGGCAACACATCGATAAAGTCCGACCAAGCTTCCCGCCACACACCACTGTACTTCCCTTCTTTCTTAACCGTGACAGTGGGTTGACTGTCACAGCATTCGCTAGACGTAGAGACTGTTGTCTTCCTATCAGCCCCGCAAGAAGCCGTCTTCGGAGTGGTGTCGCAGCTGTTGGTGCCGCAACTCGATGCGGTCGATGTAGCACTGCACGGGCTTGCTGATGAACTACATCCACTGCTCTCTTGTGTCGCCGTCCGGCGCACATAACGCTCGAAGCCAAGCGTGTGAAGCAGCCATCCGGCACCTACCGCGACCACCAAAGCGGCGAGCACATAGATAGCAGTAAGTGTCCATCCAAACGTGGCAACCAGCAGGCCGACGACGATAGGATTCAGCAACGGAGATGAGAAAAGAAACACCATCATCGGCCCAAAACCGGCCCGTGCCCGAATCAACCCTTTCAACATGGGGATAGTCGAGCAACTACAGAAGGGCGTTATAGCTCCTAAACCAGCAGCAAGAAAATAGCCTCGCTTCCCACTGGAAGTCAGTAACGCTTCCACCTTGGATGGTGGGATGTGACGTTGAAGAACTCCGACCAGCAAGCTAATGCCAATGAATAAAACCGATAGCTCGATAGCGAGAAAGGCGAACATGCCTAGAGCGTCTTGGAGTTGAGATGACATTCAATATTACTCCTATATTTCTAGTATTGTCGAAATGATGTACGCAGCCTACTTGCGTTTATCCGACCTGTCAACTATAATTCTAGAAACATCGAATTATTGGGGCGTGCTATGGATCACGAAAAGGTTGCAGCCAGCTTAGCTGAGCTAGGGAATAGTCACCGACTGTCCGTGTTCCGCTTTCTGGTCAAAGCTGGCCATGATGGGGCTTCGGTCGGAGATATCCAGAAGGGGCTGGGTATTCCTGCTTCGACGCTATCACATCACCTTGCGCGCATGGCCAAGGTAGGGCTGATCCGGCAGGAGAAACATAGCCGCACGATTGTCTGTATACCCGAGTATGGGCACCTAGAGAATTTGATCGGTTTCTTACAAGAGGAATGTTGTGCAGGTGTCCGGATTGCGCATGAACCAGAACCGCTTTGACGCTTGCCCAGCTCTCGCTGTCCTCCCTAGTCAGCATCGCTATGAAGACTCAGGCGAAGGTGGAAACAGAAAATTGGCAGTAGAGTAGGCTGAAGAGGATCAATCAGATAATCCGCTGAGAAAGATTTTCTTCTTTACATCTTTGGCATTTTATCAACCAGAAATTCCGGATACCCGGTTCAGCTTAGCAGCGCCAAACCGATGCGCAGCGCCCGTCCGGCGGGGTTCAGGCCGGGTCCGATTGGTTACTGATGCCATGGGGCACATGCCCCGTGGCGACCACCCTGCCCGCCCGTTCGCAGTGGCCGGCCTGGTCGTCGAAGAACACGTCGGCGGCGAAGGCTTCGAGGAACGCCGATTTGTCCAGGCCGCCGAGGAACAGCGATTCATCCAGGCGGATATCCCACTCGCGCAGGGTGCGGATCACCCGCTCGTGGGCCGGTGCGGAACGCGCGGTGACCAGCGCGGTGCGGATCGGGCAGGCAGTGCTGGGAAACTCGCTCTGCAACAGATTGAGCGCCGCCAGGAAAGGCTTGAACGGCCCACCGCGCAGGGCCTGGCGCGCAGCCTGGCGCTCGTTGGCCTGGAAGGCTTCGAGGCCGCCCATCTGGTAGACCCGCTCGGACTCGTCGGAAAACAGCACGGCATCACCATCGAAGGCGATGCGCAGCTCTTCGGTGGCCTCCCGGTGAACGCCGCCGGAAAGGATGGTGGCGGCGGCGAAACCAGCATTCAAGGCGCTGCGCACATCCTCGGCATCGGTGGAGAGGAACAGGTGGCAGCCGAACGCAGCCAGATAAGGATAAGGGCTGCGTCCACCTACGAATGCCGCGCGGGAAATGCCCAGGCCGTAGTGCTCAATGGAATTGAACGCGCGCAGGCCGGTATCGGCGCTATTGCGCGAGACCAGCACCACCTCGACCCGGGGCTGTCCGAGGAGGGTATTGAGGCCCAGCAGCTTCTGCACCAGCAGGAAGGCGTCGCCGGGTTGCAGGGGCTCGTCCTCGTGCTCGATCTGGTATTGGCGATAGGCCTCCACCCCCTCGGCAAGAAACAGCCGATGGCTCTCGCTCAGGTCGAACAAGGCCCGTGATGAAATTGCCACTACCAGTTTGTCGTTCAGGCCTTTGTTCATGTTCACTCCATTCCGTGTCGCCCCAAATCGCTGGCAAGCCAGCTCCCACAGGTCCGGCGTGTGGGAGCTGGCTTGCCAGCGATGAGGCCCTCAAAAGCACCAAATCTATCCCGCCCAGGCCACCCCAGCTACTTTAGTTGCAAAAACCCGGTATCCAGCCCCAGAACCGCGACGTTATCAGGCACTTGCCCATTGTCGAGGCAAGGGATTACGCGCTAAGGTTCCGCTCCCCGCTGAGCTCAATCATGCTGCTCCGCCGCACGGGGCTGGCGGCCGGCATCCGTGACCTGACGAGTAACACGATGGCTGATTTACCGATCGACGACCTTAACGTTGCCTCCAACGAGACCCTGATCACTCCCGATCAGCTCAAGAAGGAGATCCCACTCAGCGCAAGCGCGCTTCAGACCGTCACTGCCGGCCGTGAAGTGGTACGCAATATCCTCGACGGCAAGGACCACCGCCTGTTCGTCGTGGTCGGCCCCTGCTCCATCCACGATGTCAAGGCTGCGCATGAATACGCCGAGCGCCTCAAGGCCCTCGCCGCGGAAGTGTCCGACACCCTTTACCTAGTAATGCGCGTCTACTTCGAGAAGCCGCGCACCACCGTCGGCTGGAAAGGCCTGATCAACGATCCGTACCTGGATGACTCGTTCAAGATCCAGGACGGCCTGCACATCGGCCGCAAGCTGCTGCTCGACCTCGCCGAGATGGGCCTGCCGACAGCCACCGAGGCCCTCGACCCGATCTCTCCGCAATACCTGCAGGACCTGATCAGCTGGTCGGCCATTGGCGCGCGTACCACCGAATCCCAGACCCACCGGGAAATGGCCTCGGGCCTGTCCTCCGCGGTCGGGTTCAAGAACGGCACCGACGGCGGCCTGACCGTGGCGATCAACGCCCTGCAATCGGTTTCCAGCCCGCATCGCTTCCTCGGCATCAACCAGGAAGGCGGGGTGTCCATCGTTACCACCAAGGGCAACCCCTATGGCCATGTCGTCCTGCGCGGCGGCAACGGCAAGCCCAACTACGACTCGGTCAGCGTCGCCCTGTGCGAACAGGCGCTGAACAAGGCCGGTATCAAGCCGAACATCATGGTCGATTGCAGCCACGCCAACTCCAACAAGGATCCGGCCCTGCAGCCGCTGGTCATGGAAAACGTCGCCAACCAGATCCTCGAGGGCAACCAGTCGATCATCGGCCTGATGGTGGAAAGCCACCTGAACTGGGGCTGCCAGGCGATTCCGAAGGATCTGGAGCAGTTGCAGTATGGCGTGTCGATCACCGATGCCTGCATCGACTGGGACGCCACCGCCACCACCCTGCGCAACATGCGCACCAAGCTCAAGGACGTGCTGCCGAAACGCCGCGCCTGAAGGGCATGAACGAAAACGCCGGGCAATGCCCGGCGTTTTCGTATGCGGAATAGGGAGGCCGTCAGGCCTTCGACGAATACTTCTGGTGCCGCTCCATGTAGCGCTCGACATAAGAGCAGGACGGGATCACGGTGTAACCGCGCTCTTCGGCGTAGGCCAGCGCCCGCTCGGTGAGTGCCGCCGCAATGCCACGACCGCGCAGGGCGTTGGGCACGAACGTGCGGTAGATATCCAGGGTCTGCTTGCCCAGGTCCATGTAGGTCAGGTAGGCACGATGACCGTCCACGTTGGTCTCGAATTGATGACCGGCCTGGTCATGGTGGATGGTCAACGCCTCGCTCATCACTACTCCTCGCGGGTCTTGTCACAGAACCCGACCTTAACCGATGTTTGTCCGGCGAAGGAACCTCTACGCCACCCCATGCCCCTTGGACAGCACAAGGGCCTGCTCGTTTTGCAGGCCGGGCACCCTACAAATAGTAGGCGCCCGCTGCCCGGATGCTCAAGGTACAGGTCGGAAAATTTTCCACGCGGCACAGCACGCGTAAAGCGCGGCGACAGCGTCCTGAACTGCAAACCGGATGATCCGTTTGTTATGACGCAAGATGACACTAAAAGTCACCGTTAGTTCAAAAAAACTACTTTTACAAGAACGTCTTACACTGACCAACAAGGACACTGCACGATTTTCGCGCAGTCTCGGGTCAAGCCGTTTGGCAAGACAATTTTTTTCCAATTCTTGCGCTCTGTCAGTTTACTTACTACAAGTAATGGGTACTATGTACGCCGGCCAGTTTCTCTTCGTTGAGAGATGGCTATTTAATAGAAAGTCCTTGAAGGGAACACGATGAACAACGTTCTGAAATTCTCTGCTCTGGCTCTGGCCGCAGTTCTGGCTACCGGTTGCAGCAGCGTATCCAAAGAAACCGAAGCTCGTCTGACTGCTACCGAAGACGCAGCAGCTCGTGCACAAGCTCGTGCTGACGAAGCGTATCGCAAAGCCGACGACGCTCTGGCTGCCGCTCAGAAAGCTCAGCAAACCGCTGACGAAGCTAACGAGCGCGCTCTGCGTATGCTGGAAAAAGCCAGCCGCAAGTAATAATCCCTTGGGATTGTTATTTGAAGCCGGCCCACTTGTGGGCCGGCTTTTTTATTGCCCCGGTTTTCAGCTGCAAGCCGCAAGCTGCAAGCCAAAAGAACAAGCGGCCTGATAGCCCCGGACGCTTTCGTCAACTCAAACAAAAAGAGCAGCCCTTCCCGGACTGCCCTCTCTTACAGCTTGAAGCTTAAAGCTTACTGCTGCTGGTATGGATTGCTCGAGATGATTGGCATGTTGCCATCCGGCGCGGTCGGGACCGCGATCTCAACCGGCATGCCATCTTCGGCAGCCACGACGTCACGCACCATGTCCCAGTTCATCTGCACGTTCTTCGCCAGGTCTTCACGCTTGAGCAGCGCATTGATCACTGCCGTGTGCTTGTCCACCACCGACGGATCGCCCTTGTCGTCCAGCGGGGTGTGCGCTTCGAGATAGACCTTGCCACCACTCATGCCGAACTTGTACGGCTCGTTGATGATCCGCACCGGCGTGCCAACCGGCGCCATCTTCGCCAGTTCCAGCACGTTATTGTTGAACATGCGGAAGCAGCCGTGGCTGGTGCGCATGCCGATGCCGAATTTCTTGTTCGAACCGTGGATCAGGTAGCCCGGTACCCCCAGGGTGAACTTGAACGGCCCCAGCGGGTTGTCCGGCCCAGCCGGAACCACGTTCGGCAGCGGATCACCGTCGGCGGCGTGCTCGGCCTTGATCGAGGCCGGCGGGGTCCAGGTCGGATTCGGCGTCTTGGCGGTGACTTTGGTCTGAGCGATCGGCGACCCCCAACCCTCCCGGCCGATACCCAACGGGTAGGTATGCACCACATTCTCGCCTTTCGGGTAGTAGTACATACGGTACTCGGCGAGGTTGATGACGATGCCTTCGCGCGGGCCCGGCGGCAGGATGAAACGGGTCGGCAGGATGATTTCGGTACCGGCACCCGGCAGCCACGGGTCGACACCCGGGTTGGCCGCGACCATTTCCAGGTAGCCGAGGTCACCGGCGGTACCGATATCGGCAAAGGTGTCTTCGTACTTGGCCTTGATCACCTGGACCTGACCGATGATGTCTTCGCCTGGCGGTGGCAGGGGAAACTCCAGCGCGGAAACGGGACCGGCCGCCAGCAAGGCAGCCAGGGACAGGCAACGGGTGACGGCGGGAAAGCGCGGCAACATCCGGGAAATCCTTCGAACAATTCGGGAGTCAAGGACGCGATTGTACACCGCCGTAGGATTTTTCGGCATACGGGGGCGCCGGATGGGTAGCGTCCTTCAGAGCTCCGGCCAGACCGGCCGCGTGCCTTTACGCTGGGCCTCCAGGATCGCCTTGCACAGCGGGCAGAGGCGGCGGTCACGGTAGACCGTGCTGGGCACCCCGGACCAGCGCGGCTGCGCCGGCAGCAAGGTGCCGCACAAGGTACGATCCGCCGAGCCGCCCAGTTCCAGCTGACGGGCCACCAGGTGCACGCGGATCTCCTGGCAGGCGAACAGGTCAAGCTGTTCGTCGGGCTCGATCAATTGATAGGCATACAGGGACCAGGCGGGACGCGACATCGGGGGCTCCAAATCGGGGGCGCAACATTAGCCGAAAGCCGGTCACTATAAAAGCGTCACAGCAGCGGTTTGATCGCTGGCCAGGCATTTTCCAGCAGGCGGCCCTGGGCCCCTTGCGCCGGATGGATGCCGTCGGCCTGCATCAGCTCGGGATGCCCGCCCACTCCTTCGAGGAAAAACGGCACCAATGGAACGTTTTTCTGTACGGCGAGATCGGAATAGACCTGAGCGAAGGCTTTGGTATAGCGCGCGCCATAGTTCGGTGGCAGTTGCATGCCGAGCAGGAGCACCTTGGCCCCGGCTGCCCGGGACTTGTCGATCATCGAGGCAAGATTTTGTTGCAATTGCGCAGGAAGCTGCCCACGCAGCCCGTCGTTACCGCCCAGTTCCAGCACCACCAGGCTCGGCTTGTGCGCCGAAAGCAGCGCGGGCAGCCGCGCCTGGCCGCCCGCACTGGTGTCACCGCTGATCGAGGCATTGATTACCTTGTCGTCGAAACCCTCGTCCTTGAGCCGCTTTTCCAGCAGCGCGACCCACCCCTGACGGGTATCCAGGCCAAAAGCGGCGCTGATACTATCGCCGACGATCAACACCGTACCCGCCGCTGCGTTCTGCGCCATGCACAACAAGGCCAGACCAGCACTCAATAACCACACTCGCATCGGATTCTCCATGGGCCCCAGCATTCTCATTGCGCGGAACCTTAGCAAAGTGGTTCCCAGCGCGGAAGGCAACCTCACCATCCTTCAGGAACTGTCCCTGGAACTGACGCAAGGCGATAGTTTGGCCATCGTCGGCGCCTCGGGTTCCGGCAAATCCACCCTGCTCGGCCTGCTCGCTGGTCTCGACCAGCCCAGCGCCGGCTCGGTGACCCTGGCCGGCCACGACCTCGGGCCACTGGACGAAGACCAGCGCGCCAGGGTGCGCGCCGAACATGTGGGCTTCGTTTTCCAGTCGTTCCAGTTGCTCGACAGCCTCAACGCCCTGGAAAACGTCATGCTGCCACTGGAACTGGACGGCCGCCGCGACGCCCGCGAACACGCACGGACCCTGCTGGAGCGGGTCGGCCTGGGCAAGCGCCTGAGCCACTCGCCACGCCAATTGTCCGGTGGCGAGCAACAGCGGGTCGCCATCGCCCGCGCCTTCGCCGCCGAACCGGACGTGCTGTTCGCCGACGAACCCACCGGCAACCTGGACAGCCATACCGGCGAGCGCATCAGCGACCTGCTGTTCGAGTTGAACAAGGAACGCGGCACTACCCTGGTCCTGGTCACCCATGACGAACGCCTGGCCCGCCGCTGCCATCGGCAGATTCGCCTGGAGGCGGGCCATATGGTCAGCCCGATGGAGCCCTAGATGGCACACCTGTCCCTGTTTCGCCTGTTCGCCCTGGCCGTACGCCAGTTGCTTCGCGATGCCCGTGCCGGCGAGCTGCGGGTGCTGTTCTTCGGCCTGCTGATCGCCGTGGCGGCAAGCACCGCCATCGGCTACTTCGGTGCGCGCCTGAACGGCGCCATGCTCCTGCGCGCCACCGAGTTCCTCGGCGCCGACCTGGTCCTGCAGGGCAGTTCCCCGGCCAGTGACGAGCAGATCGAGCGCGGCACCCGCCTTGGCCTGGCCCACGCGACAGTGGTCGAATTCTCCAGCGTGATCGCCACCGACAACGGCATCCAGCTGTCCAGCGTCAAGGCGGCCAACGCGGCCTATCCGCTGCGCGGCGAACTGCGCAGCGCGCCAGAGCCCTTTGGCAAGGAAACCGCCGGTGGCGGCCCAGCGCCGGGCGAAGCCTGGGTCGAACCGCGCCTGCTGGCCGCGCTCGACCTGAAGATCGGCGACAGCATCGACGTCGGCATGAAGACCCTGCGTCTGAGCCGGGTGCTGACCTACGAACCGGACCGCGCCGGCAATTTCTACAGCCTCACCCCGCGGGTGATGATCAACCTCGCCGACCTCGACGCCACCGGCGTGGTCCAGCCCGGCAGCCGGGTGACCTACCGCGAGCTGTGGCGCGGCGACGCCCTGGTGCTGGCCGACTACCGCCAGTTCCTCGACGGTAACCTCGCGCCCAACCAGCGCATCCGTGATGCCCGCGACGGCAACCAGCAGATCGGCGGTGCCTTGGGCAAGGCCGAGCGCTACCTCAACATGGCCAGCCTGGTGGCGGTCTTGCTGGCCGGCGTGGCGGTGGCATTGTCGGCCAGCCGCTTTGCCGTGCGCCGCTTCGATGCCAGCGCCCTGCTGCGCTGCCTGGGCCTGTCACGGCGCCAGGCGCTGACCCTGTTCTGCCTGCAACTGGCAATTCTCGGCAGCCTTGCCGCGCTGGCCGGCGCCCTGCTGGGCTGGCTGGCGCAACTGGGCCTGTTCGCCCTGCTCGACGGCCTGCTGCCGGCGGACATTCCCGAGGGTGGCGTGGTCCCGGCGCTGGCCGGCATCGCCACCGGCCTGGTAGCCCTGGCCGGCTTCGCCCTGCCACCGCTGGCTGCACTGGGTCGGGTGCCACCCCTGCGGGTGCTGCGCCGCGACCTGCTGCCGGTACCGCCCAGCAGTTGGCTAGTGTATGGCGCAGCAATCCTTGCCCTCGGCCTGATCATGTGGCGCCTGAGCCTCGACCTGCTGCTGACCTTCGCCCTGCTCGGCGGCGGCCTGATCGCCGCGCTGCTGCTGGGCGGCCTGCTGCTGCTCGGCCTGCGCAGCCTGCGGCGCCTGCTGGCCGGCGCACCACTGGCATGGCGCCTGGGCCTCGGCCAACTGTTGCGCCATCCGCTGGCCGCCGCCGGGCAGTCCCTGGCCTTCAGTCTGATCCTCCTGGCGATGGGCCTGATCACCCTGTTGCGCGTCGAGTTGCTGGATACCTGGCACAACCAGCTGCCGGCCGATGCGCCCAACTATTTCGCGCTGAACATCCTCGAAGACGACAAGGCCGCCTTCAGCAAGGAACTGGCCGGTTTCTCCAGCCATGCCGCGCCGCTGTACCCGGTAGTGCCGGGGCGCCTGACCCAGATCAACGGCGAAGCGGTGCAGCAGATCGTCAGCAAGGACTCGGCAGGCGACCGCGCCGTGCAACGCGACCTCAGCCTGACCTGGGCCGCCGAACTGCCGGACGACAACACCCTCAGCGCCGGCCAGTGGTGGCAAGGCCAGCCGCAAGCGGACGTCGTTCCCGGGGTCTCGGTGGAAGCCAAACTGGCGGAAAGCCTCAAGCTCAAGCTGGGCGACCGCCTGACCTTCGTCATCGGCGGGGAAACACGCGAGGCCGTGGTCAGCAGCCTGCGCGAGGTGAACTGGGATACCTTCCGGCCCAACTTCTACATGATCTTCCAGCCCGGCACCCTGCAGGGCTTGCCGGCCACCTGGCTGACCAGCTTCTACCTGGCGCCGGGCAACGACCAGCAGATCGTCGCACTGTCGCGGGCCTTCCCGGCAGCGACCATCCTTCCGGTGGACGCCCTCCTCGAACAACTGCGCAGCATCCTCGCCCAGGTCACCCTGGCGGTGCAGTACGTGCTGCTGTTCGTCCTGGCGGCCGGGCTGGCGGTACTGTTCGCCGGCTTGCAGGCGACCCTCGACGAACGTATCCGCCAGGGCGCCCTGCTCCGCGCCCTGGGGCCGGGCGGGCGTTGCTGGTCAAGGCGCGGCGCATCGAGTTCGGCCTGCTCGGCGCCGCCAGCGGCCTGCTCGCCGCCATCGGTTGCGAGATGATTACCTGGGTGCTTTACCGCTACGCCTTCGACCTGCAATGGAACCCGCATCCTTCGCTGCTGCTGTTGCCGCTGGTGGGTGCGCTGCTGGTGGGCGGGGCCGGCGTGGTCGGTACCCGCCGCGCCCTCAACGCCAGCCCGCTGGCGGTGCTGCGCGAAGGCTGAACACGGCGAGCCGGCGACCTGTACCGCCGCCGGCTCGCCGGGTACTCTTCGCCCCTGACGTAACGCCCGCCCAGGAGACGGCATTGGCTACCAACATCATCACCCGCGAAGGTCACGAAGCGCTCAAGGCCGAGCTGGATCACCTGTGGCGCGTATACCGCCCGGAAATCACCCAGAAAGTCGCCTGGGCCGCCTCCCTGGGCGACCGCAGCGAAAACGCCGACTACCAGTACAACAAGAAGCTCCTGCGCGAGATAGACCGCCGCGTGCGTTACCTGCGCAAGCGCCTGGAAGACGTGAAGGTGGTGGATTACGGCCCCGAGCAGGAAGGCCGGGTATTCTTCGGCGCCTGGGTGGAGATCGAGAACGAGGATGGCGAGGTGATGAAGTTCCGCATCGTCGGCTATGACGAGATCTACGGGCGCAACGACTACATCTCGGTGGACTCGCCCATGGCCCGGGCGCTGCTGAAGAAAGAGAAGGATGACGAGGTGGTGGTGCAGACGCCGGGGGGTGAGGCGGTGTGGTATGTGAACAGCATCAGTTATCCGCGTTGACCTTTCGGGCCCTATCGCTGGCAAGCCAGCTCCCACAGGTGTGGCGGTGCACTCGATACCTGTGGGAGCTGGCTTGCCAGCGATAGGGCCCTGAAGAGCAAAGAAGATTTCAGCCCCGGGTAATCAACCCCTGCCGCGCAATCCGGGTCAATTGCCCGATCACCTCAGCCGCCCGCTCCTTGCTTGGTGCCTGTACGACAGCCAGATCAAAGCGGTCATCGGCAAACTCGGCCAACGACATTTCAAGATCGACGAACTGAATCAACAAGGCCGTAGCGCGGCCCTTGCGGCGCGGCCAGCCATCGAGGAAGCGAACCAGGGTCGGTTGGTGCGGGCCACTCAGCAGCACCCGTGGGGTACGCGCCGACTGGCTGGAAGAAAGAGGGGTCAGGCAGACACTGGAACGTGGGCAACTCATGGAGTCATATTCTCCGCCTCGCAGATCCCGCTGGGCTGCGGTGGGAGGCATCACCGAACCAGCGTTTTAGCGGTATTCGGATCACCTTTGGGGCTCTCCCGCGCCCCGCAAGTAGCTGTTTAAATCGGCGCAGGTGGGCATCCTAGAGAAGCCGCCAGCGGACTGTCAACTCAAGCAATGACAAAGGGCCTGCATGGCAGGCCCTTTTCGTTGACTTCAGCTTTTTGCAATCGCCGCGTCCAGCGAGGCCCGGCCAGCCCCCTCGAACAGCACCGCAATTGCGCCGCCCAGCAGGGCCAGGGCGAATTCGTAGCCGTTGTTGGACATGAACAGCCCGTTGTTGATGTGCACCGACAGGATCGCCACCACCAGCAGACCGATCAGTGCCACCGCCGCCGGCCGCGCCAGCAAACCGATGACCAGCGCCAGGCCGCCGAAGAATTCCGCGCCACCGGACAGCACCGCCATCGGCATCGCCGGCGTCAGGCCCAGGCTTTCCATGAACTGCGCGGTACCCGCCAGGCCGCCCCCGCCGAACAGACCGAAGAGTTTCTGCGAGCCGTGGGCCATGAAGATGATGCCGACGATGATGCGCAGGACGGTCATGCCCCAGCCAGCGCGGGTGGTCATTACGGAGAAGATGGCGTTCATTGCGGTGTTCCTTAGCAAGGTGCGTTGGGTTTGGATGGCGCCATAATAATCATATTATTCAATATGAAAATCGCAATTAATCCATCATAAAGATCGAACAAATAGATTATTTGCGACCTTTCACCTTGTCGTTCCGGGAGGACTCCAGCGCCTCCCGCTCCCGGTCGAAGGCCAGGAAGTACTTGTTGACGCTATTAACATAGCTGACCGGCCCCATTCCCACCTGCTCCAGGGCAACCCGCTCGACCTGGAAGAACCATTGGTTCTGGTTCAGGCCGCGCCGCCGGGCCTCGGCGCGCATCGCCTGGACCCGCTCCGGCCCGAGGTTATAGGCGGCCAGGACGAAGGCCATGCGCTCGCGCTCGTTAAGCTGGTTGCTGGAAAAGAACTTGCGGCGGATCAGCGACATGTAGCGCGCACTGGCCTGGACATTGCCCTCCACGCTGCTGATATCGCTGACGCCCACGCGCTGCGCTGCGCTCGGGGTGATCTGCATCAGGCCGTGGGCACCGCCGGCACCGCGGGCGCCGGGATTGAGCGAGGACTCCTTGAAGGCCACGGCGGCAAGATTGAGCCAGTCGAGGTTCTGCGCCTCGGCGTGCTTTTGCAGCACCGGGCGCAATTTGTCGAGGCGCTGGCGATTGGCCTTGGCCAGCGGGTAATGCACCTTGTACAGGCGCCGGTAGATGCGCTCGAAATTCACATCCTGGTCGGCTGGCGCGCGGTAGTCCTGGAGAAAACGGTCGACGCTGGCATGCAGCATCACCGCCTCGCGGCGCATGAACCAGTGCGTCGATTCCGGCGCAGCCAGGCTGATCCTGCTGTTGATCTGCAGCTTGGGCATGACCTTGCGCCAGCGCTCGGCGATAGGCTGCTCGACCACCGTCAGCGGCAGGATGCCACCCTGAACCATCTCCAGTACGTCCTCCGTCGCCAGGCTCGGGTCGACCCACTCGATCCTGGTCGGCGCGTGCTTGCGCAAGGCCAGGCGCTGGTTGATCTCATGCAGGGTATCGCCGGCGGCACTGCCGGCCGGCAAGGCCAGGGTATGTCCGGATAGCTGCTCGATCCGGCTGTAGCCGCGCTCGCCCCTGCGCCCTACCAGCACCAGCGGCACCTGGGCCAGCACCGGGTCGCTGGCACTCACGCCCCGCGTGGAAACCGGATCGAGCAGCTCACCCGGCGCCACCAGGTCGCCCTCGCCACGCTGCAAGGCAGGGACCAGTTGCTCCTTGGCCTTGGGGATCAGCTTCAGGCGGATCTCCTGGCCATCACGGGCGCGGGCGTTCAGGTAGTGCTCGAAAGCACGCAGGCGGTAATACTCGATGCCGTACGGCTGGCCCTTGACCTCGCCGGAGCTGTTGCGGCTCTGGTTGACCAGCACCCGCAGTTCCCGGCTGGCGCGGATCTGCGCCAGGTCGCGATCCTTGTTTCCAGTGCCAGCCACCTGGGGCGGACCGGCCACCCGCGCGCTTGCCGGCCCTGCAACGAGCAGCCCGGCGAACAGCAGGATCATCAGCAAAGCTCGGGACATCCGGACTCCAGGAACAGGCCGTGATGGCATGCGTGGCGGCACACTATGCAGCGGGCTTATGACAATTGACCGCAAATGACCACGACAACCTGTTGAAGTTCTTGTGTTTGTTGTTATTTTCGAGCCTTTCAGCGCGTATCAGCCGCGAAATTCGAGGTAGCACCATGCAACTCATCGACATCGGCGTCAATCTCACCAACGCCAGTTTTGCCGGGATTCACCAGGATGTACTGGAGCGCGCCGAGGCCGCCGGGGTGCGGCAGATGCTGCTGACCGGTACCAGCCTGGCCGGCAGCAGCGAGGCGCTGGAGCTGTGCCAGCGCCTCGACACCGATGGCCAGCGCCTGTTCTCCACCGCCGGCGTGCACCCGCACGACGCCAGCCAATGGAACGCAGAAAGCCCGCGCCGGTTGCGCCAGTTGCTGGAGCAGGCACGGGTACAGGCGGTGGGTGAATGCGGGCTGGACTTCAATCGCGATTTCTCGCCCCGCCCGCAACAGGAAAAGGCCCTGGAAGACCAGCTGGCCCTGGCCGTGGAGTTGCAGATGCCGGTTTTCCTCCACGAGCGCGACGCCAGCGAGCGCCTGCTGCAGATCCTCAAGGACTACCGGGACCACCTCGTCGCCGCCGTTGTGCATTGTTTCACCGGCGAGCGCGAGGCGCTGTTCGCCTATCTGGACCTGGACCTGCACATCGGCATTACCGGCTGGATCTGCGACGAGCGTCGCGGCACCCACCTGCACGCCCTGGTCGGCAACATCCCCGAAGGCCGGCTGATGCTGGAAAGCGACGCGCCCTACCTGCTGCCGCGCAGCCTGCGGCCAAAACCGAAGAACGGTCGCAACGAGCCGGCATACCTGCCGGAGGTACTGCGCGAAGTGGCCCGGCACCGCGGCGAGTCCGAGGCCCATCTCGCAGCACATACAACCCTGTGTGCCCGACGCTTCTTCAACCTCCCGGAGCTGGCTTGACACATATCAAGATCTATTGCTGATTAGTCGCCCAGAATGCTGGCACCTTGCCAAAAAACTTTCCGCTCAAACGCTTAACTCAGAGAAGACCTACCATGGGTGCCTGGCTTAGCAACATCTCCCTGAAATACAAGTTCTGGGCTGTCAACGCGGTCGCCTTCGTCACCACCCTGTTCCTGGTGTTGTACGCGGTATTCCTCGAACAGCAGGCCCGGGTCGATGAAGCCCACGACCGTGCGATAGCCGAAGCCAGGTTGCTCGCCGCCTGGCCCGCCGGGCAGGCCCTGCCCCAGGCGCCGCATATCCTGGCCTTTGCACCCGGCCAGACGCCCAGCTACCAGGGGCAGCCTGTCGCGGCCCTGGCCGATGCCAGCGGCTGGGTCAGTATCGAACCCTACGCCGTGTTCGGCGAAGCGCCGCTGGCCGGGGCCCAGGTGATCAGCCGCGACGGCCAGCGGGTCGCCGTGCTGGCACCGGCACCGAGCTTCATGCAGGTCTATAGCGACCGCTTCGGCAACTACGCGGTATGCGTGTTGATCCTGATGCTGGCGATGCTCTGCGCCTCGCAGTTGCTGATCCGCTTCCTGCTGGCCCAGCTCAACACCCTCAAGGATGTGATCCTGCATGTCGAGAAGACCGGCGACCTGTCGGCGCGGGTGCCGCTGTCCTGCGGTGACGAAGTCGGCCAGATGGCCAGTGCCTTCAACGCCATGCAGACGACCTACCACCGCGTGGTCAATACGGTCGCGGTGACCGCCGCGCAATTGGACTCCGGCGCCGCGCGCCTGGCAGCGAGCATGAGCGACGTGCGCCACGGCATGCTCGGCCAGCAGAGCGAGACCGACCAGGCCGCCACGGCGATCAACGAGATGTCCGCCACCGTCTACCACATTGCCCAGCATGCCGGCGCCACCCGCGACCTGTCGCAGACCGCCGACACCCTGGCCGGCAGCGGCAAGGACGTGGTCAGCCGGGTGCAGATTTCGATTGCCGGGCTGTCCAGCGGCGTGCAGCAGACCGCCGAGATGATTCGCCAACTGGCCGAGGACAGCCAGAAGATCAATGGCGTGGTCAACGTGATCCACAGCATCGCCGAGCAGACCAACCTGCTCGCCCTTAACGCTGCCATCGAAGCGGCGCGGGCCGGCGACCTGGGGCGTGGTTTCGCCGTGGTCGCCGATGAAGTGCGTAACCTGGCCAAGCGCGTGCAGTCGTCCACCGACGAGATCACCGAGATGGTATCGGCCCTGCAGGCCGGCACCCGCGACGCGGTGGAGTTCATGACCGAGAGTTCGTTCAAGGCCGACGACTGCGTCAAGCAGGCCCAGGAAGCCGGCGAGGCCCTGGCGGAAATCACCGCCGCGGTGGCGCAGATGCGCGAAAGCAATACGCAGATTGCCGTGGCGGCGGAGCAGCAGAGCCAGGTGGCGGAAGAGATGAACCGCGCGGTGGTGAGCATTCGCGATGTGACCGAGGATACGGTGCAGCAGACGGTGTCGTCGGCGACCACCAGCAGTGAACTGGCGACCCTGGCCGGGGAGCTGAACAAGGTGATCGGGCAGTTGAAGCTGTAGGGAATTTCAGGCCCTCATCGCTGGCAAGCCAGCTCCCACAGGATCGCATGCACCGCTGGACCTGTGGGAGCTGGCTTGCCAGCGATGAGGCCCTCAAGCGCACAGCTATCCCCCCGATCAATCCCCTCAATTGGCCCTGCCCACAACCCGCAACTACTCTTCTGACATGCCCCAGCGAAAAGTCAGAGGAGTTACCCCATGAACACCCACCTACCGCACGACCTTATTGCCGCCCCGCTGTTCATCATTGGCGCGCTGCTGGTGCTCTCGGGGTTGTTCAGCCTGGATCCGGGGCAGATCGCCGTGGGTGCGATCTTCGTGATGGCGAGCGTTGGCCTTTACCGCAAAGGCCATCACCCCGAGGCTGGACAGCCCAAGCCGTTCAGCCACCGCCATCATTGACCGTCAGGCAAACACCGTCACCGTCTGCCGGCTGAGCGCCAGCAACTCGCCCGCCGCGTTCCACATCGCTGCTGCGGTATGTCCGTAACCATCACGGGAATGCTCGACATCGGCGCAGTACTGGCACCAGTCCAGGGTACTCAGGCTGGCCACCGGCTGGACGAATTCGATGGTCCAGGTCAGGGTGCTGCCCGCCGCCGGCTTGTTCAGGTACGGCAGGGTCGCCGGCGGCCAGGCATCGCACAGGGCCAGCAGGTGGGCCTCGGTCACCGGTTCCTCCACCGCGTCACGCAAGCGCACCCAGCCGCCCATCTGCCGCCCCGGCTTGTTGGTAAACGGCATGTTGCCGATTCCCCAGCGCATGGCCAGGAAGCGGATGTATTCCGGGGTCACGCCTGGAATGTAGGGCATTTCCGGGCTGGACTCGGCCAGGCTCTTCATCTGCACTGCCGGCAGCGCCGGAATGTCGATCACCGAACTGCGCCCGGCGCCGAAGCTGCCCTGGACGATGGTCACCGTCTGGCCATTCTGGACCGCACGCCCCAATAGCGAACTGACCGCCTTGCCTTCGCGCAGCGGCTCCACCTCGAAGCTGATGGGTACATTGGGTTCGGCCGGACCGACGAAGGTGATCGCCAGGGAACGCACCGGACGCTCAGGCGAGACCCGGGCGTGCATGGCCTCGTACACCAGCGCCGCCATCAGGCCGCCGAAACAGGCACGCCCCTGGGCCCACTCGGCGGGAATCACCACCTCTTGCGGACGCTGGCGGACGGCGGTGAGCAGTTGGGAAAAATTCATGCGGACCTCGTCCTGCGGAAAAGTCCTACGATCTTAAGAGCAGAACGGGACGCCGAGCAGGCCACATAACTGCCAAATCAGCGGCCTATCGCTCGTCGATATGCTTGAGCAGGCGCGCCACGGTCTTGTCGGCCTTGCGCTCGGCCTCCTGCCGTTGTTCCTGCCACTGCGCAACCAGGGGCGCCAGGTCGGCCTGCTTTTCGGCCTGGGTCAGCCATTGCAGGAGGTCGTGCCAATGGCCGAGGTCGTCCTGGGCGTTCTTGAGTTCGCTGCGCATCGACTTGCCGATCCGGCTCAGCTTCGGATACGCCTCGGCGCCGTAGCGTGCACGCTTGATCAGCAGGCGCAGGCGATGCCGGTCATGGTCCGGCTCGTGCACGGCTTCGACGATTTTCTTCCATTGTTTGTCCAGGCGCTTCTCGATGCGCTTGCCAAGGTCCGGCACCAGTTTCTGCCGCTCGATCGCCCGCAGGAAACCGGGGAAAGCGTCGAGCACGGCCAGCAGCTTGTACATCTGCGGGCTGGCTGCCACCGAGGCGAACACCTCGCCCTCCCCGGCGAGCCGGCGCTGCGCAGCCGCGCCCATGTCGCGCTGGAACAGCTGTTCGGCCAGCACCTCGCGGTCGCGCAGCGGCGTGGTCATATCGCCGATGGCCTTGGCCGCGTTTTCCAGATGATCGACCCCGGGCAGCCCGCGCAGGGGCCGCAGCAGGCTGCGCAAGCGCCGCACCGTGGTGCGCAGGTCATGGAGCGCCTCGCTGTCGGTATTCTCGGCAAGACGCGCCTGGCACGCCATCAAGCGCACCTGCAAGCCCAGGACCTCGGCAACAACGTGATCGAACATCTTCGACATGACCTACCTCACGACTCAGCGTCCTGCACGGGACTCACGAATATAGAAACGAGCCTTTTCCGCCTTTTTGGTGCATCCCTCGAAGGCTTCGAACTGTTGCTGGGTCTTGGCCCCGGTCAGTAGCGACAGGGCCTTGGAATAGCTGACGGTGCCGGCGAAGCCTTCGGCCTTGGCCAGGTCCAGTTCCTTCCAGGCGGCGTCGAGCTGGGAGCCGCAACTGTCGCGATAGGCCGTCTTGCCCGCGCAGCCAGCCAGGGCCAGAACGATCAGGGGCAGGGTTATCCAGGCTTTCATCGGGTGTTACCTCAAGGGAAATGATCAATCAGGTTGGCCTGTTCGACGGCTTTGCCACGGAAAAGTGCCATCACCAGCGTAGACCAGCGCTGCCGGTGATTGAAGCGAAGCGTTGAACAGGCGCATTGTTACCGTACATGACGGGGGACGCAGCATGAAGAAGCGCGTGGCATTGGTATTGGGCTCGGGCGGTGCCCGGGGTATGCGCATATCGGCGTGATCGAAGAACTCGAACGGCGCGGCTACGAGATCGCCTGCATCGCCGGCTGCTCCATGGGCGCGGTGATCGGCGGGATCTACGCCGCTGGCAAGCTGGAGGAATACCGCAACTGGATCGAAAGTCTCGATTACCTGGATGTCCTGCGCCTGGTGGATGTGAGTTTCCGCCTTGGCGCGATCCGCGGGGAAAAGGTCTTCGGGCAGATCCGCAAGATCGTCGGCGAGATCAACATCGAGCAGTTGCGCATTCCCTACACGGCGGTGGCCACCGACCTCACCAACCAGCAGGAAATCTGGTTCCAGGAAGGCTGCCTGCACCAGGCCATGCGCGCCTCGGCGGCGATCCCCAGCCTGTTCACCCCGGTGGTCCAGGGCAACCGCACGCTGGTCGATGGCGGCATTCTCAATCCGCTGCCGATCATCCCGGTGGTGTCCAGCCATTGCGACCTGATCGTCGCCGTCAACCTCAACGCCACCAACCAGAAGCAGTACACCTTGCCGGTGATAGAACGGCCGGCGGCGTTCAAGCTGCGTTTCGACAGCCTGATCAGCTCGCTGGGCTCGCACCTGCCGTTCCGGCGCAAGCAGGCGGAGGCGTTGCTGGGGCTGGAGAAGGAACTGGAACAGGAACTGGCAGCAGAGGCCGTGGAGGTGCCCAATCCGTGGCTGGCCGACGCTGCCAGCCCCAGGGCCCAGCAACCTTCGGCGGCGCCGGAAAGCGACGGTGCGCCAAAGTCGGCGACCGGCTCGTTCATCGTCGACAACGTGGGGCCGGCGTCATTGCTGGACTTGATCAACCAGAGTTTCGAGGTGATGCAGACGTCCCTGGCGCAGTACAAGATCGCCGGGTATCCGCCGGATGTGCTGGTCAACGTGCCGAAGCGGGTGTGCCGGTTCTTCGAGTTCTACAAGGCGCCGGAACTGATCGCCCTGGGCCGGGAGATTGCGCGGGATACGCTGGATAACCATGAGGCTGAGAAACGCTGACTGAGCCGGATTTTCCGCTGTCAGTACTGGCCCTATCGCTGCGGTGCGGCGATAGGGCCCGAAAGATCACAGGGAATCCTGCCCGATCAACCGATACCCCACCCCGGCTCGGTGATAATGAACCTCGGTGCCGTCGGGTCGTCGCCGAGCTTCTGCCGCACATGCGCCACCACGATGCGCAGGTAGTGACTGTCCTCCACATGGGTCGGCCCCCAGATGTCCTTGAGCAACTGCTGCTGGGTGATCACCCGCCCCGGATGCCGCGCCAGTTGCGCCAGCAGCGCGTATTCCTTGCGGGTCAGCGCCACTTCCACGCCGTCCAGGGTCACCCGGCGGTAGGCCAGGTCCACCGTCAACGGCCCGAAGCTGAATGCGGCCTCTGGTGCAGTGGCCTGCGGCACCTGGCGCAACAACGCGCGCACCCGCGCCAGGAACTCCTGGATACCGAACGGCTTGGTCACGTAGTCGTTGGCCCCGCCATCCAGCGCCTGGACCTTCTGCGCTTCGCTGGCGCGCACCGACAAGACCATCACCGGCACCGCGCTCCATTCGCGCAACTCGCGCAGTACCTGCTGGCCATCCATGTCCGGCAGGCCCAGGTCGAGCACCACCAGGTCCGGCCGCGACAAGGCGGCATGGCGCAGGCCCTCGGCGCCGGTACCCGCCTCCAGCACCTTGTAGCCCTGGGACGCCAGGCTGATGCGCAGGAACTTGCGGATCTGCGGCTCGTCGTCGATGACCAGCACGGTCGCGGTCTGGCTCATGGGGTTTCGCTGTCCAGTGGGGGTTGGGCCGGAAGCGGCAAGCATAGAGTGATGCAGGTGCCGCGGCCACCCAGGCCGTCTTCGACGCGAATATGCCCGCCATGGGCACCGACCATGCCGCGACAGATCGCCAGCCCCAGCCCCGTGCCCTGCCCGCCGCGATCACCCCGGGCGGCGGTGTAGAACATATCGAAGATGCGCTCGCGGTCCGCCTCGGCGATGCCCGGCCCCTCGTCCGCCACGGCGAAGCACAGTTGCGCGTCCTCGACGGTCACGCGCAATTCCAGGTGCCCCTCGGCCGGCGAGAAGCGCGCCGCATTCTCCAGCACATTGATCAGCGCCTGTTCGATCAGCGCCGCATGCACATACAGCAGCGGCAATTCGGCAGGCACCTCGGTGCGCAATTGCAAGGGCGCCAGCACCACCCGCAGGCGGTTCAGCGCACTGCCGACGATATCCGCCGGGGTCACCCAGTCCCGCGCCAGCTTGAGGCCGCCATGGCCAAGGCGGGTCATGTCCAGCAGGTTCTGGATATAGCGGTCGAGGCGCTCGGCTTCATCGCGGGTGCCTTCCAGCAATTCACGGCGATCCTCGGCCGGGATTGCATCGCCCAGGGCCAACAGGCTGTCGATGCTGCCGCGCATGGCGGTGAGCGGAGTGCGCAGGTCGTGGGAAACCGAGGCGAGCAAGGCGCTGCGCAATTGTTCGGTTTCGCCGTGCAGGCGCGCCGACTCCAGTTGCTCGGCCAGTTTCGCCCGGGCCAGGGCCTGGGCCAGCGGCTGGCTCAGGGACTTGAGCAAACGCCGGCGCTGGGCCGGCAATTGCCCGTCGTACCGGGCCCGCACGCCCAGCAAGGCCAGCGGGCCCTCATCCACCGACAACGGCCACCACCACCAGCGTCCGTTGGGCAGGGTGTCGCTGCCCTGCCCCGCTTCCTGCTCGTGTTGCCAGGCCCATTCGGCGGCAGCGCGTTCGTTGTCGCTGAACTGCAGTTCACCACCAAAGGCCACCTGCAAGCGCCCTTCGGCATCGCGCTCAAGCAGACAAGCCTGCACCTGCGGCCAGTTTTCCAGATGCTGGCCGGCGGCGCTGAACACCGCCTGGCGATCAGTGGCGGCGGTGAGCCGACGGGTCAGATCGAGCAGTTGCCCGGTCTGCTCCTGGGTCTCGCGCAAGGCCTTCAATTGCCGACGCTGCCGCGCGGCGAGATTGCCGGTAAGCACCGCCATCAACAGGAAGAACAGCGAGGTCAGCACATCCTCTTCACGCTGGATGGCGAAGGAGAAGTTCGGCGGAATGAACAGGAAGTCATAGGCGAGGAACGACAGCACCGCGCAGGCCAGCGCCGGGCCGATGCTACTGCGCACCGCCACCAGCAGCACGGCGGCGAGGAACACCAGGGAGATGTTCGGCAAGTCCATGACCCGTGCTACGGCCCAGGCCAGGCCGCTGGCAAGCAAGGTCGCGGCCACGGCCAGCGCGTAGTGGCGCCAGGCCCAGTCAGCGGCACGCACTGCACGCGCCGGCTCGGGCTGCTCGTCACGGTCGAGGACATTGATCTCCAGGCCATGGGATTCGCGCAGCAAGCGCGTGGCGACCCCGGCGCCGAACAGGCGTCGGCGCAGGCGATCACGCGACTGCCCGACCAGCACCAGGCTGGCACGGCGCTCGCCAGCGTGCTGGATCAGCGTACGCGCCACTTCCCCGGCACGCAGCAGCACCACCTCGCCGCCCAGGCGCTCGGCCAGTTGCTGCGCCGCTTGCAGGCGCTGCCGGGCCGTCTCGTCGCGCAGCTTGCCGTTGTCCACATGCACCAGGCTCCATGGCAAGTGGCGGCGCTGCGCCACGCGGCTGGCATGGCGCACCAGGCGTTCGGCCTGGGCATCGCCATCCACACCGACCAGCAGGCGCCCGCGCAGGGCCGGGGCGTCCTGGCCGAGGCGGCGATAGCCGTGGGCCAGGTCGGCATCCACCTGGGCCGCCGCCGTCTGCATCGCCAGCTCGCGCAGGGCGGTGAGGTTGGTCTGGGTGAAGAAAGCATCGATCGCCGCCCGCGCCTGCTCCGGCACATAGACCTTGCCATCGCGCAGGCGCTCCAGCAGCTCCCGCGGCGGCAGGTCGATCAGCACCAGCTCGAAGGCTTCCTGCAGCACCCAGTCCGGCAGAGTCTCGCGTACCTGTACGCCGGTGATGCCGCGCACATGGTCGTTGAGACTTTCCAGATGCTGCACGTTGACCGTGGTGTAGACGTCGATCCCGGCCGCCAGCAGCTCCTGCACGTCCTGCCAGCGCTTGGCATGGCGGCTGCCGGGGGCATTGCTGTGGGCCAGTTCATCCACCAGCGCCAGCTCGGGCACAGCCTTGAGCAGGCCATCCAGGTCCATTTCCTCGAGCGTTACGCCACGGTACTCCGAGCGCAACAACGGCTGCTGGGCGATACCCCCGAGCAGCGCCTCGGTCTCGCTGCGGCCATGGGTTTCCACCACCCCGGCCAGCACCCGCACGCCGTGGCGCAGGCGGGCGTGGGCGGCCTGGAGCATGGCGTAGGTCTTGCCCACGCCCGGCGCCGCCCCGAGAAACACCTTGAGCCGGCCGCGCCCCTGGCGCGGCAGCTCGGCCAACAACGCATCGGCGCGCTGGGAATCACTCATGGTCGGATCAGGTCCTTATTTCGGCAGTGGCGCAAGGCGGTCGAGGGCGGCGTTCAGGGCGAGGATATTTACCACTGGCGGGCCGACCAGAGGTTGCAGGGTGGCTTGCTCCACCAGTCCTTGCAATGCCTGCTGCGGGATTTGTCGGGCCGCTGCCACGCGGGCCAGTTGATAGGCCACCGCCTCGGGCGGCAGATGCGGATCGAGACCGCTGCCGGACGTAGTCAGCAGGGCCTGCGGCACCGGCCCCTGCGCCGCGCTGAACAGCATGCCGGCGCTGTCGCCGATACGCTTGGCCAGGGCCGGATTGCTCGGCGCCAGGTTGCTCGCACCGCTGGACACGGTTGCGTAGTCCGCCGCCGACGGCCGCGCCTGGAACCAGGCCTCGCCGCTGAACGGCTGGGCCAGCAGGCGCGAACCGCGCACCTGGCCTTGGTCGTCGCGCAGCAGGCTGCCATTGGCCTGTTCGGGGAAGGCCACCTGGGCGATGCCGGTGACCGCCAGCGGATAGACCACGCCGGTCACCAGGGTCATCAGCAACAACAGGCTCAGGGCCGGGCGAAGATGGGTCGTCATGTTCATGTCCTCGAATTCACACCAGTTGCAGGGCGTTGAGCAGCAGGTCGATCAGCTTGATCCCGGCGAAGGGCACCAGCAGCCCGCCCAGCCCGTAGATCAGCAGGTTGCGGCGCAGCAGGTGGGCGGCGCTGGCGGCCTTGACCCGTACCCCGCGCAGCGCCAGGGGAATCAGCACGACGATGATCAGCGCGTTGAACACGATCGCCGAGACGATGGCACTCTGCGGGCTGGCCAGTTGCATCAGGTTGAGCACGCCAAGCTGCGGATAGATCGCGGCGAACAGCGCCGGCAGGATGGCGAAATACTTGGCCACGTCGTTGGCGATGGAGAAGGTGGTCAGCGCACCGCGGGTCACCAGCAGTTCCTTGCCCACCTGCACCACGTCCAGCAGCTTGGTCGGGTCGCTGTCGAGATCGACCATGTTGGCCGCCTCGCGGGCCGCCTGGGTGCCGTCGTTCATGGCCATGCCGACGTCCGCCTGGGCCAGGGCCGGAGCGTCGTTGGCACCGTCCCCGCACATGGCGACCAGGCGGCCTTCGTCCTGTTCCTGGCGGATCCGCGCCAGCTTCTTCTCTGGCGTGGCTTCGGCAAGCACATCATCCACACCGGCCTCGGCAGCGATGGCGGCGGCGGTCAGCGGGTTGTCGCCGGTGACCATCACGGTGCGGATGCCCAGCTTGCGCAGTTCGGCGAAGCGCTCGCGGATCCCCGGCTTGACCACGTCCTTGAGATGGATCACACCGAGCAGGCGCTTGTCGACGCAGACCAGCAACGGCGTGCCGCCGCTCTGGGCGATCTTGTCCACTTCCCGGGCCAGGGCCGGCGGCAGGTCGAGGCGCTGCATGCCGACGAAGGCCAGCACCGAATCCACCGCACCCTTGCGGTAACGACGAGGCCCGAGGTCGATTCCCGAGAGACGGGTTTCGGCACTGAAGGCCACTGGCTGGAACTGCCCGGCGACCGGCTCGACGAAGTCATGCAACTGGCGCAGGTATTCGACTATGGACTTGCCTTCGGCGGTGTCGTCGGCCAGTGAAGCGTACAAGGCGCCCTCGCCCAGCTCCTTGGCGGTAATGCCCGGTGCGGCGAACACCGCGCTGCAACGGCGGTTGCCGAAGGTGATGGTGCCGGTCTTGTCGAGCATCAGCACGTGCACATCGCCCGCCGCTTCCACGGCGCGGCCGGAACGGGCGATCACATTGAGGCGCACCAGGCGGTCCATGCCGGCGATGCCGATGGCCGAGAGCAGGCCGCCGATGGTGGTGGGGATCAGCGTCACCAGCAGCGCCACGAGGAACACCGTGGGGATCGCCCCGCCGGCGAAGTGGGCGAACGGCTGCAGGGTCACCACCACGATCAGGAAGATCAGGGTCAGGCCGATCAGCAGGATATCCAGGGCGATCTCGTTGGGGGTTTTCTGGCGCTTGGCGCCTTCCACCAGGGCGATCATGCGGTCCAGGGTCGACTCGCCGGGGTTGCTGCTGATGCGCACCAGCAGCCAGTCGGAGACCAGGCGGGTACTGCCGGTCACCGCCGAGCGATCGCCACCGGACTCGCGGATCACCGGCGCGGATTCACCGGTAATCGCCGCCTCGTTGACCGCAGCGATGCCTTCGATCACCTCGCCGTCGCCGGGGATCATCTCGCCGGCTTCGACCCGCACCACATCGCCCTTGCGCAGGACGGTGGCGGCGACCACTTCGAAGCTGCCCGCCGCCGTGCGCCGGCGTGCGCTCAGGCCCTGGCTGCCGGCCTTGAGGCTGTCGGCGCGGGCCTTGCCGCGGCCCTCGGCCAGGGCTTCGGCGAAGTTGGCGAAGAGCACGGTGAACCACAGCCACAGGGCGATCTGCAGCGCCACGCCGGTAGGCACCTGGTTATCGGGCAGCAGGCACAGCAGCGTGGTGAAGATCGCAGTCAGTTCCACCACCAGCATCACCGGGGCGCGCTTGAGCTGACGCGGGTCGAGCTTGACGAACGCCTGCACCAGCGCTGGCCGCCACAGGGCGGAGAAGGACGTTTGCGCAGTGCTGGCTGGTGCCGTTTTCACATCGCGAAGCGGCATGTTCATGGGGTGACTCCTTGCAAGGCCAGGCTCAGGTGTTCAGCGATCGGGCCCAGGGCCAGCGCCGGGAGGAAGGTCAGGCCACCGACCAGCAGGATGGTGACCACCAGCAGGGTGACGAACAGCGGACCATGGGTGGGGAAGCTGGCCTGCCCTACCGGGGCGGTCTTCTTCAGCGCCAGGCTGCCGGCCAGGGCAAGGACCGGGAGGATGTAGCCGAAGCGCCCGATCAACATGCCAAGGCCGGTCATCAGGTTATGGAAGGTGGTGTTGGCGCCCAGGCCGGCGAAGGCCGAACCGTTGTTGGCGCTGGCCGAGGTGTAGGCATAGAGCAACTGGCTGAACCCATGGGCGCCGGGGTTGCTGATGCTTGCGGCCGGCCCGGGCAACGCGGTGGCCAGGGCGCCGAGGATCAGCACGCCGACCGGCATCACCAGCAGGGTCGCCACCAGCAGTTGCACCTCCCGCGCCTGGAGCTTCTTGCCGAGGTATTCGGGGGTGCGGCCGATCATCAGGCCGGCGAGGAACACCGCGATCAGCACGTTCAGCAGCATGCCGTAGAGCCCGGCACCGACGCCGCCGAAAATCACCTCGCCGACCATCATGTTGACCAGCGCGACCATGCCGGTCAGCGGGTTGAGGCTGTCGTGCATGGCATTGACCGAGCCGTTGGAGGCGGCGGTGGTGGTCACCGTCCAGAGCACGCTGCCGGTGGTGCCGAAGCGGCTTTCCTTGCCTTCCAGGGGCGCGCTTTGCTCGACCTGCGGATTGCTCAGCGCCGGGTTGGGCTGGTACTCGGCCCACAGCGCGGTGGCGCCGCCGACCAGGAACAGGGCGAGCATGCCGGCGATGATCGCCCGGCTTTGGCGCATGTCCTTGACGTAATGGCCGAAGGTGAAGACCAGGGCCACCGGGATCAGGATGATCGACACCACTTCGAACAGGTTCGACCAGGCCGTCGGGTTCTCGAACGGGTGGGCCGAGTTGACGCCGAAGAAGCCGCCGCCGTTGGTGCCCAGTTGCTTGATGGCGATCTGGCTGGCGGCCGGGCCGAGGGGAATCACCTGGTCGGCGCCTTGCAGGGTGACCGCATGCACGTAATCGCTGAAGGTCTGCGGCACGCCCTGCCACACCAGGATCAGCGCCAGCACCAGGCACAGCGGCAGCAGGCCATAGAGGGTGGCGCGGGTCATGTCCACCCAGAAGTTGCCCAGGGTGCCGGCGCTGCGCCGGGCGATACCGCGGCATAGCGCGACCAGCACGGCCAGGCCGGTGGCGGCGCTGACGAAGTTCTGCACGGTCAGGCCGAGCATCTGGCTCAGGTAACTGAGCGAGGCTTCGCCGCTATAGGACTGCCAGTTGGTGTTGGTCATGAAGCTGACCGCAGTATTGAACGCCAACGACCATTCCTGGCCGGGCAGGTGTTGCGGGTTCAGCGGCAGGTAGGCCTGCAGGCGCAGCACGGCGAAGAGCAACAGGAAGCCGGCCAGGTTGAAGACCAGCAAGGCCAGGGCGTACTGCTTCCAGTTCTGTTCCTGCCGGGTATCGACCCCGGCGATGCAGTAGCAGCCTCGTTCTACCGGGCCGAGCACCGGGCTCAGCCAGGTGCGCTGGCCCTCCATCACCTTGTAGTAGAAGCG
This sequence comes from Pseudomonas bharatica CSV86, assembly GCF_000319305.2. GTDB lineage: Bacteria > Pseudomonadota > Gammaproteobacteria > Pseudomonadales > Pseudomonadaceae > Aquipseudomonas > Aquipseudomonas bharatica. The sequence goes on along the minus strand of NZ_AMWJ02000001.1, from coordinate 1,278,423 downwards.
CCCGAGCCAGGGTGCCGGCAGCAGCACCAGGGCGAAGAAGGCCAGGAGCAATGCGTAATCGTAACTGTGCATGGCCGCTCCCTAGCCGCGATCGGCGCGCAGCAGCGCGACCATCAGGTACACCAACAACGCCACTGCCAGCAGCAGTGACACCCCGTCCAGAATGCTCATGAGAAATCTCCGTTCGGCGGCGGCTGCCGCGTAGGGAAATTCTCTGGCGCAGAGGCGTAAAGGGACGAGATTGGCGTAGGCCTTGGCGCATAAAGATTTCGTAAAAAGCCCGGGATTTGCAGTGTTCTCCAGGGCCTCATCGCTGGCAAGCCAGCTCCCACACCGCTAATGAGCTGCGCCCCGGATGTTGGACAAAAAATCCAACACCGGGGTGTTTTGCATGACCAAGTATTCAAAGCAGTTCAAGTTGTCCGCCATCGAAGCCTTCCTCAAGCGAGGCCGAGGTTTCCGTCATGTGGCGAACCAGTTCCAGATAGATCCCACCTTGCTTCGCCGTTGGGTCGTGGCCTATCAGCAACACGGCAGGTCCAGCCTTGAGCGTCGCCATCAGCGCCACAGCGCCGAATTCAAGATTACGGTGCTTCACCGCATGCTAAATGACCGTCTTTCTCAGCGCGCCGCCGCAGCGTTGTTCAACCTAGGTAACTCTAGTCAGCTGGGCAGATGGCTGCGCCAGTATTACAGTGACGGGCTCGCAAACCAGCTTTCTGTAGAAAAGAGTTCAACCCGCACCATGCCTAAGCCTTCCGCCAAGTCCTCCAAGCCTGCAGCCGTGCGTAACGAGGACCTCTCGCCCAAAGAGTTACTAGAGAAAGTTCGCATGCTTGAAGCGGAGAACGCCTACCTAAAAAAGCTCGAGGAGTTAGAGGAGGCGAAGCTCAGGCAGATCCGGGCAGCAAGGAAAAAGCCCAGCTGATTACCGCGCTGCGCCGACAGTTCAGGCTGAAATACCTGCTGATCGCTGCTGGTTTGCCTCGTAGCACTTACTACACCTACTTCGGGGACGAGGGCGCCGAGGATAAGTACGCTCCACTGAAACAGGCGATGCGGGGCATTCAGGAGCACCACAGGGGCCGGTATGGTTATCGTCGCATGACCGCTGCGCTGCGCCAGAAAGGGCACATGATCAACGGCAAGAAAGTGCGCCGCCTCATGGGCGAGTTGGACCTCAAGTGCACGGTACGACCGAAGAAATACAAGTCGTACAGAGGGCTGATGGACGAAGCATCGCCGAACACCATGAACCGGGAGTTCGCTGCTGATCAGCCGAATCAGAAATGGGTGACAGACGTTACCGAGTTCAAGGTGGCTGGAGAAAAGCTTTATCTGTCGCCAGTTCTGGACTTGTACAACGGGGAGATCGTGGCCTATCAAACGGATACTCGGCCGCGTTACACCCTGGTGGGAACGATGCTTGAACGAGCGCTGGAGAAGCTGCCGGCTGACAGTAAGCCGATGCTGCACTCAGATCAGGGATGGCATTATCGCTATCCGGATTACCGCCAGCGCTTGAAAGAAGCGGGCTTGGAACAGAGCATGTCGCGCAAGGGCAACTGCCTGGACAATGCGGCGATGGAAAGCTTTTTCGGCACGCTGAAGTCGGAGTATTTCTACCGCGAGAAATTTGAGAGCATCGAGCAATTACGCGCTGGGATTGATGATTACATCCGCTACTACAACCACGAACGTATCAAGATGAAGCTCGGCGGCCTGAGCCCTGTAGCGTACAGAGCACAAGCCGCATAGCTTTAGACAAAAGTGTCCAACATCCGGGGCGCAGCTCACTAACCCTGTGGGAGCTGGCTTGCCAGCGATGAGGCCCTCAAGAGCAACAAAAAATGCATCTGACACATACCCGAGACGACTTCAATGCATAGGTCGAATCGATATCGGTTATAAGCTAATTCGATACAAATATATTTGGGCATAAAAACATCCGTTATGCTGCGCCCGCCCCGTCGATCTAGAGCGTGTCAGGTAACGTATGGATGTTGGTTCGTTTGGTTTCACCATTGCAGGTCTGGTTGTAGGTTTCATCGTCGGCATGACCGGCGTCGGCGGCGGTTCGCTGATGACCCCGATCCTCCTCTGGTTCGGCATCAACCCTGCTACCGCGGTCGGCACCGACCTGCTCTACGCCGCCATCACCAAGGCCAGTGGCGTCTGGGTCCATGGCAAGCAGAAGAACATCGACTGGGCCATCACCGGCTGGCTGGCCCTGGGCAGCGTGCCTGCGGCAGCAGCGACCCTGTGGTTCCTCAGCACCCTGAACACCGACACCGCCGCGCTCAACGCCATCATCAAGCAGGGCCTGGCGGTGGTGCTGATCCTCACGGCGCTGGCGATCCTCTTCAAATCCCGGCTCCAGGCCTTTGCCAACAAGCATGCCGGTGATCGCTATCATCTGAGCGGGCGCAGCCTCAACATCCTGACCGTGATCACCGGTGTGGTGCTGGGGGTGATGGTTTCGCTCACTTCCATCGGCGCTGGCGCGCTGGGCACCGTGGCGTTGTTCCTGCTCTATCCGTACCTGGTTACCCGTCGGCTGGTCGGCACCGAGATCGCCCACGCCGTACCGCTGACCCTGGTTGCCGGGTTGGGGCATGCGAGCATGGGCAACATGGACTGGTCGCTGCTGGGGTATCTGCTGCTGGGGTCGTTGCCGGGGATCTATATCGGCAGCCATCTGACCGGGAAGATTTCGGATGCGGTGTTGCGGCCTTGCCTGGCGGGGATGTTGTTCTTGATTGGGTATAAGTTGGCGTTCTGATCGACACGCAAGTGGAGCACACGTAAATCCAGTGCGCGACGCGGACCCTGTGGGAGCTGGCTTGCCAGCGATAGCGATGGTGGATCCACCACCGCAATCGCTGGCAAGCCAGCTCCCACAGGGTCCGCGTCATGCTTTGGAGCTTGGGGCTCAAGCCTCTTCCTGCTTCCGCTCTGCCGTCTTAAGCAACGACTCCACCAACGCCTGGCAGATCTCCAGCGAATGCTGGGTCGCCCAGGCAAGACTCTGCATCGGCTTGCTCGCCGATTCGCAGACCTGGTAGTTGGTTTCATAGGCCGAGGACAGGGACATGGTCAGGTGCACGAGGACATCTTCCATGCTGGCGCCTTCACAGACGCTGAAAAGCGGTGGATGGGTGCCGTTGCAGGTGGCGAAGTGAGTGTGGGCGGTGCGGGGTGGATCGGGTACGGGTTTGATCATGTTGGCGTTCCAGAAAAGTGACGGAAACCGCCACCCAGAACGTGACCAAACGATTGGGTGACGACTGTACGCGGATTGGTCAACCGGCATCTGGAACACACTCCGGCGCACCCGAAGGTGCTCCACGCACAGCCGCCATGACAGCAGCAGCCGACGCTATCGTCCTTCAAGACGAGCGGTTCCAGAAAGGTGCAGGTGACCAAACCTGATCGCCAAGCAGCAGCGACCGGCGAAGACTAGGCAGCCATTTCCAGGAGTGCAACGTCAAACGAGGCGCGGAAGTATGATTGGGAAATTGCCTACAGAAAAGTCGGAAATCGCGGGAATTTCGTAGCGATATGCGACACCTATACAGGCCTCACGAGCACCGCTAACCCTGTGGGAGCTGGCTTGCCAGCGATGGCGTCGGTGAATTCATTACCGCTATCGCTGGCAAGCCAGCTCCCACAGGGTGCGTGTTGCCAATCTACAAATACTTCAACCAAACAATATCCCGCCGCCGTGCCTTCAACCGGGCAAACCAGCGCACCGGCAAGTACAACGCCAGGGCCAGCAGCACCGCCCCGAGCCACACCCCTGCGACGGAATCGAAGCCGAAATACTGCCCCTGGTTTGTCCCGAACAATCCCACGGCCAGCACATACAACACCTTCAACACATACAGGTGCAGCAGATAGAAGAACATCGGCGCCGCCCGAACACCGCCAGCCAGCGCACCGCCCGGCCCTCGTTGCGCCGCTCGAAAGCCACCAGCAGCAACAGCCCGATGCCCAGGGTCAAGGCCAGGAACAGCAACGACGGCGGGTACTTGGTGATGTTGAAGAAGCTCATCAGCGTCTGCACCGTCGTCTCGCCGACAGCCCAGGGTTTCTCGCCGTAGCCATTGAGCAGACGCAGCACAAGGAACAAAGCCAGCGCCGAACCGCCCGCCAGAAGCAGACGCCGGCGCCGCACCAACGCCTCGCTGCCCCGGGCAAACCACGGCCCGATCCCGTAACCCAGGGCAATCACCCCGATCCATGGCAGCAGCGGATAGGACGTACGCAACCGCAGCCCCTCCCCCGCTTCGATCCAGCCCCGATCATGCAGCACCGCCCAAGGCACATGCATCGCCGACCCGACCGGGAAATGCACGCCATCGAGCAGGTTATGCCCGCCACCAGCACCACACCCAACCCGATCAGCAGCGCCCGCGGCAGCCAGATCAAGGCGCTGAGGGCCAGCATGCTCAGGCCGATGGCCCAGATCACCTGGAGGTAGATCACGCTCGGCGGCAACTGGAAGGTCCAGGCGAAGTTGACCAGGGTGAACTCCAGCACCACCAGGAACAGCCCGCGCTTGAACAGGAAGCTGGACACCGCCGCCTTGCCCTGCTGTTTTTCGCCGTAGAGAAACGCCGAAAGGCCGGTCAGCAGAATGAACACCGGCGCACACAGGTGCGCCAGGGTGCGGCTGAAGAACAGCGCCGGGTCGGTCTGGCTCACGTCCATGGGATCGCTGACCTGCATGTGCAGGTAGAAGGTTTCGCGCACGTGATCCAGCAGCATGAAGAGAATGACCAGGCCGCGCAGGGCGTCGATCGAGTGAAGACGGGTTGAAGGTGTGGCAGACATGCGTAATCGATACTCGTTGACAGATGCAATGTTATTACATGATGGCACGTCGCCCTCCGGTTTCGCCAGCCGCAACGTCAGCGCAAGCTCATCCACGCCAACACCGCCAGCCAGATCACCGCGATGCCATAGTTGAGGCGCTGGTACAGGCCAAAGCCATGCCCGCTCTCCATCGCCGCGGCCATCAGCCCGACAGTGACCAGCGCCAGCACGGTGCACAGCAACGAGAAGCGGGAAAAGCCCGGCGAACCGAGCAAGCGCCTGCCCAGGAAAATCCACAACGCACTGGCCAGGGTCAGCGAGAGGAACATCACCAGCCCGGACAGGTTATGCATGCGCTGGGAGAACGAAGGCTCTGCCGGCACACAGCCCTGATCGCAGGGGAAATAGCCGGCACTCATGCTGGCCAGGCCATGGACCACGACCAGCAGCGCTGCGATCCAGGCCAGCCGTGAATCCTGAAAGCGCCGGAGCTGTCCGGCGCCGCATAGCACGAACAACACCCCCAGCGGCAGATTGTTCACCCAGGGGGAAACATCATGGGTCGGTGCGCCCACAGCCCCCAACTGACTCATGGCCAGGTCCATATGGCTATAGCCCGGAAACTGGCTGGCGGTGATCAACACCCCGAAAAACAGCCAGAACGGCACCAGCAGCCCGGCCTCCAGCAGTACCCGATCGATAGTCCTCATCACCCTCATGGCTCCGTTGTTGTTGGATGAGGAATGCTAATGATCGCGGCCGCGCAATCGTTACCGAAAATTTTGCAAGGCAGCTTGCCCATGCGTCATCCTGTCGCCCTCCGCGCAAGGACCGCATCTCCCGTGACACGACGTCTCCCCGGTACCACCGCCCTGCTCGCCCTCGAGGCAGCAGCCCGCCATCAGAGCTTTGCCCGCGCCGCCCAGGAGCTTTCCCTCACCGAAGGCGCCATCAGCCGACAGATCGCCAAGCTGGAGGAGCAGGTCGGCGTGCGTCTTTTCCACCGGGTGGGCAATCGCGTCGAACTGTCCGATCTTGGCGCCCGCTATGCCGCCGAAATGCGCGAAGCACTGGACATGATCGAACGCCGGACCCGCCAGCTGCAGGCCGATGCCCGGGTCGATGCGCCGCTGGAAATCGGCGTGATCCCGACCTTTGCCAGCCGCTGGCTGATTCCACGCATGGCGGATTTTCATCAGCGCCATCCGCAGGTCCGGATCAACCTTCGTGAACGCACCGAGCCGTTTAACCTGGCCGACAGCGAGCTGCACGCAGCGATCAATATCGAGCACCCGGCCTGGAGCGCTATGCAGGTGCAGGCGTTGTTCCAGGCGCCGCTGCTTGCGGTCTGCCATCCCGGTCTGGCCGGGCGTGCGCCCGCCGAACTACCACTGTTGCACAAGCATGAGGATGGCGAGCAATGGGCAGCGTATGCGCAGCACAGCGGCATCGAGTTGCCCCAGCATGAAACAGGCCCGCGCTATGACCGCTTCTCCCTGCTGATCGACGCCGCCCGCGCCGGCATGGGCGTGGCGCTGGTGCCGCGCCTGTATGTCGAGGAGGACCTGGCTCAGGATCGGCTGCGTGCGCCGTGGCCGGAAGTGACACAACTCAGCGAGCGCTATGTGCTCGTCAGCCGGCCGGGAGAAGTGCCGGTGGCGCTGGAGGTATTCCGGGAATGGTTGTTCGGGGAAATCGGGAAAGGCCAGCAGTCCGGATAAACCTTGCCCGGACCGCTGGTGAAGATCGCCTCACAAGATACCGTTGATGCCGTAGTTGGTGATGTCTCCTGAGAGGCCTAGTCTTGCGAGAACCCAGTCAGGTCATAGGTGCCCCAGCGCACATACACCTGAAACGGACGATCAGGTGCCTGTTCGAAGAGGTCGTGAATATTCGGCATATCCACCACGACATTCCGAAAGGTGGCGATCAACTCCATGGCGTCGGGAGAAATGCGCTGGTGGTTGCATTTGAAGGTTCCCCTTGTTGCATTGCGACTCACCAGGGTCACGGTGTCATCGCCGTTTTCGTATCCCAGCACATAACTCAACATTCTCGACTGATAGCCATCCTGCGGAGCGGACAAGTCGAATTCCACGCCAGAGTACTCATCGAAGATAAGAAAGGAAAAATACTCGATCGCCGCTCCAAAAGCGCTTTGGGGTGGGAAGGATTGTGCTTGCAGGCGCCACGAAAGCCGGACGTTCTCCTCGAGGAGTCTCCTTTTGTCCATGCCTTGGGCGTCGAACATTCGAATTTCGGAATCGAGCACGTATTCCGTCTTGAAATCATCACCATCAGGTAACTGCGCCTTTGCAGCGGCACGGGATTCGAAGGCCTGGCGCAACTGCGGCTCATTGTCCAAACGGACGCGGAAGATATCCGCACCATTGACCTGACGATGTTCAAGCACGCTGTCTTCCTTCACACCCAACCATCTAGGATTCACTGTGAGATCCATGATGTTCTCTCCAAATAGCACTGCAATAAGTGGAATGCTTCGCCCCTGCCGGGCTCGAAGAAGACCGGTGCATGGCAGCGACACGACCGGCCCTCATCGGCGTGGCCGCCGAAATGCGCAGGGCCAGTCTATGACGGGCCGATTTTTCCCACACCTGACAGAAATATCAGGTACTACCAGCGCCCCGGCTGCCTCCACCACTTACAGTTGCCCGTACAACTCATAGAAACCACTCGGAAGTGTCACGACAAATGCACGATCAGGTGCCTGCTCGATAACGTCGTGACAGTTGGGCATGTTGAACACCACGTTGGACAGTGCACCGTTCAAACGCATGCTGCCCTTAACCACCGGCGTGCTGCTGACCTCGATGATCCCGGAGACGGGATTGACGCCGATCATCGAGATGTAGTCGGCTTCCGTCTGGAATCCCAGGCTATACCTCATCCAGGGTCGGGCGAGTATTTCATCGGCAACGGACAGGTCGTACGGACCATCGTGGTGGTCGAAGACCCAAATGCTCACCTTCTCCAGGATGACGCCGTAGGAACTATTCGGCGGATAGACCTCCGCACGCAGATTCCACCCCGGCATCGGTACTTCGCCAGGGCTGTACCACGAGTTGTTGCGCTCCTTGTCGAGCTGGTCCGGAACGAACTTGCGAGGTGCGGCGCCATCGAGCACGAAATCGAGATCGAAAATATCGTCAGCACGCGCCGCCAGGCTGCGACGCAACCCCGGCTCATTCTTCAGAGCAATGCGCATCAGGTCGGCGCCGTTCACATGCTTGTGCTCGACCACGCTTTCCGGCTTTACCCCTGACAGCAGGGCAATCGTCTTGATATCCATGATGTCCAATCCTGTTAACGCTGCTAGCAATGGGATGCTTCGTCACCCTAAGGTTGGAAGAAGCCCGACACATGGCAGCGACACGACCGGGCTTCATCGGCGAGGTCGCCGAAATGCGCGAGGCCAGTCTATGTCTGCGTTACCTTTCCCACACCTGACAGAAATATCAGGTGCCCCGCCCGGCTAGCTGTTAGCCTGCGTCACCGCCATCACTTTCAAAGGAATGAACATGAGCGCGCTGCTGCCCTTCTATGCCCTGTCTGTCGTGATCCTGTTCCTGAAGATGCTCGGCATCTCCTGCTATCAGGGCTATCACCGCATCAGTCGCCTGACCTTCCAGAATGCTGAAGACGCCCGCTTCGTCGGCCGCCAGGCGAGCCCCGAGGAGTTGCCCCAGGTCACGCGGGCAGCCAGGGCCTGGGCCAACGATCTGGAAAACATCCCGCTGTTCTTCGTGCTTGGCGGCCTGTGCGTGGTGCTGGACACCGCCACCAGCACGAGCCTGGCGTTGTTCTGCGTATTCACGGCCGCGCGAATCGCCCATACCCTGTGCTACCTGCTGCAATGGCAACCGTGGCGAACCTTGGCCTATGCCATCGCCCTCGCCTGCCTCCTGGGCATGGCCGGGATGGTGGTGAGCCGGGCGTTGGCAGTGCTGTGAGGGTTGTAATCAACCAGATCAGCGGTTGCTCGATGAAGTGGACAACAGTGACGTGGACACAAAAGCATCCACGCCACTTGCCCCTGACTTACCAGGTGCCCCTCAGGTTGTAGGAGCCAGAAGGCAGCGACACCTCGAATTCACGATCCGGTGCCTGGTCAAGATACTCATGGCAGTTGGGCATGCGGAACTGCACGTCGTTGAATCTACCGGTCAGGACCTTGCCGTTCTCCACGTCGGCGTAATGCTGGAACCAGAAGTTGCCGGCTGTTGCCCAGGTCACGATCAGATTGATTGCGGAATTTTCAATTGCATAGCCCAGTGCGTACATGAAGATGGGGCGCTTCGAATGATCAGGCTCACTCAAGTCGTGATCCAGCCCCGAATGGGCGTTCTTGGACCAGATACTGATTTTCTCGATGGCGGCATCATAGGTGCAGTTCGGATGGTACATGTTTGCGACGATCAACCAGGCAGGCACCGGTTCGTAAGTCCCGTCGTCTTCATGGATTATCTTGTTGCGCCCTGTCTTGATGTGTTGTGCCGAGAATGGACGAGGAACCCCATCCACGGTGAGTTCCGCAGCAAAGACACCTTCCTCGGGCAGGTCGGCCGCCGGAGTGCCCCGGGAGGTGCCGGGCTGTAGCAACTGCGGTTCCTTGCTCAGATCGACTCGAAGGACAGCAGCACCGTCCAGCAGCTTATGGTCGATCACGCTTTCAGCATTGATATCCAGGTATTGGGCAAGCGTCTTGACATCCATGATGTCGTCTCCAGATTCGGCTGCATTCAAGGGGATGCTTCGCCCCCGCAGGGTTCGAAGAAGGCCGGACGCGGCAGCTACACGCCAGGCCTGCATCGGCGACTCGCCGAAACGCGCAGGCCCAGTCTATGGCTGGTCGGTTTTTCCCACACCTGACAGAAATATCAGGTCGATCTCGACGCCTTTGTTGCCGTCACCTTGTGGTCAGGCTACTGTCCATCCCATGAACCGTTTCCACAGCACCTCGACCACTACCACTACCACCGCCAACGGCGGGGTATGCGGGTGTTCCTGAGCTGCTGACAGCCACACCCGAAAGGCCCCGCCAGCGATGGACGGGGCCTTTTTCGTTGGGGCGCCGGCGTCGCTGGCCTATCACAAGGAGCGATACCCATGGATGCACTCTTGATTCTCGATCTGCAGGTTGGCCTGGTACATGGCCCGGATAAACCGTGGCGCGGCGAAGCCATGCTCGAGGCGGTGAATACCCTGCTGGACAAAGCCCATGCCGCTGGCGCGCCAGTGTTTCTGGCCCGGCATATGGGGCCTGAAGGCTCGCCGTTGGCACCGGACAGCGCACTTACGCAATTGATCCCCGACCTGCGCCTGGATGGCAGCGAGCAGGTATTCGAAAAACGCCGGCCCAATGCCTTTGTCGGCACAGGGTTGGTAGAAATGCTCAGGGAATGTGGCGCCACGGGCGTGGTGATTGCCGGGATGAAGACGCAGTACTGCGTGGACAGCACCTGCCGTGCGGCGGGAGACCTGGGGTTCCCGGCAGTGCTGGTGGCGGATGGGCATAGCTGTTCGGATACGCCGGGGTTGAGCGCCGAGGCGATCGTGGCGCATCACAACGGGACGTTGGCGGGGGCGTTTTGTCGGGTGGTGAACGCTCAGGAAATCGAGTTCTGATCTGACCTTGCAGTGCTGCTCATGGCCTCATCGCTGGCAAGCCAGCTCCCACAATCCCTGTGGGAGCTGGCTTGCCAGCGATGAGGCCATCATTAGCAATGAAGATCCGGAATTACAAACCCTGCTCCAGCGCCAGCAGATCAGCCAGCGGCTGCGCCCGGCGAATCAGCTTCACCTCGGCGCCATCCAGCATCACCTCGGCCAGCAGCGGCCGGCTGTTGTAGTTGGACGACATCGACGCGCCATAGGCCCCGGTGTCATGCATCACCAGCAGATCACCCACCTGCGGCTGCGGCAGCAGGCGCGGGACCAGGCCCTGGTCGTCCTGGGTGAAGACATCGCCGGATTCGCACAGCGGCCCACCCACCACGCACTCCACTTCGGGACGGCCCGCGGCGTCCAGCACGCTCATATGGTGGTACGCGCCATACATGGCCGGACGCATCAGGTCGTTGAAACCGGCATCCACCAGCACGAACTGGCGGCTGCCCGCCCGCTTCACCGCCCGCACCTCGGTCACCAGGCGACCCGACTCGGCCACCAGGAAACGCCCCGGTTCGATCTCCATGCGCACCGGATGAGCAAGGAACGCCTCGATCTCTTCCCGCGCCTGCTGCCAGGTGCTGGCGTAGCGCTGCACATCCACGGCCACATCGCCGTCGCGGTACGGCGTGGACAGGCCACCACCGATGGAGAACGCCTCGATATCGTGGTCCAGCGACTTGATGGTGGCGACCATCGCCCCGCCGACCTGGGCCAGGTGGCCGTAGTCCACGCCAGAGCCGATGTGCATGTGGATACCGACGAGGTGCAGGCCGTATTGACGGATCACCGCCAGGGCGTCGCCCACTTCGTCATGCCAGATACCGTGCTTGCTGTTTTCGCCGCCAGTGTTGGTCTTGCGGCTGTGGCCATAGCCAAAGCCCGGGTTGATGCGCAGCCAGACGCGGTGGCCCGGCGAGCGCTCGCCCAACTGGCGGAGCATGTCGATGGAGCCGCAGTTGACCTCGACCTTGAGCTCGACGACACGGGCCAGGGTCGGCTGGTCCAGCAGGTCGCAGGTCAGGACCACGCCCGCCGGGTCGCCTTCCGGGGTGTAGCCGGCCAACACTGCACGCTCCAGCTCACCGAGGGACACCGCATCGACGCGCACGCCATGCTCGCGCATCAGGCGCAGGATATGCAGGTTGGAGCAGGCCTTCTGAGCGAAGCGGACCACATCGAAGCAGTCCAGGCGCGCGATGCGCTCGCGGATCACGGCGGCGTCGTAGGTCCAGAACGGCGTGGGGAATTGCTGGGCGGCGGCGGCCAGGGCGGATGGCGTGGTCATTGCGGGAAACATCCTGCGGAATGGAAAGATCGCCATGATGCCGAACGGCATCCATTCAGAAAAATATCTATTCTTTGTCGGATCATTCAGTTCTGATATGCACCTCTTTTCGAACAGACCCGCCGCCATGTCCCTTTCCGTCCGTCATATCGAAGTCTTCCGCGCCATCATGCTGGCCGGCAGTGTTACCGGAGCTGCGCGCCTGCTGTTTACCTCGCAGCCGACCGTTAGCCGAGAGCTGGCGCGGCTGGAGAACCTCAGCGGCCTGAAGCTGTTCGATCGCCAGGGCGGGCGCCTGCTGCCTACCGCCCAGGCGCTGATGCTGCTGGAGGAAGTGGAACGCTCCTATGTCGGACTGGAGCGGATCAACAGCATCGTGGAGTCGATGCGTCGCTTCGAGCACGGACAACTGGACCTGACCTGCCTGCCGCTATTTTCCCAGACCCTGCTGCCCCGGGTGTGCAAGCAGTTCCAGCGCGAACATGCCGGCGTCGGGCTGTGCATCAGCGCCCAGGAGTCACCACTGCTGGAGGAATCCCTCAGCGCCCAGCGCCATGACCTTGGGTTGACCGAGGGTGAGCAGGTGCCGCGTGGAACCCGGGGTGAATTGCTGTTCAGCGCCGATATGCTCTGCGTGCTGCCCGACGGCCATGGGTTGCTGGAACGCGAGCGCCTGGCAGTGACGGATTTCCAGGGCGTGGCCTTTATCAACCTGGCCGGGCGGGATATCTATCGTCAGCAACTGGACGAGCAATTCCGCCAGGCCGGGGTCGAGCGGCATACGGTGATCGAGACGACCAATGCCGCGTCGGTGTGCGCCATGGTGCGTGAAGGGCTGGGGGTGGCGATCATCAATCCGCTGAGCGCGCTGCGCGAGGCCGGGCGAGGCTTGCAGGTGCGGCGGCTGGAGGTATCGATTCCGTATCGGGTGATGCTGGTGCGGCCGGAGTTTCGGGCGTCTTCGGGGTTCGTGGAAGCGTTTTGCGGGGCGTTGCGGGAAGAAGCTGGAATCGTGATGGCGCGGTTGGCGGAGGTTGGCTGAGGGCCGTGTTGGCCTCATCGCTGGCAAGCCAGCTCCCACAAGGTTCGGCAGCGCCGCGGACACTGTGGGAGCTGGCTTGCCAGCGATAGGGCCATCAGCAGCAACCGACCATCTGGTAACTAATCCATTAAGCAGCCTCACCTTGGCTAAAAACCCCAATAAAATCCAAATTAAATATAGTGTAAATACTATATATAGCAGGTATTACTTCCATATAAACTCAAGACTGTTATATAACTCCCCGGAGCCTCCCCTCGACAGGGAAGCAGCAACCATCAAGAGCTAACAATCAGCCGCCGGGTGCCTCACATGTCGATTCCTCATTCCATCGCCAGCCGTCCTCCCTCCCTCTTCCGAACACCTATCCCCGGCGCCTAGACGCGCCAGCCGCATTTCATCCGCGAATCCGGTGACGGGCCCTGCCCGCCGCCACGACCACCTGCACGCCGAAAAAAGTGCCGGACCACAACCATAAGAAAAACCAAGGAGCACCACCCATGAGCAGCACCGATCTGTCCCATGCCCAACGCTGCGCGCGGATTCGCGCCAATCCGAAATTCCAGCGCCTGGTGCGCGAGCGCTCGCGCCTGTCCTGGTCCCTCAGCGCCGCCGTACTGGGCGCCTACTACCTGTTCATGGCGGTGGTGGCCTTCCAGCCGCATTGGCTGCATGCACCCTTGGCCGAGGGCCGCCAACTGACCCTCGGCATTCCGCTGGCGGCAGCGCTGATCGTGCTGTCCTGGCTGCTCACCGGCTGGTACGTGCGCAGCGCCAATACCCGCTTCGACGCCATGAGCAGCCAACTGCTGGAGGAACTGAAATGAGCCGCTACCTGCTCTGCCTCGGCGCCCTCCTCTTGGCCCCGGCGCTCGCCCTCGCCGCGCCGATGGGCGCGGAAAAACAGCCAGTCAACCTGCATGCCATCGGCATGTTCTTCGTCTTCGTCCTGGGTACCCTGGCGATCACCTGGTGGGCCGCCCGGCAAACCCGGTCGACCTCGGACTTCTACACCGCCGGCGGCGGTATCAGCGGTTTCCAGAACGGCCTGGCGATTGCCGGTGACTATATGTCCGCCGCCACGCTGCTGGGCCTGTCCAGCCTGGTCTTCGCCAAGGGTTACGACGGCTTCATCTACACCGTGGCGTTCTTCGTCGGCTGGCCGATCATCACCTTCCTGATGGCCGAGCGCTTGCGCAACCTCGGGCGTTTCACCTTCGCCGACATCGTCTCCTACCGCCTCGACCAGACCCGCATCCGCACCTTCGCCGCCTTCGGCTCGTTGACCGTGGTGTGCTGCTACCTGGTGGTGCAGATGGTCGGTGCGGGGCAATTGATCAAGCTGCTGTTCGGCCTCGACTACCGCACGGCAGTGATGGTGGTGGGCGTGCTGATGCTGGTCTACGTGATCTTCGGCGGGATGATCGCCACCACCTGGGTGCAGATCATCAAGGCCGTGCTGCTGCTTGTCGGCGGCACCACCCTGGCACTGCTGGCGATGGCCGAATTCGGCTTCAGCTTCGAAACCCTGGCTGCCCGCGCGGTCCAGGCCCATGCCACGGGCTGGAACATCATGGGCCCCGGCTCGATGCTGGCTGATCCGATCAATGCCGCCTCGCTGTCCCTCGGCCTGGTATTCGGCATCGCCGGGCTGCCGCATATCCTGATGCGCTTCTTCACCGTGCCCAACGCCAAGGAAGCGCGCAAATCGGTGTTCTACGCGACCGGTTTCATCGGTTTCTTCTTCCTGGTGGTGATGGTCCTCGGCTATGCGGCCATCGTCATCGTCGGCACCGACCCGCAGTTCTTCGTCGGTGGCGATGTGAAGGCGGCGCTGATCGGCGGCGGCAACATGGTCGCCATGCACCTGGCCAAGGCGGTGGGCGGCAACCTGTTCCTCGGTTTCCTCTCGGCAGTGGCCTTCGCCACCATCCTGGCGGTGGTCTCCGGACTGGCCCTGGCCGGGGCCTCGGCGATTTCCCATGACCTGTACGCCACGGTGCTGAAGAAAGGCCGCGCGACCGAGCAACAGGAAATGCGCGTGACCCGCTTCGCCACCGTAGGCCTTGGCCTGGTCGCGATCTGCCTGGGCCTGCTGTTCGAGAACCAGAACATCGCCTTCCTTGTCGGCCTGACCTTCGGCATCGCCGCCTCGACCAACTTCCCCGTGCTGATCATGGCCATGTACTGGAAAGGCCTGACCACCCGCGGCGCCCTGGCCGGTGGCTTTACCGGGCTGGTCAGCGCGCTGGTGCTGGTGATCCTGTCGCCGGCAGTGTGGGTCGCCGTGCTGGGCAACGCCCAGGCCATCTACCCCTACGACCATCCGGCGCTGTTCTCCATGCCGCTGGCGTTCCTGGTCACCGTGGTCGTCTCGCTGCTCGACAACAGCGCTCGCGCGGCCCGTGAACGCGAGGCCTTCGACGACCAGTTCGTCCGCGCCCAGACCGGCCTCGGTGCCGCTGCCGCGTCCAGTCACTGATTCCATAACAACAACAAGAGATCCCAAGCATGTACCGCACCCTTACCCCGCTGGCCCTCGCCCTCCTCTGCTGCCAGGCCCAGGCCGCCTTTGTCGACGACAGCAAGGCCAGCCTGGAAATGCGCAACTTCTATTTCAATCGCGACTTTCGCCAGGATGGCGCCGCCCAGTCGAAGATCGACGAATGGGCCCAGGGCTTCCTGCTGCGCTACGAATCCGGCTTTACCGAGGGCACCCTGGGTTTCGGCGTCGATGCCATCGGCCTGCTCGGCCTCAAGCTCGACTCCAGCCCGGACCGCGCCGGCAGCGGCCTGCTGCAACGTGACCGCGAAGCGCCCAGGCGTGCCCAGGACAGCTATGGCGACCTCGGCCTGACCGCCAAGGTTCGCGCGTCCAACAGCGTGCTCAAACTCGGTACGTTGATTCCCAAGTTGCCGGTACTGATGCCCAACGATTCGCGCCTGCTGCCACAGGTTTTCGAAGGTGGGCAGCTCACGGTTCAGGAAATCAGCAACCTGAGCCTCGACCTCGGCCAGTTGCGCCAGGTCAACCAGCGCGACTCCCAGGACTACGAGGACATCAGCCTCACCACCGGAGCGGCGAAGGGCATCGTTACCCGCTCCAATGCCAGCGACCGCTTCAACTTCGGCCACCTCAACTACAAGTGGACCGACAGCCTGAGCACCAGCTACAGCTACGGCGAACTCGAGCACCTGTATCGCCAGCACATGCTCGGCCTCGGCCACACCTGGGCGCTGGGCGGCGGGCAGACGTTGAAGAGCGACCTGCGCTTTGCCCGCTCGCTGGATGACGGCGCCAGCAATGTCGACAACAAGGCCCTGGGCGCGATGTTCACCTACGGCATCGGCGGCCATGCCTTCGGCCTGGGTTACCAGCGCATGAGCGGCGATACCGGCTTCGCCTACATCAATGGCGCCGACGCATACCTGGTGAACTTCGTGCAGATCGGCGACTTCGCCAACAAGGACGAACGTTCGTGGCAGGCGCGCTATGACTTCAATTTCGCCAGCGTCGGGCTTCCCGGGCTGACCTTCATGACCCGCTACCTGAGTGGCGACGCTATCGACCTCGGTGCAGGACGACCGGACGGAAAGGAATGGGAGCGGGATACGGATATCGGCTATGTGATCCAGAGCGGACCGCTGAAGAACCTTGGGGTGAAATGGAGGAATGCGACGGTGCGCTCCAGCCACTTCGGCAATGATCTGGACGAGAACCGCTTGATCGTGAGTTACACCTTGGCGCTCTGGTGATCTTCAGGGCCTCATCGCTGGCAAGCCAGCTCCCACAGGTCCTTGTGGGAGCTGGCTTGCCAGCGATGAGGCCCTGAAAGTCACCCCAGAACTTAAGCCTCCCCCATCACCACCACCCGCTCCTCCAGCCACCGGGCCAGCGCATCAGGCGCCAGCGGTGGCGAGAACAGATAGCCCTGCGCAACCGGGTAACCCTGCTTCTCCAGCCAGACACTCTGCGATTCGGTCTCGATGCCCTCCGCCACCACCGTCAGGTGCAGGCTGCGGCCGATGCCGAGGATCGCGTTGCTCAAGGCCCGGGCCGCTTCATCGGTTTCGATGTCGGCGACGAAACTGCGATCGAGCTTGAGTTCCGACACCGGCAGGCGCCGCAGGTAGCTCAGGCTGGAATACCCGGTGCCGAAGTCATCCATCGACAGGCGCACCCCTTGGGCATGTACCTCGTCGATGGTCTTCATGGTGCTCGGGTTGGTGTCCAGCAGGATGTTCTCGGTCAGTTCCAGGGTCAGGTCCGCCGGGGCCAGGTCATGGCTGCGCAAGGTATCGGCGATCATGCGTGGCAGGTCGAGGTTATGGAAACTGGTCGGCGACAGGTTTACCGCCACCGCCGGCACCGCCAGGCCCCGGGCACGCCATTCGGACAACTGCCGGCACGCCTCGCGCAATGCCCAGCGTCCCAGGTCGGCGACCAGTCCGCATTCCTCTGCCAGCGGAATGAAACGCGCCGGGGAGATCTCGCCCAGTTGCGGATGGGTCCAGCGCGCCAAGGCTTCCACGCCGTACAGACGGCCAGTGGCCATTTCCACTTGCGGCTGGTAATGCAGGCGCAACTGGTCTTTCTGCAAGGCCTCGCGCAGGGCGTTTTCCAGGGCCAGGCGCTCCTGGGCGAGCTTGTTCAGCTCGCTGCTGAAGAAGCTGAAGCAGCCGCGACCACTGCTCTTGGCCTGGTACATGGCCATGTCGGCGCGGTGCAGCAGGGTTTCGACATCGCAGCCATCGGCGGGATACATGGCCACGCCGACGCTGGCGGAAATTGCCAGGTGGGTCTGGGCGATGGTCAGCGGTTCGCTGAGCAGCAGCTGGATGCGCTCCACCGCATCGGCGGCATGGTCGCCGTCGCATTGCGGCAGGATCACCACGAATTCATCGCCCGATAGCCGCCCGGCGATATCGGAGGCACGCAGCTCGCTGCGCATCCGCTTCGCCACCTGGCGCAGCAGTTCGTCGCCGGCCGGATGGCCAAGGGAGTCGTTGACCTGCTTGAAGCGATCGAGGTCGATGAACAGCACCGCGACCTGCTCGTTATTGCGGTCCGCGCTGGCGATCGCCTGGTCGGCCTTGGCCTGCAGCAGGCTGCGGTTGGGCAATCCGGTGAGGGCGTCGTAATAGGCCAGCTGGCGGATCCGCTGGCGCGAGTTCTCACGCTCCAGGGCCAGGGAACACAGGTGCGCACAGGCGTCCACGAGGCGCTGGTGGAACAACGCCGAAGCGACGTTGCGCGGTTCACGGAAATAGAAGGCGAAGGTGCCGATGGCCGCGCCCTGGCTGTTGCGGATCGGCGTCGACCAGCAACTGCGAAAGCCCAGCTGGCTGGCCAGGTCCTGGTAGTCGGCCCACAGCGGATCGCTGTGGATGTCATCGACCAGTACCGCTTCGTTGCGCCACGCCGACGTCCCGCAGGACCCGACCGTCGGGCCGATGCGCACGCCATTGAGCTGGCGGCTGTATTCCCCCGGAAGGCTCGGCGCAGCCAGCGAATGCAACTGCCCCTCGTCGTCGACCCGCAGGATCGAGGCCGCCAGCTCCGGGGCGATGCGCTCCACTTCCAGGCAGATCAGCTCCAGCACTTCGGTCAACGGCTGTTCCCGGGCCATGGCTTCGAGCACCCGGTGTTGCAGGGCCTCGTGCATCTTGGCCTGGGTGATATCGGTGAACAGGGTCACGGTGTGCTGCAGATGGCCGCCTGCATCGAACACCGGGTTGCTCACGACCTTGGCCCAGTAGCGTTGCCCGTGCTTGCCGACGACGATCTCTTCGCGCTGCATGGACCCGGCGGCGTACAGCTCGGCGTAGTACTCGGCGATGCTTTGCTCGTCCTTTTCCGGCACCAGCAGGGCCATGGGGCTGCGCCCTTTGATCTCCTCGGCCTGCCAGCCGAACATGCGCCCGAAGCCGGCGTTGGTGTAGGCGATGCGGCGCTGGCTGTCGCTGATCATCACCGCCGTATCGCTGGCGTCGGCCACCAGCGACAACATGCGCAGGCGCTCTTGCTGCATGCGCTCCAGGGCCAGGCGCGGGGTGATATCGGTGGCGATCTTGAGGATCTGGGTCAGTTCGCCCTGGCCGTCGAACACCGGGGTGTAGGTCGCTTCGAGCCAGCAACTGCGGCCGTCGCTGCGGATCCGCTCGACAATCCCGGAACTGCCGCCGCCATCGCGCAGGCGTGGCCAGAAATCTGCATAGTCGGCGCTCTGCACCTGCTTGGCCGAGCAGAACGTGCGGTGGTGGCGACCGGTGACCTGTTCCAGCGTGTAGCCCATTAGCATCAGGAAGTTATCGTTGGCCCGCAGCAAGGTGCCGTCCGGGGTGAACTCGGCGATTGCCATCACCCGGTCCAGGGCGGCCAGTTGAGCCAGCGACAATTCGATGGAACGGTTGTCCTGAGGCGTCATCTTCTACTCAATGGATTCCGGCGCCGGGCGACCGGGGTGGTAGGGGAAGCCGGTGCCAGGTGATAGCCGGGGATCAACGGGTCTCGCCTCCATGGCACACGTATTGATAGCTCCATGATATTACTGCCGCCAGTCGCGGGTCCATCACCGTGACCGACAGCCCATCGCCTTACCCGCGTTGTGGCTATCGAGGGAAAGTCGCTTTACCCTTGGCGCACCCATTCCAGGTGATCAGAAGCAAGGGGGCTTCGGTGCCGTTCAAGACGTTCTTCCGCTGGGACCTGCGCAGCCTCATTCTGCTGCTGACGCTGCTCACGGCGCTGGTCACCCTGCTCAACAGCTTTCATGCCAGCTATCGCGTGCAATATCAGTTGCTGATCGATAACGCCCTGGAGGCCAACCTGGCCTACGCGTCGAAGCTGGCCTCCAGTACCGAAACCTACCTGCAAGCCTCGCAGCAGCAACTGGCCTACGCGGCCAATCTGCTGGCCCGGGATTTCGACGATATCGCCTTTCTCGATGCCGAAGCGGCGCGCCTGCGGCTGCAGACCAACACGTTCAACTCGGTGATCGTCACCAATGCCCAGGGCGTGGTGCTGTCCACCTCCCCCGACACCCTGCAGATCGTCGGGCGCAAGCTGCAGTCCGAAGGCGCGGCCGCCGCGCTGCGCGAGCGCAAGCCGCTGATCTCCAGCCCCTACATTTCCTCGACCAATAACCTGATCATCTTCGTTTCCCACCCGGTGTTCGATCGCGGCGGCAACTACCTGGGCCTGGTGGGCGGAAGCATCTACCTCAAGCACAAGAGCATCCTCAACGAACTGCTTGGCGAGCATTACTACAAGAACGGTTCCTACCTCTATGTGGTCGATGCCAACCGGCGCCTGCTGTACCACCCGGACGCCGACCGGGTCGGCACCATCGTCGGCGCCAACAGCCTGATCGACAGCTTCGCCTATCGCCAGAGCGGGACCCAGCGAGTGATCAACAGCAAAGGCCAGGACATGCTGGCCGGCTTCGCCACGGTGCCCTCGGCGCACTGGGGCATCGTCGCGCAGCGCTCCACCGAGGCGACGCTGGAGGGCCTCAACGACCTGCTGTTGAGTATGTTCGCCAAGACCGTGCCGCTGGCCATCGTCAGTTTCATCCTGATCTGGTGGTTCTCGCGGATCATCGCCCAGCCGCTCAAGCAACTGGCCGCCGGCGCGCATCGCCTCAGCGAGCCGGAAACCAGTGCGCATATCCAGGGGGTGCGCTCCTGGTATTTCGAATCCTCGGAGCTCAAGCGTGCCTTGCTGATCGGGCTGAACCTGCTGCATGAGCGCCTGGGCAAACTCAACCACGATATCCAGACCGACCCGCTGACCGGCCTGCGCAACCGCCGCGGCCTGGACCTGGCGGTAACCTTGTGGCAGGCGGAAAAACGCCCGTTCGCCGTGGTGGCGATCGATATCGATCACTTCAAGCAGGTCAACGACCGCTTCGGGCATGCCGTGGGCGATGAAGTGCTGCAGGCACTGGCCGAGCTGATGCGCGGCTGCTCGCGGGACAACGACGTGGTGTGCCGCTCGGGAGGCGAGGAATTCTTCATGCTGCTGCCGGGGGCCACGCCGGAAGCCGCGGCGCGGGTGGCCGAGCGGTTGCGCAGCGTGGTGGAGGAAACGACGTTCGAAACCATCAGGCACATGACCGTATCCATGGGCGTGGCGGCCTGGCCGTTGCACTCGGAGAACGCGGCCAGGGTGTTCGAGGTGGCGGATGAGCAGTTGTATCGGGCCAAGCAGGGGGGCCGGAACCGGATTTGCGTGGCGTTGGCAGATGGGGTCAAATCTTCGGCTTGATGGTGGTCTCAAGGGCCTCATCGCTGGCAAGCCAGCTCCCACAGGGTCACTGTGGGAGCTGGCTTGCCAGCGATGAGGCCATCAGCAGCACCAGAAAACCTCAGGCAGCCACATCCTTCCCAACCACCACCGCCTCCACCTTGGGTTTCCCGGGCTTCAACCGCGAAACCCCGAACAACACCAGGCCCATCCCCACAATCTGGTACAGCGAAATCTCCTCGCTCAACACCGCCCACGAGGCGAACACCGTCAGCACCGGCCCGAGATTGCCTATGGCCGCGGTCTGCGTCGCGCCCATGCGCTGGATCGCCAAGGATACCCAGTAGATCGGCAATACCGTGGAGAACACCGCCATCATCAAGGCGTTGAACCACACCGCTGCGGGCAGTTGCCCGAGCAGGGAGAAGTCTGCGGTCAGCGCATAATGCCCCAGGACCATCAATGAGGATGCCGTCCCTGCCAGCCCGGCCAGGCGCATCGAACTCATGCTTTTGAGCATCATCCCGGTGCCGGAGTAGTACAGCGCGTAGGTCACGGCACTGGCGAACACCCACAACGAACCGATGATCACCTGGTTGCCGCCCCCCGACATACTGACGTCATGCACAAAGGCGATGCCCAGCCCGAAGTAGCACAGCCCCATCGCCACCAGCACCCGCAACGTCGGTTTCTCGCGAAGGGCCACGGCCTGGAAGATCAGCACCAGGGTCGGGTAGAGGAAGAGAATCAGCCGTTCCAGCCCGGCGCTGATGTATTGCAGGCCGTAGAAATCGAACAGGCTGGCCAGGTAATAACCGAACAACCCCAGCAACATCACCCGCCCCACGCTACCCCAGGTCAGCGGCGCATTGACGTGGTGGCGGCTGGACCACACCAGCCAGAGGAACAGCGGCAGGGAAAGGGCCATGCGCAAGGCCAGCAGCGTGATCGCGTCCACCGTGCCGGCGGCGTAGGCGAGCTTGACGAAGATCGCCTTGAGGCTGAAGCCCAGTGCAGCCATCACTGCGAACAGGCTGCCATTGTCGAGGTAATGCTGAATACGCAAAAAAGAAGCCATTGGGAAAGCTCTGCGCCAAAAAAAGGTGACGGGCTATTCTGACGAAACCTCGCTATAGGAGGTTGTTTTTTGGGGTATACGGATTTAATGGTTGATGGGGCACCTTTACCCCACCAACCTGATACCATTATCAGATGGTTGATAGATCGACTCCGTAGTTGAGTTCCTCTGCGAAGTCCGGCAGTCCGTAACCGATGGTTTTCTTGTAGAAAGGAGAGACCTTCGCAGTCGGTGCCTTCTTCTTGTGCTTCGTGGTGTAGAGCATTCGTGCCCGCATCACCTCGAAGGAGTAACCGCGCCCTTCACGGTTCTTGTCCTTGGCCAGTCGGTTGATGGACTCCGTGTAAGCGTTGGTGACGGGCATGTCCGTCTCGAAGTAGGTCATGGTCTCTTCGCGCCAGTTTCCCACTGCCCTGACCAGATCGCTCCAGACTTCCTTTTGGCCCTTCGGGATGGTGGCTATCCACTCGTCCAGGGCGGCTTCTGCCTGGAGCCGTGTGGTGGCGTCCCAGATGCCGTAGAAGCGCTCCTTGTGCTCGTAGGCGGCCAGCAGTTGCGGGAACGCGCCTGTCCAGGTCTCCATGATGAGGCGCTCCCGGTCTGAGACTTCGTGAGCGCGTTTCAGCAGGATTTTCCGGTCTCCCTTGAGAGTCCGGCTCTGGGACGGTTTCAGCTCCTTTCTGAGGCCCTTGCGCACTCTCTCTAGGGCATCGTTGGCCATGCGCACCACATGGAACTTATCGACCACGATACGGGCCTGGGGCAGCACAGCCTTGACCGCTGCCCGGTAGGGGTTCCACATGTCCATGCTGACGATCTCGACCTTCTGCCGGTCTTTCAGCTTCATCAGGTAGTTGGTCACCACGTCCTGGCGGCGGGTGGCCAGCAGGTCGAGCAGGGTTCGCTCCTCAATGTTGGTCAGAATGCAGCGGTAGCGCTTGTTCAGGTATAGCTCGTCAATGCCCAGGATGCGGGGCGTCTCGAAGCGGTGCCAGCGCCCCAGGAACTCGGCGCGGGCGTTGAAGATGTCGCGCACCGTCTTCTCGTCCAGGCCGGTCTGTGCCGCCACAAAGGTGTAGGGGTGGTTGAAGGATTCCTTCTCCACGTACTCATGCAGCCGCAGTGTCATACGGAATCCGTCCACCATCTCCGGTAGCTGGGGCCTGAATGTTGTCTTGCAGGCCCGGCAGGTGTATCGGCGGCGGACCACCCAGAGAGTGACCCGCTTGCCGTGGATGGGCAGATCACGATAGGGAACGTCACGCTTGCCGAACCGCACGAACTCACCCTGCACGCCGCACCCCTCGCAGGCTACTGGTGTAGGTGCTTCAAGCCGAAAATGTATGTCTTCATTCTGCTCATCAGAATCCACCAACTGGTACCCAGGAAGGCTTAACGAATTAATCATCTCCCGCCTTGATCAGAAAAACAGGTAGGTGGCGTAACCGGCAATCATCGCCATAGCAAAAATGACTGCTAAAAACGCCGCTAAAAGCTTCAGCGTGAACAAAGAGCGCAACAGAATGAGCTCAGTCAGGCTGGCTCCGGCACTGCCGATGATCAACGCTAGCACCGTCCCGGCACCCACGCCTTTGGCCATCAGAGCCGCTGCCAGAGGTATGACGGCTTCAGCGCGAATATACAACGGCACGCCGATGACAGCGGCAACTGGAATGGCAAAGGGATTATCTGGGCCTGCATACTGCTCCAATAAGTCAGTGGGCATGAAACCATAGATCACGCTGCCAATCGCAATACCGATGAGCAGGTAAGGCAACACATCGATAAAGTCCGACCAAGCTTCCCGCCACACACCACTGTACTTCCCTTCTTTCTTAACCGTGACAGTGGGTTGACTGTCACAGCATTCGCTAGACGTAGAGACTGTTGTCTTCCTATCAGCCCCGCAAGAAGCCGTCTTCGGAGTGGTGTCGCAGCTGTTGGTGCCGCAACTCGATGCGGTCGATGTAGCACTGCACGGGCTTGCTGATGAACTACATCCACTGCTCTCTTGTGTCGCCGTCCGGCGCACATAACGCTCGAAGCCAAGCGTGTGAAGCAGCCATCCGGCACCTACCGCGACCACCAAAGCGGCGAGCACATAGATAGCAGTAAGTGTCCATCCAAACGTGGCAACCAGCAGGCCGACGACGATAGGATTCAGCAACGGAGATGAGAAAAGAAACACCATCATCGGCCCAAAACCGGCCCGTGCCCGAATCAACCCTTTCAACATGGGGATAGTCGAGCAACTACAGAAGGGCGTTATAGCTCCTAAACCAGCAGCAAGAAAATAGCCTCGCTTCCCACTGGAAGTCAGTAACGCTTCCACCTTGGATGGTGGGATGTGACGTTGAAGAACTCCGACCAGCAAGCTAATGCCAATGAATAAAACCGATAGCTCGATAGCGAGAAAGGCGAACATGCCTAGAGCGTCTTGGAGTTGAGATGACATTCAATATTACTCCTATATTTCTAGTATTGTCGAAATGATGTACGCAGCCTACTTGCGTTTATCCGACCTGTCAACTATAATTCTAGAAACATCGAATTATTGGGGCGTGCTATGGATCACGAAAAGGTTGCAGCCAGCTTAGCTGAGCTAGGGAATAGTCACCGACTGTCCGTGTTCCGCTTTCTGGTCAAAGCTGGCCATGATGGGGCTTCGGTCGGAGATATCCAGAAGGGGCTGGGTATTCCTGCTTCGACGCTATCACATCACCTTGCGCGCATGGCCAAGGTAGGGCTGATCCGGCAGGAGAAACATAGCCGCACGATTGTCTGTATACCCGAGTATGGGCACCTAGAGAATTTGATCGGTTTCTTACAAGAGGAATGTTGTGCAGGTGTCCGGATTGCGCATGAACCAGAACCGCTTTGACGCTTGCCCAGCTCTCGCTGTCCTCCCTAGTCAGCATCGCTATGAAGACTCAGGCGAAGGTGGAAACAGAAAATTGGCAGTAGAGTAGGCTGAAGAGGATCAATCAGATAATCCGCTGAGAAAGATTTTCTTCTTTACATCTTTGGCATTTTATCAACCAGAAATTCCGGATACCCTTTTTTTGTACAGGGTGTCGTCCTGCACTACACGGTTGCGGCCATTCTGCTTCGCTGCGTACAACCTCCGGTCCGCCCGAGCCACCAGTTCTTCCAGCGAATGGCAATCGTCCAGCAGCCACTCGGCGACGCCAATCGAAATGGTCAAGCGCACTTCCGGCGAAGGCGCTGTACTGAGCATGGTCTGCGGATTGGGCAGGCACACCGACTGCGCCACCGCCGCGCGCAAGGTCTCGGCCATGACACTGGCCTGTTCGATGGCGACGCCGGGCATCAGCACGCAGAATTCCTCGCCACCGTAGCGGGCCATCAGGTCCTGCGGGCGTACCAGCGCCGAACAGAGGGTCGCCAGGTGCTTGAGCACTTCGTCGCCGGTGGAATGGCCCCAGTTGTCGTTGATCAACTTGAATCTGTCGATGTCGAGCATCAGCAGGGCCATCGGCTGCTGGCGTTTGAGGCGTCGGGCCAGGCCGTCGAAGTCGGTTTGCAGGCGCCGGCGGTTGGCCAGGCGGGTCAGCGGATCGACCAGGCCGAGGTCGCGCAGGCGTTCGTTGACGGCGATCTGGCCGAGAAGCAGGCGATCGACGATCAGCAGGGTAATCACCAGCAGCGCGCCAAGCGATACCCAGAGGCAGACGAAAAGCGTGCTGAACTGGGAAATCACCGCCCAGCGCAAATCGGCCGATGGGATATGCGCCAACAACAGTGCCCGGGTGCCCTCCAGTTCGCGGTACAACACCGGCCCCCGGCCATAATCGACCATCCCCGCGCCGCGCAGGTCGGTGTCAGCATTGGCAGCCTCGCCAAACAAAGCGGTGAGGTCCTGCCGGGCATCGAAATTGCGCTCGCTGGAGGCGATCAGCGCACCGGAATCATCCAGCAAGACATGGTGTTCGCCCTTGGGTGTGGTGCGAGACAGGTAGTCCTGCACCCGCTGCTGAGGCGCATCGAGTATCACCGCGCCGCGCGGCAGGCCGTTTACCAGCAAAGGCGTACCGAGCAGCAGCCGCGGCCCCTTGTCGATGAAATGCCCGGGAGCCGTGCTGAAACGAACGTCGAACTCACCGGAGGGCGTCTGCGGCGTCCTGTACAACGGCGAGTCGGCGAACTGGCGCAGCAGCGGCTCCACCAGGCGATCATCGAGCGGCGGATAGGCCACCAGTACGCCGGAGCTGGCCACGTAGACCAATGATCCAGCTGGTTTCCGCCCTGGTACAGCACCGCCAGCATGCGGCTCATCTGCCTCGCCAGACGCAAATCCTCGGCTAATTGCCCTGGGCTGCGGGTCAACCCTGCGATGGCCTGCAGTCGCGCGTCGCCAAGGATTCGCACGGGCGCATCCCCAGGCAGCATATCGATGCCGACCACGGCGTTGGTCGTCAGGTCCGGCAGCGGTTGCGACGGCAAGTCCCGGGAAGCAAGCAAGGTACGCTCGGCCGTCGAACGCAGGAACTGCATCTGCTTGCGGTCGGTGGCCAGTGCGGTCTCCATCATGATTGCCTGCAGATGCAGGTTGTATCGGCGATGATCAAGCTCCCGGGCCTCGACCAACCAGTATTGCCGACAGGCGAGGACGAAGGTGATCAGGAACAGCGCCGCGAAGCACAGCAGCACCGTGCGCCGCGGATTGCCCCGGGCACGGGCCTGGAGAAGATGCAAGATGGCGATGAAACCGGATTTTCTCCGCTCCATGAGGGCTCCGGGTTGGGACTGGGGAGCGGTGAGTATAGGTCGGTCTCAAGGCACGCCTACTTGTGCGGTTACTTGTGCGGTTACTTGTGCGGTCGCCTGGAAACGCTAAGTCACGCTGGAGGCAGGCTTGCAGGCGAACCTGACCGCATCTGGTAAACTGCACGCCTTTCCTCGATCACAGCACCTTCGCCCACCAGCCGAAGTTACCCTGACGAGCCCCCATACCACGTAGTCGAAAAATGCTCCCAGAATCCACCGCCACACCGCACACCGAGCCCGCCGTCCTGTCCCGCCGCTTCAGCGTTGCGCCGATGATGGACTGGACCGATCGCCGCTGCCGGTTCTTCCTGCGCCTGCTCTCGCGCCATGCGCTGCTCTACACCGAGATGGTCACCACCGGTGCGCTGCTTCATGGCGATAGCGCGCGCTTCCTCGGGCATGACGCCGCGGAGTACCCGCTGGCCCTGCAACTGGGCGGCAGCGTGCCGGCGGACCTGGCGGCCTGTGCGAAGCTGGCCGAGGTAGCCGGCTACAACGAGGTGAACCTGAACGTCGGCTGCCCCAGCGACCGGGTGCAGAACAACATGATCGGCGCCTGCCTGATGGGCCATCCGGCGCTGGTGGCCGACTGCGTGAAGGCGATGATCGATGCCGTGCAGATCCCGGTGACGGTCAAGCACCGCATCGGCATCAATGGCCGTGACAGCTATGCCGAGCTGTGCGATTTCGTTGGCCAGGTGCGCGATGCCGGTTGCCGCAGCTTTACCGTGCATGCGCGGATCGCCATCCTCGAAGGCCTGTCGCCCAAGGAAAACCGTGAGATCCCGCCCCTGCGCTACGACATCGCGGCGCAGTTGAAGAAGGACTTCCCGGACCTGGAAATCATCCTCAACGGCGGCATCAAGACGCTCGAGGAATGCCACGAGCACCTGAAGACCT
Organism: Pseudomonas bharatica CSV86; assembly: GCF_000319305.2. Lineage (GTDB taxonomy): Bacteria > Pseudomonadota > Gammaproteobacteria > Pseudomonadales > Pseudomonadaceae > Aquipseudomonas > Aquipseudomonas bharatica. Next base: position 1,250,576 of record NZ_AMWJ02000001.1, on the reverse strand, counting down.
TCGACGGCGTGATGCTGGGCCGCGAGGCGTATCACAACCCCTACCTGCTGGCCCAGGTGGACCAGCAACTGTTCGGCAGCAGCGCCCCGGTCATCACTCGCGCAGAGGCGCTGGAGCAGCTCAAGCCGTACATCGCCGCGCATCTGGCGGCCGGCGGAGCGATGCACCACGTCACCCGCCATGTGCTCGGCCTGGCCCAGGGTTTCAAGGGCGCCCGGCGCTTCCGCCAACTGCTTTCGGTGGATGTGCACAAGACCGACGATCCACTTGGATTGCTTGATCAAGCCGCAGAGCTGCTAAAGGGCCACTAGGAACCCACGGGCGCGTCCGCACTCGAAGACTTACCTTCCCGAAACCCCGCCGGCCCGGCCCTTGAGCCGCTGGCGGCGCTCGGGTAATGTCGTCGCACCGCACAGGACAGAGCACGCTCATGACTTCCAAGCTGGAACAACTCAAGCAGTTCACCACGGTCGTCGCCGATACCGGCGATATCGACGCGATCAGCCGTCTCAAGCCGGTCGATGCCACCACCAACCCTTCCCTGCTGCTCAAGGCCGCCGCCATGCCCGGCTACGCCGACCTGCTCGACCAGGCGATCCGCGGCAGCAAGGGCAATGTCGACCTGGCCTGCGACGCCTTCGCGGTGGCGGTGGGCAGCGGCATCCTGAAAGCGATTCCAGGCCGCATTTCCACTGAAGTGGATGCGCGCCTGTCCTTCGACCAGCCCGCCCTGCTGGGCAAGGCTCGCAAGCTGATCGAACTGTACGACCAGGCTGGCGTCGGTCGCGACCGCGTGCTGATCAAGCTGGCCTCGACCTGGGAAGGTATCCGCGCTGCCGAAGTACTGGAGAAGGAAGGCATCCAGACCAACCTGACCCTGCTGTTCTCCTTCGCCCAGGCTGCCGCCTGCGCCGATGCCGGGGTGTTCCTGATCTCGCCGTTCGTAGGACGGATCTACGACTGGTACAAGAAGTCCACCGGCAAGGAGTATGTCGGTGCGGAAGATCCCGGCGTGCAGTCGGTGACCCGCATCTACAACTACTACAAGGCCAATGGCTACGACACCGTGGTCATGGGCGCCAGCTTCCGCAACATCGGCCAGATCGAGCAACTGGCCGGCTGCGACCGCCTGACCATCAGCCCCGAGCTGCTGCAACAGCTGAGCGACGACCAGGGCAACCTGGAGCGCAGATTGGCGCCGGGTGCCGCCGGCGAACCCCGCCAGGCGCTGAACGAAAGCCAGTTCCGCTGGGCGTTCAACGAAGATGCCATGGCCACCGAGAAACTCGCCGAAGGCATTCGCCAGTTCGCCCGTGACCAGGAAAAACTCGAAGCCCTGCTCTCTGCAAAAGCTTGATACAAATATCGGTTTGCCAGTAGCGGCGACAGCGGGGAAAGTCCCGCCTCCTTCGCAACTACTGGCAGACGATTGCCCGTCCTGATGTCCAATTCCCCGTCATTGCCGCTGGTACTCGCCGGGCCGCTGCTGCGCCGCCTGGAAGACCGTCGCGTGGTGCTGTGGCTGGTCGCCTCGCGACCGTTGCAGGCAGAACTGCACCTCGACACCCCCGAACCGCTGCGCTTGCCCCTGGACGAAACCCGCTGCCAGATTCTGCCGGTAGGCCGTCATGCCTTCGTTCACCTGATCGATGTCCAGCTGGATATCCCACTGCCGTGCGACAAGCGGATCGGCTACGACCTGCTGGTCGAGGGCAAGGGCATTGCCGACTGGGCGCCACACCTGCTGTATGCCGGCGCAACGCGTCCGGACCTGGTGGTGCGCTCGCGCCTGGATCAATTGCTCCATGGTTCATGCCGCAAGCCCCACCACCCCGCAGCCGACGGCCTGCTCTGCGCCGATCGCCTGCTGGCCGCCGCCCATGAGGGCAATGAACGCCCGGCCTTGCTGATGATGAGCGGCGACCAGATCTATGCCGATGACGTCGCCGGGCCCATGCTGCGCGCCATCCATGCCCTGATCCAGCGCCTTGGCCTGTTCGAGGAATGCCTGGACGGCGCGGTGATCCGCGACAGTACCGAGCTGTACAGCCATCCCGCCAGCTATTACCACCGAGGCGACCTGCTGCCTGCGCTGAAAAGCAACCAGTCCCTGCGCGAGCGTTTTTTCGGCGGTACGCGCAAACCGATCTTCACCAGCAGCAATGCCGACAATCATCTGGTGACCTTCGCCGAGACGCTGGCCATGTACCTGCTGGTCTGGTCGCCGGTGCCATGGACGCTGATCGAGACACGGATGCCGCCCCTCGAACCGCGCCTTGCAAGCCGTTACCGCTCCGAACAGCAGTGCCTGGATGGCTTCGTCGACGGACTGGGCGCTGCCGCCCGGGTGCTGGCGCACCTGCCGAGCCTGATGATCTTCGACGATAGTCCGAACGTAGGGGTGCGGGCAGCGTAATCCGAACGTACAGCAGTTATGGACACCATCTCATCCCTGCCTGCCTGGGAAAGACCTTCAACGTCCTGATTTCCATCCATGCGAACATGAGTGACGTAAGCGGCCAGAGAACACACCTTCAGAAATCCGGAATTAAGGGCGATGGTGTCCGCCTATTTTAAGCGGACGCGATCACCCTTATCGCTAGGATTTCCATGCGCCAACGAAGCTCCTATCCCAAACCCTTTAAGGCCCAGGTCGTGCAGGAATGCCTGAAACCCGGTGCCTCAGTTTCCAGCGTCGCCATCAGCCACGGCATCAATGCCAACGTGATTCGCAAGTGGCTGCCGATTTACCGTGATAAACCCGTCGCGCCACTTCCCGCGTTTGTACCGCTGCAACCGATTCCTAAACGGCAAGCTGATGAAGCCGTGGTCATCGCACTGTCGCTGGGCGACAAATCCATCACGGTAAAATGGCCCATCTCCGACCCGGACGGCTGCGCACGTTTTATCCGCAGCCTCTCGCAATGATGCGCATCGACGCCATCTGGCTAGCCACCGAGCCCATGGACATGCGCGCCGGCACCGAAACTGCGTTGGCCCGCGTGGTCGCTGTGTTCGGTGCGGCGAAGCCGCACTGCGCTTATCTGTTCGCCAACCGCCGGGCCAACCGGATGAAGGTGCTGGTGCACGATGGCGTGGGCATCTGGCTTGCCGCGAGGCGTTTGAACCAAGGCAAGTTTCACTGGCCTGGCACTCATCGCGGCTTGGAAGTTGGGCTCGACGCTGAACAACTTCAAGCGCTGGTGCTCGGTTTGCCATGGCAGCGAGTTGGCGCTAACGGCGCAATCACAGTGATTTAGCCTTGCTTTTCAGCTGTGGCAGGTGGATCGCTTTGGTAAAATCCACGGCATGACTTCCTCGCCCAATCTCGCCCAAATGACACCCGAACAACTGCGCGCACTCGCTGCGCAGTTGCTGTCGAAGGTCGATACCATGGCGCGAAAAATCCATCGTGACGAGACGATCATCGAGCAGCTCTCTCACGAGATTGCCATCCTCAAGCGCCACAAGTTCGCCAAGCGCAGCGAGCAGATCAGCCCAGCGCAAGGCAGCTTGCTGGATGACTTGCTCAACACCGACCTTGAGGCTATCGAGGCAGAACTGAACGCGCTTCGTCCCGCCCCAACGTCGGACGAACCCCGCCAAAAGCCCAAGCGCGCGCCGCTACCGCCGCAGTTCCCACGTACCGTCATTCGTCACGAGCCAGAGAACACCCAGTGTGTCTGTGGGTGCCAGCTTCAGCGCATCGGCGAAGACGTTAGCGAGAAGCTGGATTACACACCTGGCGTGTTTACCGTTGAGCAGCATGTACGTGGAAAGTGGGCCTGCCGCCAGTGCGAAACACTGATCCAAGCACCGGTGCCGGCCCAGGTGATCGACAAGGGCATCCCGACCGCAGGCCTACTGGCGCATGTGATGGTAGCCAAATTCGCTGACCATCTGCCGCTGTACCGGCAAGAAAAGATCTTTGGCCGTGCAGGCCTGGCGATCCCGCGTTCAACGCTGGCTCAATGGGTGGGCCAAACTGGCGTACAGCTACAACCGCTGGTGGATGCACTGCGCGAAGCGGTGCTGGCTCAGCGAGTCGTGCATGCCGATGAAACTCCGGTGCAGATGCTGGCTCCCGGAGAGAAGAAAACGCATCGAGCTTATGTCTGGGCTTATTGCACGACGCCTTACTCGGCCCTCAAGGCGGTGGTCTACGACTTCAGCCCCAGCCGCGCCGGCGAACATGCGCGCAACTTCCTGGGCACCTGGAACGGCAAGCTGGTCTGTGATGACTTCGCGGGTTACAAGGCCAGCTTCGACCTGGATATCACCGAAATCGGCTGCATGGCGCATGCCCGCCGTAAGTTCTTCGACCTGCATGCAGCGAACAAAAGCCAGTTGGCCGAACAAGCGCTGCACTCAATCGGCGGGCTGTACGAAGTCGAACGGCAGGCCAAAGACATGTGCGATGAAGAACGATGGCGATTACGCCAAGAAATAGCGGCGCCCATTGCACAGAAGTTACATGAATGGATGCTGGCTCAGCGCGACCTCGTGCCCGAGGGGTCGGCCACGGCCAAGGCTCTGGATTACAGCTTGAAACGCTGGGTAGCGCTGATGCGCTACCTGGATGATGGTGCCGTACCCATCGACAACAACCCGGTGGAGAACACGATCAGACCATGGGCGCTTGGGCGCTCCAATTGGTTGTTCGCCGGGTCTCTGCGCAGTGGCAAACGAGCGGCAGCGATCATGAGTTTGATCCAGTCGGCACGCATGAACGGGCATGATCCGTACGCATATCTCAAGGATGTACTGACGCGATTGCCGACGCAGAAAGCTAGTGAGATCGAACATCTACTGCCGCATCAGTGGATGCTGCGTAATTGCATGGACTTGACCACCCGTTTGCACTCGACTTGACCAGTTGTTTGCATCGAATTTGAACCGCGCACGGGTACGCCCTGACCGGCAGAAATCGACCGACTCTGTTGAAAAAGTCGGTTCGCCCAAACAGCCCGGTCATTGACTGGTTAAAACGCCTTTTTTGCACACTGCTACGTGAAATCTGAGTCCGGAAGCCTCTGCCGAAAGTAAAGATTTCAATCTCGGACGCATACTTTTCTGCTGCGGAAACCATGGTCGACTTTTTCAACAGAATCGGCCAAAAGCGGACGTAGCTAATAGACCACTGCTTTCGGTCAGTACGCGGTCATGAAAGCAAGTAGCTGGCCGCAGGCACTCCGGATAAGGCCATCAGCGCCCTTCGATTAACTCTCCGAACAACTCCCTGACCTTGACTTTGGCATCCGCCAACGCGACTCGGCCTTCATCGGTAATCTCGTACATGCGTCGCTCACGGCGCCCGGTACGCTCATGGTGAGAGCGCAGATAACCTTTCTTTTCCAGACCGTGCAGCATCGGATACAGCGTGCCCGCGCTAAGCTCGTAGCCGTGGTGTCGCAACTCTTCGATGATGGCCAGCCCGAAGATGGGAGCCTCGGCGGCGTGGTGCAGGATGTGCAGGCGGATCAACCCGCCGTAGAGGTCTTTGTCGGTCATTCGCCGCCTCTCACAGGGCAATGCTCAACAGCCCGCCTAGGATACCGCTGCCCAGCACGACCAGCCACGGCGGCAGCTTCCAGAACATCAACGCCACCAGTGCCACAAGGGCCAGGCCGAAGTCTTGCGGGCCATGAATCGCACTCGTCCACACGGGCTGGTAGAGAGCAGCCAGCAGCAGGCCGACCACGGCCGCATTGATGCCGAGCAGTGCAGCCTGCGTGCGCAGGTTACGGCGCAGGTGTTCCCAGAACGGCAGGGCACCCACCACCAGCAGGAAAGACGGCGCAAAGATCGCCAGAAGGCAGATCAGGCCGCCAAGCCAGCCAGTTGGTGCTTGGTTCATCGAGGCGCCGAGAAAGGCTGCAAAGGTGAACAGAGGCCCCGGCACGGCCTGCGCCGCACCATAGCCCGCGAGGAATGCATCATTGTCGACCCAGCCTGTTGGTACGACCTCAGCTTGCAACAGCGGCAGCACGACATGCCCGCCACCGAATACCAGCGAGCCGGCGCGGTAGAAGGCATCCACCATCGCCAATGTCTGATTCGGGAACACAGCTGCTAGCAACGGCAGCCCCAGCAGAAGAGCAAAGAACAGCGCCAGCCAGAACAGGCCAACACGACGCCGCACGCTGATCGGCAGTGGATCATGGGCCTCTCCCTGTTGCGGTTTGAACAGCAGCAGGCCGACGATGGCTGCAAGGATGATGACACTCACTTGCCCCCAGGCAGAGGGTATGAGCAGCACGAAGCAGGTCGCCGCCGCCATGATGGAAATACGCGGTGCATCGGGACACAGATTGCGCGCCATGCCCCAGACCGCCTGGGCGACCACTGCCACGGCCACCACCTTCAAACCGTGCAGCACGCCAGCAGGCATGGCATCACCATAACTGGCGATGCCGAGTGCGAAGAGGATCAGGGCAATTGCGGAGGGCAAGGTGAAGCCCAGCCACGCGGCCAGCGCGCCGCGATAGCCAGAGCGCGACAGACCGAGCGCGATACCGACCTGGCTGCTGGCCGGCCCTGGCAGAAACTGGCAAAGGGCGACAAGATCCGCATAGCTGCGCTCGCTCAACCATTGTCGACGCACCACGAACTCATCGCGGAAATAGCCCAGGTGTGCGATTGGGCCGCCGAAGGAGGTGAGCCCCAAGCAGAGGAAGATCAAAAAAACAGCCCAAGGGCTACGGTCAGTCTTGGTGATCTCAGTCATGGTCATTACTTGATCTGTGACAGGGTTGGATGAAATTATCGATGTACGATAGCGTAAATCGATAATTGAGGTCGACCATCATGGAACTCATTCTGATCGGCTTTGCGGCACTGCTGGCTTCAGGGCTGACGTTGCTCTCTGGCTTCGGTCAAGGGACAGCGCTGATGCCAGTATTTGCCCTTTTCTTCCCCTTGCAGCTCGCTATTGCGGCCACCGCCGTGGTGCACTTCGCCAACAATCTTTTTAAGCTCGGGCTGATGGCCCAGCAGACTGATTGGTCGGTTGTGGTGAAGTTCAGCTTGCCGGCTGCCTTCACGGCAACCCTGGGCGCAGGCTCACTGGCGTTCTTCGACCAACTGCCGCGCGTCGGCCCATCTGGACACCATGGTCTTTCAGCATCCGGAACGACGCGGAAAGAACTCCTTGGAAGCTACGCACCAGACCGATGTGCGAACTTCTGGCCGGCGATGTGGGGGTAGATGTTATGCACGCGATGCGGCCGCAGTTCGCACTGCAGATCGACATAGGGCAGATCGCCGCCGATTTGGTGAAAGAGTTCAACAAGACGCCAGCACTCAAAACCTGGGGCTGGATGTGCATCATTGATGGCACGCCGCAGATGATGCCGCCCACATCGTTTTTGTAGCTATTCAGTTACGCCGTGCTTTGAGTGGTCAGATCCAATGCAATTGGCTGGTCAAATCCGATGCCAACAGGTGGTCAAGTGCAATGCAAACGCTTGGTCAAGAGAGGTGCAATTTCCCAGGATGCCTGGCTGATCTACGCAAGGCGTATTCCCCGTACGCTTACTGAGTGACTACAACTACGTTAAGTCGGTGAACGTCTTGAAATGCTTCGGCTAGCCTACGCTCCGTCCTGGAGGCTGTATGCTGAAAGCGAAAGTCAGGGGCATTTGTAGGAGTCAGCGATGAAAATAACCGGAAGAGCTGAGGTCGAGACCGTTACAGACGTCGTGTGCGATGTATGCCGTTGCTCCACCCGCTTGGATACTGGCGGGCATCAGTTCGGCACCCTACAAGCACATTGGGGCTATGGCACTGCCCATGATGGGGAGCGCTATGAGCTGCACCTGTGTGAGGATTGCTTCTTCCAAACATTGGCTTACCTCAAGCAGGAACGGCGAACTCAACATCTGTTCAGCGAAGATGGCCAGGATCTCACCGATAATCTCGGCCTGGTCGCAAAGAATGATTATTTCGGCGATGCCGGGAGCCGGTAGATACTCTCTGCAATTCGCAAGCGGTGGGATATGAAATAGTGCTTGCCCAACACACCTCGCGTGGTTAAGGGTAATAGCGTCCACTTGAAAATACGCGGGCACCATCGCCTTTAATACTGGAATACGGAAGGTAACTTGGCAGGACGTTTACCATAATTCAGCTTCACATCATCATTATCGTACGCATCGATCTGGACCTTTTAACGCCTCGATTTAGTGACGAACGCGTGCTCACAAAAATACCTCCATATCAAACGAACAATGCACCCATCGTTATGGTTTCATCGAAGCTGCCAAAGCTGTTGTGGCGGCTCAGAGTTCTGACCTTCCATAAGTAGATTGACCGCACTCCCGGAGTTTCAAAAATAGCGCCTTCGCGATACGAAGTTCCTCGGGAAATCAGAGCTGAACCACAGTGACCACCAAACTGCGTAGGTCGTGCCACTCCCCATCCAGCGTTCCAATAACAGAGACTCGCAACCACTTGCTCACGATCCTTGATCACCAACCTGCCATGATGGGGTGAAAGTTCTGCCCCGTCTTTGCCTGGCAGTGTCGGCATCATCAAGCGCTCGGGGTACAAATCGTGTTGAAGGTATCCGATACGATCGAAGTCGAGCGGCGCTGAAAGCGGCCATGCTTTGCTTTCGCCGTCAAGGATACTGTTGAAGCCACCGGGAAGCGACAACAAGGTCGACACACCCAAGGGCTCAAGAGCGGAGCTACGAATTCCTGGTCGGTAATGCCAATAATCATCTAGATGTAAAGCCAAGTCCTCATCCGCAATACTGCTGCCAACAGCCTGTGACCATCGAACACAAGAGACCTCTACGCACCGCTCCCTCGATATCACTATAGGAGAGGCGAAAGCGATCAGCTCGCCACCTTCTTCTGCTTTGACCTGCATAAGCATTTCTTGTAAAGACGCTTGAATCAATGCACTGTCGCCCTCAAAGTCTGTCGCCTGAGGAAACCACTGTGGCCGTTGCGGGGTGAGAAAGGCTAATGTCGGATGGATTGGTAATGCCAGCAAAGCTCTATCCACTGCGGATGGCATGGGTATTCCCCAACACTCAGTCGCGACCGCAATAGTTCGGAGATAGGCGGAGATGGAGCGAAGTGCTGTACGCGAAGAAAGGTGCCCTACAAACCCCTCTCCTAGTGGGCGGATGAAGTGCCCGAGGTTTCCTTGGAATGGTGCCTCTGGGTACACAGAGTGGTTTAACGTCCACTCAAACGCCATTTGTTGAAGAAACGGCAGGCCAGTTTGGTATTCAAGATTAATCATTGTAGTTCTGAATATCCGCGGCAAATCAGAACCTTGTACATCCTCAAAATCTTGGGGGATATCGAAGTCGACCGGCACCTCAATTAGGTTCGAATCTCCAAGGGGTTTGCAAACACCTAGACTGTCCAGAAGTAAGTCCGCAAGAATGGATGATCGCTGGATACTTTCGCCAAGTTGCGCAGGCGCCTTGTAACCATTGCTTCTTGCTGCAATCCAGAATATGCAGAGGATCTCGATTACTTCTGCCTCCAGCCGACAGGATTTCAATAGCTGGATCAATGCTGCCTCAGCTTCCGCTGTTGATCTCCCCAAGCACGCGGCCAGCTCTTGCATAGCCCACCATCTGGCAGTTGTAGACGGCCAGCCTAGCCTGGCAATCAGAATTCGAAGCTCGTCCATTAATGCTCCACCGATGTAGAAGTTGTTAATGCCGACGCCCATCGCGGGGGTTCTAGCGGTAGGGTACGGGTGTCGTCAATAACGCAATTGACCATCATCTCGGCGAAAGCGACTGCCTCCGCAATCCGGTTCTGTCGCGCGTAGAAGTAAACCATCAATTCTTATGGTATATGTTCGGAAACGTTGCAGATCTGGAGCTACCGATGCCAGACGTCCCTTTCTGCGAAATCCGAATGATCCGCACTGCCTCCAGCGGCCTCAGGCCATACCTGCTGGTGCAGGGGGTTCCAGTGATCCTAGCAAACCTCTGGGCAGAGGATTTGCTCCACAGATCGCGTCTCAATACCGTCGAAAATTACCTACGTGACATCGCTATCGCGTACGAGTGGGCTCTTAGCCGAGGTTCTCCACTGGAAGCGAAGCTTGAGCGGCTAGCGGTGTTCAGCTCAGCCGAACTGACATCGCTGGCCGAACGCCTCTGCTCCACCAAACGCGGTACGGGTGCGAGCCAATCGACATGCACCCGACGACTCGAAGCTGTCAAATCATTCATAGATTTCTCCTTCGAGCACTACGTTGAGCTCAATCGACTAGGTCTACTTGAGCAAAGCCAAGCGGAAAAAAACGGGTATACGGATTTAATGGTTGATGGGGCACCTTTACCCCACCAACCTGATACCATTATCAGATGGTTGATAGATCGACTCCGTAGTTGAGTTCCTCTGCGAAGTCCGGCAGTCCGTAACCGATGGTTTTCTTGTAGAAAGGAGAGACCTTCGCAGTCGGTGCCTTCTTCTTGTGCTTCGTGGTGTAGAGCATTCGTGCCCGCATCACCTCGAAGGAGTAACCGCGCCCTTCACGGTTCTTGTCCTTGGCCAGTCGGTTGATGGACTCCGTGTAAGCGTTGGTGACGGGCATGTCCGTCTCGAAGTAGGTCATGGTCTCTTCGCGCCAGTTTCCCACTGCCCTGACCAGATCGCTCCAGACTTCCTTTTGGCCCTTCGGGATGGTGGCTATCCACTCGTCCAGGGCGGCTTCTGCCTGGAGCCGTGTGGTGGCGTCCCAGATGCCGTAGAAGCGCTCCTTGTGCTCGTAGGCGGCCAGCAGTTGCGGGAACGCGCCTGTCCAGGTCTCCATGATGAGGCGCTCCCGGTCTGAGACTTCGTGAGCGCGTTTCAGCAGGATTTTCCGGTCTCCCTTGAGAGTCCGGCTCTGGGACGGTTTCAGCTCCTTTCTGAGGCCCTTGCGCACTCTCTCTAGGGCATCGTTGGCCATGCGCACCACATGGAACTTATCGACCACGATACGGGCCTGGGGCAGCACAGCCTTGACCGCTGCCCGGTAGGGGTTCCACATGTCCATGCTGACGATCTCGACCTTCTGCCGGTCTTTCAGCTTCATCAGGTAGTTGGTCACCACGTCCTGGCGGCGGGTGGCCAGCAGGTCGAGCAGGGTTCGCTCCTCAATGTTGGTCAGAATGCAGCGGTAGCGCTTGTTCAGGTATAGCTCGTCAATGCCCAGGATGCGGGGCGTCTCGAAGCGGTGCCAGCGCCCCAGGAACTCGGCGCGGGCGTTGAAGATGTCGCGCACCGTCTTCTCGTCCAGGCCGGTCTGTGCCGCCACAAAGGTGTAGGGGTGGTTGAAGGATTCCTTCTCCACGTACTCATGCAGCCGCAGTGTCATACGGAATCCGTCCACCATCTCCGGTAGCTGGGGCCTGAATGTTGTCTTGCAGGCCCGGCAGGTGTATCGGCGGCGGACCACCCAGAGAGTGACCCGCTTGCCGTGGATGGGCAGATCACGATAGGGAACGTCACGCTTGCCGAACCGCACGAACTCACCCTGCACGCCGCACCCCTCGCAGGCTACTGGTGTAGGTGCTTCAAGCCGAAAATGTATGTCTTCATTCTGCTCATCAGAATCCACCAACTGGTACCCAGGAAGGCTTAACGAATTAATCATCTCCCGCCTTGATCAGAAAAACAGGTAGGTGGCGTAACCGGCAATCATCGCCATAGCAAAAATGACTGCTAAAAACGCCGCTAAAAGCTTCAGCGTGAACAAAGAGCGCAACAGAATGAGCTCAGTCAGGCTGGCTCCGGCACTGCCGATGATCAACGCTAGCACCGTCCCGGCACCCACGCCTTTGGCCATCAGAGCCGCTGCCAGAGGTATGACGGCTTCAGCGCGAATATACAACGGCACGCCGATGACAGCGGCAACTGGAATGGCAAAGGGATTATCTGGGCCTGCATACTGCTCCAATAAGTCAGTGGGCATGAAACCATAGATCACGCTGCCAATCGCAATACCGATGAGCAGGTAAGGCAACACATCGATAAAGTCCGACCAAGCTTCCCGCCACACACCACTGTACTTCCCTTCTTTCTTAACCGTGACAGTGGGTTGACTGTCACAGCATTCGCTAGACGTAGAGACTGTTGTCTTCCTATCAGCCCCGCAAGAAGCCGTCTTCGGAGTGGTGTCGCAGCTGTTGGTGCCGCAACTCGATGCGGTCGATGTAGCACTGCACGGGCTTGCTGATGAACTACATCCACTGCTCTCTTGTGTCGCCGTCCGGCGCACATAACGCTCGAAGCCAAGCGTGTGAAGCAGCCATCCGGCACCTACCGCGACCACCAAAGCGGCGAGCACATAGATAGCAGTAAGTGTCCATCCAAACGTGGCAACCAGCAGGCCGACGACGATAGGATTCAGCAACGGAGATGAGAAAAGAAACACCATCATCGGCCCAAAACCGGCCCGTGCCCGAATCAACCCTTTCAACATGGGGATAGTCGAGCAACTACAGAAGGGCGTTATAGCTCCTAAACCAGCAGCAAGAAAATAGCCTCGCTTCCCACTGGAAGTCAGTAACGCTTCCACCTTGGATGGTGGGATGTGACGTTGAAGAACTCCGACCAGCAAGCTAATGCCAATGAATAAAACCGATAGCTCGATAGCGAGAAAGGCGAACATGCCTAGAGCGTCTTGGAGTTGAGATGACATTCAATATTACTCCTATATTTCTAGTATTGTCGAAATGATGTACGCAGCCTACTTGCGTTTATCCGACCTGTCAACTATAATTCTAGAAACATCGAATTATTGGGGCGTGCTATGGATCACGAAAAGGTTGCAGCCAGCTTAGCTGAGCTAGGGAATAGTCACCGACTGTCCGTGTTCCGCTTTCTGGTCAAAGCTGGCCATGATGGGGCTTCGGTCGGAGATATCCAGAAGGGGCTGGGTATTCCTGCTTCGACGCTATCACATCACCTTGCGCGCATGGCCAAGGTAGGGCTGATCCGGCAGGAGAAACATAGCCGCACGATTGTCTGTATACCCGAGTATGGGCACCTAGAGAATTTGATCGGTTTCTTACAAGAGGAATGTTGTGCAGGTGTCCGGATTGCGCATGAACCAGAACCGCTTTGACGCTTGCCCAGCTCTCGCTGTCCTCCCTAGTCAGCATCGCTATGAAGACTCAGGCGAAGGTGGAAACAGAAAATTGGCAGTAGAGTAGGCTGAAGAGGATCAATCAGATAATCCGCTGAGAAAGATTTTCTTCTTTACATCTTTGGCATTTTATCAACCAGAAATTCCGGATACCAAAAAAACAAAGCCAAGAATCTGCGAAATCTTCAAAAGAAAATCACCAAGATTGCATATCAATCAGAACCGCCGCTACCTGCAACGCCACTTGACTCCGGGGGACAAGCCTTATTCAAAGGGGTGCTCTGTCCTGATGACTTTAGGAACCCATTCCACAGTAAGCAGATACAGGCACGCAATTACTGTCTGTTCTTGGTAATGCTTGAAACACTTGCCAGGCGTGGCGAAGTGGTTCTCATAGAACTCGACGACGTTGACCTTGGCCCCTCACCCACAATACGCATCAAGCGCCCCAGCGATATCAACAGGGAGCGGAGACAGGACGGGGCTAGTCTCAAGACGCGCGGTCGGATAGTCCCCATAACCGTATCGGTAGCCGCAGTTCTGAACGAATACATTTCCGATCATCGCCCTAAACTGATCAAACCAAAAAGACCGTGTACAGCCCTATTCGTGAGCTCCCGTGATGGAAGGCGGCTATCTGCGCGAACCGTAAACACCATTCTTCGTACGGTTGCCGCCAGCCTCGGCCTGCCAAAATTTTCAACACGGATCCATCCGCACGGATTGAGGGCAACAGGAGCGAATATAGCTCGCAAAAAATTTGAAAAAAGCGGCGTCCCCAGCATTAATGTAAAAGATGCCCTGGCGTATCTGGGCGGATGGAGTCCGAGCAGCGAAAGTGTTCAGCGCTACTCTCGGCAAGCCATATCTGACCGGCTCGGCGAAATCATCAGGAACTCCGACAGCTCAGTTTATCGAGGCAATGAAGATGATTAAATTTTCGCCTGCCGAACTTGTAACCGAGATTGAATTTCGCTTCGGCATAGAGACTGATGCATTTCCTTTCGCAGATAAATCTACCTTTGGCCAGACAATAACCATTCACAACGATGACGCATGGATTGAAAAGTTAACGGTGGAAATTGTCGGGTGTGCCCCGATGAGTATTGCGTGGAGCATGCCGCTACATTCCAATTTGTTTGTTGAGTGGCTACTCAGAGGGTGGTTCGTCGACAGAATCCAAACCCACATTGACCTTAGGCCTCTGATTGTCGTTCAGCGGCTTCTGGCCCCGCATAAATTCTCGGGAATGAGGCGGATACTATTGGCAAAAAATTATCGACATTTGCTGTTCGTGAATGCACCCGATTAAAAGCAGCAAACTGCTACGAGGATTTAGTTGCTCTTCGGGCATTTTATCGATGGTGCTTGGACGAAGAGGTCTCAGGCTTCAACGAACATGACGGACTTGAACTTTCTCACCTTAAAGTAAAGACGCTTGATAACAAGCATTTGGTCACGATGCGAGATGATGACTTTGGCCCTTTCACTCGGGTACAACTCGCGAACATTGAGATGAAGCTTGCCAACAATCCGCTCATCACTCATGCCCAACGCACGCTTTTTTTACTCTGTCGCGACTGGGCTCTTCGCCCTATACAGTTGGCCTTAATGCAGGTTACTGACTTCGGAATTGATGAGGGCGGCCCCTTTGTAAAAGTGCCGAGTGTTAAAGGAATTAGACGCTCAAGGCTCAGGAGGCATCCGAGCAACCTGGTAAAACGTTACATCGCCAACGATACTGCAGAGGCAGTAGAACTTCAGCGCACTTTAGCTGAGACCCAATGCCATGCCGCATTGAAGGACATTAACGCAATATGTGACAGGCATGGAATAAGCACTCCAGTGCTTCCTACACCGTTGTTTCCCTCGGCGTACAAAACCGAAAACCGCCTTTTACGCTTCCTAACCAACCCCAAGCTGACACCGTTCACGTTACATCTCGATAACCATAGAATAAGTTATGCGCTAACATCTCTGACCTGGATACTCCAGTTACCAGACCCTCATCGGACCATACAAAAAGCAGAGCCCTTCATGCGGATCACAGCGTACCGACTGCGCAGGACCAAGGCTACCTCAATGGTTCTTTCCGGTGCATCCCCTGAAGAAGTCGCTGAAGCTTTAGATCATTCGAACCTGAACTCTATAAAGCACTACTTCAACTACAACCTTGAGCTGCAAGAGTTTATAAATACGACTCACATGGCAAGCCCGGAGATCAATGCCGCTGTGCAAATGTGGTGCGGGAAATTTGCGGAAGAAATTTCTGACAGATCTTCGCTAAGACCAATAAGCGGACTAGGATCATGCAACTCTAAAGAACCGTGCCCTTACCACCCGACGGTCACTTGCTATGCATGTCCCAAATTCAGACCTAGCCGTCATGCTAATCATCAAGGGGCTTTAGCAGGCATTACTAAATTCCAACAGATGCTCGGGAGCAATTCCACTGGCGCTATGGCCCAACAGGTCGAGGCAGCAATTCACGGCGCCAAGTCAGTAATCATCGCCGTGAAGGAGTTGAAAGAATGAGCATATCAATGATGGTCTTAGAAGACCGATACAAACATGCAGAGCAACAATTTAATGACCTCAAATCCAACGGATTAGTAGCAGGAAATTTCGAGGGCAAGGTATGGCAGTATCGATCGAGTAATATTCCCTTCACATCACTCGATCCTCTCAACAGGCGAAATCAAGACCAACCCCCTCTCCCGTTGGTGATTGGCAAGCTCGCGCGCTGCTTTATAGTCAAAGAGATTCTGGCACATCCGTCAGCAGAGCTGATCATCGGCAGAATGGCCTCGATTAGGCATCTATCCGCAGTAATGGATAGCGAGAACATTGAGTGGAGCGACATAACGCGCAAAGTCTTCGACCGCACCGTAGACTCGATCAGGCATGGACGTTCAGACTCTACCATTTACCATAGAGCAAATGCCCTTAAGGCATTTGTTGACTTCCTCAACCAACTTAGCGCAATGGTCGATGGAGTACTGCTGCGATTCATCGATAGGTTTATCAAATGGCAAACTGGGATCCCCAACCCGACTCATAGTGCGCTTGAACTCACATCACCAGAGTTTCAGCAAAGAGAAGAAAATCTATACACTTCTGACTTGCACAAAGGGATTGCACAAGCCAGGTGGTTGATCAAGCAGAACCCACATCTGGAGCCAACTGCGGGCTTCGATAGAATTCGACTTGAGGCTACCTGCTTTGGAATGGCGCTCGGTTTGAGAGTTGGTGAGATCGCGAATCTTCCAAAGAATTGCCTTTTCGAGGATCCCAACACTCACACGACGTTCGTACGAGTGCCTGTAGAAAAAAACTGCATCCCCAACGCCGTCCCCGTCGCAGACCTATGGAGCGCACCACTCACCGAAGCGTACGAGTACTTACTGGCTGCCAGCCAGGATGCTAGAGAGCGCGCTCTTGATATTGAAGCCGATGGTTTCTCATTTATAGATAAATCACTCGCAGCCTATCGCGCAAACCACCCTTTAGATCCCGGCGCAGTAGATCAACTCTCATCTCTGGGTCTGTCCGTAGAGCATCACTATTTTGTCGAGGAGATATGTAAGTGTTTCCCAATATCCCCAAAGAACTCTACAGCGGCGGGCGATTTTACAGTTGCAGCGTTGAGCTTCCCAGAATAACGGCCGCTCGAATCGCGGTTTGGATAGATGAGCGAATGCAAAAATGGGATTGGTCAAACTTTCTAAATGAGTACAAAAAGCACTGCTATAGCGTATCTGTCATTGACATTGCAAAACACACAAACTCTTCTGAAGCATCAGTAAAAAAGAGCAAGTGGTTTGTTGATCTCCTGCGCACTTTTCTCAAAGGAATGGTTCACGACGGGCTTTTCAAGCCTGGCAACAAACCTTCAATTTTTCAACTCATCGACATCCGAAATGAGTGGGCAAGCATCAGAGAAATCATGCTATCTCAAAGAGGAACCGGGGCGGGAGTTCCATCTCTGGTCATAGATACCAGACTGTTCAAACATATCCTAGAAGACAAATACAGATTTCACCTGAGACGCCATTTTGACGAACAATTTGCGATGCCCGCCGATGGAGATGATGCACCTTATCATGCGAAGTACACTGCCAAAGGTTATCCTAGCAAACTGAGTGACAACTTAATTGTGATTTGGGAAAACCAGTTTGACTCCATATCTGAGCTAGGGATCATCCCTCGCCCCCTACTTAGAGCCGACCTCTACAACTATCTCTCTTTGAATTCCTCAAAGAAAACAATCTTTCAGCGCCTTGATCTGCGACGGCTAGACGGTGAACACTTTTCTATCACTCCTCATCAAATCCGTCGTTGGGTTACCACTGCGATTCTTCGTGCTGGTCCCTCTGAAACAGCTGTGGACCTATGGATGGGGCGAACCCCACGCCAAAGTCGTCAATATGACTATCGTACTGCTAAAGAGCGAGCAGAATATGTGAGGTCTTTATACTTGGCCGTAGACCCTCCCCAAGATTTTTTGGGCAGGCTAGTAATCCGATGGCGGGAGGAGTCAATCGCTGACGACCAAATCGAAGAGATGATCATCGAGAAGCTCAGCATTCTCAACCTAACGCCTTGGGGTGGGTGTACACGTGAACTCTATATCAGTCCGTGCGACAGGGGCCTCATGTGTATCAGAGGCTTCGGTACGGATTCTGGATGTAAATCCTTTCACCTGAACCCTGATGATCAGGAAGCAAAGGCCGCTATCGAGAGCTTACTCAGCGAGTACGAGAAAATTTTGGGTATCCGGAATTTCTGGTTGATAAAATGCCAAAGATGTAAAGAAGAAAATCTTTCTCAGCGGATTATCTGATTGATCCTCTTCAGCCTACTCTACTGCCAATTTTCTGTTTCCACCTTCGCCTGAGTCTTCATAGCGATGCTGACTAGGGAGGACAGCGAGAGCTGGGCAAGCGTCAAAGCGGTTCTGGTTCATGCGCAATCCGGACACCTGCACAACATTCCTCTTGTAAGAAACCGATCAAATTCTCTAGGTGCCCATACTCGGGTATACAGACAATCGTGCGGCTATGTTTCTCCTGCCGGATCAGCCCTACCTTGGCCATGCGCGCAAGGTGATGTGATAGCGTCGAAGCAGGAATACCCAGCCCCTTCTGGATATCTCCGACCGAAGCCCCATCATGGCCAGCTTTGACCAGAAAGCGGAACACGGACAGTCGGTGACTATTCCCTAGCTCAGCTAAGCTGGCTGCAACCTTTTCGTGATCCATAGCACGCCCCAATAATTCGATGTTTCTAGAATTATAGTTGACAGGTCGGATAAACGCAAGTAGGCTGCGTACATCATTTCGACAATACTAGAAATATAGGAGTAATATTGAATGTCATCTCAACTCCAAGACGCTCTAGGCATGTTCGCCTTTCTCGCTATCGAGCTATCGGTTTTATTCATTGGCATTAGCTTGCTGGTCGGAGTTCTTCAACGTCACATCCCACCATCCAAGGTGGAAGCGTTACTGACTTCCAGTGGGAAGCGAGGCTATTTTCTTGCTGCTGGTTTAGGAGCTATAACGCCCTTCTGTAGTTGCTCGACTATCCCCATGTTGAAAGGGTTGATTCGGGCACGGGCCGGTTTTGGGCCGATGATGGTGTTTCTTTTCTCATCTCCGTTGCTGAATCCTATCGTCGTCGGCCTGCTGGTTGCCACGTTTGGATGGACACTTACTGCTATCTATGTGCTCGCCGCTTTGGTGGTCGCGGTAGGTGCCGGATGGCTGCTTCACACGCTTGGCTTCGAGCGTTATGTGCGCCGGACGGCGACACAAGAGAGCAGTGGATGTAGTTCATCAGCAAGCCCGTGCAGTGCTACATCGACCGCATCGAGTTGCGGCACCAACAGCTGCGACACCACTCCGAAGACGGCTTCTTGCGGGGCTGATAGGAAGACAACAGTCTCTACGTCTAGCGAATGCTGTGACAGTCAACCCACTGTCACGGTTAAGAAAGAAGGGAAGTACAGTGGTGTGTGGCGGGAAGCTTGGTCGGACTTTATCGATGTGTTGCCTTACCTGCTCATCGGTATTGCGATTGGCAGCGTGATCTATGGTTTCATGCCCACTGACTTATTGGAGCAGTATGCAGGCCCAGATAATCCCTTTGCCATTCCAGTTGCCGCTGTCATCGGCGTGCCGTTGTATATTCGCGCTGAAGCCGTCATACCTCTGGCAGCGGCTCTGATGGCCAAAGGCGTGGGTGCCGGGACGGTGCTAGCGTTGATCATCGGCAGTGCCGGAGCCAGCCTGACTGAGCTCATTCTGTTGCGCTCTTTGTTCACGCTGAAGCTTTTAGCGGCGTTTTTAGCAGTCATTTTTGCTATGGCGATGATTGCCGGTTACGCCACCTACCTGTTTTTCTGATCAAGGCGGGAGATGATTAATTCGTTAAGCCTTCCTGGGTACCAGTTGGTGGATTCTGATGAGCAGAATGAAGACATACATTTTCGGCTTGAAGCACCTACACCAGTAGCCTGCGAGGGGTGCGGCGTGCAGGGTGAGTTCGTGCGGTTCGGCAAGCGTGACGTTCCCTATCGTGATCTGCCCATCCACGGCAAGCGGGTCACTCTCTGGGTGGTCCGCCGCCGATACACCTGCCGGGCCTGCAAGACAACATTCAGGCCCCAGCTACCGGAGATGGTGGACGGATTCCGTATGACACTGCGGCTGCATGAGTACGTGGAGAAGGAATCCTTCAACCACCCCTACACCTTTGTGGCGGCACAGACCGGCCTGGACGAGAAGACGGTGCGCGACATCTTCAACGCCCGCGCCGAGTTCCTGGGGCGCTGGCACCGCTTCGAGACGCCCCGCATCCTGGGCATTGACGAGCTATACCTGAACAAGCGCTACCGCTGCATTCTGACCAACATTGAGGAGCGAACCCTGCTCGACCTGCTGGCCACCCGCCGCCAGGACGTGGTGACCAACTACCTGATGAAGCTGAAAGACCGGCAGAAGGTCGAGATCGTCAGCATGGACATGTGGAACCCCTACCGGGCAGCGGTCAAGGCTGTGCTGCCCCAGGCCCGTATCGTGGTCGATAAGTTCCATGTGGTGCGCATGGCCAACGATGCCCTAGAGAGAGTGCGCAAGGGCCTCAGAAAGGAGCTGAAACCGTCCCAGAGCCGGACTCTCAAGGGAGACCGGAAAATCCTGCTGAAACGCGCTCACGAAGTCTCAGACCGGGAGCGCCTCATCATGGAGACCTGGACAGGCGCGTTCCCGCAACTGCTGGCCGCCTACGAGCACAAGGAGCGCTTCTACGGCATCTGGGACGCCACCACACGGCTCCAGGCAGAAGCCGCCCTGGACGAGTGGATAGCCACCATCCCGAAGGGCCAAAAGGAAGTCTGGAGCGATCTGGTCAGGGCAGTGGGAAACTGGCGCGAAGAGACCATGACCTACTTCGAGACGGACATGCCCGTCACCAACGCTTACACGGAGTCCATCAACCGACTGGCCAAGGACAAGAACCGTGAAGGGCGCGGTTACTCCTTCGAGGTGATGCGGGCACGAATGCTCTACACCACGAAGCACAAGAAGAAGGCACCGACTGCGAAGGTCTCTCCTTTCTACAAGAAAACCATCGGTTACGGACTGCCGGACTTCGCAGAGGAACTCAACTACGGAGTCGATCTATCAACCATCTGATAATGGTATCAGGTTGGTGGGGTAAAGGTGCCCCATCAACCATTAAATCCGTATACCCAAAATTTTGAAGGCGATTTTTGACAACCAAACTGCCATCACGTCTAGTATTGAGGCTGAACTTGATAATACTCATACTTTCGATCAGCACGTTCTGTTTGTGATGGAAATGGTTACAAGCTGCAAAACGGCCTTAGAAGCTTACTCAAAACCTAAGAAGGCTTCATCATGAAACAGCAAAAAAAATGGAAGGACAACGTGCGGTCCATTCTCGCCGAATATGAGGCCGGACGGGGTCAGGGACCGCTCACCCAAAATGGCCTTGCCCAGCAAGCGGGTGTAAGCCGTCAAACACTCTGGAGAGATGAGGAAATTCGATCTTTATATACGGCCACTCAGACCCATCTTAAAGATTTCAAAAAGGTCGGGCGTAAAAATAGTAATGCGAGAATTTATGCTCTCGAAGCACAGCTACAAAAAGCACAGATAGAGAACAATCGGTTAATTCAGACGATCGTCAAAGCCGCTCAGCTAATGACCGAGGATGCAATTGACCCGAGACGATACTTCGAAGATGCCACGGGCTGACTTACCCGCTATCCTCGACTGTAAAGCTCCTTGCAGAAGCCATACTGACGGCACTCGGAGCTATTAGGCTGGTAATACCGATGGCCGCCTTGAATGGTGTAACACCTGTACAAGCGATCATCGCTTTCATGAATGGCCTCCAATGCTCCATCGTCCACCCGCCGCTACCGTTCATCCACCCGGGAGTAACAATCTGAAGGGACAACTCAACGGCACCGTCCAGGGTTAACCGCGTGAACTGCTCCAGCCCCCGCATGTCCTCCAGAAAGAAGACCTCCACACACGTGTCCTCTCCCCGCTCCCTCGTCACCGTGATGTGAATCCATGGCGATGACAGCCGCTGTTCCACGAAATGCCAAGCCTGCTGATCCTCAGCCAGCCAGGCGTAGGAGCGATCTACCTCTGCCCATCGGTTGGTGATAAACATCATGACTCCCTCTCAAATGAACAGCATACATTGTAGTCATATACTGTTCATGGGCGCCTCATCTTTCCTTTTGCGGAAGATGCAAAGTGGAATTGAGACAGGCATTCGGTCGGGTTCTGAAGTGGATGAGAGTCAAGCAAAAGCTGACCCAAGAAGACTTCGCGACAGTGAGCAGTCGTACCTACATCAGCACGCTGGAAAGGGGACGATACGTCCCGACGATCGAAAAAATGGACACCATCGCACCAGTGCTGGGAATTCATCCAATCACGCTACTAGTGGGGAGCTATGCCCTTAAGGAGAACCGATCAGTGGCAGAGTTACTCGCTCAAATCACCCAAGAAGCTGAACGCATGGACCTTGCAACGGCGTTCCCGGACACACGCAAAACACCGCACTAGAGCTGATCACGAACGGCTAAAGGCGCGAAGCAATGGTCCTAGCGCCATTAGGGACACTGGATTTTGCATTGTAGGACTGGCCACGCCTCAAGATACTTAGCACGCTTTCTATCTTGATTGCTAAAATGGCAGACTACTTCTTGGAGAATCTCATGTCCCGTCTCGCTGAATTTCGCCTTCTCGAACAACAGCTCGCCGCGCAGCTCGCCGAGCTGGAAGCACTGAAAAATGATTCCGCCCTGAAGCAGGAAATGGAATTCGAAACGAAGCTCCGGAGCCTGCTCAACGAGTACGGCTACAGCCTGCGTCACGTAATCCAAATTCTTGATCCGCAGTCTGTAGATTCCGGATCTATTGCACAAAAACCTGCACGGAAAGCACGTGTAGTGAAAACCTACAAGAACCCGCATAGCGGAGAAATCGTTCAGGCGAAGGGAGGTAACCAGCGCATGCTGAAGGCCTGGAAGGCAGAGTACGGCGCTGAGGTAGTTGAATCCTGGTTGACCACCTGATAACGCTGTAGGCAGCTTGTGGCACGAAAGTAATCGTGGATCGCCCCGAATGCGAATTCCCATTCTGGGGTGGGACATTTTTTCTGTAGGTGGTGGTGACTCACCATTTATGCGCATTGAGTGGCGGTCCACTTCAAAAGCGGACGTTCCAAAATGCGCAATGCTCTCGTCACAATCTCAGTTAACATCATCGCAAGCCTCCTGACTGCACTCGTGCTTCACTGGATCACTCCTCCTGCTCCCGACGTAGCCATACGATCAACCGCGGGCTCAAGCTTCGTATCCGATAGCGCATCTTAGCTGCGTGAGCCGTCTTCAAAAGCATGTAGCCGAATTACCAAACAGGCCTATGTCAGGATCGGGTTGGCTGCCACCGGTGAAAACCCATAGATCTCTTCCCTCGCGCGAAGTCTTCATCCGCTACAACCTGCACGACTGACTCAGTGTTCGGGACACCGATGATGCTGAATGAATGGCTATCGGCCTATCCTTGATCGTGTCCCGGGAAGTGGTGTAACTCATCATGGCTCTGGCCACTGAGTTTGCCGTTTAGTTGATCACGGCCGACAGCTTGGCCTGTGGATTATCGCTGACTGCTTCAAAGGCCTCCAACTGCATGTAACGTCGTTGCAGGCACCACTCGTCGTTCTGCTCCAGCAGCATTGCGCCTACCAGACGCGTGATGGCCGGATCGTTGGGAAAAATCCCTACAACATCGGTGCGGCGTTTGATCTCGGCGTTGAGCCGTTCGAGTGGGTTGGTGCTGTGCAACTGCTGGCGGTGTGCCTTTGGAAATGCCATGTGCGCCAATACTTCATCCTCACAGCCATCCATGAGCGTCGCGATCTTGGGATATTTTTCGCGCAGCTGATCAGCGACCAAACGCCATTGCTGATGGCATTCGGCACGGCTGTCTTGGGCGAAAACCGTACGTAGCAGCGCCGCGACCATGGTGCGCTGACCTTTGCCGACGTGGGCCATGGCGTTTCGCATGAAGTGCACGCGACAGCGTTGCCAGGTTGCATTGAAGACCTTGGAAACGGCCGCCTTCAGACCTTCGTGGGCGTCGGAGATGACCAGTTTCACGCCCCGCAATCCACGTCGCATGAGGCTACGCAGGAAGTCTGTCCAGAACGGCTCGGCCTCCGATGGCCCAACCCGCATGCCCAGGACTTCGCGGCCACCGTCAGTGTTCACGGCCACGGCGATTATTACGGCGACCGAGACGATGCGCCCGGCCTCCCGCACCTTGACGTAGGTGGCATCAATCCAGAGATAGGGCCAGTCACCTTCAAGCGGGCGATCAAGGAACGCGTGAACGCGTTCATCGATCTCGCCTGCCAACCGTGACACCTGGCTTTTGGAAATGCCGATCATGCCCATGGCCTTCACCAGCTCGTCGACCGAGCGTGTAGAAACGCCTTGGATGTAGGCCTCCTGAATGACCGCCGCCATGGCCTTCTCGGCGGTGCGTCGAGGTTCGAGGAAGCCAGGAAAGTAGCTGCCTTGGCGCAGCTTGGGGATCTTCAGGTCGACGTCGCCGGCGCGGGTCTGCCACAGGCGGTCACGGTAGCCATTGCGGCTGTTTGTCCGGTCGGGGCTTTTGACATCGAAGCCGGCACCGCACAGGCCTTCGACATCGAACTCCATCATGCGCTGGGCAACGAACTGGATCATTTGCTTGAGCAGATCAGCATCTGCCCCTTTCTCAACCAACTCGGTCAATGCGATAGTGGGCTTGGTCATCGTGGTTTCTCTGGTGAAGGTTAAGTCCGCAAACTCAACGTTAGCCAAGAACCACGATGACCATCCTCTTTCGCCCGCAGGGCGCCTTCGGCTGGTTCAGTTACACCACTTCCCGGGACACGATCCTATCCTTCAGCAGCGGGGTTGGACCTTACCAGCGCGACGCTTCGCAATTTGCCATGGATCTTTGCTTACATGTCGGACGCCACCCGCCTGTTTGGCCAGAAGGTCAGTGGAAATGCTGAGCTGGTGAAAGCTATTGCCTCAGGGGTTCCGGGGGCGGAAATCAGCAGCGCTGGTCGGCTGGAATCGAAGAAGGTGCCCGGTCCGAAGGCGCCATATTTTGATCTCAAGATGAGCTTCATCAGCCATCGAATCGTCAAAGACAGTGAACTGTACGGGTTGGTTGAAAGCATGGAGTATGTGGTGTCACAGCCTCGTAGAGGTCAGCTTGAGCACATTCACAAGGAAGTCATCAAATTCGATTCGGCTTAGTTCGAATCCCTTATCCGGATGCCGGTTGATCATCCCTATCGTAGAATGGATAGAGTGAAGATTGCTCAGGAGGAACTGGGCGATCTGCTGGAGCTGCCTCAAGCCTGAGAGCGCCTGCATGTAAACCACTTTTTTTCACTGTAAACCACAGTGGTTTACAGTGAAAAAAAGTGGTTTACAACGTAGCTACAACACGCGTCCTGGCCACTCCCCAGGCCAGCGCGCTCGTCATTGATTCGTTCGGCCGGGTGTCGAACACCTCCTCATGCAGAGCGGTTCACGAAGGCGCGTACACACCGATAAACAGCTGCGTTGCGCCTGTCCGCGAAAGCCTTACCTGCACGTCGAGATAAGAACCGTTATTCAGGATCTCCTCGTGGGCCCGGTGATGAAGCGTAGGATCTGCCCAGTTCCAATAAACATCTCCGCGCAAACGCATGCAGCCCCCCTCAGCCACTGACGGATAGCCATGGATTCCAAGCTAGCCAACGCGAGGCAGCAATCAAGCCGATCAAAGCTGTTTGTGAGTCGCGCCTGACAAGTGGCCACCTTGGGAGATTTCGAATAGCGTCAATGAGCCCATAAGGTGCTGCTGCGGGGCTTCCGACGCCGCAGTGTCCTATAATTCATCGTCAGCTGAATGGAGCAAATTGTTGTGAAGCGCACATTCATTGGAATGGCCGCGGCTGGTGAGCCACTGATGAGGCAAGCACTTGAAGCTATCCGACGGGCCCACGAAGCGGAGGCTGCTGGATTACCAGATCTTGAAGTACAGCGTCTTCACCTATTGGCAGATTCGCTGTACCAGGCTGTCATTGATTATCAGCTTCTCAAAGCAGGTAAACCACCGTCGACTATCCAGTGAGGACCTGCCGCCACATGACGAAAAAAATGCCAGCTCTTCTCCCCGACCACCCCATGTATATCGACGCAGTGGATGCGATGAAGCAATACCACGAGGCGCGGGCTTCTGGCTCATCTGCCGAAGAGGTTGAGCGCCTGCGTCTAATCGCAGAATCACAGTTTCGGGCTGTCAGCGAGTACCAACTCAAAGCTCTAGGATCTCAGTTTCGTCGTCCGCACTGAAGATCACGAAGGTAGCTTCATAATCCATCAAGCCAAGCGGAAGACTCACAACGCGGTCCGATTGATCAGCGAAATGGTCGGGAGGATTTGCACACAGCTCAAACAAAAAAGCAGCTCCCAAGAGCTGCTTTTTTTCTTACTCCCCCTTTTTGTGCTTGTGGGGTTTCAGGTCCGGATGGTCCTTCTGCTTTTCAGGGGTGACTCGCTGCCTTTTGTCCGGAGTGCCATCTTCGTTGGTGCGCTTTGGGCCTGGCTTGATGCTCATGCAAAACTTCCTTTTCCGCTTGGGTTGTTGAATGCAGCTATGTAATTAGTCCAGCTTCTCTCAGCTGTCAAAGCAGGCTGGTGCAGAACCGCCTGGCCGATGATCCGGTCCACATCGAACATTCAGAGGCCAGAATAAGAGCCTCCGCCCAAGGGCTTGCAAGGGGCTGTGAAATCCAACGCTGAGCGATACGAGGACGTCTGGACGTTCATCATGCCGAGCACGGTGTGGAACAGGTTGTCGTGGCTCAGCGGTGCCGTGGTTTGAGCTTTCAAACAACCCACATTGACCTTTTCGCTCTTCGCGAGCGAGTCAGACATCCAAAGCACCAATGGCACCTTTGTTTGCTCGTCCGGAGCCATCGCGTAAGGCAGCCCATGCAGATAGAGTCCACCCTCCCCCAGCGATTCGCCGTGGTCCGAGACGTACATCAGCGCAGTGTCGAACTTGGTGTTGGCCGCCAGGATATCGATGAGATTTGCAGTCACATAATCGGTGTAGAGGATTGAGTTGTCGTAGGCATTGACCACCTCCTCCTGCTTACATTTGTCGAGCTCGTTGGTCTCGCACACCGGTACGAATTTCTTGAATTGCGAGGGGTAGCGCTTGTAGTAGGCCGGGCCGTGACTGCCTTTGTAGTGGAGCACCAGGACAGCATCGCCTTCCTGGCGCTTGATGAAGTCTTGCATCTCCGTGAGCAGCACCCCGTCCTTACACTCCTCGCTGGTGCACAGTTGGGAATCCGCGTGAGAGGCAGCCTTGTGGTTGGGAACCCTGTCGCAGACCCCTTTGCACCCCGAGTTGTTGTCAGTCCACATGACACTAATGCCAGCGCGTTGAAGCACGTCGAGCAGCCCTTCTCGGCTCTTGGCCAAGCCATCTTTGTACTGGGCCTTACCCACGTCCAGGAACATGCATGGCAGCGAGGCCGCGGTAGCGGTACCGCAGGAGCTCACGTTCGTGAAGCTGATGACATTTCGCTTTTCTAGTTCCGGATTCGTTTCACGGGAGTAGCCGTTGAGGGAGAAGTTGGCGGAGCGAGCGGTCTCTCCTACTGCCAGTACCAGCAGCCTGGGTTTACGAGCCGCACCCTGTCGATTAACTACCGCATCAGTACCAATGGCCGTCAGCGTTTTAGGTGTAGCCAGCTGTCGCTTCAGGTACCCATGGCCAGCCGCAAACAAGTTGGTAGGTACCAGGATCAGCCGGATCTCCCGATTGTTGCGCAGCAAGGAGGCATACGACTGGTACTGACTCAACGCGATGCCAGATAAGGTCAACAGAGCGAGCGACAGAGCAATGAACCTGCTGACCAAAGCTTTGGCCCAAGGCTTGCGCCGGAGGGGAACCCGGGCGATCAGGTAGACGGGCAACACCCCAACCATTGCGACCCAAAGACCGAGCTTCCAATTCAGCAGCTCGGTTGCCTCAGCGACGTCGGTCTCCACAACGTTGGTGAACATTGTGTAATCGACCACGATGCCGTAGGCATTCATGAAGTAACTCGCGAAAGACGCGCTGATCAGTACCAGACACAGCAAGGGTTTGGCCAGCCGCCCCCATGACAGCAAGCTCAGAACGGTAAACACCCATGCGAATACTATGACTGGGAGGCTGGCCGCTAGCAGCAAGTTCACTTCATCGGTTTTGAATACCAGCTTCCAGAGCACGTTCCAGAGCTCAGCGTTCGCGAATAGCAGTAACCAAAAAGTCACCAGGCCGATTAGCAAATTAGTACTGATGCCTTTCTGCCGCGCATTGTGAATAGCAAAGATCCATTTGCTTAACAGGGTGTGAACAATGGATTTGGAAGGTGTCATTATCAAACTCTGGAAGCTGCTTATCCATGGCGGTAGCTATGGAGTTAGCGGGAGCTACAAGGCAAGCCGTCGACAGATGCTGAGCGATTGCGCAATGTGCGAAGCGCCAGAGGCCTTAGGCCCCTAGGCGTTGGGGCGCTTAGTATGTGTGAGGCATAGGGATAAAAAGAGAAATTAATCTCGCTGAGCGCATTATTTCTGGCACCTGATAACGACACGATGACCTCGGGATTACAATGCTGACAGAAATTCAATAACTGCTGTTTGGATTGTGATTGATCACGCTATGATCAAAACTAGGGAAACACCACCCACCAAGAACAATACGCCGCTCAGCTATATAAATTTAATTTCATAAACAAAACGGTTTCGTTTTGTCGTAGGCTAATTCTGAACTTTCACTGTAACTTACAAGTCTTTCTCGCGAGCAGAACATTATTTTCAACTTCTGCTCGTTAATATGTCACCCATCAATGAGGGGCGAATACCATGAGCTTTTTCAAAAATATCCTGGGCGGGCACCATGGCCGTGGAAACCACGGTGGAGGCAAGCACCACAGCGGGGGACATGGGGCCGAGCAATATGATCGCCATGGCCGGCAGCAGGGCTGCGACGGCGGCAATCAGGTGTATGACGGCGGGCGCCCTGCCACTCCAGCCCCCATTAAAGATCTGCAGGGCTGCAGGCAGTGCCGGACGGCCAACGATCCGTCAGCACGCTTTTGTCTAAACTGCGGTACACCACTATCGAGTGGTTGCACCGCTTGCGGCTCGTTGCTGAGCGCAGGAGCAAAATTTTGCAGTCAGTGTGGCCAAGCGACGCTCTAACGATAGGCAGACAGGAAGCCCAACGAGACCACAACCCTGCGCAAGGAGAAATACGTGGGTTCAAATCATGACCATGGCAGCGCTGCAGTACGCGAGGGGCATCAGAAGAAGCTAATCATGGCGCTCGCCTTGACTGGCAGCTTCATGATTGCAGAAGTGATCGGTGCGTGGATTACCGGCAGCCTGGCGCTGCTGTCGGACGCATCTCACATGTTCACAGATACTGCCGCCTTGGCGATCTCACTGATTGCACTTCAGATAGCCAAGCGGCCGGCGGATCAGAAAAGAACCTTCGGCTATGCGCGTCTGGAAATTCTGGCTTCGACGTTCAACGCCGTGCTGCTCTTCCTGGTGGCGATGTACATCTTGTATGAGGCCTACCAGCGCCTCTTCATGCCGGCGGAGATCGCTACCGGAGCGATGATGTGGATCGCAATCGCCGGCCTGATCATCAACCTAATTTCGATGCGCCTTCTGGCATCTGCGAGCAACGAAAGCCTCAACGTCAAAGGAGCCTACCTCGAAGTTTGGAGCGACATGCTCGGCTCGCTTGGCGTAATCATCGCGGCACTTATCATCCGCTTCACCGGCTGGACCTGGGTCGACACGATTGTCGCTGTGGCGATCGGCCTTTGGGTTCTGCCGCGGACGTGGCAGTTGCTTCGCGAAAGCCTGGGGATCCTCATGGAGGGTGTCCCGAGGGGGCTCGACGTTACGGCAATCGAGGCCACCATCCTCGGAGTAGATGGCGTGACGGACGTTCATGACTTGCACGTGTGGGCTGTCAGCAGTGGCAGCAACGTGATGACGTCGCACGTAGTGGTTCGGGATTCTGCAGATGGGGACGCTGTGCTGGCGGCCGTTGTGGATGCTGTCAGCGATGCATTCGAAATCCATCACTGCACCATCCAGATCGAGCGGGCAGCTTTCCACGAGAGCGTTCCCTCACCCTCGCACTGACCGATCGGTAAACACCATTCAAACACATCACCCTCTTGGCTGAGGGTGATGTTGCAAAAAAAATGTGGTGAGGGATGGCGTAAACGGCAGGAGCGCTTCGAGAGGGGTTGGTGAATGGCTTCGCCTGCCCTCGTCCACAACCTCCAGAAGGCTCAGCGATGGCCTGGATCATCACGAAGTACCTACTCACTGCCGGTATAGTGATTCTCGTATCAGAGCTGGCGAAACGCAGCGACAAGCTGGGCGGCTTGGTCGCCGCCCTACCCTTGGTCACGGTCTTGACGTTGGTCTGGCTCTATTTGGAGAACCAGAGCATGGAGAAGATCTCCAACCATGCTTGGTACACGTTCTGGTACGTGCTTCCGACCCTGCCGATGTTTATTGCTTTTCCATTGCTGCTACCTAAGCTCGGCTTTTGGCCGACACTGATCAGCAGCATCCTCATCACAATGGCCAGCTTCGGAGGCTTCGCCATACTGCTGCGCCGGTTCGGCATTGAGCTTCTATGATCCGGTGGCCGCAGGGATCATCTTGATGAGTCTTAACGGCTATTAACACACTCGCCCTTCACTAGGTAGCGAACCATGTGCAGTTCGCCTTTCGAGTCTTCGTAGGTCATCATGCTTCTTACATTACCGCAGTACCGCACGCTGGGTGATACATACACCAACTTACCAACGTCCAGGTCCATGCCGTAGGCGTAGTCTTCTAGTTGAGGCATGGGCTTTTTTACGCGTTGAGCATAATCCGCAGTAGCCTCCCTAGCAGAACGCTCGATGCGTTGATTGATCTCCATACCGCTTTGGGCATTGGCTGTTAGTGATGTAAAGAGCATAAACACGGCGATCGCTGATACAGTAGTGTTCATAAGAAGTCCCTTAATAAAAAAGCGCCCGTAGGGGGGCGCTAAAATTCACCTACCAAAGGAGCGTATGGTTTACAGGTGAATGCACTGGCGCGAACAACTGCTCGATGCTCTTGCCAAGCTGCTTTGAAATGAGACAATTTCCAAAGCAGCGATGCCTCTTCCGCTGCCCTTAAACTAGCAAAGGAGGCTAACATCAAGATGATCGCGCAATTACAATTTGGACATGTAATAGATTGTAAGATAATTATTCGAGAGAATATCGAGCCGCCACATGAACTAATTTGCAGAAAGGCGCTGCGGTTTGCGGCCGTGCATGGGGTCTGCCTGCGTGGC
Source organism: Pseudomonas bharatica CSV86 (assembly GCF_000319305.2). Classification (GTDB taxonomy): domain Bacteria; phylum Pseudomonadota; class Gammaproteobacteria; order Pseudomonadales; family Pseudomonadaceae; genus Aquipseudomonas; species Aquipseudomonas bharatica. The sequence continues at coordinate 1,219,443 of NZ_AMWJ02000001.1, read as the reverse complement.
GCCCTCGATCCAAGGCCAGTACCAGTCCTTGCAAGCTAACGACCGAAATGCTGCCTGCCCTGGCCGATTCCACCTGCCAGGCGAATCTGTCATACACCGCCGCAGGCCCCAGAATCCGCTATGCTTAGGGGTGGAGCCTGCATGACTGTCAGAAATCTTGCGGCTACATTACAAATTTGTAGGATTTCGCCGCGGCCAGCTTCTTCGCGTTAAGATTCAAGCGTCCTCAGGTGACCCGGCGTATGGACAGAGGTAGCGACTACCACATGCCATACCCTCAGCCAAACTTTCGAACAGCCTGCAACCATAATCTTGGCGGATTAGTCCAACTCCTTCCTCACACCTTGAGATAAGTTATGCGCGTTCTAGTTGTGGAAGACGAAATTAAAACTGCCGAATATCTTCAGCAGGGCCTATCCGAAAGCGGGTATGTCGTAGATATCGTGCACAACGGTGTAGATGCTCTGCATTTGTTCAACACTAATGTCTATTCGTTGGTCCTCCTGGACGTGAACCTCCCGGATATCGACGGCTGGGACCTGCTGGAAACCATCCGTAAGACCAGCCGGGTCCGCATCATCATGCTGACCGCCCGCGGACGCATCAATGACAAGCTCAAGGGCTTGGACGGCGGCGCGGATGACTACCTTGTGAAGCCATTCGAATTCCCTGAGCTGCTTGCTCGCATCCGTTCGCTGCAACGCCGTGGTGATGAGTTAGTCGAGAAGAGCTCGCTGAAAATTGCCGACCTGGAACTCGACTCCGTCCGCCATCGCGTCTTCCGCGGTGGCACACGCATCGATCTCACCACCAAGGAATTTGCGCTTCTGCACCTGCTCATGAGCCGAACGGGCGAAGCGCTGACTCGCTCTCAGATCATCTCGTTGGTCTGGGATATGAATTTCGATTGCGACACCAATGTCATCGATGTAGCCATCCGGCGCTTGCGCTCGAAGATCGATGACCCGTTTGAAACCAAGCTCATTCACACGCTTCGTGGCGTTGGGTACGTTTTTGAGGAACGCGCATGAGGCCATTCAGCCTGGCTGCAAAGCTGGGGTTAAAAGTTGGGTTGATGAGCGCAGCGTTGCTGCTTCTGTTCGCCACCTTTGGCTATCTGATGGTAGGCAAGGCTCTGGAAAGAAATGCCAGAGCAGACCTGGAAGTAAAGATGGCGGGGATGGCTCACAACCTGTCCACCATCCCGGACATCTCCGGCGTCAACGCGGATGCGCATCAGCTTGTCGATTTGGTCATGGGCCACAACAACCTGTATGTGAGCATATTCGATACCTCACAGAATCAGACTCCCCTGCTCTCGATTGGCTCGAAACAGGTCAATCTGGAGGTGCACAAGTTTCAGCCGGCGGCCCAGCCCAAAGAGCACGAATGGCGTGATACGCAGGACCGTCCTCTGCTGAGTGCTTCTCGAATCATGCGTTTAGGCGATGGAACAGAGGTCAGCGTTTATATGACCATGGACCAGTCATCCAGTGAGGCGCTGCTCGATGCGTTGCTGACCTGGGCCTTGATGATGTCCCCCGTCATCCTCGCACTGATCTTGGCCATTGGCTGGTGGACTGTGCGCAGAGGCCTGCTACCACTTACCAAGTTCCTCAAGATCGCCTCGAAGATCTCAACCGAGAGCCTCGACCATCGCCTTCCAACTGATGGGATGCCGGCAGAACTGAAAATGCTCGCCGACGGCATCAACATCATGCTGGCTCGCCTGGATGATGGGGTTCAGCAGCTCTCGCAGTTTTCTGACGACCTTGCTCACGAACTTCGAGCACCGCTTTCCAACCTGATGGGCAAGGCCCAGGTTGCCTTGACCAGAGAACGATCGCTTTCCGAGTACAGGGAGGTTCTGGAGTCGTGCACAGAAGAGCTGGACCGCATGAGCCGCATGGTTTCCGACATGCTGTTCTTGGCCCAGGTCAGTCATCCAGCATCCATGGTGGAGTTCGAACCCGTGTCCCTGGTCGACGAGGTTCAGCGCGTGTGCGACCTCTTCAGCATTTCGGCAGAGGAAGGTGAGATCCAGCTGCAGATCTCTGGCAGTGATGATGTGGTACGCGGGAACCGTCTGATGGTTCAGCGGGCTGTCTCGAACCTCGTGTCAAATGCGATTCGCTACTGCCCCGCGGCCGCACCGTCTACGTGAAGGTGCAGCATAGTGCGAGCGGTACGACGTTGAGTGTCGGTAACCCCGGCCGCGGTATTGCCAAGGAACACCACGCGCACTTGTTTGAGCGTTTTTACCGCGTGGACAAGAGCCGAGCACGGAGTGAAGGCGGTACCGGTCTTGGCTTGGCCATTGTGCAGTCGATCATGAGCCTGCACCAAGGGTCGGCGAGCGTGGAGGTGACCGAAGAAAACTTCACCTGGTTCCACCTTCACTTTCCCGCAGCCCAGCAAATGCAGCCGGCAATGACCGCCGCTTAAATTGCGCAGACACGATTAGGCCCGTCAATCGACGGGCCTTTTGTTTGCCTCAATGCATCAGTGCCGAAGGACCACAGGGTCCATGGGCGACCGCAGAATCACCGATTTGATGATCTTCTGTTCGTCAGGATTGGCGTTCTTCCACAGGTGGGAGAAGTACTGAGCATTCACTTTCTCTTGAGCACTTACGCTGCCGGCGGCATCGATCAGGCGCATGGTCGAGTAGACACAGATCAGCGCCAGAATGAAGAACGCCGTGGCGACCACCATCAGATAACGCTTGGCCAGCACCGGAGCCCGCTTGAGCTCCTGGATAGAGGCATCCGCAGCCTTTGACGCTGCTGTAAGCTCCAAGATCAGTGGCTGGATGGCGGTGTCGACTCCGCGGCATGCAGCTGAATACGCTGAAGCAGCGGCGCGCAAGGCAACCTCTTCCGCGTTCGACCAGGCCTTCTCCGCCTTTCGCACCTCCTCCTGAATCTGCCGGCCGACAGCGTCCACCTGCTCCACCAGTTCGTTCGACCTCTCCAGAACAGCGCTGGAGGTGCGCGTCTGCGAGGTCAGCTCATCGAGCTGGACAGTGAGTTTTTCAGTGCAGCGGCGAAAGTCACCGATAGCAACTGCCCAGGGCTCTATGTCATTCATGGCTATCTCCTAGGGCGGCCAACAACGCCGCGCTGAATTAACGCGCTAGATATCAAAATTGTAATTTAAGAGAAAATTCGAAGTCGCCCTCGACAGTGCCGAGATAGACATGATCCTTCCAGATTTGAAGATTTAACGCATCCTATCTGCAGCCAAAATTACGGAATTGTAATTATTGACTCACCTTGTCGTTAGCTTCGCGTTCCTAAACTACAAACCAACAAAGGCCGCTAATCAGGCAGGCCTAGTATGAACCGAGGTTCACAATGAAATTTGTCAAATCTATCGCTATTGGCAGCCTGCTGCTGGGTCTCATGGGTACCGCTTACGCTGAAGGCGGCTTCGAGCGAGCGAAACAGTTCAACGAGAACTTCCGAACCGAACAGGCTCGCCTATGGAGCGATGACTCTGCGGACCAGAACAAACAACAAGTCGCTCAAGAGCAAAAGAAAGAAAGCAAGGATGGTAAGGAACAAGCCGACAATTAATCGGCGGTTAAATAGGACTTCAAATGACGAAAGTAATCGACAAAAAAGCCAGGGTAAAACCTGGCTTTTTTGTGCATGGAATTTAGCCTTCGTTCTTGCGAGGCGTTCCCACATTGCTTTCTCCAGCCAGACCCTCGGCACCTTGTTCGATGCGTTTCCAATGGCACAGCAGGAGCTGGCTAGCGTTCGCTTCCGTGATCGCTGTGCAAGCCAGATCAGCAGGCATTCCATCCTTGCTATCTCTCAAGCGCCTGGACAGGTAGAACGAGCCATCCCGCGGCCACTTGGCAGGATCCTTGATGTTCTCGGACTTCCCGCTGCTGTAAAACTCCGACGAGTATGAGCGGCGGCCAGGATAGATCAAGGGAGCGGAATGAGCAGACTGCACATTGAGCCAGGCTTGAACCACATCCCGCTGATTCTGAGGGCGCTCCTCTAGTACCCGGCGTAGATGATGCCCGCACCGATGATTGGCAACACCAATGCGCTCGCAGCGGCAGCCCAGGTGGTCTTCGGGCCAACTTCGCTGACCCGTGCAGACAGCAGCAATGCCCACGCTGGCAGCGCGGGTAGCAGGTAGGTCCACAGAATGTTGCCTGCAAATGTGAAGAAGACCGGTGTCGCCAAGGCCCACAGCCAGAGGTAGGCTTCGAAGCGCTGCATCGATCCACGCTTGCGGATCAACAGTGGTAGAAACAAGGCCCATGGCAGTAGCGACAATCCGAGCTGGATCCAGATGCTGCCGTACGGCTTGGCATGAGCACTACCATAGAGGTCCCCTGCCCAGTTACTGACGACGTAGCGGCTCCAGTGCTCACCAACGAAGAAGTACTCCATGAAGCCGGGCGTTTTCATCTCGGCCGCGACATACCATGGCACGGATATACCGAACATGAGTACAAGGCCGCTAATCCAGGGAAGCCTCAGTACCCGTCCCCATTCCTTGTAGATAACGAACCAGGCGAATGCCGGCGCCCCCATAAGCACCAGGGTCAGCGGCCCTTTGGCAAGCAAGCCCAGCCCGAGACCTGCGAACATCAGGTAGGCATCCGCCTTGCTGGCGCACTTCATCCAACGCCAGAAACCGTAGCTGGCCAGCAGAATCGAGAACGACAAAACAGGGTCAGTCAGCACAACACCGCTGGAGACCAGGCCAAGTGTGGTGCTGGAAAAAATAATGGCAGCCCAGATGCCGGCGTTACGGGAAATCTGCTGCGTGCCGAGTTTGATGATGATGAAACAGCTTGCCAGGTGGAGTAGCCACGCTGGGAAGCGCGCAGCGAACTCGTTAACGCCGAAGACCGTCATGCTCGCGGCCTGGGTCCAGAAGGACAACGGAGGCTTGCCCCAGAACGGTACCCCGTAGTCGAACATGGGCGTGATCCAGTCATTCAACTCGACCATCTTGCGAGCCATTTCAGCGTAACGGGCCTCAGATGTGTCCATCAGCGGGTAGATGCCCAGCCCCACCAAACGCAATAGCAAAATCGAACCCAGGACCCACCACAGCGTCCTCTCGTTCTTCAGGTTCAGCATTTCTTACCCTCGATCGAAGCCATCGAAGGGTGGAGTGACACGGGATCTGCCTTGTTGCTGTGCTTCAGGAAATAGAGAGGCCGGCGCTTCACTTCCGCGAGTGTCACGCCCAGGTACTCCCCCACCATGGCGACACCGACGCACATGAATGAAGCCATTCCGACGATCAGGTGATGGATGTCGAAACTGCCTGCCACAAGCGACGCAAGCATGTAGCAGATGCTGGAGACGAAAAGACCGAAACTGATGAGGCTGAAAATGCGCAGTGGTTTGCGAGAGAAGCTGACGATGCTCTCGATGGCCAGATTGAACAGGCCAGCTGCATTCCATTTGGTGCTCCCGGCATGGCGAACAGTGCGATTGTAGGGCAGTTCGATGGTACGAAAGCCTACCCAGCCGATCATGCCTTTGAGAATCCTGGAGCGTTCATCCAGGGCCCGCAGGGCTGCCAGCGGCGCAGGCCCAATCAATCGGAAATCGCTGACATCGGCCGGCATGTCCACCTTCTCCACCAGGCGCTGCATGACCCAGTAGTAAGCCCGGGCACTCATGCGCTTGAACCACGAATCACCGATTCTCAGGTTGCGCTGCATGTTCACCACGTCGTAGCCGCGTTGCCAGTAGTCCACCATGGCCGCGATGAGCTCTGGTGGATCCTGCAGGTCGACATCAATGAAGATCAGCGCACTGCCACGGGCATGGTCTATCCCGGCGCTCAGTGCAGCCTCTTTGCCGAAGTTGCGACTCAGGGACAGGCAACGTACAGATGACCCATCCTGATAGTGGCGAAGAATGTCGGCCGTCCGGTCATTACTGCCGTCGTCGACATAGAGGATTTCGCAGGAGACGGGTAAGCGCTTCACCACGCGGGTGATTCGCTGGTGGAACTCGGGGATGGTTTCCTCTTCCTGGAAGCAAGGGACCACGATGGTTAACAAGGGATCAGGGCGCTCGGGAAAGCGATGTAATGTCTGCATGATTGAATGTCCAAAAACGATGTGCAATGAATCCAAGTGCAGTGAGGCTTAAGGTCACTACGACTTGGGAGATGAGCGGTGACAGATTCGACTTGATGAGGAACCACATACCCACGCCATTGCCGAAGTTTATGGTTAACGCGACCAGTGCAAACCTGACAGGCTGAAACTTACGAGAGCCATCTGCCACAAAACAGAGCGCCCTATTTCCAATGAAGCTCGCGATTGCGCCAACCATGCCGCCACAGATACTGGCCAGTAACGGAGTAACGAATTCTGTCGTAACCAGCAATAGGAACACCGCATAATGGATTCCCGTTGCTATGAAGCCGATCCCCAGATAACGAATCAGTAAGGTAGTAGGAGGTGGGGTTTGATTTTCCATGCCCAAAGCCTATGGAGGCAAAGGTGAAAAAATAGTGAACTAAATGTAAATGCATAATTAGCCGAATCTATATATGGTAAGTAACAAGCCGGCGCACTAGGCTAGCACGCTACAATATCAGAGGGATTGCCTGAAAATTACGCTTTCGAAATAAAAGCCTTCCGATAACGCATGCATGACCCGTGGATTACAATGTTGACAAGATAAGGAAATACTGGGTGGCATTGAGATAGATTCCCGAATTAAGGGGGGCCTAATGGTTACACAAAATGAAACATATACAAGCAGCGTTGTTCCTTACAGTCCTGACATATTGGATGATTTGCCAATTGATGATCAGCTGGCCGTAGAGTTTTTCGCAACAGCACGTTGTGCCAGTTTCAAACAGGCTGCCCGAGGGCTCAATGTGCCAGTGGTAGGCCTGCGGAAACGCTTGGAGAAACTGGAAGAGCACATTGGTGCTCCCGTGTTTGTCTACAAACACAACAAGCTTGCCCTGACCCGCACAGGCGAGAGGGTCAGCCATTACCTGTGCCAGCTCTTCGGCCCAGACGGCCTTGGCAAGTCCGGTGAAAAGGAAGTCCCCAGGCTTACCATCGCGATCACAGAGCCAGTGCTGAACGACATCGTAAACCGCGATCTAGTCGCCTACGTGCGTGATCATGCCGAAATGCAGCTGGAAATCCATTCAGAATGCACAACGCAGATGCTTTCTGAGTGTGAAGTCGATGTGGGTATCGCTTTGGTGAACCCAGATGATAAAGGCGCGCTTGATCGCCATCCTACGTATAGGTTTGAACGGCTTGGCCGGATTGGGCACGCCCTGTTCATTTCCAGCCGCTATTCAAGAAGCGTCACCCTTCCAGTGGAGAGCTTGGATTTGCACAACTTCATGCTCGTTGTCCCTTGGGATGAAGAGATCTTGGCGGGCTCACGAAAGTGGGCATCGATAATGGCTGAGCATCAGGGCGGTACCACTCGGGTCAAGAGCTACAACCTATCACGAGGCCTTGTCGTTGGCGGTGCGTGTATTGGAGTGCTGCCCGACTACAGCCGAAAACTGGAGAGAAATATCCTACCCGTGCCGGGTTTCCTGGACGACCTGGAGAAGAAAGATGTCTATCTTGTTATCAAAACGAAGCTTGTCCGCAATCCGCAGGTTTTGGAAATTCGAAGATTGATCAAGAAGAGCTTCTTTGATAAGAAGGACTGGCTTGTTCGGTAACAGTTTTGTTAGGTTTCAAACTCCTCCGTTAACACTACAGAAACACAACTGTCATATTCGCTTGCAACCTAGTCAGAGTGCTTAGAACAAAGGCATCTTGTTACAGCAGGTGACAACCGTGGCCTGCTCCCATCTGCAAGATAAATTTAGGCCGGCGCAGGGCGAAATATAACGTCGGCAGCTAAGCACTTAACATACGAGAGGCAAGCAATGATCCGTTCTTCGAACATGCGGGAAAAGCTGTTGGCTGCCGCAATAATAGGCACATTTTCCTCGCAAGCATTCTCCGGAACAGTAACCACTGACGGAGCTGACATCGTTCTGAAGACCAAGGGCGGTCTTGAAGTATCGACTTCTGATAAGGAATTCAGTTTCAAACTGGGCGGCCGAGTTCAGGCCGACTACGGCCGTTTCGATGGTGTCTTCACCAAGAATGGCGATACCGCTGACGCAGGCTACTTCCGTCGCGCCTACCTTGAGCTCGGTGGCGTGCTGTACCGCGACTGGAAGTATCAGCTCAACTACGACCTTTCCCGCAACACGGGCAACGACTCCGACGGCTACTTCGACGAAGCCAGCCTGACCTACACGGGTTTCAAGCCGGTGCAACTGCGCTTTGGCCGTTTCTACACCGACTTCGGTCTTGAGAAAGCCACCAGTTCGAAGTGGACCACCGCCATGGAGCGGAACCTCTCGTACGACCTGGCGGACTGGATCAACGACAACGCCGGCATGGGTGTTCAAGCCACCAGCACCATCGCTGACATGGCTTATGTTTCCGGTAGCGTTTTCAGCGAAACCAATAACAACTCGGATGGCGACAGCACCAAGCGCTACAACGTACGTGGCGTGTTCGCACCGCTGCACAGTGATGGCAACGTCCTGCACGTCGGTGCTCAGTACGCTTACCGCGACCTCAAAAACAGTGCGGTCGATACCCGGATTCGTTCGCGTCTGGGCGTCCGCGGTGTAGATACCAATGGCGGCGGCGATGCCGGCACCAACGGCAACCGCATGCTGTTTGGCGGTGCTGCTGCACAAGATGGCCTGTGGAAGGACGACTCGGTCTGGGGTCTCGAAGGTGCCTGGGCCACCGGCCCGTTCTCGGTTCAAGCGGAATACCTTCGCCGCAAGCTGAAAGCTGACCAGGCCAACAACGACATGAAGGCCTCCGGTTACTACGCCCAGATGGCTTACACCCTGACCGGCGAGCCGCGTATCTACAAGCTCGATGGTGCCAAGTTCGACACTATCAAACCAGAGAACAAGGAACTGGGGGCCTGGGAAGTCTTCTACCGCTTTGACGATATCAAGGTCGAAGACGGCAACCTGGTCACCGCGGCGGACCAATCGAACGAGCGCAAGGCCAAGAGCCACACGGTGGGTGTGAACTGGTACGTCAACGAGGCGGTGAAAGTCAGTGCCAACTACATCAACGTGCGCACCGACAACAACGAGAACACCGTGGGCGACGACAGCGGCAATGCCATCGTGACCCGCCTGCAATACGTCTTCTGATCCCTCTCATCAGTCTGACGTGAGAAAGCCGGAAGCGCTCAACGTGCTTCCGGCTTTCCTGTTTCTGGAGGTGATCAAGCATGGAGCGCCCTCCTCCTACCTGCTTTCGCTTACCGATGACCGCTCTTGCCAAAGCTCGGCGAATCTGGTGTGATTGCCGCGTCGGGCTTTGCATGGTGGCCGTGCAAGCAAATCAAACCTGACTCCTATTCATGATTGAACCTGATTCGACGTCCAGCTTCGCGTCTAACGGCCCTACAAGCGCAGCTACCCCAACGTCGCTCATTAGGGGATAGTCATGTCTGCAAAAAAGCTGCTTCAACCTCTCGCTGCTCAGCTGCACGCCTCGTTCTCGGCTTCTGGCCGCCCGTAATCTCATCTGCACCTCCACCAGCTGTTCCACGCGGCCATCGGCTCCGTTGCACCGCAAGTTGCCATCCAAGACAAGCTGCCAATTCAGGTCTGTCGTGACAACGAGACACGGCAGTACAACCTCTACGCGGCGGTCGAGCGGGCGAAAACGTGCTTAGGATTGACCGATCTTCAAGCAGTCGGTGTGGCTGAAGAAGTCATTGAGGTGCTACGAACTGCGGGAATCGGCGTGAACCAGGTTCGCCTGCTCCTTGACCCCTCCTTCAGCTCGAAGACTCGCAAAAAGGCCTTCAAGGCTCTCTGCAAGAACCTGGATCTGAACGAGCTAGGCGATCGCTTCGTCCCCAAGACTGCCACGTTGGCCATCGCTGCTGGTATTGCGCCGCCTCCCAAAATGTCGTGGAAGGATCGCTTCGCCCTGGCTGCAAATTCCCCCATGCGGGGGCCAAGCGAGCTCATCAGCATGGTCAACCGGGATGAGTGTTATCTGTGGGTATTCCCACCGACTGACCATCATGCGACGGCTCCAGTGACGCATGACCGTTTCTTTGGTGAAAAGACCCACCCGAGCGCAGAAATGGGCATGGGGTTCAGCATCATCGATTCCGGCTGGACCCGCCCCAAGTACCCGCTATCCAGGCAGACACAAGAGACCTTCATCCAGTATTCGCTTTCTGCGCCGATGTGGTCCTGGCGCGCACAAAGTGACACCTGGCGCCTGGGAAACATCCTGCGTTCCAGAATCCTTGACGGGGCTCCTTGGCATAACGAGCCTCTGAGTGACGTGCTTCCGAGCGGCCTTAAATCCCTGCCCCGGATCTATGGGTGCGAAACCTGCCGAACGCTGTTCATTGAGAATCACAGCGACTACCCGGATGTACCCACTCAGTGCCAATGCGGTGAGGCGAGCAGCACGGGTGACCAAAACGAGTCATCTGCTCTCAATAGCTGATTTTCCTTACGGTGGCGGGCTGAGCCCCCCGTTAGGGATTGGCTATGGGAGCGGGATTCGCTCACCCCAAACCTGAAAGCGCCGCCACCTAACCGAGCGATATGAGCTGAATGCTCGCGGAGTAGATATGCAAAAGAGTAAAAACAAACAGGACACCCTGGCGGCGATCAATGCGCTTGTCGAGATTGCGTATGATCAGGGATTTGCGGACGGACACGGAGTCGGCAATCAAGTCGGTTTCGTAGGCGGTGTGATGAGCCTAAAAGCTGCCTTGGCCTGCGGTTTACGGCACGGCTCACCTGAGTGTGGAAAGGCCCTTGAAAGCCTCAAGCGCATCGGCATCGACGCGTGAGAGAAAAGTACGGGTCGTGCGCTGATCGCGCACGACCCATACTTCTACTTCAGGTCATTTCCCTGCTTAGCTTCATGATTGAAGCTCAGGGATCAGGTGCTTCTGCGGTAGGCCAACAGGCGCAAGGCGTTGAAGACGACCAACAGTGTGGAGCCCTCATGGATCGCAACAGCGGCACCAATGCTCAAGCCCATGATGGTGGACGGAACCAGGATGGCCACAATCCCCAAGCTGACGAACAGATTCTGGCGGATGATCGATCGCGTGTGACGGCTCAGCCCCACCGCAAATGGGAGTTGCCTGATGTCGTCAGCCATAAGCGCGATATCAGCCGTTTCCAGGGCAACATCAGATCCAGCAGCCCCCATTGCGATACCAACGCTCGAACTGGCCATGGCAGGGGCATCATTGACGCCGTCACCCACCATGGCCACCTTGGCGCTAAGGCGCAGGTTTTTGATGGCCTTGACCTTGTCTTCCGGCATCAGGTCTCCCCACGCTTCATCTAAGCCAACTTGTTTGGCTACAGCCTCTGCAACGCGGTTGTGGTCTCCAGAAATCATGACCATGCGTTCGATGCCCATCTCTCTAAGCTTCTGGAGTGCCTCTTTGGCCCCCTCCCGGGATGTGTCCAATAGCCCGATAGCGCCCAGATCCTTGTCAGCACGCCGTACCACCATGGTGGTACGGCCTGACTGACGTAGACGCTCCGCAGCCTCCAGGGCTGCCTTGCTGAGTGCGGGAATACCATTGGTACCGAACATCTCGACCTTGCCAATCCAGACGAACTGCCCATCAAGCTCAGCACGCACGCCGCGGCCAATCATGTTGCTCATGTTCTTGGCTTGAAATCGGCGCCGTGTGCCAATCATCTCTTCACCGTCACGCACAATTGCCGCAGCCAGCGGATGGTCGCTCATCGACTCCACAGCGATGGCGACGTTTAGCAGATCCTCGATCTGCGTGCCGCCTATGGGTATTACATCGGTGATACGTGGGCGCCCTTCGGTCAGGGTACCGGTCTTGTCGAATGCTATGGCATTCAATGATCCAAGCTCTTCAAGTGGCGCACCGCCCTTGATCAGCACGCCACCTCGGGCTGCCCTGGCGATGCCAGAGAGAATGGCGCTTGGTGTAGCGATCGCGAGCGCGCAGGGGCTGGCTGCAACCAGTACGGCCATCGCCCGGTAGAACGAGTCACGGAACGGCTCGTCAAGGAAAATGCCGGCAAATAGCAGCCCGACTACCAGCAGTAAAACCAACGGGACGAATATGCGTTGGAAGCGGTCCGTGAATCGCTGCGTCGGTGACTTCCTGACTTCTGCTTCACTGACCATCTTGATGACCCGCGCCAGGGTACTTTCCGTAGAGCGCCGTGTTACCTCAACCTCGATGAGCGTTTCGCCATTGATGGTGCCGGCGAAGACTTTCGAGCCTGCATCCACTGCATCTGGCTTGCTGCGTGCGAGTTCGGCATCAGCGACAGGTTGCTTGTCCACGGGGACGCTCTCACCAGTCACTGGCGCCTGGTTGATACTTGAGGAGCCTACGACTACAAAACCATCGGCCGGCAGGCGGTCATTGGGGCGCACGATGACAACGTCACCGGGAACCAGCAGCTCCACGGGCATTTCCGCCGTGCCATTTGCTCTGCGTACGATCGCAGTGGCCGGTGCGAGCTTGGACAGTGCCTCAATCGCTTTCTTGGCCCGCCCCATCGCATAGCTTTCAAGGGAATGCCCCAGACTGAACAGGAACAGCAGCAGAGCCCCTTCCGCCCAGGCGCCAATGCTCGCGGCACCGACTGCGGCGAGAAGCATCAGCGAGTCGATCTCGAAGCGTTTCTGACGGATGTTGGTAACCGCTTCCTTAGTAGTGAACCATCCACCGAACACGTAGGCCGACACATACAGAATCAGAGGCAGACGATCAATCAGGCCAAGTTTTCCTGCGAGAGCTCCGGCACCCAGGAGAGCACCACAGATCAGCGCGAAAATCAGCTCTGTGTTCATGCCAAAAATGCCGCCATGCTCATGGCTATGACCTTCATGCCCGGCTTGGTCATCAGGGCGTTCAAGCAAACTCTTCATAACTCGTCCCTTCTGGGGTCAAGGCTTCCAATTGCCCTCTGCAGTTGGGAGCCGTCGCTGTTGGTTAGCTAAGACATATTGCCCGGTTTGCCCGGGCCTAGGCGTTAACATTTCGAAGCTATGGGGCGTCGGGCGTAATAAAAAATGCCAGGCACTGCCTGGCATTTATGAATTCTCTAATTGTTCTGTTCAACTCGTTTACTACTTGTTGTTGATGCATTGCGAATACATCGAGTAACGAACAGTCTTGAGCGTGCCCTGGGAGTCCTCGAAGGTCATCAACCGTGGGTAGACCTGGCAGGTACGGGGGTCCTGCGACTGACGTACGAACTTAGCAACGTCGATCTTCATGCCATATTTGTAATCCTGAATCTCTGGCATTGGCTTGCCATTCTTCTCCGCGTACTTGGCCACTGCGGTCTGGTGTTCCTTGGTGTATTGCAGCTGCTTGCTCTCGGAGAAAGTGTTGGCCTGCGAAGCCACTGAGAAAACAACAAGTGCAGCAGCGATAATTAGCTTTTTCATAAAACCCTCTCAATTTCAAAACTTCTCGGGCGTAACCTTAGCAATGCATAGGCATCACCGGCATGACGAGAAACTTACAATTTTGAAAGGTAAGTGCATCTACTTCACTTTAAACAAAAAAGCCCACAACACGTGTTGTGGGCTTCTCTTTAGCGGAGGCTGTTAGCTAACCACTTCTGCCTCGTCGCCGTCTTCATCCTTGCGGTGTGCCCAGTGATACAGGGCAGGCAGTACCAGCAAGGTCAGTGCCGTGGAGGACAGGATCCCGCCAATCACCACCGTCGCCAATGGCCGCTGAACTTCTGCACCGGTACCGGTGGCCAAAGCCATCGGGATGAAGCCCAGGGACGCTACCAAGGCTGTCATCAGAACAGGTCGCAGACGGGTCAATGCACCTTCATCGACTGCCTGCCTGAGCGTTCGTCCCTCCTCCCTTAGCCCGCGGATGAAGGCAATCATCACCAGGCCGTTCAGTACTGCAACGCCGGACAGTGCAATGAAGCCGACACCTGCCGAGATTGACAGTGGGATGTCCCGCAGCCACAACGCCACAACACCACCGGTGAGTGCGAATGGAATACCGGTGAAGACCAGCATGCCGTCCTTCAGGTTGTTGAACATCAGGAACAACAAGGTCATAACCAGCAGCAAGGCGACTGGAACAACGATCTGCAGGCGTTTGGCAGCCGACTGCAGCTGCTCGAACTGGCCACCCCAAGTCGTCCAGTAGCCCGCAGGGATTTGCACCTTCTTGTCCAGCGAAGCGGTCGCCTCCTCAACGAAGGACCCCAGGTCGCGGCCTCGAACGTTGGCGCTGACGATTACCAGACGTTTGCCGTTCTCGCGGCTGATTTGGTTCGGGCCCAGTTGCAGGTCCAGATTAGCGACCTGGGACAGCGGGATGAAACCGATCTGATTGGCACCCTGAGCCGCATTGGCAGGTACTGGGATCAACAAGCTGGACATACCCGCTACGTCGGTGCGAACGGTCTCTGGCAGTCGCACTACCATGTCGAACCGACGGTCGCCCTCATACAGCGTGCCGGCCTGACGGCCACCCACGGCGATAGCGATCGAGTTCTGAACATCCGCGATGTTCAGGCCGTAGCGTGCTGCTTTTTCGCGATCGATGTTGATGGTCAGCACCGGCAGGCCGGATGTCTGCTCAACTTTCACTTCCGACGAGCCCGGTACCGCTTTGAGCGCTGCCGCGATCTTGTTGGCGGTGTTGTTGAGCACGTCCATGTCATCGCCGAAGACCTTCACAGCGACGTCACTACGCACGCCCGAAATCAGCTCGTTGAAACGCAGTTGGATTGGCTGCGACAACTCGTAGTTGCTTCCTGGAACACCCGCAGCGGCCTTCTGCACTTCAGCAATCAGCTCATCACGAGGTTTCTTGGGGTTAGGCCACTGATCCTGAGGCTTGAGCATGATGTAGGCGTCAGAGGCGTTCGGCGGCATCGGGTCAGATGCAATTTCTGCGGTACCCGAGCGTGCGAACATCCGCTCAACTTCAGGCACCTGCGCAATCACCGCTTTCTCCAGACGCTGCTGCATCTCGACGGACTGAGTGAGGCTCGTTCCAGGCACCCGCATGGCCTGCATCGCAAAGTCACCCTCACTGAGGCTTGGGATAAACTCGCTTCCCATACGACTTGCCAGCACACCACTGAGCACGACCAAAGCTACTGCGGCCGAGAAAGCGATGTTCCGATGTCCCAGCACCCATTGCAGAACAGGCTCGTAGCGCAGTCGAGCTGTGCGCATGACCACGCCTTCCTCTTCCTTCACCTTGCCAGTGACGAACATGGCAATAGCTGCAGGAACAAAGGTAACGGACAGGATCATTGCACCCAGCAGCGCCATCACAACGGTGAAGGCCATCGGATGGAACATTTTGCCTTCGACGCCGGTGAGGGCGAAGATCGGCAGGTACACCACCATGATGATCAGCTGACCGAAGATCAGCGGCCGGCGAGCTTCTCGCGCCGCGGCAAAGACCTCGTGGAAGCGTTCGGTTTTGGTGAGCATGCGGCCATGCTTGTGCTGCGCATGAGCCAGTCGACGGATCGCGTTTTCTACAATAACCACGGCACCGTCGACGATGATGCCGAAGTCGAGTGCCCCCAAACTCATTAAGTTGGCACTGACCTTGTTGTTGAACATGCCTGTGAAGGTGAACAGCATGGACAGCGGAATCACCATCGCGGTGATCAGTGCCGCACGGATGTTGCCGAGGAACAGGAACAGAATGGCGATTACCAGGATCGCGCCTTCCACCAGGTTCTTCTTCACCGTCGCGATGGCTTTTTCAACCAGGTTGGTACGATCGTAAACGGTCACAGCCACCACGCCCTTTGGCAGGGTGCGGTTGATGTCCGCCAGTTTGGCGGCGACAGCTTGAGACACGGTACGGCTGTTTTCACCAATCAGCATGAACACGGTACCGAGCACGACTTCGCGGCCGTTCTCAGTAGCAGCACCTGTACGGAGCTCTTTGCCGATGCTGACGTCAGCAACGCTGCTGATGCGAATCGGTGCACCATCCACGCTGGTGATCACGATGTTGGCGATGTCTTCGATGCTGCTTACCTGACCCGGCGCACGGATGAGCAACTGCTCACCATTACGCTCGATGTAGCCGGCGCCAACGTTGGCGTTGTTACTTTCCAACGCTGCGACCAGGTCATTAAGGGTCAGCTTGTAGGTAGCCAGGCGCTTTGGATCCGGCGCAACCAGGAACTGCTTGGCATAGCCGCCGATCGTATTGATCTCGGCCACACCCGGGACGTTGCGCAGCTGAGGCTTGATGATCCAGTCCTGGATCACGCGCAGGTCGGTCGGGGTGTACGGCGTACCGTCCTCTTTGACCGCGCCATCTTCGGCTTCAACAGTCCACAGGAAGATCTCGCCGAGGCCGGTAGATACCGGACCCATGACGGCCTCTACGCCTTCGGGCAGCTGTTCCTTCGCAACCTGCAGCCGCTCGTTGATCAACTGGCGGGCAAAGAAGATGTCAGTGCCATCCTTGAAGATCACGGTGACCTGAGACAGGCCAGAGCGAGACAGGGAACGGGTCTGCTGAAGGCCCGGGAGACCGGCCATGGCCGTTTCCACTGGAAACGTGATCCGTTGTTCGGCTTCCAAGGGCGAATAACCAGGCGCTGCAGTGTTGATCTGCACCTGGACGTTGGTGATATCGGGTACCGCATCGATGGGCAGCTTTTGATAGCTGTAGATACCAATACCCGCCATGATCAGAACAGCGATCATTACTACGATGCGCTGCTCGATGGCGAATCTGATGATACGTTCAAACATGAGAAATCATCCTGTCAGTTCGCATCAGTGACCGTGTTCGGCAGAAGCTTTGCCGAGCTCGGACTTGAGTGTGAAGCTGCCACTGGTTGCTACCTGGGCGCCGGCTTCAATACCGTCGATGATTTCCACGTACCCATTGTCGCGGCGACCCAGTTTTACTGGGCGGGTGTCAAAACCTTCTGGGGTGCGTACGAATACCGAGGGCTTGTCTTCAACGGTCTGCACGGCGTGCTCAGGGACCGCTACGGCAACGCGATCGGTTTGGGAAGTGACCGCAATGTTCACGAACAGGCCTGGACGCCAGGCGCCGTTGGGGTTGGTCAAGGTGACGCGGACAGTAGCTGCACGGTTTTGCTCGCCCAGCAGGCTGCCGACATAACCCACCTTCCCTTCGACCTCGACGTTCATGTCAGGCGAAGAGACTTTCACCGCACGACCAGTCGTGACCTTGCCCAGGTCTGTAGGCGGGACAGCGAAGGTTGCCCAGACCTGGTTCAGGTCGGAAAGGATGAAGGCGTTGGTTGCCTCGCTGACAACTTCGCCAACGGTCAGGTGTTTCTCCACTACCACGGCGTCGAAGGGAGCTCGGAGTTCATAACGATTACCGCCAACGGAGTTAACCGAGGCACCGATCGCGCCGACCTTCTGCTTGGCGTTGGCCAAGGAGATCTCCGCTTCTTGCAGCGCTTGGCGTGCTTGGAGGTAGTCTTGCTCTGCAGAGATCTTGTCCTGCCACAACTGTTTTTCGCGCTCGAAGGTCACACGCGCCAGTTCGACCCGACGCTGTGCGGCCTGTTGTTCGCTGCGCAGGTCAGAGATCTGCTGGCTCGCGATTACAGCGAGGACCTGACCTTTTTTGACCGTCTCACCCAGGTCGGCTTGGACAGTCTCGACAACGCCAGGAACACGAGGAACCACGTGGGCAGTACGGTCTTCATCGAAGCGGATTTCGCCCGGGAAGCTCACGACTGTACCCAAGTCACGGGGCGCTGCAGCTTCCAGGGCAACACCGGCTGCCTTGATCTGTTCAGCGCTGAGCGTCAGCTTGCCCTCTTCTTCACCGCCCTCCTCGCTGTGGCCTTCTTCACCATGGCCCTCATCACCTTCCTCTTTGGCGGCAGATGCGGCTTTCTTTTCGTCGCCATGGCCATCGTTAGCGCCATGCTCGGCGGTACTGGCGGCCTGCTGTCCGGAACTGTTGTTCCAGGCAAGGCTGCCAAATCCGAGGGCTGCCACAGCGGCTACCGCGAGGGCGATCTTGCGTTTGTTATCCATTGCTACTCCTGCTGATCGTAGGCACCGGCTTGTTCAAGGCTGTGTGCCGAAGAAAATGTTTGGCCCGTTCAGCGAGCGCCGGCAGTTGAGCCGACTTCGCCATAAACCCTTTCCACCTGCGCACGCGCATTGGTCGCCGCTGCCAACGATTCGAGGTATTGGCCACGAGCGACGATCAAGGTGCGCTGGGCATCCAGCACTTCGATGAAGCCGAATTTGCCCATCTCGAAGCCGCGGGTTGCGGTATCTACGGCTTGTTGGGCTGACGGCAGAATGGTCTTGTCGTAGGACTCGACCTCCTGCATGGCGGTGGACCACTGGTTCAACGCGGTTTGGGTTTCGGTGCGCAGGCGCAGCTCCACAGCATTGCGCTGGTCTCGGGCCTGATCTGCACGTCGAGAAGCGGAAAGAATGTTGCCCTGGTTACGATCGAACAGCGGCAAAGGCATAGACAGGCCCACAGTGTTGACTCGCTCGCGCACAGAGCGGTCGTACTGGCTACCTACGCTGACGGTAAGGTTCGGGATACGCTGAGCTTTCTCTGAACCGAGCGAGGCATCGCTCTTGTCGATCTGCACGACGGCCTGGCGCATTTCTGCGGTCTGATCGAGCTTTGCCAGCAGCACTTCTGTCTGCGGAGGAAGTCCCGGGGAGAGGGTTGGCGATTCGAGTCGATCAAAGACGGTGACCGAGCTCCCGGTAATTTGAGCGAGCTGCTGGTAAGCAGTCGTCTTTTCCGTCTCAGCACGTCGAACTTGCAGCTTGGCTTCGGCCAGTTGTACCTGGGCGCGGGTGGCCTCTACTGGGGACGATTTACCTGCGCGAACACGGCCATCGACGATACGGAGACCGCGCTCAGTCAGTTCGAGAGATTGCTTTGCCAGGTCAAGGCCTGTCTGGGCCCGCAATGCGGCGTAGAAGGCCTGCACGACGTCTGCACGCAGTCCGTTCACGCGACGGTCCAACTCCAGCTGTGCGGCGGTCTGCCCGTAAGTGGCGACGTCAACACGAGCTCCACGCTTACCACCCAGCTCCAGGGTCTGGCTAAGCGACACGGTCGTCGTGCTGGTGTTACGACGGGTGTCTTCCACGTCGTACGAAATAGTGGGGTTGGGGATGAGCCCGGCCTGCTTGCGAGCACCATCAGCGATCCCAATCTCTTGCCTGGCCGCGGCCAGGTCAGGGTTGGCATCCATGGCCGTCGAAAGCGCCTGGGGCAAGCTGATGCTTTGGGCAAGAGCTGCAGGTGCCATCAATCCAGAGATGACTGCACAGAGTGCAGCGATCTTCCAGGGCGAGACGGAGGTCTTGGATAAGACATTGCGGTTATACCGGGGCACTTTGATGGTCCTCGTGCACAAACTTCGATAAAGCTTGGCGAGAACGCCGAAACAGCTGCCAAGCCCCACTTGATTAGGTGATGGCACTCTAATGAGCGGTAGCTATCAGAGGGGTGGCTAGAAAATTACAATTTCGTAAGAAAGTCCTGTAATGCCCGTAAATACTGGGAAACCAACCCGATACGATGATTTCGTTACAAGCAATGGAGATGGCAAACACGCGGTGCGAAGGCACCGAATAACAGGTAGATGACGAAATTGTAATTGTCCTATCACCCTCCCGTTATCTTCGGCCTGCAAATATGAGCTCGCGCTACGCTAGGCGCGCCGCCGGGTCAGAACAATTAACGACACCCGCGCCGGTAAACATAATAAAAACTGCCGTGAATCAAAGGAGCATCGGATGAAAATCAAAGTACCACTGTATTTGGCGGCAGTTTCTGCGCTGTCTGGGAGCTATGCTATTTCGGCACAGGCTGAAGACAAGCCAGAAGGCTTCATTGAAGGCAGCAGCCTTACAGTGTTGAACCGTAACTTCTACTTCAACCGTGATAACCGCGACAGCACCGCCCCCACTTACAACAGTGGCAAGGGCAACACCAATGGCTACTCCGAAGCCTGGGCGCACGCGATCATCAGCAAATTCAACTCTGGGTTTACCCAGGGAACAGTTGGCTTTGGCGTTGATGCCTTCGCCATGATCGGCCTCAAGCTCGACACCGGTGATGGGCGCAACGGCGGCCGTAGCTCCTTCGACGTGCTACCCGTTGATAACAAGGGCGAAGCTCGCGACGAATACACCAAGGTCGGCGGCGCAGCCAAAGTCCGCTTGTTCGATACCATCGTGAAAGTGGGTGATGTTTTCCCATCGACCCCGGTGGTTGCATCCGGCGATTCTCGCCTGCTGCCAGAAAGCTTCCGCGGCGTGACCGTTGAGAACACCAGCATCCAAGGCCTCACCCTGCAGGGTGGTCGACTGCACGCCATGAGCCAGCCAGTCTCCAGTGACCTGAACGACAACTTCGTGACCTTCTACGGCGGCCCGGTCAACTCGCCATGGATCGGTTACGGTGGTGGTGACTACTCGATCAACGACAACTGGACTGTGAGCGTCTACGCCAGCCAGCTGAAAGACGTCTGGAATCAGTACTACGCCGGCACCAGCGTGGTTTACCCGCTGAGCGACGATCTGGCGCTGATCGGTGGCTTCAACTACTACAAAGCCGTAGATGAAGGTAAGAAGCGCCTGGGTGAATTCGACAACAACATCTGGAGTGCCAAGGTCGGCGTGCGTTACGGGGCCCACACCCTGGCCCTGTCGCACCAGCGCAACAACGGCGACGACGATTTCGACTACCTGCGTCAGTCGGACTCGATTTTCGTCGACAACTCCATCCAGTACAGCGACTTCAACTCTCCGAAAGAGCGTTCCTGGATGCTGCGCTATGACCTGAACTTCACCAGCTACGGCATTCCAGGCCTGACGTTCATGACCCGCTACGCCAGAGGCTCGGGCGCGGATTACTCGAACGCTAACCAGTTCTACATGCGCACCGACGACAACGGCAACCCGCTCGACAATCAGAAGCGTTGGGAGCGTGACGTCGAAGTCAAATACGTTGTACAAACCGGTCCGGCAAAAGACTTGTCCTTCCGGTTGCGCCAGGCAACCACGCGTGCCACTGCTTTCGAATCGGATCTGGATGAAACTCGTGTAATCATCGAGTACCCGCTTTCGATTCTGTAATTCGCTAATAGGACCAGTTATTCATTAGCTGGTCCTATTAGTAAAACGAGCATTACGAATTCACCTTGAGTGGCTTAAGTGCTCCTTTGGTAAAAGGTGGATATTTGGCGCCCATTGGGCGCCTTTTTTTTGCCTAGAATTCAAGTAGGCGTTCGATTGTACGCATCGCATGCCGGTGAAGTTCATGACTACACCAATGACCAGTTTCCTCAATGTGAGCAACCTCGCCGTCATCTGAGCGGAACGAAGCCAGCACAAAGAAGAAAATAACCCAGTACTTCATAAGGTCAAATCACCTACTGGAGAGAGGGCCCGCAACTGTCAAACCCAAACCGCGACAAGATATACCGCCAGACTATCAACTGTATTACCTAGAAATTACAAATCCGTCATTTGAGCCCCGGCACGCTCATTTTGATTTACCATCCCTTTCAATAATGCCGGCGCGCGTGCGCGGTTAATTGCTCAGTGATATCGAGACAAATCCCATGCGAATTCTGGTAATTGAGGATGAAGTAAAAACTGCGGAGTATGTGCGTCAAGGTCTGACGGAATGTGGCTATGTCGTAGATTGCGTCCACACCGGGTCAGATGGATTATTCTTGGCTAAGCAGCACGAATATGAGCTGATTATCCTGGATATAAATCTGCCAGAGATGGACGGTTGGCAGGTCCTTGAGTTGTTGCGTCGTAAAAACTGCCCTTCCCGTATCATGATGCTGACGGCGAGAAGCCGGCTGGCGGATAAGGTCCGGGGGCTGGAGAACGGCGCAGATGACTACCTAATCAAGCCATTTGAGTTTCCTGAGCTGCTGGCCCGGGTTCGCGCCTTGATGCGCAGGTCAGATCACCCTGCATCCGTAGAGGTCATTCGCGTCGCTGACCTGGAGCTTGATCAGAGCCGGCACAGGGCATTCAGGGATGGTCAGCGCATTGACCTGACCACGAAAGAATTCGCATTACTGCATTACCTGATGCGTAATACCGGTGTGGTGCTGAGCCGTACGCAAATTATCTCGCAGGTTTGGGATATGAACTTCGACTGCGACACAAACGTTGTAGAGGTGTCGATTCGAAGACTCAGAGCCAAGATAGATGACCCCTTCGAAACCAAACTGATACATACACTTAGAGGTGTAGGATATGTACTTGAAAAGCGTTAACTGCCAATAGACTGACGCTTGATTTATTTCTCAGCCAAGGAGAAATCTGATGATTTACGATTCTGAAGATTGGAAGAAGCCACTTCTTCGTACAGCTAATTGGCTTGAGAAAACTCGCATAAAAGAGTATTCTGCAGGGCGCATTTATGCGAAAGCAGAACGTGAAATTTTTGTCAGTTTTTATACAGTGCGCAAGCTAATCGAGACCTACAAGATCTCTGAATCAACGAAGAAAATTAAGCTCCATCTATCGTACTACCCCATCACCAGCGGCAAGACAGTAGACTACCTCAATCGGCACAATATATTGGAAAACTACCAAACTACTAAAGTTCAAAAAGAACTGCGGGATATGAATTTTGTCGCCAACCAGGTGATACACTCGTACGTATTCGAATTCGCGACCAGTGAGGAAGGACGGATTGACGGGGTATTTGTGGCCTCTGACAAAGCACGACATCAGCGACTCTATTACTACTCTATGACGCTAATGCTCAGTATTTTTAGGTCCGTAGGCTTGGATGTCGCCTCAGAGCAGCATTTGATACGAGACTCTGAAACTGGGCAATGGAAGATCAGGTGAGTAGCCACCAAGCCAAACCCGCTACAGCAGCTGTAATTAGCCCAACGGTTGCATAGAAGGCAGGCCTGCCGATCCAGGGGTGACACGCCATCATGATTCCCAGATGGGTCTTCGGCTTTTTGCTATCCCACTCAGACTCGACGATGGTCCCATCTAGTATATAAGGCTTCCAATATTTGACGATATGGTCCTTGTCGGGCTCAAAAAAATCGCTATGGCCATAATCGAAGTAACGGTCAGCAACGCGTGTATTTTTAAATCCGTTTCGACCAGTCCCGCCGTAGCCAACTGTCGAAAATGTAGCTAGTACGGGGTAAAAATCACGCGTACCGACATCGTTGACGATGTTGCCAGCAGCCATGTGCCGGGCATGCTTCTCCCAGGCATAATTGCCTTTTATTATGGAGCCGCAGAGAACAATTCTCTCAATGTTGATGTCAGTGTATTTTGCGAGGATCCGGCTAATGATATAAGTGCCAAAGCTGTGGGCAATGACCATGATGCGTGCAGTCGGCTCCATAAGCCGTGCGTCTCGGAAGTCATTTGCGATCTTATTGATTGGCGTGGATCGGAACGGGCAGGCAAGCTGCAGCGCGGTCACACAATGGTAGCCAAGACCCTTGACTCTGACATGAGCAACATCTCGGAAGGCCGCTTTTACCAGCTCGTGCCAAGAACCATCAGTTTGAATACCATGGACAAGCATGAGCGTGATGGCCTGAGCATCATCTTTGATACTAGAAATTTGCAAATCGACTAAAGAGTCAAATAGCTCCAGATGCTCGGCATCCAGAGTTGCCCTAATTGCCTGCAGCTGAGCCAGTCTTTTGGTCTCAATCGTATTTTCCCAAGTCGATCGAACAAGGGTAACAATATCAACAGGTTTCAATCGAGCACCAATCTATAGGTTGGTTCCACGTTGGCGGCAAGTACTTCAAATTCGGCATCCATTCCAGGATCACGAACAATCTCTGGGATATCGCCGTAAGATTGGAATGGGAGACCTTCGCCGCTGGGGCACCTAACAATAAGGAATCTCTTGATAATCTGGCCCGTTACCAAGATATTGATCAAGATTGCCAGGTGCGCGGAAGTACCGGCTTGCATAATATCGAACATGCGATTCGGGTTTAGCCGAATTCTTGGCAAAGCTTCGCCACCCTGGGATTCATAGCCCTGGATAAAACTAGCCAATCTTCGGAGGCCTTCTGCCTCGTCTGGATGGTTACGTATTAAAGGCGATAACTTTTCCGCGAACATATTCGTATTCTCCGGCGGAGCACGCTACGGTCACCGCAAACTCGTTTCTCTCACCCGAAATCAAAAGTCTCAGTTCACGGGGAGGATCACTGTCTGGTAGTTTAACGTAAATATTGGCTCCCGTCACTTCGCCATCACGTTCCAAGAAGCGATCCAATGCAGACATCGACCCCTCATCCGATGAAAGGTTTTCATCAACCGATGCGGAGGTAATCTGCATTTGGGCCCCGAATTCATTCCGAGCCGTTGAATTGCTATACCTGATTTCTTGGGAGAGGTTATCGCGCTCGCGCAGAATTTTATTCTTAGCGGGGCTAAGCGAAACTTCAGCGAACCCATCGTCCGGTAGAAATTTTCTTACTTTGTTTTTTAATACCCACAAGAGCTCGGAATATTTCTTTGCCTGATTATCTTGAGAGGCAATTCGAAACTCCAACAAACCTGTGTGATCCAAGTGAACAATATTCACCGCACGCTTTTTTGTGGTCGCATAGCGTCGAATCAGTTCGCCAGTGGCTGGATCCGTCTCCACAGCGCTGAGACGATTGATATCACGGCTTTCGACGACTTTGATCGTAAGCGAAACCGGTGTCTTCTGTGGGTCGGGACGGTACAGGCGGATGTCGACGATTGTGGCCTCGTCGGGCATCTCAAGATCCAGCGGGTGAGTAAACAGCCCCGAAAGGCCCTCAGCTGCTGCGATTGAAGCGATGCGAGCAGGAGACAGCAGACCGATTGCCCGCTCTTCAGTGCACTGGAAAAGGAACGAGTGCTGCTTGCCGAACTCCTCCACCTGCTGCAGTAGATCGCGGAGGTCTTTCAGTGCAAGCTTTTTATCCTTGAGGGCAGGCTCGATCCGCTTTTCATAGAGATCATCCCAGTTTTGCGCAGAAACGGGGATGCCCTTCGTCCGGAGAAATTCCTTGACGACGGCTTGGCTAGTCGCATTTTTCAGAAGGCCAAAAAGGATCTTGGCTAGCTTTTGGTCGTCGTCACTCAGCACATCACTCTCCACAAATTGGCATTAAGCTTAAAGGCTCGTGCGAGCCTTGGCTGTGGAGGCATGAAGCCGGTGACATCCTGCCACGAGAGCGCCGACCTGCGCGCATCATGCCTTCCATTGCGCGCGCATTCTCGCCTTTTTATCCAGCGGTACACAATGAGTGGAACAAGTCAAAATGCCATTAGCGATGTACGACCCCTTGCCCCCGTAGTGGGGGTTCGATCAGATTTTGCCGGAATGTTCAGCTTTTACGGGAAGATGGGTTGGAATTTCCAGCTTTTCTGTGAAACGCGGGCAATAGCCTGAGCCTTGCTGATCCGGGACCTAGCATCACAGTTGTTGGTGAAGCTGAAAGCTGTGGTGGCCCCGCTTGGGCCTAAAATCGAATTTGCTATGCAACACTGAATATGGAACATCAAAATCTGACGAAGCATCATGGAATGCCTCTATTTCAAGCACTTCAGCAGATTGCAACATTTGAGTTGACAACATAATGGCACTGAAGGTGCCACACGAGACGTTTCTGGATTGCCAAACATGCTGTAGGTCGTCTCCGCTACAAAATCGTCGCAGCGCCGCGGATAACGTCTTGCGACGAGCTCCAACCTAGACAAGGTTCTCTCCTCAGGTTCAACGAAGCCTGACCATGCGCCGTTCCGGATGTGTGCTTGCACAAGATACTTCCATGCTGAATTTAAGCCACTCAGCTTTCGTCGTGTCTCAAAGGCCAGATCCGACAGCGCAAAAACTCCGCGTCGGCGCCCTTCGTCAGATAGCAGTAAATCGTCGAGGGCAATCAGCAATTGCTGACCTTGACCAGCCTTCTCCCAGTGCTGGTACCAAGCACGAAGAACACGCTCTTGCTCGTGGTAGCTAGAACTGAGGCTATCGAGCAAGTCATCGAGTCTTGCCGGCTCGTACTTTGTGAAATCGTCCGTGTAGGGTTTGCTTTCTGTTTTGCTCCCAACCATTTCTGGTCGCATCAGAGAACCAAGGTCCCAGCCAGCGTGCTGTTCCAACACGGTAAGCCGTTCTACAGCGGTAGTTATGCCTTCTTGGTCAAGCTGTTTGATTGCCTGAGATATTTCAGGGTGGAGTCCGGTTCGCAGCACCGCATCCAAAGGCCAACTGTTTCTGATGCCCTCCATGATGTATTCCTTGAGACTATCCTCAGCCAGCGACCAGTCTCCAGCATGAATGTGCTCTTCGTACTTGATGACCAGTGCTGAAGGCTGCAGCTTAGCTAACAGGCGATCAGCAGAACTAAGAACATGCCTCGTGCCCTTCCCGTCGGTGTAATCCAATACATGATGGACTTGCGGTGCAACGAGGCTGAGTAGGCGGCGCGCGTCGTCCTGGGCAACATCCGCCAAGTAGCGGATAGCGTCCAAGGTGTTGTTGAGGGTGGGGTCTTTCCGATGTGCATAGCCAGTAGTCAACTCCCACGTCTGCTTGCACAACTCACGGGCACTGGAGATTACCCCATGCCGTAGTGCAATCGCGCACAATTCCAGAGGTGTTTGAAGATGAACGCTTGTCTCATGGCGCACTTCTGCATCGAGCACTTGGCGTTGATCCTGAACAAATGCCGCTGCCGCATCGGCATCCATCGTTGTAAGCAGCCCCGCCGCGTAATCTGTACGAAATGATCCACTTTCGAACCAAGCACACCGAGAGGCCTCAGTTAGCGTGGAGTGGGTCAGGGATACATTGATGCCTGATCCGTCCAGAAGTACGCTAACTGTACGAATATCGCACGCGACTTGGTGCAATGCCCTTCGAAAATCCTCAGCTGCAGCAGTCTCATGATAATCTTGCTTCAAAAACTTGAACTCAACGGTCTCAAGCCGCTTGTACAGTTCATGGAAATCTACAAACTGCCCCTCCCACCACAACTGCGCAATCTCATCTGCAACCAGAGCGAGCTCGCTGAGGAATGCAGTAATGTTCGTTCTGTCTTTGAACACTAGGGCCGGGATGAACTCAAAAGCGGTAGCACCGGCCGCGAGCATGCTTAGGCCCAGGTGAACTGAGGAGAAAAACCAGTGGTGGACCAGCCTCGCCAAGTTGTCTTTATGCTCGTAATACTCCCCACTAAGCCATTTGATGGGAATAGGCTTGATCAATAGGCTGGCTGTGCGTGTCCAAGCTACTTCCAAAGTTGCAACCAAAGGCGTCTTGCTCAGGCAATGAAAATCCGTGCGCTCGAGGATACTCGCTCCTGCACCTGCAGCAGCGCGAACACAGGCGTCGCTGACGAGATCCTTGCTGTGGTTGTCCGGAAGAAGGGCTGCCACCTGCATCAACTCGTCCAAATTGGCTTTTTCAACCAAAAGCTGAACCCGCGGCAACCAGACAATGGGAGTGTTTTCCGTTACAAGCCGAGCCAGCGAGTCGGCAGTGGCTCCAATAATGCCAAGCCGTGCGAACATATCTACCAAGAACTTGAACTCGTCTGCGCCGCTGGTGGAGGAATAACGATTAGAGAATCGACTCAATCCTCTGAACCGGCGAAACGCTTCCTCCGCGCATATCTCTGCCTGAACCGGGTCACCCCGGGTTTGCAGCGCCAAGCCGAGCGCCGCAAGATGTAGAACATCCGCTTCGTGCCTAGAAGCAACAGCTTCACGCACTACACTCTCCTCCCCGGTCAGAGCCAAGGTGTAGGAGATTAGGCGCGCGATGTCGTCGCCCTGCATCTGGTACTGACTGCCGCCCACCATGCGATCTTTCAGGTGCGCCAATCTATAAGATTCGGCGAATTGCTTCGTCGTCAAGGCGGCTATCAGTGCATCGGACAACAACATGTCAAAGAGCGACTCCGGGTATCCCTCCTCCAACCGCGACATGATCCAGTCACGTGTGAGGCCGCTGATAAGATTTTGGGGGCACCTAATCGAGCCTGGACTGTCCAAAGCCAGTTGACACGCAGAGAGTTGGGGGCATCGCTCTCCAGCCAACTCGCCACTATCGGCATTAACTCAGTAATGCGAAGCATGTAGTCCGTAGTCGACCGTACAAAAACGGCCAAGCTTTCGTGAAAGACTTTCAAGCCAGCTGGAGAGGAGTGAAGCAAATGCCCGACTTTAGGGACGTCAGGTTCTGCTGAACCTACTCTACGGGCGATCTCAACAAAGGCGGTTTTAGGCCAAAAAAATGGAAAAGCACAAACTAGCCTCAACGTATCCTTCAGGCTAGGAGGAAGCCGTTCCCACAGCGATGCGTAATAAAATCTCGCATCGCGACCGAGATCTCCTTTTAGCTGGTCTACGTCGCTCTTGGAAAGCATGCCGCCCGCGTGTTCAAGCTCGGCAACGGCGTAGATTACATGCAGCGGATGGCCATTGGTTTTCGTCCGAAGCGCGGATGCGGCTTCTTGTAGTTGTCGCTCAATCTCGTGCTCATCATCAAAACCAGTTGCGAGCCTCCCTTCCTGATACACCTTCCGCAGGTGCGAAAGGACAGCATTCTCAGACATCGCGGGTAGCGTACGCCATTCCTCCTTGGGCACATAAGCGAGCAGATCTGTCGGCAACTGGGCGTCGTCGACGGGCTGGGTACCAACAAGCAGCACCATGTTCTCAGGACAGGGTATTACTTGAGAAAAAAGGTCATCCAGAGGCCGCTTATCTTCAGCGTTGTCGCGCCATACATGATCCAGCCCGTCGAGGACAACAACGAATGGCTTTCCAAGATCCTTGTAGTATGTGGCGCAGGCCTCCAGGATTGAGCGCAGATCACCTCCTCCAAACGATACGTCAGGATGGAATCGCTTCACTTGATCTTCAATCGATTGCACCACCGCATAGCTGTTGACTCGGTCACGCCCTCGCTCAGTGACAGAAAGGAAGTAATGATGCCTAACCGTAGGTATCCCCTGCTCAGCGAGGGCGTCACACAAGGCGCTCAAGTAAGTGCTTTTCCCCCGACCTGGAGGCCCAGTTAGCACCATCGCCTGCCCCGTAGTCGAAACGGCATCACGGAGAAAAGCTTCGTGAAATGTCTCATCGGGACTTCGTAGCCCTCGGGCACGACGAAGTCTTCTGGTAACGGAGTAGGTGGCGTGGAGCGAAGGATCGCCTGTATTTGCTCTAACTTTATCCAACCGTCCGGAGGCGGAGAATTCAGTCGAGTTGCCCAATTCAGAGCAAGATTTTTAAGAGTGGCAATACCTTCGCCAGTACCGTGCTTACGCAAGCGCGCATCTATCTCGTGTTCAAGGTTGTCGAACCCTTTGTCACTATGTATGACCTGAAGATGACTGAAAAATGCCTCGCACTCCTGCTCGCCCCCAGAGCAGCGACGATCTGAGAGCGTCTGGGTTCTGGAATTTTGATGAATGCAATCCGACCGTGCTCCAAGCAAGATTCGATTTCTGCGTCTGGACGGCGATTGGTCGTGAGTGAAAGCACGCCAATTCTGGCCGGGTCCAACGCCTGAAAGGCATCAAACCACTTCCGCAACATAGATCGAGCTTTCTCAGTCTTACCGATTTTCTCCAAAAGCCAGCTCCAACACAGCGGATGGGCATCTGAATCTGGAGTAAACTTGACCTGTTGCAGATCAAACAGGCCGTCGGCGCGCTCCACCACGATGTCATCCAGTCCTTTAGGGGCCACTACCTCCTCATCACATTCAAACTTCACACGAGTGTAGCGAGCTGGGGCATCAAGCCAGTCACAAAGGACCCTGATCCCTTGTCGGGTCTGATAGATGTAGCCTGATGCTGTGATGGCGGTGTTCTTGATACCTTCAGACATGGAGCAACTCACTGGTTTGCCTGGTTATGGTCGGTCACGAGCTAGACATCAGCACTGGCTTATTCTGCTCAACGTGGCGATTTGTTTAAAGTACCTGCTTTTGGCTCCCTGGGCAGCGTGTAAGCCACCCATCTATCCATGGAACCGATGCGACTGATGATGCCCTTGTCCTTAATGATAAGCGAATGCAAAGACGCAACGTGAAGCACGTTGGTCCGCCCTACATTTCCAAGAGTGGCCTAGTACGCGACATTGAGTCTGAGCAATCAGGAGGTGGCATACGAGCGTGACCGTGATGAGCGATTGTCATAAGATAACGCTTTCCCCACGGATGCCGTTAGACACCCATGGGTTCAGCGAGGAGTTATGAAAAATTAATTTCTCCGGCTAGTTCGATTCGATTGAAGACCACCGTGCTTATACCTCTACGCCCCCTGAACTCACGATCATCAGTGGCAAACTCCAAAACCGCCTTAATTGCGCGCTGGAATTCTGATGGATATGAAGTTTTTTCCATTTCCGCGACTTGACCATGCCATTCTTTCCAGGGAGCTAGTATTCTTTCCACACCTTCTTTTGACTGCGAGTCCATAGCCGGCCTTAGCAGATAACCAAACATGACCGCGATCCGATGCTCAAATGTGCCCTGTCCGATTCGACTGCCCGCCAAAAACTCAATCACTTCATTCGCACAAAATGGATCTTTTGAATATCGATTGTAGAGTGCCGGTGCCTCTTGCCTCAGCACTAGAAGCGGTATCATGATCGACTCATCAAGGTAATGATTGGCAGGAATGCTACGAAATATTAATTTAAGCCTTCCAACCAACTGATTAACATCACGAGGTGTGTACTCAAAGCGAGACGCCAAATACGCCATCAGCTCAATGATATGCTCATGATCATACTGTCCATCTCGGCGCGACTTAAAATAACTTTCAATTTCCGGCTCATGCAACCTTACCGAGATATATTCCTTTATGGAAGGCGTCCGCAGATGGTAGTCAACGTCTATAAAGCGCTTTAAATAATGAGCCCCATTGAACGACGAACCATAGACACCCTGAATACTCTTACCTAACTGATCGCGATTCATTGAAATTATGAAAATAATGCGATCGAGATCAAAAAGATGCTTCACACGCTCTAAAGTCTCGATCGCATAGTTAGGTCGACACCTATCAAGCTCATCAATAAATATCACGAGGTTTTTTTGGCCGTCAGGCAACCCTCCAAAGCGATAGAAAGCTGCTTCTTAAACTGTTCAAGTGATTTCTGTTTAACATTAAATCTATCAACAACATCACCAACAGCGGCTCCGACTACATCGGCCGCCAGCTTCTCAATTTCTTTGTCTATGTCTAGCAGACCAAATGAAGCGGCCTTAGCCGCAGCGACAGCTGTCGACTTAAGTATGCCAGGCACCACCTTCTTCGCTTTACTCCAGGCAGCTTTCGCTTTGGATTCATCTAGCTCAGCTGAAATCCATTTATCCAGCGTTGAAATCAGAGGCAAAAGAGGGTCTTCGGCGAAATCACTCTCCCACGCATTTAAATATAAATTAGCCACATTAATCGTTCGGAGATATTCTGACCAAAGCCTAACGAAGGTTGTTTTTCCCGCACCCCACGGAGCATCCAAGCAAATAACAAGCGGGGCTTGCGCATTAACCAAGAGCGGCGTCAGATTCTCAATCTCCTTTCGCCTTGAAAGCTTGTCCTCTCCGCTCGGCCAACCGCCATCTTCTATGTCTAGCTCTTTATACCTAACAGAAAAATTTTTGTTTGCATCCGTACTACCCTGCTCCATCTCGTCATCCTTAATCATACGAAACTCATAAGTTATGCTCACCCAGGCAAGATAACACCACTTCGATGGCCAGTGGCTACTAGCATCTAGAAAAGGGGCGCGATGCATGAGGTAAGCGGCCACATAGGTGCCGCCAGCAGTACCAGCATTTCGAGTCATCCAAGACGGCGCGCCGCTACCGACGGTAGATGTGCGTGCATTACCCAATCAGATTTGTGTGGGAGGATCTGTTGCGTTACAGCAAGGAGGCCAGTGCATTAGGCATGTCAGGCATCTCATAAGCAGAAGGCGACCTAGGTAGCTAGGCTAAGAAAGGGTGCCATCCATAAGCCGTACCGTCACAGCCAATACACGGGCATAGCTGTCATACCCATATTGAATGGAGCCCACTGCAGGAGCCGAGCTATTCTGGCTGGCGTAACCAGGGTTTACGAGGTCCTTTCAGTTGTAGCTGGTGCCCCCAGGCCCTACGGGCGGGATCGTGTCCCGGGAAGTGGTGTAACTCATCATGGCTCTGGCCACTGAGTTTGCCGTTTAGTTGATCACGGCCGACAGCTTGGCCTGTGGATTATCGCTGACTGCTTCAAAGGCCTCCAACTGCATGTAACGTCGTTGCAGGCACCACTCGTCGTTCTGCTCCAGCAGCATTGCGCCTACCAGACGCGTGATGGCCGGATCGTTGGGAAAAATCCCTACAACATCGGTGCGGCGTTTGATCTCGGCGTTGAGCCGTTCGAGTGGGTTGGTGCTGTGCAACTGCTGGCGGTGTGCCTTTGGAAATGCCATGTGCGCCAATACTTCATCCTCACAGCCATCCATGAGCGTCGCGATCTTGGGATATTTTTCGCGCAGCTGATCAGCGACCAAACGCCATTGCTGATGGCATTCGGCACGGCTGTCTTGGGCGAAAACCGTACGTAGCAGCGCCGCGACCATGGTGCGCTGACCTTTGCCGACGTGGGCCATGGCGTTTCGCATGAAGTGCACGCGACAGCGTTGCCAGGTTGCATTGAAGACCTTGGAAACGGCCGCCTTCAGACCTTCGTGGGCGTCGGAGATGACCAGTTTCACGCCCCGCAATCCACGTCGCATGAGGCTACGCAGGAAGTCTGTCCAGAACGGCTCGGCCTCCGATGGCCCAACCCGCATGCCCAGGACTTCGCGGCCACCGTCAGTGTTCACGGCCACGGCGATTATTACGGCGACCGAGACGATGCGCCCGGCCTCCCGCACCTTGACGTAGGTGGCATCAATCCAGAGATAGGGCCAGTCACCTTCAAGCGGGCGATCAAGGAACGCGTGAACGCGTTCATCGATCTCGCCTGCCAACCGTGACACCTGGCTTTTGGAAATGCCGATCATGCCCATGGCCTTCACCAGCTCGTCGACCGAGCGTGTAGAAACGCCTTGGATGTAGGCCTCCTGAATGACCGCCGCCATGGCCTTCTCGGCGGTGCGTCGAGGTTCGAGGAAGCCAGGAAAGTAGCTGCCTTGGCGCAGCTTGGGGATCTTCAGGTCGACGTCGCCGGCGCGGGTCTGCCACAGGCGGTCACGGTAGCCATTGCGGCTGTTTGTCCGGTCGGGGCTTTTGACATCGAAGCCGGCACCGCACAGGCCTTCGACATCGAACTCCATCATGCGCTGGGCAACGAACTGGATCATTTGCTTGAGCAGATCAGCATCTGCCCCTTTCTCAACCAACTCGGTCAATGCGATAGTGGGCTTGGTCATCGTGGTTTCTCTGGTGAAGGTTAAGTCCGCAAACTCAACGTTAGCCAAGAACCACGATGACCATCCTCTTTCGCCCGCAGGGCGCCTTCGGCTGGTTCAGTTACACCACTTCCCGGGACACGATCACGGGCGGAGATATGCGATGAAGGGTCGACGGAAAATAAAGACTGACAGATGGCTTCTAAAGTCGACAATTGAAGACGGCGCACGAGAGATTCTGCTTGCTCGGTCTGAGAAACAAGGAAGATTGCTCGACATTGCCGCGCAAAGCGGCAAAAAAATGGAGCCCGCTGGGCGACTGTGTGGCTGAAAGGCAGGATTCACCTTTAAGGGGTGCAACATGAACAAAACTGAAATAATCGCGTTTTGCCCCATTGCACCATTGGGTTGCTGGAGCCTCGTCCATCGGTGTTTCGTTGGAAGGTGCCAGCAGGCATTAGCACTAGCTACTCATGTGCTTGGATCTCGAACGCTTGCCGTACTCTGGCTATACAAGCCCGCCATCGGACTAGCACATCAAGTACCTTGCAGCATACTGACGACCAGATCGGGCTACGAGCAAGTGAGCACGCTTTTGGGGCGAATTGATCATTGTGTATACCTTTAACGCCTTCAGCCCAGGGCAGACGCGCAATGAGCTGTTCTATGGCGCCGACTCGTCCGGCGGCAGCCTATAGCCTTAACCAAGGGAATCAATGGATTGAGCTCAGTCATTTACAAATTTCAGCAATCGACACGTAGTGCACGTCCGCATCATTACGACATCAAACTCCCACACATGTCACACGCTTGCGGGGTACGTCGAGGTGCTATCTCGGCACGCATGATCCTTCGCGGATCTGGCCAAAGCCGACCGCATCCAGTCAGGCATTTTGCAGTCCATAAGCTGGTTGAATTCCTCAACGCTAAGTGAGTTGGCGATCTTGCTTAACGCCAGTTCAGTCAGCTCTGCTTTGCCAAGGTGCAGCAATGCCGTCAAGGCCACACCTACGTTGGTACCAGCCTGCTGGAGTCGTAACCGAGACACATGACGCAAGCGAACAACCGCGTTGCCTATCTTGATTTCGCGCGTCGATCCACTGGTGTAGTAAGTCGGTAAAACCTGCATCTGGGTGCTCAGACCCAAGCGTCGAACTGCTTCTGCGCCATGGATCTGGATAATCTCACCTTTTGCCTTGGCGACCGCCTCCATGACTGCCAGCGGATTAGCTCGAACCCTTCTGCCCGTGTATTGGCTGTGCTTAGGCCGCATGTAGACGCCGCGAGCAACGCGCTCTAGGAGGCCACTGAGCACCATCCGGGACAAAGCTTTAGCTACCGATGTACGGGAGCCCGCCTGAGCGAATACTGCCCCAACAAAAGGCTTGCCCTTGGGCATGCGCCTGATACGCCTCAATATGCATTCCGCGATAGTCATGCCAACTCCAATCAGGCCAGATGAGTTGTAGCCTTTTCTGAGACACCGAACGGCGAGTGATTATAGAATCCTCTTTGGCCTGAACTCTATCGCTTGCTCGATTGAAATCTCACCCGCTACAAAATCAGCTCCCCCTTTGAGATTAGACACTCTATTTGATCCAAATCAACGAAGTGCTGTTATCGTCAAAAGGAGCGCTCATGCCTCGAGGCAATCTGCTATAGTCGCCCTATAGCCCCGCTTGGTGAATTGCTGTGCGTCGGATTGGATTGATCCTGGTAATGATTGCTAGCCTCGTGCTGCCGACCTTCGGCGGTATGGCTTTCAGCATGCCGGCACAACCTTGCCCGATGCAGAGCGCCGATCATCAGGGCCATGCAACGGCCGATGCTCCGTGCTGCGAGCAAATGGACACGTCTGATGGGGTGGCCAATAAGTCTCCCTGCAAATCCGGCCAGGAATGCAAGACCGGAGGACTTCTCCAGACCAATGTGATCAAGAGCATATCCCCTCTTCCCTCACGCCCCGAAATATTGCTGACACAGTCGGTGATTAAGCGAGAGCCAGCAGGACTCTGGCGCCCTCCTCGTTTCGTCTAATGCAGTGATCATCCCGCGCCTTACAGTCAGGCGCATCGTCGCGGCCACGTTTCGTAGCTGCGACCTCGATCAATCGCATTGGAGGCGAAAGCATGTCCGCTTTCCTTTTTCCACGCCGTGGCTATCTCGGTGTGTTGGCTGCCGCATTCTGGGCAGCTCCCTGGCTTGCCGCGCAGGCGCAGCCCCTAACCTTCGAACGAGCCCAAGCTCTGGCCGAGCAGAGTGCCCCTGAGAACCTCGCGCGCCAGGCGCAGGTGGCTTCGGCACAACAGGCTGTAGGGCCCGCAGACGCCCTGCCCGATCCCAAGCTGATTCTAGGCATCGACAACCTGCCGATCGAAGGCCCTGACCGTTACACACTTAATCGTGACTCCATGACCATGCGCCGCATTGGGCTCATGCAGGAAGTCCCCAACAGTGACAAGCGTCAGGCTCGGCGCCAGGTGGCCGAGGCTTCAGTTGTCCGAGCCGAGGCCGAGCAGCGTGCCATGCAGTTGGAGATCAAGCGCCAGACAGCAGTGAGCTGGCTGGACGTGTACTACGCCGAACGCAGTGTTGGCCTCTTCGATCAACTGGACCGTCAGATCGAGATGCTCCGCTCGACCGTGCAATCGCTGATTGCCGGCGGTAGTGCTCAGCCTGGCGAGCTGTTGCAGGCCGACCAGGAAGCTTTGGCGTTACAAGATCGGCGAGATGAACTGAATCGCGATGTGGCAGTAGCTCGTGCCAAGCTGCGCCGCTGGATAGGCAACGAGGCTGACCAGCCTTTGCAAGGAGGTGTTCCCAATCTGAACCTGGTGGTACCGCACCTGCAGCAACGCATTGCCTCACACCCTGAGTTGCGCGCTGCCTCCGCCCGAGTCGGCGAGGCTAGCGCCGAGCTGAACGAGGCCATCGCCGAGAAGACCCCCGACTGGGGTGTTGAGTTTGCCTACAACAATCGCGACAACCAATTCGGCGATATGGTGATGGTGCAATTTACCTTCGACCTGCCGTTGTTCGTAGGCACACGTCAGGGGCCCAAGATCAACGCCAGACAACAAAGCGTGTCGCAGATGGAAGCCGAGCAGGAAGCATTACTGCGCGCCCATCAGGCTGAGCTGGAAGGCGGTATTGCCGAGCTTGAGCAACTGCGCAGGACCTTGTCACGCACCGAAAAAACCTTGATCCCGCTTGCAAGCAAACGTGCCGATCTCGAACTTGCCGCTTACCAGGCCGGCAACAGCCAGCTGACATCCGTCCTCACCGCCCAGCGCGACCTGATCGAGGCTCAGCTACGGCAGATTGAACAGCAGCGCAAGCTGAGCCAGCTCTCCGCAAGCCTGTACTACGCCTATGTGGAGGGACTGAAATGAAGATATCGGCATTTGGTTTTGCGGTCGCCTTGCTGGCCGTGGGCATTGGCGCGGCGGGCGGTGGCTACTGGCTGGCCCAGCGGCAAGCCAAACACGAGATCCTGCCTAGCTCCGCACCGACGGACGAGCGCAAGGTGCTCTATTGGTACGACCCGATGCAGCCTGAGCAGCGCTTCGATAAGCCGGGCAAGTCACCTTTCATGGATATGGAACTTGTCCCTAAATACGCAGGATCCGAGCAGGATCCGTCTGTCCTGAGCATCCCCGCTCAAGCCGTGCAGAACCTCGGAATGCGAACCTCGATGGTGATCCGAGGTGTACTGCCCTCGGATATCGAGGCGGTGGGTTCCCTGGCCTATAACCAGCGAGAAGTGGCGAACCTCCAGGCCCGCGCCGGCGGATTCGTCGAGCGGGTTTACGGTCGCGCCCCGGGCGATGTGCTGCCTGCCGGAGCCCCCCTGGTCGACCTGCTGATTCCCGAATGGTCCGCCGCGCAGTTGGAGTTCCTGGCGGTTCTGCGTACCGCTGACACTCGCTTGATAAGTGCGGCCCAAGAGCGCCTGCGCCTGCTTGGCATGCCTCAAACGTTGATCGAGCAGGTCCGCCGCAGCGGCAGACCACGGGCGGTGCAAACCCTCACCACACCTATCAGCGGCGAGCTCCAAGCCTTGCAGGTACGCGCCGGGATGACCGTCGAAGCCGGGCAGGATCTGGCGTTGATTAACGGGCTATCCAGTGTCTGGCTCGATGCGGCGATACCCGAGGCCATGGCCGGAAGTATCCAGGTCGGGGACGAGATCCGCGCCAACCTGACGGCCTTTCCTGATCGACCGCTGCTGGGCCGCGTCATAGCCTTGCTGCCGAGTGCCGATCCGCAAACACGCACGCTCACGGTACGCAGCGAGCTACCCAACCCTGCCGGTAAGTTGCGCCCCGGCATGTTCGCCGCCGTACGCCTGAACAGTGCCGTCGAACAATCCACGCTTCTTGTGCCGAGTGAAGCCGTGATTCGCACCGGGAAGCGTGCGTTGGTGATGCTGGTAGAAGGCGATGGGCGCTACCGCCCCCTGGAAATAACCTTGGGCCGCGAGGCTGATGGGCGTCTGGAGGTGTTGTCCGGTCTTGAGGAGGGTCAGGCGGTCGTTATCTCCGGCCAGTTCCTCATCGATTCGGAGGCCAGCCTACAGGGTGTCATGGCCAGCCATGCCGAGCAGGACAATAAGAAGGAACTACATGAGGCCCATGGTGTAATTCGTGCTCTGGACGCGGAGTCAGTCACCCTGGAGCACGGGCCCTTCGAGAGCCTGAATATGCCAGGTATGACCATGGCTTTTCCATTGGTCAGCTCAGAAGTAGCTGTGGGACTTAAGCCAGGAGATCACGTACGTATCGGCGCCCGCCAGAAAAACTCCGGCCTGATGATCGAGCAGCTCAGCAAGGAAGGAGACCAGCCATGATCGCACGCCTGATCCACTGGTCTATCGGCAATCGCTTTCTGGTGCTGCTGGCGACCCTGTTCATCACCGCCCTGGGCATCTGGTCGCTGCGCAACACGCCGTTGGATGCACTGCCGGATCTGTCCGACACCCAGGTCATCATCCGCACAAGCTTCCCCGGGCAGGCACCGCAGATTGTCGAGAACCAGGTGACCTACCCGCTGGCCACCACCATGCTCTCGGTGCCGGGGGCGAAGACAGTGCGCGGCTACTCGTTCTTCGGCGACTCCTTCGTTTACGTGCTGTTCGAGGACGATACCGACCTCTACTGGGCACGCTCGCGGGTGCTGGAGTACCTCAACCAGGCGCAGGAACGCCTGCCCGAGGGTGTTACCACCACCCTTGGGCCGGATGCCACCGGCGTGGGCTGGATCTACCAGTACGCCTTGGTCGACCGCAGCGGCCAGCATGATCTTGCCCAGCTGCGGGCACTGCAGGACTGGTTCCTTAAGTACGAACTCAAGGGCCTGCCCAACGTAGCCGAAGTGGCCACCCTCGGCGGCATGGTCAAGCAATACCAAGTGCTGCTCGATCCCCAGAAGCTGGTGGCTTATGGGG
Source organism: Pseudomonas bharatica CSV86 (assembly GCF_000319305.2). Lineage (GTDB taxonomy): Bacteria > Pseudomonadota > Gammaproteobacteria > Pseudomonadales > Pseudomonadaceae > Aquipseudomonas > Aquipseudomonas bharatica. The sequence continues at coordinate 1,180,513 of NZ_AMWJ02000001.1, read as the reverse complement.
TAACTCAGCAGGAGGTCGAAGCGGCGCTGAAGAGCGCCAATCAGGAAACCGGCGGCGCCATCCTGGAGCTGGCAGAGCGCGAGTACATGGTCCGGGCTTCAGGCTATCTAGAGAGCCTGGCGGATTTCCGCAATGTGCCGCTGCGGGCTTCGGCCAGCGGAGTTCCGGTGCTGCTGGGTCAGGTGGCCACCATTCAGCTGGGGCCAGAGATGCGTCGTGGCATTGCCGAGCTGGATGGCCAGGGTGAAGTTGTAGGTGGCGTGGTCATCTTGCGCTCCGGAAAGAATGCCCGCGATACCATCGCCGCGGTGAAGACCAAGCTGGACAGCCTGAAGGGCAGCTTGCCGGCCGGCGTCGAGGTGGTCACCACCTATGACCGTTCGCAATTGATCGACCGCGCCATCGATAACCTCAGCTACAAGCTGCTGGAAGAGTTCGCGGTGGTTGCCCTGGTTTGCCTGATCTTCCTCTGGCACCTGCGCTCGTCGCTGGTCGCGATCATCACCCTGCCCCTGGGCATCCTGATGGCCTTCATCGTCATGCGCTACCAGGGCGTCAATGCCAACATCATGTCGCTCGGCGGGATCGCAATCGCCATCGGCGCCATGGTCGATGCCGCCGTGGTGATGATCGAGAACGCGCACAAGCACATCGAGGCCTGGAAGGCTCGACACCCCGGTGAACCGCTTCAGGGCGAGGCGCACTGGCGGGTGATCGGCGAAGCTGCGGCCGAGGTCGGGCCGGCGCTGTTCTTCAGCCTTTTGATCATCACCCTGTCTTTCCTCCCGGTCTTCACCCTGGAGGCCCAGGAGGGTCGCCTGTTTGGCCCGCTGGCATTCACCAAGACCTATGCCATGGCTGCCGCTGCTGGCCTCTCGATCACCTTGGTACCGGTGCTGATGGGCTATTGGATTCGTGGGCATATCCCCAGCGAACAACAGAACCCCTTGAATCGTTGGCTGATCGGTGCATACCGGCCGGTGCTGGAGTGGGTGCTGGCTTGGCCTAAGGTGACCCTAGCGCTGGCCTTGCTAGTGTTTTTGTCCAGTCTCTGGCCCCTCAGCAGACTCGGAGGAGAGTTTCTACCGCCGATGGACGAGGGCGACCTGTTGTACATGCCATCAGCCCTGCCCGGCTTGCCGGCCAGCAAGGCCACCCAGCTGCTGCAGCAAACCAACCGGATGATCCTCACGGTGCCCGAAGTGGCACGGGTATTCGGCAAGGCCGGGCGAGCAGAGACCGCCACCGATCCAGCACCGCTGGAAATGTTCGAGACCACGGTGCAGTTCAAACCACGCGATCAATGGCGCGCGGGGATGACACCCGAAAAGCTGATCGAGGAACTGGATCGCGCGGTAAAAGTTCCGGGGCTGTCCAATATCTGGGTGCCGCCCATCCGCAACCGCATCGACATGCTGGCGACGGGGATCAAGAGCCCCATTGGGGTGAAAGTGTCCGGAACCTCCTTGGTCGACATCGAGCGCATAACGCGCGATATCGAGGCCGTGGCCAAAGAGGTGCCTGGGGTGAGTTCGGCCTTGGCAGAACGCCTTACTGGCGGCCGTTACGTGGACATCCAGATCGATCGACTGGCCGCGGCGCGCTATGGCCTGAGCATCGCCGATGTGCAGGCGGTGGTATCGGGCGCCATCGGCGGCAGCAATATTGGTGAGACGGTTGAAGGACTGGCCCGCTTCCCGATCAACCTGCGCTATCCCAAGGAGTGGCGAGACAGTCCGCAGGCACTACGGCGTATGCCGATCCTCACGCAAGCCGGCCAGCAGATCACCTTGGGCACCGTCGCCCAGGTTAGTCTGACCGAAGGGCCGCCAATGCTGCGCAGCGAGAACGGGCGTCTGTCCGGTTGGGTCTATGTCGATGTCCGTGGGCGCGACCTGGCATCGACCGTGCGCGAGTTGCAGCAACGCGTAGCTGAGCAGGTACAACTCGATGCTGGCATGACCGTCTCCTACTCCGGTCAGTTCGAGTTCCTGGAGCGCGCCAATGCACGGCTGGCCTGGGTGGTACCGGCGACCTTGTTGATCATCTTCGTGCTGCTTTACCTGACCTTCAGCCGCTTCGGTGAGGCCCTACTGATCATGGCAACCCTGCCCTTCGCCCTATCGGGCGGCATCTGGCTGCTCTACTGGTTCGGCTTCAACCTGTCGGTTGCCACTGGGGTCGGCTTTATCGCCTTGGCCGGCGTCTCGGCGGAATTTGGGGTGATCATGCTGCTGTACCTGAAGAATGCCTGGCATGCACGTATGGATGCCGGGCGCAGCGGTGACCCGGCACTACTGGAGGCAATTCGTGAAGGCGCAGTGCTGCGCGTGCGGCCCAAGGTGATGACGGTGGCCGTGATCATCGCCGGCCTGTTGCCAATCCTCTGGGGCGGAGGTGCCGGATCTGAAGTGATGAAGCGCATCGCCGCGCCCATGGTCGGCGGCATGATTACCGCGCCGCTGATGTCCATGTTGGTTTTGCCGGCCGCGTACTGGCTGATGCGAAGGCAGCGTACACAGAAGGTTCGCGCACCGCAGGAGCTATAGCTTTACAAACCCGGGCAAGCCACGCGCCAAGCTGACTCGCCCGGGTAACGCGGCAGGAAGCATTACGGCGATGTAACTTTGACTTCATTTTTATGACAGGTTGAGCGGATATATTTTAATCACCACCTTGAAGGAGTGATTAAACATGAAAAGCCTCAAAGTTATTGCAGCCCTTGCCGCTATGGTTGTTTCCTCTGCCACTCTGGCAGAAGGCGGCGCTGATCGTGTTTATGGTCGGATGATTCAGGCCAATGAGCAGGCCATGCAAGAGTATGCTGCCGCTAACGGAAAGAATCCGCCTGAAGTTATTCATTACCGCTACGGCATGAAACTCGATATCGCCAGGGTCGTGGCCACTACCCCGACGGACTCTAGCTGCGGTGTGATGCCGGCCCAGATGACCTACGAGGACTCCAATGGCGATCTGAATATTCTTGAATACCGGGCAGCCGGGACAGGTTGCCGTAATCAAAACTAGATAAATGACATCGCGCTGACTGAAATGTAATTTCCAAGTCACCCTGACGTTATTTGGCATGTGGAAATATGACCAAGGCGTGCCTGGCTATGCCCGGCGCGCTTGGCACATATATGCGACCACACAATGACAACTGCCAATAACATCAGGAGCATTTATGAATAACAGAACCCTGTTAGGACTTTCTCTGCTCACTCTGAGCGTCAGTACCGGGCAAGCTGCGATGGCCGCCGGCGAGAAAGGCGAGGGATTTATCGAAGGCAGCAGCCTGACCATTCTCAATCGAAATCTCTACTTCAACCGCGATTTCCGTAAAGGCCAGTCCAGCAGCTCGGGTAATGGCTATTCGGAAGAGTGGGCGCATGGCGTGATAGGCAGATTCGAGTCTGGTTTCACCGAGGGCACCATAGGCTTTGGTGTCGATGCCTTTGCCATGCTAGGGCTCAAGCTTGACACCGGCGACGGCCGTTCTGGAGCAGGCGGCTCAGTCGACGTGATGCCTTACAACAGCCTCGGGCAGGCTGAGGACAACTACTCAAAACTGGGGGGCGCGGTGAAAACTCGGTTCATGGATACCGAGATCAAGGTAGGCGACGTCTTTCCTGTCAGCCCTGTCGTCCAATACGGTGATGCGCGGCTTTTACCGGAGAGTTTCCGAGGTATCACCGTGCTCAACAGCAGCGTGGAAGGACTGTCGCTTCAAGGCGGTCGCCTCCACTCGATGAGCCAACCCAATACCAGCAGCATGCGCGACGGCTTCGCTACCTTCTACGCAGGCGAAGTGGACTCGCCATGGATCGCCTATTTCGGTGGTGATTACACGCTTAATGACAACGTCGGCTTTAGTCTCTACACCAGCCGCCTCAAGGATGCCTGGAATCAATATTACGCGGGCACCACGCTGAGCTACCCGCTTGCGGACGATGTCGCCTTGATCGGCGGGCTGAACTACTACAAGGCGGTCGATGAAGGGAAGCAGCTCCTCGGGAGCTTCGATAACAACATCTGGAGCGGCAAGGTCGGCATCCAATTCGGCGCTCACACAGTACTGGTGGGTCTCCAGCGCAACAATGGCGATGATGACTTCGATTACTTGCGCCAATCGGACTCCATCTACCTCGACAACTCCATCCAGTACAGCGACTTCAACTCGCCGAAGGAGAAGTCATGGCAAGTGCGCTACGACCTGGATATGGAGTCTTTCGGTGTGCCTGGGTTGAGCTTCATGACTCGATATGCCCAGGGCTGGGATGCCGACTACAGCAAGGCCAACGAAGTCTATATGCGCCGTGATGACAACGGCGATCCGTTGACCAACCAGAAGCGCTGGGAGCGGGACATCGAGGCCAAGTACGTTGTGCAGACTGGATCACTGAAGGATATGTCTTTCCGTGTTCGCCAAATGACCACTCGCGCGACCGATTACGAGTCGGATCTGGATGAAGTCCGCCTGATTGTCGAGTACCCGCTGGAAGTTCTCTAACCCTGGCAAGCGGGCGGGTTGATTGCCCGCTCGCGCCTTGGTCCTGCTGTCCCCTCGTAGTGCTCCTTTGGTTTGGAGACAGCCCTTGGCGCCCTCGGGCGCCTTTTTTACTTAGGTTAAAGGGCGTATGAAAAAGAGTCGGCCACTACACACAAGCGGCCGTGCTGGCAGGCAGTACTACTGAGCGGGATATTCTGCAACGACCTGATCAGACCCCGCCTTGGTCAAGCCAATGACCTGGTAGGCATGCTGTACGCCATCGACTTCCATACCGGGGGAGCCCGCCGGCATCCCGGGAACAGCGATGCCCACGAGATCATCGCGCTTGGTGAGCTCGATGACCTGAGCCGCCGGCACATGACCTTCGACGAACTTGCCGTCAATCACCGCGGTGTGACAAGACGCCAACCGCGGCGCAACGCCCAGACTTTGCTTCACTGCCGACATGTTGCTTTCGACATGGTCGACGACTTTGAAGCCATTCGCTTCGAGGTGTGAGATCCACTTCTTGCAACATCCGCAATTAGCATCACGATGGACATCAATCGTCAGGGCATCAGCGGCTTGAACTCCAGTTGTGACGGAGAGAGCGGCCAGCAAGGCCAGATATTTAGCTTTCATGCACGTGCTCTTTGCCATCGGCGTGGGTGTGGGTCTTGGGCGAGGCATTCGGAGTTTGCTCGGAATGATGGTCTCCGCCGCTTGGGGCGGCCTCATCCCCGGCATGGTGATCATCGCCACTCATGTCCGAATGGTGACCTGCCTCAGGTGCGGAGCCACCCTCGCTATCAGTAGCCGCGGCATCGTGATGGCCAGGCTCTCCGGCATCACCTGTTCCATGATGGTCTTCGCCACCGCCGCTATTGCCATGATGGCCAGGCTTGTTGTCGCCGTGCTGACCTTCATGATTGTGCATTTGCGTTTCCCCACCACCATGCTGATGGCCGCCACTGGATGCGACGAGTGCTTGGTATTGCTTGGCATCCATCGTCGGCAATTGGTCAATGAAGGCAACCATGCCCCAGATGTACTCATCGCCCATGCTCTTGCCCCACGCAGGCATACCCGTTGCCTTGATGCCATGCTTGATCACCCAGAACGCTGCTGACGGATTGCCATCGACACCGATCTTGGCGAGGTTGGGAGGCGCAGGGTAAAGCGATTGGCTTAGCTCGGTCTCCGCCACACCTGGCGCCAAATGACAGCCGATACACATGGAGTTGTAGTTGCCCGCACCGGCGCGAATAAGAGCTTGATCATCCAGGTTGGGAACCTCGATGTCCTGCGAACGGACTTCGATAGAGCGGTCGCGGGCCATCGTGAGAAACGCATGCACTGCAGGAAAATGGGGATCATCGGCCCCCACGTTGACCACGCCAAAGTAGGCGCCGGCCAGGACAGCTGTGCTACCGACCACGCCGGCCGCCACCAAAGTTTTAATTGTTCTTTTCATGTCAGGTTCTCAAAACCACATCCGGATACCGGCGACAAAACGCGCCTCGTCTACATCACCGCCCTCGTCGCGCACCATGTCTGCCGTGTTGCCATAGGAGCGGCTCCAGGAAACCCCGACATAGGGAGCAAACTGTCTGACAATCTCGTAACGCAGACGCAAGCCGAGCTCGGTATTTGCCAACCCAGACCCCACACCTCGCTCAGGATCGTTCTTGCCGTAGAAGTTCATTTCGGCAGTTGGCTGGAGAATCAGCCGGTTGGTCAGCAGAATGTCGTACTCGCCCTCCAGTCGGGCAGCAGTTTGGCCATTCTCGCCGACGAAGGCCGTGGCTTCGGCCTCAAAGGCGTAAAGCGCCATGCCCTGGATACCGAAGGCAGCCCAAGTCTGCGGCGACTCCGGTTTAAAGTCCTGGCGAACGCCCGCGACGACATCCCACCAAGGGCCGATCGAGCGGCCGTACAGCAGCTGTAATTCAGCGTCCTCGGTAACGCCGTTGGTACGCTCGCCTTCGGAGCGGAACCAGACCCGGTTGATATCACCGCCTACCCAACCCGACGCATCCCAGGCCAGGGTGCTGCCCTCATCTGCGTCTTGGTATTCGAGCTGATCGAGCAGGAAAAAGCTGTTGATGGCGCTGTCATGCACCTTGTGGCCAGGCAGTGGCGGGAAAGCCGCTTGGCGATCAGCATCCGTCAGAACGGGAATCGGCGTACGACTGGTAGTTCTCGGGGCTTCAGCGGAGCCATGGTTCATCTTCGAATGATCCATGCCCTCCATCTGTCCCTGCATGGTGCCGTGTCCCATCTTGCTGTGGTCCATGGCTGGGGCCTTCTCTTGGCTCTGGCTGTGGCCCATCTGGCTATGGTCCATGCTGCCCGATTCGCTCTGCATGGCACCATGATCCATCTTGCTGTGATCCATGCCCTCCATCGGCGTTTTGGCGGAACCGTGGCCCATCTGGCTGTGGTCCATCGACATGGAGCCGTGCCCCATTGCCGAATGATCCATTTCTTCCGCAGCCTGGGTAACGCCGCCGCTGAGTGCACTCAGCGACACGGCCAGCGCTATGAGGGACGGGCGTGAAAACCTAGTGGTCATGGTTCGAACCTGCTTCGGCTTCGGTGCCGCCATGCTTATCCATCATCTTCTCGTGCCCCATATCGTCATGGTTCATACCCTCATGATCCATGGCGCCATGATCCATCTGATGGCCAGCGGCCTTGCCTTTCGATTGATCTGCAGGCTTGTCACTGGCGTCGGGCGCAGCCGACTCGGCAGCATGTTGTTCGTGCTCGCTGTGCCCCTCACCTGCCAACGACGTCGGCGCGTGCAGAACAGCCAAAAGACTGAACATCGCTGCGCTGCCAAACAGGGCATTACGCTTCATAAAAGTACTCATCAGAAATCTCCTTTACTCATCCACACGGACTTCACGGAACATGCCCATTTCCATGTGGAGCAACAGGTGGCAGTGATAGGCCCAACGCCCCAACGCATCGGCGGTCACCCGATAGCTGCGCTTGGAACCTGGCGGCATGTCGATGGTGTGTTTACGCACCAGGAAATTGCCGTTCGCATCCTCCAGATCACTCCACATGCCATGAAGATGGATCGGGTGAGTCATCATGGTGTCGTTGACCAGCGTGATGCGAACACGCTCGCCGTACTTGAGGCGCAGAGGCTCGGCGTCAGAGAACTTGATTCCATCGAAGGACCAGGAGAATTTCTCCATATGCCCGGTGAGGTGCAGCTCGATGGTGCGACTTGGCTCACGCCCGTCCGGATCAGGGAAGGTGCTGCGCAGGTCAGAGTAAGTCAGGACGCGCCGGCCGTTATCACGCAGGCCGATACCTGGGTCGTCCAGCTTGTGCGTCGGCGTCATGGTCTGCATGTCGACCAAAGGATTGTTGGTCTCTGAGGCCGGGTGTGCCTGCATGTTGCCAGCCATGCCAGCCATGCCAGCCATGTTTGAATGATCCATTCCGGCCATCTGGCTGTGATCCATACCAGCCATGCCACCCTGCATGCTGCCATGATCCATTCCCGCCATATTGCCCTGATCCATCCCGGCCATGCTCCCATGATCCATGCCGCCCATGCTGCCGTGGTCCATGCCCATGTCACCCATGGCAATCAGTGGGCGCGGGTCAGGGCTTGGTACCGGTGCACTCAACCCTTCCTGTACCGCAAGGGTGCCGCGCGCATAGCCAGTGCGATCCATGGATTGAGCAAAGACGGTGTAGGCTTGCTCGCTATCGGGCTCGACTATCACGTCGTAGGTCTCGGCTACGGCGACACGGAACTCATCGACGCTGACTGGTTTGACGTGCTGGCCATCGGCCGCGACTACCGTCATCTTCAGGCCGGGGATACGCACATCGAAGTACGTCATGGCCGAGGCATTGATGAAACGCAGACGAATCTTCTCGCCCGGTTTGAATATGCCGGTCCAGTTGCCATCAGGTGCCTGGCCGTTCATCAGGTAGGTGTAGGTGTAGCCACTGACGTCGGCGAGATCAGTCGGGCTCATCTTCATTTCGGCCCACATCTTACGGTCGGCTACGGCGGCGGACCAACCCATCTCGCTTACGTCATCGATGAAGTCACCAACGGTGCGTTTGTGCTGGTTGTAGTAGTCCGACTGTTTCTTGAGCTTGGCCAGTACCCGCGTTGGATTTTCATCCGTCCAGTCGCTCAGCAACACGACGTAATCACGGTCGTAACTGAAGGGCTCGGGCTCCTTAGCATCGATGACCAGCGCACCGTATACGCCGACCTGCTCCTGGAGCCCAGAATGGCTGTGATACCAGTAGGTGCCGTTCTGGTTGACCTTGAACTTGTACTCATACATGCCATCAGGGGCGATGCCATGGAAGCTCAGGCCAGGAACGCCATCCATGTTCGCCGGCAGGATGATGCCGTGCCAATGGATGGAGGTGTCCTCCTTGAGGCGGTTGCGCACGCGCAATGTGACGGTATCGCCTTCGCGCCAACGAAGAATCGGCCCAGGGAGCGAGCCGTTGATGGTCATGGCCGTGCGCGCTGCGCCGGTGATGTTCACCGGGGTTTCACCGATGAATAGGTCGAATTCGTTACCAGTCAGTACGTTGGGCTGGCCGGGGCTGTTCACCGCCCAGACCGGCGTGCGCCACAGGCCAAGTCCGCCGATAATACCGGTGGCTGCCAGGCCTTTGACGAAGGTGCGCCTTGTGGTTTTGCTTTGCATGCCGTTTTGTCCAATCCGTCAAATGAGCCGGTGATGGTGTGCCCGGTCTCGGGTTCATGGCTGCTTCAATGTCGGGTATTTACCCCTCAACTTTCCACGTCGGTGCATTGCACAAGCCTTACCGACGATGAGCAGTATGAAACTGCCATATCCCAACCATCCGGGTGATTACATTTCTGTAAGGTAGATGACTTCAGCAGTTGGTGTGCTCTGCTTGCTCGGTTGGACTGCTGGCTACAGGAGCCTCAACTTTCTGCTGCTGGGCCACCCGGTAGGCCTCCAGAGACGTCTGGCGTGCCTGCTCCATGCGCGCGAAGGTTCGGTCAGCACCACCTTCAGCCATTGCCAAGCTGGAGATGCTCAGAGCAGTAACTACAAGCAGAGCTTTGATCGATTTCATTTTGGGTATTCCTCGTAAGTTAAGTGGTCCCTGCAACTGCAGAGGCCGAGCTTTAGGCTCGATGTCACGTTAACTAAGAGGGCCTGTCAGCAACCTGAGCCGAACATTACAGTTCTGTCAGGTTGCTATTTCTTTCTTGTAGCCCATCCAGAAGGCTCGGTACTGTCTTTCATGCCCTCATAAAGCCTTGCGAATTTCGGGTATACGGATTTAATGGTTGATGGGGCACCTTTACCCCACCAACCTGATACCATTATCAGATGGTTGATAGATCGACTCCGTAGTTGAGTTCCTCTGCGAAGTCCGGCAGTCCGTAACCGATGGTTTTCTTGTAGAAAGGAGAGACCTTCGCAGTCGGTGCCTTCTTCTTGTGCTTCGTGGTGTAGAGCATTCGTGCCCGCATCACCTCGAAGGAGTAACCGCGCCCTTCACGGTTCTTGTCCTTGGCCAGTCGGTTGATGGACTCCGTGTAAGCGTTGGTGACGGGCATGTCCGTCTCGAAGTAGGTCATGGTCTCTTCGCGCCAGTTTCCCACTGCCCTGACCAGATCGCTCCAGACTTCCTTTTGGCCCTTCGGGATGGTGGCTATCCACTCGTCCAGGGCGGCTTCTGCCTGGAGCCGTGTGGTGGCGTCCCAGATGCCGTAGAAGCGCTCCTTGTGCTCGTAGGCGGCCAGCAGTTGCGGGAACGCGCCTGTCCAGGTCTCCATGATGAGGCGCTCCCGGTCTGAGACTTCGTGAGCGCGTTTCAGCAGGATTTTCCGGTCTCCCTTGAGAGTCCGGCTCTGGGACGGTTTCAGCTCCTTTCTGAGGCCCTTGCGCACTCTCTCTAGGGCATCGTTGGCCATGCGCACCACATGGAACTTATCGACCACGATACGGGCCTGGGGCAGCACAGCCTTGACCGCTGCCCGGTAGGGGTTCCACATGTCCATGCTGACGATCTCGACCTTCTGCCGGTCTTTCAGCTTCATCAGGTAGTTGGTCACCACGTCCTGGCGGCGGGTGGCCAGCAGGTCGAGCAGGGTTCGCTCCTCAATGTTGGTCAGAATGCAGCGGTAGCGCTTGTTCAGGTATAGCTCGTCAATGCCCAGGATGCGGGGCGTCTCGAAGCGGTGCCAGCGCCCCAGGAACTCGGCGCGGGCGTTGAAGATGTCGCGCACCGTCTTCTCGTCCAGGCCGGTCTGTGCCGCCACAAAGGTGTAGGGGTGGTTGAAGGATTCCTTCTCCACGTACTCATGCAGCCGCAGTGTCATACGGAATCCGTCCACCATCTCCGGTAGCTGGGGCCTGAATGTTGTCTTGCAGGCCCGGCAGGTGTATCGGCGGCGGACCACCCAGAGAGTGACCCGCTTGCCGTGGATGGGCAGATCACGATAGGGAACGTCACGCTTGCCGAACCGCACGAACTCACCCTGCACGCCGCACCCCTCGCAGGCTACTGGTGTAGGTGCTTCAAGCCGAAAATGTATGTCTTCATTCTGCTCATCAGAATCCACCAACTGGTACCCAGGAAGGCTTAACGAATTAATCATCTCCCGCCTTGATCAGAAAAACAGGTAGGTGGCGTAACCGGCAATCATCGCCATAGCAAAAATGACTGCTAAAAACGCCGCTAAAAGCTTCAGCGTGAACAAAGAGCGCAACAGAATGAGCTCAGTCAGGCTGGCTCCGGCACTGCCGATGATCAACGCTAGCACCGTCCCGGCACCCACGCCTTTGGCCATCAGAGCCGCTGCCAGAGGTATGACGGCTTCAGCGCGAATATACAACGGCACGCCGATGACAGCGGCAACTGGAATGGCAAAGGGATTATCTGGGCCTGCATACTGCTCCAATAAGTCAGTGGGCATGAAACCATAGATCACGCTGCCAATCGCAATACCGATGAGCAGGTAAGGCAACACATCGATAAAGTCCGACCAAGCTTCCCGCCACACACCACTGTACTTCCCTTCTTTCTTAACCGTGACAGTGGGTTGACTGTCACAGCATTCGCTAGACGTAGAGACTGTTGTCTTCCTATCAGCCCCGCAAGAAGCCGTCTTCGGAGTGGTGTCGCAGCTGTTGGTGCCGCAACTCGATGCGGTCGATGTAGCACTGCACGGGCTTGCTGATGAACTACATCCACTGCTCTCTTGTGTCGCCGTCCGGCGCACATAACGCTCGAAGCCAAGCGTGTGAAGCAGCCATCCGGCACCTACCGCGACCACCAAAGCGGCGAGCACATAGATAGCAGTAAGTGTCCATCCAAACGTGGCAACCAGCAGGCCGACGACGATAGGATTCAGCAACGGAGATGAGAAAAGAAACACCATCATCGGCCCAAAACCGGCCCGTGCCCGAATCAACCCTTTCAACATGGGGATAGTCGAGCAACTACAGAAGGGCGTTATAGCTCCTAAACCAGCAGCAAGAAAATAGCCTCGCTTCCCACTGGAAGTCAGTAACGCTTCCACCTTGGATGGTGGGATGTGACGTTGAAGAACTCCGACCAGCAAGCTAATGCCAATGAATAAAACCGATAGCTCGATAGCGAGAAAGGCGAACATGCCTAGAGCGTCTTGGAGTTGAGATGACATTCAATATTACTCCTATATTTCTAGTATTGTCGAAATGATGTACGCAGCCTACTTGCGTTTATCCGACCTGTCAACTATAATTCTAGAAACATCGAATTATTGGGGCGTGCTATGGATCACGAAAAGGTTGCAGCCAGCTTAGCTGAGCTAGGGAATAGTCACCGACTGTCCGTGTTCCGCTTTCTGGTCAAAGCTGGCCATGATGGGGCTTCGGTCGGAGATATCCAGAAGGGGCTGGGTATTCCTGCTTCGACGCTATCACATCACCTTGCGCGCATGGCCAAGGTAGGGCTGATCCGGCAGGAGAAACATAGCCGCACGATTGTCTGTATACCCGAGTATGGGCACCTAGAGAATTTGATCGGTTTCTTACAAGAGGAATGTTGTGCAGGTGTCCGGATTGCGCATGAACCAGAACCGCTTTGACGCTTGCCCAGCTCTCGCTGTCCTCCCTAGTCAGCATCGCTATGAAGACTCAGGCGAAGGTGGAAACAGAAAATTGGCAGTAGAGTAGGCTGAAGAGGATCAATCAGATAATCCGCTGAGAAAGATTTTCTTCTTTACATCTTTGGCATTTTATCAACCAGAAATTCCGGATACCCCGAATTTCTTGAGAGGGCATGCTCGGCAGCGATGCCTAAGCTACTCAGGGTCATTCGCACCCGCGGATAAGACCACCAACAATTAAGAGAGATTGTCACTATGTCGAATAAATCCAACGTCGCTACCGGTGCCGCTCTGGCTCTCGTGGCCGCCAGCCTGTTTGCTACCCTGCCTGTCCAGGCCGCCCAGGACACCAAAGCAGCTGAAGTGAAGTGCTTCGGCGTCAACGGTTGCAAGGGCCAGAACGACTGCATGACCGCCAAAAATGCCTGCAAAGGCCAGGGAGAATGTAAAGGCCAGGGTTTCAAGCTGATGACTCAGGCCAAGTGCGATGAGGCCGGTGGCAAGACCAGCGAATAATGCCGTTGCGGGGAGTGCCTGCCACTCCCCTGCTGGAGTCTTGAATGAGTAAGCGCAAAACACTGGGTTTCGGTCTTGGCCTTCGCAGTGAGTATTACCAGCAGATTCTTGAACAGCGACCTGCGGTCGACTGGTTTGAGATCATTTCCGAGAATTACCTGGTGGGCGGTGGCAAGGCCCTCTACTTTCTCGATGCGATTGGCGAGCAATACCCGTTGGTGATGCACGGAGTATCGCTGTCGATCGGCGGTTCGCATAACCTGGACATGGGCTACCTACGACAGCTCAAGCAACTGGCGGACCGGGTACAGCCCCAGTGGGTTTCCGACCACTTGTGCTGGAGTCGCGGCAACGCCCATCAACTCCACGACCTGCTGCCGCTGCCGTTTACCCAAGAAAGCCTGCTGCATGTCGCCGCGCGGGTGCGTCTAGTGCAGGATGTTCTGGAACGTCCCATTGTGCTGGAGAACGTTTCTTCTTACGTGCAGTGGAAGACGTCCAGCATGAGCGAATCGCAGTTTCTCTCGGAACTGAGTTTCCTGACCGGTTGCGAATTGCTCCTTGACGTGAACAACGTCTACGTCAGCGCACGAAATCAGGATTTCGACCCATGGCAGTTCATCTTGGAATTGCCGCACGAGCGGATTCGTCAAATTCACCTGGCCGGGCATAGCGATTACGGGCAATACCTCATCGACACCCACGACCAGCCCATCGCTGACCCGGTTTGGGCGCTCTACAGCAAGACTTTGAGCTACTTGGGTCCAACGTCGACGTTGATCGAGCGGGATGATCATTTTCCACCGTTCGAGGATCTGTTATCCGAGTTGGAGCATGCCCGAGCTATCGCCAATGGCGTGATATCGAGGGCAACCCTTTGAGCCTAAGCGCCTTACAGACTGCATTTGAAACTTACCTGACAGATGGTGCCCTGCCCTCCAACGAGCTTTTGGAGCAAGTCCGGGGTTGCACTGCGCTGAGTGCCCTCGAAGGCCTGCGGATCTACCATAACGCCTATCGCTCGCGCCTGCTGGCGGTGCTGCGCGAGGATTTCCCGGCGCTGCAGCAATGGCTGGGAGAAGAGTCGTTCGAGCAACTCGCACTGGCCTATATCGCCGCCTGGCCACCGCGGCATTTCAGCATTCGCTGGCTGGGTGAAAAGCTGCCCGAGTTCATTCGCAGCTACATTGCGGAACCTCAACTTTCACCGATGCGCGAACTCGCGGAGCTGGAGTGGGCTTTTACACTGGCTTTCGATGCTCAGGATGTCGAAGCGCTTTCACTGCAGGCCATCAGTGAGTTTTCGGCTGAAGACTGGGTTTCATTCAGGGTTTCCCTGACTCCATCTGCCAGATGGCTGCGATTGCAGTACAACACCCTGGCGCTGTGGAAGGCTGCCAAGTCTGGGGATCTGCTTCCCGTTGCCACCCAACCAGCCGGGAATCGAGACTGTCTGGTCTGGCGTCATAACCTCGTATGCCATTACCGAAGCCTGGAGCCAGAAGAGGCGTCAGCATTGCGGTTTTTCGTCGAGGGTGGATCGTTCGCCGAACTCTGCGAGTCATTGAGCGCAACACATGGAGAGCAAGCCCCCTGCAGGCCGCAACTTGGTTGAAATTGTGGGTCAACGAAGGTTTGCTAAAGCTCAGGGCAACTATTCACGAATGACCCGGAACCTATAGGCTAGCGGCTTCTCTTTGGCCACTCCCGAGCGCGTCTATGACACACCGCATCATTCATTTCAAACAGCAAGCCTTGCTGGACCCAGAGACTTACCAGGCGATGCTGGCCGACGGCGTCGGTCATTGGGGGCGCTTGTAGGAAAAGTCGTCGGAATAGAAGACGAGAAAAGCCACGAGTTCGCCGCATTGAAAAGCCTGTTCAAGCGAAAGCGCTACTCCTATGACACGCTGGAAATGCGCGAGCCAGGCGATCACTCAAACTGGCTTCGCGGCCGAGATGGGGATGAAGGTATTACTAACGAGGTCACCAGTATTCACGGGCTGAAAGAGCTCTCAGAACTGGAGATTTAGTCGGTCGGCAGGCCAGCGCTCAAGCGCTGACCTGGGCCGCATAACCAAGCTCCTGGATCAGCTCGCGGATCGATTCGGCACTTTCTGTGCTCTCTACAGTGACCTTGCCGGCTGCCCGATCCACCTCTACGCGTGCGTCCTGATCCAGCGTCTGGATGGCCTTCGTGATTTTGCTGACACAACTGCCACAACCCATACCCGAAACATTCAGGCTGAACATCTCTCTCACCTCATTTCGTCCGCGGCTCAAGTTACCGCACAGACAGCATCGACCTTGACACGATGGCAAGGTCAAGTGCGCAAACGCAACAGTAAGGCTCAGCCGTTGTTCACAGGCATCAGGATGGGGTTCGATGAACACACCACTACGTGCCTTGCGCCCCTCGTAAGGGCGACATACAGATTCTGAGCGGTCATAAGTTCAGGATGCAGAACAACCGAGACATCCGCCTCGAGCCCCTTGAGAAGTAATGTGCTGCCTACCGAGCGTCTTGCGATGGGGCGGGCAAGGTGTCGATTGCGTTCTCGCGCTTGAATGGCTGCACTCAGAAAGTCGGCTGTACCTCCCGCCACAGCTTGCATAGCGGACCGGCAGCAGTGCAGAACTTCCGGTCGGTACACCCGTGCCCCCGGCTGTTCGGCGAGGGCGTTGAGCACAAGGAGTGCTCGCTGCGGTGTTGGCTCCCCGACGAATGCGACGGCCTCGGCCTCGGCTGGGGTCGGTGGCGTTCGGGCACGTCCTGTGCGCAGAGACTCCACACGCGTTCGCAGGTTTGCTGCACCTACCCCCGTCATCACGCTTGAAGCAAATTCCGCAAGTTGTGCCAGAGCATTGGCACCCTGCAGGTTAAAGTTCCTGGCGAAGTTGACGAGGTCCCTTAGGTCGACGGCTTCGACGGCCATGGCGCCGGGTGTCTGGCTCGTGAGCTGATGGCGACCTTGCACGTTGATGGAGTCCCCGATGATGAGGACGCTGCCCCGAGCGTTGGGTGACTCGGTTCTAGCGGCCACCAGCCGCTGCTGGACTTCGGTCCCGGCGTTGAGCTGCACCCAGCGCACTTCTGCCGGAGCCGTGCGCAGATCCACCGGCTGGCCAACTTGAAGTTGCTGCCGTATGGCGAGTAGCCACTGCCCAAGGTTCTCAGCTCCGGCCAGCCGCCAGCGCCAGGGTATCCTCAGCTCTCCTGCCGCGGGGAACAGGGGCTGCACCTCATTCGCCCAATGCACCAGTCGATTGCCACGAAAGTCGAAGATGGCTTGCATTGGGTCACCGAGCACGCAGGTCGGTAGCACCTGGGCCAAACCTGACACGATGGCGTGCTGGACGACGTTGCAGTCCTGGTATTCGTCGACAAGCAAGCGCGCGTAAGTGGCACGGAGAGGCTGAGCAAGGTGGCCTGCCTGCAGTAACAGCATGGCGGCGTGCCGAATTGCAGGGTAGTCGGTGTTGGGCTGGTGGAGCTGTAAGATCTGTGGGTTATGGCCGCTTCGCGCTGGGAACTTAGCGATGAGGCGCATCGAGAATCCATCAATGGTGGAGACTCGATATGCGGAGTTAGGAACGCCGGCTCGTCTCAGGCGTGCCCGTAAGGCCGCAACGCCTGCGTTCGTGTGCGTTAGTACGAGTATGGGTTTGCTCTGCCTATGCGCGATGAGCGTCTCGGCAATCAATTGCGTTTTTCCACAACCTGCGGGGGCTGTTATGGAGCCACGCTCGATAGCGAAAAGATCGATCTCAAGGGGCACTTGTAAACGTCCAGAGCTGATTCGTGACTGCCATGAAGCCCTGGTCGGCGTTCTGTAGAGACGGGCCGACGATGTCCCTTGCAACCTCCTGATAGGTTGTCAACGACTTGAACCACCCGCTGTTGCGGATACGAGATGCAGCTCCCAAAAGCTCTCGCGTCGCGGGCAAGTAGCCCTGAATAAGTCTTTCAGCTTTGATGTCATGTAGTGTCATACGTCCTTGGGACTTCGTCTGGATGTGCGCATTCATCAGCTCTGCACCCACTATTGTTTCGGCTTTCGCCAGAAGTGCATCGAGTGCTTGGTCACTGAGATGGCGGAAGATCTCGTCCTCCAGAGTGAGACCTGGTCGCCATGTCAGAATTTGTCCGCCTGCGGCCAAGAATGCTTCAGGTAGCCCTGCGGTCGAAGGTTTGTCGGCGTCTACAAAAACCATCACGCGATAGCCTAGGTTCTGAAGTGCCGTTCCGCGGATAAGACTGTTATCGGGACTTCCCCCGCCGGCGTCCACATAAGCGCCACCATGAGCCAGGAATGAGGTACCGCCAAGGCTGCCCCACCATTAGTCAAGGCCACGCGCGAAGCCAACCTCGCTGGCACCCTCGCAAACGATAATGGATTTGGCGAGGAATGCCTCTGGGTCCTTCCGAAGGGTACTTTGTACTTCGTTGGCCTCCCCTGCCGCCATAACGCTGTGGCGTTGAGGCCCAGACCGAACAACGAATAACTGGCTGCCGGACAATTCGCGCAGCGCGACCGGTGAGTGAGTCGTCATGAAGACCTGCAGCGGAGCGGCAGCGTCCTTTGCGCCCAGGGAGTCCAGGAATCGCATGAGCCGATGAGGTTCAAGCCCATATTCCACCTCATCGACAAGAGCAATTGGCGCGGCGCTAGCTGCAGCTCTTTGCAACCCTGCCACTAGCAATCGCGACGAGCCCGTGCCAAGGGAGCGAAGGGGAATGCCTGTGTCGCTGTGCAGCGCGATCGCACCCTCGCCAATCGACACAGAATGTGCGTCAAGGAGTGCTTGTGGCATCGCTCCAACCGAAACCCCAAGATGCTGAGCCGTGCGTTGCACCACCTCAAGCGTCTGAGTTAGATGTCCGACGGCTTGATTGCCAAAGTTCGCTCTTGCTTGCCTCGCGGCGCGCGCAAGTTCGGCACCTAGCTCTGCACGCTCGTCAGTAAGTCGATTGAGCACTGAGCCACGACTCCACGACAAGTTCGAACTCGCAAAGCTGCCGATACGGGCGGGTGCTAGTGCCGCTCGTTCCTTCCAGGGAAGAGTGCGTTCGAGTTGCTGCTGCTCCGCACGCTCAGAAAAAAGTGTCCAGGTAGGTTCCAGATCGGCACCAACTTGCAGAAGCAAGGTGATAACGGTCTCCAGCCCCGCTCGCGGTTCGTCTTCGACTTCTCCCGTTCCTGGATTGAATCCACGCAAGAACTCGCCGTAAACATCGATATCCATCAGCGATACCTGCAAATCGCCAAGCGTCACACTGATGGTGATGGGTGTTTCGACGTTCAGAGCGAAGAAGTCCATGTCGCCGAACGTGCCGCCCCGGCGGGCACCGACGCAAAGGTCAATCGCATCTAGAATGCTGGACTTTCCACTATCGCCAGGACCTATGAGGCAGTTAATTCCTGGGGCCGGCACCCAGTCGAGCGCCTGGATAGATCGGAAGTTGCTGATAATCAGTCTGCGAATGCGGGCCACGGAGAGTCCTCATGGGTTAACGACGACCAGTCTCCTACCCGCAGCGGCAACAGTCCATCGAACGTCACCTCGTCACTATGTGTTGCGACAGATAGGTCGGACCGGAAACTACCGTACGGCATTTTCCGGTCAGATGCGCTTCTGAATAATCACCTGGTCGGTGGTATGGAAGCCTATCCGATGTCCGTTGATTTCAACCTCAGAGCATTGAAGACCACCGACGCCGAGCTGACACTCATCGCCAGCGCAGCAATCAAGGGCGACAGAAGATGCCCCGTCAGCGGGTACAGCAGCCCCGCTGCTAGCGGGATTCCCATCGCGTTGTAGAGGAACGCAAAGGCGAGGTTCTGCCTCATGTTTTTCACGGTTGCCACTGACAGGGTGCGCGCTCGCAGGATGCCCATCAGATCTCCCTTGACCAGCGTCACTTGGGCGCTGTTCATCGCCACATCGGTACCGGTGCCCATGGCGATACCTACGTCAGACCTGGCCAGGGCGGGCGCATCGTTGATGCCGTCACCCGCCATGGCGACACGACGGCCATAGCCCTGCAAATCGGCGACCAGTTTCTCCTTATCCTGCGGTTTGACCTCACCATGCACTTCCTCGATTCCGAGCTGCTTCGCCACGGCTCTTGCTGTGGTGAGGCCATCACCAGTGGCCATGATGACCTTTACGTCTTCGCTTTGAAGCTTGGAGACAGCCTGTTGAGAAGTAGGCTTGATCGGATCGGAAACGGCCAGGAGTCCCGCCAGGCGACCATCAACGGCCAAATAGATGATGCTGATGCCTTCCAGACGCAGTTGCTCGGCGCGATTGCGCAGTGGGGTAATATCGACGCCCGCCTCGTCCATCAGTGCGGTGTTGCCGAGCTGCAGCTGATGGCCATCGACCTGACCGCGCACGCCAATACCCGAGCCCGACTCGAAAGTGTCCGGCTTGACCAGTGCAATGCCTTGACCCCGCGCATGATCGACGATGGCATGAGCCAGCGGGTGCTCACTACCCTGGTCGAGACTGGCAGCCAGGCGCAGCACTTCATTGGAGTCGTAACCGCCTGTCCCTTCCGCACTATGGAATACGGGGCACCCCTCAGTCAGGGTTCCGGTCTTGTCGACGATGAGCGTGTCGATCTTGCATAGATTTTCGATGGCGCTGGCATCGCGGAACAACACACCGCTGCTAGCGGCCTTGCCAGTCGCAACCATGACGGACATCGGGGTTGCCAGACCCAGGGCGCAGGGACACGCAATGATCAGCACCGCCACCGCATTGATCAGGCCAAATACCCAGCCAGATTCCGGCCCGAACAGCCCCCAGCCGAAGAAGGTCAGAATCGCGATCAGGATCACCCCGACCACGAAATACCCCGCAACGGCATCGGCCATACGCTGCATGGGTGCCTTAGAGCGCTGGGCCTTGGCCACCATCAGCACGATCTGCGACAGCATGGTTTCGGCACCGACTTTCTGCGCCTCCATAACTAGGCTGCCGTGGGTGTTTAGGGTGGCACCGATAAGGGCATCCCCTGCCCGTTTGGTCACGGGTAACGGTTCTCCAGTAAGCATCGATTCGTCGACTGCGCTCTCACCCTCCAGCACAGTGCCATCTACAGGAACCTTCTCGCCTGGCCGGACACGCAGATGATCGCCCTGATGGACATGGGTTAGAGGAATGTCCTCTTCTACTCCATCGGGCATGATGCGCCGCGCTGTCTTTGGTGCCAGTCCCAGCAGCGATTTGATAGCTGCGGACGTCTGCGAGCGGGCCTTTAGTTCGAGCATTTGGCCCAACAGCGTGAGTGAGATAATCACCGCGGCTGCTTCAAAATAGACGCCGATACGTCCGTCCTGGACAAAGGCCGCCGGAAACGACTGCGGAACCAAGGTAGCGGCCACGCTGTAGAGGTAGGCAGCTGCAGTTCCCAATCCGATCAGCGTCCACATGTTGGGGCTGCGGTGCCGGATGGAGTCAATGCCGCGGGCGAAGAACACCCAGCCACCCCATAGCGTCACGGGCGTCGCCAGAGCCAGCTCGACCCAGTTCTGGGTCGTGCCATGAAACAGTTGCAAGGAATGGCCAGCCATCGCCAGCACGGTCACGATGACGGTCAGCGGTAGGGTCCACCAGAATCGCCGAGAGAAGTCCTTCAGCTCCGGGTTTTCCTCCTCTTCCAGCTCCGGGATGACAGGCTCCAGCGTCATGCCACAGATCGGGCAGTTGCCAGGGGTCGGTTGGCGAATCTCTGGATGCATCGGACAGGTATATGCGGCTCCTTCTGGTGCCGATATCGTAGGGTGACTCGTATGCTGATGTGCTTCATGAGACGAGTGGCCCATGTACGAGTGGGGATCAATTTGAAACTTCTGCAGGCATTTGGCACTGCAGAAGCGATAGGTCTTCCCTTCAACGCTCTCGCGGTATGGGCTATCAGATTTCACCTCCATGCCACACACCGGGTCGCGCTGGCTCTCGGAGTGGGCGTGCGAGTTATGTGAATGATCCTGGTCATGATGGCAGGAGGTCTTTTGCATGCGATCTATGTCCTTTCTTCGTCCTTGGAAACAGCGGTGCTGCTGGAGTGGGAGTGCCCGCCGTGATTGTGGCCAAACAGATGCATCAGCGGGCATAGCAGCAGGATGAGGTACGGCAGGGCCTGCGAAAGATGACCGTAATGCTCACGCGCTACATAGAAGATGCCGATTACGGCCAGCATGATCAGCGCAATGCCAATCTTGCTCTTCCAAAAAGGCGGCTCAGTGGTACTGGTGTGATGGGTATGGTCCACGACAATAGCCTCGTTTCAATGGCGGCCGGATCAGTATAGGTGTCTCAGACTGGACGGAGTTGGCGAGTATCAATAAACGTCAGCGTACGGTCACCTTACCGACCATTCCCGACTGATAATGTCCTGGAATATTGCAGGCGAACTCCAGTTCGGTGGCGGCGGAGAAGGTCCAGATCAACTCTTCGCTTGCTCCAGGTCCGACAAGAACACTGTTGGGGTCATCGTGTTCCATACCGACCATCTTCATGCCGCCCATGGCATGGCCCATATTGCTCATGTCATGCACACCTGTAGGGGACAGCGTGCCGTTCTGAAACATCGCGGCCATCTCTTTCTGGTGCGCGGCATGGGATGCCGCTTTGCCAAGATTGAATTCGTGTAGCAGTGCACCGTCATTTTTCAGGACGAAGCGAACTGTCTCGCCTGCTTTGATCTCCATTGCTTTGGGTTCGAAGAAGATGTCCCCATCCGGACTTCGATGGTGCGATCTACTGCCTGACCGTCTCCCGGTTGCCCAATACTGTCTTTCTTGTGGCCCGGGCTGGCCAGCGCATTGGCAGCACTGAGCAGCAAGCCAAGGGTGGTGATTATGAAAGCGGGTCTGAGTTTCATGGTGTGCCTCTGAGGTGTTGAGGAGGGATGAGTCCCGATGCTAATGAGGTGCAGCTGGCGGTACGCTGACGTGAAAACTACATCGCAGTAAGGTTCGTCAAATCGGTGCTACCCAGCTCGCGGCCAACGGGTAGCACCGGTGCCGGACTAACGCAGAGCAAACTCACCGACCATCCCCGCCTGGTAATGCCCAGGCAATGTACAGGCGAAGCTCAAACTGCCCGCCTTAGGGAAGGTCCACACGAACTCTTTGGTTGTGCCGGGCTCGACGAGAACCGCGTTCGGGTCGTCATGCTTGGCTTTGATGACTTTCGGATAGCCTGGAGGGTTGGAGTCTCCCGTGCCATAACGCTCATGCCAGACAATGCGCTCGGCCATGCCGGTCGGGGTCAGTGTGCCGTCCTTGAACAAGGACGCCATCTTGCGCTGGTGCTCCAGCTGGGACGCTGCCTGCCCGATGTTGAACTCGTGCATCAACGCGCCCTCGTTCTTCAGAACGAAGCGCACGGTTTCACCTGGCTTCACATCGATCGTTTTCTGGCTGTAGTTGATGTCGTCCATCTTTACCAAGATGGTACGAGTCGCTGGCGTCGCCTGGGCCTGCTGCCCAATGCCATTGCTACTGCCGCCGGCCTCGGCAAATGCCGGAAAAGTGGTGCTGATGAACAGAGTGCTGATCAGCAGCTTAAGGGGTATGCGTTTCATGGTGAGACCTCGCGATGGATGCTGGAAATCTCATGCTATTCCCCGCTTGCTGCCAGGCCGCTGACCCCAAAACTACAATTGCGTCAGCTGGGAAAAAGCACGGCGCCATAAAGGCGCCGCTAGGCCAAAGGAGCAATCACGAAAGGCCTGGAAGATGGGGGAAATCTTTACTGATGGCATTCCTTGTCGGCCATCATCAGCTTGTGCTCTCGAATCATTTGACCCAGCACGTCGTCTACCAGCTTGTCATGCTTTTCCATCCAGGCTAGATGCTCTTCGGCTGACATGTCTGGCGCGGGATGTTCGTTGTGCAGCTGGCTCATGATGTCTTCGAGCATGTTCATATGCTCCTTCATGTGCACATGCCGCTCGCCGACCGGGGCCTTCTCCGCCTGGATCAGCACGGCTTCTGCTTTGTCGCGCATCTGCTGGATGCGCTCGAATACACGGTCGCTGCCCCCTTCGGCCCAAGCCATAGAAGACAGCAGTAGCGAACCAACCAGAAGCAAAGGTTTCAGCGATTTCATAGGGCAGTCTCCATCAGTGCAAACTATGGCCGGCACCTCTGCTTTTGGTCTGTCGAGGGCCGAGAGCACAACCTAATGCTCATGCTTGCACCCTAGACAAGCCACCCTGTCAGAGACCTGAAGTCAGAATTACATTTTCGTAAGCTTCTGGTTGGGGCCGCGGTTTGCCTGCAAACTCAGGCCACCCGATTTTTGGAGTCTGCTCGCATGAAACTACTGGTAGCTGAAGATGAACCCAAAACCGGTGCATACCTGCAGCAAGGCCTGAGTGAAGCGGGCTTCAATGTCGATCGGGTTATGACCGGTACAGATGCTCTACAGCACGCGCTGAGTGAGTCCTATGACCTCCTGATCCTGGATGTGATGATGCCTGGGCTGGACGGGTGGGAAGTGCTGCGCATGGTGCGCGCCGCAGGAAAAGACGTTCCCGTATTGTTCTTGACGGCACGCGATGGTGTGGAGGACCGCGTTAAAGGGTTGGAGCTAGGTGCGGACGACTACCTAATCAAGCCATTTGCTTTTTCAGAACTTCTGGCCAGGGTCAGAACGCTGCTGCGTAGAGGCAATGGCTCACCCACGCAAACAACGATGAAAATTGCCGATCTGGAAGTCGATCTGATGAAGCGGCGTGCGATCCGTGGCGGGAAAAGAATTGACCTGACCGCGAAGGAGTTTTCACTGCTGGAACTGCTACTGCGCCGGCGCGGCGAGGTGCTCCCGAAGTCGCTGATTGCCTCTCAGGTTTGGGACATGAATTTCGACAGCGACACCAATGTCATTGAGGTTGCGGTACGCCGGCTACGCGCAAAAATCGATGACGATTTCGATCTCAAGCTGATTCATACCGCCCGCGGCATGGGATACATGATGGATGCGCCGGAGTGAATATGAAGCACCTTTCGCTGACAGCACGCATGAGCCTGATGTTCATGTCCGCGGTAATTGCAGTCCTGACGGTAGCAGGGCTGAGTTTCAATATGCTCAGCCAGCACCACTTCAAGATGCTGGATCGGCAGGCCCTGGTGGAGAAACTCGAATCCGCCAAACATATCCTCAACAATGCTCGCGGTGAAGCGAGCCTTTCGGAAGAATTACCGCAGTTGCGAGCCTTGCTGGGAGCCCATCAGGATCTGGCGGCCACTATCCTGGCCAGTGACGGTTCTGTACTGTTCTCCGACCCCAGAGCAGTCGAAGTACCAGAGCGTTTCAGACGTGAAAATGAGCAGAGCATGTGGGAGTGGCAGAACGGCCAACACATGTACCGCGGCATGACGGCGCAAATCTCGGTAGCCGATCAGGCTGAGCCGCTCACAGCTTTGCTGATTCTTGACGTCACCAATCACACACACTTTTTCGACACGCTGCAACGATGGTTCTGGATTGGATTGGTCATCAGTGCCCTATTCAGTGCCGCGCTCGGCTGGGTGGTTGCTCGCAGCGGCCTTAGGCCTCTGCGGCAAGTCACTCATGTGGCCTCCGGGATGTCCGCTCGCTCGTTACAGGAACGAATCCCTCTCGAACCAGTGCCGCGGGAACTTCAGCAACTGGTTCTATCCTTCAATGCGATGTTGGCTCGGCTAGAGGATGCCTTCGTTAGGCTCTCCAATTTTTCGGCCGACATTGCCCACGAGCTACGCACGCCCGTTAGCAACCTGATGACCCACACCGAGGTCGTGCTGAGCAAGAAACGCGATATCAATGCCTATGAAGAGAATCTCTACTCCAACCTGGAGGACTTGAAGCGCATGTCTCGGATGATTGATGACATGCTTTTCTTGGCCAAGGCTGATAATGGCCTGATCATCCCCGAGCAGGCCAGGATCGAACTGGCTGACGTAGTCTTCAAGCTGTTTGACTACTACCACCTTCTGGCCGAAGAACATGGCATTGAACTATCGCTCACAGGCACAGGCCAAGTGCTGGGAGATCGGCTGATGCTTGATCGTGCACTTTCCAACTTGCTGTCCAATGCACTGCGCTACACGCCGGTGGGACATACAATTTCGGTTTTGATCCGCGAGACAGCGGACTCCACAACCTTCAGCATCGAGAACCCAGGGGACACAATTAGCTCAGAGCATTTAGAGAAGCTCTTCGACCGCTTTTACCGGGTCGACCCCGCTCGGCGGAGGGAAGCCCGAGCAACGCCGGGCTCGGACTTGCCATCACCCGATCCATCATTGAGGCTCACAAAGGCCGCATCTGGTGCACCTCAGCCGCCGGCCTCACGGGCTTTCACATCGAATTGCCCCATTCCAGATGATGCCGATCTGGCGGTAAGTAGGCTACAGCTAAACCGCTAGCCCAACTTGACAGGGTGGGTGCAACTCGACTGAGCGCAGATTGCATTCGCCATCCAGATAGGTAACGAGCGGTGAGCTGACACCAGATCACCCCATTCGCTCTCGGGTAGTAGTTTATGAAGTTTGAAAACGGCATACCCCACGCTTGCCTCGCCAATCCAATCCAATGCTCGAATGGCTTCCCCCGCTCCAGTAGCGCCTAGAGCCATCAACCATCGAGGCGCATACCGAATCGACACGGTGGTCTTGCCTACCTGAAGCTCCCTAGAGCGTCCGTCGGTTAGAAAGACATAGCGAACTGGAACCTGTGTGCTCAGCCCTAATTTATTCGCGGCACGAGCCCCGTGGTCGACCAGCACTTCACCCAGCGCATTAGCCAGCGAGTGGACAACCTTCTCCGGTGCCGGCGGGCGCACGCCGAACCGAGTTTCGACTGCGGCAACATAAATGCCCCGAGCAACGCGAAACAGCTTTCCACCTTCGACCAGGCGAGAGAGTCCTCGCTGCACAGCATGGCGAGAACCATGATGCAGGAATCTGCTAGGTGTCAGAACCTCACCTTCTGGAAGCTGTTGAATGATGTCCAGGATTTTCTCGGGAAGAGCCTTCATTGTCCTGTCAAACCTCGTGAGTGGCCCTGCCAAGAGCCACCAGAGGTGGCGACCATCTCATGCGGGACACATCATCGAACAATAGACCTGGTGCTTGGCTCCGTCCTGTGAGTACAGGCAATCTCTGTGCGAGTAGGTCTGGCCTGATGCCGTTTGGAAGTCGTAGCCCAAGACTCGTTCGTCCCGGTCATAGACCCTTATCAGCTCGGTCAGCTTCTCCATCGTCCAGTCATTGGATCCATTCAGCCTTGATCTTGCCCAGTCCCAGTGGACACCCCCGTTAAGCGATAAACTGCAACGAGGTGAATCATGGCAAGACAAGCAACCCCAATGAAACAGACCCGCACCCGCCATTCCCAAGCCTACAAGGACGAAGCGCTGGCTTTGGCCGAGCGCATTGGCGTCAGCAAGGCTGCCGAACAGCTCGGCCTGCATGCTTCCCAGCTCTACGGCTGGCGGAGCAAGAAACACCAGACTCAGGCCGGCAGCGAGCGCGAGCAGTCGCTGGCCGACGAGAATGCCCGACTCAAGCGGCTGTTGGCCGAGCACGCCGAGGAGCTGGCCATCGTAAAAAAGGCCGCCGCGTACTTTGCCAAGAGCCTCAAGTGAAGTACGCCTTCATGAGGACTCATACCGCGCATTTCTCGATCCAGGCCATGTGTCGCGTGTTGGGCGTTGCCCGCAGCGGTTACTACGCTTGGTGCTCTCGCAGGCCGTCAATGCGCCAGCGGCGAAGAGCCGAACTGGATCGGCAGGTCGCTCAGGCATACAGCGCACGCAAGGGCCGCAGCGGGGCTCCACGGCTGTGCCACGACCTGCGGGAAGCCGGCCTACCCTGCAATCGCAAGACGGTAGCCGCCTCGATGCAACGGCAAGGACTGCGTGCCAAGGCCGCCAAGAAGTTCAAGGCCACGACCAATTCTCAGCACTCCCTGCCAGTGGCAGAGAACTTGCTCAAGCAGGATTTCAAGGCATCTGCGCCAAATCAGAAATGGGTGGGTGACATCACCTACCTGTATACGGAGGAAGGCTGGCTGTATCTGGCAGTGGTCATCGATCTGTATTCACGGATGGTGATCGGCTGGGCCATGAACGAACGCATGACGGCCGACTTGGTTTGCGATGCCTTGCACATGGCGCTGTGGCGACGCAGGCAGCCTAATGACGTGATCGTGCATAGCGACCGCGGCAGCCAGTACTGCTCAGCGGCTTACCAGGAGCTGATCCGCGCCCATCACTTGCGATGCAGCATGAGCGCCAAAGGCAACTGCTACGACAATGCCTGTGCAGAGAGCTTCTTCCACAGCCTGAAGGTCGAGTGCATCCACGGCGAGCGCTTCACGAGCCGCGCCCAGATGCGTGAAACCGTGTTTGAATACGTCGAAACCGATTACAACCGCCAGCGGCGACACAGCACGCTGGGGCACATCAGCCCAGAGGCCTTCGAGGCGAGGATGTGTGCTTAAACCCGTGGAATCGGTCGAGTACTCATCACAACAAAAACAACGATGAGATTTTGCTATGCGCCCATCACCGTTCTTACCCGCCATTACTCGACGCACGCTGCTCTCTTCTACTTCCATCGTCGCTGCGGCAACCATTCTGGGCCTCGGCGCGGGAGCGGCAGATGCCAAATCAGGACCTGAGAAGAACTCCATGCAGCCTGCCATCTCGAACAAAACCCAAATTGTCTATGTGGGCTCCAGAACCACTCGCGAGCGAAACGCCCGCGGCGCAGGCATCACGGTTTATCGACATGACCCGCAGACAGGTCGCTCCGAATTGGTTCAAACCGTCGGCGATCTGACCAATCCATCCTTCCTGTGCCTCGACCAAACCAGAGCCTGCTGTTCTGCGTGCATGGCGACCAGTCCACTGTCAGCTCATTCCAAATTGAGCCAGCCAGCGGAACGCTCACCAAGGTGAGTTCGGTTGGTTGCGAAGGGAACAACCCCGTCCACCTTACCGTGGACAAAAGCAACACATTCCTCGCTGTGGCCAACTATGCCACCGGCAGCATTGTCATTCTGCCGTTCGATAAGACCGGCCACCTGCAACCCGTCATCAGCAAATACGACCTTCCGGGCAACCCTGGCCCGCACAAGATCGAGCAGGCGAGCTCCCACCCCCACATGATCCCACGCGATCCATCAGGTCGCTTCCTGGTGGTACCGGATAAAGGGCTGGACAAGGTCTTCGTGTTCGATCTGAAGCAGGACGGCATCGCGCTGAAGCCTGAACTGGCCCATGAAATCAAAGCACGCGAAGGTGCCGGCCCTCGGCATGTGGTGTTTTCTCCGACCGGTTCTTTTGCCTACGTGGTGAACGAGCTGGATAGCACGATCACTAGCTACCGCTACAACCAGAAGGACGGCTCCCTGGTTCCATTCCAGATGGTTCCAGCACTGCCTCAGGAGTTCGTTGGCGATAGCCGTGCAGCAGCATTGGTCATGGCACCGAATGGAGAACATTTGTTCTCTTCCAACCGGGGGCATGACAGCGTGACCATTTATTCGATGGATCAGCCTACCGGCAAGATCAACCCGATCGGCAACGTACCTAGCCAAGGCAAGAAGCCACGCTTCATGACGGCATCTCCTAACGGGCGGTTCCTGTTCGTCGCTAACGAAGACAGCGACAACATCAAGACCTTCTCCATTACCCCGAAAGGCGAACTGGCTTTGCTGGAGCATCAGATCGAGACCGGCAGCCCGGTCTGCATGATTTTCCGCACCGCTTGAACCTCTTTTTTCCTGATCTTGGCGTGCTGGGAGTCACGCCTACCCTGTCCGAAACCCTATTAGCTTGGTGGCCAGTGGAGCTGAGTTAGAGGACAGTGCCGCTGAATAACCCATTTCGCCGGAAAGCTGCTCCGAGATCGTCAAGTTTAATGCCTGCTAGCATGGCAATCCGCGTTCTACGCCAAGGAAAGCGAGTGGCCGCCATGCTCGCGAAAGCTAATCACATACCAATTATTGTGTTTTTTTGAGATGTACTGCGGCATCAAATAGCACTTGCAGCAAGGTAGCGCCTTCCAAGACCCGGGGGCCGCCGGATGTGTAGAGCCGTCCGCTGGTCACTTCAAAGCACTCGCAGACACTGGCTAAGGCCGGCGACTCAAGAAGAGTGATTCTGCGAAGAGGCTCCATCTGCCACCGATCAGTCCCATTCATGCGGGCTGGAGTAACGATTTGGACCTGCTGAATACACCAATTTGGGGTTTCGCAATCAACCATGGCAGCGATGTCCTTCGCGCATGGGAGCATCAGCATCGAGAGGTCTGTGTCGGTCGATCCGGGTCGTAGCACCTGGACGTAGAACCACGGACACATCAGTTCCTGCTCAACGTAGCGCCAGATCTGAGTTCCGCTATAGCGAGGATCCCCATGCATGAGAACTCAACCTCGGCGCTTCGATAGGTAGTAAACATTGGTCACCCCCAGAAAATGAACACTATAGATTGTAGCCCTATAGGGCGCAAAAAAGGCTTGATCGTTCCTTTTGTGGGTATGCAAATTGGAACTGAATACGGCATTTGGATTGGTGCTACGGGAGATACGGAAGCACAGACACCTCACACAGGAGGATTTCTCAAACGTGAGCAGTCGAACCTACCTCAGCACACTGGAGCGGGGTCTTAAGGCCCCTACGATCGAGAAAGTCGCGCAGCTTGCAGGAGTGCTTAACGTCCATCCCGCCACACTCCTGCTTGCAACCTTCATCCATCAGGAGGAACGGATTGATACGCCCGACCTTATCCAGAGAATTCAGGATGAGCTCATGGAATTGGGCATTCGTTAACACAAGTGAAGGTGACTTGGGGCGCTGGCAGAACTCCCTTGCAAAAGGTGACCAATCGATATGCAGCTACCTAACGCCCATTGAAAATCAACAAAAACTATCAATCAATATATTTTAATATTTTCAGCCTATTTGCCATTTCAGGGTAAAAATGGCTAGTCTCAAGTTGAAAAGCACGTAAGGCGGCTCCCACTAGAGGACATAGACGACCTTACTTTCCAGATACTTTATGGAGAGTAGGTATGTCTGTGTCATTCCATTTTTCACGTCAACTCCAGCCCCGGCAGTTCCCAATCCTATACGGAAAAGGAATTTCAACTGCATCTGCAAAAAAACGATCAAAAAACAAGGGCAGTTTAAAACACTTGCAGCCATGTTGATCGCCCCAGAATTTATCCAGCCTCACACTTACCAAAAAAGCGCTCCATTTAGCAAAAAACTTAAAACGACCTCATAAACTTGCCTACCCTTTCACGCAAGATAGTTTGCAATCACAAACCTTAATTTTACAACCCACTCACACCTCAATTACTTCTCCTCACGCCATACTTTTGACAGCATGAAATCAAGGCAAAGAAAATGACTGATAGTAATCATAATAAGTTTGGCAAAAAAACTCACTATAACTCCAATGCTCGACGCGTACTCATTCGCGAATTTCGATTTCAACATATCAATTTTCACACCCCCTCTTCACTTACAAACTCTGGCAGCGGACTGAATTATACATTTACACCAAATAGCGCCAACTATTTTCCAAATTTCCAGTCCTCATCCAAAGTGACGGAACCCTTGGGAGATTAGCATTCTTTACCTGACGGCAAAAATTAAGGAATGCGGCACTTACGAACACCGGACCATACGAGGATTAGCAGACCACTTGCTTGACTACCTCCGCTTTCTCGAAGATTTAGGGCTCAATTACCTATACCTCCAGAAAATGACCGCCTGAAAGTTACATTCCGCTACAGAGAAGAACTTATTGAACAGATTTCTTCAGGCAAGATTGAGACCAGCACTGCGAAAGTCCGAATCAATGCGATTGCAAACTTCTATCGCGAGATAATAAAGTGGCGACTGTTAGATAGCACGCAACTCAAAAACTTCCTTTCGAGGAAACAGTAAAATACATTCACATAGTGTCAAAGAACGGTAGAGACAGTACCGTCATCAAAACCTCGCATAACTTAAGCATAAGAAAACCAAAAAAACAGAGGGACCCTGAATGTATCAGCGATGGTGGAGATCTGCGCCCACTTACATTCTCAGAGCAAGAAACAATGCTGGTAGCTTTGAGAAAATCATCGCGAGAATATCAACTCATGTTCTACCTTGCATTATTCACAGGCGCTCGCATCCAAACGGTATGCACCTTACGACTAACCCATCTGAAAGGGAGTCTCGACCAAGATGGAAACTTAAGGCTTCCCATCGGAGATGGCACTCTCGCAGATACAAAGCTTGGCAAGCATATGACTTTACTTGTACCTGGGTGGCTGGTTCAAGACATGAAGATTTACTCTCTTAGCCAAGAAGCAAAAAAACGAAGATCAAGATCTTTTTACGGCGACAATGATAACAATTACATATTTCTAAGTAAAAACGGCATCCCTTACTACACGGCAAAAGCGAGCTAATCGACAGATCAAACCAAGAGCACCAAACAACCCCCACAAAAGCAACCAAGCTCCAAAATACTTCCATTCAAGATGGGGCAGCACTACGGCAGCATATCCACAGCATATTGCTTCCTAGGATACGCGTTAAAAAACCCTTCGTTCAAAGATTTACTTTCCACGACCTGCGGGCTTCGTTCGGCATGAACTTGTTGAAAAGTCAACTGAAACACTCGGGCAGTGGAAATGTAACTGCTGCACTGGAATATACACAGCAACGAATGGGTCACTCCAACAAAGAAACCACTTTGCAATACTTGAACTACAAATCCCGACTAGAATGGAGAAGTAGCATTCAAAACGAATTCGAGGTGAGCCTATTCAGACATGTAAACACACCGCAAAATAATTGATCACATGAATAACAAACTTACACAACGACCAGCAATATTCATCAATGTAAAAGAGTCTGAAGTCGAAGCTATCAATCCGCACCTAGTGGTATTGATTAGCAGTAGTCCAGGAGCAAATAGCTATCTGGATATTGGTTCCTTCTGCTATACCGGAGAAGTGAAATACCACCTCCACCCAGAACTGCATGCCCAGTAGACCCCAGCTCACTGGACCACTCCAGAATACCGTTCACAAAAGCGCTTATTGCATACATAAAAGGCCTCAAAACCAGGTCCACTGCGCATAGCGTGTATGTCGGTGTCAAAGCCTTCATAGGCTGGATCGACTCCCAACCAGACAACTATCCGTTTAATGACACTGCATGCATGATAAAGGCGTATAGGGAATATACGACCTATCTGTACCATCGCATTAATACCTCATCCATTAATGGCAACCGATCAAATTGGGAACTGGAAACCTTCAAGCACAAGCACGACTAGCGGTGACACTTGCTACGGACCTCAGCGAACCAGAGATAAAGACATCAGCCACATTCATCAAAAAGAACCGTAAAGAATCAAACCAAATCAATCTTAAGCTTCAAGTGAGGACTCCCAGGCCAAAACATTTGCTGCACTGATCAATTTCATTGAAGAGGCTCATAGAATTCTCGTAGGGGGCGAAAACTCCCACTACAATTTAAATCTCCAACCGACACCCCCTACTACATGTATTCTTTAGTAGGCACTACAAGATCCACAAAAAAAGCGCCATTCAGTCCAGCATCATTATTAGTATGTTCGCCTGAGTTCCCCAGCTGGAAAGAAACTCAACGTCATTTTAATTTAAGCGGAGACAGCAATAGTCTGCGCATCGAAAGATCAATCTACGACAAGGCACATCAGCGCTACGAGTATAACAATGAGAATCTTCGCTCAGATCTTAGACGGAGAATCGGTAATCACGCGATCGTTGCGGGAATGATGGCATTCATGGCTGCAACAGGCTGCAACTTAAGCGTGGCTAAAAACCTCGAATCAGACACCCTAAAAATTGTACCCAGCACTCAGGGCAACGTTATTCAGGCACCAAAGGTAGAGCGTTCGGAAAGCCAGTATTCCCGGAATTTGGAGCACAATTCTCCCCAATCTTCAGAAAGCACTTAGAGATAAGAGAATGGGTTCTCAATGGAAAAGAAAGTGACCTAGTGTTTCCAGTTGCTTCTTATGAATTAGAACCCACTATCGTTTGCAGCGGAAGTATACAAGTATTCAAAACCCTATTCACAAAGGCGTTACCAAAAACAACTTGGGTCCCCTCACCCTACTGGCGAAAGAACGTGGGCTACCAATATTTGAAGCTTAGCGGTGGCGACTTAGCGCTGACAGCGGAGAAGCTGAGCAACAACGAATCGACAGTAAAGAGCAACTATGGCCGACCGTCACTTGACGACTTTGCAGCAGAGATGACACTTTTTTGGAGTCCGTACACCAAGCAGCCATAGAACGAACACGATTCTCAGACAAGATCTCCGTAAAATTATTGAGGAAAAAGACCCGAGCAGTTATAGGAGTGGGGTCATGTGAGAAGGCCCCTGACTCGATACCAGAACGCGCCCCAGGTTTTACTCTTCTTTCTCCCGCCCCTACATGCCGCGATCCTGAAAACTGTCTTTTTTGTGCATACTACGCCCTGCACGCAGATGAAGAAGACATCCGTCGCTTGTTATCTCTGCACTATCTACTCAAATCATCGAAAGTCGATAACTCGCTCGAGCATTGGGAAAACAAATTTGGTCCTACACTTCACCGCATAGACGAAATTATTACTGCGATCGAAGACGCTGGAAAAGCCTCAGGCGAACTGATTGATACAATTCGACAAGAGATAAAACAAGGTGCACTTGATTCATTTTGGGCCATTCATTTTGATGCACTAGTTATAGCAGGAGTAATTTTATGAGTTTCATTTCCACTATAGACCTACGTCATCATCTGGATGAGCAAGCACGAAGCCTTCTGTCAAACAATGA
Source organism: Pseudomonas bharatica CSV86 (assembly GCF_000319305.2). GTDB lineage: Bacteria > Pseudomonadota > Gammaproteobacteria > Pseudomonadales > Pseudomonadaceae > Aquipseudomonas > Aquipseudomonas bharatica. The sequence goes on along the minus strand of NZ_AMWJ02000001.1, from coordinate 1,146,490 downwards.
GAACGAGGCCGCAGCACGCTCAGAATTCGTCATATCAAAGGCTGCAGACGGATCTGTAGTCTCTCGGTATAAAGACGACGTATGGAACATGAAAATGTACGACCCAGCAGCAGTAACCATTTTTTCGTTCTCAAATTGGCACCATGAAGACGAAAGCGAACTGAGCTTACTAATATCGGATGAAATGAAGCAAATACAACTTGCCCGCCTACATCTATTTCCTAAATTGCGCAAACCAAGATCACTCGTAATGACACCGCTTTATAGGATAGCGAAGCTCGCCTTTAAAAACGCCCTTTCGATTAAAGAGTTATTCAACGCAACCAACTGCAATCGACTATTAATACCTAGCTACTCCGCACTAAGCCAGCACCCCATGCGAGACCTCTTGTTTCTAATCAAAGAACTTTTCAGCATCAGCCTATTGCAACCAAGCTTTCAATTAACTTTAACCGAACATAACACAATCGAGCTAATGCAAAATATTTACGACAGATTCCCCAAAGCCCAAAGAGACAAACCTCAACAAACAAAATTGATTCCATCCCGACTCTACGCCGAGTTCATAATGGCATTAAGCACGGAACTAGATGAATTTAATAAATACGGCGCATTGATATGCTCATTTTTTGAAAAGAGAAATACAAATCACTTATTCGCAGTAGGCACCTATAGAGCAGCCTGCAACAAAGAAAGTATTTCTTGGCCTGACGCAGTCAAAAAGATCGGACTATCTTCATTGTTTTATAAGCATTCGATCACGGACTGGAATCGACTCATGCACTATGTAAACGAAGCACAAACTGCAGCTCAATATTGGATACACTTATTCTCAGGAATGCGCGCCAACGAGGTACGGCACCTGCCTGCTGACACATACAAAAAAATAATCAGTAGCGGTGTTGAGGTAAGCATATTAGATGGCTACACCTCCAAATACTCAGGAAATAATCATACTAGAACATTCTGGGTTACGGCACCAATTGTGGAGAAGGCCATCGCCGCAGCTCACCATGCTGGAACTGTTTGCGCCTTGCGCATAACTATTCAAATACGGATCTTAGCCAATACCCTCTTTTCCCTAATCTGATTCAGAAGAAGCCCGAGGCGGGTTATCAGGCCTTTTCGGCCGCCCCCGTCGTCTGCCCCTCTCATAAAAGTAGAATTAGCCGAATTATAGATCGATGGCCCGCTTTAAAGGTCCAGGAAGCCGATATCTGTGAGCTTGAGAGATTTGATGGTTTCAGGGACTGGCGTAACGATCCTGATGTTAAAATTAGCCAGTTCTGGCCCTTTGCAACCCATCAGTGCAGACGTTCTCTTGCAGTGTACTGTGCGCGCTCGCGCCTCGTTTCCCTTGGCACAATGGCTCTTCAATTTAAGCAGCTTACAGACGCAATGGCTTCATACTATCGGAGAGGCAGCGCTTTTGCAGTGAATTTTGTCAAAAGCGATGATGCTAACGGATGGATAGATGAGTTAGAGCATGAACGTCGAGTCGCACAATATTTTGATTACGAATCAGATGTCATTAACTCGACAAACATACTATGGGGCGGCGAAGGCAACAGAATTCAAAATGCTCGCGACAAAGGAAAACCTCTCATCATTACAACTGATCGAGCCGAGACAAGACGGAAATTTGAAAAAGGCGAGATGGTTTACAAAAACGGTCCAATCGGGGATGCACAAATTTAGAGCCCTGTGAAAAAATATCATTCACAAGCGTTACCGCTTGCGTATTCTGCGAAAAATCCATCTTAGACGACGACAAAAGCCTAAAAAAAATGGGTATACGGATTTAATGGTTGATGGGGCACCTTTACCCCACCAACCTGATACCATTATCAGATGGTTGATAGATCGACTCCGTAGTTGAGTTCCTCTGCGAAGTCCGGCAGTCCGTAACCGATGGTTTTCTTGTAGAAAGGAGAGACCTTCGCAGTCGGTGCCTTCTTCTTGTGCTTCGTGGTGTAGAGCATTCGTGCCCGCATCACCTCGAAGGAGTAACCGCGCCCTTCACGGTTCTTGTCCTTGGCCAGTCGGTTGATGGACTCCGTGTAAGCGTTGGTGACGGGCATGTCCGTCTCGAAGTAGGTCATGGTCTCTTCGCGCCAGTTTCCCACTGCCCTGACCAGATCGCTCCAGACTTCCTTTTGGCCCTTCGGGATGGTGGCTATCCACTCGTCCAGGGCGGCTTCTGCCTGGAGCCGTGTGGTGGCGTCCCAGATGCCGTAGAAGCGCTCCTTGTGCTCGTAGGCGGCCAGCAGTTGCGGGAACGCGCCTGTCCAGGTCTCCATGATGAGGCGCTCCCGGTCTGAGACTTCGTGAGCGCGTTTCAGCAGGATTTTCCGGTCTCCCTTGAGAGTCCGGCTCTGGGACGGTTTCAGCTCCTTTCTGAGGCCCTTGCGCACTCTCTCTAGGGCATCGTTGGCCATGCGCACCACATGGAACTTATCGACCACGATACGGGCCTGGGGCAGCACAGCCTTGACCGCTGCCCGGTAGGGGTTCCACATGTCCATGCTGACGATCTCGACCTTCTGCCGGTCTTTCAGCTTCATCAGGTAGTTGGTCACCACGTCCTGGCGGCGGGTGGCCAGCAGGTCGAGCAGGGTTCGCTCCTCAATGTTGGTCAGAATGCAGCGGTAGCGCTTGTTCAGGTATAGCTCGTCAATGCCCAGGATGCGGGGCGTCTCGAAGCGGTGCCAGCGCCCCAGGAACTCGGCGCGGGCGTTGAAGATGTCGCGCACCGTCTTCTCGTCCAGGCCGGTCTGTGCCGCCACAAAGGTGTAGGGGTGGTTGAAGGATTCCTTCTCCACGTACTCATGCAGCCGCAGTGTCATACGGAATCCGTCCACCATCTCCGGTAGCTGGGGCCTGAATGTTGTCTTGCAGGCCCGGCAGGTGTATCGGCGGCGGACCACCCAGAGAGTGACCCGCTTGCCGTGGATGGGCAGATCACGATAGGGAACGTCACGCTTGCCGAACCGCACGAACTCACCCTGCACGCCGCACCCCTCGCAGGCTACTGGTGTAGGTGCTTCAAGCCGAAAATGTATGTCTTCATTCTGCTCATCAGAATCCACCAACTGGTACCCAGGAAGGCTTAACGAATTAATCATCTCCCGCCTTGATCAGAAAAACAGGTAGGTGGCGTAACCGGCAATCATCGCCATAGCAAAAATGACTGCTAAAAACGCCGCTAAAAGCTTCAGCGTGAACAAAGAGCGCAACAGAATGAGCTCAGTCAGGCTGGCTCCGGCACTGCCGATGATCAACGCTAGCACCGTCCCGGCACCCACGCCTTTGGCCATCAGAGCCGCTGCCAGAGGTATGACGGCTTCAGCGCGAATATACAACGGCACGCCGATGACAGCGGCAACTGGAATGGCAAAGGGATTATCTGGGCCTGCATACTGCTCCAATAAGTCAGTGGGCATGAAACCATAGATCACGCTGCCAATCGCAATACCGATGAGCAGGTAAGGCAACACATCGATAAAGTCCGACCAAGCTTCCCGCCACACACCACTGTACTTCCCTTCTTTCTTAACCGTGACAGTGGGTTGACTGTCACAGCATTCGCTAGACGTAGAGACTGTTGTCTTCCTATCAGCCCCGCAAGAAGCCGTCTTCGGAGTGGTGTCGCAGCTGTTGGTGCCGCAACTCGATGCGGTCGATGTAGCACTGCACGGGCTTGCTGATGAACTACATCCACTGCTCTCTTGTGTCGCCGTCCGGCGCACATAACGCTCGAAGCCAAGCGTGTGAAGCAGCCATCCGGCACCTACCGCGACCACCAAAGCGGCGAGCACATAGATAGCAGTAAGTGTCCATCCAAACGTGGCAACCAGCAGGCCGACGACGATAGGATTCAGCAACGGAGATGAGAAAAGAAACACCATCATCGGCCCAAAACCGGCCCGTGCCCGAATCAACCCTTTCAACATGGGGATAGTCGAGCAACTACAGAAGGGCGTTATAGCTCCTAAACCAGCAGCAAGAAAATAGCCTCGCTTCCCACTGGAAGTCAGTAACGCTTCCACCTTGGATGGTGGGATGTGACGTTGAAGAACTCCGACCAGCAAGCTAATGCCAATGAATAAAACCGATAGCTCGATAGCGAGAAAGGCGAACATGCCTAGAGCGTCTTGGAGTTGAGATGACATTCAATATTACTCCTATATTTCTAGTATTGTCGAAATGATGTACGCAGCCTACTTGCGTTTATCCGACCTGTCAACTATAATTCTAGAAACATCGAATTATTGGGGCGTGCTATGGATCACGAAAAGGTTGCAGCCAGCTTAGCTGAGCTAGGGAATAGTCACCGACTGTCCGTGTTCCGCTTTCTGGTCAAAGCTGGCCATGATGGGGCTTCGGTCGGAGATATCCAGAAGGGGCTGGGTATTCCTGCTTCGACGCTATCACATCACCTTGCGCGCATGGCCAAGGTAGGGCTGATCCGGCAGGAGAAACATAGCCGCACGATTGTCTGTATACCCGAGTATGGGCACCTAGAGAATTTGATCGGTTTCTTACAAGAGGAATGTTGTGCAGGTGTCCGGATTGCGCATGAACCAGAACCGCTTTGACGCTTGCCCAGCTCTCGCTGTCCTCCCTAGTCAGCATCGCTATGAAGACTCAGGCGAAGGTGGAAACAGAAAATTGGCAGTAGAGTAGGCTGAAGAGGATCAATCAGATAATCCGCTGAGAAAGATTTTCTTCTTTACATCTTTGGCATTTTATCAACCAGAAATTCCGGATACCCAAAAAAATTAAACACTCCATAAACAAACTAAGGCGAGAGCAGGCACTTTTCACCTCAGACTCCCCACATAAACTTCAACTCGATATAGAGATTGATACGATCTGTAAAGAGCTTAAGAAAAGAGGATTACTTGAGAAAATGGAGAATAAGAATGAGCGCGACTGATAATTATCGATCAGCCTTACAGCGATTGATCACCAATACGCCAATCAACATACAACCCCCGTACACAATCAATAAAGACACAGTCGCTATTGAAGCGGGACGCAAGCGCGGATCCATAAAGAAAAGCCGCCAAGAATTCAAGGAACTCATAAACGACATACAGGCGGCGGCTAAAGCAAGAGCTACAGCTTTTGACTCGGTCGTTCAACCAACGCCCCACAGAGCGAACACTGCAAGACAGGTTCACCACAGAGAACTTCAAACAATAAAATCGGAACTTGAGTTGGCACTTCAGAAAGTCGTCTCACTGGTGGAGGAGAACCATAGGCTTAAACTAGAGGTTGAAAATCTTACAAAAGAGAAATCTATAGTGAATTCATTTCCACTTAATCTTACTTCGAGCACGAAGGGAAATGGTCTCAAGGACTGATGTAGACATAATCAACAGAAAGTCCGTATTTTACTTCGTCCATATGGACATGCAGGAAATCTATGAAACCCAGCACGCGCTTGGCTTCCGTCATGTCCACACGACGGTCACTCAAGATTATGATGGCCACGATGTCACCGATGACTGGAACCTCTCGGCCCAATGGGAGGAAACCGCCTACGGCCACCCCTTCTCCCGCCGGATCATCGGCAATGCCCTGCTCGCCTACCTGCTGTGCCAGGGCTGGGGCAACAACCCGGATGCCTTTGCCGACCTGCTGGACGAGTGCCGTGGGCTGTTCGCCAGCGCCGGAGCTGATGGTCACCTGGACAGCCCGGCGCAGGACGAACTGATCAACGATCTGCTGCGCTTCAGCGCATGGCATTTCGTGCTGCCGACCAGCCCGACCCTGCTGGTGCTGGACACCCGCACCCGGCGCTGGCGCAGCGAAAGCAACCTGCAGAAGCCCTCGGGCCTGCTCGACTGGGAAGCGCTGAGCGAACTGCAACAGGCCCTGCTCGACCATCCCTCGGCGATCATCGTCTCGCCGGCGCCGATCTTCGGAGTGAAGCTGATCGAGACGGTGCAGAAGGTATTCAGCTGGTGCGGCTACCCGCTGCTGGTGGACGCGGAAAACTGGATGGCACACCGCGGTGCGGCGCAGGTCATCCTGAATATCTTCCGTCACTCACGGACACCGGGACATTACGTGATCCTGTCAGGGGACGTGCATTACTCGTTCGTCTACGAGGTGCTGATTCGCCATCGCCAGCGCAGTCCGCACCTGTGGCAGATCACCAGCAGCGGCATCAAGAACCGCTTTCCGGCGCGCTTGCTGGAAGTGTTCGACCGCTTGAATCGCTGGCTGTATTCACCGCGCTCGCCGCTGAACTGGTTTACCCGGCGGCGCTCGATGGAGGTGGTGCCGCGGGTGCCGAGCCATAGCGAGGCCGGGGAGCGGCTGTGGAACAGCGCGGGGCTGGGGCAGGTGTTCTTCAATGAGGCGGGGCAGCCGGAGCGGATCTATCAGTTGAATGCGGATGGCGCGGAGGCTACCGAGTTTTTGCGGCGAGACTGAGGGCCTCATCGCTGGCAAGCCAGCTCCCACAGGTCCAGCGGTGTATGCGGTCACCGTGGGAGCTGGCTTGCCAGCGATGAGGCCCTGGAGAGCTAGCTGCGCTCCAGCGCACTCACCAGGTCATGGAAGGCCTCCCGGTTGGAGTCATTCAATCCCATGAGGATCTTGTGCGCCTCCAGCACCTTGGAGCGCACCACTTCTTCGTCCTGGTCTTGGGACGGCAGGTCGGTCAGGCATTCCGGGCAGGGAATCGGGCGATCGACGATGTTGAACACCTGATCGAAGCCCATCGATTGCAATAGGCGGGTGATGTCGGCATGGGTGGTGACCACGGTCGGCAGCAGGCCGACCTTCTGCCGCGACAGGATCGACAGCTTGGCCAGCAGGCCGAGCGTGGTGCTGTCGATGCTCTGGGTTTCCGTCAGATCGATGACGATCGCCGAGAAATTCAGCGCGGTGAAGATCTTCTCAATAGTTGCATCCAGCGCCGAACACAGGGTCAGGCGCACTTCACCGACAAATTTCAGAACAAAGGTGCCGTTCTGTTCGGCGAACTGGATTCTACCGGTACTCATTGAAGGTTCCTGCTCAACACCAATAGGGCGATATCATCCGGCATCTCCCCAAGCGTAGCCAATTCGAATCGTCGGCGCAGGCCATCCAGGCTGCCGCCCGCGTCCCTGATGATCTCAGGCAGGGCCGCTTCTTTATCTTTGAGTGTCTCGCCGGGCAAAAGGTCAAGAATGCCGTCGGAAAGCAAGGTCAGGCTGAACTTCTCCGGCAGCTCCAGCACATGGTCCTGGTAGCTCGCCTCGTCGAACAGACCGACCGGCAGGCCACGCCCTTCGAGATAGCGGCCCTGCCCCGGCGTGAACAGCACCGGCAGCGGCAGATGGCCACCGATGGCGTATGTCAACAGGCCGGAGTCTTCGTCGATGACACCGCCGACCATGGTCACGTGCTTGCCCAGCTTGCAGTTGATCAGGCCGCGGTTGATGTGGCTGAGCACTTCCGACGGCTTGAAGTCACGCAGCGAACCGGCACGCTTGAATTCGAACAGCAGCCGGGTGGTCATGAACTTCAGCAATACGGTAACGAACGCCGAAGACGCACCATGTCCGGAAACGTCCGCCAGGTAGAAGGCGATACGCCGCTCGTCGACGCGGAAGTAGTCAGTGAAATCGCCGGACAGGTACAACGACGGAATGATCTGGTGCTCGAAGGAGAACCCGCCACACTGCCACGGGTTTTCCGGGAGCATGTTCATCTGCACCTGGCGTCCGGCGGTCTGGTCCTCCTGCAGCAGGTGCAGGCTGGCTTCCAGTTCGCGATTGGCAGCTTCGAGCTTGTCCCGGTAGCGCTGGTTTTCCAGCACCAGGCGCGCGCGGTCGAGGGCACGGCGCACCGAGTGCTCCAGCACGGCGAGGTCTTCCAGGGGCTTGATCAGGTAGTCGGCAGCACCGAGACGCAGGGCTTCGACGGCATCGTTCATCACCCCGGCACCGGAAACCACGATCACCGGCAGGTCGGGCGCGCGCTCGGTGACCTGGCGGATCAGCTCGAGACCGCCCATTTGCGGCATGCGCAAATCGCAGATCACAAGGTCGGGCCGATCCTGTTCGAACACTTCGAGACCCTGCTGGCCATTGCTCGCCTGCAGGACACTGAAACCGCTGTCTTCCAGATAGGCGGCGAGACTCTCGCGCACCACGTCGTCGTCATCGATTATCAGCAGCGTTGCACTGGTTTTCTGCATGTGGGCAAACGGCGCCAGAAATAGGTTGGCGTAGGTGGCTCGACAGGCTGGAGCTCACGTACTGGATTCTCTTCTAGCCTCTCTGCCTTTACGGGTTGCGGTCGGAACGCCTGACCGGCAACAGGCAGAGGTGCCCTGTAAGGCGCAGACGGTACTCCCATCCGTCAGGCGTTTCAAGCGTACAGCAGTGCGCTTGCGACGGGGCATGGCGGGCAAATCACCGGTAGTTATAAAAAACCGTTTTGTGGCAACCCAATGGAAGGATGACGGCATGCAATTGGCTCATCCGAACGATTCGGGGCCGCTTGGCGGCCCCGAATTACTGGCTGGAACGCATCAACCCGCAGCCCGCGTTTTTTTGCATTTCGCAACAAATCAGAAATCGTCTTCGACCTGACCATCCTTGACCTTGAACTCGCGGTTCTGCAGGTAGGCGTTGCGAATGAAGATGTATTTGTCGCCCTGGATCATCTTCTCGGCCTGCAGCAGGCTGGCCCGGGTATCCACCACATCCACCGCGCGGATGGTGTTGCGGGTCGGGACGTGGTCGATGTACTGGTAGGGCTCGGTGTAGGTGTCCGGGTACTTGGCCAGGGCATCGCGCACCGTGCTCGGGCCGAGCAGCGGCAGCATCACGTAGGGTCCGCTACCGATGCCCCAGTAGCCGAGGGTCTGGCCGAAGTCTTCGTCGTTGCGCTGCAGGCCCATCTTGGTGCCGACATCGAAGAAGCCACCGAGACCGAAGGTGGTGTTGACGATCAGCCGCGCGGTATCCACGCCCGCCGCATGGGGCTTGAGCTGGAGGATGTTGTTGGCCAGGTTGGTCACGTCGCCCAGGTTCAGGAAGATGTTGTGGATGCCATCCTCGAGGAATTGCGGGGTGATGTAGCGGTAGCCCTGGGCAAGAGGTTTCAGCGCATAGGTATCGACCGTGTCGTTGAAGCGGAAGATGGGCCGGTTGACGCTTTCCCAAGGGTCCTCCTCGGTAGCCGCCTGGGCCGCCAGTGGCGCCAGCAGCGCGGTCGCGCAGACACTGGCCCGGAACAAACGATCGAGCACTCCCGTACCGATCCCACGCATAGCAATTCTCCTGGATGAAGGTCGAACGGAGCCCCCAGGACTCCGCGCCAAAGTAGACAAGTATAAAGCCTGGCGAAGGCCGCGTCGCAAATAGTTGACGCCACCGGCTTGACCGACCCGTCACCAAATCGTCATCCGCAGTCGGTAAGGTCCCGGCTATTTCAGGGATGTTGCCATGCCTCATGCTCCCGCCTTCACTGCGCTACTGTTCGGACTACGTGGCTGCCTGGTCGATTTCGGCGGGACCGGCCTGGACGCGGCCGGGACGGTTGCGGCCCGGCCCACGCCCGGCGCGCTCGACGTACTTGCCTGGCTGCATCGTCACCAGGTGCCCTGCGCCTGGCTCGATGATGTCGCCGCCGAGCACGGCAAGCACCTCAGCCATGCCCTGCCCGGCTGGTTGCACGCGGTCCACCATGGCGATGCCAGGCCATGGCCGGCGCCGGATGCGTGCTGGAAAGCGCTGATGCAGATCGACGTCGCCCGGCTCGACGGCTGCGTGCTGGTCAGTGGTGATCCGCGCCTGCTCCAGGCCGGCCTCAATGCCGGCCTGTGGACCATCGGCCTGGCCGCCTGCGGGCCGCTGTGCGGCCTGTCGCAGGAACAATGGCAGGCGCTGGACGACAAGCAGCGCGAGCGCAAGCGCGGCCAGGCCACCCTGCAATTGTTCGGGCTTGGCGTCCACTCGGTGATCGACCATCTGCAGGAACTGGCGGACTGCCTGGCGGATATCGGCCAGCGCCGGATCAAGGGCGAGAAGCCCTGATCCGGATCATGCAAAGCGGGGCGGCGTGGATTAATCTGTCAAACGTCGCATGGACCTTTCGCCAGCGCCGAAGGTCCATGGCTGTGCCTATTGATAGAAGGGAAATCGCCATGTCCAACAGCGATCTGCAACACCAGCTCGACACCCTGCGCCAGCAACTGGAGCAGGATCCGCCGCTCTCGGAAGAAGAGCGCCTCCACCTGCATGAACTGATGCAGCAGATCGATGCCCAGATCAAGCTCGAGGCCGCGACCCAGGACAACAACCTGGTGGACGGTGTGAACCTGGCGGTGGAGCGCTTCGAGGTGGATCACCCGGGGCTGACGGCGACCCTGCGCAATATCGTGCAAAGCTTGCAGAGCATGGGAATCTAATCCAAAGAGCCCCGCGGCCCCTGTGGGAGCTGGCTTGCCAGCGATTGCAATGGTGAGCCCACCACCGCTATCGCTGGCAAGCCAGCTCCCACAGGGGCCGCGGGGCTCTTCAGATAATGGTTACTGCCGCACCAACCGCCGGTTATCCACCTCGACCGGCCCCATGCTCCGGTACGGATTGATATCCAGCCCGCCGCGCCGCACATAGCGCGCATACACAGTCAGGTGCTCGGGATCGAGCAGGCGCTTGAGGTCCAGCCAGATCCGCTCCACGCATTGCTCATGGAAATCCGCATGCTGGCGGAAGCTGACCAGATAGCCCAGCAGACTCGCCGCATCCAGCTCCGGCCCACGATAGTCCACCACCACGCTGCCCCAGTCCGGCTGGCCGGTGACCGGGCAGTTGGATTTCAGCAGGTGGCTGTGCAGAACCTGTTCGACCGGCTTGTCCCGGTTGCAACGCAGCAGTTCCGGCTGCGGCTGCTCATAGTTGCTGATGCTGACATCGAGGTCGTCGATGCACTGCCCGGCAGGCTCGTTACACCCTCCCCAAAAACTTCACCCAGGCTGCGGATGCGCACGCCCACAGGCTTGCCGGCGGCGGCACTGAGGTCTTTCACCAGGCACGCCTGCAACGCCTCGGTGGAGTCGAATGGCGTCTGGTTCAACGAATTGAGATACAACTTGAACGACTTGGACTCGATGATGTTCGGCGAGTCGGCAGGAATGGCGAACTCGCCGATGGCCACCACCGGCTTGCCCGAAGGCAGCAGCCAGGACAGCTCGAAGCAGTTCCAGAAGTCGACGCCCTGCCACGGCAGGTTGTCGCCGCTGACGCCCAGCTCCGCCCACTTCGCCAGGCGCGGGATGGGAAACAGCAGGGACGGGGTGTAGGTGGAGACGTATTCGCTGGATTTACCCAGCGGGGAGTGTTCTGCAGCGGGGTGCATGGCTCAAACCTGAAGGACGAAATTGCCGTAGTTTATCGGGTTTGAGCCATGGATGGCTCACCGGGCGATATTCAGCGTGCCGACCATCCCCGCCTGATAGTGGCCAGGCACGTTGCAAGCGAACTCGATGGGCGCGGAATTGCTGAACGTCCAGGTCAGTTCCCCACGTTGTCCGGGCTGGACCAGAACCGTGTTGGGGTCGTCGTGCTGCACGCCGTGGTTCATATCGCCGTGGCCCATTTTCGAGTGATCCATCTGCGCCATGGCGAGCATTTCCTTCTGGTGCGCCGCATGCATCGCCGTATCGCCGAGGTTGAACTCATGAGCCACCTGCCCTTTGTTGATCACTATGAAACGCACGGTTTCGCCGGCCTTGACCTCCAGGGTACGCGGCTCGAAGTACATGTCTCCCAGGGTTACCTCGACGGTCCGGGTCGCCTTGGCCGCCGGGGCTGGCTGGCCGAAGGCGAACCCCTGGCCCGGTGCAGCCAGGGCCGGCAGGCTGAGCAAGGTAAACAGGACGGTGGTCAGTACGCGTTTCATCGGGGTACCTCGTTGCAATCGGTTCAGGGTGCCATGGTGCAAAAACCGCGCTGGCATCGACCTGACGAAAAGATTACAACTTTGTCAGCTTCACCCTGCTCCTTTGCCGGACAGGTATAACGTCACCGTCACCCCGAGCCGAGCCCCCCAATGAAACTGCTGATCGTCGAAGACCAGGCCAAGACCGGCCAGTACCTGCGCCAGGGCCTCAGCGAGGCCGGGTTCAGCACGGAACTGGCCAGCGACGGTGAAACCGGGCAGTTCATGGCGCTGACCGGCGACTACGATCTGCTGATTCTCGACGTAATGCTGCCTGGCCGCGACGGCTGGCAGATTCTCCAGGCGGTGCGCGACGCCGGCCACAGCGTGCCGGTGCTGTTCCTCACCGCCCGGGATGCCGTCGAGGACCGCGTCCACGGCCTGGAACTGGGTGCCGACGATTACCTGGTCAAGCCGTTTGCCTTTTCCGAGCTGCTGGCCCGGGTCCGCACCCTGCTGCGCCGCGGCAGCAATCCGGCGCAGGAAACCACCCTCGGCCTGGCCGACCTGCGCCTGGACCTGATCCGCCGCCGTGTTGAACGCGCCGGCCAGCGCCTGGACCTGACCGCCAAGGAATTCGCTTTGCTTGAACTGCTCCTGCGCCGCCAGGGCGAAGTGCTGCCCAAGTCGCTGATCGCCTCCCAGGTCTGGGACATGAATTTCGACAGCGACACCAACGTCATCGAAGTGGCGATCCGTCGTCTGCGCCTGAAAATCGACGACGCCCACGAGAACAAGCTGATCCATACGGTGCGCGGCATGGGTTATGTGCTGGAAGAGCGTCGAGCCTGATGCCCCGCCTGTCCCTCGGCGTACGCCTGGCCCTGCTGTTCGCTGCCTGCACGGCGGTGGTTTCGTTGTTGGCGGGCATACTGTTCAGCCGCGCCAGCGAGGCGCATTTCGTCGAGCTGGACCAGCAATTGCTGAACAGCCGCCTGCCAGTGCTGCAACGTATCCTTGAAGGTGTCGACAGCCCTGCCGCCCTCGAATCCCGGCTTGCCGGGCTGAAGGAAGAACTGGCTCACCAGGCGGATCTCGCCTTGCGCCTGCAAGGCCAGGACGGCAGCCTGTGGTTCGCCAGCCGCAGCAACCTGCCCGACAGCCCGGGCACGCCAGGCCTCGCTACCCTGCACGCCGACCACAGCGATTACCGCAGCCTCGACGTGCAATTGCCCCACGCCCGCCTGACCTTGTACCTCGATATCACCCACCACCAGCATTTCCTGCAGCGCATGCAGCACCTGATCTGGCTGACCGTCGGCCTCAGCGCCCTGGCCACTGCGCTGCTCGGCGCCTGGGCCGCGCGCAGCGGCCTGCGCCCCTTGCGCCGGATGGGCGAAGTGGCCGCCAGCGTGTCCGCACGCTCGCTGACCACGCGCCTGCCGGTCGAGCAAATGCCCGTGGAACTGGCGGAGCTGGCCAGCACCATGAACGCCATGCTCGAACGCCTGGACGACGCTTTCCAGCGCCTTTCAGCCTTCTCCGCGGATATCGCCCATGAGCTGCGCACGCCGCTGTCCAACCTGCTGACCCACACCCAGGTCACCCTGACCCGCCCGCGCAGCCTGGACGAATACCGGGAAGCCCTGCACGGCAACCTGGAAGAGCTGCAACGGATGGCGCAGATGGTCAACGACATGCTGTACCTGGCCAAGGCCGACCACGGCCTGCTGATGCCCAATCGCGAGCCGCTGGCGCTGCACGGGGAAGCGGATGCGTTGCTGGAGTATTACGGCGCGCTGGCCGAGGACACCGGGGTTGGCTTGAGCCGCACGGGAGAAGCGATCCTGGCCGGCGACCGGCATATGCTGCGGCGCGCCCTGTCCAACCTGCTGGACAACGCCCTGCGCTTCACCCCCGGCGATGGGGAAATCAGGGTCAGTATCGAAGAACGCGACGGCGGGATTCACCTGGAAGTCGCCAATCGCGGCGAGCCGATCGACGCGGCGCTGTTGCCGCGCCTGTTCGACCGATTCTACCGCGCCGATCCGGCACGCCGGGCCGGCAGCAGCGAGCATGCCGGACTGGGCCTGGCCATCACCCAATCCATCGTCCGCGCCCATGGCGGCAGCATTCGCGCCGAATCGGCGCAGGGCTGGACCCGATTCATCATCGAGCTGCCCGCCGCCTGATCCGGCTTATTCGTAGCGCAGCGCCATCGCCGGCTCGACCTGCGAGGCACGCCAGGCCGGATAAATGGTGGCGAGGAAGCTCATCACCAGGCCGGCACTGCAGATCAGCACCACATCGCCCCATTGCAGTTCCGACGGCAGCGAACTGATGAAGTACACGTCGGAGGTGAAGATGTGCTGGCCGCTGACGCGCTCGATCCAGCCCACCACGTCGCTGACGTTCAGTGCCAGGGCCACGCCCAGCACGCCGCCGATCAGGGTGCCGACCACACCGATCAGGCTGCCCTGGACCATGAAGGTGCCCATGATCTGCCCCGGTGTGGCACCGATGGTGCGCAGGATCGCAATGTCGGCCCCCTTGTCGTTCACCACCATGATCAGGGTGGCGATGATGTTGAAGGCCGCCACCGCGATGATCATCAGCAGCAACAGGCCGATCATGGTCTTTTCCATCTTCATCGCGCTGAACAGGCTGCCCTGGGTGTGGGTCCAGTCGTCGGCACGATAGCCGTCGCCGAGGCTGCCGGCGATGGCGCCGGAGACCGCCGGCGCGGCATACAGGTCCTTGATCTTCAGGCGCACGCTTTGCACCTGGTTCGGCTCCCAGCGCTGCATCTGCGCGGCATCGGCCATATGGATCATGGCCATGGACCCGTCCAGTTCGGCACCGACCTTGAAGATGCCGACCACGTTCAAGCGCTGCATGCGCGGCGTGATACCACCCGGCTCGCTGCTCGCTTCCGGAACGATCAGGGTCAGCTTGTCACCGACATTGAGACGGAAGCGCCGCGCAGTGATTTCGCCGACGACCACGCCAAATTCGCCTGGTTTCAGGTCTTCAAGGCTGCCCTGGACGATGTGTTGGGTGACGATCGAGACCTTGCCTTCCTGGGCCGGGTCGATGCCACTGACCTGGATCGGCTGCATCGAACCCTTGTAGGAGAGCATGCCTTCCATTTCGGTGAAGGGTACCGCGGCGACTACCTCGGGATTCTTCAGGGCGGCCGCAGCCACCGGCTGCCAGTCATCCAGCGGCTTGGCGCCGATGATCATGGCGTGGGGCACCATGCCGAGAATGCGCGCGCTCATTTCGCGCTGGAAGCCGTTCATCACCGAGAGCACGGTGATCATCGCCAGCACGCCCAGGGACAGGCCGATCATCGAGGTCATGGAAATGAACGAGATGAAGTGGTTGCGGCGCTTGGCGCGGGTGTAGCGAGCGCCGATGAATATGGACAAGGGTCTGAACATGAAGTGATGCACCCAAGCAAGGAAAACGACCAGGGCGCCCGGCTATGCCACGGGCGCCCGCCACGAGTCAGATCGACGCTTCAGATCGGAACCAGGTGGCCCTCTTCCAGGCGCAGCACGCGGTCCATCTGCCGGGCCAGGTTCAGGTCATGGGTCACCACCAGGAAGGCGGTCTGCGACGAGGTGCTCAATTCGCGCATCAGGTCCTGGATACCCTGGGCGGTGTGCTGGTCGAGGTTGCCGGTCGGCTCGTCGAGCATCACCAGGCCGGGACGGTTGACCAGCGCCCGGGCGATCGCCACGCGCTGGCGCTCGCCACCGGACAGCTCGGCCGGCTTGTGCCCCAGGCGATGACCGAGGCCGACGCGCTTGAGCAACGCCTCGGCACGCTCGCGGGCTTCGGGAATCGCGGTACGACCGATCAACAGCGGCATGCACACGTTCTCCAGCGCGGTGAACTCGGGCAGCAAGTGGTGGAACTGGTAGACGAAGCCCAGCGCGCGGTTGCGCAGCAGGCCGCGGGCACGTTCGCCAAGGGCGGACAGTTCCTCGCCGGCCAGCCACACGCTGCCCTGGCTCGGGGTATCGAGGCCACCCAGCAGGTTGAGCAAGGTGCTCTTGCCCGATCCGGAACTGCCGACGATGGCCACGCGCTCGCCGGGGAACAGTTCCAATTGCAGGTTCGACAGCACCTGCACCGACTCCGGGCCCTCGTCATAGGACTTGCCCAGGTTGCGGCAACTCAGTACGGCTTTATCACTCATGCCCAACTCACTCATAACGAAGCGCCTCCGCAGGCTGGGTGCGTGCCGCACGCCAGGCCGGATACAAGGTGGCGAGGAAACTCAGGACCAGCGCCGCGCCGCAGACCATCCATACGTCCTCGGCCATGATCCGGGACGGCAGGTAGTCGATGAAGTAGACGTCGGCGTTGAGGAATTTATGGCCGATCAGGGTTTCCAGACCGGCGATGGCGGCGCTGACATTCAGCGCCGCGAGGATGCCGACGACGGCACCGATGGCGGTACCGAGCACGCCGATGATGGTGCCCTGGACCATGAAGATCGCCATGATCTGCCGCGGCGTGGAGCCCAGGGTACGCAGGATGGCGATATCGCCGCGCTTGTCGTTCACCACCATGACCAGGGTGGAAATGATGTTGAACGCCGCCACCGCGACGATCAGCAACAGGAGCAGGCCGATCATCGCCTTCTCCATGCGGATCGCCTGGTACAGGTTGCCGTAGCTGCGGGTCCAGTCGCGGGCGTAGAACTCCTGGTCGCCCAGTTGATGGGCAATGTTGTAGGCAATGCGCGGGGCCTGGAACAGGTCGTCGAACTTCAGGCGCAGGCCCTGGACCTGGTCCGGTTTCCAGCGATGCAGGCGCGACAGGTCGGCGATGTTGGTCAGCCCCAGGAAGCCATCGATCTCGCCTGCGCCGACATGGAAGGTGCCGACCACGGTGAAGCGCTTCATGCGCGGGAACATGCCGGCCGGGGTCACGGTGACCTCGGGGGCGACGAAGGTCACCTTGTCGCCGATGCCGACACCCAGCCTGCTCGCGGCCTTGTCGCCGATCATGATGCCGAAGTCGCCGGGCGCCAGGTCTTCCAGCCGCCCCTGCCGGATAAAGTCGCCGATAATCGAAACCTTGCGCTCCTGCGCCGGGTCAACCCCATTGAGCAGGACCTTCTGTACCTTGCCGGCGTGGGTCAGCAACCCCTGCATCTGGGTGAAGGGCGCGACATCGAGCACCGATGGATTCTGCTTTACTTGATCGGCAAGGGCTGGCCAGTCGGTCAGCGGTTGCCCGGTCTCGAGGGTCGCATGAGGGACCATGCCCAGGACCCGGGTACGCATCTCATGGTCGAAACCGTTCATGACCGAGAGCACCACGATCATCACCACCACGCCAAGGGCGAGGCCGATCATCGAGGTCAGGGAAATGAACGAGACGAAGTGGTTGCGACGCTTGGCACGGGTGTAGCGCGTGCCGATGTAGACGAAAAGAGGTCTGAACATGTCGGGGCTTGTTCGGATGAAAGAGGAACGTCCTTGTGGCGGGGGCAGGACAGCGGATTTACACTCAGACCACCGCCGTAACCATGGGTTCGCCATGTCGACATTAGATGAAGAAGATCGCCGCGAATACTACCGTATCGACGACAGGATCGCACTGGAAATTAGCCCGCTGAGCGCAGCGGAGGCCCTTGGCACGGACTTATTGCAAGATGATTCCCCGCTGTTCAATCTGCTGAGCGAACTGCACCTGAGCGAGTTCGAATCCCAGCACCTGCTGCGCCAGCTGAGCGAGAAGGACCGCACCCTCGCCGCCTTCCTCAAGGCCCAGAACAAACGCATCGACCTGCTCAGCGCGGTACTCGCGCAGACCTTGATCGGCGAGATCGGCGCACCGCAACCGGTAAAACTCTCCGAAGGCGGGATCGAGTTCAACAGCCCCGAGCCCTTCGAGCCCGGCAGCCGCGTCGCCCTCAAGATGGTGCTGATGCCCGGGCTTCCGGCCTGCTCCTGCGCGGCAAGGTCACCCATTGCGCCAGGCGGACCGACGGCAGCTACGAGCTGGGCTGCGAATTCATCGACATGAGCGATGCCCAGCGCCAGTTGCTCGCCCGCTATATCCTGCAACGCCAGCAACAGCAACGCCGCCAGGCACTGGAACAGAACGCCCCACCGACTTCCTGATTTTCAGCTTTCGGTCTTTTTCATTGAAGGAACAAACGTGACGCAGATCTACGGCCATCGCGGCGCCAAGGGCGAAGCCCCGGAAAACACCCTGACCAGCTTCCAGCAGTGCCTCGGGCACGGCGTGCGGAGCTGCGAACTCGACCTGCACCTTTCGGCCGACAACGAGCTGATGGTGATCCATGACCTGACCCTGAAACGCACCACCGGCCGCCGCGGCAAGGTGGTCGAGCATCCCGCCGCCGACCTGGTGACCTACGACGCGCGCAAGGGTGGTCCGGGCTGGGTGCAGCCCTGCCCTATCCCGCGCCTTGAGGAGCTGTTCGAGAAATGCCCGTTCGAGCACTGGCAACTGGAGGTCAAGAGCGCCTCGCGCACCCGTGCGGCAACCACCGTCCTGGCCATTCGCGAAATGGCCCAGCGCTTCGACCTGCTGGACAAGGTGACCATCACCTCCAGCTCCCGCGAAGTACTGGGTGCCGCCCAGGAACTGGTCCCGGACATTTCCCGCGGGCTGGTGGCGGAATATGCCTGGCTCGACCCGCTGAAGGTCGCGCAGAACTACGGTTGCGAGCTGCTGGCATTGAACTGGACGCTGTGCAGCCCGAGCGGCTGGTCAAGGCCCAGCGCCAGGGATTGCACGTGTCGGTGTGGACAGTCAACGAGCCGGCGCTGATGCGCCGACTCGCCGACTTCGGCGTGGACAGCCTGATTACAGACTTTCCCGGTTTGGCCACTGCCACCCTCGGGAATCGCTGAAATCGATCTCCCCGGCCGGCTCAGGCCACCGGCCGGAGCCGCTCAAAAAAGCCGGTTGAGGCCATCGTAGGCCGCTACCCGATAGGCTTCGGCCATGGTCGGGTAGTTGAAGGTGGTGTTGACGAAGTACTTCAGGGTATTGCGCTCACCCGGCTGATCCATGATGGCCTGGCCGATATGGACGATCTCCGACGCCTGGTAGCCGAAGCAGTGCACACCGAGGATCTGCAGGGTTTCACGGTGGAACAGGATCTTCAGCATCCCTTGCGGCTCGCCGGCGATCTGCGCCCGGGCCATGCTCTTGAAGAAGGCCTTGCCCACTTCGTAAGGCACCTTGGCCTGGGTCAGTTCCTGCTCGTTCTTGCCGATCGAGCTGATCTCGGGAATGGTGTAGATCCCGGTCGGCACGTCGTTGACGAAGCGCCAGCTGCCATTGTCGACGATGCTGCCTGCAGCGGAACGGCCCTGGTCGTGGGCGGCACTGGCCAGGCTCGGCCAGCCGATCACGTCACCGGCGCCGTAGATATTCGGCACCTGGGTACGGTAGGCCTCGTCCACTTCGATCTGGCCACGGCTGTTGACCTTGATGCCGATGTTTTCCAGCCCGAGCTTGTCGGTGTTGCCGGTGCGGCCGTTGCACCACAGCAAAGCGTCGGCCTTGATCTTCTTGCCCGACTTCAGGTGCAGGATCACCCCGTTGTCCAGACCTTCGACGCGCTCGTACTCTTCGTTGTGGCGTACGGTGATGTTGTTGTTGCTGAAGTGATAGCTCAGGGCCTGGGAGATTTCCGAATCGAGGAAGCTCAGCAACTGGCCACGGTTGTCCACCAGCTCCACCAGGACACCCAGGCCGCTGAAGATCGACGCATATTCGCAACCGATCACACCGGCGCCGTAGACGATCAGCTTGCGCGGGGTGTGGCCGAGGCTGAGGATGGTGTCGCTATCGTAGATGCGCGGGTGGTGGAAATCGATATCGGCAGGGCGATAAGGGCGCGAGCCGGTGGCGATGATGATGTGCTTGGCCACCAGTTTCTCGACCACACCATTGGCGCAGACCACTTCCACGGTCTGCTCGTCGGCGAAGCTGCCGGTGCCGACGAAGACGTCGACGCGGTTGCGCGCGTAGTAGCCGGTGCGCGAGGCAACCTGCTTGGAAATCACCTTCTCGGCGCTCTTGAGCACGTCGGGGAAGGAGAACCAGCGCGGTTCGCCAATGGCCCGGAACATCGGGTTGGTGTTGAACTGCATGATCTGGCGCACCGAGTGACGCAGGGCCTTGGACGGGATGGTGCCCAGATGGGTGCAGTTGCCGCCGACCTGGCGACGGCTATCGACCATCGCCACCTTGCGTCCTGCCTTGGCGGCATTCATTGCCGCCCCTTCTCCTGCGGGGCCGGAACCCAGCACCACTACGTCGTAGTTGTAGACAGCCATGCGTACTCCTTCAGAACAGGCCCGGCCGCCACACCGGCGACCGGGGCATCATGGCGCACGGTTGGACGCCATGAAAAAATTCGGGTGCAGTCTAATCAAGCTTGAACGGCGCGCACATTAACCCTTGGTCGCGTCGTAGGCTATTTTTCTCTGCACTACATGCAAGACATTCATTCTTCGTTTTTCGGGTATCCGGAATTTCTGGTTGATAAAATGCCAAAGATGTAAAGAAGAAAATCTTTCTCAGCGGATTATCTGATTGATCCTCTTCAGCCTACTCTACTGCCAATTTTCTGTTTCCACCTTCGCCTGAGTCTTCATAGCGATGCTGACTAGGGAGGACAGCGAGAGCTGGGCAAGCGTCAAAGCGGTTCTGGTTCATGCGCAATCCGGACACCTGCACAACATTCCTCTTGTAAGAAACCGATCAAATTCTCTAGGTGCCCATACTCGGGTATACAGACAATCGTGCGGCTATGTTTCTCCTGCCGGATCAGCCCTACCTTGGCCATGCGCGCAAGGTGATGTGATAGCGTCGAAGCAGGAATACCCAGCCCCTTCTGGATATCTCCGACCGAAGCCCCATCATGGCCAGCTTTGACCAGAAAGCGGAACACGGACAGTCGGTGACTATTCCCTAGCTCAGCTAAGCTGGCTGCAACCTTTTCGTGATCCATAGCACGCCCCAATAATTCGATGTTTCTAGAATTATAGTTGACAGGTCGGATAAACGCAAGTAGGCTGCGTACATCATTTCGACAATACTAGAAATATAGGAGTAATATTGAATGTCATCTCAACTCCAAGACGCTCTAGGCATGTTCGCCTTTCTCGCTATCGAGCTATCGGTTTTATTCATTGGCATTAGCTTGCTGGTCGGAGTTCTTCAACGTCACATCCCACCATCCAAGGTGGAAGCGTTACTGACTTCCAGTGGGAAGCGAGGCTATTTTCTTGCTGCTGGTTTAGGAGCTATAACGCCCTTCTGTAGTTGCTCGACTATCCCCATGTTGAAAGGGTTGATTCGGGCACGGGCCGGTTTTGGGCCGATGATGGTGTTTCTTTTCTCATCTCCGTTGCTGAATCCTATCGTCGTCGGCCTGCTGGTTGCCACGTTTGGATGGACACTTACTGCTATCTATGTGCTCGCCGCTTTGGTGGTCGCGGTAGGTGCCGGATGGCTGCTTCACACGCTTGGCTTCGAGCGTTATGTGCGCCGGACGGCGACACAAGAGAGCAGTGGATGTAGTTCATCAGCAAGCCCGTGCAGTGCTACATCGACCGCATCGAGTTGCGGCACCAACAGCTGCGACACCACTCCGAAGACGGCTTCTTGCGGGGCTGATAGGAAGACAACAGTCTCTACGTCTAGCGAATGCTGTGACAGTCAACCCACTGTCACGGTTAAGAAAGAAGGGAAGTACAGTGGTGTGTGGCGGGAAGCTTGGTCGGACTTTATCGATGTGTTGCCTTACCTGCTCATCGGTATTGCGATTGGCAGCGTGATCTATGGTTTCATGCCCACTGACTTATTGGAGCAGTATGCAGGCCCAGATAATCCCTTTGCCATTCCAGTTGCCGCTGTCATCGGCGTGCCGTTGTATATTCGCGCTGAAGCCGTCATACCTCTGGCAGCGGCTCTGATGGCCAAAGGCGTGGGTGCCGGGACGGTGCTAGCGTTGATCATCGGCAGTGCCGGAGCCAGCCTGACTGAGCTCATTCTGTTGCGCTCTTTGTTCACGCTGAAGCTTTTAGCGGCGTTTTTAGCAGTCATTTTTGCTATGGCGATGATTGCCGGTTACGCCACCTACCTGTTTTTCTGATCAAGGCGGGAGATGATTAATTCGTTAAGCCTTCCTGGGTACCAGTTGGTGGATTCTGATGAGCAGAATGAAGACATACATTTTCGGCTTGAAGCACCTACACCAGTAGCCTGCGAGGGGTGCGGCGTGCAGGGTGAGTTCGTGCGGTTCGGCAAGCGTGACGTTCCCTATCGTGATCTGCCCATCCACGGCAAGCGGGTCACTCTCTGGGTGGTCCGCCGCCGATACACCTGCCGGGCCTGCAAGACAACATTCAGGCCCCAGCTACCGGAGATGGTGGACGGATTCCGTATGACACTGCGGCTGCATGAGTACGTGGAGAAGGAATCCTTCAACCACCCCTACACCTTTGTGGCGGCACAGACCGGCCTGGACGAGAAGACGGTGCGCGACATCTTCAACGCCCGCGCCGAGTTCCTGGGGCGCTGGCACCGCTTCGAGACGCCCCGCATCCTGGGCATTGACGAGCTATACCTGAACAAGCGCTACCGCTGCATTCTGACCAACATTGAGGAGCGAACCCTGCTCGACCTGCTGGCCACCCGCCGCCAGGACGTGGTGACCAACTACCTGATGAAGCTGAAAGACCGGCAGAAGGTCGAGATCGTCAGCATGGACATGTGGAACCCCTACCGGGCAGCGGTCAAGGCTGTGCTGCCCCAGGCCCGTATCGTGGTCGATAAGTTCCATGTGGTGCGCATGGCCAACGATGCCCTAGAGAGAGTGCGCAAGGGCCTCAGAAAGGAGCTGAAACCGTCCCAGAGCCGGACTCTCAAGGGAGACCGGAAAATCCTGCTGAAACGCGCTCACGAAGTCTCAGACCGGGAGCGCCTCATCATGGAGACCTGGACAGGCGCGTTCCCGCAACTGCTGGCCGCCTACGAGCACAAGGAGCGCTTCTACGGCATCTGGGACGCCACCACACGGCTCCAGGCAGAAGCCGCCCTGGACGAGTGGATAGCCACCATCCCGAAGGGCCAAAAGGAAGTCTGGAGCGATCTGGTCAGGGCAGTGGGAAACTGGCGCGAAGAGACCATGACCTACTTCGAGACGGACATGCCCGTCACCAACGCTTACACGGAGTCCATCAACCGACTGGCCAAGGACAAGAACCGTGAAGGGCGCGGTTACTCCTTCGAGGTGATGCGGGCACGAATGCTCTACACCACGAAGCACAAGAAGAAGGCACCGACTGCGAAGGTCTCTCCTTTCTACAAGAAAACCATCGGTTACGGACTGCCGGACTTCGCAGAGGAACTCAACTACGGAGTCGATCTATCAACCATCTGATAATGGTATCAGGTTGGTGGGGTAAAGGTGCCCCATCAACCATTAAATCCGTATACCCCGTTTTTCCCTGCGTTCCTACCGACGATCCGCTCGAAGGCCGGGGTCACACGGGCGATAAAACCGCTATCGGCACGCATGACGAAAACCGCAGGCAGATTCTGTGCCACGGCGAATTCCCAACCCTGCTCCGGCCCGAGGATCAGCAACAGGGTCGAATAACCGTCGGCTACCAGCGCCGACGCCTCGAACACCGTGACCGCCGCCAGTGCATGGGCGATCGGCCTGCCGAGCCGGGCATCGAAGGTATGGGAAAAGCGCTGGCCATTTTCCTCGAAATAGTTGCGGTAGTCACCCGAGGTGGACACTCCAAGCCCATCGATGCCGAGGATCTGCTCGGCGATCTGGCGGTCTTCCCGCGGCCACTCCAGGGCCACGCGCCAGGCGCTGCCATCGGGCTTGCGGCCGACCGCCTTGAGTTCGCCGGTGACTTCCACCAGCAGGTCGTCGATGCCCAGCGCGTGCAGGCGTTCGACGATGCGATCGACACTGTAGCCGGCGGCGATACTGTTGAAGTCCAGCTCCAGGGCGATGTCCTTGCATAACTGCTGGCCGTCGATGCGCAGATGGCCCTGCCCCACGCGCTGGCGGACTTCGGCCAGGCGCTCGGCAGCGGGGACTTTTTCTTCACGCGACTGCGGACCGAAGCCCCAGAGGTCCATCAGGGGTTCGACGCTGAGGTCGTAGGCGCCACCGCTTTCGCGCCAGAGGGTTTCGCCCAGGCGCACCAGCTTGAGCACATCGGCGGGCATCGGCTGGCAACTGTTGGCGGGCAGGCGGTTGAAGCGGGCGACTTCGGAATCGCTGCGGTAGGTGGAGAAATGCTGGTCGATCTCGGCGAGGATGCTTTCGATCTCCTTCTTGACCTGGCCGGCGTCCGGGCCCGAGGCTGGCGGGACGTATTGCACGGTCCAGGTGCTGCCCATGGTAGGGCCGGTGAGGCGCTCGACCGGGTCAGGTTTGCTGCAAGCTGTAAGGGCAAGGGCACAGAGGATGCTCAGGGCTGTTTTCAAATGCTCCTCCTGTAGCGGTCTTCAGGGCCTCATCGCTGGCAAGCCAGCTCCCACAGGTATCGTGTGCACCGCTAAATTTGTAGGAGTCATCAACCACAACACAGGCCTGCATGCCTGCCTCCACTGGAGCTGTACACACCGAACCCTGTGGGAGCTGGCTTGCCAGCGATGAGGCCCTGAAGCATAAAACAAAACGCCAAAAAAAACGGGAACCCGCAGGCTCCCGTTCCTTTTCAACGCACCAGCAAGCTTAGCGCGGGAACGCAGGCGGGTTCACACCGGCCATGTCTTCCATCACGCGCACGACCTGGCAGCTGTAACCGAATTCGTTGTCGTACCAGACGTACAGGACAACACGGTTTTCGTTGCAGATGGTGGCTTCGGCGTCGACCACACCGGCGTGACGCGAACCGACGAAGTCGGTCGATACCACTTCCTGGCTGCTCACGTAGTCGATCTGCTTGTGCAGCTCGGAGTGCATGGCGGTCTGGCGCAGGTACTCGTTCAGTTCTTCGCGAGTCGTGGCCTTTTCCAGGTTCAGGTTGAGGATCGCCATGGAGACGTTCGGCGTCGGAACGCGGATGGCGTTGCCGGTCAGCTTGCCCTTGAGCACTGGCAGTGCCTTGGCGGCAGCAGTGGCGGCGCCGGTCTCGGTGATGACCATGTTCAGCGGCGCGGCACGACCGCGACGGCTGCCCTTGTGGAAGTTGTCGATCAGGTTCTGGTCGTTGGTGAACGAGTGAACGGTTTCGACGTGGCCGTTGACGATGCCGTACTGGTCATTCAGCGCCTTCAGCACCGGCACGATGGCGTTGGTGGTGCAGGAAGCGGCGGAGATGATCTTGTCGTCGGCAGTGATGTCGCCGTGGTTGATGCCGTGCACGATGTTCTTCAGCGCGCCCTTGCCAGGTGCGGTGAGGATCACGCGGGCAGCGCCCGGGCAGGCCAGGTGCTGGCCCAGGCCCTCGGCGTCGCGCCATACACCGGTGTTGTCGACGATCAGGGCGTTGTCGATACCGTACTGGGTGTAGTCGACTTCGCTCGGCGCCTTGGCATAGATCACCTGGATCAGGTTGCCGTTGGCGGTGATGGTGTTGTTCTCTTCGTCGACCGTGATGGTGCCGTCGAACGGGCCGTGAACCGAGTCACGACGCAGCAGGCTGGCACGCTTGATCAGGTCGTTGGTCGCGCCCTTGCGCACGACGATGGCGCGCAGGCGCAGGCCGTCGCCACCACCGGTCTTCTCGATCAGGATGCGCGCCAGCAGGCGGCCGATGCGGCCGAAACCATACAGGACGACGTCGGTGCCCTTGCGTGCGGAAGCGTTCTGCTGACCGACCACTTCGGCCAGTTCTTCACGAACGAACTGCTCGACGCTGCGGCCGTTGCCTTCAAGCTTGAACTTGTTGGCCAGCTTGCCCAGGTCGACCGAGGCGGCGCCCAGTTTCAGCTCGCTCATGGCCTTGAGCAGGGGGAATGTCTCGTGGACGGACAGTTCGGTTTCGTCGCTCTGGCGATGGCGGGCAAAGCGATGCGCTTTGAGGATCGAGATCACCGAGCGGTTGATCAGGCTGCGGCCATAGATCGAGCTCACCACGTTGTTATTGCGGTAGAGCTGACCGATAAGCGGGATCATCGCTTCTGCAAGTGCTTCACGATCGATCCACTCACCAAGACACTGGTCGGGCTTCTGAGTCACGGGAACCTTCCACATGTAGGGACAGAAAAAAGGGGCTACATTATGACGCCGAGCTCTCGTTCGAGCAATGAGCGCCTGTCGCCCCCGTCACGTTGCGCCAATTTGACCACTGCAAGCCTTACCCCATGGGCTTCGGACCGGTACAATCGATCTCTTTGTCGCAACGCTTGGAGTTCGACCTCCCGTGCCAGTTCTGCGTCTACCGCACCTTCCGGCCACCGCCGGCAAACAAACCTGGGGCAACCTGCCCGGCGCCGCCCTGAGCCTGGCCATCGCCGAGGCTGCCAGCGCCGCCAAGCGCTTCACCCTGCTACTGACCGCCGATAGCCAGAGCGCCGACCGGCTGGAACAGGAACTGCGCTTCTTCGCGCCGGAGCTGGCGGTGTTGCCCTTCCCCGATTGGGAAACCCTGCCCTACGATCTGTTCTCACCGCACCAGGACATCATCTCGCAGCGGATCGCCAGCCTGTACCGCCTGCCGGAGCTGGACCACGGCATCCTGGTGGTGCCGATCACCACTGCCCTGCACCGCCTGGCGCCAACCCGCTTCCTGCTCGGCAGCAGCCTGGTCCTGGATATCGGCCAGAAGCTCGATGTGGAACAGATGCGCAGCCGCCTGGAGGCCAGCGGCTACCGCTGCGTCGATACCGTCTACGAACATGGCGAGTTCGCCGTGCGCGGCGCCCTGATCGACCTGTTCCCCATGGGCAGCAAGCTGCCCTACCGCATCGATCTGTTCGACGACGAGATCGAGACCCTGCGCACCTTCGACCCGGAGACCCAGCGCTCCATCGACAAGGTCGGCTCGGTACGCCTGCTGCCGGCGCGGGAATTCCCCCTGCAGAAGGACGCGGTGACCCGCTTCAAGGCGCGCTTCCGCGAGCGCTTCGACGTGGACTTCCGCCGCAGCCCGATCTTCCAGGACCTCACCAGCGGGATCATCCCCGCCGGCATCGAGTACTACCTGCCGCTGTTCTTCGATGAAACCTCGACCCTGTTCGACTACCTGCCCCAGGATACCCAGGTGTTCTCCCTGCCGGGCGTGGAACAGGCCGCCGAGCATTTCTGGAACGACGTGCGCGGCCGCTACGAAGAGCGCCGCATCGATCCGAACCGGCCACTGCTGCCGCCCGCCGAGCTGTTCCTGCCGGTGGAAGACTGCTTTGCCAGGCTCAAGGGCTGGCCGCGCATCGTGGTCAGCGCCGATGACGTGGATGCCGGCGTCGGCCGCGAGCGTTTCCCGGCGCAGAAACTGCCGAACCTGGCCATCGAGGCCAAGGCCAACCAGCCGCTGGCCGCGCTTTCGGAGTTCCTCGACCAGTTCCCCGGCCGCGTACTGTTCACCGCCGAATCCGCAGGCCGGCGCGAAGTGCTCCTGGAACTGCTCGAACGCCTGAAACTGCGCCCGCAGACCGTGGACAGCTGGCTCGACTTCGTCACCGGCAAGGAGCGCCTGGCAATCACCATCGCCCCGCTGGACGACGGCCTGGTGCTGGAAGACCCGGCCCTGGCGCTGGTCGCCGAAAGCCCGTTGTTCGGCCAGCGCGTGATGCAGCGCCGGCGTCGCGAAAAACGCAGCGACGCCAGCAACGACGCGGTGATCAAGAACCTTACCGAACTGCGCGAAGGCGCCCCGGTGGTGCATATCGACCACGGTGTCGGCCGCTACCTGGGCCTGGCGACTTTGGAGATCGACAACCAGGCCGCCGAATTCCTCACCCTGGAATACGCCGAAGGCGCCAAGCTCTACGTGCCGGTAGCCAACCTGCACCTGATCGCCCGCTACACCGGCAGCGACGACGCTCTGGCCCCGCTGCACCGGCTCGGCTCCGAGACGTGGCAGAAGGCCAAGCGCAAGGCGGCCGAGCAGGTTCGCGATGTCGCCGCCGAGCTGCTCGACATCTATGCCCGCCGCGCCGCGCGCAAGGGTTACGCCTTCGCCGACCCGGCCGCCGATTACGCCGCATTCAGCGCCGGCTTCCCCTTCGAGGAAACCCCGGACCAGCAGAACGCCATCGAAGCGGTGCGCGAGGACATGCTTGCCGCCAAGCCGATGGACCGCCTGGTCTGCGGCGACGTTGGCTTCGGCAAGACCGAGGTGGCCATGCGCGCCGCCTTCATCGCTGTGCACAGCGGTCGCCAGGTGGCCATTCTGGTGCCCACCACCCTGCTCGCCCAGCAGCACTACAACAGCTTCCGCGACCGCTTCGCCGACTGGCCGGTAAGCGTTGAAGTGATGAGCCGCTTCAAGTCGGCCAAGGAAGTCAGCACCGCCATGGGCGAGCTGGCCGAGGGCAAGATCGATATCGTCATCGGCACCCACAAGCTGTTGCAGGACGACGTCAAGTTCAAGGACCTGGGCCTGGTCATCATCGACGAGGAGCACCGTTTCGGCGTGCGCCAGAAGGAACAGCTCAAGGCCCTGCGCAGCGAAGTCGACATCCTCACCCTGACTGCCACGCCGATCCCGCGCACGCTGAACATGGCGGTGTCGGGCATGCGCGATCTGTCGATCATCGCCACCCCGCCGGCCCGCCGCCTGTCGGTGCGCACCTTCGTCATGGAGCAGAACAAGAGCACGATCAAGGAAGCATTGCTGCGCGAGCTGCTGCGCGGCGGCCAGGTCTACTACCTGCACAACGATGTGAAGAGCATCGAGAAATGCGCCGCCGACCTCGCCGAGCTGGTGCCCGAGGCGCGCATCGGCATCGGCCACGGGCAGATGCGCGAGCGCGAACTCGAACAAGTGATGAGCGACTTCTATCACAAGCGCTTCAACGTGCTGATCGCCTCGACCATCATCGAGACCGGCATCGACGTGCCGAGTGCCAACACCATCATCATCGAGCGCGCCGACAAGTTCGGCCTGGCCCAGCTGCACCAGTTGCGCGGCCGGGTCGGACGCAGCCACCACCAGGCCTACGCCTACCTGCTGACGCCGCCGCGCCAGCAGATCACCGCCGATGCGGAGAAGCGCCTGGAAGCCATCGCCAACACCCAGGATCTCGGTGCCGGCTTCGTGCTGGCGACCAACGACCTGGAAATCCGCGGTGCTGGCGAACTGCTCGGCGAAGGCCAGAGCGGGCAGATCCAGGCGGTGGGTTTCACCCTCTACATGGAAATGCTCGAACGTGCGGTCAAGGCGATCCGCAAGGGCACCCAGCCGAACCTCGACCAGCCGCTGGGCGGCGGCCCCGAGATCAACCTGCGCCTGCCGGCGCTGATTCCCGAGGACTACCTGCCCGACGTGCATGCGCGGCTGATCCTGTACAAGCGCATCGCGTCGGCGGTTGACGAGGATGGCCTCAACGACCTGCAAGTGGAGATGATCGACCGCTTCGGCCTGCTTCCCGAACCGACCAAGAACCTGATCCGCCTGACCCTGCTCAAGCTGCAGGCGGAGAAGCTCGGAATCAAGAAGGTCGATGCCGGCCCGCAAGGCGGCAAGATCGAATTCGAAAGCGAGACCCCGGTCGATCCGCTGGTACTGATCAAGCTGATCCAGGGCCAGCCCAAGCGCTACAAATTCGAAGGCGCCACCCAGTTCAGGTTCATGGTGCCCATGGAGCGCGCCGATGAACGATTCTCGACACTCGAAGCGCTGTTCGAGCGCCTCACCCCGCAAACCGCGTAAGGAAGATCCATGCGTGCCATTCGCAACCTCACCCTGCTGCTGGCGCTGGTCGCGCCGGCGGCTTTCGCCGACACCCAGTACCTGGTGGAAATGATCCTGGTGCGACAGAACGCGGTGCCGGCCATCACCAGCCAGTTCGCTCCGGAAAACTGGAGCGACGGCGCAGCTCCGATCGCGCAATACGATGTGCGCCAACCGATTCTCGACAAGGAAGTGGCCGCGCTCGCCGCCAACAACCAGTACACCGTGCTGGCGCACAAGGCCTGGCAGCAGAGCGTTGGCAGTGGCGTGTCGAAGGTCGCCATCAGTGACGGCCAGGAGCAGTTCGGCCACTTCCCCATCGAAGGCAACCTCAGCCTGGGCGAAGCGCGTTTCATCAGTGTCGAGGCAAACTTCTGGGTCAACCAGTTCGACACCAACGGCGCAGTGATACAGAGCGAGGCGTTCAAGCAGGGCAACAAGAACGTGAAGAGCGCGGAGCTGACGTTCCTCGATGGCGGACACCTGGCGCTGCTGGTGAAGATTCGCAAAGTGGGCGCGCCGGCGAGCCCGGCGCCTGATCCCGAGATGATGGAGCAGTAACGCATGCCTCATATGCTCGACCGGCTGCTCGGAAGTAGCGCCTGGCAGGACGAATTCAGTGCCAGGGTGCTGGAACGCGGGCTCGGTTACGCGAGACAGCAACGAGTCCGCATCGTAAAGGTCGAGAACGACACGATCCACGCCACCTGCGAAGGCTCGGGCGATCACCGCTACAGGCAGGTGATCGGCATAAAACCGCGTGGAGACAATGGATACTGGGTTGATTGCGATTGCACCTGCCCGGTGGGCGTCGACTGCAAGCACTGCGCTGCCGTGCTCTACTACGCCCAGGATCATCTCGAACCCTCGGGCGAGAGGCTGACCGCGGATCTGGAGTCCTGGCTGGACAAACTGGAAAAGCCCGCGCCGGGCAGCGTCGAGCAGCGGCCAGACAGCCAGGGCCGTGCCCTCTACTACTTTATCCATTTCGATGAAGACATCTTCTGCCTGAAGATCAGGAAAGGCACACGGCAACCCAATGGGAGCATCCAGTTCGCCAACCTGCGCTCGATCCCCGAACTGCTGTTCCAGCCACCCAGGTACGTCACCCCGCAAGACCGGCAGATTCTCCTGCACCTTAATCGCAAGGAGCGATTCTGGGGCATGACCTTCCCCCTCGATGAAAAACATGACAGCGAGGTGTTCCAGCAAGCGCTGGACAGCGGCCGCCTGATGTTCGACGAGGGCATGCGCCCGGTGACCCAGGGCCCGGTCCTGGACGCCGAGTTCCGTTGGGTACGCCAGAAGAACGGTCACTACTGGGGAATGTGGCATCACGGCGATGAGCCCGTGCGCCGGGTCCTGCCGCTGCAACCGTTGTATTGGTTCGATATCACCATCATGCAGGCCGGCCTGCTCCGGCATAACCTGGATCCTTACGTTGCCCAGCAACTGACCCTGGCACCGGACGTACCGGAACCCCTGGTAGCCCAGCTCAGCCATCGCCTCGCGGCCCTGGACAAGCAACTGCCGACACCCACCAGGCTGCGCGAAGAAACCATCGACGGCATCCAGCCCGTCGCCCACCTGATACTCGGAAGCCACGAATTCAGCGCCTACGCCCCGAAGAGCGGGCGCATGCAGCGCCAGTTGCAACACCGCGCCGCACTGTCGTTCAACTACGACGGCCTGCGTGCCAGCGGCAACAAGCCACTGACCCGCTTCGTCGACAATGCCACCCAGCATATCCAGCGCGACGCCCAGGCCGAACAAGCCTTGCGCAAGGTCCTGCATGGCTGGGGCTTCAAGGTCGCCACCCGACAAAGCAAGGCCCTGCCGGAAAGCGCCGGCGAACTGCTGCTGCTCGACACCGACCAGCAATGGCTGGACTTCGCCCGTGAAGGCCTGCCCGCGCTGCGTGAAGCTGGCTGGGAAATCGAGATACATGCCGACTTCGCCTTCAACCTGCAGGAAGTGGACGAGTGGTACGCCGATATCGAGGAAGGCGGCGGGCACCAGTGGTTCGACCTGGAGCTAGGCATCGTGGTCAACGGCGAACGCCACAGCCTGCTGCCGATCCTCCTGCACCTGCTGCGCAGCAATCCGGAACTGCTGCGCAGCAGCGAACTGGCCAGGCGCGGCGACGACGAACACCTGCTGATCGACCTCAATCGCCATCGCCACGGCGCAACGGCCGCACGGGTCGCCCTGCCCTATGGGCGGATCAAGCCGCTGATGGCGACCCTCGGCGAGCTGTACCTGACGGAAAACGATGGCCGCAGCCTGCGCCTGTCCGCCCCGGATGCGGCGCGTCTGAGCAACCTCGACGACATCTCCCTGACCTGGCAAGGCGGCGAACGCCTGCGTGACTTCGCCTCGCGCCTGAAGAATGCGCAGTACACCGAGGTGCAGGCTCCGCAAGGCCTGAATGCAACACTGCGGCCTTACCAGCTGGAAGGCCTGAGTTGGCTGCAAACCCTGCGCGACCTGGAGGTAGGCGGCCTGCTCGGCGACGACATGGGCCTGGGCAAGACCCTGCAGACCCTCAGCCATGTGCTCGCGGAAAAGAACGCCGGTCGCCTTAAAAGCCCGGCACTGGCGATCATGCCTACGAGCCTGATCCCCAACTGGCTTGACGAGGCCGAGCGCTTCACTCCGCAGCTCAAGGTCGTCGCCCTGCATGGCGCCGGGCGTAACCGGCATTTCGCCGACCTGCGCGACTACGACCTGGTCCTCAGCACCTACGCCCTGCTCCCTCGCGATCTCGAGCACTTCACCCCGATCGACTGGCACCTGCTGATACTCGACGAAGCGCAGAACATCAAGAATGCCACCAGCAAGGCCGCCCAGGCCGCCCGCGAGCTGAAAGCCGACCAGCGCCTGTGCCTGACCGGCACGCCCATGGAAAACAACCTGGGCGAACTCTGGTCGATCTTCCACTTCCTCATGCCGGGCTGGCTGGGCGACAGCAAGACCTTCGCCCGCGACTACCGCACGCCCATCGAGAAGTACGGCGATAGCGAGCGCATGAGCCACCTGGCCGCGCGGATCCGCCCGTTCCTGCTGCGCCGGACCAAGGAGCAGGTGGCGACCGAGTTGCCGGCCAAAAGCGAGATCATCCACTGGGTCGATCTCAGCGACGCCCAGCGCGACACCTACGAAACCGTGCGGGTAGCGATGGACAGCAAGGTCCGCGCCGAAATCACCCGCAATGGCGCGGCGCGCAGCCAGATCGTGATTCTCGAAGCCTTGCTCAAGCTGCGCCAGGTCTGCTGCGACCTGCGCCTGGTGGCCAATGCCACAGTGAAAGGGTCGCAGTCCGACAAGGGCAAGCTGGGCAGCCTGATGGACATGCTCGACGACCTGCTCAGCGAAGGGCGCAAGATCCTCCTGTTCTCCCAGTTCACGTCGATGCTGGCGCTCATCGAGCAAGAACTGGAGAAACGCAAGATCCGCTACAGCCTGCTGACCGGCGACACCAAGGACCGGCGCACACCGGTGCGGGAGTTCCAGAATGGCGATACACCGCTGTTCCTGATCAGCCTCAAGGCCGGCGGCACCGGGCTCAACCTCACCGCCGCCGACACCGTGATCCACTACGACCCCTGGTGGAACCCGGCCACGGAAAACCAGGCCACCGACCGCGCATATCGCATCGGCCAGGACAAGCCGGTATTCGTCTACAAACTGATCACCCGCGGCACCGTGGAAGAGAAGATCCAGCAACTGCAGAAGGAAAAGGCGGCGCTGGCAGCGGGGTTGCTGGAGGGGAACGCTGCGGGTCAGTGGAAGCTGGCGGCGGATGATATCGAGGCGTTGTTCTCGCCGCTGCCGGAGCAGCAGAAGGGGCGTTGATTTCGAAGGCCTCATCGCTGGCAAGCCAGCTCCCACAAGGTTCGGCGGCGCCGCGGACACTGTGGGAGCTGGCTTGCCAGCGATGAGGCCCTGGAATTCGCTACATCAATCGACCAATTGCGCCTGCTTCAAAGCCCCCAGCGCCTCCAGCCAGCGCGGTTGCTCACGATAATCGGTGCGAGCGAAGCCCTGCCCGCGCATCCGCGCAATCCGCGGCGACGGCGTTACGTTCATCCGCTGCGCCGCACTCAACGCCAGCTCGGCCGCAGCACGATCGTTGCACACCAGCCCCATATCACAGCCGGCACTCAGCGCCGCTTCGATCCGGCCCGCCGCATCGCCTACCACGTGGGCGCCGGCCATGGACAGGTCATCGCTGAAGATCACGCCATCGAAGCCCAGCTCGCCGCGCAGGATTTCCTGCAGCCAACGGCGGGAGAAACCAGCGGGCTGGTTGTCGATCTGCGGGTAGATGACATGGGCCGGCATCACAGCTGCCAACTGGCCGCTGAGCCGGGTGAACGGCACCAGGTCGGCAGCTCGGATCTGCTCCAGGCTGCGCTCGTCGGTAGGGATCGCGACATGGGAGTCGGCCTCGGCCCAGCCGTGACCGGGGAAGTGCTTGCCACAAGCCGCCATGCCGGCGGCGTTCATGCCACGGATAAAGGCGCCGGCCAGGGCCGTCGCACGTAGTGGATCCCCCTCGAACGCGCGGCTGCCGACTACGGCACTGCGCTGGTGATCGAGGTCCAGCACCGGCGCGAAGCTCAGGTCCAGCCCCACTGCCAGCACTTCGGTCGCCATCAGCCAGCCGCACTGCTCGGCGAGGTACTCGGCATTGTCGTTATCGGCGATGGCGCGCATTGCCGGCAGGCGCACGAAGCCCTGGCGCAGGCGCTGGACACGGCCGCCTTCCTGGTCCACGGCGAGGATCAGGTCCGGGCGAATGGCGCGGATCGACGCGGTCAGCTCGCGCACCTGGCGCGGGCTGTCGATGTTGCGGGCGAAGATGATCAGGCCGGCCACTTCGGGCTGGCGCAGGAGATGGCGGTCTTCGGCGGTCAGCCAGGTACCGGCGATATCCACCATCAGGGAGCCTTGCAGGCTGGCAGTCATGAATGATCCTTCAGTTAAGGGGCGCGCCTGCCCACTGCGGGCAGGCGACTTCTTCGATTCGTACCGGGCAGTGCGCCGGAACCTGGTCGAACAGCTTCAACAGGTCGACATTGCGCAGGCGGATGCAGCCATGGGACAACGGCACGCCCATGGGCTCGGAGTCCGGCGTGCCGTGCAGATAGATGTAGCGGCGGAAGGTATCGACCGCCCCAGGCGATTGCGGCCGGGCTCGCAGCCGCTCAGCCAGAGAATGCGGGTCAGGATCCAGTCGCGGCCGGGAAACTGCTCGTGCAGCTCGGGGCTCCAGGTTTCACCGGTCCAGCGTCGGCCGCGCAGCACCGCACCTTGTGGCAGGCCGGCACCGATCTTCGCCCGCACTTGGTGCAGGCCACGCGGCGTACAGCCAGAACCGTTGCGTTCACCCGGGCCGTTGAGC
Organism: Pseudomonas bharatica CSV86; assembly: GCF_000319305.2. Classification (GTDB taxonomy): domain Bacteria; phylum Pseudomonadota; class Gammaproteobacteria; order Pseudomonadales; family Pseudomonadaceae; genus Aquipseudomonas; species Aquipseudomonas bharatica. Next base: position 1,111,309 of record NZ_AMWJ02000001.1, on the reverse strand, counting down.
GCCGTGGACACCGGCAGGCGCACGACCAGGCGCCCTTGGGCGAAGCCATACAGGGCCTGGTCGGCGAGGGAAATATGCAGCAGATCGAGAGTAGACATGGGGCGCTAGCTTAGCCGAAGCCAGGCGTCGCGCCCAGTCGCAATCAGGCCTTGGCCGGAGCCGGCGTACCGGTCGACTTGCTGCGCGGGCGCAGTTGCGCTGCGGCCATGGCATCGTCGGTGACGCCGCTGTCGGCACGCATGCCGGCGGCGAGGAACGGCACCATCAGGCGCATCACCTGTTCGATGGAGGTGTTGACGCCGAAATCGGTCTCGGCGATCGCCCGCAACGCCTTGATCCCGGACATGCTGAACGCCGCGGCGCCGAGCATGAAGTGCACGCGCCAGAACAGTTCGATCGGGGGAATACGCGGGGCTGCCTCGTTGACCAGCAGCATGTAGCGGCGGAAGACCTTGCCGTACATGTCCTCCAGATAACGCCGAAGGTGCCCCTGGCTCTCGCTGAAGGCCAGGCCCAGCAAGCGCATGAAGATGGACAGGTCGTTGCCGCTGCGCGGCTGTACCACCAGTGCCTGCTCCACCAGCATTTCAAGGAGCTCTTCGAGGCTTGGCTTGTGCTCGGGGCGCGCCTGGCGCCGGTCCAGTTCGCGTTCGAGGCTTTGGCAGAACGGCCCCAGGAAACGCGAGAAAACCGCCTGGATCAAGGCTTTCTTCGAGCCGAAGTGATAATTGACCGCCGCCAGGTTGACCCCGGCCTTGCTGGTGATCAGGCGCAGCGAGGTTTCGGCGAAGCCTTTTTCCGCGAACAGCTGCTCTGCAGCATCAAGAATGCGTTCGACGGTTTCCGATTGGGCCATGAAATGATCTACCTGACAAACAGTTGTTTGAAACATACGTTTCATCCACGTGACTGTCAAGTCAGAGGGCGCTATTAGAGCACAGCCGCCCCGCTTTTTCTTACCGCCTGTAGCCTGAGGCTTGCAGCAGCCAATCTACTGTATATAATCCCAGTCACTGTATAAAAAGACAGAGCCATCGACATGCTAAAACTGACGCCACGCCAAGCTGAGATTCTGGCTTTTATCAAGCGCTGCCTGGAAGACAACGGCTTCCCTCCCACCCGCGCCGAGATTGCCCAGGAGCTAGGCTTCAAGTCTCCCAATGCTGCCGAAGAGCATCTCAAGGCACTAGCACGCAAGGGTGCGATCGAGATGACGCCGGGCGCATCCCGTGGCATCCGCATCCCCGGTTTCGAAGCCCGTCCGCAGCAGGACGACAGCTCGCTGCCGATCATCGGCCGGGTCGCCGCCGGCGCTCCCATCCTCGCGGAGCAGCACATTGAGGAGTCCTGCGCCATCAACCCTTCCTTCTTCCATCCTCGCGCCGACTACCTGTTGCGGGTACACGGCATGAGCATGAAGGACGTCGGCATCTTCGATGGCGACCTTCTCGCCGTGCACACCGCCCGCGAAGCGCGCAATGGGCAGATCGTCGTAGCCCGCCTGGGTGACGAAGTCACGGTCAAGCGCTTCAAACGTGAAGGCAGCAAGGTTTGGCTGATCGCGGAAAATCCCGAATTCGCCCCCATCGAGGTCAACCTGAAGGAACAGGACCTGGTGATCGAGGGGTTGAGCGTCGGCGTCATTCGCCGGTAACCAGGAGGCGTCATGCAGTTTACCCACACACCACAGCAAGCACAGTTACCCCTGTTCGAGGCATTCCTGGCCCAGCCTGCGCTGCCTGGACTCAAAGCGGAAAAGCCTGCGCGTTCCAGCAATGAACCGCAGGTCTTCAGCGAGTTGTCTTTCCGTGGTGCGCTGGAGCACTGCCAGAACCTGCTGGCACCGGTCCTGCGAGAGTTGAGCGAGGAAGAAGATGCGCGCTGGCTGACGCTGATCGCACCACCTGCCAGCCTCACCCAGGCCTGGCTGCGTGATGCCGGGCTGAACCGCGAACGCATCCTGATCCTGCAACCCCGTGGCAACCAGAGCGCCCTGCAACTGGCCTGCGACGCCCTGCGCCTGGGCCGCAGCCACACCGTGGTGAGCTGGCTGACCCCACTTGGCAGCGCAGCACGGCAACAACTGACCCGTGCCGCCAACGTCGGAAGCGCGCAGAGCCTGAACATTCGCCTAGGTTAACCGCTACGACGCCGAACATCCGGCTTCCTCATTGCGAGGAAGCCCGGCCAGTCTCAGTGAAGGACGCGCGGTCCTTCGTCTTCCCGCTCGATCTCACCTTCCACCAAACGCCCCGCCATCTGCACGCCAACGCTGAGCATGGCCTTCGCCACCTCGACATGCTGGCCCTGCAGGAACGCCTTGGCGTCTTCGGAAAAACTCAGGGTAACCAGGGAACCCTCGTCCTCGGCACGGCGCAGTTCGATGCGACCGTCTGGCAATTCGACAATTTCTAGAAAGGACGTGGGCATATCAGCAGAGGTCTCCAGGAAAGGGCGATATTGTAACAGTGCCGGTCACAATCAGCACTCACTCAAACCCTCGCGGAAACGCACGGTCAGCTTCTTCAGGTTTTGCCGCCATTCCTCCAGTTCCTCACGGGAAAGCGGCGCGACAGCAGGCTCGTCAAGGTTGACGGCCTGAATCAGCGGCTGGGTGACGTCGCCTTTGGGCGCTTTATTGGCGACCGGCGGTTTGAACAAATCGGAATAAGCTTTCAACAAACGCGCCAACCAGGTTTCCGGCTGTTGGGCCAGTTCTACCAGCTCGGCCATTTCCGGGATTGCGATGCTTTCCAGAACCTGCGGGGTCAACAGTTGCTCGGCGCGGGACGCATTGGCCTCTGGCAGGCGATAAAACCCGGCGATCTCATGGCACAGCCCCAGCAATGCACCGTACAGGTGGAACAGCGCCGACTCCCTCTCGGCCTGGACCAGCGCCTGGGCATTCATGGCCCGGCTTTCCTGCGCCTTGCCCAGGCCTTCCAGGGCCAGGCCGGCGAAGAAGATTTTCTGATTGGTGCGGGTGTAGAGTTCCTGGGCCATTGAGGCGCTCTCCGGTAGGGCTGCGAGGCGGGGTCTGTCAGTTTCGGGGAAGCTTCGGCCCTGTGCAAGGATCTGTAAGCTATTTCGTACTTTCGGGCCCTATCGCTGGCAAGCCAGCTCCCACAGGGTTCGCGGCGCACACAAAACCTGTGGGAGCTGGCTTGCCAGCGATGAGGCCCGGAAGAACAAACAAAAAGGCCGCGCCTGACATCGTCAGCCGCGGCCTCCACATTACCCGTCGAAGCGCTTAGCGCTTGTCCTCGACCTTCCACGCCTTGCCGTCATAGAACGCGCGCCAGCCGGTCGGCTTGCCGTCCACTTCGGTCTGCACGTACTGCTCCTTGGTCTTGCGGCTGTAGCGAATCACCGCCGGGCGACCCTCAGGGTCCTTCTGCGGTGCGTCGCAGAGGAAGTGGTACTTCGGATCGATCTCATGCTTGTGCGGGATGATCTCCAGCACCAGTGGCGCCCGGGTCTCGCGGTTCTTCGGGAACTGGCTGGCCGCCAGGAACAGGCCCGAGGCGCCGTCGCGCAACACATAGGTGTCGTTGACCTTCTCGCACTTGAGCTCCGGCATATCCACCTTGTCCATCTTCGGTGGTGCCGCCTCGCCGTTCTTGAGCAACTTGCGGGTGTTCTTGCACTCGGGATTGGTGCAACCGAAGAACTTGCCGAATCGGCCGGTCTTGAGCTGCATCTCGCTACCGCATTTGTCGCATTCCAGGCTCGGGCCTTCGTAGCCCTTGATCCGGTAGTTGCCCTCCTCGATCTCGTAGCCAGGGCAGTCCGGATTGTTGCCGCAGATATGCAGCTTGTGTTTTTCGTCCAGCAGGTAAGCGTCCATCGCCGTCGAACAGATCGGGCAACGATGCTTGCCGCGCAACACACGAGACTCCGATTCACCCTCGTCATCCGCAGCGATCTCGTCGCCCGGCACCAGGTTGACCGTGGCCTTGCAGCGCTCCTTCGGTGGCAGGCTATAGCCCGAGCAGCCGAGGAACACGCCGGTGGAGGCGGTACGGATCATCATGTGGCGGCCGCATTCCTTGCATGGAATGTCGGTGGGGGTCGGCTGGTTGGCACGCATGCCGTTTTCGCTGGATTCGGCAGCCTGCAACTTCTTGCTGAAGTCCCCGTAGAACTCGTCCAGCACGTTCTTCCAGTCGCGTTCGCCCTGGGCAACGTCGTCGAGGTTCTCCTCCATGTCGGCGGTGAAGCCGTAGTCCATCAGATTGGAGAAGCTCTCGGACAGGCGCTCGGTAACGATGTCGCCCATCTTTTCGGAATAGAAGCGGCGGTTGTGCAGCGTCACGTAGCCGCGGTCCTGGATGGTGGAAATGATCGCGGCATAGGTCGATGGACGGCCGATGCCGCGTTTTTCCATTTCCTTGACCAGGCTGGCCTCGGAGTAGCGCGCCGGCGGCTTGGTGAAATGCTGGCTCGGATCCAGCTGGATCAGCTTGAGCACTTCACCCTGGTTCATTTCCGGCAGGACATCGTCTTCGCCCGGCTTGCTCTGTTGCGGCAGCACGCGGGTATAACCATCGAACTTGAGGATGCGCCCTTTGGCTCGCAGCTCGAAATCACCAGCAGCGACGCTGACGGTGGTCGACAGGTATTGCGCAGGCGGCATCTGGCAGGCGAGGAACTGGCGCCAGATCAGCTCGTACAGGCGCTCGGCATCACGCTCCATACCGCTGAGCTTGCTCGGATGGATGTTGACGTCGGAAGGACGAATCGCTTCGTGCGCCTCCTGGGCGCCTTCCTTGCTGCCATAGACGATCGGCGCATCGGGCAGGTATTTCTTGCCGAACTCGCTCTCGATGTAGCTGCGCGCCATTTCCACGGCGTCGGTCGACAGGTTCGTCGAGTCGGTACGCATATAGGTGATGTAGCCGGCTTCATACAGCCGCTGCGCCATCATCATGGTCTTCTTCACCCCGAAGCCGAGACGGTTGCTCGCCGCCTGCTGCAAGGTCGAGGTAATGAACGGTGCCGAAGGCTTGGAGCTGGTCGGCCGGTCTTCACGCTTGGCCACGCTGTAGGAAGAGGCCTTGAGCTTGTCCAGCGCCGCCATGGCCTGGGCTTCGTTCAGCGGCTTGAACGCCTCACCCTTCTCGCGGGCGACTTCGAAGCGCACCTTGGCGTTCTTCGCGGTACCGAGGTCGGCGTGGACCTCCCAGTACTCCTCGGGAATGAAGGCGCGGATCTCGCGCTCACGCTCGACCACCAGCTTCACCGCCACCGATTGCACCCGGCCAGCGGACAGGCCACGGGCGATCTTGGCCCAGAGCAGTGGCGAGACCATGTAGCCAACTACGCGGTCGAGGAAGCGCCGCGCCTGCTGGGCATTGACCCGGTCGATATCGAGGTCGCCCGGTTGCGAGAAGGCTTCCTGGATGGCCTTCTTGGTGATTTCGTTGAACACCACGCGCTTGTAGCGGCTGTCGTCACCACCGATGGCTTCGCGCAGGTGCCAGGCGATGGCCTCCCCTTCGCGGTCCAAGTCGGTTGCGAGATAGATGGTGTCGGCATCCTTGGCCAACCGACGCAGTTCGTCGATGACCTTCTCCTTGCCCGGGAGAATCTCGTACTTGGCCTTCCAGCCGTGATCCGGATCCACGCCCATGCGCGCAACCAGCTGCTTGCGCGCCTTTTCCTTGGGCGACAGCGCCGGCGCTTCACCGGCAGCCTTGCCGCGCTTGGCGGCCGGTTCCTTGGTGGCACTGGCCGAACCGCTGGTGGGCAGGTCGCGGATATGGCCGATACTCGACTTCACCACGTACTGGTTGCCCAGGTACTTGTTGATGGTCTTGGCCTTAGCCGGGGATTCCACAATGACCAGCGATTTGCCCATGGATCGGAAAATTCCTGAATATCGAAATAAAAAACACGCCAGGCACCTGACGCGGCACCGCTATATATAGTGGCTATAGAATGAGGTCAAGCACGGGAGTTCAGCCGCCTGCGCCATCCGGTCGCGAAAACAGCGTCGCTTCGGCCTCGACCAAAGCAAAGCGTGGGACTTGCTCCCCGTCAACTTCCACCGACTCGAGAAACATCGACAACGGCCGTACCCACAGGCCGAATTCGCCGTACAACGCCTGGTAGAAGACTACCCATTCCTCGCTTTCGGAATGCCGCGCAGTGCCGAAGACACGGTACTCAGGCCCTTTGTAATGCCGGTATACGCCTGGTTGTATCTGCATGCCGCTGGCCCTCCTGAAAAAATCCGAAAAAACAAAAACCGGGGCACCAGGCCCGGTTTGGTCAACCACGCGATCAGACGCGCTCGAAGACCGTGGTGATGCCTTGGCCGAGGCCGACGCACATGGTCGAAACGCCAAGGGTACCGCCGTTCTGCTTCATGACGTTGAGCAGCGTACCGGAAATACGCGCGCCCGAGCAGCCGAACGGGTGACCCAGGGCGATCGCGCCGCCGTGCAGGTTAACCTTCTCATCCATCTTGTCGAGCACTTTCAGATCCTTCAGCACTGGCAGGGCCTGGGCGGCGAAGGCTTCGTTGAGCTCGATGAAGTCGATGTCGGCAATGCTCAGACCTGCGCGCTTGAGCGCTTTCTGGGTCGCCGGGACCGGGCCGTAGCCCATGATCGCCGGGTCCACGCCAGCCACCGCCATGGAGCGGATCACCGCCAGCGGCTGGATGCCCAGGTCCTTGGCGCGCTGGGCCGACATGACGATCATGCACGAAGCGCCGTCGGTGATCTGCGACGAGGTACCGGCAGTCACGGTGCCGCCTTTCGGGTTGAAGGCAGGCTTCAGCGCCGCGAGGCTTTCCAGGGTGGTGTCCGGGCGAATGGTTTCATCGTAGTCGAAGACCTTGAGGAAACCGTTCTCGTCGTAGCCCTGCATCGGGATGATCTCGTCCTTGAACTTGCCTTCCACGGTCGCCTTGTGGGCGAGCTGGTGCGAGCGCAGGCCGAACAGGTCCTGTTGCTCACGGCTGATGCCGTGCATCTTGCCGAGCATCTCGGCAGTCAGGCCCATCATGCCCGAGGCCTTGGCGGCGTACAGGGACATGTGCGGGTTCGGGTCGACCCCGTGCATCATGCTGACGTGGCCCATGTGCTCGACACCACCGACGACGAAGACATCACCGTTGCCGGTCATGATCGCCTGGGCGGCGGTATGCAGGGCGCTCATCGACGAGCCGCACAGGCGGCTGACGGTCTGGCCGGCGGCGGTGTGCGGGATCTGGGTCATCAGCGACGCCATGCGCGCGATGTTCCAGCCCTGTTCCAGGGTCTGGTTGACGCAGCCCCAGATCACGTCCTCGACTTCGGCCGGGTCGATCTTGGCGTTGCGTTCCAGCACCTTGCTGATCAGGTGCGCGGACATGTCTTCGGCGCGGGTATTGCGGTGCATGCCACCCTTGGAGCGGCCCATCGGCGTGCGACCGAAGTCGACAATCACCACGTCTCTTGGATTCAGGCTCATATATTTACTCTCGCTCTATACCGTTGGGCGCTTAACCGAAGAAGCGCTGGCCGTTCTTGGCCATCTCACGCAGCTTCGCGGTGGGGTGGTACAGCGGGCCCAGATCGGCGTACTTGTCTGCCAGGGCCACGAACTCGGCTACACCGATGGAATCGATGTAGCGCAGCGCGCCGCCACGGAAGGGAGGGAAACCGATGCCGTAGACCAGGCCCATGTCGGCCTCGGCTGCGGTTTCGACGATGCCGTCTTCGAGGCAGCGCACGGTTTCCAGGCAAAGCGGGACCATCATCCAGTTGATGATGTCTTCGTCGCTGACCTCGCGCTGCTCGTAGACCACCGGCTTGAGCACTTCCAGCACCGAGGCATCGGCGACTTTCTTCGGCTTGCCGCGCTTGTCGGTTTCGTAGGCGTAGAAGCCCTTGCCGTTCTTCTGGCCGAGGCGATTGGCCTCGTACAGGGCGTCGACGGCGGAGCGACGATCGTCCTTCATGCGGTCCGGGAAGCCTTCAGCCATCACGTCGCGACCATGGTGACCGGTGTCGATGCCGACCACGTCCATCAGGTACGCCGGGCCCATCGGCCAGCCGAACTTTTCCATGACCTTGTCGATGCGTACGAAGTCAACGCCGGCGCTGACCAGCTTGGCAAAGCCGCCGAAGTACGGGAACAGCACGCGGTTGACCAGGAAGCCCGGGCAGTCGTTGACCACGATCGGGTTCTTGCCCATCTTCTTGGCGTAGGCAACGGTGGTAGCCACCGCCACTTCGCTGGACTTCTCGCCACGGATCACTTCCACCAGCGGCATCATGTGCACCGGGTTGAAGAAGTGCATGCCAACGAAGTTTTCCGGGCGCTTGAGTGCCTTGGCCAGCAGGTTGATGGAGATGGTCGAGGTGTTCGAGGCAAGGATCGCATCGTCCTTGACCTGGGCTTCCACCTCGGCCAGCACCGCTTGCTTGACCTTCGGGTTCTCGACCACGGCTTCGACGACGATGTCGACATTGGCGAAGTCGCCGTAGGACAGGGTCGGACGAATCGCGTTCAGGGCCTCGGCCATTTTTGCAGGCGTCAGGCGGCCTTTCTCGACACGCTTGCCGAGCAGCTTGGACGCTTCGTTCAGGCCGAGCTGGATGGCTTCCTCGCGGATGTCCTTCATCAGGATCGGCGTGCCCTTGACCGCGGACTGGTAGGCGATGCCGCCGCCCATGATGCCGGCGCCGAGCACGGCTGCCTGCTTCACGTCGTGGGCGATCTCGTCATGGGCCTTGGCCTTGCGCTTGAGTTCCTGGTCATTGAGGAACAGACCGATCAGGCTTTCGGCTACCGAGGTCTTGGCCAGCTTGGCAAAGCCGGCGGCTTCCACTTCGATGGCCTTGTCGCGACCGAAGTTGGCGGCCTTCTGGATGGTCTTGATCGCTTCGACCGGCGCCGGGTAGTTCGGGCCGGCCTGGCCAGCGACGAAGCCCTTGGCGGTTTCGAAGGCCATCATCTGTTCGATGGCGTTGAGCTTGAGCTTTTCCAGCTTCGGCTGGCGCTTGGCCTTGTGATCGAACTCGCCGCTGATGGCACGTTTGATCAGGTCCAGGGCCGCTTCGCCGAGTTTCTCAGGAGCAACCACGGCATCGACCGCGCCCACTTTCAGGGCGTCTTCGGCGCGGTTTTCCTTGCCGGAGGCGATCCACTCGACCGCGTTGTCGGCACCGATCAGGCGCGGCAGGCGCACGGTACCGCCGAAGCCCGGGTAGATACCCAGCTTGACTTCAGGCAGGCCGATCTTGGCAGTGGTGGACATCACGCGGAAGTCGGCCGCCAGGCACATCTCCAGGCCGCCACCCAGGGCGATGCCGTTGATGGCGACGACGGTCGGCACCTCGAGGTCTTCGAAGTCGCTGAAGATGCGGTTGGCTTCCAGGTTGCCGGCGATCAGCTCGGCCTCGGGCAGCTTGAAGTTGTCGACGAATTCGGTGATGTCGGCACCGACGATGAACACGTCCTTGCCACTGCTGACAATCACGCCCTTGATCGAAGCGTCGGCCTTGATGGTATCCACCGCCTGACGCAGTTCGTTCAGGGTAAGACGGTTGAATTTGTTGACGGACTCACCCTTGAGGTCGAACTTCAGTTCGACGATGCCGCTTTCAAGAGCCTTAACCGTGATGGCTTTACCTTCGTAAATCATCAACTGATCTCCACGATATGGAAGCTGAACTGTACACGCTGACCGCTTTTGTTCTGTTTCAGACCTGACCGGCAGCGTGATAGTCGGGATTCTGTACGAGCTTTCTTACAATACAAACGCTCAATTCATACGCCCGTTTGATTGGGGTGTGCACACATTCAACGAAAAGATGATCTTTGTCAAACCCCCAAAAGCACTGGCGAAAAGCGACCTTGCAGTCAGTTCTGTACGGCTTTTGAGCAACAGCGCATGACGGTGATCGGCGATCATTCACGTAAGCGATAGACGCCCCTGGCGGGAAATCGATCCAGCGGGGTAAACAGGGTGGGAGGAGAAAAAAGAAGGGAATTTGCCGCGCGCGAAGATGAATTGCCCACTACACTGCGAACTACTGAACTACCTCCCGGCCTGCCTGGCCTTTTTTTCAGCAGCGTAACGCAGCCCGCCCGGATGCCCGGGCGGGCTTTTTTCATGCCAGGTTTTGCAGCACCTGAGCAACATCCTGCAATACAGCAGCGTCCTCGCGTTCGCCCCAGCACAGGGCGATCATCTGCGTGCCGGCTTCGGCTTTGTAGACGCTGGCCGGCAAGCGCTTGAGCTGCTCCAGCACGCGCTCGTCAACGCAGGGCTCACGCCACTGGTCGAGCCAGACACCCGGCTCGGTCTGCCAGTAGCTCCAGGTATCCGCACTGCCCTTGCGCCGCGCCCGGTGGTACTGCGCGCAGGTCGCCGGCGGCTCGTGCGGCAGCCAGTGCGGCCAGGTCTGTGGCGCCAGTTGCATGTTCATGCCCATGCGCCGCGCCTCCAAGCGCAACGCCATGCGCCCGCTCATGCGCCGGGACGGCAGCAGCCAGGCCAGGGGGCTGAGAATCAGCGCAAGGATTGACACAACTACCCAGACCGTCATATCTGTTATTCCTATCAACACGTTACCGATGAGCGGGTTAGCCGCAGCTGGATGCGATCAGCCTGAAACGGGCCATACTTTCTTTATTACGATTGTCAGGAGAACCTCTCATGCCCTACGAACACATTCTGGTTGCCGTCGACCTGACCGAAGAATGCGATCCGGTCATCAAGCGCGCCCGCGAGCTGGCCGGCCCGAGCAATGCCAAGGTGTCGCTGGTGCATATCGTCGAGCCGATGGCCATGGCCTTTGGCGGCGACGTGCCGATGGACCTGTCGCAACTGCAACAGCAGCAGTTCGACCAGGCCAAGGAGCGCATGGATCGCCTGTTCAACAAGTATCCGGAGATCAATCGCGGCGACTCGCACCTGACCTATGGCCAACCTCGCCAGGAAATCCACCAACTGGCCAAGGACCAGCGTTGCGACCTGATCGTGGTCGGCAGCCATGGCCGCCACGGCCTGGCCCTGCTGCTCGGCTCGACTGCCAACGATGTGCTGCATGGTGCGCCGTGCGATGTACTGGCGGTTCGCTTGCAGAAGAAAGCCGACTGACAGGTTTGGGGCCGCTTTGCGGCCCCATTCCTTTATTAGCTATCCAGCTCTGCCCAACGCTCCACCAACACATCCAGCTCCGCCTGCATGCTCTCCAGGCTGGCCAGCACCTTGACGGTGTGGTCGATGGGCTTCTGGTAGAAGCCCGGGTCGGAGATTTCCTGCTGCACCGCAGCGATCTTCTCTTCCAGTTCGTCGATCTGCCCGGGCAGGGCCTCCAGCTCGCGTTGCAGCTTGTAGCTGAGTTTCTTCTTCGCTTCCGGCGCCGCAGCGGCAGCGACCGGCGCAGCCTCGGCCACCGGCGCCGCAACCACTGCGCTGTTCAGCTCGGATTTGCCCGACTTGCTTTCGCTCACCCCCAGCAGACGTGGCGAGCCGCCCTGACGGATCCAGTCCTGGTAACCACCGACGTACTCGCGCACCCGCCCCTCGCCTTCGAAGACCAGCGTGCTGGTCACCACGTTGTCGAGGAAGGCCCGGTCGTGGCTGACCATCAGCACGGTGCCCTTGTAGCCGGACAGCACTTCTTCCAGCAGTTCGAGGGTTTCCACGTCGAGGTCGTTGGTCGGTTCGTCGAGGACCAGCAGGTTGGCCGGCTTGCTGAACAGCTTGGCCAGCAGCAACCGCGCGCGCTCGCCCCCGGACAGTGCCTTGACCGGGGTGCGCGCACGCTGCGGGCTGAACAGGAAGTCGCCCAGGTAGCTGAGCACATGGCGGCTCTGGCCATCGATCTCGATGAAGTCCCGGCCTTCGGCCAGGTTGTCGATCACGGTCTTTTCCAGTTCCAGCTGGTTGCGCAACTGGTCGAAGTACGCGACCTCGATACGGGTGCCCGCCTCGACCTTGCCGCTGGTCGGCTGCAGATCGCCCAGCATCAGCTTGAGCAGGGTGGTCTTGCCGGTACCGTTGGCACCGAGCAGGCCGATACGGTCCTCGCGCTGCAGGACCATGGAGAAATCCTTGACCAGGGTCGGGCCGCCCGGATGGGCGAAGCTGACGTTCTCCAGCACCATCACCTGCTTGCCGGACTTTTCCGCGGATTCGATCTGGATGTTCGCCTTGCCCTGGCGCTCGCGACGCTCGCTGCGCTCCACGCGCAGGGCCTTCAGTGCGCGCACGCGGCCTTCGTTACGGGTACGCCGGGCCTTGATGCCCTGGCGAATCCACACCTCTTCCTGGGCCAGGCGCTTGTCGAACAGCGCGTTGGCGGTTTCCTCGGCGGCCAGCGCCGCTTCCTTGTGCACCAGGAAGCTGGCGTAGTCGCCGTTCCAGTCGATCAGGCCGCCGCGGTCCAGTTCGAGGATACGGGTGGCCAGGTTCTGCAGGAAGGAACGGTCGTGGGTAATGAACAGCACAGCGCCGGGGAAGCTGCTCAAGGCGTCTTCCAGCCAGGCGATGGCGCCGATATCCAGGTGGTTGGTCGGTTCGTCGAGCAGCAGCAGGTCCGGCTCCGATACCAGGGCCTGCGCCAGCAGCACACGACGGCGCCAGCCACCGGAGAGCTCGGCGAGGGTCTTGTCGGCCGGCAGTTGCAGGCGGCTCAGGGTGCTGTCCACCAGCTGTTGCAGGCGCCAGCCATCACGGGCCTCGAGGTCCTGCTGGACATGCATGAGCTTTTCCAGGTCGGCATCGCTGTGGATGTTCTGGCTCAGATGATGGTATTCGGCAAGCAGTGCGCCGACACCTTGCAGGCCCTCGGCGACCACGTCGAAGACGGTGCGGTCGTCGGCCACTGGCAATTCCTGGGGCAACTCGCCGATCTTCAGGCCGGGGGCGCGCCAGATTTCACCGTCGTCGGGCTTCTGCTCGTCCTTGACCAGGCGCAGCATGCTCGACTTGCCGGTGCCGTTGCGGCCGATGATGCAGACCCGCTCACCACGGGCGATCTGCCAGGACACCTTGTCCAGCAAGGGCATGGTGCCAAAAGCGAGGGACACATCGCTGAATTTGAGCAGGGTCATGTTCTTCTCCATAAAGCGGGCGCGCATTCTACCCGACTTGACCGTCCGACACAGCCTGCACCGGTATCCGCCGGGCGGCGCGCCATTACGTCCGGATGCAAGCACAATGCTTTCATCGACTGCTGGCAAACGGCTAAGCTAAGGCCTGTGAACCCACAGTGCTGGCGACGCCGCCACTCGTTTTGGTCAACTGCCTGGAAGTCTCATGCGCCGCCTGCTCAACCTCGTTTCCTGCCTGCTTCTTTCCGCCTCGGTGGCCGGCATCGCGCAAGCCGCCGATCTTGCCCAACAACGCCAGATGTACGACGAGGCCAAGCGCGCCCTGGCCAAGGGCGACAAGGGTCCGTACCAGCGCTACGCCGCTGCGTTGCAGGACTACCCGCTGGAACCCTACCTCGCCTATGACGAGCTGACCGCCCGCCTGAAAACCGCAAGCAACGCCGAGATCGAAGCGTTCCTGGCGAAAAACGGCGACCTGCCCCAGGCCAACTGGATGAAATTGCGCTGGTTGCGCTGGCTGGCCGAGCGCGGCGACTGGCAGACATTCGTCAAGTACTACGACCCAAAACTGAATTTCACCGAACTGGACTGCCTCAATGGCCAGTACCAACTGGCCCACGGCCTGCGTGCCGAAGGCTATGCCACCGCCGACAAACTCTGGGCCGTGGGCAAGTCGCAGCCGGCCGCCTGCGACGCCTTGTTCGAACGCTGGGCCGCGGAAGGCCAGCTCACCGAGCAGAAACGCTGGCTGCGCACCAAGCTGGCCGCCCAGGCTCGCAACTACGCGCTGGCCAACAACCTGGTGAAAACCCTGCCGACCCTTGGCAACGAAGGGCGGCTGCTGATCGATGTCGCACAAAAGCCGGAACTGCTCAACCAGCCGTCGCGCTTCACCCCGGCCAACGAAGCCATGTCCGACGTGGTCAGCCTCGGCCTGCGTCGCCTGGCCCGCCAGGATCCGGACCGGGCCATGGCGCTGCTCGACGACTACGCCAACCGCATGCACTTCTCGGCAGAAGAGAAAGTTGCCATCGCCCGCGAGATCGGCCTGACTCTGGCCCGTCGTTACGACCCGCGGGCGCTGGACCTGATGACCCGCTACGACCCGCAACTGCGCGACAACACCGTCAGCGAATGGCGCATGCGCCTGCTGCTGCGCCTGGGTCGCTGGGAAGAGGCCTACGAACTGAGCAAGCGCCTGCCCCAGGACCTCGCCAGCAGCAACCGCTGGCGCTACTGGCAGGCGCGCAGCCTGGAACTGGCGCAGCCGCAGAACCCGCAGATTCCGCTGCTGTACAAGACCGTCGCGCGTGAACGTGATTTCTACGGGTTCCTCGCTGCCGACCGTGCGCAAACGCCCTATCAACTGAACAACAAACCGCTGGTGATCAGCCAGCAATTGATGAACAAGGTGCGCAGCACCCCGGGCATCCGGCGTGCCCTTGAATTCCATGCCCGCGGCGAGATCGTCAACGGCCGCCGCGAGTGGTACCACGTCAGCCGGCACTTCAATCGCGACGAAATGGTCGCCCAGGCACGTATCGCCTACGACCTGCGCTGGTACTTCCCGGCCATCCGCACCATCAGCCAGGCGCAATACTGGGATGACCTGGATATCCGCTTCCCCATGGCCCACCGCGATACCCTGGTGCGCGAGGCCAAGGTTCGCGGCCTGCATTCGAGCTGGGTATTCGCGATCACCCGCCAGGAAAGTGCCTTCATGGATGACGCCCGCTCCAGCGTCGGCGCCAGCGGGCTGATGCAATTGATGCCGGCGACGGCCAAGGAGACTGCGCGCAAGTTCAGCATTCCGCTGGCCTCGCCCAGCCAGGTGCAGGATCCGGACAAGAATATCCAGCTGGGCGCGGCCTACCTGAGCCAGGTCCATGGGCAGTTCAACGGCAACCGGGTGCTGGCTTCGGCGGCGTACAACGCCGGGCCTGGCAGGGTACGGCAATGGCTGCGCGGCGCGGATCACCTGAGTTTCGACGTATGGGTCGAATCGATTCCATTCGATGAAACCCGCCAGTACGTACAGAACGTGCTGTCTTATGCGGTGATCTACGGACAGAAGCTCAACTCACCCCAGCCGCTGGTGGATTGGCATGAGCGGTATTTCGATGATCAGTGATGTGTGATTCTTGAAGGCCTCATCGCTGGCAAGCCAGCTCCCACAGGTACTGCATACACTGGACCTGTGGGAGCTGGCATGCCAGCGATGAGGCCTTCAAGAACACAGCCTACTCCAGAACCTCCACTTCCATCCCCACCTCCAGCACACTATCCCCGTCGGCCACCAGGTTCTGCCCGAACATGGCCTCCCCTTCCTTCTGCCGATAGTTCATCAAGGTTGCGAAAGGCTCGCGGTCGGCGCTGCGCTCGCCGGTGGCGGGGTCGATGGTGGTCAGAATGCAGCGCCCGCAGGGCTTGACCACGCGCAATGTCTGCTGGCCGATACGAATCCGTTTCCAGCCGTCCTCGGCGAAAGGCTCGGCGCCTGCGATCACCAGGTTCGGCCGGAACCGCAGCATTTCCATGGGCCGCCCGATCTTGCGGTTGAGATCGTCGAGCGACGCCTGGCCAATCAGCAACAGCGGAAAACCATCGGCGAACGCCACCCGGTCAGTGTTCTCGCCATAGCCCGAGGGCAGATAACGGGTGCGCTGCTCCGGCACATGCACCAGGCGCACCGCACGCCCCATGAACGCGCTCAGCCACTCGGCGGCGGCCTCCCCGGCATCCGGCACCATCAGGGTGTCACGCCAGATGGTCACGCCGCGCAGGGCTTCATCCGGCGGGGGCACGGCAACATGCAGGGAGGCAAAACCGGGCGCATCCAGCAGCAGGCTGCCGTCGGCGGCATAAAGCGCCGACAGCTGGCTCATCTGCGGGAAGGCCCGCTGGGTCAGGAAGCGGTTGTTGCCGGCGTCCACCAGCATCCAGCGACGATCGCCCGCCAGGCCAAGCAGGCCCGAGGGCGAGCGCTGCAAGGCTTCGGGCCGCCCCGACTTGAGCGGATAACGATAAAGCGCACTCAGATGCATCGGCCATGCTCCCCTGGAAAAAAGAACAGCTTACACCGGGTGCGACATCAGGCGGTGGCTTCATCCAGTTCCAGGCGCTGGCGCACCACTTCCACCAGGCGATCAGGCTGGAATTTGGAGAGGAAATTGTCGCAACCCACTTTCTTCACCATCGATTCGTTGAAACTGCCCGACAGCGAAGTGTGCAGCACCACGTACAACCCGCGCAGGCGCGCATCGCTGCGGATCTCGGTGGTCAGGCGGTAGCCGTCCATTTCCGGCATTTCCGCGTCGGTGAAGACCATCAGCAACTTCTCGCAGACGTCTTCGCCGGCATCCGCCCAGCCCTTGAGCATCTTCAATGCCTTCAGGCCATCGCTGGCCACATGCAGCCTGGCCCCTAGCTGCGACAGGGTTTCCCGTAGTTGCGCCAGGGCCACGGTAGAGTCGTCCACCAGGAGGATTTCCCGTCCCCGGGCGCGCTGCAGCAGTGGATCCTCCAGCTTGTCCCGGGACACCTTTGCGTTGTACGGAACGATTTCCGCCAGGACCTTCTCTACATCGATGATCTCGACCAGTTGCTCATCGACCTTGCTGATGGCGGTCAGGTAATGCTGGCGACCGGCGCTGGTCGGCGGCGGCATGATGGCTTCCCAGTTCATGTTGACGATGCGGTCGACGCCACCGACCAGGAACGCCTGCACGGAGCGGTTGTACTCGGTGACGATGATGGTACTGTTCGGCCCCGGCTCGAGCGGGCGCATGCCGATCGCCTGGGACAGGTCGATCACCGGCAGGGTCTGGCCGCGCAGGTTGACCACACCGCACACGTAGCTATGGCGCTGTGGCATCAGGGTAAGCTTCGGCAGTTGCAGGACTTCCTGCACCTTGAAGACATTGATCGCGAACAATTGCCGGCCCGCGAGGCGGAACATCAGGATTTCCAGGCGGTTCTCGCCTACCAGCTGTGTGCGTTGGTCTACCGTGTCGAGAATGCCAGCCATTGAATCCCCCCAGGCTTGTCGCAAAAGTAAAAAGCATCGGCTTTGTATCGGCCGTATGCGGCTTGGCTTGACCCCTTGCAGAAAAAGCACTCGGGGCATTGATGTCACTTTAGCATCATGCTTTACTTTGCCCACAGCCTTTCATGCGCTGTCCCGCAACCGGGCCAACCCCGGAAAACCTCATCAGGGAAACCCTTATCAACAATCGGGTTGGACCTGATATTCGTGATATCCGTTAGCCATTAATGTGACGCCATTCTCAATGCATGAATGGAGTCAGGCCTGTGTTCGCTAACAAACTGCTGTGGCCAGCCTCCCTTCCTGACCGTTCGTCCGTCTGCCTTGGGGCCTTGCGTTCGTATTCGGGGGGAGCGGACCGATGCTGAACGACACGCCGGATATGAGCGCCGTCCAGGATTTCCTGGGTGAGGCCCATCTGCTGCTAAGCCGTGGCCAGGAATGCCTGCAGCATTTTCACCAGATCGGCGAGGATGCCGATGCCAGCCATTGCCTGATCCATACCCTGGCTTCCCTTAGGGACAGGGCGCGCAGCGTCGGGCTGTTGGAGATTGCCGACTTTTGCGCGGCACTGGTTGCATTGCTCGAACCCGCCGAATACCGCAACCGTCTGCATGGGCCAGCATTGGGCATCCTTGAAGCCTGCCTGTGCCTGCTGGCCTGGCAAGTCGAACTGATCGACCCGTACAGCGGCACGCTTAACCTGGATGCCGAGGAACAACGGGAACTGCTGGACAGCCTGGAAAACATCCTGCGCGCACCCGTGCAGACCGCCTGAACAGCCCCGCACCGTGCCAACCCCTCTGGCACGGCCCCGGTAGAATCAGCCCCTACAATCAAAGTTCAACTAAGCCGTGTCGAAAACATATCCGACATGCATATCGCTGTGATTCGGCATTGCACTAAGCAGCAACTAAGCCGCCTCTTTCCATTAAATTCCATCACTACGGAAACAGCAGACGCACGCTTTCGGGGAAGTTTGGGTTCGCCAACAGTAGTGGCAAAGTGCTAGAATCGCGACCTCGACGGAACGACCGTACCAGCCCGTAAAACCTGACTCATCGGCCCATTAACAGACCCGACGACCAATTGCGTCCAAGGTGTTAACATGCGCCGCCCGAGCCGGTAGCCGACTGTTGGCCATGCTGGAACATGGCGCTTTCAACGCACTGGAAAAGTGCCAGGCCGCCTTGTTGCAACATGATGATAAAAGTTGTTGAAGGTCTTGCTTAAAAGCCTTTCAATCACCCCGGACTGGCTTTGAAAAGTGATCTTTCAATGGCTTCATTTCCCGTGTACTCAAGCCTCAAGACGTTCACCCGCTGTCCGCGCGGCGCGGTCCTGCTGCACCGGGCCGCAGTGCTGGCGAGCCTGGCCTCGCTGGCGGCCGGACTGGCCTGCCACCTGAACGCCGCACCCCTGCCGGTGTTCGTGGTCCTGCTGCAGGCCCTTTGCCTTGTGGCGGTCCTGTGGGCAGGCCATTGGCGCAAGCACAGCCTGATGATGTCTCCCCAGGAACTGGCCGACCGCCTGCTCAAGGTCCAGGAAAGCGAGCGCCAGCGCCTGAGCCGCGAACTGCACGACGACATCGGCCAATCGCTCACCGCGGCCAAGCTCCAGGCCGAGTGGCTGCAACGACGCATTCCACAACCGCTCGAGCAGCACTGCAGCACGCTGCGCAGCACCCTGGACGACACACTGGCAAATGTGCGCAACCTTGCCACCAGCCTTGCGCCACGCCAGCTCAACAGCCTGGGGCTGGAAGCCAGCCTGCGCGCACACTTGACGCGCACCCTGGAAAATACCGACCTGCGCTGGAGCCTGGAATGCAGGAGCCGCCTGGATGGCATTCCGGAGGACATGGCCATGGCCGCCTTCCGTATCACCCAGGAAGCGGTGACCAACGTGTTGCGCCACGCCCGGGCGGATAACCTGATCGTACGGTTCCAGCGCCAGCCCGAAGGCCTGTCGCTGTCGATCAGTGATGATGGCCAGGGTTTCCGGCCCTCGTCCGACCCCGGGAGCGAGGGCCAGTGCGGCATGGCCGGCATGGCCGAACGTGCGCAACTGCTCAACGGCAGCCTCACGGTACATAGCGATCCAGGCAAGGGCACGCGCATAGACGCGCTGTTCCCCTGGCCTCCCCGCACGCGCGAGCGCGCCAACTCAAGTAAGACTTCATGACCTGTAAATTGCTGTTGGTTGACGACCACTCCCTGATCCGCGCCGGCGTGCGCGCCCTGGTCTCCGACATCCCCGGCTATACCGTAGTGGGCGAAGCCTGCGACGGCAGCCAGTTGGTGGAACTGGTGCGCGAGCTCGCGCCGGACATCGTCCTGCTCGACCTGTCGATGCGGGCCATGGGCGGACTGGATGCCTTGAGCCAATTGCATGCCGAAGGCATGCATTGCAAGGTGCTGATCCTGTCCATGCACACCGATCCGCACCTGATCATGCAGGCCCTGGAAAGCGGTGCCCACGGCTACCTGCTCAAGGACACCACGGCCACCGAGCTGGAGCAGGCCCTGGCGGCGCTGCGCAATGACGAGCGCTACCTGAGCCCGGCCATCGCCCACACCGTGATCAACCAGGCCCTGCTGCGCGGGCAGAAACCAGAGCCCATGGACAACCACAACCTCACGGCCCGCCAGCTGGAAATCCTGCGCCTGATCGTGCGCGGCAAGTCCACCCGGGAAATCGCCAATGGCCTCGGCCTGAGCGTGAAGACCGTCGAAACCCACCGCTCGCAGATCATGAAACGCCTGCATATCTACGACGTTGCGGGCCTGGTGCTGTTTGCAGTGCGTGAGCAGATCATCAGCCTCGACGACTGAGCAAGGGCGAGTTCGCCGGCAAATGCAGGCGCAGCGCCTTGGGCAAGACGCGAAAGCGCAAGTTGTCGCCTTGCAAGGGCTCGCCGTCGAGGTTGATATCCAGCCCCTGCGAGCCCTTGACCTCCACCCACGGCAGGCGCGCACGGACGAACATGCTGTCCAGCCCCAGGCCGCCGGCGAGCAGGTCGCGCAGGGTGCCGACCACTTCCTGGGGCGCCGGCAGGATGCTGATATCGAGCAAGCCATCGTCCACCACTGCCTCCGGACACAGCACATGCCCGCCACCGGCCTGGCGACCATTGCCGATGCCCAGTGCCAGCAGGTCGCCCTGCCAATGGAAATCCGGCCCTTGCAGGCTGACCGACGCCGCTCCCAGTTCGGTGAAGCGGGACAGCCCGGTAAACAGATAGGCTGCCGCGCCGAGTACCTTTTTCAAGTCTTCCGAGGTCTGCGCGGTGACCTGGCTGCCGAAGCCGCCAGTGCCCATATTGAGGAACACCTCACCATCGACTTCGCCCAGGTCAACCGGGCGCGCCTCGCTCTCCAGAAGCTCCAGCGCCGTCGCAGGCTCCAGCGGAATACCGGCGGCATGGGCAAAGTCATTGGCAGTGCCCAGCGGTAGCAAGGCCAGGCTCGCCGAGGCCCCGGCCTTGACCATGGCGTGGCTGACATCGCGCAGGGTGCCATCGCCACCGCCGGCGATCAGTTGTGGGTAGCCGGCCTCCAGCGCTTCTTTCACCAGCCGTCCGGCATCACCGCCTTCCCAGGTCAGTCGCACGTCCAGTTGCCAGCCGCGCTCGCGCATGCCCGCAACCGCCGCACGTACGTCTTCGTTCATTGCCTGCTTGCCATGCAGGACCAGCAGTGCCTTGCGCTCGCTCATGGATCGCCCTCCCCGGCGAATTCTCATCTGCTATCTGGACCATCGCGCTACAAGAAAAGTTGAGCTGTCTTACGAGCGGCATGGAAAAATCCTGCGACCGCGACCATGCTTCGACAAATAATTGGCAAAAAATCCACAACCTGAAAAAAAGCCATTTTATTGACATTCACCAGCATAGGTCGCGAGGAAGTGCCATGCGCGTACTCTGGACACTGCCCTACCTGCCTTGGCCAATCACCAGCGGCAGCAAGTCCCGGCAATTTCATCTGCTGCGCGGCATGGCGCTGCGGGGCCATCGCATCACCCTGCTGACGCAATCCCGGGTCCCGCTGTGCGACAGAACGCGAGAGGCGCTGGAGCCCTTGCTCGAGCGCCTGATCGTGCTGCCGCGGCGCCCCCTGCGAAGCCCGCTGAACGTGCTGGCAGCCCTGTCCGCCGGCTATCCGATGCGCGCCTGCATCAACGGCCTGGCCCCGCACCTGCGTCATCGGTTCGAGCAACTGCTGCAGGAGCACTGGGACGTGATCCAGATCGAACACAGCTACAGCTTCCAGCCATTCGAACGGGCGCTGCAGGCCAGCGGGTTGCCCTTCGTGGTCAGCGAACATCAGGTGGAATGGCGCAGGGGCGCCGCCTGCCAGGACCTTTTGCCCCTGTGGCTGCGCCCCTTCAACAGCTTCGACGGCTGGCGCTATCGGCGCTGGGAAACACGAGTGCTGGCACAGGCCAGCAAGGTGATCGCAGTAAGCCCGTGCGACGCCGACGCACTCAGCCGCCTGGGCGGCAAGCCGGTGGAGGTCGTGGTCAATGGCGTGGATTGCGCGCATTACCAGCACATCGATTTCGCGCCGCATAGCCAGCGCCTGTTGTTCGTCGGCAATTTCGAACACTGTGCCAACCGCCAGGCCATCGAATGGGCACTGGAAGAAATCATGCCGCAGGTCTGGCAAGGCAATCCGGCGGTGCGCCTGGCGATAGTCGGCCATGCGCTGCCGGAACAGTGGCGGCTGCACTGGAATGATCCGCGCATCGAATGGGTCGGGTACCTGCCCGATCTACGCGAACTGCAGCGCCTTTCGGCGGTGTTCTTCGCGCCATTGCGCCAGGGTGGCGGATGCAAGGTGAAGCTGCTGGAAGCCATGGCGGCGGGATTGCCGGTGGTGACGACACCGTCGGGCGTTTCGGGGCTTGAGGTCACATGCGGCGAGCATTACCTCGGCGCCGAAGACGCGGGCGACCTGGCGCTGACCCTGACCCGGCTGTTGAACCAGCCACAGCGAATGCGCCAGCTCTCGCAGGCCGGGCGAGCCTTCGTGCGCGAGCGGCATGACTGGAGCGTGGCGGTGATGCAGCTGGAGGGCGTGCATCAGCGCCTGCTGAGTCGGCCGGTCAGGGCCGGCGATCTTCCTGATGCCCTGCCAAGCGCGAGCGCTGGGCCTGCCTAGGACCGGCAGATGCCCTTCAACCGAGTAATTCACTCAAGGGAATGAACTGGACGATATCGCCCTGCCGGGGGGTGCTGCCCTCCAGCACCTCCACCAGCCCTTCGGCCCAGGCCGCGCTGCGTAGCACCCCGGAACTCTGGTTGCGGTAGATCCTTGCCTGGCCCTGCTCCAGCCGGGCACGCAGGTACTCGCGGCGATTGCCCGCCTTCGGCCAGTCGAACCCGGCCGGCACGGCGAAGTGCAAGGGCTCGACATCCTGCACCCCCTGCCGGCGCAGCAGATAGGGACGGGTCAGCAGGCCGAAGGTGACCAGGGTCGAGGCGGGGTTTCCGGGCAGGCCGATCACCGGCACGCCGTTGTACTGACCCACGGTCAGCGGCTTGCCCGGCTTGATCGCCAGTTTCCACAACGCCAGTTCGCCGGCCTCGCGCAGGGCGATGCCGAGATAATCCGCCTCGCCCACCGATACACCGCCGGTGGAAAGAATCAGGTCCACGGCCCTCAGCTCGCCGAGACGCAGGCGGGTCTGCTCGAGGTTATCGGGCAGGATCCCGGCATCCACCACCTCACAACCCAGGCGTTGCAGCCAGCTGCACAGCAGGCGTCGGTTGCTGTTGTAGATCTGCCCCGGCCCCAGCGGCAGCCCCGGCTCGACCAGCTCGTCACCGGTGGACAGCACCGCCACCCTGACCCGGCGCACCACGCTGAGCGAGGCATGACCGAGGGTCGCCGCCAGGCCCAGTTCGATCGGCCCCAGGCGCGTGCCTGTTGCCAGCACCAGCTCCCCGGCACGGGTTTCCTGGCCTTGCGGGCGGATATTCTGACCGAGGCTCAACTCCTCGGTGAAACGTACGCGCTGGTCAGCCAGGACTTCGGCGTTTTCCTGCATTTCAACGCAGTCGGCACCTTCCGGCACCGGCGCGCCGGTGAAGATCCGCGCGCAGGTGCCGGGCTGCAACGGCTGCGGTGCATGCCCGGCGAAAATCCGCTGGCTGACCGGCAGCGGCTCGCCGGCCCAGTCGGCGATACGCAGGGCGTACCCGTCCATTGCACTGTTCGGCCATGGCGGCAGGTCGATGGACGCGTGCAGGTCCGCTGCCAGCACCCGACCTTCGGCATCGGCCAGGGTGACCTCTTCGACATCACGGATCGGCGCCGCCGCGGCCAGGTCCAGCAAGCGCTGGAGAGCCGCTTCCACCGGCATCAGCGGCCGTGCCGCCGGCGCCTCAGCCACGGCTTTCGCAGGGCGCGGCCTGCTTCAGGTGCGGTACGAAATTGCACGGCCGGTGGCGATTGTCCAGTTGCTCGGCGAGGATACCGTCCCAGCCGGTGCGCACCGCATTGGTCGAGCCCGGCAAGCAGCAGACCAGGGTGCCGTTGGCCAGGCCGGCCAAGGCGCGGGACTGAATGGTAGAGGTGCCGATATCGGCCACGGAAATCTGCCGGAACAGTTCGCCGAAACCGTCGACCTGCTTGTCCAGCAGGCAGCTCACGGCTTCCGGGGTACTGTCGCGCCCGGTGAAGCCGGTGCCGCCGGTGATCAGCACCACCTGCACGCTGTCGTCGGCAATCCAGGCTGCGACCCGGGCGCGAATCTTGTACAGGTCGTCCTTGAGCAGCACCCGTTCGGCAAGGTGGTGCCCGGCCTCGGTGAGGCGGTCGACGAAGACCTGGCCGGAGGTATCGGTTTCGAAGGTGCGGGTGTCGCTGACGGTCAGCACGGCGATGTTGAGCGGCACGAAGGGCGCGTCGGCCTTGGCTTTCATGGCATAAGTCCGTAGATCCAGGGAATGGCCGGTGTTATATCACAGGGCAGGGTTGCCCCGCGCGAGCAACCCGGCATGGCATTGCTGCCGGTCAATACGGCGATCAGGCACTGGCCGCAACTTCGTACTGAACTTGCTGTAACTGTTTGCGTCTTAACGAACTATACGGCCCCACTTAACTGGAGATTTACCCATGATCAAACGGACCCTTCCCGCCTTCCTGCTCGCTCTTGGCATTGGCGCCCTGGCCGGTTGCTCGAGCCCTACCGTGATCACCCTCAACGACGGTCGTGAGATCCAGGCCGTCGATACCCCGAAATACGATGACGATTCGGGCTTCTACGAAATCGAGCAACTTGATGGCAAGCGTACCCGGGTCAACAAGGACCAGATTCGCACCGTGAAAGAGCTGTAAGCGCCTTCGTAAAAAAGCCCCCGTTCCATACGAAACGGGGGCTTGTCGAAGCGAAATTTTTGAGTAGAATTTTCTTCATCGGAGTGTAGCGCAGCCAGGTAGCGCGTCTCGTTCGGGACGAGAAGGCCGCAGGTTCGAATCCTGTCTCTCCGACCAATCGCTCACGAAAAAGCCCGCCTAGTGCGGGCTTTTTCGTGCTTGTCCCTTCCACTTTGCCTGGAGTGGGTCAGTCAGTCTTGGGTTGACTGGTCCGGCCTCATCGCTGGCAAGCCAGCTCCCACAGGTACTGCTCAGGTCTTGAGATTTGTGCTGACCCTGTGGGAGCTGGCTTGCCAGCGATGAGGCCATAAGGGGCAAAGAAGATCCTTGCCCCTTGAACAGTCTTATTGAACAGCCACCGGCTGCTCTTCCGGCAATACCGGAACGAAGGTCAGGCCCAGGCGCGAGCTGGTCCACTCGCGGGTCTTGTTGGTCAGCTCGAGATTGTTGTTCAGCTTCTGACCATAGGTCGGCACGATTTCCTTCAGCTTGGCCTGCCACTCGGGGCTCTTGATGCGGTCCTTGAAGGTTTTTTCCAGCACGGTCAGCATGATCGGCGCAGCGGTCGAGGCACCTGGCGAGGCGCCCAGCAGCGCAGCGATCGAGCCATCCTCGGAGGCTACCACCTCGGTACCGAACTGCAGGATGCCGCCATGCACCGCATCCTTCTTGATGATCTGCACGCGCTGGCCGGCCTGCAGCAGTTTCCAGTCTTCGTTCTTCGCGTTCGGGAAGTATTCACGCAGCGCAGCCATGCGGTCGTCGAAGCTGAGCATCAACTGACCCATCAGGTAGGTGCTCAGGTCGATGTTGTCGATGCCGGCGTGGGTCATCGGCATGATGTTATGGGTGTTCAGCGCAGCGAACATGTCCAGCAGCGAACCGTTTTTCAGGAACTTGGTGGAGAAGGTCGCGAACGGGCCGAACAGCAGCACTTCCTTGCCATCGATGATGCGCGTGTCGAGGTGCGGCACCGACATCGGCGGCGCGCCGACCGACGCCTTGCCGTACAGCTTGGCCTTGTGCCGGGAAACGATGTCCTGGTTGTCGGTCATCAGGAACTGGCCGCCCACCGGGAACCCGGCGTAGCCGTCAGCTTCCGGAATGCCGGACTTCTGCAGCAATTTCAGGGCGCCACCACCGGCACCGATGAACACGAACTTCGCCTTGACGCTGGTTTCCACGCCCTTGTTGCCGAGGTCGGCGACCACGACGGTCCAGGTGTTGTCGGCGTTGCGCTTGATATCGCGGACTTCGTGACGCAGGTTCAGGCTGACCTTGTCGCTCTTGGTCAGCGAACCCACCAGTTGGCGGGTGATCTCGCCGAAGTTGACGTCGGTACCGATGCTCATGCGGGTCGCGGCGACTTTCTGGTCGGCAGCACGGCCTTCCATGACGATCGGCACCCACTTGGCGATCTGTGCATGGTCCTCGGAGTACTCCATGCCGCGGAACAGCGAGCTGTGCTGCAGGGCGGCGTGGCGCTTGCGCAGGAACTCGACGTTCTTGTCGCCCCAGACGAAGCTCATGTGCGGCACGTTGTTGATGAACGAGCCCGGGTTGTTCAGGACCTTCTGCTCGACCTGGTAGGACCAGAACTGCTTGGAGATCTCGAACTGTTCGTTGATGCCCACGGCCTTGCTGATATCCATGGTGCCGTCGGCGGCTTCGCTGGTGTAGTTCAGCTCGCAGAAGGCGGAGTGGCCGGTACCGGCGTTGTTCCAGGCGTTGGAGCTTTCTTCGGCAACCTGGTCCATGCGCTCGTAGATATTGATCGACCAGTCAGGTTGCAGCTCGTGCAGGTAGGTGCCGAGGCTGGCACTCATGATGCCGCCACCGATCAGCAGCACGTCGACGGTCTTTTCCGGTTCACTGGGCTTGGAGCAACCAATGACGCCCAGGCACAGGAGCGCCAAAAGGACTTTTTTCATAATTCATCCAATTGAAGTGAAGGTGTTGGCTGGACCGCCGCGCCCGGGTGCACGCCCTGGTTTTATCGTTGTGCTCACTCGGTGGTGGCTGGGGTATCTGGAAGCGGGGTGCGGTCTGATGCCGTGGCTGCACTGGCAGCCCATGGTCTTGTAAAGCGGGGACTTGGCCCGCGCCGGCGCCTCACAAAGCACGAAGCGGGCCAACTTTCCCGCGACCAACGGCCAATAGGCGAGGCGCATGGTCGCACCCCATATTGGGCGGTTTGTCTGGCGGTTTTCCGCCATGATTCGTCGCTGTATAACCCCAGAGTGGCGGATTTCCCCCTGCATCTGGCGTAAGCCCCTTCTACTGCGGACCGAACTGCAACGCTGCCAGCCGGGCATAGAGCGGGTTTTCCGCGATCAATTGCCGATGGCTGCCAATCGCTACCAATTTTCCCCCATCGATCACCGCGATGCGATCGGCGTGCTGCACCGTCGCCAGGCGGTGAGTGATGACCAGCGTGGTACGCCCTGCCATCAGGTTTGGCAGCGCTTGCTGGACCAGGTGTTCGCTCTGAGCATCGAGGGCGCTGGTGGCTTCGTCGAGCAGCAGGATGGGCGCGTCCACCAGCAAGGCCCGGGCAATTGCCAGGCGCTGGCGCTGACCGCCGGAGAGGCCGAGGCCGGCGTCGCCCAGGTGCGTCTGGTAGCCGTCGGGCAATTGCAGGATGAACTCATGGGCATGGGCACTGCGGGCGGCGGCCTCGACCTGGGCGAAGCTGGCATCGGCACGGCCGTAGCGGATGTTGTCCTCGACCGTGCCGAAGAACAGCGCAGGGTTCTGCGCCACCAGGGCGAAGTGCCGGCGCAGATCCAAGGGATCAAGCGTGGTCAGGGGCTGGCCGTCGAGGAGAATGCGGCCCTCCTGCGGGTCGTGGAAGCGCAGCAGCAGGTCGAACAGGGTCGACTTGCCCGCACCCGATGGCCCGACCAGGGCGAGTGTCTGTCCGGGCTCGATGCGCAGATCCAGTCCGTCGATGGCCGGACGATCGGGGCGCGTCGGATAGGCGAAGCGCACGCCTTGCAACTGCAGTTCGCCGCGAACCCGCTCGGGCAGCCTCACCCCACCGTCGACCGGCGCAAGGATCTCGCTGCGAGCCGCGAGCAGTTCGGCAATCCTCTCGGCCGCACCGGCAGCACGTTGCAGCTCGCCGATCACTTCGCTGACGGTGCCGAAGGCACTGCCAACGATCAGGCTATAGAAAACGAAGGCCGCCAGGTCGCCACCGGAGATGCGCCCGGCGATCACGTCCATGCCACCGACCCACAGCATCACGCCCACCGCCCCGAGCACCAGTACGATCACCAGGGTAATCAACCAGGCGCGCTGGACAATGCGCTTGCGCGCCGTGGCGAAGGCCGCCTCGACGGTTTCGCCGAAGCGCTGGCGGTCCTGTGCCTGGTGGTTATAGGCCTGTACCGTCTTGATCTGGCCGAGGGTCTCGGCGACGTAGCTGCCGACATCGGCAATGCGGTCCTGGCTTTGCCGCGACAGGCTGCGTACGCGCCGGCCGAACACCAGGATCGGCGCCAGCACCAGCGGCAGGGCCAGGACCACGATACTGGTTAGCTTCGGATTGGTGACGAACAGCAGGATGATGCCGCCCACCACCATCAGCACATTGCGCAGGAACAGCGACAGCGACGAACCGATCACCGATTGCAGCAGCGTGGTGTCGGCAGTCAGCCGCGACTGGATCTCCGAGCTACGGTTGTGCTCGAAAAAGCCGGGATGCAGGCCAAGCAGATGATCGAACACCTGCCGACGGATATCGGCCACCACCCGCTCACCGATCCAGGAGACCAGGTAGAAACGGCTAAAGGTGCCCACCGCCAGGGCCAGCACCAGGGCCATGAACAAGGCGATGGACTGGCCCAGCAAGTCGGGCGAGCGGGTCACGAAGCCCTGGTTTACCAACAGGCGGATGCCCTGCCCCATCGACAAGGTAATGCCGGCGGTGACCACCAGGGCCAGCAGGGCCAGCAGCGCCTGCCTGCGGTACGGACGCACGAAACGCCAGGCCAGGTGCAGGGCCCGGCGCTGGCGGGAAGAAAGCGGATCGAACATGTGGACGGCTGCCGTAGGTAATTACAACGAGTCGGGAAGGACCTTAGACCGCATCGGTCTAAAGTAGCGCTGGTTCTTGAAGGAACTTTCTGTTGGACTGTCGGTTCGCATGATGAGACAGCGAAAAGGAGTTGTCACAGCCTGGTCATCACGCGTGATTAATCTGGGCTTAGCCACCCTGAGGAGGAGACAGGAAATGAGCTTGCAGCAAAGCAGCAACACCCAACAACGCCCGGCCCAGCCTGTGCCGGCATTCGGTTCGGTCATCGACGCGCAAGGCCGCGAGATCCCGATCACCGAACAGATGATCCAGCAGGCCTGCCGCGAGCTGGATAACAGCCGGGTCAACCCGGTGAAGAAGGGCTGAGACCCTCGCCTATTCGAAACCCGGCCCTGGTGCCGGGTTTTTTATTGCCCGCAGGTCCCCGCGAACCCTGTAGGAGCGGGTTTACCCGCGATGAGGCCCTGAGGGCCGGCAAAGCGATCAGCCCTCGACCACACACCCCAGCGCCGCCGCCACCTTCCGAACCTCCTGCCCTTCAGCCCGAACCTTCAATCCCTCGATCTCGCGCCGCACCGGATAGCCCTTGCGCAACAGATCGAACGCCAGCTTCTGCGCCACCGGGTCATTGCCCAGGCTGCGGCGAAAGTCCGCGTCGTCCCGGCGCGGGTCATACACCGCACGGCACAGCGTCGCCAGGGCCCAGGCCGGGTCGGTATCGGCCTGCAGCTCGACCCGGGCCAGCCAGGGAGCGGGCAGCAGGTCGGCGAGCTGCACCTGCTCCGGCTCGCCGCGCCAGGCGCAATACGCCTGGTAGATCTGCGCGGTACCACGCTGCTTGCCGTCGAGACTGTAGCCGGCGATATGCGGGGTGGCGATCACGCACAGGTCGGCCAGCTCCACATCCACCAGCGGTTCCTCCTCCCAGACATCCAGTACCGCCAGCACGTCTTCGCGCTCCAGCAGCAGCTCGCGCAGGGCGGTGTTGTCGATCACCGGGCCACGGGCGGCGTTGATCAGCCAGGCGCCCGGGCGCAGCCGGGCCAGGCGCTGGCGATCGAACAGATGCCAGGTCGGCTGCTCGCCGGCGCGGGTCAGAGGGGTGTGCAGGCTGATCACATCGCACTCGGCCAGGATCCGCTCCAGCGCCACATAATCCCCGCCCTCCGCCGCCTGCCGTGGCGGATCGCAGACCAGCACCTTCCAGCCCAGGCCGCGCAGCACCTGGACCAGGCGACCACCGACCTCGCCCGCGCCGACCACGCCATAGGTCCGCTGCGAAAGGTCGGCGCCGTCCAGCTCGGCCAGGGTCAGCAGGCTGCTTAGCACGTAGTCCACCACCCCGCGGGCGTTGCAGCCCGGCGCACTGGACCAGTGGATGCCGGCCTCGGCGAAATAGCCGAGGTCCAGGTGATCGGTGCCAATGGTGCAGGTGCCGACGAAGCGCACCTGGCTGCCTTCCAGCAAGGCGCGGTCGACCCGGGTTACCGAACGGACCAGCAGCACATCGGCATCGCGCACGCAGTCACGGTCGATGGCCCGCCCCGGATAACGCCGGATCTCGCCGAAACCGGCAAAGAAGGCATCGAGCAGGGGGATGTTTTCGTCGGCAACGATCAGCATGGGCGGGACTCCTGTGAGGGGCTGCAGTGTAGGGGCTGCACAGGACAATGACCAAGCGCTGTCTGCACCGTCCCCTCAAAGGAGCATGCTTATC
Source organism: Pseudomonas bharatica CSV86 (assembly GCF_000319305.2). Lineage (GTDB taxonomy): Bacteria > Pseudomonadota > Gammaproteobacteria > Pseudomonadales > Pseudomonadaceae > Aquipseudomonas > Aquipseudomonas bharatica. The sequence continues at coordinate 1,081,061 of NZ_AMWJ02000001.1, read as the reverse complement.
CCAGGTTGAAGCGCGCCGTGTTGTCGTTGAGCGCGCGGCTGCCCTGGCTGAGGGTGTCCGCGGCCTGGTTCACCGCCCGCGCACCGTCCAGCAAACGTCCGGCGGCCTGGTCGACCTGCTGGATGCTGCCACTGACTTCATCGGCGGTGCCGGTCTGCTCCTCGACCGCCGTGAGGATCTGCGCCAGGGTATCGGTGACGCCCTGCACCGCCCCGGCGATCTGCCCCAGGCGCTCGCCCAGCCCGGTCACCGACTGCGCGTCCTGTACGGCCTGGCCACAGGCCAGCTCCATCAGGCTGACCGCCTGGGTCACGGTGGCGCGCAAACTGTCCACCGTGCCGGCGATCTGCGCCGTGGAGGCCTGGGTGCGCTGGGACAGGCTGCGCACTTCATCGGCCACCACTGCGAACCCGCGCCCCTGCTCCCCGGCCCGCGCTGCCTCTATGGCAGCGTTGAGCGCCAGCAGGTTGGTCTGCTCGGCAATGCCGCGAATGGCATCCACCACCGACTGGATCTGCTGCCCCTGCTCGCTGACCCGCCCCAACGCCTCGGCGGTATCGGTCAGGCGGCGATTGAGCTGCTGGATGCTGTCGGTGGTGCGCTGGCTGTCCCGGCTGCTGTCTTCGGCGATGCGCCGGGTCTGCCGGGCGCTGTCGGAGGCATGCTCGCAGCTTCTGGCGACTTCCTGGGAAGTGGCCGCCAGTTGCGTGGCAGCCGCAGCGATCTGGCTGATCTGCTGTTGCTGGCGCTCGACATCCTGCAAGGTGCCGTTGGCCTGGACGTTCAGGGTCTGTACCGCCGAGCCCAGTTGCCGGGTTTCGTGGTTGACCCCGAGCAGGCTGGCACGCAATTGCACCACGGCGACGTTCAGCGCCTGGCTGATCGCCGCCAGCTCGTCGCGCCCCTGCACCGAGACTTCGACGCACAGGTTGCCGTCGCGCAAGGACTCGGCCAGGGTGGTGATACCGCTGGCGCTACGGCGGATCGAAGCCTGCAGGCAGGCGAACAGGTACAACGCCAGCAGCAGCAACAGGCCGATGGTCGCGCCCACCGGAATGAACTCGCGATTGGACTTGGCGTGGTAGTAGTCCAGCCGCTCATGCAGCGACTGCAATGACTGCCCGCGCAGGCCGGACATGTCGTCCAGCAAGCGGCCGATGCTGGCTTCGAAGTCGGCCGGCTTGAGTTTGATAGCGCCACCGAACACGCCGTCATCCAGCACCGCCAGTTCGGCATCGAGCGCCTTGATGCCCTCCCCGTAGCGCGTGCTCCAGCCCTGCAGCTCGGGCGGCAGCCGGGTTTGCAGGGCAGCGGCGGTCTTGACCATCTGCTCGCGGGCATCGCCGATACGGCTGCGCAAATCGCGCATCTGCAGGCGGCTTTGCAGGCTGAACTGGCCGGAAACCACCGAGGTCTGGCCGATGCTCGCCATGCGTCCGATGCGCTCGATCAGTTCGGGCGCCTGCTGGGTCGAGAGCTGCATCAACAGGTAGGTTTCCAGCCAGGGGTCGAGAATCAGCCCGCTGTCCATGGCGATCTGTTCGCGCAAGGCTTGCAGATGGCCGATGCTCGCGGTGAAGCGCTCGTAGCCGTCCGGCCACCAGCCGATCCCGCGCAGGGACTGGCTGTCCAGGCCGGACACCGAGCCTTGCAGGGTGTCGTAGCGGGCCAGGGCGTCGGCGCCGGCCTTCTCATCGACCAGAGCGACCTTGAGGTTCTTCAGCGATTGATCGATACGCGGCAGCGCCGCGTCGATCTCGCCCATCAACTGGCGCGCCTCGGCAGTCGGCTCGCGCAGGATATCCACGGCTTTCCAGCGCGCGGCCCGATAGCGCTGGGCCGACAGCTCGCGTTCCAGCTCGTCGAGCACCCGCAACTGGCGCACCCCGGACTGCTCGCCGGCGATCACCGCCAGCCGGGCCCGGTAATCCATGCCGATCAGCCCCAGGCTGAACAGCAGCGGCAACATGAACAGCAGAAACAGCAACTGGAACTTGCGCGCGAAGCCGAAACGCCCCAACAGACGCGCACCCGGTGACAACAGACGATTCATGACTCACTCCTGCGCATAGGGGTACCCTTGAGCGCAAACGTTTCTGCAGGCGCCCAGGGTGATAGCGTTTCGCTAGCAACCTGTATGCCGGATACAGAGAACCCAGGAGAGAGACCGCCCGGTAAAGGATGCAGCCAAAAGGCTTGCACCCAATCCATGCACGCTGGCGGTGCGGGCGTCACCGGAGGAAACAGAGGTGTAACAGCTGTAGCTCAGTCGAGCTTCTTGCGAATCCAGTAAAGGTAGGTGCCGCCCTCTTCTTCCTGCTGCACCAGCTCGTGCCCGAGGAACACGCAGAACTTGGGAATGTCGCGGCGGGTGGAGGGATCGGTGGCGATGACCTTGAGCAGGCCGCCGGCGCCCAGGTCGCGCACGTATTGATGCAGCATCATCACCGGCTCGGGACAGTTCAGGCCGGTGGCGTCGAGCACGGCGTCAGGGGTGAAATCGGTCATGTGGAGCACTCCGTAAGCGAAAAGTCAGCGAGGCTTGATGTCGAGGCGGCGCAGGTGGCAGGTCACTTCCTCGCGGTCGTGATAAAGCTGCTTGCAACCGATGGAGACCTTGACCTTGCGTGCCTTGAAGCCCTCCTCGATGCGCTCCAGCAGGCGCCGCACCTCGGCATAACGTTGCTTCATCGGCAGCTTGAGGTTGACCACCGCCTCGCGGCAATGCCCGTCGCCCAGCCATTCTTCGATCATCGACGCGGTACGTGCCGGCTTCTCGACGATATCGCACACCATCCAGTCGACCATCTGCTTCGGCTTCCAGGTAAAGCCATCGACCATCAGGTGCTGCACCAGGCCGGTATCCATCAGGCTTTCAGCCATGGGGCCGTTATCGATGGCGGTCACCAGCATGCCGCGCCTGACCAGCTGGTAGGTCCAGCCGCCCGGAGCGGCGCCCAGGTCAACGCCGGTCATGTCATCGCCAAGGCGCTGCTCCCACTGCTCGCGAGGAATGAAATGGTGCCACGCCTCTTCCAGCTTCAGGGTCGAACGGCTCGGCGCCTCGCGGGGGAACTTAAGGCGCGGGATACCCATGGGCCACATGGCCGAGTTGTCCGCATCGGCCAGGCCAAGGAACACCCGCCGGCCACTGATGAAGGTCAGCAGCAGGCGCGGACCCGGGCCGTTTTCCACCAGGCGCCCGGCCTTGACCAGGGCCTTGCGCAGCGGCACCTCGAACTTGCGGCAGAAGGTGGACAGTTCCTTGCCGTCATTGCTGTCCATGACCTCCAGCCACAGGCTGCCGGCCACCGGATAGTCGGCCAGGTACTCCAGCAGCACGCTGATGCGATCGCTTTCCGGCAATTCGACGAAGCTGCCCCGGGCCCACTGGCGCGGGAAGATCAACTGCTTGAAACGCAGCGCGCCCATGATCTGCGCAGCGCCTTCGGCGTCGTTGCAGATGAACTCGGCGCAGGCGGTCTGCGGCTTGGCCTTGGCATAACCGGCAACGCCGAGCAACGCGGCGTGCTCGCTGATTTCGGAACAGACCTCGCTCTCGAAACCGGGCCGGCAATGCAGGAACAGGGTATTCATCACTCACTCCGGACGGGGACGGCTGCGCCCCGGTGGAAAATCGGCGAATGATAAAGGACTTTCGGAACTGGCGACACGCCCCGCCGGTCCAGTACTTGGTCAGGCGCGCCAAACAGGGCTACCCTGACCGCTTAGCCAGGTCCGTGCCGTGCGGACCCAGAAAGAGGCGGTGCAGCGGCAACAGCAAGGAAGGCAGCCGCTCACCGGCACAGAAGGAGTTGGTCAATGTCCTCGCTCGACAGCCTGAAAACCCTCAAGACCCTGGCCGTAAGCGGCCGCGAATACCACTACTACAGCCTGCCCGAGGCGGCGAAGGCCCTCGGCGACCTGGGCCGGCTGCCGATGTCGCTCAAGGTGCTGCTGGAAAACCTGCTGCGCTGGGAAGACGGCGAAACCGTCACCGGCGCCGACCTCAAGGCCCTGGCCGACTGGCTCAAGGAGCGCAGCTCCGACCGCGAGATCCAGTACCGTCCGGCCCGGGTCCTGATGCAGGACTTCACCGGCGTACCGGCGGTGGTCGACCTGGCCGCCATGCGCGCCGCCATGGCCCGGGCCGGCGGCGATCCACAGCGGATCAACCCGCTGTCGCCGGTGGACCTGGTGATCGACCATTCGGTGATGGTCGACCGCTACGCCAGCCCCGCCGCCTTCGGCGAAAACGTCGATATCGAAATGCAGCGCAACGGCGAACGCTATGCCTTCCTGCGCTGGGGGCAGAATGCCTTCGACAACTTCCGCGTGGTGCCGCCGGGCACCGGCATCTGCCACCAGGTCAACCTGGAATACCTCGGTCGTACCGTCTGGACCCGCGAGGAAGACGGGCGCACCTACGCCTTCCCTGACACCCTGGTCGGTACCGACTCGCATACCACCATGATCAACGGCCTCGGCGTACTCGGCTGGGGCGTCGGCGGCATCGAGGCCGAGGCCGCCATGCTCGGCCAGCCGGTATCGATGCTGATCCCCGAGGTGATCGGCTTCAAGCTCACCGGCAAGCTGCGCGAAGGCATCACCGCCACCGACCTGGTGCTGACGGTGACGCAGATGCTGCGCAAGAAGGGCGTGGTCGGCAAGTTCGTCGAATTCTACGGCGATGGCCTGGCCACCCTGCCCCTGGCCGACCGCGCCACCCTGGCCAACATGGCCCCGGAATACGGCGCCACCTGCGGCTTCTTCCCGGTGGACGACGTCACCCTTGATTACCTGCGCCTCTCGGGCCGACCGACGGAAACCGTCGAACTGGTCGAAGCCTATTGCAAGGCCCAGGGCCTGTGGCGCGAGCCGGGCCAGGAGCCGCTGTTCAGCGACAGCCTGGCGCTGGACATGGGTGAGGTCCAGGCCAGCCTCGCCGGGCCGAAACGCCCGCAGGACCGCGTCGCCCTGCCCGGCGTGGGCAAGGCCTTCGATGACTTCCTCGGGCTCAACGTGCGCAAGGCCAACGCCGAGGGCAGCGGCGAGATCCGCCTCGGCCTGGACGGCGAGGAACACACATTGAAGGACGGCGCCGTGGTGATCGCCGCCATTACCTCCTGCACCAACACCTCCAACCCTAGCGTGATGATGGCCGCCGGCCTGCTGGCGAAGAAGGCCGTGGAAAAAGGCCTGCAGCGCAAACCCTGGGTGAAAAGCTCCCTCGCACCGGGCTCGAAGGTGGTTACCGACTATTACCAGGCAGCGGGCCTGACGCCCTATCTGGACCAATTGGGTTTCGACCTGGTCGGCTACGGCTGCACCACCTGCATCGGCAACTCCGGTCCGCTGGCCGATCCGATCGAGGCCGCCATCGCCAGGGCCGACCTGGTGGTGGCCTCGGTGCTGTCCGGCAATCGCAACTTCGAGGGACGGGTGCACCCGCTGGTCAAGACCAACTGGCTGGCGTCGCCGCCGCTGGTGGTGGCCTACGCCCTGGCCGGCACGGTGCGCATTGACCTGAGCAACGACCCGTTGGGCCGGGACGCCAATGGCCAGCCGGTGTACCTGCGGGATATCTGGCCGAGCCAGCAGGAAATCGCGGCGGCGGTGGCCCAGGTGGACACGCGGATGTTCCACAAGGAATACGCCGAGGTATTCGCCGGGGATGAACAGTGGCAAGCCATCGAGGTGCCGCAAGCGGCGACCTACGTCTGGCAGGACGACTCCACCTACATCCAGCATCCGCCGTTCTTCGACGGCATTTCCGGCCCGCCGCCGAAGATCGCGGACGTGCACGGCGCGCGGATCCTCGCCCTGCTCGGTGATTCGGTGACCACCGACCATATCTCCCCCGCCGGCAACATCAAGGCCGACAGTCCGGCCGGGCGCTACCTGCGCGACAAGGGCGTGGAACCGAAGGACTTCAACTCCTACGGTTCGCGGCGTGGCAACCACGAAGTGATGATGCGCGGCACCTTCGCCAACATCCGCATCCGCAACGAAATGCTCGGTGGCGAAGAAGGTGGCAATACCCTGCACGTGCCCACTGGCGAGAAGCTGGCGATCTACGATGCGGCCATGCGTTATCGCGACGAAGGCACGCCGCTGGTGGTGATCGCCGGGCAGGAATACGGCACCGGATCGAGTCGCGACTGGGCGGCCAAGGGCACCAACCTGCTGGGCATCAAGGCGGTGCTGGCGGAAAGCTTCGAGCGCATCCACCGCTCGAACCTGGTGGGCATGGGCGTGCTGCCCCTGCAGTTCAGCGCCGGGCAGGATCGCAAGCAACTAGGGCTGACCGGGCGGGAGAAGATCGACATCCTCGGGCTGGATGGGGTGAAGATCGAGCCGCACATGAGCCTGAACCTGCGGATCACCCGGGAGGACGGCAGCGTCGAGGAAATCGCCGTGCTGTGCCGGATCGATACCTTGAATGAGGTGGAGTACTTCAAGGCCGGCGGGATTCTGCATTATGTGTTGCGGCAGATGATCGGGCGGTGATCGCACAAAAGCCATCGCTGGCAAGCCAGCTCCCACAGATCCCTGTGGGAGCTGGCTTGCCAGCGATGAGGCCATCAGCCACAACACAAAACCAGATGACCAGAACGCCATCACCGCAGCCGAAGCTGAATGCTCTGACTTATGTTGCGAAAATGTGAAAGAATGCGCGCAAATTTCATGAACGTGAAGACTTCGCTTAACCCAGGCGCACCTGGTTTTCATTGAGCGAGATCAACGTAAGTCAAATATTCATTCAATAATTTCGTAGGGCCGCCGATAACCCACGAAAGCCTTGCGGATTGAACAGCTTATGCGCAACAACCAACCGATTACCCAGAGAGAACGGACTTTCCCTGCCCAACAGCGGTTGATTTCGACTACCGATGCCAAGGGTGTCATTACCTATTGCAACGATGCGTTCATCGAGATCAGCGGTTTTTCCCGCGAGGAACTGATGCGCGCACCGCATAACCTGGTGCGCCACCCGGATGTGCCGTCGGCGGTGTTCGCCCACATGTGGGCAACCCTGAAGCAGGGCCTGCCGTGGATGGGTATCGTCAAGAACCGCTGCAAGTCCGGTGATCACTACTGGGTCAACGCCTACGTCACGCCGATCTTCGAGAACAACCAGGTGGTGGGCTACGAGTCGGTGCGGGTCAAGCCGACCGCCGAGCAGGTTCGCCGCGCCGAAGCCCTGTACAAACGCATCAATGACGGCAAGTCGGCCATCCCGCGGCGCGACAAGTGGCTGCCGGTGCTGCAGGACTGGCTGCCGTTCATCATGATCAGCCAGATTGGCTTCCTGATCGGTATCTGGCTCGGCCACTCCTGGGGCTTCGCCCTCGCCGCCGCGCTCTCCGTACCCCTGGGCCTGCTCGGCCTGGGCTGGCAGCAGCGCGGCCTCAAGCGCCTGCTGCGCCTGGCCGAACAGACCACCTCCGACCCGCTGATCGCGCAGATGTACACCGACAGCCGCGGCGTCCAGGCGCGCCTGGAAATGGCCATGCTCAGCCAGGATGCACGCCTGAAGACCTGCCTGACCCGCCTGCAGGACACCGCCGAGCACCTCAACGAGCAGGCTCGTCAGTCCGACGCACTGGCCCACAACAGTTCCTCGGGCCTGGAACGCCAGCGCGTGGAAACCGAGCAGGTCGCCGCTGCCGTCAACCAGATGGCCGCCACCACCCAGGAAGTGGCCAACCATGTGCAACGTGCCGCCGATGCGACCCAGGCCGCCAACCGCCTGACCGATCGCGGGCGCAACATCGCCGGGGAAACCCGCGACGCGATCCAGCGCCTGTCCACTGCCGTCGGCGAAACCGGGCAGACCGTCACCCAGCTCGCTCGCGACAGCGATGAGATCGGTGGCGTGGTCGATGTGATCAAGGGCATTGCCGACCAGACCAACCTGCTGGCCCTCAACGCCGCCATCGAAGCGGCCCGGGCCGGAGAAATGGGCCGTGGCTTCGCCGTGGTGGCTGACGAGGTCCGTCAGTTGGCCCAGCGCACCAGCGAATCCACCGGGCAGATCCATAGCCTGATCGCCAAGCTGCAGCAAACCGCCTCGAATGCGGTGCAGACCATGGAAGCCGGGCATCGCCAGGCCGAAGAAGGCGTGCAACGGGTGATGGAAGCCGACGAGGCACTGGTGGGCATCAGCGAAGCGGTGGCCAACATCACCGACATGGCAACCCAGATTGCCGCAGCGACCGAGCAGCAGACCTCGGTGGCCGAGGAAATCAGCCGCAACATCAGTACCATCGCGGCGCTGGCCGACCAGACCTCGGAGCAGGCTCAGCACTCGGCGCAGCTCAGTGAGGAACTGACCCATACGGCGACCACGCAGTACTCGCTGGTGGAGCGGTTCAACCGCTGATCGTTGCTGGAAATGCGAAAGGCCCGGAAGTGCTTAGCTTCCGGGCCGTTTTGTTGGGCTTTCGGGCCTCATCGCTGGCAAGCCAGCTCCCACAGGTCCTGCGGTGCATGCAATCCCTGTGGGAGCTGGCTTGCCAGCGATGAGGCCCTCAAGGCCACCTCACCAATCAAGCCTCAAGCGACTCTCGAAATAGCGTTCCTGTCCCGTCAACGGATCCTCGAACCTCAGGCTTCGCGCCAGCAGCTTCAACGGTTTCGAATAATCATCCTCGCCCTGCACTACCTCGGGATAGAACGGATCGTTGCAGATCGGCGCCCCCAGCGCCGCCATATGCACGCGCAGCTGGTGGGTCTTGCCGGTCACCGGCGACAGACCGTAGCGCCACAGGCCACCCTGCTTCTCCAGTACCTCGGCATGGGTCTCGCTGTTGCTCGCCCCCGGCACTTCCTGCATGCGGAAAAATGGTTCGCCGTTGGCCATGCGACTCTTGTGCACCAATGGAAAATCCAAGCCGGGCAAGGCCGGTGCAATGGCCTGGTACTGTTTGTCGATGCGTCGGGTCGGGAACAGCTGCTGATACGCCGAGCGGCTTTGCGGATTGGCGGAAAACAGCACCAGCCCGGCGGTATGCCGGTCGATACGGTGCAGCGGCACCAGGTGAGGGTTGTCGAGACGGCGGATCAGGCGGCGCAGCAAGGTCTGCTCGACATACTCGCCGGTCGGGGTTACTGGCAGGAAGTGCGGCTTGTCGGCGACCACCAGATGCTCATCCACGTGCAGGATAGCCTCCAGCACCGGAATGGGTTTTTCGTTGGGCACTTCGCGAAAGTAATGGATACGCAGCCCCACGCGATAAGGATGATCGACCGCGATCGGCTGGCCTTGGGCATCCAGCACCCGGCCGCGTGCGAAACGATCAAGCCAGACCTCGCGCCCGATCGCCTTGAAGTGCTCGCAAAGACAGTCCAGCACAGTGGACCAATTGCCCGGCGGCAGGCAGACCGTACTGGCCTGCTGGCTGGCCGGATCGAAAACAACGCTCATGGGAAGCCTCGCAAGCTGGGGGCCGGGCATTATCCGGCATGCCTGCAGCTTCAGCCAGCCTAGACCGACGCCGTGTCGCAGGCCGCCTTCAACCAGCGCAACACATCGACTGCCTCCCAGCGGCCGGCGTCGTACAAGGCATAGGCCTGGCCGTCGAAGCCCACCACATCCAGCGGCCGGTGAAAACCGGCGCGCTGGAACAGGGCTTCGATCTCGGCGAAGCAGGTGTTGAAGTGAACCTTGCCGAATGGCGTACGGTCGTCGGTGACCAGGCCTTCCAGACGCAGTTCCGCCACGGCCCCGCGCACCTGGTCGACGGACATGGCATTGACGCTGGCTTTGAGTTGTTCGACGTTGACCATCATGTTTCTCCGGGCATGAAGCTGCCCGCCCCGCATACTGTATTTATGTACAGCATAGGAGGCGAGCGGGTTGAACGTCAATTGACGTAACGAATCATTGCAAGCCCGGCAGGTAGCCGGTGCCCTTGCGAATGGTCAGCACCTGGCGGCGGAGCTTGTGTTCGGCCAGGCCCAGATGGACCCAGCCGTCGAATTCCAGGATCAACTGGTCGAAGTCCAGGTTGCTGTCCATGATCCGCAGGGCCAGCTCGCGGGGCGAAAGGCTGACGGCCATGATGTCGGCTGCCAGCCCACGAATATGGGCGCTGGCCCCCGAACCGCCGATCTGCCGGTTCAAGGCTTCGCTGCGATAGCCGCTGGTGATCAGGACCGGCTGGCCGATCAGGCTGCGTACCGACTCGAGGGTCTGGCACAACCGGACCAGGTTGGCGATCACCTGGCTGTCGGGATTGTTGTCGAGCCCCGCCCGGTTGGCGACCTGCGAGGCCGTCATTTCGGCGAGGGTGAAATGGGGGGTGAGGAACATGCATGCCACTCCTTGGCTGAAAAATCCGCAGCGGCCACCACGGCCGGTGCCAGCGGATTCTCCAACCGCCACGATGACGATTGCATGCGTCCTTGTGCATCAAAATGTGAAACGTTGACCTACCCGAGGAAAGCCACCACCTGGTCGACGTCGAACGGCCAGTCCAGTTCCGCACCGGTGTCGCAGCGCCGCAACACCGGGATGCGCAAACCGTAACGTTCGAACAGCAGCTGATCGTCGGCGATATCCACCAGCTCCACCAGCAGGCCATGCTCCACCAGCGGCATGAGCAGCGCTTCGGCCACTTCGCACAGGTGGCAACCCAGGGTGCCGAACAATTGGCATTCAGGAAGCATTGAAAATTACCGATACAAAATGAACGGGAGGTTCATTCTAGGGGCACCCCCGGGTCCGTCGAGGCAGGCATGCGCGCAACGCGACGACCTGACCAGGATCAAGGGGCCTGGCTCGGGTTTGCCGTACGCTAGACGTTTTTTGCCGTTTTTACAGGGAGTATGTGGTGTGTTCGCAAATCTGCTGATCATCCTGGCGTCGTCGCTGGTCGTCATCGCGGTGTTCAGGCGCCTGCAGTTGCCACCGGTTCTCGGCTATCTGTGCGTCGGACTGTTCGTCGGCCCTACGGCGCTGGACTGGGTCAACGAAAGCGAGGAACTGCCTGACCTGGCGGAAATGGGCGTGGTCTTCCTGCTGTTTTCCCTCGGCCTGGAATTTTCCCTCTCGAAGATGCTGGCCTTGCGCAAGGTGGTGTTCGGCCTGGGCAGCCTGCAGGTGGTGTTCTGCGGCCTGGCACTGGCCGGCGCCCTGTCGTTGCTGGGCATGCCGAGCACGGCAGCGTTGCTGCTCGGTGGCGGCCTGGCCTTGTCGTCCACGGCCATCGTGTCCAAGGAGTTGACCAGCCTGGGCGAGATCTTCAGCAGTCACGGGCAGAACGCCATTGGCGTGCTGCTGTTCCAGGATGTGGTGGCGGTATTGCTGCTGACCCTGGTCCCGGTGTTCGCCGGTGAATCCAGCCAGGCCTGGTACTGGGCCCTGCCGCTGACCCTGGGCAAGACCGTGATCCTGTTCGTCGGCCTGCTGCTGGCCAGCCGCTGGCTGCTGCCGAGGCTGTTCCATGAAGTCGCCAGTTCCCATTCGGCCGAACTGTTCGTCCTGCTGGCCCTGGTGATCGTATTGCTCACCGCCTGGCTGACCCACCTGCTCGGCCTGTCGCCGGCCCTGGGCGCCTTCCTCGCCGGCATGCTGCTGGGCGAAAGCAATTACCGCCATCAGATCGAGGCGGACATCCGCCCGTTCCGCGACATCCTGCTGGGCCTGTTCTTCGTCAGCATCGGCATGCTTATCGACCTGCACCTGTTCGCCAGCAATGGCCTGGAAATCCTTGCCCTGACCCTCGGCCTGCTTTTGCTCAAGGGCCTGGTGGTCGCTGCGCTGGTGCGAGTGCGCGGCAGCGATGCGGAAACCGCCTGGCGCAGCGGCCTGGCATTGGCCCAGGGCGGCGAGTTCTGCTTTGCCCTGATGGCGCAGATGCAGCAAAGCAACCTGCTCCCCGCCGAACTGGGCCAATTGCTGCTGGCGGCGACCTTCTGCTCGATGCTGGTCACGCCCCTGCTCCTGCGCGCTGCACCGGCCGTGGCCCTGCGCCTGCACCGCAAGCCCAACGAAGAAGTCCACCTGGAAGAAATCGAAGCGCAGAGTGCCGATATCAAGGGGCACGTGATCATCTGTGGCTATGGTCGGGTCGGCCAGTCGATCGGCCGCTTCCTGCGCCGCGAACAGTTGCCCTTCATCGCCCTGGACGATGATCCGGTGCGGGTGCAGGAGGCGGCGGCCGGCGAGAGCTGCGTGCACTACGGCGATTCGCGACGCGGCGAGTTGCTCGAAGCCATCGGCCTGGAGCGTTCACGGCTGCTGGTGGTGGCCGTGGACAATACCGACGTGGCCATGCAGGTACTCAAGGCCGCACGCCAGCGCAACGCGCAGATTCCTATCCTGGTGCGTACCCGCGACGACAGCCTGCGCGATGAACTGCGCGCCGCCGGGGCCAGCGCCGTGGTACCCGAGGTGCTGGAGTCCAGCGTGATGCTGGCGTCCCATGCCCTGGTGATGCTCGGCGTTCCCGAGGACCGGGTGCGCAAGACCGTCGAGGAAGTGCGCCAGAGCCGCTACCGCCTGTTGCAAGGTTTCTACCAGGGCGCGCAGACCGACTTGGTGGACAGCGAAGGCCAGCCCAAGGTGCTGATGCATGCGGTGCAATTGCCATCCAGTGCCTATGCCTGCGGGCGGCGCCTGGATGACCTGGCGCTGGAGCAACTGGGCGTGGAGGTGCAGGCGGTGCAGCGTAACGGCACCGAACTGGCCCTGAACACCGGGACGTTCCTGCATGCCGGGGATTCGATACTGGTCTGTGGGCCGCTGAGTGCGATCAAGACCAGCGAGGCGCGCCTGCTGGCCGGCCGCTAAAAGAAAGAGCAACACTGACCCCTGTGGGAGCTGGCTTGCCAGCGATGGCGGTAGTGAGCTCACCGACGTCATCGCTGGCAAGCCAGCTCCCACAGGTTCAGTGTTGCCCCCTCAGAAAGCTTCTCAGTCCTGGCTGGTAGCGCCGATCTTGTGGATCGACAGGTCGGCGCCGTAGTACTCCTGCTCCTGGCTCAGGCGCAGGCCATGCACGCATTTGATCAGGCCATACACTGCGAACCCGCCAGCCAGGGCCACTACCACGCCAGCGGCACTACCAATCAACTGGCTGACGAAGCTCACCCCACCCAGCCCGCCGAACACCTGCTGCCCGAAGATCCCGCAGGCAATCCCGCCCCATACCCCGCACAGGCCATGCAATGGCCAGACACCCAGCACGTCGTCGATCTTCCAGCGGTTCTGGGTCGCGGTGAAGCACCAGACGAACAAGGCACCCGCCACCGCCCCGGTGACCAGCGCGCCCACCGGATGCATCAGGTCGGAACCGGCGCAGATCGCCACCAGGCCGGCCAGCGGTCCGTTATGCAGGAAGCCAGGGTCATTGCGCCCCACCAGCAGCGCGGCGACGGTGCCACCGACCATGGCCATCAACGAGTTGACCGCCACCAGGCCGCTGACCGCCGTCAGGGTCTGGGCGCTCATCACGTTGAAGCCGAACCAGCCGACGATCAGGATCCACGAACCCAACGCGAGGAACGGAATGTTCGACGGCGCGAAGGCGACCAGGCGCCCTTCGCGGTAGCGGCCGTTGCGCGGGCCCAGCAGCAGCACCGCCGCCAGTGCCAGCCAGCCACCCATGGCGTGCACCACCACGGAGCCGGCGAAGTCATGGAACGGCGCGCCAAAGGCCGCAGTCAACCAGGCCTGCACCCCAAGGTTGCCATTCCAGACGATGCCTTCGAAGAACGGATAGACGAACGCTACGATCAGCAAGGTTGCGCACAATTGCGGGGCAAAGCGTGCCCGCTCGGCGATACCTCCGGAGATGATCGCCGGGATGGCCGCCGCGAAGGTGAGCAGGAAGAAGAACTTCACCAGGCCATAGCCATGCTCGGCACCGAGGGTCGCTGCCGGATGCAGGAAATGCGTGCCATAGGACAGCCAGTAGCCGATGAAGAAGTACGCCAGGGTCGAGACGGCGAAGTCGCTGAGAATCTTCGACAGTGCGTTGACCTGGTTCTTGTGGCGTACGGTGCCGACTTCAAGAAAGGCGAAACCGGCATGCATGGCCAGCACCATGACTGCGCCGAGAAGGATGAACAGGGTATTGGAGCCCTGGACCAGGGAGTCCACTGCGCTTTGCAAATTTTCCATGAAGACGGCAGGCCTGCAAAAAGAAAAAAGCACCAAAGCAGTTCGAGAGACATCCATGACGCACCAGACTGGATCAGTCGGACGCCCATCCGTGGGTGAAAAAACCCGAGCGAGGTGATTTTTCCGGGGTTGGCTTGAATTGGGTTATGGTTGAACAGCAGGCCAGACGGCTCGACGCCCGGAAAAGGCGCAAGCCGCAGGCCAAACGCACCACTGCGTAGCAATTGCTGTACCAGCGACGTCTGACTGAACCTTCAGCAACGCCCTGCACTCGAAATTCCGATTGCCAACCTTTCATGGAGAACCGTATGGCCAGCAAACAGGCACAAACCGCCCAGGAAATCCTCATGTCGGATTTCCAGACCCTGGTGCGCGACACCGAGAAACTCCTTGAACATACCGCCACCCTCGCCGGTGACCAGGCCGACGAGCTGCGCGCGCAGATCCACGACAGCCTGCTGCGTGCCCGGGAAACCCTGCAGCAGACCAACCAGGATCTGCGCGAGCGCGGCCAGGCGGCGCTGACCAGCACCGAGGACTACGTGCAGAACAATCCATGGCAATCCATCGGCATCGCTGCCGGAGTGGGCTTCCTGATCGGTCTGCTGGCCAGTCGGCGCTGAGGGCCTGGCCATGGAAAACCAATCCCCCGGCTCGTCGTCGCGGCGCCTCGGCGCGGCGATCCTCGGGCTGCTGCACGGTCATGTCGAGCTGTTCGGCATCGAACTGCAGGAACAGAAGGCCCGCACCCTCAATCTTCTGCTCTTCGCAGGCCTGGCCCTGGTGTTCGCCCTGCTCCTGCTGACCGCGCTGTCGGCGCTGCTGCTGGTGCTGCTGTGGGACAGCTATCGCCTGGCCGGGATCATCGGCCTGTGCGTGTTCTACGGCATCGCTGCGCTGTTCTGCGCCGTACGCCTGAAAACCGCGGTGCATGACGAGCTGTCGCCGTTCCGCGGCACCCTCGAAGAACTTGCCAAGGACCGGGAGCGCCTGTTGCCATGAGCCTGCCTGAACTGCCCAAGACCTCCGATCGCCGGGAGCTGCGCAAGGCCATGGTGCGCCTGCGCATGGAGATGCATCGCCAGGAAATCCGCAACGAAGCCGGTAATGCCCTGCAACCCCTGACCCGTCT
The DNA here is from genome assembly GCF_000319305.2 of Pseudomonas bharatica CSV86. Taxonomy (GTDB): domain Bacteria; phylum Pseudomonadota; class Gammaproteobacteria; order Pseudomonadales; family Pseudomonadaceae; genus Aquipseudomonas; species Aquipseudomonas bharatica. Next base: position 1,065,798 of record NZ_AMWJ02000001.1, on the reverse strand, counting down.
GCGCAGCATGGGTGACAGCCTGCACAGCGGCCTGCAGGGCGGCCTGGGCATCAAGCATGCGCCGCTCTGGGGCATTGGTGCCGTGGTGTTGCTGGGGTTCATCACCGGCAAGGGCGCACGTAGCGGCAACCTGTCGCGCATGACTAGGCTGGCCAGTGGCCTGCTGCCCTTGATTCGCCTGTTCATGCAGCAGCCGCCGAATCGTCGTTAACGGAACTGGCGGCATTCTTGCAGAACGTTGACCGGGCGGTCCGCCGCCCTTTCGCGTCCAAGAACAACAAGGAGTCGCCGTGTCCGACGAGCAACCGCTCGCCTGTTTCCAGCCGTTCATCGACACCGCCACAGGGCGTATCGCTGGCGTCGAAGCCCTGGGGCGCCTGCGCCGCAGCGACGGCCAGTTGCGCTCGGTGGGGCCGCTGTTCAACGATCCGCACATGCCCTCCGCCGACTTGTTGAAACTCGACCGGACCCTGCGGGAACAGGCGTTCAGACAATTCCACCAGGCCCCGGGAGACTGGTTTCTCAGCCTCAATATCTCGCCGCGCTGGGTCAGCGAACTGCAACCCGGCGAGCCGCTGCCAAGCCTCGTCCAGTTGCAGCAGCAAGGCATCGATCCGCGCCGGGTCGTGTTCGAGATCACCGAGACCGGCGGTGACCGCGAACGTCTGGCGATGGTCGTGCAGCGCTACCGGGAGGCCGGTGCGCGGGTCGCCATCGACGATTTCGGAGCCGGCTACTCGCAACTGGACCGCGTGCTCTCGCTGCAACCGGATATCCTCAAGCTCGACATGCGCCTGTTCCAGGCGGCGGCCCGGGGCGGCCCCAGCAGCGAAGTGGTCAAGGCCCTGGCGCAGATGGCCGAGAAAACCGGTTGCGTGATCATCGCCGAAGGGGTCGAGACCGAGGCCGAGCTGAACTTCGCCCTGGAATGCGGTGCGCGCTACCTGCAAGGCTTTCTCTTCGCTGGCGCCGAACCTGGCTTCTTCCCCGCGCAAACCTTCGCCGGGCGCTTCGCCCAACTACGCGAGCAGTACGTGCATGGCAAGCTGGCAGAGCGGGCGAGGCTGATGCAGCGGCGCCAGCAACTGGTGGAACTGATGCCGCAATTGCAGCAGTGGGTCCTGGCCAATGCCGCCCTGGAAAAGCTGCCCGACCTCAAGGCCTACCCCTGGCTGCTGCGCTTCTTCCTTTGCGATCGCCACGGCACCCAGTTGACGCCGAACCTGGAATGGCGCCAGGACAGCTGGCACATCGACTCCAGCTACCTGGGGCACAACTGGTCGTGGCGGCCGTATTTCTACCACCTGCTGGCAGAGGGCTGGGACGAGCGCCGGCTGATCCTGTCCAATACTTATCGCGATGCCACGACCAACCAGTACTGCCTGACCGCCGGGCAGTTCTTCGACAGCGGACGCCGCCTGTTACTGATCGACGTGGACGCCGCCGGACTTTGAGCTTGCGGCGCGGCCCTGGAACACGGGAAGCTAGGCCCCTGCCCCCTGTTATGGAGACCCGGCCTTGGACTGGCACACCCTGCTTACCCGCGAACGCCTCGGCAAAACCCTGCACAGCTCCGAGGAACTGGGCCGCAGCCCGTTCCACAAGGATCACGACCGCATCATCTTCTCGGGTGCCTTCCGCCGCCTGGGGCGCAAGACCCAGGTTCACCCGGTCACCAGCAACGACCATATCCACACCCGCCTGACCCACTCGCTGGAAGTCAGTTGCGTGGGCCGCTCGCTGGGCATGCGCGTTGGCGAAACCTTGCGCGAGGTCCTGCCCGACTGGTGCGAGCCCAGCGACCTGGGCATGGTGGTGCAATCGGCCTGCCTGGCGCATGACATCGGCAACCCGCCCTTCGGCCACTCGGGTGAGGACGCCATCCGCCACTGGTTCCAGCAGGCTGCCGGGCGCGGCTGGCTCGATGCGATGAGCCCTACCGAACGCGCCGACTTCCTTAACTTCGAAGGCAATGCCCAGGGTTTCCGGGTGCTGACCCAACTGGAATATCACCAGTTCGACGGCGGCACCCGGCTGACCTACGCCACCCTTGGCACCTACCTGAAATATCCCTGGACCGCACGTCACGCCGACGCCCTTGGCTACAAGAAGCACAAGTTCGGCTGCTACCAAAGCGAGCTGCCGCTGCTCGAACAAATCGCCCGCAAGCTCGGCCTGCCACAACTGGAAGACCAGCGCTGGGCCCGCCATCCACTTGTGTACCTGATGGAAGCGGCGGATGACATCTGCTACGCCCTGATCGATCTGGAAGACGGCCTGGAGATGGAGCTGCTGGATTACCAGGAAGTGGAAGCACTGCTGCTTGGCCTGGTCGGCGACGACCTTCCGCAAACCTACCGTCAGCTCGGCCCGCAGGACTCACGGCGGCGCAAGCTGGCGATCCTTCGCGGCAAGGCCATCGAACACCTGACCAATGCCGCCGCGCGGGCCTTCGTCGAACAGCAGGACGCCTTGCTGGCCGGCACCCTGCAAGGCGACCTGGTGGAACACATGGATGGCCCGGCCAAGCGCTGCGTGCTTCAGGCCAAGGACATCGCGCGCAAGAAAATCTTCCAGGACAAACGCAAGACGCTCCATGAAATCGGCGCCTACACCACCCTGGAAATTCTCCTCAACGCCTTCTGTGGCGCGGCCCTGGAGCAGCACGGCGGGCGTACTCCGTCGTTCAAGCACCGGCGTATCCTTGATTTGCTCGGTAACAACGCGCCGGACCCGAACGGCTCCTTGCATGCAGCGTTCCTGCGCATGATCGACTTCATCGCCGGAATGACCGACAGCTACGCCACCGAGATGGCACGGGAAATGACCGGGCGTTCAAGTCCGATCTGACAGGCAGCGGGGTCCCCTGGGGACCCCGCTAGACAATAGCAACATGGCTCTTTGCCTCTATCTTCCGACATAAAAGTGGAAACTTCCCAAACAACTTTGTAGCCATTAAGAAAATACAAAGTAGGAAAATTCCTATATTAAAGCCAACCCCCACTCATTTTATGTGCGGGCTTCTCATCTGGGCTATGGTGCCGCTTCTACAAGCATTCCTTTGGAAGATTGAGCATGCACTCTGTTTTTATTGTCGATGACCATCCTGTCATTCGCCTGGCCCTGCGAATGCTGCTGGAGAACGAAGGCTACCGGATCGCCGGTGAGTCCGATAACGGGGTCGACGCCATGCAGATGGTCCGGGAAAGCCCGCCCGACCTGGTCATCCTCGATATCGGCATTCCCCGCCTGGACGGCCTGGAAGTGCTGTCACGCTTCAATACCATGTCGCTATCGCTGAAGATCCTGGTGCTCACCGCACAATCGCCGGCGCTGTTCGCCATCCGCTGCATGCTCTCCGGCGCCTGCGGCTATGTATGCAAACAGGAAGACCTGAGCGAACTGCTAAGTGCCATCCGCGCGGTACTTTCCGGATATAACTATTTTCCCAGCCAAGCCATCAGCCCATTGCGCCAGCAGATTGAAACCCCCGAGGAAATAGAACGCTTCAAATCGGTCAATGACCGCGAATTGATGGTCCTGCAACTTTTCGCCCAGGGCCGGAGCAACAAGGAAATCGCCGAAGGCATGTTCCTGAGCAACAAGACGGTAAGTACCTACAAGAAACGCCTGATGCAAAAACTCAAGGCGCGCTCGCTGGTGGAGCTAATCGAAATGGCCAAACGCAACGAACTGGTATGAATGCACGCATGCTTGGCAAGGCGCTCCTGCTCGGCCTGCTGCTCGGGCTCTGTCTCGAACGCGCGCAGGCGAATACGTCGCTGGACGACACGCTCAAACTCTTCAGCCGCAGCGCCCAGGTGCCCTTGCGGATCGCCCTGACGCCTGCCCAGCAGGCCTGGCTGCATAACCGGCACGAACTGGTTCTGGGCATCTCGGCGCCGGACTACCCGCCGTTCGACATGACCGCCAGCGGCCGCGACTACGAAGGGGTCACCGCCGACTACGCCGGCCTGCTCGGCGCAACCCTCGGGCTGCCCGTGAGGATCAAGCGCTTCGCCAGCCGCGACCTGGCACTACAGGCACTGGTCGCAGGTCGGATCGATCTGCTCGGCAGCGCCAACAGCTACGATCTCGCCGTGCCAGGCGTCGCCCTTTCCCAGCCCTACGCCGAAGACCAGCCGGTCCTGGTGACACGGGAAAACGAGAACCGGCCCTTGGATACCGGCCTGAAGGACCTGCGCCTGAGCATGATCGAGCATTATCTGCCGCTGGCCGATGTGCGCGCCACCTACCCATACGCCAGCATCCGCACCTACAGCTCCTACCATAACGCGCTCAACGCAGTCGCCTTCGACCAGGCCGACGTCTTCCTCGGCGACACCCTGTCGACCCACTACCTGTTGAACCAGAGTCACCTGCGCAACCTCAAGATGGCCAATTTCGCCAAGCACGAAGCCACCGGCTTCGGCTTTGCCGTGCAACAGGGCAACCAGGTGCTGCTGACCCTGATCAACAAGACCCTCGAAGCCGTGACCAGCACCACCCGCGCCAGTATTTTCCAGCGCTGGAGCGCGGGCAGCAGCATCCTGCTCACCGATCGCAAGCTGCAATTGTCACCCAGCGAAGAACAGTGGCTGGCGAAGAATCCGGTGGTGCGGGTCACGGTGGACGAGCATGCCGCCCCCCTGACCTTCTTCGACCGCGCGGGCAATCTGCGGGGTATCGCCGCCGACCTGCTGGAACTCATCCGCCTGCGCACCGGCCTGCATTTCGAAATCAAGCGCAGCAACGGCATCAGCGACATGATCGAGCAGGTGCAACATGGCCACGCCGAACTGATCGCGGCCATTTCCAGCAGCCCCGAACGGGAAGCGGCGCTGCATATCAGCCGCCCATACCTGGAAAACTCCTATGTCCTGGTCACCCGCGACGGCAAGGATGCGCCCCAGTCCCTGGAAGCGTTGCAAGGCCGGCGCCTGGCCGTCAGCCGCGGCAACCTGCTGAACGAAGGCATCCGCCAACGTTACCCGGACATCCAGCTGGTCTCCACCGAAGACACCGCCGCCGCCGCCAGCATGCTGCACTCTCGACAGGTGGACGGCATGGTCATGGCCCTGATCAATGCCAACTTCAACCTCACTACCCAGCGCCACCTGATGATACGTGCCACTGTCAGCGATATACCGGCGACCTTCTCCCTGGCTACCTCACGCAACGACCCGGAACTGGCATCGATCCTCGACAAGGCCCTGACCAGCATCGTCCCCGAGGAAATGGGCATCATCAACAGCCGTTGGCGAGGCTATAACGGCGGCTCGTATTCGTACTGGCAAAGCCATCAGCAGAGCATTCTGAAGATCATTCTCGGGACCATGGTCCTATTGCTCCTGTCCCTGGCCTGGAATGCCTGGATGCGCCGCCAGATCAAGCAGCGCGAGGCCGTCGAGCGGGCGCTCAACGACCAGCTCGAATTCATGCGGGCCATGGTCAACGGCACCCCCATCCCATCTATGTACGCGATCGCCACGGCCTGCTGCAGACCTGTAACGACAGCTATCTGCAGGCCCTCGGCGTGGAACTGGAGGCCGTGCTTGGCAAGTCGATCCACGACGCGCCCCTGGGCGTTACCGAGGATGCGCGCAAGATCCAGGCCGACTACCTGCGGGTGATGAACGAGGGCCGGCCGCTGATCGTCGATCGCCCGCTGATGCTCAAGGACACCGAGCAGACCATCTACCACTGGGTCCTGCCCTACCGTGACTCGCTGGGCGAGGTGAAGGGCATCATCGGTGGCTGGCTGGACATCAGCGAACGCCGCCAACTGATCCACGACCTGCGCCTGGCCAAGGAGCAGGCCGATGCGGCCAACCGCGCGAAAAGCGTGTTCCTGGCAACCATGAGCCATGAAATCCGCACGCCCATGAACGCACTCATCGGCATGCTGGAGCTGGCCCTCAAGCGCACCGGCGACCCGCAAAGGGAGCATGCCGCTATCGAGGTGGCCTACCGCTCCGCCCGCGACCTGCTGGCGCTCATAGGCGATATCCTCGATATCGCGCGCATCGAGTCGGGTCATCTTAACCTCAGCCCGGAGCGGGCCAACCCGGCGCACCTGGTGCAGTCGGTGGGCGAAGTATTCGACGGCATGGCCCGGGAAAAGGGCCTGGAACTGAAGCTGACCATCTCGCGCAGCGCCAACCGCGACGTACTGCTCGACCCGCTGCGGGTCAGGCAGATCCTCTCCAACCTGGTCAGCAACGCCATCAAGTTCACCACCTGGGGCCAGGTCAGGATCGACCTCGCCCTGTCCAGCCTGCCCGAGGGCGGCGACAACGGGCGGCACGACCTGCAACTGGAACTGTCGGTGTGCGATACCGGCGTCGGTATCTCGGCGGAAGACCAGCAGCGCCTGTTCCAGCCGTTCGTCCAGGTCGAACCGGACAGCGCCCAGGCGCGCAGCGGTACCGGCCTGGGCCTGGTGATCAGCCGCAGCCTGTGCGAAATGATGGGCGGCAGGCTGAGCCTGTTCAGCAAGCCCGGCGAGGGCACGGAAATCCGCGTCACCCTGCCCCTGCGCAGCCTGCCGGAAAGCAGCGAAGCGCAACCCGGCGAAGCAGCACCGCCCATGCCCAGCACCAACCTCAGGGTCATGGTAGTGGACGACCATCCCGCCAACCTGCAACTGGTGGCCCAGCAACTGGAATTCCTCGGCGTGCATTACCACTGCCTGGACAACGGCGAAGAGGCCCTGGCGCTCTGGCGCGAAGCTCGCTTCGATGTGTTGATCGTCGATTGCAACATGCCCGGCATGAACGGCTATGAGTTCACCCGGGCCGTACGCGAGGAAGAAAAACGTCGGCAACGCCCCGCCTGCATCATCCTCGGCTACACCGCCAACGCCCAGCCGGAAGTCCGCGAACAATGCCAGCAGGCCGGCATGGACGATTGCCTGCTCAAGCCCATCGGCTTGCACACCCTGGGTCAGCGCCTGGCCGGTGTAACCTTGCACAAGGCGCCGGCCTTGATCGACCTGAGCGGCCTGCAACCGATCATCGGCGATTGTCCGCAGGAACTGCGGCGCCTGCTGGAAACCCTGCTGCGCAGCAGCCCCGATGACCAGCAACGGCTCATCGCCACCGACACCCACGGCGACCCGCAACAACTGAAAAGCGTCGCGCACCAGATTCTCGGGGTGGCACGCATCGTCCAGGCCGAGGAATTGATCCTGGCCTGTGAAAAACTAGAGGAAGTCTGTGCGCGCTATGCGCCCGAGCCGGTGCTCAGGCGCCGCAAGCGGCAGGTGCTGCGGCAGATGCGCAGGGTCGACCAGACCCTGCGCCAGACCCTTGGGAATCTGCCGGGGCCAGCGAACGCTGGCGGGGAAGACAAGAGCTGAAAAGCAGCGCGGCAGCCCATGGGCTGCCGCGCTACGTTCATCAGGCCTTGTTGATCGGCTTTTCCGGGTACCAGGCGTCGACCAGCGGACCGACCTCGATGCTGGTCAGTTCGCTGCGGCCCTTCAGCCAGGCTTCGACGGCAGCGCGCTGCTCTTCGCTGACCGAACCACGCTTGGCCAGGCAAACCAGGCCGAAGTCGTCGCCGCCAACATAGTCCAGGCCGTTGGCATCCATGGCTTCGGCCAGGAATGCGTCGAGGAAGGCGTCGATGGCTTCATCGCTCAGGTCTTCCTTGAAGCCCAGGTTCAGCTCGAAACCCAGTTCCTGGAATTCGTCTACACAGAGCTTTTTGCGCAGACGGCGGGAACGGTTGGTAGCCATGAAACAATCCTCTTGAGTAATAACGCCGCGCACTTTACCAGTTTCGCCCTCCTTATGCCCGGGAAAACCCGACAAAACCGCAGCACGCATGCGTATGGCAACGCACACCGGCGCAGGCTTGGGGCATAATGCGCGCTATCATTTTTGCCAGTCGGGGCCATCATCTTGTAAAGCCCCGTTTCAATTCACCCTTCTGCGTGCAGGGTTCCAGTGCTTATGACCCCATCCCTTCGTTCGCTGTTGTTCGCCGGCCTGCTTCTGCCCTTCGCCTTGCCGGCATCCGCCGCACCCGCCAATTCCAGCCTGCCGCCCAAGGTGCAGCAGGCGCTCAAGGCCAACAAGCTCGACGATTCCGCCCTGTCCCTGGTGATGATCCCGCTCAACGGCCCGGGCACCCCGACCATTTTCAATGCCGACGTCTCGGTCAACCCGGCCTCGACCATGAAGCTGGTCACTACCTACGCCGCCCTGGAAATGCTCGGCCCTACCTACCAATGGAAAACCGAGTTCTATGCCGACGGGCCGCTGAGCAACGGCGTGCTCAACGGCAACCTGTACCTCAAGGGCGGCGGCGACCCCAAGCTGAACATGGAAAAACTCTGGTTGCTGATGCGCGACCTGCGGGCCAACGGCGTGCAGACCATCACCGGCGACCTGGTCCTCGACCGCAGCCATTTCATTCAGCCGCAACTGCCGCAGTTCAACGATGATGGTGGCGACGAGAACAAGCCGTTCCTGGTCAAGCCCGATTCGTTGCTGGTCAACCTCAAGGCACTGCGCTTCGTTGCCCGTAATGACGGTGGCCGGGTCCTGGTTTCGGTGGAGCCGCCGATCGCCAGCATCCGCATCGACAACCAGGTCAAGGCCGTGGCCGGCAAGCAATGCACGGGTGATGTGCGCTACAACCCTGTGCAACAGGCCGACGGCGTCAGCGTGACCGTAACCGGCCAGCTCGCCGAAGGTTGCAACTCGCAGACCTACCTGTCGCTGCTCGACCACCCGACCTACGCCGCCGGCGCGGTGCGGGCGATCTGGAGCGAGCTGGGCGGAACCATCCAGGGCCGCAACCGGGTCGAGGAAGTGCCGAAGAACGCGCGCCTGCTGGCCCGCGCCTTCTCGCCGGACCTGGTGGAGATCATCCGCGATATCAACAAGTACAGTAACAACACCATGGCCCAGCAACTGTTCCTCAGCCTTGGCGCGCGCTACCGCACCGATGCCGACGGTGACGACGCCCGCGCTGCGCAGCGGGTGGTGCGGCAATGGATGGCGAAGAAAGGCATCATCGCCTCGCACCTGGTGATGGAAAACGGCTCCGGGCTGTCCCGTGCCGAGCGGGTCAGCGCACGGGAAATGGCGACCATGCTGCAGGCCGCCTGGAAGAGCCCGTACGCCGCCGAGTTCATCAGCTCGCTGCCGTTGACCGGCATGGACGGCACCATGCGCAAGCGTCTGAAGCGCACGGCGATGGCCGGGGAAGCGCATATCAAGACCGGTACCCTGAACACCGTGCGGGCGATCGCCGGGTTCAGCCGTGACAGCAACGGCACCACCTGGGCGGTCACGGCGATCCTCAACGACCCGCGCCCCTGGGGGGCTTCGGCGGTGCTGGACCAGGTATTGCTGGAGCTGTACAAGCAGCCGAAGGCGGCACTGGCCAGCCAGCCCTGAGATTCGCGCCGTTGCTGATGGCCTCATCGCTGGCAAGCCAGCTCCCACAGGGATCGCATAACCTGTGGGAGCTGGCTTGCCAGCGATGAGGCCCGCATGAGCGACAAAGATCAGGCTGTTCCGCCTCGACCCGGTCCCGCCCCAGCAGCAAGACATCAGTGTCCGCGTCGCCGCCGAACCTGTGGGAGCTGGCTTGCCAGCGATGAGGCCCGTATGAGCGACAAAGATCAGAGCTGCTCGGCCTCGACCCGATCCCGCCCACCTTGCTTGGCGGCATAGACACCGGAGTCTGCCCTTAACAGCAAGGCATCAGCCCCTTCCCCCGGTCGCCAGCCGGCCACACCGAAGCTCGCCGTCACCCGCCCTACTCCCTCCACCGGCACGCTGCGCACGCCCTGCCATAGCTCCAGCGCCAGCGAGTGCGCCTGGCTGGCATTGCTGCCCGGGCAGAGCACCATGAACTCCTCCCCGCCCAACCGACAGAACACATCGGTACGCCGCAGCCGGTTGCTGATGCGCTGGCACAGGCTCTGCAATACCAGGTCGCCCACCGCATGGCCGAAGTGGTCGTTGATCTGCTTGAAGTGGTCGATATCCAGCATGATCACCGCCAGATCCTGGCCACCGCGCTGTGCACGCTCCAGTTCGGCCTTGAGCCGTTCCTGGAAATAGCGGCGGTTATGGATGCCGGTCAGCGAATCGGTGACCGACAGCGCGCGCAGTTCCTCTTCGACCCGTTTCAGATCGGAGATATCAGTGAGATAGCCGTGCCACAGGGTGCCGCCATTGGCCAGCCGCTCCGGCGTCGCTTCGCCGCGCACCCAGCGCACGCCGGCCTTGGGCAGGTTGACCCGGTATTCCTCGCGCCAGGGTGTGAGTTGCGCGGCGGAGTCGCGGATCGAGCTGCGCACCCGCACCAGGTCATCGGGATGGATCCGCTCGAACACCGTGGTCGCGTCCTGCCTGAGCAACTCCGGCTCGACCTCGTAGATGTCCCGCAGTCCCTCGCTGGAATAGCTGAAGCAGGAACGGCCATCGGGATCGAGACGGAACTGATAAATACCCCCTGGCACCTGGGCCGTGAGTTTCTCCAGCAGGCGATCACGCGCTTCCAGCGCCTCGTGCACGCGCTTGCGCTCGGTGATGTCGATGCAGATGGCCAGGTGCCCGACCCATAGGCCATATTCATCCAGCACCGCGGTCACCAGCATGTTCGCTGGCAGCAGGCTGCCGTCCTTGCGCCGCAGAGTCCATTCGCCGGGTTCCTGGTCCGCCGCGGACAGGTCGTCGCCCAGCAGGGCCTGGCTGCCGCTGATCTCCCGGCCGAACCGCAGGCTGATGGAGCGCGCACGTTGCTGGACTTCCTCGGGCAGCAGCAGGCTTTCCAGGGTCAGCTTGCCCACCGCCTCGGCAGCGCTGTAGCCCAGCATGCGCTCGGCACCGGCATTGAAGGTGCTGATCACCCCGTGCAGGTCGGTGGCGATGATCGCGACCTGGGTCGCAGCGTCGAGGACGCTGCGCAGCTGGTTGTGGGTATCGCGCAGGCTTTGTTCGCTGATGCGCAGCTCGGCGGTGCGCTGTTCCACCAGGGTCAGCGCGCGCTGCCGCTGGCTGAACAGGCTGAACAGCAAGGCGCTGAGCAACAGGCTCAGCAGGCCGCCGACGAAGGCCACGCCCATGGCCGAGGAGCGATTGTCCTGGAGAAATTCCTGGCTGGGAGACATATCCAGTTGATAGGTACGGTCGGCCAGATGCAGGACCTTGCGCACCTGCAACGAGGATTCGGCAGCCTGGTTGCCCGATTCGAACAGCGATTCCGGCCCGGACGGCAACGACAGGTCAAGAATCCGTACCACCAGGTTGTCCTCGGCGGCACTGGGCAGGCCGTCGGCCATCAACTGGCGCATGCTCAGCACCGCCATTACATAGCCCTTGGGTTCCCCGCCGCTGGCACCGGCGGCAAACACCGGCGCAACCATCAGCATGCCGCGGGTATAGGCCGGCGCCACGCCGATCAGGTCGAGTGGCGCGGAGGCGGCCATGGAACCGGGGGTGCTGGCGCGTTGCACGGTGTCGCGACGCAGCGGCTGGGACAGCAGGTCGAAGCCCAGCGGCGGAGGCAACTGGCTGAGGGTCTGGCTGAACAGCACCGGATAGTACAGGGGCCGCGCCGGCGACGGTTGCAGCACCCCGCCCTCACCGACTTCACGGATGCTGAAGTCCTGGCCGAACAGCCTGCGCCCCTGGCGCTCGAAACCCGCGCGTTGCTCCGCGCTGACCCGTGGCGCCCAGGAGTACGCCTGGGAGCGGTGCAGCAAAGGGCCGACATAGCCATCGAATTCGTCGCGGGTGATTTCCTGGGCGTAGACGAAGAACCGGCGCAGGCTGTCCAGGCGTTGCACCTGGTCCTCCATGCGCTCTTCGATGCGGCTATAGCGCTCGTTGGCGAGCAGCTCGAAACGCTGCGCCAGTTGCTGCTGGGATAGCTTGCTGGCGGCGAGCGCGAGCAAGGCGGTCAGCAGGCCGCCAACCACCAGGGCGACGAAGGCCACCAGCCAGGCGGACACTTCTTCGCTGATAAAACCGAGCATTTTCGGCTTCGACATGGGCAAGCACTCAGGACGCCAGCCGGTAACGGCTCTCAGGGCTCTCTTCAATAATAGCCAGTCGCCACACTCGCGAGAGCCCCTCGGTCGTCATTCGGATCACCGGGCCTGGATGCGCCAGGCCCGATGGATCATGCTGTTGCGTGCAAAATCCGGGTCCAGGGTGGTGGCGCTGATTTCCTCGACGGCGTAACGCGCCTGCAGGTGCTCGTCGAGCTGGAACTTGCGGAAGTTGTTGGAGAAGTACAGCACGCCGCCCGGCGCCAGGCGGGCCATGGCCAGGTCGAGCAGTTGCACGTGGTCGCGCTGCACGTCGAACACCCCTTCCATGCGCTTGGAGTTGGAGAAGGTCGGCGGGTCGATGAAGATCAGGTCGTACTGCTCGCGGTTGCCCTGCAGCCAGGCCATCACGTCGCCCTGCTCCAGGCGGTTCTTGTCGGAGTAGCCATTGAGCGACAGGTTGCGCCGCGCCCAGTCCAGGTAGGTTTTCGACAGGTCGACGCTGGTGGTGCTGCGCGCGCCGCCCTTGGCTGCGTGCACGCTGGCCGTGGCGGTGTAGCAGAACAGGTTGAGGAAGCGCTTGCCGGCAGCCTCGCGCTGGATGCGCATGCGCATCGGGCGGTGGTCGAGGAACAGGCCGGTGTCCAGGTAATCGGTCAGGTTGACCAGCAGCTTGACCCCGCCTTCGCTGACTTCGAGGAATTGTCCCTGGCTGTTCTGCCGCTCGTACTGGCGGGTGCCGCTTTGCCGCTCGCGGCGCTTGACCACCACCTTGCTCTGATCGACGCCCAGCGCCTGCGGGATGGCCGCCAGCGCATCGAACAACCGGGCCTGGGCCTTTTCCGGATCGACCGAACGCGGTGCGGCGTATTCCTGTACATGCACCCAACCCTGGTAGAGATCGACAGCCAGGGCGTACTCGGGCATGTCGGCGTCATACAGGCGGTAGCAGGTGATGTGCTCGCGCTTGGCCCACTTGCCCAGTTGCTTGAGGTTCTTTTGCAGGCGGTTGGCGAACATCTGCCCGCCTTCGCTCAGGCGCGCCGGCTCGGCGGCAGCGGCCTGGGCCGGGCGCTCCTGGTCCTGGTTGCGCTCGGTGCTGCGGCGTTCGCCGGTGACGAACTGGTCCGGCTGCACCTTGATCAGCAGCAGCTTGCACGGCAAGGCGCCGTTCCAGAACGCATATTGCTTATGGCTGCGAATGCCCATGCGCTTGCCCAGGTCCGGGGCACCGGTGAACACCGCCGCTTCCCAGCCGAGACAGGCCTGGCGCAGGCGCTCGCCAAGGTTCTGGTAGAGGTAGAGCAGGCTGGCTTCGTCGCCAAGGCGCTCGCCGTAGGGCGGGTTGCTGATCACCAGGCCTTTCTGGTTCTGGTCCGGGCGCGGTTCGAAGGTGCCGACTTCGCCCTGGTAGATCTTGACCCAATCGCTCAGCCCGGCGCGCTCGACGTTATTACGCCCGGGTTGGATCAAGCGCGGATCGGCTTCGTAACCGCGGATCCACAGCGGCGGACGGGCCAGGCCGGCTTCGGCACGGGCGCGGGCTTCGTCATGGACCTTGCGCCACAGCGCCGGCACGTGGCCGAGCCAGGAGGTGAAGCCCCAGCGCTCGCGCTTGAGGTTGGGCGCGATATCGGCGGCGATCATCGCCGCTTCGACGAGGAAGGTCCCGACACCGCACATCGGGTCGGCCAGGGCTCCGCCTTCGGCGGCGATGCGTGGCCAGCCGGCGCGGATCAGCACGGCGGCGGCGAGGTTTTCCTTGAGCGGCGCGGCGCCCTGCTGCAGGCGGTAGCCGCGCTGGTGCAGGCTGTGGCCGGACAGGTCGAGGGACAGGATGGCCTCGCCACGCTCCAGGCGCAGGTGCACGCGCAGATCCGGGTTGAGCTTGTCGATCGACGGCCGCTCGCCCTGGGCGTTGCGCAGCTTGTCGACGATGGCGTCCTTGACCTTCAGGGCACCGAAGTGGGTGTTGTCGATACCCGAGCCGTGGCCGCTGAACTCCACGGCCAGGGTGCCGGCGGCGTCCAGGTGCTCCTGCCAGTCAACGTCATGGACGCCGTCGTACAGGTCGTCGGCGTTCTTCATGTTGAAGCGCTTGAGCACCAGCAGCACGCGGTTGGCCAGGCGCGACCAGAGGCACAGCCGGTAGGCGGTTTCCATATCGGCCGAGCCGCGCAGGGCAGAAGTGTGCTCGCGCACATCCTCCAGGCCGAGGCCGCGGGCCTCATCGGCGAGCAGGCCTTCCAGGCCTTTGGGACAGGTGAGGTAAAGTTCGAAACGGTCCGACATGGGTCAAGTCCAGCCTTGTAGTGAAGAAGCGAACGCATCGCTCTCCAGAGTTTGATCGGGTGCCTTCCGCAAGCACCCGAGTGGCACTGGCTTTGTACGATAAGTACAAACCCGATATGCCGGGCCACCCGCGATGCCTTTTCGCGGACAGCAAAAAGGCTTTGATCGCCAGGCAGAACGAAAAATTCTGTTGCTGAAGGATGCGAATGCGACCCTTCGTCGTTTAGTCGGTCAGCGCCGGAAAACCTTCGCGGCGATGGCCTTTTGCTTCAAAGGCCGGGTAACTCCTGATGATAGTTGGCTTTACCCGGGATCTGCCTCTGACGCAATTTTTTACTTATCCCCTCACCCATGGAAAGGTTACGTGCTTATGACAATTCGTTCGTTCACACGCTTCGCCCCATTGGTTAGAACTCAACTCAGGTCGTGACCGCAACGGTACGACACTTCTGCTCGCCACGCCGGCAGCGAGCGCACACCGGCAGAAAGAATCTGCCCGACCTCAACGAGGTCGACGGGACATTACAGTCAACAAATGAGGGCAGTACCCTATGAGAAGACTTAAGCGTGATCCGTTGGAAAGAGCATTTTCACGTGGCTACCAATACGGAGTCACCGGCAAATCCCGGGAGCTTTGCCCCTTCACCCTACCGTCGGTGCGCCAGGCATGGATCAATGGCTGGCGCGAGGGACGGGGCGACAATTGGGATGGAATGACCGGCACCGCAGGTATCCATAGACTCAACGAAGTTCACGCCGTTGGCTGATCGAGGAGCGTAACCGTTTCAACCGTTTTACATGCGCGCCCTATCCGGGCGGCGGGCTAAGGCCCAGGGGCCCCTTTCGGGGCCCTTTTTATTGGTTCCGAAGTGCCTGCGCGAGGATCATGCTGCGCAGACCCTTCTCTTACGAATTATCTTCCGGGCATCGCAGCGATAGCATCAACCGACTCACGGATCAACGCCGGGCCTTTATAGATGAAGCCGGAGTAGATCTGCACCAGGCTCGCACCGGCTGCGATCTTCTCGGCCGCATGGCGACCTTCGGTGATACCGCCCGCCGCAATGATCGGCATGCGCCCGGCCAGCTCGCCCGCCAGGACCTTCACCGTGTGGGTGCTCTTCTCACGCACCGGGGCACCGGACAGGCCGCCCGCTTCGTTGCCATGCTCCAGCCCTTCGACACCTTCGCGGCCGAGGGTGGTGTTGGTGGCAATCACCGCATCCATTCCCGACTCCAGCAGGGCCGAGGCGACCAGCGCGGTTTCCTCGTCGGTCATGTCCGGCGCGATCTTGATCGCCACCGGGACCCGCTTGCCGTGGCTCAGGGCCAGTTCTTCACGGCGCACGGCCAGGGCGTCCAGCAGTTGCTTGAGCGAGTCGCCGAACTGCAGGCTGCGCAGGCCCGGGGTGTTGGGCGAGCTGACGTTGACGGTGATGTAGCTGGCATGGTTGTAGACCTTGTCCAGGCAGATCAGGTAGTCGTCCACGGCGCGCTCGACCGGGGTGTCGAAATTCTTGCCGATATTGATGCCCAGCACGCCCTGGTAGCGAGCGGCGCGCACGCGCTCGATCAGGTTGTCCACGCCGAGGTTGTTGAAGCCCATGCGGTTGATGATCGCCTCGGCCTGCGGCAGGCGGAAGATCCGCGGTTTCGGGTTGCCCGGCTGCGCACGCGGGGTCACGGTGCCGATCTCGACGAAGCCGAAACCGAGCTGGGCGAAACCGTCGATGGCCGCGCCGTTCTTGTCCAGGCCAGCGGCCAGGCCCACCGGA
The DNA here is from genome assembly GCF_000319305.2 of Pseudomonas bharatica CSV86. GTDB lineage: Bacteria > Pseudomonadota > Gammaproteobacteria > Pseudomonadales > Pseudomonadaceae > Aquipseudomonas > Aquipseudomonas bharatica. The sequence goes on along the minus strand of NZ_AMWJ02000001.1, from coordinate 1,049,712 downwards.
TTGGGAAGTCCAGGCCCATGACCTTCACCGGCAGGCGCGCCGGCGCCTTGGTCAACAGTCCGTTGAGGCCCAGGCGGCCGCCGGCACCGATCAGGTCAAGCGACAGGTCGTGGGAAGTTTCCGGGGACAGTTTGAACAACAGCTGGCGGGCCAGGGTATACATGGGCGGGCTTGGCTCAGGATTTGGAGAGGTGGCGATTATAGCCATGGCGGCGGTTGCATGACAGCGCCTTGGCATATGGGTTGCTTGAGCGCCTGCATGGGGCCGGCGCCGTGCGCGCACCGGCCAAGCGCTTTACCTGCCGGGCGACTGCACTGCGATGACCGATTTTTCTCCCTCCCCCCTGGCATGGCTGCATGGCAGCGATGCACCGGAAAAAACCAGCCTGAACATCGGCTTCATGGCCCTGAGCGACTGCGCGCCGCTGGTGGTGGCCGCCACCCAGGGCTTTGCCCAGCCCCACGGCCTGACGCTCAACCTCAAGCGCCAGACCTCCTGGGCCGGGCTGCGCGATGGGCTGCTCAGCGGCGAACTGGATGCCGCCCATTGCCTGTATGGCCTGACCTACGCGGTACACCTGGGCATCGGCGGCGTTGCGCCGACGCCCATGGCGGTGCTGATGGGCCTGAACCACAACGGACAGGCGATCAACCTGTCGCCGGACTTGCAGGCGATTGGCGTGACCAGCCCTGAGGCACTGGAACGTCACGTGCACCAAAGTCGGACAAAACTGACGTTCGCGCAGACTTTTCCCACAGGCACTCACGCCATGTGGCTGTACTACTGGCTCGCCAGCCAGGGCATTCACCCCTTGCAAGACGTCAATAGCGTGGTGGTGCCACCGGCGCAGATGGTTGCGCACCTGCGTGCCGGACGCATCGACGGCTTCTGCGTAGGCGAGCCCTGGTCGGCCAATGCGGTGAACCAGCGCATGGGCTTTACCCTGGCCACCAGCCAGTCGATCTGGCCGGACCACCCGGAAAAGGTCCTGGCGAGCACCGCCGGCTTCGCCCGGCAATACCCCAACAGCGCCCGGGCGCTGGTCGCCTCGGTACTCGCCGCCAGCCGCTTTATCGAACAGAGCCCGGAAAACCTGCGGGCCACCGCACGCCTGCTCAGCGCCGAAAACTATCTTGATGCGCCGCTGGCGGACATCGAACCGCGCATGCTGGGCGACTACAGCGACGGCCTCGGCAATCACTGGCACGATGCCCACGGCCTGCGCCTGCACGACGATGGCCGGGCCAACCTGCCGTGGCTTTCGGACGGCATGTGGTTCATGACCCAGTTCCGTCGCTGGGGCCTGCTGCGCGACGACCCCGACTACCTCGCGGTCGCCCGCGAGGTGCAGCAACTGGGCCTGTACCGCGATGCGGCGACCAGCCTGGGCATCGACTGTCCCGTAGCGTCCATGCGCAGCAGCCAGTTGATCGATGGCAGCGTCTGGGATGGCAGCGACCCGCACGGCTACGCCCATGGCTTCCGCCTGCATGCCCTGTCCGGCCAGTAACGGGAGTTGCCCTGATGCTGCGAATCCTGTTGATCGACGACACCGAAAAAAAGGTCGGCCGCCTGCGCACGGCGCTGGTCGAGGCCGGCTTCGAAGTGATCGAGGCGTCCGGCCTGACCATCGACCTGCCGGCGCGCGTCGAAGCGGTGCGTCCGGACGTGATCCTGATCGATACCGAGTCACCGGGCCGCGACGTGATGGACCAGGTGGTGCTGGTCAGCCGCGACCTGCCGCGGCCGATCGTGATGTTCACCGACGAGCACGATCCGGCGGTGATGCGCCAGGCGATCCAGGCCGGGGTCAGCGCTTATATCGTCGAAGGCATCCATGCCCGGCGCCTGCAACCGATCCTCGACGTGGCCATGGCCCGCTTCGAAAGCGACCAGGCGCTCAAGGCCCAGCTCCAGGCGCGCGACCAGCAACTGGCGGAGCGCAAGCGCATCGAACTGGCCAAGGGCCTGCTGATGAAGATGAAGGACTGCGACGAAGAACAGGCCTACACCCTGATGCGCCGGCAGGCCATGAGCAAGCAGCAGAAGCTGGTGCAGGTGGCGGAGCAGATCATCGCGATGCATGACTTGTTGGGTTGAGGTGTTCTTCAGGGCCTCATCGCTGGCAAGCCAGCTCCCACAGGGGCTATATGTCGAACACACACCCCATAGCTGGCTCAGAACCTTGTGGGAGCTGGCTTGCCAGCGATTGGGCACGACCTGACACCATCATTGCTCAAGCCGGCCCCATTGCTGGCAAGCCAGCTCCCACAGGGGCTATGTGTCGAACACACATCCCATAGCTGGCCCAAAACCTTGTGGGAGCTGGCTTGCCAGCGATTGCGCCTGGCCTGACACCATCATTGCTCAAGCCGGCCCCATTGCTGGCAAGCCAGCTCCCACAGGGCTATGTGTCGGACACAAATCCCATGACAGGCATCTGGCCCAGCTCTTGCTAGGAATATTCCGGTAGCCAACGGCGGTTGCCCCAACCCCCAATACCGACAAAGACGTCGCTCTCCCCCTCGCCACCCATGCGAGCCGGGAAGCGGCGTTTTTTTGTTTCAGCCCCGTGAGGTGTCCCATGAATACGAGCTTCTGGAAATCCGGGCATGTCCCGACCCTGTTTGCCGCTTTCCTGTATTTCGACCTGAGCTTCATGGTCTGGTACCTGCTCGGCCCGCTCGCCGTGCAGATCGCCACCGATCTGCAACTCACCGCGCAACAACGCGGGCTGATGGTGGCGACGCCGATTCTTGCCGGCGCGGTGCTGCGCTTCGTCATGGGCATCCTCGTAGACCGCCTCTCCCCCAAGACCGCCGGCCTGATCGGCCAGGTGATCGTTATCGTCGCCCTGTTCAGCGCCTGGAAGCTGGGGGTCAACAGCTACGAGCAGGCCCTTCTGCTCGGGGTGTTCCTCGGTGTGGCCGGGGCTTCGTTCGCGGTGTCCCTGCCGCTGGCCTCGCAGTGGTATCCACCGCAGCATCAGGGCAAGGCCATGGGTATCGCCGGCGCGGGGAACTCCGGCACCGTGTTCGCCGCCCTGCTGGCGCCGGTGCTGGCCGCCGCCTACGGCTGGAACAACGTGTTCGGCTTTGCTGTACTGCCGCTGGCGCTGACGGTCGTGCTCTTCGCCCTGCTGGCGCGCAACGCCCCGCAGCGGCCGAAACCCAAGGCCGTGGCCGATTACCTCAAGGCCCTGGGCGACCGTGACAGCTGGTGGTTCATGTTCTTCTACAGCGTGACCTTCGGCGGCTTCATCGGCCTGGCCAGCGCCCTGCCCGGCTACTTCAACGACCAGTACGGCCTCGACCCGGTCAAGGCCGGCTACTACACCGCCGCCTGCGTCTTCGCCGGTAGCCTAATGCGTCCGCTGGGCGGCGCCTTGGCCGACCGCTTCGGCGGTATTCGCACCCTGCTGGCGATGTACAGCGTGGCGGCGGTGTGCATTGCCGCAGTCGGCTTCAACCTGCCCAGTTCGATAGCGGCGCTGGCCCTGTTCGTCAGCGCCATGCTCGGCCTTGGTGCGGGCAACGGTGCGGTGTTCCAGTTGGTGCCACAGCGCTTCCGCCAGGAAATCGGGGTCATGACCGGGCTGATCGGCATGGCCGGCGGTATCGGTGGCTTCCTCCTGGCCGCCGGCCTGGGCGCGATCAAGCAGCACAGCGGTGATTACCAGCTGGGCTTGTGGCTGTTCGCCAGCCTCGGCGTGCTGGCCTGGTTCGGCCTGCATGGGGTCAAGCGCCGCTGGCGCACCACCTGGGGCTCCGCCGCCGTTACGGCAGCGCGGGTCTGACGCCGGTGAGCCTGCGACTGAGCATCGCCCAAGCCAGCGCCAGCGGCCCGCGGGAAGAAAACCAGGACGCCACGCGCCTGGTTACCCCAGGGCCCGAGCTGGCGGCGAGCAAGGGCTACCTGGTCGCCCTCGCCGACGGTGTCAGCCAGTGCGCCGACGGCGGCCTGGCGGCGCGGGCCAGCCTGCAGGCGTTGGCCATGGACTACTACGCCACGCCGCCCACCTGGGGCGTGGCCCAGGCCCTGGACCGTCTGCTGTCGGCGCAGAATCGCTGGCTGCGGGCGAACGGCGGCGGCCAGCCGCTGCTGACCACCCTGACCGCACTGGTGCTGCGTGGCCGGCGCTTTACCCTGGCCCATGTCGGCGATTGCCGGGCCTATCGCTGGCATACCGGGCAGTTGCGGCGCATCAGCCAGGACCATGTCTGGGACCAGCCCGGCATGCAGCATGTGCTCAAGCGCGCCCTCGGCCTGGATGAGCATCTGCTGGTGGATTACCAGGAAGGCGAGCTGCAGCAGGGCGAACGCTTCGTCCTGCTCAGCGATGGTGTCTGGTGCATGCTCAACGACAGGCAGATCGCCAGCGTCCTGCGCGATACCCCGGACCTTCAGCAAGCAGCAGACACCCTGGTGCGCATGGCCCACCTGGCCGGCAGCCAGGACAATGCCAGTGCGGTGCTGGCCGGGGTCGAGGAACTCGGTGCCAGCAGCCTTGGCGACACCCTGGCGCAATTGCATCACTGGCCACTGCCGCCGAACCTGCGTCCGGGGCAATCCTTCGAGGGCTGGCAGGTCGAAAGTATCGTCGGCAAGAGCCGTCAATCCCTGCTCTACCGCGTGCTCGATCGCCAGGGGCAAGCCTGGCTGCTGAAAACCCTGCCGGCCAGCCGCGAGCAGGACGCAGGCGCCCAGCAAGCGCTGTTGATGGAAGAATGGTTCCTGCGCCGGGTAGCCGGGCGCTGCTTTCCCGAAGTACACCCGGGCAACCAGCGCCAGCACCTGTACTACCTGATGCGCGAGTACCCGGGCCAGACCCTGGCCGGGCACTTCCAGCAACATGGCCCGCTGCCCCTGGCGCAATGGCTGGATATCGCCCGCCAGACCCTGCGCGCAGCAGGCATGCTGCACCGGCGCAACATCCTGCACCGCGATATCAAGCCGGAAAACCTGCACCTGGGCGATGACGGCCAGGTACGCCTGCTGGACTTCGGCCTGGCCTTCTGCCCGGGCCTGTCGGAGGAACCTTCGCAGGATCTGCCCGGCACGCCCTCGTTCATCGCGCCGGAAGCCTACGACGGGCAACCGCCGTCGGTGCAACAAGACCTTTACGCCGTGGGCGTCAGCCTTTTCTGGCTGCTCACCGGGCATTATCCCTACGGCGAGATCGAAGCCTTCCAGCATCCGCGGTTCACCACGTCCACCAGCGCTGCACGCCTGCGCCCGGACCTACCGGAATGGCTGGAGCACAACCTGGCCCAGGCGCTGGCCAGCGACCCGCGTCAGCGCTTCGAAACCGCCGAGCAATGGCTGTTGCTGCTCGACCAGGGCGAACACCAGCCCCTCGCCCTGCGCGCGAAACCCTTGTTGGAGCGCGAACCTCTGAAAGTCTGGCGTGGCCTGGCGCTGTTGTCGCTGCTGTTGAACCTGGTGCTGCTGATCGGCCTGCTGAAAGGCTGACGAACCGCAGAAAAAGAAAAACCCGGCCGAGGCCGGGTTTTTCTAGTAGCGCTTAGACCAATTACTTGGCTTGGGCTTCTACTTGAGCTTCTACGCGACGGTTAACGGCGCGGCCAGCTTCAGTGGCGTTGTCGGCAACCGGACGGGTCTCACCGTAGCCAACCGACTGAACGCGGCTCGACTCAACACCGTACTGCTGGGTCAGAACCTGCTTAACGGCGTTTGCACGACGCTCGGACAGTTTCTGGTTGTAAGCGTCAGGACCGACGGAGTCAGTGTGACCTTCAACGGTGGTGGTGGTTTGTGGGTACTGCTTCATGAAGTCAGCCAGGTTCTTGATGTCGCCGTAGCTGTTTGGCTTCACGACCGACTTGTCGAAGTCGAACTTGACGTCCAGCTCAACGCGAACGACTTCGGCAACAGCCGGGCAGCCATCGGCGTCAACGGTAACGTTGGCCGGGGTGTCAGGGCACTTGTCGACGTTGTCGCAAACGCCGTCGTTGTCGCTGTCGGAGCAGACTTCAGCAACCGGAGCCGGTGCTGGAGCTGGTTGCTTGCCGCCGCTGCCGCCGAAGTTCAGACCAACACCAACGCTCGGGCCCCACTCGGTGTAGCCGCCGTCGATGTTGTAGTTGGCTTCAACGCCGGCACGGGCGAAGAAGTTGTCGGTGATGTACCACTTGGCACCAGCGCCCAGGTTGGCGAAGGTGGAGTGATCACGGCCGTTGCGGGTAGCTTGACCCAGGCTTTCGTGGGCGAAACCGGCCGAAACGTACGGGCGCAGCGCGTCACCAACGGTACCGAAGTGGTAGGTAGCGTCCAGCTTGGCTTTGGAACCCTTGATGTCCTTGTTGAAGACTTCGCCACGAGCGTTGTGAGTCTCGTTGTAGCCCAGGTCCAGGGACAGGTCGTCGGTCAGGAAGTAGCCCAGACGCACGCCAGGGTTGGTGCCGTCATTCTTGAAGTTACGCTCACTGTCGTAGTACTGCTTGGTGACGTTGCCTTCAATTTCGACTGCGCCTTGGCCTTGAGCCAGTACGCCGAAGGAAGTGGCGGCGACCAGCGAACCAATGGCCAAGCCCAAGGTGTTTTTCAATTTCATCCGTTAAATCCCCATTTGGTGATTGTTAAGTCGTCCCCACCAATAACCGGGGGACAACTCGTCGGCAAGTTTAGCAGAACTCACCGAACCGTTAGAGAATTTTCCGACAGACTAAGTTTCCATCTGCCCGGAAAATTTCTCGCGAAGCTTGTCCAGCGCGCGCTTGTAACGCATTTTCGTTGCGCTCAAGCCCATGTGCATGATGTCGGCTATTTCCTGGAACTCCAGCTCTGCGACAAATCGCAGCACCAGGATTTCTCGGTCGATGGGGTTCACATGAACCAGCCACCTGTCCAGCCCGCCCTTCTCTTCCGGCTTCGGCGACTTCTCTTCAGAGGCCTCCTCGACCGGGTCCAGGCTCAGGGCATCCATCAACCGGCGCTTGCGTCGCTCCTTGCGGTACTGGGTAATGCACTCGTTGTAAGTGATGCTGTAGAGCCAGGTCTTGAACTTGGACTTGCCCTCGAAGTTCTTCAACCCATAGAGCACCTTCAGCATCACCTCCTGACAGACATCGTCCGCATCGCGATCGTTCCCGAGATAACGTGCGCATACGTTAAAAAGGGTGCGCTGATAGCGCCGCATGAGTTCTTCATAGGCGCGGGTGACATGAAAAAGCTCCTCATGCGAACGCGCCACCAACTCCTCATCGGTGAGTTCGCGGGGGTCGTAACGCATGGGCAGCGGTGAGGTTCTATTCAAAACAAATCAGGCCGACAGTCAGGTATTCATCGCCGCCTGCCCGGAGGGGGCAGTTTTGCGGCGGCATACATTAGCAGAGATTTGCCCGGTCAGCGGCTACTGACACGCTGTTCCAGCAGGGTCCGGTTGGACAGCGAGACCAGGTCGCCTTCGTCGGTCAGCACTACCGTCTTCACCGTGCCGATCTCTTCGATCTGGCCTTCGACGTCGCCAATTCGCACTTCCTGCCCTACCTGGTACAGCTCGCGCACATAGATGCCGGCGATGATCTGCCCGGCGATCTCGCGGCTGCCCAGGCCCATGGCCAGCGCAACGGCCAGACCAACGGTAATCAGGCCGATGACGATCACGTGGTTGAGCAGGTCGGTCTTGACTTCGAGCTGGCTGATGGCGACCGAGATACTGATGATGATCACCAGGCCCTGGGCGATGCGCCCCAGGCCGGCGGCGTATTCCAGGCCGATGCCTTCGGCGGCGCCCCGCACCAGGCCGTTGGCCACCTGGGCCAGCAGCAGGCCGGCGAGCAGCACCAGGGCACCGCCGAACACTTTCGGCAGGTACAGGGCGAGCATGTCGAGGGTCGCCGACACCCGTTCCAGGCCCAGGGACTCGGCGGCGGAAACCAGGAATACCAGGAGCACGAACCAGTAGACGATCTTGCCGATCAGGGTCGAGATCGGCACCTGGATGCCGACCCGGCCGAGCATCTTGGTCAGGCCGGTACCGCTCATCAGGCGGTCCAGGCCCAGCTTGGCCAGAAGTTTGGACAGCAGGGTATCGAGCAGCTTGGCGACCACGAAGCCAAGCAGCACGACGACCAGGGCGCCAAACAGGTTGGGGATGAAGTTCGCGACTTTGGTCCACAACGCGGTCATTGCGGTGACCAGGCTCTGGGTCCAGAGATCAAGTTCCATATTCAATCGGCCTTATCAGCTTTTTTGGAAGCGGTGCGGCGAACCGGCGCGACATGCGCCGAGCCATTGTTGATGGCGATCATCAGCGCCTGGCCCCAACGGCCAAGCAGGCTGAACATATCGCCGGCGCCGACCTGGCGGTTGGCGGTTTTCAGCACACGCCCAAGGCAAGCGTCGTCATCGCGCTCCAGGGCGGAGGGCGAAGCCTTGAGCATGTCGCGCAGGGATTGTTCAAACGGATCGTGCATGGGCACCTCGCGTAATGTCTGTCAGAGACGAGGTCGCCTTGTTGTGGGTCACATGAACAATTTGGCCTGAAACAGGTTTTGCCGTCGCCTCGGACCCTGTGGGAGCGGGTTTACCCGCGATTGCGGTGGTGAGGCCACTGTTGCTATCGCTGGCAAGCCAGCTCCCACAGGTTTCTCGGCCAACCGCGGGTTTTGTGTGCGCCACGGTCATTGTGGGAGCTGGCTTGCCAGCGATTGCGGTGGTGCGGCCACTATCGTAATCGCGGGTGAACCCGCTCCCACAGGTTTCTCGGCCAACCGCGGGTTTTGTGTGCGACACGGTCATTGTGGGAGCTGGCTTGCCAGCGATTGCGGTGGTGAGGCCACTATCGTAATCGCGGGTGAACCCGCTCCCACAGGTTTCTCGGCCAACCGCGGGTTTTGTGTTCGACACGGTCACTGTGGGAGCGGGTTTACCCGCGATTACGGTGGTGGGGCCACTGTTGCTATCGCTGGCAAGCCAGCTCCCACAGGGTTCGCGGTGTGCTTTGATCAGCATGGCGTCAAACCCACCGCAACCGGCGGAACAGCCACCATTGCCCCAGGGCCAGGCCCACCACCAGCAGGCTGGCATAGAGGAAGCCATAGGGACTTGCCGACCCGGGAATCCCGCCAACATTGATGCCCAGCAGCCCGGTGACAAAACTCATCGGCAGGAAAATGCAGGTAATGATGCCGAACCGGTACATGGTCCGGTTCATCCGCTCATTCAGCCGCCGGTCCTCGCTTTCCAGCACCAGCGCCACCCGTTCGCGGGTCAGTTCCAGCTCTTCGAGGTAGCGGATCAGGCTGTTGTTCAGCTCGTTCCAGTAGTCGGCATCATCCTCGACGAACCACGGGCATTTGTTGCGCGCCAGTTGCGCGTAGATTTCCCGCTGCGGCGCGAGAAAACGGCGCAGGCCCGCGGCGCGGCGGCGCATCTGCTGCAGGGCGCCGTGCTCCGGGGTGTAGCGTTCGTCGGCTTCGAGCTTTTCTTCCTGGTCATCGACCAGTTCCGACAGGTCGGAAACCACCGCCTGGATCTTGTCGGTGAGCAACTGGGCCAGGCTCAGCAGCAATTCCGACGCGGTACGCGGCCCGCGTCCTTCATCCAGTTGCTGCAGCAACTCGTCGGTAGCCCGTAACGGCCGCAGGCGCAGCGAGATCACCCGCTGCGCTTCGGCGAAGATACGCACCGAGACCATGTCTTCAGGCTCGGCACCGGGATTGAGGTTGATCCCGCGCAGGAACAGGAGCATCTGCGCATCTGGCAGCGGCAGCATGCGCGGGCGGGTGTTTTCTTCCAGCAACAGGTCGCAGGAGAATTCGTTCAGGCCGCTGTCCTGGCGCAGCCAGGTCTGGGTTTGCGGGTGGCCGCGGTCCCAGTGCAGCCAGAGGCTTTCCTCCGGCTGCAGCACCAGGCCGTCGAGCTGCGTCCGAGCGATGGAACGCGCACCGCCCCTGCCATCGAGCACCAGGGCATGAACCAGCCCCCATTGCGCGTTTTCTTCCTCGAACATCCTTACCCCATCGTCCTGTTTGCGTGATTACTCGGGCATCTTCAGCGGGCTGGGCGAGATGATCACGCCGTTGTTGTCCGCATAGACGTATTGCCCCGGGTGGAAGGTGACACCGGCGAAGGTCACCGCGACATTCAGGTCGCCGATACCACGCTTGTCGGTCTTCATCGGGTGGCTGGCCAGGGCCTGCACGCCGACGTCGGTCTGCGCCAGGACGTCCACATCGCGCACGCACCCGTAGATCACCAGGCCTTCCCAGCCATTCTTCGCCGCCTTCTCGGCGAGCATGTCGCCCAGCAGCGCACGGCGCAGCGAACCGCCGCCATCGACCACCAGGACCTTGCCCTTGCCATCCAGCTCGACCTGCTCCTTGACCAGCGAGTTGTCTTCGAAGCACTTGATGGTGACGATTTCGCCGCCGAACGAATCGCGACCGCCGAAGTTGCTGAACATCGGCTCCAGCACCTGCACCAGTTCAGGGTAGGCGTCGCACAAATCGGGCGTTACGTAATGCATGGGAAAACTCCTGTCAGTACCAAGATGAATGGATGTCGGAATTCACGATCACTGAAACGGACGAAACCTGGCAATACGGCTTTAGACCAGATCCAGCCTACAGGTCAATGCCGATACGGTCACCTTCATAGGCCAGGCTGATCAGGTTCAGCGCTGCGCAGCCCGGCTGCAAGGCGCGCCCCGAGGCCAGGCTGAAGCTCAGCCCATGCCGCGGACACCTCAGCACATCGCCCTCCAGGGTCGCCGCGGCCAGCGGCGCGCCCTGGTGCGGGCAACGGTCTTCGAGCAGCACCGGGCGGTTATCCACCACCAGCAGCAACAAGGCCTGGCCGTTGACGCGGAAGGTCTTGCGATATCCGTCGTGCAGATTGATCAGACGCTCGAGGGCAACGAACATGAAAAGAACCCAGAAAATGACCATTTATCCGAAAAGCGTCACATCTTAGCCGCTAACCACTTCCTGCGAAACTTCCGCCGGCGCCGGACGCTCGACCATCGACAACGGATCACGCACCCAGCGCTCCACCAACGGCCAGACCTGCGCCTGCGCCGCCTTGCTCACCAGCATATCCACATGTCCGAAGTTGTCGAATCCGTGGGCCACGCCGAGGGTGACGAAGCGCTTGTCCTCGCTGCCGATCTGCTCGAACAGCTTGCGGCAGGCCCAGACCGGATCCTGGAAGTCCCCTGCCCCGCCCACGGCCAATACCGGCACACGAACCTCGGCCAGGCCGGCCCACCAGTCGCGGTCTTTCTCACCGAAACGCCCGAACAGCCCGAACCAGCGCATGCTCTCGATGGCCAGGCCGATCGGCTCGTCTTCCGGCCCGCGCTTGAGCCGCGAGCCGGAAATATGCGGGAAGCGCTTGAGCAGCAGGCGACTGCCCCACTCCACCGGCGGGATCTTCAGCGGCCAATAGGTACGGCTGACCTGGGTGCCGAAGAAGGCGGCGCTGGCGATCAGCGACTCGTCCAGATAACGCCCGCCCAAGGCCGCCGCCAGGGTGGTGCCGCCGAGGGAATGGCCGAGCCAGTGCGCCGGCTGCCCGGTTTGCTCGTGGACGAAGGCGGCGATGGCCGGCAGATCGTAGCCCGCGTAGTCGGCCACGCGATTGCGCGCATAGTCGCGATTGCGCGGCGACAGGCCGTGGCCGCGCATTTCCGGAATCCACACATCGAAACCGGCCCGCGCCAGCATCGCGCCCAGGCCGATGCCCTTCGGCGAAAACCAGAAGCGCCGGTTGGAAAAACTGCCGTGCAGAAGGATCACCGGCACGCCCCGGGCCCGCTCCTGGTCGGCCAGGCCAAGGCGGGTCAGCGCCAGCTCGACACTCGGGTCAGGGCTGTTGCCGGCCTTCAGGCGGTACACGTCCTCGCTCAGGTCGCCGCAACGTTCGGCCCTGAGCAGGGCCACGGGAAATAGGGAGCTGCTGCTTTGCATAGGGTTCTTGTACGAAAAAGGGCGCGGCTGTGCTTGTCTTGGGATTTTCAGCGCTCTCAAGATCGAGCGCCGCCCGCGCGGCGCATCGCTGGCAAGCCAGCTCCCACATTTGTTGCATCGTGCCATGGCCTGCCAGATGTCCGTTGTCAGCCTTTGGATGTTCGGCGATATATCGCGCCGTAAAAACAAAGCGGCCAACTATGGCCTGACAGGCATAGGTACGTTGCAGCAAGTGTGGGAGCTGGCTTGCCAGCGATGCGCCGCGCGGGCGGCGCTCGATCCTGAGAACGCCGAAAAACCCTCGGCATGCGCCAGCCTTCACTGAACACACCCTGAATAAAAAGCAAAGCGCCGGCATCCCCAAGAGAATGCCGGCGCCGATCCAACTAGCGCATCAAGCCTGAGCCTGACCCTCGGCCAGGAAGAACCAGGTTTCCAGCACGGAGTCAGGGTTCAGGGACACGCTTTCGATGCCCTGTTCCATCAGCCACTTGGCCAGGTCTGGGTGGTCCGAAGGGCCCTGGCCGCAGATGCCGATGTACTTGCCGGCCTTGTTGCACGCCTGGATGGCGTTGGCCAGCAGCTTCTTGACCGCCGGGTTACGTTCATCGAACAGGTGGGCGATGATCCCGGAGTCGCGGTCCAGGCCCAAGGTCAGCTGGGTCAGGTCGTTGGAACCGATGGAGAAGCCGTCGAAGTATTCGAGGAACTCGTCCGCCAGGATGGCGTTGGACGGCAGTTCGCACATCATGATCACGCGCAGGCCGTTGACGCCGCGGCCCAGGCCGTTCTCGGCGAGCAGGTCGACCACCTGGCTGGCTTCGCCCAGGGTACGCACGAACGGCACCATGATCTCGACGTTGGTCAGGCCCATCTCGTTGCGCACACGCTTCAGCGCACGGCATTCCAGCTCGAAGCAGTCACGGAACGACTCGCTGATGTAGCGCGACGCACCGCGGAAGCCCAGCATCGGGTTTTCTTCTTCCGGCTCGTACAGCTTGCCGCCGATCAGGTTGGCGTATTCGTTGGACTTGAAGTCCGACAGACGCACAATCACCTTCTTCGGCCAGAACGCCGCGGCCAGGGTGCTGATGCCCTCGACCAGCTTCTCGACGTAGAAACCCACCGGATCGTTGTAGCCGGCGATGCGCTTGTCGACGCTATCCTTCAGCTCTTGCGGCAGGCCCGCGTAGTTCAGCAGTGCTTTCGGGTGCACGCCGATCATGCGGTTGATGATGAATTCCAGACGGGCCAGGCCCACACCTGCGTTCGGCAGCTGGGCGAAGTCGAAGGCGCGGTCCGGGTTGCCGACGTTCATCATGATCTTGAACGGCAGCTCGGGCATGGCGTCCACCGAGTTCTGACGCACATCGAAGCCCAGCTCGCCTTCGAAGATGAAACCGGTATCGCCTTCGGCGCAGGAAACGGTCACGCCCTGGCCGTCTTTCAGCACCTGGGTGGCGTTGCCGCAACCGACCACCGCCGGAATACCCAGCTCACGGGCAATGATCGCCGCGTGGCAGGTACGGCCGCCGCGGTTGGTCACGATGGCGCTGGCGCGCTTCATCACCGGTTCCCAGTCCGGGTCGGTCATGTCGGAAACCAGCACGTCGCCCGGCTGGACCTTGTCCATTTCCGATACGTCGTGGATCACACGGACTTTACCAGCGCCGATACGCTGACCGATGGCACGGCCTTCGACCAGCACGGTGCCCTTCTCTTTCAGCAGGTAGCGCTCCATCACATTGGCGCTGGCGCGGCTCTTCACGGTTTCAGGACGGGCCTGCACGATGTACAGCTTGCCGTCGTCGCCGTCCTTCGCCCATTCGATGTCCATCGGACGCTGGTAGTGCTTCTCGATGATCATCGCCTGCTTGGCCAGCTCGGCCACTTCGGCGTCGGTCAGGCAGAAACGCGCGCGGTCGGCGCGGTCCACATCCACCACCTTGACCGAACGACCAGCCTTGGCTTCGTCGCCGTAGACCATCTTGATCGCCTTGCTGCCCAGGTTGCGGCGCAGGATGGCCGGGCGGCCGGCTTCGAGGGTGTTCTTGTGGACGTAGAACTCGTCCGGGTTGACCGCGCCTTGCACCACGGTCTCACCCAGGCCGTAGGCACCGGTAATGAAGACCACGTCGCGGAAGCCCGATTCGGTATCCAGGGTGAACATCACCCCGGCCGTTCCGGTTTCCGAACGCACCATGCGCTGCACACCGGCAGACAGGGCCACCAGCTTATGGTCGAAGCCCTGGTGCACGCGGTAGGAAATGGCGCGGTCGTTGAAGAGGGAGGCGAACACTTCCTTGGCCGCGCGGATCACGTTGTCCACGCCACGGATATTAAGGAAGGTTTCCTGCTGGCCGGCGAAGGACGCGTCGGGCAGGTCTTCGGCGGTGGCGGAAGAGCGCACGGCCACGGCCATGTTCTCGTTGCCGTTGGCCATGGCGGCGAAGGCGGTACGGATTTCCGCGTCCAGGCGCGCCGGGAACTCGGCTTCCATCACCCACTGGCGGATCTGCGCGCCGGTCTTGGCCAGGGCGTTCACGTCGTCCACATCCAGCGCATCGAGTGCGGCATGGATCTTGTCGTTCAGGCCGCTCTGCTCGAGGAAGTCACGGTACGCCTGAGCCGTAGTGGCAAAGCCGCCCGGTACCGAAACACCGGCACCTGCGAGGTTACTGATCATCTCGCCCAGGGATGCGTTCTTGCCCCCCACATGCTCCACATCATGGACGCCGAGCTTATCGAGGGAAACTACGTACTCTACCAAGGTGATCTCTCCACTAACTGTATTGGAAAAGCTCAGGACGCCGGCGAATCCCCGCTGGGGCTGGCCGGGCGCTTGTGGCCTGGACCTGGAAAATAAGTGAGAATGCCGACGATGTCGTTACGATGGCGTTCGGCAAACCGAACCTATCATATCCAAGAATCGTCACCAGCTTAAGGCCCATGGCGCAAATGAAACGATCCGCCTTCTTCATTTCCGACGGCACCGGCATCACCGCGGAGACCCTCGGGCAAAGTCTTCTAGCCCAATTCGAGAACATTCCGTTCAACAAGTTCACCCGCCCGTACATCGACAGCGTCGACAAGGCCCGGGTGATGGTGCAGCAGATCAACGCCGCGGCCGAGCGTGACGGCGTACGCCCGATCATCTTCGACACCATCGTCAACCAGGACATCCGCGAGGTGCTCGCCACCTCCAACGGCTTCATGATCGACATCTTCTCCACCTTCCTCGCCCCGCTGGAGCAGGAGCTCACGGCCCACTCGTCGTATTCCGTGGGGAAATCGCACTCGATCGGCGGCAACTCCAACTACATGGAGCGGATCGAGGCGGTGAACTTTGCGCTGGATAACGATGACGGGGCGCGGACGCATTACTACGACAAGGCGGATCTGATCCTGGTGGGGGTTTCGCGGTGTGGGAAGACGCCGACTTGTCTGTACATGGCTATGCAGTTTGGGATTCGGGCGGCGAACTATCCGCTGACCGAGGATGATATGGAGCGGCTGCAACTGCCGGCGGCGTTGAAGAATCATCAGCACAAGCTGTTTGGTCTGACTATCGATCCGGACCGGTTGACGGCTATTCGGCATGAGCGGAAGCCGAATAGTCGGTATGCGAGCTTTGCGCAGTGCGAGTTTGAGGTAAGGGAAGTGGAGAATCTGTTCCGGCGGGAGAATATTCCGCATATCAATTCCACGCATTTTTCGGTGGAGGAGATTTCGGCAAAGATTTTGGTGGAGAAGGGGGTGGAGCGGCGGTTCAAATAGTGAGCCCAGCAGCTCAGCCCGGCTGGGCTGCCCCAAAGACAACCCCGGTCCAGCACGTATCATGGCCCGCAGTGATAGTTAGCTGATCTAGATTCCATGAGAAATCACCCCAGAGTTATTTGGCAAAAACGGATTAGAGGCCCGGGAGAAAAGCGTTAGGTGGAACAGGCGATCATGTAACTCCAAAGAAAAGGTTTTAAAGCGTAGCTCAAAGCTATAGGACGCCCATCCTAGAGCGATCGATGCAATCTAACAGACAGCATACAAGTTCCGCGTCACTACCGGCACCACCAAATTGTTCTACATCTCTTATGCAGTTTTGAACCAGTGGAGACCACCGCCCTTTAGCTTCCTTGCTGAGCAAGGACAGAATGCTCTCCCCTGGCGATTCAATATTCTTGAAAGCATCAAGCTCCTCACGAAGCACTGAATACTCCTCTTCTTTTACAGGCATATCGCCAGTCAGCGCGTGCTCATCACTCTCACCAGCCACAGATTGCTTTGAAGTCACAAACTGTACCGCGCCAAGAAACTCTGAAATAGCTTGAATCGCGCCGAGACTCAGGTACCGCACCGTTCCCAAGTGGGTGTTACGGCGAGGCGAGTGAGGTAAGTAAAAATCTACCTGCTCTCCATCTCCTAAAACAAGGTCGCTCCACTCTCGCAACGTGTAGCCGTCGGAGACTCGCGGATAGTTTTTTCGCAACTGCAACCGCCATATTGCTTGATTACTGAGTGAGGTTGGATCCACAAGCACCCCGTACTTACGCAGCAAATCATGGGTAACCTTTATTCGTGGGTCGAGGAGAGTAGAATTCATTTCAAACTTGAATGGTCCATCTGCCGATGTATCAATCGCTTTCAGAAGACCCAGTAGCCGAGCAAGCAAATTTTGCTCGCCAGAGGCATCTGGGATAATCCATTCATTAGCCAAGGCTTGAGCACAACTCAACGCTTCAGCATCTGGTTTTGAGGTTGATCCCATGAGCCACTCCCTTAGTAATCGATACAGCGCTACTCGAAATACATACAAGCATCACGCTGGTATGCGTGGCTAGACCTGCGTCAACCGGATGATCCGGCTACCCGCCTAGACCAGATTTGGGTGTCCTCCGTCGGAGCTTGAAAACGGACCCTGTACTCTGAAAAAAAACGTTGGCATTATTGGCGAAATGCCATCATCGCGCAAATTCAGCAACGTCTTACACGAGAACTCAAAAGTGATAGTGCGGGTCATGATCGCCGGACGCGAGATTGATCGAATCGAGTCTACGCAGCGAGGGGTTAGCGGCGAGAATCTGGTTCGATATAGAAGAAGGATCTGGCCAGTTGATAATGGCTGCATTCACGTGGATTCCTTGCCAGCCATGCCCATGCTCTCACATGGCAGATCGCACAACCCCGCTGGTTTGAGCCTAGCCGAATCGCCACTGCCGACACGCCTCATCGACTGCACTGTCTTGCTAAGGTCTGAGTTTCCTGCCTTAGGTGACGCCGCGATACTCTCGATTGCGACTCTTGCCCAGGTGGGGTTGGAGCTGCTTGCTAGAGAAACCCTCCTAGACTTTCTCGACATTCTCGATCCCAGCAATCAGTTCGCTAATGATGACTCATCCCAAGGGCCTATCCGAGCCAAGGGGCTCGAAATAGACCTTTCAGCTTTCAGCTCCGATGCGAAGGAGTCTGATGAGTGGGATGTGGATTGGCTACCACAAAAAGCTTGGGAAGCGCCTGAGCAGGATGATAGCGAACTTAGGGATCTTGCAAATGATGCCCAAACCCAGATTGGCGCACATGCGGTCCATACATCAGACGTCGGCGCCATCGATTTTGGTGGCTTGACAGGCGACGACGACTGGCTAATTGAGACCCCAAACTCAACGTCACCAATCAGCACAACTCGCGAAGGAACGACCTCAGGCCTATCGGCAGCTTCTGCTATCAGCGCATCGGGCGCTGTACTCCCAAGCCCCAGAACCGCTTCACTCCCAGCTCAGCATCTGTCGTTCATCGTGGAACAGACCTTACTCCTAAACGAAACCTCTCTGGAGGTGCTCAGGTATTTCATGGACAATCCAGGAGACAACAGCTCTCACGCCGAATCCGTCACAGGATGTTCTCGTGGCATGATCAACGGCTTGCTCAACGGAACGCTAAGCCGTTACGTAGAAAAAACAAGGTCCGGAGGATGGTCCTGTTACGCATGGGTACCAGATGTGATGGCTGCTATTGATGATCGCCAGTAAATGAAGTCTCGAGATCACCGGACGATGTCGCGGCTTCGGAGGTCGAACAACATCCTTTCGAGCGTAGCTAAGGAGTGCTTGATTTCGCATTCCCAAATGATCAGGACTGACCACCCTGCTTCCTCCAAAGCAGCCTTGTTACGCATGTCTCGCTCGACGTTAGACCCGAATTTCTTTTCCCAAAAATCGGCGTTTGTCTTAGGCACAGTTGCATACCTGCACCCTGGATGTCGATGCCAGAAACAACCATGTATAAATATACAGGTCATAAATTTGGGCAGTACAATATCTGGGCTTCCCGGGAGATCCCTACGATGAAGCCGAAACCGATAACCGTTGGCATGCAGGAACCTCCGGACAAATACCTCAGGCTTGGTGTTCCGCCCCTTGATGCCCGCCATCATCCGAGAGCGGGTTGCCGTGTCAACGATGTCCATTCCTCACCTTTTTCAGCAGTGTGATTTTATGAGCCGTACCTATCCCATCCAGGTAGTCGATCTTTTTGCAGGACCTGGCGGCCTTGGAGAGGGTTTTTCCTCACATTGTAGTGGCGGCAGTGAATCCTTCGAAATCAAGGTGTCCGCCGAGATGGAGTCATCCGCGCACTCGACTCTCCGTCTTCGTGCGTTCTATCGACTGCTTAAACGTGAGCGCCCCGAGAACCTAGAAGACTACTACCACTTCTGTGAGACCGCGGATGTTGAAAAACCTTACACCGAACGCAGCTACTCAGCATGGCGCCATGCCGAGAGCGAAGCTCAACAGATCGAGCTAGGCACACCGGAGGGCAATACCAAGCTAGACCAACTCCTAAAGGATAGATTGGACGAATCCAAACCTTGGGTTTTGATTGGCGGCCCACCTTGCCAAGCATACTCTGTAGTAGGTAGAGCAAGAAACAAAGGTAATCTCGACTACAAACCCGAAAACGACCATCGACATTTTCTTTATCGAGAATATCTGAGAATCATTCAACAAAAGCGGCCTGCTATATTTGTGATGGAGAATGTAAAAGGCATTCTTTCATCCACGGTTGGCGGCCAAAGCATGTTCCCCCAGATACTTCGCGACTTGGCTGACCCGGATGCCGCATTCGGAAAAGCACGACCGGCCCAAAGTACCGAATCTGTTCCTTGGTAGCGGACGATATTTACGAAAGTGGCGCCTCTCCCGATAGTGTATCGCCTGCGAACTATATTATTCACGCTGAAAAATTTGGCATACCTCAAGCAAGACATCGGGTCATTTTGCTGGGTGTTTCCGAAGAGTACGCAGGCGCCGTAACCGAGCATAAACTATCTCCATCCACTGCTCCGAATGTAGATCAAGTTATCGGAAACCTACCTCCTTTACGCAGCACTCTTTCTCGTCAAATAGACTCATCGGAGTTGTGGGCCGAAACTGTAAGGCAACACTTGCGCGAGCTCGGAGAAGCCAGTGGAAAATACAGTGGCTCGAATATTGATAGCCTCAAACTGGCCAGCCGCTTGGCAATCATGAGCAAATCTTTTTCAAGTCACGGTTTGAGCAATGGCGGCCTGAGGATGATGAAGCGGCCAGAGTGGGATGGAAGAACTGAGACTCATCTAGACAGTTGGCTTTCTGATGACCGTTTGCGCTTTTGGCTTAATCATGAAGCTAGAGGACATATGACCTCTGACCTTCGCCGGTATGTTTATGCTGCCATTTTTGCCGATATCAAAAAACGCTCACCGAAAGGTCATGAAGATTTCAACCTTCCGGGACTAGAACCCGATCACAAAAACTGGAAAACCGGTAAATTTAGCGATCGCTTTAGAGTACAGCGTGCGGGCGTACCTGCGACGACTATTACCAGCCATATCGCGAAAGATGGCCATTACTTCATTCATTATGATGCAAAGCAGTGCAGAAGCCTCACTGTACGGGAAGCTGCAAGACTACAGACCTTTCCAGACAATTATTTCTTCTTAGGAAATAGAACTCAGCAATTCCACCAAGTAGGAATGCGGTACCTCCGCTACTCGCATCACAAATCGCAGAAATAGTTGTTCGCATCCTAAAAAGCGGAAAAGCTACCGAGACTTCCTCAAACACCCCGACCAAGCAATTCAGCATGTTCGAAACGGAGAGCTGAGATGGTTCCTCATCACTTCAAAAGCCGTAATGCTCCGCCCAAAGCGAGTGCGATGGTCGAAGCTTTGCGTGGCCTAGGGTACAACGTGCAGACCGCGCTTGCCGACATTATCGACAACAGTATTGCTGCTGGTGCGAGCGAGATTCGCTTGGAGTTTCACTGGGCTGAGGATAGGAGCCGAATATCCTGTCTTGATAATGGTAGTGGAATGAACGCCGCCGAGATCGATCGAGCTATGCGTCTCGGCGAACGTAGTCCTTTGGAAGAACGATCCCCCACAGATCTAGGCCGCTTCGGCATGGGCTTGAAAACTGCTTCGTTCTCACAATGCAGAAGACTGACTGTCGCCAGTCTCGGCACTGACGGGCTACAAGTATTACGCTGGGACCTAGACTATTTAGCATCCAGCCCGGACAATGGATGGCATCTTTTGGAGGGTCCTGCCCCTGGTTCAGAGGAACATCTAAACTCTTTATCCAACGTTAAGCATGGCACCTTGGTTCTGTGGGAGGTTCTCGACAGGTAATAACAGAAGGAAGTACTTCCAGAGACTTTCTTAATGTAGCGGACAACGTTGAACAGCATCTTGGAATGGTCTTTCACCGCTATTTAGATGGAAATCGCCCTCGACTTCGAATCTACCTTAACAACCAACCTGTCAAACCATGGGATCCCTTTATGAGTGGCCATCCCGCCAAGCCCTATAACCCACCTCCCTTCAGGCATCCAAACATTGCAGGTGTAACAGCCGAGTGTCACGTTTTGCCTCATAAAGACCGGCTCACAACAAATGAATTCGACGCACTTGCTGGCCCCGAAGGTTGGACTGCTCAACAAGGCTTCTATGTCTACAGGAATGAGCGGTTATTAGTGGCCGGCAGTTGGCTAGGGCTCGGTTCAGGAAGATCTTGGACCAAAGATGAGGCACATAGACTCGCTAGAATCCGTATCGACATTCCAAACTCGGCAGACGCAGATTGGAAGATTGATATAAGAAAGTCTACCGCCAGACCTCCTGTGTACCTCCGCGCATGGTTGACTACCTTGGCCGAAGAAACCAGAAGCCGAGCCAGACGAGCCTTCGCCCACCGTGGCAAACCGATGCTTCTAGGAAAAAACCAACTAATCGAGGCATGGAAAGCCGAAAGATTAGCGAATGGGGTACGATATCGCGTGGATCCAGATCACCCAGCAATTAGAGCAGTTCTAGATGATGCTGGAGCGTTGCTTCCACAGATAAAAGCAATGCTGCGTGTCATCGAGGAAACTGTCCCAGTTCAACGTATATGGATTGATACAGCCGAGAACAAAGACACTCCGGCCACTGGATTTGAGCTGACGCCTCCCGAGGAAGTTTTAGGCCATTTGAATACGCTATATCGAATATATGTTCAAAGGAAAGGGTACTCACCCTCTGCAGCTAAAGCCCAGCTACGCATCACGGAACCATTCCACTCTTTTCCAACACTCATAGACTCACTTCCCGATACTTTCTAATGGAGCTAGACCTCAATGTCTGAGGAAAAAAATGGAAAATTGTAAAAATCATCCAAGATCTTCTTTCTGAAATTGACGACAAGACGCTGATAACCCCTCAGCGGATAGTTCAAGAAATGGAAGGACTCCTTAGTTATCGACCTGCTCTAGGCGACGGCATTGATCGCAAAGCGGTAGTAGAAGAATTAATACGCAGAAATAGTATATGGATAGGTGACGACTCATCACTGGTGAATATGGAGGGACATATCCCCTGGCTGACTAGCGAGCGCAAACAGCATTGGCGGTATTGGAGACGCTACCGTGAGTGGCAGGAGCTCAAGCTTCCGTGGAAAGCGATCGAAGGTCTCGACAAAGCCACTGATAAAACTCTTTCGATGCTAGAAGATCCTACGCGGGAAGGAAACTGGGACCGGCGCGGCATGGTTGTGGGCCATGTGCAATCAGGAAAAACAGCAAATTATACTGGTTTGATATGCAAAGCGGCTGACGCAGGATACAAGATAATTATTGTACTGGCCGGCCTACATAATAATTTGCGCTCCCAGACTCAAATGCGGCTAGATGAAGGATTTCTCGGGTACGAAACTACTGCTGAGAAAAAAGATGGCCCTAAACGCTTAATAGGTGTAGGAACCATTGATAGCTCTCACGAACTACGACCTCAATATGTTACTAACAGATCGGAGACCGGCGATTTCAATCTAAACTTCGTTAGAAACCTCGGCGTCTCGCCAGAAAATAAGCCATGGTTGTTTGTAGTCAAGAAGAATAAGTCTATCCTGACCAGGCTTCGCACTTGGCTGCATAATCACGTTGCACGCTCTACCGACCCTGACACCAAGCTCCCGTTAGTAACACACCTCCCACTCCTTATAATCGACGACGAAGCAGATCACGCCTCGGTGGACACCGGAGAAAAGGTTATAGGAGACGATGGCAAACCTGATCTTGAGCACGAACCCACCGCAATTAATCGCCTGATAAGGCAAATACTACATTCGTTTTCGCGCAAAGCATATGTCGGCTATACTGCAACACCATTTGCAAATATCTATATTCATGAGCACGGAGAAACGAGAAAGGAAGGACCAGATCTGTTCCCCGCAGCATTCATTACCAACCTTTCGGCCCCATCCAATTATATAGGGCCTTCTAGAGTATTTGGTTTAGCCAGCGAGAATGGCCGCGAGGGCGCACTAGATTTGGTCCGACCGGTAACAGATCATTGCTCAAGAGATGGAAAGGAAGGATGGATGCCCGTCAAGCACAAGGGAGACTATCAACCTTCACTTCCTATGCCGGCATCCTTGTAGAAGCAATTCACAGTTTCATTTTAGCCTGTGCGATTCGAAATTTGCGAGGTCAAGGTAACCAACATTGCTCGATGCTTGTTCACGTAACACGCTTCAATGCTGTTCAGCAATGTGTGTACAATCAAATTGAGGATTATATATCACATCTGAACCAGCGACTGAAACGTCAAATTGATCATCGAGGATTTCTTAATGAGCTCCAGCACCTGTGGAATAGCGATTTCTTGCCAACCAGTCAACGTACCGCAGAGCAAATTCCAGAAGAGGAAACTTATCGTTTAACCCAAACTTTTGAGGATATCAAATCCCAGTTACCAATCATACTGGAGCAAATCGATGTCCGCATGATTAATGGGACCGCAAAGGATGCCCTAGATTATGCAGATAACACCTCAGGCTTAAAGGTCATTGCTATTGGCGGGATAAGCTGGCACGTGGACTAACGCTCGAAGGTCTTTGTGTTAGTTATTTTTTACGCGCATCCAAAATGTACGACACACTAATGCAAATGGGCCGCTGGTTTGGATATCGACCAGCTTATCTAGACCTCTGCCGCCTTTATACTACAGAAGACTTGGTGGACTGGTTCGAGCACATTGCCGATGCGGCTGAGGAGCTAAGATCCGAATTTGACTATATGACTGACAGCGGTTTGACACCACGTGATTATGGATTAAAAGTTAAATCCCACCCAGTTCTCATGGTGACGTCTCCACTTAAAATGCGAACGGGACGCACTCTATACCTCTCATTCAGCGGCGAACTTGTCGAAACTGTAGCATTCTTCAAAAACAAGGAAAAACTTCAGTCAAACCTGATCGCTTTCGAGACCTTCTTGTCTACTTTGAGTACGCCGCAGCCTATACCCGATCAAGCTCGGCCTGGGCACACAGACAAATGGAATGGGGTAATCTGGAAAAACGTTTCTGCTCAACCAGTTATTGAATTTCTCAGGGCATATAAGACCCATCCTGACTCTAGAAAAGTTCGCAGCGACCTCCTCTCTGACTTCATTGAAAAAATGAGCCTTTCAGGTGAGCTCAACAGTTGGACAGTAGCCGTTATTGGTGGGAGTGTCAAAACAACACAGAAAGTTTCTGGGTATTCAATTAAACGCATGAAGCGATCGAATAACGCGTTGGACAGCGAAGACAAGTACTCGATTGGTCGCTTACTGTCTCCGCCCGACGAGGCTATAGACCTTGATGAAGACGCTTGGACAGCTGCGCTCCTCAACACGCAAAATGCTTGGAAGCCAGATCCGGCTAGAAAGAGAGAAAGAAAATACCCAGAAGTACCGAGCGGGCCTTATATAAGAAGAATTCGTGGACAGGGTGCCGAAGGTATAGCGGCTCATCCTGAACGAGGAGTACTTCTCCTCTACATCCTGGATCTAGAAGCCTCAGGTATTAACGGCATTTCAACACCAGCAATCGGTTTTGGGATTAGTTTTCCAGCGAGCAATTCGCAAAATCTATCCCCTATGTCGTGACCAACATTCTCTGGGAACAGGAGTATGGCGGTAGTGAATAGCAGCGAAATCCAAGGAATTTGGAGAGCCTTGTCCGAAGCGACTACTACGCCCGGTTGGCGAACAATCGATCTTCTCAAAGCAGGCACCTGCCAGTTAAAAGTTGCTCGACATTCGCCAAGTAACGAAGAGGCGGTTTTGATTGGGTTCGCCACAACTAAGATACCTATCGCTTCCCGCCTACCCAAAGGGCAAGGCTTCCGAATGGCGCGCGCGAACCTCAGAGGAGCGCTGGATTCTCATCAATGGCTTGCGATAATTAGACAGCCATCCGGATCTCAAGATTTATTTGCAGCAGTTGCCTGCGATCTTGCAAGACTAATATCTCACTCTGACAATATCCCGGAAAGTCAGATATATCAACACCTGCTAGCCCGAGTACGAGGCTGGCAAGAGTTTATGCGAAGGGGCCAAGACGGGCTGTCTGGCGAAGCAGAACAGGGACTGGTAGGCGAGCTCGTTCTAATCCTCAAGTCAATTGAGCAAGGTGTTATGCCATTCTCGATAATAGATGCATGGAGGGGTCCACAAAAGGGGTTGCATGACTTTCTCTTTGCAACCGGCTCGATTGAAGTTAAATCGACGATAGCTACTGAAGGTTTTCCGGTAAGTATCACGTCACTTGATCAACTTGACGATTCTCAAAGCTCACCTCTTTATCTGTTCGGAGTTCGTCTAGAAGTAACCAATGCAGGAATGAATCTACCAAGCTTTGTAAACACCTTAAGAGCTATAATAAACACAGACGCTTCAACATCAAAAAAATTCGAGTCAAGTCTTGTCGACGCTGGCTACTTTGACATACACGAAGACTTCTATGTTCGCCATTTCTCAGTATCAGAAATCAAGATAATGCTCGTAGACTCTGATTTTCCGAGACTCACATCTGCAAATGTCCCAGCGGAAGTTAAATGGGCAAAATATCAACTTGATATTTCCGCAGCGACAATTAAGACAGAGCCATTAGCATATATACTGAGAACACTTGGAGTTTATTAATGGAGCTTTTAGATTTTTTACGCGATACGCAAAACGAAATCCGCGAAGAGCTAAAAAAGGATCAAGAACCTGGTAGGATTCCGGTTTCAGCTGAGGAGCTGTTTACAGAACAGGTGATGACGCACCTCGCAGATCAAGGTATTACATTCGATACAAACGTATGCCACTATGAGGCCAAGCTTGGTGCGTACAAAGTCAAGCTCAGCGGATATTCTGTATCTGACACCACCGACGAAGAAGGCAATCCAGATCGTCTCGACCTCTTTGTAAGTTTGTATAAGGGTTCAGATGAAATTGATTTCTTATCCGACTCGGAGGTAACTCGAGCGGCGACTCAAGGTCTGAATTTCCTTAGGTTTTGTGCCAAAAGCCAACTATCTAGAAAGCTTGACGAAACCAATAACGTGTACGCTCTCGCTATAGAAGTTGAGAGAATATTCGAAAGCTTGGACAGCATCAGAATTTTTATAATCACTGACGCGAAAGTCAAAACTCGGGATTACGCCCCACAAGACGTTGAAGGCAAGCAAGTCCGAGTGGAACTTATGGATATACAGCGACTATTCAATCACTGGCAACAGGGTCGCCCGCGAGATGAGCTAGTAGTTAACTTCAATGATCTCTGCGGAGGTGCTCTTCCGAGCGTGTGGGTCCCCGGCTCGGCCAATGAAGAATACGATTATGCTCTTACCGCGATACCTGGAAACGCCCTGCGCGCACTGTACGAAAAATACGGGCCCAGAATACTCGAGGCAAACGTACGCTCGTTTCTTGGAGTTGGTGCCAAAGGAGTAAATAAGGGTATTCGAGATACATTACGAGATACGCCCGAGCGATTTATGGCCTACAACAACGGCATTGTAATAGTGGCGGACTCTGGAAAACTCGATCGTTCTATCGATGGATCGCTGGGAATCTCATGGCTACAAGGAATGCAAATAGTTAACGGCGGTCAAACTACGGCATCCATCTATTTCGCGAAAAGAAAACAGCCCGACCTTGATCTTGAGAGGGTTAGAGTTCCTGCAAAAATAATCATACTTAAATCTGACCAAAGTGATCCGGAGGAGCTAATTTCAAAATTTCTCGCTTCGCGAATAGCCAGAACGTCGTCAAGCAGTCAGACTTATCTGCTAACAAACCCTTCCATCGCGAACTGGAAAAGCTATCTACACGCGTATATTGCCCAGATGGTGTCGGCCGGTGGTTCTACGAGCGGTCTGCCGGGAGCTACAAGGTCATGCTGGAGAAAGATACAACCACCATGGCCCAGAAGAAAAAACTTCAAGCAGAAATTCCAACTTCGCGGAAGCTCACAAAACCTGATGTAGCAAAATTCCTTTTCGCCTGGGACCAAAAACCACATGTGGTAAGTCTAGGCGCACAGAAAAACTTTCAAGCTTTTATGTCCGAAATATCAGAACTAGAAGAACAAGGTAAAGACACCATCCCCACCGCAGACACCTATAAACAGATAGTAGCCAAGGCGATTATTTTCAAATCAGCACATCGTATTATTAGGCCTTTATTCCCCGCATTCCAAGCCAATATAACCGCATATACGGTATCGATTCTAGCTGCAAAACTTGGAAAAAACTTCCAACTTGATCAAGTGTGGCAAGCACAACGTATTTCACCGCAGCTCGAGCGGCAAATTGCAGTCTGGGCTCACGAGGTCAATGAAGCGCTTCACTTCGGCGCTGGCGGAAAAATGATTTCCGAGTGGGCAAAAAAGCCAGAGTGCTGGATCAAGGTTTCAGCAAAAGAATACTCCAAAAGCAATGGCGACATACCCGAAGTACTCTAGCTCTATGTAAATCGGGCCGTTTGCGCGGCCCGCGCTCAAGAATCTTAAGCACCAATTTACATCAATGAATCCATTGAATAACAAGACGCCAAGAAAAACACTATCAAACCAACTTCAAGCCATGTCAAAACGAGTGAGCCCAACGCATCATCCGCAAAGGAGCTAAATCATGCAAGACCTTATAGAAACCTCTCTCGAGGTGTATTTTGCGCTTGTCGAGGAAGTCCGCGAAGCCATGGAGAAAGCCGATAATATTGATGCCAAGTATGCCGCACATTCACGAGTAACATTGCAGTACTATTCCGAAAGATGTCACGCACTAAATACTTTACTTCAAAATTGGCATCTATGGGACTGTGACATCTTGATGCGTGCAGCCCTCGAATGCGCCACCCGTTTTTTATATGTGAGTATTGCACCTCCCGAGGAGCGCGGGCGGCGCATTGACGAATTCACCATATTATTAAATGAAATCGAAAATCTGCAGCGTTCCGAGAGAGCTAAACCCTTTGCGGAGGGTTCGTCGGATCAAGACACACGAATGCTCGTCGGAGGCGCTATTCTTAGCAAAGAACAAGAAACTAAACTTCGTGCAAAATGGCCTAAATCCAAAAGAAACATGCTCAAACAAAAATGGTCATTCAGCGAGATGACTCGAATAATTTGCGAATTCCACGACGAGAAACTAGACCTGCGACCCTATAAATCTTTTCTACACGGCTACGGCATTAGTAGTCATTTAATACATTCAGATCAAACAGCGGTGGACCTTACTTGGGATCGCTATTCGAGACCCTCTGAAGAAAGGCTTCTCTTGGAAAACGCGCACGCTGCTCGACTTGCAACAGAACCAGTATCGATATTATTCATTTGCTGGCGCGCGATAGTCTATGTAACTGGAATTGAGTCATCCAACACCGAAATTACTCAAAGAGTCTTACAATTGCATGATCAAGCAGATCTATTCCATCGAGAGTTTGCTGATTCACAGCGACATCATTACCAAACGAAACCGCTTACGGACCGCCCAAAAGATCCGTAAGCAGCATAACAGCTCAATTATCTCGCCGCCCTTCCACGACACCACCAATGCCACCCGAACATCCAATGACTGCCCCGGCCCCCAAGCCAAGCCACCCATCGCCCGATCAACCCGCTCACAAACCTGCAAATTGGTCTCAGCAGCTGACTTCAATGTCATGGACAGATGCACAAGCGCGTCTTCAATATCGACACCATCAGCAGCCTCGACCTCTGCGGACCTATTCGCTCGGTGGATCTCACTTGTAATAGACACGCTCCCTGCGTATCGAGTAGTGTCGCAAGCGAATTTGCTCCGTACCTGGTCGAGCAAACGAGGCTGTCCATCCGCGGTGTGTACACTCATTGGCACGCGGAAAGCCTCAGCCGAGAGACGGACAGCAAAAGGACCAAGGAATATTACACGCCACGCTCACTCGGGGAGTTACATACCAGCTGGGCTTTATTTACAGTTAGCAAACAACGACATGGAGCATGAATTTGAAACTAAAAGAAAAATGGAAAAACCTAAATAAGGGCTATATAGATATCTCACGCGAGGTTTATAACAAAGGATTCTCGGCCATTGGCAATTTGATTTTTTTCCCTTTTTTTGTATTCGGATTTATTCTCTTTAAAAATATTGGCAATGACAGCATTGACATAAAAACCCCATTCGAAGTTGTTTTCAACTGGACATTGCTAGGTTATTCGACTCTTGTATCTATTGCATCAATTCTCCTATACCTACTCATTGGACAGGCGTTCTTTAAGGGCTTTCTTGCTAGATCCATAGAAATGACAATGTCACTACTATTTATATGCCTGACCGGATATAGCATGAAGGTTGTAAAATGTCCATTTTTAGGCGAGCCAAATAAATATAGCTTTATTATTTTTTCTGAAATTCTCGTTTTTTGTTATTTATGGCTGCTTATAAGATTTTTTGTAGATAACAAAATTGAGAATAAAAGCAAGACATTGAAGACCCTACAATGGGTGGTGATTGTGCTTTTCATTATGCTCCTTTTAATTCCGATATTTATT
The DNA here is from genome assembly GCF_000319305.2 of Pseudomonas bharatica CSV86. Lineage (GTDB taxonomy): Bacteria > Pseudomonadota > Gammaproteobacteria > Pseudomonadales > Pseudomonadaceae > Aquipseudomonas > Aquipseudomonas bharatica. Next base: position 1,020,422 of record NZ_AMWJ02000001.1, on the reverse strand, counting down.
TCTTAACAATGCTCGACAATTGACAAAGCACACAAGAAAGTCAGTCCCCCGAAGTTTTGCGCTCCGTTGCGCGCCCCCAACAAAAAGGCCCGGCATCACTGCCGGGGCCTTCCTGTTTCACCTCATACCATCAAGACGGCAAAACCGCCGCCTGCCCACTCAACGCCAGATCCACCAGCTCCCGGTTAGCCACCGCATACATGGCATAGTCAGTCCCGGTCGCCGCACGGAGGTCGTCAAGCATAGCCCGCCACCGCTCCACCATCACCCGATGCTGCTCCATCCACAGCGCCACCCGTGCATCCATATCCTCCGGCGCATCCGCCATCTGCAATACAGAAATCGTAATGGCCCGCTGCTGCAGATCAATATCATCCCGGAACGCTTCCCGGGCCAGGGCCTGCCAGTTGTTTTCCACGGGCAGGTTGCTGATTTCCTGCAGGTACCAGGTGAGATCCAGCGCGCTGCCCACCGCGAAGAACGCCTTGGCCACCTGAGCCGGGTTCTGCCCGGTCACGTCGGACGCTTCGATGATCGGCAGCAGGGTGTAGAGGTGCGTGGTGCCGGCGACCATCCGGGCCAGCAGTTCCGGTACGCCGGCCTCTACGAAGCCTTGATAGCGGGTTTGCCAGCGTTCGCGGGTCGGGCCTTCGAGGAGTTCGTCGAGTTTGAGGCCCAGGGCGGCGATCTGTGGTCCGAAGTGCGCGACATCGCGCCCGGCATCCTGCTCGTTGCGACGGCTGCGCAGGAACCACCGCGTAGCCCGACGGCCCAGGCGCATGAGTTCGTCCATCAGGGTGAGCTGCACTTCCGCCGGTACCTGGTAGTCCAGCGCTTCGATCTGCCGGAACCAGTGCGGGAGGTGGAAGATGTCGCGCACGATGACGTAGGCGCCTGCGACGTTGGCCGGGCTCATGCCCGTGGACTCCTTGAGCCGCTGGACGAAGGTGATACCCATGTTGTTGACCAGGTCGTTGGCGATCTGGGTGCTGACGATTTCGCGTTTCAGCCGGTGGCGGCGCATGGCGTCGGCGAATTTGTGCACCAGCGACGGCGGGAAGGCGGTTTCCATGTCGCGGGTGAGGTAGTCGTCATCCGGTACCAGGGATTTGAGCAGCGCTTCCTTGAGGTCGATCTTGCTGTAGGAGATGAGCACCGACAGCTCGGCGCGGCTGAGGCCCTGGTTGGCGGCGATGCGTTCGGCCAGTTGCTCTTCCGAGGGCAGGAATTCGATGGCGCGATCGAGTTTGCCGCGGCTTTCGAGGTCGGCCATGAGGCGTTTGTATTCGGCAATGCGCTCCTTGGCACGCCGCGCGGCCAGGGACAGGGCCTGGGTTTGCTTGTAGTTGTTGCCGAGGACGAGGGTGGAAACCTCTTCGGTCATGCTGCCGAGCAGCTGGTTGCGCTGCTTCTCGGTCATGTCGCCGGCCTGCACCACTTCGTTGAGCAGGATCTTGATGTTGACCTCGTGGTCGGAGCAGTCCACGCCACCGGCGTTGTCGATGAAGTCGGTGTTGGTGGCGCCGCCGTTGAGGCCGAATTCGACGCGGCCGAGCTGGGTCATGCCGAGGTTGCCGCCCTCGCCCACCACCTTGCAGCGCAGTTCGTTGCCGTTGACGCGCAGGGCGTCGTTGGCCTTGTCGCCGACGTCGGCGTGGCTTTCCTCGCTGGATTTGACGTAGGTGCCGATACCGCCGTTCCAGAGCAGGTCGACCGGGGCCTTGAGCAAGGCGTTGAGCAGTTCGGTCGGGGTGAGTTTGTCGGCTTCGATGGCGAAGCGTTCTTTCATCTGCGGGGTGATGGCGATGCTTTTCGCGCTGCGCGGGAAGATGCCGCCGCCCTCGGACATGATGCTGGTGTCGTAGTCGCTCCAGGCCGAACGCGGCAGGTCGAACAGGCGCTTGCGCTCGGCGAAGCTGGTCGCCGGGTCCGGGTTGGGGTCGATGAAGATGTGCAGGTGGTTGAAGGCCGCGACCAGTTGCAGGGTCTCGGACATGAGCAGGCCGTTGCCGAAGACGTCGCCGGCCATGTCGCCGATGCCGACCACGGTGATGACGTCCTTCTGCACATTGATGCCGCGCTCGCGGAAGTGGCGCTGCACGCCGACCCAGGCGCCACGGGCGGTGATGCCCATTTTCTTGTGGTCGTAGCCGGCCGAGCCGCCGGAGGCGAAGGCGTCGCCGAGCCAGAAGCCGTAGTCTATGGCGATGCCGTTGGCGATGTCGGAGAAGGTAGCGGTGCCTTTGTCTGCGGCGACCACCAGGTACGGGTCGTCGTCGTCATGCCGGACCACGTTGGCCGGTGGCACGACGCCGCCGTCCTTGAGGTTGTCGGTGATGTCGAGCAGGCCGGAGATGAAGATGCGGTAGCAGGCGATGCCCTCGGCGGCGATATCGTCGCGGCTGCCGCCCAGTGGCAGGCGCCGCGGCAGGAAGCCGCCCTTGGCGCCGACCGGAACGATGACCGAGTTCTTCACTTGCTGGGCTTTGACCAGGCCGAGGACTTCGGTGCGGAAGTCTTCCTCGCGGTCCGACCAGCGCAGGCCGCCGCGGGCGACGTTGCCGAAGCGCAGGTGCACGCCTTCGACGCGCGGCGAGTAGACGAAGATTTCGAACTTCGGCACCGGTTTCGGCAGTTCCGGGATCAGCCTGGGGTTGAACTTGAAACTGAAGTACGACTTGTTCTGGCCGTTGGCGTCCGGCTGGTAGAAGTTGGTGCGCAGGGTGGCCTTGATCAGGTCCAGGTAGCGCCGCAGGATGCGGTCTTCGTTGAGCACCTGGACGTCGTCGAGGGCGCTGAGGATCGCCTGTTCCAGGCGCTGCTGCTTGTCTTCGAGGTCTTCGCTGGTGAGCTTGCGCGCCAGGTAGAAGCGGGTCTTGAACAGCCGGGTCAGCTCGCGGGCGATGTCGGTGTGGTTGTTCAGGGTGCTGGCGATGTAGCCGAGGTCGAAGCCCAGGCGGATCTGCTTGAGGTAGCGGGCGTAGGCGCGCAGCAGGGCGACGTCGCGCCATGGCAGGCCGGCGGTCAGCACCAGGCGGTTGAAGGCGTCGTTTTCCGCATCGCCGTTGACGATGTGGACGAAGGCGTCCTGCAGCGTGTCGTTGAGCTGCTGGATGTCGAGGTTGAGGCCTTCGCTGTAGGTGAAGGCGAAGTCGTGGATCCAGAACTCGCGGCCATTGGTGTGGCGCAGGCGGTACGGGAACTCGCCGAGCACGCGCAGGCCGAGGTTTTCCAGGATCGGCAGCACGTCGGACAGCGCCAGCGGGGTGTCGGCGTGGTACAGCTTGCAGTGCAGGATGTGCTTACCGGTCTGGGTCAGCGGCTGGTAGAAGCTCATCACCAGCGGCTTTTTCTCCGACAGGTTGAGCAGGTGCTGCATGTCGACCACCGCCGAGTGCGCGGCGAAGCGCTCGCGGTAGCCGGCCGGGAAGCCTTTCGGGAAGTCGGCGAGCACGTTGGTGCCCTGGGCTTCGCCGAAGGCTTCGACGGTGAGCGCGGCGTAGTCGTCCTGCCACGAGCGGCAGGCCTGGATCACTTCGTTTTCCAGCTGTTTCGCGTCGATATCGATGCGGTTCTTCGGATCTACCCGCAGGATCAACTGCACGCGGGCCAGTACCGATTCGGAGAAGAAGGTCCAGAACTCGCAGTCGCTGGCCTTGAGGCGCTCCATCAGCACCTGCTGGATCTTCTGCCGCACTTCGGTGGAATAGATGTCACGCGGGACATAGGCCAGGCAGTAGCAGAAGCGGCCGTAGGGGTCCTTGCGCAGGAACACGCGGATCTTGTTGCGTTCCTGGATCTGCACGATGGACATCACGGTGTTGAACAGCTCGTCCACCGGGGTCTGGAACAGGTCGTCGCGGGGCAGCACTTCAAGCACCTGGGCCAGTTCCTTGCCCAGGTGGGCCTTGGCGTCGAAGCCGGAACGGCGCTCGACTTCGGCGACCTTGTCGCGAATGTACGGGATCTGGTGGACACTTTCGCCATACACCGAGGAGGTGTAGAGGCCCATGAAGCGGCACTCCTTGATCACCTTGCCGTCGGCGTCGAGCTGGCGGATCGACACGTAGTCCGGGTAGGCCGGGCGGTGCACGCGGCTCGGGTGGGCGGCCTTGGCGAAGGACAGCAGCAGCGGCTCGTTCAGGTAGGCGACGGCGTAGTCTTCGATGCGCAGGTCTTCGGCGGTGAGGCCGGCGCGCAGCAGGCGGGTCAGGCCGAGGAAGGACTGCTCGTCATACACCAACTGGCCGCCCTGGGCGTCGGCCTTGACCACGAACTCCTCGTAGCCGAGGAAGGTGAAGTGGTTGCCCACCAGCCATTCGAGGAAGCTCTTGACCTCGGACTTCTCGCCGGCCACCGCTGGATACGGGGTCTGCTCGACCAGTTCCAGCAGTTGCCGGACCTTGGCCTTCATCGGCTCGAAGTCGGCCACGGCGACGCGCACTTCGGCCAGCACCTGGGTCAGTTCGTGGGCCAGTACGGAGAGCTCGGCGTTGTTGGCGCAGCGGTCGATTTCCAGGTACATCAGCGATTCCTGCAGCACACCCTCGCCCTGGGTGCCCTTGGGCAGGATTTCCAGCAGTTCGCCGTCCTTGCCGCGGCGCACGCTGAGGACGGTGGTCTGCAGGGTGTGGATGCTGTAGCCACGACGGTTCAGTTCGGTGCGCACGGAGTCCACGAGGAACGGCAGGTCGTGGTGCAGGACTTCCACGGCGGTGTGGGTCGACTGCCAGCCATGACGCTCGTAATCGGGGTTGTAGACGTTGACCTTGGGCTGGGCATGGTCGAAGCGCTCGATGATGCGCCAGGCAGAGAGGGTGCAGCCGACCAGGTCGGACAGGCGCCGCTGGGTGAGTTCGTCCAGAGAGATGATGCCGAAGAATTGCTCGGCGAACAGCGCCACTTGTGGCAGTGCCTGCTCGCTGATGTGCTGCGCCAGGGCGGCTTTCAGTTGGTGCTGGAAGTCGGCTTTGCTGGCTGCGGTGAAAAACGCCATCTGTGGTACTCCGCTTGGGCTTTGTTTTTGAATGAAGCGTCGCGCGTGTCCGCCATATCCCGCATCAACCATAGCCAATGGCGGGCGCGGCGGAGGGAGAAATGAGAAAGAGCGGTGCTGCTGGAACCTGGGTCGTCCGGGACCGTACGGTCATCCTTTGACAACGCAGCTTAACGACAGCCCGCCCGCCGCCGCTTCCGATGCTGCGACATATTCGGACAGGCAGGTGCAGCCGGAGATTCATCCCGGGGGCAAACGCTGGCACACTTGCGTTTCATTTCCTTGATCGAGCTGCACCATGCAACTGACTTCCGCGCTGATCTTCGGCAACGCCTGCGATGACGAAGAAGACAACCTCGCTACCCTCGGCAGCAACAACACCGATGGGCGCCTGCTCATCCTTAGCCGCTACCCCGATGAAGACGAGGTCGGCCTGATGATCGAGGATGAAAGCGAAGCATTGCGGGATATCAAGGTGACCCTCAGCGCCACCCGCCTGCTGATCGAGACGGCGCCGGGGGCGACCGAGCTGTTCGGTGGGGATGATGTGCTGGAGATCGATATCGCGAGCGCGCTGGGGGATGACCTGGAGGAGATCGAGGCGGTGTTGAAGGTGCTTCTCAAGGGGGTCGGGACCCTGGTCGTCGAGCACTCAGCCTCATAGCCAGGTCTCACTGCGTTTCCTGTAGTGGACCCGCACGCCTGCGGCGATAGGGAAGTCGCGCCATTCATCTGCCCCTTGCCGGGAGTCGCTAGGCGCCTGCTGAGCAGCTTGAGTCGAGTGACCATCGCCATTGCCTGAGCGAACGAGTCGACCGGCATCCGGCATGGCGTTGGCGACATGGACAGTAATGTACATCCGCGGCTTGAAGATGCCTGGCTGGAAATCCACCGTGACTGCGGCAGGCTCCAGCTTCATGGCCTGCATCAAGTGCCGGGTAGTCTTGCCATTGAGGGTTTCGTCGAAAAACACCCGTTTCAGTTTTCCGGACCCGCTTTCCAGGCCGGCAAGCGCATCCCTTGCCTCGAGGTTGACGACGTTGCTACGCACGATGGTCGAGGGCCGGGGCACCCTGTCCAGGCTGCCGTACACGAGTTCGAGTTGATGAAGCGCCACATCGCTGGCATAGAACGAGCGGGTGTCGGTTTTCTTGTAGTTGTGCTCCATCAGCCATTGGTCGGGCTCGTAGGTGTTGGTGAACCGGCTCTCGACATAATTTTGATCGACGTAGGTGGAACGCACCGTGTGGCCCTCGACTTCGTGGGTGAAATGCTGACTCACGAATTGCCGGCGCGCCGGCTCTGCAACCACGGCCTGCTTGTCGGCCCCGACCAGTCCATGCCGGTCTTCCCGCGTCACCGGGTTGTTCCGCACCATCGCATAGCGGTTCAGCCCATCCATATCCCCTGCCGGATCCGGATTGATCCAGCGCGCCAGCCATGGCGCGTAGTAGCGCAGCCCATAGTAGTAAAGCCCGCTGCTGTCCCGTTCCCGCCCTGAATAGCGGCGTGTCTTGTAGCCCGCCTCCAGCGCCGAACGCCCCGCCCACCAGGCCGTGCCGCCGAAGGGGTAATAGCCTTCGTGGGTGATGATGCGGGCTTCGCCGTCCAGCTCCAGTGCGCTGCTGTCGTACAGGTCGTTAACGCCGTAGCGCCATTGCGGGCCGGCAATGCCCTCGGGCTGGCCTTCGCTCCAGACCAGGCAACGGCAGGATTCGACCTGCAGCACCGCGAAGGCTTCCCCTTGCCGGGTATGCAGTTCCAGGCCGGGCAGATAACGGGTTTCGCCGTGCTGCATGCGCCCGGCCACAAGCCGCGCCGCAACCTTGCGTACGCGCAGGCCGTTGCCGCCGTAGCGATACTGTTCCTCATCGTCCTGGGCGTTCGCACGCGTCACCTGGCGCAGAGCAAGCAGTCGGTCGCGCGCGCTCCATTGCAGCGGCTGGCCCGGCGCCAGTTCGAGCAGGTTGCCGTTCGGATCGAACCCGGTCGCAGGGTCTGCGGGCGCGGGTAACGCACGGTTGCTGTGCGCCGCCACCTCGAAGGTGCGGGTCCATTGCTGCTGGCCGACATGCCTCAGGGAAACCAGGTTGCCACTCGCGTCGTAGTCGTAGAACTCGCGGTAATTCAGCAACTGGCTGGTATCCGGCGCCAGTTCCGGCAAGTCCGGCCCGGAAACGACGCCCGCCGCCTCGCGTCCGCTGGCCTCGACCAGTTGGCAAAGCGAGTCGTAGAGAAAGGCACAGACCGGGTCGACCCGCTGGTTAGCAAAATGCCGTACGGGCTGGCTGTGATCCTCGATCCGCAGCACATTGCCCCGCGGATCATACTCGTAGACCAGGTCCTGGAGCATCGAGCGCCCCGGGCGGCTGGCACTGAAGCGCACAAGACGCCCATTGGCCGGATCGTAGTGCGACTGGCTGACCACGCCATTCCCGGCCGTGCGGGATTCGATCTGCAATTGGGCGTTGTAACGAATATCGGCTTGCACCCGATGCTCCGCGCCGCTGGCAAGAGTCACCGTCAGAGCTGACAGCTGGCCATTCAACCCGTAGCGGAACACTTGGCGATTGCCGCGGGCATCGATCTGCTCGAGCTTCTCCGAGGCGAGCGGGCCATGTACATGGCGGGTGGTTTCACCCTCGCCCGGCTCCAGGGACGGCGCCTGCGACCAGTCCGGCAGTTCGAGCGATTCAAGAAAACAGCGGGTTTCCCCGGATTCTTCAGCGCCCAGGCTGTAACCGATGACCATCCGGCTGCCCGCCTCATCGTCATGCCGGAGCAGCCGGCCCCGGCGATTCACATCCTCTTCCGCTCCGTAGATAAAGCGCTCGGCCAGCCGGCCAGCCTCGCGAATCGACAGCGGCCGCAGGCGCTCGTCATAGCCGGTCTGCCAGTGTCCGCCCCGGGTATCCCAGCGCTCCAGCACCTGCCCGGCGTCGCCCGGCAACAGCAATTGCCAGCCGGCATCGCCGCTTTGGTCCAGCAATGCCCTGCCGGACAGGCTGGTAAACTGCAGCTGGCTCGCCGCGCCCTGCCCCTCGAACAGCCGCGCATCCCACTGCTCGCGCTGCCGGGCAGCGGCATCGAAGCGGCTCGCCTGCACCCGCCGCTCAGCCGCTTGCCCCGCCTGCGCCCGGTGATAATCCACCCGGCGCACCTCCAGCCCGCGACCGTCGATCACGTTCAGTACCGGGGTGTGGGCATGCACCGAAGGATTCACCGGACGGCTCCAGCAATTCGTTGTAGCGGTTGTACTCCTGCTATCCGCTGGGGCCAACTGGCAGAAATAACAGGTCTGGCCAGTCTATGGCCCTATCGCTGCGGTGCGGCGGTCCGACAAGCCAGCTCCCACAGGGTGGTGAGCTGCGCCCCGGATGTTGGACACTTTTGTCTAAAGCTATGCGGCTTGTGCTCTGTACGCTACAGGGCTCAGGCCGCCGAGCTTCATCTTGATACGTTCGTGGTTGTAGTAGCGGATGTAATCATCAATCCCAGCGCGTAATTGCTCGATGCTCTCAAATTTCTCGCGGTAGAAATACTCCGACTTCAGCGTGCCGAAAAAGCTTTCCATCGCCGCATTGTCCAGGCAGTTGCCCTTGCGCGACATGCTCTGTTCCAAGCCCGCTTCTTTCAAGCGCTGGCGGTAATCCGGATAGCGATAATGCCATCCCTGATCTGAGTGCAGCATCGGCTTACTGTCAGCCGGCAGCTTCTCCAGCGCTCGTTCAAGCATCGTTCCCACCAGGGTGTAACGCGGCCGAGTATCCGTTTGATAGGCCACGATCTCCCCGTTGTACAAGTCCAGAACTGGCGACAGATAAAGCTTTTCTCCAGCCACCTTGAACTCGGTAACGTCTGTCACCCATTTCTGATTCGGCTGATCAGCAGCGAACTCCCGGTTCATGGTGTTCGGCGATGCTTCGTCCATCAGCCCTCTGTACGACTTGTATTTCTTCGGTCGTACCGTGCACTTGAGGTCCAACTCGCCCATGAGGCGGCGCACTTTCTTGCCGTTGATCACGTGCCCTTTCTGGCGCAGCGCAGCGGTCATGCGACGATAACCATACCGGCCCCTGTGGTGCTCCTGAATGCCCCGCATCGCCTGTTTCAGTGGAGCGTACTTATCCTCGGCGCCCTCGTCCCCGAAGTAGGTGTAGTAAGTGCTACGAGGCAAACCAGCAGCGATCAGCAGGTATTTCAGCCTGAACTGTCGGCGCAGCGCGGTAATCAGCTGGGCTTTTTCCTTGCTGCCCGGATCTGCCTGAGCTTCGCCTCCTCTAACTCCTCGAGCTTTTTTAGGTAGGCGTTCTCCGCTTCAAGCATGCGAACTTTCTCTAGTAACTCTTTGGGCGAGAGGTCCTCGTTACGCACGGCTGCAGGCTTGGAGGACTTGGCGGAAGGCTTAGGCATGGTGCGGGTTGAACTCTTTTCTACAGAAAGCTGGTTTGCGAGCCCGTCACTGTAATACTGGCGCAGCCATCTGCCCAGCTGACTAGAGTTACCTAGGTTGAACAACGCTGCGGCGGCGCGCTGAGAAAGACGGTCATTTAGCATGCGGTGAAGCACCGTAATCTTGAATTCGGCGCTGTGGCGCTGATGGCGACGCTCAAGGCTGGACCTGCCGTGTTGCTGATAGGCCACGACCCAACGGCGAAGCAAGGTGGGATCTATCTGGAACTGGTTCGCCACATGACGGAAACCTCGGCCTCGCTTGAGGAAGGCTTCGATGGCGGACAACTTGAACTGCTTTGAATACTTGGTCATGCAAAACACCCCGGTGTTGGATTTTTTGTCCAACATCCGGGGCGCAGCTCATGGACTGCATGCACCGAACCTGTGGGAGCTGGCTTGCCAGCGATGAGGCCGTTAGCAGCAACACACCCCTATCGCCCTGCACAGAAGGTAGAAATTTCAGGGCCCGATGAAGAAATCCCCCGCCACCGTTAGTCGCCACCCCCCTGGATGGATTAAAGTATCAGCCCCTGTCCGGGCGCTGCATGCCGCCCCGGCGTCACTCCAGGAACCGTCACGATGGAACACCGTGAAGCGCTGATCGCGCTGCGCACCTTTCTTTGGGTATACGGATTTAATGGTTGATGGGGCACCTTTACCCCACCAACCTGATACCATTATCAGATGGTTGATAGATCGACTCCGTAGTTGAGTTCCTCTGCGAAGTCCGGCAGTCCGTAACCGATGGTTTTCTTGTAGAAAGGAGAGACCTTCGCAGTCGGTGCCTTCTTCTTGTGCTTCGTGGTGTAGAGCATTCGTGCCCGCATCACCTCGAAGGAGTAACCGCGCCCTTCACGGTTCTTGTCCTTGGCCAGTCGGTTGATGGACTCCGTGTAAGCGTTGGTGACGGGCATGTCCGTCTCGAAGTAGGTCATGGTCTCTTCGCGCCAGTTTCCCACTGCCCTGACCAGATCGCTCCAGACTTCCTTTTGGCCCTTCGGGATGGTGGCTATCCACTCGTCCAGGGCGGCTTCTGCCTGGAGCCGTGTGGTGGCGTCCCAGATGCCGTAGAAGCGCTCCTTGTGCTCGTAGGCGGCCAGCAGTTGCGGGAACGCGCCTGTCCAGGTCTCCATGATGAGGCGCTCCCGGTCTGAGACTTCGTGAGCGCGTTTCAGCAGGATTTTCCGGTCTCCCTTGAGAGTCCGGCTCTGGGACGGTTTCAGCTCCTTTCTGAGGCCCTTGCGCACTCTCTCTAGGGCATCGTTGGCCATGCGCACCACATGGAACTTATCGACCACGATACGGGCCTGGGGCAGCACAGCCTTGACCGCTGCCCGGTAGGGGTTCCACATGTCCATGCTGACGATCTCGACCTTCTGCCGGTCTTTCAGCTTCATCAGGTAGTTGGTCACCACGTCCTGGCGGCGGGTGGCCAGCAGGTCGAGCAGGGTTCGCTCCTCAATGTTGGTCAGAATGCAGCGGTAGCGCTTGTTCAGGTATAGCTCGTCAATGCCCAGGATGCGGGGCGTCTCGAAGCGGTGCCAGCGCCCCAGGAACTCGGCGCGGGCGTTGAAGATGTCGCGCACCGTCTTCTCGTCCAGGCCGGTCTGTGCCGCCACAAAGGTGTAGGGGTGGTTGAAGGATTCCTTCTCCACGTACTCATGCAGCCGCAGTGTCATACGGAATCCGTCCACCATCTCCGGTAGCTGGGGCCTGAATGTTGTCTTGCAGGCCCGGCAGGTGTATCGGCGGCGGACCACCCAGAGAGTGACCCGCTTGCCGTGGATGGGCAGATCACGATAGGGAACGTCACGCTTGCCGAACCGCACGAACTCACCCTGCACGCCGCACCCCTCGCAGGCTACTGGTGTAGGTGCTTCAAGCCGAAAATGTATGTCTTCATTCTGCTCATCAGAATCCACCAACTGGTACCCAGGAAGGCTTAACGAATTAATCATCTCCCGCCTTGATCAGAAAAACAGGTAGGTGGCGTAACCGGCAATCATCGCCATAGCAAAAATGACTGCTAAAAACGCCGCTAAAAGCTTCAGCGTGAACAAAGAGCGCAACAGAATGAGCTCAGTCAGGCTGGCTCCGGCACTGCCGATGATCAACGCTAGCACCGTCCCGGCACCCACGCCTTTGGCCATCAGAGCCGCTGCCAGAGGTATGACGGCTTCAGCGCGAATATACAACGGCACGCCGATGACAGCGGCAACTGGAATGGCAAAGGGATTATCTGGGCCTGCATACTGCTCCAATAAGTCAGTGGGCATGAAACCATAGATCACGCTGCCAATCGCAATACCGATGAGCAGGTAAGGCAACACATCGATAAAGTCCGACCAAGCTTCCCGCCACACACCACTGTACTTCCCTTCTTTCTTAACCGTGACAGTGGGTTGACTGTCACAGCATTCGCTAGACGTAGAGACTGTTGTCTTCCTATCAGCCCCGCAAGAAGCCGTCTTCGGAGTGGTGTCGCAGCTGTTGGTGCCGCAACTCGATGCGGTCGATGTAGCACTGCACGGGCTTGCTGATGAACTACATCCACTGCTCTCTTGTGTCGCCGTCCGGCGCACATAACGCTCGAAGCCAAGCGTGTGAAGCAGCCATCCGGCACCTACCGCGACCACCAAAGCGGCGAGCACATAGATAGCAGTAAGTGTCCATCCAAACGTGGCAACCAGCAGGCCGACGACGATAGGATTCAGCAACGGAGATGAGAAAAGAAACACCATCATCGGCCCAAAACCGGCCCGTGCCCGAATCAACCCTTTCAACATGGGGATAGTCGAGCAACTACAGAAGGGCGTTATAGCTCCTAAACCAGCAGCAAGAAAATAGCCTCGCTTCCCACTGGAAGTCAGTAACGCTTCCACCTTGGATGGTGGGATGTGACGTTGAAGAACTCCGACCAGCAAGCTAATGCCAATGAATAAAACCGATAGCTCGATAGCGAGAAAGGCGAACATGCCTAGAGCGTCTTGGAGTTGAGATGACATTCAATATTACTCCTATATTTCTAGTATTGTCGAAATGATGTACGCAGCCTACTTGCGTTTATCCGACCTGTCAACTATAATTCTAGAAACATCGAATTATTGGGGCGTGCTATGGATCACGAAAAGGTTGCAGCCAGCTTAGCTGAGCTAGGGAATAGTCACCGACTGTCCGTGTTCCGCTTTCTGGTCAAAGCTGGCCATGATGGGGCTTCGGTCGGAGATATCCAGAAGGGGCTGGGTATTCCTGCTTCGACGCTATCACATCACCTTGCGCGCATGGCCAAGGTAGGGCTGATCCGGCAGGAGAAACATAGCCGCACGATTGTCTGTATACCCGAGTATGGGCACCTAGAGAATTTGATCGGTTTCTTACAAGAGGAATGTTGTGCAGGTGTCCGGATTGCGCATGAACCAGAACCGCTTTGACGCTTGCCCAGCTCTCGCTGTCCTCCCTAGTCAGCATCGCTATGAAGACTCAGGCGAAGGTGGAAACAGAAAATTGGCAGTAGAGTAGGCTGAAGAGGATCAATCAGATAATCCGCTGAGAAAGATTTTCTTCTTTACATCTTTGGCATTTTATCAACCAGAAATTCCGGATACCCCTTTCTTTCCACCCAGATCCTCGGCCAGGAAAAACTCGTCGAGCGTCTGCTGATCGTGCTCCTGGCCGACGGCCATATGCTGGTCGAAGGCGCCCCCGGGCTGGCCAAGACCAAGGCCATCAAGGAACTGGCCGACGGTATCGAGGCGCAGTTCCATCGCATCCAGTTCACCCCCGACCTGCTGCCGGCCGATATCACCGGCACCGAGATCTATCGCCCGGAAACCGGCAGCTTCGTGTTCCAGCAAGGGCCGATCTTCCATAACCTGGTGCTGGCCGACGAGATCAACCGCGCCCCGGCCAAGGTCCAGTCGGCCCTGCTCGAAGCCATGGCCGAGCGCCAGGTCAGCGTGGGCCGCAGCACCTACGAGCTGTCGCCGCTGTTCCTGGTGATGGCCACGCAGAACCCGATCGAGCAGGAAGGCACCTATCCCCTGCCGGAAGCCCAGCTCGACCGTTTCCTGATGCACGTGAAGATCGGCTTCCCCGATGCAGCGGTGGAGCGACGCATCCTGTCGCAGGCCCGCGGCGAAGCGCTGAACGGCGAGACCAAGCCCGAGCGCCGGGTCAGCCAGCAGGCGATCTTCGCCGCGCGCAAGGAGATCCTTGGCCTGTACATGGCCGATGCAGTGGAGGAATACCTGGTGCAACTGGTCATGGCCACGCGCAACGGCGCCAAGTACGACGCCGAGCTGGGCGACTGGATCGCCTACGGCGCCAGCCCGCGCGGGTCCATCGCCCTGGACCGCTGCGCGCGCGCCCATGCCTGGCTGGCCGGGCGCGATTTCGTCAGCCCCGAGGATATCCAGGCGGTGCTGTTCGACGTGCTGCGCCACCGCATCATCCTGTCGTTCGAGGCCGAGGCCGCCGGGATCGACCAGGACCGGGTGATCCAGCGCATCCTCGACGTCGTCGCCGTTGCCTGAGCCCATGCCCAGTCAACTGTTGGCCGCCCCCGGCATCCGCATCGGCCTCAGCGAGCTGATCGAGATGCGCCATCGGGTGCGCGAGGTCCGCCTGTTTTCCGCCCCCGGCCAGCGCAGCCCGCTGGTCGGCCTGCACCATTCGCGGCTGCGCGGGCGTGGCGTGGATTTCGACCAGGTGCGGGTGTACCAGGCCGGCGACGACGTGCGCAATATCGACTGGCGGGTGACCGCGCGCACCCAGGAGCCGCACACCAAGCTGTTCCACGAGGAGCGCGAGCGGCCGATCTTCATCATGGTCGAGCAGAGCCGGCGGCTGTTCTTCGGCTCCGGGCTGATGTTCAAGTCGGTGCTCGCCGCACAGGCCGCAGCCCTGTTCGGCTGGGCTGCCCTGGGCCATAACGACCGTATCGGCGGGCTGGTGTTCGGCGACAACGAGCACCACGAAATCAAGCCCCGGCGCAGCAAGCAGAGCCTGCTGCAACTGCTCAACCGCCTGGCCCGGGTCAACCAGTCGCTGCACACCGAGGCGGTGCCCCAGGGCGACAACCTCGGTACCGCACTGCGTCGCGCCCGCGAGGTGCTGCGCCCGGGCAGCCTGGCGATCATCCTGTGCGACGAGCGCGCCCTGAATCCGGGCGTCGAACAGCAACTCAGCCTGCTGTCGCGGCATTGCGACCTGCTCCTGCTGCCGTTGTCCGACCCTCTCGACCACGCCCTGCCCGCCGCCGGCCTGCTGCGCTTCGCCCAGCGCGGCGCGCAACTGGAACTCGATACCCTCGACAGCAACCTGCGCCAGAGCTATCGCCAGCAGAGCGAGGCGCGTATCGAGCGCTGGGAAATGCTCGCGCAAAAGCTGCGGGTGGTATTGATGCCCTTGAGCACCCAGAGCGAAATGATCGAGCAACTGCGCGAATACCTGGACCCACAACGGGCAGGCAAACCGCGATGAACCCACTGGCGCAACTGCAACCGCTGATCGCCCCGCCCCCTGTCAGCGCCTGGCCGCCAGCGCCGGGCTGGTGGGCCTTGCTGCTGCTCGTGCCGTTGCTCGGCTGGGGCCTGTGGCGCCTGCGTCACTGGCGGCCGCGCAAGGCCAGGGTACCGCGTGCCGAACAGCCGCTGGACCCGATCCGCATCGCCGCCCTGGCCGAACTGGCGCAATTGCCCAAGCCCTACGACGGCGCCCATGCCGGCGCCTGGCTGCAGCAGATCAACGCCCTGCTCAAGCGCCTGTGCCGCAACCACTACCCGGATAGCCACAGCCATACCCTCAACGGTCGCCAATGGCTGGCCTTCCTCGACAACCGCTGCCCGGCTGCCGGGCTGACCCGCTGGATGGTGCTGGTGGAAGGCACCTACAAGCCCGAATGCCGCCTCGACGACAAGGCCATCGCCGGCCTCAACCAGGCGGTCGAAACCTGGATCCGCAAGCATGTTTGAACTGGCCTGGCCGTGGGTCTTCGCCCTGTTGCCGCTGCCCTGGCTGGCGCGCCTGCTGCTGCCGGCGGCCGACAGCGGCGAGCCGGTGCTCAAGGTCAGCTTCCTCGATGAACTGGAAGGCCTGGCCGGCCGCCGCGCGCGCCTGAACCTGCCGACCCTGCGCCAGCAGGCGCCCTTCGTGCTGGTCTGGCTTCTGCTGCTGTGCGCCGCGGCCCGCCCGCAGTGGCTGGGCGAACCCTTGCCGGTGGCCGCCAGCGGCCGCGACCTGCTGGTGGCGGTGGACGTCTCCGGCTCCATGGATTACCCGGACATGAGCTGGGACGGCGAAGAGGTCAGCCGCCTATCGTTGGTCAAGGACCTGCTCGGTGATTTCCTCCAGCAGCGCGAAGGCGACCGCGTCGGCCTGATCCTGTTCGGCAGCCAGGCCTACCTGCAGGCGCCGCTGACCTTCGACCGGCGCACCGTGCGCAATTTCCTCGACGACGCCCAGGTCGGCATTGCCGGCAAGAACACCGCCATCGGCGACGCCATCGGCCTGGCGGTCAAGCGCCTGCGCGCGCGCCCGACCGACAGCCGGGTGCTGATCCTGGTGACCGACGGCGCCAACAACGGCGGGCAGATCCACCCGCTCACCGCTGCGCGCCTGGCCGCCCAGGAAAGCATCCGCATCTACACCATCGGCATCGGCGCCAGTGCCGAGGAAAGCGGCACGGCCGGGCAGATCGGCCTGAACCCGAGCCTGGACCTCGACGAAGCCTCGCTGCGCGAGATCGCCCAGATCACCCATGGCGAGTATTTCCGCGCCCGCGACGGTGCCGAGCTGAAAAGCATCGGCGACACCCTCGACCTGCTCGAACCGGTCGAGCAGCAACCCACCCAGGCGCGTACCGCCGAAGCCCTGTATGCCTGGCCGCTGGCCGGGGCGATGCTGTTGAGCCTGGCCCTGGTGATCCGCGAACGCTGGCCCGACCACCTGCTGCAACGGCTGCTCCAGCGCCTGCTGCGCCGCCCGGACTTCCTCCAGCCGCACCCGGAATGGCGCCAGCGGCTCAAGCGCCTGCGTCTGCGGAGGCGTCGATGAGCGAACTCTGGCCGCACTTCATGCGCCCGTTGTGGCTGCTGGCCCTGCCGCTGCTCGGCTGGCTGCTGTGGAAACTCTGGCACCGGCAGAAGCGCGCCGGGCGCTGGCAGATGATCCTGCCGCCGGCGTTCCATGGCGTGCTGCTCGGTGGTGGCAGCGGCCACGACAGCAAGCTGCCGTGGATCGCCCTCGGCCTGGCCTGGATGCTCGGCGTGCTGGCCTTGCTCGGGCCAAGCTGGGAGCGCCTGGAAGAAACCCGCCAGCGCCCCGCCGACCCGCTGGTGATCCTGCTCGAACTGACCCCGGAAATGCTCGCCGAGGACACCCCGCCCACCCGCCTGGAACAGGCCCGGCGCAAGATCCTCGACCTGCTCGAACACCGCCGCGACAGCCAGACCGCGATCGTCGTCTACGCCGGCAGTGCGCATACCCTGGTGCCGCTGTCGGACGACCTCGGCACCAGCCGCAACCTGCTCGAAGCCCTGGAGCCGGGGATCATGCCGCTGGCCGGGCAGCGCGCCGACCTGGCCATGGGCAAGGCCCTGGCGCTGCTCTCCCAGGCGGGCCTGGGCCAGGGCCGTCTGTTACTGATTGCCTCGTCGCTGACCGACGCGGAACGCCAGGGCATCGTCCAGGCCCTGGGGCGCAACGGGCCGCCGCTGCTGATGCTCGGCATCGGCAGCGCCGAAGGGGCGCCGGTGCGGCAGGCCAGCGGCGAATTCCTCAAGGATGCCGACGGCGCGATCCTGGTGCCGCGGCTGGACAGCGGCAGCCTCAAGCCCTTCGTCAGCCAGCTCGGCGGCCGCTACCGGCATGCCCGCATCGACGACCTCGACCTGCGCGGCCTGGGCCTGTTCGACCAGCCCCGGGCGCTGAGCAGCGATGGCCAGACCGTGCAACTGGATACCTGGGCCGACCAGGGCTACTGGCTGCTCCTGCCGCTGTTGCTGCTGGCCGCCTGTGCCGGGCGACGCGGCTGGTTGTTCTGCCTGCCGCTGCTGCTGTGCCTGCCGCAACCCTCCTATGCCTTCGAATTCAACGAGCTGTGGCGCCGCCCCGACCAACAGGGCCAGCATCTGCTGGAACGGCAGCGCCCGGCGGAAGCGGCCAGGCACTTCCAGGACCCGCAATGGAAAGGCTGGGCCCTGTACCAGGCCGGCGACTACGCCGCGGCCGCACGCCAGTTCGCCCTCGACGACAGCGCCGCCGGCCATTACAACCGCGGCAATGCCCTGGCCCTCGGCGGCGAGCTGGAAGCGGCGGTGGATGCCTACGAGCAGGCACTGGAGCGCCAGCCCGACCTGCAACCGGCGTTGACCAACAAGGCCCTGGTCGAGCAACTGCTGGAACAGCGCGAGCAGGAACAGACCCCGCCCGCCGAAGAGCCGCAAGCACCGCAGGAGCAGCCGAACGCCCAGCCGCTGCCCGGCGAAAGCAGCGACAACCCACAGCAGAGCAGCAGCGAGCAGGAAACCGCACAACCCGGCGAAGAACCCCAGGAGCAGCAGGATCCGGGGCCGTACAGGCGCCGCAGAACCCCGCCGGCGATGACGACGAGTCCACCACCCGGCCGCCCCAGCGCCCTACCGGCAATACGCTTGACGCCGAGCAGCGCCAGGCCCTGGAGCAATGGCTGCGGCAGATTCCGGACAATCCATCGCAACTGCTGCGACGCAAATTCTGGTACGAACAGCAACAACTTCAGGAAACCCATCGATGAGCCGCGTCTGCGCCTTCGTCTTCTGTCTTTTCTTCGCCCTGCAGGCCCAGGCCCAGGAGCTGGCCGCCAGTGTCGACCGCAGCCAGTTGAGCACCGCCGAAACCCTGGAGCTGACCCTGGAAATCCGCGATGTCACCCAGTTCGGCAAGCCGGACCTGACGCCGCTGCAAGCGGATTTCGAGGTGCGCGGCACCCGCCAGCTCAACAGCCTCAATACCCTCGACGGGCAGAACGAAGCCACCACGCGCTGGGTGGTGACCCTGATGCCGCGCCGTGCCGGCACCCTGGAAATCCCCGCGCTGAGCCTGGGCGAACTGCACAGCGCGCCGATCCAGTTGCAGGTGCAGGCGGCCGAAGACACCCCGGCGACCCTCCTCGCCCCGGTCTTCATCGAAGCCAGCCTCGACCAGGCCAGCGTCTACGTGCAGGCCCAGGCCGTGCTGACCCTGCGCATTTACCACTCGGTATCGCTGTACGACGACAGCAGCCTCAGCCCGTTGCAAATGGAAGGGGTGAAGATCGAGCCGCTGGGCGAATCGCGCACCTATGAAAAGCTGATCAACGGCATCCGCCACGGCGTGATCGAGATGCGCTACGCCCTGTACCCACAGCAGAGCGGTGCCGTGACCGTCCCCTCGCTGACCTTCAGCGCCACCAGCGCCGGGGCTGACAGCGACAGCCCGAATGCCGCCGGCAATACCCAGGTGCGGGTGGCCTCGCGGGAGCTGCCGTTGCAGGTCCGGCCGATTCCGCCCAGCTACCCGGCCGGCACGCCCTGGCTGCCGGCACGCAGCCTGACCCTGGAAGAACACTGGAGCCCGGACCCGGCGCAGAGTCCGATCCAGATCGGTGACTCCCTGACCCGCAGCGTTTTGCTCAAGGCCGAGGGGCTGTCCAGTACCCAGCTCACGCCCTTGCCGGTCAGCGAAATCGCCGGCCTGCGCCGTTACCCGGACCAGCCGCAACTGCGCAACCAGATCGACGAGCGCGGCCTGATCGGCAGCCGCGAAGAGCGCGAGGCGCTGGTTCCGACCCACAGCGGCAACCTGGAGCTGCCGGCCCTGGAAGTGACGTGGTGGAACACCCGCGAAGACCATCTGGAACACAGCAGCCTGCCGGCGCGCAGCCTCAAGGTGCAGGACAACCCGGCGCTGACCGAAACCCCGGGCCTGACGGCGGACCAGGGCAGCCGCCTGCTCTGGCCATGGCAACTGAGCACACTGATCCTCGCCCTGACCACCCTGGCCGGCTTCGCCCTGTGGTGGCGGGCGCGCTCGCAGCCGGCAGTGGCCCGGGTGATCCAGGCCGGTCCCAGCCCGCGGACCCTGCTCGACGACCTCAAGCGCGCCTGCCTGGCCAACGACCCCCAGGCCACCCGCCAGGCCCTCGATGCCTGGGCACGCCAGCAACCGCAGACCCTGGCCGACATGGCCGCGCGCTTCGTGCCCTTGTCCGATGCCCTGGACGGGCTGAACAGCGCGCTGTACAGCGAGGCCGGGCAGTATTGGCAAGGCGAGGACCTGTGGAAGGCGATCAGTACCATTCCTGCCGCCGAACAGCCCCAGCCGCCCCAGGGCGAGAACGGCAGCTTGCCGCCGCTTTATCCCAAATAGTTTTCTGTTGTTCTTCAGGGCCTCATCGCTGGCAAGCCAGCTCCCACAGGGTCGGCGCCGGCGGTCCCGGAATGAGGGCCTGCAGATGATTTATTCCAATAGTTTTATGTTGTTCTTGAGGGCCTCATCGCTGGCAAGCCAGCTCCCACAGGGATCGCATGCACCGCGGACCCTGTGGGAGCTGGCTTGCCAGCGATGAGGCCCGCAAGCACACCACATATTTCAGGTACCATTACCGGTTTTCCATCCTGCCCCCGTCACAGGACTATCCATGCGTCTGTTTCACACCTCCGACTGGCATCTGGGGCAAACCCTGCACGGCCAGGAGCGCGATTTCGAACATGCCTGCTTCCTCGACTGGCTGCTCGGCCAGCTGAAGCTGCGCAGCCCCGATGCCCTGCTGATCGCAGGCGACATCTTCGATACCGTGAACCCGCCGGTGAAGGCCCAGGAACAGTTGTACAACTTCATCGTCAAGGCCCACGAGCAACAACCAGCCCTGACCATCGTGATGATCGCCGGCAACCACGATTCCGGTTCGCGCATCGAACTGCCCGGCCCGCTGATGCGCAGCCTGCGCACCCATGCCCTGGGCCGCGTGCAGTGGCTCGACGAAGGCCAGCTCGACAGCGAGCGCCTGCTGGTGCCGCTGACCAACGCCAAGGGCAAGGTCGAGGCCTGGTGCCTGGCCCTGCCCTTCCTGCGCCCGGCCGAAGTCACCGGCCCGCACCTGGGCGAGGATTACTTGCGTGGCATTGGCCAGGTCCACGAGAAACTGATCGCCGCGGCCTTGGAGCGGCGCCAGCCGAAGCAGGCGCTGATCGCTATCAGCCACGCCCATATGGCCGGCGGCTCGGTGTCCGAGGACTCCGAGCGCAGCCTGATCATCGGCAACGCCGAGGCCCTGCCCGCCAGCCTGTTCGGGGCGGACATCGCCTATGTCGCCCTCGGCCACCTGCACAAGCCGCAGAAGGTCAATGGCGAGGAGCGCATACGCTACAGCGGCTCGCCGTTGCCGCTGTCGTTCTCGGAAATCAAATACCCGCACCAGATCCTCGAAGTGGAGCTCAAGGGCAACAAGCTGGTCAGCGTCGAAAGCCGCAGCGTGCCGCGCGCCGTGGCGCTGCAGCGGATCGGGCCGGCGCCGCTGGCGGAGATTCTCGAACAGCTCGCCGAGTTGCCGGTGGTCGATCTGCTCGACGACCCGCACCGCCAGCCCTGGCTGGAAGTTCGGGTGCAACTGGATGAACCGCAACCCGACCTGCGCCAGCAGCTGGAAACCGCCCTGCAAGGCAAGGCCGTGCGCCTGGTGCGGATCAGCGCCGAATACGCCGGGCGCATCGGCGCCGATGGCAAGGAAGAAGAGCGCCTGGTGGAACTGGGCCAGTTGCGCCCCCAGGACCTGTTCGCCCGCGCCTGGGAACAGGCCTACGGCAGCGCCGCCGATGACAGCACCCTGGCCGATTTCGCCCTGCTGTTGCAGGAAGTCCAGCAGCAGGAGGAACAGCCATGAAGATCCTCGCCATCCGCCTGAAGAACCTGGCCTCCCTGGCCGGGCCTTTCGAAATCAATTTCACCGCCGAACCCCTGGCCAGTGCCGGCCTGTTCGCCATCACCGGGCCGACCGGCGCCGGCAAGAGTACCCTGCTCGATGCGCTGTGCCTGGCCCTGTTCGGCTCGGTGCCGCGCCTGGAAAACATCGGCCGCGAAACCAAGGTGCCCGATGCCGACGGCGAAATCCTCACCAACGACCCGCGCACCCTGCTGCGTCGCGGTACCGGCAGTTGCTTCGCCGAGGTGGATTTCGTCGGCATCGACGGCCGCCGCTACCGCGCCCGCTGGGAAGCCAACCGCGCCCGCGACAAGGCCACCGGCAAACTGCAGGGCAGCCGCCAGAGCCTGCATGACCTGGACAGCCAGCAACTGCTGAGCAACCAGAGCAAGCGCGAATACGAACAACTGATCGAGTCGCGCCTGGGCCTCAACTTCGCCCAGTTCACCCGTGCGGTGATGCTGGCGCAGAGCGAGTTCAGCGCCTTCCTCAAGGCCGACGACAAGGAACGCAGCGAGCTGCTGGAAAAGCTCACCAACACGGCGATCTATACCCAGCTCGGCCAGCGTGCCTTCATCAAGGCCCGGGACGCTGCCGAGGTCTACAGGTCGCTGGAGCATGAAGCCAGCGGCGTGCTGCCAATGAGCGAAGAAGAACGCGCGGCGCTCGACCAGCGCCTGGCCGAGGCCCAGCAAGCCCTCAAGGCCGGACAGGGCCAGTTGCGCCAGCTCGAACAGCAACGTGCCTGGCTCAACGAGCTGCTGGCCCTGCAGGACCAGCAGCAAGCCGCCGCCCAGGCCCTTGCCAGCGCCCGCCAGGAGTGGGACGCCCTGGCCGCCGAACGCCTGGACCTGAAGCGCCTGGAACAACTGGCGCCGCAGCGTCACCAGTTCGCCCGTCGCCAGGAGGTACTCAACCAGCTCGCCCCGTTGGCCGCCGCGCTGGATCAGCAACGCCGGCAACAGGCGGAACTGGGCGAGCGCCAACTGCGCCTGGAGCAGGAACTCGGCGGCGCCAAGGAGGCGCTGGCGCAGGCCCTTGCCGTGCAGAGCGAGAGCGCCCCGAACCTGCGCCAGGCCTTCGAGATCCAGCACAACCTGACCCGCCTGGAGCAGGACCTGGCCCGTGAACGCGAGCAGGGCCAACAGGCGCAACACGCCTTCAGTGAAGGCCGCAACCAGCTCGACACCCTGGTCGAGCACCAGCAGCGCCACGAGCAGAGTCTCGCCAGCATCGCCGCCCGGCTTGAGCAGACTGCCGGCCTTGCCGACCTTGGCAGCGCCTGGAATGCCTATCGCGGGCAATTGCAGCAGGTAATGCTCACCGCCAACCGCCTGGGCAAGGGTCGCGACGAGCTGCCGGCCCTGCGCCAGGCCGCCGAGGCCCGGGCACAGGAATGCGCGCAGCTGCGCCAGTCGCTGGATCTGTTGTTCCAGGAAAGTGCCGCCGAGCCGCAAGCCCTCGCCGAACAGATCGCCCTGCTCGGCACCCTGTTGCAGGACAACCGCAAGCTGCAACGCGGCTTCGAAGAACTCGCCCGGCTGTGGAGCCGCCAGCAGGAAATCGAACAGCGCCTGAATGCCCTGCGTGAGCGCCAGACCACGGCCCAGCAGCAGCGCCAGCAACTGATCGCCACCGGCCTGCAGGGCAAGCAGGAACTGGAGCAAGCGCAAAAGGCCCTGACCCTGACCCGCCAGTTGCTGGAACGCCAGCGCCTGGCGCGCAATGCCAGCGTCGAGGAACTGCGCACGCAGTTGCAGGACGACCAGCCCTGCCCGGTCTGCGGCAGCCTGGAGCACCCCTATCACCAGCCGGAAGCCCTGTTGGAAAACCTCGCCCGCCATGACGAAAGCGAGGAAGCCGCCGCGCAGAAGGTGGTCGACGACCTGTCCCGCAAGCTCGAAGACCTGCGCGTCGAAGTGGGCGGCATCAACCTCCAGCTCAAGGACTCCGTGGTTCAGCAGGAAGAGCTGAACAACCAGCTCCAGGCCCTGGACGCGGACCTGCAGGCCCAGGCCCTGTGGCCGCAACTGTCCGAGCACGACAGCACCGCCCGCAGCCCCTGGCTGGACCTGCAACTGCGACGCCTCAACGACGATATCGAGCGCGACCAGCAGCGCCAGCAGACCCTGCTGACCCTGCAACAGGACGCCGCCCGTCTTCAGCAGCAGCTGCAAGACGCCAACGAAGCCCACCGCCAGGCCACCCTGCAACTGAACCAGCAGCAGGACGGCCTGAATGCCGACCAGCAGCGCCTGGATCAGGACCTGGCGCAGTTCGAGACCCTGCTGCCCGCAGACGTCTTCGCGGCCCTGCGGGAAACCCCGTCGGAAACCTTCCTCCGCCTCGACCAGCAACTCAGCGACCGCCTGCAACTGCTTGACCAGCAAAAGGACGAGCAGCAGGAACTGGCCGAACGCCTCAAGCAGCGGGAAAGCCTCGAGGCCAAGCAGCACGAACGCCAGCAGGCGCTGGAGCAGCGCAGCCAGCAACTGTCCGCGCTGGAAACCCAGCAGCAACAGGCACGCCAGGCCCTGACCGCGCTGATCGGCGAGCATGCCGACGCCGATCACTGGCAGCGCGCCTTGGAACAGGCGGTGGAACAGGCCCGCGCCAGCGAGGCGGGCCTGGCCCAGCAGATGCAGGATGCCCGCACCCAGGCCGCCGCCCTGGCCAGCGAACTCAAGGCCCGCGAAGAGCAGCACCAGGCGCTGGACCAGGAACGCCAGCAACTGGACGCCGCCATCGACCAGTGGCGCCAGGCCCATCCCGAACTGGACGAACAGGGCCTCGACGCCCTGCTCGGCATGGACGACGAACAGGTCGCGCTTTTGCGCCAGCGCCTGCAGTCGGACGAGAAAGCCGTCGAGCAATGCAGCGTGCGTCTCCAGGAACGTGACGAGCGCCTGCAACAGCACCAGAAGCAGCAGCTCACCGAACAAAGCGTCGAAGAGCTGGACCAGACCCTGCTTGCCAGCCAGCAGCAACTCGACCAGCAAGAGCACCAGTGCGCCGAGCTACGCGCACAGCAAGCCGAGGACCAACGCCGCCAGCAGGCCAGCCAGAGCCTGGCCGAGCGCATCGCCCGGGCCCGCGAGGAATGGCAGCGCTGGGCGCGACTGAGCGACCTGATCGGTTCGTCCAGCGGCGACACCTTCCGCAAGATCGCCCAGAGCTACAACCTCGACCTGCTGGTGCACCATGCCAACCAGCAACTGCGCCAGCTGGTGAAGCGCTACCGCCTCAAGCGCGGCGGCAGCCAGCTCGGCCTGCTGGTACTGGACACCGAGATGGGCGACGAACTGCGCTCGGTGCATTCGCTGTCCGGTGGCGAAACCTTCCTGGTTTCCTTGGCGTTGGCGCTGGGCCTGGCGTCGATGGCGTCCAGCACCCTGCGTATCGAATCGCTGTTCATCGACGAAGGCTTCGGCAGCCTCGATCCCGAATCCCTGCAACTGGCCATGGACGCCCTCGACGGCCTGCAGGCCCAGGGGCGCAAGGTCGGTGTGATTTCCCACGTGCAGGAGATGCATGAACGGATCGGCGTGCAGATCCAGGTACGCCGCCAGGGCAATGGCCTGAGCCATCTTGAGGTGGCGGGATGATCCTCTATTCGTTCCGCCGCTGCCCCTACGCCATGCGCGCACGCCTGGCGCTGCGCTACGCCGGGGTGCCGGTGCAGATCGAGGAAGTCAGCCTGAAGGCCAAGCCGGCGCAGATGCTGGCGCTGTCGCCCAAGGGCACGGTGCCGGTGCTCAGCGTCGAGGGACGGGTGCTGGAGGAAAGCCTGGATATCATGCGCTGGGCGCTGGCGCAGCATGATCCGCAGGATTGGCGACTCGATGGCGATCCGCGGATCGATGCGCTGATCGCGCGCAATGACAACGCGTTCAAGCTTCACCTGAACCACTACAAATATGCCGAGCGCTACCCGGAGCACTCCCGGGAGCATTATCGGCAGCAGGCGGAAGTGATCCTGGCGGACCTGGAAGGGCTGCTCGGCGAGCAGCCTTACCTGCTCGCCGACCACCCGAGCCTGGCCGATGCCGCCTTGCTGCCGTTTATCCGCCAGTTCGCCGGGGTCGAACCACAATGGTTCGCCGAGGCGCCCTACCCGAGGCTCAGGGCCTGGTTGCAGGGCTGGCTGGAATCGGAGCTGTTCAAGGCGATCATGGCCAGGTGATCCTCAGGGCCTCATCGCTGGCAAGCCAGCTCCCACAGGGTCGGCGGTACCCACAATACCAGGTGATCTTGAGGGCCTCATCGCTGGCAAGCCAGCTCCCACAGGGTCCGGCGGTGCCCACAATACCAGGTGATCTTGAGGGCCTCATCGCTGGCAAGCCAGCTCCCACAGGTATTGTGGGCACAGCCGGACCTTGTGGGAGCTGGCTTGCCAGCGATGAGGCCCTGAAGAGCAACACAAAATTCAGTGCGAAGCCTTGTGATCCAGCGCCGCATAGAAGTTGGCACTCTGGCGCAGGTACTCGCTGGTATAGCTGGGCGTCGCGGCCTTGCGCTGGCTGATCTCGACATGGGCATTGGCAGCCTGCACAACGGACGCGGAAATGGCGGATGCGGCGATTACGGGAAAGAGATTGAAGTTCATCGGTCTGGCCTCGGAGTCGTTGAGTTGAGAAGCCGTCTGGCTTGGTTCAAAACTACGCCCCGGGGCCTTCCGGGAAAAATTCATTGCGGCACTAACGATTATCGAGGCCGTCGATAGTCAGTCGAGGAACTTCACGTCCGACGGCGCCGGCTGGGCAAACCTCTGCACCACGTCGCCCAGCAGCCCGGTTGCCGGATCGCGGCGGATCACCACGATTTCATTGCTCTTCTGGTTGGTGACCAAAACGAAACCCTGCTGCGGATCGAGGGCGAATTCCCGCGGGTGATCCCCTTCCACCGAACGCCGCTGCACCAGGCTCAGCCCACCATCGAGCGGATCGATGGCGAACACCACCAGTTCGTTGGCCGTGCCGCGATTGCTGACGTAGAGAAAGCGCCCGTCCGCCGAAGCATGCAGGGCGCCGCCGGCCCTGACCGCGGGATCAGTATTGTCGGTAAGGGGGTGGGTGCCGCGCAGGGTCAGGTGCCCGTCCTGGTGATCGAATAACGCTACCGCCGCGCCCATCTCCAGGGTCAGCCAGGCATGCCGGCCATCGGCGCTGAACAGCAGGTGCCGCGGGCCGCTGCCGGGCGGCAAGGCTACCGCGCCCAGGGCCTGGAGCGGTTCTGCCTGCTCTGGTTCGTAGCGGTAGGCGAAGACCTTGTCCGCGCCCAGATCACTGGCGAAGACGAAACGCCCGTCCGGCGACGACACCACCGAATGCACATGGGGCGTGGCCTGGCGCTCGGGATCGACCTTGCTGGCGGCATGCCGCAGGTGCTGCAACGGCTGGTCGAGCCTGCCGTCGGCGTGTACCGGCAGCACGCTGAGGCTGCCGCCTTCGGCATTGGAACCGCCATAGTTGGCGACGAACAGGAAACGCCCGTCCCGGCTCAGGCTGCTATGGGTCGGCTCGGCACCGTCGCTGCCGACCTGGTTCAGGGCTGTCAGCACATGCCCGGCATCCAGGCTGAACGCCGACACCTGCCCCGCCGCCGCCTCGTTGACCGCGAACAGTCGGCGCCCGTCGGCAGAGAGGGTCAGCCACGACGGATTGCCTGTTGCCATGACCTGCAGCGGCGCGGCCTCGATGCGGCCATCGCTGAAACGGTAGCGGTAAATGCCCTGGCTGGCGCCGTCGGTGTAACTGCCGACCAGCAATTCATGAGCGTGCGCCGTCATTCCCAGGCCACTAGCGAGCAGCAGGCTCATGACTGTCTTCTTCATCGTCTTCATCATCCTCCGGGGCCCGCAGGGCACCCATGCACACCAGGCGGTGTTCGCCGCTGTCGCTGTCGATCAGCCAGTCGCCGCCCTCGGCGCGAGCCGCCGCGACCTGCGCCGGGGTGAACACCCAGCGCTTGAGCGCACGGCCATCCATGCACTCGGCACGCAGGCCGCTGTCGTCGTGGACGAAGTCGAAACAATGCAGGCCGTCGATCAGCAGCATGTCGCAGGATTGCAGGGCATTGGCAAGGGTGGTCATCGGATGGCAGCCATGGTCTGGGGAAAAGGCGCAAATGATAGCCCAAATGCACCGGGGGCCAGACGTTGTGACGTCTGGCCCCCGGTGAGGTTCCTTCCAGTGATCGGTCAGTGGGCGAAGATCGAGCTGCCCTTCTGCCCGGCAAGTTTCTCCGGCTTGATCAGGAAACGCGCCAGGGCCGGCAGCAGCCACAGGGCACCGAACATGTTCCACAGGAGCATGAAGGTCAGCATCAGGCCCATGTCGGCCTGGAACTTGATGGCCGAGAAGATCCAGGTGCACACGCCGATGGCCAGGCACAGGCCGGTGAACAGCACGGCCTTACCGGTGGAGCGCAAGGTCTGGTAATAGGCTTCCTGCAGCGGCAGGCCGGCACGCAGGAAGCTTTCCAGGCGGCTGTAGATGTAGATCCCGTAGTCCACGCCGATGCCCACGCCCAGCGCCACCACCGGCAAGGTGGCGACCTTGACGCCGATGCCCATGAAGGCCATCAGTGCGTTGCCCAGCACCGAGGTCAGCACCAGCGGCAGGACGATGCACAGGGTCGCGGCGAAGGAACGGAAGGTGATCATGCACATCACGGCCACGCAGATGTACACCAGTACCAGGATGGTCAGCTCGGCCGACTTGATGACGTCGTTGGTAGCCGCCTCGATCCCGGCATTGCCCGCCGCCAGGAGGAATTCCAGGCCCTCGCGGTTGTGCTCGTCGGCAAAGGCCTTGACCGCCTTGACCACGCCATCCAGGGTTTCCGCCTTGTGGTCGTTGAGGAACACCAGCACAGGCGCCAGCGAGCAGTCACCGTTGTACAGGCCGTCGGCACGGGACACCGAGGAGTTCAGCACTTCAGGGTTGCGCGAAAGGCTTTCCCATTTCAGGTTGCCCTCGTTCATGCCCTTGATCATCTGCTTGGACACGGTCACCAGGGAAATCGCCGACTGCACGCCGGGGGTGTTCTCCATGGTCCACATCAGCTCGTCGATCGGCGCCATGGTGCCGTACACCGAGCAGCCTTCGGTCGGGGTCTTGACCATCACCACCAGCACGTCGGAACTGGTCGAGTAGTTGTCGATGATGAAGGCGTTGTCGTTGTTGTAGCGCGAATCCGGACGCAACTCCGGGGCGCCCTGGTCGAGGTCGCCGATCTTCAGGTTCTGGCTGTACCAGAGGCCGCCGCCGAAGGCCAGCAGGGCCAGGACGATGGACACCGGCGCTACCCTGGCGCTGGCGAAAGACGACAGCAGGCGCCAGAACGGGTGCTCGCGGGTCGCGTCCTTCTTGCTGCGCTCGATGGCCTTCTTGCTGATGCCGACATAGGAAATCGCTACCGGCAGCAGGATCAGGTTGGTGAAGACGATCACCGCCACACCGATGGATGCCCCGATGGCCAGCTCGCGGATCACCCCGATATCGATGATCAGCAGGGTGATGAAGCCCACGGCGTCGGCCAGGATGGCGATCATCCCCGGCAGGAATAGCTGGCGGAAGGTCCGTCGCGCGGCAGTCAGGGCGTTATCGGCATCGCTGGATTGCAGGGCGATGCCGTTGATCTTCTGCACCCCGTGGGAAATGCCGATGGCGAAGATCAGGAACGGCACCAGCATCGAGTACGGATCGATACCGAAGCCCACCACATGCATCAGGCCGAGCTGCCAGACCACCGCCACCAGCGTGGTGATCAGCACCGCGATGGTGCTGCGGATGCACCAGGTGAACCAGTACAGCAGGACCCAGGTGATAACGAAGGCGATGCCGAAGAAGCCCACCACCATCATCAGCCCGTCGATCAGGTCGCCGACCTTCTTGGCGAAGCCGACGATATGGATCTTAACGTTGGGGTTCTGCGCCTGGTACTTGTCGCGGATCTTCTCTTCCAACTGGTGGGAGAACTGCTGGTAGTCGAGCTTGATCTGCTTGCCCGGGTCCTGCGGGTCCGGGTAGGACTCCTGCAGCGGCACATCGACGATGCTGGACTTGAAGTTGTTCGCCACCAGGCGGCCGATCTGCCCGGACTTGAGCACGTTGTCACGCAGGGTATCGAGGCTCTGCGGCGAGCCGTCGTAGGTGTTGGGGATCACCTCGCCGCCGGAGAAGCCTTCCTCGGTCACTTCGGTCCAGCGCACCGCCGGGCTCCACAGCGACTTGAGCCCGGAGCGATCGACGCCGGGAATGTAGAAGACCTCGTCATGGATCTGCCGCAGCGTTTCCATGTAGTCCTTGTCGAAGATATCGCCGTTGACCGCTTCGACCGAGATGCGCACGGTGTTGCCGAGGTTTGCCAGGTCATTGCGGTGCTCGAGCATGTTCTGGATGAACGGGTGCTCCAGCGGGATCATCTTTTCGAAACTGGTGGACGGGCGGATCAGCGTGGCCTGCCAGAACAGGAACACGCTTACCAGCAGGCAGATGGCGATCACTGCCGGGCGGTTGTTGAAAATCAGGCGCTCGAGGGTGGTCGGCTTGTCCTGATGGTGCTGATTCATGCTGAACGACTCCCGAACGGTCATGGTTGCGCCCTCTCGGCACCGGTGGCGGTGGCATAGTGCGCGCCACCCTGCCCCACCAGGATCAGATTGCCGTCGGACAGGCCGCTGGCTCCAGCCAGGGCCAGGCGGTCGGGACGGTTGAAGACGCTGAAGGTCTGGCCATCGTCGCTGCTGCGCAGGACGGTGCCGCCATTGCCCACCAATACCAGACTGCCATCATCGAGAAGCGTAGCGCTTGCCAGGCCGAATTGAAGCGGACCGCGGGCAGCCTGCAAGCTGATCGGCTGCCAGGTACTGCCGAAATCGGTGGAACGGTACAGGTTGGCGCGCAGGCCATAGGCCAGCAGGGTATTGGCCTGGGCGGTGCCGATCACGCCGAAGAACGAGCCTTCATAGGGGCTTTCGAGCTTTTCCCAGGTCTGGCCGTCATCGCTGGAACGGTACAGGCTGCCCTGTTCGCCGACGATGACCAGGCCGGCGTCCTTGACCCGGGCGATGCCGTTCAGGTGCAGGCCGTCGGGGTTGTCCAGGCGGTCGCCGACGTCTTGCCAGTTCTGGCCGCCATCGGTGGTTTCGAGCATGGCGCCATAGGCACCGATGGCCAGGCCGTGCTGCGGGTTCTCGAACCATACGTCGAGCAGCGGCGCCTCGCGGGAAAGGTCTTCGTATTGCTTGCTCCAGGTCGCGCCGCCGTCGCTGCTGGCGAGGATCTGCGCGTCATGGCCGACGGCCCAGCCATGCTTGTCATCGACGAAGGTGACGGCGGTGAGCAACTGGCGGGTCGGCACCTTGGCCTGGGTCCAGGTTTTGCCCTGGTCGTCGGAGAAAAGGATATGACCGCGTTCGCCGACCATCACCAGTCGCGCGCCGGCGCGGGTCACGTCCAGCAAAAGGCCTTTGTCGGACTTGGCGGAAAGCGTGGACCAGACTTCCGCCTCCGGCGAGGCTGCGGCCTCGACCCTGTCTGCCTGGAAGCCCATGGCCAGCAGCACGGCCATGCCGGCTGCCAATGCCCATGGTCGAGCTCGCACCGTTGCGTGCTGCTGCGCTAGAAGAGGCTCGGTCATCGATCTGTCCCCGGTTCTTGTTATGTGGGTGAATCCAGATGCAGGTACTGCGAAAAGCGTGTTCCAGAGCCCTGCAATAGCTGATGGCCATCCTAAGGGGGATTGCGAAGGGCTGACAACGAACGAGACGTTATCTTTTGTTATCGCCGGGAGACAGGCGGGAAATTTGATGGTGTGGCTGATGGCCCTATCGCTGGCAAGCCAGCTCCCACAGGATCGCATGCACCGCGGACCCTGTGGGAGCTGGCTTGCCAGCGATAGGGCCCGGTCTGACGACCGGGCTTTTGGATCAGGCGAGGCTCTTGCTCACCACTTCGAACACATCACTGGACAACTGCCCCGAATCGCGGATCCGTTGCAGCTCGCCCTTCATCAGGGCCTGGCGCGCGGCGTCGTACTTGCGCCAGCGGGTCAGCGGCGCCAGTTGCCGCGAGGCAATCTGCGGGTTGAGGGCGTTGAGCTCGATGACGATATCCGCCAGGAAGCGATAACCCGAGCCGTCCGCCGCGTGGAAGTTGACCAGGTTCTGCCCGGCGAAGGCACCGATCAGGGCACGCACCTTGTTCGGGTTCTTCATCGTGAACGCCGGATGCTCCATAAGCTTGCGGACCCGCGCCAGCCCGCCCGGCAGGGTGCTGGCGGCCTGGACACTGAACCATTGGTCCATGACCAGCGGGTTGTCCTTGAAGTGCTCGGCGAAGGCTTCCAGCGCCTTGGCCCGCTCGGCCTCGAATGGCGAGTTGACCAGCACCGCCAGGGCGGTCAGGCGTTCGGTCATGTTGTCGCAGGCGTCGAACTGTTCCAGCGTCGCCGCCAGCACTTCGGGCTTGCCGCTGAGCATCAGGTAGGACAGCACGATGTTCTGCAGGCTGCGCCGGGCGAAGTGCTCGGCCTCGGCCACGTAGGCGGTGTTGCGCGAAATCTCGCGGTTGGCCTGGTAGCGCGCCAGCAGCTTGTCGAACAGTTGCTCCGCCAGTTGCCTGCGGGCGAACTCGCGGGCGGCGTGGATGGCATCGACATCCGCCACTTCGCTGATCTCGGTGAGGTAGGCCTCGCTCGGCAGCGAGAGCATCTCGGCGACCATGGCCTGGTCCAGGCTGTCGTTGCCCAGCACGCTGTCCAGGGCGCTGACCAATCGCTGGTCCAGCACCAGGGTCTGGCCCTTCTGCTGCTGGCCGATCAGTTCCTGCAGCACCTGCACCGAGAGTTGCTGGCCGGCTTCCCAACGGTTGAAGCCATCGGTGTCGTGCTGCATGAGGAACATCAGCTGGTCGCGGTCGTAGGGGAACGACAGCTTGACCGGTGCACTGAAACCGCGCAGCAGCGACGGCAGCGGTTTGGCCGCGATATCGACGAAGATGAAGGTCTGCTCGGCCTCGATCACCGAGAGCACGCGGCTGGTGCCAACGGCAGCGTCTTCGCCTTGCAGGCGCAGCGGCAGGTCGTTGCCCTGGGCGTCGAGCAGGCCCAGTTCGACCGGGATCACGAACGGCAGCTTCTCGACCTTGTCCGGGGTTTGCGGGCAGCTCTGGCGGAAGGTCAGGCTGTAGGTACCGGCAGCGCCATCCCACGACTCGCTGACCGCCAGGCGCGGCGTGCCGGCCTGGCTGTACCAGCGCTTGAACTGGGTCAGGTCGACGCCGTTGGCGTCTTCCATGGCCTTGATGAAGTCGTCGCAGGTTACCGCCTGGCCGTCATGCCGTTCGAAGTACAGGTCGCTGCCCTTGCGGAAGCCCTCGGCGCCGAGCAGGGTACGGACCATGCGCACCACTTCCGAGCCCTTCTCGTAGACGGTCAGGGTGTAGAAGTTGGAGATCTCGATGAAGCTGTCCGGCCGCACCGCGTGGGCCATCGGCCCGGCATCCTCGGCGAACTGGTGGGTACGCAGGTAGGCGACGTCCTCGATGCGCTTGACCGTACGCGAGTTCACGTCGGCGCTGAATTCGGCATCGCGGAACACGGTGAAGCCTTCCTTGAGCGACAACTGGAACCAGTCGCGGCAGGTCACGCGGTTGCCCGACCAGTTGTGGAAGTATTCGTGGGCCACCACCGCCTCGACCCGCTGGTGCGCGGCGTCGGTGGCGGTTTCGGCGCGGGCCAGCACGCAGCTGGAGTTGAAGATGTTCAGGCCCTTGTTTTCCATGGCGCCCATGTTGAAGTCGTTGACCGCGACGATCATGAAGATGTCCAGGTCGTACTCGCGGCCGTAGACCTCTTCGTCCCAGCGCATGGACTTCTTCAGGCTGGTCATGGCGTGCTGGCACTTGTCGATGTTTTCCGGCTCGACATAGATGCGCAGGGTCACGTCGCGACCGGACTGGCGGGTGAACTTGTCTTCCACGCACCACAGGTCGCCGGCCACCAGGGCGAACAGGTAGGCAGGCTTCTTGAACGGATCTTCCCAGGTCGCCCAGTGCCGGCCATCTTCCTGCGGGCCGCTGCCCACCGGGTTGCCGTTGGACAGCAAGACCGGGTAGCGGTGCTGTTCGGCGATCACCGTGGTGGTGAACGCGCTCATCACGTCCGGGCGGTCGAGGTAGTAGGTGATCTTGCGGAAGCCCTCGGCCTCGCACTGGGTGCAGAACATGCCGCCGGACTTGTACAGGCCTTCCAGCGCGGTGTTGCTTTCCGGATGGATGCGCACGCTGGTGTCGAGGGTGAAGCGCTCGCTTTTCGGTTGCAGGGTCAGGTGGCTGTCGTCGAGCTGGTAGTCGCCCGCCGCCAGGACCTGGTCGTCGAGGGCGATGCTCAGCAGTTCGAGCTGCTGGCCGTCCAGCACCAGCGGCGGCAGGCCGGCGCCACGCGCCGGGTTGCGGCGCATGACCAGCTGCGCGTGGACCAGGCTGTGGTCCTCGAACAGCTCGAAGGTCAGGTGGGTTTCGTCGATCAGGTACTCGGGCGCCTGATAGTCCTTGAGGTAGATCACTTGCGGCTGTTCGGTGCGCATGTGGCGGTCCTTTTTACTGATTCACGGCTTACTGATGCACGGCCAACTGGTAGGCCGTGTACTTGCGAATGTTGATCACGCCGGTGTCGAAGATCAGGTACTGGCCCTTGATCCCCAGCAGCGTGCCTTCGGCCACCGGGTTCTTGTCCAGGTTGAAGCTGACGATCTTGCCCGGATAGGCCTCGACCGGGTAGCGAATCTCCAGGACCTCGGCATCGACCAGCGGCTGGATCGCCTGCAGGCCGAAGCGCTCCTGCAAACCGCGGATGCCATCGGCGCAGCTGTCGAACAACTGGTCGCGCACGGCCACCAGGTCCAGCGCCTCGGCGTCGCCCTTGAGCAGCGTGCGCCAGTTGGTGCGGTCGGGCACCTGGCTGCGCAGCAGGTCTTCCACCAGGCCGGACTGCTGGCGGGTGGCGACCCGCAGGATCGGCAGGGCCTGGCTGGCGCCCTGGTCGAGCCAGCGGGTCGGCAACTGGCTGGCGCGGGTGATGCCGACCTTGATCCCCGAGGAGTTGGCCAGGTAGACCACGTGGTCGGTCATGCAGAACTGCTCGCCCCAGGACGGCTCGCGGCAGGTGCCGGCGTCGTAATGGCAGCGCTCGGGGCTCATGATGCACAGGTCGCACTGGGCGAGTTTGGTCATGCAGGGGTAGCAGTAGCCCTGGCTGAAGCTGGTCTTGGTGCGCTTGCCGCAGTGGCTGCAATGGATGGCGCCCAGGTATTCGAGGCGCACGGTCTGGCCGATCAGCGGGTTGACCGGTACTTCCAGTTCATCCAGGCGGAAGGCGTATTGCACGACCGGCGTCTCGAGACGCACGGCCATCTTGCGAATGGAACCACGGCCGAGTTCGATCAATGGATCGCATCCGACTTGAACAGGATGTTCGGCACGCTGATGGACTTCGAAGCGCACTCCTGCGGGCCCATGTAGCCGGTGCGCTGGTCTTCCGGAAGGTTCTGCATCTCCCAGGCGATCACCGCCTGCAGCGACAGCTCGCGCTGCTCGGCGGTGAGCTTGCGGCCATCGGCCCATTTGCCGATTTCCACGGCGAGCTTGAGGCTCTGGTAGATTTCCGGGGTGATGTTTTCGATCATTTGCGCAAAAGTGGACATAGCGTCTCCAAAGTCAAGCCGTCAGTTTACGCCGGGCCAGCGCCCCGCCCAAGAGCCCGCTAAGGCATCCGACCAACAGACCGCCGACATGGGCGCCGTTGGCGATAGCGCCGAAACCGATCACGGACATCACGCCGGTCAGGCACAGCACCAGCCAGGCCAGCATCATCACCAGCACGCCACGGGGCATGCGGTACAGCGGATGGGGGGCCAGGCGCTGGTAGATCCACAGGTGCCCGAGCAAGCCGTAGAGCACGCCGGACAGGCCACCGAACAGGGTCGGGCCGCTGAACAGGTATTGCACGACGTTGGACACCAGGGCGAACACCAGGGTCAGGCCGAGCAGGCTGAACGGGCCTTGGCGCCATTCGATGCGCCGCCCCAGCTCCCAGTACCACACGCCGTTCATGGCCAGGTGCAGCACGCTGAAGTGCAGGAGCATCGGGGTGAACAGGCGCCACCATTGGTGGGCCTGGAGGCTGGTGTCCAGCGGGGTGAAGTAGAGGTAGTCGCCCGCCACGCGGAAATCGAGGAAGGTCAGCCAGCGCATGGTCGCGAGGTTTTCGCCGAGGCTGGTGAGGCCGGCGACGATCAGGCAGGCCAGCAGTACGAAGGCGGTGACCTTGCTGGTGCGCAACTGCTCGCCGAGGCCCGGACGGACCATGGCATCGGGCTGCGCGGTCAGGGGCAGGTCCTGGGTGTCGGCGTCGCCTTCCGGGTGCGCCTCGTACAGGCGACGGACTTCCTCGGCCCGCGCCTGATCGACCCAGAGCACCTGCTCGCCGTGCTCCTCGGTCACCCGGTGCGCTACCTGCAGGCGCCGGAGCATCTGGACGAAGCCGCTGAGGTCGACATTCAACGGCAGTTGCAGGATTGGAACCCCATTCATTGACTGGCCTCCGGCCGTTCCACATCGACCCAGACGAACTTGTGCGGATCGATCCGGGTTTCATCGTCGAGCCGGTAGGCCACCAGCTTGCCGTAAAGCACTGCACTGTAGTCCAGGCAGGCCAGGTTGGCGCGGATCGGCGCCGGCCTGCCGCTGCGCCAGTAATGCCCGACGAACAGCAGCGGCTCGTCCTCGCCGTAGCGCAGCAGGGCGTTCTTCTGGCTATGGGACAAGGGCGCGCGAGCCACCGATTCGGGCAAGGCATCGGGCTGGAACACGATATCACCGTAGGTCTGCGGGTCTTCCTCCCAGAACTTGGTGCGGAAGAAGGCCCGGGTCAGGCCGTCGCCGCCGGTCAGGGTCAGGCCGTCCGGCAGGCGCATGTCGGTGCCGCGCAGCAGGCGGTTGCAGGCCAGGTGGGCGAAGCTGTCGGGTTCGGCCGAGGCCTGGACGAATGCCTGGTCGATGCAGCCGTCGGGGTACTGCTGGCGCAGCGAATCGATCACCCGCCCGTCCCAGCAGGCATGCACCAGGCGGAAGCGCCCGGCATCGGCGAACAGCGGCAACTGATAGAACCAGCCGAGGAAATCGTGCCAGTCGCCGGGATGCTGGGCGAACTGGGTCAGGGTTTCGTCGATCAGCCGGGCATGCCGTGGCGTATGCTCGCGCACGAAGGTCTTGCCGCTGCCGGGTGGCGCCGGGGTGGTCCAGCCGAGGGCGTTGTACTCGTGGTTGCCCATGATGCAATGGGCCTGGCCGGCCTCGACCATGTCATGGACGATATGCAGGGCCTCGCGGATGCGCGGGCCACGGTCGATGATGTCGCCCAGGAACAGGGCTTGGCGCTGGGCGTGCCGCCACACCCCGCCGTGGCGCTTGTAGCCGAGGGCATCGAGCAGGCGTTCGAGGGTGTGGGCACAGCCATGAACATCGCCGATCAGGTC
The DNA here is from genome assembly GCF_000319305.2 of Pseudomonas bharatica CSV86. GTDB lineage: Bacteria > Pseudomonadota > Gammaproteobacteria > Pseudomonadales > Pseudomonadaceae > Aquipseudomonas > Aquipseudomonas bharatica. The sequence goes on along the minus strand of NZ_AMWJ02000001.1, from coordinate 983,492 downwards.
GAAACTGCGCGCGGGATCGAGCATCAGTCGCCTCCACCACCCAGGCGGCTGCCCCAGCCGAGCTTGGTCCGGCAGACCTCGTAATAGTTGTGGTCCAGCGGGTGAATGAGGCGCAGTTTCTGCGGTTTCTTGTTCACCGTGATGGTATCGCCGGGCGCGCAGGTGAAGTGGTTCTGGCCGTCGCAGGAGACTTGCGGGTAGATGGTCATGTCCTGGGACACGACGATCTTCAGTTCGCTGTTGCCGTCGACCACGATCGGTCGGCCGGACAGGGTATGCGGGTACATCGGCACGATGACGATAGCGTCCAGCTTGGGATGCATGATCGGCCCGCCGGCGGACAAGGCATAGGCGGTGGAGCCGGTCGGGGTGGCGACGATCAGGCCGTCGGCCTTCTGGCTGCAGACGAACTGGCCGTCGATGTAGATTTCGAACTCGATCATCCGCGTGGATTTGCCCGGGTGCAGGACCACGTCGTTGAGGGCGTCGCCCTGGCCGATGGCCTCGCCGTGACGACGCACTTCGGCCTGCAGCAGGAAGCGGTTTTCCACCAGGTAATGGCCGTCCAGCACGTCGGCGACCTTCACTTCCAGTTCGTCCGGGCGGATGTCGGTGAGGAAGCCGAGGCTGCCGCGGTTGATCCCCAGCACCGGGATGTTGTGCCGGGCCAGGGCGCGGGCGGCGCCGAGCAGGCTGCCGTCGCCGCCGACCACGATCACCAGGTCGCAGACTTCGCCGAGCAGCTTGCGCGAGGAGGTCTGCAGGCCGTGGCCGGGCAGGACCTCGGCGATGGTGTCCTCGAGGATGACGTGCAGATGCCGTTCCAGCAGGAATTTTTTCAGGCGGCGGATGGTATCGAGCACCTGGGAGCTGCCGAGGCGGCCGATGATACCGATATTGCGAAATTGCTCCATGGGGTTCCTGCTTGGCTAACGACGGTCAAAAAGTACGCACGGTCAAAGGCCCGATTATGGGCCAGTGCCCTGCCCTGCGGCAAACGACGCCGGGCAAACGCGGCTATGCTCGCAGGATGAATCCGTTCGCTGCCCTCAACGCCCTGCCCCGTCACCTGCGCCAGCCTGCGGTCCGCGACCTGGCCTGGGCGCTGTCGTCCGCCCCGTTGCTGCACCGCGCGCCATGGCCGCAACGCCATCCGTTGAGTGGCAGTGGCTGGGTGGATGACCCCGACAAGCTGCGCCACTGGCTGCTGGGCCTGGAGCGCGATCCGGCGCTGCTGCTGGACTGGCTGGCGCGTTCGGCGAGCCGGCGCCTGGGCCTGTATTACGAACGGCTCTGGCAGTTCGCCCTGCACCAGGCACCAGGCGTTGAACTGCTGGCCGCCAACCTGCCGATCCGCCAGGGCGGGCACACCCTTGGCGAGCTGGATATCGTCCTGCGCGACCGCGAAGGCGTGCATCACCTGGAACTGGCGATCAAGTTCTATCTCGGGCCGGAACACGGTGACGGTGCCGACCCGGCGCACTGGCTGGGGCCCGGTTGCCATGACCGGCTGGATCGCAAGCTGGCGCACCTGGCCGAGCACCAGTTGCCCATCTCCGCGCGCCCGGAAAGCCGCGAGGCCCTGCAAGGCCTGGGGCTTGACCAGGTCCGGGCGCGGCTGTGGCTCGGCGGTTACCTGTTCTACCCCTGGCATGCCCGGGCCGGCTCGCCGCTGGGCGCAGATCCGCAGCATCTGCGCGGCCACTGGCTGCATCAGCGTGACTGGCGCGACTTTCATAGCGCCCACGGGCAAGGCCGCTGGCAACCGCTGCCACGCCAGGCCTGGCTCGGCCCGGCGCGGGTTGCGGCGGCGCAGGTGTGGAGCACGGGGCAATTGCGCGACTGGCTGGCCGCCCTCGACCCGCGCGCCCAGGCCCAACTGATGGTGCGCCTGGAGCCAGGGGAAGACGGCGACTGGCAGGAAGCCGAACGGGCCTTTCTGGTTGCCGAACAGTGGCCACACTTGACCCAGACGGCTTGACCCGGGCTTTTTTTCCTCGTTGTATCTGCCGTAGTAGCCCGAAGCTATCTACCCTGTAGGACAGCGCCACCAAGAGCGCCCATTCCGTGACCTGACGAGGAAGTGTTCTGTATGAGTCTGACCAATACCCGGGAGCGCTACGGCAGCCTGTCCGTGGCCTTGCACTGGTTGATGCTGGTATTGCTGGCGGCGGTGTACGCCTGCATCGAGTTTCGCGGGATCTTTCCCAAGGACAGCCCGGAACGGGAACTGATGAAAACCCTGCACTTCATGCTCGGCCTGACCGTGTTCCTGCTGGTCTGGCTGCGCCTGTTCCTCAAGGTGACGCGGCCGACGCCACGCATCGTCCCTGCACCGGCCGCCTGGCAGACCGGCCTGGCGCACCTGGTGCACTGGGCGCTGTATGCCCTGATGATCGGCCTGCCGCTGGCCGGCTGGGTGATCCTCAGCGCCGCCGACAAGCCGATTCCCTTCTACGGTTTCGACCTGCCGGCACTGGTGCAGCCGGACAAGGACCTGGCGCGCACAGTCAAGGGCTGGCACGAATGGTTCGCCACCCTCGGCTACTGGCTGATCGGCCTGCATGCCGTGGCCGGGCTGTATCACCACTATGTGCGCAAGGACAACACCCTGGTGCGGATGCTGCCCGGCAAGGACTAAGCGAAACCACGGCGGCCCTGGAGGCCGCCGGTGTGGACGAAGATCAGCCGGGTGCCTGGTTCGAAGCACCCGGCTTTTTCTTTAAGGGCCAGGAGGGCCTTGCCGGTGTAGACCGGCTCCAGCGGGATGCCGGATTCCCGCTCGCAGGCGTCGATGAAGGCCAGCAGCTCGGGATCGACCTTGGCAAAGCCGCCGCGGCTGGCGTCGTGAAGGTGATAGCCGGTCAGGGCCGACAGGTTCTGTTCCACGCCATACCCCCTGGGTACCGCCAGTGCGCCATGCACAGGATGGGCAGCCGCTTCCGCCTGCACCAGCCCGGCCAAGGTAGTGCCGGTTCCTGCGGCCAGCCACCAGGCGTCGTAATCGTCCCAACCGATGTTCGCCAACTGCGCCCGCGCCTGTTCGACGATCAGCGCGCAGCCCTTCTCGCCCAGCTCACCGCCACCGCCTTCCGAGATGCAGTGCCAGCCGGGGTACCGTGCTTGCCAGGGCGCCCAGAACCCGGGCTCGTTGCGCGCGCGATAGCCGCCGTAGCCGAGCCAGTGCAGGTGCATGCCGAAGGCCTGGAGATCGCGGATGGTCGGGGTGTCCTGGGGATTGCCGCGCAGCAGGCCGGCAGTCTTGAAGCCGAAACGCTGGCCGGCAGCGGCCAGGGCGTGGAGGTGGTTGGAATGGTTGCCGCCCAGGCTGATCAAGCCCGGGGCCTGGTGTTGCCGGGCGAGGCGCAGGTGTTCGAGGAGCTTGAACCACTTGTTGCCGCTGACCAGGGGATCGATCTGGTCGAGGCGGAGGATAGCGGCGTCGATGCCGGACTCGTGGAGCCAGGATAGGGACAGGCGTTGCAGGGGTGCTTGGGGGAGATTGAGCATGCCGCCGATTCTACAGGTGCCCTGTTGGCCTGTGGTGGACCCGACAACGACCTCGAGGGTCAACTCACGCTGAAAGTTGAGGGATTTCAGTCAATTGGTTAGGAATTTTCCTATATCTCAGGCCGCTGTTCGCCATGCAGGATTTTCCGGAATCATTTCCAGGGAAGCCCCCGGGGTCAGCGGCCAGCCAACAGATGGCCCTGCACCTTGGTGAGCCTTTATCCAAATGCGCTCCGACGCTGAGTCTGGTAGTCGGAACACCGTTGCAGGGACTCTCGCATGAATTTCGACACCAACTGCAAGCCCGCACTCACGCTGGATGCCTGCATCGAGCAAGCCAACCCGGTCCCCGTCGAACGCTGCCAGACCTGCCAGCGCTGGGGTCTGCCCATCCTGCCGCTGCGCGCCGCCTACGCGCCCGAACCCTGGGAAGCCCACGCACGGCCGGTGGCCCACGGCTCCGAGGTCAAGGCCGTGCGCATGGTCCTCGGTCAGCCACGCATCCTGCGCCGGGGCTTTCTCTATGTGCTGCTCGACCACAAGTACTGGCAGGCGTACCAGATCACTCCCGAAGGCGTATTGCGCCAGTTCCCGGCGTTTGAGGTCCCGCGCGAGGACCCGGTGCCGTTGAGCAGGATCTGCTTCCAGCAGGACCACGACATTCCCGCCTCCTTCATCAACATCAATTTCCACAGGTACTCCACCGCCTGGCTGGCCATCGCCAACGACCCCTGGCCCGAGGAAGTGCTGTACGCCTACCAGCGCGGTGGCGTGGTCGACGGCATGAACCTCGACGAGCGCTTCCACAAGCTCGACCTCAAGACCGCCCGCGAAGCCCCGGCCAGCGTCGGCATCGCCATGACCGAAACCGACCTGCAGATGCACCAGGTCCTTGAATATGCCCAGTCCATGACCGACGACTTCCACAGTGTGCACGGCTACTATCCGCGCAATCACCGGCTGCGCGCATTGGCAGCACATGTGCGCACCGTGAGCAAGGAATACCAGTTGTCCAAGGGGGTGCTGGCCCTGGTCCTGCCCGATCCCATCGGTGTGGTCCAGGAACTGAATGCCCAGCGTGTGTTGCGCTATCAGGCCATGCAGGAATGGAGTGCCGAACCGCAACGGTGTTTCGAACACTTCACCTCCCAGACGTTGCTAGGTATTCGTCAGTTCCAGGTCAACAAGGCGCATGCCCGTGCGATCGAGGAGGCCGAGGCAGCCGTCAAGCATCGGGAGGACTACAACGCTATAGCCGAGAAGTCCCAGGGGTACCCTGCCTACATGACACCCATGCCGGTCCTCGATCTGGAGCAGGAGAAGGAGCGCCTGAGCACCGAGGCAATCGCCGATGCCCGTGAACGGCTCGACGACCGCTACGACGAAAAAGCCCGCAAGGCGTTCCAGGACCACTACGACAAGACCCTGGCGGCCTGGCAGAAGATCGTCGACGACGTTGCCGAACTCTATGTCAGCCATCACGACGGCCCGGCGTTCCGCTTGGCCGCGCTCAACGACTACATCTCCGGGATCAAGGAATCGCATGATGGCTGTATCCGCATGTTGGCGATGTGCTATGCCGGCGGAGTGACCGAGCCCATCGCCGCTAACCAGTTCGGTGCAACACGAAGCCTCTGGCTGGAGCAACTGGAAGATCAGGACAGCCTGTTCCACAAGGCGATGCGAGCCCTCGACAGAACGGGGCTTGAACAATTTGCCGACGACCTGGCCGGAGACGAGCAGACACGGGTCTTCCACGGTGCCAAGACCTTTGCCGGCGGCGTGAAAGCCGACGAGTTCGTGGGCGAGGGGGTGCAAACAGCTGTCGGCCAGTTGCTCGGCGCTGCCGCCACTGCCAGCAATGCACTCGGGGAGCAGCTGTCGGAAAAGAGCAGAGCACTGCTGTTGGAACTGCACCGGAAGATCTGGCTGCGCTATTACGGCGTCGAGGCCACCCGGATCACCGTATCCCTCAAGGTGGGCGAGTACCTCACGCTGCTCAACGAAGTGCTCTACGAGGGTGTCGAGCGATTTGCCAGCAAAGTCGATCAGCAATTCCGCAAGCCGGCCGAGCGCAAGGTGCGGGCCATGCTGCTGAGCAACTACATTGCCCCGGCGCTGGGCAGCAACCACGCCAGGCTGATCGATATCGTCGTCTGGACGACGGAAAGCGCCGAAAGCCTCAAGGCCCGCCTGGAAACGCTGAGCGCCGGTCTAGGCGACGGCCTCGACGATGCCCTGCGCAACGTCAGCGTCAGCGTCAGCATCGGCAGCGCTGCCCTCAAGACCGGCATGAAGGACCTGGCCCATCACCTCAGCCTCACTGCCGAGGACGCCCGCCTGCTGGCCGGCGAATCGATGCGCAGGATGCGCAATGCCGTGAGTTTCAACGGGACTGGTGCGGCCAACCTGGGGATGTCCGTGGGCAGCCTGTACTTCCAGCAGGACGCACTGCGCAGAAGCTACGAAAACATGCTCAAGACGATTGGCGACGAGCACGACGAGGCGGTGGCGGCGGTGCTGTCGGCGTCGGTTGGGGTGATGGGCGCGGGGGTCGAGATTGTTGGTGGGACGATCCAGATGTTGCGGCCGGATTTGAAGGTGTCGATTCGTTCTGCTGGGCAGGTGGTGCCGGTTGAGTTGGGAAGCCGGATTCTGCAGGTCGGCGGGGCGATTGTGTCGGTGGCTAGTGCGGTGGAGGGAGTGCAGTATGCGCTTGCGGCTGGGCGTTCGGGAAAGGGAGGTGATGAGGCGGCAAGCAAGGCTTACAACGTCGCGGCCATCATGTCAGCTGGTTCTGCGCTGTCAGGAGTAATAGGTTCAGTGGGAGCGACCGGTTTCCTCCTCGGCCCGCTCGCAGCCGCTGTCGTTTTTGGCTTTATAGCTTACGGACTTGCGGTATGGGCAAAAGGACAAGAATCGCAGCCGCTTGAACTTTGGGCTCGACATTCGCTTTGGGGGCTACCGGAAGAACACAGGCGCTGGAAAGACTCGCACGAGATGGATACGGCTATCGGAGCTTTGAACGCGGCGCTGCTGGGTTTGATTGCACAGCTCGAGGTAGTCCATCAAATTCAAACGCAAGGTAAGGAGGTTTTAGGCACAGGCGGTTTCATAGACTACAAAATCGTCCTGCCAGGCTATGACGCTGAAGCTTCACACTATGAATGGGCATTGTGGGCGTACAGGCCAGGGGAGGTGCCGGGCCAAATCATCGCTGGTGGACGAAGCGATGGCACGAATGATCCATTGCCTGCTCCCGCAGTGTGGAAACACCCTGCTTACGTCCCTGCCACGACCGCTCCAGTTATTCAGCACGATGCCGAGTCAAAAACGCTCGAAATCAGAGGCTCCATTAGCTTCTCTGGGAAACTTGATTTTCACGCGTTGGAACTTGAGGTGTCCTTCTGGCCCGATAAGAGCGATGAGTCCGGGGTAGCCAGGCTGATCGTCAAAGAAGACAAAATTCGTGATCCTCAAAGGTGGGGATTCTCATGAGCAACCCCAAGCTTGTTCCCCCCTGTTCTGGTTGGCAGGAGGATTTACCTCGTCCTGACGAGTTGCCGGCCGTGATTCCTGCCTTGGGGCTTGATACACCAAACCTTCAAAATGAAATCTGTTTGGAGCTTCCACGTACATCAGCACTTTTAAGAGGATGGCTGATCTGGTTCGTGCCGTTTCAGGGGGGCTGACGGTCGATTTGTTATGGAGCTATGTAACAACTGAGCGTGTTCTGAGAACTGCAGATTGGACCATATTCCTCTTAGGTATTCTCGTTGGAGTTTGGTCACTTCTTCTCTGCATGAAATTTGAACTGGCACCTCCCAGGGATCAACCCCTCCGTTTCAACCGCGCCCGCCAACGCCTCTACGCCTACAACTTCAACTACCGCTGGTGGAACCCCTTCGAACGCTGGCGGGTGGAGCCGGTGGCATATGACTGGTCCCAAGTCCGGGCCGAGCGTTGGTTGAAGCGCGGCGCAACGGGAAATGGAATGGTCATCAAGGGTGGCGTGGTGCTCTCCATCGTCAAGCCCGGCACCAACGAAGTCATCGACCGTTTCCCCCTGACCACCATGGGCGCCGACGCCCATGCCTGGGCCTATATCTGCACCTACATGCAGCAAGGCCCCGATGCGCTACCACCTCCTGGCCCGGCGAAGGATCACAACGATGTGGGCATGAACATCGCCCTGCTCTTGGCGCCAAAGGTGCAATGGCCTGCGGATATGGATCTCGAATCGAGGACTGCGCCATAAGCGGCGTTCTTCATCTCAGTGCAGGAGTCGCCAGCTGAGCGAGAAGGAAAAGCCAAACATGGCACAGCTCCCAAAGACCTGGATGTGGGAGCTGCCTTGTCGGACCGTCGAACCGCAGCGATAGCTATGGTGAATTCACTACAGCTATCGCTCGCAAGCCAGCTCCCACAGGGGGACGCAGTGCTATTTAGAGTTCAGCAGCCAGCCGCGAACCCTGATTGATCGCCCGCTTGGCATCCAGCTCCGCCGCCACATCCGCACCACCGATCAGATGCACCGACTGCCCCGCGGCCACCAGCGCATCCTGCAACTCGCGCAGCGGATCCTGGCCCGCGCAGATCACCACGTTGTCCACCGCTAGCACCTGCGCCTCGCCCTCACCGATGCGGATATGCAGCCCGGCATCGTCGATCCCCAGGTATTCGACGCTGTTGAGCATCTGCACGCGCTTGTTCTTCAGCCCGGTGCGGTGAATCCAGCCGGTGGTCTTGCCCAGGCCATCGCCGACCTTGGTTTTCTTGCGCTGCAACAGGTACACCTCGCGCGCCGGGGCATGAGGCTCGGCCTTGATGCCAGCGACGCCACCGCGGGCCTCGAGCGCCGCGTCGATGCCCCATTCCTTCCAGAACGCCGCACGGTCCTGGCTGGTGGCGACCCCTTCGTGCACGAGGAACTCGGACACGTCGAAGCCGATCCCGCCCGCGCCCACTACCGCCACCTTGCGGCCCACCGGCTTGCGCTCCAGCAGTACGTCCAGGTAGGTCAGCACCTTGGCGTGGTCGATGCCCGGGATCGCCGGCAGACGCGGCACGATACCGGTCGCCAGGATGATCTCGTCATAGCCGCCGGCCGCCAGTTGCGCGGCATCGACGCGGCTGTTCAGGCATACCTCGACGCCGGTGGTTTCCAGCTTGCGACCGAAGTAGCGCAGGGTCTCGTAGAACTCTTCCTTGCCCGGTACGCGCTTGGCCACATTGAACTGCCCGCCGATCTGCCCGGCGGCATCGAACAGCACCACCTGGTGCCCGCGCTCGGCCGCCACGGTTGCCGCCGCCAGGCCGGCAGGGCCGGCGCCGACCACGGCGATGCGCTTGACCTTGGTCACCGGGATGTAGTTGAGCTCGGTTTCATGACAGGCGCGCGGATTGACCAGGCAACTGGTCAGCTTGCCGCCGAAGGTGTGGTCCAGGCAGGCCTGGTTGCAGCCGATGCAGGTGTTGATTTCGTCGGCACGGCCCTCGGCCGCCTTGTTGACGAACTCCGGGTCGGCAAGGAACGGCCGGGCCATCGAGACCATGTCGGCATCGCCCTCGGCCAGCACCTGCTCGGCGACTTCCGGGGTGTTGATGCGGTTGGTGGTGATCAGCGGGATCTTCACCGCGCCGCGCAGCTTGGCCGTGACCTTGCTGAACGCCGCCCGCGGCACCTTGGTGGCGATGGTCGGGATGCGCGCCTCGTGCCAGCCGATCCCGGTGTTGATCAGGGTCGCCCCGGCCTTTTCGATGGCCTGGGCCAGTTGCACGATTTCTTCCCAATTGCTGCCGCCTTCCACCAGGTCGAGCATCGACAGGCGGAAGATGATGATGAAGTTCGGCCCGACCGCCTCACGCACACGGCGGACGATCTCTACCGCCAGGCGCATGCGGTTCTCGTAGCTGCCACCCCAGCGGTCGGTGCGCTGGTTGGTGTGGGCGGCGAGGAACTGGTTGATGAAGTAGCCTTCCGAACCCATGATCTCGACACCGTCGTAGCCGGCACTTTGCGCGAGTTGCGCGCAGGTGACGAAATCGGCGATCTGCTTCTCGATGCCCTCCTCGTCCAGTTCCTTGGGCTTGAACGGGTTGATCGGCGCCTGGATGGCGCTTGGCGCCACCTGCTTCGGGCTGTAGGCATAGCGCCCGGCGTGGAGGATCTGCAGGCAGATCTTGCCGCCGGCCTCGTGCACGGCGCGGGTGACGATCCGGTGTTTTTCCGCCTCTTCAGGCGTGGTCAGCTTGGCCGCGCCGGAGTACACCCCGCCTTCCACGTTCGGGCCGATGCCGCCGGTCACCATCAGGCCCACGCCGCCCCGGGCACGCTCGGCGAAATAGGCGGCCATGCGCTCGAAGCCGTCGGGGCGTTCTTCCAGGCCGGTGTGCATCGAGCCCATCAGGGTACGGTTGCGCAGGGTGGTAAAGCCAAGGTCCAGGGGGGCGAGCAGGTGCGGGTACTGGGCGGCGGTCATGATGATCTCCACAGCGAATCACGGAATGCGGGAACCTCGCAAGCGGGCCCCGTCGATTGGTCTGGAGTCGACATTAAAGCGCCCCCCGCCGTCGCTCAATGACCGAAAATGACAAGTTATTGATCCAAACGCACCAGGGCGATTACCCTTGGTGGCGAATTCCTTGCCGGCCTTGTCCGCTTCATGCGCAAACTTCTTTCAGGCGCCCTGGCGCTTGTTCTCCTGGCCGCCTTCGGTGGCTACATGCTCTGGGCCGAGCAGCGCCCGGAGGGTCATTACCTGTCCGACCTGCGCGTCGAACTGGCGCTGGACCAGGGCATCCCCAGCGGCCAGGGCAACCTGCTCGGCATCGAGCCGACCCTCTACCCCGGCGACTACCAGAACCTCACCCGCCTGCACCGCAAGCTCGCCGCATACCTCGAGCAGGCGCGGGTCAAGGGCCTGGTCAACGAACGTACCGTGGTCATCCTGCCGGAACATATCGGCACCTGGCTCTGGGCCCGTGGCGAAAAGCGCGAGATGTATCAGGTCACCCGCCTGCGCGAAGCGTACCAGTGGCTGGAACTGAGCAACCCGCTGCGCTACGGCCTGGCGATGTACAGCGCCACCGGTGACGACCGCCGCAGCGACGCGCACCTGCGCATGAAGGCCGGGCAGATGGCGGCGGATTACCAGAAGCTGTTCGGCGACCTGGCCCGGGAGTTCGGCGTGACCCTGGTGGCGGGGTCCATCGTCCTGCCCGAGCCCTGGCTCGATCACGGCGTGCTGCGCACCGGCTCCGGCGCCCTGTACAACGCCAGCCTGGTGTTTTCCGGCACGGGTGCGGTGCTCGGCCAGGTCCATCGCCAGCAATATCCCGACAGCAACGTACGGCGCTTCATCGAACCGGGCACAGGCCAGGCGCCGCAGGTGGTGGATACCCCGGCGGGACGCCTTGGCGTGCTGATCGGCAGCGATGCCTGGTACCCGTCGAACTATCAACGCCTGGCCGTGCAGAACGCGCAGATCATCGCCAACCCGGCCTTCGTCGGCAGCTGGGAAGGGCCGTGGCGCGGTAACCGGCACCAGGAGCGGGCCTCGGAACTGGACCTGCAACCCGGCGAAACCAGCGAGGAACAGGCCTGGTATCACCTCAGCGAAACCGCGGTACCGGCCGGTATCGCCAGCATGAGCGTGTTCCTGCGCGGGCAGTTCTGGGAGGTTCGTGGCGAAGGCCTGGGCTTCGCCAACCTCAATGCCCTCTACCACGCCAGCGCCAGCCACGGCGCACGCCTGCTCAACCTGTGGCTGTAGGCCGATGAACCGGCCACGGGTGCGGCTCGGGGATCTGTCGGTGGGTTTCATCCAGAGCCTGGAACGGGCGCTGGACGAGCTCGGCCATGACCCGCGCCCCCTGCTCGAGCGTTATGGCCTCACCCCGGCGCGGCTGGCCGAGGCCGGCGGGCGCTTGTCGATCCCGCGCTTCATGCACCTGGGCCATGCCGCCATCGAGCAAAGCCGGGAACCGGCCCTGGGCCTGTGCATGGGGCGCCATAGCCGCCTGGGCCAGCTCGGGCTGGCCGGGATTACCGCAGGCCAGGCGCCGACCCTGGGCGAAGCGGCGCGCACGCTGCTGCGCTTCGAGCCCTTGTACGCCGCCAATTACCGCGGCCAGTCCAGCTTCGAGGAAGACTGCCAAGGCGCCTGGCTGCGTTTCTATTCCATCAGCCCGTACAACGCCTACAACCGCTTCGTGGTCGACTCGGTGCTGTCCGGCTGGCTGGCGCAACTGTCGGACCTGGCGGGCCAGGCAGTGCAGGCCGAGCGCATGGAAATCGAATTCGACAGCCCGCCCTACGCCGAGCGCTACCAGGCGCTGAGCCTGGCCCCGGTGCAGTTCGGCGCGCAGAACAACCAGTTGCGCCTTGCCCGAGCGACGCTCGGGCTGCACAACCCGGCGCATTGCCCCAGCACCTGGCAGCACCTGTTGCAGCTGTGCGAACAGGAACTGCTGGAGCGCACCCGTATTCGCAGCCTGGGCGAACGCATCGCCCATCTGCTCGGCCCATTGCTCAATGGCGGCCGCGAGCCGGACCTGGAGGAAGTCGCGCGACGCCTGCAACTGCCGACCTGGACCCTGCGCCGCAAGCTGGCCGAGGAAGGCACGCAGTTTCGCGCCATCCTCAACGACACACGGCGGGACCTGGCGATGAGTTACATCCGAGATACCGAGCTGGCGTTCGGCGAGATTGCGTATTTGCTGGGGTTCGCTTCGGCGGAGGCGTTCCAGCGGGCGTTCAAGCGCTGGAGCGGGGTGACACCGGGGGAGTTCAGGCGTAGCCAACGAAGAGGTGAATAACGCGGTCCCTGTGGGAGCTGGCTTGCCAGCGATCGCTATGGTGAATTCACTAAAGCTATCGCTGGCAAGCCAGCTCCCACAGGGACCGCGTCGTCCTTACTAAAAAGGCCGGTTTCAAAACCGGCCCTTTTCATTTCATTCACAGCTCTGTCGCATCATCCGCCGGCTCCGGCACGTCCAGCTCCGAAGCGTGAAATTCGAGTAGTTCTTCCTGATAGTCGTCCATATTCCTGCTCCGTGTCTTCGTCTGTTTGTGTCCTGATTCACCCTAAAGTGCACCGGTGAAGGAAAAATGACAACAGCGTGTCCGAAAATAAACGTAGCAGGTGTTACAGGATTTATCCCGCGGGCTAGAGCGGTGCGGAAGGATCACCGTTGGTCGCCGGAGGCGCGGATTCGTTCACCGCTGGCGTGGTCGGCTCCGCAGTCACCGGAGCAACCTGTTCGGCGGTGATGGGCGCAGCCTCGGCAGGCGGCGCCACCGGCTGCGAGCCCTGGCTGTCGTCCAGCACCGGCGCAGCCTGGGTTTCGGCGGCCGGCGCTGCGACCGGAGCCGTTTCGACCGGCGCCGCAGCCGGCACCTCGGCCTGGGGCGCAGCCAGCGCCGCCGGTTCCGGCACGCCCAGCTCGGCAGCCGGCTTGGCCGGCACCGGCGCTTCAGGCGCAGCGGCCTGCTTCTTCGGTGCCGGCGGCAGGAAGCTTTCCACCAGGGCGAAATAACGCTCGTAGAACTGTGCCGAGGTCACCGTCTCGCTCGCCACCTTGACCATCGAGTCGTCGGTGGAACCGATCGGCATCGACACCGAACCCAGCACCCCCACGCCAAGGCTTGCCGAGGTGTTGGACTTTTTCAGGGCATAGCGGTCCTGAAGGGCGTTGGCGAACACGGTGGAGCGCCCGCCGCCGCCCATGTCGTCGGCGCAGACGACATTGAAGCTGATCTGCATATGGCTTTCGCCGGTCTGCTGGAAGCTCTTGTTGCCGTTGACCTGGCCCTTGTCGGCCGTGGTGATGATGTAGCCCTGGCTGAGCAGCGCACGCCGCGCGGCTTCGCAGGAGCCGGCCTCGCTGACCGGGAAGCTGCGCGAATAGGTGCCCGAATCGTCGAAGTTCTCGTGTTCGTACACGGCGGCCTTCTTCGAGCTACAACCGGCGACACCCGCCAGCACAAGGGCCAGCCCGAGCGCAGCGCAGATGGTTGACTTGGACATTGCACATCCTGGAGAGGAAAACGAACGGCGCCTATTGTGCTACAGCTGGCCGGGCACTGAAACCGCCAGGGCACGAATCGGCGACAGAATTCATCTCGCCGACACGCGGTCGCAGCGCCTCGCCGCGCTAAATTTCCGGCGCCCGGGCTCGTCCTCTCCCTGACGGCGCAGAGCCCGTTTGCCCGCATTCCGAGAGAACCGCATGACCCTCAAGACCGAAAGCCTGGCCCGGGAAACCCTGAGAATCCTCAAGCCCTACTGGTGGCTGGTGGTTCTGTCCACGGTGCTGGGAATCGTCAGCGGTCTGAGCGTCACCGGCCTGCTCGCCACCATCAACCGCGCCATGACCCAGGACGGCGGGCCCGGCCTCGATGTCGCGCTGCTGTTCGCCGGCCTCTGCGTGCTGACCCTGGCCTGCTCCAACGGTTCCAGCCTGCTGAGCAACCGGGTCGGCCAGCGCGTGGTGGCCAACCTGCGCCGCGAACTGGCGGCGAAGATCCTCGTCGCGCCCATCGAACAACTGGAGCGCTACCGCTCGCACCGGCTGATCCCGGTGCTGCTCAACGACGTCACCACCCTGAGCAACTTCGCCCTGTCGGTGGCGCCCATGGTCATCGCCTTCACCGTGACCCTCGGCTGCCTCAGCTACCTGGCATTGCTCTCCTGGCAGATCCTGGCCCTGACCCTGCTCACCGTGATCACCGGCACCGGCGCCCAGTACCTGGCGCACCAGGCCGGGATGCGCAGCATCCTCCGCGCCCGGGACGGCGAGGACGAACTGCAGAAGCATTACCAGGCGATCTCCGCCGGGGCGAAGGAGCTGCGCATCCACCGCCGCCGGCGCCAGCACCTGCTGGACGAGCGCATCCACGGCACCACCGAGCGCATCTGCACCTCGAACATCCGCGCGGCGAACATCTTCGTCAGCGCCGAGACCTTCGGCTCCATGCTGTTCTTCGCCGTGATCGGCATCGCCATCGCCTTCCAGGCGCTATGGCCGGCCACCGACAAAAGCGTGCTGGGCGGCTTCGTGCTGGTGATGCTGTATATGAAGGGCCCGCTGGAGCGCCTGATCACCGCCCTGCCGATCATCTCCCGGGCGAAGATCGCCCTGCGCCGGATCGCCGAGCTGTCGTGGAAGTTTTCCTCGCCGGAGCCGCACCTGCTGGTCAACGACCGACCGTCGAGCCTGGGCGCCATGCAGACCCTGGAACTGCGCCAGCTTCGCTACGATTACCCGCCGGTGGACGGCGTCGACTCCTTCCACCTGGGCCCGGTCAACCTGAGCATCAAGCAGGGCGAGATCGTGTTCATCGTCGGCGAAAACGGCGGCGGCAAGACCACCCTGATCAAGCTGCTGCTGGGCCTGTACCCCGCGCAACAGGGCGAGATCCTGTTCAACGGCCAGGCGCTGGCCGCCGAGCAGCTGGACGACTATCGCCAACTGTTCACCACCATCTTCGCCGACTACTACCTGTTCGATGACCCGCTGCCAGGCGATGCGCCGGTGAGCGCCGATGCGCTGAAATACCTGGAACGCCTGGACATCGCGCACAAGGTCGGCATCCGCGACGGCGCCTTCACCACCACCGACCTCTCCACCGGCCAGCGCAAGCGCCTGGCGCTGATCAGTGCCTGGCTCGACGAGCGCCAGTTGCTGGTGTTCGACGAATGGGCCGCCGACCAGGACCCGGCCTTCCGCCGGGTGTTCTACACCGAGCTGCTGCCGGAACTGAAGCAACAGGGCAAGACCATCATCGTGATCTCCCACGATGACCGGTACTTCCCGGTGGCTGACCAGCTGGTGCGCATGCAGGGTGGGCGAATCACCGTGGAGCAGGTTGAGGACAGCGCCATTCCTGCCTGACACGAGACCGCCCGCCCCGACGGGCGAAAGTCTTTGCGCGGGACAATATGAAAATGTTTAGAAATGGATATCATTAACGTCGCGTGATAAGCCATCACCCTGACATCAACTGATTTCCAGATCCCGCCCAATGCACAGACTGCAACGACGCTGTTCGCTTCGCCTCGCGTGGCTGATGAAGCAGTGGCTACGCCGCTGGCCCGCGCCCCTGGCGAGCACCGCGCTGCTGGCATTCGGCAGCCAGGTGCAGGCCCAGGACGTCAGCTTCGACATCCCGGCGCAGCCGCTCTGGAGTGCTCTTCAGGAATGGGGCCGGCAAAGCGACCTGCAGGTTCTGGTCAATCCCGAGGCCATCCAGGGCAAGACCAGCACCCAGGTGCGCGGCCGCTACCCGCCGGAGCAGGCGGCGCGGATCCTTCTGCGCAACAGCGGACTCGACTTCAGCCTGGCAGGTGACACCCTGACCCTGACGATGCGCCAGGCCGCGGCAACCCTGGACATCAACCCGACCTCGATCAGCGCCGAGCCCGTCGAGCCGACCACCGAAGGCACCGGCTCCTACACCACGCCATCGTTGACCATCGGCAAGGCCGCCGAGTCGCTGCGCCGTACGCCGCAGTCGGTCACGGTGATTACCCGCCAGGTGATGGACGACCGCAACCTCACCAGCCTCGACCAGGTGCTGGCGCAGACCCCGGGCATGACCTTCGGCCAGCGCAACTACGGCTCGCACCTTTACCAGTCGCGCGGCTTCGTGGTGAACGACGAAAGCTACATGATGGATGGCATTCCCGGGCAGGCCTACAACCCCACCGCCTGGCTGCCCACCGACATGGCCATCTACGACCGCGTCGAAGTGCTGCGCGGCGCTGCCGGGCTGCTGATCGGCGCGGGCAGCCCGGGCGGCGCGGTCAACCTGGTGCGCAAGCACGCCACTGCCGAACCGCGCCTGACCCTGACCGCCCGCGCCGGCTCCTGGGACAGCTACCGTCTCGACCTCGACGCCGGTGGCAAGCTCAACGACCAGGGCACCGTGCGCGGACGCTTCATCACCGCCTATGAGGACGACGGCTCCTACCTCGACCAGAAACACACCAGCGCGCCGCTGCTGTACGGCATCGTCGATATCGACCTCGACGACGACACGGTACTGACCAGCAGCCTGCGCCATCAGTCGAGCACGGTCCGCGGCTATTCGATCTTCGGCCTGCCGCGCCATACCGATGGCAGCGCCCTGGACGTACCGCGCTCCACCGCCCTGGTGCAGGACTGGAATCGGCACCAGCCACGGATCACCGAGGTGTTCAACGAAATCACCCACCGCTTCAACGAAGACTGGACCGGCAAGCTGTCGCTGATCCATTCCGAGGGTGGCTTCCACCAGTCGATCGCCTACGCACGCGGCGCCGTGGATCCGGCAAGCGGGACCGGCGCGCAGTTTCGCGGCGTCGAGTTCCGCCACACCGACATCGACGGGACCGGGGTGGACAGCGTGCTCGACGGGCATTTCGAGCTGTTCGGCCAGGCGCACCAGATCACCAGCGGGATCAACTGGTCGCGCCAGGCGATACTGGAAAAGCGCGCGCCGGTGGCGCTGAGGGTCCCCATCGACCTGGATGACGTCGATCATCACGCCTTTCCCAAACCACCGCGGCCGGCCTGGTCGTCGATCAACAAGGTGATCGACGAGCGCTACGGGATGTTCGCCAAGGCCAACCTGCACCTGTCCGATCCCCTGGCGCTGATCCTCGGTGCGCGGCTCAGCTGGTACACCTACGACTTCGACTACCGCATCGGCGGCGGCGACTTCACCGACCACCAGCAGGGCCGTGTCACCCCGTTCGCCGGGCTGATCTACGACCTTGACGATGACTGGTCTTGGTACGCCAGCTACACCGACATCTTCCAGCCGCAAAGCATCTACCGCTCGGTGGATGGCTCGACCCTCGACCCGGCCATCGGGGCCAGCTACGAAACCGGGCTCAAGAGCGAACTGCTGGACAAGCGCCTGAACGTCTCGGCGGCGCTGTTCTACATCCGCCAGAAGGGGGTCTACGCCATCGACCCCGCCAGCGAGGGCAAGTGCCTGACCAACGATATCGCCGGCACCTGTTACATCAACGGCACGGTCCAGCGCAGCCGCGGCGTCGAGCTGCAGGCCAGTGGCGAAGCCCTGCCCGGCTTGCAGTTGCTGGCCGGCTACACCTTCAACCTGACCCGCAGCAGCGCCGGCGGACCGGTTTCGCCGGAAACTCCCAGGCACCTGCTGCGCGCCAGTGCCAGCTACACCCCGCCCGGCGCCTGGCACCGCCTGAGCCTGGGTGCAGGCGTCTCGGCCCAGTCCGGCTACCGCAGCGATGGCGGCCAGGGCATTGACTACGGCGCGCCCGGCCATGCGGTGTGGGATGCGCGCATCGCCTGGAAACTCGATGACCACTGGACCCTCGGCCTCAACGCCGACAACCTCTTCGACCGCACCTACTACACCGCCGCAGCCGCCCTGGACCGCGGCACCCTCTACGGCGACCCGCGCAGCTACGTGCTGAGCCTGCGCGGCGATTTCTGATTTTCAGACGCCCCCTGTCGCCACGAATCGACGGTATCAAGGCGCCATAAATCCGACGATCTGCACCCCAAAACCGCCATTGCGCAGCAAACAACGGAAAGTGAAATTTCCGTTAAATCCTCGCACCTGCAACTCGTTCTCTATAACGACAAAACGCGCTCCGCCAGGAAAGACCCGGCCTTGCCACGACGCCGGCGCAGAAGCGAGCCGTTGACTCAGCGACGCCAACACTCACGACACAACCCTTAGAACGAGTCTTCTGCACATGCACACACCGTCCCGCCTTACGCCCTTGAGCAAGGCCTTGCTGCTGCGCCAGGCCGCCTTCGGCCTGGCCTTGACCCTGCCCTTCGCTGCCCAGGCCTATGCCCAGGAAGCGGAGGCCGAGACCGAGGCCCAGGCCGCCAACGGCGCCCCGGCGACGCTGAACCTGGCACCGACCAACATCAACTCGCAGGTGCTGGGCACTACCACCGAGAACACCGGTTCCTATACCACCGGGGCGGTGACCATCGGCAAGGCGGCGCAGTCGTTGCGTGAAACCCCGCAGTCGGTGACGGTGATGACGCGGCAATTGATGGACGACAAGAACCTCACCAGCCTTGACCAGGTGCTGTCCAAGACCCCGGGCCTGTCCTTCAGCCAGCGCAACTTCGGCTCCCACGTCTACCAGTCGCGCGGCTTCGTGCTGAGCGAAGACAGCTACATGATCGACGGCATCCCCGGCCAGGCCTACAACATGAGCGGCTGGATGGCTCCGGACATGGCCATCTACGACCGCGTCGAAGTCCTGCGTGGCGCCTCCGGCCTGCTGGTCGGCGCCGGCAACCCGGGCGGAGCGGTGAACCTGGTACGCAAGCGCGCCACCTCGGAGCCGCAGTTCTCCATCACTACCCGCGCCGGCTCCTATGACAACTACCGCGTCGACCTGGATGGCAGCGGCCGCCTGAATGACCAAGGCACCCTGCGCGGGCGCTTCGTCACCGCCTATGAGGACAAGGGGTCCTGGCTGGACGAATACAGCGCCAAAACGCCGCTGCTGTACGGCGTCCTCGAAGCTGACCTGGCCGATGACACCACCCTGACCATGAGCCTGCGCCGCCAGGAAAAACGCATCGACGGCTATTCGATCTGGGCGCTGCCGCGCTACTCCAATGGCCAGTCCCTGGATATCTCCCGCTCCACCGCCCTGGTGCAGGACTGGAACCACCTGAACACCAACATGACCGAGGCGTTCCTGGAGCTGAACCACCGCTTCAACGACAACTGGAGCAACAAGACCTCGTTCACCTGGTCCAAGGCCGACCTGGACATGGTCGCCGCCTACGGTAACGGTGCGATCAACCCGGTCACCCAACGCGGTTCGGTGTTCCAGAACGTCGAGTTCCGCCATACCAACGTCGAAAGCGTGGGTATCGATAGCTTCATGGACGGTCATTTCGAGGCCTTCGGCCAGTCCCACCAGGTTACCCTGGGCGCGAACTGGTCGCGCCAGGACGTGACCGAGCGCCGCGCGCCCTATCGGCGTGCAACGCCGATCCCGATCAATATCTTCGACGTCGATCACCACGCCTTCGCCAAGCCGCAGCGTCCGGCCTGGTCGCTGGTATCCGAGTATGTCGACGAACGCTCCGGCATCTATGCCAACACCCGCCTGCACCTGACCGAGCCGCTGAGCCTGGTCCTGGGTACCCGGGTCAGTTGGTACAAGTACGACTACGACCAGAAACTCGGTGCCGGCAACGACTACCTGACCCAGCAGAACCGCGAGGTCACCCCATTCGCCGGGCTGATCTACGACTTCAGCGAACACTGGTCGTGGTACGCCAGCTACGCCGACATCTTCAAGCCGCAGAACGACCGGACCTGGGACGGCTCGCCGCTCGACCCGGCCATCGGCACCAACTATGAAACCGGGATCAAGGGCGAGTTGTTCGACAAGCGCCTGAACCTGTCGGCGGCGGTCTTCTACATCAAGCAGGAAGACCTCGCCATCAACGATCCTGACGAAACCCACCTGTGCCCGAGCAACCCGAGCATGACCTGCCAGATCAACGGCCTGGTCCAGCGCAGCAAGGGCATCGATCTGGAAGCCAGCGGCGAGGTGCTGCCGGGCCTAGAAGTCCTCGCCGGTTATACCTACAACCGCATCGTCAGCCCGCAAAGCAACGCGCTGACCACCGACACGCCGAAGCACCTGGCACGCATCAGCACCAGCTACACCCCGCAGGACGGCGAATGGAACCGCCTGACCGTGGGCGCCGGCGTCTCCGCGCAATCGCGCTACGAGAACAAGCTCGCCGGTGGCTATGACTACGGCTCCCCAGGCCGCGCCATCTGGGATGCCCGTATCGGCTGGAAGATCGACGAGCACTGGAAGGTCAACCTGACCGGGGAAAACCTCTTCGACCGCAAGTACTGGTCCACCGCCTCGGGCCTCAACCGCGGCAACGTCTGGGGTGACCCACGCACCTTCATGCTGAGCCTGCGCGGCGACTTCTGATCGTTCGACAGCGCTAAAACAAAAGGCCAGCCGGGTTAACCCGGCTGGCCTTTTTCCTGGCATCTGCGCGAACCCTGTGGGAGCTGGCTTGCCAGCTCCCACAGGGTTCGCGTGGTCCTTAAGGTCTACCATATCTTCCAGTTCGAGCTGAATACCATTTTCATGCTGAACCTGCGCAGAGACTTCTGATCGTTCGACAATACTAAAAACAAAAGGCCAGCTCGGTTAACTCGACTGGCCTTTTTCCTGGCATCTGCGCGGACCCTGTGGGAGCTGGCTTGCCAGCGATTGCTGCGGTGAATTCAACATTGCAATCGCTGGCAAGCCAGCTCCCACAGGGGCCGCGTCGTCCTTACGGCCTACTCCATGTCTTCCAGTTCGAGCTGGATGCTATTGAGCAACTCTGGCGCCAGCACCACATCATCATGCTTCACCCCCGCCAGTGTTTCCGACCACAGCTCCTCCAGCCCGCAACCCGCCTTCAACAGCGCTTCGGCAGCGGCGACCTGCTCATCGCTTCGGCTGCCACCCGCCCACCAGCAATGCGGCCTGACCTTCAGCGGCTTGAGCACGAACGCCTGCCCCAGCGCCATGTTCGCGCTGAGCAACTCGTACCCGCTGGCAATTTCCGCCTGTACGCCGATGTCGCGGTGAATCGCCCGCAGGGCCTCGATGTCCGTGCCGCTGATTGCAGCAACCTCGACCATTACCCAGTCCGCCGCCTGCTTCGGATCCTCGAACCGGGCAGTCCCTTCCTCGATCAGGTCCAGCACCACCGCCTCGCCGATCCCCGGCGCGAACGCCAGCAGGCTTTTCACCAGGCCGTCCCATGGCCCGGCCTCGGGTTCCTCGCCGTTATCATTGGCCAGGGCCTGCTCGCCCTGGGGCAGATGGGTATCCACCAGCCCGAGGAACGCCACGGTCTCGCCTGCCGATTCCAGCGCATGCGCCACCTCGATGGCCAGCGCCCCGCCCAGGGACCAGCCCAGCAGGTTGTAGGGCCCGTGCGGGCGCACTGTGCGGATCTGCTCGACGTAGTAGCCGACCATGGCGTCCCACGAGGTTTCCTTCCAGCCCGGCACCACATAGCTTTTGTTGACCACCCCGAGCACGCTGCGCTGCGGGCCCAGGTGCCCGGCCAATGGATAGTAGGCGTAGGTACCGCCGCCTCCGGGCGGCAGGCAGAACAGCGGGGCTTTGTCGCTGGCGCTGATGTTCATGCTGATCACCGGGTTGTTCACCCGGCGCTCGCCTGCGGCGATGAAGTCGGCCAGGTCCTCGAAGGTTTCCAGCAACAGGAAGTCATGCAGGCTGAGACTGGTGTCGAAGGCTTCACGCAAGCGGCTGACCAGGGTGATCACCAGCAACGAATGACCGCCGAGGGCAAAGAAGTTGTCCTTGAGCCCTACCCGCTCGACCTTGAGCACGTCCGTCCAGATCCGTGCCAGTTGCCGCTCGCGCTCGTTGCGCGGCGGCTGGTATTCGCCCAACGCCAGGCTGGCATCGGGCTTGGGCAGCGCCTTGCGGTCGAGCTTGCCGTTGGGGGTCTGGGGCATCCTGTCCAGCCAGGTGAAGTGGCTGGGCACCATGTAGTCCGGCAGGCCGGCTTTCAGGTGCGCCTTGAGGGCGCTGCGCAGTTCCGGGGTGTCCTGCTCCGCGACCAGGTACGCCGCCAGTTGGTTATCGATATCGATCACCACGGCTTCACGCACCGCCGGGTGTTCCAGCAGCCGGGCCTCGATCTCGCCCAGTTCGATGCGGAAACCACGGATCTTCACCTGATGATCCAGGCGCCCCACGTATTCGATCACCCCGTCGGCCCGGTAGCAGGCCACGTCGCCGGTGCGGTACAGGCGCCCGCCGGTGCTGGAGAACGGATCCGGCACGAAGCGCTCGGCGGTCAGTGCCGGACGCTGGTGGTAACCACGGGCCAGGCCGTCGCCACCGATCAGCAATTCACCGCGAGCGCCGACCGGCAGTACGTCGAGGTCGTCGCTGACGATATGCAGCGTAGTGTTCGCCAGCGGTTTGCCCAGCCAGATATCGTCGGCGCGGGTCAGGTAGTGACGAGCCGACCAGATGGTGGTTTCGGTCGGACCGTAGACGTTCCATACATGCCCGGCCTGGTCGATCAGGCGCTGGGCCAGCTCGGCGTTCAGGGCTTCGCCGCCACAGAGGATGGTCTTGCCACTCAAGGCACCGGCTGGCGCCGCATCGAGCATCATCCGCCAGCTCGACGGCGTGGCCTGGATCACGCTGGCTTGCTGCTCGGCGATCACCTGCAACAGGGCCTGTGGATCCTTGTTCTGGTGCGGCTTGAGCAAGACCACCGCAGCACCGCGAATCAGCGGCAGGTACAGTTCCAGGCCGGCGATATCGAAGGACAGCGAGGTCAGCGACAGCACCCGGTCAGCCGCCGTCAGCCCCGGCTTGTCCGCCATGCTGAAAAGGAAGTTGACCAGGGCCTGATGGTGGATGGTCACGCCCTTCGGCAGGCCGGTGGAGCCGGAGGTGTAGATCACGTAGGCGAGGTTTTCCGGACCGGCGCTGGCTGGCAAGTCATGCGTGGCGTAGCCGTCCAGCCAGTTGCCGTGCTGGTCCACGCACAGGGTCTGCACGTCGGCCGGAATGCTCAGTTGTCCAACCAGCGAAGACTGGCTCAGCAGCAGCTTCAAGCCGCTGTCCTGCATCATGTAGCTCAGCCGATCCGCCGGGAAATCCGGGTCCAGCGGCACATAGGCGCCACCGGCCTTGAGGATCGCCAGCAGGCTGACGACCATCTCTGGACCACGCTCCAGCGCCACGCCCACCAGCACATCCGGACCAACGCCCAGTTCACGCAGCTTGTGCGCCAGCTGATTGGAGCGGGTATTCAGTTGCGCGTAGCTCAGCGACACGTGAGCAGACACCAGTGCGACCGCCTCCGGGGTCGCCCGTACCTGCGCTTCGATCAACGCCGGCAGGCATTGCCCGCGTGGGTAGTCGAGCTGGCTCTGGTTCCAGCCCTCGAGAATCTGCTGGCGCTCCTGCGCGTCCAGCAGCGGCAATTCGGCCACCCGCTGCCCGACATCCTGGCAGATACCTTCCAGCAGGTTGCGCCAATGCCGGGCAAAACGCTCGGCGCTCGCCGAATCGAACAACGCCGTGGCATAGGTCAGTGCCGCGCCCACGCCGCTGTCGCGCTCCAGGGTTTCCAGGGTCAGGTCGAACTGCGCGGTGTGCTGGCCCGATTGCAGCTTTTCCACGCTCAATCCCGGCAATTGCCGGGCCTGCGTTGCCGATTGGGTCTGGTGGTTGAACATCACCTGGAACAGCGGGCTGCGCCCCAGGTCGCGCTCCGGTTGCAGGGCCTGCACCAGTTGCTCGAACGGCAGGTCCTGATGGGCCTGGGCCTGCACGGCGGTGTGCTTGATCTGTTGCAGCAACTGCCCGAAGGTGGTGTCCGCCGCGAATTCGGCCTTGAGCACCTGGGTATTGACGAAGAAGCCGATCAGCCCCTCGGTCTCGGCCCGATTGCGGTTGGCGGTGGGCACGCCGACGCGGATATCGGCTTGCCCCGAATAGCGATGCAGCAAGGTCTGGAACGACGCCAGCAGGAGCATGAACAGGGTCACGCCCTGCTGCCGCGCCAGCGCCTTGAGCTTTTGCGCCAGTGCTGGCGGCAGGTCGATATCCAGGCGTGCGCCGGCGTGGCTCTGCACCAAGGGCCGCGGCCGGTCGGTGGGCAGTTCCAGCACCGGCTGCTCACCACCCAGTTGCGCAGTCCAGTAGGCCAGTTGGCGTTCCTGCTCGCCGGCCTCCATCCAGTTGCGCTGCCAGATGGCATAGTCGGCGTACTGGATCGGCAGGGCCGGCAGGTGCACCGATTGTCCACGACGGTGGCCGTCGTAGAGGCGCACCAGCTCGTCGATCATGATCGGCATCGACCAGCCATCGGAAACGATATGGTGCTGGACCACGGTCAGCACATGCTCCTCGGCGCCCACCCGCAGCAGGCGGACGCGCAACAGCGGCCCTGCCTGCAGGTCGAACGGCGCGCTCAGTTCCGCGGCGACCCGGGCGTGCAGATCCGCCGCGTCGACATCGTCCACCGGCAGATGGAACGGCACCAGCTCATGCACCACCTGCACCGCCTGCTCGCCGTCCTGGCGGAAGGTGGTGCGCAGGGTTTCGTGGCGGGCGACCAGGCCCTCGAACGCGGCCTCCAGGGCAGCGACATCGAGCATCCCGGTCAGGCGCAGGGCCACCGGAATGTTGTAGGCACTGCTGCCAGGCTCCAGTTGCCAGAGGAACCACTGGCGCTGCTGGGCGTAGGACAGCAGCGCGCAGGCCTCGGGTTCGCGCCTGAAGATCGGCGTGACGCCGTACAGATTCACCCCCTGGCGCTTGAGCAAGGCGGCCAGCGCCTTGCGTTCACGGGCAGACAGGGATTTCACGGAGTCAAGCAGCTCTTGCACGTTGGGATCTCCAGTCAGGCGAGCAGGTTGTCGATTTCCTCTGCACTAAGACGTTTGAGGGCCTCCAGCGATTTAGTCAGTTCGTCCTGGGCATGATCGACCTGCCCCTGTTTCGCCGCGACCACGGCGCACAGGTCCTGCAGGGTGCTCTTCTCGAACAGCTCGCGCAGGGCGATATCGCAGCGCAACTGCTCGCGGATGCGCACCAGCATCTGCACCGCCAGCAACGAGTGCCCGCCCATCTCGAAGAAGTTGTCGGCCAGACCGACCCGCTCCACTTGCAGGACATCCGCCCAGATAGTTGCCAACTGCTGCTCCAGCTCGCTGACCGGGGCCACATACGCACCTTGCAGGTTGGCCGCATCCGGCTTGGGCAGGGCCTTGCGGTCCAGCTTGCCGTTGGCGGTCAGCGGGAAGCTCTCCAGCAGGACCAGATGGGTCGGGACCATGTAGTCCGGCAGGTTGGCTTTCAGGTGGGTTTTCAGGGTCTCGCGCAGCTCGGCCTGGTCCGGGTTGGCGGGGATCAGATAGGCCGCCAGTTGCTGGCCCGCCGGGCCATCCACCGCCAGCACCACCACCTCGCGCACGCCTTCATGCTCTTGCAGCCGCGCCTCAATCTCGCCCAGTTCGATACGGAAACCGCGGATCTTCACCTGATGGTCGATACGGCCGGCGTACTCGATCACGCCCTCCTCGCGGAAGCGGGCAAGGTCGCCGGTGCGGTACAGGCGGCTGCCGTCTTTCGCGAACGGATTGGGCACGAAGCGTTCGGCGGTCAGGGCGGCACGGTTGTGGTAGCCGCGAGCGAGGCCGGCATGGCCGACATGCAATTCGCCGCAGACGCCGGTTGCCACCGGGTTGAAGTCGGTGTCCAGCACGTACATCGACAGGTCCGGGATCGCTTCACCGATCGGACTGACTTCGGCCTGTACCAGGTCCGCCCTGGTGATTGGACGGTAGGTCACGTGCACCGTGGTTTCGGTGATGCCGTACATGTTGATCAGGCGTGGCTGCTGGTCACCGAAGCGGTCGAACCACGGTTGCAGGCTGGCCACGTCCAGTGCTTCGCCGCCGAATACCACATAGCGCAAGCTCAGCGGCTCGGTTGAAACGCGGACCAGTTGCTTGAACGCCGATGGAGTCTGGTTCAGCACCGTGACCTTTTCATCCACCAGCAGTTGGTTGAAGTCTTCCGGCGAACGGGTCACCTCACGCGGCACGACTACCAGACGCCCGCCATGCATCAGCGCACCGAAGATCTCCCACACGGAGAAGTCGAAGGCGTAGGAATGGAACAGGGTCCACACGTCTTTCTCGTCAAAGCCGAACCACTCATCCGTGGCCTCGAACAGGCGCAGGACATTCTGGTGCGGCAGCAACGCCCCCTTCGGCTTGCCGGTCGAACCGGAGGTGTAGATCACATAAGCCAGGTTGTCCGGCGAGGTCAGGTTGACCGGATTCTGGTCGCTGTAGCCCTCGAACGAACCCAGCAGATCCGCCTGGGTCAGCAGCAGCTTGATGCCACTGTCTGCCTTCATGTAGTCGAGACGGTCCCGTGGATAATCCGGGTCCAGCGGTACATAGGCGCCACCAGCCTTGAGAATGCCGAGGATACCGACCAGCATTTCCAGGCTGCGCTCGACTGAAAGACCGACCAGCACATCCGGCCCAACGCCCTGCTCGCGCAGCTTGTGCGCCAACTGGTTCGCCCGACCGTTCAGCTGTGCATAAGTCAGCGCTTGAGCACCAAAACTCACGGCCACCGCTTCCGGCACCCGCGCCGCCTGGGCCTCGATGCGCTGGTGAATGCACTGCTCGCTCGGGAAGATCGCCACTTCCTGGCCCACCACCGAAGGCAGAGCCAGTTCACCCAACGCCGCCTGCGAATCCACTACCAGCGCACGCAGCAGATGGTCGAAATGCTCCACCAGCCGCGCCATGACGTCATCACTGAAACGCTGGCGATCGAAGTTGAAGCGCACACCCAGCGCATCGCCGGCCGAGACGATCAGGGTCAGCGGATAGTGGGTCTGCTCCAGGTTGATCACGCTGCCGAACTTCAGGTCATCCGGCGCCGCCTGTTGCAGCGCCTCGGACACCGGATAGTTCTCGAACACGAGGATATTGTCGAACAGCGCCTCGCCGCCCTGCCCGGCCCAGCGCTGGATGTCATAGAGCGGCGTGTGCTCGTGCTCGCGCAAGGCCAGGTTGAGGGTCTGCACCTGCTGCACGAAGTCCGCCACGCGCTGCTCCGGGCGCGGGCTGCCGACCACCGGCAAGGTGTTGATGAACAGGCCGAGTTGTTCCTCGATCCCCGCCAGTTCCGCCGGGCGCCCGGATACCGTGGCGCCGAAGGTCACGCTGGACTGCCCGGTATAGCGTTGCAGCAGCAACAGCCACGCCGCCTGGACCAGGGTGTTGAGGGTAACCCGCTGTTCGCGGGCGAACTCGTTGAGCTTGCGGGTTTCGGCCTGGTCCAGCGCGTAGTGCCGGTCGGTATAACCCTGGGCCGTGGTGGTCGACCTGAGCACCTGGACCAACCGGGTCGGCTCGTCCAGCACCGCCAGTTGTCCGCTCCAGAAACGCTGGCTGAGCGCCGCATCCTGGCGTTGCAGCCACTCGATGTAGTCGCGATAGCGCGCGCCGCTCTGCGCCGGCACTTCACCGTGGTAACGCTGCAACACCTCGCCGAGCAGGCGCGAGTTGCTCCAGCCGTCCATCAGGATGTGGTGGCTGGTGTAGACCAGGTGATGGCTGTCTTCGCCGGTGCGCAGCAGGGTCAGGCGCAGCAGGGCTTCCTGCTCCAGGTCGAAGCCGCGCTGGCGGTCGCCATCGGCCCAGGCCTTGATCGCCGCCTCGGAATGGTCACGCCCGCGCCAGTCCTGTTCGGCAAAGGTCGCGACGACCTGGCGGCGGATCACTTGCAACGGCTGCTGCATATCGCTGATGAAGCTGGCGCGCAGCACTTCGTGCTGGTCGATCAGCGCCTGCCAGGCCGCCTTGAAGCGCGGCACATCGAGGCCACGGACATCGACGCGCAGCTGGTTGATGTAGTTGCCCGCCTCCTTTTCATAGAGGCTGTGGAACAGCATGCCCTGCTGCATCGGCGACAGCGGATAGACATCGGCGATCTCGGCGATGGCGATCGGCAGGCGGTCGATCTGCGCCTGCTCCAGCCGCGCCAGCGGGAAGTCCGACGGCATGGCCCCGGCCACTCCGGCGCCCAGGCAATGGGCGGTCAGTTGGCGCAGTTCCTCGCCATAACGCTTGGCCAGGTCCTGCATCAGCGCCGGCTCGAAGGCTTCGGTGCTGAAACGCCAGTTCAGCTCCAGCTCGCCGCCATAGACCTGGCCGCTGATGCTGAGCAGGCTGTCCAGCGGCGCCTCGGCGCTGTGCATGTCGCCACGGCTTTCGCTGGCGGGGACGAACAGAGCGTCCTCGGCAGCAAAGCTGCCGTCGAACTGGCCCAGGTAGTTGAACACGATATTGCCCTTGGCCAGGGCCGCCAGGCTGCGGCGGGCCTCGTCGCTGCCGAGGTAGCGCAGCACGCCGTAGCCGATGCCCTTGTTGGGGATCGCGCGCAGTTGTTCCTTGATGGTCTTCAGCGAGCCGGCCAGATCCGCCTGGGGGCTGAGCTTCACCGGGTAGATGCTGGTGAACCAGCCGAGGGTCCGGGTGATGTCCAGTTCGTCGAACAGGTCCTCGCGGCCATGGCCCTCCAGCTTGATCAGCGCCGAGTCCTGCCCGGTCCACTGGCAGATGACCCGGGCCAGGGCGGTCAGCAGCAGGTCGTTGATCTGCGTGCGGTAGGCCGCCGGGGCGTCCTGCAGCAACTGGCGGGTGGTGTCGCGGTCGAGACGGGTGGACACGCTGGTGATCTGGCGGCTGGTCAGCGGGCCGCAGGCATGATGCGGCAGGGCATCGCTGACGCCCTCCAGTTGCGCCTGCCAGTAACCCAGCTCCTGCTCCAGTGCCGGACTGCGGGCGTAGTCGCGCAGGCGCTCGCCCCAGTGCTTGAAGGCACTGGTCTTGCGCGGCAGGGTCACGGGCTTGCCGTCCAGCAGCGCGCTATAGGCGTTTTGCAGGTCTTCCAGGAGGATGCGCCAGGACACGCCGTCCACCACCAGGTGGTGGATCACCAGCAGCAGGCGCTGCGAGCCGTCCGGCAGGTCGGCCAGCAAGGCGCGCAGCAGATGGCCCTGTTGCAGGTCGAGGCTGCGCTGGGCCTGTTGCACCAGCGGCTCCAGCTCATCGGCGCGGTTCAGCCGGCGCTGCCAGAGCAGCGCGGCATCGTGACGGGCACCGTGGCGGGCCTGCCAGACGCCGTTGTCTTCAACGAAAGCCAGGCGCAGCGCATCGTGCTGCACCAGCAGCGCACGCAGGGCGTGTTCCAGTGCGTTGGCATCAAGCGCGCGGGACGGCTGCAACAGCACCGCCTGATTGAAGTGATGGCGCTGCGGCATGTCGCCGTCGAAGAACCAGTGCTGCACCGGCGTCAGCGGGGCGATGCCCTCGACCGCGCCCTGCTCGATGCTGGTGGCTTCGGCCAGCCGCGCCACCGCCGCCAGGCTCTGCACGGTCTGGCGCTGGAACAGGTCCTTCGGAGTGAAGAAGATCCCGGCATGACGGGCGCGGCTGACCACCTGGATGGAGATGATCGAATCGCCGCCCAGCTCGAAGAAGTTGTCGCTCAGGCCGACCTTTTCCACCTTGAGCACATCGGCCCAGATCGCCGCCAGTTGCTGTTCCAGGGCACTCTGCGGCGCCACGTAGGCGGCTTGCAGGTTGGCCGCATCGGGTTTCGGCAGGGCCTTGCGGTCCAGCTTACCGTTGGCGGTCAGCTGGAAGGATTCCAGCTGGATCAGGTGGGTCGGAACCATGTAGTCCGGCAGGTTCGCCCGCAGATGAGATTTCAGGCTGTCACGCAGGTCGCCCTGATCCGGGTTGGCCGGAATCAGGTAGGCCGCCAGTTGCTGGCCCGCCGGGCCATCGACCGCCAGCACTACCACCTCGCGTACGCCTTCATGCTCCTGCAGCCGCGCCTCGATCTCCCCCAGTTCGATACGGAAGCCACGGATCTTCACCTGGTGGTCGATACGGCCTGCATACTCGATCACACCGGCTTCACGGAAGCGGGCAAGGTCACCGGTGCGGTACAGGCGACTGCCGTCTTTCGCGAACGGGTTGGGCACGAAGCGTTCGGCGGTCAGGGCGGCACGGTTGTGGTAACCACGCGCCAGGCCGGCATGGCCGACATGCAGCTCGCCGCAAACGCCGGTTGCCACCGGGTTGAAGTCGGTGCCCAGCACGTACATCGACAGGTCGGGGATGGCCTCGCCGATCGGGCTGACCTCGGCCTGCACCAGATCCGCCTTGGTGATCGGACGGTAGGTGACGTGCACCGTGGTTTCGGTAATGCCATACATGTTGATCAGGCGTGGCTGCTGGTCACCGAAGCGCTCGAACCATGGTTGCAGGCTGCCCACATCCAAGGCTTCGCCGCCGAACACTACGTAGCGCAGGCTCAGTGGCTCGGTTGCAACGCGAGTCAGTTGCTTGAACGCCGATGGCGTCTGGTTGAGCACCGTGACCTTTTCATCCACCAGCAACTGGTTGAAGTCCTCCGGCGAACGGGTCACTTCACGTGGCACCACCACCAGACGGCCACCATGCATCAGCGCACCGAAGATCTCCCACACGGAGAAGTCGAACGCGTACGAGTGGAACAGCGTCCACACGTCTTTCTCGTCGAAGCCGAACCAGTCCTCGGTCGCCTCGAACAGACGCAGGACGTTGTGATGCGGCAGCAACGCCCCCTTCGGCTTGCCGGTCGAACCGGAGGTGTAGATCACATAAGCCAGGTTGTCCGGCGAGGTCAGGTTGACCGGGTTCTCGTTGCTGTAGCCCTCGAACGAGCCCAGCAGATCAGCCTGGGTCAGCAGCAGCTTGATACCGCTGTCTGCCGTCATGTAGTCGAGACGGTCTTGTGGATACTCCGGATCCAGCGGCACATAGGCGCCACCAGCCTTGAGAATGCCGAGGATACCGACCAGCATTTCCAGGCTGCGCTCGACCGAAAGACCGACCAGCACATCTGGCCCGACGCCCTGCTCGCGCAGCTTGTGCGCCAACTGGTTCGCCCGACCGTTCAGCTGTGCATAAGTCAGCGCTTGAGCACCAAAACTCACGGCCACCGCTTCCGGCACCCGCGCCGCCTGGGCCTCGATGCGCTGATGAATGCACTGCTCGTTCGGGAAGACCGCCACTTCCTGTCCCGCCACCGAAGGCAGAGCCAGTTCGCCCAGCGCCGCCTGCGGATTGGCCACCAGCGCGCGAAGCAGATGGTCCAGATGCGCGGCCAGTTGCACCACCGCCGTATCGGCGAAGAAACGCCGGTCATGGCTCAGGCGCATGGACAGCGTGGTGCCGGCGTTGATTACCAGGGTCAACGGATAGTGGGACTGCTCGCGGTTGACCAGCGCACCGAATTCCAGCCCTTGCGGCGCGGTCTGTTGCAGCGCCTCGGACACCGGGTAGTTCTCGAACACCAGGATAGTGTCGAACAGCGCTTCGCCGCCCTGCCCGGCCCAGCGCTGGATCTCGTTGAGCGGCGTGTGTTCGTGCTCGCGCAGGGCCAGGTTGAGGTTCTGCACCTGCTGCACGAAGTCCGCCACGCTCTGCTCCGGGCGCGGGCTGCCGACCACCGGCAGGGTGTTGATGAACAGGCCGAGCTGTTCCTCGATGCCCGGCAGGTCCGCCGGACGCCCGGCCACGGTGGCGCCGAAGGTCACGCTGGACTGCCCGGTATAGCGTTGCAGCAGCAACAGCCACGCGGCCTGGACCAGGGTGTTGAGGGTAACCCGCTGCTCGCGGGCGAACTCGCCGAGGCGCTGGGTCAGGGCCGCATCCAGCAACTGGGACTGCTCGCCGTAGCCCGTGCCGGCAACACCGGACCTGAACGCCTGGACCAGCCGGGTCGGTTCGTCCAGGTGTTGCAGGTGCTGCTTCCAGAACTGCTGGCTGGCGCTGCCGTCCTGGCGTTGCAGCCACTCGATGTAGTCGCGATAGCGCGCGCCTTGGCCGGCGATGTCCCTGCCGCTGTAGCGCTGCAGCACCTCGCCGAGCATGCGCGAGCTGCTCCAGCCATCCATCAGGATGTGATGGCAGGTGTAGACCAGTTGATAACGCTGCTCACCGATACGCGCCAGCGCCAGGCGCAGCAGCGGCCCGCGGCTCAGTTCGAAGCCAGCTTCGCGCTCGCCGGCCGCCCAGGCATCGAGCCAGGCTTGCTGGTCGGCCTGGCCACGGGCATCGACTTCGCTGAAGGGTACTTCGACCTGACGCAGCACCACCTGCAACGGCTGCTGCAGTTCGCTGACGAACACGCTGCGCAGCACATCGTGCTGGTCCACCACCGCCTGCCACGCCGCCCGGAAACGGGCGACATCGAGGCCATTGACCTCGACCCGCAGCTGGTTGATGTAGTTGCCGGCCTCCTGCTCGTAGAGGGTGTGGAACAGCATGCCCTGCTGCATCGGCGCCAGCGGGTAGATGTCCTGGATAGTGCCGGCTGGCACCGGCAGGCCATCCAGTTCGGCCTGGGCCAGGCTCACCAGCGGGAAGTCCGACGGCGTGATGCCGGCCACTGCCGGCGTGGTGCAGTGCTCCACCAGCAGGCGCAGTTCGGCCGCATAGTCATCCGCCAGGCGCTGCACGGTCTCGCGCTCGAACACCGCGCTGCTGAAGCTCCATCCCAGGTCCAGCTCGCCGCCGTACACCTGGCCGTTGATACTCAGCAGCGCCGCCAGTGGCGCGGCGAAGTCCTGGCCGTCGCCGGCGCTTTCGCCGGACGGCGCGAACAGCGCGTCCTCGGCGGTGAAGCTGCCGTCGAACTGGCCCAGGTAGTTGAAGACGATAGTGCCCTGGGCCAGAGCGCCCAGGGTCTCGCGGGCGGCGTCGTTGCCCAGGTGACGGAGCACGCCGTAGCCGATGCCTTTGTTGGGGATGGCACGCAGTTGTTCCTTGATCGCCTTGAGCGAAGCCTCCAGCGACGCCGCCGGGGTCAGGCGCACCGGGAACAGGGTGCTGAACCAGCCGACGGTGCGGCTCAGGTCGATATCCTCGAACAGATCCTCGCGACCATGGCCTTCCAGGCGGATCAGCGCATGGGCCTGCCCGCTCCAGCGGCAGATGACCCGGGCCAGGGCGGTCAGCAGTAGGTCGTTGATCTGCGTGCGGTAGGCCGCCGGGGCGTCTTGCAGCAGGCGCCGGGTCAGCTCGACATCCAGATGGGTGCTGACCGACACGGCATGGCGGCGCTCCTGGCTGCCGTCGGGATGGTCGCACGGCAGCTCGTCACTGACCCGCGCAACTGCGCCTGCCAGTAATCCAGTTCCTGCTCCAGCGCCGGGCTTACCGCATAGTCGTGCAACTGGCCGGCCCAGGCTTTCAGCGAGCTGGTCTTGGCTGGCAACTCGACAGCCTTGCCCGCCATCAGGGCAGCGCAGGCCTGTTGCAGGTCTTCCAGCAGCACGCGCCAGGACACGCCATCCACCACCAGGTGGTGGATCACCAGCAGCAGACGCTGTTCACCGTCGGCAAGGTTGATGAGCACGGCGCGCAGCAGCGGGCCGTCGGTCAGGTTCAGGCTGCGCTGGGCCTCGTTGGCCAGTTCGCGCAGATCGGCGCCCTCGGCCAGCTCACGGACCCACAGCACGCCAGCGCTGCTGGCCGGGGCGAAGCTGGCCTGCCAGCCGGCGGACTGCTGTCGGAAACTCAGGCGCAGGGCATCGTGCTGCTCGATCAGCGCGTGCAGGGCCGGCTGCAAATGGGCGGCATCGAGACGCACGCTCGGTTTGAGCATCACCGCCTGGTTCCAGTGCTGGCGCTCGGGGATGGCGGTGTCGAAGAAGCGCGCCTGGATCGGCAGCAGCGGCAGGCGCCCGCTGATCTGTGCCGGGGCCGGGGCGGCAGCCTTCTTCTCGATCAGTTTGGCGACGGTGGCCAACTGGCCGATGGTCTGTTTCTCGAACAGCTGCTTGGGGCTCAGCTTGATGCCCTGGCGCTTGGCCCGGGCGATGATCTGCAGGCTGAGGATCGAGTCGCCACCCAGTTCGAAGAAGTTGTCGGTGCTGCCCACCTGCTCCAGCTTGAGCACATCACACCAGATGGCCGCGAGCTTTTCCTCGATCTCGCCGCTGGGTGCCACGTAACGCTGCTTGACCGCGCCCGGCCTGGGCAGGGCACGCTTGTCCAGCTTGCCGTTGGCGGTCAGCGGCAGGCGCTCCAGCACAAGGATCTGTGCCGGCACCAGGTATTCCGGCAGGCTTGCCGCAAGTTGCTGGCGCAGGGCTTCGGCTTGCAGGGTGACGCCGCTGGCCGGGACGCAGTAGCCCACCAGTTGCAGACGCGTTTCATCGCTGTCCTGCGGCAAGGCCAGGACCACCGCCTCGGCCACGCCGTCGAGGCCTTGCAGCAAATGGCCGACTTCGCCCGGTTCGACCCGGTAACCGCGGATCTTCACCTGGTCGTCGGCGCGGCCCAGGTATTCCAGCACGCCGTTCACCAGACGCGCACGGTCGCCGGCGCGATAACGGCGCTGGCCGTTTGCAGCGGGGACGAAGCGCTCGGCCGTCAGCGCCGGCTGCCCCAGATACCCCTGGGCCAGGCCCGCGCCACCGAGATACAGCTCGCCGGCAACGCCTTCGGCCACCGGGTTGAGCCAGGCGTCCAGCACCTGCGCGCTGCCGTTCGCCAGCGGCTGACCAACCGGCACGCTGCGACAGCCGGCGAGCTCGCCCACTTCGTGGGTGAGGATGCCCACGGTGGTTTCGGTCGGACCATAGTGGTTGAGCACACGGCAGGCCTTCAGGCTGCGGATCTGTTCCAGCAGGCTCCAGCTGCTGGCTTCGCCACCGAGCACCAGCAGCTCGCGTGGCAGCACATCCGCCGCCTTCGCCGCCTGCAACAAGCCTTGCAGGTGGCTCGGCACGATCTTCAGCACATCGATGCGGTGTTCGGCCATATAGGCGGCGAAACGGTCCGGATCGAAGGCGTGCTCATGGGACAGCAGGTGCAGCGCACGGCCAGACGCCAGGGCACCGAACAGCATGGTGTGGCCGAGGTCGGCGGCGATGGTCGAGACCATGGCCAGGCTGGCGTCGGCGCTCAGGTCCAGGCGTTCCAGCACGGCCTGTACATAGTTGCTCAGCGCGCCATGGCTGATCACCACACCCTTCGGCTGACCGGTGGAGCCGGAGGTGTAGATGATGTAGGCCGGTTGTTCGCCATGGATGCGCACGGCGGGCGCGCGGGTATCGCGTTCGGCCCACAACGACGGATTCCAGTTCAGCGCCGGGCAGCCCAGGTCCATTTCGGCACCCTGGATCAGCAACACCGCGCCGCTGTCACGCACCAGCTGGCGCAGGCGCTCCTGCGGCTGGCGGCTGTCCAGCGGCAGGTACACCGCCCCCAGCTTGAGCACCGCCAGCAGGCTTACCACCCACTCGATGCCGCGCTCCTGGCACAGCGCCACGACCTGCCCGGCCTCGACGCCTTGCTCTTGCAGGTAGTGGGCAAGCTGGTTGGACTGCGCCTCCAGTTGCCCGTAGTCGAGGGTCTGCTCGCCAGCGCGCAGGGCCAGCTTGCCGCTCCCGGCTTGCAGGCCTTGCTGCCACAGGGAAACGAAGTCGCCACCGATCAGCGCCGGGGCCTGCGGTGCCGCCAGCTGCGGCGCCTGCTCGGGGAAGGCCAGCAGCGGCTCGGCAACATGGGCCACGAAGTGTTCCAGCACGCGGCGCAGCGACCCGGCGATACGCTCGATGGTCGCCGCCTCGAACAGGTCGGTGGCATAGGTGAAGTAGCCACGCACGCCGTCCGGGCCATCGACGAAGTCATAGGCCAGGTCGAACCGCGCATCGCTGGAGCCGGAAGCGTACTTCTCCACGCTCAGGCCATCGACACCGCGCTCGGCCTCGCTGCCGTCCTCGGCCACGAATACCTGCTGGTTGATCTTGAACTGGAACAGCGGGTTGTGGCCGAGGTTGCGCTCCGGCGCCAGGGCGTCCACCAGATGCTCGAACGGCAGTTCCTGATGGGACTGGGCGCCACTGACCACCTGCTTGACCTGCTCCAGCAGGGCGGCGAAGGTCTGCCGCTCGTCCACCTGCACACGCAGGACCTGGGTGTTGATGAAGAAGCCGATCAAGCCTTCCAGCTCGGCGCGGGTACGCCCGGCATTCGGTGCGCCGATACGGATGTCCGCCTGGCCGCTGTAGCGCGACAGCACCACCGACATGGCCGCCAGGGTCAGCATGAACAGGGTCACGCCGTTGTTGCGCGCCACCTGCTTGAGCTGCTCCGACAACTGCGCCGGCAGATCGGCGCGCAGCACGGCACCGCGGTAGCTCGGTTGCAGCGGGCGCTCGTGATCCAGCGGCAGGCTCAGCACAGGCTGTTCGTCGCCCAGCTGTTCCTTCCAGTACGCCAGCTGGCGCTCGCCCTCGCCGGCTTCCAGCCAGGCGCGCTGCCAGATCGCATAGTCGGCGTACTGGATCGCCAGTTCCGGCAAGGGCGCCGGTTGCCCGCTCGACTGCGCCTGGTAGAGCTGGACGAACTCGCGCACCAGCAACTGCCCGGACCAGCCATCCGACACCACATGGTGCATGCACAGGGTCAGCACATGCTCGCTGGCACCGAGACGGAATAGCCTGACCCGCAGCAGCCGGTCACCCAGCAGATCGAACGGCGCCTGCAATTCGGCCTCGACCAGGGCGGCCAGGCGGCTCTCGTCGGTAACTTCGAGCACTTCCAGCGCCACCGGCACCCGGTCGAGGATTTCCTGATGGAACTCGCCTTCCACGGAGACGAAACGGGTGCGCAGGGTTTCATGGCGCTGTACCAGTTGCTCCAGCGCACGGCCCAGCGCCGCCTGGTCCAGCGGGCCGTTCAGACGCACCGCCATGGGCACGTTGTAGGCGCTGTTGTCCGGCTCCATCTGCCACAGGAACAGCATGCGCTGCTGGGCGTAGGACAGCGGGATACGCGGGGTATCGGTGCGGGTCACGGCAATCGGCAGGAGACGGAAGCTCTGCCCGGTCTCGCGCATCTTGTCGAGGATCTGCCGGCGCTGCTCCAGGGGCAGGCCGACGAAACGTTTGGCAATGCGCTGTGCGGTCGTCTTGTCCATCTCAGGCTCCTGCCATTTCGTTCATCAGTTTTTCGATATCGGACAGGCCGTCCTCGGTCAGCGACAGGCCGCTGTTGGCGATTGCCTGGATAAAGTCGTTCAATTGCGGTTTCTCGAAGATAAGGCGCAGCGGTACGTCGATACCGAGGCCGGAATGAATACGGGAAACGAGCTGGGCGGCGAGCAGCGAATGCCCGCCTAGTTCGAAGAAGTCGTCGGTCAGGCCCACGCGCTCGACCTTGAGCACCTCGGCCCAGATCGCCGCGACCTGCTGCTCCTGCTCGCTGACCGGCGCCACAAAGGCGCGCTGCGCCAGGCTGGCATCGGGCTTGGGCAGGGCCTTGCGGTCGAGCTTGCCGTTGGGGGTCTGGGGCATTCTGTCCAGCCAGGTGAAGTGGCTGGGCACCATGTAGTCCGGCAGCCCGGCTTTCAGGTGCGCCTTGAGGGCACTGCGCAGTTCCGGGGTGTCCTGCTCCGCGACCAGGTACGCCGCCAGCTGGTTATCGATATCGATCACCACGGCTTCACGCACCGCCGGGTGCTCCAGCAAACGCGCTTCGATTTCGCCCAGTTCGATGCGGAAGCCGCGGATCTTCACCTGATGATCCAGGCGACCCACGTATTCGATTACCCCGTCGGCACGGTAGCGGGCCACGTCACCGGTGCGGTACAGACGCCCGCCGGTGCTGGAGAACGGATCCGGCACGAAGCGCTCGGCGGTCAGTGCCGGACGCTGGTGGTAACCACGGGCCAGGCCATCGCCACCGATCAGCAATTCACCGCGGGCGCCGACCGGCAGTACGTCGAGGTCGTCGCTGACGATATGCAGCGTGGTATTGGCCAGTGGCTTGCCCAGCCAGACATCGTCGGCGCGGGTCAGGTAATGCCGGGCCGACCAGATGGTGGTTTCGGTCGGACCGTAGACGTTCCATACATGCCCGGCCTGGTCGATCAGGCGCTGGGCCAGCTCGGCGTTCAGGGCTTCGCCGCCGCAGAGGAGGGTCTTGCCACTCAAGGCGCCAGCCGGTGCCGCATCGAGGATCATCCGCCAACTGGACGGCGTGGCCTGGATCACGCTGGCCTGCTGTTCGACGATCACCTGCAACAGGGCCTGAGGGTCCTTGTTCTGGTGCGGCTTGAGCAAGACCACCGAGGCACCGCGAATCAGCGGCAGGTACAGTTCCAGGCCGGCGATATCGAAGGACAGCGAGGTCAGCGACAGCACCCGGTCAGTCGCCGTCAGCCCCGGCTTGTCCGCCATGCTGAAGAGGAAGTTGACCAGGGCCTGATGGTGGATGGTCACGCCCTTCGGCAGGCCGGTGGAGCCCGAGGTGTAGATCACGTAGGCGAGGTTGTCCGGGCCGGCAGTCGCGGGCAGGTCGTCGGTTTTGTAGCCATCCAGCCAGTTGCCGTGCTGGTCCACGCACAGCGTCTGCACGCCTTCAGGAATGCTCAGTTGCCCAACCAGCGAAGCCTGGCTCAACAGCAGGCGCAGGCCGCTGTCCTGCATCATGTAGCTCAGCCGGTCCGCCGGGAAATCCGGGTCCAGCGGCACATAGGCGCCACCGGCCTTGAGGATCGCCAGCAGGCTGACGACCATCTCCGGGCCGCGCTCCAGCGCCACGCCCACCAGCACATCCGGGCCGACGCCCAGCTCGCGCAGCTTGTGCGCCAGCTGATTGGAGCGGGTATTCAACTGCGCGTAGCTCAGCGACACGTCAGCAGACACCAGCGCGACCGCCTCCGGGTAGCCCGGACCTGCGCTTCGATCAACGCTGGCAGGCATTGCCCGCGTGGGTAGTCGAGCTGGCTCTGGTTCCACTCCACCAGGATCTGCCGACGTTCCTCGGCGTCCAGCAACGGCAGCTCGGCGATACGCTGGTCGGCGTCGATGCAGATGCCTTGCAGCAGCGTGCACCAATGCTTGGCCAGGCGCTCGATGGTCGAGGCATCGAACAGCGCCGTGGCATAGCTCAGTTCCGCTTCCAGGCCGGCGGCATGCTCGACGGTATTCAGGGTCAGGTCGAACTGCGCCGACTGGCTGTCGGCAGCCAGCACTTCGACGCTCAGGCCCGGCAGTTGACGCGCCGCGCCCCGGGCTTCGGCCTGGTGGTTGAACATCACCTGGAACAGCGGGCTGTGGCTCAGGCTGCGCTGCGGTTGCAGGGCTTCCACCAGTTGCTCGAAGGGCAGTTCCTGATGGGCCTGGGCTTGCAGCGCGGTGTGCCTGACCTGTTGCAGCAACTGGCTGAAGGTGGTGTCGGCAGCGAACTCGGCCTTGAGCACCTGGGTGTTGACGAAGAAGCCGATCAGCCTTTCGGTTTCCGCGCGGGTGCGGTTGGCGACGGGCACGCCGACACGGATATCGTGCTGCCCGCTGTGGCGCTGCAACAGGGTCTGGAACGAGGCCAGCAGGAGCATGAACAGGGTCACGCCCTGCTCCCGGGCCACGGCCTTGAGCCTGTCCACCAAGGCTGAATCCAGGGCGACAGGGCAACGGGCACCGGCCAGTTGCTGGATCGCCGGGCGCGGACGGTCGGTCGGCAGTTCCAGCACCGGCTGTTCACCGCCCAGTTGGGCAGTCCAGTAGGCGAGCTGGCGTTGCTGCTCGCCGGCTTCCATCCACTGGCGCTGCCACAGGGCATAGTCGGCGTACTGGAACGGCAAGGGATCAAGGGCGATATCGCGGCCCTGGCTGAAGCCTGCGTAGAAGCGCACCAGCTCGTCGACCATGATCGGCATCGACCAGCCATCGGAAACGCTGTGGTGCTGGGTCAGCACCAGCACATGCCGGTTCTCGTCCAGGTGCAGCAGCTTGACCCGCAGCAACGGCCCCTGTTGCAGATCGAACGGCCGGCGCACCTCGGCGGCGATGCTGGCTTCCAGGGTTTCGCCCGGGGCCAGCGTTTCCACTGCCAGCACGAACGGCGTCGCCGGATGGATCACCTGCACCCCGCGCTCGCCGTCCTGGCGGAAGGTGGTGCGCAGGGTTTCATGGCGGGCGACCAGGGCGGCGAAGCTGGACTCCAGCGCGTCGATATCCAGTTCGCCGTCCAGGCGCAGGGCCACCGGGATGTTGTAGGCGGCACTCCCGGGCTCCAGTTGCCAGAGGAACCACTGCCGCTGCTGGGCGTAGGACAGCGCCAGCGGCTGGCTGCGGTCGGCGCGGACGAAGGCCGGGCACGGCTGGCCTCGCCCTGCCCGGCCAGCGCGGCGAAGGCGGACAGGTCGGCGGCTTCGAAGAGGTTGCGCAGGGTCGGTTCCAGGTTCAGTTGCTGGCGCACGCGGGAGATGACCTGGGTCGCCAGCAGCGAATGGCCGCCCAGTTCGAAGAAGTTGTCGCTCAGGCCGACCCTTTCGACTTGCAGCACATCCGCCCAGATGGATGCAAGCTGCTGCTCCAGTTCGCTGACCGGGGCCACATACGCGCCTTGCAGGTTGGCCGCATCGGGCTTGGGCAGGGCCTTGCGGTCCAGCTTGCCGTTGGCGGTCAGCGGGAAGGATTCCAGCTGGATCAGGTGGGTCGGGACCATGTAGTCCGGCAGGTTGGCCCGCAGATGAGATTTCAGGCTGTCGCGCAGGTCGCCCTGATCCGGGTTGGTCGGGATCAGGTAGGCCGCCAGTTGCTGGCCTGCCGGGCCATCGACCGCCAGCACTACCACCTCGCGCACGCCTTCATGCTCCTGCAGCCGCGCCTCGATCTCGCCCAGTTCGATACGGAAACCGCGGATCTTCACCTGATGGTCGATACGGCCGGCGTACTCGATCACACCGGCTTCGCGGAAGCGGGCAAGGTCACCGGTGCGGTACAGGCGGCTGCCGTCTTTCGCGAACGGGTTGGGCACGAAGCGTTCGGCGGTCAGGGCGGCGCGATTGTGGTAACCGCGCGCCAGACCGGCGTGGCCGACATGCAGTTCGCCGCAGACGCCGGTTGCCACCGGGTTGAAGTCGGTGTCCAGCACATACATCGACAGGTCGGGGATCGCTTCACCGATCGGGCTGACCTCGGCCTGCACCAGGTCTGCCCTGGTGATTGGACGGTAGGTCACGTGCACCGTGGTTTCGGTGATGCCATACATGTTGATCAAACGCGGCTGCTGGTCACCAAAGCGGTCGAACCAAGGTTGCAGGCTGCCTACGTCCAGCGCTTCGCCGCCGAACACTACGTAGCGCAGGCTCAATGGCTCGGTTGCAACGCGGACCAGTTGCTTGAAGGCCGACGGGGTCTGGTTGAGCACCGTGACCTTTTCATCCACCAGCAACCGGTTGAAGTCCTCCGGCGAACGGGTCACCTCACGCGGCACGACTACCAGACGCCCGCCATGCATCAGCGCACCGAAGATCTCCCACACGGAGAAGTCGAAGGCGTAGGAATGGAACAGGGTCCACACGTCTTTCTCGTCAAAGCCGAACCACTCATCCGTGGCCTCGAACAGGCGCAGGACATTCTGGTGCGGCAGCAACGCGCCCTTCGGCTTGCCGGTGGAACCGGAGGTGTAGATCACGTAGGCCAGGTTATCCGGCGAGGTCAGGTTGACCGGGTTCTCATAGCTATAGCCCTCGAAAGAGCCCAGCAGATCGGCCTGGGTCAGCAACAGCTTTATACCGCTGTCTGCCTTCATGTAGTCGAGACGGTCCTGTGGATACTCCGGGTCCAGCGGCACATAGGCGCCACCAGCCTTGAGAATGCCCAGCACGCCAACCAGCATTTCCAGACTGCGCTCGACCGACAGCCCAACCAGAACATCCGGCCCGACGCCCTGCTCGCGCAGCTTGTGCGCCAGTTGGTTGGCCCGGCGGTTCAGCTGTGTAT
Organism: Pseudomonas bharatica CSV86; assembly: GCF_000319305.2. GTDB lineage: Bacteria > Pseudomonadota > Gammaproteobacteria > Pseudomonadales > Pseudomonadaceae > Aquipseudomonas > Aquipseudomonas bharatica. The sequence goes on along the minus strand of NZ_AMWJ02000001.1, from coordinate 941,558 downwards.
AAGTCAGCTGCTCACCGCCAAAGCTCACGGCCACCGCTTCCGGCACTCTCGCCGCCTGGGCTTCGATGCGCTGGTGAATGCACTGCTCGCTCGGGAAGGCCGCCAGCTCCAGGCTCACAGTCACTGGCAATACCAGCTCACCCAGCGCCCGCGCCGGGTCCTCGATCAGCGCCGCCAGCAGATGATTGAAATGCGCCGCCAGTTGCTCGACCGCCCGCACGCCAAAGGCGCTGCGATCATGGCTGATGCGCAGCGACAGGCGCTCGCCGGTATTCACCACCAGGGTCAGCGGGTAATGGGTCTGCTCCTGGCTGCGCACCTCACCGAAGCGCAGCCCGTCCGGTGCCGCCTGTTGCAGCGCCTCGGACACCGGGTAGTTCTCGAACACCAGGATCGAGTCGAACAGCGCCTCGCCGCTCCAGCCGGCCCAGCGTTGCACCTCGTACAGTGGCGTGTGTTCGAACTCGCGCAGGGCGACGTTCAGCCCTTGCACGTGCTGCACGAACGCCGCCACGGACTGTTCGCAACGCGGGCTCGCCAGCACCGGCAGGGTGTTGATGAACAGGCCGAGCTGCTCCTCGATCCCGGCCAGTTCGGTGGGCCGTCCGGCCACGGTGGCGCCGAAGGTGACGCTGGACTGCCCGGTATAGCGTTGCAGCAGCAACAGCCACGCGGCCTGCACCAGGGTGTTCAGGGTGACCCGCTGCTCGCGGGCGAACTCGCCCAGGCGCCGGCTCAGCCCGGCGTCCAGATCCTCCCGGTATTCGCCATAGCCTTCGCCGTCCGCCGCGCCCTTGAGGGCCTGGGCCAGACGGGTCGGCTCGTCGAACGCGGCCAGTTGCTCCAGCCAGAAACGCTGGGCAGCCCCGGCATCCTGGCCTTGCAGCCAGTGGATGTAGTCGCGGTACTGGCCGACCTGGCGCGCCGGCACCTGCCCGGCATAGCGCTGCAGCACTTCGCCGAGCATGCGCGAGCTGCTCCAGCCGTCCATCAGGATATGGTGGCTGGTGTAGATCAGCTCGTGACGGTCATCCTCGGTACGGATCAGCGCCACACGCAGCAGCGGGCCGCGGGCCAGCTCGAACCCCTTGTCGCGCTCCAGGCGCGCCCAGTCGTCGAGCCAGCCGTCCAGGTCGGCGCGCCCGCGGGCATCGATCTCCACGAAAGGCAGCTCGACCCGGCGCTGCACCACCTGCACCGGGTGGTCGGCATCACTGACGAAGCCGCTGCGCAGCACCGGATGCTGGTCCAGCAGCGCCTGCCAGGCCTGGTGCAGGCGGGCCGCCTCGAGCCCGCTGACACTGACCCGCAACTGGTTGATGTAATTGCCGGCCTCCTTGGCGAACAGGCTGTGGAACAGCATGCCTTGTTGCATCGGCGCCAGCGGGTAGATGTCCTCGATGGTCACGGCGGCTTGCGGCAGGCGGTCCAGTTGCGCCTGGTCCAGCCCGGCCAGCGGGAAGTCCGACGGGGTCACGCCGTGGTTGCCTGCCTGGCAATGGCGGATCAGCTCGGCCAGTGCCTGTTCATAGGCACGGGCCAGCGCCTCGATGGTGTCCGCGCGATACATCTCGCGGCTGTAGGTCCAGTCCAGGCGCAGCTGGCCATCGAAGACCTGGCCGTTGACGCTCAGCCAGTTGCCCAGCTGGCCTTGCGGGCACAAGGGCTGGCCGCTGCTTTCGCCGGCCGGGACGAAGGCGCCCTGCTCCCGGTCGAAACTGCCGTCGAACTGGCCCAGGTAGTTGAACGTCACCCGCGGCTGCGGCAGCGCCGCCAGCCGGTGGGCGAAATCGCCGTCGCCAAGGTAGCGCAGCACGCCGAAGCCGATGCCCTTGCCCGGTACGCTGCGTAGTTGTTCCTTGATCGCGCAGATCGAGGCACCGACCTGCGCCGCCGGGGCCAGGCGCACCGGGAACAGGCTGCTGAACCAGCCGACGGTGCGGCTGAGGTCGATATCCTCGAACAGGTCTTCGCGACCATGGCCTTCCAACTGGACCAGCACCGACGGCTGCCCGCTCCACCGGCACAGCACCTGGGCCAGGGCGGTCAGCAGCAGGTCGTTGACCTGGGTGCGATAGGCCGCCGGGGCAACCTTGAGCAGTTGTGTGGTCAGTTCCTCGTCGAGGGTCGAGGCGGCATGGGCAGCGGTTTCGATGCGCAGGCTGCCGTGGGGATTGTCCTGCGGCAGTGCGCCATCGGCGCCGTCGAGCAGGCCATGCCAGTAGTCGCGCTCGGTTTCCAGCGCCGGGCTGTTGGCCCAGGCGTGCAGTTTTTCCGCCCAGGCCTTGTATGAACTGGTCTTGGCCGGCAGGGCCGCGCCGGCCAGGGCCTGTTGCAGGTCTTCCAGCAGCACGCGCCAGGAAACACCATCCACCACCAGATGATGGATCACCAGCAACAGGCGCTGCTCGCCTTCGGGCAGGTCTACCAGTACGGCGCGCAGCAGCGGGCCGTTCTTCAGATCAAGGCTGCGCTGGGCCTGCTCGGCCAGCTCATGGAGGGCTTCAAGGTTCGCCAGTTCGCGGGTCCACAGCACCTCGGCGCTGTTCAGCGGCGCGAACACCGCCTGCCAGCCCGCGTACTGCCGGGCGAAGTTCAGGCGCAGGGCATCGTGCTGCTCCAGCAAGGTATGCAAGGCCTTGTGCAGCGTGGCGCTGTCCAGCTTGTGGGTCGGCTTGAGCAGCACCGACTGGTTCCAGTGCTGGCGCTCGGGAATATCGGTTTCGAAGAAGCGTGCCTGGATCGGCAGCAACGGCAGGTTGCCGGTGATCTGCTCGACCACCGGGGCCGCAGCCTTCTTCTCGATCAGTTTGGCGACCGTGGCCAGTTGGCCAATGGTCTGCTTCTCGAACAGTTGCTTGGGATTGAGCTTGATCCCTTGGCGCTTGGCCCGGGCAATGATCTGCAGGCTGAGGATCGAGTCGCCGCCCAGCTCGAAGAAGTTGTCGGAGCTGCCGACCTGCTCCAGCTTGAGTACGTCGCGCCAGATGGCCGCAAGCTTTTCCTCGATCTCGCCCTGCGGGGCGACATAACGCTGCTGCACCGCGCCCGGCCTGGGCAGGGCACGCTTGTCCAGCTTGCCGTTGGCAGTCAGCGGCAACTGCTCCAGCAGCACGATCTGCGCCGGCACCATGTATTCGGGCAACACGTGAGCCAGTTGCTGGCGCAAGGTTTCGCCGGTGACGCCCTCTGCCACCACCCATGCCAGCAATTGCAGGCGGCTGGCGTCGTCATCCTGCGGCACCGCCAGGACCACCGCCTGCTGCACCATACCTTGCAGGACCCGGGCGACTTCCGCCGGCTCCACGCGATAACCGCGGATCTTCACCTGGTCGTCGGCACGGCCGATGAACTCCAGTTGGCCCTGGCGGTTGCGGCGCACCCGGTCGCCACTGCGGTACAGGCGCGCGCCTGCCGGCCCATGGGGATCCGGCACGAAGCGTTCGGCGGTCAGCGCCGGCTGGCCGAGATAGCCCTCGGCAAGGCTGGCGCCGCCGATATACAGCTCGCCGGGCACGCGCTCGGCCACGGTGTTGAAGACATCGTCCAGCACCCGCACCACGGCACCTGGTAGCGCCTCGCCCACCGGCACCACCTGCGGCACATCGCCGAGGATTTCATGGGTCAGCACGCCGACCGTGGTTTCGCTCGGACCGTAGTGGTTGACCACGCGGCACTGCGGACGCAGCGCGCGCACTCGCTCTACCAGCCCGGCCGGGCAGGCTTCGCCACCGACGATCAGCAGGTGCCGCGGCAGCACATCGGCCGGCCGCGCCGCCTGGAGCAGCGCGGCGAGATGGCCGGGAACGATCTTCAGCACGCCCACCTGGTGGGTCGTCATATAGTCTGCGAAGGCATCCGGATCGAAGCCCAGGGCCTCGGGCAGTACATGCAGCGTGCGACCGGCACACAGCGCGCCGAACAGCACGGTATGGCCAAGGTCGGCGGCGATGGTCGAGGCCAGCGCCATGCTCGCGCCCGGCGCCGGTTGCAGGCGCTCCAGCAGGCCGCGCACATAGCTGGCCAGCGCCGCGTGGCTGACCAGCACGCCCTTGGGCTGGCCGGTGGAGCCGGAGGTATGGATCACGTAGGCCGGGGACTGCCCGTGCAAGGTGATGGCCGGCGCGGTCGCCGGTTGCTGCTGCCACAGCGCCGGTTGCCAGGCGATATCGACGGGCACGTCCAGGCGCCGGTCGCCTTCGGCACGCAGCACGGCCCTGGCACCGGCACGCGCCAGCATCTGTTGCAGGCGTTCGTCCGGCGCCTTCACATCCAGGGGCATGTACACCGCGCCGGCCTTGAAAATCGCCAGCAATGCGGTCAGCCACGGCAGCGAACGCTCCATCAGCACCGCCACCGGCTGGCCCTGGCCCACGCCCTGCTGCAGCAGATGGTGGGCCAGGCGGTTGGCGGCCTGGTCCAGTTCGCGGAAGGTCAGGCTGTCGCCCAGGCAGCGGGCGGCGATAGCCTCGGGTTGCCGGGCAACATTGGCTTGCCACTGGTCAAGAACCGAAGGCGCAGTGTCCAGTGCGGGGCTGGCGCGGCGTGCGGCAGCGCGGCAAGGCGATACAGCGGGGCCTGCGGGGCTGCCAGCAGGGCTTCGAACAGGCCTAGCAGTTGCGGGATAAAGGCCTCGACGGTAGCGCGTTGGTAGAGGTCGCTGGCGTAGGCAATATCGCCATGGATCAGCTGGCCGTCATCGGTGATATCCAGGGCCAGGTCGAAATGCGCGCCCTCGCGGTGCATCGGGTATTCGCTGACGTCCAGCCCCGGCAGCTTCAGCGACAGCTCCTGCTTGAGCACCACGTTCTGGTTGAACTTGGCCTGGAACAGCGGGTTATGGCCGAGGCTGCGCTCCGGCGCCAGCTGGTCCACCAGTTGCTCGAAGGGTACGTCCTGGTGGGCCTGGGCCTCGAACGAGGTCTCGCGGATCTGCGCCAGCAGGTCGAGATAGCTCAGGCGCTCGTCCACCTGGCAGCGCAGCACCTGGGTGTTGATGAAGAAGCCGATCAGCCCTTCGGTCTCGCTGCGGCCACGGTTGGCATTGGGCACGCCGATACGGATATCGCGTTGCCCGAACTGACGCGACAGGAACAGCGAGAAGCCGGCCAGCACCAGCATGAACAGGCTCAGGCCCTGGCTGCGGGCGAAGGCGTTGAGGCGTTGCGAGAGCTCGCCGCCGAAATCGAATTTCAGGTGCTCGCCACGGAAACTCTGCACCGGCGGGCGGGGAAATCCTGGGCTGCTTCCAGCAGCGGTTGCTCGTCGCCCAACTGACGGCGCCAGTACTCCAGTTGCCGCTCGCCCTCCCCGGCCTCCAGCCACTGGCGCTGCCAGATGGCGTAGTCGGCATATTGCAGGGCCAGTGCCGGCAGCTCCGGCTCGCGGCCTTGGGCAAAGGCCTGATAGCTCTGGGCGAACTCCTTGACCATCACCTCCATCGACCAGCCATCGGAAACGATATGGTGCATGCACACCACCAGTACCTGCTCGTCCTCGCTCAAACGGAACAGGCTGGCACGCAGCAGCGGGCCCTTGAGCAGGTCGAAGGGCCGCGCGATGAACTCGCCGGCCAGGCGAGACAGTTCGGCATCGTCCTTGACCTCGACGCGTTGCAGGTCGAGCGCCAGCGCCGGGAGGATCACCTGGCGCGGCTGCTCGCCGTCGGTGCTGAACACCGTGCGCAGCACTTCATGGCGCTGCAGCAGGTGGTCGAAGGAGCGCTGCAGGGCCTGCTCGTCCAGTCGCCCGCGCAAGCGCAGGGCGGTGCTCATCTTGTAGGCGTCGCTGGTCGGATCGAGCTGCCAGAGAAACAGCAGGCGTTGCTGGGCATAGGACAGCGGGATCGCGGCGACGTCGTGGCGGCTTTCGACGATGGGCAGCAGGCTGAAATCCTTGCCGTCGGCGCGCAGTTTGGCGAGGAACTGACGGCGCTGATCGAGCGACAGACCGACAAAGCGTTTGGCAATACGTGCAGTGGTGGTCCCGCTCATGCTTCGGTTTCCTCCAGTGAATCCATGAACTGGTCCATGTCGTCCCAGTCGTCTTCATTCGTCGTGGTGCCCAGCGCCGCAACGGCGGCCAGCTCGCCCAGCAGCGGCTTCTCGAACAGGGTGCGCAGCGGCAGGCTGACGCCCAGGTGCTTCTTGATCCGCGCGACCATCTGCGCGGCCAGCAGGGAATGCCCGCCCAGTTCGAAGAAGCTGTCGTTAAGGCCAACCCGTTCGATCTTCAGCACCTCGGCCCAGATCGCGGCGAGCTGCTGCTCCACCTCGCTGACCGGCGCCACATAGCGCGCCAGCGCCTGGCTGGCGTCCGGCTGCGGCAGGGCCTTGCGGTCGAGCTTGCCGTTGGGGGTCAGGGGCATGGCGTCGAGGGGGATGAAGAAGGTCGGGACCATGTAGTCCGGCAGATGGGCCTTGAGCGCGGCCTTGAGCTGGTCGGCATCGACCGCTTCGCGGCTGACCAGGTAGGCGGCGAGCTGCTTGCCCTGTGGGCCGTCGATATCGAGCACCACGGTTTCGCGGATCGCCGGGTGTTCCAGCAGCCGTGCCTCGATCTCGCCCAGTTCGATGCGGTAGCCGCGGATCTTCACCTGGTGGTCGGCACGGCCGACGTATTTCAGCACGCCATCGGCACGGCGCCGGGCCAGGTCGCCGGTACGGTACAGGCGCTCGCCCGGGGCGCCGAACGGGTTGGGAACGAAGACAGGAACGGTTCGGCGGGTGTCGCCGACATAGCCGCGGCCGACGCCGGTACCGGCGACGCACAGCTCGCCTACGGCTCCGACAGGGACCAGTTCAAGTGCATCGTCCAGCAGGTAGATCAGGTTGTTGTCGGTCGGGGTACCGATGGGCAGGTAGGTGCTTTCGGTGGACGCCAGATCGACCCGGAAGAAGGCCACGTCGTCCGAGCATTCGGCCGGACCATAGGCATTCACCAGACCGATCTGTGGATAACGCAGCAGCCACTGGCGCGCCAGTTCCGGCGGCATGGCTTCGCCGGTCGGCAGCATCCAGCGCAGGCCGTCCAGGCTGACGCGCTCCTCGGCCAGCAGGCCCTGAATCAGCGACGGAACGCTTTCCAGCACGCTGATGCCTTGCTGCTGAACGTGCGCCAGCAGCGCTTGTGGATCACGGGCGATATCGTTCGGCACGATATCCACCCGGGCACCGAACAGCGGTGCGGCGAGGAACTGCCAGACCGAAATGTCGAAGCTCTGCGAGGCGGTCTGGGCGATCACGTCCTGGTCGCTCAGGTCGAGGTACGGGACCTTGCTCAGCTGGTTGTTGAGCATGCCGCGCTGCTCGACCATCACGCCTTTCGGCAGGCCGGTGGAGCCGGAGGTGAAGATCACGTAGGCCAGGTTGTCCGGGCTGCTGTAGCGACCGGGATTGGTGGTTTCGGCGCTTTGCTGGACCTGTTCCCAGACCAGCAGCTGCACCGCTTCATTGCCAATCAGCAGCTCACGGGCCTGGGCTTCGCAGGCGGCGCTGCACACCAGCACCGGCGCCCTGCTCTGCCCGATAACGCCGCTCAGACGTTGGTTCGGCAGTGCCGGGTCCAGCGGCAGGTAAGCTGCGCCAGCCTTGAAGCTGCCGATGATCATGCCCAGCAGGTCCGGGCCGCGCTCGGCCAGCAGGGCGATCGGCTGGTCGAAGCCGGCGCCCGCCGTGATCAGGGCATGGCCCAGGCGGTTGGCGGCCTCGTTGAGTGCTTGGTAACTGATCCGGTCGGCCAGATGGCTGACGGCAATCCGCTCGGGATGGGCCACAACCCGTTCCTCGAACTGCGCCACATAGCTGCGCTCCAGCGGATACTCGCGGGCGCTCTGGTTGACGCCACGGGTCAGGAACTCGCGCTCATCGTCACCCAGCAGCGGCAGCGCATCGACCCGCGCCTGCGGGTTGGCGCAGATCCCGCGCAGCAGCGTGCGCCAGTGCCCGGCCATGCGTTGCACGGTGGCTTCGTCGAACAGATCGGTAGCGTAGGTGAAGGAGGCTTTCAGCTGTTCACCTTCGCCGCTGGTTTCCAGCATCAGGTCGCTGCCGGCGGCCTGCGGGCGCTGGTCCTCGCCCAGTTGCTCCGCGGTCAGCCCGGTCACGTTCAGGCCGCAGGCGAGTTGGCGGCTCTCGATGGCATTGACCAGCGGACGGTGGTTGAACATCACCTGGAACAGCGGATTGCGGTTCTGGCTGCGCGGGATCTGCAGGCCATCGACGATGGCATCGAAGGACAGCTCCTGATGCGCCTGGGCACCCAGGGCGGTCTGGCGCACGGCCTGCAGCAACTGGTCGAAACGGGTGTCGCCGGTCACTTCGGTACGCAGCACCTGGGTATTGACGAAGAAGCCGATCAGGCCTTCGGTTTCGCTGCGGGTACGGTTGGCGATCAGCCCGCCGACACGGATATCGCGCTGGCCGCTGTAGCGGTGCAGCAGGGCCTTGAACGACGCCAGCAGGACCACGAACAGGGTCACGCCCTGCTGCTGGGCCAGGCCCTGGAGGTTTTTCAGCAGCCCGCTGTCGAGTTCGATTGGCAGGCACTTGCCCTGCTGGGTGGGCAACAGCGGATGGGGACGGTCGGTGGGCAGTTCCAGCAGCGGATGCTCGTCACCCAGGTGCGCGCGCCAGTACTCCAGCTGCCGCGCCTGCTCGCCCGCTTCCAGCCAGGCGCGCTGCCACAGAGCATAGTCGCGGTACTGGACCGGCAGCGGCGCCAGCTCCAGCGGCTGGCCGGTGACCAGCGCGTCATAGCAGGCCAGGCACTCGTCGATCAGCACGCCCATGGACCAACCGTCGGTGATGATGTGGTGCAGGGTCAGCAGCAGAACGTGTTGCTCGGCGGCCAGGCGCAGCACACGGACGCGCAGCAGCGGGCCCTGTTGCAGATCGAAGGGGGTCAGGGCCTCGGTGGCCATCGCTGCGCGGGCTGCGGGCCACTGCTGCGCCTCGGGGAGATCACTCAAGTCGCGCAAAGCGATATCCACGCTGCCGCTTGCGGCGACCTGCTGGATCGCCTGTTCGCCCTCCTGGGCAAAGGTGGTGCGCAGGCTTTCATGGCGCTCGATCAAGCGGTTGAACGCGCGCTCCAGGGCGCCAAGGTCGAAGGGACCGTTCAAGCACACCGAGACCGGCAGGTTATAGGCCGCGCCCTGCGGATCGAACTGCCAGAGGAACCACATGCGTTGCTGGGCATGGGACAGGCCATCGCGCTCGGCGAGCCCGGCGCAGGACGGAATCGGAAACTGGGCGAAGTCCACCTCTTCCCGACGCAGCGCGTCAAGGAACAGGCTGCGCCTGGCGGCAGGCAACTCGACGAAACGGCGGGCGAGTGTCCGGGCTTGTTCGGCATTCATGCGGTGGGTCCTTGCTGATCGGCGTGACCGTGGTTTGGTCGTATCAACAAGAACGAACTGGGAGGGAAATATTTAGCAAGGATTGGGGATTGGGGGATGGGTGGGGATGTATCGGGAAACTGGATGCGACGCCTGTAAACGTACGGATGTTTCACCGCCCCACTCAGGACTTTTCCTATATACCCGTAGCTGGCCGGTCTTCAGCATCTCTGCGGAATTGATTCCCTTGGAAATCGCAGGAAGCATTGAACTCATGAATGACGACACCAACTGCAATTTGGCCCTGGCCCTGGATGCCTGCATCGAGCAAGCCGACCCGGTCCCTAACGAACGCTGCAAGACCTGCCAGCGCTGGGGCCTGCCCATCCTGCCGCTGCGCGCCGCCTACGCCCCCGAGCCCTGGCAAACCCAGGCGCGGCCGGTTTCCCACGGCTCCGACGTCAAGGCCGTGCGCATGGTCCTCGGTCAGCCACGCATCCTGCGCCGGGGCTTTCTCTATGTGCTGCTCGACCGCAAGTACTGGCAGGCGTACCAGATCACTCCCGAAGGTGTATTGCGCCAATTCCCGGCGTTTCAGGTCCCGCGCCAGGAGCCGGTGCCGTTGAGCAGGATCTGCTTCCAGCAGGACCACGACATTCCCGCCTCCTCATCAACATCAATTTCCACAGGTACTCCACCGCCTGGCTGGCCATCGCCAACGACCCCTGGCCTGCGGAGGTGTTGTACGCCTACCAGCGCGGTGGCGTGGTCGACGGCATGAACCTCGACGAGCGCTTCCACAAGCTCGACCTCAAGACCGCCCGCGAAGACCCGGCCAGCGTCGGCATCGCCATGACCGAAACCGACCTGCAGATGCACCAGGTCCTTGAATATGCCCAGTCCATGACCGACGACTTCCACAGCGTGCACGGCTACTATCCGCGCAATCACCGGCTGCGCGCATTGGCAGCACATGTGCGCACCGTGAGCAAGGAATACCAGCTAGCCAATGGCGTACTGGCCCTGGTACTGCCCGATCCCATCGGCATGGTCCAGGAGCTGAATGCCCAGCGTGTGTTGCGCTATCAGGCCATGCAGGAATGGAGTGCCGAACCGCAACGGTGTTTCGAACACTTCACCTCCCAGACCTTGCTCGGTATTGGTCAGTTCCAGGTCAACAAGGCGCATGAGCGTGCGACCAAGGGCGCCGAGGCAGTGGTCGAGCACCGGGAGAGCTACAACACTAGCTCCCAGTCCGAGGGGCACCCTTACTAACATGCCACACCTGCCGGTACCCGACCTGGAGGAGGAGAAGGCGCGCCGGAGCACCGAGGCAATCGCCGATGCCCGTGAACGGCTCGACGACCGCTACGACGAAAAAGCCCGCAAGGCGTTCCAGGACCACTACGACAAGACCCTGGCGGCCTGGCAGAAGATCGTCGACGACGTTGCCAAACTCTATGTCAGCCATCACGACGGCCCGGCGTTCCGCTTGGCCGCGCTCAACGACTATGTCTCCGGGATCAAGGAATCGCATGATGGCTGTATCCGCATGTTGGCGATGTGCTATGCCGGCGGGGTGACCGAGCCCATCGCCGCCAACCAGTTCGGTGCAACGCGAAGCCTCTGGCTGGAGCAACTGGAAAATCAGGACAGCCTGTTCCACAAGGCCATGCGGGCCCTCGACAGGACGGGGCTTGAACAGTTTGCCGACGACCTGGCCGGAGACGAACAGACCCGGGTCTTCCACGGTGCCAAGACCCTGATCGGCGCAATGGAGGGTGACAAGGGCATTGCCGACGCCGTCAGCCAGTTGCTCGGCGCTGCCGCCGCCGCCAGCAATGCCCTCGGGGAGCAGTTGTCGGAACAGACCAGGGCGCTGCTGCTGGAACTGCACCGGAAGATCTGGCTGCGCTATTACGGCGTCGAAACCACCCGGATCACCGTATCCCTCAAGGTGGGCGAGTACCTCACGCTGCTCAACGAAGTGCTCTACGAGGGTGTCGAGCGGTTTGCCAGCAAAGTCGACCAGCAATTCCGCAAGCCGGCCGAGCGCAAGGTGCGGGCCATGCTGCTGAGCAACTACATTGCCCCGGCACTGGGCAGCAACCACGCCAGGCTGATCGATATCGTCGTCTGGACGACGGAAAGCGCCGAAAGCCTCAAGGCCCGCCTGGACACGCTGAGAAGCGGTCTTGGTGACGGCCTCGACGATGCCCTGCGCAACGTCAGCGTCAGCATCGGCAACGCTGCCCTCAAGACCGGCATGAAGGACCTGGCCCATCACCTCAGCCTCACTGCCGAGGACGCCCGCCTGCTGGCCGGCGAATCGATGCGTAGGATGCGCAATGCCGTGGATTTCAACGCGACCGGTGTGGCCAACCTGGGGATGTCCGTGGGCAGCCTTTACTTCCAGCAGGACGCACTGCGCCGAAGCTACCAGAACATGCTCAAGACGATTGGCGACGAGCACGACGAGGCGGTGGCGGCGGTGCTGTCGGCGTCGGTCGGGGTGATGGGGCGGGGGTCGAGATCGTTGGGGAGTTATTCAGACGTTTCGGCCGGATTTGAAGGTGTCGGTTCGTTCTGCAGGGCAGGTGGTGCCGGTTGAGTTGGGGGGGCGGATTCTGCAATTCGGTGGGGCGATTGTGTCGGTGGCTAGTGTGTTTGAGGGGTTGCAGTATGCGCTTGCGGCTGGGCGTTCAAGAAAGGTTGGCGACGAAGCAGCAGCCAGGGCTTACCGGGGGGCGGCGAGGTTTGCAGGTCTTTCTGCATTGACAGGAGTAATCGGTTCAGTGGGAGCGACCGGTTTCCTCCTCGGCCCGCTCGCAGCCGCTGTCGTTTTTGGCTTTGTAGCTTACGGACTTGCGGTATGGGCAAAAGGACAAGAATCGCAGCCGCTTGAACTTTGGGCTCGACATTCGCTTTGGGGACTACCGGAAGAACACAGGCGCTGGAAAGACTCGCACGAGATGGATACGGCTATCGGAGCTTTGAACGCGGCGCTGCTGGGTTTGATTGCACAGCTCGAGGTAGTCCATCAAATCCAAACGCAAGGTAAGGAGGTGTTAGGCACAGGCGGTTTCATAGACTACAAAATCGTCCTGCCAGGCTATGACGCTGAAGCTTCACACTATGAATGGGCATTGTGGGCGTACAGGCCAGGGGAGGTACCGGGCCAAATCATCGCTGGTGGACGAAGCGATGGCACGAATGATCCATTGCCTGCTCCCGCATTGTGGAAACACCCTGCTTACGTCCCTGCCACGACCGCTCCAGTTATTCAGCACGATGCCGAGTCAAAAACGCTCGAAATCAGAGGCCCCATTAGCTTCTCTGGGAAACTTGATTTTCACGCGTTGAAACTTGAGGTGTCCTTCTGGCCCGATAAGAGCGATGAGTCCGGGGTAGCCCGGCTGATCGTCAAAGAAGACAAAATTCGTGATCCGCAAAGGTGGGGATTCTCATGAGCAACCCCAAGCTTGTTCCCCCCTGTTCTGGCTGGAGAGAAGATTTGCCCCATCCAGAGGAGTCGCCGGTCGTAGTTCCTGCCTTGGGATCTGAAACGCCTAACTATCGAGACAATATCTTTCTGGAATTATCGCGAAAGTCTTCGTTGATCAGAGGATTGGTGATCTGGTTCATGCCGGTTATGGTGTTCGCTCTGGCCGAGGATTTGTGGTTTTTATTCACCATTGAGCAATCCATGAGTATTGATGGATGGGTGATCTTCATTTGCACATCTTTAATGGTGATGTGGGCAATCCCCATATGCTGGAGGTTTGAGGTGTCACCTCCTCGGGATCAACCACTTCGTTTTAATCGCGCCCGCCAACGTCTCTATGCTTACAACTTTAACTACAGTTGGTGGAACCCTTTCGCTCGCTGGGGGGTGGAGGTGGTGGCCTACGACTGGTCACAAGTCCGGGCCGAGCGTTGGTTGAAGCGTGGTGCAACGGGAAATGGAGTGATCATCAAGGGCGGCGTAGTGCTTTCCATCGTCAGGCCCGGCACCAACGAAGTCATCGACCGTTTCCCTCTGACCACCATGGGCGCCGACGCACATGCCTGGGCCTACATCTGCACCTACATGCAACAAGGCCCCGATGCACTACCACCTCCTGGCCCGGCGAAGGATCACAACGATGTGGGCATGAACATCGCCTTGCTCCTGGCGCCCAAGGTGAAGTGGCCTGCGGACATGGATCGGGAATCGAGGACTGCGCCATGAGTGGGGGCTTATGAGCGGCCCCAAACTCGTTTCGCCCTGTTGTCCCTCAAGGTGGCCGAGTACCTCACGCTGCTCAACGAAGTGCTCTATGAGGGTGTCGAGCGGGTTGCCAGCAAAGTCGACCAGCAGTTCCGCAAGCCGGCCGAACGCAAGGTGCGGGCCATGCTGCTGAGCAACTACATTGCCCCGGCACTGGGCAGCAACCACGCCAGGCTGATCGATATCGTCGTCTGGACGACGGAAAGCGCCGAAAGCCTCAAGGCCCGCCTGGAAACGCTGAGCGGTGGTCTAGGCGACGGCCTAGACGATGCCCTGCGCAACGTCAGCGTCAGCGTCAGCATCGGCAGCGCTGCCCTCAAGACCGGCATGAAGGACCTGGCCCATCACCTCAGCCTCACTGCCGAGGACGCCCGCCTGCTGGCCGGCGAATCGATGCGCAGGATGCGCAATGCCGTGAGTTTCAACGGGACTGGTGTGGCCAACCTGGGGATGTCCGTGGGCAGCCTGTACTTCCAGCAGGACGCACTGCGCCGAAGCTACCAGAACATGCTCAAGACGATTGGCGACGAGCACGACGAGGCGGTGGCGGCGGTGCTGTCGGCGTCGGTTGGGGTGATGGGGGCGGGGGTCGAGATCGTTGGGGGAGTTATTCAGACGTTTCGGCCGGATTTGAAGGTGTCGGTTCGTTCTGCAGGGCAGGTGGTGCCGGTTGAGTTGGGGGGCGGATTCTGCAATTCGGTGGGGCGATTGTGTCGGTGGCTAGTGTGTTTGAGGGGTTGCAGTATGCGTTGGCTGCGGGGCGGGCGCACAGAGCTGGCGATGAAAAGGCAGGGTTAGCCTATGGGGGCGCAACTGCTTTAGGAACCTTCTCAGCAATAACGGGAGTTTGGGGGTCGGTGGGTGGGGGGGCTATGCTGCTTGGCCCGCTCGCGGCTTCAGTAGTACTCGGCCTTATCATGTTTGGGGTTGCGGTTTGGGCGAAAAGATTGGAATCGCAACCCCTGGAGTTGTGGACGAGACATTCGCTCTGGGGGCTGCCTGTCGAGCACCGACGCTGGGTGGAATCGCACGAAATGGACACAGCCATCGGCGCGTTGAATGCGGCACTGCTGGGTTTGATTGCACAGCTCGAGGTAGTCCATCAAATCCAAACGCAAGGTAAGGAGGTGTTAGGCACAGGCGGTTTCATAGACTACAAAATCGTCCTGCCAGGCTACGACGCTAAAGCTTCGCGCTATGAATGGGCATTGTGGGCGTACCGGCAGCGGGAGGTTCCAGGACAGATAATCGCTAGTGGGCAAATCGATGGTACGAATGCTCCACAACCTGTTCCCGCATCATGGAAGAGTCCGGGTTATGTCCCTGCCACTACAGTTCCAGTAATTCAGCACGATGCAGAATCAAAAACGCTTGAGATTAGGGGCTCCATTGAGTTTTTAAGGCCACTTGATTTTCACGCCTTGGAACTTGAGGTGTCTTACTGGCCTGACAAGAGTGATGAGTCCGGTGTAGCTCGACTGGTCGTCAAGGAAGACAAAATTAGTGGTCAGCAAGGGTGGGGAATCTTATGAGCAACCCCAAACTTGTTCCCCCTGTTCTGGATGGCAAGAGGATCTCCCCCATCCTGATGACCCACCGGTCATAATCTCGGCGCTCGGATTCGATACACCTAATCATCAAGATTGTGTTTATCTGGAACTACCTCGCTCGTCCGCACTTGTCAGAGGCTTGATGATCTGGTTTACCCCGTTGGTTAGTACAGTTCTGATTGATTTCTCATGGGCTTTTTTTTCAATTGAGCAAAGTTTGAGTTTTGAGTTTTGGTTGCTATTGATTTTTTGCATGTCCGTGGGAGTTTGGTCTTTGTGGTTCTGTATCAAGGTTGATACCGCCCCGCCCCGGGATCAGCCCCTCCGCTTCAACCGCGCACGTAAGCGCATCTACGCCTACAACTTCAACTACCGCTGGTGGAACCCCTTCGAACGCTGGCGGGTGGAGCCAGTCGCCTACGACTGGTCACAAGTTCGAGCCGAACGCTGGCTGAAGCGCGGCGCAACGGGAAATGGAGTGGTCATCAAGGGCGGCGTTGTGCTCTCCATCGTCAAACCGGGCACCAACGAAGTCATCGACCGCTTCCCCCTGACCACCATGGGTGCCGATGCCCATGCCTGGGCCTACATCTGCACCTACATGCAGCAAGGCCCCGATGCACTGCCACCTCCTGGCCCGGCGAAGGATCACAACGATGTGGGCATGAACATCGCCCTGCTCCTGGCGCCAAAGGTGGAATGGCCTGCGGATATGGATCTGGAATCGAGGACTGCGCCATGACGACTCCGCGTGAGTGTCCCTTCGCAGCGGATAACAGAATACATATTGTGAAGAAAACAGATGAATCTGGAGCGACGCGGACCCTGTGGGGTTCATCTGCGATTGCGATAGTGGCTGCACCACCGCTATCGCTGGCAAGCCAGCTCCCACAGTGACCGTGTCGAATACGAAACCCGCGGTTGGCCGAGAAACCTGTGGGAGCTGGCTTGCCAGCGATAGCCATAGTGGCCACACCACCGCAATCGCGGGTAACCCCCACAAGGCCGGCGTTCGCTTCTGGTTCAGCGCTCCGAATGCCCCTGCGCCATCGCCACCACCACCTTCCGCTTCCCGGTAAACGGCGACCGCGCGTGGGCCGCGAGCATGTTGTCGAGCATCATCACGTCGTTTTCCAGCCACGGGAACTTGATGGTGCAGTCGTCCAGCACACCGCGCACTTCATCCAGCAGGTCCACCTCGATCGGCGAGCCGTCGCCGTAGTAGACGTTGCGCGGCAGGTCTTCCTCGTCCACCACGTCCAGCAGGCTTTCGCGCACTTCCGGCGGCAGGTTGGAGACGTGGAACAGGTGCGCCTGGTTGAACCAGACCCGGTCCTGGGTGACCGGGTGGGTGGCCACCGATTGGCAGATCTGCCGGGTGCGCAGTTCGCCGTCGTCCTTCCATTCGCACTGGATCGCGTGCGCCCGGCAGTAGGCCTCGACCACGCTTTCGTCGTCGGTGTTGAACACCTGGCTCCATTCCACATCCAGGCCATTGCCGTAGTTGCGCACGTACATCAGTTTCTTTTCGACGAAACGCTCGCGGATTCGCGCCGGGATGCGTCGGTAGATTTCGCGGCTGTCGGCAATCGGCGTTTCCCCGCCCGTCTCGGCGGCGATCATGCTGTAGAACCAGATGCGCATCGGCCAGTCGAGGGTGTAGGCCTGTTCGTTGTGCAGGGGGATGCTCTGGTGCGCCGGGTACTCGGTGGAGGTGTAGACGCCCTTGGTCACGTTGCTGCGCGGGGTCGAGCCGAATTCGTAGCTGAGCAACGGGTCGCCGAAGCCGGCGGCGAATTCGCGGAAGCGTTCGGCGCCACCCACCTCGAAGCCGCGGAAGAGAATGCCGCCAGCGCTGTACAGGTGCTGCGCCACCAGTGGCTTGAATTCGCCCAGCGCTTCCATCAGGTCCAGGCCCGGCTCCGGTGCCTCGATCAGCATGGGCAAGGTGCCTGACCCGGCCAGCAAGGGGCGGATATCCAAACTCAACGCATGACTCATGAAGGTTCTCCCTGAAGGCTGTGGCCACCCAAGCCCCAACGGCAGGGCACGCCTCGTCTGCTGATGGAACGTTTGGCCGGAGCGGAAAATTAGCCCGGCCGGCGCCCGCCCCCATACGCAGAAACATTTGCTTGCATCTTCGCTGCGGGTTTTGCCTAAAAACGTCCCGTGCCTGTTCGTAAAGAAATGGATGCCCTTCACGAATTTGCAGCGAGAGCGTTACCCATGTCGAAGAAGTCCCGCTCGAAACTCTGGTTTCTGGTGCACAGCTGGCTGGCCCTGCCGATCTGGTTCTTCGTCCTGATCGTCTGCGTCACCGGGACCCTGGCGGTGGTGAGCAAGGAAATCATGTGGCTGGCCTACCCGGAGATGCGCGCCACCGCGCCGTCGGAGGATGCCCGGCGCCTGAGCTTCGAGGAGATCAAGGATCACCTGGCGCAGAAGCATCCCGAGGCGATCATCGCGGCGCTGTACCAGCCGGACGGCGACTATTTCGCCCTGAACGCCACCATCAGCCTGCCCGGCGGACGCACCAGCATGGCCTACGTCAACCCGTACAGCGGCGAGATCCAGGGCTTTGCCCCATCGTTCGATTTCCGCCGCTTCACCCGTGCCCTGCACGGCTGGTGGCTGATCCCGGCAACCAACGGGCATTCCTGGGGCTGGTACCTGGTGTCCTTCCTCGGCCTGCCGCTGCTTGGCTCGCTGGTTACCGGGCTGGTGGTCTACAAGCGCTTCTGGAAGGGCTTCTTCAACCCGGTGCTGCGCCTGCGCCACGGCGCGCGGATCTTCTGGGGCGACCTGCACCGGCTTAGTGGCATCTGGTCGATCTGGTTTATCGCGACCATCTCCATCACCGGCACCTGGTTCCTGGTCCAGGCGCTGCTGGAGGACAATCAGGTGAGCATTTCCAGCTATTCCCCGGCGACCCTGGTGATGGCCCACAACAGCGTGCCGCTCACCGCTGACGGCGAGCCGCCGCCGATGATCAGCCTGGACCGCGCTGTAGCCATCGCCCGGGAGAAGATCCCCAGCCTGGACACCAGCAATATCATCATGCCCAGCAACACCTACGGCACCCTGCAGGTGGGTGGGCGCAGCTGGTATCCGCTGATTCCGCAACTGGTGGACATCCATCCCTACACCGGCGAGATCGCCGCGTCGCGGCTGCTCTCGGACCGCACCGGCGTGGAACTGCTCACCGAGTCGATGCGGCCGCTGCATACCGGGGACTTCGGCGGCTTCTGGATCAAGGCGATCTGGGCGTTCTTCGGCCTGGTATTGAGCCTGATGGTGCTCAGCGGGTTGCTGATCTGGACCAAGCGCACCGCCCTGGCCACCGCCGCCGCGCTCAAGCGTGAAGCCCGGGAGGAGCGCAAGTCGCGCCCCGTCAACACCGTGGAGAACATCCTGTGAGCAAGGACCTCGCTGCCCGGCCGGAATCGGCATTGGGGCGTTTCTGGCGCAAGTGGCGCTTTCATCTGAATATCCTGCTGATCCTGATTCCGCTGGGCTTCATGCCGCGGTATTTCGCCGAGACCGCGTTGTTTCGTGGGGATCGCGGGCTGGGGCAGCGGGTGGTCGGCGATATCCAGGTCGGGCCCTGGAGCCTGAAGCTGGCCGAACTGAAGGAACGCGGGCCGGAGCTGGATGGTGCATCCGGCTATATGAAGAGCTTCAATGCCGAGCTGTGCAAAGCCTGCGCCAGGCGGGTCAAGGCGACCTACCTGAGGATCGGCAAGCCGCGCAGCCTGCGGGCGGCGGGGGTGATCTTCTTTGGCTCGGCGCATCGGCTGGGGGCGGGGTTGCCGGTGCCGAAAAACACGCCAGTGGATGCGCAGCTGTGGATCACCATGGAAGGCTGGGACGGGGCGGTGCATCAGGCGGCGATTCCGTTGGCGGAGGCTTCGCCGCGGACGGTGGAGTGGCTGCAAGCGCAGGCTGGCAGATGATCATCCGGTGACCTTCAGGGCCCTATCGCTGGCAAGTCGGACCGCCGCACCGCAGCTCCCACAGGGTCACAGGGTCCAGCAGCGCGAGACACACGAAAAAGCCCCGGCGTTCACCGGGGCTTTTTCGTTATTGCGCCGCCTGCGCGTCCATCTTCTGCCGCAGGCTCAGCGGGCGCATGTCGGTCCAGACCTCTTCGATGTAGGCCAGGCAGTCCTTCTTCAGCCCGCTCTTGCCCACGGTGCGCCAGCCCGCCGGAACTTCCTTGTAGTCCGGCCAGATGGAGTATTGCTCCTCGTGGTTGACCACCACCTGGAACTGGATGTCGTCGCGGTCGAAAACTGAAGTCATTGCTGTTCTCCGAAAGTTGATATGTACCTAGACGTGCGGGGACGCCGAAAAATTAAAGGCTGGACACCGCCGCCGCCAACGCCCGGGCAAAGATCGCCGCCACTTCGTCGACCTGTTCGGCGGTGATCACCAGCGGCGGCAGGAAGCGCACCACGCTGCCGTGACGCCCACCCAGTTCGAGAATCAGCCCGCGCTTGAGGCATTCGCGCTGCACCAGCGGCGCCAGGCGCGGGAAGTACGGGGCATGGCCCAGGGCATCGACTTCGCCATCCGGGTCCACCAGTTCGACGCCAAGCATCAGCCCGCGTCCGCGGATATCGCCCAGGTGCAGGTAGTCCTGCTGCAGCTCGCGCAGATGCCCGGCCAGGCGCTCGCCCATGGCGGCGGCGTGGACGCAGATATCGTGCTCCTTGAGGTAGCGGATCACCGCCGACCCCGCCGCCATGGCCATCTGGTTGCCACGGAAGGTTCCGGCATGGGCGCCCGGCGCCCAGCTGTCCAGCCACTGCCGATAGACCACCACCGCCAGCGGCAGGCTGCCACCGATGGCCTTGGACATGACCACCACGTCGGGAATGATCCCGGCGTGCTCGAAGGCGAACATCCTGCCGGTGCGGGCGAAACCGCTCTGGATTTCATCGACGATCAGCGCCACGCCGGCCTTTTCGGTGATGGCGCGTACCCCGCGCAGCCACTCCAGGTCCGCCGGGATCACCCCGCCCTCGCCCTGCACCACCTCGACGATCACCGCCGCCGGCAGTTGCACGCCGGCTTCGGGATCGCTCAGCAGGTTGTGCAGATAGGCCAGGTTGGCCTTGACCCCGGCCTCGCCACCGAGGCCGAACGGGCAGCGGTAGGCGTAGGGATAGGGCATGAACTGCACGCCATTGCTCAGCAGCGCACCCAGCGGGCGCTTGGGGCCCAGGCTGCCCATCAGGCTCAGGGCACCCTGGCTCATGCCGTGGTAGCCGCCCTGGAACGACAGGACGGTGCTGCGCCCGGTGGCGGTGCGCACCAGTTTCAGCGCGGCTTCCACCGCGTCGGTACCGGTCGGGCCGCAGAACTGGATCTTCGCTTCGGCCGCCAGTGCCGGCGGCAGGATGCTGAACAGGTCCTGGACGAACTGGTCCTTGACCGGGGTGGTGAGGTCCAGGGTGTGCAGCGGCAGTTCGTCCGCCAGCACCTGTTGGATGGCCTCGATCACCACCGGGTGGTTATGGCCCAGGGCGAGGGTTCCGGCACCGGCCAGGCAATCGATGAAACGCCGGCCTTCAACGTCCTCGACATGGATGCCTTTGGCCCGTTTCAGCGCCAGCGGAATCCGCCGCGGGTAGCTGCGTGCGTTGGATTCCTGGCGGCTTTGCCGGGCCAGCAGTGGCGACTCGTCGAACTGGTAGAGCGTTTCGCCGGCCTCCTGGCCTTCGGCAAACCTGATAGCGACTGACATCTGTGCAACCCTCAAGAAAGTTGGATGAGGTGGGTTTCCTTGCTGGAGAAACGCACCAGCGCGGTGGGGATTTACCGGGTGGAACAGGTTTTTTTCCAGTTTGCGGGGACCTTGTGGGAGCGGGTTCACCCGCGATTGCGCCGGTGAATCCACCATCGTCATCGCGGGTGAACCCGCTCCCACAGGGTCCGTTTTTACAGGGCCTCCAGCTCGGCCATCAGGTCCGACAGGCGATCCACCTTGGCCTCGTCGATGCGCTTGTCCTGCTGGCCTTCGATGTAGGCCGCCAGGGCCTGCAAGGTGTTCAGCTCGAACATGGCGCGCAGCGGCACGTGGTGACCCAGTTCCTTCTGCACGCGGCTGACGATCTGCGTCGCCAGCAACGAGTGCCCGCCCAGTTCGAAGAAGTCGTCGCTCATGCCCACCCTGTCCACCTTGAGCACCTCGGCCCAGATCGCCGCGAGCTGCTCTTCCAGCTCGCCCTGCGGCGCCACGTAGGCGGCGTGGGCGTGGCCGATGTCCGGCTGCGGCAGGGCCCGGCGATCGAGCTTGCCGTTCGGCGTGAGCGGCAACCGTTCCAGGAACAGCCACTGCGTCGGCACCATGAAGCCCGGCAGGTCATGGGCCAGAAGTCCCTTCAGTTCGTGGACAAGCTCGTCGCCCGTCACCACACCCTGCTCCGCCACTATCCAGGCCACCAATTGCGTGCCGTTGGCGCTTTCCCGCGGCAGCACCACCGCCTCGCGCACCGTTGGCAAACGCAGCAGCAGCGCCTCGATCTCGCCCAGTTCGATACGCAGGCCGCGGATCTTCACCTGATGGTCGATCCGCCCCAGGTAGTCGATAACGCCATCGGCGCGGTAGCGCACCAGGTCGCCGGTGCGATACAGGCGTGCGCCCGGGGTGAACGGATCCGGCACGAAGCGCTCGGCGCTCAGGTCCGGACGCTGGTGGTAACCCCGCGCCAGGGAGCCGCCGCCGACATACAACTCGCCGGCACTGCCCACCGGACACGGCTGCAGGTTGCTATCGAGGACATAGGTGCGCACGTTGCTGATCGGCCTGCCGATGGCGGCGATCGCGGTGTCCAGCGGGCCGTCGATCAGCAGGCTGCTGGTATCGATGGTCGCCTCGGTCGGGCCATACAGGTTGTAGACCTGGCCGCCCCACTGTTCGCGCAACTGCCCGACCAACGCCGCACTCAGGGCCTCGCCACCGAAGGCCAGGGTCCGCAGCGAATCCAGCTGACCTGCACGCACTTCCGGCAGCAGCGCCTGAAGAACCGACGGCGCCAGTTGCAGGATGCTGATAGCCTGGCCGGCCACTTCGCGCCACAGCAGGGTCAGGTCATCGTTCAGCGCCGGGCTGGCCAGGACCAGTTGCGCACCGTTGAGCAGCGGCAGCCAGAATTCCCACACCGAGGCGTCGAAGCTGAAGGCGGTCTTCTGCAGGACGCGGTCGCTCGGTAGCAGTTGCAGCTCGTCCTGCATCCACAGCATGTGGTTGGTCAGGGCGCCATGGCGGATTTCCACGCCTTTCGGCCGGCCGGTGGAGCCGGAGGTGTAGATCACGTAGGCGAGGTTGTCGGCATTCACCGGCACCGACGGCGGCGCGGCCTCGGCGAGGTCCTGCCAGTCGATCAGTTCGTCGAGGCTCAGGCTGGTCAGGCCGTCGTTGATCGGCAGGTCGGCGAGCAACGACGACTGGGTCAGCAGCAGGCGGATCCCACTGTCGCGAACCATGTAGTCCAGACGCTCGCGCGGGTAGGCCGGGTCCAGCGGCACATAGGCACCGCCGGCCTTGAGGATCGCCAGCAGGCCGACCACCATTTCCAGGCTGCGCTCCAGGGAAATCCCCACCAGCACATCCGGGCCGACACCCAGGTCACGCAGGCGATGGGCCAGACGGTTGGCCTGGCGATCCAGTTCGGCATAGCTCAGTTGCAGCTCGCCGAGGATCAGCGCGGCAGCGTCCGGCGTGGCCTGGACCTGCTGTTCGATCAGCTCGTGGATGCAGGCTTCGCTGTAGTCGGTGGCCGTGGCGTTCCAGTCATGCAGCAGGTGCTGGCGCTCGCTCTCGTCGAGCAGCGACAGTTCGCCGAGCAGCGCCTGGCTGTCGGCAGCCAGGGTCAGCAGCAGGTGCTCGAAGTGCCGCAGCAGTTGTTCGATGGCGGCCCGATCGAAGTGCGCCAGGTCATAGCCTACCGCCAGCGACAAGTGCTCGCCCGCCTCCACCGCCAGGGTCAGCGGATAGTGGGTCTGCTCCTGGTTGACCACCTTGGCGAAGCTTGGCGAACGCGGCGAAGCCTGTTGCAGGGCCTCGGCGATCGGGTAGTTCTCGAACACCATGATCGAGTCGAACAGCGCCTCGCCCCCCAGCCGGCCCAGCGCTGCACCTCGTAGAGCGGGGTGTGCTCGTGCTCGCGCAGTACCAGGTTGAGCGCCTGGACTTCCTGCACCCAGTCCTCGACGCGCTGCTCGGCACGCGGGCTGCCGACCACCGGCAGGGTGTTGATGAACAGGCCGAGCTGTTCCTCGACGCCCGGCAGGTCCGCCGGACGCCCCGCCACCGTGGCGCCGAAGGTGACCGTGGCCTGCCCGGTATAGCGTTGCAGCAGGAGCATCCAGGTCGCCTGCAACAGGGTGTTGAGGGTGACGCGCTGGTCCCGGGCGAACTCGCCCAGTTGCGCGCTCACCTCGACGGCAAAGTCGTGGCGCAGCTCGCCATGACCCTGCCCCGCTGCGCGGAAGCACGGTGCCAGGCGAGTCGGTGCTTCCAGCTCGGCCAGTTGGCCGCGCCAGAAGTGCTCGGCCAGCGCCACGTCCTGGCGTTGCAGCCAGTGGATATAGTCCTGGTAGCGACCGCTGGCCGCCGGCACCACCTCGCCGTGATAACGCTGGAGCACCTCGCCGAACATCCGCGAGCTGCTCCAGCCATCCAGCAGGATGTGGTGACAGGTGAAGACCAGTTGATGCACGCCCTCGTCGGTGTGCAGCAGGCTCAGGCGCAACAGGGCGTCGTGTTGCAGATCGAAACCGCGCTGGCGATCGGCTTCGGCGAACTCGACCAGTGCGGCTTCGACGTCCTTGCGCCCGCGCCAGTCCTGCAGTTCGAACGGCACCGCCAGTCGCTTGCGGATCAACTGCAACGGCTGACCGAAACTGCTGACGAAGCTGGCCCGCAGCACCTCGTGGTTATCCACCACGGCCTGCCAGGCGGCGATGAACCGCTCGACCTCGATACCGCGCACTTCGGCGCGCATCTGGTTGACGTAGCTGGCCTTGTCCTGCTCGTACAGGCTGTGGAACAGCATGCCCTGCTGCATCGGCGACAACGGGTAGATATCGGCGATCTGCGCCGCCGGCAGCGGCAGGCTGTCGAGCTGGCGCTGGTCGAGGCCGGCCAGGGGGAAGTCCGACGGCGTCGCCCCACCGGCATTGGCCGACAGGCAGTGCTCGATCAGCAGGCGCAGTTCGCTGGCGTAGGCGTCGGCCAGCCCTTGCACCGTGCTGCGTTCGAACAGTTCGCCGCTGAAGCTCCAGAGCATTTCCAACTGGCCGTCGAGTACCTGCCCGTTGATCGCCAGCAGGCTCTCCAGCGGTGCTTCGTCGCCCTGGCCCTGGCCACTGCCTTCGCCGGATGGCGCCAGCAACGCGTCGTCGGCGGCGAAACTGCCGTCCAGCTGGCCAAGGTAGTTGAACACGATCTCGCCCTGGGGCAGCGCCGCCAGGGTGCGTTGCGCCCGCTCGTCGCCGAGCCAGCGCAGCACACCGTAGCCCAGGCCCTTGTGCGGCACTGCGCGCAACTGCTCCTTGATGGTCTTCAACGACGTAGCAAGGTCGTCGGCGGCACTGAGCCTGACCGGGTACAGGCTGGTGAACCAGCCGACGGTGCGGTGGGTGTCGATGCCCTCGAACAGCTCTTCACGCCCGTGGCCTTCCAGGCGTACCAGGGTGTCGCTGCGCCCGGTCCAGCGGCCGATCACCCGGGCCAGGGCGGTCAGCAGCAGATCGTTGATCTGCGTGCGATAAGCCGCCGGAGCCTGCTGCAACAGTTGCCGGGTAAGGCCGGCATCGAGGCGGCTGCTGACGGTGACTTCATGCTGGTGCTGGCGACCGCCGTCGGCGTGGTCCAGCGGCAGTTCGTCGCTGGCGCCTTGCAACTGCGCCTGCCACCAGCCCAGTTCGGCGGCCAGTTGCGGCGTGGCGGCCCAGGCTTGCAACTGCTCGGCCCAGACCTTCACCGAATGGGTCTTGTCCGCCAGTGCGGTGCCGTTATAGGCCGCCTGCAGGTCTTCCAGCAGGATGCGCCAGGACACGCCATCCACCGCCAGGTGATGGATCACCAGCAGCAGGCGTTGTTCGCCCTCCGGCAGGTTCACCAACAGGCCGCGCAACAGCGGGCCCTCGACCAGGTTCAGGCTGCGCTGCGCTGCATCGCACAGGGCACGCAGCCCCTCGCGAGACTCCACATCGCGCACCCACAGCAGTTCACCGCTGACCGCATCGCGGAAGCTGGCGCGCGCGTCGACGAAACTCAGGCGCAGCGCATCGTGATGCGCCACCAGGCGTTGCAGCGCAGCCTCCAGGCGTCCTGCCTCCAGCGCGACGGTCGGGGTGAACAGCACCGACTGGTTCCAGTGATGACGCTCGGGAACCCGGCTGGCGAAGAAGCGCTGCTGGATCGGCAGCAACGGCGTCGGCCCGCTCAGGGTGCCCTGCTCGATGCGCACCGCCGGCGCGCGGCTGGCCACCTGGGCGATGCCCTGGATGGTCTGGCGCTGGAACAGGTCCTTGGCGGTGAACAGGATCCCCGCCTGCCGCGCACGGCTGACCACCTGGATGGAGATGATCGAGTCGCCGCCCAGCTCGAAGAAGTTGTCGGTCACGCCGACCTGTTCCAGCTTCAGCACGTCGCGCCAGATGGCCGCCAGTTCCGCCTCGAGCGGAGTGCTCGGGGCCACGCCGGACGAAGCGTTCTGGCTCAGGTCGGGTTTAGGCAGCGCTCGGCGATCAAGCTTGCCGTTGGCGTTCACCGGCATGCGCTCCAGCCAGAGGAAGTGGCTCGGTACCATGAATTCCGGCAGGTGCACCTTGAGGTGGGCCTTGAGGATTTCCTTGAGCTCGTCGGTGTTCTGCTGCGGATCGCGGGCAACCAGGTAGGCCGCCAGTTGCTTGCCGTTGGCGCCGTCGATATCGATGACGCTGGCCTCGCGCACCGCCGGGTGTTCCTGCAACCGTGCATCGATCTCGCCCAGTTCGATACGCAGGCCGCGGATCTTCACCTGGTGGTCGATACGCCCGGCGTATTCGACGATGCCTTCGCCGCGATAGCGGGCAAGGTCACCGGTGCGGTACAGGCGGCCGCCGTCGCTGGAGAATGGATCGGGCACGAAGCGCTCGGCGGTCAGCGCCGGACGCTTGTGGTAACCCCGGGCCAGGCCGACGCCGCCCAGGTACAGCTCGGCAGCGCAACCCGGCGCGGCCGGCAGCAGGCCGTCCTCGAGGATGTGGGTCTTGATGTTGTCGATCGGATGGCCGATCGGCACGTTCAGGTCATCGAGGCTGCAGGTCCAGTGGGTGACCTCGATCGCCGCCTCGGTCGGCCCGTACAGGTTGTGCAGGCCGGCATGGGGCAGGCGCTTGAGTACCTGGGCCGCCAGTTCCACCGGCAGCGCCTCGCCGCTGCACATCACCCGGCGCAGGCTGGTGCAGGTCTCGACGTCCTCGTGGGTCATGAAGGCCTGGAGCATGGACGGCACGAAATGCACGGTGGTGACGCCGTACTGGCGGATGGTTGCCAGCAGCCGGTCCGGGTCACGGTGGTCGCCCGGCAGGGCCACCGCCAGGCGCGCGCCGCATAGCAGCGGCCAGTAGAACTCCCAGCCCGAGACGTCGAAGCTGAACGGGGTCTTCTGCAGCACCGTGTCGCTGGCCTCCAGCCCATAGGCCTTCTGCCCCCAGTGCAGGCGGTTGATCACCGCGCGATGGCTGTTGCCGGCGCCTTTCGGCTTGCCGGTGGAGCCCGAGGTGTAGATCACATAGGCGAGGTTGTCGGCCAGGCTCACCGGAATCGGGTTGGCGTCGCTGTAATGCTCCAGCGACAGGCGATCGAGGCTCAGGGACCGCACATGGCCCGGGATCGGCAGGCGCTCCACCAGGGCTTGCTGGGTCAGCAGCAGTTCAACGCCGCTGTCCTCGATCATGTAGGCCAGGCGGTCGCTCGGGTAATCCGGATCGAGCGGCACATAGGCGCCGCCGGACTTCATGATCGCCAGCAGGCCGATGACCATTTCCAGGCTGCGTTCCACGGCGAGGCCGATCAGCGCATCCGGACGCGCCCCCAGTTCGCGCAGCTTGTGCGCCAGCTGGTTGGCCCGGCGGTTGAGCTGGGCGTAGCTCAGTTGCTGGCCGGCGAAGACCAGCGCCGGGGCGTCCGGAGTCTTCGCCACCTGGGCTTCGAACAGGTGGTGGATGCCGGTATCGCCGGGGAACGGCGCGGCGGTGGCGTTCCACTGCTGGACGATACGGCGCTGGGCGTTCGCATCGAGCAGGGCCAGCTCACCGATGCGTTGCTGCACATCGGCGCTGATCGAGCGCAGCAATTGCTGCCAGTGCCCGGCCATGCGCGCGATGGTGTCGGCTTCGAACAAGGCGGTGGCGTAGGTCAGCGAGGCGCTCAGGCCGTCGCTGTGCTCCACGGTGTGCAGCATCAGGTCGAACTGCGCGGTGTGCTTATCGGACGGCACCGCTTCCAGTTGCAGGCCGGCCAGTTGCGGCACCAGTCGTGCAACTTCGCTCTGGTGGTTGTACATCACCTGGAACAGCGGGCTGCGGCTCAAGTCACGCTCCGGTTGCAGGGCTTCCACCAGTTGCTCGAACGGCAGGTCCTGATGGGCCTGGGCTTCCAGGGCATGGCGCTTGACCTGTTGCAGCAGCTCGACGACGCGGGTCTGGGAATCCAGCTCGGCCTTGAGCACCTGGGTGTTGACGAAGAAGCCGATCAACGGCTCGGTTTCGGCGCGGTTGCGGTTGGCGATCGGCACGCCGACGCGTACATCGCCTTGGCCCGAGTAGCGGTGCAGCAGGGTCTGGAACGAGGCCAGCAACAGCATGAACAGGGTTACGCCCTGCCCTTGCGCCAGCGTTTTCAGTGCGGCCGCCAGTTGCGGGTCGAGGCTGAAGCTGAACTGCGCGCCGGCAGTGCTCTGTACCGGCGGCCGCGGATGGTCGGTCGGCAGTTCCAGCACCGGTTGTTCGCCGCCCAGTTGTGCGGTCCAGTAGGCGAGTTGCCGGGCTTTCTCGCCCGCCTCCAGCCATTCACGTTGCCACAGCGCGTAGTCGGCATACTGGATCGCCAGCGGCGCCAGGCGCACTGCCTCGCCCTGGCTGTAGCCGGCGTACAGGCGCATCAGTTCATCGACCATGATCGGCATCGACCAACCGTCGGTGACGATATGGTGCTGGACCAGCACCAGCACATGTTCATCAGCGCCCAGGTGCAGCAGGCGCACGCGCAGCAACGGCCCCTGTTCCAGATCGAACGGGCGCAGGGTCTCGGCCTCGATGAACAGGCGCACCTGTTCCTCACGGGGCAGCCCGGACGCCGGCAACTGTTCCGCTTCCAGCACGAACGGTGCCGGGGCATGGATGACCTGCACGGCCTGGGCACCGTCCTGGCGGAAGGTGGTGCGCAAGGTTTCGTGGCGGGCGACCAGGCTTTCGAAACTCAGCTCCAGCGCAGCGATATCCAGCGCGCCGCGCAGGCGCAGGGCGGCCGGCATGTTGTAGGCGGCGCTCTGCGGTTCCAGTTGCCAGAGGAACCACTGGCGTTGCTGGGCATAGGACAGCGCCAGCGGCCGGCTGCGGTCGGCCGGGGTGATCGCCTGTTGCTGGCTGCTTTCGGCGGCGGCGACCTGACGAGCGAAACCGCGCAGGTCACGGGCCTCGAACAGGCTACGCAAGGCCAGCTCGATCTTCAGGCCCTGGCGAACCCGGGAGATCACCTGGGTCGCCAGCAGCGAGTGCCCGCCCAGCTCGAAGAAGCTGTCGTCGAGACCGACCCGTTCGATCTTCAGCACTTCGGCCCAGATCGCTGCCAGTTGCTGCTCCAGCTCGGTTTCAGGCGCGACATAGGCCGTCTGCGACAGGCTGGTATCGGGCTGCGGCAGGGCCTTGCGGTCGAGCTTGCCGTTCGGCGTCAGCGGCATGGCCGGCAACTGCACGATGTGGGTCGGAACCATGTAGTCCGGCAGGCTGGTTTTTAGCGAAGCCTTGAGCTGATCGACATCCAGCGCGCTGCGGGTGACCACATAGGCGGCGAGCTGCTTGCCCTGTGGGCCGTCGATATCGAGCACCACGGTTTCGCGGATCGCCGGATGCTCCAGCAGGCGCGCTTCGATCTCGCCCAGTTCGATGCGGTAGCCGCGGATCTTTACCTGGTGGTCGGCACGGCCGACGTATTCCAGCACGCCATCGGCACGACGGCGGGCCAGGTCGCCGGTACGGTACAGGCGCTCGCCCGGGGCGCCGAACGGATTCGGTACGAACACCGGGACGGTGCGCCGAACATCGCCGACATAACCGCGGCCGACGCCGGTACCGGCGACGCACAGCTCGCCTACGGCGCCGATAGGGACCAGTTCCAGCGCATCGTCCAGCAGGTAGATCAGGTTGTTGTCGGTCGGGGTACCGATGGGCAGGTAGGTGCTTTCGGTGGACGCCAGATCGACGCGGAAGAAGGCCACGTCGTCCGAGCATTCGGCCGGACCGTAGGCATTCACCAGTCCGATTTGTGGATAACGCAGCAGCCACTGGCGCGCCAGTTCCGGCGGCATGGCTTCACCGGTCGGCAGCATCCAGCGCAGGCCGTCGAGGCTGACGCGCTCCTCGGCCAGCAGGCCCTGGATCAGCGACGGCACGCTTTCCAGCACGCTGATGCCTTGCTGCTGAACGTGCGCCAGCAAGGCCTGCGGATCACGGGCGATATCGTTCGGCACGATGTCCACCCGGGCACCGAACAGCGGTGCGGCGAGGAACTGCCAGACGGAAATATCGAAGCTCTGCGAGGCGGTCTGGGCGATCACGTCCTTGTCACTCAGGTCCAGGTACGGGACCTTGCTCAGCTGGTTGTTGAGCATGCCGCGCTGTTCGACCATCACGCCTTTCGGCAGGCCGGTGGAGCCGGAAGTGAAGATCACGTAGGCCAGGTTGTCCGGGCTGCTGTAGCGACCGGGATTGGTGATTTCGGCGCTTTGCTGGACCTGTTCCCAGACCAGCAGTTGCACCGCTTCATTGCCGATCAGCAGCTCACGAGCCTGGGCTTCGCAGGCGACACTGCATACCAGCACCGGCGCCCTGCTCTGCCCGATAACGCCGCTCAGGCGCTGGTTCGGCAATGCCGGGTCCAGCGGCAGGTAACCTGCGCCGGCCTTGAAGCTGCCGATGATCATGCCCAGCAGATCCGGGCCGCGTTCGGCCAACAGGGCGATCGGCTGGTCGAAGCCGGCGCCTGCCGCGATCAGGGCATGGCCCAGGCGGTTGGCGGCCTCGTTCAATGCGTTGTAACTGATGCGCTGGTTCAGATAGCTGACCGCAATCCGCTCGGGATGGGCCGCAACCCGTTCCTCGAACTGCGCCACATAACTGCGCTCCAGTGGGTACTCGCGGGCGCTCTGGTTGACGCCGCGGGTCAGGAACTCGCGCTCATCGTCACCCAGCAGCGGCAGCGCCGCCATATCGCCGTGGAAGCCTTCCACCAGCGCCAGCAGCAGGCGCTTGAATTCCGCCAGCATGCCTTCGACGGTGCTCTGGTCGAAATAGCGCTGGTCGTAGGACAGGTGCAGGCCAAGGTCATCGCCCGGGTAGCACACGGCAGTCAGCGGATAGTTGGTGTGGGTGCGGCCGGAATCCGAGGTGGCGTTCAAGCTTTGTGCACGGTCCAGCACCGAGACTTCCACCGGCGCGTTCTCGAACACGAACAGGCTGTCGAACAGCGGCAGGCCCTTGGGCAGCTCGCTGAGCTCCTGGATATTCACCAGCGGCAGATATTCGTACTCGCGCAATTGCATGTTGCTGTCGAGCAGCCCGTTCAACCACTGGCGCACGCTCTGGCGCTCGCCATCGCCGGGCAAACCGACACGCAGGGCGATGGTGTTGATGAACAGGCCGACGGTGCGCTGCATCTGCGGCATATCCACCGGGCGCCCGGCCACGGTGACGCCGAACAGCACGTCGCGCTCGCCGCTCAGGCGGCGCAGGGTCAGGGCCCAGGCGGCCTGGGCGAAGGTGTTGACGGTGAGCTGGTGCTGCTGCGCCAGCTCGCGCAGGCGGGCGCCGTCGCTTTCGTCGAGGCGGGTGTAGACATCGCCCACCACCATGCCGCCGCTTTCGCCGGCATGCTCGCGCAGGTACGGACGGTCGCTAGGAATCGGCGTCGGCCGCTCGAAACCGCGCAGGTTGGCCCGCCACCAGTCCCGGGCCTGCTCCAGGCCGCGCTGTTGCAGCCAGCCGATATAGTCGCGGTAGCGCGGTGCCGGCGGCAGTTGCGCCTCGCGGCCTTCGCCAAGGGCCATGTACAGGTCGAAGAAGTCGTTCATCAGCAGCGAACGGCACCAGGCATCGATGAGGATGTGGTGGTTGCTCATCATGAACCAGTAGCTGGCCTCGCCGACGCGGATCAGGCGCAGGTGGAACGGCGCCTGGTGCAGCAGATCGAAGCCGGCCTCGCGCTCGCGCTTGTGCAGGGCTTGCAGTTGCGCTTCCTGCTGGTCGGCAGGAATGCCGCGCCAGTCGAGGTAGTCCACCGGGGTATCGCCCGGCTTGTGGATAACCTGGAGCATGCCTTCGCCGATATCCCAGCAGAAGGAGGCGCGCAGTGCTTCATGGCGGGCCACCACGGCCTGCCAGGCGCGGGTGAAGCGCTCGGGGTCGAGGGCGCTGTCGATGCGGTAGCGGTCCTGCATGTAGTACAGGCCGGTGCCCGGTTCCAGCAGGGTATGCAGGAGCATGCCCTCCTGCATCGGGGTCAGCGGGTAGACATCCTCGATCCGTGCCGCCGGCACCGGCAGCGCGTCCAGCTCGGCCTGGGTCAGGCGCGCCAGGGGGAAGTCGGACGGGGTCAGGCCGCCGCTGCCTTCGTCCAGGCAGTGCTCGACCAGCGCCTGCACCTGGGCCAGGTAAGCCTCGGCGATGGCTTCGATGGTCGCCTGCTGGTGACGCTCGGCGCTGAAGGTCCAGCGCAGGACCAGCTCGCCGCCGTAGACCTGGGCATCGATGCTCAGCTCGTTGGGCAGCGGCGCCTGCGGGTCATGGGCGGTGCCGGCGGGCTCTTCCAGCGGGCGGAACAACGCATCGCTGGCGAAGCTCTGGTCGAACTGGCCGAGGTAGTTGAAGGTCACCGGTGCCACCGGCAGTGCCTGCATCGCGCTGCGGCTGTCGGCGTCGCCGAGGTAGCGCAGCACGCCGTAGCCGAGGCCCTTGTGCGGCACCGCACGCAGTTGTTCCTTGATCGCCTTGATCGAGCCGGACAGGTCGGCCGCCGGAATCAGGCGCAGCGGATAGGCGCTGGTGAACCAGCCGACGCTGCGGGTCAGGTCGATCCCGTCGAACAGGCTTTCGCGGCCATGGCCTTCCAGCTGGACCAGCGCCGACGGCTGCTCGGTCCACTGGCAGAGCACACGGGCCAGGGCGGTCAGCAGCAGGTCGTTGACCTGGGTGCGGTAGGCGCTTGGCGCCTGTTGCAGCAGCTGGCGGGTGCGCTGGGCATCCAGGCGTACGCTAACGCTGGCGGCATGGCGGTTTTCCTGGCCACCGGCCTGGTCGGTGCCCGGCAGCGGCATGGCATCGCTACCCAGGTGGGCCTGCCACCAGTCGCGCTCGTCGCGCAGCGAATCGCTGGCGGCATGGGCGGTCAGGCGCTCGGCCCAGTCGCGCAGGGCGCTGGTCTTGGCCGGCAGCGGCTGTTGCCGGTAGGCGTTCTGCAGGTCTTCCAGCAGCACACGCCAGGACACGCCATCCACCACCAGATGATGGATCGCCAGCAGCAGGCGCTGTTCGCCTTGTGGGCCACTGACCAGCAGAGCACGCAGCAGCGGGCCCTGTTGCAGGTCGAGGCTGCGCTGGGCTTCGTCGTAGAGCGCGGTGCACTGGGCCATGTCACTGACCCGGGCGACCCGCAGCAGGCTGTCGTCGCCGTCGCGGAAGGCCGCCTGCCAGGCGCCATCCTGCTCGCGGAAGCCAAGGCGCAGGGCGTCATGCTGCTGTTGCAGGGCCTTCAGCGCCTGTTCCAGTTGCACGGCATCGAGCACCTGGGTCGGCTCCAGCAGGACCGCCTGGTTCCAGTGCTGCCGGTTGGCGATCGGGGTTTCGAAGAACCAGTGCTGGATCGGCGTGAGTGCCGAAGCACCGGTCAGTTGCCCCTGCTCGGCACTGACCACTTCGCGAGTGGTCGCGACGGCGGCCAGGGCCTGCACGGTCTGGTGTTGGAACAGGTCGCGCGGGGTGAAATGGATACCCGCGGCACGGCCACGGCTGACCACCTGGATCGACAGGATCGAGTCGCCACCCAGCTCGAAGAAGTTGTCGTTGAGGCCGACCCGGGCGACGTTCAGCACCTCGCCCCAGATCCGCGCCAGGCGCTGTTCCAGCTCGCTGGTAGGCGCCATGTAGTGCTGGCGGTTCAGCTCCGGATCCGGCATCGGCAAAGCGCGGCGGTCGAGCTTGCCGTTGGCGGTCAGCGGCATGGCATCGAGCAGGACCAGGTGGGCCGGGACCATGTAGTCCGGCAGTTGCGCCTTGAGCGCGGCCTTCAGTTCGTCACGCAGGCGGGCCTGCTGTGCTTCATCCTGATTGGCCACATCGCTGGCCAGGTAACCGGCCAGTTGCTTGCCCGCCGGCGTATCCAGCGCCAGCACCACCGCTTCGCGGATGGCGGCATGCTCCAGCAGGCGGCTTTCGATCTCGCCCAGTTCGATACGGAAGCCACGGATCTTCACCTGGTGGTCGACCCGGCCGATGTATTCCACCAGCCCGTCGGCACGCTGGCGCACAAGGTCGCCGGTACGGTACAGGCGGCCGCCGTCAGTGGCGAACGGATCGGCGACGAAGCGCTCGGCGGTGAGGCCGGCACGCTCGTGATAACCCACCGCCAGCCCCGCGCCGCCGACATACAGCTCACCCGTGGCGCCCTGCGGCACCAGGGCCAGGTCGGTATCGAGGATATAGGCGACCCGCGCCCCGACCACGCTGCCGATCGGCACGCTGGCCTGGCCCTCCTCCAGCTCGGCCGGCGCCAGGCAGGCCAGGGGCATGACCACGGTTTCGGTGGGGCCGTAGGCATTGAAGAACAGCTCCGGGGCAAAGGCCGCGCGAATGCGTTGCAGGTGTTCGCCGGTCAGGGCTTCGCCGCCGGTGATGCACATGCGTACCGGCAAACGCTGTTGCCGGGTCGCCAGCCACTGCGCCAACTGGCTGCCATAGCTCGGGGTAAAGCCGAGGATGTTCACCCCCTGCTCGCGGATCAGCGCACAGATTTCCTCGGCATCCCATTGGCCCTGGGCACGCAGCACCACCCGTGCACCGCTCAGCAGCGGTACCAGCAGACGCTCGGTGGCGGCGTCGAAGTTGATCGAATAGAAATGCAGCTCGCAGTCGCTCGGGCGCATGTCGAAGCGCTTGATCACCGCCTGGCAGTGCATGGCGATT
Organism: Pseudomonas bharatica CSV86; assembly: GCF_000319305.2. Taxonomy (GTDB): domain Bacteria; phylum Pseudomonadota; class Gammaproteobacteria; order Pseudomonadales; family Pseudomonadaceae; genus Aquipseudomonas; species Aquipseudomonas bharatica. The sequence goes on along the minus strand of NZ_AMWJ02000001.1, from coordinate 906,949 downwards.
TCACCGTGGCTGACCACCACGCCCTTCGGCAGGCCGGTGGAGCCGGAGGTGTAGATCAGGTAGGCCTGGTGCTGCGGCAGGCTGATGAACGGCGGTTCGCTGTCCGGGTAAGCGGCCAGTTTCGCCAGGTCGTCCTCCAGGCTCCAGCGCGCCACGCCTTCCGGCAGTTCGCCGAGGGCTTCGAGCAACCTGGTGTCGCTGAGCAGCAGGCGCACGCCGCTGTCGCGGATCATGTAGTGCAGGCGTTCCAGCGGGTATTCCGGGTCCAGCGGCACATAGGCGCCGCCGGCCTTGAGGATCGCCAGCAGGCCGATGACCATTTCCAGCGACCGCTCCAGCGCCAGGCCGACCCGTACCTGCGGGCCGACGCCTTGCTCGCGGAGCATCCAGGCCAGGCGGTTGGCCCGGGCATCCAGCTCGGCGTAGCTGAGGGTCTGGCCACGGAAGGTCAATGCGCCGGCGTGCGGCGCGGCCTTGGCCCGCGCGCTGAACAGGCTGTGGATGCACTGGTCGAGACGCTGCTCGCCAGGCTCCACGCCGAGGCTGTCGAGCAGCCGCTGGCGCTCGTCGTCGGCCAGCAACGGCAGCTCGGCCAGGCGCTGTTGCGGATCGGCCAGCAGGGCTTCCAGCAGGTTGCGCCAGTGCGCAGCCATACGGGCGATGCGCGGCTCGTCGAACAGGTCGGTGCTGTAGGTCAGGCAGCAGCCCAGGCGGTGGTCAAGCTCGGTGACTTCGAGGTTGAGGTCGAACTTGGTGGCACGGGCGTCGTTGACCAGGTACTCGACGGTCATCCCGGCCAACTCGCGGCTTTGCTGGAATTCCCAGCGCTGCACGTTGCACATCACCTGGAACAGCGGGTTCCAGGCCGCGCTGCGCGGCGGCTGCAGGGCTTCCACCAGGTGATCGAACGGCAGGTCCTGGTGGGACTGGCCGTCGATCACGGTCTGGCGCACCTGTTCGATCAACTCACCGACGCGCATCTGCCCGTCGAGCTGCACGCGCAGCACCTGGGTGTTGAGGAAGGCGCCGATCAGCCCTTCGCTTTCCGGACGGATGCGGTTGGCCACCGGCGCGCCGATGCGCAGGTCGGTCTGGCCGCTGTAGCGGTAGAGCAGCATGGCCAGGGCGGCGGTCATGGTCATGAACAGGGTCAGGCCATTCTTCGCGTTGAAGGCGCGCACGCGGCCGGCCAGGTCATCGCTGAGATCGAAGCGCAGCAGTTCGCCCTGATGGCTCTGTACGGCAGGACGCGGACGGTCGCCGGGCAGTTCCAGCAGCGGGTGTTCCTTGCCCAGTTGGGCCGTCCAGTAGTCCAGCTGGCGCTGGCGCTCGCCGGATTCCAGCCACTGGCGCTGCCACACGCTGTAGTCGAGGTACTGCACCGCCAGCGGTTCCAGCGGCGACGGCTTGCCGTCGAGGAAGGCCTCGTAGAGCAGGCCCAGCTCGCGGGCGAAGATATCCATCGCCCAGCCTTCGGTGACGATATGGTGCAGGGTCAGCACGAAGTAGTGCTCCTGCTCGCCGGCCTTGACCAGGCAGGCACGCAGCAGCGGGCCGGTTTCCAGGTCGAAGGGCTTGTGCGCTTCGCTGTCGGCGAAGGCTTGCAGGCGTACCTGGCGCTCGGCGGCGGGCAGCGCGGAAATATCCAGCCACTGCATGGCCACGCCGGTCTCTTCGGAAACCTTCTGGCAGGCCACGCCATTGACGCTGGGGAAGGTGGTGCGCAGGGTTTCGTGGCGCAGGATCAGCGCCTGCAGGGCCGCTTCGAAGCAGCCGATATCGAAGGCGCCGCTGAGCCGTGCCATGCCGCCGACGTTATAGGCGGGGCTGTCCGGCTCCATCTGCCAGAGGAACCACATGCGCTGCTGCGAGTAGGACAGCGGCACCGGCTGGCTGCGATCGACCTTGCCGATGGCCTGCTGGCTGTTGCGTGCGCCAGCGGCCTGCAGCGCAGCGATCTGCTCGGCGAAGGCGCCCAGCTCGCGGTGGTCGAACAGCACCCGCAGCGGCAGTTCGACGTCGCAGGCCTGGCGCACGCGGGAAATGATCTGGGTCGCCAGCAGCGAGTGCCCGCCCAGTTCGAAGAAGTCATCGGCCAGGCCGACCTGCGGCACGCCCAGCACTTCGCGCCAGATGGCGGCGATGCGGTGCTCCAGTTCGGTCTGCGGCTCGATATGTTCGCGGGACTGCCAGTGCGGCTCGGGCAGTGCGCGGCGGTCCAGCTTGCCGCTCGGGCCCAGGGGCATCGCGTCCATGCGCACCAGTTGTGCCGGAACCATGTACTCCGGCAGTTCCAGGGCCAGTTCGGCCTTCAGGCGGGCGCTCTGCGCGGCCTCGCCCTCCCCGGTTTTCTCGGCGGTGAAATAGCCGACCAGTTGCGGACCGGCAACGGTCTGGCGCACCACCACGGCCGCCTGGCCGACACCGTCCAGCGCCAGCAGGCGGGCCTCGATTTCCTGCGGTTCGACGCGGAAGCCACGCAGCTTGACCTGATGATCGAGACGGCCGAAGTACTCCAGCGCACCATCGGCGGCCCAGCGCACGCGGTCGCCGGTGCGGTACAGGCGTGCGCCCGGCTCGCCGGCGGCATCCGGCACGAAGCGTTCGGCAGTGAGTGCAGCGCGGCCCAAATAACCGCGGGCCAGACCCAGGCCACCGATGCACAGCTCACCGGCCACGCCATCGGGCTGGGCATTCAGTTCGCTGTCGAGCACCCGGCAGATGACGTTGCCCAGCGGTCGGCCAATCGGCGAGCGAGCGCCATCGCTGGCCTGGCAATGCCAGTGGGTGACGTTGATCGCGGTTTCGGTCGGGCCGTAGCGGTTATGCAGTTGCACATCGGGCAGTTGCGCCAGCACGCGGTTGCGCAGCTCGGCCGACAGCGCCTCGCCCCCGGAAAATACCCGGCGCAGGCTGGTGCAGTTGGCCGTCAGCGGCTCGTCGATAAACAGCTGGAGCAACGGCGGAACGAAGTGCAGCGTGGTCACGCCGTGTTGCTGGACCAACTGGGCGATGCGATGCGGATCGCGGTGCTCGCCCGGTGCGGCAATCACCAGCTGGCAACCGGTGATCAGCGGCCAGAAGCATTCCCACACCGAGACGTCGAAGCTGATCGGCGCCTTCTGCATCAGCACGTCGCTGTCGTCTAGCTGGTAGGTGGCCTGCATCCATTGCAGGCGCTCGGCCAGGGCCGCGTGGGTGTTGCCGACGCCTTTCGGCAGGCCGGTGGAGCCGGAGGTGTAGATCACATAGGCGAGGTTGTCGCCGTGCAGGTGCAGGCCCGGCGCATGGCTCGGCCAGTTGTCCAGCTTGAGGGTGTCGAGGGCGATGGCGCTGACGCCTTCGGCATTGGGCATATCACCGAGCAGATGGCTTTGGGTCAACAGCAGCGACACGCCGCTGTCGCTCAGCATCCAGGCCAGGCGCTCGCTCGGGTAGTCAGGGTCCAGCGGCACATAGGCACCGCCGGCCTTGAGGATAGCGAGCAGGCCGATCAGCAGTTGCGGCGAGCGCTCGACGGCGGTCGCCACCTTCACGTCCGGACCGACGCCCTTGTCGCGCAGGTAGTTGGCTAGGCGGTTGGCCTGGGTATGCAGGCCGGCGAAATCCAGGCTGCCGCCCTCCCACACCAGCGCGGTGCGCTCGGGGCTGCGCTGGGCCTGTTCATTGAGCAGCTCCGGCAACCAGCGGCTGGCTGGCGTGCACGGGGCGACGCTCCAGCTGGCCTGACGGGCCTGTTCGGCTTCGTCGAGCAGGTGCAGGTCACCGAGGGCGATCTCGGTGGAGGTGCAGACCTGGGCCAGCAGGCGCACATAATGCTTGGCCAGGCGCTGGATGGTGGCGCGCTCGAACAGCTCGTCGGCGTAATCGAAGGACAGGTTGATGCGCCCGCTGCGGTCTTCCTCGCTGTGCAGTTGTAGGTCGAACTTGGCCTCGCGGCTGTGCCACGGCAGTTCGTCGGCGAGCAGGCCGGGCAGGCGACGCAGGGCGCCGAGGTCGCGTTGCTGGTGGTTGAACATGACCTGGAACAGGCCCTGCTCGCGGGCCTGCGGGAAGGCTTCGACCAGTTGATCGAACGGCAGGTCCTGGTTGGCCTGGGCCTCCAGTGCCGCTTGGCGGGTACGCTTCAGCAGCTCGGCGAAAGGCAGGCGCGAATCCAGTTCGGCGCGCAGCACCAGGGTATTGATGAAGAAGCCGATCAGGCCCTGGGTTTCCCGGCGCGGACGGTTGGCGCCGGGCACGCCGATACGGATATCGGTCTGGCCGCTGTAGCGGTGCAACAGGGCCTGGAAAGCGCTCAGCAACAGCATGAACGGCGTGGACTGGCTGCCCTGGGCCGCTGCCTTCAGGGCTTTGCTCTGCTCGGCGCTCAGGCGCAGGCTGTAGCGCGAGGCACTGTGCTGCTGGCGGGTGGAGCGTGGGTGATCGGTGGCGAGGCTCAGGCTCGGGTGTTCGTCGCCCAACTGCTCTTGCCAGTAGGCCAGTTGGCGCTCGGCCTCACCACGGGCCAGCCACTCGCGCTGCCACTGGCCGTAGTCGGCGTAGCGCACCGGCAGGGGCTCCAGGGTCAGCGGCTGCTCCTGAACGGCGGCGGCGTAGAGCCGCGAGAACTCGTCGATGAGCACGTTCAGCGACCAGCCGTCGGCAATGATGTGGTGCAGGGTCACCAGCAACTGGTGTTCCTGTTCGTCCAGGCAGAGCAATTGCACCCGCAGCAGCGGGCCGTTTTCCAGGTCGAACGGCAGGCGTGCCTGTTCTTCGCGGATGGCCTGGGCACGACTGCGGCGCTCGTCTTCGTCGAGATCGCCGAGGTCGATGCGCGGGAGGTCGAACTGGCCGGCAGGGTCGATGCGTTGCAGGGCCACGCCGTCCACTTCGTAGAAGCGCGTGCGCAGGGATTCGTGGCGTTCGACCAGGCGCTGGAAGGCACTGCGCAGAGCGGTTTCGTCCAGCTCGCCGCGCAGGGTGAGGCCGGCCGGGATGTTGTAGGCGCTACTCTGCGGATCCAGTTGCCAGGTGAACCACAGGCGGTTCTGGGCGAGAGACTGGGGCAGGCCTTCGTCACCGGCCAGACGGGCGATGCCGTCCTGGGCTTGCGCCCCCGACCGGGCGCCTTCGATGGCAGCGACGAAGCCTTGCAGGGTCGGCGCTTCGAACAGCAGGCGCAGGTTCAGCTCGATGTCCAGGGCGTCACGCAGGCTGGCGATCACTTGGGTGGCGAGGATGGAGTTGCCGCCGAGCAGGAAGAAATGGTCGTCGGCAGCAATGTCGTCCACTTGCAGGTGTTCGCGCCAGGTGCGCGCGACCAGTTCACCGAGGTTGGACCGGGCCAGGGCGGTGTCGCTGGCCTTGGCACCGATGTGCGGGAACACCGCGTAGCTGTCGAGGCTGCCGTCGGCCAGGCGGGTGCGGCAGGCCGAGCGTTGCAGCTTGCCGCTGGACGTCTTCGGCAGTGCGCCCGGGTTGAGCAGCACGACGACGGCCGGAGCCTGTTGATAAGCGTCGGCGACGGTTTCGCGCAGGGTACGGATCAGGTCTTCGGCGGGCACGTTCTTCTGCACGCTGCGGCCGATTTCCGCAGCGATGCCGATGCCTTCGATACCGTCCTGGTTGACGGCGAAGGCAGCGACCCGGCCCTTGCGCACCACCTCGACCTCGCGCTCGATGGTCTGCTCGATGTCCTGTGGATAAATATTCTGGCCGCGGACGATCAGCATGTCCTTGAGACGCCCCGTGATATACAGCTCGCCGTCGCGCATGAAGCCGAGATCGCCGGTACGCAGCCAGGTCTGGCTGTCGTGCTGGACGAAGGTTTTCGCCGTGGCTTGCGGGTTGCGCCAGTAGCCATGGGCGATGCTCGGGCCGCTGGCCCAGACTTCACCGACCTGGTTCTCGTCAAGCCTGTCCAGGCTTTGCGGATCGGCGATCAGCACGGCGTGTTCCGGCTGGCTGGTACCGCAGCTCATCACCGGGCTGCCCTGCCCCGCCCTGGCGATATTGCGCGCCAGCTCCTGCTCGTCGAGGCGCAGGTGCGGGATGCCCTGGCCGCGCTTGCCACCGGCGACGAACAGAGTGGCTTCGGCCAGGCCATAGGACGCGAAGAAGCTGCTGGCGTCGAAACCGCAGGCGGCGAACTTCTCGGCGAAGGCCTCCAGGCTATCAAGGCGGATCGGCTCGGAGCCGGAATAGGCGACGCGCCAGCCGCTGAGGTCGAGCCGGGCCAGGGCCGTCTCGCTGACCCGGGCGGCGCACAACTGGTAGGCGAAGTCCGGGCCGCCGCTGATGGTGCCTTTGTACTCGCTGATCGCCTCGAGCCAGCGCAGCGGGCGGGTCAGGAAATAGGCCGGGGACATCAGCACGCAGGGCACGCCGCTGAAGATCGGCTGCAGAAGGCCGCCGATCAGGCCCATGTCGTGGTACAGCGGCAGCCAGCTGACGATCACGTCGTCCGGGTTGATATCGATGCCGAAACCGTGACGGATGAGCTGTTCGTTGGCGACCAGGTTGCCATGGCTGACCTGCACGCCCTTGGGCAACGCGGTGGAGCCGGAGGTGTATTGCAGGAACGCGATATGGTCGCCGGTCAATTCCGGGGCGACCCAGGTGTCGGTGTGTTCCAGGGTATCGACGCAGAGCAGCGCCGGGGCGCCTTCGGCAGCCAGCGCTTCGACTTCCAGCAGGCTGTCGCGCAGCGCGGCGGCGGTCAGCACCAGGGCCGGCTCGGCGTCGGCGATGATCGACAGCAGGCGCTCCTGATGGTGGCGGCGGTTGGACTCCGGTGGATAGGCCGGAACGGCGATGATGCCGGCATACAGGCAGCCGTAGAAGGCGGCGACGTAGTCCGGGCCGCTGGGGAACAGCAGGATGGCGCGGTCGCCCGCTTGCGCCTGGCCTTGCAGGGCGGCAGCGATGGTGCGGGCACGCTGGTCGAGATCACGGTAGGTCAGCACGCTGCCCTGGTCCTGTTCGTCGGACAGAAAGCGCAGGGCCAGTCGATCCGGCGTCTGCGCGGCACGGCGTTGGAGGGACTGGGCCAGGGTGACGGGGAGTTCGAACGCGTCCATGGAGTGTTCCTGCTTGAATTCGGGCTTGGCAAAAAAGGGGGCGGGTGACGAAAAGAAAACGCGCCGGCCGAGCCGACGCGTGCTGTCGCGTTGGCTCAGCCGGCGGCCTGGGCGGGCTGGCGCCCGGCACGATTGCGCCAGCGGGACAGGTGCTCTTCGGCGTAGCGGCGGATCTGCCGGAGCAATTGGGCCTGTTCGTCGATCAGGTAAAAGTGATGGCCTTCGAACATATCGAGGGAAAAGCCGGTGCAGGTATCCTCCTGCCAGTCCAGCAGTTCCTCGACCTTGACCGTGTCGCGCTTGCCGCCGAATACATGGATCGACAGGTCCAGCGGCTCGCGCTGGCCATGATTGAAGCTGCCGCAGAGCAGGAAGTCGGCACGCAGGATCGGCAGGATCAGCTCCAGCAGTTCCTGGTTGGCCAATACGCCTTCGCTGGTGCCGCCGAGTTCGCGCAAACGATCGATCAGTTCGGCGTCGGTCTTTTCGCGGGCGTACTCGCTGACATCGCGACGGGACGGGCCGGCGGTGGCCGAAGCGAACAGGCACAAGGGTTGCGGCAGGCCGCGCTCGCGCAGCACATGGGCCAGCTCGAAGGCCAGCAGGCCGCCAAGGCTATGGCCGAACAATGCGTAGGGGCGGTCCAGCTCGACGGCGATTTCGTCGGCCAGCAGCCTGGCCAGGGCGGCCATATCGGTGTGCAGCGGTTCGTCCATGCGCATGCCGCGGCCGGGCAGCTCCAGCGGGCGAATGCTCAGCCAGGCAGGCAGCTTGTGCTTCCATGGGCTGTAGCAGGTGGCGCTGGCGCCGGAATAAGGCAGGCAGAACAGGGTCAGGCCGGATGCGTCGCGTTCGATGCCCATTTTTCGTTTTCCTGTAGGTGCACGCCCCGGCCATGACAGCGGCCGGGCTTGTCTCCCAGAAGAACGGATGGCATGTGGAAATAATTAGTCGCATCTGCCGACAGGCATGACTTGGAGGCCCTATCGCTGCGGTTCGGCGGTCCGACAAGCCAGCTCCCACAGGTTTGTGGGAGCTGGCTTGCCAGCGATAGGGCCCGAAAGGTAAAACAGAAACGCCAGAAACGAAAAAAGCGACCCGGAGGTCGCTTTCTTCGTTTTGCTTCGAGGAGTTCAAGGGCCTCGAGGCGGATATGGCGCAGCGGACGGGACTCGAACCCGCGACCCCCGGCGTGACAGGCCGGTATTCTAACCGACTGAACTACCGCTGCGTATCGCACAGGCTTTCGCCTGCTTGAAACTGGGATCTGGCCTGAAGGCTTCGGTACCTTCGGACCTCAAACCGGTCATGAACCGATCTGGAGAAAAGTGGCGCAGCGGACGGGACTCGAACCCGCGACCCCCGGCGTGACAGGCCGGTATTCTAACCGACTGAACTACCGCTGCGCGATGTGGACTTGCGTCCTGTTCCTCTCTGGTAGACCGTTTCTTTCGAAGCGATCCGGGTCAGGAACTTCTCAGGAAGTGGTGGGTGATGACGGGATCGAACCGCCGACCCTCTGCTTGTAAGGCAGATGCTCTCCCGGCTGAGCTAATCACCCAAACTCATCAAACCTAACTTTCTTGCATCATCACTGCTTTCGCTGTGTTTCTGCTTTGTTACGTTTGCTTCGCTGAGGCCGCGAAATTTACGCAGGTAACGAACCTAAGTCAATAGCCCCATTGAAGTTTTTTTCAAAAAGGACAAAAAAGCTCATTCCCTCCTCCACCGCCCCAACCTCAGGCGGTAGCACAAACCTGCGATTCCTCAAGCGGCTGTCACTGGTAAATCATCTTCCGCGTCATGCCACCGTCGACGATGAACTCCTGCCCGGTCACGAACCCGGCATTCTTCGACAGCAGCCAGGCCACTGCCGCCGCCACGTCCTCCACCGTCCCCACCCTGCCCGCCGGATGCTGGGCATGGTCGGCGTCGCTGAGGGGCTCGGCACGCCGCGCGGAAGGATCACGGGCATCGATCCAGCCGGGGCTGACGGCGTTGACGCGGATCTCCGGGCCCAGGCTCATCGCCAGGGCATGGGTCAGCGCCAGCAGGCCACCCTTGCTCGCCGCATAGGCCTCGGTATCCGGCTCGGACTGGCGGGCACGGGTCGAGGTCAGGTTGACGATGGCCCCGCAGTGCGCACGCAGGTAAGGCGCGCAATGCTTGGCCAACAGCATCGGCCCGCTCAGGTTGACCGCCATAACGCGGTTCCAGTGGGCGAGGCTGAGGCTTTCGAGGGTGGTGTTGTGCGGATCGGCGATCGCCGCGTTGCACACCAGTGCATCGAGGCGGCCGAACTGGCCGAGGACTTCAGCCACGGCGAGGGTCACCTGGACTTCGTCGGACACATCCATGCCGACGAACCAGGCGTTGTCGCCCAGCACCTTGGCGACCTTGGCCCCGCGCACGCGGTCAAGGTCGGTGAGGACTACCTGCCAGCCCTCGGCGATCAGCCAGGCGGCGATGCCCAGGCCGATGCCGCGGGCAGCGCCGGTGACCAGCGCCACGCGACCGTTATGGCTTCGCTCGGCAACCGACCAGTCGATCACAGCGCCGCCAGGCCACGGGCGAGGTCGGCCTTGAGGTCGGCCACGTCTTCCAGGCCCACCGCGACACGGATCAGGCTGTCGCGGATCCCGGCCGCTTCACGCTCCTGCGGCGACAGACGGCCGTGGGAGGTGGTGCCCGGGTGGGTGATGGTGGTCTTGGCGTCACCGAGGTTGGCGGTGATCGAGATCAGCCGGGTGGCGTCGATGAAGCGCCAGGCGCCCTCCTTGCCGCCCTTGACCTCGAAGCTCACCACTGCACCGAAGCCCTTCATCTGGCGCTTGGCCAGTTCGTGCTGCGGATGGCTTGGCAGGCCGGCGTAGTGCACTTTCTCGATACCGTCCTGCTGCTCCAGCCATTCGGCCAGTGCCTGGGCATTGGCGCAGTGGGCGCGCATGCGCAGGTTCAGGGTTTCGAGGCCCTTGAGGAAGATCCAGGCGTTGAACGGGCTCAGCGAAGGGCCAGCGGTACGGATGAAACCGACCACTTCCTTCATCTGCTCGCTGCGACCGGCGACCACGCCGCCCATGCAACGGCCCTGGCCGTCGATGAACTTGGTCGCCGAGTGCATGACGATGTCCGCACCCAGTTCCAGCGGCTGCTGCAGCGCCGGGGTGCTGAAGCAGTTATCCACAACCAGCTGGGCGCCCTTGGCGTGGGCGATTTCCGCCAGCGCGGCGATATCCACCAGTTCGGCGAGCGGATTCGATGGCGACTCGACAAAGAGCAGCTTGGTGTTGGCCTTGAACGCCTGTTCCCACGCGCCCAGGTCGGCCAGCGGCACGTAGTCCACCTGGATGCCGAAGCGCTTGAAGTATTTCTCGAACAGGCTGATGGTCGAGCCGAACACGCTCTGCGAAACCAGCACATGGTCGCCGGCGCTGCAGAACGACATCACCGTGGCGAGGATCGCCGCCATGCCAGTGGAGGTGGCGACCGCCTGCTCGGCGCCTTCCAGGGCGGCGATGCGCTCCTCGAAAGCCCGTACGGTAGGGTTGGTGTAACGCGAATAGACGTTGCCTGGAACCTCGCCGGCGAACCGCGCCGCGGCATCGGCCGCGGTACGGAACACGTAGCTGGAGGTGAAGAACAGCGGATCGCTGTGCTCACCTTCCGGCGTGCGATGCTGGCCGGCGCGTACCGCCAGCGTATCGAAAGCGACCCCGTCGAGGTCGCTGTCCAGGCGCCCGGCATCCCATTCCTGTGTCATGCCGTTGCTCCTATATCAGTTGTTGTGAAGGTCGATGATCGCGCTGACCGCCTGGTTCTTGGCTTTCGCGAGGTCGTTGCGGGCCCGCTCGATGCGTTCCAGGTAGGCTGCGTCGACGTCGCCGGTGACGTACTGGCCGTCGAATACCGCGCAGTCGAAGTGCTCGATCTTGATCTTGCCGCCGCCAACCGCTTCGATCAGGTCAGGCAGGTCCTGGTAGACCAGCCAGTCGGCGCCGATCAGGTCGGCGACATCCTGGGTGCTGCGGTTGTGAGCGATCAGCTCGTGGGCGCTCGGCATGTCGATGCCGTAGACGTTGGGGAAGCGCACGGCCGGGGCCGCGGAGCAGAAGTAGACGTTCTTGGCGCCGGCTTCGCGGGCCATCTGGATGATCTGCTTGCAGGTGGTGCCGCGCACGATGGAGTCGTCCACCAGCATCACGTTCTTGCCGCGGAACTCCAGCTCGATGGCGTTGAGCTTCTGGCGTACGGATTTTTTCCGCGCGGCCTGGCCCGGCATGATGAAGGTGCGGCCGATGTAGCGGTTCTTGACGAAACCTTCGCGGAACTTCACGCCCAGGTGGTTGGCCAGCTCCAGGGCCGCGGTGCGGCTGGTGTCCGGGATCGGAATGACCACGTCGATGTCGTGGTCGGGACGCTCGCGCTGGATCTTCTCGGCCAGCTTCTCGCCCATGCGCAGGCGCGCCTTGTACACCGAGACGCCATCGATGATGGAGTCGGGGCGGGCCAGGTAGACGTGTTCGAAGATGCACGGCGAGAGTTTCGGGTTGGTCGCGCACTGACGGGTGTGCAGCTTGCCTTCCTCGGTGATGTACACCGCTTCGCCCGGTGCCAGGTCGCGGATCAGGGTGAAGCCGAGCACGTCCAGCGAGACGCTTTCCGAGGCGATCATGTACTCGACGCCTTCGTCGGTGTGACGCTGGCCGAAGACGATCGGGCGGATGCCGTTGGGGTCACGGAAGCCGACGATGCCGTAGCCGGTGATCATGGCCACCACCGCGTAGCCGCCGACGCAGCGGTTGTGCACGTCGGTGACCGCGGCGAACACGTCTTCCTCGGTGGGTTGCAGCTTGCCGCGCACCGCCAGTTCATGGGCGAAGACGTTGAGCAGGACTTCCGAGTCGGAGTTGGTGTTGACGTGGCGCAGGTCGGACTCGTAGATCTCCTTGGCCAGCTGCTCGACGTTGGTCAGGTTGCCGTTGTGCGCCAGGGTGATGCCGTACGGCGAGTTGACGTAGAACGGCTGGGCCTCGGCCGAGGTCGAGCTGCCCGCGGTTGGGTAGCGCACGTGGCCGATGCCCATGTGGCCGACCAGGCGCTGCATATGGCGCTGCTGGAAGACGTCACGGACCAGGCCGTTGTCCTTGCGCAGGAATAACCGGCCATCATGGCTGGTCACGATACCGGCAGCGTCCTGGCCGCGGTGCTGGAGGACCGTAAGCGCGTCATACAGCGCCTGATTGACGTTCGACTTACCGACGATACCGACGATGCCACACATGCGACGCAACCCCTACTTAATGAAACTGGACTGAACGGTGCTCACGGAGCTTTTGGCCCCAGGAGCTGTTCCTTGAACGGCAGATCAGCGGGAGCGCTGATTCCGCTGGCTAGCCACTGGCTGGTCAACCCCAGGATGAGGTTCTTCGACCAGTCAGCCACCAATAGAAATTGTGGCAAGAGCCGCGACTCCTGCCACCATGGATCCTGTTGTACCGGCCCCAGGCTCAACAGCCCGACGGCCACCACGACGAGCAATGCCCCACGGGCGGCACCGAAGGCCATGCCGAGGAAGCGATCGGTCCCGGACAGCCCGGTGACCCGAATCAGCTCGCCGAGCAGAAAATTGATCATCGCCCCCACCAGCAGGGTGGCGACGAAAACGATGGCGCAACCACCGATGACCCGGGCGGACGGCGTCTGGATATAGCTCTCGAGGTACTGCGCGGCGGAGCCGCCGAACATCCACGCCACCGCACCGGCGACGATCCAGGTGAGCAGGGACAGAGCTTCCTTGACGAAGCCGCGCTTGAGACTGATCAGCGAAGAAATGGCGATGATCGCGAGAATCGCCCAGTCGACCCAGGTAAATGCCACGGTGTTGCCTGCGAACGGTTGAGGCGGCGCATTTTACCAGAGCGCAGGACTATGGGTAAGCAGTGATTTGCCGTCCGGCGCAGGCGCTGGACGGCAGATTTCAGCCACGTTCGGGCTGGAAACGGACAACGAAGCCCTTGAGCTTCTGCTGGCGGCTGATGACATCGCGCAGGCGTTCGGCTTCGGCACGCTCGATGACCGGGCCGACGAACACCCGGTTCATGCCGTCGGCAGAACGGATATAGGCGTTATAGCCCTGGCTGCGCAGGGTTTTCTGCAGGGTGTCGGCGCTGGCCCGGTTGGACAGGCTGGCCAGTTGCACCGACCAGCTGACCGGCAGGCCATTCGGGTCGACCTTGCTGGCGCTGGCCTGGGTTGGCGCCGGCGTTTGCGTTGCCGGTTTGGCCGCAGCCGGGGCCGCCGCGACTGCCGGAGCAGGAACAGGAGCAGGCTTGGCCGCAGGCTGCGGGGTCGGTACCGGTGTGCTCGGCTTCGCTGCTTCCTGCTGGACAACCGGCTGCTGGACCGGCGCCTGCTGGACCGGGGCGATCGGCGTAGCCGGCGCCGTCTGCGGCTGGTCGGCGACGCTCTCGTCCGCAATCACCTGGGGCTCGGGTACCTGTACCGGTTCGACCTGCACCTGCGGCAGCGCCGGTACGGCAGGGGCCGCAGGTGCCTCGACCTTGACCTGGCGCAGTTCGTCCTGCTTGGTGAACAGCATCGGCAGGAAGATGACTGCCAGGGCCACCAGCACCAGTGCCCCGACCATGCGTTGTTTCATGACCTTGTCCAGCCCCGCCATTGGCTCAGTCCTCCATGGCCTGCCGGCCCAGCCACTCCAGGGCTTCGCCGACACAGAAAAATGATCCGAACAGCAGGATCTCGTCATCCGCCGTCGCCTGCGCGCACTGCCCCTCCAGGGCCTGTGCAACGCTGGAATAGGACTGCACCGCTGCACCAAGGTTCTCCAGTGCCGCTTGCAACTCGGCGGCCGGACGGCTGCGCGCTGTATCCAGTGTAGCCACGGCCCAATGACGAACATGCGCCAGCAGCGGCTCGATCACACCACCCAGGTCCTTGTCGTTGAGCAGGCCGAACACCGCCAGGCGCTTGCCCGCGACCGGACGCGCCGCCAGGCGCTCGGCCAGGTATTCGGCAGCATGCGGGTTGTGGCCTACGTCGAGCAGGATATTCAGGCGCTTGCCGTTCCAGTCGAACTGGCGACGGTCCAGGCGCCCGACGATGCGCGCCTCCTGCAAGGCCCTGGCAACCACCGCGGCATCCCACGGCAGATCCAGCAGCAGATAGGCCTGCAGGGCAAGCGCGGCGTTCTCCATCGGCAGGTCCAGCAGCGGCAGGTCGTGCAACTCGACGTCGCTACCGCGAGCATCGACACCGCGCCATTGCCAGCACTGCTCGGTGTAGGCCAGGTCGAAATCACGCCCGCGCAGGAAGAACGGGCAGTTCAGCTCACGGGCCTTGTCCAGCAGCGGTTGCGGCGGGTTCAGGTCGCCGCACAGCGCCGGGCGGTCCTGGCGGAAGATCCGGCCTTCTCGAAGGCCACGGACTCACGGGTGTTGCCCAGCCAGTCGGCATGGTCGACACCGATGCTGGTGACCACGGCAAGGTCCGCATCCACCAGGTTGACCGCGTCCAGGCGCCCGCCCAGGCCCACTTCGAGGACCACGGCGTCCAGCGCCGAGCGACTGAACAGCCAGAAGGCCGCCAGGGTGCCCATTTCGAAATAGGTCAGGGAAATTTCACCGCGGGCCGCTTCGACGGCGGCGAAGGCCTGGCACAGTTGCTCATCGCTGGCCTCGACGCCGTCGAGCTGCACCCGCTCGTTGTAGCGCAGCAGGTGCGGCGAGCTGTAGACCCCCACCTTCAGCCCCTGCGCCTTGAGCAGCGCGGCGATGAAGGCGCAGGTCGAACCCTTGCCGTTGGTGCCGGTGACAGTCACCACCCGAGGCGCCGGCTTGCCCAGCCCGAGCCGGGTCGCTACCTCGCGGGAGCGCTCCAGGCCCATGTCGATGGCCGAAGGGTGCAACTGCTCAAGGTAGGCGAGCCATTCGCCAAGGGTACGTTGGGTCATACGGTGGCAGGCGCCGGTGGCACGACTACCGCGTCAACCGCCGAAGGTACGTACTTCGGCGACGGCTGGCCGGTCATCTGCGCGAGGATCTTCGCCAGGCGCGGACGCAGTTCGGCGCGGTGGATGATCAGGTCGATGGCGCCGTGTTCCAGGAGGAACTCGCTGCGCTGGAAGCCTTCCGGCAGTTTCTCGCGCACGGTCTGCTCGATTACCCGCGGGCCGGCGAAGCCGATCAGGGCCTTCGGCTCACCGACGATGACGTCGCCGAGCATCGCCAGGCTGGCGGAAACGCCGCCGTAGACCGGGTCGGTCAGTACCGAGATGAAGGGGATGCCTTCTTCGCGCAGGCGCGCCAGGGCGGCGGAGGTCTTGGCCATCTGCATCAGGGAGATCAGCGCTTCCTGCATGCGTGCACCGCCGGAGGCCGAGAAGCAGACCATCGGGCAGCGGTTTTCCAGGGCGTAATTGGCAGCGCGGACGAAACGCTCGCCGACCACGGCGCCCATCGAGCCGCCCATGAAGGAGAATTCGAAGGCGCTGACCACGATCGGCATGCCCATCAGGGTGCCGCTCATGGAGATCAGCGCATCTTTCTCGCCGATCTGCTTCTGCGCGGCGGCCAGGCGGTCCTTGTACTTCTTGCCATCGCGGAATTTCAGGCGGTCCACCGGCTCGAGCTCGGCGCCCAGCTCGTTGCGGCCTTCAGGGTCGAGGAAGATGTTCAGGCGGGTACGCGCGCCGATGCGCATGTGATGGTTGCACTTGGGGCAGACGTCCAGGGTCTTTTCCAGTTCCGGGCGGTAAAGCACGGCTTCGCAGGACGGGCATTTGTGCCACAGACCTTCGGGAACCGAACTCTTCTTCACCTCGGAACGCATGATCGATGGAATCAGTTTGTCTACTAACCAGTTGCTCATGCTTTATTTCTCCAGTAGCGGCGACCGGCAGGCATTGAGTGCCGGATCGCGCGTATGCCCTTGAGCTTCAAAAATGCTTCGGAAACACCGGCCGCAGCCGTGGGCGCGCCGAAAGCGCTGGCCCGGACGGCATGCGACCGCTCGTCGATTCGTATGGCCGGCCCAAAGGCCTGGCCTGGCAGCACTGGGCTGCGAAAGTTATGGACGATGCCTTGCCGGCCGTCGTCACATCGGCACGCATCACGCGCGGCGTACCGCATCGAGGAAGGCGTCGATGCGCGCCGCGTCCTTGATGCCCTTGGCCTGCTCAACGCCTCCGCTGACATCCACCGCATACGGCCGCACCTGGGCGATCGCCGCGCCGACGTTGTGCGGATTCAGGCCGCCGGCGAGGATGATCGGCTTGCTCAGGTGCCCGGGCACCAGCGTCCAGTCGAAGGCTTCGCCGGTGCCGCCAGGCACGCCGGCCACATAGGTGTCGAGCAGGATGCCGCTGGCCCGGGCGTAGCGCTTGCATTCGGCTTCCAGGTCATCCCCGGCACGCACGCGCAGGGCCTTGATCCACGGGCGGTGGTAGCCGTCGCACGCTTCCGGGGTTTCGTCGCCATGGAACTGCAGCAGGTCCAGCGGCACCGCTTCGAGAATCTCGTTGAGCTCGCAACGGCTGGCGTTGACGAACAGGCCGACGGTGGTGACGAACGGCGGCAGCGCGGCGATGATCTCCCGCGCCTGCTGCACGCTTACCGCCCGCGGGCTCTTGGCGTAGAACACCAGGCCGATGGCGTCGGCCCCCGCCTGGGCTGCGGCCAGCGCGTCTTCCACGCGGGTAATACCGCAGATCTTGCTGCGAACGGCAGACATGGGCAGCGAATCTCCAGAGGGCGAAAGTCCCGGATGTTAGCAAATGACCGTCGGGTCGTCAGCCGTTGGAAACTCGAAACCGGTGAGGAAATGCGGGCCGATGAAACGCTCGGGCAGGACGAACTCCTCCGGGTATTCCACCTGTACCAGGTAGAGGCCGAACGGATGGGCGGTGGCCGCGGCCTGCCGGCGGTCGAGGCTGGCAAGGATCTGCGCCGCCCACTCAACCGGGCGCTCGCCGGCACCGATGGTCATCAGCACCCCGGCGATATTGCGCACCATATGGTGGAGGAATGCGCTGGCACGGATATCCAGGACGATCATCTTGCCGTGGCGGGTGACCCGCAGATGGTGGATGGTCTTGATCGGCGACTTGGCCTGGCACTGGCCGGCGCGGAAGGCACTGAAGTCATGGGTACCCAACAGGCAGCGCGCCGCCTCGGCCATGCGCTCGACGTCCAGCGGACGATGGTTCCAGGTGACCTGGTCGCCAAGGTGCGCCGGGCGGATCTGGTCGTTGTAGATCACATAGCGATAGCGCCGGGCGAACGCCTTGAAGCGCGCATGGAAATGCGCCGGCATCCGCTCGGCCCAGGACACGCTGATGTCGTGGGGCAGATGGCTGTTGGCGCCCATGGTCCAGGCCTTGGCGTCGCGGATGGCGCGGGTATCGAAGTGCACGACCTGGCCGCTGGCATGCACGCCGGCATCGGTACGCCCGGCGCATTGCACGGTGATCGGCTCGGCGGCCACTTTCGACAGGGCTTCCTCGAGGGTCTGTTGCACGCTGAGCACGCCATCGCCCTGGCGCTGCCAGCCGCGATAGCGGGTGCCTTTGTATTCAACGCCCAGGGCGATTCGGTAAAAGCCTTCGGCGGCCACTTCGGACGCCGCGGTATCGATGATTTCCAAGGGAATAACAGCCTGTCGGTTACGCAATGGCGCGGATTATAACGACAACGGCAGCCACGAGGGCTGCCGTTGGTGGTACTGCCTGGCGGATCAGGCCAGCTTCGAGCGCAACTCGGCGGCTTCGCGGCGCTGGGCCTGGTCGCCCTCCTTGTTGACCTCGTCGAGGATGTCGCGGGCGCCGTCATGGTCACCCATGTCGATGTAGGCCCGGGCCAGGTCGAGCTTGGTGGCGACCTCGTCGGTGCCGGCCAGGTAATCAAAGTCGCCTTCGTCCGGCAGGCTGGCGGCGTCCTCGGCGGTGAAGTGCGGTTCCAGCGACGGCGTTTCCAGACTGGCGGAGAGCTTGTCCAGTTCGGCGTTGACGTTATCCAGCTCGGCGGCGAAGTTCTTCGACGCGGTATCGTCCTCGCCCGGCAGGGACAGGTCGAAGTCGTCCGGCAGCTCCAGCGGCGGCAGGTCGGCCTCAAGGCCCAGGTCGTTGTCGAAGGCCGCCAGTTCCGCTTCGATATCCAGCGGCGGGCGATTTTCGGTAGCGACGGTCGGGGTTTCATCCGGGACGCTGAGGTCGAAGTCGGCCAGGTCGGCGCTGGTGTCGGACTGCGCCTTGGTGTGCTCGTCGAGCAAGGCATCGAAGTCGATATCGTCGGCGCTGGCAGTCAGTCCGGATTCCACTTCAGGCTGCGCTTGCGGTTCGGTAGCGGCGTAGTACTGGAACAGGGCGTCGAAATCCACATCGTCATCGCTGGCGACAGGTTGTTCCTGCTCGGGTTCTGCTGCCTGCTCGGCTTCCGGCTGCGGTTCGACGGCCTGGGCAGCGGTGTGCTCCTGCAGCAGGCTGTCGAAGTCCAGGTCGTCTACCACCGGCGGCTCCGGCTCGGGTCGGCTTGCGGCGCACTTGCAGCAGCCTGGGCGGCCGTCTGCTCTTCCAGCAGGCTGTCGAAGTCCAGGTCGGCGAATGCGTCGGCATCCGCCTCGGGCTGTGGAGCCTCGGCGCGGGGTGCTTCCGGGTTGTCCTGCAGCAGGGTGTCGAAATCCAGGTCGTCCAGCGACGGCGGCTCGGCTGACGCTTGCTCTTGTACCGGCTCCTGTACCTGCTCGCTGGCCTGTACCGCAGCCTGGTCGGCCGGGGCTTCCAGGTCCAGGCCGTCCAGATCGTCGAGGCTCAGGTCGAAGGCGCTGTCGAGGTCATCATCGGCAGGCAGGTCATCCGACTCGGGCTGCGGCTCTTCCGACATCAGTTCTTCGACGAACTTTTCGTCCAGGCCACTGGCCACGGCTGCACCGCCAGCCGCTGCAGCAGCGACCGCAGCCACGGCGAGCATGTTGGGGAAACGGCTCTTGAGCGATTCGACCGCCGCCAGGTTCTGCGGATTGGCCTGGAGCTGGCGCTCCTGCATGACGAAGCCGGTACGGTCGCCCTGATGGGCATAGACCTCCATCAGCTTGAGGCGCAGGTCGCTGCGCTGCGGGAATTTCTCCACCGCTGGCTCCAGCAGGTTGGAAGCCTGCATCAGGCGGCCGTGGGCGATGCAGTCGTCGATCTCGGCCATGAACGGATCGGCTTTCGGCTGCGGCTCGGGCTCGGCGACCCGCGGCTCGCTGACCTGCTCGGCGGCGGTGGCGGCAGCGGCGGAGGCTGCGACCACGGCCGGCGCCAGGGTGACGGTCGGCGGCACCACATCGAGGCCGTCGAAACTGCTTTGCGGCAGCTCGCGGTCAAGACCCAGTTCGTTTTCTTCGGCCAGTGCACGGGCCATGCGCATATGTTTTTCGGCTTCCTGCCGGGCCTTGCGCTTGCGTGCCAGCAACAGCAGCAAGAGCAGCAGCACCAGCAGCGCCGAGCCGGCGATCAGCGCCAGCAGCAGCGGGTTGCCAAGAATGCCGTCGAGCGCCGTGCTGCCCTGCCCCGCCGCCTGGGCATCGGCAGGCGCGGTGTCCTGCTCGGGGGCGGTATCGACCGCTGCCGGAGGCGGAGTCACCACCGGCTCGGCGGCCGGGGCCGGATTGGCCTGCAGTTGCGCGTCGATCACCGGCGCTGCGGCCACCGGGCGGCCGGGGCGCTGCCCTGGGCTTCGAGGCGGGCGAGCTGGTCGTTCTTCAGGTCGATCAGCCGTTGCAGCTTGTCCAGCTGGCTTTGCAGATCGGAGACGCGACTTTTCAGCTCATCGCTTTCACGACGGCTGGCATCGAGGTTTTCCTGGGTCGTCGCGAGCTTGTCGCTCAGCGCCTTGTCGTTTCCGGCGGCAACCAGTTTCAGGTTGTCCTGCTGGGCAATGCGCGACGGCGCGGGCTGGGCGGCGTTGCGGCGGGTGGCGTCGAGCTGGCGGGCCTGGGGGCCAAGGCGGCGGCCTTCGCGCCATGCAATGTTCTGTTCGTTGACCTCTTTCAAGGCCTGGGCCTGGGGAATGGCCTGGATCTGCTGTTGGTCCGGCATGCGCAGGACCTGGCCGGTCTTTAACTGGTTGATGTTGCCGTTGATGAAGGCGTCCGGATTCAATGCCTGGATCGCCAGCATGGCCTGCTGCACTGAGCCACCCTGGCGCGAACGCGCGGCGATCTCCCAGAGGGTGTCGCGGCGCACCGTGGTGTAATTGGCCGGAGCGCTGACCGCCGGCGTCACGCCGGCAGCGGCCTGGGCCGCCTGCGGGGAGAACCGGGAAGGGTCGAGCAATACGCTGTAGTCGCGCAGCAGACGGCCTTGCGGCCACATCACCTGGACCAGGAACTTGACCATCGGCTCTGGCAGCGGCTGGCTGGAGGTGACTTTCAGCACGCTCTTGCCTGCCGGGTTGAGCACCGGGGTGAAGGTCAGGTCGTTGAGGAACGCCGGGCGCTCGACGCCGGCCTTGGCGAATTCTTCCGCCGGAGCCAGGCTCGGCTGGACGTCGGCGGCGCTCAGGTCACGCACGTCGAGTAGTTCGATCTCGGCATCGAGGGGCTGGTTCTGCGCTGACTTGAGGGTCAGTTCGCCAAGCCCGAGGGCATGCGCCATACCGGAAGACAGCGCCGACGCTGCGGCTATTGCTAATACCAGTTTGCGAATTCGAAGCATGACCTCATCCTTTGTTTTGAAGCGTCCCGGGAACCGAGAAGAACTGAAGAACCGCCGTGAGGCTTATTACCGAACCGCTAGGCAACTTGCGTGCGAACGTTAATGGTCACTATGCAAAGTGTCGCCAAGTATCTTTTACACAAGGTCTTTTATCAACAATTCAGCCAGTTGCACGGCATTCAAAGCGGCACCCTTGCGCACGTTGTCGGTGGTCAGCCAGAGGTCCAGTTGCTGCGGCTCGTCGATTCCGCCACGCACCCGCCCGACATACACCACGTCCTGGCCCACGGCATCGCCGACCGGCGTCGGGAAATCCCCTTCGTCCTGCACCAGCTCGACACCTGGCGCAGTGTCCAGCGCCTGGTTCACCGCCGCCAGGTCCACCGCTTCGCTGGCGTTCAGGCTCACAGTGTAGCTATCGCCAAAAAACACCGGGACTTGAACGCAGGTGACTGAAATCTTGAGTAAAGGCAGGTCGAGCAGTTCACGCAACTCACGAACCAGGCGGCGCTCCAGCACACCATGCCCCTGTTCGTCGCTCGGGCCGACCTGGGCAAGCAGGTTGAAGGCTATCTGCCGGTCGAAGAACCGCGGCTCCAGCGGCCGGGCATTGAGCAGTTCGGCAGTCTGCCGGGCCAGCTCGCTGACGGCTTCGCGCCCCTGGGCGGACACGGCGAGGCAGGCGGTCACGGTGACGCGCTGCAGGTCGACGAGGTGTTTCAGCGGCGCGAGCACGACGGCCAGGGCAACGGCTGCGGCGCTTGGACTGTGCAGGGTTGCCGGGGCTTTCAGGGTGTCCAGCACCTGGGGGTTGGCTTCGGGAACCACGGCGGGGGCCTGCTCGGCAGGCAAGGCGCCGGACAGGTCGATCACCGTGCAGCCAGCGGCCTGGGCGCGGGGTGCGAAGCTCAGGGTCACGGCCGGGCCGGCGGCGAAGAAGGCCAGGCGAACCTTCGTGAAGTCGAACTCATCGACTTCCCGGGTGCGCAGGTTCTTGCCGCGGAAGCTCACGGCGCTGCCGGCGGATTCGTTGCTGGCCAGCAGGTACAGGGTGCCGACCGGGAAATCGCGTTCCTCGAGGATCTGCACCAGGGTTTCGCCGACGGTGCCGGTGGCGCCGATCACGGCGATGTCGATGGGTTGGGTCATCTGGAATTTCCTCTGGCCTTGAGGGCCTCATCGCTGGCAAGCCAGCTCCCACAGGGTTACGGGCTGATCATGGAATTTGTGCCTGACACAAACCCCTGGGTTTTTCGGTCAACCACAGGTTTAGCGGTGTACTCGGTCCCTGTGGGAGCTGGCTTGCCAGCGATTGCGGGCCCCGCGAATTCTGGGGAGCGGCACTTTACTTTGATTTGTACGAAAACAAAAAACCCGCGCTGTCACCAGCACGGGTTTTCCGGTTACCGCAAGGCGATCAACGCTCCAGCAGGATCCGCAGCATGCGGCGCAGCGGCTCGGCGGCGCCCCACAGCAACTGGTCGCCAACGGTGAACGCGCCCAGGTACTGGGAGCCCATGTTCAGCTTGCGCAGGCGACCCACCGGGATGTTCAGGGTGCCGGTGACGTTGGTCGGGGTCAGCTCCTTGATGCTGATCTCGCGCTGGTTCGGCACCAGTTTCACCCAAGGGTTGTGCTGGCTGATCAGGCCTTCGATGTCGGCCAGCGGCACGTCCTTGTTCAGCTTGATGGTCAGCGCCTGGCTGTGGCAGCGCATGGCGCCGATACGCACGCAGATGCCGTCCACCGGGATCGGGCTCTTGAAGCGGCCGAGGATCTTGTTGGTCTCGGCCTGGGCCTTCCACTCTTCGCGGCTCTGGCCGTTCGGCAGTTCCTTGTCGATCCACGGGATCAGGCTGCCGGCCAGCGGTACGCCGAAGTTTTCGGTCGGGTAGGCATCGCTGCGCATGGTTTCCGCGACCTTGCGGTCGATGTCGAGGATGGCGCTGGCCGGGTTGGCCAGGTCATCGGCCACGGCGGCGTTGGTCGCGCCCATCTGGCGGATCAGCTCGCGCATGTTCTGTGCGCCGGCGCCGGAGGCCGCCTGGTAGGTCATGGCGCTCATCCACTCGACCAGGCCGGCTTCGAACAGGCCGCCCAGGCCCATCAGCATCAGGCTGACGGTGCAGTTGCCGCCGATGTAGTTCTTGGTACCGGCATCGAGCTGCTGGTCGATGACCTTGCGGTTGACCGGGTCGAGGACGATGACCGCGTCATCCTGCATGCGCAGGGACGAGGCGGCGTCGATCCAGTAGCCCTGCCAGCCGGCTTCGCGCAGCTTGGGGAAGACTTCGTTGGTGTAGTCGCCGCCCTGGCAGGTCAGGATCACGTCCAGGGTCTTGAGTTCGTCGATGCTGTAGGCATCCTTCAGCGGAGCAATGTCCTTGCCCACTGCAGGGCCCTGGCCACCGACGTTGGAGGTGGTGAAGAACACCGGCTCGATGAGATCGAAATCCTGCTCCTCGAGCATCCGCTGCATGAGCACGGAACCGACCATTCCGCGCCAACCGATCAGACCTACACGTTTCATCGCAACTACACCTTCGCTAAAAGTGGGCCGCTGCCCTGTTGTGGTTTCGGCAGCGGGCCAGAGAGATTACAGATTCCGCAGCGCTGCGACTACTGCGTCGCCCATTTGCTGCGTACCGACCTTGGTGCAACCTTCGGACCAGATGTCGCCGGTACGCAGGCCCTGGTCGAGGACCAGGCTCACCGCTTTCTCGATGGCATCGGCGGCGCCGTGCTGGTTGAAGCTGTAGCGCAGCATCATCGATACCGAGAGGATGGTCGCCAGCGGGTTGGCGATGCCCTGGCCGGCGATGTCCGGCGCGGAGCCGTGGCATGGCTCGTACATGCCCTTGTTGTGGGCATCCAGCGAGGCCGATGGCAGCATGCCGATGGAACCGGTGAGCATGGAAGCCTCATCCGACAGGATGTCGCCGAACATGTTGTCGGTGACCATCACGTCGAACTGCTTCGGTGCGCGGACCAGCTGCATGGCGGCGTTGTCGACGTACATGTGGCTGAGTTCGACGTCCGGATAGTCCTTGGCCACTTCCTCGACCACTTCGCGCCACAGCTGGCTGGAGGCCAGGACGTTGGCCTTGTCCACCGAGCACAGTTTCTTGCCGCGCACCCGGGCCATGTCGAAGCCGACACGGGCGATGCGGCGGATCTCGCTTTCGCTGTACGGCAGGGTGTCGTAGGACTGGCGCTCGCCGTTTTCCAGCTCGCGGGTGCCGCGCGGGGCGCCGAAGTAGATACCGCCGGTCAGCTCGCGGACGATCAGGATGTCCAGGCCGGAGACGATTTCACGCTTGAGCGACGAGGCGTCGGCCAGTTGCGGGTAGAGGATCGCCGGGCGCAGGTTGGCGAACAGGCCCAGTTGCGAACGAATCTTCAGCAGGCCGCGCTCCGGACGGATGTCGCGCTCGATCTTGTCCCACTTCGGCCCGCCCACGGCGCCCAGCAGCACGGCGTCGGCCTTGCGTGCACGCTCCAGGGTCTCGTCGGCCAGCGGTACGCCGTGCTTGTCGATGGCGGCGCCGCCGATCACGTCATGCTCCAGGGCGAAGCCGAGCTGGAACTTGTCGTTGGCCAGCTCCAGCACCTTGACGGCCTCGGCGGTGATTTCAGGACCGATACCGTCACCCGGGAGAATCAGAATCTGCTTGCTCATGCTTTCCTCTATCTCGAATCAAGCGGCGCGCCGAGGTGGCGCGCCGGTAAATATCTGCTGGATTTCAGCGTTCGGCCCAGAGCACCAGGACATCGGTACTGAAGGAACCATCGGCTTCGATCCGGTAATACTGCCGTACTTCTTCGCCCATCGCTTGCTGCAATTGCAGGATGGCGGCGCGCATGGCCTCCGGCGTGCGCATGCGCTCGACCCAGGAAGTCCATTCCAGGCGCAGGCTCTGGCGGGCATGGCTGCGCACGCGCAGGCCGGCCTCGCTGACCTGGCGCAGCCATTCGGCGGCGGAATAGTCGCGGACGTGGCTGGTGTCACGGAGGACTTCGACGGTCTGCAGGTAGGTATCCAGCAACGGGCTGCCCGGCGACATGACATCGACGAAGGCGGCCACGCCACCTGGCTTGAGTACCCGGCGCACTTCGCGCAGGGCCAGGCCGAGGTCGCTCCAGTGATGCGCGGAGTAGCGGCTGAAGACGAAGTCGAACGAGGCGTCGGCGAACGGCAGGCGCTCGGCGGTACCGCGCTCGGTGACGATGTTGTCCAGGCCGCGGTCGGCAGCGCTGGCGGCAACCACGTCGAGCATCTGCTGCGACAGGTCATAGGCCACCACCTCGGCGACCAGGGGCGCCACGTGAAAGCTGACATGCCCGGCGCCGCAACCCAGGTCGAGGACGCGGGCATGTTGGTGCCCGGCCAGCTCGGCCTGGAGCAACGCGAATTCAGTGCCCTGGGCGTGCACGGCACTGCTGAGGTAGGCGCTGGCCTGGTCGCCGAACTGGCGCTGGACAACGTCCTTGTGGCTGCTGCTGGTCATCTTCTCGTCTCCAGGGCCCTATCGCTGGCAAGCCAGCTCCCACAGGGATCGCGTGCACCGCTGAAACTGTGGGAGCTGGCTTGCCAGCGATGGGTTCAACACATCATTTGGCGTCGCGGAACAACCATGGCTGGCTGGCGCGGTGACGGGCTTCGAAAGCGGCGATGGCATCGCTGTCCTGCAGGGTCAGGCCGATGTCGTCGAGGCCGTTGAGCAGGCAGTGCTTGCGGAACGCGTCGATCTCGAAGTTCAGCACCTTGCCGTCGGGACGGGTCACGGTCTGCGCCTGCAGGTCGATGGTCAGCTGGTAGCCCGGGGCGGCCTCGACCTGCTTGAACAGTTCATCGACTTCCGCGTCGCTGAGGATGATCGGCAGCAGGCCGTTCTTGAAGCTGTTATTGAAGAAGATGTCGGCATAGCTCGGCGCGATGATGCTGCGGAAACCGTACTCTTCCAGTGCCCACGGGGCATGCTCGCGGCTCGAACCGCAGCCGAAGTTCTCACGGGCCAGCAGCACGCTGGCGCCCTGGTAGCGGTCGTGGTTGAGCACGAAGTCCGGGTTTTTCGGACGCTTGCTGTTGTCCTGGTACGGCTGGCCGACATCCAGGTAGCGCCATTCATCGAACAGGTTCGGACCGAACCCGGTGCGCTTGATCGATTTCAAAAACTGCTTGGGAATGATCTGGTCGGTGTCGACGTTGGCACGGTCCAGTGGGGCAACGAGGCCGGTGTGCTGGGTAAAGGCTTTCATGCTGCGCTCCCTTGGATCAACTCGCGTACATCGATGAAACGGCCGGTAACGGCGGCGGCGGCGGCCATGGCCGGGCTGACCAGGTGAGTACGACCACCGGCACCCTGGCGACCTTCGAAGTTCCGGTTGGAGGTGGACGCGCAGTGCTCGCCGCTCTCCAGGCGGTCCGGGTTCATGGCCAGGCACATGGAGCAGCCCGGTTCACGCCATTCGAAGCCGGCTTCGAGGAAGATCCTGTCCAGGCCTTCCTTCTCGGCCTGCTCCTTCACCAGGCCGGAGCCCGGTACCACGATGGCCTGCTTGATGGTCGCGGCCACCTTGCGGCCCTTGGCGATTTCCGCCGCGGCGCGCAGGTCTTCGATCCGCGAGTTGGTGCAGGAACCGATGAACACGCGGTCCAGCTGGATATCGGTGATCGCCTGGTTGGCGCTCAGGCCCATGTATTTCAAGGCGCGCTCGATGGAGCCACGCTTGACCAGGTCGGCCTCGGCAGCCGGATCCGGCACGCGCTGATCGACCGCCAGGACCATTTCCGGGGAGGTGCCCCAGCTGACCTGCGGCTTGATCTGCGCAGCGTCCAGCTCGACCACGGTGTCGAACACCGCGTCTTCGTCGGAAACCAGGTCTTTCCAGGCTTCGACGGCCTGTTCCCATTGCTCGCCCTTCGGCGCGTACGGGCGGCCCTTGACGTATTCGACGGTCTTCGCATCGGTGGCCACCAGGCCGACACGGGCGCCGGCCTCGATGGACATGTTGCAGATGGTCATGCGGCCTTCGATGGACAGGTCGCGGATGGCGCTGCCGGCGAACTCGATGGCATGGCCATTGCCGCCCGCAGTGCCGATCTTGCCGATCACGGCGAGGACGATGTCCTTGGCGGTAACGCCCACCGGCAATACGCCTTCGACGCGCACCAGCATGTTCTTCATCTTCTTGGCGACCAGGCACTGGGTGGCGAGCACGTGCTCGACCTCGGAGGTGCCGATGCCGTGGGCCAGGGCACCGAAGGCGCCGTGGGTCGAGGTGTGCGAGTCACCGCAGACCACGGTCATGCCCGGCAGGGTTGCGCCCTGCTCCGGGCTGATGACGTGGACGATGCCCTGGCGCACGTCGTTCATCTTGAATTCGGTGATGCCGTACTCGTCGCAGTTCTCGTCGAGGGTCTGCACCTGCAGGCGCGACACCTGGTCGACGATGGCGTCGATGCCGCCCTTGCGCTCGGGCGTGGTCGGCACGTTGTGGTCGGGAGTGGCGATGTTGGCATCGATGCGCCAAGGTTTGCGATTCGCCAGGCGCAGGCCTTCGAAGGCTTGCGGCGAGGTCACTTCGTGGATGATGTGACGGTCGATGTAGATCAGCGCCGAGCCATCGTCGCGCTGCTTGACCAAATGCGAATCCCAGAGCTTGTCGTAAAGCGTTTTGCCGGCCATCAGGCGTTCCTCATCAGTCTTTCTATGCCAATAACCCCTTGGCTTGTACGGCTGATGGTATGGGGTTAGATTGGATAACTCAAATTCATAATTTTTATGCTTTGGATAACCAAAGGGAATCCGAAAAGATGGACCTGGCCAACCTCAACGCCTTTATCGCGATTGCCGAAACCGGCAGCTTTTCCGGGGCCGGCGAACGCCTGCACTTGACCCAGCCGGCGATCAGCAAGCGCATCGCCGGCCTCGAACAGCAACTGGACGTTCGCCTGTTCGACCGCCTCGGCCGCGAGGTCAGCCTGACCGAGGCCGGCCGCGCCCTGCTGCCCCGGGCCTACCAGATCATCAACGTGCTGGACGATACCCGCCGCGCCCTGACCAACCTGACGGGCGAGGTCAGCGGACGCCTGACCCTGGCGACCAGCCATCACATCGGCCTGCACCGCCTGCCACCGCTGCTGCGGGCCTTTACCCGGCAGTACCCGGCCGTAGCCCTGGATATCCAGTTCCTCGACTCGGAAGTGGCCTACGAGGAAATCCTTCATGGTCGCGCGGAAATCGCGGTCATCACCCTGGCGCCGGAACCCCATGGCCTGGTGCGCGCGGTGCCGGTCTGGGACGACCCGCTGGATTTCGTGGTCGCCCCCGAGCATCCGCTGGCCCGCAAGGCTGCCGCCGGTCTGGAAGATATCGCCCATCACCCGGCGGTTTTCCCTGGCGGCAACACCTTTACCCACCATATCGTCCAGCGCCTGTTCGAGGCCCGGGGCCTGACGCCGAACATCGCCATGAGCACCAATTATCTGGAAACCATCAAGATGATGGTATCTATCGGCCTGGCCTGGAGCGTGCTGCCGCGAACCATGCTCGACGAGCAGGTGGCTTCCATCAGCTTGCCCGGCATACAGCTCTCTCGCCAGCTAGGCTACATTCTTCATACGGAACGAACGTTATCGAATGCAGCCAGAGCCTTTATGGCACTGCTCGACAGCCATGCGAGAAACCCCTGAGGCCGCCCGCCGCAACGGGCAGGCCAGTACCAAGGAAGCGTATTCGCCAAAGGTCTGGTAATCGATGCCCACTACACCTCGTCTTCCCCGCCTTCCGCGTATCCTCGCCGCCGATCCCCAGGAGTCGGAACAGACCTGGGAGAACGCCCCGCAACTGCTGGCGGCGCTTAACGGCGCCCGTCTCGGCGCCTGGTTCTGGGACGTCGAGACCGGACGCATCAGCTGGTCCCGCGGTACCCAGGCGCTGTTCGGCTACGACCCGCGCCAGCCGCTGCCCAAGGACCTCGACTACCTGGACCTGCTGCCGCCGGAAGATCGCGAACGCACCGTGCAGGCCTTTTATGCGGTGGTGGCCGGCGAGCCGCAGGAGCAGGCGATGCGCCACCGCATCCGCTGGCCCGACGGCACCCTGCACTGGCTGGAAATCAGCGGCAGCCTGACCCACGACAAGGACGGCCGGCCGCAGATGGTCGGGGTGATCCGCGAAATTACCGCCCAGCGTGAGCGCGAAGCGGCGCTCAAGGACAGCCAGGAGCGCCTCGACCTGGCCCTGGATTCGGCACAACTGGGCACCTGGGACTGGCACATTCCCAGCGGCATGCTCTACGGCTCGGCTCGCGCCGCGCAGTTGCACGGTCTTGACCCGGTGCCCTTCCATGAATCCTTCGAGGCATTCTTCGAAGGGGTTCCGGAAGACGAGCGCTCCAGCATGCGCCAGGCTTACCGCAGCCTGCGCGAGGGCCCGGCGGGCAATTACCAGATCACCTACCGGATCCAGCTGGAAAACGGCAACTCGCGCTATCTGGAAAGCCGCGCCCGGCTGTATCGCGACGAGCAGGGCAACCCGCTGCGCATGGCCGGAACCCTGCTCGATATCACCGACCAGGTGGAACGCGAGCAGCGCCTGATGGCCTCCGAAGAGAAATTTGCCAGCCTGTTCCAGGTCAGTCCCGACCCGATCTGCGTCACCCGCCAGGACAACGGCCAGTTCATCGAGATCAATCCGGCCTTTACCCAGACCTTCGGCTGGAGCGCCGAACAGGTACTGGGCCATAGCGCCGAGGAAATCGGCCTGTGGTCGGAGTCCTCGGAACGGGCCAAGCGTATCGAACAGGTCATCCGCGACCAGGCGCTGAACAATGTGGCCGTGGTGGTCAACCACAAGAACGGCCACGCCCTGACCTGCGTGATTTCCAGCCGCCTGATCAAGGTCGACAACCAGACCTGCAGCGTTACCACCCTGCGCGATATCACCCAGCAGCAGCGCGCCGAGGCGGCGCTCAAGGCCAGCGAGGAAAAGTTCGCCAAGGCCTTCCACTCCAGCCCCGACGCCATAAGCATTAGCGAACTGCAGACCGGGCGCTACCTGGAGGTCAACGACGGTTTCTGCCGCCTGACCGGCTACAGTGCCGGCGAGGTGCTCGGGCGCACCGCCGGCCAGATCGGTTTCTGGGCCGACGACAAGCAGCACGACATGCTGGTGACCGAGCTGCAACAGCGCGAGCGTGTGCATCACCGGGAAATGCTCGGGCGCAGCAAGAGCGGCGAGCTGCTGACGCTGGAGGTTTCGGTGGAGCCGATTACCCTCAACGAGACCGCCTGCCTGCTGCTGACCGCCCGGGATGTCAGCCAGTTGAAGAACGCCCAGGCGCAGATTCGCCACCTGGCCTACCACGATCCGCTGACCAACCTGCCCAACCGCGCCCTGCTGATGGATCGCCTGAGCCAGCAGATCGCCCTGCTCAAGCGCCACAACCTGCGCGGCGCCCTGCTGTTCCTGGATCTTGACCACTTCAAGCACATCAACGACTCGCTGGGTCATCCGGTGGGCGATACGGTGCTGAAAATCATCACCGCACGCCTGGAAGCCAGCGTGCGCCTGGAAGACACCGTGGCGCGCCTGGGCGGCGACGAGTTCGTGGTGCTGCTCAGCGGCCTGCAGGGCAGCCGCGAGGAAGTGACTGCGCAGGTCCAGGAACTGGCCGATACCCTGCGCCAGTTGCTCGCCGAGCCCATGTCCCTGGACGGCCAGCGCCTGCAGGTGACCCCGAGCATCGGCGTGGCATTGATTCCCGACCACGGCTCTACCCCGGCCGACCTGCTCAAGCGCGCCGATATCGCCCTGTACCGGGCCAAGGATTCAGGCCGCAACACCACCCAGCTGTTCCACACCACCATGCAAAAGGCTGCAAGCGAGCGCCTGCGCATGGAGAGCGACCTGCGCCTGGCTTTGACCCGCGGCGAACTGGCCCTGCACTTCCAGCCCCAGGTGGACGCCCGCGACAACCGCATCGTCGGCGCCGAGGTGCTGCTGCGCTGGCACCACCCGCTGCTTGGCCAGCAGCCGCCGGCGCAGTTCATCCAAGTGCTGGAGGAAAGCGGGCTGATCCTCGAGGTAGGCAACTGGATTCTCGATGAGGCCTGCGATGCCTGCTCGCATATGCTCCAGGACCGATTGATCGATGCCGAGGATTTCAGCCTGTGCGTGAACATCAGCCCCCGTCAGTTCCGCCAGAACGACTTCGTCCAGCGCGTGCGGCGCAGCCTGGATGACTATCGCCTGCCCTACCGCATGCTCAAGCTGGAGATTACCGAAGGGATCGTGATCCAGAACCTGGAAGACACGATCAGCAAGATGCGCGAGCTGAAGGCCCTGGGGGTAGGATTCGCCATGGATGACTTCGGCACCGGCTATTCATCGCTGACCTACCTCAAGCGCTTGCCGGTGGATACCCTGAAGATCGACCAGTCGTTCGTCCGCGATGCACCGCTGGACTCCAACGATGCGGAGATCGTTCGGGCCATTGTGGCGATGGCGCGCAGCCTGGATCTGACGGTGATAGCGGAAGGCGTGGAGCTTTCAGAACAGCTGGAGTTTCTCGAACGGCAGGGATGTTTCCTTTATCAGGGATACCTGCATAGCCGGCCACTGCCGCTTGGGGATTTCCGGGCGATACTGCTGGAGACTCCGGCTGACTATTAGGGCCTAATCGCTGGCAAGCCAGCTCCCACAGGGGCCGTGTGCACCGCGGACCCTGTGGGAGCTGGCTTGCCAGCGATTAGGCCCGGAAGAACAACAAAAAAGGGCGCCTGCATGAGGCGCCCTTCTCTTTCACCTACCCCGCACTCAATTCAGCGCAGGCTGCTCCCCGTTGATCGGGATGCGCTTGGCCTTCGCTTCTTCCGGTACCACGCGCAGCAGATCGACGCTGAGCAAGCCGTTGGCCAGGGCCGCCGATTTGACCTCGATATGGTCGGCGAGGCGGAAGGACAGCTTGAAGGCACGCTGGGCAATACCCTGGTGCAGATAGGTGACGCTTGCATCGCTGTTGTCGCGTTTGCCGCCAGAGACGGTCAGCACGCCTTTTTCCACTTGCAGATCGAGGTCTGCCTCCTGGAAGCCGGCGGCGGCAACAACGATCCGATAATGGTCATCGCCATGTTTTTCAACGTTGTAGGGTGGGTAGCTGCTACCCGACTCGTTACGCGCCGCGGATTCGAACAGGTCATTGAAACGGTCGAAACCAACGGAATGGCGGAACAGTGGAGCAAGAGAGAAAGCGGTAGTCATGGTTACATCTCCTAAACATCAGCGAGTTGGATTTTTTACGCGACCCGACTTCGGCATCGCGTACTCCCTAGATGTGGACCACCGCAACGATTTCAAGCAACACCGATAAAATTTTCTATGCAGCGGCGACGAGCGGCTCGACGCCCAGCAACTGACCGATCCGCTCGCAATCGGTTTCCCGGCGAAGCTCGGTAAACAGCACGTTGGCCTGCGGGTAGCTGCGGGTCAGCATCGCCACCCACTGCTTCAGCCGGCCCGGCGCCGAACGCGGCGTCAGCTCGACCCGGACCCGGCGCCAGAAATCCTGGATCAGCGGCATCAGCTCGGCCCAGTCCATCGGCAAGACATCGACACCATCGCGCACTGCAGCGATCTGCCGAGCCAGATCCGGACGGGAAACCAGGCCACGACCGAGCATGATGTCCTTCACCCCGCTGACCTCGCGGCAGCGCCGCCAGTCATCGAGGGTCCAGACCTCGCCGTTGGCGAAGACCGGCACCTTGACCACGTCCTGCACCTTGGCCACCCATTCCCAATGGGCGGGCGGCTTGTAGCCCTCGACCTTGGTTCGCGCATGCACCACAAGGTGGGCCGAACCGCCTTCGGCCAGGGCCCGGCCGCAATCAAGCGCACCATCCGGGGTTTCGAAGCCCAGGCGCATTTTCGAGGTCACCGGGATATGGGCCGGTACGGCCTTGCGCACTTCGCTGACGATGCGGAACAGCAGCTCGGGCTCCTTGAGCAGTACCGCGCCACCACGGGACTTGTTCACGGTCTTGGCCGGGCAGCCGAAATTCAGGTCGATCACCGGTGCACCCAATTCGCAGGCCAGGGCGGCGTTGTCGGCCAGGCAGACCGGGTCGGAGCCCAGCAACTGCACGCGCATCGGCACACCGGCAGGCGTGCGCGACCCCTGGGCCAGTTCCGAGGCCATCTTGTGGAACGTAGCCTCGGGCAGCACCCGGTCGCAGACCCGGATGAACTCGGTCACGCACCAGTCGATACCGCCGACGCGGGTCAGCACGTCGCGCATGATGTCATCGACCAGCCCCTCCATCGGGGCCAGGGCAATTTGCATGGGGGAAGCCTCGGAAAAAAGTGCGTGCATGGTAAACGGGGATGTTTTTTACGGCCATATCGGAAGGAGCTGACATGACGGGCGCACAGTTTATCTTGAAAGTACCGCAGACCCTGTGGGAGCTGGCTTGCCAGCGATTGCGATAGTGAATTCACCGACGCAATCGCTGGCAAGCCAGCTCCCACAGGGTCCGCATTTCTAATCGGAGATCGATCACATGTCCACGTTCCTTGCCCTCAGCCACCACCCGCGCGCCAACGGCCAAGGATCAGGACATGCAGATCAGAAAATACAACTACGACCTTCTCAACTTCGAACCTGACCCGCCTCCCGGGCCGGGATTTCGCTTGCCGGAGCCGCGTCGGAAAAGGCGGTCCTTCATTCAGAGGGTCCGGGAAATGTTCAAGCCAGGACCTTCTCCATGAACACCCGGTTGAAACCATGCTCGGTGCCGCGATGGGTTTCGCGGTAGCCGAGGCGCTGGTAGAGCGTCACATTGCCGGTCATGGCGGCGTTGGTGTACAGGCGAATCAGGGAGAAACCGGCTTCGCGGGCACGGGCTTCGGCGAAGTCGACCAGTTGGCGTCCAAGGCCCCGCCCCTGGCACGCCGGGTCCACGGCCACGTTGGACAGCAGCATCGCCGCCGGCTCGGGGCACAGCACCAGCACCGCGCAGTCTTCCAGCAGCCAGACCTGCCCCCGCCGAATCAGCTCGCCATAATCGTCATCCAGCGGCCCCGGACGCACGCCGATGCTCTCGACATACGGCAAGTAGGCCGCCTCGACGACCCGACGGACAGCCGCCTCGTCGCTATCGAGCGCCTGCCGTATCACGCCTGCTTTTCCAGCAAGGCCTGCCCATAACCTTCAAGGAATTCCTGCGGCATGCGCTTGGGTTTGCCTGTGGACAACTCGATACAGACGAAGGTGGTCCGGGCGCGCAGCAAGGTAATGCCGTCGCGCGGGCGGACCAGTTGGAAATGCCGGGTCATCTTCAAGCGCTGGTCCCAGTCGATGATCCAGGTTGCCAGTTGCAGTTCGTCGTCTTCGTAGGCACTGGCGAGGTAGTCGATTTCGTGACGGACCACGGCCATGGCGCGGTCCAGGCGACGATATTCGGCCAGGTCCAGCCCCAGGCGCTGGGAGTGGCGCCAGGCGCAGCGCTCCAGCCAGGTGACATACACCGCGTTATTGGCGTGCCCCAATCCATCGATATCCTCGGCACCGACCCGCAGGTCAATGACGAATGGCGTTGCCAAATCCCAGCTCATGCCCGCTCCCGTTTGTAATGAACGGGCATGAGTGTAACGGATGATCAGGCCGATTGGCGCAATGGCATTGCTGTGCGCTGCAGCAGGTCGAGGACCCCGGCGATTACCTGTGGATCGGCGAGAACCCGTTGATGGCCACCCTCCTCCAGCATCAGCAGACGGCTGTCGAACCAGGCGTCGTGGATTCGTTGCGCCTCGCCTGCAGGTACCAAAGCATCATCCTTGGCATGTACGATCAGCCCCGGCTGATCCAGTTGATAGCCATTGACATCCAGGCGCTCGATGGCGACACCAACATCCCGCTCGACCTTGCGGATGAAGGCCGAACGCGCCCTCGGCGGCAGGTTCAGGCGGCGGGCGAAACCACGCACCACGCCGAGCAACCGTGAAGGTGCGGCGATGCTGACCACGGCTTCGGCACGCAGCCCCCATTGCAGGGCAAGCAGTACACTGGCGCCGCCCATGGAGTGGCCGATCACCGCCTTCAAGGGCGGCAACTCCGCCGCAGCCTCCAGCACGGCCCGCGCGAACAGCCCGACATGGGCAACATCACCGGGCGAGCGACCGTGAGCCGGCCCATCCAGTGCCACTGCCGTGTAACCGGCCTCCACCAGCGCCTCGATCAGGCGAGCGAACTGGGTCGGGCGCCCTTCCCAACCGTGCATCAGCAGGACCGTGGGCCCTTGCCCCCAGCGCAGGGCGGAAAGCCCGAAACGCAGGGTGATGCGCTCGGCCCGGGCCAGAACCGGCAATTCCCAGTCACGGGGCGGCCTGGTGTACGGGGTCATGAAGGCACGGTGCATCTTGCTGGCTATATGTCCGGGGACCAGTCGCCCCAGGGTGCCGTTGACGCCGCGAATCCAGCTCAGGGTATTCATCGCTTCGCTCCAGTGGGGTGGTTCAGATCACCGCCGATTTGGCGGCGCGCAAAATGCGATCGGACAGTTCATCGGTGCCCAGGGCCCGGGCCAATGCCAGGCCGCCGACCATCAGGGCGAGGTCGGCAAGGAATTTGTCAGCATCTTCGGGGGTGTCCACCAACTGGGCGGTCATCAGCTCGATATGCTCGGCCAGCACCTGGCGGAAATCCTCGGGCAACCGGGTCATCTCGCTCAGGGAGGTGGGCAACGGGCAGGCATCGACCTTGGAGTCACGGTGCTTGCGCGACAGGTAGAACGCAGCGACCAGGGCACGGCGAGCCTGGCCATCCAGCGCCGGATCGACCTGGGACAGCAAGGCACGGCGTTCACCGAGCAACTGGCTGAAGGCCTCCAGCATCAAGGCCTCCTTGCTGTCGAAGTGAGCGTAGAAGCCACCAACGGTCAGGCCGGCAGCGCTCATCACCTGGTTGACGCTGGCATCGGCAGGGCCCTGCTGGATCAATGCGCTGCGGGCAGCGTCGAGGATACGTTCACGGGTCTTGGCTTTCTTGTCGCTCATGATGGGCACCAGAAAATATTATGGGTTTAATATTATGCTCATAATATTTTCTGGCAAGCTTTTTCTCTGGCCGCTTGTCGCGTCCCGACAAAAAACTTTTTCGAGGGAAAAAACAAAAGGCTCATTCAATAATCGAATGAGCCTTGAAATTCCGCAGAGCGGATAAAGTGGCGTCCCCTAGGGGACTCGAACCCCTGTTACCGCCGTGAAAGGGCGGTGTCCTAGGCCACTAGACGAAGGGGACTTGTAACCTTCGTGCAGATCCGTTTTCACGAATCCTGGCGGAATTGGTGGAGCTAAGCGGGATCGAACCGCTGACCTCCTGCATGCCATGCAGGCGCTCTCCCAGCTGAGCTATAGCCCGGATTTCTAGCCTCTCGGCCCAGCGACCTCTTTCGATATCGCTTGTGCAAAACTGGCGTCCCCTAGGGGACTCGAACCCCTGTTACCGCCGTGAAAGGGCGGTGTCCTAGGCCACTAGACGAAGGGGACGAACCTTCTTACCTTCAAGACCCGGTTGCTGGACCCGGTCTTGCTTGCCAGCCTCGGCTGCCAAGCGGAATTTGGTGGAGCTAAGCGGGATCGAACCGCTGACCTCCTGCATGCCATGCAGGCGCTCTCCCAGCTGAGCTATAGCCCCACAATGTCGCTTTGAACTTGATTCGCTTGGCTGGGTGCTTCGCGTTTCGTTTTCGTTCATCGCTGTGGACGGGGCGCATATTAAGAGCGGATGACAGAGCTGTCAAACTTATTTTGGGTATACGGATTTAATGGGGTATACGGATTTAATGGTTGATGGGGCACCTTTACCCCACCAACCTGATACCATTATCAGATGGTTGATAGATCGACTCCGTAGTTGAGTTCCTCTGCGAAGTCCGGCAGTCCGTAACCGATGGTTTTCTTGTAGAAAGGAGAGACCTTCGCAGTCGGTGCCTTCTTCTTGTGCTTCGTGGTGTAGAGCATTCGTGCCCGCATCACCTCGAAGGAGTAACCGCGCCCTTCACGGTTCTTGTCCTTGGCCAGTCGGTTGATGGACTCCGTGTAAGCGTTGGTGACGGGCATGTCCGTCTCGAAGTAGGTCATGGTCTCTTCGCGCCAGTTTCCCACTGCCCTGACCAGATCGCTCCAGACTTCCTTTTGGCCCTTCGGGATGGTGGCTATCCACTCGTCCAGGGCGGCTTCTGCCTGGAGCCGTGTGGTGGCGTCCCAGATGCCGTAGAAGCGCTCCTTGTGCTCGTAGGCGGCCAGCAGTTGCGGGAACGCGCCTGTCCAGGTCTCCATGATGAGGCGCTCCCGGTCTGAGACTTCGTGAGCGCGTTTCAGCAGGATTTTCCGGTCTCCCTTGAGAGTCCGGCTCTGGGACGGTTTCAGCTCCTTTCTGAGGCCCTTGCGCACTCTCTCTAGGGCATCGTTGGCCATGCGCACCACATGGAACTTATCGACCACGATACGGGCCTGGGGCAGCACAGCCTTGACCGCTGCCCGGTAGGGGTTCCACATGTCCATGCTGACGATCTCGACCTTCTGCCGGTCTTTCAGCTTCATCAGGTAGTTGGTCACCACGTCCTGGCGGCGGGTGGCCAGCAGGTCGAGCAGGGTTCGCTCCTCAATGTTGGTCAGAATGCAGCGGTAGCGCTTGTTCAGGTATAGCTCGTCAATGCCCAGGATGCGGGGCGTCTCGAAGCGGTGCCAGCGCCCCAGGAACTCGGCGCGGGCGTTGAAGATGTCGCGCACCGTCTTCTCGTCCAGGCCGGTCTGTGCCGCCACAAAGGTGTAGGGGTGGTTGAAGGATTCCTTCTCCACGTACTCATGCAGCCGCAGTGTCATACGGAATCCGTCCACCATCTCCGGTAGCTGGGGCCTGAATGTTGTCTTGCAGGCCCGGCAGGTGTATCGGCGGCGGACCACCCAGAGAGTGACCCGCTTGCCGTGGATGGGCAGATCACGATAGGGAACGTCACGCTTGCCGAACCGCACGAACTCACCCTGCACGCCGCACCCCTCGCAGGCTACTGGTGTAGGTGCTTCAAGCCGAAAATGTATGTCTTCATTCTGCTCATCAGAATCCACCAACTGGTACCCAGGAAGGCTTAACGAATTAATCATCTCCCGCCTTGATCAGAAAAACAGGTAGGTGGCGTAACCGGCAATCATCGCCATAGCAAAAATGACTGCTAAAAACGCCGCTAAAAGCTTCAGCGTGAACAAAGAGCGCAACAGAATGAGCTCAGTCAGGCTGGCTCCGGCACTGCCGATGATCAACGCTAGCACCGTCCCGGCACCCACGCCTTTGGCCATCAGAGCCGCTGCCAGAGGTATGACGGCTTCAGCGCGAATATACAACGGCACGCCGATGACAGCGGCAACTGGAATGGCAAAGGGATTATCTGGGCCTGCATACTGCTCCAATAAGTCAGTGGGCATGAAACCATAGATCACGCTGCCAATCGCAATACCGATGAGCAGGTAAGGCAACACATCGATAAAGTCCGACCAAGCTTCCCGCCACACACCACTGTACTTCCCTTCTTTCTTAACCGTGACAGTGGGTTGACTGTCACAGCATTCGCTAGACGTAGAGACTGTTGTCTTCCTATCAGCCCCGCAAGAAGCCGTCTTCGGAGTGGTGTCGCAGCTGTTGGTGCCGCAACTCGATGCGGTCGATGTAGCACTGCACGGGCTTGCTGATGAACTACATCCACTGCTCTCTTGTGTCGCCGTCCGGCGCACATAACGCTCGAAGCCAAGCGTGTGAAGCAGCCATCCGGCACCTACCGCGACCACCAAAGCGGCGAGCACATAGATAGCAGTAAGTGTCCATCCAAACGTGGCAAC
This sequence comes from Pseudomonas bharatica CSV86, assembly GCF_000319305.2. GTDB lineage: Bacteria > Pseudomonadota > Gammaproteobacteria > Pseudomonadales > Pseudomonadaceae > Aquipseudomonas > Aquipseudomonas bharatica. Next base: position 868,280 of record NZ_AMWJ02000001.1, on the reverse strand, counting down.
CAGCAGGCCGACGACGATAGGATTCAGCAACGGAGATGAGAAAAGAAACACCATCATCGGCCCAAAACCGGCCCGTGCCCGAATCAACCCTTTCAACATGGGGATAGTCGAGCAACTACAGAAGGGCGTTATAGCTCCTAAACCAGCAGCAAGAAAATAGCCTCGCTTCCCACTGGAAGTCAGTAACGCTTCCACCTTGGATGGTGGGATGTGACGTTGAAGAACTCCGACCAGCAAGCTAATGCCAATGAATAAAACCGATAGCTCGATAGCGAGAAAGGCGAACATGCCTAGAGCGTCTTGGAGTTGAGATGACATTCAATATTACTCCTATATTTCTAGTATTGTCGAAATGATGTACGCAGCCTACTTGCGTTTATCCGACCTGTCAACTATAATTCTAGAAACATCGAATTATTGGGGCGTGCTATGGATCACGAAAAGGTTGCAGCCAGCTTAGCTGAGCTAGGGAATAGTCACCGACTGTCCGTGTTCCGCTTTCTGGTCAAAGCTGGCCATGATGGGGCTTCGGTCGGAGATATCCAGAAGGGGCTGGGTATTCCTGCTTCGACGCTATCACATCACCTTGCGCGCATGGCCAAGGTAGGGCTGATCCGGCAGGAGAAACATAGCCGCACGATTGTCTGTATACCCGAGTATGGGCACCTAGAGAATTTGATCGGTTTCTTACAAGAGGAATGTTGTGCAGGTGTCCGGATTGCGCATGAACCAGAACCGCTTTGACGCTTGCCCAGCTCTCGCTGTCCTCCCTAGTCAGCATCGCTATGAAGACTCAGGCGAAGGTGGAAACAGAAAATTGGCAGTAGAGTAGGCTGAAGAGGATCAATCAGATAATCCGCTGAGAAAGATTTTCTTCTTTACATCTTTGGCATTTTATCAACCAGAAATTCCGGATACCCATTTAATGGTTGATGGGGCACCTTTACCCCACCAACCTGATACCATTATCAGATGGTTGATAGATCGACTCCGTAGTTGAGTTCCTCTGCGAAGTCCGGCAGTCCGTAACCGATGGTTTTCTTGTAGAAAGGAGAGACCTTCGCAGTCGGTGCCTTCTTCTTGTGCTTCGTGGTGTAGAGCATTCGTGCCCGCATCACCTCGAAGGAGTAACCGCGCCCTTCACGGTTCTTGTCCTTGGCCAGTCGGTTGATGGACTCCGTGTAAGCGTTGGTGACGGGCATGTCCGTCTCGAAGTAGGTCATGGTCTCTTCGCGCCAGTTTCCCACTGCCCTGACCAGATCGCTCCAGACTTCCTTTTGGCCCTTCGGGATGGTGGCTATCCACTCGTCCAGGGCGGCTTCTGCCTGGAGCCGTGTGGTGGCGTCCCAGATGCCGTAGAAGCGCTCCTTGTGCTCGTAGGCGGCCAGCAGTTGCGGGAACGCGCCTGTCCAGGTCTCCATGATGAGGCGCTCCCGGTCTGAGACTTCGTGAGCGCGTTTCAGCAGGATTTTCCGGTCTCCCTTGAGAGTCCGGCTCTGGGACGGTTTCAGCTCCTTTCTGAGGCCCTTGCGCACTCTCTCTAGGGCATCGTTGGCCATGCGCACCACATGGAACTTATCGACCACGATACGGGCCTGGGGCAGCACAGCCTTGACCGCTGCCCGGTAGGGGTTCCACATGTCCATGCTGACGATCTCGACCTTCTGCCGGTCTTTCAGCTTCATCAGGTAGTTGGTCACCACGTCCTGGCGGCGGGTGGCCAGCAGGTCGAGCAGGGTTCGCTCCTCAATGTTGGTCAGAATGCAGCGGTAGCGCTTGTTCAGGTATAGCTCGTCAATGCCCAGGATGCGGGGCGTCTCGAAGCGGTGCCAGCGCCCCAGGAACTCGGCGCGGGCGTTGAAGATGTCGCGCACCGTCTTCTCGTCCAGGCCGGTCTGTGCCGCCACAAAGGTGTAGGGGTGGTTGAAGGATTCCTTCTCCACGTACTCATGCAGCCGCAGTGTCATACGGAATCCGTCCACCATCTCCGGTAGCTGGGGCCTGAATGTTGTCTTGCAGGCCCGGCAGGTGTATCGGCGGCGGACCACCCAGAGAGTGACCCGCTTGCCGTGGATGGGCAGATCACGATAGGGAACGTCACGCTTGCCGAACCGCACGAACTCACCCTGCACGCCGCACCCCTCGCAGGCTACTGGTGTAGGTGCTTCAAGCCGAAAATGTATGTCTTCATTCTGCTCATCAGAATCCACCAACTGGTACCCAGGAAGGCTTAACGAATTAATCATCTCCCGCCTTGATCAGAAAAACAGGTAGGTGGCGTAACCGGCAATCATCGCCATAGCAAAAATGACTGCTAAAAACGCCGCTAAAAGCTTCAGCGTGAACAAAGAGCGCAACAGAATGAGCTCAGTCAGGCTGGCTCCGGCACTGCCGATGATCAACGCTAGCACCGTCCCGGCACCCACGCCTTTGGCCATCAGAGCCGCTGCCAGAGGTATGACGGCTTCAGCGCGAATATACAACGGCACGCCGATGACAGCGGCAACTGGAATGGCAAAGGGATTATCTGGGCCTGCATACTGCTCCAATAAGTCAGTGGGCATGAAACCATAGATCACGCTGCCAATCGCAATACCGATGAGCAGGTAAGGCAACACATCGATAAAGTCCGACCAAGCTTCCCGCCACACACCACTGTACTTCCCTTCTTTCTTAACCGTGACAGTGGGTTGACTGTCACAGCATTCGCTAGACGTAGAGACTGTTGTCTTCCTATCAGCCCCGCAAGAAGCCGTCTTCGGAGTGGTGTCGCAGCTGTTGGTGCCGCAACTCGATGCGGTCGATGTAGCACTGCACGGGCTTGCTGATGAACTACATCCACTGCTCTCTTGTGTCGCCGTCCGGCGCACATAACGCTCGAAGCCAAGCGTGTGAAGCAGCCATCCGGCACCTACCGCGACCACCAAAGCGGCGAGCACATAGATAGCAGTAAGTGTCCATCCAAACGTGGCAACCAGCAGGCCGACGACGATAGGATTCAGCAACGGAGATGAGAAAAGAAACACCATCATCGGCCCAAAACCGGCCCGTGCCCGAATCAACCCTTTCAACATGGGGATAGTCGAGCAACTACAGAAGGGCGTTATAGCTCCTAAACCAGCAGCAAGAAAATAGCCTCGCTTCCCACTGGAAGTCAGTAACGCTTCCACCTTGGATGGTGGGATGTGACGTTGAAGAACTCCGACCAGCAAGCTAATGCCAATGAATAAAACCGATAGCTCGATAGCGAGAAAGGCGAACATGCCTAGAGCGTCTTGGAGTTGAGATGACATTCAATATTACTCCTATATTTCTAGTATTGTCGAAATGATGTACGCAGCCTACTTGCGTTTATCCGACCTGTCAACTATAATTCTAGAAACATCGAATTATTGGGGCGTGCTATGGATCACGAAAAGGTTGCAGCCAGCTTAGCTGAGCTAGGGAATAGTCACCGACTGTCCGTGTTCCGCTTTCTGGTCAAAGCTGGCCATGATGGGGCTTCGGTCGGAGATATCCAGAAGGGGCTGGGTATTCCTGCTTCGACGCTATCACATCACCTTGCGCGCATGGCCAAGGTAGGGCTGATCCGGCAGGAGAAACATAGCCGCACGATTGTCTGTATACCCGAGTATGGGCACCTAGAGAATTTGGGGTATACGGATTTAATGGTTGATGGGGCACCTTTACCCCACCAACCTGATACCATTATCAGATGGTTGATAGATCGACTCCGTAGTTGAGTTCCTCTGCGAAGTCCGGCAGTCCGTAACCGATGGTTTTCTTGTAGAAAGGAGAGACCTTCGCAGTCGGTGCCTTCTTCTTGTGCTTCGTGGTGTAGAGCATTCGTGCCCGCATCACCTCGAAGGAGTAACCGCGCCCTTCACGGTTCTTGTCCTTGGCCAGTCGGTTGATGGACTCCGTGTAAGCGTTGGTGACGGGCATGTCCGTCTCGAAGTAGGTCATGGTCTCTTCGCGCCAGTTTCCCACTGCCCTGACCAGATCGCTCCAGACTTCCTTTTGGCCCTTCGGGATGGTGGCTATCCACTCGTCCAGGGCGGCTTCTGCCTGGAGCCGTGTGGTGGCGTCCCAGATGCCGTAGAAGCGCTCCTTGTGCTCGTAGGCGGCCAGCAGTTGCGGGAACGCGCCTGTCCAGGTCTCCATGATGAGGCGCTCCCGGTCTGAGACTTCGTGAGCGCGTTTCAGCAGGATTTTCCGGTCTCCCTTGAGAGTCCGGCTCTGGGACGGTTTCAGCTCCTTTCTGAGGCCCTTGCGCACTCTCTCTAGGGCATCGTTGGCCATGCGCACCACATGGAACTTATCGACCACGATACGGGCCTGGGGCAGCACAGCCTTGACCGCTGCCCGGTAGGGGTTCCACATGTCCATGCTGACGATCTCGACCTTCTGCCGGTCTTTCAGCTTCATCAGGTAGTTGGTCACCACGTCCTGGCGGCGGGTGGCCAGCAGGTCGAGCAGGGTTCGCTCCTCAATGTTGGTCAGAATGCAGCGGTAGCGCTTGTTCAGGTATAGCTCGTCAATGCCCAGGATGCGGGGCGTCTCGAAGCGGTGCCAGCGCCCCAGGAACTCGGCGCGGGCGTTGAAGATGTCGCGCACCGTCTTCTCGTCCAGGCCGGTCTGTGCCGCCACAAAGGTGTAGGGGTGGTTGAAGGATTCCTTCTCCACGTACTCATGCAGCCGCAGTGTCATACGGAATCCGTCCACCATCTCCGGTAGCTGGGGCCTGAATGTTGTCTTGCAGGCCCGGCAGGTGTATCGGCGGCGGACCACCCAGAGAGTGACCCGCTTGCCGTGGATGGGCAGATCACGATAGGGAACGTCACGCTTGCCGAACCGCACGAACTCACCCTGCACGCCGCACCCCTCGCAGGCTACTGGTGTAGGTGCTTCAAGCCGAAAATGTATGTCTTCATTCTGCTCATCAGAATCCACCAACTGGTACCCAGGAAGGCTTAACGAATTAATCATCTCCCGCCTTGATCAGAAAAACAGGTAGGTGGCGTAACCGGCAATCATCGCCATAGCAAAAATGACTGCTAAAAACGCCGCTAAAAGCTTCAGCGTGAACAAAGAGCGCAACAGAATGAGCTCAGTCAGGCTGGCTCCGGCACTGCCGATGATCAACGCTAGCACCGTCCCGGCACCCACGCCTTTGGCCATCAGAGCCGCTGCCAGAGGTATGACGGCTTCAGCGCGAATATACAACGGCACGCCGATGACAGCGGCAACTGGAATGGCAAAGGGATTATCTGGGCCTGCATACTGCTCCAATAAGTCAGTGGGCATGAAACCATAGATCACGCTGCCAATCGCAATACCGATGAGCAGGTAAGGCAACACATCGATAAAGTCCGACCAAGCTTCCCGCCACACACCACTGTACTTCCCTTCTTTCTTAACCGTGACAGTGGGTTGACTGTCACAGCATTCGCTAGACGTAGAGACTGTTGTCTTCCTATCAGCCCCGCAAGAAGCCGTCTTCGGAGTGGTGTCGCAGCTGTTGGTGCCGCAACTCGATGCGGTCGATGTAGCACTGCACGGGCTTGCTGATGAACTACATCCACTGCTCTCTTGTGTCGCCGTCCGGCGCACATAACGCTCGAAGCCAAGCGTGTGAAGCAGCCATCCGGCACCTACCGCGACCACCAAAGCGGCGAGCACATAGATAGCAGTAAGTGTCCATCCAAACGTGGCAACCAGCAGGCCGACGACGATAGGATTCAGCAACGGAGATGAGAAAAGAAACACCATCATCGGCCCAAAACCGGCCCGTGCCCGAATCAACCCTTTCAACATGGGGATAGTCGAGCAACTACAGAAGGGCGTTATAGCTCCTAAACCAGCAGCAAGAAAATAGCCTCGCTTCCCACTGGAAGTCAGTAACGCTTCCACCTTGGATGGTGGGATGTGACGTTGAAGAACTCCGACCAGCAAGCTAATGCCAATGAATAAAACCGATAGCTCGATAGCGAGAAAGGCGAACATGCCTAGAGCGTCTTGGAGTTGAGATGACATTCAATATTACTCCTATATTTCTAGTATTGTCGAAATGATGTACGCAGCCTACTTGCGTTTATCCGACCTGTCAACTATAATTCTAGAAACATCGAATTATTGGGGCGTGCTATGGATCACGAAAAGGTTGCAGCCAGCTTAGCTGAGCTAGGGAATAGTCACCGACTGTCCGTGTTCCGCTTTCTGGTCAAAGCTGGCCATGATGGGGCTTCGGTCGGAGATATCCAGAAGGGGCTGGGTATTCCTGCTTCGACGCTATCACATCACCTTGCGCGCATGGCCAAGGTAGGGCTGATCCGGCAGGAGAAACATAGCCGCACGATTGTCTGTATACCCGAGTATGGGCACCTAGAGAATTTGATCGGTTTCTTACAAGAGGAATGTTGTGCAGGTGTCCGGATTGCGCATGAACCAGAACCGCTTTGACGCTTGCCCAGCTCTCGCTGTCCTCCCTAGTCAGCATCGCTATGAAGACTCAGGCGAAGGTGGAAACAGAAAATTGGCAGTAGAGTAGGCTGAAGAGGATCAATCAGATAATCCGCTGAGAAAGATTTTCTTCTTTACATCTTTGGCATTTTATCAACCAGAAATTCCGGATACCCAGAATTTGATCGGTTTCTTACAAGAGGAATGTTGTGCAGGTGTCCGGATTGCGCATGAACCAGAACCGCTTTGACGCTTGCCCAGCTCTCGCTGTCCTCCCTAGTCAGCATCGCTATGAAGACTCAGGCGAAGGTGGAAACAGAAAATTGGCAGTAGAGTAGGCTGAAGAGGATCAATCAGATAATCCGCTGAGAAAGATTTTCTTCTTTACATCTTTGGCATTTTATCAACCAGAAATTCCGGATACCCCTTATTTTCAACAAAATTCAAAAATTTTTTCCCAGATAACAACCACTTACCTGTCTTGGACGAGAAAAGCCCCGTGTTTGCTGGGTGCCGCCCCCTTCGACAGCGATCGAAACGACCGTGGGGCGAGCCCCCTGCCCTGGCAAAAAGCCCATGGCAGAGGGCTCGCCCCACGAAAGAACGAGCGAATGCGATCAGGCGATGGTGCCCAACAGCTTCTCCCATTCCTTGTTTTCTTTCTTCGAAACACCGCCCAGCAGGTCGAGAGCCTGACGCAAGCGATAGCGGGTCAGGTCCGGGCCGAGGATCTCCATGGCATCGAGTACCGAGACAGAACTGGCCTGGCCGCTGATCGCAGCGAACATCAATGGCATGGCGTCGCGCAGCTTCAGTTCCAGCGCCTCGACCACTGCCTGGATGCAGGCGGTAATGCGGTCCTTTTCCCACTGCCGCAGGCTTTCCAGTTTCCACAGGATCAACTGGATCACCTGGCGTACCTGGTCCGGGGACAGTTTCTTGTGCTCGAACAGCTTCGCATCCAGCTTCAGCGCACCTTCGAAGAAGAAGCCGCCCAGCGGCGCAATCTGGCTGAAGGTCTCGACCCGGCCCTGCACGTGCGGCGCGATTTTCATCATGTAGTCGCGGTTGAACGCCCACTTCTGCACCCGTGCGGCGAACTCTTCCACCGGCAGGTCACGCAGCCACTGGCCGTTGAGCCAGGACAGCTTCTCGATATCGAAGATCGGACCGCCCAGCGAAACACGGGACAGGTCGAAGTGCTCGACCATTTCGGCCAGGGAGAACTTCTCGCGCTCGTCCGGCATCGACCAGCCCATGCGGCCCAGGTAGTTGAGCATGGCTTCCGGCATGAAGCCCATGCGCTCGTAGAAGGTCACCGAGGTCGGGTTCTTGCGCTTGGACAGCTTGCTCTTGTCGGGATTGCGCAGCAGCGGCATGTAGCACAGCTTGGGTTGTTCCCAGCCGAAATACTCGTACAGCTTGATCAGCTTCGGCGCCGACGGCAGCCACTCTTCACCACGCAGCACGTGGGTAATGCCCATCAGGTGGTCGTCGACCACGTTGGCCAGGAAATAGGTTGGCAGGCCGTCGGTCTTCATCAGCACCTGCATGTCCATGCGGTCCCACGGGATCTCGACATCGCCACGCAGCATGTCCGGGACCACGCAGACGCCTTCGCTCGGCACCTTCATGCGGATCACGTGCGGCTCACCCGCGGCCAGGCGGCGCTGTACCTCCTCGGGCGAGAGCAGCAGGGCGCGACCGTCATAGCGCGGTGTTTCACCGCGAGCCATTTGCTCGGCGCGCATCTGGTCCAGCTCTTCGGCTGTGCAGAAGCACGGGAAGGCGTGCCCCATATCGACCAGCTGCTGGGCGTACTGCTTATAGATTTCACCCCGCTCGCTCTGCCGGTACGGGCCATGCGGGCCGCCGACATCCGGGCCTTCGGCCCATTCGATACCGAGCCAGCGCAGGGCATCGAAGATCTGTTGTTCGGATTCGCGGGTCGAACGCAACTGGTCGGTATCTTCGATACGCAGGATGAACTCGCCGCCGTGCTGCTTGGCAAAGCAGTAGTTGAACAGGGCGATGTAGGCGGTGCCGACATGGGGATCGCCGGTAGGCGAAGGCGCGATGCGCGTGCGAACGGTGGTCATGAGAGTCTCGAACAGGAGGTGAAACAAAGCCGGAATGTTAACAGGGAGCAGGCGCCGGGCTCCAGTAATGGGCGTGATCGTCACTTGCACCGCTGGATCCGATCTTTGTTAAATTTGCTTACATTCTTGGAACGATCGTCCTCATGCCTGCCCAACTCAAGCGTCGCCTGCTGGTTTTTCTTTTTCTGGTCCTGTTGGTCGCCCTCGCCTTCTTCGCCCATTGGTATCTGAAGGGGCGCTTTTACGAAAGCACCGACAACGCCTATGTCCAGGGCGAAATCACCCGTGTCTCCAGTCAGTTGAGCGCGCGGATCGATAGCGTGCTGGTGCAGGACAACCAGCACGTGAAAAAAGGCGACCTGCTGATCCGCCTGGAAGCCGATGACTTCCGCTTCGCTGTCGAACGCGCCCGCGCCACCCTCGACACCCGCCAGGCCGAGCGCCTGCAGGCCGAGAGCCGGCTGACCCAGCAATCCAGCCTGATCGCCGCCGGCCAGGCCCAGGTTTCCGCCAGCCAGGCTACCCTCGGCCGCACACAACTGGACCTGAACCGCGCCCAGGCGCTGCGCAAGCCGGGCTTCGTTTCCGAGGAGCGGGTCACCACCCTGTCTGCGGAAAGCAATGTAGCCCGCTCCCAGGTCAGCAAGGCCCAGGCCGACCTGCAGGGCCAGCGCCAGCAGGTCAGCGCCCTGGAAGCCGAACTCAAGCGTCTCGATGCGCAGATCGCCACGGCCCGCACCGACCTGGCCCAGGCCGAACTGAACCTGGCCCGCAGCGAAATCCATGCGCCGATCAGCGGCATGATCGGCCAGCGCGCCGCCCGCGACGGCCAGTACGTGCAGAACGGCGCGTACCTGCTATCCATCGTCCCCGACGAGGACATCTGGGTGCAGGCCAACTTCAAGGAAACCCAGATCGGCAGGATGCAACCCGGCCAGCGTGCCGAACTGGTGTTCGACAGCTACCCCGACACCCCGATCGAAGGCCGCGTCGATAGCCTGTTCGCCGCTTCGGGCGCCCAGTTCAGCCTGTTGCCACCCGACAACGCCACAGGCAACTTCACCAAGGTCGTACAGCGTATTCCGGTGAAACTGACCTTCGCCGCCGATAATCCGCTGCATGGCCGGATCCGCCCGGGCATGTCGGTCACCGCCACCGTCGACCTGCACGACGATGGCCGGTGACCAACTGATCCGTCCCGTCGGCGAACCCAGCCGGCGCGACTGGATCGCGGTGATGAGCGCGATGCTCGGCGCCTTCATGGCCGTGCTCGACATCCAGATCACCAACGCCTCGCTGAAGGACATCCAGGGCGCGCTGTCGGCGACCCTGGAGGAAGGCTCGTGGATTTCCACCTCCTACCTGGTAGCCGAGATCATCATGATCCCGCTCACCGCCTGGCTGGTGCAGTTGCTCTCGGCGCGGCGCCTGGCGGTATGGGTGTCCCTGGGTTTCCTGGTGTCTTCGTTGCTCTGCTCGATGGCCTGGAACCTGGAAAGCATGATCCTGTTCCGCGCCCTGCAGGGCTTCACCGGTGGCGCGCTGATCCCCCTGGCGTTCACCCTGACCCTGATCAAGCTGCCGGAACACCACCGCGCCAAGGGCATGGCGATGTTCGCCATGACGGCCACCTTCGCCCCGTCCATCGGCCCGGCCCTGGGTGGATGGCTGACGGAAAACTGGGGCTGGGAGTACATCTTCTACATCAACATCCCACCGGGATTGTTGATGATCGCCGGGCTGATGTATGGCCTGGAGAAAAAGGAAGCCCACTGGGAGCTGCTCAAGAGTACCGATTACGCCGGCATCGTCACCTTGGGTGTCGGCCTCGGCTGCCTGCAGGTTTTCCTGGAGGAAGGTCATCGCAAGGACTGGCTGGAATCGAGCCTCATCGTAGGGCTGGGCAGCATCGCCCTGATCAGCCTGATCACCTTTGTCATCATCCAGTTTTCAAGACCCAACCCGCTGATCAACCTGCGCATCCTCGGCAACCGCAACTTCGGCTTGTCGAGCATCGCCAGCCTGGGCATGGGCGTGGGGCTGTATGGTTCGATCTACCTGCTGCCGCTGTACCTGGCACAGGTCCAGAACTACAACGCCTTGCAGATCGGCGAGGTGATCATGTGGATGGGCATTCCGCAGCTGTTCCTGATTCCGCTGGTGCCCAGGTTGATGAAGGTGATCCCGCCCAGGGTCCTGTGCGCATTGGGTTTCGGCCTGTTCGGGCTGGCCAGCTTCAGCTCCGGCGTGCTCAACCCGGATTTCGCCGGGGCCCAGTTCAACCACATCCAGATCATCCGCGCCCTTGGTCAGCCGATGATCATGGTCACCATCTCGTTGATCGCCACCGCCTACATCCAGCCGCAGGATGCCGGGTCGGCATCGAGCCTGTTCAACATCCTGCGCAACCTGGGCGGCGCGATCGGCATCGCCTTGCTGGCGACGCTGCTGGATGCACGAACCAAGGTGTACTTCGATTACCTGCGCGAATCGATAGTGCCAACCAATCCCCAAGTGGCGGAACGGTTGGGGCAACTGGCGGAGAAACTGGGGAGCGATGGGGCAGCACTGGGGCGGTTGAGCGAAATCACTCATCAGCAGGCGCTGATCATGGCGTACAACGATGCCTTCCATTTTGTCGGGATCGGGTTGGCGATCAGCATGGTTGCGGTGTTGATGACCCGGACGTTGCCGCAAGGGCTCAAGGCTGGAGAGGCTCATTGAACTTCAGGGCCTAATCGCTGGCAAGCCAGCTCCCACACAACCCTGTGGGAGCTGGCTTGCCAGCGATGAGGCCCTCAACAGCAGCAAAGAACTTCAGGCAGTAATCAGCTTCTCCCGCAACTTGGCAATGTCGTCGCGCATCTGCGCCGCCGCTTCGAACTCCAGGTCCCGCGCCAGCTGGAACATCTTTTCTTCCAGCTGCTTGATGCGCTTGGTGATCTCCGCCGGCGAACGCAGCTCGGCTTCGTACTTGGCGCTCTCCTCCGCCGCCTTGGCCATCCCTTTGCGCTTCTTGCTGCGCGAGCCCGGCACGTTGGCGCCTTCGAGGATGTCGGTGATGTCCTTGACCACGCCCTTGGGCACGATGCCGTGCGCCTGGTTGAAGGCGATCTGTTTTTCCCGGCGCCGCTCGGTTTCGTCGATTGCCCGCTGCATCGACCCGGTGATCTGGTCGGCGTAGAGAATCGCCCGGCCATTGAGGTTGCGCGCGGCGCGGCCGATGGTCTGGATCAGCGAACGCTCCGAACGCAGGAAGCCCTCCTTGTCCGCATCGAGGATCGCCACTAGCGACACCTCGGGCATGTCCAGGCCCTCGCGCAGCAGGTTGATCCCCACCAGTACGTCGAACGTGCCCAGGCGCAGGTCGCGGATGATCTCGACCCGCTCCACCGTGTCGATATCCGAGTGCAGGTAGCGCACCCGCACGTCGTGATCGGCGAGGTAGTCGGTCAGGTCCTCGGCCATGCGCTTGGTCAGGGTGGTAACCAGCACGCGCTCCTCCACCGCCACGCGCTTGCGGATTTCCGAAAGCAGGTCGTCGACCTGGGTCAGCGCCGGGCGGATCTCCACCTGCGGGTCGACCAGGCCGGTCGGTCGCACCACCTGCTCGACCACACGACCGGCATGCTCGGCCTCATAAGGCCCCGGGGTCGCGGAAACGAAAATGGTCTGCGGGCTGACGCTTTCCCACTCGTCGAAGCGCATCGGCCGGTTGTCCAGCGCCGACGGCAGGCGGAAGCCGTATTCCACCAGGGTTTCCTTGCGCGAACGGTCACCCTTGTACATCGCCCCGACCTGCGGAACGCTGACGTGGGATTCGTCGATCACCAGCAGCGCATCCGGCGGCAGGTAGTCGTACAAGGTGGGCGGCGGTGCCCCGGCCGGCCGGCCGGACAGGTAGCGCGAGTAGTTTTCGATACCATTGCAGTAACCGAGCTCGAGGATCATCTCCAGGTCGAAACGGGTGCGCTGCTCAAGACGCTGGGCTTCCACCAGCTTGTTGGCCTTGTGCAGGTACTCCAGACGGTCCTTGAGCTCCTCCTTGATGCCGTCCACCGCGTCCAGCAGCGTCTCCCGCGGCGTGACGTAATGACTCTTGGGGTAGAAGGTGAAGCGCGGCAGCTTGCGGATCACCTCGCCGGTCAACGGGTCGAAGGCCGAGAGGCTCTCCACTTCGTCGTCGAACAGCTCGATGCGGATGGCTTCCAGGTCCGATTCGGCGGGAAATACGTCGATCACGTCGCCACGCACGCGGAAGGTGGCACGGGCGAAGTCCATTTCATTGCGGGTGTACTGCAGGTCGGCAAGGCGGCGCAGCAAGGCGCGCTGGTCGAGTTTGTCGCCGCGGTCGATATGCAGGACCATTTTCAGGTAGGTTTCGGGGCTGCCGAGGCCGTAGATGCAGGAAACCGTGGTGACGATGATGGCATCGCGCCGTTCAAGCAGCGCCTTGGTCGCCGACAGGCGCATCTGTTCGATATGGTCGTTGATCGAGGCATCCTTCTCGATGAAGGTATCCGACGACGGCACGTAGGCTTCCGGCTGGTAGTAGTCGTAATAGGAAACGAAGTACTCGACGGCGTTGTTGGGAAAGAACGCCTTGAACTCGCCGTACAACTGCGCGGCCAGGGTCTTGTTCGGTGCCAGGACCAGGGTCGGCCGCTGCACCTGGGCGATGACATTGGCGATGCTGAAGGTCTTGCCCGAGCCGGTCACACCGAGCAGGGTCTGGTGCGCCAACCCCGCCTCGATGCCCTCTACCATCAGGCGGATGGCTTCCGGCTGATCGCCGGCCGGCTGGAAACGGGTGACCAGTTGAAACTCGGACATGACGGACCTCTGCGCGAATGCGGATACAGGCAACTGTATTTTTAGCCAGTAGTTATACCCAATTAATGCCGCTATGTGCCAGTTTCAACCCTGGCCGTCCACGGTTGACCGGGGGATTCGACTAACGGTCGAAAAATATTCCCCCAAACAGCAGGAAAAGCTGCGCCCGACTGTCGCAGTGACCGAGCGGTATCACTATACTGACTCCCCGTTTGTGCACCGCTCTAGTGCATTCGGCTGGAGCGTGCAGACCCTACTCACCCTCCATTCAGAGCCAAGGTAATAATGAGCCTGTTTTCCGCTGTCGAGCTGGCACCACGCGATCCCATTCTGGGCCTCAACGAAGCATTCAACGCCGACACCCGCACCGAGAAAGTCAACCTCGGCGTAGGCGTTTACTGCAACGAAGAAGGACGCATCCCACTGCTGCGTGCGGTCATCGAAGCCGAAACCCAACGTGCCGCCCAGCACGCTTCCCGCGGCTACCTGCCGATCGACGGTATCGCCGCCTACGACCAGGCCGTGCAGAAACTGCTGTTCGGTGCCGAGTCGCCGCTGCTGGCCGAAGGCCGCGTAGTCACCGTCCAGGCCGTCGGTGGTACCGGCGCCCTGAAGATCGGGGCCGACTTCCTCAAGCAACTGTCGCCGAACGCCGTCGTCGCCATCAGCGACCCGAGCTGGGAAAACCACCGCGCCCTGTTCGAAACCGCCGGTTTCCCGGTGCAGAACTACCGCTACTACGACGCCCCGAGCAACGACGTCAACCGCGCCGGCATGCTGGAGGACCTGAACAACCTGCCAGCGGGTTCGATCATCGTCCTGCACGCCTGCTGCCATAACCCGACCGGCGTCGACCTGAGCCTGCAGGACTGGAAAAACGTCCTGGAAGTGGTCAAGGCCAAGGGTCACGTGCCATTCCTGGACATGGCCTACCAGGGCTTTGGCGATGGCATCGCCGAAGACGCCTTCGCGGTCCGCCTGTTCGCCGAATCGGGCCTGGAATTCTTCGTCTCCAGCTCGTTCTCCAAGTCGTTCTCGCTGTACGGCGAGCGCGTCGGCGCCCTGTCGATCGTCACCAGCGCCAAGGAAGAAAGTGCGCGCGTGCTGTCGCAGGTCAAGCGCGTGATCCGCACCACCTACTCCAACCCGCCAACCCACGGCGCCAGCATCGTCGCTGCCGTACTGAACAGCGCCGAGCTGCGTCAGATGTGGGAAACCGAGCTGGGCGAAATGCGCGGCCGCATCCACGGCATGCGTAAGCAGATGGTCGAGCTGCTGGCTGAATACGGTGCCAAGCGCGACTTCAGCTTCGTCGGTCGCCAGCGCGGCATGTTCTCCTACTCGGGCCTGAGCGTCGAACAAGTGGCCCGCCTGAAGAACGACTACGGCATCTACGCCCTGGACACCGGCCGCATCTGCGTGGCCACCCTGAACCAGAGCAACATCCACGTGGTGACCAAAGCCATCGTCGAGGTGCTGTAAGCGATAAATTCCCGGGGAAGCTTGACTTCCCCTTGGGAATCAGTAAGATACGCCCCAGATTCCGCGATAGCTCAGTCGGTAGAGCAAATGACTGTTAATCATTGGGTCCCTGGTTCGAGTCCAGGTCGCGGAGCCAAATACTGAAAACCTCCAGATGCGCAAGCACTGGAGGTTTTTCATTTGTGGCAGAAAAATCCGCAACGACCGGTCACTGCCGCCCGATCGGATAGAACTCGCCGCCGCTCCATACCCCGAGCCAGGCCTCACCGTCGATCTCGCGGGACTCCGCCAGCTCCACCAGTTCATAGAACACATTGCGGTGAATCAAGGCTTCAAGGTTGGCCCGTATATGCACGTAGGGCGAAGGTTCCTGTGTCAGCGGATCGATGACGAAACGCAGCGGATGATCCGGACCGGCCTCGACCTGGTCCTCCACATTGCTGGTAAAGCGCAGCACCTGCGCTTCACCACTGCCCTGCACGTCCACGCTGACCGCCACGAACGGCGCATCATCGACCTTGATCCCGACCTTCTCCACCGGCGTGACCAGGAAGTAATTGTCACCGTCACGACGGATGATGGTGGAGAACAGCCGCACCATGGGTTTGCGGCCGATCGGCGTGCCCTGGTAGAACCAGGTGCCATCACGGGCGATACGCATGTCGATATCGCCGCAGAAGTCCGGGTTCCACAGGTGCACGGGCGGCAAGCCTTTTTCCGCCTTTGGAATCTGCGCCAGCAGGTCGCCCGCCTTGCTCGTATCCGCCATGCCCAAGCCCCTCAGTTACTCAGTCCCAGAAGAGCACGAGCGTAGTCCTCCAGAGGCTGGGCAAGCAAATCTTCCGGCTTGTTGTCATGGAATGTCAGCAATCCGCCGCGGGTGTGGATGCGCGCCGTGTCGATGAGGTAGCGGGTACTGGTTTCGATCAGCATCAACTGGATGGTGCCGGTGTCGATACCCAGGCGGTCCACGGCTTGCTCGTCATACCATTCATCACCGTTGCCGATACGGTTGTCCGCCTTGGCGAAACGGGTATAGAGCAAGTAATGGGCGCCGACGGAGCGCGCTTCGCCCAGCGCATCTTCCAGGCCGATCGGCCCTTGTGCGCGGCGCACCAACGGGAAGTATTCGACGAAGCCCTTGAAAGCCTCTTCCGCCACCACATTGGGACGCG
The DNA here is from genome assembly GCF_000319305.2 of Pseudomonas bharatica CSV86. Taxonomy (GTDB): domain Bacteria; phylum Pseudomonadota; class Gammaproteobacteria; order Pseudomonadales; family Pseudomonadaceae; genus Aquipseudomonas; species Aquipseudomonas bharatica. The sequence continues at coordinate 852,229 of NZ_AMWJ02000001.1, read as the reverse complement.
GATAGGCCCGGCCCGGCGGCACGAAAACGCCCTGGGCGATGAAAATGAACGAGTCGGGTTGCAGGCGCAGCGACATCGAACGCTGGGTATTGCTGTGGTCCAGCAGACCGGCATCGCTCATGTGATAGCGGGTGGCTTCACCCATGTCGCTGACATTCATGCAGCCACCCAGCGTGACGAACGCCAGCAGCAGAACCAGGCTACGCATCTTTCCTCCAGAGGCCGGCGACGGAAAACCGGCGGACAGCCCGTGGATGCAGGTTCTGTTCCAGCTTGCAGCACCTGGCTGCATCAACCACCGATGATCTTCATCACCGTGGCGCCACCGGAGAAGGCCACGCTCTGTTTGTCGCCAAGCGCCTTGACCAGCAGGCCCTGCAACGCCGGCAAAGCCTGGTGGCGAGGCCGGTCGAGCAGGTCGCCGATGTAGTGGCGGTTGCTTGACGACAGGCAACCGTGCAACCAGCCGGTGGAGGAAAGGCGAAGGCGCGAACAGGTACGGCAGAACGGCACGCTCTCGTTGGCGATCACACCGAAGCAGCCCTGCCCGGGAATCCGATAGCGCAAGGCAGTGGCATCGATCGGCGCTTCGGCCTGGGCGTACTCGTAGCGCTCGCCAATCACTTGCAGCAGGGTCTCCAGGCCGACGAACTGCTGCAGGAAGGCGTTGTTGTCACGTGCCAGGTGGCCCATGCGCATCAACTCGATGAAACGCAGTTCATAGCCGTGCTCCAGGCAATACTCCAGGAGCGGCAGCACCTGGTCGAGGTTCTGCCCGCGCAGCGGCACCATGTTGACCTTGATCTTCATCCCCGCTGCCGCCGCTTGCGCCATGCCATCGAGCACGCTGGGCAGGTCGCCCCCGCGGGAGATGCTGCGAAATGCCTTGGCGTCGAGTGTGTCGAGGGACACGTTGAGCCGTCGGATACCCACCTCGCTCAGCAGCGGCAGCTTGCGCGCCAATAACTGGCCGTTGGTGGTCAGGCTGATGTCGTCCAGGCCGAAGCCGGCCACGGTCCTGAGGAAAGTTTCCAGCTTGGGACTGACCAGCGGTTCGCCGCCGGTTACCCGCAGGCGCTCGATGCCGGCTGCTTCGATCAGCCAGGCCACGCCGCGAGCCAGGGCTTCGGCGGAAAGTTCGTCCTGGGCGGCGACCAGACGCTTGCCATCGGGCACGCAGTAGGTGCACGCGTAGTTGCAAGCGGCGGTAAGGCTGACACGCAAATTGCGAAAACGCCTGCCTTGACGGTCGACGATCATGGAGAACTCCGGGATGGAATGATTCGGGCCTGCAAAACCTGACTCAAAAATCAGGTTTTTGCAAGCCTCGCCTCCAAAGTATATTCCTGCCCCGTCATCACCGACAGCGACGGTGTCGCAGGCAGGTATCAGTTCGCCGCTGGTTCCGGGTCGCGCTTGCGCTTGTTGCCCATGCGCACGCCGATATCCATCAGGAACTGGAAGAAGCCCTCCTGGTCTTCCAGCACGTTGCTCCAGAACGGCGAGTGGTACAGCGCCACGGCGCCGTGTACCAACGCCCAGGCGGCGCAGTAGTGGAAATACGGCGGTACATCCTCGAGCTTGCCCTCACTGATCCGGCCCTTGATGAGCAGGGTCAGGCGGTCGAAGTTCGAGGCGCGGATCTTGTGCAGTTCCTCGACCATTTCCGGTACCTGGTGCCCCTTGACCACCTTTTCCTCAAGGCGGTCGAACAGGCGGTAGCGCTGAGGATCGCGCATGCGGAATTCGAAGTAGGCGCGCGACAGGGCTTCCTTGTCGCGGTCGACATCGGCGGAGTGCAGCAGTTGGTTCAAATCCCGCTCGTAGTCGAGCATCAGGCGCAGGTAGATCTCCGCCTTGGACTTGAAGTGCTTGTAGATCGTGCCTTTGCCGATACCCACAGCATCAGCGATCATCTCGACGGTGACGCTATCTTCACCCTGTTCGAGAAACAGCTTGAGTGCGGTATCGAGAATCTCTTGCTCACGGCGACGAAATTCACGGACCTTGCGAGGTTCTTTCTGCATAAGAAGGACTGGATCAAAATCGAAGCCAAGTATTATGCCTAACTTGCGGGAAAATGCACGGATCATCCAAGCATGTTCATGGCTTCGAGAACCTTTGCCAGGAGCGATGCGCTCTCAGCAGCGGCGGGCGTATTCCAAATCTGTTTAAAAAACGAGCAGCCTGGGCTGGAAGCCCATCAATCCTGATTAATACTTGAATTGTTGGCGGGGCATATCCCCCAAGTGTCTCGCCGATAAAGGTGATCAGGGAGTGTTCGCCTTTGTTTTACTCCTAATGGTCTTGACCCGGATTCCCCCCCCAGAACCCGGGTTTTTTTTGCCCGTTCGCCGGGCTCAGGCCGCGGACACGCGCGCCAGCGGGAACAGCCGGCGGAAGTTGGCGGTGGTCTGTTCCGCCAGTTGCTCGTAGCGCTCGCCCCGCACCAGGGCAATGAACTCGGCAACGTCGCGTACGTATTCCGGCAGGTTCGGCTTGCCACGATGGGGAATGGGCGCAAGGTAGGGCGAGTCGGTTTCCACCAGCAGGCGGTCGGCCGGCACCTGGCGCGCGACATCCCGCAGCGCGTCGGCATTGCGGAAGGTGACGATGCCGGACAGGGAAATGTAGTAACCAAGATCCAGCGCCGCCCGGGCCATGTCCCAATCCTCGGTGAAACAATGCAGCACACCGGCCTGGGGCAAGTCGGCCTCGCGCAACAGGGCCAGGGTGTCGGCCCGCGCGGCACGGGTGTGGATAACCACCGGCTTGCCGGTGACGCCGGCAGCCTCCAGGTGCAGGCGGAACGAAGCTTGCTGCAACTGCGCCGCGTCCGGCTCGTAGTGATAGTCAAGGCCGGTCTCACCGATGGCCACCACGTTCGGATGGTTCAGCTCCTGCAGCAGCCAGTCCAGCGCCGGCTCGGCCCCCGGCGCCAGGTCCAGCGGATGGACGCCCACCGAACAGTCCACATCGGCGTAACGCTCGGCCAGGGCCTTGACCTGGGCGGCGTTGTCGGCGCTGACCCCGATGCACAGGAAATGCCCGACCCCACGGGCACGCGCGGCGTCCAGCGCAGCATCCAGGGAGCCATCATGGGCAGCGAGATCAAGACGGTCGAGGTGGCAATGGGAGTCTACGAGCATGGCGAAGTCACGATTGGAAAAGGAAATTGAGGAAATTCAGCGCTGCCCCGGCAACATTGCCCAGGAAGCCAGCAGGGCCTCCAGCAACAGCACGCGGTTGAGATTGGCCTTGCCGAGGACTTTCTGGCGCTGTTCGAGAATCCAGTCCTGGATCTCCAGCACCCTGCCCTGCGGGCTTTTCTGCGCGAGGTACTGCACGACCTTGCGCATATCGGCCAGGCCAAGGCCCTCCTCATCCTGGGTCAACTGGTAGCGCAGGATCAGGTTCGACCAGTCGCAGAACCAGTCGAACAGGTGCAACAGGGAGACATCCTTCCAGGATTCGGCAAGCTGGCTGGGCGATTGCTGCTGCTTGAGCAGTTTCTTCACCCCGTCGACCACTTGGGCACGGTGCTCCCGCACACCCTGGCCTTGCAGATCGACTGCCATCAGCGGTGACCCGGCGGCCAGGCTCAGCAGCTCGATGCGTTCCTGCTCCTCGCATCCAGGCAGGGCCGAGGCCAGCCAGGCCTGGCTTTCGGCCTCCTTCGGTTGCGGGCAGGCAATCTGCTGGCAGCGACTCTTGATCGTCGGCAGCAAGCGGCTTGGCTGGTGACTGACCAACAACAGAACGGTATCGCCAGAAGGCTCCTCAAGGCTTTTGAGCAAGGCGTTGGCGGCATTTACGTTCATCGCCTCCACCGGCTCGATCAATACCACCTTGCGTCCTCCCAACTGGGCGGTCTGGGTGACGAAGCCGACCAGGTCACGAACCTGGTCGACCTTGATCGGTTTGTCCGCCTCTTCCGGCTCCAGCACGTAGTTGTCAGGGTGACTGCCTGCCGCCAGCAGCATGCAGGACTTGCATTGTCCACAAGCCCGGAGTTCCGCAGGACGCTGGCACAACAGCAGCGCCATCAGGTTCTCGGCCAGGGCACGCTTGCCGATTCCCTGGGGACCATGCAGCAGATAGGCATGGGCATGCCGGGCGCGGCCGGCCAATTGCTGCCAGAGCGCCGCCTGCCACGGATACGCTTCAGCCACGGCAACGGTCCACGATCTGCCCGACCAGGCCATCCAGCGACTGCTGCACCGCTGGCAGCGGCTGCGCCGCATCGATCAGGCAGTAACGTTGCGGGTCGGCCTTGGCCCGGTCGAGGTAGGCCTGGCGCACGGCTTCGAAGAAGCCCTGGCCTTCCTGCTCGAACCGGTCCAGGCGCCCCCGGGCGGCGGCCCGGGAAAGGCCGACTTCAACCGGAAGGTCGAACAGCAGCGTCAGGTCAGGCTGCAACCCTTCCTGGACGAACCGTTCGAGCGTGGCGATACGCTCCACGTCCAGGCCACGACCACCTCCCTGGTAGGCATAGGTGGCATCGGTGAAACGATCACAAAGCACCACGGCACCACGAGCCAGGGCCGGGCGGATCACTTCGGCCAGATGCTGGGCCCGGGCGGCGAAGACCAGCAACAGTTCGGTATCGGCATGCATTTTTTCATCACTGGGCGCGAGCAACAGCTCGCGGATCCGCTCGGCCAGGGGAGTGCCGCCCGGTTCGCGGGTCAGCAGCACATCCAGGCCGCGGTCGCGCAGATGCCGCGCCAGATAGTCGCGGTTGGTGCTCTTGCCGGCGCCTTCCGGGCCTTCCAGGGTAATAAACAAACCGCTCACTCGGCGTCCTCGAAAATGGTCATTGCTGGATAGCGTCCCCGGCGGCCGGCGTCTCGACCGGACCAACGGCGGGTGGCACCGCGGGTGTCTCCTGCGGTACCGGCTCGTCCTTCCGGACCTTGTCATCACCGTTGAGCGGCGCCGGGCTGGAACGATAGTCGGCGCGACGCTTCAACTGATATTCGCGTACCGCCGCGTTGTGGGCGTCGAGATCGTCGGAGAAGACATGGCTGCCATCACCGCGGGCGACGAAATACAGGCTGGTGCCAGGCGCAGGATTGAGTGCGGCATGGATTGCCTCGCGACCGACCATGGCGATGGGCGTCGGCGGCAGGCCGCTGATCACGTAGGTGTTATAGGGCGTGGGCTCACGCAGGTCGGCGCGGGTGATCTTGCCGTTGTAGCGCTCGCCCATGCCGTAGATGACGGTAGGGTCGGTCTGCAATTGCATGCCGATCTGCATGCGCCGGACGAACACCCCGGCGATCTGGCCACGCTCATGGGGTACCCCGGTTTCCTTTTCGACCAGCGAGGCCATGATCAGCGCCTGGTAAGGGTCACGGTAAGGCAGTTCGGCGGGACGATCGGCCCACTCCCTGGCCAGCACCTCTTCCAGGCGGGCATAGGCCTGTTGCAGCAACTCGACATCGGAGGTGCCGCGCACGAACTTATAGGTATCGGGGAAGAAGCGGCCCTCGGGGAAAACCGTCGGATGCCCCAGTTGGTCCATCACCTCGGCATCGCTCATGCCGTCCAGGGTGTGCTTGATCTTTTCATGCCTGGCCAGGGCTGCGCGCACCTGGCGGAAGGTCCAGCCCTCGACCAGGGTCAGGTTGTACTGGACCACGTCGCCACGGCGCCAGGCGTCGAGCAGATCGCGGACGGTCATGCCCGGCGTCATGCGGTACTCACCGGTATGCAGCGCGGTACCGGCCATATTGAAACGCCAGTAAAGACGCAGCCAGAAGGCGTCCTTGATCAGGCCCTGGCCTTCCATGCGATAGAACATGCGATTGGGGTTGGTGCCGGTGGGGACATCCAGCAGTTCCTCGCCACCAAGGTGCAACGGCTGGTCCACCGACGAACTGACCTTCCAGGCGGAATAGCCAAGCACCAGGCCGCCCAGGATCAGAATGATCTCCAGCAGCAACAACAATTTACGTCTCAAAATCAGGCATCCAGCAGCGTGCGGGCAATGGCCTGCAGTTTACGGGTGAGAGGCCCCGGCGACCAGTTCAGCGATGCGAACGAGCGCACCGGCCAGACACCGTAGACACTGTTGCAGAGAAACAATTCATCCGCCTGCTCGAGGTCGTCCAGCGCCAGGTCGCGGATCTGCAGGTCGATACCTTCGCGACCGGCGGCGTCGAGCAGCGCCGCGCGCATGACGCCTGCCACGCCACAGCGACTCAGGTCAGCGGTAAGCAACTGCCCGCCACGCACCAGGAACAGGTTGCTGTATACCCCTTCGATGACACGACCGGACATATCCAGCATCAATCCTTCAGCGTACTCGGCGCCCTGCCATTCGGCGCGCGCCAGGACCTGTTCCAGGCGATTGAGGTGTTTGAGACCAGCCAATAGCGGCTGCTCGGCCAGGCGGGTACGACAAGGGAAGAGGCTTACGCCCTGGTCAGCATGCTCAGAGGGATAAACCGGTGCGGGATTGCCTTGGAGAATCCGCCGCGGCCTGGCTCCGGGGACAACTGCGTAACCGCGCTGGCTATCGCCCCGGGTCAGGATCAGCTTGAGCACGCCGTCGCCGAGCAGCACGGCATAGCGGCAGCACTCGTCACGAATCAGTTGGAGATCAACCTCGATGGCCAGGCGCTGGCAACCCAAGGCCAGGCGATCGAGGTGATAATCGAGCAGCGAGGCTTTCCCCGCCTTGACGGCGATGGTCTCGAACAAACCATCGCCATAGGCCAGGCCGCGGCTTTGCAACGCCAGGGTATCGGCGCCCTGCCCATCGACCCAGGCCTGCATCAGCCGACGAACCGACGGAACACCAGCGAGCCGTTGGTACCGCCAAAACCGAACGAGTTGGACAGCACCACGTCGATCGGCATGTTGCGCGCTTCATGAGGCACGAAGTCGAGGTCGCAGCCGACATCCGGTTCGTCGAGGTTGATGGTTGGCGGCGCCACCTGGCTGTTGATCGCCAGGACGCTGAAGATCGCCTCTACCGCTCCGGCCGCGCCCAGCAGGTGCCCGGTCATGGACTTGGTGGAACTGACCGCCAGGTTGTAGGCATGCTCGCCGAATACCGACTTGATCGCTGCCACTTCCGCCAGGTCACCGGCAGGCGTCGAGGTACCGTGGGCATTGATGTAGTTGACCTGCGTCGGATCGACCTGTGCGTCACGCAGCGCATTGGCCATGCAGCGGGCGGCACCGGCACCATCCTCGGGTGGCGAGGTCATGTGGTAGGCATCGCCGCTCATGCCGAAACCGACCAGCTCGGCATGGATGGTCGCACCGCGGGCCTTGGCGTGCTCCAGCTCTTCGAGCACCAGGGCACCGGAACCGTCGGACAGGACGAAACCGTCGCGGCCCTTGTCCCAGGGACGGCTGGCGCGGGTCGGGTCGTCGTTGCGCGTGGACAGCGCACGGGAGGCGCCGAAGCCGCCCATGCCGAGGCCGCAAGCGGCCATCTCGGCACCGCCGGCGATCATCACGTCGGCTTCGCCGAAAGCGATGTTGCGCGCGGCCATGCCGATACAGTGCGTACCGGTGGTGCAGGCGGTGGCGATGGCATAGTTTGGCCCCTGCACACCCAGATGGATGGACAGGAAACCGGAAATCATGTTGATGATCGAGCCAGGCACGAAGAAGGGCGAAATGCGCCGCGGACCTTGCTCGTGCAAGGTACGACTGGTGTCTTCGATATTGGTCAGGCCGCCGATGCCCGAGCCCATGGCCACGCCAATGCGCTCACGGTTGGCATCGGTGACTTCCAGGCCGGCATTGCGCACCGCCTGAAAACCGGCCGCCAGGCCGTACTGGATGAACAGGTCGAGTTTGCGAGCTTCCTTGAGCGACAGGTACTGCTCGACATCGAAGCCCTTCACCGAGCCACCGAAGCGGGTGGAATAGGCAGAAAGGTCAGTATGCTCGATCAGACCGATGCCACTGCGGCCAGCCAGAATGCCCTGCCAACTGCTCGGTACATCGGTACCCAGTGGCGACAGCATGCCCATACCGGTGACCACGACGCGTCTACGCGACACAGCGCTCTCCTTTTTCTATATGTCTACATCTCTTGCAAAGAAAAAACCGCACGCCAGCAAAGGCAGTGCGGTTTTTCCCTGACAAGAAGTAACGACTAAAGCAGTCTTAGCCCTGGTGGCTGTTGACGTAGTCGATAGCAGCTTGAACAGTAGTGATCTTCTCGGCTTCTTCGTCAGGAATCTCGGTCTCGAATTCCTCTTCCAGAGCCATCACCAGCTCAACGGTGTCAAGCGAATCGGCACCCAGGTCCTCAACGAAGGAAGACTCTGGCTTCACTTCTTCTTCCTTGACGCCCAGTTGCTCGGCAACGATTTTCTTGACGCGTTCTTCGATGGTGCTCATACCTTGTTTTCACTCCTAATGGACATATGTCAGGCAGCTGGCCGGTGTGTAAGTTTATAGAAAGGCGCCTGCTTTTCAAGCTAAACGCGCCCTCCTGCATCGCACCTGCCGCTACCCCTGGAATTTGGTTGCAGCTTTATAACGGATTTTAGTCAGCACGTATGACATTTTTTTAAAACAATCCGTCACATTTAACTACATGTACATCCCGCCGTTGACCGGAATGGTTGCGCCGGTCACGTAAGCCGCACCGTCGGAAGCCAGGAATGCGACCACCTTGGCGATCTCATCGGCCTGGCCCAGACGGCCCAGCGGAATTTGCGTCTGCAGCGCTTCACGCTGCGCTTCAGGCAGCTCACGGGTCATATCGGTGTCGATAAAGCCCGGAGTCACCGAGTTCACGGTAATGGCGCGGGAACCCACTTCGCGGGCCAGCGCGCGGCTGAAGCCCTCCAGGCCAGCCTTGGCGGCAGCGTAGTTGGCCTGACCGGCGTTGCCCATGGCACCCACCACCGAACCGATGCTGATGATACGGCCCCAGCGCGCCTTGGTCATGCCGCGCAGGACCCCCTTGGACAGACGGTAGAGGCTGTTCAGGTTGGTATCGATGACATCGAACCACTCGTCATCCTTCATGCGCATCATCAGGTTGTCGCGAGTGATGCCGGCGTTGTTGACCAGGATAGCCGGCGCACCGAACTGCTCCTGGATGGTCGCCAGGACCGCGCTGACGGATTCGTCGCTGGTGACGTTCAGTTCCAGGCCGGTACCGGTGATGCCATGCTCCTTGAGGGTAGCGGCGATACGCTCGGCGCCGGACGCAGAGGTAGCGGTACCGATCACGGTAGCGCCCAGGCGACCCAGCTCCAGGGCGATGGCCTGGCCGATGCCACGGCTTGCGCCAGTGACCAGTGCAACTTTACCTTGCAGACTCATGCAGGCTCTCCTAATCAGGCCAGCGCCGCGCGAGTGGCGGCGAAGGCATCCGGGGTATTGAGGTTGTGGGTGGTCACGCCGTCGGCGCACCGCTTGTTGAGACCGGCAAGCACCTTGCCAGGACCGCACTCGACCAGTTGCACCGCGCCCTGGGCAGCCAGGGTCTGCACGCACTCGACCCAACGGACCGGCTTGTACAGCTGCTCCAGCAGGTCGCGCTTGAGGGCATCCAGGTCAGCCGGCACCGCCGCGCTGACGTTCTGCACCACGGGAATGGCCGGGGCCTTCCACTCGATGGCGCTCACCGACTCGGCGAAGCGCTCGGCGGCCGGACGCATCAGTTCGCAGTGCGATGGCACGCTGACTGCCAGTGGCAGGGCACGCTTGGCACCACGGGCCTTGCAGCCCTCCATGGCACGATCGACCGCAGCCTTGGCGCCGGCGATGACCACCTGCCCCGGCGAGTTGAAATTGACGGCGCTGACTACTTCGCCCTGGGCCGCTTCGGCACAGATGGCTACGACATCGGCGTCATCCAGGCCGAGGATGGCAGCCATGGCGCCCTGCCCGGCCGGAACGGCTTCCTGCATCAGTTGACCGCGACGCTCGACCAGCCTGACCGCATCGGCCAGGCTCAGGCTGCCAGCGGCGACCAATGCACTGTATTCACCCAGGCTGTGACCGGAGACGAATGCCGGACGCGCACCACCCTCCGCCAGCCACAGGCGCCACAGGGCAACCGAAGCGGTCAGGATGGCAGGCTGGGTTTTATCGGTTTGGTTGAGTTGCTCTTCCGGACCTTCCTGGACCAGCGCCCAGAGATCGTAGCCCAGAGCCTCGGAGGCCTCACGGAAGGTCTCGATGACCAGTGGATACTGGGCGCCCAGCTCGGCGAGCATGCCGAGGGACTGCGAACCTTGACCGGGAAAGACGAATGCGAGGGATGCAGACATTGAACAAGCCCCTAGTGATCTTGTCGTCGAAAATGAGTGTCCAGCCGTAGCTGGACACAAGAAAATCGAAAGTTGGATGGTAACGAGAACCAAGCGGTCACATTTAACCACTTCCCGCCGATTATGCCTAAAGCAACAGATCCTCGAGTCGGCCGTGCAAACGCTCGGGCAGGTTTTCCTGGATTTCGATCAGAGCCCGCTGGATCGCACTCTGGAAACCCTGCACGCCGGCGGAGCCATGGCTCTTGATGACGATGCCCTGGAGCCCGAGAAAACTTGCGCCATTGTGTCGCGCCGGCGCCAGGTCGGCCTGCAGGCGCTTGAGCAGCGGCATCGCCATGGCCCCGACCAGGCGCGATGCCATGCTGCTACGGAACAGCGCTTCGATACGGGCGCCGATCATGGTCGCCAGGCCCTCGCTGGATTTGAGCAGGATATTGCCGACGAAGCCGTCGCACACCACCACGTCGGCTTCGCCGCGATACAACCCGTCGCCCTCGATGAAACCGATGTAGTTCAGGCCACGGGCCTGCTGCAGCAGACTGGCCGCCAGCTTGACCTGCTGGTTGCCCTTGATGTCCTCGGTACCGACATTCAGCAGCGCAACCCGCGGGCGGGAGATCCCCAGGGCCTGGGCCGCCACCGAGCCCATCACGGCGAACTGGTACAGGTGCTCGGCACTGCAATCGACATTGGCACCAAGGTCGAGCAACTGGCAGTAGCCGGTACGGGTCGGGATCGCCGCGACCATGGCCGGACGATCGATGCCGGGCAGGGTCTTCAGCACATAGCGCGAAAGCGCCATCAAGGCACCGGTATTGCCGGCACTGACGCAGGCCTGGACCTTGCCATCGCGCAATAATTCGAGAGCGACGCGCATCGACGAATCGGGCTTGCCACGCAACGCCTGGGAGGGCCGCTCATCCATGCCGATCACTTCGCTCGCCGCAACAATCTGCAGCCGCGCGCGATCCGCTGCCGACTGGCCAGCGATCAAATCTTCAAGGAGGGAGGATTGACCGACGAGGGTCAGGTGAAGCGAGGGGGTAGCCGAGAGACAAGCGAGACTTGCCTGGACAATGCTGCGGGGACCGAAGTCCCCGCCCATTGCGTCGATCGCAATGATCTGAGCGGACAAGGATTACTCGTCAGCGCCCTTGTCGATCACTTTACGGCCACGGTATACGCCTTCTGGCGAAACGTGGTGACGCAGGTGAACTTCACCGGTGGTTTTCTCTACGGACAGGGCGTTGGCTTCGAGGGCATCGTGCGAACGGCGCATGTCACGGGCAGAGCGGGATTTTTTGTTCTGCTGAACAGCCATAATTGATTAACTCCTAAACGTTTGGGTCACGCTTTAACTGCGCCAATACACTGAACGGGTTGGACCGCTTTACCTCGTCCTCGCTCGGTTCGGGCTCATCGGCGCCCGCCGGCTGCTGGCATTCTTCCGGATGATGAGCAGGCACGATGGGCAAGGCGAGCAACAGCTCTTCCTCGACCAGCGCCCGCAGATCCAAAGGATCCTCGCCCAGTTCCAGCACGTCATAACCTTTCGGCAACGACTGGGTATTCGCACCCTCCTTCACCACGGCGTAAGTACATTCGCTGTGGATCGGCAGGGTGACCAGCTCAAGACAACGCTGGCAAACCATCTTGACCTCGACGCTCAGGTCGGTGTGGAAAACCACCGCGCCCTGCTCGTCTCGCTCAAAATCGAATTTGGCCTGCACCGTACCGACATTGTCGGAAAGCGGGTCGCAGAGTCTATCCAAATCGGCGAGCGGTACGCTTCCTTCGATGGAAACGCCACGATCGGCCAATTTGCGCGGGTCAACGTGAGGTGGAATCGGGTCATTCAACATAGGCGCAGCATTCTAGGGATGCCCCCCGCCCCTGTCAAAGGAAATTCCGTCCCGGCCCAACATGTTAGAATCGGCGAACCTGCACTGGAGTATTTCATGCTACCGCTGATACTGGCTTCCAGCTCACCCTACCGGCGCGAATTGCTGGCGCGCCTGCATCTGCCATTCGATTGGGCCTCGCCGGATATCGACGAACGGCGCATCGACGACGAGCCCGCCGTCGACCTGGTCAAGCGCCTCGCCCGGGAAAAGGCCCTGGCCCTGGCCGACCGGCATCCGGCGCACCTGATCATCGGCTCCGACCAGGTGGCAGTACTCGGCGAGCAGATCCTCGGCAAACCGCACACGTTCGACAAGGCCTGCGAGCAGTTGCTGGCAGCAAGCGGAAACCATGTCACCTTCCTGACCGGGGTCGCCCTGCTCAACAGTGCAACCGGTGAATGCCAGGTGGACTGCGTTCCGTTCAGCGTGCACATGCGCGACCTGGACCTGCCGCGCATCGAGCGCTATCTGCGCATCGAGCAACCCTACGATTGCGCTGGCAGCTTCAAATGCGAAGGGCTGGGTGTCAGCCTGTTCCAGGACACCCACGGCTGCGACGCGACCAGCCTGATCGGACTGCCGCTGATTCGTCTGGTGGATATGCTGATAAAGGAAGGCGTGAGCGTACCCTGAGCAGCAAAAGCACTGCGGACCTTGTGGGAGCGGGTTTACCCGCGATTGCTGTAGTGAACTCACCATAGCAATCGCGGGTAAACCCGCTCCCACAGGGTACGCGTCGCGCCTTGGAACTGTCTCTGTGCGACAGCGCAATCTGAAAGACTGGGCGGACTCCCACAGGTTTTGTGTCCAGCTTGATGCCCAACAAAAAGCCGACCATCGAGGTCGGCTTTTTATCAGCAGGAAAGAATCAGCGCAGGCTCGGCCCCTGGAACCCCATCCACATCGCCAGGTGCTCGGCGACGCTGGCCCCGAGGCGCTTGGAGAAGCGATCGAACGGCGACTCCTCGATGGTGAAGTCCACAAGATCCTTTTCACCCACCACTTCCCTGGCCACATAGCCAGCACTGCCCAGGGCATCCACCAGCCCCAGATCCACAGCCTGCTCGCCAGACCAGATCAACCCACTGAACAGCTCGGGATGTTCCTTGTCCTTCAAGCGCTCCCCTCGCCCCTGCTTGACGCTGGCGATGAACTGCTTGTGGGTGGTATCCAGCACACCCTGCCAGAACGCAGTCTCCTCGGGCTTCTGCGGCTGGAATGGATCAAGGAACGCCTTGTGCTCGCCGGCAGTGTAGGTACGGCGCTCGACCCCAAGCTTCTCCATGGCGCCGACAAACCCGTATCCGGCCGCGGTAACGCCGATGGAACCGACCAGGCTTGCCTTGTCGGCATAGATCTGGTCTGCCGCGCTGGCAATGTAGTAGGCACCCGACGCACCGAGATCGGTGATCACCGCATACAGCTTGATCTGCGGATATTCGCCACGCAGGCGGCGGATTTCGTCATACACGTAACCCGCCTGCACAGGACTGCCGCCCGGGCTATTGATGCGCAGCACGACGGCCTTGGTCTTGGGATCCTTGAACGCCGCACGCAGGCTGCCGATGATGTTGTCGGCACTGGCCTCTTCCTTGTCGGCAATGACCCCGCGCACCTCGACCAACGCCGTGTGCCCGGCACCTCCGACAGCACCCTTCTCCATCTTCGCCAGAGGCGAGAACAGGAAGAGGATGCCGAACAGATAAAGGAACGTCAGCAACTTGAAGAAGATCCCCCAGCGCCGCGCCCTGCGCTGTTCCTGGACGCTGGCCAGCAAGGTCTTTTCCAGCAACTTCCAGCTTTTCTGCTCTTCGTCGTTTTCTTCGCGAGGCGCTTTCCACTCGTCGACCATGCTTTACCTACCCTGGAAATACCGGTGTAGCCGCCCGGGCAAGCCAGGCCGGCAACTGTGAGAAGTGTTCGATAGACAACTGCGGACGGTGAACGCTCAACGTCTCCAGCGACATGGCACCATACCCCACCGCGACCGAATGCATCCCGGCGTTCTGCGCCATGAGCAGGTCGAAGGACGAGTCACCGACCATCAGCGACCGCGACGCCGGGACCCGGCAGTGCGCCATGATCTCTTCCAGCATCAGCGGATGCGGCTTGCCGCGGGTTTCGTCGGCAGCGCGGGTGATATCGAAGAAATCCTCCCAACCATTGGCCTTGAGCACCCGATCCAGCCCGCGCCGGGCCTTGCCGGTGGCGACGGCCAGGCGGTAGCCCTCGGCGCGAAAGGCGTCCAGCGCTTCGACCACGCCCGGGAACAAGGGTGAAGGCTGGTCATCGAGGGCCATGTAGATGTCCGCGTAGTGCTGACGGAAAGCCATGACCTCGGCCTCGACCAGTTGCGGATACAAGGTGCTGATGGCTTCGGGCAGTGCCAGGCCGATGATGCCCTTGACTGCCTCGTCGCTGCACAGCGGATAGCCGGCACGCTCGGCGGAGGCATGCATGGCCTCGACGATACGACCGATGGAGTCGGCCAGCGTACCGTCCCAATCGAAGATCAGCAGGTCGTAGTCACGTTGCACTCAGGCGCTCCACGGTCTGGGCCCACATCTCGTCCACCGGCGCCTCGAGCTTGAGCTCACCGCCATCTGGCAAGGGTACGACCAGGGCATAGGCATGCAGGAACAGGCGCTTGCCGCCCAGCTCGCGGATCTCCCGGGTAAAGTCCTCGTCGCCGTACTTGCTGTCGCCGGCGATGGCATGCCCGGCATGCAGGGCATGGACCCGAATCTGGTGGGTGCGACCGGTGATCGGGCGAGCCTCGACCATGGTGGCGAAGTCACCGAAGCGGCGCAGCACGCGGAAGACCGTCAGTGCCTCCTTGCCCTCGTCATTGACTTCGACCATTCGCTCGCCGGAGCGCAGATTGCTCTTGAGCAACGGCGCATTGACCTGCTTCTTGCCGGTCGCCCAATGACCACGGACCAGCGCCATGTAGCGCTTGTCCACGCCATCGCCACGCAAGGCGGTGTGCAGGTGGCGCAGCATGCTGCGCTTCTTGGCGATCATCAGCAGGCCGGAGGTGTCGCGGTCGAGACGATGGACCAGTTCCAGCTCCTTGGCATCCGGGCGCAACTGACGGAAGGCTTCGATCACCCCGAAGTTCAGGCCGCTACCGCCATGCACGGCGATGCCGGCCGGCTTGTTCAACACGATCAGCGCCTTGTCTTCATAGACGATCGCCGCCTCGAGCCGCTGCAGCAGCCCCTGGGCCACCGGCACCGGCTCGTCGCGCTCGGGCAGGCGCACCGGCGGCACACGCACGATATCGCCGGACTGGATCTTGTATTCTGGCTTGATGCGCCCCTTGTTCACCCGCACTTCGCCTTTGCGCAAAATGCGATAAATCAAGGTCTTGGGTACACCCTTGAGAACATTGACAAGGAAGTTATCGATACGCTGGCCGGCAAGTTCCGGCGGGACTTCGATCAGCTGGACGCTGGAAGTCTGGGGGGTAGAGGTCGTCATTTGGCGGATCATAACAATTTTTTATGGATTTGAAGCACTTAATGATTGCTGCTATAGTCGCGAACGCCGCCAAAAGCGGCTGGCCAGCGGACCAATGGCTTCAAGCCGGCCCTGACCGACGCAATTCTCGAGGACGCGAGGCCGTCCGACGGGGCTTTCGCCAGTTTACAGAAATGCCTGGAATCGCCACCAGCGCCGATGAGAGAAGACCGATAAAAAACAACAAGAGCGGCTTTTGACCCTCCCTTTCCGTTTTTTTTCGATGCCACTCTTCTCAGTGCCAACGCTTTCACGCAGTCATGGCGGATGCTTCGGAAATACCTGCCTTAGCCATAAACTGCGCGGGCTCCCGTATGGAGCCGGCGATAAATGCAACCCGTTGCGGATTCAGCGCGCGGCAGCACCCGATTATCAGGGATACGTGTAGGGTGGAGATGCACAACCGTCGGACCGTGTAGTACTGCGTCCCGGCCTCAGCGCCGGACCTGGTCTCGAAACAGGATGCCCACCGGGCGTCCACGGACGAAGGCTGATTCCTCCTCCTGACTGACGTGCATATGACACAACAGCAAGCAGGACGCGTCGTCGCGGCCTCGGCAACACTGGTCACCAGTCAGCCGGAAGTCGCTGGACACGGGATGGCCCGCCACCCCTGACGCACCTGACACCGACCGTGAGAAGTCGTGTGTGCCGAACGCCGTTTCCGGCAGCCCGGAAACCGACGGTATTACATGAAAAGAATGCTGATTAACGCGACTCAACCCGAAGAGTTGCGTGTTGCTCTGGTAGACGGCCAGCGCCTCTACGACCTGGACATCGAGTCCGGTGCGCGCGAGCAGAAGAAGGCCAATATCTACAAAGGCCGGATCACCCGTATCGAACCCAGCCTCGAAGCCGCTTTCGTCGACTTCGGCTCCGAACGCCATGGCTTCCTGCCACTCAAGGAAATCTCCCGCGAATACTTCAAGAAGAACCCGGAAGGCCGGGTCAACATCAAGGAAGTACTGAGCGAAGGCCAGGAAGTCATCGTCCAGGTCGAAAAAGAGGAGCGTGGCAACAAGGGCGCAGCCCTGACCACCTTCATCAGCCTTGCCGGCCGCTACCTGGTACTGATGCCGAACAACCCGCGTGCCGGCGGGATTTCCCGTCGCATCGAAGGCGAAGAACGCAATGAACTGCGCGAGGCCCTGAACGGCCTGGTCGCTCCGGCCGACATGGGCCTGATCGTGCGCACTGCCGGCCTCGGCCGCAGCAGCGAAGAAATGCAGTGGGACCTCGACTACCTGCTGCAACTCTGGACCGCGATCAAGGAAGCCTCCCAGGACCGCGCCGCGCCCTTCCTGATCTACCAGGAAAGCAACGTCATCATCCGCGCCATCCGCGACTACCTGCGCCAGGACATCGGCGAAGTGCTGATCGACAGCATCGATGCCCAGGAAGAAGCCCTGACCTTCATCCGCCAGGTGATGCCGCAGTACGCCAGCAAGATCAAGCTGTACGAAGACAGCGTCCCGCTGTTCAACCGTTTCCAGATCGAAAGCCAGATCGAAACCGCCTTCCAGCGCGTGGTCGACCTGCCGTCCGGCGGCTCGATCGTGATCGATCCGACCGAAGCCCTGGTGTCGATCGACATCAACTCGGCGCGCGCCACCAAAGGTAGCGATATCGAGGAAACCGCCCTGCAGACCAACCTGGAGGCGGCTGAGGAAATCGCCCGCCAACTGCGTCTGCGCGACATCGGCGGCCTGATCGTCATCGACTTCATCGACATGACCCCGGCCAAGAACCAGCGCGCTGTGGAAGAGAAAGTCCGCGAGTGCCTGGAAGCCGACCGCGCCCGCGTCCAGGTCGGCCGCATCTCGCGCTTCGGCCTGCTGGAGATGTCCCGCCAGCGCCTGCGCCCATCCCTGGGCGAAAGCAGCGGCATCGTCTGCCCGCGCTGCAGCGGCACCGGCATCATCCGTGACGTCGAGTCGCTGTCGCTGGCGATCCTGCGCCTGATCGAAGAAGAAGCCCTGAAGGACCGCACCGCCGAGGTTCGTGCCCAGGTGCCGATCCCGGTCGCCGCATTCCTGCTCAACGAAAAGCGCAACTCGATCACCAAGATCGAACTGCGCACCCGCGCGCGCATCATCATCCTGCCGAACGATCACCTGGAGACGCCGCACTTCGAAGTCCAGCGCCTGCGTGATGACAACCCGGAAGCCCTGAGCGCCCAGTCCAGCTACGAGATCGCTGCTGCCGAGGTCGAGGAAGCGCCGCAAGCCGCCGCCACCCGCACCCTGGTTCGCCAGGAAGCCGCAGTGAAGACCGCACCGGCCCGCGGCAACGCCCCGGTCGCCGCCGAGCAGCCTGAAGCAGCCGCTCCTGCAGCGCCTGCCCACGTCGCGCCGGAACCAAGCCTGTTCAAGGGCCTGGTCAAGTCGCTGGTGAGCCTGTTCGCCGGCAGCAAGGAAGAGCCAGTCGCGCCTGCTGCTGCCGCGAAGCCAGCCACCACCGAGCGTCCGCAACGCAACGAAGAGCGCCGCAACGGTCGCCAGCAGAGCCGCAACCGCAACGGCCGCCGCGATGAAGATCGCAAGCCGCGCGAAGAGCGTGCCGAGCGTGCACCGCGTGAAGAGCGCCAGCCTCGCGAGGAACGCGCGCCACGGGAAGAGCGTCAGCCGCGTGAAGAGCGCGCACCACGTGAAGAGCGCCAGCAACGTGCTCCGCGTGAAGAGCGTCGTCCTCGTGAAGATCGCCCGGTCCGCGAACTGCGTGAACCACTGGATGCTGCTCCGGTCGCACCAGCCGTTCGTGAAGAGCGTCCTGAGCGTGCCCCGCGTGAAGAGCGTGCACCTCGCGAAGAACGCGCACCACGTGAAGAGCGTCAACCTCGTGAAGAACGCGCCCCGCGGGAAGAGCGTCAACCTCGCGAAGAGCGTGCTCCACGCGAAGAACGTGCACCTCGTGAAGAGCGCCAACCGCGCCCACCGCGCGAAGAGCGCCAGCCACGCCCTGCCGAGCAGGCTGCCGAAGCTGCCGAGGAGCAACTGCCGAACGAAGAACTGCTGCAGGACGACAACCAGGAAGGCGCCGAAGGCGAACGTCCACGTCGTCGCTCCCGTGGCCAGCGTCGTCGCAGCAACCGCCGTGAGCGTCAGCGTGATGCCAATGGCGAACTGATCGAAGGCGGCGAAGAAGCCTCTGAAGAAGGCCAGGAGCCAAGCACTGCCGAACTGGCTGCCGGCCTGGCCGTGACCGCTGCGGTCGCCACCACTGCCATCAGCGCCAACGCCGAAGCCGAGGCTCACGCCCAGGCCGAACGCGCGACCGCCAAGGTCGAGGAAAGCGCTCCACAGGTCGAACCTGCGCCAGTGCAATCCCAGGCCGCCGAGATCGCCGAAGTGGCCGAGGCCGTGAAACCGTCCGAAGCAGTGGCTGAAACGAGCATTGCCCCTGCGGTCGAGCAACCGGCTGCCGTCGTCGAAGCCGTCGAGCCGAGCGTCGAGCCAGTGGTCGAAGTGACGCCACAGCCTGTCGAGCAGCCTGCCGAAGTGGCCGCGCCTGTGGTCGAAGCCGCTCCGGTCGTGGAAGCCGCGCCTGAGCCAGTCGTTGCCCAGGAGCAGCCACAAGCCCAGGAACCGGTCGTCGAGGTTCAGCCAGTGGTTGAAACGCCAGCGCCAGCCGTTGCCGAGGAAACCCCGGCAGCAGTGGTCGAGGCTCCAGTCGCCGAGCCGGCCCCCGTCGAAGCGCCTGTCGTGACTACCTCGAACGGCCGCGCCCCGAATGATCCGCGTGAAGTCCGCCGTCGCAAGCGTGAAGCCGAAGCAGCAGCTGCTGCCGCGGCCGCCGCAGCGGCTGAGGCCCAAGCCCAGGTCACCGAGGAAGCCCCGAAAGCCCTGGAAACCACCGAAGAGCACAAACCGCACTTCTGATTTCCAAAGGCTGAAAAAAAGCCCCGCCAGTGAAAACTGGCGGGGCTTTTTATTATCTTGGCCGAAAGAACAACCGAGGACCCTGTGGGAGCTGGCTTGCCAGCGATGGCGGTGGTGACTTCAACTACCAATCGCTGGCAAGCCAGCTCCCACAGGTTCCGTGCAGGGCTTTTAATACAGATTCGGCTCCATCTCGAGTTCGACACCAAACCGCTCGAGAACGTCGCCGGGCCAGTTCGGCACTGACTTCTGATTTCCAAAGGCTGAAAAAACCCCCACCAGTGAAACTGGCGGGGCTTTTTAATGAGACAGATCCAAAGAAAAACGCGGTCCCTGTGGGAGCTGGCTTGCCAGCGATGGCGGTGGTGACTTCAACTACCAATCGCTGGCAAGCCAGCTCCCACAGGTTCCGTGCAGGGCTTTTAATACAGATTCGGCTCCATCTCGAGTTCGACACCAAACCGCTCGAGAACGTCGCCCTGGATCTTCTGCGCCAGCTCATGCACCTGCTCGCCAGTCGCCTGGCCATAGTTCACCAGCACCAGCGCCTGCATCCTGTGCACACCGGCATCGCCGTCGCGATAACCTTTCCAGCCCGCCTGCTCGATCAACCAGCCCGCTGCCAGCTTCACCCGACCGTCGGCCTGTGGATAAGCCACGACACCCGGATGCTGGTCACGAATGCACTGGGCCAGTTCGGCACTGACCACCGGATTCTTGAAGAAACTTCCAGCATTGCCCAGCGTGGCCGGGTCCGGCAGTTTCTCTGCGCGAATGCTGCAGATCGCCTCGCTGACATCCCTGGCCGTCGGCTGCGTGATGCCCTGGTCTGCCAGGCGCTGACGCACCGGGCCGTAATCCAGATGTAGCGCCCCAACCCGGCTGAGCGCAAAACGCACCCGAAGAATGATCCAGCGTCCCGGATTTCGCTTGAAATGGCTGTCACGGTAGGCGAACTCGCACTCCTCCAGGCTGAACTCATGCAGATCGCCAGTCTGGCGATCCAGCGCGGTCAACCCGGCAAAGACATCCTTGATCTCGACACCATAGGCGCCGATGTTCTGCATCGGGGCGGCACCGACGGTACCGGGAATCAGGCTGAGGTTTTCCAGCCCGGCCAGGCCGTGCTCCAGGGTCCACTGCACGAACGGATGCCAGGGCTCCCCCGCCTCCGCCTCGACCACCACTCGCTCGCCATCATCCGAGAGCACGCGGATGCCGCTGCTGTTCATGCGCAGGACCAGCGCGGTGACGTCCCGGGTCAGCAAAAGGTTGCTGCCACCACCAATCACCAGGACCGGCAGGTCCTCGCTGGCGGCATAGGCCAGCAGTTGACGCACATCGTCGTCACTGCGGGCCTGGGCGAAATGAAGCGCCTCGGCGTCGATCCCGAAGCTGTTGTACGGCTTGAGGGAAACCTGCGATTCAACCTTGGCGCTCATAGCCGCCCCTTCAATTCGCTGACCAGCTCGCGACAGGCCGCTTCGATCAGGTCCAGCACATGCTCGAAGCCCTGCTCGCCGCCGTAGTAAGGATCCGGCACCTCGTCCAGGGCGCCTTCGTAGCGGCGCAGGAATAGGTCCAGCTCGGCGCTGGCGTGCCCCGGGCGCATCGCCTGGAGATTGGCCAGATTGCTCTTGTCCATGGCCAGGATCAGGTCATAACGGGTGAAGTCCTCCACGCTGACCTGCTGCGCCCGCTGGGCCGACAGATCGTAGCCACGCAACTGGGCGGCGCGACGGGTGCGGCTGTCCGGCGGGTTGCCGACATGCCAGTCGCCGGTGCCCGCCGACGCCACATGGATCACCTCGGCCAGCCCGGCTTCGGCCAATTGATGACGCAATACGCCTTCAGCGGTCGGCGAGCGGCAGATATTGCCCAGGCAAACGAAGAGGACGCGCATCAGGCCTCCAGCAAGCGCCGCACGCGCTCGAGGTCTTCGGCCGTATCGACACCCACGGGCGGCGCTTCCAGGGCATCGGCGACATGGATACGCACGCCATGCCAGAGCGCGCGCAACTGCTCCAGTGCTTCAGTCTGTTCCAGCCAGCACGGGCCCCAGCCAACGAAGTCCTGGAGGAAGCCGGCACGGTAGGCATACATGCCGATATGCCGACGGTAGGGCACCCCAGCCGGCAGTTGCTGGCGATCCCGGGCCAGCGCGTCACGGGCCCAAGGCAGCGGCGCACGGCTGAAGGTCAGGGCCAGCCCGTTGCAATCGGCGACCACCTTGACCACGTTCGGATTGAACAATGCCTCGACCGATTCGAGGGGCTCGCCAAGCGTAGAGATGCCCGCTTCCGGATGGGCAGCCAGGTTGGCGGCCACCTGGTCGATGATCGACGGCGGGATCAGCGGCTCGTCGCCCTGCACGTTGACCACGATGGCATCGGCAGGCAAGTCCAGCGCGGCCGCCACTTCGGCCAGGCGGTCGGTGCCGGATTCGTGGTCCGCGCGGGTCAGCAGGACCTCGGCACCGAACGCCTTGCAGGCCTCGACGATGCTGGCATCGTCGGTGGCGATGACCACGCGGGCAGCGCTGCTCTTGCGCGCCTGTTCCCAGACATGCTGGATCATCGGCTTGCCGGCGATCGCCAGCAGCGGTTTGTTCGGCAGGCGCGTAGAACGCAGCCGCGCCGGGATCACCACGGTGAAGACCAGGCTCATTTGTCCAGGCGCTCATCGTCGGTCAGGGTACGGGCTTCGCTTTCCAGCATCACCGGGATACCGTCGCGGATCGGATAGGCCAGGCCGGCACCCTTGCTGATCAGCTCGGTCTTGTCGGCGCTGAGCTTGAGCGGGCCCTTGGTGATCGGGCAAGCGAGGATATCGAGCAGTTTGGTGTCCATGGTGTGTTCCTCAGGCCTGTGGCCGAAACGAAATAGATCAGGGTTGCCGGCTATCCGGCAGCAATCGCGCCAGGCGCTCGTCGAGCCAGCTCACGAAGGCCGGCGACGGCTGCGCATCGACGGCAAGATACCACCAGTCATCCCCGGCGAAACTGCGACATTTCACGGCATCCTTCTCGGTCATCACCAGCGGCAGCGATGGCACGAACGCCAGGGCTTCGCCGCTGAACACGGCATGATCGGCGAAAGGATGCTCGACGGGAGCCCAGCCCAGCGTGCGCAAGGTATCGAAGAAGCGCTGCGGATTGCCGATACCGGCCACCGCATGCAGCGCCTGCCCAGCGGGAAAATGATCCAGCGGCCGGCGCTCGCCACTGCGCAGGTTGACCAGCGCCGTGGGTTGCAAGGTAAAGGCGTAACCGTCGTCGCGATCGGCCAGCGCACCGTTGTACAGCAGGGCATCGACCTCGCCCAGGCGCTCCACCGGTTCGCGCAGCGGACCGGCGGGCAGGCAGCGGCGATTGCCGAGACCACGGGCGGCGTCGATCAGCACCAGTTCCAGATCGCGGGCCAGACGGTAATGTTGCAGACCGTCGTCACACAGGATCAGGTCCAGCGGCTCGGCTTCGAGCAAGGCGCGCACGGCCCGGGAGCGGTCGGGGTCGATCATCAGCGGCACACCGCTGCGCTGCACGATCAGCAGGGGTTCGTCGCCGGCATGGGCGGCCGGCTGGTCGGCGCGTACCCGCCAGGGCAATTGCGGCGGCCTGGCGCCATAGCCACGGCTGACCACGCCGACCTTCAGCCCGCGCTGGCGAAAATGCTCGACGAGAAACAGGATCAGCGGCGTCTTGCCGGTGCCGCCCACGGTAATGTTGCCCACCACCAGCACCGGCACCGGCGCGCGGTAGATGCGGCCCTCGCCTGCCAGGAAGCGCTGGCGCTTGCCGCGCACGATCCTGCGGTAGAGGGCTTCGAGAGGAGACAGCAGGGCGAGCAGCGGGTGGCCCTTGTACCAGGCCTCCAGCAGGCGATCCGAGAAAGCCATCAGGGCGTCCCCGGTGCGGCCTCGACCGTGGTCATGCGCAAATGGCTGAAGCCGAGCTTGCCGGCCGCGTCCATTGCCGTCACCACCGCCTGGTGCGGAGTCTTACCATCGGCGCTGATCGCCAGCGGCAGCTTGGTATCACCGCCAGACTCCTTCTGCAGGGCCTCGGTCAGGGTCGCCAGGTCGCTTTTGGGCAGCAGGTGATTGTTCACCGAATAGACACCTTCGGCGCTGATGGTGATTTCCACCAGCTTCTGCTCGGATTCCGGCATCGGCGCGCCGCTGGAGGCTTCCGGCAGTTCGACGCGCAACTGCGTCTCGCGGGTGAAGGTGGTGGTGACCACGAAGAACAGCAAGAGGATGAACACCACGTCGATCAACGACGCCAGGTTGATATCCACGTTCTCGCGTTGCTTGCGCCGGAATTTCACGCTTTGCCCCCGGCCAGGTCGACATCACGGTCGCCCTGCAGCACTTCGACCAGCTTGATCGCCTCCTGCTCCATTCCCACCACCAGCTCGTCGATGCGGCGCTGCAGGAATCGGTGGAAGAACACCGCCGGGATGCCGACCATCAGGCCTGCGGCGGTTGTGATCAGCGCCTTGGAAATACCGCCGGCGAGCACGGCTGCGTTGGCCGTCATGCCCGAGCCCATGAACGAGCTGAAGATGTCGATCATCCCCAGCACGGTGCCGAGCAGGCCGAGCAACGGTGCCATGGCGGCGATGGTGCCGAGGGCGTTGATATAGCGCTCCAGCTCATGGATGACCCGGGCGGCGGCTTCCTCGATGCATTCCTTCATGATTTCGCGACCATGACGGGAATTGGCCAGGCCGGCGGCGAGGATCTCGCCCAGCGGCGAATCGGCCCGCAGCTCCTTGAGTTTCTCAGTGCTCAGTTGCTTGTCCTTGATCCAGCGCCAGACCTGGCCCAGCAGGTGCGGCGGGGTGACGCGGGCGGCACGCAGGGTCCACAGGCGTTCGGCAACGATAGCCATGGCGGCGATGGAACTCAGAATGATCGGCAGCATCATCCAACCACCGGACTTGACCAATTCCCACACTGTAAGGACCCCCTCGGAAAAAGTTCTGCACTCTACCATAGGGGGCCATGGCTGCCGAAGGCTGTCATGTCGGATCGCGCCAGAATTTGCCCCGCTCGCGCTCGCCACGCGCACTGCCGAAGCTGCCCAGGCGCAAATGCACCGCACCGAGCACGGCGCTGTCGTAGACAGCGATATGCCGCGCGGCGTAGCGGGCCATCACCAGCGGCGATGGATGACCGAAACCATTGTGGCGACCACGGGAAACCAACACCCCGCGAGGCCGCAGCACATCCAGGAACGCGGCACTGGACGAGGTCCGGCTACCATGATGCGGCGCCTGCAGCCAATCCACCGGCCCGGCCTGGAAGCCTTGCAGCCAGGCCTGCTCGGCGAAGCGGTCGATATCGCCGGCCAACAGCAGGGTTTCACCGGACGCCTCCACCTTCAGGACGCAAGAGTGCTGGTTGCTGTCATCCGCGCCCTGCCATTGCCAGAGTGAAAAGCGCACCTCGTTCCACACCCAGGCCTCGCCACTGGCACAGGCATCGGCCGGCCAGGACGGATCCGGCTCGCCGGCCACTACCCGGCCCACCGGCAAGCCTCGCTGCACTGCGAGGGCACCGCCGGCATGGTCGGCGTGGGCATGGCTGATCAACATCAGGTCCAGTCGGCGAATGCCAAGCTTGAGCAGGGTCGGCACCACCACCCGCTCGCCGAGATCCACATCGCCTCGCGCGGGACCGGCGTCGTAGAGCAAGGTGTGGTCCCGGGTGCGCAGAACGAACGCCTGCCCCTGGCCGACATCCAGTTGCCAGACATCCACCTGTCCCGGCGGAACGAAAGCTCTCGGGGTAAAGCCGGCGAGCAGCAACAGGGGCCAACCCAGCAGGCGCATCGGCAACCCTGCAGGCAGCAGCAACAGAAACGCGCCCAAGCAGACCAGCAGCCAGCTCCACAGCGGCAATGCCGGTGGAATCCAGGCCGGACGCCAGGCCGCCATCCAGCCGAGCAGATCGAACAACCATCCGAGCAAACCACCCGCCAGCCAGAGCAGCCCTTCGCCGACCAAGGGCAGCGGCAACAGCAAGGTTCCCGCCAGGGCCAGCGGCAGCACCAGGATGCTCAGCCAGGGCACCGCCACCAGGTTGGCCAGCGGCGCGCTGAGACTGACCGGCAAACCCAGCGCCAGCAGCGGCGGCAGCAGACCGATGGCGATGAACCATTGCACCCGCCCCCAGGCCGTCCAGATCGGCCAGCGTCCCAATCGACCGCCGAGCACCATGACCAGTACCGCAACGGCACCGAACGATAGCCAGAAGCCCGGCAACAGCGCTGCCAGCGGCTCGAACAACAGCACGCCGTTCAGCGCGACCAGCAACGGCCAGGCGACCCCGAGATGGCGAAAGCGCAAACGCCAGAGCAGCACGACCGCCAGCATAATGCAGGCACGCTGCACCGGGACCTGGAACCCGGCCAGCACGCCGTAGCCCAACGCAGCGGCGAACGCCAGCCCGCAGGCCCAGGGCAACCAGGGCTGGCGCTGCGGCCACCAGCCGAGGCGGAACAGGCCGACCACCAGCCCGTAGACCAAGCCGGCCAGCAAGCCGATATGCTGGCCGGAAATCACCAGCAGGTGCACGGTGCCGGTAGCTTGCAGGACGTTCCAGTCTTCCCGCGCCAGGCCGGCGCCATCGCCCAGCACCAGGGCCGCCAGCGCCGCCTCCCGGCCATTGGCCGGTGTCGCCAGCAACCGCTGGCGAATACCATCGCGCCAGGCACCACTGGCCGGCGCCGTGCGAACACCATCCTTGACCGAGCCCAGCCCGCCGATGCCCCGGGCCAGCAGCATCGCCTCGGCATCCGCGGCATGAGGATTGAGCAGGCCTTGCGGCCGTTTCAGATTGACCGCCAGGCGCCAGTGCTCGCCGCTGTTGAGCGCCGGGCCGTCCTGCCAGGTCAGGCGCAGGCGGCGCGGCAATTCGGCACGGCGTGATTGCGCGTCCTGCAACTCGAAGCGCACCCGCTGTCCACCCTGCTCCGGCAAACCGACCACCCGCCCCTCGATCCACAAGGTCCGGCCATCGAGCTGACGCGCCAGGCGATCATCCAGCGCGCTTTGTGCGCAGAGGCTGGACCAGCACACCCCGAAGAGGAAAAACGCCAGGGGGAACAAGCGCCGCCACAGGCAAACCAGGCACAGCACGGCGAGGACCGACAGCGTTCCGACGGACGGCAACGCGGTCAGAAAGATCGGACACAAAAGCCCGAGCGAGAGCGCCAACATCCCTGTGCGCATCGGTTGAACCCCGGATAAAACCATGACCTCGCAGGCTTAGCCTATGGCGAAGCGGGGCTCACTTATTAATTGTCACAAAGTCTGAATGGGCACAGTTTGTAATAGGTGCATACTTGCCCCTTCCGAACGCCGAGACCCCACATGCCGCGTCGACTTTTTAAACGCTACATGCCCGATCCGACGAGCATCCGGGAACATAAATCCTTACGTTTTCTCGGTCGGCTGCTGCATGACGCCAACCTCTGGCACTTGAACCGCCATTCGGTGGCCCGGGCCATGGCGGTAGGCCTGTTCGCCGCGTTCATTCCGATCCCGATGCAGATGCTGCTGGCCGCCAGCCTGGCGATCCTGGTGCGCGGCAACATGCCCATCGCCGTCAGCCTGGTCTGGCTGACCAATCCCATCACCATGCCCCCGGTGTTCTACTGCACCTACCAGATGGGCGCCTGGCTCATGGGCATTCCTCCACGCACCCTGCCCGAGGAAATCACCTTCGACTGGATCACCGAGCAGTTGTCGACCCTGTGGCAACCCTTCCTGCTCGGCTCGGTGGTCTGCGGGCTGCTGCTGGGCGCCCTCGCCTACTGCCTGACCATGCTCTATTGGCGCTGGTGGGTGGGCAGGCAGTGGCGCCGGCGCAAGGCGAGATCAGCTGCGCATTCCGCGCCCACTGACCAGTAGCCGGACGCAGCCGAAATACAGCACGGCGGTGGCGATCAGCATGAAGGTGATGGCCACGCCGATGCGGATGTCGGACACGCCGAGGATGCCATAGCGGAAAGAATTGACCATGTGCAGCACCGGGTTGGCCAGCGACACGGTCTGCCAGAACGGCGGCAGCAGGTTGATCGAGTAGAACACCCCGCCCAGGTAGGTCAGCGGCGTCAGGACGAAGGTCGGAATGATCGAGATATCGTCGAAATTCCGCGCGAACACCGCATTGATGAAGCCGAGCAGCGAGAAGATGGTCGCGGTGAGCAGCACCACCAGCACGGTGATGCCCAGGTGATGCACCTGCAGATGGGTGAAGAACAGCGACAGCAGCGTCACGATCACTCCGACTGCAAGCCCGCGCAGGACACCGCCCAGGGTGTAGCCCATCAGGATGGTGTGCGGCGACACCGGCGAGACCATCAGTTCCTCGATCGAGCGCTGGAACTTGCTGCCGAAGAAGCTGGAAACCACGTTGCCGTAGGAGTTGGTGATCACCGACATCATGATCAGGCCCGGCACGATGTACTCCATGTAGCTGAAGCCGCCCATGTCGCCGATCTGGCGGCCGATCAGGTTACCGAAGATCACGAAGTACAGGACCATGGTAATCGCCGGCGGCAGCAGGGTCTGCGGCCAGATCCGGGTGAAACGGCGTACTTCGCGGTAGACGATGGTGTTGAGGGCGACCAGGTTGGCGCGCAGTTCCGAACTCATATCGCCACCTTGGACAGATTCTTTTCAACCAGGGACACGAACAGCTCCTCGAGACGGTTGGTCTTGTTGCGCAGGCTGGTCACTTCGATGTTCTGCAAAGCCAGCTGAGTGAACAGCGCAGTGATGCCTGCATCCTTGTCCACCTGGACTTCCAAGGTATGGGCATTGATAAGGCGACACGGGTAGCCGGCCAGTTGCGGAGCCTGGGCCAGGTCATGGCGCAGGTCGAGGACAAAGGTTTCGACATGCAGCTTGCCCAGCAACTGGCGCATGCTGGTGTTCTCGACGATGGTGCCGTGGTCGATGATGCCGATGTTGCGGCACAGCTGCTCGGCCTCCTCCAGGTAATGGGTGGTGAGGATGATGGTAATGCCCTGCTGGTTCAGTTCGGTGAGGAAACTCCACATCGACCGGCGCAGCTCGATGTCGACACCGGCGGTGGGCTCGTCGAGGATCAGCAGGCGCGGCTGATGGATCAGCGCCCGGGCGATCATCAGGCGGCGCTTCATGCCGCCTGACAGCGAGCGGGAAGGCACGTCACGCTTTTCCCACAGGCCCAGTTGGGTCAGGTACTGCTCGGCGCGCTCCTTGGCGACCTTCGCCGGAATGCCGTAGTAACCCGCCTGGGTCACGACGATGTCGAAGGTCTTTTCGAACTGGTTGAAGTTGAACTCCTGGGGCACCACGCCGATGCTGCGCTTGAGCGCGGCAGGCTGGCGATCAAGGTCATGCCCGAAGACACTGACGCTGCCGCTGGTCTTGTTCACCAGGGTCGAAAGAATGCCGATGGTGGTGGATTTGCCGGCACCGTTGGGGCCCAGCAAGGCAAAGAAGTCGCCCTCGGCGACATCCAGGTCGATGCCCTTGAGGGCCTGGAAGCCATTGCCGTAGGTCTTGGTTAGCTGCCGAATGGACAGGGCTGAACTCATGGCGGGTCCGCGTACCTTTGGAATTGTTCGGGAAATCTGCCTAGCCGGGCATACCGGCCAGGAGAAATGCGGCCATGGTGCTCACCTTGGCCGCACAAGTACAGTCAACTCTATCGATATTAACTATCACATCGAGCGAAACGATCAGGTCAACGCGGTCATCACCGCCGCCTGGTAGGCCGGGCGTTCGCGCAGACGATCGTACCAGGCGCGCAGATGACGCATCTGCGGACGCTCGATGGGCATCTCGAACCAGGCGTAGACGAAGCAGCCCAAGGGGATGTCGCCCATGCCCACTTCCTGGCCGGACAGGAACGGCTGGGAGGCCAGGGCCTCGTCGGCGATCGACAACAAGTGTGCACAGGCCTTCTGCGCCGCGTTGATCGCCACCCAGTCCTGCTGGTCCGGTGGCGTACGCAGGATGCCCCAGAACAGGGGGCGGAACGGCGTGGCCAGGGACGAGGTGGTCCAGTCCATCCATTTCTCCGCCTTGGCCCGCACCACCGGATCCTCGGGATACCAGGAGGTACCGGGAGCGTACCTGGCACCCAGGTAGCGCACGATAGTGTTGGACTCCCAGAGCACCAGCCCGTCGTCCTCTATCGTTGGCACCACACCATTGGGATTGAGTGCGCGGTAGTGCGGCTCGTTGACCACGCCGAACGCTCCACCGGCATCCACCGCCTCGTACTGCAACCCCAGCTCCTGCGCGCACCACAGCACCTTGCGTACGTTGCTGGAATTTTTCCGACCCCAGATCTTGAGCATTTTTACATCCTGTTACCTGCGAGGGAGGCCCAGTCTACCCCAGCTCGCTGCCCAGGCAACCGCCGCCGAACTCCTTTGGAAAGGACCTGTCACTGTTCAGACGAGGCCGTTGCGCAGAGACCGACTACGCTCTGACGGATGTCCTGACACGTGAAAGGTTTCCAGGAGGAAAGACTATGTTGCTGTTGTGGTTGCTTGTGCTCGTACTCGGGGCCGCCTGGCTCGCGCATCGCCGTACCCCCGCCCTGCCCGCCCTGGCACTGGTGGCGGCCTATGTGATTGCCATGGGCATCTTTTCGCGGGCACCGGGCTGGCTGGTCTTCGTGCTGTTGCTGATGGTCGCCGCCATCGCCGCGCCCCTGTTGCTTCCAGACCTGCGCCGCAAGCTGCTCACCGCGCCGCTGTTCGCCTGGTTCCAGCGCACCCTTCCGCCGATGTCGGTCACCGAGCGCGAAGCCATAGACGCCGGCACCGTGTGGTGGGACGGGGAACTGTTCAGCGGCCGCCCGAACTGGAACACCCTGCTGGGCTACTCGAAGCCTGAACTCACCGTGGAAGAACAGGCGTTCATCGACGGCCCCACGGAAGAACTCTGCGCCATGGTCAGCGACTGGCAGATCGGTCAGGACATGGACCTGCCAGCACAGGCCTGGGAGCACATCAAGACCCATGGATTCTTCGCCCTGATCATCCCCAAGGAGTACGGAGGCAAAGGTTTTTCCGCCTACGCCCATTCCCAGGTGGCGATGAAGCTGGCCACCCGCAGCGG
This sequence comes from Pseudomonas bharatica CSV86, assembly GCF_000319305.2. GTDB lineage: Bacteria > Pseudomonadota > Gammaproteobacteria > Pseudomonadales > Pseudomonadaceae > Aquipseudomonas > Aquipseudomonas bharatica. The sequence goes on along the minus strand of NZ_AMWJ02000001.1, from coordinate 821,531 downwards.
TGACCTGGCCTCGACCGTGATGGTCCCCAACTCGCTCGGCCCAGCAGAATTGCTGCTGCATTACGGTACTGATGAGCAGCGCAACCACTACCTGCCGCGCCTGGCCCGTGGCGAAGAAATTCCGGGTATCCGGAATTTCTGGTTGATAAAATGCCAAAGATGTAAAGAAGAAAATCTTTCTCAGCGGATTATCTGATTGATCCTCTTCAGCCTACTCTACTGCCAATTTTCTGTTTCCACCTTCGCCTGAGTCTTCATAGCGATGCTGACTAGGGAGGACAGCGAGAGCTGGGCAAGCGTCAAAGCGGTTCTGGTTCATGCGCAATCCGGACACCTGCACAACATTCCTCTTGTAAGAAACCGATCAAATTCTCTAGGTGCCCATACTCGGGTATACAGACAATCGTGCGGCTATGTTTCTCCTGCCGGATCAGCCCTACCTTGGCCATGCGCGCAAGGTGATGTGATAGCGTCGAAGCAGGAATACCCAGCCCCTTCTGGATATCTCCGACCGAAGCCCCATCATGGCCAGCTTTGACCAGAAAGCGGAACACGGACAGTCGGTGACTATTCCCTAGCTCAGCTAAGCTGGCTGCAACCTTTTCGTGATCCATAGCACGCCCCAATAATTCGATGTTTCTAGAATTATAGTTGACAGGTCGGATAAACGCAAGTAGGCTGCGTACATCATTTCGACAATACTAGAAATATAGGAGTAATATTGAATGTCATCTCAACTCCAAGACGCTCTAGGCATGTTCGCCTTTCTCGCTATCGAGCTATCGGTTTTATTCATTGGCATTAGCTTGCTGGTCGGAGTTCTTCAACGTCACATCCCACCATCCAAGGTGGAAGCGTTACTGACTTCCAGTGGGAAGCGAGGCTATTTTCTTGCTGCTGGTTTAGGAGCTATAACGCCCTTCTGTAGTTGCTCGACTATCCCCATGTTGAAAGGGTTGATTCGGGCACGGGCCGGTTTTGGGCCGATGATGGTGTTTCTTTTCTCATCTCCGTTGCTGAATCCTATCGTCGTCGGCCTGCTGGTTGCCACGTTTGGATGGACACTTACTGCTATCTATGTGCTCGCCGCTTTGGTGGTCGCGGTAGGTGCCGGATGGCTGCTTCACACGCTTGGCTTCGAGCGTTATGTGCGCCGGACGGCGACACAAGAGAGCAGTGGATGTAGTTCATCAGCAAGCCCGTGCAGTGCTACATCGACCGCATCGAGTTGCGGCACCAACAGCTGCGACACCACTCCGAAGACGGCTTCTTGCGGGGCTGATAGGAAGACAACAGTCTCTACGTCTAGCGAATGCTGTGACAGTCAACCCACTGTCACGGTTAAGAAAGAAGGGAAGTACAGTGGTGTGTGGCGGGAAGCTTGGTCGGACTTTATCGATGTGTTGCCTTACCTGCTCATCGGTATTGCGATTGGCAGCGTGATCTATGGTTTCATGCCCACTGACTTATTGGAGCAGTATGCAGGCCCAGATAATCCCTTTGCCATTCCAGTTGCCGCTGTCATCGGCGTGCCGTTGTATATTCGCGCTGAAGCCGTCATACCTCTGGCAGCGGCTCTGATGGCCAAAGGCGTGGGTGCCGGGACGGTGCTAGCGTTGATCATCGGCAGTGCCGGAGCCAGCCTGACTGAGCTCATTCTGTTGCGCTCTTTGTTCACGCTGAAGCTTTTAGCGGCGTTTTTAGCAGTCATTTTTGCTATGGCGATGATTGCCGGTTACGCCACCTACCTGTTTTTCTGATCAAGGCGGGAGATGATTAATTCGTTAAGCCTTCCTGGGTACCAGTTGGTGGATTCTGATGAGCAGAATGAAGACATACATTTTCGGCTTGAAGCACCTACACCAGTAGCCTGCGAGGGGTGCGGCGTGCAGGGTGAGTTCGTGCGGTTCGGCAAGCGTGACGTTCCCTATCGTGATCTGCCCATCCACGGCAAGCGGGTCACTCTCTGGGTGGTCCGCCGCCGATACACCTGCCGGGCCTGCAAGACAACATTCAGGCCCCAGCTACCGGAGATGGTGGACGGATTCCGTATGACACTGCGGCTGCATGAGTACGTGGAGAAGGAATCCTTCAACCACCCCTACACCTTTGTGGCGGCACAGACCGGCCTGGACGAGAAGACGGTGCGCGACATCTTCAACGCCCGCGCCGAGTTCCTGGGGCGCTGGCACCGCTTCGAGACGCCCCGCATCCTGGGCATTGACGAGCTATACCTGAACAAGCGCTACCGCTGCATTCTGACCAACATTGAGGAGCGAACCCTGCTCGACCTGCTGGCCACCCGCCGCCAGGACGTGGTGACCAACTACCTGATGAAGCTGAAAGACCGGCAGAAGGTCGAGATCGTCAGCATGGACATGTGGAACCCCTACCGGGCAGCGGTCAAGGCTGTGCTGCCCCAGGCCCGTATCGTGGTCGATAAGTTCCATGTGGTGCGCATGGCCAACGATGCCCTAGAGAGAGTGCGCAAGGGCCTCAGAAAGGAGCTGAAACCGTCCCAGAGCCGGACTCTCAAGGGAGACCGGAAAATCCTGCTGAAACGCGCTCACGAAGTCTCAGACCGGGAGCGCCTCATCATGGAGACCTGGACAGGCGCGTTCCCGCAACTGCTGGCCGCCTACGAGCACAAGGAGCGCTTCTACGGCATCTGGGACGCCACCACACGGCTCCAGGCAGAAGCCGCCCTGGACGAGTGGATAGCCACCATCCCGAAGGGCCAAAAGGAAGTCTGGAGCGATCTGGTCAGGGCAGTGGGAAACTGGCGCGAAGAGACCATGACCTACTTCGAGACGGACATGCCCGTCACCAACGCTTACACGGAGTCCATCAACCGACTGGCCAAGGACAAGAACCGTGAAGGGCGCGGTTACTCCTTCGAGGTGATGCGGGCACGAATGCTCTACACCACGAAGCACAAGAAGAAGGCACCGACTGCGAAGGTCTCTCCTTTCTACAAGAAAACCATCGGTTACGGACTGCCGGACTTCGCAGAGGAACTCAACTACGGAGTCGATCTATCAACCATCTGATAATGGTATCAGGTTGGTGGGGTAAAGGTGCCCCATCAACCATTAAATCCGTATACCCGAAATTCCCTGTTTCGCCCTGACCGGCCCGCTGGCCGGCTCCGACGCCGGTGCAATGCCGGACACCGGGATCATTTGCAAAGGCCAATGGAAAGGCGAAGAAGTCATCGGCCTGCGCCTGAACTGGGAAAAGCGCTACATCACCCTCGGACCTGTCGCAACCCTGCTCGGCCTGGCCTTCAAGGCATACGACCCCGAGCACCTGCTGGGCGAGGAAGACGAACTGGGCATCAGCCTGGCGCTGATCCCCACCGACACGCCCGGCGTCGAGATCGGCAAGCGCCACCTGCCCCTCGGCGCGGCGTTCATGAACGGCCCCAACGAAGGCAAGGACGTGTTCATCCCGCTGGACTTTCTCATCGGCGGCCAGGCCATGCTCGGCAAGGGCTGGATGATGCTGATGAACTGCCTGTCGGTAGGCCGGTCGATCTCGCTGCCGGCCGTGGGTACCGGCGCGGCCAAGTTCACCAGCCTGGTCAGTGGCCAGTACACCCGGATCCGCGAACAGTTCAACGTGCCCCTGGCGGCCTTCGAAGGCATCCAGGAATCCCTGGCGCGCATCGGCGGCAACGCCTGGCTGATGGACAGCGCCCGCCTGCTCACCGCCAAGGCGGTGGACCTGGGCGAAAAGCCCTCGGTGCTGTCGGCGATCCTCAAGTACCACCTTACCGAGCGCGGCCGCGAGTGCATCCAGCACGCCATGGATATCCACGGCGGCAAGGGCATCATCATGGGCCCGAACAACTACCTGGGCCGCAACTGGCAGGGGGCGCCGATCTTCATTACCGTGGAGGGTGCCAACATTCTTTCGCGTAACCTGATGATCTTCGGCCAGGGCGCGATCCGCTGCCATCCGTTCGTGCTCAAGGAGATGGCCCTGGCCGGACGCGAGGACCGTGATCAGGCGCTGCGTGAATTCGACCGGTTGCTGATGCAGCATATCGGTTTCGCCGTCGGCAATGCGGCAAGTACCCTGGTGCTGGGGCTGGGCCTCGGGCATTTCGAGAAAGTCCCCGGCGACCCGCTGAGCCAGGGCTACTTCCGCGCGTTGAACCGCCAGGCCGCAGCCTTTGCCCTGCTTGCCGACCTGTGCATGATGCTGCTCGGTGGCGAACTTAAACGCCGGGAGCGCCTGTCGGCGCGCCTGGGTGATGTTCTCAGCTACCTGTACCTGGGTTCGGCAGCGCTCAAGCGCTACCACGACCTGAATTCCCCTTCGCATCTGCAACCCCTGCTGCGCTGGGCCATGGAAGAAAGCCTCGGCCAGGCGGAACAGGCGCTGGACCGGCTGCTCGACAACTTCCCCAACCGCCTGCTCGGCTGCGCGTTGCGCCTGGTGGTGTTCCCGTTTGGCCGCCGGCATACAGGGCCAAGCGACGAACTGGACGCGGAAATCGCCGAACTGATCGGTCGCAGTGCCGGGGACCCGGCGCTGGAAGCGCTGCTCGACGGCTGCTACCGCCCGACCGATCCAGAAGATCCGGTAGGCGCGCTGCAGCACGCCAGCCAGTTGCTGGGCGACAGTGCCGACGCCCACAAGAACCTGCGCCATGCCCTGAAAAACGGAGAATTCACAGTCGATGCCGGCGAGTCGCTGATCGACGCGGCGCTGCGCAGCGGTGCGCTGGACACGGCACAAGCGGAAAAACTGCGTGAGGCCGAAGCGGCGCGGCGCAAGGTCATCGATGTCGATGCCTTCACCAAGGAGGAACTGCTACCGAGCGCCGGCAAGGTGCGCTGATCGTCATCCGACCGGGACATCGGGCGCGGGGGGCCTTATACTCCCGCGCCCGTTTTTGCTTTAGAGGATCGCCCGCATGGCCAATGCACACCTGGACTACCACCTTGTCCTGCTCAAACACCTGCGCAGCATCCTCGCCGCCCTGGGCGAAGCCGAGCAGGTACCGGAAGAGAGCCACGCCCTGTTCCTCGAACGCTTCGACGAACTGCTGGAACAACTGCCGCAGGACCCGCTGGAAAGCCAGTACCTGGGCCAGGACCTGATGTGCCAGGTCATCCAGCGTTATCCACAGATCGCCCACCTGGTACCGCGGGACCTGCTGTGGTTCTTCGGTGGTGATTGCCTGCACTTCATGCCGGATGAAGAACTGGATCTGTACCAGGAGCTGGAAGAACGCCGTTACGCTGCTGAGCAGAACGACGAGCCGTTCGACTGGAACCAGGAAAAGCAGTTGCTGAGCATGTCCGAGCAGGACAGCAAGCACTGAAAAGTGTGGGAGCTGGCTTGCCAGCGATTGCTGCTGTGAATTCACAACAGTAATCGCTGGCAAGCCAGCTCCCACAGGGTGCGCGCCGCGTTTTGAATTGTGTTTTTAAGCAGAAACGAAAAAAGGACCCGAAGGTCCTTTTTTCCTGGCTACCCGACCCGAAGATCCAGTAGCGCCATATTTGGAGCGGGAAACGAGACTCGAACTCGCGACCCCGACCTTGGCAAGGTCGTGCTCTACCAACTGAGCTATTCCCGCATATTGGCGTCCCCTAGGGGACTCGAACCCCTGTTACCGCCGTGAAAGGGCGGTGTCCTAGGCCACTAGACGAAGGGGACTCTTCCTGAAACAAGCAGTCGCTTGATTCAGTGACCAGTATCGAAAGCATGGGCTTCAAAACTGGATTTTTTACAAGTCCCGCCATGAAGGCGAAACCTTTGTAAATTGGAGCGGGAAACGAGACTCGAACTCGCGACCCCGACCTTGGCAAGGTCGTGCTCTACCAACTGAGCTATTCCCGCATTGGCGTCCCCTAGGGGACTCGAACCCCTGTTACCGCCGTGAAAGGGCGGTGTCCTAGGCCACTAGACGAAGGGGACACGCTACAACTTTTCACTTCCTGCCGCGTTTCGCTGTGTGCTTTACGCTGCAAGTGGCGCGCATTCTAGGGGGGCTTTTCAGGGTCGTCAACCCCAAATTAGAAATTTATTTAAATCAATGACTTCGGGCAGTTTTCAGACCTCCGCAAGGCCCGCGCCCTGTTGAATTGTCCGACGCTGCCGACAAAGAAAAAGCAGGGAATGAGTTGTCCAACTGTGACTCACGGCAAATTGCCATCAATCCCCGGCCGGCTTCTGCCAAACTGCTCTATCCGGGCAAATGGGAAGCCACTACACTCAATCGGTATACCTGACTGACGAGGCGTGAACGGTGACACCACTAATGATTACCCTGCTTATAGTGGCGGGTATCGCCTTACTGATCGTGATCGGCTATCTCAACAATGTGGTCGAGAACAACAAGCTGGAACGCGCGCGACTCAAGGTCGAGCTGGCCGACCGCTTGCGGCGCGTGGGCGAGATCACCGAAACCTTTCCCGGCCAGCTGATGACCCCGGCCCTCAAGCTGCTGCTGACCCGCCTCGAACTCAACCTCAACCAGCGCCAGTTGGCCCTGGACAAGAACAACGACGCCATTCGCACGCGTATCGGCGAACTGGATACGCTGATCGCCCAGGGCGAATCGCTCCCGGTAACCAACCCGCCTTCGCCGATCCAGACCGAAGCCAAGGCCAAGGACATCCGTTTCCTGCTGGAGGCGCTGCACAGCCAGGTAGTGCGCGCCTGCCAGGAAGGCTTCCTGGCTACCAACGAAGCCAAGTACTGGGTCAAGGAAATCCGCCACATCCTGGTGGTGCTGCATATCGAGTTCTTCAATAACCTCGGCCAGGCCGCGCTGCAGCAGAACCAGCCCGGGCATGCCCGCCTGGCCTTCGAGCGCGGCGTGCAGTACCTGCGCAAGCAACCGGAGCCCGCGCAATACCGGGAGCAGCTGGAATACATGGAAAAGATGCTGAACCGCGCCAATTCCATGGTCCTGGATACCATCGAACCGACCGCCGACGACACCAACGCCCTCACCGAGGGCTTGAAGACCGACGAAGAAGAGAACTGGAAGAAGAAAGTCATCTACGACTGATATCGTAGCTGTAGATTTCCGCTGTTGCTGATGGCCTCATCGCTGGCAAGCCAGCTCCCACAGGCACCGCAGGACACTGTGGGAGCTGCGGTGCGGCGGTCTGACTTGCCAGCGATGAGGCCATCAGCCCGGAATCAAATCTCGAGACTCAGCAATCCGTCGCCTGCAGGAAAATCTCCGCCAACCGCTCCAGCCCCGCCTGATCCTCCACGCCGAAACGCGCCAGCTTCGGACTGTCCAGGTCCAGCACACCAATCAGCCGACCGTCCTTGACCAGCGGAATCACCAGCTCGCTGTTGGACGCACTATCGCAGGCGATATGCCCGGGAAAGGCGTGCACGTCCTCGACCCGCTGGGTCTCCAGGCTTGCGGCTGCAGCGCCGCACACGCCACGCCCGAAGGCAATGCGCACACAGGCCACCTGGCCCTGGAACGGGCCCAGCACCAGTTCGCCATCCCGGTTCAGGTAGAACCCTGCCCAGTTCAGGTCATCGACCTGGTTGTACAGGAACGCGGAAAACTGCGCGGCATTGGCAATGAAGTCGCGCTCGCCGGAAAGCAAGGCTTCCAGCTGCGCCGCCAGCAGGGCGTAACCACCCAGTCCGGCGCCTGCCGCATTCAAATCGATCATTTGTGTTGCTCCAGCAGTTTGAGTCCGACCCAATAGCGGGCGAACTGATAGGCACAACGGCCATTACGGTTGCCGCGGCCGGTTGCCCAGCGGATCGCGGCCTTGTCCAGTTCTTCGTCGCGCTGCCAGACCAGGCCGGGGCCCTTGGCCAGCTGGCCTATCCAGTGCTCGACGACATTCAGGAAATGCTCCTGGCTGAACGGATAGAACGACAGCCACAGGCCGAAACGATCGGACAAGGCGATCTTGTCTTCCACCGCCTCGCTGGGATGCAGCTCGCCGTCGATCATCTTCCAGTTCTCGTTGTCGCTCTGCTTCTCCGGCACCAGGTGGCGGCGATTGGACGTGGCATACAACAGCACGTTGTCCGGCGCCTGTTCCAGGGAGCCGTCAAGTACGCTCTTGAGCACCCGGTAGTCGCCCTCCCCGGCTTCGAACGACAGGTCGTCGCAGAACAGCACGAAGCGCTGCGGCAGCCTTTGCAACTGTTCGACCACCCGCGGCAGGTCGGCGAGATGATCGCGCTCGATCTCGATCAGGCGCAGACCGGCGCCGGCATGTTCTGCCAGCAAGGCACGCACCAGCGACGACTTGCCGGTACCGCGCGAACCCCACAGCAGTGCATGGTTGGCCGGCATGCCATCGAGGAACTGCCGGGTGTTGCGTCCAAGCTGTTCACGTTGCTGATCGACACCGATCAGGTCGGACAGGCGGATGTCCAGGCTCACTTCCAGCGGCAGGAGAAAACCGCTGCGTCCATCGCGCTGCCAGCGCGCCGCCAGGCACAGGTTCCAGTCGATGTCCGGGCGCGGCATCGGCAACAAGGGTTCGAGACGCGCCAATACGGTTTCGGCACGTTCGAGAAACGCATTCAATCGGGAGTCCACGGGAATTCCTCGGTCAGATTCAGGCATTAACGAGCGAGCTGAATGTGTGACAGTACATGCCAGCAGCCGGGGTTGATCGGCTATGCTTGCGCAGCGCATGGAATGTGGAACTGGCTCGGGACCATGGATATCAAGTTCACCAATCGCCTGTCGTACAAGCAAGCCCGGCTGACCGTCCTCGTCGGCTTCATCCTGGGAACCTTGCTCAGTCTCATCCAGATAGGCATCGATTATGCCAGCGAAGACGCTTCCATCAACCGCGAGATGCAAGCGCTGCTGGATATCAGCCACAACACCGCCTCGCGCATCGCCTACAACATCGATGCCGAACTGGCCCAGGAGCTGACCCTCGGCCTGCTGCAATCCCCGGCCATCGTCCGTGCCCGGCTGGTCGACAACAACGATACCGTGCTCGCCGATATGCAGCGCCCCCGCGAGGAAAGCACCTACCGGGCCATCAGCGACTTCCTGTTCGGCAACAACCGCGAATTTCGCAACCGCCTGTATCTCAGCCATATGCCCGACGAGTACCTGGGCACCCTTTATATCGATGTCGATACCTTCGCCTTCGGCAGCCGCTTTCTCAAACGGGCGGAAGTCACCCTGCTCAACGGCTTCGTGCGCAGCCTGGTATTGACCGGGATTCTCCTGGCGCTGTTCTACATGATGCTGACCAAGCCGCTGGTGCGGGTGATCAGCGCCCTGAGCAACAGTGACCCGCGCAACGGCGCGCAAGGCAAGCTGCCCTTTCCCGTGGGCCACGAAGACGACGAAATCGGCGTGCTGGTCAGGGTTGCCAACCAGCAGTTCGTCACCATGGCCACCGAGATCCAGCAGCGGCGCAACGCGGAAAACCGCCTGACCGATTACCTCAACCAGCTGGAGAACATCGTTTCGGCGCGCACCAACGAACTCAAGGCCAGCAACAACCGCCTGAGCCAGTCCAACCTGGAACTGGAAGACGCCCGCCGCCGCGCCCTCGACATGGCCCAGGCCCGCGCCGCCTTCCTGGCCAACATGAGCCACGAGATCCGCACGCCGCTCAACGGCCTGCTGGGCATGATCGCGCTGTCGCTGGACAGCCCGCTGACCACCGAGCAGCGCCAGCAACTGTCGATTGCCCACGACTCTGGCAAGGTGCTGGTGGAGTTGCTCAACGATATCCTCGACCTGTCCAAGTTCGATGCTGGCCAGCTGGAACTGGAGCGGATTCCCTTCGACCTTGGCACGCTGGTGGAAGACACCGCCAACCTGCTGTCGCAGAACACCGCGCCGAACGTCGAGCTGACCTGCCTGATCGATCCCGGATTCCCCTCGATGGTGCTGGGCGACCCGACCCGGGTCAGGCAGATTGTCAGCAACCTGCTATCCAATGCCCTCAAGTTCACCCGCTTCGGTCGGGTCGACGTGCGCCTGAGCACGCAAAGCGGCGGCGTGCGCATCGATGTCTGCGATACCGGCATCGGCATCGCCCCGGAAGCCCAGAGCCGTATCTTCCAGCCTTTCACCCAGGCCGGCGCTGGTATCACCCGGCAATACGGCGGCACCGGCCTCGGCCTGACCCTGACCAACAACCTCTGCGAGGCCATGCAAGGGCGCTTGAGCATCAGCTCCGAAACAGGCTTCGGCAGCCAGTTCAGCGCCGAGCTGCCATTGCCCGGCCATACCGCGGCGGTCGTGCCGGAACCGCTGCACGGCCAGGTGGTCGCCATCAGCAACGCCAAAAGCGGCCTGGCCGAGCTGCTGCAAACCTTGCTGCCTCACTGGGGCCTGCACTATCGGCGCCTGGATTCGCTGGACGATCTTGGCGGCGAAACCCCAGACCTGCTGATTACCGATGACCTGGACTGCGTTCTGACCCTGCGTCCGGCGAGCAAGGCCCCGATCCTGCTGGTTACCGCCTACGGCAACTTTCTTCCCGGCGAGCAGGCCGCGAGCCTGGCTCCGCTGCAACAACAGGCCAGGCCACTGGCTCGCAGCGCGCTGTACCAGGCCTTGCGCCGGGTACTGACGCGGGCGGACGAAGGCGTCCAGGTCAAGCAACCCGACCAACCGAAAAATGTGTCGCGGGGGCGGATCCTGCTGGTGGAGGACAACCCGGTCAACCAACTGGTAGCCAAGGGCATGCTGGCCAAGCTGGGCTGCGAAACGAGCGTCGCCGCCCACGGTGCCGAAGCCCTGGAGCAACTGGAGAACGAGCAGTTCGACCTGGTCCTGATGGACTGCAACATGCCAGTAATGGACGGCTACGAGGCCAGCCGCCGCATTCGTCAGAGCGGGCGCTGGCCGAACCTGCCGATCGTCGCCCTGACGGCCAACGCCATGCCCGAGGAGCGCGAGCGGTGCCGCGCTGCGGGTATGAACGATTATCTGGCCAAGCCGTTCCGGCGCGAGGAGCTGGAGGCCATGATCGACCACTGGGCCCCGCCACAGATCACTTGAGCAGCGCCTCGATGCTGGCGTTCAAGGCTTCGGGCTTGGTAGTAGGGGCATAACGGCTGACGGTGCCGGTCTTCGGGTCGAGGAGGAACTTGGTGAAGTTCCACTTGATGCCCTGGGAGCCCAGCAGGCCGGGCGCGCGCTTTTTCAATTCGACGAACAGCGGGTGAGCGCCCGGGCCGTTGACATCGACCTTGCGAAACAGCGGGAAGCTGACGCCGAAGTTCAGCTCGCAGAACTGCGAGATCGCCCGCTCATCCCCCGGTTCCTGCTTGCCGAACTGGTTGCAGGGGAACCCGAGCACCACCAGGCCGCGCTCGCGGTAGTCTTGCCAGAGCTTTTCCAGCCCCTTGTACTGCGGGGTGAAACCGCACTGGCTGGCGGTATTGACGATCAGCACGGCCTTGGCCGGAAAGTCCGCCAGGGTCTTCTGTTCGCCCTTGATGGTGGTGCAGGGGATGTCCAGCAAAGCCATATGACGCTCCTTTCATGCAAGGCGCCGTTCAGCGCGGTTCCAGTTCCAGGCACACGGAATTGATGCAGTAACGCAGTCCGGTCGGCGGCGGGCCATCCGGGAATACATGCCCCAGGTGCGCGTCGCAGCGCGAACAGGTGACTTCGGTACGGATCATGCCATGGGAGGTGTCGCGGATTTCGATCATCGCGCTGTCCTCGATCGGCTCGTAGAAGCTCGGCCAGCCGCAGCCGGAGTCGAACTTGGCGCGCGAGTCGAACAGCGGCGCGTTGCAGCAGATGCAATGGTAGATGCCATCGGTCTTCGTCGAGTTGTACTTTCCGCTGAACGGGCGTTCGGTGCCCTTCAGGCGACACACCTGGTACTGCGCGGGGTCGAGCATCGCGCGCCATTCTTCAAGGGTTTTCTCGATCTTTTCCATGGGCAGGCCTCGTCAAATAAAAAGCCCGTGCTGCTTCTTTTCGCCGGCACGGGCGAGACGTATCATTGCGCCTCAATTCAGGCAACAGTCTGGCACCCGGATTACCCGCATTTCAAACCTTTTCATGGCGCGGCAGGGTTTGTACGAACGCTGTTTTCGTACAAGGGCCAGGCGGCGATCTTTTCTTATCGGGATCACATCATGCAGGTCAGCAAATCGAACAAGCTCGCCAATGTCTGCTATGACATTCGCGGCCCGGTGCTCAAGCACGCCAAGCGCCTGGAGGAGGAAGGCCATCGCATCCTCAAGCTGAACATCGGCAACCCGGCACCCTTTGGTTTCGAAGCGCCGGAAGAAATTCTCCAGGACGTGATCCGCAACCTGCCGACCGCCCAGGGCTACAGCGACTCCAAGGGCCTGTTCAGCGCGCGCAAGGCCGTGATGCAGTACTGCCAGCAGAAACAGATCGAAGGCGTCGGCATCGAGGACATCTACCTCGGCAACGGCGTGTCCGAACTGATCGTGATGTCGATGCAGGCCCTGCTCAACAACGGTGACGAAGTGCTGATCCCGGCCCCGGACTACCCGCTGTGGACCGCCGCGGTGAGCCTGGCCGGCGGTCGCCCGGTGCATTACCTGTGCGACGAGGGCGCCGACTGGTTCCCTGACCTGGAAGACATTAAGGCGAAGATCACCCCGAACACCAAGGCCCTGGTGATCATCAACCCGAACAACCCGACCGGCGCCGTGTATTCGCGCGAAGTCCTGCTGGGCATGCTCGAACTGGCCCGCCAGCACAACCTGGTGGTGTTCTCCGACGAGATCTACGACAAGATCCTCTACGACGAAGCGGTCCATGTGAGCACTGCGTCCCTCGCTCCGGACCTGCTGTGCCTGACGTTCAACGGCCTGTCCAAGTCCTACCGGGTCGCCGGTTTCCGCTCGGGCTGGCTGATCATTTCCGGGCCCAAGCAACACGCCCAGAGCTATATCGAAGGCCTGGACATCCTCGCCAACATGCGCCTGTGCGCCAACGTGCCCTCCCAGCACGCAATCCAGACCGCACTTGGCGGCTATCAGAGCATCAACGACCTGGTCCTGCCGCCGGGCCGCCTGCTGGAGCAGCGCAACCGCACCTGGGAACTGCTCAATGACATTCCGGGCGTCAGCTGCGTCAAGCCCATGGGCGCGCTCTACGCCTTCCCGCGGATCGACCCGAAGGTCTGCCCGATCTTCAACGACGAGAAATTCGTGCTCGACCTGCTGCTCTCGGAAAAACTGCTGGTCGTCCAGGGTACCGCCTTCAACTGGCCGAGCCCGGATCACTTCCGCGTGGTGACCCTGCCACGGGTCGATGATCTTGAGCAGGCCATCGGGCGCATCGGAAATTTCCTGAAGTCCTACCGGCAGTAACCTACAGTCATACCTGTGTGGGAAAGACGCAGGTATCGACCCTCCCCACGTCAGAATTTTCGCCCCGCGGCTCTGAGCCGCGGGTTGGGTCGGTGTACCTGGCTGTCAGACACGTACACAGTTTGAAATAGTCCCCCAGTTGAATCGCCACCAAGCGCACCTTATATAGCCGCATACGCTACATATCTATCCGTCTGGAGAACGTAACAACCATGATGCGCATTTTGCTGTTCGTAGCCACCAACCTCGCGGTCGTGCTGGTTGCCAGCATCACCCTGAGCCTGTTCGGCTTCAACGGGATCATGGCGGCCAACGGCGTCGACCTGAAGCTCGACTCGTTGCTGGTGTTCTGTGCCGTGTTCGGCTTTGCCGGCTCGCTGATCTCGCTGTTCATCTCCAAGTGGATGGCGAAGATGAGCACCGGTACACAGATCATCAGCCAGCCGCGTACCCGCCACGAGCAATGGCTGCTGCAAACCGTCGAGGAGCTGTCCCGCAATGCCGGCATCAAGATGCCGGAAGTGGGTATCTTCCCGGCCTACGAGGCCAACGCCTTCGCCACCGGCTGGAACCGCAACGATGCCCTGGTCGCGGTCAGCCAGGGCCTGCTGGAGCGCTTCTCGCCCGATGAAGTGCGTGCCGTACTGGCCCACGAGATAGGCCACGTCGCCAACGGCGACATGGTTACCCTGGCGCTGATCCAGGGCGTGGTGAACACCTTCGTGATGTTCTTTGCGCGGATCTTCGGCAACTTCGTCGACAAGGTGATCTTCAAGAACGAAGAGGGCCAGGGAATCGCCTACTACATCGCGACCATCATCGCCGAGCTGGTCCTGGGCATCCTCGCCAGCATCATCGTCATGTGGTTCTCGCGCAAACGCGAATACCGCGCCGACGACGCCGGCGCCCGCCTGGCTGGTACCGGAGCGATGATCAGCGCCCTGCAGCGCCTGCGCTCGGAGCAAGGCGTACCGGTACAGATGCCGAGCACCCTGAATGCGTTCGGCATCAACGGCGGCCTGAAGCAGGGCCTGGCAGGCCTGCTGATGAGCCACCCACCGCTGGAAGACCGCATCGAAGCACTGCGTCGCCGCGGTTGATCGACGCCAGTAACAGGAAAGCCCGCTTAGGCGGGCTTTTTTGTGGAACATCGCGCCCCCCTGTGGGAGCTGGCTTGCCAGCGATTGCGGTGGTGAATTCACTATTGCAATCGCGGGTGAACCCGCTCCCACAGGGTCCGCTTACTCAGCTCCTCAAGGTGTAGGCCCGCTCCAGCAGGCTACCGACGCCCGCCTGCACGAACTTCCAGCTCTCACCAAGGATGTCCTGCACCGCCTCCTCGCTGACCAGCCAGCGCCCGGCAAACAATGCCCGGACCTCGTCATCGGCCACCGAGAACGGCGGGCCGTCCAGCTTCGACTGGTCATATTCCATCGTCACCAGCACACCCCGACAGCCCTTGGGCAGGATCGCACCCAAGTGCGCCACATAGCGCTGGCGCATCTCCGGCGGCAAGGCAATCAGCGCCGCACGGTCATACAGCCCCACGCAATCAGCCACATCCTCGGCCGTCAGTTCGAAGAAATCCCCGCACCAGATCTCCACGCCTTCACTGCGATAGCAACTGAAGGCCCCGTGCTGGTACCGCTCAGGTTGCAACTGCTGTTCGACAAAGAAGTCCTCCACCGCGCGCTGCGACAACTCCACCCCCAGCACCCGCAGCCCCTGCCCCGCCAGCCAGGCCAGGTCCAGGCTCTTGCCGCACAGGGGCACCAGCACCCGGCTGCCCGCGTCGATCGCCAGCGTTGGCCAATATCGCGCCAAGTAGGGGTTGACCTGGTCCTGATGGAATCCGATCTGATTGCGCTCCCAGCGCTTGTGCCAAAAATCCGCTTGCATGATGACTCCAGGATTTCGATCAAATAATGCGAAAACTTATATTGGAATTAGATCAATGATCTAGCTGAAGATGGTAGCCATCATACCCTTCAGGACGTTTGCGATGCTCCCAAGCCTGTTCATTTCCCATGGATCCCCCATGCTCGCCCTGGAACCCGGCGAAAGCGGCCCGGCCCTGGCGCGCCTGGCGGCCAGCCTGCCACGGCCGAAAGCCATCATCGTGGTTTCGGCGCACTGGGAAAGCCACGACCTGTGGGTCGCCAGCGCTGCGCGGCTAGCCACCTGGCATGACTTCGGTGGCTTCCCGCCCGCACTGTTCGCCGTGCAGTACCCGGCGCCCGGCGAGCCGCTGCTGGCCGAGCGGGTCGCCGGTCTGCTGAAGGACGCAGGCATGCCGGCCGGGCTCGATGGCAAACGACCTTTCGATCACGGCGCCTGGGTGCCGCTGTCCCTGATGTATCCGCAGGCCGATATCCCGGTCGTGCAGGTGTCATTGCCGAGCCTGCGCGGTCCGGCCTTCCAGGAAAAAGTCGGGCGCGCCCTCGCCTCGCTGCGGGCTGAAGGTATCCTGCTGATCGGCTCCGGCAGCATCACCCATAACCTGGGCGAGCTGGACTGGCGCGCAACCGATAATGGTTCGACACCCTGGGCACTGGCGTTTCGTGACTGGATGGTGGAGAAGCTCGCGGCCGATGATGGCGATGCGTTGCTGGATTACCGCAAGCAGGCGCCGTTTGCGGCACGCAATCATCCGAGCGATGAGCATCTGTTGCCGCTGTACTTCGCCCGGGGCGCCGGGAAGCGGTTCGGGATCGAGCACCAGGGGTTTACCCTTGGGGCGCTGGGGATGGATATCTACAGGTTCGACTGAAGCTTTGCTGTGTTTCTGATGGCCTCATCGCTGGCAAGCCAGCTCCCACAGGGATCCGTGTGCACCGCTGCTGACAGGCAAAAAAATCCCCGAACCAGTCGGGGATTTTTCATTCAGCCGAGGATCAATCCTCGCGATAACGGCGCAGTTTCAGCTGCTTGCCGGCAACGCGGGTGTCCTTGAGCTTGGCCAGCAGGCGATCCAGACCTTCTTCCGGCAGCTCGACCAGGCTGAAGCTGTCGCGCACCTGGATGCGGCCGATGGCTTCGCGGGCCAGGCCGCCTTCGTTGAGGATGGCACCCAGCAGGTTCTTCGCGGCGATACCGTCACGCGCGCCCAGCGCGGTACGGCAACGGGCACGGCCTTCGCCCAGCGGCATCGGCGCACGACGCTCGCGCTCACCGCTACGCTCGGAACGCTCGCCACCGGTACGCTCACGCGGGGTGTAGCTCGGAACCAGCGGTTGCTCCTTCTCAACGGCTTCCAGGGTCAGGGCCTGACCATTGGTGGCCTTGCGCAGCAGCGCAGCGGCCAGGGCCCGCGGGCTGCAACCGATATCGGCGGTCAGGCGGTCCAGCAGGTCGCCATGGGTCGCTTCGGCATCGGCAACCAGCGGCGCCAGGCTGTTGGTCAGTTTCTTGATGCGCGCATCGAGGACGGCCTGGGCGTTCGGCAGGCGAACCTCGGCAACCTTCTGACCGGTCACACGCTCGATCACCTGCAGCATGCGGCGCTCGCGCGGGGTAACCAGCAGCAGCGCACGGCCTTCACGACCGGCACGGCCGGTACGGCCGATACGGTGCACGTAGGACTCTGGGTCGTACGGCATGTCTACGTTGAACACGTGGGTGATGCGCGGAACGTCCAGGCCACGGGCAGCGACGTCGGTAGCGACGACGATGTCCAGGCGACCGTCCTTGAGCGAGTCGATCACGCGCTCACGCTGGTTCTGGGCGATGTCGCCGTTCAGCGCGGCAGCCTTGTAGCCCTTGGCTTCCAGGGCGCTGGCCAGGTCCAGGGTGGCCTGCTTGGTACGCACGAAGGCGATCAGCGCGTCGAACTCTTCCACTTCCAGCAGACGCAGGACAGCGGAAACCTTCTGGTCGGCGTGGACCATCAGGTGTGCCTGCTCGATGGCGGTCACGGTCTGGGTCTTGCTCTGGATCTTGACGTGCTTCGGCTCACGCAGGTGGCGCTCGGCGATGGCACGGATCGAGGCTGGCAGGGTAGCCGAGAACAGAACGGTCTGGCGGCTTTCCGGCATGGCCTTGAAGATCACTTCGAGGTCGTCCATGAAGCCCAGCTTGAGCATTTCATCGGCTTCGTCGAGAACCAGGTGGTTCACGGTGGCCAGGACCTTCTCGTCACGACGCAGGTGGTCGCACAGACGGCCAGGAGTCGCCACGACGATCTGCGCGCCGTTGCGGATGGCTTTCAGTTGTGGGCCCATCGGGGCACCACCGTATACGGCTACCACGGTCACGCCCGGCATCTGCTTGGCGTAGGTTTCGAATGCGGTAGCGACTTGCAGCGCCAACTCACGGGTTGGCGCCAGGATCAGGGCTTGCGGCTCGCGCTTGCTCGGGTCGATGCGGTTCAGGATGGGCAGGGCAAAGGCGGCGGTTTTACCGGTACCGGTCTGCGCCTGACCGATCATGTCATGACCGGCGAGAATGATCGGGATCGATTGTTGCTGAATGGCGGACGGCTCTTCGTAGCCGGTAGCCAGAACGGCAGCAACAATACTTGGATGAAGATCGAGAGCGGCGAAGCCGCCGGTTTCCTGGGTCATGGGTCTGCCTCTAAGTGCATCCGCAAAGACCCATGCTCCAAAGCTGCGCATGCCTTGTAAGACCCGAGGGTCACCCTGGCAGCTTTGTCGGCGGGGATTTGCGAAAACGATTGAAGATAAAGAAAAGAACGTCCAGGAAGCGTCCGCTATGCGGACATGCAGCGAAGTTGACTTCGCAGAGCACTGCCTTGAACGAGGTCCGTTGAAAGACCGGCGCGCACTATACCTGAATTCGTTCGTTCGGTGAGAGGTTTTTTTCGGAAAACGACAGGCGCGAACCTTGAAACGACGCGCTTGAGGTACTTCGGCCTGCCTTGCCTGGATTTTCCGCTGAAACGTTTTACTCAGGTCGCCGGCCTGATCGCCTCGATCAGGTAGTGCAACGAGTACCCCAGGCGCGGCGCCAGGGCCTCGGCACGCGCGCGCAGCCCGGTGGTGTCGAGGGTCTGGTCGAGGTCGGCCGGCACCAGCAGGATCACGTTGCCCTCCTTCACCGGCAGTTCCCAGTAATGCCGCGAATACAGTCCGCGCAGCAACGCCGCGCCCAATGGCCGGCCATCATCGCCGGCCCACTGGTTGATCACCAGCCAGCCGCCGGGATTCAGGCGTTTCTGGCACGCTTCGAGGAAGCCCCAGGCGAGATGGCCTACGCCCGGGCCGTGATCGGTATACAGGTCGACGAAGATCAGGTCGGCCGGCTCGGCGCTGGGCAGCAGCTCGAGTGCATCACCGACCCGGATATACAGGCGCGGATCATCGTCCAGCCCGAGGTATTCGATAGCCAGGCGCGGTACGTCCGGGCGCAGTTCGATGGCTTCGACGTCATCCAGCGGCAGGAACTTCAGGCAAGCCTGGGTCAGGGTCCCGGCGCCAAGGCCGAGGAACAGCGCACTTTCAGGCAGCTCATGGCATAGCGCCCCGACCAGCATGGCGCGGGTGTAGTCATACTCCAGCCAGCTGGGATCGGCGGTGAATACGCAGCTCTGCTCGATGGCCTCGCCGAACTCGAGAAAACGGTAGTCCTCGACCTCGTACACGCTGATGGTGCCAAACTGATCGTGCACCTGCGCCAGCAGACGCTCTTCGCGCTCTGTCATGCTGTCTCCCGGCAACCCTGGGTGCCTCGAAAAGCCGGCATTGTCCGTCAATGCGTGCAGTGCAACAAGGCGTGTGCCGGGTGATAGCATGGCGGGCATGCGTCTTCGCCTCAGCCAATAACCAACAGAGCCTGTGATGAGCCAACCCTGGAGTCCCGAAAGCTGGCGCGCCCTGCCGATCCAGCAGCAACCCGTCTACCCCGATGCCGCCCACCTGCTGAAGGTCGAGCAGACCCTGGCCAGCTATCCGCCGCTGGTCTTCGCCGGCGAAGCCCGCGAACTGCGTCGCCAGTTCGCCGAGGTGACCCAGGGCCGCGCCTTCCTGCTCCAGGGCGGTGATTGCGCGGAAAGCTTCGCCGAGTTCTCGGCGGCGAAGATCCGCGACACCTTCAAGGTCCTGCTGCAGATGGCGATCGTCATGACCTTCGCCGCCGGCTGCCCGGTGGTGAAGGTCGGGCGCATGGCCGGGCAGTTCGCCAAGCCGCGCTCTGCCGGCGATGAAACCATCAATGGCGTCACCCTGCCCGCCTACCGCGGCGACATCGTCAACGGCATCGGTTTCGACGAGAAAAGCCGCGTGCCCGACCCGGAGCGCCTGTTGCAGTCCTATCACCAGGCGACTGCCACCCTGAACCTGCTGCGCGCGTTCGCCCAGGGCGGTTTCGCCGACCTGCACCAGGTGCACAAGTGGAACCTGGACTTCATCGCCAACTCGGCACTCGCCGAAAAATACAGCCAGTTGGCCGACCGCATCGACGAGACCCTGGCCTTCATGCGCGCCTGCGGCCTGGACAGCGCACCACAACTGCGCGAGACCAGTTTCTTCACAGCCCACGAGGCGCTGCTGCTCAACTACGAACAAGCCTTCGTACGCCAGGACAGCCTGACCGGCGACTGGTTCGACTGCTCGGCACACATGCTCTGGATCGGCGACCGCACCCGCCAGCTGGACGGCGCCCATGTCGAGTTCCTGCGCGGGGTGAACAACCCGATCGGGGTCAAGGTCGGCCCGAGCATGAACACCGAGGAACTGATCCGCCTGATCGATATCCTCAACCCGGCCAACGACCCGGGGCGCCTCAACCTGATCGTGCGCATGGGTGCGGAGAAGGTCGGTGATCACCTGCCGGGGCTGATTCGCAGCGTCGAGCGCGAAGGCCGCCAGGTGCTGTGGAGCTCGGACCCGATGCACGGCAACACCATCAAGGCCAGCAGCGGCTACAAGACCCGGGATTTCGCGCAGATCCTCAGCGAGGTGAAGCAGTTCTTCCAGGTGCACCAGGCCGAGGGGACCCATGCGGGCGGGATCCATATCGAAATGACCGGGCAGAATGTCACCGAGTGCATCGGCGGGGCACGGCCGATCACCGAGGATGCGCTGTCGGACCGGTATCACACGCATTGTGACCCGCGGATGAATGCCGATCAGTCGCTGGAGCTGGCGTTCCTGGTTGCAGAAACATTGAAACAGGTTCGCCGCTGATCATCTGCTTCCGGCAGATTTCGATTCCAACGCCGACCCTGTGGGAGCTGGCTTGCCAGCGATGAGGCCAGATCTCATCGCTGGCAAGCCAGCTCCCACAGGGTTTTGTGTTGCTCCCTGAAATCAGAGCTAGATCTTGAACCCAAGCATCAGCGCGCAGATCACCAGGAACCCGCAGAACAGCGAGCGCAACATCTTCTCCGGCATGGCATGGGCCAGCTTCACGCCCCAGCTGATGCTAAGCAGGCCGCCCACTGCCAACGGAATACCCATGGACCATTCCACATGCTGGTGGAAGCCATAGGTCGCCAGGGTTACCGCGGTGCTCGGCAGGGCCAGGGCCAGCGACAAGCCCTGGGCCACGACCTGGGTAGTGCCGAACACACTGGTCAGCACAGGCGTCGCCACAACCGCGCCACCTACGCCGAACAAACCGCCCATTACCCGGAGAAACTGCCGAGCACGCCCAGCCACGGCCAGGGATGGCGCAACTCGCTGGAAGGCTGCGCCGTCTTCATGAACATCCGCAGCACATTCCACGCCGCCAGGGCGACAAGAAACGCGACGAAGCCGATACGCATCGCCCGCGCATCCACGCCTACCGCCCACAGGGAACCCAGCCAGGCAAACACGAAACCGGCCGCCGCCAGCGGCACCGCATGCCGCGCCTCGATGCGGTTGCGCTGGTGATAACGCCACAGCGCCAGCATCACATTGGGCACAACCATCACCAACGCCGTGCCCTGGGCCAACTGCTGGTCCAGGCCAAACAGCACCCCCAGCGCCGGGATGGCGATCAAGCCACCACCGATACCGAACAGACCACCCACGGTGCCCAGGACCGCGCCCAGGACGATGTACATCAACCACTCGATCATGCCGGCCTCACCCACTGTTTGATGGCAAGCATGCTACCGATCTGCGGCTAGCGGGGAAACGCACAGCAGCGCACAATGGCTTTGCCACTTTCGCATAAGCAAACCCATCGCCATGAACCCCGACGCCCTCACCGAGCAGTTCAAGTTGTTCCTCGACGTTCTCGAAACCGGCAGTTTTTCCGCCGCTTCCCGACGTCATCCCCTGACCCCCTCGGCGGTAGCACGGCGTATCGACAATCTGGAAAGTGCCGTGGGCAGCCGCCTGTTCGTACGCAGCACCCATGCAGTGCGCCCCACCCCGGCGGGCAATGCCTTTGCCGAGCGGGCCCGGCGTATCGTCGAGGAATTGCGCCTGGCCCGGGCCGAGGCCGTCTCCCTGAGCAATGCCCCCGAGGGCCTGATCCGTATAGACGCGCCGGCGGCCTTCGGGCGCCGCCACCTGGCGCCGGCCATCGCCGATTTCCTGGTCGCCTATCCTGGGCTCGATGTGCAATTGCGCCTGATCGACAGCTTCGTCGATATGCAGGGTGCTCATCTCGGCGAGGTAGACCTGGTATTGCGCGCCGGCCCCCTGGCCGACACCCGCCTGGTGGCGACGCCACTGGCCTACATGGTGCGCATCGCCTGCGCCAGCCCGGCCTACCTGCGCCAGCGCGGTTTGCCGGCCAGCCCCGCCGAGCTGCCCGAACATGATGGCCTGGACTGGGACGGCCTTGCTCCGCCCTTCGCCTGGCGCTTCGAAGTGGACGGACAGATGCGCCTGCTGCGCCCATCACGCATGCGCATGACCGCCAACAATGCCGAGACCCTTCTATTCGGCGCCCTGGCCGGCCTCGGCATCGCCCATCTGCCGACCTGGCTGATCAGCGAATACCTGCTGCGTGGCGAACTGTTGCCGCTGTTTTGCGAAAACGGCCTGCCTGCCGCCGAAACCAGCGGCGTCTACGCGCTGCGCCTCGAACATGAAACGAACTCTCGCAGCCGTTTGCTTCTCCAATTCCTCAAGAGCCGTTTCAGCCCGGTGCCGCCCTGGGATCTTGCGCTACAGAGCGAACTGAGCTGGCATTCGCGCTAAAAACTTGCGTGCTAATATTCAAGAGCCTGACGAATAAAAGGATCTGCATGAACGCCGATACCCCAGCTCCCGAACGCTGTGACGAACTGCTCCTCGACAACCAGGTGTGCTTCGCCCTGCATTCAACATCACTGCTGATGACCAAGGTGTACAAACCCTTGCTCCAGGCACTTGGCCTGACCTATCCGCAGTATCTGGCGATGCTCGTGCTGTGGGAACAGGATGCCTTGACCGTAGGCGAAATCAGCCATCGCCTGCTGACCGATCCCGGCTCCCTTACCCCACTGCTCAAACGCCTCGAAGCCGAAGGCCTGCTCAAGCGCACCCGCAGCCGTGAAGACGAACGGGTAGTGATCGTCGAACTGACAGACGCCGGACGGGAGCTGCAACAGCAGGCACGCCGGGTCCCGCATTGCATCCTCGGTGCCAGCGGCCAGTCGATGGAGCAACTGCAACAACTGCAAGCGCAACTGCTGGAACTGCGCGAGCAATTGCAAAAGAACCTTTAAACGGCTCTGCGACGGGGCTTTCGACTTCGCTGTCAGCCCCCGCTGCAGAGGCTGCAGAGAAAAATTCGAAAATTTATCTTGCGCACTAAATATTTGTGAACTAAATTTATCCCCGTACCCAGCCGGCGCCCCAAACGCCAAACACTTATCAAGGTTCGAGGATCTCCCCATGAAAGCGCTCTACACCGCAACCGTAACCTCCACCGGTGGCCGCGACGGCCGTGCCCTCTCCAGCGACGGCATCCTTGACGTGAAACTGGCCACGCCGAAGGAGCTCGGTGGTGCTGGCGGTGCGGCAACCAACCCGGAGCAGCTGTTCGCCGCCGGCTACTCGGCGTGCTTCATCGGTGCGCTGAAATTCGTTGCTGCCCAGGGCAAGCGCCAGTTGCCCGGCGAAACCGCGATCACCGCGCAGGTCGGCATCGGCCAGATCGAAGGCGGCTTCGGCCTCGATATCGACCTGCGCATCAGCCTGCCGGGCCTCGAGCAAGCCGACGCCCAGGCCCTGGTAGACGCGGCGCACAAGGTCTGTCCCTACTCCAACGCCACCCGTGGCAACGTCGATGTGCGCCTGCATGTGAGCGTCTGATTTTCCACAGGCACAAAAAAACCCGGCCAAGGCCGGGTTTTTCGTGGACGCCAGGAAGATTACTTCTTGGAGCGGCCTTTGAAGCTGTTGTCGCGAGTGTCGATATCGATCCACTCGTCGATCTGGATGAAGTCGGCAACCTGGATCTCGGTACCGTTCTTCAGTTTGGCAGGCTTCATGACCTTGCCGGAGGTGTCGCCACGGGCAGCGTTTTCGGTGTAGACAACCTGACGGCTGATGGTGGTCGGCAGCTCTACGGAAACCAGGCGGCCTTCGAAGAAGACGGCTTCGCAGATGTCTTCCATGCCTTCTTCGATGTACGGCAGAACGGCGTCGATGTCTTCGGCGTTCAGCTCGTACATGGTGTAGTCGGTGGTGTCCATGAAGGTGTAGGTGTCACCGCTGATGAACGACAGGGTCGCTTCTTTGCGATCCAGGATCACGTCGTCCAGCTTGTCGTCCGCACCGTAGACGGTTTCGGTCTTGTAGCCGGTCAGCAGGTTCTTCAGCTTGGTCTTCATGATCGCGCTGTTACGGCCCGACTTGGTGAACTCGGCTTTCTGGACCAGCCACGGGTCGTTGTCGATACGCAGTACGGTACCGGGTTTCAGCTCTTTACCAGTTTTCATTACAAAGTATCCGAATCTGGATGGATTTATAAAAATCGAGGCCGCGTATCATATCCAATTTCGGTAAAACTGCACCAGCGCCTTGGCAAGGTCCGGCCGGGCGGCCTGTTCCGCGCACCAATGACGGGCGTGCAACGCCAGTTCATCCCAGTGCGGCAACATCTGCTTCCATGCCAGGCCCATGTCCCGGTCCATGTTCCAGGCTCGCCACAGCTCCACCAGAGCCGCCGCAGCGCTGGATTCAAGGCCCTGGGTATAGCGATCGAGAAAGGCTTCGAGTTTTTCCCAGTGGGCATACTCTTCCTGCACATAGATGTGCCAGAGCAGCGGCTGGCCGGCCCATTGCGCACGAACGAAGGAGTCTTCGCCACGTACTGCATTGAAATCGCAGCTCCACAGCAGCCGGTCGTAATCGTCCTGGCGGACGAAAGGCAGGATCTGCACGGTCAGGGCACCGCGCCTGTGGGTATCTCCGACGGCAAGGTTATCCACAGCCAGCCAGGTTTTCACATCACCCAGGATTCGCCCTTCCGGTACCAGCACGTGGTTGGGCCTGGCGTCCTCGGCGAGGGCATCGAACCAGTTGGCCAATCCGCCATTCTCGTAGGCAAACAGCGAAATCAACCGGGCATCGGGCTGAAGGGTAATACCCATGTCGCGCAGAAACACCTCTCGGTCGAACGCTTCGCGCCTTTCCAGCAAATCGCCCTCGCGCAGCAAGCCACCGGTGCGCTCGGTAAACCCGGGGAAGAAGAACACCTTGCGCAACCCGTTCGGCTGCGGCGATGGAAGGCCGTGACAACCTTCCACCCAGTCTTCGGCGCTGAGGTAGTCCAGGTTCAGCCATAGCACCGGGCTGGCGCGCTGCGTCATGGCCTCGATATAGGCCGGCGGCAACTGGCAGGCGAAAGCCCCGATCACCACATCGGCCACCTCCTCCACGTGCCACTGCGCTTCCCAGCGGCGTACCTCGACCCCTTCGCAGACCTGGCACAGGGCCTCGACATCCGCCTCCGGATACAGGCGCACGAAGGCTTTGGGCTCATCCACCCAAAGCCGCACCGCCAGTCCATGTTCGGCAACCAATTGCCGGGCCAGGCGCCAGGTCACACCGATATCACCGTAGTTGTCGACGACGCAGCAGAAGATGTCCCAGGTCGGTTTCATGGCAGGTCCTCTTGCACCGCGAACGAATAATCGTCGATTGTCCGGATTATCGGCTCCAGACAAAAGATCCATCGTGCGACAATCCCGTCCCTTTCCTGGCCAGGAGGCTTTCATGTCCTACCGAACCCGTCCGCGTTCATTCAAGGTTTCTGCCAAAATCCTGCCGCTGGCGCTGGGTGTCGCCCTTGGCCTGTGGCTGGGCTTCATCGCTATCGGCCTGACCCTCTGGGGTGTCTGGCAGTTCGTGCCGCAAGTGCGCGAACCGGTGGCCTCGGTGATCAGCCAGCCGCTCACTGCCCCGGCCCCGGCACAGCCACCGGCCGCTCGCTATCCGGGCGCCCAGGAGCAATCGCCGGAACAGAACCGGATGTTCGAGCAATACCAACAGGCCTTGCAGACCCGACAGGTCGAGGACGCCTTCGACAGCGCCGAGAAAAACCCACGCAACCTTTCCAATCCCAGATGCCAGTTCTGGCTGCAACAGAACCGCACTGCACCTACCGAGAAAAGCCGGGCCAATGTTCTTGAATTCTGCCGCTGAACCCGACAAGCGAACGCTGTTGAACGCCATCGTCGAGCGTCTGGACGTCGACCTGGACATGATCCGGCGCGCCGCCCAGACCGCCTACGAAGCCGCTACTGCGGAAGAGAACATCGCCGAGAACAAATACGACACCCTCAGCCTGGAAGCCTCCTATCTGGCGACCGGACAAGCCCGGCGCATGGAAGAGATCCGTCAGGCGCGCTCGGCCTATCAACAGCTGAGCTTGCGCGATTACGACGCGCAACGCGGCATCCAGGTGAGCAACCTGGTGTTGCTGGAGGATCAGGACGGGCGCCGGCAATGGCTGTTTCTCGGCCCCGAGGCAGCGGGGCTGAAGATTGGCGAAGGGGATGGGTTGGTGACGGTGATTACCCCGCGGTCGCCGTTGGGGCAGCAGCTTCTGGGCAAGCTTGAAGAGGATGAACTGGATCTGGCGGTGGGTAATGGGCGGCAGGCATTGGTCATTATTTCCGTGAAATAGAGTTGCTCTTTCGGGCCTCATCGCTGGCTTGCCAGCGATGAGGCCCGAAAGAGCATCTTGAATTCTGCCTCAGCTCAACGCATCGAACCGCCCCGCCAACCCCTGCACCACAAACTGCTCCATCAGGAAATCCACGAACACCCGGGTCTTCCCCGGCAGCAACCTGTGCTGCGCGTAGTACAACGAAATATTGCCGTCATCCACATACCAGTCCGGCAGCACCCGCAGCAGGCTGCCGCGCTGCAGATACGGCACGGCAAACGGCATGCTCACCAGTGCCACACCCAAGCCCTGCTCCGCCGCCGCGCAGGCCGCTTCGGAATCGCTCATGGTCATGCGCTGGCGCAGGCTCAACGGACTCTGCTCCTGCCAGCGGCTGGTCAACGGCCATGAGCGCACCCGTCCGGTCTGCGGCGAGCGGATCAGGATACCGTCGGCCCTGGCCAGATCCTCCGGCGTGCGTACTTCACCGCAGTTGTCGAGGTACTCCGCCGAGGCCACCAGGATCCGGTGTGCCGGCGCCAGCTTCCTCGCCACTACCCCGGGTGGCAGGTCGAAACCGCCGCCGATGGCCGCATCGAAACCCTGCGCAATCAGGTCCACCTGACGATTATCGAAGTGCCAGTCAGGCGTGATCGCCGGATAGCGCCGCAGGAAATCGCCCAGCATCGGCAGGATATACAGCCGCCCGAACACCGTGCCCATGCTCACCTTCAAGGTCCCCGCCGGTTGCCCTTCAGCGCTTGCCAGGTTGGTTACGGCGTGCTGGATGGTCTGGAAGCTGTCACGCACCTCGGCAAGAAAACGCTGGCCGGCTTCGGTCAGGGTCAGGCTTCGGGTACTACGCTGGAACAACCGCACGCCCAGGCGCGCTTCCAGCCCGGCGACATTCTTGCCCACGGCCGCAGGCGTCAGGCTCAGGCGTCGCGCGGCTTCGGCAAAGCTGCCGACTTCGGCACTGCGGATAAAACACTCGATGCTGGTGAAGGTTTCCATCGGAGATTCCATACCAAGGGTTTATTCAGACTATAGCGATTACCGGCTTATCGAGTGGTAATCACAGGCAGATACTCGGTTCCATTCACAAGGCATCCGGCCTTGTTCCTT
Organism: Pseudomonas bharatica CSV86; assembly: GCF_000319305.2. Classification (GTDB taxonomy): domain Bacteria; phylum Pseudomonadota; class Gammaproteobacteria; order Pseudomonadales; family Pseudomonadaceae; genus Aquipseudomonas; species Aquipseudomonas bharatica. The sequence continues at coordinate 794,111 of NZ_AMWJ02000001.1, read as the reverse complement.
CGGAGCATCAAGCATGTCGACCCAACACAACCTCAGCGGCAAAGTGGCATTGGTCCAGGGCGGCTCGCGCGGCATCGGCGCGGCCATCGTCAAACGCCTGGCCGAACAGGGTGCCGCAGTGGCCTTCACCTACGTCAGTTCACAGGACGTCGCCGAACAACTGCAGAACGAGATCCGTCAGGGTGGCGGCAAGGCCCTGGCGCTGAAAGCCGACAGCGCTGACGCCGCCGCCGTGCAGCAAGCGGTGGACCTGGCCGCCGGGCACTTCGGTCGACTCGATATCCTGGTCAACAATGCCGGGGTCCTGGCGCTTGGCGATGTCGCCGAGTTCAGCCTGGAGGATTTCGATCGCACGCTCGCGGTCAACGTGCGCAGCGTCTTCGTCGCTACCCAGGCCGCGCTTCGGCATATGGGCCAGGGCGGGCGGATCATCAATATCGGCAGCACCAATGCCGAGCGCATGCCGTTTTCCGGCGGCGCAACCTACGCGATGAGCAAATCGGCACTGGTCGGGCTGACCCGCGGCCTGGCACGCGACCTTGGCCCGCGTGGCATCACCATCAACAATGTGCAGCCCGGCCCGGTAGACACCGACATGAACCCGGCCGACAGCGAGTTCGCCGACACCCTGATAGGGTTGATGGCGATCGGGCGCTACGGTCATGTCGAGGAAATCGCCGGTTTCGTCGCCTACCTGGCGGGCCCGGAAGCGGCCTATATCACCGGCGCCAGCCTGACCATCGACGGCGGTTTCGCCGCCTGACCTTCACCGCGCCGCCAGATGCCGTTCCAGCAAGCGGATAAAGGCACTGGCGGCCGGGGTCGGGGTTTTCGACCAGATGGCATACACATGACGCACCGGCGCATCGCTGACCGGCAGTACCTTCACGCGCTGGAACCCGGCGGCCACCCGCTCTGCCACAAGCCCCAGGGCGAGCCCGCGCTGGACAAACTTCTCGATCAGGTTGGTGGTCCCCACCTCGAACTGCACGCGGTGACGCAAGCCGGCGGCGGTAAAGGCTTCGTCGGTCTGCCGCCGTGCACCGGTGCCGGCCTGGAAGTCCACCAGCGGCTGGTCCTCCAGTTGCGCCAGTGACAAGCAACTGTGGATAACCAAGCGATGCTCCAGCGGCAGCACTGCCACCAGCTCCTCCCTGGCCAGCAGGCGATGCTCGACCCCGTCCAGCGATTCCCCCGGCCAGACACCGATGAACGCCACATCCAGGCGCCGCTCGCGGACATCGCCGATCATCAGCTCGCTCTTGCCCATCAGCCAGCGGATATCCACCTTCGGGTACTCACGGTGAAAGCCGGCCAGCAGATCGACCAGGTCCAGTTCCGTCAGCGAGCTGATCTCACCGATGGACAAGCGCCCGCGCACTTCTCCGGTAGCGGCGGCCACCTCGTCGGCAATCCGCCGCGCCGCATCCAGGGCAATGCGAGCATTAGGCACGAAGGCCTCGCCGGCCGGGGTCAGCCGGACCCGGCGCGAACTGCGCTCGAACAACCGGGTGCCGAGCAGTTCCTCCAGTTTGGCGATCTGATGGCTAAGCGCCGATTGCACTACGTGACAACGCTCGGCGGCGCCAGTGAAGCTGCCGGTTTCGGCAACAGCCAAGGCGTATTCGATCTGCTTCAGATTCATTTATCCATCTGCTTTCGAGATTGATCCGATGACAACTATGCATTGGCGTCATGCTAGTGCATTTCCCATACTGACGGCTCTTGAAAGGAGGCCCCATGAGTTCCACACCCGTCCTGAGTCGCGCCCTGATTCTGCTGATGGCCACCGCCACCGGCCTGGCGGTGGCCAGCAACTATTACGCCCAGCCCTTGCTGCACAGCATTGCCGAACACTTCGGCCTGAGCACCGCCAGCGCCGGCTGCATCGTCATCGCCGCCCAGCTCAGCTATGGCGCCGGCCTGTTCCTCCTGGCGCCGCTGGGTGATTTGTTCGAGCAGCGCCGCCTGATCGTCAGCATGATCAGCATTGCCACCATCGGCCTGTTGATCAGCGCCTTTTCCCCAAGCCTGCCGTGGCTGCTGCTGGGCACCACGCTCACCGGCCTGTTTTCGGTGGTGGCCCAGGTACTGGTGCCGATGGCCGCCGGACTCAGCGAGCCGAGCGAACGCGGCCGGGTGGTCGGCACCCTGATGGGCGGTCTGCTGCTGGGCATTCTTCTGGCACGCACCGCCGCCGGCTTTATGGCCACCCTCGGTGACTGGCGCAGCATCTATATGCTCGCCGCCGCACTCATGGCCCTCAGCGCCATTGCCCTGTATCGCGCCCTGCCGCAACGTCAGCAGCATGCCGGCCTGGCCTATCCGGCGCTGATCGGCTCGGTGTTCCGGTTGTTCGCCGAAGAGCCGGTACTGCGTCTTCGCTCATTGCTCGGGGCAATTTCCTTCTGCCTGTTCGCCCTGTTCTGGACGCCCCTGGCGTTCCTGCTGAAGGCCGAGCCTTACCAGTATTCCGATGGTGTGATCGGACTGTTCGGCCTGGCCGGTGCCGCCGGTGCCTTGGCTGCCAACTGGGGCGGACGCCTGGCCGATAAAGGCAAGGGCGCGCAAGGCACGACCGTCGGCCTGCTGGTGCAGTTGCTGTCCTGGGTGCCCTTGGCTTTCGCCCCGACCTCGCTGGCTGCATTGCTGGCCGGTGTACTGTTGCTCGACCTGGCGGTGCAATTGGTCCACGTCAGCAACCAGAACGCGGTAATCGCCCTGCGCCCGGAAGCGCGCAACCGCCTTAACGCCGGCTATATCACCTGCTATTTCATCGGTGGCGCCAGCGGTTCGCTGCTGGGTACCCAGTTGTTCCAGGCCTGGGGCTGGAATGGCATCGTTATCGCCGGGCTGGGGATCGGTGTCGTCGGCCTGCTGGTGTGGTGGCTGGGGGCAACAAAGTTATGCAGGTCAGAACTGTCTGACGGACGCCCTACCCTCCGTCGCCTCGCAATTGACTTGGGGGTATCCGGAGGGCTGAGTAAGCGCTGGTCAACAAGCCCTCTCAAACCTGGATTACCCCCATGACAAGACTCACGGTTCAATCCGGCGATTTCTTGCAAGGTGAAGGCGAGTACCGCAATGGATCGCTCACACTCAAGACCGCCGCGAGCCCTTCACCGGGCGAAAAAATCGCGCTCTCGCGCATCAAGGAAATGAAGGTCGCCAATCAGGAAACCAGCCGCAACCTGGGCAGCGCCCTTGGCTGGGGCTTCGCCGGTTGCCTGATGGCCGGCCCGCTGGGACTGCTCGCCGGGCTCTGGCTGGGCAGCAAGGACGAGGAAATCACCTTCCTTGCCACCTTCAAGGATGGCCGCAAGCTACTGGCGGTGACCGATGGCAAGACCTGGTCGAAGCTGGACGGCAACTGGCGCCGCCGCATGCAGCCGCGGCAGCTATCGAACTCCTGAGCCCGCATCCTGCCACACCGCTCATCCTCTGCAATGACATGGCAAATCGGGGCACCGCAACGCGGTTGCCCCTGCTAAGATTGCGCCCGCGCCAGCACGCCCTGGCGCAGTGCCATCCCCCTCGCCCGTGCCTTCCTCTCGCCGTACCGGGTCTTCAGCCACCGGCAACTCCGAACGACAACGGTGTGCCCGCTGTCGGCCCCCAAGGAGTTTTGCCGCATGTCCTTGCACCGCCCGTGCCTGCCGCTCAGCCTGCTCACCGCCGGCCTGGCCCTGAGCAACCCGTACGCCTTTGCCGAAGACAGTGTCGTCCTCGATCCGCTGAACGTATCCGACACCAGGGATGAGGGCTATCAGCCGCGTCAGGCCCAGGTGGCTGGATTCTCTTCCGCACCGCTGCTGGACACTCCGGCCTCGGTCTCGGTGTTCACCGAACAACTGCTGCAGGATCGCCAGGTGCGCCTGCTCAGCGAAGTGCTGCAAAGCGATGCCTCGGTGGGCGAGTCCTACGCGCCGATCGGCTACTACGAGAACTTCAATGTGCGCGGCTTCAGTCTCGACGCCGCGCACAGCTACAAGATCAACGGCCAGACCATCACCGGCGAGCAGAATGTGGCGCTGGAGAACAAGCAGCAAGTGGAACTGCTCAAGGGCCTGTCCGGGCTGCAAAGCGGCGTGTCGGAACCTGGCGGGCTCATCAACTACGTGACCAAGCGCCCGGAAGACGTGCGTTCGCTGACCTTGTCCAGCAACGAACAGGGCGAGCGCTATATCGCCACCGACCTCGGCGGCTGGTTCGGCAGCGAACGACAGTTCGGCCTGCGCGCCAACCTGGCGCACGAGGATATCCGCAGCTATGTGGACCATGCCGACGGCCAGCGGGACTTCGCCTCCCTGGCGTTCGACTGGCAGATGAGTCCGAACGCGCTGCTGCAACTGGACGTCGAGTACCAGACCCGCGAGCAATATTCGGTGCCGGGCTATCAGTTGCTGGGCGGCACCAGCCTGCCGCATGGTATCGACCCGAAGGACCGCCTGGCCTGGCAGGACTGGGCGCACCAGGTGAAGAGCGATTCGCTGAACCTCGGCGGGCGTTTCGAATACCGCTTCAATGATGCCTGGACCGGGGCAGTGAGCGCGTCGCGCAGCCGGGTGGTAATCGATGACTACAGTTCGTTCGCCTGGGGTTGCTACGGTGCGGCCAGTTGTCCCGGCCTGGGCAACACCTTCAGTCCCGACGGCGACTACGACATCTACGACTACCGCAGCCCGGACGACACCCGCCGCACCGACGAAGCCCAGGCCACCCTTGTCGGCCGCTTCGACGCCCTCGGCGTGAATCATGAACTGACACTGGGCACCAGTGCACAACGGCGCACCGTCGATCAGCGTCCGACCTTCAACGAGTGGGTGGGCACCGCCAACATCTATCAAGCAACCCCGGCCTTCGATCCGGCACCAGGCAGCCCCGGCCATACCGAACGACGCCTGGACAGCCGCCAGTACGGTGTGTTTTTCAGTGACCGCATCAGTTTCAACGAACAATGGCAGACAGTGATCGGCGCCCGCGAAGTGCGCCTGGACGAAGAAGCCTTCGGTGAAGACGGTGTCTCGAACCGGCACACGCGCCAGTATGAGTTGCTGCCCAACGCTGCGCTGATCTACAAACCGCGTCCGGACCTGTCCATCTACACCAGCTACAGCAAGGGCCTGTCGTCCGGCGGCACCTCACCGTGGTTCGCCTCCAATGGCGGGGACATCCTCGCCCCGACCACCTCCCACCAGATCGAGCTGGGAATCAAGCGTGACTGGCAGCGCATGAGCTTCAGCGCGGCGCTCTTCCAGTTGCGCCAGGCCTACCAGTATGCCCGGCCCGACGGCGCCGGGAACTTCACCTACGTGCAACAGGGTCAGCAGAAGAATATCGGCCTGGAACTGGGCGCCAGCGGCTGGGCGACCTCGGACCTGCAGATCAATGCCAGCGTCGCCGCGACGCGCGCTCGGGTCGAAGACAGCGGCACCGACGCCTACGACGATCACCAGGCCCTCAACGTACCGCGCCTGCGCGCGGCCTTGCAGGCCGACTACAGCATTCCCGGCGCACCCGGCCTGGCCCTGCTCGGCGGCATGCGCTACAGCGCCAGCAAGTACGCCAACCAGGAAGGTACGGTGGAAGTCGGCGGGTATAGCGTTTTCGACCTGGGCAGCCGCTACAGCACGAAGATCGCCGGGTATGAAACGGTGCTGCGCCTGACTGTGGATAACGTCTTCGACAAGCGCTACTGGCGGGATGTGGGGGATTACCTGGGGGACAACTACCTGTTCCAGGGGGCGCCGCGCACGGCGCGGATTTCGGCTTCGGTCAGTTTCTGAGACCTGCGGAGCTCTTTCGGGCCTCATCGCTGGCAAGCCAGCTCCCACAGGGATCGCATAACCTGTGGGAGCTGCGGGAGAACAACACAAAACCCCGGAATGCAAAAAGCCCCTGGAAACTCACGTCTCCAGGGGCTTTTTGGTACATCGAAAGTGGCGGTGAAGAAGGGATTCGAACCCTTGATACAGTTTCCTGTATACACACTTTCCAGGCGTGCTCCTTCAACCGCTCGGACACTTCACCGGATCTCTTCAAGCAGTTCAGCCTGTCGAGGCGCGCTAATTTAGTCGAAACCTTTTCACTTGGCAAAGGTTTTTTTCAGAATTTTCAGATATTTATGCCAGAGGCTGGAAAACGCTAGGTGAAATGGCAATTTGGCCAATCCCTGCCCTGCTTTGTCCGGCCTTTCAGGGGATTTCCGGCCGGGCGGGCCCGGGAGCGCGATCAGTGACCGCATAGTCAGTCATCGTGCTTTACCTGACCGCAGGGGCTGGGTAACGTCTTGCCACTTTCCCGCCACTTCTCCTTGAAAGGAATTCCGTCATGAGTGAGCTGATCAACTACCACCTCGACGATGGCATCGCGACCCTCACCCTGAACAATGGCAAGGTCAATGCCATCTCGCCCGACGTGATCGCCGCCTTCAATAGCGCGCTGGACCGCGCCAAGGAAGACCGCGCCGTGGTCATCGTCACCGGCCAGCCCGGGATCCTGTCCGGGGGCTACGACCTGAAAGTGATGACCTCCAGCCCGCAAGCGGCGATGGCACTGGTCACCGCCGGGTCGACCCTGGCCCGGCGCCTGCTGTCCCACCCCTACCCGATCATCGTCGCCTGCCCCGGGCATGCCGTGGCCAAAGGTGCCTTCCTGCTGCTTTCGGCCGACTACCGCATCGGCGTCGAAGGTCCGTTCAGCATCGGCCTGAATGAAGTGCAGATCGGCATGACCATGCACCACGCAGGCATCGAGCTCGCCCGTGACCGCCTTGGCAAGGCGGCTTTCCATCGCTCGGTGATCAACGGCGAGATGTTCGACCCGACCGGCGCCGTCGAGGCGGGCTTCCTCGACAAGGTGGTACCCGCCGAGCAACTGGCCGAAACCGCCTTGGCCGCCGCCCGCCAGTTGAAGAAGATCAACATGAACGCGCACAAGAACACCAAGCTGAAAGTGCGCAAGGCCCTGCTGGAAACCCTCGACGACGCGATCATTCGCGACCAGGAACACTTCGCCTGAATTCAAGGCCGGACACATCCTGTCCGGCCTTTTCCGCCACGTTGCCGAACAGTCCGTTTGCCGCCACCGGAGTACACCCGTACACTGCCTCGCGTTTTGTCGAGTGAGTCGTACGATGCTCTTTCTTCCTCGCATGCTCCTGCTGGGTATCCATTTCATCCTGGTGGGCCTGATCGGTCTGGTCATTGGCCTGTGCCGTCCATTCAACCCGGACAATAGCCGTCTCTATGCGCGCCTTTACGCCTGGCCCGCGAGCTGGCTGCTGCGCTTGGAGATCAAGGCCGAGGTGGGACCGCTGTTCGACCAGCCCCCCGGGTGCGTGATCGTTGCCAACCACCAGTCCAATTTCGACCTGTTCGTTCTCGGCCATGTGGTGCCGCCGCGCACCGTCTGCATCGGCAAGAAGAGCCTCGGCTGGATTCCGCTGTTCGGCCAGTTGTTCTGGCTGGGCGGCAACGTGCTGGTTGACCGCAGCAATGCCTACCAGGCGCGCCGCGCCCTGCAAACCACCAGCCGCACCCTGCAAAAAGATACGTCGATCTGGATCTTCCCCGAAGGCACGCGCAATCCGGGCGAGGTGTTGAAGCCGTTCAAGAAAGGCGCATTCCATATGGCCATCGATGCCGGGGTGCCGATCGTACCGGTGTGCGCCAGCCGCTATGCACGACGCCTGAACCTCAACGGCTGGCGCAAGACCCGAGTGGAAATCCGCTCGCTGCCGCCGATTTCGACCACCGGCATGACCCAGCAAGACATCCCGGCGCTTATGGAGCAATGCCGGGCCCAGATGCAGGCGTGCATCGACCTGATGGAGCACTAGCATCGGCACGGCTGAGCAGTTGCCGTTTCGTCGAGGTCAGACCAAGCTGTCTGACACGTTAAACGAAGGATTCGCACAACCATGGGTCGAGTCGTAGCAGCAGCGGTTTACAGTGCCGGGCGCAAGGTCACCAATATCAGCATCGACGAAGGTGCCGAATGGGCGCGCAAGCCGGGGCACTTCGTGTGGATCGGTCTGGAAGAGCCCAACGCCCAGGAACTGGCCAACCTGCAATGCCAGTTCAACCTGCACGAGCTCGCAATCGAGGACGCCCTGGAAAAACATAGCCGGCCGAAACTGGAAACCTTCGGCGACGCGCTGTTCATCGTCACCTATTCGCCAGTACGCCAGGACGGCAAGCTGGAGTTCATCGAAACCCATATCTTCGCCGGCAACGGCTACATCATCACCTGCCGCAACGGCCATTCGAAGTCCTACGCCCTGGTGCGCCAGCGCTGCGAAGCGCGACCGCTGCTGCTGGAACATGGCGAGGATTTCGTGCTCTACGCGCTGCTGGACTTCGTCACCGAGAACTACCAACCCGTCAGCGAAGCCATCCATGGCGAGATCGAGGAACTGGAGCGCAACGTGCTTTGCGCTTCATTGGTGGAAGAGGACATTCGCCGCCTCCACGGTCTGCGCCGCGACATCCTGCGTCTGCGCCGCTACGTGGCGCCCATGGTGGAAATCAGCGAGGAACTGCAGCGCCTGGCCTTCCCCTTCATCGACAAGAACATGCGCCCGTATTTTCGCGATGTGCAGATTCACGTCACCCGGCAGATGGAGGACCTGGCAGGCATTCGTGACCTGGCCAGCCAGACCATCGAGATCGGCATGTTGCTGGAGTCGTCACGCCAGAGCATCGTGCAGCGCAAGTTCGCCGCCTGGGCGGCGATCCTCGCGTTCCCCACGGCCATCGCGGGAATCTACGGCATGAACTTCCAGAACATGCCGGAGTTGAGCTGGCACTACGGCTATTTCGCCGTCCTGGGAGGAATCGCGGTGGGCTGCACCGCGCTGTACAGCAGCTTCAAGCGTTCTGGCTGGCTTTAGGCTGGGCGACGAAGCGCATCATCCACTCGGCGACGGTCTGGCCCTGGTGGTCGATACCCAGGCTGTCGATGCCTTTGCGGTAGACCTCGGCGCCCAGGTGCTCCTGGCGCAGGTCGAGCAATGCCCGGGAATAGTCGTGGATGAATTCCGGATGGCCCTGGAAACACAGCACCTGATCACCGATGTGATACGCGGCATAGGGGCAGAAGTCGCTGGAGGCGATCACAGTGGCGTTCTCCGGTAGCGCGGTGACCTGATCCTGGTGGCTGATGAGCAGGGTCAGTTCTTCCACCTGCGGGCTCATCCATGGCGCACGGGCCGCCATCACATAGCGGTGGGTGCCGACGCCCCAGCCCTGGGTGGCGCGTTCGGTCTTGCCGCCGAGCAGCAGCGCCAGCAATTGATGGCCAAAGCAAACGCCGAGCAGCTTGTCACCACGCTTGTAGCGATCCAGCAGGAATTCCTTGAGCTTGCCAATCCACGGATCGTCGCCGAACGAATCGGCCTTGCTGCCTGTCACCAGATAGGCATCGAAGACTTCATCCTCCGGCGGATAATGGCCGTTCATCACGTTATAGACGCTGAACTCGGCGGCGATCGGCTGGCGGGTAAACAGTTGCTCGAACATCCGTCCGTAGCCCTGGTATTGCTCGACCAACTCGGGTCGCAGGACGTCGGTTTCCAGGATGCAGATGCGTAGCGACATAGACTTGGCCCTGAACGACAGTGGTGAAAAAACACGGATGCAGCCTGCCGCGATTATTGGTATCAAGCAAGTATTCCCTCGGACGAACGGTCATTTCCTTGCGAGTCGTACGTGTAAGCGGCGCATGTGTCTAGTCAGGCGCATCGTACGCAGATGGCAAAAAGCCTCATAAGCGAACGGTCTTTCGCTACCAAAGTACAGACGAAAGCGTTCTAAATCGGCGGTAACGTTGCAGCATCCCAGGTTGTATACCCATTGATAGCAGGTCCGAAACGAGAGCCCGCAGAGGCTTCCACCGGACCGGAGACAGGGACGCCATCCGGCTTGCAGGAATAACAACAAAAAGGCAGACAGCCATGTTCAAACAACACAAGGTACGTCAGGCAGGACTCATTCTGTTCGCCACCACACTGCTGCTGATCCTGCCCAACCTGACACGCCTGTTCGGTTGAGCGATCGTCATTCGGTGTCATCCAGGCTCTGGTGTATGCTGCCGGCCTCACTGGTCGGAGATTGGTCCATGCGCCTTTGCCTCATCTTCCTGCTTGCCCTGGCGAGCCTGCCACTGCATGCCGCGCAACTGAAGCTGGAACTGGGCACCACCAGCACGCAGTGGGACAGCGAAGCCCTGCTCAAGCATCCGCAGGCTCGGGATATTCGCATCGATGAGGATGTTTCCTACAAGAAGGCCATGAACTACCGCGCCGTGCCCCTCGCCGCGCTGCTGGAGGGCATCAAGCCCGATGACCACCTGCAGGCCGTGGCCCTCGATGGTTTCGCAGCGGAAATGCCCGCAGCGCCATTGCTCGAAAACGGCCCGGCACAAGCCTGGATCGCGGTGGAAGACCCTGCAAGACCATGGCCAGCGCTGGGCCAGGACAAGCCGGGCGCCGGCCCTTTCTACCTGGTCTGGACTAATCCCAAGGCCGGCAATATCAGCCCTGAACAATGGCCTTATCAGATCGCCACTATCCGCCGTCTCGATCCGGTCGCCGTGCGCTTTCCCGCCCTGCTTCCGGCCAGCGACGCCAGCGCCACGGTGAACCGTGGCTTTGCCCTGTTCCAGAAGAACTGCCTGGCCTGTCATCGCCTCAACGGCGCCGGTGACGCCCAGTTCGGCCCTGACCTGAACCGCCCCTACAACCCCACCGAATATTTCCGCCCCGAATTCCTCCGGCGTTATATCCGCAATCCGCAAAGCCTGCGCCAATGGCCGCAGGCGCGCATGCCGGAGTTCACCGTCGAAGCCCTGCCCGACGCCGATCTCGACGCCCTGCTCGCTTATCTTTCACACATGGCCAAGCGCAAATCCTGAGCTCTACTGATTGAACCCTGAGGTCACCAGCACATTGGCGTGCATCTGCTCATAGCCACCACCCGACGCATGCCGCGCACCGGGCAGGCATCCAGGTAATCCAGGCCCACCGCCAGCTTCAGGTGCCGCTCCGGCACGGCGAGCTGGTTGGTGACATCGAAGCTGTACCAGGCGTCGTCCAGCCAGGCCTCGGCCCAGGCGTGGCTGGCCATGTGCTGGTTGTCATTGTCGAACAGATACCCCGAGACGTAGCGCGCCGGCACCTGCAGGCTGCGGGCACAGGCGATGAAGGCGTGGGCGTGGTCCTGGCAGACTCCGGCAGCGACGGCGAAGGCCTGGGCGGCGCTGGTGTCCACGGCGGTGGCGCCGGGCCGGTAGGCGATATGGTCATGCAACGCCCCCATCAGGCCGATCAAGGCACCGCGATCCCGGTATTCGCCACAATGCCGGACAGCGAAGGCGCACAAGGCTTCGTCGGCCTCGGTCAGGCGCGTCGAGCGCAGGAATGGCAGGGGTGAATGGCTATCCTGTTCGGCTTCCAGGTCCGGGTCGATCTCGACCTCGCCCCGCGCCGCAATCAGCAGGTCGGCATGGGGTTCTTCCAGGCTGAGCACGTGCAGGATATTGCCGAACGGATCGCGCCGTGCCTGCACGGGACGCGGCAGGTCCAGCTGCCATTGCAGCACGCGCTGGCGCTGGTTATCCGACGGGGTCAGGCGCAGGTACTGGATGCTCGTACGCACCTGGTCTTCATAGTGGTAAGCGGTTTCGTGGCTGATTGTCAGTTTCATACGACCTCCAGGTAGGCGCTGTGAATGGCGTTGCCCAATTCACGCACCAGCGGGATGTAATGGTTCAACCAGGGATGCAGGCCCTGGGAAAGGACTTCATCGATCCCGGTATAGCGCAGCCGGGCATCCACCTCCGCTGCAAGGCGCTGGGCCGGGCGGCCGTTGGTGCCGTGCAGGCTGGCGAGGATCTGGTCGATTTCTTCGGTACAGGCCCGCAGCGAACGCGGCACATCGGCACGCAGCAGCAGGAGTTCGGCCACATGGCGCGCGGTGGGGGCATCGCGGTAGATCTCGGTATAGGCCTCGAACGAGGACAGCGCGCGGAGCAAGGCGCTCCACTGGTAATAACCACGGGCGGAGCTGTCGCTGACGGCCTCGGCCGCCTCGCCAAACATCTCGTAGCGGGCATCGAGCAGGCGCAGGGTGTTGTCGGCACGCTCGATGAAGGTCCCGAGGCGGATGAAGCGGAAGGCATCGTTGCGCATGATGGTGCCGTAGGTGGCACCCCGGAACAGGTGCGAGCGCTCCTTGATCCATTCGCAGAAGCGGCTCATGCCGTAGCGCCCCAGGCCCTGCTCGGCGATACCACGGATCTCCAGCCAGGTGGCGTTGATGTTCTCCCACATGTCGGCGGTGATCTTGCCGCGTACCGCATGGGCGCAGGCCCGCGCGGCGCCGAGGCAGCTGTAGATGCTCGCCGGGTTTTCCGGGTCGAGGGCGAAGAAATGCAACAGGCGCTCGGCGTGGAGCTGGCCGTGGCGTTCCAGGTAATCGTCCAGGGTGCCGGTGATGCGCAGGGCCAGGGTCATTTCATCGAGGCCGTCGCCGCGCCCGTCCTGGGGCATCAGCGACAGCGAATAACTGACATCGAGCATGCGCGCGAGGTTTTCCGCGCGCTCCAGGTAGCGCGACATCCAGTACAGGTCGGAAGCGGTTCTGCTGAGCATGGTTCAGTCCTCCACCACCCAGGTGTCCTTGGTACCGCCGCCCTGGGACGAGTTCACCACCAGCGAGCCTTCGCGCAGGGCGACGCGGGTCAGGCCGCCCGGGACCACGCGGGTCTCGCGGCCGGACAGGACGAACGGCCGCAGATCGATATGCCGCGGCGCGATGCCGTTCTCGACGAAGGTCGGACAGGTCGAGAGCGACAGGGTTGGCTGGGCGATGTAGGCCGCCGGCCGGGCCTTGATGCGCTCGGCGAAGGCGGCGATCTCGGCCTGGGTCGAGGCCGGCCCGACCAGCATGCCGTAGCCGCCGGATCCCTGGGTTTCCTTGACCACCAGCTCCGGCAGGTTGGCCAGCACATGAGACAGTTCGGCGGGGTTGCGGCATTGCCAGGTGGGGACGTTCTTCAGGATCGGCTCCTCGTCGAGGTAGAAACGGATCATCTCGGTGACATAGGGATAGACCGACTTATCATCGGCCACCCCGGTGCCGATGGCATTGGCCAGCACCACGTTGCCGCAGCGATAGGCGGACAGCAGGCCGGGCACGCCGAGCATGGACTCGGGTTGAAGGCCAGGGGATCGAGATAGGCGTCGTCGAGGCGTCGGTAGATCACGTCCACCGGCTTGGGACCACCCGTGGTGCGCATGAATACCCGCTCGTCACGGACGAGCAGGTCGGCCCCTTCCACCAGTTCCACGCCCATTTCCCGTGCCAGGAATGCATGCTCGAAGAAGGCACTGTTGAAGCGCCCCGGCGTCAGCACCACGACGCTGGGGTTATCCAGCGGGCTGGAACTCTTCAGGGTTTCCAGCAGCAGGTTGGGGTAATGATCGATGGGCGCGATGCGCTGGACGGCGAACAGTTCGGGGAACAACCGCATCATCATCTTGCGGTCCTCGAGCATGTAGCTCACCCCGCTGGGGGTTCGCAGGTTGTCTTCGAGGACGTAATAGGTGCCGTCGCCATCGCGCACCAGGTCGACCCCGGAAATATGCGCGTAGAGGTCGCGGTGCAGGCTCAGGCCCTGCATCGCCAGTTGGTACTGGTCGTTGGCCAGGACCTGCTCGGCGGGGATAATCCCGGCACGCAGGATGCGCTGCTCGTGGTACAGGTCGGCGAGGAACATGTTCAGCGCCTTGACCCGCTGGATACAGCCGCGCTCCACCACCCGCCATTCGCTGGCGGGAATGGCCCGGGGAATGGTGTCGAAGGGGATCAGGCGCTCGGTGCCCTGCTCGTCGCCGTAAAGCGTGAAGGTGATACCGGCGCGGTGGAACAGCAGGTCAGCCTCGCGACGCCGTTGTGCCAGCAGCTCCGGGGAGTCTCCCCCAGCCAGCGGGCGAATTCCCGATAATGCGGACGGAGCTGACCGTCGGCGGCGTACATCTCATCATAGAAACTGCGAATCATGCCGAACTCCTTGTCACCCGTGCCCAAGGAATATCGCAAAGCCCGTGCCAGCAACAATAAGGCTTGTGAATCAAGCGGTTGCAAAGATTCAGGAAAGAGACCGCACCAGACTTGTGCAGCTATCGCTACGCCTATGGGGCGTACGCTTCATTGCGAAGCGCGGGTGAATCCGGGGCCGCGCCAGGCGCCGCCCCGGAACGGGTTTCAGGTCAGCACACGCTCCTGCTTGACGCCCCAGCCTTGGGCCTCACCACCCAAGGGCCGGATCACTGCTTCGAAATCATGCTCGAATTCGCCGATCCCGCCATGGGTGGCGTACATGATCTTTTGCAATTCCAGTTGCCAACCTTCGTCGCTCTCGTGCACCGAGGCACACAGCGACTCGCCACGAAACTTGCCTGCAGCCCTGCGCGCCCGTTCCTCGTCCGGGAATACCGCGTAAAACTCGATGGGATGGATTTGGGTGAAATCGAAGCCGCCTTCTTTCATGCGGCGCAGCACGATGCTGCTGATGTCTTCGTACAGGTTGCTCATTGAATCGTCCTCCTCAATCACGATGGATAGACTTTCGGCGCGTTCACGCCACCCCGTTTACCTTGCGGCCGGGGTCTCGAGCGGATGTAACGACGGCAACGGCCGGCGCCGGAAAAACGACGACCATGTGTTCAGCGTAGCGTCAGGCTGGGCACATCGCCAGCCTGACGCTCAGGGCATTTCAGTGATGCCGGTGATGACCACTCCGCTCTGCTCCTTCAGCCACTTGGCAGTAGGGCTTTCAGCGCGGTCCTGGAAATCGTTGAGGTCGAGCTCGTCCATGATCGGGAACAGGTGGCCCCTTACCTGCCGCGCAGCGTCTTCGATGCTCGGGCGGTTTTCGCAAGCGAACAGCAACGCGGTGCGCTCGCCCTTCTGGTCCACGAAAGTGATTTCCCACTCTTTCATCTGGCGTTGTCCTCGAATGGAAGTACGGCCTACCTTCCGTTGACCTTGGCCAGTGGGTGTTGTTCCGGTTTTTTCATCCAACCGGCAGCTAAAAAAAAGACCCCGGCAATGCCGGGGTCCTTGGGTTAGCCAATGCTCGGGAAATCAGTCCGGAATACCGTGGACCACACCCGCAGTGTTATCCAGCAGGCTCTTGGTGGCCGTCTGGATGAAGGCCTCAAGCTTCTTCTGCATTTCGCTCTTCTGCGGGCCATCGATCAACTCGGCCTTGAACTCGCTGCCCACCTGGTAACGGTACAGCCGCGGTTCCATGTCCTTGGACTCGATCAGCAACTGATCGCCCTGGAACAAGCCGACGATCTGCTCGCTGCCCGACGGCTTGACCATGCCGATGCCCTGGTCGCCCTCGGGCAGGTTGAGCAGGTCGCGTCCCCAGCACTGATGACGGGTCTCGCCACCAAGACGGCCCATGATGGTCGGCACGATATCGATCTGGGTGCCCACGGTGTGGTCACGCTTGCCGAATTTTTCCTGGATGCCAGGAGCGATCAGCAGCAGCGGAACATTGAAGCGGCCCAGGTCCAGTTCAGTGACCTGCTGTGCATTGCCGAAGCCATGGTCGCCGACGATGACGAACAGCGTCTCCTTGAAATACGGCTCCTTGCGCGCCTTTTCGAAGAACTGGCCCAAGGCCCAATCGGAGTAGCGCATCGCCGTGAGGTGCTCGTCGAGACGCCCGAAACCGGTTACCGGCTCGACCGGCAGGTTCTTCGGCAGCGCGTACGGGGTGTGGTTGGACAGACTCTGCAGCAGCGCATAGAAGGGCTTCTTGCCGTAGTTGTGCGCCAGTTCCTGGGCGCCGCGGTCGAACATGTCCTGGTCGGACACCCCCCACGTCGGGTCGGAGAAGACCGGATTGACGAAGTCGTTGCGGCCGATGAAGGTGGTCATGCCCTGGTTGCCGAAGAAACCGGACTGGTTGTCCCAGGCGAAATCACCGTTGTACACGTACACGTCGTCGTAGTCGCGGGCGCTGAGCAGCGCCGGTAGACCGGAGAGCTTGTGGCCGCCTTCCGGGGTCTGCATCAGGTATTCGAAGCCCGGCAGGTTTGGGAAGCAGGCCATGGTAGCAAACATGCCCTGGTGGGTATGGGTACCGTTGGAGAAGAAGCGGTCGAACAGCAGGCCCTCCTCGGCCAGCTTGTCGAAGTACGGGGTAATGTTGCCTTTGCCACCAAGGGCGCCGACCGAGTGTCCGGCGAAACTCTCGAGGAGGATCACCACCACGTTCTTGATTGGCAGGGTCTTGTCCGCGGGCGGGGTGAAGTCACGGCGGATCGCCGCGCTGTCGGCATCGACCAGCTTGTCGTTTGGGGTCAGCAGCATCTCGCGCACGGTCTGCTGGGCAACCTGCGGATCGAGGGTGGCTTTCCAGATGTTGTCGCGGTCTTCGGAGAAACGGCTCTTGGCCGCATCGATCAGGGTCAGGGTGCCGTTCAGGCCCAACTGGTTGACGAAGTTGGAATCGGTAGTGAAGGCATCGCCCCAGCGCATCGGCGGCCCCTGGCGCAAGGTGCCACGGGCGGCGACCACGGCCACCAGCAGGATCATGAAGAACACCACGCCGCGCACATACCACGGCGCAACGCTGCGCACCCCGGCAAGGTTGCTCTGGTACTGGCCGCGGGGCCGGGTCAGGCGATCGATGGCCTTGAATGCCAGGCTCATGATCACCGTGCCGGCGACCCAGGCCAGCAGGTAGCGAACCACCGGGAACCCGTACCAGATCATGCTGGAAACGGTCTTGGGGTCTTCCTTGATGTACTGGAATACCAGGCCGTTCAGGCGCTGGTGGAACTCGCGATAGAAGTCCATCTCCACCAGGCCGAGGAACAGCGTTGCGCTGCCGGCGATGGTCAACCACAGGCGGAACAGCCCGCGAGCCGCCATGGCCCGGGCGCTGAGGATTGCCAGCAGCAACGGAATGCTCAGGTACACCACCACCCGCAGGTCGAAGCGCAGGCCGTTTAAGAAGCCTTCGGCAACCGTCGAATAGGGTGTGTCGCCGATCATGTCGCGGTTATAGACCAGCAGCGCGAAGCGCACGGCGCTGAGCATCAGCATGATCACCAGGCCGCACAGGAAGGTATAGAGCAGGTGTGATTTGACCGTCGGTTGCAGGCGCGAGGCGTCCGTTTTAGCCATGAAATGGAAGGTCCCTGGAATTCTGGTTATAGAAAGCACATCGACGCCAGGCGGCGCCGCTCCGAGAGGATTTCCGGATGGCCAGCCACTGGACGGATGGGTAAAGGCGCGCGCGATTGTCCGCAATCGATTGTGAAAATTTCGTTGAGGCAACGCAAAGCGCGGATCAGGCTAGCCGGGTTGCCCGGCCAACACAAATCCGCGTGCAAAACCGGGACGTTGCGCTAGCGTGGTGTTTTCACGCTAGATGCGAACGTCGCCGCGCGGCCCGGCGATGGCCCAGATGATCAGGCCGAGCACGGGGAGGAGGATGATCAGCAGGATCCACAGGACCTTGGCTCCGCCACCGGCGCTGCTCTTGACCACATTAAGGATCGCCCAGATGTCGAGGGCGAGGATGACCAGGCCGGCAAGGCCATTGAACGTCGAACCCATGTTGAAACTCCCAATTCAAGCTGTAGCAAAGAATAGCTGGCTATCGGCCTTATAGACGCGCTTGTTTCATCGGCGTTCCGAGGCCTTGGTTACACTCGCTTGCAATTGTTCTGGAGATTCCTGCATGCCCCCTTCCCATGCCTCATCCGCCCCCGCTTCGCTCCCTGGTGCCTGGCTGCAACAGGCACAAGCATCGCCGTGGCTCAGCGCCGGCCTAGGCCTAAGCCTGCTGGCGGTGTTGTGGCTGATGGGGGCCAGTGCGTGGAACGCCATCCACGGCGATCATCAGGAAAACCTGCACATGGCCATGCTCGGCGGCCTCGCCGGTTTTTCCGCCACCGCCCTCGGCGCAGTGCTGGCGGTGATCCTGCGTGAGGTCAGCTCGCGTACCCAGGATGTGATGCTCGGCTTTGCCGCCGGGATGATGCTCGCCGCCAGCTCCTTCTCGTTGATTCTCCCGGGGCTCGATGCCGCCCGCGAGATCACCGGAAACGGCCCGCTCGCAGCGCTGACGGTCGTGCTGGGCATGGGTCTGGGCGTGCTGCTGATGCTTGGCCTAGACCGCTTCACGCCCCATGAACACGAGAGCACCGGCCCTTGCGGGCCGCAATCGGAACGCATCAACCGGGTCTGGCTGTTTGTCCTGGCGATCACCCTGCACAACCTGCCGGAAGGCATGGCCATTGGCGTGAGCTTCACCAATGGCGATCTCAACGTCGGCCTGCCGCTGACCAGCGCCATCGCCATCCAGGACATTCCCGAAGGCCTGGCGGTGGCCCTGGCCTTGCGCGCCACCGGCCTGTCGAGCCTGAAAGCCGCCTTGGTGGCGATCGGTTCCGGGGTGATGGAGCCCATTGGCGCAGTGATCGGCCTGGGCATTTCCAGCGGCTTCGCCCTCGCCTACCCGGTCAGCATGGGCCTGGCGGCCGGTGCGATGATTTTCGTGGTGTCCCACGAAGTGATCCCGGAAACCCACCGCAATGGCCATCAGACCTCGGCAACTCTCGGCCTGATGGGTGGCTTCGCGGTGATGATGTTCCTCGATACGGCTCTCGGCTAGCGGGCTGCCGTCAGATGTGCACCGCAACCCTCAGCGCTTCCAGGGCCGGCGCGGCGGCAATGTTCAACTCGGCGCAGAGCTCCAGCACCCGCGCCAGGTCGTCGCCGCAGACCAGGACCATCTGCAGTTCATCGTCGAGCAACTGGCTGAAGTTGACCAGCACGTAGCCACCGGCTTCCTTGTTCATGCTGCCCATCTGCACCTGGATGCGGTTTAGGGCAGTCAGTGCCTCGACCTTGGCCAGTTGCCTGGGCTTGAAATTGAACGGCACGCTCTTGTCGAAGGAAGCGACGATGGCGGCGAACAGGTCTTCGTAGGTGTCGGCCTGGAACAGCACGGTATCGGGCAGGCTGCCGACTACTACCCATTCGCCCAGGGGAATGGGGAACGTGTCGTCGTAATTGATATCCGGGTTGGCAGCGAGGAAACCTTCCGGATCGGCATAGGCCTGGGCCGCTTCTTCGGCGATGCGCTGGATATCCTGTTCGGACATGCAGCCGGAGCTGATCTTGCCGATCAGTTCGGCCAGTTGGTTTTTCATGGGACGTTCCCGGATGCTGGAAAAAAGGCGGCAAGGATAGCCGCCACCGGGTCAGTCGGCCAGCGCTCGCAGCCGCGCGGCGGTTTCCGTGGCGCCCATGGTCAGCGCCGAGGCCAGGGCATCGGCGCCACGAGCATCGCGACGGGTGGGGTCGGCGCCCTGTTCGAGCAGGTAATCGACGATGGCAAGCCGATTGAACATCGCTGCCATCATCAATGCGGTACGCCCGTCGCCCGCGGCGGCATCGGCGTCACCGCCATGTTCCACCAGCAGGCGGACCATCTCCAGATTGCCCTTGAACGCCGCCCCCGCGACCGGCAGCTGGCCGTTGTCGTTGGCCAGCAACGGATCGGCGCCATGCTCCAGCAGCACCCGAACAGCATCGAGATGGCCGTGGTAACTGGCGAGCATCAGCAGGGTATCGCCCTTGTGGTTGCGCAGATTGGACGGCAGGCCTTTTTCCAGCAAGCGCCGAAGCATGCCGGCATCACCCTGGCGAGCACGCTCGAAAACCTCTTCGGCAAAGGCCTGCTGCTCATCGGCACTCATGCTGACGGGTTGCTGGTCGGACATTAGGAACCTCCTGGACGGCACAAAGCCAAATTGTTTGTCAGGGATTGATCCGTAAAGCCCGGGAATAATTCCATCCAGTCAATGGGAAAGATGATCTTGCAAATTGCACTGTGCAAATTGCACGACCTTGCACGATGCACGAAGGCGTTTATTGCCATCATTGACAAGCTATTGATTTAAAAGGATTTTTTATTGCATTGAAGCTGGCACGCCGGCTGCAACTATCACTCCATGTCTGCCACCCACAGCCAAGGAGCTGATATGGACCTCATTCAGGAAAAATTCGCCTCGGTATTCTCCGCCTACCAAGTCACCACCCAGGCCCGCCCTGACGGCGGCATCCTGCTGACCTTGCGCGCTGCGGACGGCAAGCAGACCAAGCGTTGCCTGTCCTACGCCCAACTGCACAACGCCGAGCAACTGTCGTGGGCGATCAGCGCGATTCGCCGTGACCTGGCCGAACAGGCCAGTGAGCTGCCGGTGATTTCGATGCTGCAAAGCCAGCAGCGCTTTGCCTTGCCGACCTACCGCTAAAGAACAAGCAACACGGAAACTTGTGGGAGCGGATTCACCCGCGATTGCGTCGGTGAAGCCACTAACGCGATCGCGGGTGAACCCGCTCCCACAAAGTCCCTGCCAAATGCTTTAAAACGTGTCATCCAAGCCTGGATAGTCGAGGGAACCCTTGTCTCCGGTCAACCGGGCCCTCTCCCCTTCCTTGCTCAAGAACCGCACCAGCACCAGGTTCGGCTGCTCACCGATGTCGAACCACTGTGCCACGCCCGCCGGCACAATCAGCAGATCACCGCGTTCACCGATCAATCCGTAGACATACTCGCCGATGCGAATGTTCACCAGCCCACGCCCGCTGACGAAGAAACGCACATCGTCGCTCGCATGCGTGCGCTCATCGATCAGGCCGGCACGCAGTTCTTCCTTTTGCGGATGCTCCGGATTGACACTGAGCACTTCCAGCACGGTTGCGCAAAACTCGCTACGCATGGCTTGTATTTGCTCGCCCAGGCTGGCGGTCACCTCGGCCTCGACCGTCCCGGGGCGAATGCTCTGCGTCACCTCGCGCTGCTCGAAGCGCACGCACTGCTCGGCCAGGGTCGTGGCGATATCGTCGGCATGGGTGAGGACCTTGTTCGGCGTATCGGGGGTGGACTGGTGGTAAACGCTGAGGATGCTCAAGGGGCAACTCCTGATCTTTCGAAAGCTGGGGAAGAACGCTACACCGCGTCCTCTTTCAACCGGGCCGCAATGATAACGGCTGCGGCCAGCGCCGCGACGCTGGCAATACTAAAGGTGATGGTCGGCCCCAGGGCCTTCCAGCTGTAGCCCGCGTATAACGCACCAAGCGCGCCGCCGGTACCGGACAGGGCCGCGTAGAACGCCTGGCCCTGACCTTGCTGGCGTGCGCCGAAGCTGCGCTGGACGAAGGCGATGCAGGACGCATGGAACGCGCCGAAAGTCGCCGCGTGCATCAGTTGCGCCAGCAACAGCACCAGCAGATGCTCGGCGAACGCGCCCAGCAGCCACCAGCGCAGTGCCGCCAGCAGGAAGCTGGCGAGCAACACCCGACGCAGGGAAAACCGCGCCAGGATCCGGCTCATCACCACGAACAACAGCACCTCCGCCAGCACGCCCAGGGCCCACAGCATGCCGATGATGCCGCGACTGTAGCCGAGGCTCTCGAGATGCAGGGTCAGGAAGGTGTAGTACGGACCATGGCTGAGTTGCATCAAGGCGACGCAGGCATAGAAGGCCAGCACGCCGGGACGGCCCAGTTGCTGGAGAAAGCCGCCGCTGGAAGGCAGTTCGGCGTGCTCCGCAGGCTGTGCATTGGCCACCCACAGGCTGGCGCAGACGATACCGGCCATGATGCACACCAGCGCCACCGGGTAGACGTCCAGGCTCAGCCACTCGAACAGCCGGCCGAGGCCGACCACGGTGAGGATGAAGCCGATCGAGCCCCACAGGCGGACCTGGCTGTAGCGCCCGGTCTGGCCTTGCAGGTGCGCCAGGGTGATGACCTCGAACTGCGGCAGCACGGCATGCCAGAAGAACGCATGCAGCGCCATCACCAGCGCCAGCCAGGCATAGCTCTTGTCGACGAAGATCAGGGCGAAACTGCCCAGGGTGCATAACGCCCCCAAGCGCACGATCAGCAGGCGCTGGCCGCTGCGATCTCCCAGCCAGCCCCACAGGTTGGGGGCCACGCAGCGCATCAGCATGGGGATCGCGACCAGCTCGCCGATCCGTGCACTGGAGAAACCGAGATGGTCGAAATACAACGCCAGAAACGGCGCGGTGGCGCCGAGCAGGGCGAAATAGAACAGATAGAAACTGGACAGCCGCCAGTAAGGAAGCGCCACGGCTAGCGAGCCGTGGCGCAAGGGATGAAGCAGTGCATCAAAGCTGGCCCAGTACCGGCGTGCTCACCCGTACATCGGCGTTCTGCCCGCGATGGCGCAGCAGGTGGTCCATCAGCACGATCGCCATCATGGCCTCGGCGATCGGCGTGGCGCGGATGCCCACGCAAGGATCGTGACGGCCCTTGGTGATGACGTCGACCGGATTGCCGTCCTTGTCGATGGAGCGACCCGGGGTGGTGATGCTCGAGGTCGGCTTCAGCGCCAGGTGGGCGACGATCGGCTGGCCCGAGGAAATCCCGCCGAGGATGCCGCCGGCGTTGTTGCTGAGGAAGCCTTCCGGGGTCAGTTCGTCGCGATGCTCGGTACCGCGCTGGGAAACACAGGCGAAACCGGCGCCGATTTCCACGCCCTTGACCGCGTTGATGCTCATCAGCGCATGGGCCAGCTCGGCGTCGAGACGGTCGAAGATCGGCTCGCCCAGGCCCGGCATCACGCCTTCGGCCACCACGGTGATCTTCGCGCCGACCGAGTCCTGGTCACGGCGCAACTGGTCCATGTAGGCCTCCAGTTCCGGCACCTTGTCCGGGTCGGGGCTGAAGAAGGCGTTCTCTTCCACCGAGTCCCAGGTCTTGAACGGAATCTCTATCGGACCCAACTGGCTCATATAGCCGCGAATGCGGATGCCCTGGCTGGCCAGGTATTTCTTGGCGATGGCGCCGGCGGCCACGCGCATGGCGGTTTCCCGTGCGGAACTGCGACCGCCGCCGCGGTAGTCGCGCTCACCGTACTTGTGGTGGTAGGTGTAGTCGGCATGGGCCGGGCGGAACAGGTCCTTGATTGCCGAGTAATCCTTGGACTTCTGGTCGGTATTGCGGATCAGCAGGCCGATGGCGCAGCCGGTTGTGCGACCTTCGAACACCCCGGACAGGATTTCCACCTCGTCGGCTTCCTGGCGCTGGGTGGTATGGCGGCTGGTGCCGGGCTTGCGCCGGTCGAGGTCGCGCTGCAGATCCTCCAGCGAAATCTCCAGGCCCGGCGGGCAGCCATCGACAATGGCGACCAACGCCGGACCATGGCTTTCGCCAGCGGTGGTGACAGTGAACAGCTTGCCGTAGGTATTGCCGGACATGCAGACGCTCCGCGAATCAGCCTGATTTGAACAAGGCCGCCAGTATACGCAGGCTAACCAATCAGTTCATCCCTGATAGCGAACCTTCCCGGCCGCTTCGGTCTTACGGGCATCCCTCCACGTGTGTCCGATAATGCCGCGCCTTGCCGCCCTCCTCCTGATGCTCCTCTGCTGTACAGCCCAGGCCGCTCCGGCGGTGTTCCAGCGTCCGGTCAGCCTCGATACCGGCCAGGGCATCCTGCATGGCAGCCTGCTGCTGCCGCGCAGCGACACACCTCCGCCGGTGGTGCTGATCATCGCTGGCTCCGGCCCCACGGACCGCGATGGCAACAACCCGGCCGTGGGACGCATCGATATCCTCAAGCGCCTCGCCCTGCAACTGGCGCGCAATGGCATCGCCAGCGTGCGCTACGACAAGCGCGGGGTTGCCGAGAGCCTGGCGGCGACGCCGGACGAGCGCAACCTCAGCGTCGAGCGCTATGTAGCCGACGCTGTCGCCTGGAGCCGCAAGATCAAGGCCGATCCACGCTTCGGTCCGCTTATCCTTCTGGGTCACAGCGAAGGCGCGCTGATCGCCAGCCTGGCGGCCACACCCGCTACTGCCGACGGCGTGATTACCCTGGCCGGCAGCGGCCGGCCAATCGACCAGGTACTGCGAGAACAACTGGCCGAGCAACTGCCGCCCGCCGAACTCAAGCGCGCCGAGGCCGTGATCGCCCAGCTCAAGGCCGGCCGGCAAAGCGAGCGGTTGCCTGCAGTACTGAAGGATGTCTTTCGTCCCAGCGTGCAGCCCTACCTGATCTCCCTGTTTCGCCAGGACCCGGCTGCCGCGTTCGCCAGCGTGAAGGTGCCGGCCCTGATCCTCCAGGGGCGCAACGACCTTCAGGTCAGTCCTGCCGATGCCCGTGCCTTGCATGCAGCCAAGCCCGATGCGCAGTTGGCGCTGATCGACGGCATGAACCATATGCTGCGTATCAGCCCGCCGGGCATAGGCCAACAGCGCGACGCCTACACCAATCCTGAGTTGCCCCTGGCCAGCGCCCTCGGCGAGCGGATCGTCGCGTTTGTGCAGCAGTTGGCAACCCGTTAAGGAAATTTGCCCTCCAGTCCTCGCCGCCGCGGCCGATAGAAAGATGCAGGCACCGCCATTGCAGGCTGCCTGGCGCGCATAAAAGAGGACCGCCTTGATGACAGATGCACCCACCCAGGACGCTGCCGAAGCGACCGACGAACCGGTTGCGCCGGAACCCGCTCCGTTGCCCTGGGCGGACCTTGCCCCGGAGCACTTCCAGTTGCTGCGCCTGGCGCCGCTGCCCACCGACCGCAACAGCGGCCCGCGCCCGCTGCGCTTCGTCCAGTACGGTTATGCCGAACGGCACAGCAAGGAGCACAGCCTGCTGCGCATGGAGATTCGCCTGCCCGGGCAGAAAACGCGCAAGGAACAGAATGTCCTCGACATCCGCGTCGATCACGCCGAGCGCCTGGTAACCGTGGGCCCCGACAGCGGCCTGCAGGTCGAACCGCTGAACCGCGGCATCGGCCGCTTCCTTGTAGCCCAGGGCGTGCAATGGGCCCAGCGGCGCTGGTCGGGCTATCGCCTGGAAGGCGGGTTGCTGGCGAACAAGGACGCCCTCAACGAAGACACCCGGCTGCGCCGCGACCACGTGCTGCATGCCAGCGGTATCGAGGTGGAGTACGCCGACGCCCAGCACCTGAAAGGGCGCTACGTGGAAACCCAGGTCGGCCAGCTCAAGGGCGGCTGGAACACCGACAAATTGCAGCGGGTCGACATCATCGATGCCGCCAACATGCTCCAGCAGGCCGAGCAGAAGCTGCATGAGAAGGAAGCGCAACTGCGCGAGCGGGACGAACGGGTCGCCAAGTTCAAGCGCGAGGACAGCGGGCTGCGCTTTACCATCACCTGCCTGGTAGCGTTTGCCGTGTTCCAGGCCGGGTTGCTGATCTGGATCGCGACACATCGCTGAAAATACACCGCGTACCCTGTGGGAGCGGGTTCATCGGAACGCCGAACCGCCGCGATTGCGTCGGTGAATTCACTACCGCAATCGCGGGTAAACCCGCTCCCACAGGGTCTGCGTGGTTCTTTAGACCCGCGAGGCGAACAGCGCCTGGTGCTTGCGGCATTGCTCGGCAGTCAGCATGAACACGCCGTGGCCGCCACGCTCGAACTCCAGCCAGGCGAAATCCACTTCCGGATACAGTTGCTCGACATGCACCTGGCTATTGCCCACCTCGACGATCAACAGGCCCTTCTCGGTCAGGTGATCGGCAGCTTCGGCCAGCATGCGCCGGACCAGATCCAGGCCATCGTTGCCACAGGCCAGGCCCAGCTCGGGTTCGTGGTGATATTCCGCCGGCATGTCGGCGAAGTCCTCGGCATCGACATAGGGCGGGTTGGACAGGATCAGGTCGAAACGCTGGCCCGGCAGGCCGGAGAAGCCATCGCCCTGGACGGTATAGACACGCTGCTCCAGGCCATGGCGCTCGATGTTCTGGTTGGCCACTTCGAGCGCATCGAAGGAGAGGTCGGCCAGCACCACTTCGGCGTCGGGGAACACGTCGGCGCTGACGATGCCGATGCAACCGGAACCGGTGCATAGATCGAGAATCCGCGCAGGTTCGGCGGCCAGCCAGGGTTCGAAGCGCTTTTCGATCAGTTCGCCAATCGGCGAACGCGGCACCAGCACACGCTCATCGACAATGAACGACATCCCGCAGAACCACGCCTCGCCCAGCAGGTAGGCGGTGGGCACACGGTCTTCGATGCGGCGCTTGAGCAGGCGCTGCAGCTTGACCAGTTCGTCGTCCTCCAGGCGGCAATCGAGGTAGCTGTCGGCCACTTCCCAAGGCAGGTGCACCGCGCCCAGCACCAGCAGGCGGGCCTCGTCCCAGGCGTTGTCGGCGCCATGCCCGAAGAACAGCTCGTGTTCATGGAAACGGCTGACAGCCCAGCGAATATGATCGCGCAACGTGCGCAGGCGGGAAGTGATCACGGCAGACTCCTTGAAAGACGACCGACGATTCTACCAGCCCGGCGCCGTGATGGGCCGCCACCACAAAAATGAGCCAATCGCTGACATGGCTGAGAGCCACTAACTACGCCACTTGTACGCTAAGCGATTCACATCGGCGGCCAAGCAGGGGAGAATAGCCAAAAAGCCCTAGCCAAAGGAGCCCTTGATGTCTGTTCCAACGACCATGTTCCACCTCAGTGGACGCGGCTATCCGCCAGCGAAGCTGAGCAACGCCAGCCTGGTGATCATCGATGCCCAGAAGGAATACCTGAGCGGCCCCCTGGCGCTGTCGGGCATGGACGAAGCCGTGGCGAACATCGGCAAACTGCTCGAAGCGGCCCGCAGGGCCGGCCGGCCGATCATCCATGTGCGGCATCTGGGTACCGTCGGTGGCCTGTTCGATCCGCAAGGTCCGCGTGGCGAGTTCATTCCGGGCCTGGAACCCCGCGGCGACGAAATCATCATCGAAAAACGCATGCCCAATGCGTTCAAGAACACCCGGCTGCACGAAACCCTGCAGGAACTCGGCCACCTGGACATCATCGTCTGCGGTTTCATGAGCCATTCCAGCGTCAGCACCACCGTGCGCCGGGCCAAGGACTATGGCTACCGCTGCACCCTGGTCGAGGATGGCTGTGCCACCCGCGACCTGCCGTTCAAGGGCGGCGTCATACCTGCCGCACAGATCCAGCAGAGCGAAATGGCGATCATGGCCGACAACTTCGCCTGCGTGGCGCCCGTCGACAGCCTGATCTGATCCGGCTGGCGTACGGAACCACCTCGACGATTACCGGTCGAAACCCGGATATCCACTGAGGAGATCGGCATGAAAATATCCGACGGTTTCGACGCCAAACGCCTGCGCCCGCGCCAGCCGGGCGCCTGGGGTTCGCGCCTGGCCGCGATGTTCGCCATGCTCCTGACCACCTGCGGCGTGCTATTGGCCATGGCCGGTGCCGCCAGCCTGCTGGGGCGCCCCGCTGCCCTGGGTGAACTCAACGACAATCCCGCCGCCGCCAGCCTGATCCTGCTTGGTGGCCTGCTGGTTCTTTACCTCGGCGTCTGGGTCTGGCGCCGTCGCCGCCTGCGCCTGCGTCGTGGCCGGGAGCTCGGCCTGTCCCCGCATTTGATGAAAAAACACGACTGACTGCGTAGACTCTGCGCGGTTCCGGCGGAGGCTTTACATGCAAGACGATGATTTTTCCCTGTTCACAAGCGAGATGCGCGGCGTCAAGCCGATCAAGCATGACCGCGCCGATATCGGCAAACCCAAGGCCGATCGCAAGCAGCTCGCCAGCCTGAGGCAGAACGCCACGGTGCGCAGCGACCAGCCCGTGGTCGACGGCCTGTCGGACCAGTTCGTCATCGATGTCGGCCCTGAAGACGACCTGCACTGGAGCCGCGACGGCGTCCAGGAAAGCCAGATGCGCAAACTCAAGATCGGCCAGATTCCCTTCGAAGGCAGCCTCGACCTGCACGGCATGAGCGTGGAAAAGGCCCGGGAGATCCTCTGGGACTTTCTTGCCGAGGCCACCCGCTTCGAAATCCGCTGCGTGCGCGTCACCCACGGCAAGGCCGTGCGCCTGGACGGCAAGCGGCCGATGATCAAGAGTCACGTCAATACCTGGCTGCGCCAGCACCCCCAGGTGCTCGGCTTCACCTCGTGCCAGGCCCGTCATGGTGGCACCGGCGCGGTGTACGTGATGCTGCGCCGGACCATGCTCGAAGGACGCGACGAGTAACGCCGCACTTGCGGCGGCGCCACAGCCGCCGTACCCTTCGCGTTTGCGAAATACACCACAGGTAGATCCATGTCCCTGGAACAGCATTACACCGCGATCCTTGGCCAACTCGGCGAGGATGTCTCCCGCGAAGGCCTGCTCGACACGCCGAAACGGGCCGCGAAGGCCATGCAGTACCTTTGCCGCGGTTACAACCAAACGCTGGAAGAAGTCACCAACGGCGCACTGTTCAGCTCCGACAACAGCGAAATGGTCCTGGTCAAGGACATCGAGCTGTACTCGCTATGCGAACACCACCTGCTGCCGTTCATCGGCAAGGCGCACGTCGCCTATATCCCGAGTGGCAAGGTGCTGGGCCTGTCCAAGGTGGCACGGATCGTCGACATGTATGCCCGTCGCCTGCAGATCCAGGAAAACCTCAGCCGCGAAATCGCCGAGGCGATCCAGAAGGTCACCGGCGCCATGGGCGTGGCGGTGGTCATCGAAGCCAAGCACATGTGCATGATGATGCGCGGTGTGGAGAAGCAGAACTCGTCCATGATCACTTCGGTGATGCTTGGCGAATTCCGCGAAAACGCGGCGACCCGCAGCGAGTTTCTCAGCCTGATCAAGTGATCGGGAGCGTTATCCGGGCCGACCTTTTCAGGTCGGCTTTTTATTGCGAGGAATCATCATGATCGTCAAAGCCCTGCGAGTCGGCCTCGGCCAAATGATCGTCTTTTTCGACTGGATCAGCCGTCCGGCCAGGCTCAAGCGGGATCCGGCGGCCCAGGCCAGGGTGGAGGAGCAGGCCCGCGGCCTGAGCCTGTACCAGTTCCATGCCTGCCCGTTCTGCGTGAAGACCCGCCGTACCCTGCACCGCCTGAATGTACCGGTGGCATTGCGCGATGCGAAGAACAACGAGCAGGATCGCCAGGCGCTGCTCGAAGGTGGCGGCAAGGTCAAGGTGCCGTGCCTGCGGATCGAAGAAGATGGCAAGACCACCTGGATGTATGAGTCCAAGGTGATCATCGACTATCTGAACAAGCGGTTTTCTGCGGTGTAAATCATCGCTGGCAAGCCAGCTCCCACAGGTTTCGCGGTGCATGCGGGCCCTGTGGGAGCTGGCTTGCCAGCGATGAGGCCAGCAGCTTCAACATCAACCGAGCATGGTTACATGCCGCGGATGCGCCGCCACCCGCGCCAGCCATTCCCTGACCCTGGGATACGCTGCCAGGTCGAAGCCACCCTCATGGGCGACATGGGTGTAGGCATACAGCGCCACATCGGCGATCGAGTACTGGTCCCCTACCAGGTACGGCGTCACTTCCAGTTGCCGCTCCATCACCTTCAGCGCCTTGTGCCCACCCTTGTGCAGCTTGCGGTACTCCTCCAGGCGCTCGTCCGGCAGCCCCAGGTAGAACTGGATGAAACGCGCCACGGCAATGTACGGCTCATGGCTGTACTGCTCGAAAAACTGCCATTGCAGCACCTGGGTACGCAGGCGCGGCTCGCTTGGCAGGAACTCGCTGCCGTCGGCGAGGAAATTGAGAATCGCGTTGGACTCCCACAGGCAGGTACCGTCCTCCAGTTGCAGCACAGGCACCTTGCCGTTGGGATTCATTGCCAGGAACTCCGGCGTCTGCGTATCTCCCTTGAGAATATCCACAGGCTGCCAGGTGTAGGGCAGATCGAGCAGGTGCAGCATCAGCTTGATCTTGTAGCAGTTGCCCGATTGGTAATCCCCATAGACCTTGTACATCGTGCTCCCCTCTTTTACCCAAAACGCGATCGCTGACTGTACGGCTAAATGCAACGCTCGCTGTACCGCAAGCACATGCCGTGCCCACGGTAGTCTGAAAAATCTGCTTACATCGAAGAACAAGGAATTTCCCATGCCCAACGCCACTTCCGCGCAACTGCGGCCGCTGGCCGACTCGTCTCCCTCGGCGATAGTCGCCGGTTTTATCGCCATGCTCACCGGCTACACCAGTTCGCTGGTCCTGATGTTCCAGGCCGGCCAGGCTGCGGGACTAACCAGTGCGCAGATTTCATCGTGGATCTGGGCCCTGTCCATCGGCATGGCAGTGTGCAGCATCGGCCTGTCGTTGCGCTACCGCACACCGGTAACGGTGGCCTGGTCGACCCCGGGTGCGGCATTGCTGATCACCAGCCTGGGCGGCGTGAGCTATGGCGAAGCCATCGGTGCTTATATCACCTGCGCGGTACTGGTGGTGATCTGCGGCCTGACGGGCAGCTTCGAGCGTCTGGTCCGACGTATTCCGGCATCCCTGGCCTCGGCCCTGCTGGCGGGTATCCTGTTCAAGATCGGCAGCGAGATCTTCGTAGCCGCGCAGCACCGTACCACCCTGGTGCTGGGCATGTTCTTCAGCTACTTGCTGGTAAAGCGCCTGTCGCCGCGCTATTCGGTGCTGGCGGCACTGCTGGTGGGCACGGGCCTGTCCGCCGTGCTCGGACTGCTGGATTTCAGCGGCTTCGCCCTGGAAGTGGCGGTGCCGGTGTGGACCACGCCGAGTTTCTCCCTGGCCGCGACCATCAGCATCGGCATCCCGCTGTTCGTGGTGGCGATGACCTCGCAGAACATGCCCGGCGTCGCCGTGCTGCGTGCGGACGGCTATCAGGTACCCGCCTCGC
This sequence comes from Pseudomonas bharatica CSV86, assembly GCF_000319305.2. GTDB lineage: Bacteria > Pseudomonadota > Gammaproteobacteria > Pseudomonadales > Pseudomonadaceae > Aquipseudomonas > Aquipseudomonas bharatica. The sequence goes on along the minus strand of NZ_AMWJ02000001.1, from coordinate 763,374 downwards.
CCCTGATCTCGGTGACCGGCATCGCCTCGCTGCTGCTGGCGCCGTTCGGTGCCCACGGGGTCAACCTGGCGGCCATCAGCGCAGCCATCTGCACCGGCCCCACGCTCATGAGGACCCGAGCAAACGCTACACCGCAGCAGTCTGGTGCGGGATCTTCTACGCCATCGCCGGCACCTTCGGCGCCACCCTCGCCGCCCTGTTCGCCGCACTGCCCAAGGAACTGGTGCTGTCGATCGCCGCCCTGGCCCTGTTCGGCTCGATCATGAACGGCCTGAGCGTGGCGATGAATGAACCGAAGGAACGCGAGGCGGCGCTGATCACCTTCATGGTCACCGCCTCGGGCTTCACCCTGTTTTCGATCGGTTCGGCCTTCTGGGGCATCGTCGCCGGGGTGCTTACCCTGTTGATCCTGAACTGGCGCAAAAACGCCTGACAGGCATTTCCGGGCTCAGATCCGGAAATGCCCTACCATCCCCTTCAACTCCGCACCCAACTGCGCCAGCTCGATACTCGAGCTGGCGTTGTCGCGCATGGCCATCGCCGACTGGTCGGCACTGCTGCGGATCTGGGTGACGCTACGGCTGATTTCCTCGGCTACCGAACTTTGCTGCTCTGCCGCAGCAGCGATCTGCTGGTTCATCTGCTGGATCAGCGACACCGCCCCGGCGATGCTGCCCAGCGCGCTTTCGGTCTGCAACGCATCGGCCACCGCCAGCTTGACCAGCTCGCCGCTGTCCTGGATCTGCGCGACCGAAGCCTGGGCATTGCTGCGCAGGCTGCTGACCAGGCGCTCGATCTCGCCAGTGGATTGCTGGGTGCGCTGGGCCAAGGCCCGTACCTCGTCCGCCACCACGGCGAAGCCGCGCCCCTGCTCGCCGGCACGCGCCGCTTCGATGGCAGCGTTGAGCGCCAGCAGGTTGGTCTGCTCGGCGACACTCTTGATCACCTCCAGCACCGAACCGATGTGCTGGATCTCGGCACTGAGGTTTTCGATGCTGTGGCTTGCAGAATCCGCGGCACTGGCCAGGCGCTCGATGCGCTGCATGCTCTGGCGTACCACCTGCTGCCCGCTTTCCACCTTGCCATCCGCCGCCTGCGCGGCCTGGGCCGCCTCTTCGGCATCACGGGCGACGCTGTGCACCGTGGCGGTCATCTGCTGCATGGCGGTAGCGACCTGATCGGTCTCTTCCTTCTGGCTGCCGACTTCGCGGTTGGTCTGCTCGGTCACCGCCGACAAGGTGTGGGCACTGCTGGCCAGTTTGTCGATGCCGGTCTGCAGGCCGCTGACGATAACGGCCAGGCCGCTGCCCATCTGCTGCATCGCCAATAGCAACTGACCCACTTCATCACGGCGATCGACAATGATTTCCCCCCGCAGATCACCGGCGGCAATCTCCTGGGCCCGAGCGATGACCCGGCGCAGCGGCAGCACGATGGCGCGGGTAATCAGGATCGCCGCCACCACGCCGACCAGCAGCGCTGCCAGCGACGAAACCAGGATCAGCAGGGCATTGCGCTTGAGCTCGTGCTGCATGCTGGCATCGATGGCCCCGTTGATCTGCTCGACCCGCGAGATGACCTGCTCGGCACGCTCCTGCAACTGTTTGCGCAATTGCGCTTCGCGGGCCAGCAGATCCGTGTATTCACCCAGCTTCTCGCCAAAACTGGCGATATGGGTGGTGACTTCGCCAAGCACGCTCTGGTAGCCGGGGTCCTGTATCGCGGACTTGAGCTGCTCGGCCAATTGCGCAGCCTGCTCGGCCTGTTCGATACGGCCCTGGCGGACGTCTTCGGCGCCCTTGCGGTTCTGGTCCAGGCGGATGCGCGCTTCGTCCATGGCCTGCAACATCAGGCGCGCCACCTGTGCGACCTGGCCCGCTTGCTCGACGAATTCAGCGCCCTTCTGGCCTTGGGAGTCCTTCAGGGTCCAGGTACCGTCATCGGCCAGCCCGGACTGCAGGACGTCCAGGTTGTTGGCGACGCTCGACACCGACCAACTGGCCATATCCAGCGCCAGCTCCTTGGACTGGGTCAGCTCGACGAATTCATCGAACGCCTTGCGGTATGCGGCCAGTGCGCTGCCCACGTCGCTGCCGGCCAGCTCCGGCAATTGCGTGATGCGGTTTTGCAGTTCTTCGACGCCCTTGCGCAGGGCCTCGGCGTCCTTGGGATCGGAACGCTGGGCATAACGTTGCTCATGCAGGCGCAGGCCGAGGACATCCTCGTTGAACGCCGTGGCCTGCTTGAGGCCATCGAAGCGTTGGCCCAGGCCATACAGCGCAGCGATCCCGATCGCCGCGACCACCGCCGTCAAGGCCAGCACCAGCGTGAATCCCAGCCCCAGCTTGCGGGCCATGCCCAGGTTGGCAAAACCGCCATTTGTGCCCGACTTCATTGCTCGCTGCCCCTCGCGCTGCCCTTGGAAAACTCGCCGGATATCCAAGAGCGCAGAGTGGCAACGGCGCCGGGGACTGCACAAGCCACCCTGGTCGCAATAATGGCAAAAAGCTACGGAGCCGTCGTTTTCAGAATGTTGGAGGTCGTCACGACGATGCTTGCGCGACCGCCTGGAAAACCCCTGGGCCCGGTGGTCGCGGGCGTAGGCCACATTGATGCGCAACCAGTCGCTGTCGCGTCCCTGCGGGTCGAAAGCCGAGCCCGGCGAGAGCAGTACGCCGTGTTCCTGGGCGCTCTGCTGCAGTCGGGCGAACGGGACACCAGGGTAACGGGTCCAGACGAACATGCCCCCGCAGGGTTCGGCGAACACTTCCCAGCCAGTGGCCTCCAACAGGCGCAAGGTGCTTGCCATGTGTTCGGCCAGGCGCAGACGCAGGCGTTGCACGCTCTTGCGATAGACCCCGCTGCCAAGCAATTGCGCCAGTACCTGTTCAGCGAACCTCGAGCTGCCAATCCCGGTCACCATCTTCACCTCGGCCAACCGTGCGGTCAGCTCCGGATCGGCGACCAGGTAACCGACCCGCAGCGAACTGCTGAGCGTCTTGGAAAAACTCGCCAGGTAGATCACCCGCTGCTGGCTGTCGAGGGTACTCAGGCGAGTGGCCGGACCTTCCTGGAAATCGGCATAGATATCGTCCTCGATGATGCGCAGGTCATGCTCGCCGGCCAGTTCCAGCAGACGCTGGGCAGTGCGCGGGGCAAGGCTGGTGCCGGTCGGGTTCTGGTACAGGCTGTTGGTAAACAGTAAGCGCGGGCGGTGTTCCCGCAGCAGCGCCGACAGCACGTCCAGGTCCGGCCCTTCGGCGGTGCGTGGCACTTCCAGCATGCGCACGCCATGCAGGCGCAGCAGGTTGAAGAGGTTGTAGTAGCCGGGACGCTCCACCACTACGGTGTCGCCAGGCGACAGCAAGGTACGCACCAGCAGGTCGAGTGCCTGGCTGGCGCCCTGGGTGGTGAGGATCTGCTCAGGCCGGACCTGGACACCGATAAGCGCCAGACGCTTGCGGATTTGCTGGCGCAACGCGGTCAGGCCCAGCGGCGGACCATAGCCGAAAAGGTCCTGCCCGCCGCCGCGGCTGACCTGGCGGATCGCCAGGGCGATCTCCTCGCTCTGGCGCCAGTTGCCTGGCAGCCAGCCGCAGCCGAGGCGCAGCAGGTTTTCCTGCTCGTCGCTGAACAGACGCCAGCGTCCCTCTGCCCCCTCGTCCCACGCCGGCTCTTCGGCGAACGGCGCCATGCCCCTGCGTTCGGCAACGAAAAAGCCGACACCATGCCGGGCCTCAAGCCACCCTTGCGAAACCAAACGGTCATAGGCCTCGATGGCGCAGGACTGGCTGACCCCCTGCGTCTTGACCAACTGGCGGATCGACGGCAAGCGCGTGCCAGGGCGCAGGCGCTGCTCGGCGATCCAACGCTCCAGGCCAGCAGCGAGCTGCTGCACCAAGGGGGTGGGCAGGTTTCGATCGAGGGTGATGTTCATACTTGAGGTGTTCGGTCGTTTTGGCCAAACAGTTAATCACAAAAGCAGCGGGGCTGTGCCTTTTCCCTCCATGGCAGGGTTCGCAGAATGGGCTGCCCATTCAAGGAACCCGCCATGTCCAGCCGCAACGCCTCAACCATCCTGGCCTTCGCCCTGTGCCTGGTGACGTTCGCCGTCAACCTCCAGGCCCCTCTCTACACCGCCTATGCGGCCCTGTCCGGCCAGGGTGCAGCGGCGACGGCGGTGGCCTTCTCCGGCTATGTGATCGGCGTTTTACCGGTGCTGTTGCTTTTGGGCGGGCTGGCTGACCGGGTTGGCCACAAGCCGCTGATCCTCGCGGCGCTGGCGCTGTCGATGCTGGCGACCGTGCTTATGCTGCTGGCGCCCGGCCTGGCCCAACTGGCCATGGCCCGGACCTTGCTCGGTGTCGGCACCGCACTGGCCTCGGCCACCGGCACCGCCTACATGTGCGAACTGATGCAAGACGGCGACGCCCGCGCTGCGGCCAACCGGGTCACCGCCAGTACATCATTGGGCTTCGGCCTGGGGGCAGCGGTCACCAGCCTGTTTCTGTTATCGGGACCGACGCTGGCACCAGGCAGTTTCCCCTTGCACCTGGCGCTGGCTGCATTGGCATTCGTGGCGGTACTGGGGCTGCCCAATCCGGTCCAGCGGCGCCAGAGCGCCCTGCTGCGATTGCCGTTTTATCCACAGGGCAGCCTGGCCTACGGCCTGGCGATCCTGCTGGCCTGGGCCTGCGTTGGCCTGGTGATCGCGTTGATGCCATCGATTCTCGCCCGGCATCACCTGGGCAACTGGTCGGGATTGTCGACGTTCTGCGTGATCAGTTGTGGCCTGCTGTTCCAGCCACTGGCACGGCGCATGGCCTCGGCACGCTCGACTTTGCTGGGCTTGCTGATTTTGCCGTGCAGCTACGCGCTGCTGGCCTGGGGAGCAGATGCCGGCGTACTCGCGGCGGTGCTGTTGGGCGCGATCGGCGCCAGCAGTGCCTGCTATGGCTTTATCTACCTGGGTGGACTGTCTGCGGTGAACACCCTGGCCGGAACAGAGAAAACCCGCGCCAGTGCCGGTTTTTTCCTGCTCGCCTATCTCGGCTTCAGCCTGCCGGTGATCTTTACCGGCATGCTGGCCGACCACTTCGGCGCGGGCACCGCCCTGGTACTGTTCGGAGCCCTGCTGCTGACCGGCTGCTTCGCGGTTGCTGGCGCACTGCTGCGCACCAGCAGACACAGCGCATTCGAGGCGATCAGATAGCCGTGGCCCCACCATCCACCGCCAAGGCCTGGCCGGTGGTGAACGCAGCACCGTCGCTGCACAGGTAAAGCACCGCGGCAGCAATCTCCTCGACCTTGCCGATGCGCCCGACCGGGTGCATCGCCGCAGCGAACTCGGCCTTGCGCGGGTCGGCCTCGTAGGCGCGGCGGAACATATCGGTATCGATCACCGCCGGACATACCGCGTTGACCCGGATTTGCTTCTTCGCATACTCGATCGCGGCAGACTTGGTCAGCCCGATCACCGCATGCTTGGACGCCGCGTAAATGCTCATCTTCGGCGCCGCGCCGAGACCGGCGACCGAGGCGGTGTTGACGATCGCCCCGCCGCCTTGGGCCAGCAGCAGCGGCAACTGGTACTTCATGCACAACCAAACGCCCTTGACGTTGACGCCCATGATGGCGTCGAACTCTGCCTCGCTGCCTTCGGACAGCCGCCCCTTCTCGATCTCGATGCCAGCGTTGTTGAAGGCATAGTCGAGGCGACCGTAAGCCTCGAGCGTGCGCGCCATCAACTGCTGCACCTCGTCGTCACGGGTCACATTGCACGGCACGAAGATCGCCTCGCCGCCGGCTACGCGAATCTCTTGCACCGTGGCCTCACCTCCGGCCACGTCGAGATCCGCAACCACGACCTTCAATCCTTCCCGAGCGAAAGCCAGGGCCGTGGCGCGACCAATACCGGCGGCGGCACCGGTGACCAGGGCGACCTGGCCGCTAAACGTCATACTCATCGATAGCTCCTGCAACAGGGTTAGGACATTGGCCGCGAGTCTAGTCGGCAGTGCGGCAACCTGGGCAGCATCATCAGGACGCCAGTTGAAGCACCATGCGAAGCGATGATTATCCCCACCCAACCTCATCACCCTGCTGGATGGACAGCTATTCGTCGCAGCGCAGGAACTTGCCGAGCGGGCGTCGAAGGTCTATCACAAGACTTTTGTCCAACCTTCGCGAGGCTTCCATGACTGCCCTGACCAATCGCCGCTTCCTGCTCGCCAAACGCCCGGTGGGCGCCGTGACCCGGGACGATTTCAGCTTCGAACAGATACCGGTGGGCGAACCCGCCGACGGTCAGGTGCTGGTGAAGAACCTGTACCTGTCCCTCGACCCGGCCATGCGTGGCTGGATGAACGAAGGCAAGTCCTATATCCCGCCGGTCGGCCTTGGCCAGGTGATGCGCGCACTGGGCGTCGGCGAGGTGATCGCTTCGCGCAATCCGAAGTTTGCCGTGGGCGACCACGTCAATGGCGCGCTGGGCGTGCAGGATTACTTCCTTGGCGAGCCCCAGGGCTTCTACAAGATCGATCCGAAGCTGGTGCCGCTGCCGCGCTACCTCTCCGCCCTGGGAATGACCGGCATGACGGCTTATTTCGCCCTGCTCGAGGTCGGCGCGCCGAAGGCCGGCGAGACCGTGGTGATCTCCGGTGCCGCCGGGGCGGTGGGCAGCATTGCCGGGCAGATCGCGAAAATCAAAGGCTGCCGCGTGGTCGGGATCGCCGGCGGTGCACGGAAATGCCAGTACCTCAAAGACGAACTGGGCTTTGACGGGGTCATCGACTACAAGGCCGAGGACGTACTGGAGGGGCTGAAACGGGAATGCCCGAAAGGTGTGGATGTGTACTTCGACAACGTCGGCGGCGACATCCTCGATGCCGTGCTCAGCCGCCTGAATTTCAAGGCCCGGGTGGTGATCTGCGGCGCGATCAGCCAATACAACAATAAACAGGCAGTGAAAGGCCCGGCCAACTATCTTTCGCTGCTGGTCAATCGCGCGCGGATGGAAGGGTTCGTGGTGATGGACCACGTGGCGCAGTATGGCGCGGCGGGCCAAGAAATCGCCGGATGGCTTGCCAGTGGCAAGCTCAAGAGCAAGGAAGATGTGGTCGAGGGGCTGGAGACGTTCCCTGAGACGCTGTTGAAGCTGTTCAGTGGCGAGAATTTTGGCAAGCTGGTGTTGAAGATCTGACGGGCATCGTTGGTGATAGAGCTCGTCACGGTGCGGCAATAGCGGCTCGGGCCAACGTTGTTGTCGAGCGTCGTCGAGAGCGATAGACTCGATCGTTTTCGTACCTAATCTTGCGACAGGGCTTTCGCGATGAATCTGCAGTCAAAAACCGTCAAACTCAGACTGGTAGAAGAGAATGACGCTGAGTTTATTTTGCGTCTTAGGACAGATAGTAAATATAACCAGCATCTCTCCCAAGTGACTGGAGGCGTTGCCGAACAGGTCGAATGGATCAGGAGATACAAGAACGACGAGAAGAACAAACTGCAGTATTACTTCATCATCGAGCGCAACGATGGCGTCCGTTGCGGCACTCTGCGGGTCTATGATATTCGTCCTGACTCGTTCAGTTGGGGCAGTTGGATTCTGAATGAAGACAAGACACGCTTTGCCGCGATAGAGAGTGCGTTCCTGGTTTACCGCTTCGGCTTCGATCACCTTAAGTTTGAAAAATCGCACTTCGAGGTGCGCAAGGAAAACACCAAGGTCATCTCCTTCCACGAAAAAATGGGCGCGGTGCGCAACGGGGAGACAGAACTGGATTTCCTCTACGAAATAAGCAAGCCTTCGGTTCTCGCCGCCCAGGAAAAGTTGCTGGGCAAACTCCTGTAACACCCTTGATGTTCCAGGCAACCATCAAGGGTTCGCCCGGAACATCAATCCGATCATTTTCCGTTGATCTGCTGCATTACCTGCTCCAACGCCCTGGCTGGATCGGCTGCCTGACTGATTGGACGCCCGATTACCAGATAATCGGAGCCCGCAGCCAGCGCCTGGCTTGGAGTCAGGATGCGTCGTTGATCGTCCTGGGCACTGCCCGCCGGACGAATCCCCGGGGTGACCAGCTTCAGGCTTGGATGGGCACCCTTCAGTGCCGGAGCCTCCAGAGCGGAACACACCAGACCGTCCATACCCGCTTTCTCGGCCAGCGCCGCCAAGCGCAACACCTGCTGCTGGGGCTCCACATCCAGGCCGATTCCAGCCAGGTCGTCCTGCTCCATACTGGTCAGGACCGTCACACCAATCAGCAATGGCTGTGGACCGCTGCGCTGATCCAGAACCTCGCGGCAGGCGGACATCATGCGCAAGCCACCGGAGCAATGCACGTTGACCATCCAGACACCCATTTCTGCAGCTGCCTTGACCGCCATGGCAGTGGTATTGGGGATATCGTGGAATTTCAAGTCGAGGAATACCTCGAATCCTTTGTCCTGCAGGCTTTCGACGATGCCGGCAGCGCTGCTGGTGAACAGTTCTTTGCCGACCTTGACCCGGCACAGCGCAGGGTCCAGCTGATCGGCCAGCCTCAGGGCGGCGTCAGGGTTGGGAAAATCCAGGGCGACAATCAGGGGCGTCTGGCAGGCGGACATGGGCAGGGTCTCTTGGCAAGTCGAAAACGGCGCGCATTGTAAACGATGCGAGGGCCCAGCGGGCGCCGGTGATCGTGAATCAGGTTTGAATGCTGCAGCCTATAATTGAGGGTATACGGATTTAATGGTTGATGGGGCACCTTTACCCCACCAACCTGATACCATTATCAGATGGTTGATAGATCGACTCCGTAGTTGAGTTCCTCTGCGAAGTCCGGCAGTCCGTAACCGATGGTTTTCTTGTAGAAAGGAGAGACCTTCGCAGTCGGTGCCTTCTTCTTGTGCTTCGTGGTGTAGAGCATTCGTGCCCGCATCACCTCGAAGGAGTAACCGCGCCCTTCACGGTTCTTGTCCTTGGCCAGTCGGTTGATGGACTCCGTGTAAGCGTTGGTGACGGGCATGTCCGTCTCGAAGTAGGTCATGGTCTCTTCGCGCCAGTTTCCCACTGCCCTGACCAGATCGCTCCAGACTTCCTTTTGGCCCTTCGGGATGGTGGCTATCCACTCGTCCAGGGCGGCTTCTGCCTGGAGCCGTGTGGTGGCGTCCCAGATGCCGTAGAAGCGCTCCTTGTGCTCGTAGGCGGCCAGCAGTTGCGGGAACGCGCCTGTCCAGGTCTCCATGATGAGGCGCTCCCGGTCTGAGACTTCGTGAGCGCGTTTCAGCAGGATTTTCCGGTCTCCCTTGAGAGTCCGGCTCTGGGACGGTTTCAGCTCCTTTCTGAGGCCCTTGCGCACTCTCTCTAGGGCATCGTTGGCCATGCGCACCACATGGAACTTATCGACCACGATACGGGCCTGGGGCAGCACAGCCTTGACCGCTGCCCGGTAGGGGTTCCACATGTCCATGCTGACGATCTCGACCTTCTGCCGGTCTTTCAGCTTCATCAGGTAGTTGGTCACCACGTCCTGGCGGCGGGTGGCCAGCAGGTCGAGCAGGGTTCGCTCCTCAATGTTGGTCAGAATGCAGCGGTAGCGCTTGTTCAGGTATAGCTCGTCAATGCCCAGGATGCGGGGCGTCTCGAAGCGGTGCCAGCGCCCCAGGAACTCGGCGCGGGCGTTGAAGATGTCGCGCACCGTCTTCTCGTCCAGGCCGGTCTGTGCCGCCACAAAGGTGTAGGGGTGGTTGAAGGATTCCTTCTCCACGTACTCATGCAGCCGCAGTGTCATACGGAATCCGTCCACCATCTCCGGTAGCTGGGGCCTGAATGTTGTCTTGCAGGCCCGGCAGGTGTATCGGCGGCGGACCACCCAGAGAGTGACCCGCTTGCCGTGGATGGGCAGATCACGATAGGGAACGTCACGCTTGCCGAACCGCACGAACTCACCCTGCACGCCGCACCCCTCGCAGGCTACTGGTGTAGGTGCTTCAAGCCGAAAATGTATGTCTTCATTCTGCTCATCAGAATCCACCAACTGGTACCCAGGAAGGCTTAACGAATTAATCATCTCCCGCCTTGATCAGAAAAACAGGTAGGTGGCGTAACCGGCAATCATCGCCATAGCAAAAATGACTGCTAAAAACGCCGCTAAAAGCTTCAGCGTGAACAAAGAGCGCAACAGAATGAGCTCAGTCAGGCTGGCTCCGGCACTGCCGATGATCAACGCTAGCACCGTCCCGGCACCCACGCCTTTGGCCATCAGAGCCGCTGCCAGAGGTATGACGGCTTCAGCGCGAATATACAACGGCACGCCGATGACAGCGGCAACTGGAATGGCAAAGGGATTATCTGGGCCTGCATACTGCTCCAATAAGTCAGTGGGCATGAAACCATAGATCACGCTGCCAATCGCAATACCGATGAGCAGGTAAGGCAACACATCGATAAAGTCCGACCAAGCTTCCCGCCACACACCACTGTACTTCCCTTCTTTCTTAACCGTGACAGTGGGTTGACTGTCACAGCATTCGCTAGACGTAGAGACTGTTGTCTTCCTATCAGCCCCGCAAGAAGCCGTCTTCGGAGTGGTGTCGCAGCTGTTGGTGCCGCAACTCGATGCGGTCGATGTAGCACTGCACGGGCTTGCTGATGAACTACATCCACTGCTCTCTTGTGTCGCCGTCCGGCGCACATAACGCTCGAAGCCAAGCGTGTGAAGCAGCCATCCGGCACCTACCGCGACCACCAAAGCGGCGAGCACATAGATAGCAGTAAGTGTCCATCCAAACGTGGCAACCAGCAGGCCGACGACGATAGGATTCAGCAACGGAGATGAGAAAAGAAACACCATCATCGGCCCAAAACCGGCCCGTGCCCGAATCAACCCTTTCAACATGGGGATAGTCGAGCAACTACAGAAGGGCGTTATAGCTCCTAAACCAGCAGCAAGAAAATAGCCTCGCTTCCCACTGGAAGTCAGTAACGCTTCCACCTTGGATGGTGGGATGTGACGTTGAAGAACTCCGACCAGCAAGCTAATGCCAATGAATAAAACCGATAGCTCGATAGCGAGAAAGGCGAACATGCCTAGAGCGTCTTGGAGTTGAGATGACATTCAATATTACTCCTATATTTCTAGTATTGTCGAAATGATGTACGCAGCCTACTTGCGTTTATCCGACCTGTCAACTATAATTCTAGAAACATCGAATTATTGGGGCGTGCTATGGATCACGAAAAGGTTGCAGCCAGCTTAGCTGAGCTAGGGAATAGTCACCGACTGTCCGTGTTCCGCTTTCTGGTCAAAGCTGGCCATGATGGGGCTTCGGTCGGAGATATCCAGAAGGGGCTGGGTATTCCTGCTTCGACGCTATCACATCACCTTGCGCGCATGGCCAAGGTAGGGCTGATCCGGCAGGAGAAACATAGCCGCACGATTGTCTGTATACCCGAGTATGGGCACCTAGAGAATTTGATCGGTTTCTTACAAGAGGAATGTTGTGCAGGTGTCCGGATTGCGCATGAACCAGAACCGCTTTGACGCTTGCCCAGCTCTCGCTGTCCTCCCTAGTCAGCATCGCTATGAAGACTCAGGCGAAGGTGGAAACAGAAAATTGGCAGTAGAGTAGGCTGAAGAGGATCAATCAGATAATCCGCTGAGAAAGATTTTCTTCTTTACATCTTTGGCATTTTATCAACCAGAAATTCCGGATACCCATAATTGAACCATCTGTGCCAAGTTTTACTCGATATTACAGATACGGACTTATTGCCGTATGAAGGAGAACGTCATGCCCTGGTATGCTTGGTTGATTCTGTTGGTGGCGATCGGTTCTATTGTCGGTGGCCTCATGATGCTCAGGGACACCGCAAAGAGGCTGCCGTTGACGGACGAGCAGCTGAGGAAGATCCATGAGCGCAATGCGGAGATGGATGCGAAGGAGGCGCGGGATCGCTAGCGGCTATCGATGAAAGGCCGATCGATAGGATCGGCCTTTCATCTCCACGGATGTCAGTTCACTGTCAGCTTGTCCCGGTTGCGATCCAGCAACGCCTTGCCGATTCCCTTTATCTCCAGCAGTTCGTCAATCGAGGCAAAGTCACCGTGCTCCTCGCGATAGGCCACGATGGCCTCCGCCTTGCTCTTGCCGATACCGCTCAATTGGCTTTGCAAGGCCATGGCGTCCGCCTTATTCAGATCCAGCCTGTCTGACTCGGCCTGCACAGAAGGCGCGGCTGCTGCTGCCGGATTGGCTGGTGCCGCATTCAATGGCAGGGAAAGGATGCCGAACAGGGTAATCAGGAGTGAGGCGAGATAGGTTTTGCGCATGGGTGGAACTCCTTGGGGTGAATGAAATTAGCAGCGTTTCCTTGGCCGCCTTTCAAACCTAGTCGTTCACCACGCAGGGTCAAATATGCATTCTTTACCAAATCTTGAATCTACCCGAGCACGAGGCTATACCCCACAAAAACCGATCTACCCTTGCATCCTGCAGCTGACCAACGCAGCAAACGCTTGAGGCCATTCTGTTGAAAAGCCCAGCCAGGCAGCGAAGCCACCTTCAGAGAAGTAAACCATTAGCTCGCCAGAGCTGAAGCCATTGATCCAACCCAGACCGTCATGGATCACAGCGCCCAGGCGCATCAGTGGCTACCGGGCCGCTCAAGCCGTCTGCGCATATCTCCGACCAGCTTCTGCCAACGCCGAACGCACATCGACTCGCGGCGTCCACCCCAAGAGAGCCCGGCTCTTGGAAGAGTCCAATTGCAAAGAGCAACACAGTTGCGTATGGATATTGCGCTTGCCCACAGCTGTGGCCAGTACCGCCAGGAGAGGCGAAGGAACGGGCAGCAACAAAGACTTTTTCCCCATGCCTTGAGCCAGCAGCCTAAGCATGTCAGCGGTGGAAACATCCTCACCATCACTGATCAGAAACAGCTCGTTTGCAGCCGCAGGATGACGCGTACAGGTGATGATGAAGTCGACTAGGTTGTCGAGCGCGACAAGACTCCTCTGATTCCTCAAGCTGCCGAATGGCATCGGTATACCAGAGGAGACCAGCTTCAGCAGGCGCTTGAAGTTACCCGGTGCGTGAGCAGCATAAACCAGCGGCGGGCGAATGATCACAAGCTCCATTGCTGAACCCGTACACAGATGCTTCAAGGCTTCTTCAGCTTCGTATTTCGTCCTTGCATAATCCGCATGGGGTGCAGGCGACGAAGTTTCGGAGAACGGCTGCGTATCAGTGACATTACCGTTAACGCCGATTGAACTGATGAAAATGAAGCGCTTCACACCCTGCCTGATGGCACTTTGGGCCAATGCCACTGCTCCATCGACATTGATGCGACGAAATGCAGCTAAGGAATCGGTAAAGGAGTCATTCAAAACGTGGGCACGAGCTGCCAAATGGATGACGACATCTACACTCTCAAGCGCTGCTGCCCAGTTGGTCTCCGCTCCGATGTCACCAACGGCATGCAGTAATCCATCAGTCGAAGGATTCCCGGCAAGGGAGCGTACAGCTCCAGTTACGACCGTGGAGGCATCGGCCTGCAGCCGCGCGAAAACCGCGCTACCAACAAAACCATTCGCTCCGGTTACCAACACTCGCATGGTTTTCTCCCCGAAATGCTCTTCGACCAAGAACGGATTCGTTTATATGTAAAAGCAATCACCAGCCCGGATGGACTGGCGATAGAGTCGTGTTGAAAAACCAATTGAAACATCACGGATTATGGCGCCGCTGCATATGAATCCAGTCGACGATATCGCCTTCGGGTGCATAGCCACTCACCGTTTCCCGTAGCAACTGGCGAATCCGATCGTAGTCGTCATCGGCGATGGCAGCCAGCAGGGCATTCAGCCTTTCCTTGAGAACATCCCAAGAGAGATAGTCCTCGGTTGCAGTCATGATCATCGGATGGCGTGTCGCAGCGACGTTGTCACCGATCAGGAGCTCTTCATAGAGCTTCTCGCCTGGGCGGAGTCCGCTGAAGACGATGGCAATATCGCCATGAGGGTTGCGCTCGGAACGTACGCTTAGCCCAGACAGGTGTATCATTTTCTCTGCCAACTCGACGATCTTGACTGGCGCGCCCATGTCCAAGACGAAAACATCACCACCTTGCCCCATCGAACCCGCCTGGATGACAAGTTGCGCAGCTTCAGGAATAGTCATGAAGTATCGCGTAATATTGGGGTGCGTAACAGTCAATGGTCCACCGGAGCGGATCTGCTTGTAGAACAGCGGAATCACAGAACCAGACGACCCCAACACGTTGCCAAAACGAACCATGGTGAAGCGCGTCTTGTTGACTTGAGAAACGTTCCCCTGATCAGCGAACAATACCGGCGCCAACTCCCGACTTAATGCTTGCAAGGTCATTTCCGCCAGGCGCTTGGTGCTGCCCATAACGTTAGTCGGGCGAACCGCTTTATCCGTGGAAATAAGCACGAAGTTTTCAACTGCCGCCTGGAGGGCGGCTTGAGCAGTACTCAGGGTTCCGATCACATTGTTTAACACGCCTTCCGCAATGTTGTGCTCCACCATAGGCACATGCTTATAGGCGGCCGCGTGATAAACCGTGTTTACACTCCACGTTTTCATGATATCGAACAACTGTGGCTGATTGCGTACCGATCCCAGGATCGGAATCAGACGCACGGGCAAGGACTCGCGGGAGATACGCTGCTCAAGTTCGGAAAGAATTGAATAAAGGTTAAACTCGCTATGTTCGAACAACAGCAGGGTTTTGGGACCTTGATTCAGTATCTGCCGACACAGTTCTGAACCAATGGAACCTCCGGCTCCCGTGACCAGCACCGCTTGCCCCGCGATACAGCGCTCAAGCAAGTCTTCTTGCGCGGGAACCGCGTCACGCCCCAGCAGGTCTGCAATGTCGACCTCTTGAATGTCATCGACTTTGACCCGACCACTGGCAAGATCCATGAACCCGGGGATACTTCTCACGTGCAGCGGGAACCCCTCTAGAAATCCGAGGATCTCACGTCGGCGTCCGCGTGAAGTTGATGGAATCGCCAACAGGATTTCCTGGGCGCCGGTCATATCGATCATGCGTTGAATATGGCGCGGCTTGTAGACCTGTAGCCCAGAAATGACCCGATCAGCGATACTGCTATCATCGTCGATGAAGGCAACCGGTCGCATCACTTTGCCCAAACGCAACGCAGCAACCAATTGGTTCCCCGCTGCGCCGGCTCCATAGATTGCAACCTTCGGCAAGCCGTCGTCGCGATTGGTGGTAAAGGGTACGTGCTGTACCGCGCTATACCAATCCCCGAGGAAATATTGGCGCATGGCAAGGCGCAGGCCCCCTACCATTATCAAGCTCAGCCACCAGAAGTTGAAAATAATAGAGCGCGGCACAACATTGTTGTGCCCGCTGTACCAATACACCACCACGGCGAGGATGAGCGAAGCAAGAGAGACGGCCTTGATGATAGTGATCAGTGCGTCGTTGCCAAAGTAGCGCATTACAGCACGATACATTCCGAAGCGAACGAATAACGGAATTGCGATGACTGGCGCAGCTAGGAACAGCCAAAGGTGATCCTCCACGGGATTGGCCAAGTCGTCGATCCCAAGGCGCACTACGAATGCAAGCCATAGCGCCCCCCAGACCAGAATCACGTCCGTCATAACCTGCAACAATCGCTTCTGGCGTCTGGGCAGCCCAAGCAACGATGCGCGCATTCTATCCAAAACCCTGTCGAACACCTGTACCGCTCCCATGTTGAATCTTTGTCACGTCGGGTATCCCAATTGATACTCCGCAGTCATCCCGCTGACTATTTTGTTTCGAGGCTGCCAGCTTTGTAGAGACAAGCCAGCACCGTCAAGGGCGCATATGCCACGAGCAACCCGAGGAAACCATCAAGATCGAACAGCATGACGCAGACCGCTATCGGTAACAACCATAGAAGATTGAGCGCGGCGACCCCGAGGGTGACCGGCAGGTGCTTGCCGTGTTGACGGGACGCAAATTGATAGCCATGACTACGATGCGCTTCGTAGACCTTATCTCCCCGGGCCAGACGGCGTACGAGGGTCAAAGTCGCATCGACAATGAACACCCCAACAAAATCAGCCAGCACCAAAACAGCTGGGACGAAGCCCAAGCGGCTTGCAACGACAGAACTCCGAGAATGATCCCGAGGAAGCCGCTGCCTGCATCTCCCATGAAAATTCGTGCTGGGGGAAAATTCCAAAAAAGAAAAC
Source organism: Pseudomonas bharatica CSV86 (assembly GCF_000319305.2). GTDB lineage: Bacteria > Pseudomonadota > Gammaproteobacteria > Pseudomonadales > Pseudomonadaceae > Aquipseudomonas > Aquipseudomonas bharatica. Next base: position 747,144 of record NZ_AMWJ02000001.1, on the reverse strand, counting down.
CTCCAGCGGCCGCGGCGAGCATCAATGGCAGGATTATAAGTTGGTCGAAACCAGACAACCAATACAACAGACATGCACCAAGACAAACACAGATAGCCTCGACGCTGGCGATACCATCAATGCCGTCCATGAAGTTGTAAAGGTTAAGCATCCAAACCAAATAGAGAGAGCCGATGAGATAGCCGAACCACCCCATGTCTACGCTCATGCCGAACAACGCTATCGGCGGCAATGCCTGCAGCCATAGCAATACCCACACCGCAGCGCTGAAGTGTCCCAAAAGACGCCAACGTGCGGCGATATGACCATGATCGTCGAGAAATCCTAGCAGGGCGACAGCAACCCCAGCCCCCAGCAAAGCCCAACCGATCGCGCTATCGATAATGCCCGTGGCCAACAGAGCCCCGGTTGCCAGAGAAAAGGCGACAACTATTGCCACCCCCCGCCACGAGGGGTAGGCACGGAATGGGAACTGCGTGCATTGGGACATCCATCAAGCTATGCGATAGTGCATATCTTCGAAGCGCCCAAGTCAGCAATAACGAAATCAATAACACAATGATTGAATAAACTAACCAACTAGTCATCTATCTCAAAAGCTCCGCAGAATTACGTGGATACACCATATTCCTTAGTGAAATGCTCTCCGGGCCCACCCCGCCAGAATCTGGCGACGACCTCCCGGCGCAGCGTCAATGCAATGCTGCACGAATAAAACTGGCAAACTCATGGACAATCAATGACTGCGAGAAATCCCCATGAGCCCGCTCATTAGCACGGGCCGACAAGCGGGCTCTCATATCTTTGTCGGTGTACAGAGTCTTCATCGCTGCACCAATCTCCTCCAGCGCTCCCGGCGCATGGAACAGACCGGAGCCCCCCTCCTCCACCGCATCCGATAACCCATAGATCCGGGAAGCGATCGCGGGTAAGCCGACACCTGCGGCCTGGATGGTTGCAGAGCTAAAACCCTCGCGATAGCTGGGAATACAAAATACATCTGCGGCCGCCATATAACCCTCTGGATCGTAAGTGAAACCAACCCGGTGATATCGATCGGTGAAGTCGCTCATGATGACGGTCAGTTCGCTCTCGATCCCCTCTTCATCTTCAGGGCCGATGACAAGCAAATGAGCATCGGGCATCTCGGCAGCTACCCGACAAAAAGCACGGGTCACATCGAGCGCGCCCTTGACTCGGGTTAGTCGAGCCATGAAGAGGAAAACCACCGCGTGATCACTGATACCCAACTCCTTACGGTACTTCTCGCGCACCACGGGATTCGGTCTGAAACGCTGGACATCAACACCACTGATGGATCCCTTGCCGAAAACCGTTATCTTTCCAGGGGTGACGACACCTTCTTCGATTAGAAACTGACGTTGAGAAGGGCTATCAGCCATCACGTGAGTGGCACAGAGTGCAAGGACATTATCAAGTTTTTTTAGTCCCCAGCGTACAAGGCCGCCATTAGTGAACCACACCTGCCCCGTGAACATATGAAACCGGTGGGGAACACGCGCCATAAACCCAGCGACCATCGCCAGCAAGCCCGCTTTGGGCATAATGGAAAATACGCAGTCAAACTTTTCCCTGGCGAAGATTCGATAGAGTAGCCACAAGGTCCTCACATCGCTGAATACTGAAGGTTTTCGCTCGATGGGCAAGCGTATGAAACGAACATACTCATTGAAGAGTCCATCCATCTGATGGTTTTCAGCATTCGCCATCAATGTCACATCATGATCTCGGGAGAGCTCACGAATATGCTCCAGCATGAAGACTCGGAGCGCGTAAGGCACTGTTGCTACAATACAAATCTTCTTCTTGATCGCCATGAAAACTCACCACTAATCGCTTGAGCCTGGGAGAACGTTACCCCTCAGTACATCTGGGACACTCTCGGGAATCGGATACTCAAAACGGAAGCCAAGCACTTCGCGAATATGCCGGTTTGCGTACCCACCCTTCTTCACTAACGCATCAACACGCTGGGGAGTCAGCGGCAACCGTACCGAGGACGGAATAATACGCATGAGGAGTCGCAGCACGGACTCCGGAATCTGCAGCGAGGGCTTTTTTCGACCCGTAAACCGCGCAAAGGCATCGATCACGTCCTTCTGAGCACAATCATTAGCGATGATGAACGTATGACCTGCTGCCCGTGAATCATTACCACAGGCTACCAGGGCGCTGACTACATCGTTGACGTGCACATAGGTCGAAACATTGGACGCAGCCTTGCCAATATAGAAGAACCAACCTTTCCCGACCATCCTCGCCAACTGGAAGAAGGACTGATTGGGCATACTCTGCCCGATTACCACAGTGGGACGAACGATAGTGAAGGTGAAAAGCGGTTCGATAGCGGCCAAGGCAACCACCAACTCATCGGCAATTGTCTTGGTCACTTCATATTCCCCCACCGGCGCAGGATCAAAGGACTCATCAATCTGCGCAAGATCTGCCTGACGGCCATACGCGCCTGTACTGCTCAATTGCACCCAATGAACAGGCTTGCCTGTACGCTTGATGCGTCGGTGCACAGCAGCGAGCAGGCTAGTAGTGCCCTTGACATGCAAGCGATGCATAAGGGCCGTATTAGCGATCTCGCCTGCACAGTGATAGAGCACATCGCAGTTCGCGACGAAACTGTCGAGACTTACTGAAGCCTTAGTCAAATCCCCGACCACGACCGCGACGTCTTGCTCAACCCGCCCTTTCGCGAGAGCAATGTGACGACATCACCCCTGGAGACCAACGCCTTGCAGAGCAGCTTGCCGATAAAACCGCTACCGCCTGTCATAGATACGTTCATTACATCAGTCCATTTTCACTGGATATTTTTCGCCCTGGCGACACATTCCAAAATAGCCATGAGCGCCATCAGCCTGATAGCGCTCTGTCCTGAGCCCAGACACACTCCGCGTATTTTTTTCTCTGGTAGACAATAGCGAAGGCAATCAAGACCCCCAAATAGTTGTACATTCGCAAGCGCGCCGCCGTGCCCAGATTGTCATTACCCAGCAGCCAGATGATCGAATAAACGATAAAGAATACGAAAATGAAGTCGACAAAGCGGTTAGAGAACCGCCTATTTCTGACCAAATAAACCAGCGCAGCAAAGAAAGGAAAGCTTTCGACTAGAAAAATCAATATCGCTGTCAAATTCGGATAAAACAGCCCGAGCATCTGACCAGCAAAACTATGAATAAATTCAGGAACGAATGTGTATATTGATTCGAAGCGAATCCCCAAGTCACTTCCACCTTGAAGCGCATTGAACAACTCGCGGTACTTCATCAGGGGCTGAAGATATCCAAGCGCGAACAGTACGTTCAACGCAACCAGTATCGGCAGGACATAAACGAGCAAAGGTAACTTTCTGAAGCGCACGAATCTGAATGTTATAAATGAAACTGCAAATGCAAACCCAAGGTACCCGCGCAAAAGGAACATCACGTAGCTGAGCATCAGAATCGCGAGGGCAGACATCCAGCGATTGATCTGCTGCGGAGACTCCAATGAGCTTCGGACCAGCGCCAGGCCAACTAGAAACACGAATAGCATAAGGACATCTCTGTAGATATCCATGGTGCAATAAAAAAGAGTAGGATAACAACTGACACCAAGCACCAACAACAAACAGACCTTACGATCAGCGGCAGCACCACGAACCAGTGCAAGTCGCCCCACCAGCAGAGGGATGGCGATAACACCGAGCAACATCATGAAAAAGCTGACTCCTTCCCTGGAATACAGCCCGATACTATTCAGCGAACGAAGCACGTCCGGCCAGATACTGGAAGTAACCAAATCTGCTCCTCGCGCATACGCATCATAGTAATCGCCATCATTCCCACCCGAGAATAATTTTTGCGGACTCACTATAAATATCGTAAACACAATGATCTTAACGAAGACCATAATCGCAAAGAGCAGAACGTAGATCAAGCCAACGTCCTCCAGTAGTTCACATACTGCTGTGCGACAGCGAGAGGCGAGTGGTACTTCACCACAAATTCCCGCGACGCCACTGATCGCTCAGGAATGGTGTGACGCTCTTCAAGAATACGCTCGAGCACAGCCGTTAGCCCCAGCTGTTCAGCTGGCAAGTTATAAATAGGCGGTAAAACTCCCCCATACAGGATGGCCGACTCAGGCTCCGCACCCCCCGCTACAACCTTGCCTTGGGCCATGGAATACAAGGCGTTCATCGCCAAGCTATGAGAGAAAACCTGATCAACTGAAACGTGGGTTTTTGCGAGGACTTCCATATACTTATCGAATGGCAGGTGCCCCTCGATCAAGCACTCCACATCATTCGGGTACTTTCGTTTGAGCTCATCGAAGCTCTTCTCCACCAGAAATGTCCCTTTGAAGCCCCGGCGATTCAACCCATGGAAGAAACACAGCTTGCTTTGGCTGGCGTCATTCTCAACGAATTTGATCTTGCTGGCATCAATCGGAATCGGGATAGGTTGCGAAACCTTATCTGCATAACCGGCGGCACAAAACGTAGAGTAATATTCATACATGATAGGTATCACGCCATCGATACATTTCATGTAGGCGTGCATTGCCGAAAGGTGATTCTTTTCACGCATGTAATACGGACCACCACGATCGTACTTTTCATGCCACGGGATAGGGCTATATCGCATAGCCTCTTCCGAATACCTGACAAAGAACGGATCATCCCCAGAGCCGGACAAAGTTACTATTTTATTGTGTTGCTTCAGGTAACGAACAAAAAACAAATTCAACGCAGGAAAGCGGGGAACAATATAGAAATTTACAATATGAACGACATCATAGCCCTTGAAGGCCGGTAGCTTTAACAGCGGCAGCAATAACTGTCGAGCCTTGTAGCTGTAGATGTTGGAGCCGTAACCAAGATTGATGTCTGACTCGAATTTTTTCCAGAAATCACTCGCCGCTGCCAGCGTCACGTCGTGGCCCAGCCTTACCAATGCGTTCTTCAGCTCCTTGTGCAGTCCGCTGTACTCACCAATGAGCAATATCTTCACGCTTTAATACTCCCTGAAGCAATGGATGAAAGGAAACCGCCTGTCACGTCATTGCTGGACTAAGATTTTTCACCAGCGAATCGATTATCGTCATCCGCCTTCAAAGAAAACACCTTGTGTCGCTTCAGCACTACGAAAACAAAAATAAAGTACAATAGGTAGTTCATTGCATGGGCCATGGTCGCCCCCACCGCACCGTATTGATCAAACACCACGACCCAGCCATAGAACGATGCACCAAACAAGAGTTCACCGATAATATAGGGTTTCCAGAGTGCTCGCGCGGTCATGACGTAGGCTAGTACCCAGCTCAAGACCTTTAGCGTGTCACCTATGATCTGCCAGAAAAAAAGATCTCGCATATCATAGAACTCGGAACTGAACAGGATGACCACCACCCAGTCTCTCAGCGCATACAGGACGACGCCTATCACGATTGTTGCAGGAACAATAAACTTGTAGCCCAGCAGTACTTCCGACGTCAGTTCGCGAGCAGACTTGATCTCTGAAAATCGCGGCAGGAAATACACACTCAACGTCGTAGTCAGCACCATCAGGTAAGCGGTACTCAGACGCCAACTGGCCTCCCAGTATCCTGCCGCCACCCAACCATGATGCTCTCCAAGGTGGTTACGCACGAGAATCTGCGAGAGCGGCACTACAATCGCCGAGACCAGCGCCATCAAAGTGAACTTGCCCAGATTCAGCGCAGTCGTCTTGTCGATCCGGCCAAATAGAGAAGCGATACGGAACCACGGCGCTTTGATGCAGAGGAGCAGGGTCACAAAAAACGCCAGGGACTGATAGATGGCCAACGCTACCAATGCGCCATAAAGTCCGAACATCACGGTCATGACCGCAGTCACGAGCAAGGCGAAAACACTGCCTGAAATGTTCGCCAGCACGTAACGGGGAATGTCCTTCTTGCCGTTCAGAATCGCCAGAAGCATGGCGTTCAGGGTAAACAGCAGCAGCGACGCAGCGAACCAGAGAAACACGCCGCCGTAAGCCTCATCCTTGAGGAACCAACCTGCCAGATTCCGGTTGAACAGCGCGATCAAAAGCCCGACGACGACAGAGCTGGAAAATACGATGGTGCCCGCCGTAGACCAGACCCGATGCTGCTTTTCTTCATCACCATCGTATTCAGCCGTGTACTTCGTCACGCCAGTATTGATCGCCCCGGAACCAAATGTGGTGATCATCTGTACGGCATTCTGAAACTGACCCAATGCCGCGTAACCGGCCGGCCCCACGTAGACCGCCAGGATCTTGTTGATACCCAGCAAGGTGAGCAGTTTGAAAAGAACGGCTATGCCGTTTAACAAACTAGTCTTCAGAAATGTCATTTAACACTGGCCACGCTGAAGCTGTTGCAGGCAGCCACGACCTGCTCGGCCTCCTCGCCGGACAGCGTTGGCCCCATGGGCAAGCTGAGCACTTCTTCATGCAGACGCTCGGTCAACGGGAAAGACAGCGTGTTCCACTCCGCATACGCCTGTTGTTTGTGTGGCGGAATCGGATAATGGATCAGCGTCTGTACACCGTTGTCCGACAGATGCTTCTGCAGCGCCTCACGATGCTCGCTGCGAATCACGAACAAGTGCCAAGCGTGCTGATGGAAATCAAGCACGCTGCCGGCATCGACCACAGGCAGCTTAATCAGAGGATTATCGATGCCTTGCAGATATTGCTGTGCGATCTCCCGGCGACGCTGGGTTTGTTCGTCCAATGACTTCAGCTTGACACTCAACACGGCAGCCTGGAGTTCGTCGAGCCGACTGTTGACACCCTTGAAAAGATTCTTGTATTTCTCATGGGAGCCGTAATTACGCAGTGCCCGCAATGTTTCTGCCAGCTTGGCATCATTGGTGGTGATCGCCCCGCCATCACCCAAGGCACCCAGGTTCTTACCCGGATAGAAACTGAAGCCTGAGGCATCACCCCAGTTGCCCGCGCGACGACCGTCGATGGCGGCGCCGTGGGATTGTGCGGAGTCCTCCAGCAACAGTAGATTTTTGCGCTTTGCCAGACTGCTCAATGCAGGCATGTCTGCCAATTGACCATAGAGATGCACCGCGAGGATAACCCGGGTCCTGTCGGTGATGGCCGCCTCGGCAGCTATTGGGCACAGGTTGAAGCTTCCCTCGTTCGGCTCGACCAGAACCGGCACCAACTGGTTCTGGCTGATTGCCAGAATGCTGGCAATATAGGTATTGGCTGGAACGATCACCTCATCACCTTCAACCAGCAAGCCAAGCTGCTTCCATGCTTGCAGGGTAAGGATCAGTGCGTCGAGCCCGTTGGCGACGCCAATGCAGAACTGCGTACCGCAAAACTCCGCGAATTCGCGCTCAAAGCTTGCGAGTTCCTTGCCGGAGATATACCAGCCTGAATCAATTACACGTGTGCAGGCTTCAATCATGGCCTCGCGATCGAGTTTGTTAATTGATTTCAAATCAAGGAATTCAACCATGGGATACCATCCTGATAACTTTTCCGGTTTTCCTGGGCAAGAATCAATAGCCAGGGAATGCGTCATCAAGTGCCCACATTGGGCACTTGATGAGCGCATGTAGAGTGGACAACGCCAGTCCCTCAGGCACTGGCAACGGCCTGCAGGAACTGCTCGTAATTGCGAATGTAATCGCTCTCATCGTAGTAGTCGTTGGCCAGGACCAGCAGAACGCAGTCCTCAGTAAAATCATGCATCTCGTGCCAGACCATTTTGCCGACATGCAGCACTTTGGCCGGTGAGTCCAGTATGACCTCCTCCGAACGAAGGCCGTCATCCATGATCATGCGGCAGCTCCCGGCGACGCAGACTGCCATTTGCTCCAGTTCCTTGTGGGCATGGAAACCGCGTGCTACGCCTGGCTGGGTGCCAGTGAGGTAGTAGACACGTCGGATATCGAACGGAATGTTTTTATTTGCCTCAAGAACGCTCAGGTGACCACGGTCATCGCCGAGAACCTGAACTTCAACAAGATTAATCAGATTCATTTTTCAGCCCCAGCTTCCATCCTGGCAACCCCTGCTTGATAATAATTTAAATTCCGCAAATTCTTCTTCCCTACTCCTTGGGAGCTAATCCGTCCTGGATGCTTGCTGCGTCCAACGGGATGGCGGGCGCGCCCGAGATACAAGTACAGGCTTCATGGAAGTCGTACCGCAGTGCTTCTGAAATACGGCAAGCCGATAGACATTGATGTCATATGGCCACTTCAGCATATTTGGGCCGGCCAGAAACCAGGCCGCCAACTATACACCGATCGATTTATAGCCGCAGGGATTATACGTATCTAACCCACCGAGCGCATTGTAAAAACACAGCCCACGAGTACTCACTCGATCCTTACCGTTTCCGCAGGACGCAAGAGCGGATCCTGAGCCTCCAACACACGAGGAAGAGCAGACCTGAGGGAGCGGGTTCGCATGCACTGGACCTGATAACGAGCAAACGCGACCAGAAGCCCCAGCCCCAAGCCACTAATAAGACCTGCGAGCACGATTAAAGCACGGCGCGGCTTGACTGGGCTCTCCGATGGCAACGCGCGCTGATCGATCGAAACCAGTTGTACGTGACTAAAATCGGTACTCAAGCTCTGAAGGCGAGCAGCCTCAGCGCGCAGAGGTTGAACGTTGTCGAGGAACAGATCCTCATTAAGGCGCGCCTTCAACCCCTCAACCTCACGGTTGACCTGCAACATCTGCAGTTCCTTAGCAATTTCCGAGGTTCGTGCTGTCACAAAGTCATCGGATTTGCGCGCGCGAAGTGTTGCCAGCTCTGCCTCCAGCGCATCGCTACCCATGAAATAGAGAGGCGCCTGCTGGCTGTTGACCTCAGTCTTGATAACACTACCGGAACCGTTCATCGTCTCCTCCGCCAAGGACGACTGTGTAGCAGGTTTCCTGATACCCAAGCTGCGAGCAATCGAGATGGCTTCATTCAAAACAGCGATGCGATCAGCGCGCAGTAACTTTAGTTGTACTCTTAACGCGCTCAATTCGTCCTGAAGGCGAGCCCTCCTCACGTTATCAGCTTCGATCAGGGCGGCGATCTTGGCTTCTTTGTCCATCTGATAGTTTGCACGGGCTACATCGATCTTGCCCTGGATTTCAGCCAGTCGGTTCTTGATCAACGCACTGACGTCAGCCGAGATATGCTGACGCTCAGCCTCAATAACATAGTCGACGAACTTGTTGAGGATGAAGGCACCATCCACCCCTTTTGGATAATCAAGGGTCAGATTGACAGCCCGGGCGAAGTCGGCAGCGTCCTTGCCCACATCAAGCGCATCCAAAGCAATGACGCTTCTGTTGAACGCATCAAAGCTCTGCTCGATCGATTGATTCGGAATAATATAAGGGGCAAACAGTTGCTGGTTCTCACGGAAGAAGCTCAAACGCATCTCATACGAACCTAGCGAGGAGGCAATCCGCGCCAACGCAGCAGCGGGTGGGAGGGTGTAGACCTCCGATCGATTGAGGGCATCGAGTTCGTTGATCGGTGCGGGCTTCAGGATGCTGTGGGCCTGAAAGATGGGTGTGCTGAGCATGGCATAACCGACGGAGCAAGCTCCGGCCACTAGCACAAACCCTCCAACGATGAGTTTCTGCCTCCAGAGCGACTGGAATAGCGCCCAGAAGTCTAGGTCGTCCCCGGAAGGTCTGTCGGGTACCTCAAAATAGCCGCTCAATGTAATGCCCGCCTTCGAAAAATTGATTATTCAGACGCACGCTCCCAAGCAGTAATTTTTCGAAGAAGATCAGGGCCGTCAGAATTCGTCCTTGAACTGTAATCCATGCTTGGGATCCCGTCGCATCCGAGTTCCTGCGGCAGTGTGACATCAATCCCTTGCATTTCAAGACTTGACAAATCTAGCCAACTATCTATTTCCGGTTCATCTCATACAACCACCGACCCAGCGCAACTATCACGCCCAACACACACCCCAACAACAATCCGATCGCTAGAATCAAACCGACCTTTACCCGCACTGGGGTATCGGGAATTTCGATCGGCCCATCCTGGCGGTAGACAGATACATTCTCCGGCGCAACCTCAAAGCTGTTGAACAGACTGTATTTGACCTGCAGGGCGCGCAAACCAGGAATGAATGGATCATCTGACTGACGCCGCTGCAGATTCTCGATTTCGGCTCGCAGAGCACGGGAGCCGCGCATGTAGGTCAATTGCCCGCCCATATCCGCCGACACCTCTCCACCCAGACCACCCGACAGGATCGGTGGATTCTCGAGACCAATGCTTTGCGCGATCTTCAAAGCCTCTTGCAACTGGATAACGAGATCCTCGCGAGATCTTTGCCCCCGCTCACGTAATGCCACAATTTGCTGATTCAAATTGCGAGCACGCACTTCTGCTTCACGTGAAGCGTTCTTGATAACTTCCTTCCTGGCGGTATCTTCTGCACTCTGGATATAAAGGCGAACCCACTCGGAAATGACGGCAGGATCTTCGCCGCGGAGGGTCAACGAATATCCGTCGGGAGAGGCTTTTGCGTCCCCTGACACGACCAGGCTTTGTGAAAACTCAGAATACAGGCTGTCGAGCGGAGCTTTTCTTTTGGAATCGCTCAATGACGGCAGGTAGTAGCGGGTAAAAAAATCACGCCTGAGGGACTCTGCCTGCAAATTGCGCAGGAAAACGTCATACACATCTTTCACGCTAAAAGGTGTCAACTCGCTCTCGCGCGTCCGCCCATAGTTCAAGTCGGCAATGCCATTCTGCGTGGGGGAAGCACAAATACTCTCGCTTCGTAGAGCGTGCGCTCTGAGAAAATATAACCTGCAGCCGCCAGCACCCCAGGAAGGAACACACCAAAATACTGAGTTTTGAGCGCCACAACACCAAAACAACATCATAAATATTGGGTTCCTGATCTGAAAAAACCTTGCTGACGTCATTTTGCATCTATCAATTGATCCCCATCTCGATTGGCATTTATTTATTATTAGCTAGAAGTTATTTGAAACCAAATACTGATCACAGCCCCTAAAACAACCAACCCCTAGAACAAGTATTAACCGACTGCGACCGATCACGAAATCAGTCAGACCGCTTCCTGCCCTTGCGAAGGCGCAGTCCTTCTAGAAAAACAGCACCACCCAACGCCCCCAAAACAAACGCAAAAAGCACTAATACTGATACAGGCAAGATAGGGGAAGACCAACCTATAATCGCAAGGCTAACCGGCTGCTGGTTTTCCATGGCGAAGATAAAAGCAATAAGACCAACCATCAAAGTCAATATGACAAAGACAAAACGGCTAAAGTTCCGCACAGCTTACACCTCCTGTCGCAACATTAGTCATGACCCTCCTCCTCATTCACCCGATCCCGCAACTCCTTCCCTGGCTTGAAATGCGGAACGAACTTGCCATCGAGCTCGACGGACTGCCCGGTCTTCGGGTTACGCCCCACGCGGGGAGCACGATAATGCAGCGAGAAACTACCAAAACCCCGGATCTCGATGCGATCCCCGGTAGCCAGGCATTGGGACATCTGCTCAAGCATGGTCTTGATTGCCAGCTCCACGTCCTTGGACGAGAGCAACCCCTGGTGGGTGACAATACGTTCGATCAGCTCCGACTTCGTCATGTTTTTCCCTTCTGTATCAAGCAGCTAGGTCATTGCCTCCATTGGTTGTAGCACGGCTTGATGAATTTGAACAGTACGCTTCTTGACTTGTACGAAAATCCAAGGAGCGAGAAATACCGACACACCCCGCAAAGCCAACGCCCATGGGGCTCGCGCTTAACTGACTGAAATTTCAGGCATAAAAAAAGGCGACCGAAGTCGCCTTTTTTTGATCAAGCAGAACTTAGTTCTGTTTGGCCATTTGCTCGCGAATCAGGTCACCCAGGGTCGCCGCAGGAGCCTCGGTGGAGGACTTGGCGATGCTCTGCATGACTTCCTTCTCGTCCTCAACGTCTTTCGACTTGATGGAGAGGCTGATATTGCGGGACTTGCGGTCAACGCTGATGATCTTGGCTTCGATCTCGTCGCCTTCCTTCAGGACGTTGCGCGCGTCTTCAACGCGGTCACGGCTGATTTCGGAAGCTTTCAGAGTGGCTTCGATATCGTCAGCCAAGGTGATGACGGCGCCCTTGGCGTCGACTTCCTTGACGGTACCCTTGACGATGGCGCCTTTGTCATTCACGGAAACGTAGTTGGAGAACGGATCGTCTTCCAGCTGCTTGATACCGAGGGAGATGCGCTCACGCTCAGGGTCAACGGACAGGATGACGGTTTCCAGCTCGTCGCCTTTCTTGAAGCGACGTACGGCTTCTTCGCCCACTTCGTTCCAGGAGATGTCGGACAGGTGAACCAGACCGTCGATGCCGCCGTCCAGACCAATGAAGATACCGAAATCGGTGATCGACTTGATGGTGCCGGAGATCTTGTCGCCCTTGTTGAACTGGCCAGAGAAGTCTTCCCATGGGTTCGACTTGCACTGCTTGATGCCCAGGGAGATGCGACGACGCTCTTCGTCGATGTCCAGAACCATGACTTCCACTTCGTCGCCAACCTGAACGACTTTCGACGGGTGGATGTTCTTGTTGGTCCAGTCCATTTCGGAAACGTGCACCAGACCTTCGACGCCTTCTTCCAGCTCAGCGAAGCAGCCGTAGTCGGTCAGGTTGGTGACGCGCGCCATGACGCGGGTGCCTTCTGGGTAACGAGCCTTGATAGCAACCCATGGGTCTTCGCCCAGTTGCTTCAGGCCCAGCGAAACGCGGTTGCGCTCGCGATCGTACTTCAGGACCTTGACATCGATCTCGTCGCCAACGTTGACGATTTCCGATGGGTGCTTGATACGCTTCCAGGCCATGTCGGTGATGTGCAGCAGGCCGTCTACGCCGCCCAGGTCCACGAATGCGCCGTAGTCGGTGAGGTTCTTGACGATACCCTTGACTTGCTGGCCTTCCTGCAGCGATTCCAGCAGAGCTTCGCGCTCGGCGCTGTTTTCGGCTTCCAGGACGCTGCGACGGGAAACGACAACGTTGTTGCGCTTCTGGTCCAGCTTGATGACCTTGAATTCCAGCTCTTTGCCTTCCAGGTGAGTGGTGTCGCGCACTGGGCGGACATCAACCAGGGAGCCCGGCAGGAACGCACGGATACCGTTAACGTCGACAGTGAAGCCGCCCTTAACCTTACCGTTGATAACGCCCTTGACCACTTCTTCGGCGGCGAAAGCTGCTTCCAGAACAATCCAGCACTCGGCGCGCTTGGCTTTTTCACGGGACAGCTTGGTTTCGCCAAAGCCGTCTTCCACCGCGTCCAGCGCAACGTGAACTTCGTCACCGACCTTGATGGTCAGCTCGCCAGCTTCGTTGTAGAACTGCTCGAGCGGGATGACGCCCTCGGACTTCAGACCAGCGTGGACAGTAACCCAGTCACCATCGATATCGACAACGATACCGGTGATGATCGCACTTGGTTGAAGGTTGAGGGTTTTCAGGCTTTCTTCAAAGAGTTCTGCAAAGCTTTCGCTCATTTTAATTCCTGTAGATTCGGGCGATAAATCCGCCCAACAGCCACACTCCAGACAATGTGGGTTTCGTTCATAGTAAGGGCCGGCTGCAGGACGTTGACTGGTAATCCTGCAGCCTTCCCGGGTCATCCGGTGATATCGCGCAGGGCGACCTCACTCAGAATGCGTTCCAGCACCTGCTCGATGGACAGCTCGGTAGAATCCAGCTGTATCGCGTCGGCTGCCGGCTTGAGCGGGGCTACCGAGCGCTGGGTATCGCGCTCATCGCGCGCACGAATCTCATCCAGCAGACTCGACAGACTAACATCATCGCCCTTGGCCTTCAACTGGAGGTAACGGCGCCGCGCCCGCTCCTCGGCGCTGGCCGTCAGGAAAATCTTCAACGGCGCATCGGGGAATACCACCGTGCCCATGTCCCGGCCATCGGCGATCAGGCCCGGCGCCTCGCGGAACGCGCGCTGACGCTGCAGCAGCGCCTCGCGTACCGCCGGCAGGGCAGCCACCTGGGAAGCACCAGCACCGACATGCTCGTTGCGGATGTCATTGCTGACGTCGTCGCCTTCCAGAATGATGCGCTGCAACTGGCCTTCCTCGGCCGCAAGGAACTGTACGTCCAGATGGGCGGCGAGGGCCTTGAGCAGCTCTTCGTTGGTCAGGTCGACGCCATGGTTGCCCGCAGCGAACGCGAGTAGACGATACAGGGCGCCGGAGTCCAGCAGGTTCCAGCCCAGGCGCCGGGCCAGCAGGCCCGCTACAGTACCCTTGCCCGAACCGCTAGGCCCGTCGATGGTGATGACCGGCGCTTGCAGGTTCACGATTTACCCTCTTCAGCGACGCGAATCCCGACCTCTGCGCACAAGGCCAGGAAGTTCGGGAAGGAAGTAGCGACGTTGGCGCAGTCATGGATGCGGATCGGCGCAGTTGCTCGCAGGGAAGCCACGCTGAAGGCCATGGCGATCCGGTGGTCACCGTGGCCATGGACCTCACCACCACCGATCTCGCCACCATCGATGATGATGCCATCGGCGGTGGGCTCGCACTTGACTCCCAAGGCCTGGAGGCCGTCGGCCATGACCTGGATGCGATCGGACTCCTTGACCCGCAGCTCCTCGGCACCACGCAGGACGGTACGGCCTTCGGCACAGGCCGCAGCAACGAACAGTACCGGGAACTCGTCGATGGCCAGTGGAACCAGATGCTCGGGAATCTCGATCCCCTTGAGCCTGGCACCACGCACACGCAGGTCGGCAACCGGCTCGCCACCGACTTCACGCTGGTTTTCCAGGGTGATGTCACCGCCCATCAAGCGCAGGATGTCGATCACACCAGTACGGGTCGGGTTGATGCCGACGTGCTCCAGGAGCAATTCGGAGCCTTCGGCGATCGACGCGGCCACCAGGAAGAAGGCCGCCGAGGAAATATCCGCAGGTACTTCGATATGGGTCGCCTTCAGCTTGCCGCCGGATACCAGCGAGGCGGTCGGCCCCTCGACGCTCACTTCATAGCCGAAACCACGCAGCATGCGCTCGGTATGGTCGCGGGTCGGTGCTGGCTCGGTGACCGTGGTCTTGCCCTCGGCGTACAAACCGGCAAGCAGCAGGCAGGACTTGACCTGGGCGCTGGCCATCGGCAACGTGTAGGTGAGCGCCTTGAGCTTGTGCCCGCCACGAATGGTGACCGGTGGACGGCCCTGCTCGGCGGTTTCAATGACCGCCCCCATTTCGCGCAGCGGATTGGCGACACGGTTCATCGGACGCTTGGACAGCGAGGCATCGCCGGTCAGCACGGTGTCGAAGGCCTGCGCAGCCAGGAGGCCGGACAGCAGGCGCATCGAAGTACCGGAGTTGCCCAGGTAGATAGGGCCAGGTGGCGGTTTCAGGCCATTGAGGCCGACGCCGTGAATTGTCACGCGACCGTGATGCGGACCTTCGATCACCACACCCATGTCACGAAACGCCTGCAGGGTCGCCAGAGCGTCCTCGCCTTCGAGGAAGCCTTCGACTTCCGTGGTGCCCTCGGCCAGCGAGCCGAGCATGATCGAGCGATGGGAGATCGACTTGTCGCCGGGAACGCGAATGCGCCCGGACAGACGGCCACCAGGTTGTGCCAGGAAAATCAGGTCGTTGGAGTTCATAGCGTCCACATAGGCCCGTCGGGCCAGGATTTTACTGAAATGCTCGCGGGCAACCCGAGCGCGCGTGAACACGCCCAGCAACTGATGCCCGTCCCCTGCATCGACCGCATCGCGCAAGGCGTCGAGGTCGCTGCGAAAAGTGTCCAGTATGCGCAAGACAGCCTCGCGATTGGCGAGAAAAATGTCATGCCACATTACAGGGTCACTGCCCGCGATCCGCGTGAAATCACGGAAGCCGCCGGCAGCGTAACGGAAGATATCGAGGTTTTCATTGCGCTTGGCCAGGGAATCGACCAGGCCGAACGCCAGCAGATGCGGCAGATGACTGGTGGCAGCCAGCACTTCGTCGTGACGCTCCACCTGCATGTGCTCGACATCCGCATCCAGCGCACGCCATAGCCGGTCAACCAGGGCCAAGGCCTCGGCATCGGTCTCGGCCAGCGGGGTCAGGATCACCTTGTGCCGACGAAACAGCCCGGCATTGGAAGCCTCCACCCCGCTCTGCTCGGAACCGGCGATCGGATGCCCGGGCACGAAGCGCCCCAGTCGCTCCGGCATGACCGCACGAGCCGTGCGAACGACATTGCCCTTGGCACTGCCAACATCGGTCAAC
The DNA here is from genome assembly GCF_000319305.2 of Pseudomonas bharatica CSV86. Lineage (GTDB taxonomy): Bacteria > Pseudomonadota > Gammaproteobacteria > Pseudomonadales > Pseudomonadaceae > Aquipseudomonas > Aquipseudomonas bharatica. Next base: position 730,849 of record NZ_AMWJ02000001.1, on the reverse strand, counting down.
ACCGCCTGCCCCAGGTCCATTCCGGCCAGCCTGGCCAGCACCTTCTCCATCGCCAGGATCGGTACTGCCAGTTGGATCACGTCGGCACCGACGCAGGCCGCTGCAAGGTCTTCCTCACAGCGGTCGACCACACCCAGCTCGACTGCCAGCTTGCGCGATTGCGGGTCCAGATCGACACCGACCACTTCGCGGCACAGGCCGCTTTCACGCACGCCCTTGGCGAAGGAACCACCGATCAGGCCGAGGCCTACTACAACAAGCCGGCCAAGCACGGTTTCGCTCTTTTGCGTTTCGATTTCAATCACTGAGCCAGGACCCTGTTCAAAACATCCCCCATCGTCACGCCTCAAAGCACCGCTTTCGGGTAGGAACCCAGCACTTTCAGGGCAACCGCCTCCTGACTGATCTTCTCCAGCACGGCCTTGATCAGCGGATCCCGGTGATGGCCGACGAAATCGATGAAGAATACGTAGGTCCATTTACCGCTGCGCGAAGGGCGGGTCTCGATGCGCGTGAGGTCGATTCCGTTCTCATGGAACGGCACCAGCAATTCGTGCAAAGCGCCCGGCTTGTTGCTCATGGACACGATGATCGAAGTCTTGTCGTCGCCCGTCGGCGGGACTTCCTGGTTGCCGATCATCAGGAACCGGGTGGAGTTGTCCGGACGGTCCTCGATCTTCTCGGCCAGTCGGGTCAAGCCATACAGGCCGGCAGCCATGTCGCCGGCAATGGCGGCCGAGTTCCACTCGCCCTTGACCCGCTTGGCCGCCTCGGCATTGCTCGCCACCGCGACGCGCTCCACATTCGGGTAGTGGGCATCCAGCCACTTGCGGCACTGGGCCAGGGATTGGGCATGGGAATAGATGCGGGTGATGCTGTCGGTCTTGGTGTTCTCGCCCACCAGCAGATGATGGTGGATACGCAGCTCGACCTCGCCACAGATGACCATGTCGTGCTCGAGGAAGCTGTCGAGGGTGTGGTTGACCGCGCCCTCGGTGGAGTTTTCCACAGGCACAACACCGAAGTTGACCGCACCGGCTGCCACCTCGCGGAATACTTCGTCAATCGCCGCCATCGGCTTGCTGATCACGGCATGGCCGAAGTGCTTCATCGCCGCAGCCTGGGTGAAGGTACCCTCGGGGCCGAGGTAAGCCACTTTCAGCGGCTGCTCCAGCGCCAGGCAGGAGGACATGATTTCGCGGAACAGCCGGGCCATTTCCTCGTTGCCGAGCGGCCCCTGGTTACGCTCCATGACCCGCTTGAGCACCTGCGCCTCGCGCTCGGGCCGGTAGAAAACCGGAACCTCGCCCTCGGCCAGGGAGCCCATCTTGACCCGCGCGACTTCCTGGGCACAGCGGGCGCGATCACTGATCAGTTCGAGGATCTTCTCGTCGAGACTGTCGATGCGTACCCGCAGCGCCTTGAGTTCCTGTTCGGACATCAGGCGTGTTCCTTCTCGAATTCGGCCATGTAGGCCACCAGGGCTTCGACGGCTTCCAGGCCCAGCGCGTTGTAGATCGAGGCACGCATGCCTCCGACCGAACGGTGCCCCTTGAGGTTGAGCAGGCCACGGGCGTCGGCACCGGCGAGGAACGCCTTGTCCAGACGCTCGTCGGCCAGGCGGAACGGCACGTTCATCCACGAACGGGAATTGACGCTGATCGGGTTGGTGTAGAAATCGCTCTTGTCGATGAAGCCGTACAGGCGGTCTTTCTTGGCCCGGTTGCGCTGCTCCATCGCAGCCACGCCGCCCTGCTCCTTCAGCCACTGGAAGACCAGGCCGGAGAGGTACCAGGAATAGGTAGCCGGAGTGTTGTACATCGAGCCGTTATCGGCCGCGATCTTGTAGTCGAGCATGGTCGGGCAGGCGCTGCGGGCGCGACCCAGCAGGTCTTCGCGGACGATCACCACCACCAGGCCGCTCGGGCCGATGTTCTTCTGCGCTCCGGCGTAGATCAGGCCGAACTGCGAGACATCGATCGGACGGGAAAGGATGTCGGAAGACATGTCCACCACCAGCGGAACGTCACCGGCCTGCGGCACCCAGTCGAACTGCAGGCCGCCGATGGTTTCGTTGGAGGCGTAGTGCAGGTAGGCGGCGCCCGGGGTCAGCTTCCACTCGTTCTGGCCGGGAATGGCCAGGAAGTCGTAGGGCTTGGCCGAGGCGGCGACATTGACGTTGCCGAAGCGGCGCGCTTCCTCGATGGCCTTCTTCGACCAGATGCCGGTCTCGATATAGTCGGCGGTAGCGTTCTCGGGCAGCAGGTTCAGCGGGATCTCGGCGAACTGCTGGCTGGCGCCACCCTGGAGGAACAGCACCTTGTAGTTGGAGGGGATGGACAACAGGTCGCGCAGGTCCTGCTCGGCTTGCTGGGCAATGGCCACGTAGTCGTCGCTACGGTGACTCATTTCCATGACGGACAGGCCTTTGCCGTTCCAGTCCAGCATTTCGGCCTGGGCGCGCTGCAGAACAGCGTCCGGAAGCGCAGCAGGGCCTGCGCAGAAGTTAAAGGCTCGTTTGCTCACATCCACTCTCGCTCTGCTCAAGATAACGGCAGAAGCGGGGACGAGCCCCGCTTCCGTATTCCACACATCTACCACTCAATCCTGTACGACGTCTTCCTCGCCGGCAGCATCCGCCTGCGGCGCCTCGATGTTGTCGTCGCCTGCCTCGGCATCCGGCAGTTCGTCGTCCTCGTCGTCCTCGGAAGGCTCCTGGACCCGCTCCAGGCCGACCAGGGTTTCGTCGCTGGCCAGCTTGATCAGGGTAACACCCTGGGTATTGCGACCCAGGCTGGAGACCTCGCCGACACGGGTGCGAACCAGGGTGCCCTGGTCGGAAATCAGCATGATCTCCTCACCTTCCTGCACCTGGACAGCGCCGACCAGACGACCGTTACGCTCGTTGCTGACCATGGCGATAACGCCCTGGCCGCCACGCTTGTACTCGGGGAACTCGCTGATCGCGGTGCGCTTGCCGTAGCCGCGCTCGGAAGCGGTGAGGATCTGGCTGCCCTCCTCCGGAATGATCATCGAGATCAGCTTCTGCCCTTCGGCCAGGCGCATGCCGCGCACGCCACGAGCGGTACGGCCCATGGCGCGGACATCGGATTCCTTGAAGCGTGTCACCTTGCCAGCATCGGAGAACAGCATGACCTCACGCTCGCCATCGGTGATGGCAGCGGAAATCAGGATGTCGCCTTCGTCCAGCTCCAGGGCGATCAGGCCGACGCTGCGCTGACGACTGAACTGCTCCAGCGGGGTCTTCTTCACGGTGCCGTTGGCAGTGGCCATGAAGATGTAGTGACCCTCGGTGTATTCCTCGACCGGCAGCATGGTGGTGATGTGCTCGCCATCGTCCAGCGGCAGCAGGTTGACCAGCGGGCGACCACGGGCCGCACGGGACGCTTCGGGAATCTCGTAGGTCTTCAGCCAGTACACCTTGCCCTTGCTGGAGAACAGCAGCAGGGTGGTATGGCTGTTCGCTACCAGCAGGTGGGAAATGTAGTCTTCGTCTTTTACACCCGTCGCCGACTTGCCTTTGCCACCGCGACGCTGGGCCTGGTAGGCCGCCAGCGGCTGGGTCTTGGCGTAGCCACCATGGGAAATGGTTACCACGCGATCTTCTTCCGGAATCATGTCGCCCAGGGTCAGGTCGAGGCGCGCGTCGATGATCTCGGTGCGGCGCGCATCGCCGTATTCGGCGCGGATCAGTTCCAGCTCTTCGCGGATCACTTCCATCAGGCGCTCGGCACTGCTGAGGATACGGATCAGCTCGCCGATCTGGTTGAGGATCTCCTGGTATTCGGCCAGCAGCTTCTCGTGCTCCAGGCCGGTCAGGCGGTGCAGGCGCAGGTCAAGAATGGCCTGGGCCTGTTCCGGCGACAGGTAGTACTTGCCATCACGCAGGCCGTATTGCTCGTCGAGGTTTTCCGGACGGCAGGAGTCGGCACCGGCACGCTCGACCATCACCTGCACGGCGCTGGATTCCCATGGCGTGCCGATCAGCGCTTCCTTGGCCTCCGAAGGCGTCGGCGAAGCCTTGATCAGGGCAATGACCGGGTCGATGTTGGACAGCGCAACCGCCTGGCCTTCGAGGATATGCCCACGCTCGCGAGCCTTGCGCAGCTCGAACACGGTACGCCGGGTCACCACTTCGCGGCGGTGGCGGACGAAGGCTTCGAGCAGGTCCTTGAGGTTGAGCAGACGCGGACGACCGTCGATCAGGGCGACGATGTTTATGCCGAACACGCTTTGCAGCTGGGTCTGGGCGTAGAGGTTGTTGAGCACTACCTCCGGCACTTCACCACGGCGCAGCTCGATGACCACGCGCATGCCGTCCTTGTCGGACTCGTCGCGCAGCTCGGTGATGCCTTCAAGCTTCTTCTCTTTCACCAGCTCGGCGATCTTTTCGATCAGACGGGCCTTGTTCAACTGGTACGGCAGTTCGGTGATGACGATCTGCTGGCGGCCACCGACCTTGTCGATGTCCTCGACGGTGGAGCGGGCGCGCATATAGATGCGTCCGCGACCGGTGCGATAGGCCTCGATGATGCCCTGACGACCGTTGATCAGGCCGGCGGTGGGGAAGTCCGGGCCCGGGATGAACTGCATCAGTTCATCGACCGTGATCTCGGAGTTGTCGATCAGCGCCAGGCAACCGTCGATGACTTCGCCGAGGTTGTGCGGCGGGATGTTGGTCGCCATGCCCACGGCGATACCGCTGGAGCCGTTGACCAGCAGGTTGGGGATACGGGTCGGCATGACCGCAGGGATCTGTTCGGTGCCGTCGTAGTTGGGCACCCAGTCCACGGTTTCCTTGTGCAGGTCGGCCAGCAGCTCGTGGGCCAGCTTGGCCATGCGCACTTCGGTGTATCGCATCGCCGCAGCATTGTCGCCGTCGACCGAACCGAAGTTGCCCTGGCCGTCGACCAGCAGGTAGCGCAGGGAGAAAGGCTGGGCCATGCGCACGATGGTGTCGTAGACAGCGGTATCACCGTGAGGGTGGTACTTACCGATCACGTCACCGACCACACGGGCGGATTTCTTGTACGGTTTGTTCCAGTCGTTACCCAGTTCGCTCATCGCATACAGAACGCGGCGATGCACGGGCTTCAAGCCATCACGCGCATCGGGCAGTGCACGCCCGACAATGACGCTCATCGCGTAGTCGAGGTAGGACTGTCTCAGTTCGTCTTCGATATTGACCGGGAGGATTTCTTTGGCCAGTTCGCCCATGAGAAGCCTGATTCCTTTTTCTGGTGAAACTTCGTCGCATCCATATGGGACGAACGAAGCTCGCCGCCGCGAAGGGCCTCCTGCGCGACGACTTACGACAAATCAACGAGTTATGCCATGGATCTGCGTAGTGAAGAGCACCCCGCTGGGCGCCCTTGGAAACCGCCGGATGTTATCACAGTCGGCGGGGGCATGGGAGTATGGCAAAGCGCCGCCTGGCGCGGGCGAAAATGGCTCTGCGCCACCTGCGGCATGGAACTCAATGCAAGCGCTTGCGGCACATCAACTGCGCCAGCTTGGCCGTATCCGGCCGCTCTACGATCCCCTTCTCGGTTACGATCACGTCGATCAGGTCCGCCGGGGTCACATCGAACAACGGGTTGCATGCCTCGACGCCAGTTGCAATGCGCTCTCCGGCGATCCCCAGCAACTCGGCACCCTCACCTTCCTCGAGCACGACGTCTTCGCCACTGGCCAGGCCCAGGTCGATGGCCGCACTCGGCGCCACCACCATGAAGCGCACCCCGTGATGCATCGCATTGACCGCCAGCTGGTAGGTACCAATCCTGCTGACCACGTCGCCATTGGCGGCAATGCAGTCGGCACCGACCACCACCCAGGTAATGCCCTTGGTCTTCATCAGGTGGGCTGCGGCCGAATCGACGCTGACGATTGCCGGAACGCCCTCGCTGGCCAATTCCCAGGCCGCCAGGCAGGTGCCCTGCAGGCCAGGGCGGGTCTCATCGACGTAGACATGCTCGATCATGCCGTCCAGCCAGGCCGCGCGGATCACCCCGAGCGCCGTGCCAAAGCCGCCGGTAGCCAGCGCGCCGGTGCTGTTGTGCGTCAACACGGTCTGCTCGCTGCCCTGGTACTTGCGGATCAGTTCCATGCCCAGCTGGGCCATGGTCAGGTTGGCTTCGCGATCGCTTTCGTGGATCGCGCGGGCCTCGGCCTCCAGCGCCTGCGACGGATCGTCGCCCTCGCGTAGCCGCTGCAAGCGCTCGCGCATGCGATTCAGGGCCCAGGAAAAACCCACGCCGTTCGGCCGTGCCTCGCTGAGCACGGTGAAATCGGCTTCCAGCGCATCACGCCAGTTGCCCCCCTCGGCCAGGCGCCAACGCAACCCCAGCAGCACGCCATAAGCGGCGCTGATGCCGATGGCCATGGCCCCGCGCACCACCGTCGAGCGGATCGCTTCAGCCACACCCGCAGCGTCAGCGCAAGCCAGCCACACCTCCTCGAAAGGCAGCGCGCGCTGGTCGAGCAAGTAAAGAGTGCCATCACGCCAATCGATGGCCTTTGCTTTCTCTGCAGCCAGAAGTCGATCGCGCATGCCTCACCCCGTCATTCGGACATCAAAAACCGGCGATTATAACGAGCCCCAAGCGCGGACGCTCGGGTATACTTCGCCATCCGCCCATGCACCAGGGAAATCCGTGCAAATGCCCAAGTCCACTACCCCTCTCGACCTGCTGCTCCTGCCAACCTGGCTGGTGCCTGTCGAACCGGCCGGTGTGGTCCTGGAGGATCACGCCCTGGGCGTGCGCGACGGCCGGATCGTGTTCCTTGGCCCGCGGAGCGAAACCAGCCGCTTCAATGCGACCGAAGTCCGCGAACTGCCCGGCTGCCTGCTGGCACCCGGCCTGATCAACGCCCACGGCCACGCGGCCATGACCCTGTTCCGTGGCCTGGCCGACGATCTGCCACTGATGACCTGGCTCGAAGAACACATCTGGCCCGCCGAGGCCCGCTGGGTCGATGAGGATTTCGTGCGCGACGGCACCAACCTGGCGATCGCCGAGCAACTCAAGGGCGGCATCACCTGTTTCAGCGACATGTACTTCTATCCGAAGATCGCCAGCGAATGCGTGCACGACAGCGGCATGCGCGCGCAGATCTGCGTGCCGCTGCTGGACTTCCCGATCCCAGGCGCTCGCACCTTCGACGAAGCACTGCACCTGGGCATAGAGCTGTTCGGCAGCCTGCGCCATCATCCGCGCATCCGCATTGCCCTGGGCCCTCATGCGCCCTATACGGTCAACGACGAAAACCTGGAAAAGGTCCGGGTCGTGGCCGACGAACTGGACGCGCCGGTGCAGATGCATGTCCACGAAACCGCCAGCGAAGTCCACGATGCCGTGCAGCAGCGCGGCGAGCGGCCCTTGCAGCGCCTGGCCCGCATCGGCCTGCTCGGGCCCAACCTGCAGGCCGTGCACATGACCCAGGTCAGCGATGACGACCTGGCATTGCTGGTAGAAAGCAACACCAGCGTGGTGCATTGCCCCGAATCCAATCTAAAGCTGGCCAGCGGCTTCTGCCCGGTGGAACGCCTGTGGCTGGCCGGAGTGAACGTCGCCGTCGGCACCGATGGCGCAGCCAGCAACAACGATCTCGACCTGCTCGGCGAAACCCGCACCGCCGCCCTGCTGGCCAAGGCCGTGGCCGGCTCGGCCAGCGCCCTGGATGCCCATCGAGCCCTGCGCATGGCCACCCTGAACGGCGCCCGCGCCTTGGGAATCGAAGCCATTACCGGCTCCCTGGAAATCGGCAAGGCAGCCGACCTGGTCGCCTTCGACCTCAGCGGCCTGGCCCAGCAACCGGTCTACGACCCGGTGTCGCAACTGATCTACGCCAGTGGCCGCGACTGCGTGAAGCATGTCTGGGTCGCGGGCAATGCGCTGCTCGACGAGCGCCGCCTGACCCGCCTGGACGAGCAGGCCCTGCATGCCAGCGCAGTGGCCTGGGGCAAACGTATCGCCGGCCTCGCCGAATGACCCGGCAGCCATGCTGCCGCACAGAATTTTCACCGTTTCAGAGGACAGTTCCATGAGCAACGTCGACCACGCCGAAATCGCCAAGTTCGAGGCCCTGGCCCATCGCTGGTGGGACCGCGAAAGCGAGTTCAAACCGCTGCACGACATCAATCCGCTGCGGGTCAACTGGATCGACGAGCGGGCCAGCCTGGCCGGCAAGAAGGTCCTCGACGTCGGTTGCGGCGGTGGCATCCTCAGCGAAGCCATGGCCCTGCGCGGCGCGACCGTCACCGGCATCGACATGGGCGAGGCTCCGCTGGCGGTGGCCCAGTTGCACCAGTTGGAGTCTGGAGTGAAGGTCGAGTACCGGCAGATCACCGCCGAGGCCCTGGCCGAAGAGATGCCCGGGCAGTTCGATGTGGTTACCTGCCTGGAGATGCTCGAGCACGTCCCCGACCCCTCCTCGGTGATCCGTGCCTGCTTCAGGATGGTCAAGCCCGGTGGCCAGGTGTTTTTCTCCACCATCAACCGCAACCCCAAGGCCTATCTGTTCGCCATCATTGGCGCCGAATACATCATGAAGCTGCTGCCCCGCGGCACGCACGACTTCAAGAAATTCATCCGCCCTTCCGAACTCGGCGCCTGGAGTCGCGCGGCGGGCCTGAGCGTCAAGGACATCATCGGCCTGACCTACAACCCGCTGACCAAGCACTACAAGCTGGCCGCCGACGTTGACGTCAACTACATGATCCAGACCCTGCGCGAGGAATGAGCATGCGTTTGCGAGCAGTACTTTTCGACATGGACGGCACCCTGCTCGACACGGCGCCGGACTTCATCGCCATCAGCCAGGCGATGCTCGCCGAGCGCGGGCTGCCGGCAGTACCCGACAAGATCATCCGCGACGTGATCTCGGGCGGCGCCCGGGCGATGGTCGCCGCGACCTTCGGCATGGACCCGGACGCACCTGGCTTCGAGGCCCTGCGCCTGGAATTCCTCGAGCGCTACCAACGTGACTGCGCGGTGCACAGCAAGCTGTTCGACGGCATGCAGGAGCTGCTCGAGGACATCGAGCGCGGCAAATTGCTGTGGGGCGTCGTGACCAACAAGCCGGTACGCTTCGCCGAGCCGATCATGCAGCGCCTGGGCCTGGCCGAGCGCTCCTCGCTGCTGATCTGCCCGGACCACGTGAAGAACAGCAAGCCCGACCCGGAGCCGATGATCCTTGCCTGCAAGACCCTCGGCCTGGATCCGGCCAGCGTCCTGTTCGTCGGCGACGACCTGCGCGACATCGAGTCGGGGCGCGACGCCGGCACCCGCACCGCCGCAGTGCGCTACGGCTACATTCATCCCGAGGACAACCCTAACAACTGGGGCGCGGACGTGGTGGTCGACCACCCGCTGGAACTGCGCAAGGTGCTCGACGGCGCCTTGTGCGGCTGCTGATCACCCGATCCAGGCATAGGTGTATGCGATGCTCGTGCTGGATGCTTTGGGACCGCTGGCGCGGTCCATCGCAGGCAAGCCAGCTCCTACAGTGACAGGCGGCACCTATGTGCCATAGGCCACGCTGCGGCGTGGCCTGAAGACACTCCTTTTCGAGGCAATTCCCATGTTCGACTACACCGCCCGTCCAGAGCTGCTCAAAGGCCGGGTCATCATGGTCACCGGCGCCGGTCGCGGGATCGGTGCGGCAGCGGCCAAGGCGTTCGCCGCCCGTGGCGCCACCGTGCTGCTGCTGGGCAAGACCGAGGCCAACCTGGCCGCGGTCTACGACGAGATCGAGGCTGCGGGCCATCCGCAACCGGTGGTCATCCCGTTCAACCTGGAAACCGCGCTGCCGCACCAGTACGACGAGCTGGCCGTGATGGTGGAGAACGCATTCGGCCGCCTCGACGGCCTGCTGCACAACGCTTCGATCATCGGCCCGCGCACGCCGCTGGAACAGCTGAGCGGCGATAACTTCATGCGCGTCATGCACATCAACGTCAACGCCATGTTCATGCTGACCCAGACGCTGCTGCCGCTGCTCAAGCTGTCGGAAGATGCTTCGGTGGTATTCACCTCCAGCAGCGTCGGGCGCAAGGGCCGGGCCTACTGGGGTGCCTATGGCGTGTCGAAGTTCGCCACCGAGGGCCTGATGCAGACCCTGGCGGACGAACTGGAAGGCGTGGCCCCGGTGCGGGCCAACAGCGTGAACCCGGGCGCGACCCGCACCAGCATGCGGGCCCAGGCTTATCCTGCGGAAAATCCGCAGGACAACCCGCTGCCCGAGGCCATCATGCCGGTCTATCTGTACCTGATGGGCCCGGACAGCACCGGGGTCAACGGTCAGGCGTTCAACGCCCAGTAAGACGCCTCAGGCCAGGGCCCCGCGACGGCGGTCGTCCTGGCCAGACTCACTGTGTTCCAGCTGCATGCAGCGTTCGAGGAACAGGAACATATAGTCGTAGCTCTTGCAGATCGCCCGTTTCAGCTCATTCTGCAAGGCCTTGCCCGGGCTGTTGCCCGCCAGGGTGCAGATGATTTCCAGCGCTTCCCACGGGTGGGCATCATCGTACTGGGCATGCATCTTCAGCCACTTCATCGCGCGCTTGCGGCCTTCCTCGGGGAAGCCCTGTGCATAGGTGTCGGTCGAACAGACCACCGCCGACCACTCGCCCACCGCCCCTCGATCGCATAGTTGGTCGCCGCCATGGCCACCACCAGCGAGTCCGCGGCACAGGTATGCACGCACCAATCACTGAGCGCCTGGAGCTCCGCCGGCACCTCCTGCGCCTGCAGCTCCTCAAGGCTGACGCCGTGGGCTTCGCACCAGTGCACCCAGTAATCGGCGTGGTTGAGTTCGACACGGATATTGCGCATCAGCCAGCGCCGCGCCATGTCCTCGCCGGGATGACGGGCGTAACGGGTCTTGGTCAGGTTCTGCGCCATGTACACCGAGAATTGCTCGACGACGGGCCAGCCGCCCACCAGGTACTGACGCATGGTCCGGCTGGAAACCTGACCGTCGCGCAAGCGCTGGTAGAACTCATGCTCGACCACACGACGCTTGTGCGGTGCGCATTCCTGGATCAGGCGCTGGGCCCAGAGGGGATAACTGGTGGCGTCCATCAATGGACCGGTCCGGGTAAAGGTATCAATCACTGTCAGCTCCTTGTCCTTGTGATCTGGATGGAAGCGTCAGCGTAATGTCCCCGGCGAGCCGAACAGCATGGGCCTGGCCGCATCGCGCTGACGCCTCAGGCTGGCGGCGGAAAAGGCCTGGGGCCGCTCGATCAGGAAGCCCTGGGCGTAGTCGACACCGATTTCCCGCAAAGCCTGTTCGATCAGCGGTGTTTCGACAAACTCGGCGATGGTGCGCTTGCCCATGACATGGCCAATGTGATTGATCACCTGGACCATTGCCCGGTTAACCGGATCGTCGAGCATATCCTTGACGAAACTTCCGTCGATCTTGAGGAAGTCTACAGGCAAATGTTTCAGATACGCGAACGACGACATTCCGGCGCAAAAATCGTCAAGGGAAAATTTGCAGCCCAATCCTTTCAATTCGTTGATAAAACGAATGGCACTGCCGAGATCGGCAATCGCGCTTGTTTCAGTAATTTCGAAACAGATCAATTCAGGAGGGATGGCGTAGTCGCTGAACTGCCGCCGCAGATAGTCGAGGAACTTGTCATCCCCGATGCTGTTGCCTGAAAGGTTGATCGAGCATATGGCCAGCGGCCCTTCGGCACCTTCGTCGAGACACTGGCGGATCACCTTGAACACGCTGCCGACAACCCAACGGTCCAGGGCCGTGATCAAGCCGAAGCGCTCGGCGGCGGGAATGAAGCTGTCGGGCAGGATTATCCGGCCGCTTTCATCATGCAGGCGCAGGAGAATTTCCAGATGTCCGCCGCCATCCTCCGGATGCAAGGCAGCGATTTCCTGGGCGTACAGGCAGAAGCGGTTTTCCTCCAGGGCGATATGCAGGCGCTGGATCCAGGCCATCTCGCCGAAACGCACCGACAGCTCGGTATCGTCGGCCTGGTACAGCTGAACCCGGTTGCGCCCTTTTTCCTTGGCCATGTAACAGGCCATGTCCGCCGCCCGCAGAGCCGCCTCCAGGGTTTCCGGCGCCTGGTTAAGGTGCACCAGGCCGATGCTCACGGTATTCATGAATGGCCGGCCCTTCCATACGAAATGCAGGCTCTGCACCGACTGGCGCAGGTTCTCGGCAATCCGCTCGGCTTGTTCCGGCGGGCAATCATGCAGCAGCACGCCGAACTCGTCGCCGCCCAGCCGCGCCAGTACATCGCCCTCGCGCAGGGCCGATTGCAGCACTGCGCAAATGTGCCGCAACAATTCGTCGCCGGCCGCATGGCCGCTGGTGTCGTTGACCAGCTTGAATTGGTCGAGATCGAGGAACATCAATGAATGCCGGCCGCTATGCCGGGCCAGTTCGGCGAGGGCCTGCTCCAGGCGATATTCGAAATCGCGACGATTGGACAGCCCCGTCAGTGCATCGTGGGTCGCCTGCCAGGACAGATTGGCGATGTACTGGCGCTCCTGGGTCATGTCGTGCAGCACCAGCACAGTGCCACTGATGCGCCCTTCGCTGATGATCGGCGCGCCGACCAGGGCCACCGCCACCGTGCTGCCATCCAGGCGCTGGATCTGCCGGACATGTTCGGAACCGCCGCTCAACGCACCGTTGAGGATGTGCTCGGTAAGGGTCAGCCTGTCTTTTTCGGCATTGTCGTCGAGCAGGCTGAACAGCGCCGCCAGGGGCAGGCCCTGGGCATGCAGCGCATCCCAATGGGTGAGTTGTTCGGCGGCCGGGTTCATATAAAGGATGCACCCGTCCACGTCGGTGGTAATAACCCCGTCGCCAATCGAGGCCAGGGTGATCTGCGCCCGCTCCTTTTCCACCTGCAGGGCACTGGCGAAAGCCTGGCGCTGAGCCAGCAGCTTGCTCGAACGCAGCCAGGCCAGGGCGATCAGGAATGCGGCGGTCGCCAGGTTGGTGAGCAGCAGCAAGCGCAGGAGCATCCGCGAACCTTCGCCAAGGGCGTCGCTGAAGGCCCGGGCGGCAGGCGTGACGTTGTCGTTGATGGCCACGATGCGCTGTTTCCAGTCCACCAGGTCCCGGGCCGTGGCGCGGTTAGCGGAAATGCCGGCGTGGATTTCCCGGGCCAGGGTGTCCAGTTCCTGCAGGAAGCTGTCGCCCACCTGCCAGCGATCGATGGCCTTTTCCAGATAACTGACATGGCGAAAATTCAGGTAGAACCAGATCACGCTGGCTACATCGTCCGGGTGGTTGCCGCCGGCCAGGATGCCCTGGCGCGCGCCCTCCAGGTCCGGCGGATCGCGATCCAGGGCCAGGCGCAGGCGGTGGCTGCCCTCGGGAATGGCAAAGGCCTGCCGATATTTGCGGAAATTCTCTTCGTCGCGGCTATCGACGTAGAGGCTGAGGTAATAGATGGCGTCTTTCTGCCCCTTGGACCACAGGCTCTCCCCTGCCACGTAGGCGCGCATCGCCGAGAGGGCGTACAGGCTCATGCTGCCGAGCAGCGCCTGGAACAGCACCACGGCAATGAATGGCCAGATGAGCCCCAGGAGCCTGGGCGTTTCGAGCGTCCGTTTTCCCTTCATGAAATCCCTTGCGACAGCACACCGGTGAGTGGCCTCACTCTGTTCCGATACAGACTAGGCCATTTGCCTTCATGCAGATAAGTGATTTCGCACAATAAAGGCTCAGCTTTGCTGCAAGTGACCGTACAGCTTGGCGTAAAGGCCGCCCTCGGCGATCAATTGCTGATGGCCGCCATCCTCGGCGACATGACCGCCATCGAAGACCAGCACGCGGTCGGCCTGTTTCACTGCCGACAGGCGGTGGGCAATGATCAGGGTGGTACGCGCGCTGAGGAAGCGGGCCAGGGCGTGGTGCAGGTTGTATTCGGTGGCTGCATCGAGGGCCGAGGTGGCCTCGTCGAGTATCACCACCTTGGGCTTTGCCAGGACCATCCGGGCGATCGCCAGACGCTGGCGCTGGCCGCCGGAAAGTCGCACCCCGGAGCGACCGACCACGCTGTCCAGGCCATGCGGGAGGGCATCGATGGTCTCGTCGAGCTGGGCGATGGCCAGGGCCTGCCAGCACTCCTCGTCGCTGCAGTCGCGGCCCATGGTCAGGTTGGCGCGCACCGTGTCGTTGAACAGCGAGGGATGCTGCAGCACTACCGCAACGTTCTCGCGCAGGGTATCCAGGCCGATGTCCTGCAGGGTCGCCCCGCCAAACCGGATGGTCCCGGCCTGCGCGCTGTACAACCCGAGCAACAGCTGCACCAGGGTGCTCTTGCCGCCGCCGCTGGCACCGACGATGGCGACCTTTTCTCCCGGTGCGATGGCCAGGTTCAACTGGTCCAGCACCGGCTCCTCGCCATAGCCGAAGCGCAGGCCACGAACCTCGATGCCCACCGTGGTCTGCCCGTGGAACGGATCGGTGCCGCCGGCGAACTGCGGCTCGTCACCACGGGCGAGCAGTTCGTTGATCCGGCTCAGGGCGCCACCGGCCGCGTAATAGGCGTATTGCAGGTTCAACAGCTGTTCTACCGGCCCGATCATGAACCACAGGTAGCTGAACACCGCGAGCATCTGGCCGATGCTCAGGTCGGAAAACAGCACGGTCAGCATCGCCGCCGCGCGGAAGATATCGATGCCGAACTGGAACAGCAGGCCACTGGCGCGGCTACTGGCGTCGCTTTTCCACTGCGAGGCCACCGCATGGTTGCGCACTTCCTGGGCGCGCAGGCCCAGGCGCCCGAGGAAATAGCCTTGGCGGTTGCCAGCGCGGATCTCCTGGATGGCGTCCAGGGTTTCGGCCAGGGCCTGGGTGAAGCGCGAAGTGCTGTCGTTCTCCAGCTTCTTCAGGTGCTTGACCCGCTTGCCCAATTGCACCGTGGCGAAGATCACCAGCGGATTGAACAGCAGGATCAGCAGCGCCAGTTGCCAATGCATCCAGATCAGGATCGCAGCGGTGCCGGTCAGGGTCAGCATCGCCACGAGGAACCGGCTGAGGGTTTCGCCGACGAATTTGTCCAGGGTGTCGAGGTCGGTAACCAGGTGCGTGGTAACCGTGCCGCTGCCGAGGCTTTCGTACTCGCTCAGGGAAATGCGCTTGAGCCGCTCGATCAGGCGGATGCGCAGGCGATAGACGATGTCCTTGGCCAGCCCGGCGAACAGCTTGGCCTGGACCACGTTGAAAAGCAGCGCGCTGCAGCGCAACAGCAGGGTTACCAGCAGCATCAGGCCGATATAGCCGGCCGCCACCTGCCAGTTCTCCGGCAGGAAACGGTTCATCCACTTCAAGGCGGCATCGCCATGCCCGAGCAGCACTTCGTCCACCAGCAGCGGCAACAGCAGCGGAATCGGCACGCTGCACAGGGCCGCCAGTACGGCGACCGCGTTGGCCGTCCACAGGGACTTCTTGTGATGCAGCGCCAGGCGGCGGATTTCCGCCCAGCTCAAGCGATCGGCAGACGCCGCCGCAGGCCCGGGAACCGGGTCGGGCGAGCCTGGCAGATCAAGCATGGGCAGCCCGCTCCAGCCAGCGGCCAAGCAAGGGTTCAAGGGACTCAAGCGGCTGGTAGCCGTTGGTCAGCAAGGCCAGTTGGCCGTTGCGCTCGGCCAGCAGCGTGGGGAAGCCGGCAATGCCCAGGTCCTGGGCCCACGTGAAGTCAGCGGCGGTGGCGCTGCGCTGTTCGGGGCTGGTGAAGGCCGCAGCGAAGCTGGCGCGATCCAGACCGGCCTGCTCCGCCAGGTTGACCAGGGTCGGCGCCAGGGTGACATCCTCGGCCCGCTGGTAGAACGCCTGCTGGATCAACGCCAGCAACCCCCAGACCTTGTTACCGTCCAGGCTGCGCGCGGTCACCAGGGCGCGGCAGGCCGGCTCGGTGTCGTAGACGAAGCCGTCGGGCATGGCGCCATCAAGCAGGAACGGCTGCCCCGTCGCCTCGTTGACCGCCTGCCAATGCTCAAGGATATAACGCCGGGTCGAGGCGTCCAGCGCCGAGCTGCCGGTGCGCAGGCCGCCGACCACCAGGCGGGTCTCAACCCCCGCCTCACGCGCCCGGGCAATCAGGGCCGCAGCCACCGGCGCGAACCCCCAGCACCAGGAGCACATCGGGTCCATCACATAGAGCAGGCGGGCGGTCATGCATCACACCTCGGCTTTGCGGTAGTTGAACCCGATCGGGTGCGGCTGGTTGCGGGCCTTGGCCAGTTCGATCTGCTTCTGCCGGTCGATGGCACTGCGGCGGGTCTTTTCGCTCAGGCTGTCCCAGCAATGCGGGCAACTGATGCCTGGCGAATAGTGCTCCGAGGCCCGGTCCTCGACACTGACCGGATGGCGGCACGCATGGCACTGGTCGTAGTCGCCTTCGCTGAGGTCGTGACGCACGGTGACCCGGTTGTCGAAAACGAAGCAGTCGCCTTGCCACTTGCTCTGGTCCTGAGGCACTTCTTCAAGATATTTCAGGATCCCGCCTTTCAGATGATAGACCTCTTCGAAGCCCTCACCGAGCATGTAGCTCGATGCCTTCTCGCAGCGGATGCCGCCGGTGCAGAACATCGCCACCTTCTTGTGCCGCGCCGGGTCGAAGTTGGCCTTGATGTACTCGGGAACTCGCGGAAGGTGGTGGTCTTCGGATCGATGGCACCCTCGAAGGTGCCGATGGCCACTTCGTAGTCGTTGCGGGTATCGATCAACAGGACTTCCGGGTCGCTGATGAGGGCATTCCAGTCCTGCGGCTCGACGTAGGTGCCGACCGCCTTGTTAGGGTCCACGCCCGGTACGCCGAGGGTAACGATCTCTTTCTTCAGCTTGACCTTGGTGCGGTAGAACGGCTGCTCGTCGCAGTACGACTCCTTGTGGTCGACATCTGCCAGGCGCGGGTCGTTGCGCAGCCAGGCGAGCAGGCCGTCGATGCCTTCGCGGGTGGCGGAAACGGTACCGTTGATACCTTCCTCGGCCAGCAGCAGGGTGCCCTTGACACCGTTGGCTTCCATGGCGGCCAGCAGTGGCTCGCGCAGTTCGACGTAGTCTTCGAGGGTGACGAACTTGTACAGCGCCGCCACGACGATGGATTGGGTCATGCTTGCAACTCTCCAGTGGTCACCCTCGCAAAGGGCGGACCGGGTTCGAAAATACAAATAAAAACGCGCCGACAAGCGGCGCGGGTGCGGAGTTTACCAAAACCTGATGGTGAAATCAGTGCTTGCTGCCTCCGGCGCAGGTCGGAGAAGCCGGCGCAACACCGACCTTTTCCCATTCCTGCGGGGTGTAGGTATGCAACGCCAGGGCATGGAACTGACCCATCAGGTCGCCGAGGGTGGCGTACACCTTCTGGTGCCGCTTGACGCTGTTCAGGCCCTCGAACTGCTCGCTGACCAGCACCGCCTTGTAGTGGGTCTCGGTGCCACGGCTATGCATATGGCTCTCGTCCAGCACCTGCAAGTGCCGGGGTTCCAGCACCGACAGGCTCTGTTCGATCTTCTGTTGCATCGACATCGGCGGCTCCGCTTATGGCTTCTTGGCCGGCGCGGCGGCCTTGCCGGCGTTCGGGTCGAGTTCGTTGGTCATGTCCGACAGCAGCTTGTTGACCACCGGTACCGCGCTTTCCAGCTTCTGCTGGGTCAGTTGGGCGGATTGCTGGGTCACCTGCGGCATTTTCTCCAGGACTTTCTTGCCCAGCGGCGACTGGTAGAAGGCCACCAGGTCCTTGAGCTCCTGCTCGGTGAAGGTGCTGGTATAGAGGTTGACCATGTCCGGTTTCAGCTTGTTCCAGCCGATGGCGTTATCCAGCGCGGCGTTGGCCTTGGCCTGGTAGCTGTCGAGCACGGATTTCTTCGCGGCAGGCGCCTTGGTCTGCTCGAAGCGCTGGGCGAACATCTGTTGCACCTGCATGTACACCGGCGTGCCGAGCTTGTCGGCATGGGCCAGGGTCAGAAACTTCTCTGCCGCAGCATTGTGGCTCGGACTGGCAGCGAATACCTGGCCGCTTGCGCAAACCAGGGCGACGGCCGTGCAAAGGGCGCGGAGACGGGTCATCGGAAATCCTTAAAAGAG
This sequence comes from Pseudomonas bharatica CSV86, assembly GCF_000319305.2. Lineage (GTDB taxonomy): Bacteria > Pseudomonadota > Gammaproteobacteria > Pseudomonadales > Pseudomonadaceae > Aquipseudomonas > Aquipseudomonas bharatica. The sequence continues at coordinate 712,744 of NZ_AMWJ02000001.1, read as the reverse complement.
TAAGTGAGTGTTTCCAGCGTAGAGCATTCTGCGCCGACGGGCGCAGCCGCTCAATAGGACGAGTGGGCTATGGAACCGGCCTGGTGAATCAAGACCTAAACTGTCTGGTCAAACTTGCATCTTGCAAAGGAGTGGGTAACACATGAGCCGCATCGAAACTGACAGCCTCGGACCGGTCGAAGTTCCTGATCAGGTCTACTGGGGTGCGCAAACGCAGCGTTCACTGATCAACTTCGCCATCGGCAAGGAACGCATGCCGCTGGCCGTGCTGCATGCCCTGGCCCTGGTGAAAAAGGCGGCGGCGCGGGTCAACGACCGCAATGGCGACCTGCCCGCCGATATCGCCCGGCTGATCGAGCAGGCCGCCGACGAGGTGCTCGACGGCGAGCATGACGACCAGTTCCCGCTGGTGGTCTGGCAGACCGGCAGCGGCACCCAGAGCAACATGAACGTCAACGAAGTGATTGCCGGGCGTGCCAACGAACTGGCCGGCAAAGGCCGCGGCGGCAAGGACCCGGTACACCCCAACGACCATGTCAACCGCTCGCAGAGTTCCAACGACTGCTTCCCTACGGCGATGCATATCGCCGCGGCGCAAGCCGTGCAGGAAAAGCTCCTGCCGGCCATCGCCGAGCTCTCTGCTGGGCTGGCAGAGTTGTCGGCGCGCCATACCGACCTGGTGAAAACCGGACGCACCCATATGATGGACGCCACGCCCATCACCTTCGGCCAGGAGGTCTCGGCCTGGGTGGCCCAGCTGGATTACGCCCAGCGCGCCATCCGCAGCGCCTTGCCGGCGGTGTGCGAGCTGGCCCAGGGTGGCACGGCGGTGGGCACCGGGCTCAATGCGCCGCACGGTTTTGCAGAAGCCATCGCGGCGGAACTCGCCGCGCTGTCGGGCTTGCCGTTCGTCACCGCACCGAACAAGTTCGCCGCCCTCGCCGGCCATGAACCGCTGACCACCCTGGCCGGCGGCCTGAAAACCCTCGCCGTGGCCTTGATGAAGATCGCCAACGACCTGCGCCTGCTCGGCTCCGGCCCACGGGCCGGACTCGCGGAAGTACGCCTGCCGGCCAACGAGCCGGGCAGTTCGATCATGCCTGGCAAGGTCAACCCGACCCAATGCGAGGCCCTGTCGATGCTGGCCTGCCAGGTATTGGGCAACGACACTGCCATCGGCTTCGCGGCCAGCCAGGGACACTTGCAGTTGAACGTGTTCAAGCCGGTGATCATTCATAACCTGCTGCAATCCATCGAGCTGCTCGCCGATGGCTGCCAGAACTTCCAGCGCCATTGCGTCGCCGGTATCGAGCCGGATTCCCGGCAGATGGCCGCGCACCTGGAGCGTGGGCTGATGCTGGTGACCGCGCTGAACCCGCATATCGGCTACGACAAGGCCGCGGAAATCGCCAAGAAGGCCTATGCCGAAGGCATCACCCTGCGTGAGGCGGCCCTGACCCTGGGCTATCTCACCGATGCCCAGTTCGATGAGTGGGTGCGTCCCGAGCAAATGCTCGAAGCCGGTGGCAAGGGCTGAGTCAGGCGGCCAGCGTCGCTGACCCGCGACGCCTCCCAATGCACCAGCGCCTCGGCGAACGCGCCGTAGGCCACCAGGATGTAAAAGAACCCTGTGGGAGCTGGCTTGCCAGCGATGAGGCAGGCACTGACCAAGATGTTGTCAGATCTGGCCCTATCGCTGGCAAGCCAGCTCCCACAGGTCAGTGCCAGCCCCAAATCCCGCGGCTGGTTCGGGAACCTGTGGGAGCCGGCGTTGCCGGCGATGAGGCAGGCACAGGCAATGAGGGTGTCTGGCCGGGCCAATCACTGGCAAGCCAGCTCCCACAGGGTTTGGTGTCAGCTTCAAGCATCACTTCTTGTGCTTGCGGAACGCCGCCTCCAGCGCTTCGTTGATGGTGCGCAGCACCTTCACCCGCGCCCAGCGCTTGTCGTTGGCCTCGACCAGGGTCCAGGCCGCGATCTCGGTGCTGGTGCGGTCGACCATATCCCCGACCGCCTGGGCATACAGGTCCCATTTGTCGCGGTTGCGCCAGTCTTCCTCGGTGATCTTGAAGCGCTTGAAGGGAATGTTTTCGCGCTCCTGGAAACGCTCAAGCTGGGTCTGCTGGTCGATCGCCAGCCAGAACTTGACCACCACCACCCCGGCGTTGCTGATCTGCTCTTCGAAATCGTTGATCTCGCCGTAGGCACGCATCCAGTCGGCCTGGCTGCAGAAGCCCTCGACCCGCTCCACCAGCACCCGGCCATACCAGGAGCGGTCGAAGATGGTGAACTTGCCGAACGCCGGCAAGTGGCGCCAGAACCGCCACAGGTACGGGTGCGCCCGCTCTTCCTCGGTGGGTGCGGCGATCGGCACGATGTTGTACTGGCGCGGGTCCAGTGCTGCCGCCACCCGGCGGATCGCCCCGCCCTTGCCCGCCGCGTCGTTGCCTTCGAAAACGGCCACCAGCGAGTGATGCTTCATGCGCTTGTCGCGCAGCAAACCGGCCAGGCGCGCCTGTTCGGTCAGCAGCTGTTCCTGGTAGTCGTTCTTGTCGAGGTGGACGCTGAGGTCGAGGCTTTCCAGCAGGCTGCGGTCGTCAATGCTGGCCCCCAGCGGGGCGATCGGCGTCGGCTCCTTGAGGGTCTTGGCCTTCAAGGCATTCTGCAGGCCTTCCAGAAGCAGCTTGCCCACGGCCAGGCTGCGGTAATGCGGATCGAACCCTTCGATGATGTGCCAGGGCGCATACTCGCGGCTGGTGCGGCGGATCACCCGCTCGCCGAAGCGCACGAAGCGGTCGTAGGTTTCCGATTGCTGCCAGTCCAGCGGGCTGATGCGCCAGCGGTGCACCGGGTCATCCTTGAGCGCCTTGAGCCGCGCCTTCATCTGCTTCTTGGACAGGTGGAACCAGAACTTGAAGATCAGCGCGCCTTCGTCGCAGAGCATCTGCTCCAGGCGCTCGGCGCCGCTGATGGCCTGGTCCAGCACGGCGTCCTTGAAATGCCCGTGGACCCGGCCCTGGAGCATCTGGCTGTACCAGTTACCGAAGAACACGCCCATCCGCCCCTTGGCCGGCAACGCCCGCCAATAGCGCCAGGCCGGCGGACGCGCCAGTTCTTCGTCGGTCTGCTGGTCGAAGGTGCGTACTTCGATCAGCCGCGGGTCCATCCATTCGTTCAGCAGCTTGACCGTCTCGCCCTTGCCGGCACCTTCGATGCCGTTGATCAGCACGATCACCGGGAAGCGTGCCTGCTGCTTGAGTTCGAACTGGGCTTCGAGCAAGGCTTCCCGTAGCGCGGGCACTTCGGCGTCGTAGGTTTCTTTGTCGATCGAGTGACCGATTTCAGCGGATTCGAACATACCAGGCTCCCTTCATGGATAAGCAAGACTAGCGGATCGCCACTGGTTTTGTCCGGGATCAAACAGCGTTTCGGCGATCGGCTAGAATGCCGGTTCCGCTGTTGCCGAGCCCTTTCATGACCGACTCACCTGCTCCACGCCACGCCCAGATCGACTGGGATGAACTGGGCCGCCCCATTCGCGGCAGTACGACGACATCTATTTCTCCAAGGACCAGAGCCTGGAGGAAACCAACCACGTGTTCATCGAGCAGAACGACCTGCGCCAGCGCTTCGCCGCGCTGGCTGCCGGCGAGTGCCTGGTGATCGGCGAGACCGGGTTCGGTACCGGAATGAATTTCCTCTGTGCCTGGCAGTTGTTCGACAAGCACGCCCGGACCGGCGCACGCCTGCATTTCATCAGTGCCGAGAAGTTTCCCCTGACCCGCAGCGACCTGGCCCGCGCCCTGGCCCTGTGGCCGCAATTGGCAAGCCAGGGCCAGGCACTGCTGGAGCACTATGTGGCGGTGCACGAGGGCTACCAGCAGTTCCTGTTCGAGGATGGCCGGGTCAGCCTGACGCTGATGATCGGAGACGCCCGGGAGCAGTTCGAAAAGCTCGACGGGCGCATCGACGCCTGGTTCCTCGACGGTTTCGCGCCAGCGAAGAACCCGGACATGTGGACCCCGGAACTGTTCGCCCAACTGGGCCGGCTGTCGGCGCCGGGGACCACCCTCGGCACCTTCACCAGCACCGGCTGGGTACGCCGCGCCCTGATCGCGGTGGGTTTCACCATGAAGCGGATCCCGGGGATCGGCAAGAAATGGGAGATCCTGCGCGGGCGGTACAGCGCTGGCCCGGAACAACAGGCGCTGCCAGCGGCATTGCCGCCCTGGTATCGGCGCCCTGCGCCTCAAGGCGGCCCTCGTCATGCACTGGTGGTCGGTGCCGGGCTGGCCGGTTGTGCCAGCGCCGCCAGCCTCGCTGCCCGCGGTTGGCAGGTCAGCCTGCTGGAGCGCCACGGGCAACCGGCCAGCGAGGCCTCGGGCAACCCCCAGGGCGTGCTTTACCTCAAGCTTTCCGCCCATGGCACGCTGTTGTCGCAATTGATCGTCAGCGGTTTCGGCCATACCCGGCGCCTGCTCGAACGCCTGCAGCGGGGCACCGACTGGGACGCTTGCGGTGTACTGCAACTGGCATTCGATGACCAGGAAGACCAGCGCCAGGCGCAGCTGGCCGGGGCGTTCAGCGATGAATTGCTGCAACGGCTGGATCGCCAGCAGGCCGAAGCCATTGCCGGCGTCGCCCTGCCCGCCGGCGGCTTGTTCTATCCCGAAGGCGGCTGGGTGCATCCTCCGGCGCTGTGTCGCTGGCAGGCGGAACAGGCCAAGGTGAAGCTGCTGCCCCATCACAATGTGCTGCAACTGCGCCGGGTCGATGGCCTGTGGCAGGCGCTGGACGGCGAGCGAGTGCTGGCCGAAGCGCCGGTGGTAGTGCTGGCCGGGGCGGCGGAGATTCGGCAGTTCGAAGCCTGTGCCGGCCTGCCACTCAAGCGCATTCGCGGGCAGATCAGCAAATTGCCGGTGACTGCCGCCAGCCGGGCCTTGCATACGGTGGTATGCGCCGACGGCTATGTGGCGCCGCCGCGCCAGGGGGAACACACCCTGGGCGCCAGCTTCGATTTCCACAGTAGCGATACCGTGCCGACCGTCGAGGAACACCGCAGCAATCTGGAGTTGCTGCGGGAAATCTCGCCGGACCTGGCCGAACGGCTGGAGATCGACCGGCTGGATGCGCAGCACCTGGAAGGCCGGGCGGCGTTTCGCTGTACCAGCCCGGATTACCTGCCACTGGTCGGGCCACTGGCGGATGCCGCGGCCTTTGCCGAAACCTACGCGGCGCTGGCGAAGAATGCGCGGCAGGTGCCCGATGAACCCTGCCCGTGGCTGGAGGGGCTCTATATCAACAGCGGGCATGGCTCGCGGGGCCTGATCACCGCACCGCTGTGCGGTGAACTGCTGGCGGCCTGGGTCAATGGCGACGCCCTGCCGGTGCCGCGGGACATCGCGGAGGCCTGTCACCCGAACCGCTTCATGTTGCGTGAGCTGAAGCGCGGCAAGGCTTGAGGGCCTCATCGCTGGCAAGCCAGCTCCCACAGCCCCTGTGGGAGCTGGCTTGCCAGCGATAGGGCCTTCAGAAACACCATCATCGCCCAAGGCCCAACCCAAGGCCTTATTCCATATCGATCTAAAACTCCCACAACCTCACCCGGTCAGTTTTTGAGTGCCCCCTGTTCGGGCACTTTCCCCAACGGCAAAACCGGTAAGGACTTATGTGCGGATTAGCTGGAGAGTTTCGTTTCACCCCGGTAGCAACCCCCTCGCGCCCGGCAGACCTCGCCGCGGTCGAGCGGATCACCCATCACCTGGCCCCTCGCGGCCCGGATGCCTGGGGCTTCCATAGCCAGGGTCCGATCGCCCTCGGCCACCGTCGCCTGAAGATCATGGACCTGTCCGACGGCTCGGCCCAGCCCATGGTCGACCCGCAACTGGGTCTGTCCCTGGCCTTCAACGGCGCCATCTACAACTTCCCGGAACTGCGCGCCGAGCTGGAAAGCCTCGGCTACAGCTTCTATTCCGGCGGCGACACCGAAGTGCTGCTCAAGGGCTATCACGCCTGGGGCGAGCAATTGCTGCCACGCCTGAACGGCATGTTCGCCCTGGCCATCTGGGAACGCGACAAGCAGCAGTTGTTCCTCGCCCGCGACCGCCTCGGCGTCAAGCCGCTGTACCTGTCGCGTACCAACGAGCGCCTGCGCTTCGCCTCGACCCTCCCGGCCCTGCTCAAGGGCGGTGATATCGATCCAGTGCTGGATCCGGTGGCCCTCAATCACTACCTGAATTTCCATGCCGTGGTCCCCGCGCCACGCACCCTGCTGGCCAACATCGAGAAACTGCCGCCCGCCACCTGGATGCGCATCGACGCCCAGGGCCGCAGCCAGCAGCAGCAATGGTGGAGCCTGCACTACGGACCACACACCGATGAACAGGACCTGACCCTGGAAGACTGGCGCGACCGCGTGCTCGACAGCACCCGCGAAGCCGTGGCCATCCGCCAGCGCGCGGCGGTCGATGTCGGTGTGCTGCTGTCCGGCGGCGTCGATTCCAGTTTGCTGGTCGGCCTGCTGCGCGAGGTCGGCGTGGAAGACCTGTCGACCTTCTCCATCGGTTTCGAAGATGCCGGCGGCGAGCGCGGCGACGAGTTCCAGTACTCCGACCTCATCGCCCGGCACTACGGCACCCGCCACCACCAGTTGCGCATCGACGAACGCGAGATCATCACCCGGTTGCCGGCAGCCTTCCGTGCCATGAGCGAGCCGATGGTCAGCCACGACTGCATCGCCTTCTACCTGCTGTCGCGGGAAGTGGCCAAGCACTGCAAGGTGGTGCAGAGCGGCCAGGGCGCCGACGAGCTGTTCGCCGGCTACCACTGGTACCCGCAGGTGGATGGCGCCGCCGACCCGGTGGCGGCGTATCGCGCGGCATTCTTCGACCGCAGTTTCGAGGAATACCGCGACACCGTGCAGTTGCCATGGCTGGTGGACAGCGACGTGGCCGGCGACTTCGTCCGCCAGCACTTCGCCCAGCCGGGCGCCCGCGAAGCCGTGGACAAGGCGCTGCGCCTGGACAGCACGGTGATGCTGGTGGACGACCCGGTCAAGCGCGTCGACAACATGACCATGGCCTGGGGCCTGGAGGCGCGCACGCCGTTCCTCGATTACCGCCTGGTGGAGCTGTCGGCACGCATTCCGGCGCGCTTCAAGCTGCCGGACGGCGGCAAGCAGGTGTTGAAGGAAGCGGCGCGACTGGTCATTCCCAACGAGGTGATCGATCGCAAGAAGGGCTACTTCCCGGTACCCGGCCTCAAGCACCTGCAAGGCGCGACCCTGGATTGGGTGCGCGAACTGCTGCTGGACCCCAGCCAGGACCGCGGTCTGTTCAACCCGGCAATGCTCGACCGCCTGCTGAGCGACCCGCACGGCCAGCTCACGCCGCTGCGTGGTTCGAAACTGTGGCAACTGGCGGCCCTGAACCTGTGGCTCAGCGAACAAGGAATCTGACCGATGAAAGCCCATCCATCCACCTATGGCCAGCGCCTGCTGCGCGGCCAGGTGCCGTCCTATGAACGCCTGCAGGCGCGCCTGGCCGATGAAGGCAGCGAGCCCCATGAAGAGCCGCGTTCGCTGCACTGCGGCTGGGGACGCCTGCTGATCGGCCATACCTATGCCGAGCCTGGCCAACTGGCCCGGGCGCTGCTGGAGGAACAACCGGGCGAGCGGGATATCGCCTTGTATGTCGCCGCACCACAGCAGGTCCTGGCCCAGGCCCCGCAGCAGTTGTTCCTCGATCCGTCCGACACCCTGCGCCTGTGGTTCAGCGATTACCGCCCGGCCAGCCGGGTGTTTCGCGGCTTCCGCATCCGCCGGGCGCAAAGCGACGAGGACTGGCAGGCGATCAATACGCTGTACCAGACCCGCGGCATGCTGCCGGTCAAGACCGAGCTGCTGACGCCGCGCCATCTGGGCGGTCCGGTGTATTGGCTGGCAGAGGACGAGGATACCGGCGCGGTGATCGGCAGCGTGATGGGCCTGAACCACCTCAAGGCCTTCGAAGACCCCGAGGGTGGCAGCAGCCTCTGGTGCCTGGCGGTGGACCCCAACACCACCCGGCCTGGCGTGGGCGAGGTGCTGGTGCGTCATCTGGTGGAGCATTTCATGAGCCGCGGCCTCAACTACCTCGACCTCTCGGTGCTGCATGACAACCGCCAGGCCAAGCGGCTCTATACCAAGCTCGGCTTCCGTAACCTGCCAACCTTCGCGGTCAAGCGCAAGAACGGCATCAACCAGCCACTGTTCCTCGGCCCGGGGCCGCAGGACGGGCTCAACCCGTATGCGCGGATCATCGTCGAGGAAGCCTACCGGCGCGGAATCGACGTTCAGGTAGACGATGCCGACAGCGGCCTGTTCACCCTCAGCCATGGCGGACGCCGGGTGCGCTGCCGCGAGTCGCTGAGCGACCTGACCACGGCCGTGAGCATGACCCTCTGCCAGGACAAACGCCTGACCCAGCGCACCCTCGCCGCTGCCGGGCTTAACGTACCGGCGCAGCAACTGGCGGGCAACGCCGACGACAACCTGGCCTTTCTGGAGGACCACGGCGCGGTGGTGGTCAAGCCGGTGGATGGCGAACAGGGCCATGGCGTGGCGGTCAACCTCACCACCCTGGACGAGGTCACCCAAGCCATCGAGCAGGCCCGGCGCTTCGACAGCCGGGTGTTGCTGGAGAGTTTCCACGAAGGCCATGACCTGCGCATCCTGGTGATCGGCTTCGAAGTGGTGGCGGCGGCGATCCGTCATCCGGCCCAGGTGATCGGTGATGGCCAGCACAGCATCGGGCGCCTGATCGACGCGCAAAGCCGGCGCCGGCAGGCGGCCACCGGCGGGGAAAGCCGGATTCCCAAGGATGAGGAAACCCTGCGCACGCTCCAGGCCGCCGGCTTCGACTACGACAGCATCCTCCCCGCCGGCCAGCGTCTGGCGGTGCGGCGTACTGCCAACCTGCATACCGGCGGCTGCCTGGAGGACGTTACCGCGCGCCTGCACCCGACCCTGGCCGAGGCCGCGGTCCAGGCCGCTCGCGCCCTGGATATCCCGGTGGTCGGCCTCGACCTGATGGTGCGCGCCGCCGACCAGCCGGAGTATGTATTCATCGAGGCCAACGAACGCGCAGGCCTGGCCAACCACGAACCGCAACCCGTTGCCGAACGTTTCGTCGACCTGCTGTTTCCCCTGAGCCGGACGACGAACTGATCCAAACCGTGCACCAGGAGTATCCATGACTGCCCCGTTACCCGAACCGGACCTGAAGTACCTGCAGAAAGTCCTTCTGGAAATGCTGGCGATCCCGAGTCCCACCGGTTTTACCGACACCATCGTGCGCTATGTCGCCGAACGCCTGGAGGAACTGGGGATTCCCTTCGAACTGACCCGGCGCGGCACCATCCGCGCCACCCTCAAGGGCCGCAAGAATTCACCCGATCGCGCCGTCTCCGCGCACCTCGACACCATTGGTGCCAGCGTGCGCGCCCTGCAGGATAACGGCCGCCTCGGCCTGGCGGCAGTGGGCTGCTGGTCGAGCCGTTTTGCCGAGGGCAGCCGGGTCAGCGTGTTCACCGACAACGGTGTGCTGCGCGGCAGCGTGTTGCCGCTGATGGCCAGCGGTCACGCATTCAATACCGCCATCGACCAGATGCCGGTGAGCTGGGAGCACATCGAAGTGCGCCTGGACGCCTATTGCGCGACCCGGGCCGACTGCGAATCGCTGGGGATCAATATCGGTGACTTCGTCGCGTTCGATCCGTTGCCCGAGTTCACCGAAAGCGGGCATATCAGCGCCCGCCACCTGGACGACAAGGCCGGCGTGGCCGCGCTGCTGTCGGCGCTCAAGGCGGTGGTGGAAAGCGGCCGGACGCCGGAGATCGACTGTCATCCGCTGTTCACCATCACCGAGGAAACCGGCTCCGGCGCGGCGGGTGCCCTGCCCTGGGATGTCAGCGAATTCGTCGGCATCGATATCGCCCCGGTCGCGCCGGGGCAGCATTCCAGCGAGCACGCGGTCAGCGTGGCGATGCAGGACTCGTCCGGGCCCTATGACTACCATCTGTCGCGCCACCTGCTGCATCTGGCCAACGAGCACAACCTGCCGGTGCGGCGCGACCTGTTCCGCTATTACTTCAGCGATGCGCACTCGGCGATCACCGCCGGGCACGATATCCGCACCGCGTTGCTGGCATTCGGCTGCGACGCGACCCACGGCTACGAGCGGACCCATATCGATAGCCTCGCGGCATTGAGTCGCCTGCTCGGCGCCTATCTGCTGAGCCCGCCTGTATTCGCTGCGGATTCACACCCGGCGGGGAGTTCGCTGGAGAGGTTCAGTCATCAGTTGGAGCATGATGCGCAGATGGAAAGCGATACCCGGGTGCCGACGGTGGATGAGGTGCTTGGCAGGAAAGATTGATGTGCTCTTGAGGGCCCTATCGCTGGCAAGCCAGCTCCCACAGGTGCATGCAGTCCCTGTGGGAGCTGGCTTGTCGGACCGCCGCACCGCAGCGATGAGGCCCTCAAGAGCAACAAAGCAGGTAGCATGTGCCATCAATCCAAAGCAGACCCAGCCCCATGCTCATCCCCTACGACCAGCTCGAAGCCGACACCCTGACCCGCCTGATCGAGGACTTCGTCACCCGCGACGGCACCGACAACGGCGACGATACCCCGCTGGAAACCCGCGTCCTGCGGGTACGCCAGGCATTGGCCAAGGGACAGGCGTTCATCCTCTTCGATATGGACAGCCAGCAATGCCAATTGCTGGCCAGGCACGATATCCCCAAGGAGCTGTTCGACTGATCAGCCCGCCTTCTGCTTCTGCGCTTCCTCCGCCAGGCGCCGATAGATTTCGGCACGGTGAATTTCCACGTCGCGCGGTGCACTGATGCCGAAGCGCACCGTACCGCCGTCCACCGAAATCACCTTGAGCTTGATGTCGTTACCGATGTTGATGACCTCGCCAATCTCGCGTCCTATGACCAGCATCGCCAAATCCTCCATATCCGGGTGAATCTGGAGACTGTCTGTCGGCGTAGTCCGCTTCAATGGTCTGGCAGACAAATAGAGCCGCCCTACAACAGCGCAGGAAGTGACCTACTGAAACTTCCTACAAATCAGCCCGCACTCTGCAGCCGCGGGCCCAGCAGGATGACCGTCGCGCCCAGCACGCAGAGCGCTGCACCGAGCCAGTCGCTGGTCAAGGGGCGGCCTTTCTCGACGAAGGCCAGCCACAGCAGCGAGGTGACGATGTAGATCCCGCCGTAGGCGGCATAGGCGCGACCGGCGTAGGCGGCCTCGACCCGGGTCAGCAGCAGGGCGAACAGGGTCAGGCTGAACAATGCCGGGGCGATCCACCAGGCGCTCTTGCCGAGCCGCAGCCACATGTAGAAGGCGTAGCACCCGGCGATCTCGAACACGGCAGCGAGGAAAAACAGCAGGTAATTGATCACAGGTATCCCCGGAGCTGGCAAAACGCCGAGGATACCTGATGGTGCGGCTCAGGATTGGCTCGAACGGCCCTTGGCGCGCATTTTCTCGGCCATGCTGGCCATCTCGTCGTAGAGCGCCTGCGGGTCATGTTGCTTGAGGTGCCAGGCCATGCGCCCCTGTTCGTGGGGCAGGATCATGAACTGGCCAGCGGCGACCTGCCGGAAGATGTAATCGGCGATATCCGCCGCGCTGATCGGCGAGCTTTCCAGCAGTTTGCCGACCTGGGCCTTCATTGCCGGCGTCGGGCCGCGGAAGGAGTCGAGCAGGTTGGTCTGGAAGAACGACGGGCAGACCACATGTACGTCGACTTCGAGCTGGCGCAGTTCCACCAGCAGGCTTTCCGAAAGCGCCACCACCCCGGCCTTGGCCACGTTGTAGTTGCTCATGGCCGGGCCCTGCATCAAGGCGGCCATGGAGGCAATGTTGATGATCCTTCCCTTGCTCCGCTCCAGCAACGGCAGGAAGGCCTTGCAGCCCTTGACCACACCCATCAGGTTGATTGCGATCTGCCAGTCCCAGTCTTCCAGCGACAGCTCGGCAAAGAAGCCGCCGGAAGCGACGCCTGCGTTGTTGACGATCACATCGACGCCGCCCAGGTGTTCCTCGCAGGCCTGGGCCAAGGCGATCAGCTGGCTGTAGTCGCGCACATCGCAGCGTTGGGTGAAGCCGTCGCCGCCGGCTTCACGAACCAGGGCCAGGGTCTGTTTCAGGCCCTCCTCGTTAACGTCGCTCAATGCCAGTTGCCAGCCTTCGCGCGCCCAGCGCAGGGCGATCTCGCGCCCCAGTCCGGAGCCCGCGCCGGTGATCATCATGCGGTTCTGCATAGCGCCTGCCTTGTGTGTTTCGTGATGGTGACGGGCAGTGTAGCGAAGGGTTTGCGGGGGCCCGAGGGGTATCAGGTTGCTGAATGGTGGTGACCTCGCGGGCGCTATCGCTGGCAAGTCGGGGCGCCGAACCGCAGCTCCCACAGGTATCGCGTGCGCCGCTGAACCTGTGGGAGCTGGCTTGCCAGCGATGAGGCCCTCAAAAGCGACCCGATTAAACTTTCTGCCCAGGCCCGCAATCACACTAAGTAAGCGGACCTGTCCAGCAGGTCTGCCCATCCGACCGAAACCAGAGGAATCCGTCATGGGCACAATTCTCATCATCATCCTGATCCTGCTGCTGATCGGCGGCCTGCCGGTCTTCCCGCACTCCAGGAGCTGGGGCTACGGGCCATCCGGCGTCATCGGGACCGTGTTGATCGTGCTGCTGATCCTGCTATTGCTCGGCTACATATGACCCGCGACTGAATCGCAGGCAAAAAAAACGGCCCTTCATCGAAGGGCCGTTTTTCATTGACGCTCAGGACTCAGTGGGAAACCGCACCACTGGCGCCCAGGCCGGTCTGCGAACGCACGAACTGCGGGAAGAACAGCGCACGCTCGTCTTCGGCGGCCTTGGACTTGTCGGTGATCGAGAAGAACCAGATACCGATGAAGGCAATGATCATCGAGAACAGCGCCGGGTATTCGTACGGGTAGATCGGCTTCTCGTGATGCAGGATCTGCACCCAGATGGTCGGGCCGAGGATCATCAGCGCGACCGCACTGATCAGGCCCATCCAGCCGCCGATCATGGCGCCGCGGGTGGTCAGCTTCTTCCAGTACATCGAGAGCAGCAGTACCGGGAAGTTGCAGCTCGCCGCGATGGAGAACGCCAGGCCGACCATGAAGGCGATGTTCTGGCTTTCGAAGAGAATGCCCAGGCCGATGGCCAGCACGGCCAGGGCGATGGTGGTGATCTTCGAAACGCGGATCTCGTCCTTCTCGTTGGCCTTGCCTTTGCGCCAGACGCTGGCGTACAGGTCGTGGGACACCGCCGAGGCACCGGCCAGGGTCAGGCCTGCTACCACCGCGAGGATGGTGGCGAAGGCCACGGCCGAGATGAAGCCGAGGAAGACGCTGCCGCCTACTGCGTCGGCCAGGTGCACCGCCGCCATGTTGTTGCCGCCGATCAGGGCGCCGGCAGCGTCCTTGAAGGCAGGGTTGGTGCTGACCAGCAGGATCGCGCCGAAGCCGATGATGAAGGTCAGGATGTAGAAGTAACCGATGAAGCCAGTGGCGTAGAACACCGACTTGCGTGCTTCCTTGGCGTCGCTCACGGTGAAGAAGCGCATCAGGATGTGCGGCAGGCCGGCGGTACCGAACATCAGCGCCAGGCCCAGGGAGAAGGCCGAGATCGGGTCCTTCACCAGGCCGCCGGGGCTCATGATCGCCTCGCCTTTCGGGTGCACGGCAATGGCCTGGGAGAACAGCTGGCTGAAGTCGAAGTTGACGTGCTTCATCACCATCAGCGCCATGAAGCTGGCACCGGAGAGCAGCAGCACTGCCTTGATGATCTGTACCCAGGTGGTCGCCAGCATGCCGCCGAACAGCACGTACAGGCACATCAGGATACCGACCAGGATCACCGCGATGTGGTAGTCGAGGCCGAACAGCAGCTGGATCAGCTTGCCGGCGCCGACCATCTGGGCGATCAGGTAGAAGGCCACCACCACCAGCGAGCCGGAGGCGGACAGGGTACGGATTTCCTTCTGGCCGAGGCGGTAGGAAGCCACGTCGGCGAAGGTGTATTTACCCAGGTTGCGCAGGCGTTCGGCGATCAGGAAGAGGATGATCGGCCAGCCGACGAGGAAGCCGATCGAGTAGATCAGGCCGTCGTAGCCGGAGGTGAACACCAGGGCGGAAATCCCCAGGAAGGACGCTGCGGACATGTAGTCGCCGGCGATCGCCAGGCCGTTCTGGAAGCCGGTGATCTTGCCGCCGGCGGCGTAGTAGTCGGACGCCGAATTGTTTTTCTTCGAGGCCCAGTAGGTGATGCACAGGGTGGCACCGACGAAGGCGACGAACATCAGGATCGCCGCAACGTTCAGCGGTTGTTTCTGCACCTCGCCGGTGAGGGCGTCGGCGGCCCAGACGGCGGGTGCGAACGCGCCGATGGCCAGGGTTGCCAGTACACGCCGGATCATTGCTGAACCTCCTTGAGGATTGCGTTGTTCAGCTCGTCGAACTCACCGTTGGCACGACGTACGTAGATGCCGGTGAGAATGAAAGCCGACAGGATCAGGCCGACGCCGAGGGGAATACCCCAGGTGATCGACGAGCCGGGACTGATCTTGGCGCCCAGTACTTGCGGGCCATAGGCAATCAGGAGAATGAAAGCAGAGTAGAGACCGAGCATGATCACCGAGAGAATCCAGGCGAATCGTTCCCGTTTTGACACCAGCTCCTTGAACCGCGGGCTGTTTTGTATCGATAGGTAAATGCTGTCGTTCATTGTTTTTGTCCTCGCAGCACAGATTAGGTAGAACCCGTCACCACTTTATGCTGCCCATGAACGCGCTCCAGACGACCTTAGTCTTAGATGTAAAAGGCTTTTGCGAAATGGGTAACAACCCGGAAATGCAAAAGGCCGCCCACCGGAAAAACCGGGGGCGGCCCTGGTGAGGCTCAGGATAGAGGCATCAAGCCATCATTCTGACCTTATTTGCCGGTCCATTCGGCGACGCGCTCGGGGTGCTTGGCAACCCAGTCCTTGGCGGCGGCGTCGGGTTTTGCGCCCTCTTGAATGGCCAACATGACCTCACCGATCTCGTCTTTCGACTGCCAGGAGAATTTCTTCAGGAACTCGGCCACTTCCGGCGCCTTGGTCGCCAGTTCCTTGCTGCCGATGCTGTTGACGGTCTCGGCGGCGCCGTACACGCCTTTCGGGTCTTCGAGGAAGCGCAGTTTCCACTTGGCGAACATCCAGTGCGGCACCCAGCCGGTCACCGCGATGGATTGCTGCTTGGCATAGGCGCGACCCAGTTCGGCGGTCATCGCCGCACCGGAGCTGGCCTGCAGCTTGTAGCCGTCCAGCGCGTAGTCCTTGATCGCCTGGTCGGTCTTGAGCATCACCCCGGAGCCGGCGTCGATACCCACGATCTTTTCCTTGAAGCTGTCATCGGTCTTGAGGTCGGCGACCGATTGCGCCTTCACGTATTCCGGCACGATCAGGCCGATCTTGGCGTCCTTGAAGTTGGGGCCGTAATCGACAACCTCATCCTTATTCTTGGCCCAGTACTCACCGTGGGTGACCGGCAGCCAGGCGGAAAGCATGGCGTCCAGCTTGCCGGTGGCCACGCCCTGCCACATGATCCCGGTCGCCACGGGCATCAGCTTCACGTCATAGCCCAGTTTCTGTTTGATGACCTCGGCCGCCACATGAGTGGTCGCCACACTGTCGGACCAGCCATCGACATAGCCGATGCTCACTTCCTTGGCCATCGCCTGCCCGGCGCTCATCGCCAATACCAGGGCGGCACCCGCCCCCAGGAGTCGTCGCATTTTCATCAAGCTTCCCCTTGTCGCTTAAACAGATAGTCACTTCACGGGACGTCACGTGCCCGACAGAGATCGGGCCATGTCTTGTTCTGGTGCAAGGCGCCCCCTTCACGCCTGGATTCTCTACAGCAGGAACGGGACCGGAATCGCATCAGCGGAGCACTGATGGCTGCCATCATCAACCCCGGACCGCCACGATCCTGTTTCGTCAGCGACCTTGAAACACCGAGAAACGACATCAGCTGGCCAGCAGTGCCCCGGCCCGCCGGGCTTGCGGGAAAACCCGCCCGAACTTTGCATGCCAAGGAAAAATCCCCGGGCGTTTGCAGGTAGTATTGGCGGCTTTGTTTCCTCAGCCGGATCGTTCCATGTCCTCGACTGCCCGCTTTGCGCTGCCGCCCTACCTGTTCGCCTGCCTGCTCGGCCTGCTCGCCCTCGCCGGGCTCTGGTACGGGCTCGGCAAGCCGGTGCTGCTGCCTGACGCCGCCAGCGCCACGCATAAACTGCAATGCGCTTCCTACACGCCGTTCGACAAGGACCAGTCGCCGTTCGACCAGCCCTTCACCCTGCGTCCGGAGCGTATCGATGCCGACCTGGCGCTGCTTTCGAAGCGTTTCGAGTGCATTCGCACCTATTCCATGACCGGGCTTGAAGACATCCCGGCCATTGCTCGCAAATATGGGTTGAAAGTCATGCTCGGGGCCTGGGTCAACGGCAATCCGGTGGATACCGACAAGGAAATCCGCGCCCTGATCGCCTCGGCCAACGCCAACCCGGACGTGGTCCGCGCGGTGATCGTCGGCAACGAGACCCTGCTGCGCAAGGAAGTCACCGGCGACCGCCTGGCTGCGTTGATCGGCCAGGTGAAAAGCCAGGTGCAGGTACCGGTGACCTATGCGGACGTCTGGGAGTTCTGGCTGCAGCATCCGCAGATCGCCCCGGCCGTGGACTTCCTGACCATCCACTTGCTGCCGTACTGGGAAGATGATCCGCGCGGCATCGACGATGCCCTGGCCCATGTCGGCGAGATCCGCCAGGTGTTCGGCAACAAATTCGCCCCCAAGGACATCCTGATCGGCGAGACCGGCTGGCCCAGCGAAGGCCGCCAGCGCGAAACCGCAGTACCGAGCCGGGTCAACGAGGCGCGCTTCATTCGTGGCTTCGTGGCCATGGCCGAGGAGCATGGCTGGCATTACAACCTGATCGAAGCCTTCGACCAGCCGTGGAAGCGTGCCAGCGAAGGGGCGGTTGGCGGTTACTGGGGCCTGTATGACGCCGATCGCCAGGACAAGGGCGTGCTGGAAGGCCCGGTGAGCAACCTGCCGTTCTGGCCGCAGTGGTTGGTCGCCAGTGGTGTGCTGTTCTTCGCCACCTTGTTGGTGGCCGGGCCAGTGCGCAATGCGCGCAATGCCCTGGCGCTGCCGCTGCTGGCGGCGATCGGGGCGGCGAGTATCGGGTTGTGGGGCGAACTGGCGCGGACCAACGCACGTTTCGTCGGCGAGTGGACCTGGGTGGTGTTGCTGACGTGCTTGAACCTGATCGTTCTCGCCCATGGCGCACTGGCCCTGGCGGCACGGGACGGCTGGCGCCAGCGGGCGTTCGCCTGGCTGGAGGCACGCGGCGCCTGGTGGGTGATCGCGGCAGGCTTCGCGGCAGCGGTAAGCATGCTGGCGCTGGTGTTCGATCCGCGCTACCGGAGCTTCCCGAGTGCAGCGTTCGTGGTGCCGGCGCTGGTTTACCTGGTGCGGCCGGTCAGGGTGGCGCGGGCCGAGGTGGCGTTGTTGACCCTGATCGTGGGTGCAGGGATCGCGCCGCAGTTGTATCGCGAAGGGCTGGTCAGTGAGCAGGCGTGGATCTGGGCGGGGGTCAGTGTGGTGATGACTGCTGCCTTGTGGCGCTGCCTGAGAACTCGATAGTTCTTGAGGGCCTCATCGCTGCGGTGCGGCGGTCCGACAAGCCAGCTCCCACAGGTTCAGCGGTGCACGCGATCCCTGTGGGAGCTGGCTTGCCAGCGATGAGGCCCTGAAGTTCACCGCAGAGACCGCCGAACCAGCCGCAACCCCGCCAGCACCACCGTAAACACCGCAATACTCGCGGTGTACAGCACCAAGGCCGGTATCCCCGCCACCAGTGCCAGCACTGCCAGCCACCAGCCGGCCTTGCGTGGTACCACGGTCGCCAGCAGCGCCAGCCCCAGGCCGATCCAGGCCAGGATCCGGAAATGAATGGTCAGCCCCAGCATCGAGCGCACCGAGCACTCCCACACCTGCACCTGCGCCGAGCACACCCCTACCCACTGCGGGTCTTCCATGAAGCCGTAGCGCACGGCATAACTGGCAGCCAGCCACGCCGGAATGAACAGCAGCAGTGCGATCAACGGCAAACGCTGGGACATCAGGAACTCCAAAGTCAGAAAAATCGCCGGCCAGCATAATCCCTCGAACCGTGGGCGCAAGGCGAAAGCGCGGCCCTGGGCTACTTTTATCCTCAGGATAAATGGAACCAATTGTTGCAACGACCAAAGCAGGCGCGGCAACATTCGAAGCAACAAAGACAGTGGCACTTGGCAACTTCTTTCGTCATGCAAGTGTCCTAGGCTGCATCGTGCTTTTGCCTTTTTTCCGGGGACCCGTCATGTTTCGACCTCTGCGCCTTGCTGCCTTGCTGGGTGGCCTTTTGCTGTGTGCGGCCGCGTCGGCGGCGGATATCGATGCCGCCAGCTATGGCTACCCGCTGACCAACCCCTTCGAGGCGACCATCGCCACCACGCCGCCGGACCTGCGTCCCGAGCTGCCCACCGACGATGACATCACCCAGAGCGACTACACCCTGAACATGCGTCCGGAACGGGAGTTCATCCTGCCGGACAATTTCTGGCCGGTGAAGAAGCTCACCTACCGCCTGGCCCGGCAGGACCACGAGGCGCCGTTGATCTTCCTGATCGCCGGTACCGGTGCCCCCTTCAACTCGAGCATCAACGAGTACCTCAAGCGCCTGTACTACAAGGCCGGCTTCCATGTCGTGCAACTGTCCTCGCCGACCAGCTACGACTTCATGAGCGCCGCCTCGCGCTTCGCCACGCCCGGCGTCAGCAGCGAGGACGCCGAGGACCTGTACCGGGTCATGCAGGGTGTGCGCGCCCAGCATCCGCGCCTGGCGGTCAAGGAGTTCTACCTCAGCGGCTACAGCCTCGGCGCCCTCGACGCGGCGTTCGTCGCCCACCTTGACGAGACCCGGCGCAGCTTCAATTTCAAGCGTGTGCTGCTGCTCAACCCGCCGGTGAACCTGTACACCTCGATCACCAACCTCGACCGCCTGGTGCAGACCGAGGTCAAGGGGGTGACCAGCCATACCACCTTCTACGAGTTGATCCTCGCCAAGCTGACCCGCTACTTCCAGCAGAAAGGCTATATCGACCTCAACGACGCCCTGCTCTACGACTTCCAGCAATCGCGCCAGCACCTGAGCAACGAGCAGATGGCCATGCTGATCGGCAGTTCGTTCCGCTTCTCCGCCGCCGATATCGCCTTTACCTCGGACCTGATCAACCGCCGCGGCCTGATAATCCCGCCGAAATTCCCGATCACCGAAAGCAGCAGCCTGACGCCCTTCTTCAAGCGCGCCCTGCAATGCGACTTCGACTGCTACCTCACCGAGCAGGTGATCCCCATGTGGCGCGCCCGTACCGATGGCGGCAGCCTGCTGCAACTGATCGACCAGGTCAGCCTCTACGCCCTGAAGGACTACCTGAGCCAGTCGCCGAAGATCGCCGTGATGCACAACGCCGACGACCTGATACTCGGTCCTGGCGATATCGGTTTCCTGCGCAAGACCTTTGGCGACCGGCTGACCCTGTACCCCCATGGCGGCCATTGCGGCAACATCAATTACCGCGTCAACAGCGACGCCATGCTGGAGTTCTTCCGTGGTTAAACGTCTGCTGATCACCGCCCTGCTGCTGTCCGCCGTCCCGGCCTTCGCCGACGAAACCGCGCCTGCGGCCAGTGCCCTGGATACCGACGGCTTCACCGAGCCGTTGAAGGAACTGAAATTCAACCCGGGGCTGGACCAGCGCGAATTCGAGCGCGCCACCCTCGACGCCCTGGAAGTCTACGACCCGATGGAATCGTGGAACCGTCGCGTCTACCACTTCAACTACCGCTTCGACCAATGGGTGTTCCTGCCGGTGGTCAACGGCTATCGCTATATCACCCCGCAATTCGTGCGCAGCGGGGTCAGCAACTTCTTCAGCAACCTCGGCGACGTGCCGAACCTGCTCAACAGCCTGCTGCAGTTCAAGGGCAAGCGTTCCCTGGACATCACCGCGCGGCTGCTGGTGAACACCACCATCGGCGTCTTCGGCCTGTGGGACCCGGCAACCATGATGGGCGTGCCCAAGCAGAACGAGGATTTCGGCCAGACCTTGGGCGTCTGGGGCGTGCCGAGCGGGCCGTACGTGGTGTTGCCGATCCTCGGCCCCTCGAACCTGCGCGATACCGGCGGGCTGGTGGTGGACTATGGCGCGGAAAACCAGATCAACTTCCTCAATGTCGCGGAAGTCAGCAGCGATCACCCGGAAATCTGGGTACTGCGGGCCGTGGACAAGCGCTATACCACCAACTTCCGTTACGGGCAGATGAACTCGCCGTTCGAGTACGAGAAGGTGCGGTATGTGTATACGGAGTCGCGCAAGCTTCAGATAGCTGAGTGATCTTCAGGGCCTCATCGCTGGCAAGCCAGCTCCCACAGGTTCACCACTGCCCTCAAGAGCGGTGGGGTGCCTGTGGGGGCTTGTCGGACCGCCGCACCGCAGCGATTAGGCCGGATCAGACAACCCCAGGAAACTGCACAACTGCGAGCGTTTGGCCAGTGCATCCCGCCGCCCCAGTTCGATCAGTTCGCTGCAATACCCTGCCTCGAACAGCAAGTAGCTGAGCACCCCTGCCCCACTGGTTTTGGTCGCCCCCGGCCCGCGCAGGAACATGCGCAAGGCCGGCGGCAGTTCGCGGCGATGGCGCGCGGCGATCTCGTCCAGCGGCTGGCTGGGCGCCACCACCAGCACCTCGACCGGCGCCAGGCCGAGGCGCTGGGGATGATCCTGGGGCGGCACCAGGTGGCTGAGGTGGTTGAGTCGCTGGAGCAGCTCCAGGTCGTCTTCCAGGCTGTCGATGAAGGTGCTGTTGAGCAGATGTCCGCCGATCTGCGCCAGGCTGGGCGGCTGGCCGCTGTAGACCCGGGCATGCGGCATGGTGTCCGCCGGCCCGCGCGGATTGCCGCTGACGCCCACCACCAGGATGCGGTTGGCCCCCAGGTGCAGCGCCGGGCTGATCGGCGCCGACTGGCGCACCGCACCGTCACCGTAGTAATCGTGGCCCAGCTTGACCGGCGCGAACAACAGCGGGATCGCCGAACTGGCCAGCAGGTGGTCGATGCTCAGGCGGGTCGGCAAGCCGATACGACGATGGCGCAACCACGGATCGATGGCGCCGCGCCCCTGGTAGAAGGTCACCGCCTGGCCCGACTCATAGCCGAAGGCAGTCACCGCCACCGCACGCAGGTGGCGCTGCTCGATGGCATGGCCGATGCCGCTCAGGTCCAGATGCTCGGAGAGCAGCCCGCGCAAAGGGGAACTATCGAGCAGGGCCACCGGCACCTGGTGCCCCAGGCCAAGCAGGCTGTGGCCGACGAAACGACTGGCCTGGCGCACTACCCCGGGCCAGTCGCTGCGCAACACCTGGTGGCTGCGAAAGCCCTGCCAGAAGCCGGTGAGACGGCGTATCGCCTCGGCGAAATGCAGGGCGCCGCTGGCCAGGGTGACAGCATTGATCGCACCGGCCGAGGTGCCGACGATCACCGGAAAGGGGTTGGCCGCGCCTTGCGGCAGCAGGTCGGCAATGCCCGCCAAAACCCCCACCTGGTAGGCGGCACGGGCGCCGCCGCCGGAAAGGATCAAGCCGGTGACCGGTTCTGCTGCCATGCACGCACTCCCTGGAATGACGGAAAAAGCGGGTTACTTCTTGTACAGCTTGGGTTCGCCCGGCGGCCGCGACTTGAAGCGCCGGTGCGCCCACAGGTACTGCTCGGGACACTCGCGCAGGGCCTGCTCGATCCACTGGTTGATGCGCAGGCAGTCGGCTTCCTCGGTCTCGCCCGGGAAGTCTTCGAGCGGCGGATGGATCACCAGGCGATAGCCACTGCCATCGGCCAGGCGCTCCTGGGTGAACGGAATGACCCGGGCGCGGCCCAGGCGGGCGAACTTGGTGGTGGCGGTAACCGTCGCCGCCGGGATACCGAACAGCGGCACGAACAGGCTCTGCTTGGCACCGTAGTCCTGGTCCGGTGCGTACCAGATGGCGCGGCCGGCGCGCAGCAGCTTGAGCATGCCGCGCACGTCCTCGCGCTCCACCGCCAGGGAATCGAGGTTATGCCGCTCGCGGCCACGGCGCTGGACGAAGTCGAACAGGGCGTTCTTGTGTTCGCGGTACATGCCGTCGATGGTGTGGACCTGGCCGAGCAGCGCGGCGCCGATTTCCAGGGTGGTAAAGTGCAGGGCCATCAGGATGGCACCCTGGCCATCACGCTGCGCCGCCTGCAGATGCTCCAGCCCCTCGATGTGCGCCAAGCGCGCCAAACGGGCCTTTGGCCACCACCAGCTCATGGCCATTTCGAAGAACGCGATACCGGTGGAAGCGAAATTTTCCTTGAGCAGGCGGGTTCGCTCGACGGACGGCAAGTGCGGGAAGCACAGCTCCAGGTTGCGTGCGGCGATCGCCCGGCGCGCTCCGGCCACGCGGTACATCACCGCCCCCAGGGCACGGCCGATCCCCAGCAAAACCGGGTACGGCAGCTGAACGATCAGCCAGAGCAGGCCGAGCCCCAGCCACAGCGGCCAGAAACGCGGATGCAGGAAGTACGGACGAAAACGCGGGCGATCCATTCAAGATTCCGGAAAGAAAAAGGCCGGGCATTCTACAACGGTTCGGCGCGGGTTGCGGCTAACCGGCGTTCTCGTTATAAGTCTGGGCACTTTTCGCAACGAAAGCCGCTTCGACGCAGACCATGAGCCAAAGCCAGACGCCAGACCCAGCCCCCGTGTTCCAGCTCAAGGGCAGCATGCTCGCCATCACCGTGCTCGAGCTTGCCCGCAACGACCTCGATGGTCTCGACCGGCAGTTGGCGGCCAAGGTCGCCCAGGCGCCGAACTTCTTCAGCAACACGCCGCTGGTGCTGGCGCTGGACAAGCTGCCGGCCAACGAAGGCAGCGTCGACCTGCCGGGGATGATGCGCATTTGCCGCCAGCACGGCCTGCGCACCCTGGCGATCCGTGCCAGCCGCATCGAGGACATCGCCGCCGCCATCGCTATCGACCTGCCGGTGCTGCCGCCGTCCGGCGCCCGCGAGCGCCCGGTGGACCCGGTGGAAACCGAGCCGGCGAAAAAAGCCGAACCGGCCCCGGCGCCACCGCCGCCGCCACCGGAGCCGACGGTGCGCCCGACCAGGATCATCACCACGCCTGTACGCGGCGGCCAACAGATCTATGCTCAGGGGGGCGACCTGGTCGTGGTGTCGGCGGTCAGCCCCGGTGCGGAACTTCTCGCCGATGGCAATATCCATGTGTACGGGCCAATGCGCGGTCGCGCCCTTGCCGGTATCAAGGGCAACACCAAGGCACGGATCTTCTGCCAGCAGATGACCGCCGAACTGGTTTCGATCGCCGGGCAGTACAAGGTCTCCGAAGACCTGCGCCGCGATCCGCTGTGGGGGCCGGCGTGCAGGTCAGCCTGTCCGGGGACGTGTTGAACATCACCCGCCTTTAACGGATACTGCCGCCATTTTCCGTGCAACTTTAGTCAGTTAGTTGCCGTTTTTGCATTTAGGGACCGCGCGTCCTTTTTCATCATTTTTAGGGGTGATACACCTTGGCCAAGATTCTCGTGGTGACTTCCGGCAAGGGTGGTGTGGGCAAGACCACCACCAGTGCCGCCATCGGTACCGGCCTCGCGCTGCGCGGGCACAAGACAGTGATCGTCGACTTCGACGTCGGCCTGCGTAACCTCGACCTGATCATGGGCTGCGAGCGCCGCGTGGTGTACGACTTCGTCAACGTCGTCAACAACGAGGCCAACCTGCAGCAGGCCCTGATCAAGGACAAGCGCCTGGAGAACCTCTACGTGCTGGCCGCCAGCCAGACCCGGGACAAGGACGCGCTGACCCAGGAAGGCGTGGAGAAGGTCCTGATGGAGCTGAAGGAAAACTTCGACTACGTGGTCTGCGACTCCCCGGCCGGCATCGAGAAGGGCGCGCACCTGGCGATGTACTTCGCCGACGAAGCCATCGTCGTGACCAACCCTGAAGTGTCCTCGGTACGCGACTCCGACCGCATGCTCGGCCTGCTGGCCAGCAAGTCGCGCCGCGCCGAACGCAACGAAGACCCGATCAAGGAACACCTGCTGATCACCCGTTACCACCCCGAGCGCGTGAGCAAGGGCGAGATGCTGGGCGTCGAAGACGTCAAGGAAATCCTCTCCGTCGCGCTGCTGGGTGTCATCCCCGAATCCCAGGCCGTGCTCAAGGCCTCCAACCAGGGCGTCCCGGTCATCCTCGACGACCAGAGCGATGCCGGCCAGGCGTACAGCGACACTGTCGACCGCCTGCTGGGCAAAACCGTGGAACACCGGTTCCTCGACGTACAGAAGAAGGGATTCTTCGAGCGCCTGTTTGGAGGCAATTGAACCATGAACCTTTTTGACTTCTTTCGTGCCAGCAAAAAACAGAGTTCCGCGTCGGTTGCGAAAGAGCGTCTACAGATCATCGTGGCGCACGAGCGCGGACAGCGCAGCACCCCGGACTACCTGCCGGCCCTGCAGAAAGAACTGCTGGAAGTGATCCGCAAGTACGTCAACATCGGCAACGATGACGTGCAGGTGGCGCTGGAGAACCAGGGCAGTTGCTCGATACTCGAACTCAACATCACCCTGCCCGAACGCCCCTGAGCGTCTGCGGGTAACCTGCCACGGCGACGGCCGGGCCCGGGCTGCACATGCCCGGGGCCGACCGTCGCCGTTGGCGTTTGCAGAGAACACGCAATGCCGCTGTCCAACGTCGAGATCCTCCATCAGGATGCCGCCATCCTGGTGGTCAACAAGCCAACCCTGCTGCTCTCCGTGCCTGGCCGGGCCGAGGACAACAAGGACTGCCTGATCACCCGTCTGCAGGAAAACGGCTACCCCGATGCGCTGATCGTCCACCGACTGGATTGGGAAACCTCAGGGATCATCCTGCTTGCCCGCGACGCCGACAGCCACCGCGAACTGTCCCGGCAATTCCACGACCGCGAGACCGAGAAGGCCTATACCGCCCTGTGCTGGGGCCAGCCGGAGCGCGACAGTGGCAGCATCGACCTGCCGCTGCGCTACGACCCGCCCACCAAGCCGCGGCACGTGGTGGACCACGAACAGGGCAAGCATGCCCTGACCTTCTGGCGCATCGTCGAGCGCTGCGGCGACTGGTGCCGGGTCGAACTGACGCCGATCACCGGGCGCTCGCACCAGTTGCGCGTGCACATGCTGTCGATCGGTCATCCATTGCTGGGTGACCGGCTGTATGCCAATCCCGAGGCGCTGGCGGCCCATGAGCGGCTGTGCCTGCACGCCTCGATGCTGAGCTTCACCCACCCGGTGGCGGGCGAGCGCCTCACGTTCGAGTGCCCGGCGCCGTTCTGAAGTGACCCCGATCGCTGGCAAGCCAGCTCCCACAGGGGTTTGAGTCAGCCACAAAAGGTATGTACGACGCGGGCCTGTGGGAGCTGGCTTGCCAGCGATTAGGCCATCAGCATCACCCTCGGAGCCGGCCATGTCGCTCCCAGACCATCTGCGCTAAACTCGCGCCCACTGCTGTCTGGAGTGACTTATGCGCGACGCCCTGAACCAAGGCCTGATTGATTTCCTCAAAGCCTCTCCCACGCCCTTCCATGCCACCGCCAGCCTGGCCCAGCGCCTCGAGGCGGCCGGCTACCAGCGCCTGGACGAACGCGACAGCTGGGCCACGGTGCCTGGCGGTCGGTATTACCTGACCCGCAACGACTCCTCGATCATCGCCATCAAGCTCGGCCGCCATTCGCCGCTGCTGGACGGCATCCGCCTGGTCGGCGCGCACACCGACAGCCCGTGCCTGCGGGTCAAGCCGCAACCCGAGCTGCAGCGCCACGGTTTCTGGCAACTGGGGGTGGAAGTCTACGGCGGCGCCCTGCTCGCGCCCTGGTTCGACCGCGACCTGTCGCTGGCCGGCCGCGTCACCTTCCGCCGCGACGGCAAGGTAGAAAGCGCGCTGGTGGACTTCAAGCTGCCCATCGCGGTGATCCCCAACCTGGCGATCCACCTCAACCGTACCGCCAACGAAGGCTGGGCGATCAACCCGCAGACCGAGCTGCCGCCGATCCTGGCCCAGGTGGCCGGTGACGAGCGCGTCGATTTCCGCGCCCTGCTCACCGAGCAACTGGCCCGCGAACACGGCCTCAACGCCGATGTGGTGCTGGATTACGAACTGAGCTTCTACGACACCCAGGACGCAGCCCTGGTCGGCCTGCACGGCGAGTTCATCGCCGGCGCGCGCCTCGACAACCTGCTGTCCTGCTACGCCGGCCTGCGTGCCCTGCTCGACGCCGACAGCGACGAAACCTGCGTGCTGGTGTGCAACGACCACGAGGAGGTCGGCTCCTGCTCGGCCTGCGGTGCCGATGGCCCGATGCTGGAACAGACCCTGCGCCGCCTGCTGCCGGACGGCGACGAGTTCGTCCGCACCATCCAGCGCTCGCTGCTGGTCTCGGCGGACAACGCTCACGGCGTGCACCCCAACTACGCCGAGAAGCACGACGGCAACCACGGTCCCAAGCTCAACGCCGGCCCGGTGATCAAGGTCAACAACAACCAGCGCTACGCCACCAACAGCGAAACCGCCGGGTTCTTCCGCCACCTGTGCATGGCCGAGGAAGTTCCGGTGCAGAGCTTCGTGGTGCGCAGCGACATGGGTTGCGGCTCGACCATCGGCCCGATCACCGCCAGCCACCTGGGCGTGCGCACCGTCGATATCGGCCTGCCGACCTTCGCCATGCACTCGATCCGCGAGCTGTGCGGCAGCCAGGACCTGGCCCATCTGGTCAAGGTGTTGACGGCGTTCTATCGCAGCCGCGAGCTGCCATGAAACCGGGGCGGGGCGCTCTGCCCCGCCGCATCCCCCCTGGCGGAGCCGGCGCTTTGTGACGCCAGTCAACCTCGCGCTGTCATTTAGCGCCTATGCTCAAGCCAGACTTTTCGCAGCAAGGAGAAGGATCTTGAGTCTGTCCACGTTCCAGTCGATGTTCCTGCCGGTCCTCGCGGGCCTGATTCTGTTGACCATCGGCTTCAACAAGCGGGAAAACAATTCCGGTGTGCTGATGATGTGGCTCGGCATGCTTTCCATACTTGGCATCATGGTCTGGAAGATCCTCGAGAAACTCGACTGACGGATGCTCTACACTGCGCCGATTACCTGTGTTCGAGGTTGATCGTCCAGTGTCCGCCCTTTTGCGCTGTTTCACCCTGCTACTGCTGATCTTCGCTGCCCAGGCCCAGGCCGCCGGCCTGCCGAGCCTGCTCGGCGGCAGCACGCCGGCCCAGCCCCAGGCCAGCGAACCCCTGGGCAAATCCCTCGACGAAGTCATCACCACGCTGGAAAACGACCAGCAACGCACGCGCCTGCTCAACGACCTGAAGAAGCTCCGCGACAGCACCCGCCAGGCCCAGCCGGACCCTGAGCAGGGCGTGCTGGGCCTGATCGGCGGCACCTTCGCCGAACTGGAAAAGCAGTTCAGCGGCGACGCTAGCCCGTTCAAGCGCTGGGCCGACGAAATGGAACTGGCGGGGGTCGAACTCGCGGCGCTGAAAGTGCCGGTGCAGCAATTGCCGGGGCTGCTGTTCGGCTTCATCGCCATCCTCGCCTTGTGGAGCCTGCTAGCCTACGCCTTGAACTGGGCCAGCCACCGCTTGCGCGTGCGCTTCGGCCTGACCGAGGAACTGCCCCAGCATCCCCGCACCTGGGACCTGGTGCGCTTCGCCCTGCGCAAGCTGGGGCCCTGGCTGGTGGCGCTGATCATCACCGTGTACCTGAGCTTCGCCCTGCCCTCCTCGCTGGGCAAATCGATGGCCATGGTCATCGCCTACGCCCTGGTGGTGGGTACCCTGTTCTCGGCCATCTGCGTGATCGCCTTCTCCCTGCTCGACGGCCCGCACCGCCACCGTGCCCTGCATATCCTGCGGCACCGGGCCTTCCGCCCGCTCTGGCTGATCGGCAGCTTCGCCGCCTTCGGCGAGGCGATGAACGACCCGCGCCTGTACCTGGCCCTCGGCACCCACCTGGCCCATGCCCTGGCGACCCTGGCCAATATCCTCGCGGCCCTGTCCACGGCGCTGTTCATCCTGCGTTTCCGCCGCCCCATCGCCCACCTGATCCGCAACCAGCCGCTGGCCCATCGGCTCAAGCGCCGTGCCCTGAGCGACACGATCGAAGTCCTTGGCAGTTTCTGGTACCTGCCGGCCTTGGTGCTGGTGGGCATCTCGCTGTTCGCCACCTTCGTTTCCGCAGGTGATACCAGCACAGCCCTGCGCCAGTCGTTGATGTGCACGGTGCTGGTGATCCTGTGCATGGTGATCAACGGCCTGGTCCGTCGCCACGCACTCCGGCAGCAGCGCAACAACCGGCGCCAGGCGGTGTACGCCGAGCGCCTGCGCAGCTTCGCCTACACCCTGGTGCACCTGGGCGTCTGGCTGGTATTCATCGAACTGGGCCTGCGGGTCTGGGGCCTGTCGCTGATCAGCTTCGCCGAAGGCGAAGGCCATGAAGTGGCAATCCGCATGGGCGGCCTGGCCGGCACCCTGATCGCCGCCTGGCTGGTGTGGATCCTCGCCGATACCGCCGTGCACCACGCCCTGACCCGCTCGCGCAAGGGCCTGGCCAACGCCCGGGCGCAGACCATGATGCCGCTGATCCGCAACGTACTGTTCGTGACCATCGCCATCATCGCCCTGATCATCGCCCTGGCGAACATGGGCATGAACGTCACCCCGCTGCTGGCGGGTGCCGGTGTCATCGGCCTGGCCATCGGTTTCGGCGCGCAATCGCTGGTGGCCGACCTGATCACCGGCCTGTTCATCATCATCGAGGACTCCCTGGCGATCGACGACTACGTCGATGTCGGTGGCCATCTCGGCACCGTCGAGGGCCTGACCATCCGCACCGTGCGCCTGCGCGATATCGACGGCATCGTCCACACCATCCCGTTCAGCGAGATCAAGAGCATCAAGAACTACTCCCGGGAGTTCGGCTACGCGATCTTCCGCATCGCCATTCCCTACAACATGGGCATCGACCAGGCCATCGCCCTGATTCGCGACGTCGGCCAGAAGATGCGCAGCGACCCGTTGCAGCGCCGCAATATCTGGTCGCCGCTGGAGTTGCAGGGCGTGGAGAGTTTCGAATCCGGCTCGGCGGTGCTGCGGGCGCGCTTCAAGACCGCGCCGATCAAGCAATGGGAGGTATCGAGGGCCTTCAACCTGGCGCTCAAGCGCCAGCTCGACGAGGCCGGGCTGGACCTTGCCACCCCGCGCCTGTCGGTACAGGTGCTGACCACTGCCGGCGGCACCGCGGCCGAGGGTAGCGAAAAGGCCTAGCCCGCATCGGCGCGGATGCGGATCGCATCGTGCCGCCAATACTCGAGGTCGCAGTCGATCAGTCGCCCCGTCTGGTCGCTGTTGACCCGGGTGATATGCAGGCCGGCGCTGCCCGGTGACACCTTCAATGCCGAGGCCGCCGCGGTCGGCAGCGCGGTTGGCAGGATCTCGAAGCACACCCGCCCGTAGCGGATGCCATAGTGACGATCATAGATCTCGGTCAGCGACTGGCCCAGGTCGTGTTCGAGGATGCCGGGAAAGTAGTCCGGGTTCAGGTAATGCTCGGCATAGAGCACCGCACGCCCGTCGATGCGGCGCAGGCGGCAGATCTGGATCACGCTGGACAGTGGCGGCAGCTTCAGGCGCGCGCAGATCGCCGCGGCCGCCGGTTGCAGGCGCGCCGAGAGCAGTTCGGTAGCCGGGATGCGCCCTTGCTCGCGCACCATGGCATGGAAGTGACTGCGCTCGATCAGGTCGTAGGTCAGCCGTTGCGGGGCGACGAACCAGCCTCGCCGCTCCTCGCGGTAGATCAGGCCCTGGGCCTCCAGCTGGACCAGCGCTTCGCGCAGGGTAATCCGGGTGGTATCGAATACTTCACTGAGCTTGCGTTCAGCCGGCAGCTTGCCTCCGGGCGGGAGCAGGCCGTGTTCGATCTGCTCCTGCAGGGCATGGCAAATGGCTGTAACGGCACGGGGCGGCGGTGCATGCATCAAGGGCTTCCTTCTGGACTAGTCCAGCCGCACCCGATGCCCTGCAAGGGTGCATCTGGCCTGGCCGGAAAAACGTGTTGAGCTTAGGCAAAGCAGATGAACCTGAGATGACAAGTGCGCCCAACGGTCATTCCCGCCCGGGCTGGAGGCCAAGGCCATCGTGCGCTCAACCGTGGTCTACGCTGTATTTCCAGAGTCGGTCGGCAACGCCCGGCAAGGCTGTGCGACATCAAACTGTCACGCAACATGCCTACCTTGGCTCAGGTATTGCTGACCTAGACCAACCGAAACGCAACAACGCCCCAACCTCTCATGTCGTGCAAGGCACCCATTAAGGAGCTTCGGATGAAACAGCTTTTCCTGGCCTCTCTGTTAGGCGCGAGCATTGCCCTGTCGCATGCGGCCGTGGCCGCCGACACCGACCTCAAGGCCCTGGAGGACGCCGCCCGCAAGGAAGGCACCGTCAATAGCGTGGGCATGCCCGATGCCTGGGCGAACTGGAAAGGAACCTGGGAAGACCTGGCGAAGAAATACGGCCTCAAGCATATGGACACCGACATGAGCTCGGCCCAGGAAGTGGCCAAGTTCGACGCCGAGAAGGACAACGCCAGCGCCGACATCGGCGACGTCGGCGCCGCCTTCGGCCCGATCGCCGTGGCCAAGGGCGTGACCCAGCCGTACAAGCCGAGCACCTGGGACCAGGTCCCGGCCTGGGCGAAGGACCAGGACGGGCACTGGGCACTGGCCTATACCGGCACCATCGCCTTCATCATCAACAAGCAACTGGTGAAGGAAGAGGACATGCCGAAAACCTGGCATGACCTGGAAAAAGGCAAGTACAAGGTCGCCATCGGCGACGTCGGCACTGCCGCACAGGCTGCCAATGGCGTACTGGCCGCCGCCATCGCCTACAAAGGCGACGAGAAGAACATCGAGCCGGGCCTGCAACTGTTCACCAAGCTGGCCCAGCAGAAGCGCCTGTCGCTGGCCAACCCGACCATCCAGACCCTGGAAAAGGGTGAAGTGGAAGTGGGCGTGGTATGGGACTTCAATGGCCTGAGCTACCGCGAGCAGATCGATCCCAAGCGCTTCGAAGTGCTGATTCCGGCCGATGGCTCGGTGATCTCCGGCTACACCACCATCATCAACAAGTACGCCAAGCACCCGAACGCCGCCAAGCTGACCCGCGAATACATCTTCAGCGATGCCGGGCAGACCAACCTGGCGATCGGCCATGCGCGCCCGATCCGTGCCGAGCACCTGAAGCTGCCGGCTGACGTCCAGGCCAAGCTGCTGCCGAACGAGCAATACCGCGCCGCCCAGCCGATCAAGGATGCGGCCGCGTGGGAAGCGACCTCCAAGGCACTGCCGCAGAAGTGGCAGGAGCAGGTCATCATCGAGATGGAGTGAGGCCTTAGCAGGGACCGTGTGGGAGCGGGTTCATCGGACCGCCGAACCGCCGCGATTGCGTCGGTGGATTCACTATCGCAATCGCGGGTAAACCCGCTCCCACAGGGACCGCGCAAGGCTGCACACACGGTCCTCCGGAGCCCTACATGAAGCACAAAGTCATCCTGGTCCTGCTCGACGGCCTCAACCACCAGGTCGCGCACCATGCCATGGGCCACCTGCACGCCTGGGTCGAAGCCGACCGCGCCGCCCTCTATCGCCTGGAGTGCGAGCTGCCAGCCCTGTCCCGGCCGCTGTACGAATGCATCCTCACCGGCGTTGCGCCGATCGACAGCGGCATCGTGCACAACCAGGTGTCGCGCCTGTCGAACCAGCGCAGCATCTTCCACTACGCTCGTGAAGCCGGCGTGCCCACTGCCGCCGCGGCCTATCACTGGGTCAGCGAGCTGTACAACCGCACGCCCTTCGACCCGGTCCGCGACCGCCATACCCACGCGCCGAAGCTGCCGATCCAGCACGGTCTGTTCTACTACGCCGACCATTACCCGGACTCGCACCTGTTCGCCGATGCCGAATACCTGCGGCGCAAGCACGACCCCGGTTTCCTCCTGATCCACCCGATGAACATCGACGACGCCGGCCACCGTCATGGCCTGGACAGCAGCCAGTACCGCAACAGCGCGCGCTCGGCCGATATCCTCCTGGCCGACTACCTGGCCACCTGGCTCGCCGAGGGTTACCAGGTGCTGGTGACCGCCGACCACGGCATGAACAACGACCGCTCGCACAATGGCCTGCTCCCGGAGGAACGGGAAGTACCGCTGTTCGTGTTCGGCGACGGTTTCAGCCTCGACCCCACGGCCAAGCCCCTGCAGACCGAACTGTGCGGCACCGTCTGCCAGTTGCTGGGCGTGGCCCACGACAAACCGCTTTGCCGGGAGCTGCTCTCGTGAATCCGTTTTCCCGCGGCAAATGGCTGGCGTTGCTGTGCCTGCTGCCCTTCGCCCTGTTTTTCATCATCTTCCAGATCGCCCCGCTGGCCTGGGTGGCGATCCACAGCCTGCAAGCCGAAAGCGGCTGGGGCCTGGACAACTTCAGCAAGATCCTGGGCTCGAAGTTCTATCGCCAGGCCATCCAGCACAGCCTGGAGATCAGCTTCTGGTCGAGCCTGTTCGGCATCCTGGTGGCGGTGCTGGGCAGCTATTCGTTGCAACGGGTGGACTCGCGCCTGCGCGACTTCGTCAATGCCTTCGCCAACATGACCAGCAACTTCTCGGGGGTGCCGCTGGCCTTCGCCTTCATCATCCTGCTGGGCTTCAACGGCGCCCTGACCCTGGCCCTGAAACAGGCCGGGCTGATCGAGGATTTCAACCTGTATTCCAAGACCGGGCTGATCATCCTCTATACCTATTTCCAGATTCCTCTCGGCGTACTGCTGCTCTACCCGGCCTTCGACGCCCTGCGCGAAGACTGGCGCGAGTCCGCCGCCCTGCTCGGTGCGAGTCCCTGGCAGTACTGGCGGCATATCGGCCTGCCGGTGCT
Organism: Pseudomonas bharatica CSV86; assembly: GCF_000319305.2. GTDB lineage: Bacteria > Pseudomonadota > Gammaproteobacteria > Pseudomonadales > Pseudomonadaceae > Aquipseudomonas > Aquipseudomonas bharatica. The sequence continues at coordinate 679,524 of NZ_AMWJ02000001.1, read as the reverse complement.
GACGCCGGCCCTGCTGGGTACCTTCGTCATCCTCCTGGCCAACGCCCTCGGTGCCTACGCCACGGTGTACGCGCTGACCACCGGCAATTTCAACGTCCTGCCGATCCGCATCGCCGCGCTGGTGGCCGGCGATATTTCCCTCGACCCGAACCTGGCCAGCGCACTGGCGATCATCCTGGTGGGCCTCATGACCCTGGTGACCCTGGTCCATCAATGGCTGCTGAAGAGGAGCTACCATGTCGCGCGCTGAACCCGCACGCAGTGCCGTCTACCACCGGCTGGTGGTCTGGGCCCTGTTCCTTGTCCTGCTGCTGCCGCTGGCCGGCACCCTGCTCTACTCCATTTCCACCAGTTGGTCGGCGAGCCTTCTGCCCAGCGGCCTGACCTTCAAATGGTACCTGGCGCTGTGGAGCGATCCGCGCTTCCTCACCGCTTTCGCCCAGTCCCTGCTGGTCTGCGTCGGCGCCCTGGTCCTGTCGGTGCTGCTGATCCTGCCGCTGCTGTTCGTCGTGCATTACCACTTCCCCAGGCTCGACGGACTGATGAACATCCTCATCCTGCTGCCGTTCGCGGTGCCGCCGGTGGTGTCCTCGGTGGGCCTGCTGCAGCTCTATGGCTCCGGGCCGATGGCCATGGTCGGCACGCCCTGGATCCTGATCGGCTGCTACTTCACCGTGGCCCTGCCGTTCATGTACCGGGCAATCACCAACAACCTCCAGGCCATCAACCTGCGCGACCTGATGGATGCCGCCCAACTGCTCGGCGCCAGCACCTGGCAGGCGGCGTTCCTGGTGGTGCTGCCGAACCTGCGCAAGGGCCTGATGGTCGCCCTGCTGCTGTCGTTCTCCTTCCTCTTCGGCGAGTTCGTCTTCGCCAACCTGCTGGTGGGTACCCGCTACGAAACCCTGCAGGTGTACCTGAACAACATGCGCAACAGCAGCGGCCACTTCAACAGTGCCCTGGTGATTTCCTACTTCCTCTTCGTGCTGGTGCTGACCTGGGCAGCCAACCGCCTGAACAAGGACAAAACCTGAAATGAGCTTCGTCAGCATCCAGAACCTGGAAAAGACCTACGCCGGCAGCCCGGTGTTCAAGAACATCAATTTCGACATCGCCCGCGGCGAATTCATCACCCTGCTCGGCCCGTCCGGCTGCGGCAAGTCGACCCTGCTGCGCTGCATCGCAGGCTTGACCCCGGTGGACAGCGGCAGGATCCTCCTCGACGGCACCGACCTGGTTCCACTGAGCCCGCAAAAACGCGGGATCGGCATGGTGTTCCAGAGCTATGCGCTGTTTCCCAACATGACCGTGGCGCAGAACGTCGCCTTCGGCCTGCGCATGCAGAAGGTCGCCAGCCAGGACAGTCGGTCGCGGGTGGAGGAAGCCCTGCGCATGGTCGAGTTGCAGGACTTCGCCGCGCGTTATCCGCACCAGCTGTCCGGCGGCCAATGCCAGCGCGTGGCCCTGGCCCGCTCGCTGGTGACGCGCCCGCGCCTGCTGCTGCTCGACGAACCGCTGTCGGCCCTCGACGCACGCATTCGCAAGCACCTGCGCGAGCAGATCCGCAGCATCCAGCGCGAGCTGGGGCTGACCACGGTGTTCGTCACCCACGACCAGGAGGAGGCGCTGACCCTGTCGGACCGCATCTTCCTGATGAACCAGGGCCGGATCGTCCAGAGCGGCGACGCCGAAACCCTCTACACCGCGCCGGTGGACGCCTTCGCCGCCGGGTTCATCGGCAACTACAACCTGCTCGATGCGGAAAGCGCCAGCCGCCTGCTGGAGCGCCCGGTGAGCTGCCGCCTGGCGATCCGCCCGGAAGCCATCGCCCTTAGCCTGGACGGAGCCCTCGACGGCCAGGTGCGCAGCCACAGCCTGCTCGGCAATATCATCCGCTACCGGGTCGAGGCCCGTGGCGTCGAGCTGTCGGTGGACGTGCTCAATCGCTCGTCCGCGGATCTCTATCCGGACGGGCAACGGGTATCCTTGTCGATCGATCCAACTGCCCTGCGCGAAGTCGCGTAGGGATGCACGGGAGTTTTGCGTTATGGCTTTAGCGATCTTCGATCTGGACGAAACCCTGATCCACGGCGACTGCGCTTCGCTGTGGAGCGAGCAGATGGCCCGCCTGGGCTGGGTCGATGGCCCGTCGTTCCTGCGTCGCGACCATGAGTTGATGGAGGCCTACGGCAAGGGCCACCTGGCGATGGAGGACTACATGGCCTTCAGCCTGGAGCCGGTGGCCGGCCGCACGCCGGAGGAAGTCGAGCATCTGGTCGAACCCTGGGTCGAGGACGTCATCGAGCCGATTATTTTCAGCGATGCCTGCCGGGCGATCGCCGAGCACCGGCGCCTGGGCGACCGGATCCTGGTGATCTCGGCCTCGGGCACCCACCTGGTGGGTCCGATCGCGGCGCGGCTGGGGATCGATGAGTTCCTGGCCATCGACCTCGAGGTAGTCAATGGCGTGTACAGCGGGCGCACCCAGGGTGTGCTGACCTACCGGGAAGGCAAGATCACCCGGCTGCTGGAGTGGCTGGATCAGGAAGAGGAGAACCTGGAGGGGGCGAGTTTCTATTCGGACTCGCGCAATGATCTGCCGCTGCTGCTGAAGGTGGACCACCCGCATGTGGTGAATCCGGATCCAGTGCTGCGCGAGCACGCCGAGAAGAATGGCTGGCCGATTCTGGCCTGGAGCTGATGCTTAGTTCTTGAGGGCCTCATCGCTGGCAAGCCAGCTCCCACACCTTGTGGGAGCTGGCTTGCCAGCGATGAGGCCCTCAAAATCATACAAGGCTCGGATCAACCACCAGCACCAGCTTCCCGGAAACCTGGTTCCCCGCCAGTTCCTCGAACGCCGCCTGGGCATCCGCCACCGGATAACTGCCCACCAACTGCGGTTTCAGGCGCCCTTCGGTGAACAGCGGCCACACCTGCTGGTGCAGATCGCTGAGCAGGTCGGCCTTGAACTGGTCACTGCGGTTGCGCAAGGTCGAGCCGGTCAGTTGGATACGCTTGCCCAGCACCTGGGCCAGGTCCAGATTCGCCTCGCGTCCACCCATCAGGCCGATGATCACCCAGCGCCCGTCGCGGCCCAGCACCTTCAGGTTCAGCTCGGTGTAGCTGGCGCCCACCGGATCGAGCACTACATCGAAGGGCGCGAAGTCGTTCAGTGCCTCGAGATCGACGCCGCGCACCACACCGCCGATGGCGCCCAGGCTTTCGCAATAGGCCAGGCGATCGGCGGAGCCGACACTGACCCAGCACGGGCTGCCGAACGCCTTGCACAACTGGATCGCCGCCGAGCCCACACCGCTGGCACCGGCATGCAACAGCACCTTCTCGCCCGGGCGCAGGCCTCCGAGCTGGAACAGGTTGAGCCAGGCCGTGGCATACACTTCGGGAATCGCGGCAGCCTCGTGCAGGCTCAGGCCTTCCGGCACCGGCAGCACATGGCGCGCATCGACCACCACTTCCTCGGCCATCCCGCCGCCGGCCAGCAGCGCACAGACCCGGTCACCCACCTGCCAGGACGCCCCGGCCCCCACCTCGGTAATCACCCCGGAGCACTCCAGGCCAAGGTACTCGCTGGCCCCGGGCGGCGGCGGATAAAGCCCGGCACGCTGCAACAGGTCGGCACGGTTGAGGCCCGCGGCGGCAACCCGGATTCGCACTTGACCTACATCGCAGGTTGGACTTGTCGCCTCAACCCACTCCACATGGCCTTCAACGCCTTGCAATGCCTTCACAGTGCCTCCATAGTTGATGTCAGACGGGGCCTGGAGCTGCTAGCTCCAGGCTTTTTGCATTCTGCGCCCGGCTCTTTGGAGCCGGCGAATCAAAGACGGCCCACTATGCGTTATCAATTGCCCCTGCGTCGAATCGGCATGAAGCACTTCTTCTCCAGCACCGCCCTCGCCTTGCTGATCGGCCTTGGCAACCTGCCGCTGGCAGATCATGCCCTGGCTGCTGCCACCGCCCCGGCGGCCAACAGCTGGGACTCGCTTCAGCCCGACCGCGACCAGGCGATGGCGAGCGTCAACATCGTCGAGCTGCTCAAGCGTCGTCACTACAGCAAGCCGCCGCTGGACGACGCCCGCTCGGTGATCATCTACGACAGCTACCTCAAGCTGCTGGATCCGGCACGCAGCTACTTCCTCGCCAGCGATATCGCCGAATTCGACAAGTGGAAGACCCAGTTCGACGATTTCCTCAAGAGCGGCAACCTCGAACCCGGCTTCGATATCTACAAGCGCTACCTGGACCGGGTGAAGTCGCGTCTGGACTTCACCCTGGCCGAGCTGGACAAGGGCGTCGACAAGATCGACTTCACCACCCACGAAACCCTGCTGGTTGACCGCAAGGACGCCCCTGGATCAAGACCGGTGCCGAGCTGGACGACCTCTGGCGCAAACGCCTGAAGGACGAGGTCCTGCGCCTGAAGATCGCCGGCAAGGAACCCAAGGCCATCCAGGAACTGCTGGTCAAGCGCTACAAGAACCAGCTGGCGCGCCTGGGGCAGACCCGCTCGGAAGATATCTTCCAGGCCTACATCAATACCTTCGCCCAGTCCTACGACCCGCACACCAACTACCTGTCGCCGGATAACGCGGAAAACTTCGACATCAACATGAGCCTGTCGCTGGAAGGCATCGGCGCCGTCCTGCAGAGCGATAACGACCAGGTCAAGATCGTCCGCCTGGTACCCGCCGGCCCGGCCGCCAAGACCAAGCAGGTCGCGCCTGCCGACAAGATCGTCGGGGTTGCCCAGGGCGACGGCGAGATGGTCGACGTGATCGGCTGGCGCCTGGATGAAGTGGTCAAGAAGATCCGTGGCCCGAAAGGTTCGGTGGTGCGGCTCGAGGTGATTCCGGCGAGCAACGCGCCGAACGACCAGACCAGCAAGATCGTCACCATCACCCGCGAAGCGGTGAAGCTCGAAGAGCAGGCGGCGAAGAAATCCGTGCTGGAGCTCAAGCAGGACGGCCACACCTACAAGATCGGCATCATCGAACTGCCGGCCTTCTACCAGGACTTCAAGGCCATGCGTGCCGGCGACGCCGAGTACAAGAGCACCACGCGGGACGTGAAGAAACTGCTCGGCGAGCTGAAGAAAGACAACGTCGACGGCGTGGTGATCGACCTGCGCAACAACGGCGGCGGTTCGCTGCAGGAAGCCCAGGAGCTGACCAGCCTGTTCATCGACAGTGGTCCGACCGTGCTGATCCGCAGCGCCGATGGCCGCCTGGCCGTGCTCGAGGACCAGAACCCCACCGGCGCCTTCTACCGTGGCCCGCTGGCGGTGCTGGTCAATCGCCTGTCGGCCTCGGCGTCGGAAATCTTTGCCGGCGCCATGCAGGACTACCACCGGGCCCTGATCATCGGTGGCCAGACCTTCGGCAAGGGCACCGTGCAGAACCTCGAACCGCTCAATCACGGCGAGCTCAAGGTCACCATGGCCAAGTTCTACCGGGTTTCCGGCCAGAGCACCCAGCATCAAGGCGTACTGCCCGACATCGATTACCCGTCGATCATCGACACCAAGGAAATCGGCGAAAGCGCACTGCCCGAGGCCATGCCCTGGGACACCATCCGCGCCGCGATCAAGCCGACCAGCGATCCGTTCAAGCCGTTCCTGGCCCAGCTCAAGGCTCGCCATGACGCCCGCAGCGCCAAGGACGCCGAGTTCGTCTACATCCGTGACCGCCTGGCCCTGACCCAGAAGCTGATGAGCGAGAAGACCGTCAGCCTCAACGAGGAAGAACGCCGCGCCAAGCACACCGCTATCGAGAACCAGCAACTGGCCCTGGAAAACACCCGGCGCAAGGCCAAGGGCGAAGAACCGCTCAAGGAGCTGAAGAAGGAAGACGAGGATGCGATCCCCGCCGAGCCGGACGACAGCAAACCGGAAGACGACGCCTACCTCAGCGAAACCGGGCGTATCCTGCTGGACTACCTGAGCCTCAACGCCTCGGTGGCGAAACACTGAAGAAAGGCTAATCGATAATGGCGAAATACCATGATCGAGTAGCATTGCGTCATTAAACAGTCATCAAACTGTCGTGAAATAAGGGACTGAGCGCTATCGGCGCCCAGTCCCTTTTTTTCAAGGTAGCAGCGAGATGACCATGACCGAACAGCTCAGCGCATTGAGTTCCATCCTGACTCAAGGCGGCTTGCACAGCCTGTTCCAGCCCATCGTCTGCCTTTCCGAACGGCGCATCCTGGGTTACGAAGCCCTGAGCCGCGGCCCGTCCAACAGCCCCTTGCATTCACCGATCAACCTGTTCGCGGTGGCCCGTCATGCCGGGCGCCTGACCGAGCTGGAGATCGCCTGCCGGGAAAGTGCCTGTCGGCGTTTCAGCCAGCAGAAACTGGAAGGCAAGCTGTTCCTGAACGTCTCTCCCGAGTCGCTGCTCGAACCGCAGTACCAGTCCGGGCTGACCCTGAAGTTGCTGCAGAACCTTGGAATCCCGGCGAGCCGGGTGGTCATCGAACTTACCGAACAGACCCCGACCGACGATTTCCAACTGCTTTACAACGCCCTGCACCACTACCGCGACATGGGATTCTCCATTGCCCTGGATGACCTCGGCGCCGGCTATTCGAGCCTGCGCCTGTGGTCGGAACTGCGTCCGGACTACGTGAAGATCGATCGCCATTTCATCGACGGCATTCATCTGGATGCGGTAAAGCGCGAGTTCGTCGGGTCCATCCTGCAGATCGCCAAGGCATCGCGGGCCAAGGTGGTTGCCGAGGGCATCGAACTGCCCGAGGAACTGGCGGTGCTGACCGAGATGGGCGTGGACCTGGTCCAGGGTTACCTAGTCTGCCGGCCCCAGGAGCATCCGCCGAAGGACGTCACGCTGCTGCTTCCCGGTTCGATGCTGAACAGCCTGCCGGTGCTTGGCGACGAAGCCTCCGATCTCGGCGCACTCCTTATCGACCAACCGGCCGTCACCCGCGATACCGCGACGCCGTTGGTGCTGGAAGCGTTCCGCCGACAGGCCAACCTCAACTCGCTGGCGGTGCTCGACGAGCAGCAGCGACCTTGTGGCATCGTCCACCGCTATTCGCTCTCCGATGCCCTGCTCAAGCCCTTCGCCACCGAACTCTTCGCGCGCAAGCCGGTCAGCCGGCTGATGAGCGAGGATTTCCTTGCGGTAGAGCTGGGCCAGTCGCTGCAAAGTGTCAGCCGCCTGCTCACCAGCCGCGCGCGGCAGCGTATCGAGGAAGACTTCATCATCACCGACCAGGGACGCTATGTCGGCCTGGGGCGGGTCATCGACGTGCTGAAACTGATCACCGAGCAGAAGATCCAGCAGGCCCGCTACGCCAACCCGCTGACCCTGCTGCCGGGCAACGTGCCGATCCAGCAATGCCTGGCGCGGTTGCTGCAACAGCGGCGCCAGGCGGCGATCTGCTATGTCGATATCGACAGTTTCAAACCGTTCAACGATATCTACGGCTACGCCCGCGGTGACGAAGTGTTGCTATGCCTGGCGCAGTGCCTGAACGAACGGGTCGACCCGAGCCGGGACTTCGTCGGGCACATCGGTGGCGACGATTTCATGCTGGTCTTGAGTTCGCAGGATTGGCAGCAGCGCCTGGATGTATTGCTGGCGGATTTCGAACAGCAGTGCCGGCGGTTCTACCGCAGCGAGCACCTGGAGGCGGGATGTTTCATTGCCCACAACCGGCTCGGGCAGCGCCAGGAGTTTCCGTTGCTGTCGCTGTCGATCGGAGTGGTGCAGTTGCGTGCGGAAACCTGCGGCGAACTGGATGCGGACCAACTGGCGGACCTGGCGTCGCAGGCCAAGCATCATGCCAAGGAGGTTCAGGGGCCAGTGTGTATCTCATAGATACTGCGGCGGCCTGAAAGGCCTCATCGCTGCGGTGCGGCGGTCCGACAAGCCAGCTCCCACAGTGACCGCGTGCAGCGCTGACCCTGTGGGAGCTGGCTTGCCAGCGATGAGGCCCGCGAAGACTCAAGCTTCTTCTGGGTAGGAATACTCGAACACCCGCACCACCTCCGACGCATGCCACGACGCCGCCGCCATGCCGTCCGAAGGTCCGGAAAACCGTCCCAGCCGCTCCACGCATTCGAAGAACCCGGTACGTGGCAGGCGGCTCGCCCCCTGGCTGATCACCAGCGAACTGCGCAACGGCTGTTCGGCGCGGGCATCCAGCACCGCCAGGTATTCCAGCGCTGCAGTGAGGGTCTGCATCGCCGGGCTCGGCAGTTGCAGACGCTCCAGCAGCGCGCGGTAGGTCAGCAGATGGCGTTGACGGCGGGCCACATCCAGCTCGCCGAGCAAGCCCTCCCAGTGTTGCCGGCTGATCCGTACGGCGCTCATGACGGATCGCTCCAGCCGGATAATCCCAGCTCCCAGGCCAGGCTGCGGCGAATCGCCGAATCCGGCACGCGCTCGCCGCTTTCGATCATCGCCAGGTAGGCCGGGCTGATACCGACCTTGCGCGCCAGTTGCTCGGCAGGAATGCCCTTGGCCTCACGCAGCACGGCCAGCCTGCTCAGGGAGGGCACGCTGGCCGGGGAAGAAGCTGCTTCAGTGGTGGTTTGTGCTTCGGCGGACACCGCCTCCGGTTGCCCTGCCGCCTTGAGTAACGCCTGATATTGATCCCAGGGAACAACCGCGTACTCGGGTTGACCATCTCGGCTGATAACCTGAATAGCCATTACAACCCCCTTGTCGGACTTCTCGCATGTAATCTGTAGGCATAATCGTTATGCCAATAATATTACCAGCCATCCGGGGAATTGCAGCACGCCGCGGTAATCAGCTGTGGTTTTGCTCCAGACGCAGCGCTTCGGGCGTGTCCGGCAAGCGCTCGACCACCCGCAGCTTTTCCGGCGCCTGGCGCTGGCGCCAGGCGCGGAAGGCGTCCAGTTCGTCGCTCACGGTCTTCAGCACCCAGCCGAGCACGGCGATGTCGTCGAGCATGCCAACGCCCAGCAACCAGTCCGGAATCGCGTCCAGCGGGCTCACGAAATACAGCAGTCCGGCGACGATGGTCACCAGCGCCTTCGGACTGATCGCCCGGTACTCACCACGCCACCAGGCCACGCACAGCGCCTGCAGCAGGCGCACATCCTCCTTCAGTTGCCCCAGCCGCGGGCCTTTGCGCGCCACGGCGAACAACAGCGCCGGCAGGCGTCCGCGGCTGAGCAGACGCTCGGCGAGGGGCAGGAAGCGGGTGAAATTCCACGGTGCTTTCATGGGACCTCCATCAGCGGTGGCAGGAAGGTTATCCACATTAATTGTGGATAACCTTGTGAACAGAGCCTCGTTTCCGGTCCGGGGCTCCCGGCAGACAAGGGCCGGGGTCGGATCGGGCGTTTTTTACACACTTGTGTCACTGCGCAATCGTTTTGCGGAACTTTTTGTGAACCCGGTCACAGCGGCCCCGACCACTCTACTCCGGCCCTCCGGCAAAAACGACAACGCCCCGTAGCCGTGAGGCTACGGGGCGTTGGACAACAGCGACAGCCAGATTACTTGGCTGGAGCAGCGTCGGCAGCCGGCGCTTCAGGAGCGGCATCGGCTTCAGGAGCTTCCAGCTTGGAAGCGTCCTTGATGCCCAGCAGTTCCAGATCGAAGACCAGCACCGAGTTGGCCGGGATCATCGGGCTCGGGCTCTGGGCGCCGTAGGCCAGTTCAGCCGGGATGAACAGCTTGACCTTCTCGCCCACGTGCATCAGTTGCAGGCCTTCGACCCAGCCCGGGATCACGCCGCTGACCGGCAGGTCGATCGGCGCACCGCGCTCGACCGAGCTGTCGAAGACCTTGCCGTCGATCAGCTTGCCTTCGTAATGGACGGTAACCACGTCGGTAGGCTTGGGCTGGGCGCCGTCGGCTTTCTTCACGACTTCGTACTGCAGGCCGGAAGCGGTGGTGACCACACCCGGCTTCTTGCCGTTTTCCTCGAGGAATTTCTTGCCTGCGGCAGCGGACTCTTCGCCCTGCTTGGCCAGGCGCTCTTCGGCACGCTTCTGCAGCGCGGCGAAGGCTTCGATCAGCTCGTCGTCCTTCAGGCGTTGCTCTTTCTTGCCGATGGCATCTTCGATGCCCTGGGCAACGGCCTTGGAATCGAGGTCGTCCATGCCTTCCTGGGCCAGGCTCTTGCCCATGTTCAGGCCAATACCGTAGGAGGCTTTCTGTGCCGGGGTTTTCAGCTCGACGCTGGTCTGCGAATCGCAACCCGCCAGGACCAGGCTAACCAGGGCAACCGCAGCCGCCAACCGATGCTGTTTCATGCTATTTCCTTGTTCATGCGCCAAAGGGGCAATCGGGGTAAAGCCGCGAGAATATCAGGCGGCCACGACCAATGGCTACCGGCAATAGGAACGAGAAAAGCCCCGGAAGTTCAGGACCATGAACAGTTCTTCATGCAACCGCGCGGCACCAGGCCAGCAGGCGCGTCGCAGCCGGCCTCACGGGTAGTCGCCGTCCCGGTATTGTGCTGCAACTTCGCGCAACACTTCACATAGCCATTGCGCCGGCAGCGTGGCGGGCAAGGCCGCGTTGCTGCAAATCCCCACGGAACCACCGGGTTCGCTGACGCCCAGGTCGAGCTCGTGCAGCTCGCCGCGGTCGAGATCGACCCGCACCGCATCCCGGGGCGCGACCCAGACCGCATCGCTGCCCTGCACATAACGCCGGCTCAGGGCCGGGGACAGGGTTTCCAGACGCTGGCGCGGCTGCTCGATGGCGCATTGCACGAACAGGCTGTCGGCATGCTTGCGGATCGTGGTGCCGGCCAGCGGCAGTACCAGCGGGTAGTCGGCAAGGCGCGCGCGCTCCAGCGGGTCGCTGGCCAGCAAAGGATGGCCCGGACGCACCACCAGCGACATCGACTCGCTGTACAAGTGTTCGAACAGCAGGCCCTGGATCTGCGGGCTGTCGGTCATGCGGCCGATCACCAGGTCCAGTTCGCCCACGTGCAACTGCGCCAGCAGATGGGCACTGGGGCCGGTGGCGACGCTGACTACCAAGGCCGCATGGCGCTGGTGCAGGCGGCGGATGACCTCAGGCATGAGCAGGCTTTCGACAGTGGACAACACGCCGACCCTGACCTGCGGCGGCGCGTGCTCTTCGCCGCGCAGGCTGCTGACGCCTTCGCGCAGGGCCTGCACGCAAGGCCCTGCGTAGCGCATGAAACGCACGCCGGCCGGGGTCAGCTCGACGCCCTGGCGGCCGCGTTCGAACAGGCGGGTCTGGAGCAGGTCTTCGAGTTCCTTGAGGGTCTTGGAAATCGCCGGCTGGGTGATGGCCACGGCATCTGCGGCCTTGGCGAAACTGCCCTGGCGGGCGATTTCGAGAAAGCACAGGAGGTGGCGGAATTTGATGCGGGTGTCGAGGTTCATGAGGTGGGAGTGTATCTGTGTCCTGACATTTTTGTGCCGGGTTTGAGGGCCCTATCGCTGGCAAGCCAGCTCCCACAGGTTCACCAGTGTTCCCGAGAGCACCGCTGTACCTGTGGGGCAACCCGGTTACATGTCAGCCCGCGATTTCCACCCGCCCCTCATTCACCCGTACCGGCCACACCCGCAAAGCCTGTTGTTCATCCTCCAGGCAGCGCCCATCGCGCAAGCAGAAATGCTGCTTGTACAACGGCGAAGCCACCACCAGCTCGCCCTTCAGGCTGCCGATCAGCCCCCGTCCGATCACATTGGCCCCGGAAACCGGATCGTGGTTGTCCAGTGCATGCAGCTCGGTCTCGGCTCCCGGCACATAGAACAGCGCGACCTGCGCGCCCTGGTGCCAGACCACTACCCCGGAACGTGCAACCAGGTCGGTTTCGGCACAGACCGGCGTCCATTCGACCGGCGAGTTAACAACAGCATTCGTCTGGCTCATCAGAGCACCTCCTCGGTGACGGGAATCAGGTGCAGCTCGGCAGCGGCAATCGGCCGGCGCTGCCCGCGTTCGCGGACGAAGTGCACGTCCGGGTCGGCCCGCTGGTCGTTGACGAAGGTACGGAAACGCTTGAGCTTTTCCGGGTCCTTGAGGGCGTTTGCCCATTCGCACTCATAACGATCGACCACGTGCTGCATCTGCGCTTCCAGTTCGGCCGCCAGGCCCAGGCTGTCGTCGAGGATCACCTGCTTGAGGTAGTCCAGCCCGCCCTCCAGGTTCTCGCGCCAGACCGACGTGCGCTGCAGCTTGTCGGCGGTGCGGATGTAGAACATCAGCAAGCGATCGATCAGCCGCACCAGCGTGGCGTCATCCAGGTCGGTGGCGAACAGTTCGGCATGACGCGGGCGCATGCCGCCATTACCGCAGACATACAGGTTCCAGCCCTTTTCGGTAGCGATCACGCCGATGTCCTTGCTCTGCGCCTCGGCGCATTCGCGGGTGCAGCCGGACACGGCGAACTTGAGTTTGTGCGGCGAACGCAGGCCCTTGTAGCGGTCTTCCAGGTGCAGGGCCATCTTCACGCTGTCCTGCACGCCATAGCGGCACCAGGTGCTGCCCACGCAGGACTTCACCGTGCGCGTCGACTTGCCATAGGCATGCCCGGTCTCGAAGCCGGCGGCAATCAGTTCTTCCCAGATCAGCGGCAGTTCGTGCAGTTGCGCGCCGAACAGGTCGATGCGCTGGCCGCCGGTGATCTTGGTGTAGAGATCGTATTTCTTCGCCACCTCGCCGATCACGATCAGCTTGTCCGGGGTGATCTCGCCGCCAGGGATGCGCGGCACCACCGAGTAGGTGCCGTTCTTCTGCATGTTGGCCATGAAGGTGTCGTTGGTGTCCTGCAGCGGCACCAGCGCCGGGTCCATGATCGGCTGGTTCCAGCACGAAGCGAGGATCGAGCCGACCGTGGGTTTGCAGATGTCGCAGCCCAGGTGACCCTTGCCGTGGCGGGCGAGCAGTTCGTCGAAATCGCGGATGCCTTCCACCCGCACCAGTGCATAAAGCTCCTGGCGGGTATAGGCGAAGTGTTCGCAAAGGCTCTTGTCCACGGCCACGCCGCGCGCCGTCAGTTCATGCTCGAAGACCTGCTTGAGCAAGGCCGCGCAGCCGCCGCAACCGCTGGCCGCCTTGGTGCAGCCCTTGACCGCCGCGAGGTCGCCGCAGCCGCTGTCGATGGCGGCGCAGATCGCCCCCTTGCTGACGTTGTGGCAGGAGCAGATGGTCGCACTGTCCGGCAGGGCATCGGCGCCCAAGGCGGGGGCACCGGAGGATTGCGGGAGGATCAGCGCCGAAGGATCGGCGGGTACGGCGATGCCGTTCTGGGCGTATTGCAGCAGGGTGTCGTAGTAGCTGTTGTCACCCACCAGCACTGCGCCGATCACCCGCTTGCCGCTGGCATCCAGCACCAGCCGGCGATAGCTGCTGCCGCCCTCGTCGATGAAGCGGTAGCTGCGCGAGCCCGGGGTGGCGCCGTGGGCATCGCCGATGGAACCGACATCGACGCCAAGCAGCTTGAGCTTGGTCGACATATCGGCGCCAGCGAAGGCAGCCGAAGGTTGCCCGGCCAGGGCCGCCGCCAGGTTGCGCGCCATGTTGTAGCCCGGGGCGACCAGGCCGAATACGCTGCCATTCCACGACGCGCATTCGCCGATGGCGTAGATCTGCGGATCGCTGCTGCGGCACTCGCCATCGATCACCACGCCGCCACGGGGGGCTACGTCCAGACCGCAGGCGCGGGCCAGGGCGTCCTGGGGGCGGATACCGGCGGAGAACACGATCAGGTCGGTTTCGAGGAACTCGCCGCCGTCGAAGTTCATCCGGTAGCGGTACTCCTCGCCTGCAACGATGGCCTGGGTGGCGCGGGACAGGTGCACACCGACCCCAAGTGCCTCGATCCGCGCACGCAGCGCCGCTCCGCCTTCAGCGTCCAGTTGCACCGGCATCAGGCGCGGGGCGAATTCCACCACATGGGCTTCCAGGCCGAGGGACTTGAGGGCGTTGGCCGCTTCCAGGCCAAGCAGGCCACCGCCGACCACCACCCGCGCCGGGCGCTGGCGGCGGCGGCACGGATGTTGTCGAGGTCATCGAGGGTGCGATAGACCAGGCGCGCCGCGCCTTCGGAACCCTCGATCGGCGGGACGAAGGGATAGGACCCGGTAGCGAGGATCAGACGGTCGTAGGCATAACGGCCGGCGCTGGTCACCACTTCGCGGCGCTCGCGGTCCACTTCCAGCACGGCCTCGTGCAGATGCAGGGCCACACCGTGTTCGGCGTACAGGCCGGCGTCGCCCAGGGCCAGGGCTTCGGCGTCGCTGCCGCCGAAGTATTCGGACAGGTGCACGCGGTCATAGGCGCGCTGGCGCTCCTCGCCGAATACCCGCACCTCGAAACGCCCCAGGGCGCCGCGTTCGATCAATTGCTCGACGCAGTGATGGCCAACCATGCCGTTGCCGACGATAACCAGCTTTTCTCGTTGTTGGATGGACGCGAAAGCGTTCATGCGCGGTTCCTCACGGTGCGGGGCGTGCCCCGGAAAAAACACAAAAAAAGGCGCCTGGAGCCGAAGCTCCAGGCGCCTTTGCCTGGTCTTGATCGTTGTGGTCCGGTGCGGTGATCGACGTTGACCACCCAGGACGTTGTAACAAGGTAAAAGCAGGGACTGTGCCAAGTGCTGGCAGGGCCTGATTTCCGGGGATTTCAGGGTTTAGCGGGTGAATTTTCTGAACCATGCTGGTGCGGGAGTCACCGTTTTGGAGCATGTTTCTTTAGTGACTTTTATGGCCCCATCGCTGGCAAGCCAGCTCCCACAGTGTGGGAGCTGGCTTGCCGGCGATGGGGGCCGAGAGATCAATACACATCCCGCAGATACCGCTTGTCCTTCCCCATCTGCGCCACATACGCGGCAGCCTCATCGACACTCATCCCGCCATGCTCCGCTACCACCGCCTTCAACGCCGCATCCACATCCCTGGCCATCCGCGAAGCATCGCCGCACACGTAGAAGAACGCCCCCTCCTGCAACCAGCGCCACAACTCCGCACCCTGCTCCTGCATGCGCTGCTGCACGTAGATCTTCCGTTCCTGGTCACGGGAGAACGCCGTGTCCAGCCGGGTCAGCAAGCCGGACTCGCACCAGGCCAGCAGTTCATCCCAGTAGTAGAAATCGCACGCCTGGTGCTGCTCGCCAAAGAACAGCCAGTTTCGCCCGCGCGCCTGCCGCGCTTCGCGGTCCTGGAGAAAAGCACGAAACGGCGCGACGCCGGTGCCCGGCCCGACCATGATCACCGGCAGCTCGTCGTTATCCGGCAAACGGAAGCTGGCCGTCGGTTGCGGGAAGATGTCGACGTGCAGGCCCTGTGCGCGGTCGGCGAGGAAACTCGAACACACGCCCTTGCGCTGCCCGTAGCGTACGGTGGACATCGTCAGGTGTACCTGCGTCGGATGCCGCCTCGGGCTGGAACTGATCGAGTACAGGCGCGGCTGCAAGGGCCTGAGCAGCGCCAGCCACTCGTCCAGGGAAAGCGCCAGGGGAAACTCGGCCAGCAGGTCCACCAGTTGCCGCCCCCATAGCCAGTCATCGAGCGCAGCCTTGTCCGTGGGCAGGCCGGTGACCTTCTGCAGGATCCGCGGGGTGATGCGGGTGATGTCCAGTCGTTCGGCCAGCGCAGTGGCCAGCGGCATCCGGCCTTTGCAATCGACTTGGGCGTCACCATCGAGGCCGGTGCGCCGCAGGAATTCATCCACCAGTTCCGGGCAGTTGCGCGGCCACACACCGAGGGCATCGCCGGCCTGGTAGCTCAGCCCACTGTCGCCCAGGTCGAAGACGATCTGCCGGGTTTCCTTGCTGGCACCCGGCCCGCTGAGCAGGCGGTTGTCCAGCAGGCGAGCAGGCACGGGGTTGTACTTGCCGACCACCGGTGTCTCGCTCTCGACGACCGCCAGCGGTGCTTGCCCATGCGCCAGCGTGGCCGTCAGCGCCGCCAGCCACGCGGCAAAAGGCTCGTCGAACTCCGGCTCGCAGTCCACCCGTTCCAGCATGCGCTGGCCGCCCAGCTCGGCCAGGCGCTGGTCCAGCTTGCGCCCGAAGCCACAGAACCGGTCGTAGCTGGAATCACCCAGCGCCAGCACCGCGTAGGGCCGCCTGGTCCAATCCCCGGTTTCGCCTTGCAGCGCCTGCCAGAACGCCACGCCGCTGTCCGGCGCCTCGCCATCGCCGAAGGTGCTGGCGATCAACAGCAGGCTGGCGGCCGCACCGACCTGCTCCGGCCGGGCGGCATCCATGCATTCCAGTTGCACCGCCAGGCCAGCCGCCCGCAAATGCCTGGCGCAACGCTCGGCCAGGGTCTGGCTGTTGCCGGTCTGCGAGGCCCAAAGCACCAAATGACGCTGGCGGTCGTCAGGGGGCTCGGTGACGGCGGGTTGCAGCTCCAGGGCATCTATCCGCTCGCCAGCGACCCGGGTCAGGGCTACGGCGCAGTGCTTGAAGGCCGGCTGCAGGGAAAGCGGATCGACCGCATCGCAAGTCAGTGCATTGATTGCCAGTTGCTCACCATACAGATCGTTCCAGTGAAACGGCGCAAAGCAGTTGCCCGGCATCACCCGGGTAGTGATCCGCGCCGGCAGCACCGCCAGGCCACGACGGGAGCGAATCTGTACCTGGTCCTTGTCGATGATTCCGAGATCGGCTGCGTCGGCCGGGTGGATTTCAACGAAGGGCCCCGGATCCAGCCTGTTGAGGCTGGCAACCTTGCCGGTCTTGGTAAGGGTGTGCCACTGGTGCTGCACACGTCCGGTATTGAGCACCAGCGGATAGGATTCATCCGGCAATTCGGCAGGCGGCAACCAGGGACGAGCGAAGAAACGTGCCTTGCCCGACGCGGTGGGGAAGCTGATTGCCGGGCGCTCACCCGCTGCGTTTTCCCGCAGGGCCTGGCTCAGGCCGTCATTCAGGTAGCGCAGCGGGCTGCGGGAGGTCGCGCGCCCCGGCTCGAACGGCCACTGTTGCGGCCCTGCGCGCAGTTTCGGGTAGTCCAGACCGCGCAGGTCGTAGCCAGTGGCCGGGTTCCAGGCCTGGCGGATTTCGTCGAAGACCTGCTCGGCGCTGGTGTAGCTGAAACCTTCCTCATAGCCCATGGCACAGGCTACCCGGGCAATGATCTGCCAGTCCGCCAGGCTGTCGCCCGGCGCATCGACCGCCTTGGCGGCAAGGGTCAGGTTGCGCTCGGAATTGATCATCACCCCTTCGGATTCGGCCCACAGGGCGGCCGGCAGGAGGATATCGGCGTAGCGGTTGGTTTCCGTGTCGAGGAAGGCGTCCTGGCTGATGACCAGTTCCGCCGCTTGTAGCCCGTCGATCACCGTCTGGCGGTTGGCGACGCTGGCCACCGGGTTGCTGCAGATGATCCAGCAGGCCTTGACCTGCCCCGCTGCCATCTGCCGGAACAGATCGACGGTGCCTTCGCCCGCCTCGGCACGCAGGCTGCCGGCGGGGATGCGCCAAAGCGCCTCGATGAACCGGCGATCGGCTTCGACCAGCGCCGAACGTTGCCCCGGCAGGCCCGGGCCCATGTAGCCCATTTCCCGTCCGCCCATGGCGTTGGGCTGACCGGTGAGGGAGAAGGGCCGCTCCCCGGGCGGCAAATGGCGCCGGTGGCCAGGTGCAGGTTGCACACGGCGTTGCTGTGCCAGGTGCCATGGATGCTCTGGTTCAGGCCCATGGTCCAGCAGCTCATCCAGTCTTTCGCACCGCCGATCAGGGCCGCCGCCTGGCGGATATCGGCCTCGGCCAGGCCAGTGATCTGCGCAACACGGGCGGGTGCGTAGTCGGCGAGAAAGGCCGGCATTTCTTCCCAGCCTTCGGTGTAGCGCTCGATGAACGCATTGTCGGTATGGCCGTTTTCCAGCAGCAGGTGCAGCAGGCCGTTGAGCAATGCCAGGTCGGTGCCGGGACGAACCTGGAGGAACAGGTCGGCCTTGTCGGCGCTGGCACTGCGCCGCGGATCGACCACGATCAGGC
This sequence comes from Pseudomonas bharatica CSV86, assembly GCF_000319305.2. Taxonomy (GTDB): domain Bacteria; phylum Pseudomonadota; class Gammaproteobacteria; order Pseudomonadales; family Pseudomonadaceae; genus Aquipseudomonas; species Aquipseudomonas bharatica. Next base: position 661,572 of record NZ_AMWJ02000001.1, on the reverse strand, counting down.
GTGCACCCGCTTTGAGCCGGTCGAGCAGGCGCAGGAAGAGAATCGGGTGACAATCGGCCATATTGGCGCCGATCACCAGAAAGACCTCGGCCCGGTCGAAATCCTCGTAGCTGCCCGGCGGTCCGTCGGCGCCCAGGGACAGCTTGTAGCCACTCCCGGCACTGGCCATGCACAGGCGCGAATTGGATTCGATATGGCGGCTGCGGATGTAACCCTTGACCAGCTTGTTGGCGAGGTACTGGGCTTCCAGGGACATCTGCCCCGAGACGTACAGCGCGACGGCGTCGGGGCCGTGGGTATCGATGATGGCGCGCAGGCGCCGCGCGGTCTGCCCGATGGCCTGGTCGATACCGAGACGCACCGGATCGCGCTGGCGCTGGTCGCGCAGCCAGGCCCATTCCATGCGTCCGGACTCGCGCAGCGGTTGGTGGCAGGTCAGGCCCTTGGTGCACAACCGGCCGAGATTGCTCGGGTGCTGCTTGTCTCCGCTGACCCGGGTGACCTGGTTATCGGTCACGCTCATGACGATGCCGCATCCGACACCGCAATATGGACAGACACTGCGCACCGTCGTGCTGGTCATGATCCCGCCTCCCCTGCCTTTTCCGCGCAAAAACAAAAAAGCGCCCTGCCGCTCGACCTGAATGAACAGGGGAGCAGCACGGCGCCTTTGTCGTGAATGGGGCAATCGACGTTGATTGCCTGATAGGCAGGGTTAAGCAAGGGGCGCGCCAGATTGTTCGCAAGCCGGCACTCAGAGCAACGCGGACGACTGTGGGAGCTGGCTTGCCAGCGATGAGGCCGGCTCGGGCAACGATGTTTTCAGGTCTGGCCCTATCGCTGGCAAGCCAGCTCCCACAGGGTCCGTGGCGAACACAAGCTTCATGACTGGCCCCAAGGGCCCGCGTAAATCTGCACCGTCCTGGTGAGCCTCGCACCAAAGCGCGACAGACATGGCCGTAGTCTCTAACGCCTGGTTACAATTCGCCTCCTGCCCGTCCCCGGAGTGCTTCATGGAAGAAATCGAACAGCGCTGGCTTTATGCCCTGTCGGCGCCGATGGCCGCGCTCAACGGCGCGAGCTACACCTCGCCGTACTATTACGACGAAGAAAGCAAGATCAACCTGGGCGAGTCGTGGAACGTCGACTCCCGCCAACAGTTGCTGGATATCGTCATGCGCATGGCCGACAACGGCCACGCTACCGACCTCAATACCGCCTACTGGCGCTATCAGCGGGCACTGCCCGGCGAGTGGCAGACGCTGCTGGAGCAGTTGAGCCTGCGCGAGCGCATCCTCCACGATTACGCCGCGCGCACCTTCCTCGATTGCGGCTTCGGCGGCACCCGATCCTGGGACCTGGGCCGCATGGGCTTCCTGCTGCGCTGCGGGCTGCGCAACGAATGGATCAGCTTCGATGAAAGCCTCTGGCTGCAAGGGCGCCTGGCCGCCCGGGCACGGCATTACTACGGCAGCTGGTCGTCCTACGTCTCGGGTTATGTGATCGGCCGCGGCCTGTGGGCCTGCTCCGACCTACCCGACGAGCAATTCAGCCGACAACTGGAGCGCCAGGGTTCCGAGCACTGGAACCAGCACATCGTTGCCAGCCTGAGCAACGACCCCGACTCGCCGCTGGTCGACCTGCCCTGGCACCTGGAGCTGAACCTGCCGGAGCAACCCGCCTCCCTCGACTTGGGTAACTGGTCATGAGCTGCTGGATCCGCCTTGGCATCGAACCGACCAAGGATCAGAACACCATTCGCGGCGCCTACCGCGCACGCCTGCCGGAACATCACCCGGAGACCGATCCGGAAGGTTTCCAGGCCCTGCGCGAAGCCTATGAAAGCGCCCTGCGCCACGCCCGCGAGGAGCCACAAACGCCTCGCGAAGAGCCCGCAGCCGCGCCGGGCATCCTCGACGAATTCCGCGCCTTGCTCGAAGACAGCACCCGGCGCTACGACCCGCCGGCCTGGCAGGCCTTCGTCCGCCAACTGGATCAATTGCCGCTGGAAACCCTCGAGGACGTCAGTTGGTCGCTGCTGCAAGGTGTGCGCAGCTGCGGAATGATTTCCCGCGAGTGCGTGCGCATCCTCGCCAAGCGCCTGGCCTGGTCGCAGCAGTTGCTGCGCCTGGACTTCGAGGCCGCACGGGAGATCGAAGGCTTCCTTGATCATCTGGAGCAACCCGACCCCTTCCCCACCGGCCTGATGGGCCAGTGGTCAGCGATCGCCCAGCAGGAAACCCTGTGGTACCTCAACTCCCTCGAGTACCTGTTCCACCAGCGTCCGCTGTTCGAATACGCCAGCTTCGCCAACCTGCATACCTGCCTGCCGTTGCCGGCGGATGATGCGCTGATCCAGCGCCTGATGGTGCAGTTCGCCATCGCTGAAGTACCCAGCCCGAGCCTGTATGAGCGCTGCGCCGGGCAGCAGGCTGCCGATCCGGAGAATATCGATCTGCTGTTCCTCCTGGCGCAGCACGCGACCATCCTGGAACGGATTCCCGAGGCGCTCAGCAGTTGGGCAATGCTGCATTGGCAGTTCCACCATCCACAGGCTCCCCGCCGGCTGATCGAGCTGTGCCATGGGCAGCAACCGCAGTTCGTGCCACTGTTGATCCAGGCCTTCGATCGTCAGCAGGACGTCGATGCCTGGCCGCAAGGCCTGGAGGAACAGGGCCAGCTGTTCGGCAGCTTCGCCCAGTCGCCGGAGACGCTGTCGCGCTGGTACATCGCCAGGCGCACGGAACCGGACGGTTTAGCCGCCGCGTTCGTCAATTGGCGCCTCGACGACGAGTGCGAAACAAACTTGCTGGCCTTGCTGCTCGACGACCACCCGCAACCCGCGCTGCAACGCCTTTACCGTTATGCCTGGGGCCTGTCCCGAGGTAACGAGAGGCTGCTGCGGGAAATCAGCGAAGCACCCGTCAGCACCGACCTGTACGAGGAACTGGTGCTCAGGGAATTCCGCCGCCAGGCCGCACAACGCCTGCGCTGGCTGGCCGAGGCGCCGGTGCCCCTGGCCTTGGGCGGCTATCTCGCCAGCGAGGAACGCTATCCGGACTTTCCGCGCCCGCTCGGCAAGGAATTCGGCCCCCTCGCCTGCCGCAACTGGCTGCGACACATGCGCGCCTTCGACCAGCGCGCGCTGTACCGGGTCTTCGAGCAGTTCGCCCCGCGGCAGATGTATCCCCGCCCTTTCGCCCTGGACCACCAAGCACGGCTGGCCAAGCGTGGCCTGGAACTGCCGCCGGAAGACGACATGGCGCCAGCCTGGACCTGGCATGCACAGGGCCTGTTCATCCTCGCCCTGCTGGAAAAACCCGAACGCTGGCTGGGCCTGATCAGCCCGTCGATGCTGCGCAACCTCGACTACCCGGCCGGGCATCCGTTTGCCGCAACCCGCGATCTGCTCGGGCAATGGCTGGCGTCAGGGACGCCGGTCGAAGCGCTGCTGAGCCAGCTCGACCACGCCAACCCGGTCCAGGCACTGCTCGCCGATGAACTCTGCACGCTCGACAGCGTGATGGCCGGCGAACACCTGCCGCGCCCGGCGCTGCTGATCAAGACCTTCGCCAATGACCGTGAAGCCTTCGCCGGCGACCGCTACAGCATGACCCTGTTCCTCGGCGCCCTGTTCCTCGACCCGGAGCTCAGCGATGAGGATCGTGGCTACCTGCTCGAACAGATGAAGAGCGTGGCCGACGACGACCCGTGGTGCGAGAAATTCCGCCAGTACCTGCCCAAGCGCAAGATCCAGCGGCCAGCGCGCAAGGTCCTGGAGCGCCAGGGCATCGACAGCGATGCCTTCTACCTGGCCCTGGATGCCCTGGAGAAAATGGCCGCCGTGGACAGTGCCTGGCCGGCGTCCCGCGCCTTGGCGACCTTGCAGATGAGCAAGGATGACCCGGCCAACGGCAACGGCCTGCGCCTGGCGCTGACGGCGGTGCTGGCGCTGGCCGAGCGCCTGATGGCGCTCAAGACCCCGGTTGCCGCTGTCGCGCCCTGGCAGTTCTGGCGTATCGACCGGCGCCTGGGCCGGCGCAGCTATGGCCTGATGATGGGGCTCTGCGCCGGACTGCTGGCGAGCATTGCTTGGATGCCCAGCGAGCTGCATGTGCTTGCCGCGCTGTTCTTCATCGGCGCCGGGCTGGGCACCTGGGTACGCCGCCTGCGGGACCGCGAACAGCCACTGTGGCTGTGGATTGCCATGGTGATCTTCCCGGTGCTGATCCCGCTGTACATGCTGGCGTTGCTGGTGCTGCCCAGCGATGTCCTGCCCAACCGCTTCGGGCGGCCGGGCGACGGACAGGCAGCGCCGACCGGTGGTCTGCAAGCGCTGCTGCGCCAGTTGAAACCTAAGCGCCGAGCTCGTCCAGCAAGCGTGTTAGAGCCTGGCGACGGCTGGTGATCTCTTCGCCGCGCTGGCTGGCGAGTACCGCATTGAACTCGTCCAGCCAGGCGCCGATACGCTCGCGCTCCTCGCCCAGGCTGTGCATCCAGGCCCGCTCAAGACGGGCCGTGAGGGCGCGGTTGGGCAAGGTGTCGCGGGGGTGGATCTTCAATGCGGCGAGGCGCGCGCGGCTGTTGGCCCGGGCCTGCTCGTCGAGCCCGGTGGGGCTGCGGTCGATACTGTGGCTGTGGCGCTCGCCGGTTTCCAGCAACGTCACGTCCACTTCCAGCAAGCCGTTGATGTCATAGCTGAAGCGCACGTCGAGGTCCTGCTGGCGCCCGACCTGGGGCAACTGCACCTCGAAGGCATCGATGAAGATGTTGTCGCGCACCCACGGACGCTCACCCTGGTACACCTCGATGCGGATCACCTTCTGCTCGGGGTGGGTGCTGTAGAAGCGCTGTACCTTTGAGGTGGGGATCACCGTATTGCGCTCGATGATCGGCGAGAAGGCGCCGCGCACATCCTCGCCACGGGTGGTCGAGATACCCAGGGTATAGGGGCACACGTCGGTCAGGATCAGCTCCTCGATGGCCGCGTCCCGCGCCTTGCAGGCTGCCTGGCTGGCAGCGCCGAGGGCGACGATGGTATCCGGGTCGAGGTGCCGGTACGGCAGGCGCCCGAATAACGTGGCAACCATCTGCTGCACCGCCGGCATGCGCGTGGCACCACCGACCAGCACCAGGCTGTCGAGGTCCCGCGGGCTCAGGCGGGCATCACGCAAGGCCTGCTCGATCGGTGCGCGCAGGCGCGCCAGCAGTGGTTCCCAGATCGACTGGGCACGGCTTTCGTCCAGTCGCCATTCGCGCAGCTCGCCCGCGCCTTTCCAGCTCAGTGACTGCGGGCCTTGGGCCAGGCGGCACTTGAGCTGTTCAAGGGCATCGCACAGGGTGGCCAGGGCCTGGGGCTCGATCTTCGCGATATCGAGCTGCCAGTCCTTCAGGCAGGCCTGCAGCAAGGCGGCAGTGAAATCTTCGCCACCGAGGAAGTTGTCGCCGGTGGAGGCATGCACCTCGATCAGCGGCAGGGAATACTCCAGCACGGTGACGTCAAAGGTGCCGCCGCCCAGGTCGAAGATCAGCGTGCGTTCGAACTTCTGCTCGTGCAGGCCGTAGGCCATGGCCGCGGCGGTCGGTTCGTTGATCAGGCGCTGCACCTTGAGGCCCGCCAGCTCGGCGGCGAAAACCGTGCGTTTGCGCTGCTCATCGCTGAAATAGGCCGGAACGGAGATGACGGCCTCGTTGACCGGGACGCCGAGGAAGGCTTCGGCGTCCTGTTTCAGCGCGCCCAGCACCAGGGCCGAGAGCTCTTCCGGGCTGAACGACTGGCCGCCCAGCTCGAAGCGCTTGTCGCTGCCCATGAAACGCTTGAACGCTGCGGCGCTGCGCTCGGGGTGGGTAGTCAGGCGCGAACGGGCGGCGCGGCCGACCAGGATGCTGCCGTCTTCGTCGACACTGACCGCCGACGGGGTCAGCACCTCGCCGAGGGCGTTGGGAATGAGTTGGGCACGACCTTCCTGCCAGACGGCAATCAGGCTGTTGGTGGTACCGAGGTCAATGCCCAGCAACGGGGCGGAGGAAATACTGGCGTCCTGCATGGTCGATCTCTTGCTCAGAAAAGGTGCTGGCAAGTGACACCAGCGCGCTGGTTTGATTCTGGACGAACGACGGAAACAAAAAAAGCGACCCTAAGGTCGCTTTTTTTGTAACTTCCGGGTGTTCAGTGGGCCCTGGAAGTTGAATATGGCGCAGCGGACGGGACTCGAACCCGCGACCCCCGGCGTGACAGGCCGGTATTCTAACCGACTGAACTACCGCTGCGCGTAACACTGAGAAGTGGTGGGTGATGACGGGATCGAACCGCCGACCCTCTGCTTGTAAGGCAGATGCTCTCCCGGCTGAGCTAATCACCCATCGTCTCGGTGTGGCGCGCATTCTACGGAGCACCCCAAGGTCTGTAAAGCACTTTTTGAAAAAAAATTTTCAGGCGTTCCAACGACTTAGCGGACTTGGCCTGGAAGCGTCCGCCGGAGAATAATGCCCCCCTTATATAGAGAGGAGAGATCCGCCCCATGTGGTTCAAAAACCTGCTGAGCTACCGCCTGACCCAGGACATTCCGTTCGATGCCGAAGCACTGGAAACCGCACTGGCCAGCAAGCCCGCCCGCCCGTGCGCCAGCCAGGAGTTGACCACCTATGGCTTCGTCGCTCCGTTCGGCAAAGGCGAGGACGCTCCCCTGGTGCATGTCAGCGGTGACTTCCTGCTGATCGCCGCGCGCAAGGAAGAGCGCATCCTGCCAGGCAGCGTCGTGCGCGACGCGGTCAAGGAGAAGGTCGAGGAGATCGAGGCCGAGCAGATGCGCAAGGTCTACAAAAAGGAACGCGACCAGATCAAGGACGAGATCGTCCAGGCCTTCCTGCCCCGGGCCTTCATTCGCCGGGCAATGATCTTCGCCGCCATCGCGCCGAAGCTCGGCCTGATCCTGGTCAACTCGGCCAGCGCCAAGCGTGCCGAAGACCTGCTCTCGACCCTGCGTGAAGTGATGGGTTCGCTGCCGGTGCGTCCGGTGACCGTGAAGATTGCACCAAGCGCGACCATGACCGACTGGGTGAAGAACCAGCAGGCTGCCCCGGACTTCCACGTGCTGGACGAATGCGAACTGCGCGACACCCACGAAGACGGTGGCATCGTGCGCTGCAAGCGCCAGGACCTGACCAGCGAAGAAATCCAGATGCACCTGGGCACCGGCAAGCAGGTCACCCAACTGGCCCTGGCCTGGCAGGACAAGCTGTCGTTCGTGCTCGACGACAAGACGGTGATCAAGCGCCTGAAGTTCGAGGAACTGCTGCAGGACCAGGCCGAGGAAGACGGCGGCGAGGAAGCGCTGGGCCAGCTGGATGCCAGCTTCACCCTGATGATGCTGACCTTCACCGAATTCCTCCCGGCGCTGTTCGAGGCGCTGGGTGGGGAAGAGATTCCGCAGGGGATCTGACGGCCTTGCGCCACTCCCGAGGACACTGAATAAACCTGTGGGAGCTGGCTTGCCAGCGATTGCGATGGTGAATTCACTGCCGCTATCGCTGGCAAGCCAGCTCCCACAGGATTAGATGTGATCCTTGGATATTTGCTCCAGGCACCAGAACGGTGCACCATAGCGCGCACAGCGAGGACGGCCTCGCGACGCAACGCGTGAACGCCCGGGGACGGCCCCATCACACTGATGGAGTATCGAACATGTCCTGGATCATCCTGTTTTGCGCCGGCCTTTTCGAAGTCGGCTGGGCCGTCGGCCTGAAATACACCGACGGCTTTACCCGCCCTCTCCCCACCGTCCTGACCATCGCCGCCATGGCCATCAGCCTGGGCCTGCTCGGCCTGGCCATGAAGGAACTGCCGCTGGGCACCGCCTATGCCATCTGGACCGGCGTCGGTGCCGTCGGCACGGTGATCGCCGGGGTCATCCTGTTCGGCGAATCCATGGCCCTGGTGCGCCTGGCCAGCGTGGCGCTGATCATCGCCGGCCTGATCGGCCTCAAGGTCAGCGCCAGCTAGCGAACCTCTCCGCGCAGCGCCCCGACCCTTTCACGCAACAGCGCCGGCTGCGCTTCCTCACTGGGAATCGCATCGCCGGCCACTAGGGTCACCCGCGACCAGAAACGGCGGAAAAAGCCCTTGGCCGGATCGCGACTGAAGAAACTGCCCCACAAGCCCTGCAACGCCAGTGGAATCACCGGCACCGGGGTGCGTTCGAGGATCAGCCTGACCCCGCCCTTGAATTCGTCGATCTCGCCATCCCCGGTCAGCTTGCCTTCCGGGAAGATGCAGACCAGCTCGCCTTCCTCCAGATACGCGGCAATCCGCTCGAAGGCCTGGTCGAAGGTGGCGCGGTCCTCGTTGCGCCCGGCAATCGGGATGGCCCCGGCGGTGCGGAAGATGAAGTTGAGCACCGGCAGGTTGTAGATCTTGTAGTACATGACGAAACGCATCGGCCGTCGCACGGCCCCGGCGATCAGCAGCGCATCGACGAAGGACACGTGGTTGCACACCAGCAGCGCCGCGCCCTCGTCGGGGATGCGCTCCAGGTCGCGGTGCTTGACCCGGTACATGGAATGGCTCAACAGCCAGATCATGAAGCGCATGCTGAATTCGGGGACGATCTTGAAGATGTAGGCGTTCACCGCGATGTTCAGCAACGACACCACCAGGAACAGCTGGGGAATCTCCAGCCCGGCGACGCCCAGCAAGAGCATGGTGAAGATGGCCGAAACCACCATGAACAGCGCATTGAGGATGTTGTTCGCAGCGATCACCCGGGCGCGCTGGTCCTCGGCGGTGCGCGCCTGGATCAGGGCATACAGCGGCACGATATAGAAGCCGCCGAATACCCCGAGACCGACGATCGACAGCAGGATCCACCAGGCGTTGCTCATCTCCAGCAGCGCCAGCCAGTCATATGGCGCGGCGGCTGCCGGGATGTCCCCGGAGTGCCACCACCAGAGCAGGCCGAACAGGGTCAGGCCGAAGGAGCCGAACGGCACCAAACCGATCTCCACCTTGCGTCCGCTCAGGCGTTCGCAGAGCAGCGAGCCGAGGGCGATGCCCACCGAGAACAGGGTCAGGATCAGGGTGACCACGGTTTCATCGCCATGCATCCACAGCTTGGCGTACTCCGGGATCTGGGTCAGGTAGATCGCCCCGACGAACCAGAACCACGAGTTGCCGACGATCGAGCGCGATACCGCCGGGGTCTGGCCCAGGCCCAGGCGCAGGGTCGCGGCAGTTTGCGAGAAGATGTTCCATTGCAGCTTGAGCTGCGGCGACGCGGCGGCGGCGCGTGGAATGAAGCGGCTGGCGAGATAGCCGAGCGCGGCGGTAAGAACGATGCCGCAGGCCACCACCGGGGCATATTCCGAGGTGGACATCATCACCCCGGCGGCGATGGTACCGGCGAGGATCGCCAGGAAGGTGCCCATTTCCACCAGGCCGTTGCCGCCGACCAGCTCTTCTTCGCGCAAGGCCTGGGGCAGGATCGAATACTTGACCGGGCCGAACAGCGCCGAGTGGGTACCCATGGCGAACAGCGCCAGGAGCAGCAGCCACAGCTGGTTGAAGATAAAGCCCACGGCGCCGATGGCCATGATCACCACCTCGGCCAGCTTGATGGTGCGGATCAGCGCGTCCTTGGCAAACTTTTCGCCGAACTGTCCGGCCAGGGCCGAGAACAGGAAGAACGGCAGGATGAACAGCAAGGCGCAGAGGTTGACCAGCATCGAGCCATCGCCGCCCAGGCTCAACTTGTAGAGGATCGCCAGGATCAGCGACTGCTTGTACAGGTTGTCGTTGAAGGCACCCAGCGACTGGGTAATGAAGAAAGGCAAGAAGCGGCGCTTCTTCAGCAAGGCGAACTGCGAGGTGTGGCTCATCGTCCATGTACCTGTTCGGGGCGTTGGTTATTTGAGGCGCCGAAATCGGGAAAAGCCACACTTTGCCGGATAAGCCTTCCCTGCGGCCAGCCCCGGGGGCCTCATCGCTGGCAAGCCAGCTCCCACAGGGATCGCATGCACCGCGAACCTTGTGGGAGCTGGCTTGCCAGCGATGGGGCCCTCAAGCCTGTTTGATGCAGGGAGAAAAAAACAGCTCCCCCCGCCAGGCCCCGCACAAGGTTCGCCAACCCACCAGAGCCCACAACCCCACCAGCGCCACCACCAGCAGCGCGCCCATGCCCTTGAAGAACCCCAATTCCAGCCACGCCCCGAGCCTCAGGGTCGCCAGCGCATACACCCCCAGCGGAAAGGTGAAGCCCCACCAGCCCAAATTGAACGGCATGCCCTGATGCACATGCTTGAGGGTGATCAGCACGGCCGTGAGCAACCACCAGAACCCGCACCCCCACAGCACCATCCCGGCGATCAGCCCCAGCCCGCGCGCGGTTTCGCCGAAGCCGGCCAGCCCGTTGGCGGCGAAGATCGCTGGCGCATCGCCACCGAGCAGCAACATGCCCAGCGCTCCGGTGCCGATCGGCCCCAGCGCCAGCCAGCTCGACGCGGCCATGTGCGCCGGCGGCAGCTTATGCAGGACCATGCGCAGGATCAGGATGGTCAGGATGCTGAACGCTACCGGCAACGACACCGCCCACAACACATAGCTGGTGACCAGCACCTGCAACTGCCGCGCACTGTCCACAAGGTGCGGAGCAAGCAAGCCGCCGCTGGCCGCCGCCACTTCCGCGGCCACCACCGGCAGCAGCCAGACGGCGGTCATCTGGTCGATGCTGTGCTCCTGGCGGGTGAACATCAGGAAAGGTATCGCCACGCCGCAGAGCAGGGCCATGCCTACGTCTACCCACCACAGCGCCTCTACCCACGGCAGGATGCCCTGGCCAAACCGCGCCAGGCCGAATACCAGCGCGCCGTTGAGCACGGTCGCCAACCCCATGGGTATGGTGCCGAAGAACATCGAGACCGTGGAATGACTGAAGATGCGTCGCGCCTCATGGAAGAACATCAGCCAGCGCGCGCTGTATAGAACGCTGAACAGGGCGAACAAGCCCAGCGCCAGCCACCACAGCGCCTCGGCTACCGGGTGCAGCCGAGGGAACGCCTGGGGCAAGGCCAGCGCCAGCACGCCGGTGCCCATGACCACGGCGAACCAGTTGGGGGTGAATTGACGAATCACTTCCCGGGGATGGGTCAGTCGATTGAAGGGGCGCAAGGGATGGGCGGCGGTCTGGCAAGGCATGATGTCGGGTCTCCTGTCCTCTGAAGAGGTGAAAACACCTTACAAGTAAAAGATATATCCATATAACGGTTATTTTCTCTATCTGTTATCGATTTAGCAGATAACAAAACTGCCCGATGCTGCCGCGAACCGCCTGAAACGGCCTTTCCCTGCGACGTCCTGCCACCGCGACTTTCGTCGGCGCTGACGAAGTGCAGGCGGCATGCCAGACTGATTGACCGAGGTGGTTTTTGGTTCGGAGTCTCCATGTCGTTGTCCAGCGGGCTGATCGCGGTGGTCGCCCTGGCCTATATGGCCGTCATGTTCGCCATTGCCTTCTACGGCGACCGTCGCGGCACGCCGCTGCCACCGCGCCTGCGTGCCTGGGTCTATAGCCTGTCGCTGGCGGTGTATTGCACCAGCTGGACGTTCTTCGGCGCGGTCGGCCAGGCTGCGGAACAGCTCTGGGCGTTTCTCCCGATCTACCTCGGCCCGGTGCTGCTGCTGATCTTTGCGCCCTGGGTGCTACAGAAGATGGTGCTGATCAGCAAGCAGGAGAACATCACCTCCATCGCCGACTTCATCGCCGCGCGCTATGGCAAGTCCCAGACCCTGGCCGTGGTGGTGGCGCTGATCTGCCTGGTCGGCGTGCTGCCTTACATCGCCCTGCAGCTCAAGGGCATCGTCCTTGGCGTCAACCTGCTGATCGGCGCCAATGCCGACGCCACCGGTAGCCGGGTGCAGGACACGGCGCTGGTGGTCTCCCTGGTCCTGGCCCTGTTTTCCATCGTCTTCGGCACCCGCAGCCTGGACGTGACCGAGCACCATCGCGGCATGGTCCTGGCGATCGCCTTCGAGGCCATCGTCAAACTGCTGGCCTTCCTCGCCGTCGGTGCCTTCGTGGTGTTCAACCTGTACGACGGCTTCGACGACCTGTTCAGCCAGGCCCGCGCCGCCCCGGCCCTGGACAACTATTGGCAGGAAACCATCAACTGGCCGTCGATGATCGTCCAGACCGGCGTGGCGATGATGGCGATCATCTGCCTGCCCCGGCAGTTCCAGGTCACGGTGGTGGAAAACATCGAGCCCCAGGACATGCGCCTGGCGCGCTGGGTCTTTCCCCTGTACCTGGTCCTGGCGGCGCTGTTCGTGGTGCCCATCGCCCTGGCCGGGCAGATGCTGCTGCCGGGCACGGTGATTTCCGATTCCTTCGTCATCAGCCTGCCCCTGGCCGAGGCCCATCCGAGCCTGGCCCTGCTGGCTTTCATCGGCGGCGCTTCGGCGGCTACCGGCATGGTCATCGTCGAGGCGGTGGCGCTTTCGACCATGGTTTCCAACGACATGCTGCTGCCCTGGCTGCTGCGGCGCAACAACGCCGAGCGGCCGTTCGAGGCGTTCCGCAGCTGGATGTTGACGGTGCGCCGGGTGACCATCGTGGTCATTCTCCTGCTGGCCTATGTCAGCTATCGCCTGCTCGGCTCCACGGCGAGCCTGGCGACCATCGGCCAGATCGCCTTCGCAGCGGTGACCCAACTGACCCCGGCGATGCTCGGTGCCCTGTACTGGAAACAGGCCAACCGCCGCGGCGTATTCGCCGGCCTGGCGACCGGCACCTTCCTCTGGTTCTACACCCTGGTCCTGCCGATCGCCGCCCATAGTCTCGGCTGGCCGCTGGAGGTGTTCCCGGGCCTGGCCTGGCTGCACGGCAACCCGCTGGGCCTGCCGATCACCCCGCTGACCCAGGGCGTGGTGCTGTCCCTGGCGGGCAACTTCATCATCTTTGCCTGGGTCTCGATCTTCTCGCGCACCCGGGTCACCGAGCACTGGCAGGCCGGGCGCTTCATTGGCCAGCAGAGCAGCTCGCGGCCGAGCAACCGCTCGCTGCTGGCGGTGCAGATCGACGACCTGCTGCACCTGGCCGCGCGTTTCGTTGGCGAAGAACGGGCACGGCAGAGCTTCATCCGCTTCGCCTATCGCCAGGGCAAGGGCTTCAACCCCAACCAGAACGCCGACGGTGAATGGATCGAACACACCGAGCGCCTGCTCGCCGGGGTACTGGGGACGTCATCGACCCGCGCGGTGGTCAAGGCGGCCATCGAAGGCCGCGACATGCAGCTCGAAGACGTGGTGCGCATCGCCGACGAAGCCTCGGAGGTGCTGCAATTCAACCGCGCCCTGCTGCAAGGCGCCATCGAGAACATCAGCCAGGGCATCAGCGTGGTCGACCAGTCGCTGCGCCTGGTGGCGTGGAACCGCCGTTACCTGGAACTGTTCAACTACCCCGACGGCCTGATCAGCGTCGGCCGGCCGATCGCCGATATCATTCGCTACAACGCCGAACGCGGCCTGTGCGGGCCGGGCGAGGCCCAGGTGCATGTGGCGCGGCGCCTGCATTGGATGCGCCAAGGGCGTGCGCATACCTCGGAACGCCTGTTCCCCAACGGGAGGGTCATCGAACTGATCGGCAACCCGATGCCCGGCGGCGGCTTCGTCATGAGCTTCACCGACATCACTCCGTTCCGCGAAGCCGAGCAATTGCTCAAGGACTCCAACGAAAGCCTCGAACAGCGGGTCGCCGAACGTACGCGCGAGCTGTCGCAACTGAACCTGGCGCTGACCGAGGCGAAAAGCCATGCCGAGGCAGCGAACAAGTCCAAAACGCGCTTCCTGGCGGCCGTCAGCCATGACCTGATGCAGCCGCTCAACGCTGCGCGACTGTTCTCCGCCGCCCTCTCCCACCAGGCCGAAGGCTTGTCGGAGGAAGCCCAGCAACTGGTCCGGCATATGGACAGCTCGCTGCGCTCGGCGGAAGAGCTGATCAGCGACCTGCTGGATATCTCGCGCCTGGAGAACGGCAAAATCACCCCGGACGCCAAGCCATTCGCCCTCAATGAGTTGTTCGACACCCTCGGCGCCGAGTTCAAGGTACTGGCGCAGGAACAGGGCCTGGACTTCCGCGTGCGTGGCAGCAAGCTGCGGGTGCACAGCGACATGAAGCTGCTGCGACGCATTTTGCAGAACTTCCTGACCAATGCCTTCCGCTACGGCAAAAGCCCGATCCTGCTGGGCGTGCGTCGCAGCCAGGGGCATCTGTGGCTGGAAGTCTGGGACCGTGGCCCGGGCATCGCCGACGACAAGCTGCAAGTGATCTTCGAGGAGTTCAAACGCCTGGACAGTCACCAGACCCGCGCCGAGAAAGGCCTGGGCCTGGGCCTGGCGATCGCCGACGGCCTGTGCAAGGTGCTCGGCCACCCGCTGGAAGTACGCTCATGGACCGGCAAGGGCAGCGTCTTCAGGGTCAGTGTGCCGCTGGCCACGGCCCGGGCGCCGGAACCTGCGAAATCGCCGGAACAGGCCGGACAACCGCTGGCGGGCCTGCAAGTGCTGTGCGTGGACAACGAAGACAGCATCCTGATCGGCATGAACAGCCTGCTCAGTCGCTGGGGTTGCCAGGTGTCCACCGCGCGCAACCGCGAGGAGTGCGCGGCGCTGCTGGACAAAGGCCTGCGCCCGCACCTGGCGCTGGTGGACTACCACCTCGACGATGGCGAAATCGGTACCGAGCTGATGGCCTGGCTACGCACCCGCCTCGGCGAGCCGGTGCCGGGGGTGGTGATCAGCGCCGACGGACATGGCGAGACCATGGCCAAGGTGCACGCGGCCGGCCTCGACTTCCTCAGCAAACCGGTGAAGCCAGCAGCCCTGCGCGCGTTGCTCAATCGCCATCTGAGCCTGGTGCAATAAGCGCATCGTTGGCCGGGTCGGCCTCCCCGGCCATGGCCCGCTCCAGCAACTCGCCGGGCAGGCTCTTGCTGGCCCGGGCGCCGAGCAGCTTGAGCTGCTCGCTGCGGCTGACCAGGTTGCCGCGTCCCTCGCAGAGCTTGTTGCGCGCGGCCGCATAAGCCTTGTCCACCTGCTGCAGGCGGCTGCCCAACTCGTCCAGGTCCTGGATGAACAGCACGAACTTGTCGTACAGCCAGCCTGCCCGCTCGGCGATTTCCCGGGCGTTCTGGCTCTGCCGTTCCTGCTTCCACAGGCTGTCGATGACCCGCAGGGTGGCCAGCAGGGTGGTCGGGCTGACGATGACGATCTGCCGGTCGAACGCCTCCTGGAACAGGCCCGGCTCGGCCTGCAGGGCAGCCGAAAATGCCGCTTCGATGGGGACGAAGAGCAGAACGAAGTCCAGGCTGGTCAGGCCGTCGAGGCGGTTGTAGTCCTTGCTCGACAGGCCTTTCACATGGCTGCGCAGCGAATGCACATGCTGCTTGAGGGCGGCCTGGGCCACGTCGTCCTCACTGGCACCGATGAATTGCTGGTAGGCGGTCAGGCTGACCTTGGAATCCACCACCACCTGCTTGTCGCCCGGCAGCATGATCAGCACGTCGGGCTGGTAGCGCTCGCCGTCGGCACTCTTGAGGCTGACCTGGGTCTGGTACTCGCGGCCCTTCTCCAGGCCGGCATGTTCAAGGACCTTTTCCAGGATCAGTTCGCCCCAGTTGCCCTGGGTCTTCTGGCCCTTGAGGGCCTGGGTCAGGTTGGTCGCTTCGTCGCTCAGGCGCAGGTTGAGTTGCTGCAGGCGCTCCAGTTCCTTGCCCAGGGAGAAACGCTCGCGGGCTTCCTGCTGGTAGCTTTCCTCAACGCGTTTTTCGAAAGCCTGGATGCGCTCCTTGAGCGGATCGAGCAACTGGCCGAGATGCTGCTGGCTGGTCTGGGCGAAGCGCTGCTCGCGCTCATCGAAGATCTTCGTCGCCATCTCGGCGAACTGGGCACGCAGTTCATCGCGCGAAGCCTGCAGGTCGGCGAGGCGCTGCTGATGGCTGTCCTGCTGCTCGCGCAATTCCGCTTCGAGGCCGGCGCAACGGGCGTCGAGGCGGCGCAGTTCGGCTTCGCGCGCACTGCGCTCCAGGTTCCAGGCGTGGGCGGCATCGCGGGCGTTGTCGCGCTCGATCTGCAACAGATCGATTTCGCGGGCCTGGGCCGCCAGGCTGGCCTGCTTGGCGCTGTTGGCCTGGCTGAGGTCGCTGATCTCGTCGCGGCAGGCGTCCAGTTGCGCCTGCAACCCCTCCTGGGCCAGCAAGGCGCCGCCCAGGCGCTCTTCCTGCAAGCTCATCTGCGCCTGGCGCTCGCTGTGCCGACGCTGCCAGCGCACCAGCACCACGGCTGCGGGAACCGCCGCCAGCAACATACCCAGCATCAGGCTGGTCAGATCCAGTGCAACCATCGACAGCATGTTCACCCCTCGGAAAAAATCCCGCTGAGCTTAACAGTCATCAGGTCGGTCCGGCTCTTCAGTCGCGCGGCAATCGCCGAAGTTCCAGCTGCGCACTGTGATCGCCGGCACGAGCAGCCTGGCGCAGCAGCTCGTGCCCGATACGACGATCGCGGGCGTTGCCGCATTCGCGGCACAGCATGCGCCCCAAACGGCTCTGCGCCTCGACCACCCCTTCGCGCGCCGGCTGCTTGAGCAAACGCCCAGCGAAATGCTTGACCTGCGGCTTGGCGCCGAGGCGGGGACTGTCGAGCAGCCACAGGGCAACCTTCAGCGACAGCCGTCGGGGTTCGGCAAGGGGAGAAGCGGAGGGATTTGATTCAGTGGATCGACCGCGAAACTTCATAAAAACAGGCAGGACATTTCTTGGGGCGCGCACTCTACCCGATTTTTCCGACGATCGCTCATGCGATTTTTTAAGTTCCTTAAGAAATTTCTGATGTTTTTTCTTGACCTTTCCGACGCTATTTTTCATCCAACAAGACCTCATCAGAGAATTGTCCGACACGCCTCGCCTTGCTGGCACGCCCGTCCTAGAGCAAGCGCCCGGGACAATCCACAGAAGCTGTGGATAACTCAGTGGACAACCGCCTCGTACACCCCGCAAACCCCGATAGAATGGGGCCTGCGCTCAAACTGACGATTTTTTCACCAGCTAAAAAAAGTGTTTTTTTTCATTGACTTGTCGGATCCGACCGGTCAATGGGGCACCCATGCAGGGGCATGACCCGGTGGTGACAAGGGGCGCCCCAAGTGTGTACAAGCGCCCCAAAGCGAAGCGATCGAGCGCACCATCACGGTCATTCGCAGCGCCACACTGGGCTTCCCAGCGCCGCATAAAATCGAGATAATGCCCGGCTAGCCGGACGAAAGATGAAAACCACTTGCCAGCGAGAGCGGAAGCCGGTATCTTCGCCGCCGTTAGTACCAAGCTGAAAGTCAATTCTGGCCAAAGCGGTCCTTGCAGCATCGCTCCTCCATCTCAAAGGAATGGGCCATCCTGCTGAAACCAGGACCCGCCAACCGAAAAGCTCCCCAGGCTATCCATACCGCCCTGCCGAGCCCTCCAGCAGACTGAACAGGATCCTCACCCAGGGGCACAGAACCTATTGCCCTGGCGTGTTGCCCGTCTTCCGAAGTACCTACCAGTCAGCCCAAGGCGCCACCTTTTATATTGCGCTCGTTCACTGGCTGCCCTGTTCCAGGGGTTCTGCCGCATCCTGCCCGCCAAAGGCACGCGTCACTGGAACGTTTGAAACATATACGGCTCAAACTAGCCGTATCTCATGCAGGAACGTCCAAAACAATGATGACTCACAACGCTCATACCCAAGCGGCCATCCGCACCCTGTCCCAGGCCTTCGCGCCGCTGAACTGCATCATCCTTGCTTCGCGCAAGAACAGCTTCAGCTTTACCCTGGTCGATGAACACGGCATCGCCCAGCACAGCGAACGCCTCTACCCCGAGCAATACACCCGTGCCGAGCCGCTGCAGGCGGTGATCGACCGGACCCGTCAGGCGTTGATCGCCTGATGGACCACTCTCTCCAAAGCCCCTCATCCGAGGGGCTTTCGCTATCCGCCACACCCTCCCGCATTGCGCAAATATCCCCGCATTTTTAAGTACCGTTCGGCATATGGCTTATGAACAGATGCCGGAAACGATTTAAAAACAGCCCTTTACAGCCGGAATATGACACTACACTTCAACTCAAGCGGCCCTGTCCGCTTCCGGCGGGCCTGACTCCGACCCACCCTGCTGCCAAGCACCAGCGTCCCGCCGGCCACTTTTCTGTTCGAGGGCATCATGGGAATCGCCGCGAGCGAGTTGAGCCAATACGTGATCCGGCCGACGCTGATCTACCTGGATCGCCACAGCCCCTGCGCCGAAGCCCTGTTGCTGGGGATCGCCGCCAGCCAGTCGGCCCTTGGCGCCGCGCTTCACGATCGCCGCGGTCACGGCTTGTACCGCATCGCGGAAATACGTCACCAATCGGTCTGGGATCACTTTCTCGCACGCGATCCGGAACTGGCCAGCCTCGTCCGCGGTCTGGCTAGTCAGCATGCTTTTCTCAACGGCCCGCACCTGGAACTGACGGTGAACCTGCGTTATGCCACTGCCATAGCATGGATGCTGATCGAAGAGCAGGCGCCGCACCTGCCGGAACCCGACGACCTGCTCGGACTGGCCAAGGTCTGGCGTCAGATTTTCCAGCCGCAAGGCCGGCTGCGCGACTTCACCCAGGCCTGGCAGGCCTGCATCGCACCCGTGGAACGTCAGGCATGTTAGGAAAACACCTACAACACCAAACGGAATAAATGCCAATTTTGGTCGGATTGTCCTACAAAATGCGTCTATCTCCCGCGATAGGGGCTATAGCGCGCTCCGGAAAATGTTGGTAATTTGCGCCCCGGTGATCCCCTGGAGTTTCTAATAATGAAAAAAGTCACACTCATCAAAAGCACCCTCGCCATTGCGGTAACCCTGGCTTCCTCCCACCTGCTCGCCAGCGGTTTCGCACTCAACGAACAAAGTGTCAGCGGCATGGGCACCGGTTTCGCCGGTCGTTCTTCTACTGCCGATGATGCCAGCACCGTGTACGGCAACCCTGCCGGCATGTCCCGCCTGAAACGCGAACAAATCACTGTCGGCGGCGCTGCCGTGATCGCCAAGACCGACATCAAGGATGGCCGTGGCACCTTCGGCGGCAGCAACGACGGCGACATGGTTCCCGTGGTTGGCGTCCCGATGGGCTACTACGTCAAGCCGATCGACGATCACTGGAGCGTCGGTTTCGGCGTCTACGTGCCGTTCGGCCTGATCACCGACTACGAACACGGCTTCGCCGGCCGCTACTTCGGCAGCAAGTCGGAAGTCCAGGTGGTCACCTTCCAGCCGACCGTCAGCTACGCCTTCAACGACAAGGTCTCGATCGGTTTCGGCCCGACCATCAACCGCATCGACGGCGCCCTCGAGTCGGCCACGCTGAACACCGCAAGCCTGGGCCGCAACGACGGCAAGGTGAAGATCTCCGGCGACGACACCGCCGTCGGCTACAACATCGGCATCCTGGTCCAGGCGACCGACAGCACCCGCGTCGGCCTGACCTACCACTCGATGGTCGACTACAAGCTCAAGGGCGACACCAAGATCCAGGGCACCGGCTTCGGTCCGTTCAACGGCGCCAAGTTCGACGCTTCGCTGAACATCAAGACCCCGGAATCCGTGGACCTGTCCGTCACCCACGAGCTGGATGACCAATGGACCCTCTACGCGGGCAGCACCTGGACCCGCTGGAGCCGCCTGGAGGCCATCACCGTCAAGAACGACGGCGTACCGGCCCCTCTGCGCGCGAACCTGGGCACCATCAGCGAAGAGCAGAACTGGCACGACACCTGGGCCCACGCCATCGGCGCGTCCTACAAGCTGAACAAGGAATGGACCCTGCGCACCGGCTTCACCGTCGACCAGTCGCCGACCAACAACGTCAACCGCTCGCCACGCATCCCCACTGGCGATCGCAAGATCTTCAGCGTTGGTGCGGGCTGGTCTCCGACCGACGACATGACCATCGACGTGGCCTACTCCTACCTGTGGGAAGAGGACACCAAGGTCAATCTGCGTGATCCGAGCAAAGGGGCCTACAGCGCCAAGTACGAAAACAGTGCACACGGCCTGGGTGCGTCCCTGACCTACCGCTTCTGATTTCGCTGCTGGCTGCATGAAAAAACCGCCCTCGCTGGCGGTTTTTTCATTTCAGCTGGAGGCCCTGACCTTCCATTCGTCGCCCAGGCTCTCCTTGAGAAACGCCATGAAGGCACGGACCTTCGGCGTCATGGCAAACCGATCGGTGACACACAGGTAGATATCCATCGGCTCGGTCTGGGCATAGGCACGCCCGCCACCCTCCTCCTCGAACAGCGGGACCAGCTCGCCGCGCTGCAGCCAGGGACGGGCGACGAACTCGGCCAGCCGGGTGATGCCGCCATCATGGACCGCCATCTGTGCAAGTACGTCGATATCGTCGCTGATCAGCACATCGCCGAACTCGGCCTCGAAGCGCAGGCCGTCACGCACGAAGCCCCAACGCAGGAAGCGTCCATCCACCGGATAGCGAAACACCAGGCAACGGCGCTGCTTGAGTTCCTCGGGACTTTGCGGCCAGCCCTCACGTGCCAGGTAGCCAGGCGACGCACAGCAAATGAACGGCACCTGGGCGATATGTCGGGCCAGCAAGCCGTCTTCCAGTTGCGGGGTGATACGCAGGCTGACGTCCACCCCTTGCCGGGCATGATCGACCTTGGCATCACTCGTAAGCATTTCGATTGAAAGATGGGGATACAGCGCACTGAACTGCGGGATCAACCGCGCCAGCACATGACGCCCGAAAGCCGAGCTGGTGGCGATGCACAAGCGCCCGCGTGGCTCGCTGTCGGTTGCCGTGACCGCCAGTTGCGCTTCTTCCAGGTCACGCTCGATCAACCGCACCTTGTCGTAGTAGAGGCTACCGCTGGGGGTCAACACCATGCTGCGGGTGGTACGCGATATCAGGCGCACCTGCAGATGAGCCTCCAGGCGGGCGATATTCTGGCTTACCGCCGCCGCACTCAGGCCGAGGCTGCGTGCGCCGCCGGCGATGCTGCCAGCCTCGACCACCTTGATGAAACTCTTGATCAGGCCCAGCAGGTTCACTCGGCGATCTCCACAAGATTCGTAAGTTTTCCTTTATAAAGACCAAACCCCTGCCCGTCTACTTGCCTGCAAGGCGCCTTGCTAACCTGCGTCGATCCAAACACAAGCCCGCAGGAAACAGCATGCAATCAAGGACCACCAGCCGCATTCGCCCCCGCAAGCTTGGCGCCCGCGCCACGCCCTATGTTTTCGCCCTGTATATGTCGTCGATCATGGCGATGCTCATGTGCTTCGTCATCACCGCAGCCAACAGCGGCATTGACCAGCATTACCTGGGCAACGTGCTCAGGGCCTACCAACTCGCCATGCCGGTAGCCTTCGCTTGCGTGCTGGTAGTGCGCCCGATCGTGGTCAGGCTGGTGGCCCTGACCGTGCACTCGGGCAACTAGCTGTTCACGGCTTGGAGGCGATGGCCTGTTCGATGGCAGCCCTGAATTTCGGATCGTCCGGCTTGGTCAGGCTGGAGAAACTCTCGACCACCCGGCCCTGGCGGTCGATCACGTATTTGTAGAAGTTCCACTTGGGCGCAGCGCTCTGGCTGGCCAGCTCGCGGAACAATGGGATCGCGCCGTCGCCACGCACCTTTTGCGCCTCGGCCATGGTGAAGGTCACACCGTAGTTGGCGTAGCAGACCTTGGCGGTCTTCTCGCTGTCGGCGTCTTCCTGCTTGAAGTCGTTGGACGGCACACCCAGCATTTCCAGGCCCTTGCCGTGATACGCCTTGTACACCGCTTCCAGCCCTTCGAACTGCGGGACGAAGCCGCAATAACTGGCGGTATTCACCACCACCAGCGGCTTGCCGCCGAACTGCTGGCACAGATCGATGGTTTCCTTGGACCGCAGCTTGGGCAGGTCGCCCTGGAGCAGGGCCGGGCAACCGTCGGCCAGGGCGAAGCCACTAATGCCCAGGGCCAGGGCGGCAATCAACAGGCGTGCTTGCATGACGATTCTCCATTCGCTGTACGAACGCTCAGAGTACGCCTAACAAACGCCCATGCCCAATTGCATCAGCGCCAGCCCGCCGCGCTGCCAGCCCCACCAGGCCAGGCCCAGCAACAGGATTGCCAGGCCCAGCCCGATCAGCCAGACACGCAACAGGCTCACGCCGATGCAGCCTGCAAACGCGCTACCGGGCGCTCGCGTACCGGCCAGTTGAGGGCACCGGCCAGCAGGCTGAGCAGGATGGAGATATGCCAGACCAGCTCGTAGTTGCCGGTCTGGTCGTACACCACGCCGCCCAGCCAGCCGCCGAGGAAGGCGCCCAGTTGATGGAAGAGAAAGACGATCCCGCCCAGCATCGACAAGTTGCGCACACCGAACAGAGTGGCCACGGTGCCGTTGGTCAGCGGCACGGTGGACAACCACAACAGCCCCATGGCGATACCGAACAGATAGGCACTGAACTGGGTCACCGGCGCCCACAGGAACAGCACAATCACCACCGCCCGCAACAGGTACAGCGCGGTCAGCAGGCGCGGCTTGGACATGCGTCCGCCAAGCCAGCCGGCGGTATAGGTGCCAACGATATTGAACAGCCCGACCAGGGCCAGCACCGTGGTGCCGGTGGTCGCCGGCAAATGCTGGTCAACCAGGTAGGCCGGCAGGTGCACGCCGATGAAGACCACCTGGAAACCGCACACGAAGAAACCCAGCGCCAGTAGCCAGAAACCACTGTGCGAGCAGGCTTCGCGCAGCGCTTCACCGAGGGTCTGCTCGTGTCCCTGGGCCGCCACCGGACGGTCCTTGAGCATGCCCACCAGCGGCACGATAAAGGCCACCATCAGGCCCAGCACCAGCAAGGCCACGGACCAGCCCAGCCAGTTGATCAGGCCGAGGGTACCGGGAAGCATGGCGAACTGGCCGAAGGAACCGGCGGCGCTGGCGATGCCCATGGCCAGGCTGCGTTTCTCCGCCGGCACCGCGCGCCCGACCACGCCGAGAATCACCGAGAACGAGGTGCCGGACAGGCCGATCCCGATCAGCAGGCCGGCACTCAGGGACAGCGACACCGGCGAATCCGACAAGCCCATCAGCACCAGGCCGGCTGCGTAGAGAATGCCGCCGATTATTACTACCTTCGCGGCCCCCAGGCGATCGGCCAGGGCCCCGGCAAACGGCTGGGCCAGCCCCCACACCAGGTTCTGCAGGGCGATGGCGAAGGCAAACACGCCGCGGCCCCAGCCGAACTCGGCACTCATCGGCGCCAGGAACAGGCCGAAGCCGTGCCGCACGCCCAGCGACAGCGCCAGGATCAGGGCCGCCCCCAGTAATACCCAGCCGCTGGTACGCCATACGGATGTCATTGTTCTTCTCTCCTGTTTGCGCAAGGTTGCGGGTATATACCCGCTTCAGGTCGTGAAAAAGCTCAGGCCAATTGTTTCAGCAGGCGGATCAGTTCATCGCGCTGGTCCGTTCCCAATGTTTGTACCAGGCCCTCCTGGGCTTTCTCCCAGGCCGGTTCGGCACTGCGCAGACGCTCGGTGCCCTCGGCAGTCAACAGCACCACGCGATTGCGCAGGTCGCTGCCTTCGGCCAGGGCCACCAGGCCTTCGCTCTCCAGCACCTTGAGGTTGCGGCCCAGGGTGCTGCGGTCCAGCCCCATGGCTTCGGCCAGGGTCGAGATACTCGGCTTGTCCAGGCGTTGCAGGTGCCGCAGCAGGGAAAACTGGGCGACATTGATGCCGAAGCCTTCGAGGGCCTCGTCGTAATGCCGGCTCACCCCACGGGCAGCGCGACGCAAATGGGTGCAGATGCAGATACTGGTCAACATGAATGCGTGTATATACCCGCATCAGCGGCGACGCAAGGAAAAGTTACGAAACATTGCAAGCAAGGGTCACAACCACGGCCAGTTCAAGCAGTTCCAGCAAGGCGCCAGCGGTATCGCCGGTGGTGCCGCCAAGACGCCGCAGCATGGGGCGACGCAGCGCGAAGAAGGCCACGGCCGCCACCAGCAGCGGCAGCCAGCCCCCCAGCAGCAGACAGCCCACGGCACTGACGCCGAGGACCCACAAGGCGGTTTTGTGCGGCAGATGATCCTTCAGGGCCTGCCCCAGCCCACCCCGACGCACATAGGGCGTACTCAGGAACAACGCCAGCATCGCTGCCCGGCCGACCACCGGCGCCAGGATCAGCAACGCACCCTGCCCGCCCTCGACCAGCGCCAGCAAGGCACAGAATTTCAGCAGCAGGACCAGCACCAGGGTAACCACGGCAATCGGCCCGCTGCGCGGGTCCTTCATGATGGCCAGGGTGCGCTCGCGATCGCCGAAGCCGCCGAGCCAGGCATCGGCGCTGTCGGCCAGGCCGTCCAGGTGCAGGCCGCCACTGAGGATGACCCAGGCGCTCAGCAGCAGTGCCGCATGGAGCAGTGGCTGGGTACCTTGCAGCAAGGCGTCCAAGGCCCAGAGCAGGACGCCGAACAGCAGGCCGACCAGCGGATAGAACAGCAACGAGCGGCCGTTCTGCTCGGGGGTCGGCATACCCGGCAGCGTGACGGGCAGGCTGCTGAGAAATTGCAGGGCGATCCAGAATGGCAGCATGGCCGATCTCTCCAAGACATACATGATTGGTTCGGCTTGCCTAACCCACTGTGGGAGCTGGCTTGCCAGCGATTAGGCCCGACCTGACAACGTCATTGACCCTGCCGGCCTCATCGCTGGCAAGCCAGCTCCCACAGGGTCCTTCACATGATTTCGAATAATTCGTTACCAGTTCCGACGCGCAACCGATGCAACGCCCCATGCCCCACCTGCACCTGCAGCAACTGCTCCCTCGGCAACCCTCGGGCCCGGGCCAGCAACAGGCGCATCACGCCGCCATGGGTCACCAGCAACACCCGTTCGCCAGCATAGGTGGTTTGCAAACGCGCCAGGCTGGCCAGCACGCGCTCGGAGAAGTCAGTCACCGGCTCGCCACCCGGTGGCGTGAAGGCGTAAGGATCCGCCCAGAATTTGCCGAGCGCCGCCTCATGATCTTCCATCAGTTGCAGCGCCGTACGCCCTTCCCATTCGCCGAAATGCAATTCTCGCATCCCCGGTTCCAGCACCAGCGGTAAGGCAAGCTCCCCGGCCAGGCGCTCGGCGAACCGCGCACAGCGCTGCAACGGCGAACTGACCAGCCGATCCCACGGCCCGCCACCTGCCACTGCCGCCTGCATCTGCGCCCAGCCCTGTTCGGTCAAGGCATCGTCGAGACTGCCGCGAAAGCCGCTACCCAGCTCGGTCTCGCCGTGACGCAAGAGGTCGAGGATCATGCCGGCCGATCCGCCACCGCCGCTTCGGCGAAGGTCGCCATCTGTCCATGCAGGTCACAGGCCAGGCGCAGCAGCGGCACCGCCAGCGCCGCACCGCTGCCCTCGCCCAGACGCAGGCCGAGCTCCAGCAACGGCTCGCCGTCCAGCTCGGCCAGCACCCGACGATGACCCGGCTCGGCACCACGGTGACCAAAGAACAACCAGGCCCGGCACGACGGATTCAAGCGCACCGCCAGCAATGCCGCCACGGTGCAGATAAAGCCGTCCACCAGCACCGCGACACCTTCCTGGGCACAGGCCAGATAGGCGCCCGCGAGTGCAGCGATTTCCAGCCCGCCGACATGCAGCAATGCCTGCCACGGGTCGCCGGCGATCCCGTCATGCTTGCGCAGGGCCGCCTTGATCACCTGGGCCTTGTGGCGCACGCCGGCCGCATCCAGCCCGGTCCCGGGGCCGCTGAGCTCGACCGCCGCACAGCCGAGCAAGGCGCACGCCAGCGCGCTGGCTGCCGTGGTGTTGCCGATGCCCATCTCGCCACCGATAAACAACCGCGCCCCGGCCTGCACCGCACGCAAGGCGCTGTCACGACCGCCCTGCAAGGCACGCTCGCCCTGCTCTACGGTCATGGCCGGGCCGCGGGCGAAATTCGCCGTTCCCGGCGCAATCCGCAGATGCCGCACCCCGGGCAGGTCCAGGTCGAGGTTTACCGTGCCCAGGTCCACCACCTCCAGGCGCGCATCCAGCTGGCGAGCGAGCACGCTGATCGCCGCGCCGCCACTGACGAAGTTGAGCAGCATCTGCCCGGTGACTTCCTGCGGATAGGCGGAGATACCCTCGGCAACCACGCCATGGTCACCGGCAAAGATGCTGATCCACACTTGGTCCAGCGTTGGCTTGAGCTGCCCCTGCAACGCTGCCAGCTCAACCGCCACCTGCTCCAGCCGCCCCAGAGAGCCGGCCGGCTTGGTCAGTTGCTGCTGGCGCGCGAGGGCCTCGGCGCGTATCTGTTCGTCCGGCGCGCGGCATGGATCGAGCCACCAGGCGTGGGTCATGATTGGGTTCCTTTGAGATAGAGCGGCAGGCCGGCGACGGTGAGGATCACCCGCTGGCAACGTTCGGCGACAGACTGGTGCAACCAGCCGGCCTCATCGACATAGCGCCGGGTCAGTTCACCCAGGGGCACCACGCCCAGGCCGGTTTCGTTGCTGACCAGGATGATTTCCCCCGGCAGCTGGTCCAGGCATTCGAGCAGCGCATCGCGCTCGGCCGCCAGGCGCGCGGGGTCTTCGAGCATCAGCAGGTTGGTCAGCCACAGGGTCAGGCAGTCCACCAGCAGGCAGCGGTCGGCGGCGGCATGGGCGCGCAATACCGAAGCCAGGGCCAGTGGCTCTTCGATCAGCGCCCATTCGGCGGGGCGCCGCTCGCGGTGCAGTTGCACCCGGGCATTCATTTCACCGTCGAGGGGTTCGCTGGTGGCGATATAGGTCACCGCCAGGCCGCTGGCCTGGGCACGTTGTTCGGCCAGGCGGCTTTTGCCCGAACGGGCGCCACCGAGAATCAGGTTGAGCATGTCAGTCGAGCCCGCAGAGTTGACGAAGGTGCGCCGGGTCCAGGTGCTGGTCAACCAGGTCGGCAAGGCGCTCGATATCCCGCTCGCGCAGGGCGTGGTAGTCGATGCGCTCGACCTGTTCGAGCCCGGCCCAGCGCAACAGCGCGGCACAGGAGTCGGGGGATTCGAACAGGCCATGGAGATAAGTGGCGAGGATCTGGCCGTCGGCGCTGATGGCGCCGTCGTCGCGACCGTCGGCCAGCTTCACCGCCGGACGCTCCAATGCCGGCCCCTCGGTGACGCCGGCATGGATCTCGTAGCCGCTGATCGCCGCCTGTTCCAGGGTCAGCCTGCCACTGACATTGCGCAGCTGCTTGTGCGCCTCCAGCACCGTCGAGTAGTCCAGCAGTGCCAACCCCGGGCTGCTCCCTGCGGGCCCTTCCAGCCCCAGCGGATCATGCACCTCATGGCCGAGCATCTGCAGGCCGCCACAGATTCCCACCAGCTTGCCGCCATAGCGCAGGTGACGGGCAATCGCCTGTTCCCAGCCGCGCTCGCGCAATTGCGCCAGATCGCCGCGCACGCTTTTCGAGCCGGGCAGGATGATCAGATCGGCCGGCGGAATCGCCTCGCCCGGGCCGATGAATTGCAGGTCCACCTGGGGATGCAGGCGCAGCGGGTCGAAGTCGGTGTGGTTGCTGATCCGCGGCAGCACCGGAACGATCACCTTGAGTACCTGCGCAGCCTTGGCGCCCTGGCGGCGGTCGAGACCATCCTCGGCCTCCAGGTGCAGGTCCATCACGTAGGGCAGCACGCCCAGTACCGGCTTGCCGGTGCGCTCTTCCAGCCAGTCGAGGCCAGGCTGGAGCAAGGCGATGTCACCGCGGAAGCGGTTGATGACGAACCCCTTGACCCGCGCCTGCTCGCTCGGCGACAGCAGTTCCAGGGTACCGACCAGATGGGCGAAAACCCCGCCGCGATTGATATCGGCAACCAGGATCACCGGGCAATCCACCGCCTCGGCAAAGCCCATGTTGGCGATATCGCCGGCACGCAGGTTGATCTCGGCCGGCGAGCCGGCACCTTCCACCATCACCACGGGATACGCGGCACTCAGGCGCTGGTGCGAAGCGAGCACCGCCTGCATGGCGATGGCCTTGTAGTCGTGATAGGCCACCGCATTCATGCTGGTGACCGCGCGGCCATGGACGATGACCTGCGCCCCGGTGTCGCTGTTGGGCTTGAGCAGCACCGGGTTCATGTCGGTATGCGGCTCCAGCCCGCAGGCCTGGGCCTGCACCGCCTGGGCCCGACCGATCTCGCCGCCGTCTGCGGTGACCGCGCTGTTGAGCGCCATGTTCTGCGGCTTGAACGGCACCACGCCGACGCCCTGGCGTTTCAGCCAGCGGCACAGCGCAGTGACCAGGGTACTTTTGCCGGCATCGGAGGTGGTGCCCTGCACCATCAGGGTGGTCATGGCTGTTCCTTGCGGTAGGCGGCCAGCGCAGCGGCCAGGCGTTGCCAGTCGGCTTCGTCGGCAGGCAGGCCGAAGCGCAGGCCCGGAGGGTGGTCGAACAGGCGCAGGAGAATGCCGCGCCGGGCCATGAAATCGTGGAACAGGGCCGCCTGGTCGTGGCGCAGGTACTGGAACAGGTCACAGCCACCGGCGGGCGCCAGGCCGGCGGACGCCAGCAAGGCGGCGAGACGGGCGCTGGCGGTGGCGCAGCGTTCGGTCTGCACGCGCTGGCTTTCACTGTCGGCGAAGCTCGCCTGCCCGAGGACCCGGGTTGGCCCGCTGATCGACCAGGGGCCCAGCTCTTCCGCCAGGGCGCGCAACAGCGCCGTTTCGGCCAGCACGAAACCGAGGCGCACCCCGGCCAGGCCGAAGAACTTGCCGAACGAACGCAGCACGATCAGCCCCGGTCGCTGGCTGAACGCAGCAATACTGTGGGCCGGGGTGTTGTCCATGAAGGCTTCGTCCACCAGCAGCCAGCCACCCCGCCGGGCCAGGCGCTCATGCCAGCCAAGCAGGGTTTCCGGGCCGAACAGACGTCCGGTGGGGTTGTTCGGGTTGACCAGCACCAGCACGTCGAGATCATCCAGCCGCGCCTCTACCTGATCTTCGCTCAGCTCCGACAGATGATGCCCGGCCCGGCGCCAGGCAGCGGCATGCTCGGCATAGCACGGCGAAACCACACCGACGTTGCCTCGCGCCCGCAAGCGCGGCAGGGCCTGGATCGCCGCCTGGGAACCGGCCACCGGCAGCAGTGTGCTGACGCCGTAGTAGGCAGCGGCGGCCTGCTCCAGACCATCATCGGTCTCCGGCAGGCGTGCCCAGGCGCGCAATGGAATTTCGGGAACCGGGAAGGCCCAGGGCGCGATGCCGCTGGACAGGTCCAGCCAGTCCTCGCGGGGGATGCCGTAGTGTTCGATCGCCCGCAGCAGGCGGCCACCGTGTTCAAGCATAGAATTCCGCTCCCAGGCACAGCAGCAGCAACCACAGCCACACGCCCTTGCAGACCAGTTGCCAGCCGCGCTCGATGGCGCCGGCGTCCGCTGGCGGGCCTTCGCCGAGTTGCGGGCGTTCGTGCAGCTCGCCGTGATAGACCGCCGAACCACCCAGTTCGACACCCAGCGCACCGGCGCCGGAAGCCATCACCGGCCCCGCATTGGGGCTGTCCCACTTCGGGCCCTGCTGGCGCCAGCACTTCAGCGCCAGACGGGTTTTGCCGAGCAGCGCGTAGGTCAGCGCCACCAGCCGCGCCGGCACATAGTTGAGGACATCGTCGATCCGCGCCGCCGCCCAGCCGAAGCGTTCGAAACGCTCGTTGCGGTAACCCCACATGGCGTCCAGGGTGTTGCTCAGGCGATAGAGCACCACGCCCGGCGCGCCGGCGATGACGAACCAGAACAGCGCGGCGAATACCGCATCGCTGCCGTTCTCCAGCACCGATTCGGTGGCAGCGCGGGCCACGGCGGTCTCATCGAGTTCGGCGGTTTCCCGGCTGACCAGGTAGCCGACCCGCTTGCGCGCCTCGTCCAGGTCGCCGCCGCGCAGGGCATCGGCCACCGGCTGCACATGCTCGCCAAGGCTGCGCAGGCCAAGGGTGCAGTACAGCGCGAGAATCTCCACCAGCCAGCCGATATAAGGCAACCAGGACAGCGCGGTCGCCAGCAGGGTCAACGGAATCACCGCAAGGAACCAGGCCGTGACACCATGACTGCGCCAGCCGCGCCCACCGGAATTGAAGCGTTGCTCCAGGCGCCCGGCGAAACGGCCGAAGGCCACCAGCGGATGCCAGCGCCGCGGCTCGCCCAGCAGCGCATCCAACGCTACCCCGGCCACGGTCAGCAAGGCCACACTCATTCGGCTTCTCCCCATTGGTTTTCAAACAGCATGTCGGCCAGCGGCCGGGGCGTGGTCCAGCCTTCCAGCGCGAGCATCGGCGCCGGATAGAACTCATGGACCGGGCCGAGGCAGAGTATCGCCAGCGGCTTGGCCCCGGCGGGCATGTGCAACAGGTCGGCCAAGGCCTGCGGATCGAACAGCGACACCCAGCCCATGCCCAGGCCTTCGGCGCGGGCGGCCAGCCAGAGATTCTGGATCGCGCAGGACAGCGAGGCCAGGTCCATCTCCGGCAGGGTGCGGCGGCCAAAGATATGTGCCTCGCGCTTGTCCATCAGCGCCGCCACCAGCAGTTCGGCGCAATCGTTGATGCCCTCCACCTTGAGTTGCATGAACTCGTCGGAGCGCTGGCCGAGGGCCTCGGCGGTGCGCAGGCGCTCGTCCTCGACCAGGGCCTGGATACGCTGGCGCAACTCGCGCTGGGTGATGCGGATAAAACGCCAGGGCTGCATCAGGCCGACGCTGGGTGCCTGGTGCGCCGCCTCGAGCAGGCGCGCAAGCAGCTCCGGCGCCACCTCGCCACCACTGAAATGACGCATATCGCGACGTTCGCCAATGGCCCGGTAGATGGCCGCACGCTCGGCCTCGCTGTAGGTGTGCTCGTTCATGGCGCCAGCAGCGCCGCCAGCGCAGCGGGATTGGACGGAAAGTAGAAATGCACATAGGAGGCCGTCAGCCGGCCGATGCGGTACACCGCTTCCGCGCCGCGCCCGCCATTGGGGCTCTGGCCCCGGGCGATGGGCTCCAGCGCGGTGCTGGTTAGGGAATGGTGATAGGTATGGCCGCGCAGCGTGCCTTCCGGCAATTCCACGCTCTGCAATGCCAGGGCGGCAAGGCGCTTCTGCATGTTCGCCTCGCCCGGCAAGAGGCCGGCCAGCTCGGCCCGTTCGCCGGCGACGTCGGTCAGGGCTTCGAGCAAATAGAGCATGCCACCGCATTCGGCCAGCAGCGGCTTGCCGGCCTGGTGATGGGCACGGATCGCCGCCAGCATCGGTGCATTGGCGGCCAGGGCATGGTGATGCAGTTCCGGGTAGCCGCCCGGCAGGTAAAGGCTCTCGGCGTCCGGCAGTTCATCATCATGGATCGGTGAGAAGAAGCGCAGCTCGGCGCCCATCTCCCGCAGCAGGTCGAGGCTGGCGCCATAGGTGAAGGCAAAGGCTTCGTCACGGGCCACGGCAATGCGCACGCCTTCCAGCATGGGTTCGATGTGCCGGGGAGCGGGCTGCTCGAAGGCCACGGGCGGCGGTAAGGAGGACTGGCAACTATCGCCCAGGGCCTTGGCGGCAGCGTCGAGGCGCAGGTCGAGGTCGGTCAGTTCGCTGGCCTGGACCAGGCCGAGGTGGCGACTCGGCAACTCGATCCCGGTTTCCCGGGACAGGCCGCCGTACCAGCGCAAGCCTTCGGTCAGGCTGCCTTCGAGCAGTTGTGCGTGGCGCAGCGAGCCAACGCGGTTGGCGAGCACGCCGGCAAAGGGCAGGTCAGGCTGATAACGGGCCAGGCCCAGCGCCAGGGCACCAAAGGTCTGGGCCATGGCGGTACCGTCGATCACCGCCAGTACCGGCACGCCGAAGTGACGGGCGAGGTCGGCGCTGGACGGCGTGCCGTCGAACAACCCCATCACCCCTTCGATCAGGATCAGGTCGGCCTCGCCTGCCGCTTCCCAGAGCAGGCGCCGGCTTTCCTCGGCACCGACCATCCACAGGTCGAGCTGGTACACCGGGGCGCCGCTGGCCCGTTCGAGGATCATCGGGTCGAGGAAGTCCGGGCCGCACTTGAACACACGGACCTTGCGCCCCTGGTTGCGATGCAGGCGGGCCAGGGCGGCAGTGACGGTGGTCTTGCCCTGGCCGGAAGCCGGCGCGGCGATCAGCACCGCCGGGCAATGCCGGGTGTCGCTCATAGTTCGACGCCCTTCTGCGCGCGAATGCCGGCCTGGAACGCGTGCTTGACCATGCCCATCTCGGTGACCGTATCGGCCAGCTCGATCATTTCGTCCTTGGCGCCGCGACCGGTAACGATCACATGCTGCATCGGCGGGCGGGCCTGGAGGTCGGCGAGCACGCTGTCGAGGTCGAGGTAGCCGTGCTTGAGGGCGATATTCAGTTCATCGAGCACGACGAAACCGATCTGCGGGTCGCGCAACAGTTGTCGGGAGACGTCCCAGGCGGCCTCGGCAGCGGCGATATCGCGCTGGCGGTCCTGGGTTTCCCAGGTGAAACCTTCACCCATGACGTGATAGCGCACCTGCTCGGGAAAGCGCCGGAAGAACAGTTCCTCGCCGGTGGCATTGCGGCCCTTGATGAACTGCACCACGCCGCATTGCATTCCGTGGCCCATTGCCCGGGCGAGCATGCCGAAGGCCGAGCTGCTCTTGCCCTTGCCGTTGCCACTGAGCACCAGCAGCAGGCCGCATTCGTTGGGGGCATTGGCGATACGCTCGTCGATCACCGCCTTCTTGCGCTGCATGCGCGCCAGGTGGCGTTGGTCACGTTCGGGGGATTCGCTCATCGGGGGTCTCCGCGGGCCACTGACGCCAAGCGGCGACAGCTGAGGGGATGGGGGCACGGAGGGACGCGCTGGCACCGGGCGCAAGGGCCCGGAGAACCGCGCACCACCCGCCGTGGTGCCGTTGACTGTTTGCAGGCCGGTCTCCGGGCTCACGAGCGGATCGCCGGGCGATCCTGACCGGGCGCCTTCCCGGGTTCGAACACCCAGTGGCCATGCGCGGTCTTGACTCGATTTACCGTTGCGGGGGCAGCGCCGGAGTCGCACCGGCTTCCCTGTTTCACCCGGTCGACCTTGCAGTCACAGGGCACCTGAAACACGTCGCGAAGGTTAGAGGGTTGGGCCCGGAGCGTCAATTGGAGACACCCATCACATTGCGACCAACGGCGCAACTTTCACGTTGTGCCACACTCCAAGCCAGTGATATCACATTGCCATGATTTTTCGCTGTAGCTGTAGCTCGTACAACAATGACCAAGGAGAGCAGCATGCAAGGCCTGATCATCAATAACCCCCGCCTGGAGTTCCTGCGTCCGGCACTTGAACGCTGGGGCGAATGCATCGAACGTTTCAACCAGACCCTGGGCGACAACGAAGGTCCGTACTGGCAAGGGATGCAAGGCAATCTGGGACTGTTCTCGGCGGCGCTCTGGCAGGCCGAGCTGGTGAGCTTGCAGGGTTACCAGAGCAAGAAACAGCGGGATGAAGGCGACCGCGGCGCGCACTGCGACCTGCTGATCGCCAGCAAGGATGAATCCGCCTACCTGCACGCCCAGCAGCGCTGGCCCAAGGTCGGACGCCTCGACCTGGACGGGGCGCTGCAGGAGACGGCCACCCAGGCCAGGGCCATCGCCTATCCGAGCCAATTGAAGATCGCGGCGCTGTTCGTCAGCCCGAGCAAGCTAGGGCAGCATGCCAGTCCGGAGGAGTTGCAGGACCTGGTGGACGATCTGCAAAAGCACACCGCCTGTGCGATTGCCTGGTGCTTTCCGTATGGGTATCGCAAGTTGCATGACGAGGTGGGGCAGTACTATCCGGGGGTGGCGTTGCTCCTGAAGCAGGCCTGAAATCCTTTGGGCTGCTTTGAAGCGGTCCCCGGTAATTGAACCTCCCTGCATGATTCAATCTCTGACTTCTTAGGATCTTCCCAAGGAGTCAGACCATGCCCACCCTGCGCCTCGCCATCCTGCTGGCCATCACCACCGGCCTGACCGCCTGCGGCGAATCCGCCCGCCTCCAGGTCACGGATGGCAGCGGCCCTTCGCCGCAATTGCCGGAGCCGAACAAGACCCTGATCCCCACGGTGAACATCGCTCCGGCGGTGGGCTGGCCCGATGGCAGCACGCCCAAGGCAGCCCAGGGTACGCGGGTGGCTGCGTTCGCCGATGGCCTGGACCATCCGCGCTGGCTGCATGTCCTGC
This sequence comes from Pseudomonas bharatica CSV86, assembly GCF_000319305.2. Taxonomy (GTDB): domain Bacteria; phylum Pseudomonadota; class Gammaproteobacteria; order Pseudomonadales; family Pseudomonadaceae; genus Aquipseudomonas; species Aquipseudomonas bharatica. The sequence continues at coordinate 627,307 of NZ_AMWJ02000001.1, read as the reverse complement.
CCAACGGCGACGTCCTGGTGGCGGAAACCAACGCGCCGGAGAAGCCCGAGGACAGCAAGGGTATCCGCGGCTGGGTGATGAAGAAGGTCATGGCCAAGGCCGGCGCCGGGGTACCCAGCGCCAACCGCATCACCCTGCTGCGCGATGCCGACAAGGACGGCGTGGCAGAAACCCGCACGGTATTCCTCAAGGACCTCAATTCGCCCTTCGGCATGGCCCTGGTCGGCAATGACCTGTACGTTGCCGATACCGACCGCCTGCTGCGCTTCAAGTACCAGGAGGGCGCCACCTCGCTGAATGGCACCGGCGAGCCGGTCACCGAGTTGCCGGGCGGGCCGCTGAACCACCACTGGACCAAGAACGTGATCGCCAGCAAGGACGGCAGCAAGCTCTACGTCACCGTCGGCTCCAACAGCAACGTGGCCGAGAACGGCATGGACAAGGAAGAAGGACGTGCGGCGATCTGGGAAGTGGACCCGGCCACCGGCCAGCACCGGATCTTCGCTTCCGGCCTGCGCAACCCCAACGGCCTGGCCTGGGAGCCGCACAGCGGACAGCTATGGACCGCCGTGAACGAACGCGACGAGATCGGCAGCGACCTGGTACCCGACTACATCACCTCGGTGCAGGACGGGGCCTTTTATGGCTGGCCCTACAGCTATTACGGCCAGCACGTGGATGTGCGGGTAGACCCGCAGGACGCCAACCTGGTGGCCAAGGCCATCGCCCCCGACTATGCGGTCGGCCCGCATACCGCCTCGCTGGGCCTGGCCTTCGCCGAGGCCGGGGCACTGCCGGCGCCGTTCGACCAGGGTGCGTTCATCGGCCAGCATGGCTCGTGGAACCGCAAGCCGCACAGCGGGTACAAGGTGCTGTTCGTGCCGTTCAATAGCGAAGGCAAACCTGCGGGTAAACCGGTGGACCTGCTGACGGGCTTCTTGAACGAAGATGGCAAGGCCATGGGCAGGCCGGTGGGCGTGGTCACTGACCAGAGGGGTGGAGTGCTGGTGGCCGACGATGTGGGGAATGTGGTTTGGCGGGTGAGCAGGGCTCAGTAATGGAGGTTGTCTGTACTGGCCCTATCGCTGGCAAGCCAGCTCCCACAGTGACCGCGTACCCTGTGGGAGCTGGCTTGCCAGCGATGAGGCCATCAGCCCCACCAAGAACCTACGGGTTGTGCGCCAGATGTGCAGGCGCCATCAACACCCGCTTCGCATTCAGGTAAGACTTCTGCCAGTAGTTGTTCGACAGATAGTCCAGCCGCACCGTCCCACCGGTCGACGGAGCATGCACGAAGCGCCCTTCCCCGACGTAGATGCCAGCGTGGTTCACCTGGCTCGCACCGTTCGTCGCAAAGAACACCACATCCCCCGATTGCAGCGCATTACGCTGAACGTCCGGGGCACGCATGACGATCATCTCGCGAGTCGAACGTGGCAGGGAAATACCTGCCGCATCGCGGTAGACATAACCGATCAGGCCACTGCAATCGAAGCCGGAATCCGGCGTGTTGCCGCCCCAGCGATAGGGCGTGCCGACCAGGCCAAGCGCGCGGAAAAGCACGTCCTCAGCGGCTGGCGAGTAGCTGATCTGGGCAGGAACATAGGCCGGCTGGACCACCGGGGGCGGGGTCGGAGCCTGGCTGGAGCAGGCACCGAGCAGTGCTGCCAAGGACAATACCGCTGAACGCGCCATCATCGTCTTCATCAGAACATCCTGTCTGAAGGAGCCCGGCGCGGGGCCGGAATAAGTGGTGAGAAATCAGATTAGACGTTTTCTGTAAACACGCACGGCGACTAGCTTTTCAGCATAGTCGCCGTGTGTCTGACACCGCTGCGAATCGCTTAGTTGCGCGAAAGTGTCGTGGTCGCTGCCGGCGGCGCCAAGGCCAGGGCGCGCTTGGCCTCGATGAAGGTCTTGCTCCAGTAGCGATCACCCAGGCTGTCGATCCGCACACCACCGCTGCGGCGGCTGCTGGAATGGATGAACTGGTTGTCGCCCAGGTAGATGCCGGCATGGCTGACGCGCCCGCGACCGTTGGTGCTGAAGAACAGCAGGTCACCGGGCTTGAGGTTGTTGCGCGAGACCAGCGGAGCATCGACGTTGATCATCTCGCGGGTCGAACGCGGCAGGGTCATGCCGGCTTCCTCGCGGAACAGGTAACCGATAAAGCCGCTGCAATCGAAGCCCGATTGCTCGGAGGTGCCACCGAAGCGGTAGCGGGTACCGATCAGCGACATGCCGCGCTCGAGGATGCTGTCGGCCAGGGCGGGCAGCTGGTAGGACTTGCTGCTGGAGAATTGTTCCAGATCCTGCTCGGTAGCCAGCTCTTCCTCGAAGACGGAAGCCTCGACTGAGGACTTGGTAGCGGACTTGGCGGAAACGGAGAAGTGATCCTGCTGTTGCGGGGCCGGGCTATGAGCCGCGCAGCCAAACAGCAGCGTCACGAGTGCGAGGGGCACGAGGGGTGCGAAGCGATTCAGCATGGGCACGACCGTGTCTTGAATTTGATGAAGCCGCGACTATGCCTTCTATCGATTCGATTTGCAAATTCAATCGAAAAAAATGTGACTTTTATGTGCGGCAGGTCAAGGACGCGGTTTACCAGCCCAACGTTTCCTTCAGGAAGGGGATGGTGAGCTTGCGTTTTTCCTGCAGGGAAGCCTGGTCCAGTCGCTCCAGCAGATCGAACAGCGCACTCATGCTGCGAGTACCGCGGGTAAGGATGAAATGCCCGACTTCATCGGTCATGTGCAGGCCACGGCGAGAAGCGCGCAGTTGCAGGGCGCGCAGTTTGTCTTCGTCGGACAGGGCGCGCATCTGGAAGATCAGGGCCATGGTCAGGCGCGACTTGAGGTCGGGCAGCTTGATCGGCAACTCCCGCGGCGAGGCGGACGCCGCCAGCAACAGGCGCCGGCCACTGTCGCGCAGGCGGTTGAAGAGATGGAACATGGCCTCTTCCCACTCCGGCTTGCCGGCGATCACATGCAGGTCATCGAGGCACACCAGCTCGTACTGCTCCAGATGATCCAGCAGTTCGACACCACGATCGAGCAGTTGCGCCAGCGGCAGGTAGACGGCGGGCTCGCCCAGTTGCTCGAAACGCAGGCAGGCGGCCTGCAACAGATGAGTGCGCCCTACCCCCTGCTTGCCCCACAGGTAGATCAGGCTCTCGGTCCAGCCGGCGTCGGCTTCGCAGAGTCGCTCGACGTAGCCCAATGCTGCGGCGTTGGCACCCGGATAGTAGTTGATGAAGGTGGCGTCATCGCGCAGACGCACACCCAGGGGCAACTGGATCGGTTTCATGCTGGCTGGGCGGTCGCGAGGAACCGCAAAGGGCCCTTGGTAAAAGTTTGCAAAGTCTATACCTGCGCCGTCGGTCGCACAATGAGCGAAGAAAATCAAAGGCTTGCAAGAGCAGCCTAGAGATGCGGATCGATCTCCTCGCCATACATGTCCGACTTCTTATAGAAGTCATGCATATGACGCAGCAGCACCATGATCACCGCCGCTGCCGGCAGGGCCAGCAGCACCCCGGTAAAGCCGAACAGCTCGCCACCGGCAAGAATGGCGAAGATAACCGCCACCGGATGCAGGCCGATGCGGTCGCCGACCAGCAGCGGAGTCAGGACCATACCCTCCAGCGCCTGGCCGACCATGAACACGGCCACGATACCCAGCAGCGGATAGGGATCGACACCGAACTGGAACAGCCCGGCGACCATCGCCGCGCCGATCCCGATGATGAAGCCCATGTAGGGTACGATCGCCGCCAGCCCGGCCAGCAGGCCGATCAGCAGGCCCAGCTCCAGCCCCACCAGCATCAACCCCGAGGCGTAGATCACGCCCAGGGCAAGCATCACCAGCAACTGGCCGCGAACGAAGGCACCGAGCACCTCGTGGCATTCCCCGCCAGCTCCACCACCTGCGGCTCGCGCTGGCGCGGCAGCAGGCTGCGCAGCCTGGCCATCATCAGGTCCCAGTCGCGCAACAGGTAGAAACCCACCACCGGGATCAGCACCAGGTTGGCCAGCCAGCCGACCAGCGCCAGGCCGGAAGCGGTGACCTGGGACAGCACCACGCCGACGATATCGGTGGTCTGGCCCATATGGGCGCTGATGGCGGCCTTGACCTTGTCGAATTTCCAGAAACCGTCGGCCAGGCCCAGCTTGACCTGGACCCAGGGCAGCGCCACATGCTGCAGCCAGTCGAGCATCTGCGGCGCGACTTCGTACAAACGCACCAGTTGCTTGGCCAGCATCGGAATCAGCACCAGCAGCATCGCCAACAGGACCAGGCTGAACAAGGCGAAGACCACCGCCACCCCGGCGGTACGCGACAAGCCCACGCGTTCCAGGCGATCCACCAGCGGATCGCCCAGGTAGGCCAGGAGAATCCCGACCAGGAACGGCGAAAGGATGCCGTGCAGAAGATAGAGAAGAATGCCTAGCGCCAGCAGGGCGATAGGCCACATCCAGCGGCGCAGGTCGATCATCGCGACGGCTCCTTACCAGCGGAAACGCAGGCCGGTGAACGGGGCCGGTGCTGGTGCCGGTTGCGCACCTGGCCCGGCGGGCGTCGCAGTTGCCGGTGCAGCCACCTGTGCAGCATCGGCTGGCACTTCCTGCAGTTTCGCCAGCCCCAGCTGGGCCCGCAATTGGTCGCTGCTGCCGGTGGCCTTCCAGGTCATGACATCGCCCTGCACCTCGATGACCCGACCACCGAACGGTTCGAGCACCCGGCCCAGCTCAGCGTAGCGCTCCAGGTTCATGCCCTGGACCTGGACCTGCTGCTCGCTGCTGGCCCCCGGCCTGGCCACGAAACGCGGCGCCAGGCGCTGGCTCACCGCGAGCATCACGGCATCGGCCACGGCCGCCTGGTCTGCGCCCTCGACCTTGCCCTGTTCACGCTGCTCGCCCAGCCACAGGCGCCAGGTGCCATTCCACTTGCCATCGGCTTCGCTGGCATGCACCGCCAGCAGCGCGTCGGCAGCGTAGCGCCCGGAAGCGGCCTGCAGCGGCGAAGGGTCAGTACCTTCGAGATTCTTCGGCGTGGCGACCAGTTGTTCTTCCAGGTCGCCCAGTGGCAGGCGCAGCGGCAGGCCACGGTGCTGGGCGGCCCGGCGCAGCACTTCGGCATTGCTCTGGCCATCGCCGACCAGGCTGGAGCCCTCGGTGCTGTCGTTCAACCACCAGCCGAGGATCGCCGGACGGTTGCTGCCCCACAGGGCCAGCCCGGCCTTGCGCAGGGCACGCTCGGTGCTGCCGGGGTCGAAGTCCACCAGCAGGGTTTCGGGCGGACCGGCCTCGGTGCCGAACTGGCTGATGATCTGCTGCGGGTCCTTGCGCAATTCGGCAAGCCCGGGATTCTGCGGCGCCTTGGGATCGCCGGTCAGGCGCAGGACCAAGGTGTCCAGCGCCGCCTGGGTGGCCTGGGCGCGCGCGTCGGCGCCCTGCCCGGCCAGCGGCTCGCGCACCTGGTACAGCCCGGAGACGCTTTCGGCCTGGGCCGCCACGGCGAACAGGGCAACGCAGCAACCGAACAGATATGAACGCAAAGGCATGAAGGATTCCTGTCCAGATATAGAAAGAAGCGAAGTCCAGCGTGAAGCCAAGACCCTCGCCACAGCGCAAAATTCACTGGGTGGGCGCTGTTTCACCTCCTATACCTTATACAGGCCGCGACAAGGCAACCACCCGCCCGCGGTGATTCATGTTTTTTCCTTATATTCAGGCCCTGCCCGTCGGCCTGAGGATGGCCGCTGCCGGGCAACCCTGATAAAATCGCGCGCCTTCGCAGACCACTGACGGTCGGGCAGGCGGATCCAGTTTTCCCCGCAGCCTGGCAGGTCAGGGTCGATTTCCCCGAATCCCTCCCTCCTAAAGGCCTGGATCACATGAGCAAGCAACCCTCCCTTAGCTACAAGGACGCCGGTGTAGACATCGACGCCGGCGAAGCCTTGGTCGAACGCATCAAAGGCGTGGCCAAGCGCACCGCGCGCCCGGAAGTCATGGGCGGCCTGGGCGGCTTTGGCGCCCTCTGTGAAATCCCGGCCGGCTACAAGCAACCTGTCCTGGTGTCCGGCACCGACGGCGTCGGCACCAAGCTGCGCCTGGCGTTGAACCTGAACAAGCACGACTCGATCGGCCAGGACCTGGTCGCCATGTGCGTCAACGACCTGGTGGTCTGTGGCGCCGAGCCGCTGTTCTTCCTCGACTACTACGCCACCGGCAAGCTCAACGTCGATGTGGCTGCCACCGTGGTCACCGGCATCGGCGCCGGCTGCGAACTGGCCGGCTGCTCGCTGGTCGGCGGTGAAACCGCCGAGATGCCGGGCATGTACGAAGGCGAAGACTACGACCTAGCCGGCTTCTGCGTAGGTGTAGTGGAAAAGGCCGAGATCATCGACGGTTCGAAGGTCGCCACCGGTGACGCCCTGATCGCCCTGCCATCCTCCGGCCCGCACTCCAACGGCTACTCGCTGATCCGCAAGATCATCGAAGTCTCCGGTGCCGACATCGAGCAGGTGCAACTGGACGGCAAGCCGCTGACCGAACTGCTGATGGCGCCGACCCGCATCTACGTCAAGCCGCTGCTCAAGCTGATCAAGGAGACCGGCGCGGTCAAGGCCATGGCCCACATCACCGGCGGCGGCCTGCTGGACAACATCCCGCGCGTCCTGCCAAAAGGCGCCCAGGCGATCGTCGACGTGGCGAGCTGGGAGCGTCCTGCGGTCTTCAACTGGCTGCAAGAGCAAGGCAATGTCGACGAGCACGAAATGCACCGCGTGCTGAACTGCGGCGTTGGCATGGTCATCTGCGTGGCCCAGGACCAGGTCGAAACCGCCCTGAACAGCCTGCGCCAGGCCGGTGAGCAGCCTTGGGTGATCGGCCAGATCGGCGTGGCCGCCGAAGGCGCCGCCCAGGTCGAGCTGAAGAACGTCAAGGCACACTGATGCCCACCACGAAGTGCGATGTGGTGGTGTTGCTGTCGGGTTCCGGCAGCAACCTGCAAGCCCTGATCGACAGCGCCCGTGCCGGGGATTCCCCGGTCCGGATCCGCGCCGTGATTTCCAACCGCGCCGATGCCTACGGCCTGCAGCGCGCCCGTGACGCCGGCATCGACACCGCCGTGCTCGATCACAAGGCGTTCGACGGCCGCGAAGCCTTCGACCAGGCCCTGATCGAGCGGATCGATGCCTTCTCGCCGCAACTGGTAGTGCTCGCCGGCTTCATGCGCATCCTCAGCGCCGACTTCGTCCGCCACTACGCCGGGCGCCTGCTGAATATCCACCCTTCCCTGCTGCCCAAGTACAAGGGCCTGCACACCCACCAGCGCGCGCTGGAGGCGGGTGATGCCGAGCATGGCTGCAGCGTGCACTTCGTCACCGAGGAACTCGATGGCGGGCCGCTGGTCGTACAGGCAATCATCCCGGTGGCCCCGGATGACACGCCAGAGACCCTGGCGCAGAGGGTTCACAGCCAGGAACACCAGATCTACCCGCTGGCAGTGAGCTGGTTCGCCGCAGGTCGTTTGCGCCTCGGTGAAAGCGGTGCTCTACTGGATGGCCAGCCCCTGGCGGCCAGCGGCCACTTGATTCGACCCTAGGAGATTTTATGCGTCGCGCCCTGCTTCTCGCCCTCGCCGTGCTCGCACTGCCGCTTCAGGCAGCCGAGCTGAAACCCTTCTCGGCAAGCTACACCGCCGACTGGAAGCAACTGCCCATGAGCGGCACTGCCGAACGCAGCCTGGAAAAGAACGCCAACGGCACCTGGAGCCTCAACTTCAAGGCGTCGATGATGATCGCCAGCCTGACCGAGCAAAGCACCCTGTCGCTGGACAAGGACACCCTGCTGCCGCAGAGCTATCACTTCGAACGTGGCGGCCTGGGCAAGGCCAAGAAAGTCGACCTGGACTTCGACTGGTCGCAGAAAGTCATCACCGGTACCGACCGTGGCGACGCGGTGAAGCTGCCGCTCAACCGTGGCGTACTGGACAAGTCCACCTACCAGCTGGCGCTGCAGCATGACGTGGCTGCCGGCAAGAAAAGCGTGAGCTACCAGGTAGTCGATGGCGACGAGATCGACACCTACGACTTCCGCGTACTGGGCACCGAGAAGGTCACCACCCGGACCGGCCAGGTCGATGCAATCAAGGTCGAGCGCGTCCGCGATCCAAGCCAGAGCAAGCGCATCACCGAACTGTGGTTCGCCAAGGACTGGGACTACCTGCTGGTGCAACTGCGCCAGGTCGAGACCGACGGCAAGGAATACGTGATCGTGCTGCAGGACGGCACGGTGGATGGCAAGGCGGTCAAGGGTAACTGACCGGCTGGTTGTTCGTTGTATACGGAAACCCCGCCTTGTGCGGGGTTTTCTTTTGTGGGTATACGGATTTAATGGTTGATGGGGCACCTTCACCCCATCAATCTGATACCACCCTCAGATGGTTGATAGATCGACTCCGTAGTTGAGTTCCTCTGCGAAGTCCGGCAGTCCGTAACCGATGGTTTTCTTGTAGAAAGGAGAGACCTTCGCAGTCGGTGCCTTCTTCTTGTGCTTCGTGGTGTAGAGCATTCGTGCCCGCATCACCTCGAAGGAGTAACCGCGCCCTTCACGGTTCTTGTCCTTGGCCAGTCGGTTGATGGACTCCGTGTAAGCGTTGGTGACGGGCATGTCCGTCTCGAAGTAGGTCATGGTCTCTTCGCGCCAGTTTCCCACTGCCCTGACCAGATCGCTCCAGACTTCCTTTTGGCCCTTCGGGATGGTGGCTATCCACTCGTCCAGGGCGGCTTCTGCCTGGAGCCGTGTGGTGGCGTCCCAGATGCCGTAGAAGCGCTCCTTGTGCTCGTAGGCGGCCAGCAGTTGCGGGAACGCGCCTGTCCAGGTCTCCATGATGAGGCGCTCCCGGTCTGAGACTTCGTGAGCGCGTTTCAGCAGGATTTTCCGGTCTCCCTTGAGAGTCCGGCTCTGGGACGGTTTCAGCTCCTTTCTGAGGCCCTTGCGCACTCTCTCTAGGGCATCGTTGGCCATGCGCACCACATGGAACTTATCGACCACGATACGGGCCTGGGGCAGCACAGCCTTGACCGCTGCCCGGTAGGGGTTCCACATGTCCATGCTGACGATCTCGACCTTCTGCCGGTCTTTCAGCTTCATCAGGTAGTTGGTCACCACGTCCTGGCGGCGGGTGGCCAGCAGGTCGAGCAGGGTTCGCTCCTCAATGTTGGTCAGAATGCAGCGGTAGCGCTTGTTCAGGTATAGCTCGTCAATGCCCAGGATGCGGGGCGTCTCGAAGCGGTGCCAGCGCCCCAGGAACTCGGCGCGGGCGTTGAAGATGTCGCGCACCGTCTTCTCGTCCAGGCCGGTCTGTGCCGCCACAAAGGTGTAGGGGTGGTTGAAGGATTCCTTCTCCACGTACTCATGCAGCCGCAGTGTCATACGGAATCCGTCCACCATCTCCGGTAGCTGGGGCCTGAATGTTGTCTTGCAGGCCCGGCAGGTGTATCGGCGGCGGACCACCCAGAGAGTGACCCGCTTGCCGTGGATGGGCAGATCACGATAGGGAACGTCACGCTTGCCGAACCGTACGAACTCACCCTGCACGCCGCATTCCTCGCAGGCGATGGGATCGGGCACGTCCACCTGGAAGTGCATTTCGTCGTCGGTTGATTTGCAGCCCAGTACTTGGTATTGCGGCAGGTGAAGGATGTTGTCGGGAAGTTCGGTCATGGTGTTGTATAGGCGTAGGTGTCAGTCAGATCCATCCGACTCGGCATTGGTGTTTGCTTTTTTACCCAACAAGCTGCTGGAAACGAAAAGTAAGGCACCGAGGACAATTGCAATATCAGCCAGGTTGAAGGCCGGCCAATGCCAGTCTCGCCAATAGAAATCAAAGGAATCCACAACATAGCCGCGAAAGACCCGGTCAATCAGGTTGCCCATGGCGCCACCGAGGATAAGACTGTAAGCGATGGCTTCTCCTTTATGACGATTTTCAAGGATCAGCTTGATCAGAAAAATCGAGACCACTACCGCGATTCCGATAAAAAAGTAGCGCTGCCAGCCTCCACCATTCGCAAAAAGACTGAATGCGGCACCGGTGTTCCATAGGTGCACCCAGTTAAAGAACGGGGTCACCGAAACATACTCGCCATAGGCCATTGATTGCTGCACCAGCCACTTTACAGCCTGATCAGACGCTGCCAGCAGGCCCGATATGGACAATAGGGCATACGGCGAGAGCTTTTTGCCAATAATGAGCATTATTTAACCCTTCAACGCCAAAATGCGTCTGGCACCGTTAAGTACAATGCCCCCGCGATGGTGCCGATAATCAGATCCGGATAATTGGAACCGGTCCACGCGACCAGGGCGCCGGCGGTGATGACCCCCAGGTTGATCACCACGTCGTTGGCCGAGAATATCCAGCTTGCCTTCATGTGCGCCCCGCCTTCCCGATGTTTGGATATGAGCAGCAGACAACTGGTATTGGCAATCAATGCGACGAATGCGATAGCCATCATCACCAGCGATTCAGGCTCACTACCGAATACAAAGCGTCTCACCACCTCTACGAGCACGCCCACAGCCAAGATCAGTTGCAGTACACCAGCAAGATGCGCGGCACGTACCTGCATTTTCACGCTATGTCCAACCGCATAAAGGGCAAGCCCGTACACCGCCGCATCGGCAAAATTGTCCAGGGATTCTCCAATCAGGCCGGTGGACCGGGCGATCAGACCGGCAGTCATTTCCACCACGAACAGAAGTGCATTGATGCCGAGCAACCAGCGCAGGGTCCCGGATTCTTGCTTAGCAGAAGCTGCCGAAAACTCGGCGGCCTTGATGGTCTCCGGATTTGCAGCGACGGTTTCCTGAAGCGAGGCGCCTAGCCCCAAGGTCTTCAGTTTCGAGGTGACGGGCTCGACCTCGCCGTCATGCACGACCTTCAGCCGGCGGTTCGACAAGTCGAAGGACAGCGCCCGAATCTCCTCAAAGCCGTTCAGGGCTAGGCGAATCATTCGTTCTTCTGATGGACAGTCCATCTTCGGCACGGCATAAACACTGACCCATCTCCCTGGCGCCTCGGAGGAGGCCTGTATATCGGTATCCGCTGCGGACGTTGCATCACCGCCACAGGCGCCACCACAGGATTTGCTCATGATACGACTCCACTTGAACAATGTTGTGGTACCATTTAAAACTATAAAGCTACTATAAGGTCAATAGAGTAAAGAATCCGTTGGGGAGGAGGCTGATGCGCATTGGTCAGTTGGCGCAGTTGGTAGGGGTCGAAACACAGACGATCCGCTTCTATGAACAGCAGGGCTTGTTGCCGCCGCCTGATCGGCAGGACAACGGTTACCGTGTCTATACCGAGAAGCATGGTGAGGGGCTGGCCTTCATCCGTCGCTGCAGAATCCTGGGCCTGTCACTGGCTGAGATTCACGAACTACAGAGCTATGAGGACGACCCTCATCAGCCTTGTACCGCCGTCAACGCCTTGCTCGATGATCACATCTCTCATGTGCGGTCGCAGATAACCGCTCTGCAAGCGCTTGAGAAACAACTCGTTTCACTGAGAGCGAGTTGCAACGATGACCGGGAAGTTGAGGCGTGTGGGGTTCTTGCTGGGAATTAGCGAAGGAAACATGCACCAGCAGTAGGTGAAGCATCAACCAGATAATCCGATGAGATGCCGGTCTGTCTCACTCTCATGCAAAGGTAAGATCAACCATTTAATCCGCTTACCCTCTTTTGTCTGGGAGGGCCCCATCGCTGGCAAGCCAGCTCCCACAGGACTTGTGGGAGCTGGCTTGCCAGCGATGGGGCCCTCAAGAGCAACCATGAAAGATCTTTCATGGCGCTTTTAATTTACTTAGCGAGCTAACAAATCCTATAAAAGAGGCCTGCGACAGAGTGCCGCAGTTAACCGGATTTGGAGTTTGCACATGACTGTCAAAGTAACTGAGCGCGACGAATCGAAACTGTCCCACGAAGGCGTCGCCGCTGGCGTACGCATCTGGGATGTGCACCAGCAGGGCCAATTGGTCGGCATGTTCCACACTGAACACGAAGCCCACCGCTACCGCATGGAACTGGAAGTCTGGGAAACCCGCCGGACCCAGTCCTGAAACCGGCCTTTCCACACAAAACAAACCCCGCCATGGCGGGGTTTGTCGTTTCTACCGAATCAGATCACCACATCAGGTCATCCGGGATCACGTAGGCCGCGTACGGATCGTCGGCATCCGGCTCTTCCACCTGGGTATTGAGCAGCAGGATGCGCTTGGGATCGCGCTCCTGGATTTTCAGCGCCGCTTCACGTGGAATGATCTCGTAGCCGCCAGCGTGGGCGACGATGGCCAGCGAGCCACTGCTCAGCTTGCTGCGCATCAGGGCGTTGACCGAGATGCGCTTGACCTTCTTGTCGTCGACGAAGTTGTAGTAGTCCTCGGTAGTCAGCTTGGGCAGGCGCGAGGCTTCGATCAGTTGCTTGACCTGCGCGGCACGGGCCTTCTGCTCGGCCTTTTCCTGCTGCTGGCGGTTCAGCTCCTGGTCACGCGCAACCTTCTCGGCCATTGCCTCCTTGGCCAGGCGCTGCTGGCTGTCGTCGACTTCGACCTGGCCTTTATGCTCCAGGCGTTTCTGCTTCTTTTGCTCTTTGTTGACCTGCTTGACCTGCTTCTGGTTGACCAGACCGGCTTTGAGCAATTGGTCGCGAAGGGAAAGGCTCATCGTGTTCACTCACTTAATGCATCGCGCTCAGCCGCAGCTGGGCAGGTTCTTTTCCTGACGCTTGGCTTCGCCCCAGAGCGCATCCAAGTCTTCGAGGGTGCAATCTTCGATCGGACGCCCGCTGTCGCGCAATGCCTGCTCGATAAAACGGAAGCGTCGCTCGAACTTGGCGTTGGCGCCACGCAGGGCATTTTCCGGGTCGATCTTCAGGTGCCGGGCCAGGTTGACCGTGGCGAACAGCAGATCGCCCACTTCATCGGCCAAGGCCACAGCATCGTTGTCGGCCATGGCTTCCAGCACTTCGTCCAGTTCCTCGCGGACCTTGTCCAGCACCGGCAGCGGGCCCGGCCAGTCGAAACCGACCTGGGCCGTGCGTTTCTGCAACTTGGCCGCGCGGGACAGCGCCGGCAGCGCCGCCGGAACGTCATCGAGCAGGGACAGTTGTTCGGGAACGCCCTTCTCGGCCCGCTCCTGGGCCTTGATCTCTTCCCAGCGCTGCTTGACCTGGTGTTCATCAAGGCGCGGGGTATCCAGCGGCGCATACAGCTCGCCGGTGGGGAATACATGGGGATGGCGGCGGATCAGCTTGCGGGTGATGCTGTCGATCACCCCGGCGAACTCGAAGCGGCCTTCCTCCATGGCCAACTGGCTGTAGTAGACCACCTGGAACAGCAGGTCGCCCAGCTCGCCCTGGAGGTGCTCGAAATCGCCGCGCTCGATGGCATCGGCCACCTCGTAGGCTTCCTCCAGGGTATGGGGAACGATGCTCGCGTAGGTCTGTTTCAAGTCCCACGGGCAGCCGTATTGCGGATCGCGCAGGCGGGCCATGAGGTGCAGCAGGTCGTCCAGGGTGTACATCGTGGCTTCTCGTAACAGCACAGGCCCGCCGCGATGGCGGGCCTGTCTCGGTCAAGGGGTGCGATTGCGCCGGGTCTCGATGATGTTCGGCAACTGCGAGATACGCCCAAGCAGGCGGCCGAGGGCATCCAGGCCGGGAATCTCGATGGTCAGCGACATCAGCGCGGTGTTGTCTTCCTTGTTCGAGCGGGTGTTGACCGCCAGCACGTTGATCCGCTCGTTGAGCAGGACCTGGGACACGTCACGCAGCAACCCCGGACGGTCGTAGGCACGCACCATGATATCCACCGGATAGGTCTGCACCGGCACCGGCCCCAGCTGACCTGGATGATCCGTTCCGGCTCGCGCCCGCCCAGTTGCAATACCGAAGCGCAGTCCTGGCGGTGGATGGTCACGCCGCGGCCCTGGGTGATGTAGCCGACGATGGCATCCCCCGGCAGCGGCTGGCAGCAGCCGGCCATCTGGGTCAGCAGGTTGCCCACGCCCTGGATCTGGATGTCGCCGCGCTTGCCCGGCTTGAAGCCGGTGGCCTTGCGGGTGATGAGATCGATTTCCTCGATCCGCTCCGGTTCCACCAATTGCTGGGCGGCGTTGACCAGGTGGGCCAGGCGCAGGTCGCCGGCGCCGAGGGAAGCGAACATGTCCTCGGCGGTACGCAGGTTGGCTTTTTCCGCCAGGCGCTCGAAGTCCACCTGGGGCAGGCCGAGGCGGTTCAGCTCGCGCTCCAGCAGGGTCTTGCCGGCCGCGACGTTCTGGTCACGGGCCTGCAGCTTGAACCAGTGGACGATCTTCGCCCGCGCCCGCGAGGTGGTGACATAGCCGAGGTTGGAGTTCAGCCAGTCGCGGCTCGGGTTGCCGTGCTTGCTGGTGATGATCTCCACCTGCTCGCCGGTCTGCAGGCTGTAGTTGAGCGGCACGATGCGCCCGTTGATCTTGGCGCCCCGGCAGTTGTGGCCGATCTCGGTGTGCACCCGATAAGCGAAGTCCAGCGGCGTCGCGCCCTTGGGCAGGTCGATGGCGTGACCGTCAGGGGTGAACACGTAGACCCGGTCGGGCTCGATATCCACCCGCAACTGCTCGGCCAGGCCGCCGATATCGCCCAGTTCCTCGTGCCACTCCAGGACCTGGCGCAGCCACGAGATCTTCTCTTCGTAGTGGTTGGAGCCGGACTTGACGTCGGTGCCCTTGTAGCGCCAGTGGGCGCACACGCCCAGCTCGGCTTCCTCGTGCATGGCGTGGGTGCGGATCTGCACCTCCAAGACCTTGCCCTCGGGCCCGATCACTGCGGTGTGCAGGGAGCGGTAGCCGTTTTCCTTGGGGTTGGCGATGTAGTCGTCGAACTCCTTGGGAATGTGCCGCCACAGGGTGTGGACGATGCCGAGCGCGGTGTAGCAGTCGCGCATTTCCGGAACCAGCACCCGCACCGCGCGCACGTCGTAGATCTGGCTGAACTCCAGGCCCTTGCGCTGCATCTTGCGCCAGATGGAATAGATATGTTTCGCCCGACCGCTGATATCGGCCTTGACCCCGGTGGCCAGCAGTTCGTTCTGCAACTGGGCCATGACGTCGTTGATGAAGCGTTCGCGATCGAGCCGGCGCTCGTGCAGGAGCTTGGCGATCTGCTTGTACTGGTCCGGCTCCAGGTAGCGGAAGGACAGGTCTTCCAGCTCCCACTTGATATGGCCGATACCCAGGCGATGCGCCAGCGGCGCGTAGATATCGAAGACCTCGCGGGCGACACGGTGGCGCTTCTCGTCGTCGGCGCCCTTCACCGCGCGAATGGCACAGGTGCGCTCGGCCAGCTTGATCAGGGCCACGCGCACGTCGTCGACCATGGCCACGAGCATCTTGCGCAGGTTTTCCACCTGGGCCTGGGAACCCAGCACCAGGGACTGGCGCGGATTGAGACTGGCGCTGATGGCGGCCATGCGCAGCACGCCGTCGATGAGCTTGGACACCACCGGACCGAAGCGCTGGGCGACTTCGGCCAGGGTTGCCTTGCCCTCGCGCACGGCGCGATAGATGATCGCGGCGACCAGCGAGTCCTGGTCGAGCTTGAGGTCCGCGAGGATTTCGGCGATTTCAAGACCGGCCTGGAAACTCGAGGTGCCATCGGCCCAGGAGTGTTTGGCCTGGTTGCCCTGCTTCTCGATTTCCTGGGCGAATTCGCAGGCAACCTTCAGCGCTTCGCGATCCAGCGCCGCGTCGACGCTGCACACGTGATCCAGCCATGCTTCGAGATTGATACTGCCGTCGGTGTTGACCGGCTGGTGCACTCTCACCTGTACCATCTTTGTTTACCTTTTCCTGCAGCGCATGCGCGATGCGCCTGAAAACTCGGGTGCCGTGCCACAGATCGATAAAGGCACGACACCGGGCGGTCAGCCTGGCTGACCCGCCTCGAATAACGCCATGGCCTCGACATGTGCTGTCTGCGGGAACATGTCGAGGATCCCGGCCCTTTTTAACCGGTAACCCTGCTTGATCAACTCAAGCGTATCGCGGGCTAGGGTCGCCGGATTGCACGACACATAGACCAAGCGTTTTCCACCCAGTGCTGCGATATTTCTGACGACTTCGTAGGCACCGTCTCGGGGTGGGTCCAAGAGTACCGCAGAAAAGCCTTCCGTCGCCCACCCGGACGCTGCCAGCGGTTGGGATAAATCCGCCTGAAAACAGCGAACATTATTCAAATTATTGCTACGGGCATTGGCAGCGGCCCGTTCGACCATTGCCTGCACCCCTTCCACGGCCACCACCTCGGCGGCCTTCTGCGCCAGCGGCAGGGCGAAGTTGCCCAGACCGCAGAACAGGTCCAGCACGCGCTCGTCATTCTGCGGGGCGAGCCAGTCGAGGGCCTGCTCGATCATCGCCGTATTGACGCCGGCGTTGACCTGGACGAAATCGCCCGGGCGATAGGCCAGGGTCAGGTTCCAGGGCTGCAGTTCGAACCCGAGGGACTGCTCCGGTTCCACCGACCAGGGCTCGCCTTCGCCTTGCAGCCAGAGCTGCACGCCTGCTTCGGCGCAGAAGGCTTTCAGCCTGCCCAGGTCCACCTCGCCCAGCGGTGCGGTGTGGCGCACCAGCATGGCCAGGGCGGTACCGCTGAACAACTCGACGTGCCCTACCACCTGGGGCTTGCCCAGGCTCTGCAACAGCAGCGGCAGATGGCGCAGCACCGACTGCAAGGGCTGTACCAGCACCGGACAGGCGTCGATGGCGATGATGTCCTGGCTGGCTTCGGCGCGGAAACCGACGTCGAGTTTCTTCGTCTTGTGATCCCAGCGCACCGCAATCCGGGCCCGGCGGCGATAGCCGAATTCCGGCCCGCTCAAGGGCGCGGCCCATTGCTCGGGCACGACACCCGCCACCCGCTGCAACTGTTCGGCAAGCAGGCGCTGCTTGAGCTGAAGCTGATCGTCATGGGACAGGTGCTGCAGGTTGCAGCCGCCACAACGCTCGAAGTGCCGGCAGGGTGCCTCGCGGCGCTGGGCACTGGCGCCGAAGACCCGCTCCAGGCGGGCCTCGACCACCTTGCCATGGGCATTGAGCACCCGCGCCTCGACCTCTTCGCCCGCCAGCGCACCGCTGACGAACCAGGTGCGGCCGTCGAGGAAGGCGATGCCGCGACCATCGCCAGCCAGGCGCTCGATGGTCAGGCGCTGCTTCTTGCCCGTCGGCACCTGGGGCGCACGGCTGCCGCCGGCCGGCTGGAAGCGCAGGCCGCCGTTACGTTTACCTTTGGACATCAGCGATCCGCGTCGAAAATGCCGGTCGACAGATAGCGGTCGCCACGGTCGCAGATGATCGCCACCATGGTCGCGTTCTCCACTTCGCGGGACAGGCGCAGCATGGCTGCCACTGCACCACCGGACGACACGCCGCAGAAAATGCCCTCTTCCCGGGCCAGGCGACGGGTGGTTTCCTCGGCTTCGCTCTGGGCCATGTCGACCACGCGATCGACGCGCTCGGCCTGGAAGATCGACGGCAGGTATTCCTCGGGCCAGCGACGGATGCCCGGAATGGCCGAGCCCTCCATGGGCTGCAGGCCGACGATCTGCACCTGCGGATTCTGCTCCTTGAGGTAGCGCGAGCAGCCCATGATGGTGCCGGTGGTGCCCATGGAACTGATGAAGTGGGTGATGTTGCCGCCGGTCTGGCGCCAGATTTCCGGGCCGGTGCTGACGTAGTGGGCCTCGGGGTTGTCGCCGTTGCCGAACTGGTCGAGGACCAGGCCGCGACCTTGGTCACGCAGGCGCTCGGCCAGGTCACGGGCACCTTCCATGCCCTCTTCCTTGCTGACCAGGATCAGCTCGGCACCATAGGCGGTCATCGCCGCCTTGCGTTCGGCGCTGGAGTTGTCGGGCATGATCAGGATCATCTTGTAGCCCTTGATCGCCGCCGCCATGGCCAGGGCGATACCGGTGTTGCCGGAGGTCGCCTCGATCAGGGTATCGCCCGGCTTGATCTGACCGCGCAGCTCGGCACGGGTGATCATCGACAGCGCCGGACGGTCCTTGACCGAACCCGCCGGGTTGTTGCCTTCGAGTTTCACCAGGAGAGTATTGCTGGTGTCGCCGGCCATGCGTTGCAGGCGGACCAGGGGGGTGTTGCCGACGCAATCGGCGATGGTGGGGTACTGCAAGGTCATGGCGTTTTCGCAATCCAGACTCACGGGGCCGCCTATCATACCGGCAAACCGTCGCACTCCATATCACGCAATCTGCGAGGTTTATAGCGGATCGCTATAAGCCTGGGCGGCAGCCTGTCGCTTGCGCCGCCAGCAGGCGGAAATTCAGGCGCAGGCCCCGTGTCCCGTTCTGCGCCCAGAGCCGGCCACCCTGGCGCTGCACGGCATTGCGGGCGATGCTCAGGCCCAGGCCGAAGCCGCCATCGCCGGGGCGCGAGCCGTCCAGGCGAGTGAAAGCAGCGAATATCCGCTCCAGCTCCGTCTCGTCCACGCCACCGCCCTCGTCTTCCAGCCAGAGCAGCCAATGCTCGCCCTGGCGTTGGCCGCCGAGGCGGACCAGGCCGCCCAGCGGTGAATGACGGATGGCATTGCGCAGTATGTTTTCCAGGGCCTGGGCGAGGCTGTCGAGATGGCCCTGCACCCAGCAGTCATCACCCAATTCGCACACCAATTGTGCTCGCGGCCAGCCACTTTCGAAGCAGGCATCCTCGCAGAGCATTTCCCACAGAGCGGCGATGCCGATCGGCTCGCTGGGCAGCGGCGCACGCTCGGCATCCAGCCAGGCCAGTTGCAGGGCATCCTCGACCAGGCGCTGCATGCCCCGCACCTCGCGCCGCAAACGCTCGCGCAGCCGTTGCCCATCCTGCTCGCTATCGCTGGCTACCTGCAGCCGGCTCAGTGGCGTACGCAACTCATGGGACAGGTCGCGCAACAGTTGCTGCTGCAAGGCCACGGTGCCCTGCAGGCGCTCGGCCATATCGTCGAAGGCCCGGTCCAGTTCGCCGAATTCGTCATGGCGGCTGGTGGTGGCGCTGGCTACCCGTGCCGTCAGTTGCTCGGCGCGCCAGGCGTTGGCCTGGTCGCGCAGTTGATGCAGCGGGCGGATCAACATCCGGTACAGGCCGAAGCAGAACATCAGGGTCAGCAGCCCGGGGATCAGGCCATTGGTGACCATGCGCCAGAACAGCAGGTTCCAGCGGTCGGGGACCAGCCGCTGGGGCAACTCGATGACCAGGCTGCCGAGGGACGAGTCGCCGGGAAAGGGTACGCGCATCCACGGCGCGGTGCTGGAATGGCGGCTGACCGGACGATCCACGCCACGCAGATTGGTCAGGCGCTCGACCTGGGCATCGCTCAGCGGCAGGCTGCCCAGCGGTTGCAGGTCTGGCCCGATCACGGCGATAAAACCCTGTTCACGCTCGCGCATGCTGCCCAGCCACAGATCGATACCCGCCGTGCCGCCGCTCAACAGGGCACGCTCGGCCTCGGCGGCATACCCTTCGAGCAGTTCCCGCGCGTGCGGGGCCAGGTAGGCATTGCGCACTTCCATCTGCCGGCCCCAGGACAGGCTCAGGCCGATCAGCAGCAGGCAGAAGCCCACCATGAGGATCGCCAGTTTCCAGAACAGCGAATGACGGTTGGGCAACTCACGCGTCCTCGCCGGCGCCAAGCATGTAGCCCTGGCCCCAGACAGTGCGAAGCTGGCGCCCCTGGTAGCCGATGGCCTTGAGCTTGCGCCGGATCTGGCTGACATGCATGTCCAGACTGCGGTCGTGGCGCGAGTAGCCGCGCTGCAGCACATGCTGGTAAAGGAAGGGCTTGCTCAGCACCTCGTCGGGGCTGCGCTGCAGGGTTTCGAGCACCCGGTACTCGCTGGGCGTCAGGCCAGCCCAGTGGCCATCGTGGCACACATCGCAGGCCTTCTCGTCGAACTGCAGTTCGCCGCCCGGCGCCCTGGTTGCCGGCCACTGTCGACGTTCCAGATCGACCCGGCGCAGGATCGCTTCGATGCGCACCCTCAGTTCGGCCATGCTGAATGGCTTGGGCAGGTAGTCGTCGGCGCCGCGCTGGAAGCCGGTGATGCGGT
This sequence comes from Pseudomonas bharatica CSV86, assembly GCF_000319305.2. Lineage (GTDB taxonomy): Bacteria > Pseudomonadota > Gammaproteobacteria > Pseudomonadales > Pseudomonadaceae > Aquipseudomonas > Aquipseudomonas bharatica. The sequence continues at coordinate 607,152 of NZ_AMWJ02000001.1, read as the reverse complement.
CCGCCTCTGCCCCAAGCGCCGACATCATGATCACCGGCGTGCTGCTGCGTTCGCGCAACTGCACCAGGGCGTCGAGGCCGGTCATGCCCGGCAGCAGGATATCCATCAGCACGACGTCGAAATGCTGCTGGCGCGCCTGGTCCAGGCCGTCACGGCCGTTGCGGCACCAGGTCACGAGAAAGCCACTACGCTGGAGTTGCTCGTGAAGATAGGCACCAAGCACCGGATCGTCCTCGATCGCGAGAATGTTGGGATTGCGGATGACGTCGGGATTCATTGGCGGCTGCTAGCGATTCTCAATCGCGCGATTATTTAGCAATTGCTTTCCCCAGGCAACCCGATCCGGGTACAAGGGTGGGTTCATCACGGAGCGATTAACCAGTGCAATACCTCGATACACGCGGTAGCTTTCTGTCTATACAGCGCCGCGCAGACACAGGAGACCGGGCGTGCTGAATCGATTTGGAATCAGGACCCGCGTGCTGCTGCTCGCCGTGGTGCCCGCCGGGACCATGGCCCTGGTGCTTGGCGGCTATTTCACCTGGCTGCAGCAGAACGAACTGCAGACCCAGTTGCTCCAGCGTGGACAGATGATTACCGAGAGCCTGGCGCCCCTTGCGGGCCCGGCCCTGGCACGCAAGGATCGCGCGCAACTGGAACGCATCGCCGCGCAGACCCTGGAACAGACCGATGTCCGCGCCGTGTCCTTCCTCAGCCCCGACCGCGGCAGCCTCGCCCACGCCGGGCCGAGCATGCTCAACATGCCGCCGGCCGGTGGCGGTACGCAGATGCTCCAGCGCTCCGGCAGCGATGCCACCCGCTACCTGCTGCCGGTGTTCGGCCATCATCGGGACCTGGCCGACGATCCCGTGCCCCATGAAACCGATCGCCTGCTGGGCTGGGTCGAGATCGAGATATCCCACGGCAGCACATTGCTGCGCGGTTACCGGGCGCTGTTCGCCAGCCTGCTGCTGATCCTGCTCGGGCTGATGGCGACCACCCTGATCGCTCTGCGCATGAGCCGGGCGATCAATGGCCCGATCGGGCAAATCAAGCACGCGGTCAGCCAGCTCAAGGACGGCAACCTGGAAGAGCGCCTGCCGAGCATGGGCAGCTATGAACTGGACGAACTGGCCGCCGGCACAACCGCATGGCCGAGACCCTGCACAGCGCCCACGAAGAGTTGCAGCACAGCATCGACCAGGCCACCGAGGACGTACGGCAGAACCTGGAAACCATCGAGATCCAGAACATCGAGCTGGACATGGCGCGCAAGGAAGCGATCGAGGCGAGTCGGATCAAATCCGAGTTCCTTGCCAACATGAGCCATGAGATCCGCACGCCGCTCAACGGTATCCTGGGCTTCACCCATCTATTGCAGAAAAGCGAGCTGACCCCGCGCCAGCATGACTATCTCGGTACCATCGAGAAGTCTGCCGACAGCCTGTTGGGGATCATCAACGAGATCCTCGACTTTTCCAAGATCGAGGCCGGCAAGCTGGTGCTGGAGAGCATTCCGTTCAACCTGCGCGACCTGATCCAGGACACACTGACCATCCTGGCGCCGCAGGCACATGCCAAGCAACTGGAGCTGGTCAGCCTGGTCTACCGGGACACGCCGCTGTCGCTGATCGGCGACCCGCTGCGCCTGAAGCAGATCCTTACCAACCTGGTCAGCAACGCGATCAAGTTCACCCGCGAGGGCACCATCGTCGCCCGCGCCATGCTCGAGGACGAGCGCGAAGACTCGGTGCAGTTGCGCATCTGCATCCAGGACACCGGGATCGGCCTCTCGGCCCAGGATGTGCGGGCCCTGTTCCAGGCGTTCAGCCAGGCCGACAACTCGCTGTCGCGCCAGGCCGGCGGTACCGGGCTGGGCCTGGTGATCTCCAAGCGCCTGATCGAGCAGATGGGTGGCGAGATCGGTGTCGACAGCACGCCGGGAGAAGGTTCGCAGTTCTGGATCAGCCTGAGCCTGCCACGGGCCCGCGATACCACCGAGGACCAACCGCTGCCGGCCCTGCACCAACGACGCACGGCGATCACCGACAACCACGAACTGGCGCGCCAGGCGCTGGAGCATCAACTGGAGGATTGCGGCCTGGCGGTCAGCACCTTCGGCACTCCCGAGCAACTGCTTGGCGCGGTCGAGGCCGCCCATCTGGCCGGGCAGCCGTTCGAGCTGGCGGTGCTTGGCGTCAACCTGCACGACATGGCTCCGGAAAGCCTCGGCCAGTTGATCCAGCGCCTGGAGCGGTTCGCCTGCCAGGCCCTGGTGCTGTGCCCGACCACCGAGCAGACCCTGTATCACCCGTTCCTGCCCAACGCCCATGGCCAGTTGCACGCCAAGCCGGCGTGCACGCGCAAACTGCGCCGCGCCCTGCTCGAACTGGTCCAGCCGCGGCGCAGCCAAGGCGAGCTCAAGGCAATACCGGGCCAGCGCCTGCCAAAGGTGCTGTGTGTCGATGACAACCCGGCCAACCTGCTGCTGGTGCAAACCCTGCTGGAAGACCTGGGCGCCGAGGTACTGGCGGTGGACAGCGGCAAGGCGGCGCTCCAGGCCGTGCAGCAGGACAGTTTCGACCTGGTGCTGATGGACGTGCAGATGCCGGGCATGGACGGTCGCGAATGCACCGAGCAGATCCGCCGCTGGGAAGCCGGTCACGGCGGCCAGGCGCTGCCCATCGTCGCCCTTACCGCCCACGCCATGGCCAATGAAAAGCGCGCCCTGCTGCACAGCGGCATGGACGACTACCTGACCAAGCCGATCAGCGACCGGCAACTGGCCCAGGTGGTGCAGAAATGGACCGGGCTGACCGTCCACGTTACCCGTGACGAACGCAGCAGCAGTGCTTACGGCGGCAGCGAACTGAAGGTGCTGGACCCGGAGGAAGGCCTGCGCCTGGCCGCCGGCAAGCCGGACCTGGCGGCGGACATGCTGGCGATGCTGCTGGCCTCGCTGGAGTCGGACCGCCACGCCATCCGCGCCGCCCGCGATACCGGCGACCGCGCGGCGACCATCGAGCGCGTGCACCGGCTCAATGGCGCCACCCGCTACTGTGGCGTGCCGCAATTGCGTGCGGCCTGCCAGCGCAGCGAAACGCTGTTGAAGCAGGACGACCCGCAAGCCCAGCAGGCCCTCGACGACCTGGAGCGGGCCATCGACCGGCTGACGCACGTCGCACGCCAGAGCGCCTGACCCAGGGCAAGGCGCCAGGACGCCACTTGGCTACACTGGCGGTTCGACCGTTAGGGAGCATGAACGATGCGCGTCCTGTTTTTCAGCAGCCAGTCCTACGACCAGAACAGCTTCACCGCCGCCCGCGCGGTGGACGGGCTGGAGCTGCACTTCCAGCCCGCCCGCCTGAACGAGGACACCGCCGCCCTCGCCGCCGGTCATGAAGTGGTCTGCGCCTTCATCAACGATGACCTCTCGGCGCCAGTGCTGGAGCGCCTGGCCGCGGCCGGCACGCGCCTGATCGCCCTGCGCTCGGCCGGCTACAACCATGTCGACCTGGCGGCGGCGCGACGCCTGGGCCTGAGCGTGACCCGGGTCCCGGCCTATTCCCCGCATGCCATTGCCGAACATGCGGTGGCGCTGATCCTCGCCCTGAACCGGCGCCTGCACCGCGCCTACAACCGCACCCGCGAAGGGGATTTCAGCCTGCATGGGCTGACCGGCTTCGACCTCCACGGCAAGACCGTGGGCGTGGTCGGCACCGGGCAGATCGGCCTGGCCTTCGCGCGGATCATGGCCGGTTTCGGCTGCCAGTTGCTGGCCCATGATCCGTATCCGAACCCGCACGTCGAGGCCCTGGGCGCGCGCTACCTGCCGCTGGACCAGCTGCTGCGCCAGGCCAATATCATCAGCCTGCATTGCCCGCTGACCCCGCAGACCCGGCACCTGATCAATATCGAAAGCCTGTCCGAACTGCAGCCCGGCGCCATGCTGATCAACACCGGACGCGGCGCCCTGGTGGACACCCCGGCGCTGATCGAGGCGCTGAAAAGCGGCCACCTGGGCTACCTGGGCCTGGACGTCTACGAAGAGGAAGCGCAGATCTTCTTCGAGGACCGCTCCGACCAGCCGCTGCAGGATGACGTGCTGGCGCGGCTGCTGACCTTCCCCAACGTGATCGTCACCGCGCACCAGGCCTTCCTGACCCACGAGGCGCTGACCGCCATCGCCGCCACCACCCTGGACAACATCGCCCGATGGATGGTCGGTACGCCGCAGAATCTGGTGGAGGGATAGGGTAGGATACGCGGCAAATTTGGAGGCCCCATGGTCGAACACGATTTCCGCTACACCCTCTTCAACCCGCAACACACCCTGATCGAATGCCGCGCGCTGGCGCCGGGCCGTTACCAGGTTACCGGCAACGGCGGCTCGATCCAGAAAGGCGACGTCCTGCTGGTCACCCTCAAGGGCAGCAAGGACCTGTCGATGCGCCTGGCCGTGGACAGCGTCCGCCACCTGATCAACCCACGCGGCCAATGGGTCGCCACGGCCAATGGCCCGGCCTTCGGCGAGCTGGCCATTCACCAATGGAAAGTAGAGTGCAACAGCTGCGATGCCGAGCTCGAATTCGAGTTCGCGGTAGACGCCAAGCTGGGCAAGAAAGCCCAGCAACCAGCCGCCGTGGCGCGGATTGCCGAACTGGGCTGGGCGACCAAGGGTGACAAGCACCTGTGCCCGAAATGCCGGGAGCAGGCGCAGTGAACAAGTTGCTGATGAGCGGCGCGCTGCTGGCGGCCCTGGCGGGCTGCGCAGCCGAGCCGGTAAAGCTGCAAAAGGAACGCAGCTACGTGCTGGAGTGGATCGGCGAACGTCCGCTGATGGACTACAGCCACCTGACCCTGACCCTCGCCGATGATGGCCGGGCCTATGGCAATGCCGGCTGCAACCACTGGTTCGCCCAGTACAGCCTGCAGGGTGACAAGCTAAGCTTCGGCACCATCGGCAGCACGCGCAAACTCTGTGCACCGGCGCTGATGGAGCAGGAGAAGCGCTTCCTGGAAGCGCTGGCCAAGGTGGAGCGCTGGGATATCTCGCCGATCGAGCAGGTCAGGTTCTGGCCGGCCGAGGGCAAGCCGCTGCGGTTCTGGCCGGAAGAAGGCTGATCTCGACTCTCAAAGCCTGCACAAAACCCTGTGGGAGCTGGCTTGCCAGCGATGAGGCCGGCACTGACAAAGAGGTTGCCAGGTCGGGCCTAATCGCTGGCAAGCCAGCTCCCACAGGGGTCATGTGTCGCCTGCAAGAACTGATCAGGCGCCCTTGAGCGCCTTGATCTTCTCCACCAGCCCCGCCTTCGTCTGCTCGCCCATCAACTGCTCACGCACCTTGCCCTTGTCGTCGATGATGTAGGTCACCGGCAATCCTTCGCTGCGCGGCAGGTCGTAGCGCTCGGCCGGGTCCTGGGCCAGTACGGTGAAGCCGATGCCCATGGTGTCCACGGATTTCTTCAGTTCCTCGCCCTGCAACCCATCGAAGTTCACCCCGACCACGGTCACACCCTGGCCCTGCCATTCCTGGGCGAACTGGTTCAGTTCGGGAATCTCCACCCGGCACGGGCCGCACCATTCGGCCCAGTAGTTGAGCACCACCCAGCGCCCGTCGAGTTGCTCGGCTTTCACCGTGTTGCCGTTCTGGTCCAGGCCGTAGTCCGCACCGCAACCACCGAGCATCAGGCTCATGCTGATGGCCAGGGCTGCTGCCAAACGCCTTGTCATGGGTCAATCCTTCTTCAAGATTCAGGCAAAATGCCGGTTTGCTGCGGTTAGAATACCCGCCACTCACAGCCGGATGCGACCCTGACATGACCGACCTGACGCTTTACCACAACCCGCGCTGCTCCAAGTCCCGCGGTGCCCTGGAACTGCTCGAAGCACGCGGCCTCGCGCCCACCGTCGTACGCTACCTGGAAACCCCGCCGGATGCGGCAACCCTCAAGGCCCTGCTCGGCAAGCTGGGCATCGGCGCGCGCCAGCTGCTGCGCAGCGGTGAAGACGAGTACACCAGCCTCGGCCTGGCCAACCCGGCCCTGACCGATGCACAACTGATCGCCGCCATGGTCGAGCATCCCAAGCTGATCGAGCGGCCGATCCTGGTGGCTGGCGACAAGGCGGTGATCGGTCGTCCGCCGGAAAACGTGCTGGAGATCCTGTCGTGAGCCAGCCCTACATCCTGATCCTCTATTACAGCCGCCACGGCTCCACCAGCGAAATGGCCCGGCAGATCGCCCGCGGCGTGGAACTGGCTGGCCTGGAAGCCCGGTTGCGCACGGTGCCGGCGATCTCCACCGAATGCGAAGCGGTAGCGCCGTCGATCCCGGAGACCGGCGCGCTCTACGCCACCCTCGACGATCTGCGCAATTGCGCTGGCCTGGCCCTGGGCAGCCCGACCCGCTTCGGCAACATGGCCGCGCCGCTCAAGTACTTCATCGACGGCACCAGCAGCCTGTGGCTGAGCGGCGGCCTGGTGGGCAAGCCGGCGGCGGTGTTCACCTCCACCGCCAGCCTGCACGGTGGCCAGGAATCGACCCTGCTGTCGATGCTGCTGCCGCTGATGCACCACGGCATGCTGATCATGGGCCTGCCCTACAGCGAGTCGGCGCTGATCGAGACCCGAGGCGGCGGCACGCCCTATGGCGCCAGCCACCATGCCGGCGCCGATGGCAAGCGCGATCTGGATGCCGACGAAATCGCCCTGTGCCGCGCACTCGGCCAGCGCCTGGCGAACACCGCGAAACGGCTGGAGAACGGGCGTGGCTAAAAAGCCGAAGATCCTGCCGCCGCTGCAATGGCTGGAGCCGCGGGTGCGCCTGACCCGCGCCCTGAGCCTGGCGGCCTTCGCCAGCCTGGTGCTGTTGCTGGTGGTCAATACGCTGTTCTTCACCGACCTGCACGGTGCACGCAGTTGGGTGATCCTGGGCGTGCAACTGCTGCCGTTGGCGCTGGTGGCGCCGGGAATGATCGGCGGCAGCGCGCGGGCCCATGCGTGGATGTGCTTCGTTCTGAACCTTTACTTCATCACCGGGGTGGAAGCGGCCTTCGACCCAGCGCGGGCGCTGTTCGGCTGGCTGGAAGTGGTGATCAGCCTGACGTTGTTCGTCAGTGCGCTGCTGTATATCCGCTGGCGGTTTCAGCTGGATCGCAGGATGGCAGGGGAAGGACCGGTCTGATTTGAGGGCCCTATCGCTGGCAAGCCAGCTCCCACAGGTCCGGCGAACACAGTACCTGTGGGAGCTGGCTTGCCAGCGATGAGGCCCTCAATGATTGACGGTATGCGCCAGCATCACCGACAACTGGCACAGCGGCCTGCCACTTTCGGCATGCCACTGATTGAAAGCGGCCTGCACCTGCGCCAGGTCCTTCAAGCTGGTCGGCTTCTTGTCGATCACCTCCTGGGCGATCAACGCCGCCGACATGTCGTCGGTCGGGATAAACGTATCCTTGCCCATCATCCGCAGGAACCGCGGCGCCGACAGCCCGCCCAACTGGTTGCCATGCCGGGCCAGGTACTTCCACAACCCGGTGATATCGGTCACCGGCCAGTCGGCGATCAGCGCCGCGAAGCTGCCCTTCTCCTTCTGCACATCCAGCACCATCTGCGCATTGCGCGGCACGCTCTTGAGCTTGCCCAGATGGCGGATCAGGCGGGTGTCCTGCATCAACCGCTCCAGGTGCTCGGCGCCCATCAGCACGACCTTCTCCGGGTCGAAGCCGAAGAACACCTGCTCGAACGCCGGCCACTTGGCGTCCACCAGGCTGTGCTTGAGCCCGGCGCGGAATACGCGCAGGGCCAGGGTCGAGAGGTAGCGGTCGTCACTGATCGCGCGCAGTTGCGCCGAAGTCTTCGGTTGCGGCAGGTACGCTTCCAGCGCGGCGGCGGAGCCGAAGCGGTTCAGGCAATACTCATGCAGCCATTGATAGTCGCGCATGGGTCAGATATTCAGCACGTCGAGGAAACGCGGGGCCGCGGTTTCGTCGATGCGCAGGCTGGTGAAGTCGAACAGGTTGCGGTCGGCCAGTTGCGACGGCACTACGTTCTGCAGGCTGCGGAAGATGCTGTCGGTCCGCCCGGGTGACTTGCGCTCCCACTCCACCAGCATCTCCTTGACCACCTGGCGCTGCAGGTTTTCCTGGGAGCCGCAGAGGTTGCACGGGATGATCGGGAATTCCTTCATGTCCGAGTAGGCCTGGATGTCCTTCTCCGAGCAGTAGGCCAGCGGGCGGATCACCACGTTGCGGCCATCGTCGGCCCGCAGCTTGGGCGGCATGGCCTTCATGGTGCCGTTGAAGAACATGTTGAGGAAGAAGGTTTCGACGATATCGTCGCGGTGGTGACCGAGGGCCATCTTGGTCGCGCCGATCTCGTCGGCGAAGGTGTACAGGGTGCCGCGGCGCAGGCGCGAGCACAGCGAGCAGGTGGTCTTGCCCTCCGGGACCAGCTCCTTGACCACCGAGTAGGTGTCCTTTTCGACGATGTGGTACTCGATGCCCAGGGTTTTCAGGTAGGCCGGCAGCACTTCCTCGGGGAAGCCGGGCTGCTTCTGGTCCATGTTCACCGCCACGATCTCGAACTTGATCGGCGCCACTTTCTGCAAGTGCAGCAGAACGTCGAGCATGGTGTAGCTGTCCTTGCCGCCGGACAGGCAGACCATGACCTTGTCGCCATCCTCGATCATGTTGTAGTCGGTGATGGCTTCGCCGGCGAGACGGCGCAGGCGTTTCTGCAGCTTGTTCTGATTGACCGAAAGGGTGCCCATGGCGCTTGAATCCGCGAGGTGTGACAAAAGGCGCGTATTTTACGCACAAACCGCCGCGCGACACAGACCCATCCGATAAAGACTGCAAGGAAATCAAGCACGGCGCTTAGAGCGCGATTTGCTCTAAAAAAGCGGATTTGTGCGACGAACGCCTTCCTATACTGCGACATAAGACCGCAACGATAGCGGCCTGTCCTGTCCGGCCCGTGCCTTGCGGGCTAGCAAGCGCTCCACTGGGGGGCGATTGGAAACGGCGTAGGAGTGATTGGCATGATCCATCACGTTGTTGGGCTGTTCACCCATCCTGACCAGGAATGGCGGGAAATCCGTGGCGAAGAAGAAACCATCAGCCACATGTACCTCACCCACACCCTGATACTGGCAGCCATCCCTGCGGTATCGGCGTTCATCGGCACCACCCAGGTCGGCTGGGTCATCGGCGAGCGCGCACCGGTCATGCTGACCATGGACAGCGCCCTGTGGATGACCCTGATGTCGTACATCGCCATGCTTGCCGGCGTCGCGGTCATGGGCGCGTTCATCCACTGGATGGCACGCACCTACGATGCCAACCCGAGCCTGGCGCAATGCATCGCGTTCGCTACCTACACCGCCACCCCGCTGTTCATCGGCGGCCTGGCGGCGCTCTATCCACACCTGTGGCTGGGGATGATCGTCGGCACGGCAGCCATCTGCTACACGGTGTACCTGCTGTATGTCGGGTTGCCGACCTTCATGAACATTCCGTCGGACGAAGGCTTCCTGTTCTCCAGCTCGGTGCTGGCGGTGGGGCTGGTGGTGCTGGTCGCCATCATGGCCTTTACCGTGATCACCTGGGGACTGGGGGTGGGACCGGTCTACACCAATTAGAAAGATGCCAGCATAGGGGCAACACCGCGGGCCGCCTTCGGGCGGCCCGCTTTCGCGTGCAGACGGGCGGTCTCGGCAGCGCTTCGGCGGTTGCGGCATAATCGGCCGCCTCAGGAGTACCGTCACGCATGCCAGAGCTGCTCAAAACCCGCGTCGAAGACTGCTACAAGCAAGCAGAAGCCTTTTTCAAACGTCCCTTCCAACGCCCCGAGGTCAGCTTCAAGCTGCGCGGGCAGAAAGCCGGTGTCGCCCACCTGCACGAGAACCTGCTGCGCTTCAACCTGCAGCTGTACCGCGAGAATGCCGAGGACTTCCTGCGCCAGACCGTGGCCCACGAGGTCGCGCACCTGGTTGCCCATCAATTGTTCGGTGACCGTATCCAGCCCCATGGCGAAGAATGGCAGTTGATCATGCGTGGCGTGTATGAACTGCCGCCGAATCGTTGCCACAACTATGAAGTGCAGCGGCGCACGGTGACCCGGTATATCTACCGGTGTCCGTGTGCGGGGAGTGATTTCCCGTTTTCGGCGCAGCGCCATGGGTTGGTGCGCAAGGGACGGCGGTATCTGTGTCGGCGGTGCCGGCAGACGCTCGTGTTCACCGGGGAAGTGAGGGTGGAATGAGGGCCTCATCGCTGGCAAGCCAGCTCCCACAGATACTGCACAAGTCTCAAGGTTTGTGCTGACCCTGTGGGAGCTGGCTTGCCAGCGATAGGGGCCGAGAGGACAGCACAAATGAAAAAGCCCATCCGAAGATGGGCTTTTTTGCGTCAAGCAGAAGGCTTAGCGAACGGCAGGACCTTCAGCTACGCCCAGGTCGTCGACCGGACGGCTTTCAACCAGTGGCGAACCACCGGAATCCAGTTCCTTGTGCAGCTTGTCTTCGTCCAGTTCCTTGACCCACTTGGCCACGACCACAGTCGCCACGGCGTTGCCGATCAGGTTGGTCAGGGCACGGGCTTCGGACATGAAGCGGTCGATACCGAGGATCAGGGCCAGGCCGGCAACCGGCAGGTGACCTACGGCCGACAGGGTTGCAGCCAGGACGATGAAGCCCGAACCGGTAACGCCCGCAGCACCTTTGGAGGCAACCAGCAGCACCAGCAGCAGGGTGATCTGGTGGGTGATGTCCATGGTGGTGTCGGTGGCCTGGGCGATGAACACCGCGGCCATGGTCAGGTAGATCGAGGTGCCGTCGAGGTTGAACGAGTAGCCGGTCGGGATCACCAGGCCAACCACGGATTTCTTCGCACCCAGGCGCTCCATCTTGGTCAGCATGCGTGGCAGGGCGGACTCCGACGAGGAAGTACCCAGCACGATCATCAGCTCTTCACGGATGTAGCGGATCAGCTTGAGGACGCTGAAGCCGTGGGCACGCGCGATACCGCCAAGGATGACCAGGATGAACAGCACGCAAGTGATGTAGAAGCAGGCCATCAGGTAGCCCAGTTGCACCAGCGAACCCACGCCGTACTGGCCGATGGTGAAGGCCATGGCACCGAACGCGCCGATCGGGGCCAGCTTCATGATCATGTTGATGATGTTGAACATGACATGGGCGAAGCGGTCGATCATTTCCAGCAGCGGCTTGCCGTAGGAACCCAGGCGATGCAGGGCAAAGCCGAAGATCACCGAGAACATCAGCACTTGCAGGATGTCGCCGTTGGCGAAGGCACCGACTACGGTGGCAGGGATGATGTTGAGCAGGAAGCCGACGGTGGTCTGCTGCGCACCGGCGGCGGCGTAGGCGGCCACGCTGCTGGCGTTCAGGGTGGACACGTCGATGTGCATGCCGGCGCCCGGCTTGACCACGTTGACCACGACCAGGCCGATGATCAGGGCGATGGTAGAAACGATCTCGAAGTACAGCAGCGCGTAGCCGCCGGTCTTGCCCACCGATTTCATGCTCTGCATGCCGGCGATACCGCTCACCACCGTACAGAAGATGATGGGGGCGATGACCATCTTGATCAGTTTGACGAAGCCGTCACCCAGGGGTTTCAGGGCAACGCCGGCTTCAGGGTAGTAATGGCCGAGGAGGATACCGATGGTGATCGCTACCAACACCTGGATATAAAGCGATTTGTACAGTGGCTGACGGGCTGTCGTCATGGCTATGTTCCTCAAGGGCACCGGCCGGTCCTTCCCAGGACGCGGGGTACCTGAATCGCGAACCCTCCTGCATTGGAGGGATTTGTTGTGTCGAGCTGCGTGGCAGAACTCTGCGAGCTTCATAGCAAGCCCGATGCCAATTTGCGCTTTTGCGGTGCAACGCCCGCATTTACGGGACTTTCTCGCACAAACAGGTGGCACGCGATGGGCATGAGTTGGCGGATTTCCGCCCGGGGCGGAATTTCGCCAGGCCAGGTTGGCGGATATCCGCCCGCCGTCAGTCGGAAGTGAAGCGGATACGGAAGGCGGCGCCGCCGAGGGAGGAGTCCCCAAGGGTCAGGCGCGCGTCGTAGCTATCGATGATGTCCTTGGCCACAGCCAGCCCGATACCCTGCCCCGGGTACTGGCGGTCGAGCCGTTCGCCACGCTGGAGGATGCGCTCGCGCTGGTCCGGCGGTACGCCGGGGCCATCGTCCTCGATGCTCAGTTCCAGCGCGCCATCGACCTCGCGCAGGCCGATGCGGACCTGGCCCAGGCACAGGCGCCAGGCGTTCTCCAGCAGATTGCCGAGCAATTCCATCAAGGCGCCCTGCTCCATCGGCACCCGTGCATCGTCGGCCATGTCGAAACCGACCGCGACCTGCTTGTCGCGGTAGACCTTGGCCAGCGTCCCGCACAGGCTGTCGAGCATCGGTCGCAGTTGCACCTGGTGGCGCACCAGGCCGCTCTTGCGCAGGCTGGCGCGCTGCAACTGGTAGTCGATCTGCTGGCTCATGCGCTCGATCTGGCCTTGCAGCACCCGCGCCTGCTCGCGGTCCGCCGGACGCTGGGCCATGCCCTCGCTGACGCCCTGCAATACCGCCAACGGGGTTTTCAGGCTGTGGGCCAGGTCGCCGAGCGAGTCGCGATAGCGCCCGCGCTGCTCGCGCTCGCTGCGCAGCAGGCGGTTGAGGGAACGGGTCAGGCGCAGCAGCTCACGTGGATGCTCGCTACTGAGCCCTTCACGGGCGCCGGATTCGATCTCGTCCAGCTCCACGGTCATTCGCCGCAGCGAGCGCAGGCCCCAGGTCAATCCGGCCCAGAGCAGCAGCATCAGCACCAGCAGGGCGGCACCAAAGCCGAGATAGAGCTTTTCCCGCAGGCCATCCAGGGTTTGCCGGTATTCACGCACCGGCTGCAGGGCAACGATGCTGAACGCGGCGCTCTTGCCGCCGAGCAGCTTGACCTCGACGTCGTAGACGAAGAACTCCTCACCGTCGTCCTGACGGATTCGCGCGAATTCGTTGCCACGCCCGTCATAGCGCGGCTGATAGTTGATGTTTTCGTTGGCGGTGGCCCGCGAGCGCCAGACCAGCCGCCCGTCGCGGTCATAGATGTAGCCGAGCAGGCGGCTGTCGGGAAGGTTGAAGCGTTCGTCCGGCAGCAGTACCGGCATCCTCAGGCGATTGTTTTCCACCCGGGCGGCGGAAATCAGCGTGGTCACGTCCGAAGCCAGGCGCTGCTCGATGGACTCCTGCAAGGCCAGGCTGAAGGTTTTTTGCAACGCCGGCAGCAGCGCCAGCATGAACAGCAGCGCCAGCACCGCCGCCGCCAGCATCAGCCGCACCCGCAGGGAACGGATCACCGGCAGCGCTCGGTGAACAGGTAGCCCAGGCCCCGCACGGTATCGATCGGCTTGAAGCCGCAATCGCCTTCGAGCTTGCGCCGCAAACGACCGACCAGCACTTCGATGACGTTGGGGTCGCGTTCCTCGTCGTTGGGGTAGAGCTGTTCCATCAGCCGCTCCTTGGCGACCACCTGCTGGTGATGGCGCATCAGGTATTCAAGGATGCGGTATTCGTAGGCGGTCAGCGCCAGCGGCTGTTCGTCCAGCACCGCCTGCTTGCGGTTGAGGTCCAGGCGCAGCGGGCCGGCGACGATGGTGGCCTGGGTGAAACCGCTGGAGCGGCGCAACAAGGCATTGAGGCGGGCCTCCAGCTCTTCGAACTGGAACGGCTTGACCAGGTAGTCGTCGGCCCCGGCCGCCAAACCCTCGACCTTGTCCTGCCAGTTGCCGCGGGCGGTCAGGATCAGGATCGGGAAGGTCTTGTCGAGGGCGCGCAGGCGGCCGATCAGCTCCAGGCCGCTCATCCCCGGCAGGCCGAGGTCGACGATGGCCAGGTCATGGTTGAACTCCCCGGCCTGGTACAACGCCTCTTCGGCGTCGGCCACGGCTTCGACCACATGGCCGCTCTCGGTCAAGCGGGTCTGGAGGTGGTGGCGCAGCAGCGCTTCGTCCTCGACCACCAGCAATTTCATCGGTTTCTCCCTTGGCAATGCGTTACGCAGCATAACAGCGAACCGGCCCCGCTCGATGGGGCCGGCTCAGGCAACATGGGCTCAGAACCTGTAGTTGGCCGAGAGGTAGGTCTGCGCACTGCTGGTCAGGCGCAGTGCCCCTTGCTTGCTCTCGCCGCGCTCGCCCAGGTCGGTACTGGCGTTGCTGCGCAGGTAACGGTAGCCCAGCTCCACCGAGGCGTTATCGCTGACCTGCTGGAGCACGCCGCCCTGCAGGCCGACGGCATAACCGATATCGCTGTCGCGGCTGGCGCCCGGAGAGTCCTGGGTCAGCTTGGTGAGGCCGGCGCTGGCGCCGCCGAACAGCTTGGTGCTGCTACCCAGCGGGTAGAACAGATCGTAGCTGCCGAGCAGATTCTCCTGACGCAATTTAAGGCCGTTGTGGGTGCCTGAAACGTTGTCGTAGGTGGCATAGTAGCGACCGTCGTCGTTGATCCGGCCGAGGCGCACGCCCCAGGTATCGTCCTTGCCGATGATGCCATCGGTGTTCTGGTTGCCGAGGTTCTGCTCCAGGCCGCTGGACTTGCGGACCTTGTCGCTGGTCTGGCCATAGGTGAGGCCGGCGAAGGTATCGTCGGCCTGGACGCTCATGCTCGCGCCGAGGACGGTCAGTGCGGCCAGCAGGGTATTTAGGCTTTTCATGATGATGTTCTCCAGGGTGATGCGCGGTTGAGGTGTGGAGGCTAGAGTAGGAACCCGGCCCTGAACCGCGGCTGAACCCCGCCTGAACCGGGGCTGAACGTCATCGATGTTTCGCTTATCCATGATTCAGAGAACAGGAGTACCGATCATGCGTTTATTGCTTGCTGCCGCCCTGCTGGGCGCCGCCGGGCTGGCCCAGGCTGCCGTGCAGACCCGCGAGATTCCTTATCAGGACGCCGACGGCAAGCGCCTGGTCGGCTATTACGCCTACGACGATGCGGTGAAAGGCCCGGTACCGGGCGTGGTGGTGGTGCACGAATGGTGGGGGCTGAACGACTACGCCAAGCGCCGCGCCCGCGACCTCGCCGCCCTGGGCTACAGCGCACTGGCCATCGATATGTATGGCGACGGCAAGAACACCGAGCACCCGGCGGATGCCATGGGCTTCATGCAGGCGGCGCTCAAGGACCCGGCGGCGGCGGCCAGGCGTTTCGATGCAGGTGTCGAACTGCTCAAGCTGCAACCGCAAACCGACAAGGCGCGGATCGCTGCCATCGGCTATTGCTTCGGCGGCAAGGTGGTGCTGGACGCAGCACGGCGCGGGGAATCGCTGTCCGGCGTGGCGAGTTTCCACGGTGCGCTGGTGACCAGCACGCCAGCGACGCCCGGTAGCGTGAAAACCAGGATCCTGGTGGAACATGGCGCGGCGGACAGCATGGTCACCCCGGAGCAGGTGCTGGACTTCAAGAAGGAAATGGACGCAGCCGGCGCGACCTATGAGTTCGTCAGCATCCAGGGGGCCAAGCACGGATTTACCAATCCGGATGCCGATCGCTTGAGCCATGGCGAACATGGCGGGCCGGACATCGGCTACAACAAGGCGGCGGACGAAAGTTCGTGGGCGGATCTGCAGGCGTTCTTCAAGAAGATCTTCTGAGCGACCCCGATCTTAGCCACCCCCCTGTGGGAGCTGGCTTGCCAGCGATAGCGCCCGACCAGACACAGATGTTGTCAATGATGGCCTCATCGCTGGCAAGCCAGCTCCCACAGGGTTAGGTATCGGCCTATCCAGCCAGCATGGCCCACGGCACAATACCCGCCATGAACCGACTCCCCGCCTGCTGCTCCCCCTCCAGCACCACTGGCCCCTGCCCCGCCCGGTCCCCGGCGCGCAACTGGTCAGTTGCACCTTCGACCCGGCCGCCCTGCGCGCCGACGACTTCCAGCGCGCCGCGATCGAACAGACGCCCGCCCTGCAGCGCTCGGTCGCCAAGCGCCAGGCCGAGTACCTGGCCGGCCGGGCCTGCGCCCGCGCCGCCCTGCAGCATCTGGATGGGCGTCTTTACGTGCCGCCCACCGGCGACGACCGCGCGCCGATCTGGCCCGCCGATATCACCGGCTCCATTACCCATGGCAAGGGTTGGGCCGCCGCCGTGGTCGCCCACAAGAAGGACTGCCAGGGCCTCGGCCTCGACCAGGAGACCCTGCTCGACAACGAGCGCGCCGCACGCCTGGCGAAGGAAATCCTCACCGAAGCCGAACTCCAGCGTCTCGACCCGGCCCGCCAGAGCCTGGGCGTGACCCTGACCTTCTCGCTCAAGGAAAGCCTGTTCAAGGCCCTCTATCCGCTGGTGCTCAAGCGCTTCTACTTCGAACACGCCGAAGTGCTGGAATGGTCCGACGACGGCGCCGCCCGCCTGCGCCTGCTCACCGACCTGTCCGAGCACTGGCACCACGGCCGCGAAGTGCATGGCCAGTTCTGCCGCATGGGCGACCAGGTACTCAGCCTGATCGCGGTCTGATCTTCATTCTCCGCCCGGCCCCGGCTGCTCTCGCGGCCAGCTCAGGCTGAAACAGGCGCCGCCAAGCCGCTGGCTCTGGCCCACCAGGGCCCGACCGTTGTGCCAGTAGATGATTCGCCGGACGATCGACAGGCCCAGGCCATGCCCGCCAGAGGACCGGGTGCGGCTGTCGTCGAGCCGGGTGAAGGGGGTGAAGATCCGGTCCCAGGCACTTTCCGGCACGCCCGGGCCGTCGTCCTCGACATCGATGCGGCAGCGCTGCAGGCCCAGTTGATAACTGAGGACGACCTGCGCCTCGGCGTGGCGCATGGCATTGCTCACCAGGTTCTGCAGGGCCCGGTGCAGGTAGCGCGGTTCGGCCTCCACCCAGGCGCCCTCGCCGCTGCCCTGTGAGGCACCACGCAGCACCCGCACCTCACGCCGCAGCGGGGCCAGCTCTGCAATCACCTGATCGAGCAACGCATCGAGGTCGACCCGTTGGAAATGCAGGGCTGGCGCACCCTGCTCGAGGCGGGCGTACATGAGCATCTCGTCCACCAGCTTGTCGAGGTCCTGGATATCGCTGTCCATCCCGGCCAGGTGCTTGTCCCGGGCCTGCTCGGTACTGGCACTGGCGATCATTTCCAGGCCGAAGCGCAGCCGCGCCACGGGGGTGCGCAGCTCATGGGAAACGGCACGCACCAGCTCGCGCTGGATGGTCAGCGAGCGTTGCAGGTGTTCGGCCATGCCATTGAAAGCCTCGGCCAGGCGCCCCACCGAATCGGCACCTTCGGCGACCACCCGGGTGTCCAGGCTGCCCTGGGCGATCTGGGTAGCGGCCACTTCGACCTGCGACAGGCGCCGTTCCAGTTGGCGCACCAGCAGGTAGACCACCAGGCCGATCAGGCTCAACCCGAGCACGGCGATCAGCACCAGCAGTTGCGGCGGATAAGGGTTCATCTGGTACAACGGGCCGATTTCCAGGACCCAGGGCGTACCGGCGATCCCGGCGAAAACCCGGATCGAATCGCCGTCCTTGCCCAGGGCCATCACCGTATCGCCCTCCTCGACCCGGCGACGCTGGTCGTCATCCATATCCGCGTTGCCTTGCGCCAGCAGGCGCAGGTCGAACCCGAAGCCCTTGCTCTCTTTCAGTTCTGCCAGACGCCGGGCCTGCTCGGCCACCGGGTAGCGCACCAGTTCGTCCACCAGCAGGTAGATGGTGGCCCGGGCCAGTTGCTCGCTGATCTGCTGCACCTCGCCGGTCAGCACCAGGTCACGGCCCTTGAGCTGGCTGACCACCCGGGCCTGGTGCGGACCAAGATGCTCCACCAGCACCTGGCCGCGCTGCAGGCGGGTGCGCTGGCTACCGTCGAGATTGGCATCGGCGCTGGTCTGCACGGCCAGCGGAATCCCCAGCAGGCGCTCCCACAGGGCCAGGGCACGGGTACGCTCGACGCCGTTCATCCGTGCCAGGTTGTCAGCCATCAGAGTGAAGGTGCCGTGGGCCAGGCGCTCGCGGTACTGTCCGGCGCGCACTTCGTTCAGCAGGTGCAGGCTGAGGGTACCGAGGACCGCCACCAGCACCAGCACGGCGAGCATTCCGCCGTAGATGCGCAGGAAGATCGAGTTCATGGGTTGCGATCCAGCGTCTCGGCGGCCTCGCGCACGAACAGGTAGCCCTTGCTGCGGATGGTCTTGATCATCCGTGGATGGATCGGGTCGTCGCCGATCTTCGGACGGATGCGCGAGATACGGACGTCGATGGAACGGTCCTGGCCGTCGTAGCCGACGCCGCGCAGGGAAGTGAAGATCTCTTCCCGGGAAAGAATGCGCCCGGCGTTGCTGATCAGCAGCCAGAGCAGGTCGAATTCGGCGCCGGTCAGCTCGATGACGGCATCGCCCAGCCAGGCTTCGCGCAAGGTGTTATCGACCCGCAGCGGGCCGAACTGTACGCTGCGCAACTGTTCTTCGACCGCAGGCGGCTCGGCCCGGCGCAACAGGGCGTTGATCCGCGCCAGCAGCAGGCGCGGGCGCACCGGCTTGCACACATAGTCGTCGGCGCCAAGGTCGAGGCCCTGGACCTGGTCGAGGTCATCGCTGCGCGCGGTGAGCATGAGGATCGGCCCCGGATAGCGCTGGCGCACCTTGCGGCAGATGCTCAGGCCGTCTTCGCCGGGAAGCATCAGGTCGAGGATCACCAGGTCCGGCTGCTGGTTGATGATGCGCGCGGCGGCCTTGGCCCCGTCGCCCTCGACCTCGACGCTGAAACCGTTGGCCTGAAGGTATTCGCGGGTCAGCTCGGCAAGACGCTGGTCATCCTCGACGATCAATACCTGACAGCTTCGCTGCTCCACGGCCCCACTCCTGCGTTTCGTTGTTATTGGAATCCTGTCGCCAAAAGGCAACATCGGCAGCGGATACTACGTGGCACCCCGGGCACTGCCAACCGCTTGCCATGGGCACGCAATTTGCCTGCCAGCGATCGCTGTGGAGGGTGCTTTTTGTGATAGGGTTCGCGCCCGCAACAAATCCTCTGTCGCCTTTTCCTACATGAAAAAAGGATGACAGGCGGTCTTCTCCCGATAGGACGCGGCCTACAGCGTTTTGTCCAGTTTCACTCACAAACTACACACAAGTTATCCACAGATCGTCGCCTTGCAATAGGGCCGATACCGCATTATCTTGTATCTCATTCACAGCAAAACACTACATCTTGGGTTTTCATCAAAATCCCAAGCACAAGTCAAGCATCGAACTCAAGCCTTTCAGTGGCTGTTTTTTTGCTTGAACTTTAGGTGATTTCAGCAGCCAAACCGCTCCTGCGGAGGCGACCGTTGCAAGCCCTGAGGGGGCCTTGTTCCGGGTATGGATGGCGCCGGCCAGTGCCGCGCATCCGCACAGCAACAGATTTTGGGTCGGCGACCCAAGACTTTTGACTTCGGCCAGGGAGCGGCATGCGAATGCCCCTTTTTCCTGATCCGTCCCGAAGTCGGGTACACGCCCTGTCGCGGCGCGAGTGCTTTCGAGCCACGCCTGCGGCAGATGCCTGTCGGACCTTTGGATGGAACGGTGGGTGCCTATCCGGCGCCTGTATAAACATAGAGAACGTGGAGACACCCATGCACACCGACACAACTCGCGAGAACCCGCAGGCCAAGGCGCCGCAGGCCGCCGATTCGACCCAGGATCTGGCAGCGACCGCCCCCGGCCAACTGCGCGTGATCAAGCGCAACGGCACTGTCGTTCCCTACACCGACGACAAGATCACCGTTGCCATCACCAAAGCGTTCCTCGCAGTTGAAGGCGGCACCGCTGCCGCCTCGTCGCGCATCCACGACACCGTCGCGCGCCTGACCGAGCAGGTCACTGCCACCTTCAAGCGCCGCATGCCGTCCGGCGGCACCATCCACATCGAAGAAATCCAGGACCAGGTCGAACTGGCCCTGATGCGTGCCGGCGAGCAGAAAGTCGCCCGCGACTACGTGATCTACCGCGAACAGCGCGCCCGCGAGCGTGCCACCCGTGGCAGCAGCGACGCCGTGGTGCAGCCGCACCCGAGCATCCGCATCACCCTGGCCGACGGCAGCCTCGCGCCACTGGACATGAACCGCCTGAACACCATCATTTCCGAAGCCTGCGAAGGCCTGGCCGAAGTCGATGGCGACCTGATCCAGCGCGAAACCCTGAAGAACCTCTACGACGGCGTGGCCATCAAGGACGTCAACACCGCCCTGGTGATGACCGCCCGTACCCTGGTCGAGCGCGAGCCGAACTACTCCTTTGTCACCGCCCGCCTGCTGATGGACACCCTGCGCGCCGAAGCGCTGGGCTTCCTCGAGGTCGCCGAGAGCGCCACCCACCACGAGATGGCCGACCTGTATGCCAAGGCACTGCCGGCCTACATCGCCAAGGGCGTGGAATACGAACTGCTCGACCCGGCCCTGGCCAGCTTCGACCTGGAGCGCATCGGCCAGGCGATCAACCACGAGCGCGACCAGCAGTTCACCTACCTCGGCCTGCAGACCCTCTACGACCGCTACTTCATCCACAAGGACGGCGTGCGCTTCGAGCTGCCGCAGGTTTTCTTCATGCGCGTCGCCATGGGCCTGGCCCTCGGCGAGAAAGACCGTGAAGCCCGTGCGATCGAGTTCTACAACCTGCTGTCGTCCTTCGACTACATGGCCTCGACCCCGACCCTGTTCAACGCCGGTACCCTGCGTCCACAGCTGTCGAGCTGCTACCTGACCACCGTTCCGGACGACCTGTCGGGCATCTACCACGCGATCCACGACAACGCCATGCTGTCGAAATTCGCCGGTGGCCTGGGCAACGACTGGACTCCGGTGCGCGCGCTGGGCTCCTACATCAAGGGCACCAACGGCAAATCGCAAGGCGTCGTGCCGTTCCTGAAAGTGGTCAACGACACCGCCGTCGCGGTCAACCAGGGCGGCAAGCGCAAGGGCGCGGTCTGCGCCTACCTGGAAACCTGGCACCTCGATATCGAAGAATTCATCGAGCTGCGCAAGAACACCGGTGACGATCGTCGTCGTACCCACGACATGAACACTGCCAACTGGATCCCTGACCTGTTCATGAAGCGCGTCTTCGAAGACGGCAAGTGGACCCTGTTCTCGCCATCGGAAGTGCCGGACCTGCACGACCTGACCGGCAAGGCCTTCGAAGAGCGCTACGAGTACTACGAAGCCCTGACCGAGTACAACAAGATCAAGGTGTTCAAGACCATCCAGGCCAAGGACCTGTGGCGCAAGATGCTCTCGATGCTGTTCGAGACCGGCCACCCATGGCTGACCTTCAAGGACCCGTGCAACCTGCGCAGCCCGCAGCAGCACGTGGGCGTGGTCCACAGCTCGAACCTGTGCACCGAGATCACCCTGAACACCAACAAGGACGAGATCGCGGTCTGCAACCTGGGCTCGATCAACCTGCCGAACCACATCGTCGACGGCAAGCTCGACCACGCCAAGCTGCAACGCACCGTGCACACCGCCGTGCGCATGCTGGATAACGTGATCGACATCAACTACTACTCCGTGCCGCAGGCTCGCAACTCGAACCTCAAGCACCGTCCGGTCGGCCTGGGCATCATGGGCTTCCAGGATGCACTGTACCTGCAGCACATCGCCTACGGTTCCGACGCGGCCGTCGAGTTCGCCGACCGTTCCATGGAAGCAGTGAGCTACTTCGCCATCCAGGCGTCCTGTGACCTGGCCGACGAGCGCGGCGCCTACGAGACCTTCCAGGGTTCGCTGTGGTCCAAGGGCATCCTGCCGCTGGATTCGCAACAGATCCTGATCGAAGCCCGTGGCGCCAAGTACATCGACGTCAACCTGGACGAGACCCTGGACTGGGCACCGGTCCGCGAGCGCGTGCAGAAAGGTATCCGCAACTCGAACATCATGGCCATCGCGCCGACCGCGACCATCGCCAACATCACCGGCGTATCGCAGTCCATCGAGCCGACCTACCAGAACCTGTACGTGAAGTCGAACCTGTCCGGCGAATTCACCGTGATCAACCCGTACCTGGTTCGCGACCTCAAGGCCCGCGGCCTGTGGGACTCGGTCATGATCAACGACCTGAAGTACTACGACGGTTCCGTGCAGCAGATCGAGCGTATCCCGCAAGAGCTGAAGGATCTGTACGCCACTGCCTTCGAAGTGGAAACCAAGTGGATCGTCGACGCCGCCAGCCGCCGCCAGAAGTGGATCGACCAGGCACAGTCGCTGAACCTGTACATCGCCGGCGCTTCGGGCAAGAAGCTCGACGTGACCTATCGCATGGCCTGGTACCGTGGCCTGAAGACCACCTACTACCTCCGTGCCCTGGCCGCGACCAGCACCGAGAAGTCGACCATCACCACCGGCAAGCTCAACGCCGTGTCCAGTGGTGGCGACAGCAGCGCACCGGTCCAGGCCAAGGCCGCACCGGCGGCAGAACCGGCTCCAGCGCCAGTGCCGAAGGCCTGCGCCATCGACGAGCCGGACTGCGAGGCCTGCCAGTAAGGTGAATCGAGGCGTCCTGCGGGGCGCCTCGTTGCCTGGGCCAGAAACAACAAAACCGAAGCCTGCGCTTCGGCACTCAGATTTTGCGTGCACTGCTGTACCCCGACGCAAGCAACGCAACCAAGATCCACCGGCCATACTTTGAACATGGCCCTCAAGCAGGAGACCCCACCATGCTGAGCTGGGACGAATTCGACAAAGAAGACGGCGAAGCCGTCGCCAAGACCGGCGCTGCCGGCCACTCCGCTGCTGCCGGCATCGACAAGCTGGACAGCGCCGGTGGCGCTGCCGCCCTCGAAGCCCGCGCCGTCACCGCCAACGACTCGGCTGCGGTGGTCCGCGCCAAGGCTGCGCTGGACGAACTGGACATCGCCGAAGGCCTGGCCGAGCTGGAAGGCTCCGCTGCCCGTGTCGCGGTCGATGAAAAGCGCATGATCAACTGCCGCGCCGACCTCAACCAACTGGTCCCGTTCAAGTACGACTGGGCCTGGCAGAAATACCTCGACGGCTGCGCCAACCACTGGATGCCGCAAGAGGTCAACATGACCGCGGACATCGCCCTGTGGAAAAGCCCGGAAGGCCTGACCGACGACGAGCGTCGCATCGTCATGCGCAACCTCGGCTTCTTCTCCACCGCCGACTCCCTGGTTGCCAACAACCTTGCGCTGGCCGTATACCGCCTGATCACCAACCCCGAATGCCGCCAGTACATCCTGCGCCAGGCCTTCGAGGAAGCGATCCACACCCACGCCTACCAGTACTGCATCGAGTCGCTGGGCATGGATGAAGGCGAGATCTTCAACATGTACCACGAGATCCCGTCGGTCGCGAAAAAGGCCGCCTGGGGCCTGCGCTACACCCGCTCGATCTCCGACCCGGAATTCAAGACCGGCACCGTCGAGACCGACAAGGAACTGCTGCGCAACCTGATCGCCTACTACTGCGTCCTGGAAGGCATCTTCTTCTACTGCGGCTTCACCCAAATCCTCTCCATGGGCCGTCGCAACAAGATGACCGGCGTTGCCGAGCAGTTCCAGTACATCCTGCGTGACGAATCCATGCACCTGAACTTCGGTATCGACGTGATCAACCAGATCAAGATCGAAAACCCGCACCTGTGGGATGCCGAAATGAAGGAAGAAGCCTCGCAGATGATCCTGCAGGGCACCCAGCTGGAAATCGAATACGCACGCGACACCATGCCACGCGGCGTGCTGGGCATGAACGCCGCGATGATGGAGGACTACCTCAAGTTCATCGCCAACCGTCGCCTGTCGCAGATTGGCCTGAAGGAAGAATATCCAGGCACTACCAACCCGTTCCCGTGGATGAGCGAGATCATGGACTTGAAGAAGGAGAAGAACTTCTTCGAGACGCGAGTGATCGAGTATCAGACGGGTGGGGCGTTGAGCTGGGATTGATAGTAGCACAGGGCCATGCTATAACCGTTTTCATCTCGAACGGATAAAAAGACCCCGCTTGCGCGGGTTTTTTATGGAATGAATCTATGCAGACACTTCTTCTCCTAGATTACGTTGCGGAACATGGAAGCTCGAAAATTCGCAGCTTTTATATTGACAAAGAGCTGTTCATCTCGTTGGAAGATGTTGTTCTAACTCTAGCCAGAGGAAACTCTTCTCTTAATGACTCGCCTAAAGCTGGGCTTGGCGCTCTTGTAAACGCGCAACAGCAACTCCTCGACAAAGATGAATGCAGGCAACTTCCGACGGGGCCAGAAAAAAATGCAAGGACAGAAACCTTCATAACAGAACCCGGCTTGTATCGAATAATCTCAAGCGATAGCACTCCAGCAAGCAAAAAATTTCAGCGCTGGATATTCCACGAAGTTCTTCCTTCAATTCGGAAGCATGGAACATACCCTCCTCCGGCACAAAGCAATTCCGAAATAATGGCCATTGCACAAGCATTAGCCCAAAACACAAATCTATTAGTCCGTGAAATTGCCGAGCGAGAGCGTTTGGAAACTGAGACCCGCTTAAGATTCGAGAGAACAGACCAACGCTTAGATAAAACAGAGCAGAAGATAAATGCTATAGACCAAAGGATCGAGTCTATATCATCTGAAAGCCAAGACATTCCAACCCTAACAGTGGACGACTATTGCAAAGAAAAAGGGTTGAATATCAACCTCGCCTACTTACGAGGAATGTGCTCGAAGCTCGCTTTAGAAAAACAGATAGCTTTTAGAAAAAACCTGAACAGCGTAGTCCCAATGGATGACTTCTATCCAAGACACCTCATAGAAGATGCAGTAAATCTTATGAGTAAATGATGCTTAAAAATTCGACCTCTAAGTATAAAATCCGTACCTAGACTATTATTTTCAGCATCCGCCGACGCCCGTCAAAAGCTCACCACCCTAGGAAATTGTATGACTCCTGAGCTATTGCGACCTATCTTGATCCCACAGCTTATGGCCCTCGAATCAGGCTCGGAATATCGTACACCTGACAATCAGCGCTCACGTCGATTCACCCTTCGCGAACGAAGTGCTGAAAGCATAACTGTCCAGACCGAAGGCGGCGCACGTATACCCTTGCCGGTTGAGGCTTTTATCCGGACAGTGATCCACCTCCATCGAAGTAACGCAACCGAAGACACACCAATCCGAATCGGCTCAAGCAATCAATTTCCCGATGGATTATGCAGGGTTGCACGAGGACAAAACGGCCGCACACGAGTGATCAACTACGTTTTGCCTATCCTTGAACGACTGAGCTGGGTACAAATTAATGGTCACGACAGACCTAATACCGCCTGGCTTCATGTGTCAATTAGCCGTTTCTCCGCTACCGCCTGAGTAACATTTCAAAATTTCAGATTTTTCCTACGCCATGTTCCATTGACTACGAAGCTGTTGCCTTCTAATTTGGCTAGCGGCGCCTAAGAAACGCTTCCACACAGCGGTCCACCCGCTCCCGACAGATGCGGCTTTTTTGTGCCTGTGGTTTACTCCTGCGCGCGAAATCACTCTGTTATGTCGGGAGTGGGCTAATACAAGACCCGTGAGGGGAATACGTCCGGCCCTCTGTGTGGGGTTTCTTAACTCCCGACACCCAGCCCTAAGAAAGCTGCTACCACACAGAGGTTTCTGAAATGCTCGTAGACGCCCGTCTGAATGGCCTTTCGCAGCCGCAGTTAGGCTCATCAATGAGATCTCCCAATTCGGAGGCCAGCCATGACTGACCTCCACGAGCCAACCCTCTTCATCCGCCACAACCGCCCTCTCCACACCCTCTGGCTCGAATCCCAGGCCTGGTTCTGCGCCCGCGAACTCGGCCGTCTGATGGGCCGCTTCGTGGATGAGCGCTGTATCGGCCGGCTCGATCCGGATCAGTGGCGCACGCTGAAGCTGCTGCGCTATGGCCGGGAAGTGGAGGCGCTGATGGTCAGTGAGTCCGGGGCCTATACGTTGCTGGCGCATCACTATGTGCCGGAAAACCGCTCGTTGCGGCACTGGCTGACCCATGAGGTGGTGGCGGTGTTGCGGGATGGGCAGGAAACGGTCGGGGATGATGGGCCGAGGTTGGGGCAGATGCGCTGAGGTGGTGAGCGAGTGGTGAGTTTGTTGTATTGGCAGAGCGAGCCTTGGGTGAGGTTGCGGGATATGCCGGTGGTGCTGGATGAGGTCGGGCCAGAGCCGCAGGAAGCTCGGCGGCGCGGGTGGGTGGGGCGGGTTTTGCGGTTTTGAGGTCAGCTATCAAGTGAAGGCATTGCGCGGCCCCTGTGGGGCTGGCTTGCCAGCGATTACGGTGCTGGGCCCACTACCGCAATCGCTGCATGGTTATCTACACAACTCGGATTGATAGCTGACGCGGTTCAGGAGCGTGGCTTGTCGGACCGCCGAACCGCCGCGAAGGGCCGCACAGCGGCCCCAAAGCCATCCAGCACGAACTGGCTGGTGAATAGTTTTCTGGATTCAGCGCCTGCTCGAATTCAGTAGCCCAGATGCTCCGCGTGGCAGGATTTGGGGCCGCTATGCGGCCCTTCGCGGGCAAGCCACGCTCCTACAGATCCTGCGTTGACCCACCATCCGAGCCTGAGCGAGAGATGTGTAGATACCCATGCTCATCGCTGGCAAGCCAGCTCCCACAGGGGCCTCGTTGTGCTGTAGAACTGCTTCTATGCAGCAGTGCAGCCTGGAAGGCTAGGTGTTTTACAGATCCTTTAGATCAACTTTGATTCGCTGTGGGGCAGCGAGTCTGTGTCGGGTCTTGGCGAGCAATTGCTTCTCTTCATCCTTGGTGAAAGGCGGTTGACCGTCCTCAGCCATTCCTTCCGGTTCGCGGCTGGCACAAGCCTTGAGGTGGTAATTGAGGTAACGAGTGATCGAGGCCATCTGGAGATCCTTGAGGAACTGACTGATATATCTACATGCCCCTTCGATAAAGCCACCGCAATGTCATAACGCAGATATCAGCGCTTTACGCAGGCGAACAACCCATTCCCGGAAAGCCCATCCCACGGCACCAGCTTTTCGTAGTCATGCTCCAGCACATGCACCTCGAAATACGGCTCCAGCAGTTCCTGCAACTCGTCGAAGCTCACCGCCACCATCGGGTGCTCGTCATGCCAGACCTGGGTCTGCCCCGCCAGCGTGCGCTCGATGCTCAGCCGCAAGGCCTGCCGCTCGCCCTCGCCCGGGTAATTCCAGGCCGAGCGGAAGGTGAAGCGGGCATCATCCAGGGTCGCGGTGTGGGAGACGAACGAGCCATTGTCGATCCGCCGCCGGTCCACGCTGTTGAAACAGAACACCCCGCCCTCCTCCAGCGCGGCGTGCACGCTGGCGATGCATGCCTTGAGCCGTTCAACAGAGCCGCTGTAATGCACCGAATACAGGAAGCAGGTGATCAGGTCCACCGGCTCGGCCACAGTGAAGCCGCACATGTCGCCCAGCGAGAAATGCGCCTCGGGGCAGCGCAACGCCGCCTTGTCGAGCATCGGCTGGTTGATATCCAGCCCGGCACTTTGATGACCTGCATCGATGAAGTGGCGGACATGCGGACCGGTGCCGCAGGCAAGGTCGAGGTGGCGCTTGCCGCCGTTGCCGAACAACTGCTGCAGGCGCTGCACGCAGTGGCTTTGCGCGCGGTAGTCGATATTCGCGCACATCAGGTCGTAGTAGCCCGACAGGTCGGTGTAGAGAGCATTGCCGGACATGGGCACCTGGGTATGCAAAGGGGATCGAGGGGGCGGCATTGTAGCCGGAAGCACGGGCGAAAAAAGGCCCGGTGAAGCAGAACTTCACCGGGCCCTCCTTTACTTCGGCAAATCACCTCAGGCGAGGTCGAAACGGTCCAGGTTCATGACCTTGGTCCAGGCCGCGACGAAGTCCCGGGCGAACTTCTCCTTGGCGTCGCTGCTGGCGTAGACCTCGGCGTAGGCCCGCAGGATCGAGTTGGAACCGAACACCAGGTCGTTGCGGGTGGCGGTGTATTTCACTTCGCCGCTCTTGCGGTCACGGCCTTCGAAGACTTCGTTGCTGTCATCCGCCGCTTTCCAGACGGTATTCATGTCCAGCAGGTTGACGAAGAAGTCGTTGCTCAACGCGCCGACACGATCGGTAAAGACACCATGCCGGCTACCATCGAAATTGGTACCCAGGACCCGCATGCCGCCTACCAGCGCGGTCAGTTCCGGCGCAGTGAGCGTCAGCAGTTGCGCGCGGTCGATCAGCAGCGATTCGGTGGTGGCCGCACTTGTGCTGCGGCGGTAGTTACGGAAGCCGTCGGCCAGCGGTTCGAGGTATTCGAACGACTCGACGTCGGTCTGGTCCTGGCGCGCATCGACGCGACCCGGTGCGAACGGCACCTGGACGTTGACGCCGGCCGCCTGCGCCGCCTGCTCGATACCGACCACACCGGCCAGCACGATGACATCGGCCAGCGATGCCTTGCCCGACGCCTGCTGCACCGCCTTGAGGCGCTCCAGGGTGCCGACGGCGATCTCGTTCACCGCCCAGTCCTTTTGCGGCGCCAGGGCCAGGCGCGCCCCGTTGGCGCCGCCACGCTTGTCGCCACCGCGGAAGGTCGAGGCCGAGGCCCAGGCCACCGAAACCAGTTCGCCCACCGACAGGCCGGCCTGGGCGATTTTCGCCTTGAGGTCGGCGATATCCGCCGCGCTCGGGTTGTGTACAGGGCGGGGCAACGGGTCCTGCCAGATCAACTCTTCACGCGGCACTTCCGGACCGAGGTAGCGCGCCACCGGCCCCATGTCACGGTGGGTCAGCTTGAACCAGGCGCGGGCGAAGGCTTCGCTGAATGCCTGCGGGTCGTTGAGGAAGCGACGGGAGATCTTCTCGAAGCCCGGATCGAAACGCAGGGTCAGGTCGGTCACCAGCATGGTCGGACGACGCTTTTTCGATGGATCGAACGGATCGGGCATGATCTCCGGTGCGTCCAGCGCTTCGAACTGGATGGCACCCGCCGGACTGCGCGTCTGGGTCCATTCGAACTTGAACAGGTTTTCGAAGAAGTTGTTGCTCCACTGGGTCGGCGTCTGCGACCAGATCACTTCCAGGCCGGAGGTGATGGCATGGGCACCGACGCCGCTTTCGTAGGCGCTGGCCCAGCCCAGGCCCTGGGATTCGATACCACCGGCTTCCGGATCGACACCCACATGGCTGGCTGCAGAGGCACCGTGGGTCTTGCCGAGGGTGTGACCGCCAGCGATCAAGGCGACGATTTCCTCGTCGTCCATGGCCATGTTGCCGAAGGTGGCGCGGATCGCCGCCGCCGCCGAAGCCGGGTCGCCACTGGCGTTCGGGCCTTCGGGGTTCACGTAGATCAGGCCCATTTCAGTGGCCGACAGCGGGTTCTTGGCCAGGGTTTCCGGATCGCGGTGGGTCAGCCAGGCTTTCTCGTCGCCCCAGTTCACGTCGTAGTCCGGCTCCCAGACGTCTTCACGACCGGCACCGAAACCGAAAGTACGGAAGCCCGAGGCTTCCAGCGCGACGTTGCCGGCGAGGATCATCAGGTCGGCCCAGGAGATCTTCTGCCCGTACTTCTGCTTGATCGGCCACAGCAGGCGGCGTGCCTTGTCCAGGCTGACGTTGTCGGGCCAGGAGTTGAGCGGAGCGAAGCGTTGCTGGCCACGACCGGCGCCACCACGGCCGTCCACGGTGCGGTAGGTGCCGGCGCTGTGCCAGGCCATGCGGATGAACAGGCCGCCGTAGCTGCCCCAGTCGGCAGGCCACCAGTCCTGGGAGTCGGTCAGGAGCTTTTTCAGATCGGCCTTGAGCGCGGAATAATCGAGCTTCTTGAATTCCTCGCGGTAGTTGAATTTCTCCCCGAGCGGGTTCGAACGATCCGAGTGCTGGTTGAGCAGGTCCACGCGCAACTGATTCGGCCACCAGTCACGATTGCTGGTACCACCGCCGGATGTGTTGTGGAACGGGCACTTACCTTGGTTCGACATTGCTGCTTTCTCCTTTTTCCTCAGCAGACCGGCCCTTGGTGACGCGGCCGACAATGGTGGAACTTTAAGACTGCACGCCGCATGGGAAAAATTTATTAATTATATGAATTCAATAGCCATTTCCTTCTTGGCAAGCGAAACCAAGGCAGGCACATGGAAAGTTCCTTCTGGTCGATCCGGAAATCGACGAACGGCGCGAGCTGCGCGGAGAAGTAAAGCAGAGGGCCGGGGACGGCGATTGGAAGATATGTAAATAAAAGCGAAGCGGCGGGCGCCGATCGCCAATCTCCACCGGTGGACGGGAGCTGGCGATCGGTGAAACAAGGCTGCGCCGAAAGGACGCTTAGAAATCCACGGTGGCGGAAAGCTTCAGGGTGCGCGGCTCCCCTTGGGTCAGGTAGTTGTTCGCCGTCGAGGCCGAGGCCCAGTACGCCTTGTTCGCCACATTCTCCACATTGGCGCGCAGGGTGATGTATTTATCGTCGGCCTTGAAGCCATACCGCGCGCCGAGGTCGATTCGCGTCCAGGCCGGAATGCTCAAGGTGTTGGCCGCGTTCAAGTATTCACCCCCGGTGCGCAGCAGGCGCCCGTTGATGGCAGCGCCCTGGATGCCCGGCACATCCCATTCGCCCCCAAGGTTGAACTGGAAGCGCGGCACACCGGCAGCGCGATTACCGTCGGTGGCGCCATTGGCCGTGTTCTTCTGCTCGGTGTCCATCCAGGTGGCACCGGCCAGCACCCGCAGGCCGTCGAGTGGCTCGCCGAAGACGTTCAGTTCGACCCCTTTGTTGATCTGCTCGCCATCGACATTGAAGGTGCCGAGGGCTACGCCGGGGGTGTAGCTGGTGGAATTGTTCGGCTGCTCGATGCGGTAAACACCCAGGGTCGCACCGAAACTGTCCCAGTCCAGCTTGACCCCGGCCTCGGTCTGCTTGCTGCGCTTGGGCGGGAAGACTTCACCAGGGTTGGTGACGTTGGTCAGCGGAGCGGTCGGCCCCTGGGCCAGGCCTTCGATTCGGTTGGCATAGAAGGACACGTGCTCCCAGGGCTTGATCACCAGGCCATAGACCGGTGTGGTGATGGACTCGTCGTAGTTGCTGGTGCGCGCACCGCTGGCAGTGTTCCAGGCGTCGACTTCAAGGGTCTGGCGACGTACGCCAAGGGTGAGCAACACACGATCGTCGATAAAACCGAAGGTATCGGACAGCGCGACACTCTTGATGCGGTTCTTGCCGACGACACGCGGGTCGTGGATATCGCTGCCGAAATAGGTGTTGGTCGGCCGCGGCACCTGGATCGGCTGGTACAGGTTGCCCACCGGTCGGTTCGCGACCAGGATCGCCTCATACGCCGAACGCTGCTCGCCCCACATGCCGGACAGGCCCAGGTTCATCCGGTGGCTGACGGGGCCGGTGTCGAACCGACCATCCAGGCCGGCGACGGCACTCTTGTTGTCCTCGTCATGGGGCGGATAGAGAAAGCCCGTGCGACCGCTACCGTCGTTGCCCACATACAACGAAGAATAAATACCGTTCTCTCGGGTGTGCTTGGCACCGATACCGGCGTAGGCGGTCCAGTTGTCGTTAAGGTCGTACTCGCCGTTGAGCATGCCGTAGGTGTCTTCCAGCTCGGACCAGCTCCAGTCCTGGGCGTAGTTGCTCTTCGCCGAGGGTGCATGGGGCACCTTGGTGCCATTGGGGTAGACCACGGCGCGACCATTGTCGATGCGCTGCTTCTGGTAACCGAAATCGGTAGAAAGCCGCAGCCGCTCGCCACGGTAGTCGAGGCCGACGGCGATCAGCGAAGTGCGCTTGCGCTCATCATCGATGGCCGTTTCTCCGCCCCGCTGGGCCAGGTTGATCCGTGCGCCGAAGCGGTTGTCTTCGCCGAAACGCTGGCCAAGATCGAGGTGGCCGCCAACCTGGGCGTCGCTGGTGTAGTCCAGGGTCACGCTACGTGTCGGAGTGTCTCCGGCGCGCTTGGGCACCAGGTTGACGCTGCCGCCGATACCGCTGCCTTGCGGGGCGACGCCGTTGATGAAGGCATTGGGCCCCTTGAACAACTCCACCCTTTCCACCGCCTCGGTGTTGATGATCTGCCGAGGCAGAACACCGTACAGGCCGTTGAAGGCGATATCGTCGCTTTGCAGCGGCAGGCCGCGGATGGTGAAAACCTGGGAAAAGTTGCCGAAACCCGCCGACTGGCGCACGGCGGCATCGTTGAGCAGGACATCGCCAACGGTACGGGCTTGCTGGTCGGCGATGGCCTTGGCGGTGTAGCTGACAACGCTGAAAGGCACGTCGGTGAGCGATCGGTTGCCCAGCACACCGAGATGGGCACTGCGTGCGACCTGGCCGCCGGCATAGGTATCGTCAGCGAAGTCACCTGTAGCATTGACATTGGTGGCGCCCAGTTGCAACACATCGCCGCTGGCGGTCGGGGCCAGGGTGTAGCCATTACTGCCCAGGCCCTGCAACACGTAGCCACTACCCTGCAGAAGTTGGGCGAAGCCGCCCTCGACGCTGTAGCTGCCTTGCAGACCAGGGCTATGCCGATCATTGAGCAGCTTCGCATCGAAGGACAGCGGCACGCCGGAAATCACGGCGAACCGGGCCAGTACATCCCCAAGGCTCCGGGCCCGATGCTATAGCTGCGGCCAACGCTGTTCGGCAGCGCTTCGGCGGCGTTGACACTGTGCGGCGGAACCAGGGCTGCGAGGGCGATAGCCAGGCTCAACGTCTTCAAGACAATACGCGGAGGACTGACTCGGGAAACGGACTGCAACAGCCTGGACGTCATGCGAAGCTCCTGTCGGCAAAGAGGAAAGTGAGGATTCACTTCCTCACCGAAGGGGCTGGAAAAAGGTATCAGGCAGCGTGTGATTTTTTTCAGCGGGGTTCGATCGCAACCCAGTAATGGGTCAGGCTGTTGATGCGGATCGGCAGGGTGTCCTGGAGCAGGCGCAGGCTGGCATCGGTATCTTTCACAGGGAAGGCGCCGGATACCGTCAGGGCGGCGACGTCGCCATGGCAACGCAGCACCCCGCGGCGATAGCGGCCAAGCTCGGCGAGCAGATCGTCGAGGCGCATAGTGCGCGCGAGCAGCATGCCGTGCTCCCAGCTCAGCGCTGCCGTGTCCAGGGGCTGGGCCGGGCTGAGGGTTTCGCGGCCGAAACTGCCTTGTTCACCCGCGTTCAGGATCAGTGCCCCACTTGCCTGGGCCGGGCGCATTTCCACGGCGCCTTCGGTGACGAACACATGACTCTGCTGCCCTTCGATCCGAACGCTGAACCGTGTGCCGAGGGCCCGGGCGGTGCCGTGACGGGTTTCGAGAACAAGGGAACGGGTCGGGTCCTTGGCGGTGCTGATCAGAAGTTCACCTTCCAGCAGCTTGATCCGTCGCTCACGGGCGTTGAAGGCGATGTTCACGGCGCTGCCGGTATTGATCAGCAGTTGCGTGCCGTCCGGGAGGACGAGGGACTTCTGCTCACCAATGGCGGTGCGCTGATCAGCGCTCCACTGCTGCCAGGGAAGCTCGCGATACGCCATCCACAATGCGGGACCAGCCAGCAGGAACAGACCAAGACGGTGCAGGGCCTGGCGGCGGCCGACGCGCTTGCTGTGGTGCAGGCGCCGAAAGGTGTCACTGGCAAGACTGCCGGGTAACGCATGCAAGTCACCGAGCAGGGCTTCGGCACGTTGCCAGGCCAATGCATGCTGCGGGCTGCGCTTGCACCACAGCTGGATCGCGCGGCGATCGGCTTCCGTCGCAGCACCGGACTGCAGTTGCACCAGCCAGTCAGCGGCTTCACCTAGGATCAGCGGGTCGATATCGGGATTCATCAGCCGACGCTTAGGCAGGCGATAAACGCCTCGCGCATATGGCGTTTGACGGTGATCAACGATACGCCGAGCTGGTTGGCGATCTGCGGGTAGGTCAAGCCGTCGATCTGCGAAAGGGGTATACGGATTTAATGGTTGATGGGGCACCTTCACCCCATCAATCTGATACCACCCTCAGATGGTTGATAGATCGACTCCGTAGTTGAGTTCCTCTGCGAAGTCCGGCAGTCCGTAACCGATGGTTTTCTTGTAGAAAGGAGAGACCTTCGCAGTCGGTGCCTTCTTCTTGTGCTTCGTGGTGTAGAGCATTCGTGCCCGCATCACCTCGAAGGAGTAACCGCGCCCTTCACGGTTCTTGTCCTTGGCCAGTCGGTTGATGGACTCCGTGTAAGCGTTGGTGACGGGCATGTCCGTCTCGAAGTAGGTCATGGTCTCTTCGCGCCAGTTTCCCACTGCCCTGACCAGATCGCTCCAGACTTCCTTTTGGCCCTTCGGGATGGTGGCTATCCACTCGTCCAGGGCGGCTTCTGCCTGGAGCCGTGTGGTGGCGTCCCAGATGCCGTAGAAGCGCTCCTTGTGCTCGTAGGCGGCCAGCAGTTGCGGGAACGCGCCTGTCCAGGTCTCCATGATGAGGCGCTCCCGGTCTGAGACTTCGTGAGCGCGTTTCAGCAGGATTTTCCGGTCTCCCTTGAGAGTCCGGCTCTGGACGGTTTCAGCTCCTTTCTGAGGCCCTTGCGCACTCTCTCTAGGGCATCGTTGGCCATGCGCACCACATGGAACTTATCGACCACGATACGGGCCTGGGGCAGCACAGCCTTGACCGCTGCCCGGTAGGGGTTCCACATGTCCATGCTGACGATCTCGACCTTCTGCCGGTCTTTCAGCTTCATCAGGTAGTTGGTCACCACGTCCTGGCGGCGGGTGGCCAGCAGGTCGAGCAGGGTTCGCTCCTCAATGTTGGTCAGAATGCAGCGGTAGCGCTTGTTCAGGTATAGCTCGTCAATGCCCAGGATGCGGGGCGTCTCGAAGCGGTGCCAGCGCCCCAGGAACTCGGCGCGGGCGTTGAAGATGTCGCGCACCGTCTTCTCGTCCAGGCCGGTCTGTGCCGCCACAAAGGTGTAGGGGTGGTTGAAGGATTCCTTCTCCACGTACTCATGCAGCCGCAGTGTCATACGGAATCCGTCCACCATCTCCGGTAGCTGGGGCCTGAATGTTGTCTTGCAGGCCCGGCAGGTGTATCGGCGGCGGACCACCCAGAGAGTGACCCGCTTGCCGTGGATGGGCAGATCACGATAGGGAACGTCACGCTTGCCGAACCGTACGAACTCACCCTGCACGCCGCATTCCTCGCAGGCGATGGGATCGGGCACGTCCACCTGGAAGTGCATTTCGTCGTCGGTTGATTTGCAGCCCAGTACTTGGTATTGCGGCAGGTGAAGGATGTTGTCGGGAAGTTCGGTCATGGTGTTGTATAGGCGTAGGTGTCAGTCAGATCCATCCGACTCGGCATTGGTGTTTGCTTTTTTACCCAACAAGCTGCTGGAAACGAAAAGTAAGGCACCGAGGACAATTGCAATATCAGCCAGGTTGAAGGCCGGCCAATGCCAGTCTCGCCAATAGAAATCAAAGGAATCCACAACATAGCCGCGAAAGACCCGGTCAATCAGGTTGCCCATGGCGCCACCGAGGATAAGACTGTAAGCGATGGCTTCTCCTTTATGACGATTTTCAAGGATCAGCTTGATCAGAAAAATCGAGACCACTACCGCGATTCCGATAAAAAAGTAGCGCTGCCAGCCTCCACCATTCGCAAAAAGACTGAATGCGGCACCGGTGTTCCATAGGTGCACCCAGTTAAAGAACGGGGTCACCGAAACATACTCGCCATAGGCCATTGATTGCTGCACCAGCCACTTTACAGCCTGATCAGACGCTGCCAGCAGGCCCGATATGGACAATAGGGCATACGGCGAGAGCTTTTTGCCAATAATGAGCATTATTTAACCCTTCAACGCCAAAATGCGTCTGGCACCGTTAAGTACAATGCCCCCCGCGATGGTGCCGATAATCAGATCCGGATAATTGGAACCGGTCCACGCGACCAGGGCGCCGGCGGTGATGACCCCCAGGTTGATCACCACGTCGTTGGCCGAGAATATCCAGCTTGCCTTCATGTGCGCCCCGCCTTCCCGATGTTTGGATATGAGCAGCAGACAACTGGTATTGGCAATCAATGCGACGAATGCGATAGCCATCATCACCAGCGATTCAGGCTCACTACCGAATACAAAGCGTCTCACCACCTCTACGAGCACGCCCACAGCCAAGATCAGTTGCAGTACACCAGCAAGATGCGCGGCACGTACCTGCATTTTCACGCTATGTCCAACCGCATAAAGGGCAAGCCCGTACACCGCCGCATCGGCAAAATTGTCCAGGGATTCTCCAATCAGGCCGGTGGACCGGGCGATCAGACCGGCAGTCATTTCCACCACGAACAGAAGTGCATTGATGCCGAGCAACCAGCGCAGGGTCCCGGATTCTTGCTTAGCAGAAGCTGCCGAAAACTCGGCGGCCTTGATGGTCTCCGGATTTGCAGCGACGGTTTCCTGAAGCGAGGCGCCTAGCCCCAAGGTCTTCAGTTTCGAGGTGACGGGCTCGACCTCGCCGTCATGCACGACCTTCAGCCGGCGGTTCGACAAGTCGAAGGACAGCGCCCGAATCTCCTCAAAGCCGTTCAGGGCTAGGCGAATCATTCGTTCTTCTGATGGACAGTCCATCTTCGGCACGGCATAAACACTGACCCATCTCCCTGGCGCCTCGGAGGAGGCCTGTATATCGGTATCCGCTGCGGACGTTGCATCACCGCCACAGGCGCCACCACAGGATTTGCTCATGATACGACTCCACTTGAACAATGTTGTGGTACCATTTAAAACTATAAAGCTACTATAAGGTCAATAGAGTAAAGAATCCGTTGGGGAGGAGGCTGATGCGCATTGGTCAGTTGGCGCAGTTGGTAGGGGTCGAAACACAGACGATCCGCTTCTATGAACAGCAGGGCTTGTTGCCGCCGCCTGATCGGCAGGACAACGGTTACCGTGTCTATACCGAGAAGCATGGTGAGGGGCTGGCCTTCATCCGTCGCTGCAGAATCCTGGGCCTGTCACTGGCTGAGATTCACGAACTACAGAGCTATGAGGACGACCCTCATCAGCCTTGTACCGCCGTCAACGCCTTGCTCGATGATCACATCTCTCATGTGCGGTCGCAGATAACCGCTCTGCAAGCGCTTGAGAAACAACTCGTTTCACTGAGAGCGAGTTGCAACGATGACCGGGAAGTTGAGGCGTGTGGGGTTCTTGCTGGAATTAGCGAAGGAAACATGCACCAGCAGTAGGTGAAGCATCAACCAGATAATCCGATGAGATGCCGGTCTGTCTCACTCTCATGCAAAGGTAAGATCAACCATTTAATCCGCTTACCCTGCGAAAGAAGGAAGGCTTCGCGTGTGCGCTCGGGCAGTTCGCGGAGCATGGCGTCAATACGCTGCAGCGTCTCGAGGATCAGCCAGCGGGTTTCTGGCGAGGGAACTTCGGCTTCGGGCAAATGGGCGATGCTTTGCAGATACGCCCGTTCGACATCCTGACGTCGCCAGCGGTCGATGACCAGGCCCTTGGCGATGTGAGTCAACAGGGCCCGAGGTTCACTGCCGAAGCTGCGGGACGGTCGGGTCAACAAGCGTACGAAGGTATCGTGGGCCAGGTCGGCAGCATCGCTGGTGTTACCCAGCTTGCGTTGGAGCCAGCCGTGCAGCCAGCCATGATGCTCGCAATAGAGGGCCTGGATATGCGGGTAGGAGGCGCGATCAGGCAACGACATAGAGACCACTGGGCGCCGACGGCAGACGGCATTAATGTAAGTAAGAATTGCTATCAATTCTATCTGTGCGGAGTCCGCTCTGGCAATTGCAACAAGATGAGTACAGGCCGACCGGACGCGGCATCTCTTTGCCCAGCTGTGAGAAAATGCGCGGCTTTTTTGTTCCGAAGAATGGAGATGTACTGTTTTGGTAATGCATTACTCAACGAACGGCGACAGCGTCGCCTGTGGTCGCGTCGGTAACAACCTGAGCATCAGCGCGGTCGAGGCCGAAGTGGATTGCAAATCGTGCCAGCGCTCGCTGGCCAAGGTGGAAGCCGCGCCGGTGAAGAAAGCACCGTCCCTGGCTGAACTGCGCAAGCAGCGCCAGGTGAGTCAGGCACGAGCGAAAGCCGCCACCTTCTGCTTCAAGGCCAACTGGCGCGCGCGCTTGAGCGCTCTTCCCGATCGTTGCCGTCTGCCACGAGGCGTTGCACCCCAGGCATTCGTCTAAATCTTTTCACGGGGCCACATGGCCCCGTGTTTTCAGGTGTTTTTCCTGGCCGGAAAGACAAAACCCCTACCTGCATAAGCAGATAGGGGTTTCGGAATTGAATCTTGACGATGACCTACTCTCACATGGAGAAGCTCCACACTACCATCGGCGATGCATCGTTTCACTGCTGAGTTCGGGATGGGATCAGGTGGTTCCAATGCTCTATGGTCGTCAAGAAATTCTGTGTGCCAACTCGTCTTTCGACGCCTCGGCAAATCGGGTATGTGACAGTTGTGGTTTGCACGAACTTTCGGTTCATTGCGTCTTCACCACCACAATCCGGCTTCTCAGCGC
Source organism: Pseudomonas bharatica CSV86 (assembly GCF_000319305.2). Classification (GTDB taxonomy): domain Bacteria; phylum Pseudomonadota; class Gammaproteobacteria; order Pseudomonadales; family Pseudomonadaceae; genus Aquipseudomonas; species Aquipseudomonas bharatica. The sequence goes on along the minus strand of NZ_AMWJ02000001.1, from coordinate 568,624 downwards.
AGATTGCTTGGGTGTTATATGGTCAAGCCTCACGGGCAATTAGTATTGGTTAGCTCAACGCCTCACAGCGCTTACACACCCAACCTATCAACGTCGTAGTCTTCGACGGCCCTTCAGGGAGCTCAAGGCTCCAGTGAGATCTCATCTTGAGGCAAGTTTCCCGCTTAGATGCTTTCAGCGGTTATCTCTTCCGAACATAGCTACCCGGCAATGCCACTGGCGTGACAACCGGAACACCAGAGGTTCGTCCACTCCGGTCCTCTCGTACTAGGAGCAGCCCCTCTCAAATCTCAAACGTCCACGGCAGATAGGGACCGAACTGTCTCACGACGTTCTAAACCCAGCTCGCGTACCACTTTAAATGGCGAACAGCCATACCCTTGGGACCGGCTTCAGCCCCAGGATGTGATGAGCCGACATCGAGGTGCCAAACACCGCCGTCGATATGAACTCTTGGGCGGTATCAGCCTGTTATCCCCGGAGTACCTTTTATCCGTTGAGCGATGGCCCTTCCATACAGAACCACCGGATCACTAAGACCTACTTTCGTACCTGCTCGACGTGTCTGTCTCGCAGTCAAGCGCGCTTTTGCCTTTATACTCTGCGACCGATTTCCGACCGGTCTGAGCGCACCTTCGTACTCCTCCGTTACTCTTTAGGAGGAGACCGCCCCAGTCAAACTACCCACCATACACTGTCCTCGATCCGGATGACGGACCTGAGTTAGAACCTCAAAGTTGCCAGGGTGGTATTTCAAGGATGGCTCCACGCGAACTGGCGTCCACGCTTCAAAGCCTCCCACCTATCCTACACAAGCAAATTCAAAGTCCAGTGCAAAGCTATAGTAAAGGTTCACGGGGTCTTTCCGTCTAGCCGCGGATACACTGCATCTTCACAGCGATTTCAATTTCACTGAGTCTCGGGTGGAGACAGCGCCGCCATCGTTACGCCATTCGTGCAGGTCGGAACTTACCCGACAAGGAATTTCGCTACCTTAGGACCGTTATAGTTACGGCCGCCGTTTACCGGGGCTTCGATCAAGAGCTTCGCGTTAGCTAACCCCATCAATTAACCTTCCGGCACCGGGCAGGCGTCACACCCTATACGTCCACTTTCGTGTTTGCAGAGTGCTGTGTTTTTAATAAACAGTCGCAGCGGCCTGGTATCTTCGACCGACATGGGCTTACGGAGCAAGTCCTTCACCCTCGCCGGCGCACCTTCTCCCGAAGTTACGGTGCCATTTTGCCTAGTTCCTTCACCCGAGTTCTCTCAAGCGCCTTGGTATTCTCTACCCAACCACCTGTGTCGGTTTGGGGTACGGTTCCCGGTTATCTGAAGCTTAGAAGCTTTTCTTGGAAGCATGGCATCAACCACTTCGTCGCCTGAAGGCAACTCGTCATCAGCTCTCGGCCTTGAAATCCCGGATTTACCTAAGATTCCAGCCTACCACCTTAAACTTGGACAACCAACGCCAAGCTGGCCTAGCCTTCTCCGTCCCTCCATCGCAATAACCGGAAGTACAGGAATATTAACCTGTTTTCCATCGACTACGCTTTTCAGCCTCGCCTTAGGGACCGACTAACCCTGCGTCGATTAACGTTGCGCAGGAAACCTTGGTCTTTCGGCGTGGGAGTTTTTCACTCCCATTGTCGTTACTCATGTCAGCATTCGCACTTCTGATACCTCCAGCAAGCTTCTCAACTCACCTTCACAGGCTTACAGAACGCTCCTCTACCGCATCACCTGAGTGATACCCGTAGCTTCGGTGCATGGTTTGAGCCCCGTTACATCTTCCGCGCAGGCCGACTCGACTAGTGAGCTATTACGCTTTCTTTAAAGGGTGGCTGCTTCTAAGCCAACCTCCTAGCTGTCTAAGCCTTCCCACATCGTTTCCCACTTAACCATGACTTTGGGACCTTAGCTGACGGTCTGGGTTGTTTCCCTTTTCACGACGGACGTTAGCACCCGCCGTGTGTCTCCCATGCTCGGCACTTCCAGGTATTCGGAGTTTGCATCGGTTTGGTAAGTCGGGATGACCCCCTAGCCGAAACAGTGCTCTACCCCCTGGAGTGATACATGAGGCGCTACCTAAATAGCTTTCGAGGAGAACCAGCTATCTCCGAGCTTGATTAGCCTTTCACTCCGATCCACAGGTCATCCGCTAACTTTTCAACGGTAGTCGGTTCGGTCCTCCAGTCAGTGTTACCTAACCTTCAACCTGCCCATGGATAGATCGCCCGGTTTCGGGTCTATACCCAGCGACTAAACGCCCTATTAAGACTCGCTTTCGCTACGCCTCCCCTATTCGGTTAAGCTCGCCACTGAATATAAGTCGCTGACCCATTATACAAAAGGTACGCAGTCACCTAACAAAGTAGGCTCCCACTGCTTGTACGCATACGGTTTCAGGTTCTATTTCACTCCCCTCTCCGGGGTTCTTTTCGCCTTTCCCTCACGGTACTGGTTCACTATCGGTCAGTCAGTAGTATTTAGCCTTGGAGGATGGTCCCCCCATATTCAGACAAAGTTTCTCGTGCTCCGTCCTACTCGATTTCATTGACAAGAGATTTTCGTGTACGGGGCTATCACCCACTATGGCGGCACTTTCCAGAGCCTTCCACTAATCTCAAGTCAACTTAAGGGCTAGTCCCCGTTCGCTCGCCACTACTAAGGGAATCTCGGTTGATTTCTTTTCCTCAGGGTACTTAGATGTTTCAGTTCCCCTGGTTCGCCTCATGTACCTATGTATTCAGTACAAGATACTCAGCTTGTGCTGAGTGGGTTCCCCCATTCAGAGATCTCTGGATCACAGTCTGTTTGCCGACTCCCCAAAGCTTATCGCAGGCTACCACGTCTTTCATCGCCTCTGACTGCCAAGGCATCCACCGTATGCGCTTCTTCACTTGACCATATAACCCCAAGCAATCTGGTTATACTGTGAAGACGACATTCGCCGAAAATTCATGACAAAAACTCACAAATTTTACCTTAGCCTGAATCAACACCAGTGAAAGTGTCGTTCAGTCTATTTCTATCACATACCCAAATTTTTAAAGAACGGACCAGTCAACAAAGACTAGAAATCAACATTCGAACCGAATGCTCATTTCTAAGCTTTAGCTACAGGAAGCAGATTATGGTGGAGCCAAGCGGGATCGAACCGCTGACCTCCTGCGTGCAAGGCAGGCGCTCTCCCAGCTGAGCTATGGCCCCAGACTGAGGCATGACACTGAATGGTGTAACTTAATTGGTGGGTCTGGGCAGATTCGAACTGCCGACCTCACCCTTATCAGGGGTGCGCTCTAACCAACTGAGCTACAGACCCAATAAGCTGCTTCTTCCGTCTTCTTCAATGAATCAAGCAATTCGTGTGGGAGCTCATGGTACGGCTGATGTCGTCGATTAAGGAGGTGATCCAGCCGCAGGTTCCCCTACGGCTACCTTGTTACGACTTCACCCCAGTCATGAATCACACCGTGGTAACCGTCCCCCGAAGGTTAGACTAGCTACTTCTGGTGCAACCCACTCCCATGGTGTGACGGGCGGTGTGTACAAGGCCCGGGAACGTATTCACCGCGACATTCTGATTCGCGATTACTAGCGATTCCGACTTCACGCAGTCGAGTTGCAGACTGCGATCCGGACTACGATCGGTTTTGTGAGATTAGCTCCACCTCGCGGCTTGGCAACCCTCTGTACCGACCATTGTAGCACGTGTGTAGCCCAGGCCGTAAGGGCCATGATGACTTGACGTCATCCCCACCTTCCTCCGGTTTGTCACCGGCAGTCTCCTTAGAGTGCCCACCATGACGTGCTGGTAACTAAGGACAAGGGTTGCGCTCGTTACGGGACTTAACCCAACATCTCACGACACGAGCTGACGACAGCCATGCAGCACCTGTGTCAGAGTTCCCGAAGGCACCAATCCATCTCTGGAAAGTTCTCTGCATGTCAAGGCCTGGTAAGGTTCTTCGCGTTGCTTCGAATTAAACCACATGCTCCACCGCTTGTGCGGGCCCCCGTCAATTCATTTGAGTTTTAACCTTGCGGCCGTACTCCCCAGGCGGTCAACTTAATGCGTTAGCTGCGCCACTAAAATCTCAAGGATTCCAACGGCTAGTTGACATCGTTTACGGCGTGGACTACCAGGGTATCTAATCCTGTTTGCTCCCCACGCTTTCGCACCTCAGTGTCAGTATGAGCCCAGGTGGTCGCCTTCGCCACTGGTGTTCCTTCCTATATCTACGCATTTCACCGCTACACAGGAAATTCCACCACCCTCTGCCCTACTCTAGCTCGCCAGTTTTGGATGCAGTTCCCAGGTTGAGCCCGGGGCTTTCACATCCAACTTAACGAACCACCTACGCGCGCTTTACGCCCAGTAATTCCGATTAACGCTCGCACCCTCTGTATTACCGCGGCTGCTGGCACAGAGTTAGCCGGTGCTTATTCTGTTGGTAACGTCAAAACAGCAAGGTATTCGCTTACTGCCCTTCCTCCCAACTTAAAGTGCTTTACAATCCGAAGACCTTCTTCACACACGCGGCATGGCTGGATCAGGCTTTCGCCCATTGTCCAATATTCCCCACTGCTGCCTCCCGTAGGAGTCTGGACCGTGTCTCAGTTCCAGTGTGACTGATCATCCTCTCAGACCAGTTACGGATCGTCGCCTTGGTGAGCTATTACCTCACCAACTAGCTAATCCGACCTAGGCTCATCTGATAGCGCAAGGCCCGAAGGTCCCCTGCTTTCTCCCGTAGGACGTATGCGGTATTAGCGTTCCTTTCGAAACGTTGTCCCCCACTACCAGGCAGATTCCTAGGCATTACTCACCCGTCCGCCGCTAACTCGAAGAGCAAGCTCTTCTCATCCGCTCGACTTGCATGTGTTAGGCCTGCCGCCAGCGTTCAATCTGAGCCATGATCAAACTCTTCAGTTCAATACTGCTTGGGTTTTGAGAAAACCCTAAACTTGGCTCAGCAATCTCAAAATGAACTATTCGATTGCTCGTATAGTCACTTGTGATGCTGATAATCTTTCTGACTATCAGTCCATTACCACAAGCACCCACACGAATTGCTTGATTCGATTGTTAAAGAGCGTTTGGCGAAGCGTTTCGCTTCAACCGAGGCGCGCATTCTACGCTTTCCTCTCAGCCTGTCAAGCGTTTATTTTGAAGTCTTTCGGAATTTCTCGTTCAACTTCAAACACTTGCTTCAGCCACATCAGCGTTTGCTCGCTGTGTGGGGGCGCATTCTACAGAACGAAAACGCCCCGTCAAGGGAATATTTCCAAAATTTTCAGGGTATCCGGAATTTCTGGTTGATAAAATGCCAAAGATGTAAAGAAGAAAATCTTTCTCAGCGGATTATCTGATTGATCCTCTTCAGCCTACTCTACTGCCAATTTTCTGTTTCCACCTTCGCCTGAGTCTTCATAGCGATGCTGACTAGGGAGGACAGCGAGAGCTGGGCAAGCGTCAAAGCGGTTCTGGTTCATGCGCAATCCGGACACCTGCACAACATTCCTCTTGTAAGAAACCGATCAAATTCTCTAGGTGCCCATACTCGGGTATACAGACAATCGTGCGGCTATGTTTCTCCTGCCGGATCAGCCCTACCTTGGCCATGCGCGCAAGGTGATGTGATAGCGTCGAAGCAGGAATACCCAGCCCCTTCTGGATATCTCCGACCGAAGCCCCATCATGGCCAGCTTTGACCAGAAAGCGGAACACGGACAGTCGGTGACTATTCCCTAGCTCAGCTAAGCTGGCTGCAACCTTTTCGTGATCCATAGCACGCCCCAATAATTCGATGTTTCTAGAATTATAGTTGACAGGTCGGATAAACGCAAGTAGGCTGCGTACATCATTTCGACAATACTAGAAATATAGGAGTAATATTGAATGTCATCTCAACTCCAAGACGCTCTAGGCATGTTCGCCTTTCTCGCTATCGAGCTATCGGTTTTATTCATTGGCATTAGCTTGCTGGTCGGAGTTCTTCAACGTCACATCCCACCATCCAAGGTGGAAGCGTTACTGACTTCCAGTGGGAAGCGAGGCTATTTTCTTGCTGCTGGTTTAGGAGCTATAACGCCCTTCTGTAGTTGCTCGACTATCCCCATGTTGAAAGGGTTGATTCGGGCACGGGCCGGTTTTGGGCCGATGATGGTGTTTCTTTTCTCATCTCCGTTGCTGAATCCTATCGTCGTCGGCCTGCTGGTTGCCACGTTTGGATGGACACTTACTGCTATCTATGTGCTCGCCGCTTTGGTGGTCGCGGTAGGTGCCGGATGGCTGCTTCACACGCTTGGCTTCGAGCGTTATGTGCGCCGGACGGCGACACAAGAGAGCAGTGGATGTAGTTCATCAGCAAGCCCGTGCAGTGCTACATCGACCGCATCGAGTTGCGGCACCAACAGCTGCGACACCACTCCGAAGACGGCTTCTTGCGGGGCTGATAGGAAGACAACAGTCTCTACGTCTAGCGAATGCTGTGACAGTCAACCCACTGTCACGGTTAAGAAAGAAGGGAAGTACAGTGGTGTGTGGCGGGAAGCTTGGTCGGACTTTATCGATGTGTTGCCTTACCTGCTCATCGGTATTGCGATTGGCAGCGTGATCTATGGTTTCATGCCCACTGACTTATTGGAGCAGTATGCAGGCCCAGATAATCCCTTTGCCATTCCAGTTGCCGCTGTCATCGGCGTGCCGTTGTATATTCGCGCTGAAGCCGTCATACCTCTGGCAGCGGCTCTGATGGCCAAAGGCGTGGGTGCCGGGACGGTGCTAGCGTTGATCATCGGCAGTGCCGGAGCCAGCCTGACTGAGCTCATTCTGTTGCGCTCTTTGTTCACGCTGAAGCTTTTAGCGGCGTTTTTAGCAGTCATTTTTGCTATGGCGATGATTGCCGGTTACGCCACCTACCTGTTTTTCTGATCAAGGCGGGAGATGATTAATTCGTTAAGCCTTCCTGGGTACCAGTTGGTGGATTCTGATGAGCAGAATGAAGACATACATTTTCGGCTTGAAGCACCTACACCAGTAGCCTGCGAGGGGTGCGGCGTGCAGGGTGAGTTCGTGCGGTTCGGCAAGCGTGACGTTCCCTATCGTGATCTGCCCATCCACGGCAAGCGGGTCACTCTCTGGGTGGTCCGCCGCCGATACACCTGCCGGGCCTGCAAGACAACATTCAGGCCCCAGCTACCGGAGATGGTGGACGGATTCCGTATGACACTGCGGCTGCATGAGTACGTGGAGAAGGAATCCTTCAACCACCCCTACACCTTTGTGGCGGCACAGACCGGCCTGGACGAGAAGACGGTGCGCGACATCTTCAACGCCCGCGCCGAGTTCCTGGGGCGCTGGCACCGCTTCGAGACGCCCCGCATCCTGGGCATTGACGAGCTATACCTGAACAAGCGCTACCGCTGCATTCTGACCAACATTGAGGAGCGAACCCTGCTCGACCTGCTGGCCACCCGCCGCCAGGACGTGGTGACCAACTACCTGATGAAGCTGAAAGACCGGCAGAAGGTCGAGATCGTCAGCATGGACATGTGGAACCCCTACCGGGCAGCGGTCAAGGCTGTGCTGCCCCAGGCCCGTATCGTGGTCGATAAGTTCCATGTGGTGCGCATGGCCAACGATGCCCTAGAGAGAGTGCGCAAGGGCCTCAGAAAGGAGCTGAAACCGTCCCAGAGCCGGACTCTCAAGGGAGACCGGAAAATCCTGCTGAAACGCGCTCACGAAGTCTCAGACCGGGAGCGCCTCATCATGGAGACCTGGACAGGCGCGTTCCCGCAACTGCTGGCCGCCTACGAGCACAAGGAGCGCTTCTACGGCATCTGGGACGCCACCACACGGCTCCAGGCAGAAGCCGCCCTGGACGAGTGGATAGCCACCATCCCGAAGGGCCAAAAGGAAGTCTGGAGCGATCTGGTCAGGGCAGTGGGAAACTGGCGCGAAGAGACCATGACCTACTTCGAGACGGACATGCCCGTCACCAACGCTTACACGGAGTCCATCAACCGACTGGCCAAGGACAAGAACCGTGAAGGGCGCGGTTACTCCTTCGAGGTGATGCGGGCACGAATGCTCTACACCACGAAGCACAAGAAGAAGGCACCGACTGCGAAGGTCTCTCCTTTCTACAAGAAAACCATCGGTTACGGACTGCCGGACTTCGCAGAGGAACTCAACTACGGAGTCGATCTATCAACCATCTGATAATGGTATCAGGTTGGTGGGGTAAAGGTGCCCCATCAACCATTAAATCCGTATACCCAATTTTCAAAAGCTTCATGCACGCGGGCGGAAGTGGTCGGTGATCACTGCCGAAGAGTGCCATGCGCATGAATAGATAAGCGTATGCGTCCGATCACCCTTTAAATGGCTCGCAAGGCCATTCTTGCTCGCTGGGCGATTGTTCAACAATACGCACGGTTTTATGCGATAAACGGCGTTCCGGAAAAGTGCGAACCCAATGATGGACAATAAAAGAGGCAAGGGACTTTCATTCGTAAGAAGGATCCATGCGCCACGGACGATCGGCATGGGCATCGGCCTGCTCGGCGTCTATGCGGGCATGCTGCCTCTCGATCCCCCGGCCTGGGTGTGGGTTGCCATGTTCATCAATGGCCTGGCCTGGCCGCACATCGCCTATTTCGTCGGGCTGCGCTCGCGCTCACCCTACCAGACAGAACAGCGCAGCCTGTTGATCGACTCCCTGACCGGCGGATTCTGGACCGCCGCCATGCATTTCAATCCCCTGCCCAGCATTACCATCCTGTCGATGATGACCATGAACAATGTAGCCGCCGGCGGCCAGCGCCTGTTCCTGCGCGGTGCGCTTGCCCAGGTTTGCGGCATATTGCTGGGCATGGCGCTGCTGGGTCCGGGCCTGCAACTGGTCAGCACGACCCAGCAGGTCTACGCCTGCCTGCCCATGCTTACTCTTTATCCACTGGCTTTGGGCTGGGTTTGCTATCGCCTTGCCATCCAATTGTCGGAGCACAAGCGCAGCCTGAGTGCCTTGAGTCGCACCGACAGCCTGACCGGCCTGCTCAACCATGGGTCCTGGAAAGACCTGCTGCAGCTCAAGTTCCAGAACTGCCAGCAGCAGCGACGCAGCGCGGTGATCGCGATCATCGACATTGACCACTTCAAGCGCATCAACGACAGCTACGGACATGTGGCCGGTGACGCAGTACTGCGCCACCTGAGCAAGGAGCTGAAGATCAGCCTGCGCGAGAACGACCTGGCCGGGCGCTACGGCGGCGACGAATTCTGCGTGATTCTGCCCGATACCACTCTGCCCCAGGCAGGACGTCTCATGGAACACCTGCGCGAACGGGTCGCGGCCTATCGCGACGATGCCCTGCCGGAATTGCGCATCAGCCTCAGCATCGGCCTCGCCCTTTGCCGCAGCGACTTCGACGACCCGGTCGCCTGGCTCAACGAGGCCGACCGGGCGCTCTACAGCGCCAAGAACAACGGTCGCGACCAGGTCAATTTCGCCGATGACGGCGGCGCAACCACAAGAGTCGCCTATCCTGAGTGAAGTTCGCCCGCGAGGCAGGCTCGCGAGGGCAGTGCAACAGGACCGGCACGCTTCATGGACAGCCCCGCCAGCGCTCACTCCCCTTCATCACGTCCCCGCCTGCATGCGCGCAAACTGATTACAGGCATCTCGCTGCTGTTCGTCCTCGCCTGCATGATCGCCTTCGGCGCGTTGTTCAACATCGCGCAACAACTGAATGAGAGCGCCGGGCGGAAAAGCATCTTTTATGTCGACAAGGCCCTCCAGCAGCGCCTTGAGTCCTCGCGCCGCTTTCTTTCCAGCTATGCGGTGTGGAACGCCGCCTACGAACACCTGAACGGCAAGGTCGACGAACAGTGGGCCTATATCGAAAAAAACGTCGGCGAATCGCTCTACACCGCCAGCGGTTACGAAGGTGTCTTCGTCATCGACGACAAGCGCACCAAGTACGGACTGTTCAAGGGGCAACCCAGTGCAGCGCCTATTGCCAGCTATATGGATGGCGCCGTGCCCCCATCGTCGAAACCGCCCGCGCACTTGCCGCCGAACGCGGGCAAGCGAGCCGCTACGTCCTGTTCAACGGCTGGCCGGCAATACTGACTGCCGCGGCGATCCGCCCGGATGACGACGTGCTGGGCATCGATCCGCAAACCACCTCGGTGATGCTGTTCATCGACCAACTGACCCAGGCCAAGCTGGACAAACTGGCCGATGATGCCGGCCTCACCGGCTTGCACATTGCCAAGGCCAGTGAAGAGGCCCTGCAACTGCCTCTCGACGATCTGGGCTATAGCCTGCAATGGACACCGCCTCGCCCCGGCGACCAGTTGCTTTGGGGTGTATTGCCAGCCCTGCTCGGGGCCATGCTGCTCCTGGGCTTGCTGATGCTCGGGTTGTTCCGCTATGCCCTGCGTGCCTCACGCCAGATCAACGACAACCTGAGCGCCCTGCAAGCCAGCAACCAGGCCCTGGAAGCCAGCGAACAGCGTTTTCGTGCCGTGGCGGAGGCGGCGTCCGACTGGATCTGGGAAACCGACCGACAGCTGCGACTGACCTATCTGTCGCAACGCTTCGTCGACGTCACCGGCTACAAGACCAGGGACTGGCTTGGCCAGCCGCTGAACCTGCTGCTCGGTTGCGACACCACACCTCTCGGCGCCTGGCTCGACGACCTCGACGAAACCACGGGGCAGCAAGCGGCTCACCTGCGCTGCGTCTATCACGATAAGCACAACCTCCTGCGCTTCTGCCGATTGTCGGCTCGCCCCATTCAGGTCAAAGGCCAACGTATGGGTTTTCGCGGCACCGCCAGCGATATCACCGACGAAGTCGCCGCCCATGCCCATATCCAGCACCTGTCGATGCACGATGCGCTGACCGGGCTGGCCAACCGCAACAAGCTCTCGCGCTTTCTCGAGCAGGCTCTGGTCAAGGGCGAGCAGGGTGCACCACTGACCCTGATCCTGCTTGACCTGGACAGTTTCAAGCCGATCAATGATTCCCTTGGCCACGCTGCGGGAGACGCAGTATTGCTGGAGGTCGCGGCACGCCTGCGCGAAACCACCCGCGACGGTGACCTGGTGGCCCGCCTCGGCGGCGACGAATTCATCCTGGCAATCGCCAACATGAACAACCGTAAGGAAATCGACCGGTTCTGCGCCCGCCTGATCGACAGCCTGCAGCAGCCTATCGGCTACGAGGATCACAGCCTGCACGTGGGCGCCAGCCTCGGCATCGCCCAGACCCGCCTGCAGGGCTACGATCCCGGGGAACTGATCCGCTGTGCCGATATCGCGTTGTACCAGGCCAAGGCCGAGGGCAAGAACACCTGGCGCTACTTCTCAGCGGAAATGAACCAGCAGATCCAGCACCGTCGGCAACTGGAGAACGACTTGCGCCGGGCGGTGAAGAATCATGAGTTCGTCCTGCATTTCCAGCCACGCTATCACCTGCAAAGCCTGGAGATCGTCTCGGTGGAAGCCTTGGTGCGCTGGCAGCACCCGGTAGAAGGCCTGCTGGGGCCGGACACCTTCATCCCCCTTGCCGAACAGAGCGAGCTGATCGTGCCCCTGGGGCTGTGGGTCCTGCGCAATGCCTGTGAGATCGCCCGCGACTGGCCCACCCCGCTGCTGGTGTCGGTCAACCTGTCGCCGGCGCAGTTCTCGCGCAGCGATGTGGTCGGCGATGTACGGCGGATCCTCGTCGAAACCGGATTCCCGGCGCAGCGCCTGGAACTGGAGATCACCGAGAACGTCATGCTCAACGATATCGAAGGCGCGCTGGGGACCATGAATGCCCTGAAGGAGTTGGGGTACGTTTGAACATGGACGACTTCGGTACCGGCTACTCATCCCTGGGTTACCTGCGCACCTACCCCTTCGATAGCATCAAGATCGACAAGCGCTTCGTCGCCGGGCTCAGCAGCGACAGCAATGACCGCGCCGTGGTCCAGGCGATCATCAACCTGGGCAAGGCCATGGGCCTGACCGTGACCGCCGAGGGCGTCGAGACCGAACAGCAATTGCGCGCGCTGGGCATGGAGCAGTGTCATGAAGTCCAGGGCTTCTACCTGAGCCGGCCACTGGAACGTGCCGACTTCGAAGCCCTGCTGCACAGCCATCGGAGCAAGGACGGCCAGGCCGGGTAACGCTCAGCCAAGCCGTCGACGTTGCGCCATGATCTGCGGAAGGTCTCGCCTGCGCTGATAAACCCGAAGCGGCTCGCTGATATTCAAGCGATCATCGACATTCTGTTCCAGCAGCACGTCGATCAGCTCGCGGCTCAAGGTCATGAGCTCGCCTTCGCCGCGCTGCCAGACGAATTCGCTGCTGGGCGTGATGCTATCGTCGGCCACGTCCATGCCGAACGAGTCTTCGCTGAAGCGCACGATGTGCTTGCCGAGCTTGCGGTGGAACCCGACGAAGCCCTTGAGCTGGTCGGCTGCGGCGCAGATGTCCTGGGAAGTGATATGCATGTCAAACCTCGCTGAAACACCCATGTGGATGCTGGTCAAAAGGAATTGGCACGCAGGCGAATGGGCAGACCTCTGACGGGAATGCTCGAATTCCGAAAGATTACTGGAAATTGCCTACCGCTTGGGTGGAATTTTCTTCGTAGTCCCGGATGCTCGCTACACTAGAAATCCTTGTCGACGTTTCGGTGGCCGTTTTTCCGATGACTAATGCAGCACTTTCAGACAGCGCTACCATAGGCAGGATCAATGTGATCCCGGCCATCCTGCAGGTCATCAGTGAGACCACGGGGCTGCGTTTTGCGGCAGTCGCGCGGGTGACCGAAGCGCGCTGGACGGCACTCGCGGTACTCGACACCTTTGGTTTCGGCATTGCCGTGGGTGGCGAGCTGGAAGCCTCCACCACCCTGTGCAACGAGATTCGCGCCGGGCAGAAAACCATAGTGATCGACCAGGCCAGCCAGGACGAAACCTACCGCGACCACCCCACGCCACACCTGTACGGCTTCGAGAGCTACATCGCGGTGCCGGTACTGCGCAGCGACGGCAGCTTCTTCGGCACCATCTGCGCCCTGGATCCCCTGCCCCGCTCGCTCAAGGGCAGTGCCATCCAACCGATGATGGAAGCCTTTGCCCGCCTGCTGTCGATCCAGATCGAAAGCGAAGAAAGCGTCCAGCGCACCGAGATCGCCCTGGAAAAAGAGCGGCAGATCGCCGGGCTGAGGGAAAAATTCATTGCCGTGCTCGGCCATGATCTGCGCAATCCGCTGTTCGCCATTACCGCCGGCGCCGAATTGCTGAGCAAGCGCCTTACCGACGAGCGCTCGCGGACCATCGCCGAGCACATCCTCACCTCCGGTCATCGTGCCACGCAGCTGGTACGGGACGTTCTTGACTTCGCCCGTGGCCGCCTCGGCGATGGCATTCCCCTGAATATCCAGCCCTGCGCCGATCTGGACCAGGCGCTGCGCCATGTCGCGGGAGAATTGCAGCGGGTGCATCCGGCTCGACTGATCGAACTGGACATCGGCGACCTCTCCGGCATGCATTGCGATCGCGAGCGGATCTGTCAGGTGCTCTCCAACCTGATCGCCAACGCCCTGCAGCACGGCGACGAACAGGGAGTCATTCGGATTTCGGCGAGGATTGCCGACGATGATTTCATCCTCAGCGTGCACAACAGCGGCGAGCCCATCGCCCCGGCCATCATGGCGCAGATGTTCGAGCCCTTTTCCCACCCTGCCTCGGATGCGCCGCAGGTTGGCCTTGGCCTGGGTCTCTACATCGCCAAGCAGATCGCTCTGGCTCATGGTGGCTACATGGATGTGCAATCGTCTGCTGCGGCCGGCACCCTGTTCAGCCTGCATCTGCCGCTGGTTCGAGCTGCTCGCGCAGCAGGTCGGACAGCCAGTCCATGAACAGGTGCACCTGCGGCGGCAGATAGCGCTGATGCGCATAAAGCCGGCGCATTTCCCGGAGCACTCATTGTTCGGATCAGACGAACAGTCTTTCCAATAAGCACGGATTTATCAGCACATGACCGACCAATAGACTGGCCTCACTCCCCCGCTCCCCAAAAGAGGTAACGCACATGCCCCGCAAGATTGCACTTATCACCGGCGCCAGCCGCGGCCTGGGCAAGAACGCTGCGCAACACCTGGCTGCCCAGGGCTTCGATATCATCGGCACCTGGCACAGCAAGGCCGGCGAAGCGCAGACACTGGCCTCGACCCTGGAGAACTCGGGTGCCCGCGCCGTCATGCTGCAACTGGACGTCGGCGACAGTGCCAGCTTCGAAGCGTTCGCCAATACGCTGAAAACCACCCTGAACAAGGACTTCGGCCGCGACCATCTGGACGTGCTGGTGAACAATGCCGGGATTGGCCTGAACGTGCCCTTCGCCGAAACCAGCGAGGCGCAGTTCGACCAGATGTTGAACATCCAGCTCAAGGGTCCGTTCTTCCTCACCCAGCGCCTGTTGCCACTGATCGCCGACAATGGCCGGATCATCAATATTTCCACGGGCCTGACCCGCTTCACCATGCCCGGCCATGCTGCCTACGCGGCGATGAAAGGCGCGATGGAAGTATTGACCCGCTACCAGGCCAAGGAACTGGGGCCACGCGGGATACGTGTGAACATCCTTGCCCCGGGCGCCATCGAGACCGATTTCGGTGGCGGCCTGGTGCGCGACAACCAGCAAGTCAATGCGGGGATCGCCAGCAATACCGCGCTCGGACGGGTCGGGCTGCCGGACGACATCGGCGCGGCCATTGCCCTGCTCGCCAGCGATGGTGCCGGATGGGTGACCGGTCAGCGCCTCGAGGTCTCCGGCGGCATGTTCCTCTGATCGTCAGCTTCACCCACCTGAACGCTGGCAGTCATGCCGGCGCTCAGGTTGACGCCTTCCGGCACCTTGTCGAGGCTGATCCGTACCGGGATGCGCTGAGCCAGGCGCACCCAGTTGAAGGTTGGCTCGACTTCGGCGAGCAGTTGGCTGTCGGGGTTGGCGTTACGGTCGGTGATGCCGCGGCTGATGCTCTGCACATGGCCCTGCATCGGCTCGCCGGCACTCATCAGCCAGATTTTCACCGGCGCGCCGACCTTGATCCGCGGCAGCTTGGTTTCCTCGAAGTAGGCCTGGACATAAAAGGTCGAATCATCCACCAGGGCCATCACCGACTGTCCTGCATTGACGTAATTGCCCTCGGCAAGGCGCAGGTTGGTGATATGGCCGTTGCGCGGCGCCTTGACCTTGCTGCGCTCCAGATTGATCTGCGCCAGCTTGGCATCGGCCTGGGCCTGGCGCAGTTCGCCACGGGCCACGGCGGCACCGATCTGGGCGTTCTCGCGCAGTTCGGCGCTGATGGCCTGGGGCCCGAGGGCGGCACGGCGGGAGGCCTCATGCTCGCGCAAGCGTAACTGTTGCTGACGGGTGTCGGCCACCGCATTGGCCTTGTCCAGCGCGGCTTCGAAACGGTCACTGTCGATCGACATCAGCAGGTCGCCGGCCTTGACCTCCTGGTTGTCCTTCACGTTCAGCTCGCGCACCCAGCCAGATACATCCGGCGCGACGATCACCACGTCGGCGCGGATCTTCGCGTCGCGGGTCCAGGGTGTGAGCATGTAGTACTGCCATAGCCGGGTGCCGGCGAAGATGGCCACGGCCACCAGGCACAGGGTCAAGGCGATACGCACGATGGTACGCATGAACGAACTCCTCAAAGGTACAGCGTGACCAGGGTCAGCACGCAAACGAACAAGGCACAGTCGAACAGCGCCTCGTGCCAGATCCAGCGCCGCAACGGGGTCAGGCGCAGGATGAAGCGCAGCAGCCCGGTAAGCAGCAACGCCAGCACTACATAAAGAAGAAACGGACTGAGCAGCACCCCGCCCAGCGCCCACTCACGCAAGCCCATGCAGATCCTCCAGGCGGCGGCACCAGCGGCCCCAGCTCTTTTGCAGTTGCACAACGGCGCCCACCGCCAGGCGCAGGGCGTCGCTGGCAGGCTGCTCGCGCAGGGCGGCGATAAAGGTTTCGCTGGCGGTATCCAGGCGCTGCTCGCGCCCAGGCCCCGGGCCTCGCGCCAGCACGTCCTGCAACCGCTCCAGGTACTCGCGTTCGACCGACGCGAGCGGGGCCCGGGCGATCGCCAGGCACATGCGCAAATGCAGCAACTCATCCCCCATATCCAGGCCATGCAGGCCATCGTCCCAGCGGCTGCGCTCATGCTCCGGCAGGGCGTTGTAGTGCCGTGCCAATTGCAGCAGGCGATCGGCCATGCGCCCGCCGAACCAGGTTTCGGCGCCACGCAGGTCGCGCCGGGTCAGGCGTACCAGGTCGCTCTGGGTCGCGGCGCGCAAGCGCCGGCCATGCCAGGCCGGATTGCGCAGCACCAGCAGTTTGAACGCCAGCACCGCCGCACCGACGCCCATCAGCATGGCCTGGGCATTGTTGAGGAAGCTTTCGACACTGAAGGTCATGTTGTTCAGCGGCGAGACCAGCACGATGAAGTGCAGGCAATAGGACGTGGCCGTAGCGCCGATGCGTGGATTGGCCATGCCCAGCGCACCGAAGAACAGCGGCACGCCCATGCCCAGGCACAGCAGGGCAAAACTGCTCCATTGCGGCAAGAGGATCTGCCCGACCAGGAAGGCCACCGGTAGCGCCAGGAGAATCCCGCGCAGAAAACTCATGCCGATCTGCGCGCCGTTTTCCCGGCTGGCGAACAGGCTGCAGACCACGCAGGTCAGCACCAGGCCACCCGGCGCCGCGCCCCAGGCCGTGGCCATCCAGAACGTCGCCATCGCCAGGAACGCCAGTGCACTGCGTGAGCCGAAGAGCAGGCCCAGGGGCACATCCCGGTGTACCGCAAGGCTATCGGGAAGATCGGCCGGCGCCTGGCCCTGCTCCACCGCATGCAGTGCCTGCGTCGCGGCGACGGCGTTGTCCAGCAACAAGGTCATGCGCGCCAGGCAATAGTGTTCGGGGGCGCTGTCGCGCAGTTCAAGGGCGGCTTGCCAGACCCGCTCGCGCAAGGCTTGCAAGGCCTCGGTGTCGGGATTGGCCAGCGCGGCGCGGATTTCATCCAGCCAGGGTTGCAGGTGCGCCGCCTCGCGGTCGTCCAGTTGTCGCCACTGGCGCCGTACCGAACGGGCGATACGCAGCAGCACCAGGAGCTTCTGGCTCAGCCCGCGGATGGCCCGGGCGCGCTGGCGGCCAAGGCTGCCTTCGAACCAGGCGTGTTCACGCTGGGAGTCGACGGCAACGATGCGCCCGAGTATCTCCACGAGGCCCTTGCGCCCCTCCTCGTCGCCGCCGAGGGTCGCGCTGGCGGTCTGCAAACCGCTCTGCCAGGCCTGACGCGCCTGCACCGCCAACTGCCGCTCGACGCGCAAGGGCCAGAGCAACGCGCTGGCCAGGGTGGCGCAGACGATACCGAGGCTGATCTCGGTGCAACGGGCAACGGCCTGGTCGAATATCTGCAACGGGTGGCTGATCGCCGGGAGCGCGATGATCGCCACGGTGTAGCCGGCCAGGACGAAGGAGTAGGCCCAGGCGCTGCGCAGCAGGGTCGAGCAGGCGGTGCACAGGCCCAGCCACAGCGCCAGGCAGATCAGGAACAGCCAGGGGGTCTGGGCGAAAACGGCCATGAACAGCACCGACATGATCGTGCCGACCAGCGTGCCGAGCAGCCGCGCCAGGCCCTTTTGCAGGACCATGCCGGACAGCGGCTGGGCGACGATGAACGCAGTCATCAGCGCCCAGGACGGCTGTTCAAGGCCCCAGCGCAAGGCCAGCCACAACGCCAGGCCGCCACCGAACAAGGTCTTGATGGCGAACTGCAAAGCCGCTTTGTCGGGGGCGAACAGCGCGTGGAGGGTGATGGGCAATGGTGTGAACCTGAAGGTGGTGGAGTTAACGATAGACAGTGGAGCGGAAAAGATCCGAAACACAATTATTAGCTAGCTAACTATCATTAGTCCAGCACCTTTTCCTAGGGCAACAAAAAACCCTGTGGGAGCTGGCTTGCCAGCGATGACTTTGGTGAATTCACCATTGCAATCGCTGGCAAGCCAGCTCCCACAGGGTTCCGTGTCATCCAGGAAAAAGCGTACTACCGGAAAAACAGGCAAAAAAATGGGCGACCGAAGTCGCCCTAAATGCCTTGCGTGCTCGTTGTATCGGGAAGGATCACTGCTTGCGCTTTTGCGAGTCCTTCCAGATGAAAATGCCCAGGCCAGCGAAGAAGACGAACATCAATCCGACCGTGACGACGCCAGCGACAACCACATTATCGAAGAACATGTCGGCCTCCATTTGCCTGTGCCTGTCCGATGGGTGAACAGTAGCGAATGTGCCGGGAGGGAAAATTGACCGAGGTCAATGGCGCCCGGGGCGAGCGCCGGAGGGGGGTGCAGGCTTGACCTGCATCAAGATTTTCAGCGCTTGCCGGGTTTGCCCTTGGGCTTTTTCTTCGACTTCTTCGCGGTACCGATCGGCATGGCCTGCTCGAAGGCCTTGCGCACTTCGTTCAGGCGCTTGTCGTTGAGGTCATGGATGCGGCGGGCGCGCTCGGCGCCGAAATCGATCAGGTTGTCGTCTTGGCTCATGGTCGGGCTCGGAAGGCGGACAGCGGAGCGCTCATCATGAAGGCTCGCGCCGATACTGCAAAGACCCGACTCAGACTTCGATGTCCACCAGCAGCCCCTGGCGGTTCTCGCCGCCCATCAAGGGAGCGACCGGCACGGTATTGTCGGCGTTGAGGTCATCGCCGGGCGTCGGCAGGTAGGGATCATCGGCCTGCTCTTCACCAGGATGTTGCCCGCCGTGCTGGCCCTGGCGACGGCGCTGCTCTTCGCGCAGCAGGAGCGCAGCCTGCTCCGGGTCGCGGTGCTTGAGGTCGATCGCGCCCTCGCTGGAAGCCGGCTGGGTCGGCACCACGGGCTTGATGTCCGGGGTCGGCTTGACCGGGTCCATCTGCTGCGTAATGGGAGCAGCGCTCAGCGGGATCAGTGGTGGCAGCATGGGATTCGGTCTCCTGTCACCCGTTCTATCGGCTCGATATCTCTATGCTTGAGGCTTGGACCGGCTTCTCCGGGCCATGTTGCAAGGCAGCCGTGGCAATCGACGGACGGGGCAGACATGTCCATTCAGCCACCAAATGGCCGGAATCTTTGGTTTGAAAGGCCGCTATCCGTTAAGATAGCCAGCTTTTTCATGGCGGGAGTCAGGCAGTATGGCGCAGCAGTATCAACCGGGACAACGCTGGATCAGCGACAGCGAAGCCGAGCTGGGTCTGGGTACCGTTCTGGCACAGGATGGCCGCTTGTTGACCGTGCTCTACCCGGCCACTGGCGATACCCGCCAGTACTCCTTGCGCAATGCCCCGCTGACCCGGGTGCGCTTTTCTCCCGGTGACCAGATCACCCATTTCGAAGGCTGGAAACTGACCGTACGCGAAGTCGAGACGGTCGACGGCGGCCTGCTGGTCTATCACGGCCTCGACGCGCAAAACCAGGCGCGTACCCTGCCGGAAACCCAGCTCTCCAACTTCATCCAGTTCCGCCTGGCCAGCGACCGTCTGTTCGCCGGGCAGATCGACCCGCTGCCATGGTTCTCGCTGCGCTACAACACCCTGGAGCACACCAGCCGCCAGTTGCAGTCGTCGCTGTGGGGCCTCGGCGGCGTGCGCGCCCAGCCGATCGCGCACCAATTGCATATCGCCCGTGAAGTGGCCGACCGCATCGCCCCACGGGTTCTGCTGGCCGACGAAGTAGGCCTGGGCAAGACCATCGAAGCCGGCCTGGTGATCCATCGCCAGCTGCTTTCCGGTCGCGCCAGCCGCGTGCTCATCCTGGTTCCGGAAAACCTCCAGCACCAATGGCTGGTGGAAATGCGCCGGCGCTTCAACCTGCAGGTCGCCCTGTTCGATGCCGAGCGCTTCATCGAAAGCGATGCCAGCAACCCGTTCGAAGACGCCCAGTTGGCGCTGGTCGCCCTGGAGTGGCTGACCGAGGACGAAAAGGCCCAGGACGCCCTGTTCGCCGCCGGCTGGGATCTGCTGGTGGTCGACGAAGCGCACCACCTGGTCTGGCACGAGGACCAGGTCAGCCCTGAATACGCACTGGTCGAGCAGCTCGCCGAAGTCATCCCCGGCGTCCTGCTGCTCACCGCCACCCCGGAACAGCTCGGCCAGGACAGCCATTTCGCCCGTCTGCGCCTGCTCGATCCGAACCGCTTCCACGACCTGGCCGCCTTCCGTGCCGAGAGCGAGCACTATCGCCCGGTGGCCGAAGCCGTCCAGGAACTGCTCGACAACGGCCGGCTGTCGCCGAAGGCCCATGCCACCATCCAGGGCTTCCTGGGTGCCGAAGGCGAAGCCTTGCTGGTTGCCGTCAACGACGGCGACAGCCAGGCCAGCGCGCGCCTGATCCGCGAACTGCTGGACCGCCACGGCACCGGCCGCGTGCTGTTCCGCAACACCCGTGCTGCCGTCCAGGGCTTCCCGCAGCGCCAGTTGCACGCCTATCCCCTGCCCTGCCCGGACCAGTACATGGAACTGCCGGTGGGCGAGCACGCCGACCTGTACCCGGAAGTCAGCTTCCAGGCCCAGGGCGATGGCGACGAAGAAAACCGCTGGTGGCGCTTCGACCCGCGGGTCGACTGGCTGATCGATACCCTGAAGATGCTCAAGCGGGTCAAGGTCCTGGTGATCTGTGCCCACGCCGAAACCGCCATGGACCTCGAAGACGCCCTGCGCGTGCGCTCCGGCATCCCGGCCACGGTGTTCCACGAAGGCATGAGCATCCTCGAACGCGACCGCGCCGCCGCCTACTTCGCCGACGAGGAATTCGGCGCCCAGGTGCTGATCTGCTCGGAAATCGGCAGTGAAGGCCGCAACTTCCAGTTCGCCCATCATCTGGTGCTGTTCGACCTGCCGGCCCATCCGGACCTGCTGGAACAGCGCATCGGTCGTCTCGACCGGATCGGCCAGAAGCACACCATCGAGCTGCACGTACCGCACCTGCAGAACAGTCCGCAGGAGCGCCTGTTCCAGTGGTACCACCAGGCCCTCAACGCCTTCCTCGCCACCTGTCCGACCGGCAACGCCCTGCAGCACCAGTTCGGCCCGCGCCTGCTGCCACTGCTGGAAGACACCGATGAAAGCCAATGGGAAGCGCTGATCGCCGAGGCACGTGGCGAGCGCGAGCGTCTCGAAGCCGAGCTGCACAGCGGTCGCGACCGTCTGCTGGAACTCAATTCCGGCGGTGCCGGCGAAGGCCAGGCGCTGGTGGAGGCAATCCTCGAACAGGACGATCAGTTTGCCCTGCCGATCTATATGGAAACCCTGTTCGACGCCTTCGGCATCGACAGCGAGGACCACTCGGACAACGCCCTGATCCTCAAGCCGAGCGAGAAGATGCTCGATGCCAGCTTCCCGCTGGGCGACGACGAAGGCGTGACCATCACCTATGACCGCGACCAGGCCCTGTCCCGCGAGGACATGCAGTTCCTGACCTGGGAGCATCCAATGGTGCAAGGCGGCATGGACCTGGTGCTGAGCGGCTCGATGGGCAACACGGCCGTCGCGCTGATCAAGAACAAGGCGCTCAAGCCGGGCACCGTACTGCTGGAACTGCTCTACGTCAGCGAAGTGGTCGCGCCGCGCTCGTTGCAACTGGGCCGCTACCTGCCACCAGCGGCGCTGCGCTGCCTGCTGGACGCCAATGGCAACGACCTGGCGCCACGGGTGTCCTTCGAGACCATCACCGACCAGTTGGAAAGCGTGCCCAAGGCCAGCGCCAACAAGTTCATCCAGGCCCAGCGTGACGTGCTGGCGCCAAGGATCAATGCCGGCGAAGCCAAGGTCCTGCCGCGTCACAACGAACGCGTGGCCGAGGCGCAACGCCGCCTGGCGGCGGAAACCGATGAGGAGCTGGCACGCCTGACCGCTCTGCAAGCGGTGAACCCGACGGTGCGAGACAGCGAGATCGTAGCGCTGCGCAAGCTGCGCGAGGATGGCTTGGCGATGCTTGAAAAGGCAGCGCTGCGGCTTGAGGCGATCCGGGTGCTGGTAGCCGGCTGATCCCCAACAGCCAACACAAAACCCTGTGGGAGCTGGCTTGCCAGCGATTGCAATAGTGAATTCACCATTGCTATCGCTGGCAAGCCAGCTCCCACAGGGTCCACGTTCGCTCTAGGATGCTTCGGCTGTCTTGCCGACCTGAGCCGCCCCCTCCTCCACCATCCCGTCCTTCATCTTCTGCGCATCCCGGGCAAAGGTGCGCGTCGCGAACAGCAGGAATACCAGGGTCGCCGCCAGGGCAACCGGAATCAGCCCCATGGCGTTATGCAGGCCCACCGCCTTGAATGCCTCGGTCATGTCGACCGCACCCGCCTCCAGCATCGCCACCTGGGCGTAATGATCCGACAGGGTCCCGACCACCAGTGGCCCAAGCCCCCCACCCAACAGGTACAAGCCGGCAAAGAACAACGCCATCGCCGTGGCTCGCAGGCGCGGCTGCACCACATCCTGGATCGCGGTGTAGACGCAGGTGTAGAAGTTATAGGCAAACAGCCAGCCGATCCCGAACAGGGCGATGAACACGCCGATCTCCACCCGTCCCAGATACAGCGCGGTTCCGGTCCCGACGGTCGCCACCAGCATGCTGAAGGCCCCGAACAGCAGGCGCCCGCCCGGCAGGCGCTGATGGATCTTGTCCGCGACCCACCCGCCCAGGGTCAGTCCGACGAGGCCGGTCACGCCGACGATCACCCCGGTAGCCACCGCCGCGTTCTGCAATGACAGGGAAAAGTAACGTTGCAGCATCGGCACCATGAACGAGTTGCAGGCGTAGGTGGCGAAGTTGTACGCCAGCCCGGCCAGGACCAGCCAGCCGAAGGTCGGGATGCTCAGCACCCGGCGCAACGGCCGGTCCAGCGGAGCCTGGGAGGATGCCACCGCTTCCGCCGCGCCCCGCGCCGGCTCGCGGATCATGAACATGAACACCGCCAGCAGCAGCCCTGGCACCGCCGCGATGAAGAATGGCGCACGCCAGCTGCCGAAATACTGGACCATCGCGCCGATGGTGAAGAACGCCAGCAACAGCCCCAGCGGCAGGCCGAGCATGAAGATGCCCATGGCCCGGGCTCGTCGTTCGGCCGGGAACAGGTCACCGATCAGCGAATTGGCCGCCGGCGCATAGCTGGCCTCGCCGATCCCGACGCCCATGCGCACCAAAAGGAAGCTCCAGAAGCTGCCGACCATGCCGTTGACTGCCGTCAGCCCGCTCCATACGGTCAGGCCCCAGCCCATCACCTTGCTGCGTGAACCGGTGTCGGCCAGGCGTCCCAGGGGCAGGCCGGCAATCGCATAGACCAGGGTGAAGGCCGTGCCGATCAGACCGATCTGCATGTCGCTGAGATGCCACTCCAGGCGGATCGGCTCGATCACGATGGCGGGAATGGTGCGGTCGAAGAAATTGAACAGGTTGGCCAGGAACAGCAGGAACAGAATGCGCCAGGCATTCGCCGCTTGAGTGGGGCTGTGCATCGGTCGATCCCTCTTTATTGTTGTCGGCGCGTACCGCACGCCGGACAAAATCTAGAGGGCCATTCCCGGTCTGTCTGCGATCATCCACGAGATTGATGGCAGGTAATTGTAACCATTTGCACCGTTATAACCCGTCGCGATAAAAACACCCTTCGCTTCAGTGAAATCAATCTGCCATCCAAGCGGATAGCGCACCATACTCAAAACCAAAAGAGTCTCCAGGCGGTTTGGGGACGAGTGCAAACTCGGCTGAACTGAGAGGCGCGCTAATGGAATGGCTGCATATCATGCTCGCCGAGCACCCGGCGGGGCATTTTGCTCTGGCGGCGCGACACGATCCCTGGCTGATCCTCCTCGCCTACCTGGTGATGTGCGCTGGCAGCTTCGCCACCCTCGACATCATCGAACGCATCGGCGACGCCGAACAGGCCAGCGCCCGACGACGCTGGAAATTGTTGGGCGCCTGCTGCCTGGCCTGCAGTGTGTGGGCCATGCACTACATCGGCATGCTGGCCTTCGAGACTTCGCTGGAAGTGCATTACGACATGTTCCTCACCAGCGTGTCGCTGCTGATCATGCTGTTCGCTGCCCTCGGCGCCATGAGCTTCCTCGGCCAGGGCCAACCGAGCAATCGCCATTACACCCTGGCCGCGCTGTGCATCGCCTCGGGGGTGGCGATCATGCATTACACCGGCATGGCGGCCATGCGTTCCCGGGCCGTGCAACTCTACGATCCGACCCTGGTGCTGGGCTCGGTGGTAGTGGGGCTGCTCGCCGCGCTGTTGTCGATGATGATGGCCCGTCACCTGCGCCAGGGAAACGTAGCGCGCCCGCAACTGTTCAAGTACAGCGCCGCACTGATCATGGCGGCCGGCATCATCGCCACCCACTACGCCGGCATGCACGCATTGACCCTGGTACTCCCCGACGGCGCCGCGCCGCAGATCGTGGTCACCGACAACAGCTTGCAACTGAGCCTGACCATCGCCGTGATCACCCTGCTGATCAGCGGCAGTTGCATCAGCGCCGCGCTCTCGGACAAGAAGCTGCAAAGCAAGGAACAGGACCTGCGCCGGGTCAACACCCTGCTCAGCCAACTCGACCAGGCCCGGGTGTCGCTGCAACAGGCCGCGCACTACGATGCCCTGACCAACCTGGTCAACCGCCGCGGCTTCAACCAGATCTTCGCCGAGCGCCTGGCCGAGCGCACCCAGCAGGGCGGCATGCTCGGGGTGATGTTCCTCGATATCGATCACTTCAAGCGCATCAACGACAGCCTCGGACATGACGCCGGCGATCAGTTGCTCAAGGCCATCGCCCATTTGATCAGCGCCGCCACCCGGACCCAGGACGTGGTGGCCCGCCTTGGCGGCGACGAGTTCTGCATTCTTTTCAACCTGAACAGCGCCGAAGAAGCGCGCGGCCTGGCCCAGCGCATCCTGAACAAGGTCCGCGAGCCCATCGACCTGGCGGGGCGACGCATGGTCATGACCACCAGTATCGGCATCAGCCTCTACCCCACCGATGGCAACACCTGCGATGAACTGCTCAAGCACGCCGACCTGGCGCTTTACCAATCCAAGGGCGGCGGGCGTAACAAGGCGAATTTCTTCAGCGACAACCTCAAGACCCGCGCCACCCTGGAACTGCAACTGGAAGAAGAATTGCGCATCGCCTTGCAGGAAGACCACGGCCTGCGCTTGCATTACCAGCCGATCTACGAGCTGGCCAGCGGCAAGGTCAGCAAGCTCGAGGCGCTGATCCGCTGGCAGCACCCGCAACACGGCCTGCTCAGCCCCGACCGCTTTATCGGCATCGCCGAAACCAACGGGCTGATCGCCGACCTCGACCTATGGGTGCTGCGTCGCGCCTGCCAGGACCTGGCCCAACTAAGCCAGCACGGCTTCGACGAACTGAAGGTGACAGTAAACTGCTCGGCCCTGACCCTGGGCCGTGACGAGCTGGCCAGGGAAGTCGAAGACGCACTGCACAACGCCGGCCTGCCGGCCTGGCGCCTTGAGCTGGAAGTCACGGAAAACGCCCTGATGGCCAATATCCACAGCACCATCGAGTTGCTGCGGCGTATCCGCCACCAGGGCGTATCACTGTCGATCGATGACTTCGGCACCGGCTATTCGTCCCTGGCCTATCTCAAGCGCCTGCCCCTGGATACCCTGAAGATCGACCGCTCGTTCATCCAGGACGTGCCGCATTCCCGGGCAGACAACAATATCGTCCAGGCGATCATGGTGATGGCCCACACCCTGCACCTGAAGGTAATCACCGAGGGCGTGGAAACCGAGGAGCAATACAGCTTCCTGCGGCGCCTGGGCTGCGACGCCATCCAGGGTTACCTGTTGAGCCGGCCGGTACCGCTGGAGAACCTGCACGCGGTACTCGCCAGCCTCAACCATCGCGAAGAGCGCCTTACGGCGTGCTGCGATACAGATCGATCAGCGTCGCCGGATCTTTTTCCAGATAGCCCTGACTGCCATGCAAGCGCATCAACTGCGCAGCCAGGCCGCTGACCGGCGTCGCCACACCCTGTTCGCGGGAAAACTTTACGGCGCTATCGAGATCCTTGAGCAGCGTCCGCACATGCCATTTCACCGGTTCGAAGCGGCTTTCGGCCATTTGCGGGGCGAGGATCTGCAAAGGTTTGGAATCAGCGAAACCGCCGGCCAAGGCGTCGGCGATCAGGCCAGCGTCCACCCCAGACTTTTCCGCCAGGGCCACCACTTCGGCGATCACCAATGCATTGCAGGCGACGATCATCTGGTTGCAGGCCTTGGTCACCTGACCCGCGCCCACGCCGCCCATATGGGTAACGCGCTGGCCCAGTGACAGGAGCGCCGGGCGTACCCGCTCAAGATCGCTCGCGTCGCCTCCCACCATGATTGCCAGGGTCCCGGCTTGCGCGCCAGGCGTACCACCGGACACCGGGGTATCGAGCCAGCCCATGCCGGTCGCCGCCTTGAGTTGCGCGGCCATTTCCCGGGTGGCGGAAGGTTCCAGACTGGAGAAGTCCACCAGCAATTGCCCGGGCCGGGCCTTGCCGGCAATGCCATCCGGGCCGAACACCACCTCGCGCACCACCGCCGTGTCGGCCAGGCACAGCATCACCACGTCGGCAGCCTCGCAGAGTTCGCCGGGTGCCTGCACCTGACGGGCGCCGGCAGACACCAGGGGCGCGCATTTGTCCGGCGAACGGTTCCACACCGTCAGCTCGTGGCCCGCCGCCAGCAAGCGGCGACACATGGGCAGGCCCATCAGGCCGATACCGGCAAAACCCAGGGACAACGGCAATGAATTGCTCATCTACAGCTCCAGACAGTTAAAGAAGTTGACGGATCGGACGATTCAGAACAAGGCGCGACAGGAAAACCCCTAGCATTCATAGGGTAAAACCTGATCGCTTACGCCGGAGACGCACTGATACAGTCGCGAAACTTTCCAGGGATGGCTCAATGATATCGACTGCTGAAAAGCCTTCCCCCCAGGCACATGGCGCAAAATGACCTCCAAGAATACTCCTGCCAACGTGATTTCCGAGCTGCTTTCAGCCACTGCGCCCTCCGCCAATGGCGCGCGCAGCTACTACAGCCAGCCAACCCTGAGCCCGCAGCAATACCTGTATTTCACCGAACCCGACACCCAGCGCATCCTCGATAACCTCGACGGCCTGCGCGACCTGGTGTTTCCGCCAAGCCTGCATGTCGAGGACGACGCCCAACTGCGCCTCGACCAGCAGTTCCCCTCGGTATGCCTGATCGGCCTCGGTCGCTGTGGTTCGAATATCGCCCTGGACGTCGCCGAGCTGGTGTACAACGCGCGGACGTTCTACCTCAACGAATTCAAGAGCGACGACCGGGTCGGCAACGATCCGTCCTACAACCCGGCGCGCTGGATCCGCAACAACCTGCGCCTGGTCCAGGCCAAGAGCGCCAAGCCGGTATTCCTGGTGGAACCGCTGGTCATGCTCGGCGACCTGGACAAGGACATCGCCGGACGCATCCGTTTCTCGCGCAAGGGCGAGAAAAGCGGCTTCCTGCGCGACTACAGCAAGATGAAGATCATGGACCTGTCCGAGGTCCACGCCGGTGGTGCCGGTAACGCACCGATCCTCGGCCAGTACCTGGCGAAGATCATCCTCAACAAGGAAACCCACCGGTTCTCCAGCGCCGACTGGAAACTGATCCACTCGTACCTGATCGATTCCTGCGGGATCAAGGCCAACCAGTCGCGGCTGTACTTCTATATCTTCAGCGCCGGCGGCGGTACCGGCTCGGGCATGGCCTCGGAATTCGGCCTGGCCCAGCAATTCTCGTACATGAACAAGACCTTCGACACCAAGCCGGCCGACGAACAGGACGGCGAGGCCGGGCATTCGTTCGTCTTCGAACCGATCTTCACCAGTGGCATCTGCGTACTGCCGAACATTTCCGACCACCGCAGCGAAATGTCCGAAGCGCTACACATCAATGCCGGCAGGCTTCTGTGCAAATACCTGTCAGAGGAATGGGACTTCTCCTACAACTTCGACAATGAAGACAGCAGCGAAGCCAGCGTGATGGGGCGGATTCGCCCGTGGAACGCGATGATGCTGATTTCCAACGACATCATGCGTTACGCCGAAGAAAGCGATGACGGCAACATCCAGAACATCGACGTCAACGCCATGGAGAAGCACGCCAACCAGTACATCTCCCAGCAGATCTTCAACATCCTCACGGCCCAGGCGGTGACCACCGACTACGACCAGAACTACTTCCGGCGCGCCGGCATCGATATAGGCGAAACCATCCGCCTGGATGCCAACGACCTGTTCATGAGCCTGGCCGGCCCGGTGGCGATCGCCTACGCCGAGTCGGTAGTCCCGGAAACCCCGGGCAACAGTTCGGAGAAAGGTTTCAAGGTGTTCGAGAAGGAACCGCCGCGCCTGGACATCGACGACCTGTTCTTCCGCTCCATCGACCTGCCGCACTTCAACAAGGACACCCAGGCGATCGAGGGCATCAGCCTGCTGCCGATCGAGTCCAGGCGCTACCGCGCGGCCCTTGAGCAGTACCGCAAGTCCGGCTGCGACGCCGCTGCACTGCACGACCTGCATTTCTTCAAGAATTGCTCGTCGGTGGTGTCGATCGTTTCGCTGCCCAAGGACTACAAGCTGTCCTACATGGACCTGAACCGGCTCAAGACCCACCTCAACAGCCTGTTCCCCAACACCACGCTGAAACGCTATGCGCTGGTGATCGGCGCCTCGGCCAACCTGTCGCTGACCACCCTGATCGCCAAGAGCCCATGCCTGTCGGACGACTTCCTGACCTTGATCGTGGCTTTCATCAAGCGCTGCTTCGCCAGGATGCCCTATCGCTTCGACGACACCCTGGACAACGCGATTCTTGAATTCATCACCCGGGAAGAATTCGAGGAAGAGCGCATCGACGAATTGCTCAGCGAATTCGAGAACCCGGCGAAGATCCTCGATACCAACTGGTACGCGATCAAACCGATGTACGAGAAGAAGTACCGCGAACTCATCAACGACAAGAACAAGTTCGTTTCCATCAACGATATTCGCTTGTCGCGGGAGTGCGTGAAAAAGGCCATCAAATACTTGCGCGAAATTTATCGCCACCGGATTGGCAAGACCAAGGTCATTTCGCTCAATAGTCATACTGGCAAGGTCGACTATTAAAATATAAGAGCGACGCGGCCCCTGTGGGAGCTGGCTTGCCAGCGATTGCGATGGTGAACTCACCATAGTCATCGCTGGCAAGCCAGCTCCCACAGGGGCCGCGTCGCTCTTTTATCTTCCAGCCATCCCGCTCCAGAACTGTTACCGCTCCCGACTGGTGCAACGATCACTGTTACCAACCGTCACCCTGCTTGATCGACCTCGCGCACCAAAATGGACTCGCTGTGCGTTTTTACGCACCCGATTGGCGCCACCTCAGGCCGACGGCCGAACCTGAATCACGATGAACGGCTGCACCACCACCGCCCAGATCTCTGGATCGCGGCTCTGCAGGTCGAGGGCCTGCTCGGAGCTGACCGGGCCGACAGTGCCAGCATCACGCCACTGTGCAAAGGTTTCGCTGCGGTTCTCGGCCATCGCCTGTGCGACTTCGATCAGGTCCAAGGACGGGTCGACCCAAATCAGGTCACCCTTTGCCCAAAAACGCTCCAGGGCTTTCCACTCGATTACCGCCGTCTCGCCGAGCAGTTTGGCATAGAGGGTGCTTGGTTCATCAGTCATGGGTTTCACCAAAAATATTCAGGTCATTCGAAAGGCCGGTATTTTTGCAGAAAAACCCAGTTTCAAATAAGTAATTGGTCGACAGGTTCAGCAAAGCCAAACGTTTCCGGAACTTCCGGACAGCACGAAGACGCTTTTTTGTATCTTTATGTCGATCAGGCGACACCCCTCGTTTTTGCCTCGGCGGGCCTGCTTTTCAAGCGATGAAGCAGCGCTCTACACTGTACCGGTACAGTTGCCAGGGCATTCACCGGGGATGAAACCGGAATGCGGGCTGCGATACGGCGTAGCCGTACCGGGTCCGTCGGGTCCTCTGCCATGGCGCAAGGACGATAAAAATTACAACAGAATGAGTGGAGCACTATGAGTAAAGTTTCCAAGCTGTTCGCCGCGATGGTCCTGGCCGGCGTTGCCAGCCATTCCTTCGCCGCCGATACCATCAAGATCGGCATCGCCGGCCCGAAGACCGGTCCGGTGACGCAATACGGTGACATGCAGTTCATCGGTGCCAAGCAAGCCATCAAGGACATCAACGCCGCTGGCGGTGTCGACGGCAAGATGCTCGAAGCCAAGGAATACGACGACGCCTGCGACCCGAAACAGGCCGTGGCAGTCGCCAACAAGGTGGTCAACGACGGCGTCAAGTTCGTCATCGGCCATCTCTGCTCCAGCTCCACCCAGCCAGCGTCCGACATCTACGAAGACGAAGGCGTGATCATGATCACCCGGCTGCCACCAGCCCGGAAATCACCTCTCGCGGCTACAAGCTGATCTTCCGCACCATCGGCCTGGACAGCGCCCAGGGCCCGGCCGCCGGCAACTACATCGCCGATCACGTCAAGCCGAAGGTCGTCGCAGTACTGCACGACAAGCAGCAGTACGGTGAAGGCATCGCCACCGCGGTCAAATCGACCCTCGAGAAGAAAGGCACCAAGGTTGCCGTCTTCGAAGGCCTGAACGCCGGTGACAAGGACTTCTCCTCGATCATCCAGAAGCTCAAGCAGAACAACGTCGACTTCGTCTACTACGGCGGCTACCACCCGGAGCTCGGCCTGATCCTGCGCCAGGCCAAGGAAAAAGGCCTGAACGCCAAGTTCATGGGTCCGGAAGGCGTCGGCAACGACTCCATCTCGCAGATCGCCCAGGACGCGTCCGAAGGCCTGCTGGTGACCCTGCCGAAGTCCTTCGATGCCGATCCCGAGAACAAGAAGATCGTCGAAGCCATCAAGGCCGACGGCAAGGACCCTAGCGGTCCGTTCGTGTTCCCGGCCTACTCGGCTGTCGAGCTGATCGCCCAGGGCATCAAGAAAGCCGGTAGCGAAGATACCGACAAGGTGGCCGCAGCCATCCACGCCGGCACCTTCAAGACCCCGACCGGTGAACTGTCCTACGACGAAAAAGGCGACCTGAAGGACTTCAAGTTCGTGGTCTACGAATGGCATTTCGGCAAACCGAAAACCGAAGTTTCCCCTCAGTAACACCGTCTGATACTTGACCGAAAAGCCCACTGTGCGAGCAGTGGGCTTTGTTTTACGAGGTTCATGGGCCCGCTTCCCGCGATCCGGGATCGGGTTCACCTGAAAATCTTAAAACCGTCACCAGCGGTTCCCTGGCAACGCATCGGCCGAAGTGGCTCCAGACCACAAGGCCATGCCGGGCAAGCCCCGCCAGCGAAATGCATATTCAGGTTTTTAGGAGCGCTGTAATGCCTGAGATCTATCACTTTTTCCAACAGCTGGTTAATGGCCTGACCATTGGCAGCACCTATGCCTTGATAGCCATTGGCTACACAATGGTTTACGGCATCATTGGAATGATCAACTTCGCCCACGGCGAGGTGTACATGATTGGTTCCTACGTGGCCTTCATCGTCCTTGCCGGACTGGCCATGATGGGCATCCATTCGCTGCCGCTGCTGATGACCGCCGCGTTCATCGCGACGATCGTCGTTACCAGTGCCTACGGCTACAGTATCGAACGGGTCGCCTACCGGCCGTTGCGCAACAGCAACCGCCTGATCCCGCTGATTTCCGCCATTGGCATGTCGATTTTCCTGCAGAACACCGTACTGCTTTCCCAGGACTCCAAGGACAAATCCATTCCCAACCTGATCCCGGGAGCATTTCCTTCGGTCCGGGCGGTGCGGAAGAAGTCCTGGTGTCCTACATGCAGATCCTGGTCTTCGTGGTCACCCTGATCGCCATGACCGGCCTTACCCTGTTCATCTCCCGCTCGCGTCTGGGCCGGGCCTGCCGGGCCTGCGCCGAAGACATCAAGATGGCAAACCTGCTGGGGATCAACACCAACAACATCATCGCCCTGACCTTCGTCATCGGTGCCGCCCTGGCAGCCGTGGCAGCAGTGCTGCTGAGCATGCAGTACGGCGTGATCAACCCCAACGCCGGCTTCCTGGTGGGCCTGAAGGCCTTCACCGCAGCAGTCCTCGGTGGCATCGGCAGCATTCCGGGCGCCATGCTCGGCGGCCTGGTGCTGGGTGTGGCCGAAGCCTTCGGCGCTGACATCTTCGGCGACCAGTACAAGGACGTCGTGGCGTTCGGCCTGCTGGTTCTCGTCCTGTTGTTCCGTCCGACCGGCATCCTCGGCCGTCCGGAGGTTGAGAAAGTATGAACAGAAACCTCAAATCGGCGTTCTTCAGCGCCCTGCTGGTCTGGGCCGTGGCCTTCCCGGTGCTCGGCCTGAAACTCAGCATCGTCGGCATCAACCTGGAAGTGCACGGCCAGGGTCCGTTCACCCTCGGCGTGATCGCCCTGTGTTCGGTGCTGATGTTCCTGCGCGTGCTGCTGGACAAGCAATGGAGCGCAATGATGCGCTCGCGTCGGGACGGTCCTTTGGTGCCACCCAAGGTCAGCAACTGGCTGACCCTGCCCAAGACCCAGCGCTACATCATCCTCGGCCTGATCGTGGTCGCCCTGGTCTGGCCGTTCTTCGGCTCGCGCGGCGCGGTCGACATCGCCACCCTGATCCTGATCTACGTACTGCTCGGCCTCGGCCTGAACATCGTGGTCGGCCTGGCGGGCCTGCTCGACCTCGGCTACGTCGGCTTCTACGCCGTGGGTGCATACAGCTACGCGCTGCTCTCGCACTACTTCGGCCTGAGCTTCTGGATCTGCCTGCCGATCGCCGGCCTGATGGCGGCCACCTTCGGCTTCCTGCTGGGCTTCCCGGTGCTGCGCCTGCGCGGTGACTACCTGGCCATCGTGACCCTCGGCTTTGGTGAGATCATCCGGCTGTTCCTGCGCAACCTCACCGATATCACCGGCGGTCCGAACGGCATCAGCAACATCGAGAAGCCGACCTTCTTCGGCCTGACCTTCGAGCGCAAGGCTGCCGAAGGGATGCAGACCTTCCACGAGTTCTTCGGGCTGGAATACAACTCGATCAACAAGGTGATCTTCCTTTACCTGGTGGCCCTGCTCCTCGCCCTGCTGGCGCTGTTCGTCATCAACCGCCTGCTGCGCATGCCGATCGGGCGTGCCTGGGAAGCGCTGCGCGAAGACGAGATCGCTTGCCGCGCACTGGGCCTGAACCCGACCGTGATCAAGCTCTCGGCGTTCACCCTGGGTGCCTGCTTCGCCGGGTTCGCCGGCAGCTTCTTCGCCGCGCGCCAGGGCCTGGTGACACCGGAATCCTTCACCTTCATCGAATCGGCGATCATCCTCGCCATCGTCGTGCTCGGCGGTATGGGCTCGCAGTTGGGCGTGATCCTCGCGGCCATCGTGATGATCCTGCTGCCGGAGCTTATGCGTGACTTCAGCGAATACCGTATGCTGATGTTCGGCGCCCTGATGGTATTGATGATGATCTGGCGTCCGCAGGGCCTGCTGCCTATGCAACGTCCACATATGGAGCTGCGTCGATGAGCCGCGAAATTCTGAAAGTCAGCGGCCTGAGCATGCGCTTCGGCGGCTTGTTGGCGGTCAACGGCGTCGGCCTGACCGTCAAGGAAAAACAGGTGGTCGCCCTGATCGGCCCGAACGGTGCCGGCAAGACCACGGTGTTCAACTGCCTGACCGGTTTCTACAAGCCCAGCGGCGGCACCATCCTCCTCGATGGCCAGCCGATCCAGGGCCTGGCCGGTCACCAGATCGCCCGCAAGGGCGTGGTGCGGACCTTCCAGAACGTACGCCTGTTCAAGGAAATGACCGCGCTGGAAAACCTGCTGATCGCCCAGCACCGCCACCTCAACACCAACTTCTTCGCCGGTCTGTTCAAGACCCCGGCTTTCCGCCGCAGCGAGAAGGAAGCGATGGAGCGCGCGCAGTACTGGCTGGACAAGGTCAACCTGACCGAGTTCGCCAACCGTACCGCCGGGACCCTGGCCTACGGCCAGCAGCGCCGTCTGGAAATCGCCCGCTGCATGATGACCCAGCCGCGGATCATCATGCTCGACGAGCCGGCAGCCGGCCTCAACCCCAAGGAAACCGAGGACCTCAAGGCGCTGATCGCGTACCTGCGCGAATCGCACAATGTCACCGTGCTGCTGATCGAGCATGACATGAAGCTGGTCATGAGCATTTCCGACCATATCGTCGTAATCAACCAGGGCACGCCCCTGGCCGATGGCACGCCGGAACAGATCCGCGACAACCCTGACGTGATCAAAGCCTACCTGGGGGAAGCGTAAATGCTGCAGTTCGAAAACGTTTCCACCTTCTACGGCAAGATCCAGGCGCTGCACTCGGTCAACGTGGAAATCAACCAGGGCGAGATCGTCACCCTGATCGGCGCCAACGGTGCCGGCAAGTCCACCCTGCTGATGACTCTGTGCGGTTCGCCGCAAGCCCATAGCGGCAGCATCCGCTACCTGGGCGAAGAACTGGTCGGCCAGCCGTCCTCGCACATCATGCGCAAGAGCATCGCCGTGGTCCCGGAAGGCCGCCGCGTGTTCTCGCGCCTGACCGTCGAGGAAAACCTGGCCATGGGCGGCTTCTTCACCGACAAGGGCGACTACCAGGAGCAACTGGACAAGGTCCTGCACCTGTTCCCGCGCCTGAAGGAACGCTACAGCCAGCGTGGCGGCACCATGTCCGGCGGCGAGCAGCAGATGCTTGCCATCGGCCGGGCGCTGATGAGCAAGCCCAAGCTGCTGCTGCTCGACGAGCCATCGCTGGGCCTGGCGCCGATCATCATCCAGCAGATCTTCGACATCATCGAACAGTTGCGCCGTGATGGCGTGACCGTGTTCCTGGTGGAGCAGAACGCCAACCAGGCGCTGAAGATCGCCGACCGCGCCTATGTGTTGGAGAACGGGCATGTGGTGATGCAAGGGACCGGGGAAGCGCTGTTGACCGATCCTAAAGTGCGCGACGCTTACCTGGGCGGCTGATCTCCCGGGCCCTATCGCTGGCAAGCCAGCTCCCACAGGGTGGGGACTGGCTTGCCAGCGATGAACCTTACAACCACAGCAGATTTTCCTGACGCAACTTCACTTGTAATCCCCTCCGACCCTGCATACCGTTGGAAATTTTTCAGGCCGAGATCCCGGAGTTTTCCTCGATGCGTATCGCCCCCTCGCTGTTCGTCGCCGCGCTGCTGCCGCTGTTCGCCGGTTGCCAGTTGCTCGCCGACCAGCCGGAAACCAGCGTCTCCACCGCCGGCATGACCCGCCTGCAAGGCGAGCTCAGCGCCGCCAATGGCCAGTTGCTGTTCAAACCCTGCACCGAAAGCCGCCGCTTCGTCGTCCAGGACGCCGGCAATACCGGCCTGTTACAGGAAGCCGCGACCCTCGCCGCCACTCCGGGCGTACTTTTCGCCGACCTGCGCGGCACCCTTTCCTCCAGTAAAAGCGAAGGCACCGACGGCCAGTTCAACGTGCACCAGTTGTACCGGCTCGATCACTCGGCCAGCGCCTGCAGCGACCCCAATTTCAAGCGCCTGACCCTGCGCGCCGCCGGCCACGAGCCATTCTGGAACCTCAATGTCAGCGGCCAGGGCATGGTCCTCAACCGCCCGGACCAGCCACCACTGGCCCTGCCCTACCTGGAAGAGCAGATGCCCGGCGGCGGCATCAGCGTCAGCAGCGAAGCCAACGGGCAGAAGGTCGAGCTGTGGCTCGCTCCGCAACGCTGCGTCGACAGCGCCACCGGCGGCATCAGCCACCTGACCGCGCAACTGCGCCTGGACGGCCAGACCCTCCAGGGCTGCGGTTACTTCGGCGGGTCGCGCAACGACTGACCGCCGGCGCGCATTCAGACTGCCTGCCAGGCCGGCGAAAGCTTTATACTCTCGCGTTTGTGTAAAGCCGCCGGCCCTTCCATGGCCGGGATACTGGACCCTGTCATGCTACGAATCACCGAACTGAAGCTGCCGCTGGATCATCCCGACGAAGCCCTGCGCGAGGCCATCGTGCAACGCCTGGGCATCGACGACGCCGAGCTGCTCGACTTCACCATCTTCAAGCGCAGCTACGACGCGCGGAAGAAGAACACCGAACTGCTGTTCATCTACGCCATCGACCTGAGCCTGCGTGACGAAGCCGCGGTTCTCGCACGGTTCGCCGACGACCACAACGTCGGCATCGCCCCTGACGTGAGCTACAAGCCGGTGGGCGTGGCGCCCGAGGGCGGCCTGGCCGAACGGCCCATCGTGGTCGGTTTCGGCCCTTGCGGCATCTTCGCCGGCCTGATCCTGGCCCAGGCCGGCCTGCGTCCGATCGTGCTGGAGCGCGGCAAGGAAGTCCGTCAGCGGACCAAGGACACCTGGGGCCTGTGGCGCAAGAGCGTGCTCAACCCCGAGTCCAACGTGCAGTTCGGCGAAGGCGGCGCCGGGACCTTCTCCGACGGCAAGCTGTACAGCCAGATCAAGGACCCGAAGCACTATGGCCGCAAGGTCCTGCACGAATTCGTCAAGGCCGGCGCACCCGAGGAAATCCTCTACGTCAGCAAGCCGCATATCGGTACCTTCCGCCTGACCGGCATGGTCGAGAACATCCGCGAGGAGATCATCGCACTCGGTGGCGAAGTGCGCTTCGAGCACAAGGTCACCGACCTGCTGATGGAAGACGGCCAGCTCCATGGCGTGGTCCTGCATACCGGCGAACAGCTGCATTCGCGCCATGTCGTCCTGGCCCTTGGCCACAGCGCCCGTGACACCTTCCGCATGCTGCACGGTCGTGGCGTGTTCATGGAAGCCAAGCCGTTCTCCATCGGTTTCCGCATCGAGCACCCGCAATCGCTGATCGACAAGGCGCGCCTGGGCAAGTACGCCGGCCACCCGAAACTCGGCGCCGCCGACTACAAGCTGGTGCACCACGCGAAAAACGGCCGTTCGGTCTACAGCTTCTGCATGTGCCCGGGCGGCACCGTGGTCGCCGCCACCAGCGAGCCGGGCCGCGTCGTGACCAACGGTATGAGCCAGTACTCGCGCAACGAGCGCAACGCCAACTCGGGCATCGTCGTCGGCATCACTCCGGAGCAGGATTACCCGGGTGGCCCGCTGGCCGGGATCGAGCTGCAGGAGCGCCTGGAAGAACGCGCCTATGAGCTGGGTGGCAGCAATTATCACGCTCCGGCGCAACTGGTCGGTGATTTCGTGGCCGGTCGTCCGTCTACCGCCCTGGGCAGCGTGGAACCCTCGTACAAGCCGGGCATCAACCTCGGCGACCTTGCGCCGAGCCTGCCGGACTTCGCCATCGAAGCCCTGCGCGAGGCGATCCCGGCCTTCGACCGGCAGATCAAGGGCTACAACCTGGCGGATGCGATCCTGACCGGCATCGAGACCCGGACCTCGTCGCCGCTGCGAATCACCCGGGACGAGACCCTGCAGAGCCTGAACCTGAAGGGGTTGTTCCCGGCGGGTGAAGGGGCCGGGTATGCCGGGGGCATTCTATCGGCGGGCGTGGATGGCATCCGGATTGCCGAAGCCGTGGCCCGCAGCATGCTCGGGCTGACCGAGTAAGGCTTCAGGGCCTCATCGCTGGCAAGCCAGCTCCCACAGGGACCGCATGCACCGCGGACTCTGTGGGAGCTGGCTTGAACAGCGATGAGGCCCTCAGCAACACCATGGATTTTCAGATCCCTTCGCGCAGTACCGACTCCGGTAACCCCTCTCCACGCTCCACACACCCCGCCACCGCCGCAATCAACGGTTCCAACACGTACCCCTGCTGCCCCAGCCATTGCTCATCGTAATAGGTCGTCGCGTAGCGCTCCCCACTATCGCACAGGATCGCCACGATCGACCCCGACTCCCCCGCCGATTGCATATGCAGCGCCGCCTGCAAGGCCCCGATCAGGTTGGTCCCGCTCGAGCCGCCGACCCGCCGTCCCAGGCGCTGCGCCAGGTAGTGCATGGCCGCCAGCGACAGTGCATCCGGCACCTTGACCATCGCATCGATCACCGCCGGCAGGAACGAGGCCTCGACCCGCGGCCGACCAATGCCCTCGATGCGCGAACCGCAGTCCAGGCGCAGCGAACGATCGCCACTGCGATAGCAATCGAAGAACACCGAGCGCTCGGCGTCGGCGCATAGCACCCGCGTCGCGTGGCGGCGGTAGCGCACGTAGCGGCCCAGGGTCGCCGTGGTCCCGCCGGTACCCGGGCTGGAAATCAGCCAGGCCGGTTCGGCATGCCGCTCGAAGTGCATCTGGCTGAAGATCGACTCGGCGATGTTGTTGTTGGCACGCCAGTCGGTGGCACGCTCGGCGTAGGTGAACTGATCCATGAAGTGGCCGCCGCTTTCCCGGGCCAGACGCTCGGACTCGGCGTAGATCTGCGTCGGGTCCTGCACCAGGTGCGGCTGGCCACCATAGAACTCGATCTGCGCGATCTTTTCCCGCGATGTGGTGGCCGGCATGACCGCAATGAAGGGCAAGCCCAGCAGCCGGGCGAAATACGCTTCGGAAATGGCCGTCGAACCGCTGGACGCCTCGATCACCGGCGCTCCGGGGCGCAACCAGCCATTGCACAAGGCATAGAGAAACAACGAACGGGCCAACCGGTGCTTGAGGCTGCCGGTGGGGTGGCTGGACTCGTCCTTGAAGTACAGGTCGATATCTGGAAAGCCCGGCATGGACAGGGGAATCAGATGGGTATCGGCACTACGCTGGAAATCGGCCTCGATGATGCGAATGGCTTCACGGACCCAGGTGCGGTGATGATTCAT
This sequence comes from Pseudomonas bharatica CSV86, assembly GCF_000319305.2. Classification (GTDB taxonomy): domain Bacteria; phylum Pseudomonadota; class Gammaproteobacteria; order Pseudomonadales; family Pseudomonadaceae; genus Aquipseudomonas; species Aquipseudomonas bharatica. Next base: position 529,671 of record NZ_AMWJ02000001.1, on the reverse strand, counting down.
GGGGCGGTTCTCATGCGTCAGGGGCAAATGGCTGTAGAAACGACTACCGTCCATTTAGGCAACTTCCTACATCCTTGCCAGAAAAGCCCGATAGCCATGAAAACACTGAAAGGGTATCCGGAATTTCTGGTTGATAAAATGCCAAAGATGTAAAGAAGAAAATCTTTCTCAGCGGATTATCTGATTGATCCTCTTCAGCCTACTCTACTGCCAATTTTCTGTTTCCACCTTCGCCTGAGTCTTCATAGCGATGCTGACTAGGGAGGACAGCGAGAGCTGGGCAAGCGTCAAAGCGGTTCTGGTTCATGCGCAATCCGGACACCTGCACAACATTCCTCTTGTAAGAAACCGATCAAATTCTCTAGGTGCCCATACTCGGGTATACAGACAATCGTGCGGCTATGTTTCTCCTGCCGGATCAGCCCTACCTTGGCCATGCGCGCAAGGTGATGTGATAGCGTCGAAGCAGGAATACCCAGCCCCTTCTGGATATCTCCGACCGAAGCCCCATCATGGCCAGCTTTGACCAGAAAGCGGAACACGGACAGTCGGTGACTATTCCCTAGCTCAGCTAAGCTGGCTGCAACCTTTTCGTGATCCATAGCACGCCCCAATAATTCGATGTTTCTAGAATTATAGTTGACAGGTCGGATAAACGCAAGTAGGCTGCGTACATCATTTCGACAATACTAGAAATATAGGAGTAATATTGAATGTCATCTCAACTCCAAGACGCTCTAGGCATGTTCGCCTTTCTCGCTATCGAGCTATCGGTTTTATTCATTGGCATTAGCTTGCTGGTCGGAGTTCTTCAACGTCACATCCCACCATCCAAGGTGGAAGCGTTACTGACTTCCAGTGGGAAGCGAGGCTATTTTCTTGCTGCTGGTTTAGGAGCTATAACGCCCTTCTGTAGTTGCTCGACTATCCCCATGTTGAAAGGGTTGATTCGGGCACGGGCCGGTTTTGGGCCGATGATGGTGTTTCTTTTCTCATCTCCGTTGCTGAATCCTATCGTCGTCGGCCTGCTGGTTGCCACGTTTGGATGGACACTTACTGCTATCTATGTGCTCGCCGCTTTGGTGGTCGCGGTAGGTGCCGGATGGCTGCTTCACACGCTTGGCTTCGAGCGTTATGTGCGCCGGACGGCGACACAAGAGAGCAGTGGATGTAGTTCATCAGCAAGCCCGTGCAGTGCTACATCGACCGCATCGAGTTGCGGCACCAACAGCTGCGACACCACTCCGAAGACGGCTTCTTGCGGGGCTGATAGGAAGACAACAGTCTCTACGTCTAGCGAATGCTGTGACAGTCAACCCACTGTCACGGTTAAGAAAGAAGGGAAGTACAGTGGTGTGTGGCGGGAAGCTTGGTCGGACTTTATCGATGTGTTGCCTTACCTGCTCATCGGTATTGCGATTGGCAGCGTGATCTATGGTTTCATGCCCACTGACTTATTGGAGCAGTATGCAGGCCCAGATAATCCCTTTGCCATTCCAGTTGCCGCTGTCATCGGCGTGCCGTTGTATATTCGCGCTGAAGCCGTCATACCTCTGGCAGCGGCTCTGATGGCCAAAGGCGTGGGTGCCGGGACGGTGCTAGCGTTGATCATCGGCAGTGCCGGAGCCAGCCTGACTGAGCTCATTCTGTTGCGCTCTTTGTTCACGCTGAAGCTTTTAGCGGCGTTTTTAGCAGTCATTTTTGCTATGGCGATGATTGCCGGTTACGCCACCTACCTGTTTTTCTGATCAAGGCGGGAGATGATTAATTCGTTAAGCCTTCCTGGGTACCAGTTGGTGGATTCTGATGAGCAGAATGAAGACATACATTTTCGGCTTGAAGCACCTACACCAGTAGCCTGCGAGGGGTGCGGCGTGCAGGGTGAGTTCGTGCGGTTCGGCAAGCGTGACGTTCCCTATCGTGATCTGCCCATCCACGGCAAGCGGGTCACTCTCTGGGTGGTCCGCCGCCGATACACCTGCCGGGCCTGCAAGACAACATTCAGGCCCCAGCTACCGGAGATGGTGGACGGATTCCGTATGACACTGCGGCTGCATGAGTACGTGGAGAAGGAATCCTTCAACCACCCCTACACCTTTGTGGCGGCACAGACCGGCCTGGACGAGAAGACGGTGCGCGACATCTTCAACGCCCGCGCCGAGTTCCTGGGGCGCTGGCACCGCTTCGAGACGCCCCGCATCCTGGGCATTGACGAGCTATACCTGAACAAGCGCTACCGCTGCATTCTGACCAACATTGAGGAGCGAACCCTGCTCGACCTGCTGGCCACCCGCCGCCAGGACGTGGTGACCAACTACCTGATGAAGCTGAAAGACCGGCAGAAGGTCGAGATCGTCAGCATGGACATGTGGAACCCCTACCGGGCAGCGGTCAAGGCTGTGCTGCCCCAGGCCCGTATCGTGGTCGATAAGTTCCATGTGGTGCGCATGGCCAACGATGCCCTAGAGAGAGTGCGCAAGGGCCTCAGAAAGGAGCTGAAACCGTCCCAGAGCCGGACTCTCAAGGGAGACCGGAAAATCCTGCTGAAACGCGCTCACGAAGTCTCAGACCGGGAGCGCCTCATCATGGAGACCTGGACAGGCGCGTTCCCGCAACTGCTGGCCGCCTACGAGCACAAGGAGCGCTTCTACGGCATCTGGGACGCCACCACACGGCTCCAGGCAGAAGCCGCCCTGGACGAGTGGATAGCCACCATCCCGAAGGGCCAAAAGGAAGTCTGGAGCGATCTGGTCAGGGCAGTGGGAAACTGGCGCGAAGAGACCATGACCTACTTCGAGACGGACATGCCCGTCACCAACGCTTACACGGAGTCCATCAACCGACTGGCCAAGGACAAGAACCGTGAAGGGCGCGGTTACTCCTTCGAGGTGATGCGGGCACGAATGCTCTACACCACGAAGCACAAGAAGAAGGCACCGACTGCGAAGGTCTCTCCTTTCTACAAGAAAACCATCGGTTACGGACTGCCGGACTTCGCAGAGGAACTCAACTACGGAGTCGATCTATCAACCATCTGATAATGGTATCAGGTTGGTGGGGTAAAGGTGCCCCATCAACCATTAAATCCGTATACCCCACTGAAACAGCTTATAACAAAAAAGAATATAGTTTTTATTTTAATGAATATCACAACGGGTTAGGGTGTTCGACCTTTTTGTCATTCGATGGAGGAGCGACCTTGCCTCTACGTAGCACATTCACCCGGTTCTTCCAGCTCGAAGCCGCCAGCGGCCTGCTGCTGATCGCCGCTGCGGTGCTGGCCCTTATCGTCAACAACTCGCCGCTGTCCTGGCTCTACAACGGCCTGCTGGAGGTACCGGTGGCCGTGCAGGTGGGTGCCCTGAGCATCGCCAAGCCGCTGCTGCTGTGGATCAACGACGGCCTGATGGCGCTGTTCTTCCTGCTCATCGGCCTGGAGGTCAAGCGCGAGCTGGTCGAGGGGCATCTGTCCAAGCCGTCCCAGGTGGTCCTGCCCGGCGCGGCAGCCCTTGGCGGCATGCTGGTGCCAGCCCTGATCTACTGGTTCATGAACCGCGACAACCCCGCCGCGATCGCCGGCTGGGCCATCCCCACCGCCACCGACATCGCCTTCGCCCTCGGCGTGCTGGCGCTGCTCGGCAAGCGCGTGCCGGTGTCGCTGAAGCTGTTCCTGATGACCCTGGCGATCATCGACGACCTCGGCGCGATCATCATCATCGCCCTGTTCTATTCCGGTGCCCTGTCGACCCTCTCGCTGATGCTGGCAGCCGCCTGCATCGCCGCACTGATCGCGATGAACCGCCTCGGCGTGGTCAAGTTAGGTCCGTACCTGGTGATCGGCCTTGTCCTCTGGGTCTGCGTACTCAAGAGTGGCGTGCATGCAACCCTGGCGGGCGTCACCCTGGCGTTGTGCATCCCGTTGCGCACGCGCAATGCCGAAACCTCGCCCCTGCTCACCCTGGAACACGCCCTGCACCCGTGGGTGGCCTTCGGCATCCTGCCCTTGTTCGCCTTCGCCAACGCCGGCGTGTCCCTCGCCGGGGTGACTCTTGAAAGCTTTACCCACGCCGTGCCCATGGGCATTGCCGTGGGCCTGCTGGCGGGCAAGACCATCGGGGTGTTCGGCCTGACCTGGATCGCCATCAAGCTGGGCCTGGCCGCCCTGCCGGCCGGGGCCAACTGGGGGCAGGTCCTCGGCGTGGCGATTCTCTGCGGCATCGGCTTCACCATGAGCCTGTTCGTCGGCTCCCTGGCCTTCGTCCCCGGCGCCAGCGAGTACGTGGGCATGGACCGCATGGGTATCCTCACCGGTTCGGTCCTTGCGGCCATCATCGGCTACACCATCACCGCCCTCTCCAGTCCGAAACAGCCAACCAGCTGACGATCGAGAGTCGTAAAAAAACCCCGAGCGGCTCAAGCCGACCGGGGTTTTCTTTTGCCGCAAGCCTTAGTGACTGACGCGGCTGGTGCCGTTTACGGTCATGATGCGCACGCGCTCGCCGACCCGGAAAATCTCGTTTTCCTGAACCTGCTGCACATAGGCACGCATGCTGCCGTCGTCTTCGCGCACGGTGATTTCCACGCCCTGGGTACGGGTCAGACCTTCTTCGGCGGCAGAGCCGGCCAGACCACCGGCAACCGCACCGATCACAGCGGCGACGATACTGCCGCGGCCGCCACCGATGGCGCTACCGGCAACCCCGCCGACCACCGCACCTGCACCACCGCCGATTGGCGTCTTGGTGCCTTCGATCTTGACCGGGCGCAGGGATTCGATGGTGCCCATGCGCACGGTCTGCACGCGGCGCGCCTCGTCACGGGAATAGGAATCACCGGACAGGTTCGAGGCACAACCGCCCAGCAACAGCGACATCGTGGTGAACGATGCGACCAGCAGTACAGATTTACGCATAGGAATCACTCCTTAAGACAGGTGCCCATTAGACTGCGCGCGTTGACGACTGTCACGACGTGCGATGGATAAAATTGCTTTCATTCAGCTCCGGTACAGGGGCATTCGGTCGGAACCGTCAGACAACCTGCAGGAAGAATAGACATGGATTACTTCATCATCGCCATCACCACCCTGGCCGGCCTGTATTTTCATGGCTGGCTCTATGTGCGGATCAGACGATGGACCGATCGTGACCTGGCGCTGTCCTTTGCCGGCAAGGACGAAAACAAGCGCGCATTCATGCTGCAAAGGTTGGATGCCGCAAGAGCGCAAAAGGTCAAGCGAAAGGAACTGGCGGCCTGGCTGGAACGCGAGGCCGCCAACTACGCCGGTTAAGGAGCCAGGCGCTCACGCAGCCAGTTGCCCTGCTCCAGGCGGTAATTCAGGCGGTCGTGCAGACGGCTGGCGCGCCCCTGCCAGAACTCGATGCGCTCCGGCAGCAGCCGGTAACCCCCCCAATGCTCCGGGCAGTGCGGCTGGGTATCGCTGAAGCGCTGCTCGGTAGCCTTGAGCAGGGCTTCAAGCTCGCCACGGTCGGCGATCACCCGGCTCTGCGGCGACGCCCAGGCGCCCAGGCGACTGCCCAGGGGGCGTACCTGGAAATACGCGTCTGACTCCTGCGCCGACACCTTCACCACCCGTCCTTCGATACGCACCTGCCGCTCCAACGCCGGCCAGAAAAAGGTCATGGCGGCGAACGGGTTGGCCAGCAGATGCTGGCCCTTGGCGCTCTCGTAGTTGGTGAAGAAGGTGAAACCGTGTTCGTCCAGGCCTTTGAGCAGCAGAACACGGCAATGCGGCCGGCCGTCGGCATCGACGGTGGCCAGGGTCATGGCGTTGGCTTCCACCGGCGCCTGCTCGGTTTTCACCGCGTCGGCGAACCACTGGTGGAACAGGGCGAACGGCTCGGCCGGGGCTTGCGCCTCGGCCAGGCCGTCACGGGTGTAGTCACGGCGCATATCAGCCAGTGTCTGGGTCATCTACAGCGTTCCTTGAGGATCAGTTGGTCTTCGCAGGGCTGTTGTTGACTGCCACCTTCTTGGCGGCAGGCTCGGCTTTTTTCGCAGCCGCTTTGGCTGGAGCCGCTTTTTTAGTGGCCGCGGCGGTTTTCGCCGGGGCGGTTTTCTTCGCCGTGGTGGCCTTGGCCGGGGCTTTCGCGGCAGCCTTGGCCGCCGGTTTTGCAGCAGGCTTGGCGGCAGCGGCGGCCGGCTTGACGTCCTGCACCGCGACCAGCTCAGCCGGGCTTGGGGTCGGTTGCTTATACTTGGCCACCAGGGCGACCATCGTCTCTTGCGGGGTCAGGATCATTTCCACGCGGCGGTTCAGGGAGCGGCCCTGGAGGCTGTCGTTGGCCGCACGCGGAGCGACCGAGCCCATCCCGCGCAGGGTCAGGCGGTCACGCTGCAGGCCGCTGAGACGGAAGATCGCCGACACCGATGCGGCGCGCTCCAGGCTGAGTTTCTGGTTAGTGGCGGCAGCGCCACTGCTGTCGGCATGGCCGAGGATCAGCACAGCGGTTTTCGGATCGGTTTCGATTACCTTGGCCACCTTGGTGATCGGGCCGAGGCTGATCGGCAGGAGCATGGCCGGACGGTCCGGGTTGTAGCCGCTGTCCACCGGCAAGGTCACCACCAGCACGTCTTCGCGGCGCTCCAGCTCCAGCTTGCTGTCCTTGATCGCCTCGCGCACCTTCGGCTCGTAATTATCCAGCCAGGCCTGGGTGGCCTTGACGTCGACCTTGGGTACCGCAGCGACCTTGTCCGCAGGTTTGTCATCGCTGCCGCCGAACGGCCACCACCAGTTGCCGCCCTCGGACTTGGCTTCGGCCTTGGCCTCGGACCTGGCGACCTTCTCCTGCACCGCTTCCTTCACTTCCTGGTCAGCCACTTTGTCCGAGCCGAACGGCCACCAGCCGTGGCCACTGTCCGCAGCGCCTTTCTGGGGGTTCTGGGCGCAGCCAGTGATGGCCAGGCACAGGGCGAGAGCTAAGGTTTTATGTGAAGACATCAGCGATACACCATGAAAATGAAGGAAAAATAGAAAAGAGCTGGTCACAGAATAGCCAACCGTGCCCGCGAGTACAGTGGCACCCGATCAAAGGCAGTCGGCGAGAACCCGCACCAGTTTCTGCGCGCGAGGGTCCATGAGGATGTAGGGGCCCAGGGTATTGGTGACGAACCCGAAGGCAACGTCATGTTCCGGATCGGCGAAACCTACCGAACCGCCCGCCCCGGGGTGCCCGAAGGCGCGAGCGCCAAGGCCGAAGGTGGCGTTGGCCACGGTGGGCTGGTCGAGCATGCAACCGAGGCCGAAACGGGTCTGGGTCAGGAGGGTCCTGTCGTCGCCAAGGCTGTGTTCGCGGGTCAATTCGTCGAGCAGTTCCGACTCCAGCAGGGTGCCGTCCAGAAGACCGGCGTAGAAACCGGCCAGGCTGCGGGCATTGCCATGACCATTGGCCGCCGGCTGCTGCATGCGCCGCCACTCGGGCTTGTTGGTGCTGGTGAGGATCGCCGGGGGATTGGTGAAGGCCCGGGTCGACAGGGCCTGGGGTTCGCTCATGGTGACCTTGAGCAGGCGCTGCGCCGCTGCATCGCCCAGGTTGCCCTTGCCCCGGGCAATATGGGCGACGCGGTGGAATTCGGCATCGTCCAGGCCGATGTGGAAATCCAGCCCCAGGGGCCTGGCAGTGCGGGCGACGATGGACTCGCCAGGGCCACGGCCATCGGCACGGCGGATCAGTTCACCGACCAGCCAGCCATAGGTGATCGCCGCATAGCCATGCGCGGTCCCCGGCTCCCACCAAGGGGCTTCGGCGGCCAGGGTGTCGACCATGGTCTGCCAATCATAGAGGGCTTCGGCGGGAAGCAGTTCGCGGATCGCCGGAAGGCCCGCGCGGTGGCTGAGCAGTTGGCGCAGGGTCACCGATTCCTTGCCGGCCTGGGCGAACTCGGGCCAGTAGCGGGCCACCGGGGCGTCCAGTTGCAGCTTGCCCTCGCCCACCAGTTGCAGGGCGGTCACGGCGGCAAAGGTTTTGGTGCAGGAAAACAGGTTGGCGATAGTGTCGCTGTGCCAGGCCTCATGGCCGTCCTTGTCGGCCGTGCCGGCCCAGAGGTCGACTACCGTCTCGCCACCGACCTGGATGCACAGGGCCGCACCGCGCTCCTGGGGATCATCGAAAAGTGCCGCAAAGGCCTCGCGTACCGCCTCGAACCTGAGTTCGAAATGACCCTGGATCTGCACCCGTTGACTCCCCTGGAAGCTGACTGAAAAGTGGCGTGCATTGTTTCAGCCCGCGAAGGATTTTGGAACAGACATGGGTCGGACAATAACCACTATTCATGCTGCATGACGCGGTCCCTGTGGGAGCTGGCTTGCCAGCGATGGGGCCCGGCCTGACAACATCCTTGTCATGGCTGCCTCATCGCTGGCAAGCCAGCTCCCACAGGGGGTTTGCGTGCTACTTGTTGGCGGGCTCGGCCTCGGGCTTGTGCGCCACACCCACGATCTGCTTCCCGACCTGCAGATTGGCCTTGCGCACCTGTTCGATGAAACCCTGATACGGCACGTCGGTGATTCCCACCAGACCGAAATGACCATTCTCGCCATCGAGCAGGCGCCCGCTGGCCGGCTGGTCGAAGAACTGGAACCAGTGCACACCGACGATCGCCGGCTCCTCCAGCGCCGCCTTGAGGAACGCGGCGTAAGCCGGCCCGCGGTCCTCCTCCCGTGCCACCTCCATCGGCCCCGGCCAGAACGGCCCGCGATCGCGAGAGCCAAAGTGGAACTCGGAGACCAGCACCGGCTTGTCCAGCTCGCGCAAGCGGGCGAAGTCGTAGCCATCCTGGGGTTTGGGCGTATAGAAGTTGAAACTCAGGACATCGCAGTACTGGGCGCAGGCCGCCACCGCTTCCGGTGTGGTCACGGCGAAACGACCGCCCAGCAGCAGATGGTTGGGCGCATGCCATTTCAGGGCATCGGAGATGGTCTTGAAGTAGGCATCGGCGAAGGAGCGCTGGAAGTGCTTGAAGTCTTCTTCGATCTGCGGGTGCTCGGCGCTTGGCAGCGGCGCCTCGAAGCCCGGATCTTCCATCAGTTCCCAGGCGGTCAGCTGGATACCCCAGGCCTTGGACAGGCCTTCCTGGTTACGGTACTTGTCGCGCAACTGCTTGAGGAAAGCGCGCTTGGCCGGTACGTCGGTGGTCAGGCGCAGGGTGCCGTAGGCCAGGCCATAGCGGGATTTCGGGTCATCTCCCGGGGCTGCCCAGGCCAGTTCGTTGTCGGCGAAGTAGCCGATCAGGAACGGGTCGTCACGATGATCACGGGCCGCGATGGCCACGGCACGCTCGGTAGCCATGGCGAAACGCGGGTCGAACGGGTCGGGCATGGCGCCCCACCAGTCCATGCCGGTGCTGATGCTGGCGTAATCGCCGACGATTGCCAGCGGCAGGGTGTAGGGCACCCGCTCGGCCTGTTCCAGGCTCGACTCGCTCCAGTTGCCAAGGGTGTTGAAGCCCCAGGCCTGCAGGCGATCGAGGGTGTGGGCTTGCCAGCGGGCGGTGTCGAGGACAGGCGGCGGGCAGGGTTTGGCGTCTGCTGTCGGTGTCGGACACGGCTTGCCGTAGGCCCTTTCCAGGTTGGCGGCATAGAAGTCGAACCAACGGCCCTGGTTGAAGTTGCGGCCTTTCGACGAGGCATTGCCGTCGTTGTTGTTGCCTTCGCCGTAGAAGGCGGCCAGCGGCGAGTCGGCTTTCGGCAAGTCGCTGAACATGCTTTCGCGACCGGCGACATAAGTGCGCCCGGGTTCGTCATTCACCGCGTTGACGCCCAGCGAGTAGAACGGATGCCCTTCCGGGGTCACCAGGTACCAGCGGCCATCGCGCTTGACGGTGCGGAAGAAGCCCTTGGCATCGAAGGTCTGGCCGCCGGTCCAGCCGCCGAAGCGGTCCAGCGGTTGCTTCTCGCGCTCGGCGAGCCAGCTCTTGAGTTGTTGCTGTTCTTTACCGGCCGCGGCCTTGAGCTGTTCGTCGCTGGCGACCTTTTCCGGCCAGCGACCCCGGCTGTATTGGCCGTAGCCGTCGATCAACTGGCTATAGGCGGCCTGTTGCGGGCGCTCGTCATCCTGCACGTTGATCCGCTCGATGAGCACGCTCTGGGCGACGTTGGGCTGGTTCATCGACAGGCTGATGGCGCTGACCTGGCTCAGGTCCAGCTCGCCGCTGCTGCTGGCAACGATCAGGCGCTGGCCCTCGTACGTCCACGGCATCGGCGGACCGGCGCGCATGCCCTGGCTCAAGGGCGAAGCGGCCTGCAGCGGGATGACCACGGTCTGCGCCGGGCCGGCGGGCAGGTCGATGCGGCTGGTGAGGGTCTTGCCATCGGCGCTCTGCACAGTGACGTTCAGGGTCAGGGCCCAGTCCATGCCGCTTTGCAGGCGCAGGGTCAGGGTTTTCTGCGCGGACCAGTCCCACAGGCCGGACTGCGGGCTCATGCGCAGGCTGGGCCGCTGCACCGGGTTGAATACCACCCGCCGCAGCACCTCGCCCTCGGCCGTCTGTTCCGCGTTGTACTGCGGCAGGCTGGCATCCTCGGTCGCCACGTTGACCACCGAGGTCGGGCGCACGAAGTTGAACAGCGTCTGTTGCGCAGCCAGCAAGGGTTGGCTGAGCACTAGCAGGAAGGCGGCAGGAAGGGTACGGCGCAACATGGGGCTGGAGTTCTCCTTGAGGGGCCTTTTCAGGGGCCTTGGTTCCGGTGATAGACAGCGGCAAGTGCAAAAGATTTGTATGGAGGCTGATGGCCTCATCGCTGGCAAGCCAGCTCCCACAGGTTCTGCGATGCACGCGGTCCCTGTGGGAGCTGGCTTACCAGCGATGAGGCCCTCAAGAACTACGAAATTTCCCGACGGAACGGCGGCAGCGCATTGAGGATAGCCTTCCCATAGCGCTGGGTAACCACCCGACGGTCAAGCAAGGTGATGGTCCCGCGATCCTGCTCGGTACGCAGCAAACGCCCGCAGGCCTGGATCAGCTTCAAGGAGGCATCCGGCACGGAGATCTCCATGAACGGATTGCCTCCCCGCGCTTCGATCCACTCGGCCAGCGCCGCTTCCACGGGATCGTCAGGCACGGCGAAAGGAATCTTGGCGATCACCACGTGCTCGCAGTACGCCCCCGGCAAGTCCACGCCCTCGGCGAAACTGGCCAGGCCGAAGAGTACGCTGGACTCGCCGTCATCGACCCGTGCCTTATGCTTGTTCAGGGTTTCCTGCTTGGACAGGTTGCCCTGGATGAACACCTGCCGGCGCCAGTCGCGGTCCAGGCCGTCGAACACGTCCTGCATCTGCTTGCGCGAGGAGAACAGCACCAGCGAACCCCGCGAGCCCTCCACCAGTTCCGGCAGGTCACGGATGATCGCGGCGGTGTGGGCAGCGGCGTCCCGCGGGTCGGCGCGCAGGTCCGGGACCCGCAGCACGCCGGCGTCGGTGTGGTGGAACGGGCTTGGTACCACCGCCGTGACCGCGGCCTTCGGCAGGCCCGAGCGCATGCGGAAACGGTCGAACGTGCCCAGTGCGGTGAGGGTCGCGGAGGTGACCAGGGCACCATGGGCGACATTCCACAGGTTGCGCCGCAGCATCTCGGCCGCAAGGATCGGGCTGGCATTGACCTCGATATCGAACAGCGCCCCGCTTTCGGCCAGGGTCAGCCAGCGCGCCATGGGCGGGCTGTCTTCCGGGTCCTCGGCGGTGAAGGCGGTCCACAGCTCCCAGTTGCTGCCCGCGCGGGTCAGCAGGGTGCCGAACAGCGGGTACCACTCTTCGGCCTGATGGCTGGGAATACCGATATTGACCTCGCCATCCATGCCTTCCTTGAGCAGGTCGGCCAGGCGGGTGAACAGGTCGTTGAGGCGGGCGAAGCCCTTCTTCAACTCGATGCCGATCTCGCGGATATGCTCCGGGACCACCCCGCCGATGAAGCGGTAACGCGGGCGTTCACGGCCTTCGGCATCCTCGCCGGGGCGGAAATCGGCGACCTGCTCGCAAGCGGCGAACATGAATTGCTGGTGGTTCTTGATCTCCCGCGCCAGCTCGGGAACCTGCTCGATGTACTTGCCCAGGTCACCCGGCAACGGGTTCTGCGCCAGCAGCTTGGTCAGGTTCTTCGCGGTCTGCTCCAGCCAGTCCGCCGTGGAGCGCAGGCGGCTGTAGTGGGCGAAGTGGCCGATGGCCTTGTCCGGCAGGTGATGACCTTCGTCGAACACATAGATGGTGTCGCGCGGATCCGGCAGCACTGCACCGCCGCCCAGGGCCAGGTCGGCCAGGACCATATCGTGGTTGGTGACGATCACGTCGACCTTGCCCATGCCTTCGCGAGCCTTGTAGAAGGTGCACTGGCCGAAGTTCGGGCAGTGGCGTCCGGTGCACTGGCTATGGTCGGTGGTCACCCGTGCCCAGTCCTGGTCTTCCAGGGCGGTGGGCCAACTGTCGCGGTCACCGTCCCAACGGTTGCCGGCCAGCTTCTCGATCATGCTGTTGAAGAGTTTCTGGCTGGCTTCGTCCACCTCGATCCTGAAGCCTTCTTCCTCGAAAAGCTGGGCCGTGGCGCTTTGCGCATGGCCTTCCTGGAGCAGCAGGTCGAGTTTCGACAGGCACAGGTAGCGGCCTCGGCCCTTGGCCAGGGCGAAGCTGAAGTTCAGGCCGCTGTTGCGCATGAGGTCGGGCAAATCCTTGAAGACGATCTGTTCCTGCAGGGCGACGGTAGCGGTGGCGATCACCAGGCGCTTGCCGGCAGCCTTGGCCGCGGGAATCGAGGCGAGGCTGTAGGCCACGGTCTTGCCGGTACCGGTACCGGCTTCCACCGCCACCACCGCCGGTTCGCCGCTGCGCCGGCCTTCGTCATCGCAATCGATGTCGCCGAGGACCTTGGCCACTTCGGCGATCATCAGGCGCTGGCCATAGCGAGGCTTGAGGCCCTTGGCCTCGAGGAAACGCGAATAGGCGCCCTGAATCTGGGACTTGAGTTCGTTGCTGATCATGGTCTCGGGCGCCCGCGAAGGGCTGGATATATTTTCAGTGTTTCGAATGAGCGGGCTATCATACCCGCCAATTTCCCTTTGCGCTGAATGGAGTGCCCGATGACCGCCTTTGCCCTTCCTTATAGCCTGCATGTGCTGGCCGCCCTGGTGTGGGTCGGCGGCATGTTCTTCGCCTGGATGGTCTTGCGTCCGGCGGCCGCCACGGTGCTGGAGGGCCCGGCCCGCTTGCAATTGTGGCTGGAAGTGTTTTCCCGGTTCTTCAGCTGGGTATGGATCGCGATCCTGGTTCTGGCAGTCAGTGGTGTCGGGATGTTGCATATGCACTTCGGCACCCTCGACACCGCGCCGCGGCATGTGCAGGTGATGATTGGCGGCGGCATCGCGATGTTCGCGCTGTTCATGCGCATCCAGAGCCTGCTGCTACCGGAAATGCGCAAGGCAGTGGAGGCCGGGGACTGGGCAGCGGGCGCTGCCGTACTGGGAAAAATCAGGAAGATGGTGGGGATCAATCTGCTGTTGGGGATTGCCGTGGTATTGGTGGCAGCTACCCGGCTTTCCTTCTGACTTCGAGGGCCTCATCGCTGGCAAGCCAGCTCCCTGTGGGAGCTGGCTTGCCAGCGATGAGGCCCTGAAGAACAAAGAAGATTCAGAGGCGCTGAACACTCAACTCGCCAGCAGCCCCAGCCATCCCAGGCTGCCCTTCCAGCCCGGGCCGGCCATCGGCCCCGGCCTCGGTGCGATACACCAGGCAGCCCTTGCTCGCCCCACCCTGCCCGGCTTTGCCCGCTGCACCGGCCTTGCCCGGCGCCCCACCTTCAAGCCGCACCTTGATCTGTTCGGCCGGATAATCCGCCGGCAATGCCAGGCGCACCCGGCCACCGGCCGAGCCGTCGTGGCCGTCGCCACCGTTGTCGCCATTCGCCCCGCGACTGGCCGAACCCCAGGTGCAGCCGCCGGCCTTGCCATTGGCGCCATCCAGCCCGACATACCCCGGCGCTCCGGCGCCGCCCCGGGCGTCGATGGCCAGTACGGGCGCCTGCAACTGCTGCAAGCGCAGATCGAGGTTGCGCCCCGGCCTGGCGGCGCGCTCATAGGTACCGGCCATGCCGGTGGCGGTAATCAGGCTGCCTTCATCCAGTTGCGCCCGCTCCACCGCGATGCGCAAGGTTTCATCGGCCGGCACCACGGAAATCCGCGCGTCACGTCCCAGGTGCAGTTGGTCGACCTTGAGCTCCACCAGGCTGGCCGGCAGGACCAGGGTGGCCGAGTCCGCCACCTCGAGCCGCTCCAGATGCACCACGCCGGCCTTGCCCGCCAGGCGCAACACCGAGTGGGGCTCGACGTTCAGTGAACCGGCCAGGGCCAGCGGGCTGAACATCGCAGTCAACAGCAACAGCTTACGCATGCGGTACTTCCTTGGGTGCGGGAATGGAGAGGATATGGAAGATGCCCACCAGGAGGATCTGCAAGCGGTCGAACCAACGGTGGCTGCGCTCGCGCAGGCGACCGTTATAGAACAGCACTTCCAGCAGGTGCAAGCCCAGCAGGGCGGCGCCCGCCAGGTTGATCAACTGATGGAAGGGTTTCTCCGCCGGCATCAGCAGATTGGCCAGCACCACCCACCAGAACAGCACGGTCAGGACCTTGAACAGGCCCAGCAGTGTTTTCATCCGTCGTTCTCCTCAAACCGTGGCGGCCCGTGCGCAAACGGACCGCCAGCGTTGCCGGATCAATTCAGATGCAGCTCGACCCGGCGATTCTGCGCACGCCCTTCGTCGGTTTCGTTGTCGGCCACCGGCTCGCTTTCGCCACGGCCCATGCTGGTGACTTTCTGCGGCGCAATGCCCTCGTTTATCAGCCAGGTCGCCACCGCCCCGGCACGCCGTTCGGAGAGCGCCTGGTTGTAGGCATCGGTGCCCTTGCTGTCGGTATGCCCGACCACCCGGATACTCAGGACCTGCGCACCGCTCAATCTTTCCACCAGCCCTTGCAGTTGCTGCCGGGCCGCCGGGGTCAGTTCGGCGGAATCGAAGGCGAACAGCACGTTGCCCTGGTCGCTCAGGGTAATCACCTCGGGCTGCGGCGGTTCAGGCTCGGCGACCTTCTGCGCAGGCGGGTACTGCGGCAACGGGCAGCCGTTGTGGCTGACTGGGGTGTTGGCCGGCGTATCCGGGCAACGGTCGCGGCGGTCGAAGACCCCGTCACCGTCCTGGTCGCCATCCTGGACAAAACAGATCAAGCCACCGGCAATGGCACCGGCCGCCGCGCCACCACCGGCCCAGGCCGAACTTTCGATGGCGCCGAGACCGCCACCGACCAGCCCGCCCAGCAGGCTGCAGATCGGCCAGGTACGTTGATTGAGCGGAGCGCTGCCGTCGCTGTGGGTTGCACAACCTGAAAGCAGGCCGGCTGCCAGTAACACCGGAAGCGCGGCCTTGGTGAGTGCGTTCATGGGGAAATGCCTCCTGTGTTACCGGCCATTACCGGCACACAGGAGTAAAGACCGGCCCGTGGCAGTTCTCAAGCCACGGGCCGCGGGACATCAACGCTGGATCTTGATCTCGGTACGGCGGTTCATGGCCCGGCCTTCCGCAGTTTTGTTATCGGCGACCGGCTGGCTTTCACCTGCGCCGCTGACCGAAACGAAGTAACCCTGCGGCACTCCGCTTTCCACCAGGTAGCGAACCACCGAGTGGGCACGTTTGTCCGACAGCCGCTGGTTGTAGGCATCGGAGCCGACACTGTCGGTATGTCCGGTCACGGTCAGTTGCACACCCTCTTTCTCTGCCCGCAGGCGTTCGGCGATGGTGTTCAGGCGCGACTTGTCGGCAGCGGTCAGCTTGTCGGAGTCGAAGGCGAAGTGCACATCGCGGATGACGATGGTTTCCTCCTTCACCACCACCACTTCCTCGACCACAGGCGGTGCGGGCGGAGCCAGCGGGCAACCGGTGGCATCCACCGGAGTGCCACGCGGCGTGCCCGGGCACTTGTCGCGGCTGTCCGGTACGCCATCGCCGTCTTCATCGCCATCACCATGCACCCAGCAATACGCAGCCGCCATCGAGCCGCCCACCAGCGCGCCCCAACCCGCCCAACTGCTGCTTTCAATGGCGCCCAACGCGGCACCGCCGACACCCCCGACCGCCGCGCATTTCGGCCAGTCGGTCTTTTGCAGACCTGCACAACCAGTCAGTACGCTGGTTAGCAGAACCAGAGGTAAAGCTGTGCGAACTATGCTCATCTGTTGCTTCTCCATGGGAAATGTGCCTTGCGGTACCGCTGCTCTGGGAGTAAAGACCGCCGATTCCATCTCCGCCAGCAATAAGCCATGACGCGAAAGCCTTTGCCCGCTAGGCTTGGCGGAACAGACGAGGATCTTCGATGACCGAGAGTTTTTCTTCGCGCACGCCGCAACAGGCCCTGGCGGCGCTGCTGGATCACTACGCCCCGCACAGTGTGCTGCTGGTGGGTGCGTCCTTCCCTGCACTCGACGCCTTCGCCGCAGCGCATCCGCGAGCCAGCATCGATATCGCCAGCCCCGGCCCGCTGCCGGCAGAACTGGCCGGCAAGCGCTACGACCTGGCGTTGCTGGTGGATTGCCTGGAGCACCTGGAGAAACGCGACGGCCTGCAACTGCTGGGCGGCATCCGCAATCTCAATGCCAGTCGTATCGCCGTGCTCGCCGACAAGGGCGCCAGCCAATGGGAAGACCGCGACTTCTATTCCCTGGCCTTGCAGGCCAGCGAGCGTTTCCGCCGCGACGAGCAGGTGCTCGACCTGTTCACCTACGACGTGCGCGACTACAAGCAGGTCCCGGATTGGCTCAACGCCAAGTTCTGGGCCAACCCGCAAAATTTCGGCAAGTACTGGTGGTGACACGATGAGCGTTTCGGTTTGTCCCTGCGGCAGCGGCAACCTGCTGGACGCCTGCTGCGGGCATTATCACGCCGGGCATCCGGCTCCCGACGCCCAGGCCCTGATGCGCTCGCGCTACAGCGCCTATGTGCTGGGCCTGGTCGATTACCTGGTGGCTACCACCCTGCCGGTGCAGCAGGCCGGGCTCGACCGCGCCGCCATCGCCGCGTGGAGCGCCCAAAGCACCTGGCTGGGACTCGAGGTTGAATCGGCCGAGGTGTTCGGCGGCCAGCCCGAGCATGCCTTCGTTACCTTCACCGCGCGCTGGCACGACCTGGACGGTGAACACAGCCACCGTGAGCGCTCGGCCTTCGTGCAGAACCAGGGCCGCTGGTATTTCATCGACCCGACCGTGGGCCTCAAGGCCGGGCGCAACGACGCCTGCCCCTGCGCCAGCGGGCAGAAGTTCAAGAAATGCTGTTCGAGTTACGTCGGTAACTGAGCATGGCGATGCTGGCGCGCCTGCTGCTGTTCAGCCTGCTGCTGGGCCTGGGCGGTTGCGCCAGCTGGTTCGACAGCGACTGGCGCGAACCGCAAGTGCACCTGGTCAAGATCGAAACGGTGAAGGCGCGCCTGCTGCAGCAGCATTTCATCCTTCACCTGCGTATCGATAACCCCAACGACAGCACCCTGCAGGTTCGCGGCCTGAGCTATGCCGTACGCCTCAACGACATGCTGCTGGCCGAAGGCGACGACGGCCAGTGGTTGCGGGTCGATGCCAATGGCAGCCGGATCTTCAAGGTCGAGGTGCGTACCAACCTGTGGAAGCACGCCAGGCCGGTGGCGAAGATGCTGCGCCAGCACACGCCCCTGCATTACCGCCTCGAGGGCACGCTGCGCACCGGATTATTCTTCGCCCGCGACCTGCACTTGGCGCGCAGTGGTGAGATAATCCCCGGCGATTTTTTCCCGGAGTAACCTGCAATGAACCAGCAACCCCACGTCCACGGCCCAGAC
The DNA here is from genome assembly GCF_000319305.2 of Pseudomonas bharatica CSV86. Classification (GTDB taxonomy): domain Bacteria; phylum Pseudomonadota; class Gammaproteobacteria; order Pseudomonadales; family Pseudomonadaceae; genus Aquipseudomonas; species Aquipseudomonas bharatica. The sequence goes on along the minus strand of NZ_AMWJ02000001.1, from coordinate 511,814 downwards.
TGCAACCACGACCACTACCACGATCACCACCACGACCACGGCCATGTACATGGCCCGCACTGCAACCACGGCCACCAGGAGCCGGTGCGCAACGCCCTGAAGGACGTCGGTCGCAACGATCCTTGCCCGTGCGGCAGCGAGAAGAAATTCAAGAAGTGCCACGGCGCCTGAGTTTGGTGGCTTTGTACGAGAAGTGACTGCGCGGCGATCAGGCAAGGCGAAAACAGGCGAGGAAGCGGAGTTTGCTGGTTGCAAATGAGCATTCCGAGCCTGTTTTCAACGCAGCATGATCGTCGCGCAGGCATTTATCGTACAAAGCCAAGTCTGTAACAGCGGTCGGGCTTTGTGGTATCCATGACGCCCACCGCTGCGCTGGAGCGCAGCAGACTGACGGAGCGCCTCATGATCGATCTGTACTACTGGACCACCCCCAACGGCCACAAGATCAGCCTGTTCCTTGAGGAGACCGGCCTTCCCTACCGGATCCACCCGATCAACATCGGCAAGGGCGAGCAATTCGCCGCCGACTTCCTGAAAATCGCCCCCAACAACCGCATCCCGGCCATCGTCGACCACGACACGGCGGACGGCCAGCCATTGTCGCTGTTCGAATCCGGGGCCATCCTGCTCTACCTCGCCGAGAAAACCGGGAAATTCATTCCCCAGGATCTGCGCGGCCGCCAGGAAGTCCTGCAATGGCTGTTCTGGCAGATGGGCGGGCTCGGCCCGATGGCCGGGCAGAACCACCATTTCAACCGTTTCGCGCCGGAAAAGATCCCCTACGCGATCAAGCGCTACGTCGACGAGACCGCGCGCCTGTACGGCGTGCTGAACAAGCGCCTGGCCGACCGACCGTTCGTCGCCGGAGAGGCCTACAGCATCGCCGATATGGCGATCTATCCGTGGATCGTTTCGCACAAGTGGCAGGAGCAGAATCTCGACGATTTCCCCCACCTGAAGGCCTGGTTCGAAGGTATTCAGGCGCGTCCGGCGACCCAGCGCGCCTACGCCCTGGTGGAGAAGATCAACCCGCCGCAGAAATAAGCTCACATGGCCGGCGCGCGGCTTTGCAAATAAAGCCCGCGCCCCTGCTTGCATGGCGCTGGCGCGCTCACTAACGTAGCGCCTTTCGCCGCCAGCCTTCCCCTTGCATGCAGGAGCTTCGCCATGGCCTCGCCAGCCTTTCCCCTTTCACGTCTGCGCTTCGGCGTCGCTGCGGCCGCGCTCGGCCTGCTAAGCCTCGGCGGTTGCCAGATGGGCAATGTCCGCGACAGCGTGCCGCCCAGCGTCGGCGTGCAACCGCTCAAGGGCCTGGCGAACAACGTGTCGGTACGGCGCAGCGCCCAGGGCCTGCCGCTGATCGAAAGCAGCTCCTTCCATGACGCCCTGTTCAGCCTCGGCTATGTGCATGCCTCGGACCGCATCGGGCAGATGCTGGCCATGCGCCTGCTGGCCCAGGGACGCCTGGCCGAGATGGCCGGCGCCGACGCCCTGGATGCCGATCGCTTCATGCGCGCGGCAAACCTGCGGCAGAGCGCCAGCCAGCTCTACGCCGACGCCTCGCCACGGGTGAAGCGCTTCTTCGAGGTGTATGCCCGGGGCGTCAACGCCTACCTGTTCCGTTACCGCGAAAAACTGCCTTCGCCGATTGCCGACTATCGCCCGGAATACTGGAAGGCCGAGGACTCGGCGCTGGTCTTCGCCCTGTACAGCTTCAGCCAGTCGGTGAACCTGCAGGAAGAACTGGCGGCCCTGACCCTGGCGCAGAAAGTCGGCGCCGACAAACTGGCATGGCTACTGCCGACCTACCCGGACGAACCGCTGGCCGAGGCCGAGGCAGACAAGCTCAAGGGCCTCAACCTCGCCAGCCAGTTGCCCGGCCTGGCCTCGGTGAGCGCCGTCAGTGCGCAACTGGCCGCCTTCAATGTGCTCGGCAGCGGCAATTCAGCCAACTGGGCCATCGCCCCGCAGCGCAGCCGCAGCGGCAAGAGCCTGCTGGCCGCCGACAGCCAGGGCGCCTGGGTGCTGAGCCCGGTGCAGATTCGCACCGGCAAGTACCAGGCCGCCGGCTTCACCCTGCCGGGCCTGCCGTTCGTGCTCTCCGGTTTCAACGGCGCGCTGGCCTGGAGCAGCAGTGCGGTAATGGGCGACAACCAGGACCTGTACCTGGAGAAACTGCGTCGCAGCGGCAACCAATTGAGCTACGAAGTGGACGGCCGCTGGCAGCCGGCGCGCGCGCGCAACGAGACCTACATCATCAAGGGCCGCAGCCCGCTGCGCGAGGTCATCTACGAAACCGGCCACGGCACGCTGCTCACGGGCGCCCAGGGCGGCCTTGGCCTGGCCCTGAAAATGCCCGACCTCAAGGGCGATCGCAGCCTCGATGCGCTGTTCGACCTGAGCCGCGCGCGCAATGTCGAGCGGGCCTCCGAAGCCAGCCGCGAGATCGGTGCGGCGGCGTTGAACATGATCTTCGCCGACGCCAGCAACATTGGCTGGCAGGTCACCGGACGCTATCCGAACCGTCGCGAAGGCCAAGGCCTGGTGCCGTCGCCGGGCTGGGAAAGCCGCTACGACTGGGACGGTTACGCCGACCCGATGCTGCACCCCTACGACCAGGACCCGATGCAGGGCTGGCTCGGTACCGCCAACCAGCGCAGCGCCCCCAAGGGCTACGGCATGCAGTTGTCCAGCAGTTGGTCCTATCCGGAGCGGGCCGAGCGCCTGGCGCAACTGGCCGGCAATGGCAAGCATGACGGTCGCAGCCTGATCGCCATGCAGAACGACCAGATCACGCTGTTCGCCGCCAGGCTCAAGGCGATGTTCGAAGCCCCGGGCATGGCCCAGCCGCTGAAAAAGGCCATCGAGGCCCTGCCGCCGGAGCACAAGGCCAGGGCCCGCGAGGCCTATACCCGGTTGATGGCTTTCGATGGACGTCTTAGCCAGACCTCTACCGATGCCGCGATCTACGAGCTGTTCCTGCAGGAAAGCACCAAGGCCATCTTCCTCGACGAACTGGGCCCGGAGTCGGGCCCGGCCTGGCAGGCGTTCGTCAGCACCGCGCGATCCTCCTACTCGGCGCAGGCCGATCACCTGCTGGGCCGGGACGACAGCCCGTTCTGGGATGACCGCAACACCCCGGCAAAAGAAGACAAACCGACGATCCTGGCCCGCAGCCTTGCCGCGGCGATCAGTGAAGGCGAACGGCAGATGGGCGCGGACCGCCGTACCTGGCAATGGGGACGCCTGCACCAGTACCAATGGCCGACGGCGAACCTGCTCGGCATTGGCGACAACATCGAGCGTCGGGCCCAGGCAACCGGCGGCGACCACAGCACGCTGAATCCGTCGGGGTATGCCTGGGGCCAGGACTTCAAGGCCTCGTTGCCTTCGTCGATACGCATGGTGGTGGACTTCGGCCAGGCCGAGCCGTTGCAGGTACTGACCAGCGCCGGGCAATCGGGGAACCCGGCAAGCCCGCAATTCAACGGGCTGGACGGCTGGTTCCGCGGGCAGTACCAGAGCGTGCCGTTGCAGGGGCAGAACCATGAGCGGGTGTTTGGCAGCAAGCGGCTGACGCTGGTGCCTGGCAAGTGACCTCGAGGTCCTCATCGCTGGCAAGCCAGCTCCCACGGGAATCGCGTCTGTGGGAGCTGGCTTGTCGGATCGCCGCACCGCAGCGATAGGCCCTCAAAAACAAAGAACTTCCCAAGCCGGTCACCGCTCTATCGATACAAGCCCACCCACTCCGGCCCCACGCCCATGGACCTTGTCATCGCCCGCCCCGAAGGCCTCTACTGCCCACCCGGCGACTTCTACATCGACCCCTGGCGCCCGGTAGACCGCGCGGTCATCACCCATGGCCACGGCGACCATTCCCGCCCCGGCAACCAGCATTACCTCTGCGCCGAACCCGGTGCCGGCATCCTGCGTAGCCGGCTCGGCGCAGACATCAACCTGCAGACCCTGCCCTACGGCCAGACGCTGCTGCACCATGGCGTCACCCTCAGCTTCCACCCTGCCGGCCATGTCCTCGGCTCGGCCCAGGTGCGCCTGGAATACCAGGGCGAGGTCTGGGTCGCGTCGGGCGACTACAAGGTCGAGCCCGACGGCACCTGCGCGCCGTTCGAGCCGGTGCGCTGCCATACCTTCATCACCGAATCCACCTTCGGCCTGCCCATCTACCGCTGGCAACCCCAGCAGGAGATCTTCGAGCAGATCAACGCCTGGTGGCGCGACAACCAGGCCAAGGGCAAGGCCAGCGTGCTGTTTTCCTACGCGTTCGGCAAAGCCCAGCGCATTCTTCACGGGATCGACGCCAGTATTGGCCCGATCCTCGCACATGGCGCGGTGGAGCCGCTGAACCGCGTCTACCGCGAGGCCGGGGTGTACATCCCGGAAACCCGCTATGCCGGCGATATCCCACGCAACGACCCGTTGCTGCGCCAGGCCCTGATCATCGCCCCGCCGTCCGCCGGCGGAAGCAGCTGGATGCGCCGCTTCGGCGACTACAGCGATGCCTTCGCCAGCGGCTGGATGCGCTTGCGCGGCACGCGGCGGCGGCGCGGGGTGGATCGCGGCTTCGTGCTTTCGGACCATGCCGACTGGCCCGGCCTGCTCTGGGCCATCGGGCAGACCGGCGCCGAGCGGGTGATGGTCACCCACGGTTCGGTGCAGGTGCTGGTGCGCTACCTCAAGGAGCAAGGCCTCGATGCCCGGGGCTTCGTCACCGAGTACGGTGAGGAAGACGATGCCAGCACCAGTGGCGAGGCCGAAGCATGAAGGCCTTCGCCGAGCTGTACCTGCGCCTCGACGCCACGACCTCCAGCAACGCCAAGCTGCAAGCGTTGCAGGACTACTTCACCCAGGCCCCGGCCGAGGATGCCGCCTGGGCGGTGTACTTCCTTTCCGGGGGACGCCCTCGGCAGCTGGTGCCGACCCGCCTGCTGCGCGAGCTGGCCGTGCGCCTGTCGGACCTGCCCGAGTGGTTGTTCGAAGAGAGCTACCAGGCGGTGGGTGACCTGGCCGAGACCTTCTCCCTGCTGCTGCCGGAGAGCGAGCACAGCAGCGATGCCGGGCTGGCGTACTGGGTCGAGGAACAACTGCTGCCCCTGCGTGGCCTGGCGCCCAATGACCTGGCCGAACGCCTGCCGCCCCTGTGGGCGCAACTGGACCGCAACAGCCTGCTGGTGTGCATGAAACTGATCACCGGCAGCTTCCGGGTGGGCGTGTCGAAACTGCTGGTGACCCGTGCCCTGGCACAACTGGCCGACCTGGATGCCAAGCAGGTTGCCCAACGCCTGGTCGGCTATACCGACCTGCGCCACAGCCCCACACCCGAGGGCTACCTGGCCCTGATCGCCCCGCCCAGCGCCGAGGAACATGCGCAGCGCGGTGGCCAGCCCTACCCGTTCTTCCTGGCCCATGCCCTGCAACAGCCGGTGGAGCAGTTCGACGCCCTGCTCGGCCCGGTCGGCGACTGGCAAGCGGAATGGAAGTGGGACGGTATTCGCGCGCAACTGGTCAAGCGCGACGGGCAACTGTGGATCTGGTCGCGCGGCGAGGAACTGGTCACCGAGCGCTTTCCCGAACTCCATGCCATCGCCACCTGCCTGGCGGACGGCACGGTGCTCGACGGCGAGATCGTGGTGTGGAAGCCCGACACGCGCACCGATGCCATCGCCGTACAGCCCTTCGCCCTGTTGCAGCAGCGTATCGGACGCAAAACCCTGGGCAAGAAACTGCTGGCCGATGCACCGGTGGCCTTGCTGGCCTACGACCTGCTGGAGTGGCAGGGCGAGGACTGGCGCAACCGGCCGCAGTACCAGCGGCGCCAACAACTGGAACAGGTGGTCGGCAATTGCGCGGCATCGGTATTGCAACTGTCGCCGGTACTGACCGCCAGTGACTGGAATGATCTGGCCCGACAACGCGAAACATCACGTAGCCTGGGGGTCGAGGGGCTGATGCTCAAGGCCCGGGAATCGCTCTACGGCGTGGGACGGACCAAGGACATGGGCGTGTGGTGGAAGTGGAAGATCGATCCCTTCACCGTGGACGCGGTGCTGATCTATGCGCAGCGCGGACATGGCCGGCGCGCCAGCCTGTACAGCGACTACACCTTTGCCGTCTGGGATGCGCCGGCGGGCTCGCCGGAACGCAGCCTGGTGCCCTTTGCCAAGGCCTACTCCGGGCTGAGCGATGCCGAAATGCGCAGCGTCGATGCGCTGATCCGCAAGACCACCATCGAAACCTTCGGCCCGGTACGCAGCGTGACGCCGAGCATGGTCTTCGAACTGGCCTTCGAAGGCATTGCCCTGTCGAAACGGCACAAGAGCGGGATTGCAGTACGCTTCCCGCGGATGCTGCGCTGGCGGCAGGACAAGCCGGTGGAGGAAGCGGATGACCTGGCGACGTTGCAGGGGTTGCTCAGTTGACCCGGGTCTTGTGGTGGTGCTGATGGCCTAATCGCTGGCAAGCCAGCTCCCACAAGGTTCTGCACCATTCTTGAGGGCAGCGGTGAACCTGTGGGAGCTGGCTTGCCAGCGATGAGGCCATGAGCATCGACAACACCCCTTACCTGACCCGCAATCCCCGCATCACCACCAACGCAAAGGCCACGACCACCACCGCCACCACCCCGCTGGTCACCATCACCCCTTCCCGGAACGCCAGCCCCGCCGCCGGCGCCAGCCCGTCCACGGCATAAGCCTCGGCCAGCGTTGCCGCAGAAACCCCATCAGGCACCACCAGCGACAGCCGATACACCGCTGCCACCGCCCCGCCAATCAAGGTGGTCCCCAGCACCACCCCGACCTCATACGCCGTCTCGCTCACCGACGAAGCACTCCCTGCGCGGTCCGCCGGCACGCTGCCCAGCACCAGGTCATTGGACACACTGGTGATCGCCGCCACGCTGACGTTCAGCAAAAGGAAGGCAATGCCCAGGCTCAGCACCGTGGCCTCCACCAGCGCCATCAGCGCAAAGGCCGCCGCCGCGCCAAGCAGGCACAAGGCAATCAGGCGATTCGGCACCACCCGCTGCGCGACCGGCACCACCGCCATCCCGGCCATGATCGCCAGCGCCTGCCCCGGCACCAGCACCAGGCAGGCCGCCAGCGGCGACAAGCCGAACACCAGTTGCAGCAACTGGGTAGCAAAAAAGATGAAACCGATCAGCAAGCCGAGGCTGACCAGGTTGACCAGGATCGACACGCTGAACGCCGGTCGGCGAAACAGCCGCAGGTCGAGCAGCGGCTGGTCCAGTCGCAGTTGCCGGCGCACGAACAGCAGCCCCCAGGCCGCGCCTGCGAGCAGGCAGAGCACCGCCTGGGCATCGAGGCCCGTGGCCGCGGCATGCTTGAGGCCGAGCATGATCCCGGTCATGGCAGCGAGGCTGAGCAGGATGCTGGCCAGGTCGATGGCGCCCCCGGCCTGCCGCTCGGTCTCCTTGATCGAGGGTGCCAGCAGCAATACCGGCAACAGGAACGGCAAGGCCACCAGAAACACCGAGGGCCAGCCGAAGAACTGCAATAGCACTCCGCCCAGCAGCGGCCCCAGCGCCGAGCCGAGGGTCAGGCAGGTGGCCCAGACTGCCACGGCGACCCGCCGTTCTTCACGCTCGGGAAAGGCGCTGCTGATCAGGGCCAGGGTCGCTGGCAGGATCATCGCTCCAAAGACGCCAAGCAGCGCCCGACCCGCGATCAGTTGCCAAGACTGCTGGGACAGCGCCAGCAGCAAGGAAACCACGGCGAAACCGCCGCAGCCGATGAACAGCAGGCGCCGGTGGCCCAGCCGGTCACCACTGCTGCCCATGGTGACCAGCAACCCGGCCAGCACCAGCGAATAGGCGTCGATCATCCACAATTGCGCAGCGGCGCCAGGGTTCAGGTCTGCTGCAATCCGTGGCAGGGCAAAGTTGAGGATGGTGTTATCGATGGTCACCAGCAGGACCGGCAGCATGATCACCAGCAGTGCCGCTCCCTTGGCGCGATCCCGCATCATCGAGAACAGAGGGCTTGACGCTTCGTGCATCGGGTAACTCTCCCTGGTACAGGTTCAACAGATTGAAAAGCCGCGTGCAGGTACGGCTGTATCCGGCGGCCCCCGGACCGAACCAATGGCGCACCGCCTCAAGCTCGGCGGCGAAGGCATCCGCCGAGTCCTGGCGGCAAAACTGGTGCAGCAGATCCAGCCCGCCGGCGAGGTGCTCGCGCTGACGGGCGCCATGGCGGTTGTGACGCTGGATATCCCAGTAGGTCTGCGGCGGGTTGTGCAGGATGCGCGCGGCCAGCGCGAGCAACGCCTGCATCGGCGGCGGAGCCAGTTCGGCCAGCAGCCCGGGATCACACTCGCTGCGTTGCAGGGCAAAGGCAAAGGCCATGACCGCCGCATGGGGCAGGGTCTGGCACACCGCCATGGTCCGGTCATGTTCCTCGGGCCCAGATGCCGCACGCGCATGCCCTGCGCGGTGAGCAAGGTGGCGAAGCGCGCCCCGGCCGCGCCGGGTTCGCGTTCGCACAACACCACCGGGCGGCCGCGGCAATCCAGGGTCGGCGAGAACATCGGGTTGATCCCCAGCGACGGCACACCCGGCAGCAACCTTGCGGCACATTCCTGGAACGGTTGCTGCACCGAACAGGTATTGACCAGCAGGCGCAGCGCCGGCATCGCCCCCCACAGCGCTCCAGCACCTGCAAGGCGACCTCCTCGGGCAGGGCCAGGACCAGGGCAGTGGTGGCCTCGAGCAGTTCGGGCGCCTGCTCCGGCAGGTCGAGGGCGTCCATCACCCGCTGGTCGAAGGCGCGTCCGGCAGGCTCCCGGTCGATGATCAGTGGTGCATGGCCGGCATCGGCCAGCAGCCCGGCAATAAAGCGTCCGACGATGCCGGCTCCACCGACGACCAGATAGTTGTCCAAGGTTCACCTCCTGAGGCTGTGGAACGGCACGCTCGCCTTTACCAGCGTCTCGCGCATTTCTTCGGCCGGGTCCGAGGCGGCGACTATGGCGCCGCCGATACCGAAGCTGGCGGTGCCATCCTTGAGCACGGCGGTGCGGATGACAATGCTCAGGTCGGTGTAGCCGTCCATGCCGATCCAGCCCAGGGCACCGGAATACACGCCGCGCGCCGAGGACTCCAGGCGATCGATAATCTGCATGGTCCGGCGTTTCGGCGCACCGGTCATGGAGCCTCCGGGAAAGCAGGCGCGAATGGCCGCGAACGGCGCGATACCTGCGCGCAACTGGCCTTCGACGGTGGACACCAGTTGATGCACCGACGAGTAGCTCTCGATGGCGAAAGCCCGCGGTACCTTGACCGAACCGGGTACGCAGATGCCGTTGAGGTCGTGCCGGACCAGATCGACGATCATCAGGTTTTCCGCGCGATCCTTGGCCGAGTCGGCCAGCTCCTGGCGCAGCGACTGGTCGATCTCGGTATTGCAGCCCCGCGGCCGGGTGCCCTTGATCGGCCTTGAAACGATGCGCCCGCTGCTGTCGATACGCAGGAAGGTTTCCGGCGAGGCACTGAGGATGGCGAAGTCACCGGTATCGATGAAGGCCCCGTAGGGCACCGGGCTGATCGCCCGCATGCGTTGGTAGGCCTTGAGCGGCGCGTCATCACAAGGCATGCGTGCGCGGTTGGTCAGGCAGATCTCGTAGGACTCGCCGTCAAAGATTTCACGCAGGCAGCGGTCGACCTTCTCCTGGTAGGTGGCGGCGCAGTCGGCCAGCCCCAGGGACGATTCGCACACCGGGCCCGGAAAGAACTGCGGAATGCGCGCCCGGCTGGTCTTGCCCGGCGGTTTCAGGGCGAGGCGTTCCCCCCAGAGATAACAGAGCCAGGCCTTGTTGCGCAGATGGTCGAACACCAGCAGGTTGCGCGGCAGATACAAGAGTGCGTCCGGCAGCTCGGAGACATGGATGTTGTCGGAACCGGTCAAGGCCTTGAGTTCGTAGCCCAGGTAACCCACCAGCCCACCGGTGAAGGGAAAGGGCGCCTGGGGTCGATCGGGCTGGCGCAACCGGGCCATGACCTGCCCCATCAACTCGAAGAAGTCGCCCCGCAGCAGGCTTCGCCCGTGCGGGCCCTGAATGCTCAGTTGACGGTTCTCCACGTCATAGCCGAACACCAGGGCCGAGGCCGGGTCGCAGGCGCCCATCAACGAGTAGCGGGCCTGGCCGCGGTCAGCCAGTTCGCTGTCGAGCCAGAACGCCGCGCCCTGTTCGCCGAACTGGCTGGCGAAGGCGTCCAGTGGTTCCGGCACCCGCGCCAGCGGCTGGAAATCGAACGCCAGGCGCTGCGGACCGCCCGCCTCTTGCAGGGCCCTGACGATATCAGCCTCGCGACGGTGGGCACGGCCCGCTGTCACCATGCCCGCGAAATTGCGCAGGATCTGCCGGCCATGCTCGGAGTCGATGGACTCGGGATGGAACTGCACACCCCAGATCGGTCGCTCGCGATGGGCCAGGCCCATGACCAGGCCACAATCGGAACGGGCGCTGACCTCCAGGCACTCCGGCACCCGGGTACAGACCAGCGAGTGGTAGCGCACCACTTCGAAATCCTGGACAAGCCCCGCGAACAGGCCCTGCCCGGTATGGCGGATGCGCGTGCGGTAGCCATGCACCGGCTGCGGCGCGTGCTCGACCTTGCCGCCAAAGTAGCAGTTGATGCCCTGGTGCCCGAGGCACACACCCAGCAAGGGAATACGCGCCCTCTCCAGCACTTCGCGACACACCCCGAAGTCCGCTTCGCGGGTCGGGTGCCCCGGCCCGGGCGACAGCACCACGGCGTCGAAGCGGGCCAGGTCGAGTTGCTCGAAACTGCAGGTATTGGGCAGCACCACCGGCTGTTCGCCACAGACCTCATAGAGGTACTGGGCGATGTTGTTGGTGAAGGAGTCGAAGTTGTCGATGATCAGCGTGCGCATGGTTCACGCCCCTCCGGCGACGCTTCGAGCACGGCCATGACCCGCCGCTCCTCGTCGCAGGTTTCCTCGATGATCAGTCGGAACAAACCATCCAGGTACTCGGGGCGCAACTTACGCGGACCGGACAGGGCGCGAACCTGATCGAGCGTCGAGTTCACGCGCAGCGGCTGCATTATCGCGATGCCGCGGGCCGACTTGACCCTGGCGATAAGCCGGCAGACCTGCATGCGCTCGGCGAGCAAGTCCACCAGCAGTTCGTTGATCCGGTCAAGTTGTTTGCGATAGGGCTGCAGCTCGGCGCTGGCATTGCCATTGCCATGGCCATGGCCATGGCCATGGCCATGGCCATCGCAAGTATCCAGGGACATGGGCGTTCCTCCGCGTTTCAGTGCTGGCTACTGGCCCGGCCGGTCTGCAGGTTGAGCTGCAGGTTGAGCTGGCGGGCCAGGCTATCGATCTGCTCGCTGCTGTGAGCCGCCGACACCGCGCAACGCAGCAGTGCACGACCGGTCTCGACGATCGGATAGAACACCGGGAACGCCACCATTCCCGAGGCTCGCAAGGCATTGGCGGCAAGGATGCCCTGGCGCTCGTCGTCGAACATCGCACCCCGGATCGGCGCACGCAGTCGGGCATTGAGCAGGGTTGGCCCGACCTGGTCGTCGAGGCGTTGCACATTGCTCCACAGCACCTGCTGCAAGGTACGGATTTCCGATGACAGGTGTATCTGCGCGGCGGCGACATTCACCGCCTGCAGCGGTACCGGGATGCTGTGCCCGAACACAAGCGGATTAGCCAGGGCGCGCAACTGCCCAGCATTCGCCCCGCGCTTGAGTACGATGAAGCCGCCGGCGCCACCGAAGGCCTTGCTAAGCGAGCCGGCGATCAAAGTGTTGCCCGGCAGTCGATGTCCGAGACTCTCGAAGGCGTAGCCGGCACCATAGCAACCGCTGATGGAAATACCGTGGGCGTCGTCGACGTAGAGGTAGCCGTGGTGGCGCTGCAGCCGCTCGCTAAGTTCGGCCACCGGCAGCAGGCCGGACATCGAGCCGACGCCGTCGATGAGCATGACCGGGGTCAGGCGCTCGCGTTCGCAGTGCACCAAGGCTTCTTCGAGGCCATCGGTGTCGGCGCTGTCGACCCGGCGCACCGGCCCGAACTGGGCAAGCAGGCCACGCAGCGCCTGCATCGAGGCATGGGCGGTGCGGTCCACCAGCCACATTACCCCGCGCTCGCGGACCAGGTAGCCGTCCATGCATCCGCTACCGAGCAGGGGCAGTACGCCAAGGTGGGCATTGCTGGTGGAACTGAACACGGTAACGCTGCAACCGCCATAGATTTCGCCGAGCAGGTGCTCCAACTGGCGCAAATACAGCGGGCTCATCGCCGAACGGCTAGCGGACAGGTGCACGCCGAAGCGCTCCAGCGCAACCTGGGCAGCCAGGATCAGGGCCGGATGGTTCTCCAGCCCCAGGTAGGAACAGGAGACGAATTCGGTGCAAATGCTGCCGTCCAGCAGGGTCAGTTGCTTGCCATTGCGCGCAATCACCTCGAAGCCGGTCAGGCCGTCGGCCGCGGCACTGTCGAGTGCATCGCTGGTGCGCTGGCGACGAATGTTCATCCAGTTTTCTTCGCTGCCGGCCGGCAGCGGGTCATGGTCGTTCATGGCGCTCTCCCTACGGTGAAAACGGAAGCTCCCGTCGCGTCGCTGAAGTCGTCGTCACGGCAATGGTGGATGGCCTGGAAACCATGGCGCTCCAGGGCAGCAGCGACCTCTCGGGACTGGGTTTCGCCGTGCTCGATCAGCACGACCCCGCCGGCACGCAACAGGCCGGCGGCACAGACGGCACTGGCGACGATCAGCTCGGCGCCCTGGCGGCGGGCATAAATGGTGCCCGGCGGATGATGCTCGCCCCATTCCGGCAGCAGTTCGGTGCCAGGCGGCACATAAGGCGGATTGCTCACCACCACGTCGACACGACCACGAGCCGTGGCGAAGGCCTCCGGGCGGGTGATATCGGCCGCCAGCACGCTGACTTCCCGCTGCGCATCGAGGCGACGGATGTTGCGTTGCAGATAGGTCCTGGCGGTGCTGTCGTTATCGACACAGACGGTCCGGGCAGCGGTCGCGGCCCAGATGGCCAGGCCGATGGCGCCGACACCGGCGCACAGGTCATAGACCGTGGAAGCGCAGGTCAAGGCCAGGTTGAGCTCGATCCAGCGGACCATGGCCAGGCTCTGCCGGCGCGGCACGAAGGTGCCGCTGCCGACCAGCAGGCGGCGCCCGCCGAAATCGGCGTAACCGAGGATATGCCCCAGCGGGATGCGTGCGCAGCGCTCGGCGATATCGTCGCGAAAGGCTTCCAGGCGCTGCGGGTCGAGGGCGCGGCCGCCCTTGAAATGCTTGTCGGTGATGGCCTGCAGATCGCCCTGCGGGTCCCACAGGCCCGCCTCGCTCAACTCGCGCAGGGCCAGGGACTGATGATGTTCGAACGCGCAAAGGATCATGACCAGGCCTCGTAGTAGGCGGCCAGACGCTGGTACATCGAGTGGTACAGCCAGGAGAAGGCCACCAGTTCCGGTGGCGGGGTGAAACGCGGGTGCAGCGAGGTGATCAGGCGCGTGTAGTTTTCGCTCATGCCCTGGTCCAGCAGCGGCATCCAGTAGGGCTTGATGTTCCAGCGGTACTCGTAGCCGGTGGCGAACATCTGCCGTACCGTCTCGGCCACCGTCTCGTCCCGCGGCAGTCCGGCAAGGGGTTCGCGGATCGGCGTGAAGCGGGACAGGTCGAGGCTGTTGTCCAGGCCCTCGATACGGTCGGCGATCCAGGTGGCCAGCAGCGGTGACTGGTGCAGGCCGTCGCGATAGGTGCCGGTGACCATCCACAGGCCGTCATAGTCGCAGGCGCCGATCAGCGGGAAGCCGTCGGCACTGACCGGACGGTTGCCAACCTGGATATCGACTATCGCGGCATCGTGCAGGTCGAGGTTGAGCTGGTCGACGGCGCAATCGAGGAGGAACTGCACGTCGGACACCTGGGCGTGGCTGCGCGGTTGCTCGGCAAGGATGTTGGTGGCGCCGATATAGAGCAGGTCGTCACCACGGGGAACGCAGTGCAGGCCGCAGGCGAAGGCGCGGTTGGGCGTGCGGATTACCGTTTGCGGTACCTGCCGCCCGGCAGGCAGGCGCAGAAGGATGGATACGCCGTAACCGGCGAACAGCGGCGGGATATGCCGGCGGATGTCCTCCAGGCCGTCGAACAGTTCCAGGGAATGCACGCCGGCGGCAACCACCACATGCCGGGCCGGCAGATGGCGGCCATCGTGCAGGGCCACACCCGTGGTGCTCCAGCCTTCGCTGAGGACCGCACGGGCATTGCCGTCGATGATCTCGCCGCCACAGCCGAGCAGCGCGGCGTCGAGTTTTTCCAGAAGCAGATGGGCGTCGATGGCGTTTTCGTCGGGGATCAGCAGGGCCTGCATCGGCCGCACCAGGTCGTTGGCCTTGATCCAGTCCAGCTCAGCGGGAAGCACCGGGGTGTAGAAGGTCTGGTAGTCGCGCAGCGCCTGTTCGATAGCGCCGAAGTTGACACTGTCGATCTCGGCCATGCCGGCCGAGTTGAGGATCACCTGGGTACCGCAGGCGCTGAGCAGGCCCGCCGGGTTGCCGCTGGCCCGGGCCAGGCGTTCGCACCAATGGGCCCAGAGGCCCTTGGCCTGGATATCCATGGCCAGTTTCAGGCGACCATGGTCACTGGCCAGAAGACCGCGGGTGACTTCGCCGAAACAGCCGTTCATGGCCCCGGCTGCCCGGGAAGCGGCAGTACGCCGGGCAGTCTCGCCGACCCGGCAGACGCTGAGTCCGCGGCTGGCCAGTTCGAAGGCAATGGACGCGCCGACAGCACCGCTGCCGACCACAACAACGTCGTGGATCATGGGTGTCTCCCGCGATGAGTGAAAGCAATAAAACAGGACGGCTGGCACTGTAGGAGTGCAGTGCCAGGAGACAGGCTGCCGGCTTGTCTCGAACCCGTCCGAATGTCCAGGGCGAGCGACGCGGACAAAGGGTGGGATTGTCCTTGCGTCGTTCACCGCTCGACAGCACGGCGAAGACACTAGGGGCATCGGCGCGGGGGACAACTACCGGAACAGGCAGGTGAAATCGTGTAGGAAAAGTCCCGTCGAATGGCGCCACGGCGCAGGTCGGCTCACTTTTTCATCGGGCCGGAATTGCGTTTTGCACCTGCGCATCCGCTTTAAACACTCGCCGGCACGACAGGTTGCCGGGCGACCGATGGCAGCCTCAGATCAGCCCGAGCGCGGCCGCCTGCGCCGCTGCCTGTACCCGGTTGGGCGAGTCGAACTTGCGCAGGATGCTCTTGATATGGAAGTTCACCGTGTGCTCGGACAGCTCGAGGATCGCGGCGATGCCCTTGGAGCATTTGCCATCGGCGATCCAGCGCAGGATCTCGGTTTCCCGGTCGCTGAGATGGAGGGTGCAGGGGCGGCCTTCGACACGTTCGAGGTGTTCGTCGAGCAGTTCCAGCAGGCTGCGCAGGTGCAGCTTCAGGGGCAGCAGCTCGCTGGCTTTGAGCGGGCCTTTCTGACGGGCGACGCAGAGCATGTGCCAGCTACCGTCGCGACCACGCTGGGTGAAGGTGGCTCCGCTGGCGAAGCCGAAGTCGCGCAGGCTCCCGGGGGCGTCGGCCTGGTCGTCCCAGAGCAGCAGGCCTGGGGCGGGAACTGATCCTGGTCGGCCAGCCAGGCGGCGGGATAGGTGCCGGTGAACTGCCCACGGGCCTGACTGAACGGCAAGGGGCGGCGGCGGCCCCAGGCGAAGCGCTGGAAATCCAGGGCGCGGGTCAGGCGCGCGGTTTCCTCGAACAGCTCGTCCGGGGTGTGGCAATCGTCGAAGCGGGCATTGGCTTCGAGCCACCAGTGCATGAAGTCGGGGGTGGGCCTCATTGGCGGGGGTCCTGTCCTTGATCTGGTGCTGCTGATGGCCCTATCGCCGGCAACGCCGGCTCCCACAGGGTGGTGCACGCGACCTGTGGGAGCCGGCGTTGCCGGCGATAGGGCAGCCGCCACACCATAGCATCCAGCCCCCCTGCACCGACAAACAGCCTCCCACTCCACCCCCAGCGCCAAAACAGGGCGGCGCCATGCATCCCCTGAATCCCCCAACCCCAACCCGGACAGCACTTTTGGAACGATGGTGCGGAAATTGCTATCACTGCGATGTCGGGCCGCGACCGGTAACGGTGCACGGCCATACCCAATATCCGCCGTTTCACAAGGACTACATGATGAAAAAAGCATGGCTGACGCTTTCCGCTGTTGCTCTGTGTCTGGCTGCCGGCAGTACCTTCGCCAAGGAATACAAAGAGCTGCGCTTCGGCGTCGATCCTTCCTATGCTCCGTTCGAGTCCAAGGCCGCCGACGGCAGCCTGGTGGGCTTCGATATCGACCTGGGCAACGCCATCTGCAAGGAGCTCAAGGTCACCTGCAAATGGGTCGAGAGCGATTTCGACGGCATGATCCCGGGTCTGAAGGCCAACAAGTTCGATGGCGTGATTTCGTCGATGACCGTCACCCCGGCACGGGAGAAGGCCATCGACTTCTCCGATGAACTATTCAGCGGCCCTACCGCGCTGGTCTACAAGAAAGGTTCCGGGCTGAGCGCCGATATCGCCTCGCTCAAGGGCAAGACCGTCGGCTACGAGCAAGGCACCATCCAGGAAGCCTACGCCAAGGCCGTACTGGACAAGGCCGGGGTCAAGACCCAGGCCTACCAGAACCAGGACCAGGTCTACGCAGACCTGCTTTCCGGCCGCCTCGACGCCTCGATCCAGGACATGCTGCAAGCCGAGCTGGGCTTCCTCAAGTCCGAGAAGGGTGCCGGCTATGAAGTGAGCAAACCGGTGGACAGCGAGCTGCTGCCGTCCAAGACCGCCATCGGCATCCGCAAAGGTAACACCGAGCTGAAGGCACTCCTGAACAAAGGTATCAAAGCGTTACACGATGACGGCACCTACGCCGAAATCCAGAAGAAGCACTTCGGTGACCTGAACCTCTACAGCGGCAAGTAACCGCCGAACCAGTGCCCGCCCCACAAGGGTGGGCACTTTTATTTCTGCCTCGGGGTTCGCCTCCATGCTCGACCAACTGCTCGCCCTTCTCGGGCTTTCCGCTTTCAGTCTGAAAGGTTTCGGCCCGCTGCTCTGGCAAGGCACCCTGATGACCGTGGAACTGGCCTTCATGTCCCTGCTGGTGGCGGTGGGCATCGGCCTGGTCGGCGCCAGCGCCAAGCTGTCGCCGATCCGCATGCTGCGCCTGCCGGCCCAGCTCTACACCACGTTGATCCGCGGCGTGCCGGACCTGGTGCTGATGCTGCTGATCTTCTACAGCCTGCAAACCTGGCTCACCAGCCTCACCGACTACCTGGAATGGGAGTACATCGAGATCGACCCGTTCGCCGCCGGGGTCATTACCCTGGGCTTCATCTACGGCGCCTATTTCACCGAGACATTCCGCGGCGCCATCCTTGCCGTGCCACGTGGCCAGGTCGAGGCCGCCACGGCCTATGGCCTCAAGCGCATGCAGCGCTTTCGCTTCGTGGTCTTCCCGCAAATGATGCGCTTCGCCCTGCCGGGCATCGGCAATAACTGGATGGTGATGCTCAAGGCCACCGCGCTGGTCTCGATCATTGGCCTCGCCGACCTGGTCAAGGCCGCCCAGGACGCCGGCAAGAGCACCTACCAGCTGTTCTTCTTCCTGGTCGTCGCAGCGCTCATCTACCTGGCCATCACCAGCGCTTCGAACCTGATCCTGCGCTGGCTGGAACGGCGCTATAACGTCGGCACCCGAGAGGCACTGCGATGATCGAACTGCTCCAGGAATACTGGCGGGCCTTCCTCTATACCGACGGCACCCATATCACCGGGCTGGCCATGACCATGTGGCTGCTCAGCGCCTCGCTGGCCATCGGCTTCCTCGTATCCATCCCGCTATCCATTGCCCGGGTTTCACGCAAGCTGTGGATACGCTGGCCGGTGCAGTTCTACACCTGGCTGTTCCGCGGCACACCGCTCTATATCCAATTGTTGATCTGCTACACCGGGATCTACAGCATCGCCGCAGTGCGCGAGCAACCGCTGCTGGATGCGTTTTTTCGCGACGCGATGAACTGCACCATCCTCGCCTTCGCCCTGAACACCTGCGCCTACACCACGGAAATCTTCGCCGGGGCGATCCGCAGCATGCACCATGGTGAAATCGAAGCCGCTCGCGCCTACGGCCTGCACGGTTGGAAACTCTATGCTTACATCATCATGCCGTCGGCACTTCGCCGGTCGCTGCCGTTCTACAGCAACGAGGTGATCCTGATGCTGCATTCGACCACGGTGGCCTTTACCGCGACCGTGCCGGATATCCTGAAGGTGGCGCGGGACGCCAACTCGGCGACATTCATGACCTTCCAGTCGTTCGGCATCGCGGCGCTGATATACCTGGGCGTCACCTTTACCCTGGTCGGCCTGTTCCGCCTCGCCGAACGGCGCTGGCTGGCCTTCCTCGGCCCTGCTCACTAGGACTGATTTTCCATGCACCACAAGACCCACGACCTGCTGGCCCCGGTTCCCGGCATCGCCCGGCAGATCCACAGCTTTCACTTCGGCCCCCGGGCCGGCGGCAAGATCTACATCCAGGCCTCGCTGCATGCCGACGAACTGCCCGGCATGCTGGTGGCCTGGCACCTTAAGCAACGCCTGGCCGAGCTTGAGGCGCGCGGCCTGCTGCGCAAGGAGATCGTCCTGGTCCCGGTAGCCAACCCGGTGGGCCTGGAGCAGGTGCTGATGGACGTCCCGTTGGGACGCTACGAACTGCAAAGCGGCGAGAACTTCAATCGGCGCTTCGTCGACCTCAGCGACCAGATCGGCGACCAGATCGAAGGCCACCTGAGCCAGGACCCGCGGCACAACATCGAGCTGATTCGCGAATGCCTGCGTCGCGGCCTCGACGCCCATCCGGCCAACACGCCGCTGCAATCCCAGCGCCTGACACTGCAACGCCTGGCCTGCGATGCCGACATGGTCCTCGACCTGCATTGCGACTTCGAGGCGGTGGAACACCTCTACACCACGCCGGAAGCCTGGGCCCAGGTCGAACCGCTGTCACGCTACCTCGGGGTGCAGGCCAGCCTGCTGGCTACCGATTCCGGCGGGCAGTCCTTCGACGAGTGCTTCACCCTGGTCTGGTGGCAATTGCAGCAACGCTTCGGCAAGCAGTTCCCGATCCCGATGGGCAGTTTTTCAGTGACCGTCGAGTTGCGCGGCCAGGGCGACGTCAGCCACCCGCTGGCAGAGGCCGACTGCACCGCGATTCTCGACTACCTGACCCGCTTCGGCGCTATCGAAGGCGAGCCGGCGCCACTGCCGCCGCTGCTTTACCCGGCCACGCCACTGGCGGCGGTGGAACCGGTGGCGACGCCACTGGGTGGCCTGCTGGTGTTCCACGTGACGCCCGGCCAGTACCTGGAAGCCGGACAATTGGTGGCCGAGGTGATCGACCCCCTCAACGACCGGGTCACCCCGGTACGCAACACCCAGGCCGGCCTGCTCTATGCCCGCTCGCTGCGACGCATGGCCACCGCCGGGATGGTCATCGCCCATGTCGCTGGCCGCGAGGCCTATCGCAGCGGCTACCTGCTGTCGCCTTGAGGAATCACTGTGTACAAACTGACCATCGAAGAGCTGCACAAGAGTTACGGCGAGCACAAGGTGCTCAAGGGCGTGTCCCTGAAGGCGAAGACCGGCGACGTGATCAGCCTGATCGGCGCCAGCGGCTCGGGCAAGAGCACCTTCCTGCGCTGCATCAATTTCCTCGAACAACCCGACGACGGGCGCATGACCCTGGATGGCAAGGACATCCGCATGGTCCACGACCGCCATGGCATGCACGTGGCCGATGCCGACGAGCTGCAACGGCTGCGTACCCGGCTGGCCATGGTGTTCCAGCATTTCAACCTGTGGAGCCACCTCAGCGTGCTGGAGAACATCTGCATGGCCCGCGCCGGGTACTGGGGATCGGCAAGCAGGAAGCCGAGGAACGGGCGCGGCGCTATCTGGACAAGGTCGGCCTGGCGCCACGGGTGGCCGACCAGTACCCGGCCTTCCTTTCCGGCGGCCAGCAACAGCGCGTGGCCATCGCCCGCGCCCTGGCGATGGAGCCGGAGGTGCTGCTGTTCGACGAGCCCACCTCGGCGCTCGACCCGGAACTGGTGGGCGAAGTGCTCAAGGTGATCCAGGGCCTGGCCGAGGAAGGCCGGACCATGATCATGGTTACCCACGAGATGGCCTTTGCCCGCCAGGTGTCCAGCCAGGTCATGTTCCTCCACCAGGGGCTGGTCGAGGAGCAAGGCGCCCCGGCGGATGTACTCGGCCAGCCGAAGAGCGAACGCCTGCAGCAGTTCCTGCGCGGCAACCTGAAATAAAACCAACCGGGGCGGCCGATGGTCTGTGAAAACATAGCCCTTGCCGAGCCGCCCATGCCCGCCACTCCTAACCTCGCCGATGCCTGGTTCGCTAACCGCGACTGGACCCCGTTCGCCTTTCAGCGGCAGGTCTGGGCGGCAGTGGGACGTGGCGAATCCGGCCTGCTGCACGCCAGCACCGGCGCAGGCAAGACCTATGCGGTATGGCTCGCAGCGCTGCGCGCCTTCGCTGGCCAGGGTTCGCCGGTCGCGCCCTTGCAGGTGCTGTGGATCACACCGATGCGCGCCCTTGCTGCCGACACGGCGCGAGCCCTGCAAGCGCCGCTGGACGACCTCGGACTGCCCTGGACCGTCGGCGTACGCAGCGGCGATACCGGCAGCGCGGAGCGTGCCCGCCAGGCCCGGCGCCTGCCCTCGGCCCTGATCACCACCCCGGAAAGCCTGACGCTGCTCCTGACCCGGGCCTCGGCGCAACGCGACTTCGCCAGCCTGCGCATGGTGGTCGTGGACGAATGGCACGAATTGCTCGGCAACAAGCGCGGCGTGCAACTGCAACTGGCACTGGCCCGCCTGCGCACCTGGCAGCCGGGCCTGGTGGTGTGGGGATTGTCGGCAACCCTGGGCAATCTCCAGCATGCCCTCGAGGTCTTGCTGCCCCAGGGCGGTCGCCTGGTCGAGGGGCGCCAGGACAAGCGCCTGCTGGTGGACAGCCTACTGCCCAAGGCGATCGAACGCTTTCCCTGGGCCGGGCATATGGGCCTGAGCCAGTTGCAGCAGGTCGCCGGCGAGATCGACGGTTGCCAGAGCTGCCTGGTCTTCACCAATACCCGCGCCCAGGCCGAGCGCTGGTACCAGGGTTTGCTGGAAGTACGGCCGGAATGGGCGGGGTTGATCGCCCTGCACCATGCCTCGCTGGCCCGCAGCACCCGTGACTGGGTCGAGCGCAGTCTCAAGGACGGCGGGCTGAAGGCGGTGGTCTGCACCTCCAGCCTCGATCTGGGGGTGGATTTCCTGCCGGTTGAGCGAGTGCTGCAAATTGGCTCGGCGAAGGGCGTGGCGCGGCTGATGCAGCGCGCCGGACGCTCCGGGCATGCTCCGGGACGGGCTTCGCGGATCACCCTGGTGCCGACCCACAGCCTGGAACTGGTGGAAGCCGCGGCGGCGCGCCAGGCCCTGGCGGCCGGGCAGGTCGAGGCGCGGCAATCGCCACGCCTGTGCCTGGATGTGCTGGTCCAGCATCTGGTGAGCATGGCACTGGGCGCCGGCTTTCGCCCCGAGGCGTTGCTGGAGGAGGTGCGCAGCACCTGGGCATTTCGCGACCTGCGCGACAGCCAATGGCAGTGGGCACTGGATTTCGTCCGGCATGGCGGCAGCTCGCTGAGCGCCTATCCCGATTATCAGCGGGTCGAGCCCGGCGAGGACGGCGTCTGGCGGGTGGTCAGCGAGCGCCTGGCCCGACGCCATCGCATGGGCATCGGCACCATCGTCAGCGACGCCAGCATCCAGCTCAGGTTCTGGAGCAAGGGCGGTGGCGGTGCCAGCCTGGGCAGCGTCGAGGAAGCCTTCATCGCCCGGCTGCGGCCGGACGACGCCTTTGTCTTCGCCGGCCGGGTGCTGGAACTGGTGCGGGTGGAGAACATGACTGCGTACGTTCGCCGCAGTAATTCGCGCAAGGCCGCGCTGGCGCGCTGGAATGGCGGGCGCATGCCGTTGTCCAGCGAGCTGGCCGACGCCCTGGTGGCGCAACTGGATGCCGCAGCCCATGGGCGCTTCATCGGTGCGGAAATGCAGGCGGTGCGCCCGCTGCTGGAGCTGCAACGCGAATGGTCGGCGCTGCCTACACGTGGCAGCCTGCTGGCCGAGACCTGGCATTCGCGGCAGGGCTGGCACCTGTTTCTGTATCCCTTCGCCGGGCGCATGGCCAATCTGGGCCTGGCCAGCCTGATCGCCTGGCGCGCCAGCAAGGAAACACCGCTGAGCGTATCGATCGCAGTGAATGACTACGGTTTCGAACTGCTTACACCCACCGTCGTGGACTGGGCAGCGCTGCTGCCCTCGGCGCTGAGCCCGGACAACCTGCTGGAAGACGTGCTCGCCAGCCTCAATGCCGGAGAAATGGCCCAGCGGCGTTTTCGCGAGATCGCGCAGATTTCCGGGCTGGTGTTCGGCGGATATCCGGCAGCGCAGAAGAGCACGCGGCAGATCCAGGCCTCCAGCGGGCTGTTCTTCGAGGTGTTCCGCCGTCATGACGCCGGCAACCTGCTGCTGGGCCAAGCCCGCGACGAGGTGCTGCGCGAGGAGCTGGAGATCGAGCGCCTGCAACGCCAATTGCTGAAGATGAACGAACTGCACCTGGACCTGCGCGACCTGCGGCGCCCCGGCCCACTGGCCTTTGCCCTGGTGGTCGAAGGCATGCGCGAGACCATGAGTACGGAAAAGCTGGCCGACCGCATCGCGCGCATGGTCGCCGACCTGGAACAAGCTGCCGACGGGAGGTCGCGCCGTGCCCGCTCACGTTGAGATCGAACTGCGTGGCGAACGCCTGTGGCTGCTGGCCGACCGCGCCTTGTACTGGCCGGCGCGCAAGGCATTGCTGGTGGCGGACGTGCATATCGGCAAGGCTGCCAGTTATCGCGCGCTGCACCAACCGGTGCCGCGAGGCACCACCGCCGCGACGCTGGAGCGCCTGGACGGGCTGCTCGACGCGTACGCCTGTGAACGAATGATAGTCCTGGGCGATTTCATCCATGCCCGCTCCGGGCGCGCACCGGCAACCCTCGCCCTGCTTAGGGCGTGGCGCGAGCGTCATGCGCAATTGCATATCCATCTGATCCGCGGCAACCACGACCGCCATGCTGGCGATCCGCCCCCAGAGCTGGGTGTGGAGGTGGTCGATGAACCTTGGTTGGTAGGTCCCTTCGCCCTGCAGCATGAACCGCTGGCACATCCGACACACACTGTGCTGGCCGGCCACGTGCATCCGGTATGGATATTGCGCGGCCGGGCGCGGCAGCGACTGCGCCTGCCCTGCTTCGTGATCGACGAGCAGGTCAGCCTGCTGCCAGCCTTCGGCGAGTTCACCGGCGGCTGGGAAGTAGACCTGCGCCCGCCAGCACGGCTGTATCTGGCGGGTGACGGCCAGGTCTGGGCGCTGGCGCGCTGAACTCAGGCTACCGGGGCGGGAGGCGGTTCATCGGGCAGGGTCGGTTCGCCGGGTTCCATGGGCGGCGTGTCGCCTGGCTGCGGCGGTTGCGGGGTGTCCGGGTCGGGTTGCCCGGGCACGCCACCGGCTTGCAGTGGCGGATGGGCGAGCAATGACCAGGCCAGCAGTCCGATCTGGTTGGGCTGCAGCAAGGCCAGCTTGGCGCTGATGGTCGGGTCGAGTTTCATTGGCTGCTCCTGACGAGACTATTCACCTCGTTGGAGTGCCGAAAGCCGGGGAATTCCCCCGGTTCGTCGGATAACAGCCTGGGATCAGGTACGGGGCAGGGTCACACCACGCTGGCCCTGGTACTTGCCGCCACGGTCTTTGTAGGACACTTCGCACTCTTCATCGGATTCGAGGAAAAGCATCTGCGCCACGCCCTCGTTGGCGTAGATCTTCGCCGGCAGGGTGGTGGTATTGGAGAACTCCAGGGTCACATGGCCTTCCCACTCCGGTTCCAGCGGGGTGACGTTGACGATGATGCCGCAGCGCGCATAGGTGCTCTTGCCCAGGCAGATGGTCAGGACGTTGCGTGGAATCCGGAAATACTCGACGGTACGGGCCAGGGCGAAGGAGTTCGGCGGGATGATGCAGACATCGCTCTTGATATCGACGAAGCTGCCGGCGTCGAAGTTCTTCGGATCGACGGTGGCCGAGTTGATGTTGGTGAACACCTTGAACTCGTCGGCGCAGCGCACATCGTAGCCATAGCTGGAGACACCGAAGGAGATCAGCTTGTCATTGCCGTCGTTGCGCACCTGGCGCTCGACGAACGGCTCGATCATGCCGTGTTCCTGCGCCATGCGGCGAATCCACTTGTCCGATTTGATGCTCATGGCGGGGTTCCTGAAATAGCGGGGTGAAAAAGGTGACGCGCATCTTACCGGGACGCGCGCGCGCTTCAAAGATTTAGCCTGCATCCGATTGCCGGACGGAGCCCGGCAGGCCACGAACGGCGCCGTCAGTCACGAATTGCGCAAAAGGCCCACGAGACCATTGGCACCTCGTGGAAAAAGGGTTATGGTGCCGCCACTGTGCTGCACGTTGTCACTGAGAATCTCTACTTGATGCAAGATTTCGATCGCCCATCCATGAATTTTCTGTCTTTTTGCACTCAGTCCCGGCCAGGGCGTTCCTGAGCCGTAATCAACTTTGTCCAAGGAGACAGACCATGTCCAATCGCCAAACCGGTACCGTCAAGTGGTTCAACGATGAGAAAGGCTTCGGCTTCATCACCCCACAATCCGGTGACGACCTGTTCGTACACTTCAAAGCCATCAAGGCTGACGGCTTCAAGAGCCTGAAAGAAGGCCAGCAGGTTTCCTTCGTCGCTACCCGCGGCCAGAAAGGCATGCAAGCTGAAGAAGTCGAAGTTATCTAACTTCTGCTGATTCGCTTTCATAGCGTTCAAAAAAACCCGCCTCACGGCGGGTTTTTTTATGCCTGGATTTTAGGGTGTGACTACTGGCCCGCTGGCAAGCCAGCTCCCACACGTGTGGGAGCTGGCTTGCCAGCGATAGAGCCCGAACAGGCTCAGTCGTCGCTGATGGTGATATTGGGCATCGCCGGCGCCGCCGCCTCTTGCAGCACCAGCCGCGCGCCCACCGAGCGGGCCAGCTCCTGGTAGACCATGGCGATCTGGCTCTCGGGCTCGGCAATCGCGGTCGGCTTGCCATTGTCGGCCTGCTCGCGGATCAGCATCGACAGCGGCAGCGAGGCCAGCAGCTCGACCCCGTATTGCGCCGCCAGCTTCTCGCCGCCACCTTCGCCGAACAGATGCTCGGCGTGCCCGCAGTTCGAGCAGATATGCACGGCCATGTTCTCGACGACGCCCAGCACCGGGATATTCACCTTGCGGAACATCTCCACGCCTTTCCTGGCGTCGAGCAGCGCCAGGTCCTGGGGCGTGGTGACGATCACCGAGCCGGCTACCGGGACCTTCTGCGCCAGGGTCAGCTGGATATCGCCGGTACCTGGCGGCATGTCGATCACCAGGTAATCGAGGTCGTCCCAGGCGGTCTGGGTCACCAGTTGCAACAGCGCGCCGGAGACCATGGGGCCGCGCCAGACCATCGGCGTGTTGTCATCGGTGAGAAACGCCATGGACATGACTTCCACGCCATGGGCCTTGATCGGCACGAACCACTTCTGTTCCTTGACCTGCGGTCGGGTGCCCTCGGGGATGCCGAACATGATCCCCTGGCTCGGGCCGTAGATATCCGCGTCGAGAATGCCGACCCGCGCGCCTTCGCGGGCCAGGGCCAGGGCCAGGTTGGCAGCGGTGGTGGATTTGCCCACGCCGCCCTTGCCGGAGGCCACGGCGATGATGTTCTTCACATTGGCGAGGCCGGGAATCTGCGCCTGGGCCTTGTGCGGCTCGATCACGCAGTCGATGGTCACCTTGGCGGCGCCGACGCCGTCCAGCCCTTCGATGGCGGTCTGCAGGACCTGCGCCCAGCCATTCTTGAACAGACCGGCGGCATAGCCCAGTTGCAACAGCACGCCAACCCGGTCGCCCTCGATCACGATGGCGCGAACGCAGCCGGCGCTGACCGGGTCCTGGTTCAGGTAAGGGTCGGTGTATTGACGAAGGACGGCTTCAACCGCTGCGCGAGTGACGGCGCTCATGGAGACTCCCGATAAAAGACTGATCGAAACAGGCAGCTATGCTAACCCGTGTGTCCGCCCCGGGACGCCCACGGGGTGAAATATATTTCCCGGCGCTTTATAGTTGCCGATCACCGTTTTTCCCCTGATAGCCGAATTAAGTAGCCGAGCCCCCATGTCCGAGCCACGCCAGATCCTCGTTACCAGTGCCCTGCCCTATGCCAATGGTTCCATCCACCTTGGCCATATGCTCGAGTACATCCAGACCGACATGTGGGTGCGTTTCCAGAAGCACCGTGGCAACCAGTGCATTTACGTCTGCGCTGACGATGCACACGGCTCGGCGATCATGCTGCGCGCGGAAAAGGAAGGCATCACTCCGGAACAGCTGATCGACGGCGTGCAGAAGGAACATGCTGGCGATTTCGCCGATTTCCTCGTCGATTTCGACAATTTCCATTCCACCCACGCCGAAGAAAACCGCGAGCTGTCCAGCCAGATCTACCTGGCACTGCGCGACGCCGGCCACATCGCCACCCGCTCGGTCACCCAGTATTTCGATCCGGACAAGAAAATGTTCCTGGCCGACCGTTTCATCAAGGGCACCTGCCCGAAATGCGCGGCCGAGGACCAGTACGGCGACAACTGCGAGAAATGTGGCGCCACCTACGCGCCGACCGAGTTGAAGAACCCCAAGTCGGCGATTTCCGGCGCCACCCCGGTGCTCAAGGACTCCCAGCACTTCTTCTTCAAGCTGCCTGACTTCCAGGCCATGCTCCAGGAGTGGACCCGCAGCGGCACCCTGCAGGACGCCGTGGCCAACAAGCTCGCCGAATGGCTGGATTCCGGCCTGCAGGAGTGGGACATTTCCCGCGATGCGCCGTATTTCGGCTTCGAGATCCCGGACGAGCCAGGCAAGTATTTCTACGTCTGGCTGGACGCACCGATCGGCTACATGGCCAGTTTCAAGAACCTCTGCGCACGGCGCCCGGAACTGGACTTCGATGCCTTCTGGAACAAGGATTCCACCGCCGAGCTGTACCACTTCATCGGCAAGGACATCGTCAACTTCCACGCACTGTTCTGGCCAGCCATGCTCCAGGGCGCCGGCTACCGCAAGCCGACCGCGATCAACGTGCACGGCTACCTGACCGTCAACGGCCAGAAAATGTCCAAGTCCCGCGGAACCTTCATCAAGGCGCGCACCTACCTGGATCATCTGTCGCCGGAGTACCTGCGTTACTACTACGCCTCCAAGCTCGGCCGTGGTGTCGACGACCTCGACCTGAACCTCGAGGACTTCGTGCAGAAGGTCAACTCCGACCTGGTCGGCAAGGTGGTCAACATCGCCAGCCGCTGCGCCGGCTTCATCCACAAGGGCAACGACGGCGTGATGGTTGCCGGCGACGCCGCGCCGGAGCTGACCGAGGCCTTCCTCGCCGCCGCACCGGGGATCGCCGAGGCGTATGAAGCCCGTGATTTCTCCCGCGCCATGCGTGAGATCATGGCCCTGGCCGACCGTGCCAACGCCTGGATCGCCGACAAGGCGCCGTGGTCGCTGAACAAGCAGGAAGGCAAGCAGGACGAAGTCCAGGCCATCTGCGCCCAGGGCATCAACCTGTTCCGCCAGCTGGTGATCTTCCTCAAGCCGGTCCTGCCGGTGCTGGCCGCAGAGGCCGAGGCGTTCCTGAACGTCGCCCCTCTGACCTGGAACGATCACCTGACCCGCCTGGAAAACCACAAGCTGAACCCGTTCAAGGCGCTGATGACTCGCATCGAGATGGCCAAGGTCGAAGCCATGGTCGAAGCCTCGAAGGAAGATCTCGCCGCCAGCCAGGCCCCTGCGGCGCCAGCCGGCAACGGCGAACTGGCCAAGGACCCGCTGTCCCCGGAGATCGATTTCGATACCTTCGCCGCGGTGGACCTGCGCGTCGCCCTGATCGTCAAGGCCGAGGCCGTGGAGGGCGCCGACAAGCTGCTGCGCCTGACCCTGGACATCGGTGACGAACAGCGCAACGTCTTCTCCGGGATCAAGCCGGCCTACCCGGACCCGGCCAGCCTGGAAGGTCGCCTGACCATGATGATCGCCAACCTGAAACCGCGGAAAATGCGCTTCGGCGTTTCCGAAGGCATGGTCATGGCCGCCGGCCCTGGCGGTGAAGAGATCTACCTGCTGAGCCCTGACAGCGGCGCCAAGCCCGGTCAGCGCATCAAGTAACCCCGTCGCCCCGGCCTCACTGCCGGGGCGTTTTCATTGCATGGTCGGTGCCGGATGCCATGACCGAACTGATCCTCGCCCTGATCGGCGCCGCGCTGGTCAATAACATTGCTTTGCAGCACCTGCTGGCGATCGATCCCCTGCTGCGCAAGGAACGCGGCCCATGTGGGAGCGGGTTCACCCGCGATTGCAGTGGTGGATTCAAAACCGTAATCGCGGGTGAACCCGCTCCCACATGGGCCGCGTTTCGCGTCAAGGTGCATGCACTTGGCCTGGCGACGCTGGTAGCGATGTTGCTGGTCAGCGTTTCAGGCCAGTTGCTCTACCGCTACGCCCTGCAACCCCTGCAACTCGACTACCTGCGCCTGTTCGTCTTCCTTCCGCTTTGCGTGCTGGGCCCAGCGCCCATTCTCGCCGGCCTGCAACGCTGGCTGAAGGGCTGGCCGTTCACCAGCCTGCAGCCGCTATTGACCGGCAACGCCGCGCTGCTTGGCCTGTGCCTGCAACTGAGCGGCGAGCATCAAGGCGTGCTGCACGCCGCCATGGTCGGCCTCGGCAGCGGCCTGGGGTTCTGGCTGGTGCTGGCCCTGTTCGACGATCTGCGTCAGCGCAGCCAGCATGAAGATGTCCCAAGGGCCTTTCGCGGACTGCCCATCGAACTGATGGGCGCCGGGATCATGGCCATGGCGTTTCTTGGCTTCAACGGACTGTTCGCCTCATGAACACCGACCCGCGACTGCGCGATGCCATGCAACAGGTGTTGCTGGCGTGCCTGCCCGGCGTGCTGGTGCTGTTCTGGGTATATGGCTGGGGCGTGCTGTGCAATCTGCTGTTGTGCGCCGCCTCCGCCTTGCTGACCGAGGCCGCACTGCTGCGCCTGCGCGGGCACCCTGTGCTGCCCGCGCTGAACGATGGCAGTGCCCTGGTCAGCGCCTGCCTGCTGGCCGTCGCCCTGCCCGCCTATGCGCCCTGGTGGATACCGGTGATCGCGGCGGGCAGCGCCATCGCCCTGGGCAAGCAGCTGTATGGCGGGGTCGGGCGCAATCCATTCAACCCGGCAATGCTCGGCTACGCCGTGGTGTTGCTGTCGTTTCCCGTACCGATGACCCATTGGCCTGCACCCCAGGCGCTGGACCTCGGGCATGCCTTGCAGGCCCTGTCGGGGTTTGCCGAACGGCCGGATGCTTGGGCCCAGGCCACGGTGCTGGACGGCCTGCGGCAGAATCGCAGCCTGACCATCGACGAGTTGTTCGCCAGCCATGCCGGCTTCGGCCACCTGGCCGGGCGCGGCAGCGAGTGGGCCAGCCTGGCGTTTCTCGCCGGTGGGCTGTTCCTGCTGCAACGCAAGGTGATCAGTTGGCAGACGCCCGTGGCGATGCTCGGCAGTCTGTTCCTCGTCAGCCTGCTGTGCTGGAACGGTTCAGGGTCGGACTCCAACGGCTCGCCCCTCCTGCACCTGCTGGCAGGTTCGACCATGCTGAGCGCCTTCTTCATCGTCACCGAGCCGGTCAGCGGGCCGAAAACCCCGTGGGGCCGGTTGGTGGGCGGCGCAATGGTGGGTGTGTTGATCTACCTGATCCGCACCTGGGGCAACTACCCCGATGGCGCAGCGTTCGCGGTGCTGCTGATGAACCTCTGCGTGCCGGCGCTGGACCGCTTGGCACAACAGCGACGTCCGGAGACGGCATGAACGTACGCGGACCGCTTGTCGTGGGCCTGCTGACGCTGATCAGTGCAGGCGCCAGCATTGCCTGGCAGCACTACTGCGCGCCGCTGATCGCCGCTGCCGAAGAGGATCAACAGGCCCGGGCCTGGCTCGCGGTATTGCCAGAAGCGAGCTATGACAACCAGCCACTGCAGCAGCCGATCGCCCTGCCGGATCCTGACCTGGCCCATAGCCGCATTCAGGCCGGCTACCTTGCCAGCTTGCATGGCCGGTCCAGCGCGGTGCTGCTGCTGAGCCGTTTTCCGGGCTACGCCGGGCCGGTCGACCTGCTGATTGCCATCGACCGCGACGGCCGGGTGATCGCCAGTCGCGTGCTGCAACAGCAGGAAACCCTAGGCCTGGGCGCGCGCATCGCGGAGCCGGGCAATACCTGGCTGCAAGGCTTCAACGGCCACGGCCAGGGCAATACCCCGGACAGCGCCTGGGCGCTGAAACGCGATAATGGCCAGTTCGATCAATTGGCTGGCGCGAGCGTTACCTCCCGCGCCGTTATTCACGCGATCCAGGACGCCTTGCGCTACTTCGACCAGCATGCGCCGCAATGGCTAAACGAGGGCACAGCTCCGTGAAGAGCCCCGTGAATAGATCCTCCCTGGCCGTCCTCAGCCTGGCGCCACTGCTGGGCGCAAGCCAGACATTGCTGCACGCAGCGACCATGACAGCGCTGAGCGTCGTGGCGATTGTCGTGCACCGGGCCCTGATGACACCGCTGCGTCGGCAACTGGATGCAAGCTGCGCGATGATCGCCAGCGTACTGCTCGCCGCCGCCGTGGTGACCTGCCAGACCCTGACCCTGCACGCCTGGGCGCTGGAACTGCGCCAGGCCCTGGGTATCTACCCAGAATTGATCGCCGTGTCCTGCCTGCTGGTCGAACAGAGCCTAGGCTCGCCTGGCCAGTGGCGTCGCCTGGCGCTGCTGCTTGCTGGCTACGGCGCCCTTTTTCTGCTGCTCGGTGCCTGCCGCGAATTGCTCGCCAGCGGCTCCCTGCAGCTCGCCAACCTGGCACCGGGAGCGCTGTTGCTGCTCGGCCTGCTGCTGGCGTTGACCAAACGAGCCTGTCCGAAACAGGCCGCTCCGACCGTGAAGGAAACTGCTGACAGATGAATGCCACCAAACGCCTGGAGATTTTTCGCAGGCTGCACGAAGACAACCCCGAACCCAAAACCGAACTGGCCTACAGTTCGCCGTTCGAGCTGCTGATTGCCGTGATTCTCTCGGCGCAGGCCACCGATGTCGGAGTCAACAAGGCCACGGCAAAACTCTTCCCGGTGGCCAATACTCCCGCGGCCATTCATGCCCTTGGCGTGGAAGGGCTGTCGGAGTACATCAAGACCATCGGCCTGTACAACAGCAAGGCTAAGAACGTTATCGAAACCTGTCGCATCCTCGTCGAACAGCACGGTAGCGAGGTACCACAAACCCGCGAGGCGCTGGAAGCGCTCCCGGGCGTCGGACGCAAGACCGCCAACGTGGTGCTCAATACCGCCTTCCGCCAACTGGCCATGGCGGTGGACACCCATATCTTCCGTGTCAGCAATCGCACCGGTATCGCCCCGGGCAAGAACGTGGTGGAAGTGGAAAAAGCCCTTCTCAAGTTCGTGCCCAAGGCGTATCTGCTGGATGCCCATCATTGGCTGATACTGCACGGCCGCTATGTGTGCCAGGCGCGCAAGCCCCGTTGTGGCAGTTGTCGAATCGAAGACTTGTGCGAGTACGAGCACAAGACCTGCGACGATTGAAGAAATAGGAAAATTCAGCCAGTCCGATTGAAAAAATCTTTTTTACCAGTCTCTGGAATATCGATATAAGGGGCGCCAACGGCCCTCTTGGAACGGAGTGACACATGAGCACTGATAAAGAAGACCTGGATATAGACGACGACGCCCCGGTAGCCGAAGAGTTCGTTGCGGAAAACCCGGCGCTTGTCGCCAAGACCAACCTGAGCAAGCGCCGCACCATCGATAACCTGCTTGAAGAACGCCGCCTGCAAAGGCAACTGGCCGATTACGACTTCGATCTTTGAAACGCCATGGTCCGAAAACAAGAAAGCCTCCTGTGAAAGCGGAGGCTTTTTGCATTGCGGACCGGAATCAGACCAGGCCGTTGCGCTGTGCCAGTTCGATCAGGTCGACCAGGGAGCGGGCATTGAGCTTGAGTAACAGTCGGGTCTTGTAGGTACTGACGGTCTTGTTGCTGAGGAACATGCCGTCGGCGATTTCCTTGTTGGACTTTCCTTTCGCCAGTTGTTGCAGAACCATCATTTCCCGCCCCGACAGGCGTCCGACCATATCCGCCTCGCTGGAACCGCCAAGGTTGGTCCGCACCGAGTGCAATGCCTGGTTGGGGAAATAGCTGTACCCGGACAGCACGGCCTTGATGGCGCTGAGCAGCTCGGTCAGGTCCTGTTGCTTGCAGACGTATCCGGCAGCGCCGGCCTGCATGCAGCGCATGGAAAAATGCCCCGGTGCCTGGGAGGTAAGGACCAGCACCTTGATCACGATACCGTTGGCCGTCAGCCGCCCTATGACCTCCAGGCCATCGAGCTTGGGAATCCCTATGTCGAGGATGACGATATCCGGAAGATGCTCCCGGGCCAGTTGCAACGCATCGACGCCGTTGTCCGTTTCCCCAATCACTTCATAACCATGCCGGTCCATCAGCATGCGCACGGCCAAGCGAATGACAGGATGGTCATCGACGATCAGCACTTTATTCATGGGCAAGATCCATTCTTAAACTATTCGACTTATTAGAAGCCCGCACAATAGCCCAGTCGGTAGAAGCAATGCATGATCACTGCGACACGCATGTGCACGCTCAGAAAGGGACTACCCAAACAAAGGAAAAACCCTACGGATATTTCCTACAGGCAATGTATTTGAAAACAACTCCCCGCCATATTTGCATTAAATAGGCATATAACGATGCTAGCCGGGGAGGTCGAAAATATCGCTAAGAATATTGGCTGATCATATGCAGGAAATGTCCTTAATATCCCTGAAATAAGTCTGATTGCCATTGGATCCTTCATCCACCCTCGCGTCCTTCGCCCGTGGAAACAATGCTCCATCCAGAGCCTTCACCCCTGATACATGGATCCATTGCGTTGCACACTGCGTGCACCCTTCCTATTTCCCGCGCCGATACGCAGCTGAAGACCGCGAAACAGAGACCATGCCCATGAGCAGTCCAGAACCGAAGAGCCCCCTGACCATCATCGCCATCTTCGCCGGAATCATCGAAGCATCGGCCCTGGCGTCCTTACCGTTTCTGGATGAAAGCAGCCAGAGTATCTACACCTGGTTCCTCGTGGGTTTTCCACCGTTTCTGACATTGCTGTTCTTCCTGACCCTGAACTTCAATACCAAAAGTCTCTACGGCCCAGAGGAGGCCAGCAGTGAAAGTCATTATGAGGAAAGCGACATGCTGGCAGCGGACTTGTCGGAAAAAACTTCCCACCCTCAAACTTCTCCGACACTTGCACTTGAGTTTTCACACAGCCTGGAATATTCCACCGTTGTGCTTTCCGGCCCGGATGCGCAGGCCTTGCTTGAGGTCGTAGCCCGCCACGTCCTGCGCAAACCCCGCGCCGGGGGCGTGGTCATGCATAACGTAGAACTGGGTACCCGGGTCAGCATCGTCACCGAGAGTTCGCGCAACTCTTCCTCTGCGGCCGGGCATAAAAAAACCCGGCAATGAATGCCGGGTTCTTCATATCGCAGTGGCGAATCAGAGCGGCGAACGGCCCTTGCTCGCAGCAATGCGCATACGCAGGGCGTTGAGCTTGATGAAGCCGGCTGCGTCAGCCTGGTTGTACGCTCCGCCGTCTTCTTCGAAGGTGGCGATATTGGCGTCGAACAGCGAGTCGTCGGACTTGCGGCCGGTGACGATGACGTTGCCCTTGTACAGTTTCAGGCGAACCACGCCGTTCACATTGACCTGGGAGGCGTCGATCATCTGTTGCAGCATCAGGCGCTCAGGGCTCCACCAGTAGCCGGTGTAGATCAGGCTGGCGTACTTCGGCATCAGCTCATCTTTCAGGTGAGCGACTTCGCGGTCCAGGGTGATCGACTCGATGGCGCGGTGAGCCTTGAGCATGATGGTGCCGCCGGGCGTCTCGTAGCAGCCGCGGGACTTCATGCCGACGTAGCGGTTCTCGACGATGTCCAGGCGACCGATGCCGTTGGCGCCGCCGATGCGGTTCAGCTCGGCGAGTACGGTGGCCGGGGTCATCTCGACGCCGTCGATGGCAACGATGTCACCGTTGCGGTAGGTCAGCTCCAGGTAGGTAGCCTGGTCCGGGGCGTTTTCCGGGGAAACGCTCCAGCGCCACATGTCTTCCTCGTGCTCGGTCCAGGTATCTTCCAGGACACCGCCTTCATAGGAGATGTGCAGCAGGTTGGCGTCCATCGAGTACGGCGACTTCTTCTTGCCGTGGCGCTCGATCGGGATGCCGTGCTTCTCGGCGTAGTCCATCAGCTTCTCGCGGGACAGCAGGTCCCACTCGCGCCATGGCGCGATGACCTTGACGCCCGGCTTGAGCGCGTAGGCGCCCAGCTCGAAGCGGACCTGGTCGTTGCCCTTGCCGGTAGCGCCGTGGGAAATGGCGTCGGCGCCGGTTTCATTGGCGATTTCGATCAGGCGCTTGGCGATCAGCGGGCGGGCGATGGAAGTACCGAGCAGGTACTCGCCTTCGTAGACGGTGTTGGCGCGGAACATCGGGAACACGAAGTCTCGGACGAACTCTTCGCGCAGGTCATCGATGTAGATCTCTTTCACGCCCATGGCCTGTGCCTTGGCACGGGCCGGCTCGACCTCTTCGCCCTGCCCCAGGTCAGCGGTGAACGTCACCACCTCACAGTTGTAGGTATCCTGCAGCCACTTGAGAATCACCGAAGTATCAAGGCCGCCGGAATACGCCAGTACGACCTTTTTTACGTCCGCCATGCCATCACTCCACGGGGTTGTACGGAAAACCCCGGATTCTACCGCTCTCCGGCTCGAATTTACAGTGGGGCGACAGCTTGTGACGACAAAGCGACAGGAACTGTCGTGGGCGCGACGGGCGGTCGCGCTCAGGACTTCGGCGCAGGTTTGCCGGGCTGTGCCTGGGCCGCCGGACTCGCAGGCGCCGCAGAAGTTGCCGGCGCAGCGGCCGGCGTCGAGGCGGCGGGGATCACCGGATCCGCCGGCTTTTCCGCGACCGGTTTTTCGACCGGTGCAACGCGGTCGAGCTGGATGTTCACGCGTCGGTTGCGCGCACGGTTGGCTGCGGAGTTGTTGGCCGCCAGCGGATAACGCTCGCCGTGGAAACGCACCACGATGTTCTCTTCCGGCACGCCGTGGGCCTTGAGGTATTCCTGCACCGCCAGGGCTCGCCGGCGCGACAGGTCGCGGTTGGTCAGGCGGTTGCCGCTGTTGTCGGAATGTCCGTCCAGCTCGATATGGTTGACGGTCGGGTCGGCCTTGAGGAAATCGAGGATCACGTCGAGGCGCGCACGGGCGTCGGCATCCAGGTCGATGCCGTTGCCCGGGAAACCGATTCGCGCCTGGCGGATCTGGTCGAAGTTCATCGGCAGCAGCTTGGCCGAACAGGCCTGGTAATCAGCGTAGGCCTTGTTGAACCGGACCGGCAACAGGTGCACTTCCATGACCTGCCCGCCTTCGCCGGCATAGTTGCGGATCACCGTGCTGCGCCCGTCCATCAGGCCATTGATCAGGCGGCTGGCCTGGCCCTGGGAACTGTTGAACAGCACGCCGCTGCGGGCCATGCGGATCGAGCCGAGGTTGATGTCACCGCGCCCCGGCTGCCAGGGTGCGGCGGCGGCCAGCAAGGTCGCCGAGCCGCTGCCGAGCATGTTGTTGCCCGAGCGCAGGCGGAAGGTCGCCTGTTCACCGGCGCGGCGCACGAACTCGCCCGTGCCGAAATCGGCGATGGGCTGGATCAGGCGGCACTCGAACTGATCGCCTTCGACCTTCCATTCGATATTTTCCACTCGCGTCTGGAACGTGAGGGCGGCCACCGGAAAGCTGGCGAACAGACTGAGCAGGGCTATATAACGCTGGCGCACGGGCGGCTCCACAAAATTCCGGGTATACGGATTTAATGGTTGATGGGGCACCTTTACCCCACCAACCTGATACCATTATCAGATGGTTGATAGATCGACTCCGTAGTTGAGTTCCTCTGCGAAGTCCGGCAGTCCGTAACCGATGGTTTTCTTGTAGAAAGGAGAGACCTTCGCAGTCGGTGCCTTCTTCTTGTGCTTCGTGGTGTAGAGCATTCGTGCCCGCATCACCTCGAAGGAGTAACCGCGCCCTTCACGGTTCTTGTCCTTGGCCAGTCGGTTGATGGACTCCGTGTAAGCGTTGGTGACGGGCATGTCCGTCTCGAAGTAGGTCATGGTCTCTTCGCGCCAGTTTCCCACTGCCCTGACCAGATCGCTCCAGACTTCCTTTTGGCCCTTCGGGATGGTGGCTATCCACTCGTCCAGGGCGGCTTCTGCCTGGAGCCGTGTGGTGGCGTCCCAGATGCCGTAGAAGCGCTCCTTGTGCTCGTAGGCGGCCAGCAGTTGCGGGAACGCGCCTGTCCAGGTCTCCATGATGAGGCGCTCCCGGTCTGAGACTTCGTGAGCGCGTTTCAGCAGGATTTTCCGGTCTCCCTTGAGAGTCCGGCTCTGGGACGGTTTCAGCTCCTTTCTGAGGCCCTTGCGCACTCTCTCTAGGGCATCGTTGGCCATGCGCACCACATGGAACTTATCGACCACGATACGGGCCTGGGGCAGCACAGCCTTGACCGCTGCCCGGTAGGGGTTCCACATGTCCATGCTGACGATCTCGACCTTCTGCCGGTCTTTCAGCTTCATCAGGTAGTTGGTCACCACGTCCTGGCGGCGGGTGGCCAGCAGGTCGAGCAGGGTTCGCTCCTCAATGTTGGTCAGAATGCAGCGGTAGCGCTTGTTCAGGTATAGCTCGTCAATGCCCAGGATGCGGGGCGTCTCGAAGCGGTGCCAGCGCCCCAGGAACTCGGCGCGGGCGTTGAAGATGTCGCGCACCGTCTTCTCGTCCAGGCCGGTCTGTGCCGCCACAAAGGTGTAGGGGTGGTTGAAGGATTCCTTCTCCACGTACTCATGCAGCCGCAGTGTCATACGGAATCCGTCCACCATCTCCGGTAGCTGGGGCCTGAATGTTGTCTTGCAGGCCCGGCAGGTGTATCGGCGGCGGACCACCCAGAGAGTGACCCGCTTGCCGTGGATGGGCAGATCACGATAGGGAACGTCACGCTTGCCGAACCGCACGAACTCACCCTGCACGCCGCACCCCTCGCAGGCTACTGGTGTAGGTGCTTCAAGCCGAAAATGTATGTCTTCATTCTGCTCATCAGAATCCACCAACTGGTACCCAGGAAGGCTTAACGAATTAATCATCTCCCGCCTTGATCAGAAAAACAGGTAGGTGGCGTAACCGGCAATCATCGCCATAGCAAAAATGACTGCTAAAAACGCCGCTAAAAGCTTCAGCGTGAACAAAGAGCGCAACAGAATGAGCTCAGTCAGGCTGGCTCCGGCACTGCCGATGATCAACGCTAGCACCGTCCCGGCACCCACGCCTTTGGCCATCAGAGCCGCTGCCAGAGGTATGACGGCTTCAGCGCGAATATACAACGGCACGCCGATGACAGCGGCAACTGGAATGGCAAAGGGATTATCTGGGCCTGCATACTGCTCCAATAAGTCAGTGGGCATGAAACCATAGATCACGCTGCCAATCGCAATACCGATGAGCAGGTAAGGCAACACATCGATAAAGTCCGACCAAGCTTCCCGCCACACACCACTGTACTTCCCTTCTTTCTTAACCGTGACAGTGGGTTGACTGTCACAGCATTCGCTAGACGTAGAGACTGTTGTCTTCCTATCAGCCCCGCAAGAAGCCGTCTTCGGAGTGGTGTCGCAGCTGTTGGTGCCGCAACTCGATGCGGTCGATGTAGCACTGCACGGGCTTGCTGATGAACTACATCCACTGCTCTCTTGTGTCGCCGTCCGGCGCACATAACGCTCGAAGCCAAGCGTGTGAAGCAGCCATCCGGCACCTACCGCGACCACCAAAGCGGCGAGCACATAGATAGCAGTAAGTGTCCATCCAAACGTGGCAACCAGCAGGCCGACGACGATAGGATTCAGCAACGGAGATGAGAAAAGAAACACCATCATCGGCCCAAAACCGGCCCGTGCCCGAATCAACCCTTTCAACATGGGGATAGTCGAGCAACTACAGAAGGGCGTTATAGCTCCTAAACCAGCAGCAAGAAAATAGCCTCGCTTCCCACTGGAAGTCAGTAACGCTTCCACCTTGGATGGTGGGATGTGACGTTGAAGAACTCCGACCAGCAAGCTAATGCCAATGAATAAAACCGATAGCTCGATAGCGAGAAAGGCGAACATGCCTAGAGCGTCTTGGAGTTGAGATGACATTCAATATTACTCCTATATTTCTAGTATTGTCGAAATGATGTACGCAGCCTACTTGCGTTTATCCGACCTGTCAACTATAATTCTAGAAACATCGAATTATTGGGGCGTGCTATGGATCACGAAAAGGTTGCAGCCAGCTTAGCTGAGCTAGGGAATAGTCACCGACTGTCCGTGTTCCGCTTTCTGGTCAAAGCTGGCCATGATGGGGCTTCGGTCGGAGATATCCAGAAGGGGCTGGGTATTCCTGCTTCGACGCTATCACATCACCTTGCGCGCATGGCCAAGGTAGGGCTGATCCGGCAGGAGAAACATAGCCGCACGATTGTCTGTATACCCGAGTATGGGCACCTAGAGAATTTGATCGGTTTCTTACAAGAGGAATGTTGTGCAGGTGTCCGGATTGCGCATGAACCAGAACCGCTTTGACGCTTGCCCAGCTCTCGCTGTCCTCCCTAGTCAGCATCGCTATGAAGACTCAGGCGAAGGTGGAAACAGAAAATTGGCAGTAGAGTAGGCTGAAGAGGATCAATCAGATAATCCGCTGAGAAAGATTTTCTTCTTTACATCTTTGGCATTTTATCAACCAGAAATTCCGGATACCCAAAATTCCATCACTTACCAGCAGGCTATCGGACGCCTGCGGCAAAACTTGATAGCGAGTGCTCGGGGAAGGCTTTTCCGGTAGCATTCGCCCAGAGTTCGAACCGCCTGGAAACCCCAATGTCCGATCGCCTGACCCTCCTGCGTCCCGACGACTGGCACATCCATCTTCGCGATGGAGCCGTGCTGCCTCATACCGTCCGGGACGTGGCGCGCACCTTCGCCCGCGCCATCATCATGCCCAACCTGGTGCCGCCGGTGCGCAACGCCGACGAAGCCGGTGCCTATCGCCAGCGCATCCTCGATGCGCGCCCGGCGGGTAGCCCGTTCGAGCCGTTGATGGTCCTGTACCTCACCGACCGTACCCAACCGGAAGATATCCGTGCGGCCAAGGCCAGCGGTTTCGTCTACGCCGCCAAGCTGTATCCGGCCGGCGCGACCACCAACTCCGATTCCGGAGTCACCAGCATCGACAAGATCTTCCCGGCACTGGAAGCCATGGCCGAAGTCGGCATGCTCCTGCTGGTCCACGGTGAAGTGACCCGTGGCGAGATCGACGTGTTCGACCGCGAGAAGCTGTTCATCGACGAGCACCTGCGTCGTGTGGTCGAGCGTTTCCCGACCCTGAAAGTGGTGTTCGAACATATCACCACCGCCGAGGCCGCGCAGTTCGTCAAGGAAGCCCCGGCCAACGTCGGCGCGACCATCACCGCACAGCACCTGCTGTACAACCGCAACCACATGCTGGTCGGCGGTATCCGCCCGCACTTCTATTGCCTGCCGATCCTCAAGCGCAACACCCACCAGATCGCCCTTCTGGACGCGGCCACCAGCGGCAACCCGAAGTTCTTCCTCGGCACCGACTCGGCGCCCCACGCCCGTCATGCCAAGGAAGCGGCCTGCGGCTGCGCCGGTTGCTACACCGCCTTTGCTGCGATCGAGCTGTACGCCGAAGCGTTCGAGCAACGCAATGCCCTGGACAAGCTGGAAGGCTTCGCCAGCCTGCACGGCCCGGCATTCTATGGCCTGCCCGCCAACACCGAGACCATTACCCTGGTCCGCGAGGACTGGACCGCCCCGGACAGCCTGCCATTCGGCGACAACACCGTGGTTCCGCTGCGCGCCGGTGAGCAACTGCGCTGGCGCCTGCTGGAGGAAAGCAAGTGAGCGACGATCAGTTCGACGACGACCAGGAAGGTCTGGGCGGCGGTGGTTCGCGCCACCCGATGGCGCAGCGTTTCCGCGGCTATCTGCCGGTAGTGGTGGACGTCGAGACCGGTGGCTTCAATGCTGCCACCGACGCACTGCTGGAAATCGCCGCCGTCACCATCGGCATGGATGAAAAGGGCTTCCTGTTCCCGGAACACACCTATTTCTTCCGCGTCGAGCCGTTCGAGGGTGCCAACATCGAGCAGGCGGCCCTCGAGTTCACCGGAATCAAGCTCGACCATCCCCTGCGCATGGCAGTCAGCGAGGAATCGGCACTGACCGATATCTTCCGCGGCGTGCGCAAGGCGCTGAAGGCCAACGGCTGCAAACGGGCGATCCTGGTCGGCCACAACAGCAGCTTCGACCTCGGGTTCCTGAACGCCGCAGTGGCGCGCAACGATCTCAAGCGCAATCCGTTCCACCCGTTCTCCAGCTTCGACACCGCCACCCTGGCCGGCCTCGCCTATGGCCAGACCGTGCTGGCGCGGGCCTGCCAGAGCGCAGACATCGACTTCGACGGCCGCGAGGCACATTCCGCCCGCTACGACACGGAGAAGACCGCCGAGCTGTTCTGCGGCATCGTCAACCGCTGGAAGGAAATGGGCGGCTGGCAAGATTTCCACGATTGAGTGGAATGTGCAGACACAAAAAACCGGCCGATGAAAGGCCGGTTTTTTTGTGTCTGGCGAAATTACAGCTTGCCAGCGTTCTCGCTCAGGTAGGCAGCAACGCCTTCTGGCGAAGCGGTCATGCCCTTGTCGCCTTTTTTCCAGTTGGCAGGGCAGACTTCGCCGTGCTCTTCATGGAATTGCAGGGCGTCGACCAGGCGCAGCAGTTCGTCCATGTTGCGGCCCAGCGGCAGGTCGTTGACGATCTGCGAGCGAACCACGCCATTGGTATCGATCAGGAAGGCGCCACGGAAGGCTACGCCACCTTCGGATTCAACGTCGTAGGCCTTGCAGATCTCGTGGGAGATGTCGGCGGCCAGGGTGTACTTGACCGGGCCGATACCGCCGTTGTTGACCGGGGTGTTGCGCCAGGCGTTGTGGGTGAAGTGCGAGTCGATC
Organism: Pseudomonas bharatica CSV86; assembly: GCF_000319305.2. Lineage (GTDB taxonomy): Bacteria > Pseudomonadota > Gammaproteobacteria > Pseudomonadales > Pseudomonadaceae > Aquipseudomonas > Aquipseudomonas bharatica. The sequence continues at coordinate 470,287 of NZ_AMWJ02000001.1, read as the reverse complement.
GAAACGCCGATGACTTCGACGTTGCGCGCCTGGAACTCAGGAATGCGGTGGTCCAGGGCGATCAGCTCGGACGGGCAGACGAAGGTGAAGTCCAGTGGGTAGAAGAACACCAGGCCGTACTTGCCCTTGATAGCGGAAGCCAGGTTGAAGCTGTCGACGATTTCGCCATTGCCCAGTACGGCGGCAACGGTGAAGTCCGGGGCTTTTTTGCCAACGAGCACGCTCATTCGATATCTCCTGATGGTGTTTGAAAACTGACTACGCAGAAGGTCGCAACCTTCTGACAGGGGTTGAGCATCATACACGGCCTCGGGCGGCACGCCGAGTCATGGCCAATGGACTGATCTCCTACCGGCGGTCGCTCTGCCCTGCATCTTTGAGAAAGAGTTTTGACAAGCATTCTCATTACCATTAGGCTTCACTGCATTCGAGCCTAACGCCTGATGGTCTTCTTTCTATGTATGTGTGTCTTTGTGTTGGTGTAACCGACGGACAGATCCGCGATGCGATCTATGAAGGATGCTGTAGCTACAAGGAAGTACGCGCCGCCACCAACGTGGCAAGCCAGTGCGGCAAATGCGCATGCGTTGCCAAGCAGGTGGTACGCGAGACCCTGACGGAAATCCAGGTCAGCCAGGCGGCCGCCCTGCCCTACCCGGTGGAATTCACCGCGGCGTGAAAATTTGTTTTTCCCCGTTTATAAAGAACCGGACCTCGTGTCCGGTTTTTTTATGCCCGAAATTCAATTAGTTAGCGTTAAAACGAGGAATACAAACATTCTTATTCCTATTAAATTTCACTTATTATTCAATAGCTTAGGTTTGACATGCATACCTGCCCGGCTCACACTCGCGGTTATTGGCACATAGACAGGGCGGGACCCCACCATGAAAGGCGACGTAAGCGTCATCCAGCATCTCAACAAGATCCTCGGAAACGAGCTGGTCGCGATCAACCAATACTTCCTGCATGCGCGCATGTATGAAGACTGGGGTCTGGATAAGCTCGGCAAGCACGAATACAAAGAATCCATCGACGAGATGAAGCACGCCGACAAGCTGATCAAGCGGATTCTTTTCCTCGAAGGCATCCCCAATGTCCAGGACCTGGGCAAGCTGCTCATCGGCGAGCACACGCGTGAGATGCTCGAATGCGACCTGAAGATCGAGCAGAAAGGCCTGATCGACCTGAAAGCCGCAATCGCCCACTGCGAAACCGTTGGCGACTTCGGCAGCCGTGAGCTGCTGGAAGACATCCTCGAATCCGAGGAAGAGCATATCGACTGGCTGGAAACCCAGTTGAGCCTGATCGACAAGGTCGGGCTGGAGAACTACCTGCAGTCGCAGATGGGTGAGTGAGCGGCTGCACGCTTTTTCTTGCCCATTCGTTGTGCTCATGCAGCCCTGTGGGAGCGGGTTCACCCGCGATTGCGTCGGGGAATTCACCACCGCAATCGCGGGTGAACCCGCTCCCACAAGGTATGTGGTGAACCGCCATTTGAAATGAAAAAGCCCCGCATTCGCGGGGCTTTTCGCTGTAGGCAGGCTATCAGGCTTCGGAAGCCTTGGCCTTGGCAGCTGCGTCCTTGATCAGGGTCTGCAGCTCACCCTTCTCGAACATCTCGGCCATGATGTCACTGCCGCCGACCAGCTCACCCGCCACCCACAGTTGCGGGAAGGTCGGCCAGTTGGCGTACTTCGGCAGGTTGGCGCGGATTTCCGGGTTCTGCAGGATGTCGACATAGGCGAACTTCTCGCCGCAACCCATCACGGCTTGCGCCGCTTTTGCCGAGAAACCGCACTGCGGCGCATTCGGCGAGCCTTTCATGTACAGCAGAATGGTGTTGTTAGCGATCTGCTCTTTGATTGTTTCGATGATATCCATGAAGCACCTCGGCTGGACTTTCCGACCTGGTTTGTCGGCACGGTGGCGCATTGTATCGGAAAGCCGTGCACGACGCTCGGCATTGCCGACGATCAAGCGGCAACCACTTCCACCGGCACGCCGTTGAGCACCGCGTTGCCCGAAAGCGCATCGATCAATCGATCATCCGTCAGGTCGTTGGCACTGGCACCGAGCTGGGTGCTGGCGATGTCGAGCAGCACTCCCGGACGGGCATGACCGAAACCATGGGGAAGACTGACCACCCGGGCATCATGTCGCTGCTGGCCATTACCTCCACCTCGATGCTGCCGACCCGCGAGGTTACCCGTACACGCTGACCATCCTGCAACTGACGTCCGGCGAGGTCCTGAGGGTGCATCAGCAATTGATGACGCGGCTTGCCTTTGACCAGACGATGGAAGTTGTGCATCCAGGAGTTGTTGCTGCGCACATGCCGACGTCCGATGAGCAGCAGTTGTGCAGCACTTGGCGGCTGTTGTGCGGCGAAGCGCTGAAGGTCGGCCAGCAGCGCAGCAGGCGCCGCTTCGATGGTCTTGCTCTCGGTCTTGAGCCGCGCCGCCAGGTTTGGCTGCAACGGCCCGAGATCGATGCCGTGGGGATGCTGGTCAAGGGTTTTCAACGACAGGTCGTATGGCGAGCCTTCACCATAACGCCCGCCACGCAGCCCCATGTCGATGATGTTCGCCGGGGGATGGTCGGTTTCAGCGGCTTGCCGGCGATACGCGCAAACGCCTCGGCCAGGCCGACGAAGATTTCCCAATCGTGCAACGCACCTTGCGGCTTGGGCAGGATGGCCCGGTTGAAGCGGGTGACGTTGCGCACCGCGAACAGGTTGAAGGTGGTGTCGTAGTGATCGTTTTCCAGTGCCGAGGTGGAGGGCAGGATGAGATCGGCATAACGCGTGGTCTCGTTGATATAGAGATCGACGCTGAGCATGAACTCCAGCCCGTCCAGCGCCTGCTCCAGTTGTCGGCCATTGGGCGTCGACAGCACCGGGTTGCCGGCCACCGTGACCAGGGCACGTACCTGCCCCTCGCCTTCGGTGAGCATTTCCTCGGCCAACGCCGCAACGGGCAACTCGCCGCCATATTCCGGCAATCCGGATACCCGGCTCTGCCAGACATTGAAATGCCCGCCGCCGGTGGATGCCACCAGGTCCACCGCAGGCTCGGTGCACAGCGCGCCGCCGACCCTGTCGAGATTGCCACTGACCAGATTGATCAGTTGCACCAGCCATTGGCACAGCGTGCCGAAGGCCTGGGTAGACACGCCCATGCGTCCGTAGCAGACCGCCTTGTCGGCCGCTGCGAAATCCCGCGCGAGCTGGCGTATCAGGCTCGCATCGATACCGCACAGCAGGCTCATCACTTCCGGGGTGAACGGTTGCAACGCCGCCCGCACCTCATCCAGGCCACTGACCGGCAGATGACTGGCACGGGCAAGCCCCTCTTCGAACAGCGTATTGAGCAGCCCGCAAAGCAACGCCGCATCACCGCCCGGACGAACGAACAGGTGCTGGTCGGCCATGGCCGCCGTCTCGCTGCGCCGCGGGTCGACGACCACCAGCTTGCCGCCGCGCCCTTGCAAGGCCTTCAGGCGTTTCTCGACATCCGGCACGGTCATGATGCTGCCATTGGACGCCAGCGGGTTGCCGCCGAGGATCAGCATGAAGTCGGTGTGGTCGATATCCGGGATGGGCAGCAGCAGGCCGTGGCCGTACATCAGGTAGCTGCTCAGGTGATGGGGCAACTGGTCGACGGAGGTCGCGGAAAAGCGGTTGCGGGTCTTCAGCAGGCCGAGAAAATAGTTGCTGTGGGTCATCAGCCCATAGTTGTGCACGCTGGGATTGCCCTGGTACACCGCCACGGCGTTCTGTCCGTGGCGCTGCTGGATCTCGTGAAGCTTGCGCGCAGCCAGCTCGAAGGCTTCGTCCCAAGGAATTGGAAGCCATTGCTCCCCAACCCGCACGACCGGGCCACGCAGGCGGTTGGGATCATTCTGGATATCCTGCAGGGCCACCGCCTTGGGGCAGATATGCCCACGGCTGAAGCTGTCCTGGGGATCGCCCTTGATCGAGGCGATGCGCGGCGCGCCGCTGTCGTCGGTGTCGAGTTCGAAGGTCAGGCCGCAGATGGCCTCGCACAGGTGACAGGCTCGGTGGTGCACGGTCTTGGTCATGGCCGCCTCTTGTTCTGGATCGGGGGGAGTGCCGTCCCCGACTATGGCCCCGGTCCTACCACGCCGCCAGCGATCTTCGCCCGGTGAATTCTCCGCCATCAGCCTGGACGATGGTCCCAGGAGGCCGACAAAGCCCCGTCCTTGCGTTGCAAAGTCCTTCCGGGGCAGTGTAAAAAGCTCCCTTGCTCTTGAAAAAGGAGCAGACAGACGGCACGCGTTGTATTCGACCAAGACCGTCGAGGCAGCCCCCACTTGGTAAGACGCGACATTTAATTATAGTATTGCGCCTTCCCCTATTTCGTCGCCCCGTGCGGCTTACGCCGCAGGTCTCATCCGTGTTTCCGAAAACCGGTATTGGCTGATCTGCGGTCTGTTGCAAAAAGGTAGTCAATGATGAGCGCTAGGCACTTTCTCTCCCTGATGGATTTCACCGCCGATGAACTGGTCAGTGTGATCCGCCGAGGGATCGAGCTGAAAGACCTGCGTAACCGCGGCGTACTCTTCGAGCCCCTGAAAAATCGCGTGCTGGGCATGATCTTCGAGAAGTCCTCGACGCGTACCCGGCTGTCCTTCGAGGCCGGCATGATCCAGCTTGGTGGCCAGGCGATCTTCCTCTCCCCGCGCGACACCCAGCTGGGCCGCGGCGAGCCGATCGGCGACTGCGCCATCGTCATGTCGCGCATGCTCGATGCCGTGATGATCCGCACCTTTGCCCACAGCACCCTGACCGAATTCGCCGCCAACTCCCGTGTGCCGGTGATCAACGGCCTGTCCGACGACCTGCACCCGTGCCAGTTGCTGGCCGACATGCAGACCTTCCTCGAGCATCGCGGCTCGATCCAGGGCAAGACCGTGGCCTGGATCGGCGACGGCAACAACATGTGCAACAGCTATATAGAAGCGGCCATCCAGTTCGACTTCCAACTGCGCGTCGCCTGCCCGGAAGGCTACGAGCCGGATCCGCGCTTCGTCGCCCAGGCCGGTGACCGCGTGCAGATCGTCCGCGATCCAAAAGACGCCGTGCGCGGCGCCCACCTGGTCAGCACCGACGTCTGGACCTCCATGGGCCAGGAAGACGAAACCGCCCGCCGCCTGGAGCATTTCGCGCCGTACCAGGTAACCCGCGAACTGCTCGACCTGGCCGCTGCCGACGTACTGTTCATGCACTGCCTGCCCGCCCACCGCGGCGAGGAGATCAGCATGGACGTACTCGACGATCCGCGTGCCGTTGCCTGGGACCAAGCGGAAAACCGCCTGCATGCCCAGAAGGCACTTCTCGAATTCCTTGTCGAACCGGCCTATCACCACGCATGAGTCAGCCTCTGTTGCTCAACCTGCGCAACCTCGCCTGCGGCTATGGCGAGGCGCGCATCGTCCAGAACCTCAACCTTCACCTCAATGCCGGCGACATCGGTTGCCTGCTGGGCTCCTCGGGGTGCGGCAAGACCACCACCCTGCGCGCCATCGCTGGCTTCGAGCCGGTGCATGACGGCGAGATCAGCCTGGCAGGCGAGGTAATTTCCAGGGCAGGGTTCACCCTGGCCCCGGAAAAGCGCCGGATCGGCATGGTATTCCAGGACTACGCCCTGTTTCCGCACCTGACCGTGGCGCAGAACGTCGCCTTCGGCATCGGCAAGCATCCGCGCCAGCAGGACGTGGTCAAGGAGATGCTGGAACTGGTCAAGCTCGGCGGCCTTGGCGGGCGCTACCCCCATGAACTGTCCGGCGGCCAGCAGCAACGGGTCGCCCTAGCTCGCGCCCTGGCGCCAGAGCCGCAGTTGCTGCTGCTCGACGAACCCTTCTCCAACCTCGACGTCGAACTGCGCCGGCGCCTCAGCCATGAGGTTCGCGACATCCTCAAGAGCCGCGGCACCAGCGCGATCCTGGTCACCCATGACCAGGAGGAGGCCTTTGCCGTCAGCGACCATGTCGGCGTGTTCAAGGAAGGCCGGCTGGAGCAATGGGATACGCCCTACAACCTTTATCACGAGCCGGCCACGCCGTTCGTGGCCAGCTTCATCGGCCAGGGTTACTTCATCCGCGGCCAGTTGCTCAGCCCGGAAACCGTACAGACCGAACTGGGTGAACTGCGTGGCAATCGCGCCTATACCCTGCCGGTGGGTAGCGCGGTGGATGTGCTGCTGCGGCCTGACGATATCGTGCATGCCCCAGGGAGCGCGCTGAACGCGCAGGTCATCGGCAAGAGTTTCCAGGGGGCTTCGACCCTGTACCGGCTGCAACTGGCTACCGGTACGCAACTGGAGGCGATTTTCCCGAGTCATCTGGACTATCAAATTAGCCAGGAGGTGGGGATCTCGGTGGCGGCGGATCACCTGGTGCTGTTTGCGGCGTCGGGCAGTGTCGAGGCCAGGCTGCCTGCCGGCGAGAACGGCGTTCGCCGGTACAGTTCAAGCTGACTGGTTCCTGTGGGAGCTGGCTTGTCGGACCGCCGCACCGCAGCGATGAGGCCGGCCTGAGCAATGATGTTGTCAGGTCTAACCAAATCGCTGGCAAGCCAGCTCCCACAGGGATAGCACAACGCTCACGCTTCTATTCTTTCCCGATCGCCGCAAACTTCCCTTGGGTATGCTCCGCCAGCACCCCCGCCGCCAGTTCCACTTCCAACCCCCGACGCCCGGCACTGACGTGGATGGTCGGAAAATCCTCTGCGGATTTGTCGATAAAAGTCCTCAGACGTTTCTTCTGACCCAGTGGGCTGATTCCCCCGACTAGGTAGCCGGTTGAACGCTGCGCCGCCGCCGGATCCGCCATTTCGCACTTCTTCGCCCCGGCAGCCTGTGCCAGCGCCTTCAGGTCCAGCGTCCCCACCACCGGTACCACCGCTACCAGCAATTCGCCCTTCTCGGTTGCCGCCAGCAGCGTCTTGAACACCTGCTGCGGATTCAAATTCAGCTTTTCAGCCGCCTCGAGGCCGTAGGAAGCGGCCTTGGGGTCGTGTTCGTAACTGTGAATGCGATGTTCGGCGCGCACCTTCTTCAACAGATCGAGAGCAGGGGTCATGCAAGGCTCCAACAGCGATGTTCGGTTTCGATTCGCTGGCTACTGTAGGACAAATCCCGACATACAACCATCGGCTTGTAGGACGAGGCCCGGACGACATGTGGGCCGCCAGTCAGTTTATGAATCATGGTTCGCTTTCGACCTTTGACATCAGCGTTTCTTGTCTATATTTTTTCGTTTCTGAATATAGCTGCCCTTATAAGGTGCATGTCCACCCCCGCCTGACCGGAAATGGGGATTTCCGCCGGGCTTTCCGTCGAGCGCTCACTGCGCCTCACAACAACAAGAACCGAGGTATCGAATGACGACTGCTCTACAACAACCGACGTTATCCAGCCAATGCCTGGCGGAATTCTTCGGCACCGCGCTGCTGATCTTCTTCGGCACCGGTTGCGTGGCCGCGCTCAAGGTCGCGGGTGCCAGCTTCGGCCTCTGGGAAATCAGCATCATCTGGGGGATCGGCGTAAGCATGGCGATCTACCTGACCGCCGGGATTTCCGGCGCGCACCTGAACCCGGCAGTGAGCATCGCCCTGTGCCTGTTCGCCGGTTTCGAAAAAGGCAAACTGCCCTTCTATATCCTCGCTCAGGTCGCCGGCGCCTTCTGCGGTGCGGCGCTCGTATACGCGCTTTACAGCAACCTGTTCTTCGATTACGAACAGACCCATGCCTTGGTCCGTGGCAGCCAGGCCAGCCTCGAGCTGGCCTCGGTGTTTTCCACCTACCCGCATCCGGCCCTGTCCACCGGCCAGGCCTTCCTCGTCGAAGTGGTGATCACCGCCATCCTCATGGCCGTGATCATGGCCCTGACCGACGACAACAATGGCCTGCCCCGCGGCCCGCTGGCCCCGCTGCTGATCGGCTTGCTGATCGCCGTGATCGGTAGCGCCATGGGCCCGCTGACCGGCTTCGCGATGAACCCGGCTCGTGATTTCGGGCCCAAGCTGATGACCTTCCTCGCCGGTTGGGGCGAAGTCGCCTTTACCGGCGGTCGCGAGATTCCCTACTTCCTCGTTCCGGTTTTCGCGCCGATCATGGGAGCCAGTCTTGGCGCCGCGCTGTACCGCGGCGTGTTCTCCCGCAGCCTGCCGAGCCCCGCTGCGGCCACCGCCGCGAGCGACGACACCGCTCAAGGCAAGACCCAGGCGTCCTGATCAGCGACCCCTGACTCCAACCCTATTCACTGCAAGGCCAACGACATGACCGACCTTCAGAACAAGAACTACATCATTGCCCTCGACCAGGGCACGACCAGTTCGCGGGCCATCATCTTCGACCGTGACGCCAACGTCGTCGGGACCTCCCAGCGCGAGTTCGCCCAGCACTATCCGCAAGCCGGCTGGGTCGAGCACGATCCGATGGAAATCTTCGCCACCCAGAGTGCGACCATGGTCGAGGCCTTGGCCCAGGCCGGCATCAGCCATGACCAGGTGGCTGCCATCGGTATCACCAACCAGCGCGAAACCACCGTGGTCTGGGACAAGGAAACCGGGCGCCCGGTGTACAACGCCATCGTCTGGCAGTGCCGGCGCAGCACCGAGATCTGCGAGCAGCTCAAGCGCGACGGCCTGCAGGACTACATCCGCGAAACCACCGGCCTGGTCACCGACCCGTACTTCTCCGGAACCAAGCTGAAGTGGATCCTCGACAACGTCGAGGGCGTGCGCGAGCGTGCCGAGCGCGGCGAGCTGCTGTTCGGTACCGTCGATACCTGGCTGATCTGGAAATTCTCCGGCGGCAAGGTGCATGTCACCGACTACACCAACGCCTCGCGGACCATGCTGTTCAACATCCATACCCTGCAATGGGACGAAAGGATGCTCGAAGTGCTGGGCATCCCGAAACAGATGCTGCCGCCGGTACGTCCCTCTTCGGAAATCTACGGCTATACCAAGAGCAACATCGCCATCGCCGGTATCGCCGGTGACCAGCAGGCCGCGCTGTTCGGCCAGATGTGCGTGGAGCCCGGCCAGGCCAAGAACACCTACGGTACTGGCTGCTTCCTGCTGATGAACACCGGCGAGAAGGCCGTGCAGTCGTCCCACGGCCTGTTGACCACCATCGCCTGCGGCCCGCGGGGCGAAGTGGCCTACGCGCTGGAAGGTGCAGTGTTCAACGGCGGCTCCACCGTGCAATGGCTGCGCGACGAACTCAAGATCGTCAACGACGCCCATGACACCGAGTACTTCGCCAGCAAGGTCAAGGACAGCAACGGCGTGTACCTGGTGCCGGCCTTCACCGGCCTTGGCGCGCCCTACTGGGATCCGTATGCGCGCGGCGCGCTGTTCGGCCTGACCCGCGGGGTCAAGGTCGATCACATCATCCGCGCCGCCCTGGAATCCATCGCCTACCAGACCCGCGACGTTCTCGATGCCATGCAGCAAGACTGCGGCCAGCGCCTCAGCGCCCTGCGCGTGGACGGTGGCGCGGTGGCCAACAACTTCCTGATGCAGTTCCAGGCAGACATTCTCGGCACCTGCGTCGAGCGTCCGCAAATGCGCGAAACCACTGCCCTGGGCGCCGCCTACCTGGCAGGCCTGGCCTGCGGTTTCTGGAGCGGCCTGGACGAGTTGCGCGGCAAGGCGCTGATCGAGCGGGAGTTCACCCCGCAACTGGACGAAGCTGCAAAAGAAGGGTATCCGGAATTTCTGGTTGATAAAATGCCAAAGATGTAAAGAAGAAAATCTTTCTCAGCGGATTATCTGATTGATCCTCTTCAGCCTACTCTACTGCCAATTTTCTGTTTCCACCTTCGCCTGAGTCTTCATAGCGATGCTGACTAGGGAGGACAGCGAGAGCTGGGCAAGCGTCAAAGCGGTTCTGGTTCATGCGCAATCCGGACACCTGCACAACATTCCTCTTGTAAGAAACCGATCAAATTCTCTAGGTGCCCATACTCGGGTATACAGACAATCGTGCGGCTATGTTTCTCCTGCCGGATCAGCCCTACCTTGGCCATGCGCGCAAGGTGATGTGATAGCGTCGAAGCAGGAATACCCAGCCCCTTCTGGATATCTCCGACCGAAGCCCCATCATGGCCAGCTTTGACCAGAAAGCGGAACACGGACAGTCGGTGACTATTCCCTAGCTCAGCTAAGCTGGCTGCAACCTTTTCGTGATCCATAGCACGCCCCAATAATTCGATGTTTCTAGAATTATAGTTGACAGGTCGGATAAACGCAAGTAGGCTGCGTACATCATTTCGACAATACTAGAAATATAGGAGTAATATTGAATGTCATCTCAACTCCAAGACGCTCTAGGCATGTTCGCCTTTCTCGCTATCGAGCTATCGGTTTTATTCATTGGCATTAGCTTGCTGGTCGGAGTTCTTCAACGTCACATCCCACCATCCAAGGTGGAAGCGTTACTGACTTCCAGTGGGAAGCGAGGCTATTTTCTTGCTGCTGGTTTAGGAGCTATAACGCCCTTCTGTAGTTGCTCGACTATCCCCATGTTGAAAGGGTTGATTCGGGCACGGGCCGGTTTTGGGCCGATGATGGTGTTTCTTTTCTCATCTCCGTTGCTGAATCCTATCGTCGTCGGCCTGCTGGTTGCCACGTTTGGATGGACACTTACTGCTATCTATGTGCTCGCCGCTTTGGTGGTCGCGGTAGGTGCCGGATGGCTGCTTCACACGCTTGGCTTCGAGCGTTATGTGCGCCGGACGGCGACACAAGAGAGCAGTGGATGTAGTTCATCAGCAAGCCCGTGCAGTGCTACATCGACCGCATCGAGTTGCGGCACCAACAGCTGCGACACCACTCCGAAGACGGCTTCTTGCGGGGCTGATAGGAAGACAACAGTCTCTACGTCTAGCGAATGCTGTGACAGTCAACCCACTGTCACGGTTAAGAAAGAAGGGAAGTACAGTGGTGTGTGGCGGGAAGCTTGGTCGGACTTTATCGATGTGTTGCCTTACCTGCTCATCGGTATTGCGATTGGCAGCGTGATCTATGGTTTCATGCCCACTGACTTATTGGAGCAGTATGCAGGCCCAGATAATCCCTTTGCCATTCCAGTTGCCGCTGTCATCGGCGTGCCGTTGTATATTCGCGCTGAAGCCGTCATACCTCTGGCAGCGGCTCTGATGGCCAAAGGCGTGGGTGCCGGGACGGTGCTAGCGTTGATCATCGGCAGTGCCGGAGCCAGCCTGACTGAGCTCATTCTGTTGCGCTCTTTGTTCACGCTGAAGCTTTTAGCGGCGTTTTTAGCAGTCATTTTTGCTATGGCGATGATTGCCGGTTACGCCACCTACCTGTTTTTCTGATCAAGGCGGGAGATGATTAATTCGTTAAGCCTTCCTGGGTACCAGTTGGTGGATTCTGATGAGCAGAATGAAGACATACATTTTCGGCTTGAAGCACCTACACCAGTAGCCTGCGAGGGGTGCGGCGTGCAGGGTGAGTTCGTGCGGTTCGGCAAGCGTGACGTTCCCTATCGTGATCTGCCCATCCACGGCAAGCGGGTCACTCTCTGGGTGGTCCGCCGCCGATACACCTGCCGGGCCTGCAAGACAACATTCAGGCCCCAGCTACCGGAGATGGTGGACGGATTCCGTATGACACTGCGGCTGCATGAGTACGTGGAGAAGGAATCCTTCAACCACCCCTACACCTTTGTGGCGGCACAGACCGGCCTGGACGAGAAGACGGTGCGCGACATCTTCAACGCCCGCGCCGAGTTCCTGGGGCGCTGGCACCGCTTCGAGACGCCCCGCATCCTGGGCATTGACGAGCTATACCTGAACAAGCGCTACCGCTGCATTCTGACCAACATTGAGGAGCGAACCCTGCTCGACCTGCTGGCCACCCGCCGCCAGGACGTGGTGACCAACTACCTGATGAAGCTGAAAGACCGGCAGAAGGTCGAGATCGTCAGCATGGACATGTGGAACCCCTACCGGGCAGCGGTCAAGGCTGTGCTGCCCCAGGCCCGTATCGTGGTCGATAAGTTCCATGTGGTGCGCATGGCCAACGATGCCCTAGAGAGAGTGCGCAAGGGCCTCAGAAAGGAGCTGAAACCGTCCCAGAGCCGGACTCTCAAGGGAGACCGGAAAATCCTGCTGAAACGCGCTCACGAAGTCTCAGACCGGGAGCGCCTCATCATGGAGACCTGGACAGGCGCGTTCCCGCAACTGCTGGCCGCCTACGAGCACAAGGAGCGCTTCTACGGCATCTGGGACGCCACCACACGGCTCCAGGCAGAAGCCGCCCTGGACGAGTGGATAGCCACCATCCCGAAGGGCCAAAAGGAAGTCTGGAGCGATCTGGTCAGGGCAGTGGGAAACTGGCGCGAAGAGACCATGACCTACTTCGAGACGGACATGCCCGTCACCAACGCTTACACGGAGTCCATCAACCGACTGGCCAAGGACAAGAACCGTGAAGGGCGCGGTTACTCCTTCGAGGTGATGCGGGCACGAATGCTCTACACCACGAAGCACAAGAAGAAGGCACCGACTGCGAAGGTCTCTCCTTTCTACAAGAAAACCATCGGTTACGGACTGCCGGACTTCGCAGAGGAACTCAACTACGGAGTCGATCTATCAACCATCTGATAATGGTATCAGGTTGGTGGGGTAAAGGTGCCCCATCAACCATTAAATCCGTATACCCCAAAAGAAAAGCTCTACCGCGGCTGGCTCAAGGCAGTCGATCGTACCCGTGACTGGGAACCGCACGAGGAATAACGTTTCAGCACTGCGGCGCAGTTCCGACTGCGCTGCAAGCCACGCCGAGGCCGCCTTCAGGCTGGTCCCCGGCACCTTCCTCCGGCATCATTGCAGAATTTTTCGGCTGCCCCAAAGGACGCCCATGAATCTGCCTCCACGCCAACAGCAAATTCTCGAACTGGTCCGTGAACGCGGCTACGTCAGCATCGAGGAAATGGCGCAGTTGTTCGTCGTCACTCCGCAAACCATCCGCCGCGATATCAACCAGTTGGCGGAGGTCAATCTGCTACGCCGTTATCACGGTGGCGCGGCCTACGACTCCAGTATCGAAAACACCGCCTATGCCATGCGTGCCGACCAGATGCGCGACGAGAAGCAGCGCATCGCCGAAGCCGTGGCGCGGCAGATTCCCGACCATGCCTCGCTGTTCATCAATATCGGCACCACTACTGAATCCATCGCCCGTGCGCTGCTCAACCACAGCCACCTGAAGATCATCACCAACAACCTGCATGTAGCGTCGATCCTCAGCGCCAAGGACGATTTCGAGGTGCAACTGGCCGGCGGCAACGTGCGCCGCGACGGTGGCGTGGTCGGCCAGGCCAGTGTCGATTTCATCAATCAGTTCAAGGTGGACTTCGCCCTGGTCGGCATCAGCGGCATCGACGAGGACGGCAGCCTGCTGGACTTCGATTACCAGGAAGTACGCGTATCCCAGGCGATCATCGCCAACGCGCGCCAGGTAATCCTCGCTGCCGACTCCAGCAAGTTCGGGCGCAACGCCATGGTACGCCTGGGCCCGATCAGCCTGATCGACTGTCTGGTGACCGACCAGGCACCGGTCAGCGCCCTCACCCAGTTGCTCAACCAGCACAAGATCCGCCTCGAAGTCGTCTGATCCCGCCTCGATCCGCCACTGCACCCGGTGGCGGCGTCAATGTTCGAAATTTTTCACTTGTTTGTCATCCGATCAGTATTTTCTATGAAAAGCGACTGGTGGCGGGCTTTTTGTTCGGCTAACATTTTCGAATGTGAACATTAATGTTCAGAAAAGATATCAAACGACTTTCGAGAGGCCGTGCCGTGTCCCAGTCCAATGCTCCCACCCTTGCCGAAATCTATGATGTCGTCGTCATCGGTGGCGGCATTAATGGCGTCGGCATCGCCGCCGACGCGGCCGGACGCGGCCTGTCGGTGTTCCTTTGCGAAAAGGATGACCTTGCCAGCCACACCTCCTCGGCCAGCAGCAAGCTGATCCATGGTGGCTTGCGCTATCTCGAACATTACGAATTCCGCCTGGTCCGCGAAGCACTGGCCGAGCGCGAAGTGCTGCTGGCCAAGGCGCCGCATATCGTCAAGCCGATGCGCTTCGTTCTGCCGCACCGGCCGCACCTGCGCCCGGCCTGGATGATCCGCGCCGGCCTGTTCCTCTACGACAACCTCGGCAAGCGCAAGAAGCTTGGCGCTTCGCGCAGCCTGCGCTTCGGCCCGGAAAACCCGCTGAAGGCGGAGATCACCCGCGGTTTCGAATACGCCGATTGCGCGGTGGACGACGCCCGCCTGGTGACCCTCAACGCCATGGCCGCCCGCGAGCGCGGTGCGCATATCCGCACCCGCACCCGCTGCGTCAGCGCCAGCCGCCACGGCAAGCTGTGGAACGTGCAGATCGAACATGCCGATGGCAGCCTGCAAAGCATCCAGGCCCGTTCGCTGGTGAATGCCGCCGGCCCCTGGGTGGCGAAGTTCATCAAGGACGACCTGCAGCTCGACGCCCCCTATGGCATCCGCCTGATCCAGGGCAGCCACCTGATCGTGCCGAAATTCTACGAGGGCGAGCACGCCTACATCCTGCAGAACGAAGACCAGCGCATCGTCTTCTGCATTCCCTACCTGGAGCGCTTCACCCTGATCGGCACCACTGATCGCGAGTACAGCGGCGATCCGGCCCAGGTGAAAATCAGCGAAGAGGAAACCGGCTACCTGCTCAAGGTGGTCAACCAGCATTTCAAGCAGCGTCTCAGCCGCGACGACATCCTCCACACCTATTCCGGCGTACGCCCGCTGTGCAACGACGAATCGGACAATCCGTCGGCGGTAACCCGCGACTACACCCTGGCGCTGTCCTCCCAGGACGGCCAGGCGCCCCTGTTGTCGGTGTTCGGCGGTAAGCTGACCACCTACCGCAAGCTGGCCGAATCGGCCATGGCAGAACTGGCGCCGTGGTTCCCCCGGATGACCGCAAGCTGGACCGCCACTGCACCGCTGCCAGGGGGCGAAGGCATGAGCACACCGCAGGCGCTGTGCGACGAGATCCTCGCCCGCTTCGGCTGGCTGCCGGCGGCACTGGCCCGGCGCTGGGCGCTGACCTATGGCAGCCGCACCTGGCAGTTGCTGGATGGCGCCAAGGGGCCGGAAGACCTCGGTGAAGCCATGGGTGGCGGGCTGTTCGCGCGGGAAGTGGATTATCTGTGCCGGGAAGAGTGGGCCGTCTCGGCCGAGGACATCCTGTGGCGGCGTAGCAAGCTGGGGCTGTTCATGACCGAGGCTGAGCAGCAGAACCTGGCGGGTTATCTGCAACGCCGGGAATTGAACCAAGCTGCTTGATTTTTCAGTGCTGCTGAGGGCCCTATCGCTGGCAAGCCAGCTCCCACAGGGTCCGCGGCGCTGCCGACTCTGTGGGAGCTGGCTTGCCAGCGATGAGGCCCGAAAGACCGGCACATGAAACAAGATGTTTATAAGCCGTTCGGTTTCCCGAACGCCCTGCCCCGCACTATTCGGCCCGCCGTACATTCCAGCCTGTAAAACCTCCGTCAAAAACCTCTGCTACCCCTGTAGGACGGGCTTTGATGATCGAAATCACGGCCTGGCACGACTCATGCTCTACACTCACAACCCGGATGCGCCGTTGTACAAACGCAGCGGTCGCTGAACGAACGGCCGGCCAACGGCCTCATAAGAAAAACAAGCACACTTCGAGGAAAATTCGATGCGTATCGTTCGTCATCTGTTGGGCGCTGCAATCGCAGCCGCCGTGATTTCTTCCCCGGTCATGGCCGAAGAGCTGACCGGCACCCTGAAGAAGATCAAGGACTCGGGCACCATCACCCTGGGCCACCGCGACTCCTCCATCCCGTTCTCCTACCTGGCCGGCAAGCCGGAGCCAGTGGGCTACTCCCACGACATCCAGGTAGCGGTGGTCGAACACCTGAAGAAAGAGCTGAACGCTCCAGACCTCAAGGCCCGCTATAACCTGGTCACCTCCCAGACCCGTATCCCGCTGGTGCAGAACGGCACCGTCGACCTGGAATGCGGCTCCACCACCAACAACGTCGAGCGCCAGCAGCAGGTAGCCTTCTCGGTCGGCATCTTCGAAGTCGGCACCCGCCTGCTGACCAAGGTCAAGGACGGTCAACCCGCCTACAAGGACTTCCCGGACCTGGCCGGCAAGAACGTGGTGACCACCGCCGGCACCACCTCCGAGCGCCTGCTCAAGGCAATGAACGCCGACAAGCAGATGAAGATGAACGTGATCTCCGCCAAGGACCACGGCGAAGCCTTCAACATGCTGGAAAGCGGCCGCGCCGTGGCCTTCATGATGGACGACGCCCTGCTCGCCGGCGAAATGGCCAAGGCCAAGAAACCGAGCGACTGGGTCATCACCGGTACTCCACAGTCGTACGAGATCTACGGTTGCATGGTGCGCAAGGACGACCCGGCCTTCAAGAAAGCCGTGGATGACGCCATCGTCGCCCTCTACAAGTCCGGCGAGATCAACAAGATCTACGACAAGTGGTTCCAGCAGCCAGTGCCGCCAAAAGGCCTGAACCTGCAGTTCCCGATGAGCGACGAACTGAAGAAGCTGATCGAGAACCCCACCGACAAAGCCGCGGACGAAAAACAGTCCTGATCCACGCCTGATGCCGGACGTGGCTGATTCGAGCGTACGAATCAGCCGCACGGCCAACACTTAGTGTCTAACCTTTCCTCCGGGGGTGTCCGCGCCCCCGGAAGCTGGAAGGTGCCCGTGAAACGACTATCCGAGGGGAGACCCGATGAATTACAACTGGGACTGGGGCGTATTCTTCAAGTCCACCGGCGTGGGCGACGAAACCTATCTGGACTGGTATATCACCGGCCTGGGCTGGACCATCGCCATCGCCATCGCCGCCTGGATCATTGCCTTGCTGCTGGGCTCGGTGCTCGGCGTGATGCGCACCGTGCCGAACCGCTTCGTATCGGGCATCGCCACCTGCTACGTGGAACTCTTCCGCAACGTACCGCTGCTGGTGCAACTGTTCATCTGGTACTTCCTGGTGCCAGACCTGCTGCCCGAAGGCCTGCAGGAGTGGTTCAAGCAGGACCTCAACCCGACCACCTCGGCGCTGATAAGCGTGGTCATCTGCCTCGGCCTGTTCACCGCCGCGCGGGTCTGCGAACAGGTACGCACCGGTATCCAGGCCCTGCCCCGCGGCCAGGAAGCCGCCGCCCGGGCCATGGGCTTCAGCCTGTCGCAGATCTACCGCAACGTGCTGCTGCCCCAGGCATTCCGGATCATCATTCCGCCGCTGACCTCGGAATTCCTCAACGTCTTCAAGAACTCGTCCGTGGCCTCGCTGATCGGCCTGATGGAACTGCTCGCGCAGACCAAGCAGACCGCCGAGTTCTCCGCCAACCTGTTCGAAGCCTTCACCCTGGCGACGCTGATCTACTTCACCCTGAACATGGGCCTGATGCTGCTCATGCGCATGGTCGAGAAGAAGGTCGCGGTCCCCGGCCTGATTTCCGTGGGAGGTAAATGATGGAACTGGACTTCAGCGAAATCATCCCGGCGCTGCCTGCCCTTTGGGACGGCATGCTGATGACCCTGAAACTCATGGTCATGGGCGTGGTCGGCGGCATCGCCCTGGGCACCATCCTCGCCCTCATGCGCCTGTCGTCGAGCAAGCTGCTGGCCAACCTGGCGGGAGCCTACGTCAACTACTTCCGCTCCATCCCGCTGCTGCTGGTGATCACCTGGTTCTACCTGGCGGTACCGTTCGTGCTGCGCTGGATCACCGGCGAGGACACCCCGATCGGTGCGTTCACCTCCTGCGTCGTGGCGTTCATGATGTTCGAGGCGGCCTACTTCTGCGAGATCGTCCGCGCCGGCGTGCAGTCGATCTCCAAGGGCCAGATGGGTGCGGCACAGGCCCTGGGCATGACCTACGGCCAGACCATGCGCCTGATCATCCTGCCCCAGGCCTTCCGCAAGATGACCCCGCTGCTGCTGCAGCAAAGCATCATCCTGTTCCAGGACACCTCGCTGGTATACACCGTCGGCCTGGTGGACTTCCTCAACTCGGCCCGTGCCAACGGCGATATCATCGGACGCTCCCATGAGTTCCTGTTGTTTGCCGGCGCCGTCTACTTCGTCATCAGCTTCTCCGCTTCCTTCCTGGTCAAGCGTCTGCAGAAAAGGATAACCGTATGATTTCCATCAAGAACGTCAACAAGTGGTACGGCGACTTCCAGGTGCTGACCAACTGCAATACCGAGGTCAAGAAAGGCGAAGTGGTGGTGGTCTGCGGGCCGTCCGGCTCCGGCAAGTCGACCCTGATCAAGTGCGTCAACGCCCTGGAGCCCTTCCAGAAGGGCGACATCGTCGTCGATGGCACCTCGATCGCCGATCCGAAGACCAACCTGCCCAAGCTGCGCTCCCGCGTCGGCATGGTGTTCCAGCACTTCGAGCTGTTCCCGCACCTGAGCATCACCGAGAACCTGACCATCGCCCAGCGCAAGGTACTGGGCCGCAGCGAGGCGGAAGCGACCAAGAAGGGCCTGGCCCTGCTCGACCGCGTCGGCCTCGGCGCCCATGCCAAGAAACACCCCGGCCAGCTTTCCGGCGGCCAGCAGCAGCGCGTGGCCATCGCCCGGGCGCTGTCCATGGACCCGATCGTCATGCTCTTCGACGAACCGACCTCGGCCCTGGACCCGGAAATGGTCAACGAGGTGCTCGACGTGATGGTCGAACTGGCCAACGAGGGCATGACCATGATGTGCGTAACCCATGAAATGGGCTTCGCCCGCAAGGTCGCCAACCGGGTGATCTTCATGGACAAGGGCAGCATCATCGAGGATTGCCAGAAAGAAGCGTTCTTCGGTGACCCGTCGGGCCGCCACGAGCGCACCCAGCACTTCCTCAGCAAGATCCTGCAGCACTAAGCGGGCAGCGCCCGTCGTCCGGTTTCACGGACGGCGGGCGCTGGTCGTTACAAGGCCTCTGTGATGAAATGCGATCCCACGCTCTTTCGCCCAGCCAAGCCTGCCCTTGCCGTGAAACCCCGTCTGATCCGCCATCTGCTGATTCCGCCGCTGATCCTCCTGCTGACGATCGGCCTGGGCGTCGCCGGTTACCTGATCAGCGAACACAACGGCATCCGCACCTTGAGCGACAACGGCGAGCGCCAGCTCGAGCTGCACGCGCGCACGGTCGAAAGCGAGATCAGCAAGTACACCTACCTGCCCAGCCTGCTGGAGCTGGAAGACAGCGTGTCGAAGCTGCTCACCGAGCCGGACGGCGAGCACCGCCAGACCGTCAACGAATACCTCGAGGGCCTGAACCGCCGCAGCCGCAGCCGGGCGATCTTTGTCCTCGACACCACCGGCCGGGTCCAGGCCACCAGCAACTGGCGCGACGTCGACAGTTTCCTCGGTGAAGACCTGTCGTTCCGCGCCTATTTCCAGGATGCCGTGCGCGGCCAGCCGGGGCGGTTCTACGGCATCGGCAGCACCACCGGCGAACCCGGCTATTACCTGGCCCACGGCCTTGAGGAACACGGCAAGATCATCGGCGTCGCGGTGATCAAGGTGCGCCTGGAAACCCTCGAGGAACGCTGGCAGCGTGCCCGCTTGGAAGCGTTCGTCAGCGACGAGAACGGCATCATCATTCTCTCCAGCGATCCGGCCCGGCGCCTGAAGTCGGTGCGCCCGCTGCCTGCGGAAGTCAAGGAACGCCTGGCCCGCAGCCTGCAGTACTACTGGTTCTCGCTCGACGAGCTGCAACCGCTGGACCGCGAGAAACTCGGCGACGGCCTGGAGAAACTCACCTTCCCGGCCAATGCCCGGCTCGACGACGGCACCCATGAGGTCTCCTACCTGGCCCAGACCCGGCGCCTGGCCGATACGCCCTGGCACTTCACCCTGCTTACACCGCTGCAGGACCTGCGCCGCGAGTCGATCATCCAGGGCGTGCTGGTGGCCATCGCCTTCGCCCTGCTGACCATCCTCGCCATCGCCTGGAACGAGCGGCGCAAGGTGATCGCCACCCGCCTCGCCGCCCGCGAAGCCCTGGAAGAAGCCAACAACCAGCTGGAACGCAAGATCGCCGAGCGCACCGCCGACCTGCGGGCCAGCAACGACCGCCTCAAGGCGCAGATCCGCGAGCGGCGCCAGGCCGAACAAACCCTGCGCCATGCCCAGGACGAGCTGGTCCAGGCCGGCAAGCTGGCGGCCATCGGGCAGATGTCCACCAGCATCGCCCATGAACTGAACCAGCCGCTGGCGGCGCTGCGTACCCTGTCCGGCAACACCGTGCGTTTCCTCCAGCGCGGCTCGCTGGAGATCGCCAGCGCCAACCTGCTGACCATGAACGACCTGATCGACCGCATGGGCCGCATCACCGCCAGCCTGCGCTCCTTTGCCCGGCGCGGCGACGATCACGGCCAGGCCTCGCTGGCCAAGGCGGTGGAGGCCACCCTGCAGGTGCTCGCCGCGCGCATCGAGGCGTGCCACCTGAAGCTGCACAGCAACTACAGCGAACAGCAATTGAAGATCGACCAGACCCGCCTGGAGCAGATTCTCGTGAACCTGATCGGCAACGCCCTCGATGCCATGGCCGCGGTCCCGTTGCCGGAGCTGTGGCTGGAAGGCGACGTGCAGGATGGCAAATATCGCCTGCGGGTGCGCGACAACGGCCATGGCATCGACGACGAAACCCGCAAGCACCTGTTCGAACCCTTCTTCACCACCAAACCCGGCGAGCACGGCCTGGGCCTCGGCCTGACCCTGTCCGCCAGCCTGGCCGCCGCCGCCGGTGGCAGCCTGGGCGTCGAACATCCCGCCGGCGGCGGCACCGCATTCATCCTCAGCCTGCCGCTGCTCCAAGCCTCCACAGAATCCGCGGAACCCGCCGAGTCCCTATGAACACATCGCCCCTTACCGTCCTGATCGTCGAAGACGACCCGCATGTGCTGCTCGGCTGCCAGCAGGCGCTGGCCCTGGAAGATATCGTCAGCGAAGGCGTGGGCAGCGCAGAACAGGCCCTGGAGCGGATCGGCGACGACTTCGCCGGGATCGTCGTCAGCGATATCCGCCTGCCCGGCATCGATGGCCTGGAACTGCTGACCCGCCTCAAGGCCCGTGACAGCAGCCTGCCGGTGGTGCTGATCACCGGTCATGGCGACATCGACATGGCCGTCGGCGCCATGCGCAACGGTGCCTACGACTTCATGGAGAAACCCTTCTCGCCGGAACGCCTGGTGGACGTGGTGCGCCGGGCCCTCGAACAACGCGGCCTGGCCCGGGAAGTCTTCGCCCTGCGCCGCCAGTTGGCCGAGCGCAGCACCCTCGAAGGCCGCATCATCGGCCGCTCGCCGGCGATGCAGAGCCTGCGCGAGCTGATCGCCAATGTCGCCGACACCTCGGCCAACGTGCTGATCGAAGGCGAGACCGGTACCGGCAAGGAGCTGGTGGCGCGCTGCCTGCACGACTTCAGTCGGCGCCAGGGCCAGCCCTTCGTTGCCCTGAACTGCGGCGGGTTGCCGGAGAACCTGTTCGAAAGCGAAATCTTCGGTCATGAAGCCAATG
This sequence comes from Pseudomonas bharatica CSV86, assembly GCF_000319305.2. Lineage (GTDB taxonomy): Bacteria > Pseudomonadota > Gammaproteobacteria > Pseudomonadales > Pseudomonadaceae > Aquipseudomonas > Aquipseudomonas bharatica. The sequence continues at coordinate 448,666 of NZ_AMWJ02000001.1, read as the reverse complement.
CCTTTACCGGCGCCGGCAAGCGCCGTATCGGTAAGATCGAGCACGCCAACGGCGGCACGCTGTTCCTCGATGAAATCGAGAGCATGCCGATCAATCTGCAGATCAAATTGCTGCGGGTCCTGCAGGAGCGCACCCTGGAGCGCCTCGGTTCGAACCAGAGCATCCCGGTGGACTGCCGGGTGATCGCGGCCACCAAGTCCGATCTGGAGTCCCTCGGCCAAAGCGGCCAGTTCCGCAGCGACCTGTATTACCGGCTCAACGTGGTCACGCTGGAACTGCCACCGCTGCGCGAGCGCAGGGAAGACATCCTGCAACTGTTCGAGCACTTCCTCCAGCAATCCTCCCTGCGCTTCGACCGCGAAGCCCCGCAACTGGACAGCCAGACCCTGTCGCGCCTGATGAGCCACGACTGGCCGGGCAACGTGCGCGAACTGCGCAATGTCGCCGAGCGCTTCGCCCTCGGCCTGCCGGCCTTCAAGAAGGCCGGCGCCGCCACGTCGCAGGGTGTCGGCTTTGCCGAGGCGGTGGAAGCCTTCGAACGCAACCTGCTCAGCGACGCCCTGCAACGCACCGGGGGCAATCTCAGCCAGGCCAGCCAGGAGTTGGGCATGGCCAAGACCACCCTGTTCGACAAAGTGAAGAAGTACGGTCTGGGCTGAACGGACAGGGGCCGCTGGCACTAACGCTGGGCGATATGACGGATATCGTCGGCACGGTGTGATTGCAGGTACGGCAGCACCGCCCCCAGCAGCGCCGCCTTGAACGGCTCCTGGAAACGATGGGCCAGGCCGGGGATCAGGGCCAGCTGGCTGCCCTGGATATGCGCCGCCAGGTGCACGCCATGCATCACCGGCAGCAGCGGGTCGGCGGTGCCGTGCACGACCAGCGTCGGCACCCGCAGGCGATTGAGCAGCTCGACCCGGCTCGGCTCGGCGAGGATCGCCATGATCTGGCGTTTCACCCCGTCCGGATTGAAGGCACGGTCATAGGACTGCGCCGCCTGTTGCAACAGCACCCGACGATCATCCTGTACCTGCGGGCTGCCCAGCGCCGCCAGCAGATCGGCCTGCTGCTCGATGGCCACCTCGCGGTTCGGAGCGCTGCGCCGGGCCAACTGGCTTATCAGCGCCGGGCTTGGTGCCGGCAGGCCCTGGGCGCCGGAACTGGACATGATCAGGGTCAGGCTCTCGACCTTGTCCGAGGCCATGGCCGCCACGTGCTGGGCGATCATTCCGCCCATGCTCACGCCCAGGACATGGAAACGCTCCTGGCCCAGGTACGCCATCAGTTCCAGGCTGTCCTCGGCCATGTCTTCCAGGGTATAGGGCGCGCTCACCGACAGACCGAGACGGTAGCGCAACAGTTCATAGGCCAGGCTGGCGTCAGCCGGTGGCTGGTTCCAGCGCGACAGGCCGACATCACGGTTGTCGTAGCGAATCACCCGGAAACCCTGCTTGCACAGCGCCTCCACCACCTCGTCGGGCCAATGGATCAATTGTCCGCCCAGGCCCATGATCAGCAACAAGGCCGGATCAGTGGCGCGACCAACGCTTTGGTAAGCCAGGCTGACCTGCTTCAGTTGCGCCTGCTGGACAGGCGCATGCACATCGCAGCGCGGCGCCGCCCACGAAAAACAGGCGCATGACAGCGCCAGTAGAAATAAACAAACCCGCATGGAAAAAACACCGAAAACGAAATCCCCAGTAGAACGCGAGTGTGATGATGTTCGTGCCGGCGCGCTGCCACAGTTCGGTGACAATTTCGTGAACCCTGCCCAATGGCCTTGTGTTGCCTTTGCGGGCCCTATCGCTGGCAAGCCAGCTCCCACAGGGACCGCAGGCGCCGCAAAACCCTGTGGGAGCTGGCTTGCCAGCGATAGGGCCGGGAAGAACAACACATAACTACCGCCCTGCCCCTGATGGCTTGCCCTCAAATCCGCCTTCCCTGGCCCTCATAAGGACAAGCCCATGCTCGACACCCCGGACCACCCCCTCATGGACGTAGTTGATTTCGACCTGGCCCGCCATCTCGATACGCCCCGGCAACTGGACGAAAACCTGTTTCTCGATGCCAGCCGCACCCTGCAGCGCAGCCACCGGCGCCTGCTGGAGCTGCTGCGCGACGTTCCTACCATCGATACCGCGAAGACTCGCGACGAACGCGACCGCCAGTGGCAGGACTACTGGAGCGGTCGTGCCCCGCACACCGCCATCAGTCGCCTGGCCGACGCCGCCCGGCACTTCCGCCAGCATTTCCAGGCCGCTTGCATCCACGCCTTCGCCGAGGGCTGCCTGACGGTCGATCAGCTGTCGGACCTGCAGCACACCCGCCACGCCACGATTCCCCATGGCCGCCAGGTCTCCGGCAGCCAGCGTTCGCTGCCCGGCGCGCTGGTCATCGCCGGGCAGCTGCTCTACCTGCCCAGCCATAACCCCACGTTGCAGGCCTTCGACAGCGCTGACGCGCTGGAGCGGCATCTGCTACAACACCCCGGGCTGCTCCGCGACTGCCTCGGTATCGATCACGAAAGCGTTGCCGCGCCGCTGGACAGCGCCTTCAAGCGCCTGCTCGGCGCGGTGCGCTTGCGTCGTCTCGACGCCGATACCGCAGAAGCCGCCCTCGCGTTCGATAGCTGGCGCCTGAATACGCCCCTGCTGGCCGACGCCCCGCCGCGGCCTGCCTTTGACGATGCCGGGTCATCGCTGGCCGACAGCTTCGGCACCCTGTACCAGGACCTGCCCTTCAGCGCCCGGGTGGCCAAGGTCGAGCAACAGCTCGTCGCTTTCGAAAACCTGGCCGATGCCAATGCCGGGCAATTGCCCGCCAGCCTGCTCGATGCCCTCGACACCCTGGCCGGCGCCGAAACCGCCAGCTTCGCCGCCGCCTCGGCCCTGCTCGCACCGCAGGTGCCCGATCGCACCAGCAGCCACTACCTGGCCCTGAAACAGGCGCGTATCAGCGGCCTGCGCGCCGAAGCGGATATTCAGCAGGCAATGAACTTGCTGGATGCCGGCCAGCGCGCCCTGCTCGAAGCTGTACTGCTGGCGCCCCAGGCCGTACAGCGCCTGGACCCGGTGATCGTCGCCACGCTGTACCTGCAACGCCACGACCAGCCCGGCGTGCATGAGCTGGAAGGCGTTTTGCTGATCGGTCATAGCGATGACCAAGGGCAGCTGTCGGCCGCCCAGCCGCTATTGCTCTACTGGCCGGGCGCAGGCGGCGGCCTGCAAGGCTTCGCCTCACGCCAGGCGCTGGAACGGGAATTCTTCAGGATCGTGCCCGGCGAACACAGCCTTGGCATCCTGCCGCTGGCCGAAGATGCCTTCGATTACAGCCTCGCCCGGCAACTGTCCAGGTACGAAGCGGCACTGCGCGAGCTGCAGGCTGTCAGCACGGATGAAACCCTGGAGCCCGTCCTGCATGCCCTGCGCGAGGACACCCTGGAAAAACTGCGGGTGCCCACCCATGCCGCCCGCGACATGGCACGACAGCATCTGCTGGAACAGCACCGCACGCTGGCCCTGGCGCGTCAGGCCCCGGGCTGGCTCGATCGTCTGGATGCCAGCGAGCGCCAGCAGCTCAAGCAGCTCATCGAGGACTATCTGGCCGCCGTGCAACGTTCGCGCAATTACCTGTCCGGTGCCCTGCCCCTGCGCGGCGAGTTCGCCCGGCGGCAGGTTGCGGCGCGCCTGCGCGAGGCCTTCGCACTGAGCAGCGACGTGCAGGTGCAGCTCGATCTGCCGGACACCGTCACCTACAGCCGCGACCCGGTGCCCGGCTCCGGCGCGCCGGGGACGCCGTCGAAACTGATTACCGTCCCAAGCAGCGAGCGCAGCCGGCTGTACCTGGAAGACCTGGCCCTGCAGAACATCGATCTGCCCATGCAACAGCGCCTGCTGTTCATGCGCGTGCTGGTCAGTGGCGGTACCGGCGCCGAGCATCCCCGGGTTCTTGCCGGCATCACCCAGGACTGGCTGGAAACCTTGGTCAGCGACCTTGATGTGGCCGGGCGCTATGAACAGAAGATCCTCGCGGCCTTCATGGGCAGTACCAGCGAGTCGCCGTTCGCCGCCGAGTATCGCCAGCAATGCCTGCTCGACCCGCTGCGCCTGATGTTGCGCATCCAGGGCGAGGCCGCCCTGCGCCAGCAACGCATCGATCAGCAGGGCAAGGCGTTGCTCGATGCCGCCATCGACATGGGCAGCCCGCAGGTAAGCCTGGTGCCAGTGCTCCTGGCCAGCGGTGGTGACGATACCGAAGGCCATGCGGCCGGCCTGTCCGGCATCACCCTGATCCACGACGCCGACACTACCCTGCTGTATCTTCCGGACAGCCCGGACGGCCAGTTCCTGCGCCAGTTCGACAGCCTGGAGAGCGCGCGCCGGGCAGTGTTCCGCCTGTGTTTCGATACCTCCATGGCCCGGTACCTGGCCGGCCGTGCGCTGGCCGGTGATGTCGCGGCACATCTCGCCCGGATCGATGCGGCCTGCGTTCGCCAGTTCGACGGCATCATCGCCATCGGCCTGGCATGGCCTGCGACCACCTCCCTGGCCGCCCACCTGTGCGACGCGCACAAGGGCCGGCTGATCGTCGCCCACCGCTCCTCGTCACGCTCGCGCCATGACCTGTTCATGGAGCGCCATGCCCTGGAAAGCGGCATGGTCTTCAATTACATCAAGATGGCCTTAGGTGCGGTGCCCTTCGTCGGCACCCTGGTTGCCGCCTTCGACGGCTGGCTGGCGGCCAACGAGGCGGCGGCGGCCTTCCAGCGTGGCGACAACGGGGAAGCCCTGCAGCAGCTGGAATGGGTATTGATGTGCCTGCTCGACGGAGTGATGGACCTGCTGCCGGGCATCAGCGTCAACCCGGCCGCCCTGCGCCAGGTCACCCGCCAGCGCCGCCTCAACGGGCTCGACCGTCTCTCCTCCGGGCGCATCGCCGGGCGCACGGCGGTGCAGCGCTTCAGTGGCTACGAATATGCCGGCGAGCTGTCCCTGGCCGATGTCGCCCCGGCCAGCGAGGGTATCTACCGCAACATCTACCGGCACGAGCAGGGCGACTTCATCCTCAACCACGGTCGCCTGTACCAGGTGACGTTCGACGAAAGCCGGCATACCTGGCGCCTGCTCGGCAAGGACAAGGGTTACCGCCAGCCGATCGCCCTGGACGACAACGGCCAGTGGGACACCCATGGCGCGCTCTACGGCGTCAATGTGGTCAGTCCGGTCAATGGCGGCGGCAACGTGATCGGCCATATCGCCGATGGCCTCGATCCGCTGTGGCCGACGGTAATCCGCGATCGCCTGCCGCGCTGGTGGGTGGATGCCGGGCTGCGCCGCCTGCGTACCCTGCAAAGCAGCACCGACTACCAGTTGCGCGAGCTGCACCGCCTGAATCTGCAAACGGCCGATGCCCAGCGCCTGTTCAACCGCCTGACCGACGACGGCCAGCGCTATCGCCAGGCGGAGAAACTGGCCAACCACTTCGCCTACGAGCGGCAGATTGCCGAAAAGGTCTATCCGGAGCTGGAGGAGCTGGCGCAGCTCAGTGCCGGCAATAACCGCACCCGCGCCCGCGACCTGATGAGCCGGGTCGCCTGGCTGCAGGTCAATCGCTTGGCCAACGAACTCAACGGGGTCAAGCGCAGCGCCACGGAGATCCTCGACCAGGTCGACCGGCTCGTTGAACAGACCGCCAGCACACCTGCCACCGAGGTTTCCAGGCACCTGGAGATCATGAAGCGGCGCAAGGTCCTGCGGATCCAGGTGCTGGGCAAGCTCCAGGCCGTGGCCAACTACACCCATGCCATCGAGACCTGGAGCAAGCGCATCACCAATGCCACGCAAAAAGCCAAGGTTGCCGAGGATATCGCCTACGCACGCAACAACTTCAACCAGGCGACCTGCGACATCCTCAAGGTGCGCAACTACCTGGAAGTGATCAACCGCTATGAAACCGCCACCGACGAATCCTGGTTCTACCTGCAGATCCCCGTGGCGCAGGCGCGAACCGAGGTGGATCGCAGCCTCAACAACCTTTTCCATCTGCCGGCGGTACGCAGCAGCGGCGAGCAGCGCAAGCGCATGCTGGAAGCCTGCATCGATACCTTCGAGCGCTACAGCTATAACCTTCGGGCTTGGTCCACCAGCTACTCGCACTGCTTCGACCATGATTTCGTCGAGCCGCTGCTGGAGCATCTGCAATCGATCAGCGAAGTTGCCGAGCGCTGGAAACAGAAGATCCCCGAGCCTGTCACGAAGCCAGCACCCGGACCGGGACGCGGCCCGTCGGTAGCACGCAAGCTGTTCGAGACCGAGGACAACCAGTTCTTCATCGGCGTGGAGGAAGACGCTGGCGGCCCGCAACGGCGCATGACCATCAATCGGGTCAACAACGCTACCGAGGTCTATGTGCCTGGAAAAGCCGGACGCTGGCGTCGGCTCGATGAGCCGAACAACGCGAAGCCAGGCACGCCGGTGGACCTCGAGCGCCTGCTGCGCGAAGCCCGCGAGCGCCTGGACAAGCTGCCCGCCTATCAGGAAAAGATCGAAAGCTATGCTCGCAGCAACATGCTGCCACGCAACCTGGAGCACCTGTTCCTCAGCGAAGCCAACGAGCTGCGGATACGCGCCGAGCGTATTGCCGAGCAGGCTCCACAAGCCGAACTGCTCGACATGCTGCGGCGCAAGGCCGACGATCTGGTCAGCACCGGGCGCGCCCTGCGCATCCGTCAGTCGCTGACGAGCAAGACACCCAACGAAGGCGTCCTCGATTACCTGCTCGAACAAAAAGCCGTGGATATTCGCAAGATCGGCACCCTGACCAAGCTGCCCAAGCGCATCGATGGGCAACCGGATTTCCTTCTGGAGTACGAGATCCGCGACCTGACCCAGGGCCAGCCCTACAGCCTGTGGTATGCGCATTTCCACTACCAGAACCAGACCCCGGGCTTCGAGCGCTTCACCAAGGCCCACCTGAAGATTGCCGAGCAGCGCCGTCTCGGCCTGCAATGGCAACTGGCCCAGGGCGAGGGCGCCGAGCGTATCTGGCGCGGTGATATCGGTCGGCCGATGGCGAAAAAGCACTTCGCCGAGCTGTTCCGTCAGCCGGCCTCGCAATAGCCGTTCGGGCAGCGCCGGTCGACAGCCGGCGCTGCATGAGACAAACTCACCGGCATTCTGTTTTCCTTAAAGATTTCTCATGGAGAATGCCGGGTGCTGGAAATCCGCCATCTGAAAACCCTGCACGCCCTGCGCGAAGCCGACAGCCTGGTTGAAGCCGCCGAGCGCCTGCACCTGACCCAATCGGCGCTGTCGCACCAGTTCAAGGAGCTGGAAGAACGCCTGGGCATGCAGCTGTTCGTGCGCAAGACCAAACCGATCCGCTTCACCAGCGCCGGCCTGCGCCTGCTGCAATTGGCCGATGCCACCCTGCCGTTGCTGCGCGGCGCCGAACGGGATATCGCCCGCCTGGCCGGCGGCACCGCCGGGCGCCTGCACATGGCTATCGAATGCCACAGTTGTTTCCAGTGGCTGATGCCGACCATCGACCAGTTCCGCGATGCCTGGCACGAAGTCGAACTCGACCTGGCCTCGGGCTTCGCCTTCGCCCCGCTACCGGCCCTGGCCCGCGGCGACCTCGACCTGGTAGTGACTTCCGACCCGCTGGACCTGGCCGGCATCACCTACGTGCCGCTGTTCACCTACGAGGCCATGCTCGCCGTGGCCAACCAGCACCCCTGGCCAGCAAACCCTACGTGGTACCGGAAGACCTGGCCAAGGAAACCCTGATCACCTACCCGGTGGAGCGTGATCGCCTGGACATCTTCACCCGCTTCCTCGAACCTGCGGACGTCGAGCCGGCGCAGGTGCGCACCGCGGAACTGTCGGTGATGATGATGCAACTGGTGGCCAGCGGCCGGGGTGTCTGCGGCATGCCACACTGGGCGCTGCACGAATACAGCTCGCGAGGCTATGTGAAGGCCAAGCGCCTGGGTGAGAAAGGGCTGTTCGCCACGCTCTACGCGGCGGTGCGCACCGATATGCTCGATGCGCCGTATATGCGCGATTTCCTGCTGACCGCCAAGGACACTTCGTTCTCCACCCTCGACGGCGTCAGTGCCGTGCGCTGAGGCTCAGGCCAGCTTGCGCTGCTCCTGCACCAGGCGCAGCGCCAGGGCAGCGAGGACGAAGCCCATCACATAACGCTGCAGCATCAGCCACAGCGGATAGCGCATGAACCAGGCGGAAATGCCGGCGGCGAACAGGGCGATCAGCAGGTTGACGGTAAAGCTCACGCTGATCTGGGTGATGCCGAGGATCAGGCTCTGCGCCAGCACCGAGCCGTGTTCCGGGGTGATGAACTGCGGCAGGATCGACAGGTAAAACATCGCCACCTTGGGATTCAGCAGGCTGGTCAGGAAGCCCATCAACACCAGCTTGCGCGGCGAGTCCGGTGCCAGTTCGCGGGGTTCGAAGGGCGAACGGGCGCCGGGTTTCACGGCCCGCCAGGCCATCCACAACAGATAGGCTGCGCCGCCCCAGCGCAGCAGGTCGTAGCCCAGGGGCACGGCCATGAACAGCGCGGTCAGGCCGATGGCTGCGGCGGTCATATGGATCAGGAAGCCGGCGACCACACCGAGCAAGGACGTCACCCCGGCCATGCGGCCCTGGCAGATGGAGCGGGAGATCAGGTAGATCATGTTCGGCCCCGGGGTCAGGACCATCAGCAGGGCGGCGCCGGTGAACAGCAGCCAGTCGTTGAGGGGGATCATCGGGTGCACTCCTTTGCAGTGGGTTCTTTGTTGTTCTTCAGGGCCTCATCGCTGGCAAGCCAGCTCCCACAGGGATCGCATGTGGCTTGCCAGCGATGGTGGTTTAGTCACCACAATACAGCGGCAGGATCAAATCCCGGGTCAACGGCGCCAGTTCCAACGCCCCGGCACTCACGCCATCCACCCACACCGCCTCTTCGATTTCCGCAGCCGGCACTACCTCGGCACTGGTTTCCACCCGAAACAGCTCGCACACCACCTCGAACCCCGGCTCGTTCGCCGCCGGCGCGCTGAAGTTGCCGAGATAATTGGCCTGCGCTTCGTCGATGCGCAACCCCAGTTCCTCGAACAATTCCCGGGCCAGCGCGCTCACCGGCGCTTCATCCGCCTCGATCTTGCCGCCGGGCTGCATGAACGCCAGGGTGCCGCGCTTGCGCACCAGCAGGGTCTGCCCGCGCGGGTCGATCAACAGGGCGGCGGCGATTCGGATGGTCTTGCTCATGGAAACAGCTCACAACGATAGAAAGACGCGCAAGGATCCCATGCCCCTGCCACAACTGACCAGTGGCACCTTGCAAGCACCGAACAAAGGCCGCATAAACAGCGAATGAATCTTCCTGCCCTCGATCATCCGGTACTGGACGCCTTTCACCCGGCCGTGCGCAGCTGGTTCCGCCGCAGCTTTGCCACGGTCACCGCCGCCCAGGCCCGCGCCTGGCCGCTGATCCAGGCTGGCCGGTCGCTGCTGGTGGCGGCGCCCACCGGCTCCGGCAAGACCCTCACCGCCTTCCTTGCCGTGCTCGACGAACTGTTCGAACAGGGCCTGGACAACCACGGCCAGTTGCCGGACGAAACCCTGGTGGTCTACGTTTCGCCGCTCAAGGCGCTGTCCAACGATATCCAGATCAACCTGCAGAACCCGCTGGCAGGGATCAGCGCCGAACTGGAACGCGACGGCCTGCCGCTGCCGCACATCCGTACCGCCGTGCGCACCGGCGACACGCCGCAGAAAGAACGCACGGCGATGCGCCGGCAGGCCCCGCATATCCTGGTGACCACCCCCGAGTCCTTGTATGTGCTGCTGGGTTCCGAATCCGGGCGCAAAGGCTTGCAGACCGTGCACACGGTCATCGTCGATGAAATCCACGCCATCGCCGGCAACAAGCGCGGCAGCCACCTGAGCCTGACCTTGGAGCGCCTGGAAGCCCTGTGCCAACGGCCGTTGCGGCGCATCGGCCTGTCGGCCACGCAACGTCCGCTGGAGCGTGTCGCGCAGTTCCTGGTCGGCGCCGGGCGCCCCTGCGCTATCGTCGATATCGGCCATGCCCGCAAGCGCGACCTGGCCATTGAACTGCCGCCGCAACCGCTGGGCGCGGTGATGGCCAACGATGTCTGGGACAGTGTCTACGACCGCCTCGCCGTACTCGCCCGCGAGCATCGCACCACGCTGGTTTTCGTCAATACCCGGCGCCTGGCCGAGCGCTTGGCCCGCCATCTGAGCGACCGCCTCGGTCGCGAAGCCGTGGCCGCGCACCATGGCAGCCTGGCCAAGGAAGCCCGCCTGGAGGCGGAGCAACGCCTCAAGCGCGGCGAGCTGCAGGTGCTGGTGGCGACCGCCTCGCTGGAACTGGGCATCGATATCGGCGAGGTCGAACTGGTCTGCCAGATTGCTTCGCCGGGCTCCATCGCCGCCTTCCTGCAAAGGGTCGGGCGCTCCGGGCACCACGTGGAAGGCACGCCCAAGGGCCGTCTGTTTGCCATCAGCCGCGACGACCTGATCGAGTGCGTGGCCCTGCTCGACTGCGTGCGCCGTGGCGAACTGGACGAGGTGGTGATCCCCCGCGCGCCGCTGGACGTGCTGGCCCAGCAGATCATTGCCGAGGTCAGTTGCCAGCCCTGGCCGGAACAGGCGTTGCTCGACTGTTTCCGTCGCGCCCAGCCCTACGCCGGGCTGGATGAAAAACACTACGTGGCCTTGCTGCGCATGCTCGCCGAGGGCTACAGCGGCCGCCAGGGCGTGCGCGGCGCCTATCTCCATCGCGATGCGGTAAGCGGCGAATTGCGTGGCCGCCGCGGCAGCCAACTGACCGCCCTGACCAGCGGCGGCACCATCCCCGACAACGCCGACTATGCCGTGCTCCTGGAACCCCAGGCGCTGAACATCGGCAGCGTCAACGAGGACTTCGCCGTGGAAAGCATCGCCGGCGATATCTTCCAGCTCGGCAACGCCTCGTACCGCATCCTGCGGGTCGAGCCGGGCAAGGTGCGGGTCGAGGACGCCCGGGCCTGCCACCGAACATTCCGTTCTGGCTTGGCGAAGCGCCGGGACGCAGCGACGACCTGTCGCGTGCCGTGGCCCGCCTGCAGGCGGAGATCGACCAGCGCCTGCAAGACAGCGGCGGCCGTGAACAACCGTTGCTCGACTGGCTCGCCGCCACGCTCGGCCTCGGCCCCGACAGCGCCGGGCAATTGCTGGATTACCTGGGCCGCACCCGCCAGGTGCTCGGCGCCCTGCCGTCCCAGGACACCCTGGTGATGGAGCGTTTCTTCGACGAATCCGGCGGAACCCAGCTGATCATCCACTCGCCGTTCGGCAGCCGCATCAACCGCGCCTGGGGCCTGGCCCTGCGCAAGCGTTTCTGCCGCACCTTCAACTTCGAATTGCAGGCGGCGGCCAGCGAGGACGCGATCATCCTGTCGCTATCGGCCGGCCATAGCTTTCCCCTCGAAGAGGTCTGGCATTACCTGCCCAGTGCCACGGCCGAGCACATCCTGATCCAGGCGCTGCTCGATGCGCCGCTGTTCGGCGTGCGCTGGCGCTGGAACGCCGGGGTTGCCCTGGCCCTGCCGCGCTTTGCCGGCGGCAAGCGCATCGCCCCGCAGATCCAGCGCATGCGCAGTGAAGACCTGACCGCGGCGGTGTTCCCCGACCAACTCGCCTGTCTGGAAAATATCGCCGGAGAACGCGAGGTGCCGGATCACCCGCTGGTGGAGCAGACCCTCGACGACTGCCTGCACGACGCCATGGACGCCGAAGGCTGGCTGGCCCTGCTGCGGCGTATCGAAAGCGGCGCTATCCGCCTGGTGTGCCGCGACCTGCCGGCGCCCTCGCCGCTGGCCGCGGCGATTCTCAATGCCCGGCCCTATGCCTTTCTCGACGATGCACCGCTGGAAGAACGGCGCACCCAGGCCGTGCTCAACCGGCGCTGGAGCGAGCCGCAAAGCGGCGATGAACTGGGCGCGCTGGACCGCGATGCGATTGCCGCCGTGGCGACGGAGGCCTGGCCGACGCCGAACGGCAACGACGAGATGCATGAAGCGTTGATGACCCTGGGGGCGATCAGCGCCGAAGAGGTGGCGGCCAACCCGGGCTGGGCAGAGTGGCTGGACGCGCTTGCCAGGGCGGGGCGTGCCTGCCGGGTTGCCGGGCTGTGGCTGGCGCGGGAGCGACTAAACCTGTTGCTGGCTGTCTATCCCGGGTCCAGCGTCAAACCCGCGGTGCCCCTGCTGCCGGGCTTCGATGAGGTCATCGACCCGGACAGCGCCGCCCTCGAACTGATCCGCGCCCGCCTCGGCGCCTTCGGCCCGCTGACAGCGCCGCAGATCGCCGCGCCGCTGCATCTGCCGCTGTCTGCGGTGAACCAGGCCCTGGCCCGGCTGGAAGGCGAAGGCTATGTGCTGCGCGGCCGGTTCCACCCCGACCAACCCGATGAACAATGGTGCGAACGCCATCTGCTGGCGCGCATCCATCGCTACACCATCAAGCGCCTGCGCCGCGAGATCGAACCGGTCAGCCTGCAGGACTTCATGCGTTTTCTCTTCGACTGGCAGCACCTGTCCACGAGCGCACGCCTGCAAGGCAACGCGGCGCTGGGCGAAGTGCTGGAACAGTTCGAAGGCTACGCGGCGGCAGCCGGCTCCTGGGAAAGCGACTTGCTGCCGGCACGGCTGAGCGACTACAACCCGCGCTGGCTGGACGAAGCCTGCCGCGCCGGCAAGTTCGCCTGGGCCCGGCTCGGGCCTTCGGCCAAAGTGGCGGCCAGCACCTTGCGCAGCACGCCGCTGGTATTGCTGCCGCGCAGTCGCCTGGGGCTTTGGCAGGGGCTCGGGCCAGCGTTCGACTTCGACGCCCTGTCGCCTCGCGCGCAGAAGGTGCATGCCGCGCTGAGCCAGTATGGCGCGCTGTTCTTCGACGAACTGCGCGACGAGGCCCGGCTGCTTCCCACCGAACTGGAGAACGCCTTGCAGGAGCTGGTTGCCGCCGGGCTGGTCAGTGCCGACAGCTTTGCCGGATTGCGCGCGCTGATCACGCCGGCCAGCAAGCGCCAGGCCCACGGCAGCCGGCGCGGACGCGGGCCACTGTTCGGCGGCATGGATGATGCCGGGCGCTGGGCCCTGTTGCGTCGGGGCAGCGCCGAGCGCGAGGACACCCATGAACATGTCGCCCGCGTGCTGCTGCGCCGCTACGGCGTGGTGTTCTGGCGCCTGCTGGAGCGCGAGGCCGACTGGTTGCCGAGCTGGCGCGAACTGCTGCGCACGTTCCACCGTCTCGAAGCCCGTGGAGAGATCCGCGGCGGGCGCTTCGTCAGCGGACTGGCCGGGGAGCAGTTCGCCTTGCCGGAGGCCATTGCGGTGCTGCGCGGGGTTCGGCGGAGGCCGCTGGATGGCAGCCTGGTGGTGGTCAGCGGCAGCGACCCGCTGAACCTCAGCGGCAGCCTGCTGCCCGGCAGCAAGGTCCCGGCGCTGGCGGGCAACCGCTTGCTGTATCGGAATGGCGTGCCGCTGGCGGCGCTGGTGGCGGGGACGGTGCAACTGTGGCCGGAGGTGGATGGGCAAGATGAAAGCCTGCTGCGGGAGCGTCTGATCCGGGGCATGTGACTGGATACAATTCCACATCCGCTATATGGTTTACGGCTTGCCTGACGTGCCCCACAAGGAAACCGTATGAGCCTGTCACTCCTGAGCCGCTACGCCTTCTTCGTTGCCTGCGTCATCTTCACCCTCGCCTGCCTGCCTTTCCTCCGGCACGACTGGCTCTGGCCGTTCGCCCTGGCCACCGGGGTGCTGAGCCTGATCGGTGTGTTCGACCTGCTGCAGAAGCGCCACGCGGTGCGGCGCAATTACCCGATCCTCGGCAATATCCGCTATCTGGTCGAGGGCATTCGCCCGGAGATCCGCCAGTACCTGCTGGAGGCCGACAGCGATGCCCTGCCGTTTTCCCGGGCGCAACGCTCGCTGGTGTATGCCCGGGCCAAGAACGAGCAGTCGGACAAGCCGTTCGGCACGCTGATCGATGTGTATCAGTCCGGCTTCGAGTTCATCGGCCACTCCATGCGCCCGGCGCCGCTGGCCGACCCCACCGCGTTCCGCGTGATTGTCGGCGGGCCGCAGTGCACCCAGCCGTACTCGGCCTCGGTATTCAACATCTCGGCGATGAGCTTCGGCTCGTTGAGCGCCAATGCCATTCGCGCCCTCAACCTCGGTGCCAAGCTGGGCAATTTCGCCCATGACACCGGCGAGGGCAGTATCAGCCCCTATCACCGCGAACATGGCGGCGACCTGACCTGGGAACTGGGTAGCGGCTACTTCGGTTGCCGCACCGCCGACGGTCGTTTCGACCCCGAGCGCTTCGCCGCCCAGGCCCGGGACCCGCAGGTGCGCATGATCGAAATCAAGATGAGCCAGGGCGCCAAGCCCGGCCACGGCGGCATCCTGCCCAAGCACAAGGTGACCAGGGAGATCGCCGAGACCCGCGGCATCATGATGGGCGAGGACTGCATTTCGCCGTCACGGCACAGCGCGTTTTCCACGCCGATCGAGATGATGCAGTTCATCGCGCAATTACGTGAGCTGTCCGGCGGCAAGCCGGTGGGCTTCAAGTTCTGCCTGGGCCATCCCTGGGAATTCATGGGCATCGCCAAGGCCATGCTGGAAACCGGCATCCTCCCGGACTTCATCGTGGTCGACGGCAAGGAAGGGGGTACCGGCGCGGCGCCGGTGGAGTTCACCGACCATATCGGCGTACCACTGCGCGAGGGCCTGCTGTTCGTGCACAACACCCTGGTCGGGCTCAACCTGCGCGACAAGATCAAGCTCGGCGCCAGCGGCAAGATCGTCAGCGCCTTCGATATCGCCAGCGTCCTGGCCATCGGCGCCGACTGGGCCAACTCGGCACGGGGCTTCATGTTCGCCATCGGCTGCATCCAGTCGCAAAGCTGCCACACCAACAAATGCCCGACCGGGGTCGCCACCCAGGATGGCCTGCGCCAGCGCGCCCTGGTGGTGCCGGACAAGGCCGAGCGGGTATTCAATTTCCACCGCAACACCCTCAAGGCCCTGGCGGAAATGCTTGCCGCCGCCGGCCTCGATCATCCGTCGCAACTGGAGGCCAAGCACCTGGTGCGGCGCATGTCGGCTACCGAGATCAAGCTGTTCTCCCAGTTGCATGTGTTCCTCAAACCGGGAGAACTGCTGGGCGGCGAGGTCAGCGGCGAGTTCTACCAGCGCATGTGGCGCATGGCGCGGGCAGACAGCTTCGAGCCGCACAGCGAAGCGGCGGCCTGAGAGACATTCAGTAACATCCCTCCGTTGCAATCGCCGTCGAAACTGCCCACCCTCCGCGCCGTCGATCGGTTATGACCGACGGCGCGGAACCGGGGATCACTGCGCTCGATCCTCTACTGAAATACCCTTCGCACGAGCCTTCAGCATGACCAATGCCCGCGATCATCGAATCGACTTCTTCCGGGGCCTGGCGCTGGTCTTCATTTTCTGGGACCACATTCCCGGCAACCCGCTGGCCAACCTGACCGTACGCAATTTCGGCTTCAGCGACGCCGCAGAGATCTTCGTCTTTCTCGCCGGCTACGCGGCGGTGCTGGCCTACGGCAAGGTGGCGCTGCGCGACGGCTGGGTAGTGGCCTGCGTGCGTATCCTGCGCCGGGCGTGGGTGCTTTACGTGGTGCATATCTTCCTGCTGGTGTTGTTGATGGGCATCGTCTTCGTCGCCAACAACCATGTGGAAACCCGCGACATGATCCAGGAAATGGGCCTCTACTATTTCCTCGGCAATCCGCAGCAGGCACTGGTGGACGAACTGCTGCTGCGCTTCAAGCCCAACCTGATGGACCCGCTGCCGCTGTACATCCTGCTGCTGCTCGGGCTGCCGCTGGTGCTGCCGTTGCTGATGAGGAAGGCGGAATACGTGGTCGGGGTGTCGGTCGCGCTGTACCTGATGGCGCCGATGTTCCAGTGGAACCTGGCGGCGCAGGAAGGCGGGGTATGGTTCTTCAACCCGCTGGCCTGGCAGTTGCTGTTCATTCTTGGCGGCGCGGTGGCGATCAATGGGCAGCGCGAGCAGGCGCCGGAGCTGCGACCATTGCTTCGGCAGCCGTTGTTCGTTGTCTCGGCGATCTACCTGGTGCTGTGTGCCGCGATTGCCCTGTCGTGGCGCTGGCCCGAGGTGCATGACGCGGTGATGCCGAAGTGGCTGGCGGAGTGGTTGTATCCGATCAGCAAGACCAACCTGTCGCCGGCGCGCTTGCTGCATTTCCTGGCGCTGGCCTATTGCACGGCGAAGCTGCTGCCGGCCGGGCCGTGGGTGGAAACCTGGCTGGCGCGGCAGAGTTGCCGGATGGGCAGGTATTCGCTGGAGGTGTTCTGCCTTGGCGTGCTGCTGGCGCCGTTGGCCGACATGGGCAATGCGCTGGCGGGGGATCATTGGGCGATGCAAGTGGTAACCGCA
Organism: Pseudomonas bharatica CSV86; assembly: GCF_000319305.2. Classification (GTDB taxonomy): domain Bacteria; phylum Pseudomonadota; class Gammaproteobacteria; order Pseudomonadales; family Pseudomonadaceae; genus Aquipseudomonas; species Aquipseudomonas bharatica. The sequence continues at coordinate 432,149 of NZ_AMWJ02000001.1, read as the reverse complement.
TTGCTGGGGCTCGGGTTGATGATGGGGCTGGCGTTGTGGCTGGACTGGAACAAGCAGTTGACCCGCGTTGTGCCAGTCAGGGCTGCGTGAGCGTTTTGGGGCCGCTTTGCGGCCCTTCGCGGGCAAGCCACGCTCCTACCTTGGAACGCGATCTCCTGTAGGAGCGTGGCTTGCCCGCGAAGGACCGCAAAGCGGTCCCCATCAATTCTTCAGCCAGTAATAGACTCCCGCCAGCCCCAGCAGAAACCCCGGCCCCACATACAAAGCCATCCGCAACTCCCCGAAATATCCCATCACCCCCAGCACCAGCCCGAGAAACGCCAGGGCCAGGTACGAACTCCACGGCCACAGCCACATCGGATAGCCCAGCCGCCCATGCTCTTCAGGGCTCAACCCGGCCCGAAACCTGAGCTGCGCCAGCAGGATCACCGCCCAGGTCCAGATCGCACCGAAGGTGACGATGGCCGTAGCCCAGAGAAACACCTGCTGCGGTACCAGGTAATTGCCCAGCACACCCAGCAGCAACACGGCGAGCGACAGCAGCAGAGCATTGCGCGGCACTCCGCTCGCCGTGGTACGCCCGAACAGCGCCGGCGCCTGACCCTTCTCCGCCAGGGCGCAGAGCATCCGCCCGGTGCTGAAGATCGCTGCGTTGCAGGCCGACAAGGCCGCCGTGATCACCACGAAATTGATCAGCCCCGCCGCCGTGCGAATTCCCAGGCGCTCGAAGGTGAGCACGAAAGGGCTGCCGCCGCTGCCGATCCCGTGCCACGGATAGATCGACAGGATGACGAACAACGCACCGACATAGAACAGCATCACCCGCCAGAACATCGAACCGATGGCACGGGGAATGGTGGTTTCCGGGCGCCTGGTTTCGCCCGCGGTGAGGCCGATCAGCTCGGTGCCGAAGTAGGCGAACATCACCAGTTGCAGCGACATCAGCACGCCTTCCAGGCCCTTGGGCATGAAACCGTCGTGACGCCAAAGATTGGCGATGCCCGTTGCCACGCCGTCGTTGCCCAAGCCGAAGGCGATGATGCCGACCCCACCCAGGATCAGGCCCAGGATGGTGATCACCTTGACCAGGGCGAACCAGAACTCGAATTCGCCGAAGGCCTTCACCGCCAGCAGATTGATCGCGGCCATGCTGGCCAGCGCCGCGAGCGCCCACAGCCAGCGCGGTGTGTCGGGAAACCAGACGTCCATGTAGATGGCCACCGCGCTGATTTCCGCGACGCAGATCACCATCAGGGCGAACCAGTAGTTCCAGCCGGTGAGAAACCCCGCCAGCGGACCAAGGTAGTCGTGGGCATAGCGGCTGAACGAGCCGGCTACCGGGTTGTGCACGGCCAGCTCGCCGAGCGCACGCATGATCACCAGGATTACCAGGCCGCCAACGAGGTAGGCCAGGAGAATCGCCGGCCCGGCCATCTCGATGGCCCTGGCCGAGCCGAGGAACAGGCCGACGCCGATACAGGCGCCCAGGGCGATCAGGCGTACGTGGCGTTCGCCAAGCTCGCGTTTCAAGGTGGGCATGGGTTCGATCTCCGTTTGAGGTGAGAGACAGGCCATCACCCTAGTCCGACACATCGCAGCCCAACTGCCAAAGCGGCATAACGGGATATTTCCTACTGCCACTTAGGAAATAACCGACGACACTCAACAATTTCCGCTCCGCCTGCGACCAGCGTCTAAGCTTCAGACAAAGCAAGAGAAATAACGAAATCAGGCTTAAGACTATGGGCGCACAGTGGCACTCCGATAACGGCAGTAACCTCGCAGCCGCCGAGCAATCGGAAGTACCGCCGTCCCCACCACCGCCTCCGCGTCGTTCCCGGCTGCGCCTGCTGTGGTGGCTGCTGTTCCTGATCGTGCTGGTTACCCTGGCCCTGCTGGCCTATGCGGCAGCCAAGGAAATGCAGACCTCGGCCATCCAGTCCCGGGAATTCAGCCGCTTCGCCGCCACCCTCAGCTACTCGATGCACAAGGGGCCAAGCGATGCGATCGTCTATCCGGGTGAAGGCCCGTTCGACAAGCGCCTTGGCTACAGCGCCCTCGGCGAGTTCATCCCGCGCCTGCTGAAGCGGGACTACGTGGTGGTGGAACAGACGCGCTTCTCCCGGCACTGATGGACTACGTCAACCACGGCTTCTTCGTACCCTATACCGAGAAGATCCAGAGCGGCCTGAGCATCACCGACTGCAAGGGCAGCGTGCTTTACCAGTACCAGTACCCCCAGCATCTCTACCCCGACTTCGCCTCGATCCCGCCGGTGATGGTGCACAGCCTGCTGTTCATCGAAAACCGCGACCTGCTCGACCCCAATGACCCCAATGCCAACCCGGCCGTGGACTGGCCACGCTTCGCCAAGGCGGCCTACACCCAGGTCGCCAAGTACCTGGCCTTGCCCGGCCAGTCGGCGGGCGGCAGTACCCTGGCCACGCAACTGGAAAAATACCGCCATTCGCCGGACGGCCTGACCGTGTCCGGCGCCGAGAAGATTCGCCAGATGATTTCCGCCAGCGTGCGCGCCTACCAGGACGGCCCGCAAACCCTGGAAGCACGCCAACGCATCGTTCGCGACTACCTCAACAGCGTGCCGCTGTCGGCAGTGCCCGGACATGGCGAAGTGCACGGCATGGCCGAAGGCCTGCGGGTCTGGTATGGCGCCGACTTCGCCGAGGTCAACCGCCTGCTGTCGTCCACCGCCACCGACCCCGACACCCTTGCCGCCCGTGGCCTGGCCCTGCGCCAGGTGCTGTCGCTGATGATCGCCCAGCGCCGGCCTTCGCATTTTTTGTCCAAGGGCCGCAACGAACTGGCGACCCTGACCGACAGCCATGTCCGCCTGCTCGCCGCCAACAACATCATCGACAAGCCGCTGGCCGACGCGGCTCTGGCGAGCAAGGCCATCTACCGCGACTGGGTGGCCCAGCCGACCATCGTGCCGATCGTCACCAACAAGGGCATCAGCGTGGCCCGCAGCCGCTTGTCGAGCATGCTCAACCGACCGCTGTACGACCTCGACCGCCTCGATCTGTCGGCCACCAGTACCCTGCAATCGGACCTACAGGAGCAGATCAGCCAATACCTGCGCGACCTCGCCAATCCGGAGTTCGCGGCGAAGATGGGTTTGTTCGGCGAGCGCCTGCTGACACCCACCAGTACCACCCAGGTGCGCTACAGCTTCACCCTCATGGAGCGCACCGCCGACGGCTCGCGGGTGCGGGTGCAGACCGACAGCACCGACCAGCCCTTCGATATCAACGAAGGCAGCAAGCTGGAACTGGGCTCCACTGCCAAGCTGCGGGTGCTGACCAGCTACCTGGAGATCATTTCCGAGCTGCATGACCGCTACGGCAAGATGTCGGTCGCGGAACTGAAGAAAGTCGAAGTGGCCGATGTCGATTTCATCACTCGCTGGTCCATCGACTGGCTGATCCAGAACAAGGACCGCGACATCAACGCAATGCTCGACGCAGCGCTTGAGCGCAAATACTCGGCCAGTCCTGGCGAGGCTTTCTTCACCGGCGGCGGGCTGCATGTGTTCAACAACTTCCGCAAGGAAGACAACGGGCGCATCCCGACCCTCAAGGACTCCCTGCGCGAGTCGATCAACCTGCCGTTCATTCGCCTGATGCGCGACCTGGTGCGCTACAGCACCTACCAGGCGCCGGGCAACAGCACGGCCCTGCTCAAGGACGATGCCGAACCACGGCGCCAGGAATACCTGGCGCGCTTCGCCGACCGCGAAGGCACCGATTTCCTGCGCCGGTTCTGGAAAAAATACCAGCGCAAGACCTCCCAGGAACGGCTCGACACCTTCCTTGACGGGCTGAGGGTCACGCCGATCCGCCTGGCCGCAGTGCACCGCTACCTGTTCCCGGAGGCCGACCAGGCCACCTTCAACGCCTTCGTCCGCGCCCATATGAAGAAGGAAGGCGTGGTCGCCAAGCCGGCCGGTGGCAAAAAGGACCCGCTCAGCGACGAGCGCCTGGAAATCCTCTACGCCGCCTACGGCCCCGGCAAGTACGACCTGCCCGACCAGGGCTTCATCGCCAAGTCGCACCCGCTGGACCTGTGGCTGGTCGGCTACCTGCTCAAGCACCCCAGCGCCAGCTTCCAGGAAGCGACCCTGGCCAGCCATTTCGAGCGCCAGGAAGTCTATGGCTGGCTGTTCAAGAGCAAGCACAAGGGCGCACGCGACAGCCGCATCCGCACCCTGGTGGAGGTCGAAGCCTTCCTCGATATCCACCAGCGCTGGAAGCGGGTCGGCTACCCCTTCGACCACCTGGTGCCCTCGCTTGCCACCGCCATCGGCAGCTCCGGCGACCGCCCGGCGGCATTGGCCGAGTTGATCGGGATCATCCAGAACGATGGCGTGCGTTTGCCAGTGTTGCGCATCGATACCCTGCATTTCGCTGCAGGAACGCCTTATGAAGTGAGCCTGGCCGGGGATCCGGACCGCGGCGAGCGGGTGCTGTCCGTCGAAGTGGCCCGGGCCTTGCGCGGGGCGCTGTCGCAGGTGGTGGATGCCGGTACGGCGCGGCGGGTCTCGGGGACCTTCAAGCTGGATGACGGCACCGTACTGACCATGGGCGGCAAGACCGGGACCGGTGACAACCGGATCGAAAGCTTCGGTGCCGGTGGCCGGCTGATCGGCTCGCGTTCGCTCAATCGCACTGCGACCTTCGTGTTCTACCTGGGCGACAACCATTTCGGCACGCTGACGGCGTTCGTGCCGGGGCGCGCCGCAGAGTCGTTCAAATTCACCTCGGCGCTGCCGGTGCAGGTGCTCAAGGGCATGGCGCCAATGCTGCTGCCGTATCTCAAGCCGGGTGGCAATACGCAGTGCGCGGTGCCGTTGACGGCGGAGCCTGGGGCGAGTGTTACCCAGGCACATTAGATCTTTGTTGCTCTTAAGGGCCCTATCGCTGGCAAGCCAGCTCCCACAGGTACTGCACAAGACTGAAGGTTTGTGCTGACCCTGTGGGAGCTGGCTTGCAGCGATGAGGCCCTTTGCTTCAACACACCTTTCAGCACCTGGGCTTGCAATAAGATATATCTTGAGTAATATCTTGAGACATATCGCAAGCAACCAGGAGCCCCTCCCATGCGCGATCACCACTCTTCCCACCGCGAGCCCGAAGGCTTCGAGCGTCGTCGCGAGCGCGGCGACCGGGGCCCGCGGGTCTTCGCCCCGGGCGATCTGAAACTGCTGCTTTTGGCCATGCTGGCCGAGCAGCCCTGCCACGGCTACGACCTGATCCGCCAGATCGAAGCCCTGTTCGACGGCAACTACAGCCCGAGCCCCGGCGTCATCTACCCGACCCTGACCTTCCTTGAAGAGAGCGAGCTGATCATTGGCGAAGTCCATGGCAGCAAGAAGCGCTACCAGGCCACCGAGGCCGGGCGCGAATCACTGAAGGAACAGGCTGTGGCCCTGGATGGCGTGCGCACCCGCATCGAAGTGAGCAAGCGCTCGTTGCGCGGCCATGACCGGCCGCCGGAGATCCACGAAGCCGTACACAACCTGCGCCATGCCCTGCAGATGCACAGCGGGCGCTGGAACCCACAAGAAATAGAGCGGGTACGCCACCTGCTCAATGAAACCGCGAAAGCCATCGTTGCCGGACCTCTCACCTCCCCTTCCCAGGAGCCATCCGAATGACTTCGAGCGAAAACACCATCCACCGCGTCATGCACCCGATCAAGCACCGTCAACTGACGGTACTCAAGGTGGTCGACCTGACCCCGCGCATGCGCCGCGTCACCCTTGGCGGCGAGCAATTGCAGGGCTTTGTCAGCCTGGGCAGCGACGACCACGTCAAGCTGCTGTTCGCCAACAACGCCGAAGAGCAGGCGGCCATGGATGCCCTCGACCTGCCGAAGGACGGCATCAAGCCGACCATGCGCGAGTACACCCCGCGCCGTATCGACCTGGTCAACAACGAACTGGACCTGGACTTCGTTCTCCACGGCGATGGCCCTGCATCGACCTGGGCGGCCCAGGCCAAACCCGGCCACAGGCTGAATATCGCCGGCCCACGGGGCTCGCTGGTGGTGCCGGATATCTTCGACAGCTACCTGCTGGTGGGCGATGAGACCGCGATTCCGGCCATTGGCCGGCGCCTCGAAGAACTCGGCGCCGGACGCAAGGTGCTGGTGGTAGTGGAAATCGAGGACGAGCATGAACGCCAGGCGCTGCCGAGCAAGGCCGATGTCGAGGTGATCTGGGTCGAACGGCACAAGCAGTCGGTGCTGGACGTGCTGGCCGGCCTGCAATTGCCGGGCGGCGACCTGTACGCCTGGGTTGCCCTGGAAAAGGCCCTGACCCGCAAGGCCAAGGCGCTGCTGCTTGAAGAGAAAGGCATAGCCGACGATCGCCTCAAGGCCGCCGCCTACTGGCGCCTCGATCCGCACGACGAGGAGTAATAGCGCTCAGGCCTGGCCCCGGCACTTTCCCTGCCAGCGGTCCAGGCCGACGACGCACAGGCCCAGGAGCATGAACGCCGCGAGCATCACCAGCGCATTGAGCAGCACCTGCTCGTAGCCGAGCGCGGCGACATCGATGAACGGATACGGGTAGAACCCGATCATCTGCCCGCGCAGCAGGACATAGCCGAAATACACCAGCGGATACGCCGACCAGGCCAGCACATGGCCAATGCGCAAGGCGCCCTTGTGCGTCCGCCGCCACCAATACAGCGCGAACAGCAGCGGCATCACATCGTGCAACAGCCCGTCGGCAACCCATTGCCAGCCCGGGGCTGCCAAAGATGGCGCAGCAGCAGGCTGTAGGCGATCGCCACGAACAGAATGCTCGCCAACACACCGGACACCACCGAAGACGCCAGCCAGAAACGCCGTGCCGAAGCGTCACGCCCGAAGGCATCCGCGGTCAGTACGGTGGCAACCAGGATGTTGCTGAGCACGGTGAAGAAACCGAAGAAATTCACCAGCCCGCCCAGCAGGCTGGCGTCGCCCTGCCAGCGGGCGATCAGGATCAGGTACAACTGCACCGTCAGCCCGAACCAGCCAAGCACCGCCGCGGCACCGGTCCAGCCCTTTGCACTCATGCGCCTACTGCTCGCGCTTGATGTCACGCAGCATCTTCAGATAGAGGCTTTCCACCTTTTCCCGTGCCCACGGCGTCTTGCGCAGGAAGGTCAGGCTCGACTTGATGCTCGGATCGCTCTTGAAGCAGCGAATATCGATGCGCTGCGCCAGCCCGGACCATTCGTAGCGGGCCACCAGGGCATTGAGGATCTGTTCCAGGGTCACGCCATGCAGCGGGTTCTTGTCAGTGGCGGTCATGCCAGTGCTCCAGCCAAACGAAGGTGCGCACCTTAGGCCCCTTTGTGCAGCGGGGCAATGCTCCAGACAGTCTAGTCCGCGGGGTGGTCTTCCAGGTGGATTACAAATGGACATTATTGCAATGTTATAGTGTAACCACTCATAACCTGCCAAGGACCCTCCATGCGTTACCTGCCCCACCCGCTCTCTCCTCTCGCTGTCGCGCTCTGGCTAGCGTCGTCGCCCAGCCAGGCCCTGGAACTGGAGCCCCAGGTGATCACTGCCAATCCGCTGGGCAACGCCCAACTGGCGACGCCGAGCAGCGTGCTCGAAGGCGACCGGCTGCTGCTGCAACAAAAAGGCAGCCTCGGCGAAACCCTCAATGGCGAGCCGGGCGTGTCCTCCACCTGGTTCGGACCGGGCGCCAGCCGCCCGATCATTCGCGGCCTGGATGGCGACCGGATTCGTATCCTGCGCAATGGCGTCGGTGCCCTCGATGCATCGTCACTGTCTTACGACCATGCCGTGCCGCTGGATCCGGTGAACATCGACCGGGTGGAAATCGTTCGTGGTCCGGCCGCGCTGCTCTATGGCGGCAACGCCATCGGCGGCGTAGTCAACACCTTCGACAATCGCATCCCGACCGAGGCCATCGAAGGTATCCAGGGTGCCGGCGAACTGCGCTACGGCGGCGCCGATACCACACGCAGCGCGGCAGGAAGACTGGAGGCCGGCAACGGGCAGTTCGCCCTGCACCTGGACGCCAACAGCCGGCAGTTCAACGACCTGCGCATTCCCGGCTACGCCCGCAGTTCGAAGGTGCGTGACGCCGACGAGCCCGGCAGCCGCCATCGCCTGGAAAACAGCGACGGTCGCCAGGACGGTGGCGCGGTCGGCGGTTCCTATACCTGGGAGCATGGCTACACCGGCGTGTCCTACAGCCGCTACGACGGCAACTACGGCTCGGTGGCCGAGCCCAGCGTGCGCCTGGCGATGGAGCAGGACCACTACGGCTTCGCTTCGGAAATCCGTGACCTGGAAGGCCCGTTCAGTTCGCTGAAGGTCGATCTCGGCTACACCGACTACAAGCACAGCGAACTCGAAGAAGGCGAAGTCCACACCACCTTCAAGAACAAGGGCTACGAGGCCCGGGTCGAAGCCCGTCACCAGCCGCTGGGGCCGCTGGAAGGGGTGATCGGCGCGCAGGTCAACCGCAACGAATTCTCCGCCCTGGGCGAAGAAGCCTTCGTCCCGCAGACCGATACCGACAGCGTCGCCCTGTTCGTCCTGGAGCAGTGGCAGGCCACCGAGCGCCTGGCCTTGAGCCTGGGCGGACGCCTGGAGCACACCCGGGTCGATCCGGACGCCAAGGGCAACGAGCGCTTCGCTGCAGCCGACAGCGCCAGCAGCTTCACGGCTGCCAGCCTGTCCTCGGGCGCGGTCTATCGACTGACACCGATCTGGTCCCTGGCCGCCAGCCTCGGCTATACCGAACGCGCTCCGACCTTCTACGAGCTGTATGCCAACGGCGCCCACGTCGCCACCGGCGCCTACGAAGTGGGCGACCCCAACCTGTCCAAGGAAAAAGCCATCTCCGGCGATCTTGCCCTGCGTTTCGACAACGGTACCCACAAAGGCAGCGTCGGCGTGTTCTATAGCCACTTCCGCAACTACATCGGCCTGCTGGCCAGTGGCGAATTGCGCGAAGGCCACGACCATGGCGATGACGATCATGACCATGACCACGACGACGGTGATATCCCCGAGTACCTGTACAGCGGCGTACGGGCGCGCTTCTACGGCATCGAGGCGCAGGACCGCTGGCAATTGCTGGAAAACCGTTACGGCAGCTTCGCCCTGGAACTGTCCGGCGACTACACCCGGGCCAGGAACCTCGACACTGGCGAAGACCTTCCGCGCATCGCGCCGCTGCGCCTGAACAGCGGGCTGGTGTGGAATCTGGATCGCTGGCAGGCACGGATCGATGTGCAGCACGCCGCATCACAGCATCGCAAGCCGGCCAACGAGACCAGTACCGATGGCTACACCACCTTGGGCGCCAGCGTCGGGTATCGCTTCAATGTGGGTGAAAGCGAATGGCTGGCGTTCGTCCGCGGTGAAAACCTGACTGACCAGACCGTGCGCTATGCCAGCTCGATCCTGCGGGACGTGGCGCCGGCTGCGGGGCGGAGTGTGGAGGTGGGGCTGCGGACGACCTTCTGATCAGAGGAGTCCCCAATCGCTGGCAAGCCAGCTCCCACAGTGTCCGCAGCGCTGCTGAACCCTGTGGGAGCTGGCTTGCCAGCGATGAGGCCCGAAAAATCGACACAGGATTATTACCAATCCCACAAAACACCCTGACAACCTCCAGCCTTTCCAACCCCAACAATCCTCTATATCCTCCCCGCCCCAAGCTGAAACGCTTAATCACCCCGAATTTACCGAAGAATCCTGGCGAACTCCCAGCGCCGGGATATCTGCCGTTTTTTTCAACAATCAAAAGATAGCGCTATCTCATGCCCTGCCCCCCTGCTTTCCGACTCCTCGCCGCACCGCTGTTGTGCGCCCTCGCCGCCTCTGTCCAGGCCACGCCGATGTTCAGCGCCGACTCCCCATGGATGCTCGGCGACTGGAACGGCACCCGCAGCGCGCTGGCCGAGCGCGGCTATGACTTCAGCCTGGACTACACCGGGGAAATGGGCAGCAACCTGCACGGCGGCTACGACCACGACCGCAGCGCGCGCTACAGCGATCAGTTCGCCTTCGGCAGCCATCTGGACCTGGACAGGATCCTCGGCTGGAACGCCACCGAGTTCCAGTTGACCATCACCGAACGCCACGGCAACAACATCAGCAACGACCGCATCAACGATCCCCGCGTTGGTGGTTTCACTTCGGCCCAGGAAGTCTGGGGCCGTGGCCAGACCTGGCGGCTGACGCAGCTGTGGATCAGACAGAGGTACTTCGACGGTGCCCTGGACGTAAAGGCCGGGCGCTTCGGCGAAGGCGAGGACTTCAACAGTTTCCCCTGCGACTTCCAGAACCTGGCGTTCTGCGGCTCCCAGGTCGGCAACTGGGTCGGCGACAGCTGGTACAACTGGCCCGTCAGCCAATGGGCCGCGCGGGTGCGCTACAACTTCAGCCCGGAGCTGTACGCCCAGGTGGGCGCCTTCGAGCAAAACCCGTCGAACCTCGAACGCAACAACGGCTTCAAGCTCAGCGGCAGCGGCACCCGGGGCGCGATGTTCCCGGTTGAACTGGTCTGGAGCCCGGCAATCAGAGGCCTTAAAGGGGAATATCGGGCGGGCTACTACTACAGTAATGCCAATGCCAAGGATGTTTACCGCGACGACAACGACCAGTCCGCTGCATTGAGCGGCCAGAACTACCGCAGCCGTTCGAGCAAGCACGGGTTCTGGCTTGGAGCACAGCAGCAGGTGACGTCGTTGGCCAGCGACCATTCCCGTGGCCTGAGCGTTTTCGCCAATGCCACGCTGCACGACAAGAAGACCAATGCCATCGACAACTACGTTCAGGCAGGTGTGGTGTACAAGGGGCCGTTCGACGCCAGGGCCCAGGACGATATCGGCTTCGCCCTGGCCCGCGTGCACGTCAACCCGGCCTACCGCAAGAACGCCGCGGCGCACAACCGCGTCGCCGGCGTCGATGATTTCGACGAACCGGCCTTCCTGCCGGTCCAGGACACCGAATACAGCGCCGAGCTGTACTACGGCATCCACCTGGCCAACTGGCTGACCCTGCGCCCGAACCTGCAATACATCCGCCATCCGGGCGGGGTACAGGCAGTGGACGATGCGCTGGTCGGCGGTTTGAAGATCCAGAGCCACTTTTAACCGGCCCGCGGGCCTGACGATTCAACATTGATGGAGAACCTTCCAATGAGCGCAGACGGAACCCGCTGGCTACCGAGACTGCTCGGTGTGCTGCTATTGCTGATGGGCATGGCCCTGGTGGCCGGCGGCATCAAGCTGATGCAACTGGGCGGCTCGCTGTATTACCTGATCGCCGGCATCGGCTTCGCCGTGTCCGGGATCATGCTGCTGGCCTTGCGCAAGCACGCCCTTGGCCTCTACGGGCTGGTGCTGCTGGGCAGCACCGCCTGGGCCCTGTGGGAAGTGGGCCTGGACTGGTGGCAACTGGTGCCGCGCCTGTCCCTGTGGTTTGCCCTTGGCGTGGTCTTGCTGCTGCCCTGGGCGCGGCGGCCACTGCGGGGCCTGGCCGGCCAGCCGGCGCGGGTCAACCTGGCGGTGCTTGGCGTAGCCGTGGTCGCTTCCGGCGCCACCGCGATTGCCAGCCAATTCACCCATCCGGGCGAGATCAAGGGCGAGCTGGGGCGTGACACCACCACCTTGTTCAGTACCGCACCGGACATGCCCGACGGCGATTGGCAGGCCTATGGCCGCACCGAATATGGCGATCGCTACTCGCCGCTGCGGCAGATCACCCCGAGCAACATCTATCAGCTGGAAGAAGCCTGGCGCATCCGCACCGGCGATCTGCCCAGTGCGGACGACCCGGTCGAGCTGACCAACCAGAACACTCCGCTCAAGGTCAACGGCATGCTCTACGCCTGCACGGCGCACAGCAAGGTGCTGGCCCTGGACCCGGATACCGGCGCGGAAATCTGGCGCTTCGACCCACAGATCAAGAGCCCGTCCGGCAGCTTCAAGGGCTTTGCCCACATGACCTGCCGAGGCGTGTCCTATTACGACGAGAACAACTACGTCAACGCCGACGGCAGCCCGGCACCGAAGATCAGCGAAGCCGGCCAGGCCGTGGCCCGCGCCTGCCCGCGGCGTCTCTACCTGCCGACCGCCGACGCCCGGCTGATCGTGCTCAACGCCGACAACGGCAAGGTCTGCGAAGGCTTCGCCAACAACGGCACCATCGACCTGACCCAGGGCATCGGCCCGTTCACCGCCGGTGGCTACTATTCCACCTCGCCGGCAGCCATCACCCGCAGCCTGGTGATCATCGGCGGCCACGTCACCGATAACGAATCGACCAACGAACCGTCCGGCGTGATCCGCGCCTATGACGTGCACGACGGCCGTCTGGTGTGGAACTGGGACAGCAACAACCCGGACGACACCAAGCCGCTGGCCCCGGGCAAGACCTACAGCCGCAACTCGGCGAACATGTGGTCGCTGGCCAGCGTCGATGAAAACCTCGGCATGGTCTACCTGCCCCTTGGCAACCAGACCCCGGACCAATGGGGCGCGGACCGCACGCCGGGCGCCGAGAAATTCAGTGCCGGCATCGTTGCCCTCGACCTGGCGACCGGCAAGGTGCGCTGGAACTACCAGTTCACTCACCATGACCTGTGGGACATGGACGTCGGCAGCCAGCCGACCCTGCTCGACCTGAAGACTGCCGATGGCGTCAAGCCGGCGCTGATCGCCCCGACCAAGCAGGGCAGCCTGTATGTCCTCGACCGTCGCGACGGCACGGCTATCGTGCCGATCCGTGAGATCCCCGTGCCGCAGGGCGCGGTACCGGGCGACCACACTTCGCCGACCCAGGCCCGCTCCGACCTCAACCTGCTCGGCCCGGACCTGACCGAACAGGCCATGTGGGGCGCCAGCCCGTTCGACCAGATGCTCTGCCGCATCCAGTTCCGCGAGCTGCGCTACGAAGGCCAGTACACCCCGCCGTCGGTGCAGGGTTCGCTGGTGTATCCGGGTAACGTCGGGGTGTTCAACTGGGGCAGCGTATCGGTGGACCCGGTGCGTCAACTGCTGTTCACCAGCCCGAACTACATGGCCTTCGTCTCGAAAATGGTGCCGCGTGCCGAGGTGGCCGAGGGCAGCAAGCGCGAAAGCGAGACCAGCGGCGTGCAGCCCAACACCGGTGCACCTTATGCGGTAACCATGCACCCGTTCATGTCGCCACTGGGCGTGCCGTGCCAGGCACCGGCCTGGGGCTATGTGGCGGGGATCGACCTGCTCAGCAACAAGGTGGTGTGGAAGCACAAGAACGGCACCAGCCGCGACAGCTCGCCGATTCCGATCGGCCTGCCGATCGGTGTGCCAAGCATGGGTGGTTCGATCGTCACCGCCAGTGGCCTGGGCTTCCTCAGCGGCACCCTGGACCAGTACCTGCGCGCCTATGACGTCAATACCGGCAAGGAACTGTGGAAATCGCGCCTGCCGGCGGGTGGGCAGGCGACACCGATGACCTACACCGGCAAGGATGGCAAGCAGTATGTGCTGGTGACTGCCGGCGGGCATGGCTCGCTGGGGACCAGGATGGGCGACTACATCATCGCTTACAAACTGCCTAACTGATTGCCCTTGAGGGTCTCATCGCTGGCAAGCCAGCTCCCACAAGTCCTGTGGGAGCTGGCTTGCCAGCGATGAGGTCCTCAAGTTCACCGCAAATCACATGGCGTACGTCTGCGTCCACTCCCGCGCCGTCCTGTCGAACTGAGCCCGCACCCGCTGATACTCCGCCGCCGCTTCCAGGTTCAACGCCCCACGCGGCTCCGGATCCGCCAGCAGCGCCTGCACGCTCAACAGCACCTTGGACAACGTCAGCGCCGGGCTCCAGTTTTCGTCGAGAATCTCCAGCCCGATCTCGCCATCCTCATCGATATTCGGATGCCAGACCCGCGTCTTGAACACCAGTTTCAACGGCTTTGCCGGATACTCCCGGGGAAACTGCACATCCAGGAAAAACACCCCGCCCTCATAGGGCGTATCCCTCGGCCCCATCACCGTGGCCTGCCAGTGATAGAAATCATCACCCACCGGCCCGGCCGAACAATTGGCCGGCGGATCCTTGCTGATGTCCTGCAACTCACGGTGGATGCGCTTCAGTGCGTCCATTGACGACTCCTTTGACCCGATCAGGCGACAGGCAGCAACAGTAGCACTTCGCAATCAGTTTTCCCTACATGCACTAAGCTGCATTTTCACCGGGCCTTCCCGACAAAAGCCGTCCGGTATTGAAACCACCCTCGGACCGCCCCATCTAAGCACCATAGTCATTCACGCAGGTGCCCCATGAGCGACCAGCAGGATCTCCCGGAACATCCCGACGAATACGCCGAAGTCGAACATCTCGATACCACCGACCCCACCGGCCGGACCCTCGCCCTGCCCGGCCAGCAACTGCCGGACAAGGTCTACGTGATCCCGATCCACAACCGCCCGTTCTTCCCCGCGCAGGTGCTGCCGGTGATCGTCAACGAAGAGCCCTGGGCGGAAACCCTCGACCTGGTAGCCAAGACCCCGCACCACAGCCTGGCCCTGTTCTTCATGGACGAGCCGCTGCAGGACCATCGTCATTTCGACACCTCGGCCCTGCCGCTGTACGGCACCCTGGTCAAGGTGCACCACGCCAGCCGCGAGAACGGCAAGCTGCAGTTCGTTGCCCAGGGCCTGACCCGGGTGCGTATCCGCACCTGGCTCAAGCATCATCGCCCGCCCTACCTGGTGGAAGTCGAATACCCGCACCAGAGCCCCGAGCCCACCGACGAGGTGAAGGCCTACGGCATGGCCTTGATCAATGCGATCAAGGAACTGCTGCCGCTCAACCCGCTGTACAGCGAAGAACTGAAGAACTACCTCAACCGCTTCAGCCCCAACGACCCGTCGCCACTGAGCGACTTCGCCGCCGCCCTGACCTCGGCCACCGGCCAGCAGCTACAGGAAGTGCTGGACTGCGTGCCGATCCTCAAGCGCATGGAGAAAGTCCTGCCGATGCTGCGCAAGGAGGTGGAGGTCGCGCGCCTGCAGAACGAGATTTCCGCCGAGGTGAACCGGCAGATCGGCGAGCACCAGCGCGAGTTCTTCCTCAAGGAACAGCTCAAGGTCATCCAGCAGGAGCTGGGCCTGACCAAGGACGACCGCAGCGCCGACCTCGAACAGTTCAAGCAGCGCCTCGACGGCAAGACCCTGCCCGCCGCCGCGCAGAAGCGCATCGACGAAGAGATGGGCAAGCTGGCGATCCTCGAGACCGGGTCACCGGAGTACGCGGTGACCCGCAATTACCTGGAATGGGCCACCGCCCTGCCCTGGGGCGTGTATGGCGAAGACAAGCTGAGCCTCAAGCACGCACGCAAGGTCCTCGACCAGCATCATTCCGGGCTGGAGGACGTCAAGGACCGTATCCTCGAATTCCTCGCGGTCGGCGCCTACAAGGGCGAGATCAGCGGCTCCATCGTGTTGCTGGTGGGCCCGCCGGGCGTGGGCAAGACCAGCATCGGCAAGTCCATCGCCGAATCCCTGGGCCGGCCGTTCTATCGCTTCAGCGTCGGTGGCATGCGCGACGAGGCCGAGATCAAGGGGCATCGCCGCACCTATATCGGCGCCCAGCCGGGCAAGCTGGTGCAGGCGCTCAAGGATGTCGAGGTGATGAACCCAGTGATCATGCTCGACGAGATCGACAAGATGGGCCAGAGCTACCAGGGTGATCCGGCCTCGGCACTGCTGGAAACCCTCGATCCGGAGCAGAACGTAGATTTCCTCGATCACTACCTGGACCTGCGCCTGGACCTGTCCAAGGTGCTGTTCGTGTGCACTGCCAATACCCTGGATTCCATCCCCGGCCCGCTGCTCGACCGTATGGAAGTGATCCGCCTGTCTGGCTACATCACCGAGGAAAAACTGGCGATCGCCAAGCGCCATCTCTGGCCCAAGCAGTTGCAGAAGGCCGGGGTCGCCAAGGCCAGCCTGAGCATCAGCGATGCCGCGCTGCGTACGGTCATCGAAGGCTATGCCCGCGAGGCGGGTGTGCGCCAACTGGAGAAACAACTGGGCAAGCTGGTACGCAAGGCGGTGGTACGGCTGCTGGATGAGCCGGACGCGGTGATCAAGATCGGTCCGAAGGACCTCGAGGCGGCGCTGGGCATGCCGGTGTTCCGCAGCGAGCAGGTACTGGCCGGCAAGGGCGTGATCACCGGGCTGGCCTGGACCAGCATGGGCGGCGCCACCCTGCCGATCGAAGCGACACGGATCCATACGCTCAATCGCGGCTTCAAGCTCACCGGGCAACTGGGTGACGTGATGAAGGAATCGGCAGAAATTGCCTACAGCTATGTCAGTTCGCACCTGAAACAGTTTGGCGGCGATCCGACCTTCTTCAACGAAGCCTTCGTTCACCTGCACGTGCCGGAAGGCGCAACGCCGAAAGATGGCCCGAGCGCCGGCATCACCATGGCCAGCGCCCTGCTATCGCTGGCGCGTGACCAGGCGCCGAAGAAAGGCGTGGCGATGACGGGAGAGATGACCCTGACGGGAGCGGTCCTGCCAATTGGTGGGGTACGCGAGAAGGTGATCGCGGCGCGCCGGCAGAAGATCTTCGAACTGATCCTGCCAGAGGCGAACCGGGGTGATTTCCTGGAACTGCCGGAGTACCTGAAACAAGGGCTGACGGTGCATTTCGCCAAGCGCTTCGGGGATGTGGCCAAGGTTCTGTTCAACTGAGTTTTTGAGGGCCTCATCGCTGCGGTGCGGCGGTCCGACAAGCCAGCTCCCACAGGTCCAGCGGAGCACGCGGACCCTGTGGGAGCTGGCTTGCCAGCGATGAGGCCCTCAAAATCACCAGGTAGAACCCGACAACCCATCCGGTTTAAGCTCCGAGGCCGATACCCAAAGCCCACCCGCGTTCCGGAGTGCTGCATGACGATCCGCCGTACCGCCCTGCTGTCGGGCCTCACCTTGTTGGCTGCCTGCTCCCACGACACCACCCGCACCGAGCCTGTGGTGGTGGAAAAGCAGAGCCAATGCCCGGTCGACCTGAGTATCGGCCAGGCGCTGATCCTCACCCTGCCGAGCAATCCCAGCACCGGCTATCGCTGGCAGGTGCAAGATGCCGCAAGCAGCGTCCTCGGCGCCTTGGGCCCCGAGGTCTATCGCAGCAACGACAACACCGGCATGGTCGGTAGCGACGGCCAGTCCACCTGGCGCTTCCGGGCCAAGGGTGCTGGAGAAGGCCATCTGGTTCTGGTCTACCAGCAGCCCTGGGCTCCGGAAGAGTCGCCAGTGCAACGCTTCGACTGTACCGTCAAGGTGCGCTAGAGCTCCTCGTAGCGACGCCGCACGGCCAGTAGCCAGGCTTCCATTGCGCACAGGGCGTCGGCCATGGCCTGCAATTCAGTCTGTGCGCTTACCGCTTCGACCCGCTCTGTCCAGCCCCGGGCCAGCATTCCTGCGTTTTCCAGCCACTGGTCCCGCACCCCGCCGAGGGCGGCAACGCCGGGCAACTCCGCCAGTTCGCTTTCCACGGCTGCGCGCCGGGCCTTCCAATTGCAGACTTCATCGAGCAGTACTCCGCGCTCGATGACCAAGCTCATGCGCAACTTGATGACACCACTCAGCTTGCGTCCCTCGAGCAACCCGGCGACCTTGTCCACGAAGATCCGTGCAGCAGCCATCAGGCTGTCCGGGTCCACCCCTTTCACGAGCATTTTCTGTATCAAGGCGATTTCAGCTTCGGTCGGAACCATACCTTTGAAGACCCGTTGCAGGTCCGGCACCTCGAAAGCGTTGATCACTTCGCTCATGGCTTCGATCTGGGCATTGAAGCCCTCGATGCGGGCTTCCTGACTGGCGATAGACGCGTTCAGGGTATCCCGTTGATCCGCAAGCGCGTCGACGCGCTCCTGTACTGCAGGAAGCCTGGCCTTTCCCAACTGCGCCAGGGCATCGACGATTTCCTGGCCTTTGGCCTGCAAACGCTGCCTATCGCGCAGGGCGTCCTGCTCCAGCACCTGAACCTGGCCCGGGTTCTGGGCAAGAACAGGCGCCAGGTCGCCCCATTTATGATTGCCCACCAGCACCAAGGCGCTGAGGACGCGCTCGGAAAGCAGGCGATCGGTATCCAGCAGGCGTTCGGACAGGCCGGTCAACTGCTCGCGAAGGGCCGGCAGCAGGGCTCCCGTGGTGCGATAAAGCTGCTTGAGGAAATCCTCCTTCAGGTCGTTCATCCGGCTGATATCCGGCAACGTCTGCGGGTTGAGCTGGTTCATGAAAAGGTTCCTTCCTTGCTGATCTCGTCCACGGTTTCGTTGAAGATCTTCGACAATTGCGAAGAGATGTCACGGATGCTGTGCCACGGGCGCAGAACCCGTTCGAAGCGCAGCATGAAGGTTGCCAGCTCGATGTCGGTGCCAATGAGTTCCAACTCCTCGCCAGACTGCTCGACATAGACGCCCAGCATATTCCAGACATCCTCGAGGTTCTTGGCGGCGGTCTGTACTTCGGTCAGGCGGAACTTCAGGTCGGCGATCTGCAGGGTGGTGGTTTCGAACACCCCGACCATGGGGCTTATCGCCTCGATCTGCTGCACCAGGGTCTCGCGCTTGCGGCGCAGGAGGTTGTTGGCCGCACGTACGCCCTCGGCCTGGGCACCGTAGATGCCTCCGGTTATCGCCACGCCAATGGGCCCGAACACCAATCCGGTGAAGGCCAGGCCAACCAGCTTCTGGTAGGAGGCATCCATCTTCTCGATTTCCTCGTCCAGCGGGGTGAGCCGCTGGCGCAAGTCATCGACGAGTTTTTCCGGGCTTATATCCTTGATCTGACGGTTCAGTGCATCGGTTTCCGGCCGCAACTGGCGAACCACCGCATCGGCGAACCACTGGGCACGCTCCTTGATTGCCGTGATCTGCTGGCGTACCTCGGCGATGTCCTCGGCGATGATGCCCAGATGGCTACGTAGGTCGGCCACCTGCTTACGCTCTCCTTTACCGAGCACCCTGAAGCCCGAACGGGCCAGCGAAACTTCGTCGACCACGTCACGCAGGCGAGCCTTGAGCGTGCGAAACGCCTCGGTCGCCTCGAGCTTCTCGATCAATGTCCTGCCATCCGTGATGAAGGAACTGGCGAATATCTCAAGACGGGTGCCGAGGCTCTTGGTTTCCCGCTCCAGTACATCCCAGGTCTCTACATGGGTACGCAGGTTGGTATACAGCCGATCCACCTGGGCGGCATCGATACCAATCAGGGACAGGTCGTGGGTACCGTTGATCTCGTCGATGCTCTTGGGCAGGCGCAGGACATAGTGGACGTAGCGCTTGATACTTCGCAGGTTGTCGGCCGTGAAGATCAACGCAGGCTGCATGCGGTTGTTGTCGGCGCGCCTGGAAATGACGTCGAAATATTGCTGGGGCACGAATTCGGCACGCTGTTGGGCATCCATGGCCTGCAACGAATCGTTTTCTTTGGTGGTCATGATCTTATCCTTGGCAAATAGCTGCCCTGTCTCCCAAGGCAGTGGAGTCACCCTAGGCCCCGAGGGACTTGCCCGAAATCGCCGGGCTTCGCCGCACAATGCGGGAAACCTCCGGCAACCCCTGGCGAAGTCGGGCATCCGTCCGGCAACGCATAGGCATGGCTTCCCCACTTGGCTAGAATGGCGCCCCGTTTCGACCATCCCGTGTACAGACCGTGAGCCAAGAACCCGACCGTCTATTTTCCGCCGCGCTGGACCAGGTGCCCGACTTCACCTTCAACGAAGATGTAGTGCGGGTGTTCCCCGACATGATCAAGCGCTCGGTGCCCGGCTACCCGACCATCGTCGAGAACATCGGCGTGCTCGCCGCGCAGTTCGCCCGGCCGGATACCCTGCTCTACGACCTCGGCAGTTCCCTCGGCGCGGTGACCCAGGCCCTGCGCCGGCATGTACGCAGCGATGGCTGCCGGGTGCTGGCGGTGGACAATTCCGCGGCCATGGTCGAACGCTGCGCCGAGTACCTGAAGGCCCAGGACGCCATGTACCAGGAGCTGCTCCCCGTGCAGGTGCTCGAAGCCGATATCACTGCGCTGGAACTGCAACCGGCCTCGGTGGTGGCGATGAACTTCACCCTGCAGTTCATCGAGCCGGCGGTGCGCCTGGCCTTGCTCGGCAAGATCCGCCAGGCCCTGGTGCCGGGTGGCGCCCTGATCCTCTCGGAAAAACTGCGCTTCGAAGACGCAGGCGAACATGCCCTGCTCACCGACCTGCATATCGCCTTCAAACGCGCCAACGGCTACAGCGAACTGGAAATCGCCCAGAAACGCAGTGCCATCGAAAACGTAATGAAGCCCGACAGCCTCGAAGAACACCGCACGCGCCTTGAGGCCGCCGGTTTCTCCAAGGTGGTGCCGTGGTTCCAATGCCTGAACTTCGCCTCCCTGATTGCCCTGCCATGATCGATCTTTCTCCTCTGGTCCGCCGCCTGGCGGGTACGCCCCTGGCGCACTGGTCGCAAGGCCTGCAAGCACAACTCGATGCCAAGCTGGAAAAAGGCCATGGCGACCTGGAGCGCTGGCAAAGCGCGCTGGACCGGCTGCCAAAGCTGATGCCGAGCGAGGTCGATCTGGTCAACGGCCTGCGCCTGGACTTCGCCTGCGACGAGGCCACCCGCGAACAGGCCCGCGCTGCCTTGATGGGCCTTTCGCCATGGCGCAAGGGACCGTTCGACCTGTTCGGCGTGCATGTGGATACCGAATGGCGTTCGGACTGGAAATGGGCGCGGGTCGCTCCGCACCTGGACCTGCGTGGCAAGCGGGTGCTGGATGTCGGCTGCGGCAACGGCTATTACCAGTGGCGCATGCTCGGCGCCGGTGCCGACAGCGTGATCGGCGTCGACCCCAACTGGCTGTTCTTCTGCCAGTTCCAGGCGGTGCAGCGCTACCTGCCGGACCTGCCGGCCTGGCACCTGCCCTTCGCCCTGGAAGACCTGCCGGCGGCGCTGGAAGGCTTCGACACCGTGTTTTCGATGGGCGTGTTCTATCACCGGCGCTCGCCGATCGAGCATCTGCTGGCGCTGAAGGATTGCCTGGTCAAGGGCGGCGAGCTGGTCCTGGAAACCCTGGTGATCGAAGGTGACGAGAACCAGGTGCTGGTGCCCGAGGACCGTTATGCTCAGATGCGCAACGTCTGGTTCCTGCCGTCGGTGCCGGCGTTGGAACGCTGGCTGCGACGGGCCGGTTTCAGCGACGTGCGCTGTGTGGATGTGAGCACCACCAGCGTGGAAGAGCAGCGCAGTACCGAGTGGATGAAATATCAATCCCTGAGTGATTTCCTCGACCCGCAGGATCACGGTCGCACCATCGAAGGATTGCCTGCGCCTCGGCGGGCTGTGCTGGTAGCCCGAAAGTAAGGTTGGCAGTTCGGGCCTCATCGCTGGCAAGCCAGCTCCCACACTGTGGGAGCTGGCTTGCCAGCGATGAGGCCGGGAAGAACACCTAACTTTCAAATGGCTGAAACATTACAAATCAGTAAACTTCCCCACCCCCGCAATCCCCTGTCATACCATCCCCTCCGCCCTTCTTGACCCTGAAGCTGCTTCAGGCCCGAGACTCGCCGCCTTTCCCATGCCAGAGCCTGCCATGCGCCTACTGATCATCGAGGACGAAGTCCGCACCGCCGATTACCTGCAACAAGGCCTGAGTGAAAACGGCTACGTGGTGGACTGCGCGCGGACCGGCACCGACGGCCTGCACCTGGCCCGGCAACAGCCATACGACCTGGTGATCCTCGACGTCAACCTGCCGGAGCTGGACGGCTGGACCGTGCTGCAACGCCTGCGCGCGCAGTCGGCGACGCGGATCATGATGCTCACTGCCCACGGCCGCCTGGCCGATCGGGTCAAGGGCCTCGACCTAGGTGCCGACGATTATCTGCTCAAGCCCTTCGAGTTCCCCGAACTGCTGGCCCGGGTACGCAGCCTGCTGCGCCGCAGCGAACAGCCGTTGCAGCCGGCCACCCTGAAAGTCGCCGACCTGGAACTCGATCCCGGCCGTCATCGCGCCTGGCGCGGGGGCCAGCGCATCGACCTGACCGCCAAGGAGTTCTCCCTCCTGCATCTGCTGATGCGCCAGAGCGGCGAAGTGCTGTCGCGAACCCAGATCATCTCGCTGGTCTGGGACATGAACTTCGACTGCGACACCAACGTGGTGGAAGTATCGATTCGCCGCCTGCGGGCAAAGATCGACGATCCGTTCGAAAGCAAGCTGATCCACACCCTGCGTGGCGTCGGCTACGTGCTGGAAGCCCGCGAATGAAGCCAGCGCGCCTGTCACTGCGCCTGGGCCTGAGCGTGATCCTGATGGGCGCGGCGCTGGTCCTGCTGCTGGCGGCGCTGGCGGTATTCGCCCTCGACCGGGAACTGGACCAGCGCGCCCGCGAGCATCTGCAACGCAAGATGGATCAGATCGAACATAGCCTTAACGTCGACCTCAAGGTCAGCGACCTCGGCGCCCGCGCCCATCCGCTGCTGGATGTAGTGATGGGGCATGACAACCTGAGTCTCAGTGTGGTCGAGCACAGCGCCCGGCACCCTGCGCGCTTGAGCCTGGGGCCCTTGCTGGAGGCGCCCAGCGAGCCGATTCCGGTCGGTCCGCGCCTGGGCTTCAGCGAATGGGTCGACAGCGACAAGAAACAACTGCTCACCGCGTCCCGCACCATGCGCCTGCAGGACGGCACGGCGGTGCAGGTGCTGCTGACGGTCAATCGCAGCGAAGACCTCGACCTGCTCCACGCCTACCTGCGCTCCACCTTGCTGGCCTTGCCCTTGCTGCTCGTGCTTATCGGGGTCTGCGCCTGGCGCCTGGTGCAGGGCGGGCTCGCACCGCTGCGGCGGTTCCGGCGAATCGCCGAGCAGGTCTCGGCCCAGGAGCTGAACCATCGCCTACCGGAAGACGGGCTACCGCTGGAGCTGCACACCCTGGCGCAGAGCATCAACGTCATGCTCGACCGACTCGAGAACGGCGTCGGTCAACTCGCGCAGTTCTCCGATGATCTCGCCCATGAATTGCGCACGCCGATCAGCAACTTGATGGGCAAGGCCCAGGTGACACTCAGCCGCGAGCGGCCGCCGCAGGACTACAAGCTGGCGCTGGAGGACAGCATCGAGGAACTGACCCGGCTGACCCGGATCATCACCGACATGCTGTTCCTGGCCCAGGTGGAGCAGCCCTCCACCAAGGTGCCGTTGAACCCCGTAGCGCTGGGCGAGGAGGTCCGCCGGGTGGTGGAGTTGTTCGAGCTGAGCGCGGAAAGCAAAGGGATAGAGCTGAAGGTACGCGGCTGGGGCACGGTGCGCGGGGATCGGTTGATGATCCAGCGGGCGTTGTCGAACCTGCTGAGCAATGCCATCCGGCATGGCGCCGAGGGACAAGCGGTGCGGATAGGGATAGAGCCGCAGGAAGCCGGGCTGAGCTGCTGGGTCGAGAACGAGGGGCCGGGTATTGCGGCGGAGCATGTACCGCATCTGTTCGAGCGGTTTTACCGGGCAGGGTGCGGGCGTTCGCGGCTGGACGGAGGGACCGGGCTGGGGCTGGCGATCGTCAGGTCGATCATGCAGGTGCATGGGGGACGGGTCGAGGTGGCGAGTGCGGTGGATGGGCCGACCCGGTTCAGCCTGGTTTTTCCCGACTGAATGTCAGGGCCTCATCGCGGGTGAACCCGCTCCCACAGAGTACGCGTAACCTGTGGGAGCGGGTTCACCCGCGATGAGGCCCGAAAGATCAACCGCGGCTGGCGGCCAGGATCAAAGCCTTCATTTCCGCCACGGCGCCCTTGAAGCCAACAAAGAGGGCATGGGCCACCAGCGCATGGCCGATGTTCAGCTCGTTGATACCCTTGATCGCCGCCACCGCCTCGACATTGTGGTAATGCAGGCCATGCCCGGCATTGACGATCAGGCCTTGGCCCAGGCCAAAGGCCACGCCATCGGCAATCCGCTTCAGCTCGTCAGCCTCTTGCGCCGGAGTATGGGCATCGGCATAACGCCCGGTGTGCAGCTCGATGGCCGGTGCACCGACGCGACGGGAGGCCTCGATCTGCCGCTCGTCGGCATCGATGAACAGGGATACTTCCGAGCCCAGCTTCGACAGGCGTTCCACCGCCGCCTTGATCCGCGCTTCCTGGCCGGCGACATCCAGCCCGCCTTCGGTGGTCAGTTCCTGGCGGGTCTCGGGTACCAGGCAGATATGCGCCGGACGAATGCGCTCGGCGAAGGCCATCATTTCCTCGGTGACCCCCATCTCGAAGTTCATCCGGGTTTGCAACACATCCTTGAGCACCAGTACGTCACGGTCCTGGATGTGCCGGCGATCCTCGCGCAGGTGCACGGTAATCCCGTCGGCACCGGCCTCCTCGGCGTCCAGCGCGGCCTTGACCGGGTCCGGGTAACGGGTACCACGGGCCTGGCGCAGGGTCGCCACATGGTCGATGTTGACACCGAGGAGGATGCGGTTGCTGTGGGTCACGAAGAAACTCTCCTGAAGATTGAGCCCGACAGCATACGTCGTGCTCAGCGCTTGCGAAACAGTTCGCGGCTGACCAGCGGACGACCGCCCAGGTGGACCGCCAGCGCCTGGCGCATCAGGCGCTTGGCCGCGGCCAGGACACCGGGGGCTTCCCAGTCGGCCTGCGCCATGGCCGCCAGGTCACGGCCGCTGAACAGGCCGGGCTGGAGCAGCCAGACCCGCTCCAGCCCGGCATCGGTCTGCAGGCGGTACCAGCCGTCGGGTTCAAGCACATCACCGTTGATGTCCTGGTCCAGGGCGAAGGCATAGCCGAGTTCGTCCAGCAGGCGCCATTCGAAACTGCGCAGCAAAGGCTCCAGCGCGCGCCCCTCGGCCAGGGCCTGCAAGGTCGCGGCGTAGTGGACGAATAGCGCTGGATGGGGATCCTCGGCCGGCAGCAGGCGAATCAGCAGCTCATTCAGATATAGCCCGCTGAACAGCGCATCACCGTGCAGCCAGGCAGCGACGCCGACGCTGTCGAGACGACCGACATTCTTCAGCTCGCCGCGCCCGCGCAGTTCAAGCTCCAGCGGCACGAACGGCCGTGCCAGGCTGCCGCCCTTGCCCGGGCGCGGCGCATGACCGCACGGAAACGCCCCTGCGGCGTAAGGAAATCCACCAGGGCACTGGTTTCGCGGTAGGCACGGTTATGCAGAACGTAGGCCGGCAGGGCCTCTGGCTGTTCCATGATGGCGTTCGCAGGAGAGTCGGCCCGACACCGGACGGTATCGGGCCAGGCGGATTACAGGTCGCCGTAGCCCAGGGAGCGCAGGGCGCGCTCGTCGTCGGACCAGCCACCCTTGACCTTGACCCAGAGGTTAAGCATGACCTTGGCGTCGAACAGCACTTCCATATCCTTGCGCGCCTCGGAGCCGATGCGCTTGATGCGCTCGCCCTTGTCGCCAATGATGATTTTCTTCTGCCCGTCACGCTCGACGAGGATCAGCGCGTGGATGTGCAGGACATGCCCCTGCTGCTTGAACTCCTCGATTTCCACGGTGATCTGGTACGGCAGCTCGGCACCGAGCTGGCGCATGATCTTCTCGCGCACCAGCTCGGCGGCAAGGAAGCGGCTGCTGCGGTCGGTGATCTGGTCTTCCGGGAAGAAGTGCTCGTTCTCCGGCAAGTGCTTGGCGATCAGCGCCTCCAGGGCCTCCAGGTTGTGCCCCTGCTGGGCGGAGATCGGCACGATCTCGGCATTCGGCAGTTGCTCCTGCAGCCATTGCAGGTGCGGGATCAGATCGGCTTTTTCTTCGATGCGGTCGGTTTTGTTGATCGCCAGGATCACCGGGCCCTGCACGTACTGCACACGTTCGAGAACAAGCTGATCCTCGTCGGTCCAGCGGGTGCGGTCGACCACGAAAATCACCACGTCGACGTCCTTCAACGCCGCCGAGGCCGTCTTGTTCATGTAGCGATTGAGCGCTTTTTCATTGCTCTTGTGCATGCCAGGGGTATCGACGTAGATCGCCTGGACATCACCCTCGGTCTTGATCCCGAGCATGTTGTGCCGGGTGGTCTGCGGCTTGCGCGAGGTGATCGCCAGCTTCTGCCCGAGGATGTGGTTGAGCAGCGTCGACTTGCCCACGTTGGGACGGCCGACGATGGCGACGTAGCCGCAACGGGTAGTGTTCTGTTCAGTCATTGCCATTCTCCACGCCCAGGGCGATCAATGCCGAAGCGGCAGCGACCTGCTCGGCGATACGCCGGCTGACACCCTGCCCCCGGCTTTTTTCGGTCAACAGGGTCACTTCGCACTCGACGAAGAAGGTCCGGCAATGCGGCTCGCCCTGGATATCCACCACTTCATAGCGGGGCAGTTCGCAGGCCCGGGACTGCAGGAACTCCTGCAGGCGGGTTTTCGGGTCCTTGTTGGTGTCCACCAGGGTCAGGCTTTCGAACTCACCGGCCAGCCACGACAGCACACGCTCGCGGGCGGTCTGCATGTCGGCGTCGAGGTAGATCGCGCCAATCAGGGCTTCCAAGGCATCGGCAAGGATCGACTCGCGACGGAAACCACCGCTTTTCAGCTCGCCCGAGCCCAGGCGCAGGTAATCACCCAGCTCGAAACCGCGGGCCAGCAGAGCCAGGGTCTCGCCCTTGACCAGGCGGGCGCGCAGGCGCGACAACTGGCCTTCGCGGGCCTGGGGGAAACGTTCGAAGAGGGCTTCGCCGGCAACGAAGTTGAGGATGGCATCACCGAGAAACTCCAGGCGCTCGTTGTTGCGGCCGGCGTAGCTGCGGTGGGTCAGGGCCAGCAGCATCAGCTCCTGGTTCTTGAAGCTGTAGCCGAGCTTGCGCTCCAGGCGACTAAGGGAAGGGCTCACAGTGACCCCACGCGAAGTTCGTGGCGGTTCAGCGGCGACGACGGGGCGCCGATGCCGCTCGGTTCAGTCCGGCCAGCGGCCGTCGAGATCAAAGCCTTGTTCAAATGCGGATCCTGAAAAACGTTTTGGATTCATTGCTGCTCGCCCGGATGGCTGGGAACCGCGTCCGGTCCCTCGTTACAGCCTATGCCAGAAAAGCATTCGGCGCCGTCCTGGGACAGCGCCGTGAAGTGCTACTTGATCAGCCCGACCCGGGACAGGCTCGGGAAGTGGCTGAGTTTCGGCTCGGGCCAGCTCATCCAGACGGCAAAGGCCTTGCCGACGATGTTCTGGTCCGGAACCATGCCCAGCAGCTCCTTGGGAATCGACGGGTCGTCCCAGTAGCGGCTGTCGTTGGAGTTGTCGCGGTTGTCGCCCATCATGAAGTAGTGGCCGGCAGGTACCGTCCACTGCTGGTCCGGCGGCATGCGGTAGCGACTCATTTCCTTGCGGATCAAGTGCTCGGCCTCGCCGAGCTTTTCCTTGTACAGCTCGGCGCTGCCCAGGGTACCCGGCTCGGCACCGACCAGTTGCTCGGCAACCTGCTGGCCGTTGACGTACAGGCGCTTGTCGCTGGTATAGCGCACCACGTCGCCCGGCAGGCCGACCACACGCTTGATGTAGTTGACGTTCGGGTCGCTCGGGTAGCGGAACACCATCACATCGCCACGCTGCGGGTCACCAACCTCGATGACTTTCTTGTCGATCACCGGCAGGCGGATGCCATAGGAGAACTTGTTGACCAGGATGAAATCGCCCACTTCCAGGGTCGGCTTCATCGATCCCGAAGGAATCTGGAACGGCTCGACCAGGAACGAGCGCAGCACCAGCACGATGAACAGCACCGGGAAGAACGACTTGCCGTACTCGACCAACAACGGCTCCTTGTTCAACTGCTCGAGCACCGACACTTCGGGCTGGCTGACGCTGCCCTGGTAGGTGGCGATGGCGGCCCGCCGACGCGGGGCCAGGAACAGCAGATCGATCAGCGCCAACAGCCCACAGACAAAGACTGCGATGACCAGCAACAGCGGGAAATTTAGTGACATAGGACCTAGCTATCCAACCGGAGCACGGCGAGGAAGGCTTCTTGTGGAATCTCCACGTTGCCCACCTGTTTCATGCGTTTCTTACCAGCCTTCTGTTTCTCCAGCAGCTTGCGCTTACGGCTCACGTCGCCACCGTAACATTTGGCCAGTACGTTCTTTCTGAGCGCCTTGACCGTGGTCCGGGCAACGATCTGGCCGCCGATGGCTGCCTGGATCGCTACGTCGAACATCTGCCGCGGGATCAGTTCCTTCATCTTCTCGGTCAACGCGCGCCCTTTGTAGTGCGCGTTGTCGCGGTGCACGATCAATGCCAGGGCATCGACCTTGTCGCCGTTGATCAGTACATCGAGCTTGACCAGGTTGGCCGACTGATAACGGTCGAAATGGTAATCCAGGGAAGCATAGCCGCGACTGGTGGACTTGAGACGGTCGAAGAAGTCCAGTACCACCTCGTTCATCGGCAGGTCGTAGCGCACCTGCACCTGCGAGCCGAGGAACTGCATGTCGCGCTGGACGCCGCGCTTCTCGATGCACAGGGTAATGACGTTGCCCAGGTGCTCCTGGGGCACGAGGATGGTCGCTGCGACGATCGGCTCGCGGAAGTCTTCGACCGAGGAGATGTCCGGCAGTTTCGACGGGTTGTCGACGTAGATGGTTTCGCCAGTCTTGAGCTTGACCTCGAAGATCACGCTCGGCGCGGTGGTGATCAGGTCCAGGTCGTATTCGCGCTCCAGGCGCTCCTGGATGATCTCCATGTGCAGCATGCCGAGGAAGCCGCAACGGAAGCCGAAGCCCAGGGCGTCGGAGCTCTCCGGGGTGTACTGCAGCGACGAGTCGTTCAGGGTCAGCTTCTGCAACGCATCGCGAAAATCTTCGAAATCGTCGGAACTCACCGGGAACAGGCCGGCATATACCTGCGGCTGGATCTGTTTGAAACCTGGCAGCACTTCGACTTCGGGCGTCGAGGACAGGGTCAGGGTGTCGCCCACCGGCGCACCGAGGATTTCCTTGATGCTGGCGATGATGAAGCCCACTTCACCGGCCTTGAGGTCGGCGGTGACCGTGTGTTTCGGGGTGAAGACGCCGACGCTGTCGACCAGGTGCACCTTGCCGGTGGACTTGACCAGGATCTTGTCGCCCTTCTTCACGCGGCCGTGGCGCACGCGGACCAGGGACACCACGCCCAGGTAGTTGTCGAACCAGGAGTCGATGATCAGCGCCTGCAATGGCGCGTCGATCTCGCCTTCCGGCGCCGGAATGGTCTGTACCAGGCGCTCGAGCACGTCATTGACGCCCATGCCGCTCTTGGCCGAACAGGCCACGGCGTCGGTGGCGTCGATGCCGATGATCTTCTCGATTTCTTCCTTGACCCGGTCCGGATCGGCCTGGGGCAGGTCCATCTTGTTGAGGACCGGCATGACTTCAAGGCCCTGTTCGATGGCGGTATAGCAGTTGGCGACGGACTGCGCCTCGACACCCTGCCCGGCATCGACCACCAGCAAGGCGCCCTCGCAGGCAGCCAGCGAACGGCTGACTTCATAGGTGAAGTCGACGTGGCCGGGGTATCGATGAAGTTCAGCTGGTAGGTTTTGCCGTCGCCTGCCTTGTAGTGCAGGGTGACGCTGTGGGCCTTGATGGTGATTCCGCGTTCGCGCTCGAGGTCCATGGAATCGAGAACCTGCGCCTCCATCTCACGGTCGCTCAGGCCGCCGCACATCTGGATGAACCGGTCAGCCAGGGTCGACTTGCCGTGGTCAATGTGGGCGATGATGGAGAAATTGCGGATATGACTCAAATCACTCACGGATCAACACTCAAAAAGGCCGCGGGCCGGACGCCCGCCGAAAAATAGCCGGGAATTGTACCTGATGCCGATGGGTTGTGGGAGATTCCGTTCGGCAGCATCACGGTCTTGTGGCGGCTTTAGAAAGCAGAAAGCTGCAAGAAGAGCAGTTGCCCTTCTTGCAGCTTATGGCTTACCGCTTGTGGCTATTATTCAGCCAGCTTGAAGGTAATGAAACTTGCACGCCCCTGGCGCAGGACACGCATGGACACCGAACGGTTCTTCGGCAGTTCCTTGGCGATCTCGGTGAACTGCTTGGCCGAGGTGATCGCCTGGTTGTTCAGGTGGCTGATCACATCGCCCGGGCGCAGGCCGATCATGGCTGCGGGGCCGTCCTGGACATCCTTGATGACCACACCGCCTTGCAGCTCAAGGGTTTTCTTCTGCTCGGCGGTCAGGTCCGACACGCTCACACCCAGGCGGTTGCTGCTGCGCTCGACGGCGCCGCCGGGGTGGTGGTGACTTCCGCGTCTTCGTCAGGCAGGGCGCCGATGGTCACATCGAGGTTCTGACGCTTGCCGTTGCGGATGATATCCAGACGGGCCTTGGCGCCGTCCTTCAGGCCACCGACCAGGTGCGGCAGGTCAGCGGACATGACGATCGGCTGGCCGTTGAGGCTGAGGATCACGTCACCCACCTGCAGGCCGCCCTTGGCCGCCGGGCCGTCTTCCAGGACCTGGGCCACCAGCGCGCCGGCCGGCTTGTCCAGGCCGAAGGATTCGGCCAGGTCCTTGTTGACTTCCTGGATCACCACGCCGAGCCAGCCGCGACTGACCTTGCCATCCTTCTTCAACTGGCTGGAGACATCCAGCGCCACGTCGATCGGGATGGCGAACGACAGGCCCATGAAGCCACCGGAGCGGGTGAAGATCTGCGAGTTGATACCGACCACCTCGCCATTCATGTTGAACAGCGGGCCACCGGAGTTGCCCGGGTTGATCGCCACGTCGGTCTGGATGAACGGCACATAGGTGTCGTTCGGCAGGGTGCGACCCTTGGCGCTGACGATACCCTTGGTCACCGAGTGGTCGAAACCGAACGGCGAGCCGATGGCCAGTACCCATTCGCCGACCTTGAGCTTCGACGAGTCGCCCAGCTTGACCGTCGGCAGGTTCTTGCCGTCGACCTTGAGCAGCGCCACGTCGGTACGCGGGTCGGTGCCGACCAGCTTGGCCTGCAGCTCGCTGCGGTCGGACAGGCGAACGATGATTTCGTCGGCGTCGGCGATCACGTGGTTGTTGGTCAGCACGTAACCATCATCGGAAATGATGAAGCC
This sequence comes from Pseudomonas bharatica CSV86, assembly GCF_000319305.2. Classification (GTDB taxonomy): domain Bacteria; phylum Pseudomonadota; class Gammaproteobacteria; order Pseudomonadales; family Pseudomonadaceae; genus Aquipseudomonas; species Aquipseudomonas bharatica. The sequence goes on along the minus strand of NZ_AMWJ02000001.1, from coordinate 401,055 downwards.
CGAGCCCAGCGATTGCGCTTCGCGCTGGCGGTCGCCACGGGGCTGGCGCGGCTGCTGCGGAATGCTGCGCTCGAAGAACTCGCGGAACATCGGCGGCAGACCTTCCAGGTCCGGCATCTGTCCGTTGGCGTACTTGCGGTCCGGCAGCTTCTGCTTGGTACTGATGTTCACCACCGCCGGCGAGGCCTGCTCGACCAGGGTGGTGAAGTCCGGCAGGGCTTCGGCTTGCACAGTGGCCATCTGGCCGAGCATAAGCACGGCAGCAAACAGCGATAGGTAGGATTTCAAGCGTGGTATCGACATACGGCTCCCGTCACAACGAGCGTGGTTAAGCAGTAGGGTCCTGCCCATGAAAAAGGCCCGGTTGCAACCTTAAGGCTGCGACCAGGCCTGGAACATCGGCATTTCTTGAGGCTGCAACAGCAGGAAAGGCCAGACCCGCAAGGGCCTGACCTATAGAAAAATCTGGGTGGATTTGCAAACTTGAAGGCTTACCAATCATGTCAGTGGCTCTGGGACATGCCTTTCATCCTTTCTCGTCCATGTATGGGATGCAACTCCAACATCGTTACTGACTTGCCTGGACGTCCTGGGGGCGCATCGACAAGGCCACATGCTCGGCGGTACCGATGGGGATCTCCCCGACCACCGTCACCATCACCTCGCCCTTGGGCGTGGTGAGCTGTCGCGAGACCGCAACGGTCGGGCCCAACTGGGTGCGCGTATCGAAGCCACCACCGCCGTCCAGCGCCTCGAGGAATACCGAGAAGCGGGCCAGGCCATCGTCATACATTAGACTGCTGACGCTGTGCTTGCCGTCGGCATCCTTGCGTACGCTGCTGTTGACCAGTTCAAAGCCGGGCGGCAACCACTCCGAGCGCCAACCGGCAACGGCCTCGTGGGGTTTGTCGGCAGACTGGGCTACTGCACGGCAATTGGCACTGGGCTTGAGCTCGGCATCGTCGGGGATGTCGCGGGTATCCAGGCGGGTGAACTGGAAACGTTCGAGCAACTGCTCCTTGTCATTGATCAACAAGGATTTGAGCGGCAGCGCGGTCTGCTTGTCCAGGTGCAGCTCGAAGGCATAGCGGTGCTGGTCACGCGGACGCAGGGTAACGATCACCACATCGCGTCCGGCTACCCGGGATTGCCCGGCAACGCTCAGGTCGTACCAGTTCATCAGTTTCAGGGGATCGAGCACTCGCGCCACGGACTGTGTCGCATTGCCCACGCCTGCCACCAGGCCTCCGCTCACGCACTGGGTCTGGCCATCCACGCGCACCACTTCCTGGGCCGGGCCGTCGAGCTGCAGCAGCCGCTCGCTGACCTTGCCGTTCTGGACGCGATGCCAGATGTCATGGGTGGAAAAACTGCCGTTGCGTTCGTAAACGAAAGTGCCCTGGTAGCTCTGCTCCTGATCGGCCCGGGCCAGTCGGTTCAGCCAGTCAGCGGCTTCGGTCGACGAATTGGCAGCATGGGCCGGCAGGGTCAGACAACCGCTGAACAGAAGCGGTATGAGAGGTAGCGCGCGCATGATCCTCCTTACGGGTGTTTCAGCTCTCAGCGATTTTCCAGGCTGGCCGCACGGGCGTAAGGCAACGCGCTTTCAGTACCCTTCACGGCAGCTTCCTGGGCGTGCTGGCGCAGGTAGCCAGGCAGACGCTGGTCTTGCCAGCCGCTTTGCCCCTGCAGAACGCCGTTGGCCATCGGGCCTGGGGCCTGCTCGGCGCTTTCGCTGTAGCCCGCCAGAACTGCCGGCCCTTGCACTTGCGGAGCGGCCAGGCCTTGCTGGGCAGGCTGCTGGGCCGCCAGTTGCGCACCGGCGATGTCATCCTGGTTGTACAGGCGAACACCGGCCAGCACGGCCAGGGTAACCGAGGCAGCCACGGCCAGGCGGCCAACGCTGCGCCATGGGCCGCGAGCGACCTTGGCCGGAACGGCTTCGTCAGCCAGGGCTGCGGAGACTGCCGAAGCGATGTCCAGTTTCGGCATCAGCAGTTCCTTGTGCATCGCTGCACGGGCTACCTGGTAACGCGACCAGGTGGCACGGGTTTCGGGGTCGTCCGAGGCACTCAGTACCCGACGCAACTCCAGTTCGTCCGCTTCGTTATCCATCACCGCGGACAGCGATTCCTGCAAAGCTTCACGACTCATGGCGGTTCCTCTCTTGGCTGTCGCCGCTGTCTCAGGTTTCCTGCAACAACGGCTGCAGGGCTTTGTCTATGGCCTCCCGAGCGCGGAAAATTCGAGAGCGCACGGTACCCACCGGACATTGCATGACGCTGGCAATGTCCTCGTAACTCAGACCATCGAATTCACGTAAAGTTAACGCAGTACGCAAATCTTCCGGCAGTTGCTGGATGGTCCGATGGACGGTGCCTTCGATCTCATCGCGCAACAGCGAACGTTCGGGGGATTCGAGGTCCTTGAGGCCATGATCGCCGTCGTAAAACTCTGCATCCTCTGAACTGACATCGCTGTCCGGTGGCCGCCGACCGCGGGACACCAGATAGTTTTTCGCCGTGTTGATCGCAATCCGGTAAAGCCAGGTGTAGAAAGCACTGTCACCCCGGAAATTGCCAAGAGCACGGTAGGCCTTGATGAACGCTTCCTGCGCAACATCCTGGGCCTCATGGGTGTCGTGCACGAATCGCACGATCAACCCGAGAATCTTGTGCTGATACTTCAGCACCAACAGATCGAAAGCTCGCCTGTCGCCGCGCTGTACGCGCTCGACCAGCTGCTGATCCTCTTCCTGGGTTAGCATGAACACTCCTCGGTGAACCTGGAGGAGTGTCGCTTCGGCCATCGCTCAGGCTTGCAACCATAGACTCGGGCTTTGTGCAAAAGTTCTCCCCCTCCAGACAAGTTTCCTGCGGCCCTTGGTTGGCTCGCACGAAAACGCAGCGCGGTCGTGGCCGGCTGCGTCGATAAATCAGTCTTCTATACATGAGCAACGGCTGAAACCGGCTGTTGCCTCCCGTCATCACGGCTGCTGACTCATGGGCAACCCTCTATGGATATTCGCGATTCCGAGAAAGTTCCCACATGCGACAGGCAGAACGGCGTCATGACATGGAAATCCGGGCGTCGAGGCTGCTATAAAGGCAGCCCACCGAGATTCACGATAGTTTCACAATGCCATAAACGCTTGACCATTGTGCCGATACCACTGCCCTTATTCCAGTGTCCTACGTGGTCGCTCCGCGCGGAAATCCCAAGACATGAGCCAACAATTCCAACATGACGTCCTCGTGATCGGCAGCGGTGCCGCGGGCCTGAGCCTCGCGCTGAACCTGCCGGCGCACCTGCGCATCGCCGTCCTGAGCAAGGGCGACCTGGCCAACGGCTCGACCTTCTGGGCCCAGGGCGGCGTGGCCGCGGTGCTCGATGACACCGACACCGTGCAATCCCACGTCGAGGACACCCTCAACGCCGGCGCCGGCCTGTGCCATGAAGACGCCGTGCGCTTCACCGTCGAGCACAGCCGCGAGGCCATCGAGTGGCTGATCGACCAGGGCGTACCCTTTACCCGCGATGAGCATGCCAGCGTAGATGACGGTGGTTTCGAGTTCCACCTGACCCGCGAGGGAGGCCATAGCCATCGGCGCATCATCCATGCCGCCGACGCCACCGGTGCGGCGATCTTCACGACCCTGCTCGAACAGGCCCGCCAGCGTCCGAATATAGAACTGCTCGAACAACGGGTGGCAGTGGACCTGATCACCGAACGCCGCCTTGGCCTGGACGGCGAGCGCTGCCTCGGCGCCTATGTGCTTAACCGCGGCAGCGGTGAAGTGGACACCTACGGCGCACGGTTCACCGTTCTGGCGACCGGTGGCGCGGCCAAGGTCTATCTCTATACCAGCAACCCGGACGGCGCCTGCGGCGACGGCATCGCGATGGCCTGGCGCGCCGGCTGCCGGGTGGCGAACCTGGAATTCAACCAGTTCCACCCCACCTGCCTGTACCATCCGCAGGCCAAGAGCTTCCTCATTACCGAGGCCCTGCGCGGCGAAGGCGGCCTGCTCAGGCTGCCCAATGGCGAGCGCTTCATGGAACGCTTCGACCCGCGTGCCGAGTTGGCCCCGCGGGACATCGTGGCACGCGCCATCGACCATGAGATGAAGCGCATCGGCGCCGATTGCGTGTACCTGGACATCAGCCATAAGCCGGCAGACTTCATCAAAAGCCATTTCCCCACCGTGTACGAACGCTGCCTGACGTTCGGCATCGACATCACCCGCCAGCCGATCCCGGTTGTTCCCGCTGCCCACTACACCTGTGGCGGAGTGATGATCGACCAGGACGGCCGCACCGACGTGCCCGGCCTCTACGCCATCGGCGAAACCAGCTTCACCGGCCTGCACGGCGCCAACCGCATGGCCAGCAACTCGCTGCTGGAATGTTTCGTCTACGGCCGCTCGGCCGCCGCCGACATCGTCGCCCAACTGGACCAAGTTGAAACACCAAGGTCCCTGCCCTGCTGGGACGCCAGCCAGGTGACCGACTCGGACGAGGACGTGATCATCGCGCACAACTGGGACGAACTGCGGCGCTTCATGTGGGACTACGTGGGCATCGTGCGCACCAGCAAGCGCCTGCAGCGTGCCCAGCACCGGGTGCGCCTGCTGCTGGACGAAATCGACGAGTTCTACAGCAACTACAAGGTCAGCCGCGACCTGATCGAGTTGCGCAACCTGGCCCAGGTCGCCGAACTGATGATCCTTTCGGCCATGCAACGCAAGGAGTCCCGCGGGCTGCATTACACCCTGGACTATCCGGAGCTATTGCCCGAGGTGCAGGACACTATCTTGCAGCCGCCCACCTTTTCCGACTGAACTTCAAGCGCAGCCGCAGGCGCCGGTGCTGCACCGGCTCCAGCGCGTCATGGCCGATGCACTGGCTGCGTGCAAACCACTGCCCGGCACGACGAAACCTCAGGATGACCAACCCCGGCAGCGCCACGCTGTCGGGGCGCATCTGCACGGCGTGCCAGCCACGGGCGTCGCTCCACAACTGCCAGCCGCTGGCATCGCGGCGCAGGCCGGTGATCGCGTGGGGATGAGTCAGGAGAATATGCCGCGGAATGACCCAGCAGGCGTGACCCAGGCATAGCGCCAGGCCAGGAATGATGAAAAACAGGGGAATCGCCAGCAGGCCCAGGGCAACCATGGCCAGCGCCAGGCAGGCGAGATAGAGCGCCAGCAGGGTTTTCGAGCCCTGCCAGCGACACTCGAAGCGGTCACTTGGGCTGGACACGGTCCAGGATGATCCGAACCATGCGCTGCAGCTCCGGATCTTCCGACTCGGTGCGCTCCATGAACCAGCCGAACATGTCCTGATCCTCGCAGCTCAGCAGACGCACGTACAACTCGCGGTCCGTCTCGTTCAGGGTCGGATAGACCTCCTGGGTGAAAGGTACCAGCAGTACGTCCAGCTCCAGCATGCCGCGGCGGCTGTGCCAGAACAGGCGATTGAGTTCAGTTTGTTCGACCATGGGGCCCTCCTCGAAAAGGCCGCCAGTATACAGACCGAACCGGCGATGGGCACACGGCGTTGGTCGAGTGGGCCGTGAGGCTGCTACCTATTTTGCCAATCGCACTCTATGATGGCCGCCAGTCCTGAATTACCTGCGATGAACCATGGCCGATTCCGCTTTTTTCTGCACCCTGTCCCATGAAGGCGTCCTCGCCGTACGCGGTTCCGACGCCGGCAAGTTCCTGCAAGGTCAACTGACCTGCCATATCGGTTATCTCGACGAACAGACCTCCAGCCTTGGCTCACGCTGCATGCAGAAGGGCCGGATGCAGTCGAGCTTCCGCATCCTGCCGCAAGGCGACGGTTTCCTTCTGGCAATGACCCGCGAGTTGCTCGAACCGCAACTGGCAGACCTGAAAAAATACGCGGTGTTTTCCAAGGCGAAGCTCACCGATGAAAGCGACGCCTGGGTCCGCTTCGGCCTCACCGGGGGTGACGCCGCCCTCGCAGCGCTGGGCCTCGATGTACCTGCCGAAGCCGGTGCCACCGTACGCCATGACGGCCTGATCGCGGTCAACGTATCTCCCGGCCGGGTCGAACTCTGGGCTCCGGCTGACCAGGCCGACGCAGTCCGCGCGCAACTGGCCGCCCATCTGCCCGAGGCCGGGCTGGACGACTGGCTGCTCGGCCAGATCCGCGCCGGCATCGGCCAGGTCATGGAGCAGACCCGCGAACTGTTCATCCCGCAAATGATCAACCTGCAGGCCGTCGGTGGCGTGAGCTTCAAGAAAGGCTGCTACACCGGGCAGGAAATCGTCGCGCGCATGCAGTACCTGGGCAAGCTCAAGCGCCGCCTGTACCGCCTGGCCCTGGCCGAAGGCGAGACGCCGGCGCCGGGCAGCGAGATCTTCTCGCCGACCCATGCTTCGTCGGTGGGCGAAGTGGTGATCGCCGCCCGTGGCGAACTGCTCGCCGTACTGAGCGCCGACTCCGTGGAAGACGGCAACCTGCACCTGGGCAGCCTCGAAGGCCCGCGCCTGGAACTGCTGACCTTGCCTTACGAACTGGACCGCGACCGCGAGATCCAGCGCTGAGCCCGCCCCGCCCCGCCGCATGCCGGCGGGGCCATCCCTGAACGCGGGAGAAAGACACCATGAACACCCTGGCCAAGATGGTGCAAACGCAATTGCTGCGCGCCATCGATAACGACGACCTGGTCCTGCCGACCTTGCCCGAAGTTGCCATGAGCATCCGCGAGGCTGCGGAAGACACCGAAATCAGTGTCGCGACCCTGAGCAAAGTGATCGGCCGCGACGCCGCCCTGGCCGCGCGCCTGATCAAGGTGGTCAACAGTCCGTTGCTGCGGGCGATCACCGAGGTCACCGACCTGCAGACCGCTATCACCCGCCTCGGCGTCAACTACAGCTGCAACCTGGCGATCGGCCTGGTGATCGAACAGATCTTCCATGCCCGATCCGAGACAGTGGAACAGAAGATGCGCGAAATCTGGGCGAAAAGCCTGGAAGTAGCGGGCGTAAGCTATGAGCTGGCGGCACGCTACACCGAGCTCAAGGCAGACCAGGCGGCCCTGGCCGGGCTGGTGCACCAGATCGGCGTGCTGCCGATCCTCACCTATGCCGAAGAGCACAACGAGCTGCTTTCGGACCCAGTGTGCCTGAACCATGTGATCGAACAGATCCATCCGGTGCTGGGGGACAAGATCCTCAGCGTCTGGGAATTTCCCGAACAACTGGCGAACCTGCCGGGGGAAGTGCAGAACCTGGAGCGGCATTCGGCAAAGGTGGATTACGTGGATATCGTGCAGATCGCGCGGGCGTTGTGCGACAAGACCGGACGCGAGCGCGCGGTTTCGGCGTTGCCGGCCTATCGGCACCTGGCGGTACCGGCGGCGGGGCTGTTCTCCGAGGATGACCTGCTCGATGCCCGGGTGATGTTCAGGTGAAACCTTGAGGGCCTCATCGCTGGCAAGCCAGCTCCCACACTGTGGGAGCTGGCTTGCCAGCGATGAGGCCCTCAAGAACACTACTGAACCGGATTGAAACTCACCCGGACCTTCAACCCGCCCTTCTCCCCATCATGCAGGCTGATCCCTGCCAGGTGCGCCCGACAGATCTCGCCGACGATCGCCAGCCCCAGGCCAGTCCCCTGCGCGCCACGCCGATAGAAGCGCTCGAAAACCTTCTCTCGCTCTTCAAGTGGAATCCCCGGCCCGTCATCCTCCACCTCCAGGTCGCATGGCGCCGTGACCCGCAGGATCACATTGCCGCCCTTGGGCGTATGGGCCAGCGCATTGTCTACCAGGTTGCTCAGCAACTCGTTGAGCAACGTCGGCTCACCTTTCACCCATACCGGAGCCTCGGCCTCCAGGGCCAGGGCAATACCCCGGGCATGGGCCAGCGGCGCCATGGCCATGCCCAGTTCACGGGCCAGCTGGCTGAGATCGAGCAAGTGCGCACCACCTTCGGCGATCGCCCGGGCACCGTTCTCGACCCGGGCCATGGAGAGCAATTGGTTGGCCAGGTGGGTCAGCTTGTCGGTGCTCTGCGCCGTGGCCTCCAGGGTTTCGTGCCAGACCTGCGGTTCCTTGGCTCGCAGCCCCAGTTCGACCCGCGCCTTCAGCGCCGCCAGCGGTGTCCGCAGTTCATGAGCGGCATCGGCGATGAACTGCGCCTGGCGCTCGAACTGACCGCGCAAACGCTCGGTGAAGTGATCGAGCGCACGCACCAGCGGCCCCAGTTCCTGTTGCACTTCGACCGACGGCAACGGGCGCAGGTCGTCCGGCTGGCGTTCTTCCACCGCACTGCGCAAGCGCTCCAGCGGGCGCAGCGCAGCACTCACCGCGAACCACACCAGCAGCAGCGCGCCCAGGGCCAGCATGCCCAGGCGCAACAGGGTATCGGCCATCAGGCCGCGGGCCATGCGCACCCGCGCCTCTTCGGTTTCGGCGACGCGGATCTCGGCCATGCCGTTCATGTTCGGCTCGCTCACCGCCTTGAGCAGGCTCACCACCCGCACGTCCTGGCCGAGGTAACGGGCATTGTAGAAGCGCGCCAGGGCCGGGTAGTCATCGGTACGTGGCGTGCCGGGTGGCGGGCCGGGAATGTTTTCGTAGCCTGAAATCAGCTTCTGCTGGATGTCGTTGACCTGGTAGTAGATACGCCCGGCGCTGTCATAGGCGAAGGTGTCCAGGGCCACATAGGGCACATCGGCGCTGAGGGTGCCGTCGCGCTGCGACAGCCCGGCGGCGATGGTTCGCGCCGAGGCCAGCAGGGTGCGGTCGTAGGCGGTGTCGGCGGCTTCGCGACCGTTCCAGTAGGCACTCAGGCCACTGGCGATCATCAGCACCACCAGCAGCAGCGCCAGGTTGCGCAGCAGCCGTCCGCGCAGGCTGTCGGTGCTACGCATCGCGGTGCTCGAGCAGGTAACCGAGGCCGCGGAAGGTGACGATGGCCACCGCGTGACCGTCGAGCTTCTTGCGCAGACGGTGGATATAGATCTCGATGGCGTCGGGGCTGGCTTCCTCGTCCAGGCCGAACACCTGCGAGGCCAGTTGCTCCTTGCTCATCACCCGGCCGGGACGGGCGATCAGGGCCTCGAGCACCGCCTGTTCGCGGGAGGTCAGGGTCAAGGGCTCGTCACCCAGGCTGAAGCGCCGGTTATCCAGGTCGTACACCAGCGGCCCGCAGCGCTGCTGACGTTCGCCGCCGAGCACGCTGCGGCGCAGCAAGGCCTTGACCCGCGCTTCCAGCTCGGTCAGCTCGAAGGGCTTGGCCAGGTAATCGTCGGCGCCCAGATTGAGCCCGTGGACCCGGTCCTTGACGTCGCTGCGCGCGGTCAGCATCAGCACCGGCACGGTCTTGCCCCGGGCGCGCAGGCGGGCCAGCACCTCGAAACCGTCCATCCGCGGCAGCCCCACATCCAGCACCGCCATCGCGTAATCCTCGCTGGCCAGGGCCAGGTCGGCGGCCACCCCGTCGTGCAGCACATCGACGGTCAGGCCAGTGCTTTTCAAGGCCTGGGCCACGCTTTCGGCCAACTGCAGATGGTCTTCGACGAGCAGCACTCGCATGGGTTTCTCCCGGTCGCGTCGCGTTCAGTGGCGCGGAGTTTACAGAGGAAGCGGCGCCTGTGAAGCCGCCGCGAGAATGAAAGTGAATTGAAAGGTTAGCGAAAGGTTGAGCCCCTAACATCGCTTCACGGCTCCCTCCGGGAGGCGAAGAACGAACCGCAGCGTTCGTACCAAATAAGAACAATAAACGGGGTTTATTCCAGATGCTGTCAGCACAGCCTCGGGCGTTCGCGCCTATCCGTCGTCCTTTTTCCAGCCGCCACCCGCTTGTCAGCGCCATCACGCTGTGCAGCGTCGCACCGCTGAGCCAGGCCGCTTTCTTCGAAGACAGCAGTGCCACCTTCGAAACCCGCAACATGTATTTCAACCGCGACTTCCGCGACGGCACCAGCGCCCAGCAATCCAAGCGCGACGAGTGGGCACAGGGCTTCATGCTCAACCTGCAGTCGGGCTACACCGAGGGCACCGTCGGTTTCGGCATCGATGCCCTGGGCATGCTCGGGGTCAAGCTCGATTCCAGCCCGGACCGCACCGGCACCGGCCTGCTGCCGACCCACGACGACGGCCGCGCCGCCGACGAATACTCCAAGCTCGGCCTGACCGGCAAGGTCAGGATCTCCGCCACCGAATTGAAGATCGGCACCCTGATCCCCGAGCTTCCGACCCTCAAGCCCAACGACGGGCGCATCCTGCCGCAGACCTTCGAGGGCGGCCTGCTGACGTCGAAGGAGATCAAGGGCCTGACCTTCACCGGCGGCCGCCTGGAGAAGGCCAAGGACCGCGATGACACCAACAAGGAAGACATCGCCCTGAACAACAAGAACGGGCGCTTCCTTGGCACCGTCGCCGGCAACCATTTCGACATGGCCGGCCTGGACTACAAGTTCACCGACCGCATCACCGGCAGCTACCACTTCGCCCAGCTCGACGACGTCTACCGCCAGCATTTCGCCGGCCTGACCGCGACCCAGCCGTGGGGCCCGGGCACCTTCGGCGCCGACCTGCGCCTGGCCCTCAGCGATGACCAGGGCCAGGCCCGCGGCGGCAAGATCGACAACACCTCGCTCAACGGCATGCTCAGCTACGGCCTCAACGGCCACAAATTCAGCGCCGCGTACCAGAGCATGTCCGGCGACAGCGCTTTCCCCTACGTGGATGGCTCCGACCCGTACCTGGTCAACTTCGTCCAGATCAACGACTTCGCCGGGGCCGACGAGCGCTCCTGGCAAGTGCGTTACGACTACGACTTCGCCAAGCTCGGCGTTCCCGGGCTGACCTTCATGACCCGTTATGTCAACGGCGACAACGTCAGCCTGGCGAACGGCGGCGAAGGCAAGGAATGGGAACGCAACACCGAGTTCAAGTACGTGGTGCAGAACGGCACGTTCAAGAACGTGGCAGTCCGCCTGCGCAACGCCACCTACCGCTCCAGCTTCGCCCGCGATGCGGACGAGGTGCGGTTGCTGGTGAGCTATAGCGTCGCCCTGTGGTAATCCGCTTATAACAACTAAAGCTACGGAGACTGAAGATGACCTTTTCACTGCGTCGAATCGCCATCGCCACCGGCTGCCTGCTGTTCGCCGGCCAGGTCCTGGCCGCTGAACCGAAACGCCCCGAATGCATCGCCCCGGCCTCGCCGGGCGGTGGCTTCGACCTGACCTGCAAGCTGGTGCAGAGCGCGCTGGTCAACGAGAAGATCCTGACCAAGCCCATGCGCGTCACCTACATGCCCGGCGGTGTCGGCGCGGTGGCCTACAACGCCGTGGTCGCCCAGCGTCCGGGCGATGCCGGCACGCTGGTGGCCTGGTCCAGCGGCTCGCTGCTGAACCTGGCGCAGGGCAAGTTCGGCCGCTTCGATGAAAACGCCGTGCGCTGGCTCGCGGCGGTCGGCACCAGCTACGGCGCCATCGCGGTGAAGAAGGACTCGCCCTACAAGACCCTCGACGACCTGGTCGCGGCCTTGAAGCAGGATCCGAGCAAGGTAGTGATCGGCTCCGGCGGCACCGTCGGCAGCCAGGACTGGATGCAGACTGCGCTGATCGCCAAGGCTGCCGGGATCAACCCGCGCGACCTGCGCTACGTCGCCCTGGAAGGCGGCGGCGAAATCGCCACGGCCCTGCTCGGCGGGCATATCCAGGTCGGCAGTACCGACATCTCCGACTCCATGCCGCATATCCAGAGCGGCGACATGCGCCTGCTCGCGGTGTTCTCCGAACAACGCCTGGACGAGCCCGAGATGAAAAACATCCCGACCGCCAGGGAACAGGGCTACGACATCGTCTGGCCGGTGGTACGCGGATTCTATGTGGGGCCGAAGGTCAGCGACGAGGACTACCAATGGTGGAAAGCCTCGTTCGACAAGCTGCTGGCCTCCGAGGACTTCGCCAAGCTGCGTGACCAGCGCGAACTCTTCCCCTTCGCCATGACCGGGGACGAGCTGGACACCTACGTCAAGAAACAGGTCGCCGACTACAAAACGCTGGCCCGAGAATTCGGGTTGATCCAGTAACCGCAATCGCTGGCAAGCCGGCCCCCACAGGGAAAACCTGTGGGAGCTGGCTTGCCAGCGATGAGGCCCTCAAGACAGCCCAAATGCCTCTGGCATTGCCTGAAATCACCCTCCCCAAGAGGATTTCTTGATGATCCTGCAACGCATCTTCGCCCTGGCCCTGCTGGCGGTCTGTGCCGCCCTGGCCGTGATGGCCTGGCCCTACCAGGCCGCGTTTTCCTATGAACCGGTGGGCCCGCGCGCCTACCCGCTGCTGATGCTCGGCCTGATGGGCCTGGCACTGCTCTACCTGGCCATTCGCCCAACGCCCATCGTGCGCGGTGAGGACGAGCCCGAGCTGGACCGCGAAACCCTGAACAAGATCGGCCTGTGCGTCGCCCTGTTGCTGGTGTTCGCCGCGACCTTCGAAAGCCTCGGCTTCATCGTCAGCAGCATTCTCGTCGGTGTGCCCATGGCCCGGCTGTACGGCGGTCGCTGGTCGGCCAGCGGCCTGATCGTGGCCTTCATGAGCATCACCCTCTACGTACTGTTCGACCGGGTAATGGACGTGCCACTGCCCCTCGGCCTGCTCGACGTCCTGGAGAATTGATATGGATACCTTGAGTTACCTGGGCCAGGGCTTCGGCGTGGCCCTCAGCCCGTACAACCTGGTCACCGCCCTCAGCGGCACACTGATCGGCACCGTGGTCGGCCTGCTCCCGGGCCTGGGCCCGATCAACGGCGTGGCCCTGCTGATCCCCATCGCCTTCGCCCTCGGCCTGCCGCCGGAGTCGGCGCTGATCCTGCTGGCTGCGGTGTACCTGGGCTGCGAATACGGCGGGCGGATCAGCTCGATCCTGCTCAACATCCCGGGCGAAGCCTCCACTGTGATGACCACCCTCGATGGCTACCCGATGGCCCGCCAGGGCCTGGCCGGCGTGGCCCTGTCGCTGTCGGCGTGGAGTTCGTTCATCGGCGCCTTCATCGCCACCTGCGGCATGGTCCTGTTCGCGCCGCTGCTGGCGAAATGGGCAATCGCCTTCGGCCCGGCGGAGTATTTCGTGCTGATGGTCTTCGCCATCGTCGCCCTGGGCGGCATGGCCGGCGACAAGCCGTTGAAGACGTTTATCGCGGCATTGATCGGCCTGTTCCTGTCCAGCGTCGGTATCGACGCCAACAGCGGTGTGTACCGCTTCACCGGTGACAGCGTGCACCTGGCCGACGGCATCCAGTTCGTCGTGCTGGTCCTGGGCCTGTTCTCCATCAGCGAGATCCTCCTGCTGCTGGAGAAAACCCACCACGGCCACGAGGCGGTCAAAGCCACCGGGCGCATGCTGTTCAACCTCAAGGAAGCGGCCTCGGTATTCGTGGTCAACATCCGCTGCGGCCTGCTCGGCTTCATCATGGGCGTATTGCCCGGCGCCGGCGCGACCCTGGCCAGCGCCGTGGCCTACATGACCGAGAAACGCATTGCCGGCACCAGCGGCAAGTTCGGCAAGGGGGACGCCCGCGGCCTGGCTGCGCCGGAAACCGCGATCGGTGCCTCCTGCTGTGGCGCCCTGGTACCGATGCTGACCCTCGGCGTACCCGGCTCGGGCACCACCGCGGTGATGATCGGCGCCCTGACCCTGTACAACATCACGCCCGGCCCGCTGCTGTTCGAACAGCAACCGGACATCGTCTGGGGCCTGATCGCCTCGCTGTTCATCGCCAACATCATGCTGGTGATCCTGAACATCCCGATGATCCGCATCTTCACGCGCATCCTTGCCGTACCGAATTGGGCGCTGGTGCCGGTCATCGCGATCATCACCGCGATCGGCGTCTACGCCGTGCACGCCACCACCTTCGACCTGTTCCTGATGGTCGGCATTGGCATCATGGGCTACATCCTGCGCAAGCTCGACTTCCCGCTGTCGCCGATTCTCCTCGGGTTCATCCTCGGCGGGCTGATGGAGCAGAACCTGCGTCGTGCGCTGTCGATCTCCAACGGTGCCCTGGACATCCTCTGGTCGAGCCCGATCAGCATGGGGGTATGGAGCCTGACCATCGTGATGCTGGCCCTGCCGCTGGTGCGCATCTGGCGTCGTCGCGTCCTGCAGCGTCGCGCCCTGGCCAATGTCTGATTCCACCTTCAGGCAATGGTGGGCAACCCCGCTGGTCGGCCTGGCCGGCGGGTTCGCGGCCAGCGCCATCGGCTGGCCGTTGCCGTTCATGGTCGGCTCGCTGCTGGCGATCATCCTGGTGCGCTGCCTGACGCCCTGGCAGCTCGCCGAGATTCCGGGCGGACGCAAATGCGGACAGTGGATCGTCGGCATCGGTATCGGCCTGCACTTCACCCCGCATGTGGCCGAGCAGGTCGCCAGCCATTTCGGCCTGATCTTCTTCGGCGCACTGATCACCAGCCTTTCCAGCGTGGTCGGGGTGTGGTTGCTGCGGCGTACCGGCGAGGACCGCGCTACGGCGTTCTTCTCCAGCATGCCGGGCGGTTCCGGGGAGATGGTCAACCTCGGTGCGCGCAATGGCGCCAACCTCAGCCGCGTGGCGGCGGGCCAGAGCCTGCGGGTGCTGGTGGTGGTGCTGTGCGTGCCGGCGGCGTTCAAGTACCTGCTCGGCGAAGGCGTGCCACTGAGCCATGCGGGCGCGGTGGACTGGGGCTGGCTGGCGCTGGTGTTCCCCATCGGCGCGCTGGTGGCCTGGGGCTGGCAACGGTTGAAGCAGCCCAACCCGTGGCTGTTCGGGCCCTTGCTGGTGGCGGGTGTCGCCAGTATCGGCTGGAACCTGCACCTGGGCCTGCCGGACGGCGCCAGCCAGATCGGCCAATGGCTGATCGGCAGTGGCCTGGGATGCCACTTCAACCGGGCGTTCTTCCGCCGGGCACCGTCGTTCCTTGCCAGGACCCTGGCCGCAACGGTGCTGACCATGGCCATCGCCGCCATCGCCGCCGTGGCGCTGAGCGCCGCGACCAACCTCGACCTGCGTTCGTTGACCCTGGGCATGATGCCTGGCGGTATTGCCGAGATGAGCCTGACGGCGGAGACCTTGCAGCTGTCGGTGCCGTTGGTGACGGCATTGCAGATGATGCGCCTGCTGTTCGTGCTGTTTCTGGCCGAGCCGTTGTTCAGGCACTGGATGGCGGGGGATGCCGAAAGGCAGGTGTAAATACTGATGGCCTCATCGCTGGCAAGCCAGCTCCCACAGGTTACGCGATCCCTGTGGGAGCTGGCTTGCCAGCGATGAGGCCATCAGCAACAACAACACTTTAAAGGGCAGGCACCTGCCAATCGATCGGCGCCATCCCGTGCTGTTCGAGGAACTTGTTGGTGCGGCTGAAATGGCCACAACCAAGGAAGCCGCGATAGGCCGACAGCGGCGAAGGGTGCACCGAGGTCAGCACCAGGTGCTTGCTGGCATCGATCAGCTTGCGCTTGCTCTGGGCATGCGAGCCCCAGAGCAGGAACACCGAGTTGGGCTGGTGCTCGCTGACGACCTGGATGATCCGGTCGGTAAAGAACTGCCAGCCCTTGTTGGCGTGGGACGCCGCGTTGGCCCGTTCGACGGTCATGGTGGTGTTGAGCAGCAGCACGCCCTGGTCGGCCCAGGATTGCAGGTAGCCGTGGCGCGGAATCTCGATGTTCAGATCGCGCTGCAGTTCCTTGTAGATGTTGACCAGCGATGGCGGCGTCGGCACCCCCGGCTGCACCGAGAAGCACAGGCCATGGGCCTGGCCGGGGCCGTGGTACGGGTCCTGGCCGAGGATCACCACCTTGACCTTGTCCAGCGGCGTGGAATTCAGCGCGTTGAAAATCAGCGGCCCGGGCGGATAGATCTCCTTGCCGGCCGCCTTTTCCTGACGCAGGAATTCACGCAGTTCGTGCATATAGGGTTGGTCGAATTCGGCACGCAGGGCGGCCTTCCAGCTGGGTTCGAGCTTGATACGGTCGTCGTCGGTCATGGGGCCATCCGTTGAACAATGGGGCGGACACTAGGAAAGCTGCCCGCGCTTGTCAATCGATCCGACCGGCAACCGCCGCGATCGCGCACAGCGGCCATACTTGTCTGCTCCAACCGAGCGAGGTCTTCCATGGCTGTGCAGTTCGAAGTTCTGACCGGTGTCGATGGCGCGCGCCTGGGCATCGCCACCCTGGATGCCCCGGCGAGCCTGAATGCGCTGTCGCTGCCGATGATCGAACAACTGGGTGCCCACCTGCGCGCCTGGGCACAGGATCCGGCGATCGTCTGCGTGCTGTTGCGCGGCAATGGCGCCAAGGCCTTCTGCGCGGGCGGGGAAGTTCGCCAACTGGTCGAAGCGTGTCGCGCCCATCCCGGCGAAGTGCCGCCGCTGGCAGCGACGTTCTTCGCCACCGAGTACCGCCTGGACTATCTGTTGCACCACTATCCCAAGCCGCTGCTGTGCTGGGGCCACGGCCATGTGCTCGGTGGCGGCATGGGCCTGCTTCAGGGCGCCGGGGTACGGATCGTCACGCCGTCGAGCCGGCTGGCGATGCCGGAAATCAGCATTGGCCTGTATCCGGATGTCGGTGGCAGCTGGTTCCTTTCCCGGCTACCCGGGCGCCTTGGCCTGTTCCTCGGCCTGACCGGCGCGCCGATCAACGCACGCGACGCCCTCGATCTCGGGCTTGCCGACCGGTTCATGAAGGAAGACCAGCAGGATCAACTGATCGATGGGCTGCTGCAACTGAACTGGCAGGAACAGACCGCCATGCAGCTCAACAGCCTGCTCAGGGCCCTGGAGCAGGAAGCCCGCGATGAATTGCCGGCGGCGCAGTGGCTGCCGCGCCGCGAACGGATCGACCGGGTGCTGGATGTCAGTGATCCGGCCTGTGCCTGGCGCACCATCGGGCAGCTTGAACACCAGCCCGACGTACTCCTGGCCAAGGCCGCGGGAACCTTGCTCAAGGGTTGTCCGCTAACGGCCCATCTGGTCTGGGAGCAATTGCGGCGGGCGCGTCACCTGTCCCTTGGCCAGGTGTTGCAGATGGAATATGCGATGAGCCTGAACTGCTGCCGCCATCCGGAATTCAGCGAAGGCGTGCGCGCCCGGCTGCTGGACAAGGACAACGCACCACGCTGGCACTGGCCGGATATCAGCCAGGTGCCGGCGGCGGTGGTCGAGGCGCATTTCAGCAAGGTGTGGGAAGGAAGACACCCCTCGCCGACCTGGCGTAGGGGGTGCCGGAGTCACTCAGTGATATCGGCCGCGACCGCGGTCGTCCTGATCGCCCTGGCGGTTTTGGCGGTCGCGCCAGTCGCCGCGGTTGTCGCGATGGCCGCGGTTGTCACCCCGGTCATGGTCGCGGTCCCAGCCACGGTTCCAGCCATGGTTGTCCGGGCGTCCCGGCCCGCGTGCATCCCAGCCACCACGCACTGGCGGTGCCGGACGGTAGTAAGGCACGGGTGCCGGACGGTAATAACGCGGCGCCGGCGTGTAGTAGCGTGGCTGCGGGGCGACGTAGTAGCCACGGTTGTAGCCATAGGGATAGGCCGGATAAGCGTAACGGTCGACGGAATAGACATCGGTTCGGTAGTAGCCACCGCCTCCGTAGGGTACACAAGCGGTAATCAGCAAACCCAGGACAGCAAGCAAAGCGAGTCGGCGATACATGGCGGCCTCCTGGACCGCGAAACTGCCGGACCCAGCGGCGCTGGTCGGCGTCGATCGGCAAGCGTTCATCGACACAGAATCAGACAACGAAAACGGCGTGCGGTGCGATTTTGGAAATAATTTGTAACCACCCTTTGACCCTGAAATTCGTCCAGTTATTTTTTCCCGCCGCCTCTAGAATAGAGGCCATCGGTTCTCCGCCTGCGGGATTGCCATGCCCCTTCGTTCCGCCCTGTTTTCGCAACGCTCCCTGCTGTTGACCCTGCTGTTGCTGCTTGGCTGTGGATTTCTCGCAACCTCGCTGGTGAGCTACTACGCCTCGCGCAGCGCGATTCGCGACGGCATCATCAATACCGAGCTGCCGCTGACCTCGGACACCGTCTATTCGGAAATCCAGAAGGACCTGATCCGTCCCATCGTGGTCTCGTCGATGCTGGCGCAGAACACCCTGCTGCGCGACTGGACCCTGGCCGGCGAGCACGATCCCGAGGTCATGACCCGCTATCTCAGCGAAGTTGAGCGCCAGCAGCGGGCCTACACCGCCTTCTATGTTTCCGAAGCGAGCGGCATCTACTACCAGGCCAAGGGCATCCTCAAGAAGATCGACCCGAGCACCCCGCGAGACCTCTGGTACGCCCGGGTCAAGCAGATGCAGGCGCCCTACGAGATCAACGTCGACATGGACATGGCCAACAAGGACCGCATGACCGTGTTCATCAACTACAAGGTACTCGACGAGCAGAACCGCTTCATGGGTGCCGCCGGCGTAGGCCTGACGGTGGACGCGGTGGTCAAGCTGATCGATGCCTACCAGTTGCGCTACAAGCGTTCGGTGTATTTCGTTGATCCGCGCGGACAGATCGTTCTTACCGGCTCGACCGGCGGGCCCGAGGGCGCACGCCCCGGCACCACGCTGCAGAGCATCCCGTCGCTGGCCAGGCTGGTAGAGCGCATGCCCATCCCGAGTACCGGCAGCCGCGAATACCAGCGCGACGATCAACTGCACTTTCTCAATGTGCGCTTCATCCCGGAGCTGGACTGGTACCTGTTCGTCGAAAAGCCGGTCGGCGCCAGCCTGGACGGAGTGAAACAATCGCTGTACCTGAACCTGGCGATCTGCGCGATCATCTCGGCGGTGGTGCTGGCAATGATCAACGGCATGGTTCGTCGCCACCAGGACGGCATCCAGGAACTGGCGACCCTCGACAGCCTGACCCACCTGCACAATCGCCGCGCCTTCGATCTGCTGGCCGCCCAGGCACTGCTCGACGCCGAACGCGGCGCGCTGCCGCTGACCGCAGTGCTGATCGACCTCGATCATTTCAAGGAGCTCAACGACACCCACGGGCACTTGGCCGGCGACGAGGTGCTGCGCCAGTTCGCCCGCCTGCTCGAAGGCAGCCTGCGCCAGGCCGATATTCTGTGCCGCTGGGGTGGCGAGGAGTTCGTCGTGCTGTTGAAGGACACCGAACTGGCCAAGGGCATGGCGGTGGCGGAAAAGATCCGTCAACGCACCGAGCGCAGCGAATTCACCTTCGACGCCAGCCGCGTGTCGCTGACTGCCAGTTTCGGCGTGACCGGGCTGGCGTCCGGCGATACCCTGCGCAGCCTGATCGCCCGCGCCGACCAGGCGCTGTACCGCGCCAAGCAAAGTGGGCGCAACCGTGTCTGCAGCGAACCCGCGAGCCCCGAACATGCCTGACCCGCGTCTATGCCCCGCCTGTGGCGCCAGCAACCAATGCACCCTGGCCGATCCGCGTACTGCCGATCGTGCCTGCTGGTGCTTCAGCGTCAGCATCGACCCGGCGCTGCTCGAAGCCCTGCCTGCGGAGTTGCGCAATGCCGCCTGCCTGTGTCAGGCCTGCGCCCGGGTCGATGAGCAATTGAAGGCTGCCGCGGACACGCCGAACGAGTAGACTGCGCCCCCTTCCTTGCCCCTGCCTCACTGCCATGCGCCTCGACCGCTTCCTGTCCAACCTGCCCTGCTTCAATCGTCAGCAAGTACGCCTGCTGCTGGCAGGGCGGCGCGTGCGGGTGGACGGGCTGGCGGTGAGCGATCCCAGGCATGAAGTGCGGGTCTTCAGCCGGGTGGAAGTGGACGATCAGGTGTTGCAGGCCGGCCGACCGGCGCGCTACTTCATGCTGCACAAGCCCGTGGGCTGCGTCAGCGCAACCCGCGACCCCGAGCATCCAACGGTGCTCGACCTGATCGACGAACCGGACAGGCACGAACTGCATATCGCCGGACGACTGGATTTCAACACCACCGGCCTGATGATCCTGACCAACGACGGCCAATGGTCACGACGCCTGACCCAGCCGCAGAACAAGCTGCCCAAGGTCTATTACGTGGAAACCGAACAGCCGATCCTCGAGGAGTACGTGGCGCGTTTCCGCGAGGGCTTCCACTTCGCGTTCGAAGACCTGGTCACCCAACCGGCTGAATTGATTCTGCTCAGCAGTCACACGGCAAGATTGAGCATTATCGAGGGACGTTATCACCAGGTGAAACGCATGTTCGGTCATTACCAGAACAAGGTCATGCGCTTGCACCGTGAGCGCATGGGGTCGCTGGTCCTCGATCCAGGACTTGCCCCGGGACAGTACCGGGCCCTGCACGCCGACGAGATCCTGTCGGTCTGACATGGCCGACGGGCCAAACAAAAATTTTCCATCAATTGCCCGAACGGCACTTGCGACATCGCGGCCGGGCTGCTTGAATCGAATCGTCGGTCTTCATGTGACTCTACGGTCACAGCTTTAGTCCAAGACACCTTTTCCTTGGCGACCCGCCCCTCGATGCGCGGGCGACCAACGGAATCGCCCGCCTAGAACAACACCCGTCGACCAGCGTGCAGCGGATCGACAAGGGCCCCTCGATTCACTTCAAGGCGTATGCCTACCTGTCACATAGAACGTGCAAGCTTGCTTGGACGGATACCCTTTTTTGCGCCAGGAGTCGATGACATGAGGCCAGAAACCGCTGTGCTGGATATTCAGGGGCAGTACCGGGTTTACACGGAGTTCTACCGTTCGCAAGAAGCCGAGAAGACGATCATCCTGATCAACGGCTCGCTCGCCACCACGGCGTCGTTTTCCCAGGCGGTGCGCAACCTGTACCCGCAATTCAACGTGGTGCTCTACGACCAGCCGTACGCCGGCAAGTCGAAGCCGCACAACCACCACGAACGGTTGCTGACCAAGGAAACCGAGGGGCAGATCCTGCTCGAACTCATCGACCACTTTGCGGCCGACCAGGTCATGTCCTTTTCCTGGGGCGGCGCCTGCACCCTCATGGCCCTGGCCCACAGGCCGCGGCGCATCGAGCGGGCGGTGGTCAGCTCGTTCTCGCCGGTGATCAACGAACCGATGCGCGACTACCTGGAGCGCGGTTCCAGATACCTCAGCGAGTGCGACCGCTACCAGGTGGGCAACCTGGTCAACGAGACGATCGGCAAGTACCTGCCGCCGCTGTTCAAGCGCTTCAACTACCGGCATGTCAGCAGCCTGGACAACCACGAATACGCGCAGATGCACTTCCATATCCACCAGGTGCTCGACCACGACCTGGAAAACGCCCTGACTGCCGCCAGGGCCATCGATATTCCGGTGCTGTTCATCAACGGTGAGTGGGACGAATACACCACCATCGCCGATGCACGGCAGTTCAGCCGGCACGTGCGCAACTCGCAGTTCAGCGAGATCCGCAGCGCCGGGCACTTCCTCGACATGGAAAACAAATCGGCCTGCCGCGACACCCGCGCAGCGCTGATCGACTTCCTGAAACCGACGCAGCGTGAACAGCGTGCGCGTTACCAGTACGTGCAGGGCCAGCATGCACTGGCAGTCTGAAGAAAACGGGCGCCTGTAGCCCGGCCAACTGGATCATCGGCCCCACGGGCAGAAGGAAGATCCACGCCCCGGCGCTACAGGTCGCATCGCTGCCCTACCGATATAAAGCTTCAAATTGCCGCAATGTTCTGGTACAAAGTGGCCCTGCGCGGGTGTCGTATAATGGCATTACTCCAGCTTCCCAAGCTGATAACGAGGGTTCGATTCCCTTCGCCCGCTCCACTGCATCATTCTGCGGACTTCCGCAGAAGTCCAAGAGAGTCTGCAAGTCGTTGCCACACAAAGACTTTTTCTCTCTTTGACGTTCTGCTGTGGTCCACTGCGATCCGCCTACAGCCGGGACTTTTAAGTCCACAAACAAGTCCATTTTTGCGGGCGCGGCTGATTCCGGATTGTTGATGGAGGGGTGAGGTCGACGTGACCAGCATCTGGTTCCTGACTCATGTTCAGGAGCAAGAGCATGGCACTCTCAGACCTGGCCGTTCGACAGGCCAAGGCGACTGGCAAGGCATACACCATCCCTGACCTGGATGGCCTCTCCCTGGCCGTCACCGCTGCCGGTGGCAGGACTTGGCACTTCCGCTACTACTGGGCGGGCAAGCAGAAGCGGATGTCGCTCGGCACCTACCCGGAGGTGACGCTTCGCGAGGCCCGCAGCCTGCGCGATGAAGCGCGCGCCCTGCTGGCCAAAGGCACCAATCCTCGCGATCACCGCAAGCAGAAGCGCACCGCTGTCCGGCTCGCCGACGAAAACACCTTCGAGGCGGTGTATCGCAAGTGGCTCAAGCATCGCGGGCTCAGCCTCAAGGAAGGCCGGCAGACGACTCTCTCGATCCTTCCGCGCATCTTCGACAAGGATGTGCTGCCGACCTTGGGCAAGCAGTCGATCTATGAGATCAAGCGGCCCGACCTCCTGGAGGTGATCGCCAGGATCGAGAAGCGCAGGGCGCTCTCCGTCGCCGAGAAAGTCAGGACGTGGTTCAACCAACTGTTCCGCTACGCGCTGGTGATCGTGCCGGGCCTGGAGCAGAACCCCGCCTTCGATCTCGATGTGGTGGCGCTGCCGCTGCCACCCGTCAACCACAACCCGTTCCTGCGCATGGCCGAGCTGCCAAGGCTGTTGCAGCGGCTGCGCAGCTATCGCGGCCGGCGGCAGACCCAGCTCGGGCTGCGGCTATTGCTGCTGACCGGCGTGCGAACCGGAGAGCTGCGGCAGGCGATGCCGGATCAATTCGATCTGGACCGAGGGCTGTGGATCATCCCGCCCGACGTCGTGAAGCAACTCCAGGTGGATATGCGCAAGAAGCGGCAGCAGCCGAAGGACATCCCGCCCTACATCGTGCCGCTGTCGATTCAGGCCATGGAGATCGTCCGGCACCTGCTCGATGAGTTCAAGCCGGCCCAGCGCTACCTGTTCCGGCACGACAGCGACCTGAAGAAGCGCATCAGCGAGAACACGCTCAATGGTGCGCTCAAACGCATGGGCTATCAGGAACGCCTGACCGGACACGGTATCCGTGGCACGATGTCCACTGCGCTCAACGAGATCGGCTACCCGAAAGTCTGGGTGGATGCACAGCTTTCGCATGTCGATCCCAACAAGGTCAGCGCGACCTACAACCATGCCGCGTACGTGGAGCAGCGTCGACGCATGATGCAGGACTGGGCCGATCGCCTCGACCTCTTCGAGCAGAACCAGGTCGAGGCGGCCAGCATGCCGCTCACCGTGCATCTGGAAGGCGTGCCCGCATTCCCCACTGAGCAAACCGCAAGCGCGCCCTCTACGCCGGTTGCCGCTTCGCCAAGCCTGCTCGTGACGAAGCCGGGTGACGCCATGCCGTTGGTTTCTGCCGCCGCACATCGGCTGCCGGCAGTGCCGCCCCAGCGATCGGCCGCGCCGCTGGTACCTTCGGACATTCAGCGCGAGAGAATGGATTTGTTCGATGTCTTCGAAGCGCCGCACAACCTTCCCGTCGCTGCGTTTGCCAAGATAGCGGGCAAATCCCGCAGGTGGATCAGCTATGAGATCCAGGCGGGCAACTTGCTGGCTTTGAACGTGGGCAACCGCGGCCAGCGCGTGCCGGACTGGCACCTCGACCCGCTCAAGCACGAGCTGATCCAGTCTGTCCTGAAGCTGACCAGGGGTGCGGACCCTTGGCAGATCTACCATGCACTGCTGCAGCCGCGCTCGATGCTGCGGGGGCGCTCGGCACTGGAGGGCGTGACTGCCAGCAATCTCGACAAGCTCGTCATGGCCGTGAGCACAGCGGTGAAGGAAAGCGAATGGACCCCGCTGCGGGTCGGGGTCGTGTAGTCAAACAACGGGCCGGTAAGGGATGGCCTGGACATTATTCATATTAGTGATACTAATATTCATTTATGGTTTATTGACTATTAGAATACAGTCAATGATCATGGAACCATAAAACATATAAATAAAGAAGCTAGATCTATGGAACTTCTCGTACTACCGAACAATCGCCGCTTGCCTTTTGATTCCGGTGCCAACCTTTTGGAAGTGCTCCGTGAGCACCGTGTGGGTATTTCCTACAGCTGTATGTCTGGACGATGCGGTACTTGCCGCTGCCGAGTTATAGATGGCAGCGTCATTAGTTCGGCGGCGAAAAGCGGTGACTCAAATCGCATCGAAGAGCATTATGTACTCGCCTGTCAGTCAGTGCTCACCAGCAATTGCGCAATTGAGATCATAGACTCAGACGACATAGTCACTCACCCGGCGCGAATCATCAAAGGCATGGTTGTCGCCGTCGAGTCGCCCACTCACGATATTCGCCGCATCCGCATTCGCCTCGCCAAGCCCTTCGAGTTCTCACCCGGACAGTACGCGATGCTACAGTTCAGTCCCGAACATGTGCGTCCATATTCAATGGCTGGTCTGCCAGATGACCAAGAAATGGAGTTCCATATCCGCAAAGTGCCGGGCGGGCGTGTCACGGAGTATATTTTCGAGCACGTCCGCGAAGGTACAAGCATTAAGTTGAGTGGGCCTCTTGGTACGGCCTATCTGCGTCAGGCTCACACCGGGCCGATGCTGTGTGTGGGCGGCGGGACCGGACTCGCACCGGTGCTGTCGATTGTTCGCGGCGCGCTGAAGTCGGGAATGACGAACCCCATCCACCTTTATTTCGGGGTGCGCAGTCAGCAAGACCTTTACGACGCAGACCGATTGAACCAACTCGCGGCTATCCACCCTCAACTGACTGTCCATACAGTGATCGCGACGGGCCCGATTAATGAGGGCCAGCGGGCCGGCCTAATTACCGATTTGATTGAAAAAGACATTCCCTCGCTGGCTGGGTGGAGAGCCTACCTGTGCGGCGCACCAGCGATGGTTGACGCTCTATGCACCGTCGCCAAAGATCTTGGAATATCGCCCGAGCATATTTATGCCGACGCCTTCTATCCCAGCGGGGTCTGAATTGCCCCGACCCTGCACCTCTGTACATCGAGAATTCATCAGGAAGACACTTAAATGAGCATCACTAACAACAGCCGCGTCTGAATATTTAGGACAGCTGGATGATCTCTAACTCCATCATTACCCCATTTGAAGATAGCTTTATGACAGAAAAATGGATTGACGCAGTCGCTCTTTATGAAATCCCTGAAGGTGACGTCCTCGGCGTGACAGTCGAAGGTAAGGAACTAGCGCTGTATGAAGTGGAAGGCGAAATCTACGCTACCGACAACCTGTGCACACATGGTGCTGCCCGCATGAGTGATGGCTTTCTAGAAGGCAGAGAAATTGAATGTCCTTTGCATCAAGGTAGATTTGATGTTTGCACAGGCAGGGCCTTGTGCGCCCCTGTGACACAGAACATCAAAACATACCCGGTGAAGATTGAGGGCCAGCGTGTGATGATTGATTTGAGCTGAGAATTTTAATAGGAGGCACCCCGGACCCTAGAGCGTAATCCCCCCATTCGATCTCTTTAGGTGAAAATATGAATTACAAAAATAAAAACTTGGTGAGTGAATCTGGGCTGACCCAAAAACACCTGATTCATGGCGACGAAGAACTTTTCCAGCGCGAACTGGAAACCATTTTTGCTCGGAACTGGCTTTTCCTGACTCATGACAGCCTGATTCCGTCCCCTGGCGACTATGTTACGGCAAAAATGGGGGTTGATGAGGTTATCGTCTCCAGGCAGAACGACGGTTCGATTCGTGCTTTCCTGAACGTTTGTCGTCACCGTGGCAAGACGCTGGTACACGCAGAAGCAGGTAATGCTAAAGGTTTCGTTTGCAGCTATCACGGCTGGGGCTTCGGCGCTAACGGTGAACTGCAGAGCGTCCCGTTTGAAAAAGAACTGTATGGCGAGGCGCTCGACAAGAAATGTATGGGATTGAAAGAAGTCGCTCGTGTAGAGAGCTTCCATGGCTTCATCTATGGTTGCTTCGATGAGGAAGCCCCTTCTCTCAAAGACTACATGGGGGACGCTGGCTGGTACCTGGAGCCTATGTTTAAGCATTCCGGAGGGCTAGAACTGATCGGTCCTCCAGGAAAGGTCATAATCAAGGCTAACTGGAAAGCGCCCGCGGAAAACTTTGTGGGGGATGCGTACCACGTGGGTTGGACGCATGCGTCTTCGCTTCGCTCAGGGCAGACGGTCTTCTCGTCGTTAGCTGGCAACGCAGCTTTGCCCCCAGAAGGTGCAGGTCTGCAAATGACCTCCAAATACGGCAGCGGCATGGGTGTGTTGTGGGACGGATATTCAGGCGTGCACAGCGCAGACCTGGTTCCGGAATTGATGGCCTTCGGCGGTGCTAAGCAGGAACGGCTGAACAAAGAAATTGGCGAGGTTCGCGCACGAATCTATCGTAGCCACCTCAACGGCACCGTTTTCCCGAACAACAGTTTTCTGACCTGCTCGGGTGTCTTCAAGGTATGGCACCCGATCGACGCAAATACCACTGAGGTATGGACCTACGCCATGGTCGAAAAAGACATGCCCGAGGATCTCAAGCGCCGCTTGGTCGACGCGGTTCAGAGAACGTTTGGGCCTGCTGGCTTCTGGGAAAGCGACGACAACGACAATATGGAAACGGAATCGCAAAACGCCAAGAAATATCAGTCCAGAGATGGCGATCTGGTTTCCAACCTGGGTTTCGGCGGGGACGTATACGGCGACGAGGTTTATCCTGGCATCGTCGGCAAATCGGCGATTGGCGAGACCAGTTATCGTGGCTTCTATCGGGCTTACGGCGCGCACATCAGCAGCTCTAGCTGGGCTGAATTCGAGGATGTCTCTAAAAATTGGCATACCGAACTGGCAAAGACTACTGATCGCTAACAGACGAGAGGGACCATGATGATTAATATTCAGGAAGACAAGCTTGTCTCCGCCCACGACGCCGAAGAGTTTCTTCGTTTCTTCAATTCCGGCGACGAGGCTTTGCAACAAGAAGCTACCACGTTGCTAACCCGGGAAGCGCATCTTTTAGACATTCAGGCTTACCGCGCTTGGTTAGAGCACTGCGTGGACTCAGAGGTGAAATATCAGATTATCTCACGCGAACTGCGCTCAGCTTCCGAGCGCCGTTACCAGCTCAATGAAACCTTGAACATTTTCAACGAGAATTATGAACAACTGGAAGTTCGCGTAGCGCATCAACTGGATCCGCAAAACTGGGGCAATAGTCCAAAGGTGCGCTTTACTCGTTTCATCACAAATATCCAGGCTGCAATGGACGAAAATGAAGATTTGCTTCACATTCGCTCCAACCTCATTGTTCACCGAGCACGACGCGGCAATCAAGTCGATGTCTTCTATGCCACTCGGGAGGATAAATGGAAGCGCGGCGAAGATGGAGCGCGTAAGTTGGTTCAACGATTGATTGATTATCCAGAGCGCACATTCCAGACGCACAATGTGA
This sequence comes from Pseudomonas bharatica CSV86, assembly GCF_000319305.2. Lineage (GTDB taxonomy): Bacteria > Pseudomonadota > Gammaproteobacteria > Pseudomonadales > Pseudomonadaceae > Aquipseudomonas > Aquipseudomonas bharatica. The sequence continues at coordinate 373,620 of NZ_AMWJ02000001.1, read as the reverse complement.
TGGTCTTTATGTGACCCAATAATCGCCTTTACAAATGGTGACTGCTACAAGCGGTCCCATTGTTAAAAAGGAAATTTGTGTGTATGAGCAATCAACAAGTCGTTTCGATAACCGGTGCTGGCTCAGGAATTGGTCTCGAACTGGTTCGATCCTTTAAGTCCGCCGGTTATTGCGTATCCGCTCTCGTACAAAACGAGGAGCAAAAGGCGAGCCTTTGCAATGAGTTCAAGGACGCACTCGAGATCGTCGTGGGCGATGTCCGGGACCACGCAACAAATGAGAAGCTGATAAAGCAAACAACCGATAGATTCGGCCATCTCGATTGTTTCATTGCAAATGCCGGTATTTGGGATTACATGCTTGGCATCGAAGAGCCTTGGGAGAAAATATCGAGCAGTTTTGATGAGATATTCAACATCAATGTCAAGAGCTATTTCAGCGGTATCAGGGCCGCCCTGCAGGAACTGAAAAAGACTAGCGGATCAGTGGTGATGACCGCTTCAGTGTCGTCCCATACGGTCGGTGGTGGTGGTTCATGCTACATCGCCAGCAAACATGCGGTCCTGGGCATGATGAAGGCTTTGGCTTACGAATTGGCTCCCCACATTCGCGTCAACGCCGTTGCACCGGGCGGCACCGTGACGTCTCTGAGCGGTCCCGCAAGCGCCGGCTTCGACAAAACTCACATGAAAAACATGCCCGGTATCGAGGACATGATCAAGGGTCTAACGCCTCTTGGATTTGCAGCCAAGGCCGAAGACGTAGTGGCACCCTATTTGTTGTTGGCGTCGCGAGATCAAGGGAAATTCATTACCGGGACTGTCATTAATATAGATGGAGGGATGGCGCTCGGTCGCAAGTAGGTTTGTCGCCTATCTTGAAATAATAACTAAATTTCTGGTCAAACCGCATGAATACAAAATTGTTTATCAACAATGTCTGGATCAATTCCAGTGACCAACAGACCTTCGAGCGAAAGCACCCCGTCAGTGGTGAGGTGATGACGGAGTGTGCAAACTCCACGGTGATGGATGCGTTAAAGGCCGCGCAAGCTGCCCAAGAGGCGTTCCAGACCTGGAAGACTGTTGGCCCTTCGGAGCGTCGCCGCCTTCTGCTGAGGGTTGCTGAGGTCATGGAAAGTAAAACACCCGAGTTTATCGAAGTGATGGCCAAGGAGGTGGGAGCCTCCGCTCTTTGGGCCGGCTTCAATGTCCAGATGTCAGCTAATGTGTTCCGTGAAGCGGCATCGCTGGCTACACAAATTCAGGGGGAAACTATTCCGACAGACAAGTCTGACACGCTCTCAATGACGCTACGTCAGCCGGTCGGTCCGATCCTGAGCATCGTTCCGTGGAACGGCACCGCAGTGCTGGCGGCACGAGCCATCGCTTATCCGCTGGTCTGCGGCAACACGGTGGTATTCAAAGGTTCCGAATTTAGTCCCGCGACGCATGCCCTGATCACCCAGTGCGTGCAGGAAGCCGGGCTGCCTGCTGGCGTACTCAACTATCTCAATTCTTCGCCTGACCGTTCGCCCGAGATCGCGGACGCATTGATTTCGGCCAAGGAGATCCGCCGCATCAACTTCACGGGCTCCACCCGCGTGGGCAGCATTATCGCGCAGAAGGCCGCGCTACACCTCAAGCGCTGCCTGCTGGAGCTCGGTGGCAAGTCCCCACTTATTGTTCTGGATGACGCGGACATCGACGCAGCTGTCAAGGCAGCGGTATTCGGTAGCTTCCTGTTCCAAGGTCAGATCTGCATGTCCACTGAGCGCTTGGTGGTTGATGAGAAGATTGCCGACGAATTTGTCGCCAAATTTGCCGAAAAGACCAAGCGTTTGAGCGCGGGCGACCCATGCGTAACTGGCGACTGCATCATCGGCCCAATGGTCTCGCCAAATTCAGGCGAGCGGATCAATGGTTTGTTCAAGGACGCGATCGACAAAGGAGCCACAGTTGCCTGCGGCGGCATGGCCCAAGGTGCGGTCATGCCGGCCACGATCCTGGATCACGTCAAATCCAACATGCGGATCTACGATGAGGAGACCTTCGGTCCCATCACTGTGGTGATCCGTTGCAACGGCGAAGCAGAGGCCATTCGCATTGCCAACGACAGCGCCTATGGCCTGTCGTCGGGCGTATTTGGCCGCGACATCAACCGTGCTTTGCGCGTGGGCATGTCCATCGAATATGGTTCAGTGCACATTAACGGCTCGACTGTCCAAAACGAGGCGCAGGCTCCATACGGAGGCACTAAGAACACTGGCTACGGACGCTTCGACGGCCGTGCTGTGATCGATGAGTTCACAGAGCTCAAGTGGCTGACCATCGAGCCTTTCGAGCAGCAGTATCCCTTCTAATAAGCACTAACTCCATGGAATCAAACTATGAGTAAGCAACCTGCAGTTATTGAACTCGGATACATGGGCATCTCGGTCAAGGATCCTGATGCGTGGAAATCATTCGCCACGAATATGCTGGGCCTGCAAGTTCTTGATGAAGGTGAGAAGGACCGCTTCTATCTACGGATGGATTACTGGCATCATCGAATCGTGATCCATCATAACGGCCAGGACGACCTGGAATACCTGGGTTGGCGTGTGTCCGGAAAACCGGAGTTCGAGGCTCTCGGTCAAAAACTCATTGACGCCGGTTACGATGTTCGCGTCTGCGATAAAGCCGAGGCTCAGGAACGAATGGTGTTGGGCCTGATGAAGACAGTAGATCCAGGCGGCAACCCGACCGAGATATTCTGGGCCCCCGGATCGACATGAACAACCCGTTCCATCCTGGCCGCCCCCTGCACGGCAAGTTTGTGACTGGTGACCAAGGCCTGGGTCATTGCATCGTTCGCCAGACCGATGTCGAAGCTGCCCACAAGTTCTATAGTCTTCTGGGCTTGCGTGGGGACGTCGAATACCGGATCCCGCTGCCCAACGGCATGACTGGTGAATTGACATTCATGCATTGCAACGGTCGTGACCACTCTATTGGGTTTGGTGCCATGCCCGCTGAAAAAAGGCTCAATCACGTGATGCTTGAGTACACCGACATAGAGGATCTGGGATACACCCATCAACAGTTTATAAAGAACGAAATTGACATTGCCTTGCAACTTGGCATTCATGCCAACGACAAGGCATTGACGTTCTATGGTGCAACGCCTTCGGGTTGGCTCATTGAGCCCGGCTGGCGAGGTGCCAAGGCCATAGACGAAGCGGAGTACTACGTTGGAGACATCTTTGGCCATGGTATCGAGACCACTGGCTACGGCATGGATGTAAAATTGAGTTAAAACTACAACCAAAGTTACAGGCGCAGGCTCTCTTCCAGATATGCGTTGGGGAAAATTACTTATGCTCCTGCAGTATTAATTTTCCCGATTTTGCTCCGGTTCACCCTCACATCGGGGCTGTAATAGATTATACAAGGATCGTGGCGAATGAGGATGCTAGCCTCAGTCGTTCGATGCAGATCATGCATGGGGCCCAGCACTGCAAGTTCATGTTGACTTAACGAGCGACTGGCTCGTTAGTATTGATATCCGGAAGCTGTTCCTTAAACCGAACGTATAAAGGTGATTGGGCTCCAAGAGGCTACAGCTACGGTAACTCTAGATCCGTAATTTGGAGTCGGTCGCGATTGGACAACGGTTCTGACTAACCTAGTTCCAGCTTTTTTACCTAACCAAGAGTGTCTCCATGTCGAATAAAACTATGAAACCAGCGCGTCTTACTGCCGAGGATATCCATGGTGTCTGGGCTATTATGCCAACGCCGGCTACTCCGGATGCTTCTAACTGGCGCAGCACTAACACAGTTGACTTAAACGAGACTGCTCGCATAGTTGAAGAACTGATTGCGGCTGGTGTCAACGGAATTTTAAGTATGGGCACTTTTGGCGAGTGCGCTACGTTGACCTGGGAGGAAAAACGTGACTATGTTTCGACGGTTGTCGAAACCATTCGTGGTCGCGTGCCTTATTTCTGCGGCACCACGGCCTTGAATACCCGCGAAGTCATCCGCCAAACTCGTGAGTTTATGGATATGGGCGCCAGCGGTACCATGCTCGGTGTCCCAATGTGGGTGAAGATGGACCTGCCCACAGCGGTCCAGTTCTATCGTGATGTTGCAGAGGCGGTACCGGAGGCTGCCATTGCGATTTACGCTAACCCTGAAGCCTTCAAGTTCGACTTCCCTCGCCCCTTCTGGGCAGAAATGTCCAAAATTCCGCAGGTAGTAACTGCCAAGTATCTAGGCATCGGAATGCTTGACTTGGACCTGAAATTGGCACCCAACATCCGCTTCCTTCCACACGAGGACGACTATTACGCGGCCGCACGCATCAATCCTGAGCGCATGACCGCGTTCTGGTCAAGCGGCTCCATGTGCGGCCCGGCTACCGCCATCATGTTGCGTGATGCAGTGGATCAGGCCAAGAGCAGCGGTGACTGGATCAAGGCCAAAGCCATCTCCGATGACATGCGCGCAGCCGATTCGACATTGTTTCCGCGTGGCGACTTTTCGGAGTTCTCGAAATACAACATCGGACTTGAAAAAGCACGCATGGATGCAGCTGGCTGGCTCACAGCTGGACCATGCCGTCCGCCCTATAACATCGTCCCAGAAGACTATATTGCTGGCGCCCTTAAGTCAGGCAAAGCTTGGGCCGCACTGCATGCTAAATACAGCAAGGAATTGAAGTAGTCCAACTCGATTGGTCTGGCGAAATGCTGGAAAAGACGCTGAACGATTTGAAATATATTAGATTAATCATATTTCTTGCGCTACTAGTAGGCGTCGCCAGTTCGGCAAATTTAGCTAAGACTGCTAGTCTCGCAGACTCGGGTGTGAAGTCAGGCTTTAGGAATACCGAATGAAGCCAGCATATCAAGCCGACGATGGGTGCCATCCTTGATGAGGCAACCCACTGTTGGTTGGCTTAGTTTTTGGAGTGTTTGATTGTGATTGTTGATTTCTATTTCGACTTTTTGAGCCCTTTTTCTTACTTGGCTAACCATCGCTTGTCGAAGCTAGCCCACGATTATAGCTTTTCCATTCGCTATCACTCGATTGATTTGGCGCGAGCCAAAATCGCCATCGGAAACGTAGGCCCCTCCAATCGCGATCTGAAAGTCAAACTTGCCTATTTGATGGTGGATTTAAAACGCTGGGCCGAGCTGTACGGATTACCGTTTTTATTTCCTGCCAATTACAATAGCCAACGGATGAATGCTGGGCTCTATTACTCGGGTGCCGAAACGCAGACTGCTGCTTACGTGAATACAGTATTCAATGCAGTTTGGGGGGAAGGTATAGCTCTGGACTCGGAAAGCCTGCTTGCCCTAGTGTGCGGGACTCTAGGGTGGGATCGCGCTGCTTTCGAGGAGTTTCTCAGCAGCGACGCTGCAACAAATGCGTATGATGAGCATACCCAGGCCGCCATCGAACGTAAAGTATTCGGTGTACCAACGATGTTTTTGGGCGATCAAATGTGGTGGGGCAACGACCGTCTATTTATGCTCGAGAACACACTGAGGTGCGGCTGTAGTGCTGGAATAGCCGCCGCGGGGAAACCGGAGTAAAACCGGTAACAGAATGAGATGGAAATCAAAGCGGCAATAGTCCGTAAAAAAACGGCCCATTCTTATTCGGGCATGTAGCTCTTAATGAGCTGCAGAAGATCAAGTTCTCGTTATATTGGTTGCGACCGGGTTGTGTCATACGGATCTGATTTGTCGCGATCAGCATTATCCGGTTCCGCTCCCGATGGTTTTAGGGCATGAAGGGCCTGGTGTAGTTCCTGCTATTCAATCGTAAGCTTCGTGGAATCGTCGAAGATCAGTCGATTTCAGATATTTTTATTCCGAGGTTGGTGGAACTTTATCGCCAGGGGAAGTTTCTATTTGACAAGCTAATTAAGTTTTATCCTTTTGAGGAAATCAATCGAGCCGCCGAAGACTCGGAAGAAGGGGTCACGCTCAAGCCGGTGCTCCATATTGGTTGAAACGTGCTGGTAGAATTACGCGGCTCGTGTGGGCTTTTCTAAGGTTGCGGGCAGTTTGCTTTTAGTGATGTTGTATCCCAAAAACAAAATTAATAAACGGTGGAACATATGATGGGTATACGGATTTAATGGTTGATGGGGCACCTTTACCCCACCAACCTGATACCATTATCAGATGGTTGATAGATCGACTCCGTAGTTGAGTTCCTCTGCGAAGTCCGGCAGTCCGTAACCGATGGTTTTCTTGTAGAAAGGAGAGACCTTCGCAGTCGGTGCCTTCTTCTTGTGCTTCGTGGTGTAGAGCATTCGTGCCCGCATCACCTCGAAGGAGTAACCGCGCCCTTCACGGTTCTTGTCCTTGGCCAGTCGGTTGATGGACTCCGTGTAAGCGTTGGTGACGGGCATGTCCGTCTCGAAGTAGGTCATGGTCTCTTCGCGCCAGTTTCCCACTGCCCTGACCAGATCGCTCCAGACTTCCTTTTGGCCCTTCGGGATGGTGGCTATCCACTCGTCCAGGGCGGCTTCTGCCTGGAGCCGTGTGGTGGCGTCCCAGATGCCGTAGAAGCGCTCCTTGTGCTCGTAGGCGGCCAGCAGTTGCGGGAACGCGCCTGTCCAGGTCTCCATGATGAGGCGCTCCCGGTCTGAGACTTCGTGAGCGCGTTTCAGCAGGATTTTCCGGTCTCCCTTGAGAGTCCGGCTCTGGGACGGTTTCAGCTCCTTTCTGAGGCCCTTGCGCACTCTCTCTAGGGCATCGTTGGCCATGCGCACCACATGGAACTTATCGACCACGATACGGGCCTGGGGCAGCACAGCCTTGACCGCTGCCCGGTAGGGGTTCCACATGTCCATGCTGACGATCTCGACCTTCTGCCGGTCTTTCAGCTTCATCAGGTAGTTGGTCACCACGTCCTGGCGGCGGGTGGCCAGCAGGTCGAGCAGGGTTCGCTCCTCAATGTTGGTCAGAATGCAGCGGTAGCGCTTGTTCAGGTATAGCTCGTCAATGCCCAGGATGCGGGGCGTCTCGAAGCGGTGCCAGCGCCCCAGGAACTCGGCGCGGGCGTTGAAGATGTCGCGCACCGTCTTCTCGTCCAGGCCGGTCTGTGCCGCCACAAAGGTGTAGGGGTGGTTGAAGGATTCCTTCTCCACGTACTCATGCAGCCGCAGTGTCATACGGAATCCGTCCACCATCTCCGGTAGCTGGGGCCTGAATGTTGTCTTGCAGGCCCGGCAGGTGTATCGGCGGCGGACCACCCAGAGAGTGACCCGCTTGCCGTGGATGGGCAGATCACGATAGGGAACGTCACGCTTGCCGAACCGCACGAACTCACCCTGCACGCCGCACCCCTCGCAGGCTACTGGTGTAGGTGCTTCAAGCCGAAAATGTATGTCTTCATTCTGCTCATCAGAATCCACCAACTGGTACCCAGGAAGGCTTAACGAATTAATCATCTCCCGCCTTGATCAGAAAAACAGGTAGGTGGCGTAACCGGCAATCATCGCCATAGCAAAAATGACTGCTAAAAACGCCGCTAAAAGCTTCAGCGTGAACAAAGAGCGCAACAGAATGAGCTCAGTCAGGCTGGCTCCGGCACTGCCGATGATCAACGCTAGCACCGTCCCGGCACCCACGCCTTTGGCCATCAGAGCCGCTGCCAGAGGTATGACGGCTTCAGCGCGAATATACAACGGCACGCCGATGACAGCGGCAACTGGAATGGCAAAGGGATTATCTGGGCCTGCATACTGCTCCAATAAGTCAGTGGGCATGAAACCATAGATCACGCTGCCAATCGCAATACCGATGAGCAGGTAAGGCAACACATCGATAAAGTCCGACCAAGCTTCCCGCCACACACCACTGTACTTCCCTTCTTTCTTAACCGTGACAGTGGGTTGACTGTCACAGCATTCGCTAGACGTAGAGACTGTTGTCTTCCTATCAGCCCCGCAAGAAGCCGTCTTCGGAGTGGTGTCGCAGCTGTTGGTGCCGCAACTCGATGCGGTCGATGTAGCACTGCACGGGCTTGCTGATGAACTACATCCACTGCTCTCTTGTGTCGCCGTCCGGCGCACATAACGCTCGAAGCCAAGCGTGTGAAGCAGCCATCCGGCACCTACCGCGACCACCAAAGCGGCGAGCACATAGATAGCAGTAAGTGTCCATCCAAACGTGGCAACCAGCAGGCCGACGACGATAGGATTCAGCAACGGAGATGAGAAAAGAAACACCATCATCGGCCCAAAACCGGCCCGTGCCCGAATCAACCCTTTCAACATGGGGATAGTCGAGCAACTACAGAAGGGCGTTATAGCTCCTAAACCAGCAGCAAGAAAATAGCCTCGCTTCCCACTGGAAGTCAGTAACGCTTCCACCTTGGATGGTGGGATGTGACGTTGAAGAACTCCGACCAGCAAGCTAATGCCAATGAATAAAACCGATAGCTCGATAGCGAGAAAGGCGAACATGCCTAGAGCGTCTTGGAGTTGAGATGACATTCAATATTACTCCTATATTTCTAGTATTGTCGAAATGATGTACGCAGCCTACTTGCGTTTATCCGACCTGTCAACTATAATTCTAGAAACATCGAATTATTGGGGCGTGCTATGGATCACGAAAAGGTTGCAGCCAGCTTAGCTGAGCTAGGGAATAGTCACCGACTGTCCGTGTTCCGCTTTCTGGTCAAAGCTGGCCATGATGGGGCTTCGGTCGGAGATATCCAGAAGGGGCTGGGTATTCCTGCTTCGACGCTATCACATCACCTTGCGCGCATGGCCAAGGTAGGGCTGATCCGGCAGGAGAAACATAGCCGCACGATTGTCTGTATACCCGAGTATGGGCACCTAGAGAATTTGATCGGTTTCTTACAAGAGGAATGTTGTGCAGGTGTCCGGATTGCGCATGAACCAGAACCGCTTTGACGCTTGCCCAGCTCTCGCTGTCCTCCCTAGTCAGCATCGCTATGAAGACTCAGGCGAAGGTGGAAACAGAAAATTGGCAGTAGAGTAGGCTGAAGAGGATCAATCAGATAATCCGCTGAGAAAGATTTTCTTCTTTACATCTTTGGCATTTTATCAACCAGAAATTCCGGATACCCAAAACAATTAGTGCTGCGATCTTGGGTATTGCGTCAAGCCATGCGGTAGCGACGGATGGTGTGTTTTTGGAGGGCTTTGGCGCGGTTTCCAGAAGCATGGGCGGTACGGCTGTTGCTCATTATGTCGGGCCCGCGTCAATGATGGTCAACCCAGCGACAATGGACTTGTCTGATGCGACAGGTGAAATACTGCTAGGGCTAGATCTGATTACCACAGATATCAGCGCCACTAATCTTGGTACAGGCGAGAAAGCGTCATCAAGTCGGCATTCTAATAATAGAGGCCCCTATGTTGCCCCTCAGCTTGCTTTTATCCGTAAAGTTTCTAACTGGACCTTTGGCGCGGGCATATTCGCACAAGCGGGGATAGGGGTCGAGTATGGGAAGGACAGTTTTTTGTCCCGCGGCGATATTGGCGGAATGGGCTATGCCGCCGATGCTGATACCGGCCTTGAGAACGCCAGTCGCTTGTTTATACTTGACATACCTTTTGCCGTGAGTTTTAAGATTAACGATCGTCTTGTTATCGGTGGATCGCTAGATGCAAAATGGAGTGGTTTGAATCTCGATTATTTGCTGGGAACGAACCAGTTGGGTAGTCTCGCCGGTGATGGGCGTGTGTCCGGTTCGCTGTTGGGCTTGATCGGCACTTTACCCGACCCGCGGGGTGTGCATTTGAGCGTTAGCCAAAACAAGGAACTTGCGAGTGGTGTCGATGGTTGGGGATACTCGGGTAGGTTAGGTTTGCTATATAAGATTACGCCAACGACCAAGTTGGGTATCTCCTACATGCTCAAAAGCCATATGAACGATTTGAAAGGGAAGGGGACTGTTACCGCGGTAGATGGCCTCATCGGTAATGTGCCTATCGAGGGCGAGGTTCGTGTTTTAGACTTTAATACCCCTGCCAAACTTGACGTGGGTCTGAGCCACCAAGTTACGGACAAATTACTCGTTGCTGTTGATGTGTCTCGCGTTTTTTGGAAGGATGCCTGGAAGGATATAAAGGTAGGGTTTTCTAGTGATGTTGGTGATGTCGACTTAAGACTTCCTCAAAATGCCAAGGATCAAACAATAGTGGCGATTGGGGCTTCGTATGCAGCTACCCCGAATTTAACAGTGCGAGCAGGTTACCGTCAGGCGACGCAGCCCTTTAATGATGAGGGATTGTTGGCGCTAGTTCCGGGTATTTTGCGGAAACACGCTTCCTTGGGATTCAGCTACCAAGTATCAAAATCGGGTAGGTTCGATGCTGCGTATTCGCATGCCTTCGAGCAAAGTATGACCAATCGATCGGCTTACAACACCTCGTCGCCCGTGAGATCGTCCATGTCGCAAGATAATTTCGTCTTAGCCTATAATTATTCATTCTGATTAAATCGCTATCGTGAGCATCTGAAGTTCGTACTAATTAATTTTAGCCGCTGTCTTTGTTGGCTCGATCTTCGGGGCAATAGCGATCTGGTTGACTAGGATGGTCTGAAGTAGTCACGTATTTCTGGCTGACTTCAGCCCTGCCAATTTTAAAAGCGGCGATTCGTCTAAAAAACGATCGAATCATCCATTCTTTCTGGATTTTTAGCCGCCGCGAGCACCTCGCGGCGGCCATTTCCCGCATTACAGGCGCACCTCTCCTGTATTCGCCAGTAAATGTCGGCGCGCCATCCACAGGTTCGACAGGGCGAACAGCGTCACCAACTGCGCCGTGTTCTTCACCAGCCCTCGAAAGCGAACTTTGGTGTAACCAAAGTAAGCGCTCCATAAACCCACCTACCGCTAAGGACGGTCTGAAGTAGTCACGTATTTCTGGCTGACTTCAGCCCTGCCAATTTCAAAAGCGGCGATTCGTCTAAAAAACGATCGAATCATCCATTCTTTCTGGGTTTTTAGCCGCCGCGAGCACCTCGCGGCGGCCATTTCCCGCATTACAGGCGCACCTCTCCTGTATTCGCCAGTAAATGTCGGCGCGCCATCCACAGGTTCGACAGGGCGAACAGCGTCACCAACTGCGCCGTGTTCTTCACCAGCCCTCGAAAGCGAACTTTGGTGTAACCAAACTGGCGCTTGATCACCCGAAACGGGTGCTCGACCTTCGCCCGCACCTGCGCCTTGGCCTTCTCGACCTTGCGCTTGGCTTTGTAGAGCGGGCTGCTCTTGCCAAGCTTCTTGTAAGTGCTGCGGCGTGCCGCGACGTAAGCGCTCCATAAACCCACCTACCGCTAACAAGGTTCGCAAGTCAGGATGCAGTTGCTGGCGAGCAGTTCCATGGCAGCAGTGCTTCGCAGTCGTCTACGCTGCTGGCGGTCGGCAGGCGTTCGAGGATGTGGCGCAGCCAGGCGTAAGGTTCCTGGCCGTTGGCCTTGGCGGTTTCGATCAGGCTGTAGATCTGCGCGCTGGCCCTGGCGCCTTTCGGGGTGTCGCTGAACAGCCAGTTCTTGCGGCCGATGACGAACGGGCGGATGGCGTTCTCGGCGCGGTTGTTGTCGATTGGCAGGTGGCCGCCTTCGAGGTAGCGCACCAAGCGGCTCCAGTTGCTGGCCAGGTAGTTCACCGCCTTGCCCAGGGCGGTCTGTCCGGCGACCTGTGGTTGGGTCTTGTCCAGCCAGGTCTTAAGTTGGTCGATGATCGGTCGGCTGCGCTGCTGGCGGGCGGCGAGGCGCCCGCTGTCGTCGGCTTCTTTCAGCTCACGCTCGATGCCGTAAAGCTTATTGATCAGGTTCAGCACGATGTCGGCGCGCCCGGTCTTGCCCTTGGGCTGCACCTTCTGTGCTTCGACGAACTTGCGTCGCGCATGCGCCCAGCAGGCCAGGCGTTCGATGCCCTCTTGTGCGGCCACGGCGTTGTAGCCGGCATAGTCGTCAGTCATCAGGTAGCCGCGGTAGCCTGCGAGCAGGCGCAGCGGTACTTCCTGCGCACGGCTGGATGAGTAGTCGAACAGGATCACCGGTTTGTCGGGTGGCCCACCGCTTTGCACCCACATCCAGGATTGCGTGGTGGGGTCACGACCCGGCTCATGCAGTACCTGCAGCCGGGTTTCGTCGCAGTGCAGCACCGGGTAGTCGAGCAGCCGGTCGCGCATCAGGTTGATCACGGGTTGCAGCTGTTCGCCGCACTGGATTACCCAGCGCGCCAGGGTCTGGCGAGAGATGTCGATGCCGTGCCGGCTGAGCATCCTCTCGAAGCGGTACAGCGGGATGCCGTCGGCGTACTTGGTGGCCAGCAGCATCGCCAGCACGCTGGGGCTGGCCAGGCTTTTCTCGATCAGCTGGGCTGGCTTGTCGGCGGTGACCGGTGCCGCTTCGCAGGCCTTGCAGGCATAGGTCTTGCGGATATGGCGGATCACCCGCACCTGCATCGGGATGATCTCCAGCTGCTCGCTGGTTTCTTCGCCGATGGCCTGCTTGCGGCAGCCGCACTCGCAGGTCAGCGCGTGCTCGGGCAGTTCGTGAATGACGTCAATACGCGGTAGCTTGGCCGGCAGCGGCTTGCGCTTGCCACGGCGCTTGAGCGGCACCATAACCTCTTCTGCCTCAGCTCCATCACCGCCTGGCTCGTCAGTGCAAGCACCCTCTTCGACCAGCTCTTCGGCCTCGTTGAACATGGCCAACTGCGGCGAGTCGCGCATCCTCGGGGCTGCGCTCTGACTTCGGCGAGAACAGTTTGTGGCGCAGCAGAGCGACCTGTTCCTGAAGTTGACTGATTTTGTTCAGATCAGATTGACGTGCCAGCAACACTTGCGACAGCAACTGTTTGAGCGCGTCGGGATCGTCAGGAAGGGTATCGGGCACGGCAATCATGGCCGTGGATTATACCGGCTCAGGCCACGTAACGCGGCGTCAGGACTTGATGAGGGCGGTTTCGCCAGAGGTCGATGCCGTCGAGCAGCCAGTTCAATTCGTCGACCGTCAGCTCGATGGGCTCATCGCCGGCATCGGGCTTGGTCTTGAAGCGCTCGGCCTCTAGGCGTTTGAGCCACAGGCAGAAACCATTACGCTCCCAATAGAGGATCTTCACCTGGTTGCGGCTGCGATTGAGGAACACGAACAGTACCGGGTTGAACACTTCCACCTTTATATCCAACTCGACGAGTGCCGCCAGGCCGTTGATGGATTTACGAAAGTCGACAGGCTTGGGATAGAGATAGACCTTCTGCACCTTGGCGTCGGGACGCATCATGGCAGCTGCTCCTGAAAAGAAATCAGGAGCGCAGCATCGTCTGGCTATCGGTTCGTTTGAAGATGGGGTTTATGGAGCGCTTACTAACCAAACTGGCGCTTGATCACCCGAAACGGGTGCTCGACCTTGGCCCGCACCTGCGCCTTGGCCTTCTCGACCTTGCGCTTGGCTTTGTAGAGCGGGCTGCTCTTGCCAAGCTTTTTGTAAGTATTGCGGCGTGCCGCGACCTGCCAGATCACCCATAGGGCGCCGTCGAGAGCACATTGACACTGCCGCGCTTCGCGCCATGAAGCTTGCCGCGACGATTGCGCTCCATGATCTTGGCGCGCTCGTATTCAGCGATCATGCCCTGCATCTGCAGCAACAGCGCCTCTTCCGGGGTCGCGCCGATGGCGTGATTGAGGAATCACGACCTCGACGCCGAACGCCGACAGTTCCTCGATGAGAAGAACCTGGTGCGCGTACTTTCGCGATAGGCGGTCCGGTGACAGCACGTAGAGACGCTCGATCAAGCCGAGTGCCGCAATCGATACGACCGGCAGTGATCTTGCGCAGCCCGCTTGCACATTGGTTGGCAACGGGGGAAGCTCATTAAGGAAACTCTGAAGAAGACTTCCTGATTTGGCAAAATGCCCAGACTCTCCACCCGCCCGAGTTTCCGATGAAACAGATCACTTTCGCCGACGCCGAGTACGCCGGTAAGCGCAAGCAGACCCGCAAGGAATTGTTCCTGATCGAGATGGATCGGGTTGTGCCATGGAAGGGTTTGATTGCCTTGATCGAGCCGCATTACCCCAAGGGCGAAGGCGGCCGACCCGCCTATCCGCTGATGGCGATGCTGCGCGTACATCTGATGCAAAACTGGTTCGGCTACAGCGATCCGGCGATGGAAGAAGCGCTGTACGAGACCACCATCCTGCGTCAGTTCGCCGGGTTGAGCTTGGAGCGCATTCCTGACGAGACCACCATCCTCAATTTCCGCCGGCTGCTGGAGAAGCATGAGTTGGCGGCCGGTATCCTTGGCATGATCAATGGCTACCTGGGAGATCGCGGCCTGTCGCTGCGCCAAGGCACCATCGTCGATGCCACGCTGATCAATGTGCCGAGTTCGACCAAGAACAAGGACGGCAAACGCGACCCGGAGATGCACCAGACCAAGAAGGGTAACCAATATTACTTCGGCAGTGCGACCCGAAAGTCGCATGGGTTTCTGTTCCGCAGGTTAACGCCCGACGGAACCGACTGTTCCACCACTCGTTCCCTACCCAGACAGGCGTGGCCGGTAACAGCCGGGTCTGAAGCTCTGGGACAATGTTACCGCCGATATTTCGGTAGGTCGAACCGCGAGGCCAGACTGAATCTGCCAGCATCAAGGCGGAGATTAGCTAGGGATGAGCGGGTACGGCTAACACAAGTGAACCTCATATAAACGTCGTCATAGTGTCGAGCCTGCTGGAAATGACCTGAACCGGGCACCGGTTGCGTGATGCAACCGGCCATTCACGATGCTCTGCGAGCGCCCAAGTCGGCGTTCGGATGCCAAGGAGCTGCACTTTCGAATCCTGGCTCAGTCCGGATGAGTGTTTTTAGAGGTGCCCCAAGAGGCTTAGGCCATCAAGACCCAGGATGGTAAAGATTTCCACAACTCGCTTCCCGGTTAATCGCAATGCTGCTCCGCTTAGGTGAGTAGCATTGCACCACAGGTCTTCTACGGTAAATTACATTCCGAGGTGACGTAGAAAGCCCGCATCACAACCAGGTGCCGCCCTGGCGTTCATCCGGCTCGTTGAGATCGCTAGCATCGAAGCCGTGGATCCAATCGAGGTGATGCACCATGGCATCATGAGATGCAAGACGTGCATCGCGCCGATCCCTCTCTTCACCCGGTGGCAAGTGCAACATATCGCCAGTGGTCACGGACGCATACACAACTTTGCGCGCCCGGCCACGACGCAGTCGCTCGTAACGTTCAAAGGTTTCTGCAATCGACGCGGAACCCGCAGCGGCAATGCAGTCAGCAAGGACCACGGCATCCTCGATCGACTGGTTGGCACCCTGTCCATGGTGCGGTACTAGGGAATGTGCAGCATCACCGAGCAGCGTTACCCGACCTTTGCTCCAGCGGCCAAGGGTCATACGATAAACCATTCCCCATCGCTGATTTACTGTCTTCAAGGTGTTAGAAGCGATCATCTCGACGAGAGCAGGATGCCAGTCCTTGAAGAGGCGTAGCTGTTCACCGTCGTCTGTAGGCGCAGTCGACTGTTTTAGTGGCCAAGTCGTCGGAGTGCGCTCTACGAGAAAGAAATTGATGTCTCCTTTTCTGTCTCCGCCGATCGGGTAGTGAAGACAGTGGCCGGACTCACCCATCCAGAATTGAATAGCGGTCGGATCAGGCATGCTCGGTATTTTATCGATTGGAACAATCCCACGAAATGCTGTGTACCCCGCGTATATGTAATCTTCATAGCCGAGCATCAAATTCCGTACGGTGGAACGCATCCCGTCAGCACCGATGACTATATCGGCTTCCGCTTTGCTGCCATCCTTAAAATGTAACACTACCTGTTCGCCAGTGTCATCGATATTTACTAGGCGTTTATTCAGGTGGATGCGTTCCATACCCACCTTGGTGGAGAGGATTCGTTGCAACTCGGCCCGGTGGATGCCGAGATATGGGCCGCCGAAAAGGTCTCGATACGCCAGCCCGCCGGCGTGCCTGCCGATTTCACGGCCAGTCTTTCCGTCCCGGTAGATCAAAGCAGAGATTTCAAACGCAGCCTCGTCAAACTCCTCGCCCAAACCCCAGTGGTTATAATAAAAACGCGTGGCATTGGCGGATAATGCGACCGCGGCACCCACCTCACGCAACTCCTCCGCTTGCTCGTATATATCAACGTCGATACCGTGGTGGCGCATCGCAATCGCAAAGGTCAAGCCACCGATGCCGCCACCGACCACAGCAATGCGGCGTATTTTATTGGTTTCTTTTTCATTCATAATTATTATCTCTTTCTTATAAGGATGGTCTGAAGTAGTCACGTATTTCTGGCTGACTTCAGCCCTGCCAATTTTAAAAGCGGCGATTCGTCTAAAAAACGATCGAATCATCCATTTTTTCTGGATTTTTAGCCGCCGCGAGCACCTCGCGCCGGCCATTTCCCACATTACAGGCGCACCTCTCCTGTATTCGCCAGTAAATGTCGGCGCGCCATCCACAGGTTCGACAGGGCGAACAGCGTCACTAACTGCGCCGTGTTCTTCACCAGCCCTCGAAAGCGAACTTTGGTGTAACCAAACTGGCGCTTGATCACCCGAAACGGGTGCTCGACCTTCGCCCGCACCTGCGCCTTGGCCTTCTCGACCTTGCGCTTGGCTTTGTAGAGCGGGCTGCTCTTGCCAAGCTTCTTGTAAGTGCTGCGGCGTGCCGCGACCTGCCAGATCACCGCCCGGCCTTCATGTTCGGAGCGCTTTTCGACGCCCGTGTAGCCGGCATCGGCGCAAACGACGTTTTCGTCGCCGTGCAGTAACTTGTCGACCTGAGTGACATCCGCCACGTTGGCTGGCGTACCGACTACGCTGTGTACCAGACCCGACTCATCATCCACTCCGATGTGGGCCTTCATGCCGAAGTAATATTGGTTACCCTTCTTGGTCTGGTGCATCTCCGGGTCGCGTTTGCCGTCCTTGTTCTTGGTCGAACTCGGCGCATTGATCAGCGTGGCATCGACGATGGTGCCTTGGCGCAGCGACAGGCCGCGATCTCCCAGGTAGCCATTGATCACGCCAAGGATACCGGCCGCCAACTCACGCTTCTCCAGCAGCCGGCGGAAATTGAGGATGGTGGTCTCGTCCGGAATGCGCTCCAGTCTCAACCCGGCGAACTGACGCAGGATGGTGGTCTCGTACAGCGCTTCCTCCATCGCCGGATCGCTGTAGCCGAACCAGTTTTGCATCAGATGTACGCGCAGCATCGCCATCAGCGGATAGGCGGGTCGGCCGCCTTCGCCCTTGGGGTAATACGGCTCGATCAAGGCAATCAAACCCTTCCATGGCACAACCCGATCCATCTCGATCAGGAACAATTCCTTGCGGGTCTGCTTGCGCTTACCGGCGTACTCGGCGTCGGCGAAGGTCATCTGCTTCATCGGAAACTCGGGCGGGTGGAGAGTCTGGGCATTTTGCCAAATCAGGAAGTCTTCTTCAGAGTTTCCTTAACAGGGGCGGTGAGTTGCAGCGTCTCATGCCGTGGCGTGAGAGCCCGCTCTGACCACGCTCCCATTAATGATGCCGTTGGGTGAAAAATAGAGAAGGCTGTTATATAAGTAAATAAGCGAATTTGTATAGATATCATCGCCGGCATGAATATTGAGGGGAAAGTATGCAGCTGCATGTGTCAAGGCCGATGTAAAACTGACCCACCTGGGCTAACGTCGCGGCCTTGTCGAGGCTGCTTATGTTGATTAGAACGAGCAGCATCCGCACAGCGCTTTGAAATATCGCTCGCCGAGGGAATTCAGGCGCTTGGCAGTAGCATCAACGGGGAGTTGGTGTCCGGTTTGGTAGGGGCAAGTCCATCGAACTGGTTGTTTGCCGGGTCGCTACGCAGCGGCAAACGAGCGGCGGCGATCATGAGCCTGATCCAGTCGGCCCGCATGAACGGACATGATCCGTATGCCTATCTCAAGGACGTGCTGACACGACTGCCTACGCAGCGGGCCAGTAAGATCGGCCAACTGCTGCCGCATCAGTGGGTACCTGCCTGAATCACGCAAGGTGAGTTCGGCGTACGCTTACGTATCGATCACCCCGGATTGTCACTCAATCCGAAAACAGCTCGAACATCAGTTGTCGCAACCAGATGTTGGCTAGGTCCTTGTGATATTTTGCGTGCCAGAACATGTTAATGGGGATTTCTGGTAGGTCGATGGGGATTGGCAGCACGCTCAAACCGAAGGGCTCTACACAGCAGTCAGCGAAGCGCTCAGGTACGGTGGCGAGTAGCTCCGTATGCTGGAGGATATGGCCGACGGCGACGAAGTGCGGAACCTCTAGGCGAATGTCCCGCCGGATGCCAGCTCGCGCCATATGGGAATCTACTTCGCCGTGGCCAGTGCTGGCGGCGATGACACGTATATGGCTGTAGGCACAGAAGCGCTCCAAGGTCAGTGGCTCTCTGGTGGCCGGGTGGTTCTTACGGCACAAGCACACGTAGCGGTTATGGAGAAGCCGACGCTGTAAGAAGCCGGCCTGTAGGTTGGGTAGCAGGCCTACGGCCAAATCTACTGTACCGTCTAGTAACGACTGTCCCAAACTCACCGAGCTGCCGCGTACCGTGCTGATTGTGCAATGGGGGGCCTTACGAGTGAGCGCATCTATTAACCGCGGCATGAAATATATCTCACCAATGTCGGTCATGGCCAAGGTGAAGGTACGCTCGCTGGTTAAAGGATCGAAACGCTCTTCGTGATGTAGCGCTTCGCGCAGACTGTGCATGGCATGGGCGATAGGCTCAGCTAAATGTGCAGCATAGGGCGTAGGCTCCATGCCTTGGTGGGTACGCACGAATAGTTCGTCCTGCAGTGCGGTGCGCAGGCGCTTCAGGGCGTTGCTTACGGCAGGTTGGGTTAGGCCTAGGCTTTGCGCGACGATAGAGACACGCTTGTCGACCATCAACTGGTTGAATACTACCAGCAGGTTTAAATCCAGGTCATGCAGTTCCATGGAGCCTCGCTATGCTGTTGACGTGGTCCTGCCAGAGCGGCAGCATCGGACATTCTCACTATGAATATATAATATAGGGATTAGTGTATTTATCAATAGTTATGGCTTCGCTACTGTTGGAGATATCCCAATAATAAAGTCATGACAGGTATTGCATGAACGACATGAACGCTAAGAAACCAGCCTTGCGCGTCGCTATAGTCGGCGGCGGAATTTCAGGCCTTGCCTTGGCATTGAGCTTGTGCAAACACTCCCATCTTAATGTGCAGCTATTCGAGGCTGCCCCGGCGTTCGGTGAAGTCGGTGCTGGTGTGTCCTTCGGGCCTAACGCAGTGCGCGCCATTGTCGGTTTGGGTTTGGGTCAATCCTACTTTCAGGTTGCTGATCGGACTCCGCAGCCTTGGGAGGATATTTGGTTTGAATGGCGGCGCGGTAGCGATGCTAGCTATCTAGGCGCCACCATTGCGCCGGGCGTAGGTCAGTCCTCTGTACACCGGGCTGATTTCCTTGACGCCCTAGTAAGACACCTTCCAGAAGGTATCGCCCAATTTAGGAAGCGTGCCACCCAAATCGAGCAGCAGGGTGATGAACTGCAAGTGCTATTCGCCGACGGCACAGAGTACCGCTGCGATCTTCTAATCGGCGCCGACGGCATTAAGTCAGCGCTTCGTAGCTATGTGCTGGAAGGTCAGGGGCTGGATCATCTAGAACCACGTTTTAGCGGTACCTGTGCATACCGGGGCATGGTAGATAGCCTGCAACTGCGCGAAGCCTTTAGAATAAAGGGCATTGACGAGCACTTGGTGGATGTCCCGCAGATGTACTTAGGGCTCGATGGCCATATTCTTACCTTCCCGGTGAGAAAAGGCCGCATTGTCAACGTGGTAGCGTTCACCTCCGACCGTAGCCAGCCGGAACCGACTTGGCCCGCGGACGCTCCCTGGGTACGGGAAGCGAGCCAGCGCGAGATGCTCGATGCGTTCGCGGGCTGGGGCGATGCCCCGCGCGCCTTACTGGAGTGCATCCCGGCGCCAACTCTCTGGGCACTGCATGACCTGCCGGAACTGCCAGGCTACGTACACGGTCGGGTTGCCCTGATCGGCGACGCAGCGCACGCCATGCTGCCGCACCAAGGGGCCGGTGCAGGGCAAGGGCTTGAGGACGCCTATTTCCTCGCCCGGCTGTTGGGCGATAGTCGGACCGAAACAGGCAACCTCCCCGAGCTGCTTGGAGCTTACGACGACCTGCGCCGCCCTCATGCCTGTCGTGTGCAACGAACCACTGTGGAAACCGGCGAGTTATACGAGTTGCGCGACCCCATTGTAGGTGCGGACGAACAGCTGGTGGGGGAAATACTGGCGACTCGTTTCGACTGGCTATGGAACCATGATCTCGATGCCGATGTGGCTGAGGCCCGACTGCGCATGGGCTGGGAGGCGCATGAGCAAATTGCGCTGCGTCAAGGGTAAGAGGCCGTGTCGATAGTGGCTAAGGTTTCGAAGGCGAGTAATTGAAGTGTTTTCTGCGAACGGGTTACGTGATGCACATAGGCTTGCGTTTAGTGCTAGGTGCAAAATATCACTTTGTTTCAGCCGCTAGGCCGACGCCCATGGGAGCCGTTGGATCTGTAAATATAGTTAGATTCTGATCTAAGCACAGGCAGCCACCGCATTGGTGCCAGTGGACCGCAGATACCACGGTAACCCATTAGGATTTCATACATGCTGCGCCAAAGAGCATCGCTAGAGAGAACAATGCAAACCAATAACAAGAGTTCGTTCCGTTACACCTTAATAATCAGCGCTCCCGCGATGACAATCAATACTTCCCTAGCGATCGCCAAACTGGTCAGGACTTGTATTTGGAGGTCCTGCAGCGGTGCCCACTGACGCACATGTCGACGGAGGCGGGATGCCAACGGTCTTTGAAATCACTGTACGGCCTGATGGGGAGAGCTTCGTCTGCCAGCCGCAGCAGTCAGTGCTTCGTGCTATGGAGGCCCAGAACAAGCACTGCCTACCAGTTGGCTGTCGCGGCGGCGGGTGCGGCCTGTGTAAGGTGCGGGTGCTGACCGGTGATTACGAATGCGGGCGTATGAGCTGCAAGCACGTACCGGTAGAGGCCCGCGAACAAGGCTACGCCCTGGCCTGCCGACTGTTTGCCCGTAGCGATCTATGTATCGAGCGTTATTCAAAGCCGTGCTATGAAAATACGGTCGACCCACAACAAAGAGAAAAGGTGACGTCATGAACAAAGGTATAATGCGCCCCGGCCATGTGCAGCTGCGTGTACTGGACATGAGCAAGGCCCTGGAACACTACGTCGAGTTGCTGGGCCTGATCGAGATGGACCGTGACGATCAGGGCCGTGTCTATCTCAAGGCTTGGACCGAAGTTGACAAATTCTCCGTGGTGCTACGCGAAGCCGACGAACCTGGTATGGATTTTATGGGTTTCAAGGTTGTGGATGAGGATGCTCTCCGGCAACTGGAGCGGGATCTGACGGCATATGGCTGTGCCGTTGAGCAGCTACCCGCAGGTGAGCTGAACAGTTGTGGCCGGCGCGTGCGCTTCCAGGCACCCTCCGGGCATCACTTCGAGTTGTATGCAGACAAGGAATATACTGGAAAGTGGGGTGTGAATGAGGTCAATCCCGAGGCATGGCCGCGCGATCTGAAAGGCATGGCGGCTGTGCGTTTCGATCATTGCCTACTGTATGGCGACGAATTGCCGGCGACCTATGACCTGTTCACCAAGGTGCTCGGCTTCTATCTGGCCGAACAGGTGCTGGACGAAAATGGCACGCGCGTCGCCCAGTTCCTCAGTCTGTCGACCAAGGCCCACGACGTGGCCTTCATTCACCATCCGGAAAAAGGCCGCCTCCATCATGTGTCCTTCTACCTCGAAACCTGGGAAGACGTGCTTCGCGCCGCCGACCTGATCTCCATGACCGACACCTCTATCGACATCGGCCCGACCCGTCATGGCCTGACCCACGGCAAGACCATCTACTTCTTCGACCCGTCCGGTAACCGCAGCGAGGTGTTCTGCGGCGGCAACTACAGCTATCCGGATCACAAGCCGGTGACCTGGCTGGCTAAGGACCTGGGCAAGGCGATCTTCTATCACGACCGTGTGCTCAACGAACGATTCATGACCGTGCTGACCTGATGGTTCGGTTCGACTTATTGCAGAGATTGCGCAGATGAAAGAGATCAAGCATTTCATTAACGGTGCCTTCGTCGATTCGGCCAGCGGCCGCACCTTCGAGGACATCAACCCGGTCAATGGCCAGGTGATCGGCCGCGTGCACGAGGCCGGCCGCGCCGAGGTCGACGCCGCGGTCAGGGCGGCACGCGCTGCGCTGAAGGGACCATGGGGGAAGATGACGGTGGCCGAGCGCGCTGAGATTCTGCATCGCGTGGCCGATGGCGTCACGGCGCGCTTCGATGAGTTTCTCGAGGCCGAATGCCTGGACACCGGCAAGCCCAAATCCCTGGCCAGCCACATCGACATTCCGCGCGGCGCGGCCAATTTCAAGGTGTTCGCCGACCTGATCAAGAACGTGCCGACCGAAGCCTTCGAGATGGCCACCCCGGACGGCGCCGGTGCACTCAACTACGGCGTGCGCCGGCCCAAGGGGGTGATCGGCGTGATCAGCCCGTGGAACCTGCCGCTGCTGCTGATGACCTGGAAAGTCGGCCCGGCCCTGGCCTGCGGCAACTGCGTGGTGGTCAAACCATCCGAGGAAACCCCGCTGACCGCCACCCTGCTCGGCGAGGTGATGCAGGCCGCCGGTGTGCCGGCCGGCGTGTACAACGTGGTGCACGGTTTCGGCGGCGATTCGGCCGGGGCCTTCCTCACCGAGCACCCGGACGTCGACGCCTACACCTTCACCGGCGAGACCGGCACCGGCGAAACCATCATGCGCGCCGCGGCCAAGGGCGTGCGCCAGGTGTCGCTGGAGCTGGGCGGCAAGAACGCCGGCATCGTCTTCGCCGACTGTGACCTGGACAAGGCCATCGAGGGCACCCTGCGCTCGGCCTTCGCCAACTGCGGCCAAGTCTGCCTGGGCACCGAGCGGGTGTATGTCGAGCGGCCGATCTTCGACGCGTTCGTCGCCCGCCTGAAGGCCGGCGCCGAAGCGTTGAAGATCGGCGAACCGAACGATCCAGAGGCCAATTTCGGCCCGCTGATCAGCCACAAGCACCGTGAAAAAGTCCTCAGTTACTACCAGCAGGCAGTCGACGACGGCGCCACCGTTGTCACCGGCGGCGGCGTGCCGGAGATGCCGGCGCACCTGGCCGGCGGCGCCTGGGTGCAGCCGACCATCTGGACCGGCCTGACCGACGATTCGGCGGTGGTCACCGAGGAAATCTTCGGCCCGTGCTGCCACATCCGCCCGTTCGACACGGAAGCGGAAGCCATCGAGCTGGCCAACAGCCTGCCCTACGGCCTGGCTTCGGCGATCTGGACCGAGAACGCTTCGCGCGCACACCGCGTCGCCGGGCAAATCGAGGCTGGCATCGTCTGGGTCAACAGCTGGTTCCTGCGCGACCTGCGCACCGCCTTCGGCGGCGCCAAGCAGTCGGGCATCGGCCGCGAAGGCGGGGTTCACTCGCTGGAGTTCTACACCGAGCTGAAGAACATCTGCGTGAAGCTCTGAGGACCCAGACCATGAACGCACCCCAGCAGAGCCCGGAAATCGGCCGCGAGATCCTCGCCGCCGGCTACCGCACCAACCTGCATGACCAGGGCGAAGGTTGTCCGCTGCTGCTGATCCACGGCTCCGGTCCGGGCGTCACCGCCTGGGCCAACTGGCGCGGGATCATCCCGCAGCTGGCGCAGACGCGTCGGGTGATCGCTCCGGACATGCTCGGCTTCGGCTACAGCGAGCGCCCGGCCGATGCACGCTACAGCCAGGCCCGCTGGGTCGAGCATGCCATCGGTGTGCTCGACGCCCTTGGCATCCAGCAGGCCGACATCGTCGGCAACTCGTTCGGCGGTGGACTGGCGCTGGCATTGGCCATCCGTCACCCCGAGCGCGTGCGCCGGCTGGTGCTGATGGGCAGCGTCGGGGTGGCCTTTCCGATCACCGAGGGGCTGGAAATGGCGTGGGGCTACACGCCGTCGTTGGCCAACATGCGCAGGCTGCTCGATCTGTTCGCTTACGACCGCACCCTGGTCAACGACGAGCTGGCCGAGCTGCGCTACCAGGCCAGCATCCGCCCGGGCTTCCAGGAGTCGTTCGCCGCGATGTTCCCGCCGCCACGGCAGAACGGCGTCGACGATCTGGCCAGCAACGAGGCCGATATCCGCGCCCTGCCCCACGAAACCCTGGTCATCCATGGCCGCGAGGATCGGATCATCCCGCTGCAGGCTTCGCTGACCCTCGCGCAGTGGATTCCCAACGCCCAACTCCACGTCTTTGGCCATTGCGGCCACTGGACCCAGATCGAACACGCCAGCCGCTTTGCCCGTCAGGTCGAGGATTTCCTCGCCGAGGCGGACCGTGCGGCTCAAGAGGAAACACAGCCATGAATCCAGAATTGATCCAGCAGCTCGGCGACGAGCTCTACCAGGCGATGGTCCAGCGCGAGACCGTCACGCCGCTGACCAGCCGCGGCTTCGACATCACCGTCGAGGACGCCTACCACATCTCCCTGCGCATGCTCGAACGCCGCCTGGCGGCCGGCGAGCGGGTGATCGGCAAGAAGATCGGCGTCACCAGCAAGGCCGTGCAGAACATGCTCGGCGTGCACCAGCCGGACTTCGGCTACCTCACCGACGCGATGGTCTACAACAGCGGCGAAGCCATGCCGATCAGCGAGAAGCTGATCCAGCCACGCGCCGAGGGCGAGATCGCCTTCATCCTCAAGAAGGACCTGATGGGTCCGGGCGTGACCAATGCCGACGTGCTGGCCGCCACCGAATGCGTGATCCCCTGCTTCGAAGTGGTCGATTCGCGCATCCAGGACTGGAAGATCAAGATCCAGGACACCGTCGCGGACAACGCCTCCTGCGGGCTGTTCGTGCTCGGCGACCAGGCCGTCTCACCGCGCCAGGTCGATCTGGTCACCTGCGGCATGCTGGTCGAGAAGAACGGCCAGCTGCTCTCCACCGGCGCTGGAGCGGCTGCGCTCGGCTCGCCGGTCAACTGCGTGGCCTGGCTGGCCAACACCCTCGGCCACTTCGGCATCGGCCTGAAGGCCGGCGAAGTGATCCTGTCCGGCTCGCTGGTTCCGCTGGAACCGGTCAAGGCCGGTGATTTCATGCGCGTCGATATCGGCGGCATCGGCAGCGCCAGCGTGCGCTTCATCTGATCGAGGACAGCCTGATGAGCAAGAAACTGAAAGCGGCGATTATCGGCCCGGGCAACATCGGCACGGACCTGGTGATGAAGATGCTGCGCTCCGAATGGATCGAGCCGGTCTGGATGGTCGGCATCGACCCCGAGTCCGATGGCCTCAAGCGCGCCCACGAGTTCGGCCTGAAGACCACCGCCGCGGGCGTCGACGGCCTGCTGCCGCACGTGCTCGACGACGATATCCGCATCGCCTTCGATGCCACCTCCGCCTATGTACACGCCGAGAACAGCCGCAAGCTCAACGAGCTGGGCGTGCTGATGGTCGACCTGACCCCGGCCGCCATCGGCCCGTACTGCGTGCCGCCGGTGAACCTCAAGCAGCACGTCGGCACGCTGGAAATGAACGTCAACATGGTCACCTGTGGTGGCCAGGCCACCATCCCGATGGTCGCCGCGGTATCGCGCGTGCAGCCGGTGGCCTACGGCGAGATCGTCGCCACCGTGTCCTCGCGCTCCATCGGCCCGGGCACCCGCAAGAACATCGACGAGTTCACCCGCACCACGGCCGGCGCCATCGAGCAGGTCGGCGGGGCCAAGGAAGGCAAGGCGATCATCGTCGTCAACCCGGCCGAGCCGCCGCTGATGATGCGCGACACCATCCACTGTCTGACCGAAACCGAGCCGGACCAGGATGCGATCACCGCATCGGTCCACGCGATGATCGCCGAGGTGCAGAAGTACGTGCCCGGCTACCGGCTGAAGAACGGCCCGGTATTCGACGGCAACCGCGTCTCGATCTTCATGGAAGTCGAGGGCCTGGGCGACTACCTGCCCAAGTACGCCGGCAACCTCGACATCATGACCGCCGCAGCGCTGCGTACTGGCGAGATGTTCGCCGAGGAAATCGCCAGCGGCACCATTCAACTGCCACGTCGTGAAGCGGCACTGGCCTGAGGAGTAGCACCATGAATCTGCAAGGCAAGAACGTCACCCTGCACGACATGAGCCTGCGCGACGGCATGCACGCCAAGCGCCACCAGATCAGCCTCGAGCAGATGATCGCGGTCGCCACCGGCCTCGACGCCGCCGGCATGCCGCTGATCGAGATCACCCACGGCGACGGCCTCGGCGGTCGCTCGATCAACTACGGCTTCCCCGCGCACAGCGACGAGGAATACCTGCGTGCGGTAATCCCGCGCCTCAAGCAGGCCAAGGTATCCGCCCTGCTGCTGCCGGGCATCGGCACGGTCGACCACCTGAAGATGGCGCTCGACTGTGGCGTCTCCACCATTCGTGTGGCCACGCATTGCACCGAGGCCGACGTCTCCGAGCAGCACATCGGCATGTCGCGCAAGCTGGGCGCCGATACCGTCGGCTTTCTGATGATGGCGCACATGATCAGCGCGGAAAAAGTGCTCGAGCAGGCCAGGCTGATGGAAAGCTACGGCGCTAACTGCATCTACTGCACCGACTCGGCCGGCTACATGCTGCCCGATGAGGTCAGCGAGAAGATCGGCCTGCTGCGCGCCGAGCTGAACCCCGCCACCGAGATCGGCTTCCACGGCCACCACAACATGGGCATGGCCATCGCCAACTCGCTGGCCGCCATCGAAGCTGGCGCCTCGCGTATCGACGGCTCGGTCGCCGGCCTCGGCGCCGGTGCCGGCAACACCCCGCTGGAAGTCTTCGTCGCGGTGTGCAAGCGCATGGGCGTGGAAACCGGCATCGACCTCTACAAGATCATGGATGTGGCCGAAGACATCGTCGTGCCAATGATGGACCAGCCGATCCGCGTCGACCGCGATGCGCTGACCCTGGGCTATGCCGGCGTATACAGCTCGTTCCTGTTGTTTGCCCAGCGCGCCGAGAAGAAATACGGCGTACCGGCCCGCGACATTCTGGTCGAGCTGGGGCGCCGCGGCACCGTCGGCGGCCAGGAAGACATGATCGAAGACCTCGCCCTGGATATGTCCCGGGCCCGCCAGAACCAGAAGGTGAGCGCATGAACCGTACCCTCAACCGCGAGCAGGTGCTGGCCCTGGCCGAGCACATCGAGAACGCCGAATTGCAGGCGCACGATATTCACAAGGTCACCAACGATTATCCCGAGATGACCTTCGCCGATGCCTACGACATCCAGTGGGAAATCCGCCGCCGCAAGGAGGCGCGCGGCAACAAGATCGTCGGCCTGAAGATGGGCCTGACCTCTTGGGCGAAGATGGCGCAGATGGGCGTGGAGACGCCGATCTACGGCTTTCTCGCCGACTACTTCAGCGTGCCCGATGGTGGCGTGGTGGATTGCTCCAAGCTGATCCATCCGAAGATCGAGGCGGAAATCTCGGTGGTCACCAAGGCGCCGCTGCAAGGCCCCGGTTGCCACATCGGTGACGTGATTGCAGCGGTCGACTACGTGATCCCCACCGTCGAGGTGATCGACTCGCGCTACGAGAACTTCAAGTTCGACCTGATCAGCGTGGTGGCCGACAACGCCTCCTCGACGCGTTTCATCACCGGCGGCCAGATGGCCAATCTGGAAGACGTCGACCTGCGCACCCTCGGCGTGGTGATGGAGAAGAACGGTGAGGTGGTAGAACTTGGTGCCGGCGCCGCAGTGCTCGGCCATCCGCTGTCCAGCGTGGCGATGCTCGCCAACCTGCTGGCAGAGCGCGGCGAACACATACCGGCCGGCACATTCATCATGACCGGTGGCATCACGGCTGCGGTATCGGTGGAGCCGGGCGACAACATCACCGTGCGCTATCAGGGGCTTGGCAGCGTCTCCGCGCGCTTCATCTGAGCCATTCGGCCGCCCTGCACGGGCGGCCTCTTCTTCAGGAGACACACCATGCCTATTGCCCAGATCCATATCCTCGAAGGCCGCAGCGACGAGCAGAAGGAGTCGCTGATCCGCGAGGTCAGCCAGGCCATCTCGCGCTCGCTGGACGCGCCGCTGGCCAGCGTGCGGGTGATCATCACCGAGATGCCCAAGGTCCACTTCGGCATCGGCGGCGAGAGCGCCAAGGCCATTGGTCGATGAGCCTGCCTCCTCCTGCACAGAGTCCGGCACATGAGAACAACGAATCAACGCTCGCTGCACTGGGAAGCCGCCTATGCCGCCACCCGTGCGGCCGTGGCACATGCAGAGAAGCTAGGCGTGCGCATTAACGTCTGTGTGGTTGACCACTCCGGCCTGCCGTTGGCCTATCTGCGCATGAACGGCGCCTTTCTACATTCACGGGAAATTGCCGAAGACAAGGCGTACACCGCCGTGAGCTTCGGCTTCCCCACCCGCGACTGGCTCGACGTGCTGGGTGACAACCCGCGCCTGCGCATCGGCCTGCCGAGACGCGAGCGGCTGGTGGTGTTCGGCGGGGGCCTGCCGATCCTACTCGATGGTGAATGCATCGGCGGCATCGGCGTCTCTGGGGCCGACGAGGGGCAGGACGAAGCCTGCGCGGCAGCAGGCTTGGCGGCCATAGGGCATCATGAGGCATCCAGTTTGGGGTAGAGGTAGATTTCGACTTTCGCGCCCGAACGCATCATGCGGCTGGCTTCCAGAAGGAAATCAGCAGCATTGACTGGCCTTCTGATCTCTTTAGGCGGTTTCGGTAATAAGCGGAGCGAGAAACAGATCAGCCGATGGATGCTAGGTCGGCAAGCCCGTTCAGTTTGGCGGTGGCAGATAGACCGTGGGCCAATGGCTGGTTGGCGGCGAGCAATTCCTGCAACTGCACGGCTTGGCCGTCCTTGAGGTTCTCAGCGTTGCGCAGCAGCAGCCAGCGGCTGCGCTTGACCACCACCTTGCGCGCTGTTTTGTTATCGCGCAGGAGGTTGGCCTGGTCGACGCGACTATGGTCGATCACCTCACGACCGTAGCGCGCCACCCCATGGAACAGGTCGTAGGCCACGTCGGCTTGAGGGCAGTGCCGCTGCACTTCCAGGTCGAAAGCGGTGTTCATGTCCATGGCGACCGCCTCGATATGCTGGCAGTGCTCACCGAGCCACTCGAAGAATGGGCGAATCGCCTGGCCGCTGCATGGCGACAGCAGGGTGTGGGGGTTGGGATGTTTAGCGACTGCCAATCTACCCACTTCCTCGCCTGTTACTAATGAGGAACAAAGTATTCGAACATCGCAATGATATTACGGGGTATTGTCTGACATCATAAAAACACAAAAGCATCAGCGTGTTATGGGTTTCACGGATATTTATCGGAAAACTTTTTGACTGTCCGGATACAAAATTTCGGGTTAGTAACTCGCTCTTTCCCCAGAATCCGCGGCCGCCCATCATAAAGGCTGGACACGCTGGCCGTTCCATAAACTGGAAGAGGAGTCTCTTCATGAACATCACTGCATCGGAACCGGCGTCCGGGCCCTGGAACCCTAAACGAATTCTGGCCGCGCTGCGCGCCGACGCCAGCATCGGCGAAGTGCTGGCGGGCGCCGACATCGAGGCCCGGTACCTGAACGACTGGAGCGGCGAGGAAGGCGGCAGGCCGCTGGCCTTGGTGCGCCCGCACGACACCGCCGAAATTGCGCGCGTGCTGTCATTATGCCATGCAGGACGCTGCCCGGTGGTGCCGCAGGGCGGGCTGACCGGCCTGGCCGGCGGTGCCACGCCGATAGAAGGCTGCGTGCTCGTTTCACTGGAGCGCATGTCCGGCGTGGTCGAACTGGACCCTGCCTCAGCCACCATGACCGTCCTGGCCGGCACGCCGCTGCAGGTCGTTCAGGAAGCCGCGCAGGCGGCGGGCTTTCTGTTCGCGCTGGACCTGGGCGCGCGCGGCTCCTGCCAGATCGGCGGCAACATCGCCACCAATGCGGGCGGCAACCGCGTGATCCGCTACGGCATGGCGCGCGACCTGGTGCTGGGACTGGAAGCCGTGCTGCCCGACGGAACCGTGCTGTCCATGATGAACAAGATGGTCAAGAACAATGCCGGCCCCGATCTGAAGCATCTGTTCATCGGCACCGAGGGCACGCTGGGCATCATCACGCAGGCCGTGCTCCGCCTGCATCCGGGCGTCTCGGGTGCCAATACCGCGTTGGTAGCCGCGCCCGATTTCGGCTCGGCCATCAAGCTGCTGCGCCATGCGCAGCACCTCCTGGGCGGCCGGGTCAGCGCAT
This sequence comes from Pseudomonas bharatica CSV86, assembly GCF_000319305.2. Taxonomy (GTDB): domain Bacteria; phylum Pseudomonadota; class Gammaproteobacteria; order Pseudomonadales; family Pseudomonadaceae; genus Aquipseudomonas; species Aquipseudomonas bharatica. The sequence continues at coordinate 343,179 of NZ_AMWJ02000001.1, read as the reverse complement.
TCGAGATGATGTGGCAGGACTACTATGCCGCGGCCACAACCGCCGGCGGCATCGCCGCGCCGCTGCCGGCCACGTATCCGCTATACGTGCTGCTGGACCTGCAGGCGGCCGCACCCGAAGAGGATGCGGCGCGCTTCGAGGCGATGTTGGAACACGCGCTGGCCGAAGGCTGGATCGCCGACGCCGCCGTGGCCCAATCTCACACGCAGACCCAAGCCTTCTGGGAACTGCGCGATGCCATCTCCGAGATGCTGCGCACCTTCGCGCCCACCATCAACTTCGACGTGTCCGCGCCCATCTCGGGCATCGAGGAATGCGTGGCCCGGATGCGCGAGGCGCTGGCGCGCGATTTCCCCGGCGTTCGGGCGATCTACTTCGGCCACGTCGGCGACGGCAACGTGCATATCATGGTGGGTTCGCTGCCGACTGACGACCGCAAGACCGAACAGCGCATCGAGGCTGCATTCTACGCTATCGTGCGCAGCCTGTCGGGATCGGTCTCGGCCGAGCACGGCATTGGGCTGCACAAGCGGCCGTGGTTGCACTACAGCCGCAATCCGGCGGAGCTGTCCTTGATCGCGACGGTGAAGCGCGCGATCGATCCGCACGGGATCATGAATCCGGGGAAGATTCTGGCGTCTTGAGTGAGGGTGGTGGCGGCTGTCGCCGCCTGATGGGTGCTGCAAGAGATTTTTTGAAGAAAAAATTTATGGTCATCCCGTTTCTGCAATACTGACCAGCGATGATTGTATGGCTTGCCTAAATCTATCCAGCGTCTCGTTGGGGCATGCCCCGCGCCACGATGAGAGTCGCGCCTGGTGATCCTGAAAAGCCGGCGGCTTCGAAAGCCGATTTTTATGTCAGGTTGTTCACCAGGTCGGTGGCCGTTCACGTCATCGGTTGTTCAGCATCGCAAAACCTGGAAGGGTGTTCCGTGGTACAGCTGAATGGCCGGGTCAGGCGGCGTAGACGACTGGCCCTGCTTCGAATTCCGAGTGGTTGGCGGCGAACGCCCAGGCGACTCGGGAGAACTTGTTGGCCAGGGCGCGCACCACCATGTTCGCATGGCGTCGCTGCCGTAGCGAGCGGACCCAGTGGGCCAAGGCACCCTGCTGATGCTCCAGGCGCTGCAGGTAGACCCGGGCGCACTGCACTAAAAGCCGCCGCAGATACTTGTCTCCCTCGTTTGCTGATACCCAGCAAATTGGCTCGACCGCCGGTGCTGTGCTGGCGGGGTACCAGCCCCACCGATGCCGCGAAATCACGGCTGCCGCCATACTGCTTGCCATCGCCCATTTCGGCCGATAACAGGCTGGCTGTGATCGGGCCGACACAGGGAATCGTCAGCAAGCGGCTCCCCAGGTCATCTTCCTCAAGCTGGGTGGTCATTTCCTTGTCCGGTGCCTTGATCTGTCCGTCCAGACAGCGTGAATGCTGATGCAGGCGCGTTAGGAGTACGACCAGCCGAGGCGGCAGCTCATGCTCATCCAACGTGCTCGGCAGTCGTCTGACCAGCGATAGTCCCTTGGGCAGGCTGATGCCGAACTCCAGCAGGAAACCGTGGGCCTGGTTGGCCGTCTTGGTACGATCACGCACCAGCGAATCACGCATCCGGTGCAATACCGAGAGCGTTTGCCGGGCCTCGGTCTTGGGCGAGACGAAGCGCATGCTGGGCCGCGAGGCGGCTTCCCAGATCGCTTCGGCATCAATGAAGTCGTTCTTGTTGCCCTTGACGAAAGGACGCACGAACTGCGGCGAGATCAATTTCACTTCATGCCCGAGCGCCGTCGGTTGGCGCGCCATGAAGTGCGCTCCGGCGCAGGCTTCATCACCACCGTGCAAGCCGGCAGGATGCCAAGCAATCGCATCATTTGCTGGCGTGTCGCTTTCGTGCGAAAGATCTTCCGGCCAGAGCCGTCTTTTCCGTGTAGATGAAAGCTTTGCTTGCCCGGATCAATCCCTACCAGTGCAACTGCGCTCGTGATGATGGCCTCCGAAATAAAACACCCTGCGAAAGTGTGCCCTCGGAGGGTGGGGATGACCATCTCATTAACCCGAATCTCGAACGCGCGGAACCCACCAGGCAGCAAAAGCCACCGATCTTCTCGGCATGCAGCCAACTACCCTGGCTGCTGCCCAGCTCCGCGCTGATCCTCCGCGCCGTTTCGCAAACTACCGGTATCAGCCTGCATGCGCTTTTCATCCATGTATTCGAGCGTGCTGGACAGGCTGCTCGCGGCGACGGTCTTGCGGCTGCCGCCGCGTATCGACAGTAAGCGCCCCCCCTTTGCTCGAACACCCCGCCCTGCATCCTGTGCTTTTCCAGTAGGGGATTTATATGGAAACGATGCACGCGCGCCGCGAGTCCTGGGCTCGGCATGTTCAGGCCTGGCAGGACAGCGGGCTGACGCAGTTGCTTATTGCCAGTAGCATGCGCTCAAACCCGAGGCACTGGCCTACTGGATCAGGCGCAGCAAGCGGGCGGCCACGCCGCTTACCCTGGTGCCCGTGGCAGTGGCCGGGGTGTGGCTGCTGCAGGCATGCCAGTGGCTGGCGGTTGGCGTTGCCGGCGGACGTCGATGCAAGCTGGTTGGCCGGATTGCTGCGGGGGATGGCCTGACGCGAATGCCGGCCCAGGTTTGGCTGGTGGCCGACCGATCGACATGCGCTTGAGGATCGACGGGCTTTGGTGCACCTTCAGCAGGCCCTCGGGTGACCACCCTGCGATGGCACGACCTATGCCTTTCGCAATCGGCACGGCTCCCGGCTCAAGCTGTCGCAGTAGGACGGCACCGGTGTGTGGTTGGGTCAGCGCCGTCTGCATCAAGGCCGTTTTCGCTAGTTCCATGCCGCCGAATGCAGCGCCGCGCTGGTCAAGATCGGCGAAGACATCAGCGAGCAGCTCGACCTGATCCTGGCCAGGTCCTTCGTCCACTGGCACAGTCGCCCGCAATAAGCCTGCCGCCCGTGCGAAAGCATCAGCGCCGCGCCGGTTCCGCCGGCAGTGATCGAAGGCGGCATGGCCGCCCCTGACCTGACCGCCTGCCGCTCTACCGCCTCGAACAGATCGCTGCCCGTGACGGCGTCACCCTGCCCGTTCGGCCCTCGCCGAGTGAGTCGGGCGCTACGGCGTGGCCTTGAGCCCCTGGTGGATCGGCTGCGCGCCTTATTGCTCCAACGCCAGGTGCTGCATGCCGATGAAACACCCTCTGCGGCAACTCGATCCCGGCGAGGGGAAAACCAAACGCCCCTATATCTGAGCCTACTCTGGGCCTACCGCAGCAACGACCTGGAGCCCAGTGACAGCCGAGGCCTTGCGGCGCATCGCCGATCTCTATGCCCTCGATTGGCGCGCCCGCGCACTCGACGCGGCCGTCCGGCAGCTGCTGCGTGAACAGAAAGCCCTGCCCAAACTGCAGGCCCTACACGACCGGCTGCAGCTACCGCGCCGCCGCCATCCAGGGCCTTGCTGGCCACCACCAGACTGAACGGGCTCGAGTCCGGCGCCTGGCTCAAGGACACCCCGGGGAAAACTGCCCATCTGGCCCACCAGCCGGATCGAGGAGCTGTTGCTCCTCGGCGTCTCAACCTGAGTAGCGATGGGACGGCTGGACGCTCACCTTTTTTCATAAGACGAGCCGAAAACGGGCACCTACCCACAGCATGGGTTCGCGGAGGCGGGCTTAACCGTGATCGGTTGCTGAATGGGGGCGATGCCGCTCAGGATGCGCTTAATGCAGCTCACGACCTGCTCAACCTAGATTGCTAATTCCCGGCTTGGATAGGTGGCAGGTTTTACAGAAGGTTCGCGCTTGGTAAGAAGTCCTCATGCAGGAGCCGCAGGTATGGGTTGTCTGGCGGCGTCTCCTGGAACAGCGTATCCGGGCTGGCGAGCAGGTAGCCGTGCAGTCGGCGCGACTTGCGCGGCCCCGTGACTTCGCAGGTCCAGATGTTCAGCCCGCTCGGCTGCTTGCGGTGCTGTCCCAGCTTCTCGAAGCGCTTCTGTACCCACTGCCACCCCTCCAGCTTCTCCTGCCTGGCCAGCGTGGCGACTTGAAGGTACTCCTGCGCGTAGCGCTGGAACACGCCGGGGCTGACGAGGTAGGTCGTACCGGCGACGGTATGCACCAGAGCCTTGGCGTCGTTGATGATGAGCTTGCGCGTCTGGATGCTCTGACGCAGCCAGGCCATGAAGTGCGCCCCGGAGGGCTCCGCGCGATCCTGGGCAGGCGCGCGGCTCATCTGCGGCGGAGGCACGGTCGAAGGGGCCGGTTCGGCCTCGGCAACAGGGCAACTCGGGGCCTCCGGTGCCGTGGGTGGAGCGGTGTCGCCCAGCAGGTCGAGCAGCGCGGCCACGCCGGTGTCCGTGGCTGCGGTCGGCGCCGTGCTCGCGGGTGCAGCTTCGATGCCTTCCACGTGCGGCCCATCGGCCACCGCCTGTTCCTCTTCGAGCTGCACACGGCCTGCGAACGGCGCCGGCCGGTCGGCGGCATCCCAGATCATCGCCGGCGAGAGTTTCAGGAAGGTGAAGGCGTGCGACCAGCCGGCGTCGCTGGTGACGGTAGCCTTCCAGATCGCCTTGCCATCCGGCGTCGGTTGCACGATGCCGTGATCCTGCAGCACGTTGAACACCGCCGTGTTGCTCGACGGGATGCCGTCGATGCCCTGTGACAGCAGATGGGCGCGCAGCTTGTCGGAGACGGTCTTGCTCACCAGCCACAAGGCGTCCTGGGTCAGCCAACCGTCCGCCGGGCCGGCCTGGTTCAACTTGAACTCTTCCCTGAGCAGGTAGCGCAAGCCGTCGAGCAATTTGCGTTGCAGCGCATGCTTGGGCGCCGCCAGCGCCTTGCCGGGATCGCCGCCGAGTTCCTGGGCGACCGATGCCTGATCGGCCTGCACGACCAGCTCGCCGAGCGTGCCGGCGTGCTCGTACTGGCCGGCCAGCACGTACAGCAGCGCGGCCCAGAGGTCGGGATAGCCGCTGAGCCAGTCGAAGATGTCCCGATCGAGAAGGCGCGCGTAGAGCAGCCCGGTGGCGGCACTGTGCAGACGGTACTCACGCTCCTTTCGGTAACGGAAGCGATAGGGCTTTCGCAGTGGGCCGTGCCAGGGATGCCAGGCACTGCCGTCGGCATGCTCGACGTGCAGATCGACCGCGATCTTGCCAATGTCATGCAGCAGGGCCGCGTAGGCCGTGCCTGCGGTCCAGGCTTCGGCCTGGGCCGCCTGTGCCTCCGGCGTGACGCCCGCAGGCAGCAGGTATGACTGCCGCAATTTCAGCGCATAGGCGACGATCTCCAGGCCGTGGTCCAGCATGCCGCCCGGATAGGCGTGGTGGTGGCTCTCGGAGGCCGGAAACTGCTGGACCAGCTCGGCGTAGCGCTCCAGTGGGGCGAGGTAGAGCGTGGCGAACTGTCGGCGCGAGAGCGATGTGCGCTGCCAGATGTGTTCCAGCAGTTTCTGCCGACGCGGCGTCGCCAGCAGCGATGCGGCCGACTCGGGCCGCATCGACCCTTTCGGAGTTTCGATGGCGGATGTGGGCGGTGTGCCGGCGGTGGGTGGCACCCGTTTGCGCTGGAACAGCGAGAGCATGACGCCCCCCGGATGACGGGCTGATCTGGGGCGCCTTTTGGCCTTTTCGGGTAGGGCCTTTCCCCTTGGCCCCGTTCCCTTGCCCCTTCCCAGCCCTTTGGCCTTTGTCGGAAGCCTTTGGGTATAGGGCCGCTGCTTCGCGGATGCCACGATGAATGCGGCATGGGGCAGGCCCGACAAGCGGGGAATACTTCTGTCGCCGCGTCAGATCTGGCCCAGGCCGGCATCGAGCGCAGCGGCTTGCGCGGCGAAGTCCTTGGGGCGCTTCTTGCGAAAGGTCTCCAGGTTGTTGAGCTTCCAGCGCAGTGCCGGCAGTTGCGCGGCGTGCTGGCATTGCACCAGCGACCAGTCCGGTTCTGCGCGTACCAGGCCGCTCAGGAACCGCCTGTGCGCCTTCGTCAGCCGTTGCTGCAACTCGCGTCGCAACTGCGCGCGAGCCTCCAGCAGCGTGTCCAAGGGGCAGTCCACTTCGGCCATACCGACAAAGGCCCGTTCGTACTCGCCGGCGATGTCCTTGTCGTTGCCGAACAACACTTCGTGGGGCGGCCGGTTGTGGCCCGCCAGATAGATCACGAAGCACTCGACCATGCCATCGCTGATGTCGCCCGACTCAAAGAGCTGCCACACGTCGAACAGGTCGCGCGGATGCTGCCGGTCCAGCGCGGCCACCAGCTTGCCGGCGTACAGCTCGTCCGGTGCCAGGATCGGCACGTCCAACTCGATGCCGAACAGATCGCTGGTCCTAGCATTCAGCGGCCGCCGCTCAACGGGCAGCACGCTGCCTCGGAACACGACGTTGACCTCGATCTTCACCTGGTTGGCGTCGTTCTCGACGATCAGCTTGGTGTCCCCCAGGTCCTTGGCGCGAACCAGGCGTGTCTGCACGCCCAGTGGTGCAACGCGCGTGGCGATGGCGGCCAGCTCCTGGTTGATGGCTTGCAGCGCTTCGTCGCGCGGCGTCTGCCACGGGAGGTACACCACGTCGATGTCTACCGACAGGCGCGGCATGTCCCGCACGAAGAGGTTGATGGCCGTGCCGCCCTTCATGGCGAAGATGTCGTTGGCGAACACGTCAGGCGCGACGGCCAGCAGCAGGCGAACGGTGTCCGCGTAGGTCTTATCCATGAGGTCTCAGGCTCAGCAAGGTGCCGTCATCGAGCCGGCTCATCCAGCGCGTGTTGCTGCCGGTGCGAACCGGGTACTGCTCCAGCAGAGCATCGACATCCACGAGGTTGGTCTCGCGCGCCCAGGTGAGGAACAGGCGCACGGCCTTCACGCTGGCGCAGCAGGACAGCAGTTGCCCGAGTAAGTCCTTGCGGGGGGAACGCAGTCCATCAAAGATGTTGCGGGCCTCTTCGAGGCTCTGCTTGGCGCCGGCTTCGTACAGCAGTTCCAGAACGGCACGCTCGGAGGCAGCCACCCGCAGATCCTCGGGCAGGCCAGGCGGCGTGGTCAGGGTCATGCTGGCCAGCGCCGTGTCCGGCCAGTCGAACAGGCGGGCGTGGACGTAGCGGGCCGGAAAGCGCGCGGTGAACCAGGCCGGCAACGCGAAACGACCGTCGCCCCACAGTACCAGCGTCTCCCGGCTGCCCAGGTTGTGGCGCACGCCCTGCAGGGCCAGGGCGCTCTTGCCGCCGACGTGCAGGCCGGGCACGCGCTGTTGCAGGAACTTCAGCGCACTGTAGACCCCGAATTCATCGTTCGGGAAGGCATAGACGCCATGGGCCAGGCGCACGAGCCACCCGCCGTCGGCATAGTGGGCGGCAAGCTGGGGCGACACCCCGAACTGACTCAGGGTGGCGAGGTCGAACGGCGCCCCGCGGGGGAGTCCGGCCTGCAGCCGCTTGATTACCTGGTGCCTAGAATTTCCATCCATGCTATAAAAATAGCACGGAATCCAATCAGCCCATAGAGGTATCGCAAGAACCTCGCAGGGAAAGTAGCATAAGGTTTGATTTCTATTGCAAAATCTAATCATCTTGGCGACACCCGAGCCAGCCTGGCTCTGCCAGCCGCAACCCACCCGCCCTCCTGATCGCGGTCTATGCTGGAGGGCAAGCCACAACCGGCCGCTCCTGAGGTGAGGCACCACTGAAACCGAGGCACATGAGCATGACCACCAACACGCACAACGGGCGCTGGAGCCACCGGCTGGGCGGGGGGCTGGCCGTGCCTGGCGTGGATACCAGCGCCGCGAGCAGCGTGTCGCCGGCCGGCTGGTGACGCGCGGGGTGCCCGCAGGCGCGGCGACGGCGGTGCTCTGGATCGTCAAGCTGGCCGTGCTTGGCATGCTGCTCTACACCGTATCCTGGCTCGTCCTGCTGCTGGCCTTTGCGGTGGTCGCCACATGGTTCGCGCGAAATGCCGATGCGGATGACGAGAAGCAGCCGGAACTTAGAGACGGACACTCGGGCGTCGGCCTGTACGACAAAGATGACTGGCGGATCGACATGGGCGATCCCGACGAGCCGTAGCCGCCGCATCAGCGCGAGGAGAGTGCTCCTTACTTCGCTGCACCTTTCGATACGGCCGTCATCGCAAGACGAGAGCCGCTACCTCCAGCCGACTTTGCATCGGACGTGCCAGTGATGAGACCGCCCAGGAAGTTTCCAGCGCGAACTCCCGCCCATCCGAGTGCCATCACCCAGAACGTCGGTAACACGATGAACATCATCGCCATCACGAAATTCAACAGCATATCGCCGAAAGCGTTATTCAACCCCATCAGCGGGTTGAAGTTGCTGTGCGGCGAATGCCAGCCGTAGAGCGCGTCCAGGATCGTGCTGTCGATCCAGCGCGCGAGCTGGAACCAGAAGTCCACGAAGAACAGCGCGAACTGGACGCAGCTCACCGTCACCACCGTCTTCAGGTCGTAGGTGCCGATCAGCAGCACCAGCGGGATGCAGATGACGAGCGCCATCTTCAGCATGGTCAGCACCATCGGCAGCGCCTGGCGCACCACGTCCATCGCCGGAAAGAAGCCCAGCGAGCCGACGGTCAGCCCCAGGTCGCCCGCGCCGCGCGTGACGATGTTCGGCAGCGTCTTGTCGATCTGGCCGCCATAGTCGGTGTAGACGGCGCCCTGGTTCATCTTCTGCTGCCGCGGTGAGACCACGGCGCGGATCACCGAGTCATTGACCTCGCTCTGCGACAGGAAGCCCGCCCAGCGCCCGATGCGGGTCAGCAGGTCCGGGTCGACCTGTGCCAGCAGCCGGCTGCGCAGTCCCTGGCCGCCATCGGCCCACCACTGCCGGCAGGACGGATAGCCGCCGCCGCTGTCCACCTGTGCCAGCCCCGCATCGCGGGTCGCGTCGTAGGGCCAGGCCGTGCGCGGCGTGCGGGAGTGGTAGTTGTCGTAGAAGCCGGCCGTGTCGAGGAAGTAGCTCGACCCGATCCAGGTGACGTCGTTCATCTGCTCGTCGGTGAGCGTCGGCCGGTTCATGAACAGCTTGGCGCGCGACGGCCCGTAGCAGTCGTGCGTGAAGTCGGCGACCTCCTGTGCCAGCACCGGATCGTCGATGCGCGTGGCATCCACATCCATGCGAATCTGACGCAGGTCCGTGCCGCAGGGAATCGCCGCCACCGCGGAGCCCGTCACGGCTTTCGACAGCGCGTGCATGAAGAACCACCACACCGGCACCAGCGCGCTCTGGTCGTTGAGCGCCGTGTAGACGTTGGACCAGCCCGTGTCGTTGGGCAGCGGGACGTTGACCTGGCATTGCGCGGAGCGCGTGGTGTCGAACCTGATCGTGGCGAGATCCACCGGGATGAACGGGATGCCCGCGAACATGATGACCACGATCGCCACCCACACCCGGTTCTCGATGCGCATCGTCGACAGCACACCCTTGTTGCCCTCGTCCGCACCTTCGCTGCGGGCCTTGAGCCATTCCTGGATCACGATGGCCACGAACGGCAGCGCGAACACGCCGCTGGCCACGAGGATGCTCCAGATGCCGTTGTTGACCACCCAAGCCACCAGGGTCAGGTAATACTCCAAGTAGTCCGTGGTGTAGAGCGTCATGCCTGCCTCCCGGTCTCAGCCGTGCCGCAGCAGCTGGCTGGCTTCCAGCGCGACCACGGCGATGACGGCCGCGATCTCCGTGCGCAGCAGGCGCTGATGCGTTTCGCGGGACGGCTCCCGCCGCAACAGGCGCCGACGCATCCACCACCAGCCGTAAGCCGTCGCTCCGTAGAGGCACAGACGCCACACGAAGAAGTGGCCGGCGTGCGCCTGCAGCCAGTGCTGCCAGCCCTCGACGCCGCCGACCACGTGGATGCCGGCGATGTTCACCGCCACCGCGGCAGCGACCACCAGCAAGGTCCACAGCAGCGCCACGCCGACGCGGCGGTTGAACAGCCATGGCAGCCGCAGCCAGGCCAGCCGGCTCATGGCGTACCGCTCCGCGGCTTCTGGATTTCCCGCAGACGGTCGCGCGTGGTGTCGCCCTCGAAGACGCCGCGCGAGCCGGCAGCGCGGGTGCTGTGGCGCTGGATGATCGCCATCGCCGAGTTGCCGGCCAGCGTGCGCCGCAGTTCCAGCTCGGTCTTGAGGTTGTTGATCTCCTGCTCCAGCGCGCTGTTCTCCTGGTCGACCGCCTGCACGGCCAGCTCGTTGGCAGCGACGTTCGGCTCCTTCTTGCCGGTCAGCAACGTGCGTTGCAGCAGCAGGGCCTTCTCCAGCACGCTGGACAGCGCAGCCTCGGACGCGAGGCGCCGGCCCAGCACGTCCTGGTCGGGTTCGTCACGCAGGGCCTCGATCACGCCGCGGGTGATCGGCAGCGAGCTGCTGCCGGCTGCGTCGAGATTGGCCAGCGTCGTCGGCCGGGCGCCCGTCACCAGTTCCTGCAGCGCCTGCAGCTTGGTCTCGTACTCTTCCTGGATCATTGGCGTCAGCCCGACGCCAGGCGTGGTCTGGGTCTTCGTGCAGTTTTCGCAGGTGCGCTGCTCGCGTTCGCCCAACACGCGGGTCGCCCAGTCGGCGGCCGCCTGGGGCGAGGACCAGGTTTGGCAGGTCAGGCGGTTGCCGCAGGCGCTGCGCGCGATCGACGAGGTATCGGTGGCGTTGCGCCCGTTGAGCAGGTTGTAGCCCGCGCGCGTCACGTCGCCGACCACCTTGATCGAACTCTGGCCGGAGCCGCCCGCGTTGCCGCCGCCGACCCAGGGCACGCCGTTGTTCCCTTTGTTGGACTCGGCCTGCTCGATGGCGGAGACGGCATCGGTGCTGCTGACCGCATCCCGCAGCGCCATCCCCTCGGCGAGCTGGTCCCAGCCGGCTTGGCCGCCGGCCATGTCCGCCATCCGATTGGCGATGGCCCGGCAGGTCATCTTCGAGCGGTCGAAGTCCAGGCGCGCCTGGAGGATGCCGTTGGTCAGCAGGTTGTAGAGACCCGGGTCGGCGCGCTGGATGATCAGGGCCGGCAGCGAGGCCACGGCGCTGGTGGCATTCTGGATCACGTTGCTCATGATCGTCTGGAAGCCGTTGGTGATGCCGTTGAGCTGGTTCTGCAGCGTCGTGGTGATGCTCATGTCGCCGCAGATCAGGTTGCTGTTCCAGCCGACGCCGACGCCGATGCTCTGCATGTTGCCGGCACCACCCATCGACACGGCCCGGCCGCCGCCGATGCTGTAGAGCACGTCGTCGCCGATCACGCTGCCGCTGACGTTCACGCCATTGGGGTCGATGCGGGTCTGCGCCCAGGCGACGCCGACGACCAGCGTGATGGCCGCCACGAGCAGCGTGGCCCGCAGGGGCGACTTCGCGCGGTGCAGGAAGTCAGGGAGGGAGGCGTTCATCGTGGGTTCCTCACATGAAATCGACGCTGCCGAGAAAGACCTGGCCACGGCGCCGGCAGCAGGAGTAAGGCCGCCACAGGGCCCAGGCGTAGTCGCCTTGCTGGGCCTGCACGCGGGTGCGGCTGTGCGGGAAGACCACGCAACTGTTCGAGAGCGTGGGCGTCAGCTCCTGCCACTTGCCCGTCGATGCGTCGGTCTCCATCAGCGCGCCGGCCGGCCAGTAGCCGTCGCGGGCGTTGGCCAGCAGAGGCTGGTACACGTGAATCTGGTTGCGGCGCGTCACGATGTCGCCCGCGCGCTGCGCGACCACGGCGCCGCTCTTGTGGTCGTCGGTCTGGTGCAGGAAGCCACCACGGGGATACACGTTGCCCCAGAGGTTCAGGCCGGTGCGCGTACCGATTTCGCGCCGGCCGGGGATGAGCGCTTCGGGGTAGAACGCTTCCGGGATGTTGTAGCGCCAGGCGATCGTGTCGAGCGTGCTCAGCAGATACGGCATGAAGGCCGTGCCAGCGCCTTCGCAGGTGTAGCCGGAGGCGCTGGCGAACTGGCTGAACACCATCCCGGCCGGATGGCCGATGACATCGGCGTTCTTGAACTTGGCGAGGTTGTTCTCGTTGTCGTGATTGGTCGTGCCGTCACCGCCAGCCTTCGCGGTCGGGTTGGGCATGCTCATCGCCCTGACTTCCAGCCACGGGTTTTCGCCGGTGTTCGAGTAGCTCGACACCACCGCATCGGGGACGTAGTGGCGCACCTTGACGGAGGTGCGAACCGAGCAGCCGAAGGGCGTGCAGTACAGCCAGTAGCAAATACCTGCGACGCGGTACTCCAGGCAGTCGGGGGACAGCGCAGACGAGACGATGGTGGCGGTGTCCAGGGCGAACGTCGATGTGGCCGCGCCCAGCAGCAGCGAGGCGGCGGTGGCGCGCAGACGCCGGGACGCCAGCAGGAGGCTCATGGCTGCGTGCTCCGGTAGGCGTTGATGCGCGCGACGGCGCGGGGCACGTCGGGCTCGCCGTAGACCACGTAGCGTCGATCGACCACCACGGCAGGAATCTTGGCGATGCCCAGTCCCCAGGCATCCGCGACACCTTGGTAGGCGTGGCCGATGCGGCGTTGCAGGGCCTCGCCACCGTCATGCAACCGCTGCCGCACCAGGGCTGCAGCCTGTTGCGGGTCGGCCGGCAGGTGCGCGGCGAGTTCGACCTCGATGCGCGTGGCCTGGTCCAGCTCGATGATCCGCACGCCGGCCGGGGCCTGCACCGGATGACGGCTGTCGGTGACGACGAGCACATCGGCGGCCGCCGCGATGGGACCGAGCAGCGCGGCGCACATTCCAGCGGCCAACCGGGCGGCCAAGGGGCGCCGCGAGGCAGCAGGAAGGTTGAGGGAATGAGCCGGCATGTCGCGCCTCCGCGGAGTCGATGCAGACTCGTAGTCGAGCGCAACGCAGATCAGGGAACGACAAAGAAACCGAAACCGGTCAGTCCCGATTTCCTGCGCACCGGCGAAAAGAAACGGGAGCCAAGGGCTCCCGTGGTGATGAAAGGAATGCGCGTGGGGTGGTGCTACAACAAGCCGGCTTCGGCGAACGAGTACGGGCTGCCCTTGCCGACGATGAAGTGATCCAGCACCCGGACATCGACGGTGGCCAGGGCGCTCTTCAGCCGCTCGGTGATCGCACGATCGGCGGCCGAGGGCTCGGTGTTCCCGAGGGATGCTGATGCGCCAGGATCAGCGCCGAAGCGTTGAGCGCCAGCGCACGTTGGACCACCACCCTCGGATACACCGAAGTCTGGTCGACCGTGCCCTTGAACAGCGGCTCAAAGGCGAGCACCTGGTGCTGGTTGTCGAGAAACACGACGGCGAAGATTTCGTTCGGCTCCGCGACCAGTTTCAGGCGCAGGTAGTCACGCACGGCGGCGGGACTGCCCAGCGCTGGACCGGCCTTGAACACGCGGTTCTCCAGCAGGGTGATGGCCTGCCGGATGATCCAGTCTTCGTGCTGGGCGGCGATCAGGGTGAGCGACTCCGGGCAGGAGTCGGCGATGACAAGAGACATGGCGAACCTCCAATGGATGAGATCGGAGGGCGCCTGCCCCTGGAGGGCAAACCCTCCTGGGGACGATGGGGATGGAACAGGTGACGAGCGGGCATCCACCACCGCGGATGCGGTGGCTGTTCGCGTCAAGGGATGCGATGCGAACGGGTTTCGATCAACGCGGACGAGCCGCGCCGCAGCCTTGAAGATCGATGGCTACCTGGGCATGTCACCGGCGACGCCGGCGGGCATGTCTGGGGAATGGGCGGGTTCGGCTGCGGTCGTGCTGCCGGCGGCAAGCAGGTCGATGGCCGACAGCAAGGCATCGCCTTCGACGGGGCCGTGCAGCAGGAGGGTCTTGCCGGACTCGCGGTCGCGCAGTTGCAGGGCCGGCGTGGCCGCGATGCCCTGCTGTGCTGCTTCCGCCGCCTGGGCACGGATGACCGCATCGGGGCGATCGCTGTCGAGACAACCCTGCATGGCTGGCGTGAGGTCGGGATAGCGCAGGCCCTCCGGCAGGCCCTGGCCGTCGCCACGGGTGTGCGCGTAGAGCCACGCCACGGCTTGCCAGAACGTGGCATGCCCGCCGGTCTCGCCCGCGCACTCGGCCAGGCGCGCCCCGGCAGTCGCGGCCGGCTCGTGCATGGACAGCGGCAGGTGGTGCCACTGCCAATTCACCTCGGGATGGGCGTCGATCCAGCGCTTGAGCGCGGGGAAGTAGGCCCGGCAGTACGGACACTCCAGGTCGGCGTACCCGACCACCGTGAAGCTCGCATCGGCACGGCCATACAGCCAGGGCGGGCCGGCCGGTTTCGGCGCTTCGGACCCGGCGGCGGCCAGGGGCATGGACTCGGTTGCCGGATGCGGCGCGCGCAGCAGCATCCACGAGGCCACCGCAATCGTCGCCACGATCAGCAGACCGATCCGGGGATGACGGCGGGCGAATGAAGGCATGCGCATCGTGTTGCTCCCGTCAGGCCAACGTATCCAGCGCCAGCGGTTCGATGCCCCGCGCACGGTCGATCTTCTCGGCCACGCGGAAGGCGGCATCCAGCTCGCTGATGCCGTGCTGCTGCATCAACTGGAAGCGTTCGGCCTTCTCCTCGGGCTCGGTCATCGCCATCGCCAGGTAGAGGCTGGGCGGCACGGCGCGGAACAGCACTTCCATCGACTTGGACAGGATGACGCCCTCGCTGAACTTGCCGGCCTCCTTGCGTGCCGAGAGCATCAGCGCCTTCTGCGAAGCGTTGAGTTCGCGGAAGCGCGCGATCTTCTCGACTTCATCGGGTGGCATCGACAGGCAGATCCACCACTCGATCATGTTGAGCATGGGCTCGGCCGCTTTCGGCAGGTCGTCCAGGTTCTGCGTGGCGAGCCAGAACCAGGCGCCGAGCTTGCGCCACATCTTGGTGATCTTGACCACGTAGGGCGCGAGCAGCGGGTTCTTCGTGATGATGTGGCCTTCGTCCGTCACGTTGATGATCGGGCGGCCCAGGAACTGGTCGCGCTCGGCGATGTTGTTGACGGTGTTGATGAGCGAGATGTAGGCAATCGAGAGTTGGGCGTTGTAGCCCTCGCGTGCGAAGGTGGCCAGGTCCACGATGGTGATGTCCGCCTCGGGCCACGGTGTGCCGGACCGGTCGAACATCTCGCCGTCCACGCCCTGGCAGAACATATCCATGGCGTCGGCCATCTCCAGCAGCCGTGCGCGCCGCATCTCCGGCAGCGTGGCATCGCGGGCGCGCTCGCGCAGCGCGTCGCGCACATCGCGGGTCAGTACCGTGCGCTTTTCCGCTACGCAGTGCTGTGCCGCATCGAGAATGCACTGGCGGATCAGGCTGCGGTCGGCGCGGGTCATGCGCGCTTCTTCCTTGTCCTCGCCGCCGGTGATCATCAGTCGTGCAGTGATCTCCAGCTCGCCGAGCACGTCGCGCTGCTCATCGCCTTCCACGGCCATGCCGGCATCGGCCTGGTCCTCGTCGAGCGCATCGGCGTCCAGCGTCTGTACCTGACTCGGCGTATCGACCAGCCGCCAGGCGTCGGCGAACGGAGCCAGACTGACGCCCGCGCCCGGTGCGAGCTTCACGCGATGCACGGTGAGGCCCAGCCGTGCCGCGAAGTCGCCGAACAGGCCGAAGCTGTTGCCCGCCTCGACGATGAACAGGCGCGGCCGATAGATCGCCGTCACCTGGTTCAGGATGTTGTTGAGTGTCGCGCTCTTGCCCGAACCCGTCGGGCCGAACAGGAACAGATGCGCGTTCATCTGCCGGTCGAGGCGGTTCAACGGATCGAAGGTGATCGGGCCGCCGCCGCGGTTGAAGAACGTGATGCCCGGATGCCCCGTGCCCTGACTGCGGCCCCAGACCGGCGCCAGGTTCGCCGCATGTTGCGCGAACATGAGCTGGGTGTACCACTGGCGCTTGTCGGCCGCCGGATCGAACACGCACGGCAGCCAGCGCAGATAGCTGTTCAGCGGCGCCACCTCGTCCTCTTCGCGTACCGGTTGCAGACCGGCGTTGAGCATCACGTTGACGAGCTGCAGGCCGCGCGCATCGAGCTGGGCCAGGTCGCGGCCGCGCAGGTAGAACGCCAGCGTGCCGCGGTAGAGCTTGTGCGCGCTGCCGATCAGGCCGCGCGCCTGCTGCACGTCCTGCCGGGTCTGCTCCGAGGCCAGGGTCTCGCCGACGGCCTTCCTGGCGAGGTGGTTGAGGTGCGCCTCCAGCACGTCCTGGGGCGTGGCGACCAGCGTCAGGCACATCACCGTGTCCTCGGGCATCTGGTCGAACAGCGCGTTCATGGCATCGCCGCCCTTGCGCGTCTCGCCCGTCAGATGGCCCGTCACGGGTGGCGTGCGCAGACGATCCATCACGATCACCCGATGCGGCATGCCGTCGAAGAACCACAGGCCGTTGGGCACGTCCGAGCGCGGTTGGCCGAAGAACAGGCGCTGCGCGAAGTCGGTGCCGCTGGCGAGTTCGATCTCGCCCTCCTCCCGCTCTTCCGGGTAGCGGGTCAGCGCGTAGAAGCGTTCCCGATCTTCGGCGGTGGCGCCGAGCAGGGTCGGATTCGGGTTGAACCAGCGCAGCAGCCAGGCGTGGATGTCCGCCGCGCCGAGACGCCGAGCCTTCACGCCGGCATTCGCCAGCCCGCCGGCGAGGCGGTCGCAGATCGTCGTCAGCGCCTGCTCGGGCAACTGGCCGCGCCGCGGGGTCGGGGCCGCGGACGTGCGGCGGTAGACCACCATGCGCACGCGCCGCACCTGGCCGCGCCACGGCAGGCGCGTCACCGTGGTGTCCTCGAACAGGCCACCCGGCTTGGCGATGGCCCGCAGGTGATGGGCGAAGAAGCGCAGGTAGAAGTCGCTGAACGCGCTGCCCTGCGCACGCGGCTGCAGATAGTTCGCCAGGGAGCGCAGATAGTTGTCCCAGTCGGCCTCGTCCTGGGCGTAGAGCTGCACCACCCAGGGGTTGTCGTCCAACTCGTCGAAGGAGTCCTGCAGGGCGTTCTCCAGCGCATCGCGCGCCTGCCACAGCCAGGCCATCTCGCGGCCCTCGGTGCCGACCGGCGCCAGTTCGAAGAAGGCCGCCACCGACTGGCCGTCTTCCAGCAACATGCACTTGCTGCCGGGCAGGTACTCGACCCAGGGCAGCAAGTCCGCGAACGACGGCGCGACGCCATAGAGCGCATCGTGGTCGGCCTGGGTGGCCGGCCTGCGCCGGCCCCGGCCGAGCGCGCTGCCCGGCTCGGCGACACCCTGTGCCGCCAGCGCCGTCACGTGCCGTGTCCAGGCATCATCGGCCGCATCCACGGCGTCAGCGTCGGGCTTGCGTGACCACGGCAGCGACCAGGCCATCAATAGTCCTCCACGCGCTCGCCCGGCATCGCGTACTGCACGCGCTGGTAGAG
This sequence comes from Pseudomonas bharatica CSV86, assembly GCF_000319305.2. Taxonomy (GTDB): domain Bacteria; phylum Pseudomonadota; class Gammaproteobacteria; order Pseudomonadales; family Pseudomonadaceae; genus Aquipseudomonas; species Aquipseudomonas bharatica. The sequence continues at coordinate 325,847 of NZ_AMWJ02000001.1, read as the reverse complement.
CGGGAATACCGTGCTGTAGCCGGGCACCGGCACCGGGTCGGTGCCCGCCAGGTGCGGGAACACGTACATCACCAGGTCGGGGTTCGGCAGGCGGTGGAACTGGCGGTAAATCTCGTTCTGCGCGGTACGGGTGTAGCGCGCCTGCACGCCGGGCGCCGCCTGCCCATCGGCCTCGGTCAGCGGCCGGCGCAGGCCCTGGCGCGCATCGAGCAGTTGCCGCGCGGCCTGGCCGCCGCCCGCGCTGCCGCCGGTCTCCTGATGCCAGATGTCGAGCATGGTGCTGTCGCCGTGCAGCAGCAGCTTCTCCTTGCTGGTGGCGCAGCCGCCGAGCAGGGTGGCCGCCAGCAGCACGGCGGCCGCGTCAATCCAGATCCGAGGCATGGGCTTCTCCGGTGCGGTGGTGGACCCGACGCCCCTTGGCGTCGTAGTCGATGTCGAGCGGCTGCTCCAGATGCACGGCCACCTTGGCGCCGGGCTGCACGTAGACCGCCGCGAAGGCCTGGCCGTAGAGCTTGTTGACCCAATCGGCCATGTCGCGCACGCCGCCCGCGAGGATGCGGCCCATCGCTTCGTTGCCGCTGATGCCGACGGTGCCCAGCGAGCCGTTGCTGTTGGCGACCACGGCCACGCTGCCGCTGTCGGACTTGATGAGCGAGGCCGCGCCGGCACCGGCCGCGGTGATGAGCGCCTGGCTGCCCAGGTACTGCTGGGCGTTGCTGCGCCGCTCGCCGCTGACGCAGGGGATGCCGTAGGGGTCGCTGATCCAGCCCAAGCCGCCCTGGATGCTGGCGCCGTTGTGCCCCGAGTTGCCGCCGCTGCTACTGCCCTTGCTGCTGTCCTCCGGCACCGTGCGGATGGTGCCGTCCTGGAACACGAACGTGACCGAGCGGATTTGCCCGCGCACGCACGAGAGCGTCCAGTCGCCCGAGGCCGTGCCGCTGACCACGGCGCCGGCCACGTCGGGGATGTCGATGCCGTTGGCCGTGAGGTTGTCCGGGCCGATCAGCACCTTGAACGGGTACGGGTCGTTGACGGTTCCATCGATCGGCACGCGCCCGATCAGCGCCGTCATGGCGATCGACCCCATGAGCGTCGAGTTCGACGGCACGGTGTAGACCGCCTTCGTGGATGCGCCCACGGCGCGGCTGCCGACGTCGGCGACGGATTCCACTGCGGCCGACAGGCTTTTCTGGGCCGGCCCGAAGCTCAGGGGAAAGCTCGGCTCCTTGCTGGCGTTCTTGGCGTCGACCTTGGCATCGTCGGGCTCGACCCACTGCGTGCCACCGACGCCGCGGTTGAAGCGCTGGCCATCACCCTCTTCCAGCCCCAGCCCGACGGGCAGGTCGGACGGGCCGCCCTTGCCGGAGAGGCCGTCCAGTTGCCGCTGCAGATCCTGCAGCAGCCCCTGGGTCTGCTGCCTGTCGCTGGCCACCTGATTGCGCTCCTGCTCCAGGCGGTTGCGTTCGCCTTCCAGCGCGCTCTGGATGCGTTGGTCGATCGCGCTTTCCCGCGCACGCAGGCGCTCGTTCTCGGCCTTGTGCTGCTTGTTGTCGCCGAGCGCGCTCTGCAGCTCAGTGCGCAACTGCTTCACCTGGGCCACCAGCGTGGCGACGGTATCGCGCGGCGTGTCGCCAGCGATGCCCAGGGCTTTCATCTCCTCGGGCGTGAGCGTACTGGCCGCGCCCTTGGGAGCGGGCTGGCCGCCGGGCGCGCCGGAGAACAGCTTGATGCCGACGAACACCAGCAGCAGCGCCATCGGGATCAGCAGCCACTTGAGCAACGGATTACTTTTCATCGCGCGCTCCTCCGGTCGAGCCGGCCGCGGCGGCCGGCGGCAGGTTCACGGTGGCGTCGATCGGGCTCAGCGCCGGCAGCAGCGACTCGGCCAAGCCGTGGCCGCGCGTGACCAGGTAGAGCACCGTGGTGTCGGACGCGGTGCCGGCCGGCCCCAGGTTCGGATGCTGGAAGGTCGCCGCCACGAAGTTCCCCTGCAGGGCGCGCGGGTCGAGGTCGAGCCAGCGCGCGGCGGTGTTGGTGAGTCGCACGGCCGTCACCCACTGGTCTTCCAGGCGCCACGCGGCCAGTGCCCGCGCGTGCACCGGCAGCGTCGGCAGCAAGGTGTCCAGCGCGAAGCCACGGCGCAGGTTCACGCGCCCGATGCCGGCGACTGGCTCGACGGTGCGCAGCGGCGCGTACAGGTTCTGTGCGGCATGGCGCGTCAGCACGACCGGTACCGGCGTTTCGCGCCGGGGAACGGGTTTGTCCGCGGGCGCATCGGCCCGCTCGTCCGCACCGCTTGCTGCACTGCCGCCGTAGCGCTTCGCGGGGGCTTCCGCTTCCACGATGCGCACCGGCTCCAGCGGCGCCTGGCCGTCCTTCGCCGGCTCGGCGGCGATGTCGAGCAGGATCAGCGCGCCGGACTCCACGTCCTGCAGTTGCAGCCGCGTGGGCGGAATCGGCTCGCTCGCCCGCAGGTAGATCGCGCCGCCTGCACTCTGCACGCGCAGGTGATCGCCGACGCTGGCCGGCACGCCGACGCGCACATTGCGGTCGATGAAGACCACGCGCTCCTGGCCGACCACCAGCGGCACCGGCAGGGGCAGCCGCTCCCAGCGCAGGATTTCCACGGCCTGGCTGGCCGGCACGAAACCGAGGATCAGCAGGACGCCGGCCAGGGCCGACAAGGCAACGGGCTTCATGGGGAGTCTCCCTGCAGGTGGCCGGAGGCGTTGGCGGGCGCGCCGGCCTGGGTCGGCGTCGGCGGCGGTTCGATGCGCTGGGGTGCGCCGGCGTAGCAGTCCAGCGCCAGGCCGAAGGGGTTGCGCTCGGGGTCTATGTCCAGCCGGACGACCTTGATGGGGTAGCGCACCAGGGCGCGCTTGACCTGCTCGGAGCCGTAGTATTCGTCCGCGCTCACGTCGAGCGTGACGATCCAATCGCGGTCGGAGAGCACCTTGACGCGCGTGGCCGGATCATCGCCGTAGCCGCGGCCGGGAATCTCGTAGATGCCGCGCACGCGCTGACGCAGCTCGCCACTGGCGCGCCGGTACTCGTAGTCCTGTTGCAGGAAGGCCCGGCAGCTCGGCGTGAAGTAGGCCGACAGCGCGCGCAGGTTGCGCGGGTAGTCTTCTTCGCCGTTCGTGGGCCAGCGCTGCACCTGCTGCCAGATGTAGAACGAGAAGGCATACACGCTCTCGGGCGGCACGTCCCACCACTTGCGCGTGCTGCCCGAGCGCAGGTCCGGCGGCACATGGATGGTCAGACTCTTCGGCGCACTCCACCAACCGAAGCCGAGCAGCAGCGCCACCACGAACAACGCGCCGGCCCCAGACGCAGCGTCTTCACGTGCGCCTGCAAGTGCGCAACCTCGTTCTTGAAACGGCTCATGGCGCACCTCGATCGGCATTGCGCCGGGTAGTCCAAAAGCCCGAGCGGGTGATGAGGCGCTGCCCGCCCAGGAGTGCCGCCAGCGCCGGGTGCCGCAGGGCCAGCCGCCACTGGAGCTGCCGGTACAGCCAGGTGTCGGGCCGGCCGCGCTTCTGTGCGCGCAGGAAACCGCCGCCGACGAAGACGCCCAGCGCGATGCCGACGACGATCAGCGTGGGCACCATGGCGATGCTGTGCGTGAGCCAGGCCAGCGGCAGGCCGAGCACGAATCCGGCTGCGGCCGACAGACCGGCGCAGATCCACAACTCGTCGGCGGTCAGCCCGCGCACGACCACCGGCTGGCGGTTCAGCCGGTGCGGCAGGAAGGTCACCAGGGTGTCGCGCGGGGTCTCCGAAGGGACGGCCATCGCTTGCCGCCCTCACAGCACGCCGGTGGCCTTGGTGAGCAGCCAGATGCCGACCACCAGCAGGATTGCGCCCACGGCGACCGTCAGGCCGAACTGGCCCCAGGTGGCGCGGCCGGTGTGGATCTCCGAGTAGCGTGTGTAGGCGTGATAGCAGACACCGACGAACATCGAGGCGACCACGAGCAGCGCGATCAGCAGCACAATGTCGTAGCCGTAATTCTGCAAGGTCTGCAGGATGCCGCTGCCCTGGCCGCGCGATGGGTCTTCCATGGTCGGCAGGCCCTGCGCGAAGGCCGACAGCGGCAGGCCCGCGAACGCCAGCGGTAGCAGCAGCAGTGCGACGATGCGGGACGGAATGCGATGGGATGTCGATGGCAGGTTCATGGCGTATGGCCTTTCGTGACGTTCAGGAGAGGAGGAAGAAGGTCAGCACCAGGTACATCGCCACGAAGCGCACGACGACGGCGAGGAACTGACGTTCAGTGATGCGGTGCTCGGCCCAGCCGACGTAGGCGGTGCGCATGGCCCACACGCCCCACAGCAGCAACACGGCGAACACGAAAGCGAGCACCACGGCAGAGACGGCCGAAGGCGCAAAGCCGCCGTTGGCCTGGAAGGCGGCGACCTGATCGGCAGAGGGCGTCATGGCGACGGCTCCTCGTCGTGGGCGCGGTCGCGGCGGACGTAATCGCCGGCCATCGGGACGGGATCGCGCGGCTGGGCGCGCTGGGGCACGAGGTAGTCCTGCAGGCCGGCGCGAACGCGCTTCAGGTCGGCGCGCAGCCGGGCGTAGTCGAAGTGGTAGCGGGCGCGTTCCTGCGGAGCGGTATTGGCGGCGTGCTCGGCGAGGCGGTCGATCAGGTCGAGTTGGCGGGCGAGCGCGGTGAGCTGCTCACGCTCCATGGCGACGCCGTCGGCGGCGACGGCAGGCTGCAGGGCCGAGAACGACACGGCCAACAGCACGGCCAGCGAAGGCCATGCGGATGCGCGGCGTTTGGTCTGTCCCATCGTGCCATTCCCCGTTGAAGCGGATGGCCAGATGCTGTGGCGCGCTCTCGCTTTGCGCCGCAGGGAATGGGAACTCCGGCATGACCGGATTCCCGGGGCGAGCTGGCGATCAACCGTGCAATGCTCCCGGGATTGCGGAGTTGGCCAGCGCCTACCGCAGCTTGGTAGAATTGGCTAAACTTGGCAATCGTAATCTACGAAAGGCCAGATCGGATGGTTTCCGGATGACTGAAGTCGAGAGCGAGATCCTCACGCTTGAGGAGGTCGCGGCCTACCTCAAAGCCGGGAAACGGACGGTCTATCGCCTTGCCCAGAAAGGCGAGATTCCGGCGTTCAAGCTTGGAGGTACCTGGCGCTTCCGCCGCTCGGAGCTGGATCGGTGGATCGCCGAAAGCATCAGCAAGAAGAAGCCGGAGGCAGAGTGAGCGTGCACCAAATCGGCAACCGAATCACGTTCGGGAAAGAACCAAGGGGAGGATTGCTGGCGTGCCAGTTCCCATAATTGATCTTTTTGCTGGCCCAGGAGGGCTCGGGGAAGGATTTGCTTCCCTGCAGGGCCACAAGCGGCAGCCATTCTTCGAGATCGCCCTTTCCATTGAAAAGGATGCTGTCGCACATCGCACGCTGACGCTCAGGGCAGTGTTCAGGCGTTTGCGTGGCACCAAGGACGTCAAGCACTACTACAGCTACATACGGGGCGAGATCGATGAGGCCGCTTTCCGCAGGATCCCTGCCGTGGCCAGCGCCTTCGAGCATGCTGCCGCCGAGGCGAGGTGCCTGGAGCTTGGCAAGTCCGACGAAGCCAGTATCGACAGGGAAATTCGTGCTGCACTGAAGGGGCAGGAAACCTGGGTGCTGATCGGCGGCCCGCCCTGCCAGGCGTATTCGCTGGCGGGGCGCTCCAGACGCGCCAACGACAAGGACTTTCACAAGGATGAAAAGCACTTCCTCTACAGGGAGTACCTGAGAATCATCCAGGTGCACAAGCCCACCATCTTCGTGATGGAGAATGTCAAGGGTCTGCTTTCCTCAAAGCACTCCGGCGACCCGATGTTCGAGAAGATCATTGCGGATCTTTCGATGCCGACCGAGGGGCTCGAATATGAGATCCGATCCTTCACCAAGAAGGGCGACGGCAGTTCGCTGGAACCCACCGACTACCTTATCCATTCTGAGCGCCATGGGATCCCGCAAAGCAGGCATCGCGTGATTCTGCTCGGAGTGAGAAAGGGGCTGGACATGCCTCAACACCAGTTGCTGGCACCAGTAGCAAGGCCTGTCACGGTCAAACAGGCCATTGACGATCTTCCCCGAATCCGCAGCAAGCTGTCGCGTGGCGATTCAGTGGAGGCATGGCGCAAGGCTGTTCAGGCTGCCCCCTCTTACGTCAAGGGATGGAGGACAGAAAACGAGTCCGTCATGATCGGGACAATGCGTGCCTTTGCCGCTGCGGCAACCAGCACCACGACCGGTGGCGCCTTCATTTCACGAGGCTATAGAAGGCCGAAGAAGCCGACCGAGCTTCAGCAATGGCTTCACGACCGAAGCCTGGGTGGTGTCTGTCAGCATGAAGCGCGCGCGCACATGGCATCCGATCTTGCTCGCTATCTTTTCTCGGCCAGCTTCGCTCATTTATGGGGATATTGCCCACGGCTGGATGTGTTCCCTCCCAAGCTGCTTCCCGATCACATCAATGTGCATGTCGATCGGGAATCCGAAGCGATCCCGTTCAAGGATCGGTTCCGCGTGCAGTGCAGGAACGAACCGTCCACCACGGTGGTGGCTCACATTGCCAAGGACGGGCACTACTACATCCACTACGACCCCTCCCAATGCAGAAGTCTCACGGTCAGGGAAGCAGCACGGCTCCAGACGTTTCCCGACAACTACGTCTTCGCGGGCAACCGCACGGAGCAGTACACCCAGGTCGGCAATGCGGTGCCTCCGTTGCTTGCCCACAAACTGGCCAAGATCGTTCGTAGTCTTCTGAACGAGATGAGGAGGCGGAGGCAGGCTGGTGATGCCGTACAGAAGAGGCCGGCGGGAAGCGTGCCGCGAAACCTGCCAGAACAGCTTCCGGTGCTTGCCGAAGCGGGCTAGTCAATGCTCTGACCAATCACCAGGACATCTTCATCGCCATGCAGCCACTCCTCAACCGCTTGCGCAGTCTCCTCGACCGAGTGCTTCAAGGCGCACTCCCAGACGACCGCCACGCGCCAGCCGAGAGCATGGAGCATCTCCGCATGGCGCCTGTCGCGAGCGACATTTCCCTGGAATTTCTGCCGCCAGAAATCTTCATTGGTCCTGGGAGTGGTTGTGTAGCGGCAGCCTTCATGTCGGTGCCAGAAGCAGCCATGGACGAACACCACTGCTCTGCGCTTCGGGAACACAAGGTCGGGGGAGCCGGGCAGCCCCCGCACATGAAGTCGATATCGAAAACCCCTGGCGAAAAGGAGGGAGCGAAGTATCCGTTCCGGCCGGGTGTTCTTTCCGCGAATGCTCGACATCATGCGGCTGCGCTGCGGAGTGGTAGGAACGCGCATGGTCTTGAGCATCTTCCGCCTGAATGTCTGCAGAAATGGCAGCTCCGCGCTTCCGCTTGGCAATGCGAACGGATGAAGACGACACCCGAAGCAGCAATTCGGAGCTTACCATGCACGTGACTCACGAGAAGACGCAAGAGGAAGCCGATGGCTCGTGATCGCAGTCATCCGCCGAGCGCGGCCTGCCTTTCCGAATCGATGCGGGACCTTGGGTACTCGCTCGAAACTGCGATTGCCGATCTGATCGACAACAGCATTTCCGCTGGCGCGGACACCATCGACATCATTTGCGATGTGTCCGGTGAGCATCCTGTGATGGTCATCCTCGACAACGGCAGGGGGATGACGGAAGACGAGCTGCTCGATGCGATGCGTCATGGGACCGGCAACCCCAGGCAGCATCGGTCGCCGAAGGATCTTGGGCGCTTCGGCCTTGGCCTGAAGACAGCCTCGTTTTCCCAATGTCGCTCGCTGACCGTTGTGAGCACGCGCGATGGAACTGTCTGCGGAGCCGAATGGAATCTGGATCGCATCGATGCTGCCGACGACTGGATTCTTTCCATCCTGGACGATGCGGACATCCATGGGTTGCCTTATGTCGAACGGCTCGGCGCCCGGGGCACGGCCGTTATCTGGCGAGAGCTCGACCGATTGATGGAGGACGAGGCCGGGGATCGTCGAGACGAGATCGTCAATGAGAAGCTTGAGGCGGTGGGCAGACATCTGTCACTTGTCTTCCACCGGTTTCTCTCGGGTGAGATCAAGGGACATGCCAGGATTTCTCTCACCGTCAATGGTCGTCCGATTACGGCATTCGACCCCTTCTGCAGGAAGAATCCTGCCACCCAGGTGCTTCCGGAGGAGATCGTCCGCATCGGCGAGGCCGAGGTGCGCCTGCAGCCTTACGTGCTTCCACACCACAGTCGTCTGTCCGCGTCCGAGTACGACTACTACCAGGATCGCAGTGACTTCATCTCCAATCAGGGGGGCTACGTCTATCGAAACGGCCGCCTGATGGCCTGGGGCGACTGGTTCAGACTCGTGCCGAAGGGTGAGGCTACCAAGTTGGCGCGGGTACAGATCGACTTTCCAAACAGTCTGGACGAAGCCTGGACCATCGACATCAAGAAATCGCGTGCCCGCCCGCCGCATGGGGTGCGGGAGCGGCTGCGTCAGATCATCAACAGGATCACTGCCCGCAGCGTGACGGTGCATAGGGGGCGCGGGCAGAAGCTCTTTCAGGAGAGCCAAGCCCCGTTCTGGGAGCGCTACGCCGATCTCGGCGGCATCCGTTTCGCAATCAACGAGCAGCACCCGCTCATCCCATCCCTGGGCACAAGACTTTCGTCCGAGGATGCGGATCTGCTTCGTGTCCTGCTGGATTCGATTGCCGCCTCCCTACCGGTGGAGATGATCTATTCCGATTACTCGACCCATCCGCGCGAGATCAACCAGAAGGCGGTGGATGAAAGCCAGACTCTGGAGCGCCTGAAGAGTCTCAGGAAGGTGCTCTACGGCGACGGGCCGGGCGATCCGAATGCCTTTCTCCAGATCGTGCGCTCGACGCACCTTTTCGATGGCCAGATCGAACTGGCCGAAAAATTCATGGGTATACGGATTTAATGGTTGATGGGGCACCTTTACCCCACCAACCTGATACCATTATCAGATGGTTGATAGATCGACTCCGTAGTTGAGTTCCTCTGCGAAGTCCGGCAGTCCGTAACCGATGGTTTTCTTGTAGAAAGGAGAGACCTTCGCAGTCGGTGCCTTCTTCTTGTGCTTCGTGGTGTAGAGCATTCGTGCCCGCATCACCTCGAAGGAGTAACCGCGCCCTTCACGGTTCTTGTCCTTGGCCAGTCGGTTGATGGACTCCGTGTAAGCGTTGGTGACGGGCATGTCCGTCTCGAAGTAGGTCATGGTCTCTTCGCGCCAGTTTCCCACTGCCCTGACCAGATCGCTCCAGACTTCCTTTTGGCCCTTCGGGATGGTGGCTATCCACTCGTCCAGGGCGGCTTCTGCCTGGAGCCGTGTGGTGGCGTCCCAGATGCCGTAGAAGCGCTCCTTGTGCTCGTAGGCGGCCAGCAGTTGCGGGAACGCGCCTGTCCAGGTCTCCATGATGAGGCGCTCCCGGTCTGAGACTTCGTGAGCGCGTTTCAGCAGGATTTTCCGGTCTCCCTTGAGAGTCCGGCTCTGGGACGGTTTCAGCTCCTTTCTGAGGCCCTTGCGCACTCTCTCTAGGGCATCGTTGGCCATGCGCACCACATGGAACTTATCGACCACGATACGGGCCTGGGGCAGCACAGCCTTGACCGCTGCCCGGTAGGGGTTCCACATGTCCATGCTGACGATCTCGACCTTCTGCCGGTCTTTCAGCTTCATCAGGTAGTTGGTCACCACGTCCTGGCGGCGGGTGGCCAGCAGGTCGAGCAGGGTTCGCTCCTCAATGTTGGTCAGAATGCAGCGGTAGCGCTTGTTCAGGTATAGCTCGTCAATGCCCAGGATGCGGGGCGTCTCGAAGCGGTGCCAGCGCCCCAGGAACTCGGCGCGGGCGTTGAAGATGTCGCGCACCGTCTTCTCGTCCAGGCCGGTCTGTGCCGCCACAAAGGTGTAGGGGTGGTTGAAGGATTCCTTCTCCACGTACTCATGCAGCCGCAGTGTCATACGGAATCCGTCCACCATCTCCGGTAGCTGGGGCCTGAATGTTGTCTTGCAGGCCCGGCAGGTGTATCGGCGGCGGACCACCCAGAGAGTGACCCGCTTGCCGTGGATGGGCAGATCACGATAGGGAACGTCACGCTTGCCGAACCGCACGAACTCACCCTGCACGCCGCACCCCTCGCAGGCTACTGGTGTAGGTGCTTCAAGCCGAAAATGTATGTCTTCATTCTGCTCATCAGAATCCACCAACTGGTACCCAGGAAGGCTTAACGAATTAATCATCTCCCGCCTTGATCAGAAAAACAGGTAGGTGGCGTAACCGGCAATCATCGCCATAGCAAAAATGACTGCTAAAAACGCCGCTAAAAGCTTCAGCGTGAACAAAGAGCGCAACAGAATGAGCTCAGTCAGGCTGGCTCCGGCACTGCCGATGATCAACGCTAGCACCGTCCCGGCACCCACGCCTTTGGCCATCAGAGCCGCTGCCAGAGGTATGACGGCTTCAGCGCGAATATACAACGGCACGCCGATGACAGCGGCAACTGGAATGGCAAAGGGATTATCTGGGCCTGCATACTGCTCCAATAAGTCAGTGGGCATGAAACCATAGATCACGCTGCCAATCGCAATACCGATGAGCAGGTAAGGCAACACATCGATAAAGTCCGACCAAGCTTCCCGCCACACACCACTGTACTTCCCTTCTTTCTTAACCGTGACAGTGGGTTGACTGTCACAGCATTCGCTAGACGTAGAGACTGTTGTCTTCCTATCAGCCCCGCAAGAAGCCGTCTTCGGAGTGGTGTCGCAGCTGTTGGTGCCGCAACTCGATGCGGTCGATGTAGCACTGCACGGGCTTGCTGATGAACTACATCCACTGCTCTCTTGTGTCGCCGTCCGGCGCACATAACGCTCGAAGCCAAGCGTGTGAAGCAGCCATCCGGCACCTACCGCGACCACCAAAGCGGCGAGCACATAGATAGCAGTAAGTGTCCATCCAAACGTGGCAACCAGCAGGCCGACGACGATAGGATTCAGCAACGGAGATGAGAAAAGAAACACCATCATCGGCCCAAAACCGGCCCGTGCCCGAATCAACCCTTTCAACATGGGGATAGTCGAGCAACTACAGAAGGGCGTTATAGCTCCTAAACCAGCAGCAAGAAAATAGCCTCGCTTCCCACTGGAAGTCAGTAACGCTTCCACCTTGGATGGTGGGATGTGACGTTGAAGAACTCCGACCAGCAAGCTAATGCCAATGAATAAAACCGATAGCTCGATAGCGAGAAAGGCGAACATGCCTAGAGCGTCTTGGAGTTGAGATGACATTCAATATTACTCCTATATTTCTAGTATTGTCGAAATGATGTACGCAGCCTACTTGCGTTTATCCGACCTGTCAACTATAATTCTAGAAACATCGAATTATTGGGGCGTGCTATGGATCACGAAAAGGTTGCAGCCAGCTTAGCTGAGCTAGGGAATAGTCACCGACTGTCCGTGTTCCGCTTTCTGGTCAAAGCTGGCCATGATGGGGCTTCGGTCGGAGATATCCAGAAGGGGCTGGGTATTCCTGCTTCGACGCTATCACATCACCTTGCGCGCATGGCCAAGGTAGGGCTGATCCGGCAGGAGAAACATAGCCGCACGATTGTCTGTATACCCGAGTATGGGCACCTAGAGAATTTGATCGGTTTCTTACAAGAGGAATGTTGTGCAGGTGTCCGGATTGCGCATGAACCAGAACCGCTTTGACGCTTGCCCAGCTCTCGCTGTCCTCCCTAGTCAGCATCGCTATGAAGACTCAGGCGAAGGTGGAAACAGAAAATTGGCAGTAGAGTAGGCTGAAGAGGATCAATCAGATAATCCGCTGAGAAAGATTTTCTTCTTTACATCTTTGGCATTTTATCAACCAGAAATTCCGGATACCCAAATTCATCAGCGAGACCTTTGCATGAGCCTCACAGTCATCACGGAAGAACGAAACATTGCCAACGCGCTCATCTCGGGCCTTGCCAACATGGCCGAGACGCCGACGCGCGAGCAGGTGGAGGAAAAGGCGAGACAGATCGCCGCGATCTTCGGCTATACGGGTGATCTCCGCAATATCGTCACCGAGGCGATGATCTCGGTCGACACGCGCATGGGCGCCGGTGTTTCGCTGGTGGATGTCACTGCTAAGCATGATGATCAGTGGGTCCACAAGCGTGAGGATGTCGCCTGGACCTATGCGGAATCCTATGGAAACTTTCTTCTCAAGGAAGGTTGGCCGCCGCAGATGGTCCAGTCGCTGAGCGATGTGACGACCCGCATTCTCGGCCACCTGCAGGACCCGTTGAGCGAGGGCACAACCTGGAACCGTCGCGGACTTGTCATCGGTCATGTGCAGTCGGGCAAGACGGCCAACTACACCGGCCTGATAGCACGCGCCGCCGACGCCGGCTACAAGTTCATCATCGTCGTCGCCGGCATTCACAACAATCTGCGCAAGCAAACGCAGCAGCGCATCGATGAGGCCTTCATCGGCCGGTCAAGCGATCCCGAGGATCGTCGCAACATCGGTGTCGGTCTCGCGCCGGGTTATCCGCATCCGGCCACGCTCACCAACATCAACGAGGACTTCAACAAGAACACGGCGGAAAAGAGCGGCTGGAAGATCAACGACTTCAGTAAGCCGATCATTCTGGTCATCAAGAAGAACGTCACGACGCTCACGGCTCTTCACAAGTGGCTGAAGGAGCTGAACGCCGAGGGCGATGGCCGGATTTCCGACGTGCCGATGCTGCTGATTGACGACGAGGCCGACAACGCGTCGATCAACACGAACAAGGAGGATCTGGATCCGACCCGAACGAATGCGATGATCCGGCGCATCCTCGGGCTGTTCGCGAAATCGTGCTATGTCGGCTACACGGCGACACCGTTCGCCAACATCTTCATCAACCCCGACGCCTATGGCGATGATGTGCGTGAGGAGCTGTTCCCGCGCGACTTCATCTATTGCCTGGACGCGCCAACGACGTACTTCGGTGCCGAGAAGGTGTTCCTCGACGAGGCGACCAGTCAATCGATCGTGAGGCCGATCGACGATTGCGAGGATCTCATCCCGTACGCCCACAAGCGTGACGATCCCGTCCACGAGTTGCCCCCCAGCCTCTATCGCGCACTCGACGAGTTCATCGTCGCCCGCGCCATCCGGAACCTGCGTGGGCAGACCGGCAAGCATTGCTCAATGATGGTCAACGTGTCGCGCTTCGTGCCCGTTCAGAAGGCCGTGCGTGACTTCCTGAGTCTCAGGGAGAAGAAGATCAGGGAAGCGGTTCTCGCCAACTACGCGATGCCGGAAGAGGTTTCCTCAAGAAACGCGTACATGCAGGGCCTGAAGCACGCCTTCGATGCCGAGTATGCCGATGCTGGGTTTACCTGGGCGGAAGTGAAGGCTGCCCTCAGCGGCGTCTTCGAGCACCTCCACCTCTATGTCATCAACAGCAAGAGTGACGAGGTGCTCGATTACGCCCGCTACGCGAAGGAAGGAGTCGGGTTGACCGCGGTCGCGGTCGGTGGTCTGAGCCTCTCCCGAGGCCTGACCATCGAGGGGTTGACCGTCAGCTACATGTACCGCAACACGAAAATGTACGACACCCTCATGCAGATGGGCCGCTGGTTCGGTTACCGGCCGGGCTTCGAGGACCTCTGCCGCGTCCATCTCTCGCGCGATTCGATCAACTGGTACTCCCACATCGCCGATGCCGCCGAAGAGCTTGTACAGCAGGTCAAGCGCATGCGGCGCGATCGCCTTAGCCCGAAGGATTTTGGCCTGTACGTCCGCTCGCATCCGGACAGCCTGCTGATCACGGCGGCGAACAAGATGCGATCCGGCCAGGAGGTCACGGTCGAGCAGAGTTTCAGTGGGCGATTGCGGGAGAGCTACATTGTCTCCACCGACCCTGACGTGAATGCCAGGAACCTTGCGCTGATCGGCGATCACTGGCGAAGTGGATTCGGCGGGCGACCGGAGGAGTCCACCGAAAAGGGCGTCATCTTCAGGGACGTGCCTGTCGAGGTGATCGACGACTTCCTCACCCGGTTCGAATGCCATTCGTCCTTTGCCGGACAGAAGTCGGACGTGGTGAGCTATCTCGAACGGATTGCGATGAAGCGCCCGCTGGCCGATGTTCTGCTGATTTCCCCTTCGGGTGGCTCAGGCGGTGAAAACCCGTTCACCCTGAGGAATCAGGTGCGCGTCGTCGGGAAGGATCAGCCGAACGGCACTTCGTGGCGCCTGAACAAGGACAGGGTTGCCTCGCGTGGCGACGAGAAGCTTGGGCTCAGCGACGCACAACGCAATGAGGCCAGGACGCTGGCTGGCGGCGAAGATGGCTCAGGAGCGGTATCCGACACGCATTACCGCATGGTCCGGAACAAGCCGCTCCTCATGATTCACAGCCTGGAGCCCAAGGGCGAGGCCGTGACGGGACCGATCGCCGCCTTCGGCGTTAGTTTTCCCTACGGGGACTATTCGACGACCATCAATGTCGTCGTGAACAAGGTCTGGCTCCAGCAGATGCAGGGTTACGCCGACGATCCTGACGAGGAGGATGACTACGATGCCTGAGTCCTCTCCGTGGGATGACATCGCCGTTCCGGGAGCGGACTTCAATGTCCGCCAGGTTGCGGTGGGAACGGCCGTGCCCTGTTTCTGGGGACGCGATGCCGGTGGCGCCTGCCTGTTCATCGTGGAGCTTCAGGGCGACCACGCAGCCCAGTACCGGAAGAACGCGGTCACGGTGAACGGCATCGATGTCGATCTTCGTGCCGGAGATCAGGGGCAGCAGCACTTGGTCCTCGCCCTTGAAAGGCAGGTCGATCGCGATCTCTTCGAAGGACTGTGCCGCACCCTTGCATCCTCGCTGGAGCACGCCACCGACTCGGCGAGTTCTCTCGCGGTCTCTCTGGCACACATCCGCCGTTGGAAGACCTTCCTGTCAGGCCGGAGTCAGCACCTGTCCATCGAGGAAGTGCGCGGTCTCTTCGCCGAAATCGTCTTCCTGACGGAACTGATCGATCGGCAGATGTCGAGCAGTGCCGCCGTCGAAGCCTGGCTCGGTCCGGAACGATCACATCAGGATTTCATATTCGGCAACACAGCCGTCGAGGTCAAATCGCTCTCGGGGGCAGAGCGGAGCAGCATCCGCATTTCGTCAGAAGACCAGCTTGAATCCCTGAACGATGCGCTGTTCCTGCGCGTGTACCGGCTGAGCAGCTTGGCCGACGCGGCAGGAGCCCGATCGCTCAACGAGATCGTCGCTGCAGTCCAGGCGCGTCTCGGCGAGGCGGACGCCGTCGAGGCCTTTGACAGGAAGCTGGTTGCGCACGGCTATGCCCCGCTCCCTGACTACGATGAGCCTCGCTTTGTCGTCAGCGACGTGCGCAGCTATCGTGTCGGTGACGGTTTTCCGCGTCTCATGCGGTCGCAACTGCCGACAGGGATTGCTAACGTGGCCTACGACATCAGGCTGGAAACGATTGCTCCCTACGAGTGTGACGAAGCAGCCATCTTCGGGGAGGATTGATGGAGCAGACCGACGAAGAGTTCTTCCACGACTTCCGACAGGAACTGTTGGCGGGCGCCGAAGCCAATGGCAGCTTCCAGCTCTCCGAATTCATGGAGGCCATCGCGAACGACCTTGTCGAGACAGGCTTCACGGAAGGTTTCGAACTCTGCCATTTCCGGGCGCAGCGTGGCATGCGCGTGGACGGCTACTGGTTCAATGACGAAGGAGTTCTGGACCTCTTCATCGCGGACTTCGACTCCCGAAACGAGCTGGCATCGCTCACCAGAACGGAAGTGGCCGCGGCATTCAAGCGTGTTGCCAACTTCTTCGAGGCCAGTGCCAACAAGGGCCTGGCCGGCGAACTGGAGGTCACATCGCCGGAGTACGGCCTTGCCAGGCAGATTGCGGATCGCAAGGACGCCATTCGGCAGGTCAACCTGGTTCTCTTCTCCGAGCGCACGCTCAGCGAGAAGATTCAGGCCCTTCCCGATACGGAAGTGGCAGGAGTTCCGGCTGCTCACCACATCTGGGACATCTCACGACTTCATCGTCAGCGAAGCTCCCGCAGCCACAAGGAGCCACTCGACCTCGACTTCGAGCAGATGTTCGGCAAGGGTATCGCCTGCCTTCCCGCACACCTGGGGACCGATGCCTATCAATCCTATCTCATGGTCATGCCTGCCGAGGTGCTGGCGACCCTGTACGAGAGATTCGGAGCGCGTTTGCTTGAGCAGAACGTCCGAACATTCCTGCAGGCCCGCGGTAATGTGAACCAGGGAATAAGGGCAACGATCCTGAACGAGCCGGGAATGTTCTTTGCTTACAACAACGGGATCACGGCCACTGCGCAGAGTGTCGAGACCGCGACGACGGATTTCGGTCTGGCGATCACAAGGGTTGTCGACCTTCAGATCGTCAATGGGGGCCAGACCACAGCATCGCTGTTCCATACACGGAAGCGGGACAAGGCAGATCTTTCCCAGATATTCGTCCAGTTGAAGCTGTCCGTCATCGACAGCCAACAGAGCGAAACGGTCGCTCCAAGGATATCGGAGTACGCGAACACCCAGAATCGGGTGAATGCCGCCGACTTCTTCTCGAACCACCCGTTCCATGTGCGGATGGAAGGGTTTTCCCGGCGGATCTGGGCGCCGGCGCAGAAGGGCGCCCCGCGCGAGACGCGGTGGTTCTATGAGCGCGCACGCGGCCAGTATGCCGATGCACAGTCGAAGCTCACACCTGCGGAGCAGCGTCGCTTCAAGGCGGAGCATCCCAAGCCACAGATGTTCACGAAGACGGACCTTGCGAAGTTCGAGAATGTCTGGGATGACCACCCCAGGTGGGTGAATCTTGGCTCCCAGAAGAACTTTGCGCGCTACGCCGCCCGAATCGGCAGCGAGTGGGAGAAATCATCCGACGCGTTCAATGAGTTCTATTTCAAGAGGGCTGTCGCGCGCGGGCTGATCTTCCGCGCCACGGAGCGCATTGTTTCCGCACAGCCTTGGTACAACGGCGGGTACCGAGCAAACATCGTGGCCTACACGCTGGCGATACTCGGCGACATCACGAAGCGCAGGAAGGAGAGCATCGACTTTCTGGGCATCTGGAATGCACAGAAGGTCGATCCGGTGCTCGAAAGTGCCATCGCTGTCGTGTCGGGGGTCGTGAATGACGACATCATCAGACCGCCACAAGGCATTTCCAACATTTCCGAGTGGTGCAAGAAGGAAGCGTGCTGGACAAGGATACAGGCTCGTAGCGAAGCGATTGCCAATCTCCTCCCGCCCGAGTTCTACGATCGACTTGTTCCGCAGGATGATCAGGCAGCGATTGTGAAGACAGCGAAGCAGACGCAGAGGATCGACAACGGCATCGAGGCGCAACGAAAAGTGCTGGCTGTTCCCGCTGCGGAATGGGTTCGCATCCATCAGTCGCTGCTTGAGAAAGATCTGCTCACGCCGAAGGAAGACGGCGTGCTCAGAGTTGCCATGCAGATTCCCACCAAGCTCCCGACAGAAAAGCAGAGTGTGGTGTTGCTGGATATTCTGGAGAAAGGGCGTCTCGAAGGCGTGGTTGCGAGCGAATCCTGAACGCCGCAGGTTGGTGGTCACAAGAACTTCTTGAGCTCCCCGCCGAGAAGTTCGACTCGGACACCGAGCGGCGCTTTGCCATCATCCTGGAGCGCGACGGAGGAACAAGAAATGCAGAAGCCCGCCGCACAGCAGAAGACCGTCCTGGAGACGATTCTGGACTGGTCAAAGGATCGTCCACTCTGGCAGCGTGACGCCCTGCGCCGCATCATCGCAAACGGCCGTCTGACGGACGCCGATATCGGCGAACTCGTGGACCTTTGCAAACAAGGCAAAGGTGCCCCCGTAGGCGCGCTGAAAGCGGTACCGCTGGAGAAGGCCCACCTTCCGGCCAACCCCGGTCAGACCGCCGCGGTATCGCTTCTGTCGATCGCCGACGTGACCGGCGTGAACAACCTTGCCGCCGGCCAGACCCTCGGCTTCGAGCCGAATGGAATCACGATCATCTACGGCGACAACGGTGCGGGCAAGTCCGGCTATGCACGCATCCTCAAGCGCGCATGTCGTGCAAGGCATGCCGGAAAGATCGAACCCAATGTGTATGCCGATCAGCCCCCGAAGCGCGTCGGCGCAAACATCGCGTATGGGGTCGGCGGTGTCCCGCAGCCGGTCGAACAGTGGCAGAACGGCGCAAATCCGCATGCAACGCTGTCTGCAGTGAGCGTGTTCGATAGCGACTGCGCCTCAGTGCATATCCGCGAGAAGAACGAAGTCGCATTCCGCCCCTTTGGCCTGGACGTACCGGATGAGCTTGCTGCAGCCTGCCAGGCGGTGAAGGATGCCCTCGCGGCTGAGCAGAAGCAGCTTGAGAAGGCCCGCAATCCGATCTTTGCGGCGCCGACCTGGAAGGCCACCACGGCCGTGGGGAAGGCGCTTGCCGCGCTGAACGCCAATACTGAAACAAAGAAGATCGAAGCCCTGGCGGCGCTCTCGGCAGACGAAAGCGCCCGTCTTGAGCGTCTGCGGGCAGACCTGTCGAAGAATCCGACTAAGGCCGCGGCGGAACAGACCGTCAAAGCCGACAACGTCATGCGGCTGATTACCGCGGTGAACAGCGTTGCAGCCAGAACCACCGATGAGGAACTGCTGGCGGCCGCTGCCCTCGCCAGGGACGCACGGTCGAAACGGGACGCCGCACGTCTTGCCGCGGAGAAGGCCTTCACGGGCGAACCCCTTGCCGGCGTCGGCGGCGAGACATGGCGGGCGCTTTGGGATTCCGCTCGACGCTACTCGACGGAGATCGCATACCCCGGACAGCCGTTTCCGCCGTCGGCCGAAGACGCGCATTGCATGCTTTGCCAGCAGCCATTGGAAGCTGAGGCACGTGCACGGATGGTGCGTTTCGAGGACTTCATCCAGAAGGACACGGAACAGCTGGCACGCGAGGCAGAGAAGGCAGCTCAGACCGCACGTCAGACCATAGCTGCCGCGGCAATCGGCACGCGGGCGGTAAAGGCCAGTCTTGACGAGCTGGGCCTCCAGAATGAGGTGCTGCAGCAGCAGACACGCCGCTTCATCGCCGCAGCCCGGCTGCGGCGCCACGTTCTGCTCAAAGCCCTGGGCGGAAACGGCGAGGTACAGCTTCCGCCCGTTCCAATGTCGCCGCTGCCTGATCTCGACCAGCTTCAGACCACGATCCGCAATTACGCCGCCGAGCTGCGCAAGTCCGCTGACGCGGATGAACGCAAGAAGCTCGAAGCCGATTTCACCGAGTTGAGCGACCGGGCGCTGCTCGCCGGCATGCTGCCGGTCGTCACTGACGAAATCCTGCGGCTGAAGACCATCCGGTTTCTGACCGAGTGTGCGGGCGACACGGCGACGAACACCATCACCAAGATGGGCAATGACATTGCCGACACCGTGATTACGCCTCGGCTGCGCGACAGATTTCAGGAAGAGATTGTCAGGCTTGCGGCCTCGAAGGTTCGCGTCGAAATCGTGCGCTCCGGCGGCAAGTACGGCTCACCGCAGTATCAGGTGCGCCTCTTCGCCAAGCCGGATGCCAAGGTCCACGAAATCCTGAGCGAAGGGGAAAAGACCTGCGTGGCGCTGGCCGCCTTCATGACCGAGCTTGCCACCGCGATGCATCGCTCTGCTCTCGTCTTCGATGACCCGGTGTCCTCGTTGGACCATCGCTGGCGTGGGCAGGTGGCCAAGCGTCTCGTGGAAGAAGCGGAGAACCGTCAGGTCATCGTCTTCACGCATGATCTGGTGTTCGTGAACGATTTGAATGACCACGCGACGAAGACCGGGCGGGCAGTGCGGCTCACGACGCTCAGTCGTGGCGCCGCGGGAGCCGGTATGGTGGCCGACGGCCTGCCCTGGAAGGCCCAGAGCGTCGAAGATCGCATCGACAAGCTGGAGAAGGCGGCACGTGCGGCAAAGCTGCTGCATGACAACAACCAGGAAGACGAGTACGCGGTCGAGGTGGCAAAGCTCTACAACTCGCTGCGCGCCACATGGGAGCGCGGCCTGGAGGACATCGCTTTCGTCCGCGTTATTCAACGCCACAGGGACTACATCAACGCCAAGGACCTGAAGAAGGTCAGTGCGCTCACCGAGGCTGACTGCGATGCTTTCGCTGCCGGATTCAAGAAGTGCTGCGACATTGTTGACGCACACGATCCATCCAGCGGCAGGAATGCCGCGCCGCCACCACCCACTGATCTCTTTCAGGACATCCAGGCTTTAAAGGACTGGGCCGCGTCTCTGCGAGACAGGCAGAAGAAGATTGCTTGAAACGTATTCGTTCACGTCAATGCTGACGTACTTGACGAAGAGAACCGAAACGATGGCATCGTTCATCTGACCTGGCGCAGGGCTGCAGCTACAGGTACTTCTTGAATGTCGCCGCCGCAATGCACACCGCCACCCCCAGCAGTGCAGCGCTGGGCAGCAGGATCAGCAGCGGGTTCACGCTGACCGGCAGTGCCAGGTAAGTCACCCACGGCAGCACGGCCAGCGGGATCAGGCTGGCCCTGGCGCGGTGATAGATGAACCCCGACTCGCGTCCCGCGCCGAAGCGGCGGATGTCCCGGCGCACCAGCCCGTCCACCAGCCCGACGAAGGCGGCCATCAGGAACAGCGGCAGGGTCAGGCACAGCACCAGCAGCCGCACGAGGAAGACCAGCGTCGTGTAGGCCGCCGCGATCAGGTAGCTCTCCACGTTCACGTAGGCCAAGCCGATGTAGTAGCGGAAATCCTTGGTCGGGCGATGGCTGCCGGCGCTGGCCTGCGCCGAGGCATCGCGTATCCAGTCCAGCAGGCCGCTTTTCACGAACAGCCAGTCGTAGCCCTGCTCGACCAGCCGGTGCGCGGTGCGCCCCGGCTCCTGCACCAGCGCGCTGCGCGTGAAATGCGTGGAGAGCTGATCCAGCTCGTAGTGCAGCATGCCCTGCGCGTGGCGCCAGCCCTGATCGGGCCAGAAGAAGTGCATGCCGACGCACTCGATCAGGATGCACAGCAGCAGCGCGCCGCACAGCACGCCGAAGAAGCGGAACGGCAGCGTGACCAGGCCGGCGATCAGGCCTTGCTGTCTTTGCTGCTGGCGCTGGGCCGCGACGGCCGGATCGCTCATGCTTCGGCCTCTTCGGCCGCGGCCATCTGCTTGAAGTCGTCCAGCAGGTCGTCGGGCAGCGCCTTGTCCTGCAGGCCGGGGATGCCTTGGCTCTCCCACCAGTCTCCTGCCTCGACGTAGTGCTGCCGCATGTAGCCGGCCAGCTCCTGCAGATCCTTCGGCATGGCTTCGTCGGGATCGGGTGCCGGCAGCGGCATGCGGACTTTCCAGAGGTTGCCGCCCTCGATCAGCGCGAAGCACTGCCCTTTGGGCAGCGCCACCACATGCGCCGGCTCGATCAATGGCACGCTGGTCGTGCTGATGCGGTCCTGGGTGTTGGACGTGAACGCGGTATTGCCGTGCGGGTCGGAGCTGTCGGTGGCGCCGCTCATCAGTGCCGTGGCGTACACCTCGACCTTGGGCAGTTGTCGCGTCAGCAGCTCGGCGGTGGCGGTCTCGCGCACGCGCAGCATGAACAGATTGTTGAAGTTGCCGACCACCTGGCCGGCCTTGGCACGGTTGCCGATGCGCGCCTCGATGTCGCTCAAGGTCTGCGTGTAGGCCGTCACCTGCACGCCGGCACCGCCGCCCTTGTTGACCATCGGAATGAACTCGTCGCCCATGAGTTCATTGAATTCGTCGGCGTGGACGTTGATCGGAATCTTGGCGCCCACCGCGGCGCCGGGCAGCCCGTCGTCGATGCCGAACTTGTAGATGTGGCCGGCAACCGAGACCAGATCGCTGAACATCGAGTTGCCCACCGCCGCCGCGACTTCGGCGTCGGACAGCGCATCCAGCCCCACGTAGACCACCGCGCGTTTGCGGATGACCTGCATCCAGTCGAAGATCGGCCGCGGGTCGGACAGGTCGGAATAGTTCGGTGCGAGCAGTTGCGCGATCTTGCCGGTGGTGAGCTTCTCCAGCAGCGGCAGCAGCGAAGCGACGATCTTGTCGAAGTACGTCCGGTCGTAGCGCACGGCGCTGCGCAGGCCGTCGAGCACCGGGTCATAGATGCGCACCTGGGACAGGTACTGTTCGAGGGCCACCACGCGCTTCTCGCGCCCGATCATGTTGCGCGGGATGTTCTTGTCGTTCAGCTTCGCTTCGAGCTGGACGATGACCTCCCAGGCCTTCGGCTCGTTCCTGGCGAAGTAGTGCTGGGCGTACTCGATGAACAGCGCGTCGATGTTGATGACGTGGCGCTGGATCAGCAGGTAGTCCGGCCGCTGCCCCAGCTCGACCAGGGCGCGCGCGATGATGTTGACGAAGCGCCAGGCGAACTCGCGGAACGCGGCGCTGTTGCCTTCGCCCGAGAGCTGTCCGGCGATGCGCGTGGCCACCTCGGAGATCCGCCCGAACCGGCCGACGGCGTTGTAGCGCGCCGAGATGTCCGGCCAGCCCAGATGGAACACGTAGAACTCGCCTTCGCGTCCGGCGCGCTTGGCCTCGACGTACATGCGCTTCAACAGGTCCGCATCGCCCTTGGGGTCGAAGACGATCACCACCTCGTGCTCGCCGCGGACCTTGCGGCGGATGTCCTGGGTGATGAACAGCTCGGCCAGCCGCGTCTTGCCCACGCGCGTGGTGCCCAGCACCAGGGTGTGACCGACGCGCTCGCCCAGCGGCAGGGTGACGTCGCCCTCGTGCGGCTCGATGCCATGCAGGCGCGGCATTCCGCCGACCGGCGGCAGCGGCCGCGCCGGGTTGAGCGGGCTGTCCCAGGCCAGCGCGCGCGCCAGCGTCGAGACGGGAAACGGCGCGAACTCAAGCCGCTCCTCCAGCCGCCGGGCGGCCCGGTAGATCGCCGTCGGCTCGACGTAGCGGCGGAACTCCGGCCGGTAGGTCTGCATCAGCCGGTGCGTGTGTCGCTGCTCCCAGCGAAAGCCCCGGCCGACGAACAGCCGTTGCTGACTCACCGGCACGTCGCGGCTGGTCATCACGTAGCGCGGCAGGCGGCGGATGTTGCGGCGATAGCGCAGGATCGCCCAGGCATCGCGCAGGCGAATCGCGCCGAAGGTCAGGAAAGCCAGCGCCGAGCCCAGGCCGAGCAGCGGGTTCAGCGCGAGCGACCACGGTGCCACCAGGCACAGAATCGCGGCGCCGGTGCAGACCGCCACGGTATAAAGCTCCACCGCTGGCCGCAGCAGAACCTCGACCGCATGCGGTTGGGCCATTTGCGCACCTACTGCTCGACGCCGGTGGACGTGATGAGCACCGGGTAGTGGCGCAGGCCCAGGCGCTGGGCCAGGTCGTCGCCGGAGGCCGGCGAGAGAGTCAGGCCGGGAGCCAGCCTGCGCAGCGCCGTCAGCGTGGCCATCGACTCCACGTTGACCACCAGGCCCGCGGCCTGCAGCTCTCGCAGCGCCGTCTGCCGCTGCCGCAGCCAGGCGCGCGAACGCTCGTCGTCGCCGATCAGGAACAGCGCCGTCAGGCCCGGCGCCCGGATGACGCGGCGCTGCACCTCGCCCGGCGACAGTTGCGTCGAGCGCACCGGCAGCATGGCGGCTTCGGCGTCGTCCGCGTTGCCCACGCGAGGGATTGGCATCGGGGCCGGCGGTGCGGCCTGATCCGGCTGGGGATTCAGCGGCCGGTAGTACGGCAGCGCGGAGGCGCCGCCGCGGTCTTCGACGACGATCAGCGGCGCGGAGGCGGTCTGGGCGAAGACGGTGGTCGTGGACAGCAGCCCGATGGCGGCGATGTGGGCGATGTGGTTCATGGCGTAGCGGCCTGGAGGGTTGGAACGGGAACGCCGGGGTCGAGCACGCGGATCAGGTGCCGATGCACACTGCGCCGGTAGCGCGCCGCGGGTGCCCCACCGGCGGGCCGGTGGTAGCGGCCGATGGCAAGCAGCCAGTCCTCGCCCGGGGTGTGCTGTTCGCGCAGGATTTCTGCGGCAATGGCGAGGTTGCGGTACGGGTCCAGCAGCTCGCAGGGCTGCGTGTAGCGATGCGTGTGGTAGCCGAGATTGACCTGGCCGAGGCCGGCGTCGATGCGATTGGCCGGCGTGCGGGCGAGTGCCCGGCGCAGCCCCGCGCAGGCCTCGGCGCGGGTGGCGTAGCGCTGCGGCGTGCCGGCGACGTTGAGCGTCCACGGCCAGGGGATCAGGCGCCCGCGCAGCATGGCGCCGCTCTCCTGCAAGGCCACCGCGTACAGCACCGCCGCCGGCACGTCTGCACGATGCGCCGCCAGTCGATAGGCCGGCGGCGGCACTTCCCGCGCCAGGCCAGCCCACGCCCAGCCGCCGGTGGCGAGCAGCAGCGCGGTGCTGGCGCAGCGGATGGCGACGCGGGACGGCCGACGCTCCCGGCCCGGAGTACCTATTGCCGCTGCCATTGGCCGTTCACCTCGCGCACCACGGCCGGCAGATCGCCGGGCAGGCCCAGCGACAGCCAGCGCCCGGCATCGTGGTTGAGCGTGATGGTGCGGGCGCGCACCCTGGCCGGGTCGATGCCCGCCTGGGTGGCCCACTGCCGGATGCGCGCGTCGTCCTGACGGCTGCCGACCATGTAGAGGTCGAAGGCCGTGCCGGCCGCCTGCAACTGCTGCACGCGCTGCGCGCACGGTGTGCAGTCGGCCTTGACGAAGACCGCCAGGCGCCCGGAGCCGGTGTTGCCGGCACCCTGCGCCTTGGCGCCGGGCAGGCTCACGCGCGGCTGCCCGGGAAACAGGCGCTGCCACGCCGCGTCGTAGGACCGCTGATAGGCCAGCGTCTTGCCGACGCGCCGGGCCTCGGCCTGCACCTGCAGCTCGGCGTAGCGCCTGCGCTCCTCCTCGCTGCGGGCCTCGATGCCCAGCGCCGTGAGCGGATCGAGCCGGGGCGAATAGACCCCGAGCGGCCCCTGCATCAGTTGCCGGTAACGCGCCCACTCCTCGGGGCGAAGCCCCCACTCCCGCGCCTGCCTCTCGTCGAGCGCGGCATCGGCGCCCGGCTGCACCCGGGCGGGCACCATGCGCGAGTTCGTCACCGGGGCCGGCTGGGCGGATGCGCCGAAGGCGGCGAACAGGACGACGGCAGCGAGCAGCGACCGCAGGATCATGGCGACCTCCTACGGCACCGCGACGCGCTGCGTCTGGCCGTTCACCTGGAACACGCCCGCCTGCGCCTCGATGGACTGCAGTTGCCAGCCGCCCTCGGCCTCGCCCTGGCGCATCAGCCGGGCGCCCGCGAGCGAGGCCGCGGCGGTGGAGGTGATCGACAGAAAGCGCTCGCCTCCCCGCAGCTCCACGCCGAGCACCCGGAACGGTGGCTCCGGCACCTTGGGTTTCGTCGCAACCGGAGCGCGCGGGCGAGCGGCGGATGCCACCTGCCGGGCCTTCTCCAGGCGGGTTTCGATTCCGCTCGCGCGCGCCTGCAGCGTCCGCAGGTCGACGGCCAGGGCCCTCGTCTCGTCGGCCTCTTCGAGGCGCGTCATCCGTTCGTCCAGCGCCTGCCGCGCGTTGGCGAATTCGGCCTGGCTGATCGGCGCCGGCCGGCGCTTGTCCGCATCGGCCTGTCGTTCGAGATCGGCCACGCGCAGGCCCAGCGCCTTGACCTGCGCATCCTGTGCGCTGCTCTGGGTCTGTTCGGCGAGCCGCGACAGGCCGACGCGGTTGATGAGTGCCACGGCACTGATGAGCAGCAGCCAGAAGACTGCGGAGATCTTGAGCCAGCGCGTGCGGGAACTGCGCTCGGATGGCGCTTGGGGAAAGGTCATGGCTGCAGCTCCTCGGGCCGGTCGACGTCCGGCACGGGCGTGGCGGTGCCGGGCGGGTTGGCGGAAAGGAAGGTGGGAGCACCGTGCCGGCTGAAGCAGACCTGGCGGGTCAAGTCATCGACCGACAGCTCCCAGGCGGGGCCGGCAAGGGTCAGCAAGGCATCGCGCAGCATCAGCGGACCCAGGCGCAGGTGTGCGGCGGGCAGCGGCAGCGCGTAGAGCGTGGCGGCTTCGGCCGCATCGCAGAGCCGGTAGCCGGAACGCAGGAGCACATGGCGCATGGCATCGCCCACGCTGGCATCGAGCATGGGCGGAATCGAGACCTCCACCGCCTGCTGCAAGAGATCACGCTGCGCAGGTTCCGGCGCCAGCTCGACCAGGGTGTAGCGGCCGTAGCGGGCCACCGGAACGAAATCCGGCTCCGGCGCGACGGCGGTCGGCGATGCGGCCGGCACCGCTGGCGCAGACGGCGCGGCGGTCGTGGCGCAGCCGGCGGCCAACAGGCTGCCGGCCAGCAAGCCAGCGGCGAGGGCCAGGCGGTGAACAGCGCGGATGGATGGTTGCATGGAGGGCGCTTCCCTGGAACACGGAGCGCTCACCATCGCCGCCGCTTGGCCTGCGGGCAGCAAACAAAACGCACTGACGCCCGCCCGAATACATGGCTGGGCAGCGCCATGAGCTGTCATACGCACAAGAAAAACGGCCCGAAGGGCCGTGGAAAGAAGCCGGCGACCCCGAGGGGCCACTGGCATGGGTACATGGATCAGGCCGTGACAAGCTGCCGGGCCAGGGCAACCTCGACGGAATCGCCATCCTGGTTCAGAACATCCAAGCCCGACTCGGGTACGTCGCCCGAGGTGCTCTGCGACACCATGATCTTCCGGGCCATCAACCCCAGGCAGGTCATCTGCGAGGAGTTGGCGTAGCCGAGGTAGATCACGCGCACCGGCTGCTTCTGGCCGATGCGCCAGGAACGCCGGGCGGCCTGCTGCAACGAGTAAACGTTGTAGCCGGACTGGAGGAACACGATGGTCGGGAACTCCAGCAGGTCCAGGCCGGTTTTCACCAGCTCGGGATTGGTGATGAGCACGTCGATGCCACGGTCCAGCTGCTCGGCGATCCAGTCTTCCCGGCGGGAGGCATCCACGCTCGCGCGCAGTACCGCCACCTTGAAGCCTTCCTGCTCCAGCAGCACCTTCAGGCGCGATGTGGTGTCGCGCGTGCCGGTGTAGACCGAATAGGCCAGGGTCTTGCGACCTTCCGCCTTCTCCTGCTTGCAGATCTCGATCAGCTCGCGCTCCTTGGGCATCACCTCCAGCTCGTTGAACTGAGCCGGTACGAACGCCAAGGTGTTGCGCGTGCGCGGATGCACCACCGTTTCCGACCGGAAGCAGCAGTCCGGCCAGGCCAGCAGCACGTTGAGGACTACACCGAGCAGCGTCGTGTCGCGCTTCGCCAGGGCCTGCTTCAGCTCCAGGGTCAGCCGACCCGCCAGATCGCGGTAGGCCGCGGCCTGCGCCGTGTCCATCGCGACTTCGCGGAACTCCTCGTCGTAGGGGGCAACACGTTGCCACCGATGTCCTTCAACTTGAGGAAGACCGTGAACGGCAGGACGCAACGCAGCACGCCCTTCGGCCGAAGCCCGGCGCCTTGACCGTGCGCACCGATACCTTGGTGCCCTTGGCGGTCTTGTGCGCCGTGCCAGTGCTCTCGGAATAGATGTCCTTCAAGACACCGTGATCGCGCATGAACGCCATCGCAGCCGACGTCATGCTGCCGCTCTTCGTCGGCCGGTAGCCGTCTTCGATCATCCGCCCCGGCAGGGCTCGGAACAGCAGGTGGAACAGGTCGTCGCCGTAGCCGCCCATCAGCGTGCCGGTGAGCAGCAGCGTCTTGCGCGCCTTGGCCGCCAACACCCCCATGGCCTGGCCCTGTGCGGAGCCGCCGTTCTTGTACTCGTGCGCCTCGTCGGCGATGAGCAGGTCGAACGTGCCTTGGGGAAGCTGTCTCTTGATGAACTCGGACGGCTGGTAGCCGCCTTCGCCGAAGCCGAACTCCATGTTGGCCATAGCACGTTCCATGCGATGGGCTTGCCGGTCCGAGAAGATCAGCTCACCCCGGTCGTCCATCAGGTTGATGAACTCGTGGATGTTGTCCCCGAGCATCGACGCGAGGAATGCGTCGCCGAACTTCTGCATCAGCTTCTGCGCGGTGACTTCGCCTATGGTCGGAATGCGCTTCAGGGCTTTGAGGACGGCGGAGGACTGATCGCTGGCGGACAGGCCCCTGGGACGGATCAACGACCACAGCGGTGCACGGCAGTGGCTGCACTTGCGGCGGGACTCCTCGGCTTCCAGCTCGACCGGGTTGATCGGCTCGCCGTCGAGGTCGGTGATGACATGCCCGCAATCCGGGCAGGCCCCCACGTCGCCATGAGGCGTGCGCCGCCGAACGAAGACAGGTTTCCAGTGGAACCCCATCCGCATCCGCACGCGGCCCAGGACGAAGAACTCCTGGCCCTCGGCCGGCACGCCCAACTGCTCGCGCAGTTTCAGCAGCTTGACCAGCGTGTCCGGGCCGTTGAGCACCCAGACCTTGGCACCGGCCACCGTCTCCTGGATCTCGCGCCGCCACTTGTAGACCAGGTGGGGTGGCGAGAGCACCAGGGTGCGGCGGTAGCCTTCGGCGTTGAGCACGGCGGCCGTGGCGATGCCGACGGTCGTCTTGCCGCAGCCCATCTCGCCGTTGACGATCGCGGCGCGTTCGCCGCGATCGACCAACAGCTCGGTGACGGCGTGGACCACATCGGCTTGCGCGGGGAACAGCTTGCGCTTGAGCGCGGCGAGGATCAGTTGCCGATGCACCCGCACCTGACCGGTGTAGACCGGAGGATTGGCGCGGTTGAGCGAGTCGAGCAGCTCGTCGCCGAACTCGGACACGAAGTCCTGCAGGCTGAGCGTGAGGGGTGAAGCGGCCGCTTCGAGCAGGTCGCGCTGCACAGCGGTTTCGGGAACGGTTTCGAGATCGAGGGACATGGTGATGCTCCAGAGCAATGGGGCATGCACCTCCCCACGGGGCGGTGACATGCCCCTGGGTGGGAAGAAAGATGCGGCGTAGAAACGTGTAGGTGCCGCTGGATGCGGATCAGTATTCGCTGGGCAACAGCAGCGTGGTGACGCTGCGATCCCATTCGGTGATGATCCAGAGCTTCAGGTCGCGCGTGACCTGGTAGGACGAGAACAGACGATCCTCGCCGGATTGCAGCGCGGCGTCGTTCTGCCGCCGATCGCTGTCGCTCAGGTCGCCCCATTCGCCATGAAGATGGCGGCGCAGGTACGGCGTGGGGTTGAGCCGGCCCTGTCGGACCAGCTCGTCGACGCCGGCGGTCATGACCACCTGCCCGGGCGAAAAGCGTGCTTGTGACGCGAGGTTGAGGACTGCGAGTGCCATGGTGGTTTCTCCTTTCGGAAAAGCGGGCCACGGCACCCCATCGGGGCAACGTGACCCCGGTGGGTGGATGAAAGCGACGGCGAACCGTCAGGGAACAGCGATCAGCGGATGGTCAGCACTTCGCCCCACGTGGGCGAGCCCAGCGTCAAGTCCCATGCACGAATGACCGGCACGAACTTGTCGGTGAGGATGCGCGTCTCGGCCACAGAGCCGTCGTCGCGCTCGGTGTACTCCGTCTGGAGGGTCTTCTCCTTGTGGGTATCACCTTTGACAACGAGCACGCGCCCGGTCCTGGACTTCACCACGCCGGAGATCGCGCCTGCGGCCAGGGCCAGGGCGAGATGCCAGTGCGACAAGGCCCGCGCGGGCGGACGCAGCGATTGCTGCGCGGCGCCCAGGTGGGCATCGAGCGCCGGCCAGAGTCCTTGCAGCCGGCCGACTTCATCGGCGAACTGCTCGGGCTCCATCGTCACGCGATAGAAGTGCTCCGGCTCGGCCGGGCTGGCAGGGACGGGGTACGGCAGGAACGGCCATTCGAGCGGCAGTTCCTCGGCTTCGGCGTCGCCTTGTCCGATCTGCAGCAGCAGACCGCGCACGGCTTTGGCCGACTCCGACGCCTGGTCGCGCTGGCGAACCCGGCGACCGAAGATCACCACCTGCTTGAACTGCGCTTCCACCGCACGGTAGATGCGCAGGTCGGCGAAGTGGCGCGTCAGCCATCCGACCAGCTCGGCGTCGAGCACGTAGGACGGCACGATGAAGATCAGCACGCCGCCGTACTGCAGCAGCGGCAGCGCGCGCTGATAGAACAGCTTTTCCAGCCGAGCACGGCCCTGGCCCTGATAGCCGATGTTGCCGTTCACGTCCTTGCTCAGGTCGCCATACGGCGGGTTCAGCCACAGCAGCCCGAAGGACTGACGCGAGATCAGCGAGTCCATCAGGTCACCGTGGATGCAGCGATCGACCAGTTGCCGTGCGTGGCGGGCACGCTCGGCGTCGTACTCGACGGCGAAGGCCTGGACTTGCTCGCGCCCGAGGGCGTGGGCGGCTTCGGCAATCGCCACGCCTTCGCCGGCGCAGGGATCGAGGATGGACATGGAGCCGGGAGACGGCGCCAGTGCGGACAAGGCCCGCTCCAGCGTCGGCTCGTCGGTGGGGAAGTAGCCGTTACGAATGAAGTTGCGCGCCAGGCGCGGAAACATGAGTGCCATGGATTTCTCCTGGTGATGGATGAGGGAAGGCGGGCACGCGCGGCGCGCATGCCCGTGGGGATGGCTCACGCCACACGCCGAAGCGGTGCGTTCGCGGCCAGTTCGTACTGCGTGGCGCCGAGGGTGCCGTTGCGGATCAGCTCGCCCAGCGCCTTCGTCAGCGCCGGGACATCGAGGGCCAGCCGATGGCCTTCCAGCGGCCCGAGGGCCAAGGGAAGACCGGTCAGCATCCGCTGTGTCTGCAACAGCTCCAGCACGGTGTCGCGCCAGTGGTCGAGCAGTGGCAGCGGGCAGGTGTCCTGCACCAGCGTCCACAACCGGTCGAGCCGGTGAGCGGAATCCCTGGGCAGAAGCGCCAGCGCGCTGGCGTTGGCCTTGTCTGGCTTCACGCAGCGACGATCGAACAGCCACACATTCGTCAGCGAACCGAACAGCGTTCGCCGATAGGCACGGGTGATGCGCTTTTCCAGGTTCTCGACGTTGCCGACGAAGACCGGGATGGATGCGCCCTGCTCGGTGATGACGTGGAACTGATCCAGTCCCTGTTCATCCCGGCCGAGGGTCAGGCGGGCGAGGAACTCCTGAACGGCGGTGTCGCGCGCCCAGATCGAGAGAAAGACGAGATTGCCTTGCTCGTCACCGACGCAACCGTCGGCCATGAGGTCGGGGCATTCGTCGATGCGATACAGCGGCTTCGCCGAAGAAGGTGCAGGCATGGTGATGTCCTCTTGGAAATGAAAGAGCAACCACAGCCCGCGGGCCATGCTCGCCCCGGTTGGGTGAAGGAAGATGTGTGCCGCTAGACGGCGCGTCCCGCGTGGAAGCGGTGAACCCGCTCGCGCCACTCGGAGCTTTGCACCGGCGCCATGTCGAGATAGCGCAGCGGGCACGAGTAGTAGTACGGATGCACGGACTCATCGAGGGATGAGTAGCCCCAATCGCCGCCCGAGCTTTCCAGCAGATGGCAGCCGATGTAGCAGACGGACTCACCGGCCGCGAGGCCCATGACGCCCGCCTGCCTGGCGGTGACGCGAACCACGGTCCACAGGACGTCGCCGTCCAGCGTGTGGTCGATGACTTCGCAGCAAGCGCGTTCGGACGCCTGCGGAGCGATCAGCTCGCGGATCAACTGATCGCGCGTCTGACGAACGAAGGTCCAGCCCATGAAGGTCTCCTTGAAGAAGAGGCCGGAGCCCTCCTCGTCGGGGGAGAACCCCGGCGGGTGGCGGAATGCCGCGCAAGGCGGCGGATGCATCAGGCAGCTTTGAGGTGCCAGTCCTGGGACAACGGAGCGAACTCGTAGCCCAGCTTGTCGAGACGGTCGCGCTGCTGACGCAGCACACGACGATCCACGGTCGCATCGAGCTTCACGGTCTCGCACAGGGGCCACAAGGCACCGAACAGCGCCGCGTCGTCTGCCTCGGCCGAGGCCGCAGCGGACACGGGAGCCGGTTCGCTGCCGAACGGCGTGGTATCGACCAGGGGATCGCGCGGACTGCGCGGCTTCGCCTTCGGCTTGGCCGGGGGCGTTGCCGGCACGGGCGCCTGCGCTTCCTCGTCGATCGGATCGACTTCCTGCGGACTCAGCCGGCGGGCTTCGTCGCGGCTCAGGGCGTCGATGTTGGACAGCGTCATCCCGCCCAGATGGGCGCGGATCTCGATGACCATGCGGCCGTTGGCGTTGTACGTGGAGGGGCGAATCTCGACGATGACGAAATCACCGTCGTACTTGCCCTCGCGGTACTGATCGAGTTCGGCGTTTTTCACGACGAACTCGCCGATCGAGGTCGCCAGGCGGCCGACGTTGAAGTCGCCGTTCCTGCCGTGGATGGTCTTGATGGCCAGTTGGCCGGGGATGGTGATCATGAAGGTCTCCTGCTGACGAAGAGAAGACAAGGCCCCAGTGATGGGGCCTTGCGGATCAGAACGACTCGGCAACGGCCAATGCGGGGGCATCGGCTGCGTCGTCGGCAGCATCGGCGACGGGCTCGGAAGGCTCCGGTGCCGAGGCTTGCTGCGCAGCGGGCGCGTCGGACCTCACAGGGACTTCCGGCTCCCGCTCGTCTGTCTCGGTCGGCTTGGGTTCGGCTTTGTAGACGAGCTTGCCGTCGACCTTGATCCAACTGACGAACAGCAGCCGGGCCTTGAGGCTCACCCCCTGTTCGCCGGCACGCTTGCCCTTGGAGTAGGTGAAGGTGTCGGTCCACAGGTCGCCCAGGCGGAAGCCGATCATCACCTTCTTCTCGGCGTCGACCGCCTGAATGCAGCGGCGCACCAGGTGCTGCGCTTCCGATCCCGATACGCGCGTGTCGAAACGCACATACGAGACGTCGTCGCTGGGACCGTTCAAGGCTGCGATGTCGCAGGCCAGGAACGCATCGCCTTTCTTGGGCTTCACTTCGCGGATGCGATTGAGGTACCCGAGGCCGGCGATGTGCAGATCGAAGTAGGTTTTTTCGTTGGAAGTGGTCATGGTGAATCTCCTGGGAACAATGAGGCGGAGACACACCCGACCCAAGGCGGGGAAGGTGTGGAACCCCCGCGTGGGTTGATGGACAGCTTGGTGGCATCGCCATCGAAAACCGATGGCCGTTCGCGCATGGATGCCGGTGCGAACTGGAGTGATCAACGCGGTCGGAACCGCATCGCAGCCTTGAAGATCGTGGCTGCCTGGGCATGTCGCTGACGGACGTCAGCGGAACATGGCCGGAAGCGTGGCGCCAGGACGGCGCGCAGGCGAGCGGCAATCGGCACTCACGGCTGTCCGCATTGCCGGGAAGAAAGAGGCCCCGGAGCGGGGGCCAGGGATGGGCGGTCAGTTACCGCTGGGCGTGGGAGGAACCGCCTGCAGCGACAGGTGTGTCGCGGTGGCGGACACGTCGAGGTCGTCCTCGCTGCGCAGGATGCGCGCAAACACGCCCTCCTGCGGATCGAAGAACTCGCCGAAGTCGTCGCCGCCGAACTCGGCACGCGCCAGTTCCCACCAGTCGTCGAAGGCACCGACATCCGGGTTGCAGCCGGCGGCATAGGCGATGGTCTTCTGGCGACCATCGGGTCGACGCTCGCCGCGCTCGGCCAGGAAGTGCACGCCGTGATCCTTGGCCAGGACGACGCGGCACTGATTCGCAACCGCTTCGGCGAGCACGGGCCGCAGCTCCGTGCCTTTGAATCGAACAGTCATGGGTGTGACTCCAGGGAGGCAGGAAGAGAGGCTTCCCGCCGCGAAGGCGGGAAGCTGCTGGGAGGTCAGTGCCGGACAGCCTTGCGACCCGACAGGTACTGCACGCGGATGCGCCTCCAGCTCCCGTCGTCGATCAGCCGTTCCAGCGTCTCGCCGAGGGTGTCGAAGAACACCTCATCGACCCGTTCGACCAGCTCGCCGTCGCGGCGCAGCTCAACCGCGTAGAGGTCGAGGCCACGCTCATACAGCACGGTGACGCGACCCTGGAACTTCGTCGTGTCGACGGTGAAGCCGATGGCCGGTGGCGTGCGGATGATGTCGGTGGGCAGCGGATCGACCCAGGTGATGTCCCGCGCACCGGCATCCACCAGCATGTGGGTGATACGCCGGAAACCGTCGGGAGCGGGCAACTGCTCCAGTTGGTCGATCAGTTCCCGCAACTCGGGGCAGCGGGGCTCGGGAATCGGCAGCTTCGCCGGTGCGGACCCGAGCACCAACCGCTTCACCGTGTAGGGCTGGCCGTCGGCGGTGAACTCGGTCTGCTCCTCGGGCGTGTCCGCCCGCTGACCGTCGAAGCGGCGTCTGACATAGGGTTCGACCTGCACCTTGGCGCCCTCGTCGGGCACCTCGGTCACGAGCGTGCGATCGAGCACCGCGAACTCGGCCCGTCCCGTCTTGACGACGATGGCCTCGTCGGTGGTGGCGATGACCTTGCCCTCGAAAGGCTTCGGGTCGATGTGAAAGCCCAGCGTCGAAACCTTGGGCTGGCCGTCGAAGATGTTGAACTTGAACGAACGGACGTTGGAAGGCACATGACCGACAACGAGCGTCGGCATCTGTGCGCGAATGGCTTGGGTATCCATGGGGAGACTCCTTGTGGCAACCAAGGGACTCCCGCCCGCAAGGGAGGTCTGTCCCTTGAGGGTGAAGTGGATGAACGCGGGTGCGCCCGGAGAACGAAGCAACCAGCACGGCGAACCGCGCCGCAGCCTTGAAGGTCTCGACTGCCTGGGCATGCTGCCGGCAACGCCAGCGAACATGCGGCCAGCGTGCGGCACATGGCGGCGGCCGTCCGCCGGGAATCGGCAATGCGCCGGCACCGCGTTCCGCAAATAAGAAGAGCCCCGCAGGGGGGCTCAAGAGAGGGTTACTCGTCGTCGTAGAGCGTCAGCCCGTCCAGCACGGGCGCGTCGGCATCGAACACCAACATGCGAACGTCGGCGAGCGCAGCCAGGTGCAGCACTTCCACGAGGGACTCCGGCATGCCCTTGGCCCGGTGCTCCTGCCGCAGCTCTTCGGCGGTGATGCCCTCGACATGCTGCAGGTTCGCATCCGTCCAGGGGGTGGCGATCAGCTTCACGCCGACCGCCGGGCTGTAGGGAATGCGGAAGGCGACGAACAGAAAGCCGCTCGGCGTGGCGATGTCCGCCAGTTCGGCGAGGAAGCGGCCGGCCTCCTCGGTGATGTGCGCCGAACTGATTTCCCAGGCACGGCTGTAGAACCCGGTCTCGAAGCGCAGGCGCCGCACCACCTCGCGCGCGGCTTCCTCGGAGTAGGTGTCGCCGACGTGCAGCGGCTTGCCGGCTTCTTCGGCCATGACGGCGTAGACGAGGTTTCGGGCGATGCCGTGGCTGGGGCACTGCGCGTCCAGCTCGGGCGGCACGTTCTGGCCCTCGGTGATCAGCGCGAAGTCGTCGCTGAAGACGCAGGCATGGCGCTCGACCTGGCTGTCCGGCAGGTGCGACTGCGAGGCGTGCAGCGGCAGATAGCTCAGCGGGCAGTCGTCGTCGTAGGAAATCGCCAGCAGCCGCTGCACGGACAGGCCATCGTAGCCGCGGACGAAGGGGTTGTCGGAATGGGACACGGGATTCCTCCGGCAGGGGATGGCCGAGGCAATCCCCTGCCGGGGATTGAACCCCAGCGGGTGGGTGAAGTGGCAGCCGGTCAGCCGGCCGCGGCGTCGGGCCGCCCTGGTGGCGGGCGGTGCAGGTCAGTGGAAGATGGTGATTCGGGACATGGCCGCTCCTGCGAAAGGAAGGAGGGACATGGCCCCGAACGGGGACGCATGTCCCTCGTGGGGTGGGATGAAAGGACGGTGGGTTGCCAGGCGCGGCTCACCAGCCGTTGTAGTGCAGCGTGAGGTCGGCGATGACCTTGCGCCGCTCCAGGTCGAGGCCGCCGAAGTCGGACAACCCCTCGAAGCCGCAACGCTTGAGCATCGCGCCGCCCTCGCGGGCGTTGTAGAAGCTCACCATCGCGGACAGGAACATGCGTTGACCGCTGCTCAGCACGCCCAGGGCGTCGTTGAGCATCAGCATGTTGGGCCGCAGGTCCCACTTGGTGGTGGCACGCTGCAGACTTTCGCGTGTGCCGTCGCCGAACCACTCGTGGCCGGCGATCTGCGCGCCGCGCCTCCAGGCCTCGAAGAAGGCCTGCGGTGCAGCGTCGAAGTGCGCCTGTTCCAGCGCCATCTGATCGCGCACGTCTTCGGGTAAAGACAGATTCATGAGAGAACTCCTTGAAGGGTGGGAATCAGGGGTGAGCGCGCTGTGTCCAGGCATGGGTATCCAGGGC
Source organism: Pseudomonas bharatica CSV86 (assembly GCF_000319305.2). Classification (GTDB taxonomy): domain Bacteria; phylum Pseudomonadota; class Gammaproteobacteria; order Pseudomonadales; family Pseudomonadaceae; genus Aquipseudomonas; species Aquipseudomonas bharatica. Next base: position 289,530 of record NZ_AMWJ02000001.1, on the reverse strand, counting down.
GCGCTGTGCTGCGAGGTGGTTCGGGAAATACTCGACGGACTCCCGCGATACCGGGCCTTCGTCGTCTTGCGTGCCGATGTAGTGGCCGGCCGCGCTGCGCAGCACCTGTAGCGGCAGACGCTTGCCGGTCCAGGCCGGCGCCAGCGCACCACTGCGCACTGCGGTTGCAGAGGAAGGTGCGGAAGGTTCAGACATGCCGTGCTCCTTGGTGGGTCGGGGAGCACGCATCCCGCAGGGGATGGGGTTCCCCTCGGGCGGTTGAGAAAAGTGCATCGTCGCCAGACCGGCGAGCGTCCGCGGTGGGCGATGCGAAGCGGACTGGATCGGTCAACGCGGCGAACCGCGTTGCAGTCTTGAAGACCGGGACTGCCAGGGCATGCCGCTGACGACTGTCAGCAACGCATGGCGTGAGGATGGGCGCGAAGCATGGCTGCCGTCGCAGGGAAAACCGAATCGCGGACGGCCCGCTTTAGCGCAGGCCCGCGTCACGGCACAAGGCAAGGACCAGGGCGCCGAAGGCCACGCGGGCCTTCGGCTGGAGAGGAAGGAAAACCACCTGTGGGCTGCGTCAGCGCGGGCCGTCGTCAAAGCCGTTCGCTGCGTCAGCAATCGCACCCGGCCCGTTTCGTGGCTGGGGCCGGAATCCTCTGGCGTGCATCCACACACAAAGGGAGCCCGTTGTTCCGCCGGCGGGCACCGGCACGGAATACCCTCGGCCCAAGGGCCTCCTCACGGCTCGCGCGGCGGCAAGGCGTCAGGAAGCCCCTCGTGGCCGAGGCAAGGCACACCGATCAAGGGAATGGCGGCGGGCGCGATTCGTGGGAGCAATGACCTTCTCGCCCCGTCGCCCGATGGCGGGCAGACGGGGCGCGCACACCGTTGCAGAAGGAGACGCGCGCTTTGGAGTCCCGTGCGGTGCGGAACGTTTGCCTCGCCGCCAGTGAAGGGCCGGCGCGGCAGGGGGAAGCGAGGATCAGGACGCCTTGGAGGCAGCGCGCCGCTTGCGCGGTGCGCTGCGCCGGCCCGTCGGGGACTCGATCGGCAACGTACCCTTGCAGTCCGGGTAGCGCGAGCAGGACCAGAACGCGCCACTCTTGCCCGTGCGCTGCTGCATCGATGCGCCGCACTGCGGGCAGGCCGGCGCCGGCGGCAGCTTGAGCGAGAGCGTCGCGCCGCGGTACTGCTGCACGAGCTGGCCGACCCACACGGACTGTTTCTCGATGAAGGTGTCCAGCGCCATCTGGCCGGCCTCGATCATGTCCAGTGCCTGCTCCCACACCGCCGTGGTGCCGGGGTCGGCGATGGCCGAGGGCACCGCGTCGATGAGCGTGAATGCCGCGTCGGAAGCGCGGACGGCGCGGCCCTTCTTGACCAGGTAGCCGCGACCGATCAGACCGTTGATGATGTTGGCGCGTGTCGCCTCGGTGCCGATGCCGGTGGTATCTCGCAGCTTCTGTTTCAGGCGCGGGTCGGTCACGAACTTGGCGACGGTCTTCATGGCCTTGATCAGCTCGCCCTGCGTGTAGGGTTTGGGCGGCAGCGTCTTCAGCGCCTTGAGATCCACCTTGCCGACCGGGCAGGACAGGCCCGCATGCAGGGCGGGCAGCACCTGGCTGCGCTGCGCATCCTCGCCATCGGCATCGTCCGGCTCCGGCGTCGCCAGCACCTCGCGCCAGCCGGTGACGGCAATCTGCTTGCCCATGGCCGCCAGCGACTGACTGCCGCACGAGAACTGCGCTACCGTCCGGTCGAACTCATGGTGCGGGAGGAACTGCGTGAGGTAGTGCGCGCGGATCAGCCGGTAGACGGCCAGTTCCTTCCCGTTCATGGCCGACAGGTTGGCGGGCTCCAGCGTCGGGATGATGCCGTGGTGAGCCGACACCTTGCCGTCGTTCCATGCACGCGAACGCTGCTGGCGGTCCAGGCGGTCGATCAGCGGCCGCAGGCTGGGGTCGGTCTTGACCAGGCTGTCGAGTACGGTCGGCACCTCGGCCAGCATGCTCTCGGGCAGGTAGCCCGAATCCGAGCGCGGGTACGTTGTCGCCTTGTGCGTCTCGTACAGCGCCTGGGCAATGTCCAGCGTCTCCTGTACGTCGAGGCCCAACTGCTTGGAGCACACCTCCTGCAGCGTGCCCAGGTCGAACGGCAGCGGCGGCCCTTCGCGAACGCGCTCGGTCTCTACCGACAGCACCTGGGCGGAGCCGGCCGTGCGCAGGCGCTCGGCGGCCTGCTGCGCCACCGGCTGTTGCAGGCAGCGGCCCGCATCGTCGGTGCTGCCTTGCGGCGGCGTCCAGCTTGCGACGAAGGACTGGCCTGCATGCGAAAGCGCAACCTCGATGGCCCAGAACGGTACGCAGACGAATCGCGCGATCTCGCGATCACGATCGACGACCAACTTCAGCGTCGGCGTCTGCACGCGCCCACCGACAGCACGCCGGTATAGCCGGCCTGGCGCCCCAGCAGTGTGAACAAGCGGCTCAGGTTCATTCCGATCAGCCAGTCGGCGCGCGATCGGGCGAGTGCGGAGAAATACAGCGGCAGCGTCTCCGCCGAGGGCTTGAGCGCGCCCAGTGCCTTGCGGATCGACGCATCGTTGAGTGCCGACAGCCACAGACGCTGAATCGGCCCGCGGTAGCCGCACAGGTCGATGATCTCGCGGGCGATCATCTCGCCCTCGCGGTCGGCGTCGGTCGCAATCACCAGCTCGCCCGCCTTGGCGACGAGCTGTTGCACGACCTTGAACTGCGCTGCGGTCGCCGCCTTGGGCTCGACACGCCAACGCTCGGAAGAATGGGCAGTTGCTCGATGGCCCAGCGCTTGTATTGCTCACCGTAGCCTTCGGGTGGAACCGCCTCCACCAGATGACCGATGCACCAGGTCACGACGACACCGGCGCCGCTGTAGCAGCCGTTGCCGCGTTGACCGGCACCCAGCACACGGGCGATGTCCTTGCCCTGGGACGGCTTCTCGCACAGGAACACGCGCATGAAGCCTCCTTGGAAATGTGCGGTTCATCGGATGGGCGTCAGCTTGGCGGGGCCAGGAGATGCCGGCAGCAAGGAAGCCGATTGATGCAGACACCGCTTTGTGATCGGCAGGCGGTCCGTTGCCGCAGCGGTGCACATGGACTGCAGGAGCTGGCACAGCAAGAGCGTCGTTTCTGGAGGGCGGCTGGAACTCTGTGGACGACCTTGGAGCTATCCCCAGGGGATAGCTCGCTGGTGCATCGCGGGCGCATGACGGTTGCTGCAGCCGCCCTCGGGGGAACGGCGATGGGCGAATTACTGTCCGCCGGCGGGCTTGGCGCTCAGCGCCACCGACTCGATGCGGTACGGCAGGATGCCCACGCGCCGCGCCTCGATCTTGAAGGTCACCCGTTCGTTCTCGTCGGCGTCCTCCCATTCGTCGCGCACGGTGCGGCCCTCGACCAGCACCCGCATACCTTTCTGGTACAGCGTCTTCCAGTGCTCGGCGTCGCGGTGCCACAGCTCCACCGGCGCCCAGAAGCCGCCGCGATCTTCGTACTCGCCGTCCTTCTTCGGGATCGGGTTGTCGAAATAGACGTTCAGGCGCAGCAGCCGGCGCGGCTCGTCGTTGCCGTTCGGAAATTCGCGGTAGTCCGGCACAGAACCGATGTTGCCCTCGCCGACGAAGTGCGTGCTCATGGTGACTCCTTGGTGGTGGGTGGAACGGCCGCGGTATGCCCGTGGACACGCCGCAGGTAAGCCGCTTCGGCCTGCGCGGCCTTGTTGGCGCATTCCAGGGCTTGGCGAGCGATGCTGTGGGTGAGGCTGATCTGCATGTTCAGCACGATGCGCTGCAGTTCGATCGCGTACAGTTCGTCGATCAGCGAGGCCGGCGTCGCGGGGTTGGCCAGCACGGCCTCCCACAACGCCACGCCCATGGAGGAACGGTCGAGGTTGCGCCAGCGCAGGAAGGTCGTCCCTGCGCCAGTGGCCTGCTGGGCCAGTTGCACGTCGAGCAGACTGAAGGGGTAGGCGCGCGCCTGGGGCAGCACGCGCCGCTGCGCCAGGCCAATCACGTCGTCTCGCAGCGCTGCGCACTGGCTGGCCCAGGTCTCCAGACTCCCCTTACCCTTAAAAGGCTGTAAAAGGCCTTTTAGGTAGCCTGCGTGTTCCAGCCGCTGGAAGTCCGCCTGTTCCAGCGCCACGAAGCGCGTGGAGTGGTTGATGGGAGGCGATGCCGTCATGCGTCAACACCCTCACTACCCGTCGCTGGGTTGGCTGCGCCATCCGTGTGAGCCGGCGCATCGGGCTCGATGGCGGGCGCAGCAGGCGGCGTGCCGGGCTTGGTCGTCCGCCGCGCGATCGGTGGCGCGAAGCGCGAGCGGCGCATGCCTTCCAGCACGTCCTGCGGCAGTTCGCCGAACTTCTCCAACGCCGCTCGCGCCGCGGCGTTCTTCGCCGCGAAGTCGTCGCGCGTCGTGCCCGAGTAGCGGTACTGCTGGGCCAGCGAGAACAGGCTGCGCAGCGCGTGCGCGCCGTCATTGAGCCAGCGCTCCAAGGTGCTGCGGTCGATCAGCGCGGTGTGGTGGGCGAGGATCAGTTTGCGTGCCAGGTCGTCGTAGTCGGCCAGCAGGTACACCGCCATGAAGCCGAGCTGGGCATTCACGAACAGCGGCAGCTTCACCGGCTGCACGTTCATGTTCTCGCCCAGCGACAGCGCCGGGGGTACATCGGCCAGGGCCTGATCCACCTGCTCGCGCAGCGCCTGCAGCGTGCTCTTGGTCTGCTCCAGCTTGTCTTCGATACGCAGCATCCAGAAATCGGAGTACGGATCGTCCTGCTCGGAACCGCGCTTCATCTTGTTCATCGCACTGATGAAGCCGTTGAGTCCGATGATGCCGGCGCGCCCCTCCGTCGGCGCACGGCCGTGCCAGATGCGCGAAGCGTGGTGCGTGTGCAGCGTCAGCGACATCGCGCTGCGCAGCGATCCGAGATTCAGTTGCAGAGGTTCTGTGCGTTCGTTGGCCATGGGAGCGACTCGCGGTGAATTGGCGAGTCGCCAGCATCGGCATCGGCCGGAAGGCTGTCAGTCAACAAACCGCAGCCCATGCGCGCCCGGTTTGTTCCGCGCAGAAGGCTGTGTGTGCCGGCTATCCCCTGGGGATAGGTCTTGAGCCATCGAGTCTTGATGTCGAGGCGTGAACCATGACAATGACTAGCGGCACAGCGCACCTGGGGTTGCTGTGCAGAAGAACGAGGGGAAACATGCAGGATGGAAAAGCCGTTCAGTTGCTGCTGAACGCGGAAGAGCACGGGCACGGCCACGTGGTCGAGAAGCTGCTGAAGCGGGCGGAACGCCTGGAATGCCTGGTGGCCTTCGCGAAGACCTCGGCCCTCGGCGACTTGTTGAAGCCCTTGCGCAAGGCGCTCGAAAGGGGATTGAAGGCCAGGTTTGCGATAGGTCTGGACTTCTACCTGACCGAACCCGAAGCACTCCGAAAGCTCTTGGCGCTGGCCGAGAAGCACGCGCTCATCCTGTATCTCAGCAACGCCAGCGACACCTTCCACCCGAAGATCTACGCCTTCCAGAACGGCAAGCAATGCTCGGTGATCGTCGGCTCGGCCAACCTCACCCACGGAGGCTTCTACGGCAACTACGAGGCATCGGCCCTGGTCGACGACGCGAGCGGCGCGCTGATGGCATCGGTCACGCGACACCTCGATGCGTTGGTCGCGGACAGGATTCTCGTGCCAGCGACCAAGCCCCGGATTGATGCCTACGAGCGGGAATACATCATCCACGACACTTGCCGGAAGGTGGCCAAGAAGCGTGCGCAGAAGGCGAGCCGAACCGAGGGGCCGGACTTCACGATCCTGGCCGACCTCCTGGAGCTGATGAAAAGCGACGATTCAGCGCATGGATTCACTGCGCAGAAAACCGGCCGCAAGGGAAACCTGCGCAAGGCAAGGCGCAGGCTGGCAGAGCTGGCGGCCCTGAGCAGCAATGCCAGGCGGGACTTTCCGAGTCACTACGACGCGCTGATCGGCCTGTTCCATTCCGGCGGGCTGCACCGCGGCAAGAGCCGGATCGCCAACCACCCAGGGCAGTTCGTGGCCGCAGTGGCGGACATCCTTGACCGGCGCAACCTCTCGCCTGCCGAAGCGTTTACCGTTCTACATGGACATTTCGGCGCCATCACCGGAGCAGGCATCAACCTGCTGACTGAGATTCTGCACGCGCTGGACAACAAGCGGTTCGCCGTGATGAACCAGAACGCGGTGTCGGGACTGGCGCTCGCCGGCATCCGGGACTACCCACTGCATCCAACCAAGCAGAACGTCAGTGCGGAAAGCTACGCAAGGTACTGCGGGCATGCCGATACGGTCAGACGATCGTTGGGCCTGGACGACTTCACGGAGCTGGATGCACTGTTCAACTACGCCTATTGGCGGGAAACGGAAGAAGACGAAGCCGCGACCTGACCGGATCACCCCACGGAAGGCGACCTGTTCCGTCTATCCCCTGGGGATAGCTCAGGGATCGCGCAAGGCTGAACGCAGCCGTGCGAGGTAGGCGCGCGCCACCTCGGGGTCGGCTGGGCGGGAGGCCGAAGGCGACGACGATCACGCGGGCCCCGCAGCTCGCGGCGCGAGCGGCGCTGCTGCGTCGGTGCCCGCCACGCCTTGAACTCTCCGCGGATCGCCTTCTGGATGATGCCGAACAGGTAGCCGGCCGGGTTGCGCACCGCGCTGTTGTGGCAGCGTGCCGCCCACTCGTCGAGAACGGCCTGCCGCTGCGCTTCGTCCACCTGCTGCAGGGCCACCAGCGCGCCGGCCTGCTGCTCATCCTTCAAGCGCAGGAAACGCTCGGGCAGTCGCAGGTTCTGCAAGGCCCTCGCGCGGTACTGTACGTACTTCATTTATCCGATCATTACGTACTGTACGGTCCTCCTTCGGAATCCGAAGAGAGCTATCCGGCGCGGGTTTCGGCCCTGCTTCGGATTCCGAAGACGGGCGCGCAGCATTCCGAAGAAGGGCTTCCTGGCCTTCTTCGGATTCGTGGTCCGCACCCTCCTGTGGATAACCTGGCGTCGTCCAGCCATGCAGCGCCATGCGCTGCGCCAGCACCTGCAGGCGGGTCGGCAGCGTGCGGCCGCTGAGCAGCGGGTCTTCGGCAATCTCCTTGAGCGTGTTCATGCCCACGATCTGCACCGCCTTGGCGGCATGGGTCAGCGCCTGGCTGACCAGGCCGAGGTAGTCGGCATCGAGCTGCATCGCCTCGAAGGGCGACAGCGGTTCGTCGTGCAGCACGTAGAGGTTGCCTTGGATGCGGCCGGTCTTCGGGTCGCGCCGTCGTCGCACCAGGCTCAGCCAGCGCGTCAGCCGCAGCAGCGTCAGGGCGCGCGCCACGGTCTCGTGCGAGGCTTGTGCCGCGCAGGGCATCGAGGCCAGGTAGGGGCGCAATTGGTCGTAGGTGGGAAAGGCGGTCACGCCATCGTCGTTGAGCTGCAGGCGGAACACCTGCCAGGCGTTGCGCTCCAGCGGCGTCAGGCGTCGGTCGAGGAACAGCCTGCGCGGCACGCTCTCGTGCCGGTTGCCGCTGTAGAGAAAGCCGTCCTGGCTCGGCGCCGTGCCCTGCGCCGGTTCCTTCGGCTCAAGGTGCCGCAGCGCCTCGTCGAACAACGCCGACAGCGCAACCGGGCCATCGCGCCGTGGTGCGCTGCCCGTGGTCATGGCTACACCAGCCCCTCGTCGATCCAGTTTCGTATCGCAGCCCACACCACCGACATCGGCAGGCTGAGCGCCTCGGCCAGGTCCATGGTCAGCGCCAGCATCGCCATGTCGTCGGTCAGGGCGATATGGCGCTCGGCGACGCCGGCCTTCCAGTGCTCCCACAAGGTTACGTCCTGCGCCTCGTCGAGCACCGGATGCCGGCCCTTGCGCTTGGGCAGCCCGAGGATGTCGCGGCGCAGCGCCACTTCCTGATGCGTGAGGCCGTAGAACCTGCTGACCATCTCCGTGCTCGCCCCCAGGCGCAGCATGCGGTCCACCGTGGCGATCTCCCGCTCCACGTCGTGCACCTGGCTCAGCAGCCGCTTCAACACTTCCCGGTTCACCGACACCGAACACCACGACACCGTGGCATTCACCAGCATGCTCACGAGCTCTGGGTGCTTCAGCGCATCCAGCTCCTCCTCGCCGAAGCCCATGGCCTTGCAGCGGCGCAACTGGCCGTTGCGCAGGTCATGCAGGGCCTGGGCGATCACGGCCTGGTTGAGCGGGTGCGGTGCCGACATACGGGAGCCTCCTGCGCTCAGGAATCCTGGCTCGCTACGCCGGCTTCCAGATCCAGCAGCCGGCGCGCCAGGCGCAGCAGACGGAACAGCTTCACCAGCGCAGCATCGCTCAGGCGTGTGGCCGAGCCGCCGTGGCCATGCAGCAGCGGCCCAAGGTCATCGGCCAGCCGCGCGCCGTCCAGCCCGGTCGCGGGTGCCGGCGCGGTGCTCAGCGCGTGCAGCAGGATCAGCACCGCACGCGCGAACGCCGGCAGCGTCTTCGCCTGGCCCACGGCCGGCGCCGCGCAGACGAAGCCGATGCCGCCATCGCTGGCTTCGATGTGGTCGGCCACCGCCGCTTCCCCGGCGATCTCGCGCGCCAACTGCGCGATGTGCACGCGCAGGCGATCCGGCACGTCCAGCGCCGGCTCGACGTACCAGACGTCCGAGATGGGATAGAGCCCGCCGACCTGCACGGGGATCGCACGCAGCGCATCGGCCTCGAAGTCGGGCAGCTTGTCGCCGAGCTGGTCCGCGACCATCCGCTGGATGGACTGCAGGCGCTCGGTGGTCGGTGCCGGTGTCACGATGTGCCCTTGCAGGCGCTCGTCGCGTTGCCCGTGCTGGTCCTCCGGCGCTTCGGGCGATGCAGGCGGTGTCGCTGCTGGCGCCGCAGGCGCGACCGGCGTGGCGTCGCGCGTCACAGACGAGACGGATGGCTGCCGAGGCGCGGAGACCGGCGCGGAAGGAGCAGCAGGCACGACAGGCGCCGCCGGTTCGCTGGTCAGCGCACGCTGGCGGCTTTCGCTGTCGTTGATCTCCAGCGCCAGCGTGTCGTAGTCCGCATCCAGCAGCTCGGCCATCTGGCCCACGAGCTCGTCCTGCACCCGCTGCGGCGAGAAGTCGTCCGGCTGTGTGTCGAACTGCGTCAGCACGTCCTGAAACAAGGTGGCGAAGTCCACGGCCACGGCGCGGCCCAGCGCACGCCGCTCCCAGGTGCGCTCGCACGCCTTGCGCAGCACCGCGAGCCGGTCCACCTGATGCCGGCCCAATCCGCCGTACAGCAGCGTCGGGATCGCCGGCAGCAGATAGCGCACCGCATCGTTCATGCGGCTGATGTGTGACTGCGGCACCGGGTAGCCGTCGGCAGTCAGCCGCCGCGCGAGTTCGCTCTGCGACAGCGCCTGGCCGCTTTCCTGCTCGTAGAACTCGCGCGCCTTCTCGATGCCCAAGGCCCGCTCGATGAAGGTCAGCCCGCCGCGCAGCTCGTTCTCGGCCAGATGCCCGGTCAGCGCCACGATTTCGCCGCGCGCCGGCCACGGGCGGAACAGGCACGCAATGCGGAAGAAGCGCTCCTCCTTGGTCTCGCTCCACAACTCGCGCAGGATCGCCAGCCGCGTGTTGCCGCCGTTGCGAATGATGTAGTGCGCCTCGCCCGGCCTGCGCGTGATCGCGGGGGTGCATCCAGCCCGCGTTCGCGGATGGACGCCTTGATCTCCGCATAGGCCGGGTTGCGCGTCACGCGCGGGTCGTGGTCGTAGGGCCGCAACTGGTCCAGCGTCACCACCATCGGGGTGTCGGCGATGGGGTCGCTCAAGGTCGCGGCCGAAGGGCCGCCGCGCTCGAAGCCGGTGGCCAGCAGCTTGGCAGCCATGTCCTGCGGCGTCAGCTCAGCCACGGCCGTTCTCCTGCGCTTGCCGGTCGGCGCGGCGAAGCTGCGCGCGGGCATTGCGGTCGGCACGGTGGTCGCTCGCAGTCCGGCTGGTGTGGATCGACGCGCAGCCTTGTTTCGTGAATTTCAGGTGCCCGCCGGACGTGCGCACCACGCGCCAGCCTTCGTCCAACGCGAACTCGATCAGTGCGCGCAGCCGTTCACGGCCGCGCGCCAGTTCATGCGCGCTCGCCATGGCCGGCCCCTCCCGCATCGGCTCGGCCGGTGACCAGCGCGAAGCGCTCCCGCCACGCGGGGAAGAGCTCGCCGGCCAGCGTGCGCATGGTCTCCAGCGCCGCGGGCGCCGTGCGCCCCGCCGGCTGCCGGTACTCCACCCGATGCACCGGCAATCCTCGTGTCGCAGCGCGCGGATAGGCCTCGATGGCCGGCACGTCGGTGCCCAACACCTGCACGCCGGCCTGTTCCTGGAACACCTGTCGCAGCGCCTGCTGGACCAGCCGCGCGTTCGACGACACCGGATGCACACGGTTGATGAGCAGGCGCAGCGGCGGTGGCTCGATGCCCAGGTGGCGATACGGTGCGATGCCCTCGATCAGTTGCAGCGTGCCGCGCCGCAGCTCGCGCGCCGCGAGGATTTCCGGCGTCACCGGCGACAGCGCCAGGTCGGACGCCAGCACCGCCATCTCCAGCAGCACGCTGCGCGCGCCCTGGGTGTCGACCAGCAGCAAGTCATAGTGCGTGCGGAAAACGGGAAGCAAATGGCGCAGTCGCAGGCGTCCATCCGGTGCGTGCAGCAGCAGCGTGTTCAGCTCGCCGCGGTCGTCGTTGGAGAGCACCAGGTCCAGGCCCGCGATCGCGGTGCGCGACACCAGGTGCTCGATGCGCCGTTCGTTGCAGGCCAGCATCTCGTAGATGCCGCCGGGCGCGCGCAGGTCCAGCGTGAAGTAGCTCGACAGCGTGGGCTGCACGTCCAGGTCCAGCAGCAGCACGCGCAGCCCGGCGTCGGCGATGAAGCCGCCCAGGTTGGCCGCCGTCGTGGTCTTGCCCACGCCGCCCTTGGTCGAAATGATGGACACCACCTGCATGAGCTTCTCCTCGTCGAATGGCATGAACCGAGAAGAAGCGTCAGGCGCGTTCTTTGAGGCGGTCGGCGATCCACTGTTCGATCTCCACCGAGTCCCAGCCCACCGCGCGCACGCCCAGGCGCAGCGCCTTGGGGAACTTGCCTTTCTTCATCAGGCTGTAGATGTGCGCGCGCTTGAAGCCGGTCCTGGCCTCGACCTCGGCGCGGCGCAGGATGCGGTGTTCGGTCGGTGCCGCCGTGGCGGTGGTGGTCTGCGAAGACATGAGGGTCTCCTTAACGCTCAGTGGCGCTGATTGGCATGACTCGAATTAAGAACGCCGCGTTGAGGAAAGACACCGCAAATGCGGTTTCCACGACCGCAGATACGGTCTGGTGTCGCTCAGGAAGTTGTGCTCTGCAGATTGCGTCGAGCCAGTGCGAACTTGGCCTGCAGGGTGCGCTCGGTGATGCCCATCGCGTTGCCGTGGTGCGCCACCATCGCGCTGATGATGGCCTCCTGCGTCAGGAAGCTGGAATACGGCGTGCCGCTGGGCGACTTGCCCAGCAGCAGCGTCAGTAATCCGCCCACGATGTTCAGGTAGGTCGATTCGCTGCGCGGCCCCAGCGTTTTCGCACGCCCCGTGTCGGCCGCGCAGGCGGCGTGCGTTTTCAGCAGCGCCTCGTGCTCGGCGCGCAGCGTCTGGTGCATGCCCAGGTGTTCCACCAGCCGCGCCTTGATCGCTTCCCGCTCGGCCAGCAATGCGCCCACGGTGTCCAGGCTGATCGCCGGGTGAAGCGCTCGCTCGATCTCATCGAACAGAAACGCCGGTCTCTCGCCGGGGTAGTGGTGCGCCATCCAGGCTTTCAGATCGACGTGGCGCACCGTCAGCGACGGGTCGTCCATCGCGAAGCTTTGCGTCTCCCGCACCAAGCCCTCCTTGCCATACCGCATCTCGCCGTGGGCCAGCGCATCGAAGATTCTTTCGGTGTTCAATCGCAGCATCGGCCAGCGCGGAAACTCCGTTGCCTCCGGCAGAGGCCGCCCTCCCAAGGTCGCCAGGATGCGCAGCTCGAAGCGCAGCAATCCACTCCAGCGGATTGCCGCCTCGACCGGGCGGTAGTAGGTCTTGGCGCCATCGGCCAGGCTGCTCGACTTCGGCATATCGCGCGCCTCCTTTCGTCATCGAACCGAGTCCAGGCACGCGCACCCGCCGTACAGGCGGCGTGTGTGGCTGTGGACTCTCCGGGCGAAACGAGCAGATGGCGAAGCGGCGAAGACCGTGGCATCGTTGATGCTGCCGGTTTCGTTGCGAGATGCGCGCCTTGCTGCGCATGGCACCATCACTCACAATTCGCAAGCCGCGAACACGCTGTCACCAGCGTCATTCGCGGGCACCATGCCTGACCCGGATAACCAGGCCAAAGTCTTTGCAGGGAAAGAGGCCCAGTAAAGCGCGATCAGCTCAACACGCCAGAGCCGATGCGCATATGGCAAGCACTGTTGCGCCTCGCGTCTTCGCTGTGACGCGCCACGTTGGGCATGCGAAGTTGCTCGCAGAATGCCAACGACAAGCGCGAGCAAGGCCTGAGTGCACCGCGGCGATGGAATCCCGCTATGACAAAACAGGTCTGGCGTTTGACCAAAATGGAATCGGTCAACCCGCCTGAGGCAGCCTCATGCGAGCCGTTGCGTATCCAACGGCGTATGGCCGACACGCTGCGCACGGTCGATGAAGTGGCGCAGCGGCTCCGACATCGCGCCCTCGGGATGTAGCAGGTAGGTCGTCAGCGCTGCCGAGTCTTCATCCAACGGTCGGACGATCACGTCCGCCTGCCGGCGTGCCGCCACGTGCGCCGCGCTGGAAAATCCCACGCCATAGCCGGCCGCCACCAGGGCCAGCATCAGCGAGTGGGTCGTCACGTACTCGGCCACGACCGGCGGTGTCTCCACCCGGCGCAGCAGGCGCTCGCATTGCCGGCTGCACTCCTCACACACCTGCGGGTGGCACAGCACCAGCGGGTAGCTCATCACCTCGTCCAGCGGCACCCGCTTGTGCGCCAGCAAGGGGTGCCGCGCGGGTATGGCCACCACCAGCGGGTCTTGCCACACCGGCTTGGCGACCATCCCGGCCGCCATCTCGCCGGCCATCGCAAAGGCCGCGTCGTACAGGTCGTTGCCCAGCCCGCCCACCACCTGCGACAGCGGCGCCTCGAACAGCCGGATGCCCACTTCCGGCGCCTCCTCCCGGCACAGCGCGAGCAGCGCCGACAGCCGGGTCCGCCCGACGCCGCCGGCCAAGGCGATGCGCAGGGTGTCCCGGTGTCCCGCTGCCACCGCCCGCGCCTTGGTCTGGGCTTGCTCAAGGGTCAGCAGCACGCGCCGGGCTTCCTCCAGGAACACCTGGCCGGCCGGGGTCAGGCGCACGCCGCGCGGCGTGCGCTCTAACAGCATCACGCCCAGGCCTGCCTCCAGTTGGCGAATCGTGCGCGACAGGGGCGACTGCTCCACATGCAGCCGCCGCGCCGCCCGGCCGAAGTGCAACTCCTCGGCCACGGCGATGAAACAGCGAAGATGGCGTAAGTTCATGGACTTCTCCTCAGAAAGTGGAGTCCATTCCTCTGGCTTTAGGGAACTGCATGAGCGCTTCCCGGCGGCGATGCCGGTCACAGAGGCTTGCCAGTCGCCGCCGTCCGACCTTCTGTCGTGGCCACGGGGGGCGAGTGTCCAAGCAAGTCCGGTTATCCCGTCGGTGTTGCCTTATCGGAAAATTGCCAGATTGTCATTATTGTGTTGTCTGAGTGGAGTGAAGTCGATCAAGCCCGACTCGGCTACCCTGTCCATCACTGCCGACCGCAGCGTGTTCTGGAAAGACGAACGCATGAGCGACGAGCAGCTCGCGCAGTGGCTGCATGCTTCGGCGCAGCGTCATCCGCAGCCCAAGGACTTCATGCGCGGCGACCGCCAAGCGGGCCTACCGGCGCGTCGCCCAGGTGATGGCGGCTGCGCAGAAGTCCGGGCGTGTTAGAACCGGACTTCGTGACCGATCTGGGAGGCGATCGGGGTGACCCGAAAGACACCCAACTGCATCGGCATGCTCGCCCTGACGCCGGCGTGACGTCATCGGCTGCACCGATCGCGGACTCCAGCAAACGTGAGCGCCTGCGCGCCGTGCCCGGCGCACCGTGCGGGCATGAGGCTTTGACGCGATGCCACCGAAGGAGGTGCTGACGGGATGCGGAAGGAGATGCTGGCGTCCGATAGGCTGAACCAGAAGAAGACAGACAGGAGGCGGCCTTGGATTTCAGATTGCTGCGTTACTTCGTCGCAGTTGCGGAAGAACTGCATCTGGCCCGTGCAGCCGAGCGTCTGGGCATCGAGCAATCGCCTGTGTCGCGTGCGATGCGCGACCTGGAAAGCCAGCTCGGTGTACAGTTGTTCGACCGCAGCACACGCCTGACGCGGCTGACCTGGGCCGGCCAGGTGTTCCTCGGCGAATGCCGGCGCGTGCAGGCTACCGTGGAGCAGGCAGTCAAGAGCACCAAGGCCGCGGCGCAGGGCTACCAAGGCCATCTGCGCATCGCCATCTGCGACAGCCTGGCGCAGCCCCGCATCGCTACCTTGCTGGCGCGCAGCCGCGAGGATGAACCCGAGCTGGAGATTCGCGTCTTCGAGTTGCCGTTCGTGCAGCAGCTCAAGATGCTGCACAACGATCTGCTGGACATCGGCTTTGCGTTGTCGAACGCGGTGCATGATGGGCTCGTCGCCGAGCCGGTGTGGACCGATCCGCTGTCGGTGATCGTGCCCGCACGCCATCCCTTGCTGGCACACGTCCAGGTGCCGCTGGCCGAAGCCTTGAAGTTCCCGCTGGTTCTGTGCCATCCCGAATCGGGATCGGGCTGCCGCCATCAGATTCAAGCGATGCTGCAGGACGCAGGCACGCCGCTCAAGCTGGTCGATGAAGTGACCAGCCTGGGCGTGATGCTGACCCTGGTCGGCGCCGGCTACGGCATCGGCTTCGCCATCGCCTCGCAGGTGCAGACGCTACAGCGCCCGGACATCTCCATTCGTCCCCTGACCGGCACCCCACCGATGCTCTCTACCTACCTGCTGCGCCGCCGGGGCGAACCCTCGGAGCCCATGAAGCGGTTCCTCGCGCGAGTGAAAGACGAGGCCTCACCGGTCGATGACTAGCCGGTCCGTTGAGGCCGTAGCTCGCCTGTCCATTGCGGCCTGTGGCGTGATGTGCCAGTAGACGGATAGACTTCGGAATGAAATCCGTTGCTCTGGCTGTTGATGGATGTGCTTGGCTCGCTTTGGATCACCCTCAACGGCCTGCGTTGACCAGGCCGAAGACTTGAGTCCACAATCGAGTCCATTCCGTGACGTCTGGATCGGAAAAAATGTTCGTAATAAACGAGTTGGTGACCGGGTGCTGTTCCCTTCACCCGCTCCAGATTCCCTGCGCTATGCCCCGCCAAAGACTCCTTCTGGTCTGTAGCCTTTCTTGCTCATTGATCCAGAATCTCGGATCTTTCTGACATACCAGTCTGCCTCTCACTGCTAGCTCGATTACCCCGTCATCGCTCATAACGACGAAAACAGCCCCTGGATCAGTTGCCCCGATGTGAGAGCTCTCAGTGGTCGCCGCTTGAGTCCTCTCAATCGCCGGCATGGAACACAGGCGCCCTGTAGTAAATCGCCCTACAAAACGTAAACTTTTATGGACAGCAAAATCGAACAACTGACAGAAACCGTCGTAAACCCTTCCTAAAACGCCAAAAAAGTCGATAAAACCCCATCAAAGAAAAATAATGTAACGATTTACTTGACGCACCCCACCCCAATCGTTTCTTATTTTTCCCACCTTGCCCAGCGTCCGATACCCCAAGAACAAGCAGCGCCGCCCCCTGACGCCCGCGCGCGTCGTACCTGCACGCTCGTTTTACCGGTCCGGTCCTTGCCAGTGACACCGGCGCCTCGCCCGCGCCCATTCCAGCTCCAACATAAAAGGTGAACAACATGGAGCCCACCCGTTCGACCCTGTCGTGCCCGTTGCAAACCCCGTCCGTGGTCCCACACCAGGAGCAGCGCCCGCATGCAGCCTGAGCACAGCACCCACGGCAATCTGCAACTTCGCAAGTCCCTGCGCCTGTGGCAGGTGGTGATCATCGGCCTGGCCTACCTCACGCCCATGACCGTGTTCGACACCTTCGGCATCGTCTCCGGCCTCACCGCCGGGCACGTTCCCAGCGCCTACATCCTGGCCCTGCTGGGCATCCTCTTCACCGCCGTGAGCTATGGCGTGCTGGTGCGGCACTTCCCGCAGTCCGGCTCGGCGTACACCTACACGCAAAAAGCGATCAACCCGCATGTCGGCTTCCTGGTGGGCTGGTCGTCGCTGCTGGATTACCTGCTGCTGCCGATGGTCAACGCCCTGCTGGCCAAGCTCTACCTGGGCGCGATGTTCCCCGAGGTGCCGGGCTGGGTCTGGGTCACCGCCTTCGTCACCCTGATCACCCTGATCAATATCCGCAGCATCAACCTGGTGGCGAACTTCAACGTGCTGTTCGTCGGCGTGCAACTGGTGATCATGGCGGTGTTCGTCTACCTGTGCCTGCGCGGCCTCGGCCAGGGCGAAGGTCAGGGCACCCCATGGACGCTGATCCCGTTCAGCGATGACAAGACCCAGCTCAGCGCGCTCATGGCCGGGGCGACCATCCTGTGTTTCTCCTTCCTCGGCTTCGACGCGGTGACCACCCTCTCGGAAGAAACCCACCAGCCGGAGAAAGTCATCCCGCGGGCGATCTTCCTCACCGCCTTGATCGGCGGCGCGGTGTTCATCCTGATCTCGTTCTTCATCCAGGCCTATTTCCCGACCATGGAGCGCTTCCAGGACCACGAAGCGGCCCTGCCGGAAATCGCCCTGTATGTCGGCGGCAAGCTGTTCCAGTCGATCTTCATCGCCTGCACGGTGATCAACACCATCGCCTCGGGCCTGGCCTCGCAGACCAGCGTCTCGCGCCTGCTCTATGTGATGGGCCGCGACAAGGTGATTCCGCACGGACTGTTTGCCCGCCTGCATCCGCGCTACAAGACACCGGTGCTGAACATCATCGTGGTCGGCCTGATCTCGCTGTCGGCGATCTTCTTCGACCTGGTCACCGCCACCTCGATCATTAACTTCGGCGCGCTGGTCGCCTTCAGCTTCGTCAACCTGGCGGTCATCAACCACTGCTACCTTCGCCAGGGCATGAAGCAGGGGCTGGGCAACAAGCTCAAGCACCTGATCCTGCCGACCATCGGCTTTTGCATCATCGCCCTGCTCTGGCTCGACCTGAACGAGCATTCGCTGCTGTTCGGCGGGGTCTGGGCGGCGGCCGGCGTGCTGTACCTGGGCTGGCTGACCAAGTCGTTCCGGGTCGCGCCGCCCAGCTACATCGCCGAGTGAGACCGCCCGTCGAACGCGCCCGCGCGGACCGCGGGCGCGCTTCATGACCGAGAAGGAAACCCCTCATGCTCCCGCGCCGCCTGTCCATCCAGTGGAAGATCATCCTGCTCGCCGGCCTGTGCCTGCTGGCCATCGTCATCGTCCTGGCGGTCACGTCGCTGACCCAGTCGCGGCGCAGTGCGGCCGAGGTGTTCCAGGCCAATACCGAACTGCTCGATCACAACGCCCGCCTGCGCCTGCAGGCCCATGGCGAGACCCAGGCGCTACGCATCCAGCGCTATTTCATGGATGCGTACCAATATGGCAACGGCTTCGCCCGCCTGGCCCAGGTACTGCGCGAGCGCGGCGACGGCGACCTGCGCAGCGCCCTGGTCACGCAGGCCCGCACCGCGCTGGCCGGTAACCGCGACCTGATCGGCCTGTACCTGGTGTTCCAGCCCGATGCCCTCGACCACCAGGACGCCCGCTTCATAGGGCAGGCCGAGCAAGGCAGCAACGACAGCGGGCGCTTTTCCCTGTATTGGTCGCGCAATGCCGCCGGCGAGCTGGAATCGGAAGCCATGCCCGAATCCATGCTCGCCGACGCCAACCTCGGCGCCAACGGCTCGCCCTACAACCGCTGGCTGACCTGCCCACTGGAAACCGCCCGGGCCTGCGTGCTCGACCCGTACTTCGACGAGGTCAACGGCAAGCAGGTGCTGATGACCAGCATCGCCCTGCCGCTGCTGGACCAGGGCAAGGTGGTCGGCGTGGTCGGCCTGGATATCGGCCTGGACAACCTGCAACAGTTGGCCCTCGAAGGGCGCGAGGAAGTCTACGAGGGCCAGGGCCAGGTCAGTATCGTCAGCCCTGCCGGGCTGCTGGCCGGGCACAGCGCCGATGCCTCGCAGTTGAGCAAGCAGGCACCGAAGTCCGTTGAAGACGGACTGATGCGCATTGCCCGCCCCTTCTCGCCGATCCCGGACGCAACACCCTGGCAGGTCTTGCTGGAAGTGCCGCAAAGCGTCCTACAAGCCCCGGCCATCCAGCTCAACCAGCGCCTCGCCGCGAGCAACCAGAGCGCCAACCTGAGCAACCTGCTGATCGCCCTGGTCACCGCCCTGGCCGGGCTGGTGCTGATCTGGCTGACCGCCCGTGGCGTGACCCGGCCGATCCTCGCGGTGGCCGAGCGCCTGCGCGAAATCGCCAGCGGCGACGGCGACCTGACCCAGCGCCTCGACTATTCCCGCGATGACGAACTGGGCCAGTTGAGCGGCTGGTTCAACCGTTTCCTCGACAAGCTGCAACCGGTGATCGTGCAGGTCAAAGGCTCGCTGCAGGAGGCCCGTGGCACCGCCGACCAGTCCGCCGCCATCGCCAGCCAGACCAGCGGCGGCATGCAGCAACAGCAGCGCGAGATCGAACAGGTGGCCACCGCCGCCAACGAAATGAGCGCCACCGCCCACGATGTCGCCAACAACGCTGCACAGGCGGCCCATGCCGCGCGCGGTGCGGACCAGGCCAGCCGCGAAGGCCTGGAACTGATCGGCCATACCCGCCAGGCCATCGACCAGCTCGCCGCCGACATGGACCTGGCCATGGAGCGGGTCCAGGCCCTGGCCGGACGCAGTGAGCAGATCGGCTCGGTGCTGGAGGTGATTCGCGCCATTGCCGAACAGACCAACCTGCTGGCCCTCAATGCCGCCATCGAGGCGGCCCGGGCTGGCGAGGCCGGGCGTGGTTTCGCCGTGGTCGCCGACGAAGTGCGCAACCTGGCGCAACGCACCCAGGTCTCGGTGGAAGAAATCCGCCAGGTGATCGAAGCTTTGCAGGGCGGCACCCGGGGCGTGGTCGAGGCCATGCACGACGGCCAGCGCCAGGCGCGGGACAGCGTGACCCGCATGGAGCAGGCGGTACCGGCGCTGCAACGGGTCGGCGAGGCGGTCACGGTGATCAGCGACATGAACCTGCAGATCGCCTCCGCCGCCGAAGAGCAGAGCGCCGTGGCCGAGGAGGTCAATCGCAATGTCGCCGGGATCCGCGATGTCACCGAGTCGTTGTCCGGGCAGGCCGACGAGTCCGCACGTATCAGCCAGGCGCTGAATCGCCTGGCCAACCAGCAGCAGGCGCTGATGGAGCAATTCCGGGTCTGACGGCCCGGCGTCTTATTGAGGAGGCCCGTGGTGGCAACCAGGTTTTTCGATTTGAACGACGAGCAGGGCGTATTGCGTACGTCCATTGCCGTCACCCTGTTCATCGCCGCGATCGGCATCGGCTTCGGCCTCGCTTCGGGCTCGTTCTCGATCGTCTTCGACGGCGTCTACTCGATGGTCGACGCGAGCATGAGCGGGCTATCGCTGGTGGTGGTGCGGCTGATCACCGCCCACACCCGCAGTGCGCACCTGTCGCGCAAGCTGCGCGAGCGCTTCACCATGGGCTTCTGGCACCTGGAGCCAATGGTCCTGGCGCTCAACGGCATCCTGCTTACCGGGGTGGCGGTCTATGCACTGATCAACGCCGTGCTCAGCCTGCTCGAAGGCGGGCGCGACCTGGAGTTCGGCCTGGCGCTGATCTATGCCGTATTGACGGTGATCGCCTGCCTGACCATCGCCGTGCTGGAGGCCCGGGCCAACCGGCGGATCGGCTCGGACTTCGTGCGCATGGATGTCAAGGGCTGGGTCATGTCGGCGAGTATCACGGCGGCCTTGTTGATCGCGTTCTGCGTGGGTATTGCGGTGCAGGGCACGCAGTGGGAGTGGATCTCGCCCTATATCGACCCGGCGGTGCTGGGGCTGGTGTGCCTGGTGATCATTCCGCTGCCGCTGTCGGTGATTCGCCAGGCACTGGCGGATATGTTCCTGGTCACCCCGGGTGACCTCAAGCAGCATGTGGACGACGTGGCGCAAGCGTTCGTCGAGCGGCACGCCATGTTGTCGTATCGCGCCTACGTTGCGAAGGTCGGGCGCTCGCGGGAGATCGAGCTGTACTTCATCGTGCCCAGGACCATGCCGGCGCGGAACATCGCCGAATGGGACGCCTGGCGCGACGAGATCGGCGAGGCCATTGGTGGTGAAGGGCCGGATCGCTGGTTGACCGTGGTGTTTACCGGGGATCCTGAGTGGGCTGAGTGATGTATTGATCTTTCGGGCCCTATCGCTGGCAAGCCAGCTCCCACAGGGTTTGTGGGAGCTGGCTCGCCAGCGATAGGGCCCGAAAGAACACCCTCCTTTGGTTGGCCTTGCCCTCCCTAGCGGTTACGATGCTGGCCAAATGCCCAATCCCTCCCGACCTTCTCCCCGAAGCGCCGGGTGCCGGGCTTTTGCGCTAGCGTCTGTCAGATACATCAAAAGGACCTGAACATGTTTCTTTCCCGCTGGCTTCCGGGCCTGGCCAACCTGCTGCATTACCGGCGCGAGTGGTTGCGCGCGGACGTGCAGGCCGGCCTGTCGGTGGCCGCCATCCAGATTCCCATCGCCATCGCCTACGCGCAGATCGCCGGCCTGCCGCCGCAGGTCGGCCTGTACGCGTGCATCCTGCCGATGATCGTATACGCCCTGGTGGGCAGTTCCCGACAACTGATGGTCGGGCCCGACGCTGCCACCTGCGCCATGGTCGCCGGGGCCATCGCGCCACTGGCCATGGGCGACCCTGATCGCTTGCTGCAATTGTCGGTGGTGGTCACGGTGCTGGTCGGCCTGATGCTGATCGCCGCCGGGGTGGCCCGGGCCGGCTTCATCGCCAGCTTTTTCTCGCGACCGATCCTGATCGGCTACCTCAACGGTATCGGCCTGAGCCTGCTGGCCGGGCAACTGGGCAAGGTGGTCGGGTTCAAGATCGAAGGCAGCGGTTTCATCCTCGCCATGATCAATTTCTTCCAGCGCCTCGACGAGATCCGCTGGCTGACCCTGAGCATCGGCCTGGCGGCCCTGGCCTTGCTGATCTGGCTGCCGCGCCGCTACCCGAAACTGCCGGCGGCGCTGGTGACGGTGGCGGTGTTCACCCTGATCGCCGGCGTCTTCGGCCTCGACAACCATGGTGTCGCGGTACTCGGCCATGTGCCCGGCGGCATGCCGGAGCTGGCCTGGCCGCAGACCTCCCTGGAAGAAATGAAAAGCCTGCTGCGCGACGCCCTGGGTATCGCCACCGTGAGCTTCTGCAGCGCCATGCTCACCGCCCGCAGCTTTGCCGCGCGGCATGGCTATGCGATCAATGCCAACCATGAATTCGTCGCCCTCGGCGTGTCCAACCTGGCCGCCGGGGTGTCCCAGGGCTTCGCCATCAGCGGCGCCGATTCGCGCACCGCAGTGAACGACATGGTCGGCGGCAAGAGCCAACTGGTGGGCATCGTCGCCGCGCTGGTGATTGCGCTGATCCTGATGTTCTTCACCGCACCAATGGCCTGGATTCCCCAGGCGGCGCTGGGCGCCGTGCTGCTGATGGCCGGCTGGGGCCTGATCGATATCCAGTCGCTGCGCAAGATCTGGGCATTGAGCCGTTTCGAACTGTGCCTCTGCGTGCTCACCACCATCGGCGTGCTCGGCGTCGGCGTGCTGCCGGGCATCATCATCGCCGTGACCCTGGCGATCCTGCGTTTGCTCTACAGCATCTACCAGCCCACCGATGCGGTGCTGGGCTGGGCGCCGGGGGTCGAGGGCCAGGTGGACATCAGCCGGCACAAGGACGCGCGCACCGTCCCGGGGCTGGTGGTGTACCGCTTCGACGACGCGATCCTGTTCTTCAATGCCGACTACTTCAAGATGCGCCTGCTCGAAGCGGTACAGCGCGAAGGTGATGCCAAGGCGGTGCTATTCGATGCCGAGGCGGTGAGCAGCATCGATGTCAGCGGCATCGCGGCGTTGCGGGAAGTGCGCGACACCCTCAAGGCCCGCGGCATCGAGCTGGGGATCGCCCGGGCACGCGGGACCTTCCTGCGGATGCTGGTGCGCTCGGGGCTGGCGCGGGAGATGGAGAACCACCTGCTGTATGGGTCGGTCAGGGCGGGAATCCGGGCTTATCGGTTGTGGCGTAACCGGGTCAGGAGGGAGGAAGCGGATGCCGGGAAAGCCGCGCCCGTTCCGAATCTTCCTTAGTGCTTGAGGGCCCTATCGCTGGCAAGCCAGCTCCCACAGTGACCGCGTGCGCCGCCGGACCTGTGGGAGCTGGCTTGCCAGCGATGAGGCCATCAGCCTTTCCGAGGAATCAAGCCGGGTACGGCATGCATCAGCGCATTCAGCGCAAACCCGATGAACATCACCCCGCAAGCCCGGGTAATCCATAGTTCATAGCGCATATACAAGGTACGCACCTGTCGCGCGCCGACCAGCACGATCAGAATCAGGTACGCCAGCAGCCCGCCGAGGAAACTCAGGGCAATCAACGCCGGCAGCATCGACCAGTCCAGCGCTTCGGCCCGGCTCGACAGCAGCGCGGTGAAGGTCGCCACCGCCACCGGATAAGCCTTGGGATTGGTCAGCCCGAACACCACGCCATGCCAGAAAGGCCGCCGTACCGCGCCCTGCTCGGCGCCATTGCCCGGCTGGCTGCGCAACGCCCGCCAGCCCAGCCAGCCCAGGTACAGGCCGCTGATCACGCCAAGGATGTCGAACACCGAGCTGCCGATCTGCCGCGCCCCGACGATCGCCACCAGTGCAGTGCTGCACCAGAGCACATCACCCAGCAGATGACCGCAGAGAAACCCGGCGCCGGCACGCCGGCCGCGGGTGGCGCCGATACCGAGCACGGCCAGCACTCCGGGGCCCGGAGTGATGCCGTAGATGAAGCCGGAAGCAAGCACAGCGAGCAGCAGCGAGAAGGTCATGACGCTGGGGTCCCAAAAGGTGGAGGCCGCAGTCTACGCCGCCTCCAGGGAGGCTTACCAGCCGCCGGCCCCGAGCAGCAGCGCTTCATCCTGCGCTACCGGTCGGCCATGGTATTTCAGCAGCGCACCCGGCCTGTTGGTAAAGATGCCATCCACGCCCGCCTCGCTGACCCGCTTGAAATCCACCGGCTCATCGACGGTGTAGACATGCACCAGCAGGCCCTTTTCATGCGCCATGCGATTCATCCACGGCTGGGCCAGGTCGGCATAACTCTGCTCGCCGCCGGCGGCGAGTGCGGTGGACGGCCCGATGCCGACGGCGCCCGTGTGTTTGGCGATGTCCAGCCAGCGCTCGAATTCGCCACGGTCCTTCGGCTGCTGGCGGGCATACCAGGCAGCCTTGTCGGGCAGGCCGGATTCGGCGAAGGCCTGGCCCGGCGCTGCCTCGACATGGTCCTCGCCCAGCCACAACAGCAAGACCTTCGGCGTTTGCGGCATGGCCTTGTGCAGCAGGGCCAGGCTGTTGCGGTCGAAGGTCTGCAACACTACCCGCCCGGGCTGATCGAGCCAGCCGCGCTTTTCCAGGGCCTTTTGCAGGTCCTGTTCGATCCCGGGAAACTGGTTCGGCACCTTGGTCTCGATATACAGCCCGGGCGTGCGCGCCGGATTGGCTTCGGCGATATCCATCACCTCGTCCAGGGTGAGGATCTTCAAGCCAGCGAAGGTGGGTCGCGCGCGGTCCGGGTAAGCACGGTTGAACCAGCTGCCGGCATCCAGCGTCTTCAATTCGGCCAGGGTGAAGGCACTGACCGGACTGGCCTTGCGCTCGGGAAAACGCTCGGCCACGTCGCTGGTGCGACCCAGGTCGTCATCATGCACCACCACCAGCACGCCATCACGGCTGCGTTGCAGATCCAGCTCCAGGTAGTCGGCGCCAAGGTCCCGGGCAAGCTGGTAGGCCGCGGCGGTGGATTCCGGTGCGTCATGGGAAGCACCGCGGTGGGCGATAACGGCGGGATACGGAATGCCCTGGGCTTTCGCCAGCGCCGCAGTGTCGCTGGCCTGGATCTGGAATGTGAGGCCGACCAGGGCCAGGCCCAGGCAGATGTCCTTCAATCGCATTGGCTGTCTCCTTGTAAAAACCGGCCCGAAGCATAGTCGCCGTCCCGGATGACAACCCGTGGCGTGCTAAAGTCCCGCCCTGCCGATTTGCAACAGATTCCTACGAGATACGCCATGACCGCCGACCTAGACGCTTCCCTCGCCTCCTGGCCAGACCTCGCCGCCCGCCATCCCTGCACTGGCCTGCTGCTGGGCAATGGTGCCAGCCGGGCGATCTGGCGGCCGTTCAGCTATTTCTCGCTGTTCGAAATCGCCCAGCGGGTGCGCAACAAGCCGCTCGGGGTCAGCGACCAGGCGCTGTTCAAGTCCTTGGGCAGCGAGCTGTTCGAGCCCGTGCTCAGCGCCCTCAACACCACGGTGCGGGTCAATGCCGCGCTGGCGATCGGCTCGTCGGCGCCGCTGAACCGCTATTACGCGATCAAGGAAGCGCTGATCCATGCCGTGCGCAGCGTGCACATCCCCTGGAAACTGCTGCCCGAGGCCACCCTCGCCACGATCAACAGCGAACTGCGCAACTACCGCAGCATATTCAGCGGCAACTACGACCTGCTCTGCCATTGGGCGATGAGCCATGACCCGCAAGGCTTCCAGTCTCTGTTCGACGAGGATGGTCACTTCGATGTCAGCCGCACCCATGGCCAAGGCACCCGCCTGCACTACCTGCATGGCGGCCTGCACCTGCTGCGCACCGAAAACGGCGGTACACGCCTGCGCGCCGCCACTGGCAGCCAGTTGCTCGACGGTTTTGCCATCAACACGCCGGGGGACGTGCCCCTGTTCGTCAACGAATGCACCAGCGAGCACAAGCTCAGGGCGATCCGCAGCTCCGACTACCTGACCTGGAGCTACGCTGCCCTGTCCAACCATGCTGAAGGCCTGTGCCTGTTCGGCCATCACCTGGACCGCGCCGACCGCCATCTGCTGCACGCCATCCAGCAGGCCCGGCCGCCTCATCTGGCCATCGCGATCCTGCCGTTGAGCGAGGCCGCCATCATCAGCCAGAAACAGCATTTCATGCGGATCTTCGGGGACACGCCGGATATCGCCCTGTATTTCTTCGACGCCACCAGCCACCCGCTGGGCAGCGCCGATCTTAACGTTCCAGCGCCGGCGGCGATCACTCGGAAACGCCGCTGATATCGAGTAGCAAATAGCAATAATTCTCGATAACATTCGCGACCTTTCCCTTCCGGCATTTCCTGGAAAGTTCGCATGCAGCGCACCAAACCCGATCGCTTCGCACAGGACACCTGCCATGGCTTCTACGCCGATATCCTGCACTTCCTGCGCAAGCGCATGGATAACGCCAGCGATGCCGCGGACATGACCCAGGACGTCTTCACCCAATGGCTGGGCTACCGCGACAGGGCCCGGGTCGAGCAGCCGCGCGCGTACCTGTTCCAGATGGCACGCAACCTGCTGCGCGATCATTGGCGCCGGCAGAAAGTCCGCCATGGGGTGATCGACGACCAGGCCGACAGCGGGGAAGCAGGCACCAGCGAAGCTTGCGCGGCCGATCCCCTGGCTGCAGCGCAGCGCATGCAACGCCTGGAACGCTTGAAAATAGTCCTGGCCGAACTCTCGCCGCGCCGCCGCGAAGCCCTTATGCTGCACCGCTTCGAAGGTTTGAGTCAGGCACAGATCAGCGCACGCATGGGGATTTCCGTCAGCATGGTGGAAAAGCACATCGCCGCTGGATTGCTCTACTGCAAACAGCGCCTGGACAGTGACAACGTTGCGGAGCAACCGGAATGACCCTACCTGAAACGGACATCCGTTCGCTCGACGCCCAGGCGGCGAGCTGGTTCACGCGCAACCGCAACGACCACACGCGGGCCTCGCGCAAGGCCTTCGCGCAGTGGCTGGAACAGCCCGGCCACGCCCGCGCCTACCAGCAATTCGAAGAGCTGTGGGACGATCTCGCCGCGCTGAAGGCACTGGACAAACCGGTCCAGTTGCGGCCACGCAGGACCGCGTCCTGGCGCCCCGCGCTGGCAACGGCGGCGGCGCTGGTCTGCGCCCTGCTCGCCGGCACTATCGGCGTGCCTGCCACTTCGGTCCAGCGCCAGTTGGCCAGCCAGGACGGACAGCCCACCAACGTCACCCTGCCCGATGGCACGCGCCTGCAGCTCAATGCCAACACACGCCTGAGCATCGACTTCGATGCCGAGCGGCGCCTGGTGCATCTGGAGCAGGGCCAGGTTTATCTGGACGTCGCCCCGGACAAGGAACGGCCGCTCTTCGTCGATGCCGGCACTGCGCGCTTGCGGGTGGTGGGCACGGCCTTCGACCTGCGCCGCGGCGAGCGCGAGCTGGTGCTCAGCGTGTCCCATGGCCTGGTCGCCTTCGAAACCCCAGGGGAACGTCGCCAGCCGTTGCTGGTGGGCGAACGACAGCGCGCGGTGTACAACCTGGCCCGTGGCGACCTGAGCCGGCAGGCCTTGAGCGACGGCGAAGTGGCTGACTGGCGCGGCGGGCACGTGGCGTTCCGCAATCGCGAGCTGGCGAGCCTGGTGGACGAGCTCTCGCTGTACCGGCCGGCGGCGGTGCTGCTGGCCGATCCGGGGCTGGGCGGATACAAGGTTTCCGGCAACCTCGATGTACATGATCCGGATGCGCTGCTGAATGCCCTGCCGGTGTTGCTGCCGGTGAAGACCGTGGCGCTGGCGGACGGGCGGATGCGTATCGAGCGCAAGTAATCTGACGGGAGCGCCAAAAAACCCTGTGGGAGCTGGCTTGCCAGCGATTAGGCCAGACCTGGCAACATCATTGCCCATGCCAGCCTCATCGCTGGCAAGCCAGCTCCCACAGGGTCCGTGTTCTGTCTCAGAAGAGCTTGGTAAGAAATATTTTCATTCGCAGGTGAGGGTTTTCCCCGCCCCGCGTCTTCCTCCCCGACTGCGCCGTCAACACCGTCTTTTTTGGCCTTTGGCCGTTCCGGGGGAATTCATGTTTCGAGCTTTCAAGCCGTTGCCAGCCCGCCCATCGCTGCTTGCCGTGTGCCTGGCCCTGAGTCTGCAGGCCCAGGCCGCGCCGGTGCAGTTGCAATTGCCGGCGCAGTCGCTGGCCACGTCGCTGAGCCAGGTGGCGCAGCAGGCCAAGGTGCCATTGCTGTTCGACGAAAACCTGCTGCGCAATGTGTCCGCGCCGGCCATCAACGGCGAGTTCAGCGCCGAGGAAGCCATCACCCGCCTGCTCGCCCGCAGCCGCTTCGCCCTGGTCAAGGTCGGCAACACCTTCGTGGTCCGGGCCCGGGAGAGCGAGACCACGCCTCCCGGCAACGACAACACCAGCCTCCAGCTTGGCGCCCTGAGCATTGTCGGCGACGGCCAGCAGGTCACCCCCGCCACCGTCGGCCGCTCGACCCTGACCCAGCGCGATATCGATCGCGAACAGGCGAACAACGTGCCCACGCTGCTGAGCACCCTGCCCGGCGTGGAGATGGCCGGTTCGATGCTGCCCGGCGGACAGAAGATCAACATCTGGGGCATGGGCGACGCCGAGGACATCCAGCTGACCGTCGATGGCGCCACCAAGACCGGCTTTGAGCGCTATCAGCAAGGCACCATGTTCATCGAGCCGGAACTGATCAAGCACATCGAAGTGGAGAAAGGCCCGCACTCGCCCTTCGTCGGCAACGGCGGCCTCGGCGGCCTCGGCGGGAGTGTCAACATGACCACCAAGGACGCCCCGGACCTGCTCGAAGAAGGTCGCGACAGCGGCGCCATGGTCAAGTACGGCTACTCCAGCAACGATCATCAGCAGGTGTACAGCTCGGCACTGTTCGGTCGCACCGAGGACCGCCGCATCGACGCCCTGGTGTACCTGACCAAGCGCGATGGCGATGACTTCAAGCTGGCCTCGTCGCTGCCCGACCCGCGCAACCAGTACCCGATCAACCCCAAGCGCCTGCCCGACAGCGCCCAGGACCTGGAAGGCGGGCTGTTCAAGCTGAATGTCCAGCTCACCGACGAGCAGTCCCTCGGCCTCTCCTACTCGCGCTCGAAGAACGAGCGCATGACCCGTTATTCGTCGACCAACTATTCCACGCCCCCACCCAGGCCAACATCGACCGCTACGGCTACGACCAGGCCATTCGCCGCTTCCTGGCCGACCGCGAAACCATCGACACCACCTGGTCGGTGAAGTACCGCTACCAGCCGGTGGACAACCCGTGGGTCAACCTCGAGGTGAAGTACTCGGAGTCCGACGTCGACCAGACCGACGAACGCGGGCCCAACGCCTTCTTCCAGCTCGCCACCGGCGGGCGCAGGATGGACACCGAGTACAAGGACCGCAACGTCGAAGTGCGTAACACCTCGCAGTTCGACACCGGTGTGCTGGAGCACTCGCTGACTACCGGCGTCGAACTGCACCGGCATGCCCGGGAAGTGGACATGTGGATGCCCGGTGCCACGTACAACACCCGGAACTACAACTACGGCCATTTCCAGCCGGCCTTCATGCCCCACGGCAAGGTGGACACCAACAGCGCCTACGTACAGGACGCCATCACCCTGGGCCAGGTGACCCTCACCCCGTCGCTGCGCTACGACCACGTGCGCAACCGTGGCGAGCAGAACGACGCCCCGTTCTACAACGTCGCCTCCGCCGGCCATGACTACGGTGACAAGACCTACACCGGCTGGTCGCCGCGCCTGGCGCTGTTCTGGCGTGCCACCGATAACACCGCCTTTTTCGCCGACTACTCGAAAACCTGGCGGCCCCGGTGATCGACGAGCAGTACGAAGTGCAGAGCGCCGCCAGCAGCCGCAGTGCTACCAGCCGCAACCTCGACCCGGAACGCATCACCGCCTTGCGCGCCGGTAATGTCACCGACTTCTCCGGGTTGCTGTTCAACGACGACAACCTGCAGGTGCGCACCACCCTGTTCCGCAACAAGGTCAAGGACGAGATCTTCAAGAACCTCGGCGTCGAGTGCCAGGCGCAGAACCCGACCGGGGCCAGTATCAGCAGGGCCTGCGGCAACTACCTGATCGGCAACTACCGCAACCTCGACGGCGTGACCTACAAGGGCTTCGAGGTGGAAAGCTTCTACGACTCCAGCAGGCTGTTCGGCACCCTGTCCTACACCTGGATGACCGGCAAGCATGAAGGCGCCTACACCAACCCCTGGGCAGAGGATGTCTGGGCGCGTGATGTACAGGCACCGAAATGGGTGGCGCGCCTGGGCGTGAAGATTCCCGAATGGGACGCGGTGGTGGGCTGGAAAGGCCTATGGGTACGCCAGACCGACCGCCTGCCCAGCGACAAGTACGGCCCGGGCGACCTGGGCAGCGCCCTTGGCGACAGCGCCTGGGACCACCGCGCCAACGATGCCTACAACGTCCAGGGCCTGTTCGCCAGCTGGAAGCCGCGCCAGCCATACCTCAAGGGCACCGAGGTCAACTTCGTCCTCGACAACATGTTCAACCGGGATTACGCGCCGATGCTGAGTGACAACAACGTCTACAGCACGGGGCGCAATGCCAGGGTGAGTGTGACGCGGTTCTTCTGAGGGGGTGGAGGCGGCTGTACGAGAGTTAGCAGACCGGTCAACGAGCAAACCCGGCGCACCCTGAGGTGCCCTCGCGTACAGCAGCCATAAACGACAAAGCCGCGGAGCCAGGCCCCGCGGCTTTTTTCATACCGGTATGGTCACCGGTGACGGCGATTGGGCAATCGCCAGCAAGGCCTTGGAGATCCGCATGTTCAGCACGGCGTCACTGAGCATTTCCCGGTGCCGTGCATCGGGCGGGTCGGGAAGGTATGAGGTCTTGAGGATGGCTCTGGTGAGGTGTTCCACCGCGCGGGTGATGGCTTCTTCATGGGAGAGGCCGGGGCCGACGCAGAGGGCGGGAGGTGGATCGGGGACAAGCTTTTTCATGGTGTGGTGCTCACTGAAGTTCGAGTGGGCCACATCCGCTGCTAAACGAAGGGTGGCGACTGTACGTGGGTTAGCAGACCGGTCAATGAGCAAACCCGGCGCGCCCAAAGGCGCCCACACGTACAGCCGCCATAAAGCGCTGGCTGATGGTTTGCTCATAGCCGAACTGCTAATCCGGCATCGTCAATATCGCGACGACCGACGCAGACTAGGCAGCGTTTCCACATGACGCAACCACCAGGCGGGGTCGGGGAGTATGCTTGGGAAATTACCTACAAGAAAGTCGGAAATCGGTGAAGTTCACGACTGATATGCAACAGTTTATGGATGGGTTGCCCATCCTGGCCTCATCGCTGGCAAGCCAGCTCCCACAGGTCCAACGGCGCACGCGGACCCTGTGGGAGCTGGCTTGCCAGCGATGAGGCCATCAGCCACACCCTCAAATCAACCCATCCGCCCGCAGCAGCGTTTCAAGGCAGTGCTCCGAAACCCCATAGAACGCCTTCAGCTCGGCAATCTTCTCCAGCAACACCGCCGGATCCCCCGCCTCCTTGCGCTTGGTCGCGAGGATCATCTTGTTCTTGTTGGTGTGTTCCAACGAAATGAACTCGAACACCTTGGTTTCATACCCGCACGCTTCCAGGTACAGGGCCCGCAGGCTGTCAGTGAGCATCTCGGCCTGCTGGCCCAGGTGCAGGCCGTATTGCAGCATCGGCTTGAGCAGCCCGGGCTGCTCAGTTGCGGGCGGATCTGCTTGTGGCAGCACGGCGAGCACATGATGATCGCGGCTCCACAACGGATGCCGGTATGGATCGCGTAGTCGGTGGCGATATCGCAGGCATGCAGGGCGATCATCACGTCGATGCTGGCCGGCACCACGCTGCGTACATCACCCTGTTCGAACACCAGCCCCGGGTGCTCCAGGTGGCTGGCGGCCTTGTTGCATAGCTCGACCATGTCCGCGCGCAGTTCCACGCCAGTGACCTGCGCCGGACGCTGCAACGTATTGCTCAGGTAGTCGTGGATGGCGAACGTCAGGTAGCCCTTGCCCGAGCCGAAATCCGCCACCCGCACCGGCTGTTCGACCGGCAACGCCACGCTGCCGAAGGCGTGGGAGAACACTTCGATGAACTTGTTGATCTGCTTCCACTTGCGCGACATCGCCGGAATCAGCGCCTGCTGCTTGTCGGTCACGCCCAGGTCGTGAAGGAAGGGCCGGCTCAGTTCCAGGTAGCGCTTCTTCTCGCGGTCATGCTCGCCTGCCGCAACCTGGCGCACCTGCTGCGCGGCGTTGCGGTGGAGCATGGGCTTGCCCTTCTTGCTGAACTCCAGTTGCGCTTCATCCGCCAGGCTGAGCAGGTGGGCGTTGCGGAACGAACCCGGCAGCCATTCGCCGATCTGCGCCAGGGCCTCGTCCAGCGCCAGGTTGCGGGTGATGTCGCGGGTCTTGTAGCGATAGACGAATTGCAGGCTGGGCGTGCCCTTGACGGTCAGCGGCTTGGCGGTGATGCGCTGCAGGTCGGCTTCGTCGCCGACATGCCGGGCCAGTACCAGCTTGACCAGGGACTGCTGGTGCAGGGCGTCGGCGAGCAGAGCGAGAAACTGCGCACGGGCATCCGGCGCGGCCTGGGTGGAGGGAATAGCAGACATGGGAGAGGGGTGCCTCGGGTTCAATGCCGGGCATTTTACGTGGATGCCCGGCCAGCGCACAGGTTTTCGATCAGCGCGTCATTCCAGCAGGACCAGGCGATTGGGCAGTTCGTTGCGCTGGCTGGTAGCCGGAACATGGGCCTTGAGCAGGTCACCGCAGGCAGCGATGCAGGTGAGGAAGCCTTCGAGCACCTGGCCGGCGCGGACCTGGGCGGTGAACGTGGCGACGAGTGCCTCCCAGACCTGGTCGTCAAGGCGCGCGGCGATGCCGTCGTCCACCAGTATCTCCACGTAGCGCTCCGCCTCGCAGACAAAGATCAGCACCCCGGTGCGGCCGGCGGTGTGGTGCAGGTTCTGTTCGAGGAACTGACGGCGGGCCAGGTTCGACGCGCGCCACTGGCGAACCCGGCGCGGCACCAGGCGGCTGGTGAAGACGGGTAACCGCAGGATCAGGACCAGCACGATGAAGGTCAGCCATTGGGTCAGCAGCAGGCCGTGGGCGCTGAACCAGCCGGTGAGGTAGAAGAGCAGTCCCGGCACCAGCAGCGCCAGCAGGCTGGCCCAGACCAGCGGGACATAGGCGTAGTCGTCGGCGCTGCGGGCCAGGACGGTGACCAGCTCGGCGTCGGTTTCGCGCTCGGCGGCGGCGATGGCCTCGGCGACCTGGCGTTGCTGGAATTCGTTAAGTAGTGCCATTGTGTTTCCTTTGAACAGTTTCAGCCTCACCACAGAACCCTGTGGGAGCTGGCTTGCCAGCGATGAGGCCAGCAGGAGCAATGATGGTGTCTGTCAGGGCCCTATCGCTGGCAAGCCAGCTCCCACAGGGTTCTCCAGGGGCTAGGGAAATGGTGGGATCACCAACTACCGGAGGAGCCGCCACCGCCAAAGCTGCCACCGCCTCCACCAAAGCCGCCGCCACCTCCGCGACCACCCCCAACCCGCCAAACCCGCCACCGAATCCACCGCCAGGCCCACCGCGCCGGCCTCCGCCTCCAAGGCCCTGGAGATAAAGCACAACCACCACCAGCACGATGAACAAACCGATCGCCCACAATGACGGCGGCTCGCCCTCGCCGTCCGCGGAACTGGCCCGCGACGGCTGCGCCAGCGGATTGCCGCCGAGCACCTGGAGGATCGCCGCACTGCCCTGGACGATGCCCTGGCTCATTTCGCCACGCTTGAACGCCGGGAGGATGATGCGGTTGATGATCACCGAGCTCTGCGCATCGGTGAGCAGCCCTTCCAGGCCGTAACCCACCTCGATCCGCACCTTGCGCTGCTGCGGTGCGACGATCAGCAGGGCGCCGTTGTCCTTGCCCTTCTGGCCGATGCCCAGTACCGGCCGAGTTGATAACCGTACTCCTCGATGGGCAAACCCTGCAGGTCAGGCACCGTGGCCACCACCACCTGCTCGCCGGTGGCCTGTTCATGGGCTTCGAGCATCTGGCTCAACTGGACGCGGGTGTGGGCGTCAAGCAGGTTGGCATCGTCCACCACCCGCCCGCTCAACGCGGGAAACACCACGTCGGCACGCACCACCAGCGCTGCCAGCAGCAGCGCCAGCAAGGCAAAGGCCTTGAACGCGCGCATCAGAACTTCACTTCAGGCGCTTTGTCGGCATTGGCGCTGGTAGCCTCGAAGCTCTCGCGCAGCGGCAGGTCGCTGTACATCAGGCTGTGCCAGATGCGCCCGGGAAGGTGCGGATCTCGGTGTTGTACTTCTGCACCGCCGCAATGAAGTCCTTGCGCGCCACGGCGATGCGGTTTTCCGTGCCTTCGAGCTGGGACTGCAAGGCGAGGAAATTCTGGTCGGCCTTGAGGTTGGGGTATTGCTCGGCCACCACCATCAAGCGGCTCAGCGCACCGGTCAACTGGGCCTGGGCGGCCTGGAACTGCTTGAGTTTTTCCGGATCGTCGAGGGTTTTCGCATCCACCTGGATCGAGGTGGCCCGGGCCCGGGCTTCGATCACCGCGGTGAGGGTGTCCTGTTCATGCCTGGCGTAGCCCTTCACGGTTTCCACCAGGTTGGGAATCAGGTCGGCGCGGCGCTGGTACTGGTTCTGCACCTGGCCCCAGGCCGCCTTGACCTGTTCGTCGTAGCTGGGAATGTTGTTGATGCCGCAGCCGGCCAGCAGGCTGGCGAGCAGGATCAGCACCCAGGTTTTGCCACGGGTGATTGCAACCATCGTGTGAAGCTCCTTGTTTGTCCGTTTGCCGCCGCACTTGAGGCATAATCCGTGACCGCTGCTGGCGAGTACGGGTTCCATCGGCTAAAAACGTGCCCCAGCAAACTACAACAATAGCCGCTCCCCCAATTTCGGCTGGCCGGTATCGCCCGTGAATACCGGTGTGAGCCACGAGAACAGAATTCATGAAGAAACTGTGTTTGCTGGGTCTGCTCGTCAGCCTGGCCAGTCAGGTCGCCCTGGCCGATACCTCCGCCGCCGCCGCGCAGTTGCAGGAAAAGAAGGCTTTCGTCGACAAATTGCTGGGCCAGATGACCCAGGACGAGAAGATCGGCCAGTTGCGCCTTATCTCCATCGGCCCGGAAATGCCTAGGGAGAAGATCCGCGAGGAGATCGCCGCCGGCCGCATCGGCGGCACCTTCAACTCGCGCACCGCCCCGGAGAACCGGCCGATGCAGGACGCCGCCATGCGCAGCCGCCTGAAGATCCCGATGTTCTTCGCCTACGACACCATCCACGGTAACCGCACCATCTTCCCGATCGGCCTGGGCATGGCCTCGTCCTGGGACATGCAGGCGATCGCCACGGTCGGCCGCACCTCGGCCGTCGAAGCCGCCGCCGACTCCCTCGACATGACCTTCGCGCCCATGGTCGATATCGCCCGTGACCCGCGCTGGGGCCGCACCAGCGAAGGCTTCGGCGAAGACACCTACCTGACCTCGAAGATCGGCAAGGTGATGGTCGAGTCGTTCCAGGGCAAGAGCCCGGCCGAGCCGGACAGCATCATGGCCATCGTCAAGCACTTCGCCCTGTACGGCGCGGTGGAAGGCGGACGCGACTACAACACGGTCGATATGAGCCTGCCGAAGATGTACAACGACTACCTGCCTCCCTACCGCGCGGCCATCGACGCCGGTGCTGGCGGGGTGATGGTGGCGCTGAACTCGATCAACGGCGTGCCGGCCACCTCCAACACCTGGTTGATGAACGACCTGCTGCGCAAGGAGTGGGGCTTCGATGGGGTGACCATCAGCGACCACGGCGCCATCCAGGAACTGATCCGCCATGGCGTGGCCCGCGACGGCCGCGAGGCGGCGAAGCTGGCGATCAAGGCCGGCATCGACATGAGCATGAACGACACCCTGTACGGCGAGGAACTGCCGGGCCTGCTCAAGTCCGGTGAAGTCAGCCAGGGCGAGCTCGACCAGGCGGTACGCGAAGTGCTGGGTGCCAAGTACGACATGGGCCTGTTCAAGGACCCTTACGTGCGTATCGGCAAGGCCGAGAACGATGTACCGGACTACTACGCCGACTCCCGCCTGCACCGCGAAGCCGCCCGCGACGTGGCACGCCGCGGCCTGGTGCTGCTGGAAAACCGTGCGCAGACCCTGCCACTGAAGAAGAGCGGCACCATCGCCCTGGTCGGCCCGCTGGCCGATGCGCCGATAGACATGATGGGCAGCTGGGCCGCCGACGGTAAGCCGGTGCATTCGGTGACCGTCCGCGAAGGCCTGCGCCGCGCCATCGGCGACAAGGCGAAGCTGGTCTACGCCAAGGGCTCGAACATCACCGGCGACAAGGCGATGTTCGATTACCTGAACTTCCTCAACTTCGACGCCCCGGAAATCGTCAACGACCCGCGTCCGGCCCAAGTACTGATCGACGAAGCGGTGAAGGCCGCGCGGAGCGCCGACGTGGTGGTGGCCGTGGTCGGAGAATCCCGTGGCATGTCCCACGAATCCTCCAGCCGTACCACCCTGGAAATCCCGGCGGTGCAGCGCGACCTGATCAAGGCCCTGAAGGCCACCGGCAAGCCGCTGGTGCTGGTGCTGATGAACGGCCGCCCGCTGTCGATCGCCTGGGAGCGCGAGCAGGCCGATGCCATCCTCGAAACCTGGTTCTCCGGCACCGAGGGCGGCAACGCCATCGCCGACGTGCTGTTCGGCGACTACAACCCGTCGGGCAAGCTGCCGATCACCTTCCCGCGCTCGGTGGGGCAGATCCCGATGTACTACAACCATATGCGCATCGGCCGGCCGTTCACCCCGGGCAAACCGGGCAACTACACCTCGCAGTACTTCGAGGAGCCCAACGGCCCGCTGTATCCGTTCGGCTATGGCCTGAGCTATACCGACTTCTCGCTGTCGCCGCTGACCCTGTCGGGCAAGACCCTGAAGAAAGGCGCCAGCCTGGAAGCCAGCGTCACGGTGAAGAACACCGGCAAGCGCGACGGCGAAACCGTGGTCCAGCTGTACGTGCAAGACGTCGCCGCGTCGATGAGCCGGCCGGTGAAGGAACTGAAGAACTTCCAGAAGATCCTGCTCAAGGCGGGCGAAGAACGTACGGTGACTTTCCGCATCAGCGAGGACGACCTGAAGTTCTACAACAGCCAGTTGAAGTACGCCGCCGAAGCGGGCGAGTTCAACGTACAGGTCGGCCTGGATTCCGAGTCGGTGCAGCAGCAGAGCTTCGAGCTGCTGTAAGCGTCGCCACGCCCAAGGGGAAGCGCCCTCCGGCCTTCCCCCTCGCCCGGATGGCTTGTCATGTCGCTTTCCTTTCGCACCTTGCGCCTGGGCCTGATCGTCCTCGCAATCGCCGCCGGCACCCTGATCGCCGCCACCTGGGCGCGGCAGCACGCCGAGCAGCAGGCAATGCTCGAGGACGCCGCCCGCGCCAGCCAGCAGCTCGGGTTGTACGCCAACTCGCTGCATACCCTGATCGAACGCTACCGCGCCCTGCCGGCGGTGCTGGCCCTCGATCCCGAACTGATCAGCGCCCTGCGCGGCCCGGTCGAAGGAGCCACCCAGGACCATCTCAACCACAAGCTGGAGCGCATCAACGGCGCGGCCAACTCTTCGACCCTGGAACTGCTCGACCGCACCGGCCTGGCCGTAGCCGCGAGCAATTGGCGGCTGCCCACCACCTACGTGGGCCACAACTATGCGTTCCGCCCTTACTTCAAGCAGACCCGCAGCCAGGGCACCGGGCGCTTCTACGCGGTCGGGGTGACCAGCGGGATTCCCGGCTATTTCCTCTCCAGTGCCGTGACCGACGAACAGCAGGGTTTCCTCGGCGCCATGGTGGTCAAGCTAGAGTTTCCCGAGCTCGAACGGGAGTGGCGCCAGGGCAATGACGTGGTCCTGGTCACCGACTCGCGCGGGATCATCTTCATCGCCAACCAGGATGGCTGGCGCTATCGCAAGCTGAATACGCTGTCGGCCCATGATTTCAACGAGCTGGAACAGACCCGGCAGTACGACAAGCAAGCGCTGGTACCGCTGCAGCGGCAGGTGCTCGAACGCTTCGACGACACCAGCAACCTGGTGCGGGTGCAGGGGCCACAGGGATCGGTCGATTACCTGTGGGAAAGCCTGCCGCTGGAAAGCGAAGGCTGGACCCTGCACCTGTTGCGCCAGCCACAGACCGGCAACGACGGCAGGAACGCCGCGCTGGCGGCAGCGGCGATATGGCTGAGCCTGGTCTTCGCCGTGCTCTTCGTCAGCCAGCGCCTGCGCCTGGCCCGCCTGCGCCAGCGCAGCCGCGAGGAGTTGAAGCGGCTGGTGGAAGAACGCACACGCGAGCTGCGCACTGCTCAGGAAGGCCTGGTGCAATCGACCAAGCTGGCGGCGCTGGGGCAGATGTCCGCCGCCCTGGCCCACGAACTGAACCAGCCATTGACTGCCCAGCGCATGCAACTGGCGACCCTGCGCCTGCTGCTGGACCACGATCGCCTGGAAGACGCCCGCCAGGCCCTGGTGCCGCTGGAACAAATGCTCACGCGCATGGCCTCGCTCACCGGCCACCTCAAGACCTTCGCCCGCAACAGCCCCAGTGGCCTGCGCGAACGGCTGGACCTGGCCACGGTGGTGGACCACGCCCTGCAACTGCTGGATGCACGCATCCGCGCGGAAAACGTCAGCACCGCGCTGTACCTGGCGCGACCGGCCTGGGTGCGCGGCGATGCGATCCGCCTGGAACAGGTACTGATCAACCTGCTGCACAACGCCCTCGACGCCATGCTCGACAAGGGCTTTCGCCGCCTGGAAATCCGCATCGAGGCCGAGACCGATGGCTGGCGCCTGAGCGTGCTGGACAGCGGTGGCGGCATCGCCCCGGAACACCTGGGCAATGTCTTCGATCCGTTCTTCACCACCAAGCCGGTAGGTGAGGGGCTGGGGCTGGGCCTGGCGATTTCCTATGGCATCATCCACGAGGCCGGCAGCCGCCTGGTAGTCGAGAACCAGCCTGGCGGCGCCCGTTTCAGCTTTACCCTTCCCCGTGATCCGGAGCCCGTATGTTGAATTCGGTGATTGTCGTCGACGATGAAGCCAGCATCCGCACGGCGGTCCAGCAATGGCTGGGGCTCTCCGGTTTCCAGGTGCAGCCGTTCAGCCGCGCCGAAGAATGCCTGGCGCAACTGCCGGCGCATTTCCCCGGGGTGATCCTCAGCGATGTCCGCATGCCCGGCATGGATGGCCTGCAACTGCTGGCAGCGCTTCAAGCGCGTGATGCCGACCTGCCGGTGATCCTGCTCACCGGCCACGGTGATGTGCCGATGGCGGTGGAGGCCATGCGCAACGGCGCCTACGACTTCCTGGAAAAACCCTTCAGCCCGGAAAGCCTCTTGGGCAGCCTGCAACGGGCGCTGGAGAAACGCCGGCTGATCCTGGAGAACCGCCGCCTGCACGAACAGGCCGATCTCAGGACCCGCCTCGAAGCCACCCTGCTCGGCATGACCCAGGGCATGCAACAGTTGCGCCGCCAGGTGCTGGAACTGGCGGCGTTGCCGGTCAACGTGCTGATCCGCGGCGAAACCGGCAGCGGCAAGGAGCAGGTCGCCCGTTGCCTGCATGATTTCGGGCCACGGGCGGACAAGCCGTTCGTGGCCCTGAACTGCGCGGCTATCCCCGAGCACCTGTTCGAGGCCGAGCTGTTCGGCCACGAGAGCGGGGCCTTTACCGGCGCCCAGGGCAAGCGCATCGGCAAGCTGGAATATGCCAACGGCGGCACGGTGTTTCTCGACGAGATCGAAAGCATGCCCCTGGCCCAGCAGGCCAAGCTGCTGCGGGTGATCCAGGAGCACAGGCTGGAACGCCTGGGGGCCAACCAGAGCATCGAGGTGGATCTGCGCATCGTCGCCGCGACCAAGCCGGACCTGCTCGAAGAAGCCCGCGCCGGGCGCTTTCGCGAGGACCTGGTGTACCGGCTGAATATTGCCGAGCTGCGCCTGGCGCCGCTGCGCGAGCGGCGCGAGGACATTCCCCTGCTGTTCGAACATTTCGCCCGGCATGCCGCCGAGCGCACCGGCCGCACCGCGCCGCCGTTGAGCATCGCCCAACTCGGGCAATTGCTCGGGCATGACTGGCCGGGCAACGTGCGCGAGCTGGCCAATGCGGCGGAACGCCATGCCATGGGCCTGAGCGATCCGTCGGCGCCGCAGGTGGCGGCGGACTCCTCGCTGGCAGCGCAGAGCGAGGCGTTCGAGGCCAACTGCCTGCGTACCTCGCTGCGGAGGCATAAAGGGGAAATCAAGGCGGTGATGGAGGAGCTGCAACTGCCGCGGCGGACCCTGAACGAGAAAATGCAGCGCCATGGGCTGGTGCGGGAGGATTTTCTCGATAGGCCATGAGCGGATTTCCGCTTGCATCCTACATTCCATAAGCGGAAATCCGCTTATCAAGCCCTTCATTGTTGTTGCCTGGGCTGGCCTCATCGCTGGCAAGCCAGCTCCCACAGGTTCCCTGCAAGCCGCTGAATACGGGCCTGACACAGGACCTGTGGGAGCTGGCTTGCCAGCGATTGGGGCCACCCCGGTTCCCCTGGCACACCTCCTGCTATAGCCCCCGCAGGCCGCGCTCCAACGCGCCACCACAAAAACAACATGAAGGTTCCGTCCAATGGATAACACTTCCACCCTGCCTGCCGGGGCAGCCACTGCCACGGCTGCGCCAAAGACCACCTCCAGCCGCCTCAAATCGATCTTCAGCGGGTCGGTGGGCAACATGGTCGAGTGGTACGACTGGTACGTCTACGCCGCATTCTCCCTGTACTTCGCCAAGGCGTTCTTCCCGGCCGGCGACACCACCGCGCAACTGCTCAACACCGCCGCGATCTTCGCCGTGGGCTTCCTGATGCGCCCGATCGGCGGCTGGCTGATGGGCCTGTACGCCGACCGCAAGGGGCGCAAGGCGGCGCTGATGGCTTCGGTGCTGCTGATGTGCTTCGGCTCCCTGGTCATCGCCCTGACCCCAGGCTATGAAACCATCGGCGTCGCGGCGCCGGTCCTGCTGGTCATCGCCCGCCTGATGCAGGGCCTGTCGGTGGGTGGCGAATACGGCACCTCGGCCACCTACCTCAGCGAAATGGCCGACAAGAAACGCCGTGGTTTCTTCTCCAGCTTCCAGTACGTGACCCTGATCTCCGGCCAGCTCATCGCCCTCGCCGTGCTGATCGTCCTGCAACAGACCCTGACCACCGAGCAGTTGTACGCCTGGGGCTGGCGCGTACCCTTCGTGATCGGCGCGCTGTGCGCGGTGGTTGCGCTGTACCTGCGCCGCGGCATGGAAGAGACCGAGTCCTTCACCAAAAAGGAAAAGCCCAAGGCCAAGGAAAGCCTGATGCGCACCCTGCTGCGCCATCCGAAGGAACTCGCCACCGTGGTCGGCCTGACCATGGGCGGCACCCTGGCGTTCTACACCTACACCACCTACATGCAGAAGTACCTGGTCAACACCGTGGGCATGAGCATCACCGACTCGACCATGATCTCGGCGGCCACCCTGTTCCTGTTCATGTGCCTGCAACCGGTGATCGGCGCGCTGTCGGACAGGATCGGCCGGCGTCCGATCCTGATCGCCTTCGGTGTACTCGGCACGATCTTCACCGTGCCGATCCTCTCGACCCTGCACACCGTGCAAAGCTGGTGGGGCGCGTTCTTCCTGATC
Organism: Pseudomonas bharatica CSV86; assembly: GCF_000319305.2. GTDB lineage: Bacteria > Pseudomonadota > Gammaproteobacteria > Pseudomonadales > Pseudomonadaceae > Aquipseudomonas > Aquipseudomonas bharatica. The sequence goes on along the minus strand of NZ_AMWJ02000001.1, from coordinate 248,519 downwards.
ATGGCGGCGCTGATCATCGTCAGCGGCTACACCTCGATCAACGCCGTGGTGAAGGCCGAGCTGTTCCCTACCGAGATCCGCGCACTGGGCGTCGGCCTGCCGTACGCGCTGACCGTATCGATCTTCGGCGGTACGGCTGAATACGTAGCGCTGTGGTTCAAGAGCGCGGGCATGGAGACCGGTTACTACTGGTACGTCACCGCTTGCATCGCCTGCTCGCTGCTGGTGTATGTGTTCATGAAGGACACACAGAAGCACTCGCGGATCGTGACTGACTGATTAGATCACCCGTGATCTGCTGAAAACGAAGCCCTCGACCGGAAAGTCGGGGGCTTTTTTATTGGAGACATCAATGAACAACCACGTACCAGAATACTTCGAGACACCTCTTACTCTTGCTGTGATTCGTCTGTTTGATCGCGTTCTTCCGCTACTGGAAGGAAAGCCTTCGGGTGCATTCAAGGCTTACATCTTTGGCGGCTGCGCGTTGCATATGCTGACCAACGCTCGCGGCAGCGCAGATGTCGACGCCGAGCTAGAAATAGCCGCGGGGGTGAACCGAACGGAGATAATCGCATTACTTGACGGCGAGCCAGAAGACTATGAACTGAACGGACGTGACATGCAGGTCCAATACGACACGCGCTTCAATACCTCACTGTGTCCGATCCATGAGGACTTCAACGAACGGGCCATCCCGCTCTCCCCCGGCCAAGAGGCCGCTCGCTTGCAGGTTTTCGTGGCAGCTACCATCGATCTCATCATTACCAAACTCGGTCGTTTCACCGATCGTGACCACGAAGATATTCGTACGCTTATCCGAACAAGGAATGTGAACCTGAAAAGTCTTGATATGCTTGCCAGGCAAGCCATCGACTACTGTCCTTGCGACAAATCGACCACCCTGAGCTATCTGAGACTGGTATTGGATGAGTTTGGTTACCAATTCTAAAGCCAAGGCCCGCAAGCACGATGCACTCGAGCAGGTCGTGGTGAAAGTCAGCAAAGAACCTCTCCACAAAGTGGATGAGGATGTTTTTGCCTGCTTTGCCAAATCTGTCTGGTTCGATACCGATCATGCCAAAGCGAAGGTTCATGAGCGTCTGGATGACCCTGCACTGCCCTTGCTACGCAAGCGCAGGTTGCTCTATCTGATGGACCGCTTGCGCCGCTATCCCTGTCTGGATGATCACGATGCCGGATTACTCAAGGGCTTCGTGCAAGCATGGGAAAAGCGGCTCAGCGCAGCCGGCCCGTGGCGTCAGACAGCGGTGCATACCAGGGACAAGCTCGCCCAGGCATGGGGGGTGGACGAGGACGCTAGCCGCCTGTTTTCCTCGGTGCTGGATTTCCAGACACGCCACTATGTGGATGCACACAATTTGAAGTCAGGGTACCCCCTCTCTGAATCCACCTGCCACGAGGGATCGCACAACGACCTCTCGTGGCAAAGTGACGTTCAGGATATCCGCGCCAACTCAGCCTGCTGGGTCCGCCGGGCATTAAAGTAATAAGCCATCCCCACCATCAGCAGCAACACCCCGCCCAGCACTGCCGAAGAGCCCACGGTGCCGAAATCCAGCCCGCCCTTCTCGTAGGGTTTGGTCAGGAAATCTCCAAGGGTCGCGCCGAACGGCCGGGTCAGGACAAAGGCGATCCAGAACAGCGCCACTGGCGAAATCCGGGTCACGTAGCGCGCGATCACCACCAGGCAGATCGCCGAACCGATCAGCAACGCACCACCGGCAAAGCCCAGCCCCGAATCATCCGCCAGATAATCGCCCAGCGCCGTGCCCAGGGTGTTGGAGAACAGTATCGCCACCCAATAGAAGATCTCGCCGCGCCGGCTGCTGATGTGGTTAACGTTGAGGGTGTTGCCGCTCATGCGCCACAGGGCGAAGGTCAATGCGAGGATACCGATCAGGATCGCCGAGCCGGTGGCGTAGCCCAGGCCCAGGGTGCGGTCCATGAAGTCGGACATGGTGGTGCCGGCGGTGCTGGTGGAGAGGATCACCAGCCAGTACAGCGCCGGGTGGTATTTGCGCGAGACCAGTTGCGCCAGAAGCGTGGCGAGGAACAGGCTGATCAGGATCACCGAGCTTAGCGCGTAGCCGACGTTCAGGGTCATCGACAGCAGGTCGCCGGCCGTTTCCCCAAGGGTGGTGGCGCAGATCTTCATGATCCAGAACGCCAGGGTGATTTGCGGGAGTTTATTCATTGTGGGAGTCGCTCCAGGGTCGATTGCCGCGGAGATTGCTCAGGGAGCGATGAAAAAAGCGTGGGTGAAAAATGAAAAATGCGTAGGTGAAAATTCTTTCATTTTTCCTTTGAGCGGCGCAGATCCCTGTGGGAGCGGGTTCACCCGCGATTACGGTGGTGAATTCACTGACGTAATCGCGGGTGAACCCGCTCCCACAGGGATCCGCGAATGCCATTAAATCGATTTAGTCGATCCTTATGGCCGATTTTTTGCGCTTTTTAATCAAATTAATCGGCGTAGTATCAAACCCATAGAAACAAGCAACCCACTCACTACCCCGGAGCAACCACCATGAAAAGCAAACTGATCCTGACCCTGGCTTTCTCTGTCCTGACCGCCAACGCTTTTGCCGCCGACGGCTTCGACCGTACTGGCAGCCATAACTTCAGCCAGGCGCAAACCCACGCGGCCGCAGTCGCCGAAGATGGTTTCGATCACACCGGCGCTGCCAAATTCGCCGAAGACGGTTTCGATCGCACCCACGGCGCCAAATTCGCTGAAGACGGCTTCGATCGCACCAACGGTGCCAAATTCGCCGAGGATGGCTTCGATCGCACCAAGGGCGCTCAATTCGCCGCCGACGGTTTCGACCGCACCCAGGCCCATCGCTTCAGCTAAGACCTGCGGTTTCACCTTCCACAGCCCGGCTTCGGCCGGGCTTAATCGTTTTCAGGGCCCGCCACTCTTGGCACACTAGGTGTCCTTCCCCCTGTACCCGCCAACAAGGCCCGCCCGATGTACTACTACGAACCCGCCAAAGGCCACGGCCTGCCCCATGATCCGTTCAATGCCATCGTCGGTCCGCGCCCGATCGGCTGGATCTCTTCCCACGACACCGAAGGCCGCCTGAACCTGGCGCCCTACAGTTTCTTCAACGCCTTCAACTACATTCCGCCGATCATCGGTTTCTGCAGCGTCGGGCGCAAAGACAGCCTGAACAATATCGAGCAGACCGGTGAGTTCGCCTGGAACCTGGCCACCCGTCCGCTGGCCGAGGCGATGAACCAAAGCTGCGCGCCAGTCGCGCCGGAGGTCGATGAGTTCGCCCTGAGCCAGCTGACCCCGGCAGCCTCGCGGGTGATCGCGGTGCCGCGGGTCCAGGAGAGCCCGGTGTCATTCGAGTGCAAGGTGAGCCAGATCATCCAGCTCAAGCGCGCCGATCAGGAACCGGTACCCAGCTGGCTGATCCTGGGCGAAGTGGTGGCGGTGCATATTGCCGAGCATCTGCTCAAGGACGGTATCTACGATACCGCCGCCGCCGAGCCGATCCTGCGTGGCGGCGGCCCGGCGGACTATTTCGAATTGGGCAACCTGTTCAAGATGGGCCGCCCGCAGCGCTGAAGCGCGCCTACCAGACCAGCTCGGCGTCGGCGCTGACGCCTTGCAGGCGCTGCAGTTCGGCATTCGCCGCTTCGTCGGCGGCCGTGGCGGTCTTGAACACCTGGCCATCGAGTACCTTGTGGAAGGTCGGCGCGCCCACGGCGCCCAGGCCTTTTACCGCGATCGCGGCATGGTAGCCACCCTCGGTGGGCACCATCGCCGCGACCGCTTCAAACCCTACGAATACCCTGCGCGCCATTGTCGTCAAACCCGATGATTGCGAAAAAGGCCGTCATTCTAGCTGAAGGTGTGCAGATCGAGGCTCTCCAGAACCCGTGCCTGCACCAGTTCGCCGAACAGTTGCAGGCTGGGCGAGTGAAAGTAGTCGTTCATCGCCGACGGATCCTGCCACTGACTGCTGAGCAACCAGAGGTGGCTGTCGCAAGACGAGCGTTGCAGGCTGAAGCCCAGGCAACCCGGGGTGCTGCGGGTCGGCTCGCGCAATTGTTGAAGACGTTCGCCCAGCTCTGCCGAGCGCCCTGCACTGGCGCGCACGAAGGAGAGATGGCTGACCGGTCGAGATGTCGTCATGTGCGGTGCTCCTTTGAAGCGGTCAGGGGAAACTGCCAGGCTGCCAAGATTAGCCAGCCCGCCGCCATCGCCGTTAGGCCGATGCTGTCGGTAAATTGCCTGATCCTGCATGACGACCATGAGACGGCCGGGCAGTCGATGAAACGCCCAGGCGGCGCCATGAATCCCCCGGGACAGGCCAATCGCTTAAGGTTGGTAGCGATCCGCCTGTCCCGGCAGGATCGTGCAAGAACCCGACAGCTTTCGGCTAGCGCCGGGACTTGCACAAACCTATGCTGCGAAAATCCTGCTGAGGAAGCTCGTCCATGTCATCCGCCGAACCTCTCGATCCTGCCCTCGAATCGCTGCGTGAAGCCCTTGCCGACCTGGTCCGCCGACACGTCGACTCGCCGGCGATCAATGGCCTGTTCCTGGTCCGCCATGAAGAGAACATCCGCTCCATGCCGACGCTGGCCCACCCTGCCCTGTGCATCCTGGCCCAGGGCAGCAAGGCCGTGCACCTGGGCGACGAGCGCTATGTCTACGACCCGCTGCATTACATGGTGGTGTCGGTGGCCATGCCGATCAGCGGCGTGTACCTGGATGCCAGCCCGGAAAACCCGAGCCTGGGCATTCGCCTGGACATCGACCCCGCAGAAATCAACAACCTGATCGCCGATGCCGGGCCCATGGGCGTGCCGGCGGCGTCCGAGCGCGGGCTGTTCGTCGAGCGCCTAGACCCGGCGCTGCTGGACGCGCTGATTCGCCTGATCCGCCTGCTGGATACGCCGAAGGACATCCCGGTGTTGGCACCGTTGATCCGACGGGAAATCCTTTACCGCCTGTTGCGCGGGAAACAGGGCCACCGCCTGTATGAAATCGCCATGTCCAACAGCCAGACCCATCGGGTCTGCCAGGCGATCCAGTGGCTCAACGACTACTACGACAAGCCGCTGCGCATCGAGGACCTGGCCCGGGAGGTGAACCTGAGCGTCTCGGCACTGCATCACCGTTTCAAGTCGGTGACGTCGATGAGCCCGCTGCAGTACCAGAAACAACTGCGCCTCCAGGAAGCTCGTCGGCTGATGCTCAACGATGGCCTGGAGGCGGCGGTGGCAGGTTATCGGGTCGGCTATGAAAGCCCGTCGCAATTCAGCCGCGAATACAGCCGGCTGTACGGCGCGCCCCCGTTGCGGGATATGGCGCGCCTGCGTAACGCGATTTAATCCAGGGCGTTGTCGGTCCAGCGACGCTGGTCGATCTCGATCAGCGTCGGTCCCTGGCGACCGGCAGCGGCGACCAGCGCCGCCTTCAGGGCCTGGACTTCACTCACCGCTTGCGCCGCGCAGCCGAAGCCCCTGGCGATGGTGACGAAGTCCGGCGTGTGGATATCCACGCCCACCGGTTCGATATCGCGGTTGACCATGTAGCGCTTGATTTCCTCGTAGCCCTGGTTGTTCCACAACAGGACGATTAGTGGCACCTGTGCCTCCACGGCACTGGCCAGCTCGGGCAAGGTGAACTGGATACCACCGTCGCCGATCAGGCAGACCACCGGCAGGCGCTGTGCGGCTTCCTGCGCACTGCCCAGCCAGGCCCCCATGGCCGCCGGCAGGGCATATCCAAGGGTGCCGTAGCCAGTGGACGCATTGAACCAGCGGCGCGGATGGTCCAGATCGAGGGTCAGGTTGCCGGTGTACACCGGCTGGGTCGAATCGCCCACCAGCACGGCCTGTGGCAAGGCTTCAAGAATGGTATCGAGGAACAGGGTCTGGGCGGTTGCCGCGTCGTCCCACTGTGCGGCCAGGGTTTCTTTCAGCCGCGCCGCGCGGGCCGGGCCCCACTCACCGGCGCGAACCGGTGATGGCTGGTCGCCAAGGGCATGCAGCAGCGCATCGCAGGCATGCCCGGCATCGGCGACCATGGCCAGCTTCGGCGGGTAGTTGCGTACGGTCTGGTCCGGGTCGATGTCGATGCGCAGCAGGGTGCCGGGGATCTCGAAGCCACCCTTGAAGGTGACGTCGTAGTCGGTCTCGGCCAGTTCCGTGCCAATGGCCAGTACCACATCGGCCTCGCGCACCAGCTCACGGGTGGCGGCCAGGGACTGGGTCGAGCCGATCAGCAGCGGATGACGGGACGGCAACGTGCCCTTGGCATTGATGGTCAGCGCGGTCGGCGCCTGGAGGTACTCGGCGAGGCGGGTCAGCGAGGCGCTGGCGCCGATGGCGCCGCCACCGGCAAGAATCAGCGGACGACGGGCACTGGCCAGCAGGGCGGCCATTTTCGCCGCTGTGCCCGGAGCTGCGGCGGCACGCTCGACGCGCACCGGCTCGCTGCCCAGCAGGTGATCGGCCGGCTCGACGATCACATCCAGCGGAATCTCGATATGCACAGGCCGCGGACGTGCGCCATCGAACACGGCAAAGGCACGGGCCAGGACTTGCGGCAGGTCGTCGGCGGACATCAGGGTATGGGAAAAGGCAGCGACACCGCGAACCAGTTCGCTCTGGTTCGGCAGTTCATGCAACTTGCCCCGCCCGCCGCCCAGGGCGCTGCGCGATTGCACGCTGGAAATCACCAGCATCGGGATCGAATCGGCGTAGGCCTGGCCCATGGCGGTGGTGATGTTGGTCATGCCCGGGCCGGTGATGATGAAACACACGCCAGGTTTGCCACGGGTACGCGAATAACCGTCAGCCATGAAGCCGGCGCCTTGCTCGTGGCGCGGGGTGATATGCCGGATAGCGGACGCCGCGAGGCCTCGATAGAGTTCCACGGTGTGCACGCCCGGGATGCCGAACACATGGTCCACACCGTAGTTTTCGAGGAGTTTTACCAGCACTTCGCCGCAAGTCGCCATGTTCGTGAGCCTATTGTCTGTGTTCGGGGCCAGGCCTTCATTGGACCGCCGGGCGGCTACCGGCACAAGGCAAAGTTCCTCATACTAGCCATGCGCCCAGATCATGGCTTATTCCGATGAAACGACTCCCTCCCCTTGCCGCCCTGCATACCTTCCTGGTGACGGCCCAATGCTGCAACTTCACCCGTGCCGCCCAGCAGTTGCACCTGACCCAGGGGGCGGTCAGCCGGCAGATCGCCGGGCTCGAGGAACACCTCGGCTATCCGCTGTTCATCCGCCAGGCCCGCGGTTTGAGCCTGACCCGCGAAGGGCAGGAATGGCTGCCCGGGTACAGCAGGTGTTCAGCCTGATCGAAGACGGCGTGCAGCAGATCGGCGCGCCACGCGGCACCCTGCAATTGAAAGCGCCGACCTGCGTGATGCGCTGGCTGCTGCCACGGTTGATGGAATGGCAGGCGTTGCGGCCGGACGTGCCGGTGGAACTGACCACCACCATCCAGCACGGGGTGGATTTTCGCCGGGAGGGCTTCGATGCGGCGGTGGTCTATGGCGCCGAGCCGGAGGGCGAGGCATTGAAACTGTTCGACGAGCAACTGACGCCGGTCTGCTCGCCGCATTTGCTGGCGGGTACCACGCCGCTGCGCGAGGTGGCGGATCTGGCCGGGCACATGCTGCTGCACCCGACTCGGGACGAACGGGATTGGCAGACCTGGCTGGAGGCGGCCGGAAGCGGGCTGGAGATCCAGGGCCGGCGCCAGCATTTCGAGACGCTGGATATGGCGATGGCCATGGCCTCCCAAGGAACCGGGGTGGCGATCGGGGATTGGGCGTTGATCGGGGATGATCTGGTCGGCGGCAGGTTGGTAATGCCATTCGATTTGAAGGTGCCTACCGGGAAGGGTTACTACCTGGCAAGGCCGGGAAAGGTGGCGGCACCGGGGTTGGTGGAGCTTGTTGCATGGTTGAGGGAGCAGGCACGGAGGCGGTGATCTTTCGGGCCTCATCGCTGGCAAGCCAGCTCCCACAAGGTCAGTGGGAGCTGGCTTGCCAGCGATGAGGCCCGAAAGGTCAATCAATAACCCACAGTGAACCGCTGCCGCGAATGCTTCGGCTGTTCCAGCTCATCCAGCAAGGCAATTGCGTAGTCGGCAAAGGTGATCCAGCTCCTGCCATCGGCACCGATCAGCAGATGATCCTTGCCCAACTTGTACGACCCGGTCCGCGGGCCTTCCACGAACTCCGCGGAAGGCGAGAGGAAGGTCCAGTCCAGGTCCTGCTCCTGCTTCAACGTTTCCAGATAGACCGCACCCGCGCTGGCCTCGGCCTTGTAGGCCTCGGGGAAGTCCGGGCTGTCGATCACCCGCGAATCGTCCGGCAGCAGCAGGCTGCCTGCCCCACCCACCACCAGTACGCGCTTGACCCCGGCCTGCTTTGCCGGCGCCAGCAGGGTCTGCGCGGGGATCCCGGTGAAGTGCGCAGCGCTCAGCACCGCATCGTGCCCGGCCAGGGCCTTGGCCAGCGCCGCGCCATCCTTGATGTCCAGTGCCACGGCGTTCACCCCGGCGCGGCCCTGCAGTTTCGCCGGGTCCCGGGCGATGGCGGTGACGCTATGGCCACGGCGCAGGGCTTCTTCCAGCAACTGGCTGCCGGCACGGCCGGTTGCACCGATGATTGCGATCTTGCTCATGACAAACCTCCACTGAGAGTTGAACCTGTCTCGAAGACGACGACTGAGCACAGCTTAGTTGCGCGATCCGGGGCAAAAAATGCGATTCTTGCGCATAGTTTGTTTCTGAAACCGGACAGATCAATGGACCGTCTCACCGCCATGCGGGTCTTCGTCACCGTGGTCGATCTCGGCAGCCAGTCCGCCGCTGCCGATCACCTGGATATGTCGCGCCCGGTCATATCCCGCTACCTGGCGGACCTTGAGGATTGGGTCGGCGCGCGCCTGATGCAGCGCACCACCCGCAAGCTGAGCCTGACTGCCGCCGGCAAGGAAACCCTGCCACGCTGCCGACAAATGCTGGAGCTGGCCGGTGACCTGCAGGCCGCCGTCGCGACCCCGGACCAGACGCCCCGGGGAGAATTGCGCATCAGCGTGAGCACTTCGTTCGGCCAGGCGCAGTTGCTAGAGGCGATCACCGAATACGTGCGCCGTTATCCCCAGGTCAGGATCGACCTGCAGATGCTCGATCGCACCGTCAACCTGGTGGACGAACGCATCGACCTGGCGATCCGTACCAGCAACGATATCGATCCCAACCTGATCGCCCGGCGCCTGAGCGTTTGCCGCTCGGTGATCTGCGCCGCCCCGGCCTACCTGCGCGAGCATCCGCTGCCACAAACGGTGCAGGAACTGGCCCGGCACAATTGCCTGACCCATTCCTACTTCGGCCATAGCCTCTGGCATTTCGAGGTGGACGGGGAAAACGTGTCGGTACCGATCCAGGGCACTATCAGCGCCAACGAGGCCCTGACCTTGCAACAGGCGGCCCTGGCCGGCGCCGGTATCGCCATGCTGCCGACCTACCTGGCACACCGGCCGCTGCGCAGTGGCGAATTGGTGCAACTGCTGCCCCAGGCCCGGCCGAAGACCCTGAACCTGCATGCGGTGTACACCTCGCGCAAGCATATGCCGGCGACCTTGCGCAGCATGTTGGACTTCCTCGCCGAACGCTTCACCGATCCGCCGGAATGGGATCGCGACCTGTCATAAGTGAACTAGGCTTGTAGCAGGGTGTGTCGTAGCGGGAGGTCAGCATCATGGGTGTCAAATCCAGGAAATGCGCGGTCGTCTTCGCCATCGCCGCCGTCATGGGGCTGTATGCCACAGCTGCCTGGCGGGTCGAGCAGGCGCGTAACCAGCCCTGGTCCGCGGCGAGTTGTTCGCTGGTCCATTGTGTGCCGCATACGGCCACGCTTAGCGCGTTGAGATAGGGGTCGCCTGTAGCGGCCTCATCGCTGGCAAGCCAGCTCCCACAGGGATTGTATGCACCGCTGCCAGCGATGAGGCCTGTGAAGACGCTTAGCAAGCTATCGGTTAAACTCGCGTGAAAAAACATCCGAGCCCCGCCGTGACCCTACCCACCACACCACCCCAACCCGCCATCCGTACCGTGCTCGTCGCCCTGATGCTGGCGATCTTTCTCGGTGCCCTCGACCAGACCATCATTGCCGTGTCCATGCCGGCGATTTCCGCGCAGTTCAATGATGTCGGCCTGCTGGCCTGGGTGATTTCCGGCTATATGGTGGCAATGACCGTGGCCACGCCGATCTACGGCAAGCTGGGCGATCTCTATGGCCGTCGGCGAATGATCCTCGGCGGTACGGCGATCTTCACCTTGGCCTCGGTGTTCTGTGCCATGGCCCAGAGCATGGAACAGCTGGTACTGGCGCGGGTGATCCAGGGCATCGGCGCGGGCGGCATGGTCTCGGTGAGCCAGGCGATCCTTGGCGATCTGGTCCCGCCACGGGAACGCGGGCGCTACCAGGGCTACTTCAGCAGCATGTACGCCGCCGCCAGCGTGGTCGGGCCGGTATTGGGCGGCTTGCTGACCGAGTACCTGTCATGGCGCTGGGTGTTCTGGCTGAATCTGCCACTGGGCCTGGTCGCCTGGTGGGTGACACGCAACAGCCTGCGCGGGCTGGCGACGCCACAACGGGCAGCCAGGGTGGACTACCCCGGCGCGCTGCTGCTGATCCTCGGCCTGACCAGCCTGCTGCTGGCCATTACCCTGATCGGCCAGGGCCATGCCTGGCATGGCGAGGCGGTGCTGGCACTGCTCGGGGTGGCGCTGGTCGGCCTGACCCTGTTCATCCTGTATGAGCGCCGTGCACCGGAGCCGTTGCTGCCCTTGAAGCTGTTCGGCAACAAGGTGGCGGTGCTGTGCTGGTGCGCGATCTTCTTCACCAGTTTCCAGGCCATCTCCCTGACCATGCTGATGCCTCTGCGCTACCAGAGCATCACTGGCGCCGGCGCCGACAGCGCGGCGCTACACTTGCTGCCGCTGGCCATGGGCCTGCCGATCGGCGCCTATAGTGCGGGTCGCCTGACCAACCTGACCGGGCGCTTCAAGCCGCAGATCCTGTTCGGTAGTGTGCTGATGCCGCTGGCGATCATCGGCATGGCGTTCAGCCCGCCGTCAGCCACCCTGCTCAGTGGCTTCTTCATGCTGCTGACCGGCATCGCCGGCGGCACGCAGTTCCCGACCTCGCTGGTGGCGGCACAGAGTTCGGTGCAGCCGCAGGATATCGGCGTCGCCACCAGTACCACCAACCTGTTCCGCTCCCTCGGCGGTGCGATGGGCGTGGCACTGATGTCGGCGCTGTTGCTGGCGATGCTGCAGGACGGTGGCTATGCGCTGGCCGGCGAGGCCCTGCTGGGCAGCCTGCGTACCGGCGAGGCGAGTCTCCAGGTACAGGCCGAACTGTCGGTGACCTTCCGCAACCTGCTGCTGGGCAGCGCCTCGATTTCGCTGCTGGGCCTGGCCGCGGCGCTGGCCCTGCCCAACCGCGAACTGCGTGGGCACTGATCAGCCGCGCCGCTGCACCCAGGCCACGGCCAGGCCGCTGAGGCAGATGATGGCGATGCCGACCACGCCGTAGATATCCGGGCTGTGGCCAAAGACCAGGTAGCCGAACATTCCGGCAAAGAGGATCTGCCCGTAACTGAACGGCGCCAGCATGGCCGGCGCCGCATGTTTGAACGCCGAGGTCAGGAGCATGTGGCCGAGCATGCCGCAGGTGCCCAGGCCAATCATGAACAGGCCGTGGGTGAAGCTGGGCAGGGTCCAGAAGAACGGCACCAGGGCAGTCATGATCAGGCTGTTGAAGATGCCGGTAAGGAAGTTGCTGGTGGTCGGGCTGTCGGTGGCGCTGAGCTTGCGGGTGAGCAACTGGTAGCAGCCGAAGCAGAAGGCCGAGCCCAGGGGCAGGAGGATCGCTGGGGTGAACAGCGCACCGCCCGGTCGGATCACGATCAGCACACCGATAAAGCCTGCCGACACGGCCATCCATTGTCCTCGGGTAACCCGCTCGCCGAGCAATGGCACCGACAGCGCAGTGACCATCAAGGGCGCGAGGAAGTTGACCGCAGTCGCTTCGGCCAGCGGGATATAGCGCAGACCTGTGGTGAAAAGCAGGCTGGTGCCGATCAGGCACAGCGCTCGAGCCAGTTGCAGCAATGGCCGCCGCGTACGCACCACCGCCGAGAGCCCGGTGCGCGGCACGAATACCACCAGCATCAGCAGGGTGTGAACCACATAGCGCGCCCATACCACCATGACGATGGCATAGAACCCGGACAGGTACTTGGACAAGGCGTCGTGGCTGGCGAACAGCAAGACCGCCATACAGATCAGGGCGATCCCCCGCAGCGGTTGATCGGCGCCTTTCATTGTCGGGGTTTGCGCGGTCATGTGCGGACTCGATGAAGAAAATTTAATTAGCCAGCTAAGTATCCGGACGGACCCAAGCCTACATAATGTTGACGCCGGTCCGACTTTCGTCTGGACCGGCGCCTACACTACCAACGGAATCTGGAAATACAAAGATTCACAAATGCTCACAAAACCTCAATTGCGCAGGGAGGGGCTCAAGCGCAGCATGTCCAGCCCCGCATCGATCCAGCGTTCGGCATCGCCGAGCAGGTCGAAGCTGTCCGGCAGCAGCAGCCAGCGCCGGATCAGCCCGTCGATGTAAGCGAACATGGCCAGCGCCGCACGCTGCGGATCGGTATCGGCTGGCAACTGCCCGCGCTTGACGGCATTGCTCAGGCTACGGGTGATGCGCTCGTGACAATCGATCGTCGCGTTCTGCCGCTGGGCGCGGATCTCGCACATTTCATCGGTGAATTCGCACTTGTGATGAAGAATCTCATTGATGCGCCGGGTTTTCGGATCACTGGCCATCCGGTGCATCAACTGCACCAGCAGTTTGCGCATGCAACCCAGCGGGTCGGGTTCGTCCTCGCTTTCGCTGGCGCGGGCCAGGGCGTCCAGCGGTTCCTGCAGGCTGTCGAGCAGCGCTTCGACCAGTTCGGCCTTGTTATCGAAGTGCCAATAGATGGCTCCCCGGGTGACGCCCGCCAGCTCGGCGATATCCGCCAGGGTGGTACGCGCTATTCCACGCTTGTAGAAGGCTTTTTCCGCAGCTTCGAGAATCTGGTTACGGGTTTCCTGTGCTTCCTCTTTGGTTCGACGGACCATGGCAGTACAACCTCATCAAGGAGCCGGTCGCCTGCGTCGGGTAACCGGGTTCTGAGCGGCGGCGGCCTTGTTCAGGGCGCCCGCCGGGAGTTCTGGTATCGCGCCTTGCAGCTTGTATTTGACAAGGTAGCGGGTATTTACAAACAAGCATGAATGTAAGTATATTCCTTAGCATGCTACTTATCTAGCCGGACCCGTTAATTTTCCTTAATCCGTTTTCCATTATTCTTGAGCGTCTTCAGCTCTATTCTGACCCGAGGATCTTCATGCAACTCAAGCCAGCTGTTACCGCTCTGGTATCCGCCGTCGCCCTGGCAACACTGCTCAGCGGCTGTAAAAAGGAAGAAGCGGCGCCCGTGGCGCAGGCTCCTCAGGTCGGCGTCGTCACCCTCCAGCCGCAATCCTATACCCTCGTCTCCGACCTGCCGGGCCGCACCATCGCGTACCGGGTGGCGGAAGTACGTCCACAGGTCAACGGCATCATCCTCAAGCGCCTGTTCAAGGAAGGCTCGGAGGTGAAGGAAGGCCAGCAGCTCTACCAGATCGACCCGTCGGTCTACGAAGCGACCCTGGCCAGCGCCAAGGCCAACCTGCAATCGACCCGCTCGCTGTCCGATCGCTACAAGCAGTTGGTGGACGAACGCGCCATCAGCCGCCAGGACTACGACGATGCATTGGCCAAACGTTTGCAGGCTGAAGCCACGCTGAAAAGCGCCGAGATCGATCTGCGCTACACCAAGGTGCTCGCCCCGCTCAGCGGCCGTATCGGTCGCTCCGCAGTCACCGAAGGTGCCCTGGTCAGCAACGGCCAGGCCACGGCCATGGCCACCATCCAGCAGCTCGACCCGATCTACGTCGATGTGACGCAGTCTTCCGCCGAACTGCTCAAGCTGCGTCGCGAGCTGGAGAGCGGCAAGCTGAAGAAGGTTGGCGACAACGCCGCCGAAGTCAGCCTGAAGCTGGAAGATGGCAGCGATTACAAGCAGAAAGGTCGCCTGGAGTTCTCGGAAGTATCGGTCGACGAAACCACCGGCTCGGTGACCCTGCGTGCCGTGTTCCCCAACCCGGAACACAACCTGCTGCCCGGCATGTTCGTGCATGCCCGCCTGAACAACGGCGTCAACGAAACCGCCATCCTCGCGCCGCAGCAAGGCGTGACCCGCGACCTCAAAGGCCAGGCCACTGCCCTGGTGGTCAACCAGGACAACAAGGTAGAGCTGCGCCAGCTCAAGGCCAGCCGCACCGTCGGTAACGACTGGCTGGTGGAAGAAGGCCTGAATGCCGGTGACCGCCTGATTACCGAGGGCCTGCAGTACGTCAAGCCAGGCATCGAGGTGAAGGTCAGCGATGCGACCAACGTCAAGCCTGCCCAGCCAACCCAGGCCAGTGCCGCGAGCGCAGGGGCCAAAGGGGAGTAAACCATGTCGAGATTCTTTATCGATCGCCCGATCTTCGCCTGGGTGATCGCCCTGGTGATCATGCTGGTCGGGGCGTTGTCGATCCTCAAGTTGCCGATCAACCAGTATCCGAGCATCGCTCCGCCGGCGATCGCCATCGCCGTGACCTACCCGGGCGCTTCGGCGCAGACCGTGCAGGACACCGTGGTCCAGGTGATCGAGCAGCAGCTCAACGGTATCGACAACCTTCGCTATGTATCGTCGGAAAGTAACTCCGACGGCAGCATGACCATTACCGCGACCTTCGAGCAGGGCACCAACCCCGACACGGCCCAGGTCCAGGTGCAGAACAAGCTGAACCTGGCCACCCCGCTGCTGCCGCAAGAAGTGCAGCAGCAGGGTATCCGCGTGACCAAGGCAGTGAAGAACTTCCTGCTGGTGATCGGCCTGGTTTCCGAAGACGGCAGCATGACCAAGGACGACCTGGCCAACTACATCGTCTCCAACATGCAGGACCCGATTTCCCGCACCGCCGGTGTCGGTGACTTCCAGGTCTTCGGTGCCCAGTACGCCATGCGCATCTGGCTCGACCCGGCCAAGCTGAACAAATTCCAGCTGACCCCGGTCGATGTCAAAACCGCGGTCGCCGCACAGAACGTCCAGGTGTCCTCCGGCCAGCTTGGCGGCCTGCCCGCCCTGCCCGGCCAGCAACTGAACGCCACCATCATCGGCAAGACCCGCCTGCAGACCGCCGAGCAGTTCGAGAAGATCCTGCTAAAGGTCAACCGCGACGGTTCGCAGGTGCGCCTGGGCGATGTCGCCAAGGTCGGCCTGGGCGGTGAAAACTATGCGGTCAGCGCCCAGTTCAACGGCAAGCCGGCCTCCGGCCTGGCGGTGAAACTGGCCACCGGCGCCAACGCCCTGGATACCGCCAAGGCCCTGCGCAAGACCATCTCCGACCTGGAGCCGTTCTTCCCGCCGGGCATGAAAGCGGTCTTCCCGTACGACACCACGCCAGTGGTGACCGAGTCCATCAGCGGTGTGATCCACACCCTGATCGAAGCGATCGTGCTGGTGTTCCTGGTGATGTACCTGTTCCTGCAAAACTTCCGCGCCACGGTGATCACCACCATGACGGTGCCGGTGGTACTGCTTGGCACCTTCGGCATCCTCGCGGCGGCCGGCTTCAGCATCAACACCCTGACCATGTTCGGCATGGTCCTGGCCATCGGTCTATTGGTGGACGACGCCATCGTCGTGGTGGAAAACGTCGAGCGGGTGATGACCGAAGAGGGACTATCGCCCAAGGAAGCGACCAAGAAATCCATGGGCCAGATCCAGGGTGCGCTGGTGGGCATCGCCCTGGTGCTTTCGGCGGTACTGCTGCCGATGGCGTTCTTCGGCGGCTCCACCGGTGTGATCTACAAGCAGTTCTCCATCACCATCGTCTCGGCCATGGCCCTGTCGGTGCTGGTAGCGCTGATCTTCACCCCGGCGCTGTGCGCAACCATGCTCAAGCCGATCAAGAAAGGCGAGCATCACACCGCCAAGCGTGGTTTCTTCGGCTGGTTCAACCGCAACTTCGACCGCAGCGTGCAGAGCTACGAACGTGGCGTGGGCAACATGCTGCGGCACAAGGCGCCGTACCTACTGGCGTACCTGCTGATCGTGATCGGCATGGTCTGGCTGTTCACCCGCATCCCTACCGCGTTCCTGCCCGAGGAAGACCAGGGCGTTCTGTTCGCCCAGGTGCAGACCCCGGCCGGCTCCAGTGCCGAGCGCACCCAGGTGGTGGTCGACCAGATGCGCGAATACCTGCTGGACAAGGAAGCCGACACCGTTTCTTCCGTGTTCACCGTGACCGGCTTCAACTTCGCCGGCCGTGGCCAGAGCTCGGGCATGGCCTTCATCATGCTCAAGCCGTGGGGCGAGCGCTCCGCCGAGAACAACGTGTTCAATCTGGCGGCCCGCGCCCAGCAGCACTTCTTCAGCTTCCGCGACGCCATGGTGTTCGCCTTCGCCCCGCCTGCGGTACTGGAGCTGGGTAACGCCACCGGTTTCGACGTGTTCCTGCAGGACCGTGCCGGCGTCGGCCACAACAAGCTGATGGAAGCGCGCAACCAGTTCCTCGGCCTGGCGGCGCAAAGCAAGATTCTCTCGGCAGTACGTCCCAATGGCCTGAACGACGAACCGCAGTACCAGTTGACCGTCGACGACGAGCGCGCCAGTGCCCTGGGCGTGACCATCGCCGATATCAACAACACCCTGTCGATTGCCCTGGGTGCCAGCTACGTCAACGACTTCATCGACCGTGGCCGGGTCAAGAAGGTCTACATCCAGGGCGAAGCTTCGTCGCGGATGAGCCCGGAAGACCTGCAGAAGTGGTACGTGCGCAACGCGGCTGGCGAGATGGTGCCGTTCTCGTCCTTCGCCCATGGCGAATGGATCTACGGCTCGCCCAAGCTGTCGCGCTACAACGGCGTCGAGGCGGTGGAAATCCTCGGTGCGCCGGCTCCCGGCTATAGTACCGGCGAGGCCATGGCCGAAGTCGAGCGGATCATCGCGCAACTGCCGTCTGGTATCGGCTACTCCTGGACCGGCCTGTCCTACGAGGAGCGCCTGTCGGGCTCCCAGGCACCGGCCCTGTATGCCCTGTCGCTGCTGATGGTGTTCCTCTGCCTGGCCGCCCTGTATGAAAGCTGGTCGATCCCGATCGCGGTCATGCTCGTGGTGCCCCTGGGGATCATTGGTGCACTGCTGGCCACCAGCCTGCGCGGACTGTCCAACGACGTGTACTTCCAGGTGGGGCTGTTGACGACCATCGGCCTGGCGGCGAAAAACGCCATTCTGATCGTCGAGTTCGCCAAGGAACTGCACGAGCAGGGCCGCAGCCTGATCGACGCGGCCATCGAGGCCTGCCGCATGCGTCTGCGCCCGATCATCATGACCTCGCTGGCATTCATCCTCGGCGTGGTACCGTTGGCCATCGCCAGCGGCGCAGGCTCGGGCAGCCAGCACGCGATCGGTACCGGGGTGATCGGCGGCATGCTCACCGCGACCATCCTGGCCATCTTCTGGGTACCGCTGTTCTTCGTAAGCGTGTCGTCGTGGTTCGGCAGCAAGAAGCCGGAAGAAGACGCCACACCTGAAACCCCACGTTATGAGGCTGGGCAATGACCAAGTCCTTGATGTCCCTGGCGGTGACCGCGTTCATCCTGAGCGGTTGCTCGCTGATCCCCGAGTACAAGACCCCCGAGGCGCCGGTGGCGGCCCAGTGGCCGACCGGCCCGGCGTACTCGCCGGCCGAGTCGGCCCAGGTCGCCGCGGCCGAACAGGGCTGGCGCCAGTTCTTCCATGATCCGGCGCTGCAGCAACTGATCCAGAGCTCGCTGGAAAACAACCGCGACCTGCGTGTCGCGGCGTTGAACATCGACGCCTACCGCGCCCAGTACCGCATCCAGCGTGCCGACCTGTTCCCGGCGGTGTCGGCCGACGCCAGCGGTTCGCGCCAGCGGGTCCCGGCGGACATGTCGCAGACCGGTCGCTCCGGCATCACCAGCCAGTACTCGGCCACCGTCGGCGTCAGCGCCTACGAGCTGGACCTGTTCGGCCGGGTGCGCAGCCTCAGCGAGCAGGCCCTGGAAACCTACCTGTCCAGCGAGCAGGCGCGTCGCTCGACGCAGATCGCCCTGGTGGCCAGCGTCGCCAACGCCTGGTTCACCTGGCAGGCCGACCAGTCGCTGCTCAAGCTGACCGAAGAGACCCTCAAGACCTACGAAGAAAGCTTCAAGCTGACCCAGCGCAGCGCCGAAGTCGGCGTGGCGTCGGCGCTCGACCTGAGCCAGTCGCGCACCGCCGTGGAAGGCGCGCGGGTCAAGCTGGCGCAGTACCAGCGCCTGGTGGCCCAGGACCTCAACGCCCTGACCCTGCTGGTCGGTGCCGGGCTGCCGGTGAACCTGCCGGCGGCCAGGCCGCTGGACAGTGACCTGCTTTCGGAAATGCCTGCCGGCCTGCCGTCGGACCTGTTGACCCGGCGCCCCGACATCATGGAAGCCGAGCACCTGCTCAAGGCGGCCAACGCCAATATCGGCGCGGCCCGTGCGGCATTCTTTCCGCGCATCAGCCTGACCGCCAATGCAGGGACCCTGAGCCCGGACATGGACGGGCTGTTCAAGGGCGGTTCGGGTACCTGGCTGTTCCAGCCGTCGATCAGCCTGCCAATCTTCAATGCCGGTGCGCTGAAGGCCAGCCTGGATTACTCGAAAATCCAGAAGGACATCAACGTTGCCAGGTACGAAAAGACCATCCAGACCGCCTTCCAGGAAGTCTCCGATGGCCTCGCCGCACGCCAGACCTACAACGAACAGTTGCAGGCCCAGCGCGACCTGGTCGCCGCCAACCAGGATTACTACCGCCTGGCCGAGCGTCGCTACCGCATCGGCGTCGACAGCAACCTGGTGTTCCTCGATGCCCAGCGCAACCTGTTCAGCGCGCAGCAGGCACTGATCGGCGACCGGCTGTCGCAACTGGTCAGCGAGGTGAACCTGTACAAGGCACTGGGTGGCGGCTGGTACGAGAAGACCGGGGATGCCCAGGCTTCGCGTTGATGCTGTAGCGCTGTGAACAAAGAGCCCACCTCCCAGGTGGGCTTTTTTATCGGTGTTCACTCAAGGGCCTCATCGCTGGCAAGCCAGCTCCCACAGGTTCGGCGGTGTGGGAGCTGGCTTGCCAGCGATGAGGCCCTCAAGTCCACAGAGATTTCCTGAATAAATAAAACTAACTATTCAGTTAGTGTTCGATTATCGCCCAAAACCGCCTGTAACGAATTGATTCACCCCCGCCCCGCACAGCACCATCCTCCCTGCCGCTTGTCCCCAAGCACACCCAAAAAGCACGCAACCCGATCTGCGCCTTTCCAGTCGCAGCGGATGGTTTCGGCTTACATAAAAACAAGAGATACATCGATGAAGAACACTCCGCACACAGCACGGCACCTGCTTCCCGGCGTTCTCGCCATGACCTGCGCCCTCCCCGCCATGGCCGCTGAAAGCGGTTTTCTCGAGGACGCCAAGGCCAACCTCAACCTGCGCAACTTCTACATCAACCGTAACTTCGTCGACCCGGCCAACCCCCAGGGCAAGGCCGAAGAATGGACCCAGAGCTTCATCCTCGACGCCAAATCGGGCTTCACCCAAGGCACCGTCGGCTTCGGCGTGGATATCCTCGGCCTGTACTCGGTCAAGCTCGATGGCGGCAAGGGCACGGCGGGCACCCACCTGCTGCCGGTGCATGACGATGGCCGTCCGGCCGACGACTTCGGCCGTCTCGGTGTGGCCCTGAAAGCGAAGATCTCCAAGACCGAACTGAAGGTCGGCGAATGGATGCCAGTGCTGCCGATCCTGCGTTCCGACGACGGCCGCTCACTGCCGCAGACCTTCCGCGGCGGCCAGGTCACCTCCCAGGAAATCGACGGCCTGACCCTCTATGCCGGCCAGTTCCGCGGCAACAGCCCGCGCAACGACGCGAGCATGGAAGACATGTTCATGAACGGCAAGGCGGCCTTCACCTCGGACCGCTTCAACTTCGCCGGCGGTGAGTTCACCTTCAACGAAAAGCGCACCATGGTCGGCCTGTGGAACGCGCAACTGAAGGACATCTACCAACAGCAGTACATCAACCTGGTGCACAGCCAGCCGCTGGGCGACTGGACCCTGGGTGCCAACCTCGGCTACTTCCTCGGCAAGGAAGACGGCTCGGCCCGCGCCGGCGACCTGGACAACCGCACCGCCTCGGCCATGCTCTCGGCCAAGTACGGCGGCAACACCTTCTACGTCGGCCTGCAGAAAGTCAGCGGTGACGATCAGTGGATGCGGGTCAACGGCACCAGCGGCGGAACACTGGCCAACGACAGCTACAACTCCAGCTTCGACAACGCCAAGGAACGTTCCTGGCAGTTGCGCCACGACTACAACTTCGCTGCCCTCGGCGTGCCTGGCCTGACCCTGATGAACCGCTACATCAAGGGTGACAACGTGCATACCGCTACCGTCGACGACGGCAAGGAATGGGCGCGGGAATCGGAGCTGGCCTACGTGATCCAGTCCGGCACCCTGAAGAACCTGTCGGTGAAATGGCGCAACTCCACGATGCGCCGGGACTACAGCACCAATGCCTTCGATGAGAACCGCCTGATCATCAGCTACCCGATCAGCCTGCTCTGACCCTTGGGGCGGCGGCGGCCCCTCTCTCGCCGTCGCCCGTTTTGCTTATGCAATACCGAGCTAACCAGTCAAGAATTAATTCTTGGACGAAATAAGCATCTGGCTTTACAACACCGGTTTTCATCGGTGATGCCGAGGGCAGTACACGACGCGCTTGTAGGAGCGTGGCTTGCCCGCGAAGGACCGCGCAACGGTCCCATTGGCAACACTGCCCCGCCCTGAAACACCGGTACTTCAAATGGATCTCCGCCAACTGCGCTATTTCATCGCGCTCAACGATCACCGCAGCTTCGTGCGTGCCGCGGAAGCCATGGGCATCACCCAGCCGGCCTTCAGCCGCAGCATCCAGGGCCTGGAACAGGAACTGGGCTGCATCCTGGTAGATCGCGGCAACAAGGACCTGCGCCCGACTCCCGAAGGCCAGATGGTCCTGCAGCACGCCTTGCGCCTGGTCCAGGGCGCCAACCAACTTAGCAACGACGTGCGTCGCATGACCAAGCTCGATGCCGGCGAACTGCACTTCGGCGCAGGCCCCGCCCCCGCCGTAGACCTGGTGCCACGTGCCCTGACCAGCTTCCTCAAGGCCCATCCCCGGGTACAGACGCGCCTGCGCGTGGACAACTGGGAAAACCTGAGTCGCGCTCTCAGCCGCGAAGAAATCGAGTTCTTTATCGCCGATATCCGTCATTTCGAAGCCGACCCGAACTTCCAGACCCGCGCCCTGACTCCCCGCCGCGGCCTGTTCTTCTGTCGGCCGGGACATCCGCTGCTGAGCAAGGACAGCCTGTCCACCAACGACCTGTTCGACTATCCGCTGGCCACGCCGCAGATACTCCCCGGCGCACGCAAGCTGCTGGCCAACCTCAGCGGCAAGACCGACTTCTCGCCCCAGGTACAGACCGAGCACCTGCCGACCCTGCTGAAGGTGGTGCTGGACAGTAATGCCATCGGCATCGGTCCGGAAGAAGCCTTCGCCAACGAGATCGCCACAGGGGAGCTGGTGGAACTGCATTGGCGCAACCTGCCGGTGAACCAGGAAAGCCTCAAGGCCCGCTGCGGCATCGTCAGCCGCAGCGGTTATCGGCTGTCACCGGCGGCGCGGGCGATGATCGAAACGCTGGTGCAGCTCGACCACCAACCGGCGGCCAACGAACTAGCCCTTGGCTAGCTGCTCGAGACGGGCGCTATCGACAATCTCGATCTCGCCGTAGCCCAGGCGCAGCGCGCCTTCCTGCTGCAGGTTCTTGAGGATCTGGTTAGTGGTCTGGCGTGACAGCGAGAGCATCAGCGCCAGTTGCTCCTGGGACAGGTGCAGCACCCGCCGGGGGCCGTCCACCTCGCCGTAGCCTGCGGCCATCTGCAGCAGGCGGAAGGCCACGCGAGGCGCGGCCCCCATCAGGCTCTGCTGCTCCAGCGCGACGAAGGCCAGGCGCAGCTTGTGGCTCATGAGCAGGGCGAACTCGCGCCAATAGCGGGGCTGCTCGTCGAGCAACGCCTGCACGCTGGCCTGCGGCACCCGCAACAGCCGGGTCGCGCCTTCGGCATAGGCGTCGTGGGTGCGCGGCTGGCCGTCGAACAGGCAGATCTCACCGAACCAGTGCGGCGCCTCGACCAGGGTCAGCAGTGCTTCCTTGCCATCGGCGCTCAACGCTCCGATGCGTATCGCCCCGGACAACACCGCATACAGGCCGCAGGGCGCATCGCCGCGCTGGAACAGGCGCTCGCCTGCGGCCAGCACCAAGGGCCGGGCGGCCTCCAGCAGGCGGTCCTGCAAGGCAGGCGATAACTGCCTGAACCAATGACCGTGTTGCAACTGTTCGCGCCAGGCGTGGGTATCGTTCATCCGGAGCCTCGGAAGCGACTGTCGGGCAGGCGACAGACTGGGGCGGGCCCGCCGGGCATGCTGGGTCATCCCTGACGGAGGAACAACAATGAAAAACCTCGTTGAACATCTGAGTCAATACGCCAGCTACCACCGTGATCCGCGCAATATCGCCACGCACTTCGTTGGCATCCCGATGATCGTGGTGGCGGTGACCGTGCTGCTGTCGCGGCCGGGTGTCGAACTGGGCGGGTTGTGGCTATCGCCGGCGTTGCTGGTGGCGTTACTGTCGATGGGGTTCTACTTGCGGCTGAACCTGAACCTGGGCGTGCTGATGACCGGGCTGTTGCTGTTATGCCTGTGGGCCGGGAAAGTGCTGGCGCTGCAGAGCACCGGGGTGTGGCTGGGAGCCGGGCTGGGGCTGTTTTTCGTGGGCTGGGTGATCCAGTTCGTCGGGCACTACTACGAGGGACGCAAGCCGGCGTTCGTCGACGATGTCAGCGGGCTGATCGTCGGGCCGTTGTTCGTGGTGGCGGAGTTGGCGTTCATGTTCGGGCTGTTGCCGGCGTTGAAGGCAGACATCGAGCGGAACGCGGGGCCGGTTCGTGTTCGGCAGAAGAAAGCGACTGCCTAACTTTGTGGGAGCGGGTTTACCCGCGATTGCAATGGTGAATTCACCGACGTAATCGCGGGTGAACCCGCTCCCACAGGGTACGCGTCGTTCTTAGGTACGCGATTCGACCCCAAGCTCATCCCACACCGACTCAGCCAGGTGGAAGGTGGCATTGGCCGCGGGAATGCCGCAGTAGATCGCGCTTTGCATCAGCACTTCCTTGATCTCGTCGCGCGTTACGCCGTTGTTGGCGGCGGCGCGCAGGTGCAGCTTGAGCTCTTCGTTGCGGTTCATGCCGATGAGCATGGCGATGGTGATCAGGCTGCGGGTGTGGCGCGGCAGACCCGGGCGGGTCCAGATATCACCCCAGGCGTGCCGGGTGATCATTTCCTGGAACTCACTGTTGAATTCGGTGAGGTTGGTCAGGCTGCGATCAACATGGGCATCGCCCAGCACCGCACGGCGAACCTGCATGCCGGCGTCGTAACGTTGTTTCTCATCCACGGGTACAGCTCCTCAACGGGCCAGCAGGAAATCGATGACGCGGCGGCTGAACGGCTCGCCCACTTCGACGTTGGACAGGTGGGCGGCATGGAACTCGGCGTATTCGGCACCGGGCACATGCTCCTGGATGAACAGCCCGCCCGATGGCGGCGTGACCGCATCGGCGGTACCGGAAATCACCAGCAGCGGCGCCTTGATCTCGCCGAGTCGATCGCGAAAATCGGCATCGCGCACGGCCGCGCAGTTAGCTGCGTAGCCTTCGGGCGAAGTGGCCGCGAGCATATCGGTGATGCGCTTGGCCGACTCGGGGTTGGCTTCGGAATACGCCGGGGTGAACCAGCGCGCGATGGAGGCATCGCGCAGGCCGACCATGGCCGCCTCACGGTCACGCAGCACGGTTTCGATCCGCGGGTTCCAGACCTCGGGCGAAGCGATCTTCGCGGCGGTGTTGCACACCACCAGGCAGTCCAGGCGCTCGGGGCGTTGATCCCCAGCCACTGGCCAATCAGGCCGCCCATGGACAGGCCGCAGAAATGCGCCTTGTCGATCTCCAGCGCATCCAGCAGCGAGAGCACGTCGCGCCCCAGTTGCTCGATGCTGTACGGCCCTTCGGTGACCAGCGACTGGCCAT
Organism: Pseudomonas bharatica CSV86; assembly: GCF_000319305.2. GTDB lineage: Bacteria > Pseudomonadota > Gammaproteobacteria > Pseudomonadales > Pseudomonadaceae > Aquipseudomonas > Aquipseudomonas bharatica. The sequence continues at coordinate 224,113 of NZ_AMWJ02000001.1, read as the reverse complement.
GGCCACGGGTGTCGTAGCGCAGCACACGAAAGTGCGCGGCGAACGCCGGGACCTGGGTGTCCCACATATGCAGGTTGGTGCCCAGCGAGTTGGACAGCACCAGCACCGGTGCGCCTTCAGGACCGTCGAGCTGGTAATTCAGAACGCCATCGGCGAGTTGTACGCTTCCCACAGCAGCCTCCTTCAGGCTTTGAATCGTTGATGTTCGGCCACTGCACGCTCGACCCAGGCCTTGGCCTGGCCGAGGTAGTTGGCCGGGTCGAGCAGGCGGTCGAGTTCTTCGGCGGACAGTTCCGCGCTCACCTGGGCATCGTCGCCGAGCACCGCGCGCAAGTGACGCTGTTCGGCCACCGCACGCTTGCAGCAGGTTTCCAGCAGATGGTGCGCATGGTCGCGCCCGAGGCGCTGGGCGAGGACGATACTGACGGCCTCGGCCAGCACCAGGCCCTGGGTCAGATCGAGGTTGCGGCGCATGCGCTCGGCATCCACTTCCAGGCCCTCGGCAATGATCCGCGCCTGACGTAGCGCTCCGGAGACCAGGCAGCAGATTTCCGGCAGGGTTTCCCATTCGGCATGCCACAGGCCGAGGCTGCGTTCGTGCTCCTGAGGCATCGCCGAGTACAAGGTGGCGATCAGGCCGGGCACGCGGGTCGCGGCACCGATCAGCACCGCCGCGCCAACCGGGTTGCGCTTGTGCGGCATGGTCGAGGAACCGCCCTTGCCCGGCGCCGACGGCTCGAACACCTCACCGGCTTCGGTCTGCATCAGCAGGCTGACATCGCGGCCCATCTTGCCCAGGCTGCCGGCGACCAGGCCGAGGACCGAGGCGAATTCGACAAGACGGTCGCGCTGGGTGTGCCAGGGTTGTTCCGGCAAGCCCAGCTTGAGCTGGTCGGCCAGGGCCTCGGCGATCGGCAGCGCCTTGTCGCCCAGCGCCGCCAGGGTGCCGGAGGCGCCGCCAAACTGCAGGGTCAGCAGGCGCGGCCTGAGTTCGGCCAGGCGCTGGCGGCTGCGGTCGAGGGCGCCGAGCCAGCCGGCGATCTTCATGCCCAGGGTTACCGGGGTCGCGTGCTGCAGCCAGGTGCGCCCGGCCAGCGGGGTGTCGGCATGGGCGCTGGCCTGTTTGGCAAGCACGTCGGTCAGTTGTGCCAGCTCGTCTTCGATCAGGGCCAGTGCGTCGCGCAGTTGCAGGACCAGCCCGGTATCCATTGCATCCTGGCTGGTAGCGCCCAGATGCACATAGCGCTCGGCTTCGGCCACACCGCTGGCGATGACCTTGCCCAATGCCTTGACCAGCGGGATCGCCGAGTTGCCAGCGCTGCCGATGGCCTCGGCCAGTGCAGCAAAATCGTAGCGTTCGGCCTGGCAGGCCATTTCGATGGGCGCCACCGCTACCGCCGGGATTACGCCGACGGCGGCTTCGGCGCGGGCCAGGGCGGCCTCGAAATCGAGCATGCCCTGGACCCGGCCACGGTCGGAGAAGATCTCGCGCATGGCCGGCGCGGTGAAGTAGGCATCGAACAGCTGGTTGCCCGGACGTGGTTGCATGTCTGGTCCTTCAACAGGACGCGCTGCGCGCAGCGCGTCGATAGGTCAATGATCGTGGTGCAGGTACGCGGCCTGCTTCGGCAGGCGCAGGCTGAACAGGAAGGCAATCGCCATCATCGCGGTAACGTACCAGTAGAACGCGTTTTCAACATGGGCAGCCTTCAGGCTCAGGGCGACGAACTCCGCCGAACCGCCGAACACCGCGTTGGCCACGGCATAGGCCAGGCCAACACCCAGCGCCCGGACCTGGGGCGGGAACATCTCGGCCTTCACCAGGCCGCTGATGGAGGTGTAGAAACTGACGATGGCCAGGGCCAGGGTAATCAGCACGAAGGCCAGGAACGGGCTGGTCACGGTTTTCAAGGCCATCAGGATCGGCACGGTGAACAACGTGCCCAAGGCACCGAACAGCAGCATCGAATTGCGCCGGCCGATACGGTCGGACAGCATGCCGAACAGCGGCTGCATGCACATGTACAGGAACAGCGCGCCGGTCATGATGAAGCTGGCGGTCTTGGCGCTCATCCCGGCGGTGTTCACCAGGTACTTCTGCATGTAGGTGGTGAAGGTGTAGAAGATCAGCGAGCCGCCGGCAGTGTAGCCAAGTACGGTGATAAAGGCCGCGGCGTGGTTGCGGAACAGGCCCTTGATGCTGCCGGCTTCCTTGTCGCTACGGGTTTCGGCACTGCTGGTTTCCTCCAGGGAGCGGCGCAGCAGCAGGGAGATCACCGCGGCGATGGCGCCGATCACGAAGGGAATCCGCCAGCCCCAGGCACGCAGCTCGTCCTCGGTCAGCAGCTGTTGCAGGATCACCACCACCAGCACCGCCAGCAACTGGCCGCCGATCAGGGTCACATACTGGAACGAGGCGAAGAAACCGCGTTGGCCACGCAAGGCCACTTCACTCATGTAGGTCGCGGTGGTGCCGTATTCGCCACCGACGGAAAGGCCCTGGAACAGCCGCGCCACCAGCAGCAGCGCCGGAGCCATCACGCCGATGCTGGCGTAGGTCGGCAGGCAGGCGATCACCAGCGAACCGGCGCACATCATCAGCACCGAGATCATCATCGAATTCTTGCGGCCATGGCGGTCGGCAATGCGGCCGAACAGCCAGCCACCGATCGGGCGCATCAGGAAGCCCGCGGCGAACACGCCGGCGGTATTGAGCAATTGCACCGTGGGATCGTCGGACGGGAAGAACGCGGGGGCGAAGTAGATGGCGCAGAAGGCGTAGACGTAGAAGTCGAACCATTCGACCAGGTTGCCCGAGGACGCACCGACGATGGCGAAGATGCGTTTGCTGCGTTCTTCGCCGGTGTAATAGCTTGAGGTCATGACTGCATACTCCTGGAGTGTATTAACGAGTCTAGACACACCCGGTAACACTCTCGTTCCGCCTGACAATCACCCCGGACGACCGGCCTTGCGTGGAGGCCGTCCGTCCGGGGTCATTGGTTTTACACGCGCTCGATGGCCAGTGCGAGGCCTTGGCCGACGCCGACGCACATGGTCGCCAGGCCTTTGCGGCCACCGGATTTTTCCAGTTGGTGCAAGGCGGTCAGGATCAGACGCGCACCGCTCATGCCCAGCGGGTGGCCGAGGGCGATGGCGCCGCCGTTCGGGTTGACCTGCGGCGCGTCATCGGCGAGCCCCAGGCCGCGCAACACCGCCAGGCCCTGGCTGGCGAAGGCTTCGTTAAGCTCGATCACATCGAAATCGCTGACCGCCAGGCCCAGGCGCTCGGTGAGCTTGAGCACCGCCGGAACCGGACCGATCCCCATTACCCGGGGCGCCACACCGGCACTGGCCATGCCCAGCACGCGGGCACGCGGGGTCAGCCCGTGTTTCTTCACCGCTTCGGCGGAGGCGAGGATCATCGCGGCAGCACCGTCGTTGACACCCGAGGCATTGCCGGCGGTGACGGTCTTGTCCGGGCCATTGACCGGTTTCAGCTTGCTCAGGATTTCCAGGGTGGTGTCCGCGCGCGGATGCTCGTCATGCTCGACCACGGTCTCGCCCTTCTTGTGGGCAATACGTACCGGGACGATCTCCTCGGCAAAGAAACCGGCGGCCTGTGCCGCCGCGGTGCGCTGCTGGCTGCGCAGGGCAAAGGCGTCCTGGTCGGCGCGGGAAACGTTGTAGTCGTCGGCGACGTTATCAGCGGTTTGCGGCATGGCGTCTACGCCGTATTGCGCTTTCATCAGCGGGTTGATGAAACGCCAGCCGATGGTGGTGTCTTCCAGCTTCATGTTGCGCGAGTAAGCGCTTTCGGCCTTGCCCATGACGAACGGTGCACGGGACATGGACTCAACGCCGCCAGCGATGGCCAGTTCCATCTCGCCGCTGGCGATGGCGCGGAAGGCAGTGCCCACCGCGTCCATACCCGAAGCGCAGAGACGGTTGAGGGTCACGCCCGGCACGCTCTCCGGCAGTCCGGCCAGGAGCAGCGCCATGCGCGCCACGTTGCGGTTGTCTTCACCGGCCTGGTTGGCACAGCCGAGGAAGACTTCGTCGATCTGGTCCCATTGCACGGTCGGGTTGCGCTCGATCAGCGCCTTCAGCGGGACTGCCGCCAGGTCGTCGGCGCGCACGCCGGCCAGCCCGCCGCCGAAACGGCCGATGGGTGTACGAATGGCGTCGCAGATAAATACATCACGCATCAAGGCTTCTCCTGAGTTCCGGCGCTATGGGCAGGGTGGTATGGAGATGAGAGTACGGCGGGGGTTGGAGCGGTTCAATCCGATAATCGGCATAGAGTTCGATTATCGAACGGATTGTTGTGGCGGGTTTGAGGGCCTAATCGCTGGCAAGCCAGCTCCCACAGGGTGTGGGAGCTGGCTTGCCAGCGATTAGGCCCTCAAGGGCAATGAAGATCAGCGATCAGGTCGCATCAGCATGGCTGACCACACCCTTGACGATCACCGCCACGGTGGCCAGGCCTGCCGGAATCACCAGCGCCGTCAGCACCTGCTCGAAGTTCCAGCCCAGGCCCAGCAGGGTCGCGCCCATCCAGGCACCGAGGATGGCGCCGAAGCGACCGATCCCGAGCATCCACGACACACCGGTCGCCCGCCCCTGGGTCGGGTAGAAGCGTGCCGCCAGCGAAGGCATCGCCGATTGCGCGCCGTTCACGCACATACCGGCGATCAGCACCAGGGTCGCGAGCAGGGTGATATTGCCCAGGCTCTGCCCGACCGCGTAGGCGAACACCCCGGCCAGCAGGTAGAAGGTGCCGATGACCTTGTGCGGATTGAAGCGGTCCATGGCCCAGCCGACGCCCACTGCACTGAGCACGCCACCGAACTGGAACAGCGCGCCGATGAACGCAGCCTGCTCCATGCTCGCACCGCTGTCGCGCATCAGTGTCGGCAGCCAACTGGTCAGCAGGTACACGATCACCAGGCCCATGAAATAGGTCAGCCACAGCAGCAGGGTGCCAATGCTGTAGGTACCGGAGAAGATCACCGCCAGCACGTTGCGGCTCTTGACGGTCTTCTGTTCCGGCACGCTGAAGCTGCTGGCCCGGGCTACGGTGGCCGGCTCGATCGGGGCAAGGGTCTTGCGGATCTTGTCGATGCTACGGTTGCGCACTACCAGGAAGCGCGCCGACTCCGGCAGCCAGAACACCAGGACTACCGCCAGCACTACCGGCAGCAAACCGCCAATCAGCAGCAGGCTGTGCCAGCCATAGGCCGGGATCAGCTTGGCGGAAATGAAACCGCCACCGGCCATGCCCAGGTTGAAACCGCAGAACATGCTGGTCACCAGCAGCGACTTCAAACGCTCGGGTGTGTACTCCGACAGCAGGGTCGTGGCGTTTGGCATACCGGCGCCCAGACCCAGGCCGGTCAGGAAGCGCAGTACCAGCAACTGGTCGACATTGGTGCTGTAGGCCGATGCCAGGCTGAAGCCGCCGAACACCACGACCGCACCGACCAGCACTACCTTGCGGCCGAAGCGGTCGGCCAGCGGCCCGGAGCCCAGGGCTCCGAAGACCATGCCGATCAACGCGGCACTCATCACCGGGCCGAGGCTGGCGCGATCGATGCCCCAGTCCTGGGACAGTGCCGGAGCGATGAAGCCCATGGCAGCGGTGTCCAGACCATCGAGGAATACGATCAGGAAACAGAGGATCACTACGCGCCACTGATAACGCGACAAGGGTTGGGCATTGATGAAGGACTGGACGTCCAGGGAAGTTCCGGTAGCAGCGTGCGGGCTGTTCATTGTTGTTATCCGATAAATCAGGCGAGCAGGCGCGAGCGCGTCTTGGCTAAACGCGAAGCGCGGGTCTGGACAAGGACGATCTGGTAAAGCGTAAACGAGTGATCTAGCCGGTGCGGCTAGGGATGGATGTGCGGGTCATTGGACTGTGCCTCTCGCTCATTATTATTGACGGACCGGTCAGGCCGGCCGTTGCGAGCGACATTAATAAGGGCCGCGAAACCGCGCAATTCGATAAACGCATCAGTGTGCGTTTATCGAACAGGTTTGCATGCCTTTCAGGCGAAAAGCTGGGCGCTGAGATCGCGACTGGCGGCGATCATGATCGGCAGGAAACGCTGCTCCAGCTCGCTGCGGCTGACCCTGCCGGCATGCGTACTGACGTTCAGCGCCGCCAGCACCTGCCCCGAAGCATCGTAGACCGGCACGGCGATGGAGCGCAGGCCTTGCTCCAGTTCCTGATCAACGATGCACCAGCCTTGCTGGCGGACCACCTGCAGGCATTCGAGCAGCGCTTGCGGATCGTGGATGGTGCGGCTGGTCTTGGGCTGCAGGTCGGCGCGATCGAGGTATTCATGGAGGCTGGCGTCGTCCAGGGCAGCGAGGAGAATGCGGCCCATCGAGGTGCAGTAGGCCGGAAGGCGCCCGCCCACCGACAGGTCCACCGATATCAGCCGCTGAACGGTGGCGGACCGGGCTATATAAAGGATGTCGTCGCCTTCCAGGGTCGCCATGTTGCAGGCTTCATGCAGTTGGTCGCTCATGCGGTCCAGGTACGGCTGGGCGGAAACCGCCAGCGGCGTAGACGACAGATAGGCGTGGCCCAGGGTCAGGACCTTGGGCAGCAGGGAATAGGTGCGCCCGTCGGTGGTGGCATAGCCCAGCTTGATCAGGGTATGCAGGCAGCGCCGCACCGCCGCCCGGGGAATCTCCGTACGGTGGCTGATCTGAGCGATGGTCAGGTGTCGCTTGCGCTCCTGGAATGCCTGCACCACCGCCAGGCCACGGGCCAGGGAAGTCATGAAATCCGGATCGCCGGTGAACGCCTGGATGCGCCTGGCTGGCGACGCCACGATAGGCGGCGCCAGTGACGAGAATGAATTGCGTACCTGGTCGCTCAAACCTGAACCCTTCGGGGCTGTTTCATCGCTCATGACTCACCTCGGTCACACTCTCACGAGGGCGATTATCGAACCATCGACCGATAATCGCAATTGACCAAACGCCATAATTGCTTATACCTTTCCTTCGCCCTTGTGGCTTCTTGGAGAGACTGGTCAGGTACCCACCGTAGAAGTCCCGGGTACGGCCTCGCCCACCAGCGAGGCCGTTTTTCTTTGAACCCGTAACAAGCGGTTCTTGCATATATATTGTTTTACGTAACAAAGAGGGAAACAAAGTCCCTTCTTTTAATGTCCTGATTCTTCTACCCCATAATTGGACGTATCCATCTTCCCTTCACTTGCTATACTCGGGCAACGATGTCGCCCGTCCGGGCCTCGTCGATATGGATTCCCTGTTGGACTTGCCGAATCCCCGTGTCAGGCGCAACCCTGCGCCGACACCAGACGAAAGTCTGTTGCTACGACAGCCTTTATCAACTCTGGCAACCGTAGCCGCGCGCGCGTGACGTCACCTCAGTACTAACGCCTCGCGTAAGCCAGCGTAACTTGATCGACAGGTAGCACTGTGACGAAAGACGAACTGCGCGCGGAACTTGAGCGCCAGGAACAACGTTTCAAGGAAGTCTATGGTGGCGAAGTCACCACCTATGCCGCGCAACCCGAACCGGAACGCAAGCCCTGGCGCAAGCGTGCCACGGTGATGGACCAGGTATTCGCCGAAGAACTGCGCAAGATGGAACAGGAAAAGGACGGCAAGCCCGAGGAGACTTGAGCCCCGACGCCGACCCGTTCCGGACCGCAACGGTACCTGTCCATGCAGGTACCCCGGCGCCTGCATCAGCTATTGAAGATGAAACCGTAATGGTTTCTGACAAATTTCATACGTTCGTTTGAAATTTTTCTGACATCAAGAATTCACGATTTTCATACCAAATAGTCGCTTTCTCGTGGATTTTAGCCGCGTTTTTCTTCCAGCCACTCGTCCGAACGGGTGAACCTGCGGCACTCTGCTGCCCTCCACCCGTCAGCAGCCAGTGCATTGATTACGGGGGATTTCTGGCATAATCGCGCCCCCTTATGACCGGGTCAGAAAACCTTCATGATCGAATTATTCAGCGGACTTGATGCGTGGGTACTGGTGAGCCTCATCCTCGCCTTGACCTTCGTACTCGCCTTCGAGTTCATCAATGGCTTTCATGACACCGCGAACGCGGTAGCGACAGTCATCTACACCAAGGCCATGCCCCCGCAACTGGCGGTCTTCGCCTCCGGTGTCTTCAACTTCCTCGGCGTGCTGCTCGGCGGTGTCGGTGTTGCCTACGCCATCGTCCACCTGTTGCCGGTGGAGTTGCTGATCAACGTCAACACCGGGCACGGCCTGGCCATGGTCTTCTCGCTGCTGGCCGCCGCCATCGCCTGGAACCTGGGCACCTGGTATTTCGGCATTCCGGCTTCCAGTTCCCACACCCTGATCGGTTCGATCCTCGGCGTCGGCCTGGCCAATGCACTGCTCAACGACATTCCCTTGGGCGATGGCGTCAACTGGCAGAAAGCGATCGATATCGGCATGTCCCTGGTCCTTTCGCCCATGGCCGGCTTCCTGGTCGCCGCGCTGGTGCTGCTGGGCCTGAAATGGTGGCGTCCGCTGTCGAAGATGCACAAGACGCCGGAGCAACGGCGCATGCTCGACGACAAGAAGCACCCTCCTTTCTGGAACCGCCTGGTGCTGGTCATGTCGGCCATGGGCGTGAGCTTCGTGCACGGCTCCAACGATGGCCAGAAAGGTATCGGCCTGATCATGCTGGTACTGATCGGTATCGTTCCGCAGCAATTCGTTCTTGACCTCAACAGCACCACCTACCAGATCGAGCGGACCCGCGACGCCACCCTGCACCTGAGCCAGTTCTACCAGCGCAACCACGAAACCCTTGGTGAGTTCCTGGCTCTGGGCAAGGCTGCCAAGGGCGATCTGCCTGAGCAGTTCAGCTGCAACCCGCACCAGACCGAACCGACCATCGCCGCGCTGCAGCAATCGCTGGAAGGCGTCGCCGACTATCGCGCGCTGAGCGCCGAGAAGCGTGTCGAAGTGCGTCGTTACCTGCTGTGCCTGGACGACACCGCGAAGAAGGTCGGCAAGCTGCCGGGCCTGGAGGCTCGCGAGAAGTCCGACCTCGACAAGCTGCGCAAGGACCTCACCGCCACCACCGAATATGCGCCGTTCTGGGTCATCCTGGCCGTTGCCCTGGCCCTGGGCCTGGGCACCATGGTTGGCTGGAAGCGCGTCGTGCTGACCATCGGCGAGAAGATCGGCAAGCAGGGCATGACCTATGCCCAGGGCATGTCGGCACAGATCACCGCGGCGTGCGCCATCGGCATGGCCAACGTCTTCAGCCTGCCGGTATCGACCACCCACGTGCTGTCGTCCGGTGTGGCCGGAACCATGGTCGCCAACCGCAGCGGCCTCCAGGGCGGCACCGTACGGACCATCCTGCTCGCCTGGGTACTGACCCTGCCGGCGTCGATGGGCCTGGCGGCCGGGCTGTTCTGGTTGTCGACGCGGTTCGTTGGCTGATTTGCAGAGAATTGAAAAAGGCGCCTCTACAGGCGCCTTTTTTATTGCCCTCTCGGGCCTCATCGCTGGCAAGCCAGCTCCCACAGGTTTCGCGGCGTACACAGAACCTGTGGGAGCTGGCTTGCCAGCGATGAGGCCCTCAAGAACAACACATCACTTGCGCTTGCCGCCCAGCAAAGACCCCATCAACCCCCGCACCAACTGCCTCCCGAACTGGTTCGCCGCCTGCCGCACCGCCGACTTGATCGCCTGCCCTGCCGCACTCTGCAAGAACTCCCCGGCCTTGTCCGCCAGGCTCTCCTCCTCCTTGGCAGCTACCACCGGCGCCTCGCCCTTGCGCGTCATCAGGATTTCATAGGCCGATTCGCGGTCGATCGGTTTGTCATAACGCCCCGCCAATGGAGACCCGGCCACCAGCGCCGCCCGCTCCGCTTCGCTCAAGGGACCGATCCGCGACTGTGGCGGGGCGATCAACACGCGCTGCGCCATCCCCGGCGTGCCTTTGTCCTGCAAGGTGCCCACCAGCGCTTCGCCAATTCCCAGCTCGGTGAGCACCGTGAGGGTGTCGAACGCCGGGTTGGGCCGGAAACCGTCCGCCACCGCACGCAGCGACTTCTGCTCCTTGGCGGTAAAGGCGCGCAAACCATGCTGAACCCGCAAACCCAACTGGGCCAGCACATCATCCGGCAGATCAGTTGGCGACTGGGTCACGAAGTACACGCCCACGCCCTTGGAGCGAATCAGCCGCACCACTTGCTCCAGCCGATCCTGCAAGGCCTTGGGCGTGCCGTTGAACAGCAGGTGCGCCTCGTCGAAGAACAGCGCCAGCAATGGCTTGTCCGCATCACCGCGCTCCGGCAACTGTTCGAACAGCTCCGCCAGCAGCCATAAAAGGAAGGTGGCATAGACCTTGGGCGACTCGTGAATCAGGCGGCTGGCGTCGAGCAGATGAATGCGCCCGCGCCCGTCCGGTGCAGGGTGCAACAGATCTTCCAGTTGCAGTGCCGGCTCGCCGAACAGCGCCTCGGCGCCCTGCTGCTCCAGGGTCGCCAGGCGTCGCAACAAGGCCTGGGTCGATCCGCTGGTCATCAGCGCGGCGTCCTCACCCAACACTTGCGGGTTGTCCTTGAGGTGGCCGAGCAACGCCTTGAGGTCCTTGATATCCAGGAGCAACAAACCTTCCCGGTCCGCTACCTTGAATGCGGCATACAGTGCAGCCTGCTGGCTGTCATTCAACTCCAGCAGGTTGCCCAGCAACAGCGGCCCCATTTCACTCAAGGTGGTACGCAGCGGATGACCGGATTGACCGTGGATATCCCACAAGGTCACGGGATAGGCCTGGAGGCGATGGTTCAGCCAGGACATCCCGGCAATGCGCTCGGCCACCTTGCCTTGGGGATTGCCCGCTGCGCCCAGGCCACAAAGGTCGCCCTTCACATCGGCGGCGAACACTGCCACGCCGGCATCGCTGAAAGCTTCCGCCAGGCGTTGCAGGGTTACGGTCTTTCCGGTGCCGGTGGCACCCGCGACGAGGCCGTGCCGGTTGGTCAGGCGCAGGGCCTGGGAAACCGGCTGTCCGTCAAGGTCTGCACCCAGAACGAATTGCGTGGAGTCCGGCATGTTTTTTCATCCTCCATATAAAGCTTTTGTGTGAATCAGCCGATATCAAAGTGTGATTGATCGCTCGAAAAACAGGAAATCCCCGATAAGGACATGGGACCTCTCTCTGACTCTCATCAGCGACTCCGTGCGAACCACCCGGATATTCAAGACCTTAGCGGACCCAACACGCCATGAATAAAAATCTCCGTTTCAGCCACAAGATATTGTTGGCTGCCTCACTGATCGTGATGCTCGCGTTCAGCCTGTTCACCTTGTACAACGACTACTTGCAGCGTAATGCCATCCGGGAAAACCTGGAGAACTATCTCGGCGAGATGGGCGATACCACGGCGACCAATATCAAGAATCTTTTTGATGGCCGCATTCTGCTGGTAGAGAACGCGGTGCAGAACATCGCTGCCGATCCACAGAACGTCGGCACCGTGCTCGGCCAGAAAGCACTGACATCCAGCTTCCTTACTACCTACATGGGTCATCCGAATGGTGACTTCACCATTCGCCCGCAGTTGAAGATGCCCGATGGCTACGATCCACGTGCTCGTCCCTGGTACAAGGACGGCCTGGCCGCCGGCAAGACCATCCTGACCGAGCCCTACATCGATATGAGCACCGGCAAGATGGTGATCTCCATCGTCACCCCGGTATCCGCGCAGATCGGCGTGGTCGGTGGCGACCTGGCCCTCGATGGCCTGGTGGAAATCATCAACTCGCTGAATTTCGGCGGCATGGGCTACGCCTTCCTGGTCAGTGACCAGGGCAAGATCCTCGTTCACCCGAACAAGGACCTGACCATGAAGGCCATGAGCGAATTGTTCCCGAGCAACACCCCACGCCTTGACAAGAAGCCGGTGGAAGTGGAAATGGACGGCAAGCCGACCATCCTCAGCTTTACCCCCGTCAAAGGCCTGCCTTCGGCCAACTGGTATATCGGCCTGGCTGTAGACAAGGACAAGGCCTACGGAATGCTCAGCAAGTTCCGCACGTCGGCAGTGATCGCCACCCTCATTGCAGTGGGCTTCATCATCGGCCTGCTGGGCCTGCTGATCAACGTGCTGATGCGTCCGCTGCACACCATGATCCGCGCGATGGAAGGCATCGCCCAAGGCGAAGGCGACCTGACCCGTCGCCTGAGCATTCACAACCACGACGAATTCGGCATGCTCGGCAAGGCCTTCAACCATTTCGTCGAACGTATCCACCAGTCGATCCGCGAAGTGGCCTCGGCCACCGAGCATGTCAACGAGGTGGCCCTGCGCGTGGTCGCGGCCTCCAACTCGTCGATGGTCAACTCCGATGAGCAAAGCAACCGCACCAACAGCGTTGCCGCGGCAATCAACCAGCTCGGTGCCGCCGCCCAGGAGATCGCCCATAACGCTGCCCAGGCTTCGCAACAGGCCAGCTCGGCGCGTCATCTGGCCGAGGAAGGCCAGCAGGTAGTGGACCGTAGCATTCAGGCGATGAATCGTCTGTCGGACATGATCTCGACCTCCAGTACCCACATCGAGACGCTGAACAGCAAGACCGTGAACATCGGCCAGATCCTCGAAGTGATCACCAGCATTTCCCAGCAGACCAACCTGCTGGCGCTCAACGCCGCCATCGAAGCGGCACGCGCCGGCGAGGCCGGGCGCGGCTTCGCGGTGGTGGCCGACGAGGTGCGCAACCTGGCGCACCGCACCCAGGAGTCGGCGCAGCAAGTGCAGAACATGATCGAAGAGTTGCAGGTCGGTGCCCGCGAGTCCGTGGAAACCATGAGCCAAAGCCAGCGCCACAGCCACGACAGCGTAAGCATCGCCAACCAGGCGGGCGAGCGCCTGAGCAGCGTGACCCAGCGCATCGGCGAGATCGACGGCATGAACCAGTCGGTGGCCACTGCCACCGAGGAACAGACCGCCGTGGTCGACTCGATCAACATGGATATCAGTGAAATCAACATGCTCAACCAGGAAGGTGTCGAAAACCTGCAATCGACCCTGCGCGCCTGCGCGGACCTGGAGCAGCAGGCCGGTCGCCTGAAGCACTTGGTCGGCAGCTTCCGCATCTGATCCCACCGCCCCGTCCGGCGGCAGATTGCCGCCGGACCCTGCCGTAACAATTCGAACAAACTATCCTTGTCCAGGGTCAACCTTAAGGCACGTAACTGCGGCTTGCCTGCGCCGCATGACTGTCCGAAAGAAGATCCGGGAGGGATGCTGATCGTGCATATCGCTGACATCACCATGTTCTACGCCCCTGCCAGCGGCGGAGTGCGTACCTATCTTGATGCCAAACACCGCCGCCTGGGCCTTGCACCGAATGTTCGACACAGCCTGCTGATTCCCGGCGCCAGCGCGCGCCACCACAACGGAATCCACGAGGTACCCGCCCCGCCGCTGCCATTCGGCAATGGCTACCGTTTTCCGCTGCGCCTGGCGCCTTGGTGCAATGTCCTGCGCGAGCTGCAGCCCGACCTGATCGAGGTCGGCGACCCCTACCTCACCGCCTGGGCTGCGCTGGATGCGCGTCGCCGGCTGGACGTGCCGGTGATCGGCTTTTATCACTCCGATCTGCCGCTGCTGGTCAGCAACCGCATGGGCAATTGGTTTACCCCCAATGTCGAAGCCTATGTCAGCAGGCTCTACGGCAATTTCGACCGGGTTCTCGCGCCTAGCCAGGTCATGGCCCACAAGCTGCGCAGACTTGGCATACGTGATGTGCATGTGCAGCGCCTGGGCGTCGACCTGGAGACCTTCCATCCAGAACGCCGCGACCCTGGACTGCGTGCCGAACTCGGGCTGAGCGACGATACTCGCCTGCTGGTCTTCGCCGGACGCGGCTCGCGGGAAAAGAACCTGCCGGTGCTGCTCGACTGCATCCAGCGCCTCGGCAAGCCCTGGCACCTGCTGCTGGTGGGCTCGCATATGCCCGCCAATGTGCCGGACAACGTCACGGTGTTCGACTGCTTCCGCCCGGCCAGCGAAGTCGCCCGGCTGCTGGCCAGCGCCGACCTGCTGGTGCACGCCGGCGACCAGGAAACCTTCGGCCTGGTGATTCTCGAAGCCATGGCCAGCGGTACTCCCGTGGTCGCGGTGGCCGCCGGGGCCTTTACCGAGATCGTCGATCCAGGCTGCGGCCAGCTTTGCCAGCCGGGTGACGGCCAGGCCATGGCCAATGCGGTGCGCGAGGTCTTCGAGCGCGGCACCCATGAACTCGGGCAACAGGCACGGCGGCATGTAGAGCGGCACTACAGTTGGGACAACGTGGTCAGCGGCCTGCTTGCCCATTACCGCGCGGTGCTCGGCTACAGCGACCTGCCGGTACGCGCCCATGCATGAGCGCCTCGCTGCCGGCCGTAGCGTGCTGCTGGTACTGCACGACGTAGCGCCGGAAACCTGGCCGGACTACCAGCCCTTCGTCGAAGCCGTGGACGCCCTGGGCGAGGTGCCCATGACCCTGCTGGTGGTCCCGGATTTCCACAAGCGCAATGCCCTGGAGCAAGACGCCGGGTTTCGCCGGATCATGCAACGACGGCTGGTGCGTGGCGACGAACTGGCCCTGCACGGTTATTACCACGCCGACGATGGGCCCGCCCCGCGCTCGCTTCGCGACTACTTCATGCGCCGCATCTACACTTGGGAGGGCGAGTTCTACGGTTTGAGCGAAGCCCAGGCATTGCAGCGCCTGGAAGCAGGGGTCGAGCTGTTCCAGCGCCTGGACTGGCCACTGACCGGCTTCGTCGCCCCCGCCTGGCTGATGAGCGAAGGCACCCGCCAGGCACTGCGCCAGCTACCGCTGCATTACACCAGCGACCCGCAGCATCTCTATCGACTGCCGGACTTCACCGCGATCAAGGCTCCGGGGTTGGTGTGGAGCGCACGCAGCGCCTGGCGCCGGGGCTTGTCGAAAGCCGTCAGCACAATGCAGGAGCGACGCATGCACGGTGCCAGCACCCTGCGCCTGGGGCTGCATCCGGTGGATATGCGTCATGACTTTTCCCGCAATTATTGGCTGGATACTTTGCAGCGCCTACTCGCCGACGGGCGTACGCCCATGACCAAGATGGCGTGGCTGGCCAGCAGGCCGGTGCCGTGAACCGCTTCGGCTGGCTGCTGGCAGCGCTGGTGATGGCAGCGCTGGTGCCGGTCCTGCTCGGAGGCAGTGACCTGCTGCCTCGCCTGCGCGGCTTTCCTCCAGGGCTGCTGCTGGCATTGTTCGGCATGATCGTCCTGTGCTGGGCGCTCAATTCGTTGCGCCTGCGCTTGTTGCTGGGCAGCCAGGGCGAGAAGATCGGCCGCCTGCGCAGCCTCGGGGTGGTCATGGCCACGGAGTTCGCCATCTGCACCACACCCGGCGGCAGCGGCGGCCCGCTGACCCTGATGGCCCTGCTCTCGCGGGATCGTGTACGGCCGGCCCACAGTGGCGCGGTATTCGCCATGGACCAGTTGAATGACCTGCTGTTTTTCCTCTGCGCCGTTTTCGCGATCGTCATCTATACCCTGTTTCACAGCGTGGGGCGTAGCCTTGAAGGCATGCTGCTGGGCAGCGCGCTGCTGATGCTCGCGGTACTGGGCATGGGTATCGGGTTGCTGCGCTGGCGGCGCGACTGGATGCGCTGGAATGGCCGCCTGCTGAAGAAACTGAATGTACGCAGCGCAACGCGGCGGCGCTGGGCAAGACGACTGTTGCATTTCTTCCGGGCATTCCGGGCGACCTTGCGTCTGCCGCGCAGGGTGCTGGCCCTGGTGTTCATGCTCACCTGCCTGCACTGGGCGCTTCGCTACAGCGTGCTTTACCTGGTCCTGGCGGGGCTGGGGGGCAACCTGCAGTGGGTGTCCAGCTTCCTGGTCCAGGTGCTGTCGTTGAGTGCCGGGCAATTCAGCCTGCTGCCGGGCGGCGCGGGTGCGGCGGAACTGACCTCTGCAACCTTGCTGACACCGATGGTCGGCAAATCAACGGCGGCGGCCGCGGTGCTGGTCTGGCGGGTTGTTACCTACTATTTCTACCTGGTCGCCGGCGGGCCGGTCTTTCTCTGCCTGCTGGGCAAGCCGCTGCTCGAACGGATCAGCGGCCTGCGCCGCTAACTGCGCCTGCCACAGCTCGGCGGCACCGGGGAAATCGGTGCCGTCCTCGCTGCCCAGGGCATCCGGGTCATAACGGCTGAGACAGCCCTCGCCCAGGGTAGGCGGGGGATTGGCCGCAGCCTTGTCGAGCGGATCGGCCATGGCCTCAGTTGAAGACCACGGTCTTGTTGCCGTGCACCAGCACGCGGTCTTCCAGGTGGTAACGCAGGCCACGGGCCAGGACCATCTTTTCGACGTCACGACCGAAACGAACCATGTCCTCGATGCTGTCGCTGTGGCTGACACGCACCACGTCCTGCTCGATGATGGGGCCGGCGTCCAGCTCTTCGGTAACGTAGTGGCAGGTCGCGCCGATCAGCTTCACACCGCGCAGCGAGGCCTGGTGGTACGGCTTGGCACCGACGAAGGATGGCAGGAAGCTGTGGTGGATGTTAATGACCTTCTGCGCGTATTCCTCGCACAGCTGCGGCGGCAGGATCTGCATGTAGCGCGCCAGCACCACCACATCCGCACCATGCTCCTTGACCAGGCGCGAGACTTCGGCGAACGCCGGCTGCTTGTCCTTCGGGTCGACCGGAACGTGGAAGAACGGAATGCCATGCCACTCGACCATGCTGCGCAGATCGTCATGGTTGGAGATCACGCAAGGGATCTCGCAGTCCAGCTCGTTGCTGTGCCAGCGGTGCAGCAGGTCGGCCAGGCAATGGGACTCGCGGCTGGCCATGAGCACGACACGCTTTTTCTGGTCGGTGTCG
This sequence comes from Pseudomonas bharatica CSV86, assembly GCF_000319305.2. Lineage (GTDB taxonomy): Bacteria > Pseudomonadota > Gammaproteobacteria > Pseudomonadales > Pseudomonadaceae > Aquipseudomonas > Aquipseudomonas bharatica. The sequence goes on along the minus strand of NZ_AMWJ02000001.1, from coordinate 207,207 downwards.
GTAATGCGCCAGGTCATGGAGAACTCTTCGGCGATCGGCGCGAATGCCTCGCGGAACGCCTCGATGCCAAACGGCAGGGTATCGGCACGGATTTCGTGGCGCATGAAGAACCAGCCGCTCAGGTCATCGGAATGATGGCTCGCTTCGGTGATCCAGCCATTGTGGGACGCCAGGAAATTACTGACTTTGGCGACGATGCCGACACGGTCGGGGCAGGCTATCACCAGCCGATAGGTACGCATGCAGGGGGCTCCAGAACTTCGCAAAGGCGCACATTCTAACGACTGCCGGGCAAAACTTCAGTATCCATGTGACGTCCGGGGAGCCGCTGCATCTGGAGCAGCGGCTGTCGGCCCGGTCTCGGAAAAGCGACATTGAATTAGTTGCGAATTTCACCCGACGGGAGTTGTAAAGTGCCAGCGCCACAATCGATGCCGGGAATAAACAATCAAACGTGCAGCACTTCAATGTTTACTTGAGCAAATTGTCTGACTATTATTGCCTCACTGTTACCCAGAACTCCCAATTTGCAAGGAACGACTCATGTCCCTGATCAACGAATATCGCGCCACCGAAGAAGCCATCAAAGAACTGCAAGCCCGCCTGAAGAATCTGTCCGAAGACAACAAGCTGCAACAAGAGCTGGAGTTCGAAAAGAAGCTGCGCGATCTGATGGGGACCTACGGTAAATCCCTGAAAGACATCATTGCCCTGCTGGACCCGGACGCCAAGCTGAACAAGGCGCCACGTGGCGCTGCAGTTAAACCCGCCGGCACCAAGCGCGCTCGCAAGGTCAAGCAATACAAGAACCCGCACAACGGTGAAATCATCGAAACCAAAGGTGGCAACCACAAGACCCTCAAAGAGTGGAAAGCCAAGTGGGGCGGTGACGTTGTAGAAGGCTGGGCTACCCTGCTGGATTGATTTGCGCCTCTACCAATAAAAAACGCCGGCATGCCGGCGTTTTTTATTGGGCGGTCTTTACATTGCTTACATTCCCAGCCGCTGGCGCAGGCCATTGGCGTGTGCACGCCACGCTTCAAGCAAGGCCCGCTGCGCGCCATCGGCCGTAGCCAAAGCCTCCTGCAGCGCGGTTTCAAAGGCGGCGAGGGTATGCGGCGCGCCCATCGCTTCGTCATTAAGCCGCTGCTGGCAGAATGTTCTCCATTGCACTTGCTCCGTTTCACTGAGGCTCGCCGGAAAGTTCCTGGCCCTATATCGGAACAATAACTCTGTCAGACGCGGATCGTCGAACATCCACTGCCCACTCGCCAATTGCTGAGGATCGGCCATGCGTACCTGCTCGCACAGACGCCGGTCGCGGTCACCGAAAAATCCGTCATACAGCTGCTGCTCGGGATCTTCACCAGGGGCAAATTCCCTGCCTTCATAAATTGACGTCAATTTATTTTCCCACTGCTCCTGCACGGCAATCAGCTGTTCACCACGGCGTAGCAATTCGGACATATCGAGGCCCAGGCGGAGCTGATCCTGCTTGCGCAATACCGCCAATGGCGCCACCACCGGGCAGCGATTGATGTGCAACAACTTGAGAGGAACCGGCAATTGTCCTTCAGGCATTTCCTCGCGACGCATGTATAAACGCTGGCGCAATACTTCGGAATCTTCCTTCAACAACGGTGCAATATCCTGGTGCAAGTCACAAACGATCAGGGCATTGCGATTGGCCGGATGCCAAGCCAGCGGCAGCACCACGCCAAGATAATTACGCGCCGCCGAAAAACGTCCGGAAATATGTACCAAGGGCTGCAACAGACGGATCTGATCGAGGACTTTATGTTTGCTGCGCAGCTCGAACAGCCACTCATAGAGGCGCGGTTGCTTTTGCCGGATCAGGCGGGCCAGGGCGATGGTTGCGCGCACGTCCGACAAGGCCTCGTGTGCCTGGCCGTGATGGATGCCGTTGGCCGCGCTGAGCAGTTCCAGGCGCAGGCTGACCTGGCCATTCACCTGCGGCCACTCGATCCCCTCGGGACGCAGCGCATAGGCCGTGCGCACCGTGTCGATCAGATCCCAGCGGCTGTTGCCGCCCTGCCATTCCCGGGCATAGGGATCGAAGAAATTGCGGTACAGGCTGTAGCGGGTCACTTCATCGTCGAAGCGCAGGGTGTTGTAGCCGGCGCCGCAGGTACCGGGACGAGCCAGCTCGGCATGCACCCGGGTCATGAAGCCGGCTTCGGCCAGGCCATCACGGGCCAGTTGCGCCGGAGTGATCCCGGTGATCAGGCAGGCGGCCGGGTGCGGCAGGATATCGTCGCTCGGCTGGCAGAACAGATTGACCGGCGCTTCGATCTCGTTGAGCTCCAGATCGGTGCGCACGCCGGCGACCTGCAAGGGCCGGTCGCAGCGTGGATCGATGCCGGTGGTTTCGTAGTCGTGCCAGAAAATGCTGGAGGTCACGGCGATTCATCCTGAACGGTAAATCGCCGAAGTCTACCTCATGCCGATGTCGGCAACGGCCTGAAGCTGAAGTAGTTGAACAGGGCCGCCACCAACTGGTCGTACTCCCGGGGCGCCTGCAGCAACATGAACCCCGAGTCGTAGAAGCCGGGGCTTTCGTCCTCGTGGCACCACAGGCAACTGGCGGTGATGTTGATGCGCTGCCAGGCGCCGGCCTTGGCGGGAATGCGCAATTGCAGTTCGAAGTCGGGGCCGACCAGCAAAGGCAGGGTGCTGATCAACATGAGGCCGTCCTCCGATGCGTAGCCCAGGTAGCCGATGGGCTGATCGGTGAAACGGTTGTAGACCTTGAGGAAGCTGGGGAGCAGGTGTCGCTCGATTCGGCGCTCGGTATACATGGCAATGGGTCGCAATGGATAACCCTTAGAGCAGGGTCGCGCTAGTGCCGTCTTGTACAGGTGCACGCTGGTTGTACACAGTCTGTTTCACTCAGAGTAGCGCAGACCGGAGCAAGGCATCCAGCGCAAATTGCCCCCCGTCGCCTCACCGCAACGGTGCGAGCGGGGCCGGGCGCGGGGTCGCGGCCTCGCCCTCGCGATAATGTCCAAGCTGTTCAAGCGTTTGCAGGCGCGCGCGGGCCCGGTAGGCGTATTCGTTCTGCGGATACTGCTGGATGATGAATTTGTAGGTCTGCGCCGCGTCGACGAAAAGCATCTGTCGCTCCAGGCACTGGCCACGCAGCAACGCCGTTTCCGGCCAGATGAACGGTCGCGCGCGGCTGGTGCGATCGACCTGCGACAACTCCAGGGTGACCCGCTCGCAGTCGCCACGGTCATAGGCCCGGTAGGCATTGTTCAGATGGTGGTCCATGGACCAGCGGGTGCAGCCGACGACGCTGGTCGCCAGCGCCAAGACAATCAGGGCTCGCATGGGAATTCTCCTTTGATAGGCAATGTATCGGCGCCTGACCGGAATTCTTCAACCACGAAGCTGCAAGAGAATACGCGATCCGTTTTTACTTGTAGCTTTCGGCTTGTAGCTTGCAGCTCGAAGTCCCGTTCAAACGCCCGCCCTGCCCCCTCCCAAGGTAGTGCAAAGGAACAATGACTACAGCGTTTTTCAGGAGTAGCCTTTCGCTGCGCTTCACTAAAGGAGTCTGTGCATGACCATCCGCCGTACCAAAATCGTCGCCACCCTCGGCCCCGCCAGCAATTCACCGGAAGTAATCGAACAGCTGATCCTCGCCGGCCTGGATGTCGCCCGCCTGAACTTCTCCCACGGCACCCCGGACGAGCACAAGGCGCGTGCCCGGCTGATCCGTGACATCGCTGCCCGCCACAATCGCCACGTGGCGCTGCTGGGCGATCTGCAGGGTCCGAAGATCCGCATCGCCAAGTTCACCAACAAACGTATCGAACTGAAGGTGGGCGACCGTTTCACCTTCTCCACCGCGCACCCGCTGACCGCCGGTACCCAGGAAATCGTCGGCATCGACTATCCGGACCTGGTAAAGGACTGCGGCGTCGGTGACGAACTGCTGCTCGACGATGGCCGCGTGGTCATGCGCGTCGAAACCGCCACCGCCGACTCGCTGCACTGCGTGGTGCTGATCGGCGGCCCGCTGTCCGACCACAAGGGCATCAACCGCAAGGGTGGCGGCCTGACCGCCCCGGCCCTGACCGAGAAAGACAAGGCCGACATCAAGCTCGCCGCGGAAATGGACCTGGACTACCTGGCCGTGTCCTTCCCCGTGATGCATCCGACATGGAATATGCCCGCCGCCTGCGCGACGAAGCCGGCGGTACTGCCTGGCTGGTGGCCAAGATCGAGCGCGCCGAAGCCGTGGCCGACGACGAGACCCTCGACGGCCTGATCCGCGCCAGTGACGCAGTGATGGTGGCCCGTGGCGACCTCGGCGTGGAAATCGGCGATGCCGAGCTGGTGGGCATCCAGAAGAAGATCATTCTGCACTCGCGCCGCCATAACAAAGCGGTGATCGTCGCGACCCAGATGATGGAGTCGATGATCCAGAACCCGATGCCGACCCGCGCCGAAGTGTCCGACGTGTCCAACGCCGTGCTGGACTACACCGACGCCGTGATGCTCTCGGCCGAGAGCGCCGCCGGTGCCTACCCGCTGGAAGCCGTGCAGGCCATGGCGCGAATCTGCCTTGGCGCGGAAAAGCACCCGACCAGCAAGACCTCCAGCCACCGCATGGGCACCCAATTCAGCCGCTGCGATGAAAGCATCGCCCTGGCTGCCATGTACACTGCCAACCACTTCCCGGGCGTCAAGGCGATCATCGCCCTGACCGAAAGTGGCTACACCCCGCTGATCATGTCGCGAATCCGCTCCTCGATCCCGATCTTCGCCTTCTCCCCGCACCGCGAAACCCAGGCCCGCGTTGCCCTGTTCCGCGGGGTCTACACCGTGCCGTTCGATCCGGCAGCGCTGCCGGCGGAAAAGGTCAGCCAGGCCGCGGTGGACGAGCTGCTCAAGCTCGGCGTGGTCGAGCAGGGTGACTGGGTCATCCTGACCAAGGGTGACAGCTACCACACCATCGGTGGCACCAATGGCATGAAGATCCTGCATGTCGGTGATCCGCTGGTTTGATGTTGCTGCTGTGAATGAAAACGCCCGGCCTTGAGCCGGGCGTTTTTCATTGTTCTTTCGGGCCCTATCGCTGGCAAGCCAGCTCCCACAGGGTCCGCGCCGAGCACAAATCTTGTGGAGGACACAGGTCCTTGTGGGAGCTGGCTTGCCAGCGATGAGGCCTACACATGCCCCACAAAAAGGTCTGAATACACCTGATTACGAGGCACCCCCGCCAAAAACAACCGCCGCGAAAACGCCTCCACACTCCCTGGCGCCCCGCACACCAGCGCCACCGTCTGCCGCGATTGCACGCGCAAGGCCGCCAGTGCCACAGGCAATTCCGTCGGTGTCACCAGCTCCACCTGCAACTGCGGATGCTGCGCCGCCCTCTCCTTCAATTCCTCGGCCAGATAATGCCCCCCTCGTCCCGCGCCAGATGCAGCACGCGGATCGGCCCGCGATGCTCCTGGCGCAAGGCTTCGCGCAGGATGCCCCACAACGGCGCCAGCCCCGTCCCCGCCGCCAGCAGCCAGAGCGGCCGCTCCTGCCAGTCCGGGTCGTAGTGCAGGCCGCCGGCGCGCAGCTCGCCAAGCCGCAACTCCGCGCCTTCGAGCAGATGCCGCGCTGGCGTGCAGAATGCACCCGGCTGGCGACAGTCGATATGGAACTCCAGCCACGGATCCTCCCCCGGCACGCTCGCCAGGGAATAGGGCCGTGCCACCCCCAGGGCGTTCCACAGCAACAGATGCTGCCCCGCCTGGTAGCGCAAGCCTTTCAGGGGTTTCAGGCGCAAGCGCAGGACATCGCCCAGCCAATCCACCGAAACGACCTGCGCCGGCTGGCCATCGGTCTTCGGATCGAACAACGCAACCCGCAGGTCCATCCCGATCCGACACTGACACGCCAGTCGCCAGCCCAACTCGCGCTGCGCCGCGTTCAATGCCTCCGGCCGCCCGTCCTCCGGCTCGCCTTCGACACAGCGCACCAGGCAGGCATGGCAGCTCCCGGCCCGACAGCTGTAGGGCACGCCACAGCCTGCATCATTGAGCGCATCGAGCAGATTGCTGCCGGGCGCAACGGACCATTGGCGTTCGCCGACCTGCAGTTCAGGCATTGCTGTTCATCTCCACTGACCATTCATATCATGCGCCAATCTAGGCTCGTTCTGATTGACAGGCCAGGAAAACAGCAAGAACGATGCCGTGCGATCACCGACCATGGTTGGACCACTGGCGCGTGTACCAACGGCCGAGCCGCGCTATACTGCCGCGCCTTTTTTGCGTCGGGCATTTTGTCGCGGCGCGTCTGAAAGGTCGTTTCGACACCTCGGCCTGTCCGCGTCGGAATACCTATTGAATGTTCCCGTGTTTAAGAGGAGCGCGCTGCATGACCGTGATCAAGCAAGACGACCTGATTCAGAGCGTCGCCGATGCCCTGCAATTCATTTCGTACTACCACCCCGTCGATTTCATCCAGGCGATGCACGAAGCCTATCTGCGCGAGGAGTCGCCAGCCGCGCGTGATTCCATCGCCCAGATCCTGATCAACTCGCGCATGTGCGCCACCGGCCACCGTCCGATCTGCCAGGACACCGGCATCGTCACCGTGTTCGTGCGCGTCGGCATGGACGTGAGCTGGGACGGCGCCACCATGAGCGTCGACGACATGATCAACGAGGGCGTGCGTCGCGCCTACAACCTGCCGGACAACGTCCTGCGTGCCTCGATCCTGGCCGACCCGGCCGGTGCCCGCAAGAACACCAAGGACAACACGCCGGCGGTCATCCACTACTCCATCGTCCCGGGCAATACCGTGGAAGTGGACGTGGCAGCCAAGGGCGGCGGTTCCGAGAACAAGTCGAAGATGGCCATGCTCAACCCGTCCGACTCGATCGTCGACTGGGTACTGAAGACTGTGCCGACCATGGGCGCTGGCTGGTGCCCGCCCGGCATGCTCGGCATCGGCATCGGCGGTACCGCCGAGAAGGCCGCGGTAATGGCCAAGGAAGTGCTGATGGAGTCCATCGACATCCATGAGCTGAAAGCCCGCGGCCCGCAGAACCGCATCGAGGAACTGCGCCTGGAGCTGTTCGACAAGGTCAACCAGCTGGGTATCGGTGCCCAGGGCCTCGGCGGCCTGACCACCGTGCTCGACGTGAAGATCATGGACTACCCGACCCACGCCGCGTCCTTGCCGGTGTGCATGATCCCGAACTGCGCCGCTACCCGTCACGCCCACTTCGTGCTGGACGGCTCCGGCCCGGCCGAACTGGAAGCGCCGTCGCTGGACGCCTACCCGGAAATCGTCTGGGAAGCCGGCCCGTCGGCTCGCCGTGTCAACCTCGACACCCTGACCCCGGAAGAGGTGCAGAGCTGGAAACCGGGCGAGACCATCCTGCTCAACGGCAAGATGCTCACCGGCCGCGACGCTGCGCACAAGCGCATGGTCGAAATGCTCAACCGCGGCGAAGAGCTGCCGGTAGACCTGAAAGGTCGCTTCATCTACTACGTCGGCCCGGTCGACCCGGTCCGCGAAGAAGTGGTTGGCCCGGCTGGCCCGACCACCGCGACCCGCATGGACAAGTTCACCCGCCAGATCCTCGAGCAGACCGGTCTGCTGGGCATGATCGGCAAGTCCGAGCGTGGCCCGACCGCGATCGACGCGATCAAGGACAACAAGGCCGTATACCTGATGGCCGTGGGCGGCGCTGCCTACCTGGTCGCCCAGGCGATCAAGAAGTCCCAGGTGCTGGCCTTCGCCGAACTGGGCATGGAAGCGATCTACGAGTTCGAGGTCAAGGACATGCCGGTCACCGTTGCGGTGGACAGCAAGGGCGAGTCGGTACACATCACCGGCCCTGCGATCTGGCAGAGCAAGATCGCCGAAAGCCTGGCGGTGGAAGTGAAGTAACGCCGCACGCTTCAAGCGGCAAGCTTCAAAAGCAAAAGCGGCGTGGATTCCACGCCGCTTTTTTAATGGGTCAACGCGCGACGGCTTTCAAGGGGACCGGCTCGGCGCTGCGGCGCTGGCCCAGGTAGCGGATACAGCTCACCCGCAGGAACGAGGCGAAGTTCACCACTTCGCCGCGGTACTCCATGACCTCGTCGTACAGCTTGCTGATCAGCTGGTTGGTGGTCATCCCGTCGACCTCGGCGATTTCCCGAAGCACATCCCAGAACTGGTTTTCCAGGCGCAAGGTGGTCACCACCCCGCGAATGCGCAGCGAGCGGCTGCGGGACTCGTAGAGAATCGGGTCGGCCTTGACGTAAAGCTCGCACATCTGCGGTTACCTCACAGGGTGATACGGGTGCCCAGAAGCCCGAGGAAACCCGCCAGCCAGGCCGGATGCGCCGGCCAGGCAGGGGCGCTGGCGAGATTGCCCTGGACATGAGCCTGGGTGACCTCGATGTCGATGTAGCGACCGCCCGCCAGTTTCACTTCCGGCGCACAGGCGGGATAGGCGCTGCATTCGCGCCCTTCCAGCACCCCGGCGGCGGCCAGCAGTTGCGCACCGTGGCAAACCGCAGCAATCGGCTTGCCGGCCTGGTCGATGGCTTTCACCAACGCCAGCACTTCCTCGTTCAGGCGCAGGTACTCTGGCGCGCGACCGCCCGGGATCACCAGGGCGTCGTAGTCCTCGGACCTGACCTTGGCGAAATCGAAATTCAGGGCGAAGTTGTGGCCGGGCTTTTCACTATAGGTCTGGTCGCCTTCGAAGTCGTGGATCGCGGTGCGTACCGACTGCCCGGATTGCTTGCCCGGACACACCGCATGCACGGTATGGCCGACCATCTGCAGGGCCTGGAACGGCACCATCACCTCGTAGTCTTCGACGTAGTCGCCCACCAGCATCAGAATCTTCTTGGCCGCCATTTCACGTTCTCCTTCGTGTGCAGGGGAAAAGGTACCCAGACACGTTAGACCTTGGCGCAGGCTTGCGGGTAATAGGCGCCTACTACGTCAGGATCAATCGCGCCGATCCAGCAGATTCACCACCAGCCGATCCAGCCAGCCCCAGAGGCGCTGCTGCACCCGCCGCCACAGCGGCCGGGCGCGCCAATCATCGAGGTTGACCTCGCGACTCAAGGCAAAATCGCGGACGAAACTCTCGCTCACCGCCTGGTTCAGCAGGGGGTCGATGGCTTCGACGTTCGCTTCGAGGTTGAAGCGCAGGTTCCAATGATCGAAGTTGCACGAGCCGATGCTGACCCAATCGTCTACCGCCACCATCTTCAGGTGCAGGAAACATGGCTGGTACTCGAATATCTTCACCCCGGCACGCAGCAATCGCGGGTAATAGCGATGACCGGCGTAGCGTACCGACGGATGATCGGTGCGCGGGCCGGTCAGCAGCAGACGCACATCGATGCCCCTTGAAGCGGCACGGCGCAGGGCGCGACGGACTTTCCAGGTCGGCAGGAAATACGGGGTGGCCAGCCAGATGCGACGCTGGCTGCTGTTCAGTGCGCGCACCAGCGATTGCAGGATATCGCGGTGTTGCCGGGCGTCGGCGTAGGCCACCCGGCCCAGCCCCTCGCCACTGGCCGGCGCACGCGGCAAGCGCGGCAGGCCGAAATGGGTCGGCGGCCGCCAGGCGACACGCCGCAGGTTGGCGCGCCACTGGCGATCGAAGAGCATTTGCCAGTCCGCCACCAGCGGCCCCTGCATCTGCACCATCACTTCATGCCAGTCGCTGGCGTTCTCGCCGGGATTCCAGAACTCGTCGGTAACCCCGGTTCCGCCCACCCAGGCAACGGCCTGATCGACGAGGAGAATCTTGCGATGGTCGCGATAAAGATTGCGAAAACCCCGGCGCCAGCGCAGACGGTTATACCAGCGCAGCTCGACACCAGCCGCCTGCAAGCGTTGGCGCAGGCCCAGGGTGAAGGCCAGCGAGCCATAGTCATCGAACAGGCAGCGCACCTGCACACCGCGCTCCGCCGCGCTGACCAGGGCCTGGACCATGGCTTCGGCGCAGGCACCCGCTTCCACCAGGTACAGTTCCAGGTCCACCTGGAATTCGGCCCGGGCGATGGCCGTGAGCATGGGCGGGAAAAACGCCGGACCGTCGATCAGCAGTTCGAATTGATTTCCGGAACGCCAGGGAAAGACCGGCCCGGCCATGTCAGCGCGCCGTGAAGATCAGCACCGCACCCACCGGCACCGAGAGGTTGATCGACTTCAGTCCGGCGGCCTTGCGCAAGGTTTCCAGGCCGGGGGCCAGATCGAAATGCTCGGCGCGCAGGATCAGCGGTTCCAGGGTTACCACCTGGAAGCGGCGTTCGTCGAGGCGGGTGGCGAGCAACTGGGCGTTATAGGCGTGGGTCTTGCCGTGCAGGGTCACGTTGACCGGCAGGCGCAGTTCCAGTTGCGCGCCATTGGCCAGGTCGTTGATCGGACGCAGGTCGAGCTGGGCACTGATGGTCGCCTCGGGGAAGGTTTCTACGGCGAACAGATCCTTGCGCATGCGTTCGTCGCGCAGCGGGATACCGCTGCTGACCGAATCCATCTCCACCTGCAATGCCGCCGCCCCTTTGCGATCCACCTTGCCGTGCAGCACCAGGAAGCGGTGCACTTCGGACACATCGCCGTTCTTGCTGCTGATAAAGGAAAGGCGGGATGACTCGTTGTCCAGGTACCAGTTGGCCTGAACGGGAAGACAGACGATCGCCAAGGAGGCGAGCAGAAGGCGGAGCGGACTGGGCATGCGAAATCCTGAAACACTTTGGCGCTCAACCTTAACCGCCCGTCCTCACGGCAGCAAGCGGCAGCCCTCGCGCGGCCCCAGCCATTGGGCACTGGCGCTGCGCCCAAGCCCACGGGCCTCGACGCGGCGGGCCGGCACATCGTCACGCAACTCGCTCAACGGCAGCCATTGCTTCACGTAGGCCTGGCAGTAGCCGGTATCCAGGCCCATCACATAGCGGCACGAGCAGAACTCCTTGGCCGAATAGGCACTGAGAATGCCAGGGAAGGCACTCAAGGCCGCGCGCTCCGACCAGCCCCAGGCCAGCAGGCCAAGGAGAACCAGCAGCAACAGGCGTTTCATCGCTGTTCTCCGGGGAAGGCGGCAAGGACATGACGCAGCAGGGTGTTGTGCTGGAAGCTGCCGTCGCGATCGTCGGCGTAGCGCACGATCACCAGCTTCTGTTTCGGCAGTACGTAGAGGCCCTGGCCCCAGTGGCCGAGGGCGGCGAAGGTGTCGCTCGGCGCGTCCGGCCAGGCCAGGGCGCTGTTCAGCCACCATTGTGCGCCGGGTGTCGCTTCGCCGGGCTCGACAGCGGCACCGGCGAACGGCGTGCGGGTGAATTCCACCCAGTCCGCCGGAAGCAGTTGCCGGCCTTGCCAGCGGCCGTCGTCGAGCATCAGCTGGCCAATGCGCGCCAGTTCGCGGGCGGTCATGTACAGATAGGAGGAACCGACGAAGGTGCCGCGGGCATCACGCTCCCAGACCGCCCTTTCGATACCGAGGGGCTGGAACAGTGCGGTCCAGGGATAGTCGGGATAGTGCTCGGCGCCGACCATCCGGCGCAGGGCGGCGGCGAGGAGATTGCTGTCGCCACTGGAATAAAGGAAACGTTCGCCCGGCGCAGCGAGTGAAACATGGGCCGCGGTAAAGCCGGCCATATCCTTGCGCCCGGTGGTGTAGAGCATGGCGACCACCGAGGATTTCAGCGGGGCATATTCATAGTCTTCCTGCCAGTCGAGTCCGCTGGCCCAGTGCATCAGGTCCTGGATGCGTACCTGGGGATGGTCCGTCATCGGCGGGTAGAAGGTGGCAACCGGGTCATCCAGCTTGAAGCGGTCTTCGCCATAGGCCACGCCAAGGACCGTGGCCATCACGCTCTTGCTGACGGACCAGGTGAGGTGCGGGGTGTCGGCGCCGGTCGGCGCGGCGTAGTGCTCGTAGACGATCCTGCCGTTCTGGATCACCAGCAGGGCGTCGGTGCGGATGCCTTCGCGGGCCTGGTCGTCGCGAGGGGGGAAGGCGTAGGCCTGCAAGGCCGACTCGTCGGCCCGGGCGGGAGTGAGCATAAAGAGGAGGAAGGCGATAAGCGCGGTGCGCATGGTGGGTACCCGGCTGCGTGATCGGGCAAGGGTAGCCGGGGTTCATGACAGGTGGTGGGTGTTCTCTCGGGCCTCATCGCTGGCAAGCCAGCTCCCACAGGATTTGCGGTGCACTCGATCCCTGTGGGAGCTGGCTTGCCAGCGATGAGGCCATCAGTCACAACTCAGAACCCGGCCTGCCCCCAGGCCTTGGCCAGGCGCTTGGCCCGCGCCGCACTGGCAATTTCCAGGATCCCCTGATCGCGCATCCACAGGTCGACCCACTCCCCTTCGCTCGCCGCCAGCGCTGCGTTGATCTCGTCGCGCAGTTCGCCGAACTGGGCGAACAACCCGCCCAGCAACAAGTGACAGGCCGGCGATTCGGCGTTCTGCCGGCTGCCTTCGGCACATCCGCCGAGCAGCGCCAGCAAGCGCAGGATCAACCCTTGGGACCAGCCCTGGGAACGGCCGATGCCGTACAACCAGGCTACCAACGCGCTGAGCACGTAGAGGTCTTCCAGCGAGCGGAACGGCTTCACATAGGCATCCCAGCCATCCCCTGCCAAGCGCTCGCACAAGGCCTGCTCCAGGTGCAGTCGTGCATGCCCCACTTCCGGCATCAGCGGCAAGGTCGGCAACGGATCGAGGCGCACTCCCGGCTCGCCCGGATAGACCACCGCCAGGCTGATCCGTGGTGCTTCTCCCGGTGCTTCGCTGCGCGCCGCCACCAGCAGCCAGTCCGCCTCATGTCCGCCGGTGACGAAATCCTTGCTGCCGGTCAGGCGCAGTGCCTCCAGGTCCAGGCGCATGTGCATGTCCGCCGGGCGCACGCTGCGTTTCTCGCTGGCACACAGTGCGCCAAGGCCCTCCGGTGCACTGGGCCAGAGTACCCGCAAGGCCGCCTGGTAACCGGCCAGGAATGCCAGCCCCGGCGTCGGCATGGCCTTGCCACCGAGCACCGCAAGTTCGAAGGGCGACACCGGCCCGAGACGTTCCAGCAGTGCCGCCCAGCTGTCGCCGAGGTTGACCGGAAGGGGTTGGGAAAGCGGTCGGTCGAGACGTTCCAGCCAGCTCATCGAGGAACTCCTTGAGGCCTGTCATACAAGCATCACTAAACATTCATGGGGGTGACACCCCCTCTGCCTAGGCTGAGCTTGCACAACAAAGCCGACCGGCCGCAACCCCATGGCTGGCTTATGGAGACATGCAATGACTCGGATCGCTCGCTCTGGCGACAACTGCACTGAACGCCGTCTGCAAGCCGAACGCCTGGTGGGCCCGGCTGCCCTTCGCGAAGCCCAGGCCCTGCGTTTCAGCGTGTTCAGCGGTGAATTCAAGGCGAAACTGAAGGGTGCCGAGCTGGGCCTGGACATGGACGACTACGACGCCCACTGCATGCATATCGGCGTGCGCGACCTCAATAGCGGCCGCCTCGTCGCCACCACCCGCCTGCTCGACCATCGCGCTGCCAGCAGCCTGGGCCGCTTCTACAGCGAGGAAGAGTTCAGCCTGGACGGGCTGGTGCATCTGCAAGGCCCGATCCTCGAGCTCGGCCGCACCTGCGTCGATGCCGCCTACCGCAACGGTGGCACCATCGCCGTGCTGTGGAGCGAACTGGCCGAGATCCTCAACGAAGGCCAGTACCGCTACCTGATGGGCTGCGCCAGCATCCCGATGCAGGACGGCGGGATCCAGGCCCATGCGATCATGCAGCGCCTGCGCGAACAGCACCTGTGCACCGACCACCTGCGCGCCGAGCCGAAGAACCCGCTGCCGAGCCTGGCCCTGCCGGGCAACGTGGTGGCGCAGATGCCGCCCTTGCTCAAGGCCTACATGCGCCTGGGCGCGAAGATCTGTGGCGAACCGTGCTGGGACGAGGATTTCCAGGTCGCCGATGTGTTCATCCTGCTCAAGCGTGACGAGCTCTGCCCGCGCTACGCCCGGCACTTCAAGGCGGCGGTGTGATGCAGCGCCTGCGGGTGTTCGCCCGCATCGCCCGGCTGCTGCTGGTGGTGGCGCTGGGGCTGGGCATGGCCACGCTGTTCGGCCTGTTCGAGCGCCTGGGTATGAACGCGTCGGCGCAACGCCGCCAGCGTTGGTCGCAGATCTTCATGAAGCGCCTGGTCAATGCCTTGCCGCTGCGGGTCAAGGTGATCGGCGAACTGCCCAGCCAGCCGATGCTGTGGATCAGCAACCATGTGTCGTGGACCGATATCCCGGTGCTGGGCATGCTGGCTCCGCTGTCCTTCCTATCCAAGGCCGAAGTGCGCACCTGGCCGGTGGCCGGGTGGCTTGCACACAAGGCCGGGACCCTGTTCATCCGCCGTGGTGGTGGCGACAGCCAGTTGCTGCGCCGGCAGATCACCCAGCACCTCGCCCGGCAATGCCCGCTGCTTATCTTCCCGAAGGCACCACCACCGATGGCCGTGGCCTGCGTACCTTCCACGGCCGGCTGCTGGCCAGCGCCATCGACAGCGAGGTGCCGCTGCAACCAGTAGCTGTGCGCTATCTGCGCGAAGGCCGGATAGACCCGATCGCACCGTTCATTGGCGATGACGATCTGCTGTCGCACCTGATACGCCTGTTCGGCCAACCGTGCAGTGAAGTCGAGGTGCAGTTGCTGGAACCGATCGCCAGCAAAGGTGAGGAACGGGCGGCGCTGGCATTCCAGGCGCAGCAGGCGGTAAGCCGGGCGCTGTTCGGCGAGGCAGCCGAAAACCTGCCTCAGCGCCGCGCCAGGGCGGCCTGAGGATCGGCCAGCGCCGCAGCGGCGAAGGCCTGCAACTGCGGATAGAACTGGCGGAAGTCCTCCAGCAGCAGCGGATACAGGCTTTCCACCTCGCCCATGGCCCCGGCCAGGCCTTCCGGGCGTGACAGGCGTCGGGCGATGCCGCGGAACACCTGTTCCAGCACCGCGAACTCGCGGTACGACCCCAGCCAGTCGCCGGCCGCCATCAAGGGCGCGATCTGCGCCAGGCGGCCCGGCAGCGCCGGCTCCCCGTTCAGTACCTGATACACCCGCGCGGTGAACTGCGGCAGCGGCTGCGTGGCGTAGTCGTGCCAGTGCAGGGCCAGGCAATGATCGAAGAACACGTCGAGAATGATCCCGGCAAAGCGCCGGCGTCCGGCGGGGAAGCGCGCCAGGGCGGCGAGCACCAGCGGATGGCTGTCGGTGAAGGTGTCGATGTGCCGGTGCAGGCGGATGGCCTGTTCCAGGCGCAGCGGGAAACGGCCTTCCAGCGGGCCCTTGACGAAGTCGCCGTACAGGCTGCCAAGCAGTTGCTCGGGCTGGTCGCCGCCGAGGTGGAGGTGGGCTAGGTAGTTCATGGGGTATGAGTCTAAGGCATTGTGTTGCTCTTTGAGGGCCTCATCGCTGGCAAGCCAGCTCCCACAGGATCGCGTAACCTGTGGGAGCTGGCTTGCCAGCGATGAGGCCCTCAAGAACGCCGCCATATACCGATTTTTTCTACACCCCGAACCTTTTCATATTTGTATATCGCGAAATACCGATTTATATTTCGTCCCATCGCGATATACCGCTACACACCCACGAGCCCGACCATGCCTCTTGATCTCGACGAAATAATAAAAGCCCTTGCCCACCCGGTGCGGCGAGAAATCCTCGGTTGGCTGAAAGACCCGCTGGCCTGCTTCCCCGACCAGCACCACAGCCTCGACAACGGCGTGTGCGCAGGGCAGATCGACCAGCGCTGCGGTCTGTCGCAGTCCACCGTATCGGCGCACCTGGCGACCCTGCAACGGGCCGGCCTGGTCAGCAGCCACAAGGTCGGGCAGTGGAATTTCTTCAAACGCAACGAGGACACCATCCAGGCGTTCCTCGCGCAACTGAGCCGCGAGCTCTGAACAAGGAACATCCATGCCCCTTTCACTCCTGATCCTGGCCCTCAGCGCCTTCGCCATCGGCACCACCGAGTTCGTCATCATGGGCCTGCTGCCGGATGTGGCCCTGGACCTCGGGTATCGATCCCCGGTGCCGGCTGGCTGGTGACCGGCTATGCCCTGGGCGTCGCCATCGGCGCGCCGTTCATGGCCATGGCCACCTCGAAGCTACCGCGCAAGCTGGCACTGGTCACCCTGATGGGGTGTTCATCCTCGGCAACCTGCTGTGCGCGATCGCCAGCGACTACAACCTGCTGATGTTCGCCCGGGTGGTCACCGCCCTGTGCCATGGCGCCTTCTTCGGCATCGGTTCGGTGGTGGCGGCCAGCCTGGTACCGGTCAACCGCCGCGCTTCGGCGGTGGCCCTGATGTTTACCGGCCTGACCCTGGCCAACGTGCTTGGCGTGCCGCTGGGCACCGCGCTGGGCCAAGTCGCCGGCTGGCGCGCGACCTTCTGGGCAGTGACCGCTATCGGCGTGATCGCGCTGCTCGGCCTGATCCGCTTCCTGCCGCTGCGCCATGACGAGGAAAAACTCGATATGCGCGCCGAGCTGGCCGCCCTGAAAGGCGCCGGGATCTGGTTGTCGCTGTCGATGACCGTGCTGTTCTCGGCATCGATGTTCGCCCTGTTCACCTACGTTGCGCCGCTGCTCGGCGATGTCACCGGCGTTTCGCCGCGCGGCGTGACCTGGACACTGCTGCTGATCGGCCTGGGCCTGACCTTGGGCAACATCCTCGGCGGCAAGATGGCCGACCGGCGTCTCGGCGCCACCCTTGTCGGCGTGTTCGCGGCCATGGCCATCGTGTCCACCGCCCTGACCTGGAGCAGCAGCGCGCTGATCCCGGCGGAGATCACCCTGTTCCTCTGGGCCACTGCCGCCTTCGCTGCCGTGCCGGCCCTGCAGGTCAACGTGGTGACCTTCGGCAAGGCCGCGCCGAACCTGGTTTCGACCCTGAACATCGGCGCCTTCAACCTGGGCAACGCCCTGGGCGCCTGGACCGGTGGCCTGGTCATCGAGCAGGGCTTGGGCCTGACCCGCGTGCCCCTCGCCGCCGCCGCCCTCGCGGTGCTGGCGCTGATCGTCACCCTTATCACATTCCGCCAGGGCGGCAACGACGCCGAACTGGCTCCCGCAACCCACTGAGGTTTGAGCAATGACGACTCTGTTTGATCCGATCACCCTTGGCGATCTCGAATTGCCGAACCGTATCATCATGGCCCCGCTGACCCGTTGCCGTGCCGATGAAGGCCGGGTGCCCAACGCGCTGATGGCCGAGTACTACGTGCAGCGCGCCAGCGCCGGCCTGATCCTGACCGAGGCGACCTCGGTCATGCCGATGGGCGTCGGCTACCCGGACACCCCGGGTATCTGGTCCAACGACCAGGTGCGTGGCTGGACCAACGTGACCAAGGCGGTACATGCCGCCGGCGGGCGGATCTTCCTGCAGCTGTGGCATGTGGGACGCATCTCCCACCCGAGCTACCTGAACGGCGAACTGCCGGTGGCGCCGAGTGCGATCCAGCCCAAGGGGCATGTCAGCCTGGTCCGGCCGACCACCGAGTACCCGACCCCACGGGCGCTGGAAACCGCCGAGTTGAGCGATATCGTCGACGCCTACCGGACCGCCGCGGAAAACGCCAAGGCCGCCGGCTTCGATGGCGTCGAAGTGCATGCGGCCAACGGCTACCTGATCGACCAGTTCCTGCAGAGCAGCACCAACCAGCGCACCGACCAGTACGGCGGTTCCCTGGAAAACCGTGCACGCCTGCTGCTGGAAGTCACCGATGCAGTGATCGAGGTATGGGGTGCCAAGCGTGTCGGCGTGCACCTGGCGCCGCGGGCCGATGCCCATGACATGGGCGATGCCAACCGTGCCGAAACCTTCACCTATGTCGCCCGGGAACTGGGCAAGCGTGGCATCGCCTTCATCTGCTCGCGCGAGAAGGAAGCCGACGATAGCCTCGGGCCACAGATCAAGGCGGCCTTCGGCGGGCCTTACATCGTCAACGAGCGCTTCGACAAACAAAGCGCCAATGCGGCGCTGGCGGCAGGAACCGCGGATGCGGTGGCGTTCGGCATTCCGTTCATCGCCAACCCCGACCTGCCGGCGCGGCTGGCGGCGGATGCGCCGTTGAATGAAGCGCGGCCGGAGACCTTCTATGGCAAGGGGCCGGTGGGGTATATCGATTATCCGCGGATGTGATGTTGTTCTTCAGGGCCTCATCGCTGGCAAGACAGCTCCCACAGGGTTTTGCAGCGACCCGCGATGAGGGCCTGGAGGTCAATCAGTTCCGGGCATTGATCTGCTGTTGCAGGTTCTGCACCTGGCTTTGCAGGGTGTTGATGTTGCGGGTGATCTGCCCACGGAAGGCATCGAATTCGGCAGTGGAGGCACCAGGACTGGCCGCCGGACGATTCTCCTGCTCGCTCTTGAGCACGATCAGGTCCTGCTCCAGGCGCTGGATCGCCGCCGCCTGATTCTTCAGTTGCGTATCGATCTTGCCGCCATCCAGCTGCGCAGCCTTGAGCGTGGCCAGTTCCTGCGCCACTGCCTTCAGTTGGGTCTGCAATTCGTTCTGCAACTGCGCATTGGCCGCCTGCTGCTGGCTGACCTGGGCCATCGCCGCTTCCAGGCGCTTGCCCAGTTCACCGGCCTGCCCGGCCACGCCTTCCTGCAACTTGCCCTGCTCGCCCAGGCTGGCCTGCAACTGGCGCACCTGGAGCTTCAGCGCTTCGTTCTCGCTATTGGCCGAGGACTCGGTGGCGCTGACCTTGCCGGAAATCGCCTGCAAACGCCCCGCCGCTTCCTCGCTGATGCGGGCGAAGCTTTCCTGGGTCGCCACCAATTGCTGCTCCATCAGCGAGATCTGCTGGAAGCTCCACCAGGCCAACCCGCCCAGGGCGATGAAAGATGCACCGAGCAACGCCCACAACGGACCGACCAGCGGCGCCCTGCCCGCGCGCTTGCGGGCGCTGCGCGGGTGCGCCGGCGGAGCGAACTCGTCATCATCGCGCTCCACCGCCTTGAGGGTGGGCACGTCGTCAAAATCATCTCGAGCATCGTTGCGCATGGGTAGTTTTCAACCACGGTGATAGCAAAATGGGCGCTAGTATAAACCGCTTGCACGGCGCCCTCATCGACCACGATCCGGGGATCTGGTTCAGTGGCCACCCTGCTGCGCCTGCCACCAGGCGCAGAATTCATCCAGCGCGGCCCAAAGGCTGACCTGCGGCCGGTAATCGAGGTAATGCCGGGCGCGACTGATATCAAGCGTGAAGTCCTTGCTCATCACCTGCACGCCAAGGCGGCTCAAGGTCGGCTGGGGGCGGCCCGGCCAGAGCATGCAGGCGCCTTCGTTAATGGCCGCCGCCGTGTAGGCGAGGCCGACGGAGCGATAGCGGGTGACCTGTGGCAGCGACAGGCGTCGCATCACGTAATTGACCACGTCCCACACCGGCAGCGGGTGGCCGTTGCTGATGTTGTAGGCCATGCCCAGCGCCTCGGGGCCGGCATTGATCGCAGCGAGCAGGGCTTCGTTAAGGTTCTGCACGCTGGTGAAATCGACCTTGTTCAGGCCGTTGCCGATGATCGCCAGGCGCTTCTTGCGCTGCATCTGCAACAACCGCGGGAAGATGCTGACATCGCCAGCCCCGGTGACGAAGCGCGGACGCAAGGCCAGGACTTCGAGACCGAACTCCTGGGCGCCGAAGACCTTCTGCTCGGCGAGGTGCTTGGTCGCCCCGTAATGGTCATAGAAGCGCCGCGGGACCTGGTCCTCGGTGATGCCGGTGCGCGAGCGCCCGGTGAAATAGATCGACGGCGAGGACAGGTGCACCAGGCGGCGCACATGTTCCTTGAGACAGGCTTCGACGACATTTTCGGTGAGTACCACGTTGCCCTGGTAAAAGTCCTGGTAGCGTCCCCAGTTGCCCACCGCACCGGCGCAATGCACCACGGTGTCGATGCCCTGGCACAGGCGCCGGGCCACTTCCGGGTCGGACAGGTCGCCCGGAATGAACTGGGCGCCGCGTCGCACCAGGTGCTCGACGCCCTCGGCGCGACGCCCGTTGACCCGAACGTCCAGGCCCTGCTCCAGGGCGAAACGCGCAAAGCGCCCGCCAATGAAGCCGCTTGCGCCGGTGACCAGAATTCCCATGAAGCACTCCGCCTTACGTTTTTTTTCCTGAAGGTGCAGACGCCGTCCGGGCGTCCCACGGCACCAGCCACTGCCCGGCGCTGCGGCGCAGATGATCGGTGAGCCGGGCCAGCAGTTGCCCGCCGTTGCGCCAATGGTGCCAGTACAAAGGCACATCGATGGGGCGCTCCGGGAGGACTTCGACCAGCCGCCCGCTTGCCAGTTGTTCCCTGGCCTGCAGCTCGGGCACCAGGCCCCAGCCCATGCCGGCCTCGGTCAGGCGCAGGAAGCCTTCGGATGAAGGACACAGATGATGCAGGAAACCATCGCTGATGCCTAATGAAGCCAGGTAGCGATGCTGGAGGAAATCATCCGGGCCGAACACGATGGCCGGGGTGCGGGCCAGGCGTTGCGGATCGACGCCCTCGTTGAAATGCCGGGCCATGAAGGCCGGGCTGGCCAGCGCACGATAGCGCATCGCCCCGAGCAGCACGCTGCGTGCCCCGGCCACCGGGCGTTCGCTGGCACACAGGCAACCGGCCACCTCGCCGGCACGCATGCGCTTGAGGCCGACTTCCTGGTCTTCCACCACCAGGTCGAGCAGCACCTGGGTCCGCGCGCAGAAGTCCTCGGCGGCCTCGGCCCACCAGGTCGCCAGGCTGTCGGCGTTGAGCGCAATGCGCAGGCGTTCCGGCAGGCCCTCTTCATCCAGCGCCGGGACCTGGCCTTGCAGATCGCGCTCGAGCAGGCGCACCTGCTGCACATGGTTGAGCAGGCGGCGACCGATTTCCGTGGGCGCCGGGGGAGTGGCACGCACCAGTACCGGCTGTCCGACCCGGGCCTCGAGAAGTTTGATGCGCTGGGAGATCGCCGATTGCGACAAGCCCAGCAGTTGCGCGGCGCGCTCGAAACCGGCCTGTTCGATGACGGCGGCGAGGGCCGAGAGCAGCTTGTAGTCGAACATCAGATTTCCTAATGCGGGATGAGGTTTATTGGTTTTTCTTATAGCTGCAAAGACCGGAGAATTACTAGTCATTGAGGGCCTCATCGCTGGCAAGCCAGCTCCCACAGGTAGTGCATGCACCGCCGACCCTGTGGGAGCTGGCTTGCCAGCGATAGGGCCCTGGAAAGCACTAGAAGATCCGGAGTCATACCCATGTGGCAAAGCTACCTCAACGGCCTCCTCGTCGCCTTCGGCCTGATCATGGCCATCGGTACCCAGAACGCCTTCGTCCTCGCCCAGAGCCTGCGCCGGGAACATCACCTGCCGGTGGCCGCGCTGTGCGTGCTTTGCGATGCGGTGCTGGTCGCCCTCGGCGTGTTCGGCCTGGCGACGGTGCTGGCGCAGAATCCCACCCTGCTCGCCGTCGCCCGCTGGGGTGGCGCCGTGTTCCTGGTCTGGTACGGCAGCAAGGCGCTGATGCGCGCCTGTTCCAGCCAGAGCCTGCAACAGGGCGACGGCCAGGGCCTGCGCTCGCGCCGTGCCGTACTGCTCAGTGCACTGGCGGTGACCCTGCTCAATCCGCACGTGTACCTCGACACGGTGCTGCTGATCGGCTCCCTCGGCGCCCAGCAGAGCGTGCCCGGCGCCTATGTCGCCGGGGCCGCCAGTGCGTCCCTGCTGTGGTTCTTCACCCTTGCCCTCGGTGCGGCATGGCTGGCCCCGTGGCTGGCGCGGCCAGGCACCTGGCGCCTGCTCGACCTGATGGTGGCGGTGATGATGTTCGCCGTGGCGGCACAGCTGATCTTCAGCTGAAGGCCACTCATCCGTATGGGCAAAAGGCTCTGGAACCTCTTGTCCATACACTTGTTGCGTGGTTTACCCACGGGCCCGGTGCTATGATCCGGAGCCTGCGTCGCAAAGAGTACAAACTCGCCGATGCATTTTCCGGCCGCCCGTGATCGGCCTTGCGTTCACCGCACCAGACCTGATTAGGAGAATCCACATGGCTTTTGAATTGCCGCCGCTGCCTTACGCCCACGATGCCCTGCAGCCGCACATTTCCAAGGAAACCCTGGAATACCACCACGACAAGCACCACAACACCTACGTCGTGAACCTGAACAACCTGGTCCCAGGTACCGAATTCGAAGGCAAGACCCTGGAAGAAATCGTCAAGACTTCTTCGGGCGGCATCTTCAACAACGCCGCTCAGGTCTGGAACCACACCTTCTACTGGAACTGCCTGGCACCGAACGCCGGTGGCCAACCGACCGGCGCCCTGGCTGAAGCCATCAACGCTGCGTTCGGCTCCTTCGACAAGTTCAAGGAAGAGTTCACCAAGACTTCCGTCGGCACCTTCGGTTCCGGCTGGGGCTGGCTGGTGAAGAAAGCCGACGGCTCCCTGGCCCTGGCCAGCACCATCGGCGCCGGCAACCCGCTGACCAATGGCGATACTCCGCTGCTGACCTGCGACGTCTGGGAACACGCCTACTACATCGACTACCGCAACGTCCGTCCGAAATACGTCGAGGCGTTCTGGAACCTGGTCAACTGGAAGTTCGTCGCCGAGCAGTTCGAAGGCAAGACCTTCACTGCCTGAGTCGCCCGCTTCTGAAAAAAACCCGGCCCGTGCCGGGTTTTTTTTGCGCTCGGGGAAGAGCCGCACGCTTGCTGCCTGAATCAGGCACGCTAACATCAATCCCTTGGGAATCTTCCGACATCCGGTACTCAAGTCGTTCGGGAGCCCTACCGATACAGTGCTGAAGGTCTGCCGGACGAGATGGACCAGGCTGCGGAAAATGCCAGAACGCCACACATTTTCCGTGCAAAGGCCAATAGTGGACTGTCATCATTGATGTCAAAATGATGCCGCGCGCATGGATTAAGGAACTCCCCATTGAAGCTGGAATTCAAGAACAGCTTATCGGTCAAGTTGCTCAGGGTTGTCCTGCTTTCGGCGCTGATCGTCGGAGTGGTGCTCAGCTGTGCGCAGATCGTGTTCGACGCCTACAAGACTCGCCAGGCCGTGGCCAGCGATGCCCAGCGCATCCTCGACATGTTCCGCGACCCGTCGACCCAGGCGGTGTACAGCCTTGACCGGGAAATGGGCATGCAGGTCATCGAGGGGCTGTTCCAGGACCAGGCGGTGCGCATGGCCTCGATCGGCCATCCCAACGAAACCATGCTCGCGGAAAAATCCCGCCCGCTGCAGCAGAACAACACCCGCTGGCTGACCGACCTGATCCTTGGCCAGGAACGCACCTTCACCACCCAACTGGTCGGTCGCGGGCCCTACAGCGAATACTACGGCGATCTGAACATCACCCTGGATACCGCCAGCTACGGCCAAGGCTTCATCTTCAGCTCGGTGATCATTTTCATTTCCGGCGTGCTGCGGGCCCTGGCCATGGGCCTGGTGCTGTACCTGGTCTATCACTGGCTGCTGACCAAGCCGCTGTCGCGGATCATCGAGCACCTCACCCAGATCAATCCGGACCGTCCCAGCGAGCATCAATTGCCGCTGCTCAAGGGTCACGAAACCAACGAACTGGGGCTATGGATCAACACCCACAACCAATTGCTGTCCTCGATCGAACGCAACACCCATCTGCGCCACGAGGCGGAAAACAGCCTGCTGCGCATGGCCCAGTACGACTTTCTTACCGGCCTGCCCAATCGCCAGCAGCTCCAGCAGCAACTGGACAAGATCCTGGTCGATGCCGGGCGCCTGCAACGCCGGGTCGCGGTGATCTGCGTCGGCCTCGATGACTTCAAGGGCATCAACGAACAGTTCAGCTACCAGGCTGGCGACCAGTTGCTGCTGGCCCTGGCCGACCGCCTGCGTGCCCATAGCGGTCGGCTGGGCGCCCTCGCCCGCCTGGGCGGCGACCAGTTCGCCCTGGTCCAGGCCGATATCGAGCAGCCTTACGAAGCGGCGGAACTGGCCCAGAGCATCCTCGACGACCTGGAGGCCCCCTTCGCCCTCGACCTGCAGGAGATCCGCCTGCGGGCCACCATCGGCATCACCCTGTTCCCGGAAGATGGCGACAGCACCGAGAAGCTGTTGCAGAAAGCCGAACAGACCATGACCCTGGCCAAGTCCCGCTCGCGCAACCGCTACCAGTTCTACATCGCCAGCGTGGACAGCGAGATGCGCCGCCGCCGGGAACTGGAAAAGGACCTGCGCGAAGCCTTGCCGCGCAACCAGCTGTTCCTCGTCTACCAACCGCAGATCAGCTACCGCGACCAGCGCGTGGTAGGTGTCGAAGCGCTGCTGCGCTGGCAGCATCCGGAACTGGGCATGGTCCCGCCCGACCAGTTCATCCCGCTGGCCGAGCAGAACGGCAATATCGTCGCGATTGGCGAATGGGTACTCGACCAGGCCTGCCGCCAGTTGCGCGAATGGCACGACCAGGGCTTCAGCGAGCTGCGCATGGCGGTCAACCTGTCCACCGTGCAGTTGCACCACAGCGAGCTGCCGCGGGTGGTCAACAACCTGCTGCAGATCTACCGCCTGCCGCCGCGCAGCCTGGAGCTGGAAGTCACCGAGACCGGCCTGATGGAAGACATCAGCACCGCCGCCCAGCATCTGCTGAGCCTGCGCCGTTCCGGTGCACTGATCGCCATCGACGACTTCGGCACCGGCTACTCCTCCCTGAGCTACCTGAAATCCCTGCCCCTGGACAAGATCAAGATCGACAAGAGCTTCGTCCAGGACCTGCTGGAGGACGACGACGACGCCACCATCGTCCGCGCCATCATCCAGCTTGGCAAAAGCCTGGGCATGCAGGTGATCGCCGAGGGCGTGGAAACCGCCGAGCAGGAGGCCTACATCGTTGCCCAGGGCTGCCACGAGGGCCAGGGCTATCACTACAGCAAGCCGCTGCCCGCGCGTGA
This sequence comes from Pseudomonas bharatica CSV86, assembly GCF_000319305.2. Taxonomy (GTDB): domain Bacteria; phylum Pseudomonadota; class Gammaproteobacteria; order Pseudomonadales; family Pseudomonadaceae; genus Aquipseudomonas; species Aquipseudomonas bharatica. The sequence continues at coordinate 182,266 of NZ_AMWJ02000001.1, read as the reverse complement.
ACTCACGGCATTCCTCAAGCAGGCCCAACGCAGCCAGGTCTCAGTGCTGTAGGACGACATCAAGGTTGTCCGGGTACGACACGCCTGGAATATTTGCGTGATGGCCTCTTTACACAAAATGCAAATCTTTCGCATTATGTCGCAGCTTTTTTTTCGCGTGCGGCCTTCTGCACGTCTGTTCAACCTTCGATGCAGGAATTCGCCATGATTCGTATGCCTCTGGCTACCGCCAGTCTGTTGGCCATCGCCATCTCCCTCGCCGGTTGCGGCGAGGGCAAGGACAAGGCCGCCGCCCCGCAAGCCCAGGCACCGGCAGCTGCCGCCACCCCGGCTGCTCCGGCCGCCGCCGGCGCGGTCGACGAAGCGGCCGCGCAGGCCGTGGTCAAGCACTACGCCGAGATCGTCTACGCGGTCTACAGCGACTCCCTGAGCACCGCGAAAACCCTGCAGGGCGCCATCGACGCCTTCCTTGCCAAGCCCAACGACGAAACCCTCAAGGCAGCCCGCGAAGCCTGGGTAGCGGCCCGCGTCCCGTACCTGCAGAGCGAGGCGTTCCGCTTCGGCAACACCATCATCGACGACTGGGAAGGCCAGGTGAACGCATGGCCGCTGGACGAAGGCCTGATCGACTACGTCGACAAGAGCTACGAGCACGCCCTGGGCAACCCGGCGGCCAGCGCCAACATCATCGCCAACACCGAGATCCAGGTCGGCGAAGACAAGATCGACGTGAAGGACATCACCCCGGAAAAACTCGCCACCCTGAACGAGCTGGGCGGTTCCGAGGCCAACGTCGCCACGGGCTACCACGCCATCGAATTCCTGCTCTGGGGCCAGGACCTGAACGGCACCGGCCCGGGCGCCGGCAACCGTCCGGCCTCGGACTACCTCGAAGGCCAGGGTGCCACCGGCGGCCACAACGATCGCCGTCGCGCCTACCTCAAGGCCGTCACCGACCTGCTGGTCAGCGACCTGGAGGAAATGGTCAAGAACTGGGCGCCGAACGTCACCGACAACTACCGCGCCAGCCTGGAGGCCGAGCCGGTCGCCAACGGCCTGCGCAAGATGCTGTTCGGCATGGGCAGCCTGTCGCTGGGTGAACTGGCAGGCGAGCGCATGAAGGTGTCCCTGGAAGCCAACTCGCCGGAAGACGAGCACGACTGCTTCAGCGACAACACTCACTATTCGCACTTCTACGACGCCAAGGGCATCCGCAACGTCTACCTGGGCGAGTACACCCGCGTCGATGGCAGCAAGCTGACCGGCCCGAGCCTGTCGTCGCTGGTGGCCAAGGTCGATCCGGCCGCGGACAAGACCCTGCAGGATGACCTGGCCGCAACCGAGGCCAAGATCCAGGTTATCGTCGACCATGCCCTCAAGGGCGAGCACTACGACCAACTGATCGCCGCCGACAATGCCGCCGGCAACCAGATCGTGCGTGACGCCATCGCTTCGCTGGTCAAGCAGACCGGCGCGATCGAACAGGCCGCTGCTAAGCTGGGCATCACCGACCTGAACCCGGATACCGCCGATCACGAATTCTGATCCGGCTCCGGTTTCGAGAAAGGCGACCTTCGGGTCGCCTTTTTTATTGTCCCGGGTTTGTGGTGTGGCTGATGGCCTCATCGCTGGCGAGCCAGCTCCCACAGGTTCTGCATGCACCGCTAACCCTGTGGGAGCTGGCTTGCCAGCGATGAGGCCCTGAAGAACAGCACACCCGCCAGATCCTTGCCCCCAATCAAAAGTCCCACATAACTGACAACGATTTCATCCGGCAAACGCAAATCCCTCTTATTCACTCCGCCCGCTCCTGTTAAGCTTGCGGGCTGTTTTCGAACACCGTCCGGGATCATTCATGCCCTCGTTGCGTCGCCTGTGTCTGCCCCTGCTGCTGGCCCTGCCCCTGGCCGCCTGCGACGAAGCCCCGCGCTTCACCCAGGCAGAGCCGGGCGAAGCCCGTGCCGGTGGCGATACCACGGTGAACCGCGGCGATCGCGGGGCCTACCAGATGCCCTCGGCCAACCTGACACCCGCTCGCCGCCTGGATTTCAACGTCGGCAACAGCTTCTTCCGCAATCCTTGGGTGATCGCCCCCTCGACCACCACCGCTCGCGACGGCCTTGGCCCGCTGTTCAACACCAATGCCTGCCAGAACTGCCATATCCGCGACGGTCGCGGCCATCCGCCAGAGCCCGGCGACAGCAACGCGGTGTCGATGCTGGTGCGCCTGTCGATCCCCGACCAGCCGGAATACGCCAAGATCATCGAACGCCTGGGCATCGTTCCCGAGCCGGTCTATGGCGGTCAGTTGCAGGACATGGCCATCCCCGGCGTCGCGCCGGAAGGCAAGGTGCGGGTCGAGTACGAGCCGCAGACCGTGACCTTCAAGGACGGTACCCAGGTCGAACTGCGCAAGCCCAGGCTGGCGATCACCCAGCTCGGCTATGGCCCCATGCACCCGGACACCCGTTTCTCCGCGCGCATCGCCCCGCCGATGATCGGCCTCGGCCTGCTCGAAGCCATTCCCGAGGAAGCGATCCTGGCCAACGCCGACCCCGACGATCGCAACGGCGACGGCATCCGCGGCCGGCCCAACCGGGTCTGGGACGATGCCCGGGGCGAGACCGTGCTCGGACGTTTCGGCTGGAAGGCCGGGCAACCCAACCTCAACCAGCAGAACGTCCACGCGCTGTCTGGCGACATGGGCCTGACCACCACCCTGCGCCCCTTCGACGACTGCACCCCGGCCCAGGCCGATTGCCTGGCCGCGCCCAACGGCAACGGCGCCAATGGCGAGCAGGAAGTCAGCGACAACATTCTGCGGCTGATCCTCTACTACACCCGCAACCTGGCGGTACCGGCACGCAAGGACGTCGATTCGCCCCAGGTGCTGGCCGGCAAGAACCTGTTCTACCAGGCCGGTTGCCAGGGCTGCCACACGCCCAAGTTCGTGACCTCGGCCAATGCCGCCGAGCCGGAGCTGGCCAACCAGACTATCTGGCCCTATAGCGACCTGCTCCTGCACGACATGGGCCCGGGCCTGGCCGACCAGCGCAGCGAGTTCGCCGCCAGCGGCCAGGACTGGCGCACCCCGCCGCTGTGGGGCATCGGCAAGAACCAGCTCGTCAGCGGCCATACCCAGTTCCTTCACGATGGCCGGGCCCGCAATCTGCTTGAAGCCGTGCTCTGGCACGGCGGCGAGGCAGAAGCCGCCCGCCAGCGTGTGTTGTCCTTCGATGCCGGCCAGCGCGAGGCGCTGCTGGCTTTCCTGAATTCACTCTGAGAGAGGAGCCGGACACATGTTCCGTCCCAAGCTGTTGTTCACCAGCCTCGCCGCCCTCGCGCTGGGCGCCTGCTCGCCGCAAGACCCGCAGGCGGTGACCTCCGCCGCCATCGCCAAGCAGGTGATCATGCCGACCTACAGCCGCTGGGTCGAAGCCGACCGCCAGCTGGCCGTCAGCGCCCTGGCCTATTGCGAAGGCAAGGCCAGCCTGGAAACCGCCCGCGCCGATTACCTGCACGCGCAGAAAGCCTGGGCCGAGCTGCAACCCCTGCTGATCGGGCCACTGGCCGAAGGCAACCGCGCCTGGCAAGTGCAGTTCTGGCCGGACAAGAAAAACCTGGTCGGTCGCCAGGTCGAGGCGCTGGTCAGTGGCGACGCGCCGGTGGACGCCGAGACCGTGGCCAAGTCCAGCGTGGTGGTGCGCGGCCTGTCCGCCTACGAATACATCCTCTTCGACAGCAAGCCGGACGCCGCCAACCCGGAACAGAAGGCGCGCTATTGCCCGCTGCTGGTAGCCATCGCCGACTACCAGAAGACCATGGCCGAGGACATCCTCAAGAGCTGGAACAGCACCGACGGCATGCTCGCCCAGATGACCAAGTTCCCCAACCAGCGCTACGCCGACTCCCACGAGGCCATCGCCGACCTGCTGCGCGCCCAGGTGACTGCCCTGGATACCCTGAAAAAGAAGCTCGGCACGCCGATGGGCCGCATGAGCAAGGGTATCCCGCAGCCGCTGCAGGCCGAAGCCTGGCGCAGCCAGTCGTCGCTCAAGAGTATTGCCGCCAGCCTGGCCGCGGCCCAGGCCGTCTGGGTCGGTGTCGACAACCAGGGCCTGCGCGGCCTGCTGGGCAAGGACCAGAAAGCCCTGGCCGACAAGATCGACGCCGCCTACGCCGATGCGACGAAGAAGCTCGAGGGCAACCAGCGCACCCTCGACGAACTGCTCCAGGACGATGCCGGACGCCAGCAGCTCAACGCCATCTACGACAGCCTGAACGTGGTGCACCGCCTGCATGAAGGCGAACTGGCCAAGGCGCTGAACATCCAGCTCGGCTTCAATGCCAACGACGGTGACTGATCATGCTGCGACGCCAGGCCCTGAAACTCGGTAGTGTTCTGCTCAGCGCCCTGACCCTGGGCGGCTGGACCCTGCTGCGGCAAAAGGAACAGCCGCCCCTGTTGCTGTCGGCCCGCGATGATGCGGACGGCCAGCATTACGCGGTCGGCTATCGCCTGGACGGCACCCGGGTGTTCGCCACCCGGGTGGCCCAGCGTTGCCACGACATCATCGATCATCCGGAACTGCCCATCGCCCTGTTCGTGGCCCGTCGACCGGGGACCGAAAGCTACCTGATCGACCTGCGCGACGGGCGCCTGCTGCAGACGCTCACCTCGCAGCCCAACCGCCACTTCTACGGTCACGCGGTGATCCACAAGAGTGGCGAATGGCTGTACGCCACGGAGAACGACACCACCGACCCGGGGCGCGGCGTACTCGGCGTGTACCGCTTCGACGGCGAGCGCCTGGTCCACAGCGGCGAACTGTCCACCCATGGCATCGGCCCGCACCAGGTGAGCTGGCTGCCCGACGGGGAAACCCTGGTGGTGGCCAACGGCGGTATCCGCACCGAAGCGGAAAGCCGGGTGGAAATGAACCTCGACGCCATGGAACCCAGCCTGGTACTGATGCGCCGCGACGGCAGCCTGATCAGCAAGGAAACCCTCGGCCAGCAGATGAACAGCGTGCGCCACCTGGCCATCGGCAGCGATGGTACCGTGGTCGCTTGCCAGCAGTTCATGGGCGACGCCCACGAGACCGCCCAGTTGCTGGCGATCAAGCGCCCGGGCCAGCCTTTCGAGGCGTTCCCGGTACCGGAGCACCAGCTGCAATCGATGGCCCAGTACACCGCCAGCGTCGCTGTGCACAGCGAGTTGCGCCTGGTGGCGATGACCGCACCACGGGCCAACCGCCTGTTCATCTGGAACCTCGACGATGCCAGCGTGCGCCTCGATGCGCCGATGCCGGACTGCGCCGGCGTGGGCGCGGTGGCCGACGGCTTCGTGGTCACCTCGGGACAGGGGCGCTGCCGCCTGTACGACTGCCGTCAGGAGACGCTGGTCGGCCAGCCGCTGCAACTGCCATCGGGGCTATGGGACAACCACCTGCACCTGGTGTGAATAGAGGCTGCAGGGCATAGGGCAAACGGACTAAACTTCGCCCACTTGCATCCAGGGAAATGGAACTATGCTGCGCCGTCGCATGCTGATCATGTTGGGCATCGTGCTGCTGATCGTGTTGGTCCTGGGAGGCTATAAAGGCTTCTCGATCTACAAGCAGATCCAGATGTTCTCCGCACCGAAGCCCGCCATCAGCGTGGCGGCCACCGAGGCGCGGGAGCTCGCCTGGCAGAGTCGCCTGCCGGCGGTGGGCAGCCTCAAGGCGCTGCAGGGCGTCGACCTGAGCCTGGAAACCGACGGCACGGTGACCAAGCTTATGTTCGAGTCCGGCCAGCAGGTCAAGCAGGGCCAGCCGCTGCTGGAGCTGGACCAGAAAGCCGAGATCGCCCTGCTCGGCACCGCCCAGGCCGACCTCAAGCTGGCGGAAGTGGACTTCGGCCGCGGCAGCCAGCTGGTCGGCAGCCAGGCCATTTCCAAGGGCGAATTCGATCGCCTCACTTCGCAGTTCCGGCGCAACAAGGCGGTGGTCGAGCAACTCAAGGCGTCCCTGGACAAGAAAAGCATCGCAGCGCCCTTCAGCGGCACCATCGGCATCCGCCAGGTGGATGTCGGCGAGTACCTGCCCAGCGGCACGGTGATCGCCACCCTGCAGGACCTCAGCAGCCTGTACGTGGATTTCTCCATTCCGGAGCAGAGCCTGCCGAAGGTCGGCCTCGACCAGGACGTACTGATCGACGTCGCCGCCTACCCCGGCCAGACCTTCCCCGCGCGAATCAGCGCAATCAATCCCAAGGTCGAGGACGCCACACGCAACGTGCTGGTCCGCGCCACCCTGGCCAACCCCGACGGCAAGCTGCTGCCGGGGATGTTCGCCAACGTCCAGGTGCTGCTGCCCAACCCGCGCAACCAGGTGGTGGTGCCGCAGAGCGCGGTGACCTACACCCTGTACGGCAATTCGGTGTATGTCGCAGTGCCGAAGAAAAACGAGAACGGCGAGCAGGAGAAGGACGCCCTGATCGCCGAGCGGCGCTTCGTCACCACGGGCGAGCACCGTGACGGCCTGGTGGTAGTGAGCAAGGGCCTGAAAGCCGGCGAGCAGGTGGTCACCGCCGGCCAGCTCAAGCTGACCCAGGGCGCATCGGTCACCATCAGCCCCGACAAGACCCTCGAACAGCCAGGCGCCAACTGACAAGGAGGCACCATGGCCTTTACCGATCCGTTCATCCGCCGCCCGGTGCTGGCCAGCGTGGTCAGCCTGCTGATCGTCCTGCTCGGCTTCCAGGCCTGGAGCAAGCTGCCGATCCGCCAGTACCCGCAGATGGAAAACGCCCTGATCACGGTCACCACCGCCTACCCCGGGGCCAACGCCGAGACCATCCAGGGCTACATTACCCAGCCGATGCAACAGAGCCTGGCCAGTGCCGAGGGCATCGACTACATGACTTCGGTGAGCCGGCAGAATTTCTCGGTGATCTCGATCTACGCACGTATCGGCTCGGACAGCGACCGGCTGTTCACCGAGCTGCTGGCCAAGGCCAACGAGGTGAAGAACAAGCTGCCCCAGGACGCCGAGGACCCGGTGCTGAGCAAGGAGGCGGCCGACGCCTCGGCGCTGATGTACATCAGCTTCTACAGCAGCGAGCTGAGCAATCCGCAGATCACCGATTACCTGTCGCGGGTCATCCAGCCCAAGCTGGCAACCCTGCCGGGCATGGCCGAAGCCGAGATCCTCGGCAACCAGCTGTTCGCCATGCGCCTGTGGCTCGATCCGGTGCGCCTGGCCGGCTATGGCCTCAGCGCCAGCGACGTGACCGACGCGGTGCGTCGCTACAACTTCCTGTCCGCCGCCGGCGAGGTGAAGGGCGAGTACGTGGTCACCAGCATCAACGCCAACACCGAGCTGAAGTCCGCCGAGGCGTTCGCCAGCATTCCGCTCAAGACCAGCGGCAACAGCCGCGTCCTGCTCGGCGACGTGGCACGGGTGGAAATGGGCGCGGAGAACTACGACACGGTCAGTTCCTTCGACGGCACGCCATCGGTATATATCGGCATCAAGGCCACGCCCGGGGCCAACCCGCTGGACGTGATCAAGGAAGTGCGCAAGCTGATGCCGGAACTGGAGGCCCAGTTGCCGCCGAACCTCAAGGCGTCCATCGCCTATGACGCCACCCTGTTCATCCAGGCCTCGATCGACGAGGTGGTGAAGACCCTGGTCGAGGCGGTGCTGATCGTTATCGTCGTGGTGTTCCTGTTCCTCGGGGCCTTGCGCTCGGTGCTGATCCCGGTGATCACCATCCCGCTGTCGATGATCGGCGTGCTGTTCTTCATGCAGTTGATGGGATACTCGCTGAACCTGCTGACCCTGCTGGCGATGGTGCTGGCCATCGGCCTGGTGGTGGACGATGCGATCGTCGTGGTGGAAAACATCCACCGGCACATCGAGGAAGGCAAGACGCCGTTCGAGGCATCGCTGGAAGGGGCGCGGGAAATCGCCATGCCGGTGGTGTCGATGACCATCACCCTGGCAGCCGTGTATGCGCCGATCGGTTTCCTCGAAGGGCTGACCGGAGCCCTGTTCAAGGAGTTCGCCCTGACCCTGGCCGGAGCGGTGATCATCTCCGGGATCGTCGCCCTCACCCTGTCGCCGATGATGTGCGCCAAGCTGCTGCGCCACGAGGAGAATCCCAGCGGCCTGGCCCATCGCCTGGACCTGATTTTCGAACGACTCAAGCTGCGCTATCAGAAGCTGCTCCACGCCACCCTGGATACCCGGCCGGTGGTGATCGTCTTCGGCATCATCGTGCTCTGCCTGATCCCGGTGTTCCTCAAGTTCAGCACCTCGGAGCTGGCACCGAACGAGGACCAGGGGATCATCTTCATGATGGCCACGGCGCCGCAGCCGGCCAACCTGGATTACCTGAATGCCTACACCGGCGAGTTCACGAAGATCTTCAAGGAGTTCCCGGAGTACTACTCGTCGTTCCAGATCAATGGCTTCAATGGCGTGCAGTCGGGGATCGGCGGCTTCCTGCTCAAGCCGTGGGGCGACCGCAAGCGCACGCAGATGGAGTTGCTGCCCGAGGTGCAGCACAAGCTCGACAGCATCGCCGGGCTACAGATCTTCGGCTTCAACCTGCCGGCGCTGCCGGGCACCGGCGAAGGCCTGCCGTTCGCCTTCGTGATCAACACGCCAAACGACTACGAGTCGCTGCTGGACGTAGCCCAGCGGGTCAAGGAGCGCGCGGAGAAGTCCGGCAAGTTCGCCTTCCTCGACATCGACCTGGCCTTCGACAAGCCGGAAGTGGTGGTGGATATCGACCGGGCCAAGGCCGCGCAGATGGGGGTGTCCATGGATGTGCTGGGCAGTACCCTGGCGACCCTGCTCGGCGAGGCGGAGATCAACCGCTTCACCATCGACGGGCGCAGCTACAAGGTGATCGCCCAGGTCGAGCGGGCCTACCGCGACAACCCGGACTGGCTGAACAGCTACTACGTGAAGAACCAGGACGGGCAGATGCTGCCGCTGTCCACTCTGATCACCGTCAGCGATCGGGCCCGGCCGCGTCAACTCAACCAGTTCCAGCAACTCAACTCGGCGATCATCTCCGGTTTCCCGCTGGTCAGCATGGGCGAAGCCTTACAGGAGGTGCGCAGCATCGCCCAGGAAGAGGCGCCGGCCGGCTTCGCCTTCGACTATGCCAGTGCGGCCAGGCAATACGTGCAGGAGGGCAGCGCCCTGTGGGTCACCTTTGGCCTGGCCTTGGCGATCATCTTCCTGGTGCTGGCGGCGCAGTTCGAAAGCTTCCGCGATCCGCTGGTGATCCTGGTGACGGTGCCGATGTCGATCTGCGGGGCGCTGATCCCGCTGTTCCTCGGCCTATCGAGCCTGAATATCTACACCCAGGTGGGGCTGGTGACACTGATCGGGTTGATCAGCAAGCACGGGATCCTGATCGTCGAGTTCGCCAACCAGTTGCGTGAGCACAAGGGACTGTCGGTAAGGGAAGCGATCGAGGAAGCCGCGGCAATTCGCCTGCGCCCGGTGCTGATGACCACGGCGGCGATGGTGTTCGGCATGGTGCCGTTGATCATTGCCACGGGTGCCGGTGCGGTTAGCCGGTTCGATATCGGGATGGTGATCGCCACCGGGATGTCGGTGGGAACGCTGTTTACCCTGTTCGTGTTGCCGTGCGTCTATACGTTGCTGGCGAAGAAGGATGAACCGCGTACGGTCGAGCAGACCGTGTAAACATTGAGGGCCTCATCGCTGGCAAGCCAGCTCCCACAGGTTCAGCACAAATCTTGAGGTCTGCGCAGCACCTGTGGGAGCTGGCTTGCCAGCGATAAGGCCCTAGCCCTTCAGCCCTGAGCGCGAAGCCCCTGGCTCATGCCAAACAGAAACAGCAGCAGGTCATGGTCGGGCTGCACCTGGACCTGCGGTTTCGCCGCCCGTGGCAGCGGACAGTGCGTGGAGGCACTGATCACACCCGGACGAGGCTGCTCCCAAGCGGCGACCGCAACAGTCGCGGTAGCCAGGGCAGCCAGAAGAAACACACTTCGAGCTATTTCTAGTTTCATCACTCTAAACCTTTGACTGCGCTGCCAAACGCCATACGGTAAAAGTAGAGCAGCTTTTCCCAATCGGCGTCGCTGAACGACGAATGGCGGCGCAACTGGCGCAGATCATGGGCGGCGGCGCGGTGCTTGCTGAAGCGCTGCCGACACTTTTCCAGATCCAGCAGTGCCACTTCGGCACGCGCCTCTTTGCCCTCACCCGTCACTTTGACGAAAACATGTTTCGAATAAAGGCAGCCATGCTGCCAACGCCCCGTGTGCATGCGCGCCAGGTTGCGTGCCAGGTCCTCGAGGATGCTGTCGTGCAGTGCTTCGCCATGACGCTCCCGACCACCCTTGGCGTACCAGACGTCGATTTCCTCGAAGCCATCCAGCGCCTCGCTGACCAGCAGCGCCCGCCATTGCCGCTCGGCATCGCGCTCGACGCCGCAATAGACGATCCTGGGCACCCGCACGCCCAACTGCCCGCAACCGGTCAGTGCGGCATATTCGCGCAACACCGTGGGTCGACCGAAGGGATGCAACAGGCTGCGGTAGATATGTCCGACCTGGCGCTTGGCATAGAGCAGGTGTCCGCCGTCGTCACGCAGGCGTTGTACGCCGCTTTCGCCACCACGACGCTGGTTGGGCTCTTCCACCCACTCGCCCTGTTGTTGCCAGAAGTACTTGAATCGGTCATTTCCGGCCTGTCGGCCCGCATCTGTAACATCCATTCAATCAACCCTTTCGTAATACAGGGTATCCGGAATTTCTGGTTGATAAAATGCCAAAGATGTAAAGAAGAAAATCTTTCTCAGCGGATTATCTGATTGATCCTCTTCAGCCTACTCTACTGCCAATTTTCTGTTTCCACCTTCGCCTGAGTCTTCATAGCGATGCTGACTAGGGAGGACAGCGAGAGCTGGGCAAGCGTCAAAGCGGTTCTGGTTCATGCGCAATCCGGACACCTGCACAACATTCCTCTTGTAAGAAACCGATCAAATTCTCTAGGTGCCCATACTCGGGTATACAGACAATCGTGCGGCTATGTTTCTCCTGCCGGATCAGCCCTACCTTGGCCATGCGCGCAAGGTGATGTGATAGCGTCGAAGCAGGAATACCCAGCCCCTTCTGGATATCTCCGACCGAAGCCCCATCATGGCCAGCTTTGACCAGAAAGCGGAACACGGACAGTCGGTGACTATTCCCTAGCTCAGCTAAGCTGGCTGCAACCTTTTCGTGATCCATAGCACGCCCCAATAATTCGATGTTTCTAGAATTATAGTTGACAGGTCGGATAAACGCAAGTAGGCTGCGTACATCATTTCGACAATACTAGAAATATAGGAGTAATATTGAATGTCATCTCAACTCCAAGACGCTCTAGGCATGTTCGCCTTTCTCGCTATCGAGCTATCGGTTTTATTCATTGGCATTAGCTTGCTGGTCGGAGTTCTTCAACGTCACATCCCACCATCCAAGGTGGAAGCGTTACTGACTTCCAGTGGGAAGCGAGGCTATTTTCTTGCTGCTGGTTTAGGAGCTATAACGCCCTTCTGTAGTTGCTCGACTATCCCCATGTTGAAAGGGTTGATTCGGGCACGGGCCGGTTTTGGGCCGATGATGGTGTTTCTTTTCTCATCTCCGTTGCTGAATCCTATCGTCGTCGGCCTGCTGGTTGCCACGTTTGGATGGACACTTACTGCTATCTATGTGCTCGCCGCTTTGGTGGTCGCGGTAGGTGCCGGATGGCTGCTTCACACGCTTGGCTTCGAGCGTTATGTGCGCCGGACGGCGACACAAGAGAGCAGTGGATGTAGTTCATCAGCAAGCCCGTGCAGTGCTACATCGACCGCATCGAGTTGCGGCACCAACAGCTGCGACACCACTCCGAAGACGGCTTCTTGCGGGGCTGATAGGAAGACAACAGTCTCTACGTCTAGCGAATGCTGTGACAGTCAACCCACTGTCACGGTTAAGAAAGAAGGGAAGTACAGTGGTGTGTGGCGGGAAGCTTGGTCGGACTTTATCGATGTGTTGCCTTACCTGCTCATCGGTATTGCGATTGGCAGCGTGATCTATGGTTTCATGCCCACTGACTTATTGGAGCAGTATGCAGGCCCAGATAATCCCTTTGCCATTCCAGTTGCCGCTGTCATCGGCGTGCCGTTGTATATTCGCGCTGAAGCCGTCATACCTCTGGCAGCGGCTCTGATGGCCAAAGGCGTGGGTGCCGGGACGGTGCTAGCGTTGATCATCGGCAGTGCCGGAGCCAGCCTGACTGAGCTCATTCTGTTGCGCTCTTTGTTCACGCTGAAGCTTTTAGCGGCGTTTTTAGCAGTCATTTTTGCTATGGCGATGATTGCCGGTTACGCCACCTACCTGTTTTTCTGATCAAGGCGGGAGATGATTAATTCGTTAAGCCTTCCTGGGTACCAGTTGGTGGATTCTGATGAGCAGAATGAAGACATACATTTTCGGCTTGAAGCACCTACACCAGTAGCCTGCGAGGGGTGCGGCGTGCAGGGTGAGTTCGTGCGGTTCGGCAAGCGTGACGTTCCCTATCGTGATCTGCCCATCCACGGCAAGCGGGTCACTCTCTGGGTGGTCCGCCGCCGATACACCTGCCGGGCCTGCAAGACAACATTCAGGCCCCAGCTACCGGAGATGGTGGACGGATTCCGTATGACACTGCGGCTGCATGAGTACGTGGAGAAGGAATCCTTCAACCACCCCTACACCTTTGTGGCGGCACAGACCGGCCTGGACGAGAAGACGGTGCGCGACATCTTCAACGCCCGCGCCGAGTTCCTGGGGCGCTGGCACCGCTTCGAGACGCCCCGCATCCTGGGCATTGACGAGCTATACCTGAACAAGCGCTACCGCTGCATTCTGACCAACATTGAGGAGCGAACCCTGCTCGACCTGCTGGCCACCCGCCGCCAGGACGTGGTGACCAACTACCTGATGAAGCTGAAAGACCGGCAGAAGGTCGAGATCGTCAGCATGGACATGTGGAACCCCTACCGGGCAGCGGTCAAGGCTGTGCTGCCCCAGGCCCGTATCGTGGTCGATAAGTTCCATGTGGTGCGCATGGCCAACGATGCCCTAGAGAGAGTGCGCAAGGGCCTCAGAAAGGAGCTGAAACCGTCCCAGAGCCGGACTCTCAAGGGAGACCGGAAAATCCTGCTGAAACGCGCTCACGAAGTCTCAGACCGGGAGCGCCTCATCATGGAGACCTGGACAGGCGCGTTCCCGCAACTGCTGGCCGCCTACGAGCACAAGGAGCGCTTCTACGGCATCTGGGACGCCACCACACGGCTCCAGGCAGAAGCCGCCCTGGACGAGTGGATAGCCACCATCCCGAAGGGCCAAAAGGAAGTCTGGAGCGATCTGGTCAGGGCAGTGGGAAACTGGCGCGAAGAGACCATGACCTACTTCGAGACGGACATGCCCGTCACCAACGCTTACACGGAGTCCATCAACCGACTGGCCAAGGACAAGAACCGTGAAGGGCGCGGTTACTCCTTCGAGGTGATGCGGGCACGAATGCTCTACACCACGAAGCACAAGAAGAAGGCACCGACTGCGAAGGTCTCTCCTTTCTACAAGAAAACCATCGGTTACGGACTGCCGGACTTCGCAGAGGAACTCAACTACGGAGTCGATCTATCAACCATCTGATAATGGTATCAGGTTGGTGGGGTAAAGGTGCCCCATCAACCATTAAATCCGTATACCCGTAATACATAAACCCGCCACATGGCATAGAACGGCAGGAAGTCCATTCGTTCCTGGATACGGAAACCTGCCGCCCTGAATTCTTCCTCGACCGTAGCCGCCGGTAACACGAAGCGATTCTGGTAACCCCCGGTCTCACCGCGGGCGATACGCTGTGCTTCGAGCTTTTTCCGGCGCCAGGCCTTGATATTGCCGTCGACCCATAGCGAAAGGATCACGCTATCACGAGTAACCCTTTGAAATTCCTTGAGGATTTTCATCCTGTGAGGTGCTTCACCGATATGGTGGAACAGGCGCATGCAGAAAATGCTGTCGACGGCGTTGTCAGGCAAATCGATGTCGAACGCAGAAGTCTGCAAAGGACGTACCCGTTCTACGATATTCGCGGGCTGCGACCGGCAGGCGGTCTCCAGCATGGCCGGCGAATTGTCGGCGCCGATGATCACCCGGTTGGGCTTTTCCGCCAGCAGGGGCCAGAAACGCCCGGCACCGCACGGCAGGTCCAGCACCAGGCCTGGCTCGCCGGCCAGGGTCAGGGCACGCCGGGCCAGTTGCTCATCGCGCTGGTGGGACAGGCGACGGGCCAGGCTGGCCTGGTGCTTTTCGTAGTACTGCTGGGCGTGCTGGCGGTCGTACTTGTTGGAAAACTCGAGCTTGATAGGGCTGGACATGAAGGATCTCCTGACTGCAATGACCGCCACGTTACGAGTGGCGACGTTGCCGTCAGGTCATGTCGTTGTGAAAAAAACGTCAGATCAAAACCGAGGTTTTACAAAGTATTACCGCCATTCCCTTGTCCCTCAGGCATCCGGCGCCACGCCCTTGTCGCCCAAGTTCACATGGAAACGACAGCCATGGGGCTGGGTTTCGCTCAGGGTCACCACCCAGCCCTGGTCATCGCAGATCCGCTGCACCAATGACAGGCCAAGCCCGAGGCCTTCGCCACGCTTCTCTCCGCCACGCACGAACGGCTGGAACATCGCCTCGCGCTGTTCCTCGGGAATGCCCACGCCACTGTCCTCGACGGTAAAGCCATCGGCGTCGAGGGTCAGGCGGATGAAGCCCTCATCGGTGTAATGGGCCGCGTTGCGCAGCAGGTTGCCCATGACCGAATGCAGGAACGTGGCGTTGTACAGCTTCGGCGAAAGGTCGTTGACCACCAGGCTCAGTTTCAGGCCTTTCTGCTCGATGGTGTCGCGCCAGACGCCGATCAGGTCGTCGCCGGCCTCCTTCAGGGTGGTCCGTGACGCCACCGCGCCTTCGTCGCGCTGGGCCCGGGCAAGCATCAGGAAGGTCTTGACCAGCTCCTGCATTTCCTCTGTGGCCCGGGCGATCCGTTCCACCTGGGCGCGGGCGCGGCCATCGATGCCGGGGTACTCCATCAACAGCTCGCAGGAGCTGGCCAGGACCATCAAGGGCGTGCGCAATTCATGGCTGACGTCACTGGTGAACAGCCGCTCGCGGGTCAAGGCGTCGCGCAGGCGCCCGAGCGTGGCGTCGAAGGCAACCGCCAACTGGCCCACTTCGTCTGCCGCATAATCGGGGGCCAGCGGCGGCGCCAGGCCGAGCAACTGGTCGCGATGACGTACCTGACGCGCCAGGCGGATCACCGGCGCCATTACCCGGCGTGCCAGGACCCAGCCGAGGAATACCGCCAGCGCCAGGCTGAGCACGAACCCCACCACCACCACAGCGAACAGCACCCGCTCGCGCTCTTCGAAATCGCTCTGGTCCTGCAGCAGCACATAGCGCCGTCCGTCCACTACCTCGACCATGGCGTGGTAGGACAGGTGTTCGCGGAACACCTCGTGGAAACCAGGGTTGAGATGACGAAGGTCCGATGGCAGGGCGAAATCGTCGCGGCCGCCACTGTAGTAGAACAACTGGTCGGGGCGGGGCCGGTGGCTCCATTCGCTGACGCTGTCCATCAGCAGCAGGCGCTGCAGGTCACCGCCAAGCACCGAGGAAATCAGGCGCTCCTCCACCAGGTGCACGGTCGCCACGATACCGAAGGCAAACGCCCCGGCTACCAGTGCGCTCATCAGGGCGAAGGCAATGATGATCCGCTGCGCGAGGCTTTGCTTAAACTCCATCACGGCCCTCGGCCAGGCGGTAACCGACACCGTGCACGGTATGCAGCAGAGGCTTGTCGAAAGGCTTGTCGATTACTTGGCGCAATTGGTGAACGTGGCTGCGCAGACTGTCGCTGTCCGGGCAGTCGTCGCCCCAGAGGGCATCTTCCAGGACCTCGCGGCGCAGCACGTGGGGGCTTTTCTGCATCAGCACGGCGAGCAGCTTGAGGCCGACCGGGTTGAGCTTGAGCAAGCGGCCCTGACGGGTAACTTCCAGGGTATCCAAGTCGTAGCTCAGGTCGCCCACTTGCAGGCTGCGGCGCCCACCACCCTGGGCCCGGCGCAAAACGGCTTCGATGCGCGCGGCCAGTTCGGACAGGGCGAACGGCTTGAGCAGGTAGTCGTCGGCACCGGAACGGAAGCCCTGCAGGCGGTCGTCCAACTGGTCGCGGGCGGTGAGCATGATCACCGGGGTATCGCGTCGGGCATCCTCGCGCAGGCGCTTGCACAGGGTATAGCCGTCGATGCCGGGCAACATGATATCGAGGACGATCAGGTCGTAGTGCTCGGTGGCGGCCAGGTGCAGGCCGGACAGGCCGTCCTGTGCGCAATCCACGGTGTAGCCCTTGAGCCCCAGGTAATCGGCCAGGTTGGCCAGGATATCGCGGTTGTCTTCAACCAGTAGAATGCGCATGGCGTCCCTCTTCGTCGTGCTGGTGGCCTTCAGTCGGCCCTTCAGGTGGCGCAGCTTACGGTCATAGTAGACAACCCGCTAGGGCATTACGCCTACATTGTCACCTGACGTTTTTTTCACGACGGATTCACGAACGGCCCATGTGCCAGGACGGAGAATCGTGGGTCGTCTCCCTTCCGTCAGGATCACCCATGCCCGCAGCCTACGATTTCCATCCGTCGCGCCCGCTCAATCCGTGGATTGTACTGGGCATCCCCCTGTTGACCGCCGTGATCCTGATTCTTCTGGAAATGACCGACCTGGACATGATCCTGGCCAACCAGTTCTTCGATCACAGCGCCGGCCAGTTCATCGGGCGCCATAGCTACTTCCTGGAAAATATCCTGCATGACCGGGCCAAGCAGGTGGTGATCGGCTTCAGCGTACTGGCCATCATCGGCTTCCTGGCCAGCTTCGCCATGCAGCGGCTGAAGCCGATCCGCCGGGAGCTGGGCTGCCTGGTGCTGACCCTGGGCCTGGCCACCGGATTCGTCACCCCGCTCAAGGCGGTGACTGCCGTACAGTGCCCCTGGAGCCTGGGCGAGTTCGGCGGCAAGGAAACCTACAGCAAGCTGCTTGAAGCGCGCCCCCAGACCGACAAACCCGGCCGTTGCTGGCCAGGTGGGCATGCCGCTACCGGCTTTACCCTGTTTGCCCTGTTCTTCGTATTGCGCGATCGCCGGCCGCGCATGGCCAAGGCTGCACTGGTGTTCGCCTTTGCCCTCGGCACGGTGTTCTCCATCGGGCGCATGCTGCAAGGAGCGCACTTCTTCTCGCACAACGTGTGGACCGCGGTGTTTTGCTGGTTGATCGGACTGGGGTGCTATTACCTGGTGCTGTACCGCCGCAGGGCGCCGGTGCCAAGTGCCGAGGCCGGTGAGGTTGCGCAGGCCGGATAAACAACACGCAAGCTTGTGGGAGCTGGCTTGCCAGCGATGAGGTCGGCTTGAGCAATGATGGTGTCAGGTCGGGCCCAATCGCTGCGGTGCGGCGATCCGACAAGCCAGCTCCCACAAGGTCCTGAGCCAGCTGTGGGATTTGCGTCCGACACATGGCCCTGTGGGAGCTGGCGTTGCCAGCGATGAGGCCCGACCGGGCATAAAAAAGCCCCGCATCTAGCGGGGCTCTTTTTTGCAGCAGGGCAAGGCTGGCTTACATCATGCCGCCCATGCCACCCATGCCGCCCATGTCCGGCATGCCGGCAGCAGGCTTGTCTTCAGGCAGGTCGGCAACCATGGCCTCGGTGGTGATCATCAGACCGCCGATCGAAGCAGCAGCTTGCAGCGCCGAACGGGTGACCTTGGCAGGGTCCAGGATACCCATGTCGATCATGTCGCCGTATTCGCCGGTGGCAGCGTTGTAACCGAAGTTGCCGGTACCTTGCTTGACCTTGTCGACTACCACGCTTGGCTCGTCGCCGGCGTTGGCAACGATCTGGCGCAGCGGCGCTTCAACAGCGCGACGCAGCAGGGCGATACCGACGTTCTGGTCTTCGTTGTCGCCACGCAGGTCGGCGATCGCTTGCAGCGAGCGAACCAGGGCAACACCACCGCCAGGCACCACGCCTTCTTCGACGGCTGCACGGGTAGCGTGCAGGGCGTCTTCAACGCGGGCTTTCTTCTCTTTCATCTCGACTTCGGTGCCAGCACCGACCTTGATCACGGCAACACCGCCAGCCAGCTTGGCCAGGCGCTCTTGCAGTTTTTCACGGTCGTAGTCGGACGAGGTTTCTTCGATCTGGGCACGGATCTGCTTGACGCGTGCTTCGATGTCGGACTCTGCACCAGCACCGTCGATGATGGTGGTGTTTTCCTTGGACAGGGTGACGCGCTTGGCGTTGCCCAGGTGCTCCAGGGTAGCGGATTCCAGGCTCAGGCCGATTTCCTCGGAGATTACGGTACCGCCGGTCAGGACGGCGATGTCCTGCAGCATGGCCTTGCGGCGGTCGCCGAAGCCAGGCGCCTTGACCGCAGCAACCTTGACGATGCCGCGCATGTTGTTGACGACCAGGGTCGCCAGCGCTTCGCCTTCGACGTCTTCAGCCACGATCAGCAGCGGACGGCCGGCCTTGGCAACGGCTTCCAGGACTGGCAGCAGTTCGCGGATGTTGGAGATCTTCTTGTCGACCAGCAGCAGCAGCGGGCCGTCCAGCTCGGCAACCATGGTGTCCGGCTTGTTGACGAAGTAAGGGGACAGGTAGCCGCGGTCGAACTGCATGCCTTCGACGACGGACAGTTCGTTTTCCAGGCCCGAGCCTTCTTCGACGGTGATCACGCCTTCTTTACCGACTTTTTCCATGGCTTCGGCGATGATGTCACCGATGGAGTTGTCGGAGTTGGCGGAGATGGTGCCTACCTGGGCGATGGCCTTGGAGTCGGCGCATGGCTTGGACAGGGCCTTCAGTTCCTTGACGATGGCCAGGGTGGCCTTGTCGATGCCGCGCTTGAGGTCCATCGGGTTCATGCCGGCGGCAACCGATTTCAGACCTTCGCTGACGATGGCCTGGGCCAGTACGGTAGCGGTGGTGGTACCGTCACCGGCTTCATCGTTGGCCTTGGAGGCAACGTCTTTCAGCAGCTGGGCGCCCATGTTTTCGAAGGCGTCTTTCAGCTCGATCTCTTTGGCGACGGATACGCCGTCCTTGGTGATGGTCGGAGCGCCGAAGCTCTTGGCCAGGACCACGTTGCGGCCTTTCGGGCCCAGGGTCGCTTTTACTGCGTCAGCCAGAACGTTGACACCAACGAGCATTTTCTTGCGGGCGGAATCGCCGAATTTTACGTCTTTAGCAGCCATGATCGTTTAATCCTTGAATACTTTTCGAGTAACGGGAAACCAGCGGAATCAACCTTCGACAACGGCGAGGATTTCGTTCTCGCTCATTACCAGCAAGTCTTCGCCGTCAACTTTCACAGTGTTGCTGCCCGAGTAAGGGCCGAAAACGACTTTGTCACCCACTTTCACGGCCAGCGCGCGCACTTCACCGTTGTCCAGGATGCGACCGGTGCCAACGGCGACTACTTCGCCACGATTGGGCTTTTCAGCGGCCGAGCCTGGCAGAACGATACCGCCAGCGGTTTTCGATTCTTCTTCGCTGCGGCGGATAACGACGCGGTCATGCAGAGGACGAAGCTTCATTGTCGATCTCTCCTGATTGTGGTTTTCATCGGCCGGTCCATGACCGGCGGGTGGTTGCTTCCGGCGTTGCCGGTGGTGGCTCGCGGGGGCGGGCCACGCTCGTGTTTGTCTGGTGCGAAATGCCCAGAAACCTTGCGGTGACCCATACATAGGGGCGCCCAAGGGGATTACAAGCCTCGCCCATGAATTTTTTTGCAATGAACGCCACGGAATGAAAAACGGCCCTTGGAAGAGCCGTTTTCAGGGAGGGGCGTGATTCAGGAATCGCGGTGTTCGTACTCACCCTCGATCACATTCGGCTGCCGCGGATTACGCCCCTGGGCACCGGGCTGGTTGTTCATGTACTCATCGGCGAACGCTCGCTGGCGCATGGCCTGTGCCTCGGCGCGCTCGCGCAGCTTGCGCCCGAGCAGGCGACGCACGAACGGCAGCAGCAGCACCAGGCCAAACACATCGCTGATAAAGCCGGGAATCAGCAGCAGACCGCCGCCCAGCGCCAGCATCAGGCCATGGAACATGTCCTCGGCGGGCATTTCGCCGCGCTGCAGGCTGTCACGGGTACGCAACGCGGTGGCCAGGCCGGCCACCCGCACCACCAGGATACCCAGGGCGGAGCCGGCGAAGATCAGCAGCAGCGCCGGGAAGAAGCCGATGGAGCTGCTCACCTTGAAAAAGACGTACAGCTCCAGGATCGGGAAAACGAGAAACAACAGTAGAAAGGCACGCATCGAGGTTTCCTCAGCGGAAGACATCTTCCAATAGACCCCAGATGGTAACTTTAGCTCGTAATTTCAAGCCTCGGCCGTCTGCGACTGCGGCCATTTCTCGGCGTGGGCCAGCAAAACCAGGGCTTCACGGACTTGTGTCGGCGTGTTGCAAGGCTCCGGGAATGCCAGCCAGTACAGCGCTTGGCCGATGCGCAGGTGCATGCCTTCACTGTCTATCCCGGCCAGTTGCGCCGGTACCGAATCCGGCAGGCCGCTGAGGGCGACGTAATGGGCGATCGCCTTGGCGTGATCGCTGTTCATGTGTTCCACCATGCCCGCCTCGGCCTTGCCGGCGAAAGGGTTGGCCAGAGTCAGTTGGTCGATCCAGTGGATGGCGCCGAAGCCGCCTATATAACGATGGCGCACCGGCTGCAGCACCCAGAAATCGAAATCATGGGCGCTGTGGTAGTTGCGCGATTCGGGGAAGTACCGGTAGTAGCGCTCGGCTGCGGCTTCGATGGCCTCGGCCTGTTCCAGCTTGCGCGCCTCGGCCAGTACGGTCAGGCGACCGACCGCCTGGACATCCTCGGCCCCGCGCTCACCCACCAGCAGCGAACACTTCGGGTCCTTCTGCAGGTTATGGGTGTGCTGGGCGATACGGCTGATCAGTATCAGCGGGTTACCCTCGGCATCCAGGCAGTACGGCACCACGGAACCGAACGGAAAGCCGGGCATGGACTTGGAATGGGTCGAGAGCACCCCGCGGTACTCCTTCAACAGCAATTCTCGGGCGGGCCTGGCTACGTTGGCGCTCACGTCTGCACTCCTGGAAACTAACCGCCCGGCACGGGCGGCGACCACGACAAGCTAATCATTATCGTTGCCGATGCCAAGGGCCCCGCCTCCCGGCTGCGGTTACCAGGTCACGCCGAAACCGGCGGTATAGCGGGTCTTGTCCAGGTCGCTGTCGCGGGTGCCGCTGATGATGTCCTTCTCGGCCTTGAGATTGAGCGACGCCCATTCGGTGACCTTGTAGCGCAGGCCCAGCTCGGCATCCAGGCTGTAGTCGGCAACATTGCCCAGCGGCTTGCCGACTTCGCCATTGGTGAAAAGCTCGACGCTCTTGCCGATCAGGAAGCGGTTGTAGTTCCACTTCATGCCGATCGAGTAGAAATTGTCCTTGCCGCCGTCGGCGTACTCGTAATCGGTGCGGTTGAGCAGCGAGCCGAGGGAGAAGGCGCCCAGCTCGTCGTCCCAGAACTGGTAGCCAGGGCCAGTACCCACGGTGCGCTGGCGAGCCAGGTCCTCGATGTGGTCGCGCTTGTATTCCAGGCGCCCCTGCCAGAACCACTGGTCGGTGATGAAGCGGTCGAGCGCGTATTCGGCGCTCCAGTTGTTGGTGGTAGTGACGTCGTCCTTGCTGTCGCGGTTGTATTCGCCTTCGGCATTGTGCCGCCAGCGCCCGTGACGAGCGGTAGTCTTGAAGTCAACGTCGTAGTCATCGGTATCGGTTTCAGCGCGCTTGTAGTCCAGGGCCAGGTCTACGTTGCCCTTCCAGATCAGGTCCTCGACCACCGGCTTGGGCTTCATGATCTGCTGGATACTGGCCAGTTCCACGGTTTTTGGCGCTTCACCGTTGGCCAGGGTGACCTGGCCCTCCTCGGCAGCGTGCAGCGACTTGGCCCGCTCACCGTTGTATTCGTCCTGCTTGACCAGCAGTTCCCGATCGCTCTCCAGGGTCTTGACCTGCTTCCAGTCCAGCGCGATGGAGCCGCCGTAGGGTGTTTCCAGCAGCAGTTTGCCGCCATCGAACACCTTGATCTTGCCGCTCAGGCGGTCGCCGTTCTTCATCCACACGGTATCGGCGAGAGTCGGCGTACAGGCGCCAACCAGTGCAAGGCACAACAGGGTTCTAGAATACATAGGCAATACTGGAATTCAGGTTCGCGAAAAAAGTCGGGCATTATCCGGATGCCCAGGCCCAGAGCAAGGAAAGACCCACCCAATGCCAATGAGTTCAATTACCAGGTATGCCCGCGTGTGTTTCACCAGACGGAAACCACGCGAATGAGTTCTGCACTCGACATGACCCAGGAAAGTGCCGAAGGCCGACGAACGGCCCTCTACCTGGTGCTCGACCAGATCCCGCCGGGCAAGGTGGTGAGCTATGGCGAACTGGCCGAAATGGCCGGCCTGGGCCGCGCCGCGCGCTGGGTCGGACGCACGCTCAGCCAGTTGCCGGCCGACACGCGCCTGCCCTGGCACCGGGTACTGGGCGCCGGCGGTCGCCTCAGCCTCGAACAAGGAACGCCCTCGGGCGATGAACAACGAGCGCGGCTGCGCGCCGAAGGGGTCAGCATGCACAACAATCGTGTCAATATGTCACGGCATGGCTGGCGTCCGATGGATCACAACAGTTAGAGTGCGCGCTTTGTGTTCGTAATCTTGAGGCAGATGTTGGCCCATGCCCCGTAAAACCTGGCGCGCTGCGCTCGCTGCCTATGCCAGCCCGTCGACCGTGGTGCTCCTGCTGCTCGGCTTCGCCGCCGGCCTGCCTTACATGTTGGTGTTCTCGACGCTTTCGGTGTGGTTGCGCGAGGCCGGGGTGGCCCGTGAGACCATCGGCTACGCGAGCCTGATCGGCCTGGCCTACGCCTTCAAATGGGTCTGGTCGCCGTTGCTCGACCAATGGCGCCTGCCGCTGCTGGGCAAGCTTGGCAGGCGCCGTTCATGGCTGGTGCTGGCGCAGATCCTGGTACTGGTCGGGCTGATCGGCATGGGCTTCTGCGATCCGCAAAAGCACCTGTCCTGGCTGATCGCCCTGGCGGTCCTGGTGGCTTTCGCCTCCGCCACCCAGGACATCGCCGTCGATGCCTACCGTCTGGAGATTGCCGACGACCAGCGCCAGGCCGCCCTCGCCGCCAGCTACATGGCCGGCTACCGGGTTGCCGCGCTGCTGGCTACCGCTGGCGCACTGTTCTTCGCCGAATGGTTCGGCTCCACCGGTTTCAGCTACCTGCACAAGGCCTGGACCGGCACCTACGTGCTGTTCGGCGTGATGATGCTGCCTGCGGTGATCACCACGCTGCTGATGCGCGAACCGCCAGTCCCCTTGCGAACCCAGTTGCAGGCGGCGCGCTATGGATTCGGCCATCAGCTGATGTCGGTATTCGTGCTGATTGTGCTGCTGGTTTCGGTTCCGGCGATGTTCACCCAGTTGTACAACACCGATTTCGCCAGCGTGCTGTTCGACGGCGTCAGCCTGCTCGACCTGCTGCTCGAAGACCGCGCCTTCCTGCGCGCCATCCTCTACACCACCCTGACCTGCCTGTGCCTCTCGTCAATGGGCCGCCGCGGCCTGGCGCCAGTGCTGACACCGGTCAACGACTTCATTCATCGTTACCGCTGGCAGGCACTGCTGCTGCTCGGCCTGATCGCCACCTACCGCATGTCGGACACGGTGATGGGCGTAATGGCCAACGTGTTCTACATCGACCAGGGCTTCACCAAGGACCAGATCGCCAGCGTCAGCAAGATCTTCGGCCTGGTCATGACCCTGCTCGGCGCCGGTGTCGGCGGCCTGCTGATCGTGCGCTTCGGTATCCTGCCGATCCTGTTCATTGGCGGCGCCGCCTCGGCCGCCACCAACATCCTGTTCGTGATGCTGGCCGACATGGGCCCGAACATCCAGATGCTGGTCGTCACCATTTCCCTCGACAACTTCAGTTCGGGCCTGGCCACCTCGGCCTTCGTCGCCTATCTGTCGAGCCTGACCAACCTGAAGTTCTCCGCCACCCAGTACGCCCTGCTCAGCTCGATCATGCTGCTGCTACCGCGCCTGATCGGTGGCTACTCGGGCGTGCTGGTGGAGAAGTTCGGCTACCACGATTTCTTCCTGATCACCGCACTGCTTGGCGTGCCGACCCTGATCCTGATCGCCGTGCATTGGCACCAGGAGATCCGCCGCGATAAGGAACCGCAACAGCAGGCCGGGCAACCCGCAGCGCCGCCTGCCAGCGAGCAGCAGCAGCCCTGATCAGGATTGCTGCCGCAGCACCGTTGCTAGCGGCCAGAGCGCCAGCACACCAGCCACTGCCGAGGCCAGGGCGAAGGCCAGCAGGCTGGTGCCTGCCCCCAGCATCGCCATCACCGCGCCGCCCAGGCCCAGCAGGGCGATGGTGATCATTCCCAGCATCGCCGATACCAGCCCCTTGCTCTGCTCGCTGCTGAACAGGGTCATGCGATACAGCACGGCGTTAGCGATGCCCAGGCCCAGGGCGTAGATCGCCAGGCCGACCACCAGGCTAGGCACGCTCGGATAGATCCAGCTTGCCAGCACGGCCGCGGCCAGACCGATAAGAAATGGCCACAGCGCGCCGCGTACCAGTGATTTCAACGGGTAGCGATCGGCGATGCGGTTGATGATCAGGTTGCCGAGAATCAAGCCGCCGAACACCGGCAACTGCCATAGGGCGTACTCCATCTTGCTGAGCCCTTCGTCATGGATCAGCAGCACGGGCGACAGGCCGATCCAGCCGATCAGTGGCAGGCCGATCAAGCCCAGGGCAGCGCTGCCCGCGACGAAGCGACGGTTGGCAAGCAGTTGCGCGTACCCGGACAACAACGGCAGCAGATGAATCGGCTGGAACTCCAGGCGCGAACCATCACGGCGTTCGACGCCGAGGGTTTCCGGCATGTAGCGGTACAGGGCCAGCCAGGCCAGCACGGCGGTGACGCCGAACAGCACGAACAGCCAGCGCCACGACACCCACTCCAGCAATAGCGTCCCCACCAGGGGCCCGAGCAGTGGCGAGAGCAAGGCGATATTGGCCAACAGTGCCATCATCCGTACTGCGTCCGCTTCGCTGAAGGCTTCGTTGAGCGCCGGATAGCTGACCGTCACCACGAAGCCCAGGCCGATGCCCTGCAACAGGCGCAACAGGTTGAACACTTCGATGCCATCGACCCAGTAGGTCGCCAGGCACGCCAGGCAGAAGAACGCGCAGCCGCCGAGCAACAACGGCCGCCGCCCATAGCGGTCGGCCAGCGGGCCGATCAGCCATTGCAGGAGTACGCCACCGAGCAGATAGAGGTTCAGTGCGTGAGGGATGAATTCGGGGCTGGCATCGAGGTCACCTACCACCTGCGGCATGGCCGGCATCACCACGTCACTGGCGAGGTAGGTCAGGAGTTCGAACAGGGCCAGGGTCAGGGCAAAGCAGAAGGCCCGGAAAGGGGTGATCTTGATCAGCGGAGTCATGGTTCGGTCGGCAGAGTGAATCGAGACCGGCTTGTATGCCAGAAAAGCCCTGTGGACCGATAGCGGGGAGAAGTGAAGAAGTGTAATGGGCGGGGCAACGCGGACAATGTGGGAGCGGGTTCACCCGCGATAGCGCCGGTGAACTCACTACCGTAATCGCGGGTGAACCCGCTCCCACAAGGTCCCTGCTAAATCAGAAAGCTATTTGCTATTGGGCCGCAGTCTCCTGCACCACGCGGATCACGCGCTGCGGAAAGGGAATGTCGATTCCTTCTTCCTTGAGCCTGTCGCGGGCATGCTCGTTGAGCATGAACATCACGTCCCAGTAATCCGCGGTGTTCACCCAGATGCGCAGGGAAACGGTGATGGAGCTGTCACCGAGGGTCGAGACCACCGCCTGCGGCGCCGGGTCCTTGTGGACCCGCGGGTCGTTGTTGGCAAGCTCGAGCAGGACGTTGCGCGCCTTCTGCAGGTCGGCCTCGTAGTCGACACCCACGTCGAACACCACCTTGCGGGTCGGCTGGCGGTTGTAGTTGGTGATGATGCCGTTGGACAGGTTGCCGTTGGGCACGATCACCGTCTTGTTGTCACCGGTGCGCAGCACGGTGTGGAAGATCTGGATGCTGTCCACGGTACCGCTGACACCCTGCGCCTCGATCCAGTCGCCCAGGCGGAACGGACGGAACAGCAGGATCAGCACGCCACCGGCGAAGTTCGCCAGGCTGCCCTGCAAGGCCAGGCCGATGGCCAGGCCGGCGGCACCGATGGCGGCGACGAAGGAGGTGGTTTCCACGCCGATCATCGAAGCCACGCTGACGAACAGCAGGATCTTCAGAATGATGTTGGCCAGGGTGCTGATAAAGCCTTGCAGTGCCATGTCGGCATTGCGCAAGGCCAGCAATTTGCCCAGCTTGGCGGTGACCTTGTTGATCAGCCACCAGCCGATCGCCAGGGTGACCAGCGCCAGGGCCAGGCGGCTGCCGTATTCCATGATCAACGGAATCCACGTCTGCGACGTCCTGACCAGTTGATCGACCTCTGCATTCAAATCCATATGCCCTCCTGATGCGGCACGAAACACGAATTAAAGCACCGCAAACGATTCCGCGACGCAAGGAACCTCGGACGCTGTCACAACGCCAAGGTTCTACAAGCGCGGCGGTCAGTCGCGGAAATTGTTGAACTGCAGCGGCATGCCGAACTCCTTGCCACGCAGGGCGGCGATGCACTCCTGCAGGTCGTCGCGCTTCTTGCCGGTGACGCGGATCTGCTCGCCCTGGATGGCCGCCTGCACCTTGAGCTTGGCGTCCTTGATATGAGCGACGATCTTCTTCGCCAGTTCTTTATCGATACCTTCCTTGAACACCGCTTCCTGCTTCATTTCCTTGCCGGAGGCGTAGGCATCCTTCAGTTCCAGGCACTGGACGTCGATCTTGCGCTTGACCAGGGCCAGACGCAGGATCTCGACCATGGCTTCGAGCTGGAACTCGGCTTCGGCGGTCAGGACGACGGTCTGGTCCTTCTCCTTGAACTCGAAGCTGCCCTTGCCTTTCAGGTCGTAGCGGCGGTCCAGTTCCTTGATGGCGTTTTCCACGGCGTTGGTGACTTCGTGCTTGTCCAGTTCCGATACCACGTCGAACGACGGCATACCTTTTTCTCCAGAAAATAAAAGGTGCGCTGGCACTCCTGAAGGGAGTGCGATGGAGCGCACCGGGTTTGACGGTTAAAATGCCGGGTCATTATAAACGCTTGGGAAACGCTGATGAGCAGCACCTGGCATATTCTCGGCGCCGGCAGCCTCGGCAGCCTCTGGGCCTGCCGCCTGGCCCGGGCCGGCAAACCGGTCCGCCTGATCCTGCGTAGCCCCCAGCGCCTGCAGGACTACACCGAGGCAGGCGGCCTGACCCTGGTCGAACAAGAGCGGCGGACGAGCTTCGCCATTCCCGCCGAAACCCTCGACGCAGAAACCCCGATCCAGCGCCTGCTGCTGGCGTGCAAGGCCTATGACGCAGACAAGGCCGTCGCCAGCATCGCCCATCGGCTGGCCCCGGGCGCCGAGCTGATCCTGTTGCAGAACGGCCTGGGCAGCCAGGACGAAGTCGCCGCGCGGGTCCCCCGGGCCCGTTGCATCTTCGCCTCCAGTACCGAGGGCGCCTTTCGCGAACATGACTGGCAGGTGAATTTCGCCGGACACGGCTTCAATTGGCTGGGCGATCCGGCCAATCCGCTGGCGCCGACCTGGCTCGATGACCTGGCCGAGGCTGGCATTCCCCATGAATGGACGCCGGATATCCTCACCCGCCTGTGGCGCAAGCTGGCCCTGAATTGCGCGATCAATCCACTGACCGTGCTCTACGACTGCCGCAACGGCGGGCTCACCGGGCATCGCTGCGAAGTGGCGACGCTGTGCGCCGAGCTGGCCGACCTGCTGCAACGCTGTGGCCAGCCGCAAGCGGCGGAGAATCTGGAAAACGAGGTCCAGCGAGTGATCCAGGCCACTGCCGCGAACTACTCTTCGATGTACCAGGACGTACGCAACGGCCGCCGTACCGAAATCCACTACCTGCTCGGCCATGCCTGCCGCAGCGCAATGCGCCACGGCCAGCCGCTGCCGCACCTGGAACGGCTCTACCGGCGCCTGGTCGAACACCTGAACAGCCACGGATTGCCCAGCGACTGAGGGCAGCGCTACCCTGCCCCTCCACCCACAGGATTCTGCCGTTACCATGCCCTTGCGCGAACGCCTGGAAAACCTGCCGGTCGGCCAGAAACTGCTGGCGGCCCTGCTGGTGCTGTTGATCACCATCCTGCTGGTGGCCAACCTGACCTTCATCAGCGCTGCCTACTGGATTTCCCAGGAGGCGATGGCTCCCCAGGCCCTGCAGACCATCGGGCGCCTGGTGTCCAATCCGCAACTGGCGCAACAGGCGACCGACTCGCCGGAAGCGGCCAACCGCCTGCTCGACGAGCTGGACACCTACACCCCGCTGCGCGCTGCCGCACTGTATGGCAGCGATGGCAGGATCCTCGCCCAGTTGCAGCATGGCGAACCGATCGCCCTGCCCAAGCGCTTTCGCAATATCGAAGGCTGGCGCCTGACCGAGTTCCGCAATACCCAGCTGATTCGCCTGCCCCGCAGCGGCAGCCCTCCCGGCCATCTGCTGCTGGTGGCCAGCAGCGAACTGCCCGCCGCCTTCTATACCGGCACGCTGACTGCCAGCCTCGGCATCCTGGTCTTCAGCGTATTGCTGTGGATGATCATCGCCCGGCAGATCAAGCGCCTGATCACCCAGCCGATCTACCAGCTGGAACAACTGTCGCGCCAGGTTACCCGGGAAGAGAACTACGCCTTGCGCGCCCGCCCCGGCAACCATGACGAGATCGGCAGCCTGGCCGAGGCCTTCAACACCATGCTGTCGCGCATCGAGGCCCGGGAGCAGCAGCTCAAGCGCGCCCGCGACGAGTTCCAGCAGGCCTACGACCAGGCCCAGGGCCTGGCCGAGGAAACCCGCCATACCAACCGCAAGCTGGAACTGGAAGTCCAGGTACGGGGCAAGATCGAGCGCAAGCTCACCGGTTTCCAGAATTACCTCAACAGCATCATCGACTCCATGCCGTCGGCGCTGATCGCCCTCGACGAGCAGTTGTACGTGACCCAATGGAACCAGGAAGCCAGCAGCCTCTCCGGCACACCGCTGGACGAGGCGTTGAACCAGCCGATCTTCCTCGCCTTCGAACCGCTCAAGCCGTTTCTGCCGCAGCTCAAGGAAAGCGTGGAAAAGCACCGCGTGGCGAAGATCGAGCGGGTGACCTGGACACGGGACGACGAGCCGCGCCATTACGCCCTGACCTTCTACCCGCTGATGGGCGGTGGCGGCCGTGGCGTGGTGATCCGCATTGACGACATTACCCAGCGCCTGTCGCTCGAGGAAATGATGGTGCAGTCGGAAAAAATGCTCTCGGTAGGCGGCCTCGCCGCCGGCATGGCCCACGAGATCAACAACCCGCTGGGTGCCATCCTGCACAACGTGCAGAACATCCGCCGGCGCCTCTCGCCCGACCTGCCGAAGAACCTGGAAGCCGCCAGCGAGGCCGGGATCGATCTGGGCACGGTCAATCGCTACCTCGAGGCGCGCCAGGTCCCGCAATTGCTCGACGGCATCCAGCAGGCCGGGGCGCGGGCGGCGAAGATCGTCACCCATATGCTCAGCTTCAGCCGCCGCAGCAACCGGCAGATGGCGCCTTGCGACTTGCCGGCGCTGATCGACCAGGCGGTGGAGATCGCCGGAAACGACTTCGACCTGACGATCGGCTTCGACTTCAAGGGCCAGGCCATCGTCCGCCAATTCGACCCGGAGCTCGGCCCGGTACCGGGCACCGCCAACGAACTGGAGCAGGTGCTGCTCAACCTGCTGAAGAATGCCGCCCAGGCCATCCACCTGCGCCAGGACAACAGCGAACCCGGGCGCATCACCTTGCGTACCCGGCTGAATCCGCCCTGGGCGGAGATCCAGGTCGAGGACAACGGTATCGGCATGCCCGAAGCGGTACGCAAGCGCACCTTCGAGCCTTTCTTCACCACCAAGGAGATCGGCCAGGGTACCGGTCTTGGGCTGTCGGTTTCGTATTTCATCATTACCAACAACCACAAGGGCCAGATGGAAGTGCAATCGAGTCCGGGCCAGGGAACCTGCTTCACCCTGCGCCTGCCTCTGACGGCCTCGCCACTGCCGGCCCCGCGCAAACTGGAGTCATGAGCATGGGTTTCCGCCTGTCGAAGATCTACACCCGCACCGGGGACCAGGGTGAAACCGGCCTGGGCGATGGACGCCGGGTGCCCAAGGACCATCCACGCATCGAAGCGATCGGCGAGGTGGATACGCTGAACAGCCACTTAGGGCTGTTGCTGGCGGGGCTGGACGGCGAGGGACTGACGGAACTGATCGAGGTACTGGCGCCTTGTCAGCATCGGCTGTTCGACTTGGGTGGCGAACTGGCGATGCCCACTTACCAGGCGCTGGACAAGATCGAGATAGGGCGGTTGGAGGCGGCGATCGATCGGTGGAACGAGGAGCTCGGGCCGCTGGAGAACTTCATCCTGCCGGGAGGCTCGGCGCTGGTTGCCCAGGCCCACGTGTGCCGGAGCCTGGCACGCAGTGCCGAGCGCCGCTGCCAGCAGTTGAATGCAGTGGAACCCTTGGCGGGGGTTGGGCTGGCCTATATCAATCGGCTTTCCGACCTGCTGTTCGTTGCCGCGCGCTTGATCGCCCGGCGCCAGGGCATCGGCGAAATCCTCTGGCAGGCTGCCGCGAAACCCTGAAGCGGAAGCCGGATCCTGACAACATTTTTGTCCTTGCCGGCCTCATCGCTGGCAAGCCAGCTCCCACAGGGTTATCCGCCGGACACAAAACCCATGGCTGACACTGGACCTTGTGGGAGCTGGCTTGCCAGCGATGAGGCCAGACCTGACAGCATCATTGTTCAAGCCAGCTCTCACAGGATCTGGTGTGAAGTCAGATCTCGGGCCAGAACGCACGGATACCGGCAACACCCTGCGCACCGATCTGCCAGGCTCGCTCACGCTCGTTCGGGCCAACGCCACCGAGCAGGAACACCGGCTTGTTGAAGCCATCGATCATCTGCTGCGCCGCGTCCCAACCCAGCGGCTGAGCCTCGGGATGGGTCTGGGTCGCCTGCACCGGCGACAGCGTCACGAAGTCCACGCCCATCCGCTCCGCCAGCGCCAGTTCTTCAGCACTGTGGCACGACGCCGCCAGCCATCGCTCCTTGGGGAACGGCCGGCCATTGGGGGCATACTTGCGCAATTGCTCGGCAGTCAGGTGCCAGCCGGCAGACGGAAAGTCGCCCAGCCATTCCAGCGGCCCCTTGAGCATCAACTGCGCCTTGCCGGCGCAAAGGCCTACGGCATCGACCGCGACATCCCGATATTTCGGGTCGTACATGTTCGGCGCGCGCAATTGCACCAGCTTGATCCCACCGGCAATCGCCTTCTGGATACCACGCAGCAGGTGTGGGGCTTCCAGGTCGTCGGGGGTAATCAGGTAGTCGCCTGGCAAGCGCGCCGCCGCGACGATGGGCCGGTTGGCTTCGGGGAATTCGTATTGCCCCAGATCCCGTGGCGATACCCAGGCCAGCGGCTGGCCCTCGGCACCATGGGGCTCGCCGGTGAAGGCGTTGACCTCCCAGACGTCAAGCATGACCTGCTTGTCCGGGTAGTCGTGCCTGATCTTGATCAGTGGCCGCGCGGCGGTGACCCCGATGCCCAGCTCTTCGTGCAGCTCGCGGGCCAGGGCTGTCTCGACGGCTTCGCCATCCTCGACCTTGCCCCGGGAAACTCCCACAGGCCGCCCTGATGCTGGGTTTCGCCACGCCGGGCGATGAGAATACGGCCATCCGCGCCACGAATGACGGCGGCGGCGACATGAATCCGTTTCAACTTTGAACTCCGCTGATTGAGAGGATGCCGCCGTCTGGCCAGGCCAGGCGGCGGCGTTCGATCAGGTGCGGTATTCCGCGTTGATCTTCACGTACTCGTGGGACAGGTCGGTGGTCCAGATGGTCTCGCTGCACTGGCCACGGCCCAGCTCGATACGGATGGTGATTTCTTCCTGGGCCATGACGGCGGCGCCCTGGTCTTCGGTGTAGGTCGCGCTGCGGCCGCCCTTGGAGGCAATGCAGACCTTGTCCAGGTACACGTCGATCAGGCTGACGTCGAGGTTCGGAACGCCGGCACGGCCGACCGCCGCGAGGATACGGCCCCAGTTCGGATCGGAGGCGAAAAGCGCGGTCTTGATCAGTGGCGAGTGGGCGACGGCGTAGCCGACGTCCAGGCATTCCTGGTGGTTGCCACCACCGTTGACCTGCACGGTGACGAACTTGGTGGCGCCTTCGCCGTCACGGACGATGGCCTGGGCCACTTCCATGCAGACTTCGAATACCGCCTTCTTCAGCGCTTCGAACAACGGGCCGCTGGCCTCGGTGATCTCGGCCACGTCGGCCTTGCCGGTGGCGATCAGCATGCAGCAGTCGTTGGTCGAGGTGTCGCCGTCGATGGTGATGCGGTTGAACGACTTGTTGGCGCCGTCCAGGATCAGGTCCTTCAGTACTGCCGGAGCGACCTTGGCGTCGGTGGCGATGTAGCCGAGCATGGTAGCCATGTTCGGGCGGATCATGCCCGCGCCTTTGCTGATACCGGTGACGGTGATGGTCACGCCTTCATGCTGGAACTGACGGCTGGCGCCCTTGGGCAGGGTGTCGGTGGTCATGATGCCGGTGGCGGCTTCGGCCCAGTGGTTCTCGGACAAGTTGTCCAAGGCGGCCTGCAGGGCGCCTTCGATCTTCTCGACCGGAAGCGGCTCGCCGATTACACCGGTGGAGAACGGCAGCACGGCGCTGGCGTCGACGCCGGTCAGCTCGGCCAGCTTGGCGCAGGTGCGTTCCGCGGCCGCCAGGCCCGGGGCGCCGGTACCGGCGTTGGCATTACCGGTGTTGGTCAGCAGGTAACGCACGGTGCCCTGCACGCGCTGCTTGGCAATGATCACCGGGGCGGCGCAGAAGGCATTCAGGGTGAACACACCAGCGACACTGGAGCCTTCGGCACAGCGCATCACCACCACATCCTTGCGCCCCGGGCGCTTGATGCCCGCAGAGGCGATACCGAGTTCGAAACCGGGAACCGGGTGCAACGTTGGCAAAGGACCAAGACCAACAGCCATGAAAGCGCTCCTAGAAAAAATTCACCGCCGGCAATCCGACGGTGCTTGAGATGGAACAACGCCGCGACGGTGGAGACCGGTCGCGGCGCGGTGTTCAGGTTTCAGCGTGACAGGCTCGATCAGTTGATCTGCCCGTGGCAGTGCTTGAACTTCTTGCCGGAACCGCACCAGCACAGCTCGTTGCGGCCCAGTTTCTGGTCGTTGCGTACCGGTGCGGCGGCGACGGCGACTTCAGCGCCCTCCTCCAGCTGCTCGGCAGCTTCCAGGCCTGGCGCTGCGGCATGCTGGAACTGCATGCGCTGGGCCAGCTCCTCGGCTTCGCGGCGCAGACGGGCTTCTTCCTCGACCGGGTCCTCGCGGCGGACCTGGACATGGGAAAGCACGCGGATGGTGTCGCGCTTGATCGACTCCAGCAGCTCCTGGAACAGAGTGAACGACTCGCGCTTGTACTCCTGTTTCGGGTTCTTCTGGGCGTAGCCGCGCAGGTGGATACCGTGGCGCAGGTGGTCCATGGTCGACAGGTGGTCTTTCCACAGGTCGTCGAGGACGCGCAGCAGGATCTGCTTCTCGAAGGTACGCAGGGCTTCGGCGCCAGCGCTGTCTTCCTTCTCGTTGTAGGCGGTGACCAGCTCGTTGAGGACCTTCTCGCGCAGGGTCTCCTCGTACAGCTTGTCGTCTTCGTCGAGCCACTGCTGAATTGGCAGTTTCACCGCGAAGTCGCTGGCCAGGGATGCCTCCAGGCCGGCCACGTCCCACTGCTCGGGCAGCGATTGCGGCGGAATATGCTGGGCGAAGGTTGCATCGAGGGTTTCCTGGCGGAACTCGGCGATAGTGTCGCCGATGTTCTCGGCAGCCAGCAGGCTGTTGCGCATGTGGTAGATCACCTTGCGCTGCTCGTTGGCTACGTCGTCGAACTCCAGGAGCTGCTTGCGGATGTCGAAGTTGCGACCTTCGACCTTGCGCTGCGCCTTCTCGATGGCGTTGGTCACCATGCGGTGCTCGATGGCCTCGCCGGACTGCATGCCCAAGGCCTTCATGAAGTTCTTCACCCGGTCGGAGGCGAAGATGCGCATCAGGCTGTCTTCCAGGGACAGGTAGAAGCGGCTCGAACCCGGGTCGCCCTGGCGACCGGAACGACCACGCAGCTGGTTGTCGATACGGCGCGATTCGTGGCGCTCGGACGCGATCACGTGCAGACCGCCGGATTCGATCACCTGCTGGTGACGCTTCTGCCAGTCGGCCTTGATCTGGGCGATCTGCTCGGGCGTCGGGTTTTCCATGGAAGCCACTTCGACTTCCCAGTTGCCGCCCAGCAGGATGTCGGTACCGCGACCGGCCATGTTGGTGGCGATGGTCAGCGCGCCGGGACGACCGGCCTGGGCGATGATCTCGGCTTCCTTCTCGTGGTACTTGGCGTTCAGGACCTTGTGGTCGATACCTTCCTTCTTGAGCAGGTTGGACATGTGCTCGGAGGTTTCGATGGTTGCCGTACCGACCAGGACAGGACGACCGGAGGCCATGCTTTCCTTGATGTCGGCGATGATCGCGGCGTATTTCTCGTCGGCGGTCAGGTACACCAGGTCGTTGAAGTCCTTGCGCGCCAGCGGCTTGTTCGGCGGGATGACCATAACGTTGAGGTTATAGATCTGGGCGAACTCGAAGGCTTCGGTGTCGGCGGTACCGGTCATGCCGGACAGCTTGGTGTAGAGGCGGAAGTAGTTCTGGAAAGTGGTCGAAGCCAGCGTCTGGCTTTCGGCCTGGATATTCAGGTTTTCCTTCGCTTCGATGGCCTGGTGCAGGCCTTCGGAGAGACGACGGCCCGGCATGGTACGGCCGGTATGTTCGTCGATCAGCAGGACCTGGCCATCCTGGACGATGTACTCGACGTTGCGGTGGAACAGCTTGTGCGCCCGCAGGCCGGCATAGACGTGGGTCAGCAGGCCAAGGTTGTGCGCGGAGTAGAGGCTTTCACCCTCGGCCAGCAGGCCGACCTGGGTGAGCATTTCCTCGATGAACTGGTGACCGGCTTCGTTGAGTTCGACCTGGCGGCTCTTCTCGTCGATCTTGAAGTGGCCTTCCTGGGTGACCTGGCCTTCCACTTCCTCGATGTGCTGGGTCAGGCGCGGGATCAGCTTGTTGATCTCGATGTACAGCTTGGAGCTGTCTTCGGCCTGGCCGGAAATGATCAGCGGGGTACGGGCTTCGTCGATCAGGATGGAGTCGACTTCGTCGATCACGGCGAAATTCAGCTCGCGCTGGAATTTCTCTTCCAGGCTGAACGCCATGTTGTCGCGCAGGTAGTCGAAGCCGAATTCGTTGTTGGTGCCGTAGGTGATGTCGGCGGCGTAGGCAGCGCGCTTCTCTTCCGGCGGCTGGAACGGGGTGACCACGCCTACGGTCAGGCCGAGGAATTCGTACAGCGGACGCATCCAGTTGGCGTCGCGACGGGCCAGGTAGTCGTTGACCGTGACCACGTGCACGCCCTTGCCGGACAGCGCATTGAGGTAGACACCGAGGGTTGCCACCAGGGTCTTGCCCTCACCGGTGCGCATTTCCGCGATCATGCCTTCGTGCAAGGTCATGCCGCCGATCAACTGCACATCGAAGTGGCGCATGCCCATGATCCGCTTGCCGGCCTCGCGCGCGACGGCGAAGGCTTCCGGCAGGAGCTGGTCGAGGGTCTCGCCTTTGGCCAGGCGCTCTTTGAACTCGGGGGTCTTGGCCCGCAGCTGTTCATCGGAGAGGGCCACCATCTGCTCTTCGAAGGCATTGACGATCTGGACCGTCTTGAGCATGCGCTTCACTTCACGCTCGTTCTTGCTTCCAAAAAGTTTCTTTAACAAAGGCGCAAACATATCGGCAGGATCTTCCACACATAGGGATGGAGGGCGGCCCCGTGAAGTCGCCCGTGCAGCCCTTATTGGCCGCATGCGAACGAGCATTCTACCCGGAAACGATGGTGAGGAAAGTGGTGGAGTTCCACGATGCTGGCACAGCGCTGTAACGGGGGCTTTTTTACAATAAGGGCTTTTTCGACAACTTCAACCCGCGTGGGTCAAGATTCATGTGGATAGCGGCTCTCCAGCCCTGCGCGGGCGATCTGTTAAGATGCGCGGATCGTCTTTGCAGGTGTCATCATGGCCTACCGCCCCTCTCCCGCCCGCGCGCCCGGCACGCTGTTGCGCGAGGCCCGTCCGCTCAAGGCACTGTTCAACCAGGCGCAGCGCCTGGCGCAGTTGCAGCGTCTGGTGGAAAGCCAGTTGCAGCCGGCTGCGCGGGAGCATTGCCGGGTGGCGACCTGGCGCGAAGGTACCCTGACGCTGGTGGTCACCGACGGGCATTGGGCAACACGCCTGCGCTACCAGCAGAAGCGCCTGCAACGCCAGTTGCAGCAACTGGACGCCTTCGTGAATCTGAACCGGATCCTGTTCAAGGTGCAGCCGGTGGCTACTACTCCGCGCCCGCCCAGCCACGTTATCGATATCTCGGACAAGTCGGCGGAAACCATCCAGGCCACGGCGCAGGGGATCAGTGATCCGAACCTGCGTGCGG
Source organism: Pseudomonas bharatica CSV86 (assembly GCF_000319305.2). Lineage (GTDB taxonomy): Bacteria > Pseudomonadota > Gammaproteobacteria > Pseudomonadales > Pseudomonadaceae > Aquipseudomonas > Aquipseudomonas bharatica. The sequence goes on along the minus strand of NZ_AMWJ02000001.1, from coordinate 145,312 downwards.
CGCTGGAGCGCCTGGCGAGCCATCGCAAGAGCAAAAAAGACAATTCCTGAGGTGTTGCTGATGGCCTCATCGCTGGCAAGCCAGCTCCCACAGGTTACTCAGACCCTATGGGAGCTGGCTTGCCAGCGATAGCGCCCGACCTGGCAACATCATTTCCCAAGCCCACAGTGTGCGGTGTTGACAGGCAAATAAAAAAGGCCGCCCGAGGGCGGCCTTGAAACTAGAGAGAGTATTCGAGCTTATACAGCGGCAACCGGACGCATGTAGGAGATCGGTGCGGTGCTGGCGTCTTCGAAAGTCACGACTTCCCACGCATCGGTTTCTTCGATCAGCTTGCGCAGCAGCTGGTTGTTCAGCGCGTGACCGGACTTGAAGCCGCGGAACTCGCCGATCAGGCTGTTGCCCAGCAGGTAGAGGTCGCCGATGGCGTCGAGGATCTTGTGCTTGACGAATTCGTCTTCATAGCGAAGGCCGTCCTCGTTCAATACACCGTCCTTGTCAACCACGATGGCGTTCTCGACGCTGCCGCCGAGGGCGAGGTTGTGCTTGCGAAGGTACTCGATGTCGCTCATGAACCCGAAGGTACGGGCGCGGCTGACTTCCTTCACGAACGAGGTGCTGGAAAAGTCGACGCTTGCGCTTTGGGTACGGTTGCGGAACACCGGGTGGTCGAAATCGATCTCGAAACTCACCTTGAACCCGTCGAAAGGCAGGAAAGTGGCGCGCTTGTCGCCGTCTTGCACTGTCACTTCACGCAGGATGCGGATGAATTTCTTCGGCGCGTCCTGTTCTTCCAGGCCGGCGGATTGAATCAGGAATACGAAGGGGCCTGCGCTACCGTCCATGATCGGGACTTCGGAGGCGGAGAGCTCGACGTAGGCGTTATCGATGCCTAGGCCAGCCATGGCCGAGAGCAGGTGCTCAACCGTGTCTACCTTGGTATCGCCGTTGACCAGCGTGGTCGACATGGTGGTCTCGCCGACATTTTCCGCACGGGCAGGGATATGCACCACGGGATCGAGGTCGGCTCGGCAAAATACGATGCCGGTATCCACAGGCGCAGGTTTCAGGGTCAGGTATACCTTTTCCCCGGAGTGCAGGCCGACACCTGTGGCACGGATGATATTTTTCAGGGTGCGTTGTTTAATCATGGCATTGGCCGCTTCAGCACAGATTGCGAACTGGTATCAACAAAGGCTGGGGATGATAACAGACCCAACCTTTGCTGAACACCAATCACCCTAATACCCCTGATAAATTCCATCAATCGGCCTGACGACGCAGGAATGCCGGGATGTCCAGGTAATCCAGGTCGTCCTGAGGATTGAGCTTGGCAGCCGCTGCCGCGCCAGCGTGGGTCTGGTTGCGCATCACGGTCGGACGCTCCAGGTCACGGTAGTTGACCGCAGGCTGCTCGTTGCGCACGGGTGCCGGAGCCGGGGTGGAAACCTGGGCAGCCGCGCTTTGCAGGGTGTTGTCGATGACCTTCACAGGCTTCTCGATCTTGGCACCCAGGCCGGTAGCGACCACGGTGACGTGCAGCTCGTCGCGCATATCCGGATCGATCACGGTGCCGACCTTGACCATCGCGTGGTCGGAGGCGAACGCCTCGATGATGCTGCCCACGTCGGAGTATTCACCCAGCGACAGGTCCGGACCGGCAGTGATGTTGACCAGGATGCCACGGGCGCCCTGCAGGTTGACGTCTTCGAGCAGCGGGTTGCGGATCGCCGCCTCGGTGGCTTCACGCGCACGGTTCGGACCGCTGGCACAGCCGGTACCCATCATCGCCATGCCCATTTCGCTCATTACGGTACGCACGTCGGCGAAGTCGACGTTGATCATGCCCGGACGCTTGATGATGTCGGAGATACCGCGCACGGCACCGGCCAGAACGTCGTCCGCCTTGGCGAAGGCCGACAGCAGGCTGGCGTCCTTGCCGAGGATGGTCAGCAGTTTTTCGTTGGGAATGGTGATCAGCGAGTCGACGCTGTCGGCCAGCGAGCGGATGCCTTCATCGGCGATCTGCATGCGCTTGCGGCCTTCGAACGGGAACGGACGGGTCACCACCGCAACGGTGAGGATGCCCAGTTCCTTGGCCACTTCGGCGATGATCGGCGCAGCACCGGTACCGGTACCACCACCCATGCCGGTAGTGATGAAGACCATGTTGGTGCCCTGCAGCACCTCGGCGATACGCTCGCGGTCCTCCAGTGCGGCCTGGCGGCCGATTTCCGGATTGGCACCCGCGCCCAGGCCCTTGGTGACACCGGTACCCAGTTGCAGAATGGTGCGCGCACCGATGTTTTTCAGGGCCTGAGCATCGGTGTTGGCGCAGATGAATTCGACGCCTTCGATGTTGCTCTTGACCATGTGGTTGACGGCGTTGCCACCGCCGCCACCGACGCCGATCACTTTGATGACCGGACTTTGCGGGACGTTGTCTACGAGCTCGAACATTTTCCCTCTCCTTTCAGTTCTCTAGTTTTTTGCGCCTACCACTACTGCTTTTGAAACTTAGAAGTTTCCCTGGACCCAACGCTTGAAGCGCTCAAGCACCGGGGCCTTCGGTTCATCGCCATAGCTGTCGTTTCTGATACCTGGCACTGGCACGCCGTCGGACTGTTTCTGCAGGCCATAGGTCAGCAGGCCAACGCCAGTGGAATAGATCGGGTTGCGAACCACGTCGCTCAGCCCCCGAACGCTGTGTGGTACGCCGAGGCGTACCGGCATATGGAAGATTTCCTCGGCCAGTTCGACCGCGCCTTCCATCTTCGAGGTACCACCGGTCAGGACGATGCCCGCTGGTACCAGGTCCTCGTAACCGCTGCGGCGCAGCTCAGCCTGGATCAAGGTGAACAGCTCGTCGTAGCGCGGCTCGACCACTTCGGCCAGGGCCTGGCGCGACAGCTCGCGCGGCGGACGGTCGCCGACGCTCGGCACCTTGATGGTTTCGCCGGCACCGGCCAGCTTGGCCAGGGCGCAGGCGTAGCGGATCTTGATTTCCTCGGCGTACTGGGTCGGCGTACGCAGGGCCATGGCGATGTCGTTGGTCACCTGGTCGCCGGCAATCGGGATCACTGCGGTATGACGGATCGCGCCTTCGGTGAAGATGGCGATGTCGGTGGTGCCGCCGCCGATATCCACCAGGCACACGCCCAGCTCTTTCTCGTCGTCGGTGAGCACCGAGTAGGCCGAAGCCAGTTGCTCGAGGATGATGTCGTCGATTTCCAGGCCGCAGCGGCGCACGCACTTCTCGATGTTCTGCGCCGCGTTGACTGCGCAGGTCACCACATGGACCTTGGCTTCCAGACGCACGCCGGACATGCCCAGCGGCTCGCGCACGCCTTCCTGGTTATCGATCACGTAATCCTGCGGCAGGGTATGCAGCACGCGCTGGTCGGCGGGGATAGCCACGGCCTGGGCCGCGTCCAGTACCCGTTCCAGGTCCGCAGTGCTGACTTCGCGATCGCGGATCGCCACGATGCCGTGGGAGTTCAGGCTGCGGATGTGATTGCCGGCCACGCCGACGAAGGCCGAGTGGATCCGGCAGCCAGCCATCAGCTGCGCCTCTTCGACGGCGCGCTGGATCGACTGCACGGTGGACTCGATATTGACCACCACGCCTTTTTTCAACCCGCGCGATGGATGGGTGCCGATACCGACGATCTCCAGGGTGCCGTCGGCGGCGACTTCGCCTACCAGTGCAACCACCTTGGACGTGCCGATATCCAGCCCGACGATCATTTTGCCGCTATGCGCATTTGCCATGGGTCCTGCCTCTCTCTAATTCTTCGCCACGGCGGGTTGGGCCGCGGGCTGTGCAATCGGTTCCCGCCAGCCAACGGCAAGGCCGTTGGCGTAACGCAGATCGATGCGGGCGATGTTCGTGATCTGTTCTTTGAGCGTCTTGTTGTAGATGGCAATGAAACGGCGCATTTTTTCCACCAGGTGGTCGCGCCCCAGCAGCAGTTCGATACCCGGGCCGGCGCTGCCGGCGCCGGTGGTGAGGAACCAGCTGCCCCGCTCGCGCAGCTCCAGGCGAGCGATCGAGAAACCCAGGGGGCGCAACATCTGGTTGAGAACCTGATATTGCTGCATCACTTGTTGCTGAGCGCGCTGCGGCCCGAAAAGCTGCGGCAGGTGCTCGTAGTTCGCCAGTTCGCGTGGGGTGAAGGCCTGGCCCTGGTTGTTGAGCAAGGCGTCCTCGCCCCAGCGCGCCACTGGCAACTGTTCTTCCAGGCGAATAACCACTTCGTCTGGCCATACCCGACGCACTTCGGCATGGGCGATCCAGGGCATCTGCTCCAGTTCGGTACGCATGCTCGCCAGGTCGACGGTGAAGAAACTCGCCGCGACATAAGGGGCAATACGCTGCTGCACCGCCTGCTGGCTGATGTAGCTGAGGTCGCCCTGCACGGCGATCTTGGTGATCGGCCGGTCGGCATAGGGCATCAGGCGCTGCGCGCCTTCGTAGGCGCCAAAGCCCGCGACGACCAGCAGCACGGGCCACAGCAGCTTCTTGAAGATGCTGAAGTTCGGCTTGGGCAGGCGCGCCGACAGTGGCTCCTTGGCCACCATCCGGCTGGCACCACGCGGCACCGGCTTGTTACGGCCGGGGCGGGTTGCTGATGACGTAACATCGCGCCTTGCATGGGCTTAACCTCGCGCCTCGACACTGGCCGCCAGGATCGCCAGCACCAACTGCTGGAAATCGAGGCCGGCCGCACGTGCCGCCATGGGCACCAGGCTATGGTCGGTCATGCCTGGTGCGGTGTTGACTTCAAGCAGCCAGAAGCGGCCATGCTCGTCCTGCATTACATCCACGCGGCCCCAGCCAGCGATGCCGATGGCGTCGCAGGCGCGGGCGGTGAGGTCGATCAATTCCTGTTCCTTGGCTGCATCCAGGCCACACGGGATCCGGTATTGGGTATCGGAAGCCAGGTACTTGGCGTCGTAGTCGTAGAACGAATGCGGGGTGCCCAGGGCGATCGGCGGCAGGACCTGGTCACGCAGCACCGCCACAGTGAACTCCGGACCCTGGATCCACTGCTCGACCAGGACTTGCGAATCGTAGTTGGCGGCGTCTTTCCAGGCCGCGATCAATTCCGCGACGCTGGACACTTTCGCCATACCGATACTGGAACCTTCATGGGCCGGTTTGACGATCAACGGGAAGCCCAGTTCCGCGCCTGCGCAAATACAGTCGGCTTCACTGGCCAGCACGGCATGGCGCGGGGTCGGGATGCCCAGGCTCTGCCACACCTGCTTGGTACGCAACTTGTCCATGGCCAGGGCCGAGGCGAGGATGCCGCTGCCGGTGTAGGGAATGCCCAGGCACTCCAGCAGGCCCTGCATGCTGCCATCTTCGCCGCCACGGCCGTGGAGAATGATGAAGGCGCGGTCGATCTTCTCGCTCTGCAGGCGGGCCAGCAGGTCGTCACCGACATCGATGGCAACCACGTCGACTCCGGCGCCTTGCAGCGCGTCGATCACCGCGGCACCGGACTTCAGCGAGACTTCGCGCTCGGCGCTCTTGCCGCCGTAGAGCACGGCGACACGGCCGAAATCTTTCGGGGCGATCGTGGAATGCAGCTTGGCGTAGGCTTCGGCAGTCATTTCGCTTTCTCCTGACTGGCACCCGCACCAGCGAACAACGGACTCTTCAACAGTTGTGGCGCGAGGCCACCGATATCACCGGCGCCCTGGCACAGCAGGATGTCGCCGGCACGCAGCAATGGCTTGACCAGAGGCGCCAGTTCGATGCCGCGTTCGATGTAGATCGGATCGAGCTGACCGCGCTGGCGAATGCTGTGGCACAGCTGACGACTGTCGGCGCCCGGGATCGGCTCTTCGCCCGCCGGGTAGACTTCCATCAACAGCAGCACATTGGCGTCGGCCAGGACCTGGACGAAATCGTCGTAGAGGTCACGGGTACGGCTGTAGCGGTGCGGCTGGTAGACCATGACCAGGCGACGCTCCGGCCAGCCACCGCGCACGGCCTTGATTACCGCGGCAACCTCGGTCGGGTGATGACCATAGTCGTCCACCAGCATCACGCTGCCGCCTTCCACCGGCAGTTCGCCGTAGACCTGGAAGCGTCGGCCAACGCCCTGGAAACCGGAAAGACCCTGGACGATGGCCTCGTCGCTGATGCCCTCGTCGGTGGCGATGGCGATGGTCGCCAGGGCGTTGAGCACGTTGTGGTTACCCGGCATGTTCACCGACACGTCCAGCGGCGCACGGTCACGGCGCAGCACGGTGAAGTGGGTCTGCATGCCCGACTGGCGTACGTTGATCGCGCGCACGTCGGCTTCTTCGCTGAAGCCGTAGGTCACTGCCGGGCGCTTGACCAGCGGCAGGATCTCGCGAACCACCGGGTCGTCCAGGCAGACCACGGCCAGGCCGTAGAACGGCAGGTTGTGCAGGAACTCGACGAAGGTTTTCTTCAGCTTGTTGAAGTCGCCTTCGTAGGTGGCCATATGGTCGGCGTCGATATTGGTGACCACCGCGACCAATGGCTGCAGATGCAGGAAACTGGCATCGCTCTCGTCGGCTTCGGCGATCAGGTAGCGGCTGGTACCGAGCTGGGCATTGGTACCTGCAGCGTTCAGCCGACCACCGATGACGAAGGTAGGGTCCAGGCCGCCTGCGGCGAAGACCGAGGCCAGCAGGCTGGTGGTGGTGGTCTTGCCATGGGTACCGGCGACGGCGATGCCATGGCGGTAGCGCATCAGTTCGGCCAGCATCTCGGCACGCGGCACCACCGGAATGCGCCGCTCCAGGGCGGTGGCAACTTCCGGGTTGGCCGTGTTGATGGCGCTGGACACCACCAGCACGTCGGCGCTGGCGGCGTTTTCGGCACGGTGGCCGATGAAGATCTCGGCCCCGAAGGACTTCAGGCGCTCGGTAACGGGCGACTCCTTGAGGTCGGAACCGGACACCTGGTAGCCCAGGTTCAGCAGTACTTCGGCGATCCCGCACATGCCCACGCCGCCGATACCGACAAAGTGGATGCGACGGATACGGCGCATTTCAGGCTGGGGCATGGCTTTCTGGTTCTCAACCATGGGCCACCTCCAGGCAGATATCGACCACGGTGCGGGTTGCAGCGGGCTTGGCCAGGCGTCGTGCGGTGGCGGCCATGGTGTCGAGTTTTTCCGGTTGCATCAGCACCTCGTTCAGGCGTTCAGCGAGCTGCGCTGCGCCAGTTGTCGCTTGCGGCATCAGGAAGGCGGCGCCTTCGCGTGCCAGATAATGGGCGTTGTGGGTCTGGTGGTCGTCGATGGCATGGGGCAAGGGCACCAGCAACGACGGCAGTCCCGCGGCGGCCAGTTCGCTGACGGTCAGCGCGCCGGCACGGCATACCACCAGGTCGGCCCAGCCATAGGCCTGGGCCATGTCCTTGATGAACGGCTCTACCTGAGCCTCGACCCCCGCCTCGCGATAACGCTGAGCGGTGATCTGGTCATGATTCTTTCCGGCCTGGTGGAACACCTCGGGCCGCAGGCTTTCCGGCACCAGGGCCAGGGCCTGGGGCAGCAGCTTGTTCAGCGGTTCGGCGCCCAGGCTGCCGCCCAGTACCAGCAGGCGCGCCCGACGTCCCGGCAGGGCCTGGCGCACAGGCTCCAGGAACAGCTCGGCACGTACCGGGTTACCGGTGGTGCGGCGCTTGGCACTGGCCCCGAAGGTGTCCGGGAAGGCTTCGCAGACCCGTCCAGCCAATGGCACCAGCAGGCGGTTGGCGGTACCGGCACGGGCATTCTGCTCGTGGATCACCACCGGCACGCCGCACAGCCTGGCGGCCACGCCGCCTGGACCGGTGACATAGCCACCGAAACCGACCACGCAGACCGGATTGACCTGACGGATGATCCGCCGCGCCTGGAACACCGCCTTGACCAAGGTGAACGGCGCCTTGAGCAGTGACAGCTTGCTCTTGCCACGCAGCCCGGTGACATTGATCAGGTGCAGTTGCAGGCCGGCCTGCGGTACCAGTTCATTCTCGATACCCCGTGGCGTTCCCAGCCAATGCACGGTGAAACCGCGCGCCTGGAATTCCCGGGCGCAGGCCAGCGCCGGGAATACATGGCCGCCGGTTCCGCCGGCCATGATCAATACGTTCTTGCCGTCAGCGGCCATGATGGGTCGGCTCCTCGGCAAAATCGTTTTCGTCGAATTCGTGTTCCTCGCTGCCCAGGTGAGTACGGCTCTCCCATTCGATGCGCAGGAGCAACCCGACGCAGGCACAGCAGATCACCAGCGAGCTGCCACCGTAGCTGAGGAACGGCAGGGTCAGGCCCTTGGTCGGCAGCAGGCCGACGTTCACTCCGATGTTGATCAGGAACTGGCCGATCCACAGGAAGGCCAGGCCAAAGGCCACATAGGCGGCGAAGAACTGCTTGGCCTTTTCTGCCCACAGGCCGATGTACAGCGCGCGCACGGTGACGAAGACGAACAGGGCAACGGTGAGCAGCGAGCCGACCACGCCCAGCTCTTCGGCAAGCACCGAGAACACGAAGTCGGTATGCGCCTCCGGCAGGTAGAACTGCTTCTGCACGCTGTTGCCCAGGCCGACGCCGAACCACTCGCCACGGCCGAAGGCAATCAGCGCCTGGGTCAGCTGATAGCCGGAACCGAACTGGTCGGCCCAGGGGTCGGTGAAGGTGATCAGGCGGGCCATCCGGTACGGCTGGGCCTGGACCAGCACGAACACCGCGCCCACCGCCAGCACCACCATCAGGCCGAAGCGGAACAACCCCACGCCGCCGAGGAACAGCATCGCCGCCGCCGAGCCCATCATCACTACCGTGGCGCCGAAGTCCGGCTCCATCAGCAACAGGCCGGCCATGGGCAGGAGGACGATGAACGGCTTGAAGAAGCCCATCCAGCTTTCACGCACTTCCTGCTGGCGCCGTACCAGGTAGCCGGCGAGGTAGACGACCACGAAGACCTTGGCGATCTCCGAAGGCTGGACGTTGAAGAAGCTGAAGCCGATCCAGCGCATCGAACCGTTCACTTCACGCCCGATACCCGGGATCAGTACCGCCACCAGCAGGCCGAAGGCACCGATCAGCATCAGAAAGCCCATGCGCTGCCAGGTGGAGATCGGCACCATCATGGTGACGATGCAGGCACCTACGCCGAGGCCGACGTAAATCAGGTGGCGGAACATGTGGTAGAGCGGATTGCCCGACTGCGCCGCGGCGACTTCCGAGGACGCCGAGGTAATCATCACCAGGCCCAGACCGAGCAACGCCAGGCAACCGACCAGGAACGGGAAGTCCAGGTCGATGCCACGGCCGCTGATCAGCGGCGACGGATAGGGCTTGATGGCGCCGAAGATCATGCCAGTTCTCCTGCGGCCTGGGCGAACAGGCGCCCACGCTCCTCGAAGTTCTTGAACATGTCGAGGCTGGCGCAAGCCGGGGACAGCAGCACGGCGTCGCCGGACCGGGCCAGTTCGGCAGCTTTTTGCACAGCGTCCTCGAGGGTCTTGACCCGAACCAGCGGCACGCTGTCGCCCAGGGCTTCGGCCAGCAGTTCGGCATCGCGGCCGAGCAGGACCACCGCGCGGCAATGTTCGCCGACCGGAGCACGCAGGGCGGAGAAGTCCGCGCCCTTGCCGTCGCCACCGGCGATCAGTACCAGCTTGCCGTCGATATCGGCACCCAGGCCTTCGATGGCGGCCAGCGCCGCGCCAACGTTGGTGGCCTTGGAGTCGTCGTAGTAATTGACGCCGTTCAGCTCACGGACCCACTGGCAACGATGGGCCAGGCCGGCGAAGCTGCGCAGGCTTTCCAGCATGGCCTCGAACGGCAGGCCGACGGCATGCCCGAGGGCCAGCGCGGCAAGGGCGTTGGACTGGTTGTGCGCACCGCGGATCTTCAGTTCGCGAACCGGCATCAGGTTGCGGAATTCGAAGGCCAGGTATTTCTCGCCGTTTTCTTCGCGCAGGCCGAAGGCCTTGAAGTCAGGCGTGTTCAGGCCGAAGGTCCAGCAGGGCTGGCCTTCCACCGGCAGCGGACGGCTCAGGGCGTCCTGACGGTTGACCACGACCTGGCGGGCGCCACGGAAGATCCGGTGCTTGGCCAGGTGGTAGGCCGGCAGGCCGCTGTAGCGGTCCATGTGGTCTTCGCTGACATTGAGCACGGTGGCCACTTCGGCATTGAGCTGGTCGGTGGTTTCCAGCTGGAAGCTCGACAGCTCCAGCACGTAAAGCTCGACGTCGTCACCGAGCAGGTCAAGGGCCGGAGTGCCGAGATTGCCACCCACCGCCACGCGCTTGCCCGCCGCTGCGGCCATCTCGCCGACCAGGGTGGTCACGGTGCTCTTGGCGTTGGAACCGCTGATGGCCACGATTGGCGCCTTCGCGTTACGCGCGAACAGCTCGATATCGCCGGAGAGCTTGACGCCACGGGCGGCAGCCTGCTGCAGGGCCGGGGTGGCCAGGGCCAGCCCGGGGCTCACGTACAACTCGTCGGCGCGGCAGAGGAAGTCCACGTCCAGCTCACCGCAACGCACTTCGACCTGCGGATAGTCGCGACGCAGGGTCGCCAGCTCCGGCGGGTTCTCGCGCGTGTCGGCGACCGCAAACGCAATGCCCCGGTTCGCCAGGAAGCGAACCAGGGACATGCCGCTCTTGCCGAGGCCGACAACGATGCGGAAGTGGTCAGTTGCGATCAAGGACACGCGTTCTACCTCAGTTTCAGGGTTGCCAGGCCGATCAACACGAGAATCACGGTGATGATCCAGAAGCGGACGATCACGCGCGGCTCTGGCCAGCCCTTGAGTTCAAAGTGGTGATGGATCGGCGCCATGCGGAATACGCGCTTGCCGGTCAGCTTGAACGACGCGACCTGGATGACCACCGACAGGGTCTCCATGACGAACACGCCGCCCATGATGAACAGGACGATTTCCTGGCGAACGATCACGGCGATGGTGCCCAGCGCTGCGCCCAGTGCCAGGGCGCCGACGTCGCCCATGAAGACCTGGGCCGGATAGGTGTTGAACCAGAGGAAACCGAGGCCGGCGCCGATCAGCGCGCCGCAGAACACGATCAGCTCGCCTGCGCCCGGAACGTAGGGAATCAGCAGGTATTCGGCGAATTTCACGTTGCCCGACAGGTAGCAGAAGATGCCCAGGGCACCGCCTACCAGCACGGTCGGCAGGATCGCCAGGCCATCGAGGCCGTCGGTCAGGTTGACCGCGTTGCTCGAGCCGACGATGACGAAATAGGTCAGCACGACGAAACCGACGCCCAGGGGAATGGTGACGTCCTTCAGCATCGGCACGATCAGGGTGGTTTCGACGCTGGTCGGTGCGGTCATATAAAGGAAGATCGCCGCGCCCAGGCCGAATACCGACTGCCAGAAATATTTCCAGCGGCTCGGCAGGCCGCGGGAGTTCTTCTCGATCACCTTGCGGTAGTCGTCGACCCAGCCGATGGCGCCGAACAGCATGGTGACGATCAGCACCACCCACACGTAACGGTTGCTCAGGTCGGCCCAGAGCAGGGTGCTCACGCCGATGGCGGAAAGGATCAGCGCCCCGCCCATGGTCGGGGTACCGGACTTGGACAGGTGCGATTGCGGGCCGTCGTTACGCACGGCCTGGCCGATCTGGCGGATCTGCAGGGTACGGATCATCCACGGGCCCAGCCACAGGGCCAGCGACAACGCGGTCAGTACGCCCAGGATCCCGCGCAGGGTCAGGTACTGGAAGACCGCGAAGCCCTTGTAGAACTGTTGCAGATACTCGGCCAACAGCAGCAGCATTAATGTTTCTCCCCGCTGGAATCGCACAGGGCCGCCACGACGTTTTCCATCGCAGCGCTGCGCGAACCCTTGATCAAAATAGTGGTGTTGACGGCCTGCTCGCCGCGAACGGCAGCGATCAGGTCAGCTTGATTGGTGAAATGGCGGGCATTCTGGCCAAAGGCCTTGACCGCATGGGCCATCATCGGACCTACGGCATACAGCGCCGAAACCTTGCCCCTGGCGTAGTCCCCGACCTCGCGGTGGCCCTCTTCGGCCCACTGGCCCAACTCACCGATATCCCCGAGCACCAGGACGGTGCGACCGGAAAAGCCGGCGAGTATATCAATGGCCGCGCACACGGAGGTCGGGTTTGCGTTGTAGGTGTCGTCGATCACGCGGATGCCGCTGGGCGCGACCTGCGCGACGCCGCGGCCCTTGACCGGTTGCACGGTGTTCAGGCCCTCGGCGATGCCCTCCAGCGCGACACCGAAGCTCTGCGCGGCAGCGGCGGCGGCCAGGGCGTTGGCGATGTTGTGGGTGCCCAGCAGGTTGAGCTGGATCGCCACCTGGCCTTGCGGCGCGTGCAGGATGAACGACGGGCAACCGCGTTCATCCTGGGCAATATCGCTGGCGTAGAAGTCGGCGGCGCTGCTGGTCAGGGCGAAGGTCAGCACGGCGTGTTTCCCGGCGCGCTGTTTCCATATGCCAAAGGCCTTGTCGTCCAGGTTCAATACCGCGACACCACCCTCCTCCAATCCTTCGAGGATCTCGCCCTTGGCTTCGACAATCTTCTCCGGCCCGCCGAACTCGCCGACATGAGCCGTGCCCGCGTTGTTGATCAGCACCACCTGAGGCCGGGTCAGGCCGACGGTGTAGCGAATCTCGCCAACGTGGTTGGCGCCCAGCTCGATGACGGCGGCGCTGTGTTCAGGGCCGAGCTCGAGCAGGGTCAAGGGGGCGCCGAGATCGTTGTTCAGGTTGCCCCGGGTCATCAGCACCGGGCCCCGGGTACCAAGGATGCTGGCAAGCATTTCCTTGACCGTGGTCTTGCCGCTGGAGCCGGTGATCGCTGCTACCGGATGCTTGAAGGCGCGACGATTCAGCGCGCCGAGCCGCCCCAGGGCCAGACGGGTATCCGCCACCAGCAGTTGCGGCAGGCTGGAACCCGGAACCTCACGCTCCACCAGCGCCGCAACGGCGCCCTTGGCCGCTACTTCGTCGAGGTAGTCGTGGCCGTCGAAACGCGGCCCGGCCAAAGCGATGAACAATTGCCCCGGCGCGATCTTGCGGCTGTCGATGCTGACCCCGTCGAAACGCGCATCGGCGCCCAGCAGGCGCCCTTGCAACGGTTCGGTCAACTGGCTCAGGGACAGGGGTTCAAGCATGAGAGGCCTCCCAGACTGCAAGCGCCTTTTCGGCTTCAACAAGATCGGAAAAATCGTGACGTTTGCCGTTGATTTCCTGGTAGTCCTCGTGGCCTTTGCCAGCCAGGACGATGACGTCGTCGACGCCGGCAGCGGCGATCACACGAGCGATCGCCTCACCACGGCCGGCGATGAACTCCGCGGCATCCGCCTTGGAGAAGCCAGGACGAATATCGTCGAAGATGGCCTGAGGATCTTCGCTACGCGGGTTGTCGTCGGTGACCACCACCTGATCGGCCAGGCGTTCGGCCAGTTCCGCCATCAGTGGGCGCTTGCCGCGATCACGGTCACCGCCGCAGCCGAACAGACAGGTCAACTGGCCACGGGCATGCGGGCGCAGGGCTTCGAGGACCTTTTCCAGGGCATCCGGGGTGTGGGCATAATCGACCACCACCAACGGCTTGCTGCCGCCGCCGAGGCGCTGCATACGGCCGACAGGGCCTTCGAGCTCCGCGGTGACCTTCAGAATTTCATCCAGCGGATGATCCATCGCCAACAGGGTGCCGACCGCCGCCAGCATATTGCTCAGGTTGAAGCGACCGAGCAGACGGCTGCGCAGCATGTGCTCGCCTTGCGGCGTTACCAACACGGCGCGCACGCCATCATCGTCGAAGCTGGCTTCGCGGCAATAAAGGGTGGCTGCCGGGTCTTTCAGGCTGTAGCTGATCAGCCGCGACTCGCGCGCTTCGGCGGCCAGTTCGCGACCGAAATCGTCATCCAGATTGACCACCCGGCAACGCAGGTTCGGCCAGGCGAACAGCTTCGCCTTGGCTGCCTTGTAGGCTTCCATGCTGCCGTGATAATCGAGATGGTCGCGGGACAGGTTGGTCATCACCACGATATCGAAGGCCAGTGCGGCGACCCGCCCTTGCTCCAGCGCATGGGACGACACTTCCATGGCCACGGCCCGCGCGCCGGCCTTTTTCAGGTCGTTAAGGGTCGATTGCACGGCGAGCGGATCGGGCGTGGTCAGGCGGCCGCTTTGCAGCGCACCGTAGAAGCCGGTACCGAGGGTGCCGATCAGGCCGCAACGCTGGCCCAGCAGGTCGAGGGCCTGGGCGACCAGTTGGGTCACACTGGTCTTGCCGTTGGTGCCGGTAACGCCTACCAGTTCGAGCAGACGGCTAGGCTCGCCATAGAAACGTCCGGCGATATCCGACAACTGCGCGACCAGCCCCTTGACCGGAATCAACGGCGCATCGGTGATCGGCAATACCTTGGCACCCTGCACTTCATAGGCAACTGCCGCCGCGCCGCGCTTGAGCGCATCGGCAATATGGTCGCGGCCATCGACCTTGGCACCCGGCACAGCCAGGAACAAGTCGCCGGGGCGGACATTGCGGCTGTCCAGGGTCAGTTCGCGAATCAGCGGATCGCTACTGGCATTGGCGAACAGTTTACTCAATGGCATCGTCATCAACCGCGCCCTCCTTTGGCGGGCGCAGCGGCATCGGCCTGCTGCGTGGCAACCGGCAGATTATCCGGTGGCACGTTCATCAGGCGCAGGGTGCCCGACATGACCTTGCTGAACACCGGCGCGGAAACCAGGCCACCGAAGTAACCGCCCTTGCTCGGTTCGTCGATCACCACGACGATGGCATAGCGTGGATCGCTCATCGGCCCGAAACCGGCGAACAACGAGCGGTAGGCATTTTCGGTGTAGCCCTTGGAACCGATGGTGGCCTTGCGCGCGGTACCCGACTTGCCAGCGACATGATACGAAGGCACCTGCGCGCGGAATACGCCACGCGGCGCCTCGATCACCTGCTGCAACATCTGCTGGATGGTTTCCGCGGTTTCCTTCGGCACCACCTGGGTCGATTCCGGCGCCTTGTCCACCTTGAGAATGCTCAACGGCACCATCTTGCCGTCATTGGCCAGCGCGGCGTAGGCATGCACCAGTTGCAGCGCAGTGACAGACACGCCGTAGCCGTAGGAAAGCGTCGCGGTTTCCGCCTTGCGCCACTCGCGGTGGTTCGGCAGGTTGCCGACGCGTTCGCCCGGGAAGCCAAGACCGGTGTATTGGCCCAGGCCCAACTGCGACATCACCCGGTAGATGGCCTCGCCACCGATATCGAAGGCGATCTTCGACATGCCGACGTTACTGGAGTTGATCAGGATGCCGGTCAGGTCGAGGATCGGGCCCTCGGTCTTGGAAACGTCACGAATGGTGTAGCGGCCCAGTTGCAGGGTGCCGGGATAGACCTCGACCTTGTCGGTCGGTTTCCAGCGACCACTCTGCAGCGCGGCACTCATGGACAGCGGCTTGACCGTCGAACCTGGCTCGAACACATCGATGATCGCCCGGTTGCGCATCGCCGCCGGGAACATGCTGCGACGATTGTTCGGGTTGTAGGTGGGCTGGTTGACCATGGCCAGGACTTCGCCGGTCTTCACATCCATGATCACCAGGCTGCCGGCCTTCGCTTCCTGCTCGGCGATGGCGTTGCGCAGTTCGCGGGTGGCCAGGTATTGCAGGCGCAGGTCAATCGACAACGCCAAGGTCTTCCCTGCCTTGGCGTTCTTGGTGACCTGGACATCCTTGATCAAGCGGCCGCGTCGGTCCTTGATCACCTGGCGCTTGCCGGGCACGCCAGCCAGCCACTCGTCGTAGGCAAGCTCCACGCCCTCGCGACCGTGGTCGTCGAGGTCGGTGAAGCCGACCATATGCGCGGCCACATCGCCGGCAGGATAGAAACGGCGGAATTCCTCGATGCCATAGACACCAGGAACCTTCAGGTCGAGAACCGCCTGCCCCTGCTCGGGAGTCAGGCCTCGGACCAGGTAGATGAACTCCTTGTTCGCCTGTTGCTCCAGACGTTCGGTGAGTTGCTTGGGGTTCTGCCCGAGCGCTGTTGCCAATGCTCCCCAACGCTCCTTGGAGCCCTGCATTTCCTTGGGGTTGGCCCACAACGTGGTGACCGGCGTACTGACGGCCAGGGGCTCGCCGTTGCGGTCGGTGATCAGGCCGCGGTGTGCAGGAATGGGGATATGCCGCATGCTGCGTGCATCGCCCTGGCTTTTCAGGAAGTCGCGATCGACCACCTGCAGATCGATGATCTGCCAGGTAATGGCGCCGACCATCAAGGCGAGCAAGCCCAGCACCACCCGGAAGCGCCAGGGGTACAAGGCGCCTTCGAGCTTCATCATGGCGCCACCATCCGCACTTCGTCAGCCGCGGGGATGCGCATCTTCAACTGCTCGCTGGCGAGGTTTTCGATACGGCTATGGGCGGTCCAGGTGCTCTGCTCAAGAATCAGCCGGCCCCACTCGGCCTGGGCCTTGTCGCGCTCGTTGAGCTCGCCGTAAAGCGTATTGAGCAATTGCCGGTTCCAATGGGCGCTGTAGGACACCGCGACCGAGGATACGAGCACGCCGATAAACAGCAGAAGCATCAGGAAGCTTCCGCCTGGCAGGGGTTTGGCATAGAGCCTGCTCACCGAAGCTTCTCCGCCACACGCATGACCGCGCTGCGCGACCGCGGGTTGGCCTTGAGTTCGGCATCGGACGCGAACTGCGCCTTGCCGATCAGCTTGATCTTCGGCTCGAATGGCTTGTGCTGTACTGGCAGGTTGCGCGGCAGGTTGTCCTGCTCGCCCTTGGCCAGCTTGCGCATGAAGAGCTTGACGATGCGGTCTTCGAGGGAATGGAAGCTGATCACCGCCAGGCGACCACCGACTTCCAGCGCATCCAGGGCCGCGTCGAGGCCAGCCTCGAGGTCGCCCAGTTCGTTGTTGACATGGATGCGCAGGCCCTGGAATGCACGGGTCGCCGGGTTCTTGCCTTTTTCCCAGGCAGGGTTGGCGACCTTGAGCACTTCGGCCAGATCGGAGGTTCGAGTGAACGGCTGCTCCTCGCGGCGCAGGACCACGGCACGGGCCATGCGCTTGGCGAAGCGCTCTTCGCCATACTCCTTGAATACGCGGGCGATCTCCTCCTCGGGAGCCGTCGCGATGAATTCGGCGGCGCTGACACCACGGGACGGATCCATGCGCATGTCCAGCGGGCCGTCATTGAGGAAGCTGAAGCCGCGCTCAGGGTCGTCCAGCTGCGGCGAGGACACGCCGAGGTCGAACAGCACGCCGCTGACCTTGCCGGCCAGCCCGCGCTCGGCCACTTCGGAACCCAGCTCGGCAAAACTGCGCTGCACAATGACAAAGCGGCCGTCTTCGGCCGCCAGCGCTTGCCCGGTGGCAATCGCTTGAGGATCCTTGTCGAACCCCAGGAGGCGGCCATCCGGTCCAAGCTTTTGCAGTATGAGTCGGCTGTGCCCGCCGCGACCGAACGTGCCATCCAGATAGCAGCCATCCGCGCGCACGGACAGAGCCTCGACGGCTTCGTCCAGAAGTACGGTGATGTGGTTAAAGCCGCTATCGATAGTCACAGGATCAGATCACGCAGTTCATCGGGCATGGCACCCGGTTGTTGAATGGCTGCCAGATCCGCTGCAGAAACAGCGTTCCAGGCATCCTCGTCCCACAGTTGGAATTTGTTCAGTTGACCCACCAGCATCGCGCGCTTGTCGAGCTTCGCGTATTCGCGCAAACGCGGCGGAACCAGAAAACGCCCACTGCCATCGAGTTCGAGATCCACTGCATTACCTATCAGCAAGCGCTGCAGGCGGCGGTTCTCTTCACGCAACGACGGCAAGGCGCGCAATTTCGCTTCGATCAGTTCCCACTCGTCCAGCGGGTATACGCATAAGCAGGGATCCACAGCGTCGATCGTCACGATCAATTGCCCCGAGCTACGTGAATCAAGCTCGTCACGGTACCGGCTCGGCATGGCGAGACGGCCCTTGGCGTCGAGATTGATTGCGTTTGCTCCGCGGAACACGGCTGCGCTTCCCTAAATGTTAGCTTTTTTGTGTCTGAAAACCCACTTCATGCCACTTTCTGCCACTTGCGCACACTATAGGAATCCGCCCACCGCACCGTCAAGGCGCGCATATAAGGAAAACCCTTACAGATCGGAGATTTAGCGTAACAAGGGCAGACATCAGGCTACTTGGAGGGGATTTTCGGAAGGGAAAAGCGACTTCGCTCAGACGAATAGAGCGCGAAGTTAAAGTAATTTATTAAGAGTAAGACTTTTTTGATATTACCGAAGCGGCTTCTGCTATCGAATCAAGCAGAAAGAAAGGAAGGAGTGGAGAGTCGATCTGTAAGCCGGGTTCTGTCGAGGACAGTCATTCCTCTACGACGGCCATCACTGGACGCCTTTAGCAACCTACCCGGTTCCAACGCGGGCCGCGCCATGTGGAACCCTATTTGGTCTTGCTCCGAGTGGGGTTTGCCTAGCCACGAACTGTTACCAGTCGTGCGGTGCGCTCTTACCGCACCTTTTCACCCTTACCGGCACCGAGGTGCTTAGGCGGTTGTTTTCTGTGGCACTTTCCGTAGGCTCGCGCCCCCAGGCGTTACCTGGCACTCTGCCCTATGGAGCCCGGACTTTCCTCCCCTGCTTTTGCGGAACAAAATCAGGCAGCGACTGTCCAATCGACTCTCCGCCGCAAAGATTAACGGCAGCGGCCCCGGAGAACAAGTGACAAAACAGATAATATCAATGTGACATCATTTATTTTTCTGTTTTTCCAGAGCCACTTGATACAAAACATTCTTCCTTACCCCGGTAATTTCCGCAGCCAACGCCGCCGCGCGCTTGAGCGGCATTTCCGCCAGCAATAAATCCAGGATGCGCAAGACTTCCCCGCTTACCGCCTGTTCATCTTCCGGCGCGGTCCAGCCTGCCACCAGCACCACACATTCACCCCGTTGCTGATTGCTGTCGTTTTCGACGAACTCGCGCAATTGCGCCAAGGGCAGGCCTTTCAGGGTTTCAAAGGTCTTGGTCAGCTCGCGCCCGAGCACTGCCGGACGCTCGCCGCCAAAGATCGCTTCCATATCCTGCAGGCATTCGAGAATGCGATGCGGAGCCTCATAGAAGATCAAGGTACGCGGTTCTTCCTTCAGCAGATTCAGACGCCCCTGACGCCCAACGGCCTTGGCAGGCAGAAAACCTTCGAAGATGAACCGGTCGGAAGGCAACCCCGCAGCCGACAGTGCAGCAATCAGTGCGCAGGCCCCTGGCACTGGCACGACACTTATGCCAGCCGCACGCGCCTGGCGCACCAGGTGATAGCCAGGGTCGGAAATCAACGGCGTCCCCGCATCGGAAATCAACGCAACGTTTTCCCCGGCCAGCAGACGGGTGACGAAACGGTTGCCCTCATCGCGCTCATTGTGTTCGTGACAGGGCGCCAGGGGCGTATTGATGCCGAAATGTTGCAGCAACCGCACCGAGTGGCGAGTGTCCTCGGCCGCGATCAAAGCGACATCACCAAGGATCTTCAAGGCCCGGGCACTGATGTCATCCAGGTTGCCGATGGGGTGGCCACGACGTAAAGGGTCCCGGCAGCGGGATTGGAAGCACCTGGAACATCGCTCACAACAAACACCTGTTTTCTGGATTGAAGCCGCCATTGTAGCGCGAGAGCCGGTCGCAATTCCCCACCGAAGCCTTGTACTGCGACCTGAATCGAAGGTTTCACGCCAGCAAGATCGCGCCACGGCCAGTGCTTGGGTACAATCGCAGGTTAATTTGATCGAGTAACAGGACCCGTACATGATCGCATGCCTGCGGCTACTCTCAGCCCTCTGCCTCGCCGCCCTGCTGGCAGCCTGTGCCAGTTCGCCTTCGTCCAGCCTGGGCGAATTGCCACGCACCCCGGACGCCAGCATCGAGCAACTGCTCGACCAGGCTGCCAACAGCAAGACGCCGGAAAAGGCCGCCCTGCTGCGCCTGAGCGCTGCCGACCTGGCCTACCGGCAGAAAGACAACGCACGTGCCGCACGCATCCTCGAGCAAGTCCAGCTGGATACCCTGAAACCGGCCCAACAGGTCTTCGCCAGTACGCTCTCCGCCGAGCTGGCGCTAAGCCGTAACCAGCCGAAAGCAGCGCTGACCGCCCTCAGTCATCCGAGCCTGGCACACCTGAACGAACTGCCGGCCGACCTGCAGGCCCGCACCCGCAGTGCCCACGCTGCCGCGTTCGAAGCGGACGGGCAGCCCCTCGCCGCCGCCAAGGAGCGCATCGCACTGGCACCGCTGCTGAACGGCGACGCCGCCACGGCAAACAACGATGCGATCTGGAGCCTGGTGGCCGCCCTGCCTGCCGAGCAACTGCAAACCGGCGCGAGCGACACCCTTGGCGGCTGGACCAGCCTGGCCCTGGCCGTGAAGAGCGCCGGCACCCTGGAGCAGCAACAGGCCGCCATCGACACCTGGAAAGCGCAAAACCCCAACCACCCGGCCGCCCTGCAATTGCCCACGCCCCTGGTGAAACTGAAAAGCCTGACCAGCCAGCCACTGAGCAAGATCGCATTGCTGCTGCCGCAGGAAGGCCAACTCGCCGGCGTTGCCCGCGCCCTGCGCGACGGCTTCATGGCTGCGCACTTCCAGGCCCAGCAGGCGGGCCAGAATCCTCCGGCCATCCAGGTCTTCGACAGCTCGCGCCTGACCTCCCTCGACGATTTCTACCGCCAGGCCCAGGCCGCCGGCGTGCAACTGGTGGTCGGACCGCTGGAAAAACCGCTGGTCAAGCAACTCGCCACCTACCCGCAACTGCCGATCACTACCCTCGCCCTGAACTACAGCGACGCCGGTCAGAACACCCCGCCGCAACTGTTCCAGTTCGGCCTCGCCGCCGAAGACGAAGCCCGCGAGGTGTCCCGCCGCGCCTACGCCGACGGCATGCGCCGTGCCGTAGCACTGGTGCCGAGTGGCGAATGGGGCGATCGCGTGCTCAATGCCTTCCGCCAGGATTGGGAAGCCAAGGGCGGCACCCTGCTCGCCGCCGAGCGCGTGGCCCAGCCGGTGGCGCTGGCCCAGCAGATCGCCGACCTGTTCCAGCTACGCCAGAGCGAAGGCCGCGCCAAGAGCCTGCAAAGCACCGTGGGCGGCAATGTCTCGGCACAGCCATCGCGTCGCCAGGACATCGACTTCATCTTCCTCGCCTCGACTCCGCAGCAGGCCCAGCAGATCAAGCCGACCCTCAATTTCCAGTACGCAGGTGACGTGCCGGTATACGCAACCTCCAACGTGTACAGTGCCAGCGGCGACGTGAACCAGTACAACGACATGACCGGTATCCGCTTCTGCGAAACCCCATGGCTGCTCGACACCACCAACGGCCTGCGCCTGCAGGTCGTTCGCCAGTGGCCACAGGCGGCCGGCAGTCTTGGCCGCCTCTACGCCATGGGCGTCGATGCCTACAGCCTCGCACCGCGCCTGGGCCAGCTGAAAACCCTGCCGGACAATCGTATCGAGGGCCTATCCGGCAGCCTTGGCATGAGCCCGAACCAGCGCATCGAGCGCCAGTTGCCGTGGGCAGAGTTCGCCGGCGGCCAGATCAAGCGCCTGCCTGACACTCCCCGCTGAAATGCCCGCACCTTCACGCCAGGCCGCCGGAATGGCGGCCGAGCAACAGGCCCTGGATTATCTGACGACCCGGGGCCTGGTGCTGCTGGCGCGGAACTGGCGGTGCAAGCGCGGCGAGCTTGATCTGGTCATGCTCGACCGCGATACAGTAGTATTCGTCGAAGTTCGTTATCGCCTGCATGCAGGCTTTGGCGGCGCCCTCGGCAGCATCGATGCCCGCAAGCAGGAAAAACTGACGCTCGCCGCACAGCATTTCCTGATGGAGGAACCGCGCTGGGCCAAGCACCCCTGCCGCTTCGATGTAATCGCCTTGCAAGGCAGCGGTCATTCGGGTCAACCGCTCGACTGGCTGCAGAATGCCTTCGACAGTTGACCCCGCGCCGACGGACGCACCTTTACCCTTTCAACTTTTTGCTCTTTGCTTCGCGGGCTGCACAGACATGTGCCGGGAGCCTTTCAATCCCCGCCCGGCCAGCCCCATTTAAGGTCACACTGATGGACATGCAATCCCGAATTCGCCAGTTATTCCAGGCAAGCATCAACGCCAAGCAACAGGCGATGGAAGTTCTTGCACCCCACATCGAGCAAGCCAGCCAGCTCATGGTCAACGCCCTGCTGAACGAGGGCAAGATGCTTGCCTGCGGCAATGGTGGCTCGGCCGGTGACGCCCAGCACTTTTCCTCGGAACTGCTCAACCGCTTCGAACGCGAGCGCCCGAGCCTGCCGGCCATCGCCCTGACCACCGACACCTCGACCATCACATCGATCGCCAACGACTACAGCTACAACGAGGTGTTTTCCAAGCAGATCCGCGCCCTTGGCCAGCCAGGCGACGTACTGCTGGCGATCTCCACCAGCGGCAACTCGGCAAACATAATTCAGGCGATCCAGGCGGCACATGATCGCGAAATGATTGTCGTAGCATTGACCGGGCGCGACGGCGGCGGCATGGCTTCGCTGCTGCTGCCCGAAGATGTCGAGATTCGCGTTCCGGCCAATGTCACCGCACGTATTCAGGAAGTCCACCTGCTGGCGATCCACTGCCTCTGCGACCTGATCGACAGCCAATTGTTCGGGAGTGAAGAATGACCCCAAAACGCCTCGGCCTGATGGCCCTGACCCTGTGCCTGAGCCTGAGCGGTTGCAGCTCGGTGATCACCGCCAGCCGTGAAGCCCCGATCGATGACGACCGCGGCACGCGCACCCTGGGCAGCAAGATCGACGACTCGCTGATCGAGACCAAAGTGGCAGTCAACGTTGCCAAGGCCAGCCCTGACCTGGACAAGAACTCGCACATCGTCGTCAGCAGCTACAACGGCGTTGTCCTGCTGGCCGGCCAGACCCCGCGCGCCGACCTGAAGAGCCTGGCCGAGCAAACCGCCGGCCAGGTGCAAAAGGTCAAGAAGGTGCACAACGAGCTGCAGGTGCTCCAGCCTTCCTCGCTACTGGCACGCAATAACGACGCCTGGCTGACCACCAAGATCAAGACCCAGATGCTGACCGACGCCAACATCCCCGCTACGCGAATCAAGGTCATCACCGAAAACGGCATCGTCTACATGCTCGGCCTGCTGACCCAGGCCGAAGCCAACCGCGCTACCAACCTGGTGCAGGGCGTGTCCGGCGTGCAGAAGATCGTCAAGCTGTTCGAATACATCGACTGACAGCAAACAGAAAAAGCAGCTCCCGGGGGCTTTGGGAACACTTGTCCTTCAGATCTCCGCGCCCCCTGTAGGAGCTGGCTTGCCAGCGATTACTGCAGTGAACCCACCATAGCAATCGCTGGCAAGCCAGCTCCCACAGGTTAGATGTCAGCATCCAGATACGAAAAAGGCGACCCTCACAGGTCGCCTTTTTTCATTTCACCACTTTCAGACTCGGCCGCCCGCTCGGACGCGGCGGCTGCCCGCCGTCCGGCGGACCGTCGTCATCCGGCTCGACATCATCTTCTTCATCATCGGCTATCGGCGGCTCGAGCTCGAAGACCATGCCCTGACCATTCTCACGGGCATAGATGCCAAGAATGGCTGCGGTCGGCACATAAAGACTGTGGGCTACGCCGCCGAAACGCCCTTCGAAACTGACCGCGTCGTTTTCCATCTGCAGACCGCGCACGGCGTTCGGCGAGATATTCAGGACAATCTGTCCGTCGCTGGCAAAACCCTGGGGCACCTGTACCGCAGGGTACTCGGCATTCACCAGGATATGAGGCGTGCAATCGTTGTCCACGATCCACTCGTACAGTGCACGCACCAGGTAGGGGCGACTGGAGTTCATCAACAGCTCCTTAAAGCTTGCGCATTTCTCGTTCAGCAGCGGACAGGCTCGCCTGGAAGGGCTCGCGGGCAAACTGTCGCTCCATATAGTCAAGCAGGGGCTTGGCCTGCCGTGGCAATTCGATTCCGAGGATAGGCAACCGCCACAAGATAGGTAGTAGACAACAATCCACCAGACTTTGCTCCTCGCTGAGGAAACAGGGCTTGTCAGCGAACAACGGGGATACCCCGGTAAGGCTCTCGCGCAGCTCCTTTCTAGCCTGGGCGCGGACGGTGTCCTTTGCCCGCGGATCGAGGATCTGGTCCACAAGTGCACACCAATCGCGCTGGATACGGTGAACCAGCAACCGGCTGTTCGCTCGCGCCACCGGATAAGCCGGCAGCAATGGTGGATGAGGATAACGTTCGTCGAGGTATTCCATCACCACGGTGGATTCGTACAACGCCAGATCGCGGTCGACCAGGGTCGGCAAGCTACCGTACGGATTGGCCTCAAGCAATTTGGCCGGCTGGCTGCCGGCTACGACGTCGATGATCTCGACGCTGACAGCTTTCTCGGCGAGGACGAGGCGTACCCGATGAGAATAGTGGTCAGCGGGGTCGGAGTAGCAGGCCAACCGATTGGTCATGCCCATAAGATTCCTCCTCGCATGGAATGGTAAAAGCTATAAACGCAAACGCGCCCTGGGGTACCTCCGAACTCCGGAGGCGCCCCAGGGCGCGCGTTCAACTACCAGAAAATTACTGCGTGATCAGTGCACGTCCTTCCAGTATTCGCGCTTGAGCAGGTAGGCGAATACGAAGAAGAAGGCCAGGTACAGCAGTACATAGGTACCGATGCGTTGGCTTTCCAGTTTGACCGGGTTGGCCGAATAGGC
Organism: Pseudomonas bharatica CSV86; assembly: GCF_000319305.2. Taxonomy (GTDB): domain Bacteria; phylum Pseudomonadota; class Gammaproteobacteria; order Pseudomonadales; family Pseudomonadaceae; genus Aquipseudomonas; species Aquipseudomonas bharatica. The sequence continues at coordinate 120,533 of NZ_AMWJ02000001.1, read as the reverse complement.
CAGGAAGGTCACCAGGTTCTTGACCTTCTCGTCGAACTGCTCTTCGCTCAGGGTACCGGATTTCGGCACGATGGTCAGCTGGTCACAGGCTTCATGCGTCAGCGGTGCGCCGGTCAGCGGGTCGAACTGCTTCTTGCCATCGACCACGGTCTGAATCTGCTTGCAGCCCACGACCTGGCGTCCCTGCAGGCCCACCAGTACGTTCGGCATACCGACGTTCGGGAAGATCTTGTTGTTCACGCCCCATGGACGCGCCGGATCCTCGTAGAAGCCGCGCAGGTAGCTGTACAGCCAGTCGGTACCGCGCACCCGGGCGACCAGGGTCAGGTCGGGCGGCGCAGCGCCGAACCAGACCTTGGCGTCGGCCGGCTGCATGCCGATGTTCATGTGGTCGCCGATCTTGGCACCGGTGAACACCAGCTTTTCGAGCATCAGCTCATGGGGAATGCCCAGGTCATCGGCCACACGCTCGTAACGCTGGAACTTGGCACTGTGGCAACCCATGCAATAGTTGGCAAAGGTGCGGGCACCGTCCTGCATGGCGGCCTTGTCGGTCAGGTCGATATCGACTTTATCCAGTTCCGGACCATGCTCGCTGGCGGCGAAGGTCAGGGCAGGCATCACTGCCAGAATCAATACTGCAAATAGCTTTTTCATCAGCCAGTCACCCTTTCCGGAACCGGTTTGGTCTTCTCAAGCCTGGTGTAGAACGGCATCAGAATGAAGTAGGCGAAATACAGGAAGGTACATACCTGCGACAGCAGCGTGCGACCCGGCGTCGGCGCCAGGACACCCAGCACACCGAGGATCACGAAGGCAACGCAGAACACCAGCAGCCAGATCTTGCTCAGCCAGCCCTTGTAGCGCATAGAGCGCACCGGGCTGCGGTCAAGCCACGGCAGGACGAACAGCACTGCAATCGCAGCACCCATGGCGATGACGCCGAAGAGCTTGTCCGGAACCGCGCGCAGAATCGCGTAGAACGGGGTGAAGTACCAGACCGGCGCGATGTGCTCGGGAGTCTTGAAGGCGTTGGCCTGCTCGAAGTTAGGTTTTTCCAGGAAATACCCACCCATTTCCGGGAAGAAGAACACCACGGCACAGAACACGAAGAGGAACACTACTACGCCGACGATATCCTTGACGGTGTAGTACGGGTGGAACGGAATGCCATCCAGCGGAATGCCGTTCTCGTCCTTTTTCTTCTTGATGTCGACGCCATCGGGGTTGTTCGAGCCAACTTCGTGCAGCGCCAGGATGTGCAGCACTACCAGGCCAAGGATCACGATCGGCAAGGCGATCACATGCAAGGCGAAGAAGCGGTTCAGGGTGATGCCGGAAATCAGGTAGTCACCACGGATCCACTGGGTCAGGTCATCGCCGATTACCGGAATGGCACCGAACAGCGAAATGATCACCTGGGCGCCCCAGTAGGACATCTGCCCCATGGCAGCAGGTAGCCCATGAAGGCCTCGGCCATCAGCGCCAGGTAGATCAGCATGCCGAAGATCCACACCAGCTCGCGGGCTTCTGGTAGGAACCATAAAGCAGGCCGCGGAACATGTGCAGGTAGACAACGATGAAGAACGCCGAGGCGCCGGTGGAGTGCAGATACCGCAGGATCCAGCCGTACTCGACATCGCGCATGATGTATTCGACCGAGGCAAAAGCCTCCTCGGCCGACGGAGTGAAGCTCATGGTCAGCCAGACACCAGTGACGATCTGGTTGACCAGCACCAATAGCGCCAGGGAGCCGAAGAAGTACAGGAAGTTGAAGTTCTTCGGCGCGTAATACTTGCTCAGGTGGTCTTCCCACATCTTGGTGGCGGGGAAGCGGGCGTCAACCCATTCCATGAACTTGCTCATCACGCTTTCTCCTGATCGACGCCGACGACGATGATGTCATCCGACTCGTACGAATGCGGTGGCACCGGCAGATTGAGCGGCGCTGGCTGGGACTTGTAGACGCGGCCGGCAAGGTCGTAGTGAGAGCCGTGGCACGGGCAGAAATAGCCACCGACCCACTTCGGACCAAGGTCGGCAGGCGCGACTTCAGGGCGGAAAGTCGGCGAGCAGCCGAGGTGTGTACACAGGCCGACAAGCACCAAGATTTCCGGCTTGATCGAGCGATTCGACGGGTCGACGTAGGTAGGCTGAACCGAAGCCTTGGATTCCGGATCCGAGAGATCTGCGGTGATCTTCTTCAAATTACCCAGGATCTCTTCGGTGCGACGGACGATGAACACCGGCTGACCGCGCCACTCGGCCACCAACTGCTGCCCAGGTTCCACCTTGGCAATATTGACCTTCACCGGTGCACCGGCCGCTTTCGCCTTGGCACTGGGAAACCATGACCCTACGAACGGGACCGCAGCCCCCACCGCCCCTGCTGCGCCCACAACGGATGTGGCTGCAACCAGGAAGCGACGCCGGCCTGCATTGACGCCGTCATTGCTCATTCAGTCCTCTCCCATCAGCTTTGTGGCCTGTTGAAACAGGCATCTACTAAGTAATTTCTGAAGCGCTAAAAATTTGCCGCATGGTAAAGAAAAGACCCATGACTGGCAAGGTTATTACCCTGGCCATAGGCCTGCATCCCACGCAGGTCTTGATCTGCGTCTATGCGGCAAGTTGTCACACAAATGGCCGACCCCCTTTATTCAAGACATAAAAAAAGCCCGGTTCCACTTGGAACCGGGCTTTTTTTGAAACTCCTGGCGAATTAACGCTTGGAGTATTGTGGACGCTTACGTGCTTTACGCAGACCCACTTTCTTACGCTCGACTTCACGAGCGTCACGAGTCACGTAACCAGCACGACGCAGAGCGCCACGCAGGGTTTCGTCGTACTCCATCAGAGCGCGGGTGATACCGTGACGGATCGCACCGGCCTGACCGCTGACACCACCACCGGCAACGGTGACGTAGATGTCGAACTTCTCGACGGTTTCGGTCAGTTCCAGCGGCTGGCGAACTACCATGCGCGCGGTTTCACGACCGAAGAACACGTCCAGGGAACGGTTGTTGATGGAGATGTTGCCAGTGCCCGGACGCAGGAAAACGCGAGCGGTTGCAGTCTTGCGACGGCCAGTGCCGTAATTTTGAGTCGCCGACATAATGAACTATTCCGTTAAATCTTCAGTTCTTGGGGCTGCTGAGCAGTATGAGGGTGAGTAGCGCCCGCATAGACTTTCAGCTTACGGTACATGTCGCGACCCAGCGGGTTCTTCGGCAGCATGCCTTTAACCGCGGTCTCGATCACGCGCTCTGGGGCCTTGGCAATCAGCTTCTCGAAGTTGATTTCCTTGATACCGCCCGGGAAGCCGGAGTGGGAGTAGTACATCTTGTCCGAAGTCTTGGCACCAGTGACACGTACCTGCTCGGCATTGATCACGACGATGTAGTCGCCGGTGTCAACGTGAGGGGTGTACTCTGGCTTGTGCTTGCCACGCAGACGGCTCGCGATTTCAGTGGCCAGACGACCCAGGGTCTGACCAGCAGCGTCAACGACGAACCAGTCGCGTTTTACTGTTTCCGGTTTAGCAGTAAAAGTTTTCATTCTTTAATAAGCCTCAGAGGCCGCCCAGCAAAAAAATAGACGGCGAATCTTACTGAATAGTGCTTACTTTGACAAGGTCAAAGGCAGCCGAATACGAACGCTTTCGGGGGCTCGGGTCAGCGCGTTCGATACTTGGCGGGGTTCTTTTTCAGCGACGGGGCATCACTCCCACCGTAGAAACAGACGGCGGATTATCCGGATTACCAGAAAAATATCAAGCGGATTTTCCACGCCGGCCTGCTCCGCCCCGCACAGGCGTGACCCTGTGCACGCATGTACCCGTGCCCTCGGGCCGGAGACTGGACACAATCGCCAAAAAATAAGACGATCCAGCCGGTGATTGACCACTCTGACCTATAAGAATAAAGGGGTATCCGGAATTTCTGGTTGATAAAATGCCAAAGATGTAAAGAAGAAAATCTTTCTCAGCGGATTATCTGATTGATCCTCTTCAGCCTACTCTACTGCCAATTTTCTGTTTCCACCTTCGCCTGAGTCTTCATAGCGATGCTGACTAGGGAGGACAGCGAGAGCTGGGCAAGCGTCAAAGCGGTTCTGGTTCATGCGCAATCCGGACACCTGCACAACATTCCTCTTGTAAGAAACCGATCAAATTCTCTAGGTGCCCATACTCGGGTATACAGACAATCGTGCGGCTATGTTTCTCCTGCCGGATCAGCCCTACCTTGGCCATGCGCGCAAGGTGATGTGATAGCGTCGAAGCAGGAATACCCAGCCCCTTCTGGATATCTCCGACCGAAGCCCCATCATGGCCAGCTTTGACCAGAAAGCGGAACACGGACAGTCGGTGACTATTCCCTAGCTCAGCTAAGCTGGCTGCAACCTTTTCGTGATCCATAGCACGCCCCAATAATTCGATGTTTCTAGAATTATAGTTGACAGGTCGGATAAACGCAAGTAGGCTGCGTACATCATTTCGACAATACTAGAAATATAGGAGTAATATTGAATGTCATCTCAACTCCAAGACGCTCTAGGCATGTTCGCCTTTCTCGCTATCGAGCTATCGGTTTTATTCATTGGCATTAGCTTGCTGGTCGGAGTTCTTCAACGTCACATCCCACCATCCAAGGTGGAAGCGTTACTGACTTCCAGTGGGAAGCGAGGCTATTTTCTTGCTGCTGGTTTAGGAGCTATAACGCCCTTCTGTAGTTGCTCGACTATCCCCATGTTGAAAGGGTTGATTCGGGCACGGGCCGGTTTTGGGCCGATGATGGTGTTTCTTTTCTCATCTCCGTTGCTGAATCCTATCGTCGTCGGCCTGCTGGTTGCCACGTTTGGATGGACACTTACTGCTATCGGGTATCCGGAATTTCTGGTTGATAAAATGCCAAAGATGTAAAGAAGAAAATCTTTCTCAGCGGATTATCTGATTGATCCTCTTCAGCCTACTCTACTGCCAATTTTCTGTTTCCACCTTCGCCTGAGTCTTCATAGCGATGCTGACTAGGGAGGACAGCGAGAGCTGGGCAAGCGTCAAAGCGGTTCTGGTTCATGCGCAATCCGGACACCTGCACAACATTCCTCTTGTAAGAAACCGATCAAATTCTCTAGGTGCCCATACTCGGGTATACAGACAATCGTGCGGCTATGTTTCTCCTGCCGGATCAGCCCTACCTTGGCCATGCGCGCAAGGTGATGTGATAGCGTCGAAGCAGGAATACCCAGCCCCTTCTGGATATCTCCGACCGAAGCCCCATCATGGCCAGCTTTGACCAGAAAGCGGAACACGGACAGTCGGTGACTATTCCCTAGCTCAGCTAAGCTGGCTGCAACCTTTTCGTGATCCATAGCACGCCCAATAATTCGATGTTTCTAGAATTATAGTTGACAGGTCGGATAAACGCAAGTAGGCTGCGTACATCATTTCGACAATACTAGAAATATAGGAGTAATATTGAATGTCATCTCAACTCCAAGACGCTCTAGGCATGTTCGCCTTTCTCGCTATCGAGCTATCGGTTTTATTCATTGGCATTAGCTTGCTGGTCGGAGTTCTTCAACGTCACATCCCACCATCCAAGGTGGAAGCGTTACTGACTTCCAGTGGGAAGCGAGGCTATTTTCTTGCTGCTGGTTTAGGAGCTATAACGCCCTTCTGTAGTTGCTCGACTATCCCCATGTTGAAAGGGTTGATTCGGGCACGGGCCGGTTTTGGGCCGATGATGGTGTTTCTTTTCTCATCTCCGTTGCTGAATCCTATCGTCGTCGGCCTGCTGGTTGCCACGTTTGGATGGACACTTACTGCTATCTATGTGCTCGCCGCTTTGGTGGTCGCGGTAGGTGCCGGATGGCTGCTTCACACGCTTGGCTTCGAGCGTTATGTGCGCCGGACGGCGACACAAGAGAGCAGTGGATGTAGTTCATCAGCAAGCCCGTGCAGTGCTACATCGACCGCATCGAGTTGCGGCACCAACAGCTGCGACACCACTCCGAAGACGGCTTCTTGCGGGGCTGATAGGAAGACAACAGTCTCTACGTCTAGCGAATGCTGTGACAGTCAACCCACTGTCACGGTTAAGAAAGAAGGGAAGTACAGTGGTGTGTGGCGGGAAGCTTGGTCGGACTTTATCGATGTGTTGCCTTACCTGCTCATCGGTATTGCGATTGGCAGCGTGATCTATGGTTTCATGCCCACTGACTTATTGGAGCAGTATGCAGGCCCAGATAATCCCTTTGCCATTCCAGTTGCCGCTGTCATCGGCGTGCCGTTGTATATTCGCGCTGAAGCCGTCATACCTCTGGCAGCGGCTCTGATGGCCAAAGGCGTGGGTGCCGGGACGGTGCTAGCGTTGATCATCGGCAGTGCCGGAGCCAGCCTGACTGAGCTCATTCTGTTGCGCTCTTTGTTCACGCTGAAGCTTTTAGCGGCGTTTTTAGCAGTCATTTTTGCTATGGCGATGATTGCCGGTTACGCCACCTACCTGTTTTTCTGATCAAGGCGGGAGATGATTAATTCGTTAAGCCTTCCTGGGTACCAGTTGGTGGATTCTGATGAGCAGAATGAAGACATACATTTTCGGCTTGAAGCACCTACACCAGTAGCCTGCGAGGGGTGCGGCGTGCAGGGTGAGTTCGTGCGGTTCGGCAAGCGTGACGTTCCCTATCGTGATCTGCCCATCCACGGCAAGCGGGTCACTCTCTGGGTGGTCCGCCGCCGATACACCTGCCGGGCCTGCAAGACAACATTCAGGCCCCAGCTACCGGAGATGGTGGACGGATTCCGTATGACACTGCGGCTGCATGAGTACGTGGAGAAGGAATCCTTCAACCACCCCTACACCTTTGTGGCGGCACAGACCGGCCTGGACGAGAAGACGGTGCGCGACATCTTCAACGCCCGCGCCGAGTTCCTGGGGCGCTGGCACCGCTTCGAGACGCCCCGCATCCTGGGCATTGACGAGCTATACCTGAACAAGCGCTACCGCTGCATTCTGACCAACATTGAGGAGCGAACCCTGCTCGACCTGCTGGCCACCCGCCGCCAGGACGTGGTGACCAACTACCTGATGAAGCTGAAAGACCGGCAGAAGGTCGAGATCGTCAGCATGGACATGTGGAACCCCTACCGGGCAGCGGTCAAGGCTGTGCTGCCCCAGGCCCGTATCGTGGTCGATAAGTTCCATGTGGTGCGCATGGCCAACGATGCCCTAGAGAGAGTGCGCAAGGGCCTCAGAAAGGAGCTGAAACCGTCCCAGAGCCGGACTCTCAAGGGAGACCGGAAAATCCTGCTGAAACGCGCTCACGAAGTCTCAGACCGGGAGCGCCTCATCATGGAGACCTGGACAGGCGCGTTCCCGCAACTGCTGGCCGCCTACGAGCACAAGGAGCGCTTCTACGGCATCTGGGACGCCACCACACGGCTCCAGGCAGAAGCCGCCCTGGACGAGTGGATAGCCACCATCCCGAAGGGCCAAAAGGAAGTCTGGAGCGATCTGGTCAGGGCAGTGGGAAACTGGCGCGAAGAGACCATGACCTACTTCGAGACGGACATGCCCGTCACCAACGCTTACACGGAGTCCATCAACCGACTGGCCAAGGACAAGAACCGTGAAGGGCGCGGTTACTCCTTCGAGGTGATGCGGGCACGAATGCTCTACACCACGAAGCACAAGAAGAAGGCACCGACTGCGAAGGTCTCTCCTTTCTACAAGAAAACCATCGGTTACGGACTGCCGGACTTCGCAGAGGAACTCAACTACGGAGTCGATCTATCAACCATCTGATAATGGTATCAGGTTGGTGGGGTAAAGGTGCCCATCAACCATTAAATCCGTATACCCTTTCTTTTCTCATCTCCGTTGCTGAATCCTATCGTCGTCGGCCTGCTGGTTGCCACGTTTGGATGGACACTTACTGCTATCTATGTGCTCGCCGCTTTGGTGGTCGCGGTAGGTGCCGGATGGCTGCTTCACACGCTTGGCTTCGAGCGTTATGTGCGCCGGACGGCGACACAAGAGAGCAGTGGATGTAGTTCATCAGCAAGCCCGTGCAGTGCTACATCGACCGCATCGAGTTGCGGCACCAACAGCTGCGACACCACTCCGAAGACGGCTTCTTGCGGGGCTGATAGGAAGACAACAGTCTCTACGTCTAGCGAATGCTGTGACAGTCAACCCACTGTCACGGTTAAGAAAGAAGGGAAGTACAGTGGTGTGTGGCGGGAAGCTTGGTCGGACTTTATCGATGTGTTGCCTTACCTGCTCATCGGTATTGCGATTGGCAGCGTGATCTATGGTTTCATGCCCACTGACTTATTGGAGCAGTATGCAGGCCCAGATAATCCCTTTGCCATTCCAGTTGCCGCTGTCATCGGCGTGCCGTTGTATATTCGCGCTGAAGCCGTCATACCTCTGGCAGCGGCTCTGATGGCCAAAGGCGTGGGTGCCGGGACGGTGCTAGCGTTGATCATCGGCAGTGCCGGAGCCAGCCTGACTGAGCTCATTCTGTTGCGCTCTTTGTTCACGCTGAAGCTTTTAGCGGCGTTTTTAGCAGTCATTTTTGCTATGGCGATGATTGCCGGTTACGCCACCTACCTGTTTTTCTGATCAAGGCGGGAGATGATTAATTCGTTAAGCCTTCCTGGGTACCAGTTGGTGGATTCTGATGAGCAGAATGAAGACATACATTTTCGGCTTGAAGCACCTACACCAGTAGCCTGCGAGGGGTGCGGCGTGCAGGGTGAGTTCGTGCGGTTCGGCAAGCGTGACGTTCCCTATCGTGATCTGCCCATCCACGGCAAGCGGGTCACTCTCTGGGTGGTCCGCCGCCGATACACCTGCCGGGCCTGCAAGACAACATTCAGGCCCCAGCTACCGGAGATGGTGGACGGATTCCGTATGACACTGCGGCTGCATGAGTACGTGGAGAAGGAATCCTTCAACCACCCCTACACCTTTGTGGCGGCACAGACCGGCCTGGACGAGAAGACGGTGCGCGACATCTTCAACGCCCGCGCCGAGTTCCTGGGGCGCTGGCACCGCTTCGAGACGCCCCGCATCCTGGGCATTGACGAGCTATACCTGAACAAGCGCTACCGCTGCATTCTGACCAACATTGAGGAGCGAACCCTGCTCGACCTGCTGGCCACCCGCCGCCAGGACGTGGTGACCAACTACCTGATGAAGCTGAAAGACCGGCAGAAGGTCGAGATCGTCAGCATGGACATGTGGAACCCCTACCGGGCAGCGGTCAAGGCTGTGCTGCCCCAGGCCCGTATCGTGGTCGATAAGTTCCATGTGGTGCGCATGGCCAACGATGCCCTAGAGAGAGTGCGCAAGGGCCTCAGAAAGGAGCTGAAACCGTCCCAGAGCCGGACTCTCAAGGGAGACCGGAAAATCCTGCTGAAACGCGCTCACGAAGTCTCAGACCGGGAGCGCCTCATCATGGAGACCTGGACAGGCGCGTTCCCGCAACTGCTGGCCGCCTACGAGCACAAGGAGCGCTTCTACGGCATCTGGGACGCCACCACACGGCTCCAGGCAGAAGCCGCCCTGGACGAGTGGATAGCCACCATCCCGAAGGGCCAAAAGGAAGTCTGGAGCGATCTGGTCAGGGCAGTGGGAAACTGGCGCGAAGAGACCATGACCTACTTCGAGACGGACATGCCCGTCACCAACGCTTACACGGAGTCCATCAACCGACTGGCCAAGGACAAGAACCGTGAAGGGCGCGGTTACTCCTTCGAGGTGATGCGGGCACGAATGCTCTACACCACGAAGCACAAGAAGAAGGCACCGACTGCGAAGGTCTCTCCTTTCTACAAGAAAACCATCGGTTACGGACTGCCGGACTTCGCAGAGGAACTCAACTACGGAGTCGATCTATCAACCATCTGATAATGGTATCAGGTTGGTGGGGTAAAGGTGCCCCATCAACCATTAAATCCGTATACCCGAATAAAGAAAATGATGTTTACCCAACCCAACGTGCCCCTGCGGCGCGTCAGCATCCTCGCGATCGACAAGGTGTTCGCCTCGACCCTGATGCAGGCCAAGGACTTTTTCCACCTGGCCAGCCTGCGCTATGCCAAGCAACTGGGCCTGAGTCTGCAACCGATGTTCGAAACCCGCCTGGTCAGCCCCGACGGCCAGCCGGTGCGCAGTTTCAGCGATGTCCAGGTGCCGGTCGACAGTGGCCTGGAAGAGGCCGACGTCATCGTGCTCCCGGCGTTCTGGGATGATTTCTCGACCTTGTGCGAACGCTATCCGCAGGTCCTGCCCTGGTTGCGCCAGCAGCACGCCCGCGGCGCAGTGCTGTGCGGCGAGGCCAGTGGTGTGTTCTGGCTGGCCGAGGCCGGCTTGCTCGATGGCAAGGAGGCGACCACCTACTGGCGCTTCTTCAATCAGTTCGCCGAGCGTTTCCCCAAGGTCCAGCTGAACCAGGACAAGCACCTGACCGACGCCGACAACCTGTTCTGTGCCGCCGGTACCACATCGGCCTGCGACCTCTACATCTATCTGATCGAGCGCTTTTGTGGCGCCAACGTCGCCCAGGCGGTGGCCCGCGACATCCTCTACGAAGTCCAGCGCAACTACACGCCGGGGCGCATGGGATTCGGCGGGCAGAAACTGCACCAGGATGTGATCATCCTGCAGATCCAGCACTGGCTCGAAGAGCACTTCGCCGACAAGTTCCGTTTCGAGGACGTCGCGCGCAACCACGGCATGAGCATCCGCAACTTCATGCGGCGATTCCAGACCGCCACCGGCGACAAGCCCCTGCACTACCTGCAGCGGTTGCGCATCGAAACGGCAAAGGGATTGCTCTCGGGCACGCGCAAGAGCATCAAGACCATCAGCTACGAAGTCGGCTACGACGACGCCAGCTTCTTCGCACGGCTGTTCCGGCAGCATACGGCGCTGTCGCCGAACCAGTATCGGCAGCAGTTCATGCAGGAAGCCTGAGCCTCGAGCACAAATCTCCCTGCCGATAAAAAACCTGTGGGAGCTGGCTTGCCAGCGATAGCGATGGTGAATTCACCATAGTCATCGCTGGCAAGCCAGCTCCCACAGGGTCGGTGTTGTGCTTTCGAGAGTGGTTAAGGCTTGTGCGCCCGCGCCAGGAACTCGTGGGACTGCATTTCCAGCAGGCGGCTGAGGGTCCGCTGGAATTCGAAGGTCAGGCGACCACCGGTATACAGGTCCTTCAGCTCCACCTCGGCGGAGATGATCAGCTTCACGTTACGGTCGTAGAACTCGTCGACCATGTTGATGAAGCGCCGCGCGATGTCGTCGGTCGCCACGCCCATCTGCTCCACGCCGCTGAGCAGTACGGCATGGAAGATCTTGCCCAGTTCGATGTAGTCGTTCTGGCTGCGCGGCCCATCGCACAACTCGCGGAAGTCGAACCAGGCCACGTCGTCACAGGTACGCAGGGCACGGATCTCGCGGTTCTCGATGATCAGTACATCATTTTCCACTGCCTGGGTGCATTCAGGAGTCAGCGCCCGGAAGCTCTTGCGCAGGCTTTCGTGGGCGGCTTCGTTCAGCGGGAAGTGGAAGAGTTCGGCCTGCTCCAGGTGGCGCAGGCGATAGTCGACGCCGCTGTCGACGTTGACGATCTCGGTGTTCTGCTTGATCAGGGCAATGGCCGGCAGGAAGCGCGCCCGCTGCAGGCCATCCTTGTACAGCCCGTCCGGTACGATGTTGGAGGTCGCCACCAGGGTCACGCCGTTCTTGAACAGCTCTTCCATCAGGGTACCGAGGATCATCGCGTCGGTGATGTCGGACACGAAGAACTCGTCGAAGCAGATCACCCGCGCCTCTTCCGAAAAACGCTTGGCGATGATGGTCAGGGGGTTCTTCTCGCCCTTCAGGCCCTTCATCTCCTCGTGCACACGCTTCATGAAACGGTGGAAGTGCGTGCGGGATTTTTCCTTGAACGGCAGCGCCTCGAAGAAGGTATCGACCAGATAGGTCTTGCCCCGCCCTACCCCGCCCCAGAAATACAGGCCCTTGACCGGCGCCTGCTCCTTCTTGCCGAACAGTTTGCCGAACACGCCCGGCTTATTGTTCTGCGCCGCGATCAGATCGTCGTACAGGCGCTGCAGATGGCGCACCGCAGTTTCCTGCGCCGCATCATGGAAGAAGTCGGGACGTTTCAGATCTGCTTGATATCGTTCTAGGGGCGTCATAATTCGTTAGCAAGGCAACAAAAGCGGGCCGTCACTGTAGCGACGGCCCCGGGTAATGGCAATCAGACTTCCGATAAGCCGTCAGTCCTGTTGGGGTGCCAGGGCGGCACGCAGGGCCTCGATGGCGGCATCACGAGCAGCGGCGTCGGCAAACTGCGCACCTTCGGCCACGGCCTCGCCGTCCAGCCACAGGCTGAAGCCCAGGCCTTCGGCGCGCACGTCCAGTTCCTGGCCCTGCTGCAATTGCTTGGTCACCGCACCAGCGGCCTTGCCGTCGGCGAAGCTGCGCGACAGCAACAGTTGCTCGCCGTCGGCGCCCAGCAGGCGGAAGCGGAAGCTGCCGTCTTCATCGCGGAAGCTGACGAAGCGTGCGGCTTTCGCGGCCTTTTTCTTCGTCTCGACCGGACCTTGGGCGATGGAACGGAAGGAACGCAGCCCCACGGCCTCGCGCAGTTGCTCGAGGAACGGCGTGGCGACCTTGCGGGCTTTCTGCGCGCCAGCCAGGAGAATGTCTTCCAGATCGGCCGGACGGGCAATCAGTTGCTGATAGTGCTCACGGGATTCGCTCAGTTGCCCGTCCAGCAACTGGAACAGCTTCTGCTTGGCTTCGCCCCAGCCCAGGCCCTGCAGGAGTTCGTCACGGAAGCCTGCGGACTGCTCGGCAGTAGCGAACGCCTGGTACAGGGTGAACAGGTGCGAATTGTCCGGATCCTTCGCCTCGCCCGGCGCGCGGGAGTCGGTGACGATGCGCGAGATCGCGTCCTTCATGTCCTTGGCACTGCTGAACAGCGGGATGGTGTTGTCATAGCTCTTGGACATCTTGCGACCGTCCAGGCCCGGCAGGGTCGCCACGCTTTCCTCGATCACCGCTTCCGGCAGAACGAAGAATTCCTTGCCGTTGCCGAACAGGTGATTGAAGCGCTGGCCGATATCACGCGCCATTTCCACGTGCTGGATCTGGTCGCGACCGACCGGCACCTTGTGGGCGTTGAACATCAGGATGTCCGCGGCCATCAGCACCGGATAGCTGTACAGGCCCATGGTCACGCCGGCGTCCGGGTCCTCGCCGTTTTCCAGGTTCTTGTCCACCGAGGCCTTGTAGGCGTGGGCGCGGTTGAGCAGGCCCTTGGCGCTGACACAGGTCAGCAGCCAGGTCAGCTCGGGGATTTCAGGAATATCGGACTGGCGATAGAACGTCACCTTCTCCGCATCCAGGCCGCCGGCCAGCCAGGTGGCGGCGATCTCGAGGCGCGAGCGCTGGATACGCTGCGGGTCGTCGCATTTGATCAGGGCGTGGTAATCGGCGAGGAAATAGAAGGAGTCGGCACCGGGCTGGCGGCTGGCGAGGATCGCCGGGCGGATGGCACCGGCGTAGTTGCCCAGATGCGGGGTGCCGGTGGTGGTGATGCCGGTGAGGATGCGCGTAGTCATGGGTATTCGCTTATCAGCTTGGCTCAGTTCGAAAGACGCGGCAGTACCAGATCCTTGAGGTCGGTCAGCTTGCCATGAAAAAAGTGTCCGCATTCTGCCACTTTCAGCAGCTCATGGGGGCGCGGGAACGCAGCGGACCAGGCGTAGACGATCTGCGGCTCGATCACTTCGTCGGCGTCCGGCTGGACGATGGTCAGTTGCACGTTCTGCGGCGCGGCCTCGCTGCCGGTCAGGCGCATGACGGCAGGAGCGACCATGAACAGATGCTTCAGCGCCACACCTTGCGCCTCAAGACGCCCGCCAAGGGCGGCAGCGACGAAACCGCCGAAGGAGAATCCGAGCAGTGTCAGGGGCAGTTGCGGATGCCGTTCACGCAGCCAGGCGGCAGCCGCCTCGGCATCGTCCACTTCCCCGCTGCCCATATCGTGGCTCCCGGCACTGGCGCCGACGCCGCGATAATTGAAACGCAGCGTGGTCAGGCCGGCATCCCGGGCGGTGCGCTGCAGGGTCGACACCACCTTGTTGAGCATGGTCCCGCCCTGTACCGGGTTGGGATGGCAGATCAGCACCAGGCCATGGGCGTCAGGCACCTCCTGGTACAGGGCTTCCAGTTGACCGACCGGGCCGTCGATGAGAACGGGGATTCGCGGGTAAGCAAGGAATAAACTCCGTGACCCCGGCAAGGGTCGACTCGTCTAGCTGAATGATTCTGTTCTGAAATATTTGCGGGTATACGGATTTAATGGTTGATGGGGCACCTTCACCCCATCAATCTGATACCACCCTCAGATGGTTGATAGATCGACTCCGTAGTTGAGTTCCTCTGCGAAGTCCGGCAGTCCGTAACCGATGGTTTTCTTGTAGAAAGGAGAGACCTTCGCAGTCGGTGCCTTCTTCGGGTATCCGGAATTTCTGGTTGATAAAATGCCAAAGATGTAAAGAAGAAAATCTTTCTCAGCGGATTATCTGATTGATCCTCTTCAGCCTACTCTACTGCCAATTTTCTGTTTCCACCTTCGCCTGAGTCTTCATAGCGATGCTGACTAGGGAGGACAGCGAGAGCTGGGCAAGCGTCAAAGCGGTTCTGGTTCATGCGCAATCCGGACACCTGCACAACATTCCTCTTGTAAGAAACCGATCAAATTCTCTAGGTGCCCATACTCGGGTATACAGACAATCGTGCGGCTATGTTTCTCCTGCCGGATCAGCCCTACCTTGGCCATGCGCGCAAGGTGATGTGATAGCGTCGAAGCAGGAATACCCAGCCCCTTCTGGATATCTCCGACCGAAGCCCCATCATGGCCAGCTTTGACCAGAAAGCGGAACACGGACAGTCGGTGACTATTCCCTAGCTCAGCTAAGCTGGCTGCAACCTTTTCGTGATCCATAGCACGCCCCAATAATTCGATGTTTCTAGAATTATAGTTGACAGGTCGGATAAACGCAAGTAGGCTGCGTACATCATTTCGACAATACTAGAAATATAGGAGTAATATTGAATGTCATCTCAACTCCAAGACGCTCTAGGCATGTTCGCCTTTCTCGCTATCGAGCTATCGGTTTTATTCATTGGCATTAGCTTGCTGGTCGGAGTTCTTCAACGTCACATCCCACCATCCAAGGTGGAAGCGTTACTGACTTCCAGTGGGAAGCGAGGCTATTTTCTTGCTGCTGGTTTAGGAGCTATAACGCCCTTCTGTAGTTGCTCGACTATCCCCATGTTGAAAGGGTTGATTCGGGCACGGGCCGGTTTTGGGCCGATGATGGTGTTTCTTTTCTCATCTCCGTTGCTGAATCCTATCGTCGTCGGCCTGCTGGTTGCCACGTTTGGATGGACACTTACTGCTATCTATGTGCTCGCCGCTTTGGTGGTCGCGGTAGGTGCCGGATGGCTGCTTCACACGCTTGGCTTCGAGCGTTATGTGCGCCGGACGGCGACACAAGAGAGCAGTGGATGTAGTTCATCAGCAAGCCCGTGCAGTGCTACATCGACCGCATCGAGTTGCGGCACCAACAGCTGCGACACCACTCCGAAGACGGCTTCTTGCGGGGCTGATAGGAAGACAACAGTCTCTACGTCTAGCGAATGCTGTGACAGTCAACCCACTGTCACGGTTAAGAAAGAAGGGAAGTACAGTGGTGTGTGGCGGGAAGCTTGGTCGGACTTTATCGATGTGTTGCCTTACCTGCTCATCGGTATTGCGATTGGCAGCGTGATCTATGGTTTCATGCCCACTGACTTATTGGAGCAGTATGCAGGCCCAGATAATCCCTTTGCCATTCCAGTTGCCGCTGTCATCGGCGTGCCGTTGTATATTCGCGCTGAAGCCGTCATACCTCTGGCAGCGGCTCTGATGGCCAAAGGCGTGGGTGCCGGGACGGTGCTAGCGTTGATCATCGGCAGTGCCGGAGCCAGCCTGACTGAGCTCATTCTGTTGCGCTCTTTGTTCACGCTGAAGCTTTTAGCGGCGTTTTTAGCAGTCATTTTTGCTATGGCGATGATTGCCGGTTACGCCACCTACCTGTTTTTCTGATCAAGGCGGGAGATGATTAATTCGTTAAGCCTTCCTGGGTACCAGTTGGTGGATTCTGATGAGCAGAATGAAGACATACATTTTCGGCTTGAAGCACCTACACCAGTAGCCTGCGAGGGGTGCGGCGTGCAGGGTGAGTTCGTGCGGTTCGGCAAGCGTGACGTTCCCTATCGTGATCTGCCCATCCACGGCAAGCGGGTCACTCTCTGGGTGGTCCGCCGCCGATACACCTGCCGGGCCTGCAAGACAACATTCAGGCCCCAGCTACCGGAGATGGTGGACGGATTCCGTATGACACTGCGGCTGCATGAGTACGTGGAGAAGGAATCCTTCAACCACCCCTACACCTTTGTGGCGGCACAGACCGGCCTGGACGAGAAGACGGTGCGCGACATCTTCAACGCCCGCGCCGAGTTCCTGGGGCGCTGGCACCGCTTCGAGACGCCCCGCATCCTGGGCATTGACGAGCTATACCTGAACAAGCGCTACCGCTGCATTCTGACCAACATTGAGGAGCGAACCCTGCTCGACCTGCTGGCCACCCGCCGCCAGGACGTGGTGACCAACTACCTGATGAAGCTGAAAGACCGGCAGAAGGTCGAGATCGTCAGCATGGACATGTGGAACCCCTACCGGGCAGCGGTCAAGGCTGTGCTGCCCCAGGCCCGTATCGTGGTCGATAAGTTCCATGTGGTGCGCATGGCCAACGATGCCCTAGAGAGAGTGCGCAAGGGCCTCAGAAAGGAGCTGAAACCGTCCCAGAGCCGGACTCTCAAGGGAGACCGGAAAATCCTGCTGAAACGCGCTCACGAAGTCTCAGACCGGGAGCGCCTCATCATGGAGACCTGGACAGGCGCGTTCCCGCAACTGCTGGCCGCCTACGAGCACAAGGAGCGCTTCTACGGCATCTGGGACGCCACCACACGGCTCCAGGCAGAAGCCGCCCTGGACGAGTGGATAGCCACCATCCCGAAGGGCCAAAAGGAAGTCTGGAGCGATCTGGTCAGGGCAGTGGGAAACTGGCGCGAAGAGACCATGACCTACTTCGAGACGGACATGCCCGTCACCAACGCTTACACGGAGTCCATCAACCGACTGGCCAAGGACAAGAACCGTGAAGGGCGCGGTTACTCCTTCGAGGTGATGCGGGCACGAATGCTCTACACCACGAAGCACAAGAAGAAGGCACCGACTGCGAAGGTCTCTCCTTTCTACAAGAAAACCATCGGTTACGGACTGCCGGACTTCGCAGAGGAACTCAACTACGGAGTCGATCTATCAACCATCTGATAATGGTATCAGGTTGGTGGGGTAAAGGTGCCCCATCAACCATTAAATCCGTATACCCCTTCCTTCTTGTGCTTCGTGGTGTAGAGCATTCGTGCCCGCATCACCTCGAAGGAGTAACCGCGCCCTTCACGGTTCTTGTCCTTGGCCAGTCGGTTGATGGACTCCGTGTAAGCGTTGGTGACGGGCATGTCCGTCTCGAAGTAGGTCATGGTCTCTTCGCGCCAGTTTCCCACTGCCCTGACCAGATCGCTCCAGACTTCCTTTTGGCCCTTCGGGATGGTGGCTATCCACTCGTCCAGGGCGGCTTCTGCCTGGAGCCGTGTGGTGGCGTCCCAGATGCCGTAGAAGCGCTCCTTGTGCTCGTAGGCG
Source organism: Pseudomonas bharatica CSV86 (assembly GCF_000319305.2). Classification (GTDB taxonomy): domain Bacteria; phylum Pseudomonadota; class Gammaproteobacteria; order Pseudomonadales; family Pseudomonadaceae; genus Aquipseudomonas; species Aquipseudomonas bharatica. Next base: position 102,695 of record NZ_AMWJ02000001.1, on the reverse strand, counting down.
GCCAGCAGTTGCGGGAACGCGCCTGTCCAGGTCTCCATGATGAGGCGCTCCCGGTCTGAGACTTCGTGAGCGCGTTTCAGCAGGATTTTCCGGTCTCCCTTGAGAGTCCGGCTCTGGGACGGTTTCAGCTCCTTTCTGAGGCCCTTGCGCACTCTCTCTAGGGCATCGTTGGCCATGCGCACCACATGGAACTTATCGACCACGATACGGGCCTGGGGCAGCACAGCCTTGACCGCTGCCCGGTAGGGGTTCCACATGTCCATGCTGACGATCTCGACCTTCTGCCGGTCTTTCAGCTTCATCAGGTAGTTGGTCACCACGTCCTGGCGGCGGGTGGCCAGCAGGTCGAGCAGGGTTCGCTCCTCAATGTTGGTCAGAATGCAGCGGTAGCGCTTGTTCAGGTATAGCTCGTCAATGCCCAGGATGCGGGGCGTCTCGAAGCGGTGCCAGCGCCCCAGGAACTCGGCGCGGGCGTTGAAGATGTCGCGCACCGTCTTCTCGTCCAGGCCGGTCTGTGCCGCCACAAAGGTGTAGGGGTGGTTGAAGGATTCCTTCTCCACGTACTCATGCAGCCGCAGTGTCATACGGAATCCGTCCACCATCTCCGGTAGCTGGGGCCTGAATGTTGTCTTGCAGGCCCGGCAGGTGTATCGGCGGCGGACCACCCAGAGAGTGACCCGCTTGCCGTGGATGGGCAGATCACGATAGGGAACGTCACGCTTGCCGAACCGTACGAACTCACCCTGCACGCCGCATTCCTCGCAGGCGATGGGATCGGGCACGTCCACCTGGAAGTGCATTTCGTCGTCGGTTGATTTGCAGCCCAGTACTTGGTATTGCGGCAGGTGAAGGATGTTGTCGGGAAGTTCGGTCATGGTGTTGTATAGGCGTAGGTGTCAGTCAGATCCATCCGACTCGGCATTGGTGTTTGCTTTTTTACCCAACAAGCTGCTGGAAACGAAAAGTAAGGCACCGAGGACAATTGCAATATCAGCCAGGTTGAAGGCCGGCCAATGCCAGTCTCGCCAATAGAAATCAAAGGAATCCACAACATAGCCGCGAAAGACCCGGTCAATCAGGTTGCCCATGGCGCCACCGAGGATAAGACTGTAAGCGATGGCTTCTCCTTTATGACGATTTTCAAGGATCAGCTTGATCAGAAAAATCGAGACCACTACCGCGATTCCGATAAAAAAGTAGCGCTGCCAGCCTCCACCATTCGCAAAAAGACTGAATGCGGCACCGGTGTTCCATAGGTGCACCCAGTTAAAGAACGGGGTCACCGAAACATACTCGCCATAGGCCATTGATTGCTGCACCAGCCACTTTACAGCCTGATCAGACGCTGCCAGCAGGCCCGATATGGACAATAGGGCATACGGCGAGAGCTTTTTGCCAATAATGAGCATTATTTAACCCTTCAACGCCAAAATGCGTCTGGCACCGTTAAGTACAATGCCCCCGCGATGGTGCCGATAATCAGATCCGGATAATTGGAACCGGTCCACGCGACCAGGGCGCCGGCGGTGATGACCCCCAGGTTGATCACCACGTCGTTGGCCGAGAATATCCAGCTTGCCTTCATGTGCGCCCCGCCTTCCCGATGTTTGGATATGAGCAGCAGACAACTGGTATTGGCAATCAATGCGACGAATGCGATAGCCATCATCACCAGCGATTCAGGCTCACTACCGAATACAAAGCGTCTCACCACCTCTACGAGCACGCCCACAGCCAAGATCAGTTGCAGTACACCAGCAAGATGCGCGGCACGTACCTGCATTTTCACGCTATGTCCAACCGCATAAAGGGCAAGCCCGTACACCGCCGCATCGGCAAAATTGTCCAGGGATTCTCCAATCAGGCCGGTGGACCGGGCGATCAGACCGGCAGTCATTTCCACCACGAACAGAAGTGCATTGATGCCGAGCAACCAGCGCAGGGTCCCGGATTCTTGCTTAGCAGAAGCTGCCGAAAACTCGGCGGCCTTGATGGTCTCCGGATTTGCAGCGACGGTTTCCTGAAGCGAGGCGCCTAGCCCCAAGGTCTTCAGTTTCGAGGTGACGGGCTCGACCTCGCCGTCATGCACGACCTTCAGCCGGCGGTTCGACAAGTCGAAGGACAGCGCCCGAATCTCCTCAAAGCCGTTCAGGGCTAGGCGAATCATTCGTTCTTCTGATGGACAGTCCATCTTCGGCACGGCATAAACACTGACCCATCTCCCTGGCGCCTCGGAGGAGGCCTGTATATCGGTATCCGCTGCGGACGTTGCATCACCGCCACAGGCGCCACCACAGGATTTGCTCATGATACGACTCCACTTGAACAATGTTGTGGTACCATTTAAAACTATAAAGCTACTATAAGGTCAATAGAGTAAAGAATCCGTTGGGGAGGAGGCTGATGCGCATTGGTCAGTTGGCGCAGTTGGTAGGGGTCGAAACACAGACGATCCGCTTCTATGAACAGCAGGGCTTGTTGCCGCCGCCTGATCGGCAGGACAACGGTTACCGTGTCTATACCGAGAAGCATGGTGAGGGGCTGGCCTTCATCCGTCGCTGCAGAATCCTGGGCCTGTCACTGGCTGAGATTCACGAACTACAGAGCTATGAGGACGACCCTCATCAGCCTTGTACCGCCGTCAACGCCTTGCTCGATGATCACATCTCTCATGTGCGGTCGCAGATAACCGCTCTGCAAGCGCTTGAGAAACAACTCGTTTCACTGAGAGCGAGTTGCAACGATGACCGGGAAGTTGAGGCGTGTGGGGTTCTTGCTGGAATTAGCGAAGGAAACATGCACCAGCAGTAGGTGAAGCATCAACCAGATAATCCGATGAGATGCCGGTCTGTCTCACTCTCATGCAAAGGTAAGATCAACCATTTAATCCGCTTACCCATATTTGCGATGCTTCGCGGTATACAGCGCAGGTCCGAGCCGTTAACGTAAAGCAAAGCCGTTTATAGAGGAAGGACTCGTGGAACTCTCGCTCTTAGTTTGGTTGTTGCCGACCCTGGCCCTGGCAGTAGGCGTCGTCGTTGGTTTCCTGGTAGCCCGCCTCCTGCCCAATGCCGCACCGAGCAGCACCCAGCGGCAACTGGACGATATCCAGGAACGCTTCGACAGCTACCAGAACGAAGTGGTGACCCATTTCAACAGCACTGCGGCTCTGGTCAAGAAACTCACGCAAAGCTACCAGGAAGTACAGGATCATCTGGCCGATGGCGCCAACCGCCTGGCCCTGGACGAACTGACCCGCCAACGCTTGCTGGCTGCCCTGCACTCCGATGCAGCCCAAGGCCAGCGCGATCGCCTGACCCCGCCGCGCGACACCGAAGTGCCGCGGGACTACGCGCCAAAAGCACCGAACAGCCCGGGCATGCTCGATGAGAGCTACGGTCTGAAGCGCAACTGAGCCAGAAGCCCCGCTGATCGCGGGGCTTTTTATTGGGCCTGCATTCCCTTACGCACCCACCGCCATCATCGCCGCCATACCTCGGTGCCCGTCATCCATCGGCAGGAACCCAGGCTGCGCCTGGGGTGCGAAGGCCGCCATCGAATCGATCAGGCGACCGATATCAGGCACGGCAAGCGACGCCAGAAGCGTGGCTCCAGGCGCTTCGGGCTGCGTCGGGTCCGGAGTGACGGGCGATTGCCCCGCCTGGGCAAAGATGAAGTCCTCACGGGTAACCTGGGCAAGGTCCAGAGCATCCAGGTACAGCAACTCGACAGGCTTGCCGTCGCTGCCCAAGGTACTGGACTTCACCGAGACCCCATGGATCTGCGCCAGCCCGTTGATGGTTGCCCGCTGCACCTTGGACAGTTCCAGCGCTTCGAAGCTTTCGATACCCGTCTGGCTCAGGTCGATCTTGTCGATACCCTGTCGGAACCCGCGCAAGGCATTGCCGTAGTGGTCCACGCCCTCCTGCTTCACCACCACGAACACATCGGCCGCTGCACCGTCACGGCTGTATACCGTGCCGGTCAACGAGGCCACCAGTTGGCCTGAAGCATCACTGACGTAGCTGACGCCACCACCACCGCCCGCAAGCATGACTACTCCCATGCTCTTCGGGCCCTCATCGGGCTGATCGGGGACGCTGCCATCCAGGTACCTGGCCGGGATGTTGACGCGCTCCTCAAAGCGGAAATCGCCCGCCCCAGCGTAGCTGCCGAATGCCCCAGCACCATCAGGTATTGCTCGTTACCCAGGGCAAGTTCGACCCCGTCATCGCTTTCGTGCAATTGCAGGTCGCTGAACCGAGTGCCGGAAAAGCCGCCCAGGGCGATTACATCGCGACCCGCTTCGAAGCCCGCCACTGCATCCAGTCCGCCGGAGCGTCGATGCACCACGAACAGGTCGCGACCCGCACCTCCCGTCAGGACGTTGCGACCACGACCGCCATCCAGCAGCGCATCCGCCGGCCCCGCTGCGAGCTGGTCATTGCCGTCCCCGCTGATCAGGTTGTGGATGCCCTGATTGGCAATCACCAGCCCGGTGGCGCCGATACTGGCGATGCCTGTTCCCAGATCGACCACCACATCGCGACTCGTTGCGCCAGCATTCAGGGTGTTGCGCCCGCCAGCCTGGCCGTTGAGTGCATCGTCCAGCACGGCGCGCCCGGGCTGTGCCGCGACAAGTGCCTCGAACTCATCGGTATAGAAGTAGGTGTCGTCGGCAGTGGACCCCTTTCCGGAGATCCGCAATGCCCATTGGTGCAAGGCCAGGGGCAGCCCGCCGGCGACATTGCCGACCTCCAGCGTCCAGGTGCCCTCGCTGGCCTCGACCCGGTCATGAGTAGACATGAAGGTGTAGTTGAACGCGCCCTCGCGGGTGCTGCCCGGATCCCCATCAGCGCTTCCCGGCGCCTTGCCATGCCGGTCGAGCAACAGGCTGCGGGTTCCGGTCGGCGACACCAGGGTCAGGGTCATGTCGCCCAGCCGCCCCGTCACCGCCTCGATATCGATCTCGACATGCTCGGTCTGTACACCTGGCGCCATCTGCAACGCGAAACTCAGCACCTCACCAGGTGCCACGGCCTGTTCAAGCACGCCACTGGACGCACTGAGCACGGTTTCGTTCGCCGCCGTCGCCTGTCCCGTCCACGACTCGGCCAGCCGCACTGCCGCACGGGCATCCACCAGGCCGAAGCCGTAGTCGTCACTGACATGCATGCCGCCGCCGTTCCACTGACGGCTGCCGTTGGTACGCCATGCGGTCTGCGGATCATCGACCTGGCGGGCAGACAGGGCGAGTATGTGCTGCACATCCCGGTAGCCGAGATTGGGGTTGGCCTGGAGCATCAGCGCCACCACACCGGAAACGATCGGTGCGGCGAAACTGGTGCCCTGGGTCGCACTGTAGGTGTCACCCACCAGCGCACCACGTTCGGTTTCCAGTGAATGGCTGGTCGAGTAGACATGGCTGCCAGGTGCCGAAACCAGCAGGCTGGTGCCCGGGTTGGAGAAAGGTACCGAGGCGACCTGCAAGGTCGAGAGGTCGGTCCTGGCATTGATGGCACCGACTTCGATCGTGTAACGGTTGTTATTGGTCAGCGAGCCCTGGGCGCTGCCCCCTTTGGCCCGCTGGTTGCCACCCGCCGCCACGATGATGGTGCCCAACCCGCCGCGGCCGTTGCCGGCAGCATAACGGGCATTGGTCGCCAGCGCCGTCGCCGTGGTAATCAACCCGCCCTGCAGGCTGGTGAGGGCAAAGTCATTGCTGAACCCCCAACTGTTGTTGGCGATGTCGTAGTTGATCATCTGGCCGAGACTGGTCAGGTCCTCGCCGCTGTTGGCCAGATAGTGACCACCCAGGGTTGCCTCATAGGCAATGCCCACCCCGCCCTCGCCGTTTCGCGCAGCCACCATGACCCCGGCGACCTGGGTCGCATGATTCGATACCACTTCAGGCGGCCCGCCGTGGGCACGCTGCGTCTGCAGCCAGGCCTGATCGACGTTGGCCTGCAAATCCGGATGCCGGGTATCGAAGATCTCCGGGCTGACGGCAAAGCGCCCACCGGGCTCGAACTGGCCGATGCGCACCCCTTTGCCGGTGTAGTCGTCCCAGACCGGCAAGACATTGATGTCGTCCAGATACCACTGCCGTGCAACCAGTGGATCGGGTGGCGCGTCGGCAGCGCGGAGCGTCACCAGGGCCCGCAGTGGTGCTGACGCCCCGGTATCCAGATCGACCACGGTCGCCGACGGGTTGCCCTGGGCATCGACCAGGTCGTACTTGAAGCTGATCACCCCCGAGTGGTTCGCCTCCGGCACGACCTGTACATCGCCCTGTTCGGTAAGGCTGACCGTGGCACCACGGGCATCGCTGAGGTTGGCGATGCGCAGCGGGCCTATGCTGTTCAATGGCTGGTCGTTGCTCAGCAAGGTGGCTGCCGGGATGAGCTGGATACCGTCCTCGTGATCGCTGGCGGCCTCCACGATGTCGGCAATCGGTAGCGCGTTGGGGGCTGCCAGGTCGATGCCCGACAGGTCGGAAAAGCCGAGTTTCTGGATATTCGTCAGGGCCAACTTGCCATCCCGCCCGACCACACTGTCGACGACCTGGTAACCGGTCGCGGTCCGGGTGATCAGGTATTGGTCATGACCGCCGTGGAGCGAGACCAGGTTGACGCCACCCCCGCCATCGATCTGCGCATCGCCGCGGCCCGCCTCGATGACGTCATCCGCAGGACCGCCCTGGATCAGGTCAGCCCCGCCACCGGCATAAATGATGCTGCCGCCATCGGAAGCCAGGATGCTGTCGCCCTTCGGCCCGGCGTAGATCACCGACTTGCCGCTGCCGCCGATGATGGTATTGCGACCGCTGCCGCCGGACAGCACGTCGTTGCCCGCCCCGCCGATCAAGGTGCTGTCACCCGAGCCACCCTTGATGAATACGCCACGGGCACCGCCACTGGCGATGATGTCCTTGCCCCTGCCACCTTGAGCAATGGTCAGCCCGGACTCGGCCATGTTCAGCGCGACGCCCTTGTCGCCGACGATCAATGCCGTGTCCCGTCCACCATTGCCCTTGATATTGGTCGGGTCGTCAGTGGCGCTGATGACGAAGACATCGTCGCCTGCGCCGCCGACGTAGGTATTGCTGCCCTGCCCGCCCACTAGCCAACTGCCACCCGCAGCCGCCGTGAGTACATCGTCGCCGCTGCCACCGTACAGGTTGGTAACGCCCAGGGTTGCCGCGTCGAGCACCGCGTTTGTCGTGCTCTGGCTGGCGAACGCCCGGGTTGTCGTGCCTTCCGACGTCGACTCGATGATGTTGCCGCCCGGCTGGGGCGTGATGCGGTTACTGACGGAGTCGGAGAGGAAGTTGACCGCCAGGATCTCGCGCTCGACACCCTCCCGGGTAAAGGTCCCCCGCGCCAGCACCTGGTTGCCTTGGCGCTGTTCGGCCAGCGGGGTGACCTGGTCGACCCGGATCGCCGTGATGCCTAGTTCGTCGGGCGTTTTGAGCTCAGCGCCCTCGGCGCGGCCATCCTGATTGGCATCGACCCAGACACGCAACTGGCTCCAGATGCTGTCCTGCGCATTGATCGCACCATCCTGGTTGCCGTCCTCACTGGCAAGGGCGGCAAAACCGTCCTTGTGCGGCCGTTGTCCCGAGCCGCCGTCCACCCCGGCCTGACCGCCGTAGTACTCGGAGAACAGCTGGCTGATGTTGCGGATCCCGCTGCCGTCCTCGCGTACCAGCATCCCGGTGTGCGCATCGGCCCAGCCTGTGCGGCGCAGGGAGCCGCTGTTATCCACATCGAACAGCACGCCGTCGCTGATCGCCGTCATGCCCGCACCGTTGCCGGTGAGATCCAGCAACAGCGGGTCGACGAAGGTGTTGACCACGGTCTGGGCGGACAGCCCGCCGAGCACCACCGCGTTGCGCAAGCTGAAATCCGGGGAGCCGCTCTCGTTGCCATCGCGGTAGAACCGGGAGAGATGGGAAGAGGGCTGCACGTTGGGGTCGGGCTGCAATTCGCCGGGGCGGATGCCCCCTGTGGCAATACTGCCCATCTGCGCGGAGGTGAAATCGGTCTTGTCCAGGGTGCCGTCGCTGAACGCGATGCTGTGGGTTGCACGGTTCTGGATGAAGCCGTTGGAGACGTCGTCGCGGACGCGGTCTTCGTCGAGGATTTCCTGCCGGGGTGCAGGCGTGGTGTTGATCTGAAGCTGGAGATCGGCTTCAACAGGTGGTGTCTCGACATTGAAACTCGGCAACCAGTCGATAAGTGACTCAAACCATTTTGACGATGCGGTTCCAACCATACTCATCAAGCCGGAAGGTGAGTCGAATGTGTCGATGAACTCCCTCGCCAGTTGACGTTGAGGCTCCGGTGCCATCGCACTCGCAGAGGACATCATCATCGTGGTATCCACCGTCAACAGTCCTTCCTTGACCGGATCACCGGCGGCGTCCAGAACCTTTTCCCAGTAGGCCGCTCGTCCTTGTTTGGTTAGCACTTCGAGAACGGGATAGAGCGTCCAGGCTTCATCCGGCAAACCATGCCCCTTGAATGTCTCGCTATGAAAAGCGGCCGCCGCCAAATGATCTATTTCGCGATCAACCACGCCGTCTTTCAACCTCAACCCCGTGTCATCCAGGTAGTGTTTTGCCATGGTACGCATGATGCTTTCTACATCAGCTTTCGAAAGCTGCCTGCCTTCCCTTCCGGCAACGGAATGCATATAGCTGGACGCTGCAATACCTGATATGGATTTAAGCTCAACCACGCCGGCAGCCAACTTTGAATATCGATCACCTTTAGAACCAAGATACTCATACATTGATGCAGGCCCCTCATCCTCGAGCAATTTTTTGGCATGCCCCAGATCGGACTCAGTCAATTTACTCATCTTTAACTCCCTATCAACCCTTCGTTAAGAAAATCCACCGAAGCACGCACAATCTCTTGCCAGTGCTCCAGCTTTTCAAATTGAAATTCAATTTCGGAAAAGGCCCCTAACTCCGAAATAAAGAACCTGAAATTACATTCAGCAGTTCTTTTCTGAATAGGTAGCCATGGGCAATAGGCTACGTGTTTTATTTGCCCATCCTGCTCACTCCAATAGAAGTCAGACACGCCTTCCCTGCTCATCGGACCAAATCCACGAACATGAAAAAGCCCCAACTCATTGATATATTCAACTCCACGACGCTGCTCCGGAGTCAGGCCCTCAAGCGTTAATTTCAATAACCTTTGCATATCTGTAACCGCCCTCGAAGAGGGTTTCACCAATATGCTTACGCCTTCAAAATCGTACGTAAACCCGGTAGAGCGGTACGTGCTTACACCAGGCTTCATCTCTGGCCACGAGGCAATCAACTTAAGCGCATTCAGATTTGCATCGCACCCGCTCTTATTTTTGTGAAACCCTGGCTCCCACGAACTCAGCCCTTCATACTCCGGCCAATACAACACATACTCCCATGAAAACCTGAGCACATAGCCAGAGATCTGCCCACATACGTAAGGATCTTGAAAGTAACGAATTGGAGCAGGCCACCTGACGACCTCAACAATCTTCCACACACTCAAAGCTCCGAGCAGGACAATCAGCAACAGCGCAAGCAACCGCAGAGAATTCCAAAACCACACCATCATCACGAGTGCAGTTTTCAGCAGCAAACCCAGCGCAACATTCATAACTTATCTCTCCCCCAGACTTTCCCGAACATGCCGCTGCAACGGACTCAGGAAATAACTGATCACCTTGCGCCTGTCCGTTATCACTTCGGCCCGCACCGCCATACCCGCGGACAAAGGAATATCCCGTTCATTAACCCGAATATGCCGCTGCTCAAGTTTCACCCTGGCGCTATACATCAAGCCCCGCCGCTCATCTTCGATGGCATCACTGGAAATACTCTGGACAACGCCGGGAATAACTCCGTAGCGCGTGAACGTGAATGTCTCGACCTTTATTTCCACCGTCTGCCCGGGAAACACAAAGCCGATATCCTTGTTCTCGAACTGCACTTCGACTTCCACCGGTTGCTCGACCGGACGATCACCATCAACGTCTGCGCTTCGGTCACCACACCGCCACGGGTATGAATCGCCAGTTGCTGTACCGTGCCGTCGACCGGCGAGACCAGACGCTTGAGGCGATGCCGCTGTTCGGCCTTGCTCAACTCCAGGGTCAGGCCGACCGCCCGCTTGCTGGCCTCACCGTGCAGATCGAGCATGGCCCGGCGGGTCTGGGCGATGACGCTGGCATGGCGATGGCCAGCGGCATCCTTTGCCGCCGTCAGCTCTTCCACGCGCAGGCGCTGGGTAGCCAGCTCCTGCTCCTGGTCAAGACGCATCTGTTCCTTTTCCAGGTAGCGGTGCTTGGCCATGGCCGACTCCTGCCACAGTTGCCGGTAATCGGCGGCCAACTGACGGGTGATAACCAGCAGTTTCATCAGCGAATCGACCCGCGCTTCGGCAGAACGGGCTTCGGCACCGCGCTGATGGATTTCGGCCGTGGCCTGGTCCAGCGCCGCCCGCAACTCCTCGTACTGCCCCAGCAGCCAGCGCTGTGCTGCCTGTTGCTGCTGGGGCGAGGCCTGGGGAATGAGTGCGGCCAGGTGTTCCGGTTCGCGCTGACGCTCGATGGCCCGAAGCAAGGCCTGGGCTCGTGCCATGTCGATTTGCGCCGCCAGCAGCTCACCCCCCAGGCGCTCGACCTCTGCGGCGGCGATCCGGTCGTCAAGCTCCACCAGCAGGTCTCCGGCCCGGACCGCTTGTCCATCGCTGACATGAATCGCCCGAACCACCGCGCCTTCGCTGGCCTGGATGCGTTTGCTGCGCCCGCTGGGCACCACTTTCCCCGTAGCACTGGCGACCACATCCACCTCGCCGATACAGGCCCAGGCAACGGCCAGCGCGGTGAACAACAGCAAGCTCCACTGGAGCACGCGCGGCGCGGGATGCACCGGGGTTTCCTGAAGGGCCAAAGCAGCCGGCAGAAACTCCAGCTCGTTCTGCGTCCGGCGCGGCCCATCCATTACCCGGCGCCGACGCCAGGCTTCGATCCAGGCGTCGCGGTAACGCTCCAGCAACAGACGCCAGGCCGTCATTCGCCACCGCCTTGCTGCAACCGGTGCAAGTGGGCGTAGACCCCGTCAGGCCGTTGCAGCAGTTGTTCATGGCCGCCCTGCTCGACGATCTGTCCGCGCTCCATGACCAGGATCCGGTCGGCATGACGAACCGCGGACAACCGATGAGCAATGATGATCACCGTACGGTCGCGGCAGATCCGCGCCATGTTCTGCTGGATGATCCGCTCCGACTCGTAGTCGAGGGCGCTGGTGGCTTCGTCGAGGATAAGGATGCGCGGATTGCCCATCAGGGCGCGGGCGATGGCCAGGCGCTGGCGCTGCCCGCCCGAGAGCGAAGCGCCCTGCTCGCCCACCAGGGTGTCGTAGCCCTCGGGCAATTCGAGGATGAATTCATGGGCACCCGCCAGCTTCGCCGCTGCGATGATGTCCTCGATTGGCGCGCCAGGATCGGCAAGGGCGATGTTGTCGCGAACGCTGCGGCGAAACAGCATGTTTTCCTGCAGCACCACGCCGATCTGGCGGCGCAGGGACGAAACGTCCACCAGGGCGAGGTCCATCCCGTCGAGCAATACCCGGCCACGTTCGGGTGCATAGAGCCGCTGGACCAGGCGGGTCAGGGTGCTCTTGCCCGACCCGGAGCGCCCAACCACGCCTATGACCTCCCCCGGCGCGATCCGCAGGCTGACTCCGCGCAAAACCTCGCTGGCATCGGCGCGGTAACGGAAGCTCACTTGGTCAAGTTCGATCTGCCCACCCAGCCTCGGCAGCGTACTGGCGTTGCCGTGATTGGCTTCGGTACGAGTATTGAAGATGTCACCCAAGCGCTGGATGGACACCCCGATCTGCTGGAAGCTGCTCCACAGCTGCGCCAACCGCAGGATCGGCTGCGAAACCCGTCCCGCCAGCATATTGAAGGCGATCAACTGGCCGACGGTCAGCTCACCCTCGATCACCAGCCGCGCGCCCAGCCACAGGGTGACGACGGTGACCAGCTTGCCGATCAGCGCGGCGCTTTCATGGGCGAGTGCCGACAGGTTCTGGGTCTTGAAGCTGGCCGCGACATAGGCGGCCAGATGGTCATCCCAGCGCCGGGTGACCTGCGGCTCCACCGCCATCGACTTGAGGGTGTCGATGGCGGTGATGGTCTCGACCAGGAAGGCCTGGTTTTCCGCACCGCGGTTGAAACTCTGCTCCAGGCGCGCCCGCAGCGGCGGTGTGACCAGCAAGGAAACCAGCACGTAGAACGGCAGCGACAGCACGACGACCAGGGTCAACCAACCGCTGTAGGCAAACATCACGGCAATGAAGACCCCGGAAAACAGCACGTCCAGTACCACGGTGATGCTGTTGCCGGTAAGGAAGCTGCGGATGTTTTCCAGCTCTCTGGCCCGGGCGACCGAATCGCCCACTCTCCGTGCGCGAAAGTACGCCAGCGGCAGGTCCACCAGGTGTTGAAACAGCCGCTTGCCCAGTTCCACGTCCATGCGGCACGCGGTGTGACCGAAGACGTAGGTTCGCAGCAGGCCCAGCAGGCTTTCGAACAAGGTGATCACCAGCAGGCCGATCACGATGACATCCAGGGTGGTCAGCCCCCGGTGCACCAGGACCTTGTCCATCACCACCTGGAAAAACAGCGGCGTGAGCAAGGCGAACAGTTGCAGGACAAACGACACCAGCAAGGTTTCACCCAGCAAGTGCCGGTGCCTGACGACAGCAGGGATGAACCAGGACAGGTCGAAGCGCGCCACCGCTCCGGGCAGGTGCGCCCGGGACCGCACGAGAATGACCTCACCACTCCAGCGTCTGCTCACCGCGTCAAGCGTCGATACCTGCGGGCTCGTGAGTCGTGGGTCCTGAAGCAGAACCTGATCGCCATCCACCTTGGCGATGATGAAATACCCGCCCTCCCCGTCCAGGGCGATGGCCGGCAACGGCAGATGGCACAGGCGCTCGACCGGGCAGTTGGAAACCCGCGCCTTGAGCCCGAGCTGCTTGAACGCCTGGAGGATCAGGCTGGTGCAGAAACGGCCGTTGCCGACCGCGAAGCGATGGAGCAACTGTTCCGGGTTGACCGCCAGGTTGTGGTATCGCGCCAGCATGACCAGGCAGGCCAGCCCGGAATCGGGCATTTCGCCATGGTGTTGATTATCTGCCGCCATCCTGAGCGCTCCATGATCCGGGAAATCGTTGTCCCGGAAACTAGGCTCATTCAGCGGTGAGAAAAATCATGCGACTTCTTCAAATCGCGAAAGACACATCCGTGGCAAAACCGCGTTTTTGTAGGAGGACTACAGAAGATTAGAAAATGCTTGTGAGACCTATCCTGGGGAACAGGCCTTCAATGCCTGGCGCACATCCCCCAGCAAGTCATCGATATCCTCCAGCCCCACCGACAAACGCACCAAGCCCTCGGAAATCCCATGCTGCGCCCGCTCCTCCGACGTGTAGCTGGAATGGGTCATGCTCGCCGGATGCTGCGCCAGCGACTCGGCATCGCCCAGGCTGACCGCCCGCGAGAACAGTTGCAGCGCATTCATGAAGCGCCGCCCGGCAAGGATCCCACCCTTCAATTCGAATGCCAGCATGCCGCCCGGCAAGGCCATCTGCCGTTTCGCCAGCGCATGCTGCGGGAAAGACGGCAGCCCGGGGTAATGCAACACCTCCACTTCCGGCTGCTTCCTGAGAAACTCCGCCAGCGCCTGGGCATTGGCACAGTGCCGTTCCATACGAAGATTCAGGGTCTTCAGCCCACGCATCAGCAACGAGGCGTCATGGGGTGACAGCACCGCACCGGTCATGTCCTTCAGGCCTTCCAGACGAATCCGGTCCACCAGCGCCTTCGCGCCGATCACCAGCCCCGCGGTGATATCGCCATGCCCGCTGAGGTACTTGGTTGCCGAATGCACCACCAGGTCGGCACCCAGCTCCAGCGGACGTTGCAGGTACGGCGTGCAGTAAGTGTTGTCTACCACCAGCGTCGCGCCGTGTTGGCGGGCGATCTTCGCCACCCCGGCGATATCGGCCAGGTGCATGTTGGGGTTGGCCGGGGATTCGAAACAGATCACCCGCGTCGCCGGGGTGATCGCTGCCTCTACGGCTTTCAGGTCACCCATATCGACATGTTTCAGCCTGACCCGAATTCACCGATGCCGTGATGCAGGAAGGCAAAGGTACAGCCATACAAGGTGCTGCCGAGCAGAACTTCGTCACCGGGGCGCAATAGGGTCCACAGCGTTGCGGTGATGGCGCCCATGCCCGATGCCAGGGCCAACGCGGCCTCTCCGCCTTCCAGCGACGCCATGCGGTTTTCCAGAACCGCCAGGGTCGGGTTGGAGATCCGGCTGTAGAAATGCCCGGCCGCCTCGCCGGCAAAACAGGCCGCGCCGTACTCGACAGAGGGAAAGGCAAACGTGGCCGTCTGGTAGACCGGCGGCACCAGCGCCCCTCCGTGGGCCTGCGGATCGTAGCCATGGTGAATGGCACGGGTAGCAAATCCTTGCTGCTTGCTGGAGCCGCTCATGGCGATGCCCTCTTGTTGGCTTGCTATAAGCTTATGCCAGCGATGAACTAATATTTTTCCAAATATGACCACCACCACGGGGATCTCCGGGCATGAAACTCCACGATCCGCTGAAATCAGGGCAAATCCTGCCCAATGCGCTTGACCGCACCGATCGCGCCCTGCTCGGCGCCCTGCAGGACAACGCGCGCCTGACCATCTCCGAGCTGGCCGACAGCGTGGCCCTGACCACGTCGCCGTGTTGGCGGCGGGTCAAGCAACTGGAGGAAAGCGGGCATATCACCGGCTATCAGGCGATCCTTTCACCCAAGGCGCTGGGCTTCGGGGTGACCGCCTTCGTCAGCATCATGATGGATTCGCATACCAAGGACATGGCCCGGGCTTTCGAGCAACGGCTGATGGAGATTCCGGAGATTGTCGCCTGCCATAACATTTCAGGGCGTTACGACTTTCTGCTGGAGGTGCTGGCTCGGGATCTGGAGTCGTTCGGGGAGTTCGCTCGGGAAACCTTGCAGTCGCTGCCGGGGGTGAAGGAGATCTATTCGAGTTTTTCGTACAAGGCGGTGAAGGAGAAGCGGGTGATTCCGGTGTCGGAGAAACACATCTGAATGCTGTGGCGCTCATCCGTGCCTCATCGCTGGCAAGCCAGCTCCCACAGGGCCTGCGGCGCCGCTGAACCCTGTGGAAGCTGGCTTGCCAGCGATGAGGCCATCACGCCAGAAAACAGAAACCCCGCCGAAGCGGGGTTTCTGTTGTCAGCCGGGACGCTTAGATCGCACCACGCGTGCGCAGCACATCCAGCACCTGCTTCACGCCCTCTTCCACGCTGGTGGATTGGGTATCGATCACCAGGTCGGCATCCTGCGGCACATCGTACGGGAAGCTTTCGCCCGGGATGTTGTCGCCGCCGGCGGCGTACAGGCCTTGCGGGTCACGTTCGCGGCAGGCCAGCGGCGAGGCCTGGACGTAGACGGTGACCAGACGGTCCTTGCCGATCAGCGCCTTGGCCTGTTCGCGGCCTTCGGCATCCGGCGCGACGAACGCGGCCAGGGTCAGCAGGCCGGCTTCGTTGAACTGACGCGCCACATGCGCGGCACGACGCCAGTTCTCGGTACGACCGGCGCGGTCCTGCGGCAGGCCCTTGTTCAGGTCATGACGCAGGTTCTGGCCATCCAGTACGTAGACCGCACGGCCCATGTCGAACAGCTTGCGTTCGACGGCATAGGCCAGGGTGCTCTTGCCAGCGCCCGACAGGCCGCTGAACAGCACGGTGGCCGGTTGCTGGCCGAAGCGCAGGGCACGCTCCTCGGTGGAAACGTGGGCCTGCTTGCCATGCTGGCCGGTGCTGCCGTGCGGCAGGACTGGCGGGGCGATGATCATGCCGGCGCCGACGGTGCCGTTGGTCAGGCGGTCGATGACGATGAAGGCGCCGGTGGTGCGGTTGCTGTCGTAACCGTCCAGGGCGATCGAAGCGTCGAGGGCCACCTTGACCCGGCCGATCTCGTTCAGTTGCAGCGCGCTGGCAGCGCCCTGCTCGAGGGTGTTCACATCGACCTTGTGGGTGATGCTGGCAATCGAGCCCGGCACATAGCTGGTGGCGCGCTTGATGTCGTACTTCTTGCCCGGAAGCATCGGCTCCTCGGACATCCATACCAGCATGGCGTCGAACTGGTCGGTCACCGGCGGTACGTTGTCGGCATGGACCAACAGATCGCCGCGGGAGATGTCGATCTCGTCTTCCATGGTCAGGGTCACGGCCTGGCCAGGACCCGCGCTTTCCAGTTCGCCTTCGAAGGTGACGATGGACTTTACCCGGCTGCTCTTGCCCGACGGCAGGACCACCACTTCATCACCCTTGTGCACCAGACCGCTGGCGATGGTACCGGCGAAGCCGCGGAAGTTCAGGTTCGGACGGTTGACGTACTGCACCGGGAAACGCAGGTCGGTGAAGTTGCGGTCGGCGGCGACTTCGACGGTCTCGAGGATTTCCATCAGCGCAGGGCCGGTGTACCACGGCGAACGCTCGCTGCGGTTGACCACGTTGTCGCCCTTGAGCGCCGACATCGGCACGAAGTGCAGGCTGCTCGGCTTGAGCTGGATGCCTTCGGCGAACTTCAGGTAGTCGGCCTTGATCGACTCGAAGACCTGCTCGTCGAAGCCCTTCAGGTCCATCTTGTTGACGGCGACCACGATGTGCTTGATACCCAGCAGCGAGGCGATGTAGCTGTGCCGGCGGGTCTGGGTCTGCACACCATAGCGGGCGTCAACGAGGATGATCGCCAGGTCGCAGGTGGAGGCGCCGGTGGCCATGTTGCGGGTGTACTGCTCGTGGCCCGGGGTGTCGGCGATGATGAACTTGCGCTTGGCGGTGGAGAAGTAGCGGTAGGCGACATCGATGGTGATGCCCTGCTCGCGCTCGGCCTGCAGGCCGTCGACCAGCAGTGCCAGATCGACCTCTTCGCCGGTGGTGCCGACTTTCTTCGAGTCACGGGTGATGGCCTCGAGGTGGTCCTCGTAGATCATCTTCGAATCGTGCAGCAGGCGACCGATCAGGGTGCTCTTGCCGTCGTCGACGTTGCCGCAGGTGAGGAAACGCAGGAGTTCCTTGCGCTCGTGCTGGGCCAGGTAGGCGAGGATGTCCTCGCTGATCAGATCAGATTGGTGCGACATGGAGTAACCCTGAAATTAGAAGTAGCCTTGGCGTTTCTTGTCTTCCATGGAACCGGCGCCATCGTGGTCGATGACACGGCCCTGGCGTTCGGACGTACGGGTCAGGAGCATTTCCTGAATGATGTCCGTCAGGGTCTCGGCCTCCGACTCGACGGCACCCGTCAACGGGTAGCAGCCGAGGGTACGGAAACGCACCTTCTTCTTGACGATGCGGGCTTTTTCCTCGTCGCTCAGGTGCTCGAGGATACGATCGTCGTCGATCATGATCAGGGTGCCGTTCTTCTCGATGACTTCACGCTCGGCGGCGAAGTACAGCGGCACGATCGGGATGCCTTCGAGATAGATGTATTGCCAGATGTCCAGCTCGGTCCAGTTCGACAGGGGGAACACGCGAATCGACTCGCCCTTGTTGACCTTGCCGTTGTAGACGTTCCACAGCTCCGGACGCTGGTTCTTCGGGTCCCAGCGGTGCTTGCTGTCGCGGAAGGAATATACGCGTTCCTTGGCCCGCGACTTCTCTTCGTCGCGGCGCGCGCCACCGAAGGCGGCGTCGAAGCCGTGCTTGTCCAGCGCCTGCTTGAGGCCCTGGGTCTTCATGATGTCGGTGTGCTTGGAGCTGCCGTGGGTGAACGGGTTGATGCCCTGCGCCACACCTTCGGGGTTGACGTGGGTGATCAGCTCCAGGCCCATTTCCTCGACCATCTTGTCGCGGAAGCGGTACATCTCCTGGAATTTCCATTGGGTGTCGACGTGCATCACAGGAAACGGCAGCTTGCCAGGGAAGAAGGCCTTGCGTGCCAGATGCAGCATCACGGCCGAATCCTTGCCAATGGAGTAAAGCATCACCGGGTTGTCGAACTCGGCGGCCACCTCACGAATGATGTGGATGCTTTCCGCCTCCAGCTGTTTCAAATGCGTCAGTTTGTCGACCATGGCTACTCACGGGAAAAACGATCTTGTGGACGGCCAAACGGGCCGTGTTCGAGCGGGCCACTCTATCACAGCGCCCGCTTCTATTTAGGAGGGTGGCTAGAACGAAACAATCTATGGATATGCCCGACCGTTTGGGCTCACACAGGGTTGGGGCAGTCGATGAACAGATGCTCCAGGGCAAAACGCCGGGCCAGGTAATCGCCAAGCGCCTGGACGCCGTAGCGCTCGGTCGCGTGGTGGCCGGCAGCGATGAAGCTGATGCCGTTCTCCCGGGCGCTGTGGTAGGTCTGCTCGGACGCTTCGCCGCTGATGAACAGGTCCACACCCGCCTCGATCGCCTGGTCGATATAGCCCTGGCCGCCGCCGGTGCACCAGCCCACCCGGCGGATGACGTCCTCGCCCTCGACCAGCAGCGGCTCGCGCCCCATGACTTCACTGACCCGACGGGCGAAGTCACGGGCCGACACCGGCTCGGCCAGCGAACCGACCAGCCCCACCACGCGCGGGTTGGCCGGATCCAGCGGGCCTTCGACGGTGATGTCCAGTTGCCGGGCCAACTGCACGTTGTTGCCCACCTCCGGGTGCACGTCCAGCGGCAGGTGGTAGGCCAGCAGGCTGATGTCGTGCTTGAGCAGGGTTTTCAGGCGCCGCTGCTTCATCCCGGTGATGCACGGGTTCTCGCCTTTCCAGAAATAGCCGTGATGCACCAGCACCAGGTCCGCTCCCGCCTCAACCGCCGCGTCCAGCAGTGCCTGGCTGGCGGTAACGCCGCTGACGATGCGGGTCACCTGCGGGCGCCCCTCGACCTGCAGGCCGTTAGGGCAGTAATCCTGGATTTTTGCACTACCGAGATAACGGTCGGCTTCCTCGACCAGGGTAGTCAGGGCAACAGCCATGGAAAGACTCCTCAATTCAGCAGTTCAGCGCGGCGCAAGGCCCCGTATAATGCCGGCCATTATGGGCCGTCGACGGTTTCGGGGAAACCGCCGGCAATGCCCCGGGGCACTCGGTGGCAGGCATCGCTCGCCGAGTGATTTAGCGGTTCCTGCCGGGTGCTTGCCGAAGTATCATCGCGCGCTTCAAACCACTTTCCCCATAGCGTCACCGGCTCGGGCCAACTCCCCCAGGATGCGTTAAATGTTCAAGGCTCTGCGTTACTTCGGCTGGCCGCTGTTCACCGGCGTGCTGATCGCCATGCTGGTCATCCAGCGTTTTCCCGAGTGGGTCGGCCTGCCCAGCCAGGACGTCAACCTGCAACAGGCACCGCAGACCACCAATGTGGTCCAGGGCCCGGTGTCCTACGCCGACGCGGTGACCCACGCAGCGCCGGCCGTTGCCAACCTGTACACCACTAAGGTGGTCAACAAGTCCGCCCATCCATTGTTCGAGGATCCGCAGTTCCGCCGCTTCTTCGGCGACAACCTGCCCAAGCAGCGCCGCTGGGAGTCGAGCCTGGGTTCGGCGGTGATCATGAGCCCGGAAGGCTATCTGCTGACCAACAACCACGTGACCGCCGGCGCCGACCAGATCGTGGTGGCGCTCAAGGACGGTCGTGAAACCCTGGCCCGGGTCATCGGCAGCGACCCGGAAACCGACCTGGCGGTGCTGAAGATCGACCTGAAGAACCTGCCGGCGATCACCATCGGACGCTCCGACACCATCCGCATCGGCGATGTCGCCCTGGCCATCGGCAACCCCTTCGGCGTAGGCCAGACCGTGACCATGGGCATCATCAGCGCCACCGGCCGCAACCAGTTGGGCCTGAACAACTACGAGGACTTCATCCAGACCGACGCTGCGATCAACCCGGGCAACTCCGGCGGTGCGCTGGTGGACGCCAACGGCAACCTGACCGGGATCAATACGGCGATCTTCTCCAAATCGGGCGGCTCCCAGGGCATTGGTTTCGCGATCCCTACCAAGCTGGCGCTGGAGGTGATGAAGTCGATCATCGAGCATGGCCAGGTGATTCGCGGCTGGCTGGGCCTTGAAGTACAGCCGCTGAGCGAGGAACTGGCGGAGTCGTTCGGCATGAAGGGCCGCCCGGGTATCGTGGTCGCGGGGATTTTCCGCGACGGGCCGGCACAAAGGGCTGGCTTGCAACTGGGTGACGTGATCCTGAGTATCAACGGCGAACCGGCCGGGGACGGTCGGCGCTCGATGAACCAGGTGGCACGGATCAAGCCGAGCGAGAAGGTGGCCATCGAGGTCATGCGCAATGGCAAGCAGTTGAAGCTGGTAGCCGAGGTCGGGCTGCGGCCACCACCGGCGCCGGTGGTGAAGGAAGAAGAGAACTGATCCAGGAGTCTTATTGCTCTTGAGGGCCTAATCGCTGGCAAGCCAGCTCCCACAGGTTATGCGATACCTGTGGGAGCTGGCTTGCCAGCGATTAGGCCCTCAAAACAACACAAGAATGGCTGGCAAACCAGAGTCTGCCAGCCACTTCAATCAATGCAGGATCTGACTCAGGAACAACTTGGTCCGGTCATTCTGCGGCCGGTCGAAGAAGTCATCCGGTGCCGCCTGCTCGACGATCTCCCCCTTGTCCATGAAGATCACCCGGTTCGCCACGGTCCGGGCGAAGCCCATCTCGTGGGTCACGCAGAGCATGGTCATGCCGTCTTCCGCCAGGCTGACCATGGTATCCAGCACTTCCTTGACCATCTCCGGGTCGAGTGCCGAGGTCGGCTCGTCGAACAGCATGATCTTCGGTTTCATGCACAGCGCCCTGGCGATTGCCACGCGCTGCTGCTGGCCACCGGACAACTGCCCCGGGAATTTGTGCGCCTGCTCCGGAATCCGTACCCGCTCCAGATAGTGCATGGCGATTTCCTCGGCCTTGCGCTTGGGCATCTTGCGGACCCACATCGGGGCCAGGGTGCAGTTCTGCAGGATGGTCAGGTGCGGGAACAGGTTGAAGTGCTGGAACACCATGCCGACTTCACGGCGGATCGCCTCGATCTGCTTGAGGTCGTTGGTCAGTTCCACGCCATCCACCACGATGCGGCCCTGCTGGTGCTCTTCCAGACGGTTGAGGCAACGGATGGTGGTGGACTTGCCCGAGCCGGACGGCCCGCACAGGACGATACGCTCGCCCTGGCGCACATTCAGGTTGATGTCCTTGAGCACGTGGAACTGGCCGTACCACTTGTTCACGCCCTGCATCTGGATAATGCCTTCAGGGCCAACAGGCTGTTTGATCGCTTCGCTCATCAAAATCTCTCCTAACGCTTGTGGCCTGTATCCAGCTTGCGCTCCAGATGCATGGAGTAGCGGGACATACCGAAACAGAAAATCCAGAACACCAGGGCCGCGAACACGTAGCCCTCGGTCGCCATGCCCAGCCATTTGGGGTCGGCAGCCGCCTGCTTGACGCTGTTGAGCAGGTCGAACAGGCCGATGATGATCACCAGGCTGGTGTCCTTGAACAGGGCAATGAAGGTGTTGACGATGCCGGGAATCACCAGCTTCAGGGCCTGCGGCAGGATCACCAGGCCCATGGCGCGCCAGTAGCCCAGGCCCATGGCGGCGGCGGCTTCGTACTGGCCCTTGGGAATGGCCTGCAGGCCACCGCGCACCACCTCGGCGATATAGGCCGACTGGAACAGGATCACCCCGATCATGGCGCGCAGCAGCTTGTCGAAGCTCATGCCCTCGGGCAGGAACAGCGGAAGCATCACCGAGGACATGAACAGCACGGTGATCAACGGCACGCCGCGCCAGAACTCGATGAAGGTCACGCAGACCACCTTTACCGCCGGCATCTTCGAACGCCGGCCAAGCGCCAGCAGGATGCCCAGCGGCAAGGCGCCGACGATGCCCACGGTAGCGATCACCAGGGTCAGCATCAGGCCGCCCCACTGGCTGGTGGGTACCGTGGTCATGCCCAGGCCACCATGCAGCAGGGTGTAGGCGATGATCGGGTAGGCGACGAGGAAGCACAGGCCGTAGACCGCTTTGCGCGGGAAGCGCGAGATGAACAGCGGCGCCGCGCCGATCACTGCCAGCCACACCGTCAGGTCAACGCGCCAGCGCAGCTCGGTGGGGTAATAGCCATACATGAACTGGCCGAAGCGCTGCTGGACGAACACCCAGCAGGCGCCCTCCTTGGTACAGTCGGCGCGGGTCGTGCCGACCCAGTTGGCGTCGAAGATCGACCATTGCAGCAAGGGCGGCACGATCAGCCAGACCAGGTAGATGGCGAACAGGGTCAGCAGGGTGTTGAGCCAGCTGGAGAACAGGTTGGCCCGCAGCCAGGCGACGACACCGACGGTCTTCACCGGTGGCGGCATGTCGGGTTTGAAAACATGGGTACTCATGCGCGTCTCCTTACCGCTCGATCAGCGCAATGCGCTTGTTGTACCAGTTCATCAGCAGGGAAATGCTGATGCTGATGGCCAGGTACACGCTCATGGTGATGGCTATCACCTCGATGGCCTGCCCGGTCTGGTTGAGCACGGTGCCGGCGAACAGCGAAACCATTTCCGGGTAACCGATACCGGCAGCCAGCGAGGAGTTCTTCGCCAGGTTCAGGTATTGGCTGGTCAGCGGCGGAATGATCACCCGCATGGCCTGGGGAATGATCACCTTGCGCAGGGTCGGCCCTTCGCGCAGGCCCAGGGAGCGCGCCGCTTCGGTCTGGCCGTGGCTCACCGAGCGGATCCCGGAACGGACGATCTCGGCAATGAACGCCGCGGTGTAGATGGTCAGCGCCAGGGTCAGCGCCAGCAGCTCGGGAATCAGCACCCAGCCACCGGCGAAGTTGAAGCCTTTCAACTCCGGCAGTTCCCAGCTCAGCGGGTTGCCGAACAGCAGCACGCTCAGGCCCGGAATCAGCAGCAGCAGGCCTACGGCGGCCCAGAACTTGTGGAACGGCTCGCCGGTGGCCTCGAAGCGGCGATTGGCCCAGCGCACCATGGCGACCACGGCGACGATCGCCAGCAGCACCGCTACCGCGAACGGCCAGAAACCTTCGGCCAGCGAGGCCCCGGGCATGTTCAGCCCGCGGTTGCTGATGAAGAAGGTGTCGTTGATGTTGATGCTGCCCCGTGGCCCCGGCAGGGTCAGGAACACCGCGAAATACCAGAAGAGGATCTGCAGGAGCGGCGGAATGTTGCGGAAGGTCTCGACGTAGACGGTGGCCAGCTTGTTGATCATCCAGTTCGGCGACAGCCGCGCCACACCGATGATGAAGCCGAGCAAGGTCGCGAGGATGATACCGATGAAGGTCACCAGCAGCGTGTTGAGCAGGCCGATGACGAAGACCCGTGCATAGGAATCGGATTCGGTGTAGGGAATCAGATGCTGGGCGATGCCGAAGCCGGCGCTGCGCTCGAGGAAGTCGAAGCCCGAGGTGATGCCCCGGTGTTGCAGGTTGGTCTGGGTGTTGTGGAACAGATACCAGCCCAGACCGACCACGAAGACTATCGTGAGGATCTGGAACAGCCACGCGCGAACGCGTGGATCGCTAAGGGACAAGCCCCTGGGTGGATTGTGCATGAAAGGCCCCGAAGAGAAGAAACGCTACGGCCCGCGGTGACAGCAACGTCACCGCGGGCCGACCCGATCAGCGCACCGGAGGCGCGTACTGGATGCCGCCGTTGTTCCACAGGGCGTTCAGGCCGCGGTCGATCTGCAGCGGGGTGCTCTTGCCAAGGTTCTTCTCGAACACTTCGCCGTAGTTGCCCACTTGCTTGACGATCTGTACGACCCAGTCCTTCGGCAGTTTCAGGTCCTTGCCGTACTCACCGTCGGCGCCGAGCATACGGGCCACGTCCGGGTTCTTGGTCGACTTGGCTTCAGCCTCGACGTTCTTCGAGGTGACGCCCGCCTCTTCGGCGTTGAGCATGGCGAACAGGGTCCAGCGCACGATGGAGAACCACTCTTCGTCGCCTTTGCGCACGACGGGGCCCAGCGGTTCCTTGGAGATGGTTTCAGGCAGAACGACGTAGTCGGTCGGCGAGGCCAGCTTGGAGCGTTGTGCGTAGAGCTGCGACTTGTCCGAGGTCAGCACGTCGCAACGGCCGGATTCAAGCGACTTGGCGCTTTCGTCGGACGTGTCGAAGGTGATCGGGGTGTACTTCAGGCCGTTGGCACGGAAGTAGTCGGAGACGTTCAGTTCGGTGGTGGTACCGGCCTGGATGCAGATGGTTGCACCGTCCAGCTCCTTGGCGCTGGAAACGCCGAGCTTCTTGTTCACCAGGAAGCCGATGCCGTCGTAGTAGGTGACACCGGCGAACACCAGGCCCATGCCGGCATCGCGCGAGCTGGTCCAGGTGGTATTGCGCGACAGCACGTCGACTTCACCGGACTGCAGCGCGGTGAAACGCTCCTTGGCGTTCAGCTGGCTGAACTTGACCTTGGTCGCATCGCCGAACACTGCGGCGGCCACGGCGCGGCAGACGTCAGCGTCGATGCCGACGATGGTGCCCTTGGCGTCCGGCACCGAGAAGCCCGGCAGACCGTCACTGACCCCACACTGTACAAAGCCTTTCTTCTGCACCGCATCCAGGGTTGCACCCGCCTGGGCAAAGGAACTCAGGCCCAGCGCTGCGGCAGCCGTCATGACTGCCAGGGTGGACTTCAACATCTTCATTAAAACCTCCAGTTCGCTCTTATTGTGTTGAGCCGGCTTGCACCGCACCCTTATGAGGCGCATCCGACCCGTTTCGGCTTGTTATTGGGTCAATTGGCGCAATTCGCTGTTCTGTGACAGCCTTGGTTTTCCCATGAGGAGGTGTTACCGAGGAAACACGCCACATCATGTCGAAGGGGGTGTAGCAAAGCGCGTACCACATCGCTTGGCTAAAGCGGTTCAGCCTTTGGCAACTG
Source organism: Pseudomonas bharatica CSV86 (assembly GCF_000319305.2). Lineage (GTDB taxonomy): Bacteria > Pseudomonadota > Gammaproteobacteria > Pseudomonadales > Pseudomonadaceae > Aquipseudomonas > Aquipseudomonas bharatica. The sequence goes on along the minus strand of NZ_AMWJ02000001.1, from coordinate 77,685 downwards.
GCAAAGTTATAGCAATGCGACATCTTTTTTCCCCGTGGCCCTCGCGTGCCTTTTTTTCATGCACCGCATTGAGATCGCGTGCACTACTTCGGAGCAGTCATGACCAACCCTTTGATTCTCGAACCCCAGAAGACCGCCGACGCCTGTGTGATCTGGTTGCACGGGCTGGGGGCCGATCGCTACGACTTCATGCCGGTTGCCGAGATGTTGCAGGAACATCTGCTCACCACCCGTTTCGTTATGCCCCAGGCACCAAGCCGCGCGGTGACGATCAACGGCGGCTATGAAATGCCCAGCTGGTACGACATCAAGGCCATGAGCCCGGCCCGGGCCATAGACGAGGCGCAACTGGAAGAGTCCGCCGAGCAGGTCATCGGTCTGATCGAAGGGCAGCGCGCCGCCGGCATCGACCCGAGCCGGATCTTCCTTGCCGGCTTCTCCCAGGGCGGCGCGGTGGTGCTGCATACCGCCTATATAAGGTGGCAAGGCGCGCTCGGAGGCGTGCTGGCACTGTCCACCTATGCGCCGACCTTCAAGGACGACACCCAGCTTACCGCCAGCCAGCAGCGCATCCCGGCGCTGTGCCTGCACGGCATAAATGACCCGGTGGTGCTCCCGGCCATGGGCAGAACCGCGTTCGAGTACCTCAAGCACTGGGGTGTCAGCGTCAACTGGCTGGAGTACCCGATGGAGCACGAAGTAGTACAGGACGAAATCCGCGACATCTTCGACTGGCTGAGCCAGCGTCTGCGCTGAAAGTCGCATTACCTGTAGTTGTCGGATCAATCCACTACGCCGAGCCCGAATCTTGCATTACACTGCCCGGCGTACATTCCTTAACCAATCGATGAGAAGATCGTGCTCAAAGCACTCAAGAAGATGTTCGGCAAAGGCGAGGTTGAGCAACTCGTCGCCGAAAGCGCTGCCCCCGTGATGCAGCCACCTGCCCCGACTCCCGCTCCCGCACCGCCCGCCGTCGACCAGCGCAAAGCCGAAACGCCAGCCCGCGCAGAGACCACGGAGGCGGCCAAGCCTGCACGCAGCCAGCCTGCCGCCAAGCCGCGCCGCGAACGCAAGCCGAAGCCCCAGGCCTCGACCTGGAAGCTGGAAGATTTCGTGGTCGAGCCGCAGGAAGGCAAGACCCGCTTCCATGATTTCAAGCTCTCGCCGGAGCTGATGCATGCCATCCACGACCTCGGCTTCCCCTATTGCACGCCGATCCAGGCCCAGGTGCTGGGGTTCACCCTGCGCGGCCAGGATGCAATCGGCCGGGCCCAGACCGGCACCGGCAAGACCGCGGCCTTCCTGATCTCGATCATCACCCAGCTGCAGCAGACCCCGCCGCCCAAGGAGCGCTACATGGGCGAGCCGCGGGCACTGATCATTGCCCCGACCCGCGAGCTGGTGGTGCAGATCGCCAAGGATGCCGCGGCGCTGACCAAGTACACCGGCCTCAACGTGATGACCTTCGTCGGGGGCATGGACTACGACAAGCAGCTCAAGGCCCTCGAAGCCCGCCACTGCGACATCCTCGTCGCCACCCCGGGCCGCCTGCTGGACTTCAACCAGCGTGGCGAAGTGCACCTGGACATGGTCGAGGTGATGGTGCTGGACGAAGCCGACCGCATGCTCGACATGGGCTTCATTCCGCAGGTGCGCCAGATCATTCGCCAGACCCCGCCCAAGAGCGAGCGCCAGACGCTTCTGTTCTCGGCCACCTTCACCGAAGACGTGATGAACCTGGCCAAGCAATGGACCACCAATCCGGCCATCGTCGAGATCGAGCCGGAGAACGTCGCCAGCGAAACCGTGGAGCAACATGTCTACGCCGTTGCCGGCAGCGACAAGTACAAACTGCTGTACAACCTGGTCACCGAGAACAAGTGGGAACGGGTCATCGTCTTCGCCAACCGCAAGGACGAAGTGCGACGGATCGAAGAGCGCCTGGTGCGCGACGGTGTCAACGCTGCGCAGCTGTCCGGTGACGTGCCGCAGCACAAGCGCATTCGCACCCTGGAGAACTTCCGCGAAGGCCGCATCACCGTGCTGGTCGCCACCGACGTCGCCGGTCGCGGCATTCACATCGATGGCATCAGCCACGTGATCAACTTCACCCTGCCGGAAGATCCGGACGACTACGTGCACCGCATCGGCCGCACCGGCCGGGCCGGGACCAGCGGGGTATCGATCAGCTTTGCCGGCGAGGACGATTCCTACCAATTGCCGGCGATCGAGGAACTGCTCGGGCGCAAGATCAGTTGCGAGATGCCACCGACCGAGTTGCTCAAGCCGGTGCCGAAGAAGCACGGGTGATTTCAAGGAACGCAGTCTTCGGACTGCGTTTTTTTATGCCTGGAGATTTGTGGTGATGCTGGTGGCCCTATCGCTGGCAAGCCAGCTCCCACGGGGGGGTCTGTGGGAGCTGGCTTGCCAGCGATAGGGCCACCAGCAACACCACAAATTTCAGCCCCTGGGGATGGAAAATACTTAAACTAAAAGTCCATAATGGAAAAATTAGTTTATAAACCAGACCCGGAGTTCCCCAATGGCCGCGCCTCTAGTCATCGATCAGCAGCAAGCCCGCCAACTGCTCGCCCGGGTGGATGTACCCCGGGTGCTGCGCGACCTGTTCCGCGACCTGGCCGCAGGCCAGGCGGTGCAACCGCCACAGCAACTGGTGGAGTTTCCCGCCGGCCAGGGCGATTTCATCAACTACGGCGGCGTGCTCGCCGAAGAACGGGTCTATGGCGTCAAGACGTCTCCCTACATCGTCCGCGACCAGGGGCCGCTGGTGACCGCCTGGACCTTGCTGATGTCGATGGACAGCGGCCAGCCCCTGCTGCTCTGCGACGCCGGCGAACTGACCACGGCGCGTACCGCCGCGACCACCGCCGTTGCGGTGGATACCCTGGCCCCGGCCGACGCCCGGCGCCTGGCCATCATCGGCAGCGGTCCGATCGCCCTCGCCCATTTGCATTACGTCAGCGAATTGCGCGAATGGCAGGACATCCGCCTGTACTCGCCCTCCTTGCGAGGCAAAAGCGCCGAGCAGCGCAACGCCTTTCTCGCCCTGGACAGCCGCCTGGACCTGCATGATGACCTCGATAGCGCGCTGCACGACGCCGATGTGATTCTGCTTTGCACCTCTTCGGCCAAGCCGGTGATCGACCCGGCCAAGCTGAGCAAACCGGCGCTGATCACCTCGATCAGCACCAACGCCGTACGCGCCCACGAAGTACCACCGGCCAGCCTGGCAGCGATGGACGTCTACTGCGACTACCGCAAGACCACCCCGGGCAACGCCGGCGAAATGCGCCTGGCCGCCGAACAGCATGGCTGGAACCAGGCCGCCATCGTCGGCGACCTGCCGGAGCTGGTCAGCGGCCATGCCGCCCGCCCCGAATACAAGCGCCACGCGTTCTTCCGTTCCATCGGCCTCGGCCTGGAAGACATCGCCCTGGCCAATGCCCTCTACCATCTGCAGTGCAGCCACTGAGTCGCGGAGACTGTCATGCAACAGGCCGACTACATCATCATCGGCGCCGGCATTGCCGGCGCGTCCACCGGTTACTGGCTGGCGCCCCACGGCAAGGTCCTGCTGCTGGAGCGCGAAACCCTGCCGGGCTATCACTCCACCGGTCGCTCGGCGGCGCTCTACACCGCTGCCTACGGCACGCCACAGGTACGCGCCCTGACCCTCGCCAGCCGGGCCTTCTTCGACCAGCCACCCACCGGCTTCGCCGACCACCCGCTACTGACCCCGCGCGGCGAGATGACCGTGGACTTCGAAGGCGATGCCGAAGAACTCCAGCGCCAGTTCGAAAGTGCCCGCGCCTGCGTGCCGGACATACAGTTGCTCGACGCCGATGAAGCCTGTGCGCGGATTCCGGTGCTCAAGCGGGAAAAGGTCCACGGCGCCCTTTACGACCCCAGCGCCAGCGATATCGATACCGACGGCCTGCACCAGGGCTACTTGCGCGGCATCCGCCGCCAGCAAGGCGAGATCCATGGCGATTGCGAAGTGCTGGGCCTGGGCAAGGATGCGCAGGGTCAGTGGCTTGTCGAAACCTCACGCGGCCAGTTCCGCGCCCCGGTGCTGATCAATGCCGCCGGGGGCTGGGCCGACAGGATCGGTGAACTGGCCGGCGCCAGGCCGCTGGGCCTGCAGCCAAAGCGCCGCGCCGCGTTCATCTTCGAAGCGCCGGCAGGCATCGACACCCACGCCTGGCCGATGCTGGTCAGCCTGGACGAGTCGTTCTACATGAAGCCCGACGCCGGCATGCTCCTGGGCTCGCCGTGCAACGCCGACCCGGTCGAGCCCCACGATGTACAGCCGGAAGAGCTGGACATCGCCCTGGGCATCTACCAGATCGAGGAAGCCACCACCCTGACGATCCGCCGCCCCTTCCGCACCTGGGCCGGGCTGCGCAGCTTCGTTGCCGACGGCGACCTGGTGGCCGGCTTCGATCCCTTGGTGAGCGGCCTGTTCTGGGTCGCCGCACAAGGTGGCTATGGCATCCAGACCTCGCCGGCCATGGGCCAGGCCAGCGCCGCCCTGGTGCGTGGGGAAGAATTGCCGGCCGAATTGCGTGGCTTCGGCCTGAGCGCCGCACAACTGTCACCCGCGCGCCTCGGCGGGTGACTCCTCCGGCCGTTTGCGGCAAACTCCCAGCGCCCTGCACCAAGGGCGCCGACCCCATCGCGGAGCCCGCCAGAATGTCCAGCCCCGATCCATTCCTGCAGAACTACCGGGCGATCGCCGATGCCATCGCCACCTTGTTCTTCCCCCACGCCGAAGTGGTCCTGCACGACCTGCGCACGCAGAAGATCGACTACATCGCCAACAACCTGTCCAAGCGCGAGATCGGCGACGACGCCGCGCTGGAAGACATGTTCGAGGAGGGCACCGAAGAAACCAATATCGGCCCTTATGAAAAGCTCAACTGGGACGGCCAGAAGATCCGCTCGCTGAGCACCGTACTGCGCGACCCGTCGGGCCAGCCGCTGGCGGTGCTGTGCATCAACCTGAACATTTCCCTGTTCGAGAACGTCAAGGCGGCACTGGACCTGTTCCTTTCGCCGGGCAAGCTGATTCCACAGCCGGAATCACTGTTCCGCGATGATTGGCAGGAACGCATCAACACCTTTCTCAACAGCTGGCTGCGCCAGCGTCAGCTCAGCCTCAACCTGCTCACCCGCGATCACAAGCGCGAGCTGGTCCTGGCCCTGCATGCCGAAGGCGCGTTCAAGGGCAAGAGTGCGGCCAACTATGTGGCCAATGTGCTGAACATGGGGCGGGCGACGGTGTACAAGCACCTGAAGGAGCTCAAGGCCTGAACAGCGTCAGGCCCTGGCTTGGGGCGACAGATCAGTCGCCGTAGATATCGGTCTTGAAGTACTTGGCCTGGATCTTCTGGTACTCGCCATTGGCGCGAATCGCATCGATGGCCTTGTTCAATTCCCCAACCAGCTCGGTATTGCCCTTGCGCACGGCGATACCGGCGCCTTCACCGACGAACTTGGGATCCTTCAGTTCCGGGCCGACGAACGCGAAGCCCTTGCCCTTGTCACTCTCGAGGAAGCCCAACTGCAGCGGGATGGTGTCGGCGAAAACGCCGTCGAGCCGGCCCGAGGCCATGTCCATGAAGATTTCTTCGTTGGTGGTGTAGCGCACCACTTCAACGCCCTTGGGTACCAGCACCGCAGTGACATAACGGTCGGTGGTGGTCGCCCGCTGCACGCCGATGCGCTTGCCTTTCAGGGCTTCGTACTGGTCATCGACCTGGCTGCCCTCCTTCATCGCCAGGCGCGCCCCGGTGAAGTAGTACTTGTGGGTGAAGTCCACGGATTTCTTGCGTTCCTCGGTGATGGTGATCGAAGACAGCGCGGCGTCGATCTTCTTCACCTTCAGCGATGGGATCAGGCCATCGTATTCCTGTTCGGTCCACTTGCACTCGACCTTCATCTCGGCGCACAGGGCGTTGCCGATGTCGTAGTCGAAGCCGGCGATATTACCGTCCGGGGTCTTGTAGGCGAACGGTGGATAGGCCGCCTCGATGCCGATGCGCAGGGTCTTTTCCGCGGCGAACAGCGGGCTGCTGGCCAGCAGGCCGAGGGCCAGGCCGGCGATCAGGTGGGTGGTCTTCATGATGGGGCTCTCTCGCTCGTTGTTGTGTTGGGGGTGACAAGACAGAGGAAAGGAGTCGGGCGCGACGGCCCGTGGTTATTTGTACTTGTTAATCCATACTGGACTTTATCGTATGGAAACACAACAACCTCAATTGCGAGAACAACACAAAACCCTGTGGGAGCTGGCTTGCCAGCTCCCACAGGGTTTTGCATGGTTTTCAGAAGTGCTGTCTACCAACGCCCCGCCGCGTCGGTATCGCTCTGCTTGCCCTCGACCCAGCGCTCCCCTTCGCTGGTCTGCTCCTTCTTCCAGAACGGTGCCCGGGTCTTGAGGTAGTCCATGATGAAATTGCAGGCGTCGAACGCCGCCTGGCGATGGGCGCTGGCGACGCCGACGAAGACGATCGGCTCGCCTGGCTGCAGAGCCCCGACCCGGTGCAGTACCTCGACCTTGAGCAACGGCCAGCGCTGCCCGGCCTCGGTCACGATCTTGCCCAGGGCCTTTTCGGTCATGCCCGGGTAGTGCTCGAGAAACATCCCGGCCACATCAAGCCCATCATTGAAATCGCGGACATAGCCGACAAACGCCACCACCGCGCCAACACCGACATTGGCCGCATGCATGGCATTGGTTTCCGCTCCCGGGTCGAAAGGCGCAGCCTGTACCCTGACGCTCATCTCAACCTCCGGTAACCGGCGGGAAGAAAGCCACTTCGTCGCCGTCTGCAAGGGTTTCGTCCGTCCTGCACAGATCCTGGTTGCGCGCGCACATCAGGTTCTGCCCGGCCAGCACCGCATAGGCCTCGCCCTTGCCGAGCAGGGCCTGGCGCACATCCTCGATACGGGCGAAATCGCCTTCCAGCGTTTCGCCATCGAGCCTCAGCACCTCGCGGTAGCGGGCGAAATACACGACATTGATCTTCATTGCGCATCAGCCTGGTAATGGCCGCTCTTGCCGCCGAGTTTCTCCAGCAGACGCACGCTCTCGATGGTCATGCCGCGGTCCACCGCCTTGCACATGTCATAGATAGTCAGCGCGGCGACGCTGGCCGCCGTCAGCGCCTCCATTTCCACCCCGGTCTGCCCGGACAGCTTGCAGCGCGCAACGATATGCACGCAGTCGCTGCCCTCGGCGCTCAGCTCGACCTTCACCCCGGTCAGCATCAGCGGATGGCACAGCGGAATGAGATCACTGGTTTTCTTCGCCGCCTGGATGCCGGCGATACGCGCCACGGCGAACACATCGCCCTTGGGATGGGCACCGTCGACGATCATGCTCAGGGTCTGCGGCAGCATGCGCACACGCGCTTCGGCCACGGCTTCGCGGAAGGTCACGGCCTTGTCGGTCACATCGACCATCGCGGCACGGCCCTGGGAATCGAGATGAGTCAGCACAGAGGGAACTCCTGATCGGGGGTAGGGATTGTAAACCCGCGAGTCAGGATCTGGCAGCGAAAAAAAGCCGGGCGGCGCTTGGCCGCCCGGTGCTGTCGTTTACAGATGCGACTCGGCGTATTCGGCCAGAATCGACCGCGGTACCCCTTGCAAGGTGATATGCACTCCGTTCGGGAAGTCCTTGAAGCGCTCGGTGAGGTAGGTCAGGCCCGAGCTGGTGGCCGAGAGGTAGGGGGTGTCGATCTGCGCCAGGTTGCCCAGGCAGATCACCTTGGAGCCTGCACCGGCACGGGTGATGATGGTTTTCATCTGGTGCGGGGTGAGGTTCTGGCATTCGTCGATGAGGATCAGGCTTTGCTGGAAGCTGCGCCCACGGATGTAGTTCAGGGATTTGAACTGCAACGGGACCCTTTCGAGAATGTATTCGACACTGCCGTGCGTGCTCTCGTCATCCATGTGCAAGGCTTCGAGGTTGTCGGTGATGGCGCCGAGCCACGGTTCCATCTTTTCCGCCTCGGTGCCGGGCAGGAAGCCGATTTCCTGGTCCAGGCCCTGCACGCTGCGGGTTGCGATGATGCGCCGGTAGCGCTTGCTGACCATGGTCTGCTCGATCGCCGCTGCCAGCGCCAGGATGGTCTTGCCGGAACCGGCGGCGCCGGTCAGGTTGACCAGGTGGATATCCGGGTCGAGCAAGGCGAACAGCGCCAGGCCCTGGTGGATGTCACGCGGCTTGAGGCCCCAGGCTTCCTGGTGCAGCAGCGGCTCCTGGTGCAGGTCGAGGAGCAGCAGCTCGCTGTCCTTGATGCCCTTGATCCAGCCAACGAAGCCCTGTTCATCGATGATGAACTCGTTGACATGAACCGCCGGCAGGTTGTCGATCAGTTGCACCCGATGCCAGGTACGGCCGCGCTCCTGACGGGTTTCGACCTTCGCAACGCGATCCCAGAAGGAGCCCGTCACCGAGTGATAGCCCTTGGATAGCAGGCTGACGTCATCGACCAGTTGGTCGGTGCTGTAGTCCTCGGCGGCGATCCCGCAGGCGCGGGCCTTGAGGCGCATGTTGATGTCTTTGGTCACCAGCACCACGTCGCGATGCTTGTGCTTGCTGCGCAGGTCCAGGACCTGGTTGATGATGATGTTGTCGTTGAGGTGTTCAGGGAGCAGGCGATTGGGTTCGGTGCGCTCGGTCATCAGGATCGACAGCGACCCCTTCGGACCGCTCTTGCCGCGCTGGATGGGGACACCCAGCTCGACATCGGACGGTGTGGCATCGCCCAGGGTCTGGTCGATAAGGCGGATGGCCTGGCGGCATTCGGCGGCGACTGTATGTTTGCCGGTCTTGAGCTTGTCGAGTTCTTCCAGCACCGTCATGGGAATGGCGACGTGGTGTTCTTCGAAATTGAGCAGGGCATTGGGGTCGTGAATCAGGACGTTGGTGTCCAACACATACAGGATTGGCTGGTCGGAGGAAGAAGTGCGTCCTTGGTCATCCATACTCGGTCACCTTATGTGGGGCTACACGATGCGCTACGGCTGCATCGCAGAGTGACGCCGTTCTTCCCGTATCCGCGTCGTTACGGGCGGGAAGTGCACCTGCATAAGGAAGGTCCCTGGAGACGCCACCTGGCTGCAGGATTCGGCCGTCTGACTCCTACATACCGCAAAAACCATTGCAGGAAAAAGCGTTTTTACCGGTTGGTGAAGTTTATTTTTCGCTTTGACGAATAGCCCTTGGCGAGCCGGGAAACCCCGACTACAGTCAGGAGTGGACTGCGTTGAATCCTTTCACCGCTCCCCGTCCGATCACTGCCCGGCGAAGTCGCGGCAGTCCTCCCAGCCGATCCCGCTTCGTGCCGTATTGGTCAGCAGCCAGGTCACTACTTCCAGGGCCTTGGGCTGGCTGTCGTTGAGCTGGATCAGGCCGCGACGCCATAGCAGCATCAAGGTCAGGGTGCGCTGCGCCGACTGCTCGGCGGTCAGTGCGCCGAGGTCCTGGGCGTCGATATCCCACAGGGCGACCCTGAGGTTCTGACTGGCGAAGAAGGCCGGGCTGTCGGCACGACGTTGCCCATAGGGCGGGCGGAACAGCGGCACGTACTGCTCCGGCAGATCGCTCTGCGCCCGCGCCACCCCGCGAATCACCGAGTCCTCCCAGTCCTTCCATTGCGCATGGGAACGGTACTGCCAGCCCTGGGTACCGACGCATTGCCCGCGATACATGTCCCGCAGCGCCTGCAGCGACTGCCGGTCGCGGCGGTTCTGCAGGTTCTGCCCGAGAACGAAGAACAGGCCATGCAGCTTCTGCTTGCGCAGGAAGGTGGCCAGCGCTTCGGTATTGCTGGGAATCACGCTGGGGCCGCCGTCGAAGCTGAGCAGGAACAGGCGGTCATTCAGGCGGTCCCCCGTCAGTTCCTGGGGCGAGAAGAGCGCCACTTCGCTGGCAGTCTGAGGGAACAGCGCCGCCTTGCGCAGTATTTCGTTCAGGTAGGCGATATGGAACTGCCGGCTCGGTTCGGCCCAACCGGCATAGAAGGAGTCGGCCTCGACGGCGAAGGTAGCAGCCGTACGGCGCAGGTCGCCGAGGTTTTCCACCACGTAGCAGAACGACGCATCCTGCTCGCAACTTTGCTGGGCCATGTCGTAGTTGCGCCACAGTGTGCGCCACAAGCGCTCACGCACTTCGCGGATCATCGGCATATTGGCCTGGCGCAGTTGCAGCCGGGCGGTAAGGGTCGCGTCGTCGAGGACTTCGCTTTCGCTCAGTACCCGCGCGAAGGAAAGGATCTCGGCCCGCGAGGCCACGTCGAAAAGCACCGGGGTATCCAGGGTCTCCGGCCAGGCAGCACGATCAAAAACGGCAACGGGCTGCACAGCGGCCTGGGCGCCGAAGGCCAGCAGGACGGTCAGGGCGACGAGGGCTTTACGCACGATGAACACTCTTGCATTGATCCGCCGGGCACTATAGCAGCGCTTGTGCCTATCGCCGCGATAGCTGGAGAACATTAGTCGCGCCCCGTAGAATCGCCCGACGATCCAAGGAGCCGACCTTATGCTGACGGTGATTTCCCCCGCCAAGACCCTCGACTACGACACCCCGCCGGTGACCTCGCGCTTCACCCTGCCGCAGTACCTGGACGACTCCCAGGAGCTGATCCTGCAACTGCGCGAGCTGTCTCCGGCGCAGATCAGCGAGCTGATGCACCTTTCCGACAAGCTCGCCGGCCTCAATGCCGCGCGCTTCGGCAGCTGGACCCCGCAGTTCACCCCGGCCAACGCCAAGCAGGCGCTGCTGGCCTTCAAGGGCGACGTCTATACCGGGCTGGATGCCGAAAGCCTGGAAGAGGACGACTTCAGCTACGCCCAGGAACACCTGCGCATGCTCTCCGGCCTCTATGGCCTGCTGCGCCCGCTGGACCTGATGCAGCCCTACCGCCTGGAGATGGGCACCAAGCTGGCCAACGCCCGCGGCAAGGACCTGTACGCCTTCTGGGGCACGCGGATAAGCGAATGGTTGAACCAGGCGCTGGCCGAGCAAGGCGACGACCTGCTGCTCAACCTGGCCAGCAACGAGTATTTCAGCGCGGTGAAACGCAGTGCGCTCAAGGCCCGGGTGATCAATACCGAATTTCGCGACCAGAAGAACGGGCAATACAAGATCATCAGCTTCTACGCCAAGAAAGCCCGGGGCCTGATGAGCCGTTTCGTGATCCAGGAGCGGATCAACGACCCGGAGCAGCTCAAGCAGTTCGACGTGCAGGGGTACTACTACAGTGCCGAGCAGTCGAAACCGGACAATCTGGTGTTCCTGCGGGATCATCCTGACGATTGATCTGCCGTATGGCCGATGGCCTCATCGCTGGCAAGCCAGCTCCCACACCCTGTGGGAGCTGGCTTGCCAGCGATGAGGCCATCATGAACAAAACAAATCCCCCTGACCCACCTCGAAATCGCCAACATCCCGGCGCCAAAAAACCACCCTTCTTGCGTTATCGCAAAACGCCATAAGACCGTTCGTAGTTTTTTGACGAAAAATCCTGAAAAAATTTTTCGTAATGGCACAAAACCATCCCACCCCAAGTTCGTCCCGTATATATCGGGGTGAAACTCCCGCGTGCTATCAGATTGAAAGTATTCCACCATTAAAAAATATTAAAAAATCTTTCACCACGCCTCCCGCACCTCAGGAACTATCCCTCGGATAGCCGCTCATACCACCGGTAACGATTTTCCAGAGCAGCATGTGAGAAATGACTTACATAACAAATATTCCAGTGTGGAAGTTGTACGGACCCAGTCGAGCCTATGCCCGGAACCCGTCCGGAGCACCGCTCAGGCCCAGGAGAAGACGCACTCAAAATTCGTCCTAGTGGTTGATTTCAAAGGATTTAATCCAGTTGAAAGAACAAGCACTGCAGTATTGAAACAGCGGTACTGCAATAAAGACGGCTAGCGTTTGGGGCATGCCCCGTTTTATGGCCATTGGCTGCCTTATTTGAGTGCATGTATTTAAGCGCTCACAACTTACTTATGCCTGCGTGCGAACCCCGGAACTTTCGCTTCGGTTTCGCGCGCCCGAAAAACGGCTGGTAATCAACCCGGTCCGGTTCTTTGAATGGAATCGGCGTAGCTAACTACATGAGGTGAATGCGATGCGTATCAGCATCTTTGGTTTGGGTTATGTGGGTGCAGTCTGTGCCGGTTGCCTGTCTGCCCGGGGCCACGAGGTCATCGGCGTGGATGTTTCCGCAACCAAGATCGACCTGATCAACCAGGGCAAGTCCCCGATCGTCGAACCCGGCCTGGAAACCCTGTTGCAACAGGGTATCGCCAACGGTCGCCTGCGTGGCACCACCGATTTCTCCCAGGCCATCCGCGACAGCGACCTGTCGATGATCTGCGTCGGCACCCCGAGCAAGAAGAACGGCGACCTTGGCCTGGAGTACATCGAGTCGGTGTGCCGCGAGATCGGCTTCGTCCTGCGCGAGAAAGCCAGCCGTCACACCATCGTGGTGCGCAGCACCGTACTGCCGGGCACCGTGAAGAACGTGGTGATCCCGATCCTCGAAGACTGCTCGGGCAAGAAGGCCGGCGTCGATTTCGGCGTGGCGGTCAACCCCGAGTTCCTGCGTGAAAGCACCGCGATCAAGGACTACGACCACCCGCCGATGACCGTCATCGGTGAACTGGACAAGGCCAGCGGCGACGTGCTCCAGGCCCTCTACGAGGAACTCGATGCGCCGATCATCCGCAAGGACATCGAAGTCGCCGAGATGATCAAGTACACCTGCAACGTCTGGCACGCGACCAAGGTCACCTTCGCCAACGAGATCGGCAACATCGCCAAGGCCGTCGGCGTCGATGGCCGCGAGGTGATGGACGTGGTCTGCCAGGACAAGGCCCTCAACCTGTCCCAGTACTACATGCGCCCGGGCTTCGCCTTCGGCGGCTCGTGCCTGCCCAAGGACGTGCGCGCCCTCACCTACCGCGCCAGCAGCCTCGACGTGAAGGCACCGCTGCTCGACTCGCTGATGCGCAGCAACGAATCCCAGGTGCAGAACGCCTTCGACATCATCGAGAGCCATGACAAGCGCAAGGTCGCCCTGCTCGGCCTGAGCTTCAAGGCCGGCACCGACGACCTGCGCGAAAGCCCGCTGGTGGAACTGGCCGAACGCCTGATCGGCAAGGGCTACCAGTTGAACATCTACGACCAGAACGTGCAGTACGCCCGGGTCCATGGCGCCAACAAGGACTACATCGAGTCGAAGATCCCCCACGTCTCCTCGCTGCTCAACGACGACTTCCAGAAGGTCATCGACGACGCCGAGATCATCGTCCTGGGCAACCGCGACGAGCAGTTCCGTGCCCTGGCCCAGCAGGCCCGGCCGGCAAGCAGGTGATCGACCTGGTTGGCTTCATGAGCAAGACCACCTGCCCGGCCAGCCGTACCGAAGGTATCTGCTGGTAAGCAGGCTGCGCGGGCCGTGCGGCCCCGCGCGCTTTTTCGAACGTCCCGTCACCGATACGGATGCTGAACATGCAAAGCCTCAAGCACGGCCTGCTGCAGGCCGCCGGTTGGCTGTTCTACGTGAGCCTGCTCATGCTGATCGCCCTGGCCCTGCCCAATACCCTGTTCGACCCCGATTCCAAGGACTTCCTGTTCCTGATCGGCGCCGTCGGCATCTGGCGCTATTCCATGGGCGCGACCCATTTCGTGCGCGGCATGCTGTTCCTCTACGTGGTCTACCCACGGCTGCGGCGCCAGGTGCGCAAGCTGGGCAAGGCGGCCGATCCGTCCCACGTGTACCTGATGGTCACCAGTTTCCGCATCGACGCCCTGACCACCGCCCAAGTGTACAGCTCGGTCATCCGCGAAGCGATCCAGTGCGGCTACCCGACCACCGTGGTCTGCTCGCTGGTGGAAATGTCCGACGAGCTGCTGATCAAGAGCCTGTGGGCCAAGTACAACCCGCCGGAACACGTCAGCCTGGACTTCGTGCGCATCGCCGGGACCGGCAAGCGCGACGGCCTGGCCTTCGGTTTCCGCGCCATCTCCCGCCACCTGCCGGACGAGAATGCCGTGGTTGCGGTGATCGACGGCGACACCGTGCTCGGCGAAGGCGTGGTACGCAAGACCGTGCCCTGGTTCAAGCTGTTCGGCAATGTCGGCGGCCTGACCACCAATGAATTCTGCGAAGTGCGCGGCGGCTACGTGATGAGCGAATGGCACAAGTTGCGTTTCGCCCAACGCCACATCAACATGTGCTCCATGGCCCTGTCCAAGCGCGTGCTGACCATGACCGGGCGCATGTCGATGTTCCGCGCCACGGTAGTGACCAACCCCGAATTCATCGCCGACGTCGAAAGCGACTCGCTGTACCACTGGCGCCTCGGCCGCTTCAAATTCCTCACCGGCGACGACAAGTCCAGCTGGTTCAGCCTGATGCGCCTGGGCTACGACACCTTCTACGTGCCCGACGCCGACATCAACACCGTCGAGCACCCGCCGGAAAAGAGCTTCTTCAAGGCCAGCCGCAAGCTGATGTACCGCTGGTACGGCAACAACCTGCGGCAGAACTCCCGCGCCCTGGGCCTGGGGATGCGCCGCCTCGGCCTGTTCACCAGCGTGGTGCTGTTCGACCAGCGCGTCTCGATGTGGACCAGCCTGCTCGGCCTGACCGTGGCGCTGATCGCCAGCTTCAAGTTCGGCGGCAAGTTCATCCTCGCCTACCTGCTGTGGATCGGCATCACCCGCCTGATCCTCACGATCATGCTGCTGTGCTCCGGACACAAGATCGGCCCGGCCTACCCGCTGATCCTCTATTACAACCAGATCGTCGGCGCGCTGATGAAGATCTACGTGTTCTTCCGCCTCGACCGCCAGTCCTGGACCCGCCAGCCCACCGCACTCAAACGCGACCTCGCCAGCTTCCAGCAATGGTTCAACACCTGGTCCTCCCGGACCATGACCTTCTCGGCGGCCAGCATCTTCGTTGCTGTGCTGTTCGTGGTCGTGTGAGTCGCCGCAACCCTACGGATCCAACAGGAAAACATCGCCATGAATACCGCCGTGAATGTCAATGTCGTGCATGAGTCCGAAACCCAGCGCCAGCATGCCCGGGTCAAGATCCCGGCCAGGCTGCGCTACCTGAACGCGAACCGCGAGACCGTCGAGGTCAAGGTCGAAGACCTTTCCGCAGGCGGCCTGAGCTTCCACGCCAAACAGCCGCTGCCAGTGGGCGAAGTGATGCGCGGACGCCTGCAATTCACCGTCGACAACCTGGGCCTGTCGATGGATATCGAGTTCCAGGTGCGCTCGCACAACGCGGCCGACGGCCGGACCGGCGTGCAGTTCCAGAATCTCGAGCCACGCGACATCGCCACCTTGCGCCACCTGATCACCTCGCACCTGTCCGGCGAGCTGATCAGCATCGGCGACGTGCTCAGTACCCTGCAGCGCGACAACTTCACCAAGGCACGCAAGCAGAAGAACGACGGCGGCGGCCTCAGCCCGTTGGGCCGCCTGCGCGCCGTGACGTTCAGCCTCGGCGTGTTCGTGGTCGGCGTCGCCGCCTTCGCCTTCATCGCCAAGTCGGTGTACGGCGTGTACTTCGTCAGCCATGCCGAAGCCGGCGTGGTCAGCGTGCCCACCACCCAAGTCACCATGCCGCGCGACGGCACCCTGCAGGCCCTGGTGGAAAACGGTGCCGAGGTCGTCAAGGGGGCGCCGCTGGCTTCGTTCAGCACCAGCATGCTCGACCTGCTCAAGGGCCACCTGGACAACGAGCAACTGGAACCGGCCAAGGTCGAGGAACTGTTCGGCAAGCAGATGAGCGGCACCCTTACCAGCCCGTGCGACTGCACCGTCGCCCGCCAACTGGTGGATGACGGCCAGTACGCGGCCAAGGGCGCGGTGATCTTCCAACTGATCCCGCGCACCAGCACCCCGACCATCGACGCACGCTTCAGCTATCGCCAGTTCGACGACGTCAAGCCAGGCACCCGGGTCAACTTCCAGATCGCCGGCGACGGCGAAGAGCGCACCGGGCGCATCGTCAGCAGCGCCAACCTCAACAGCGACGACCTGTCATCGGACATCCGCGTGCAGATCAAGCCGGATGCACCGCTGCCGAGCCAGATGGTCGGCCTGCCGGCGAGCGTCAACGCCAAGCGCGGCCCGTCGCTGGACTGGCTGATCGACAGCGCCATGGCGCATGGGCTCTGAAGAGGGTTCCTCGATGAACAGTTATTCCGCAGTGCTCCCAATCGCTGGCAAGCCAGCTCCCACAGGACCTGAGTCGGACTCGGTGTCGTGGGCAGCCTCGAACCCTGTGGGAGCTGGCTTGCCAGCGATGAGGCCCTCATCCACACCACTGCTCTGTGCCCTGGCCCTGGCGATCAGCCTCACCGGCTGCGCCGGCCTGCCCGACCAGCGCCTGGCCAACGAGGCCCTGAAGAACGGCGACACCGCCACCGCCGAACGCAACTACCGGCAGCTCGCCGACCTCGGCTACAGCGAAGCGCAGGTCGGCCTCGCCGATATCCAGGTGGCAACCGGCGACCCGGCCGAACTCAAGCAGGCCGAGGCCACCTACCGCGCTGCCGCTCAAACCTCGTCCCGCGCCCAGGCCCGTCTTGGCCGCCTGCTGGTGGCCAAGCCGGACAGCAGCGAAGCCGAACGCCACGAAGCCGAAACCCTGCTGAAACAGGCCTTCGCCAGTGGCGAAAGCAACACCCTGATTCCCCTGGCGATGCTCTACCTGCAATACCCGCAGAGCTTCCCCAAGGTGAACGCCCAGCAGCAGATCGACCAGTGGCGCAGCGCCGGCTACCCGGAGGCCGGCCTGGCCCAGGTCCTGCTCTACCGCACCCAAGGCACCTACGACCAGCATCTGGACGAGGTCGAACGGATCTGCAAGGCGGCCCTGAACAGCACCGATATCTGCTACGTCGAACTGGCCACCGTGTACCAGAAACGCGCCCAGCCGGAACAGCAGGCAGCGCTGCTGGAGCAGCTCAAGAGCGCTTACCAGCGCGGCACCGTTCCGGCCAGCCGGGTCGACAGCGTAGCCCGCGTGCTCGCCGACCGTAGCCTCGGCCAGACCGACGAGAAAACCGCCCAGGCCCTGCTCGAAGACATCGCGCCACAGAATCCGGCGTCGTGGGTCAGCCTGGCGCAACTGCTGTACGACTTCCCCGAACTGGGCGACAGCGACAAGCTGATGGAATACATCGACAAGGGCCGCGACGCCGAACAGCCGCGCGCCGAACTGCTGCTCGGTCGCCTCTATTACGAAGGCAAGAGCATCCCCGCCGATGCCAAGCTGGCCGAGACCCATCTGCTGGCCGCTGCCGCAGCCGGCGAGGTCAGCGCCCATTACTACCTCGGCCAGCTCTATCGCCGCGGCTACCTGGGCATCGTCGAACCGCAGAAAGCGGTCGACCATCTGCTCCAGGCCGCCCGAGGCGGCCAGCTCAGCGCCGACTACGCCCTGGCCCAGCTGTACAGCGAAGGCCACGGCATCCGCCAGAACCCGGTCAATGCGTGGGTCTTCGCGCAACTGGCGCAGGCCAACCCGAGCGAACAGTCCACCGCCCTGGCCGGCGAGCTGGACAGCCAACTGAATCCGCAACAGAAAGCCGCCGCCCAGCGCCTGCTGGAACAGGAGCGCGCCGCCCGTGGCGCCCTCGGTCCAGGCCCGGGTGCGCTGGCGCTGCAAGCCGTGAAAGGCGATGAAGAAGAACAAGGTGAGGACTCTTCCCTATGATGCTCAACCCGTGGATGAAAGCCGGTCTCGGCCTGAGTTTCGCGTTGTTCTGGGCGTGCCCGACCCTGGCCGCCGAAACCGCTGAAAAGAACTTCGGCCTGGAAGTGAAGATCACCGGCCAGTCCGAGGACGACCGCGACCTCGGCACCCGCGACGGTGGCGACGTCAACGGCCTCGGTATCGACCTGCGCCCCTGGGTGTACTTCGAGCGCGGCGACTGGAGCGCCTACGCCATGGGCCAGGCGGTGGCGGCCACCGATATCATCGAGACCGACACCAGCCGCCAGTCCGCCGACGGCAGCGAGATCCAGGATTCCAACAGCAGCAACGACGACCGCGAAGCCAAGAAGAACTACCTGGCGATGCGCGAGTTCTGGGTCGGCTACAAGGGCTTCACCGCCTACCCCGGCGAAGAGCTGCGCTTCGGCCGCCAGCGCCTGCGCAACGACGACGGCATGTGGCGCGACACCAATATCGAAGCGCTGAACTGGACCTTCGACACCACCCTGCTGCGCGCCAACCTGGGCGTGGCCGAGCGCTTCAGCGAATACCGCACCGACCTCACCGAACTGGCAGCCGAAGACAAGGACCGCCTGCACGTCTACGGCGATATCGCCGCACAGTGGACGCCGGGCCATTGGGTCGGCCTGCGCGCCCACCACACCCATGACGACGGCAAGCTCAAGAGCCCGGGCGAAACCCTCGACGCCCTCGACAAGACCCGCACCGGCGACCTCACCTGGCTGGGCCTGGAAGCCAACAGCGACGCCTACAACTGGCGCAACCAGAACACCCTCAACTACTGGGGCAGCGTGACCTGGCTGACCGGCGACCGCGACACCCTGAGCAGCACCAGCGTGGGCGGCGAACAGGTCGCCACCGGCAAGCAAAGCGGCGACGTCAACGCCTGGGCCACCGACCTCGGCATTCGCCTGCGCCTCGACCCCAACTGGCAGGTCGGTGCGGCTTACGCCCGTGGCAGCGGCGGCGGTGGCGACGACGGCTCCAGCAACTACGAGCAGACCGGCCTGGAATCCAACCGCTCCAACTGGACCGGCACCCGCTCGCGCGTGCACCGCTTCGGCGAGGCGTTCCGTGGCGAACTGGGCAACCTGCAGGCGGCCACCCTGTTCACCTCCTGGCAACTGCGCGACGACTACGACGCCAGCCTGATCTACCACAAGTTCTGGCGCGTCGACGGCGACCAGAACATCGGCGGCAGCGGCATCAACGCGGTGGTCGACGATGGCGGCATCAACCGTCCGCTGGTCCAGGGCGAGAAGGATGTCGGGCAGGAGATGGACCTGGTGGTCACCAAGTACTTCAAGCAGGGCCTGCTGCCGGCGGCCCTGAGCAAATCCATCGACGAACCCTCGGCACTGGTGCGTTTTCGCGGCGGCGTGTTCAAGCCGGGCGACGCCTACGGCAAAGAGGCCGACTCGTACATGCACCGCGCCTTCATCGACGTGGTCTGGCGCTTCTGATGAGCGGAGAGCACTGACATGACCCTTCACCCGAACAGGCTTCATACCCTGCTGGCCGGCGCCTTGCTGCTGGCCACCAGCGTCGCCCAGGCCAGCAACGGCCAGGCACCGGCGCCAGTGGCCAAGGAGCTGCAACAGGCCAAGACCTACACCGTCAGCACCGCGCCGGTGGAGCCGCTGCACCTCGACCCGCCGAAGCTGCCGGACCTTTCCGGCTACACCGCCGAGGCCGTGCAGAAGAAGATCGACCGGCGCAAGCCGGGCAAGGTCTCGGTGCGGCGCATGCTCCAGGAAGACGTGCTCAAGGAGTTCATCGGTGGTGACAACAAGGGCGCCGAATGGGTGGCCCGCCAGCGCGGCATTCCCCAGGCGATCTTCATCGACGGCGGCCACGTGAACTTCACCGAGCTGGCGACGAAGGTTCCCGAGCGCTTCCTCCGGCAGACCTCGCCAGGCGTCTACCTGGCCCGCCTGCCAATCGTGGTCGGCAACGGCGCAACCCTGGAAATCGACGGCAAGGTCAAGGAGCTGCGCCTGTCCCAGGAGGGCGGTTCGTTCCTGGTCAACGACGGCAAGCTGTTCGTCAGCGACACCCGGGTGATCGGCTGGCGCGAGAAGGACAACGGCCCGGCGACCTTCCGCAAGCCCGACGAATTCCGGCCGTTCCTGCTGTCCTGGGGCGGCACCGAGACCTACATCGTCAACAGCACCATGGCCAGCTTCGGCTATGCGAAAAGCAAGTCCTATGGCGTGAGCATCTCGCAGTACACGCCGAACATGGCCAAGCAGATGGGCCGCGCCGAACCCACCGGCTGGATCATCGGCTCGACCTTCAGTGACATGTGGTACGGCTTCTACTGCTATGAAACCAGCGACTTCGTGGTCAAGGACAACACCTACAGCGACAACATCGTCTACGGCATCGACCCCCACGACCGTTCGCACCGCCTGATCATCGCTGGCAACACGGTGTACGGCACCAAGAAGAAGCACGGGATCATCATTTCCCGGGAGGTCAACGACAGCTGGATCATCAACAACAAGAGCTATGACAACAAGCTCTCCGGCGTGGTGATCGACCGCAACAGCGTCAACAACCTGATCGCCTACAACGAGATCTACCGCAACCACACCGACGGCATCACCCTGTATGAAAGCGGCGACAACCTGATCTGGGGCAACAAGCTGATCAGCAACCGCCGCCACGGCATCCGCGTGCGCAACAGCGTGAACATCCGCCTGTACGAAAACCTCGCCATGGCCAACGGCCTGGTCGGTGTCTACGGCCACATCAAGGACCTCTCCGACACCGACCGCAACATCGCCCTCGACCCCTTCGACACCAAGGTCTCGCTGATCGTGGTCGGCGGCGAGCTGGCGGCCAACGGCAGCGGCCCGCTGTCCATCGACTCGCCGCTGAGCGTGGAGCTGTACCGCGTGTCGATGCTGGCGCCGAGCAAGGCCAGCGGTATCAGTTTGTCCGGCGTGCTGGGCGAACGGCAGAACGAGATCCTCGACCTGATGGTGCGCCAGCAGAAGGCCGTGCTGATCGATCCGGTCGAACGCCAGACCGAAATGGCAGACTGAGGAAACCCGAACATGACTCCACACCTGATCAAACTCCTGGGCCTCAGCGCCGCCCTGCTGGCGATCGCCAACGGCGTGCGCGCCGACGAGGTCACCGCGCCGAGCTTCACCGCCGAGCCGTGCTGCCAGCTGTGCCCCGAGGCCCACGACGCCAGCCGCTACACCACCCGCTACCAGCAGAACTTCACCACCCTGGTCCAGGCCAAGGGCGACTGGCTGTTCCGCACCCGGGAAGACCTGCGTACCGAATTCGACACCACGCCCGCCGGCTACAAGCGCCTGCAACAACTGCATGACGCCTTCAAGGCCCGCGGCATCGAGCTGGTGGTGGTCTACCAGCCGACCCGCGGCCTGGTGAACCGCAACATGCTCACCCCGAGGAAAAGGCGAAGTTCGATTACCAGAAGGCCCTGGGCAACTACCAGGCCATGCTCAAGCGCTTCCGCGCCATGGGCTACAACGTTCCCGACCTGTCGCCGCTGACCAACGAGCAACTGGCCGCCGCCGACCAGGGCAAGGACTTCTACTTCCGCGGCGACCAGCACTGGACCCCGTACGGCGCCGAGCGCGCAGCGAAGATCGTGGCCCAGACCGTGCACGCCATGCCGGCCTTCGAAGGCATCCCGCGCAAGGAGTTCGAGACGAAGAAGTCCGGGCGCATGGGCAAGACCGGCACCCTGCACAACGTCGCCGGCCAACTGTGCGGCACCAGCTATGCGGTGCAGTACATGGACCAGTTCGCCACCGAGCCGAAGGGCTCCAGCGGCGGCAGCGACGACCTGTTCGGTGATTCCGGCAACGCGCAGATCACCCTGGTCGGTACCAGCCACAGCGGCAAGAACTACAACTTCTCGGGCTTTCTGGAACAGTACATCGGCGCCGACGTGCTCAATGTCGCCTTCCCTGGCGGCGGCCTGGAAGGCTCGATGATCCAGTACCTGGGCAGCGAGGAATTCAAGAAGAACCCGCCGAAGATCCTGATCTGGGAATTCTCCCCGCTGTACCCGCTGAACCAGGAAACCATCTGGCGGCAGATGCTTGCCCTGCTCGACAACGGCTGCGAAGGCAAGCCGGCGCAGATGAGCGCCAGCACCGCGATCAAGCCAGGCAAGAACGAGCTGATGGTCAACGGCCGTGACGGCGTGATCAAGGACCTGACCAACCGCAACCACCAGCTGGACATCCGCTTCGAAGACACCTCGGTCAAGGTCATGCAGGCCACCCTCTGGTACCTCAACGGCCGCCACGAGGACATCAAGATCGAGAAGCCGACCACTTCCGACACCGATGGCCGCTTCGCCTTCCAGTTGCGTGAAGACGAGGACTGGGCCGGGCAGACCCTGCTTGCCGTCGAGCTGCAGGGGCCGGAGAGCGGTACCCAGAAAGTCCAGGCCACCCTGTGCAAACGCGGCCCTGTCGGCGGTGCCCCGCGCAACGCCCAGGCCGGACTGTGAGGACCCCATGAACAGACTCAGCATGATCGCCAGCGCGGTATTGCTCGCGGCCTCCAGCCAGGCATTCGCCGGGCTGGTACCGCCCCAGGGCTACTACGCCGGCATCGAGAAACAGAAGACCGGCGACGGCAACTTCCAGTGCGAAGCGGTGCCGACGCCCTACACCGGCAGCCTGCAATTTCGCAGCAAGTACGAGGGCTCGGACTCGGCGCGCTCGACCCTGAACGCAGTGTCGGAGAAAGCCTTCCGCGACTCGACCAAGGACATCACCACCCTGGAGCGCGGCGTGGCCAAGCTGGTCACCCAGTACATGCGCGACGGCCGCCCGGCGCAGCTCGACTGCGCCCTGACCTGGCTGGGCACCTGGGCCCGCGCCGACGCCTTGCTGTCGAAGGACTTCAACCACACCGGCAAGTCCATGCGCAAATGGGCGCTGGGCAGCCTCAGCGGCTCGTGGTTGCGCCTGAAGTTTTCCAACGCCAAGCCGCTGGCGGCGCACCAGGCCCAGGCCGAGGAGATCGAGAAATGGTTCGGCCGCGTCGCCGACCAGGTGGTCAGCGACTGGAGCGACCTGCCGCTGGCGAAGATCAACAACCACAGCTATTGGGCGGCCTGGTCGGTGATGGCCACCGCCGTGGCCACCGACCGCCGCGACCTGTTCGACTGGTCGGTGAAGGAGTACCGCGTCGCCGCCAACCAGGTGGATGACCAGGGCTTCCTGCCCAACGAGCTCAAGCGCAGGCAGCGTGCACTGGCCTACCACAACTACGCACTGCCGCCACTGGCGATGATCGCCAGCTTCGCCCAGGTCAACGGCGTGGACCTGAAGGATGAAAACCACCAGGCGCTGAAACGGCTGGGCGAGCGAGTGCTGGGTGGGTCGAAGGATCCTTCGGCGTTCAAGAGCAAGAACGGTGAGAAACAGGATATGGACGACCTCAAGGTCGACAGCAAGTACGCCTGGCTGGAGCCGTGGTGCAGCCTCTACCAGTGCAGTGGCGATGTGCAGCAGCGTCGGCACGGGATGCAGCCGTTCAACAGCTTCCGCCTCGGCGGGGATGTGACGCGGGTGTATGACCCGGGGGCCGAGCGCAAATAGGCGGCTTGACACGGCCCCTGTGGGAGCTGGCTTGCCAGCGATAGGGCCACACCTGACACAGATGCTGAACCTGCTGGCCTCATCGCTGGCAAGCCAGCTCCCACAGGGACCGCAGCGACACTGATTCATCGGTTTCCCCCAGCCAGACAGCCGGGGGGTTTGGGGGCGCTGTTGCCCCGTAGCTGACCACCAAGGAGAACCGGGATGGTCTTCTCGTCCAATGTGTTCCTGTTCCTGTTCCTGCCGATCTTCCTCGGCCTGTACTACCTGAGCGGGCAACGCTATCGAAACCTGCTACTGCTGCTGGCCAGCTACCTGTTCTACGCCTGGTGGCGGGTGGACTTCCTGGCCCTGTTCGCCGGGGTCACCCTGTGGAACTACTGGATCGGCCTGAAAGTCGGCGCCGCCGGCGTACGGACCAAACCGGCCCAGCGCTGGTTGCTGCTCGGCGTGGCCGTGGACCTGTGCATCCTCGGCTACTTCAAGTACGCCAACTTCGGTGTCGAGAGCATCAACGCGATCATGGCCTCGTTCGGCCTCGAGCCGTTCATCCTGACCCACGTGCTGCTGCCGATCGGTATCTCGTTCTACATCTTCGAGTCCATCAGCTACATCATCGACGTGTACCGCGGCGACACCCCGGCAACCCGCAACCTGATCGACTTCGCCGCCTTCGTCGCGATCTTCCCGCACCTGATCGCCGGCCCCGTGCTGCGCTTCAAGGACCTCGCCGACCAGTTCAACCACCGCACCCACACCGTCGACAAGTTCGCCGAGGGCTGCACCCGCTTCATGCAGGGCTTCATCAAGAAGGTATTCATCGCCGACACCCTGGCGGTGGTCGCCGACCATTGCTTCGCCCTGGAAAACCCCAGCACCGGCGACGCCTGGCTCGGCGCCCTGGCCTATACCGCGCAGCTGTACTTCGACTTCTCCGGCTACAGCGACATGGCCATCGGCCTGGGCCTGATGATGGGCTTCCGCTTCATGGAGAACTTCAAGCAGCCGTACATCAGCCAGTCGATCACCGAGTTCTGGCGGCGCTGGCACATCAGCCTGTCCACCTGGCTGCGCGACTACCTGTACATCACCCTGGGCGGCAACCGCGGCGGCACCTTCGCCACCTACCGCAACCTGTTCCTGACCATGCTCCTGGGCGGCCTGTGGCACGGTGCCAACTTCACCTACATCATCTGGGGCGCCTGGCACGGCATGTGGCTGGCGATCGAGCGGGCCCTGGGCATCGACACCAACCCGCAGCGCTTCAACCCGGTCAAGTGGGCCTTCACCTTCCTGCTGGTAGTGATCGGCTGGGTGATCTTCCGCGCCGAGAACCTGCACGTGGCCGGCCGCATGTACGCCGCGATGTTCAGCCTGGGCGACTGGAACCTGTCGGAGCTTAACCGCGCCAGCCTCACCGGCCTGCAGGTGGCGACCCTGGTCCTGGCCTACATCACCCTGGCCTGGTTCGGCCTGCGCGACTTCTACCGCAATGCCAGGCCGACCGCGAAAGCCAGCCCGGTGGTGGTGCACCACGACGGCAGCGTCGGCCTCGACTGGAGCCTGTACGCCACCCGCGTGCTGGTTCTGCTGCTGTTCGTCGCGTCGATCCTCAAGCTCTCGGCGCAGAGCTACTCGCCCTTCCTCTACTTCCAGTTCTGAGCGAGCCGACCATGACCCGATCACTTCGCATCCTTTACTCGCTGCTGTTCCTCGCCCTGCTCACCGCCCTGGGGCTGTGGTCCCTCGGCGGGCTCGCCGGCTTCCAGCGCACGGCGCAGATGAGCCTGCTCGACGGCAAGCTGGCCAAGGCCGCCGAAACCCACTACGACGAGCAGTTCCCGCTCAAGCGCATCGGCACCAACCTGTGGGCGGCGCTGGACTTCAAGCTGTTCAACGAAGGCCGCCCCGGCGTGGTGCTGGGCCGCGACCAGTGGCTGTTCAGCGACGAGGAGTTCAAGCCGGCAGCCGACGGTGAACTGAGCCGCAACGAGAACCTGGCCCTGCTGCGTGGCGTGCGCGACACCCTGCGTCAGCACGGCGTGGAACTGGTACTGGCGATCATCCCGGCCAAGGCCCGGGTCTATCCCGAGTACCTCGGCGAAAAGACCCCGGCCAGCGTCCACCATGACCTGTACAACGCGTTCCACGCCCAGGCGCGCCAGGCCAACATCTTCGCCCCCGACCTGTTCGGTCCGCTGGAAGCGGCCAAGGCCCGCGGCCAGGTGTTCCTGCGCACCGACAGCCACTGGACGCCGATGGGCGCGGAGGTCGCCGCCCAGCAACTGGCCGAGGCCGTGGCCCGGCAGACCCTGCTCAACGGCCAGCCGCAGACTTTCATCACCGAGAACCAGGAACAGACGCCGTACAAGGGCGACCTGACCAACTTCCTGCCGCTGGACCCGCTGTTCACCGAGCTGCTGCCCAAGCCGGACCAGTTGCAGAAGCGCAGCACCCGTGCCGCCGAAGACGGCGGTGACGATGCGCTGTTCGCCGACAAGCAGATCCCCGTGGCACTGGTCGGCACCAGCTACAGCGCCAACCCCAACTGGAACTTCCTCGGCGCGCTGCAGCAGGCCCTGCGCAGCGACGTGGCGAACTACGCCGAGGACGGCCACGGGCCGATCCTGCCGATGCTCAAGTACCTGCAAAGCGATGAATTCAAGAACAGCCCGCCGCAACTCGTGGTCTGGGAGTTCCCCGAGCGTTATCTGCCAATCAAGAACGACCTCAGCGGCTTCGACCCGCAATGGATCGCGCAACTGAAGAAAACCCGCAACGCCAATCAAGAGCTGGCCCTGACGTCCAACCGGACCGAACACTAAGAGGAAATGCACATGACCTTGCACACGTCCAAGCACCGTATCGCCAAAGCCTGCGCCCTCGCTGCCGGCCTCACCCTCGCCTCGCTGCAAGCCTGGGCCGGCGGCGACGCCGCACTCTACGGCCCGAGCGCGCCGAAAGGCTCGACCTTCGTGCGTTTGTACAACGCCTCCAGCCAGCCGGTCGCTGCCAGCGTCGGCAACACCCCGATCAACCAGGTGGGGGCCCAGGCCAGCAGCGACTTCAGCTTCATGCCGCAAGGCGACTACAGCGCCAAGGTGGGTAACGCCACCCTGCCGGTGAAGCTGGCGGCCGACCATTACTACACCCTGGTCAACCACGCCAACGGCAAGCCGCAGCTGGTTGAAGAACCGCCATTCCGCAACAAGCAAAAATCCCTGGTGCGGGTGCAGAACCTCAGTGACCAGGCCCTGACCCTGAAGACCGCCGACGGCAAGACCGAAGTGGTCAAGCCGGTGGCCGCCGCCAGCCGTGGCGAGCGCGAGATCAACCCGGTCAAGGTCAACCTGGCCCTGTACGAAGGCGACAAGAAAGTCAGCGACCTGAAACCGGTCGCCCTCGAGCGCGGTGAAGCCGCCGTGCTCTACGTCACCGGCTCGGGCAGCAACCTGTCCCCGGTCTGGGTCAAGCGCCCGGTAGCGACCCGCTAATCCACTGCCCAACTTTTAGATTCGGAGAGCAAAACCATGATTCCAGTCATCCTGTCCGGCGGTAACGGTTCGCGCCTGTGGCCCCTGTCGCGCAAGCAGTTCCCCAAGCAGTTCCTCGCCCTGACCGGTGAGCACACGCTGTTCCAGCAAACCCTCTCGCGCCTGGTCTTCGAAGGCATGGACGCACCCATAGTGGTATGCAACAAGGACCACCGTTTCATCGTCAACGAACAACTGCAAAGCCTGAACCTGCAGACCCAGGCCATCCTCATGGAGCCCTTCGGCCGCAACACCGCGCCAGCGGTGGCCCTGAGCGCCATGAAGCTGGTCAATGAAGGCCGTGACGAACTGATGCTGGTGCTGCCGGCCGACCATGTGATCGATGACCAGAAAGCCCTGCAACGCGCCCTGGCCCTGGCCACCGTGGCCGCCGAGCGTGGCGAGATGGTGCTGTTCGGCATCCCTGCGACCAAGCCGGAAACCGGCTACGGCTACATCCGTTCCAGCCAGGACGCGCTGCTGCCCGAGGGCATCAGCCGGGTCGCCCAGTTCGTCGAGAAACCCGATGAAAAGCGCGCCCGCGAATTCGTCCAGAGCGGCGGCTACTTCTGGAACAGCGGCATGTTCCTGTTCCGCGCCAGCCGCTTCCTCGAAGAGCTGAAAAAGCACGATCCGGACATCTACGACACCTGCCTGCTGACCCTCGAGCGCAGCCAGGAAGACGGCGACAGCCTGAGCATCGACGAAGCCACCTTCGCCTGCTGCCCGGACAACTCCATCGACTACGCGGTGATGGAAAAAACCCAGCGCGCCTGTGTGGTGCCGCTGACCGCCGGCTGGAGCGATGTCGGCTGCTGGTCGTCCCTGTGGGACGTGCACCCCAAGGACGACAACGGCAACGTCACCAAGGGCGACGTGGTGGTGCAGGACAGCCACAACTGCATGATCCACGGCAACGGCAAGCTGGTCTCGGTGATCGGCCTGGAGAACATCGTGGTGGTCGAAACCAAGGACGCCATGATGATCGCCCACAAGGACAAGGTTCAGGGGGTCAAGCAACTGGTCAACACCCTGGATGCCCAGGGCCGCAGCGAAACCCAGACCCACTGCGAGGTATATCGGCCGTGGGGTTCCTACGACTCGGTGGACATGGGCGGGCGCTTCCAGGTAAAGCACATCACGGTCAAGCCCGGCGCCAGCCTCTCGCTACAGATGCACCACCACCGTGCCGAGCACTGGATCGTGGTGTCCGGCACCGCCGAAGTGACCTGTGACGAAAACGTCTTCCTGCTCACCGAAAACCAGTCCACCTACATCCCCATCGCCTCCGTCCACCGCCTGCGAAACCCGGGCAAGATCCCGCTGGAGATCATCGAGGTGCAGTCCGGCAGCTACCTGGGCGAAGACGATATCGAACGCTTCGAGGACATCTACGGGCGCTCCACGCCGATCGAGCGTGGGGTTTCGATCAAGACCATCGCGCAGTAAGCGGTAAACGAAAGGGGCCGGCCCGCTCATTCATATGACAGGCCGGCCCCTTGTCGTTAGGATCGAAGGATCGTCTTTCCCGGGGCATCCATCATGTTCGTCGGCATCCTGCTTATCCTGACCTGGCTGGTCCTGCTGCTGCGTTATCCGGCCAAGGCACTGCCGGTGTCGCTGGCGGCGCTGCTCGGGCTGGTGATGGTCGGCGGCTGGGTGGCGTGGCTGGATACCCGCGAGGCTCGCCAGTTGGCACGCCTGGAACTGCGCCTGGACTACCTGCCGCAGGAATGCCCCGCCGGACGCCCGCTGCGGGTACGCATGAACAATGGCAATGATGTGCCACTTACCGAACTGCGCTGGCGCGTCGCCGCCTATGCGCCCGGCGACAGCGTCAATCTCGCCGAGAACACCTACGCCGCCCCGCGCTACCGCGGCCCCGGCGAACTCCAGGCCGGCGCCGACTGGAGCGACTGCCTGCCATTGCCGCCGCTGCGCTCCGGCTATCGCCCGCAAACCCTCGAATTCCGCGCCGAACACCTGCAAGGCAGCTTTGCCAACTAGCATTTTTGTCAGTTTCGCAATGTGCGCGTCGGGTCTTCAATTAGCTCAGGAAGACTCACCATGAAGGAGAAAGCCCATGGACGTCCGCCATTTGAAGGGAGTCGATGCCTTGACGCGCTTGCTGGAAACCGACGAACGCGACGCCCCCGGCATGATCCTGGTCGGTTCGGCAAGCGACCGCCTCAGTCGCGACCTCCTGGAAGAGGTTCGCCGCGATTCGCCGATCTATCCGCAATTCGTCTTCTATCAGTTCGATCTCGACGACTACGGCTCCCCTGAACAGAACCGGACGCTAAGTCGTCTGCTGGACGACATCGGCATTGAAAAACTGCCGGCGCAGATTCTGCTGCCAAGCCGGGGTTGCCGGCCCAGCGTGATCAACGCGGTAAGCATGATGGCGATCAGGAAAGCCCTGCATTTGCTCTACTGAGGTGCATGATGCGGATGAACCGGTATGATCGGGCTCTTCTCCCTGTCACGAAGGACCGCCCACCATGCCTGTCGCCCTGATCACCGGTTGCTCCAGCGGCATCGGCCGCGCCCTCGCCGACACGTTCCGCGATGCTGGCTACACGGTCTGGGCCACCGCGCGCAAGGCCGGGGATGTGGAAAAACTCGCCGCCGCCGGTTTCCGCGCCTGGCCGCTGGATGTCAATGATGCCCGCGCGCTGCATCAACTGGCCGAAGCCATCGACACCGAGCATGACGGCCTTGACCTGCTGATCAACAACGCCGGCTATGGCGCCATGGGCCCGTTGCTGGATGGCGGGGTCGAAGCGATGCAGCGGCAGTTCGAGACCAATGTCTTCGCCGTGGTCGGGGTGACCCGCGCGCTGTTTCCGGCGCTGCGTCGCGCGCGCGGGTTGGTGGTGAATATCGGCAGCGTCTCCGGAGTACTGGTAACGCCCTTCGCCGGCGCCTATTGCGCATCCAAGGCCGCGGTACATGCCCTGAGCGATGCCCTGCGCCTGGAACTGGCGCCATTCGGCGTCCGGGTGATGGAAGTGCAACCGGGGGCGATCCAGTCGAGTTTCGCCAGCAATGCCGGGCATGAGGCAGAGCAGGTGCTGACACCGGAATCGGCCTGGTGGCCATTGCGCGAGAATATTCGGGCACGGGCGCGTGCCTCGCAGGACCGGCCGACACCGGCCAGCGAGTTCGCTGCCGGTGTACTGGCGGCGGTGCGCAAGACACCGGTGCCGGGGCTGGTCAGGCTGGGCAATGGCAGCCGGGCGTTGCCGCTGATGGCGAACCTGTTGCCTTCGCGGTTGTTGCAGGGAGTACTGAAGAAGAAGTTTGGGCTCAACAGAACCTTGTGACCTCCAGGGCCTCATCGCTGGCAAGCCAGCTCCCACAGGTTACGCGATCCCTGTGGGAGCTGGCTTGCCAGCGATGAGGCCCGCAAGAACACCGCAAAAATCAGGCTATCGACCGCACCACCCCGCCATCCACCCGCATCGCCGCGCCGGTGGTCGCACTGGCCTGCTTCGAGGCCAGGTACACCACCAGGTTCGCCACCTCCTCCACCGTCGCCAGGCGCTGGATGATCGAGCTGGGCCGGTGCTCGGCGATAAAGCTGGCTTCCAGTTCCGCCGTCGACACGCCTTGGTCCTTGGCCATCTGTCCGAAGAAATCCCCCACACCTTCCGAACGGGTCGGCCCCGGCAGCACGGCATTCACCGTAACCCCGGTGCCCGCCAGGGTTTCAGCCAGGCCGCGGGACACCGCCAGCAAGGCGGTCTTGGTGGTGCCGTAATGCACCATCTCGGTCGGGATCTGCAGCGCCGATTCGCTGGAAAGGAACAGCACACGCCCCAATTGCGCGCCTTCATGCCTGGGGCGTAATGCCGTGACAGGCGCACCGCGCTGAGCACGTTGACCTCGAAGAAGCGCTGCCACTCTTCATCGCTGGTCTCGAAGAACCCCTTGGGCTCGAAGATGCCGAGGTTGTTGACCAGGATATCGGTCTGCGGCACCTGCTCGAACAGCAGGCGGGCGCCTTCGGCCGTGCCGAGGTCGGCGGCGACGCCGATGATGCGGGCTGCCGGAACCTTGTCGCGGACCTGCTTCAGGGCCTGGTCGACCCGGGCCTGGCTGCGCCCGTTGAGCACCACCTCGGCACCCGCCTCGGCCAGGCCGATGGCGATGGCCAGGCCGATGCCGGCAGTGGAGCCGCTGACGATGGCGCGCTTGCCGTTGAGGGAGATTTGCATGTGTGCCTCCTGGAGTTAAATAAACCTAAAGAGCAACTCGGTCACTGTGGGAGCTGCGGTTCGGCGGCCCGACAAGCCAGCTCCCACAGGGTTCAGGGGTGTTTGGTCAATTGGGGTGTTTCCGCCAGATCGAACGCCTGCCAGCCACCACCCAACGCCTTGTACAACCCCACCAGCGCCTGCGACACCGCCGCCGAGCTGTCGATCCACTGCTCCTCGCTGGCGAGCAATGCCCCTTGCACGGTCAGCACATTGAGGAAATCCACCGCGCCTTCGACATACTGCCGCTGTGCCGTGTCCAGCGCGATGCGGTTCTGCCTGACCGCCTCGGCGAGATGGTCGCGACGCAACTGACTGGCGTTGTAAAGGCGTAGCACATCGTCGATTTCATGCCAGGCGCCGAGCACCACCTTGCGGTAGTTCAGCGCCGCTTCCTGCTGCTGCGCCTCGCGCAGTTCGAGCACACCGCTCAGGCGCCCGCCTTCGAAGAGCGGCAGGGAAATCTGCGGACCGATGGCGAAGCGCCGTGAGTCCCAGGCGCCGAAATCACTCAGTTGCATGGCCTGGAAACCGAAACTCCCGGACAAGCGAATACTCGGGTAGAAGTCCGCCTTGGCCACGCCGATGCTGGCCGTGGCGGCATGCAGGCGGGCCTCGGCCTGGCGGATATCCGGCCGGCGCTCGGCCAGTTGCGACGGCACGCCGATCGCGAAGCGCTGCTGCGGCGCGGGCAGTTCGGCGTTTTCCAGCAGCTCGCCTTGCAGGGTGCGCGGGGGTTCGGCGGCGAGCAGGCCGATGGCGTTGATCAGGTCGGCCTGGCGCGCTTCAAGCGTCGGCAAGCGCGCCTCGATGGAAGCCACCTGGGCACTGGCCTGGGCCACATCGAGACGGGTAGCGACCCCTTGGGCCTGACGGTCATTGGACAGCTTGAGGCTGTGCCGGGCGACCTTCAGGTTGTCGCGAGTCACCGCCAGGGTATGCTGCACCGCGCGCAGCTGGATGTAGTCGCCCGCAGTCTCCGCCAGCAACGCCAGCAACACGCCGCGACGGTCGTTCTCGGCCACCTCCACGCCAGCATCGGCCGCCTCGACCTGACGTCGTACCCGGCCCCACAGATCCAGCTCCCAACCAGCGACCAGGTCGCCCTGCCAAAGGTTGTAGGCGGCCTTGCCTGAATTCCCGGACGGATCGTTCAGCCCCTCGGCACTATTGCGCGCCCGGCTGTAGCCGCCGCTGAAGCCCAGCGATGGTGTTTCATCGGCGGCGATGCTGCTGCGCAAGGCACGGCTTTGCAGCAGGCGCGCGCTGGCCATGCGCAGGTCGAGGTTGTTGGCCGCGACCTTCTCGATCAAGGCACTGAGGCGGGCATCGTGAAAATTCTCCCACCAGCGCAGCTCCAACGGCTCGGCAGTCGGCCGGCTGGCCGCCGCCTCGCCTTGCAAGGGCGTCCACTGCTGTGGTGCCTGGCTGTCGGGACGCTGGAAATCCGGGCCCAAGGTGCAGCCGGCGAGCAGTACGCCGAACACGATCGGAGTCAAGCGAAACAGGTGGCTCATCGCGCGCTGACCTCCTTGCCACCCAGGGTATCGCCCCGGGTGTCGATCACCGCCTCGACCGACATGCCTACCCGCAGGCGCTCCAGCAGCGGCTGGTCTGCGTCGAAGACGATCTTCACCGGAATGCGCTGGACCACCTTGGTGAAATTGCCCGTGGCGTTGTCAGGCTTGACCGCGGCGAAGGTCACCCCGGTGGCCGGTGCGATGCTGTGCACATGGCCGCGCAGGGTTTCGCCGGCAAAGGTATCGACACTGATGCTCACCGGCTGGCCGGGCTGGACATGGGTCAGCTGGGTTTCCTGGAAGTTGCCGACGACATAGGCGCGGTCCAGCGGCACCACCGAGAGCAGGCGCGCTCCCGGGTTGACGTAGGCACCGACGCGCAATGCACGCTCGCCGACCATGCCGTCCACCGGAGCGACGATGCGGGTGTAGGACAGGTCCAGGTTGGCCTTTTCCACACCTGCTTCGGCCCGCTTGAGCTGGCCGTCGGCGCTGGCTACCTGGGCTTCGAGGATATCCACCTGCTTGCGGGTCGCCAGCAAGGCGGCCTGGGCGTTGGCCAGGCGGGCACGGGCCTGGTCCACGCGGCTGCGCGCCTGCTGGGCATTCTGCACGGTACCGGCGCCCTGCTCGGCCAGACGGCTGTAGCGGGTGGTTTCATGATCGGCGAAGGCCGCTTCCGCCTGCGCCGCCTTGACCGCCGCTTCGGCCTGGGCAATCAGCGAAGCCTGGCGCTCGAGCGTGGCACGGGCATCGGCGCTTTGCGCCCGGGCCACCAGCAACTGCGCCTGGGCCGCATCGAGCGCAGCCTGGTAATCGCGGTCGTCGAGGGTCGCCAGCAGTTGCCCGGCCTGGACCTGCTGGTTGTCTTCGACCAGCACCTGCTTGATGAAACCGGCCACCTTGGGCGCGACCACGGTGTAGTCGGCACTGACATAGGCATCGTTGGTGCTCTGCCGCTGGTCGCTGCCCAACAGGTGCGGGCCGCCGAGGGCTACGAGGACGGCGATGGCGAGCACCGAGCCGATAAGGATGTTCTTGCGGGTAGGGGTCATGTCGGCAAATCTCGAATTCATCTGGGCTCAGGCCACCGCGCGCGGTGGGTAGACCCGTGTAGGCACGAAAGGAATCAGGCAGATCAGGGTCACGGCGATGCAGGCCATGACCAGGTACAGGTCGGCCGAGGTCAGTACCAGGGCCTGTTCATGAATGCGCCCGGCAAGGCCGGCGGCGCTGTCGTCGAGCAAGGGCGCGTTGCCCAGGCTGTCGCTGAGGTGGGTGGAGTGGAAATGCCGGCGCAGGGTGCCGAGGGCATCCAGAAGGCCACCGGCGACCACTGCCGCCAGGCCCTTCACCGTGTTGAACCAGGCCGAGGCGAACGGCCCTTCCTGCGGGCTCATGCCGTTGGTGGAGAGCATCAGCAGCGGCAGCACGGCCATCGGCTGGCCGAACACGTGGAGCAGTTGCAGGACATAGAAGTTGTCGCGGATCCACGCCGACGTCAGCTGGGTGCCACCGAGGCAGGCCAGGGCCAGCAGCCCCAGGCCGCACGCCAGAACCCAGCGGCAATCCACTGCGCGGATATTGCACAGCGCCGCCACCAGCGGCAGCGAGATCAGCTGCGGCATGGCCACCAGCAGCATCAGCGGGCTGGTCTGGGCCGGGCGATAACCCTGGACCTGGGCCAGGTAGGCCGAGGGAATGCTGATCGCCGCCGAGAGCACGATCAGCACCCCGGCCAGGGTCACCAGGGCGAAGCTGAGGTTGCGCCGGCCCAGCATGCGCAACTGGAAGAACGGCAGCGGCTCGGACCATTCGTTGAACATGAACAGCACCAGCAGCACCAGGCCGCCGCCGAGCAGCCAGCAGATCAGCGGCGAATCGAACCAGCCCCAGCGGTCGCCCAGGCTCAGGCCAAGGACCAGCGAGCTGATGGCCGGCAGGCCGAGCAGCACGCCGCGCCAGTCCAGTTGGCGGAAGCGTTCCAGGCGCAGCGGGTCCTGGGGCAGGCCCCAGCCGACACAGAACATCGCCAGCAACGACGGCACGATGATCTGCCAGAACGACCACTGCCAGCCGACATATTCGGTCCACAGTCCGGCCAACGGCGTACCAAGGTTGGGGCCGAAGGTGGCGGTGAGGGCATAGCAGGCCAGGCCATAGACCTTGATCCCCGGCGGCAGGAAGCGCAGGGCCACGCTCATCAGCATCGGCGGCAGCGCTCCCGAGGCCAGGCCCTGGACGATGCGCAGCAGCATCAGGCTGTACAGGTCCGGGGCGTAGGGCTGGAGCAAACCGAGGACGGCGAACGCACCGATGGCCGACATCGTGAAACGGCGCAGAGAGAAGGTAGTCGCCAGCCAGGGCGCAAAGGCCATGGCCGACACCGAGGCAGCGGCATATACCGCCACCAGCCAGGCGCCTTCGTCGGCACCGATGCCCATGGCACCACGAATATCCGCGAGGGAGCTCTTGGTCACCATCTCGTTGAGCCCGGCGCATAGCACCGCCAGCAACACGCCGAACAGCCCGACCACGACCCGCAGGCCGAACGCCGGCTGCGCGGGTGCGGCCGCCTGGGGGGCGACTGGCGCAGCAAGGGGCGCGGACAGGGACGTCATCAGAAATCTCCAGCAACAAATTGGCTGGAGGGAGTTTAAAAACCCTGACTACTGACGAAAACTGACTTATGGGCAGTTTACGATTGCACTAAACGCAATCCGAGGCTCATGGGTCCACTTCACAGCAGGTTTTCAGAGTCTGGCGCAGCCAGCGGTGGGCGGGGTCGTTATGAAAGCGTGGATGCCAGGCCTGCATCACTGTCACCCGCTCCATCGGCAGCGGAATCTCGAAGGAGCGCAGCGGCAAGCCAAGCCGGTGCACGCTGTTGAGGATATTGGCCGGCATCGGCAGGATCAGGTCCGAAGCCGGCAAGGAGAACATCGCCGAGTGGAAGCTCGGGGTAATCAGCGCCACCCGCCGCTGCACCTTGTAATTGGCCAGTTCGACATCGATCGGCCCGTTGGCCCGGCCACGGCGCGACACGCTGATCTGCGGATAGGCAGCGAAGGTCTCGGGCGTGATCTCCTTGTCGAAGATCGGGTGGTCACGTCGCGCCAGGCCGACGTAGATGGTGTTGAACAGGCTCTGCACCTTGATCTCCGGCCCAAGCTCGATGCTTGAACTGATAAGCAGGTCGGTGCGCCCGTCACGCAGCACCGCGTCGTCGTCGCCGCCGCTTTCCGGAACGAAGCGCAGCACGGTGCGCGGTGCCTGTTCGTGCATGGCGCGCAGCAGTTGTGCGCCATAGAGGGCGATGAACAGGTCGTTGGTGCGGATATTGAAGGCGCGGTCGAGGTTGGGCAGGTCCACCTCGTCGCCGCCACGGAAGACCTGGCCGGCCTGCTCCACCAGGCCCCGTACCTGCTCCTGGAGCGCGAGCGCTCGTGGAGTCGGCACCAGGCCGCGACCGGCACGGACCAGGATCGGATCACCCAGGGCTTCGCGAATACGCCCCAGGGTACGGCTCATGGCCGCCGGGCTCAGGTTCATGCGCTGGGCGGCGCCAACCACGCTGCCCTCGTCGAGCAGGGCGTCGAGGGCGACCAGCAGGTTCATGTCCGGGAGTTGCATGCCGGCTTCCGTTTGTCGTGATGAAAACGCGATCTTAACAGCTCGCTGGATTGCGCCGGACGCAACATTCCAGTGCATGGCAGGCCATTTATCGGAGCGCGGCGATGGGCGGAGAATGCCGTTTCCTGCTCCTTTCCAAGGAATCCGCATGTCCAGTCCGGTACTGATCGCCATTGATGCCTCCCCCGCCTGCAGCACCCTGCTTGACCTGGCGCGCCACTACTGCCGCCCTGAACTGCACCGTCTGCATGTGCTGCTGGCGATCGACAGCACCTTTGCGGTGCATGATCATCCCGCGCCTTACACCCGGGGCGAGCTGGAGGAATACCCGGCGGCCTGCGATGAACAGCAATTGGCCGAGCGGGCGGTCGGCGAGGCGGTCAAGGCGCTGCGCGAGGCTGGGTTCGACGATTGCACCGGCAGCCTGGTGACCGGCGAGCCGGTGGCGGCGATCGTTGGTACCGCGCGGGAGCTAGGTGTGGAGTTGATCGTCATGGGCCACCGGCACCTGTCGCGGCTGGGGCGGTTGCTGGATCCGTCGGTGAGCGGGAAGGTGATCGATCAGGTGGGGTGCCCGGTGCTGGTGGGGGCTACCGGGCATTGATGGCGATCTTTCGGGCCTCATCGCTGGCAAGCCAGCTCCCACAAGTGTGTGAGCTGCGCCCCGGATGTTGGACACTTTTGTCTAAAGCTATGCGGCTTGTGCTCTGTACGCTACAGGGCTCAGGCCGCCGAGCTTCATCTTGATACGTTCGTGGTTGTAGTAGCGGATGTAATCATCAATCCCAGCGCGTAATTGCTCGATGCTCTCAAATTTCTCGCGGTAGAAATACTCCGACTTCAGCGTGCCGAAAAAGCTTTCCATCGCCGCATTGTCCAGGCAGTTGCCCTTGCGCGACATGCTCTGTTCCAAGCCCGCTTCTTTCAAGCGCTGGCGGTAATCCGGATAGCGATAATGCCATCCCTGATCTGAGTGCAGCATCGGCTTACTGTCAGCCGGCAGCTTCTCCAGCGCTCGTTCAAGCATCGTTCCCACCAGGGTGTAACGCGGCCGAGTATCCGTTTGATAGGCCACGATCTCCCCGTTGTACAAGTCCAGAACTGGCGACAGATAAAGCTTTTCTCCAGCCACCTTGAACTCGGTAACGTCTGTCACCCATTTCTGATTCGGCTGATCAGCAGCGAACTCCCGGTTCATGGTGTTCGGCGATGCTTCGTCCATCAGCCCTCTGTACGACTTGTATTTCTTCGGTCGTACCGTGCACTTGAGGTCCAACTCGCCCATGAGGCGGCGCACTTTCTTGCCGTTGATCACGTGCCCTTTCTGGCGCAGCGCAGCGGTCATGCGACGATAACCATACCGGCCCCTGTGGTGCTCCTGAATGCCCCGCATCGCCTGTTTCAGTGGAGCGTACTTATCCTCGGCGCCCTCGTCCCCGAAGTAGGTGTAGTAAGTGCTACGAGGCAAACCAGCAGCGATCAGCAGGTATTTCAGCCTGAACTGTCGGCGCAGCGCGGTAATCAGCTGGGCTTTTTCCTTGCTGCCCGGATCTGCCTGAGCTTCGCCTCCTCTAACTCCTCGAGCTTTTTTAGGTAGGCGTTCTCCGCTTCAAGCATGCGAACTTTCTCTAGTAACTCTTTGGGCGAGAGGTCCTCGTTACGCACGGCTGCAGGCTTGGAGGACTTGGCGGAAGGCTTAGGCATGGTGCGGGTTGAACTCTTTTCTACAGAAAGCTGGTTTGCGAGCCCGTCACTGTAATACTGGCGCAGCCATCTGCCCAGCTGACTAGAGTTACCTAGGTTGAACAACGCTGCGGCGGCGCGCTGAGAAAGACGGTCATTTAGCATGCGGTGAAGCACCGTAATCTTGAATTCGGCGCTGTGGCGCTGATGGCGACGCTCAAGGCTGGACCTGCCGTGTTGCTGATAGGCCACGACCCAACGGCGAAGCAAGGTGGGATCTATCTGGAACTGGTTCGCCACATGACGGAAACCTCGGCCTCGCTTGAGGAAGGCTTCGATGGCGGACAACTTGAACTGCTTTGAATACTTGGTCATGCAAAACACCCCGGTGTTGGATTTTTTGTCCAACATCCGGGGCGCAGCTCAGTGCACCGAAAGATCTGTGAACTGACATGACCACTCGGCCCGGGCCTTGCAACCCTTTGGAACTACCCATCGAGCGCTTAGTCAATCGATGCATGTCCTTGTCAGGTGAGCACCATGCACAATCCCTTTCAGCAGATCAGCGATGCCTTCTCGGACGAGTACCGGGTCAACCTCAGCATCGAACGCCTGGACGGCAGCATCATGCTGACCCTGTCCAATGAACACGGGCGCGTGGTCGCCAAGCGCTTGATCAACCGGGAGCAACGAGATTGCCCGAAACGGCTGGAGCGGTTGATCGACAGCATCAGGTTCGGGATTGCCATCGAGCAGGGGCATAGCGCGGTGGATATCCTGGCGGCGATGACCGAGCGCCATGGCGGTGGCCGTTGGGGCCTCATCGCTGGCAAGCGGGCTCCCACAGGGTCCGCGCAGATCTGAAGCCCTACATCAAACCTGTGGGAGCTGGCTTGCCAGCGATTGGGCCGCGCTAGCGGCCCCAGAATTCCCCGGTCACATCGATGGCCCTGTCCTCCTCCACGAACGCCACCACCCGCCTGACTTGCCGGTAGATCCCGGCCGCCTCCGAACCCAGCGTGATCCCCTCCCGCAAATCCACCGCCTGCGCCGCCACCACCGCTTCGATCCTGACCAGCCACTCCACCCGTTGCACCAGCCGCGCGGTCTTCTCCACCACAGCCAGCCCCTGCCCCGCGTAATCCTCGACCCGGTCCGCCACCGGCACGCTGAGCGCCGGCAATGGATTGGCCAGGTGCACGATCTCCGCCACCAGCGCCGCAGCCGTGCGCTGCAAGGCCGCCAGCCCGACACTGCCCGGACGCGGACTCAAGGAGTGCGGCAACTCGCTGGACCCAGGCGACAAGAGCTTCGCCATCCGCTCGGCACTGGCGACCGCCAGCCGGCTCAAGGCCAGCCCCAAACCTTCGAATGCCAGCGCCAGATGGGTACTGTCGAAGTTCGCCGTCACCAGCACCTCACGGCTTTCCACTACCAGCGCCGGGTTATCCGCCCCGCTCTGCAGCTCGATCACGACGATGTCCCGGGCCCGCGCCAGTGCATCACGTACCGCCCCCAGCACCACCGTGGAACAGCGAAAGCTCAACGGATCCTGCAATCGCCGCGCCTGCCGCTCACCGCCTTCGAGCAAGGCCAACAAGGCTTTCGATTCCTCCACCAGCCCCGGCGCGGGCCGCAAGTGCGCCGCCTGAAACGGTGCCACGCCAGCGCGATAGCCTTCGCAGGACAACGCCAGCACACCCCGCTGCCGATCCAGCAACCGCTGCGTCTCGCTGACCAGCAAGGCTCCCAGCCCGATACTTGCCGAGTTGGCCGAAACCAGCGCCAGACCGTCCTTGTCCCGTGGCACCAACGGCGTCAGCCCGGCCCGCTGCAAGGCTTCAGCCGCCAGCAAGCGCTCGCCGTGATACTCGACCCAGCCCTGCCCCTGCAAAGCCAGGGTCACATGGGCCAGGGGCGCCAGGTCACTTGCCCCAAGCGAGCCGAGCAACGGCACCTCGGGGTGAATGCCGTGATCCAGGAAATCCCCGAGCGCCAAGGCACTGGCGAGAGAAATGCCCGATCGCCCCAGGGCCAGCCCGGCCAGCCGCGCCGCCATAATGGCCCGTACCTCCCGCCGCGACGCCAGCCGCCCCACACCCACCGCCCGGCCGGCAGCAATGCGCTGCTGGAACCCGGCATCGCCCTGCGCGTGATCCACCGCAGCCCCCAGCCCGGTAGTCACACCATAGATGGGCGCACCCGCTGCGATCAGTTCCAGCAACAAGGCATGCCCGGCGTCAATGCGCCCTCGCATACCTTCATCCAGTCGCGCCGACACCTCGCCATCCACCACCGCCAGCAAACGCTCGATGGGCCTCATGCCCAACGCAACCGCTGGCCGATCCCCAAGTGCCGGGCCTTGTCCAGCAAGGCATGGCCGAGGGCGATATCGCTCAGGCTCAGGCCGCGATGCCAGAACAGGATGGTTTCACCCGGATGCTCGCGCCCCGGCCTAAGCCCGGCGACGATCTGCCCGAGTTCGGCATGCAGCGTCTGCGCGCTCAGCCGCCCTGCCTCGACATGGGCACGCAGCGAGCCGAACTGCCCACCCTTGCACTGCCCCCAATCGTCCACCACCAGCTTGTCCATGATGTCGGTCAGCGACAGCTCCACCGCGCTCATGGTGCCGTAGGGCACGACAAAGGCGCCCGGCTCGATCCACTCGGTGCGCAACAACGGCTCGGGCCGTTCCAGCCGCGATGCTTCGACCACGATATCGGCGCCGCGCACGGTGCTCTTCCAGTCCTCGGTCACCACCACCGGTTTGCCTAGGTCGCGACGCAGGCGCTCGGCGAAGGCTTCGCGGCTCTCGACCCGACGCGAATGCACGCGGATCTCGTCGAAATCGAACAGGTGATCCAGCAGGCGCACATTCCAGTACGCCGTGCCCCGCGCGCCGATGTGCCCCAGCACCTTGCTGCCGGGCCTGGCCAGGTGCCGGGCACCGATGGCGGTCAGTGCACCGGTGCGCATATCGGTGATAGCCGAGGCATCGAGGATCGCCTTCGGCACCCCGGTGGCCGGGTCCAGCAGGTTGAGAATCGCCAGCTCCGACGGCAGGCCCTGGCGATAGTTGTCGACGAAATCACCGACCACCTTGACCCCGGCCCGGCCGATCTCACCGCCGAGCACGCCGCGCAGCACATTGAAATGGCCATTGATCCCGGCACCGGGAATCAGGTGGGTACGTGGCTCGATCACCGCCTCGCCCTGCCCCTGCAAGGCCAGCCCGGCTTCGACGGCGGCAAGGATTTCGTCGTTGTCGAGGTTCAGTTCGGCGACGTCGAGACCATTCAGAAAATCGATGTAGATCGGTTCATGCACGCTGCTCATCACAGGCTCCCACTGACTTTCGCGGCGACGTCGGCTGGCACCCAGGCGCTCCAGACCTGTGGATGGTCACGCAGGAAATCCTCGGCAACAGCGCGAGGTTGCAGGCGTTTTTCGCTCATGCGGGCGAGGGTCTGGTTGAGCAGGTCGATGGGCAGATCGACCTTGCCGAACAGGTCCACCAGCTCCGGATATTGGGCATGGAAAGGTGCGGACACGCCAATTGCCAGGCGTGCCGGCATCGAGCGGCTGCCGCGTGGATTGGGGTGATTGGCGTTGGACAGGGTTTTCCAGGCTTCGGCGTCGAATGGCGGCTCTTCCAGCTTCACCAGCTTGTAGCGGCCCAGCAGCGGGGTGGGCGACCAGTAGTAGAACAGCACCGGCTTGCCGCGGCGGATCGACGAGGCCACTTCGGCATCCAGCGCCGCGCCGGAGCCGGTGCGGAAGTTGACGAAGCTGTCGTTCAGGCCATAGGCCTTGAGCTTCTGGCTGTTGACGATTTCCGAGGTCCAGCCGGTAGGGCTGTTAAGGAAGCGGCCCTTGCCCGGGGCTTCCGGATCCTGAAAGAGCTTGGTGTAGCGCGGCAGATCGGCAACCGATTTCAGGTCCGGCGCCAGGGCCGGGAGATTGCGCTCAGGGTCGCCCTTGATGACGAATTCCGGCACCCACCAGCCTTCGGTGGCGCCCTTCACCGTATCGCCGAGGCCGAATACCTTGCCCTCGGCTTCGGCCTTGACCCAGGCCGGACTACGGCCGGCCCATTCTTCACCGATCACCTGGATATCGTTTTTCGCCAACCCCGCTTCGAGGCTGACGGTACTGCCGGGCAGGGTGTCGGTGGTGTAGCCGTAGCCCTTTTCCACCAGCAGACGCAGGACCTCGGTGATGAAGCTGCCGCTTTCCCAGGTGATGTCGCCGAAGTGGATGGGCTGGGGTTTGTCGGCGCCATGGGTGAGCAACGAGAGGGTGACGAGGGTGGTGCCCAACAGGGTTTTCAGGAGTTTCATGCTAATGCCTCGGGTTCGGCTGTGTCCCTCAGGGCCTCATCGCTGGCAAGCCAGCTCCCACAGTGTGGGAGCTGGCTTGCCAGCGATGAGGCCCTGAAGGGCACTGAAGATCAGAAGTCGTAGGTGAGCTTGGTGTAATAGAACGCCCCCTCGGGCGCCGAAGGCGCGAGGTAGCTGTACTGCTGCCCCGGGGTCTGGCGCAGGCGCAGGTTGAAGTCGTCCGGCTTGCTGTCGAACAGGTTGTTGGCGCCCACCGACAGCTTCAGTTGCTTGCTGAACGCGTAGTTCACGTCCAGGTCGGTGTTCCATTGCGCCGAGAAGGTCTGGTCGTACTGCGCGTTGGCCGCCGAGGCCGCGTATTTGCGGTACTCGCCATAACGGGTCTGGGCCAGGCTGACGGTCCACGGCCCATAGCGGTGCACCGCACCCAGCACCAGCTTGTCTTCCGGGTAACCGTGTTCGAGGAAGCCGCGTGCCTCGCGGGTCAGCACATCGAAACCGTAGGGGTTGGCGTTCACCGATTCGATGGTGGTACGCGCCTTGGTATAACCCGCCGACAACGCCAGGTTGCCGAAGCGCTGCAGATCCAGGTTGTACTTGCCGACGATATCGACGCCCCGGGTGCGGGTATTGGCCGCGTTGGTCATGAACTGCGCCCAGCTGTACTGGCCGTAACCGGCGGCGGCGAGAATGCGCTCCGCGTCCGGGCCGGAAATCCCGCCACTGTAGAGCAGGCGATCACGGATGGTGATCTGGTAGGCGTCGATGGTCAGCGACGCCTGCTCGCTCGGCCGGAACACCACGCCAAGGGAGTAGTTGGTGGACTTCTCCGGCTTCAGCGCCTCGGCCCCCAGGGCCTGGGCCGCCGGGTGATCGACCGGAAGGATGCGCGTCAGCACCGGGTTGCCGTTGACATCGACGTTGGTGGTGGTGGTCCAGGAGGTGCCGATCTGGCCCAGGGTCGGCGCGCGATAGGCGCTGTTGACCGTGGCCCGCAGGCCCACCTGCGGCGTCAGCTCGTAGCGCGCCGAGAGCTTGCCGGTGGTGGCCGAACTGAAGTCCGAGTAATGCTCGGTACGCCCGGCGATGCCCACCTGGAATTTCTCGGTGACCTGGTTCTCCAGGCCGAAATACACCCCGCCAACATCGCGCTTGTAGGTCCCGGCATCGTCGGGCATCAGGCCGGAAGCCTGCACCGCACCCACCTGCACGCCATCGATGCCGCCATAGGAATAGGAGTCGTAGTCGCCATCTTCGAGGCGGTATTGCTCGTGGCGATAGGCGATGCCGGCGGAGACGGTCAGCGGGTTGTCCGACCAGGCCACGGCCAGGTCCCTGGCGTAGTCGATGCCCAGGTTGGTCTGTTCGTTGACCAGGGTCGCGACATCGAACTTGGTCGGGCTGTTGGCGCCGTAACTCGGGTTGACCGTATCGAAGGCCAGTTCGTCATGCTTGTCGCGGCCATAGGTGGCACTGAAATCGAAGCGCCCGATGGCCTCGTCTTCGAAGCGCGAGCCGACGGTGAACGAAGCATCTTCGTAGCGGTAGCGATACTTGGGAATGGTGCCGCCGGGATACAGCGCGGCGACGTTGTTCGGGTTGGACGCCAGCAACGGCGGCGTGTTGTTGATCGACTTGTCCTGGCCGAAGGTGGCGAAGCTGTAAAGCCGCCACTGGTCATCCAGGCCGACCTCGGCGTTGGCAGCGAGGTTGTACTTGTCGCGAGACGCACCGCCCCAGCGCGGATCCTGCCAGGCGCCCCCGGCCTGGTACTGGTCGCCGATATCGGTGGGCTTGGTATTGACCCCGTTGAAGCTCAGGGTGAGGAAGCCGTCCCCCGGCAGGCCCAGGCCGTACCAGCCATCGGCGCTTTTGCTGAAGCCGTCGCCCTGGGCGTACTTGCCCAGCTGGGTATTGAGCTGGCCGCCGCTGTCGCGCTCCTTGAGCACGATGTTGACCACACCGGCCACCGCGTCGGAACCGTACTGGGCGGACGCGCCGTCACGCAGCACCTCGACATGGTCGATGGCGCTGATCGGGATCATGTCCAGGTCGACCGGCTGTGCGCCAATGAACGGCACGCCGCCGGAAATGTTCACCACCGCCGAGGCATGCCGGCGTTTGCCATTGACCAGCACCAGGGTCTGGTCCGGGGCCAGGCCGCGCAGCGAGGCGCCCTTGGGGTTCTGCCCGCGGGTTGCACTCTGGTTCTGCGGGAAGTTGAACGAGGGCAGCAGTTG
Source organism: Pseudomonas bharatica CSV86 (assembly GCF_000319305.2). Classification (GTDB taxonomy): domain Bacteria; phylum Pseudomonadota; class Gammaproteobacteria; order Pseudomonadales; family Pseudomonadaceae; genus Aquipseudomonas; species Aquipseudomonas bharatica. Next base: position 33,064 of record NZ_AMWJ02000001.1, on the reverse strand, counting down.
GAACAGCGCCTGGTTAAGTGTGGTGGCGCCGGTCTGCACCAGTTCCTCGCTGTTGATCACGTCTACCGGCGCGGCGCTGGTCAGAGCGGTGGCGTCGCTGCGGCGGGTGCCGAGGGCGACCACGCGATCCAGGGTCGGCACGCTGGCGGCGGAGGTTTCGCGGTTGGCGATCCGGCTGGCACTGGCAGTGCCGGTCGCCGACGACGATTCGGCCTTGTCCTTGATGATGAAGGCTCCGGTCGGGCTGACTTCCAAGGCCAGCCCGGTTCCCTGCAGCGCCGCCTCGATGGCCTGGGCCGCAGACAGGTTGCCGTCGACCCGCGCCGAGGAATAACGGCCCAGCTCCGGCGTGAAGGAAATCACCTGGCCGCTCTGCCGGCTGATGTTCAGCAGCACCTCGTCCAGCGGGCCGGATTCGAGATGCCAGGCCTGGCGTACTTCGTCGGCGAAGGCCGCACCGCCCAGCAGCAGGCTGAAGGCGATGGCCACGGATGTCTTGTTGCGTTGCGTGTTGTATTGATTCTTGCGCACAACGATTCCCCCCACGGAATCCAAACCGCGCTGCTCCCTCGGCAACGCTTGCGGGAAGGGTGTGGCGCGGGCCGGGGAAATCTTGCAGATCGTTTGGTTATGGGCTTATGCCGCCGTCAGCGTGACCCAGTAATCGCTGCGCCGATTGATACGGATCGGCAAGGTACGGCTGAGGGCTTCGAGGACTACATCGCTCTGGTCGAGGCGGTACAGGCCGCTGACCCGCAGATCGGCGATGGCCGGGTCGAGGCGCAGCACCCCATGGCGATAAGGGCGCAGGGCCTCGATCACTTCGCTCAGCGGGCTGCCGCGTACCTCCAGCAGGCCATTGACCCAGGCGCTGTCGCCGCTGCGCAGGGCCTGGACCCTGCCGAAACGCAAGCGGTCGAAAGTGACCTCCTGGCCGGGCTGCAACTGCAGGCGGTCGCCACCACGGGTGACGATCTGCAGCGGCGCCTGCATGGCGCCGACCCGGCACTGGCTGTCGCGATCACGCAGGAGAATCCGCGCATCACGGCCATACACCTCGCCACCACTGGTTTGCAGGATGAAGGGACGGCGGTCGGCGGCCACCTGCAGCAACCCTTCCCCACCCCGCCATTTCAACAAGCGGCGCTGGCTGTCGAATTGCACATCGGCGGCGCTTTGCGCGTTGAGCACCAGTTCGCTGCCGTCGTCCAGCTGCACGGTCTGGCGCTGGCCGATGCCTGTGGAAAAATCAGCACTCAGCGAGTCGAATGTCGGCGTCAGGCTCCAGCTTCCGCCGATCATCAGGCCGGCTCCGAGCAAGGCCCGCTGCAACACCTTGCGCCGGCTCGACGGCGCATCCAGCGCCCGTTGCAGGACACCGCCATCGATACCTTGGGCAATCGGCACCTGGAACACGCCGAGGGTGCGTTCCAGGCGCAGGCAGAGTTCTTCATGGCGTGGATCACGGGCACGCCAGGCCAGGAAAGCCTGGCGCTCCGCATCGCTGGCCTGGCCTGAACGCAGCAGGACGATCCAGCGGGTGGCCTGTTCGAGCAGGCGTTCCTGTTCGACGCTCATATCACTCCAGGCTGGCCTTGAGACAACGGTGGATGGCCTTGGCCATGTAGTCGCTCACCGAGCGTTGCGAGATGCCCAGTTGCGCGGCGATTTCCGGGTAGGTCAGGCCGTTGACCTGGGACAGCAGGAAGGTCGCCTTGACCTTGGCCGGAAGGCCGTCGAGCAGCTCGTCGATGATCTGCAGGGCTTCGAGCATCTGCGCCAATTCTTCCGGCGAAGGTGCCTGCGCCTCGTCGTCCAGGTGCAGAGCATCGAGATAGGCGCGCTCCAGGTCGCGACGACGCCAGAGCTGGTACATCAGGCGCTGGGCAATGGTGGTCAACAGCGCCCGTGGCTGGCGGATCGGCTCGGCGACCGGAGCACTGAGCAACTGCACGAAGGTGTCGGCGGCGATATCTTCCGCGCCACCATCGCCCAGGTGCCGGCGCAGGCGCAGGCACAGCCACTGGTAATGGTTGCGGAACAGCGAGCCCACGTATTCGCGGTGGGCGTGGTCGAGACCGGACATGAATGACTCCAGAAGGAGGATTGCTTGAGATGTCCGGTGGTCCGGTGACGCCATGCTAGAGGGAGGGCTTATGCTTTAAAAATATTTAAAAAGCATTCGATTATTCGAATTTGAAATTAGCGGCATCGCGCTCGTAATCGAGCAGGATCTGATAGTCGGCTTCGCTGGCAGGCAGGACTTCACGGATCGCCAAGGTTTCGGCGAACGCGGGCAGCGTCTGGTTCAGCGCTTGGCGGATGCGTTCGGCGCCTTGCTCGTCGAGGTGGGCCGGGCCGATGAAGGGCAAGGTCGGGCTCGGCGCACTGACATCGAGGATACGCAGGCCGCTGACTTCTTCACTGTGGTCGCGGGCAAGGTAATCCCAAGTGATGCTGTCGATCGCCGCCAGATCGCCCTGCCCCGTCTTCAAAGCCCTGAGGCTGTCGCGGTGGCCGCCGGTGTACTGGATGGCGGAGAAGAAGCGGTTGTCTCGCTGCAAGGGCGCGAGGCGATGGCGCAACAGGTTCATGCCGGAATTGGAATCGGGGCTGTTGAGCAGGCCGCGGCTGTCGAAGAAGTCGGCCAGCGCGCAACGCGGATCGTCTCCGCGCACCACCAGCAGGCTGCAATGGTTGCCGGCGCTGGCATGGGGCAGCTCGTAGACCGGGCGGCCAATGACCCGGACCTTGCCCCGCAGTAGGGTCATCAGCGGGTAGCCGCAGGTCTGGGCGAACAGCAGGTTCGGTGATTGCCACAGGGTGGGCAGGTCGAGGGCAATGGCGTCCTCACGTACCGCACCAAGCAGGTCCAGCGTGTGTTGCAGCCAGGATTCGCTGGCCACGCGAACCCGCGAGGGGGCCACGTACATCAGCAGTTCGGCGTAGGCCATGGGCACTCCGGGTCAGGCGAAAGGATGTTCGGGGCTGTCGATGGGACGCAGGCTGTGCGCGCGGATCAGCTCGCCATAGCCGTGCACCAGATAGCCGCCACTGCGCGCCAGCCATTGCTCGCGACGCTGGCGGTAGACGGTTGGCAGGAAATACCACGGCAGGCCTGGCAGGTCGTGGTGCACCAGGTGCAGGTTGAGGTGCAGGAACAGCCAGGTCCAGGGCCAGCCGGCTTCGTTGAGGACAGTGCGTTGCTCCGGGCGTTCGGCGGGACGGTGCTCGTAGAAGGATCGCAGCATGGCCACGGACAACGCCGGCACGCTGGCCAGGAATACATACTGGGCAATGGACAGGGCGCTGTATTTGGCGATGAAGGCAAACATCAGCAGTGTGCAGAAACCGTGCGTCAGCCACATGCGCCAGGCCTGGCGGTCACCCTGTTTCAGGCGGGTGAGTTGTTCCCGGGCAAGGCCGAACAGGGCTTGCGGAGCGCCGGTCAGCAGGCGCCCGGGAACGGTCTTGTCGAGCCAGCGCAGGGCCCGGTCGGTCTTCCGGGTGCGTTGCCAGGCCTGCTGGCCGAGGTAGCGGCTTTCGGGGTCGCGGCCCGGCAGGGTGAGATCTTCGTCACGGTGATGGAGCAGATGGCTGTCGCGATACAGGGTATAGGGATACCAGACGGCGAACGGCGCGTAGCCGAGCAGCTTGTTCAGCCAGAGGAAGCGGGTCGGATGGCCGTGGAGCAGCTCATGTTGCAAAGACAGCCAGAGCACCAGCAGCGGGATCAGCAGCACCGTGGTGAGCCCGGCGCCGAGCAACGAACTGCCCAGCAACAGGGCGAACCAGCCGGCGTAGGCCCCTGTCAGCAGCAGCCAGGTCGGCCACTCGCTGCGCCCGAGGAAGCTGGCATGCAGGCGCAGCACTTCATCGCGCTGGGCGTCGTCGAGGTAATGGGGCATGAAGGGGGTCCTGAAATGGCGGATACCCCCTTTGTGGAATGAGGCGGGAAAATCTTGCAGATCGATTGGTTATAAAGGGCAGGATTCTCTGTTGTTTTCGCGGGCCTCATCGCTGGCAAGCCAGCTCCCACAGGTACTGCACAAATCTCAAGATCTGTGCTGAACCTGTGGGAGCTGGCTTGCCAGCGATAGGGCCCTCAAGAACAAAGCAAAACTACCTGCCTTCCTCCACATCCTTGCCGCTGGCATCGATCGCCCGGCTCGACGGGTAGCGCGACGATGCATAACGCACCACCAGGATCGAGAACGACAGCAGCAAGATACCGCCGCACAGGTACAGCAGCCCTTCGTCGGGTGCCTTGTGGTGCGAGACGTCACCGATCAGCAGGCGGGTCAGCGCGGTGATCGCCACATAGAGCAGGAAACGGATCGGCATGTGGTTGGTCTTGAAATAGATCCCCACCATCGCGCCCAGCTCCAGGTAGATGAACAGCAGCAGGATGTCGTCGACGCTGACCCCGCCCTTGCCGATCATGTCGATGAAGGTGGCGACCGCCGCATAGGCGGTGATGGCACCGATCCCGAACAGGGCCAGGTAGTGGAACGCCTCGACGCACAGGTTGCCCAGCGAGTCGGCCCCGCCATGCAGGCCCTTGCGCAATTTTTCAGCCCATTTGATGTTCACGATGCGAATTCCCCGATACGGCTTGGAAGAAGGATGCTGCCGGCATATGACGGCTATGCCTGCATGCAGTAAAAAGGCCAGCGGCCTCGCTTGAGAAGGCGACCGATTGCCGCAAGGCACGCCCGCACACCCTCCGCCTGCAAAAATCTGGGCTATAAAAAGGCCACTATCCAATGCCGGGCGATTACTGTATAAATACCCAGTATTCCGTATTCCTTCAATTTCGAAAAAGGCGTGAGGTGATGAATGGCCGTCGAAGTGGTGTACCGCAGCAGCCGCGACCTGGAGCGTTTGTTCATGGATAAAGCCGAAGCAGACCGTCACGACAAGATGCTCGAGCTGGCCGAGATGCTGGCTGAAGTCCTGAAGAAGGCCGTGCCGTCGCTGGACGAACAGCAGGTCGATGACATCGGTATCTACATGGCGAAGAACCGCGACGTGTTCGCCAAGGCCTTCAAGAGCCAGCCGGATGCCCTGTCCGAACTGCTCGAGGCACCTGCGGACGCGGAGTGAGCCCTAGGCGTTACCGTATACCAGGCGCTCCGCCAATTGCTCCGCCACCCGCGCCGGCGAGCGTTTTTCCGCCTGGGCGTGGGCGAACACCTCGGTCAACCGGCTGGGGATCCGCGCCAGGTGTGCGGTGATGTCGGGCAGTGGCTGGCCCTGATGGGTCAGCGCCACGTAGATCAGGCCGCCGGAATTGATGATGTAGTCCGGCGCATAAAGGATGCCGCGGCTTTCCAGTTGGTCGGCCACCTGCAGGCTGGTCAGCTGGTTGTTGGCCGAGCCGGCCACCGCCGCACAGCGCAGTTGCATCACGCTTTGCCCGGTGAGGATCGAGCCCAGGCCGCACGGCGCGAAGATATCGCAAGGGGTGCCTACCATCGCTTCGGCAGCCACGGGCTGGGCGTCGAATTGTTCCATCGCCAGTTGCACCCTGCCCTGGTCGTGGTCGCTGACCAGCAGCTCGGCGCCCGCCGCATGCAGCTGTTCGGCCAGCGCATAGCCGACATTGCCCAGCCCTTGCACGGCCACTCGCAAGCCCTCCAGGTTGTCGCTGCCCAGGCGTGCCATGGACGTGGCGCGAATGCCGGCGAACACGCCCATCGCCGAATGCGGCGAGGGGTCGCCGGCGCGGGTGGTGCTGGTGACGTGCCGGGTGGACTGGGCGATGCAGTCCATGTCGAGGGTCGAGGTGCCGCTGTCGATGGCGGTGATATAGCGGCCTTCGAGGGACTCGATGAAACGGCCGAAGGCTTCGAACAGCGCGGCGCGATTTTCCACATGGGGATTGCGGATGATCACCGCCTTGCCCCCGCCCAGCGGCAAGCCGGCCAGGGCGGCCTTGTAGGTCATGCCCTGGGCCAGGCGGATGGCATCGCTCATGGCGCTGTTGTCGTCCGGGTAGGCCAGGTAGCGACAACCACCCAGGGCCGGGCCCAGTTGCTCGTTGTGGATGGCGATCACCGCCTTGAGGCCGGTGGCCGGGTCGGTGCACAGGTGCAGTGATCGAGTGCGGGTGCTTTGCATGAGAGCGAACATCAGCGGCCCCTCTTGAACAGTGCTGCATCCAGTATAGGTGTGCCCTCGATGGCTGCCGCAGCACTGGACGAAACGCCGTGCCAGGGCTAAAACAGAAGCTCTCGACGGAGATCGCCATGAACCCACGCCACGCCTGCCTGGCCTGTCTGGAACGCATACCCCCGGCCTTGTTCGAAGCCGGATTGTGGGTGGCTGCCGAGCATGACGCCAAGGTCGATCCGGCGCAGGTGATGCGCGGGCTGCGCGAGCTGCAGCATGAGGTCAGCAATGACCTGCCGCTGCTGCCGCTGAACGAGCTGGCCCAGCCACTGCTGCGCAAGCTGTGCTCGATGGGTTTCCAGGAAGACGAATACCACCCCTTGCGGCCCCAGGCGGCACTGCTCGATCAACTCATGCAACGTCGTCGCGGCCAGCCGCTGGCCCTGGCCCTGCTCAGCCTGGAGCTGGCGCGGGGGTTGTCGATTCCGTTGGAAGGGGTGAATTTCCCGGGACATTTTCTTTTGCGTGTACCGGGCGCGGACCATCTGCTCGATCCCTGTGGCGGCCGGCGCTTGTATCCGGCCGATTGCCGGGAATTGCTGGGGCGCCAGTTCGGCCCGCAAGTGCCGTTGACCGCCGAGCATCTGAAAACGGCCAGTGCACGGGAGATGATCCAGCGGCTATCGCGCAATCTGCGGCAGTTGCATTCGACCCACGGCGACGATATCGCAGCGCTGAGGGATGCCGAGCGGGTAATGGAGCTCGGAGCGCCACTGGCCAGCGATTACCTGGCCCGGGCCACGCTCTACCAGCATCTGGATTGCCCGCAGGCCGAGCGTCATGACCTGGAGCATGCATTGCTGCTGACCGATGACCCGATCCAGCGACTGCGGCTGACGGAGCGGTTGGGGCATTTGCCTTCGGGGAAAAGGTCAGTGCATTGATGTTGTTCTTCAGGGCGTCATCGCTGGCAAGCCAGCTCCCACAGGGATTTGAGTGGCCTGTGGGAGCTGGCTTGCCAGCGATGAGGCCCGAGAGAACAACAAAAAAATCAGCCTGCAGCCGGCGTATCCGGCTGCCGCGAAGGATGCGCCAGCACGAACGCCGGATGCTCCTCCGCCAGCCTCACCACCCGCAGGATCCGCGGGTACCCGCCCAGATCGACATTGAAGCGCCTGGCCGCATACACCTGCGGAATCAGGTAGACATCCGCCAGCCCCGGCTGCGCGCCGAAGCAGAAGCCTTCGTCACCGATCAACCGTTCCACCGCTTCCAGCCCCTGGCTGATCCAGTGCGCGATCCAGCGATTCACCGCATCCTCGTCCTGCCCCGTCTCGCGCAGTAGGTTCAGGACGCTGACGTTGTGCAGCGGATGGATATCGCAACCGATCAAGGCCGCCACTCCCCGCGCCCGGGCCCGTTGCACCGGATCGTGCGGCAGCAGTGCCGGCTGTGGATAAACCTCTTCCAGGTACTCGATGATCGCTGGCGATTGCACCAGCAATTCCCCGGAATCGGCCTTGAGCATCGGCACCCGGCCCTGGGGATTGAGCGCAAGGTAGTGTTCCGCGCGCTGCTCGCCCTTGAGCAGGTTGACCGGCAGCGACTGGAACTCCAGCTGCTTCAGCGCCAGGGCAATGCGAACCCGGTACGACGAGGTGGAGCGGTAGTAAGTGAAGAGTTCCATTGGGTTCAGGGCCCTTTCAGTTCGCCGCAACGACTTTCCCACGGCATTCGCCGAAGCCGATGCTGGCCACGCCGTCGCGTCTGGCGCGGGCGCGCAGGATGATTTCATCGCCGTCCTCGAGGAACTTGCGTACCTCGCCCGACGCCAGTTCCACCGGGTGCTTGCCGCCCTCGGTGATCTCCAGCAGGCTGCCGTACTGCCCGGGCTCGGCACCGGACAACGTGCCGGAACCGAACAGGTCGCCCGGCTGCAGCTGGCAACCGTTGACACTGTGGTGCGCCACCAACTGCGCCACGGTCCAGTACATGCTCAGGGTGTTGCTCAGGCCCAGGCGATGCGCAGGCAGGTTCTGCTCGCGCATGCGCTCGGTGATCAGCAGCACTTCCAGTTCGATATCGAAGGCACCGGCCGCCTGGTCACGCGTGTCCAGAAGGTACGACAGCGGTTGCGGGTCGCCGTTCGGACGGGCTGGCTGGGCGCAACGGAACGGCTCCAGGGCTTCGGCGGTAACCACCCAGGGCGAAATGGTGGAAATGAAGCTCTTGGACAGGAACGGCCCCAGCGGCTGGTATTCCCAGGCCTGGATATCCCGCGCCGACCAGTCGTTGAGCAGGCAGAAGCCGGCGATGTGCTCGGCGGCGTCGCCAATCGGTATGGCCTGGCCCATGTCGTTGCCCTGGCCGATCCAGATGCCCAGTTCCAGCTCGTAGTCCAGGCGCGCGCAAGGGCCAAAGCTTGGCTCGCTCTGCCCGGCCGGCAGGGTCTGGCCTTTCGGCCGCCGTACTTCGGTACCGGACGGGCGAATCGTCGAGGCCCGGCCGTGGTAGCCGATCGGTACGTATTTGTAGTTGGGCAGCAGCGGGTTGTCCGGGCGGAACAGCTTGCCGACATTCATGGCGTGCTGGATGCCGACGTAGAAGTCGGTGTAGTCGCCGATCCTGGCCGGCACGTGCAGCTCGCATTCGCTGGCCGGGTACAGCGCGGCCTTGAGCGTGGCCTGGTGCTCGCTGCCCTCGCCGAGCAGCGCCAGCAGGCGCTCGCGCAGGGCTACGCGGGCACTGCGACCCAGGGCGAAGAAGGCGTTCAACGCGCCGCCGCGAGTGGCTTCCACCGCCGTCCTGGCTTCGCCTTCGAACAGACCGGCAGCCAGTACCGCTTCGAGGTCAAGGATGGCGTCGCCGATGGCAACGCCGCTGCGGCGCTCGCCGCCGGCGCGGCTGAAGATGCCCAGCGGCAGGTTCTGCAACGGGAAGTCGCTATGCCCATTGGCGTGTTCGACCCAACTACGGGCAATGGCGGTCTGGTTCATGCTTATCTCCGATTCGGGGTGAAGGTGCTCGGCAGCGTGGCCCAGCACCTATCGTAGTCGTTCTGCAACTGCGGGCAGTCCAGGGCATGGCGGGTCGGACGCAGCACCTGGCCGGTCTCGAACATGAAGGCCATGGTGTTGTCGATCTTGCTCGGCGCCAGCTCCGCGGCGATGGCCTTGGCGCAGGTTTCGGCATCAGGACCGTGGGCGCTCATGCAACCGTGCAGCGAGGCGCCACCAGGTAGGAAGCCTTCGGCCTTGGCGTCGTATTCGCCCTTGATCAGGCCCATGAACTCGTTCATCAGGTTGCGGTGGAACCACGGCGGACGGAAGGTGTTCTCGGCCACCATCCAGCGCGGCGGGAAGATCACGAAATCGATATTGGCCATGCCCGGCACGCTGGTCGGCGAGGTCAATACCGTGAAGATCGACGGATCGGGATGGTCGAAGCTGACCGTGCCGATGGTGTTGAAACGTCGCAGGTCATATTTGTACGGCACGTTGTTGCCGTGCCAGGCGACCACGTCCAGCGGTGAATGCTGCAACTGGCAGCCCCACAGCTCGCCAAGGAACTTCTGCACCAAAGGCACCGGCCCCCGGGCTTCCTCGTAGTGCGCCACCGGCGCGAGGAAATCTCGCGGATTGGCCAGGCCGTTGCTGCCGATCGGGCCCAGGTCCGGGATGCGCAGCGGTGCGCCGTGGTTCTCGGCGATATAGCCGCGGGCTTCGCCATCCGGCATCTCGACGCGGAACTTCATGCCGCGCGGGATCACCGCGATCTCCAGCGGCTCAACCTCCAGCACGCCCAGTTCGGTGACCAGGCGCAAACGGCCCAGTTGCGGCACCAGCAGCAGTTCACCGTCGGCGTTGAAGAACACCCGCTCCATGGAACGGTTGGCACGGTAGATATGGATACTGACGCCGGCCGGTTTGTCGCCGGCCGAGTTGGCAGCCATGGTCACCCAGCCATCAATGAAGTCGGTGGGCTCGCCGGGCATGTCCAGCGGGCTCCAGCGCAGGCGATTGGGGGTAACCGCGCCCAGCGGGCCACCGGCCAGTTGCCGCTCCAGGCGCACGAATGCCGGGTGCAGCGCCGAAGGACGGATGCGGTACAGCCAGGTGCGCCGCTGTTCATGGCGGCTCATGGTGAAGGCGGTACCGGAGAGCAGTTCGGCGTACAGGCCGTAGGGCGCTTGTTGCGGGGAGTTCTGGCCGACCGGCAGGGCACCGGGCAGGGCTTCGCTGGCGAACTCATTGCCGAAACCGCTTTGGTAAGCGAGGTCGGACGGGTTGTCGATGTTCATCGAGCCTCCATGGGGTGGCAGATTGTCAACCCTGTCGCCCAAGCAAAAGGGAAGTGCTTCTGCATTGTTTTAATTTCGTAAACGGATTACGCATAACGTAATTTGCTCGCACCATGACGTCAAGCTATAAAGATCGCCGTCCATTCCGGGACCGCCGTGCGGTCCTTCGCGAGCAAGCTCGCTCCCACAGAGAAAACAGCGCCCATGAGTAAAGCTCCGTCCAGCACCGATAGCGGTAAACAGAAGGTTCGTTCGGCGGAGGTCGGTACCGACATTCTCAAGGCGCTGGCGGAGCTTTCCCCCGCTACCTCGCTGTCGCGCCTGGCCGAGCATGTGGACATGCCGGCGAGCAAGGTGCACCGTTATCTGCAGGCATTGATCGCCAGCGGCTTCGCCGAGCAGGACCCGGCCACCAACCATTACGGCCTGGGACGCGAGGCGTTGCGCGTGGGCCTGGCGGCGCTGGGCGGGATGGACGTTCTGAAAGTGGCGGCGCTGCCCCTGTCGCAATTGCGCGACGAACTGAATGAAAGTTGCTTTATCGCGGTATGGGGCAACCAGGGCGCGACCGTGGTGAATATCGAACCGGCAGTGCGCGCGGTGACGGTGGTGACCCAGATCGGCTCGGTGCTGCCGCTGCTGAGTTCGTCCACCGGGCTGGTGTTCGGCGCCTATCTGCCGGAACGGGAAACCGTGGAACTGCGGGATCGGGAACTGGCGCAGAGCGGACACGACATCGCCCATTACGATGCCCTGTTCGCCACCATCCGCGAACACGGCCTGCATCATGTCCACGGCCTGCTGATGCCCGGTGTCGACGCCCTGTCGGCCCCGGTGTTCAACGCCATGGGCCAGATCGCCGCGGTAATCACCGTGGTCGGGCCAACCTCGATCTTCCATGCCGATGAACAAGGCCCGGCAGCGCAGCGCCTGGTTGCCACGGCAAACGCCATCAGCTGGCGGATGGGCTATCAGGCGTCAGTGAACTGAATTGGTGCACTGTTGCCGAGGATGCAACAGTGAATGTCAGAAAGGGCTATTTTTCCTTGGGTTGCGCCTGACTATCCTTGCCTTGCCCTGACGATCCGGTGTTCGCCAGGGCGCGAAGTTGACGCTTTGGACCCCTTAATGGTCGGTTAATGCTTTTCCCCTAGAGTGCTCCCGATTGTTGCTCCGAAGCGTCCCCTTCAGTTCACCGACGTCGATTTTGAAGCTCCTTGATCTGCGTCTTTCATTGGCCGCTGCAGTTGCAGCGGCCTTTTTTATTTGTGTTGTTGCTGATGGCCCCATCGCTGGCAAGCCAGCTCCCACAAGATCCCTGTGGGAGCTGGCTTGCCAGCGATAGGGCCCGAAAGACCACCATCATCAATCGCAATGAAACCGGTGCAGCAACCGATGCGCCACCGGCGCCAGGATCAGGCCGATACTGGCGACGAATACCAGCCCCACATATAGCCCGTACACCGCGAAGAACAACTTCCCGCCCTGGGTTTCCGGCAGCGCCACCGGCCCCATGCCACTCAGCAGCAGGGTGGCGTTGAACGCCGCGTCGTACCACTTCACCCCTTCCTCGAAGTGCAGGTGCCCGGCCACGCCGATCAGGATCGAGCCCAGCAGCAACAGCAGCGCACCCAGCGCATGAAGCAACAGCCGGCTGCGGAACTGTTCTGCCGAGATGACTTCTTCGTTCTTCGATTCATACATGTGCGCGCTCCTTGTCGCGATGACGGGCTAGCCAGCTTAGGAAAGATCCGCCAATCGCGACAGAAATCAGCGCCGGGCAAATCGTTGCAAATTGCTCATCATCTGCTCGAGGGCTTGCAGGCTGTCCTTCGGATGCACGGCGTTCTCGAAATCGCCGATTTGCCCCAACTGGCCGCCACGTCTTCGACGCTGAAGCCTTCATGGGGATCGAAGCCGGCCCCGAGGCTGCGCTCCCAACGCACCTGGCCGATCCAGCCACCGCCGACTTCATAGAGGTTGCCGCTGTCCTGGCAGCGGTCGCTGCCCAGGTAGACCACCAACGGGCTGATCAGCTCGGGCTTGAGTTGCTCGAACACCTGAGGCGGGATCAGGCCTTCGGTCATGCGCGTGCCACCGGTCGGGGCGATGGCGTTGACCAGCACGCCGTTCTTGCGCCCTTCCAGCGCCAGGGTGCGGGTCAGGCCGTAGAGGCCGAGCTTGGCCATGCCGTAGTTGGCCTGGCCGAAGTTGCCATAGATGCCCGACGTGGACGAGGTGAAGATCACCCGGCCCCAATTCTGCTCGCGCAGGTGCGGCCAGGCGGCGCGGGTCACTTTCCAGGCACCTTCGACGTGCACCTTGTAGACCAGGTCCCAGTCGGCGTCTTCCATCTTGTGGAAGGTCTTGTCACGCAGGATCCCGGCGTTGTTCACCACGACATCGACCCGGCCGAAGCTGTCCAGGGCCTGTTCGACGATGCGCTGGCCGTCGGTCACCGAGTCATGGTTGGCCACCGCCTCGCCGCCGGCCTCGCGGATCTGCGCCACCACCCGGTCGGCCGCCGAGGCGTTCGCCCCTTCGCCGTGGGTCGAACCGCCCAGATCGTTGACCACCACCTTCGCCCCGTGCCGGGCGAACAGCAGGGCATGGGCGCGGCCAAGGCCACCGCCGGCCCCCGTGACGATCACCACTCTATCTTCCAGGCGTACCGAATCGGTCATGGCTCAACTCCAACTGAACAGGGAACGGAGCCGCCAGTGTCAGCCAGCACCCGTGCCCGGACAACGAACCGGGCGGGCGCTGAATGGCGGATGATAAGTGACGCTTGGGTCAGGACCAGGCCACCTTCTGCAGGCTCCAGGCCAGCGGCTGGTGACGGAAATCCAGGTAATGGCGCAGCACCTGGGCCGGCGACTCGGTGTGCGGGTAGTGCCCGATGCCATGGAGCAGAACGGTATCGGGCTCGGGAATCAGTTCCTCGTAGCGCTCGACCATATGCGCGCCCGACAGCGGGTCTGCCGCTCCGTTGATGAAGCGCAGCGGCAGGCTCGCGTTCTGCAAGGCCCCGACCCAGCGCTGGCGATGTGCCTGGTGTTCGATCAGGTACTCCGAAAGCCGATGCAGGATGCGATTGCCGCGATTGGCCACGATCAGGCTCCAGCAGTCGTCCAGCGCGCTTTCGCTGGGCTGGGTACCCGGTCCGTAGATCTGCCCGGCATTGCGCACCAGGTCGTCACGATCGAAGACCCGCGCCACCAACCAGCCGAGCCGGCTGATCAGCAGGCGCTGAAGCAGCAACGGGCGATGGCATTCGGGAAACAACCCGGCATTGAGAAACGCGCAACTGGCGATCCGGCCCTGCCCTTCGTGATGCCGCGCCAGCAGTTCCTGGGCGACGCTGCCGCCATAGTCATGGGCCAGCACATGCACGGGCTCATGGATATGCAAATGCTCCAGCAACGCCTGCTGCAGATCGGCCTGCTCCAGCAGGCTGTAGCGATGCCCCGGCGGTTTGGCCGAATCGCCGAACCCCAGCATGTCGCAGGCGACTACCCGAAAGCGCTGGGCCAGGGGTTGCCAGAGGTAGTGCCAGTCCCAGCTGGCGGTAGGAAATCCGTGAATAAGTAGCAGTGGCTCTCCCTGCCCTGCCGTCCAGTAGCGAATGCTCTGGCCGCGGAACGTGTATCCCAGGCTCCGTGTCCGCCAGACGCACAAAGGTATCTCTGCCAAAGGCATAGCGAGATCTCGGCTGGTGGTTGTTATCAGTGTTGGTCACGGCGGCACATGATTGTGCTCTGTCGCTGAGCATAGTCAGCCGCCGCCAGGGCGGGAGTTGCCTTGGCAGCCAGCTTGCTGACCTTGCGGGTCACGCGCCGAACGGCTTATAGCGCCATCGTCAGCAACGGCGCGGCGAACAGGTTGAGCAGGCCGGTCAGGACCATCACCAGCCCCGCCACCGAGCCTTCTTCGCCGCCCACCTCCCGCGCCCGGCTGACACCGGCGCCGTGGGCACCGACACCGAACAGCGCGCCCCGGGCCAGCGGCGTGCGCAGCGGCAGGTAGCGCAGCAGCACGCCACCGAACACCGCACCGAGCACCCCGGTAAACATCACGAACACCGCCGTCAGTTCCGGCACACCGCCCAGTTGCTGCGCCAGCGGCATGGCGAACGGCGTGGTGATGGAGCGCGGCAGCAACGACAGGCTCACCGAACTGTCCAGCGCCAGCAACCGTGCCAGCACCCAGGAACTGGCGATGGACGCCGTACTGCCCATCAGCATCCCCAGGCACAGGGCCTTCCAATGCCTGGCCAGCAGGCGCCGCTGCTGCCAGATCGGTATCGCGAAGGCAACGGTCACCGGGCCGAGCACTGCCATCAGCCAGTGGGTGTCGCGGGAATATTCGGCGTAGGCGGTATGCAGGGGCACGGCAATGGCCAGCAGCACCGCCGGCACCAGGATCAGCGGCGACAACAGGTAACGCCCGGTGCGCCGGTACAGCCAGCGGCTGCCCAGGTAGGCCAGCAGGGTCAGGGCCAGCCAGAACAGCGGCATCGGTTCAAGACTCATGACGCAGGCTCCGGCGGCACACCCATTCCACGGTGAAGGCGGTGACCACCATCACCAGCAAGGTACTGACCGCTATCACCAGCAGGATGCGCCAGCCGTCGTTGCGCAATAGCGCGCCGTAGTCCAGCAGGCTCATCAGCGCCGGGATGAAGAACAGCAGCATCTCGGCCATGAGCATCCCGGCCCCGCGCTGCAGGGCGGCAGGCTGGAGCCAGCCGAGGGCGAACAGCACCAGCAGCAGCGCCAGGCCCATCACTCCGCCGGGGATGGGCCAGCCGAACCAGGCCACCAGTTGCCCGCCGAGCAGGTACAGCCCCAGCAGCACGCCCAGCTCGGCAAGCAGGCGCGCAAGGTATTTGAAATTGGCGAACGTCATCGAAGGGGTTCCTCTGGAGACCCCATTTTAAAATCGTGCTCGCCCATGCAAAAAGCGAATTGTTAGACTGCACTGCATTCCAGAATGGAATTCAAGGCCATGGACTTCAAGCAACTGCGCAGCTTTATCGAAGTGATACACCGCGGCGGCTTCACCCAGGCCGCGCAGACCCTGCATATCAGCCAGTCGGCAGTGAGCAAGCAGGTGGCCCAGCTGGAGCAGGACCTCGGTGTAACGCTCCTCGAACGGCACGCCTCGCGCCTGCACCTGACGGCCGCCGGCAAGGTGGTGCTGGAACGTGGCGAAGCCATCCTGCACCTGAGCCAGGCCTTGCATAACGAACTGGACGACCTCAGCCAGTTGGCCCGCGGCGAACTCAGCCTCGGCCTGCCGTTGCTGGGCAGCGACGCGCTGTTCGCCGGGCTGTTCGCCGAATACCGGCGGCGCTATCCGAATATCAAGGTGCAAATACTCGAAGGCGGCAGCCGCACCATCGAACAGGCGGTCCTCAGTGGCGAACTGGAACTGGGCGGCAGCCTGACGCCGAACGATCCGGCCTTCGACTGGCAGCCGTTCTGCAACGAACCGCTGGACGCCCTGCTGCCGCTGGACCATGCACTGGCCGGCAATGCCAGCGTGCACCTGGGAGAATTGGCGGACACGCCCTTCCTGCTCTATCAGCGCAGTTTCGTGCTTAACGACCGGCTGTTGAGTGCCTGCCAGGCCCTGGGTTTCACGCCCAGGGAAGGCGGACGCAGCGGACAGGCGGATTTCCTCGCCGCGCTGGTGGCAGCCGGCCAGGGCGTGGTGCTGTTGCCGCGGATCGTGGCGAGGGCGCTGGAACGGCCCGGCGTAGTGCGCCTGGCCCTGCGCGAACCGCAGGACCTGCGCTGGGACATCGCCTTCATCTGGCGCCGGGGCGCCTACCTGTCGGCGGCGGCCCGGGCCTGGCTGGACCTATTGAAAGAGTATCCGCAGGCGCAATGAATCAGACGCGCAGCCTGTCGGCGAACCCGGCGAGCCACGGCTCGGCGTCGACTTCAGGGGTCACGGTTTCGCTGGCATCCAGGCGCAGCATTGGCTGGATCTCGTTGACGCCCAGCTCGGCGAACAGCTCGCGCAATTGCTCGCCGCCGCCGCAGTAGGTATCGCCGTAGCTGGAATCACCCAGGGCGATCACCCCGCCGGGCAAGCCGCGCCAGGCGGCAGGCAGGATGTCGCGGATTTCGCTGTACAGCGGCAGCAGTGCATCGGGCAGTTCGCCCATGCCGGTGGTGGAAGTCACGGCAAGCAGCGCCTCGGGCTCGAATGCCTGGATATCGGCAAGGGTCGCCCGGGCCGCGTGCCAGGCTTCGAAACCGGCGGCCTTGAGCAGCGATTGGGCGTGACGGGCGACTTCTTCGGCGGTGCCATAGACCGAACCGGACAGGATGACCACTTTCATAAGGGATTCCATTGCTTGAGCGAAAGCGCAGGATACTAGGTTCTGTACGAAAAGCCTTGAGACGAAGGCTTTTCGTACAGCGCCTGGCACCCCTGGCTGGCACAAGGCCTTATCCCCTGCTCGCACATGCACTAGAATCGCTCATCCGAAGCCCTGTACCGGTCCCGCCGATGATCAACGCCAAACTGCTGCAACGCATGATCGATGCCTCCAACGACGGCATCGTGGTCGCCGAACAGGAAGGCGACGAAGACACCATCCTGATCTACGTGAATCCGGCCTTCGAGCGCTTGAGCGGTTACCAGGCCAGCGACATTCTCTATCGCGACTGCCGCTTCCTCCAGGGCGAGGAGCGCGACCAGCCGGCCCGGACGCGTATCCGACAGGCCCTGGACAGCCGCCAGCCGTGCCGGGAGATCCTGCGCAACTACCGCAAGGACGGCAGCGCCTTCTGGAACGAGCTGTCGATCACCCCGCTGTTCAACGAAGCCGACCAGCTCACCTATTTCATCGGTGTGCAGAAGGATGTCACCGTTCAGGTCGAAGCCGAGCAGCGGATCGCCGAGCTGGAACGCGAACTGGCCGAGGCACGGGCGCGGATCCGGGCGCTGGAAAGCGACCAACGGTCTTAACAAAGGCACTTATTCGCTGTCCATTCAACACCCCGTAGACTCGCAGTATTCACGACCATGCAAGCCGACGCCCTTTTGACCCAGGATGAGCTGGACTATATCCAGAGCGTGCACCGCTCGCCCCAGCTCAACCGCGTGGACCCGAACTCCAGCCTGCGCCTCAATGGCCGCAGCGATGTCCAGCAATTGCTGACCCGGCTGGTGGCCAACGAGCAGGTCACGGTGCAGGCGAAGGTGGACAACCAGCACATGAGCTTTCCGCTGTTGCTGGTGGAAGACGAGTTCCATGCCCTGCACCTGCAACTGGGGGCGCCGAGCATCTATGAGGAAGGTGCTGTGGTCCGGCCCTGGCGCCTGAGCCTCGACCAGCCGGTGATGCTGGAAGACCAGCTGGGGCTGAGCAGTGGCCTGAAGGTGCGGGAGATTTCCTTCAAGGGCGTGCTGGTGGAACTACCGCAAGGCAAGAAGCCGCCGAAGTCCTTCAACCTCTGGTTCGCCCCCGACGGCATCGCCCCATCGCCCTGCGCGGCACCTTGCAACGCATCACCGCCGAGGGCCTGGCCGCCTACCGGCTGAGCCAGCGGCCGGCTGAAGAAATCGAACGGCTGCGCCAGTACATTTTGCAGCAGCACCGGCGCGCTCATCCCGAGCTGCATGCCGGTTAACTGTCGAGATGCCCGTCGAGGCACTGCTGCAGGCGTCGACGCATGAGGCGCCCTTCCCCGCCGAGACACACCACCTGTGACCCGACCAGGCTGTCCTGGGCCATTTCCGACGCCTCGCCGGCGAACAGCAGCGGGCAGTCCAGACCGAGACAGAGGCGCGCCAGGCGCCTGGACAGGTCCGCCGCCGGGGCGTGATTGGAGAACAGCACCACGGCATCCGGCGCCATGCGCTCGCAGATCAGGCTCAACTCTTCCAGGGGGTGTCCGGGTGCCAGCAGCGATACCGACACCTCGCTGCTGCCGAGCATCAGGGCGCACACCAGCAATTCAAGCTCCCGACACTGCTCCGGCAGCCCGGCGAGGAGCACCCGCGTAGGCTGTTCGTCCCGGGTCAGTTGCAGGCGCTGCCAGGCCCGGGCACGGAGGAAGGTGTCGAGGAACAGCCATTCGCTGAGGCGGCCGAAGCCGTCATGGGCGATACGCAGCTCCTGCCACAGCGGCATGACGATCTCCTGGAACACCACTTCCAGCGGGTAGCTGGCGAAGACCTGGCCATAGATACGCTCGAGCCGCGCTTCATCGAAACCCTGCGCGGCCTGGCGCAGCAGGTTCTGCCAGTGCTGGTGGTCCTTCGCAGGCGGTTGCGCGGCCTGCTCGGGCCGGGCTTGCGTGGCCCTGTTGCGAGCGAGGATCTTGCCGACCTTGCTCACGGCCACGCCCCGCTCGATCCAGCCGAGGATCGTACGGACCTCGTCGATATCGGCGCGGGAATACAAACGGTGCCCACTTTCGGTGCGAGTCGGCTGTACCAGCCCGTAGCGGCGCTCCCAGGCGCGCAGGGTCACCGGGTTGATACCGGTCAGCCGCGCGACTTCCCGGATGGGAAACAGCTCCTCGTGATCCAGGGTACGTTCGCCGGGTGACGGCGGGGGAAATTCGATCATCGCCTTGTACGCTGCGGATTATAGGAAAAAGACCCGCATTCTACCCCGCTCGTCCACGGCGGGAACAAACCCTTGGTCAACTTGAGAGAAAACTGACACTGACGGGTCACATTATTTACGGAATAATCCTTGCTTGAATTGGGACGCCACCCAACACCCGGGTGGTATCCAGGATCGAGGCTATCCGCCGCGACCCGTTTGCCCGGAGATACACGATGTCTACCTCACCCGTCACCTTGATGGTCGCACGGCGCGTTGCCGAAGGCCGTTACCAGGACATGATCGCCTGGCTCCACGAAGGCGAGCAGCTCGCCACCGACTTCCCCGGCTACCTCGGTTCCGGCGTACTGCCCCGCCGCCCCAGGGCGACGAGTTCCAGATCATCTTCCGCTTCGTCGACGAAAAGACCCTGCACGCCTGGGAGTTCTCCGCCTCGCGCAGTGCCTGGCTGGCACGCGGCAACGGTCTGTTCAAGCAACCCACCGAGCAGCGGGTCAGCGGTATAGAGGGCTGGTTCGGCAACAGTGCCGCGCAGCGTCCACCCCGCTGGAAGCAGGCGGTGGCGATCTGGCTCGCGTTCTTTCCCGTGTCGCTGGTCTTCAACCTGCTGTTCGGCCATTGGCTGGCGCAACTGGACCTGCTGCCGCGCGTGCTGCTCAGTACCCTCGGCCTGACGCCGCTGATGGTGTACCTGTTCATCCCGCTATCGACCCGCTGCCTCGCCAGTTGGCTCGATGCCCGGCCCGCGCCCGCTACGGCACGGGAGAACCGCGGCGAATCCCTGGAAAGCCGCTGACGCTCCGGGGGCGGTCAATACGGGCGAGTTCGGGTATGCTGGCACCTGACCGCGAACCTGAAAAAGTTGACCGTCCCCGCATATGAACAGCCCAATCCTAGTTACCGGTGGCAGCCAGCGAGTCGGGCTGGCGCTGGCCACGCAACTGGCGCAGGCCGGCCACACGGTGGTCAGCGCCAGCCGCAGCAAGATCCCCCCGGCGCACCCGAACATCATCCCGTTCCAGGCCGACCTATGCAGCGAACGTGATCGCGAAGCACTGATCGACCACCTGCGCACCCAGTACGACGGCCTGCGCGCCATCGTCCACAATGCCTCGCTGTGGCTGGACGACGACCTCGACAACCTGAACACCATGTTCAAGCTTCACGTCGAGGCGCCCTACCACCTCAACCTGGCCCTGGGCGAGCAACTGCTGAAGCTCGACAAGTCGGACATCATCCACATCTGCGACGAAACCTCCTCCCGCGGCAGCAAGAGCCATATCGGCTATGCCGCGACCAAGGCCGCGCTGCAGAACATGGTGCTGTCGTTCGCCGAAAAGTACGCGCCCAGGGTGCGGGTCAACGGTATCCTGCCAGGCCTGCTGATCCTCAAGGAGGGCGGCGACGAACAGTATCGCCAGCAGACCCTGAAGAAGGCCCTGCTGGAATTCGAACCCGGCGCCCAGCCGCTGATCGAAGCGGTGCTGTTCCTTCTCGAAAGCCAGTACAGCACCGGCAGCAACGTGGTCATCAACGGTGGCCGCCACCTGAAGAACCGAATCGCCTGATCAACGAGACAGCCATGACCCCACAAGAGCAACTCGAACTCGAAGCAGCGGCGTTCCGTCGCCTGGTCGAACATCTGCGCAACCGTACCGACGTGCAGAACATCGACCTGATGAACCTGTCCGGCTTCTGCCGCAACTGCCTGTCCAAGTGGTACAAGGCCGCCGCGGACGAACGCCAGATCGAGGTAAGCCTGGATGACGCCCGCGAGGTGGTCTACGGCATGCCTTACGACCAGTGGAAAAGCCAATACCAGAAAGAAGCCAGCGCCGAGCAGAAAGCCGCGTTCGCCAAAGGAAAACCCATGACTGACCTGATTCAACTGCGTGCCAGCCTGGCCACCGGCGAACACCAGTTCGCCGATACGCTGGCCTTCGTTGCCGAGCACTACGACTACCAGCAGACCGCCTTCGACAATGGCGGCCTGGCCAGCGCCGCCGGACAGAACGAAGGTTCGTGCAAGACCCTGGGCCTGGCCCTGCTGGAAGGCCTGAGCGACCAGGAAACCCTGCTGGCGTTCGGCGAGCACTACCGCTCGGTGCTGGCAACGCCGGAAGGCACCGACCACGGCAACATCCGCGCCCTGATCGCCCATGGCCTGGCCGGGGTGAAATTCGAGGGTGAGCCGCTCAAGCGCAAGGCTTGAGCCTTGTGATGCGGCTGATGGCCTGATCGCTGGCAAGCCAGCTCCCACAGGGTTCGCGTAATCTGTGGAAGCTGGCTCATCAGATCGACTCGTCCCGGGCCGGCGGCGGCATTTCCCAGACTGACGGCGGTATATCGAACAGCTTGTCGAGATCGAAGCGCAGGTTTTCATCGCGCAGGCCGATCATCATCACCACCAGCAGCAACAGCGCCAGCGCGCCTTCCGGCAGGCTCCAGCGCGGCACCTCGGCATTGCGCCCGCGGCTGCACCACCAGGCCTGGCCGATGCAGAAGGCAGCAATGGCCAGGACCCAGAGGTAATAGCCCGGAGCGAAGCCGATGACGTCATGGAAGCTGTAGTTGATGTTGTCCGGCAAGCGCTCGATGCCGTGGCTCATGACCGCCAGGTAGAGGGCCCAGGCACCAAGGAACAGCGCCAGCCAGCGCAGCCGCCGGCGCAGCAGCAGGGCGAGACCGAACAGCGGATTGGCGAACCAGCCGAACAGACCGAAGACCACGCCCCAGGGTCCCTGGAACAGCGCCTGAAGGCCGCTGACGTGATTGCCGTCGACAAGCTGCACCGCATCGAAACACAAGGCCAGAAGATAAAGGAGCAGGGAGAACGTTACGTACAAACGCGCCATTTAGCGACCTCTTTGCCTGGAAACTCGCGGCAACAACACAAGCGCGACGCAAGAATATCCACATGCATTGTGAGAAGCAGCACCCTGAAGTATGCTGCCATAATTTTTCCTTTTCAGCCCCTTCCAGAGTCCATATATGCGAGCGCCATTACCTGCTCTGACGTCGCTGCGATTCTTTGCCGCGCTATTTGTATTTTTCAGTCATCTGCACTTTCTGAAAACAACCCCAAACGCGGGAGTATCGACACTCTACAGCAATGTTTTATATGAAGGATACTTGGGGGTTACCTTCTTTTTTGTATTATCCGGCTTCATACTTTCCTACGCCCATGCCGGAAAGAAGATTAACCGTTCGAACTACGCCGGCTATCTTTCTTCCCGTATCGCCAGGATTTATCCGGCACATATTCTGGTCCTCATACTGTATGTCATGTTCCTTATCCGCCCGGAGCCGGACGGCACCTTGGCCTATTTCGTAAACCTGCTGTTCAACGTAACCCTGACCCAGGCCTTCTCGCCCGAAGCCAAGACCTACTTCTCCTTCAACGCTCCAACCTGGAGCCTATCGGTGGAGATGTTCTTTTATCGGGTATACGGATTTAATGGTTGATGGGGCACCTTTACCCCACCAACCTGATACCATTATCAGATGGTTGATAGATCGACTCCGTAGTTGAGTTCCTCTGCGAAGTCCGGCAGTCCGTAACCGATGGTTTTCTTGTAGAAAGGAGAGACCTTCGCAGTCGGTGCCTTCTTCTTGTGCTTCGTGGTGTAGAGCATTCGTGCCCGCATCACCTCGAAGGAGTAACCGCGCCCTTCACGGTTCTTGTCCTTGGCCAGTCGGTTGATGGACTCCGTGTAAGCGTTGGTGACGGGCATGTCCGTCTCGAAGTAGGTCATGGTCTCTTCGCGCCAGTTTCCCACTGCCCTGACCAGATCGCTCCAGACTTCCTTTTGGCCCTTCGGGATGGTGGCTATCCACTCGTCCAGGGCGGCTTCTGCCTGGAGCCGTGTGGTGGCGTCCCAGATGCCGTAGAAGCGCTCCTTGTGCTCGTAGGCGGCCAGCAGTTGCGGGAACGCGCCTGTCCAGGTCTCCATGATGAGGCGCTCCCGGTCTGAGACTTCGTGAGCGCGTTTCAGCAGGATTTTCCGGTCTCCCTTGAGAGTCCGGCTCTGGGACGGTTTCAGCTCCTTTCTGAGGCCCTTGCGCACTCTCTCTAGGGCATCGTTGGCCATGCGCACCACATGGAACTTATCGACCACGATACGGGCCTGGGGCAGCACAGCCTTGACCGCTGCCCGGTAGGGGTTCCACATGTCCATGCTGACGATCTCGACCTTCTGCCGGTCTTTCAGCTTCATCAGGTAGTTGGTCACCACGTCCTGGCGGCGGGTGGCCAGCAGGTCGAGCAGGGTTCGCTCCTCAATGTTGGTCAGAATGCAGCGGTAGCGCTTGTTCAGGTATAGCTCGTCAATGCCCAGGATGCGGGGCGTCTCGAAGCGGTGCCAGCGCCCCAGGAACTCGGCGCGGGCGTTGAAGATGTCGCGCACCGTCTTCTCGTCCAGGCCGGTCTGTGCCGCCACAAAGGTGTAGGGGTGGTTGAAGGATTCCTTCTCCACGTACTCATGCAGCCGCAGTGTCATACGGAATCCGTCCACCATCTCCGGTAGCTGGGGCCTGAATGTTGTCTTGCAGGCCCGGCAGGTGTATCGGCGGCGGACCACCCAGAGAGTGACCCGCTTGCCGTGGATGGGCAGATCACGATAGGGAACGTCACGCTTGCCGAACCGCACGAACTCACCCTGCACGCCGCACCCCTCGCAGGCTACTGGTGTAGGTGCTTCAAGCCGAAAATGTATGTCTTCATTCTGCTCATCAGAATCCACCAACTGGTACCCAGGAAGGCTTAACGAATTAATCATCTCCCGCCTTGATCAGAAAAACAGGTAGGTGGCGTAACCGGCAATCATCGCCATAGCAAAAATGACTGCTAAAAACGCCGCTAAAAGCTTCAGCGTGAACAAAGAGCGCAACAGAATGAGCTCAGTCAGGCTGGCTCCGGCACTGCCGATGATCAACGCTAGCACCGTCCCGGCACCCACGCCTTTGGCCATCAGAGCCGCTGCCAGAGGTATGACGGCTTCAGCGCGAATATACAACGGCACGCCGATGACAGCGGCAACTGGAATGGCAAAGGGATTATCTGGGCCTGCATACTGCTCCAATAAGTCAGTGGGCATGAAACCATAGATCACGCTGCCAATCGCAATACCGATGAGCAGGTAAGGCAACACATCGATAAAGTCCGACCAAGCTTCCCGCCACACACCACTGTACTTCCCTTCTTTCTTAACCGTGACAGTGGGTTGACTGTCACAGCATTCGCTAGACGTAGAGACTGTTGTCTTCCTATCAGCCCCGCAAGAAGCCGTCTTCGGAGTGGTGTCGCAGCTGTTGGTGCCGCAACTCGATGCGGTCGATGTAGCACTGCACGGGCTTGCTGATGAACTACATCCACTGCTCTCTTGTGTCGCCGTCCGGCGCACATAACGCTCGAAGCCAAGCGTGTGAAGCAGCCATCCGGCACCTACCGCGACCACCAAAGCGGCGAGCACATAGATAGCAGTAAGTGTCCATCCAAACGTGGCAACCAGCAGGCCGACGACGATAGGATTCAGCAACGGAGATGAGAAAAGAAACACCATCATCGGCCCAAAACCGGCCCGTGCCCGAATCAACCCTTTCAACATGGGGATAGTCGAGCAACTACAGAAGGGCGTTATAGCTCCTAAACCAGCAGCAAGAAAATAGCCTCGCTTCCCACTGGAAGTCAGTAACGCTTCCACCTTGGATGGTGGGATGTGACGTTGAAGAACTCCGACCAGCAAGCTAATGCCAATGAATAAAACCGATAGCTCGATAGCGAGAAAGGCGAACATGCCTAGAGCGTCTTGGAGTTGAGATGACATTCAATATTACTCCTATATTTCTAGTATTGTCGAAATGATGTACGCAGCCTACTTGCGTTTATCCGACCTGTCAACTATAATTCTAGAAACATCGAATTATTGGGGCGTGCTATGGATCACGAAAAGGTTGCAGCCAGCTTAGCTGAGCTAGGGAATAGTCACCGACTGTCCGTGTTCCGCTTTCTGGTCAAAGCTGGCCATGATGGGGCTTCGGTCGGAGATATCCAGAAGGGGCTGGGTATTCCTGCTTCGACGCTATCACATCACCTTGCGCGCATGGCCAAGGTAGGGCTGATCCGGCAGGAGAAACATAGCCGCACGATTGTCTGTATACCCGAGTATGGGCACCTAGAGAATTTGATCGGTTTCTTACAAGAGGAATGTTGTGCAGGTGTCCGGATTGCGCATGAACCAGAACCGCTTTGACGCTTGCCCAGCTCTCGCTGTCCTCCCTAGTCAGCATCGCTATGAAGACTCAGGCGAAGGTGGAAACAGAAAATTGGCAGTAGAGTAGGCTGAAGAGGATCAATCAGATAATCCGCTGAGAAAGATTTTCTTCTTTACATCTTTGGCATTTTATCAACCAGAAATTCCGGATACCCAGAATTTGATCGGTTTCTTACAAGAGGAATGTTGTGCAGGTGTCCGGATTGCGCATGAACCAGAACCGCTTTGACGCTTGCCCAGCTCTCGCTGTCCTCCCTAGTCAGCATCGCTATGAAGACTCAGGCGAAGGTGGAAACAGAAAATTGGCAGTAGAGTAGGCTGAAGAGGATCAATCAGATAATCCGCTGAGAAAGATTTTCTTCTTTACATCTTTGGCATTTTATCAACCAGAAATTCCGGATACCCCTTTTATCTACTGTTCCCCCTCTTCACATTGTTGCGCAGCCGCGTCCTGGTGCTCGTCGCGGGCGTGGTAATCCTCGGTAAACTGGTGCTTGCCGAGGTACTCCCCGAGCCTCTTCACCACTTCACCATGTACATCTTTGCACCGCTGCGCCTGGCTGATTTTCTCGCTGGCATTCTTCTATACCGTCTGTTCAACGGGCTGAAACCGCTGTCGGCTGGCCAGGCAACGGCCCTGCAGGCGTTGTCGCTGGCTTTGTTGGCAGGTTTTATCGCGCTGTCGCCGGGCGTCAGCGCAGCCCATCGTTTCGACCTTTACTACCTCCCCCCCCTGGCGCTAATCATCTTTGCCTTTGCGTACCAGAAGGGCTCTCTGGCACGGGCCATCAGTACCCGTCCGCTGATTTATCTTGGCAAGGCCAGCTTCGCCTTCTATCTGGTCCATCAAAGTTCGATCATGATCGGCCAGTTTATTCGTTTCAAATCCGAAGTACCGCAAACCCTGGTCGATGATGTCAACTACAGTCTGCTTTATTTCTGCCTATCCTTGGTCCTCAGCGCGCTGATATTCAATTATTTCGAAAGCCCAGCGAAGCAGCTGACCCTGCGTCTGCTCGGAAAACTGCGCAGGCACGGCCGACAAGGTGTCCACCACGGGCTGAACGACTAAACCCGAACAAAAAGAAATCCGCACCAGGCGGATTTCTTTTTGTTCGGGGTAGACCACTCCGCCCGAGAAAACATCGCTCCCGGGCGAGATGGATGGATCAGAACTCCATGCTGAAGCTCACGGTCACCGCGTTGTCGCGGCTTTCGCTGGCCAACTGGCCGGAGTAACCCAGGCCCACCTTGCTCATCGGGCCGACGTTCATGTCGACACCCAGCTCGACCACCGCTGCATCCTTGGCGATCGGTACTCCGGAGTTGCTGAACCCTGCACCGCCTTCGATGAAGCGCAGGTCCGCATCCGGCTTGGTGTCGCCGAAGGCATGCCGCCAGCCGAGGCTGCCGCGTGGAGTGACGGTCGCGCCGTTATCCAGGGTGAACGACTTGCCAACCCGCAGGCCGACGGTGGAGAACACGTTGTCCTGCTGGGTATCGCCCTCCAGGCGCCCTGCCCCGCCTTTCTCGCGGGCCTTGTCGCTGTCGTAGTTGACGTAGGCCAGGCCGGCGAACGGTTCCAGCGCCACGCCGTTGCCTGCATCGATGGCATAGCCCACTTCACCGAACACCTGGGCAGTGCGCGCCTTGTAGCTCGATTTCAGGCGTTCGCTGTAGCTGCCGGCCTCGACGTAGCGCTTGCTGTCGATGTCGTGCCAGGTGTAGCCGGCGCCCAGGCGTGCGGCGAGGGCGTCCATCTGGTAGCTCAGGTAGGCCGCCAGGTGGTAGCTGTCCACCGAGGCGTCCTGCGGCTTGCCCTTGGCGCTGATGCTGCTGTTGGTGTAACCGGCAGCGATACCGGCGCGCAGCTGGTCGTTGAGGTCGTTGTCGAAACCGATCAGGAAGCCCGACAGGTCGCGCTTGACGTTGGCCGCATTGTGGCCGCCATCGTAGTCACCCCAGCCGCCCACGGCACGGATCCAGCCTACCCCTTCACCGCCGCAACCACGACCGGTGGTCTGCTGGTTGCTGTTGGGTGCCAGGGTGCGGCGCGGGTCCTGCTCGTCGCTGCAACCGCCATCGCGCATACGGTCATTGACCGCGTCGCGGATGTAGCGCGAGTCCTCGATCAGCACGGTCGCGGTGCTGGCGTAAATCTCGCCGGACAAGCTTTCGAAGGCCGCCACGGCGTCGCTGGCATTGGACGTGATGATGGCGCTGCGCAGGCTGGCCGGCGCCGACGCGCTGTCCAGGGCCTGGGCCACTTCACGCTGGTTGTCAGTCTGCGCCACGCTGGCGAAGGCGGTGCCGTTGCGCGCCACGTTCAGGGTCACGGCGTTGGCGCCGTAGTTGAGCGTGCTGTCAACGAACGTCAGGCTGTCGAGATTGCTGCTGGCGAAGGTACCGTTGACCCCACCGGTAGCAGAGACCAGGGTGTACTGGGTATCGCCGGTGTATCCACCGAGGTTGCCCACCTGCAGGCTGCCGCCCAGGTTCGCCGTGCCACCCACGTTGAGGTAGTTGGTGGTCGCCGGCGACAGGGTCACGGCCAGGGTGCCGTCGGTGGCGTTGGTGAAGTTGCCGGCCACACTCAGGTTGGCGCCATTGGCCCCGGTGGCGACGGTGCCGTGGTTATCCACCGAGCCGACGCTACCGGTGCCGGTCAGGCCGGCGCCATTGGCGACGGTGACCTGGGCGCCGAACACGGTGCCCGGGTTGGCCGCATTGCCCACGGTCAGGCTGCCCTGGTTGACCGCAAAGGCCCCGTTGAACGGCTGGCTGCCCACGATCAGCAGGTCGCCGGTACCTTGCTTGACGATGCTGCCGTTGCCGCTGAGGATGCCGCGGAACTGGCCTGCGGTGGCCTGCTCGAACACCAGGTTTGCGTTGTTGGCGATGTTGCCTTGCAGGCTGCTGGTATTACCCATCAGCGTGCCGCCACTGACGGTGGTGCCGCCGGTGTAGGTGTTGGTGCCGGTGAGGTACAGGGTGCCGGCATCCAGCTTCTCGATGCCGCCGGTGCCGACCAGGGCCGTGGAAATCTGCGCCGTGCCGGTGCCGACGCGAACGGCCGCGAGGGTGCCATCGGCGGCATTGATCGCCGCCAGGCTGCCGCCGCTGAGTTGGTAGCCATCGGTGAGGAACTGCAGGCCGGTGAAGGACTGCTGGCCGTCCACGGTGACGGTGCCGGCGCTGCCGCCGAACACCGCGAACTGGTTGGCCCAGGCGTTGCTGGTGGTGCCAGTGGTATTGGTCCAGTTGGTGCTTGCCGAGTTCCAGGTACCGCTGCCACCGCTGATGGTGCCGTCGGCCGCCGTCTTGCTGCCGTTCCAGAACTGCAGGGCGGTGTCGCTGCCCACCACCAGGTTGATCTGGTTGGCAATGGCCGTCTGCAGGGTCAGGTCGGCCGGCAAGGTGGTGCCCGGCAGGCTGCCGTACACCAGGCCGTTGTCGGTAACGCTGCCGCCGTAGGTGAACAGCTGGTACACGCCAAGGCCGAAGCCGCCGGCATTGCTGATGTTCAGCGTACCATCGAGCACCAGGTTGCCCGCCACCGATACCAGGGTGGTGGAGCCACCAGGCGCACCGAGGTCGAAGTTCAGGTTGCTGCCCGAAGACAGGTTGAGGTTGCCCACGCTCAGCGGTGCGGTCGCGCTGCCGGCGTTCAGGTTGGCGCCATCGGCGATGGTGACGGTGCCGCTGTAGGTGCCGCTGCCGCCCAGGCTGGCGCCGCTGGCGACCTGCACGTTGGCGCTGGCCAGGGTGCCGTTGTTGACCAGGCTGCCGGCGCTGACCAGGGTATTGCCGGTAAAGCCGCTGTTGCCGGTGAGCAGCAGCCGGCCAGCGCCGAACTTGGTCAGGGTGCCCGAACCGGTGAGGCTGCCGCCGTAGGTGCCATCGGTGTTCTGCGCGAAGGTCAGCGCACCGTTGTTGAGGATCGCGCCCTGCAGGCTGGTGGTGTCGCCGGTCACGCTGCCCGCGTTGATGGTGGTGCCGCCACTGTAATTGTTGGCACCGGCCAGGGTCAGCGAACCGTTGCCGTTCTTGACCAGGCTGCCGGTGCCGCTGATGACGCCATTGAGGCTGGTGTCCTGGTTGCCGGCGAGGGTCAGCTGCGAGGTCAGGTTGATTGCATTGGCCAGTTGCAGCGCGCCAGTGCTGTCCAGCACGGAGGCGCCGGTCACGCTGAGGCCGCCGCTGCCCAGGGCGCCATCGTTGCCCAAGGTCAGGCTGCCGCCGTTGAGCACGGTGCCGCCGCCGTAGGTGTTGATGCCGTTCAGGGTCAGGTTGGCGTTGCCGTTCTTGGTCAGGCTGCCGCTGCCGCTGACCACGCCATCGAGGGTCAGGGCATGGCTGCCGCCGATGCTCAGGCCGCCGTTGAGCACGGTGTTGTTGGCCAGGACCACTGCGGTGTTGCTGTCCAGGGTGGTGCCGGCTGCCGCGGTCAGGTCGCCGCTGCCAAGGGCCGCATTATTGCCGACCACCAGGGTGCCGCCGTTGAGTGCGGTGCCGCCGGTGTAGCCATTGGCGCCGGTGAGTACCAGGGTGCCGCCATCCACTTTGGTCAGGGTGCCTGCGCCGTTGATCGCTACGCCAGGGTTGCGGTATTGCCGGTATCGACCCGCACGTTGGTGGCGCCGGCGCTGGTAAGCAGTTCACCGCCGATGCCGCCGTTGAGGGTGTAGCCGTTGCCGGCGAACTGCAGGCCGGTGATGGCATGGCTGCCGTTGACAGTAACGGTACCGCCAGTGCCTGGAACACCGCGAAGGTGTTGTTCCAGGCCCGGTTGAGGTGCCGTCGGCGCTGGTCCAGTTGCTGTTGGTGCTGTCCCAGACGCCGAAGCCGCCTTGCACCACACCGTTGCCGACCGTCTCGCTGCCATCCCAGAACAGCACGTTGCTGGCGCCGCCGACCACCAGGTTGACCTGGTTGCTCACAGCGGTCTGTACCAGCACGTCACCTGGATTGACGGTGCCCGGCAGGCTGTTGATGGTCAGGCCGTTGTTGGTCAGGGTGCCGCCGTAGCCGGCCAGGTGGTAGACACCGGCGCCGAAGCCGCCGAAATCGGTAACGTTGAGGTTGCCGCCAACGTCAGGTTGCCGGCGACGCTGATCAGCGCCGGATCACCTGCGAGCGCTGCGCCCAGGGCAGTGTTGAGGTTGGAGCCGCTGTCCAGCACCAGCGAGCCGACGTTCAGGGTGTTGCCGCTCTGCAGGTTCAGGTTGCCGCCGCTGGTCACGGTTACCGCGCCGGCGAGGTCGCCGCTGCCGCCGAGGTTGGCCGTGTTGCCGACCGAGACCGTGGCGCTGTCGAGGCTGCCGTCCACCACCAGGCTGCCACCGCTGATGGTGGTCGCGCCCTGTGGCTGTTGCTGCGGTCAGGGTCAGGGTGTCGATGCCAACCTTGTCGATAAGGCCCGCGCCGCTCAACGAACCGGCGAAGGCACCACCGCTGAGGGTCAGGGTGTTGCCGGCGGCCACGTTCACGTCACCGCTGCCTTGCAGGGAGCCGAGGTTGGTGTTGCCGTTGAGGTTGAGCAAGGCCCCGCTGCCGAGGTTGATCTGCGCCGGGTTGCCCAGGCGCCGCCGTTGGTGGCGGTCAGGCTGCCGGAAAGGATGTTGAGAATACCGGCGAAGGTATTGGTACCGCCCAGGGTCAGGTTGGCCAGGCCGTTCTTGTTCAGGGTGCCGTTGCCGCTGAGCACACCGTTGAGGGTCAGGTCGTTGTTGCCGGCGACCGACAGCGTGCTGTCGACCTCGACATCGTTGGCCAGCACCAGGGCGCTGGTGTTGTCCAGCAGCGTGGTGCCGGTGATGCGCAACGCGCCGCTGCCCAGCGCCGAGGCATTGCCCAGGGTCAGGTCGCCGCTGTTGACGGTCAGGCCGCCGACGAAGTTGTTTGCGCCGTTGAGGGTCAGCTTGCCGAGACCGTTCTTCAGCAGGCGGCCGTTGCCGAGATCACGCCGTTGAGGGTCAGGTCATTGCTGCCATCCAGGGTCAGGTCGGAAGCGCCGGAAGCCAGCAGTACATTGTTGGCCACGGCCATTGGGCTGCTGTTATCCAGTTGGGACGGCCCGGTGACGGACAGGGTACCGCTGCCAGTGCCCCGCATTGCCCAGCCTGAGTTGGCCGGCTGCCAGGTTCAGGCCTCCGGTAAAGGCGTTCAGACCGTTGAGGGTCAGGTGTTAGGCGCCCAGCTTTGTCAGGCTGCCGGTGCCGTTGACCGGGCCGCTCAGGGTCAGGTCGTTGTTGCCCAGTACCTGGAGGTTGCCAGCCAGGCTGACGGTATTGCCCAGGGTGACCGCACCGAGGGTGTCCAGCGTAGTGCCGTTGGCCGCGGTCAAGGCGCCAGCGCCCAGCGCACCATCGGTGCGAGGACCAGGCCACCGGCATTGAGGGTGGTGCCGCCCAGGAAGGTATTCACATTGCCCAGGGTCAGCACCCCGGCGCCGTTCTTCACCAGGCTGCCGTTGCCGCTGACCACGCCATTGAGGGTCAGGTCGTTGCTGCCGGCCAGGTTGAGCGCGCCGGTGACGGCCACGGCGTTGCCGAGCGCGACCGTCTTGTTGCTGTCCAGCGTGGTGCCGGCGGCAGTGCTCAGCGTACCCGAGCCCAGGCACTGTCGCTGCCAAGCACCAGGGTGCCGCCGCTCAGGGTGGTACCGCCGCTGTAGCTGTTTTCACCGTTGAGAACCAGGTACCGACATCCAGCTTGTTCAAGGTGCCAGTGCCGGTCAGCGCAGGTCCAGGGTCGCCGTGCGCCAGCGTCGGTACGAACGGCGAAGTAGGTGCCGTTACGTTGTTGATGTCCAGCAAGCCATTGGTACCCGCCACCAGTTGTAGCCGTCGGTCATGAACTGCATGCCGTTGACCGACTGCGGGCCATCAACGGTGACGGTGCCGGTGGCGCCCATGAACACCGCGAACTGATTCAGCCAGGTATCGTTGCTGAAAACCATCGCTGAGCGCCCAGTTGCTGGTGGTGGCGTCCCATACGCCGCTGCCCGCCTCGATCAGGCCGTTGTTGGTGGTATCGACACCGTCCCAGAACTGCATGATCAGGTTCGGCGAGTTCACCAGCAGGTTGACCTGGCCGGCTAGGCCGGTCTGCAGGGACAAATCGGTAACGTCCACTCCATTGGGTCGGTTACCGAAACCGATGCCTGGTCGGTCAGGCTGCCGCCGTAGTCGAACAGGCGATAGACGCCGTTGCCCAGGGCGCCGGCGTCGGTGATGTTGATCGAGCCGCCCAGGGTCAGCGCGCTGCTGACATTGAAACAGCGAGGTGCGCCGGTAACCGGCGAGCCCAGGTTGAGTCGAGGTTTGCTGTTCTGCGAGAGCACCAGCGAACCGAAGCTCAGGGTCTGGCCGCTGTTGCCCACCAGGGTACCGCCATCGGCGATGTGGTAGTGCCGGCGATGCTGCACTACCGGAGGCTCGCACCGGCATCGACGTTCAGGCCGCCGGTACCGTTCAGCGCGCCGGTCACCTTCAGGGTGCCCGCCTTCACGTTGTTGACGCGGAGTTGGTGCTGGTACCGGACAGTTCCAGTACACCGGCGCCAAACTTGTCCAGGCCGCCGTTGCCGGCCAGCGAGCCGGCGAACAGGCTATCCAGGTTGTTGCCAGCCACGCTCAGGCGTCCAGCATTGGACAGGTTGAGCTGGCCGGCACCGGTCAGGCTGCCGATGGTGAAGTCGCCGGCAGTGGTCAGGCCGCCGCCGGCCGCCAGGTTGGCAGACGCCAGGGTGTCCAGCGAATTGGCGGCGATCGCCGTGATATAGC
>NZ_AMWJ02000002.1:2680000-2711763 GCF_000319305.2 Pseudomonas bharatica CSV86 | reverse complement strand
GCAACTACGAGAAGCTGGTGACCGCTGGTACGCCGAGCACTGTGGTCAACGACAACCCGAACAACCTCGACACTACGGGGTCAGCCTGACCGCCTCCGGCACCGTCCAGGAAGGCGGCCAGATCACCTACACCGCCAAGCTGACCAACCCGGCCGGCAGCGCAATGACCGTCAGCCTGAGCAAATGGCTCGACCATCACCATCGCCAAGGGCCTGAGCGAAGGCTCGGTGACCGTCGATGCGCCGAAGAACAGCGTGTATATCGACGCCGGCAATGTCAGCGCGACGATCAGCGGCACCAGTGGCGGCGACTTCGAGAAACTGAATATCAGCAGCACGCCCGCCGTGACGGCGGTCACCGATACGATCGACACCTCGACCGTGACCCTGACCGCCACGCCAAGCGTGGTCGAAGGCGGCGTGGTCACCTACACCGCCACCGTCACCTCGCCGGTGACCGTGGCACCGCTGGTCATCAGCCTGGCCAACGGCCAGTCGATCACCTCCCGGTCAATGCCACCAGCGGTACCGTGACCTACGTCGCGCCGAACAATGTGTATGCCACCAATACACCGCTGACCAACAGCATCACCGGCATGACCGGCGGCAACTACGAGAAGCTGGTGAGCACGGGCACGACCACCACTACGGTGACCGACAGCCCGTCGAACCTGGACACCACAAATGTCACCCTCACTGCGACCAACACCGTGCAGGAAGGCGGCCAGATCACCTATACGCCAAGCTGTCCAACCCGGCCGGCTCGGCGATGACCGTGACCCTGAGCAACGGCTCGACCATCAACATCGCCAAGGGCCTGAGCGAAGGCTCGGTGACCGTCGATGCGCCGAAGAACAGCGTGTACGTCGATGCCACCAACGTCAGCACGAGCATCACCGCCACCACGGCGGGACTTCGAGAAGGTCAACGTCAGCTCGGCTCCGGCCGTGACCTCGGTCACCGATTACCATCGACACCAGCACCGTGACCCTGAGTGCAACCCCGAGCGTGATCGAGGGCGGTACCGTGGTCTACACCGCTACCGTCAGCTCGCCGGTGACCGTTGCGCCGGCTGGTCATCAGCCTGGCCAACGCCAGTTCGATCACCATCCCGGTCAATGCCACCAGCGGCTCGGTCAACTACAACCGCACCGAACAACCCGTACACCAGCAACCGACGCTGACCAACAGCATCACCGGCGTCAGTGGCGGCAACTTCGAGAAACTGGAGGCCTCCGGCACGACCACCACCACGGTCACCGACGGCCCGATCGACACACCACCGTGAGCCTCAGCGCCACCGGCTCGGTACAGGAAGGCGGCCAGATCACCTACACCGCGACCCTGACCAACCGGCAGCGTCGCCGGTAACCGTGACCCTGTCCAACGGCTCGACCATCGTTATCGGCAAGGACCAGCTGTCCAGCAGCATCACCCTGCCGGCGCCGGCGGACACCCCGTACATCGACGCCAGCAGCATCAGCACGAAGATCACCGGTGCCAGCGGTGGCGGCTTCGAGAACCTGGCCTACAACGCCACACCAGCGGTCACCCAGGTCACCGACACCAATACCCCCACCACCATCAGCATCAGCGGCAGCACGCTGGTGGCCGAGGGTGCGACCGGCAGCTACACCATCAACCTGAGCAACCCGTCGCAGTCGGCGGTCACCGTCAAGCTGAGCTATTCCGGCACCGCCACCAATGGCTCGGACTACACCGGCGTGACCACCGTGACCATCCCGGCCGGGGCGAACAAGGTCGACTTCACCATTCCGACCATCAAGGACCTGGTGACCGAAGGCACCGAGCAGTTCACCGTCAAGATCGACTCGGCCACCGGCGGCAACTTCGAGAGCGTGGTGGTCAGCCCGACCCAGGGCAGTGTGACCACCTCGATCTACGAGCCGGCACCGGTCCTGGACCTGGATGCCAACAACTCCAGCGGTGCGACCGGTGCCGATTACCAGGTGACCTTCACCGAAGGCCAGCCGGGCGCCGGCGTGTCCATCGGCGATATCGACCTGAACATCACCGACTACGACAGCACGTTGATGACCGGGGCTACCGTGACCCTGACCAACCGCATGGCCGGCGATGCGCTGAACCTGGGCAACAGCGTGGGTGGCATCAGCATCAATGCGGTGAGCACCAACGACAAGGTCACCCTGGTCCTTAGCGGCCCGGCGTCGATCGCCGATTACATCCAGCGCCTGAAGAACATCACCTTCATCAACACCAGCGATGACCCAAGCAGCACACCGCGGGTCATCACCGTGACGGTCACGGACGGGGTCAATACCTCGAACGTCGCCACCACCACGGTCAACGTGGTGCCGGTGAACGATGCACCGACCGCCGCCGGTGGCGAGATCACCGGCACCGAGGACACCGACCTGGTCCTGACCTGGTCCAGCCTGGGCGTCAGCGACCTGGACAACCTGCCGAGCGCGCTGGGCATCACCATCACCCAGCTGCCGGCCAACGGCACCCTGCAATACAAGGACGGGGCAACCTGGAAGACCCTGACCGCCGCCGATGCCGGCAAGGTGTTCAGCAAGGCCGATATCGATGCGGGCAACCTGAAGTTCGTGCCGCAGGCCAACCAGTCGGGCATCAGCGCCAACGGCGGCTCCGGCGTGGGCAACCAGCAGGCCGACTATGCGCAGATCAAGTTCAAGCCGTACGACGGCAAGGACATGGGCAACGAAGCCACATTGAAAGTCGATATCACCCCGGTCGCCGACCAGCCGACCCTGACCATCGGCAGCAACGCCGTGGCCTCGATCGGCCTGACCAAGGAGATCTACACGGGCTGTCGGGCCTGGGCACCGACGGCAACGGCGCCAATGCCGCAACCCTGAAATCGGTGATCGACGCGGCGGCCGGCAAGGCGCAGTCCACCACCATCGCCACCAACGCGGCGGAAACCTCGGTGACGGCGGGCGTTGCCTCGAAGACGTCCGGCCTGATGTACATGGAGGCCGGCAGCACCTACAAATTCACCGGTACCGGTGACGACAGCCTGGCAGTGGTGGTGGGCGGCAAGGACGTGGCCAGCACCACCTGGGGCGCCGGCGGCCAGCTCAACGGCACCTTCACACCGACCAAGAGCGGCTACTACACCGTCGAGATCTACCATTACAACCAGGCGGGCCCGGGCAGCTACGACGTCAACCTCTCGGTGAACGGCGGCGCGACCATCGACGTCAGCCAGGCCGGCACCGCGCTGTACCCGACCGTGGCGGCCCTGGCGGCAGCCGGCGTCACCGTTTCCGACCTGCACGGCAGCGGCGGCAAGGGTTACTACGACGGCTACAAGCTCAATGAAGGCGGCGAGAACGGCACGGTCAAGCTGGTCGGCATCAGCTCGGCCCTGACCGATACCGACGGCTCGGAAACCCTGGCGGTCAAGCTCGGCGGCATCCCGGCCGGCTCGGTAATCAGCGACAACGCCGGCCACAGTGTCGCCGTGGGCAGCACCCTGGTAGACGTCACCGGCTGGAACCTCAACGCCCTGACCATCAAGCCACCGGCGTACTACTCCGGGACCTTCAACGTGTCGGTCAGCGCCATCGCCACCGAAAGCGTCAACGGCAGCAGCGCCACCACGCCGGGCAGCATCAAGGTCACGGTGTATGGCGACACCTACGCCACAGCGGTGAACGCCACCGCCGACAGCGACACCTGGACCGGTACCGACGGCAACGACCTCATCGCCGCCGACATCAACGGCCTGCACGTGGTCGCCGGGCAGAACTACAACCTGGCATTCATCGTCGACACCTCGGGCAGCATGAAGGACTCGGTGGACGCGGCGCAGAAAGCCCTGCAGTCGGTGTTCACCACCCTGTCCAACAGCGTCCAGGGCGCCAGCTCCGGCACGGTGAACATCCTCTTGGTGGACTTCGCCACCCAGGTCAAATCCACCGTGTCGGTGAACCTGGCCGACAGCGGCGCGCTGCAGACCCTGAAAAACGCCCTGACGTCCATGTCGGCCAACGGCGGCACCAACTACGAGGACGCCTTCAAGACCACTGCGAACTGGTTCCAGGCCCTGAAGAACGCCGGTGTCACCGCGACCAACCAAACCTTCTTCATTACCGACGGCCAGCCGACCTACTACCAGACCGGCGAACGGGTGAACCCGACGCTGATCACCTACAGCGGCAGCAAGGCCAACCTGACGATGGATACCTACCTGTCGTCGATCAACTACAAGATCGGCCAGGTGGTGAATACCAACCTGGACAACAACAACTACCTGACCATCGACAGCAGCGGCAACCTCAACCTGTACAAGAACGGCAGCTGGTTCTCGTCACTCAGCGGCACCCTGCATGCCCAGGGCGACGGTACCTACGAGCTGTCGAGCCTGGCCGGCCAGGGCAGCTATGCCGACACCGACACCATCAACAACTCGAAGAGCGCCTTCGCGGTACTCAAGGCGTTGTCGCCGAACATCGAGGCCATCGGTATCGGCAGCGACATCAATACCAGCGACCTGAAGCCATACGACTCCGACGGTGTGCCGCAAACCAACATCGACGCCAACAACCTGGCCAACGCCATCCTCGGCCACACCGAGGCGACCCTGCCGGGCAACGACACGGTCAATGCCGGCGATGGCAACGACATCGTGTTCGGCGACCTGATCCTGTTCCCGACTGTGTCCGGCAACGGCGTCGAAGCCCTGCAAAGCTACGTTGCACAGCAGAAGGGCATCGATGTCAGCGCGGTGGACAGCAAGACCATGCACCAGTACGTCACCGAGCACATCAGCGAGTTCGACATCTCGCGCACGAGCGATGGCGACGACAAGCTGTTCGGCGGCGACGGCAACGACATTCTCTTCGGCCAGGGCGGCAACGACACGCTCGATGGCGGCAAGGGCAATGACATCCTGCTCGGCGGTACCGGTAACGACACCCTGCTCGGTGGCGAAGGCAACGACCTGCTGTTCGGCGGCAAGGGCAACGACACCCTGACCGGCGGTTCGGGTGCCGACACCTTCATCTGGCGGGCGGGCGATACCGGCAACGACATCATCAAGGACTTCAAGCCGGCCGAAGGTGACCGTCTCGACCTGAGCGACCTGCTCCAGGGCGAAAAGGCCAGCACCATCGACAATTACCTGAAGATCACCACGGTGAACGGCGAGTCGACCCTACAGGTCAGTAGTGAAGGCAAGCTCAACGCGAGCGGCGGCATCGCCAATGCCGACGTAACGATCAAGCTGGAAGGGGTGAACTGGTCCAATACCTCGATCAACTCGTTGATCAGCGGTGCGGATCCGACCATCAAGATCGACCACAACAACAGCTGACAGCGGTTCCGACGCCGGCTCTGCGGAGCCGGCGGACGACAGCCGTTTTGCCTGATGCGTCGCGGCCAAGCATACTCATGCGCCGCGCGCTGCGCGCCTGGCCTAAGCTGCTGACGAGATGGATTCGACGAGACGAGGTAAAACCATGTTCTACGTGCAACGCGATGCGGCGGGCCAGTTACTCCGGGTCGAAGCGGTTGCCTTTGCCGAGGCCACGGAAATGCTGCCGGCCGATCACGCCGAGGTCCTGGAGTGGTTCGCCGACGATGTTGTGGAGAACAGCCTCAAGCAGCTCAAGCAGAGCGACCTGGACATGATCCGGGTCCTGGAGGACTTGATCGATGTGCTGACCACCAAGGGTGTGATCAGCATCACCGACCTGCCACCAGGCGCCCAGGCCAAGCTGCTCAACCGCAACACCGCGCGGGCGGCACTGGGCGGCCTGAACAACCTGATCGATGAAGACGAGCAGGGCGGGTTGATCTGACTCACCGCGGTCCCTGTGGGAGCTGGCTTGCCAGCGATTTGGCCAGGCCTGACAACCTCATCGCTCAAGCCGGCCCCATCGCTGGCAAGCCAGCTCCCACAATGTCCAGGTCAGGGCTCGGTGCAGTGTTCGGCCGAGATTTTTTGGAGCAAGCCAAGGTGATATAGGCTGGCCCAATACCCTGTGGGAGCTGGCTTGCCAGCGATTTGGCCAGGCCTGACAACCTCATCGCTCAAGCCGGCCCCATCGCTGGCAAGCCAGCGCCCACAATGTCCAGGTCAGGGCTGGGTGCAGTGATCGGCCGAGATTTTGTTGGGGCAAGCCAAGGTGATATAGGCTGGCCCAATACCCTGTGGGAGCTGGCTTGCAAGCGATTTGGCCAGGCCTGACAACCTCATCGCTCAAGCCGGCCCCATCGCTGGCAAGCCAGCGCCCACAATGTCCAGGTCAGGGCTGGGTGCAGTGATCGGCCGAGATTTTGTTGGGGCAAGCCAAGGTGATATAGGCTGGCCCAATACCCTGTGGGAGCTGGCTTGCCAGCGATTTGGCCAGGCCTGGCAACCTCATCGCTCAAGCCGGCCTCATCGCTGGCAAGCCAGCTCCCACAATGTCCAGGTCAGGGCTGGGTGCAGTGATCGGCCGAGATTTTGTTGGGGCAAGCCAAGGTGATATAGGCTGGCCCAATCCCTGTGTGAGCTGGCTTGCCAGCGATTTGGCCAGGCCTGACAACCTCATCGCTCAAGCCGGCCCCATCGCTGGCAAGCCAGCTCCCACAATGTCCAGGTCAGGGCTGGGTGCAATGATCGGCCGAGATTTTGTTGGGGCAAGCCAAGGTGACATAGGCTGGCCCAATACCCTGTGGGAGCTGGCTTGCCAGCGATTTGGCCAGGCCTGGCAACCTCATCGCTCAAGCCGGCCCCATCGCTGGCAAGCCAGCTCCCACAATGTCCAGGTCAGGGCTCGGTGCAGTGTTCGGCCGAGATTTCGTTGGGGCAAGCCAAGGTGATATAGGCTGGCCCAATACCCTGTGGGAGCTGGCTTGCCAGCGATTTGGCCAGGCCTGACAACCTCATCGCTCAAGCCGGCCCCATCGCTGGCAAGCCAGCTCCCACAATGTCCAGGTCAGGGCTGGGTGCAATGATCGGCCGAGATTTTGTTGGGGCAAGCCAAGGTGACATAGGCTGGCCCAATACCCTGAGGGAGCTGGCTTGCCAGCGATTTGGCCAGGCCTGGCAACCTCATCGCTCAAGCCGGCCTCATCGCTGGCAAGCCAGCTCACACAATGTCCAGGTCAGGGCTCGGTGCAGTGTTCGGCCGAGATTTCGTTGGGGCAAGCCAAGGTGATATAGGCTGGCCCAATACCCTGTGGGAGCTGGCTTGCCAGCGATTTGGCCAGGCCTGACAACCTCATCGCTCAAGCCGGCCCCATCGCTGGCAA
Source organism: Pseudomonas bharatica CSV86 (assembly GCF_000319305.2). GTDB lineage: Bacteria > Pseudomonadota > Gammaproteobacteria > Pseudomonadales > Pseudomonadaceae > Aquipseudomonas > Aquipseudomonas bharatica. The sequence continues at coordinate 2,704,513 of NZ_AMWJ02000002.1, read as the reverse complement.
GCCAGCTCCCACAGGTTTCGAGCCGACCACAAGACTGTGCTCAGCGCCAGGGTGCCGGTTCGCCCACCAGGCGGCCTTGCACGCCCTGGATCTCCATTTCCCGAAGCACCTGCAACTCGCCTTCGGTTTCCACGCGCTCGGCGATCAGCGGCAGGTCGATGCTGTGGGCTGCGCGCTGTATCGCCTCGATGAAGATGCGCTTGTGCTGTTCCTCGTCGATGGCGCGGATGTAGCTGCCGTCGATCTTCAGGTAGGCCAGACCGAGATGGGCAAGGTTGCCGATCATGCTGAAGCGGCCGCCGAAATGCTGCAGGCTGAGGCTGAAGCCCAGGCCGCGCAGACGCCGGGTCAGTTGTTCCAGCACCGCCTGCTCGGGCAACTGCTCCTCGGCGATTTCCAGGGTCAGGCGCGGGCCGAGGCTGGCATGCTGGCCAAGCAGGTCGAAGACCTTCTGCAGACTGGCCGGGTTGGCCACGGTGGTTGCCGACAGGTTCAGCGCCAGCGACCGGTCATGCCCGTGCATCTGCTTGAGCACCTTTTCCAGCATCAGCAGGTCAAGGCGGGTTGCCCAGCCGAAGCGCTCCAGCGCCGGCAGGAAGCGGCCCGCGGCGATGGCTTCGCCACGCTCGTCGATCAATCGCGAGAGCACCTTGTAGTGCAGCACGCGATCGAGATGGTTGCTGTCTACCACCGGCTGGAAGAACAGTTCGAAGCGACCCTGGGCCAGGGCATCGTCCAGCAGCGTATGCCACTGCCGGTGGGTATCGCTGGCCTGGGTCGCAGAACCCTGCTCCAGGCACACCCACGACGGCTCCGGCTGGCTCTGGGCGCGGGCCAGGGCCTCATCGGCCAGTTGAAGCAAGGCCTTGGGCTCGTCACCCGGGCTGAACGGCGCCAGGCCGATGCAAGCCGAAGGCGTGACATCGGAAATCCCGCGCAGGCCGGCGTCCAGCGCCTCCGCCAGGCGAATGGCGTCGTCATGGCTCAGGCCTGGCGCAAGTACGGCGAATTCGCCACCACGGCTGCGGGTGATCAGGTTATTGGTTTCCGGGAAGCTGGCGCAGATGCCTTTCAGTTGCTGGCCGACCGCCTGCAACAGTTGGTCGGTACGCTGGCCGCCAAGACGCTGGTTGAGGCCGGCGAGGTCCTGCATGCGCAGCAACAGCAGGTAGCCGTCGCGGGCTTCTTCCAGGTTGCTGACCCGGGCATTCAACTGCATCTCGAAATAGCGCCGGTTGGCCAACCCGGTGAGGCTGTCCTGGTAGGACTCGACCCGCAGCTTCTCGCTGCGCTCGGCCTGCTCCTGGTACAGCGCCTTGAGCTTCTCGACCATCTGGTTCATCGCCTGCACGACCCGACGCAACTCGGGGGTGCGCGGCAGGTCCGGAAGGCTGAGGAATTCGCGGCGGGCGATGGCGTGGGACTGTTCGACCATATAGTCCAGCGGACGCAGCTGGCGCCGCAGCAACAGGGCGCCGGCAATTGCACTCAGCGCCCCGCACAGCAGCAGCCAGCCAAGGCTGCCAAGGGCGCTTTGCCACAGCTTGGCGAGGGCAAACATCGGGTGGCTGACCACCTCGACCCGCGCCGCCTGCTGCCAACCGCGCATGACGATGGCATCGCCACCGGCCGCTTCCAGGCCGATCAGCTTGATGAACCACTGCGGCACCCCTCCCGGGTCAGGATCGGCATGGCGCTCCACCAGCACGGCATTGGAGCCGAGATCGACCACACGGATGCTGGCGTAGTAACCACTGTCGAAGATCGAGCTGACCATCAGCTCGACCATCGCCGGGTCATCCAGGTTCGGCGTCAACGAAAGCGCCAGCGCCGTAGCAGCATCCTGGGCATGGGAGCGCAACTGATTGACGTACTGGCTGCGCGAGCTTTCCAGGCTGACCATGAAGCTGCCACTGAAAGCGACCACCAGGAACAGGCAGATGGCGAGCAACAATTGTTTGAACAGTGACATCGGAGCTCCTCAGTAGACCGGCTCGGCAGGGAATCCCTCCGCCTGCATCTTTTTCAACAGATCCTGCCAACGCGACAGGCGCTTGGTATCGCCGACTTTCTTGTTTCCCGTCGCGCCGGTCAGCCACAAGCCCTCGCCATTGAAGGCGTAGACCGGCAGCAGGTCGGGACGCTGGCTGGCCGGCTTGATCGCATCCATCAGGCTGTCGAGGACCAGGGGCATGGCGTCAGGGCTGGAATAGTAGGTCAGAACCATGTGCGCACGGTTCTGGCGCAGGGCCTTGACGTAGGTGATGCGCAGTTTGTCGGCGGCAACGCCGAGGCGGCGCAGGCTGAAGTACTTGGCGATGGCGTAATCCTCGCAGTCGCCGGCGCCCTTGATCAGCGACTGGATCGGCGTGGCCCAGTAATCGACCTCGTGCCACAGGTCGATATCCTCTTCGTAGCGCAACTGGCGGTTGAAGAACTGGTTCACCACCTGCAGCTTCTGCGCCTCGTCGAGTTGCTTCTGCGTTGCCAGCAGTTGCTGCCAGGCGTCGATGCGCTGCTGGCCAGCACCAAGCGGGCCATACAGGGCAGCGGCCTTGCGGCTGATCTGGGAAAAATCCCAGTCCGCGCGCAAGCCGCCCAGCAACGCCAGGCCAAGCAGCAGGGCGAATCCCACCCGGCGCATGGTCAGAAAAATGGCCCAACGTATCGCCAAGGCAGACTGTCCGCGAAATCCCTGGAAAGGACGATGGTGCCGCCAGGCCCCGGAAAAAACAATCAGCGCCGGACAATCATTGCGCCATCACCTCTCAGGGTGTCCGACAATCGGTTGGCGCCCGGCCCGGCACACCACTTTCATTCCCGTTAAAGTTCATTCAGGATTAGCGCCGGTCCAGCCACAGGCCCTTGCCCGCGTGAGGCGAAACGATTCTGCCAACGGCATGGCCGGCACGGTTTGACAAGCAGCGAACCCCTCACTAGCGTGATTGGATCCAATCCGCACGAAATGCAGGACAACACCAGCGTGGCCGCTAGAACCAAACTCCTCAGCAGCATCCTGGGTAACGAACAGGTCCCCGCGCACCTGGCCCGCAGCGTGATCGAAGAACGTTTGCGCAGCGCCATACTCGACGGACGCCTGGCGCCGGGCATGGCGATCCGCCAACAGGAGTTGGCAACCCTGTTCGGCGTCAGCCGCATGCCGGTTCGCGAGGCGCTGCGTCAGTTGGAAGCCCAGGAGCTGCTGACGGTGGTGGCGCACAAGGGCGCAGTAGTCGCCCCGCTGATCGGCGAGGACGCAGTAGAAGCCTATGAGCTGCGCACCATGCTGGAAAGCGAAGCCCTGCGCCAATCGATTCCCCTGCTCGGCCCTGAAGACATCGCCCAGGCACGCGGCTATATCCAATTGCTGGAGAACGAAACCCGGCACGCCGAGATCGGACGCCTGAACCGTCTGTTTCATATGAGCCTGTACACCAAGGCGCACAACCGAAAGCTGCTGCGCCTGATCGACAATGAATTGTTGCAGGAGGAGCGCTTCCTGCGCTTTCATCTGTCTTCCATGGGCCTGGGCAAGCTGACCCAGGACGATCACAACGGCCTGGTCGATGCCGCCGAGGCCAGGGCCATCGAGGACGCCGTGGCCATCCTGCACCGCCACCTCGACAAGGCGATGCGCACCATTCGCGACTATCTGGGCAAGACCGCACAGTAAGCGTTGCTCTCCCCCGCTTCCCACGCCCGCTTCGCCCGGCCATGACAGGCTGGGCGTTTTCTGCACACTCTAGTTCGAGCAAGTGACCGATCGATCGGCTGCGGCACGGCCCTGGTCGCCTGCACGAATTTCAACCAGCAGAAGGAGCGCGCCCGGGCGAGGGCCGATTGCGATCAACCGCCCCGATAAAACATCCAGTCCGTTCGTTCATTTCCGGAAAGTGCCCGGAGTGAGGCATTCACTCATCATCAACTTACTTTGGCGCTTATTAGCCGAAGCGGGAACTTTCATCCAAATAAAACAACTTTCAATTGTTTTAGTGGACGCGCTCAACCTATGAAAACCAGCGGAAATATTATATTCGCAAATAACTTGCGAAAAACTTTCAAGTTGCCTTAGCTTCTACTCGCCGGGCATCAAGCCGGCTGCACGAGAGCATCTACCCCCTAGCCTGCTGGTTATAAGTCCCAGGGCATCCCCTCGTCCGGGTTAACAATCAGCGCATAACTTTCGGCTGCCATCAGGTCATTCAAGGAACTTGCAATGAACAGTCTCGAACCGCTGTTGCATGAAAAGAAAACCGAACTGGCGAAACATCCAATCTTCGCTGAAATCCACTCGCTTCCGATACTTCGTCGCTTTATGGAAACCCATGTTTATGCCGTCTGGGATTTCATGTCGCTGACCAAGCGCCTGCAGCAAGAGCTGACCTGCATCCGCTTGCCCTGGCTGCCGCCGCGTGATCCGGAGGCCGCGCGACTGATCAACGAAATCGTATTGGGCGAGGAATCGGATGATCGCCTCGACCGAGGCCACTACAGCCATTTCGAGTTGTATCTGGATGCGATGCGCGAGGTCGGCGCCTGCACCGCCGGCATCGAGCGTTTCGTCGCGCTGCAGCGAGAAGGTATGCCTCATCGCGCCGCACTGCACCACGCGGGCGCCAGCGAGGCAGCCCAGGCGTTCGTCGGGCAAACCCTGGACATCGCCTTGAATGCCCCGGCACATGCCGTGGCTGCAGCCTTCCTGCATGGACGGGAGAGCGTGATTCCCAGCATGTTCCAGCGCATTCTCGATGACTGGGGAATCACCGGCAGCCAGGCGCCGACCTTCCGCTATTACCTGCAACGGCACATCGAGGTGGACTCGGAGGATCACGGGCCGGCAGCCGGGCAGCTGCTGGCACGCCTGGTCGGCGACGACCCCCAACGCGAGCAGGAAACATACGAGGCTGCGATCGCTGCGGTGGAAAGCCGATTGGCGTTCTGGGATCGGCTGCGTCTGTCGATGCATCAGGAAGTCGCCGAGGCCAGCGTATGAACAGTCTCGACTATCAGTCCTTTTCCGACACCTGGGAAGACCGGGCCACCATCCGCACTCGCCCCCGGCGCCTGGTGGAAGACGATCATCGTCTGCTCTATCCGTTGAGCCGGCTCCCCCTGGTACTGAGTGCAACCTTCCAGAACGAATGCGCGCACCTGCGCGACTTCGCCCTCGCACAGGGGCTCTACAAGTTCATCAACGACGTGGTGATCTTCGAGACCGAGATCGTTGACCGCACCGCCCGCGCCATTGCCAAGGACCGCTTTGCCGTGCGCTTTCCCCCGGCCTGTCGCTACGACGCCATGACCGTGGTAGTGGACGAGGATTATCACGCCCTGGTGGCGATGGACTTCATGCAGCAGGCCATTGCCCTGACCGGCATCCAACCGGTGATCCTGCCGACCGAGATCGAGTTGAGCCGGGCCATTCCGGCCGCGCTGGCGCTGGTCCCCGAACGGTTGCGCGACGCCGTCGAGCTGATCTGCGTAGCCATTGCGGAAAACACCCTGACCAACGACGTCGCCGCCTTTGCCCGGGACGACAGCGTCAAGCCGTCGATCAAGGGCTTGATGGCCGACCATCTGCTCGACGAGGGGCGTCACTCCACCTTCTGGGCACGCTTGACCCGGATCTACTGGGGCCAGGCGCCGGAGGCGGATCGCCAACTGATCGCCGGGGTACTGCCGGTATTCATTGCGCATTACCTGACCAACGAGATCCAGAAGTCCTTCGACCTGCAACTGATCGAAGCGCTGGATATCACGAGGCCGGTCGCTGCAGCACTGCGGGAGGAGGTGGCCAGCATGGCTTGGCCGATTGGTCATCAGCATCCGTTGCTGGGAAACATCCTGCGTTTTTTCAGAAACAGCTCACTGCTCGATACACCGTGCGTGCAAGAAGCGCTGGCCGGCTACCTGCCATCGGCAAGGAGGGAGTCATGAAACGCCTGGAGATTGTGCTGGCCGGCAGTAGCCAGACCTTGGGCATGCTGCATTCGCAGCTGGAGGAACATGGTCATGTGGTAAAGCTGGCTAACGGTCAGGAGGCACTTGCTGGCCACACCTCGGCCAGGCCCGACCTGGTGATCGAAGACGGCAGCCGCGAGCTGCCAGACTTCGGCGGCTGTGCAGTTCTTGGCCTGCGGGTTGGCAGCAGCATACCGGTCGCCGGAAAACTGCCCGAGCTGGAGTTGCTGTATTGGGCCGGTACGGCGCAGGCACAGCGGCTGATCGATCGTCAGCCGCTGGAGCAGGAAGTTTCAGGCAATGGTCAGGCTCTGCGCATGAGGGCGCTGAAGGCAATGCAGGAGCGGGTGGCATTGCATGTCAGTCGCCTCTCCCGCTACCCGGATCATTTTCGCGCGATCCAGGCCAGTGAACCGATGCGCCAGGCCCATGAGCATGCCTTGGATTGGCTGGAAAAGCTGGCGTGGATGCATGTCTTCAACCGTGACCTGAAACAAGGGTTACTGCTGGCAAGCACAACCCCAGTGATCGTGCGGCTGGAACAAAGCCTGTTGGAACATGCGCGGCTGCCGGCGCTGAATTTCGATGGACAGCGCTTCAGCTATGCCCACCTGCACGGGCAAGCGTCAGCCATACAGGCTCGGTTACTGCCGTTGCTGAGCGGGGAAACACCGGTGGTTGCCGTATGCCTACCGAAATCAGTGGAGCTGTATGCCAGCTTGCTGGCGGTACTGGGTTGCGGAGCGATTTATCTGCCGCTGGATCCGGAAACGCCTGTCGAACGCTTGCGCTTCATCCTGAGCAACGCCAAGGCCAGCGTGCTGATCCATGATGCAACGAGCACGGCACTTGCCGGTGCAGTACCGACGCTGGATCTGGGCCATCTGCCGGAGCGGACGGAAGGGGCCGGCCTGGTCAGGACGAGGCCGGACATCGATGCGCCCTGCATCGCGATCTATACCTCCGGCACTACCGGCCAGCCCAAGGGCGTGGTGCTCAGCCAGGGTAATGTCAGCCACTTCCAGGCTTGGTACAGCGCCCATGTGCGGCTCACACCGAACAGTCGCGTGTTGCAGTTTTCCACCATCAATTTCGATGCCTCGCTCCTCGACATCCTGCCGACATTGGTTTGCGGAGCGGAACTGGTGGTACCGAACGAGCAACAGCGGCGGGATCCGGCGAGCCTGGAGGCGCTGATTCGGCAGCAGGAGGTAACCCACGCATTCCTGCCCCCTGCCCTGCTCAGCCTGCTGACGCTGGAGCGCACCGGCCTGGAACATCTAATCACCGGAGGCGATGTCTGCGAGCCAGCAGTGGTGGAGCGGCTGGCCGGGCGCTTTCGCTTCCACAACATCTATGGCCCGACCGAGACCACGGTGCTGGCCACGACGCGGGTATTCGCGCCGGGAGACAACGTGCGCAACCTGGGGATGCCAATCAGTAACAGCCGGGTGTTCCTGCTCGACGAACAGTTGCAGCCGGTACCGGAGGGTAGCCGCGGCGAGCTGTATATCGGCGGGCCTGGCGTCGGCCTGGGTTACCTGAACAATCCAGCGCTGAGCGAAGAACGCTTCATTAGTCTCGAACTGCCCGACGGCGAACGGATCAGGCTGTATCGCACCGGCGATCTGGCCCGATGGACTGCCACAGGTATCGAAATCTGTGGGCGCCGGGACAACCAGGTGAAGATCCGCGGGTTCCGTGTCGAACCCGAGGAAATCGAGCATTGCCTGCGCGGGAGCCGTCTTTTCGGCCAGGTAGCGGTTGTGATCGATGGGCAACGTCGGGTGTTGGCATTTCTCGCACAGCCGATGGATGCCGAGGCACCTGAACGGCTGCGTGCGTATGCCGAACAGCATCTGCCCGACTATATGCGGCCATCGGTCTACCAAGAGCTGGCACAGATGCCCTACACGGCCAACGGCAAAATCGACCGTCGGGCGTTGTTGGGTCTGTCAGTGGCGCCTGGAGGAAACGGGCCGCGCCGGCCTCCTGCCAGCGCTCTGGAGGCGCGTTTGCTGGGCTTGTGGAGCGAGCTGCTGGAGTTGCCGGTCGAGGAGATTTCCACCGATGACAGCTTCTTCAACCTCGGCGGACATTCGATCCTGCTGTCGCGCCTGCTGTTGGCGATTCGTGAGCATTTCGGTCAAGGCATTCCGATAAATCGCTTCATCGAAGAGCCGACACTGCAGCGCCTGGGCGCATTGCTCAGCGGGGCGCGGAGCGTTAATAGCACCCTCCATCCGCAAGCGTTGGCAGATGCCGCCCGTGCGATCGAATTACAAGCTCTACCGATGGAAAGGCTTGGTGATGTGCATCGAGTGATAGTCACCGGGGCAAACAGTTTTCTCGGTGTGCATATTGTCGCAGCGCTACTGGATTGGGGCGCGACGGAGGTGGCATGCCTGGTTAGACGTGGGCCAGACACAAGTGCCACCGAACGATTTGCCCAGGCGGTCAGCGAGAATCGCATCAGCGGCCTGGACTGGCGGCGCATCCGCGTTCTGGAAGCCGATTTGCGTCGGCCGAAGCTGGGCCTGAGCGAGGCCGACCATGAGGATCTGGATCGTCGCTACGGTGCACTTATCCACAATGCGGCCCAGGTTAACCACGTGCTGGATTACCCGGCGCTGGCAGCGGACAACGTCGAGCCGCTCTTCGAGTGCTTGCGCCTGTGCGAGGGGCGAACCAAGAAGATTTTCAATTTCGTTTCCACCCTGTCTGCTTGCAGCGCCAGGGATGAAAACGGTCGCGTGCTGGAACAACCGCCCGCTGCAACTCCGCCGCTGTACATTCGCAACGGCTACAACCTGAGCAAATGGGTGGGCGAGCGCATTCTTCAGCGCGCGCAGGAGCAAGGTGTCTGGGTGAACCTGTTTCGCCCGGGGAACATCACCTTCAACAGCCGCAGCGGCGTCTCACAGCCGCACAAGAACCGTCTGATGCTGATGCTCAAGGGCTCACTGCAGCTGGGCCAGGTGCCGGCACTGGATCTTCAGTTCGATCTGATGCCGGTGGACTTCCTGGCTCGCTTCATCGCCTTCCACGCCAGCCGTTATCGCGCTGGACAGGCCGTGTTCCACCTTCATAACCCGGAGCCTCTTCACTGGACGCGCTATGTCGCGGCATTTCGTGATGCCGGGCGAAGCTTCGAGCTGGTCAGCGTGGCGCAGTGGCAGCGCCAACTACAGCAGGTCGATCGCGACAACGCGCTGTTTGACGTTCTCGGCTTTTATCTCGACGGGTTCGAGGAAGACATCGGCGACATCTCACTGATCGAGCATGCCAATGCACGCGATGGCGTGCACTTGATGGGCGAGCGCTATCCGGAGAAAAGCCCTGCCCTGCTTGAGCTTGGCTGCCGCTACCTGCGGGAAATCCGCTTCATTTGATTCACCACCCAGAGGGCAACATCATGCGAGTACTGAAACCCGACACGCTGATCCGCAATCCGCAAGGCTGCCTGGTCGTGTCCCAGGTCGATATCGAAGCACCGGCAAGCAATACCTGGCATATCGTTGGCAATTTCGCCGGGTTCGCCGTGTTCATACCGGCACTCAGCCACATCGAGATGACGGGCACTGGCGTGCGTTCGATCCGCAAGAAGTTCTTCAAAGACAACAACTTCGTGATCGAGCAACTGAACTCGAGGGATGAGCAGGCGATGTACATGACCTGGAGCCTGATTCATACCAGCCTGAATATCGGCAATCTATGGGCGGCCATGGAGGTTAAGGATCTGGATAACAACCGCAGCCGGGCTATATGGACCATCCAGGGCGAGCCATGGGAGGGCGGCCCGGAGGCGCTCCCGGCGTTTCAGGCCTTTCTGCAGAAGTTTGCCGACGACGCCATGAACAACGTGCGCAATCTACTGACCTAGGCCCTGAAAAGACAAAACCCCTGTCTGCAATGCAGACAGGGGTTTCGGAATGAATCTTGACGATGACCTACTCTCACATGGAGAAGCTCCACACTACCATCGGCGATGCGTCGTTTCACTACTGAGTTCGGGATGGGATCAGGTGGTTCCAACGCTCTATGGTCGTCAAGAAATTCTGTGTGCCGTTCCGTCATCAAGCGACGGCGCAGCGAAATCCTGGTACTTCTACTAAAAGACAAAACCCCTACTTGCATAAGCAGATAGGGGTTTCGGAATTGAATCTTGACGATGACCTACTCTCACATGGAGAAGCTCCACACTACCATCGGCGATGCATCGTTTCACTACTGAGTTCGGGATGGGATCAGGTGGTTCCAATGCTCTATGGTCGTCAAGAAATTCTGTGTGCCAACTCGTCTTTCGACGCCTCAGCAAATCGGGTATGTGACAGTTGTGGTTTGCACGAACTTTCGGTTCATTGCGTCTTCACCACCACAATCCGGCTTTTCAGCGCAGATTGCTTGGGTGTTATATGGTCAAGCCTCACGGGCAATTAGTATTGGTTAGCTCAACGCCTCACAGCGCTTACACACCCAACCTATCAACGTCGTAGTCTTCGACGGCCCTTCAGGGAGCTCAAGGCTCCAGTGAGATCTCATCTTGAGGCAAGTTTCCCGCTTAGATGCTTTCAGCGGTTATCTCTTCCGAACATAGCTACCCGGCAATGCCACTGGCGTGACAACCGGAACACCAGAGGTTCGTCCACTCCGGTCCTCTCGTACTAGGAGCAGCCCCTCTCAAATCTCAAACGTCCACGGCAGATAGGGACCGAACTGTCTCACGACGTTCTAAACCCAGCTCGCGTACCACTTTAAATGGCGGGTATACGGATTTAATGGTTGATGGGGCACCTTCACCCCATCAATCTGATACCACCCTCAGATGGTTGATAGATCGACTCCGTAGTTGAGTTCCTCTGCGAAGTCCGGCAGTCCGTAACCGATGGTTTTCTTGTAGAAAGGAGAGACCTTCGCAGTCGGTGCCTTCTTCGGGTATCCGGAATTTCTGGTTGATAAAATGCCAAAGATGTAAAGAAGAAAATCTTTCTCAGCGGATTATCTGATTGATCCTCTTCAGCCTACTCTACTGCCAATTTTCTGTTTCCACCTTCGCCTGAGTCTTCATAGCGATGCTGACTAGGGAGGACAGCGAGAGCTGGGCAAGCGTCAAAGCGGTTCTGGTTCATGCGCAATCCGGACACCTGCACAACATTCCTCTTGTAAGAAACCGATCAAATTCTCTAGGTGCCCATACTCGGGTATACAGACAATCGTGCGGCTATGTTTCTCCTGCCGGATCAGCCCTACCTTGGCCATGCGCGCAAGGTGATGTGATAGCGTCGAAGCAGGAATACCCAGCCCCTTCTGGATATCTCCGACCGAAGCCCCATCATGGCCAGCTTTGACCAGAAAGCGGAACACGGACAGTCGGTGACTATTCCCTAGCTCAGCTAAGCTGGCTGCAACCTTTTCGTGATCCATAGCACGCCCCAATAATTCGATGTTTCTAGAATTATAGTTGACAGGTCGGATAAACGCAAGTAGGCTGCGTACATCATTTCGACAATACTAGAAATATAGGAGTAATATTGAATGTCATCTCAACTCCAAGACGCTCTAGGCATGTTCGCCTTTCTCGCTATCGAGCTATCGGTTTTATTCATTGGCATTAGCTTGCTGGTCGGAGTTCTTCAACGTCACATCCCACCATCCAAGGTGGAAGCGTTACTGACTTCCAGTGGGAAGCGAGGCTATTTTCTTGCTGCTGGTTTAGGAGCTATAACGCCCTTCTGTAGTTGCTCGACTATCCCCATGTTGAAAGGGTTGATTCGGGCACGGGCCGGTTTTGGGCCGATGATGGTGTTTCTTTTCTCATCTCCGTTGCTGAATCCTATCGTCGTCGGCCTGCTGGTTGCCACGTTTGGATGGACACTTACTGCTATCTATGTGCTCGCCGCTTTGGTGGTCGCGGTAGGTGCCGGATGGCTGCTTCACACGCTTGGCTTCGAGCGTTATGTGCGCCGGACGGCGACACAAGAGAGCAGTGGATGTAGTTCATCAGCAAGCCCGTGCAGTGCTACATCGACCGCATCGAGTTGCGGCACCAACAGCTGCGACACCACTCCGAAGACGGCTTCTTGCGGGGCTGATAGGAAGACAACAGTCTCTACGTCTAGCGAATGCTGTGACAGTCAACCCACTGTCACGGTTAAGAAAGAAGGGAAGTACAGTGGTGTGTGGCGGGAAGCTTGGTCGGACTTTATCGATGTGTTGCCTTACCTGCTCATCGGTATTGCGATTGGCAGCGTGATCTATGGTTTCATGCCCACTGACTTATTGGAGCAGTATGCAGGCCCAGATAATCCCTTTGCCATTCCAGTTGCCGCTGTCATCGGCGTGCCGTTGTATATTCGCGCTGAAGCCGTCATACCTCTGGCAGCGGCTCTGATGGCCAAAGGCGTGGGTGCCGGGACGGTGCTAGCGTTGATCATCGGCAGTGCCGGAGCCAGCCTGACTGAGCTCATTCTGTTGCGCTCTTTGTTCACGCTGAAGCTTTTAGCGGCGTTTTTAGCAGTCATTTTTGCTATGGCGATGATTGCCGGTTACGCCACCTACCTGTTTTTCTGATCAAGGCGGGAGATGATTAATTCGTTAAGCCTTCCTGGGTACCAGTTGGTGGATTCTGATGAGCAGAATGAAGACATACATTTTCGGCTTGAAGCACCTACACCAGTAGCCTGCGAGGGGTGCGGCGTGCAGGGTGAGTTCGTGCGGTTCGGCAAGCGTGACGTTCCCTATCGTGATCTGCCCATCCACGGCAAGCGGGTCACTCTCTGGGTGGTCCGCCGCCGATACACCTGCCGGGCCTGCAAGACAACATTCAGGCCCCAGCTACCGGAGATGGTGGACGGATTCCGTATGACACTGCGGCTGCATGAGTACGTGGAGAAGGAATCCTTCAACCACCCCTACACCTTTGTGGCGGCACAGACCGGCCTGGACGAGAAGACGGTGCGCGACATCTTCAACGCCCGCGCCGAGTTCCTGGGGCGCTGGCACCGCTTCGAGACGCCCCGCATCCTGGGCATTGACGAGCTATACCTGAACAAGCGCTACCGCTGCATTCTGACCAACATTGAGGAGCGAACCCTGCTCGACCTGCTGGCCACCCGCCGCCAGGACGTGGTGACCAACTACCTGATGAAGCTGAAAGACCGGCAGAAGGTCGAGATCGTCAGCATGGACATGTGGAACCCCTACCGGGCAGCGGTCAAGGCTGTGCTGCCCCAGGCCCGTATCGTGGTCGATAAGTTCCATGTGGTGCGCATGGCCAACGATGCCCTAGAGAGAGTGCGCAAGGGCCTCAGAAAGGAGCTGAAACCGTCCCAGAGCCGGACTCTCAAGGGAGACCGGAAAATCCTGCTGAAACGCGCTCACGAAGTCTCAGACCGGGAGCGCCTCATCATGGAGACCTGGACAGGCGCGTTCCCGCAACTGCTGGCCGCCTACGAGCACAAGGAGCGCTTCTACGGCATCTGGGACGCCACCACACGGCTCCAGGCAGAAGCCGCCCTGGACGAGTGGATAGCCACCATCCCGAAGGGCCAAAAGGAAGTCTGGAGCGATCTGGTCAGGGCAGTGGGAAACTGGCGCGAAGAGACCATGACCTACTTCGAGACGGACATGCCCGTCACCAACGCTTACACGGAGTCCATCAACCGACTGGCCAAGGACAAGAACCGTGAAGGGCGCGGTTACTCCTTCGAGGTGATGCGGGCACGAATGCTCTACACCACGAAGCACAAGAAGAAGGCACCGACTGCGAAGGTCTCTCCTTTCTACAAGAAAACCATCGGTTACGGACTGCCGGACTTCGCAGAGGAACTCAACTACGGAGTCGATCTATCAACCATCTGATAATGGTATCAGGTTGGTGGGGTAAAGGTGCCCCATCAACCATTAAATCCGTATACCCCCTTCTTCTTGTGCTTCGTGGTGTAGAGCATTCGTGCCCGCATCACCTCGAAGGAGTAACCGCGCCCTTCACGGTTCTTGTCCTTGGCCAGTCGGTTGATGGACTCCGTGTAAGCGTTGGTGACGGGCATGTCCGTCTCGAAGTAGGTCATGGTCTCTTCGCGCCAGTTTCCCACTGCCCTGACCAGATCGCTCCAGACTTCCTTTTGGCCCTTCGGGATGGTGGCTATCCACTCGTCCAGGGCGGCTTCTGCCTGGAGCCGTGTGGTGGCGTCCCAGATGCCGTAGAAGCGCTCCTTGTGCTCGTAGGCGGCCAGCAGTTGCGGGAACGCGCCTGTCCAGGTCTCCATGATGAGGCGCTCCCGGTCTGAGACTTCGTGAGCGCGTTTCAGCAGGATTTTCCGGTCTCCCTTGAGAGTCCGGCTCTGGGACGGTTTCAGCTCCTTTCTGAGGCCCTTGCGCACTCTCTCTAGGGCATCGTTGGCCATGCGCACCACATGGAACTTATCGACCACGATACGGGCCTGGGGCAGCACAGCCTTGACCGCTGCCCGGTAGGGGTTCCACATGTCCATGCTGACGATCTCGACCTTCTGCCGGTCTTTCAGCTTCATCAGGTAGTTGGTCACCACGTCCTGGCGGCGGGTGGCCAGCAGGTCGAGCAGGGTTCGCTCCTCAATGTTGGTCAGAATGCAGCGGTAGCGCTTGTTCAGGTATAGCTCGTCAATGCCCAGGATGCGGGGCGTCTCGAAGCGGTGCCAGCGCCCCAGGAACTCGGCGCGGGCGTTGAAGATGTCGCGCACCGTCTTCTCGTCCAGGCCGGTCTGTGCCGCCACAAAGGTGTAGGGGTGGTTGAAGGATTCCTTCTCCACGTACTCATGCAGCCGCAGTGTCATACGGAATCCGTCCACCATCTCCGGTAGCTGGGGCCTGAATGTTGTCTTGCAGGCCCGGCAGGTGTATCGGCGGCGGACCACCCAGAGAGTGACCCGCTTGCCGTGGATGGGCAGATCACGATAGGGAACGTCACGCTTGCCGAACCGTACGAACTCACCCTGCACGCCGCATTCCTCGCAGGCGATGGGATCGGGCACGTCCACCTGGAAGTGCATTTCGTCGTCGGTTGATTTGCAGCCCAGTACTTGGTATTGCGGCAGGTGAAGGATGTTGTCGGGAAGTTCGGTCATGGTGTTGTATAGGCGTAGGTGTCAGTCAGATCCATCCGACTCGGCATTGGTGTTTGCTTTTTTACCCAACAAGCTGCTGGAAACGAAAAGTAAGGCACCGAGGACAATTGCAATATCAGCCAGGTTGAAGGCCGGCCAATGCCAGTCTCGCCAATAGAAATCAAAGGAATCCACAACATAGCCGCGAAAGACCCGGTCAATCAGGTTGCCCATGGCGCCACCGAGGATAAGACTGTAAGCGATGGCTTCTCCTTTATGACGATTTTCAAGGATCAGCTTGATCAGAAAAATCGAGACCACTACCGCGATTCCGATAAAAAAGTAGCGCTGCCAGCCTCCACCATTCGCAAAAAGACTGAATGCGGCACCGGTGTTCCATAGGTGCACCCAGTTAAAGAACGGGGTCACCGAAACATACTCGCCATAGGCCATTGATTGCTGCACCAGCCACTTTACAGCCTGATCAGACGCTGCCAGCAGGCCCGATATGGACAATAGGGCATACGGCGAGAGCTTTTTGCCAATAATGAGCATTATTTAACCCTTCAACGCCAAAATGCGTCTGGCACCGTTAAGTACAATGCCCCCGCGATGGTGCCGATAATCAGATCCGGATAATTGGAACCGGTCCACGCGACCAGGGCGCCGGCGGTGATGACCCCCAGGTTGATCACCACGTCGTTGGCCGAGAATATCCAGCTTGCCTTCATGTGCGCCCCGCCTTCCCGATGTTTGGATATGAGCAGCAGACAACTGGTATTGGCAATCAATGCGACGAATGCGATAGCCATCATCACCAGCGATTCAGGCTCACTACCGAATACAAAGCGTCTCACCACCTCTACGAGCACGCCCACAGCCAAGATCAGTTGCAGTACACCAGCAAGATGCGCGGCACGTACCTGCATTTTCACGCTATGTCCAACCGCATAAAGGGCAAGCCCGTACACCGCCGCATCGGCAAAATTGTCCAGGGATTCTCCAATCAGGCCGGTGGACCGGGCGATCAGACCGGCAGTCATTTCCACCACGAACAGAAGTGCATTGATGCCGAGCAACCAGCGCAGGGTCCCGGATTCTTGCTTAGCAGAAGCTGCCGAAAACTCGGCGGCCTTGATGGTCTCCGGATTTGCAGCGACGGTTTCCTGAAGCGAGGCGCCTAGCCCCAAGGTCTTCAGTTTCGAGGTGACGGGCTCGACCTCGCCGTCATGCACGACCTTCAGCCGGCGGTTCGACAAGTCGAAGGACAGCGCCCGAATCTCCTCAAAGCCGTTCAGGGCTAGGCGAATCATTCGTTCTTCTGATGGACAGTCCATCTTCGGCACGGCATAAACACTGACCCATCTCCCTGGCGCCTCGGAGGAGGCCTGTATATCGGTATCCGCTGCGGACGTTGCATCACCGCCACAGGCGCCACCACAGGATTTGCTCATGATACGACTCCACTTGAACAATGTTGTGGTACCATTTAAAACTATAAAGCTACTATAAGGTCAATAGAGTAAAGAATCCGTTGGGGAGGAGGCTGATGCGCATTGGTCAGTTGGCGCAGTTGGTAGGGGTCGAAACACAGACGATCCGCTTCTATGAACAGCAGGGCTTGTTGCCGCCGCCTGATCGGCAGGACAACGGTTACCGTGTCTATACCGAGAAGCATGGTGAGGGGCTGGCCTTCATCCGTCGCTGCAGAATCCTGGGCCTGTCACTGGCTGAGATTCACGAACTACAGAGCTATGAGGACGACCCTCATCAGCCTTGTACCGCCGTCAACGCCTTGCTCGATGATCACATCTCTCATGTGCGGTCGCAGATAACCGCTCTGCAAGCGCTTGAGAAACAACTCGTTTCACTGAGAGCGAGTTGCAACGATGACCGGGAAGTTGAGGCGTGTGGGGTTCTTGCTGGAATTAGCGAAGGAAACATGCACCAGCAGTAGGTGAAGCATCAACCAGATAATCCGATGAGATGCCGGTCTGTCTCACTCTCATGCAAAGGTAAGATCAACCATTTAATCCGCTTACCCTAAATGGCGAACAGCCATACCCTTGGGACCGGCTTCAGCCCCAGGATGTGATGAGCCGACATCGAGGTGCCAAACACCGCCGTCGATATGAACTCTTGGGCGGTATCAGCCTGTTATCCCCGGAGTACCTTTTATCCGTTGAGCGATGGCCCTTCCATACAGAACCACCGGATCACTAAGACCTACTTTCGTACCTGCTCGACGTGTCTGTCTCGCAGTCAAGCGCGCTTTTGCCTTTATACTCTGCGACCGATTTCCGACCGGTCTGAGCGCACCTTCGTACTCCTCCGTTACTCTTTAGGAGGAGACCGCCCCAGTCAAACTACCCACCATACACTGTCCTCGATCCGGATGACGGACCTGAGTTAGAACCTCAAAGTTGCCAGGGTGGTATTTCAAGGATGGCTCCACGCGAACTGGCGTCCACGCTTCAAAGCCTCCCACCTATCCTACACAAGCAAATTCAAAGTCCAGTGCAAAGCTATAGTAAAGGTTCACGGGGTCTTTCCGTCTAGCCGCGGATACACTGCATCTTCACAGCGATTTCAATTTCACTGAGTCTCGGGTGGAGACAGCGCCGCCATCGTTACGCCATTCGTGCAGGTCGGAACTTACCCGACAAGGAATTTCGCTACCTTAGGACCGTTATAGTTACGGCCGCCGTTTACCGGGGCTTCGATCAAGAGCTTCGCGTTAGCTAACCCCATCAATTAACCTTCCGGCACCGGGCAGGCGTCACACCCTATACGTCCACTTTCGTGTTTGCAGAGTGCTGTGTTTTTAATAAACAGTCGCAGCGGCCTGGTATCTTCGACCGACATGGGCTTACGGAGCAAGTCCTTCACCCTCGCCGGCGCACCTTCTCCCGAAGTTACGGTGCCATTTTGCCTAGTTCCTTCACCCGAGTTCTCTCAAGCGCCTTGGTATTCTCTACCCAACCACCTGTGTCGGTTTGGGGTACGGTTCCCGGTTATCTGAAGCTTAGAAGCTTTTCTTGGAAGCATGGCATCAACCACTTCGTCGCCTAAAGGCAACTCGTCATCAGCTCTCGGCCTTGGAATCCCGGATTTACCTAAGATTCCAGCCTACCACCTTAAACTTGGACAACCAACGCCAAGCTGGCCTAGCCTTCTCCGTCCCTCCATCGCAATAACCGGAAGTACAGGAATATTAACCTGTTTTCCATCGACTACGCTTTTCAGCCTCGCCTTAGGGACCGACTAACCCTGCGTCGATTAACGTTGCGCAGGAAACCTTGGTCTTTCGGCGTGGGAGTTTTTCACTCCCATTGTCGTTACTCATGTCAGCATTCGCACTTCTGATACCTCCAGCAAGCTTCTCAACTCACCTTCACAGGCTTACAGAACGCTCCTCTACCGCATCACCTAAGTGATACCCGTAGCTTCGGTGCATGGTTTGAGCCCCGTTACATCTTCCGCGCAGGCCGACTCGACTAGTGAGCTATTACGCTTTCTTTAAAGGGTGGCTGCTTCTAAGCCAACCTCCTAGCTGTCTAAGCCTTCCCACATCGTTTCCCACTTAACCATGACTTTGGGACCTTAGCTGACGGTCTGGGTTGTTTCCCTTTTCACGACGGACGTTAGCACCCGCCGTGTGTCTCCCATGCTCGGCACTTCCAGGTATTCGGAGTTTGCATCGGTTTGGTAAGTCGGGATGACCCCCTAGCCGAAACAGTGCTCTACCCCCTGGAGTGATACATGAGGCGCTACCTAAATAGCTTTCGAGGAGAACCAGCTATCTCCGAGCTTGATTAGCCTTTCACTCCGATCCACAGGTCATCCGCTAACTTTTCAACGGTAGTCGGTTCGGTCCTCCAGTCAGTGTTACCTAACCTTCAACCTGCCCATGGATAGATCGCCCGGTTTCGGGTCTATACCCAGCGACTAAACGCCCTATTAAGACTCGCTTTCGCTACGCCTCCCCTATTCGGTTAAGCTCGCCACTGAATATAAGTCGCTGACCCATTATACAAAAGGTACGCAGTCACCTAACAAAGTAGGCTCCCACTGCTTGTACGCATACGGTTTCAGGTTCTATTTCACTCCCCTCTCCGGGGTTCTTTTCGCCTTTCCCTCACGGTACTGGTTCACTATCGGTCAGTCAGTAGTATTTAGCCTTGGAGGATGGTCCCCCCATATTCAGACAAAGTTTCTCGTGCTCCGTCCTACTCGATTTCATTGACAAGAGATTTTCGTGTACGGGGCTATCACCCACTATGGCGGCACTTTCCAGAGCCTTCCACTAATCTCAAGTCAACTTAAGGGCTAGTCCCCGTTCGCTCGCCACTACTAAGGGAATCTCGGTTGATTTCTTTTCCTCAGGGTACTTAGATGTTTCAGTTCCCCTGGTTCGCCTCATGTACCTATGTATTCAGTACAAGATACTCAGCTTGTGCTGAGTGGGTTCCCCCATTCAGAGATCTCTGGATCACAGTCTGTTTGCCGACTCCCCAAAGCTTATCGCAGGCTACCACGTCTTTCATCGCCTCTGACTGCCAAGGCATCCACCGTATGCGCTTCTTCACTTGACCATATACCCCAAGCAATCTGGTTATACTGTGAAGACGACATTCGCCGAAAATTCATGACAAAAAGGGTATCCGGAATTTCTGGTTGATAAAATGCCAAAGATGTAAAGAAGAAAATCTTTCTCAGCGGATTATCTGATTGATCCTCTTCAGCCTACTCTACTGCCAATTTTCTGTTTCCACCTTCGCCTGAGTCTTCATAGCGATGCTGACTAGGGAGGACAGCGAGAGCTGGGCAAGCGTCAAAGCGGTTCTGGTTCATGCGCAATCCGGACACCTGCACAACATTCCTCTTGTAAGAAACCGATCAAATTCTCTAGGTGCCCATACTCGGGTATACAGACAATCGTGCGGCTATGTTTCTCCTGCCGGATCAGCCCTACCTTGGCCATGCGCGCAAGGTGATGTGATAGCGTCGAAGCAGGAATACCCAGCCCCTTCTGGATATCTCCGACCGAAGCCCCATCATGGCCAGCTTTGACCAGAAAGCGGAACACGGACAGTCGGTGACTATTCCCTAGCTCAGCTAAGCTGGCTGCAACCTTTTCGTGATCCATAGCACGCCCCAATAATTCGATGTTTCTAGAATTATAGTTGACAGGTCGGATAAACGCAAGTAGGCTGCGTACATCATTTCGACAATACTAGAAATATAGGAGTAATATTGAATGTCATCTCAACTCCAAGACGCTCTAGGCATGTTCGCCTTTCTCGCTATCGAGCTATCGGTTTTATTCATTGGCATTAGCTTGCTGGTCGGAGTTCTTCAACGTCACATCCCACCATCCAAGGTGGAAGCGTTACTGACTTCCAGTGGGAAGCGAGGCTATTTTCTTGCTGCTGGTTTAGGAGCTATAACGCCCTTCTGTAGTTGCTCGACTATCCCCATGTTGAAAGGGTTGATTCGGGCACGGGCCGGTTTTGGGCCGATGATGGTGTTTCTTTTCTCATCTCCGTTGCTGAATCCTATCGTCGTCGGCCTGCTGGTTGCCACGTTTGGATGGACACTTACTGCTATCTATGTGCTCGCCGCTTTGGTGGTCGCGGTAGGTGCCGGATGGCTGCTTCACACGCTTGGCTTCGAGCGTTATGTGCGCCGGACGGCGACACAAGAGAGCAGTGGATGTAGTTCATCAGCAAGCCCGTGCAGTGCTACATCGACCGCATCGAGTTGCGGCACCAACAGCTGCGACACCACTCCGAAGACGGCTTCTTGCGGGGCTGATAGGAAGACAACAGTCTCTACGTCTAGCGAATGCTGTGACAGTCAACCCACTGTCACGGTTAAGAAAGAAGGGAAGTACAGTGGTGTGTGGCGGGAAGCTTGGTCGGACTTTATCGATGTGTTGCCTTACCTGCTCATCGGTATTGCGATTGGCAGCGTGATCTATGGTTTCATGCCCACTGACTTATTGGAGCAGTATGCAGGCCCAGATAATCCCTTTGCCATTCCAGTTGCCGCTGTCATCGGCGTGCCGTTGTATATTCGCGCTGAAGCCGTCATACCTCTGGCAGCGGCTCTGATGGCCAAAGGCGTGGGTGCCGGGACGGTGCTAGCGTTGATCATCGGCAGTGCCGGAGCCAGCCTGACTGAGCTCATTCTGTTGCGCTCTTTGTTCACGCTGAAGCTTTTAGCGGCGTTTTTAGCAGTCATTTTTGCTATGGCGATGATTGCCGGTTACGCCACCTACCTGTTTTTCTGATCAAGGCGGGAGATGATTAATTCGTTAAGCCTTCCTGGGTACCAGTTGGTGGATTCTGATGAGCAGAATGAAGACATACATTTTCGGCTTGAAGCACCTACACCAGTAGCCTGCGAGGGGTGCGGCGTGCAGGGTGAGTTCGTGCGGTTCGGCAAGCGTGACGTTCCCTATCGTGATCTGCCCATCCACGGCAAGCGGGTCACTCTCTGGGTGGTCCGCCGCCGATACACCTGCCGGGCCTGCAAGACAACATTCAGGCCCCAGCTACCGGAGATGGTGGACGGATTCCGTATGACACTGCGGCTGCATGAGTACGTGGAGAAGGAATCCTTCAACCACCCCTACACCTTTGTGGCGGCACAGACCGGCCTGGACGAGAAGACGGTGCGCGACATCTTCAACGCCCGCGCCGAGTTCCTGGGGCGCTGGCACCGCTTCGAGACGCCCCGCATCCTGGGCATTGACGAGCTATACCTGAACAAGCGCTACCGCTGCATTCTGACCAACATTGAGGAGCGAACCCTGCTCGACCTGCTGGCCACCCGCCGCCAGGACGTGGTGACCAACTACCTGATGAAGCTGAAAGACCGGCAGAAGGTCGAGATCGTCAGCATGGACATGTGGAACCCCTACCGGGCAGCGGTCAAGGCTGTGCTGCCCCAGGCCCGTATCGTGGTCGATAAGTTCCATGTGGTGCGCATGGCCAACGATGCCCTAGAGAGAGTGCGCAAGGGCCTCAGAAAGGAGCTGAAACCGTCCAGAGCCGGACTCTCAAGGGAGACCGGAAAATCCTGCTGAAACGCGCTCACGAAGTCTCAGACCGGGAGCGCCTCATCATGGAGACCTGGACAGGCGCGTTCCCGCAACTGCTGGCCGCCTACGAGCACAAGGAGCGCTTCTACGGCATCTGGGACGCCACCACACGGCTCCAGGCAGAAGCCGCCCTGGACGAGTGGATAGCCACCATCCCGAAGGCCAAAAGGAAGTCTGGAGCGATCTGGTCAGGGCAGTGGGAAACTGGCGCGAAGAGACCATGACCTACTTCGAGACGGACATGCCCGTCACCAACGCTTACACGGAGTCCATCAACCGACTGGCCAAGGACAAGAACCGTGAAGGGCGCGGTTACTCCTTCGAGGTGATGCGGGCACGAATGCTCTACACCACGAAGCACAAGAAGAAGGCACCGACTGCGAAGGTCTCTCCTTTCTACAAGAAAACCATCGGTTACGGACTGCCGGACTTCGCAGAGGAACTCAACTACGGAGTCGATCTATCAACCATCTGATAATGGTATCAGGTTGGTGGGGTAAAGGTGCCCCATCAACCATTAAATCCGTATACCCCCTTCTTCTTGTGCTTCGTGGTGTAGAGCATTCGTGCCCGCATCACCTCGAAGGAGTAACCGCGCCCTTCACGGTTCTTGTCCTTGGCCAGTCGGTTGATGGACTCCGTGTAAGCGTTGGTGACGGGCATGTCCGTCTCGAAGTAGGTCATGGTCTCTTCGCGCCAGTTTCCCACTGCCCTGACCAGATCGCTCCAGACTTCCTTTTGGCCCTTCGGGATGGTGGCTATCCACTCGTCCAGGGCGGCTTCTGCCTGGAGCCGTGTGGTGGCGTCCCAGATGCCGTAGAAGCGCTCCTTGTGCTCGTAGGCGGCCAGCAGTTGCGGGAACGCGCCTGTCCAGGTCTCCATGATGAGGCGCTCCCGGTCTGAGACTTCGTGAGCGCGTTTCAGCAGGATTTTCCGGTCTCCCTTGAGAGTCCGGCTCTGGGACGGTTTCAGCTCCTTTCTGAGGCCCTTGCGCACTCTCTCTAGGGCATCGTTGGCCATGCGCACCACATGGAACTTATCGACCACGATACGGGCCTGGGGCAGCACAGCCTTGACCGCTGCCCGGTAGGGGTTCCACATGTCCATGCTGACGATCTCGACCTTCTGCCGGTCTTTCAGCTTCATCAGGTAGTTGGTCACCACGTCCTGGCGGCGGGTGGCCAGCAGGTCGAGCAGGGTTCGCTCCTCAATGTTGGTCAGAATGCAGCGGTAGCGCTTGTTCAGGTATAGCTCGTCAATGCCCAGGATGCGGGGCGTCTCGAAGCGGTGCCAGCGCCCCAGGAACTCGGCGCGGGCGTTGAAGATGTCGCGCACCGTCTTCTCGTCCAGGCCGGTCTGTGCCGCCACAAAGGTGTAGGGGTGGTTGAAGGATTCCTTCTCCACGTACTCATGCAGCCGCAGTGTCATACGGAATCCGTCCACCATCTCCGGTAGCTGGGGCCTGAATGTTGTCTTGCAGGCCCGGCAGGTGTATCGGCGGCGGACCACCCAGAGAGTGACCCGCTTGCCGTGGATGGGCAGATCACGATAGGGAACGTCACGCTTGCCGAACCGTACGAACTCACCCTGCACGCCGCATTCCTCGCAGGCGATGGGATCGGGCACGTCCACCTGGAAGTGCATTTCGTCGTCGGTTGATTTGCAGCCCAGTACTTGGTATTGCGGCAGGTGAAGGATGTTGTCGGGAAGTTCGGTCATGGTGTTGTATAGGCGTAGGTGTCAGTCAGATCCATCCGACTCGGCATTGGTGTTTGCTTTTTTACCCAACAAGCTGCTGGAAACGAAAAGTAAGGCACCGAGGACAATTGCAATATCAGCCAGGTTGAAGGCCGGCCAATGCCAGTCTCGCCAATAGAAATCAAAGGAATCCACAACATAGCCGCGAAAGACCCGGTCAATCAGGTTGCCCATGGCGCCACCGAGGATAAGACTGTAAGCGATGGCTTCTCCTTTATGACGATTTTCAAGGATCAGCTTGATCAGAAAAATCGAGACCACTACCGCGATTCCGATAAAAAAGTAGCGCTGCCAGCCTCCACCATTCGCAAAAAGACTGAATGCGGCACCGGTGTTCCATAGGTGCACCCAGTTAAAGAACGGGGTCACCGAAACATACTCGCCATAGGCCATTGATTGCTGCACCAGCCACTTTACAGCCTGATCAGACGCTGCCAGCAGGCCCGATATGGACAATAGGGCATACGGCGAGAGCTTTTTGCCAATAATGAGCATTATTTAACCCTTCAACGCCAAAATGCGTCTGGCACCGTTAAGTACAATGCCCCCCGCGATGGTGCCGATAATCAGATCCGGATAATTGGAACCGGTCCACGCGACCAG
>NZ_AMWJ02000002.1:1750000-2675000 GCF_000319305.2 Pseudomonas bharatica CSV86 | reverse complement strand
CCGCTGCCCGGCCTCTCGACCTTGATGACCTCAGCACCCAGATCCGCAAGGATCTGACCGGACCATGGCCCGGCCAGTACCCGCGACAGATCCAGGACCCGCAAATGAGAAAGCGCGCCCATGGACTGTCTCCCTATTAATAGAAGGCCTGGATGCCGGTCTGCGCACGACCGAGGATCAGTGCATGCACGTCATGGGTACCCTCGTAGGTATTCACGACCTCAAGGTTGACCAGGTGACGAGCCACGCCGAATTCGTCGGAGATGCCGTTGCCGCCCAGCATGTCCCGGGCCAGACGCGCGATCTCCAGGGCCTTGCCGCAGGAGTTGCGCTTCATGATCGAGGTGATTTCCACCGCCGCGGTGCCTTCGTCCTTCATCCGCCCCAGGCGCAGGCAGCCCTGCAGGCCCAGGGTGATTTCGGTCTGCATGTCGGCCAGCTTCTTCTGGATCAACTGGTTCGCCGCCAGCGGGCGACCGAACTGCTGACGATCCAGGGTGTACTGGCGCGCGGTGTGCCAGCAGGCCTCTGCAGCGCCCAGAGCCCCCCAGGAGATACCGTAGCGCGCCGAGTTCAGGCAGGTGAACGGACCTTTAAGACCACGCACATCCGGGAAGATGTTCTCTTCGGGGACGAAAACGTTATCCATGACGATCTCTCCAGTGATCGAAGCCCGCAGGCCGACCTTGCCATGGATCGCAGGCGCGCTCAGGCCCTGCCAGCCTTTTTCCAGCACGAAACCACGGATATCGCCTGCATCGTCCTTGGCCCAGACTACGAACACATCGGCGATCGGGCTGTTGGTGATCCACATCTTGCTACCCGTCAGGCGGTAGCCGCCATCCACTTTCCTCGCACGAGTAATCATGGAGCCCGGGTCAGAACCGTGGTTTGGCTCGGTCAGACCAAAGCACCCGATCCACTCCCCGCTGGCAAGCTTCGGCAGGTACTTCTGCTTCTGCGCTTCGGTGCCGAACTCATTGATCGGCACCATCACCAGCGAGGACTGCACGCTCATCATCGAGCGGTAACCGGAGTCGATACGCTCCACTTCACGAGCAATCAGGCCATAGCACACGTAGTTCAGGCCGCTGCCGCCGTACTGCTCCGGGATGGTCGCGCCCAGCAGGCCGACTTCGCCCATTTCGCGGAAGATTGCAGGATCGGTCTGCTCATGTCGAAAGGCTTCCAGCACACGTGGCGCCAGCTTGTCCTGGGCGAAGCTGTAGGCGCTGTCACGCACCATACGCTCCTCTTCGCTGAGCTGCTGATCCAGGAGCAGCGGATCGATCCAGTTGAAGCTTGCTTTGCCGGCCATGTGGGAATCCTCGAGGTGGGAAAGGGAATGATGGTTCTCGTGCCTTGATCCTAGGCCCGAACGGGCAGGGCGACAAACGAGGATTCCGCAACCTCTTGTGCTAATTTCTCACTTCGTAATTGAGATGAAGGCTGTTCCGAAGCCAGATTAGTGAGGTTGACGTATATGCGGCGCAAGATTCCCAGCACCACGGCCCTGGTCTGCTTCGAGGCAGCAGCCCGCCACGAGAGCTTTACCAAGGCGGCGCAGGAGCTTTCCCTGACCCAGGGTGCCGTTTGCCGACAGATCGGCGGGCTGGAGGAGTTCCTCAACGTCGAACTGTTCCGCCGCTCGAGACGCGGCGTGAAACTCACCGAAGCCGGCCTGTCCTACAGTCGCCGGGTGGCAACCCAGCTAGACGCGGTGGAGCGCGACACGCTGTCAGTAATGGGCCAGCAGGGCGCCAACGTGATCGAACTGGCGGTCGTGCCGACCTTCGGCACCCAATGGCTGCTGCCGCGGCTCAAGGATTTCCAGCAGCGCCACCCGGACGTCACGGTCAACCTGACCAACCGCACCCGGCCTTTCCTGTTCGCCGACACCAACTTCGATGCCGCCATCTACTTCGGCGACGCCGACTGGTCCGGTACGCAATCCCACAGGCTGATGGGAGAAAACCCGGTTCCGGTGTGCAGCCCGTCGCTATTGGGCAAGCACGAGAAGCTCGATCCGCAGACCATCGCCCAACTGCCCCTGCTGCAGCAGACCACCCGGCCCTACGCTTGGCGCCAATGGTTCAACAGCCTGGAAATGAACGTCGCACGCGACATGACAGGCCCGCGCTATGAATTATTCTCGATGCTGGCCCAGGCAGCGATGCACGAGATGGGCGTGGCGCTGATTCCACCGTTCCTGATCCAGCGTGAACTGGAGGAGCGCAGGCTAGTGATTGCCAACCCGCACGGACTGTCCAGCATCAAGGCTTATCACTTGATGATCCCGGAAAGAAAGGTCGAGTCGGCGTCATTGCGTGCTTTCCGCGATTGGCTAGTAACCGAGGCACAGCGCTATACCGCAGCAGACAAGGCTCAAGCAGACTAATTGACCCGGTAGTCAATTAAATTTAACACCTACAGATATAAGGAAATGTCGCAGAAGCGACAACTGTTGCGCCCTCCATCAAAAACCCTGACAACCCCAATGTTTACGGGGCTTTAAAGCGGAAAAAACGACCTTTTTCTTCCTCTCCGCGAAAATTGTCAGAAAATTTTTAGAAAATCTCCTAATGTCGCTAAACCCCGTGTTTGGCGGGCTAAAGCCGGTTCGTTGCGACAAGTGGTCACAGGGTGACTTGTAGTTTCGATTAAGTTTCCATTCAGAACCCATTGAAGCGATTCAGGATCGCTTGCAAAATGCCGCGCCCCGCCTCGTTCAGGCGGGATCGTGCTGATCGGCCGCCCCAGACGCACCATCCGTAGTGCGCTGGTTCAACAACAAAGATCACGCAGGAGAAATGACGTGCACATTGGTGTTCCTCTCGAAACGCAGACGGGCGAAACACGGGTCGCTGCCACTCCCGAAACCATCAAGAAACTGGTGGGCCAGGGTCATCAGGTCACTGTAGAGCGTGGAGCCGGCGTCAATGCCAGCATTCCTGACAGTGCCTACGAGGCAGTCGGCGCGGTTCTTGGAAGCGCCGCCGATGCGTTTGGCGCGCAGCTTGTCCTTAAGGTTGTAGCGCCCAATGACAGCGAACTGGCCCTGATCAAGAGCGGTAGCGTGCTTGCGGGCATGCTCAACCCGTTCAACAACGATCTGATCGCAAAAATGGCCGAACGCGGGATCACCGCCTTCGCTCTCGAAGCCGCGCCACGCACTTCCCGGGCCCAAAGCCTGGACGTGCTGTCCTCGCAGGCGAACATCGCCGGTTACAAGGCCGTGTTGCTCGCCGCGCACCACTATCCACGCTTCATGCCCATGCTGATGACCGCCGCCGGTACGGTGAAAGCCGCCCGCGTGCTGATCCTCGGAGCGGGTGTGGCCGGCCTGCAGGCCATCGCCACGGCCAAGCGCCTGGGCGCGGTGATCGAGGCGTCGGACGTGCGTCCGGCAGTGAAGGAACAGATCGAATCCCTCGGCGCCAAGTTCATCGATGTGCCGTACGAGACCGACGAGGAACGCGACTGCGCGGTTGGCGTCGGCGGCTATGCCCGCCCGATGCCGGCGAGCTGGATGCAGCGCCAGGCCCAGGCCGTGCATGAGCGCGCCAAGCAGGCCGATATCGTCATTACCACCGCCCTGATCCCGGGCCGCAAGGCACCAACCCTGCTTAGCGCGGAAACCGTGGCGCAAATGAAGCCCGGCTCGGTGGTCATCGACCTGGCAGCAGCCCAGGGCGGCAATTGCCCGCTGACCGTCGCCGATCAGATCGTCATCGAGAACGGCGTGACCATCGTTGGTCCGACCAACCTGCCGGCCCAGGTCGGCGCCGATGCCTCGGCGCTCTACGCGCGCAACCTGCTGGACTTCATGAAGCTGCTGTTCGACAAGGACGGCGCGCTGACGATCAACCTCGAAGACGACATCGTCGCCGCGTGCCTGATGTGCCGCGACGGCCAGGTCATCCGCAAGAACGGTTAAGGAGCAGGGCAATGGAAGACATGCTGATTTCCCACGGTGTCTATAACCTGATCATCTTCGTGCTGGCGATCTATGTCGGCTACCACGTGGTCTGGAACGTCACGCCTGCGCTGCACACCCCGTTGATGGCGGTCACCAACGCCATTTCCGCTATCGTCATCGTCGGCGCCATGCTCGCTGCGGCGCTGACCGTCACCCCGCTCGGCAAGGTCATGGGCACCCTTGCGGTGGCCCTGGCGGCGGTGAACGTGTTCGGTGGATTCCTCGTCACCCGGCGCATGCTGGAGATGTTCAAGAAGAAAGCCGCGAAGGCAGAGGGGCAGAAGTAAAGATGAGCATGAACCTGGTAACACTTCTCTACCTGGTAGCGTCGGTCTGCTTCATCCAGGCCCTCAAGGGCCTGTCGCACCCGACCACCTCCCGGCGCGGCAACCTGTTCGGCATGCTTGGCATGGCCCTGGCGGTCATCACGACCGTTGGCCTGATCTACAAGCTTGGCGCGGAGCTGGCCACTGATGGCATCGCCTACGTGATCGTCGGCCTGCTGATCGGCGGTAGCGCCGGCGCGATCATGGCCAAGCGCGTGGAAATGACCAAGATGCCGGAGCTGGTAGCCTTCATGCACAGCATGATCGGCCTGGCTGCGGTGTTCATTGCCATTGCCGCTGTGGTCGAGCCGCAATCCCTGGGTATCGTCAGCGCCATCAGCGACCCGATCCCCACCGGCAACCGCCTGGAGCTGTTCCTCGGTGCGGCTATCGGTGCGATCACCTTCTCCGGCTCGGTCATCGCCTTCGGCAAGCTCTCCGGCAAGTACAAGTTCCGCCTGTTCCAGGGCGCACCGGTACAGTTCGCCGGGCAGCACAAGCTGAACCTGGTACTGGGCCTGACCACCATCGGCCTCGGCCTGGTGTTCACCTTCACCGGCAACTACACCGCCTTCGCCGTGATGCTGGCCCTGGCCTTCGTCATGGGCGTGCTCATCATCATCCCGATCGGCGGGGCAGACATGCCGGTCGTGGTATCGATGCTGAACAGCTACTCGGGCTGGGCGGCGGCGGGCATCGGCTTCTCGCTGAACAACTCGATGCTGATCATCGCCGGCTCCCTGGTGGGTTCGTCCGGTGCCATCCTCTCGTACATCATGTGCAAGGCGATGAACCGCTCCTTCTTCAACGTCATCCTCGGCGGATTCGGTGGTGATACCGATGCCGGCGCGGCGACCGGATCGAAGGAACAGCGCCCGGTGAAGTCCGGCTCCGCCGACGATGCCACCTTCCTCCTGAGCAACGCCGACACCGTGATCATCGTGCCCGGCTACGGCCTGGCGGTGGCCCGTGCCCAGCACGCACTGAAGGAACTGACCGAGAAGCTGACCCACGCCGGGGTGACGGTGAAGTACGCCATCCACCCGGTGGCCGGTCGCATGCCCGGGCATATGAACGTGCTGCTGGCGGAAGCCGAGGTACCGTATGACCAGGTGTTCGAGATGGAGGACATCAACTCCGAGTTCGGTCAGGCCGACGTGGTCCTGGTGCTGGGCGCCAACGACGTGGTCAACCCGGCGGCGAAGAACGATCCGAAATCGCCGATCGCCGGCATGCCGATCCTGGAGGCCTTCAAGGCCAAGACCATCATCGTCAACAAGCGCTCGATGGCCAGCGGCTATGCCGGCCTGGACAACGAACTGTTCTACCTCGACAAGACCATGATGGTCTTCGGCGATGCCAAGAAGGTCATCGAGGACATGGTCAAGGCCGTCGAATAAGGGCCCTTTCCAAATGTGACAAAAAGCCCCGGTTCGGCAACGACCGGGGCTTTTTTGTCCCCGGTCTGCCGACGGAAGGCTCTATTGCAGGGCTTCACATACGACCTTGGTCGTGGGACGAGTCTTTGCGAAAGCAATAGACTGCGCTCCTGGTTTCAATACCCGAGATAACAATCCATGTACCGTGATCGTATTCGCTTGTCCTCGCTGCACAATAAAGTCATGAGCGCGGCCGATGCCGCCGGCCTGATCCAGGATGGCATGACCGTTGGCATGAGCGGTTTCACCCGCGCCGGTGAAGCCAAGGCCGTTCCCCACGCATTGGCCGAGCGGGCCAAGCAGTCGCCGCTGAAGATCAGCCTGATGACCGGCGCCAGCCTGGGCAACGACCTGGACAAGGAACTGACCGAAGCCGGTGTGCTGGCACGACGCATGCCGTTCCAGGTGGACAGCACCCTGCGCAAGGCGATCAACGACGGCAAGGTGATGTTCATCGACCAGCACCTGTCGGAAACCGTCGAGCAACTGCGTAACCAGCAGCTCAAGCTGCCGGACATCGCTGTCATCGAAGCGGTGGCGATCACCGAACAGGGCCATATCGTGCCGACCACCTCCGTGGGCAACTCGGCGAGCTTCGCGATCTTCGCCAAGCAGGTGATCATCGAGATCAACATGGCGCACAACGCCAATCTCGAAGGCCTGCACGACATCTATATTCCGACCTACCGTCCGACCCGCACACCGATCCCGCTGGTGAAGGTCGATGACCGCATCGGCAGCACGGCGATCCCGATCGACCCGGCGAAGATCGTTGGCATCGTCATTACCGAACAGGCGGATTCGCCGTCTACCGTGCTGCCGCCGGACGAAGAGACCCAGGGCATCGCCAACCACCTGATCAACTTCTTCAAGGAAGAAGTAGCGGCAGGGCGCATGACCAACAGGCTCGGCCCGCTGCAGGCCGGCATCGGCAGCATCGCCAACGCGGTGATGTGCGGCCTGATCGAGTCGCCGTTCGAAGACCTGACCATGTACTCCGAGGTACTTCAGGACTCGACGTTCGACCTGATCGACGCCGGCAAGCTGGGCTTCGCCTCGGGCAGCTCGATCACCCTGTCGAGCCGCCGCAATGCCGATGTGTTCGGCAACCTGGAGCGCTACAAGGACAAGCTGGTGCTGCGCCCGCAGGAGATCTCCAACCACCCTGAAGTGGTGCGCCGCCTGGGCATCATCGGTATCAACACCGCGCTGGAGTTCGACCTGTACGGCAACGTCAACTCCACACACGTCTGCGGTACACGGATGATGAACGGCATCGGCGGCTCGGGCGATTTCGCGCGCAATGCCCACCTGGCCATCTTCGTGACCAAGTCGATCGCCAAGGGCGGCGCGATTTCCAGCGTGGTGCCGATGGTCAGCCACGTCGATCACACCGAGCACGACGTAGACATCCTGGTAACCGAGCAGGGCCTGGCCGACCTGCGCGGACTGGCACCGCGCGAGCGTGCCCGGGCGATCATCGACAATTGCGTGCATCCGGACTACCGCGAAGCGCTCAACGACTACTTCACCCGCGCGTGCGAGCGGGGCGGTCATACCCCACACATCCTGCGCGAAGCGCTGGCCTGGCATGAAAACCTGGAAGAAACCGGGCGCATGCTGGCCGTTTAATCGGTGAACACTGCTCAGCCGACAAGGTGCAATGCCTGTCGGCTGAACAGTTCGACCAACTGACTTGAAAAAACTGTACTACTGTACCGCTCAAAACCCCTCGATTTTCCGCCTTCCACTCGCCAAAAATTGAAAAACGCACCATTTTTGCGCTCACCAGTACAGTTGCGTGCATTTCGAGTGCAACAGTGCCCTTAAACAGTTAACTGGACCATCACAATGCAGGTGAACTGTATCTACTGTTATGGACGCCCGAGGAGGATCATTGGCATCAGTTAAATCACTACTCAATGCCGCCACAAGCGGAAGGAAGCACATCATGGAACGTACCCTCAGTTCCGGTCTGGTTTTCGAAAGCAACGCTCAACAATCCAAAGCTGCCCTGCCACTGCGCCTGTTGGCCAACCTGGTTCTGTGGCAACGTCGTATCTCCAGCCGCCATCAACTGGCTCGTCTGGACGCTCGCCTGCTGGCTGACGCCGGTATCAGCGAAGCACAACGTTACGAAGAGCTGAGCAAGCCTTTCTGGCGTTAATGCAAGGCCCGCCGGCCAAGGCCGGCACCGAATTCCGAAAAACCCGTCGCAGGTGACTGCTGACGGGTTTTTTCGTTCTGGAAGGCGCGGGCTAGAGGGATTTGAAGGCCGACAGATACAGTTTTCAGATTTATAAAATCAACCATAACAGTTATATCGACCGGCGCTTCGCTTGTTACGTGTTACGCTTTTTCCAACAGGGTTTTATGCCACGCGTAGCGCAACCGGCTGAGCGTGCGTCTGACAGTTGCTGGACCCAAGTCCTACCTCAGGAGATAGACCATGATCCGTACCCGTCTGCTGGGCGCCGCACTCTTGCTGGCCCTGGCTTCCACCGCCCACGCCACGAGCTTCATCGTCACCACCGACTCCCTGGTCGGTGCACTGAAAGCCTCTTCCGACGCCACGTCCGACGTGACCTCGTCGTTCCGCGACAACAAGATCGTGCGTGCCGCCCGTGACGACGCCGCCAGCTTCGTCGCCAGCAACGGCGATATCCGCGGAGTGAAACTGGAAAGCGCCTTCGCCCATATCCGCCAGCAACTGCCGACCCTGCAAGCCAGCGACGCACAACTGGCCCAGGCGATCCTGGCGCTGTAGGCCTGACACACCAGGCAACACCCTGCAAAACAGCCGGGCCAACCGCTCTGGCCCGGGCTGATGCCATGGGATAGCCTTGGACACCTTGTGTTTCCAAGGGCCATCTCTTTCCATGCGTTATGTGTTTTTGCTGCTTGCACTGTTCGGGTCCACAACGGCGTTCTCGACAACGGCCGAGGCCTTCGACATGACCACCGCCGCCAGCGTTATAGGCGGCTACGCCACCAGCCAGGTGACCAGCGCGCCCTTCGACCGCAAATGGGTGCAGGCCGCGCGCGACGATGCTGCGGCCTACGTCGCCAGCGATGGCCAGCTCCGTGGCGCACGGCTGGAATCGGTCATTGGCCGGCTACGCCGGGAAAACCCCGATCTTCATGCTGGCGACCTTGAACTGGCGCAAGCAATTCTCGTCCAATGATCACCCCTGTTTCTCCGGAGAAGTTCCATGCGTAACCCGCTGATCGCCGCCACCCTCGGCTTCCTTCTGCTGGCCGATGTGGCCCAGGCACATACCCTGGTGGCCACCAGCAATATCATCGTCCGTGCCTTTGGCCGCTCGATCGATTTCACCTCGGACACCACCACCTCGATCCGTGATTCCAAGGTCGTTCGCGAAGCCCGTGACGACGCGGCCAGCTTCGTCGCCAGCAATGGCGATATCCGCGGCGCACAACTGGAAGCCGCCTTCAACACCCTGCGCCAGCGCGTCCCCGAAGCGCGCGACGCCAGCGACCAGGTACTCGCCGAAGCCATCCTCGCGCTGTGAAATCACTCCGTGCCTGGCTGCTGGGCGGCGTACTCGCGCTGCT
The DNA here is from genome assembly GCF_000319305.2 of Pseudomonas bharatica CSV86. Classification (GTDB taxonomy): domain Bacteria; phylum Pseudomonadota; class Gammaproteobacteria; order Pseudomonadales; family Pseudomonadaceae; genus Aquipseudomonas; species Aquipseudomonas bharatica. The sequence goes on along the minus strand of NZ_AMWJ02000002.1, from coordinate 2,665,680 downwards.
CGGCAGCCCCGCCGTGGCCGATCTGCAATTGCATTTGCAAGGTGACGGGCTGAGCGCGGCCCAGCGCCAGGCGACCCAGGCATTGCTGGATGAAGCGCTGGAAAAACTGCCATCCAGCTTCAAGACCCGACTCGACCGCAGCGTCACCATCAGTTGGGACTCGCGCATGCCGCAGGATGCGTACGGCCAGGCTTCGCTGGTGTCGACCCTGGCCCTGAACCGTCGTCTCCTTGACAGCCTCACCGACGGCAGCGCCGCCACGCAGAAGACCGGTCGTCCCCACGGCACGGTGCGCGAAGAGCTGCTGGCCACCGTGCTCCATGAACTCACCCACATCTACGACCGCGCGCGGCTCTGGCCGGCGGACCAGCGTCGCCTGATCGTCCAGTGCCAACGCCAGCTCGATAGCCAAGGCAAGGTCGGCCTGCGTGACGAATGCCGCGGCCAGCCAGGGCGCCGCTTCACCCTTAGCGACGATCCGCGCCTGCTCGACCTGGCCGGCTGGCCGCAATATGTCGGTCGTCGCGGCGAGCGCGAGCAGGAAAACCACCAGGACGTACGCACCCCGGACAGCTACGAGCTGAGCAGCCCCAAGGAATTCATCGCGGTCAACATGGAGTATTTTCTCCTCGACCCGAGCTACGCCTGCCGTCGCCCGGCACTGCACGCCTACCTGAGCGGACATTTCGGCTGGGCGCCGGAACATCCGCCCTGTGCGGCAGAGCTGCCTTACCTCAACGCCGGCAATGACTTCGCCAAGCAGCCCCTCGGCTACATCGACCCGGAGCGGGTCTATTCGGTGGACTACCTGCTGGCCGAAGCCAACCAGAACTGGGTCAGCCGCTGGGGCCATAGCATGTTGCGCCTGGTGATCTGTGCGCCGGGTCGCCCGCGAGGCCCGGATTGCCGGCTGGACCTCGACCAGCATCTGGTCCTGTCGTACCGCGCCTTCGTCAACGACGTGCAATTGTCCAGCTGGGACGGCCTGGTGGGCTCCTATCCATCGCGCCTGTTCGTGCTGCCGCTGGGCCAGGTCATAGACGAATACACCAAGACCGAGCTGCGCAGCCTGTCCTCGGTGCCGCTCAAGCTGTCCCGTCCGGAGCTGGAAAACCTGGTGCGCCAGGCCCTGGAGATGCACTGGAGCTACGACGGCAACTACTTCTTCCTGTCCAACAACTGCGCGGTGGAAACCCTCAAGCTGTTGCGCAGCGGTACCGCCAACCGGCAACTGACCAGCCTCGACAGCATCATGCCCAACGGCCTGCTGGAAGTGCTCAAGGGCCGCGGCCTGGCGGACACCCGTGTGCTCGACGACCCGCGCGAGGCGCTGCGCCTGGGCTACCGCTTCGATTCCTACCGTGATCGCTTCGAGGCCATGTTCCAGGTGTTGAAGAAACAACTGCCGATTCCCCAGGCAACGGTCGAATCCTGGCTGGAACAAAGCGCAGAGCAGCGCCGTACCTGGTTCGAGCGCGCCGATCTGCGCACCAGTGCAGCGATGCTGCTGCTGGAACAGGCCGCCCTGCGCCGGCAATTGCTGCTGGCCCAGGACGAGGTCAAGCAGCGCTATCTGAGCGGCCGCTCGCAGCAGGACGGACGGGTCGACAAGGCCAACCGCACGTTGCAAGAGATCCTGGCCAACAGTGGCTTTCTCAGCAAACCGGCCGAATTGCTGGGGCAGGGCGGCTACGGGTTGCCCCAGGCCCAGGAGCGCGAGCAGTTGCTGGACAGCAGCCGCGAGCGACAGGCCCGGTTGCAAAGCCTGAGTACCGATCTCGACAAGGAAGCCCGGGCGTTGCTCAACCCCGAGCGCGACAAGGAAATCCGCGCCGTGGAAACCAACGCCAAACTGATCGGCAACCACCTGCGCGCCCTGCACAAGGCGGCCGGCGGCCTGGAGCTGCCTTGATTACAGCGATTCGTGCTCCTCACCAGGCAGGTGCTCGTCCAGATGCAGCCAGGGCAGGCGGCTGACCGTCCAGATATGCCGGTCGGGGCGGACCGAGGCCGGGTCGTCGAGGGTAGCGATGGTGATATCGATGGTTTCCGGGCTCAGGTCGGTGGTCAGGGCCAGATGGGCGCCACAGCGGCTGCAGAAGTAACGCACGCAACTGGCGGACGAGTCGTAGCGCTGCGGAGTGCCGGTCAGCCATTGGAAGGCAGAACAGGGCACCGTGGCCCAGGTGATCAGCAAGCCGCCGGAAACCTTGCGACAGATCGAGCAATGGCAATGGGCGACATCGGTCAGCGGGCTTTCGACCCGGTAGCGCAGGGCGCCGCAATGGCAGCCGCCTTCCTGGTGTTGGCTCATTTTCGTTGGGCACTCCTTCGCAGTATTCAGTGATTTTTCCAGTGGTCTCAAGGGCCTCATCGCTGGCAAGCCAGCTCCCACAGTGACCGAGCCTATGGGAGCTGGGAGGCTCTCAAGGTTCAAAATGAAGCTTTCAGCATCGAAAGCTGGCTGAAAGCTTAGGCCCTTAGCATCGCCTCACCACCGGCAAAACGACCGGCGCGCCAGGGCACCCGAAATCAGGATGCCCGGCCTATTCAACAAGAACAATGGTGATTCCGATGTCCTTCCGTACCGTCCTGCGCCCGCAATTCCCGCCGTTACTCCAGCCCCAGCGCCCAACCCGCTGATCCGTCCGTTTCGTCCCGTCCCGACGCACCTACGCCTGGAGTACCCCCATGCTGACCTTCCTCGGCTTCGCCATGGTCATCACCTTCATGTACCTGATCATGACCAAGCGCCTGTCGGCCTTGATCGCGCTGATCCTGGTACCGATCCTGTTCGCCCTGTTCGGCGGCTTTTCCAGCAAGATCGGCCCGATGATGCTGGAGGGCATCAGCAAGCTGGCGCCTACCGGCGTGATGCTGATGTTCGCCATCCTGTATTTCGCCCTGATGATCGATTCCGGCCTGTTCGATCCGGCCGTACGCAAGATCCTCAAGCTGGTCAAGGGCGACCCGCTGAAAGTTTCGGTCGGCACTGCCGTGCTCGCCCTGGTCGTGTCCCTCGACGGTGACGGCGCGACCACCTACATGATCTGCTGCGCCGCCATGCTGCCGCTGTACAGCCGCCTGGGAATGAGCCCGCGGATCATGGCCGGCCTGATCATCCTGGCCGGCGGGGTGATGAACATGACCCCCTGGGGCGGCCCGACCGCCCGTGCCGCCAGCGCCCTGCATGTAGACCCTTCGGACATCTTCGTGCCGATGATCCCGGCCATGCTCGCCGGTGTCGCCGCCATCCTGGTGATCGCCTACTGGTACGGCAAGCGCGAGCGCGCCCGCCTCGGTGAGCTGCACTTGCCCGGCGACGAGATCGACCACAGCGAAATCTCCGTGTCCCAGTACCCGGATGCCCGCCGTCCGAAGCTGCTGTGGTTCAACGGCGCCCTGACCGCAGCGCTGATGGCCGCCCTGATCGCCGGCCTGCTGCCGCTGCCAGTGCTGTTCATGATCGCCTTCAGTATCGCCATGATCGTCAACTATCCCTGCCTGCAACAGCAGAAGGATCGTATCGCCGCTCACGCCGGCAGCGTCCTGGCGGTGACCGGCCTGATCTTCGCCGCAGGTATCTTCACCGGCATCCTGTCCGGCACCGGCATGGTCGACGCCATGTCCAAGAGCCTGCTGGCAGTGATCCCGGATGCACTGGGCCCGTACCTGGCGGTGATCACGGCGATCGTGAGCATGCCGTTCACCTTCTTCATGTCCAACGATGCCTTCTACTACGGGGTACTGCCGGTGCTTTCGGAAGCCGCCAGCCACTACGGCATCTCGCCAGTGGAAATGGCCCGCGCCTCGATCGTCGGACAGCCGGTGCACCTGCTCAGCCCGCTGGTTCCCTCGACCTACCTGCTGGTGGCCCTGGCCGGTATCGAGTTCGGCGATCACCAGCGCTTCACGCTCAAGTGGGCGGTACTGGTCTGCCTGTGCATAATGTTCGCCGCGCTGCTCATGGGAATTTTTCCGCTGTTCAGCAGCCTCTAAGTAAACGGGATTCAACCAACCTGTCGCGCGCCGCTGCGGTGCGCGACGCTTTACGCTCGAAGGAACACACATGGAATGGCTGACCAACCCGGAAATCTGGGTTGCCCTCTTTACCCTGACCGCACTCGAGATCGTGCTGGGCATCGATAACATCATCATGATCTCGATCCTGGTCAGCCGCATGCCCAAGCACATGCAGCAACGCACGCGGATCTTCGGCCTGGCCCTGGCCATGGTCACGCGGATCCTGCTGCTGCTGTCGATCACCTGGGTCATGCGCCTGACCGACGATCTGTTCGTGGTCTTCGACCAGGGCATCTCGGGGCGAGACCTGATCCTGTTCTGTGGCGGCCTGTTCCTGTTGTGGAAAAGCTCGCAGGAAATCTTCCACGGCCTGGAAGGCGAGGAAGAGAGCAACGAGGAGCCGGCCGGCGGAGCAGGGGGCAAGTTCCTGTTCACCATCGTGCAGATCGCGATCATCGATATCGTGTTCTCCCTGGACTCGGTGATCACCGCCGTGGGCATGGTGTCCCATGTTCCGGTAATGATCGCCGCGATCGTCATCGCTGTACTGGTGATGATGCTCTGCGCCAAGGCCATCAGCGAATTCATCGACAAGCATCCGTCGCTGAAGATGCTCGCCCTGTCGTTCCTGATGGTCGTGGGTACCGTGCTGATCGCCGAAGCTTTCGACGTGCATGTGCCGAAGGGTTACGTCTACTTCGCCATGGCCTTCTCCCTGGCGGTGGAAACAATCAACATCCGCATGCGCACGGCCATTGCGAAAAAGCGTGGCGAGCAATAAGCCGACGCGGTGAAACTTCGCGCAGGCATCCCGGGTCAGTAATACTGGCCCGTCATTGAATCAAGGCCCCCGTCGGGGCCTTTTTTCATTCCAGGTCGTGGCAAAACCGCTGGCGCCATGGCTTTCAGCGGGCTAAAGCTTAAAGGGAGCACTGGAAACAACCGCCGTATTCACGGCCAGGCTCCGAGCGTCGTTCATTTTTTCCCCATGGGGCACCGCAAACAGGGGGCCCAGCATGCTGACCCTGCTCAATCTATTGTCAGCCGTCGCCCTGCTGATCTGGGGCACGCACATCGTCCGGACCGGGATCCTGAGGGTCTACGGCTCCAACCTGCGCCGGGTCATTGGCCAGAACATGGCACGCAGGCCGCTGGCCTTCATTGCCGGCATCCTGGTCACGGCCATGGTGCAAAGCAGCAACGCCACGGCCATGCTGGTGACCTCGTTCGTCGGCCAGGGCCTGATGGCGCTGACCCCGGCCCTGGCGATCATGCTCGGCGCCGACGTCGGTACCGCGCTGATGGCCCGGGTGCTGACCCTCGACCTGTCGTGGCTGTCGCCGCTGCTGATTTTCCTCGGGGTGATCTTCTTCCTCTCGCGCAAGCAGACCCGCGCCGGCCAGCTTGGTCGCGTCGGAATCGGCCTGGGCCTGATCATCCTTGCCCTGCAACTGATCGTCGAAGCCGCCACCCCGATCACCACGGCCCAGGGCGTGAAGGTGCTGTTCGCCTCGTTGACTGGGGACATCCTGCTCGATGCCCTGATCGGCGCGCTGTTCGCCATGGTGTCCTACTCCAGCCTGGCTGCCGTGCTGCTCACCGCTACCCTGGCCGGTGCCGGGGTGATCGGGCTGCCGGTGGCGATCGGCCTGGTGATCGGCGCCAATATCGGCAGCGGCCTGCTGGCTTTCATCAGCACCAGCATGCAGAACACTGCCGGGCGCCAGGTGGCCCTGGGCAGCCTGCTGTACAAGCTGTTGGGGCTGCTGATCACCATTCCGCTGCTGCACCCCCTGGTCGACTGGATGGACAGCCTGAGTTTTCGTCCGCAGGAGCTGGTGATCGGTTTCCACCTGCTCTACAACACCCTGCGTTGCCTGACCCTGCTGCCCACCGTCAACCTCATGGCCAAGGCCTGCACCTGGCTGATGCCGGACCGCCCGGACACCAATGGCCGCACCGCCCCGCGCCACCTCGACCCGGCCGCCCTGGCGACTCCGAGCCTGGCCCTGGCCAACGCCGTGCGCGAAACCCTGCGTCTCGGTGATCTGGTCGACAGCATGCTGGAAGCCATGAACGGCGTACTGCGGGGCACCAAGACCACGGTATCGCAGGAGATGCGCAGCCTTAGCGAAGATATCGAGGCGCTGTACAACGCGATCAAGCTGTACCTGGCGCAGATGCCCCGGGAAGACCTCAGCGAACAGGACAGCCAGCGCTGGGCCGAGATCATCGAGCTGGCCCTTAACCTGAAGATGGCCAGCAACCTGATCGAACGCATGCTGCGCAAGATCCAGCAACAGAAGACCTCGCAGCGCCGCGAGTTCTCCGAGGTCGGCCTGGAGGAACTGACCGGCCTGCATGCCCAGTTGCTGGCCAACCTGCGCCTCGGCCTTTCGGTATTCCTCAGCGCCGACCCGGAGAGCGCGCGCCAGCTGCTACGGGAAAAACGCCGCTTCCGCGCCCAGGAGCGACGCCTGGCCCACGCCCATGTCAGCCGCCTGCAGCGCAAGGTGGTGCAAAGCATCGAGACCAGCGCCCTGCACCTGGAATTGATCGCGGACATGAAAAGATTGAATTCATTGTTCTGTAGCAGTGCCTATGTGGTACTCGGGGGTAACGACACTGGCGGTCTGCTGATCGACAGCGTGCCGGATGAAATCCACTCACCGTGACCCCGTACCGCATCGACCTGGTCAAGGAAGTTCTGCATGCGTTGCCTGATATTCGTCTGCCTGTTGCTGGGTTGTGCCCCCGGCTTTGCCCTCGATCGCAACCAGGTCGAGGGGTATCTGCTGCCCAACGGGCTGCAGGTGCTGCTCAAGCCCGGTTATGAACGGGATCATGTATCGATCCGCCTGGTGGTCGGGGTCGGCCTCGACGATTTCCCGTGCGAGCAGAAAGAGCTGCCCCACCTGCTCGAACACCTGCTGTTCAGCGGGATCGACGACAGCGGCGAAGGTGGCCTGGAAAAGCGCATGCAGGCCCTTGGCGGAGAGTGGAACGCCTACACCAGCAACACCGATACCACCTTCGTCATCGAGGCCCCGGCGCGCAACCAGCGCAAGGTTCTCGACCTGCTGCTGGCGATCCTCCAGCGCACCCGGATCGACGAGCAGGCCGTGGCGCAGTCCAAGCGCATCATCGAACGGGAAGACGGCGGGCATTACTCTCATCTGCAACGCTGGCTCGATCGCCAGGACATCGGCCAGCGCGCCAGCAGCCAGCTGGCGATAGAACTGGGGCTCAAGTGCGCCGAGCGCTCCGATATCCACGCCATGACCCTGGACCAGGTCGAGGAAATCCGCAAAGGCTGGTACGTGCCGAACAACATGACCCTGATCGTCGTAGGTGGTCTCGACCGGGTCCTGCCGGCCTATCTGGAGCGTGCCTGGGGCGAGCTGGAGCCCGGCGAGCCTGCCGAGCGCCGGACGCTCGATGGCGTCACGCGCCAGGCCGAGAGCAATCGCACCCTGGTTCGCGGCGTGCTGGGCAACAGTGCGCGGCTGAGCTGGCTGTTCCTCGAACCTGTACTGGACAACGAACACGACGAAACCCTGGAGCTGCTGCAGCGCTACCTGGACTGGGCGTTGTACAGCGAACTGCGGCTCGAACACGGGCTGTCGTACGGGCCATGGAGCCAGCGCGAAAGCTTCGGCGACAGCGGCATGCTCAGCCTGAATGCCGATCTGGATAGGGACCAGGTGGAAGACGCGGAAAAGGTCATGAAGGCAATGATCGAGCGCCTGCGCAAGGAAGGGCTGGATCCGGCGACCTTCGAGCGGGTCAAGGCGGCGGCGATTGCCCGGGAAGCCTGGACGACCCAGGGCAACAGCGCACTGGCGGATTACTACTGGGGCGCCTTGAACAGTTATGCCGATGGCAGGTTCGTCGATCCGGCGCAGCGGCTGCGCGGGGTGAGCCTGGACGAGGCCAACCAGGCGATGCGCGAAGTGTTCAAGGAAGCCGGATGGGTAAGGGTGGAAAAGCCGTTGCTCGGGTATGACGAACTGTTCTGGATCGGGGTGCTGGGGGTTGTGCTGGTCGTGGTCGGGGCGGGCATCTGGTATCGGCGGCGGGCTTGAGGGCCCTATCGCCGGCAAGCCAGCTCCCACACGGACCTTGTGGGAGCTGGCTTGCCAGCGATGAGGCCCGAACAGGCAAAAACCAAGGTATCCTTGTAACCGTATTTTTCAGCCTCAGCGAACACCCCAACATGCCAATCTACATCCAGCGCATCATCGAGCTGATCAAGCGCTACCCCGGGTCATCGCACTTGGCGGTTTCGTTTCCGGTATCGGCAGTTTCATCCTGGTCGATCGCCAGGAGAGCCTGGCCAGCTGGGTCGCGATCCTGATGCTGGTGAGCTGGGTCTGGCTGATGCTGGAAAACACCTTCACCGAATTCTTCGCCCGCATCTTCAAGCGCGAGATTCCGCAGCCGCTATTGCGCTACGCAACGCAGATGATCCACCAGGAAAGCCTGTTCTTTGTCCTGCCGTTCTTCTTCGTCACCACCACCTGGAACAGCGGCCAGGCGATCTTCACCGGGTTGCTCGGCGCTGCCGGGCTGGTCTCGATCATCGACCCGCTCTACTACAAATGGGTCGCACCACGGCGCTGGCTGTTCCTCGCCCTGCATACCCTGACCCTGTTCGCCGCAATGCTCACGGCGCTGCCGATCATCCTCCACCTGACCACCGCCGAGAGCTTCAAGCTCGCCCTCGGCGTCGCCATGCTGCTGTCCTTCCCCAGCCTGATCAGCAGCTTCCCGGTCAATACCGCGCGACGCGCCATCGCCCTGGTGCTGGTGACCCTGGCCATCGGCGGCGCCGGCTGGCTGCTGCGCTCCTGGGTGCCGCCGGCTACCCTGTGGATGACCGAAGTCGCGATCACCACCGATGTCCGCGACCGCACGCCGAGCGAGAGCCTCAGGGAGGTCAACGCCAGCCAGATCCGCAGCGCCGGGCTGTACGCCTACACCGCGATCAAGGCGCCGCGCGGGCTGAACGAGCGGATCTACCACGTCTGGCAACTCAACGGCAAAGAAGTGGACCGCATCGCCCTGAACATCAACGGTGGGCGCAAGGAAGGTTATCGCGCCTGGACCCACAAGCAGGTGTTCCCGGCCAACCCGGTCGGGCGCTGGCAAGTGCGGGTGCTGACCGAGGACGGCCAGGTAATCGGTGTGCTGCGCTTCCGGGTTGTGGACGACGGTCAAGCACCGGCGGCACAGTGACGCTATGCTGTGCGGCGCATCCAGGGATAGACGCAGCCCATGACCAGCACTTCCAGCCCCGCCAACGTCACGCTCGATACCAGCCAGAACCCGGCCTGCCTGCGCCTGGACGGTGACTGGACGCTACCCCACTATGCCGGCCTCAAGCACGCCATCGCCGCCTTGAGTGGCCAATACGACCAGACCACCCGCATCGACCTGGACCGGCTCGGCAAGCTCGACACAGCCGGCGCCTCGCTGCTCGTCGAGCTGCTGGGCCCGGCCCGGGTGGCGCAACTGGACCAGTGCAATGCACTGCCCGAGGCCAGCCGCCATCTGGTGCGCAGCGTGCAGGCCTCGCTGACAGAGTTCTGCATCCCGCCCCGCGTCCCGCAAGTGCCGGTGCTGACCCAGTTGATGGCGCGCATCGGCTGCGCCGTGGATACCCTCTGGCAGGACTCGCGCCAGCTTCTCGGCTTCATCGGCCTGATCGTCACCACCCTGGCGCGCCGCGCCCTGCAGCCCAGGCGCTGGCGCATGACCTCGGTGGTCGCCCATATCGAGCAGACCGGCCTCGACGCCGCGCCCATCGTCGCCCTGCTGACCTTCCTGGTCGGCGCGGTAGTGGCCTTTCTCGGCGCCACGGTACTGGCCAGCTTCGGCGCGAGCATCTTTACCGTGGACCTGGTGGCGTTCTCCTTCCTTCGCGAATTCGGCGTGCTGCTGACCGCCATCCTCATGGCCGGGCGCACCGCCAGCGCCTTTACCGCACAGATCGGTTCGATGAAGGCCAACGAGGAAGTGGATGCGATCCGCACCCTCGGCCTCGACCCGGTGGAGCTGCTGGTGATCCCGCGGGTGCTGGCCCTGCTGATTTCCCTGCCGTTGCTGACCTTCCTCGCCATGATCTGCGGCATCGTTGGCGGTGGTGTGGTCTGCGCGCTGTCGCTGGATATCTCGCCGGCCATGTTCCTGTCGCTGCTGGAAGACGATATCGGCGTGCAGCATTTCCTGGTCGGCCTGGCAAAGGCGCCGTTCTTCGCCTTCCTCATCGCCTCCATAGGCTGCCTGGAAGGCTTCAAGGTCAGTGGCAGCGCCGAGTCGGTCGGTGCCCACACCACCTCGGCGGTGGTGCAGTCGATCTTCGTGGTGATCATGCTCGACGCCGTGGCTGCGCTGTTCTTCATGGAGATGGGCTGGTGAGCCGGGCAGACGACCGCGAGGCGGTCATCCAGGTGCGCGGCCTGTGCAACCGCTTCGGCGCACAAAGCGTGCACGAGCAGCTCGACCTCGACCTGTACCGCGGCGAGATCCTTTCCGTGGTCGGTGGATCGGGCAGCGGCAAGTCGGTGCTGCTGCGCAGCATCATCGGCCTGCGCCGGCCCAACGAGGGCACGGTGAAGGTGTTCGGCCAGGACCTGCTGGAGGCCAATCCGACCGAGCGCTCGCTGATCGAACGACGCTTCGGCGTGCTGTTCCAGAAGGGCGCGCTGTTTTCCTCGCTGACCGTGACCGAGAACGTCGCCCTGCCGCTGATCGAGCATGCCGGCCTGAGCCGCGACGATGCCGAGCACCTTGCCGGGGTCAAGCTGGCCCTGGCCGGCCTGCCGCAGTCGGCGGCGGACAAATACCCGGCCTCGCTGTCCGGCGGCATGATCAAGCGCGCCGCCCTGGCCCGCGCCCTGGCCCTGGACCCGGACATCCTGTTCCTCGACGAGCCCACCGCCGGCCTCGACCCCATCGGCGCAGCGGCCTTCGACCAGTTGATCCTGACCCTGCGCGATGCCCTGGGCCTGAGCGTGTTTCTCATTACCCACGACCTCGACACCCTCTACACCATCAGCGACCGGGTCGCGGTACTGGCGCAGAAGAAAGTCCTGGTGGCCGCCCCCATCGATGAAGTGGCCGGCTACGACGAGCCGTGGATCCACGAATATTTCCATGGCCCGCGTGGCCGTGCGGCGCTCGATGCCGCCTCAGCGCTGAAGGAGAAGTGAGATGGAGCCACGTGCGCACCATGTAATGATCGGAATGGTCACCGTGCTGGTGGTCGCCGCCGCCATGCTGTTCGGCCTGTGGCTGGCCAAGGCCAGCGTCGATGCCACCTTCAAGGACTACGAGGTGGTCTTCAACGAGGCGGTGACCGGCCTGTCCAAGGGCAGCGCCGTGCAATACAGCGGGATCAAGGTCGGCGATGTGATCAGCCTGCGCCTCGACCCCGAGGACCCGCGCCGGGTCCTGGCGCACATTCGCCTCAATGCCGAGACCCCGATCAAGCAGGACACCCAGGCCAAGCTGACCCTGACCGGCGTCACCGGCACCTCGCTGATCCAGCTCAGCGGCGGCACCCCGGAAAGCCCGCCGCTGGTGGGCAAGGGCGGCAAGCTGCCGGTGATCGTCGCCTCGCCATCGCCCATCGCCCGCCTGCTGACCAACAGCAGCGACCTGGTGACCAACATCAACCTGCTGCTGCACAACGCCAACCGGCTGTTCTCCGAGGACAACGTCAACCGCCTGAGCGCCACCCTGGAGAACCTGGAGCAGACCACCGGCGCGGTTTCCGCCCAACGCGAGGACATCAGCCTGGCGATCAAGCAGATGGCGACCCTCGGGCAGCAGGCGGGCGCCGCCCTGCAACAGACCGGCGACCTGATGCGTAACGCCAATCAACTCCTGGCCAAGCGCGGGCCGGACATCTTCGACAGCGCCGACCAGACCATGCAATCCCTGGCCCGGAGCACCGCGACCCTCAACGCCATGCTGGAAAGCAACCGCGACGCCATCGACAGCGGCGCCCAGGGATTCCGCGACCTGTCCCCGGCGATCCGTGAACTGCGCGACACCCTCAATTCCCTCAAGGCCATTTCCCGCCGCCTTGAAGCCAACCCCAGCGGCTACCTGCTTGGCCGTGACCAAAGCAAGGAGTTCGAGCCATGAGACTCGCCAGCCGTCTGTCCCTGGCACTGCTGATCAGCATGAGCGGTGCCTGCTCGATCCTGCCCAAGGCGGAGAACGCCGAGGTCTATCGCCTGCCGGCGCATACCGCGCACTCCAGTGCAGCGCCAGTCAGCTGGTCGCTGCGGGTGAACAAGCCGATCACCAGCGACGCGCTGGACATGCCGCGCATCGCCGTGGTGCCGCAGGGCAACGTGATCAGCACCTACAAGGGCGCACGCTGGACCGACCCGGCCCCGGCGCTGTTGCGTAATCGCATCCTCGACGCCTTCCAGCGCGACGGCCGGGTACCGCGCCTGAGCGCCGATGACAGCAACCTGCAATCGGATTTCGAGCTGGCAGGCGAGCTGCAGGCGTTCCAGAGCGAATACACGGCGCAGGGCGTCGAGGCGGTGATTCGCCTGGATGCGCGGCTGGTGGACGGGCGCACCCAACGCATCCTGGTCAGCCGGCGCTTCGAGGTGCGCCAGGTGCTGGGCGACAAGAACGTGCCGACGGTGGTCGACGGCCTTGGCCAGGCGACCGACAAGGCCATGGCGCAACTGCTGGGCTGGACCGTGGCCCAGGCCAGCCGGTATCAGCCGAAGAACCAATAGCAGACGGCGATCGCGCCCAGCACGCCGGCCAGCTCGGCAAGCAGGGCGCAGCCCACGGCGTGCCGGGTGCGCTGGATGCCGACGGCGCCGAAATACACCGCCAGCACGTAGAAAGTGGTTTCCGTGCTGCCCTGCACGGTGGCCGCGACCAGCGCCGGGAAGCTGTCGACGCCGTGGGTCTGCATGGTTTCGATCAACATCGCCCGCGCAGCGCTGCCGGAGAACGGCTTGACCATGGCGGTAGGCAGGGCATCGACGAAGCGGGTGTCCCAGCCGAGCCATTCCACCGTGTGGCGAATGCCCTCCAGGCCGAACTCCAGGGCCCCGGACGCGCGCAGCACGCCAACGGCGCACAGCATGGCGACCAGGTACGGCAGCAGGTTCTTCGCCACATCGAAGCCTTCCTTCGCACCTTCGACGAAGGTTTCGTACACCTTCACTTTCTTCAGCGCACCGATCAGCAGGAACAGGATGATCAGGCCGAACAGGGTCAGGTTGCCGAGGATCGACGACAGGCTGGCCAGGGCACTGGCCGACAGCCCGGCGAGGATGGCCATGAAGCCACCGAGCAGCAGCGCACCGGGAATCAGATAGGCGAGCACCACCGGGTCCCACAGGCGCAGGCGCTGGACGATGGCCACCGAGAGCAGGCCGACCAGGGTCGAGCAACTGGTGGCGAGCAGGATCGGCAGGAACACCAGGGTCGGGTCCATCGCGCCTTGCTGGGCGCGGTACATGAAGATGGTCACCGGCAACAGGGTCAGGGACGAGGCATTGAGCACCAGGAACAGGATCTGCGCGTTGCTCGCCGTGGTCGGGCTCGGGTTCAGTTCCTGCAGGGCGCGCATGGCCTTGAGGCCGATTGGGGTGGCAGCGTTGTCCAGGCCCAGGCCGTTGGCGGCGAAGTTCAGGGTGATCAGGCCGAGGGCGGGATGGCCGGGCGGGACTTCCGGCATCAGGCGGCGGAACAGCGGGCCCAGGACCTTGGCCAGCCATTCGACGATACCGGCCTGCTCGGCGATCTTGAGAAAGCCCAGCCAGAGGGTCAGGGTGCCGAACAGCAGGACCATCACCTCCACCGAGAGCTTGGCCATGGCGAAGATGCTTTCCACCATCGCCGCGAAGATCCCGGCATTACCGCCTACCAGCCATTGCCCCAGCGCCGAAATGGCCGCCACCACGAAGAAACCAAGCCAAAGGCCGTTGAGCATCCGAACGAACTCCCCTCAAAGATGGGCTGAATGATAGCGGGCTGGTCGAGTGTTGTGTTGGGGCTGATGGCCCTATCGCTGGCAAGCCAGCTCCCACAGGTAGGGTGTTGTGGGAGCTGGCTTGCCAGCGATAGGGCCCTGGTAGACAACGAAAAAGCCCCGACAATGCGGGGCTTCTTCATTCAGCGCGGTACAGGACTCAGGAGTTGACGGTCTTGCCCGCCACCACGGCTTCCTTGCTGCGCCAGTGTGGCAGGGAGTTCCAGTACTTCTGGCCTTTTTCGGCGTCGTACATGCCTTCCCAGCGAGCGATCACCAGCACCGCCAGGGCATTGCCGATCACGTTCAGGGCGGTACGCGCCATGTCCATGATGCGGTCGACACCGGCGATGAAGGCCAGGCCTTCCAGCGGAATGCCGACACTGCCCAGGGTCGCCAGCAGTACCACGAAGGACACGCCCGGCACTCCGGCGATACCTTTCGACGTGACCATCAGGGTCAGCACCAGCAGCAGTTGCTGGCTGATCGACAGGTCGATGCCATACAGCTGGGCAATGAAGATCGCCGCGATGCTCTGGTACAGGGTGGAACCGTCGAGGTTGAACGAGTAACCGGTCGGCACCACGAAGCTGCAGATGGCCTTTGGCGCACCGTAGGCTTCCATCTTCTCGATGACCCGCGGCAGCACGGTTTCAGAGCTGGCGGTGGAGTAGGCCAGGACCAGTTCGTCCTTGAAGATGCGCATCAGCTTGATGATCGAGAAGCCGAACAGACGCGCCACCAGGCCCAGCACCATGAAGGCGAAGAAGGCGATGGCGAAGTACACCAGCAACACCAGCTTGGCCAGCGGCAGCAGCGAGGCGAAGCCGAAGTTGGCGACCGTTACGGCGATCAGCGCGAACACGCCGATGGGGGCGTAGTTCATGATCATGTGGGTGACCTTGAACATGGCTTCGGAAACGCCCTGGAAGGTCTTGACCAGCGGGTCACGGATGTCCGCGTTGAGGCTCGACAGGCCCAGGCCGAACAGTACCGAGAAGAAGATGATCGGCAGCATTTCACCGCGCATCAGCGCCGCGAAGATGTTCGACGGGATCAGGTTGAGGATGGTTTCGATGAACGCATGCTCGTGCTGCACCTCGGCGGCTGTGGCCTGGTACTTGGAGATATCCACGGTGCCCAGGGTGCTCATGTCGATGCCGGCGCCTGGGTGGAACAGGTTGGCCAGGACCAGGCCGACGACGATGGCGATGGTGGTCACCACCTCGAAGTAGATGATGGTCTTGAGGCCGATACTGCCAAGTTTTTTCGCATCCCCAACCCCGGCGATACCCACGATCAGCGACGAGATCACGATCGGGATGACGATCATCTTGATCAGGCGAATGAAGATGTCACCGGCGGGTTGCAGCACGTTGCTGATCCACCATGCCTTTTCTGCACTGAAATGATTCAGCAAGGCGCCGATGGCGATACCTAGTACCAGACCGATAAGGATCTGCCAGGCGAGGCTCAGTTTTGCCTTCTTCATGTCTTTACCTTTTTGTTCAAGTGGACACGGGCATTGCGCTGTAACCGGCGTTCCAGAGCGGCTTTTAGCCAATCTGGAGACTTCTTCGGCAACAGTCAAAGGCACCGCAGAAGGTTGCTGCCAACGAACCGGGACGGTCGCTGGCTGGCGAAAAAAGGCGCAACTATTCAGGCGGGAGGGGGTGCAGTCTAATGCCGTAAACGAGTAGCCCATGCCGAATCGGCATGAGATTTTGAGCGGAAATCAAGCGTCGGAAGAGGTTTTTCGCGAGCTGTTCGGAATCCCGAATAGGACCGATCCGCCATATTTCGGCAGATTCACAGGATGTTTAATGGATAGACGCTATCAGCGTTCGACAATCCGAATGGGCGAAAAAGGCCTTCGATCATGTAGGAAAATTGGCAAAAAAATTTTCGTCGACAGACGAACGGATGGCAGATTTGCCATCTGTCGGGACAAGGTGCTGCCGGGACAGCACGGTCAGGATCTTCCATTCACGGAACATCCCCGACTGACTGATCCCGGCATTTGCTTTCCTGACCCGGCCCTCGACGGAGGCACTCCTTGTACCCCTAGGCTGCTCCGAACTGCATCGATCAGAGCTGCCCGGCCCCTTGGTCATGCACCCACCGTCCTCGGGAGGGCGCAACATAGAAGCGTGAACACAGGAAAGGTTCAGCTTCTGTCACGGCACCGACGCGCGGTCGCGCCTCAGTACCAGTTCGGATCACGTTTGAGCTGTTCCCTGAGCATGGCCTGCATGCCTTCGTCGGGATCACCGAGCCAACGGTAATCGGCATGGCGGGTCGGCGACTTGTCGCCCGGTAGCCCTTCCGGCACCTCCACCAGCATTCCGTAGGCTTTCTCCTTATCCCAACGGAAAGCGACGATCAAACGCTTGTTCAAGCACTTGCCGGCGCTTTCGCACAGAGGGCCGACCAGGTACTTGTCACCATCTTCCTCGACGGCGGACATCTGCAACTCGGACACTCCGCTCAGGTTGAGCACCCAATCGGGCAGTCGTTCTTCTTTCTTGACCACGTCCTGCCAGGTTTCCCGATACTCGGGGTCCGTGCCGAGCAATTCACTGGCCCGGACCTGGCCGTCATTGGCCGCCATTGCCGCCGAACCGCCGGCCATCAACAGGCCGGCGACCAGGGCGCTGCGTATCACGCCTTTCATTGGCTTCAGCCTCGACCGCGACGACCAAAGAAGAACGAAGCCACGAACAGCACCAGGAAGACAATGAACAGGATCTTCGCGATACCGGTAGCGGCGCCGGCGATACCACCGAAGCCCAGCACAGCGGCGACAATGGCGATGATCAGGAAGGTAATGGCCCAACTCAACATGGTGATACTCCTTCTGTTTTGGAAACGTTCCCGGTCCGCATGCGGTCAAAAGACCCAGCGCTGTACCGGAGCCGGCGTCGAGTCATCGACACTGGCGGCCGGCAGCACCTGCGAGCGCATGATCGGAGTGGTTTGCAACGGGGCGGCGCGGCTTTCATGGATGCGCACCACCTGCACGGCGAGCTGGCTTTCGACCTTGCTGGCCTGCCAGGCGTGATAAAGCTGACCGGCGACCAGGGTCAGCAACAGCGCCAGCACAAGAAACAGCGCCTGACGCAAATGATGTGGGGATATAAGCACCAGGGCGGCGGAAGTGCGTTTCATGTGCCGGGCTCCTCTTGCTGCATGTTCGTTATGACCTGGAAGGGTCATTGCAGCCTGCATGCCAGCCTTCGGCAGCTTAAATTATTCTTATAAATCAATAAGTTATGATTTGACCGAAATGGCCTGGGAACGCATCCTGCACGATGCCCCTGCGGCGGTCGTGCTTTTTGCATGGTGAAACGCCGGTTTTTCAACGTCAGAAATCCCGACGGTGGACGAAAAACGGCGAGCTA
Source organism: Pseudomonas bharatica CSV86 (assembly GCF_000319305.2). Classification (GTDB taxonomy): domain Bacteria; phylum Pseudomonadota; class Gammaproteobacteria; order Pseudomonadales; family Pseudomonadaceae; genus Aquipseudomonas; species Aquipseudomonas bharatica. The sequence continues at coordinate 2,648,238 of NZ_AMWJ02000002.1, read as the reverse complement.
GCATGGAAGGGAAAGAATGAATCAGAATCTGCCATGCAACTTGCACGATTTTTCCGACACTAACCAAGATAATTCCCAAGGAGCGCAGGAAATGGAGTCAGCCCCGGAGCCTCAAGGCCGCATTCTGCTGGTGGACGATGAGTCCGCCATCTTGCGTACCTTCCGCTATTGCCTGGAGGACGAGGGCTATACCGTGGCCACCGCCAACAGTGCGGCCCAGGCCGAGACCCTCTTGCAGCGTCAGGTCTTCGACCTGTGCTTCCTCGACCTGCGCCTTGGCGAAGACAACGGCCTCGATGTGTTGGCGCAGATGCGCATCCTCGCGCCCTGGATGCGCGTGGTCATCGTCACTGCCCACTCGGCCGTGGACACTGCGGTGGATGCCATCCAGGCCGGCGCCGCCGATTACCTGGTCAAGCCATGCAGCCCTGATCAGCTGCGCCTGGCTACCGCCAAGCAACTGGAGGTGCGGCAACTCTCGGCGCGCCTGGAGGCCCTCGAAGGCGAGGTGCGCAAACCCAAGGATGGCCTCGATTCGCATAGCCCGGCCATGATGGTGGTGCTGGAAACCGCACGGCAGGTAGCAACCACCGATGCCAACATTCTTATCCTCGGCGAGTCCGGCACCGGCAAGGGCGAACTGGCCCGCGCCATCCATGGCTGGAGCAAGCGCGCACGCAAGGCTTGCGTGACCATCAACTGCCCGTCGCTGACCGCCGAACTGATGGAAAGCGAGCTGTTCGGCCACAGCCGCGGCGCCTTCACCGGCGCCAGCGAAAGCACCCTGGGCCGGGTCAACCAGGCCGACGGGGGCACCTTGTTCCTCGACGAGATCGGCGATTTCCCGCTGACGCTCCAGCCCAAGCTGCTGCGCTTTATCCAGGACAAGGAATACGAGCGGGTCGGCGACCCGGTGACACGCCGCGCCGACGTGCGCATTCTCGCTGCGACCAACCTCAACCTCGAGGACATGGTCCGCGAAGGCCGCTTCCGCGAAGACCTGCTCTATCGCCTCAACGTCATTACCCTGCACCTGCCGCCGTTGCGCGAGCGCAGCGAAGACATCCTGACGCTGGCCGAGCGCTTCCTTGCCCGTTTCGTCAAGGAGTACTCGCGCCCGGCCCGGGCCTTCAGCGATGAAGCCCGTACCGCGCTGCTCAATTACCGCTGGCCGGGGAACATTCGCGAGCTGCGCAACGTCATCGAACGGGCCAGCATCATCTGCGCCCAGGAGAAGGTCGAAGTCAGCCACCTCGGCATGGCCGAACAGCCGGCCAGCAACGCGCCGCGCATCGGCGCGGCATTGAGCCTGGATGAACTGGAGCGGGCACACATCGGCGCGGTGCTGGCCACCAGCGATACCCTCGACCAGGCGGCCAAGACCCTCGGCATCGACGCCTCGACCCTGTATCGCAAGCGCAAGCAGTACAACCTATGAGATGGGCGATGAAGCTGCGGACACGGCTGTTTCTAAGCATTTCCGCGCTGATCACCGTCGCACTGCTCGGCCTGTTGCTGAGCATGGTGAGCGTCCAGCAGATGGCCAGCTCGCAGCAGACGATGATTCGCAACAATACCTTCGTCCTCGACATGGGCCTGAAGCTGCGGCAGAACCTCAGCGAACAGTTGACCCAGCTCCTCGACGACGGCAGCGACCCACGCGTCCTGGCGGACCTGCAGGCGCAGTTCCAGCAGTTGCTCGATGAAGGCATGCAGCATGAAAGCCAGTTCAGTGACAACGAACAGGAGTTTTCCAAGGCCAATGCCAAGTACCAGGACTTTCTCCAGCAACTGAAGGCCGCCGCCTCGCCGGCACGCAGCCTGAGCGTCGACGAACCGTTGGGCCAGGCTTTCAGCGAGCTGCGCGCCACGCTGATTGCGTACCACAAGCAGGCGGTGGAACAGATCCGCGATGCCGAGAAGATCTCCGGGATCGCGCGGTGTTGATGTCGGGCGTGCTCGGGCTGGTCGCACTGGCCGTGCTGGCGCTGGGCTTTTTCACCGCCCACGGCATCGCCCGGCGCTTCGGCCAGCCCATCGAAGCGCTGGCCAGCGCCGCCGACCAGGTCGGCCTGGGCAATTTCGACGTGACCCTGCCGGTGACTTCTGCCCTGGAAATCAACCAGCTGACCAAGCGCTTCGGCCTGATGGCCGAGGCCCTGCGCGAGCATCAGGCAACCAATGTCGATGAGTTGCTGGCCGGCCAGCAACGCTTGCAGGCGGTGTTGGACAGCATCGACGACGGTCTGCTGATCATCGACCGCCAAGGCCGTCTTGAACACCTCAACCCGGTAGCCCAGCGCCAACTGGGCTGGGACGACTCCCGCACCGGCAGCCCCCTGGGCGAGGCATTGCAGCGCCCCGAACTGGACCAGCAACTGCACCTGATCCTGCGCGGCGGCAGCCTGGAGCGGGTCCCGGAAGACCTGCACCTGGAGATCGACAAGGAAAACCGCGTCCTGACCTACAGCCTGACCCCGGTGTGTCGCCCGGACGGGCAGATCCTCGGTGCCGTGATGGTGCTGCACGATGTCACCGAACAGCGCGCTTTCGAGCGAGTGCGCAGCGAGTTCGTCCTGCGTGCCTCCCACGAATTGCGCACACCGGTCACCGGCATGCACATGGCCTTCGGCCTGTTGAAGGAGCGGGTCAAATTCCCCGAGGAAAGCCGCGAAGGCGACCTGCTGGATACCATCGGCGAGGAAATGCAGCGCCTGACCCAACTGATCAACGATCTGCTGAACTTCTCGCGCTACCAGAGCGGCCAGCAGAAGCTCGAGCGCAGCGTTTGTGCCCTCGACGATCTGCTCGAGCGCGCCCGTGTGCGCCACGCCCAGGCCGCAGCGGCCAAGCAGATCGAACTGCAACTGGAATTGGGCTCGCCCTTGCCACGGATCCAGGCGGACATCGCGCAACTGGATCGGGTCATGGACAACCTGCTGGACAATGCCATCCGGCACACGCCGAAGAACGGCAATATCCGACTGCAGGCCCGTCGGCACGGCGAGCGGGTGATCGTCAGCGTCGAAGACAGCGGCGAAGGTATCGCCTACAGCCAGCAAGGACGTATCTTCGAGCCTTTCGTCCAGGTCGGACGCAAGAAGGGCGGCGCCGGCCTCGGCCTGGCCTTGTGCAAGGAAATCGTGCAGTTGCACGGTGGGCGTATGGGCGTGTATTCGCGGCCGGAACACGGGACCCAGTTCTACATGGCCCTGCCGGTCTGATCAGGCTTCGTCGTCGATCCGCCGAGGCCCGAGGCGGCGACCGCGAGTAATGAGTTCGGCGAATTGCCGCGCGTTCAGCGGATGGGCGAACAGCCAGCCCTGGCCATAGTTGACCCCCTCGCTGTTAAGCAGCACGGCCTGTTCCTCGTACTCGATCCCCTCGGCGATCACCCGCAACTGCAGGGCGTGGGCCATGCGAATGATATGCGGGGCGACACCGCTGCTGGCCGCGTCATGGCCGAGGGCGTCGATAAAGGCCTTGTCGATCTTCAGGCAGTCCACCGGCAAGGTTTGCAAATAGGCGAGGCTGCAATAGCCAGTGCCGAAATCGTCGATCAACACCTGATGGCCCAGCGCCCGGAGCGCCTGAAGGTTGTCCCGCGCTATCGCCACATCGATCAGGCCACGCTCGGTCACCTCGAAGGCGATCTGGCTGGCCGCCACATGATGGCTCGCCAGCAGGCGCGCGGCGACCCGATCGATACGCGGCACCATTACGTCGCATGCCGCGAGGTTGACCGAGACGTACAGTTGCGGATTGGCGCGTAGCAGTTGACCCAACTGATCGAACACCCGCTGCAGGACAAAATCAGTGATCTGGCGGATCTGCCCGGTATTTTCCGCCAGCGGGATGAACAGCTCCGGACTGGTCAGGGTACCGTCCGGGCGGCGCCAGCGCACCAGGGCCTCAGCGCCGACACAGCGACGACTGGCCAGTTCGAATATTGGCTGGTAGAGCACCTGCAATTCGCCCCGGCGCAACGCGCCCTGCAACTGCGAACTCATGGAGCGGCTTTGCTGCATAAGTTGCAACACCGCCCAGCCGATGCACCAAGCCAGCAGCAGGCTGCCGGGAAACAGCAGCCAAAGGGCACCGCTCATCTTCAGCGGCTGGCTGACACGCGGGGCAATCAACACCAGTTGGTAATCCGGTGATCGGGTCGGCATTCGATAAAGCAGGCGGTCGGGCAGCTCGATCAGGGCGGTTTTCGAGCTTGGCGGCCAATCGCCGCTGGGCGGTGGCCAAGGTTGTACGGGCCCAAGAACCGGCACGGCACGGGTACCCTGGTCGAGAACGACCAGCAGGCTGCCGCCGGCGGGCAGATCGACTACATCGGTGAGATGTCCGCGAGAGGTGGAAACGCGAAACGGCCCGCGACCGAGGATCAATGCCGCACGGTTATCGTCCGGTTCGGTGCTGGTATTGAGCCAATAGCTATAGGTCGGGCCGCGAATATCCGGGGGCGGCAAGGACTGGAAGGTGCGATCGCCGAGGCGGCTGGAACAGATCTGTCGATCATCGATATAGGCCGCCTCGAACACGAAGCGATTGTTGAAGGCGACCTGTTGCAAAGCGGAATACATTTCGAAGCTGCAGCCGCGCACGGGCTGTTTGTACAACTGGTCGACGCCCTGTCGGAGCTGACCGAAGATCTGCTCGAGGCGCTCCAGGAACCGCTCACCGCGGGCGTTCATGCGCTCGCTTTCATTGACCTGCACCTGGTGCATGGCCAGGCCCAGGCTGCCCAGCAGAAGCAAAAAGGCGCTTGCCGAGGCTGCCAGCGAGGCCAGGAGCCAGGGTCTATATAACAGGCCGCGTAACAGCTGGAGGGCAGGCGACATCGGAAATATCCCGTTTCATACCAAAGGTATAGCAACTTGGTTGGATATCGTCCTGGCCGTTTGGCGGGGTTTTGACGGTGAAGCTTCTTGCAGGCGACCTCTGCCCCCTGTGGGAGCTGGCTTGCCAGCGATGGGGCCGGCAATGTCGCGATGTTGTCCGGACTGACGCAATCGCTGGCAAGCCAGCTCCCACAGGTTTTGTAGTGATCCTGCTAGCGCTGGCTGTTGAGGACCTGCAGCATCGCGGCCGTCTGCGCATCCGGTTGGCCGTCGAAATTTTGCGGGCGGAAACGCATCTGGAACGCGGCGATCACGTGACGGGTGGCAACATCGAATACCCCGGTCTGCTCGATCGCATAACCAAACCGCGCCAGTTGCTGCTGGTACCAGACAGCATTCGGTGGATTCACCGCGAACAGTGCTTGCTGCTGCGACACCGCCTGGGCATCCGGCCAGATAGCCAGCCCTTCGTCGGCCAGGCGCTTCCACGGGAACAGCGGACCGGGGTCGAGCTTGCGCTGCGGGGCGATATCGCTGTGCCCGATGATGTACTTCGGCTGGATGTCGTTGCGCTTGGCGATATCCTTCAGCAGCAGGATCAGCGACTGTACCTGCGCTTCGGTATAGGGATGCCAGACCCTTCCACTGGGTGTGTCGGTGAAGCCGGGATTGACGATTTCGATGCCGATCGATGAAGAGTTGAGCCAGGTACGGCCATCCCATTGGCTGACACCGGCATGCCAGGAGCGGCGGTTTTCGTCGACCAGTTGATAAATGGTGCCTTTGTCGTCATCGCTGATCAGATAGTGACTGCTGACCTCGCCGTGGGTCAGCAAGGCCAACGAGCGTTCCAGCGAGGCATTGGTGTAATGCAGGACGACGAATTGGACGCGGCTGTTTTGGTTGGCCGAGACATAACTATGGTCGATTCGCAGCGCCGGGCCGTGGGTACAACCGGCTAGAAGCGCCAGCAGCAGGATGGAGAAAAACACTTTCATGAGAACGGGGACTACCTTTTAGAAGTATGTAATGCAATAGCATAACGTGTCGCCGGCAGTCCGCTCTTACCCCAATTGCAAGCGATTGCGTCCAAGGTGCTTGGCCCGGTAAAGCGCTTCGTCGGCGCGCTTGAGCACCGTGTCGCTGCGTTCGCCATCGCGAAACTCGGTCATACCCACCGACAGGGTAATGGTGACCCGCTCACCCTTGAAGTGGAACGGGCAGGCCTCCACCGCTGCACGCAGGCTCTCCGCCAACTGTAGACCACCCGTCACGGTTGTCTGTGGCACCAGCAGAACGAATTCCTCGCCACCGAAGCGGGCGATGAAATCCCGAGGACGCAGACGCTTGCGCAGTTCATTGGCGACGATCTTCAGGACCTTGTCGCCAGCCAGGTGGCCATAACTGTCGTTGATGCGCTTGAAGTGATCCAGGTCCAGGATCGCCATCAGCAACTGGCCGCCTTTTTCCTCCCATTCAGCAACTTCCAGCTCGAGACGCTCGGACCAGGCGGCGCGGTTGGGCAGGCCGGTGAGCGGATCGACCAAGGCTTTTTGACGCTGCTCCTCCAAGTGCTCGCGGTAGCCCTGGGCCTCCTGCTCCATGTGGGCGACCCGCTCGGACAGCCCCTTGAGGCGGTTGGCCATTTCCTCTTCGCGCTTGTCGCGCTGCTGCTGGTGCTCGTCCATGACGCCGAGCAGCCCTTCGAGGCGCCCTTCCAGCACGTGCTTGAGGCTGTCCAGATCGGCAGCGCCCTGCACGCTGCTGTGCAGGCCGTCGACCTGTTCGCGCAACTGGCTGTTCAGGTCACGTTCGGCGGACTGATTGTCGGCGTGGCCTTCGCTGGCCTCCTGCAGATGGCTCTGGAACGACTCCAGACGCTCATTGAGCTGTTTCAGATAGGCTTCGAACTCATGCTGCCCGCTGTCGGTGATGGCCAGCATCAGTACCGCCAGATCATCCAGCACCGGAAGCAACTCATACCAGTTGAGGCCATGCTCCAGGCGCTGGCGCATGGACTCCGCCTGGGGACGGTGGCGCTCCGGCAGGGCCAGGTCGTTGAGCAGCCCGAGCAGGGTGTGCTCGATATGGGTCGCCACCGAGCTGTAGGTTGGCTCGGTACCGTCGGGCAGGGCGTAGAGCATCTGTTCCGCGGTCAGCTCCACGGCGGGCTCCGGCTGCACAGGCTCCTCTTCGTGAGGGACGGCTTCGACAGGCTCTGGATTGGCGGACTCCGCCACCACCTCCAGTTCCATTGGAGCCGGATCGGCAACCTCAGGCTCGGCGACCGCGGTCGTGGTCACAGGGACAGGCACTTCAGGCGCAGTATCGATAGCCGGCGCAGGCGCACTGGTTGCGCATGCATCGGGTGCCCGGGAAGAAGGTTGCAGCTCGTCGATATCGGCAACCGGGGCAACTTCCGCCTTCGGCGGGGCCAGCACGACAGGCGCCTCGCCCACCTGCGCCGCCGCCGGCACTTCTTCCGGAGCATCGCGGCCGCCGAACAACCGTTGCAGAAAGCCCGGTCTGTTCTGTTCCTCGGGATGGGTCAGCACGCCGATCGCTTCGCCCTGCAGCTTGCTCAGCTCACTCAACAGCAAGGGGATTTCCCGCGACTGGCCAGCACGGGCCTCGACCTGCTTGCCGAGCTTCTTTAAGGGACGCCGCACCTCGCTGGGCAAGGACAGCGTCTGCAGCTGGTTGACCAGCGACGTCAACGCGGTGATTACCTGGGTTACCCGCGTGGCACGGCGCTGCTCGGAGTCGAGCACGGCTTTTTCGAGACGGGGAATGAGTCCGGCAAGACCAGCGTCCATGTTGTCGGAGCGGATGACATCGCGCATTTCCTTCATGCACTCGTCTACCACACGGTCGCTGCCCTCAGCGGCCAGGGTACTGCGCACGAGGCCGCGACGCAGCAGGTCGAGACGGGCCTCCCAACGGCGCTCCAGCTTTTCCTGCTGTTCAATGCTCTTGAGGTACTTCTCTTTCCAGCGCTCTGCTTCGTCGCTCATGCCCGGGCCCGCAATCAGGGGGGATTAACGCAAAACCGGAAGCGTATCCACAGTCAGGGCGTCAGGCAAACGAATCTCAACGGCGACCGGTAAATGATCGGAAATCGGCTGCGAAAGCACTTCGACCTTTTCCAGGGTCAGGCTCGGGCTGAGCAGAATATGGTCCAGGCAGCGTTGCGGGCGCCAGCTGGGGAACGTGGCTTCGACCTGTGGCGCGATCAAGCCGAGGTCTCGCAGCGGGGAATGTTGCAGAAGGTCGGTGGCGTGGGTGTTCATGTCGCCCATCAGCACCTGGTGACGATAACCACCGATCAGCTCACGGATATAGGCAAGCTGGCGGGCGCGGGTCTTGGAGCCAAGGGCCAGGTGCATCATCACCACGACCAGGGCGTCCTCGCCATCGCCAAAACGCACCAGGATCGCCCCGCGACCGGCAGGGCCGGGCAGCGGGTGGTCCTCCAGCAACTGCGGCTTGAGCCGGCTCAGCACGCCATTGCTGTGCTGGGCGAAGCGCCCGAGATTACGGTTGAGCTGCTGGTACCAGTAGGGGAAAGCACCGAGATGGGCGAGATGCTCGACCTGGTTGACATAACCCGAACGCAGGCTGCCGCCGTCGGCTTCCTGCAGGGCCACCAGGTCGAAGTCGTTGAGCAACGCGCCGATCTTCTGCAGGTTGCCGGCGCGTCCCACATGCGGCAGCAGATGCTGCCAGCTGCGCGTCACGTAGTGTCGATAGCGCTCGGTGCTGATCCCGACCTGGATATTGAAGCTGAGCAGGCGCAGGCGACCGTCCCTTGGCAGGTTGTCCTCGCCGACATGCAGCTCGTTGATCCGTGGATCACACAGGCCGACTACCCGCTCGCTTCTCCAGCGCGCCATGATCATCGCCGCTTACTTCGCGGCGCGCTCCTTGGCGATCAGCTGGTCGGCAACGTTCAGCACGCCTTCCGGGCCACCGGCGCTGCCCAGGTCGAAGCGATACTTGCCGTTGACCACCATGCTCGGCACGCCAGTGATCTCGTATTTCTTCGCCAGTTCCTTGGCCTGGTTGACCTGGCCCTTGATCGCGAACGAATTGAAGGTGGCGAGGAACTTGTCCTTGTCGACGCCCTGGGTGGCGAGGAAGTCAGCCATGTCCTGCGGGTCGGTCAGGCGCTTGCGCTGGTTCTGGATGGCGTCGAAGACGGCGGCATGCACCTTGTGCTCGACGCCCATGGCTTCGAGGGTCAGGAACATCTGGCCGTGGGCATCCCATGGGCCGCCGAACATGGCCGGCACGCGCTTGAAGTTGACGTCGGCGGGCAGCTTGTCGATCCAGGGATTGATGGTCGGTTCGAAGTGGTAGCAGTGCGGGCAGCCGTACCAGAACAGTTCGACGACCTCGATCTTGCCCGGTTGGGATACCGGCACCGGGTTGCTCAGCTCGATGTATTCCTTGCCGGCGACCGGTTCCGCGGCCTGGGCAGTCATACCGAAAACGCTGGCAGCTACCAGCGCGGCGCTGAGAATCAGATTACGCATGCTTTGCTCCTGTGCAGTCTTTGAGTCGCCCTGAAACGACTTGTCTTTCTGACAGGCCAAGGCGGGTCCGAGTTCGTAAGTGTAACGGCTGAAGAATGAAAAAAGGGTGGCCGAGGCCACCCTTTTCATGTTCGGCACGCGCCATTAACGCAGCGTTAACGTTGCCGCCGGACGGATCAGTGCAGGCCCTGGATGTAGCTGGCCAGCGCCTGGATGTCCTTGTTGCTGAGCTTGGAAGCGATGGTGCGCATGGTGGTGGCGTCGCCGTCGTTGGTTCGCTCACCCTCACGGAAGTCAGTCAGTTGCTTGGTGACGTACTGCGCGTGCTGGCCACCCAGGTGCGGGAAGCCGGCGGTTGCGATACCCGCGCCATTGGGCGAGTGGCAACCGGTGCAGGCCGGCAGGCCCTTGGACAGGTCACCGCCGTTGAACAGGGCGCGGCCACGTTCGACGAGGGCCGGATCGGCGGAACCGACGCTGCCTTTCTGGCTGGCGAAGTAGGCGGCGATGTCGGCCAGGTCCTGGTCGCCGAGGTTGGTCAGCAGGCCGGTCATTTCCAGGACCGTGCGCTTGCCGTCCTTGATGTCGTGGAGCTGCTTGGTCAGGTAACGCTCGCCCTGGCCTGCAAGTTTCGGGAAGTTCGGCGCGACGCTATTGCCGTCCGGGCTGTGACACGCCCCACAAACGGCCGCTTTTGCCTGACCGGCAGCGGCATCGCCAACGATAGTGCCAGCGGCGTTGGCGCCGCCTGTAACGCCCAGGGTCAACAGCAGACTCACGATCAGTTTGTTCATCAGCTAATCCAACTACGGCTAAGGGTGAAAGAGTTATGTATCGGGCCTACCGCTCATCCACTGGATGATTGCCTGGTAGTCCTCGGCACTGCAGTCCATGCACAATCCACGCGGTGGCATAGCCTTGAAACCCTGGGTTACATGCCCGACCAATATCTCCATACCCTGCGCCAGCCTTGGCTCCCAGGCTGCACGATCACCGGCTTTCGGGGCCTGTGGCAGCTGCCCGGCGTGACAGGCCGCACAGGTGCGGTTGTACAACGCCTCGGGATCCTGTGTAGCCTGAGCGCTGGAAAACGGTATCAAGACACCGATTGCAAGCAGCCATTTCGTCATCGAACGACCCTTCAGGGTTGGAAGCTCATTGCGTTCTAGTGCGCAACCTTTAAAGTCTGAGCCCCCGTGCACATCCTCCTACGCTGGGATAATGCGCACACAAAATCTAGGGCATTATATACTCCCGTTGCCGAAACGGAAACGACACACCCTGCCGCACCCACCCCGGGCAACGCTCACTTCGGACATCCCATGCAAGTCAAAAACCCCATCCTCGGACTTTGCCAGACGGCAAGATTCGCCCTCAGTGCCGCCAAGGTCGACCAGTGTCCACCTGACGAAGGCTATGAAGTCGCCTTCGCCGGCCGCTCCAACGCCGGCAAGTCCAGCGCGCTCAACACCCTGACCCACGCCAGCCTGGCGCGCACCTCGAAAACTCCGGGCCGAACCCAGTTGTTGAACTTCTTCAGTCTGGATGACGATCGGCGTTTGGTCGACCTGCCAGGCTACGGATATGCCAAGGTGCCGATCCCGCTCAAGCAGCACTGGCAGCGCCACCTCGAGGCCTACCTGGGCAGCCGCGAGGCGTTGAAGGGCCTTATCCTGATGATGGACGTGCGCCATCCGATGACCGACTTCGACAAGATGATGCTCGACTGGTCCAAGGCCAGCGGCATGCCGATGCATATCCTGTTGACCAAGGCCGACAAGCTGACCTTTGGCGCAGCCAAGAACACGCTGCTCAAGGTGCAGTCGGAAATCCGCAAGGGCTGGGGTGAAAGCATCACCATCCAGCTGTTCTCGGCACCGAAACGCCAGGGGCTGGAAGAAGCCTACGCCGTCCTCGCGCGCTGGCTGGAACTGGCTGACAAGCCCGAGGCATAAGGGCTGCCCGGCGAAATCCGGGCAAAAAAAACCCCGGACTTCGTATGGGGAGGGGAAGTTCGGGGTTCAAGTTCCGAACCGCTAGGGCGGGGTCCGGATATCTGCCAACACTTAACACAACATAGGAGCATTGAAGGGCTTCACCAGCCATTCAGTACCTCTGAGTGTCGGTTCACCGGATTAGTTCCGGGCGTGTAGAAACTATTTGCGATAAGTAGGAATTCCCTTAATACCCGACTGCCGGGGTCGGGCATTTCGCGCGACCTTATGTCGCAGACATTCCCCGATGTTCAGTGCGCTTCGTCCCAGTTCGCCCCCACTCCAACGTCCACCACCAGCGGAACATCCAGTTGCGCAGCGTTGCTCATGTACGGGCGAATTTCCTCACGCACCTGTTCCACCAGGTCTTCGCGCACTTCCAGCACCAGTTCGTCGTGCACCTGGAGGATTACCCGGGCATCGAGCCCGGAGCTTTCCAGCCAGTTGTCCACCGCGACCATGGCGCGCTTGATGATGTCCGCCGCGGTACCCTGCATCGGCGCGTTGATCGCCGTACGTTCGGCTCCGGCACGCTCCATCGGGCGGCTGGAGTTGATCGCCGGCAGGTACAGGCGACGGCCGAACAGGGTTTCCACAAAGCCTTGCTCGGCGGCCAGCTTGCGGGTGCTTTCCATGTACTGGCGCACACCCGGGTAGCGGGCGAAGTAGGCATCGATATAGGCCTTGGCCTGCTTGGTCTCGACGCCGATGTCCTTGCCGAGCTTTTTCGCGCCCATGCCATAGATCAGGCCGAAGTTGATCGCCTTGGCGCTGCGGCGCTGGTCGGAAGTCACCTGGTCCAGGGCCACGTTGAACACTTCGGCGGCAGTCGCAGTGTGCACGTCGAGGCCGTTGCGGAAGGCGTTCATCAGGCCTTCGTCGCCGGACAGGTGGGCCATGATGCGCAACTCGATCTGCGAGTAGTCGGCCGCCAGCAGCTTGTAGCCCGGTGGCGCGATGAACGCCTGGCGGATGCGCCGCCCCTCGGCAGTGCGGGCCGGGATGTTCTGCAGGTTCGGATCGCTGGACGACAGGCGTCCGGTGGCCGCAACGGCCTGGCCATAGGACGTATGGATGCGCTGGGTACGCGGGTTGATCTGCTCGGGCAGGCGGTCGGTGTAGGTGCTCTTGAGCTTGCTCAGCGAGCGGTACTGCATCAGCACCCGTGGCAGCGGATAGCCTTCCTCGGCCAGTTCGTCCAGCACCTCTTCGGCAGTGGAGGGCTGGCCCTTGGCGGTCTTCTTCAAGACCGGCAGGCCGAACTTGTCGTAAAGGATCGCGCCCAGCTGGCGTGGCGAACCGAGGTTGAACGGCTCCCCGGCAAGCTCGATGGCCTCGCGCTCCAGCTCGACCATCTTGTCGCCCAGCTCCTGGCTCTGCAGCCTCAGCAATTCGGGATCGACCAGCGCGCCCTGGCGCTCGATCCGCGCCAGTACCGGCACCAGCGGCATCTCGATGTCGGTCAGCACACTGGCCAGGGACGGGATCGCCTGGAGCTGCGCGAACAGCGTCTGGTGCAGGCGCAGGGTCACGTCGGCGTCTTCGGCGGCGTAGGGGCCGGCCTTGTCCAGGTGGACCTTGTCGAAGGTCACCTGCTTGGCGCCCTTGCCGGCGATGTCTTCGAACTTGACGGTGCTGTAGTCGAGGTACTTCTTCGCCAGGCTGTCCATATCGTGGCGGATCGCCGTGGAATTGAGCACGTAGGATTCGAGCATGGTATCGAAGGCGATGCCGCGCACGCTGATGCCGTTGGCCGGGTCGCCGCCGATCGCGCAGTTGGCGAGGATGTTCATGTCGAACTTGGCGTGCTGGCCGACCTTGAGCTTTTGCGGGTCTTCCAGCAGCGGCTTCAGGGCCAGCAACACGCTGTCGCGGTCCAGTTGCGCGGGGGCATCGGGGTAACTGTGGGTCAGCGGGACATAGGCCGCCTCATGGGCTTTCACCGCAAAGGACACACCCACCAGTTGCGCCTGCTGCGCGTCGATGCCGGTGGTTTCGGTGTCGAAGGCGAACAGCGGGGCGTCCTTGAGCTTCTGCAACCAAGCATCGAAACGCGCCTGGTCGAGGATGGTCTCGTAATCCGGCTCGACCGGCACCTCGACCTCGGCCACCACCAGCGCCTCGTCGCTGACCGCCGCCACGGTGACATCCAGCACCGCCACCGGGGCCGGCTGCGCGGCACGGCGGGCCTCGCGCTCCAGTTCGTCGATCCAGCCCTTGAACTCCAGCTCGGTGTAGAGCTCCATGAGCTTGTCGCGATCCGGCTCGCCCAGGTGCAGGTCATCCAGGCCGACGTCCAGTTCGACGTCGCACTTGATGGTCGCCAGGCGATAGGAGAGGAAGGCCATTTCCTTGCTTTCCAGCAGCTTGGCCGGCAGGGTCTTGGCACCACGGATGGGCAGGGACGGCACCAGGTCGAGGTTGTCGTAGAGCTCCTTGAGGCCGCCATTGACCCCGACCAGCAAGCCGACGGCTGTCTTCTCGCCAACACCCTTGACCCCCGGGATGTTGTCGGCGGTATCGCCCATAAGGGCCAGCAGGTCGATGATCTGTTCCGGAGCGACACCGAATTTCCCTTTTACGCCCTCGATATCCAGCACGGTTCCGGTCATGGTGTTGACCAGCGTAACGTGCTCGTCCACCAGTTGCGCCATGTCCTTGTCGCCCGTGGACACCACCACCGGGCGCGCTGCCGCGGCGCTGCTGCGGGCCAGGGTACCGATCACGTCATCGGCTTCGACACCCTCGACGCACAAGAGCGGGAAGCCCAGGGCGCGTACGGCGGCGTGCAGCGGTTCGATCTGCACGCGCATGTCGTCGGGCATGCTCGGGCGGTTGGCCTTGTAGTCGGCGAACATCTCGTCGCGGAATGTTCCGCCCTTGGCATCGAAGACCACCGCGAACGGGCTGTCCGGATATTGCTTGCGCAGGCTCCTGAGCATGTTCAGCACACCCTTTACCGCCCCGGACGGCATGCCCTTGGACGTGGTCAGCGGCGGCAGCGCGTGGAAGGCACGGTAGAGGTACGAAGAACCGTCCACCAGGACGAGGGGGGTTTGGCTCATGAGCGGAATCAACCTTTTCGACGGGCCCGGCGCTAGAATGTCCGGAACATTGACGACAAAGGGACAAGGTTATCATGGGTACATTCAATCGCCTGTTGTTGCTCGGCCTTCTCGTCGGCACGCCGGTCGCAGCCCTGGCAGCGGACGAAGCGCCCTCGGCCGAGCCGGAAGTAACCATTCGCACGGAAGGTGACAAAACTATTCAGGAATACCGTCAGAACGGCTTCCTGTACGCGATCAAGGTCACACCGAAGAACGGCAAGCCGTACTTCCTGGTGCGTGCCGACGGTAGCGACGCCAACTTCATCCGGTCCGACCAACCCGACATGCTGATTCCCTCCTGGAAAATCTTCGAGTGGTAACGCGGACCCTTAACATCCACCCGGCACGTCGCGACGACGTGCCTGACTGAGCAGTTTTTGACCATGTCTGTCTTCACCCCCCTGACCCGGCCACAGCTGGAAACCTTCCTGGCCCCCTATGGACTGGGCCGCCTGCTGGATTTCCAGGGCATCGCCGCCGGTACCGAGAACAGCAATTTCTTCATCAGCCTCGAACAGGGGGAGTTCGTGCTGACGCTTGTGGAACGCGGACCGATCCAGGACCTGCCGTTCTTCGTCGAACTGCTCGAGGTGCTGCACCAGGCCGACCTGCCGGTGCCTTATGCCTTGCCCGCCACCGACGGCGTGGCCCTGCGCGAGCTGGCCGGCAAGCCGGCGCTGCTGCAACCGCGCCTGGCCGGCAAGCACATCAAGGCGCCCAACGCCCAGCACTGCGTGCAGGTCGCCGATTTCATGGGCCACCTGCACCTGGCGACCCGCAAACACACGCTGGAACGCAAGACCGACCGGGGACTGGACTGGATGCTGCAGGCCGGCAACGAACTGATGCCGCGACTGAATGCCGGGCAGCAAGCCCTGCTGAAAGCCAGCCTGGAGGAGATCAGCGCCAATCACGCACGGATCATGGCCCTACCGCGGGCCAACGTGCATGCCGACCTGTTCCGTGACAACGCGATGTTCGAAGGCACGCACCTGACCGGTGTGATCGACTTCTACAACGCTTGCTCGGGGCCGATGCTGTATGACCTGGCGATCAGCCTGAACGACTGGTGCTGTGACGAGGCGGGAGCGATCGATCTGCCGCGAGCGCGGGCGTTCCTCGGCGCCTATGCGGCACTGCGGCCGTTCACGGCGGCGGAAGCCGAGCTCTGGCCGGTGATGCTGCGGGTCGCGTGCGTGCGCTTCTGGCTGTCGCGCCTGATCGCGGCGGAATCGTTCGCGGGGATGGATGTGATGATTCACGATCCGGTGGAGTTCGAGGTGCGCTTGAAGGCGCGGCAGGATGTGAGCCTGGCACTGCCTTTCGCCCTTTAAAGAGCATCGCTGGCAAGCCAGCTCCCACAGGTTTCGCGGTGCACGCGGTCCCTGTGGGAGCTGGCTTGCCAGCGATGAAGGCACTACAGACTTTCCAGACACCCCGCCAACCCGTTCCCCAGGTTCGCCAGCAAGGCCTCGTACCCCTTGGCATCCACTGGCAGCGTCCCGCCCAGGGCATCCAGTTCCGCCAGTTTCACCGGCAAACCGGCGGTCAGGGTTTCAGCCAGGCGCGGCCGCAGTGGCGGCTCACTGAACACACAGGTCTTGCCTGCCTCCTGCAAGCGCTTGCGCATGGCCGCCACATGCTGGGCGCCCGGCTGCACTTCCTGGACCACGCTGAACACGCCTGCATGTTTCAGCCCGTAAGCCGATTCGAAGTAGTCGAACGCCTCATGGAAGACGAAGAAAGGCTTGTCCGCCACGCCGGCCAGTCGCTGTTTCAAGCGCTGGTCCAGCACATCCAGGCGCTGCTCGAAGCCCTTCAGGTTGCTCTGGTAGCGCGCGGCATTGGCCGGATCCGCCGCACTCAGGTCCGCCGCCATGCGCGCCGCGATCACCCGGGCGTTGACCGTGGACAACCACAGGTGAGCATCGAGGCTGCCAGGGCGGTGGTCGTGATCGTGTTCATCCGGGTAATCCCCGTGCGCGTCATGCTCTTCATGGGATTGGCTGTCCTCGCCGAAGTGGCGCAGGCTCATGCCGGGCAAATCCTGCACCGCCACGGTAGGCTTGCTGCGCCCAGTGATGACACGCGGCAGGAAGCTTTCCATGTCCGGCCCGATCCAATACAGCAGGTCCACCTCCGCTACCCGCCGTACATCCGAAGGACGCAGCGCGTAGTGGTGCGGCGAAGCGCCCGGCGGCAGCAGCACTTCCGGCTTGCCGACGCCGTCCTGGACCGCTGCGGCAATCAGTTGCAGTGGCTGGATGCTGGTCAGAACGCGAACGTCGGCGCGGGCCGGGGCCAGCACGACCAGGGTTGAGGCAAAAGCGACAAAAAGGGCAAAAAATCGGGACACGATAAGCGCTCATTGATGCAAAGAGAGGTAACATAATAACGTCTCTCACCAGAACCGTCGCCGCCCATGCCCATTACCCCACTGGCCAACCGCCCACACGACCATTCCCATTGCGTCCACACCGCCCTGGCCGAAGCCGATGCCCTGTGTGCCCGCCAGGGGCTGCGCCTGACCGCGTTGCGCCGGCGTGTGCTGGAACTGGTCTGGCAGAGCCATAAACCGCTGGGTGCCTATGACATCCTCGGCGTACTGAGCGAACAGGATGGCCGTCGCGCTGCGCCGCCAACCGTTTATCGGGCCCTCGACTTCCTTCTGGAAAACAGCCTGGTGCACCGCATCGCCTCGCTCAACGCCTTTATCGGCTGCAATCACCCGGAACATGCGCACCAGGGTCAATTCCTGATCTGCCGCGAGTGCCATGTCGCGATCGAGCTCGAGCAGGCGGCGATCAGCGACGCCATCGTCGCCAGTGCCAAGGAGGTCGGTTTCAGCGTCGAGGCGCAGACCGTGGAAGTCGTCGGCATCTGCGCCAGTTGCCGGAGCGCCTGATGAGCAATGCCTTGATCCGCCTGCAACAGGTGGGAGTGACCATCGCCGGGCAGAGCATCCTCGACAGCATCGACCTGACCGTCGACCCCGGGCAGATCGTAACCCTGATCGGCCCCAACGGCGCCGGCAAGACCACCCTCGTGCGGGCCGTCCTCGGCCTGCTCAAGCCGGATCGCGGCAGCGTCTGGCGCAAGCCGAAGCTGCGTATCGGCTACATGCCGCAGAAGCTTCAGGTGGACGCGACCCTGCCGCTCTCGGTTCTGCGCTTCCTGCGCCTGGTTCCGGGCGTGGACCGCGCCGCTGCCTTGGCGGCCCTGGAGGAAGTCGGTGCCGAACAGGTGATCGACAGCCCGATCCAGAACATTTCCGGCGGCGAGATGCAGCGCGTGCTGCTGGCCCGCGCCTTGCTGCGCGAGCCCGAGCTGCTGGTGCTGGACGAACCGGTCCAGGGCGTCGACGTTGCCGGCCAGGCCGAGCTGTACAGCCTCATCACCCGCCTGCGCGACCGCCACCGTTGCGGCGTGCTGATGGTCTCCCACGACCTGCACCTGGTCATGAGCACCACCGACCAGGTGGTCTGCCTCAATCGTCACGTCTGCTGTTCCGGGCATCCGGAGCAGGTCAGCGGCGACCCGGCCTTCGTCGAGCTGTTCGGCAACAACGCGCCAAGCCTGGCGATCTATCACCATCATCATGACCACAGCCACGACCTGCATGGTTCGGTGGTCACCCCGCATGTGCATGGAGAAAACTGCAAGCATGGCTGATTTCCTGCTCTACGCCCTGCTCGCAGGCCTGGCCCTGGCCGTGGTGGCCGGCCCCCTGGGTTCCTTCGTGGTCTGGCGGCGCATGGCCTATTTCGGTGACACCCTGTCCCATGCCGCACTGCTCGGCGTGGCCATGGGCTTCATGCTCGACATCAGCCCGGCGCTGGCGGTAACGGTCGGCTGCCTGCTGCTGGCGTTGCTCCTGGTCACCTTGCAGCAGCGCCAGCCGCTGGCCTCGGACACCCTGCTCGGTATCCTTGCCCCCAGCACCCTGTCCCTCGGCCTGGTGGCGTTGAGTTTCATGCGCGATGTGCGCATCGACCTGATGGGCTACCTGTTCGGCGACCTGCTGGCGATCAGCCCGGCCGATCTGGCCTGGATCCTCGGCGGCAGCGCAGCGGTGCTGTTGCTGATGGTGGCGCTGTGGCGGCCGCTGCTGGCGGTGACCGTGCATGAAGAGCTGGCCCGGGTCGAAGGCCTGCCGGTGGCCGGCCTGCGCCTGGCACTGATGCTGCTGATCGCGATCGTCATCGCCGTAGCCATGAAGATCGTCGGCGTGCTGCTGATCACGTCGTTGCTGATCATCCCCGCCGCCGCCGCGCAAAGACATGCACGCTCTCCGGAACAAATGGCCCTTGGCGCCAGTCTTATCGGGGTCGTCGCGGTCTGTGGCGGCCTGGCCATGTCCTGGTTCAAGGACACCCCCGCAGGGCCCTCGATCGTGGTCTGTGCCGCGGTGCTATTCTTGCTGAGCCTGGCCCTGCCCAAGCGCTGAATGCAACAGCGAACGCCGCCTGCGCGGTGGCGTCCGCCCCCATGCACCCCGCGAGCGCCAGCGAAGGAATGATGTTCCCGCCCACGGACTGGGTGTAGACTTGCTCGTTTTTCGCGCAAATAGAGAGTCGTAGGAATGAAGCCGTTCGCCTCCCGTTATCTGCTCCTTGCCGCGTTTTCCCTGATTCTGACCGCTTGCGCAGGCAAGCCGGTCGAAAGCGCCGCCGTGCCTGCCACGCCGGATGCCTGGCAGCAATTGCAGCAGAGTATCGCCAGCAGTGAACTGGCCACCGCCGAGGACCAGTTGGCCGCGTTGCAGGCCCAAGCGCCGGACGACAGCCGCCTCGAACAGTACCAGCGGCAATTGGCCGAGGCGTATCTGCAACGCAGCCAGATCGTCCTGCAGAAGGGCGATGTAAATGCTGCCGCCACCGCGCTGGCCCGCGCCCGTGCCCTTATGCCCAAGGCCCCGGCCCTGACCGGCGGCGTCAACGGTGCCATCGCCCAGGCGCGCAAGGCCGAGCTGGACCGTGCCGAAGCAGCGCTGAAAGCGGCCGAAGCCAAGCCGAAGGCCAAGGTGATCGACCCGACGGCGCCAAGCACGGTGATCGCCCTGGATATCCGCGACATCGGCAAGCTGCGTCGGCAGCTCGACGATATCGCCGATGATGTCGTCAATTACCAGTGTGATGTGGTGTTCCAGGTGCCACGCAAGGCCGATTATCCCTGGCTGTCGACCCTGCTGGGCAAGCGGGTCAACAAGCGTGATCCGTCCTTCGAGCTGCAACAGCGCAGTGAGATTCACCGCAGCCAGCCGGCCCAGGTGGTACTGACGCCGAAGCGCACCTACGAATAATCTCGAGCAGTACGCGGACCTTGTGGGAGCGGGTTCACCCGCGATAGCGGTAGTGGATTCACCATCGCAATCGCGGGTAAACCCGCTCCCACAGGGGACGATGATCAGGCCGGAATGGCTTTAGCCGCAGCCTCCCGCTCCCACACCCGATGCTTGCCGATGGCCTGGGTGAACGCTTTGATCACCTTGGCATCATTCCCCGCCAGCAAACCGCTGTCTTCCTTGAGATTCAGGCTGTCGAACCAGGCTTTCGCCTCGGCATGCCCGGCCACCGGCTTGAGATGCTTGTAGGCTTCGAGGATGTAATGGACAGCCACACCATCCCCTTGCAGCGCGTCGATCACCGCCTTGCCGCCCGCGACCCAGACCGCGTCGAAGGCGATGGAAGGCATGCCCTCCATCGACGCATCTACCGGCAGGGTCTTGCCATCGGCGGTCTTCACCGGCGCTGAAGTCGGCCCCAGCACCTTGATCTGCACGCTCTCGGCTTCCAGGGCCTTGGTCAGCTTGTCGGCCAGCCCGGCATCGACGCCATCGGCCACCAGCAGCGCCACCTTGCGCCCCTTGATGCTTTCGCCGAGGTGATTCATCTGGCTCAGCGCCGGCGAAGCCTTCAACGACAGTTCCGGCACATCCACCGTCCCGGCCTTCGGTGCCGGGAGGCCAAGCTTGGCGGCCACCTTCGCAGCCAGGTCCAGGTCGATATTGGCCAGGATCTCGTTCACCTCGCGCGCCCGGATATGCTCACGCTCCACCTTGCCCAGCTCAAAGCTGTAGGCATTGACGATGTGCTCCTGCTCGTTCGGGCTCATGCTGCGATAGAACAACCGCGCCTGGGAGAAGTGGTCGCCGAAGGATTCGCTGCGCTGGCGGATCTTGTGCGCGTCGATGCGCTCCTGGTAAGACTCGAACCCGCCGTCCTGCGCCGCTGGCGGTGTTTCCTTGGGCCAGCCGCCGTCAATGGAGTTGGGCTCGTAGGCCGCGCGCCCCTTGTCGATGCGTACACGGTGCATGGCGTCGCGCTGGCCATTGTGGTTCGGCGCGATGGGCCGGTTGATCGGGATTTCATGGAAGTTCGGCCCGCCCAGGCGGCTGATCTGGGTGTCGGTGTAGGAGAACAGGCGACCCTGTAGCAGCGGGTCGTTGGTGAAGTCGATACCCGGCACGATATGCCCGGGGCAGAAGGCGATCTGCTCGACTTCGGCGAAGAAGTTGTCCGGGTTGCGGTTGAGCACCATCTTGCCCAGCGGCGTCACCGGAACCAGTTCCTCGGGAATGATCTTGGTCGGGTCGAGCAGGTCGAAGTCGAACTTGTGCTCGTCGGCCTCGGGGACGATCTGCACGCCCAGTTCCCATTCCGGATAGTTGCCGGTCTCGATCGCTTCCCACAGATCGCGGCGGTGATAGTCGGTGTCCTTGCCGGCGAGCTTTTGCGCTTCGTCCCAGAGCAGCGAGAGTACGCCCTGCTTGGGTTTCCAGTGGAACTTGACGAAACTGGCCACGCCTTCGGCGTTGATCAGGCGGAAGGTGTGCACGCCGAAACCTTCCATGGTCCGCAGGCTTTTCGGGATGGCACGGTCGGACATGGCCCAGATCACCATGTGCGCCGATTCGGGCACCAGCGAGACGAAGTCCCAGAAGGTGTCGTGGGCGCTGCCGCCGGTGGGGATCTCGTTATGGGGCTCGGGTTTTACCGCGTGCACGAAATCAGGAAACTTGATCGCATCCTGGATGAAGAACACCGGCATGTTGTTGCCGACCAGGTCGAAGTTGCCTTCGTCGGTAAAGAACTTCACGGCGAAGCCGCGCACATCACGCACCGTATCGCCCGAGCCACGCGGCCCCTGCACGGTGGAGAAACGCACGAAGACCGGGGTGATTTTCTCCGGATCCTGGAGGAAGCCGGCCTTGGTCAGTTCCGCGTGGTTGCCGTAGGACTGGAAGTAGCCGTGGGCCCCGGTGCCGCGGGCATGAACGATGCGCTCCGGAATCCGCTCATGGTCAAAATGCGTGATTTTCTCGCGCATGATGAAGTCTTCCAGCAACGACGGGCCGCGCGGGCCGGCCTTGAGCGTGTTCTGGTTGTCGGCGATCTTCACGCCCTGGTTGGTACGCAGGGCCTGGCCGGTGGCGTCGCTGCGCACGGTTTCCAGGCTTTGCAACTTGGCATTGGTATTGGCGCGGTCCGGGGTGTCGGTTCCGGCAAGCTGGCTTTCCCGTGGCGCATCGTTCTTGCTAGGCATGGCTGGCGGTCCTCATCAGTTCCATCGCGGGGATGCCCGTTGGCGGGCTGTTTTGCTAGTGACCGGGGCCGCTTGGCTGGCGTTCCATCGGATTGACCACTGATCGCGTTATGCCTGCAGCAATGGACGATGACGAAATAAATGCTAAGAACCTCTAAACGAACAGGCTAAAATGCGCGACCGGCTAACCGCTGACCCCATTCCCATGCGCCCCACAAGGTTCGCTACGTGATCGAGTTCCAACAAGTCCACAAGACCTACCGCGTCGCCGGTAGGGACATTCCCGCGCTGCACCCCACGAGCCTGAGCATCGACAACGGCCAGGTGTTCGGCCTGATCGGCCACTCCGGTGCCGGCAAAAGCACCCTGCTGCGCCTGATCAACCGCCTGGAAGCGCCAAGCGGCGGCAAGATCATCATCGATGGCGAGGACGTCACCGCCTTCGATGCCAACCAGCTGCGCGGCTTCCGCCAGCAGGTCGGGATGATCTTCCAGCACTTCAACCTGCTGGCCTCCAAGACCGTCGCCGACAACGTCGGCCTGCCGCTGACCCTGGCCGGCGAACTGTCGCGCAAGGAGATCGACGCCCGGGTCGCCGAACTGCTGCAACGCGTCGGTCTGTCCGAGCATGCGAAAAAGTACCCGGCGCAACTGTCCGGCGGGCAGAAACAGCGCGTCGGCATCGCCCGTGCCCTTTCGACCCGGCCGAAGATCCTGCTGTGCGACGAGGCCACCAGCGCCCTCGACCCGCAGACCACCGCCTCCGTCCTGCAACTGCTGGCCGAGATCAACCGCGAGCTGAAGCTGACCATCGTCCTGATCACCCATGAAATGGACGTGATCCGCCGGGTCTGCGACCACGTCGCGGTGATGGACGCCGGGCAGATCGTCGAGCAGGGCCCGGTTGCCGATGTCTTCCTGCATCCCAAGCACCCGACCACCCGGCGCTTCGTCCAGGAAGACGAGCAGGTGGATGAAGCCGAACAGCGCGACGACTTCGCCCACGTCCCGGGGCGCATCGTGCGCCTGACCTTCCAGGGCGATGCCACCTACGCGCCGCTGCTGGGCACCGTGGCCCGCGAGACGGGCGTCGACTACAGCATCCTGGCCGGCCGCATCGACCGCATCAAGGACACTCCATACGGGCAACTGACCCTGGCCGTCACCGGCGGCGACATGGAAGCGGCCTTCGCCCGCTTCACCGCGGCTGACGTTCATATGGAGGTATTGCGCTGATGGACGCCCTGAATTTCTTCGCCAACGTGGACTGGTCCGAGATCTGGCTGGCCACCGGCGACACCTTCATCATGCTGTTCGGTTCGCTGTTCTTCACCGTGTTGCTGGGCCTGCCCCTGGGCGTTTTGCTGTTCATGTTCGGCCCGCGGCAGATGTTCGAGCAGAAGGGGATCTACGCCGTGCTGTCGCTGGTGGTGAACATCCTTCGCTCGCTGCCGTTCATCATCCTGCTGATCGTGATGATCCCGGTCACCGTGCTGATCACCGGCACCTCGCTGGGCGTCGCCGGGGCCATTCCGCCGCTGGTAGTGGGGGCCACGCCGTTCTTCGCGCGCCTGGTGGAAACCGCGCTGCGCGAGGTGGATCGCGGCATCATCGAGGCCACCCAGTCCATGGGCGCGACCACCCGGCAGATCATCATGAATGCGCTGCTGCCGGAGGCGCGGCCGGGCATCTTCGCCGCGATCACCGTCACCGCCATCACCCTGGTGTCCTACACCGCCATGGCCGGCGTGGTGGGCGCAGGCGGTTTGGGTGACCTGGCGATCCGCTTCGGCTACCAGCGCTTCCAGACCGACGTGATGATCGTCACCGTGGTCCTGCTGCTGATCCTGGTTCAAGTTCTGCAGAGCATTGGCGACAAACTGGTCGTCCATTTTTCCCGTAAGTAAAGGGTCGGCGTGACCGACACATCGGGGGCCGAGCGGCTCCCTCAAGGAGTGATGCAATGAAAAAGCTGTTCGCTGCCGTCGCCGCGTTCGCGGCCCTTTCCACCACTGCCGCCGCCAACGCCGCGGAAACCCTGAGCGTCGCCGCCACCGCGGTGCCGCACGCGGAGATCCTCGAATTCGTCAAGCCGACCCTGGCCAAGGAAGGCGTGGACCTGAAAGTAAAGGTCTTCACCGACTACATCCAGCCCAACGTACAGGTCGCGGAAGGCCGCCTGGACGCCAACTTCTTCCAGCACCAGCCGTACCTGGATGAGTTCAACAAGGGCAAGGGCACCAACCTGGTGAGCGTTGCCGGCGTACACATCGAGCCGCTGGGTGCCTACTCCAGCAAGTACAAGAAGCTGGACGAGATCCCGTCGGGCGCCAACGTGGTGATCCCGAACGACGCCACCAACGGCGGCCGTGCCCTCTTGCTGCTGCAGAAGGCTGGCCTGATCAAGCTCAAGGACGCCTCGAACATCCTGTCGACGCCGAAGGACATCGCCGAGAACCCGAAAAACCTGAAAATCCGCGAACTGGAAGCCGCCACCCTGCCGCGCGTGCTGACCCAGGTCGACCTGGCGCTGATCAACACCAACTACGCGCTGGAAGCCAAGCTGAACCCGGAGAAAGACGCCCTGGTCATCGAAGGTGCCGACTCGCCTTACGTGAACATCCTGGTGGCTCGTCCGAACGACAAGGACTCCGATGCCATCAAGAAGCTGGTCGGTGCCCTGCACTCGCCTGAGGTGAAGCAGTTCATCCAGGAGAAATACAAGGGCGCGGTGATTCCGGCGTTCTGATAGTTCTCTATCGCTCTTGAGGGCCTCATCGCTGGCAAGCCAGCTCCCACAACCTGTGGGAGCTGGCTTGCCAGCGATGAGGCCCTCAAATCCCCCACCTCAATCCCGCTTCACCAACCCCGGCAATTGCGCCACCAGCTTCTGGTTGTTGAACGGCGCCCGAATGAACCCCCGCTGCGCCCCATCCGGTCCGATCAGGGCCAGGTTGCCGCTGTGATCCACGGTATACCCCGGCTTGCTGGTATCGGCCGGAATGAACGGGATACTCAGGGCATTGGCCAGCTTCTGCGTCGCCTCCAGCGAGCCGGTCAGGCCGCGGAAATCCTTGTCGAAATAGCCCAGGTATTGCTTGAGCTGGGCCGGTGTATCACGGTTCGGATCGACGCTGACCAGCACCACCTGCAACCGCTCCAGCGCGTCCTTCGGCAGCTCGCTCTTCACCTGGCGCAACTGCGCCAGCGTAGTCGGGCAGATATCCGGGCAGAAGGTATAGCCGAAGAACACCAGCGACCACTTGCCCTTCAACTGATCGACCCGCACCGGCTGGCCGTTCTCGTCGCTCATTTCCAGCTCCGGCACCGCACGGCTTTGCGGCAGCAGGATGATGCCGGCGTCGATCAGTTCGGTCGGGTTGCCCTGGCCACGGCCGTTGAGCACCTTGTTGATGGTCAGCCCGAGAATCAACGCGACGAGGGCAACGAGGATAAAGACGGTTTTCTGGGTTCGAGTCATAGATTCAACAACAGGTAATGGTCTACGAGCAGCGCGATGAAGAGCAGGAACAGGTACCAGACAGAGTACTTGAAGGTCTTGATCGCAGCGTGCGGCCGAACGCCACGGTACAACACCCAGGCCCACTGCAGGAAGCGCAGCCCCAGCAGCACGGCGCAGGCAAGGTAGAGCGGGCCACTCATATGGATGGCGAACGGCAGCAGGCTCACCGCAAGCAATACGCAGGTGTAGAGCAGGATATGCACCTTGGTGTAGTGCTCGCCGTGGGTGACAGGCAGCATCGGGATATCCGCCTTGGCGTACTCGGCCTTGCGGTGGATGGCCAAGGCCCAGAAATGCGGCGGGGTCCAGGCAAAGATGATCAGCACCAGCAGCAGCGGTTCGGCGCTCAGATGACCGCTGACCGCCACCCAGCCAAGCAGTGGCGGGGCCGCACCAGCCAGGCCGCCGATCACGATATTCTGCGGCGTGGCGCGCTTGAGAAAGCCGGTGTAGACCACCGCATAGCCGAGCAGCGAGGCCAGGGTCAGCCACGCGGTGAGCGGGTTGGTGAAGGTCAGCAGCAGCACCATGCCAAGCACCGCCAACAACAGCGCGAACAGCAGCGCCGGAACCGGAGCGACCCGGCCCTCGGCCAGCGGCCGCTTGTGGGTACGGGCCATCAGCGCATCGATGCGCCGATCCACCACATGGTTGACCGCCGCCGCCGCCCCGGCACACAGGCCGATGCCGAGGTTGCCGAACAGCAGCACCGTCCACGGTACGCCCGCCCGGGTAGCGAGGAACATGCCGACCAGCGAGGTGATCAGCATCAGCACCACCACCTTGGGCTTGGTCAACTCAAGGTAGTCGCGCCAGCCGGTGTCGAGCTGACGTTCACTCAGGTGCGTTGCCATGGATTGCCTCCCAGGTAGTGAAAGTCACCGGCCAGGCGCAACGGCGTGAGCCGCCAGCCGGGACTGACCCTGCGTGCCCGTGGCTGCAGGGCCGGACGGGTGCGATAGTTGACCAGCACCATGGTCAACAGGAGACCGGCGCCACCGGCGTTGTGTGCTACGGCCACGACCAGTGGCAGGTGGAACAGTACGTTGCTGATACCTAGGCCAACCTGCAGGAACAACGCCGCCACCACCAGTTTCGCCAGCCGCCGCAACCCGACCCGGTGCAGTTGCCAGGCCAGGGCCAGCAGCACGCAGGTAACCAGCAGCGCGCCGAGGCGGTGGGTGATATGGATGGCGGTGCGCGCCTCGCTGTCGAGTTGGCCGCCGAGGTAGTTGGGGCCGATATGCTGGGTCAGGTGGAAGCCGTTGGCGAAGTCCGCCTGCGGCCACCATTCACCGTGACAGGTAGGCAGGTCGATGCAGGCCACCGCCGCGTAGTTGGCGCTGACCCAGCCGCCCAGGGCGATCTGCCCGATCACCAGCATCAGCGCCCCGGCCGCCAGCCGGCGCACCCTGCGCGGCAGCCCGGGCAG
This sequence comes from Pseudomonas bharatica CSV86, assembly GCF_000319305.2. Classification (GTDB taxonomy): domain Bacteria; phylum Pseudomonadota; class Gammaproteobacteria; order Pseudomonadales; family Pseudomonadaceae; genus Aquipseudomonas; species Aquipseudomonas bharatica. The sequence continues at coordinate 2,621,255 of NZ_AMWJ02000002.1, read as the reverse complement.
CGGCATATAGGCCCGGGACAGGCGCAGGCTGAGCAGGAACAGCAGGCTCAAGGTCGCGAACCCGCCCAACAGGTGCGCCGTGACCACCTGCGGCCACAGTTGCAAGGTTACCGTCCACATACCGAAGGCGGCTTGCAGGACGACCACACCAAGCACCAGCAACGGCAGGCGGTAGGGTTGCCCGTCACGCCCGTGCCGGCGCAGCGCCTGCACCGCCAGCATGGCGATCACCAGGGCCAGGGTGCCGGCGAAGTAGCGGTGGACCATCTCGTTGCGGCCCTTGTGGGCTTCGACCGGCGAATCGGGGAAATGCAGCTCGGCATGGGCCAGTTGCGCCTCGGTCTTGGGCACGCTGATAAAGCCGTAGCAACCGGGCCAGTCGGGGCAACCAAGGCCGGCGTGGGTCAGGCGGGTATAGGCACCGAGCAGCACCACCAGCAGCGCCAGTCCGGTGGCGAATACGGCAAGGCGATATCCGGGACGGGTCATGGCGGGCTCCTAGCCGATATTGGACAGTTTGAGCAGGTGGCGCAGGTCGTTGAGCACATCCTTGCCCTTGACCTTCGCGTCGTAACGCAGCACCAGGTTGCCGTGGGGATCGACGATCCACAGTTGCGCCTCGCTACGGTTCGGCGCGATCGCGCCATAGCGAGTGGCATCCAGCGGATAGCGCTGGAGCTGCGGGTACTCGCTCTCCAGCCTGGACAGGTAGGCGCCGCTCACCGGCTCGCCGCTGGCCAGGGCATGACCGGCGCGGCTGGCATCGCGGCCCAGGCCGATGTTGATTTGCCGGGCCAGGTAGACCAGTTGCTGGCAATCGACATTGCAGTCCTTCGGCGCGCTGACCAGCAGTTGCCAGCGCTCGGCCGGAGCCTGCACGCCTAGGTCGGCCAGCCCCAGGCCGTTACCGATCATCTCGCCGTGATAACTGCGCCCCTCCGGCACCCAGAACTGCAATTTGTACATGCCGGTGGCGAGTATCATCGGCCCGATCACCACCAGCAGGATCAGGATCAGTTGCAGGCGGCCCCTGGCACGATTCCTTGGTGGCCTGCCCTCAGACATGTCGAGTGGACCCGTGGCGACGCCCATGAGGTTTCTCCTTTTTATTGTGTCGATGCCAACCGAAGTAGAGGTAAAGCGCGATCAGGGCCGTGGCCAGGGCAAACCATTGCACGGCGTAGCCCAGGTGTTTTTCCGGGCCCAGGGGCACCAGGGGCCAGTCCACCCGGTAACTCGCCGGCCCCGGCTCCAGGCGCAGTTCGTGGGGGTAGCCGGCGCGGGCCAGTTGTTGCCACAGGTGCGCCGGCTCGGCGCTGTTGAGCAGACGCGGGAAGTCGCCGTCAGGCGCATCGGCGCGCAGCAGGAAGCTCGCGCCCGGGGCTATGTAGACCCAGGCCGTCAGGTCGAGGGTGTGTGCCGGGGTGTCGAAGCTCGCCGGTACCCGCCGGTCCGGCCATGGCAACCAGCCGCGATTGACCAGCCACCAATGCCCGCTGGACTCATCGAGGAAAGGTTGCAACAGCTCCACGCCGGCCTTGCCGTCGCGCATGCGGCTATCGAGGAGAATGCTGTGCTGGCCGTCGAAATGGCCATGCAGATGGACGCGGCGGTAGGCCGGATCAGCCTGGACCTCCAGCAATTGCCCGGCTGGCACGGGCGCCTCGACCTCGCGCTCTGCATACACATTCAGCAGCGAACGCTTCTGCTCGGCGCGACCGAGCTGCCAGAACCCCAGGCCGACCAGCACCGGCAGCAACGCCAGCACCACCAGGGTCGGCACCAGGCCGGGACGAAAGGCGCTCATCGAGCCCCCATGAAGGCTGCCGCTATACTCGAATGCATCACGTCCCCGGAGATGTCGCCATGCTCAAAGCCGCGATCGTTGTGATGTTGCTGGCTACCGTCGCCAGCCTCTTCAGCGGCCTGGTGTTCCTGGTCAAGGACGACGAGAACTCCACCCGCCTGCTCAAAGCCCTGACCGTCCGTGTCTGCCTGGCCGCCGTGACCCTGGGCCTGATCACCTGGGGCTTCGTCAGCGGCCAACTGGTGTCGCACGCCCCTTGGTGATTCCTCCCTTCACAGCACGTAGACGAAGATGAACAGCCCCACCCAGACCACATCGACGAAGTGCCAGTACCAACTGGCCGCCTCGAAGCCGAAGTGCTTGTCCGGGTTGAAATGGCCCCTCAACACTCTCATCAACATCACGAACAGGATCAGGGTGCCCATGGTCACGTGGGCACCGTGGAAGCCCGTGAGCATGAAGAAGGTCGCACCGTAGATCCCGGAACCGAGGGTCAGGCCAAGCTTGGTGTAGGCCTCGTGGTACTCGTAGGCCTGCAGGACGAGGAAGGCGATGCCCAGGACCACGGTCAGCGCCAGCCAGAATTTCAGCGGGCCGCGATGATCCTTGCGCAGGGCATGGTGGGCGATGGTGATGGTCACGCTGGAGCTGACCAGCAGGATGGTGTTGATCAGCGGCAGGTGCCATGGATCGATCACTTCCCTGGGCGGCGGGAACAGCTTCGGATCCGGCGTATGCAGCAGCGGCCAGGTGAACTCGAAGTTCGGCCAGAGCATGTGCGCCACGCCCTTGGCCCCTTCGCCGCCAAGCCAGGGCCCCGACATGTGCCGCACATAGAACAGCGCGCCGAAGAAGGCGATGAAGAACATCACCTCGGAAAAGATGAACCACGACATCCCCCAACGGAACGAGCGGTCCATCTGCGGGCTGTACAGGCCGGCACGGCTTTCCTTGATCACCGCGCCGAACCAGCCGAACAGCATGTAGGCGAGGAACAGCGCACCGACGAAGAAGATCAGCGGCCCGTGGCTATCGCGCCCGGCTTTCATGTCGTTGAACCAGGTGGCGAGGCCGAACACCGTGATGAACATGCCGATGGTGGCAATGATCGGCCACTTGCTTTGCGCCGGGACGTAGTAGTGATCGTGAGAGGCCATGGATTGTTCTCCTTATCGGGCGCTCTGCGGGTTCGGGTGGGTCACCTGGGCGACCGGCGGCTGGCGAGCGGTGATATCGAACAGCGTGTAGGCAAGGGTCAGGTGTTTCACATCCTTGGGCAGGTCGCGGTCAACGATGAACCGCACCGGCATCTCGATGCGTTCACCCGGCTGCAACACCTGCTGGCTGAAGCAGAAGCATTCGGTCTTGTGGAAATACGCCGCCGCCTCGGCCGGGGAAATGCTCGGGATGGCCTGGGCGGTCATGGGTTTGTCGGTAGGGTTGTGGGCGACGAAGATCATCTGGTTCACCGCCCCCGGGTTGACGTCGATCTGGTCGGCGGTGGAGTAGAAGTCCCAGACCATGTCGATGGCGTTGGTCGAGAGAAACTGCACCTTCACCGAACGCGCCGGGTCCACCTGCTGCGTACCCTGGTATTGCCCGCCGGTCTTGCCATTGATGCCGAAGGCCCGGCACATCACGTCGTAGATCGGCACCAGGGCGAAGCCGAAGGCGAACATCACCACCGCCAGCATCAGCAGGCGGCTGACCAGGCGCTTGATCGAGATGCCCTCGCTCATGACCGCGGCCCTCCTTTATTTCACTTCCGGCGGCGTCTGGAAGGTGTGGTAGGGCGCCGGCGACGGAATCGTCCACTCCAGGCCATCGGCGCCGTCCCACGGCTTGGCCGGCGCCGGCTCGCCGCCGCGGATGCACTTGATGACGATGAACAGGAACAGCAACTGGGTAGTGCCGAACATGAAGGCGCCGATCGAGCTGATCATGTTGAAGTCGGCGAACTGCAGGTTGTAGTCCGGGATCCGCCGCGGCATGCCGGCAAGGCCGACGAAGTGCATCGGGAAGAACGCCAGGTTCATGCCGACGAACGACAGCCAGAAATGCAGCTTGCCGAGGGTCTCGTCGTACATGTGCCCGGTCCACTTGGGCAGCCAGTAATAGGCCGAGGCGAAGATGCCGAAGATCGCACCCGGCACCAGCACGTAGTGGAAGTGGGCGACCACGAAGTAGGTGTCGTGGTACTGGAAGTCCGCCGGGGCGATGGCCAGCATCAACCCGGAGAACCCGCCGATGGTGAACAGGATGACGAAGGCGATGGCGAACAGCATCGGTGTCTCGAAGGTCAGCGAGCCTTCCCACATGGTGCTCACCCAGTTGAACACCTTCACCCCGGTGGGCACGGCGATCAGCATGGTGGCGTACATGAAGAACAGCTCGCCCACCACCGGGATACCGACCACGAACATGTGGTGCGCCCAGACGATGAACGACAGGAAGGCGATCGCCCCGGTGGCGTAGACCATCGAGGTGTAGCCAAACAGCGGCTTGCGCGAGAACGCCGGGATGATCGAGCTGACCGCGCCGAAGGCCGGCAGGATCATGATGTACACCTCGGGATGCCCGAAGAACCAGAACACATGCTGGAACAGCACCGGGTCACCGCCACCGGCGGCGCTGAAGAAGCTGGTGCCGAAGTGGATATCCATCAGCATCATGGTCACCACCCCGGCCAGCACCGGCATCACCGCGATCAGCAGGAACGCGGTGATCAGCCAGGTCCAGACGAACAGCGGCATCTTCATCAGGGTCATGCCGGGGGCGCGCAGGTTGAGAATGGTGGCGATCACGTTGATCGCGCCCATGATCGAACTGATGCCCATCAGGTGAATCGCGAAGATGAAGAAGGTCACGCTTTCCGGCGCGTAGGTGGTCGAGAGCGGTGCGTAGAAGGTCCAGCCGAAGTTCGGCCCGCCACCGGGCATGAACAGGGTCGAGACCAGCAGGCCGAAGGCAGCCGGCAGCAACCAGAAGCTGAAGTTGTTCATCCGCGGCAGGGCCATGTCCGGGGCGCCGATCATCAACGGGATCATCCAGTTGGCCAGGCCCACGAAGGCCGGCATCACCGCGCCGAAGACCATCACCAGGCCGTGCATGGTGGTCATCTGGTTGAAGAATTCCGGCTGGACGATCTGCAGCCCGGGCTGGAAAAGCTCGGCGCGGATCACCATGGCGAAGGAGCCGCCCAGCAGGAAGGCGCAGAAGGCGAACCACAGGTACATCGAGCCGATGTCCTTGTGGTTGGTCGTCAGCACCCAGCGCATCAGGCCCTTGGCCGGGCCGTGGGCATGGTCATGCCCGGCATGACCGTGGTCGTCGATCACTGTGCTCATGTCCTGTCTCCTCGGCTCATTTGCTTTCCGCCTGCTTGATCGCCAGCACGTCTTTCGGCGTGACCATGTCGCCCTTGTTGTTGCCCCAGGCGTTGCGTTCGTAGGTGACGACGGCGGCCAGATCGACTTCCGAGAGTTGCTTGCCGAACGCCGCCATGGCGGTGCCGGGCTTGCCGTGGAACACCAGGTTCAAGTGATCTTCTTTCGGGCCGGTGGCGATCTTCGAGCCCTTGAGCGCCGGGAACATCGGCGGCAGGCCCTGGCCTTCGGCCTGGTGACAGGCGACGCAGGTGGTGTGGTAGACCTTGTCGCCGCGCTCGACCAGCTCTTCGAGCGTCCATTCCTTGCTGGTCAGCTCCTTCAGCTTGGCCGCCTCGGCCTTGCGCTCGCCAAGCCAGGCGTCGTAGTCCTCCTTGGACTTGACCTCGACCACCACCGGCATGAAACCGTGGTCCTTGCCGCACAGCTCGGTGCATTGGCCGCGGTAGATGCCGGGTTTCTCGACCCGGGTCCAGGCCTCGTTGACGAAGCCGGGAATGGCGTCGCGCTTGACCGCGAAGGCCGGTACCCACCAGGAGTGGATCACGTCGGCGGCGGTCACCAGGAAGCGCACCTTGGCACCCACCGGCAACACCAGCGGCTGATCGACTTCGAGAAGGTAGTGTTCGTCCTTGGGCGCCTTGCCGTGGATCTGCTCGGCGGGCGTCGCCAGGTTGCTGAAGAACTCGACATCCTGGCCCAGGTATTTGTAGTGCCATTTCCACTGGTAACCGGTGACCTGGATATCCACGTCCGATTCGCTGGCATCGTAGATATCGATCAGCGTTTTGGTCGCCGGAATGGCCATGGCCACCAGGATCAGGAAGGGCACCACGGTCCACATGATTTCCACCCAGGTGTGCTCGTGGAAATGCGCGGGCTGCTGGCCGGTGGAACGACGGTGGATGATCATCGACCAGAACATCGCACCGAATACCACGAGGCCGATCACCACGCAGATCCAGAAGATGGTCATGTGCAGGTCGAACACGGCATTGCTGACTTCGGTCGCCCCCGGGGCCATGTTCACGGTCCAGGCGGCCTGCGCCGGAGCGATCGCCGACCACAGCAGCAGCCCCATCCAGGCGTGTGGATGTCGCTTCATTGCGGGTTCCCCTTATCGTTCTTGTTATCCCGGAGGCGGGGCCTACGGCAGGGGGCACGGCGTCAAGACTGCGGACTTCGACGGCGGCCCCCGCTGCACTACAGGCGGGGCCTCATCAGCCAGACTTCATTCAAACCGGAGTATAGACAGGGGTCGAAAGCGCGCAACGACGCGGCGGAAAAGGACTGGCGCGCCTTAAGCGATCAGCGCGAAATGCTGTAAGACATTGACTTATAAGGATGATGGCACAGTGATATAACGCAAGCAGGCAAAAATGCATAAGCGTTATGAGAAATACGTCTTAGGCGATAACAAAATAGGACTAATTTAGTGGTTTCCGTTTTGTCACTGGCTGTCCCTGGAGTTGTCATGAACATTGCCGCATTGCGCGAGCAGATCACTCAAGCACAAGAACACGAGGCCAAGACCGGCCAACTAAAATCCCAACTTGCAGTGCAATTGCCCCACCTTCACCCGCTGATCCAGTTGCCCGAGCAGGATGCCCAGGGTGCGTTGAACCGTTTCGTCAACGCCTACATCGATCAGGTACCCGAGCTGCTGGAAGCCGCCAATACCGTTGCCCGCGAAGCCGGAATCGAATCGCAGATCAAACCGGTGCTGAAAATCGCCGAAGCGTATTTCATCACCCCGCCGCAGATCATGACCGGGCATGTCGGCCTGGACAGCCTGCTGGACGAAGCCTACCTGGCGCACCGCCTGGTGGAAGAAGTCAACGACCTGTACATCAAGCATTTCCAGCAGCCGCTGATCCCTCTGGACACCACGGTTGCCAACCTGATTGCCCATCAACTCATCGGCGAGGAATTCGCCAACCAGCTGGATGAAGTGGTCCATCACTCCCTGGACAACATGCTCGACGACGAGAGCTTCGCCCTGGAATCGGTGGAAGCCTATCGCGAGAAGCTGAGCAGCCCTGAAACCGGCGCGGCGTGGAAACGCTGGCCTTGCCTGTCGCGGCAACTTGGGGTGGGGTTGGAGCTGGGTCAGCAGCAACCTGCCTGATATTTCCTTTTCGAGGCTGATGGCCTCATCGCTGGCAAGCCAGCTCCCACAGTTACTGCACAAGTCTTAAGGCCTGTGCTGACCCTGTGGGAGCTGGCTTGCCAGCGATAGGGCCAGCAAGGACAACCTCAGATGTCCAGGCTGACCCAACCCTCTTACCAGTTGTAACTGACCGTCCCCAGTACCGTCCGCTCTTCACCCCAGTAGCAACGCCCGGCATTGTTGCAACCGGCCACGTACTCCTGGTCGAACAGGTTGCGTGCGTTTACCTCCGCCGACCAATGCGCATTCAGCTGATAGCCGACGGTCGCATCCACCAGGGTCACGTCACCGGTATCCAGCTTCCCGTACAGCGATGGGCTGGTGTAGGCGAAGGTGCTGTCGAAGTGGCGCACGCCCGCGCCCAGCTTCAGCCCTTTCAGCTGTCCGTCGAGGAAGCGGTAGGTCCCCCATACCGACGCCTGGTTGCGTGGTACGCCAGTCACCTGATGATCCTCCAGCAACGACCCCGCCACGTCCTTGGTCACCCGCGAGTCGGTGTAGGTGTAGGCCGCCGTCACGTTGATGTTGGCGGTGATGTCGCTGTTCAGCTCCAGCTCCACACCCTTGGCCCGGCTGCGTCCGACATTGCGGTAGTCGCCGGTGACACTGTCGTAGAGCGAGTCATCCTTTTTGCGCAGGTCGTAGACCGAGGCACTGACCAGGGTGTTCCAGCCCTTGGGCTCGTACTTCAATCCCACTTCGTACTGCTCGCTGAGCGTCGGGTCCAGCGGGCCGGACGCACTCGACACCTGCTGGGTCGGGTTGTAGGCGGTGGAGTAGCTGACATAGGGCGAGACGCCGTTGTCGAACTGGTACATCAGCCCGGTCTGCCAGGTGAACTGGCCGTCCCAGTAGTCGAGATCGGCAGGCGCATTGAGGGTGCCGCGACGGTTGCGGTACTCGCTGTTGACCCGGTCATAGCGCCCGCCGAGCAGCATGACCCAGTTGTCCAGGCGGGTCTGGATCTGGCTGTAGACGCCATACATGGTCTGTTCCAGCAGCGCGTCCTGCACCCGCGTGGACGTCACCGGGTCGCCGGTATAGACCGGATCGAACACGTTCACCCGGCCACCGAAGCCGGCGTTCCAGTCCTGGTTGAACGAGGTACGGTCGAGGCTGGCACCGACCAGCAGGGTGTTCTCCAGCGCACCGAGGTCGAAGTGGCCCTCGACCTGGTTGTCCAGCGAGTAGGCGATGGACTTGTTGTAGCGGTCATAGGCGGTGTTGGTCACGGTGGTGCCGAAACCGCCATTGTCCAGGTTGCCCGGCCAGATTTCCTGGCGGTCGATGCGCGATTGCATGTAGCGCGAGTTCTGCCGGTACTGCCAGTCATCGTTGAACTGATGATGGAATTCGTAGCCAAGGGTCCAGACTTCGCGCTCGAAGTTGTCCCAGTCCGGATTGCCCAGCAGGGCGTGCTTGCTGATCTTGCCATTGGGGTTGTGCAGCAGGGTGCCGGCAGCCGGATAGCCCAACTCCATAAGGGTGCGGTCGCGCTGGTAGGTGGCCAGCAGGGTCAGGTCGTTCTGTTCATCGAAGTTCAGGGTCAGGGACGGCGCGATGTAGATCCGGTCATCCGGCTGATGGTCGACCTGGGTCCCCGACTTGCGCCCGAGCAGCACCAGGCGGCCCAGCACATTGCCGTTGTCCGTCAGCGGTCCGGACACGTCGATGCCCAACTGGCGGCGCTCGTTGGAGCCGTAGCTCAGCTGCACCTCGCCACGCGACTCGGCCGTGGGCCGCTTGCTGACCATATTGACGACACCACCCGGCGCGTTTTCGCCGTAGAGGATCGAGGTCGGGCCGCGGAACACTTCGATGCGCTCAAGGCCGTAAGGCTCGCTGGTGGTGTCGTAGCGGTTGCCCTGCACCCGCAGGCCGTCGCGCAGCAAGCCGTAGCCATAGTCGGTGGCGTTGAAGCCACGGATGAAGAACAGGTCGCCGGCGCCGCCGTCACCGGCCGCGAACGGCGGGGCGAAGATGCCCGGCACATAGCCGAGCACTTCGGTCAGGCTCTGGGACTGCTGGTCTTCCATGCGCTGGCGGGTGACCACCGACACCGAACGCGGGGTATCGGCCAGGGCGGTGCTGGTCTTGCTCGCCGTCGCTGAATGGGTTGCACGGTAGCCCTTGTCGTCCTGGCCGTAGCTGTCGGCCAGGCCTTGGGCGTTGATCGAGGTGGCGTCGAGCTGCACCGAGTCACCTTGCGGCGCTGGCTGCAGCACGTAGCCACCGGCCCCCTGCGGTACGGCCACCAGCCCCGAGCCACCGAGCAACAGCAACAGCGCCTGTTCGACGCTGTAGTCACCGTCCAGCCCGGCGCTGCGCTTGCCGGCCGCAAGGTTGTCGCTGCCCGCCAGGTAGATCCCGGCCTGGCTGCTGAAGTCATTGAGCACGGCGCTCAGGCTGCCGGCCGCGACATGGAAGGTCTGCACCCGGGTGCTGGCCTGGGCGGCCTGGACGGCGGCAGGCAGCAGGGCCAGCGGAGCGAAGGTGAGGAAAGTCATCGGCACGAGGGCCAATACGCAGGAGCGGGGCGACGACATGGCAGTCCCTGTTGTGTTCATGGGGTCAATGAGAGGGTTCTGCGGTTGAACCGGACGACGCGCAAAAAAGGGAACCGCCCGGCGAAAAAAATTCAGGCGGGCTCGACCGTTACCCACCAGTCGGTCATGCGCTTGACCCGGATCGGCAGCGCCGCTTCCAGCAGACGCAGGGCGTGGTCAGTGTCATCGAGGGGGAAGGTGCCCATCACCGCGAGGCTGGCCAGCTCCGGATGCAGGCCGAGATGACCGGGGCGATAGCGACCCAGCGCATCGATCAGATCGGCCAGTGGCATGGCCTCGGCAGTCAGCCGGTTGCGGATCCAGGACTCGCCAGCAGCCTGGACCGGCGCAGCAGGCGAGATGGCCAAAGCCGAGAAATCGACGCGCTGCCCAGCCTCGACCAGCGTGCGGCTGCCCGTACGGGTGAAAAGCTCGACCTGGCCCTGGTACACGCTGAGCCGGGCATTGCCCTCGGCGTAGCGCAGCGCGACGCGGACCGGCGTTGCCGCCATCTGCAACAGGCCGGCGCCGGTTTCCATCAGCAGTGGGCGGCGGTCCTGCACCGTCGAGTGCAGCAGGACCTCGCCGAAACGCAGGTCCAGCAGGCGCTGGCGGGCATCGAAGCGGGTATCGACCGCCGTTTGCGCACCCAGCCACAGGGTGCTGCCGTCGGCCAGCGCGATCTTGCGGTTCTCGCCCGTGCCGGTATGCAGGTCGGCGGTCCAGCCATTGCGCGAGGCGGCCTGCCAGCCACCGAAGCCGGCCATCGAGCCCAGCGCCAGCACCAGCATGGACTTCACCGTCTGCCGGCGGCCCAGGCGTGCCGGATGTCGTTCGCGCAGTACCCGGCCAGCGCGCTCGCCTTCGCTGCGCAGCGGTGCGAAGCGCTCGCCGACGCGCTCCATATAGCGCCAGGCAGCCTGGTGTTCGGCATGCTGGTCAAGCCAGGACTGCCACTGTTCGCGAACGCCGTTCTGGTCGCCTTCTTCCAGTAGCCGCACATACCACTGGGCGGCATGTTCAAGGCTGGCGTGGCTGAGCTTTTCATGGGTTGCTCGCATCGCCTTACTCCACCAGCACGCCGTCGAGCTCGGCTTCGAGCACGGCACAATGCAGGAACGCCTGGGCCATGTATTTCTTGACCATGCGCTCGCTGACCTCCAGCCGTTCGGCGATCACCCCGTAGGTGATGCCCTCGACCTGGGCCATCAGAAACGCCTCGCGAACCTTGGCAGGCAGGCGCATCAGCATGGCATCCACTTCCGCCAGGGTCTCGATCAGCAAGGCCGTATGCTCGGCGGAAGGCTGGACTGCCTCGGGCCGGGCCACCAGGCTTTCGCGCCAGGCCCTTTCCAGTTGGGCGCGGCGCCAGTGATCGATGCACAGGCCCTTGGCGATGGTCGCCAGGTAGGAACGTTCGCCGGTCTGGTTGTCGAACTCGAGCGGCCGGCGCAGCACGCGCAGGAAGGTGTCATGCAGCAGATCCGCGGCATCCCAGCCATTGCCGAGGCGGCGACGCAGGAACAGCAGCAGCCAGGGGGAATGTTTAACGTAGAGGGTCTGGGCAGGGGAGGACATGAAGGATCCGCGCAGGAGGATGCAAATGGTATTGATTCTTGATAGTAGGTGAGTGATGGCACCGCCTGCAATGTGCGCGATCAGCAGGGCGGTGCCGTTGGTCGTCAGGTCAGGCTCAGGTACCGAGGCCCACCGTGGTCCTTACGCGTCCTTCGACACGCCGTTTCAGGCGACGCGACTCGATCACCAGCGACGAGCCGTTGCTGGCATTGGCCCGTCCCCAGTCTTCCAGCAGCTCAAGACAGGCATGGTCGATATAGCTCAGGTTGGCCAGTGGCACATGCAGGGTGGTCCCTGGCGGAATGCCATCCAGTGCCTGGGTCAGGGCCGGGACCTTGAGGAAGGTGGCGGCACCACTCAGGCGCAGTTCCATATGGCCCTCGCGCTCCAGGCTGGTGACGCTGATCTTCAGCCGCGCCGCCTTCAGCGCCAGCTTCACCAGGGTCAGGGCAAAGCCCAGCAGCACGCCGGTCAGCAGGTCGGTGAAGACGATGGCCAGCGCCGTGGCCGCATAGACGAACATCGGCATGCGTCCATAGCGGCCCAGGCCGCGAAACGCCTTCAGGTCCACCAGCTTGACCCCGGTGAATACCAGTACGCCGGCCAGGCTTGCCACGGGAATCTGCTGCAGCACGCTACCCAGCAGCACGACGAAGGCCAGCAGCCACAGGCCATGGAAGATCGCCGAAAGGCGGGTCTTGGCACCGGCCTGGACGTTGGCCGAGCTGCGCACGATCACGCCGGTCATCGGCAACGCGCCGAGCACACCACAAATCATGTTGCCGACACCCTGCGCCGATAATTCGCGGTCAAAATCCGAGCGCTGGCCACTGTGCATGCGGTCCACGGCCGCTGCCGAAAGCAGGGTCTCGGCACTGGCGATAAAGGCCAGGGCGAAGGCGGCGACCAGCAGGGCCGGATCGGCCAGGGCCATGAGATCGGCCGGGCGCAGCCAGTCGATGGCTTCACTGAGGTTGGCCGGTACTTCCACGCGGTTCACGCCAAGATCCAGGCCGATGCTCAGCAGGGTCATCGCGCTCACACCGAGCAGGGCACCGGGAACGAAGCGCAGGGTTGTCGGCTTGAAGCGCTCCCAGCCCCACATCACCGCGATGGTACCCAGCCCGATTGCCCCGGCCTGCCAGCCGTTGCCGGCAGACTCGAACGGCAGCGACGCACTCACCACGGCGGGGAAACCGAGGAGGTTTTCGAGGCCTGACGGCAGCGGCGAGCTATCGAACATCACATGCACCTGGGACAACACGATCAACACACCGATACCCGCGAGCATGCCGTACACCACCGCCGGCGCCGTAACCCGGAACCAGCAGCCCAGGCGCAAGCGCCCGGCGAGCAATTGCAGCAATCCCGCCAGCAGCAGGATAGGCCCGAGCATCGCCATGCCGTGGGTCCGTACCAGTTCGAAGACCAGCACCGCCAACCCCGCCGCCGGCCCGCTGACCTGCAGCGGCGAGCCGGCCAGCCAGCCCACCAGCAGACCGCCGACGATGCCGGTGACCAAGCCCTTGGCCGGCGGCATGCCAGAAGCGATGGCGATCCCCATGCACAGCGGAAGCGCCACCAGGAACACCACTACCGAAGCCAGCAGGTCCCGCGGCAGCGCCGCTTTGAAATGCGTCATGTTCATCCTGTTCTCCTTTTTTCAGGCCATTCCTCTGGCCACTCTTTTACGCAGGCGTCGGGGCGCCGCCCGAATCGCGGGCAGCCGGAAACCGCCGACGCTGCGGCAAGGCATCAAAACGTTTTCAAAGGCAGCCGACGCCCCGCCACGGCGCCGCGGGCAGCGGGCCGTGGTGGGTTGCGTCAGCGATTTTCAGGTGTTGCGAAAAAGGCTCAGTAGCGGCCTTTCGGGGTAGCGCTTGGAATCGGCGCGCCGCGGGTCAGCGGCAGGAAGGCATCGCTTTCGGCATCGTAGGCGGAGATTTCGCTGGTTTCGATGTTGTAGATCCAGCCGTGGATATACAACTGGCCAGCCGCCAGGCGCGAAGCCACCGATGGGTGGGTGCGCAAGTGGTGGAGCTGGGCGATGACGTTCTCGCGGGTCAGGACCTGCATGCTCTCGTGCTCGGTGCCGCACTGGCAGTTGTCCTCGACCACGGTGCGGGCCACTTCGGCGTGGCGCAGCCAGGCCTTGACCGTCGGCATCTTCTCCAGCGACTGCGGGTTGAGTACCGCACGCATCGCACCGCAATCGGAGTGACCGCAGATGATGATGTGGTGCACGCCCAGGGCCATGACCGCGTACTCGATCGCCGTCGAGACGCCGCCGTTCATCTGCCCGTAGGGCGGAACCACGTTGCCCACGTTGCGGGTCACGAACAGGTCGCCGGGAGAACTCTGGGTAATCAGTTCGGGAACGATCCGCGAGTCGGCGCAGGTAATGAACATGGCACGCGGCTTCTGCGCCGTGGCCAGTTTCTTGAACAGCTCTTCCTGTTCAGGGAAGACTTCGTGATGGAAACGCAGAAAGCCATCAACGATATGTTTCAGAGCGCCATCGGCAGTCTCGGCTTCAGGGGTAGCCGGGCCGGTCGGAGAGGGTTCCTTGTTCGACATGATGCATCCTCTTTGACAGGTTCGTAGGTAAGTCCATTTTACCGGGTTAGGATTCAGACAGGCTTACGTCACTTGGATTACAGATGTAGTCAACAAATCACATTTCTGTCTGCCTGAATTCGTACGCTACGTGTCGAAACTTAACTCAACCTGAATTCGAAGGCTCTAGAACGGGCGTTCCAGAAGCATTTGCCGGGATTTCCATGGTATCAAAAAACATTAATCGCCAATGGCCATTATTGTTTTTACAACAATGACAACTGCCCGCCTGGCGGGCAGAACGCCAAGCAATCCAGCGAATAGCCACTCCGGCGGTTGAGCCCGTAGCGCCGAATAGCCTTGTCGAAGCGTTGCGCCAGCAGGTCGGCGAATACGCCTTCACCGCGCATCCGTGCGCCGAAACGGCTGTCGTAGAGCTCTCCGCCGCGACTCTGGCGGACCAGGCTGAGAACATGGGCCGCGCGCTGCGGATAATGGTCCTGCAACCACTGTTCGAACAGCGGCGCCACTTCCAAAGGCAAACGCAGCAGCATGTAGGCTGCGGTCAATGCTCCGGCCTCGCTGGCCGCCTCGAGCAGACGCTCCAGCTCGCTGTCGTTGATGGCCGGAATCATCGGCGAGCACAGCACCCCACGGGAATTCCCGCCTCGCGCATCACCCGGATCGCCCGCAAGCGCGCCTTCGGCGCCGCGGCACGCGGCTCGAGGGTGCGCTTCAGCTCATCATCGAGGGTGGTCAGGCTGATCATCACCGACACCAGGCGCTGCTTCGCCAGCTCGCCGAGCAGATCGAGGTCGCGCAGGATCAACGAGCCCTTGGTGACGACGGTCACCGGATGCCGGTAGCGCAACAGCACTTCCAGCAGGCGCCGGGTCAGTTGCTGCTCGCGCTCGATGGGCTGGTAGGGATCCGTGTTGGAACCGAGGTTGATCGGCGCGCAGACATAGCCGGGTTTCGACAGTTGCTGCTCCAGCACGGCAGCGGCGTTGGTCTTGGCGATCAGCCGAGTTTCGAAATCCAGGCCAGGGGAAAGGTCCCAATAGGCGTGGCTCGGTCGCGCATAGCAGTAGATGCAGCCATGCTCGCAGCCGCGATAGGGGTTGATCGAACGGTCGAAGGGCAGGTCCGGCGAGGTGTTGCGGGTGATGATGGTTTTCGCGGTTTCGATGCGGATCTCGGTGCCCTGGGTCATGGGCACTTCCTGGTACCAGCCATCGTCCTCGACCACCGAGCGGTTGGGGGCGAAGCGGTTGTGCGGGTTATGGGCCGTACCGCGACCGCGGACCGGAGTGACCATGACGAAAAACCTCGATACTGTGTTTTTATACAGTATAGAGGTTTTGGTTTGTCGTCCACGCCTTCCGTCGCGACGCCGCTCCCACAGGGTCCACGCTGTAGGGCGCGGGATTATTCCGAAGGCTTCTTCAACTTCGGATTCGGGAAAAACTGCACCGTCTGCACCGCAGGTTTCGCTGGTTTCAGCGCATCCTGGTTGACCCGCGTACCCAGCTCCTTCGGCACCGACAGCCCTTGCTCGTTGAGGGTGTCGGTGAAGCCGCAGGCCACGCACTCGCGGTGCGGCGTGCCGTCCACGCTCCACATCATCAGTTTGTCCGGCTCGCTGCAGGCCGGGCAGACCGCACCGGCGATAAAGCGCTTCTTGGTCGTGGTCATGCCGCCAGGTCCTCGCTCAGGCCGCTGTGGCGCAGCAGGGCGTCGATGGAGGGCTCGCGACCACGGAAGTCGACGAACAGCAACATCGGCTCCCGGGAACCACCGCGGGCCAGGATCGCTTCGCGGAAGGCACGGCCGGTCTCGGCGTTGAGCACGCCTTCTTCCTCGAAGCGCGAGAAGGCGTCGGCCGACAGCACTTCAGCCCATTTGTAGCTGTAGTAACCGGCGGCATAACCGCCCGCGAAGATGTGCGCGAAACTGTTGGGGAACCGGTTGTACGCCGGCGGACGCATGACCGAGACCTCGTCGCGCACGCCTTCGAGCACTTCCAGCACGCTGCGGCCATCGCCGTGGCTGGCATGCAGTTCGAAGTCGAACAGGGAGAACTCCAGCTGGCGGACCATCATCAGGCCGGACTGGAAGTTCTTCGCTGCGAGCATTTTCTCCAGTAGGTCCTGCGGCAGCGGTTCGCCGCTTTCGTAATGGCCGGAGATCAGCGCCAGGCCTTCCGGCTCCCAGCACCAGTTCTCCATGAACTGGCTCGGCAGCTCCACCGCATCCCAGGCCACGCCGTTGATGCCGGACACGCCGGCATGCTCGATGCGGGTCAGCAGGTGGTGCAGGCCATGACCGAATTCGTGGAACAGGGTGGTCACTTCATCGTGGGTCAGCAGCGCCGGCTTGCCGGGCGCGGCCGGGGTGAAGTTGCACACCAGGTTGGCCACCGGGCTTTGCAGCACGCCGTCGGCAGTGCGACGACGGTCGCGGGCGCCGTCCATCCAGGCGCCGCCACGCTTGTTGGCGCGGGCGTAAAGGTCGAAGAAGAAGCGGCCGACATGCTGGCCGTTTTCCTTGATCTCGAACAGGCGCACGTCCGGGTGCCAGGTGTCGAAGCCCTTCTGCTCGGCGATCTCGATGCCGTACAGGCGCTGGACGATGGCGAACAGGCCCGACAGCACCTTGTCGATCGGGAAGTAGGCACGCAGGGTTTCCTGGGAAACGCTGTAGCGCTGTTCGCGCAGCTTTTCCCCGTAGAAACCGCTGTCCCAGCTTTGCAGGTCGGCGCAGCCTTGCTCGGCGGCGTAGGCCTTGAGCTGGGCCAGGTCCTGGGCGGCGTACGGTTTGCTGCGCTGCGCCAGGTTGCGCAGGAAGCCCAGCACCTGGTCACTGGATTCGGCCATCTTGGTCGCCAGGCTCAGTTCGGCGAAGTTGGCGAAGCCGAGCAGTTCGGCCAGTTCCTGGCGCAGGTCGAGGATCTCGCGCATCACCGGGCCGTTGTCGAACTGGCCGGCATTCGGGCCCTGGTCGGAGGCGCGGGTGCAGTAGGCGGCGTAGACCTCTTCGCGCAGGGCGCGGTCCTCGGCGTAGGTCATCACCGCGTAGTAGCTGGGGAACTCCAGGCTGATCAGCCAACCGTCGAGCCCCTTGGCCTGGGCGGCAGCGGCCATCTGCGCCTTGGCCGAATCGGTCAGGCCGGCGAGGGCGGATTCGTCGGTGACGTGCTTGGTCCAGGCCTGGGTCGCGTCGAGCAGCTGGTTGGAGAAGCGACTGCCCAGCTCGGACAGCTTGCTCTGCACTTCGGCATAACGCTTTTGCTGCTCCGGCGGCAGGTCGATACCCGACAGGCGGAAGTCGCGCAGGGCGTGCTCGATGATGGTCTTTTGCGCCACATCGAAGTGGGCGGCCTCGGGGCCGGCGGCCAGCGCCTCGTAGGCCTGGAACAGTTCGCGGTTCTGGCCCAGTTCGGTGGAGTAGGCGCTCAGGGCCGGCAGGCAGGCCTCGTAGGCTTCACGCAATTCGGCGCTGTTGCACACGGCGTTGAGGTGGCTGACAGGGCTCCAGGCCGCGCCGAGGCGGTCATTGAGCTCGTCCATGGCCAGAACCAGCCCGGCCCAGCTCGGGTTGCGGCCCTGGGTCTTGAGAATTTCGGCAATGGCATTGCGGTTGTCGGCCAGGATCTGTTCAATCGCCGGCAGCACGTGCTCGGCGCGGATCGCCGAGAAGGGCGGCAGGTCATAGGACTGCAGAAGCGGGTTGTTCGCACTCACGGTTAGACACCTTGGCAGAAGAAACACCGGACCATCTTAATTACAATCGCCGTCGCCCGCAGCTAATTAGCCTTAGAGAGGTTTCCTATTCATGGCCATCCGCACTTACCAGCAGCACACGCCGCGCCTTGGTGAACGTGCCTTCGTCGACCGCAGCGCGGTGGTCATCGGCGATGTCGAGATCGGTGACGACAGCTCGGTCTGGCCGCTGACGGTGATCCGCGGCGACATGCATCGTATCCGCATCGGCGCCCGTACCAGCGTGCAGGACGCCAGCGTGCTGCACATCACCCATGCCGGCCCCTTCAACCCCGACGGCTTCCCGCTGCTGATCGGCGACGACGTGACCATCGGCCACAAGGTCATGCTCCATGGCTGTACCCTCGGCAGCCGCATCCTGGTGGGCATGGGCAGCACGATCATGGACGGTGCGGTCGTCGAGGACGAAGTGATCATCGGCGCCGGCAGCCTGGTACCGCCGGGCAAGCGCCTGGAAAGCGGTTTTCTCTACGTCGGCAGCCCGGTGAAGCAGGCACGGCCGCTGACCGACAAAGAGCTCGCGTTCTTCCCCTACAGCGCCGCCAACTATGTGCGCCTCAAGGACCAGCACCTGGCCGAGGGCTACGACCAGCCCGAGTGACGTCCACCATTTCCAGCGAGACCGACATGCACCAGCAGAACATCCTCTTCGACCTCGACGGCACCCTGACCGACCCGCGCGAAGGCATCACCCGCTCCATCCAGTACGCCCTGGCCAAACTCGGCATCGACGAGCCCGACCTGACCCGCCTGGAGCACTTCATCGGCCCGCCGCTGTTGCAGGCGTTCATGCAGTTCTACCGCTTCGACGAGGCGAAGGCCTGGGAGGCAGTGAATTTCTACCGTGAGCGTTTCAAGGTCACCGGGCTGTACGAGAACCGCGTGTTCGACGGGGTTGGCGAGCTGCTGGCGGAGCTTCAAGGACAGGGCCGGACGTTGTATATCGCCACCTCCAAACCCTGGGTGTTCGCCCGGGAAATCGCCCGGCACTTCGACTTCGCCCGGCATTTCAAGGTGATCTACGGCAGCGAGCTGGATGGCACGCGGACCAACAAGGTCGACCTGATCGGCCACCTGCTGGCCGAAGAGGGGCTGGACCCGGCGCAGACCCTGATGATCGGCGACCGTAAGCATGACCTGATCGGTGCGCGCAGCAACGGGCTGGATGCGATTGCAGTGGGGTATGGTTTTGGTAGCCGGGAGGAGTTGGTGGCGGAGCAGCCGGCCTGGCATTTCGAGACCCTGGCGGAGATGCATCAGGCATTCCTGCGGTCTTGAGGGCCTCATCGCTGGCAAGCCAGCTCCCACAGTGTCCGCGGCGACTCAGAACCCTGTGGGAGCTGGCTTGCCAGCGATGCGATTCAACAGCCGCTGCCGCTCCTGGACCGGCAGCGAACCCACTTCCTCGACCCGCCGATAAAACCGCTGCCAATCCCCACCCGACTCGGCAAACAACCCGGCAAACGCCGGTACCCACTGGTCATACAGCCCAAACGGCAGCAGCTTGGCATTGTTCATCGGCCCGTTGATCCACGCATCGAAGCGCCCGACCCCGCCCCATTCACCGTCGCGCAACTGCCGATACTCCGTGCGCAGGCGTTCGAACTCCGCCTGCTTGGCCGCCCGCATCGCTGGCGCATCCAGTGGCTGCGCATACAACGCCTTGAGCCGCTCCCGACACGCCAGCACCAGCGCGACGAACTGGTCGCGCTGCTTGCCTGCCTCCGCCGGCTGCACCGGCAAGCCGCGCGCCGCGCGCCATTGCCGGGTGCCTTCCTGCTCCACGAACGTGGCGAAAGACTCGTTGAATGCCGTGTCGTCCTTCACATAGACGCGCTGGTGCGCCAGCTCGTGGAAAATCACCGTCGCCAGCCGTTCGTCGCCCCAATTGACCATGGAATTGAGGATCGGGTCATCGAACCAGCCCAAGGTCGAATAGGCTTCGACCCCGCCGATATACACATCCTGCCCGTCGAGCTTCTGCAGCGCTGCCGCCCCGCGGGCCCCGGACTGGCTGTAGTAGCCGCGATAGGCCACACAGCCGGCGATAGGGAAGCAATGGGTCCTGGGCTCGAGGGAGAACTCGGGTGTGGCGAACACGTTCCACACCACGTAGGGCCGGCCGATATCGGCATATACCCGGTAGCTGCGGTTGTCGGGCAGCTTCAGCACCTCGCTGGCAAATGCCCGCGCCTGCTGCGAGCGCTGCAGGTGCTGACGCAACCCGGGATCGGTCGCAGGGTTGGCAATCACCTCGGTCACCGGTTCCCGCGCCCGCAACAGTTGCCATTGCCCGCTGGCCAGCTGGCCGTAATAGCCAAGGCTGCTGCAACCGTTCAGCAGGCTAGCCACCAGCAGGGGAACAAACACCCGAAAAACGTGGTCGAGTGCCCCGGAGCTTGAGCGCAGCAGAAGAAGAATTCGAATCATGCGTGGGGTGGTCTCGCTCAAGTCCGTATCGCTTCAAGACTATCCTGCCCGCCCGGAGTTTTGCCATGCGAACCATGCTCGCTGCCAGCGCCCTGCTGGCGCTCGCCGGCTGTGCCGGCCTGCCCGATCCGGACCCGTCCCAGGCCTGGGTCGACCTGGCGCCCGCCCAGGACCAGACCCTGCACGCCGTCGAAGTGGACGAACGTGCCTGGGCCGACAAGCGCTACTTCCAGGTCACTCCCGGAAACCACCAGTTGACCGTGCGTTACCTGTTCCCGGTAGATCCGAGCAATATCGGCCTCGTCAGCGAGCCGCTGTGGCGCGACTGCCAGCTCAACCTGAAATTCGCCGATTTCAGCGCCGGCCAGCGCTACCGCCTGGAGACCGGCAGCATCGGCTTCCGGCCCTGGGCCAAGCTGTATGACGAGCAGAGCAAGGTGGTAGGGCGCGGGCTGCCGGCAGGTTGTCAGCGAACCTGATAGCGCTATGCTTGTGCTTTATATCGCTCGCCTGCGGAGACCATCATGCGACAGCCAGCGATGTTGCTCGCCTTCAGCACCCTCGGCGCCTGTGCCACGCCCCTGCCACCGGTGGACCAGAACCAGGCCTGGGTCGATTTCTACACCATCACTCCCGGCAAATTGGTCATGGCAGAGCGCCTGGACGGCAAGCGCCTCACCGACGGTCGCTTCTTCCAGGTGACGCCGGGCAAGCACGAATTGGTGGTGCGTTTCGACTACGAGATCTATGCCGGTGGTTTCAATATCGATCCGACCGAGCGCACCTGCTACCTCACTGTCGAATACGACGGCTTCCAGGCCGGCCAGCGCTATCGCCTGGAGGCCCGCGCCGTGGCCATGCAGCCCAACGCCCGGCTGTACAACGCCGAGCGCCAGGTGCTGGCCGAACAGCGAATGATCAACTGCGTGCCGTGAATCAGTTGCCGTTGCGCTGGTAGATGATTTTCTTGGTGCCATTTTCACAGCTGCCCACGACCATGTTCTGGTCGTGGACTTCGCTGTTCGGCACGATTTCCAGCGTGTAGGACGTCACCCCGCGGGCCTGGATCTTGGCTTCGATTTCCGCCTTCAGCTCCTCGCACGGCTTGACTGCGGCGGAAGCGTTGGCGGCCAGCAACGACGCCAGTACAGCGATTGCAATACGGATCATGAACAGTTTCCTCGTGGCAAAGAACGTCAGCCAACTCCCGTTGGACCGACGCAGCATGCCACGGTTCTGCTATCAGGATTGCAACGTCGCATCCAGGCTGATTTTCGCGTTGAGCACCTTGGACACCGGGCACCCCGCCTTGGCCTTGTTTGCCAGCTCCTGGAACTGTTCGTCGCTGGCGCCCGGCACCCTGGCCTTGAGGATCAGGTGCACGGCAGTGATGGCGAAGCCGTCGGGCTGCTTGTCCAGGGTCACTTCGGCGGTGGTATCGATGCTGTCCGCCTTCAGGCCCGCCTCGCCGAGAATCATCGACAGGGCCATGGAGAAGCAACCGGCATGGGCGGCGCCGATCAGCTCTTCCGGATTGCTCCCCGGCGTGTCTTCGAACCGCGTGTTGAAACCATAGGGGATCTGCTTGAGTGCGCCGCTTTCGGTGGAGATGGTGCCTTTGCCGTCCTTCAGGCCACCTTGCCAGTGAGCCGATGCAGTCTTCTTCATGATGCCTCCTCGGGTTATCGGCGCGAGCGGCGCCGTTCCTGAATTCAGAGGCCGGGGCGGCGGCCAAGTTCAGCCCGTTCGCCCCCGGGGGATTGATTCCCCGCCAAGTGCCCCCACAGAAGCAACAAAGGCTGCCAGTCCAGGCGGCTTGCGTTTGCCCTGGAGAACCCATGAAGCGACTCACGGATATCAAGATTTCCACCCTCGACCTGGTGCCGGTGCGCCAGGACGGCGGCCCGGCGCAGGCCCTGCGCAACTCCCTGGACCTGGCGCGAAACGTCGAACGCTTCGGCTACCACCGTTTCTGGGTAGCCGAGCACCACAACATGGACGGAATCGCCAGCTCGGCAACCTCGGTGTTGCTGGCGTACCTGGCGGGCGGCACTTCGAGCATCCGCCTCGGCTCCGGCGGTGTGATGCTGCCCAACCATGCACCGCTGGTGATCGCCGAGCAATTCGGCACCCTGGCCAGCCTGTATCCGGGTCGGATCGAACTCGGCCTCGGCCGTGCCCCCGGATCCGACCAGATGACCGCCCGGGCCCTGCGCCGCGAGCGTTCCGGCAGCGCCGACGACTTCCCGGACGATGTCATGGAACTGATGCGCTATCTCGGCCCGCGCACGCCTGATCAAAAAGTGATCGCCGTACCCGGGCACGACACCAATGTCCCGATCTGGCTGCTCGGGTCGAGCCTGTTCAGCGCGCAACTGGCGGGTCAACTGGGCTTGCCTTATGCCTTCGCCTCGCACTTCGCGCCGCGCTACATGCACGAGGCGATCCGTGTGTATCGCAACCACTTCAAGCCGTCGGCGGTGCTCGACGCGCCGTACGTGATGCTGGGTGTGCCGATGGTGGTGGCCGATACCGACGAGCAGGCCGACTACCTGGCGACCTCGGTGTACCAGCGCATCCTCGCCCTGATGCGCGGCCAAAGCCTGATGCAGAAACCGCCGGTGCCCAGCATGAACGGCCTGTGGCTGCCCCATGAGCGGGACGCGGTAGGGGATTTCCTCGGCCTGGCGATGATCGGTAGCCCGCAGAAGGTGAAGGGCAAGCTGGAAGTGCTACTGGAACAGACCGGGGCGGATGAGCTGATCTTCACCTCGGACCTGTACGAGCATGGGGATCGGGTGCGGTCGTATGAGCTGATGGCGCAGACTGTGTTCGGCAGGTAGGCCCGCAATCGCTGGCAAGCCAGCTCCCACAGGTTCAGCGGCGCCGCGGACACTGTGGGAGCTGGCTTGCCAGCGATGAGGCCTTCAAGATCAACCGCGCTTGTAGACGATATCCTTGGTCCCACCTTCACAGGACCCAACCACATGGCCGCCCCCGGCGCCCTTCTCGACGATCTCCAGCGAATAATGCTGAACCCCTTGGCATCCAGCTTCGCCGCGATCTCGCTCTTCAGCTCCTCGCACGGCTTGCCCGCCGCCAGCGCCGTACCGGCCAGGCCCATCAACGCAACTGCCAGCAACACCTTCTTCATTGATCGCTCTCCTTGTGGACCAAAACGACAAAGGCCCCGGTCCCCCCGGAGCCCTGCCTATCAAACCTGCGCTTCGTTTCAACTGTTGGCGATGCGGAACCCGACCTTCAGGGTGACCTGGAAATGCGCCGCCTTGTTGTTCTGGATATGCCCGCGGGTATCCACCACCTCGAACCATTCCAGGTGCTTGATGCTCTTGCCGGCTTCGGCCAGGGCATTGTTGATGGCGTCCTCGATGCTGGTGGGGGACGAGCCGACAAGCTCGATCTTCTTGTACGTGTGATGATCGGACATTCGCTGTTCTCCTTGGGTGGGTGCGGATAGAGCCTAGCAGCGCCGGGCCGTTTTACCTCTGAGCGGCGAGCGAAGCGAAACGTTCGATCGCACTTTCCAGACCTGTCGCAGTCGGAACCTACACACCTCACTCAACCCTGAAGGAGAGTCACCATGGCCAATAGCTCGCTACGCAAAGCCTCGCTGCAAAGCATGGAAGCGGAAATCGAAAGCCTGCTCAAATCTCTGGAAAGCCTGAAGGACGACGCTTCGGACGAGTCGCGCAAAACCCTCAAGGCCTTGCGCAGCAACGCCGAAAACGCCCTGCGTCATTCCCGCAGCCTGCTGGGCGACGCTTATGAAGAGGTGAAGACCAAGACCCGTGAAACCGGTCTGGCGACCCGCGACTATGCCCAGCAACATCCCTGGACCACCGCCGGCGTGGCAATCGGTGCCCTGGGCCTGCTGGCCGCTTACCTGATGTGCAAGCGCGGCGACTGATCGTCCTGTTGCGCCAGCTCCGCGCGCAACCACCCCGCCAGTTGCTCGGCGCGCCCGTCCGCGGCGCGTCGAGGCACCCACAGTACCAATGACGCCTGCGTCTGGCTGAAGCCCCAGGGCGCGGCCAGGCGACCGGCGCGCAGATCGTCGGCCACCAGGGGTTGCGGTGCGATCGCAACACCCAGCCCGGCCATCGCGGCCTCCAGCAAGTAGTACAGATGCTCGAAGCCTTGACCGTAGCGCAATGCGCCGGGGTCTAGGTGTTGCTGGCGAGCCCAGTCGGGCCAGGCCTGGGGGCGCGAGGTGGTATGCAGCAAGGCCTGCTCCAGCAGGGCGCTTGCCGGCGCCTCGCGCAAACGCTCGAAGCCCGGGAAACGCGGGCTGAGCACCGGCCCCACGGCCTCCCGCGCCAGCTCGTGGACCTGCATGTCTGCAGGCCATGGCGGTTCGGCAAACACCAGAAGCGCGTCCAGCCCCGGACGTCGCGGGTCGAGATCACCCTCGCCAGCCGACAGGTGCAAACGCAGGTCCGGCAGGTCCGCCTTTAGACGACCGAGACGAGGAATGAACCAGCGCGCCAGCAGGCTGCCCGAGCAGCCGAGGACGAACGGCGCTTCGGCGCTGCTCTGGCTCAGCTCGGCGCACACCGCCCGCAGACGCTCGAACGCCTCGCCGCTGACCTCGCGCAGGCGCAAGCCGGCATCTGTGAGTTTGATGCCTCGCCCATCCTTGGCGAACAGGCTCACACCCAAATGGCTTTCCAGCACCTTCAATTGGCGACTGACAGCGCCGTGGGTCACATGAAGCTGTTCCGCCGCCTGGCTGACACTTCCTAGGCGAGCGGTGAATTCAAAAGCCCGAAGGGCATTGAGCGGTGGCAGTTCCCTGGACATGACGTGTGAGTTTTCCTGACAGGTTGCGGCGATCTTATCGGTTTTCAGTGGCGCCTGTCGTGGTTAGAGTAGGACCATTGTCAGCCAAATCCTTCCCTACGGAGCGACCCATGACCCAGAGCAACCTTCGCAGCGGCCCCGACGCCAATGGCCTGTTCGGCGCCTTCGGCGGCCGCTACGTAGCCGAGACCCTGATGCCGCTGGTCCTCGACCTGGCCCGTGAATACGAAGCGGCCAAGGCCGACCCGGAATTCCTCGAGCAACTGGCCTACTTCCAGCGCGACTACATTGGCCGCCCCAACCCGTTGTATTTCGCCGAACGCCTGACCGAACACCTCGGCGGCGCGAAGATCTTCTTCAAGCGTGAAGAGCTGAACCACACCGGCGCGCACAAGGTGAACAACTGCATCGGCCAGGTCCTGCTGGCCAAGCGCATGGGCAAGAAACGCCTGATCGCCGAAACCGGCGCCGGCATGCACGGCGTGGCCACCGCCACCGTCGCCGCACGCTTCGGCCTGCCTTGCGTGATCTACATGGGTGCCACCGACATCGAGCGCCAGCAGGCCAACGTGTTCCGCATGAAGCTGCTGGGCGCCGAGATCGTTCCGGTCACCGCCGGCACCGGCACCCTGAAGGACGCGATGAACGAAGCCCTGCGCGACTGGGTGACCAACGTCGAAGACACCTTCTACCTGATCGGCACCGTGGCCGGCCCGCACCCGTACCCGGCGATGGTCCGCGACTTCCAGTCGATCATCGGCAAGGAAACCCGTGCCCAGTTGCAAGAGAAGGAAGGTCGCCTGCCGGACAGCCTGATCGCCTGTGTCGGCGGCGGCTCCAACGCCATGGGCCTGTTCCACGACTTCCTCGATGACGCCAGCGTGCAGATCATCGGCGTCGAAGCCGGCGGCCATGGCGTCGACACCGACAAGCACGCTGCCAGCCTCAACGGTGGCGTACCGGGCGTACTGCACGGCAACCGCACCTACCTGCTGCAGGATGGCGACGGCCAGATCACCGACGCCCACTCGATTTCCGCCGGCCTCGACTATCCCGGCATCGGCCCGGAACACGCCTGGTTGCACGAGATCAAGCGCGTCGAGTACGTCAGCATCACCGATGACGAAGCCCTGGATGCGTTCCACGCCTGCTGCCGCCTGGAAGGCATCATCCCGGCGCTGGAAAGCTCCCACGCCCTGGCCGAAGCCATCAAGCGCGCACCGACATTGCCCAAGGACCACCTGATGGTGATCTGCCTGTCAGGCCGTGGCGACAAAGACATGCAAACCGTAATGAGCCATATGGCCGCGCAGGAGAAGCAGGCATGAGCCGTCTCGAACAACGTTTTTCCGAGCTGAAGCAGGAAGGCCGTGCAGCCCTGGTGACCTTCATCACTGCCGGCGACCCGGGCTACGACGCCTCGCTGAAGATCCTCAAGGGCCTGCCGGCGGCGGGTGCCGACGTGATCGAACTGGGCATGCCGTTCACCGACCCGATGGCCGATGGCGTGGCCATCCAGCTGGCGACTCTGCGCGCACTGGAAGCGGGCCAGACCCTGGCGAAAACGCTGCAGATGGTTCGTGAGTTCCGCGTCGATGACCAGACCACGCCGATCGTCCTGATGGGTTACTACAACCCGATCCACCGCTTTGGCGTGGCCGAGTTCGTGGCCCAGGCCAACGAGGCCGGTGTCGATGGCCTGATCATCGTCGACCTGCCACCAGAGCACGACGCCGAGCTGGCTACCCCGGCCCAGGCCGCGGGTATCGACTTCATCCGCCTGACCACCCCGACCACGGACGACGCGCGTCTGCCGCGGGTGCTGGAGCGCAGTTCCGGGTTCGTCTACTACGTGTCGGTCGCCGGTGTGACCGGTGCCGGTTCGGCGACCACCGAGCACGTGACCGAGGCAGTGGCACGGCTGCGTCGGCATACCGATCTGCCGATCAGCGTTGGTTTCGGGATTCGTACGCCGGAGCAGGCTGCGGCCATTGCGCGGCTGGCGGATGGCGTGGTGGTGGGGTCTGCGCTGGTGGACAAGATCGCCACGGCGGCCAGCCCGGAGCAGGCTGTGGATAACGTTCTGTCGCTGTGTTCGGCATTGGCCGAAGGCGTGCGCGCTGCGCGCAAATCCTAAGGCCCCCCGCCGACCCTGTGGGAGCTGGCTTGCCAGCGATTGCGATGGTGAATTCACTACAGCAATCGCTGGCAAGCCAGCTCCCACAGGGTTATTCACAGGCCCGAAGAGTGAAGATCACTCGAAGATCGACAGGTCCAGCGGCCTGACATCCCCCATCCAGATCGCATGATCCCGGTGGTCCGCCAGCTCATCCCCGGTCAGCGGATGCAGGAACACCACCAACCCCTTGCGATACAGCGCCAGCCACGGCAATACCACCCCGATCAACTCCGGCGCGAACGCCAGTTGGCAGCTCCAGTCCGGATGCGGCCCTACCGGCTGTCGGTGCATGCGGCCCATGGTCACCGGAAACAGCTGCGCCGTTTCCTCGCACAGCGCCCGCGCCTGCTCGAACGTGCTGGCGTCGTAATAAACATGGGCGTGATAGCCCTTGATCCTTTCCACACTCACTCCTGAATCACGCAAACCGACCGGACCGGGACTATACCGGTTGCCGGGATTGTTCTTCACCCAACCAATCGGCGAATCGCTCGACCAGCGTACTACGCCTTTTACGGAAAGGACGTACTACGTAGTATCCATTTTCAGAACGAATAGACGCATCCAGCGGTCGGCACAGTAAACCTTGGTCGAGCAGGGCATCGACGAGATAACGCCAGCCGATCGCTACGCCCTGGCCGGCGATCGCGGCCTGGATCAGCAGGGTGTAATTGTCGAAGCGCAAGGGGCCGGGGCTGGGCGGACCGGGCAACTGCAGCTCGCGGAACACGCCATTCCAGTCGAACCAGCGGCTCGCCGACTCACCGCGCAGGTGCAGCAAGGGCAGCTTCGACAAGGCCTGTGGCGCCAGCGGAAGCTGCATTCCGTCCAGCAAACGCGGGCTGCAAACCGGAAAAACCTCTTCGTCGAACAGCCACGTACTCTCGCCCTGGCGAAAACGACCGTCGCCGAACAACACCGCCACATCGATATCCGGCCGCAGCATGGCCTGGCTTCGCTCGCTGGTGACCAGGCTTACATCGACCTGCGGCCAGGCGGCGTGGAAACGCTGTAGGCGGGGCATCAGCCAGTAGGCGGCAAAGGCAAAATCCGTGGCCACCCGCAGCACTTCGTGCTGGTCACGACCAGCAACCAGGGCCACGCCAGCATCGATATCGAGCAGGCCCATGTGTACGTGTTCGTACAGCAGTACACCGGCTTCGGTCAGTTCTATACCGCGGTAGATCCGGTCGAACAGGCGCGCGCCCAGCCGCGCTTCAAGGCGCTTGATCTGCTGGCTCACCGCCGGCTGGGTGGTACCCAATTCCACCGCCGCTGCTGTGAAGCTGTGCAGGCGGGCGGCCGCCTCGAATACCCGCAATACGTCGAGAGATAACCCGTCCAAGGCCTCAAACATAAGCTCAGCTAATCCCAATCATTGCCCGGCATGGGCTTTACCCAAGTTATGCACAGCCGCACTCTGGATTCCAGCTGCTTCCCATAACTCCTGACCATGGAATGCCGTGACCTATGAACGCCCGGAACATTCTTTTCATCATGGCCGACCAGATGGCAGCGCCGCTGCTGCCAATCTACGGGCCATCGCCGATCAAGATGCCCAACCTGGAGCGCCTGGCCGCCGAAGCGGTGGTATTCGATTCGGCCTACTGCAACAGCCCGCTATGTGCGCCGTCGCGTTTCACCCTGGTCAGTGGCCAGTTGCCGAGCAAGATCGGCGCCTACGACAACGCGGCCGATTTCCCTGCCGACATTCCCACCTACGCTCACTACCTGCGCCGCCTCGGCTACCGCACCGCGCTGTCGGGCAAGATGCACTTCTGTGGCCCGGACCAGTTGCACGGCTACGAGGAGCGCCTGACCAGCGATATCTACCCGGCGGACTACGGCTGGAGCGTGAACTGGGACGCTCCGGAGCATCGCCCAAGCTGGTACCACAACATGTCCTCGGTGCTGCAGGCCGGGCCTTGCGTGCGCACCAACCAGCTGGACTTCGACGAGGAGGTGGTGTTCAAGGCGCAGCAATACCTCTACGACCACGTGCGTGAAAGCGGCGAACGGCCGTTCTGCCTGACGGTGTCCATGACCCATCCCCACGACCCGTACACCATTCCCAAGGCGTTCTGGGACCTCTACAGCGACGACGCCATCCCGATGCCCCACGTGCCGTTCACCCAGGACCAGCTCGACCCGCACTCCCGGCGCCTGCTCAAGGTCTACGACCTGTGGGACAAGCCGCTGCCGGTGGAGAAGATCCGCGACGCCCGACGCGCCTATTTCGGCGCCTGCAGCTATATCGACGCCAATATCGGCAAGCTGCTGGCGACCCTCGAGGAAACCGGCCTGGCCAAGGACACCCTGATCGTTTTCTCCGGCGACCACGGCGACATGCTTGGCGAGCGCGGGCTCTGGTACAAGATGCACTGGTTCGAGATGTCTGCCCGGGTGCCGCTG
Source organism: Pseudomonas bharatica CSV86 (assembly GCF_000319305.2). Lineage (GTDB taxonomy): Bacteria > Pseudomonadota > Gammaproteobacteria > Pseudomonadales > Pseudomonadaceae > Aquipseudomonas > Aquipseudomonas bharatica. The sequence continues at coordinate 2,591,588 of NZ_AMWJ02000002.1, read as the reverse complement.
CTGGTGCACGCCCCGGGGCAATTTGCGCCGGGCCGGGTCGGTGCCTCGGTGTCTACCTGTGACCTGCTGCCGACGTTGGTCGAGCTGGCCGGCGGCCGGGTCGAAGACAATTTGCCAATGGATGGGCGTTCGCTGCTCGGCCATTTGCAAGGTGACGGCGGTCATGACGAGGTAATCGGTGAATACATGGCCGAGGGCACCCTAGGTCCGCTGATGATGATCCGCCGCGGGCCGTGGAAATTCATCTACAGCGAAGACGATCCCTGCCTGCTCTACAACCTCGACCGGGACCCGCGCGAACTCGACAACCTGGCCACCCATCCGCAGCAGGCCGAGCGGGTCGTTGCCTTCCTCGAGGAAGCGCGCCAGCGCTGGAATATCCCGCAACTGCGCGAGCAGGTCCTGGCCAGCCAGCGTCGTCGCCGCTTCGTGGCGGGTGCGCTGTCCAGCGGCAGGCTCAAGAGCTGGGACCACCAGCCCATGGTCGACGCCAGCCAGCAGTACATGCGCAACCACATCGATCTCGACGATCTCGAACGCAAGGCACGTTATCCACAACCAAGCCATTAACCATCCGAGGACTGAGCATGAAAGGGTTATCCACAAGCGTTATCGCGGTTGTATGTACCCTCGTTGCCGGTGCCGTGCAGGCCGACGACAGCAAGTGCGACACAGTGAAGATGGCCGACCCGGGCTGGAGCGATATCGCTGCCACCAACGCCGTGGCCCGGGTGCTGCTGGAAGGCGCGGGCTACCAGGTCAAGGTCGATGCACTGGCGGTGCCGATCATCTATGGCGGGCTCAAGGACGGGCTGGTGGATGCCTTCCTCGGCAACTGGATGCCGGCGCAGCAGGGCTTTCATGACAAGTTCGTCGCCAGCGGCGAGGTCGAGCGACTGGCGCGCAACCTCGAAGGTACCGAGTTCACCCTGGCCGTGCCGGAGTACGTCTGGACGTCCGGCGTGAAGGACTTTGCCGATCTGCACAAGCGCGCCGGCGAGTTCGACAGCAAACTCTACGGCATCGGCTCCGGCGCCCCGGCCAACCTCTCGTTGCAATCGATCATCGACAAGAACGAGTTCAATCTCGGCGGCTGGAAGCTGGTGGAATCCAGCGAGCAGGCGATGCTGGCGCAGGTACAGCGGGCCGTTAAGCGCGAGAAGCCGATTGTCTTCCTCGGCTGGACCCGCACCCGATGAACGTGCAATTGAAGATGCGTTATCTCACCGGGGTGAGAAGTGGTTCGGCAGCAGCGGCAGCGTCTACACCCTGACCCGCAAGGGTTATGCACAAGCCTGCCCGAACCCGGCGAAACTGCTGGCCAACCTGAACTTCAGCCTGGACATGGAAAACACCATCATGGCCAGCGTGGTGGAAAGCAAGGTCAGCTACGAGGACGCGGCCAAGGCCTGGATCCGCGCCAATCCGGGCGCGCTGGATGGCTGGTTGCAAGGCGTCACGACCCGCGACGGCGGTGACGCCCTGGCTGCGGTGAAAGCGAAACTCTGAGTCGCCCCGGCTTGCACCGGCAAGCCGGAACCTCCACCCTGAACGGCTTCCATCGGAGAATGAGCGCCCCATGGCCTGGCCCGACCGCCACCGACTCCTACCCTTCCTGCGCTGGCTGCCCCGGCAAAACCGCAGCAGCATCCGCCGCGACCTGCTGGTGGGCCTGAGCGGCGCGATCCTGGCACTGCCGCAATCCATCGCCTATGCGTTGATCGCCGGCCTGCCCGCCGAATACGGACTGTACGCCGCCATCGTACCGGTGCTGGTCGCCTGCCTGTGGGGCTCTTCCTGGCACCTTATCTGCGGCCCGACGGCAGCCATCTCCATCGTCCTCTACGCTGCCGTCAGCCCGATGGCCGTGCCCGGCAGCAGCGACTACATCACCCTGATCCTGCTCCTGACCTTTCTTGGCGGCGTGTTCCAGTGGTTGCTGGGCCTGCTGCGCTTCGGTGCATTGGTCAACTTCGTCTCGCATTCAGTGGTGATCGGCTTTACCTGTGGTGCCGCCGTGGTGATCGCTCTCGGCCAACTGCCAAGCCTGCTGGGCCTCGACCTGGAAAGCCAGGCCACGGCGCTGCGCGCGCTGCAAAGCTTGCTGGCCCATATGGGCGAGATCGACGGGCCGTCACTGGCATTGGGACTGGGCACCATGCTCACCGGCCTCGGCATCAAGCTGCTGCGCCCGCGCTGGCCAGCCCTGTTGATAAATTTGCTGGCGTCCACGCTACTGGTACTGGCCTGGCCGGCGGTGTTCGGCCACGTCGCCCTGGTACCGGCTTTCGCCGGCAAGCTGCCGCCGCTCAGCCCACTGCCGCTGTGGGATCTGGAAATGATCCTGCGCCTGCTGCCCGGCGCCGTGGCGGTGGGCATGCTGGGGCTGGTTACCAGCCTGTCCATCGCCCGTTCGCTGTCGATCCGTTCAGAGCAACTGATCGACGCCAACCAGGAGATTCGTGCCCAAGGCCTGTCGAACATGGTTGGCGCCTGGTTCTCGGGGTACTTGTCCTCGGGATCGTTCACCCGCTCCGGCCTGAGCTATGACGCTGGCGCCCGGTCTCCGCTGGCAGGGGTGTTCTCGGCACTTTGGGTGGCACTGTTCGCCGTGGCCGGTGCGCAACTGATCGCGCATATCCCGATACCGGCCATGGCCGGCAGCATCCTGCTGATCTGCTGGGGCCTGGTCGATCACCGTGCGATTCGCGCGCTGTACCGGGTCAGCCGGCCGGAATTCGTGGTCATGACGCTCACCTTCCTTGCCACCCTGCTGCTGGAACTGCAAACGGCCATCTACGCCGGCGTGCTGGCCTCGCTGTTCTTCTACCTCAAGCGCACCTCGCAGCCACGGGTGCAGCAGTTGCGTGAAGGCGACGCAGACGTGCTGCGCGTCGGCGGCTCGATCTTCTTTGGCGCCAGTCATTACCTGCAGGTACGGCTGCAACGCTGCCAGGCGCAGGAGGTGGTGATCGACGCACGGCAGATCAACTTCATCGACTACTCGGGGGTGGAGATGCTGCACCAGGAAGCGCGGCGATTGCGACGCCAGGGTAGGCAACTGATCTTGCGCCGGGCACGGCCGCAGGTGGTGGAGGAGTTGCAGAAGCTGGAAGGCATCGAGCGGTGTCCGATTCATTTCGAAGAATGAAACTTCGATAGTTCAATCAGCTCATGTCTGCAACTGACAATTCTGTCAGTTGCGCATCCGTGCACCACCGCCCTCCCTTTGCATCAATCCCGGCCTGCCCCACGACGAAGCCGTCACCAAGGCCACCGAGCATCTGAAGAAGGCCATCGACGCCGCCGCCGGCTTGCCCGACCCGTCCGAAGAGCGGCATCGAACGATGCTCACCGAGGCATAGCTGAACATGAGGATCGCCAAGGCGATGCTGGTGGTGGCAGTGAGCCGCTCTACGGTGAGCGTACCTATCTAGGACACTCGCTCTACTCACCCGGTAGTTTGTTTATCGCCAGTGCACAACTGATATTTATGTCAGTTGTGCACTGTGGTGTCCGGGATTAGCGTGGACGGTACGAAGATCACTCAGTTTCGAGTGACCCGTAAATAACAGCAGCCCGGTGATTAACGAGGAGACGCGCAAATGAATACCCGGAGGTTCTCCCTGTCGTTTGTTGGTCTGGTCGTGCTGTTTCATTACGCCCAGGTTGCACATGCCGGCTTCCCGGTCGACTGTTTCCAATCGAAGGACGACGGGTATCACATTGCGTGACAGATTCAATGCCCCTTGGAGATCAGCAATGAATAATCTAAAACTCATGGCGTTATGTAATAGCTTCATCCTCTCGGTGGGACTCAGTGCCCAATCCAATGCCTTCGACCCGACAAACTTACCCGTTAACTGTTTTCCATCAGGCTACTTTTATCAGCAATATATCTATGCCCGTGACGGGTATTTAAAAGATCCGGATCTATACAATCTTGATCTCTTTCAGATCCTAAAGTCGGTCCCGCCGGTCGTAGTCAATGTAAAACAAACCCAACCATCTTCCGGCGGACCGATTACATTGGATGCCAGTGGATCGAGCGTCCCCAGTGGCGAGGCGGAATACCAGTGGGGTGCATATGAGAATTTTTCTGACAGCGCGATCAAGGTGATGCCAGGCGGCAACCCTGGTAGCTACAGTAAAATTTTTCTCACCGTCAGAGACAAACTCTGTGATATGAGCGATTCGGCGCACATCACAGTAACGAGCAAGTAAGACCGGACACGCTCAGGCCCACGTCCACGACCAAGCCAGGATAACCGGGCTCGCAAACCGTCCCGGTAGTTCATTAATCAGGTTTTACAACTGATATTTCTATCAGTTGTGCGCATGCACGAGTGAAATTAGCTTGGACATTACGGACAGGTACGTGTTCGTTCGCTTCTTCTTATTGGTCTCAAGGAGCGTCTAGAAATGAATATCAAGAAAGTCTACAAATATGCGTTTCTCTTAGCCGTTGCCAACTTGACCGCCAACGCACATGCGGCGATACCCGAGACATGCTTCCTCTCAGCGAATGATTACAAAATCTACCAGACATTCGGCGAAGCAGGCTCACCGGGGTTCGATGCCTCCAAAGCTTCGCTCACCATGGACGATCAGGAATACATGTGGCAGAGGCAAGTCAGCAAGTATGGTCCACCAAAGAAGAAGCCTGTCAGCATTTCGGTCAAGCAAACCCAGGCCTCCTCTGGCGCGACCATTTACGTGGATGCCAGCCCAAGCGTGACCCCTAGCGGGAAGGCCACCTACCGGTGGGGGAACGGAAGTACAAGTAATGAATACAGCACTTCGGGGGGAATCCTGGGAGCTACAGCAACATAGATCTGGAGGTATACGATCCAGTTTGTGGGGTTCAAGGTTCAACCAAGATCCGAATCACCAGCAAGTAATCGCAATCGATATTGGGCAGGAGGAGCCATGGGGCGTGGCTCCGACGTGCACAATCGATGTCGCATAAAGCGACGAAAACTCTCCGATTTCCGACTTTCTTGTAGGCAATTTCCCAAGCATACTCCGGCGGCCTTTCAGTTGTTGCGTACGGGGGAAACCGTGCCTAGTCTTTGCCGGTCGCTGCCAACTCAGCGACCGGTTTTGACAGACCGCCCTGAATCCCCCTGTAGCCGCAGCTGCTTATGGCAGCTGTGCGTGTGGGCACCTCAGGGTGCGCCGAGGCTCCAGGGGTCCTTGGTCTGTCAACCCATGCACAGCTGCCACCCTCCCGTTTGACAGCGGCGATGGCAGCTCCCGTCCTCAACCCTTGGAGATTGTCATGAAGAAACTCGTTCCCGATCCACCGCTATCCCTCTGCATCAACCCCGGCCTGACCCACGACGAAGCGGTCGCCAAGGCCATCGAGCACCTGAAGAAAGCCATCGAATCCGCCGCCGACGTGCCTGAACCTCCTGAAGAGCGGCATCGAACGATGCTGACCAACGCCCGGCTGGACATGAGGATCGCCAAGGCGTTGCTCGTGGTAGCAGTGAGCCGCTCGACGGTGAGCGTGCCGGTTTAAGGCATCGCACAACCCCTTGTGGGAGCTGGCTTGCCAGCGATGAGGCCAGCATGGACAACGATGTTGTCAGGTCCGGCCCTATCGCTGGCAAGCCAGCTCCCACAGGTTTTTCAGTGAGTTCGATTGCTGCGTTCGGTTCAGGCCCGCGCCAGTTGCCGCCGCAGCTCCGCCAGCACCGGCGCCGTCTCCGGACGCAAACCACGCCAGATGAAGAACGCTTCCGCCGCCTGCTCGGCCAGCATCCCCAGACCATCCAGCACCTGAGCCGCGCCCTGTGCGCTGGCCCAGGCGCAGAACGGGGTCTGCTCCTTGCCATACATCATGTCGTAGCAGACGGTCTGGTCCGGGAGGATCAACGCCGGGTCGATCGGCGGAACCTCGCCGGCGAGGCTGGCCGAGGTGGCGTTGATGATCAGGTCCACCGGCTCCTTCAGCCAGCTGAAACCACTGGCTGCGACCGGACCGAGGTCGGCGAATTCGCGGGCCAGTTGCTCGGCTTTTTCCACCGTGCGGTTGGCGATCACCAGCGACGCCGGATTGTGCGCCAGCAGGGGTTCGAGCACGCCACGCACGGCACCGCCGGCACCGAGCAGGAGGATGCGCTTGCCGGCCAGTTCGACCCCGGCATTCACCGTCAGGTCACGCACCAGCCCGGCGCCGTCGGTATTGTCGCCCTGCAGGCTGCCGTCGGCCTGGCGGCTGAGGGTGTTGACCGCGCCAGCGCGCCTGGCCCGTGGCGTCAGGCTGTCGACCATGCGGAAGGCTTCTTCCTTGAACGGCACGGTGACGTTGGCACCCAGGCCTTGCTTGAAGAAGCCCAGGGCGCAGGCGGTAAAGTCGTCGAGCGGGGCCAGCAGGGTGTCGTATTCGAGCTCTTCACCGGTCTGGGCGGCGAACAACCGATGAATCAGCGGCGACTTGCTGTGGCCGATGGGATTGCCGAATACAACGTACTGGTCCATTCCTGCGCTTCCTGAATCAGGCCCGGCGACCGGGCAAACGGGTGTGCACAATGGGCTCAGTGCCCGCTGTTGTCCAGACCCAGCCAGTCACGATCGGTGAGGAAATACTCGGTCAGGCGCGCCTCGGCACTGCCCGGCGCCGGCTTCCAGTCGTAGCCCCAGCGCACCTGCGGCGGCAACGACATGAGGATGGATTCGGTACGCCCGCCGGACTGCAGGCCGAACAGGGTGCCGCGGTCGTAGACCAGGTTGAACTCGACGTATCGGCCGCGACGGTACTCCTGGAATTCGCGCTGCCCGGCGGTATACGCATCGTGCTTGCGGCGCTGGACGATCGGCAGGTAGGCGTCGATATAGGCGTCGCCGATGGCGCGGATGAAGGCGAAGCAGGTGTCGAAGTCCCAGTCGTTCAGGTCGTCGAAGAACAGGCCGCCGATGCCGCGCGGCTCGCCACGGTGCTTGAGGTGGAAGTAGCGGTCGCACCAGGCCTTGTAGCGCGGGTAGACGTCTGCACCGAACGGCGCGCAGGCCTGCTCGGCGACGCGGTGCCAGTGCACGCAGTCTTCCTCGTTGCCGTAGTACGGGGTCAGGTCGAAGCCGCCGCCGAACCACCAGACGGCTTCTTCGCCTTCCTTCTCGGCAATGAAGAAGCGCACGTTGGCGTGGGAAGTCGGCACATGCGGATTGTGCGGATGGATCACCAGCGACACGCCGAGGGCTTCGAAGCCACGGCCGGCCAGTTCCGGACGGTGGGCGCTGGCAGAGGGCGGCAGGCCGCTGCCGAAGACATGGGAGAAGTTGACGCCGCCTTTCTCGATGACCTTGCCATCGCCGATCACCCGGGTGCGCCCGCCGCCACCGGCTTCGCGGGTCCAGGCGTGCTCGACGAAGCGGGCACCGCCGTCTTCGTTTTCCAGGGCAGCGCAAATCCGGTCTTGCAGGTCGAGCAGGTAGGCTTTCACGGCCTCGGTGCGGCTAGTCATCAGGTCACCTTGAAGCGGGCTTGGGCCGGCCCGGGCGGGATCCGGCGGAAAATTCGCCGCGTAGCATACCACCGTGCATGTGCCCGCCGTAGTTGACGGCGGTCAAGCAAAAGGCGTCCGATAGGCCCTTTCCCGACGTCTCAGGAGAGAGCAGATGGCCAAGCGTATCCAGTTCAACCAGCATGGCGGCCCCGAGGTACTGACCCTGGTCGAATTCGAGCCCAAGGCGCCCGCAGCGGGCAATGTCCTCGTGCGTAACCACGCCATCGGTCTGAATTTCATCGATACCTATTTCCGCAGCGGCCTGTACGCTCCGCCGAGCCTGCCGTCGGGCCTGGGTACCGAAGGTGCCGGAGTGGTCGAGGCGGTGGGCGAGGGCGTGAGCCGCTTCAAGGTGGGTGATCGCGTGGCTTATGCCGGTGGTCCGCTGGGCGCCTATAGCGAACTGCATGAGCTGCCGGCGAACAACCTGGTGGCGTTGCCGCAGAGCATCAGCTTCGAGGACGCCGCAGCGGTGATGCTCAAGGGCCTGACCGTGCAGTACCTGCTGCGCCAGACCTATGACGTGCAGCCGGGCGAGATCATCCTGTTCCATGCCGCAGCCGGCGGCGTCGGTTCACTGGCCTGCCAGTGGGCCAAGGCGATTGGCGCGAAGCTGATCGGTACCGTGAGCTCGGCGGAAAAGGCCGAGCGCGCCAAGGCCCTGGGTGCCTGGGCGACCATCGACTACAGCCATGAAGAGGTAGCGAAGCGGGTCCTGGAACTGACGGATGGCAAGAAATGCAAGGTGGTGTACGACGGCGTCGGCCAGGACACCTGGCTGACCTCGCTGGATTGCCTGGCACCGCGTGGGTTGATGGTCAGCTTCGGCAACGCCTCGGGCGCCGTAACCGGCGTGAACCTGGGGATACTGGCGCAAAAGGGCTCGCTGTACGTGACCCGTCCGACGCTGGCCAGCTACGCCAACAGCGCCGAGAACACCCAGGCAATGGCCAACGATCTGTTCGGGATGATTGCCAGTGGCAAGCTGAAGGTGGATATCCAGCAGCGGTATCCGCTGGCGGAAGCGGCGAAAGCGCAGAGTGAGCTGTCGGCGAGGAAGACGGTGGGGTCGACCGTGCTGATTCCCTGATTTTTGTGGTGTAGCTGATGGCCTCATCGCTGGCAAGCCAGCTCCACAAGGGACCTGTGGGAGCTGGCTTGTCGGACCGCCGTACCGCAGCGATAGGGCCATCAGCCGCAGCAAAAATCACCCAGCCCGAACCACCTCGCCACTGGCCAGGTCGCGAATCACGCTCGGATTCTTCCTGCCGCCCAGCGCTCCACCCAGCACCAGGTCCAGCTGGCCATGGAAATACTGCTCGACCCGCAACCGGCTCTTTGCCGCCGGACGTCCTGCCGGGTTGGCCGAGGTGGACACCAACGGCCCCACCAGCGAGCACAGGTCGCGTACCAGCGGATGATCACTGACCCGCAGCGCCACCGTGTCATGCACACCGGTAATCCACTCCGGCAGCAAGCCCTGGTGCGGCACCAGCCAGGTGTTCGGCCCGGGCCAGGTAGCGCTCATGCGGTCGATCCAGACATCGGGGAAGTCTTCGAACAGGAAGTCGAACTGACGGATGTTGTCGGCGATCAGGATCAGGCCCTTGTTCACCGAACGCGATTTCAGCGCCAGCAGGCGATCCACCGCCTCCTCGTTCCATGGGTCACAGCCCAGGCCCCAGACCGCTTCGGTCGGATAGGCAATGACCGCTCCGGCCCGGATTTCCCGCGCGGCTTGTTGCGCACGCCAACTGTTCACCATTTCTGTCACTCCGCTTGTAGGCTGCTGCGCAGTGTACTTAGCCAGGGCGGGCAAACCAACGCCCGGCTTCATTGCACACCCGGCCGTCCAGCTCCAGTTCGGTCAATGCCGCCAGCACCTTGGCCAGGCTCTGGCCACTGGCCTGGGCCAGGGCTTCGCTGGTCTGCGGCGCAGCAAGCAAGAGTGCGACAAGAGGATGGGCTGGCTTGTCCATAGGCGCAGGCGAAAGATTCTGCCAGCCACGCAGGCTTTCGAGGATCTGCTCGATGCTTTCCACTAGCAATGCGCCATCGCGAATCAGCTGATGGCAGCCCTTGGCCCGGGGTGATGGATAGAGCCGGGAATGGCAAATACCTCGCGCCCCTGTTCCGCCGCCAGCCGCGCGGTGATCAGCGAGCCACTGGCCAGGCTCGCTTCCACCACCAGCACGCCGAGGGACAAGCCACTGATGATGCGGTTGCGCCGAGGGAAGTTGCCAGGCTGCGGACCGGCATCCAGTGGAAACTCCGAAACCAGGGCGCTACCGCTTTCCAGCATGCGCCGTGCCAACGCGCGATGGCGCTGTGGATAAAGTTTTTCCAGCCCGCTGCCCAGTACACCAATCGTCGCACCGCCAGCGTCGATGGCGGCCTGGTGCGCAGCCCCGTCGATACCTAGTGCCAGCCCGCTGGTAACGACGAAACCAGCCTTGGCCAGGCTGCGGGAAAAGGCCGCTGCAGTGCCCAGCGCAGGTGGAGTTGCACGTCGACTGCCGATGACCGCCAGTTGGGGTTTATCTACAAGGGCGAGGTTTCCAGCGACGAACAGAAGCGGCGGCGGATCCGGTATTTCCGCAAGCAGGGCGGGGTAGCCGGGGTCGTCCCACATCAGTAAATGCTGGCCGGGCTGCTCTAGCCAGCGCATTGCAGCGCCAGCGCCGTCACGCACTTCGGCACAGCGCCGCGCTTCGTGGGCAGCCTGCGGCAGACCCAGCGCCGACCAGGCCGCTGCCGGCGCACTGAGCGCGGCCGAAGCACTGCCGAACACCTGAATCAATTTGAAGAAGCGTTGTGCGCCGATCTCGGGCAGCCGCTGTAAACGCAATCGCGCTTCCAGCTCGGCAGGGGGACAGACGGTAAATTCAGCGCAAGACATAAGACCATCCTTGATCTTTGGTGAGCCGCCCACACTTCACAACCTGTGGATAACTCTGTTGATAATGCTTTGAAAACTTTCATCGAAAGCCGGCAATTCAACCCTAGCCGACCTTTTCACAGGTGCCGAACGCGCTGAATCCCTTTATTATGTGCGTTCATGTTTGTCACCCACCGCACAGTGCAGCTCATACGCCTATGGCCATTCTGAACATCCTCGAATTCCCGGACCCGCGCCTTCGCACCATCGCCAAACCGGTGACGGAAGTGGACGACGCCATCCGCCAGTTGGTGGATGACATGTTCGAAACCATGTACGACGCCCCCGGCATCGGCCTGGCCGCTACCCAGGTCAACGTGCACAAGCGTGTGGTGGTCATGGACCTCAGTGAAGATCGCAGCGAGCCGCGGGTGTTCATCAACCCCGAGCTGGAAGAGCTGACCCAGGACATGGGCCAGTACCAGGAAGGCTGCCTGTCGGTCCCCGGGTTCTACGAGAACGTCGACCGCCCCCTGCAAGTCCGGGTCAAGGCCCTGGACCGCGACGGCAAACCCTACGAGCTGATCGCCGAAGGCCTGCTGGCCGTGTGCATCCAGCACGAGTGCGACCACCTCAACGGCAAGCTGTTCGTCGATTACCTGTCGACGCTCAAACGCGACCGCATCAAGAAGAAGCTGGAAAAGCAGCACCGCCAGCAAGCTTGATCCTCCTCATTCCTGAAGGCTTGCTCCGGCAAGCCTTTTTCTTTTAAGCGAGAACTGCATGCGCATCGTCTTCGCGGGCACCCCCGAGTTCGCCGCCGAACACCTCAAGGCCCTGCTGGCCAGCCAGCACGAAATCATTGCCGTCTATACCCAGCCGGACCGCCCGGCCGGGCGCGGACAGAAACTGATGCCGAGCCCGGTCAAGCAACTGGCTGTGGATCACGGTATCCCGGTGCTGCAACCGCCGACCCTGCGCAATGCCGACGCCCAGGCCGAACTGGCCGCACTGAAGCCCGACCTGATGGTGGTGGTGGCCTACGGCCTGATCCTGCCGCAGGTGGTGCTGGATATACCCAGGCACGGCTGCATCAACAGCCACGCCTCGCTGTTGCCGCGCTGGCGCGGTGCGGCGCCGATCCAGCGCGCGGTTCAGGCGGGCGACGCCGAAAGCGGCGTGACCGTGATGCGCATGGAAGCCGGGCTGGATACCGGGCCCATGCTGCTCAAGGTGAGTACCCCGATCAGCCCCGAGGACACCGGCGGCAGCCTGCATGACCGCCTCGCCGAACTCGGCCCGCCCGCCGTACTGGAGGCCATTGCCGGGCTCGATGCCGGCACCCTGCCAGGCGAAGTGCAGGACGACGCCCTGGCCACTTATGCACACAAGCTGAACAAGGACGAAGCGCGCCTGGACTGGAGCCGCCCGGCCGACGAACTGGAACGCCTGGTCCGCGCCTTCAATCCTTGGCCGATCTGCCACAGCACCCTCGACGGCGAAACCCTGAAAGTGCTCGCCGCCAAGCCCGCCGAGGGCAAGGGCGCACCGGGTGAAATCCTCTCCGCGAGCAAGGACGGCCTGATCGTCGCCTGCGGGCAAGGCGCGCTGTGCCTGACCCGCCTGCAATTGCCAGGTGGCAAGGCCCTGAACTTCAGCGATCTGTTCAACAGCCGCCGCGAGAAATTCGCCAGCGGCACGGTGCTCGGCCAATGAACCCGCGTCTGGCTGCCGCCCGCGCCCTGGCCGCCGTGCTCAGCGGCAAGGCCTCGCTCAACAGTTCGCTGCCGGCGCAACTGGACAAGGTCGAACCCCGTGACCGCGGCCTGGTCCAGGACCTCGCCTTCGGCACCGCACGCTGGCAGCCGCGGCTGTCGGCACTGGCCGAGCGCCTGCTGCAGAAGCCGTTCAAGAGCGCCGACGCTGATGTGAATGCGCTGATGCTGGTCGGCCTGTACCAGCTGTTCTACACCCGCGTCCCGGAACATGCTGCCATCGGCGAAACCGTAGGCTGCGCCGACAAACTGAAGAAGCCGTGGGCCAAGGGCCTGCTCAATGCCGTGTTGCGCCGCGCACAACGCGAAGGGCAGGCCATCTTCGCCGAGCTGGAGCGCGACCCGGTGGTGCGCACCGCCCACCCGCGCTGGCTGCAGAAGTCGCTCAAGGCCTTCTGGCCGGAGCAATGGGAAGCCATCTGCGCCGCCAACAACGCTCATCCGCCGATGATCCTGCGGGTCAACCGCCTCCATCACCAGCGCGACGCCTACCTCGGCCTGCTGCGTGACGCCGGTATCGAAGCCGCGCCGTGCCGGTTCAGCCGCGACGGCATCGTCCTCGCCGAAGCCTGCGACGTGCGCAACCTGCCCGGTTTCAACCAGGGCTGGATCAGCGTGCAGGACGAAGCGGCGCAACTGGCCGCCGACCTGCTCGAACTGGCCCCCGGCCAACGGGTGCTGGACGCCTGCTGCGCCCCCGGCGGCAAGACCTGCCACCTGCTCGAAGCCGAAGAAAAACTGGCCGGCGTGGTCGCCATCGACCTCGAAGCCAAGCGCCTGACTCGCGTGCGCGAAAACCTCGACCGTTTGGGCCTCGATGCGCAACTGATTGCCTGCGACGCCCGCGACACCGCCAACTGGTGGGACGGCAAGGGCTTCCAGCGCATCCTGCTGGACGCGCCCTGCTCGGCCACTGGAGTGATCCGCCGTCACCCGGACATCAAGCTGACCCGCCAGGCCGACGATATCGCTGCCCTCGCCAGCCTCCAGGGCGAACTGCTCGATGCCCTGTGGCCGACCCTGGAAGTCGGCGGCATGCTGCTCTATGCCACCTGCTCGACCCTGCCCACGGAAAACACCGAGGTGATCGCGGCCTTCCTCGACCGCACCCCCGGCGCCCGCGAGCTGGACCTGGCTACCGACGCCGGCATCCGCCAGCCCCACGGCCGCCAGCTGCTGGCCCAGGAAGGCGGGCACGACGGTTTCTACTACGCCAAGCTGATCAAGATCGCCGCCGCACGCGGTTAACAGAAAAGGGAAGGGAGCGGATGAAGATCATCATCCTCGGCGCGGGACAGGTCGGCGGCACGCTGGCCGAACACCTGGCCAGCGAAGCCAACGACATCACCGTGGTGGATACCGATGGCGACCGCCTGCGCGATCTCGGCGATCGCCTGGATATCCGCACCGTCCAGGGCCGCGGCTCGTTCCCGACCATCCTGCGCCAGGCCGGCGCCGACGACGCCGACATGCTGGTGGCGGTGACCAACAGCGACGAGACCAACATGGTCGCCTGCCAGGTCGCCTATACGCTGTTCCATACGCCGACCAAGATCGCCCGGGTTCGCGAATCGGCCTACCTGACCCGCGCCGGCCTGTTCGACAACGAAGCCATCCCGGTGGACGTACTGATCAGCCCGGAGCAGGTGGTCACCCACTACATCAAGCGCCTGATCGAACATCCCGGCGCCCTGCAGGTGATCGACTTCGCCGAGGGTAAGGCCCAGCTGGTGGCGGTGAAGGCCTATTACGGCGGGCCGCTGGTGGGCCAGCAACTGCGCCAGATCCGCGCGCACATGCCCAATGTGGAAACCCGGGTGGCCGCGATCTTCCGTCGCGACCGGCCGATCCTGCCGCAGGGCGATACGGTGATCGAGGCTGACGACGAGGTGTTCTTCATCGCCGCCAAGGCCGATATCCGTGCGGTCATGGGTGAATTGCGCCGCCTCGACGAAGGCAACAAGCGCGTGGTCATCGCTGGCGGCGGGCAGATCGGCGAACGCCTGGCGGAGGCCATCGAAAGCCGTTACCAGGTGAAGATCATCGAGATGAGCCCAGCACGTTGCCGCTACCTCTCGGACACCCTCGACAGCACCGTGGTCCTCCAGGGCAGCGCCTCGGACCGCGACCTGCTGCTGGAAGAGAACATCGCCGACGCCGATATCTTCCTGGCCCTGACCAACGACGACGAGGCCAACATCATGTCCTCGCTGCTGGCCAAGCGCCTGGGCGCGCGCAAGGTGATGACCATCATCAACAACCCGGCCTACGTTGACCTGGTGCAGGGCGGCGAGATCGATATCGCCATCAGCCCGCAGTTGGCGACCATCGGCACGCTGCTGACCCATGTGCGACGCGGCGATATCGTCAGCGTGCACTCGTTGCGCCGGGGAGCGGCGGAGGCCATCGAGGCGATCGCCCATGGTGATTCGAAGTCGAGCAAGGTGGTCGGCAAGGCCATCGAGGACATCAACCTGCCGCCGGGCACCACCATCGGCGCGATCATCCGTGACGAAGAAGTGCTAATCGCCCACGACGACACGGTGATCCGCACGGGCGATCACGTCATCCTGTTCGTCGTGGACAAGAAGTACATCCGTGATGTGGAAAAGCTGTTCCACGTTGGCCTGACCTTCTTCTAAGGAAAGACACCATGCGCGAATCGCTGGAAAAGATGCTGGCCAAGGGTGTGGATAACGCCCTGCTGCGCTTTGGCCTGGGCAAATCGTGGCTGGACGAGGGCAATGGCGCTGAGGCGGCAGTGCATCTGGCCCGGTGTGTCGAGCTGGACCCGAAGTATTCGGCGGCGTGGAAACTGCTCGGCAAGGCGTGGCTGGCGGCTGGGGATAACCTGGCGGCACGGGATGCCTGGGAGCGGGGCATCGCGGCGGCGCAGGCCCATGGGGACAAGCAGGCGGAGAAGGAGATGGTGGTGTTTCTCAGGAAGCTGGATAAAGCCGGCAACTGAGTTGAATTCATCGCTGGCAAGCCAGCTCCCACAGGTACTGCACAAGTCTCAAGGTCTGTGCTGATCCTGTGGGCTGGCTTGTCGGACCGCCGCACCGCAGCGATAGGGCCCTCAATACCAGCGAGCCTCTCCCGCCGGCCGCTTCTTGAAGCGCTTCATACTCCACATGTACTGGCTCGGATAAGCCCGCACATACTTTTCCACAACCTGGCTCATCGCCGCCGCCGAGGTCTCGGTGTCGGTGCTGTACATCGCCTCCGGCGCCGCTTCGAGAATCACCTTGAAGCCACTGCCATCCGGCAAGCGCAGGGCATGCAGGAATACGCCCACCGCCTTGCCGCCGGCCAGCATGTTCGGCACGAACTTGCTGGTCAGCGCTTTGGTCCCGAGGAACGGCACGAAGATCCCTGCCGACTCGGCCGGCTCAGGATCCGCCGGAATGCCTACCTGGCCGCCCTTGCGCACTTCCTTGATGATGCTGAGGATGCCTTCCTTGGTCGAAGGCGCTACGCGGTTGCCCAGTTGCACGCGCTGCTCGCGCAGCAAGTCATCCACAGCCTTCAACTTCGGCGGTCGGTAGAAAATGATCGGTTTGCACTGGCTGCAATAGAAGTGATTGAGCACCTCCCAGTTGCCCAGGTGGCTGGTGATGCCCACCACGCCTTTGCCTGAAGCCAGGGCGTCCTTCAGCACGTCCAGGCCCTCGACCTCACGCACCAGGTCGATGGAACGCTGCGCCGGCCAGATCCAGGCGCAGGCGCTTTCGGTGAAGGATTTGCCGATATCCATCAGCGACCGGCCCACCAGCTTCTCGCGTTCGACCGGGTCCATCTCCGGGAAGCACTTGGCCAGGTTGATGCGCACCACCTCGCGCGAACTGTTCGGGACTTTCCACATGATCCAGCCGATGGCCGCACCAACGCGCTGCACGGCGCCCCAGGGCAGCTTGGCAAACAGTCGCAGCGCCCCGACCATCAAGGCGCCCTTGAATTTATCCACAGGCAGGTTCCTCCATACACAAGCCGGGCATTGTACCCGTCAGCGCAGCAGGGCGGCGTATCGATCGCAATCGGTGGTGTGATCCATGACCATGCCGGTAGCCTGCATGAAGGCGTAGCAGATGGTCGGGCCGACGAACGTGAAGCCGGCTTTCTGCAGGGCCTTGCTCATGGCCTTGGCTTCATCGGTAACCGCCGGCACCTCGCCACGCCCGACGAAGTGATTGATCTTCGGCTGCCCGCCGACGAACGACCAGAGCAGCGCCGCCGGGTCTTCCAGCGCCAGCCAGGCACGGGCGTTACGCCGTGCGGCATTGAGCTTGAGGCGGTTGCGGATGATGCCGGGATCGAGCATGCGCTCCTCGATTTCCTCATCGGTCATTTCGGCCAGTCGATGCGGATCGAAGCCGAACATCACCTGGCGATAACGCTCGCGTTTCTTCAACACGGTGATCCAGGAAAGACCGGCCTGGAACCCTTCGAGCAACAGCATCTCGAACAGTTGCCCCGCGTCGCGCTGCGGCGTGCCCCATTCGTGGTCGTGATAAGCCTGGTACAGCGGATCGTCGGTACACCAAAAGCAACGAGGCATAAAGCACCATGGGTAGAGGCAGGGGCGAATCGGGTTATACTCCCGCTCTTTATATTCGCAGCCCTAGAAACAGGTGAATTTCGTGAGCCAGCCTACGCCAGCCGTGCGTACCTTCCAAGACTTGATCCTCGCGCTCCAGCAGTACTGGGCCGAGCAAGGTTGTGTGGTGCTTCAGCCCTACGATATGGAAGTGGGCGCCGGCACTTTTCATACCGCCACGTTTCTGCGCGCCGTAGGCCCTGAGACCTGGAACGCCGCCTATGTCCAGCCAAGCCGTCGCCCGGGCGATGGTCGCTACGGCGAAAACCCCAACCGCCTGCAGCATTACTACCAGTTCCAGGTGGTCCTGAAGCCGAACCCGGCGAACTTCCAGGAGCTGTACCTGGGCTCGCTGAAAGCCATCGGCCTCGACCCGCTGGTCCACGACATCCGTTTCGTCGAAGACAACTGGGAATCGCCGACCCTCGGCGCCTGGGGCCTGGGCTGGGAAATCTGGCTCAACGGCATGGAAGTCACCCAGTTCACCTACTTCCAACAGGTTGGCGGCATCGAGTGCCTGCCGGTCACCGGCGAGATCACCTACGGTCTCGAGCGCCTGGCCATGTACCTGCAGGGCGTCGATTCGGTGTATGACCTGGTCTGGACCGACGGCCCGTTCGGCAAGGTCACCTACGGCGACGTGTTCCACCAGAACGAAGTGGAGCAGTCGACCTACAACTTCGAGCACGCCAACGTCGAGAAGCTGTTCGAACTGTTCGACTTCTATGAAAGCGAAGCGAACCGCCTGATCGAACTGGAGCTGCCGCTGCCGACCTACGAAATGGTCCTCAAGGCCTCGCACACCTTCAACCTGCTGGACGCCCGCCGCGCCATCTCGGTGACCGAGCGCCAGCGTTACATCCTGCGCGTGCGCACCCTGGCCCGGGCGGTGGCCCAGAGCTACCTGCAAGCCCGTGCCCGCCTCGGCTTCCCGATGGCAACCCCTGAATTGCGTGATGAAGTGTTGGCCAAGCTGGAGGCTGCGGAATGAGTGCTCAAGATTTCCTGGTTGAACTGGGCACCGAAGAACTGCCACCGAAAGCCCTCGCCAGCCTAGGCGACGCATTCCTTGCCGGCATCGAGAAGGGCCTGCAGGCTGCCGGCCTGAACTACAGCGCCAAGCACGTCTATGCCGCACCACGCCGCCTGGCCGTTCTGATTCGTGACCTGGACACCCAGCAGCCGGATCGCAGCATCAACGTCGACGGCCCGCCCCGCCAGGCTGCCTTCGACGCCGAAGGCAACCCGACCCAGGCCGCCCTGGGCTTCGCCAAGAAATGCGGTGTCGACCTGTCCGAGATCGACCAGAGCGGCGCCAAGCTGCGCTTCTCCCAGCACATTCCGGGCAAGGCGACCGCCAGCCTGCTGCCGACCATCGTCGAGGATTCGCTGAACGACCTGCCGATTCCCAAGCGCATGCGCTGGGGTGCCCGCAAGGAAGAGTTCGTGCGTCCGACACAGTGGCTGGTAATGCTGCTCGGCGACGACGTGGTCGATTGCACCATCCTCGCCCAGAAAGCCGGCCGTGAATCCCGTGGCCACCGCTTCCACCACCCGGAAAACGTGCGCATCTCCGCCCCGGCCAACTACCAGGAAGACCTGCGCAAGGCCTACGTCCTGGCTGATTTCAACGAGCGCCGCGAGCTGATCAGCAAGCGTACCGCCGAGCTGGCCATGCAGCAGGAAGGCACCGCCATCGTGCCGCCGGCGCTGCTGGACGAAGTGACTGCCCTGGTCGAATGGCCGGTGCCGCTGGTGTGCTCGTTCGAAGAGCGCTTCCTCGAAGTGCCGCAGGAAGCCCTGATCACCACCATGCAAGACAACCAGAAGTACTTCTGCCTGCTGGACGTCGACGGCAAGCTGCTGCCGCGCTTCATCACCGTGGCCAACATCGAGAGCCGCGATCCGAAGCAGATCATCGAAGGCAACGAGAAGGTCGTGCGTCCACGCCTGACCGACGCCGAGTTCTTCTTCAAGCAGGACAAGAAGCAGCCGCTGGAAAGCTTCAACGAGCGCCTGCAGAACGTGGTGTTCCAGGCCCAGCTGGGCAGCGTCTTCGACAAGGCCGAGCGCGTCGGCAAGCTGGCCGCGTTCATCGCCGGCAAGATCGGTGGCGATCCGCAGCGTGCTGCGCGTGCCGGCCTGCTGTCGAAGTGCGACCTGGCTACCGAAATGGTTGGCGAATTCCCCGAAATGCAGGGTGTCGCCGGTTATTACTACGCACTCAACGACGGCGAGCCGGAAGACGTCGCCCTGGCCCTGAACGAGCAGTACATGCCGCGCGGTGCCGGTGCCGAACTGCCGTCGACCCTGACCGGCGCAGCCGTGGCCATCGCCGACAAGCTCGATACCCTGGTCGGTATCTTCGGCATCGGCATGCTGCCAACCGGCTCCAAGGACCCGTACGCACTGCGTCGCGCGGCCCTGGGCGTGCTGCGCATCCTGATCGAGAAGCAGCTCGACCTGGACCTGACCGACGCGGTGAACGTCGCCGTCGAGCAGTTCGGTGCCAAGGTCAAGGCCGCCGGCCTGGCCGAGCAGGTGCTGGAGTTCATCTTCGACCGCCTGCGTGCGCGTTATGAAGACGAAGGCATCGACGTCGCCACCTACCTGTCCGTGCGTGCCCTGAAGCCGGGCTCCGCCCTGGACTTCGACCAGCGCGTGCAGGCCGTCCAGGCCTTCCGCAAGCTGCCGGAAGCCGAGGCACTGGCCGCGGTGAACAAGCGCGTATCGAACCTGCTGAGCAAGTTCGAAGGCACCATCGCCAGCACTGTCGAGCCGAAGTACTTCGACAACGCCAACGAGTTCTCGCTGTACTCGGCGATCCAGCAGGCCGACCAGGCCGTGCAGCCGATGGCCGCTGCGCGCCAGTACGCCGAATCGCTGGCGCGCCTGGCCGCCCTGCGCGAGCCTGTGGATGCGTTCTTCGAAGCGGTGATGGTCAATGCCGAGGACGCCAGCGTGCGGGCCAACCGTTATGCCCTGCTCAGCCGCCTGCGCGGTCTGTTCCTGGGCGTGGCCGATATCTCGCTGCTGGGGTAAGCCTTGAAACTGCTGATTCTCGATCGTGACGGGGTGATCAACCAGGACTCCGACGCCTACATCAAGTCGCTGGATGAGTGGATTCCGATCCCCGGCTCGATCGAGGCCATCGCGCAGTTGAGCAAGGCCGGCTGGACGGTGGCGGTCGCCACCAACCAGTCCGGCATCGCTCGTGGCTATTACCCGCTGTCGACCCTCGACGCCATGCACGCCCGCCTGCGCGAGCTGGTGGCCGGTCTTGGTGGCGAGGTCGGCCTGATCGTCCATTGCCCTCACGGGCCGGACGACGGCTGCGATTGCCGCAAACCCAAGCCCGGCATGCTGCGCGAGATTGCCGCACATTACCGGGTCGAGCTGACCGGCGTGTGGTTCGTCGGCGACAGCAAGGGTGACCTGGAGGCCGCGCTGGCCGTCGATGCACAACCGGTCCTGGTGCGTACCGGCAAAGGCGAGAAGACCCTCGCCAAAGGCGTACCACCGGATACACTGGTCTTCGACGACCTGGCCGCCATCGCCAGAACACTTATCCACACCTGACGCGCCGGCCCTTGCGGGCGCGTTCTTACTTCGAGCGGGCACGCCCGCAACGGTACACGCTGCTATGTCGATCCTGCAGGCGATCAGAATTTTCCTGTTCTATGTGCTGCTGGGGACCAGTTCGCTGCTCTGGTGCTCGCTGAGCTTCTTTGTCGCACCGTTCATGTCGTTCCCGGTGCGCTATCGCTTCATCAATGTCTACTGGTGCCGCTTCGCGCTGGTGCTGGTACGTGTATTCCTCGGTATCAAGGTCAAGGTGACCGGCGCCGAGAACATCCCCGAGCGGCCTTGTGTGATCGTGTCCAATCACCAAAGCACCTGGGAGACGTTCTTCCTTTCTGCCTATTTCCAACCCTTGAGCCAGGTGCTCAAGCGCGAATTGCTGTTCGTGCCGTTCTTCGGCTGGGCCATGGCCATGCTGCGGCCTATCGCCATCGACCGGGACAACCCGAAGGTCGCGCTGAAACAGGTCGCGAGCAAGGGCGACGAGCTGCTCAAGCAGAATGTCTGGGTGCTGATCTTCCCGGAAGGCACCCGCGTGCCTTTCGGTCAGGTCGGCAAGTTCTCCCGCAGTGGCGCAGCCTTGGCAGTGAACGCCAACCTGCCGGTGCTGCCAATCGCTCATAACGCCGGCAAGTTCTGGCCGAAAGAGGGATGGGGCAAGCGTTCCGGCACCATCGAGGTGGTTATCGGCCAGCCAATGTGGGCCGAGGGCTCTGGCCCGCGGGCCATCGCAGAGCTGAACGACCGCGCTGCGGCGTGGAACGAACAGACCCAGCGCGACCTGGGTTCCCTGCCGCCACAAGCCACCACCAGCGAAACTGCCTCGGTGGCCTGAGGCGATCTGTGGATAACTTGTTGACAATATTTGGATGACCCGTGAAAAACGAATGCAACTTGCTGATATTCATACATATTTCTGTGTGTGAAGGTTCCAGGTAAATCGTGCATAAGTTTTTTCGCGGAATTAAAAAACCGGCTTTTAAGCCGGTTTTTTTGTGCATGGGATCAGCTCAGATCTTGTCGATATCCACATCCCGGGTTTCTTTCAGGCAGAACAGACCTACCACCAGGCTGACCCCGGTAATCAGTACCGGATACCACAGTCCGTAGAAGATATCCCCGGTGTATACCACCAGGGCGAAGGACACGGTTGGCAGGAACCCGCCGAACCAGCCATTGCCGATGTGATAGGGCAGGGACATCGACGTATAGCGGATGCGGGTCGGGAACAGCTCGACCATCACCGCCGCCAGCGGGCCGTAGGTCATGGTGGCGATCAGGATCATCACCACGATCAGCAGGACCACCATCGGCTGGTTGACGTTGGCAGCCTCGGCCTTGGCCGGGTAGCCGGCCTTGTCGATGGCGGCACGCAGGGCTGCTTCGTCGAAGCCGTCGATGCGCTGCTCGCCAACGGTCACCGCCACGGCACTGCCGGCTGGCAGGGCTTGCGAGCTGTAGGGAAGGCCCTGCTTGACCAGGAAGGTCTTCACCTTGTCGCACGGGCTGTCGAAGCGTGCCTTACCCACAGGGTCGAACTGGAACGTGCAACCGGCCGGATCTGCGAGTACCACAATAGGCGCCTGGCGGCTGGCGGCGTCGATCTGCGGATTGGCGTAATGACTCAGGGCCTTGAACAGCGGGAAGTACAGGACGGTAGCCAGCAGCAGGCCAATCATCAGGATCGGCTTGCGCCCCACGCGGTCCGACAGCCAACCGAAGAAGACGAAGAACGGGGCGCCGATCACCACGCTGATGATCAACAGCGAGTTGGCCTGGGCCGGGTCCATCTTGAGCATCTGGGTCATGAAGAACAGCACGTAGAACTGGGCGGTGTAGAAGGTCACCGCCTGTCCAGCGTTGATGCTGAACAGCGCGGTCAGTACCACCTTCAGGTTCGGCCAGGAGGTGAACGACTCGCGGATCGGTGATTTGCTCACCTTGCCCTGGGCCTTCATTTTCACGGGTATACGGATTTAATGGTTGATGGGGCACCTTTACCCCACCAACCTGATACCATTATCAGATGGTTGATAGATCGACTCCGTAGTTGAGTTCCTCTGCGAAGTCCGGCAGTCCGTAACCGATGGTTTTCTTGTAGAAAGGAGAGACCTTCGCAGTCGGTGCCTTCTTCTTGTGCTTCGTGGTGTAGAGCATTCGTGCCCGCATCACCTCGAAGGAGTAACCGCGCCCTTCACGGTTCTTGTCCTTGGCCAGTCGGTTGATGGACTCCGTGTAAGCGTTGGTGACGGGCATGTCCGTCTCGAAGTAGGTCATGGTCTCTTCGCGCCAGTTTCCCACTGCCCTGACCAGATCGCTCCAGACTTCCTTTTGGCCCTTCGGGATGGTGGCTATCCACTCGTCCAGGGCGGCTTCTGCCTGGAGCCGTGTGGTGGCGTCCCAGATGCCGTAGAAGCGCTCCTTGTGCTCGTAGGCGGCCAGCAGTTGCGGGAACGCGCCTGTCCAGGTCTCCATGATGAGGCGCTCCCGGTCTGAGACTTCGTGAGCGCGTTTCAGCAGGATTTTCCGGTCTCCCTTGAGAGTCCGGCTCTGGGACGGTTTCAGCTCCTTTCTGAGGCCCTTGCGCACTCTCTCTAGGGCATCGTTGGCCATGCGCACCACATGGAACTTATCGACCACGATACGGGCCTGGGGCAGCACAGCCTTGACCGCTGCCCGGTAGGGGTTCCACATGTCCATGCTGACGATCTCGACCTTCTGCCGGTCTTTCAGCTTCATCAGGTAGTTGGTCACCACGTCCTGGCGGCGGGTGGCCAGCAGGTCGAGCAGGGTTCGCTCCTCAATGTTGGTCAGAATGCAGCGGTAGCGCTTGTTCAGGTATAGCTCGTCAATGCCCAGGATGCGGGGCGTCTCGAAGCGGTGCCAGCGCCCCAGGAACTCGGCGCGGGCGTTGAAGATGTCGCGCACCGTCTTCTCGTCCAGGCCGGTCTGTGCCGCCACAAAGGTGTAGGGGTGGTTGAAGGATTCCTTCTCCACGTACTCATGCAGCCGCAGTGTCATACGGAATCCGTCCACCATCTCCGGTAGCTGGGGCCTGAATGTTGTCTTGCAGGCCCGGCAGGTGTATCGGCGGCGGACCACCCAGAGAGTGACCCGCTTGCCGTGGATGGGCAGATCACGATAGGGAACGTCACGCTTGCCGAACCGCACGAACTCACCCTGCACGCCGCACCCCTCGCAGGCTACTGGTGTAGGTGCTTCAAGCCGAAAATGTATGTCTTCATTCTGCTCATCAGAATCCACCAACTGGTACCCAGGAAGGCTTAACGAATTAATCATCTCCCGCCTTGATCAGAAAAACAGGTAGGTGGCGTAACCGGCAATCATCGCCATAGCAAAAATGACTGCTAAAAACGCCGCTAAAAGCTTCAGCGTGAACAAAGAGCGCAACAGAATGAGCTCAGTCAGGCTGGCTCCGGCACTGCCGATGATCAACGCTAGCACCGTCCCGGCACCCACGCCTTTGGCCATCAGAGCCGCTGCCAGAGGTATGACGGCTTCAGCGCGAATATACAACGGCACGCCGATGACAGCGGCAACTGGAATGGCAAAGGGATTATCTGGGCCTGCATACTGCTCCAATAAGTCAGTGGGCATGAAACCATAGATCACGCTGCCAATCGCAATACCGATGAGCAGGTAAGGCAACACATCGATAAAGTCCGACCAAGCTTCCCGCCACACACCACTGTACTTCCCTTCTTTCTTAACCGTGACAGTGGGTTGACTGTCACAGCATTCGCTAGACGTAGAGACTGTTGTCTTCCTATCAGCCCCGCAAGAAGCCGTCTTCGGAGTGGTGTCGCAGCTGTTGGTGCCGCAACTCGATGCGGTCGATGTAGCACTGCACGGGCTTGCTGATGAACTACATCCACTGCTCTCTTGTGTCGCCGTCCGGCGCACATAACGCTCGAAGCCAAGCGTGTGAAGCAGCCATCCGGCACCTACCGCGACCACCAAAGCGGCGAGCACATAGATAGCAGTAAGTGTCCATCCAAACGTGGCAACCAGCAGGCCGACGACGATAGGATTCAGCAACGGAGATGAGAAAAGAAACACCATCATCGGCCCAAAACCGGCCCGTGCCCGAATCAACCCTTTCAACATGGGGATAGTCGAGCAACTACAGAAGGGCGTTATAGCTCCTAAACCAGCAGCAAGAAAATAGCCTCGCTTCCCACTGGAAGTCAGTAACGCTTCCACCTTGGATGGTGGGATGTGACGTTGAAGAACTCCGACCAGCAAGCTAATGCCAATGAATAAAACCGATAGCTCGATAGCGAGAAAGGCGAACATGCCTAGAGCGTCTTGGAGTTGAGATGACATTCAATATTACTCCTATATTTCTAGTATTGTCGAAATGATGTACGCAGCCTACTTGCGTTTATCCGACCTGTCAACTATAATTCTAGAAACATCGAATTATTGGGGCGTGCTATGGATCACGAAAAGGTTGCAGCCAGCTTAGCTGAGCTAGGGAATAGTCACCGACTGTCCGTGTTCCGCTTTCTGGTCAAAGCTGGCCATGATGGGGCTTCGGTCGGAGATATCCAGAAGGGGCTGGGTATTCCTGCTTCGACGCTATCACATCACCTTGCGCGCATGGCCAAGGTAGGGCTGATCCGGCAGGAGAAACATAGCCGCACGATTGTCTGTATACCCGAGTATGGGCACCTAGAGAATTTGATCGGTTTCTTACAAGAGGAATGTTGTGCAGGTGTCCGGATTGCGCATGAACCAGAACCGCTTTGACGCTTGCCCAGCTCTCGCTGTCCTCCCTAGTCAGCATCGCTATGAAGACTCAGGCGAAGGTGGAAACAGAAAATTGGCAGTAGAGTAGGCTGAAGAGGATCAATCAGATAATCCGCTGAGAAAGATTTTCTTCTTTACATCTTTGGCATTTTATCAACCAGAAATTCCGGATACCCATTTTCACGAAGGCTGGCGACTCGTGCATGCTCATGCGGATCCAGGTAGAGATCGCCAGCAGCACGATGGAAAGCAGGAATGGCAAACGCCAGCCCCAGGTTTCGAACTGGTCGCCACTGATATACCGGCTGCCCAGTACCACGATCAGCGAAAGCAGCAGGCCGAGCGTGGCGGTGGACTGGATGAACCCGGTATGGAAACCGCGCTTTCCGGGTGGCGCGTGCTCGGCCACATAGGTAGCCGCGCCGCCGTATTCACCCCCAGCGCCAGGCCCTGGAGCATGCGCAGCACGACCAGGATGATTGGCGCAGCGATGCCGATGCTGGCGTAGGTGGGCAGCAGGCCGACAGCGAAGGTCGACAGGCCCATGAGCACGATGGTGACCAGGAAGGTGTACTTGCGCCCGATCATGTCACCGAGGCGACCGAACACCAGGGCACCGAAAGGCCTGACCAGGAAGCCTGCGGCAAAGGCCATCAGCGCGAAGATGAACGCCGTGGTGTCGTTGACCCCGGCGAAGAATTGCTTGCTGATAACCGCGGCCAGGGCCCCGTAGAGAAAAAAGTCATACCACTCGAAAACCGTCCCGAGGGATGACGCGAAAATGATCTTGCGCTCTTCGCGACGGCTGTTGGCCGTCGTGGTCGCGCCCTGTTGCTGGAGGGTGTCCGACATCGTGCTGTCCTCGGCCCCGTCGTGGGGGCACAGTGATTATTGTTGTTGTCCACTGTCGACACCGGTCGACTGCTGCCGGTGTCACTCTTGCGCGCCGCCCGGCCAAGGCTCAGGGCGTCGTTATCGTTGCTCGGTCACTACGCTTGCCAGCGGCCTCATGGCCCTGGCGAATCAGTTGCGCGGCCTTCTCCGCGATCATCAATGTGGGGGAACAGGTGTTGCCGGACACTATGTTCGGCATGATCGAGGCATCGGCGACCCGCAGGCCGGGCACGCCATGCACCCGCAATTGTGCGTCCACCACATCCAGCGGACCGCTGCCCATGCGGCAGGTTCCGGCCGGGTGGAAGATCGTGGTGCCGATCTGGCCGGCGGCCTTTTGTAGTTCTTCTTCGCTATCCAGCGCTGCGCCCGGCAGGTATTCCCTGGGCGAGAAGGGCGCCAGGGCAGGGGAAGCGACGATGGCGCGGGTCAGGCGGATGGCTTGGGCGGCAACCTTGAGGTCTTCGGCTGCGCTGAGGTAGTTGGGGTCGATCATCGGCGCCACGGACGGATCGGCGGAGCGGATATCCACACGCCCGCGGCTGACCGGGCGCAGGTTGCACACCGAGGCGGTGAACGCGGCGAAGCGGTGCAGCGGTTCGCCGAAGCGGTCCAGTGACAGCGGCTGGACGTGATACTGCAGGTTGGCCGAGGTCTGCTCCGGACCACTGCGCACGAAGGCCCCCAATTGACTCGGCGCCATCGCCAGTGGTCCGCTGCGGTCATAGAGATAACGCAGGCCCATGCCCATCTTGCCGAACAGGCTGTTGGCAACCTGGTTGAGGGTGCGCACGTTATCCACCTGGTAGATCAGGCGCAGTTGCAGATGGTCCTGGAGGTTACCGCCGACACCCGGCAGTTCGTGCTGTACGCCGATGCCCAGGCGTTCGAGCAACGGCCGCGGACCGATGCCGGAGCGCTGCAGGATGCCCGGAGATCCCACGGAGCCGGCGCACAGCAGGATCTCGCGACGGGCGCGGAAATCCTGCCACTGGCCCTCCCGACGTCCCCGTATCGCCGCCGCACGACCGTTCTCGAGGAGCACACGATCGACTTCGACGCCGGTGAGCACGTCGAGGTTGGGACGATCTGCGATAGGGCGCAGGAAGGCTTTGGACGCGTTCCAGCGCACGCCGGATTTCTGATTGACCTGGAAGTATCCACAACCCTGATTATCGCCACCGTTGAAGTCATCGACGCTCGCGATACCCTGCTGGGCCGCAGCCTCGCGAAAGGCATCGAGGATCGGCCAGGAATAACGCTGCCGTTCCACCCGCCATTCGCCTTCGCTGCCATGTACATCCGAAGCGCCGGCAAAATGCTTTTCGCTGGCCTTGAACAGCGGCAGCACATCCTTCCACGCCCAGCCGGGGTTACCTTCCTCCGCCCAACGATCGTAATCGCCGGCCTGACCGCGCATATAGATCATGCCGTTGATCGACGAACAGCCACCCAGGACCTTGCCCCTCGGATAGCCAAGGCTGCGTCCGTCAAGGCCAGGCTGGTTCTCGGTCTTGAAGCACCAGTCGGTGCGGGGATTGCCGATGCAGTAGAGGTAGCCCACCGGAATATGAATCCAGGGGTAGTTGTCGCGCCCTCCCGCTTCAAGCAGGGCGACACGGCAACCGGGATCGGCGGAAAGCCGGTTGGCCAGCAGGCAGCCAGCCGGGCCGGCGCCGACAATGACGTAGTCGTAGGACAGTTCGGCTGATGGCATTTCAAACCTCTCGCCTGATTTTTATTCTTGTCTTGCCTCAGTGTTGTTGATTACTTTCGAGTTGAAAACGAGAGATTTCACTCAACCGTTGTGCGTTTTAGCACAGCGCCAACGAGGCCAGCGATGAACGGGACCAACATGTTCGACTGGAATGATCTGCGGTTTTTTCTCGAACTTCAGCGCAGCGGCCGCCTGCTGACCGCCGCCAAGCGCCTCAATACCACCCACAGTACCGTGGCCCGGCATATCGAGAATATCGAGCAAAGTTTGGGCACGGCGCTGTTCGTCCAGCATGCCCAGGGCTATGAACTGACCCCATCCGGGCAGGCTTTGCTCAAGCATGCGGAGGCGATGGAGAACGTCGCGCTGCTGGCGCAGGAGGAGATCACCCAGGCGATTACGCCGCTCGGCAAGATTCGCCTGGGGGTCACCGAAGGCATCGGTATCGTGTTCTTCACTCCACGACTGAGCGGGTTGTTCGAACGCTATCCGGGCCTGGAGGTAGAGCTGGTGGCGGTGCCACGCTTCGTCAGCATCATCAACCGCGAGGCGGAAATCAGCATTCACCTTGAGCGGCCCAACGCCGATCTGCTGATCACCCGCAAGCTCACCGACTATCGCCTGGCGCTCTATGCCAGCCGCGAGTATCTGGCCCGGGCGCCCGCTCTCAACAGCCGCGAGGACCTCGCTCGACACAGCTGGATCGGCTATGTCGACGACCTGCTGTTCAGCCAGGAATTGCTGTTCCTGCACAGCTTCTGCCGGGCGCCGAACGTGGTGTTCCGCAGCACCAGTGTGATCGCCCAGCAGCATGCCGCTAGGGCGGGGTTGGGTATTGCGGTGTTGCCCAACTACATGGCCCGGCACGACCCTGAACTGGTGCGCATCCTGCCCAGCGAAACCATCCAGCGCAGCTACTGGATCAGTACCCGCCGCGAGCTGCACAAGTCCGTACGCCTGCGGGTGGTCTGGGATTACTTGCTGGCGCTGTGCGCCGAGGAGCAGGGCGAGCTATTGGCCGAGTAAGGGATACTAGGGATGTTTCACGTGGAACATTGCGAAATCTCGCGGCGTTATAAATGAAGAAGGCCAACCCCATAGGGTTGGCCTTCTTCATGCTTTGGTGAACTTCTCCCGAGTAATCAGAAGTCCAGGTTAGCCACCGACAGCGCGTTGCTTTCAATGAACTCGCGACGAGGCTCCACCGCATCGCCCATCAAAGTGTTGAAGATCTGATCAGCAGCGATCGCGTCTTCGATGGTGACCTTGAGCATGCGACGCACGGCCGGGTCCATGGTGGTTTCCCACAGCTGGTCCGGGTTCATCTCGCCAAGACCTTTGTATCGCTGGATGGTGTGGCGCTTGGTGCTTTCGGCCATCAACCAGTCCAGACCTTCCTTGAACTCGTTGATCGCTTTCTTGCGCTCACCGCGCTGCACGTAGGCGCCTTCTTCCAGCAACGACGCCAGCTGAGCACCGAGCGCGGTGACAGTGCGGTAATCGTTGCTGCCGAAGAAGTCACGGTTGAAGGTCACATAGCTGGCCAGGCCATGGGAGGTGATTTCCACCTCCGGCAACCAGATATTGCGCTCACGGTCTTCACGCAGGCTGGTCTTGTACAGCAGACCAGACTTCTCGACGCCGTTCAGGCGCTCCTGGAACTTGTCCAGCCACTCCTGCATCGCGGCCTGGTTGGACAGCTGCTCCACGGAAACCGCCGGCAGGTACAGGAAGTGCTCGGTCAGCTCCTGTGGATAAAGGCGCGACAGGCGCTTCAGGGTTTTCATCACGCCACGGAATTCATTGACCAAGGCTTCCAGCGCCGGGCCGGAAATCGCCGGGGCAGACTCGTTCAGGTACAGGGCAGCGTCCTCGAGGGCCGACTGGGTCATGTATTCTTCCATGGCCTCGTCGTCCTTGATGTACTGCTCCTGCTTGCCCTTCTTGACCTTGTACAGCGGCGGCTGAGCGATGTAGATGTAGCCGCGCTCGACCAGCTCAGGCAACTGACGGAAGAAGAAGGTCAGCAGCAGGGTACGGATGTGCGAACCGTCAACGTCAGCATCGGTCATGATGATGATGTTGTGATAGCGCAGCTTCTCGATGTTGTACTCTTCGCGCCCGATACCACAGCCGAGGGCGGTGATCAGGGTGCCAACTTCCTGCGAAGAGATCATCTTGTCGAAACGGGCCTTCTCGACGTTGAGGATCTTGCCTTTCAACGGCAGGATGGCCTGGGTCTTGCGGTTACGACCCTGCTTGGCCGATCCACCCGCGGAGTCACCCTCCACCAGGTAGAGTTCGGAAAGGGCAGGGTCCTTCTCCTGGCAATCCGCCAGTTTGCCCGGCAGGCCGGCGATATCCAGTGCACCTTTGCGACGGGTCATTTCACGGGCTTTGCGCGCCGCTTCACGGGCACGGGCAGCGTCGATCATCTTGCCAACAACGGCCTTGGCTTCGTTCGGGTTTTCCAGGAGGAAGTCGGAGAAGTACTTGCCCATCTCCTGTTCCACGGCAGTCTTCACTTCCGAGGAAACCAGCTTGTCCTTGGTTTGCGAACTGAACTTCGGATCCGGCACCTTGACCGAGATGATCGCGGTCAGACCTTCACGGGCATCGTCACCGGTAGTCGCGACCTTGTTCTTCTTGGCCAGACCTTCCTGCTCGATGTAGTTGTTCAGGTTACGGGTCAGCGCGGAGCGGAAGCCAACCAGGTGGGTACCACCGTCGCGCTGCGGAATGTTGTTGGTGAAGCACAGCAGGTTTTCGTTGAAGCTGTCGTTCCACTGCAGGGCGATCTCGACGCCTACGCCATCTTCACGCTGCACGCTGAAATGGAAAACCTGGTTCACCGGAGTCTTGTTGGTGTTCAGGTATTCAACGAACGCACGCAGGCCACCTTCATAACGGAAGAACTCTTCCTTGCCTGCACGCTCGTCCTTCAGTTGGATACCGACGCCGGAGTTCAGGAAGGAAAGTTCACGAATCCGCTTGGCCAGGATGTCCCAGCTGAAGTGGATGTTCTTGAAGGTTTCAGCCGAAGGCTTGAAGTGAATCTGGGTACCGGTGGTTTCACTTTCGCCAACAATTTTCATCGGTGCTTGTGGAACACCGTGAACGTAGACCTGCTCCCAGATCTTGCCGCTGCGGCGAACGGTCAGGGTCAGTTCTTCGGAGAGCGCATTTACTACCGAGACACCTACGCCGTGCAGACCACCGGAAACCTTGTAGGAGTTATCGTCGAACTTACCGCCGGCGTGGAGAACGGTCATGATGACCTCTGCCGCGGAAACCCCTTCCTCTTTATGCACATCGACCGGAATGCCGCGACCGTTGTCGCGCACAGTGATGGTTTCGTCAGGGTGAATGATTACGGTGATGTCGTCGCAATGGCCGGCGAGGGCTTCGTCGATCGAGTTGTCGACCACCTCGAACACCATGTGGTGCAGGCCGCTACCATCATCGGTGTCGCCAATGTACATACCGGGACGTTTGCGTACGGCATCAAGCCCTTTCAGCACCTTGATGCTGGAGGAGTCGTACGTTTGATTTTCGCTCATGCCTTCACTCCCGATGGTCGTGGGTCTGGGTGATACGGCCCTGTTCCACGTGGAACAAAGCAACCGGCGTATCCGTCTGCCAGCCTTCCCTCAGTAATTCGTGATCTACACAGGTGATAAACACCTGGCAGCGTAAGTCTTCCAGCAAGCGGCACAGCGCGCGACGGTGTTGCTCATCCAGTTCGGACGGCAAGTCATCCACCAGGTAAATACATTGACCGCGGCGCGCCTGGCTGACCAGGTGTCCTTGGGCGATACGCAACGCGCAAACTACCAGCTTCTGCTGGCCGCGGGACAGAATGTCCGCAGCATTGTTCGCCCCCAGCCGGAGGCGTAAATCTGCACGTTGCGGACCAGCCTGGGTATGCCCCATCTGCTGGTCACGTTGAAGAGAGGCCGCGAGCACGTCGATAAGCTCCCGGTCCTTGTCCCAGCCTCGGTAATAGCTGAGGGTAAGCCCTTCCAGCTCCAGCAATTCGCTGAGGATCTGCTCGAAGACAGGCTTCAACGCTTTGATGTAATTACGGCGATATTCGTCGATTTCAGCACTGGCCAAGGACAATTCACGGTCCCAGGCCGCTTGCGAAACGGCGTCAAGTGTACCATGCCGGAGCCAGGAGTTTCGCTGCCGCAGCGCCTTCTGCAGTCGTTGCCAGGTTCCCATAAAGCGGGGTTCCACGTGGAACACTCCCCAATCGAGGAACTGGCGGCGGATCTTCGGCGCACCTTCAAGCAGGCGGAAACTGTCTGGATTGATCAGCTGCAACGGCAGGATTTCTGCGAGTTGCGCGGTACCACGGGCATTCTGCCCGTCGATACGGATGGTGAAATCTCCCTGGCGTTCTCGGGACACACCAAGATTGCTCGATGCGCCATCTCCCAGTGCTACCTGACCAAAAACCGTACAAACGGCTTCTTCGTACTGGATGACCGGGTTCAGCCGAGTGCTACGGAATGAACGAGCCAGCCCCAACAGGTGAATGGCCTCCAGCACGCTGGTTTTACCACTGCCATTGGCACCGTAGAGGATGTTGATACGCGGGGAGGGAGAGAAGGTCACCGGGTGCAGGTTGCGCACCGCGGTGACAGAGACACGACTGAGGGACATCTAGGATTGTCTGGAAAGATTACAGACGCATCGGCATGACGACATAGGAGGAGTCATCATTGTCCGCTTCCTGCAGCAGCGCGCTGCTGTTGGAGTCGGACAGGATCAGACGAACCTGCTCGGTAGTCATTACGCCCAGCACGTCAAGCAGATAGCTGACGTTGAAGCCGATTTCCAGCGAAGCGCCGTTGTAGTCAACGCTGATCTCTTCTTCCGCTTCTTCCTGCTCAGGGTTGTTCGCCTGGATTTTCAACTGGCCAGCCGCCAGTTGCAGACGGATGCCACGGTACTTCTCGTTGGACAGGATCGCGGTGCGGCTGAAAGCCTCACGCAATGCCTGTCGGTCGCCCAGCACCAGCTTGTCGCCGCCTTTTGGCAGCACGCGCTCGTAATCAGGGAACTTGCCGTCCACCAGTTTCGAGGTAAAGGTGAACTCACCGGTAGTGGCGCGAATGTGATGCTGACCCAAGACGATGCTGACGGTGCCATCCGGCTCGGTGAGCAGGCGTGCGAGCTCTAGGATACCTTTGCGCGGCACGATCACCTGGTGACGGTCGGCCTGACCGATGTCGGCGCTCATCGAACACATGGCCAGACGGTGACCGTCAGTGGCAACTGCACGCAGGGTACCTGTGGATACTTCAAGCAGCATGCCGTTGAGGTAATAGCGCACGTCCTGCTGGGCCATGGCAAAGCTGGTGCGTTCGATCAAGCGACGCAAGCGGCTTTGCTCCAGGGTGCAAGTCAGCGAGCCTGGACCTTCTTCCACGGTCGGGAAGTCGTTGGCTGGCAGGGTCGAAAGCGTGAAGCGGCTACGACCGGCCTTGACCAGCAGCTTCTGTTCATCGACCTTGATATCGATCAGCGCATCGTTCGGCAGGCTTTTGCAGATATCCATCAGCTTGCGCGCAGGTACGGTGATCTCGCCCGGCTCGGCCGACTCTTCCAGTTGGACGCGGCCCACCAGTTCGACTTCGAGGTCGGTACCGGTCAGCGACAACTGTTGACCCTGGACCACCAGCAGTACGTTGGACAGTACCGGCAAGGTCTGGCGGCGCTCGACGACGCCTGCGACCAGTTGCAGGGGTTTCAACAGGGCTTCGCGTTGAATGGTGAAATGCATGGTCTAGTCCCTTGCCTTGAAAAGCTGCGCTGACATCAGGTGGTCAAGGTCCGCAGCAGGTTCTTGTAGTCCTCGCGGATATCCGCGTCGGATTCCTTGAGTTCGTTGATCTTGCGGCAGGCGTGCAGCACGGTGGTGTGATCGCGGCCGCCGAATACATCGCCGATTTCCGGCAGACTGTGGTTGGTCAATTCCTTGGACAGGGCCATGGCAACCTGCCGTGGGCGAGCCACCGAACGCGAGCGACGCTTGGACAGCAGATCGGAAATCTTGATCTTGTAGTACTCGGCGACGGTGCGCTGGATGTTATCCACACTCACCAGCTTGTCCTGCAGGGCCAGCAAATCCTTCAGCGATTCACGAATCAGTTCGATGGTGATATCGCGGCCCATGAAGTGGGAGTGGGCGATTACACGCTTAAGTGCACCTTCGAGTTCGCGAACGTTGGAGCGAATGCGCTGGGCAATGAAGAACGCGGCGTCATGCGGCAGTTCGACCTTGGCCTGGTCGGCCTTCTTCATCAGGATCGCAACACGGGTTTCCAGCTCCGGCGGCTCGACCGCTACGGTCAAGCCCCAGCCGAAGCGGGATTTCAATCGCTCTTCCAGGCCTTCGATCTCCTTGGGATAACGGTCGCTGGTGAGAATCACCTGCTGGCCGCCTTCAAGAAGGGCATTGAAGGTGTGGAAAAACTCTTCCTGGGAACGCTCCTTGCGGGCGAAGAATTGGATGTCGTCGATCAGCAGGGCGTCCACGGAACGATAGAAACGCTTGAACTCGTTGATCGCATTGAGCTGCAACGCCTTGACCATGTCCGCGACAAAGCGCTCGGAATGCAGGTAGACAACCTTGGCGTTGGGGTTCTTCTTGAGCAGATGGTTACCCACGGCATGCATCAAGTGGGTCTTACCCAAGCCTACGCCCCCATAAAGGAAGAGCGGGTTGTAGCCGTGCTTGGGGTTGTCCGCCACCTGCCAGGCTGCAGCACGGGCCAGCTGGTTGGATTTACCTTCCACGAAGTTTTCGAAGGTAAAGGTCCGGTTGAGGTAGCTGGTGTGCTTGAGTGCACCCTCGACCTGCACGGTACGCTGTTCCGAACGACCGTTGGCGGCAACGGGAGCAGCGGCCGGAGCGTCGCCCCCCATCGCATCGAAGCTTTCCCGGGACGGCGCTTCTTCAATTGCAGGCTCGGCAACAGGCGCAGAAGGGGCGTGGTTGACCGGCTCGCTGACGGCTGGCGCCGGTGCAACCTTGGCAGCTGCCGCCTGGGAAGCAGCCACGGCAGCTGCGAGCGGTGCGTTGGGTGCTGCACGCGGAGCCGAGCTGCGACGGCTGCCTATTAATAAGGAGAGCGCCGGCACGGAACCGTTGCCGTGTTCACCGAGCAGTTCCAGCAAACGGCCCAGGTACTTTTCATTGACCCAGTCGAGTACGAAACGGTTAGGCGCGTAGACGCGCAACTCGTCGCCTTCGGCTTCGACTTGTAGCGGACGGATCCAGGTATTGAATTGCTGGGTAGGCAGCTCATCGCGCAGAAGCTCCACGCACTGCTGCCAAAGTTCCACTGACACGGATATCCCCTGAGTTTGGAAGCCCGGTAAGGGCCGGTGAGGGCCGGTGAGGGCCGGTGAGGCAAAAACAAGCAGCCATTGTACCGGGCACCCGCACACTTATCCACACGCAGTAGGCCCAAGAGAGGCGTTAAATCAGTCATTTACTGACCAAAATGCTTTTGGGCCCGCCTGAATAAGCTCTGTGGATAACCATCGATAAGGGCTATGCACAAGTCGGGGTC
The DNA here is from genome assembly GCF_000319305.2 of Pseudomonas bharatica CSV86. Lineage (GTDB taxonomy): Bacteria > Pseudomonadota > Gammaproteobacteria > Pseudomonadales > Pseudomonadaceae > Aquipseudomonas > Aquipseudomonas bharatica. The sequence goes on along the minus strand of NZ_AMWJ02000002.1, from coordinate 2,556,275 downwards.
CAAGCCTGTGGAAAACTAGCCTGTGGAAAAGTAGCGATTTTATCCACTGCTTTTCCGAGCATCCGGCACAAGCAAAGCACCGTTTCCCGACAGGGTTTTGAATCTTTGTACAACACGCAGAACAAGGCTTTCAGAGATCTATCCACAGAAATTCCGATGCTAAGATTCATAAGTTCTTCAGAAAAGCTTTAAATACCTTTCCTCTTTTTTTTATGTCTAACCGCGGTGACCCTGACGAACCGGGCCGGATCGAATCCCGACCGGTTTTTCGTTCTATAAGGAAAAGCTGGTTGGAAATTGACCTACGGACCTGCTTTCTCTAGAATCGCCGGTCTCTTAAAACGGGGGCCATTCCGGCCCGTAGTCACGAACCAGGTAACACGCCATGAAACGTACTTTCCAACCAAGCACCATCAAGCGCGCTCGCACTCACGGTTTCCGTGCACGTATGGCCACCAAGAACGGCCGTGCTGTTCTGTCCCGCCGTCGTGCCAAAGGCCGTAAGCGCCTGGCAGTTTGATTTTCGGCACAGGTGGTGAGTCAGGACTTCAGTCGGGATAAGCGTCTACTGACACCCCGACACTTCAAAGCGGTCTTTGACTCTCCATCAGGCAAGGTGCCCGGCAAGAGTCTCTTGCTGCTTGCCCGCGAAAACGGATTGGATCATCCCCGTCTGGGCCTGGTGATCGGCAAAAAAGCCGTAAAGCTTTCCGTTCAGCGCAATCGCTTGAAGCGTTTGATGCGCGATTCGTTTCGTCGACACCAGGAAATCCTGGCCGGCTGGGACATAGTCATCGTCGCGCGCAAAGGCCTTGGCGATATAGAAAACCCGGAATTGCACCAGCATTTTGGCAAGATCTGGAAGCGCCTCGCTCGTACTCGGCCCTCTCCAGAGGTCAAGACCGAATCCGTAGGGGTGGACCGTCCAGATGCGTAAACTGGCCCTCGTTCCGATCCAGTTTTACCGTTACGCCATCAGCCCGTTGATGGCCAGCCATTGCCGTTTCTACCCAAGTTGCTCCTGCTATGCGTACGAAGCCATCGAAACACATGGTCTTTTACGCGGCGGGTGGCTGACCGTTCGTCGGCTGGGTCGTTGTCATCCCTGGAATGCAGGCGGTTTTGATCCGGTTCCGCCCGTTCCTTCCTCCCGTACTTCTTCGATAGCCGAGTAATCATGGATATTAAACGCACGATCCTGATCGCCGCCCTGGCAATCGTGTCCTATGTCATGGTCCTCAAGTGGAACCAGGACTACGGCCAGGCTGCCCTGCCGAATCAGACTGCTGCCTCCAGCACCATCGCGCCTTCCCTGCCGGACAGCACCGGTGCCGGCAATACCAATGCCGACATTCCGAGCGTCAACGCCGAAGCCCCGGCGGAACAGGCACCGGTCGCTGTCAGCAAGGATCTGATCCGCGTCAAGACCGATGTACTCGATCTGGCTATCGACCCTACGGGTGGCGATATTGTCCAGTTGACCCTGCCGAAGTACCCACGTCGCCAGGATCATCCGGAAATTCCGTTCCAGTTGTTCGATAACGGTGGCGAACGTGTTTATCTGGCCCAGAGCGGCCTGATCGGCGCCAACGGCCCGGACTCACGTGCTGCTGGCCGTCCGATTTATGCTGCCGAGCAAAAAAGTTATCAACTGGCCGATGGCCAGGACCAACTGGTCGTCGACCTGAAGTTCAGCGACGCCGGCGTCAACTACATCAAGCGTTTCACCCTGAAACGCGGCGAGTACGACCTGAAGGTCAGCTACCTGATCGACAATCAGAGCGGCCAGCCCTGGACCGGCAACATGTTCGGCCAACTGAAGCGTGACGCCAGCTCCGATCCTTCGTCGTCGACCGCCACCGGTACTGCCACCTATCTGGGTGCTGCCCTGTGGACAAGTTCCGAGCCCTACAAGAAAGTGTCCATGAAGGACATGGACAAGGGCAATTTGAAAGAAAATGTGAACGGCGGCTGGGTCGCCTGGCTGCAGCACTACTTCGTGACGGCCTGGATCCCGGAAAAATCCGATAACAACTTCGTTCAGACCCGCAAGGATAGCCAAGGCAACTACATCATCGGTTACAACGGTCCTGCGTTGAACGTTGCCGCTGGCGCCAAGGCTGAAACCAGCAGCACCCTGTACGCCGGTCCGAAGATCCAGAGCAAGCTGAAGGAGTTGTCCCCAGGCCTGGAGCTGACCGTCGACTACGGCATCCTGTGGTTCATTGCCCAGCCGATCTTCTGGCTGCTGCAACATATCCACAGCCTGCTCGGCAACTGGGGCTGGTCGATCATCGTCCTGACCATGCTGATCAAGGGCCTGTTCTTCCCGCTGTCCGCCGCCAGCTACCGTTCGATGGCGCGCATGCGTGCTGTTGCGCCGCGCCTGGCCCAATTGAAAGAACAGTTCGGTGACGATCGCCAGAAGATGTCCCAGGCGATGATGGAGCTGTACAAGAAAGAGAAGATCAACCCGCTGGGCGGCTGCTTGCCGATCCTGGTGCAGATGCCGGTCTTCCTTTCGCTGTACTGGGTACTCCTGGAAAGCGTGGAGATGCGCCAGGCTCCGTGGATGTTCTGGATCACCGACCTGTCGATCAAGGATCCGTTCTTCATCCTGCCGATCATCATGGGCGCGACCATGTTCATCCAGCAGCAGCTGAACCCGACCCCACCGGATCCGATGCAGGCCAAGGTAATGAAAATGATGCCGATCATCTTCACCTTCTTCTTCCTGTGGTTCCCGGCTGGTCTGGTGCTGTATTGGGTTGTGAACAACTGCCTGTCCATCGCACAGCAGTGGTACATCACCCGCAGTATCGAAAACGCGACCAAGAAGGCCGCAGCCTGACGGATTAGCCAGCTAATCTGTGGATAAACGCCCCACTCGTGGGGCGTTTTGCTATCTGACGTTTTTGTTTCGAGGCTATCGACATGACTTCCCGTCGCGAAACCATCACCGCCATCGCTACCGCCCAAGGCCGCGGCGGGGTAGGCATTGTGCGGATCTCCGGGCCATTGGCGCGCCAGGCCGGGCAAGCCATCACCGGTCGCGAACTGTCTCCGCGCCACGCCCACTACGGCCCGTTCCGCAGTGAAGACGGACTGGTGCTTGACGAGGGCATTGCCTTGTTCTTCCCCGGCCCTAATTCATTCACGGGCGAGGATGTGCTGGAACTGCAGGGCCACGGTGGTCCGGTGGTGCTGGATATGCTTCTGCAACGCTGTGTACAGCTTGGATGTCGTCTTGCGCGGCCGGGTGAGTTCAGCGAGCGCGCCTTCCTCAACGACAAGCTCGACCTGGCCCAGGCCGAAGCGATAGCCGACCTGATCGAGGCCAGTTCCGCCCAGGCAGCGCGCAATGCCCTTCGATCGCTTCAGGGAGAATTCTCCCGGCGTGTGGATAACTTGACCGAGCGTCTGATCAGCCTGCGCATCTACGTGGAAGCAGCGATCGACTTTCCCGAAGAGGAAATCGATTTCCTCGCCGATGGCCATGTGCTGGGCATGCTTGACCAGGTACGCAGCGATCTGGCCTCGGTAATGCGCGAAGCCGGACAGGGTGCCTTGCTGCGCGACGGCATGACAGTCGTGATCGCCGGTCGTCCCAACGCTGGCAAGTCCAGCCTGTTGAACATGCTTGCCGGTCGTGAAGCGGCAATCGTCACCGATATTGCCGGCACCACCCGGGACATCCTGCGGGAACATATCCACATAGACGGCATGCCCCTGCATGTAGTGGACACTGCCGGCTTGCGCGACACAGACGACCATGTGGAAAAGATCGGCGTGGAACGCGCTCTGAAGGCGATTGGCGAAGCGGACCGGGTGCTCCTGGTAGTGGATGCCACTGCGCCGGAAGCCAGTGATCCCTTTGCCCTATGGCCGGAATTCCTCGATCAGCGACCGCGGCCAGACAAGGTCACCCTGATCCGTAACAAGGCCGACCTCAGCGGCGAATCCATCGGCATGGAGGAAAGCGAGGACGGGCATGTCACCATTACCCTCAGCGCCAAGGCGCCGGATCAAGGCCTGGATCTGCTACGCGATCATTTGAAGGCCTGCATGGGCTACGAACAGACGGTCGAAAGCGGCTTCAGCGCCCGCCGGCGACATCTGGATGCCCTGCGCCAGGCCAGCGCCAGCCTCGAGCATGGTCGTGAACAACTGACCCTGGCCGGCGCGGGTGAGCTATTGGCCGAAGATCTGCGCCAGGCACAGCAGGCGTTGGGTGAAATTACCGGCGCATTCAGTTCAGACGATCTTCTGGGTCGTATCTTCTCCAGCTTCTGTATCGGCAAGTAAGCGTTCTTATCCACAAACGGGCCTGATTTGATCGGCCCGTTTGCTGCGTCCTGCTTCACCCTCCCTCATTTGACAACGGAAACCTACCGGCTCTGCTCTGGGGCTTTCGGCTGCCCGCGTGTTTACACAGGGAGAATGAGCCCTGTGGAAAACCCGCCTTCAGCTCCGTTGATAACCTGGCCTGAGGGGTGGAGATAAATCCATCTGTGGGTAACAAGCAATTTAATCCACAGGTTCCGGACGCTTATCCATAACCCTCATTGCCCTTGGGCCACAGGGTTATGAATCTCTGTACATCAGGCATTATATGGGCTCTAAGTACTTATCCACAGAAAGGTCGCGGACTAAGAATAAACATAAAAACAAAGCTTTTATAAATCTTCCTTTCGTTATTTCTATTGCCGGCCATTCATCCACAGGCTGGTTAAATTTTGTGCAAAAGGTTCCTTTAGGAGGGCAGAAGTCCCTATACTTGGCAGCTATCCCTTTTACATTCCCGAAACAGGCACGAGGTGCGTGGTGGATTTCCCTTCCCGTTTTGAAGTGATCGTCATCGGCGGCGGCCATGCCGGTACCGAGGCTGCGCTTGCATCAGCACGCATGGGCGTGAAAACCCTGCTGCTGACCCATAACGTGGAAACCCTCGGGCACATGAGCTGCAACCCGGCCATTGGTGGCATCGGCAAGAGTCACCTGGTCAAGGAAATCGATGCGCTGGGTGGTGCAATGGCGCTGGCCACCGATAAGAGCGGCATCCAGTTCCGCGTACTGAACAACCGCAAAGGCCCGGCTGTGCGCGCGACTCGTGCACAGGCCGACCGTGCCATCTATAAAGCGGTGGTCCGGGAAATTCTGGAAAACCAGCCGAACCTGTGGATATTCCAGCAGTCCTGCGACGACCTGATTGTCGAGCAGGACCAGGTGCGTGGTGTGGTGACCCAGATGGGTCTGCGCTTCTTCGCCGACTCCGTGGTACTGACCACTGGCACCTTCCTCGCCGGACTTATCCACATCGGCCTGCAGAACTATTCCGGTGGCCGTGCCGGCGATCCGCCCGCGATCGCCCTGGCCCACCGCCTGCGTGAGTTGCCACTGCGCGTCGGCCGCCTGAAAACCGGGACACCGCCGCGGATCGACGGGCGCTCGGTGGACTTCTCGGTGATGTCGGAACAGCCAGGCGATACGCCGATCCCGGTGATGTCGTTCATGGGCTCCAAGGAGATGCATCCGCGTCAGGTCAGTTGCTGGATTACCCACACCAACGCGCGCACTCACGAAATCATCGCGTCCAACCTGGACCGCTCGCCCATGTACTCGGGCGTGATCGAAGGCATCGGCCCGCGTTACTGCCCGTCGATCGAAGACAAGATCCATCGCTTTGCCGACAAGGAAAGCCACCAGGTGTTCATCGAGCCGGAAGGCCTGAACACCCACGAGCTTTACCCGAACGGGATATCCACCTCCTTGCCGTTCGATGTGCAGTTGCAGATCGTCCGTTCGATCCGCGGTATGGAAAATGCCCATATCGTTCGCCCGGGATACGCCATCGAGTACGACTACTTCGATCCGCGCGACCTGAAGTACAGCCTGGAAACCAAGGTTATCGGCGGTCTGTTCTTCGCTGGCCAGATCAACGGCACCACCGGCTACGAAGAAGCCGGTGCACAAGGCCTGCTGGCCGGGACCAACGCCGCGCTGCGCGCGCAGGGCCGGGAAAGCTGGTGCCCGCGCCGCGACGAGGCGTACATCGGTGTGTTGGTCGACGACCTGATCACCCTCGGTACCCAGGAGCCGTACCGCATGTTCACTTCGCGCGCCGAATACCGGCTGATCCTGCGCGAGGACAACGCCGACCTGCGCCTGACCGAAAAAGGTCGCGAACTGGGTCTGGTGGATGACGACCGTTGGGCCGCTTTCTGCGCCAAGCGCGAAGGCATCGAACGGGAAGAGCAGCGCTTGAAAGCGACCTGGGTTCGTCCGGACACCGAACAAGGCCAGGCGATCGTCGAGCGTTTCGGTACGCCGCTGGCACATGAGTACAACCTGCTCAACCTGTTGAGCCGACCGGAAATCGATTACGCCGGCCTGGTGGAAGTGACCGGTGGCAGCGACGCCAGTGACCAGGTCGCCGAGCAGGTCGAGATCAAGACCAAATACGCCGGTTACATCGACCGGCAACAGGAAGAAATCGCTCGCCTGCGCGCCAGCGAAGATACCCGCCTGCCAGACGACATCGAATACAGCTCGATTTCCGGTCTGTCCAAGGAGATCCAGGGCAAGCTCGGCCAGACCCGGCCCGAGACCCTGGGCCAGGCCTCGCGTATTCCCGGTGTGACCCCGGCGGCGATCTCCCTGTTGTTGATTCATCTGAAGAAACGCGGCGCAGGCCGCGGTCTGGAGCAAAGCGCTTGAGTTCTATGGTCACCGCAAAACATGCCGAAGAGTTGTCCACAGGCGCGCGCCAGCTCGGTCTTGAATTGAGTGAGTTCCAGCAGCAGAAGCTGCTGGAGTACCTGGCCCTGCTGATCAAATGGAACAAGGCCTACAACCTCACCGCAGTGCGCGATCCGGACGAGATGGTGTCCCGCCATCTGCTGGACAGCCTGAGCGTGATGAGTTTTATCCACAGCGCGAACTGGCTGGATGTCGGTAGTGGCGGTGGCATGCCTGGCATTCCATTGTCTATCCTGCATCCGGACAAGCAGGTCACGGTGCTCGACAGCAACGGCAAGAAGACCCGTTTCCTGACCCAGGTGAAACTGGAGCTGAAGCTGGACAACCTCACGGTTATCCACAAGCGGGTGGAAGAGTTCCAGCCAGCGCAGCCCTTCACCGGGATCATTTCCCGTGCCTTCAGCAGCATGGAGAACTTCACCAACTGGACGCGGCACCTGGGGGATTCCCAGACACAGTGGCTGGCAATGAAAGGACTGCATCCGGCCGATGAGCTGGTAGCATTGCCGGCGGATTTCAAAGTGGATAGCGAGCAGGCCTTGACCGTACCCGGTTGCCAAGGCCAGCGCCATCTGCTGATACTGCGCCGCACGGCATGACTGGGAACACAAGCAAGAATGGCTAAGGTATTCGCGATCGCGAACCAGAAGGGGGGTGTGGGTAAAACCACCACCTGCATCAATCTCGCGGCGTCGCTGGTAGCGACCAAGCGCCGCGTGCTGTTGATCGACCTCGATCCACAGGGCAACGCCACCATGGGCAGTGGTGTGGATAAACATGTCCTGGAACATTCGGTCTACGACTTGCTGATCGGCGAATGCGACCTGGCCCAGGCCATGCATTTTTCCGAGCACGGTGGTTACCAACTGCTGCCGGCCAACCGCGACCTGACCGCCGCCGAGGTGGTCCTGCTGGAAATGCAGATGAAGGAAAGCCGCCTGCGCAATGCGTTGGCGCCGATTCGCGAGAACTACGACTACATTCTCATCGACTGCCCGCCGTCGCTGTCGATGCTCACGCTCAATGCCCTGGTCGCGTCCGATGGCGTGATCATTCCCATGCAGTGCGAATACTACGCGCTGGAAGGTCTCAGCGACCTTGTGGATAACATCAAGCGCATCGCTGCCCGGCTGAACCCGGCGTTGAAGATCGAAGGCCTGCTGCGGACCATGTACGATCCGCGCCTGAGCCTGAACAACGACGTCTCGGTGCAGCTCAAGGAGCACTTCGGCGAGCAGCTTTATGACACCGTGATCCCGCGCAACATCCGCCTGGCCGAAGCACCGAGCTTCGGGATGCCGGCATTGGCGTACGACAAGCAATCCCGTGGCGCCCTGGCTTATCTGGCCCTGGCCGGAGAGTTCCATCGCCGCCAGCGTCGTCAATCTCGCACTGCACAAACAACTTAAGGAATCCGCATGGCCGTCAAGAAACGAGGTCTCGGACGTGGGTTGGATGCACTGTTGAGTGGTCCGACCGTCAGCTCGCTCGAAGAGCAGGCTGTAAAGGTCGACAAGAAAGAACTGCAACACCTGCCGGTCGAATTGATCCAGCGCGGCAAATACCAGCCGCGTCGGGACATGGACCCGCAAGCCCTGGAAGAATTGGCCCAGTCGATCAAGGGGCAGGGCGTGATGCAGCCGATCGTCGTGCGTCCGATCGAGGGAGGCCGCTACGAGATCATCGCAGGTGAACGCCGCTGGCGTGCCACCCAGCTGGCTGGCCTGGACAGCATTCCGGCCATGGTCCGCGATGTTCCGGACGAGGCTGCCATCGCCATGGCGCTGATCGAGAATATCCAGCGCGAGGACCTCAACCCGGTCGAGGAAGCTATCGCCCTGCAGCGCCTGCAGACCGAATTCCAGCTCACCCAGCAACAGGTCGCCGATGCCGTGGGCAAGTCACGGGTGACCGTGGCCAACCTGCTGCGCCTGATCTCTCTTCCTGACGCGATCAAGACCATGCTGTCCCATGGCGACCTGGAGATGGGGCACGCGCGTGCGCTGCTCGGATTGCCTGAAGAACAGCAGGTCGACGGGGCGCGACACGTTGTCGCACGGGGTTTGACCGTTCGTCAGACTGAAGCCCTGGTTCGACAGTGGTTGAACGGCAAGCCCGAGCCGGTCGAACCGGCCAAGTCTGACCCGGACATTACCCGCCTGGAACAGCGTCTGGCCGAGCGCCTGGGCTCTTCGGTGCAGATCCGCCATGGCAACAAGGGCAAGGGGCAACTGGTTATTCGCTATAACTCGCTGGACGAGTTGCAGGGCGTTCTTGCTCACATCCGCTGAAACAATTCCCTTTGTAGCGCGCAGTCGGAAATCACTACCCGGCAGTTGAATAGGGGTTAATCCGCCCCTATACTCTGCGCGCATTTTGTCGGCACAAATTATGCCAAGTCATAGTTGACTGGTTGGCCGACTTCGGGAGAGCAGTTTTGATGGAAACCCGCACGCCAAACCGCCTGCCTTTCCATCGCTGGGCGGTTTTCCCGGTACTGCTGGCCCAATGCGTCGTGTTTCTGTTGGCAGCTTTGGCTTTGTGGCAGTGGCGCGGGACAGTCAGCGGTTATTCAGGCCTCTGCGGAGGGCTGATCGCCTGGCTACCGAATGTGTATTTCGCCTGGAAGGCCTTCAGGTTCACCGGGGCCAGGGCAGCGCAAGCCATCGTCAAGTCGTTCTACGCAGGCGAGGCAGGCAAATTGATTTTGACGGCAGTGCTGTTTGCACTGACGTTCGCAGGAGTGAAGCCATTGGCGCCATTAGCAGTATTCGGCGTCTTCTTGCTGACCCAACTGGTCAGCTGGTTCGCGCCCCTGCTGATGAAAACAAGACTTTCGAGACCTTAGGGCGTTTGAGGCAAACATGGCAGCAGAAACCGCTTCGGGCTATATCCAGCACCACTTGCAGAACCTGACCTTCGGTCAACTACCATCCGGCGGCTGGGGCTTTGCCCACAGTGCAGCGGAAGCCAAGGAAATGGGCTTCTGGGCGTTCCACGTGGACACCCTGGGTTGGTCGTTCGGCCTGGGCCTGATCTTCATTCTTCTCTTCCGCGCTGCCGCGAAGAAAGCGACCTCCGGCCTGCCCGGCGGTCTGCAAAACTTCGTCGAAGTGCTGGTCGAGTTCGTCAATGGCAGCGTGAAGGACTCCTTCCATGGCCGCAGCGCGGTCATCGCCCCGCTGGCCCTGACCATCTTCGTGTGGGTGTTCCTGATGAACGCCATCGACCTGGTACCGGTCGACTGGATCCCGCAACTGGCGATCCTGATCTCCGGCGACCCGCACATTCCGTTCCGTGCCGTTTCCACCACCGACCCGAACGCCACCCTGGCCATGGCCTTCTGCGTGTTCGCCCTGATCATCTTCTACAGCATCAAGGTCAAGGGTCTGGGCGGTTTCATCGGCGAGCTGACCCTGCATCCGTTCGGCAGCAAGAACATCTTCGTCCAGGCACTGCTGATCCCGGTCAACTTCCTGCTCGAGTTCGTCACCCTGATCGCCAAGCCGATCTCGCTGGCACTGCGTCTGTTCGGCAACATGTACGCCGGCGAGCTGGTGTTCATCCTGATCGCGGTGATGTTCGGCGCCGGCCTGCTGTGGCTGAGCGGTCTCGGTATCGTCCTGCAGTGGGCGTGGGCGGTGTTCCACATCCTGATCATCACCCTGCAAGCATTCATCTTCATGATGCTCACCATCGTCTACCTGTCGATGGCGCACGAAGATAACCATTAAGACCGCCTGGCGTGTCTGATGACCCTCCCGTCGGTTCGAGGGAGGGTCGAAAACGTCCGCAAGGGCATCGCTGTACCAAACGATTTTGTTTTACCGCTTCAAACTAAAAAACCTAACCAATACGACGTAAAAGTCGGGAGGAAAGATGGAAACTGTAGTTGGTCTTACCGCTATCGCTGTTGCTCTGCTGATCGGCCTGGGTGCTCTGGGTACCGCCATTGGTTTCGGCCTGCTGGGCGGCAAGTTCCTGGAAGGCGCTGCTCGCCAGCCAGAGATGGTTCCAATGCTGCAAGTCAAGATGTTCATCGTTGCCGGTCTGCTCGACGCCGTAACCATGATCGGTGTTGGTATCGCTCTGTTCTTCACCTTCGCGAACCCCTTCGTTGGTCAAATCGCTGGCTGATCACTCGTTTCGACGAGTGGATTGGTGTGATAGACGAAGAACGAGCGAGGTGTTGGCGTGAACATTAATGCAACCCTGATTGGTCAGTCCCTTGCGTTCTTGATTTTCGTGGTTTTCTGCATGAAGTTTGTATGGCCTCCGGTCATTGCAGCTCTGCAGGAACGTCAAAAGAAGATCGCGGACGGACTGGACGCTGCCAACCGAGCAGCTCGCGACCTGGAGCTGGCCCAAGATAAAGCGGGTCAGCAACTGCGCGAAGCTAAGGCTCAAGCAGCCGAAATCATCGAGCAAGCCAAGAAGCGCGGTGCTCAGATCGTCGAAGAGGCCCGTGATCAGGCCCGCGTCGAAGCTGACCGTGTGAAGGCTCAGGCTCAGGCCGAGATCGAACAGGAAATTAACAGCGTCAAAGACGCGCTGCGCGCCCAAGTGGGTAGCCTGGCCGTTGGCGGTGCTGAAAAGATCCTTGGCGCCACAATCGATCAAAACGCGCATGCGGAGCTGGTTAACAAACTGGCCGCTGAAATTTAAGCGAGGGCGATCATGGCAGAACTGACCACGTTGGCCCGACCTTACGCTAAGGCTGCCTTTGAGCATGCCCAGGCCCAGCAGCAACTGGCCAATTGGTCAGCCATGCTCGGCCTGGCTGCTGCGGTGTCGCAAGACGGCACCATGCAGCGCCTGCTCAAGGCCCCGCGACTGACGAGCGCACAAAAGGCCGCCACGTTTATCGACGTGTGCGGTGACAAGTTCGATGCGCAAGCACGTAATTTCATCCACATTGCCGCGGAAAACGACCGTCTCCTGCTTCTGCCGGAGATCTCGGCGCAGTTCGAGCTGTACAAGGCTGAACTTGAAAAATCCGTGGACGTGGAAGTCACCAGTGCTTTTGCGTTGAACCAAGAACAGCAAGACAAACTCGCCAAGGTTCTCAGTGCACGGCTCAGCCGGGAAGTGCGCCTGCATGCGACGGAAGACGCCTCCCTTATCGGTGGTGTCGTGATCCGCGCCGGCGACCTGGTAATCGATGGCTCGGTTCGCGGCAAACTCGCGAAACTGGCCGAAGCATTGAAATCTTGAGTTTGAAGGGGCAGCAGAGCAATGCAGCAACTCAATCCTTCCGAAATTAGTGAAATCATCAAGGGCCGCATCGAGAATCTCGATGTAGCCTCCCAAGCCCGCAACGAAGGTACTGTCGTCAGCGTTTCTGACGGCATCGTGCGGATTCACGGTCTGGCCGACGTCATGTACGGCGAAATGATCGAGTTTCCAGGCGGCGTCTACGGTATGGCCCTCAACCTGGAGCAAGACTCCGTTGGTGCGGTAGTACTGGGCGCCTACGACACCCTCGCCGAAGGCATGAGCGCCAAGTGCACCGGCCGCATCCTCGAAGTTCCGGTTGGTAAGGAACTGCTGGGTCGCGTCGTCGACGCACTGGGCAACCCGATCGACGGCAAAGGTCCTCTGGGCAACACCGAGACCGACGCGGTCGAGAAAGTTGCTCCAGGCGTGATCTGGCGTAAGTCGGTAGACCAGCCTGTACAGACCGGCTACAAGTCCGTCGACGCCATGATCCCTGTCGGCCGTGGCCAGCGCGAGCTGATCATCGGTGACCGTCAGATCGGCAAGACCGCCATGGCCATCGACGCCATCATCAACCAGAAAGACTCCGGTATTTTCTGCGTTTATGTCGCTGTCGGCCAGAAGCGCTCCACCGTTGCCAACATCGTTCGCAAGCTGGAAGAAAACGGCGCTCTGGCCAACACCATCGTGGTCGTTGCCAGTGCTTCGGAATCCGCCGCGCTGCAATTCCTGGCGCCATACGCCGGTTGCACCATGGGCGAGTTCTTCCGTGACCGCGGTGAAGACGCGCTGATCGTTTACGATGACCTGTCCAAGCAGGCCGTTGCCTACCGTCAGATCTCCCTGCTGCTGCGCCGTCCGCCAGGACGTGAAGCGTACCCAGGTGACGTGTTCTATCTCCACTCCCGTCTGCTGGAGCGTGCATCGCGCGTTTCCGAAGAGTACGTCGAGAAGTTCACCAACGGCGCCGTTACTGGCAAGACCGGTTCCCTGACCGCGCTGCCGATCATCGAAACCCAGGCTGGCGACGTTTCCGCGTTCGTTCCGACCAACGTGATCTCGATCACCGACGGTCAGATCTTCCTGGAATCGGCCATGTTCAACTCGGGCATCCGCCCTGCAGTGAACGCCGGTGTTTCGGTATCCCGCGTGGGTGGTGCCGCTCAGACCAAGATCATCAAGAAGCTGTCCGGTGGCATCCGTACCGCTCTGGCTCAGTACCGTGAACTGGCGGCATTCGCCCAGTTCGCTTCTGACCTGGACGAAGCTACCCGCAAGCAACTCGAGCACGGTCAACGTGTTACCGAGCTGATGAAGCAGAAGCAATACGCTCCTATGTCCATCGCGGACATGGCGCTGTCGCTGTATGCCGCTGAGCGTGGGTTCCTGACCGACGTTGAAATCGCCAAGATCGGTAGCTTCGAACAAGCCCTGATCGCTTACTTCAACCGTGATCACGCCGACCTGATGGCGAAGATCAACGTGAAGGGTGACTTCAACGACGAAATCGACGCTGGCATCAAGGCCGGTATCGAGAAGTTCAAGGCCACCCAAACCTGGTAAGCCGCAGCGGGGGCCTTGCAGCCCCCGCTTGCTAACCTGATAGGTGTTACATGGCAGGCGCAAAAGAGATTCGCAGTAAGATTGCGAGCATCAAAAGCACGCAAAAAATTACCAGCGCCATGGAAAAAGTGGCGGTCAGCAAGATGCGCAAGGCTCAAATGCGCATGTCTGCTAGCCGTCCCTACGCGGAGCGCATCCGCCAGGTGATTGGTCATCTGGCCAACGCCAACCCGGAATACCGCCACCCGTTCATGATCGAGCGCCCTGTTAAGCGCGCCGGTTATATCGTGGTGAGTAGTGACCGTGGTCTGTGCGGCGGCTTGAACACCAACCTGTTCAAGGCCCTGGTCAAGGACATGGCGGTAAACCGCGAACAAGGCGTCGAGATCGACCTGTGCGTGATCGGCAGCAAGGGTGCGGCTTTCTTCCGCAGCTTCGGCGGCAACGTCGTTGCAGCGATCAGCCACCTGGGCGAAGAACCGTCGATCAACGATCTGATCGGTTCCGTCAAGGTCATGCTGGACGCTTACCTGGATGGTCGTATCGACCGCCTGTCCGTGGTATCGAACAAGTTCATCAATACCATGACGCAAACTCCAACGGTCGAGCAGTTGGTACCGTTGGTGGCAACCCCGGATCAAGAACTCAAGCACCACTGGGACTACCTCTACGAACCTGACGCCAAAGAGCTGCTGGACGGCCTGATGGTGCGTTACGTGGAGTCGCAGGTCTACCAGGCGGTGGTCGAGAACAACGCGGCTGAACAGGCTGCCCGGATGATCGCAATGAAGAACGCCACCGACAACGCCGGTGACCTGATCAGCGAATTGCAGCTGATCTACAACAAGGCGCGTCAGGCTGCGATCACCCAAGAGATCTCGGAAATCGTCGGCGGCGCTGCCGCGGTTTAACGGTTCACATATTCAGAGGATCCAGCTATGAGTAGCGGACGTATCGTTCAAATCATCGGCGCCGTCATCGACGTGGAATTTCCACGTGACGTCGTTCCGAATGTCTATAGCGCGCTGAAAGTTCAAGGCGCAGAAACCACTCTGGAAGTTCAGCAGCAGCTGGGCGACGGCGTGGTTCGTACCATTGCGATGGGTTCGACCGAAGGCCTGAAACGCGGTCTGGACGTTGTCGACACCAAGGCTCCTATCTCGGTACCGGTCGGTAAAGCGACCCTGGGCCGGATCATGGACGTCCTCGGCAACCCGATCGACGAAGCTGGTCCGATCGGCGAAGAAGAGCGCTGGGGTATCCACCGCGCCGCTCCTTCCTTCGCTGACCAGGCAGGCGGCAACGACCTGCTGGAAACCGGCATCAAGGTTATCGACCTGGTCTGCCCGTTCGCCAAGGGCGGTAAAGTCGGTCTGTTCGGTGGTGCCGGTGTCGGCAAGACCGTAAACATGATGGAACTGATCCGTAACATCGCTATCGAGCACAGCGGTTACTCCGTGTTCGCCGGTGTGGGTGAGCGTACTCGTGAGGGTAACGACTTCTACCACGAGATGAAGGACTCCAACGTTCTCGACAAGGTAGCGCTGGTCTACGGTCAGATGAACGAGCCACCAGGAAACCGTCTGCGCGTAGCGCTGACCGGCCTGACCATGGCCGAGAAGTTCCGTGACGAAGGTAACGACGTTCTGCTGTTCGTCGACAACATCTATCGTTACACCCTGGCCGGTACCGAAGTATCCGCACTGCTGGGTCGTATGCCTTCGGCAGTAGGTTACCAGCCGACCCTGGCTGAAGAGATGGGCGTGCTGCAAGAGCGCATCACTTCGACCAAGGAAGGTTCGATCACCTCGATCCAGGCCGTATACGTACCTGCGGACGACCTGACCGACCCGTCGCCAGCGACCACCTTCGCCCACCTTGACGCTACCGTCGTACTGTCCCGTGACATCGCTTCCCTGGGTATCTACCCGGCGGTAGACCCACTGGACTCGACTTCCCGTCAGCTGGATCCGCTGGTGATCGGTACCGAGCACTACGAGACCGCTCGTGGCGTTCAGTACGTTCTGCAGCGCTACAAGGAGCTGAAGGACATCATCGCGATCCTGGGTATGGACGAGCTGTCCGAGACCGACAAGCAACTGGTTGCCCGTGCTCGTAAGATCCAGCGCTTCCTGTCCCAGCCGTTCTTCGTGGCAGAAGTCTTCACCGGTTCTCCAGGCAAATACGTTTCCCTGAAAGACACCATCGCTGGCTTCAGCGGCATCCTCAAAGGTGACTACGACCACCTGCCAGAACAAGCGTTCTACATGGTCGGCAGCATCGACGAAGCGATCGAGAAAGCCAAGAAACTGTAATCCCGGCGCCCCGAAAGGGGCGCTAATCAGGTCGAGGCAAGCAAATGGCTATGACAGTCCATTGCGATATCGTCAGCGCGGAAGGAGAAATCTTCTCCGGTCTGGTCGAGATGTTGGTAGCTCACGGCAACCTGGGTGATCTTGGTATCGCTCCAGGCCACGCGCCGCTGATCACCAATCTCAAGCCAGGTCCGATCACGCTGACCAAGCAGGGTGGCGCGCAGGAGGTGTTCTACATCTCCGGTGGTTTCCTTGAGGTCCAGCCGAGCATGGTCAAGGTTCTCGCCGACACCGTGCAACGTGCAGGTGACCTGGACGAAGCCCAGGCGCTGGAAGCGGTGAAAGCTGCGGAAAATGCCCTGAATGCAAAAGGCGCGGACTTCGATTATTCGGCAGCCGCCGCTCGTCTGGCCGAGGCCGCAGCCCAGCTGCGTACCGTCCAGCAACTCCGCAAAGGCCGTTGATTCGGTTATCTGCGAAGCGATTGAGTTAAAGGGTAGCCTCGGCTACCCTTTTTCTTTTTCCGCGTTCTTCTCCCGGTCACAGCGCTGACCACCCAGGATTGGTAGCCAGTCAATGTCTCTCGATATCGTTATTCTCGCCGCTGGCCAAGGCACGCGCATGCGTTCCGCGTTGCCCAAGGTACTCCACCCGGTCGCCGGCGATTCCATGCTCGGCCATGTTATCCACAGCGCCCGTCAGCTCCAGCCACAGGGCATCCATGTGGTAATCGGCCATGGCGCTGAACTGGTACGCGAACGCCTGGCGGCGGACGATCTGAATTTCGTGCTGCAGGACAAACAACTGGGCACCGGCCACGCTGTCGCCCAGGCCCTGCCGGCGCTGGGCGCCGACACCGTGCTGATCCTCTACGGCGATGTACCCCTGATCGAGGTCGAGACCCTGCAGCGCCTGTTGGCCAAGGTCAATGACCAGCAACTCGGCCTGCTCACCGTGACCCTCGACGACCCGACCGGCTATGGCCGTATCGTCCGGGACGCTGCCGGCAAGGTTACCGCCATCGTCGAGCACAAGGATGCCAGCGATGCGCAGAAAGCCATTCGCGAAGGCAACACCGGCATTCTTGCCGTCCCGGGCAAGCGTCTTGCCGATTGGCTGGGGCGCCTGTCCAACGACAACGCACAGGGCGAGTACTACCTGACCGACGTCATCGCCATGGCCGTGGCCGACGGCTTGGTGATCGCCACTGAACAACCGCTGGACCCGATGGAAGTGCAGGGCGCCAACGACCGCCGCCAGTTGGCCGAGCTGGAGCGTCATTACCAGTTCCGCGAAGCCCGCCGTCTGATGGCGCTCGGCGTGACCTTGCGTGACCCGGCGCGTTTCGATGTGCGTGGTGAAGTGACCGTTGGCCGCGACGTACTCATCGACATCAACGTGATCCTCGAAGGCCGGGTGATCATCGAGGACGACGTGCAGATCGGTGCGAACTGCGTGATCAGGAACACCACCCTGCGCAAGGGGGCCGTGGTCAAGGCCAACAGCCATCTGGACGGCGCGGTGATGGGTGAGGGCAGCGATGCCGGCCCGTTCGCCCGCCTGCGTCCAGGCAGCGTGCTGGAAGCCCGGGCCCATGTGGGTAACTTCGTCGAATTGAAGAACGCGCATCTGGGCGAAGGCGCCAAGGCCGGTCATCTGACCTATCTGGGCGATGCCGAGATCGGCGCACGTACCAACATCGGTGCCGGCACCATCACCTGCAACTACGATGGCGCGAACAAGTTCAAGACCATTCTTGGCGAGGATGTGTTCATTGGTTCGAACAACTCCTTGGTCGCCCCTGTGGATATCGGTGCAGGTGCCACCACTGCGGCCGGTTCGACCATCGTACAGAACGTCGATGCCGCCCAACTCGCCGTTGGTCGCGCCCGCCAGCGCAACATCGATGGCTGGAAACGGCCTGAGAAGATCAAGAAAACCTGAGTTATACACAGCTGAAAAAAGGCCGACTGTGCTTTGTGCATAAGTCGGCCTTTTTCTTTTGTGCTGAGCATGTGGATAACACGAAAGTGCCACGATCTCGCCTTTTGTCGAATTCCCGCTTGACCGAATGAAAGATCCAGGTTTTGATTGCCCTAATTATCTTTCGAAACGAAACTTAAGCGCGTATGTCGAAACGAAACACTCCCCAGCGGCGCCATAACATTCTTGCCCTGCTCAATGAACAGGGCGAGGTGAGCGTGGACGAACTGGCCAGGCGTTTCGAAACTTCCGAAGTGACCATCCGCAAGGATCTGGCAGCCCTCGAGAGCAACGGTCTACTGCTTCGCCGCTATGGTGGGGCGGTTACCATGCCGCAGGAACTGATCGCCGATCAGGCCCAGCCCGTCTCCCACTACAAGAAAGCCATCGCTCGCGCGGCTGTTGCGCGGATCCGCGAGCATGCGCGGATCATCATCGACAGTGGCAGCACCACCGCCGCGATGATCCCGGAGCTAGGCCTTCAGCCCGGCCTGGTGGTCATGACCAATTCCCTGAATGTCGCACGCGCCCTGAGCGAGTTGGAGCACGAGCCGGTACTGCTGATGACGGGCGGTACCTGGGACCCGCATTCCGAATCCTTCCAGGGCCAGGTTGCCGAGCAGGTCCTGCGTTCCTACGACTTCGACCAGCTGTTTATCGGCGCCGATGGTATCGACCTGGTCCGCGGTACTACTACCTTCAATGAGTTGCTCGGCCTGAGCCGGGTCATGGCGGAGGTGGCCCGGGAAGTGATCGTGATGGTCGAGTCGGACAAGGTTGGACGCAAGATTCCCAACCTCGAGCTGCCATGGAGCAGCGTGAACACCCTTATTACCGATGAACGCCTGCCTCGCGAGGCACGCGAACAGATTGAAGCCCGCGGCATCAACGTGATTTGTGCCGCTATCAGCCAGGAGCATTGACTATGTGTGGAATCGTTGGCGCGGTCGCCGAGCGCAATATCACCGCCATTCTGATCGAAGGCCTCAAGCGTCTTGAGTACCGTGGCTATGACAGCGCCGGTCTCGCGGTCTTCACCCAGCAGGGCACCCTTGAACGTCGCCGCCGTATCGGCAAGGTCAGCGAGCTGCAGGCCGCCGTGGCCGCCGATCCGCTGGTGGGCCAGTTGGGCATCGCCCACACCCGCTGGGCCACACACGGTGCGCCGACCGAAAACAATGCCCACCCACATTTTTCCGGCAACGAGCTGGCGGTGGTGCACAACGGCATCATCGAGAACCATGAAGTCCTGCGCGAAAACCTGAAATCCCTGGGCTACGTGTTCAGCTCGGAAACCGATACCGAGGTGATCGTTCACCTGCTGCACCACACTCTGAAAACCGTTCCGGACCTGGCCGACGCGCTGAAGGCAGTGGTCAAGCAACTGCACGGCGCTTACGGCCTGGCCGTGATCAGCGCCAAGCAGCCTGATCGCCTGGTTGCGGCGCGCAGCGGCAGCCCGCTGGTGATCGGCCTGGGCCTGGGCGAAAACTTCCTGGCCTCCGACCAATTGGCCTTGCGCCAGGTCACCGACCGCTTCATGTACCTTGAAGAAGGCGATATCGCCGAGATCCAGCGCGAACAGGTGCGCATCTGGGACACCAACGGCAACGCCGTGCAGCGTGAAGTGGTGCAATACCACGAAGGCGCCGAGGCCGCTGACAAGGGTGAATACCGCCACTTCATGCTCAAGGAAATCCATGAGCAGCCAACCGTTGTCCAGCGCACCCTCGAAGGCCGCCTGGGTGCTGACCATGTCATGGTCCAGGCTTTCGGTCCGAAAGCCGCAGAGCTTTTCGCCAAGGTACGCAATGTCCAGATCGTCGCTTGCGGCACCAGCTATCACGCCGGCATGGTTGCCCGTTACTGGCTGGAAGAGCTGGCCGGCATTCCCTGCCAGGTCGAAGTCGCCAGCGAGTTCCGCTACCGCAAGGTAGTGGTACAGCCCGACACCCTGTTCGTCTCCATCTCCCAGTCCGGCGAAACCGCCGACACCCTCGCTGCCCTGCGCAACGCCAAGGAACTGGGCTTCCTCGGCAGCCTGGCGATCTGCAACGTTGGCATCAGCTCGCTGGTGCGTGAATCCGACCTGACCCTGCTGACCCTGGCCGGCCCGGAAATCGGCGTGGCCTCGACCAAGGCCTTCACCACCCAGTTGGTGTCCCTGATGTTGCTGACCCTGGCACTGGGTCAGGTTCGTGGCACCTTGGGTGCAGGCGTCGAAGCCGAGCTGGTCGAGCAATTGCGTCGCCTGCCGGTGCGCCTGGGCGAAGCCCTGGCGATGGATTCCACCGTGGAGAAAATTTCCGAACTCTTCGCCGACAAGCACCACACCCTGTTCCTGGGCCGCGGCGCGCAGTTCCCGGTAGCGATGGAAGGCGCCCTGAAGCTCAAGGAAATCTCCTACATCCACGCCGAAGCCTACCCGGCGGGCGAGCTGAAGCACGGCCCGCTGGCATTGGTGGATGACGACATGCCCGTAGTCACCGTCGCGCCGAACAACGAACTGCTGGAAAAGCTCAAGTCCAACCTGCAGGAAGTCCGTGCACGGGGTGGGCAGTTGGTGGTCTTCGCTGACGAGCAGGCAGGGATGAGCAATGGCGAGGGTACCCACGTGATTGCCATGCCTCATATTGCCGATGCGCTGGCGCCCATCCTGTACACCATCCCGCTGCAGCTGCTGTCGTACTACGTGGCGGTGCTCAAGGGTACTGACGTTGATCAGCCGCGCAACCTGGCGAAATCGGTCACGGTCGAGTAAGCCAATAGTTGCATTCGGAAAGCCGCTTCCCCGAAGCGGCTTTTTTGCATGGAAAGCAATCGGCCGAACACGCCGCTGGAATTCAGAGACAACCTAGCGCGAGGTCTTCACCTGCAGAACCTCGGTGTAGATCGCATCGACCGTCTGGCCCTCCTTCAGGTTTTTCATCCTTGCCTGCAGGTCGGGGTTTTCGACCTTGACCACGGCAACCTTGCCCTCCGGCGGCAGCAGCGTCACTTCATGGTTCTTCAGGTCGATATGGGTGATCTTCGACGTTACTTTCACCTGGCGTACCGCTTCGCCGCCAGGGTTGGGGTTGTCCTTGGTGGCACGCACGGTCATGGCTTCGTCGGTGACCTTTGGCGCGCCCCCGACCTGTGTATCAAGAACATAGGCAACCGCGCGGGACACCTTGATGTTCACCGTGTCGCCGACTTTCAGATTGTGCAGGTCCTTGGCCTGCTCAGTGAGTTGCACCTTTACCGGACTGTTGTCGGTGTCTGCGATCGTGACTATCCGGTTGGGCACATCCACCGCCAGTACCTTGGTGGTGATCTCGCCTTCGATGGCTTTGCTGCCCAGCGGAATGTCGACCGCGTGAGCGATGGACAGGACGCTACCCAGAGCAACCACGTACGCTAGAGAACGAATGATTTTCATCGCCTGATTTCCATGTTGGCTAACGAATTTTTTCCTGGTGCTTCACGCACCCGGGCAAGCATAGCCATTGCACGTCGAACTGCTGCGAGGCGATCTGCCGCACAAAACGCGTTGAAACAGACAAAAATGTGTCCTGTCCACACGATCAGCTTTGCCCGAAACCCCGTAGATTCGGGGGCATGAGGCCGTTTCGGTGCCTTGCGCAGGGGGCATCAAGTTGCCATTCTGCGTTTTGCTGAATCGTTCAGCAGAGCGCTTGCCTCGCTCTCGAGCAGCGCAAAACAGATCCTGTATCCCTTGGGCCCGCTTGTGGCACGTCGTATCGGAAGCCATCGAATGAATATAAAAAAGAAGCTGACGTGTGCATTCGGCGTAATCGCCGTGATTCCCGTGGCCTTGATCGCTTGTCTGGTGGTTTACAACCTCAACCAGCAGGCTCGTGAGGGCTTTGTGGAAACCTCGAGCCGGGAGATCCGACAGATCGATAACACGGTGAATGTCTTCCTCGATTCCATCGCGCAGAACGTCACGCAGTGGGCGGACGATCCGTTGATCGTCAACGCCAGGGATCTGAAGATCTACAGCAGCGACAATGCGCCGGCTACGCCGCTACCCCAAGCCAACCGTGTACTTCTGGAGCATTTCACGCGCTATGCCAAGGCGCATCCGACGACTGCTTTCGTTTCGTATGCCCGCAACGATGATGGCAGCTATGCCTCATGGCCCGATGAGCCGGCGCTGAAGAACTACGAGCCGCGCAAGCGCCCGTGGTACCAATTGGGGATCGCCAATCCCGGCAAGGTCATGCGGACCAGTGCCTACCTATGGGGTAGCCAGCCCCTGATCTGTACCGTGCGCACGGTGCACGGAGCCAATGGCGAAGTGCTCGGTGTGATGGGTATCGACGTATCGCTGGAACAGCTGGCCGGCTTCATCGGCAAGACCAAGCTGGGAGAAAGCGGCTACCTGATGCTGGTCGAAGACACCGGTGCGGTGCTGGTGGACCCGAGCAATCCGGGCAATGCCTTCAAGCAGCTCAAGGAGCTGGGCGGCGATTACGCGCTGCTGGGCAACACCGCGAAGGGCCTGATCGAGGTGGAACTGGGCGGCAAGCGCTACATGGCCAACGTCTGGACTTCACCCACCCTGGGCTGGCGCTTCATCGGCCTGATCGAAAAAAGCGAAGTGATGGCCGACGTTACCAGCCTGACCTGGACCATCGTTGCGATCGCCCTGGTACTGGCGCTGCTGTTTGCAGTGGTTGGCGCAACCTTCTCGAACCTCATCGTCAACCCGATCAAGGGCGTTGCCGACAGCCTCGAGGATATCGCCCAGGGTGAGGGCGACCTGACCCGCTCCCTGCAAGTGAAAGGCAGCGATGAAACCGCAGCGCTGGCCGGCTGGTTCAATCAGTTCGTCGAGCGCATCCGCTCGTTGGTTCAGCGCATTGGCCATGCTTCCGCCGACTTGCAGACTGCCTCGGAGACCAACAGCCAGGTCGCCTCGAACATGGGTGATGCGACCGGCCGCCAGCGCCAGGCGGTGGAACTGGTATCCACGGCGTTCAATGAGATGGTCGCCACTGCCAACGAAGTGGCCAGGTCGTGCAGCCATGCGGCGACTTCTGCCGACGCCGGCCAGCGCCATGTCAGTGCCGGCCAGCAGCAGATCGAGCAGGCCACCAGCAGCGTCGCGCGCCTGAGCGAGAACCTGTTGCAGGCGACCGAGGCCATGCAGGCGCTGGAAAAGGAAAGCCAGGACATCAACACCATTCTCGGTACCATCCGCTCGATCGCCGAACAGACCAACCTGCTGGCGCTCAACGCAGCCATCGAAGCGGCGCGGGCCGGCGAGCAAGGGCGTGGTTTTGCCGTGGTGGCGGATGAAGTGCGGGCACTGGCCAAGCGCACTGCCGACTCCACCGGAGAAATCGATGGCTTGCTGGGTGGCCTGGCGCGGCGGGCGCAGGATGTCACCCAACAGATGCACAGCAGCCTGGAAATGTCGCAGCAGAGTGTCAGTTCGATCCGCGAGGCGCGGGACAGCTTCGAGGATATCCGGACTTCGGTGGATGCCATCCGCGACCAGAGCAATCAGATCGCCACGGCGGCGGAAGAGCAGCACCAGGTGGCCGAGGACATCAACCACCACATCATCCAGATCCAGGCGGATGCACAGTTGATCGAGCAACTGGCCGGGACGGCGCAGGCAGATTCGCAACAGTTGAAGGCGTTGTCGCAGGAGTTCGGCAGCCTGGTGTCCCGGTTCAGGACCTGATTTCCCGGTTGTCAGTACAGGCCTCAGCTCCCACAGGGAAATTGTGGGAGCTGGCTTGCCAGCGACGAGGCCAGTACAGGCAACCCGGCTATCAGATCTGCATCGCCATCCCGTCCACGTTCATCGCCGCCTGGCGCAACGCCTCGGAGCGGGTCGGGTGCGGGTGGCAAATCAGCGCGATGTCTTCCGCCGACGCGGCAAATTCCATCGCCACGCAATATTCGCCGATCATCTCGCTCACGCTTGGCCCGACAAGGTGCACGCCCAGCACCTCATCGGTATTGGCGTCGGCGATGACCTTGGCGAAGCCTTCGGTCTCGTGGTTGATCTTGGCCCGGCTGTTGGCGAGGAACGGGAACTTGCCGACCTTGTAGGCGCGGCCCTCGGCTTTCAGTTGTTCTTCGGTCTTGCCGACGGTGGCCAGTTCAGGCTTGGTGTAGATCACCCCGGGATCAGGCCGTAGTTCACCTGGTGCGGCTTGCCATGGATCAGTTCGATGCAGGCGATGGCCTCATCCTCGGCCTTGTGCGCGAGCATCGGTCCGGACGTGACGTCGCCGATCACCCAGATGCCGGGTACCTGTGTGCGATGCCCCTGGTTTTCCAGCATGCCGCGCTTATCGGTGTGCAGACCGACGCTTTCAAGGCCCAGGCCCTGGGTATAGGGGCGACGACCGATGGCGACCAGCACGTAGTCCGCCTGCAGGGTTTGCGCTTCGCCGCCGGCGGCGGGTTCCAGGGTCAGGCTGACGCTATCGGCCGAAGGCGTGGCCTGGGTGACCTTGCTGCCCAGCTTGAAGCTCATGCCTTGCTTGGCCAGGGAGCGCTGGAGCGTCTTGGCGGTTTCTTCGTCGATGCCCGGGCAGATGCGGTCGAGGTATTCGATCACGGTCACTTCGGCACCGAGGCGGCGCCACACCGAGCCCAGTTCGAGGCCGATCACCCCTGCACCTATAACCACCAGGTGCTTGGGTACTTCCGGCAGCGACAGGGCGCCGGTGGAGTCGATGATGCGCTGGTTGTCGATGGTCACGCCGGGCAGGGGCGTGGGTTCGGAACCCGTGGCGATAACGATGTCCTTGGCATGGTACTCGCTGACGTTGCCCTCTGCGTCGCTGACCTTGACCTTGCCAACGCCGTCCAGCTTGCCCCAGCCCTTGATCCAGTCGACCTTGTTCTTGCGGAACAGGAACTCGATGCCCTTGGTGAGGCCGGTCACGCTTTCATCCTTCTGCTTCATCATTTGCGCCAGGTTCAGGCTCGGCTTGACCTCGATACCGAGGTGACCAAGTTCGCCACTGGCAGCGGCCTCATAGAGTTCGGATGCATGCAGCAACGCCTTGGAAGGCATGCAGCCAACGTTCAGGCAGGTACCGCCGAGGGTAGCGCGACCTTCTATGCAGGCCACGCTCAGGCCCAGCTGGCCAGCGCGAATGGCGGCGTTGTAGCCGCCGGGGCCACCACCGATGATGATGACATCGTAGTTTTTCATTGTTGTGCTCCCGGATGAAGAATCGACTGGCGCCAAGGTTAATGGCTCGTGTTGAGTTTTGTATACAATTTGAGGTTGTTTCTGTAGCGAAAGCCTTTCGATAGCCTCCGACTATGGTCTCGATAGCCGGAAAGATCCTGCGTATGAACTACCCTGATCCGTTGACGTCCATCTGTATAAATGGGGAGGCTCACTCATGCATGCGCAACTCTCGGTTCTGCAAAGCCTGCATCTTCCACTCCGTCTGCGTCTCTGGGACGGCCATGAGTTCGATCTGGGTCCGCAACCCCAGGTCACCATCATGCTCAAGGACCCGGGGCTCATCAGCCAGCTGACCCATCCGGGCCTGGACGACCTGGGCTCGGCGTTCGTCGAAGGCAAGCTTGAACTGGAAGGCGCCATGAGCGAGGTTATCCGCCTGTGCGACCAGCTCAGCGAGGCGCTGCTCAAGGACGAAGAGGAAGCGCTGCCGGTACGCAGCGAGCATGACAAGGCTACCGACGCGGCGGCCATTTCCTACCATTACGACCTCTCCAACGAGTTCTACCAGTTGTGGCTCGACCGCGACATGGCCTACTCCTGTGCGTATTTCAAGACTCCTGAGGATAGCCTCGACCAGGCCCAGCAGAACAAATTCGATCATCTATGCCGCAAGCTGCGCCTGCAGCCCGGCGATTACTTGCTGGATGTCGGTTGTGGCTGGGGCGGGCTGGCGCGTTTTGCCGCGCGCGAGTATGGGGCCAGGGTGTTCGGCATCACCCTGAGCAAGGAGCAGCTCAAGCTCGGGCGTGAGCGGGTGGCGGCGGAAGGCCTGGAGAAGCAGGTCGATCTGCAGATCCTCGACTACCGCGATCTGCCCCAGGATGGACGCTTCGACAAGGTGGTCAGCGTCGGCATGTTCGAACATGTCGGCCACGCCAATCTGCAACTGTATTGCCAGCGCCTGTTCGGTGCGGTGCGTGAGGGCGGCCTGGTGATGAACCACGGCATCACGGCCAAGCACATTGACGGCCGTCCGGTCGGCCGCGGGGCTGGCAACTTCATCGAGCGCTACGTCTTCCCGCATGGCGAGCTGCCACACCTGTCGATGATCAGCGGCTTCGTCAGCGAAGCGGGGCTGGAAGTGGTGGACGTTGAGAGCCTGCGCCTGCATTACGCACGGACCCTGAAATTCTGGAGTGATAACCTCGAAGGCAATCTCGACAAGGCTGCGGCCATGGTCCCGGAAAAAGCCCTGCGGATCTGGCGCCTCTACCTGGCTGGTTGTTCCTATGCCTTCTCTCGCGGCTGGATCAATCTGCACCAGATCCTCGCGGTCAAACCCAAGGCCGACGGCAGCCATGATCTGCCGCTGACCCGCGAAGACCTCTACCGCTGATCACAGAATGGGTGAAATCAGCCGAGCGATGCGCATCCCCAGCTGTTGCAGGCGATGCGTGTCGCGGCTGTCTTCCAGCGTGATTTCGCGGGATTGTTCGAAATCTTCGAGCAGCATGCTTTCCACGGTGCCGGCAAAGCCTGGATCGATGGTTACCAAGGTGATCTCGAAATTCAGGCGGAACGAGCGGTTGTCCAGGTTGGCGCTGCCGATAGCGGCGACGTCGTCGTCCACCAGCATGACTTTCTGATGCAGGAACCCGGGCTGGTAACGGAACATGCGTATACCGGCGCGCACCGCTTCGAAGGCGAACAGGCTTGAAGCAGCGTAGACGATGCGGTGGTCGGGGCGTGCTGGAATCAGGATGCGCACATCCACCCCGCGCATCACGGCCAGCCGCAGCGAGGCGAATACCGCCTCGTCGGGGATGAAGTAGGGGCTGGTGATCCATACCCGATGTTGCGCCGCCTGGATCGCATCGACGAAAAACAGCGAGCAGGTTTCCTGCGGATCTGCCGGCCCGCTGGCCAGCACCTGACAGAGCACGCCGTTTTCCGGGTAGGTTTCCGGAAGGATCAGGGGCGGCAATTTCCGTGCGGCCCAGTACCAGTCTTCGGCAAAGGATTCCTGCAGGCAGGCCAGCACCGGGCCGGTTACTTGCACATGGGTATCGCGCCAGGGCGATAGCGGCATCCTGGCGCCAAGGTACTCGTCGCCGACGTTGTGCCCGCCGAGAAAACCCTGCACGCCGTCCACCACGACGATCTTGCGATGGTTACGGAAATTGACCTGGAATCGATTGAACCAGCCGCGCTTGGTAGCGAACGCGCGAATCTCCACGCCACCCTCGCGCAGGCTCTGGCTGTACCTGGCGGGCAGGGCATGGCTGCCTACCCGGTCGTAAAGCACATAGATCTTTACGCCTTCGGCGGCTTTCCTCAGCAGGAGGTCATGCAGGCGTCGGCCGAGCAGGTCGTCATGGATGATGAAGAACTGCACCAGCACGGTATCGCGGGCTTGTTCGATAGCGCTGAAGATGGCATCGAAGGTGGCCTTGCCATTGACCAGAAGACTAACCTGGTTGTTTGCCAGGCATGGCATGCGTCCGAGCTTGCTCAAGCCACGCAGGCCTGCATAGGCCGGCGAATTGCTGGCGGCCAGTGCTTCCTCGACCCAGGGGCGCCAGTTGAGGTCGGCCATGGCAACGTGCATTTCCTGGTTGGCCTGGCGTCGGGCCTGGATATAGGCGTCGAAGGTGCGGCTGCCGAATACCAGGTAAGGAATCAGGGTCAGGTAGGGGATGAACAGCAGCGAGAGTGCCCAGGCAATCGAGCCCTGGGCGGTCCGTACGGTGAAAACCGCATGCAGTGCGGCGATGGCACCGATGAAGTGGGTCGCGCCAATCAGGTAGGCGAAGAACTGGGGGCTGTGGTAATCCATACACGTCCTGTGACGTCCGCCAATCAGTCGCCTAACAGAGCATGTTCCGGACTGGTCTTGCAACCCGGACGGCATTTCGACGTCTAAGCCACAGTCCGGCATCGGGCCGGAAATTTTCAGGAGTCATTAGATGAACATTCGTGTATCGGCGCTGGCGCTGCTGCTTGGCCTGTCGAGTCCCCTGGTTCAGGCGCAGATGCTGCAACCGGGCCTGTGGGAGCTGACCACCAGCAATATGCAGGTTGATGGCAAACCACTGCCGGACATGGAGTTCATGCTCGGCCAGTTGAAGAACCTGCCGCCGGAACAGCGGGCGATGATGGAAGGCGTGCTGGCCAAGCAGGGCATCACTGTGGCCGGCAAGGGTGTGCGCTCGTGCCTGACCCCCGAGCAGGTAAAGACCGATGACATTCCGCTGCAGGATCCACAGTCCGGTTGCACCCAGCGGATCACCGATCGCAACGGCAAGACCTGGAATTTCGAGTTCAGTTGCCCCAAGGCCCGGGGCACTGGCCAGGCACAATTCCTCAGCGATCGCGAGTTCGTCACCAAGGTGCAAGGTACCTTCAACGCCTCGGGGGTTCAGCAGCAGGGCAGCATGAACACCCGGGCGGTATGGCTCGGAGCAGACTGCGGCACGGTCAAGCCGCGCAGCTAGAACTCGTTCTGCAGGGCCTTGTAGCCCTTCACCAGGTCGATGTTGGTATGGGCGACGTCCTCGGAGAATTCCGAGGCGCTGACGCTCACGGGTGGGAACTGGCTCAGGTCGGTGAGGGGGCCGATGCGTGTGGTGGAGGGCACGTAGAAGTTTTCCGGCAAGTCGCGGCCGTCCACCACCGAGTTGTGTCGCACTACGCTGCCATTGCCGACCACGCAGTTGAACAGCACGCTGTTGAAGCCGATGAACACCCGGTCGCCCACCACACATGGGCCATGCACGATGGAGCGGTGGGCGATGGAGGTGAACACGCCGATGGTCACCGCGGCGCCGGACTTGGAGTGGATCACCACGCCGTCCTGGATATTCGAGTTGCAGCCGATGGTGATCGGCTGCATCGAGCCGCTGTCATCCACCTCGTCGGCACGGATCACCGCGTAGGGGCCGACGAACACGTTCTCGCCAATCACCACCTTGCCGCAGATGATCGCGGTGTGATCGATGTAGGCCGACTCGGCAATGACCGGCAGGTCGCCGGTCGGGTTCTTGCGGATCATCGAGGTCTCTCCGTTCGGTTACCAGTTCCACTGGCTTTGGGCGACAGCATCGTGGGCGTGCAGGCTCTCGGCGTGTTCCACACGCAACTGGAAGCCGGCCACCGCAGGCAGGTGTCGCAATGCCAGGTTGAGGCGCCGTGCGGCGTCCTCGCAGAACATCAGGTTCTGCCCGTTAGCCAGGGCGAACGCCTGTTCGTCGGCGCGCTTCACTGCCGTTTGCACGGCGGTACCCAAGGCGGCTTCGGCCTGATCGATCAATTCCCGAACGGGTAGCTCATTGCAGCCCTTCTTCAAGCGTATCCGTAGTTTCGCCGTGCTGCGCTGGCTGTGGGGCGTGGCGACGATCCCTTGCGGACTGCCGAGCCAGCTCAACACTTCTTCGTGGCTCAGGCTGCGATTGGCGAAATCGCTGAGGAACTGCTGTTGAATCAACTGTCTGGCTAGCGCGGCCGAGCAGGGGCAGGTCGAGGAATAGGCCACGTCGGCAGATAGTTCCACGTGGAACATTTCATCGGAGAGCTTCGCTTCGATGACCAGCGGATAGCGCTTGTGGCCCGATTCGGAGCTGACCAGCGCTGATCGCTCAAGCTGTACATCGAAGCGCAAGGTCAGGTAAGCGCAGGTGGACAGTTCTTCATGGCTGTCGAGGAACTGTTGCAGCACCCGGCGGATAAGCGACACCGACAGCGCTTCATCCTTGAAAGCAGACAGGGCCAGGTACAACCGCGACATATGAATGCCGCGACAGGAGCCATCGGCCAGATCGACGCCGGCATCTGCCATGGCCTGGAGGCTGAGTTGATCAAGACGGATCGGCAGGGCGATCCCGCACATGCCGACCCAGTCCAGTGGCAGGGATTGTCCGCTGGCCTGGGCGGCGATATCGGGGAGAGTCAGGGCGGTCATGGTGCGAACCATCGGCAAGAAAGTTGCAATACGTTACATTATAACAATTCGATTGCCAGCATTTTTTCCACCGCCTCACTGACAGCCATTCAGGCGATTGCAGCGCAGGCTGAAGCGCTGACCGCTGGAACTGGAAACGCGGTTGAGGGTGGTCCAGCCCACTCTGCGGCTGTAGCCCACCCAGGCCTCGCCGTCGCTGGCGATGCCGGTATAGAAATTCAGCAGGCCATAGCGACTGGTGGTCTGCGCCCAGCGGCGCCCGCTCGGGGCGTCGTAGCCGCGCAAGTAAATGGTGCCGCCTTGGGTCTGCACACCGTAGTAGCTGCCCTGGCGGTCGTCACAGGCCAGCAGATTGGCGCTACGCGTGCAGTTGGCCAGTTCGACGCGGGGCATGGCCTGGGCGCTGCCGACGGTGCACAGCAGGGTTATCCACAGCCCGCGCTTGAATGACTTCATTAACATCTCTTCACCTTGAACCCATGGATGACGGATAGGCGGTTGGCTAAAGTGCATTGTTATAATATAACCTTGTAACAAAGCATCGTTCGAATGCACTTTGCCGCCCCTGATGAGGAACCGCGCCATGTCCGATCGTCTTCCCGTAACCGTGCTGTCCGGCTTCCTTGGTGCCGGCAAGAGCACGGTGCTCAATCATGTGCTGCGCAACCGCGACAATCTGAGGGTGGCGGTCATCGTCAACGATATGAGCGTGATCAATATCGACGCCACCGAGGTGCAGCGCAACGTCAGCCTTAACCGCACCGAAGAAAAACTGGTCGAGATGAGCAACGGTTGCATCTGCTGCACCTTGCGCGAAGACCTGCTGGAAGAAATCGGCCGCCTCGCTGCCGAAGGCCGGTTCGATTACCTGTTGATCGAATCCACCGGCATCGCCGAGCCGTTGCCAGTGGCCGAGACCTTCACCTTCCGTGATGAACAGGGCCGCAGCCTGGCCGAAATGGCCCGTCTCGACACCATGGTCACCGTGGTCGATGGCCTGAACTTCCTGCGCGACTATCAAGCCGCTGAAAGCCTCGCGTCCCGTGGTGAAACCCTCGGCGAAGACGACGAGCGCTCGATCAGCGACCTGCTGATCGACCAAGTGGAATTCGCCGACGTCATCCTCCTCAGCAAGATCGATCTGATCAGCAGCCACGAGCGCGAAGAGCTCTGCGCCATCCTTCGCCGCCTCAATGCCCATGCGCGCATCGTGCCGATGGTGATGGGCCAGGTGGAGCTCAAGGAGATCCTCGATACCGGCCTGTTCGATTTCGACCGCGCCGCCAGCGCGCCGGGCTGGTTGCAGGAGTTGCGTGGCGAACACGTCCCGGAAACCGAGGAATATGGCATCGCCGCCAGCACCTGGCAGGCCCGCCGGCCCCTGCACCCGCAGCGCTTCTTCGATTTTATCCACAGGCCCTGGGAGAACGGCCGCCTACTGCGTTCCAAGGGCTTCTTCTGGCTGGCCAGCAAATACCAGGAGGCCGGCAGCTGGTCCCAGGCCGGCGGCATGATGCGGCATGGCTTTGCCGGACGCTGGTGGCGCTTCGTGCCCAAGGCCCACTGGCCGCAGGATCAGGAAAGTACCGCAGCGATCCTCAAGCAGTGGGACCCGGAATGCGGTGATTGCCGCCAGGAACTGGTTTTTATCGGCCAGCATATCGATGTTGCGCGCCTGCATGCCGAACTGGACGCCTGCCTGTTGAACGACGACGAAATGGCCCTGGGCGCCACCCATTGGCTGCGCCTGCCGGATCCGTTCGGCGCCTGGCACGACGAAGAGGAGGTCGCCTGATGCAGCTTGCCGAGTCGCTGGTGCCAGTACGCCAGGCCTTCGGCGAGACGCCGAAGGTGCTGACCGAAGCCTTGCAGGACGGGGTCAATCTGGCTGTCTGGCAGCGCCGGCTGCCGGCGCACATCGAGGATTTCGCCCGCTTGTTGCTGTCGCTCGGCGAGCCGCTGGCCGATGCACGCACCCTGGAGATCGGCAAGGATGGCGAAGTACCCACGCTGGACGGGGTCGCCAGCGCCTACGCCGACCTGGCTGGCTATGAAGGCTTTGTCGCCGACCTGAGGTGGTTGGTCGGCGCCTACGCCTGCCTGCTCGATGCGCGTAGCGTCGGTTTGCGCCTGCGGGTGCTGGATGGCGCCATGTGCCCGCGTTTCCATGTCGATCATGTGTCGCTGCGGCTGATCACCACCTATGCCGGCCCGGCCAGCGAATGGCTGGAGGAAGGCGTGATCAATCGCCGCCGCCTGGCGCAGGAGGAGGTCGATGCGGCGCATGTACGGCATCTGGCCTGCGGTGATGTGGCCTTGCTCAAGGGCGAGAAGTGGCTGGGCAACGAGGGCGCCGGGCTGGTGCATCGTTCGCCGTCGCCGGGCAATGGCGAGCGTCGCCTGATCCTGACCCTTGACTGGCTGGCCTGAGTCCGGAGCATAGTGGTAACGATTCCCCGACCAGACGGCGCCTATGCTGCATAACATTCCGACCCATCTGATTGCCGGCCCGCTTGGCGCCGGCAAGACCAGCCTGATCCGCCACCTGCTCGGCCAGCGCCCGGCCAACGAACGCTGGGCGGTGCTGATCAATGAATTCGGCCAGATCGGCCTCGACGCAGCGTTGCTCACCAGTGACGACGATGGCGTGAGCATGGGCGAGGTGGCGGGTGGCTGCCTCTGCTGTGTGAACGGTGCGCCCTTTCAGGTAGGGCTGGGTCGGTTGCTGCGCAAGGCGCGGCCGGACCGGGTGTTTATCGAACCTTCCGGCCTTGGGCACCCGGCTCAGGTGCTGGCGCAGTTACGGTCGCCGCCATGGACCGGTGTGCTGGCGGTGCAGCCTGCGGTGCTGGTGCTGGATGCGCAAGCAATGGCGATGGGAGCCGGATTGCCAGAGGCGCAGAAACAGGCGCTGGCCGATGCCGGCCTGCTGGTCATGAACAAGGCCTGCGCGGTGGATGAAGCGAGTCGCCTGTGGATAACCTCGACCTTGCCAAAAGTACCGCTTTGCTGGGTCGACCACGGCCGGATTTCCCTGTCGCAGCTACCGATTAGCAATGGCGCCGCCACGGAAAAAGGCGCTGTGGATAACCTTATCCCTGTCGGAACAGCTTCCATTCCAGCCCTGTGGACAGATTCGCGGCAGCCTTTGTGCAGTTATCAACAGGGTGCAGAAGGCTGGAGCATCGGCTGGCGCTTTCATCCACAGCAAGTTCTCGACATCGGCCAGTTGCAGACATTCCTCGAAGGTCAGGAGTGGCGCCGGGCCAAGATGGTTATCCACAGCGGGCAGGGCTGGCGCTCGGCTAACGCCCTTGGGGGCCAGCGGCTGGTCTGGGAGGAGAGCGCCTGGCGGCGCGATTCGCGGATCGAGCTGATTTTCGACGAACCCCAGGATCATGCGGTATTGGAGCGGGGGATGCTGGCCTGCCGCACGCCTGTGGATCACTGACGCCAGCGGTTGTGTTCCTGGCGCCACTGCTTCATTTCGATCACATTGTCGCCATGCACCGGCGGCTTGATCTCGAACGGATAGGGCGCCAGTTCGATCTGTACGCTGTGGGCGCCGAACTGGGTGACCGTGCCCGGGTGGCGTTGCTCGCCGGTCACGGTGAATTCGAAGGCGTAGATCCGGGCCAGACGCTTGCGGCCGTTGGCATCGCGGACGAAGGCGATTTTCTTCAACGCCACGGCACCGTCGAGCAATTCGAGGTCGAGCTTGGCGCAATGCTGCTTGACCCGTTCCAGGGCCTTTTCCCGCAATCCGTGGTTATGCCACAGCCAGGCACCCGCCGTGGCCAGGACCATCAACACCAGGATGTTTTCGAGGGTAACCATCTACACGTGCTCCAACGAGGTGTGCCAGCTTAACTGCCACCCCGGCCTGTCGTACAGGTGGCATTTGGCGCCATACTGCGCGCCTTGTTTGTCATTTCATTGCTTTGGACGTCCCGCATGAAACGCACACCGCACCTGCTTGCGATCCAGTCCCACGTCGTGTTCGGCCACGCCGGCAATAGCGCCGCAGTGTTTCCGATGCAGCGGGTCGGGGTGAATGTCTGGCCACTCAATACCGTGCAGTTTTCCAATCACACTCAGTATGGCCAGTGGACGGGTGAAGTGCTTGCTCCAGAGCAAATTCCTGCGTTGGTGGAAGGGATTAGCAATATCGGTGAGCTAGGCAATTGCGACGCAGTTCTATCGGGTTATCTCGGCAGTGCCGACCAGGGCCGGGCGATCCTCAGCGTGGTGCAGC
The DNA here is from genome assembly GCF_000319305.2 of Pseudomonas bharatica CSV86. Lineage (GTDB taxonomy): Bacteria > Pseudomonadota > Gammaproteobacteria > Pseudomonadales > Pseudomonadaceae > Aquipseudomonas > Aquipseudomonas bharatica. Next base: position 2,522,055 of record NZ_AMWJ02000002.1, on the reverse strand, counting down.
GGGTCAAGCAGGCGAACCCGCGGGCGCTGTACCTGTGCGACCCGGTGATGGGGCATCCGGAAAAGGGTTGCATCGTGCCTGCGCAGGTCAGCGAGTTTCTGCTGGAGGAAGCTGTTGCCGCAGCCGACCTGCTGTGCCCGAACCAGTTGGAGCTGGACAGCTTTGCCGGGCGGCGTGCGCAGTCGCTGGAGGATTGTGTCGGCATGGCCCGCGAGCTGTTGGTCCGTGGTCCGAAGATGGTGCTGGTCAAGCACCTGGCCTATGCCGGAAAGAATCCGGACGATTTCGAAATGCTGTTGGTGACCGCCGAGGGCAGTTGGCACTTGCAACGGCCGTTGCTGGCGTTCCCGCGGCAGCCGGTGGGAGTGGGGGATCTGACGGCGGGGTTGTTCCTGGCCCGGTTGCTGCTCGGGGACGAGCCGGTCGTTGCTTTCGAGTTCACCGCGGCGGCGGTGCATGAAGTGCTGCTGGAAACCCAGGCCTGCGGCAGCTATGAGCTGGAAGTGGTGCGAGCGCAGGACCGCATCGTCCACCCGCGGCTGCGCTTCGAAGCACGTAAACTCTAGGCACCCCGGAACCTCTGTGGGAGCTGGCTTGCCAGCGATGAGGCCGGAAGGGGCAATGATGTTGTCAGAACGGGCCCTATCGCTGGCAAGCCAGCTCCCACAGGGGGCCGCGTCGCGCTGTTAGATCGTGTCGCTCTCGGTCTTCAGTTCCTGATAGCGCTTTTCCAGCTCCTGGCGGATCAAGCGGCGCTGCTTGCCCTGCAGGAAGCGGCGCTTTTCCTCGCCGGTCTGCGGCTGGCGCGGCGGTACGGCCACCGGCTTTCGATCATCGTCCACCGCCACCATGGTGAAGAAGCAACTGTTGCTGTGACGCACCGAGCGCTCGCGGATGTTCTCGGTCACCACCTTGATGCCCACCTCCATCGAGGTGTTGCCGGTGTAGTTGACCGAGGCCAGGAAGGTGACCAGCTCGCCGACATGCACCGGTTCGCGAAACACCACCTGGTCCACCGACAGGGTCACCACGTAGCGACCGGCATACCGGCTGGCGCAGGCATAAGCCACCTCGTCGAGATACTTGAGGAGGGTGCCGCCGTGGACATTGCCGGAGAAGTTGGCCATGTCCGGGGTCATCAGGACGGTCATCGACAGTTGGGCGTTTCCGGGTTCCATAGTGTGCTCACGGTGAGATTGCGCTTAGGCGGGGCGGCGCGCTGCTCGCGCTTCTTCCCCCATGTGGGTTGCCATCTTGAAACGGGACGCTGACCGCATGCCTGTCGTCACGTGGTTCATGCCATTTGCGACGAGGAAAGTGCCGATCTGTTTCTACATATTGCACAGCCTTTTCGCCCATGGCGTCGATGTTAACCTGCGTGGACGGCCCTGCAATCAGGCCGTTTCCTACATTTAATTCAGAAATTTCCGCGGCTCAACCAGATCTGACGGTTGAGCTGCGCTTTGGTCTTCGTCGTGGAGTAAGGAGCGTCCCGCCGTGCATGCCATCAGCTTTATCCAGGATCTGGCGGTGATCATGCTGGTTGCCGGTGTGGTCACCATTCTTTTCCATCGTCTTAAACAGCCCGTGGTGCTTGGTTATATCGTCGCCGGCTTCATCATCGGCCCGCACACCCCACCTTTCGGTCTGATCCACGACGAAGACACGATCAAGACCCTGGCTGAGCTCGGGGTGATCTTCCTGATGTTCTGCCTGGGTCTTGAGTTCAGCCTCGGCAAGCTGTTCAAGGTGGGCGCGACCGCGTTCATCGCGGCCTTCCTGGAAATCGTCCTGATGATCTGGATCGGTTTCGAGATCGGCCGCTGGTTCGGCTGGAGCACCATGGATTCGTTGTTCCTCGGCGCGATCCTGGCGATTTCCTCGACCACCATCATCGTCAAGGCGCTCAACGACCTGAAGATGAAGAATGAGCGCTTCGCCCAACTGATCTTCGGCGTGCTGATCGTCGAGGACATCCTTGGCATCGGCATCATCGCCCTGCTTTCCGGCATCGCCGTGAGCGGTACGGTCAGTTCAGGCGAAGTCTTCTCCACGGTCGGCAAGCTGTCGCTGTTCATGATCGTCGCGCTGGTGGTGGGCATTCTCCTGGTACCGCGACTGCTGGCCTACGTGGCCAGGTTCGAAAGTAATGAGATGCTGCTGATCACCGTGCTCGGCCTGTGCTTCGGCTTCTGCCTGTTGGTGGTCAAGCTGGAATACAGCATGGTCCTGGGGGCGTTCCTGATTGGCGCGATCATGGCCGAGTCGCGTCAGTTGATGAAGATCGAACGCCTGATCGAACCGGTTCGCGACATGTTCAGCGCGATCTTCTTCGTGGCCATCGGCCTGATGATCGACCCGAACGTACTGGTGGAATACATCTGGCCGATCGTGGTGATCACCATTGCCGTGGTGCTGGGCAAGATGCTGTCCTGCGGCATGGGGGCCTTTATCGCCGGTAACGATGGACGCACCTCGCTGCGAGTCGGGATGGGTCTTTCGCAGATTGGCGAGTTCTCCTTCATCATTGCCGCCCTGGGCATGACCCTGCAGGTCACCAGCGACTTTCTCTACCCGGTGGCCGTGGCGGTTTCCGCCATTACCACCTTGCTCACCCCCTACCTGATCCGTGCCGCCGATCCGCTGTCACTGAAACTGGCGAAGGTGGTGCCGAGCCGTCTGTCACGGGTGTTGTCGCTGTACGGCGAGTGGCTGCGCAGCATCCAGCCGCAAGGCGAGGGGGCGATGCTGGCCTCGATGATCCGGCGCATCCTTCTGCAGGTCGGGGTGAACCTGGCATTGGTGGTGGCGATCTTCTTCAGCGGCGGTTACTTCGCCGCGCAGATTGGTGACTACCTGAGTGACTGGCTCACCGATGTCGGCCAGCAGAAAGCACTGATCTGGGGCTTGGCGCTGCTGCTTTCGCTGCCGTTCCTGATCGCGGCCTATCGTAAGCTCAAGGCACTGTCGATGCTGCTCGCGGAGATGGGCGTCAAGCCGGAGATGGCCGGGCGACATACCCAGCGCGTACGCCGGGTGATTGCCGAAGTGATCCCGCTGATCTCGCTGCTGGTGATCTTCCTGCTGCTTTCGGCACTGTCGGCGAGCATCCTGCCGACCAGCGAGCTGTTGTTGCTGATCGGGGTAGTGGCCGCCGGAGTGGTGGCGCTGCTATGGCGCTGGTTTATCCGGGTGCATACCAAAATGCAGATCGCATTGCTGGAAACCCTGGAAAACCAGAAGGAGCACCATCACTGAGGTGCGCAGCGCAGTGGCTTGTAACGCCACTGCGCCCAGGCTTCGGTCCAGCCATTGGCATGATCCACGCCGGGCAGGCGAATCACTTCCATGCAATCGGCCGGGCCGAGGGTGCGGCGGTAATGCTGGTAGAGGATCGGCGGTACGGTGCGGTCTTCGAACCCGATGAAATGCCGCTGGGCCACATGGCGCAGGCGTTCGGCGCGGTCCAGCGGCTCCAGCGAACCGCTCAGGGGGGTCAGGTCCAGCGATTGTGCCCATTGTCGCGGGCTAAGGTTGCCGGCCAGGGTCTGCACCACCGCAATATCGTTACGCTGAGCGGCCAGCAGCAGGGCCAGGGCAGCGCCGCCGGAATAGCCGATCAGTTCGAAATCCCGATTGCCATATTGCCGGCGCACCTCGTTCAACGCCTGATCCAGGCTGTCGAGCACGGCCTGGCTGAAGCGCTGGTCGGTCCAGACCTGGGGGTTGCAGGCCGGAGCGCTGACGAACTGACAGGGGCGGGCAAGATAGAGGCTGGGTTGCGGGTCGGTCACGGCCAGGCGGGCCATGAGCAGGTTCTGCGGGCTTGGGTCCAGGCTCGGTTGTGAAGGCGTGGCCCAGGCATGGCCATCACCTTCCAGGTAGATGCGCAGTCGGGCGCTGCCAGGTTTGACCGACGGTACGCTCATCGCCAACGGGAAGGTCCGGGTGGGCTGGATGCTGACCTGGTGAGCGTTCTGGCTGCTGAGCTGTTGGAGCTGGGTCATGGGGGACTGGCAGCCGGAGAGCAGGAGCAGGGCGAGGGGCAGGAGATATCGGTTTGACATCCAGATCTCTTGGGGGCCGCTTTGCGACCCTTCGCGGGCCCAGAAATAGGCTTCATGTGCGAGCGGGACGAATGTCCGAGGGGATGGAGCGGTAGCGGCCCGCCACGCACAGGAAGGCGTGGCGATTCTACGAACATTGATGGCGCTAGGCCATTATTTTTGTGTGGGAAACGACTCAGCTTTCCAGCCAGACATCCCGAGCCCAGTGCCAGACCGATTCCCAGCTTTCCTCGGTAACGATTTCCTCCTCGCCGGACCACAGCACCACGGTGCCGTCTTCCTCGACGCAATAGTAGTCGTCGCCGTCCTGGCACAGTGGTATCAGGTCGCGAGGTACGCCGGCGTCCCACGCATTGGCGGCCACTTCCGGCAGATAGGTGTGGGATTGCGGGTCGGTCACGGTCACCGGCTCGAGGCTGCCGTATACGACATCACTGACCGTGAGGAGGAACTCCTTGAACACGAACGGGATATTGATGAACAACTGCTCTTCGACCTCGACCAGCATGTCTTCGTCGGGCAGTTCGAGCGGTACCGGTACCGGCTCGTTGGCTTCACGAAGCTGTTCAATGACTTCTTCCACGGTTCGCGTCCTCTCTATCCTGGCCTTGTGCAAATGTTGCGGGTTATACCCTAGTAGGGCGCTGCGCTAAAAGCAAAACCCCGGGCAAGCCCGGGGTTTTTTCTGCAAACGGCTCAAGATCAGCCGTTCTGGCGGATACCCGCGACCAGCCAAGGCTGGTTTTCGCCTTGGGCGCGCTCCATGTTCCAGCTCTCGCTGAACACTTCGCCCTGGTCGAAACGAGAGGTCTTCGACACGCCAGTGAAGGTCAGGGTGGCGATGGTCTTGTCGGCGCGATCGTCGACACCTTCCAGTTGTACGTCGAGGTTATCGATGTAGGTGGACTGGAAACCATCACCCAGGTCGGCACGCTCGCGCTTGAGGAACTCCAGCATCTGCGGGGTGACGAACTCGGCGATCTTGTCCATTTCATTGGCATCCCAGTGCTGCTGCAGCGACTGGAAGTGATTGCGCGCGGCAGCCAGGAAGCTCTGCTCGTTGAACCAGGCCGGTGCGTTGATCACCGGGCGGGCAGCAGCGGCAGGCGCGGCAGAACCACCGAAGATCGACGGCTGGGCTGGCTGCTCGTGGACTTCACGCTGGTAGGCCGGGTGGCCAGCGGCAGCCATCTGCGGCTGCTGCTTGCGGCGGCGGGCAGCGATGAAGCGGAACACCAGGAAGGCGATCAGCGCCATGATCAGGATGTCGAAGATCTGCATGCCTTCGAAGCCATCACCCATCAGCATCGAGGCGAGCAGGCCACCGGCGGCGATACCGGCCAGCGGGCCGAGCCATTTCGAGGCGCCGCTGGCAGCGGCAGGTGCACGGCCTGGCGCAGTCGGGGTGGCGGCAGGGTTGGCAGGAGTGGCCTGGCGGGCCTGGTGCGTCGGCGCGGCGCCTGAGCTCTTGCCGCCGCCGAAGCGCTTGGCGTTGGCGTCGAGGCTCATGGTGAGACCGATGCACAGCGCCAGGGCGATGCTGAGAAAACGTTGCATAGAAGGGTATTCCCGTTTTGTGGATTACACGCGCGCCATGTTGCACAAGTTCTTGGACCCATGACAGCGACAAGATGTTTCTATCTTTTGCCTGAAAAGGCGGACGGCCTGCGTAATGGGCTGTAGGCCCTTTCTTCATTGCTGAAGAAAAGGCCTACACCAGCGGTCGGATATTCGACTAGATCGCTTCGAGCTTGGCGTAGCCGAGCATCAGCCACTTGCTGCCCTCGGCGAAATTCACCTGGACCCGTGCCTGCGCGCCGGAGCCTTCGAAGTTGAGGATCACGCCTTCGCCGAACACCGCATGCTGCACCCGCTGCCCCAGGTTGAAGGCTGTCTGCGGGATGTTGGCGTCGGCGAACAGGCTGCTGACGGTTTGCTTGGCGCCGCCGAACGGGCGGCTGACGCTGTTGGACAAGCGCACTTCCTGGACCAGGCCGGCAGGAATCTCGCGAACGAAGCGCGATACCTTGTTGTAGGTCTCGCTGCCATACAGGCGACGGGTTTCGGCGTAGGTCATGACCAGGTTCTGCATGGCCCGGGTCACCCCGACATAGGCCAGGCGACGTTCTTCTTCGAGACGGCCGGGCTCTTCGAGGCTCATCTTGTGCGGGAACAGGCCTTCCTCCATGCCCACCAGGAACACGTAGGGGAACTCCAGGCCCTTTGCACTGTGCAGGGTCATCAGCTGGATGCTGTCTTCATGCTCGTCGGCCTGGGCGTCGCCGGCCTCCAGCGAGGCGTGGCCAAGGAAGGCGGAAAGCGCGGAAAGCTCGCCATCTTCCTCGCTCGGCTCGAAGTTGCGTGCAGCGCTGACCAGCTCCTCCAGGTTCTCTACCCGTGCCTGGCCCTTTTCACCCTTTTCTTCCTGGTGATAGGCGATCAGCCCGGACTGCTCGATAACTGTCTGGGTCATCAGGTGCAGGGGCATATCCAGGACTTTGGCCGACAGGTTGTCCAGCAGCTCGATGAACGCACCCAAGGCGCTGGCGGCGCGGCCCTTGAGGGCCTTGTTGGCCAGCAACTGGAGCATGGCTTCCCACATCGACAACTGGGCATGGCGGGCATGCTCGCGGATCGTTTCGACGGTCTTTTCGCCGATGCCACGGGGCGGCACGTTGATCACCCGCTCCAGCGCCGCGTCGTTGCCGCGGCCTTCGAGCAGACGCAGGTAGGCCATGGCGTTCTTGATCTCGGCGCGTTCGAAGAAGCGCTGGCCGCCATAGATGCGGTAAGGGATGCGCTCGCGCAGCAGGGCTTCCTCAAGCACCCGCGATTGGGCGTTGGAGCGGTACAGGATGGCGATATCGCTGCGCGCCAGGCCGGTCTTCAACGCGCTTTCGATGGTTTCCACCACGTAGCGGGCTTCGTCATGCTCGTTGAAGGCGGCGTAAAGGTTCAGTGGCTCGCCGTCGCCGCCCTCGGTCCATAGCTCCTTGCCCAGGCGCCCGCTGTTATTGGCGATCAGGGCGTTGGCCGCCTTGAGGATGCCGGCGGTGGAGCGGTAGTTCTGCTCCAGGCGGATCAGCTCGGCGTCGGGGAAATCGCTGGAAAACTGCTGGATGTTCTCGATCCGTGCGCCGCGCCAGCCGTAGATGGACTGGTCGTCGTCGCCCACCACCATCAGGCTGTCGCCACCCTGCGCCAGCAGGCGCAGCCAGGCGTACTGCACGGCGTTGGTGTCCTGGAACTCGTCCACTAGTAGATGGCGGAAGCGGCGGGAATAGTGCTGCAACAGGCCCGGATGGTCGCGCCACAGGTCCAGGGCGCGCAGCAGCAGCTCGGAGAAGTCGATCACACCGGTACGCTGGCACGCGGCTTCATAGGCTTCATAGATGCTGCGCATGGTGCCGAGGAACAGGTCGCCATTGACCTGGATATGGTGCGGCCGCAGGCCCTCGTCCTTCTGTCCGTTGATGAACCACTGGGCCTGGCGCACCGGCCAGCGCTGCTCGTCGAGGCCGAGGTCGCGGATCACGCGCTTGACCAGGCGGCCCTGGTCATCGCTGTCGAGGATCTGGAAATTCTGTACCAGCCCCGCTTCCTGCCAGTGCGCGCGCAACAGGCGATGGGCCAGGCCGTGGAAGGTGCCTACCCACATGCCCGCCGGGTTGATGCCCAGCAGTTGCTCGATGCGGTGGCGCATCTCGGCGGCGGCCTTGTTGGTGAAGGTCACCGACAGGATCGAGTGCGGGGAGGCCTGCTCGACCTGGATCAACCAGGCGATGCGGTGCACCAGCACGCGGGTCTTGCCGGAGCCGGCACCGGCCAGGACCAACTGACGCCCGACCGGCGCGGCTACCGCCTGGCGCTGGGCATCGTTGAGGGAATTCAAAAGGAGAGAGAGGTCGTCATGCATCCGGCCATTCTATGGGGGCAATGGATCCCTGGGCAAACCCGCTCGGCAAAAAGACCGGATGGCGCGACCGCCCGGTCATCCGAGGCGGCCCTTGGCCCGCGTGCTTGAGCGGTTGCCTTGTACCAAGGAAGGAGATTCCGGAGGTGCGAATTTATGACACAGAGCAGTTTGGCACCGGGCATTGCTTGTGTATGCTCCGTCCACGTTTGTGGCTAACCATTACAAGAACACTGCCCATGACACTCGCACCAGGACCCGTCGGTGTGCCGATCGAGGCACGTCGCGGCATTCGCAAGCAATTTGCCACGCAATTGGCGGTCGAGCGTATCCGTCTGTTGTACCAAGGCTCCCTGCTACCCACGATATTCATGCTGTTGAACGGCCTGGTCTGTGCCTGGCTGCTGTGGAGCCCGCAGCGTTATCTGCTGGTCAGCGTGTGGGTGGTATGGCTGATGGCGCTGGTCGCCCTGCGGGTCATCCAGGTCGCCGCCTTCGACGCCGCAATGCCGGATCGCCAGGCGAGGCCGCATTGGCGGCGCATGTTCCTGCTCGGCTCGGCGTTCAGTGGGCTGACCCTCGCCAGCGCGGCGATCGCCCTCGTGCCTGTGGATAACTTCGTGCAGCAGGCCTGGGTGTTCGGCCTGCTCGGCGCCGCCGCGCTCTCGGCCAGCGTAGCCTACGCGGTAAGCCTCCCGGCATTCCTGAGTTTCGTGCTGCCCTGCCTGTTACCGCCGATCGCCTTCCTGTTCTGGAGCGGCGATCAACAGCAGCGGGGCTGGGGCCTGCTCGGCCTCTTGTTGCTGGGCGCCTTGCTGGTAGTGGCCTGGCAGGTCAACCGGCTGATCGAGAACAGCTTGCTGCGGCGCTTCCAGAACCAGGCGCTGATCGAGCACTTGCAAGCGGCCCATACCCGCAGCGAACAGTTGAACAAGGCGCTGGGTGCCGAAGTGGAGCAGCGTCGCGGCGTCGAGGAGCAGTTGCGCGAGGCCCAGGCCGGGCTGGAAACCCGTGTCGCCCAGCGCAGTGCCGAGCTGGACGCGGCCAACCAGGCCCTGAGCAAGAGCGAACAGCGCCTGGCCCTGGCCCTGGAGGCGAGCGAACTGGGCCTGTGGGACTGGAACCTGCAAACCGATGAAGTCCATCACACCCAGTTGCGCGAGCTGTTCGGCCTGAACCCGGATGCGGTCAAGGCCATGCTGGTGCACCTCAAGCCGCGCCTGCACCCGGACGATGTGCAGGCGCTGAAGCGCACCCTGGTCGAGCACCTCAAGGGCCGGACCGAGGATTACCGCATCGAGTACCGCTTCCGCCACAACGATGGCCACTGGTGCTGGATCGAGGACCGTGGACGTGCTGTCGAGCGCGATGCCGAAGGCCGGGTGGTCCGGATGATCGGTACCCGCCGCGATATCAGTGCGCGTCGTGCGCAGGAAGAGCAGCAGCGCCTGGCGGCGACAGTGTTCGAGGCGGCCAGCGAGGGGATCGCCATCCTCGGCCCCGACTATGAACTACTGGCCCTGAACCAGGCGTTCTGCCGCATGACCGGTTACGGTCGCGAGGAATTGCTCGGCCGCAACGCCCTTGAGCTGCCTTGCAGCCTCGATGCGCGACGGCATTACGGTGCCATCGACCAGGCGCTGGAGCAGAACGGCCGCTGGCAGGGCGAGTTGGTGGAGGCACGCAAGGACGGGACGCTTTATCCACAATGGCTGCAGCTCAACGGCGTGTTCGATGGTCGCGGCAAGATCAGCAACGTGGTGGGTTTCTTCAGCGACCTGTCGGAGCGTCGCGAATCCGAGGAGCGCCTGCGTTACCTCGCCCATTACGACGAGCTGACCGGCCTGGCCAATCGCGCCCTGTTCCGGCTGCGTCTGCTCGAGGCCGGCCAGCGCCTGCGAACCAGCGGGCGCTGCCTGGCGCTGATGCACATCGATCTCGACCGTTTCAAGCTGCTCAATGACAGCCTCGGCCATGAAGTGGCGGACCAATTGCTCAAGCAGATCGCCATGCGCATCGGCAACGCCATGGCCGAAGCGGATACGGTCGCGCGATTGTCCGGCGATGAGTTCGTGGTGCTGTTCGACGGCTACAGCAGCCTGTCCAGCCTGGTCCGGGTGGCGACCCGCCTGCTGGAGAAACTGCGGGTGCCGGTGCGCTTCGACAATCATGAGCTGGTGATCAGCGCTTCGGTGGGCATCGCCCTGCACTCGGACATGAGTCTCGACCTCAATGTGCTGGTCAGCCAGGCCAACATGGCCATGCAGCATGCCAAGCACCTGGGCGGTGATAATTTCCAGTTCTACACCGAAAGCCTGCAGGCCAGCACCCTGGACCGCCTGCAACTGGAGAACCAGCTGCGCAAGGCTATCGACGAGGGCCAGCTGGAGGTCTACTACCAGCCCAAGGTCTGCCTGACGAGCGGGCGCATCGAGGCTGCCGAGGCCTTGGTGCGCTGGAATCACCCGGTCATGGGCATGGTGCCGCCCGGGGAGTTCATCGGCTTGGCGGAGGAAACCGGGCTGATCGCGCCGATGGGCGAGTTCGTTCTTCGCCAATCGTGCTGGCAGGCTTGCGAATGGCAACGTCAGGGCCTGGAGCCGATCCGGGTTTCGGTGAACCTGTCGGTTTACCAGTTGCGCCAGGGCAAGCTGGTCAGCCTGGTGCGCCAGGTCCTGGAGGAAAGCGGCCTGGCGCCGCATCTGCTGGAGCTGGAACTGACCGAAAGCCAGTTGCTGGACAGCGTCGAACACATCATCGCCACCTTCAAACAGCTACACGAACTCGGGGTGAAGCTGGCAATCGATGACTTCGGCACGGGATATTCCTCGCTCAGCTATCTGAAACGCCTGCCAGTGGACTACGTAAAGATCGACCAGGCCTTTATCCGCGGGCTTGAGGAAGGCAGTGAAGATGCGGCGATCACCCGGGCGATCATCATCATGGCCCACAGCCTGGACCTCATGGTGGTTGCCGAAGGCGTGGAAACCGAGGAGCAACTGCGCTTCCTGCGCGAGCAGGACTGCGATGAAGTCCAGGGTTACCTGATCAGCCGGCCGTTGCAGGCCGATGCGCTGGCGCGGCTGTTGAGCGAGCAGACGGTCTGGTAAAGCTCTAGCCGTGCCATTCCCGCCCATGCCGGGCCAGCAGGCTGTGGGCCTGTTCCGGGCCATTGGTGCCGGCGTGGTAGGGGCGCGGCGTCTGGAAGTGTTCCAGCCAGCCATTGAGGATCGGGTCGATCCAGGCCCAGGCAGCCTCCACCTCGTCGCGGCGCATGAACAGCGTCGAATCGCCGTCCAGCACATCCAGCAACAGGCGCTCGTAAGCGTCCCAGCGCCGCGTCTGGCCGAACACCTGGGCCAGGTTCAGGTTGAGTTCCACCGGCTCCAGGCGCATGCCCTTGCCCGGGGTCTTGGTCATCATCTGCAGGCTGATGCGCTCGTCCGGCTGCAACTGAATGAGTAACTGATTGGCGCGGTCGCTCTCGAACAGGCGATGCGGCACCGGCTTGAACTGGATGACGATCTGCGACGAGCGCTTGGCCAGGCGCTTGCCGGTGCGCAGGTAGAACGGTACCCCGGCCCAGCGCCAGTTGTTGATGTGGGCTTCGACAGCGACGAAGGTCTCGGTATCGCTGTCGTTATCCACATCCTTCTCGAAGTAATAGGCCGGCACTTCCTGGCCGCCGATCTTGCCGGCGCTGTACTGGCCGCGCACGGTCTTGTCCTGCACGTCCTGGCCGGTGATCGGCTTGAGGGCGCGAAGAATCTTCACCTTCTCGTCCCGCACCGCCTCGGCCTCGAACTGCGCCGGTGGCTCCATGGCCACCAGGCAGAGCAGTTGCAGCAGATGGTTCTGCAGCATGTCGCGGGTAGCACCGGCACGGTCGTAGTAGGCGCCGCGGTTTTCCACGCCGAGGGTCTCGCAGACGCTGATCTGCACATGGTCGATCTGGCTGGCGCGCCATACCGGTTCCAGCAGGGCGTTGGCGAAGCGCAGGGCCATGAGGTTCTGTACGGTTTCCTTGCCTAGGTAATGATCGATACGGAACACCTGGGATTCGTCGAATACCGCGCCGATGGCACTGTTGATCGCCGTGGCCGATTCCAGGGAATGGCCGATGGGTTTTTCCATGACAATGCGCGATTCGCTGTCTACCAGCCCGGCGATATTCAGGTGGGTGACGATGGGTACGAAGAGGTTGGGCGCGGTGGCCAGGTAATAGATCCGCGCCAGGCCCCCGGGCTCGCCAAGAAAGTGCGAGAGGCGACCGAAATCGGCGCTCTGCGAGGCGTCCATGGAAAAGTAGTCGAGGCGGGTGGAGAAGCGGTCCCAGGTGTCTTCATCGAAGTCGTTGCGGGCGATCTGCGCGCGACAACGGCGCTCTGCAAGCTTTTGAAAACTATTGCGCGGCATCGGGCTGCGGGCCAGGGCGACGACGCGCACCGCCGAGTGCAGGCGACCCTCGCGATACAGATGGTAGAGCGCTGGAAGCAGCTTGTGCAGAGCCAGATCGCCAGTGCCGCCGAAGACCAGAATGTCACAAGGAATAGTCAAACCCACCACACTCCTGTCTCGATTAGCTGGGCGGTTCGCCAGTCATGTAGTATAACTACAAGATTGCTACAACCGGCCAGCCGATCATAACCGAGTCCCGCCATTGAATCTGTTGCAACACATCGCCCAGTCGCGGCATCTGCTACGCAAGTCGGAACTCAAGGTTGCCGACCACGTATTGCTTGACCCTGCGGCGGTCATGCATAGCTCCATGGCTGACCTGGCCCACAGCGTCGGCATCAGCGAGCCGACCATCGTGCGCTTCTGCCGGGCGATCGGCTGCACCGGCTTCCAGGACCTCAAGCTCAAGCTGGCGCAAAGCCTGGCCGCCGGCGCCAGTTTCGGCCAGTTCGCGATTCATGAAGACGACTCGGTCGCCGACTACAGCCTGAAGATCTTCGACACCACCCTGCATACGCTGATGGAAGTGCGCGAGCACCTCGATCCGGTGGCCCTGCAACGCGCGGTGACGGCCATGGCCCAGGCCCAGCGTGTCGAATTCTATGGCTTCGGTGCGTCGGGTGCGGTGGCCGCGGATGCCCAGCACAAGTTCTTCCGCCTGCTGCTCAGCGCGGCGGCCTATTCCGACCCGCACATGCAGGCGATGTCGGCGGTGACCCTGAAACCGGGCGATGTCGCGGTGTGCATTTCCCAGTCCGGCCGCTCCAAGGACCTGCTCATCACCGCCAATATCGTGCGGGAAAGCGGCGCCAACCTGATCACCCTGTGTCCGAGCCAGACCCCGCTGGCCGAGCTGTCGACGGTCAACCTGGCCATCGATGTGCATGAGGACACCGAAATCTACACGCCGCTGACCTCGCGCATCGCCCACCTGGTAGTGATCGACGTGCTGGCGATGGGCGTGGCCATGGCCCGGGGGCCGAGCCTGGTCAATCACCTGAAGAGTGTGAAGCGCAGCCTGCGCAGCCTGCGGCTTTCGCCGAAGTCATTGAAGAACATGGAAGACTGATCGTCGTTCTGTGTCGTTCTTAAGGGCCTCATCGCTGGCAAGCCAGCTCCCACACCTGTGGGAGCTGGCTTGCCAGCGATGAGGCCATCAGCGTTTCATCACCCTTAACACCCCTGTCACCCTCCCGCCGTCAAACCGTCAACTTCACGATTCATTTTGAAACTCCCGTACGCACTCGATCAGGGAGATATGAAATGGCTCGTGACTTCGATGGCTCGTATCAACCCAGCGCCAAATCCCGCAAGCAGCAGGAAAAGGATCAGCGTCGCATGGAGTTCCGCCGCGCGATCGAAAGCTGGTCCGAGCAGCGTCGCCTGCTTCAGGACATCACCGATTTCGGCGATCTGCAACGCTTCAACGTATGGCAGGTGTCGGCGGCAGAACACCGGAGAAGCGCTCAACAAGGCCGCTGATCTGCGCACGTTCGCTGCGGATGAATGCAAGAAAGGCCAGGGCCACCGGCGATTGCCGCTTGGCCTTGGATTGCACCACGCACCAGCTGCGATACAGCGGCAGCTCTTCCACCGGCAGCTCGCGCAACACCCCGGTAGCCAGTTCCAGATTCAACGCATGCCGCGTCAGCAGGGCAATCCCCAACCCCGCAATCACGCACTCGCGCTGGGCGTCGGCTGACGCCACTTCCAGCGTCTGGGTGAAGTGCACGCGCTTCTCCTTGAAATACTCTTCACAAGCCTTGCGCGTACCCGAGCCCGGCTCGCGGACCAGCAAGGTATGCGGTTCCAGGTCCTGCAGGCGCAGGCTGTCCAGCTTGCACAGCGGATGATCCGGCGGGGCGACGGCAACGATGGGATTGTTGAGGAACGGCAGGAACTCCAGGCCCATGTCCTGGGGGACCATGGACATGATGATCAGGTCGTCGCGGTTGTCGGATAGGCGGCGGATTGCCTGGGCACGGTTGACCACGGTCAGGGTCAGGTTGACTTCCGGGTGCAGCCGCTTGAACGCCGCGAACAGGTGCGGCACGAAGTACTTGGCGCTGGATTCCACGGCCAGCTTCAACTGGCCCTGGAGCGAGCCCTGCATGTCCGACAGCTGCATGTCGAGGCTTTCCAGGCGGCCGAAGATGTCTCGGCTGGCGCGTTGCAAGGCTTCGGCGGCTTCGGTGAGGTACAGCTTCTTGCCGACATACTCGAACAAGGGTTGGCCGACCAATTCTTCCAACTGGCGAATCTGTAGACTAACGGCGGGTTGCGTCAGCGCCATCTCTTCCGCAGCGCGGCTATATGACCGCAAATCACACACTTCATTGAAGATCTGCAGTTGACGCAATGTCATACGCATCAATGACTTACGCACGTTATCCCCAGCCCTGTGAAAAACCTTGTTACGGCACTATAAGCAATTGTTAATGGAGCCCCTAATAATTATTGATTTTTGTTTATTCACACACGGCGCTAGGGTGATTGCACGACTGGCCAGGTGATTCTGGTCACGCGCCGACCCGCCAATTCGGGTCGATTGTCCAGCGGCTTTGGGAAGACTCCAGTGATAAAAAAAATCCTGATCGCCAACCGGGGTGAAATCGCAGTTCGGATCGTGCGGGCCTGCGCCGAGATGGGCATCCGCTCGGTAGCGATCTATTCCGACGCCGACCGGCACGCCCTGCACGTCAAGCGCGCCGACGAGGCCCACAGCATCGGTGCCGAGCCCCTGGCCGGCTACCTGAACCCGCGCAAGCTGGTGAACCTGGCGGTGGAAACCGGTTGCGACGCCCTGCACCCCGGCTACGGTTTCCTCTCGGAAAACGCGGAATTGGCGGATATCTGTGCCGAACGCGGGATCAAGTTCATCGGCCCGGCAGCGGAAGTCATTCGCCGCATGGGCGACAAGACCGAAGCCCGCCGCAGCATGATCAAGGCCGGCGTCCCGGTGACCCCGGGCACCGAAGGCAACGTAGCCGACATCCACGAGGCCCTGAACGAAGGCGACCGCATCGGTTACCCGGTGATGCTCAAGGCCACGTCCGGCGGTGGCGGCCGCGGTATCCGTCGCTGCAACAGCCGCGAGGAGCTGGAACAGGCCTTCCCGCGGGTGATCTCCGAAGCCACCAAGGCCTTCGGTTCGGCGGAAGTCTTCCTGGAAAAATGCATCGTCAACCCAAAGCACATCGAAGCCCAGATCATTGGCGACAGCTTCGGCAACGTGGTGCATCTGTTCGAGCGTGATTGCTCGATCCAGCGCCGCAACCAGAAGCTGATCGAGATCGCCCCGAGCCCGCAGCTCACCCCGGAGCAGCGCGCCTACATCGGCGACCTGGCGGTGCGTGCGGCCAAGGCGGTCGGCTATGAGAACGCCGGTACCGTGGAGTTCCTGCTCGCCGAGGGCGAGGTGTACTTCATGGAAATGAACACCCGGGTGCAGGTGGAACACACCATCACCGAGGAAATCACCGGCATCGACATCGTTCGCGAACAGATCCGCATCGCCTCGGGCCTGCCGCTGTCGGTCAAGCAGGAAGATATCCAGCACCGTGGCTTCGCCCTGCAGTTCCGCATCAACGCCGAAGACCCGAAGAACAACTTCCTGCCGAGCTTCGGCAAGATCACCCGTTACTACGCTCCCGGCGGCCCCGGCGTACGCACCGACACGGCGATCTACACCGGCTACACCATTCCGCCGTTCTACGACTCCATGTGCCTGAAACTGGTGGTCTGGGCGCTGACTTGGGAAGAAGCCATGGACCGCGGCTTGCGTGCCCTGGACGACATGCGCGTGCAAGGGGTCAAGACCACCGCCGCGTACTACCAGGAAATCCTGCGCAATCCGGAATTCCGCAGTGGCCAGTTCAACACCAGCTTCGTGGAAAGCCATCCGGAACTGACCAATTACTCGATCAAGCGCAAACCCGAAGAGCTGGCGCTCGCCATCGCCGCCGCCATCGCCGCGCATGCAGGCCTGTGAGGAACCCATAATGTCCAAGAAAATCTTCGTAACCGACACGATCCTGCGCGACGCCCACCAGTCCCTGCTGGCCACCCGCATGCGCACCGAAGACATGCTGCCGATCTGCGACAAGCTCGACAAGGTTGGCTACTGGTCGCTGGAAGTCTGGGGTGGCGCGACCTTCGACGCCTGCGTGCGCTTCCTCAAGGAAGACCCGTGGGAGCGCCTGCGCAAGCTGCGCGCCGCGCTGCCCAACACTCGCCTGCAGATGCTTCTGCGTGGTCAAAACCTGCTGGGCTACCGCCACTACAGCGATGACGTGGTCAAGGCTTTCGTGGCCAAGGCCGCAGTCAACGGCATCGACGTGTTCCGCATCTTCGACGCCATGAACGACGTGCGTAACCTGCGCGTCGCCATCGAAGCGGTGAAGGCTGCCGGCAAGCACGCCCAGGGCACCATTGCCTACACCACCAGCCCGGTTCACACCATCGACGCTTTCGTCGCCCAGGCCAAGCAGATGGAAGCCATGGGTTGCGACTCGGTCGCGATCAAGGACATGGCCGGCCTGCTGACCCCGTTCGCCACCGGCGAGCTGGTCAAGGCGCTGAAGGCCGAGCAATCGCTGCCGGTGTTCATCCATTCCCATGACACTGCCGGCCTGGCCGCCATGTGCCAGCTCAAGGCGGTGGAGAACGGCGCGGACCACATCGACACCGCCATCTCCAGCTTCGCCTGGGGTACCAGCCACCCGGGTACCGAATCCATGGTCGCGGCGCTCAAGGGCAGCGAGTTCGATACCGGCCTGGACCTGGAACTGCTGCAGGAAATCGGCCTGTACTTTTACGCCGTGCGCAAGAAGTACCACCAGTTCGAAAGCGAATTCACTTCGGTCGACACCCGCGTACAGGTCAACCAGGTGCCGGGCGGCATGATTTCCAACCTCGCCAACCAGCTCAAGGAGCAGGGCGCACTCAATCGCATGAACGAAGTGCTGGCCGAGATCCCACGGGTTCGCGAAGACCTTGGTTTCCCGCCGCTGGTTACCCCGACTTCGCAGATCGTCGGCACCCAGGCGTTCTTCAACGTGCTGGCCGGCGAACGCTACAAGACCATCACCAATGAGGTGAAGCTGTACCTGCAAGGCGGCTACGGCAAGGCTCCGGGTGTGGTCAACGAACAACTGCGGCGCCAGGCCATCGGTAGCGAAGAGGTCATCGACGTACGTCCGGCCGACCTGCTCAAGCCGGAAATGGCCAAGCTGCGTGCCGATATCGGCAACCTCGCGCACTCCGAAGAAGACGTGCTGACCTTCGCCATGTTCCCGGATATCGGACGCAAGTTCCTCGAAGAACGCGAAGCCGGCACCCTGACTCCGGAAGTGCTGCTGCCGATTCCCGAAGCTGGCGCGGTGGCCTCGGCCAGCGGCGAAGGTGTGCCGACCGAGTTCGTCATCGACGTCCACGGCGAAACCTACCGCGTCGACATCACCGGTGTCGGCGTCAAGGCCGAAGGCAAGCGTCACTTCTACCTGTCCATCGACGGCATGCCGGAAGAAGTGGTGTTCGAACCGCTCAACGAATTCGTCGGCGGCGGCGGCAGCAAGCGCAAGCAGGCCAGCGAACCGGGCCATATCAGCACCTCCATGCCAGGCAACATCGTCGATGTGTTGGTCAAGGAAGGCGACGTGGTCAAGGCCGGTCAGGCAGTACTGATCACCGAAGCGATGAAGATGGAAACCGAAGTGCAATCGCCGATCGCCGGCAAGGTTGCCGCCATCCACATCGCCAAGGGCGACCGCGTCAACCCGGGCGAAATCCTCATCGAGATCGAAGGCTGAGACAGCCTTCGGTGGTAAACGGTTAACCTCATCGGGGAGCGGATTGCTCCCCTTTTTTTATTCTGATGATCTGCATTTAAATACAGATTTGCAGCCAAATTTCTTGTATTTCTGCACTTTAATACAGATAAATGCCAGGCTGCTTGCGTGAATTGCACTATATTGCAGATAAGACCGTTCACGCTGATAGAGCCCCCATGTACACCTTGACCCTACAGCTTCACGCCCAAGGCAAATGGCAGGACGCCATGGCCTTGAACTTTGCCGAGCCCGAGAAAGGCTTCCTCGGCTCCTGCCAGTACGGTTACACCTCGGCTTACGTTGGCGCCAATCTGGACGCCTATGAAAGCACGTTCGACAAGGCGGTCAGTGTCCGGTTGCCGGTGGATTTCGGTCCTCAGCATGGGAAAAAGGCCCCGGCCTTCCTGCATGACATCGCGCCGTCCGGTGCAGCCAAACGCTTTCTCCTCAGGCATATGGGCCGGGAAAAACCGGAAGGCCTGGCTGACGACCTTTTCCTGCTTGCTCGTAGCACCCCGGCACCGATCGGAAACCTGCGTATCAAGGAGTCGATGGAAGGGCTGGATACCACGGCGCCCATGGGTTTCAGCTTCGATGATGTGGTTAGCCGCGATCAGCGCTTTCTTGAATATGCCTACGAGCAAGGCGCGGCCATCGGCGGCGCGACGGGGGCGGGTGGCGAGGCGCCCAAGCTGTTGCTGACCGAAGGCGGCGACGGGCAGCTCTATCCGGACGCGGTGCTGAAGGATGACCGGGCTACTTGCCACTGGTTCGTGAAGTTCGCCCGCAACCAGGCGCTGGACAATGACCAGACCATCCTGCGTGCCGAATACCTGTACTACAAGGCGCTGCAAAGCTTGGGTATCGACACGGTGGCGACGCCCGAGCTGAAGGAGGGTCATAGACCCAGCCTCTGGATGAAGCGTTTCGACCGTCGGATCGGTGCCGAAGGTGTCGAGCGGCTGGCCGTGGAGTCCGTGTATTCGCTGGCCGGGGTAACCGAGCCGGGCAGCCGGATGGATCATCTGGAAGTTATTCAGTCCCTTGCCGGGCTGTGGATAAAAGCCGGGCAGAAGGCCCAGGTGCCTGACCTGGTGGCGGAGTACCTGCGCCGCGACTTGATCAACAAGATCCTCGGCAACTCCGACAACCATGGCCGCAACACCGCGATCATTCGCAGCGATGCCCAACTGCGGCTGGCGCCGATCTACGACCTGGCCCCGATGGTCATGGATGCGGAAGGCGTCACCCGCACGACCAAGTGGGCTTCGCCCGTGGAGCGGGGCGGCGAGGTCGATTGGCTCGCGGCTTGCCAGTTGCTGGCGCCGCTTGTGGACCCGCAGCAGGCATTCGAACGTCTGCGCCAGGATGCCCGTGGGTTGTTGGCCCTGCCGGATTTGCTGGTGGGCTTGCCGGATGCGGTCATGAACCACCCGGCTATCGCTTTGAAGAACCTTGAACAGCGTATGAAAGATTGGGGATTGCTATGACGGTTTCGATCGAGATTCGCGCTTTGCTGATCGAAGGCGTACTGCAGGGGATTGCCGATGGCTCGTTGGAACTGGGCCAGGCGGTGCGCAAGTTGCGGGTGGAAGTGGCGAAGCTGCAGCAGACCCAGTTCGCGCGGATGTGCAAGATTTCCGTGCGGACCCTGATCCAGATCGAGCAGGGGGAGGGGAATCCGACGCTCAACTCGCTGAATGCGGTGTTCCGGCCGTTCGGGTTGCAGATGGGGGTGCTGCGGCGGCCTGATAGATTGAGGTGATCTTTAGATCATCGCTGGCAAGCCAGCTCCCACAAGTTTTTGCAGTACTCTCGAGAGCGGCGCGGTCCCTGTGGGAGCTGGCTTGCCAGCGATCGAGGCGCCGCGGTTACCGCTCGAAGCCTTTGCCGAAATGCCCCTCCAGCCGCGCCTGCACCAGCTCCAGCGCCACCGACAGCAACCAGTAGATCAACGCCGCGGTGGTCAGCATCTCCAGGTACCGATAGCTCGAGCGTCCATACGACTGCGCCAGGAACATCACTTCCCACACACCCATCACCGAAATCAGTGACGAATCCTTGAGCATCGAGATGAACTGGTTGGCGCCCGGCGGAATGATGGTGCGCATCGCTTGGGGCAGGGTGATGTGCCAGAAGATGGTCGCCGGCTTCATGCCCAGCGCCAGTGCGGCCTGGCGCTGGCCCGCAGCAACGCCGAGGATGCCGGCGCGGAAGATTTCACTGAGGTAGGCGCCGTAGTTCAACGATAAAGCGATGATCCCGGCACTGATCGCGCCCGGTACCAGGCCGATCTGCGGCAGACCGAGGTAGATCAGCAGGATCTGGATCAGCAGCGGCGTCCCGCGGAAGAACGAGGTGTAGAAGCTCGCTACGCCCAGCAGCACCGCGCTGCTCGACAGGCGCGCCAGTGCAGCGGCGAAGCCCAGCGCTACCGAGCAGACCATCGAGCACAGGCAGAGGAACAGGGTCAGCGCCGCCCCTTGGAGGAAGCCGTTCGGCCCTAGCTTGAAGCCCGCCAGATTTGGAAACTTCTCGACGATGATCGAAAACTTCAGATCAAAACTCAGGAAGAAACCTACGAACACCAGCAGCAGGACCAGCCAGGTCAGGTACAGCCGCGTCCGGAAGCCCGGTAGCGGCAGGCCCGCGCGCGAGGCGGCGGGCTTGGGCGAGGGTTCGTGGGCACTCATTTGCTGATGTCGGCGCCGATCCATTTGTTCGACAGCCTGGCCAGGGTGCCGTCGGCCTTGAGCTGGGCGAAGACTTCGCGAACCTTGGCGTTCCATTCGGCGTCGCCTTTCTCGATGGCGACCGAGTTCGGCTCTTCATACAGCGGCGCACCGGCCAGCTTGAAGCGCTTGTCTTCGTTCAGGCGCGGCTGGGCGGTGACCAGGTTGGTAAGGATGGCATCCAGGCGCACGCCCGCGCCGAGGCCCAGGTCCTGGAAGGCTACGTTGTCGGTGTCGTACGGGGCGATCTGTACCGCATCGAAGGGGTAGTCGATCTTCTGGTCCTCGGCGCCTTCGATCACCAGGTTCTTGTTCAGGTAGCTCTCGTAGCTGGAGGCGCTGGTCAGGCCGACCTTGAGGCCGTTCAGGTCCTTGGCCGAGTGGATGCGCTCATCCTTGGCGTTGACCACGATCACCGCTGGCGAGGCGTAGTATTCGACCGGGAAATCGAACACCTCGGCGCGAGCCTTGCTCGGGGTCATGGAGCAAATGCAGATGTCATAGCGACCGCTCCAGCGGCCGGCGGCGATCACGTCCCACGACGGGGTTTCCAGGCGCAGTTTCACGCCCAGCTTCTCGGCCACGGCCTTGGCCACGTCCACGTCGAAGCCATCCAGCTGGTTCTGTTCATTGAGGAAGGAAAACGGTGGATAACTTTCCATCAATACGTTGACCAGTTCCTTGCGGGATTCCACACGGTCCAGGGTGGCGCCGGCGAAGGCTTGGGTGGCAGCGGTCAAGGCCAGCAGGCCCGCGCCCAACAGGGAGGAAAGTTGCATGGGAATCACCGGAAAAGTTGTAAGACAAAACGTATCAGGTATTAAATAGTTATAAGTAGGTGGGCACTAATACGTTTTATTTATATTTATAGAAGCGAGTGTTATATGGGCGAAAAGTCGTTGGTCATTCTTGATGGCGGCATGGGCCGGGAACTGGCGCGCCGCGGTGCGCCGTTCCGCCAGCCGGAGTGGTCGGCGCTCGCATTGAGCGAGGCGCCGGAGGCGGTGGTGGCGGTGCATCGGGCGTATATCGATGCCGGTGCGCAGGTGATCACCAGCAACAGCTACGCCGTGGTGCCTTTCCATATTGGCGAGGAGCGGTTCAAGAACGAGGGCCGCGCCCTGGCCAGCACCGCAGGGCAACTGGCCCGCGCGGCGGCCGATGCCGGACCGCAGAAGGTTCGTGTTGCCGGCTCGCTGCCGCCGCTGTTCGGTTCCTATCGCCCGGATCTTTACCAGCCCGAGCGGGTTGGCGAAGTCCTGACTCCACTGGTCGAAGGCCTGTCCGAGCACGTCGACCTATGGCTGGCGGAAACCCAGAGCGTCATTGCCGAGGTCCAGGCGATCCGTGCCGGCCTGCCGCAGGACGGCAAGCCGTTCTGGGTCTCGTTCACCTTGCAGGACGAGGATGTGGATAACGTACCGCGCCTGCGCTCCGGCGAGCCGGTCAGCGAAGCGGCCGAAGCCGTGGCGGCGCTGGGCGTGCAGACCTTGCTGTTCAACTGCAGCCAACCGGAAGTGATCGGCGATGCCATCGATGCGGCCCTGGCGACCTTCAAGCGCCTGGCTGTGGATATCTCCGTTGGCGCCTATGCCAATGCCTTCCCGCCGCAGCCGAAGGATGCCACTGCCAACGATGGCCTCGACGAGCTTCGTGAAGACCTCGACCCACCGGGCTACCTGCACTGGACGCAGAACTGGCGCCAACGCGGCGCCAGTCTGCTGGGTGGCTGCTGTGGTATCGGCCCGGAGCACATCGAGCTCCTGGCCAAGCAGCTGAAGTAAGCCGCTAGGCTTCGGCGCGACAGGCTTCCAGCGTCCTGAGCTGACCCTCGGGGCGCTGGTTGTCGGCGCTCAGCCAGCGTTCATAGGCGGCGGCAATCGCCGGCCATTCGTCATCGGTGATCGAATACCAGGCTGTATCGCGGTTCTGGTCCTTGACCACCATATGCTTGCGGAACACCCCTCGTAGGTGAAGCCGAAACGCTCCGCCGCGCGCTTGGAGCGGGCGTTGGCGTTGTTGCATTTCCATTCCAGCCGGCGATTGCCCAGCTCGAACGAGAGCTTGCTCAACAAGTACACCGCCTCGGTGCCCTTGGGCGTGCGCTGCATCGCCGCGCCGAATGCAATGTGCCCGACCTCGATACGGCCCTGGGCCGGCACGATGGACATCAGGCTGAGAATGCCCTGCACCTGCCCGCTGGCCAGGTCGATCACGCTGTAGAACAGTGGATCGCGACTGGCGGCATTGCCTTCCAGCCATTGATCGAACGGCGCACGTTCGGTGAAAGGACCATAAGGCAGGTAGTCCCACAGCTTGCCGTCGGACTCGCGACCTTGCAGCACCTCCCAGAGGTCATCGCCATGCTGGCGCGGATCGAGTTTTTCCAGACGGATAAAGCGGCCGGTCAAGGGCTCGGCCTGCGGCTCCCTGGCCGGATGCCAGTTCAGATTGTTGCTCATCGATGCACCTCGGCCTACGGAATCTGTTTGCGGAACTGGATGAAGCCAGGGCGTTCGGCGACCTGCTCGTACAGGGAAATCGCGGTGGCATTGGTTTCGTGTGTCAGCCAGTGGACCTTGGCGCAGCCTGCTTCGGCGGCCTGGGCGTAGACGTGCTCGATCAACTGGCGACCGATGCCCAGGCCGCGCTGCGTGCTCTCTACGTACAGGTCCTGCAGGTAGCAGGAGTTTTCTACGGACCAGTTGGAACGATGGTAGATCCAGTGGACCATGCCCACCGCCTCGCCATCGACCCAGGCCAGGGCGGCGTTGGTCGGCTCGGACGGGTCGAGGAAGCGCTGCCAGGTCACGGCGCTGACCGTGTCGGGCAGGGCGGTTTGGTAGAAGCGCAGGTAGGCTTGCCACAACGGGTACCAGGCCTCATGGCTGGCGGCGCTGACCGGGAGGATCTGTACGGTTGGCATGTGACACGTTCCTTCAGGGTTGCTGCATCAGGGCAGCGAGGTGGTTGTCCAGCGGATCGGCGCTGGCGGCCAGGCCGCTGCGCACGCCTTCGCGATCAATGGCCGAGCGGTTCTGGCTCAGTTTGCGGTTGCATTGCAGACGCTCGATGGGGATGGCGAACCCGACGATGGCCTTGAGCATGCCGTCCAGATAGTCGGCAGGGGCGTCGTCCACCGACCAGGGGCGCTCGCGGCCCTGCTCGTGGCGGTCGCTGAGGCGGCGGACGATCGCCAGCAATGGTTCTGCATCGTGGATAACTTCCGGTATGCCCCAAGCGTGCACGGCGACGTAGTTCCAGGTTGGTACGGTGCGCGGGTCCTGCGCCTTGCTCGGGTAGAAGCCGGGACTGACATAGGCATCGGCGCCCGGGAATACCAGCAGCACCTCGGCACCGCTTTCCAGGTCACGCCACTGCTTGTTGCCGCGGGCCATATGGCCATAGAGCGTGCCCTTCTCGCCCGACTGCGGATCCAGCAGCAGCGGCACGTGAGTGGCCTGCAGGCCCTGTTCCCCGTGGGTAATCAATACGGCCAGGCGGGTGTTGCCGATATGGGCGTGCAGGCTTTGCAGGTCGTCGTCTCTGAACGCGCTGGGTGTGTACATGGAGAATTTTCCTTGGCGAATAGCTTCATCCTAGGCAGGCTATTGGTTCAGTGTAAGAGCCATTTCAGGTCAGTTTTCTGGGTCCAATCGCCATGAACGAGCCATCCGTTTCCCTGCCTTTCGATCCCTCCGGCATTGTCCTCGACCGCCGCCAGGGCCTGACCCGCCAGCTTTACCAGGCCCTGCGCGCACGGGTGCTGGACGGACGCCTAGGCAGCGGCACGCGCTTGCCGGCGAGCCGCGACATGGCGGCGATCCTCGGTTTGTCGCGCAACAGCGTGGTTCGCGCCTACGACCAGCTCTACGCTGAGGGCTTCATCGAAAGCCGGGTTGGCGATGGCACCTACGTCAGTCAGCTGCCGAAGCTGTCCACGAAAGTATCCACAAAAGTGTCCACAGGGTTATCCCGGGGTTTATCAACAGGTTTATCCACATTTTCGCTGGAAAATACTGGCGATTCATCCAGTAAAGTTATCCACACTGCTCCGATTTTTCGCCTTGAAACCCACCATCTGCCTACGCCAAGAAGCGGTCCGCCCGGGCATTTCGCGTCGGCGTACCGGCGTTCGATCTGTTCCCGTTCGAGGTCTGGGCCAAGCTGCAGGCGGGTTTCTGGCGAAATCCGCAAGCGCAATCGCTCGGTTACGGCGATCCGGCGGGAGAACCGCTGCTTCGGGAACTCATCGCCGCCTACCTGCGGCGTTCGCGGGGGCTTTCCTGCACGCCTGAACAAATTGTGATCACCACCGGAGCGCAGCAGGCGATTAGCCTTTGTGCACAGTTGCTGTTGGAGCCTGGAGTAGGCGTAGCTGTGGAAAACCCGGGGTATCGGGCTGCCGGATGTGCCTTCGGATTGACGGGGGCGACGGTGCACGGTGTTGCGGTGGATAGCGAGGGACTGGATTGCACCGCACTGGCAGCGTTGCAGCACTGCCGGATGGCGTATGTCACGCCGTCGCACCAGTACCCCACCGGGGTGGTGATGAGCCTGGCCCGGCGCCTGGAGTTGCTGGCCTGGGCCGAGCGCAGCGATGGCTGGATCGTCGAGGACGACTACGACGGCGAGTATCGCTACAGCGGCGCGCCGTTGGCGCCGCTGGCGGCACTCGATCGCAGCGGGCGGGTCCTGTACGTCGGCACCTTCAGCAAGGTGGCATTCCCGGCATTGCGCCTGGGCTACCTGGTGTTGCCGAAGCAACTGGTGGAACCGTTCTCCCGCGCCAGGGCGCTGATGGTGCGCCATTCGGAGGCAGGTACGCAGGCGGTGATGGCGCAGTTCATGGCCCAAGGGCATTTCCAGCGGCATATCCGGCGCATGCGTCGGGCGGCCTTGAGCCGCCGCAATGCGCTGATCGCGGGCTGGCCTGTGGATATCCCCGGTGTCGGCGCATTGCCGGAAATGGTTGCTGGGCTGCATGTGAAGGTGGATGTGGATAACCCGGAACGGGAGCGCTGGCTGGTGGAAAAGGCGCTGGATGCAGGGGTGGAGCTGAATGGGTTGGGGGATTACTGGTTGCCGGGGGCTGTGGATAAGACTGCGGGGCTGGTGCTGGGGTTTGCGGCTGTTGGGGAGAGCGGGATTGCCGAGGCTTTGGGCAAGCTTAGGAAGGTGTGGAGGGGGTGAAGATCTTTGGTGTTCTTCAGGGCCCTATCGCTGGCAAGCCAGCTCCCACAGGTCCAGCGGCGCCCGCGGACACTGTGGGAGCAACACAGGAGATCTAGGTCCCGGCCTTGATCTTGGTCCAGGCCCGGGTCCGAGCCCGTTCCGCATCCCGGGCCAAAGGCTGCAACGTGTACAGCTTGGTCATTGCCTCTGCCGTCGGGTACAGGTTCGGGTTGTTGCGGATCGCTGGCGCCACCAGCTCTGTCGCGTCCTTGTTCGGGTTCGGATACCCGACGAAATCACTGATCGGTGCAATCACCTTCGGCTGCAACAGGTAGTCGATGAACGCATGGGCATCCTCGGGATTGGCCGCGCCCTTCGGAATCGCCAGCATGTCGAACCAGATCGGTGCGCCTTCCTTCGGCAGGCGCATATCCACCACCACGCCGTTCTTCGCCTCGATCGCCCGGTTGGCCGCCTGCGAGAAGCTGCCCGAATAGCCCACCGCCACGCAGATATCGCCGTTGGCGATGTCGGCCATGTACTTCGAGGAGTGGAAGTAGGTGATGTACGGGCGGATCTTCAGCATCAGCGCTTCGGCTTTCTTGTAGTCCTCGGGCTTGCTGCTGTTCGGCGACAGGCCCAGGTACTGCAAGGCCAGCGGCATGATTTCCGACGGCGAATCGAGTAGCGCCACGCCGCATTGCTTGAGCTTGGCGATGTTCTCTTCCTTGAAGATCAGGTCCCAGCTGTCCACCGGTGCGTTGTCGCCCAGGGCGGCCTTGACCTTGGCCGGGTTGAAGCCGATCAGCACGGTGCCATACATGTAGGGCACGGCGAACTTGTTGCCCGGGTCGTTGGCTTCGATCAGCTTCATCAAGGCCGGATCCAGGTGCTGCCAGTTCGGCAGCTTGCTGCGATCCAGCGGCTGGAATACCCCGGCTTCGATCTGCTTGGCCAGGAACACGTTGGATGGCACCACCACGTCATACCCGGAGTTGCCGGTAAGCAGCTTGGCTTCCAGGGCCTCGTTGGTGTCGAAGATGTCGTACACCAGCTTGACCTGGCCGTCCTTCTGGAAGTCGGTCAGGGTCTGCGGCGTGATGTAGTCGAACCAGTTGTAGACCCGCAAGGTACGCGGTTCGGCGACAGCCTGGAGGCTGCCGGCGAGCAGGGAGGTACACAGCAGGGGGGCGAGCAGGCGCTTGAGTCGGGTCATGCTTGGGCTTCCTGTTGACTGCGTTCGAAACCTTCGAGAACGTTCACGGCATTGATGCCGATTTCTTCCACCGCGTAGCCGCCTTCCATCACGAACAGGGTCGGCTTGCCCAGGCGCGCGATACGCTCGCCCATGGCCAGGTAGTCGGAGCTGTCGAGCTTGAACTGGGAGATCGGGTCGTCCTTGAAGGTGTCGACGCCGAGGGACACGATCACCACGTCCGGGGCATAGGCATCGATCCGCTCGCAGGCCTGGTCGAGGGCGGCGCTCCAGGTGGCCCAGTCGCTGCCGGCGGGCAGCGGATAGTTGACGTTGTAGCCCTCGCCATCACCTTCGCCGTGTTCGTCGGCGTAGCCGAGGAAGAACGGGAATTCCGCCTGCGGATCGCCGTGGATCGAGGCGAAGAACACGTCACTGCGCGTATAGAAGATTTCCTGGGTGCCGTTGCCATGGTGGTAGTCGACATCGAGGATCGCCACGCGCTGGTGGCCCTGGTCGAGGAAGGCCTGGGCGGCAATGGCGGCATTGTTCAGGTAGCAATAGCCGCCCATCACGTCGCTGGCGGCGTGGTGCCCTGGCGGACGGCAAAGGGCGAAGGCGCTATGGGCACCGGCCTGGATCGCGGCCTGGCCGGTCAGGGCGACCTGCGCCGCACTGTAGGCGGCCTGCCAGGTGCCAGCGGTGATCGGTGCACCGGCATCGAAGCTGTAGTAGCCGAGTTCGCCCAGCAGGCTGGTGGGTTTGACCGAACGCAGGGTACGGGCCGGCCAGGTGAACGGCAGCAGGTCGCCGTCGCGCTCCAGTTCGGCCCAGCGCGCCCAGGCGCCCTCGAAGAAATTCAGGTAATCGGCGCTGTGCACCCGTTGCAGCGGGGCGCGGCCGAAATCGGTCGGGCCGCTGATGGGACCAAGGTTGCGTGCCTTGATCCGCTCAAGGACGTGGTCGGCGCGCGACGGCATTTCGAAGCAGGGCATGAGTTGCCCGTCGATCAGCTCGCAGCGGCCGTGATGCAGGCGGTGGTCATCGGAATAGATCGTCAGCATTTGTTGTTCTCCGGAGCACTGGCGTTGATTTCCGGATGGTGCGGTGCAAAGCGGTGGCGCTGAACGGTGGAAGTGGCCAAAAGGGGATCGATATGGCCAAGGCCTGGTGGCCAGGCTTGATTCGGTGGTGCTCCCAATCGCTGGCAAGCCAGCTCCCACAGGTACTGCATACACCGGATCTGTGGGAGCTGGCGTTGCCAGCGATGAGGCTGGTTCAGGCCCTGAAATGGCTGGGGGCGACCCCGCTCCAGCGCATGAACGCATGCCGGAAACTCGCTGTTTCACTGAAACCCAGCACCTCGGCGATCCGGTAGATCGGCATCTGCCCTTCACCGAGCAGGTGCTTGGCCCGTTCGAAGCGTAGCTCGTCCAGCAGTTGCTGGTAGCTGCTGCCCATCTCGCCGAGGTGGCGGCGCAGGGTTCGCGACGAGCAATTCATTTGCCGCGCCAGGCCCTCCAGCCCCGGGGGGCGCCCAGCTGATCGGCGAGCAACTGGCGGATCCGTCCGAGCCAGGCCTGGCGCCCGGTGAATTCCAGGTTCAACTGCCGGCAACGCTCGCTCATGGTTCCGTGGGTTACCTGGTCTGCCAGCGGCAATGGCTGCTCAAGCCAGTTGCGATCGAATGCGAAGGCGTTGTCCACGGCATCGAAGTGCAGCGGGCAGGTGAAGGTTTCCCCGTACTGCTGGCGATAGTCCGGCTCACCATGGGCGAAACGTGCGGCGAGCAGCGGCAGGGGCTTGCCCAGCAGGTCATCGCAGATCACCTTCAGCGAAACCAGGCAGAACTCTGCATTGAACGCCGCCAGTTCCGGCTCCTCGTGGTAATCGCTGGCGCTGAACCAGACGCGCTCGCCTTCCTCGACCAGACGCAGGCGGAAAAGTGTTCCCAGCAGCGCGGGGTAGCGCAGCGCCAGGCGCAAAGCGTCACCCAAAGTGGCACTGGACAGCAGGGCATAACCGAGCATGCCGTAGGAAGAAACATGCATGCGCCGCCCGAGCTCCAGGCCGATATCCCGGCGCCGGGCCACCGCATTGGCGCACACCTGCATTTCCTGGCGCGTGGTGATGCGCGAGTCGGCACGGCCAAGGTCGGCAGTGCTGATGCCGCTGCCCTGGAGCAGGGCTTCGTCGCGGAAGGTCTGCACGACCAGGGATACCGCGTGCAGTGTGGTCAGGTGGGAGTGCAGCATGCTCGGTTACCGGGCTGGTGGACTGTGCGGAAAACGAGCAATTTGCATGCCTTCACACCAGGTCCAGTTCCATCAGGCGGCGCACTTCCTCGAACGACAGGCCGCTGCCCAGCAACCATTGCAGCTTGCCGAAAGCCGCTTCGCGGGTCAGCCCGCCACCCGATAGCACGCCGGCCTGGCGCAGGCGGCTGCCGGCCGCATAGATATCGAACTCAACACCGCCTTCATGGCATTGGCTGATCGCCACCACCACGAGTTCACGGGAATGGGCCTGTTCGAGAGCGTGGATAAAGTCCTGGTCGTCGCTTGGCCCCGTACCGCTGCCGTAGCATTCCAGAACCAGGCCTTGGGCGCCGCTGTGGATAACTGCCCGCAGCAGATCCGCGGAAATCCCCGGGACCAGGGGAAGCACGGCGATATCCACAGGCTGCCGTGGCTGGCGGTAGCTCAATGCGACGGGCAAGGTGGAAGCGGTAGTGGTCAGGGCATTGCGCTTGAGCGCCACGAACGGGTTTCGCCCATAGCTGCGCACTTTGGTGGTGCGCTGGGGTGGCAGCAACTCGCCATGGAAGAACAGTTGCACCCCGGCCGGCTGTCCATCGGTCAAGGCCTGCAGGGCGCCGGTGAGGTTTTCCCAGGCATCGCTGTCCTGCACGCCGGCCGGCAGCATCGAGCCGGTGAACAGGACCGGCGTATCCAGCCCGAGCAACTGGAAGCTCATGGCCGCCGCGCTGTAGGCCAGGGTATCGGTGCCATGCAGGACCAACACGGCATCGCAGCCGCCATCCACGGCATCGATGACGGCATCGCGCAGGCGCAACCAGTAATGAGGCGTCATGTTGGCGCTGTCGATCAATGGCGCCATTTCCCGGAAACGCCAGGGCGCCAGGTCCGTCCTTGTGGATAACTCCTCACGCATGCGCTGCTCGAAACCGGAAGCAGGGGCCAGGCCGTCGGCACTGGCCTGCATGCCGATGGTGCCACCGGTGTACAGCACCATGATGCTGCGGGCGGGACGGGGGGACGCCGGATTCATGCGCCATTCTCCATGGTCGATCTTGTTCGTAGCCGGGCACGTTACGACATCCGGGGCGTTTCTGTCAGGCATAAAAAAAGGGCCCGGGGTGTAAGCCCTGGGCCCTCAAAGGTGAGAGGTGTCTAGTCCCTCGACCTGGTGAGACGGTTGTTGCGTGGGGTTACGCCTTCAGCGGAACCAGACGCGGAGCGATCATGTTTTCCGGACGCAGGATGTCGTTGAGCATCGCTTCGTCCAGCAGCTGTTCCTCGCGCACCAGTTCCAGCACGCCGCGGCCGGTTTCCAGGGCGACGCGGGCGATACGGGTGGCGTTTTCATAGCCGATGTACGGGTTCAGGGCGGTGACCAGGCCGATCGAGTGTTCGACCAGTTCACGGCAGCGCTGTTCGTTGGCGGTGATGCCGACAATGCAGTGCTCGCGCAGCATGTCCATGGCGCGCTGCAGCAGGCGGATGGAGTCGAAGATCTTGTAGGCGATCAGCGGTTCCATGACGTTCAACTGCAGTTGGCCGCCTTCGGCAGCGACGGTCAGGGCCAGGTCGTTGCCCATGATGGCGAACGCCACCTGGTTCACGGCTTCCGGGATAACCGGGTTGACCTTGCCTGGCATGATCGAGCTGCCTGGCTGGCGCGCCGGCAGGTTGATCTCGTTGATGCCGGTACGCGGGCCGCTGGACAGCAGGCGCAGGTCGTTGCAGATCTTCGACAGCTTGACCGCGGTGCGCTTCAACATGCCGGAGAACAGGACGAAGGCGCCCATGTCCGAGGTGGCTTCGATCAGGTCGGCAGCTGGAACCAGCGGTTGGCCGCTGATGGTGGCCAGGCGCTGTACCGCCAGGGCCTGGTAGCCCGGGTCGGCGTTGATGCCGGTACCGATGGCGGTACCGCCCAGGTTCACTTCGGTCAGCACTTCCGGCGCCAGGGTGCGCAGGCGGTTCAGGTCTTCGGTCAGGGTAGTGGCGAAGGCACGGAATTCCTGGCCCAGGGTCATCGGTACCGCGTCCTGCAACTGGGTACGGCCCATCTTCAGTACGTGGTTGAATTCTTCACCCTTGGCCGCGAAGGCCTGGATCAGGCTGTCGAGGCTGGCCAGCAGGGCATCGTGACCGAGCAGCAGGCCCAGGCGGATCGCGGTCGGGTAGGCGTCGTTGGTCGACTGCGCCATGTTCACGTCGTTGTTCGGGTGCAGGTACTTGTACTCGCCCTTCTGGTGGCCCATGACCTCCAGCGCGATGTTGGCGATCACTTCGTTGGCGTTCATGTTGGTCGAAGTGCCAGCACCGCCCTGGATCATGTCCACCACGAACTGCTCGTGGAAGTCGCCACGGATCAGGCGGGCGCATGCCTCGCTGATGGCGGCGTGCTTGGCATCGCTCAGGTGACCCAGCTCACGGTTGGCGTCGGCAGCGGCCTGCTTGACCATGGCCAGGGCCACGACCAGCTTCGGGTAGTGCGACAGCGGAACACCGGACAGATGGAAGTTGTTGGCAGCGCGCAGGGTCTGGATGCCGTAGTAGGCGTCGGCAGGGACTTCCAGGGTGCCAAGCAGGTCTTTTTCAATGCGGAACGATGCAGCAGCGGACATGATGGATATCATCTCGAATTAACCCGGCACATGCCGGAATGGCGCTAATCCTAGGGGCGAGCCCCCTTTTGCGGCCAATGCTGTTGCACGCTAACCTATGCACAAACGGCATAACGCTCCATGTGACGTTTTGTCGAGATCGAGCGTGTTCCATTTTGGTGCATGCTTTCGGAGAGAGTTTCATGAACCTTGAAAGCAAATGGCTGGAAGACTTCAGTGCGCTGGCCGCTACCCGCAGCTTTTCCCAGGCCGCCGAGCGCCGTTTCGTCACCCAGCCGGCGTTCAGCCGGCGGATCCGCAGCCTTGAGGCGGCGCTCGGGCTGACCCTGGTCAACCGCTCGCGCACGCCCATAGAGCTCACCGCCGCCGGGCAGTTGTTCCTCGTTACGGCACGTACCGTTGTCGACCAGTTGAGCGAAGTTCTCCGCCATTTGCATCATCTTGAAGGGGGGCAGGGTGAGGTCATCCAGGTGGCTGCCGCGCATTCCCTGGCCCTGGGTTTCTTCCCGCGCTGGATCGCCCAGTTGCGCAACGACGGGCTGAATATCGCCACGCGCCTGGTCGCCACCAACGTCGGCGATGCCGTGCATGCCCTGCGCGAAGGCGGCTGCGACCTGATGCTGGCGTTCTACGATCCGGATGCGGCGCTGCAGATGGACGCGGAGATCTTCCCGTCCCTGCATATGGGCCACACCGAGATGTTGCCGGTGTGCGCCGCCGGGCCCGACGGCAAGCCCTTGTTCGATCTTGAAGGCGAGGGCAGCGTGCCGTTGCTGGCGTACAGTGCCGGCGCGTTCCTCGGCCGCTCGGTGAACCTGCTGCTGCGCCAGCGCAACCTGCGTTTCACCACGGTCTACGAGACGGCCATGGCCGATAGCCTGAAGAGCATGGCCCTGGAAGGCCTGGGGATCGCCTGGGTCCCGCGCTTGTCGGCACGAGCCGAGCTGGAGCGAGGTGAGCTGGTGATCTGCGGCAGTCCCCAGTGGCATGTGCCACTGGAGATCCGCCTCTATCGATGTGCCTTGGTGCGCAAGGCCAACGTGCGGTTACTTTGGCGCAAGCTGGAGTCGGGCTTGCAGGAGCAGGCACCGGTCAGTTCCCCGAACGCCTGAGGTAGCGGGCGATGTTGGCGCGGTTTTCCTCGGAATAGCGGTAGCAGTTGGAGCGCACGTTCAGACGGGTTGGGAACATGTAGGTTTCGCAGAACCAACCGTTGAAATTGACTTCGGCCGCCTCGTGGGTGGCGCTGAGCGTATGGCCCAGCTCGTGGCCAGGGGTGGCGTAGGAGTGTATCGAAGCGATCGCGGCGTGGCCGGTCTGGTGGGCCAGGCCCAGGGTTTCGTTGCCGGGATCCAGCGGCAGGCGGGTCAGCAGCAGGTACTTGTTGTGCAGAACGCCGCCTGCCGCGTTCTGTTGCCGGCGCCATGTCCAGGCGGCATCGGACCAGGCCGCGAGGGACTGGGAGGGATCGTCGGCGTGATAGTCGAGGTCGGTCAGGCCAGGAACGTTGCGCTGAAAACGGATTTGCACGGGCAGATCGGTGATTTCGCGCATCTCTGCCAGCCAGGGTGCGAAATAGTCCAGCCGGAGCTGTTCGTTGGAAATGTCCACCAGTTCATCATGGGGAAACACCCAGACGGTCAACGCGCTGTCGGCATTGACGAAGGCGGCGTGGTACAGGGCGGCGAAGGCCAGGGGCAGGGTGGTACGTATTCGTTTGCGCATAAGGACATCCTTGGCGTTTGGGGGTAGTGCGCCTCGACAGTAGTCCCCAAGGCTGGTGCCCGAGCATCTGGAAGTCTCTCAGCGGGCCATCGCCCGACCTTACCAACGGGGCTGGGCGGCTTTGCCCCGACTGCGCTATAATCCCGCGCCTTCGGCCGACCCGGTCGATTCAGAATCCGTATGACGAGCCACGCCGGTCTTCCCGCGTGGCTCGTTGCTTTTGGCGCGTCACAAGACGCTTGCAGGAGAGGCTCGACGATGAGTGCACTGGTTGGCGTGATCATGGGCTCCAAGTCCGATTGGTCCACCCTTAGCCACACCGCCGATATGCTGGAAAAACTCGGCATTCCCTACGAAGTGAAGGTGGTTTCCGCCCACCGCACCCCGGACTTGCTGTTCCAGTACGCCGAAGAGGCGGAAGGTCGCGGGATCGAGGTGATCATCGCCGGAGCCGGTGGCGCTGCACACCTGCCGGGCATGTGCGCGGCCAAGACCCACCTGCCGGTGCTGGGCGTGCCGGTGCAGTCGTCGATGCTGTCCGGTGTCGACTCGCTGCTGTCCATCGTGCAGATGCCCGCCGGCATCCCGGTTGCCACCCTGGCGATCGGCAAGGCCGGTGCGATCAACGCGGCATTGCTCTCGGCGAGCATCCTCGGTGCCAAGCATCCGCAATTCCACACTGTGCTGAAGCAGTTCCGCGCAGAACAGACAGACAGCGTTCTGGACAATCCAGACCCGCGCCAGGCCTGAGGTCGCTGCCATGAAGATCGGTGTAATCGGTGGCGGCCAGCTCGGCCGCATGCTGGCCCTGGCGGGCACTCCGCTGGGCATGAACTTCGCCTTCCTCGACCCCGCGCCGGACGCCTGCGCCGCGCCGCTGGGCGAGCACCTGCGTGCCGACTACGGTGACCAGGACCACCTGCGCCAGCTGGCCGATGAAGTCGATCTGGTGACCTTCGAGTTCGAAAGCGTGCCGGCGGAAACGGTCGCCTTCCTCTCGCAGTTCGTCCCGGTCTACCCGAGTGCCGAAGCCCTGCGCATCGCCCGTGACCGCTGGTTCGAAAAGAGCATGTTCAAGGACCTGGGCATCCCGACCCCGGCCTTCGCCGATATCCAGTCGCAAGCCGACCTGGACGCCGCCGTGGCCAGCATCGGCCTGCCGGCCGTGCTGAAAACCCGCACCCTGGGCTACGACGGCAAGGGCCAGAAGGTCCTGCGCAGCGCCGCCGATGTGGTCGACACCTTCGCCGAGCTGGGCAGCGTGCCGTGCCTGCTGGAAGGCTTCGTGCCGTTCACCGGTGAAGTCTCGCTGGTCGCCGTGCGTGCCCGCGATGGTGAAACCCGCTTCTACCCGCTGGTGCACAACACCCACGAGAGCGGCATCCTGCGCCTGTCGATCGCCAGCAGCGAACACCCGCTGCAGGCGCTGGCCGAGGACTACGCAGGGCGTGTGCTGGAGAAGCTGGACTACGTCGGCGTGCTGGCCTTCGAGTTCTTCGAGGTCGATGGCGGCCTGAAGGCCAACGAGATCGCTCCGCGGGTGCACAACTCCGGGCACTGGACCATCGAAGGTGCCGAGTGCAGCCAGTTCGAGAACCACCTGCGCGCCGTGGCCGGCCTGCCGCTGGGCTCGACCGCCAAGGTCGGCGAAAGCGCCATGCTCAACTTCATCGGTGAAGTGCCGGCGGTGGACAAGGTCGTCGCCATCGACGATTGCCACCTGCATCACTACGGCAAGGCCTTCAAGGCCGGGCGCAAGGTCGGTCATGCCACCCTGCGCTGCGCCGACATGACCACGCTGGAGCAGAAGATCCAGCAGGTCGAAGCCCTGATCTCGGGTTGAACCTCTCCCGCCCGGCAGCCCTCTGATGGCAGGACACCGAAGCGCTGACTAGGCTTTTGGTGGTGGACTCACTCAGAGGGATTGCCATGGGAATCATCGGAACCATCTTCATCGGCCTGATCGTCGGACTCGTCGCGCGCTTCCTCAAGCCCGGCGACGACAGCATGGGCTGGATCATGACCATTCTGCTCGGCATCGGCGGCTCGCTCGCGGCGACCTACGGCGGCCAGGCCCTGGGCATCTACCAGGCGGGTGAGGCGGCCGGTTTCATCGGCGCGGTGGTGGGCGCGATCATCCTGCTGGTGATCTACGGCCTGATCAAAAGAAACTGATTGCGGGATAGAATGCTCGGCAACTTTTCCTACGGTTGCCGAGCTTTTTCATGCGCGCGCTTTTCCTGATCCCACTGCTGTTGTGCAGCGCCCTTGCCCGGGCCGAACTGCCTGAAACCGACTGGCTGGACCTGATGCCCAGGTCAGACCAGAAAGCCCTGGAAGAAATGCCCGAGATCGACCACAACTCGCCCGAGGCCCAGGGCACCTTCACCGCCAAGGGCGGCCTGAAGCAGAGCAAGGGGCTGCCTGCGGTGATGTACTCGACCAAGACCGTGCCCGGCATGAACGGCAAGTCCATCCGTCTGGGTGGCTATCCGGTACCGCTGGAGGCCGATGCCAAGGGCAACAGCACCCTGTTCTTCCTCGTGCCTTACCCGGGCGCCTGCATCCACGTGCCGCCGCCGCCGCCGAACCAGCTGGTGCTGGTGCGTTATCCGAAAGGTGTGAAGCTGGCGGATATCTACACGCCGCTGTGGGTCAGCGGGACCTTGAAGGTCGAGAAGGTCAGCAATGACCTGGCGGATGCCGCCTATGCCATGGATGCGGCGAAGGTGCGGGTTGTGGAGGACTCAGACCTGTAGAGCTTTCAGTAGCCCATTGGCCCCTGTGGGAGCTGGCTTGCCAGCGATAGCTATGGCGAATTCACTACAGCAATCGCTGCGGTTCGGCGGTCCGACAAGCCAGCTCCCACAGGTTCAGAGGTTTTCGCTCGATAGCGTCAGGCTCAAAGTGTGACTCGCCCCCGGCGCCAGCTCAACGATGTCATCCCACACATTCGCCGTTTCGATGCACAGCATGCGCTGCCAGCCGTCATCGGCCATGTCCGGCAGTTGCGCGGCGCGTTCGGTCCAGGGGTTCCAGATCACCGCCGAGCGCGAGCCGCTGCTGCTGATGCGGATACGTCGCTCCCACGCGGGATCGATGATGCTCAGTTCCGCAGGCGTATCCAGGTAGATACGGTCGGTTTCGCCGCTGAACGCCAGGTCCGTCTGCTGGGTACGCTGTTCCCAGTCGGCGAGCGTCTCGATGTAATCCCGGCCTTTCACCCCTTCCACCCGCACCGAACGCACGTCGCTGACCGCGAAGTAGCTGTGCAGCGCCTGGCTGAGGGTGACTTTTTCATCGCCCAGGTTGCGACTGGTGAGGTTGAAGGCCAGGTGCGCGCCCAGGCGGATCTCGAGGGTCAGTTCGATCTTGTGCGGCCAGCCGGCCAATGCGCCCTGGGTTTCAGGCAGCCCGAACGACAGTTGCACCTCGTCGCCAGTGCTGTCGATGCCGAGCAACTGCCAGTCGCGCCCGCGCACCAGCCCGTGTGCCGGGGCGTCATTGCCCTGGAACTGTTGCTGAACGGCCAGGGGGTTGCGCTGCAGATTACCGAACCATGGCCAGCACACCGGAACGCCGGCGCGCACCGATTTGCCGCGGTTGAACAGGGCCTGGTCGCTCAGCCAGAGGAGGGGCGGTTCGCCCAGTCGCTGGTAGCTCAGCACCTGCGCCCCCTGCTGGGCCACCAGCAGCTCGGCGCTGTCAGTGGTGATGCGCCAGCAGTTGAGTTCGCCGTGTTGTTCCGATTCGACCTTGGGTGTGGACATGCGCTGCTCTCGTTGGATATGCCGTGAGGTCTTCGACCTTGCAAGAACCTGCGAGTTTAGCGCGAGCCCTGGTCAGCGACGAGGCGGGACGGAGCGGGTGCGGCCGCTGCCATCGATGGCGACGAAGACGAACACCGCCTCGGTGACCTTGCGCCACTCGCTGGACAGCGGATCGTCGCTCCACACTTCGACCATCATCTGGATCGAGCTGCGGCCGATCTCCAGGGTCTGGGTATAGAACGACAGCTGCGCGCCGACCGCTACCGGAACCAGGAAGGCCATGCGATCGATCGCCACGGTGGCGACGCGCCCGCCGGCGACACGGCTGGCCATGGCGGTGCCGGCAAGGTCCATCTGGGCGACCAGCCAGCCGCCGAAGATATCGCCGAAACCGTTGGTTTCGCGGGGAAGTGCGGTGATTTGCAAGGCCAGGTCGCCTTGCGGGATAGGATCTTCTTGTTCGAGCTCAATCATGCCGGGGGTGCCTCTGACCCGTGACGCTTCGTTGGTTGACGCAGTAACGCCGCAAAAAAACGATCCAGCCCACTCACTACACTGTTTTCGCTTCGAAGGCGGCGGAGGGAAACTCTGCGAAACCGACCAGGCCAAGCCTGGCAGCGTTTTCGCACAATATCCCACCTTGGGTGCAACCGGTTTCGACGAGGGGCCAGTATATAGAGCCTCGCAGACAGCGACGACCATGCAGTCATGATTATCTGCGCGGAATATGTAGATCTGTGTCGCTTTCGGACAATTTGTTATCGTGCGGGGTTCTTTCCGGCCTCCATAAGCCTTGCTGCCCGCTTCTACCTTCCATTAAGAGAAGTCAAAATGACATCGGTTCCCTCCAGCCTCGACCAGCCGGCCCGGCCGCTGACCCGCAACGATTACAAGACCCTGTCGCTCTCCGCCCTCGGTGGTGCGCTGGAGTTCTATGACTTCATCATCTTCGTGTTCTTCGCCACGGTGGTGGGCAAGTTGTTCTTCCCGGCGGACATGCCCGAGTGGCTGCGCCTGATGCAGACCTTCGGCATCTTCGCCGCAGGCTATCTGGCGCGTCCGCTGGGCGGCATCGTCATGGCCCACTTCGGCGACCTGCTGGGGCGCAAGAAGATGTTCACCCTGAGCATCTTCATGATGGCCGTGCCGACCCTGATCATGGGCCTGCTGCCGACCTACGCGCAGATCGGCATGGCGGCGCCGATCCTTCTGCTGCTGATGCGGGTGATCCAGGGCGCGGCAATCGGCGGCGAGGTGCCGGGGGCATGGGTGTTCGTGTCCGAGCACGTGCCGGCGCGCAATACCGGCTTCGCCTGCGGCACCCTGACCGCCGGCCTGACCGCCGGCATCCTCCTCGGCTCGCTGGTCGCGACCCTGATCAACAGCGTCTATACCCCGGAGGAAGTCGCCGACTACGCCTGGCGGATCCCGTTCCTGCTGGGCGGCGTATTCGGCCTGTTCTCGGTGTACCTGCGTCGCTGGCTGCACGAGACACCGGTATTCGCCGAACTGCAGCAGCGCAAGGCCCTGGCCGAGGAAGTACCGCTGCGCGCCGTGCTGCGTGACCATCGTGGCGCCATCGTCCTGTCGATGCTGCTGACCTGGCTGCTGTCCGCCGGCATCATCGTGGTCATCCTGATGACCCGACCATATTGCAGACCGTCTACGGCTTCACCCCGAGCGTGGCGCTGCAGGCCAACAGCCTGGCCATCGTCCTGCTGACCCTGGGCTGCATCGGCGCGGGCAGGCTGGTCGACCGCTTCGGCGCGGGTCGTGTGTTCGTCGCCGGTAGCCTGGCGCTGCTGGTCAGCTCCTGGACCTTCTACCACACCCTTGCCGAGCACAAGGACCTGCTGTTCCCGATGTACGCCCTGACCGGGCTGTGCGTCGGCATCGTCGGCGCCGTGCCCTTCGTCATGGTCCGCGCCTTCCCGCCAGTGGTGCGCTTCAGCGGCCTGTCGTTCTCCTACAACGTGGCCTACGCCATCTTCGGCGGCCTGACCCCGATGGCCGTGACCGCGCTGCTCAAGTTCAGCCCGATGGCCCCGGCGCTCTACGTTGCCGGGATCTGCACCATCGGCTTGCTGGTCGGCCTGTATCTGCTGGCGACCAAGCGCTGATCTGCTACCCCTCCGTTGCAGGGCAATCCTGCAACGGGCTTTGCGAAACACATTGATGCATATGGCCGCCTTGCGGCCATAAACATGTACCCCAGCCGCACCCCTCCAACTCGCCACCCTGCGCCATACAGACAAGGAGATTCTGTATGGACAAGTTATTTCCCGATAGGACGACGGGCGATGTGGTTATCCGCGACGGCACCGTCGAAACGCAAGGACCGAGGGACGCGGGCTTTTTCGACATAGGCGGCGGAAGCGGATTTTCCGGTGGCTTTGGCGGATCGAGCCGCAAGCGCGCGAAGAAGCGCGCCAAGGCCAGGGCGGCGGCCATCGCCAAGCGCCGCGCCGAGCAACAAGCCGCAGCCGAAGCGGCGCGGCAGGCACAACTCGCTGCCCAGGCGGCAGCCCAGGCCGCCGCTCATCAGCAATGGGTACAGCACTTCGCGCAGACCCAGCAAGCCACCCGGGCAACGATAGACCGGCACTACGCGGCCAATCTCGGCAACGTTGGTCAAACGTTGAAAGCCGAGTTGGAGGCCGTGCGCAAGTATCCCGCCAATGACGGTAGCGAGCGCTGGCAACTGCACCTGATCACCAGGGAACGGCAGGTGATCGAGGAGATGATCGCGGCGAAAGCCGCCGAGTTGCAGCGCAAGAACCAGCAGGCGCGGGCTTTCGACGGCCAGGATCCGCTCCAGCATTCCCCGCAGGACTACGCCGAGCGCCTGGCGCGGCAAAGCTCCAGCCAGTCGTTCCAGGAACTCCACCAGGCCTGGGAAGCGGCCTATATCGCGGCCCAGGAAGCGCAGTTGCTCTCCGAAGCCGTTCGCCAGTTGACCGAGCGATCCAATGCATTGGCGGCTCGTCACGCCGAGCAGAAAGTCGTGTGGAAGGCCCGCGAGGAGGAATGGGAGCGGCAGCGGCAGTACAAGGAACTGCGTGAGGCGCGGGTCCGGTTCAAGCAGCTGGCGGATGAGAACCTGCGGCTGAAGCGGATCCGCGAGGCCAATTCGCTGACCATGCCAATGGCGGCTACCGCCACTGGAAGCATGCTCACCTGGGACGGCGTCCGGGTGGCGGAAGGTGTGGTGTCGGCCATCGAGCGAGCGGTTGGCGACTCGATCAGGGAGATTGCCCGGGTTGCGGCCATTCGCACCGGTCAGGCGCTTGGGACGTTTGTAACTGCGGCGACCTATTCCACGGCCTTGGGCAACGGCGAACTGATGCCGGAGCAGCGCCGCCTTCTTCAAGGGATCGGAATCCCTGCCGAGGGGATAGGCCTGCATGCAGGACAGGACCTGCAAGCCCTGGCCGAGCGCGGCGGGATGGCCGAGGTCGATTACCGGATCAGGCTTGAAGCCCACGGCAACAGCACCGCCATCATCGTTGCCAGCACCGGTGATGAAATCCCTTCCCGGGTTCCGGTGAGAAACGCGGTGTTCGATCCGCTGACCAACACCTACCGGGCCGAAGGCCAGACGGCGACCGACCGGGACCTGGTGTTCACGGCTGACAGCGCATTGGCGGACCCGCTCAAGCCGCAGGTGCAGACGGCGTCTGGCCTGCTGTCCTCCGAACCGCAAGCGCTTGCGATTCCCGCCGGTGTCGACACCCGGATCAACGACTGCATCGTCTGTATCCCCGGCAGGGCGCCTCTCTATTTCTCGTTCGATGTACCGCCAGCCGGCACGGGCGTTGTCAGTGGCGGTGGGCAGGTTGCCGCTCCGGGTTGGTGGGATGCCAGCGCCCGGACGAGCGGGGCGGCGATTCCTGCGCAGGCGGCAGACACGTTGCGCGGCAGGGAATTCGCGTCGTTTGCCGGTTTCGAGCAGGCGCTGTGGCGATCTATTGGCGAAGAAGCCGCGCCCGGCGGGACGTTCAGCGAGATCAACCAGCGGCGTATTGCCAACGGGCTTGCGCCTTATGCGCCGAAAAGCACCTGGCTAGGTGAGCGCCGCGAGTTCGAGGTGCGGTACTCGCAGAGCGCGGCGTTGGGCAACGCGCCGTATGACCTGGATCGCCTCAGCCTGCACAGCCCGGCCAGCGCCTTCGGCGTGCGAGCCCAGACCCAGCCATTTGCGCCCTGGCTGCAACTGGGCGAACCGATTTCACTCGAGGCCGCGAAATCGCTGGCGCACTCCTCGGGAGGGCGGCGTACCTGGACTCCGCTGGTGCCGCCGGGCAGCGAACTGCTCGGCCCGACCGATCTGCCCTTGGTGCCACCGCTAACCGGGACCATTCCTGGCGCCGAACTCGATCCGTATCGGCCGCAAATCGAAACACTTCCGGGGTTGGACGAGGAGGAGGCCGGGTCCAGGCTTCCTGGTTACGGAGAGGGAAGTGATCTGCCGTCGCCGGGGTTGGTTTTTTCGGAGCCATTGGATGTTGGGCCAGCTGATCAATTGCAGAGAGACAGTAACGGAGATGGTCTGGATATCGATCATATTGTTTCGAAGAAAGCATTGCAGCTATACCTGTCGAGAGCTTTTCCGAACATGACTGATCCGGACATAAAAGCGGCAATCTCCAAGGCGCCTGGTATTGCGATCCCTAGCGAAGTTCACAAGAAATTCAGTGAAACCTACGGTGGGAGAAATACCAAGGAGAAGCAGCATGCCGACGCTCTCGATTTAAAAACCGCTATCGATAGAAATTTCGATGCGATAAAGCCTGGGCTTATTGAACATGGACTGGAAGAGTC
The DNA here is from genome assembly GCF_000319305.2 of Pseudomonas bharatica CSV86. Lineage (GTDB taxonomy): Bacteria > Pseudomonadota > Gammaproteobacteria > Pseudomonadales > Pseudomonadaceae > Aquipseudomonas > Aquipseudomonas bharatica. The sequence goes on along the minus strand of NZ_AMWJ02000002.1, from coordinate 2,479,492 downwards.
GAAAATTGAGCAGGCCAGGCAAAAAATACATGATCTGCAAAGACAGCAAGGGTGGATAAAATGAAGAAGGACGATATCGATAAAATCGTTGGATTTCTTGGTCGGCCTTATGCGGAACTTGCTGCGGAGAATATTTTTCCAGAGGTAGAGTTTATCGAAGTCTACCCTGGCTCTGACAGTATTTACATCCTTCCAGAGGAAGGCCTTGGGTTGGATTTCGTGGCGGAGAATAAGGTGTTGAAGGCGTTGCACATAACGCTGAAAGAAACATACGAAGGCACTAGCGTATATAAAGGCGAGCTTCCCGAGATTTTTTTTCCGGGAATGGACCAGGAGATGGTTCTCGACTTGTTCGGTGAGCCTGTCTCTTCTGGGGCTCCGGTTTTAATGCCTGTGCCTATAGGGCAGACGGGAGGCTGGGCGTTCTACGTGTACGATGACGAACTATTCCCTGGAGTATTACTGCAGTTTCAGTACGCCGCTGATATGCAAGTAAAAACAGTAGTTTTTGCGTTGAAATAAAAAACTGGCCGCCATGCGCTTACAGCGTGGCGGCTTCTATTAATTAAAGGAGCTTTGAAATGGAATTCAAGCCAGCACTTATCGACTACACCCCCGAAGAATTCGAATCCCTCGTCCAGACCCTCTGGAACGCCGACCTGGACAACGCAACCCACGCCCGACTGATCGACCATTTCGACAAGATCATCGGCGACCCCATCGGTGCCGACCTGCTGTTCTATCCGCCTTATCTGGAAACCGGCACGGCCCACTCGGTCGATAGCATCGTATTTCACGTCCGGCAGTGGCATTACCGCCAGGGCAAGGCCGCTTTCCGCAACGACCCGGTACCGGCCCCGCCCAAGCCGGCTGTTCGCTTGAGCCAGCAGGAGCGCAAGGTCGCCGAGTCGAACAAGGAACTGGACAAGACCAAGCAACTGGTCGCCCAGATCGATGCGGCGATGAAGTCAGTCGATGACGGCGTGCAGCAGGTTGCCCGGTTGCTGGACCTCTGGCAGGCGCAACCTCTCGATTCGCGGTCCGTTGCCGCACATATAGAGGAAATGAGCGCGCTCGAAAGCGCGCAAACCGACATGGTCCGCGCGATAAAGGCACTCGAGTCCATGACACTGAAGGTCCAGTTCGCCAAGTCCGGCGCCGAGCGCAACCTCACCAGTCCATTCCGTGATCCGGCTATCCAGGCCCAGGCGCTCGCCCTTATCACTGCGGGCAGCAGCCGCTATCTGGCATCTATGGCCGCTACCGAGCAGCGGCATCGGCAGTTGCACGAGCGCTGCATGCTGCTGTTCGCGGCAGCGGAGGATCACCTTGTTCGCCGCTTGTCCGCGCCTGGGGTGCAGGTCGGAAATACAGCGAGGGTCGTGACGCTTTCATCCCGAGCTTGCCAGTTGCGTCCGGCATTGATGTTCGCCGAAGCCATCGCAATCGATGACCCTGCACATCTCACCGCCATGAAAAAGTCCATCCGTTCCGCCGTGGCCGAGTTCAGTTGGCAGGCGACCTCACTCAAGGACGAACATCCGGGCACCTTCTGCGGTGTCGCCGGCTTCTTCTTCGAGCACTGGAAGGAGCGAAGCGAGTACGCGGTCAGCGTGCCGCTTGGTGATCTGATGCCCATTGATGGTCACGACTGGGAAGCGCTGGCCCGCTCCGGCGCCGAGGTCGATCTGCCTTATCGCCTGTTCTCCCGATCCGCTCCGGTCGAACGGCGGAAGATCGTTGTCGGGCTGAAAGAGATCACGGCAACGCAGCAGATCTGCCTGACACCCACCAGCGGCAGCGAGTTGTCTGCGAAGGTCAAGGTGGTAGCCGTGGGGCAGACGCTCAGCCATGCGGTTTCAGGGTTGTCGTCCATGGAACTGCGCTGGAGCACGGCGATCGTCGGCCAGTCCGCCGCGCGTCAGGTGGGCGGTGTGATCGACCTGCCCCAGACGCCCTTGCTGGAGCCTCTGAGTGCTGTCGGCCAGGTGAGGTTCGATGATTGCATCCTGGTCTTCCCGACAGGCAGCGGCCTGGAGCCGCTTTATCTTATGTGCAAGCGCGGCAGGGGCGTTCCAACGTAATGAATGATGGCCTTTAATCTAATTGTCACAATCCAGTCATAGATTAGACACGCGCCCTGCAGATACTGGGCCCCGATCCATCTCACCCCCGAATTCCTGCTAGGAGCAAGGCATGAAACTGAAGCGTTTGATGGCGGCCCTGACCTTTGTCGCCGCTGGCGTTGCCACCGCCAATGCGGTCGCCGCTGTTGATCCAGCCATTCCGACCTACACCAAGACCACCGGTGTGTCGGGCAACCTGTCCAGCGTTGGTTCCGATACCCTGGCCAACCTGATGACGCTGTGGGCTGAGGCGTACAAAAAAGAGTACCCGAACGTAAACATTCAGATTCAGGCCGCCGGCTCCTCCACCGCACCGCCCGCGCTGACCGAAGGCACTGCCAACCTGGGCCCGATGAGCCGCAAGATGAAGGACGTCGAGCTGCAGGCCTTCGAGCAGAAATATGGCTACAAGCCTACCGCCATCCCAGTGGCCGTCGATGCCCTGGCCGTGTTCGTGCACAAGGACAACCCGATCAAGGGCCTGACCATGGCCCAGGTCGATGCGATCTTCTCCTCGACCCGCCTGTGCGGCGCCAAGGCCGACGTCAAGACCTGGGGCGACCTGGGCGTGACCGGCGACCTGGCCAACAAGCCGGTGCAGCTGTTCGGCCGCAACTCGGTATCCGGCACCTACGGCTACTTCAAGGAAGAAGCCCTGTGCAAAGGCGACTTCAAGCCTAACGTCAACGAGCAGCCAGGTTCGGCTTCCGTGGTGCAGTCGATCAGCTCCTCGCTGAACGGCATCGGCTACTCCGGCATCGGCTACAAGACCGCTAGCGTCAAGACCGTAGCCCTGGCCAAGAAAGAAGGCGGCGAGTTTGTCGAAGACAACGAAACCAACGCCCTGAACGGCACCTACCCGCTGTCGCGCTTCCTGTACGTGTATGTCAACAAGGCGCCGAACAAGCCTCTGGCCCCGCTGGAAGCCGAGTTCGTCAAGCTGGTCCTGTCCCAGGCCGGTCAGCAGGTCGTGGTGAAGGATGGCTACATCCCGCTGCCAGCCAAAGTGGCTGAAAAAGCCCTGGCTGACCTGGGCCTGTCCCACAGCGCCGGTGTCGCAAAAAACTAACCTGTGATCTCGTGGGGCCCGGTGGACGCCGGGCCCCAGCGGCAAATTTCCAGTCCGCTGCCAGAACCACCTGTGCGGCGGGCTTTTTTGCGTCACCGCATTGTCATGTTTCTGTCATATGGGACCGCTAGGGTGTGTGCGCATGAATGATCTGGCCAACTCCACAATGACCCAAAACTCTCCCCCGTGCGGATTGACTTCAATACGCCCGAGCTGCAACGCAAGCGCCGCATCCGTGCGCTCAAGGATCGCCTGACCCGCTGGTATGTACTGGTGGGCGGGCTCGCTGTATTGGCGGCCATTACCCTGATCTTCTTCTATCTGGCCTATGTGGTAGTGCCGCTGTTCCAGGGTGCGAGCCTGACCAGCAAGCCGGCCCTGGAGCCCGCCTGGCTGCAGCAGGACGCCGGCAAGCCGCTGATGATTGCCCTGGAAGAGCAGAACCTGGTGGGCATGCGGGTTTCCGACAAGGGCCAGGCCCTGTTCTTCGATACCAGGAGCGGCGCCGAGCTCAAGCGTGTCGATCTGCCCCTGCCGGCCGGTGTCCAGGTAACCTCCATCGGTGCCGACCAGCCTGGTAGCCCGCTGGTCGTGCTGGGCCTTTCCAATGGCCAGGTGCTGGTGTTCCACCACACCTACAAGATCACCTACCCGGACAACAAAAAGACCATCACCCCCGCCATCGACTACCCGTACGGCCAGGAGCCCATTGCCCTGGACGAGCAGGGAAGGGCGCTGGAACACGTAAGCCTCAACGTCAATGGCGATACCTTGCTGCTGACCGGGTCTGCCGGTGCGCACCTGCAGGTGCTGCGGCTGAGCCGCTCGGAAAACATGATGACCGGCGAGGTCAGCAACGAGCAGGAACGCATCGACCTGCCGCAGATGACCGAGCCGGTGAAGCAGATCTTCGTCGATCCGCGCCAGCAATGGCTGTACGTCATCAACGGTCGCGCCCAGGCCGATGTGTTCAGCCTGCGCGAGAGGAGCCTCAACGGCCGCTACAAGCTGGCCGAGGACGGCAACGCCGAGATCACCGCCAGCGCCCAGCTGGTCGGCGGCATCTCGCTGATCACCGGCGACTCCAAGGGCGTCCTGACCCAGTGGTTCATGGCCCGTGACCCGGATGGCGAGCAGCATCTCAAGCGCATCCGCGATTTCAGGATGGGCGACTCGCCCATCGTGCAGATCGACGCCGAAGAGCGCCGCAAGGGATTCATCGCCCTCGATGCCAGCGGCAAGCTCGGCGTATTCCACAGCACCGCGCACCGTACCCTGCTGATCGAACAGGTGGTCGACGGCCCGGGCATCCTGGCGTTGTCGCCGCGGGCCAACCGGGTGTTCATCGAGGACGGCAGCAAGCTGCAGCCGCTGAGCCTGAAGAACCCGCATCCGGAAGTTTCCTTCAGCGCCCTGTGGGGCAAGGTCTGGTACGAGAACTACGACGAGCCCAAGTACGTCTGGCAATCCACCGCCTCGAACACCGACTTCGAACCCAAGCTGAGCCTCTCGCCGCTGACCTTCGGCACCCTGAAGGCCGCCTTCTACGCCATGATCCTGGCCGCTCCGCTGGCGATTGCCGCCGCCATCTACACCGCTTACTTCATGGCCCGGGCATGCGGCGCAAGGTCAAGCCGGTGATCGAACTGATGGAAGCGATGCCGACGGTGATTCTCGGTTTCTTCGCCGGCCTGTTCCTCGCACCGTATCTGGAGGCTCACCTGCCGGGCGTATTCAGCCTGATGCTGTTGCTGCCGCTGGGCATCCTGGTCGCCGGCTTCGGCTGGAGCCGCCTGCCCGAGTCGATCCGCCTGCGCGTGCCGGATGGCTGGGAAGCGGCGATCCTGATCCCGGTGATCCTGTTTACCGGCTGGTTTGCCCTGTACATGAGCCCGTTCATGGAAACCTGGTTCTTCGGCGGCGACATGCGCCTGTGGATCACCAACGACCTGGGCATTACCTATGACCAGCGCAACGCCCTGGTGGTCGGTATCGCCATGGGCTTCGCGGTGATCCCGAACATCTACTCGATCGCCGAGGACGCCGTGTTCAGCGTGCCGCGCAGCCTGACCCTGGGCTCGCTGGCGCTGGGCGCCACGCCCTGGCAGACCCTGACCCGGGTGGTCATCCTGACCGCCAGCCCGGGCATCTTCTCGGCGCTGATGATCGGCATGGGCCGCGCCGTGGGCGAAACCATGATCGTGCTGATGGCCACCGGCAACACGCCGGTGATGGAGCTGAACCTGTTCGAGGGCATGCGCACCCTGGCGGCCAACGTCGCGGTGGAAATGCCCGAGTCGGAAGTCGGCGGCAGCCATTACCGCGTGCTGTTCCTGGCGGCGCTGGTGCTGCTGATGTTCACCTTCGTCATGAACACCTTGGCCGAGCTGATTCGCCAGCGTCTGCGCAAGAAATACTCGTCGCTTTGATAGAGAAGGTAGCGATCCGTGAAAAAGGATTCCCTTAAAAGCTGGTTCAAGAGCGGCGCTCCCGGTGTCTGGATCAGCGGTGGCTCGGTCGCCATCGCGGTCATCATGACCATCGGCCTGCTCGCCGTCATCGCCGTGCGCGGCCTGGGCCACTTCTGGCCCGCCGACCTGGTCCAGGCCAGCTACAACGTGCCGGGCCAGCCGGCGCAGGTGGTGGTGGGCGAGGTTGTTCAGAAAGAAGAAGTGCCACGCGCGCGCCTCAAGGGTGCCGGCCTTCCGGTGCCGGACGACGGCCCGGAATTCATGACCCGCGAGCTGATCAAGGTCGGCAACCGCGACCTCAACGGCAGTGATTTCACCTGGGTGGTCGGTGAGTGGCTGGCCGACGAGCAGCGCCCGGCCGAGCTGATCGCCCTGGAGCGCCGCGAGTGGGGCAACTTCTACGGCTACCTGGTCAGCGTCAAGGAAAACGGCAAGGTGGTCGCCGAAGGCCCGGCCGCCTGGGCCGAGCTGCAAAGCCGCCTGGCCCGTGTCGACAAGCTGGCCAGCGACCTGCAGACGCTGGAGAAGAAAGATATCGGCGCCATCAACCATGGCCTCGAACGCCTGCGCCTGCACAGTCGCAAACTGGAGCTTGAAGGCAAGCTGGACGCCACCGCCCAGGCCGATATCGAGTCCGAGCGCGCCGAGCTGAACAACCGCTACAAGGCCATCGAAGAACGCCTGGGCAACCTGCACCGGGACTTCGCCCGCGACTCGATGGTCGCCCGTGACGGCAGCGGTCGCGAAGTGGAAATCAACCTGAGCAAGATCGTCCATGCCTACCAGCCAAACGGCATGGGCCTGTTCACCAAGCTTGGGGTGTACTTCGCCAAGGTCTGGGAATTCCTCAGCGACGACCCGCGTGAAGCCAACACCGAGGGCGGTATCTTCCCGGCCATCTTCGGCACCGTGATGATGACCCTGATCATGGCGGTGATCGTCACCCCGTTCGGCGTGCTGGCGGCGGTCTACCTGCGCGAATATGCGCGCCAGGGCCCGGTGACCCGGCTGATCCGCATCGCCGTGAACAACCTGGCCGGCGTGCCGGCGATCGTCTACGGCGTGTTTGGCCTGGGCTTCTTCGTCTACGTGCTGGGCGGTTCGCTGGACCGCCTGTTCTTCCCGAAGCGCTGCCGGCACCGACCCTGGGCACCCCGGGCCTGCTCTGGGCCTCGCTGACCCTGGCACTGCTGGCGGTGCCGGTGGTGATCGTGGCCACCGAGGAAGGCCTGGCGCGTATCCCGCGCACCGTGCGCGAGGGCTCGCTGGCCCTGGGTGCGACCAAGGCCGAGACGCTGTGGAAGATCGTCCTGCCGATGGCCAGCCCGGCGATGATGACCGGCATGATCCTGGCGGTGGCCCGCGCCGCTGGCGAAGTGGCGCCGCTGATGCTGGTGGGCGTGGTCAAGCTGGCACCTTCGCTGCCCGTGGACGGCAACTACCCGTACCTGCACCTGGACCAGAAGATCATGCACCTGGGCTTCCACATCTACGACGTGGGCTTCCAGAGCCCGAACGTCGAGGCCGCCCGTCCGCTGGTGTACGCCACTGCGCTGCTGCTGGTCCTGGTGATCGCCACCCTGAACCTGTCGGCCGTGTGGATCCGCAACCACCTGCGCGAGAAGTACAAGGCGCTGGACAGCTGATCGCCGCACCCTTGCTAGCGCCGCCCGTGTCCCGTCACGGGCGGCCCGATGAAACGAAATTGATAGCGTATGGAGTCTTACCATGCAGCATGAATCCCACGCCCACGGCATCGACATGTCCGCCCTGGGTCGCGACAAGCAGAGCCTGCGCCTGGCCGAAGAAACCGTGGCCATCGAAGTCCCGGGCCTGAGCCTGTACTACGGCGACAAGCAAGCCCTGTTCGATGTCAGCATGAACATCCCCAAGCAGCGCGTGACCGCGTTCATCGGCCCGTCCGGCTGCGGCAAGTCGACCTTGCTGCGCACCTTCAACCGCATGAACGACCTGGTCGATGGCTGCCGCGTCGAGGGCGCCATCAACCTGTACGGCAACAACATCTACCGCAAGGGCGAGGACGTCGCCGAGCTGCGTCGCCGCGTCGGCATGGTGTTCCAGAAGCCCAACCCGTTCCCCAAGACCATCTATGAGAACGTGGTCTACGGCCTGCGCATCCAGGGCATCAACAAGAAGCGTGTGCTCGACGAAGCCGTCGAATGGGCCCTGAGGGGCGCTGCGCTGTGGGACGAAGTGAAGGACCGCCTGCACGACTCGGCACTGGGCCTGTCCGGTGGCCAGCAGCAGCGTCTGGTCATTGCCCGGACCATTGCCGTCGAGCCGGAAGTCCTGCTCCTCGACGAACCCTGCTCGGCCCTCGACCCGATCTCCACCCTCAAGGTCGAAGAGCTGATCTACGAGCTGAAGTCCAAGTACACCATCGTCATCGTGACCCACAACATGCAGCAGGCAGCGCGGGTCTCCGACTACACCGCGTTCATGTACATGGGCAAACTGGTGGAATTCGGCGACACCGACACCCTGTTCACCAACCCGGCGAAGAAGCAGACCGAAGACTACATCACCGGTCGCTACGGCTAGGTCCGGCCCGGGCAGCGCGCGGTTCGCAGGACAGAAACGAATGACTTGGAGCTTGCAGCCTGGAGCTGGAAGCTTCCTCGCGGAGCGAAAGCATGATCGATAAAGACAGCCTCACCCATCACATCTCCCAGCAGTTCAACGCCGAGCTCGAGGAGGTGCGCAGCCATCTTCTGGCCATGGGCGGCCTGGTCGAGAAACAGGTCAACGACGCGGTTACCGCGCTGATCGAGGCCGACTCCGGCCTGGCCCAGCAGGTGCGTGAAGTCGACGAACAGATCAACCAGATGGAGCGCAACATCGACGAAGAGTGCGTGCGCATTCTTGCCCGTCGCCAGCCGGCTGCGTCCGACCTGCGCCTGATCATCAGCATTTCCAAGTCGGTGATCGACCTGGAGCGCATCGGTGACGAATCGACCAAGATCGCCCGCCGCGCCATCCAGTTGTGCGAGGAAGGCGAGTCGCCACGTGGCTATGTCGAGGTCCGGCATATCGGTGACCAGGTGCGCAACATGGTGCGTGACGCGCTGGATGCCTTCGCCCGCTTCGATGCCGACCTTGCGCTGTCCGTGGCCCAGTACGACAAGACCATCGACCGCGAGTACAAGACTGCCCTGCGCGAGCTGGTCACCTACATGATGGAAGACCCGCGCTCGATCTCCCGCGTGCTCAGCGTGATCTGGGCGCTGCGCTCGCTGGAGCGGATCGGCGACCACGCGCGCAACATCTCCGAGCTGGTGATCTACCTGGTGCGTGGCACCGACGTCCGGCACATGGGCCTCAAGCGCATGAAAGAAGAGGTGCAGGGCGTCGAAAAAGCTAATGTTCCGGCCGAATCTGACGATAAATAAGACTGCCCCAAGAACTGACGCCCGGCTTTTGGCCGGGCGTTTTCGTTTGCGGCAGCGCAATTGAAGGCACCCGCGAACGAATGTGTCGTTGTCCCGGCGTGACCGAAGTTTTGGCAAATGGCCATCAGTCAACGTTATGCTAGTCGGGATATGGAAGGAGTGGCGATGAGTAAAGTCAGTGTGCTTGTTGTGGATGATGCGCCGTTCATCCGTGACCTGGTAAAGAAATGCCTGCGTAACTATTTTCCCGGCATGGTCATAGAGGATGCGGTCAACGGGCGCAAGGCCCAGACCCTGATGACCAAGGACGTCTTCGATATGGTCCTGTGCGACTGGGAGATGCCGGAGATGTCCGGCCTCGAGTTGCTCACCTGGTGCCGTCAGCAAGACTCGCTCAAGGCCCTGCCGTTCATCATGGTGACCAGCCGTGGCGACAAGGAAAACGTGGTGCAGGCCATTCACGCCGGCGTCTCGGACTATGTCGGCAAGCCGTTCACCAACGAGCAGTTGCTGACCAAGGTGAAGAAAGCCCTGGCCAAGGTCGGCAAGCTGGAAGCCGCCATGGCGGGTGGCCCGGCGCGTACCTCCACCGGCTTCGCCAATGATTCGCTGTCGGCCTTGACCGGCAATGCACCCAAGACCGCCGCTGCAACGGCAGCTCCGGCGCCTGCTGCCAAGCCGCTGATCAACGCGCCTGCGCCCCAGGCCCAGCCGGCTTCGCCCAGTGGCCGTGGCCAGGGTCAATTGCGCCTGTCCAGCGGCAACCAGCCGTGCATCATCAAAGCCCTGACCCTCAAGGAAGCCTCGCTGGTGGTACGTCGCAGCGACGCCCTGCCACAAGTGCTGGAAGGCGCCGTGCTCGATCTGGAGCAAGGCGAGAACTCCGAGATCGCCCGTCTCAACGGCTACCTGCACTCGGTCGCGGCCATGGAGCCGAAGCCGGACAGCGACTGGCTGCAACTGATCTTCCGCTTCGTCGACCAGGATGCGCAGAAGCTGGATTACCTGTCGCGCCTGATTGCCCGTGGTACGGCGCAGAAGCAGTACATTCCAAGCGCCTGATTACTTGGTTGCTGCTGATGGCCTCATCGCTGGCAAGCCAGCTCCCACACCCCTGTGGGAGCTGGCTTGCCAGCGATGAGGCCAGTGAAGATATGGCCGTTTAGCGGCAAATTGCCACCGCTGATCGGCTGCAACCCTCTCAAGCCGTTTCCACGGCTCCCCGGCCGATTCCCCGCTGCTAGTCTTCGACGATAACCCCAAGAAAAACCGTCGTCGGAGGGCCTCCCGTCATGCCCGTTCGCCTGCTGCTGTTCTGCGCATTGCTGTTCGCCGCCGGACCGGCGCTGGCCAAGACCATCTACCAACACCGGGACGCCTTCGGCGTGGTCACCTATTCCGACCGGCCGATCGCCGGCTCGCGGCCTTTCATCTTCCGCGACCGCATGGACGAGAAACTCGATAGCCAGGTCCATCTGCAAGTCACGCCCCATCCCGGCGGCGTGCATTTCTCTGTCTACAACGAGCTGTACGCCCCGGTGGAGGTCGAATTGCGCCTGGAGCGCCTGGGCAATGCCCGGGAAGCGGGGCCGCGGGTGGTGCGCCGGGTGATTCCGGCGCGGGCCACGGTGGCGCTGGCCGGGCTGACGGCGATCCAGCCAGGGCAGAAGATCAGCTACAAGGAAACCCTGCGTACCGCCCTCGGCGATCCCGCCCTGCGGCCGCAGGCCTATCGCTATCCGTTGCCCTGGCGCGGCGGGCCCTTCCGTCTGACCCAGGGGCCCAACGGCCGCTTCAGCCATTTCGGCCCCAAGGGCCGTTACGCCATGGATATCGCCATGCCCGAGGGCACGCCGATCATAGCGGCGCGGGCCGGGGTGGTGGTGAAGGTGGAAAACCGGCAGAGCGGGCGGGGAACCCAGCCGTCAGGCAATTTCGTGAGGGTCCTGCATAACGACGGCACCATGGGCGTGTACCTGCACCTGATGCGCGGCTCGGTGGTGGTGCGCGAGGGCCAGCAGGTGGCCTATGGCACGCCGCTGGCACGCTCGGGGAATACGGGAGGAGCACCGCGCCGCACCTGCATTTCGTGGTGCAGCGCAATGTCGGGCTGGCGGTGGAGTCGATTCCCTACCAGTTCAACCAGCCCATCGGCGGGTTGCCGAACTTCACCGCCGGCAACCCCTGAGGCGGCTCAATCGAGCTTGAGCACCTTGGCCAGGACGATCTTCGGCCCCTTCATCTTCTTGATGATGATGCGCAGGCCTTCGACTTCCAGCACTTCTTCCTCTTCCGGGACCCGCTTGAGGGTCTCGTAGACCAGGCCGGCGAGGGTTTCCGCCTCGATATGGTCAAGGTCGATGCCCAGCAGGCGCTCGACCTTGAACAGCGGCGTATCGCCGCGCACCAGCAGCTTGCCCGGCTGGTAGGCGAGGATGCCGCGCTCGGTCTTGCGGTGTTCGTCCTGGATGTCGCCGACCAGCACTTCCAGCACGTCTTCCATGGTCAGGTAGCCAATGACCTTGCCGTCGGCTTCCTCGACCAGGGCAAAGTGCGCGCCGCCCTTGCGGAACTGCTCCAGCAACTGCGACAGCGGCATGTGCCGGGAAACGCGCTCCAGCGGGCGGACCAGCTCGACCAGGTTGAACGACTCCGGTACGTGGTCCAGGGCCGCCAGTTCCAGTAGCAAATCCTTGATATGCAGCAGGCCGACGAACTCGCCGCGTTCGGCGTCGAACACCGGGTAGCGGCTGAACTTGTGTCGGCGGAACATCGCCAGGATCTCTTTCAGCGGCGCATTGACGTCGAGGCTGATCATGTCTTCCCGGGAGTTGGCCCAGTCGACGACTTCCAGCTCGCCCATCTCCACGGCCGAGGCGAGTACGCGCATGCCCTGGTCGCTCGGGTCCTGGCCGCGGCTGGAGTGGAGGATCAGCTTCAGCTCTTCACGGCTGTAGTGATGCTCGTGATGCGGGCCGGGCTCGCCCTGGCCGGCGATGCGCAGGATGGCGTTGGCGCTGGCGTTGAGCAGGTAGATGGCCGGGTACATCAGCCAGTAGAACAGGTACAGCGGCACGGCGGTCCACAGCGACAGCAGCTCCGGCTTGCGGATCGCCCAGGATTTCGGGGCCAGCTCGCCGACCACGATATGCAGGTAGGAAATCACGAAGAAGGCGCTGAAGAAGGACACCGCCTTGATGATTTCCGGCGACTGCACGCCGACTGCGGCCAAAAGCGGCTCCAGCAGGTGGGCGAAGGCCGGCTCGCCGACCCAGCCGAGGCCCAGCGAAGCCAGGGTGATACCCAATTGGCAGGCGGACAGGTAAGCGTCGAGTTGACTGTGGACGGTGCGCAGGATGCTGCCGCGCCAGCCGTGCTGCTCGGCGATCGCTTCGACCCGGGTCGAGCGCAGCTTGACCATGGCGAACTCGGCGGCGACGAAGAAGCCGTTGAGCAGAACCAGGAGCAGGGCGAAAAGAATCATGCCGAAGTCGGCAAAGAGGGAGGCGAGGCTAATACTGGAAGGTTCCATGATGGAGTTTTAAAGGATTCCGTGTTCTTGAAATAGAAAGAAATAGGGGTATCCGGAATTTCTGGTTGATAAAATGCCAAAGATGTAAAGAAGAAAATCTTTCTCAGCGGATTATCTGATTGATCCTCTTCAGCCTACTCTACTGCCAATTTTCTGTTTCCACCTTCGCCTGAGTCTTCATAGCGATGCTGACTAGGGAGGACAGCGAGAGCTGGGCAAGCGTCAAAGCGGTTCTGGTTCATGCGCAATCCGGACACCTGCACAACATTCCTCTTGTAAGAAACCGATCAAATTCTCTAGGTGCCCATACTCGGGTATACAGACAATCGTGCGGCTATGTTTCTCCTGCCGGATCAGCCCTACCTTGGCCATGCGCGCAAGGTGATGTGATAGCGTCGAAGCAGGAATACCCAGCCCCTTCTGGATATCTCCGACCGAAGCCCCATCATGGCCAGCTTTGACCAGAAAGCGGAACACGGACAGTCGGTGACTATTCCCTAGCTCAGCTAAGCTGGCTGCAACCTTTTCGTGATCCATAGCACGCCCCAATAATTCGATGTTTCTAGAATTATAGTTGACAGGTCGGATAAACGCAAGTAGGCTGCGTACATCATTTCGACAATACTAGAAATATAGGAGTAATATTGAATGTCATCTCAACTCCAAGACGCTCTAGGCATGTTCGCCTTTCTCGCTATCGAGCTATCGGTTTTATTCATTGGCATTAGCTTGCTGGTCGGAGTTCTTCAACGTCACATCCCACCATCCAAGGTGGAAGCGTTACTGACTTCCAGTGGGAAGCGAGGCTATTTTCTTGCTGCTGGTTTAGGAGCTATAACGCCCTTCTGTAGTTGCTCGACTATCCCCATGTTGAAAGGGTTGATTCGGGCACGGGCCGGTTTTGGGCCGATGATGGTGTTTCTTTTCTCATCTCCGTTGCTGAATCCTATCGTCGTCGGCCTGCTGGTTGCCACGTTTGGATGGACACTTACTGCTATCTATGTGCTCGCCGCTTTGGTGGTCGCGGTAGGTGCCGGATGGCTGCTTCACACGCTTGGCTTCGAGCGTTATGTGCGCCGGACGGCGACACAAGAGAGCAGTGGATGTAGTTCATCAGCAAGCCCGTGCAGTGCTACATCGACCGCATCGAGTTGCGGCACCAACAGCTGCGACACCACTCCGAAGACGGCTTCTTGCGGGGCTGATAGGAAGACAACAGTCTCTACGTCTAGCGAATGCTGTGACAGTCAACCCACTGTCACGGTTAAGAAAGAAGGGAAGTACAGTGGTGTGTGGCGGGAAGCTTGGTCGGACTTTATCGATGTGTTGCCTTACCTGCTCATCGGTATTGCGATTGGCAGCGTGATCTATGGTTTCATGCCCACTGACTTATTGGAGCAGTATGCAGGCCCAGATAATCCCTTTGCCATTCCAGTTGCCGCTGTCATCGGCGTGCCGTTGTATATTCGCGCTGAAGCCGTCATACCTCTGGCAGCGGCTCTGATGGCCAAAGGCGTGGGTGCCGGGACGGTGCTAGCGTTGATCATCGGCAGTGCCGGAGCCAGCCTGACTGAGCTCATTCTGTTGCGCTCTTTGTTCACGCTGAAGCTTTTAGCGGCGTTTTTAGCAGTCATTTTTGCTATGGCGATGATTGCCGGTTACGCCACCTACCTGTTTTTCTGATCAAGGCGGGAGATGATTAATTCGTTAAGCCTTCCTGGGTACCAGTTGGTGGATTCTGATGAGCAGAATGAAGACATACATTTTCGGCTTGAAGCACCTACACCAGTAGCCTGCGAGGGGTGCGGCGTGCAGGGTGAGTTCGTGCGGTTCGGCAAGCGTGACGTTCCCTATCGTGATCTGCCCATCCACGGCAAGCGGGTCACTCTCTGGGTGGTCCGCCGCCGATACACCTGCCGGGCCTGCAAGACAACATTCAGGCCCCAGCTACCGGAGATGGTGGACGGATTCCGTATGACACTGCGGCTGCATGAGTACGTGGAGAAGGAATCCTTCAACCACCCCTACACCTTTGTGGCGGCACAGACCGGCCTGGACGAGAAGACGGTGCGCGACATCTTCAACGCCCGCGCCGAGTTCCTGGGGCGCTGGCACCGCTTCGAGACGCCCCGCATCCTGGGCATTGACGAGCTATACCTGAACAAGCGCTACCGCTGCATTCTGACCAACATTGAGGAGCGAACCCTGCTCGACCTGCTGGCCACCCGCCGCCAGGACGTGGTGACCAACTACCTGATGAAGCTGAAAGACCGGCAGAAGGTCGAGATCGTCAGCATGGACATGTGGAACCCCTACCGGGCAGCGGTCAAGGCTGTGCTGCCCCAGGCCCGTATCGTGGTCGATAAGTTCCATGTGGTGCGCATGGCCAACGATGCCCTAGAGAGAGTGCGCAAGGGCCTCAGAAAGGAGCTGAAACCGTCCCAGAGCCGGACTCTCAAGGGAGACCGGAAAATCCTGCTGAAACGCGCTCACGAAGTCTCAGACCGGGAGCGCCTCATCATGGAGACCTGGACAGGCGCGTTCCCGCAACTGCTGGCCGCCTACGAGCACAAGGAGCGCTTCTACGGCATCTGGGACGCCACCACACGGCTCCAGGCAGAAGCCGCCCTGGACGAGTGGATAGCCACCATCCCGAAGGGCCAAAAGGAAGTCTGGAGCGATCTGGTCAGGGCAGTGGGAAACTGGCGCGAAGAGACCATGACCTACTTCGAGACGGACATGCCCGTCACCAACGCTTACACGGAGTCCATCAACCGACTGGCCAAGGACAAGAACCGTGAAGGGCGCGGTTACTCCTTCGAGGTGATGCGGGCACGAATGCTCTACACCACGAAGCACAAGAAGAAGGCACCGACTGCGAAGGTCTCTCCTTTCTACAAGAAAACCATCGGTTACGGACTGCCGGACTTCGCAGAGGAACTCAACTACGGAGTCGATCTATCAACCATCTGATAATGGTATCAGGTTGGTGGGGTAAAGGTGCCCCATCAACCATTAAATCCGTATACCCAGAAATAGGTGCCAGCTTGCGCTGGCACGATCCGCCAATGTAGCGGCTGGGGGCGCAAATGCAAAGCGCGCTGGATCAGCTGGCCTTGGCCGGGGCCAACTGGGCGACCGGGAAATGGCAGGTGAACGTGCTGCCGTGGCCCGGTACGCTGCTGATCTCCAGGCGACCGCGATGGCGCAGCAGCACATGCTTGACGATCGCCAGGCCCAGCCCGGTGCCGCCAGTGTTGGAGGCGCGGCTGGAGTCGACCCGGTAGAAGCGCTCGGTCAGGCGCGGCAGGTGCTTGGCGTCGATACCGATGCCGGAATCCTGCACGCTGAGGTGCGCACCCTGCTCGTCGGCCCACCAGCGGATCCGGATAGTGCCGCCGTCCTGGGTGTACTTGACCGCGTTGAACACCAGGTTGGAAAAGGCACTGCGCAGTTCCGTCTCGCTGCCCTTCAGGCGCAGGCCTGGTTCGGCTTCCAGGCTGATGCGCTGGTTGCGCTGGCCGGACAGGGCCTGGGCATCGCCCTTGATCGAGTTCAGCAGGCTGTCGACGGCGACGGGGTGGTTATCCGAGGGGTAATCGGTGGCTTCCAGCTTGGCCAGCAGCAGCAGGTCGTTGAGCAGGGTCTGCATGCGCCCACCCTGTTGCTGCATCTGCTGCAGGGCACGCACCCAACGTGGATTCACGTCTTCGACGTTGTCCAGCAAGGTTTCCAGGTAACCGGCGATCACCGTCAGCGGCGTGCGCAGTTCGTGGGATACGTTGGCGACGAAATCCTTGCGCATCTGTTCCAGTTGGTGGATGCGGGTCACGTCACGCACCAGCATCAGGTGCTCGCTGTTGCCATAGCGGGTGATATGGAACTGGATGCGCACCCGGTCACTGATCGGCGACGGGATTTCCAGGGGTTCGAGGTAGTTTTCCTGCTCGAAATATTCCTTGAAGCGCGGATGGCGGACCAGGTTGGTCACCGGCTGACCGCTGTCCTGTGGGGTCTTCAGGCCCAGCAGGGTCTCGGCGGCGCGGTTCCACCATTCCAGGTTGCCTTCGCTGTCGAGCATGATCACCGCGTCCTTCAACGCCGCGGTGGACTCCTGGACACGGTCGATCACCGCCTGCAGGCGCCCGCGCACGCGTTGGTCGCGGCGCTGCAGGTGATAGATGCTGTCGAACACTTCTCCCCACAGGCCGTAGCCATCCGGCGGTGGCTCGTCGGGCTTGTGCGCCTGCAGCCAATGGTGCAGGCGCAGCATCTGCTTGAGGGTCCAGCCCAGGTAGACCGCCAGGCCCAGGGCCAGGGCCCAGCCGTAGTATCCGCTGATCAGTCCGATGATCAGGCACACGCTGATCAGCAGCAGCATGTGGCGAATCAGGGTGCCGTGCCAGTTCTGGTTCAATTGGAATCCTTGCGGATCGGCTCCGTATCAGAGACCGGAGCCGATCTTCCTATGCTCTTGCTTGGGGCCTGGGCGCTGGTCAGCCCTTGGTCGAGAAGCGGTAGCCGGTACCACGGACGGTTTGTACCAGATTTTCGTAGGCATCACCCAACGCCTTGCGCAGGCGCCGGATATGCACATCGACGGTGCGCTCCTCGACGTAGACGTTGCCGCCCCAGACCTGGTCCAGCAACTGGCCGCGGGTATAGGCGCGCTCCTGGTGGGTCATGAAGAATTGCAGCAGGCGATATTCGGTCGGGCCCATCTCGGCCGGCTTGCCGTCGATGGTCACGCGGTGGCTGATGGGGTCGAGCAGCAGGCCACCGACCTCGATCGGCGCCTCGCCGTCTGTCGGGCCTGCGCGGCGTAGCACCGCCTTGAGGCGGGCGACCAGCTCGCGGGGCGAGAACGGCTTGGTGATGTAGTCGTCGGCGCCGACTTCCAGGCCCTGGATCTTGTTATCTTCCTCGCCCTTGGCGGTCAGCATGATGATCGGTACGTCGCTGGTCAGCTCGTCGCGCTTCAGGCGCCGGGCCAGTTCGATGCCGGAGGTGCCTGGCAGCATCCAGTCGAGCAGGATCAGGTCCGGCTTGCGGTCGACGATGATGGCGTGGGCCTGCTGGGAGTTTTCCGCCTCCAGGCAGTCATAGCCGGCCATTTCCAAGGCAACGGCGATCATTTCGCGAATGGGCGCTTCGTCGTCGACGATCAGAATGTTCCTGCCAACCATGCTCAAACCTCTTCCCAGCTTCAGGTGTCTTGGCCCGCATTAGATAACGGAATTATTGCAGCTGTGTGACAAGTCCGGGGACGTTGCAGCAACATTCGGTTACTGGGCTAGGCTTTAGATCCCGCACTTCAAGAACGACACGGTGAATCCAATGACACGACATACGCTGAACTGGATGGCTCTCTGTGCAGCCCTGGCGCTGCCGGGAGTGGCACTGGCCGCGCCGGCCATGGAGAAGAACGGCATGCTGGTGGACCACGCCGGAATGACGCTTTATACCTTCGACAAGGACAGTGGTGGCAAGTCGATGTGTGCCGGCGAATGCGCCAAGAACTGGCCACCGCTGATGGTCCAGGCTGGCGAGAAGGCCGAGGGCAAGTGGACGCAGATCAAGCGCGACGACGGCAGCATGCAATGGGCCTACGACGGCAAGCCGCTGTATACCTTCGTCAAGGACAAGAAAGCCGGCGACACGACTGGCGATGGCATGAAGGATGTCTGGCACGCGGCCAAGCCGTAAGCCTTGAGGGCCTCATCGCTGGCAAGCCAGCTCCCACAGGGACGGCATGCACCACCGGACCTGTGGGAGCTGGCTTGCCAGCGATAGGGCCATCAGCAACAACAGAAGAGTCAGCGGATGGCGTAATCGACCACGATGCTGACAAAGATGATGAACCCCGCCCAATGGTTATGCAGGAACGCCTTGAAGCAGGCCTCCCGCGCCAGTCCCCGGGTCGACCAATATTCCCAGGCGAAGCACAGCGCTGCACCCAGCAGCCCGAGGTGGAACCATCCGCCCAGCCCGAACTGGTTGCCTGCCAGCAGCAGGCACAGCAATGACGCACCTTGCAGCGACAGGATGATGGTGCGATCGGCCTCGCCGAACAGGATCGCGGTGGACTTCACCCCGATCTTCAGGTCGTCGTCCCTATCGACCATGGCGTAGTAGGTGTCGTATCCCACCGTCCACAACAGGTTGGCGATGTACAGCAGCCAGGCGATCGCTGGCAGCTCGCCGTTGGCCGCCGTGAACGCCATGGGAATGCCCCACGAATACGCCGCACCCAGGACCACCTGCGGGTAGTAGGTGTAGCGCTTCATGAACGGGTAACAGGCTGCCAGGGCGACTGCGCCGAATGACAGCAGCACGGTCTTCTGGTTGGTGCACAGCACCAGCAGGAAGCTGATGCCGACCAGCAGGGCGAACAGTGCCAGGGCTTCGCGGGCGCTGATGCGCCCGGCGGCCAGCGGACGCTCGGCCGTGCGCTTTACATGACCATCCACCTTGCGGTCGGCGAAGTCGTTGATCGCACACCCGGCGGCACGCATCAGCACCACGCCGAAGAAGAAGATCAGGACATTGGCGACGGAGGGCGAGCCGCTGCCGGCGATCCACACCGCCGACAGGGTCGGCCACAGCAGCAGGTAGATGCCGATCGGCTTGTCCATGCGGCTGAGCTGGATGAAGTCCCAGGCCCGGGGGTGCAGGCGGTTGAGCGATTTGAGCAGGCTCAGGTACATCAGCGGGTCTCCTTGAACGCTTCGGCGGCGTGCCACAGGCCGGGCAGGAACACTTCCGCCACCAGCACGCCGAGGGCGCCACGATCGAAACGCGAGCGGCGGCCCCAGAGATTGTCTGCAGCCTGCCCGGCAGGCAGCCAGGCGCGCGGATAATGACAGACCTCGATGGCCTGGCGGACGAAGCCCTGGTCGCAGAACAGCAGCTCGCCCAGCGAGCGGCTGCCGAGCGCTTCCAGGTCCAGTCCGTCATCACGCAAGGCCTGGCGTGCGGCAACGCTGCGGGCGAATACCCAGGGTTCACCGTGCCCGCGCAGATACACCTCGCGCACCCAGCCCTCGCTGCCGGGTGCCAGGCCCAGGGCCTGGCATTCGTCATCGCGCAGGGCCTGCCAGCCTTCGAAAAGTGGTGTTACGGAAAAATGGTCACGGGAAAGGCGGGTCAAGCGGCGGGTCAGGGAGCCCTGGTCGAACAGCCAATCGAGGGTGGCGGCCGGCGTCGTCGTGGCGAGCCGCTCGGCATATGGCGCCCAGCGCCCGACGGAAACTTGCGGGTATTCGTTTGGCACGGTAGGTAGAGGGTTACAGGCCAGAGAAGCGGCGAAGCTTAACATGTTTGCTTGTACCGGCTTGCATCCCCTGGCCGGGCTCAGTACAAAGCCCGCTGACGGCCCGATCGCCATTTCCACAAAAGCATGATCGGGCCTGGCCTGAACCCGAGGAGAAGCAGTGATGAAAAAGTGGCAATGCGTAGTGTGCGGCCTGATCTACGACGAAGCCGAGGGCTGGCCGGATGACGGTATCGCGCCCGGCACGCGCTGGGAAGACGTACCGGAAGACTGGCTGTGCCCGGACTGCGGCGTCGGCAAGACCGACTTCGAAATGATCGCCATCGGCTGATCCCTATTCCACCCCCGACAAGGATTTTCAAGGCATGACCGATCCCGTAGTGATAATCGGCACCGGACTGGCGGGCTATAACCTCGCTCGCGAATTTCGCAAGCTCGACGGCGAAACGCCGTTGCTGCTGATCACTGCGGACGATGGCCGCTCCTATTCCAAGCCGATGCTGTCTACCGGTTTTGCCAAGCACAAGGACGCCGACGGCCTGAGCATGGCCGAGCCCGGGGCCATGGCCGAGCAACTCAAGGCCGAGATCCGCACCCACACTCGCATCAGCGGCATCGATCCGGGGCACAAGCGTGTGTGGATCGGTGAAGAGCAGGTGCGCTACCGCGACCTGGTGCTGGCCTGGGGTGCGGAAACCGTGCGGGTGCCGGTGGAGGGCGACGGCGTTGATGCCGTGTTCCCGATCAATGACCTGGAGGACTATGCGCGCTTCCGTGTCGCCGCGGCAGGCAAGCGCCGGGTGCTGATTCTCGGTGCCGGATTGATTGGCTGCGAGTTCGCCAACGACATGAGCCTGGGCGGTTTCGAGGTGGACGTCGTGGCACCGTGCGAGCAGGTTATGCCGACCTTGCTGCACCCGGCGGCTGCCTCGGCGGTCCAGGCCGGCCTGGAAGGGCTGGGAGTGCGTTTCCACCTGGGGCCGGTGCTGACCCGCTTGCAGCGTGCAGGCGAGGCGCTGGAGGCGCACCTTTCGGACGGTTCGGTGATTGCCTGCGATCTGGTGGTATCGGCGGTCGGCTTGCGACCACGTACCGACATCGCAGCAGCGGCCGGCTTGCGCATCAACCGCGGAGTGGTGGTTGATCGGCAGCTGCGCACTTCCCACGCCAATATCTTCGCCCTGGGTGACTGTGCCGAGGTCGAGGGGCTCAATCTGCTCTACGTGATGCCGCTGATGAGCTGCGCGCGCGCGCTGGCACAGACCCTCGCCGGGCATCCCGCCACGGTTGCCTATGGACCGATGCCGATCACGGTGAAGACGCCGGTTTGTCCCCTGGTGGTATCGCCGCCGCCGTCCGGCAATGAGGGCACATGGACGGTGGAAGGTCAGGGCAGCGACCTGAAAGTGCTCTGCCACGATGCCCATGGCCAGTTGCTTGGCTACGCCCTTACCGGCGCGGCGGTCATGGAGAAATTGGCCCTGAATCGCCAGCTTCCGGCCCTGCTGGCGTAAATACCGGTCGTTCTGTCGGTTTTACCATTCCATTGCCCGCTCAATGGCCGCCTCGAGACTGGCGCGGTCCTTGGCGGCGTGCCATCCTCACTTCCGTCTGCCGCAGGCTAGAGCCTGCGGTGCCTTGGGCGCTGCCTTCGAGGGCAGCACGGCATAACAACAAAAATTCCGTCAAAGAGGCTTCACCATGCGCAAAAACGAAATCGTCGCAGCCATCTCCGAAAAGGCCGACCTCACCAAGGCCAAGGCCAGCGTGGTATTGGACGCGGTCCTCGAGCAGATCACACAGGCGTTGAGCAAGAAGGACACCGTCACCCTGGTCGGCTTCGGCACCTTCGAACAGCGCCACCGTGGCGCCCGCACCGGCAAGAACCCGCAAACCGGCGAGCCGGTGAAAATCAAGGCCAGCAATACCGTGGCGTTCAAGCCAGGCAAGGCCCTGAAGGAAAGCGTCAACTGATGGCGTGAGTCGTCGAACGCAGTCAAACGGGCATCCTGGGGATGCCCGTTTTGTTTGTGGGATCAGTAGCTTTCGTTCATTAAAAGGATAAACTGCGCCCGGCAGTCATTTTTTCACCGAGGCGCATTCATGAAGTTCCGCTTTCTTCTTTGGGCCATGGGGCTGTTGATGGCCCGGGCCAGTCGCAACAACCCGGCGTTCCAGCAGCAACTGAAGGACAAAGAGCTGGTGTTCCAGTTGCAGACGCTGGATGGCAAGGTTGCTCGTCATTTCATCGTGAAGGACAGCCGTATCCGCAGCAGTGGCGGAACTCACCCGGAGCCGGCCTTCGCCATTGCGTTCAAGGACGCGGCCTTCGGTTTCGAAAGCCTGCAGGCGAAGAACAAGCAACTGGCGTTCATGCAGGGGATTCAGGACAAGAGCATCCAGATCAAGGGGAATCCGGCGCTGGTGATCTGGTTCCAGGGACTGATGAAGTATCTGAAACCGAAGAAAAAGTAGGACCTCTGGTGTGGGGGTGTGGCTGATGGCCCTATCGCTGGCAAGCCAGCTCCCACAGGTTCAGTGGTGGCATGCCAGCGATAGGGCCATCAGCCGCACAGCCAATCAGTGCTGGCTGAACTGCGAGGCCAGCTCGCGCAACATCACTTCCGCTTCCAGCACTTTGTTCACCACATCCTCGGCCTTCTCGCGGCTGATGTTCAGGCGATCGAGTAGTTCATCCGGAATCGCCTCATCCGGCCCGAGCCGATTCCCCGCGCGCGCAACAGACGCACCGACAGGCACACCAGGTTGGCGAATGGCGAATGGTCACCGGCATAGTGCGGGTCGTTCTGGAAGCGCAGGGCGGTGGCCAGCTCGTCCGGCATGTCCCAGAAGCGCATCAGCCAGGCGCCGATCTGCTCGCGGCTGATGCCTAGCAGGTGTTGTTCGACATAGCTGTGGCAGACGTGCGGGTTGACCTCCAGGTGCCGGCAGATCAGCGAGAAGTGCGGCGGGAAGACGTGTGCCAGCAGCAGGTAGCCGAAATTGTGCAGCAGGCCTGCCAGGTAGGTCAGGCCGGCCTCGGGGCGCTCGGCCCGGGGCATGGCGCGGGTCAGGCCTTCGATCACCGCAGCGGTGTAGATCGATTGCTGCCAGTACGGCGTGGTGTGTTGCGGGTGGTCCTTCGGCAGGCTGAGGGTCTTGCCCAGGGCCAGGCCGAGGGCCAGGTTGATCACCAGGTCGAAGCCAAGCACGCGGACGATCGCGTCTTCCACTGAACGGATCTTGCCCGGCGACGCGTAGTAAGGCGATGCCGCCCAACTGACGACCTGTGCCGCCAGGGCCGGGTCGGTCTCCACCACGCCGGTGATGTCGTCGATGGTCGCATTGGGGTCGACCCGCAGCTTGATGATTTTCTGCGCGGTTTCGGCCAGTGGCGGGATCTCGATGGTCGACTCCAGGCGCTGCTGGATACGCCGCGCGGTGAAGGCCTGGACCGCCTGGGTGATCTCGTCGCGGTCGTCCAGGGGCGGTCGAGATTCGGATGGATCTTGCTCAGCAACTCGCCGAACTGGCCGGCGCTGGCCTTGTTGAGCATCTTGCGGAAGTCGTCGCGCTCGATCTCCAGCAGCAGCCCGGGTTCACCCGACTGCACCAGCAGGGCGTCCGGCTTGAGCAGGCTTTCCTCGTACAGGCAGGGCGAACTGGTCAGCGCCGGGATAGCCGGAAGGATCTTCAGCCCGTGCTTGTCCAGCATGCCCTGCAGGCGCTCCAGCGGCACGGCGGCGAGCTTGCGGCCGGTCAGTTCGGTGAGACGGCTCAGGTCGAGCAACTGGCTCTGCGGGAACAACACCATCAGCGCGCCGACCGTGTCGTCGAGAAGAACGGCCTGAACGCGGGTTTCGGGCGGCAGCTGCGGGTGATCGGCCACTTCGCGGTAGGCGACACCCAGCTTGTCGAGCAGCAGCCGGATAACAGACGGAACCTGTGGGGTTGCGGTTTCGAGGGCAACTTCAATCATGGTCTGTATCCAAATTCTTCACAGTGGCGAGATTATAACCAGCTTGGTCGGTCGGCTGGATCCAATTCCGTCGAGCGCATCACACCTGGCCGTATTGTTGGCCATGACGCAGCCAGCGTTCCAGCAGCGGGCTGACGTGATCGGGCCAGCGTGCCAGCAGCGCCTGGGCTGCGTCGCGTACGGCGGGCAGCAGGTCGGCATCGCGCATCAGGTCGGCGACCTTGAATTGCAGCAGGCCGGTCTGGCGGGTGCCAAGCATTTCTCCGGGGCCGCGCAGTTCCAGGTCCTTCTCGGCAATGACGAAACCATCATTGGTTTCGCGCATGATCCCCAGGCGTTCCCGGCCGATCTGCGACAGCGGTGGATGATAGAGCAGCACGCAATGGCTCGCTGCGCTGCCGCGTCCGACCCGGCCGCGTAGCTGGTGCAGTTGGGCCAGGCCCAGGCGCTCGGGGTTTTCAATGATCATCAGGCTGGCGTTGGGAACGTCCACGCCAACCTCGATCACCGTCGTCGCCACCAGCAATTGCAGGTGGCCTTCCTTGAACTCGGCCATTACCGCAGCTTTTTCCGCTGCTTTCATCCGCCCGTGGATCAATCCTACGCGCAGCTCGCCCAGGGCACTCGACAGCTCTTCGAAGGTGGTTTCGGCGGCCTGGCAGGTCAACTCCTCGGATTCCTCGATCAGGGTGCACACCCAATAGGCCTGCCGTCCTTCGGCGCAGGCGGCGCGAACCCGCTCGACCACTTCGAAGCGCCTGCTATCGGCGACCAGCACGGTGTTCACCGGCGTCCGGCCCGGAGGCAGTTCATCGAGGATCGACGTATCGAGGTCGGCGTAGGCGCTCATGGCCAGGGTCCGTGGGATCGGGGTCGCGGTCATGATCAACTGGTGCGGGCAGAAGCGCCCGCCCACGCCCTTCTGCCGCAGGGCCAGGCGCTGTTGCACGCCGAAGCGGTGCTGCTCGTCGATGATCGCCAGGGCCAGGTTATGGAACTTCACTTCTTCCTGGAACAAGGCATGGGTGCCGACCACCATCGGCGTGCCTGTAGCGATCTGTTCGAGTGCCGCGGTGCGGGCCTTGCCCTTGAGCTTGCCGGCCAGCCAGGCGACCTCGATGCCCAGCGGCTCGAGCCAGCGCTTGAAGGTGATGAAATGCTGCTCGGCGAGGATCTCGGTGGGCGCCATCAGGGCAACCTGGTAACCCGCTTCCAGCGCCTGCAGGGCGGCAAGGGCGGCGACCACGGTCTTGCCCGCGCCAACGTCACCCTGGACCAGACGCAGCATCGGCTCCTGCTGGCTCAGGTCGTAGGCGATCTCGTTGCCGACCCGTTGCTGCGCACCGGTCGGCGGGAAGCCCAGGTTGGCGAGGAATTGTTGCGGCAGCCGGCTGGCCCGTGGCAAGACCGGCGCGCGCAGCGAACGCATGCTTTCACGAAGGCGTTGTTGCGACAGCTGGTGGGTCAGCAGCTCTTCGAAGGCCAGGCGATGCTGGGCCCAATGCTGGCCTTCGGCGAGCTCATCGACATCGGCATCCGCCGGCGGCTGATGCAGGTAGCGGATGGCTTCGTCCAGCGGGCCGAGGTGATAGTCCGGGCCAGCTCTTCCGGCAGCCAGTCCGGCAGGCTGCGCGGGCCGAGCATTGCCAGGGTCTGCTGGCTCAACTGGCGCAGGCGCTGCTGGGTCAGGCCTTCGGTGGTCGGGTAGATCGGCGTCAGGGTCTGGTCCACCGGAGGCGGCGGCTCGTTGCCGTTGAGGGTGCGGTATTCCGGGTGGTAGATCTCCAGGCCGGAGGCTCCGGGACGCGCCTCGCCGTAGCAGCGCACGTGGGTGCCGCGCTTGAGTGCGTCCTTCTGCGCCATGCTGAAGTGATAGAAGCGCAGGCTGAGCACGCCGCTGCCATCACCCAGCCGCACCACCAGGCTGCGGCGCTTGCCCATGACTACGTCGGCACCGCTGACGACACCTTCGATCACTGCATCCTGGCCCGGACGCAAGGCGCCGATCGGCACCACGCGGGTACGGTCCTGGTAGCGCAGGGGCAGGTGGAACAGGACGTCCTGGAGGGTTTCCAGGCCGACCTTGGCCAGTTTCTCGGCCAGGGCTTCACCGACACCTTTCAGTGCCGTGACCGACACATGGGACAACTCGGTCATGGCGCCGGCCTACCCGTTCGCTGGCGGCTTGGCCACGGAGCAGAGGCGAATCGAGTCGGCGAGGATCTCGATCGCCTTGGGCCGCGGGAAGCTGGCGCGCCAGGCGATGGCCACGGTACGGAACGGTGCGGGTGGGCTCAACGGGCGCACTTCGATCACGCCCGGGGCGTAATGGTGGCTGTGCACGGCGGAAAGCGGCAGGATCGACACGCCCAGGCCAGAGGCGACCATATGACGGATGGTCTCCAGCGAGCTGGATTCCACCGTGGTGTGCTTGGCGCCTTCGCTGCCCTTGCCCAGAGTCGGGCAGGCTTCCAGGACTTGGTCGCGGAAGCAGTGGCCTTCGCCGAGCAGCAGCAGGCTCTTGTCGTTGAGCAGGCTGGCGTCGATGGTTTCCTGGCGGGTCCAGGGGTGGCCGCTGGGCATCAGTACGTAGAACGGCTCGTCATAGAGCGGCAGGGTCAGCACGTCCGCTTCGTTGAACGGCAGGGCGATGATCACTGCATCCAGTTCGCCGTTGCGCAGTTTGTCGCGCAATACGTGGGTGAAGTTTTCCTCGATGTACAACGGCATCTGCGGGGCGACCCGGTGCAGTTGTGGTATCAGGTGCGGGAACAGGTAGGGCCCGACCGTATAGATCGCCCCGACCTTGAGTGGCGCAGTCAGCTGGTTCTTGCCGGCCTGGGCCAGCTCGCGGATGCCCTGGGCCTGCTCGAGGACCTTCTGCGCCTGGGCCACGATGCTTTCGCCGACCGGGGTCAGGCGCACCGCGCTCTTGCTGCGCTCGAAGATCAGCACGCCGAGTTCGTCCTCCAGCTTTTTCACGCCCACCGACAGCGTCGGCTGGCTGACGTGGCAGCGCTCGGCGGCGTGGCCGAAGTGCTGTTCCTGGGCAAGAGTGACGATGTAGCGCAATTCTGTAAGGGTCATAACGTGCGTCCATGAAGTAGCGGCCCCAGCATAGCGGCTGCAACCGATAGACGCACGTTATCAGACTTGCTTGCGTGCGACAGAAATGATGATTGGCGAGAAGTGATGGGGCCGCAAAGCGGCCCCAATCCGATCTAGCGTCGACCCTTTTCGAGGGAGAAGACAAACGGTGCCTTCAGGTCGATGACGCCGTTGGTCAGGATGTCCTTCGGCGGCGGGGGTAGCGGCTGGGCCCTGCGGATCATCTCCAGGGTCGCACGGTCCAGCGAGGCGCTGCCGGACTTGCCCACCAGTTCGTAGGACACCACGCGGCCCTCGGAATCGACCACGAAGCGCAGCTGGGTAATGCCCGTCTGGCCCCGGCGGCGTGCATCTTCCGGATAGCGCTTGTACTTCGCCAGATGGTTCAGCAGGTCGCTCTGCCAGGTCGCCTTGGCCTCGCTGTTGCTCGCCACGCTAGGTGCCGCGGCTGCCGGCTTGGTAGCGGGGGCGGGGCTAGGCGGTGCGTTGGCGACTTCCTGCTCCACCGGCTTCTGCTTCGGCTCTTCCTTCTGCTCGGGCTTGGGCGGTTGTGGCTTGGCCTTCGGCTTGGCGGGCTTGGGAATAGCGATCTTCGGTTTCGGCGCCTCGACCAGCTTCGGCAGCGGCGGCTCTTCCACCGGTGCCGGCGGCTGTGGCGGCGTCACGACCTTGGGCGGCGGTGGCGGTGCCGGCTCCGGCATCGGTGGCATTGCGATCATCATGGCCGCAGGCGGCAATTCGATAGCCTCGGGCTTTGACCAGTTCAGGGTCAGCGCGATGGCGACGGCATGCACCGCCAGCACGATCAACAGGCTACCGCCGTAACGCCCCAGCTTGTACCGGGTCTCGATCATTTCTTCGCTGCCGTCTCAAGCCCGACCAGGCCGACCTTGAGGTAGCCGGCGGCGCGCAGAATATTCATGACGTCCATCAGATCGCCGTAGTCCACGCCCTTGTCGGCCTGGAAGAAGATCGTGGTTTCCTTGTCGCCCTTGGTCTTGGCATCCAGCAGCGAACCCAGCTGGTCATGCTGCTGGACCAGCTCGTCGCCCAGGTACAGCTTCTGGTCGGCCTTGACGCTGAGGAACACCGGCTTTTCCGGCCTCGGCGCAGGTTTCGCGGTCGAGGCAGGCAGGTCGACCTTGATGTCGACCGTCGCCAGCGGCGCTGCGACCATGAAGATGATCAGCAGCACCAGCATGACGTCGATGAACGGCGTTACGTTGATTTCGTGGTTTTCGGCGAGATCGTCGCCGCCTTCATTAAGATGCAGGCCCATGGCTTACCCCACTTTCACCATGTGCGGCTGAGCGGAACGCTCGCCTGGCTGGTGGTCCAGATCACGGCTGACCAGCAGCAGGACCTGCGCCGAAGCATCGGACACCTGGGCCTTGTAGCCAGCGATGGAGCGGGCGAAGACGTTGTAGATGACCACGGCAGGGATGGCCGCGACCAGGCCCAGGGCGGTGGCCAGCAGCGCTTCGGCGATACCCGGGGCAACCACGGCGAGGTTGGTGGTCTGGGTCTTGGCGATGCCGATGAAGCTGTTCATGATGCCCCACACGGTACCGAACAGGCCGACGAAGGGTGCAGTGGAGCCGATGGTGGCGAGCACGCCGGTACCGCTGGACATATTGCGGCCGCTGGCGGCAACCAGGCGCTCGAGGCGGAAGCTGACGCGTTCCTTGATGCCTTCCTTCTCACGGGCATTGGCCGAAAGATGCATTTCTTCCAAGGCGTCGTGGATCAGCACATGGGCCAGGGTGCCGGGCTTGTCGGCCTTGTCGGCGGCGTCCTTGAGCGATACCGATTTCTTCAGCGCGGCGATTTCACCCCGCAGGCGGCGCTTGGCACCCAGCAGCTCGAAGCCCTTGGCGATCCAGATGGTCCAGGTGATGATCGAGGCGATGGCCAGGCCGATCATGACCGCTTTGACCACCACGTCGGCGTTCTGGTACATGCCCCATGGCGACAGGTCGTGGCCCATGCCCAGGGTGTTGTCTTCGGCCAGGGGCTCGCCGTCCGCATTCAGGGGCTCGGCCGTGCCTTCCACTGGCGCAGCGGCCGGAGTGGCTGCTGGTTGTTCGGCATCAGGCGCGGCCGCTTGCGTAGCCGGGGTTGCAGGGGCAGCGGCGGCGGCAGGTGCTGGCGCAGCGGCCGTTGGCTCTTCAGCCATCGCAGCGGGTGCCAGCATCAGGCTGAACATCAGCGCTGCGATGGCGCGCAGGGCGCGCGATGTGGTTGGCGAAGCGGAAGGTTGGATGCGTGTCATGCTGGCCGGACCTGATGAAGAAGAATGGGTGGATGCTCTTCAGGGCCTCGAAACAGGCCGAGAACAGAAAAATGGGCGGCCATTATTGCAAGTAATTCTTGTTAGCAAAAGTAATAAAGTAGCTTTTTTTAACTTCATCGCTAGCCGCCTATCGATTTTGCCGGGATAGTCCAGCCTTTGATTACGGGAGTTTCAGCATGTCAGCACCTTCAGTCCTGATCGTTGGTTGTGGCGATGTTGGTGGTCGCCTGGCCAGGCAACTGCTGGCGGGCGGCTGGTCGGTGAGTGGTCTGCGGCGTACTGCCAGCGCAGTGCCTGCAGGCGTCACGGCTATCGCTGCGGATCTCGAAAGGCGCGAAATCCCCGCCGATTGGCCGACGATAGGCCCCGACTACTTGGTCTTTTGCGTGGCTGCCAGCCAGCATGACGAGCCTGGCTACCGCTCGGCCTACGTCGAGGGGCTGCGTAACGTGCTGGGCTGGCTGGCAGAACGGGGCCAGAGGCCGCGTCGCCTGCTGTTCGTCTCCAGCAGCAGCGTGTTCGCCCAGAAGAATGGAGAATGGATCGACGAGACCGCGGAAACCGCGCCGCAGGAATATTCCGGCCGGGTGATGCTGGAGGCGGAGCGTCTTGCCCTGGAGAGCGGAATCCCGGCCAGCGTCGTGCGCTTGACCGGAATCTACGGCCCGGGGCGCGAATGGTTGCTGAGCCAGGTTCGCCAAGGTTATCGGGTGACCGAGGAACCACCGCTTTACGGCAACCGAATCCATGCCGAGGATGCCGCCGGCCTGCTGGCTTTCCTGCTGCGTGCCGATCACGACGGGCGGGCGCTGGACGACTGCTATATCGGTGTGGACGACGCGCCCGCTCCGCTGGCCGAAGTGGTGGGCTGGCTGCGTGAGTACATGGGGGTTACCGAATGGTCGGAGCAGCAGCGGGTGAGGCGTACCGGGAGCAAGCGTTGCAGTAACGCCCGGGCCCGGGCGCTGGGCTGGGCGCCGACTTATCCGAGTTACCGCGAAGGCTACGCCGCGATCCTTGAGGGTCAAAAGCCCTGATTAGCGACGCGGACCCTGTGGGAGCTGGCTTGCCAGCGATAGCAGTAGTGAATTCACCGTCGCCATCGCTGGCAAGCCAGCTCCCACAGGGTCCGCATTGCACTTGAACCGGGTGTTATTTGCGCTCCAGCAACCAGCGCCGGGCACCCGGGCGCAGTTCCGGCATTTCGTCCGGTCGCGCTTCGTTGACGGCCTGGAAAATCTCCAGCTGCTTGCCATCACGCTTGAAGATCCACGGGTTGCCTTGCTGGTTGCGCTCCAGCCACATGCTGTCGTACTTGCCGGTCATGGTTGCGCAGTCGCCGGCCAGGCACAGGGCATAGCGGTCGAGATTGGGCAGGCCGTCCAGGCTGCCGTTGTCGCGGAAGCGTACGGTACCGCCCTGGCCCGGACCCTCCAGGACGCGCCAGTCGCCCTTCATGTAGGCGCCATACAGCGCCTTCTCGAAAATCGCACCCGGCGGAACATCGGCGTCGATCACATTGGTCGTGCGCTGGAAGCGCTGCTCCGGCGCCCAGTCGCTGGTGGCCTGGACCAGTTCCTTGCCGTCCAGCTCGAGGTTCTCCACCTGGTCCCCGTCCAGCTGCACCTGCCAGTGATTTTCGTCTACCGCGCTCAGCCGGCCCTCGACCAGTTCGAAGCCATTGCTATAGCTGGCCTGGCCCGCAGCGATATTGACCTTCCACTCGAAGTTCGGACCGTTGCGCTCCAGCGCATAACGCAGGCCGGTGCCCTTGGCGGCAGCGTCGATCGCGGCCTGGTTGATCCAGATGCCGTTGTAGTCTTCGGGTTTGTGGCTGGCGCAGCCGCCCAGCAGTGCGGCGACCAGGGAAAGGGCAAGCGCGTGGCGCATGGCGGGGTCCTTCAGGAAAAGGTGCGGCGGGCCGAATCGCCCGCCGCAGGCGTGTTACTCGAGTACCAGGATAGCGTCCATCTCGACCTGCGAACCGCGTGGCAAGGCAGCGACGCCGATGGCCGCACGGGCAGGGTACGGCTGCTCGAAGTAGCGGCCCATCACTTCGTTGACCTTGGCGAAATGGCTCAGGTCGGTCAGGAAGATGTTCAGCTTGACGATGTCCTTGAAGGAGCCGCCAGCAGCCTCGGCCACGGCCTTGAGGTTCTCGAACACCTGGACGGTCTGGGCTTCGAAGCCTTCGACCAGTTCCATGGTTTTCGGATCGAGGGGAATCTGGCCCGACATGTAGACGGTGTTGCCAGCCTTGATCGCCTGGGAGTAGGTACCGATGGCGGCGGGTGCCTTGTCGCTGTTGATGACGGTCTTGGTCATGGGGACTCCTTGCAAGGGAAGGGCTACGCGCGCATGCGGGTGATGCGGATGACGCCCGTCAGCGCGCGCAGTTTCTTGATCACGCGAGCCAGATGCACGCGGTCGTGCACGCTGACCACCAACTGGACGACGCTGATGCGGCCATCGCGCTCATCCATGCTGATTTTCTCGATGTTGCCGTCGGCGGCGTTGACGCTGCTGGCAAGCAGCGCGATCAGGCCGCGCTGGTGTTCCAGCTCGACGCGCAGTTCGACGTTGAACTCGCCAGTAACGTCCTTGGCCCAGGACAGCTGGATGCACTTTTCCGGGTTGTGGCGGATTTCGCTGATGTTCCGGCAGCTCTCCAGATGCACCACCATGCCCTTGCCCGCCGACAGGTGCCCGACGATCGGATCGCCCGGGATCGGCGTGCAGCACTTGGCGTAGCTGAGCACCAGGCCTTCGGTACCGCGGATCGCCAGCGGCCCTTCCGGGTTGGGCAACTGCTCGCCCTCGGTGGACAGCAAGCGGCGGGCGACCACGTAGGCCATGCGGTTGCCCAGGCCGATGTCTTCCAGCAGGTCTTCGATCACTTCCAGGCGGTACTCGGCGAGCATGGCCTGGATGCGTTCCGGCGGAATCTTGTCGAGGGCGCTGTCGAAACCGTTGAGCACCTTGTTCAGCAGGCGTTCGCCAAGGTTGATCGACTCGGAGCGGCGCTGCAGCTTGAGGGCGTGACGAATATGCGTGCGGGCCTTGCCGGTGACCACGAAGTTGAGCCAGGCCGGATTTGGTCGGGCGCCCGGGGCGCTGACGATTTCCACGGTGGAGCCGCTTTGCAGCGGTTCCGACAGCGGCGCCAGGCGGCGGTTGATGCGGCAGGCGATGCAGCTGTTGCCAACGTCGGTGTGTACCGCGTAGGCGAAATCGACTGCGGTGGAGCCTTTGGGCAGCTCCATGATGCGGCCTTTGGGCGTGAACACGTAGACCTCGTCGGGGAACAGGTCGATCTTCACGCTTTCGATGAATTCCAGGGAGTTGCCCGCACGTTGCTGCAGCTCCAGCACACCCTTGACCCACTGTCGGGCACGGGCATGGGTGCCCTTGGGCTTTTCCTCGTCGCTGGACTTGTACAGCCAGTGTGCAGCGATGCCGTTGTTGGCCATCTCTTCCATCTCGCGGGTGCGGATCTGGATCTCGATG
This sequence comes from Pseudomonas bharatica CSV86, assembly GCF_000319305.2. Taxonomy (GTDB): domain Bacteria; phylum Pseudomonadota; class Gammaproteobacteria; order Pseudomonadales; family Pseudomonadaceae; genus Aquipseudomonas; species Aquipseudomonas bharatica. The sequence continues at coordinate 2,446,724 of NZ_AMWJ02000002.1, read as the reverse complement.
GGCACGCCGTGCATGCCGAACAGGGTGGTGTGCAGCGACTGGTAGCCGTTGGCCTTGGGGATTGCGATGTAATCCTTGAAGCGCCCGGGCAGCGGCTTGTACAGGTTGTGCACGGCGCCGAGCACGCGGTAGCAGGTGTCGACCTTGTCGACGATGATGCGGAACGCATAGACATCCATGATCTCGTTGAAGGCCCGGCGTTTGCCGCGCATCTTCTTGTAGATGCCATAGATGTGTTTCTGGCGGCCGCTGACCTCGCCTTCGATGCCATCGACGGCCAGGCAATGGCTCAGCGATTCCTCGATCTTGTTGACGATTTCCTTGCGGTTGCCGCGGGCGCGCTTGACCGCCTGGTAGATACGCGCCGAGCGCATCGGGTACATCGCCTTGAAACCCAGGTCCTCGAATTCGATACGCACGCTGTGCATGCCGAGGCGATTGGCGATGGGGGCGTAGATTTCCAGGGTTTCCTTGGCGATGCGCCGGCGTTTTTCGCCGGACAGCACTTCCAGGGTGCGCATGTTGTGCAAGCGGTCGGCCAGCTTGACCAGGATCACGCGGATATCCCGGGCCATGGCCATGGCCATCTTCTGAAAGTTTTCCGCCTGGGCCTCGGCCTTGGTCTCGAAGTTCATCTGGGTCAGCTTGCTGACGCCATCGACCAGCTCGGCGACGGTCTCGCCGAACTGCGAACTGAGGGCTTCCTTGGCGATGCCGGTGTCTTCGATCACATCGTGCAGCATGGCTGCCATCAGGCTCTGATGGTCCATGTGCATGTCGGCGAGGATGCTGGCGACGGCCAGGGGATGCGTGACGTACGCCTCGCCGCTGCGGCGGCGCTGGCCGTCGTGGGCCTGTTCGGCGTAGAAATAGGCCCGGCGTACCAGGTTGACCTGCTCGGGACCCAGATAGGTCGATAGGCGATCGGCGAGGGCATCTATGCTCGGCAAGATTCGACCTCCTGCCGAGGATAAGGGACCCGCGCCGTACAACGTCGACCAGGCATGGACTTAGACGGCCTCGTTGGCCTCGTCCTCGAACGTCGGGAAGACCGGGTCTTCGGTGACGATCTCTTCTGCGGCGATGAACTCGGGGGTGACGATACCTTCGGCGATTTCACGCAGCGCTACGACGGTAGGCTTGTCGTTTTCCCAGGCCACTTTCGGCTCTTTGCCGCCGGTTGCCAGTTGACGGGCACGCTTGGTGGACAGCATGACCAGCTCAAAGCGGTTATCAACGTGTTCCAGGCAGTCTTCAACGGTTACGCGGGCCATGGTGTTCCTCGAATAGCGAATGCGGTGTTCTGCCCGGGAGTGGGCGAGTGGACTCGGCAGTTTAAAAAATAACCAGCCGTTAGGGAAGCGCTGTTTTCGGCCCCGAGCCCTGAATAAGCTGACGATACCTAGATGTAAGCGTCTATTTCAATAGTCTTCGTCTATGGCTCAGATCAAGGCATTGCGCAGACGCGGCGTCAGCTCGTCGAACAGCGTCTGGACCGAGCGCAGGGCACGGCAATCCGGGCGGGTCAGCAGCCAAAGCTGGATGTCGCAGCCGGGCAGGGCTTCGCTCAATTGCTCCACGCCCGGCAGGGTATGCGCCATGTAGTCGGGCAGCGCGGCAACACCGAGGCCGGCGCCGACCATCTGGGCAATGGAGGCAATTCCGCTGCAGCGGTAGCGCGGCAGTACGCCGGGGAGCTTTTCGCTGCGCCAGACCAGGGTTGGGTGGTCCTGCATGGAGTCGTCCGGGGCGATCCACGGCACGCTCGCCGGATTTTCCGTCAGGCGCTGGCGAAACTCCTCACGGCCACAGATAACGTAGGACGCCGAACCCAGGCAGCGTCCTACAAGATGCTCGGGCGGCGCATTGGTCAGGCGCAGCGCCAGGTCGGCATCCCGTCGGCTGAGGTTGGCGAAGGTGTTGGACGTCGCCAGTTCAAGGTTCAGTGCCGGGTAGGCCGGCATGAACTCGGCCAGCGCCGGCAGCAGCAGGCTGTGCAGCACGGCATCGGTGCAGGTCAGGCGCACCGTGCCACTGACCACCTGCTCGCCGTGGGCCAGGGCGACGCGCGCCGCGTCCAGGGCCTGTTCGGCGCGCTCGGCCTGTTCCGCCAAAGCCTGGGCGGTACCCGTAGGGATGTAGCCCTTGCGGCTCTTCACGAACAAGGCCGTGCCCAGCGCCGCCTCCATCCGCCGGATCGAGCGGAACACCGTGGAAACGTCGACCTTGAGCAGTTCCGCCGCTTTGGCCAGGGAGCGACCACGCACCAGGGCGAGAACCAGGGAGAGGTCGGCGTGGCTGATCTGATATTGCATCGGTGCACTCTTCGCTTGCCAAAACGCCAATGTCTGTTTGCGTGACGGCCATTCTATAGTGCGAACGTGGCCGTCGAGCAAGGTTTGTCGCGCCATTCGTTCCTCCGATGGACTACCCGAGAACAAGACCAGCCATCGCCTCCGAATACCCGCGTTACCTCCTTACATCGCCGCCCCTATAAAAATTCCGGGTATACGGATTTAATGGTTGATGGGGCACCTTTACCCCACCAACCTGATACCATTATCAGATGGTTGATAGATCGACTCCGTAGTTGAGTTCCTCTGCGAAGTCCGGCAGTCCGTAACCGATGGTTTTCTTGTAGAAAGGAGAGACCTTCGCAGTCGGTGCCTTCTTCTTGTGCTTCGTGGTGTAGAGCATTCGTGCCCGCATCACCTCGAAGGAGTAACCGCGCCCTTCACGGTTCTTGTCCTTGGCCAGTCGGTTGATGGACTCCGTGTAAGCGTTGGTGACGGGCATGTCCGTCTCGAAGTAGGTCATGGTCTCTTCGCGCCAGTTTCCCACTGCCCTGACCAGATCGCTCCAGACTTCCTTTTGGCCCTTCGGGATGGTGGCTATCCACTCGTCCAGGGCGGCTTCTGCCTGGAGCCGTGTGGTGGCGTCCCAGATGCCGTAGAAGCGCTCCTTGTGCTCGTAGGCGGCCAGCAGTTGCGGGAACGCGCCTGTCCAGGTCTCCATGATGAGGCGCTCCCGGTCTGAGACTTCGTGAGCGCGTTTCAGCAGGATTTTCCGGTCTCCCTTGAGAGTCCGGCTCTGGGACGGTTTCAGCTCCTTTCTGAGGCCCTTGCGCACTCTCTCTAGGGCATCGTTGGCCATGCGCACCACATGGAACTTATCGACCACGATACGGGCCTGGGGCAGCACAGCCTTGACCGCTGCCCGGTAGGGGTTCCACATGTCCATGCTGACGATCTCGACCTTCTGCCGGTCTTTCAGCTTCATCAGGTAGTTGGTCACCACGTCCTGGCGGCGGGTGGCCAGCAGGTCGAGCAGGGTTCGCTCCTCAATGTTGGTCAGAATGCAGCGGTAGCGCTTGTTCAGGTATAGCTCGTCAATGCCCAGGATGCGGGGCGTCTCGAAGCGGTGCCAGCGCCCCAGGAACTCGGCGCGGGCGTTGAAGATGTCGCGCACCGTCTTCTCGTCCAGGCCGGTCTGTGCCGCCACAAAGGTGTAGGGGTGGTTGAAGGATTCCTTCTCCACGTACTCATGCAGCCGCAGTGTCATACGGAATCCGTCCACCATCTCCGGTAGCTGGGGCCTGAATGTTGTCTTGCAGGCCCGGCAGGTGTATCGGCGGCGGACCACCCAGAGAGTGACCCGCTTGCCGTGGATGGGCAGATCACGATAGGGAACGTCACGCTTGCCGAACCGCACGAACTCACCCTGCACGCCGCACCCCTCGCAGGCTACTGGTGTAGGTGCTTCAAGCCGAAAATGTATGTCTTCATTCTGCTCATCAGAATCCACCAACTGGTACCCAGGAAGGCTTAACGAATTAATCATCTCCCGCCTTGATCAGAAAAACAGGTAGGTGGCGTAACCGGCAATCATCGCCATAGCAAAAATGACTGCTAAAAACGCCGCTAAAAGCTTCAGCGTGAACAAAGAGCGCAACAGAATGAGCTCAGTCAGGCTGGCTCCGGCACTGCCGATGATCAACGCTAGCACCGTCCCGGCACCCACGCCTTTGGCCATCAGAGCCGCTGCCAGAGGTATGACGGCTTCAGCGCGAATATACAACGGCACGCCGATGACAGCGGCAACTGGAATGGCAAAGGGATTATCTGGGCCTGCATACTGCTCCAATAAGTCAGTGGGCATGAAACCATAGATCACGCTGCCAATCGCAATACCGATGAGCAGGTAAGGCAACACATCGATAAAGTCCGACCAAGCTTCCCGCCACACACCACTGTACTTCCCTTCTTTCTTAACCGTGACAGTGGGTTGACTGTCACAGCATTCGCTAGACGTAGAGACTGTTGTCTTCCTATCAGCCCCGCAAGAAGCCGTCTTCGGAGTGGTGTCGCAGCTGTTGGTGCCGCAACTCGATGCGGTCGATGTAGCACTGCACGGGCTTGCTGATGAACTACATCCACTGCTCTCTTGTGTCGCCGTCCGGCGCACATAACGCTCGAAGCCAAGCGTGTGAAGCAGCCATCCGGCACCTACCGCGACCACCAAAGCGGCGAGCACATAGATAGCAGTAAGTGTCCATCCAAACGTGGCAACCAGCAGGCCGACGACGATAGGATTCAGCAACGGAGATGAGAAAAGAAACACCATCATCGGCCCAAAACCGGCCCGTGCCCGAATCAACCCTTTCAACATGGGGATAGTCGAGCAACTACAGAAGGGCGTTATAGCTCCTAAACCAGCAGCAAGAAAATAGCCTCGCTTCCCACTGGAAGTCAGTAACGCTTCCACCTTGGATGGTGGGATGTGACGTTGAAGAACTCCGACCAGCAAGCTAATGCCAATGAATAAAACCGATAGCTCGATAGCGAGAAAGGCGAACATGCCTAGAGCGTCTTGGAGTTGAGATGACATTCAATATTACTCCTATATTTCTAGTATTGTCGAAATGATGTACGCAGCCTACTTGCGTTTATCCGACCTGTCAACTATAATTCTAGAAACATCGAATTATTGGGGCGTGCTATGGATCACGAAAAGGTTGCAGCCAGCTTAGCTGAGCTAGGGAATAGTCACCGACTGTCCGTGTTCCGCTTTCTGGTCAAAGCTGGCCATGATGGGGCTTCGGTCGGAGATATCCAGAAGGGGCTGGGTATTCCTGCTTCGACGCTATCACATCACCTTGCGCGCATGGCCAAGGTAGGGCTGATCCGGCAGGAGAAACATAGCCGCACGATTGTCTGTATACCCGAGTATGGGCACCTAGAGAATTTGATCGGTTTCTTACAAGAGGAATGTTGTGCAGGTGTCCGGATTGCGCATGAACCAGAACCGCTTTGACGCTTGCCCAGCTCTCGCTGTCCTCCCTAGTCAGCATCGCTATGAAGACTCAGGCGAAGGTGGAAACAGAAAATTGGCAGTAGAGTAGGCTGAAGAGGATCAATCAGATAATCCGCTGAGAAAGATTTTCTTCTTTACATCTTTGGCATTTTATCAACCAGAAATTCCGGATACCCAAAATTCCAAAGGATGCCTAGCCATGACGTCGGTCTCCCCGTGCGCCATCCCCGTTGATGAAATGGGCGAATTCCTCAAGGCCCACCCCGAGGTGCAATTCGTCGATCTGCTGATCGCCGACATGAACGGGGTAGTGCGCGGCAAGCGCATCGAGCGCGCGAGCCTGGTAAAGGTGTATGAAAAGGGCATCAACCTGCCCGCATCGCTGTTCGCCCTGGACATCAACGGCTCCACCGTGGAAAGCACCGGCCTGGGCCTGGATATCGGCGACTCCGACCGCATCTGTTACCCGATTCCCGGCACCCTGAGCTTCGAGCCGTGGCAAAAACGGCCGACCGCGCAGCTGCTGATGACCATGCACGAGCTCGATGGCACGCCGTTCTTTGCCGATCCGCGGGAAGTGCTGCGTGGCGTGGTCGAGAAATTCGACGCACTGGGCTGACCATCTGCGCCGCGTTCGAGCTGGAGTTCTATCTGATCGACCAGGACAACCTCAATGGTCGTCCGCAACCGCCGCGTTCGCCGATATCCGGCAAGCGTCCGCAGTCGACCCAGGTATACCTCATCGACGATCTCGACGAGTACGTCGATTGCCTGCAGGACATGCTCGAGGCCGCCAAGGAACAGGGCATCCCCGCCGACGCCATCGTCAAGGAAAGCGCCCCGGCGCAGTTCGAAGTGACCCTGCACCACGTCGCCGATCCGATGAAAGCCTGCGACTACGCGTTGCTGCTCAAGCGGGTGATCAAGAACATCGCCTACGACCATGAAATGGACTCCACCTTCATGGCCAAACCCTATCCGGGCCAGGCCGGTAACGGCCTGCACGTGCACATCTCGTTGCTGGACAAGGCCACCGGCAGGAACATCTTCGCCAGCGAGGATCCCGAACAGAGCGAAGCCCTGCGCCACGCCATCGGCGGCGTGCTGGAAACCATGCCGGCGTCCATGGCCTTCCTCTGCCCGAACATCAACTCCTATCGCCGTTTCGGCGCCCAATTCTACGTGCCCAACGCACCGAGCTGGGGCCTGGACAACCGTACCGTCGCGGTCCGCGTGCCGACCGGCAGCAGCGATTCAGTGCGTATCGAGCACCGGGTGGCCGGCGCCGACGCCAACCCTTACCTGATGATGTCGGCGATCCTCGCCGGCATTCACCACGGCCTGACCAACAAGATCGAGCCGGGTGCGCCGATCGAAGGCAATTCCTACGAGCAACTGGAACAGAGCCTGCCGAACAACCTGCGCGATGCCCTGCGCGAGCTGGACGACAGCGAGGTGCTGAACCAGTACATCAGCCCCGACTACATCGATATTTTCGTCGCCTGCAAGGAAAGCGAAATGGCGGAGTTCGAGGTGTCGATTTCCGACCTCGAATACAACTGGTACCTGCACACGGTCTGATGCCCGGAGAACAACAATGACAATCCCGTCTCGCGAACAGTGGGAATCCCTCTACCAGAGCCTGCGCATCGAAGGCCGTGCCTTCGTCGATGGTGTCTACCGCGACAGCGTTGGCGGTGACGTGTTCGAGTGCGTCAGCCCGGTGGATGGCCGCGTCCTCGCTTCCGTCGCCAGCTGCGATATCGCCGACGCGGAGCTGGCGGTAGCCGCCGCCCGCCGCACCTTCGACAGTGGCGTCTGGGCCAATCAGGCTCCGGCCGGGCGCAAGCGCGTGCTGACCGCATTCGCCGACCTGCTGCTGGCCAATGCCAGGGAGCTGGCGCTGCTGGAAACCCTGGACATGGGCAAGCCGATCGCCGACGCCTTGAGTATCGACATTCCGGCGGCAGCGAACTCGATTCGTTGGTCTGCCGAGGCCATCGACAAGGTCTATGACGAAGTGGCGCCGACCCCGCACGACCAGCTTGGCCTGGTTACCCGCGAGCCGATCGGCGTGGTGGCAGCCATCGTGCCGTGGAACTTCCCGCTGATGATGGCCTGCTGGAAGCTCGGTCCGGCCTTGGCTACCGGTAACTCGGTCATCCTCAAGCCATCGGAAAAATCGCCACTGACGGCCATCCGTGTCGCCCAACTGGCGCTGGAAGCCGGTATTCCGGCGGGGGTGTTCAACGTGTTGCCGGGCTACGGCCACACTGTGGGCAAGGCCCTCGCCCTGCATATGGACGTGGATACCCTGGTATTCACCGGTTCGACCCGTATCGCCAAGCAACTGATGGTGTACGCCGGCGAATCCAACATGAAACGCGTGTGGCTGGAAGCCGGTGGCAAGAGCCCGAACATCGTTTTCGCCGATGCGCCGGACCTGAATGCCGCTGCCGAAGCCGCGGCTGCCGCCATTGCCTTCAATCAGGGCGAAGTATGCATCGCCGGTTCGCGCCTGCTGGTGGAGCGTTCGATCAAGGAGCGCTTCCTGCCGATGGTGGTGGACGCGCTCAAGGCCTGGAAGCCGGGCCATGCGCTGGATCCGCAGACCCGCGTCGGCGCCCTGGTGGACGGCACCCAGCTGGATACCGTGCTCGGCTACGTCGAGGCCGGCAAGGCCGATGGCGCGACCCTGGTCACCGGTGGCCAGCGTGTGCTGGAAGACACCTGCGGCGTGTATGTGCAGCCGGCGATCTTCGATGGCGTGACCAACGCCATGCGTATCGCCCGGGAAGAGATCTTCGGTCCGGTGCTGTCGGTGATCACTTTCGATACTCCCGAGGAAGCGATTGCCATTGCCAACGACTCACCGTTCGGCCTGGCGGCGGCCGTGTGGACGGCGGATATATCCCGGGCCCACCGTTGCGCCCGCGCCCTGCGTGCCGGCAGCGTGTGGATCAACCAGTACGACGGCGGCGACATGACCGCGCCGTTCGGCGGGTTCAAGCAGTCGGGCAATGGCCGCGACAAATCGCTGCATGCGTTCGACAAGTACACCGAACTGAAGGCGACCTGGATCAAGCTGTAGGACATCTTTGAGACGCCGCCGACCCTGTGGGAGCTGGCTTGCCAGCGATTGCTGTAGTGAATTCACCACCGCAATCGCTGGCAAGCCAGCTCCCACGGGATCGGCGGCGCCGACTTCTTAAAGAGAGGCTGAATCGATGAAAACCCCTTTGATCGGCGTCACCGCGTGCCGCCAGATGCTCGGTCACACGGCCTCCCACACCGTGGGCGACAAATACGTCGAGGCTGCCGCCTTTGCCGGCGTGCCGCTGATCCTGCCGGCGCTCAACGAGGCGCTGGAGCCGCAGCGTCTGCTGGAACGCCTCGACGGCATTGTTTTTACCGGTTCGCCTTCAAATGTCGAGCCGCATCATTACAATGGCGCCCCCAGCGCGGAAGGCACCCGGCACGACGTTTATCGTGACCGCCTGACCCTGCCGCTGCTGCGCGCGGCCATCGCCGCCGGTGTGCCGGTATTCTGCATCTGCCGGGGTTTCCAGGAGCTCAACGTGGCGCTGGGCGGCAGCCTGCACCAGCGCGTGCACGAGCTGCCCGGCTACCTGGACCACCGCGAGCCGCAGGACGCCCCGCTGGAGGTGCAGTACAGCCCGCGCCACCTGGTCAGCGTCGAGCCCGACGGGCAATTCCAACGACTGGGTTTGCCGCGCAGCTTCATGGTCAACTCGCTCCACGGCCAGGGCATCGACCGTCTGGCCGACGGCCTGCGGGTCGAGGCACTGGCTCCCGATGATCTGATCGAAGCGGTTTCCATGGAGGACGCACCCGGCTTCGTGCTCGGGGTGCAATGGCATCCGGAATGGCGTTTTGCCGAGAATCCGGTTTCGTTGCGACTTTTCCAGGCGTTCCGTGCAGCCTGCGAGGCTTACGCCGGTGGCCAGCGCTACCGCGAGGCCACTCTGTAGCGGGCATCCCCGGATGCCCTGAAGAACAATTCCAATAGCGGCGACATCTCATGAGCGAATTCGAAGCAAGCCTGTCCTCGGGCACGGCGGGACCGGCTCGCAAAGCCTCCAAGGGGCTGGCCAAGGGCCGGCTCGGCCTGCTCGCCAGCATCGTGCTGGGCATTTCCACCATCGCCCCGGTGTATACCCTCACCGGCGCCCTCGGGCCGACCGTACGGGAGGTCGGCCAGCATCTGCCGGCGGTGTTCATCGTCGGCTTCCTGCCGATGCTGCTGGTTGCCCTGGGCTACCGTGAGCTGAACGCCGCAGAGCCGGACAGCGGTACGTCCTTCACCTGGTCGGCGCGGGCCTTCGGCCCGATGATCGGCTGGATCGGCGGCTGGGGCCTGGTCACGGCGACCACCATCGTGCTGTCCAACCTGGCCGGGGTAGCAGTGGATTTCTTCTATCTGTTCCTCGGGCAACTGACCGGCAGCCGCGAGCTGGCTGCGCTCAGTGACAACCTGCTGGTCAACGTGGTCACCTGCTGTGTGTTCATCGCCATGGCGGTGTGGATCTGCTGTCGCGGCATCGGTACCACCATGACCGTGCAATATGGCCTGGTGGCCCTGCAATTGGTGGTGCTGGTGGGCTTCGCCATGGCCGCGTTCGGCGGGGCTGCGGAAACGCCGCCGATGGACTTCGATATCAGCTGGTTCAACCCCTTCGGCGTCGAGTCGTTCTCGGCCTTCGCTGCCGGGCTTTCGCTGTCGATTTTCATTTTCTGGGGCTGGGACGTTTGCCTGACCGTAAGCGAAGAGTCGGTCGGCAGCGATGAGGTTCCCGGTCGGGCGGCAACCCTTACGGTCCTGCTGATTCTGGGCCTGTACCTGGTCACTGCCATCGCCACCCTGCAGTTCGCCGGGATCAGCGAGGAAGGCCTGGGCCTGAACAATCCGCGCATCCAGGAAAACGTCTTTGCCCACCTGGCCGGGCCGGTGATGGGGCCGATGGCGATCCTGATGTCCATTGCCGTACTGGCGAGCACCGCCGCGTCACTGCAATCGACCTTCGTGTCGCCGGCGCGTACCTTGCTCGCCATGGGCTACTACGGCGCCGTGCCGGAGCGCTTCGCGCGTATCTGCCCGCGCTCGCAGACCCCGCGCTATGCCACCATCTGCGCCGGGGTCGCCGCCGGGGTGTTCTACGTGACCATGCGTACACTCAGCGAGAACGTGCTCGCCGACACCATTACCGCGCTGGGCATGATGATCTGCTTCTACTATTCGCTGACGGCCTTCGCCTGCGTCTGGTACTTCCGCCACAGCCTGTTCGACAGCCTGCGCCACTTCTTCATGCGTGGAGTGTGCCCGTTGCTGGGCGGCGCGATCCTTTCGGTGATCTTCGTGCAGACGGCCTTCGACAGCGCTTCGCCGGAGTTCGGCAGCGGCTCGCATGTGGGCGGGTTGGGGCTGGTGTTCGTGATCGCGATGATCATCCTGCTGCTGGGCATCGTCCTGATGCTGCTGTCGCGCCTGCGTGCACCGGCGTTCTTCCTGGGCGTGACGCTGCGTCGTCACGCCACTGTCCCCAGCCGCCGCTAGGCTTTCCCAAGGCGGCCAGGGAGGCGAGGGCTCAAGCCAGCAGTTGCTTGAGCAGCTCGCCGTGGCGCTGCTGCTGACCGTCCCGTTGCAGGCGATTGGCGCGGAACACGGCTTTCAGGTCTTCCAGCGCGGTGGCGAAGTCGTCGTTGATGATGACGTACTCGTACTCGTCGTAGTGCTTCATCTCGCTGACCGCTTCGCGCATCCTGCCTTCGATGATCTCGTCGCTGTCCTGGCCCCGGTTGGTCAGGCGCTGGCGCAGGGCCTGCTGGCTCGGTGGCAGGATGAAGATCGAGCGGGTCTCCGGCATCAGCTTGCGTACTTGCTGGGCGCCTTGCCAGTCGATTTCCAGGATCAGGTCGTGGCCCTGGTCCAGTGTCTGCTGCAGGGCGCTACGCGAGGTGCCGTAACAGTTGCCGAAGACCTCGGCCTGCTCGAGGAAGTCGCCCTGGGCGTTCATCCGCTCGAATTCTGCGCGATCGACGAAGTGATAGTTGACCCCATCGCGCTCGCCCGGGCGCATGGCGCGGGTGGTATGCGAGACCGACACGCGGATGTGGTTCAGGTCGTCGGTCAGGGCCTTGACCAGGCTGGTCTTGCCGGCGCCGGACGGGGCAGAAATGATGAACAGGGTGCCGCTGCTGTGTTTCATGATGGGGGTGGCCTTACTCGATGTTCTGTACTTGTTCACGCATCTGCTCGATCAGGACCTTGAGGTTCACCGCCGATTGCGTGCTGCGTGGGTCGAAGGCTTTGGAGCCAAGGGTGTTGGCTTCGCGGTTGAGCTCCTGCATCAGGAAGTCCAGGCGCCGGCCCGCAGCGCCGCCGGACTTGAGCACGCGGCGCACCTCGGTGACATGGGTGCTGAGGCGGTCGAGTTCTTCGGCGACATCGCTTTTCTGGGCCAGCAGGACCATTTCCTGTTCCAGGCGCTGCGGGTCCAGCTCGGCTTTCATGTCGTTGAAGCGGTCGAGGATCTTCTGCCGTTGCGCGGCGAGCATCTGCGGGACCAGGGTGCGCAGGGTAGCGACCTCATGGCTCATGCTGTCCAGCCGCTCGTTGATCAGCCGGGCCAGCTCGGCGCCTTCGCGATTGCGCCCGTTCTTGAGTTCGGCGAGCGCGTCTTCGAACAGCGCCAGGGCTTCCTGGTTCAGGGCCTGCGGGTCGGCAGCATCGGCCACCAGCACGCCAGGCCAGGACAGCACGGCCAGCGGGTTCAGTGGTGCAGGGTTCTTGATCAGGCTGGCGACGCTCTCGGCGGCTTCCACCACCTGGCGGGCGCGCTCCTGGTCCACCTGCAGCGATTTGCCGGCGTTCTCTTCGGTGAAACGCAGGGTGCACTCCACTTTCCCGCGGGAAATGCCCTGGCGCAGGGCCTCGCGTACCGCGCCTTCGAGGTCGCGGAAGGCGTCCGGCAGGCGTAGATGCGGCTCGAGATAGCGATGGTTGACCGAGCGCAACTCCCAGATGAGGGTGCCCTGGGTCCCGGCTCGTTCGACACGAGCGAAGGCGGTCATGCTGTGCACCATGGGAAGTACCTCGCAGATGGATGAAGGAGAAAGCCGACGGCTGCAAAGGCGCAGGATTGTAACGCAGTGCGCCGCCCGGTCCCATCTACTGATGTTACAAACCGGTGTGGAAGGACAGGGTGAATACCGACCGGGGGTTTTGGACTGTTCTCCCGGGCCTCATCGCTGGCAAGCCAGCTCCCACAGGGTCCGGGTCGCTGCAGAACCTGTGGGAGCTGGCTTGCCAGCGATGAGGCCGGTACAGCCAATACAGCTTCAGGCATGTCCACTGCGGCCCTGGCGCTCTATAATGCTCGGCAGTTCGAACCCCCAGTACAGGTATCCCCTATGAAACGTCCAAGTGGTCGCGCCGCCGATCAGCTTCGCTCGATCCGCATCACCCGCAACTACACCAAGCACGCCGAAGGGTCGGTACTGGTCGAGTTCGGCGACACCAAGGTGGTCTGCACCGTTAGCGTCGAGAATGGTGTTCCGCGCTTCCTCAAAGGCCAGGGCCAGGGCTGGCTGACCGCCGAGTACGGCATGCTGCCGCGTTCGACCGGCGAGCGTAACCAGCGTGAGGCCAGCCGTGGCAAGCAGGGCGGCCGGACCCTTGAAATCCAGCGCCTGATCGGGCGCTCGCTGCGTGCCGCCTTGGACATGAGCAAGCTTGGCGACATCACCCTGTATGTCGATTGCGATGTGATCCAGGCCGATGGCGGCACCCGCACCGCATCCATTACCGGTGCGATGGTCGCCCTGGTCGATGCCCTGCGCGTGGTCAAGAAGCGTGGCGGCCTGAAGGGCGGCGACCCGCTCAAGCACATGATCGCCGCCGTGTCGGTGGGCATGTACCAGGGCGAAGCGGTCCTCGACCTGGACTACCTGGAAGACTCCGCCGCCGAGACCGACCTGAACGTGGTCATGACCAGCTCGGGCGGCTTCATCGAGGTCCAGGGCACCGCCGAAGGCGCGCCGTTCCAGCCGCAGGAGCTGAACGCCATGCTGGCGATCGCGCAGAAAGGCATGGCCGATCTGTTCGAGCTGCAGAAGGCTGCGCTGGCCGATTGATCCCACAGGGTCCGAGTTCAGGCTCACAAAAAAGCCGACCCATGAGGTCGGCTTTTTTGCATCTGGCGATCAGATCGTCAGCGTCCAGTCGTAGTCGACGATCAGCGGCGCGTGCTGCGAGAAGCGCGGCTGGCGCGGCAGACGTGCACTGCGCACGAAGCGGCGCAGGCCCGGGGTCAGCAACTGGTAGTCGAAGCGATAGCCCAGGTTGAGCATCTCGGCCTGCTCGTTGTCTGGCCACCAGCTGTACTGGTCGCCTTCGCGGCTGACTTCGCGCAGGGCATCGACATAACCCATGTTGCCGACGATCTCGTCCATCCAGGCACGCTCGGGGGCAAGGAAGCCCGGCGACTGCTGGCTGTCGCGCCAGTTCTTGATGTCGAGCTTCTGCTGCGCCACGTAGAGCGAGCCGCAGTAGATGTATTCACGGCGCTTGCGACGCTGCTTGTCCAGGTACTTGGCGAAGTCGTCCATCAACTTGAACTTCTGGTTCAGGTCTTCGTCGCCGTTCTGCCCGGAAGGCAGGAGCAAGGTAGCAATACTGACTTTGTCGAAATCGGCCTGCAGGTAACGTCCGTAGCGGTCGGCTGTCTCGAAGCCCAGGCCACTGATGACTGCCTTGGGCTGCAACCGCGAATAAAGTGCCACGCCGCCTTGGGCGGGTACTTCTGCGTCGCAGGCATAAAGGAAGTAGCCATCGAGCTGATAAGCCGGGTCGTCGAGTTCAAAGGCCGAAGCGCGGGTATCCTGAAGGCAGATGACGTCGGCATTCTGGGCTTGCAGCCAGCTGAGCAAACCACGCTCGACCGCAGCCTGAATGCCATTAACGTTCACACTGATGATCCGCATAAATGGCCCCAAAAATCACGTGCGTGTATGATACCCGAGCTCTACTCAATTAGCTAAATCCGTGGTATCCGGGACTCCTCATGCAGCCGTATCAGCGCGACTTCATTCGTTTTGCCATCGATCGCGGGGTTCTGCGCTTCGGTGAGTTCACTCTCAAGTCGGGCCGTACCAGCCCGTATTTCTTCAATGCCGGCCTGTTCAACAGCGGTTCGGCCCTGGCCCAGCTCGGTCGTTGCTACGCGGCGGCGATCGTCGACAGCAAGATCCCGTTCGACGTGCTGTTCGGCCCGGCCTACAAGGGCATTCCCCTGGCGGCGGCCACCGCAGTCGCCCTCGCCGAGCAGCATCAGCTCGACGTGCCATGGTGCTTCAACCGCAAGGAAGCCAAGGACCACGGCGAAGGCGGCAGCCTGGTTGGCGCGCCGCTGGCTGGTGACGTGCTGATCATCGACGACGTGATCACTGCCGGCACCGCGATCCGCGAAGTCATGCAGATCATCAAGGCCCAGCAAGCCCGTGCCGCCGGCGTGCTGATCGCGCTGAACCGCGAAGAGCGCGGCAATGGCGAGTTGTCGGCGATCCAGGAAGTGGAGCGCGACTTCGGCATTCCGGTGGTCAGCATCGTTTCCCTGACCCAGGTCCTCGAGTTCCTTGCCGACGACCCGCAGCTCAAGCAGCACCTGCCAGCGGTGGAAGCCTACCGCGCGCAGTACGGCATCTGAGCCGGAAGAAATGAAGGGTATACGGATTTAATGGTTGATGGGGCACCTTCACCCCATCAATCTGATACCACCCTCAGATGGTTGATAGATCGACTCCGTAGTTGAGTTCCTCTGCGAAGTCCGGCAGTCCGTAACCGATGGTTTTCTTGTAGAAAGGAGAGACCTTCGCAGTCGGTGCCTTCTTCTTGTGCTTCGTGGTGTAGAGCATTCGTGCCCGCATCACCTCGAAGGAGTAACCGCGCCCTTCACGGTTCTTGTCCTTGGCCAGTCGGTTGATGGACTCCGTGTAAGCGTTGGTGACGGGCATGTCCGTCTCGAAGTAGGTCATGGTCTCTTCGCGCCAGTTTCCCACTGCCCTGACCAGATCGCTCCAGACTTCCTTTTGGCCCTTCGGGATGGTGGCTATCCACTCGTCCAGGGCGGCTTCTGCCTGGAGCCGTGTGGTGGCGTCCCAGATGCCGTAGAAGCGCTCCTTGTGCTCGTAGGCGGCCAGCAGTTGCGGGAACGCGCCTGTCCAGGTCTCCATGATGAGGCGCTCCCGGTCTGAGACTTCGTGAGCGCGTTTCAGCAGGATTTTCCGGTCTCCCTTGAGAGTCCGGCTCTGGGACGGTTTCAGCTCCTTTCTGAGGCCCTTGCGCACTCTCTCTAGGGCATCGTTGGCCATGCGCACCACATGGAACTTATCGACCACGATACGGGCCTGGGGCAGCACAGCCTTGACCGCTGCCCGGTAGGGGTTCCACATGTCCATGCTGACGATCTCGACCTTCTGCCGGTCTTTCAGCTTCATCAGGTAGTTGGTCACCACGTCCTGGCGGCGGGTGGCCAGCAGGTCGAGCAGGGTTCGCTCCTCAATGTTGGTCAGAATGCAGCGGTAGCGCTTGTTCAGGTATAGCTCGTCAATGCCCAGGATGCGGGGCGTCTCGAAGCGGTGCCAGCGCCCCAGGAACTCGGCGCGGGCGTTGAAGATGTCGCGCACCGTCTTCTCGTCCAGGCCGGTCTGTGCCGCCACAAAGGTGTAGGGGTGGTTGAAGGATTCCTTCTCCACGTACTCATGCAGCCGCAGTGTCATACGGAATCCGTCCACCATCTCCGGTAGCTGGGGCCTGAATGTTGTCTTGCAGGCCCGGCAGGTGTATCGGCGGCGGACCACCCAGAGAGTGACCCGCTTGCCGTGGATGGGCAGATCACGATAGGGAACGTCACGCTTGCCGAACCGTACGAACTCACCCTGCACGCCGCATTCCTCGCAGGCGATGGGATCGGGCACGTCCACCTGGAAGTGCATTTCGTCGTCGGTTGATTTGCAGCCCAGTACTTGGTATTGCGGCAGGTGAAGGATGTTGTCGGGAAGTTCGGTCATGGTGTTGTATAGGCGTAGGTGTCAGTCAGATCCATCCGACTCGGCATTGGTGTTTGCTTTTTTACCCAACAAGCTGCTGGAAACGAAAAGTAAGGCACCGAGGACAATTGCAATATCAGCCAGGTTGAAGGCCGGCCAATGCCAGTCTCGCCAATAGAAATCAAAGGAATCCACAACATAGCCGCGAAAGACCCGGTCAATCAGGTTGCCCATGGCGCCACCGAGGATAAGACTGTAAGCGATGGCTTCTCCTTTATGACGATTTTCAAGGATCAGCTTGATCAGAAAAATCGAGACCACTACCGCGATTCCGATAAAAAAGTAGCGCTGCCAGCCTCCACCATTCGCAAAAAGACTGAATGCGGCACCGGTGTTCCATAGGTGCACCCAGTTAAAGAACGGGGTCACCGAAACATACTCGCCATAGGCCATTGATTGCTGCACCAGCCACTTTACAGCCTGATCAGACGCTGCCAGCAGGCCCGATATGGACAATAGGGCATACGGCGAGAGCTTTTTGCCAATAATGAGCATTATTTAACCCTTCAACGCCAAAATGCGTCTGGCACCGTTAAGTACAATGCCCCCGCGATGGTGCCGATAATCAGATCCGGATAATTGGAACCGGTCCACGCGACCAGGGCGCCGGCGGTGATGACCCCCAGGTTGATCACCACGTCGTTGGCCGAGAATATCCAGCTTGCCTTCATGTGCGCCCCGCCTTCCCGATGTTTGGATATGAGCAGCAGACAACTGGTATTGGCAATCAATGCGACGAATGCGATAGCCATCATCACCAGCGATTCAGGCTCACTACCGAATACAAAGCGTCTCACCACCTCTACGAGCACGCCCACAGCCAAGATCAGTTGCAGTACACCAGCAAGATGCGCGGCACGTACCTGCATTTTCACGCTATGTCCAACCGCATAAAGGGCAAGCCCGTACACCGCCGCATCGGCAAAATTGTCCAGGGATTCTCCAATCAGGCCGGTGGACCGGGCGATCAGACCGGCAGTCATTTCCACCACGAACAGAAGTGCATTGATGCCGAGCAACCAGCGCAGGGTCCCGGATTCTTGCTTAGCAGAAGCTGCCGAAAACTCGGCGGCCTTGATGGTCTCCGGATTTGCAGCGACGGTTTCCTGAAGCGAGGCGCCTAGCCCCAAGGTCTTCAGTTTCGAGGTGACGGGCTCGACCTCGCCGTCATGCACGACCTTCAGCCGGCGGTTCGACAAGTCGAAGGACAGCGCCCGAATCTCCTCAAAGCCGTTCAGGGCTAGGCGAATCATTCGTTCTTCTGATGGACAGTCCATCTTCGGCACGGCATAAACACTGACCCATCTCCCTGGCGCCTCGGAGGAGGCCTGTATATCGGTATCCGCTGCGGACGTTGCATCACCGCCACAGGCGCCACCACAGGATTTGCTCATGATACGACTCCACTTGAACAATGTTGTGGTACCATTTAAAACTATAAAGCTACTATAAGGTCAATAGAGTAAAGAATCCGTTGGGGAGGAGGCTGATGCGCATTGGTCAGTTGGCGCAGTTGGTAGGGGTCGAAACACAGACGATCCGCTTCTATGAACAGCAGGGCTTGTTGCCGCCGCCTGATCGGCAGGACAACGGTTACCGTGTCTATACCGAGAAGCATGGTGAGGGGCTGGCCTTCATCCGTCGCTGCAGAATCCTGGGCCTGTCACTGGCTGAGATTCACGAACTACAGAGCTATGAGGACGACCCTCATCAGCCTTGTACCGCCGTCAACGCCTTGCTCGATGATCACATCTCTCATGTGCGGTCGCAGATAACCGCTCTGCAAGCGCTTGAGAAACAACTCGTTTCACTGAGAGCGAGTTGCAACGATGACCGGGAAGTTGAGGCGTGTGGGGTTCTTGCTGGAATTAGCGAAGGAAACATGCACCAGCAGTAGGTGAAGCATCAACCAGATAATCCGATGAGATGCCGGTCTGTCTCACTCTCATGCAAAGGTAAGATCAACCATTTAATCCGCTTACCCGAAATGAAAAAGGCGACCCGAAGGTCGCCTTTTTCCTGCCCGCAAAATGCTTACTGACGCGGCTTGCGGTTGGTGATCAGGGTGCCGACGCCGCTGTCGGTGAAGATTTCCAGCAGTACGGCATTCGGTACCCGGCCGTCGATGATGTGCGAGCTGTGCACGCCGCCCTGGACCGCTTCCAGCGCGCAGCGGATCTTCGGCAGCATACCGCCGTAGATGGTGCCGTCGGCGATCAGTGCGTCGACCTGTTCGGTGCTCAGACCGGTCAGCACGGTACCTTGCTTGTCCATCAGGCCGGCGATGTTGGTCAGCAGCATCAGCTTCTCGGCTTTCAGCGCTTCGGCAACCTTGCCGGCAACCAGGTCGGCGTTGATGTTGTACGACTCACCGTTCGGGCCCACGCCGATTGGCGCGATGACCGGGATGAAGTCGCCCTTCACCAGCATGTTCAGCAGGTCGGTGTTGACGCCCACCACTTCGCCAACGTGGCCGATGTCGATGATTTCCGGGGTGGTCATTTCCGGGGTCTGGCGGGTGACGGTGAGCTTTTTCGCGCGGATCAGCTCGGCGTCCTTGCCGGTCAGGCCGATGGCGCTGCCGCCGTGACGGTTGATCAGGTTGACGATGTCCTTGTTCACCTGGCCGCCAAGCACCATCTCCACCACGTCCATGGTCGCCGCGTCGGTAACCCGCATGCCATCGACGAAACGGCTTTCGATCGACAGACGGTTGAGCAGGTCACCGATCTGCGGCCCACCGCCGTGCACCACCACCGGGTTGATGCCGACCGCCTTCATCAGCACCACGTCGCGGGCGAAGCCGGTTTTCAGCTCTTCGCTCTCCATCGCGTTGCCGCCGTACTTGATCACCAGGGTCTTGCCGACGAAGCGTCGGATATAAGGCAGCGCTTCGGACAGTACCTTGGCGACATGGGTGGCGGCATCGCGATCGAGGGTCATGCAGGGCTCCAGTTGGAACAAGTGGTTCGGTCAGAACGGTAGTTGCAGGTCAGGGGCTACGCGCTTGAGCTGCGCGTGGAATATAGCCTTGATTCGCTGCAGTTCGGCGTCATTGTCGGCCTCGAAGCGCAGGACCAGCACCGGGGTGGTGTTGGAGGCGCGGACCAGGCCCCAGCCGTGGGGATAATCGACCCGCACACCGTCGATGGTGGTCAGGTCGGCTTGGCCCCAGTCGGCGTCGCGTTGCAGTGCATCAATGATGGCGAATTTACTCTCGTCGGTCACATCAATGTTGATTTCCGGCGTGGAAATATCATTCGGGAAGCCGGCGAACAGGGTTTCGGCGTCCGTTTCGGCCTTGCTGAGGATTTCCAGCAGCCGCGCGGCGCTGTAGATACCGTCGTCGAAGCCGAACCAGCGTTCCTTGATGAAAATGTGCCCGCTCATCTCGCCTGCAAGCAGGGCGCCGGTTTCCTTCATCTTCTTCTTGATCAGCGAGTGGCCGGTTTTCCACATCCGAGCATGGCCGCCGTGTTCGGCGATCAGCGGGGTCAGGCGACGGGTGCACTTGACGTCGAAGATGATCTCGGCGCCCGGGTTGCGGTCCAGCACGTCCTGGGCGAACAGCATCAGCAGGCGGTCGGGATAGACGATGCTGCCGGTGTTGGTCACCACGCCGACGCGGTCACCGTCGCCGTCGAAGGCCAGGCCGATGTCGGCACCGGTTTCCTTCACTTTCGCGATCAGATCGACGAGGTTCTCCGGTTTTCCCGGGTCCGGATGGTGATTGGGGAAGTTGCCGTCCACTTCGCAGAACAACGGGATGACCTCGCAGTTCAGCGCGGCCAGCAGCTGTGGCGCGTTGACCCCGGCGGCGCCGTTGCCGCAGTCCACCACCACCTTCAGGGGCCGGGCGAGCTTGATGTCGCCGACGATCTGCTGGTGATAGCGCGGGAGGATATCGACCTTTTCCACCTTGCCGGCGCCGCGCGGCAGGTCCTCGTTCTTGATGCGGTTCAGCAGGGCCTGGATCTGCTCGTTGGCAAGGGTGTCGCCGGCGATGACGATCTTGAAGCCGTTGTAGTCCGACGGGTTATGGCTGCCAGTGAGCATCACCCCGGACTTGCCGGCCAGCACATTGGCCGCGTAGTACAGGGCAGGGGTCGGCACCAGGCCGACATCGCTGACCTGGCAACCGGCGTCGGCCAGGCCCTTGATCAGTTGTTCCACCAGCATCGGACCGGACAGGCGGCCATCACGGCCGACGGAAACGTTCGGCTCGCCCTGGGCGATGCTCTGGGCGCCGATGGCGCGGCCGATCCAGTAAGCCGTTTCGGCGTGCAGGGTCTTTCCGACCACACCACGAATATCGTAGGCGCGGAAGATGCTGTCAGGCAGTGCGGGGATCAATTGGGCCATATCGTTCATCACGGGACTCCAGTCTCGAAGGCTTTCGGGCGTATGGAACGCTTGGACGGCCTTTCCGGCGGAGAGTTCGCCCTCGACAGGCCGTCGAGGGTGATCAACGGATCAATGGCTACCGGAATGACCGAAGCCGCCGGCGCCGCGCTGGGTCTCGTCGAAGGTCTCGACGATGTCGAAATGCGCCTGTACCACCGGCACCAGGACCAGCTGTGCGATGCGCTCGCCGACGGCGATATTGAAGGCGGTCTGGCCGCGGTTCCAGCACGACACCATCAGTTCGCCCTGGTAGTCCGAGTCGATCAGGCCGACCAGGTTGCCCAGGACGATGCCGTGTTTGTGGCCCAGGCCGGAACGCGGCAGGATCATGGCCGCCAGGCCCGGATCGCCGATGTAGATCGACAGTCCGGTGGGGATCAGCAGGGTCTGGCCCGGCTCGAGCAGGGTGTCTTCCTTGAGCATCGCGCGCAGGTCGAGGCCGGCCGAGCCGGGGGTGGCGTATTGCGGCAGCGGGAATTCGGCGCCGATGCGTGGATCGAGGATCTTGGCTTGGAGAGCGTGCATGTGGATCAAACCTGGTTGAGGCGTTCAGCGATGAAAGCGATCAGCTGGCGGGCGATCTTGCCCTTGCTGGTCTGCGCGAAAAGGGTTTCGTGGAGCTGACGGTCGATCACGCTGCAGGCGTTTTCCTCGCTGTTGAAGCCAATGCTGGGGTTGGCCACGTCATTGGCGACGATCAGGTCGAGGTTCTTGTCCTTGAGCTTGCGGGCGGCGTAATCGAGCAGGTGTTCGGTCTCGGCGGCGAAGCCGACGCTGAACGGACGGTCGGGACGGGTGGCGATGGTGGCCAGGATGTCCGGGTTGCGCACCATCTGCAGCAGCAGGCCGTCGCCGGTCGTAGGGTCTTTCTTGAGTTTCTGCGGGGCGACGACTTCCGGGCGGTAGTCCGCGACCGCCGCCGAGGCAATGAACAAATCGCAGGGGATTGCCGCCTCGCAGGCCGCGAGCATATCGCGGGCGCTGACCACATCGATCCGGGTGACCCGGTCCGGGGTGGGCAGGTGCACCGGGCCGGTGACGAGCGTTACTCGGGCGCCGGCTTCCACTGCGGCCTCGGCCAGGGCGAAGCCCATTTTCCCGGAGCTGTGGTTGGTGATGTAGCGCACCGGGTCGATGTTTTCCTGGGTCGGCCCGGCGGTAATCAGCACGTGCTTGCCGGTCAGTGACTCGCGCTTGAAGCACTCGGCGGCGCACCAGGCCAGGTCGGTGGCTTCGAGCATGCGGCCGAGGCCCACGTCGCCGCAGGCCTGGCTGCCCGACGCCGGGCCGAAGACCTGGATCCGGCGTTGCTGCAAGGTATCGAGGTTGGCCTGGGTGGCCGGATCGCGCCACATCGCCTGGTTCATCGCCGGAGCGACGGCCACGGTGGCGTCGGTGGCGAGTACCAGGGTGGTCAGCAGATCGTCGGCCACGCCCTGGGCGAGGCGCGCGATCAGGTCGGCGGTGGCGGGTGCGATCAGCACCAGGTCGGCCCATTTGGCCAGTTCGATATGGCCCATCGCCGCTTCGGCAGCGGGATCCAATAGGTCCATGTGCACGGGGTGCCCGGACAGCGCTTGCATGGTCAGCGGAGTGATGAATTCGGCTCCGCCGCGGGTCATGACCACGCGCACCTGGGCGCCGTGTTCCAGAAGTCGGCGAACCAGCTCGGCGCTCTTGTAGGCGGCAATGCCGCCGCCGACGCCGAGAACAATGCGTTTCCGATACAGCCGCTGCATAGGCCTGCCTTTTTCCGATGGAAGTTGTGCACCGCGCCGACGCCTCCCCAGGCCGAATCGCTGTGCAAAAAGTGGCGGCTAATGTAGCACAGCGCCGCTTCCAGCAAGAGCGCCGGAAGCAGTAACGGACAGACAGAGGGATTTGCGATGAGCATCAGGGACTGGCCTGCGGCGGAACGGCCAAGGGAAAAGCTGTTGGAACGGGGCGCGGCAAACCTGTCGGACGCCGAATTGCTGGCCATTTTCCTGCGCATCGGCGTACGTGGAAAAAGCGCGGTGGACCTGGCCCGGGAACTGCTGCAGCGCTTTGGCGGCCTGCGCGGGCTGCTGGAGGCGGATCAGCGTGGCTTCAGCCAGGGGCAGGGCCTCGGCCCGGCCAAGTTCGCCCAGTTGCAGGCGGTGATGGAAATGGCGCGTCGGCACCTGGGCGAAACCCTGCAGCGGGGTTCGGCGCTGGAGCGCCCGGAGGCGGTGCGCACCTACCTGAAGGCGCAGATGCGGCATGAGCGCAACGAGGTGTTCGGCTGCCTGTTCCTCGACACCAAGCACCGGCCGCTAGGCTTCGAAATCCTTTTCCGTGGCTCCATCGACAGCGCCACGGTGTATCCGCGCCAGGTGGTCAAGCGAGCCCTGGCCTACAACGCGGCGGCGTTGATCCTGTGTCACAACCATCCTTCCGGCAACCCCGAGCCGAGCAAGGCCGACATCCGCCTGACCCACCGGCTGGTGGATGCCCTGGAAAGCATCGAGGTGCGCGTGCTCGATCACTTCATCATCGGCGACGGCGAGCCGTTGTCGATGCTGGAGCGGGGTGTTTCTTCAGTAACCCGTCCTGAGGTGTTGCCGATGGCCTCATCGCTGGCAAGCCAGCTCCCACAGTGACCGCGTGCGCCGCAAAACCTGTGGGAGCTGGCTTGCCAGCGATGAGGCCCGATCAGACACAGGAGATAACCCGCTATTTCTCTACCTTCACCCCGGCAAAGTCCTGCCGCCCGAACGGATTCACCTGGTAGCCCTCCACATCCTTGCGCAGCAGCACCGCAGCGGTCGGGTGGGCCAGCGGCAGCCACAGGGCCTGCTGCTGGATCTGCGCCTGGGCCTGCTGGTACAGGCGGCTGCGTACGCTCTGGTCGGTGGTGGTCTTGCCGGCGCTGATCAGCTGGTCAAGGCGCGAGTCGCAATAGCGCGCGAAGTTGGTCCCGGAGGTGACCGCAGCGCAGGAAAACTGCGGGCTGAGGAAGTTGTCCGGGTCGCCGTTGTCGCCCGCCCAGCCCATGAACAGCAAATCATGCTCGCCAGCCTTGGCCCGACGAATCAGCTCGCCCCACTCGATGACGCGGATTTCCGCTTTGATCCCGACCTTGGCCAGGTCTGCCTGCAACAACTGCGCGCCCAGGCTCGGGTTGGGATTGAGCAGGCTGCCGGACGGACGGGTCCAGATCGTGGTGCTGAAACCGTCGGGCAGGCCGGCTTTCTTCAACAGATCGCGGGCTTTGTCGAGGTTGGTCGGGTAGCCCGGCAGCGACTTGTCATAACTCCAGGTGTTCGGCGGGAACGGGCCGTTGGCAGTGACTGCCGTGCCTTCGAATACGGCCTTGAGGTAGCTGTCCTTGTCGAAGGCGAGGTTGATCGCCTGGCGCACTTCCGGCTTGTCCAGCGGCGGGTGCTGGCTGTTGATGGCGACGAAGGCGGTCATGAACGCTTCGGTCTTTTCCACCTTGAGGTTGGCGTCCTCGCTTGCTGCAGCGAGGTCCAGCGGCTTTGGCGAAAGGGCAATCTGGCATTCGTTGCGTCGCAGCTTTTGCAGGCGCACGTTGGCGTCCGGGGTGATGGCGAAGATCAGCGGATCGACTGCCGGCTTGCCATTGAAGTAGTCCGGGTTGGCCCGATAACGCACCACCGCATCCTTCTGGAAACGGTTGAAGACGAACGGCCCGGTGCCCACCGGCTGGCTGTTGAGCTTTTCCGGGGTACCTGCCTTGAGCAACTGATCGGCATACTCAGCCGAATAGATCGAGGCGAAGCCCATGCTCAGGGTGGCGAGGAAGGTGGCGTCCGGGTGGCTCAGGGTGAAGCGCACGGTCAGCGGATCCGGGGCGTCGATCTGCTTGATCAGGTCGGGCAGTTGCAGCGATTGCGCATGGGGGAAGCCGCTCTGGGCGATCTTGTGCCAGGAGTGCGCCGGGTACAGCATGCGCTGGAAGCTGAACAGCACGTCGTCGGCGTTCAGTGTGCGGCCTGGCTTGAAGTATGGGGTGGTATGGAACTTCACCTCGGGCCGCAGCTTGAATTCCCAGGTCAGGCCGTCGTCGGATACCGTCCAGCTCTGGGCCAGGCTCGGCACCACCTTGCCGGTCGCTGCGTCGAACTCCACCAGGCGGTTCATCAGCACGTCGGCCGAGGCATTGGTGGTGGTCAGCGAGTTGTACTGGACCACGTCGAAGCCTTCGGGGCTGGCTTCGGTGCATACGCTGAGGGCGGCGGCCTGGGCCATGGCAGGGCCGAGCAGGGAGGCGAGCAACAGGGATAGAACGGCGGGGCGCATGATAACTCCTAGGCTGAACGACGACCCATCTGCCAGTGCAGTCTGGAAAAGACCTACCCTAGTGCCCCGGATTACAAATCGCCAACATCTTTTTCAACGAATCGCACGACGAGCGGTAAACTGCCGTGCAGCCCGTTTGCCACGCCGTGCGGGCCCGGGCGGTACAGGGTGCAGTGATATTGTTTGTTGTTGTGCTCTGGTCTTTCTGGTATAAAGCAGCGCTCTTTTCTAGGGGCCCGGTGTGTAGCATCCTCGGGTGTAGCCGGTAAGACCCCGAAGAATCACGGCGCCTGGCGCCAGAAACTGAGAGATTAAGCGGCCAACCCATGCCGGGTTGGGCATGTGGTTTTAGAGGGCTGAGGCATGTCGAGAGTCTGTCAAGTTACTGGTAAGGGTCCAGTAACCGGGAACAACATTTCCCACGCAAACAACAAAACCCGTCGTCGTTTCCTGCCGAACCTGCAGCATCACCGCTTCTGGGTCGAGTCCGAGAAGCGTTTCGTGCGTCTGCGCGTTTCCGCCAAGGGCATGCGTATCATCGACAAGCGCGGCATCGATGCCGTTCTGGTCGACATTCGCCGTAACGGCATCAAGGTCTAAGGGAGAACGTCATGCGTGAACTGATCCGTTTGGTGTCGAGCGCCGGTACTGGCCACTTCTACACCACCGACAAGAACAAGCGCACCACTCCGGACAAGATCGAGATCAAGAAATACGATCCGGTCGTCCGTAAGCACGTGATGTACAAGGAAGCCAAGATCAAGTAATTGGTCTGGTTTTCGGGAAAGGCCCGTATCTTCCGGATACGGGCTTTTTTTGGGTAAGCGGATTAAATGGTTGATCTTACCTTTGCATGAGAGTGAGACAGACCGGCATCTCATCGGATTATCTGGTTGATGCTTCACCTACTGCTGGTGCATGTTTCCTTCGCTAATTCCAGCAAGAACCCCACACGCCTCAACTTCCCGGTCATCGTTGCAACTCGCTCTCAGTGAAACGAGTTGTTTCTCAAGCGCTTGCAGAGCGGTTATCTGCGACCGCACATGAGAGATGTGATCATCGAGCAAGGCGTTGACGGCGGTACAAGGCTGATGAGGGTCGTCCTCATAGCTCTGTAGTTCGTGAATCTCAGCCAGTGACAGGCCCAGGATTCTGCAGCGACGGATGAAGGCCAGCCCCTCACCATGCTTCTCGGTATAGACACGGTAACCGTTGTCCTGCCGATCAGGCGGCGGCAACAAGCCCTGCTGTTCATAGAAGCGGATCGTCTGTGTTTCGACCCCTACCAACTGCGCCAACTGACCAATGCGCATCAGCCTCCTCCCCAACGGATTCTTTACTCTATTGACCTTATAGTAGCTTTATAGTTTTAAATGGTACCACAACATTGTTCAAGTGGAGTCGTATCATGAGCAAATCCTGTGGTGGCGCCTGTGGCGGTGATGCAACGTCCGCAGCGGATACCGATATACAGGCCTCCTCCGAGGCGCCAGGGAGATGGGTCAGTGTTTATGCCGTGCCGAAGATGGACTGTCCATCAGAAGAACGAATGATTCGCCTAGCCCTGAACGGCTTTGAGGAGATTCGGGCGCTGTCCTTCGACTTGTCGAACCGCCGGCTGAAGGTCGTGCATGACGGCGAGGTCGAGCCCGTCACCTCGAAACTGAAGACCTTGGGGCTAGGCGCCTCGCTTCAGGAAACCGTCGCTGCAAATCCGGAGACCATCAAGGCCGCCGAGTTTTCGGCAGCTTCTGCTAAGCAAGAATCCGGGACCCTGCGCTGGTTGCTCGGCATCAATGCACTTCTGTTCGTGGTGGAAATGACTGCCGGTCTGATCGCCCGGTCCACCGGCCTGATTGGAGAATCCCTGGACAATTTTGCCGATGCGGCGGTGTACGGGCTTGCCCTTTATGCGGTTGGACATAGCGTGAAAATGCAGGTACGTGCCGCGCATCTTGCTGGTGTACTGCAACTGATCTTGGCTGTGGGCGTGCTCGTAGAGGTGGTGAGACGCTTTGTATTCGGTAGTGAGCCTGAATCGCTGGTGATGATGGCTATCGCATTCGTCGCATTGATTGCCAATACCAGTTGTCTGCTGCTCATATCCAAACATCGGGAAGGCGGGGCGCACATGAAGGCAAGCTGGATATTCTCGGCCAACGACGTGGTGATCAACCTGGGGGTCATCACCGCCGGCGCCCTGGTCGCGTGGACCGGTTCCAATTATCCGGATCTGATTATCGGCACCATCGCGGGGGCATTGTACTTAACGGTGCCAGACGCATTTTGGCGTTGAAGGGTTAAATAATGCTCATTATTGGCAAAAAGCTCTCGCCGTATGCCCTATTGTCCATATCGGGCCTGCTGGCAGCGTCTGATCAGGCTGTAAAGTGGCTGGTGCAGCAATCAATGGCCTATGGCGAGTATGTTTCGGTGACCCCGTTCTTTAACTGGGTGCACCTATGGAACACCGGTGCCGCATTCAGTCTTTTTGCGAATGGTGGAGGCTGGCAGCGCTACTTTTTTATCGGAATCGCGGTAGTGGTCTCGATTTTTCTGATCAAGCTGATCCTTGAAAATCGTCATAAAGGAGAAGCCATCGCTTACAGTCTTATCCTCGGTGGCGCCATGGGCAACCTGATTGACCGGGTCTTTCGCGGCTATGTTGTGGATTCCTTTGATTTCTATTGGCGAGACTGGCATTGGCCGGCCTTCAACCTGGCTGATATTGCAATTGTCCTCGGTGCCTTACTTTTCGTTTCCAGCAGCTTGTTGGGTAAAAAAGCAAACACCAATGCCGAGTCGGATGGATCTGACTGACACCTACGCCTATACAACACCATGACCGAACTTCCCGACAACATCCTTCACCTGCCGCAATACCAAGTACTGGGCTGCAAATCAACCGACGACGAAATGCACTTCCAGGTGGACGTGCCCGATCCCATCGCCTGCGAGGAATGCGGCGTGCAGGGTGAGTTCGTACGGTTCGGCAAGCGTGACGTTCCCTATCGTGATCTGCCCATCCACGGCAAGCGGGTCACTCTCTGGGTGGTCCGCCGCCGATACACCTGCCGGGCCTGCAAGACAACATTCAGGCCCCAGCTACCGGAGATGGTGGACGGATTCCGTATGACACTGCGGCTGCATGAGTACGTGGAGAAGGAATCCTTCAACCACCCCTACACCTTTGTGGCGGCACAGACCGGCCTGGACGAGAAGACGGTGCGCGACATCTTCAACGCCCGCGCCGAGTTCCTGGGGCGCTGGCACCGCTTCGAGACGCCCCGCATCCTGGGCATTGACGAGCTATACCTGAACAAGCGCTACCGCTGCATTCTGACCAACATTGAGGAGCGAACCCTGCTCGACCTGCTGGCCACCCGCCGCCAGGACGTGGTGACCAACTACCTGATGAAGCTGAAAGACCGGCAGAAGGTCGAGATCGTCAGCATGGACATGTGGAACCCCTACCGGGCAGCGGTCAAGGCTGTGCTGCCCCAGGCCCGTATCGTGGTCGATAAGTTCCATGTGGTGCGCATGGCCAACGATGCCCTAGAGAGAGTGCGCAAGGGCCTCAGAAAGGAGCTGAAACCGTCCCAGAGCCGGACTCTCAAGGGAGACCGGAAAATCCTGCTGAAACGCGCTCACGAAGTCTCAGACCGGGAGCGCCTCATCATGGAGACCTGGACAGGCGCGTTCCCGCAACTGCTGGCCGCCTACGAGCACAAGGAGCGCTTCTACGGCATCTGGGACGCCACCACACGGCTCCAGGCAGAAGCCGCCCTGGACGAGTGGATAGCCACCATCCCGAAGGGCCAAAAGGAAGTCTGGAGCGATCTGGTCAGGGCAGTGGGAAACTGGCGCGAAGAGACCATGACCTACTTCGAGACGGACATGCCCGTCACCAACGCTTACACGGAGTCCATCAACCGACTGGCCAAGGACAAGAACCGTGAAGGGCGCGGTTACTCCTTCGAGGTGATGCGGGCACGAATGCTCTACACCACGAAGCACAAGAAGAAGGCACCGACTGCGAAGGTCTCTCCTTTCTACAAGAAAACCATCGGTTACGGACTGCCGGACTTCGCAGAGGAACTCAACTACGGAGTCGATCTATCAACCATCTGAGGGTGGTATCAGATTGATGGGGTGAAGGTGCCCCATCAACCATTAAATCCGTATACCCCTTTTTTTATGCCTGTGTCCCGGGTGTCCGGGATTTGACGCAAAAAAACAAAAACGCCCGGTGCCAAATGGCACCGGGCGTTTTGTTGCGAGGCAAGATCAGCCGAAGCAGACGCCGGTGATTACACCCTTGTCGTCGGTCAACACCTGGATGCGCGCGTTGTTGATTTCCTTGGTGTGCGGCTCGTTCGGGCCGACGACGAGGACACGTCCGGTCAGCCTGGTGATCTCGGCCTTGATGGCTTCGGTGTATTCGCAGCCGATCAGCTTGGCCAGGGCAGCTTTTGCTTCTTCATTGGTCATGTCTTTTTCTTCCTTGTAGGTGGATGTCCGGATG
Source organism: Pseudomonas bharatica CSV86 (assembly GCF_000319305.2). GTDB lineage: Bacteria > Pseudomonadota > Gammaproteobacteria > Pseudomonadales > Pseudomonadaceae > Aquipseudomonas > Aquipseudomonas bharatica. Next base: position 2,417,071 of record NZ_AMWJ02000002.1, on the reverse strand, counting down.
GACAAGGCCATGATCCCGGAGCGCACACCCTGCCATGCGCTACATATCTACTTCTGCTCGAACATCACGTAGATCTTGCGGCACGGCTCCAGCACCTCCCAGGTGCCTTTGAAACCCGCAGGAATGACGAAGCGGTCGCCAGCGCGCAAGGTCTTGGCCTCACCTTGCTCATCGCGCAGAACCGAAACGCCATGAACGATTTCGCAATATTCATGCTCGGTGTAGTTGACCGTCCATTGCCCGACCTCGCCTTCCCATACGCCCGCCGCAAACTGCCCGCACGGGCTGGAATAGTGGTTATAGACCGCTTGCTCGGGGTTGCCCTTGAGGATCTTTTCAGCGGCAGGACGGTAGCGCTCGGCTTCGGTCAGGACCTGAGCAAAATCAATGATCTGCTGGATGTTCATGGCGCGGGTTCACCTGATTGTTAAATAAAATGAACATGACTAGGCTTTTGGCAGCTTAATGTCAAATATATTGATAATCCGGGTCCCAGTAGTTTAGGGTGTCGGATGCTGTAGAGCGATGACAGCTCCGGCGGAATTTTCTGACAGTGTCGACGACCTCTCGTGCGACGCTGCACATCAACAAGAGGAGTTTGCTATGACCACCCTGACGCGTGCGGATTGGGAAGAGCGTGCCCGGCAACTGAAGATCGAAGGCCGTGCCTTCATCAACGGCGAATACACCGCGGCCGCTTCCGGCCAGACCTTCGAATGCATCAGCCCGGTGGATGGTCGCCTGCTGGCGCACATCGCCAGCTGCGACGAAGCCGACGCCCAGCGCGCCGTGGAAAATGCCCGCGCTACCTTCGAGTCCGGCGTCTGGTCACGCATGGCTCCGGCCAAGCGCAAGGCCACCCTGATCCGCTTCGCCGGCCTGCTCAAGCAAAACGTCGAAGAGCTGGCGCTGCTGGAAACCCTGGACATGGGCAAGCCGATCGGCGACTCCTCGACCATCGACATCCCGGGTGCTGCCAATGCCCTGGCCTGGAACGGCGAGGCCATCGACAAGGTGTACGACGAAGTCGCCCCAACCCCGCACGACCAGCTCGGCCTGGTCACCCGCGAGCCAGTGGGCGTTGTTGGCGCCATCGTACCGTGGAACTTCCCGCTGTTGATGGCCTGCTGGAAACTCGGCCCGGCCCTGGCCACCGGTAACTCCGTGGTCCTGAAACCGTCGGAAAAATCCCCACTGACCGCCATCCGCATCGCCCAGTTGGCGGTGGATGCCGGCATCCCGGCTGGCGTGCTCAACGTCCTTCCTGGCTATGGCCACACCGTTGGCAAGGCCCTGGCCCTGCACATGGATGTGGACACCCTGGTGTTCACCGGGTCGACCAAGATCGCCAAGCAACTGATGGTCTATGCCGGCGAATCGAACATGAAGCGCGTGTGGCTGGAAGCTGGCGGCAAGAGCCCGAACATCGTCTTTGCCGACGCGCCTGACCTGAAGGCCGCCGCCGAAGCCGCTGCCAGCGCCATCGCCTTCAACCAGGGCGAGGTCTGCACCGCCGGCTCGCGCCTGCTGGTGGAGCGCTCGATCAAGGACCAGTTCCTGCCGATGGTCCTGGAGGCCCTGAAAGCCTGGAAACCGGGCAACCCGCTGGACCCGGCGACTACCGTCGGCGCCCTGGTCGACACCCAGCAACTGAACACCGTGCTGGGCTATATCGAGTCCGCCCACGCCGACGGCGCCAAGCTGCTGGTTGGCGGCAAGCGCATCCTCGAAGAGACCGGCGGCACCTATGTCGAACCAACCATCTTCGACGGCGTGTCCAATGCCATGCGCATCGCCAAGGAAGAGATCTTCGGGCCGGTGCTGTCGGTGATCACCTTCGACACCGTCGAAGAAGCCGTCGCCATCGCCAACGACACCCCGTACGGCCTGGCTGCCGGTGTATGGACTTCCAACATCAGCAAGGCGCACAAGACCGCCAAAGCCCTGCGTGCCGGCAGCGTCTGGGTCAACCAGTACGACGGCGGCGACATGACCGCGCCGTTCGGTGGCTTCAAGCAGTCGGGCAACGGCCGCGACAAGTCGCTGCACGCACTGGACAAGTACACCGAGCTGAAAGCTACCTGGATCAAGCTGTAAGCACCCTGCGCGGCTGAAAGGCCGCGTCAGTTCGATCCGGTCATGCAGCCGGACCTTGCCAGCAGGCGGGTCCGGCTGTGTCGTCTGTGCTGTATGGAAATGCTTCGAGGGAGATGAGATGCGTTGGGGGACTTACTTCGCCGTATTGGCGGCTGTGCTCAGTGTCGGCCTGGCGCTGGGGGTCAGCATGCCGCTGGTGTCCTTGCGCCTGGAAGGCTGGGGGTACGGCAGCTTCGCCATCGGCGTGATGGCAGCGATGCCGGCGATTGGCGTATTGCTTGGCGCCAGCCTGGCCAGCCGCCTGGCGGCGCGTTTCGGCACCCCAGGCTTGATGCGCCTGTGCCTGTGGGCTGGCGCGCTGTCCATCGGTGCCTTGGCGCTGTTGCCAAGCTATCCGGTGTGGCTGGTGCTGCGCCTGTTGATCGGCGTGGTCCTGACCATCGTATTCATCCTCGGCGAAAGCTGGATCAACCAGTTGGTGGTGGAGGAATGGCGTGGCCGCCTGGTGGCGCTGTATGGCAGCAGCTACGCCCTTAGCCAACTGGCCGGGCCTTTGTTGCTGGGCATGGTGGGCTCGGACGACGACCTCGGTTTCTGGATCGGCGTCGGCCTGCTGGTTGTCTCGCCGCTGCTGCTGTTCGGGCGCGGCGGTGCGCCGAGCACCGAGGCGGCCAGCGTGACCTTCTTCGACCTGTTCGGCTTCTGTCGGAAGTTGCCGGTGATTGCGTGGGCGATTGCCCTGTTCGCGGCATTCGAGGCAATGATCCTGACCCTGCTGCCGGTGTACTGCCTGCAACAGGGCTTCACTGCGGAAGTCGCGCTGTTCATGGTCAGTACCGTGGTCGTGGGCGATGCGGTGCTGCAACTGCCGATCGGTGCCCTGGCCGACCGCATGTCCCGGCGCACCTTGTTCAGTGGTTGCGCGGTGACGCTGGCGGTGTCCAGCCTGATGATCCCCTTGCTCCTGCAAACCCAGCTGATCTGGCCGCTGTGGGTGTTGTTCGGCGCCAGCGCCGGTGGCTTGTTCACCCTGTCGCTGATCCTCATCGGCGAGCGCTATCGCGATGACGCGCTGGTGCGGGCCAACGCGCATGTGGCGCAGTTGTGGGGTCTTGGCTGCCTGATCGGGCCGTTGGCGGCGGGGGCGGGGAGCCAGTGGCTGAGTGGGCATGCGTTGCCGTGGTTCATGGCAGTAGGGGCTCTGGTCCTGGTGTTGTTGTCGCGTCGGGCCAATGCTTTCGAGGCGGTTGCCGTCTCTGATTGATCGCGCAAAGGTGTTTTTGCAAGCAAGGACGCTTCACGCGTTAGCTTAGGATTTTTCCTATATCTCAGCCGCTGGCCGGCAGTCAGGATTCCGGGGAATTCGTTCCCCGGGACATCCGCCATGGCCGTTCAATCCGATCTGCGCTTCACCTTCACCGCAGCAGCCGGTGAATTCGAGGTCGTCGAATTCCACCTCACCGAGGCTCTCTCCGAAACCTTTCGCCTCGAAGTCGACCTGAGCAGCACCGATGCCGCCGTGAAGTTCGGCGAGATCCTCGACCGCCCCGCGCTGTTCACCCTCTGGCAGGGCGGCCAGCCCGTACGCTATGTCCATGGCTTGGTGAGTTCCTTCCAGCAGGGCGAAACCGGCTTTCGCCGCACGCGCTACCGCGCTGTGGTCGAACCGCGCCTGGCCCGTCTGCGCCTGTGCTCGGACTGGCGCATCTTCCAGACCCTCAGCGTGCCCGACATCGCCAACGTGATGCTGAAAAAGCACGCCCTCACCCTCGACTACGAACTGCGCGCGGCCAAGGCCCACACTGTGCGCGAGTATTGCGTGCAGGCCGGCGACACCGACTATCACTTCGTCGAACGCATCATGCGCGAGGAAGGCTTTTTCTACGGTTTTCTGCACAGCGAGGAAGGCCATCGCCTGATCCACTGCGACTACCTGTGGATCTTCGGCAAGCAGCCCGGCCCGCCGGTGGAATACAACCCCAAGCCCGGCGCCGACCGCCCGGGCCCCGCGCTGCACCGATTCACCTACAGCGAGAACGTGCGCAGCGCCCGCCAGGTGCAGCGCGACTACAGCTTCAAGAACCCGAGATACACCGAGCAGAGCACGTACAAGGCCACCGACCTCGAGCACCAGGCGGACAACTACGAGCGCTACGACTACCCCGGTCGCTACCGCGGAGAAAAGCCCGGCGAGGCCTTCAGCCGCAGCCGCCTGCTCGGCCTGCGCGGTGACGCCTGCCAGGTCATTGCCGAGGGCGACGACGCTCGGTTGGTGCCGGGCCTGTTCTTCGACATGGTCGGCCACCCCCGCGAGAACATGAACCGCGGCTGGCGCCCGGTGCGCCTGGAGCACCGCGGCAAGCAGTACGTCAGCCAGGCCGAGGAAAGTGCCGGGGCCGACTGCGGCACCTACTACACCTGCATCGCCACCCTGGTGCCACACGATGCCGAATGGCGCCCCGAACCGCTGCCCAAACCTCGTATCGACGGCCCGCAGCCGGCCACGGTGGTGGGGCCGCCGGGCGAGGAAATCCATTGCGATGAATACGGCCGGGTGAAGGTGCAGTTCCCGTGGGACCGGGTGGGCAAGAACGACGAACACAGCTCCTGCTGGATCCAGGTTTCGCAAGGCATCGCCGGAGCGCTATGGGGGCATATGGCAATCCCGCGCATCGGTCAGGGCGTGATCGTCAGCTACCAGAACGGGGATGCCGACCAGCCCGTGATCACCGGTCGGTGCGTGACGGCACTTCAGCGCCCGCCCTACGAACTGCCCGCAAACAAGACCCGAATGGTCTTCAAGAGCCAGACCCACAAGGGCAATGGTTTCAACGAGCTGAGCTTCGAGGACGAGGCCGGGCAGGAAGAGGTGTTCATCCATGCCCAGAGGAACCAGAGGAACGAGGTCAGGAACGACGAAACCACCCACATCGGGCACGACCGCAGCGAACGGGTGGATAACGACGAGAGCCTTACCGTTGGCCACGACCGCAAGAACACCGTGGGCAACGACGAGCAGGTGCTGATCGGGGAGAACCGGCGCCATGAGATCGGCAAGGACGATGACCTGATCATCGGTGGCAACCACAGCATCAGCACCGCCGGGGACCGGACCGAAGAGGTCGGTAGTAGCCGTCTGGACAAGACCGCCGCCAACCACAGCGTGGAGATCGGCGGCAATCTGGGTCAGCGCGTGCAGGGCACGGTTGATCTGCAGGCTGGCCAGCGCATCACGCAGCACACCAAGGTGTACGAAATCCACTCCTCAGAGGCTGTGGTCATCAAGAGCCCGGGCGGCACGCTGCGCATCGATGCGTCAGGCATCACCCTGGACGGCATTGCGATCACGCTTATCGGCCCGATGACCAAGCCGGGCGGAGGCTCCGGCAACAGCCTGGTGCTGGCGAGCGAAGTCGCGCAGGAAGAAGGGGTGAAGTGCAGGGAGCCCCGGCCATGAGCAAAGAAACCGTCATCGACTTTGCACGGCGACACCGTACCGCAGGCGACTACTTCTACTTGCTGGTGGATGGCCAGGCCGAATGTGCGCTCGATCATCCACTCAGCGTGCCGTCCCTGATCCGGTCATTTGGCGAGGCAGCCGTCACCCGCGTGCCGCGGCCGGATATGTCCCACGAACTGGATCACTGCCCGGCGTTGATCCAGTTGGCGAAGCCGGGGGAAGGGGTGCCGAAGGATTATCTCGACCTCAGCGCCGACTATTCCGCCTGGGACCTGAACTACGACGAACGCTACATCTGTGGCTGGCTGACCAGTCGGGAGCCGCTGGAGGTCATCGCGGCTCATATCGCCGCCCGTTGCTATACCACCGCCGACGAGGCAGGTGATTCTTCGGCCTGGTTCGAACCGCTGAGGCTGGAGTTGCTGTTGTGTGCGATGCAGAAGCAGGCGGGCTGTTTATTGCGTCCGATCCAGAACTGGCTTTTGCCGCTCAGCTGGGGTGCCTACACCGTGGCGCGCAGCTCCGAGTATGCCTGCGATCCGGACCTTTCCGAGCGGGCAAGGCAAACCCAGCAACTGGCACCTGAGGTGAATGCACTCCTGGGCATCTGGCGGCATGCCCTGACATTCCACGAAGGCTTTGCCCCCTGGCGCTGGAAAGGCCCTGGCATCCTGCCGGAGCAGGCCAGCGTGCATGGCTTCCGCCTGATCCGCGACGCCCGCCAACTCGGTCTCCACAACAGCAGCGACCGTATCTCCCTCAGCCTGCACCGGGTGTTCATGCACCCCCTTCTGCCGCAGCATCCGGATATCCAGCAGGCCATCTCCCAGGCCCGCGCCGGCAGCCTCGACCTGCCAAGCCATTTCGCCACCTACAGCGAAGCAACCTGGAAACGGATCGTCTACAGCCTGCCTCTTGCAAAGGACTACTCATGAGCACCGAGCTTCATTTGGCCACCTGCGAGGCCCGGCCCATTCCCCTGCGCACCTGCCGGGCCTGCGAGCGTGTCGGCCTGCCCGTCCTGCCCCTGCGCGCCGCCTATGCCCCGGAGCCCTGGCACACCCAGGCACTGCCGCTGGCCAGTGACCCCAAGGTCAAGGCCGTGCCCCTGCGTGACAGCCAGCCGCGCATCCTGCGCCGGGGTTTCCTCTACGTCATGCTCGACAGGAAGGAATGGCAGGCCTATCAGATCACTCCCGAGGGGGCGCTGCGCCAGGTGCCGCCGTACCAGACCTCCCGCGAGGAACCCCTGCCCCTGAGCATGGCCTGCATCAAGCACGACCACGATATCCCTGCTTCCTTCATCAATTTCGATACGAAGAAGTACACCACCGCCTGGCTGGCCATCGCCAACGATCCCTGGCCGAAACACGTACTCACTCGTTACCTGCGCGGCGGTACGGTCGACGGCATGAGCTTGGAGGAGCGCTTCTACAAGCTTGACCTCAAGACCGCCCGCGAAGACCCCGCCAGCATCGGCCTGGCGATGACCGAACATGAACTGCAAATGGAGAAGGTCCTCGAATACGCCCAGCCCATGGCCGGTGACTTCTACAGCGTGCATGGCTTTTACGGACGCAATCACCGCCTGAACGCCCTGAGGAACCATGTGCGCACGGTGATCCAGCGGGAAAAGCTGCCCAACGGTGTGCTGGCCCTGGTGCTGCCCGACCCGATCGGCATGGTGCAGGAGTGCAATGCCCAGCGCATGGTGCGCTACCAGCAGATGCTGGAATGGCGGGCCGAGCCGCAGCGGAGCTTCGAGCACCTGACGTCGCAGGCATTGCTGGGGATTCGCGAGTTTCAAGCGCAGAGAGCGGAAAAGCTGGCTGCAGCAGAAGCGAGTGCACGCGACGAGTACGCCCGCTACCGCAACGAAACCCATATTGCCGCTAAGTCGGTCCTGCCGAAGGTCGATGTCGAAGGGGTAACCGAGCGCTTGACCCCAGGCATGCAGGAAGAGGCTGCCGAGCGCCTTGATGACCGCTACGACGAAAAGGCCCGTTCGGACTTCCAGCGCGAATTCGACAACACCCTCGCCGCCTGGCAACGGCTTATCGACGATGCCGGCGAGATCTACGTCCGGCACTTCCAGAGCCCGGCGTTCAGGCTGGCCAGCCGGTTTGACTACATCGATCGCCACGACGAATCCGTCATGGGCTTCATCTGCCTGATCGGCCAGTGTCTCTCCGGCGGGCCGACCGGGCTTATCGACGAGAACAGGCTGGAGTCCACCCAGCAGCTCTGGAAGCAGCAACTGGAGGACCAGAGCAGCTTGCTCCATCAGGCCCTGCACGCGAAGGATCCAGGCGTGTTCGAACAGATCCACAAGTCCTTGGTTGACGATGAGCGGACCCGGATCTATCACGGCATCAAGACCCTGATCACGACCGAACAGGGCACCAAGTTGATGAGGGACTCCGTGAAAACGGCCGCCGGCCAGTTGCTCGGTGGTGCGGCCACGGCCAGCAACGTCCTCGGCAAGCATATTTCCGAGAACACCCGGGCGTTGGTCGGGCATCTGCACCGGGAGGCCTGGCTGCGCTTCTCCGGAGTGGAGGTCACCCAGGTCACGGTAGCGCTCAAGGTGGGCGAGTACCTCACGCTGCTCAATGAAACGCTCTATGAAGGGACCGAGCGTTATCTCGACAAGCTCAACGAAAAATTCCGCAACCCCGCTGCGGGCAAGGTGCGGGCCATGCTGCTGAGCGGGCACTTCACCCCGGCGCTGGCAGACCTGGATGACAAGCTGATCTACGTAAAGCTCTGGACGATGGAAAGCGCCGAAAAGCTGAGCGCGCGTCTGGAGCAACTGCGGGACGGCGTTGGCGACGGCATCGATGATGCCCTGCGTCCGGTCAGTATCGACACTGGGGCACTCAAGGGCGGGATGCAGGATTTCACCCGTCACCTGAGCCTCGATGCCGACGTCGCCCGCCTTTACGTGCGGGAGACCATGAGCAGCATGCGCAGTGCCGCCATGAGAGGCGGTGAAGGCGCCTTCAACCTGGGGCTGGCCTTGGGAAGCCTGTGGTTCCAGCAGGATGCGCTGCGCACTACCTACAAGAACATGCTTGAGGCGTTTGGAGATGAACGGCCCGAAGCGGTGGCCGCGTTCATGGCGGCGTCGGTGGGGAATCTCGGGTGGGGGTTGAGCTGGTTGGGGGGACGATTCAGGCGTTTCGGCCTAGCTGGGAGATAAATGTACGTACGTTTCAGGGGCCTGCGGAGGCCGGGGTGGGGTCGCGAATTCTGCAGTTTGGCAGTGCGATTGCGGCCGTGGCCACTGCTATGGAGGGGATTCAGTACGCGTTGGCAGCTGGACGCACACGTGGGATAGGCGATAGGAAGGCAAGTTTTCTCTACACAGGGGCGGCGGCTTTCGCAATAGGCTCCGCAGGACTTGGAGTTGCTGGCTCCCTTTGGGCAGCAGGTGTACTACTTGTCCCGCTCGCATTCGCTGTACTTGCAGGGTTTGTTGCTTATGGGCTGTCGGTATGGGGGAAAGGAGAAGAGTCGCAGCCACTTGAGCTGTGGGCTCGGCACTCGCGCTGGGGTTTACCGATAGAGCATCGCCGATGGGCCGAATGGCAGGACACGGACACCGCAATTGGCGCTTTGAATGCTGCTCTGCTTGGCTTGAGAGCGGATCTTGATGTGACCTATCGCGTCCATAGACCGGCTCCCGGCGTACCAAGGCAAGGCGGAACCATCGACTACAGATTTGTCCTACCCGGGTATGTCGCTAACAAGTCGCGCTATGAATGGTCGTTGTTGGCGTACCGGCCAGGTGAATCGTCAGGAGGGACAGTCGCTAGAGGGCAGACAGATGGGACTGAAGAACCTCTGCCACCTCCAATTTCATGGAAGCGACCAAGCTATGACCCTAAAACATCACTTCCGGTCGTTAAACACGATGTAGAGTCCAACACGCTCGAGATCAATGGCTCGATTGTTTACTGGGGTGTTCTTGACTTTCACGCCCTGGAACTTGAGGTGTCGTATTGGCCAGACAAAGGAGATGAGTTAGGCGTAGCCCGATTTATCGTAAAAGAAGACAAAATCCCTGGGCCAGCGAAGTGGTAAGCCGTATGAGAAAACCTGAACTAATTCCGCCTTGTTCAGGCTGGCGGGAGGACCTGCCTCGCCCAGACGAGCTTCCTGTTGTATTTCCGGCCCTCGGATTTGATGTGCCCAACTATCAAAGTGATATTTTTCTTGAGCTTCCGCGTGCATCGGCTCTTATCAGAGGCGTAATGATATGGTTTGCGCTGAGTATGGGCATATTGATGGTTGCTCTTACATGGCTTTTCTCCTCCATTGGGGCGGGACTCAACGCCGAACTTTGGATGGTATTCCTTTTTTGTTTATCCTTTGGAGCTTGGTCAATCTCACTCTTCTGGAAACTCGATGTAGCATCTCCGCGAGACTTGCCGCTCCGTTTCAACCGCACTCGCAATCGCATCTACGCCTACAACTTCAACTACCGCTGGTGGAACCCCTTCGAACGCTGGCGGGTTGAACCAGTAGCCTACGACTGGTCCCAAGTCCGAGCCGAACGCTGGCTGAAGCGCGGCGCAACCGCTCAAGGCGGACTCGTCATCAAGGGCGGCGTAGTGCTCTCCATCGTCAAACCCGGCACCAACGAAGTCATCGACCGCTTCCCCCTTACCACCATGGGCGCCGACGCCCATGCCTGGGCCTACATCTGCACCTACATGCAGCAAGGCCCCGATGCCCTGCCGCCACCCGGTCCGCCGAAAGATCACAACGATATCCCTTGGTACAACGCCGCCCTGCTGCTGGCCCCCAAAGTCAAATGGCCCGCCAATATGGATCTGGAATCAAGGACCGCACCCTGAAAACCGCTCGCTCGACCAAGGAAACCCACCCATGAAACCAGTCGTCCTGCTGGGCCATCAACACCGCTGCCCCATCCACGGCCCTGGCCACGTTGTCACCGGCGCAAGCGACGCCCGTCTCGACGGCAAGCCCATCGCCCGCGTGGGCGATTCGATCAGTTGCGGCGCGGTCATCCAGACCGGCTCGGCCGACACCCTGATCGAGGGCAAGGCCGTCGCCCGTTTGGGTGACACCACCAGTCACGGCGGCACCCTGGTCGAAGGCGACGAAGGCTGGCGGCTGGATTGAATCGACGTCGACCCTAAAGCATCTTCTCCAACCCCACCGCCTTGGCGATCCATGCATTGAACCTTCGCCACACCCCCCGGGCTCAGTGGTCAGCACATGCCGCTGGCCATTGTCCTCGGTCACCCACACCAGCTTGCCTTCGCGCAATTCCACCTGGTATGCCACCGCCGGTGCCATGCCCTGGATCGCCAGGTCGCGGGTGTATTGCGCCAGCTCGGGGCTGTCTACCAGTACTCCGACCTCGGTGTTCCACAGCACCGAGCGCGGGTCGAAGTTGAACGAGCCGATGAAGGTTTTCTGGCGGTCGAAGACAATGGCCTTGCTGTGCAGGCTGGAGTCCGAGGCGCCGCTGAAGCCATAACGCGGTTGGCTCGGGTCGCCGGGCTGGCGGCGCAATTCGAAGAGTTTCACGCCGTGCTCCAGCAGCGCCCGGCGATAGGGCGCGTAGCCGCCGTGGACCACCGGGACGTCGGTGGCTTCCAGGGCATTGGTCAGCAGGTCGACCTGAACCCCGGCGTCGGCACGGCTGGTCAGGTACAGCAGGCCTTCCTCGCGGGGCACGAAGTAGGCGGAGATCAGGATCAGTTCCTTGCGCACCCCGTTCAGCTCCGGCGCCAGTTGCCGGGTCATCAGCAGCTGTGGATCGGGCTCGTCGTCGGCCAGGACCTTGCTTGGTGCGTCCCATAGCGCCTGGCCGTGGGCCCAGATCAGTTCGTTGCGCCAGGTGTCCAGGCGCGGTTGGGTCCGATAGGCCATCAGCCGGTCGTACAGCGCCTTGCGCTGGGTGCGTGCTTCGGCCAGGTATTGCTCCAGGCGTTGGCGGCTTTCGCGCAGATCGTCGGCGTCGGGCTGGCTGTAAAGGAAGTCGCCAATGGGCTTGCTCAGGGCGCTGTTCCAGTACTGGTCGAAGCTGTGCCCCAGTTGCTCGGCCACCGGGCCGACGCCGAGCAGGTCGATATCGGTGAAGTTGAGGTTGGGCTCGGCGTCGAAGTAGGCGTCGCCGATATTGCGCCCACCGACGATGGCCATGCTGTTGTCCACCAGCCAGAGCTTGTTGTGCATGCGCCGGTGCTGGCGCGACAGGTTGAACAGCCGGCCCATGGCCCGGGTGACGCCGGTGGCACGCCCGAGTTGCAGCGGATTGAACACGCGGATCTGGATGTTCGGGTGAGCGGCCAGGGCGCCGATCGGGCCGTCCTGGCCGTCGGCGGCGGTGTCGTCCAGCAGGATGCGCACGCGCACGCCGCGGTCGGCTGCGGCCAGCAATTCATGGACCAGCGCCCGCGTGCTGAGGCCGTCGGCAACGATGTAGTACTGCAGGTCGATGCTGCTTTGCGCATTGCGGATCAGTTCGGCGCGGGCGCGGAAGGCTTCGTTGCTGTTGGGCAGCAGGCGAAAGCCCGAGCGCCCTTCATGGGCTTCGGCCTGGCGCTGCACCGAGCGGCCGAAGGCCGATTCGCTGGCCGGGATCGCCTGGCTGACGTCGCGGGGTACGCTGACGCTGGCGCAGCCGCCCAGGCTCAGCAACAGGACAAGTAGAAGGGGCAGGAGCCGATGATGGGTCAAGGGTGGATTCCGTGATCGCGGGGCAGTTGAACTGTAGACCGCGTTAAACAGCGAAACGTTACCCGAGCTTCGCTTCCTCGCCCAATAGACGAATGGCGTTTTCCCCGACCTTGCGCACCGCCGCCTCGATGGTCGGGGTCGGCCGCGCCGCGTAGTTCATGCGCAGGCAGTTGCGGTGCTTGCCCGACGCGGAAAAGATGCTGCCCATGGCGATCTGTACGCCCTGCTCGAGCAGCAGGCGATTCAGTTTCAGGGTGTCGCACTCTTCCGGCAGTTCGACCCAGAGCAGGAAGCTGCCCTGGGGCCGGCTGACCCGGGTGCCTTCGGGGAAATAGCGGGCTACCCAGTCGATCATCTGGTCGCGGCCGCGCTGGTATTGGGCGCGCATGCGTCGCAGGTGAGGCTGGTAGTGGCCGGCCTCGATGAAGTCGGCGATCGCCAACTGCGGTTGGGTCGCGGTGCTGCCGGTGCTGATGTACTTCATGTGCAGCACGCGCTCCAGGTAACGCCCAGGCGCCACCCAGCCGACGCGCAGGCCAGGAGCCAGGGTCTTGGAGAAGGAACTGCAGAGCAGGACGCGTCCGTCATCGTCGAAGGACTTGATCGTCCGCGGACGAGGGTAGGTGTAGGCAAGGTCGCCATACACATCGTCTTCCAGAATCGCCACGTCGAAGCGCTGCGCCAGGCTCAGCAGGGCACGCTTGCGCGCCTCGGGCATGATGTAGCCAAGCGGGTTGTTGCAGCTCGGCGTCACCTGGATCAGCTTGATCGGCCACTGCTCCAGGGCCAGTTCCAGGGCTTCGAGGCTGATGCCGGTGAGCGGGTCGGTGGGGATTTCCATGGCCTTCATGCCCAGGCCCTTGAGGGTCTGCATGGCGCCATGGAAGCTCGGCGAATCCACCGCGACGATGTCGCCCGGCTCGCACACCGCGCGGATGCTGGCCGACAGCGCTTCATGGCAGCCGGTGGTAATCACCAGGTCGGCGGCATCGATGGTGCAGCCGGAGTCGAGCATCAGCCGCGCGACCTGCTCGCGCAGGGCCTGGGTGCCGCTGATGGTGTCGTAGTACAGGCCGGGCATGTCCTGCCGGCGGCTGAGCTGGGCGAGGCTGCGCAGCAGGGGTTTCAGGGTCGGGCTGTTGACATCGGGCATGCCCCGGCCGAGCTGGACAATGTCCTTGCGCGGCACGCTGCGTACCAGCTCCACCACATGTTCCCATTGAGAAATATCCACGGGCCGCTGGGCTGGCCGGCCGACTGCCGGCAGGGCGGGCAGGGTGCGGTGCTGCGGCACGAAATAGCCGGATTTCGGGCGTGGTGCCACCAGGCCGTTATCCTCCAGCAGGCGGTATGCCTGCTGGACCGTACTCAGGCTGACCCCATGCTCCAGGCTCAAGGCCCGAACCGATGGCAAGCGGTCCCCGGGACGATAAAGGCCCTGTTCGATACGGGCACCGAGCAGCTCGGCGAGGTTGACGTACAGGGTCATGGGTCGTACTCCGGGAAAATGCTGTAGGAAATAACCAGTACAGATTTCGGAAAAATACATCATTCAGAGAGGAAATGTAGAAATCTGTATGAAGAAAATTCCGATAGTTTGAATCTGTAATGTCTTTCGCCACACGCGCATCCTGTGTTCACGGTTTACAAACCCTGGAGGTAAGACGCGATGAACGGCCTGAGCGATGTGCGCTTGAAACTGTATGGCAGCGAAGTGGAGCGGGCGCAGCGCAACGCCCGGCTGCGCGGGCCATGGTTCATGGGCACCGTGCGCTTGTGGATGCATCGCTGGAAAACCCGACAGGCGTTGCTGGAACTCACGACTGCGCAGTTGAAGGACATCGGGTTGAGCAAGGCCGATGCGGTGGAGGAGGGGCTCAAGCCGTTCTGGCGCGAGTGAAGTCTTGTGGCGTTTTTGATGGCCTCATCGCTGGCAAGCCAGCTCCCACAGGGTCTGCGGTGCACGCGATACCTGTGGGAGCTGGCTTGCCAGCGATGAGGCCATCAGCAACATTGAAGAGCTCAAACCAGCGCCTTGAGTCGATGCCACAACATCCCCAGCGCCAGCAACGGCGAGCGCAAATGCTTCCCGCCCGGGAAGGTGATATGCGGCACCTGGGCGAACAGATCGAAACGCCCACTCTCCCGCCCACTGATCGCCTCGCCCAGCAACCGCCCTGCCAGGTGCGTGGCGTTCAGGCCGTGTCCGGCGTAGGCCTGGGCGTAATACACATTGGGCTGCTCGCGCAGGCGGCCGATCTGCGGCAGGCGGTTGGCGCCGATGCCGATCATTCCGCCCCACTGGAAGTCGATACGCACATCCGCCAGTTGCGGGAACACCTTGAGCATCTTCGGGCGCATGTAGGCGCCGATGTCCTGCGGATCGCGCCCGGAGTAATGGCACGCGCCACCGAACAGCAAGCGGCGGTCGGCCGAAAGGCGGAAGTAATCCACTGTCACCTGCTGGTCGCAGACCGCCATGTTCTGCGGCAGCAGTTGCCGGGCGAGGTCCTCGTCCAGCGGCTCGGTGGCGATGATGTAGCTGCCGGCTGGCAGTACCTTGCCGCCGAGCACGGGGTTCAGGTCATTGAGGTAGGCGTTGCAGCACAGCACCAGGGTTGCGGCGCGGACGCTGCCCTGGGCGGTGTGGACCTTGACCTCGGGACCATAGTCGATGCGGGTGACCGGCGACTGTTCGAAAACCTGCACGCCGAGCGCGCTGGCCACGGCCGCTTCACCCAGCGCCAGGTTGAGCGGGTGCAGGTGCCCTGAGCCCATGTCGATCAAGCCACCGGCGTATCGATCCGAGCCGATCACGTCATGCATCCGCTCCGGCGGTACCAGGCGCAGTTCGTGGCGGTAGCCAAGGGCGCGCAGGGCTTCGGCCTCTTCGGCGAAGCCGTCGAATTCGCGGGGTTTGTTGGCCAGGTCGCAATAGCCCCAGGTCAGGTCGCAGGCAATGCCGTGGCGCTCGATCCGCTGGCGGACGATCTCCACCGCCTCCAGGCCCATCAGCTTCATCTGCTTGACGCCGTCGGCACCGATGACCGGCTCGAACTGCTCGAGGCCGTGGCCGACCCCGCGTATCAACTGCCCGCCATTGCGCCCGCTGGCGCCCCAGCCGATCTTGCGTGCTTCCAGCAGGATCACACTGAAGCCGCGCTCGGCCAGTTCGATGGCGGTGTTCAAGCCGGAATAGCCGCCGCCGACCACACAGACGTCGCAGCGCTGTTCGCCGTCCAGCCGCAGGTAGTCCGGCTGTGGGACGCTGCTGGCGGCGTAGTAGGAAGCGGTATGCATTTAGTGTCGTCCCGGGGTAATGGGTAGAAAGGCGGGCAGCATAGGTGGTGCTTCCGGGCGCAGGCAACCGTCGGGCAAAATAGCGGCCTTCTTTCCTTTGGCGGTTCCGTTCCATGGCCTGCAACAGTCACAAAATCCGATTTCTGCGTGAGCAGATTCCGTCCTTCGAGTGCGTGCCGGGTTGTCATGACTGCTGTGGGCCGGTGACCACATCGACCGAGGAAATGGCCCGGCTGCCGCGCAAGAGTGCCGAGGAGCAGGAGGCGGCGCTGGCCGAACTGAACTGTGTGCACCTGGGGCCGCAAGGGTGCACGGTGTATGAGGAACGGCCGTTGATCTGCCGGTTGTTCGGGACCACGCCGCGCTTGCCATGCCCGCGGGGGCGGGCGCCGGAGGAGATGATTGACCCGGGGGCGGAGCGCCTGGTGCATCAGTTCATTGCCACTACCCGGCAGGTGCTTGTGTGAAGGCTTCGGGCCTCATCGCTGGCAAGCCAGCTCCCACAGGTTCAGCGTCGCCGCGGACCTTGTGGAGCTGGCTTGCCAGCGATGAGGCCCGCAAGATCAATCCGGAATCGGCAGGCTCAGGCTCTCCTTCACCTCTTCCATCACGATATAGCTCTTCGACTCCCGCACATGGGGCAGCTTGAGCAGGATGTCGCCGAGCAGCTTGCGATACGACGCCATCTCGGAAATCCGCGCTTTCACCAGGTAGTCGAAATCCCCCGATACCAGATGACACTCCAGCACATGGGGCAGCTTGAGCACCGCCCGGCGGAACTCCTCGAAGGTGTCGCCCGACTTGTAGTCCAGGCTGATCTCGACGAACACCAGCAGGCTGCCCTTGAGGTGCTGCGGGTTGAGCCGGGCGTTGTAGCCCATGATGATGCCCTCGCGCTCCAGCCGGCGTACCCGCTCGGTGCACGGGGTGGTCGACAGGCCGACCTTTTCCCCCAGCTCGGTGAAGGAAATACGCCCGTCGCTTTGCAGTATCCGCAGGATATTGCGGTCGATCTTGTCCAGCTCGCGCTTGCTTTGGTGCTGGGTTCTCATAGTGGATGCCCCTTTGTAAAAGCCGACTTTGCCGAGAATTCTCGCCAAATATAGGTTTTTATATAGTGAAATGCACTGCCTCTAGTTTTTTAAACTGCGCTCATCCATGCCATTCACAAGATTGTGCGGTGCGCCGCCTCGAGGGTTTACAACATGCGCGTTCTGGTACTCGGTAGCGGTGTGATCGGAACCGCCAGTGCCTACTACCTGGCCCGGCAAGGTTTCGAAGTCGTTGTGGTCGACCGCCAGCCGGCGGTGGCCATGGAAACCAGTTTCGCCAATGCCGGCCAGGTGTCGCCAGGTTATGCCTCGCCCTGGGCCGCGCCTGGCGTGCCGCTGAAAGCCATCAAGTGGTTGCTGCAGCGTCATGCGCCGCTGGCGATCAAGGCCACCGGCGATATCGACCAGTACCTGTGGATGGCACAGCTGCTGCGCAACTGCACCGCCAACCGTTACGCCGTGAACAAGGAACGCATGGTCCGGCTGTCCGAATACAGCCGCGATTGCCTTGACGAGCTGCGCGCCGAGACCGGCATTGCCTACGAAGGTCGCAGCCTCGGCACCACCCAGCTGTTCCGCACCCAGGCCCAGCTCGACAACGCTGCCAAGGACATCGCCGTACTCGAACAGGCCGGCGTGCCTTACGAGCTGCTGGACCGCGACGGTATCGCCCGGGTCGAGCCGGCCTTGGCCAACGTCTCCGATATCCTCGCCGGTGCCCTGCGCCTGCCCAACGACCAGACCGGCGATTGCCAGTTGTTCACCACCCGCCTGGCGGAGATGGCCGTCAAGCTCGGCGTCGAGTTCCGCTTCGGCCAGAACATCCAGCGCCTCGACTTCGCCGGCGATCGCATCAATGGCGTGTGGATCGACGGCAAGCTGGAAACCGCCGACCGCTACGTGCTCGCCCTGGGCAGCTACTCGCCGCAACTGCTCAAGCCGTTGGGCATCAAGGCGCCGGTGTACCCACTCAAGGGCTACTCGCTGACCGTGCCAATCACCAACCCGGACATGGCCCCGACCTCGACCATCCTCGACGAAACCTACAAGGTTGCCATCACCCGCTTCGACAACCGCATCCGCGTTGGTGGCATGGCCGAGATCGCCGGTTTTGACCTGTCGCTGAACCCGCGCCGGCGCGAAACGCTGGAGATGATCGTCAACGATCTTTATCCTTTGGGCGGCAACCTGCGCGAGGCCGAGTTCTGGACCGGCCTGCGCCCGACCACCCCGGACGGCACGCCGATCGTCGGCGCGACAGCGTTCCGCAACCTGTTCCTCAATACTGGTCATGGCACCCTCGGCTGGACCATGGCATGCGGCTCGGGTCGCTTGCTGGCCGACCTGATGGCGCGCAAAAAGCCGCAGATCAGCCCCGAAGGGCTCGACATTTCCCGTTACGGATACACTCAGGAGACCGCCAAGCATGGCAATCCAGCGCCAGCTCACCAATGAACGCATGAGCCAGATCGTTGCCCATAACGGCACCGTGTATCTCGCGGGCCAGGTGGGCAACGACATGAACGCCGGGATCGAACAGCAGACCCGGGAAACGCTGGGCAATATCGAGCGCCTGCTGGACCTGGCCGGTACCGACAAGACCCGCCTGCTCTCGGTGACCATCTACCTGAAGGATATCGATGCCGATTTCCAGGGCATGAACGCGGTCTGGGACAAATGGCTGCCCAAGGGCGTGGCTCCGGCCCGGGCGACGGTGCAGAGCAAGCTCTGCGAGCCGGAAATCCTCGTTGAAATGTCCGTGGTCGCTGCGCTCTCGTAACCCTCCTCTCTTCTGCCCGGTGTCGTTGCGGCACCGGGTCTTTTTCATCCACGAACAGACTGCCAGAAGGCTGCCGTCATGCGTCCCGCCCGTGCCCTGATCGACCTCCAAGCCCTGCGACACAACTACCGCCTTGCCCGCCAACTGTCCGGGGCCCGTGCCCTGGCGGTTATCAAGGCCGATGCCTACGGGCACGGCGCGCTGCGCTGCGCCCTGGCCCTGGAGCCGGAGGCCGACGGTTTTGCCGTGGCCTGCATCGAGGAAGCACTGGCACTGCGCGAGGTGGGGATCAAGGCTCCGGTGCTGCTGCTCGAAGGCTTTTTCGAGGCCAGCGAACTGGAACTGATCGTCCAGCACGACCTCTGGTGCGTGGTGCATTCGCTGTGGCAACTGGAGGCGATCGAGAAGGCCAGCCTGGCCAGGCCGATCCAGGTCTGGCTGAAGATGGACACCGGCATGCACCGCGTCGGCCTGCATCCGCGGGACTACCAGGCGGCTTACCAGCGCCTGCAGGCCAGCGGCAAGGTGGCGAAGATCGTCCTGATGAGCCACTTCGCCCGCGCTGACGAACTGGACAGCAACACCAGCAACGAGCAGGTCGCGGTTTTCGACGCAGCGCGTCAGGGCCTGAAGGCTGAAACCAGCCTGCGCAACTCACCCGCCGTGCTTGGCTGGCCACAGGTGCCGAGTGACTGGGTGCGACCGGGCATCATGCTCTACGGTGCCACGCCGTTCGATACCGATCAGGCCGAAGCCGCGCGCCTGCAGCCGGTGATGACCCTGGAATCGAAGGTCATCAGCCTGCGCGAGTTGCCGGCGGGCGAGCCGGTGGGCTACGGCGCGCGTTTCGTCAGCCCGCGTCCGACCCGGGTCGGCGTGGTCGCCATGGGCTATGCCGACGGCTATCCGCGCCATGCCCCGACCGGCACGCCGGTGCTGGTAGCCGGCAAGCGTGCCCAGCTGATAGGCCGGGTGTCGATGGACATGCTTTGCATCGATCTCACCGACGTACCCGAAGCCGGCCTCGGCAGTAGCGTGGAGCTGTGGGGCAAGCGCGTCCTGGCCAGCGATGTCGCCAGCCAGGCCGGCACCATCCCCTACCAGATCTTTTGCAACCTGCGGCGGGTGCCTTTGGTCTATACCGGAGAGTAGCGCCATCACTGACGAGCTGCGGGTCGAAGTGTTGTAAATACTGAACGCTGTTGCGATGATGGCGCACATTTTCGACCCCCATTCATTCGTCAGGAGGCTCCAGCATTGGACGTCGGTGAACGACTACAAGCCATTCGCAAGATCAGGGGCCTCTCCCAGCGGGAGCTGGCCAAGCGCGCGGGTGTCACCAACAGCACCATCTCGATGATCGAGAAGAACAGCGTGAGCCCTTCGATCAGCTCGTTGCGCAAGGTGCTGAGCGGTATTCCCATGTCGATGATGGAGTTCTTTTCCGAAGACCTGCTGCCGGAGATCCCGACGCAGATTGTCTACAAGGCCCACGAACTGATCGACATTTCGGACGGCGAAGTGACCATGAAGCTGGTCGGCAACGGCCACCCGAGCCGCGCCATCGCCTTCCTCAACGAGATCTACCCGCCGGGCGCCGATACGGGTGAAGAAATGCTCACCCACGACGGCGAAGAGACCGGCATCCTCCTCGAAGGCAGGCTGGAGCTGGTCGTCGGCCTGGAAACCTTCATCCTCGAGGCCGGCGACAGCTACTATTTCGAGAGCACCAAGCCACACCGTTTTCGCAACCCCTTCGATGAGCCGGCCCGGCTTATCAGCGCCGCCACCCCGGCGAACTTCTGACAGTCAGGGTGGCGCGGCTGATTGTCGCGGATAAAGCCCTTTATTTAATGTGGTTGTTCCGGTGAGTCAGGGTTCCCGCTATACTTGCGCCGCCTGCGAATCCGTGGCCGCGGGCGTGACTAGCCACCATGAGGGTGTACGTGTGAATCCAATCAAGAAAATGCTGGCTATACCAGCTACCGTAGTGGCCCTTTGGGCAGTCAGTGCCCAGGCTGCAACCAACGACGATATCGCCAAGCGCCTGGAACCGGTCGGTCAGGTCTGCGTCCAGGGCCAGGAGTGCAAGGGCATGGAAGTCGTGGCTACCGCAGGTGGCGGCGGCGCCAAGACCCCGGATGAAATCATCGCCAAGCACTGCAACGCCTGCCACGGTTCCGGCCTGCTGGGTGCGCCGAAGATCGGCGATACCGCCGCGTGGAAAGAGCGCGCCGACCACCAGGGTGGTCTGGACGGCATCCTCGCCAAGGCCATCACCGGCATCAACGCCATGCCACCCAAAGGCACCTGCGCCGACTGCTCGGATGACGACCTCAAAGGCGCCATCAAGAAGATGTCCGGCCTGTAAGCCTCCGCGCTTCCCGCCTCGAAGCCCGCCTTGTGCGGGCTTCGTCGTTTCCGGGCTGTGCAGTAATTTGCACGTCGCTTCGGTCCAAGCTGTACTCAACGAATCCGACGGAGAGCCGACAGCGTGCGCATCTATTCGATCGAAGCCGCAGTGGATCAGGTACTGGCGCAATTACCGGCCCACATTCACATGGGCCTGCCACTGGGCCTGGGCAAGCCCAACCGCTTCGTCAATGCGCTGTATGCCCGGATTCGCGAGCTGCCGGAGCGTCGGCTGACGATCTATACGGCGTTGTCGCTCGGCCGCCCCGACCTCGGCGATGGCCTGCAACGGCGCTTTCTCGAACCCTTCGTCGAGCGAATCTTCGCCGACTACCCGGAGCTGGATTACCTGCGCGACCTGCGTGCCAGCCGCCTGCCGGCCAATATCCGTGTCGAACAGTTCTTCATGCAGCCCGGCAGCCTGCTGCACAGCGCGCAGGCGCAGCAGGACTACGTCAGCAGCAACTACAGCCATGCGGCGCGGGACATCAATGCCAAGGGCCTCAACCTGATCGCCCAGATCGTCGCCGAGGATGGCGAGCGGCCCGATCACCTGAGCCTGAGCTGCAATCCCGACATCACCCTCGACCTCCTGCCGATGATCGAGCGCCGCCGCGCTGCCGGTGAAACCATCCTTCTGCTCGGCCAGGTACATGCCGGCCTGCCCTATATGCCGGGCGCCTCAGAGCTGAAGCGGGAACAGTTCGACCTGCTGATCGACGAGCCCGAGCGGACCCGACTGTTTTCCACGCCGAACATGCCGGTCAGCACCCAGGATCATCTGATCGGCGTATACGCTAGCACCCTGGTGCGCGATGGCGGCACGCTGCAGATCGGCATTGGCGCCATGGGCGATGCGCTGACTGCGGCCTTGCTGGCCCGGCAGGCGGACAACGAAGCCTACCAGGCGCTGCTCGGCGAGTTGCGCCTGGCGCCCTGGCATGGGCTGATCGAGCGCGAGGGCGGGGTGATGCCTTTCGCCAGGGGGCTTTATGGTTGCAGCGAGATGCTGGTCAACGGCCTGCTGGCGTTGTTCGAGGCGGGCATCATCCGCCGTCCGGTATACCCCGATGCGGTGCGTCAGCAGGCGGCCAACACGGGCGCGGCGGACACCGAGGACGGCGTGCTGGTGCATGGCGGCTTCTTCCTCGGGCCGCAGGCCTTCTATCAGCGGCTGCGCGAGATGCCGCTGGCCCTGCGCAAGCGCATCGACATGGGTGCGATCAGCTTCATCAACGAGCTGTATGGGCAGGAAGCGCTCAAGCGCCTGCAGCGCCGCGATGCGCGCTTCATGAACACAGTGTTCACCATGACCTTGATGGGCGCCGGGGTGGCCGACCAGCTGGAGGACGGGCGGGTGCTCAGCGGCGTCGGTGGCCAATATAACTTCGTCGCCCAGGCCCATGCGCTGGAGGGCGCGCGTTCGGTTCTGCTCCTGCGTTCGTGGCGCGAAGCGGGCGGTGAGGTGAGTTCGAATATCGTCTGGGACTATGGCCACTGCACCATTCCCCGGCACCTGCGCGATGTGGTGGTGACCGAATATGGTATCGCCGATCTGCGCGGGCAGACCGACGCCGAGGTGATCGCCCGGCTGCTGGCGATCAGTGATTCACGCTTCCAGCCGCAGTTGCTGGCCCAGGCCAAGAAGGCCGGGAAATTGCCGGAGGGCTTCGAGCTGGACCCGCGTTACTGCGACAACACCCCGGAGCGCCTGGAGGCTCTGCGCGGGCGGCATGCGCGGTTGTTCCCGGAGTATCCGCTGGGGTGTGATTTCACGGCCGAGGAGCGGGACCTGCTGCGGGCGCTGAACTGGCTGAAGAGCAAATTCAAGCTCAGCGAAGCGCTGGAACTGGGCAAGGCGGCGCTGGACGCGCCTCCGGCCGAGGACTGGTCGGCGCAGTTGGCGCGGATGGGGCTGGAAAAGCCGGAGGGGTTGAAGGAAGAGGTGTACCAGCGGCTGGTGTTGGCGGGGTTGCAGGCTACCGCGCATGGTTTGGCTGTTTGAGTGACCGTGAGGGCCTCATCGCTGGCAAGCCAGCTCCCACAAGGATCGCATGCACCGCTGGACCTGTGGGAGCTGGCTTGCCAGCGATGAGGCCCTCAAGACCACCCAAAAACCCGAATATTCTTATTTCTTAAAGGTATTTAAATAATTTTTCTTATGCCTTTATAGTCAATCCCCTGCGTACCTGCCGACCAATCGGCGCGCCGCACGAACACGAACCAACACGGCGAAACCGTGAGTTTCTGATCGATGCGCGCTCCATTGGGCGCGCTCTGCGCGGGAGTTAAACATGTCAGCGGCCTCCAACGCCTTGTCGTCCATCGACAGCGCACAGCAGCAACCCTTCGAGATCCGGCCTTTCAACGGCGCAGTCGGCGCCGAGATCATCGGCCTGGACCTGGCGCAACCGGTGAATGGCGAAGACTTCGCCAAGATCCACCGGGCCCATCTCGACCATCATGTCCTGGTCTTCCGCGACCAGCGCATCACCCCGGAACAACAGATTGCCTTCAGCCGTCGCTTCGGCGTGCTGCAGATCCATGTACTCAAGCAGTTCCTGCTGGCCAATCATCCGGAAATCCTCATCGTTTCCAACATCGTCGAGAACGGCCAGAACATCGGCCTCGGCGATGCCGGCAAGTTCTGGCACTCGGACCTGTCCTACAAGGAACTGCCGAGCCTGGGGTCGATGCTGCATGCCCAGGAACTGCCCAGTGAAGGCGGCGATACCTTGTTCGCCGATATGCACAAGGCCTGGGACGGCCTGCCGGAAGCATTGCGCAAGGCGGTCGAAGGCCGTCAGGCGGCGCATTCCTACACCGCGCGCTACAGCGAGACCAAGTTCGAAGGCAATTGGCGCCCGACCTTGACCGCCGAGCAACTGGCCCAGGTGGCCGAAGTCATCCATCCCGTCGTGCGCACCCATCCGGAAAACGGGCGCAAGGCGCTGTTCGTCAGCGAAGGCTTCACCACCCGCATCGTCGGTCTGCCCGAGGATGAAAGCCGGCAGATCCTCGCCGAGCTGTACGCCCACAGCGTGCTTGAGCAGAACATCTACCGCCATCAGTGGCAGCCCCATGACCTGGTGTTCTGGGACAACCGCTCGCTGATCCACCTTGCCACCGGCTGCCCGGCGCACCTGCGTCGCAAGCTGTACCGCACCACTATCCAGGGCGACGCCCCGTTCTGATCCGTCGAGGACTCATCATGCGCAAGACTCTCAGCCGCCTCGCGGCCGGTATCGGCCTGAGCGCCAGCCTGATCGCCGGCAGCCTCGTCGCTCCGGCCACGGCCCAGGCCGAAGGCGAAATCCGTATCGCCGAACAGTTCGGCATCGTTTACCTGTTGCTCAACGTGGTTCGTGACCAGAACCTGATCGAGAAGCACGGCAAGGAACAAGGCATCGATATCA
Organism: Pseudomonas bharatica CSV86; assembly: GCF_000319305.2. Lineage (GTDB taxonomy): Bacteria > Pseudomonadota > Gammaproteobacteria > Pseudomonadales > Pseudomonadaceae > Aquipseudomonas > Aquipseudomonas bharatica. Next base: position 2,392,837 of record NZ_AMWJ02000002.1, on the reverse strand, counting down.
AGGTGGACTGGACCCAGCTTTCCGGTGGCGCCGCGACCAACGACGCGCTGCTTTCCGGCTCGGTGGATATCGTCGGTGCCGGCGTCGGCCCGCTGCTGACCATCTGGGACCGCACCTACGGCCGGCAGAACGTCAAGGCCGTGGCTTCGCTCGGCAACTTCCCGTACTACCTGCTGAGCAGCAACCCGAACGTGAAGACCATCGCCGACATCAGCGAGAAAGACCGCATCGCCTTGCCGGCGGTAGGTGTCTCGGTGCAGTCGCGCTTCCTCCAGTACGCCGCGGCCCAGCAGTGGGGCGACAAGGAGTACAACCGTCTCGACAAGTACACCCTGGCCGTTCCGCACCCGGACGCCACTGCCGCGCTGCTCGCCGGCGGCACCGAGCTCAACGGTCACTTCTCCAACCCGCCGTTCCAGGAGCAGGCGCTGGCCAACAAGGACGTGCATGTCGTCCTCGATACCTATGAGCTGCTCGGCCCCAACTCGCCGACCGTGCTGTTCACCACCGAAAAATTCCGCAAGGACAACCCGAAAACCTACAAGGCCTTCGTCGATGCCCTCGCCGAAGCGGCGGATTTCGCGCAGAAGGACAAGGCCGCGGCGGCCGACACCTATATCCGCGTGACCAAGGCCAAGATCAGCCGCGACGAGCTGCTGAAGATCATCGACAACCCGAAGTACGAATTCACCATTACGCCGAAGAACACCTACAAGCTGGGGGAGTTCCTCTACCGCGTCGGTGCGATCAAGCACAAACCCGAGTCGTGGAAGGACTACTTCTTCCAGGATGAAAAGCCGCTTCAGGGGAGCTGAGTTCATGACCGCCCAACTGCAAGGCCACACGGCCAGCAAGCTGAGCCGAGTAGACACCCCACCGTTGTTGCAGGTGGATAACCTCAGCCTGGAATACCGCACCGCGCAGCGCGTGGTGCGGGCCACCCACCAGGTCAGTTTCGAAGTGGACAAGGGCGACCGCTTCGTTCTGCTCGGGCCCTCGGGCTGCGGCAAGTCCACCTTGCTCAAGGCGGTCGGCGGCTTCATCGCGCCGAGCGAAGGCAGCATCCGCCTGCAAGGGCAAGCGGTGCATGGGCCGGGTCCGGACCGCATCGTGGTGTTCCAGGAGTTCGACCAGTTGCCGCCCTGGAAGACGGTGAAGCAGAACGTCATGTTCCCGCTGCTGGTCTCGGGCACCCTCAAACGCGCCGAGGCCGAGCAGCGCGCCCTGGAATACCTGGAGAAGGTCGGCCTGGCGGCTTTCGCCGACGCTTATCCGCACACGCTATCCGGGGGTATGAAGGCGCGGGTGTCGATCGCCCGGGCCCTGGCCATGCAGCCGAAGATCCTGCTGATGGACGAACCCTTCGCCGCCCTCGACGCCCTGACCCGGCGCAAGATGCAGGAAGAACTGCTGGCGCTGTGGGAGGAGGTGCGCTTTACCCTGCTGTTCGTCACCCACTCCATCGAGGAAGCGCTGGTGGTGGGTAACCGTATCCTCCTGCTGTCGCCCCATCCGGGCCGCGTGCGTGCCGAGATCCACAGCCATCAGTACGACCTGCACAGCCTCGGCGGCGCCGATTTCCAGGCCAGCGCGCGGCGTATCCATAGCCTGCTGTTCGAAGACGGCCAGGCGCCGGTCGCCGATGCCGAACTGGGTTTCACCGATATCCGTATCGCCTACTGACCGGGAGCCTTGTCATGACGATCCAATCTTCCCCGCGTCGGGAATACGAAATTGCCCTGCAGCCATGGGACGGCGTCGCGCTGGAGCGCGAGCTGCCGCTGGTCCAGCGCTTGTGGCAACACGGCTGGCTGCGCAAGAGCGTGATCCTGCTGTTGATCGCCATCCTCTGGGAAGCCGCCGCCCGCTACCAGGGCAACGACCTGCTGCTGCCGACCTTCCTGCAAACCGCCCAGGCCCTGTGGGACGGCATGATTAGCGGCGAGTTGCCGGCCAAGGTCGGCGTGTCGCTGGTGGTGCTGGTCAAGGGCTATGTGCTGGGCATCATCCTCGCCTTCGGCCTCACCAGCCTGGCGGTTTCGACCCAGTTCGGCCGTGACCTGCTCGGCACCCTGACCTCGATGTTCAACCCGCTGCCGGCCATCGCCCTGCTGCCGCTGGCGCTGCTGTGGTTCGGGCTGGGCGAGAACAGCCTGATCTTCGTCCTGGTGCACTCGGTGCTGTGGGCGCTGGCGCTGAATACCTACGCGGGGTTCCTCGGGGTCAACGAGACGCTGCGCATGGCCGGGCGCAACTACGGCCTGCGCGGGCTGCGCCTGGTGTTGCATATCCTGGTGCCGGCGGCGCTGCCGTCGATTCTTTCCGGGTTGAAGATCGGCTGGGCCTTCGCCTGGCGCACGCTGATCGCCGCCGAGCTGGTGTTCGGCGCTACCAGCGGCAAGGGCGGGCTGGGCTGGTACATCTTCCAGAACCGCAACGAGCTGTACACCGACAAAGTCTTCGCCGGGCTGGCGGTGGTGATCCTGATTGGCCTGCTGGTGGAAGGCCTGGTGTTCAACGCGCTGGAGCGCGTGACCGTGCGCCGCTGGGGCATGCAGCGCTGAATCAGTCTTGCTGATACGCCGCCGCCGCATTGCTCAGGGTCTGCGAGATCAACTGGCGCAAGGCCGGCGGCTGTTCCACCACCAGCTCATCGCCCTGGCTCAGCAGCCACCAGCGCAGGCTCCAGCTATTGCTGACCGTGGCCTGGAGGCGGTGGCCGTGTTCCAGGTCGGTCAGTTGCATGTCCGGTGACAATGGCGTCTCCTGCATGCGTCGGGCGAGGTTGTCGCTGACCCAGGCCTGCAGCTCGATCTTCTCCGCGCTGCCGAACTGCAGGGCATCGCTGCGCAGGTAGGCTTGCAGGTCGAAGTCGTCCAGGCCCAGGGCCGGGCTGTCCAGCACGCTCAAGTGGCGGAAACGGTGTACGGCGAACTGGCGGATATCGCTGTAGGGCTGGGCCGTGGCGATCAGGTAGGCGACCTGGCCGCGCTGGATCAGGGCCAGCGGATTGAGGGTCAGGTCGACGGTGCGATCGTTATGCGCCGAGTAATACAGGCCCTGCAACTGATGCTCGTCGAGCAGCGCCTTTTGCACCGTTTCAAGGATGTTGTCCGGCACCTCGGGCGCGCGCATGTTCATCTCCGGCCGCACACTGGCGACCTTGTCCAGCCAGCGCGCGGCCTTGTTTTGCGCCGACAGGGTTTCGAGCTTTTGCCGGGCATGGGCGAAGCGGGCATCCAGGCCCTTGAGCATGCTGCCGGGCAGCAGCGGCCGCACGGCTTCCTCCACCAGCGCCAGGCTCAGTGCTTCGCTGACGCTCAGGCCACGCAACTCTACGCAGGCATTCGCTGCCCAATACCAACCATAGGGAATGCTGCGGTCGTTGCGCTCCAGCGGAAAGATCAACGACAGCTCGTTGAGATCGCGCTCGATGCTGCGCTTGCTGATGGTGAAGCCGGCGTCCTTCAGGCGCATCACCAGCTCCGCGCTGGTGATGCCCGGCGAGCGGCTGGGCAACTGGCGCAGCAATTCCCATTGACGACTGAGGGTGGCGCGTGTGGTAGCGGAGGGCAAAACGGTGAGTCCTTGTCTAGGCTTGCGGCAAAAGCAGGGTATTCGCCACATGATATGGCAATTTGCCATTAATTTATCCATTCAAGGATGAACCGTTGAATCGCTCCGACGAACGTGTTCGCGACAGGTTTTGTCGTGACGCTGCGCACAATCACGCCTCGACGCCCAGAAGGAAGCCAAGAAGGAGGGCGGTTCCATGAGGATGAACATGTCTGCTGCCAGCAATATCTATTCTCTGCTCGGGCGCCTGTTGCCGGAGCGTGTGATGCCTGCGCCCGGGCCTGCCCGTGTGCGGCGCCTCTACAGCGGTGTTGGCATGCCGGCGCAGCGCGCGGCGCTGGGGGAAAGCTTCAGCCTGGTCAGCCTGCTGGACGAAGCGCACGACCTGCAGACGGTGTATGCCGACCTGCGCAGGCAGGCGCTGGATGGCAGCGTGGCGGCGCTCAACGACCTTGGCTGGATCTGGCTCAACGGCCGTTACTGGCGCGCCGATCCGGTGCTGGCCGGGCACCTGCTGCGCATGGCGGCGTTGCAGGGCAGTGCGGTGGCCTGGTTCAACCTCGGCCAGCAGCACTATTTCGGCAAGGGTGTGCAGGTTGCCTATGCCAACGCCGCCGAGTACTACCGGCATGCCTTCGAGGCGGGGCTGGCGGAGGCGGCAGCGGCGTTGGGAGACCTGTACGAGGAAGAGGTCTGCGACAGCGACAGCGACTCCAACCCCTGGCAGATGGACCCGCGACAAGCCTATGAATGGTTCATGCGCGGCGCGCAGCGCGGAGATGCCCGGTGTCGCTTCGAGGCGGGGTATCGCTTGCTGCACGGGCTCCAGGTGGACAAGGACAGCCGTGCCGGGGTGTATTGGCTGGAACTGGCGGCGGTGGCCGGGGTGATGCAGGCGGCGGAAGAACTGGCCCTGCATTTCCAGACCGGGGGCAATGAACTGCGCTACCTGTTCTGGCGCGACCAGGCGATCGGCCTGGGCAGCCCGCTGGCGTTGGCGATGAAGGTCGAGGATCAGTTGCGTACCTAGCAAGAACACCGTGGTCCCTGTGGGAGCGGGTTTACCCGCGATTGCAATAGTGAATTCACCATCGCAATCGCGGGTAAACCCGCTCCCACAGGTACGCGTAGATCGGTATCTCTCCCAGACGGCTATTGACGCTCCCCGCACCTTCGAAGGATATTAATAGTTAGCAAACTATGAATATTCCCCGATGAAGCTCGAAGCACTGCAAATGAACACCAGCAGCGGCATGGTCATGGCCAGCCGCAGTTGGCGACGCATCTGCCAGACCACCCTGGCGCGCTTTGGCATCAGCGAGGCCTGCGCCGTACCGCTGCTGATGATCCTGCGCCTTGGTGACGGTGTGCATCAGGTCGCGGTGGCCCAGGCGGTGGGGGTGGAAAGCCCGTCGCTGGTGCGTCTGCTCGACCAGCTATGCAGCGCCGGTTATGTCCGGCGCTGCGAAGATCCAGGTGACCGCCGGGCCAAGGCCCTGTCCCTGACCGACGAAGGCCGCAGCCTGGCCGAAGCCATCGAAAGCGAACTGGTGCGCCTGCGTCGCGACGTGCTCAAGGACGTCTGCGCGGCAGATCTGGAGGCCACCCTGCGCGTGGTCAAGGCCTTCGAAGAGGCGGCGCAACGTTCGCCGGGCCTTCCCCTGTGAAGCACTTCTTCAGCTCGATGCCGCCCGCGCGCGACTGGTTCTACGGTGTGCGCACCTTCGCCGCATCGATGATCGCCTTGTACATCGCCCTGCTCCTGCAATTGCCACGACCTTACTGGGCGATGGCGACTGTCTATATCGTCTCCAGCCCTTTTGTCGGGCCGACCAGTTCCAAGGCCCTGTACCGTGCCGTTGGCACCTTGCTCGGCGCCGCCGGGGCGGTGTTCCTGGTGCCGCTGCTGGTTCAGGCGCCGGTGTTGCTGACCCTGGCCGTGGCCCTGTGGACCGCGACCCTGCTGTTCCTCTCCCTGCACCTGCGCACCGCCAACAGCTACACCCTGATGCTGGCCGGCTACACCCTGCCGATGATCGCCCTGCCAGTGGTGGACAATCCCCAGGCGGTGTTCGACATCGCTTCGTCCCGGGCCCAGGAAATCTGCCTGGGTATCGTCTGTGCAGCGGTGGTCGGTGCGGTGTTCTGGCCGCGCCGCTTGACCCCGGTATTCGTTGGCGCCACCGGCAACTGGTTCGGCAGTGCCATCGACTACTGCGACATCTTTCTTGCCCGCAATGTGCCTGCCGACACCGTGGCCGGCCTGCGCGGTTCGATGGTGGCGACCTTCAACACCCTGGAAATGATGATCGGCCAGCTATCCCACGAAGGGGCGCGGCCGCAGACGGTGAAGAACGCCCGCGAGCTGCGTGGGCGCATGATCCACCTGCTGCCGGTGGTCGATGCCCTGGATGACGCCTTGCTCGCCCTCGAAGGCCGTGCACCGGAGCAGGCCGCGCAACTGGAAGGGCTTCTTGCACAGGCGCGCGAATGGCTGAAGAGTACCGCGACGCAAGCCCCGGTAGCGCGCTGGGCGGCCCTGCGCGACCAGCTCGAACGCCTGCAGCCCAGCGTCGCCGAACTCGACCAGCGCCCCGGGCTGCTGCTGTCCAACGCCCTTTACCGCCTCGGTGAATGGATCGACCTGTGGCAGGACTGCTGCAGCCTCAAGCACGCCATCGCCAATGAAGACCTTTCGCCCTGGCGCGCGGTGTATCGCCATTGGCGCCTGGGCCGCCTGACGCCTTTCTTCGATCGCGGCCTGATGCTGTATTCGGTGTTTTCCACCTTCAGTGCCATCGCCGTGGCCACCGGCCTGTGGATCGCCCTGGGCTGGGCCGATGGCGCCAGCGCGGTGATCCTCGCGGCAGTGGCGTGCAGCTTCTTCGCCGCCATGGACGACCCGGCGCCGCAGATCTACCGCTTCTTCTTCTGGACCACCCTGTCGGTGGTGTTCGCCAGCCTGTATCTATTCCTGGTCCTGCCCAACCTGCATGACTTCCCCATGCTGGTGCTGGCCTTCGCCGTGCCCTTCATCTGCGTCGGCACCCTGACCGTGCAGCCGCAGTTCTACCTCGGCACCTTGCTGACCATCGTCAACACCGCCTCCTTCATCAGCATCCAGGGCGCTTACGACGCGGATTTCCTCGCTTTCGCCAATGCCAATATCGCCGGCCCGGTGGGCCTGCTGTTCGCCTTTATCTGGACACTGGTGATGCGCCCGTTCGGCGTCGAGCTGGCGGCCCGGCGCCTGACGCGCTTCAGTTGGCGCGACATCGTCGGCATGACCCGCCCAGCCACCCTCGCTGAACACCGCCGCCTCGGGGTGCAGATGCTCGACCGCCTGATGCAGCACCTGCCACGCCTGAGCCAGACCGGCCAGGACAGCGGCGCGGCCCTGCGGGACCTGCGCGTGGGCCTTAACCTGCTGGACCTGCTCGCCTACCTGCCACGGGCGACCCCGGAGCCTCGGGCGGCGCTGGAAAACGTCATCGAGGAAGTCGGCGGCCACTTCCAGGCCTGCCTTGACGCCGGCGAGCGCCAGCACGCCCCGGCTGTGTTGCTGGGCAGCATGGAAAAGGCCCGTCGCGCCCTCAATCTCGACGCCATGGAAGGCTGCGCCGAAGCGCGCCTGCATTTGCTCCATGCCCTCAGCGGCCTGCGCCTGGCGTTGCTGCCGGGTGTGGAGGTGGTGCTGGAGCCCGATCCGCAATCGCAACTGCCCTATGGCCTCGACGGAGCACCCCTGTGATCGGTGAACTGGATATCAGCGGGGTATTCCTGCCCACGCTGCTGGTGATGATGCTGGTCAGCTACCTGCTGTTCCTCGGCATCCACGCAGTGCTCAACCGCCTGCACTTCTACCGCCTGGTCTGGCACCGGGCGTTGTTCAACGTTGCGCTCTACGCCGTGCTCCTTGGCACGCTGGACCACTTTTGCCGAAGCCTGATGCTGCCATGAAGAAACCGTTTTTGACCCTGGGCCGTGTGGTCCTGACGCTGCTGGTTGTGACCCTGGCGACCGTGCTGGTCTGGCAGATGGTCCTGTACTACATGTTCGCTCCCTGGACCCGCGACGGGCATATCCGTGCCGACGTGATCCAGATCGCTCCCGATGTCTCCGGCCTGATCCAGGAGGTCGCGGTGCGCGACAACCAGCCGATCAAGCGTGGCGAAGTGCTCTTCACCATCGACCAGGACCGCTTCCGCCTGGCCCTGCGCCAGGCGCAGGCGACACTGGCCGAGCGCAAGGAAAGCCTGGCCCAGGCCCAGCGCGAAGCCAGGCGCAACAAGGGCCTGGGCAACCTGGTCGCCGCCGAGCAACTGGAAGAGAGCCAGTCGCGCCAGGCCCGCGCCCAGTCGGCGCTGGACGAGGCCCAGGTGGCCGTGGATGCGGCGCAGCTCAACCTTGACCGTTCGGTGGTCCGCAGCCCGGTCAACGGCTACCTCAACGACCGCGCGCCGCGCGCCCACGAGTTCGTCAGTGCCGGGCGTCCGGTACTGGCGGTGGTGGACAGCGAGTCGTATCACGTCGATGGCTATTTCGAGGAAACCAAGCTCTCCGGCATCCATGTCGGGCAGGCCGTGGATATCCGCGTGATGGGCGACAACACCCGGCTGCGCGGCCATGTGCAGAGCATCGTTGCCGGTATCGAGGACCGTGACCGCAGCAGCGGCGCCAACCTGTTGCCCAACGTCAACCCGGCCTTCAGCTGGGTACGCCTGGCGCAACGGATTCCGGTGCGCATTGCTTTCGACGAAGTACCGGCGGACTTCCGCCTGATCGCCGGACGCACCGCCACGGTGTCGATCATCGAGGACACCCGGCAATGAAAAGGCTGTCGCTGCTTGGCTTGAGCCTGCTGCTCTCGGCCTGCCAGATGGTCGGGCCGGATTACCGGTTGCCGGAGAAGGCCGCCTTCAATCGTAATGACCTGCAAGGGCAACTGCGCGCCGACGCCGACAGCGTGGTTTCGGCGCCGGTGCCGAAGGACTGGTGGCGGCTGTATCGTGACGAGCGCCTGGATGCCCTGGTCAACCAGGCGCTGGCGGCCAACAGCGAACTGCGCGTGGCAGCGGCGAACATCGCCCGGGCCCGGGCGCAGGTCGAGGAAGCCGAGGCGCAAGGCGGCTTCAACGGTGGCGTCAAGCTCGGCGCGCAGCGCCTGCAGGAGTCTGGCGAGGCCTTCCTGCTGGCGGACAAGGTGCCGGTGGCGAACATCGGCGAGGCGATCATCAGCGCGTCCTACCAGTTCGACCTGTGGGGTACGTTGAAGCGTGGCGTCGAGGCGGCCCAGGCCAATGCCGACGCCGTGCAGGCCGCGGCAGATACAGCGCGGATCACCGTGGTGGCCGATGTGGTGCGGGCCTATACCCAGGTCTGCGCGGCCAACGAGGAATATCACATCGCCCGCGAGTCGCTGGACCTGCAGGACCAGAGCGTCAGCCTGACCCGGCGCCTGCGTGATGCCGGGCGTGGCGATGAAACCCAGGTGACCCGTACCGAGACCCGCTTCAAGTCGCTGCGCGCCGAGTTGCCGCGCTACCAGGCGGCGCGGGACGCGGGGCTGTACACCTTGTCCATGCTGCTGGCCAGACCGGTGGACCAGCTTCCGGCGGGGACTGCCGATTGCGCCGAGCTGCCGCATATCGCCCGGGTGTTGCCGGTGGGTGACGGCGCCGCGTTGCTCAAGCGGCGCCCGGATGTACGCCGGGCCGAGCGCATGCTGGCGGCGTCCACCGCGACCATCGGCGTGGCGACCGGGCAGTTGTATCCGGATATCAGCATCGGCGCGCAGGTGGGCACCATCGGTATCCTGGAAAACCTCGGCAAGCCGGCAACCAACCGCTGGGGCTTCGGCCCGCTGCTGACCTGGACGGTGCCGACCAATGGCTCGCGGGCGCGGATCCGCGAAGCCGAGGCCGGCACCCAGGCGGCGCTGGCCAACTTCGACGGCGTGGTGCTGAACGCCATACGCGAAACCCAGACCAGCCTGTCGCAGTACAGCGCCTTGCTGGATCGGCGCGATGCGCTGGAAGAGGCGGAGCGCTCGGCGAAGCTGGCGGCGGACCAGACGCACCGGTTCTACCAGGCCGGACGGGCGTCGTTCCTCGCGGATCTGGAGGCAACCCGGACCTATACCGATATGCGGGCGCAACTGGCGACGGCGAATACCCAGGTGGCGATGGGGCAGATCGGGTTGTTCCTGGCACTGGGTGGTGGCTGGTAGGCCGCCATCGCTGGCAAGCCAGCTCCCACAGGGTGCTGTGGGAGCTGGCTTGCCAGCGATGAGGCCCTAAACAACACCACAACTTACCTGGCCTAAACTTTCACTCCTTCAGGCAATCAATCCCTTATCAACCCGCCCAAAGGAGTGCCACATGGACCTGTCCCACCACGAATTCTCCGCCTTGTTCGAGCAACTCGGCCTGCCTTCCGATGCCACCAGCATCCAGCAGTTCCTCACCAGTCACTCCCCGCTGAAGAACGAAATCAAGCTGGTCGACGCGCCGTTCTGGAGCGATGCCCAGCGCGCCTTCCTCAAGGCCGAATACATTGCCGATTCGGACTGGATCATGACCATCGATCAACTCAACGTGGCCCTCAGAAATAAACGCTGAGCGGCACACTATGAGCTTCATTGGCGTTGCTATGCTCAGAAAAAAACAACAAGGGGACAGCGCCAATGAAAGACCCCTATGCCGTCGGCTTCTGGGCAGCCGTTGCCGCCCTGGGCCTGCTGACCGCCGGTTATTTCTACGGGGTCAGGGAAGTTCACCAGCTCGATCAGGCCCGCCATTTTCTCTACGGAGCCGCCGGCCTGATCGCGGCCCTCGCCCTGAGCGCGCTGGCGTGGATTCGCTGGCAGTTGCTGAAGACGCGAAGGCGCCAGTTGGAACAGGGACGAACGCTGGTCGCCATCTGGAACACCAAGGTTGCCCTGCGCCGCGTCGAAACCGTGTTCGACCGCTATTTCTGGGGCAGTTACTGGCAGCCGGGGCGGACCTTCCAGGAAGTGATGGGCGAGCTTGAAGGCACGCCGCTGGAGCGCAGCCTCGAAGCGCTCAAGGCGCAGTGCCAGGAGCTCGACCAGGAAACCCACGATCGCCACCGTCATTGGCTGAACAACGCCCGCGAGCTGTCCAGCGTGGCCACGGCGATGGCCCGCGAGCGCTATCAGCTCGACCTGTGCGATTCGCAGCAAAGCTCGCGACGCGGTGCTGCGGTGCTCAACCGCGACCTCGAGGTGTTGGTGTACACCTGGTCGGCGCGGTTGCGCAGTTTCGATCATCAGCTCGATGAACTCGAGGGCGAGTACCGCTAGATATCATTCGCCGCGGATATAGCCTTCCAGCTGGCGAATCAGATCGGCCTGCTCGGCGATGGCTTCCTTGACCAGGTCGCCGATCGACAGCAGGCCGAGCAGTTTGCCGTCTTCCACCACCGGCAGGTGGCGCAGGTGGCTGTTGGTCATCATGGTCATGCAGGTATCGACGTTCTGATGGGAGTTCACGGTGATCACCGGTGAACTCATGATCTCGCGTACTTCGGTGCCCACCGATGAGCGCCCCTTGAGCACCATCTTGCGCGCGTAATCGCGCTCGCTGACGATGCCCACCACTTCGCCTCCCTCGACCACCGGCAACGCGCCGACGTTTTTCTCTGCCATCACCATCAGAGCTTCGAGCACCGTCTGGTGCGGTGCGATGGTGTAGACCTGGTCGGTATGCTGCGACTTCAACTTCAATAGCTGTGCCACGGTTTTCATTGTGGGCCCTCTGCATGGGGTGGTGTTGGTAAGGCAGATACCCACAAGAATCGTGCACGACCGCAGAACGGGCAAGGCGGATTGCGGCATCGAGGCCATTGAAAAACGTCATCGCCACGTTTTTCCCGGCCTGCTCCGTGTTTTCAGCCCTGGCTGGCGCTGTTCGCGCCGAGGATCTTGCCGAGGAACTGTTTGGTCCGTTCATGCTGCGGGTTGGCGAACAGCGCCTTGGCTTCGCCCTGTTCGACGATCACCCCCTTGTCGAAGAAGATCACCCGGTTGGCCACGTCGCGGGCGAAATTCATTTCGTGGGTAACGATGATCATCGTGCGTTTTTCCCTGGCGAGGTCGCGGATGGTCGCCAGCACTTCGCCGACCAGTTCCGGGTCGAGGGCCGAGGTGGGCTCGTCGAAGAGGATCACCTGGGGCTCCATCGCCAGCGCGCGGGCGATGGCCACGCGCTGTTGCTGGCCGCCGGACAGGCGCCGCGGATAGGCGTCTTCCTTGCCCGCCAGGCCGACCTTGGCCAGCAGTGACCGCCCCAGTGCCGCCGCCTGTTCGTGGGGTGTTTTCTTCACGATCAACGGACCTTCGATCACGTTTTCCAGCGCGGTGCGATGGGGAAACAGATTGAAGTTCTGGAACACGAATCCGACCTGCTGGCGCAGGCGGCGGATCAGCCCGCCCTGCTGCTTGAGCGGGCGGCCGGCGTCGATCTGCACGTCACCGACCTGGATGGTGCCGCCGTCCGGGGTTTCCAGCAGGTTCAGGCAGCGCAGGAAGGTGGTCTTGCCCGAGCCGCTGGGGCCGATGATGGCGATGACTTCCCCGGGCTCGACGGTCAGGTCGATGTCCTTGAGCACGGCGTGATCGTTGAAATGCTTGTTCAGGCCTTGCACGCGGATCATCGTTGCGGCTCCTGGTCATGCCGGTTGACCCGGGCCTCCATGCGGTGCTGGAAGTGGGCGAGGATGCTGCAGAGGATCCAGTAGATCACCGCCACGGCCAGGTACATGGTGAACACCTCGAAGGTTCGCGCGGTGATCAGCTGCGCCTGGCGGAACAGCTCGGGTACCTGGATGGTGGCGGCCAGGGCGGTGTCCTTGACCAGCGAGATAAAGCTGTTGCCCAGCGGCGGCAGGGCCGTGCGCAGCGCCTGCGGCAGGATCGCCCGACGCATCGCCTGGGTGCGGGTCATGCCGATGCTGGCGGCGGCTTCCCACTGGCCGCGGTCGATCGAGGAGATTGCCGCGCGCAGGATTTCGCAGATATAGGCGGCCATGTTCAGCGAAAGGCCGATCAGCGAAGCCGGGATCGGATCGAGCTCGATACCGATCTGCGGCATGCCGAAGTAGATCACGAACAATTGCACCAGCAGCGGCGTGCCGCGGAAGAACGACACGTAGATGCGCGCCAGCCAGTCCAGCGGGGGATCTTCGATAGGCGCATCAACGCCAGGGCGAAGCCCAGGATCAGGCCGAAGAACATCCCGCCGACGCTGAGCAATACGGTGTAGCCAGCGCCCTTCAGCAGGAAGGGCGTGGAGTCGGCAACCAGTTGCAGGCTTTCAGCGATCATTTGGTGACATCAGCACCGAAGTATTTCTCCGACAGCTTGGCCAGCGTACCGTCGGCGCGCAGCTTGTCCAGGGCCTTGTTGATCGCCTCGAGCAGCTCCGGCTCGCCCTTGCGCAGGGCCACGCCCGATTCCAGGCGGGAGAAGGCGGCGCCGGCCAGTTCGGTGTCCTTGGCCTTTTGCGCATATTCCAGCGCGGCCAGGCGATCGATCAGGATCGCGTCGATGCGCCCGTTGCGCAGGTCGGCGAACTTGCTCGGATCATCCTCGTAGGTGCGCACGTCGGCTTGCGGCACGGCCTGTTTCACCCATTGCTCGTAGTTGGTGCCCAGGCCCACACCGACCTTCTTGCCGGCCAGGTCGGCGGCGGCATTGATGTTCAGGTCAGCAGCTTTCTTCTTCAGGATCAGCGCCTGGATACCGGAAACGGTGTAGGGCTCGGAGAAGTCGTATTTCTTCTTGCGCTCGTCGGAGATGGTCACCTGGTTCACCACCACGTCGAGACGCTTGGATTCCAGGGCTGCGAGAATCCCGTCCCACTTGGTTGGCTGGACCTTGGCCTTGACGCCCAGCTCCTTGGCCAGGGCTTCCGACAGCTCTACCTCGAAGCCGGTCAGCTTGCCGTTCTCGTCGACGAAGCTGAACGGTGGGTAAGTGCCTTCCAGGCCGACGTTGATCACGCCCTTGTCCTTGATGGTCTGCAGCTGCTCGCCGGCCACTGCCTGGCCGAGCAGGCTGGCACCCAGCAGAATGCCCGCGCCGACACCGAGAATGCGTTTGGTGAAAACGGAAATCGTCATGCCCTGTCCCCAGTCTTGTTGTGAAAGTGGTGGTGACTATAAGAGCGCGCTCTATAGGCCTGAAAATAATAAAAAGTAATCCTCATATTCTTTTCAGGATTATGCGTCTGCGCCGGTGTCAGCGTGTATAGACATCAGGGTAGGCGAATAATGCCGGCGCCCCGCCCGTGTGCAGAAAAATCAGTGGACCGTCGTCGAAGCGTTGCCGGGCGATGCCGTCGAGCAGCCCGGCCATGGCCTTGCCGGTATACACCGGGTCGAGCAGGACGCCTTCCTGGCTGGCCAGCAGGCGGATCGCGGCGAGGCCGCCGGCATTGGCTTCGCCGTAGCGAGGCGCGTAGTACTCGTCCCACAAGTTGACCTTGAAGGCGTTTGGCAGTTGTACGCCGAGCAGCTCGGCGGTGCGTTCGGCCAGGGCCTGGACCTTGGGTTTCTGGGCCTCTTCGCTGCGCGAAACGGTGATGCCGATCACCGGCAGGTCGGGCAGGCGCTCGGCCAATGCCAGGGCCAGGCCGGCATGGGTGCCGGCGCTGCCGGAGGCGAGGACCACGCCGGCGAAGCGCTGGCCGCTCTGTTCGATCTGCGCGGCCAGCTCCAGCCCGGCGCGCACGTAGCCCAGGGCGCCGAGGGCATTGGAGCCGCCGATGGGCACCAGGTACGGCTTGCGGCCGCTGGCATGCAGGCGCACGCCGAGGGCCTGGAGCTGCTCGTCGGCATTGTCGAGGTTGTCGACCAGCTCGACCTTGGTATCGAACAGCTCCAGCAACCGGCGGTTGCCGTTCTCCAGGTACTCGGTGGAATCGGTGCCGGTGGGGTTTTCCAGTAGCGCCACACAACCGAGGCCGAGACGGGCGGCGAGGGCAGCGGTCTGGCGCACATGGTTGGACTGGATCGCACCGGCGGTGACCAGGGTGTCCGCCCCCTTGGCCAGGGCGTCGGCGCCAAGGTACTCGAGCTTGCGCAGCTTGTTGCCGCCGAGGGCGAGGGGCGTGAGGTCGTCGCGTTTGAGGTAGATCTCGCGCCCGGCCCAGGCCGACAGGCGCTGGAGCCGTTCCAGCGGGGTCGGGGCACCGAGCAGTTCCAGGCGATTGAAGCGGGACAGCTGTCGTTCGATCATGGGCTTGGTCAGTTGTAGGAAAATTCGAGCATAAGCAGTGATCGGCTCACGGACAACTGTGCTGCCAATCGCTGGCAAGCCAGCTCCCACAAGTATCCGCGGCGCCACTGAACCTGTGGGAGCTGGCTTGCCAGCGATTTGGCCACCCCGGTATTCCTGCTTATGCATGGCATATAGCCAACCGTCATAACAGGGTATTTTTTCCAGCCCCCGTCCATGACGTAGAGTGCTGGACAGGAGAGCGGCATTCCCCTACCAGTCCCATGCCGCCGAGCAGGAGAAACAACCGTGAGCGACAACGCGCAGTCCGGGTATTGGCAATTGAATTCCATCGTCGGCCAGCTTCGTTCGGCCCGCGATGAGTGGCGCACCCGCAATGGCCGCAGCAGCGGTGAGCAGGGCGGACGCGAGCTGCCGTCGCGCGAGGCGGTCAGGCAGATCCTCGAACAACTCTGTGGTGCGCTGTTCCCCATGCGCCTGGGCCCGGTGGATCTGCGCGAGGAAAGCGAAGATTTCTATGTCGGACACACCCTCGACTCGGCGCTGACCTCGCTGCTCGCCCAGGCCCGCCTGGAACTGCGTTATGCCGCGCGCCATGACAAGCAGGATGACGCGGATGTCGATGCCAGGGCGCTGCGCCTGATCCAGGAGTTCGCCGCTGCCCTGCCGGCCATGCGCGTGCTGCTCGACACCGATGTACTGGCCGCCTTCCACGGTGACCCGGCGGCACGCAGCGTCGACGAAGTGCTGCTGTGCTATCCCGGCGTCCTGGCGATCATCCATCACCGTCTCGCCCACCACCTCTACCGCGCCGGGCTGCCACTGCTGGCGCGGATCAGTTCCGAGCTGGCGCATTCCATCACCGGGATCGACATCCACCCGGGCGCGCAGATCGGCCCTAGCTTCTTCATCGACCATGGCACCGGCGTGGTGATCGGCGAAACCGCGATCATTGGCGAGCGCGTGCGCATCTACCAGCACGTCACCCTGGGCGCCAAGCGCTTCCCCGAGGATGAATGCGGCAAGCTGCAGAAAGGCCATCCTCGCCACCCGATTGTCGAGGATGACGTGGTGATCTATGCCGGGGCGACCATTCTCGGGCGGATCACCATCGGCAAGGGCTCGACCATTGGCGGTAACGTCTGGCTGACCCGCAGCGTGCCGGCAGAGAGCAATATCACCCAGGCCAACCTGCAGTCGGACGAGGGCGCGCAGAAGTAATTCTTGGGTGGCCTCGAGGGCCCCATCGCTGGCAAGCCAGCTCCCACAGGTTACGCGATCCCTGTGGGAGCTGGCTTGCCAGCGATGAGGCCCTCAAGAACAGCACAAATTTCCCAGTCCAGTAGTCAGCCATAGGTCGCCTCGAATCCCGATCCATGTTTAACTTGAACGCTTGTTCAAATTAAAAACGCTGGTCCGCTGCCGGTGTTCAACAGGAGGATCTGCCTTTGCTGAACCCGTTCAACCCCACCGCTCTTTGTTCCTGCGAGGTACTTCAACGATGAATGCCCCGTCCAGGATCCGCATG
Organism: Pseudomonas bharatica CSV86; assembly: GCF_000319305.2. Lineage (GTDB taxonomy): Bacteria > Pseudomonadota > Gammaproteobacteria > Pseudomonadales > Pseudomonadaceae > Aquipseudomonas > Aquipseudomonas bharatica. The sequence continues at coordinate 2,376,473 of NZ_AMWJ02000002.1, read as the reverse complement.
AACCCTCCGGTGTTCTACTTCGCCGCCACCTTCATCCTGCTGTTCGCCCTGACCGTCATCGCCAACCCGCAGGCCGCTGGCGAGTGGCTGCTGGCCGCGCAGAACTGGGCGGCGCACACCGTCGGCTGGTACTACATGCTGGCCATGACCCTGTACCTGGTGTTCGTGGTGGTCACCGCGCTGTCCGGCTACGGCAAGATCAAGCTTGGTGCCGACCATGACGAGCCCGAGTTCAGCTACCTGTCCTGGGCCGGCATGCTGTTCGCCGCGGGGATCAGCATCACCTTGTTCTTCTTCTGTGTCTCCGAACCCCTGACCCACCTGATGCAGCCGCCCCAGGGCGAAGCCGGCACGGTGGAGGCGGGGCGCCAGGCGATGCAGGTGCTGTTCCTGCACTGGGGCCTGCACGGCTGGGGCGTATTTGCTTTTGTCGGCATGGCCCTGGCCTATTTCGCCTATCGCCACAACCTGCCGCTGGCCCTGCGCTCGGCGCTGTATCCGCTGATCGGCAAGCGCATCAACGGGCCGATCGGCTACGCGGTGGATGGTTTCGGCATCATCGCCACGGTGTTCGGCCTCGGCGCCGACATGGGCTTCGGCGTGCTCCATCTCAATTCCGGGCTCGACTACCTGTTCGGTATCGCCCACACCCAATGGATACAGGTCGCGCTGATCGCCCTGATGATGGGCGCTGCGGTGATGGTGGCCGTCGCCGGGGTGGAGAAGGGCGTGCGGGTGATGTCCGACATCAACCTGTTTCTCGCCTGTGCGCTGCTGCTGTTCGTGCTGTTCGCCGGTCCCACCCAGCACCTGTTCAACACCCTGATCCAGAACCTTGGCGACTACCTCGCGGTGTTGCCGCGCAAGAGCTTCGACGTATATGCCTACAACCAGTCCAACGACTGGCTGGGCAACTGGACGGTGTTCTATTGGGCCTGGTGGATTGCCTGGGCGCCCTTCGTGGGGCTGTTCATCGCACGTATTTCCCGGGGCCGGACCATTCGCGAGTTCGTCTTCGGCGTGCTGCTGATCCCGCTCGGCTTCACCCTCGCGTGGATGTCGATCTTTGGCAACAGTGCCCTGACCCAGGTGCTTGACCACGGCATGACCGCGCTGGCCGACTCGGCCATCGAGAATCCGTCGATGACCCTGTACCTGCTGCTGGAAACCTACCCGTGGAGCAAGGTGGTGATCGCCGTCACCGTGTTCATCAGCTTCGTCTTCTTCGTCACCTCGGCCGACTCCGGCACCGTGGTGCTCTCGACCTTGTCGGCCAAGGGCGGCAGTACCGACGAAGACGGGCCGAACTGGTTGCGCGTGTTCTGGGGCGTGATGACCGCGCTGGTCACCAGCGGGCTGTTGTTCGCCGGCAGCATCGACTCCTTGAAGTCGGCGGTGGTGCTCACCTCGTTGCCGTTCTCGGTGATCCTGCTGGCGATGATGTGGGGCCTGCACAAGGCGTTCTATCTGGAGTCGCAGCGGCAGATCGCGCAGATGCACTCGCTGGCGCCGTTCGCCAGCTCGCGCCGCGGCAAGGGCGGCTGGCGCCAGCGCCTGAGCCAGGCGGTGCACTTCCCGTCGCGCGACGAGGTCTATCGCTTCATGGACGACGTAGTGCGCCCGGCGATTGCCGAGGTGACCGAGGTCTATGCGGAAAAGGGGCTGAGCGTCATCACCCAGGAGGATCCGAGTCACGACAATGTCAGCCTGAAGATCGGCCATGGCGAGGAGCAGCCGTTCCTCTACCAGGTGCAGATGCGCGGCTACTTCACGCCATCCTTCGCCCTGGCCGGATTGGGCACGCAGGAACTGAAGAACCGCCGGTACTACCGCGCCGAGGTGCATCTGGCCGAGGGTAGCCAGGACTATGACCTGATGGGCTACAGCAAGGAGCAGATCATCAACGACATCCTCGACCAGTACGAGCGGCATTTGCAGTATCTGCATCTGGTGCGCTAGCAGCGCAGTCACTGTGGGAGCTGGCTTGCCAGCGATGAGGCCGGCAATGACAAAAATGTTGTCAGGTCGGGCCCAATCGCTGGCAAGCCAGCTCCCACAGGGTTATGTGTTTTCCCGGAAACGGGATCCTCCCGCCAGCTTTCCGAAAATCCGCACACTCTCTCGGAAACGTCTCACAGACGCTGCCGTCTCACCTCTCTAGGCTGCGAACTCCAACCTACAAGTGGCGTTCGATCATGGCCAATCACAGCTATATGCGCATTACCGGCACGAAGAGCGGGCTGATTTCTGCGAGGTGTTCTACCCCGGAATCCATCGGTAACCTGTGCCAGGCTGGGCACACCGATCAGATCCTCGTGCTGTCGATGACTCACACGATGACCAGCGTCAGCAACGTTTCCAGTGCTGTTCACAATCCCTTTGTCATCCACAAGCTACTGGACAAGGCCAGTCCGTTGTTGGCAAAGGCTTTGACCGACCGGGAAGAAATCGAGTGTGAAATCGATCTCTATCGCAGGGCTGGATCGTTCGATCAGAAGTACTACACCGTCCTGTTGAAAGGCGCGCGGGTCGTGAGTGTCACCCTCAATATCCCTGACGTACTGATGTTCAACGATGCCCAGGCGACCGAGCAACTCGTGTTGCGCTACAGCAGCATCACCTGGACTCACCACATCGCGACCACCACTAGCTTCGCGTTCTCGGGCTGGAGGAATGAGCACCCAACTTTCGTCTTACCAGCGTGAAAGAAAGCTGCAGGAACTGCATCAGAGTGCGGCGAACCTGACCCGGTATGCCTGCATGGTGAGTTCGCAGCATATTCAGGATGGGGGATTGCGGGGACAGTTCAATCATCAGGTAGCGCTTTACACGCGCCAGCTTTTATCGGATGTCAGGGATGCCAAGGTCAGTGTCGAAGATGCGCTTAAAGCTATTGCGCTTGAGTACGGACATTGGATTGAGCGTTCAATTACTATCGGGCGGCAGGGCTTGGGAGTAGTTGCCGGCACATATCAGTTTGTGGGTGGTGTTGGTCTCTGTGGAACTGCAGCGGGGTGCGTAGTTGGATTTCCGCTGGCATTGCATGGCGCCAACAATGTTTTAGAGAACGTTGAAAATCTTCGTACTGGTCGTGACGATACTGTTGGGCCTCTGAGAGCGCTCTATCAACAGGGTGCGACTGCTTTAGGTGGAAAACCTAGTCATGGGAATGTGGCCTATGGGGGGCGGATATAGGTCTATCCATTTATGGGCTTTTGAGGAAGGTGAGGCGGCCGGGAAGCTGGAAACTATTTAACTATATTGACTCTGATTTCGTGCGTGCTTATACAAGAATGGGCAAGTTTAGCCTTTGGGTCGATGTCGGTGCAGATGTAAGTACGCTTGAGCAAACCTATCAAGAGTCAAAGAAGTGAGTTTTGTCGATCTCTGGATGTTGGTTTTGGTCAGTCTAAGCTGTGCATTCTTTTTTAAATGGCGAAGCTCAAAAATAAAATATGAGTCGTGGCGATATTGCTTTTCTGGGGTTTTCAATTTTGTGTTTATATGTGCTTACATGAGATTCGTTGACCAAGGCTGCATGGTGTTTACTGAGTGTCTTGGTAAGGAATATCAGAATTATCCTTTGATGGCAGCGGTGGCATTTGTTGCTGCAATATTACATGCTTGCTCTTTTCCGGTGGCAAGAAAGTCTTGCGGCAAATAATTGAAAGTTTATTTCATGGCGCAATGGGTGGCTGGATAGCCTATCAGGCCTACGAAGCGGCTCAGGAAGCTAAGAAGTGATTGCTCACGTGCTTGTATTTTTCACGGCCTTAGTTGTGGTTCTTGCATACATTCTTAGATATAGGTTTTCAGGAAGAAATTACAACAAGTTAATTGCGGGCTCTCTTGTTCTTTTCAATGGCTTCTGTGTTTTATTTTATATAGAGCTTACCCAGCGTGACTGCATGCTGTTTTTTAAATGCTTTCTTGGGCTCATCAAAAATAATTTGATAGTGGAAATGGTAGCGACCGCAGCCACTTTTCTTCACTGCTTTGCCATTCCCACACAATGGGAACCTTGGCGGCTTTTTAGGCTAAGAAGAAAAATGCGATAAATGGATTTTGGTATGAGGGAAAAGATGATAACGCTTCTGTATTTTTGTTGCTCAATGTTTTTTGTTTTTGTTGCTTTTTCTATAGGGCGCAGATGGTCCGGTGCTCACTACTCAGAAATAAAGGTTTGGGTGTTTATGTTTCCAGCCGCTTTTTTTCTTATGTTTCATTGGCGGCTTTTCATGGAGGGTTGTTTGACAGAGGAACTTTGCTTTCCAAATTTGAGCTCTGATTATCCAGTTCTGACATGGTTAGCGTTTTTCTTTGGTCCGGCTCATGTCCTAGCGCTTCCTGTGCCATGGGAGCGTAGGCGTTTTTTCCGCCGAAAGCAAAAGCTCCCAATGAAGCTATAGCATGTGAATGATATAGATTCAGGTCGCAGTCCCCTACCGATCTACGAGGTAAAGATTTCAGGGATTAATAGGGTTCTTGTGATAGCCCTTCCTTATGCTCCTGATGGCACTAAGGTGGTTGGCTTTTTATTTTTCGGATCTGATGTGGGGGGCGTCATGTTTGGGGTGTTATATTTTTGCTGCTCGGTTGTGCTTTTGCTTATTGCGTTTGTTCTGAAATTTTGTTTCACGCATCCTGACTTAGGCCGGCTTGTGTTTGGGATATGTTTCTTTTTTAACGTTTCAATAGTCTCCTATCACAGTACGGTGTTGGAGTTTCAGCATTTCCTGTTCTACGGTTATCGCCCCGAACTGCTTATTGCTAACCCGTCAATTATTTGGGTCGCTGTCATCTGCATTCCCCTCCATGCTTGGGCCATCCCTAGAAACGAAAGGCTCAGGTGGCGCATTCGCAATAGATAGTTTTCAAGCGCTTTCCCGGGCAACCACCAAGCACCCCAACAAATTCAACTGCACCGCCTCCCCCTCGATCACCCCAGCTGCTGCAACACCCGCTCAGCCGCCATGACCCCCATCTGCAACGCCGGCGGTTTCACCGTGGTCAGCCCAGGCATCAGCATCCCGGCGAACGGATAGTCCCCGAACCCCATCACCGCACAATCCTCGGGGATCCTGTACCCCGCGCGCTGGCCGGCCAGCAGAGCCCCTGCCGCCAGGTTGTCATTGGCAAAGATGATCGCTTCCGGCCGCTGCGCTGATTCCATCAACGCCAGCATCGCTTGCTTCCCCGCTTCGAACGGCGCCAGGTCCGTCTCCGGTGCGAATACCTGCGGTTCGACACCCAGCGCGGTCAGCGCCTCGATATAGCCGTCCCGCCGCTCCAGCGCGCTGAAGTCCCCCGCCGCACTGTTCTGCACGAAGGCTATACGCCGGTATCCCTTGTCGTGCAGATACCGCGTCGCTACCACCCCAACCTCATGATGGGAAAACCCGATCTGCACCGGCGCCCGCTCGGGCCGGTAGTCCCAGGTTTCCACCAGGGGGATATCCGCCTCGGCGAGCATCTTTTCCGTGGCCGCACTGTGGAAGTGGCTGGTCAGCACCAGCGCTGCCGGCGACCAGCCGAGGAAGGCGCGCACGGCATTTTCTTCCTGCTCGACGGAGAAGTAGCTGGAAGCCAGCAGCAACTGGTAGCCATGTCGACTGAGGGTGTCGCTGAAGCCCTGGATGGTGTCGGCAAAGATCGGCCCGGAGATGTTGGGGATCACCATGCCGACGATCCGCCCTCGCGCCGAGGCCAGCCCGCCCGCCACCAGGTTCGGCACATAGCCCAATTCGGCCACCACTTCGGCGATCCGCTCGCGCCGTTCCGGGGAAACCTGCTCCGGCTGGTTGAAGTAGCGCGACACGGTGATCGCCGAGACCCCGGCAGCCCGCGCCACCGCCTGCAGGGTGACGCGACCGGCGCCACGGCGCTTGCGGGGCGGGCTTTTTTCATCGCTCACGAGGCATGTCCTTAAAAACCAAAACGCATATAAAAGTAATTTTTCAGTATTGGACGATCTATTTGGCGCCCGATGATACTGGCGATGTTAGCGCTAACAAAGTGGTTTGTCTGCTACTCGCACGAGCGAATGCCCAAGAACCCCGCGCTGACGTTTCATCAGGCGCCGCGATCAGCGATCGCGGTGGACAGGGCATTCTTCGAGTAGCAAACCATGCACAGCCGCGCTGCGTTTTCCCCACCACTTCTCCCTTGGCCCAGGCCATCCGCCGTCAACGCCTGGCCCTCGGCGCGCTCGCGCTGAGCGCCTTGCCGATGGCGCCGGTAATGGCTGCCGACACCAGCCCGGCCGCTCAAGGTGACAGTCCGACCCTCAAGGCCGTGACCGTCACCGCCACCCGCCGCGAAGCCTCGCTGCAACAGGTGCCGGTCGCCGTCTCGGTGGTGGATGGCGAGCAACTGGAACGGGAAAACCGTAACAGCGTGGCGAGCATCGTCCAGCAAGTGCCGAGCCTGAATTTCCGTACCGGCGCATCGAACAAGGACACCTCGCTGTTCATCCGTGGCGTCGGTACCATCTCCACGTCGCCGGGCGTCGAGCCGACCGTGGCGACGGTGATCGATGGCGTGGTCTTCGGTCGTCCGGGCCAATCGACCCTCGACCTGCTGGATATCGAACGCCTCGAAGTGTTGCGCGGCCCGCAGGGCACGCTGTTCGGCAAGAACGCCTCGGCCGGTGTACTGAACATCACCACCCGCACGCCGACGGAAGAAACCCACGGTTTCGTCGAGCAGTCGTACTACAGCGGCAACGAGAGCCGCACCCGTTTCGGCATCGGCGGTAGCCTGGTTCCGAACACCCTGAAAGGCTCTATCACCACGCTGTTCGGCAGCTACAACGGCAATGTGGATAACAAGGCCAACGGCCAGGAAGTCAACGGCTACAACCGCAAGGGCGTGCGCGGCAAGCTGGTGTTCACGCCCAATGACGACCTCAGCCTGACCCTCGCCGCCGACTACCTGAAATCCCGCGACGACGCGCCCAACGGCGTGGTCAGCAAGTCCCTGCTGCCGGCCTTCTCCAACGCCCTGGCGCCGATACGCGCCGACAGCGACAACCGCGATATCGTCAGCGATTACCGCAGCCACGTGGACGACACCAACAAGGGGCTGTCGGCCCAGCTCGACTGGAGCCTCGGTGACTACACCCTGACTTCGATCACCGCCTGGCGCGGTTGGGACAACACCCAGTGGCAGGACGGTGACCGCCTGGCAACCATCAGTGCGGCCTTCCCCGGCATCGAGGACAAGGGCGAACTGGAGTACAACCAGTATTCCCAGGAGCTGCGCCTGGCTTCGCCCAAGGGCCAGTTCCTCGAATACGTCGGTGGCCTGTTCTACATGCACGGCAAGGATGAAGAAACCTACCGCCGGACCCTGCGCACCACCACCGCGACCCAGCAGGGCATCGCCGACTACAGCACTACCAATGACAGCTATGCGCTGTTCGGTGAAAGCACCCTCAACTTCACCGAGCGTTTCCGTGGTATTGCCGGCCTGCGCTGGACCCACGACGACCTCGAGTACGACCACCGCCGCGTCTCTACCTCGGCAACCGCGGTCAATGGCATCCAGCCAGGCACCAGCAGTTCCGGTTCGGTGGACGAGGACGGCTGGTCCGGGCGCCTCGGTGTGCAATACGACCTGACCGACGACATCACCAGCTACCTGACCTACTCCCGTGGCTACAAGGGCCCGGCCTACAACGTGTTCTTCAACATGCAGCCGCGCGACACCGAGGCGCTCAAGCCGGAAACCTCCAACAGTTGGGAGGCCGGGCTCAAGGCCAGCCTGTGGGGCAACCGCCTGACCACCAATCTGGCGGTGTTCCATACCGAGTACGACAACTACCAGGCGAACTTCTTCGACAGCGTCGCCGGCCAGGTGGTGACCCGCCTGATCAATGCCGGCAGCGTCAAGAGCGAAGGTGCCGAGCTGGACTTCGCCCTGCAGGCCACCTCGCAACTGAAGTTCTCCGGTGCGGTCGCCTACACCAAGGCGCGCATCGACGAATTCGCCTGCCCGGCGGGCGCAGCGGCCTCGTGCAACGTGAATGGCAAGCCGCTGCCGTACAGCCCGGACTGGAAAAGCTACGTCCGCGCCGACTACAGCATCCCGCTGGATAACGGCCTGGATGTCGAGTTGGATACGGACTTCAGCTGGCAGAGCAAAGTGCAGTACGACATTTCCCAGAACGCCGACACCGTTCAGGGCGCCTATGGCATCTGGAATGCCAGCGTCGCCCTGGCGGACTACAACGAAGGCTGGCGCGTGGCGCTGCTGGCGAAAAACCTTGCGGACAAATCCTACTCACCTCTCCTGGCCACCGGAGGGAACTACATCTACCGCGCGGTGCCGCGGGACGATGAACGTTACTTCGGCATCCAGCTACGCAAGGACTTCTGACATGAGCAAAACACCACGGCAAATGAGTCTCGGCGCCTTTCTGATGGCTACCGGGCATCACGTTGCCGCCTGGCGCCACCCCGATGTTCCGGCCAATGCCGGACTGGATATCAAGCACTATCGACACCTGGCCCGGGTCGCGGAAGACGCCTGCTTCGACGCGTTGTTCGTCGCCGACAGCGTTGCTGCTGCCGAAGGCGAGATTGCCAGCCGGATGGCCCGTTCCGACCACTTCGAACCCTTGACATTGCTATCGGCGCTGAGCGGCGTCACGGAGCGCATCGGTTTGGTGGGTACAGCTACTACAACGTACAACGAGCCATACCACATAGCACGGAAGTTCGCTTCGCTCGATCATCTGTCAGGAGGGCGGGCAGGATGGAATCTGGTGACCTCCGACGCAGCGGCAGAGGCGCGAAATTTTGGCCTTGATGAACACGTAGGCCACGCAGACCGGTACCTTCGCGCACGTGAATTTCATGATGTGGTGGTCGGCTTGTGGGACAGCTGGGCCGACGATGCCTTCGTGCGCGACAAGAAGTCCGGTACGTACTACGAGCCTGATTCAGTACGATTGCTCAATCATGAAGGCGAACACTTCAAAGTGCGCGGTCCATTGAATGTAGCCCGCCCTCCCCAAGGCCGCCCGGTCGTGGTCCAGGCCGGTTCCTCGCCGGCCGGGCTGGACCTGGCGGCGCGCACCGCCGATGTGGTGTTCACCGCGCAGACCTCGCTGGCGGCGGCGCAGGCCTTCTATGCCGATCTGAAGGACCGGCTCGCGGCGTACGGGCGTGATCGCGATTCATTGAAGATCATGCCGGGCGTGTTCGTGGTGACCGGTACCAGCCAGGCCGAGGCCGAGGACAAATTCGCCGGGTTCCAGGAACTGGTGGAGCCTGAGGTGGGGATCGCCCTGCTCGGCAGAATGCTGGGCAACTTCGACCTGTCGGGTTATCCACAGGACGGCCCGTTGCCGGAACTGCCGCTCACCGATAGCGGCCAGCGCAGCCGCCAGCGCCTGCTCAGCGAACTGGCCGAGCGGGAAAACCTCAACCTGGCCCAGCTGGGCCGGCGTATCGCCGGTGGACGCGGGCATCACAGCCTGATCGGCACTGCGGCGCAGATCGCCGATCAATTGCAGGAATGGTTCGAAAACGACGCCGCCGACGGCTTCAATGTACTGGTCCCGCATCTACCGGGCGGCCTGGAAGACGTGGCCAACCATGTGGTGCCCGAGTTGCAGCGGCGCGGCCTGTTCCGTACCCGCTATGAAGGCACCACCTTGCGCGAACACCTTGGCCTGAGCCGGCCGAACAACCCATATTTCTCTTGAGGAGCACGCCGATGACCTACGTTGCCGCGGAAAACCGCTACACCTCCATGCCGTACCGCCGTGTCGGACGCAGCGGCCTGGTACTGCCCGCCCTGTCCCTGGGCCTGTGGCACAACTTTGGCGACAGCACACCGCTGGGCGATCAACGCGCCCTGCTGCGTACCGCCTTCGACCTGGGCATCAACCACTTCGACCTGGCCAACAACTACGGCCCGCCCTACGGCAGCGCCGAGAGCAACTTCGGCCGCCTGCTGCGCGAGGATTTCAAGGGCTACCGCGACGAGCTGATCATCTCCAGCAAGGCCGGCTGGGACATGTGGCCAGGCCCTTACGGGCAGGGTGGCGGCTCGCGCAAATACATCCTCGCCAGCCTCGACCAGAGCCTGGCGCGGCTGGGGTTGGACTATGTGGATATCTTCTATTCGCACCGCTTCGACCCGGACACGCCGCTGGAAGAAACCGCTGGCGCGCTGGCTACGGCGGTGCAGCAGGGCAAGGCGTTGTATATCGGGATTTCCTCCTACTCCGGAAGCAAGACCCGGGAAATCGCCCGGTTGCTGCAGGAGTGGAAGGTGCCGCTGCTGATCCACCAGCCGGCCTACAACCTGCTCAATCGCTGGGTGGAAAAAGACCTGCTCGATGTCACCGATGAGCTGGGCGCCGGGGTGATCGCCTTTACGCCGTTGGCTCAAGGCCTGCTGACCGACAAGTACCTCAATGGTGTGCCCAAGGATGCGCGGGTCAACAAGCCGGGTGGTGGCTCGCTGTTGCCGTCGCACTTGTCCGAGGCCAACCTGGCCCATGTCCGCGCCCTCAACGAGATCGCCAAGGCGCGCGGCCAAAGCTTGGCCCAGCTGGCGCTGGCCTGGACGCTGCGCGACACGCGGGTGACCTCGGCGCTGATCGGTGCCAGCCGCCCGGAGCAGATCGTCGAGAACGTCGGTGCATTGAATAACCTGGTGTTCAGCGCCGAAGAACTGGCGCAGATCGACCGGCATGCGGTCGAGGGCGGTATCAACCTCTGGGAAAAGCCCTCGCTGGCGGAGTGATGCATGAAGGTGATCGCAATGCTGGGTGCCGGCCTGGCCCTGCTGGGGCTGGCGACGGTGGCGTTGGCTGATCCGCAGGAATTGCGGATCGGCTATCAGAAGGGCTCCATCGCCCTGGTACTGGCCAAGGAGCATGGGCTGCTGGAAAAGCGCTTTGCCCGGACGAAGGTGCAGTGGATCGAGTTTCCTGCCGGGCCGCAGATGCTGGAGGCGTTGAATATCGGCAGCCTGGATGTCGGTTCCACCGGTGATATTCCGCCGCTGTTCGCCCAGGCGGCGGGAGCGGACCTGGTGTATATCGGCGCCGAGCCGGCCAAGCCGTCGGCGGAGGTGATCCTGGTGCGCAATGACAGCGCGTTCAGGCAGGTGGCTGATCTGAAGGGGCGCAAGGTCGCGCTGCAGAAGGGTTCCAGCTCGCACAACCTGGTGCTGCGCGCACTGAACAAGGCAGGGCTGGGCTTCAAGGGCATCCAGCCGGTGTACCTCACCCCGGCCGATGCCCGCGCGGCGTTCGAGCACGGCAGCGTGGATGCCTGGGCGGTATGGGACCCCTATGTCTCGCTGGCGTTGAGCGAGGGGCACAGCCGCAAGTTGGCGGACGGGCAGGGCCTGGGGCTGTCCGGGCCGATCTACACCGCACGGCGGGCCTATGCGGCGGAGAATGGCGAGTTTATCCACAGCCTGCTGGACCAGCTGACCGCAGCGGAAGAGCTGACTCGCAGTGATCGTGCGGGGAGTTTGAAAGTGCTCAGCGCTTCGATGGGGCTACCGGAGGCGGTGGTCGCCAGCTATGTGGATAACCGGCCGCCATCGCCGGTATTGCCGATCACCGACGAGGTGATCGCGGCGCAGCAGGCGACGGCGGATCTGTTCTACGAGAACCGGTTGTTGCCGAAGCGCTTGGAGGTGAAGAGGGCGTTGCCCTGATTCGGGTCTGATGTCGTTTATCCGGGCCTCATCGCTGGCAAGCCAGCTCCCACAGGATGGACTGCCCCCAAGAAGTTGGAGACTAATCCAACCCTTGGGGGAGTTATGAGTAAGTACACCGAGCAGTTCAAGCTCACAGCCATCACTGCCTACCTGGAGGGCACCGATGGTTTCCGAAAGGTAGCCCGGCATTTCGGTATCGATTTCAGCCTGCTGAGGCGCTGGGTGGCGAGCTATAAAGCCCGTTCCACTATCAGTCCCATACCTCACGGTCAGCGCTACGACATCAATTTCAAGCGCAGGGTTGTGCAGTACATGCGCGAGCATCGGCTTTCCCTGCGTAAAACGGCAGCTCACTTCGGCTTGGGACAGTCCTCCCGGGTAGGCATTTGGGAGCACCAGTACTACAGTGGCAACCTTGCCACCTCTACTGCCACTCAACGAAAAAAGCCTGCCGACGTGTCCAAGAAGATCAAGCCACTCAAACCCACTGACACTGACGACGCGCTGAAGCCGCGAGATCAGCTCATGGCAGAACTCGAGTATCTGCGCATGGAGAACGCTGTCCTAAAGGAGCTGAAGGCTTTGAGAGAGCAGAAGGAGCGAAGGCCAGAGAAAAAACGCTGATCGTCTCAAGACTCCGAACCCGATTCCCGCTGTCAGCGTTGTTGGCCCTGGTCGAGTTGTCGAACAGTACCTTCTACTACCAGCTCAAAAGCCTTCAAAAGCCGGATAAACATGCCGATCTGAAAGAGCTGGTGAGTCAGGTCTATCACAAGGAAAAAGGGCTCTATGGGTATCGGCGCGTGACGCTTGCGATCAAGAATCAAGGCATCCTGGTGAACAAGAAGGTTGTGGAGCGGCTGATGGCCGACCAAGGTTTGCGGGCGGTTGTGCGGCCTAAAAAGTATCGGTCCTATCGAGGAGAGATAGGCAGGATTGCCGAGAATCTGCTGGAGCGAAACTTCATCGCCCAGCGGCCCAATCAGAAGTGGGTGACTGACGTAACCGAGTTTAAAGTGGCTCAGCAAAAGCTCTATCTCTCACCAGTGATGGACTTGTACAACAGTGAGATCGTGGCCTACGAGATCGCTCGCCGCCCAGGCTATGAGCTGGTGGGGAATATGCTGGAAAAAGCTCTGAGTAGCTTGGGAAAGGAGCCGAAGCTGGTCATCCACTCTGATCAGGGATGGCATTATCAGCAGCGCCAATACCGCGAAAAGCTTGAGCAGCGTGGCGTAAAGCAGAGCATGTCGCGCAAAGGGAATTGCCTGGATAACGCCGCTATGGAAAGCTTCTTCGGCACACTCAAGTCTGAGTTTTTCTATTTGAAGCGGTTTGAGAGCATCGAAGAGCTGACCACCGGTCTGGACGAGTACATCCGCTACTACAACCATGACCGCATCAAGCTGAGGTTAAACGGCTTAAGCCCTGTCGATTACAGGGCCCAAGCTGCTAGCTAAAACTGTCCAACTTTTCGGGGCAGTCCAGGATCCTGTGGGAGCTGGCTTGCCAGCGATGAGGCCCTCAGCAACACCACAAATCCCCCGCCCACAAAAAAGGCCCTGACATCCGTCAGAGCCTCATCCCGCAAGTAACCTAAGACACGCAAAAACACGATAAGTTTCACCATGAAATCAATAAGTTAGAAATATGTGTGACAGTCGTGCTACTCGTCGGATTTCAATTGTCAGCCTCACGCGCCGGACGCAGGATCGCCGCGTCATCCCTTTGAGGCTTTCGTATGAAGTACTCCTCGATTCTTCTGTTGTCCCTTAGCCTGCTCAGTGGCGTTGCCAGCGCAGGCGGCACCACCGAAGCCGGTATTGGCGGCGCATTGGGTGGGGTATTGGGCTCGGTGGTCGGCCAGTCGATCGGTGGCAGCACCGGTTCGGCGATCGGCGCCGGTCTCGGCGGTGCGGCCGGTAGTGCCGTCGGCGCCGACAAACGCAGCCGCGGCGAAGCCGCCATCGGCGGTGCCCTGGGCGCAGCCGGCGGCAACGTGGTGGGCCGCAGCCTGGGCGGCACCAACGGCAGCCTGATCGGCGCCGCAGCCGGCGGTGGCGCCGGTGGTGCCCTGGGTAACTACATGGGCAACAAGGCCGACGACGACGATCGCCACTACCGTGATCGCGGCCGTGGTTACGACCGCCGCTATGCCCATGATCGTGGCCATCACTACGGCCACCGCAAGCACAAGCGTCACTGGCGCGACTGATCCGTCGCCCCGCATTCCGTTCTCCCGGGGGACGGAATGCGGGAAAGCCCCCAAGGTCCCTTTAACCGATTGCTTATCAAGCTAAACGCCATCACACCTTTGCCTTAAGCCATCCTCCTACGTCTGCCACTCCCTCCTAAGCCTTCCCGGAATCCCCGGGTGCGCTGCGCCTAAAGCGTTTCACCCGACATTCCTGTCGGAGTGGTCAGCGCACTCCCGTAGCGTTTCGTCGTCGCAGTTTTGTGACGCTCCGGTCGGATTAAGGGGCGTCCCGATTTTGACGTCAAATCACTATCGCTACCATGCGAAGCCTTCAAAGAAGGGACGGTGGGCGTAAGGGATGCGAATGCACGTAGGAATCGGTATAGGGATTGTTCTGTGCGTCGCCGCGATGCTCTCCGGACTGCATTGGCTGAACATCGTCGGTCTGCTGCTGATCGCCGCCGCCGCGCTGTTCCTGGCCCCGCGCAAGGCCGCCGCTAACGGGCCGCAGGAAATGGCGCAGAGCCTGCCGCTCGAGCCTGAAACCCACGCCCTGGAAAAACTCCTGCCCGCCGTCGTGCCGTCCTGGACCGACAGCCTGCAACAGAGCCGCCGCCTGCTCGCCGACAACATCGGCGGCCTGCTCGGTCGCTTCAGCGATATCAGCCAGCGCCTCCAGGCCAGCCTCGACCAGAGCGAAGACGTCCTCACCAGCGGCGGTCTCGGCGAGAACCTGCGCCAGGCCAACCAGCGCCTGCAGGGCGTTACCGAAGCCTTCGCCGCTGGTAGCCGTCGCCAGCAGGAATTCCTCGCGACCATCGGCCACCTCGGCGGCTACACCGGCGAGTTGCAGCTGATGGCCCGCCACGTCCAGGAAATCGCCAGCCAGACCAACCTGCTGGCCCTCAACGCCGCCATCGAGGCCGCCCGTGCCGGTGAGTTCGGTCGCGGTTTCGCCGTGGTCGCCGATGAAGTGCGCAAGCTTTCCCGGTTGTCCGCCGAGACCGGCCAGTCGATGGACAGCAAGGTCGGCGAGATCAACCAGGCGATCCAGTCCAGCATCGAATCCGCCAACGAGCTGAATACCGAAGAACAGCAGAACCTCGCGCGCCTGGAACAGGTGCTGGGCGAGGTCATCAACGGCCTTGGCAGCAACCTCGACGAACTCGACGTCGCTTCGCGCAATCTCCAGGACAACGCCCGCTCCACCCAGGGCGATATCCACGCCGTCATGGTCGCCCTGCAGTTCCAGGACCGCGCCGACCAAATGCTCGACCACCTTCAGACCGACCTGCAGCAACTGCTCGAAGCCATCGAGCGCCGCGACCAGCGCCTGCACGATGCCCAGGCCTGGCTTGCCCGGCTGCGCGAGCGCTTCACCACCAGCGAGGAGCGCGCCGGCCACAGCCAGGCCGCCAGCGCCAGTGACGTGACCTTTTTCTAACTACCGAGGGCCCTGACATGGCCAAGACCATCCTGATCGTCGATGACTCCGCCTCCATGCGCCAATTGGTCAAGCTCAGCCTCACCGGTGCCGGTCACCAGGTCATCGAGGCCTGCGACGGCAAGGACGCCCTGAACAAACTCACCGGGCAGAAAATCAACCTGATCATCAGCGACGTGAACATGCCCAACCTCGATGGCATCGGCCTGGTCAAGGCGGTCAAGCTGAAGCCCGAGTACCGTTTCACTCCGATCATGATGCTCACCACCGAGAGCGAGCAGTCGAAGAAGGCCGAAGGCCAGGCGGCCGGGGCCAAGGCCTGGATCGTCAAACCGTTCCAGCCGCAGCAGCTGCTGGCGGCGGTCGAAAAGCTGATCGGCTGATGGCCACCGTCACGCTGCATCCGGCCAGCGACCTGGCGCCTGCGCGGCTGAGTGTGCACGGCGACCTGACCATCTATGAAGCGGGCGAGACCCGACAGACCTTCCTGGCCCTGCTGGCGCAAGACCCGGGCCCTTGGGCGCTGGATCTCGGCGGCCTGGAGGAGATCGACAGTGCCGGCCTGCAACTGCTGCTGTCGCTGCAAAAGACCCTGGTGCAGGGTGCGCAGGTAATCGACCTGCCAGCCCAGGCCCGCGCACTGGTCGACCTGCTGCGCCTCGAATCCCTGTATCCGCTGGGCGCCTCCGGCGCTGGCGAGGAGTTGCGCGATGTTCGATAGCGATCAATGGACGCAACTGCTGGAAGGCTTTCTTGAGGAAGCCCGCGACCTGCTCAAGGAAGCCGAGGACAACCTGCTGCGCCTGGAACAGGGCAGCGACGATGTCGAGGTGATCAACGCGCTGTTCCGCGCGGTGCATACCCTCAAGGGCTCGGCGGGGATCTTCTCGCTGGAGCCGCTGGTGTCTTTGGCCCATCAACTGGAAAACCAGCTGATGGGGGTTCGCGACGGGCAGCGCCAGCTGACCGCGCCGCTGGTGTCCTTGATGTTGCAGTGCATGGACGAACTCAACGGCATGGTCGAAAGCATCGACCCTCGGCACGGTACCCTGGCGCCCCATACGCCGCGCCAGAGCGAGTTGCTCGTGGCGCTGGGCGGCGGCGAGGCGGTTGCCGAAAGCGCTGCACAGGCGGGCGAGATCAACGAGTGGTTCCTGTCGATCCGCTTCGACAACGAACTGCTGCGCAACGGCTTCGAACCCAGCAGCTTCCTGCGCTACCTGGATCGCCTTGGCCGCATCGAGACCTTGCAGACCCTCGCCTGGGCCGTGCCGGACCTGCATGCGCTGGACGCCGAAGCCTGCTACCTGGGCTACGAGTTGACCTTGCGCAGCGCCGCCAGTCGCGAAGAATTGCTCGACGTTTTCGCCCTGGCCGAAGACTTCTGCACCTTGCGCCTGCAGCTGCGGGAGGACGCCGGCGAGCCTGGTCCGCTCGCTTCGGAAGTCGAAGCGCAAACGTTGGCGCCGGCCCCGCAGCTGTCCATCGCCAGTCTCCCTGGCGCCACCAGCGAACCGCGCAGCGGCAACCACGGCAGCGCCATGGTCAAGGTGGCCGCGCACAAGCTCGACGAGCTGATCAACCTGGTCGGCGAACTGGTGATAAGCACCGCTGGCGCGCATATGCAATCGCTGCGCAGCGGCTCCACGGCCTGCATCGAGAGCGTTCAGGCCGTGCAGCAGCACGTCGAGCAGATCCGCGAGCGCGCGCTGAAGCTGCGCATGGTGGAGATCGGCGAGACCTTCAACCGCTTCCATCGCGTGGTCCGTGATGTCAGCCAGGGGTTGAACAAGCAGATCCAGCTAAGCCTGTCCGGCAGCGACACCGAGCTGGACAAGACCCTCACCGACCGTATCGCCGACCCGCTGGTGCACCTGGTGCGCAACGCCATCGACCATGGCATCGAATCGCCGGAAGAGCGCCGCGCCGCAGGCAAGCCGGAGCAGGGCAACCTGCGCCTGAACGCCTGCCATGACTCGGGGATGATCGTCCTCGAAGTCAGCGACGACGGCCGCGGCCTGAACGCCGAACGCATCCGCGAAAAGGCCATCGCCCGCGGCATGCTCGACGCCGATGCGCAGATCAGCGAGCAGGACATCCACCAACTGATCTTCGAACCCGGCTTCTCCACTGCCGAAGCGGTTTCCAACCTGTCCGGCCGCGGGGTCGGCATGGATGTCGTGCGCAGCGCCATCGACGAACTGCGCGGGATCATCGAGATCGAATCCAGCGCAGGACAGGGCTGCACCTTCCGTATCCGCCTGCCGTTGACCCTGGCGATCATCGACGGCTTCCTGGTCAGCGTCGGTGGCGATCACTTCGTGATCCCGCTGGACATGGTCACCGAGTGCATGGAGGAGCGCGCCGACGCCCTCGATGCCAGCGGCCACCTCAATCTGCGTGGCAAGCCCCTGCCCAGCGTCGACCTGGGTCGGCACTTCGGCCTGCGTGGCGACCCGCGCGCCCGGCGCAACATCGTCGTGGTCAGCCAGGGCCGGCAACAGGCCGGGCTGATCGTCGAGCACCTGCTGGGCGAGCTGCAGACCGTCATCAAACCCTCGGGCAGATGTTCCAGCACCTGTCCGGCATCAGCGGCTCGACCATCCTCGGCTCCGGCCAGGTCGCGCTGATCCTCGATATTCCCAGCCTGTTCCGCCAGTTGCAGCAACGTGCGGAAAGCGAACCCCGATCGAACCTGCTCAGCCCTTCCGGAGAGTCACCATGCAAATGATCAGCAACATGAAGATAGGCGTGCGCCTGACCCTGGGCTTCCTGCTGGTGGTGGCGTTGACCGCGGTCATCGGCTTCATCGGCATCCGCAACCTGAGCCAGGTCAACGACCTCTCCGACCGCATGTACGACATGGACGTGGTAGGCCTGTCCACGCTTCAGGAAGCCAATATCCAGTTGCTCCTGGCCAACCGTGCGGTACGTCGCAGCCTGATGGCCAGCGATGCACAGGACCGCGATGAATCCGCCGCCCAGGCCCGGGCCGCGATGGACAAGACCCGCGAGCTGCTGACCAACTCACGGCAGTATTTCCTGACGGCCGAGGGCAAGGCACAGGTAGCGGCGATCGAAGGCCCGCTGCAGGAGTACATCAGCGCCGCCAACCTGATGCTCGATACCCACCGCCAATCCGGCGAGCTGCAAACCATGAGCGCCGCGCTTGAACTGATGCCGCGCAACACCGCTGCGGCCAACGAAGTGGACCGCCTGCTGGGCATTGCCAGCGACGCCAAGCAGGCCCGCGCCAGCGAGGCCAATGCCGATATCAGCGCCATCGCCGAGAGCTCGCGGCTGCAGATGATCGTCCTGGTACTGGCCGCGACCCTGCTCGGCATGCTGATCGGGGTGCTGGTCACTCGCAGCATTACCCGCCCGCTGGCTGGCGCGGTGCAGGCTGCCGACCGCATGGCCGCCGGCGACCTGAGCCAGGACCTGGTGATCGATCGCAAGGACGAAACCGGCCGTCTGCTCGGTGCCATGCAAAACATGACCGAGCGCCTGCGCAGCATCCTCGGTGATGTGCGCAGCTCCGCCGATGCACTGTCGTCGGCTTCCGAGCAGGTCAGCTCGACCTCCCAGTCCCTGAGCCAGGCAGCCAACGAACAGGCCGCCAGCGTCGAGCAGACCAGCGCCTCGGTGGAAGAGATGTCCGCCTCCATCGCCCAGAACACCGAAAGCGCCAAGATCACCGACGGTATCGCCGGCAAGGCCGCCAACGATGCGGTGCAAGGTGGCAGCGCGGTAGGCGACACGGTGCTGGCGATGAAGCAGATCGCCGACAAGATCGGCATCATCGACGACATCGCCTACCAGACCAATCTGCTGGCCCTTAACGCGGCCATCGAGGCGGCGCGCGCCGGCGATCACGGCAAGGGCTTCGCGGTGGTCGCGGCGGAAGTGCGCAAGCTGGCCGAACGCAGCCAGGTGGCCGCGCAGGAGATCGGCCAGGTGGCGTCGAGCAGCGTGCAACTGGCCGAACAGGCCGGGCAACTGCTCGGCGAGATCGTACCGAACATCCAGCGCACCTCCGACCTGGTGCAGGAAATCACCGCGGCTTCGCAGGAGCAGAGCAGCGCAGCCGGGCAGATCAATATCGCCATGGGCCAGATGAACCAGATCACCCAGCAGAACGCCTCGGCCTCCGAGGAACTGGCGGCCACCGCCGAGGAGATGAACGCCCAGGCCAGCCAGCTCCAGGAACTGATCGGCTATTTCCGCTTCGAACAGGGCAGCGTCGTGGTGCGCAATCCGCGCGGCGACAGCCTGCCGGCCCCGGCACGCCCAGGGCCCAAGGCGCTGATCGATGAAGGCCAGTTCGTCAGTTTCACTTGAGCGAGGTTTCCATGAGCCAGCCGCAACGAATCGAGACGCAAGTCGATGCCATCCAGCACCTGAGCTTTCGCGTGCGCGAGGCCGGTTACGCGCTGCCCATCGCCCTGGTACGGGAAATCATCGAGTACGCCGAGATCACCCGGGTGCCGATGATGCCGGCCTATATCCATGGCGTCATCAACCTGCGCGGCAACGTGGTGCCGGTGCTGGACCTCGCCGCGCGTTTCGGCCTGAGCCTGACCGAGCCCGGCAAGCGCACCTGCATCGTGATCATCGAACTGGCGCTGGCCGATGGCCTGCAGCGTATCGGCCTGGTGGTGGACGAGGTGGACGAAGTGCTGGAGATCGATCCGCGCCTGGTCATGCCGGCGCCGGCCTTCGGCACCACCATCCGCTCCGACTTCATCGCTGGCATGGCCCAGCAGGCCCAGGAATTCCTGATCATCCTCAACATGCTGCAAGTGCTGTCGCTGGACGATATCCGCCACCTCAGCCAGGCGGCGAAGGCCCATTGAAATGTCCGCGATGCCCAAGTTGCCGGTGCTCGGCGAACAGAACTTTCGCCAGTTGCAGCAGTTGATGCGCGATGCCTCCGGCATCCATCTGGCGAGCAACAAACGCTCGCTGGTGGCCGGACGCTTGTTGAAGCGCCTGCGCCACCTGCAGATCGAAACCTACGACGAGTACCTGAACTGCCTGGCCACTCCCCAATACGCCCGTGAACGGCGTCTGGTCGTGGACTTGCTGACCACCAACGAAACCTACTTCTTCCGCGAGTTCGCCCATTTCGAGTTTCTCGGCCAATGGCTGAGCAAGCGCGGCGGGCCGCTGCGCCTGTGGAGCGCCGCCTGTTCGTCGGGCGAGGAGCCCTACAGCCTGGCGATGACCGCCGCCGAGCATGCGCGCGGCAACGAGTGGTCGGTGCTGGGCAGCGACCTCAGCCAGAGCATGCTGGAGATCGCCGAACAGGGCATCTACGACCTGGCCCAGGCGCGTTATTTCCCCGAGGGCTGGTTGCACCGTCACTGCCTGTGCGGGATCGACGACATGCAGGGGCGCATGCGCGTGCAGGCCTGGCTGCGCAACAAGGTGCAGTTGCGCGAAATCAACGTGATCCAGCCCATGCCGGAAAGCCTCGGCCAGTTCGAGGTGATCTTCCTGCGCAACCTGCTGATCTACTTCGATACCCAGCAGAAGCAGCGCATCGTTCGCAACCTGGTCGAGCGCCTGTGCCCGGGTGGGCTGCTGTTCATCGGCCACGCCGAAAGCATCCACGGCTTCAACCTGCCGCTGCGCCCGGTGCGGCCTTCGGTGTTCGAACGCTTATGATCGAGCGTTCCACTCCCATCCGTGTATTCATCGTCGACGACTCGGCCCTGGTCCGCCAGGTGCTCGGGCAGTATCTCGGCAACCATCCCGGCATCCAGGTGGTCGGCATGGCCGCCGACCCGCTCTACGCCATCGACAAGATGCGCCGCGACTGGCCCGATGTGCTGGTCCTCGACGTGGAAATGCCGCGCATGGACGGGCTGACGTTCCTGCGCCAGATCATGGCCGAGCGGCCGACGCCGACCATTATCTGCTCGACGCTTACCGAGGCCGGCAACGACCTCAATGTCGAAGCCCTGGCTGCTGGTGCCGTCGGGGTATTCACCAAGGCGAAACTGGGGCTCAAGCAGAGCCTGGAGAACATTGCCGGGAATCTGGTGCGCTGCATCGAGGATGCCGCGAAAACCCGGCCAGTGGCCCGTCACGCCTTGCCCGCGACGGAAAAAAAAGACCTGCAGCCGGTCCCGGCGCTGCGCAAAACCACCGACCGAATCGTTACACTTGGCTGCTCGACCGGCGGTACCCAGGCACTGGAGTTCGTCCTGCGGCAACTGCCGCGCGACTGTCCGGGCCTGGTCATCGTTCAACACATGCCGGAGAAGTTCACTGCCGACTTCGCACGCCGTCTCAACGGCCTGTGCCAGATCGAAGTTCGCGAAGCCAGGCATCTGGATCGCGTGCACACCGGACTCGCCTTGCTGGCACCCGGTGGCCTGCATATGCAGCTCAAGCGCAGTGGTGCGCACTACCTGGTCGAAGTGCTCGACGGCCCTGCCGTCAACCGGCACAAGCCCTCGGTCGACGTCCTGTTCCGTTCCGCCGCTCGCCATGCCGGCAGCAATGCCCTGGGCATCATCATGACCGGCATGGGTGACGACGGAGCCCGTGGCCTGCTGGCCATGCGCGAACAGGGTGCCAGCACCGTGGCCCAGGACGAGGCCAGTTGCGTGGTGTTCGGCATGCCCAAGGAAGCCATTCGCCTCGGCGCGGCCCAGACCATCGAGCCGCTCGATCGCATGCCGATCCTGATCAACCAGTTCGGTGTCAGTGCCCGCAATGGCTGAGCAGTCCAGTATCACCTTCCAATGCCGCCCTACGCGCGATACAGGCTCGAACCTATGCTTTGCCGTTTACTGATAGCCGACGACTCGCCCCTGTTCCGTGCAGGCCTGCGGGCGTTGCTCGAACAAAAACAAGAATATGCCGTGGTTGGCGAAGCGGGCGACACGGTGACCACCGTGGAGCTGGCCGAAACCCTCAAGCCGGACATCATCGTGCTGGATATCGCCCTCGGCACCATGGCTGGCGAGGAACTGTTGCGCGAGCTGTACCTGCGGGTGCCGGCCTGTACCGTGCTGATGCTGTCGTCGCGCTCGGAGCTGGACTTCGTCATGCACTGCCTGCAGCAGGGCGCCCATGGCTTCCTGCTCAAGAGTGCGACAGTGCAGGAGCTGGAGCTGGCCTTGCAATCGTTGCGTGGGGGCGGGCAGTACCTGTCGTCGGCAGTGCTGCCGCTGGTGATCGGTCAGGCGGTGAAGCAGAACCGGCGCAAGCCGCAGGTCAGCGCAGCGATGCAGCTCACTGCGCGGCAGATGGAGATCCTGCGCTTGATCGCCCGGGGTGAGTCGACCCGTTCCATCGCCGATGGCCTGGGACTGAGCGTAAAAACCATCGAGGCGCACCGCTCGCAGATCATGCATCGCCTGCAGATTCACGATGTGCCCGGGCTGGTGCTGTTCGCGGTGCGTGAAGGGATCATCCGGCTCAACGACTGAGCGCTGTCAGGTCAGGGCCGACAGTGCCGCCTCCAGGTGCTGCGGGAAGGTGGCCGGCTTGCCGGTATTGCGCTCGATGAACACCTGCACCACCCGGCCCAGGGCATGCAGCTGCTTGCCGCTCATGTCGAACAGTGCCGCCTCGTACTCCACCGTGCTCCCGGCGAAGCGCTCGACCCGCAGGCCCACCTGCAACATATCGGTGAAGGCTGCCGAGGCGTAGAAATCGCAGGACGAACTCACCACGAACGCCACCACCTCGCCTTCCTGCGGATCGATCTGGCCATGGCTGGCAAGCCACGACTGGATCACCGTATCGAAAAAGCCATACACCGCCGCGCTGGTGATCTGGCCGTTGAGGTCCGCGTCCTGCCAGCGGGTGGAGATGAAGCCGGCGTGGGGAAGTGATCGATCTGCAGGTCTTCGGACATGGTGGCCTCCGGAAAATGAAAGGCGATGCTGAGGGATTTTGCTGCGGATCGCCAGCGCGAAGCGGCCCGTGCAGGAGCGAGGCATCTCGGGCCCTCGAACCGCTGGTCGGCACCTGACAAAAATGCCAGTTGTCCATTGGGTAAGGCTGGCGTTCTATTGAGGCATCGAGAACAAGATCGGAGAGCATCCACCAT
The DNA here is from genome assembly GCF_000319305.2 of Pseudomonas bharatica CSV86. Classification (GTDB taxonomy): domain Bacteria; phylum Pseudomonadota; class Gammaproteobacteria; order Pseudomonadales; family Pseudomonadaceae; genus Aquipseudomonas; species Aquipseudomonas bharatica. The sequence goes on along the minus strand of NZ_AMWJ02000002.1, from coordinate 2,353,070 downwards.
GGCCAAGAAAATTCTGCTGCTTTCCAGAACGCTATCCACGCGCACATTGCTCGAAATAGGGCTTAACCAGGAGTTTGAAGTTACGGCGGTGAGTAATGAGACATGGGCGTTTCAAGCATTTACTACTATCAGGCCCGATCTTGTCATCGTAGATTCGGGCCCCTCGGCAGCCCCCCATAAGGGTGCTGTATGAATTTCAATATCGCCATGACCGCCCACCGATTATTTTGCTCACTGAGCCGGAGCAAAATGCGGACTCAGTAGGGGCGGGCGCAGACAAGGTACTCGTAAAACCCGTTACCCCGGAAGAAGTGCTGGCTGTGGTTAGAACGTTGCTTTAGCCGAAGCGGATGCCTGGCGGCAGCTTTAGAGGTACGGAAAGGAGTTCCGGCATGAACACGGTCCTGCTATTCAGCGACAGCCAGGCAACCACCCCCTTCACCATGACCTGCCTGATGGACAGTCACTTCCAGGCGACGCAGGCTCATGACCTTCAGGGCGCACTGAAACTGCTGAAGTTGAACCGATACGAGCTGGTCGTCGCCGACCTGCACTTGCGCTCCAACTATCGGGAACTGGTCAGTTGCTTTTATCCCTCGGCAAGCCTGTTGTTGGTCGACCTCAGCGAAGAACAGATGGCTCGGGCCAGCGGAGCCGGCGGAGTGTTGGCGAGACCATTTTTGCCCTGTGAACTTCTCGCCGCGATCCACAAGCAAATCAACCGTTTGTGAAACTTGCACTACGCCACCTGATAAAAATGCCAGTTGTGCCGGTTGCCCGATGCTCTTCCAATGGTTGCACCGACATCTCGTCGGCTCATGAGGAGGAACGATCCGTGGCTACTCTCACAGACGATTTCGAAGACCTGGCCGTAAAGAACCATGGCACCAGAATCGAACGCCCGCATTTTATCCTTGACGTGCCCTCGAATACCGGCACGACGCTCGCAGCCGTGAAGGATCCACTCACCGAGATCAACAAGGGTATCTGGGTCAAATACGCCTGGGGCAGCCATATGGGCGAGTACGACGAACTTACCATTACGCTCAAGAGTGACAGCGTTACCAGTATTGGCTTCGTCAACTACCGCACCACGGCGGGCGACCCCTGCCGATTCTACGATGCGGGCGGCAAGCAGCTGGGCAGTGCGAAGTTGCCGGCGAAGTCGCTAGTGCCGGTGGTCTGCAGCAGCGCGGCGGCGCCCATCAAGGTGATCAAGGTGTCGGTTGCCGGCGGGCCGGGGGCGTTCGTTGCATTCGATGATTTTGTTATCGAGACGCTTTGAAGTGTGAATGGACAAGCCCCCGGTAAGCGGATCTCCAGCGAACGACGCGGACCCTGTGGGAGCTGGCTTGCCAGCGATAGCGGTGGTGAATTCACCGATGTGATCGCGGCATTTCGGCGGCTCGATGAGCCCACTACCACTGGTCGGCACCTGATAAAAATGCCTGTTGTCCATACCAGCGTTCGGGTGCCCAATCGAGGCAATGGAAGTTCACGTCCGGAATTCACTTAACGGATAGATACGTGGAGGCCGCCAGATGAAAAGGATCCTGATAATCATGGACCAGCAGAGCATGCGACATTTTATTGTCGGCGCACTACAGAATGAGTTTGAGATAGCTACGTTCAGCAATGGGGCTCAAGGACTTCGAGAGGCCTTGAAGAAAAAGTATGACCTCGTCATTGTTGATTCGGAGCTGTTTGGCATGAGTGCGGTGGACACTCTATATAACTTCAGAAAGGCCCATAGCTCTATGCCGAGTATATTTTTGTTTTCCGAAGGTCGACAGGCGGACGCAAGAAAGTCAGACGCCAACAAGGCGCTTCTCAAACCAGTCACCTCAGAGGCATTGCTGACCGCAGTCAAAAACCTGTTGGTCTAGCCCACAAAAAAGCCCCGGCTCTTTCGAACCGGGGCTTTTCGCACAGCGCCAGTCAGCTTACAGCTGAGGACCGGCAGCCTTGATCGCCTCGGAAACTTCGAATTTCTTGAAGTTCTCGATGAACAGGCGGCCCAGGTGCTCGGCCGCGGCACCGATCAGCGCACCGCTCTGGATCGCTGCGATCACCGGTAGTGAACCCACCATAGCAATCGCTGCGGTGCGGCGGTCCGACAAGTCAGCTTCCACAGTTGACCGAGCCGCGCCGGAATCTTGCAAACGCCGCAGAACCCTGTGGGCTTGCCAGCGATAGTGGCGGTGAATTCACCGACGTAATCGCGGGTGAACCCGCCCCCACTGTTGACCGAGCGTTGTTTGGCTCTTGTAGACGCCCACAAAAAAGCCCCGGCTCTTCCGAACCGGGGCTTTTTGTACAGCGCCTGTCAGCTTACAGCTGCGGACCAGCAGCTTTGATCGCGTCGGAAACTTCGAACTTCTTGAAGTTTTCGATGAACAGCGAGGCCAGGCCTTTGGCTGCTTCGTCGTAGGCGGCCTTGTCGGCCCAGGTGTTGCGCGGGTTCAGCAGTTCGGTATCGACGCCCGGAACAGCCTTCGGCACGTCCAGGTTGATGATGTCCAGGTGCTCGGTCTCGGCACCGATCAGCGCGCCGCTCTGGATCGCAGCGATCACCGCACGGGTGGTCGGAATGCTGAAGCGCTTGCCGACGCCGTAGCCACCACCGGTCCAGCCAGTGTTGACCAGGTACACCTTGGAGCCAAAGCCCTTGATGCGCTTGATCAGCAGTTCGGCGTATTCGCCGGCCGGACGCGGGAAGAACGGCGCGCCGAAGCAGGTGGAGAAGGTCGACTTGATGCCGCCGCCCGAACCCATTTCGGTGGAGCCGACCAGCGCGGTGTAGCCGGACAGGAAGTGGTAGGCCGCCTGCTCGTTGTTCAGGATCGACACTGGCGGCAGGACGCCGGTCAGGTCGCAGGTCAGGAAGATGACCGCGTTGGGCTCGCCGCCCAGGTTCTTCTCGGAACGCTTCTCGACGTGCTCCAGCGGGTACGCGGCACGGCTGTTCTGGGTCAGGCTGCCATCGGCGTAGTCGGCGTGCTTGGCGTCGTCGAGGACGACGTTTTCCAGCACTGCGCCGTGCTTGATGGCTTTCCAGATCACCGGCTCGTTCTTCTCGGACAGGTCGATGCACTTGGCGTAGCAGCCGCCTTCGATATTGAAGACAACGCCTTCGCCCCAGCCGTGCTCGTCGTCACCGATCAGGTAACGGCTTTCGTCGGCCGACAGGGTGGTCTTGCCGGTGCCGGACAGACCGAAGAACAGGGTCACGTCGCCTTCTTCACCGATGTTGGCGGCGCAGTGCATTGGCAGTACGTCGGCGGCCGGCAGCAGGAAGTTCTGCACCGAGAACATGGCTTTCTTCATTTCGCCGGCGTAGCGCATGCCCGCGATCAGGACTTTCTTCTGGGCGAAGTTGAGGATCACGCAACCATCGGAGTTGGTGCCGTCACGCTCTGGCACGCACTCGAAGTTGGCGACGTTCAGCACTTGCCACTCTTCGCGGCCAGCCGGGTTGTACTGGGCCGGGTTGATGAACAGGCAACGACCGAACAGGTTCTGCCAGGCAGTCTGGGTGGTCATCTTGACGGCCAGGTAGTGCTCTTCGGCTGCACCTACGTGAACGTGGGAAACGAAGTGTTCCTGGGCATTGTTGAACGCCTCGACACGGGCCCACAGGGCGTCGAACTTGTCGGCGGGGAATTTGCGGTTGATCGGGCCCCAGGCGATGGCGTCCTGGGTGCTCGGCTCTTCGACGATGAAACGGTCGACCGGCGAACGACCGGTACGGTGACCGGTTTTCACGACCAGCGCGCCGGTGTCGGCCAGCTCGCCTTCACCGCGTTTCAGTGCTTCTTTTACCAGCTCGTCGACGCTCAGATCGGTGAACACGGCGTTGTTGGCTTGCGTCATGAGATTCCCCATCCGGCCCGGTGGCCGAGTGCTCCAAACGATTTGTAGTAGATCTTTACGAACTACTACAGCGAAAAAAGTGGCCGGATTATGCCAGAAACGCCCAAAAAAAGTAGGGCCCTCCTGTCAGAACTGCTTCTTAAGCGCATTCGACAGGAGAATTCCCTGAGCAGAAACGTTTCAGTGACGAGTATCTGACGGCGAGTCCACGCCGCCTCCAGCGAACAGCTGCTCCACATCCGCCGTATCGAAGCGATAGCGCTCGTTGCAGAACTGGCAATCGACCTCGATCTCGCCGCCATGTTCCACCAGCAGCTCGCGGGCGTCCTCGAGCCCGAGGCTGACTAGCGCGTTACCGGAACGCTCTCGCGAGCAACTGCAACGGAATTGCAGCGGCTGGATATCGAACAGGCGCACGGCATCTTCGTGGTACAGGCGATGTAGCAGGGTTTCGCTGTCCAGGCCGAGTTGCTCGTCGCGGCTGAGGGTGTTGGCGATCGCCGAAACGTGGGCCCAGCTGTCGGCGCGCTCATCGGCATCCGGCTGGCGGTCCACCGGCAGTTGCTGCAGCAGCATGCCACGGGCGCGCTGGCCGTCGGCGCTGAGCCAGAACCGGGTGCCCAGCTGCTCGGACATGACGAAGTAGTTGGTGAAGGACTCGGCCAGGTCGGCGCCGTCCAGTTCGACGACGCCCTGGTAGCGCTTGCCGTGGTGCGGATCGATGGTCAGCGCCAGTACCCCGTTGGGCATCAGCTCGCGCAAGCCGGCGTCAACACCGAGCGCGTCGCCGTCATAGCGGGCGATACCGCGGATCTCGCGCTCGCTGGAGCACTCGACCATCAGCAACGGCACCGGACCATCGGAACGCGCCTGGAGGATCAGCAGTCCATCGAACTTGAGGGTACCGACCAGCAGCGCGGCGGCGGCCATCAGTTCGCCGAGCAGTTGTGCGACCGGTTGCGGGTAGGGGTGCTTTTCCAGCACCCGGGCGTAGCTGGTTTCAAGGCTGACGAGTTCGCCGCGCACGTCGCGCTCGTCGAAGATGAAGCGTTGGGTGAAGTCTGTATCCGGCACGTCGCTCATTGGGAATCTGCTGTCTGTAAATGTGACAAGATAATTACAAGGGTTTCGAAACCCCTATGGCAGAGCACCCTGAAGGTGCTCGCATGGCAATTTTCTGGAGAGGTATCTTATGGACAATCGACCACTGTTCCAAGCGAGGTGGTCCTGGGGCCCATTGGCAGCCTGTACGCTGCTACCCATTGCGCTACTGTGTTTCTGGTTATGGCCTTTTGGCCAGATCCTCTGCCTGACTTTCGACGAGTGGCTGTTCCACAGCCTCAATGCACCGCTGGCCGACAACGCCGCCTGGCGTTATATCTGGACCCTCGGCAGCCTGCGTCCCTTCGATATCGTCGTCGGCCTGATCCTGCTGGCCGTGCTGATCCGTGGCAATTGGGTGTTCAAGGCGCACCAGGTGCGCGAAGCCTTCTTCGGCTTCTTCGTCACGCTGCTGCTCTTAGTGGTGGTTCGCGCGCTGTTTTCCAAGTGGGTGGACGCTGCCGGCTGGCAGCATCACAGCCCGTCCATGGTGTTCGAGGATGCCATTCGCCTCAGCGATTTCTACCCGCACCTGGAAGCCACCTGGGAACTGAAGGACCGTTCCAGCAAGAGTTTCCCGGGTGACCACGCCTCGGTCCTGCTGGTCTGGGCGCTGTTCATGACCCTGTTTACCCGGGGGCTCTGGCAGAACCTGGTGGTCTGGGGCCTGGCCGTGCTGTTCATGCTGCCGCGCCTGGTCGCGGGGGCTCACTGGGGCCAGGACGATTACATCGGTGGCTTGCTGATGGCCGTGCTGGCACTCGGCTGGAGCTGCTTCACGCCACTGGCTGCAAGGGCCAGCGCCGCGCTGATGCGCTGGACCGCGCCGTTGTTCGCCTTCGCCACCCGCCTGCCGGTGATCCGGCAATTGAGCGTGGTCAGCGGTCAGTCGTAATTGCCCTGGAATTGATGGATCTGCCGACGCTGTTTCTTGGTCGGCCGGCCATCGGTGGTCACGCCCAGCGCGCCGGCCTTGCGCAGCTCCGCCGCCTGTTCGCGGCGGCGGATGCTGTCTGCGGTTTCCTCGTATAGCGTCTGTGCCTCCGGCGCGCCCCGGCGCACGATGGACAGCGCCTTGACCACCACGGTCTTCTCGTCGAAACCGGTACGCAGGACGAACTCGTCGCCGATACGCGGCTCCTTGCCGGGTTTGCAGCGCTCGCCACGGCAGTGCACCTTGCCGCTCTCGATGGCGGCCTTGGCCAGGGCGCGGGTCTTGTAGAAACGCGCGGCCCAGAGCCATTTGTCCAGACGAACCTTGTCGTCGTCTTCCTGATAAGCCATGACACAGCTCCGTTGAATTGCGGTCATGGAACTGTACTACCGTAACTGACGGATGCAAAAAGTCCGCTGCCTGCTTACAGTTCACCGAATTTTCCCGGGTTGCCCATCGTGAAGACATTTGATCATCTGAGCGTTATCGGTTTGCGCGAGTGGGTGGCCTTGCCCGACCTCGGCCTGGCCGGCCTGCGCGCCAAGATCGATACCGGCGCCAGCACCTCCAGCCTGCATGCCACCGAGGTCGAGCCGTTCACGCGCAATGGTGAGCGCTGGGTGCGCTTCAACGCCCATCTGGGTTCGGTAGTGCAAATGCGTCACCGCCGCTGCGAAGCGCCGCTGGTAGCGATGAAGACCATCAAGAGCTCCAATGGCCACGCCCAGGTGCGTTACGTCATTCGCACGGCACTTGCGCTCGGCGACAGGGTCTGGGAAGTGGAGTTCACCCTGGCCTGTCGCAAGGCCATGCGCTATCGGCTGCTTCTAGGTTCCAAAGCCCTGGTGCACGGCCAACTGGTGGTCAACCCAGGGCTCAAGTATGTACAGGACAAGCCGGCGTTCCCGGCCACCATTACCCCTTCCACAGGTGCTGCATGAAGATCGCTGTGCTGTCGCGTAACCCGCGTCTGTATTCCACCCGTCGTCTGGTCGAGGCCGGTACGCAACGGGGCCATGAAGTGGTTGTGATCGATACCTTGCGTGCCTACATGAACATCGCCAGCCACAAGCCGCAGATCCACTATCGCGGCAAGCCACTGGAAGGCTTCGATGCGGTGATTCCGCGCATCGGCGCCTCGGTGACCTTCTACGGCTGCGCGGTGCTGCGCCAGTTCGAGATGATGGGCGTGTATCCGCTCAACGAATCCGTGGCCATCGCCCGCTCGCGGGACAAGCTGCGCTCGCTGCAATTGCTGTCGCGCCGTGGCATCGGCCTGCCGGTGACCGGCTTCGCCCATTCGCCGGACGATATTCCCGACCTGATCCAGATGGTCAACGGCGCGCCGCTGGTGATCAAGGTGCTGGAAGGCACCCAGGGCATCGGTGTGGTGCTGTGCGAAACCACCAAGGCCGCCGAGTCGGTGATCGAGGCGTTCATGGGCCTGAAGCAGAACATCATGGTCCAGGAGTACATCAAGGAAGCCGGCGGCGCGGATATTCGCTGCTTCGTGGTCGGCGACAAGGTGATCGCCTCGATGAAGCGCCAGGCCAAGCCGGGGGAGTTCCGCTCCAACCTGCACCGCGGTGGCACCGCCAGCCTGATCAAGGTCACCCCGGAAGAGCGCATGACCGCCATTCGTGCGGCCAAGGTCATGGGCCTGAGCGTGGCGGGTGTGGATATCCTGCGCTCCAACCACGGCCCGCTGGTGATGGAGGTGAACTCGTCACCCGGTCTGGAAGGCATCGAGGTCACCACCGGCAAGGATGTCGCCGGGATGATCATCGAGCATCTGGAAAAGAACGGCGGGCCCAACCAGACCCGCACCAAAGGAAAGGGCTAGACGGCGTCGCGCGGTAGCAGCAGGCCCAGTGGCAAGCGCACCCGAGCCTCGATCCCGCCACCGGAGCGATTGCGCAATTCCACGTTGCCGCCATGCTGGGCCGCGATCCGCCGCACGATCGCCAGGCCCAGCCCGGTGCCTTTGCCGCTGCGGGCCTTATCGCCGCGAATGAACGGGTTGAAAATGGCATCCAGCTCGGCGGGATCGATCCCCGCACCGCGGTCCAGCACGCTCAGCACCACGTATGGCGCATTGGCGTCACCCGAGATATAGGCGGCTACTTCCACGCCCTTGCCCGCGTGATGCAGCGCGTTGCCGATCAGGTTGTTGAGCAGGCGCTTGATCGAGACACGGCGCAGCGGGAAGGGCGGAATCGGCTCCAGGCACAGGCGCACCTGTTCCTTCGGCTGGTTGAACGGCGCGACCACTTCGCGCACCAGGTCGCTCAGGTCCACTTCCTCGACGGGCTCGTCGCGGCCGTCGCGGATGAAGGCGAGGAACTGGTCGAGGATGGCGTCCATGTCCTCGATGTCGCGGACCATGTCGTCGGTCAGGTCGCTTTCGCTGGGCAGCATGGACAACGACAGGCGCAGGCGGGTGAGGGGCGTGCGCAGGTCATGGGAGACCCCGGCCAGCATCAGTTCGCGCTCCCGGCCAGCCTGTTCCACGTCCTCGGCCATCTGGTTGAAGGCGCGGTACACCTCGGTCATTTCGCTCGGCGTGTCGCTGATCGGCAGGCGCACGCTGCGGCCCTGGCCCAGTTGCCGGGCGGCGAACACCAGGCGCTTGAGCGGCTGGTTGAGCTGGCGCACGAAGATCCACGCCGAGGCGGTGGACAGCAGGCCGATGGCGAGGAACCAGCCAAGCACGTTCCAGATTTTCTGGCCGCGCAACGGGTGCGGGTACAGCGGCACCTTGAGCCAGTCGTCTCCCAGGCTCGGCGCCCTGACCCAGAGCGCCGGAGGCGAATGGACGCGCAGGCGGACCTCGGTGTCCTCGCCCAGTTCGGCCTGCATCTGCCGCTGGTAGATCTCGCTGTAGGGCCAGTGTTGCTCGCCCTCGGGCACGCCGTTGCCGGTGACGCGGATCAAGCCGGCGGCTTCGGCGACCTTGTCGCGGTTCTCCTCGTCCGCTGCCCAGTACGCACGCAGGGTCAGGGCGACGCCGTGGCTGTACTGGCGATCGACCAGCACGTCCTCGTTCATCAGCAGGTAGACCAGGGTCAGTGCCTTGGAAAACAGGACGACGATCAACACCAGCCACAGGGTGCGGGCGAAGAAGCTTTGCGGAAACCACAGTGGCGTTTTCATGGGCGACGGCTACACGCTTGGCAGGTGCGAGCGCGGCTCGCGGGCAGGGCATGAGGTGATCCAAGCAAAAGCAGGGCAACCTTGCGGTGGCCCTGCTTTCGATGACTCATCGGTAACACGTGCCATCACTTGCCGGCATTGCCGTCCGGCACGAACACGTAGCCTACGCCCCAGACGGTCTGGATATAGCGCGGCTTGGACGGGTCAGGCTCGATCATGCGGCGCAGGCGCGAAATCTGCACGTCGATGGAGCGCTCCAGTGCATCCCATTCGCGGCCACGGGCCAGGTTCATCAGCTTGTCGCGGGTCAGTGGCTCGCGGGCGTGCATGACCAATGCCTTGAGCACGGCGAACTCGCCGGTGGTCAGCATGTGCACTTCGTCGCCACGCTTGAGTTCGCGGGTGGCCAGGGACAGCTCGTAGTCGCCGAAAGTGACGGTTTCGTCCTCGCTGCCCGGTGCGCCCGGTACCGTGGGCGCCTGGCGGCGCAGTACGGCCTTGACCCGCGCGACCAGCTCGTCGGGGTTGAACGGCTTGGCCAGGTAGTCGTCGGCGCCCAGTTCCAGGCCCTTGATCCGGCTCAACTCGTCGCCCTTGGCGGTGAGCATGATGATCGGCACCTGGTTGTTCGCTGCGCGCAGGCGCCGGCAGGCGGAAAGACCATCCTCGCCGGGCAGCATCAGGTCGAGGACGACCAGGTTGAACACCTCGCGCGCCAGCAGGCGGTCCATCTGTTCGACATTGGGTACTGCCCGTGCGCGATAGCCCTTGCTGGTGAAGAAACGCTCGAGAAGGCTGCTCAGGCCCGGGTCGTCATCGACGATGAGGATCTTTTCGCCTTCGGCTGTTTGTGCAGTGCTGCTCATGGGTAGCTCCTTTAATCTCGGCGCGCATTATGGCTTAGCCGCCATTTGCGGGTGCCGAGCTCATTGTTAGCAGATTTTTCCCCGTGTGCCAGCGGAATGGTCTGTCAGGCTGGCCAGCCGCTATCACCGCAAGCCTTTTGCGCTGGGTATAATGCGCCGCTTTTCACCGCGCGCCGCCATGCCCCGACGCCCTCTGGCGCCGGCCCCTGCGGCCAAGCATTCACAATTTGTCAGGTGGTTTTATGGACAGCATCAACAGCCGCATCGCCGAAGAACTCGGCGTCCGCCCGCAACAGGTCGAGGCGGCCGTGGCTCTACTTGATGAAGGCTCCACGGTGCCTTTTATCGCCCGTTACCGCAAAGAAGTGACCGGCAGCCTGGATGACACCCAGCTTCGCACCCTCGAAGAGCGCCTGCGCTACCTGCGCGAACTCGACGAGCGTCGCGCCAGCATCCTGGCCAGCATCGAGGAGCAGGGCAAGCTGACCCCGGAACTGGCCCGCGAGATCAAGCTCGCCGATACCAAGACCCGCCTCGAAGACCTGTACCTGCCGTACAAGCAGAAGCGTCGCACCAAGGGCCAGATCGCCCTGGAAGCCGGCCTCGGCGAACTGGCCGACGGCCTGCTGGCCGATCCGCAGCTGTCCCCCGAAAGCGAGGCCGCGCGCTTCGTCGATGCCGAAAAAGGCGTTGCCGACGTCAAGGCTGCGCTGGAAGGCGCCAAGTACATCCTCATGGAGCGCTTCGCCGAAGACGCTGCCCTGCTCGACAAGCTGCGCAACTTCCTGACCCAGGAAGCCACCCTGTCGGCCCGCGTGGTGCCGGGCAAGGAGGAAGAGGGCGCCAAGTTCCGCGACTATTTCGAACATGACGAACCGCTCAAGGGCGTGCCGTCGCACCGTGCCCTGGCGATCTTCCGCGGGCGCAACGAAGGCGTGCTGTCCGCCTCGCTCAAGGTCGGCGAAGAACTCCCGGGCACCCTGCACCCGTGCGAACTGATGATCGCCGAGCGCTTCGGCCTGGCCAACCAGGGCCGTCCGGCCGACAAATGGCTGGCCGAAGTGGTGCGCTGGACCTGGAAGGTCAAGCTCTACAGCCACCTGGAAACCGACCTGTTCGGCGAGCTGCGCGACAATGCCGAAGGCGAGGCGATCAACGTGTTCGCCCACAACCTGCACGACCTGCTGCTGGCCGCTCCGGCCGGCCCGCGCGCGACTCTGGGCTTCGACCCGGGCCTGCGTACCGGCTGCAAGGTCGCGGTGGTCGATGCCACCGGCAAGCTGCTCGACCACACCACGGTCTACCCGCACGCGCCGAAGAACGACTGGGATCGCACCATCGCCATCCTCGCCGCCCTGTGCGCCAAGCACTCGGTGGAGCTGGTCGCCATCGGCAACGGCACCGCCAGCCGTGAAAGCGACAAGCTGATCTCCGAACTGGTCAAGAAATACCCGGCGCTGAAGATCACCAAGGTCATGGTTTCCGAGGCTGGCGCTTCGGTGTACTCGGCATCCGAACTGGCCGCCCGCGAATTCCCCGACCTCGATGTGTCGATCCGCGGCGCCGTGTCCATCGCCCGCCGCCTGCAGGACCCGCTGGCCGAGCTGGTGAAGATCGACCCGAAATCCATCGGCGTCGGCCAGTACCAGCACGACGTTTCCCAGCTCAAGCTGGCCCGTGGCCTGGACGCGGTGGTCGAGGACTGCGTGAACGCCGTCGGCGTCGACGTCAACACTGCCTCCGTGGCCCTGCTGGCACGCATCTCCGGCCTCAACGCGACCCTGGCACAGAACATCGTCAGCCACCGTGATGCCAACGGCGCCTTCAAGACCCGCGCCGCCCTGAAGAAAGTCAGCCGCCTCGGCGAGAAGACCTTCGAACAGGCCGCCGGCTTCCTCCGTGTGATGAACGGTGACGACCCGCTGGACGCCTCGGCCGTCCACCCCGAAGCCTACCCGCTGGTACAGCGCATCGCCGCCGACACCGGCCGCGATATCCGCTCGCTGATCGGCGACAGCGGCTTCCTCAAGCGTCTCGATCCGAAGAAGTTCACCGACGAGACCTTCGGCCTGCCGACCGTCACCGACATCCTCCAGGAGCTGGACAAGCCCGGCCGCGACCCGCGCCCCGAGTTCAAGACCGCCGAGTTCCAGGAAGGCGTCGAAGACCTCAAGGACCTGGTGCCGGGGATGGTCCTCGAAGGCGTGGTGACCAACGTCACCAACTTCGGTGCCTTCGTCGATATCGGCGTGCACCAGGACGGCCTGGTGCACATCTCGGCGCTGTCCGAGAAGTTCATCAAGGACCCGCGTGAAGCGGTCAAGGCCGGCGACGTGGTCAAGGTCAAGGTCATGGAAGTGGACATCCCGCGCAAGCGCGTCGGCCTGTCCATGCGCATGAGCGACACCCCGGGCGAGAAGGTCGAGGGTGCCCGCGGCGGTCGCCAGGGTTCGGGTGGTCGCCAGCAAGGTGCGCCAGCGCGGGTCAAGGACACCCCGCCACCGGCCAACAACGCCATGGCCTCCTTGTTCGCCAACGCCAAGCAGTTGAAGAAGAAGTGACGGGCGCGCCTGAAGACATCGTCCAGAGCGCCTTCAGCCAGTTGCTGGGCTGCCGTCTGCAACGCCTCGAAGCGGGCGTTGCCGAGGTGGCCCTGGCCCTGGAGCCGCACCTGCGCAATCGCGGCGGCTTCCTGCATGGCGGGGCGATCTTCAGCCTGGTGGACATCGCCATGGGCCTGGCCTGCTCCAGCAGCCACGGCTTCGATCGGCGCAGCGTCACCCTGGAGTGCAAGATCAACTACGTTCGTGCGGTCAGCGAAGGTGAAGTGCTGTGTATCGCCCGCGTCCTGCACGCCGGGCGCCGCACGCTCGTACTGGACGCCGACGTATTCCAGGACGACAAACTCGTCGCCAAGGCCCAAGGCACCTTCGCGGCGCTCTAGCCGCAAAAGGCCATCTGCGGTACTTTCGGCAGTGCGCTGGGCGCTGCCGATTCCCTGCGAAAACCAGGCGACAACGCCAGTTCCTCCTGTCCACCCTTGTAGACCGTCATTTCCACCCCCATATCGGGGCGACTGATGTGTGAAGGAATCCATCTTGAGCGAACTTCTCAACCGCCGCCTGAGCCTGCTTGGCCAAGGCGACAACCTCTCCCTGCTCAAGCAGTGCCTGCACGGCATCGAGCGTGAATGCCTGCGCGTGACCGAGGACGGTCGCCTGGCCCAGACACCGCACCCCGAGGCCCTGGGCTCGGCGCTGACCCACGAATCCATCACCACCGATTATTCCGAGTCGCTGCTGGAATTCATCACCCCGGCCCTGGCCGACCCGGCGCAGACCCTCGAAAGCCTGGAGAACATCCACCGCTTCGCCGTCAGCAAGCTCGGCAGCGAGTACCTGTGGAGTCCGTCGATGCCGTGCCCGTTGCCGGCGGAAGAGGACATCCCGATCGCCTGGTACGGCACCTCGAACATCGGCCAGCTCAAGTACGTCTACCGCAAGGGCCTGGCCCTGCGCTACGGCCGCACCATGCAGTGCATCGCCGGTATCCACTACAACTTCTCGCTGCCGGAAAAGCTCTGGCCGCTGCTGCGTGATGCCGAAGGCGGCAGCGGTGACGACCGTGACTACCAGTCGTCGGCCTACATTGCCCTGATCCGCAATTTCCGCCGCTACAGCTGGCTGCTGATGTACCTGTTCGGTGCCTCGCCGGCGCTGGACGCAGGGTTCCTCCGTGGCCGCCCGCACCAGCTCGAGTCCTTCGACGCCGACACCCTGTTCCTGCCGTGGGCCACCAGCCTGCGCATGAGCGACCTGGGCTACCAGAGCAACGCCCAGGCCGGCCTGACCCCCTGCTACAACGACCTCGCCAGCTACACCGACAGCCTGCGCCGCGCCGTGGCCACGCCCTACGCGCCCTATGTGGAGATCGGTACGCACAAGGATGGCGAGTGGGTGCAGCTCAACACCAACATCCTGCAGATCGAGAACGAGTACTACTCGAACATCCGTCCCAAGCGCGTGACCTATACCGGCGAGCGGCCGATCCAGGCGCTGGTGGCCCGGGGCATCCAGTACATCGAAGTGCGCTGCCTGGATATCAACCCGTTCCTGCCGACCGGCATCGATTTGCCGCAGGCGCGTTTCCTCGATGCCTTCCTGCTGTTCTGCGCCCTGGAAGAAAGCCCGCTGCTGCAAAACGGCGAGTGCGGCCAGTGCACCGACAACTTCCTCAAGGTGGTTAAGGAAGGCCGGCGTCCGGGCCTGCAACTGCATCGCGACGGCCAGCCGGTCGAACTCAAGGCCTGGGCCTCCGAGCTGCTGGCGCGTATCGCACCGTTGGCCGAACTGCTCGACCGCAGCCAGGGCAGCGATGAGCACGCCCGTGCCCTCGCCACCCAGGCGGCCAAGGTCGACGACCCGGCGCTGACCCCGTCGGCCCAGGTGCTCGCCAGCATGACCGCGCACCAGGAAAGCTTCGCCGCCTTCGCCCTGCGCCAGAGCCAGCTGCATGCCGACTACCTGCGCAAGGAGCCGCTGCCGGCTGAAGAGCAGGCGCGTTTCGAAAGCCTGGCCCGGGCTTCGCTGGAAGAGCAGGCGCGTCTGGAACAGCAGGAAGTCGGCGACTTCGACCTGTTCGTCGGCGCCTACCAGGCCAGCATCCTGGCGATCAGCAACTGATATGAGCCGCGGCAGCACCCCTCGCAAACCCCGCGCCCGCAGCCAGGCGCGGATCGACTCGATCCTCGACGCGGCCCGCACTTTGCTGGCCAGCGAGGGCGTGGCCAGCCTGTCGATCTATAGCGTCGCCGAGCGCGCGCAGATCCCGCCGTCGTCGGTCTATCACTTCTTCGCCAGCGTCCCGGCCTTGCTCGAGGCGCTGACGGCGGATGTACACGGCGCGTTTCGCGCCTGCCTGCAGGCGCCCATCGACACCGCGAGCCTGACCGGCTGGCGGGACCTGGCGCGGCTGGTGGAAGCGCGGATGCTGGAGATCTATCAACAGGACGCCGCCGCCCGGCAACTGATCCTCGCCCAGCATGGCCTGAGCGAAGTGACCCAGGCCGACCGCCAGCACGATATCGAGCTGGGCGACCTGATGCACAAGCTGTTCGAGCAGCATTTCCGCTTGCCGGAGCTGCCGCATGATGTGGATGTATTTGCCTTGGCGATGGAGCTGAGCGACCGGGTGTATGCCCGTTCTGTGCAGGTGCACGGGCAGATCACGCCGCGCATGGCGGAGGAGGGGATGCGGGTGTTCGAAGCGTATGTGGGGCTGTATCTGCCGCCGTTCCTGCCCAAGCATTAAAAGCATCGCTGGCAAGCCAGCTCCCACAGGTCCGGCGTACACCGGACCTGTGGGAGCTGGCTTGCCAGCGATTGGGGTTTCACAGTTTCGCGATGGAAACCTCGGTCGACTTCACGAAGGCAATCACCTCGCTGCCGATGGTCAGTTCCAGCTCCTTGACCGAACGGGTGGTGATCACCGAAGTGACGATGCCCGAGGCGGTCTGCACGTCGATTTCCGACAGTACCGGGCCTTCCAGGATTTCTTTCACGGTGCCTTTGAACTGGTTACGTACGTTGATCGCTTTGATAGTCATCTGCTTGCTTCCTTCGTAGGTTCTGAGGTCAATGAGCCCAGCGCAGTTGCGTAGGCAAGGGTGCTACGGGTTCGGGCCCGGGCGGAGTGCCAGGGATCGAGAGAACACGGTTGAGTACTTCGGTTTCCAGCGCGGCCAGGCGGTGCGAGCCACGTACCCGTGGGCGCGGCAGGTCCACGTGCAGGTCGAGGCCGATTTCGCCGTCCTCGATCAGGATCACCCGGTCGGCGACCGCTACCGCTTCGCTGACGTCGTGGGTCACCAGCAACACGGTGAAGCCGTGCTTGCGCCAGAGGTCTTCGATCAGTTGCTGCATTTCGATCCGGGTCAGGGCATCTAGGGCGCCCAGCGGTTCGTCGAGCAGCAGCAGGCGCGGCTGGTGGATCAGGGCGCGGGCCAGGGCCACGCGCTGTTTCTGCCCACCGGACAGGGCTGCCGGCCATTCATTGGCGCGGTCGGCCAGGCCCACCGCTTCCAGTGCCTGCCTGGCGCGTTCCTGCCACTTGCCTTCGAGCCCCAGGCCGACGTTGTCGATGACCCGCTTCCACGGCAGCAGGCGCGCTTCCTGGAACATCAGGCGGGTGTCTTCGCGAGCGTCCGACAGTGGCGCGCTGCCGGCCAGCAATTCACCACCGGTCGGTTGGTCGAGGCCGGCCAGCAAACGCAGCAGGGTGCTCTTGCCACAGCCACTGCGGCCGACGATGGCGACGAACTGGCCGGCCGGGATGTGCAGGTCGATATTGCGCAGGACCTTGCGTTGGCCGAAGGTCTTCTCGACCTTCTGCACCGCCAGCGGGATGCCACGCAGCAGGCGCGGCGGCTGTTCCTTGAGAACGGTCATGCGCGGTCTCCCTTGCTCACTTGATAGGCCGGGTGCCAGCGCAGCCAGACACGTTCCAGGCCACGGGCAGCGAGGTCGGCCAGCTTGCCGAGCACCGCGTACAGCACGATCGCCAGCACTACCACGTCGGTCTGCAGGAACTCGCGGGCGTTCATCGCCAGGTAGCCGATGCCGGAGTTGGCCGAGATGGTCTCGGCGACGATCAGGGTCAGCCACATGAAGCCGAGGGCAAAGCGCACGCCGACCAGGATCGACGGCAGAGCACCCGGCAGGATCACCTGGCGGAACAGGGCGAAGCCGCTGAGGCCGTAACTGCGGGCCATTTCCACCAGCGCCGGATCGACGTTGCGGATGCCGTGGTAGGTGTTCAGGTAGATCGGGAACAGCGTGCCGAGGGCGACCAGGAAGATCTTCGCCGACTCGTCGATGCCGAACCACAGGATCACCAGCGGGATCAGCGCCAGGTGCGGCACGTTGCGGATCATCTGCACCGAGCTGTCCAGCAGGCGTTCACCCCAGCGCGACAGGCCGGTGATGAAGCCGAGCACCAGGCCGATGCTGCCGCCGATCAGGAAGCCCAGCCCGGCACGCCAGCCGCTGATTGCCAGGTGGGTCCAGATTTCGCCGCTGCGCACCAGTTCGACGCCTGCGGAAATCACCGCGCTTGGCGCCGGCAGGATGCGGGTCGACAGCCAACCGGCGCTGACCGCCAGTTGCCAGATCGCCAGCAGCGCTACCGGCAGGGCCCAGGGCGCCAGGCGCTGGACCCAGGAGTTGGAAGAAGAACGACTCATGGCGTGATCCTCAACGCTGCGCCGCGGCTTTGGGCAGGATGTCGTTGGCCACCATCTCGCCGAACGGGCTGACATAGCCACGCTCCTGCGGCAGGGCTGGACGTTCGATATCCAGGTGCGGGAACAGCAGTTCGGCCACGCGGTACGACTCTTCCAGGTGCGGGTAGCCGGAGAAGATGAAGGTGTCGATGCCCAGCTCGGCGTATTCCTTGACCCGCGCCGCCACGGTCGGGCCATCGCCGACCAGCGCGGTACCGGCACCGCCACGCACCAGGCCGACGCCGGCCCACAGGTTGGGGCTGACTTCCAGGTTGTCGCGGTTGCCGCCGTGCAGGGCGGCCATGCGTTGCTGGCCGACCGAATCGAAGCGCGCCAGGGACGCCTGGGCACGGGCGATGGTGTCGTCGTCCAGATGGGAAATCAGGCGTTCGGCGGCTTTCCAGGCCTCGTCGTTGGTTTCGCGGACGATCACATGCAGGCGGATACCGAAGCGCACGGTACGGCCCAGCTTGGCGGCCTTCTCGCGGACTTGCGCGATCTTCTCGGCCACCGCGCTCGGCGGCTCGCCCCAGGTCAGGTACAGCTCGACCTGCTCGGCGGCCAGGTCCTGCGCGGCGTCGGAAGAGCCACCGAAATACAGCGGCGGACGCGGTTGCTGGATCGGCGGATAGAGCAGCTTGGCGCCCTTCACCGTGATGTGCTTGCCGTCGTAGTCGACCGTCTCGCCTTCCAGCACCCGACGCCAGATGCGGGTGAACTCCACCGATGCCTGGTAGCGTTCTTCATGGCTGAGGAACAGGCCGTCGCCGGACAGTTCGTCAGGGTCTCCACCGGTCACCAGGTTGAACAGCGCGCGCCCGCCGGACAGCCGGTCAAGGGTCGCGGCCTGGCGTGCCGCCACGGTCGGCGAAATGATCCCCGGGCGCAGGGCGACGAGGAACTTCAGGCGCTGGGTCACCGGGATCAGCGACGCGGCCACCAGCCAGGAGTCCTCGCAGGAACGCCCGGTGGGGATCAGCACGCCGCCGAAGCCAAGACGGTCGGCCGCCTGTGCCACCTGCTGCAGATAACCGTGATCGACGGCGCGAGCGCCTTCGGCGGTGCCAAGGTAATGGCCGTCGCCATGGGTCGGAAGAAACCAGAAAACGTTGAGGCTCATTGGAGTTGTCTCCTAAGGGTGGCTCAGACCGGGGCGACGCCCCGGCTCGGGCGAAACGTCAAGGTGCGGTGGCGACCTTGGCCGGCGGCGTCCAGATCACGTCCTTGATGCTCAGCGGCTTGGGGATCAGCTTCAGGCTGGTGAAGGTGTCGGCGATCTTCTGCTGCGCGGCGACCACTTCCGGGGTCAGGAAGCCGGCACCGTAGCCCTGGCGCTTGACCGAGGTCAGGGTGATGTCGGCGGGCAGGCCGAGCAGCGGCGCGACCTGGTCGGTCACTTCCTGCGGGTTGGCCTTGGACCATTCGCCCACGGCACGCACCTCGTCCACCAGGGCGCTGATCACTTCAGGGTGCTTCTGCGCATAAGGCTTGGTGGCCAGGTAGAACTGATGGTTGTCGACGATGCCCTGGCCATCGCGCAGGGTGCGGGCTTGCAGTTGTTGCTCGGCGGCGGCCTGGTACGGGTCCCAGATCACCCAGGCATCGACGCTGCCACGCTCGAAGGCGGCGCGGGCATCGGCGGGCGGCAGGAACACCGGCTGGATGTCGCTGTATTTCAGGCCAGCGTCCTCGAGGGCGCGGACCAGCAGGTAATGCACGTTGGAGCCCTTGTTCAGGGCGACCTTCTTGCCCTTGAGTTCCTTGACCGACTGGATCGGCGAACCTTTCGGCACCAGGATCGCTTCGCTGTGCGGCGCTGGCGGCTCGTAGGCCACGTACAGCAGGTCGGCGCCGGCGGCCTGGGCGAAGACGGGCGGGGTTTCGCCGGTCACGCCGAAATCGATGGAGCCGACGTTAAGGCCTTCCAGCAGTTGCGGGCCGCCGGGGAATTCAGTCCATTGCACCTGCACGCCCTGGGCGGCGAGGCGCTTTTCCAGGCTGCCCTTGGCCTTGAGCAGAACCAGGGTGCCGTACTTCTGGTAGCCGATACGCAGGGTTTCGGCCTGGGCTTGGGTGATGGCGCCGAAGGTAACAGCCGCAGCGAACAGAGCGGCCAGACCACGACGCAAAACGACAGTGCGCATAGCGCTCTCCTTTTGCAGTGTTGGGATTCGGGCTGCACCTGCTTGCCTCGTTGTCGGGCCAGTAAGGTGGGGGTTGCACGATGAAACGGGTGCTACAGGATCAGATGCTCCAGCGGGCACTGATCAGGCGTTCGTTGAGCAGGCCGGGCGCCAGGGGTTTCGGGCGACGGGCCAGGGCGCTGTGGAACAGCTCCAGGGATTCGTTCAGGCGCTGCTCCAGGGCGGGCGCCAGATGGGCCGGGACATTGCCCTGGCCGTAGGCGACCTGGCTGTCGTCGGCGAAGATCCCTTGCAGGGTCTCCTGCGCCTTCAAGGCCGAGAGCACCGGTTTCAGGGCGTAGTCCACCGCCAGCATATGGGCGATGCTGCCGCCGGTTGCGATGGGCAGCACCACCTTGTGACTCAGGGCGCGCTCGGGCAGCAGATCGAGCAGGGTCTTCAGGGCGCCGGCGAACGACGCCTTGTACACCGGGGTGGAAACGATCAGGCCGTCGGCCTGTTCCACCAGCTGCTGGAAATGCTGGACCTGAGGGCTGTCGAAACGGGCATGAAGCAGATCTTCGGCCGGGAAGTCCCGCACCTGGAATGTCACCACTTCCACGCCCTGGCCTTGCAGCCAATCGCGTGCGCGTTCGAGCAGCACGCCGGACCGTGAACGCAGGCTGGGACTTCCACCGATAGAAACGACCAACATTGAATGCGCATCCTTGGAACTGTTCGAAAGGCCCGCGAGTTAGGAGGCTCGCTGGAATGGGGTGACATTAACAGGTGCTTGCATATATCTAGAAATCATATTTTTTCATTTGTTTATATGAATTGGAGATATGTCTTTTGGCCTGTGGAGATCCCCTGGGGGAGCTGGCTTGCCAGCGATGAGGCCGGCATGGGGAAAGGTGTTGGCCGGCCGGGCCCTATCGCTGGCAAGCCAGCTCCCACAGGGTTCTCCACGGGTTTCGAGAGCGTGGAAATGCAGGCAAAAAAAAGGGCCGTCGAAACGGCCCGAAAATCCCTGCGATGGCTAAATCAGAATCAACGGTTCGGCTGTGGGGTCAGGCGCAGATATGGCTTGACCGCGCGGTAGCCCTTGGGGAAGCGGTGCTTGATCTCTTCCTCGTCCTTCAGCGACGGCACGATCACCACTTCGTCACCGTCCTGCCAGTTGGCCGGGGTGGCCACCTTGTGGTTGTCGGTGAGTTGCAACGAATCGATCACCCGCAGGATCTCGTGGAAGTTGCGCCCGGTACTGGCCGGATAGGTGATGGTCAGGCGGATCTTCTTGTTCGGGTCGATCACGAACAAGGAGCGCACGGTGAGGGTATCGTTGGCGTTCGGGTGGATCAGGTCGTACAGGTCGGAAACCTTGCGATCGGCATCGGCCAGGATCGGGAAGTTGACCGTGGTGTTCTGGGTTTCGTTGATATCGTCGATCCAGCGGTGGTGGGAGTCCACCGGGTCCACCGACAGGGCGATGGCCTTGACGCCGCGCTCGGCGAACTGTTCCTTCAGCTTGGCGGTGAAGCCCAGCTCGGTGGTGCACACCGGGGTGAAGTCGGCCGGGTGCGAGAACAGCACGCCCCAGCTGTCGCCGAGCCACTCGTGGAAGCGGATCTTGCCGGCGCTGGAATCCTGTTCGAAGTCGGGGGCGATATCGCCGAGTCTGAGGCTCATGGTGCGGCTCCTTGGCTGTTCGTTGATGGACTCAACTGTGCCTGTAGGCCGAGCAAATTAAAAAGAATAAATATCGATTTATTTAGATCTTAAAGAGATAACAAATGGCGGACAAAACAACGCCCGCGCAGCACGGGGCCGGGCGGGCGTTGGGTATCTCGCGGCGGGTTACAGCAGCGGGACGGAGTAGCTGAGGATCAGGCGGTTTTCGTCCTGGTCCTTGGTGTTGGCAACGTTGCTGCGCCAGGTGGCATTTTTCCACATTACGCCGAAGCCTTTGAGGGTGCCTTCCGGTACGACGTAAGCCAGGGTGATGTCACGTTCCCACTCTTTGCGGTCACCGATGGTGGAATCGATGTCGTCGCCGCGCAGGTAGGTGACGCCAGCAGTGGCGCCAGCCAGGCCGACCTTGGCGAAGTCGTAGGAGTAGCGGGCTTGCCAGGTACGCTCACCGGCACGACCGAACTTCTGGATCTGCGAGTCGGTGATGGTGTAGTTGGACGAGCCGTCACCCTGGTTCAGCCAAGGGAAGTCGCTGTCGCCATTGCTGACCTGATAGCCGCCACCAAAGGTGTGACCGGCAACGGTGTACAGGAACAGGGCGCTGTACAGGTCGTTGTCGACCTTGCCGCGAGTCTTGACCGGATTGTTCGGGTAGTAACCGGTGGTGTACCAGGCAGCGGTATCGCCGTTCTTGCCGTCATCGGTGCTGTGGAAGTAGCGGAAGTCGGACTTCAGCACGCCCGGGCCGATAGCCCAGTTGTGTACCGCACCCAGGAAGTGCTGGTTGTAGAAGTTCTCCAGGCCGCCGTACCAGTATTGCAGCAGGAGATCCTTGTTGACCTTGTAGTCGGCGCCGGCATAACGGAACTGGTTGCTATATTTGCCGTTGCGGAAGTTGCTGGACTGGTTGGCACCCGCAATGGACAGGCCTTCGGTGCTCGAGGAGTTACGGCCCTTGACGTGCTCGATCTGGCCGGCAGTCAGGGTCAAGTCCTTGATTTCGTTCGAGACGATCTGGCCGCCTTCGAAGGTCTGCGGCAGCAGGCGACCATCGTTGTACGAGATGACCGGGTTCTTCGGCAGCAGGGTGCCGTAGCGCAGTTCGGTCTGGGAGATCTTGACCTTGGCGGCAGCGCCCAGGCTGGAGTAGTCGTTGACAGCACGGCCATCGCTGTCGGTCGGGAAGACGGTGCCGCCGTAGGCGTCGCTGCTGGCATTGCCGTGACGGCCTTTGCCGGAGTCCAGGCGGATGCCCAGCAGGCCGATTGCGTCGACGCCGAAGCCTACAGTGCCTTCAGTGAAGCCCGAGGTGTAGTCCAGTTGGAAGCCTTGGCCCCACTCTTCCTGATAGTTGACGGTGCCGTTGCCGTGATTGCGGTTATCGGTGTTGATATAGAAGTTACGCAGCTTCAACGTAGCCTTGCTGTCTTCGATAAAACCGGCAGCGCCTGCTTGCTGGGCCAGTACCCCAAGGGCGACGGCAAGAGTCAGGGTCGACTTCTTCATGGATGAATTGCTCCTCTCTGTTTCTAATTCTTGTGGTTCGTTAACGGTCGGGTCTTGCGCCCCACTCGTTGTCGATGGGCGATTAGCACCAATGGATGACCATCGAGTCAATCGTAACCAGTCGTTTCAAGACTTTGGTCTAATGCGCCATGCTGGGGGCGAAGGATAATTACAATTCGATAAACCTAAAAAGAATTATTTTGTTTTTTTTAAGATTTTTTTGACATAACCAACAAAAATTTCACATCGCTTCGGGCACATAAGCTAATGCCCATAAATTATTTCTGGTTGGTTTTTTAGATCATTTAGATTCATGGCTTTCCCCTTTCGGAATTCCCCGCCATGAAGCCGTCACGTCCGCTCAAAGTATTCACTGCCCTGGCCCTCACCGGCTTGACCCTGGTCAGCCACGCCGCCGGTCTCACCGTGGGTTACCAGACCGGCATCGATCCGAGCAAGGTGCCCCAGGCCGATGGTGCCTACGAGCAGGCGATTGGCGAGAAGATCGACTGGCGCCGCTTCAACAGCGGCCCGGAAGTGGTTACCGCGATTGCCTCCGGCGACGTGCAGATCGGCAACCTCGGTTCCAGCCCGCTGGCCGCTGCCGCTTCGCGCAAGCTACCGATCGTGGCCTTCATCGTTTCGGCGCAGATCAACGCCGCCGAAGCGCTGGTGGTGCGCAATGGCAGTGGTATCGACAGTCCGAAGGACCTGGTCGGCAAGACCATCGCCACCCCGTTCGTCTCCACCTCCCACTACAGCCTGCTCGGTGCCCTCAAGCACTGGGGGCTCGATACGCGTCAGGTGAAAGTGGTGAACCTGCAGCCGGCGGAAATCGCCGCGGCATGGAAGCGTGGGGATATCGATGGCGCCTTCGTCTGGTCGCCGGCGCTGGGGGAGATCCGCAAGACCGGCAAGACCCTCACCGACGCCGCCGAAGTCGGCGGCTGGGGCGCGCCGACCTTCGAAGTGTGGGTCGCACGCAAGGACTTCGCCGAGAAGCACCCGGACGTCGTGGCGAAGTTCGCCAAGGTGACCCTGCAATCCTTCGCCGACTATGCGGCGAACAAGGCGCAGTGGACTGCCGACTCGGTGCCGGTACAGAAGATCGCCAGGCTGACCGGCTCCAATCCCGCCGATGTGCCTGAACTGCTCGCAGGCTCGGCCTTCCCCGATGCCCAGGCCCAGGCTGGCCTGCTGCAAGGCCAGACCCCGGCGGCGATCGCCGAGACGGCAAAATTCCTCAAGGAGCAGGGCAAGGTGGAAACCGTGCTGCCGGACTACGCGCCCTTCGTCAGTGCGAAATTCGTCCAGTAGCAATCATCGCGGCTGCCCTCGGCAGCCGCGTTCCTGCATCAGCA
The DNA here is from genome assembly GCF_000319305.2 of Pseudomonas bharatica CSV86. Taxonomy (GTDB): domain Bacteria; phylum Pseudomonadota; class Gammaproteobacteria; order Pseudomonadales; family Pseudomonadaceae; genus Aquipseudomonas; species Aquipseudomonas bharatica. Next base: position 2,329,182 of record NZ_AMWJ02000002.1, on the reverse strand, counting down.
CACCTCTTCGTAAGGCAGGCCGACATAGTTCTCCGCGATATTCGCCAGGCCCACGCGGGAATTGAGGAAGTATTCGCGATCGGCCTCCTGCATCTTGCGGTCCCAGGCGTCCTTCTCGCCGTCGAAGTCATGCAGCAGATTGGTCATGAACCAGCTGAAGCGCTCGCCTTTCCATACCCGGCGCAGGGCCAGCTCGGAGTATTTCTCCAGCAGGTCGGTGCGCCCCTCGCGGTAGACCTTGACCAGGATGCGGTACAGATAGCAGACGTCTGACGCCGCCAGGTTCAGGCCCTTGGCCCCGGTGGGCGGGACGATATGGGCAGCATCGCCGACCAGGAACAGCTTGCCGTACTGCATCGGTTCGACCACGTAGCTGCGCAGCGGGGCGATGCTCTTTTCCAGCGACGGCCCGGTGACCAGGCGCGCGGCGACGTCTTGCGGCAGGCGTGCCTTCAGTTCGTTCCAGAAGCGCTCGTCGCTCCAGTCCTCGACCTTGTCGGTCAGCGGCACTTGCAGGTAGTAGCGGCTGCGGGTCAGCGAGCGCTGGCTGCACAGGGAGAAGCCGCGCGCGTGCTGGGCGTAGATCAGCTCTTCGTTGACCGGCGGTGTGTCGGACAGCAGGCCGAGCCAGCCGAACGGATAGACCCGCTCGTATTCGGTCAGCACGCCTGCGGGAATGGTCTTGCGCGATACACCGTGGTAACCGTCGCAGCCGGCAATGTAGTCGCAATCGATGCGCTGGCGCTCGCCGTCCTTTTCGAAGGTCACGTAGGGGCGCTCGCCTTTCACTTCGTGCAGTTGCACGTCGCTGGCCGAGTAGATGATCGGTGCGCCACTGGCGCTGCGGGCGTCCATCAAGTCGCGGGTGACTTCGGTCTGGCCGTAGACCATCACGCTCTTGCCGCCGGTGAGTTCGGTCAGGTGGATCGGTACGCGCTTGCCGTCGAACACCAGCTCGACGCCCTCGTGTACCAGGCCCTCGGCGTCCATGCGGGCGCTGACCCCGGCTTCGCGAAGCATATCGACGGTGCCTTGTTCGAGGACGCCCGCACGGATACGGCCCAGGACATAGTCCGGGGTCTGGCGTTCGATGATGATGTTGTCGATGCCAGCCTTGTGCAGGAGCTGGCCGAGCAGAAGGCCGGACGGGCCGGCGCCGATGATGGCGACCTGAGTGTTCATGGCGGTTGTCTCGTGTTTGTTTTTAGGTGTGAGATCGCCTGTATTTTTTGCCGAATAAACCGGAAAAAGAAGGTGATTTGTCGCCGGTAAATTGCACTTTTGACAAATCTGTCCGATTATCGACCAGCCTTTCGGGCCTCATCGCTGGCAAGCCAGCTCCCACAAGGCCCCTGTGGGAGCTGGCTTGCCAGCGATGAGGCCATCAGCCACAACAACAAGTGCCCAGATGAAAGCAACCCAGCCACCCGTCCCCGTCTTCAAGCTCTACGGCGAAAGCCAGGCCTGGCCGACCCCGGACCTGTTGCATTGCGAGTCCATCCCCAAGCGCAGCAGCCTGTACCACTGGGAGATCAAACCCCACCGCCACGCCGACCTGTTCCAGCTGCTCTACGTGCAGCACGGCCAGGCGACGGTGGAAGTGGAAGGGCGGCGCAGCAGGATCGTCGAGCCTTCGATACAGGTCACGCCGCCGCTGTGCGTGCATGGTTTCCAGTTTTCCGAAGACATCGAAGGCTACGTGCTGACCCTCGGCGCACCGCTGGTGGCACAACTGGAAGCGCGTCTCGGCGCGCCCTTGGCGGTACTGGCGTCGGCCGGTTGCTATGCGCTCGGCGAGGATCACGCCTTCATCAACACCCTGTTCGAAGCCTTGCTCAAGGAATACGAAGGCAGCGCCGTGTCCCGTGACCTGGTGCTGGGTTCGCTGGTCAATGTGCTGATGGTGTGGATAAGCCGCACGCGCCAGCAGAACAAGACCGCCAGCGGACGCGACGAGCGCAACCGGCAGTCGCTCGGCGGGTTCATCAAGCTGGTGGAACAGCACTATCGCGAGCACCTGACCGTGGAAACCTTCGCCCATCGCCTGGGCATGTCGGCAGTGCACCTGAACAACCTGTGCCGTCAGCTCGCCGGGCAGACCGCGCTGCAGATCATCCACCAGCGCCTGCTGCTGGAGGCGCGGCGCAACCTGGTCTACACCAACATGACCGTGGCCCAGGTCTCGGACAACCTGGGCTTTGCCGACCCGGCGTATTTCTCGCGGTTCTTCCGTCGCCTGACCGGACAATCACCGAACGGATTCCGTCGGGGCGGTGAAAAAGAAGCGCAATAGCAAAGCCCGCTCAGTGCGAGCGGGCTTTCTTCATTCAGCGATCACTTGGCAGTCAATGCCGCGTAGCTGTTCATCAGGTTGCGGTAGTTGGGAATCCGCTGCGACAGCAGGTTGCCCAGCCCTTCGATGTCGTTGCGCCAGTCGCGGTGCAGCTCACAGGCCACCGAGAACCAGTTCATCATCTGTGCGCCGGCCTGGGTCATGCGGTTCCACGCGGCCTGCTGCACGGTGGTGTTGAAGGTGCCGGAAGCGTCGGTCACCACGAACACGTCGAAGCCTTCGGCCAGCGCCGACAGGGTCGGGAAGGCCACGCACACGTCGGTTACCACGCCAGCGATGATCAGTTGCTTGCGGCCGGTGGCCTTGATCGCCTTGACGAAGTCCTCGTTGTCCCAGGCGTTGATCTGGCCTGGGCGCGGGATGTACGGGGCGTCCGGGAACATCTCTTTCAGCTCCGGCACCAGCGGACCGTTCGGGCCCTGCTCGAAGCTAGTGGTGAGGATGGTCGGCAGGTCGAAGAACTTCGCCAGGTCGGCCAGCGCCAGCACGTTGTTCTTGAACTCGTTCGGCGAGAAGTCCTGCACCAGGGAAATCAGGCCGGTCTGGTGGTCAACCAGCAGGACTACGGCGTCGTCTTTGTTCAGGCGGTTGTAGGTGGCGTTGGTCATGGTGGAAATCCTTTTGTTCGAGAAGTGTGTTTTGGGTAGTTGCCGCTAGGTGTGGCCAGATTAGGGAGTTCTCGAAAAGGGATAAATCACGTGAAAACGGTACGACTGTCTCGCTATGGTGGACAACGGATGGAAGGCGACGGGCTGTTGGTGTAGGCTGCGACAAATGGCGCTATGCTTGCGTCACTTGTCGCACCTCAAGGAGTACGCCATGGCCGTCGCCGACACCTATGCCCGCAAGTCCCTCCGTGCCAGTCGCCGGCCGACGGAGTACCTGCTTCGAGAAGAAGCCGGGCTGCTCAGTCCTGTCATGGTCTACCGCCTTACAGCCAAGGGGTTTGACCTGAAGGATGTACAGGCGATGCTGGCGCTGTCCGAGCTGTATTCGACGCGCAAGATCATGAGCCGCATCGTCGGCAAGTCTGTGCGCACCTTGCAGCGCCAGGGCAGCAAGGAGTCCGCCCACCTCAATGCCCAGCAAAGTGCCGTGGCCTTCCAGTTCGCCCGGGTCCTGGAGCGTGCCATCGAAGTGTTCGGTTCGCTGAGGCTGGCCGAGGAATGGCTCGGGCGTCCGTGCAAGTACCTCGACGGCGATATACCGCTGGATGTGATCGACAACCCGGTCGGATTCCAGGCGGTGGAGGATTACCTGGAGCGCATCGAGCACGGGGTCTATCAGTGAATCCGTTGCCATGGTCCGGTGGCTGGTACGCATGGCGCCTCGATCGTGAGGTATACAAGGATTCCTGGGACAGCGGCATCGGTGCGCACAAGCTCGGCGGGCGCTGGAATCCGCCGGGGCGCAAGGTGGTCTACGCCGCGGCGGGCCCTTCGACCGCCATTCTCGAAGTGGCGGTGCATCTGGGCTTCGATGCGCTGGACACGGTGCGCCACGTGCTCACCTGTTTCGAAATACTGGACCCTACCCTGATCAAGGTCGTACAGCCCGAGGACGTGCCCAATCCGGTCTGGCTCAGCAGCGCGGCAGCTTCGCCCAACCAGCAGAAATTCGTCGATGCCTTGCTGGCAGAGCATGCCTTCGTGCTGATCCCGTCGGCGGTGAGCCGGCATTCGTGGAATCTGCTGATGAGTTGCGAGCTGGCGGCGGGGAAGTATCGGGTGGTGAGGCAGGAGCGGTTTGGATTGGATACGCGGTTGGTGAAGGGGTGAGAGCAACAACAAAAAGGGCCTGCTCTCCAAAGCAGGCCCTTTCTCTTACTTGGCAGTGAATGCCGAGTAGCTGTTCATCAGGTTGCGATAGTTCGGAATCCGCTGCGACAGCAGGTTGCCCAGCCCTTCGATATCGTTGCGCCAGTCGCGGTGCAGCTCACAGGCGACCGAGAACCAGTTCATCATCTGCGCACCGGCCTGGGTCATGCGGTTCCAGGCGGCCTGCTGCACGGTGGTGTTGAAGGTGCCGGAAGCGTCGGTCACCACGAACACCTCGAAGCCTTCGGCCAGTGCCGACAGGGTCGGGAAGGCCACGCACACATCGGTTACCACGCCGGCAATGATCAGTTGCTTGCGGCCAGTAGCCTTGATCGCCTTGACGAAGTCCTCGTTGTCCCAAGCGTTGATCTGGCCTGGACGCGGGATGTACGGCGCATCCGGGAACATCTCTTTCAGCTCTGGAACCAGCGGACCGTTCGGGCCCTGTTCGAAGCTGGTGGTGAGGATGGTCGGCAGGTCGAAGAATTTCGCCAGGTCGGCCAGCGCCAGCACGTTGTTCTTGAACTCGTTCGGCGAGAAATCCTGCACCAGGGAAATCAGGCCGGTCTGGTGATCGACCAGGAGGACTACGGCGTCGTCTTTGTTCAGGCGGTTGTAGGTGGCGTTGGTCATGGTGAAGATCCTTTTGTTCGAGAAGTTTTTTTGGGTGGTTGCCGCTAGATGTGGCCAGATTAGGGATTTCTCGAAGCGGGATAAATCGGGTGGAGGCGGTATGACTGTCTCGTTCAAGTGGACAATTGCTAGGCGAGGACGCTGGAGTGCGTCGGCGGGGACGCATCGGGTGGTGAAGCCGGAGTGGTTTGGGTCGGATATGTGTTGGGAGGGCGGATGACTGCGATGGGCATCGCGGGGACCCAGCCGCTGGCGGACAACGGCATACCCGTGGGGCGGGCGAAGAACCGGCGAGTGGAACTAACGTTGTAGGGCGTTGGGCAGCACCACCTGTGCACGCGTTGTGAGTCGTGTTTGCGTGATATAGCGAAAAGTCATGGATATACGATGTTCATGCTTAAATTCGCGGGCCGTTTTTGCGTCATTGCAGGCAACGGAAACAGGGTCGGCTGCAGCCTATATCAGGAGAGCGAAATGAAAGAATGGATGAAATTGTTCGGCATCGGCGCGTTGCTGGTCTTTTCCGGTGTCTGCCTGGCGGCGAAGCCGTCCGACAAGCAGGATGCACTGGCGCTGGATATCCTCGAGCATCTTGAAGTGAATACCTTCCTGAACTCGCTTCGTCAACGTCACTATCCAGAGGGCACAACGCTCGGTCAGACGCCGTATCGGATATTCTCGAAGGAAGCAGGCTCCGAGGCGACCTACAGTGCGGTGGATGAAGAGAAAAGCTGGGTATACAGCGTGAGGGTAATGAAGTCTGGTCCACAGGGCATCACCATCTGCTTCGTCGACGACAGCCTCCAGGGCACTTACCTCACGGCAGTCGCCCTGTTGGTCCGGAAAAAGCCGGATAACCATTACGTGGTCATCAAGACGCTGCCCGAAACGCCGGCTTGCGCGATCACCAGAGGTTGAGACCTGCGCCCGGAGGTTCTCCTGGCGCAGATATGGGGGGTCAGCGGAACAGGCCCATATCGATGTCCTGCTGAATCAGCGCTGCTTCCGATTTTCGACGTGTCTTGTGGCGGTCGCCATAGTTGTTCAATTCGCGTACCAGCCCTTTCCAGTCGCCGCTGACGATGAGTCCCCACGACGTCGGTGCGACGAGAGCGAGATTCTCTCCGTTCTGAAAAGCCAGGTCGATGATGGCTGTGCGGGTGTTGTACGGCACGCTGCGGAACTTGTCGGGACCGACAGCGTTGTTGTATCTCCGTTCGACTGCTGTCGAGAATTTATCGAGGTAGATGTCACTGAGTGCCCTGGCTTCCGACTCGGTTACCGTCAGCGGTTTCTGGGCCAGTTTGGTCACGGCCTGCTGACCACGAAGTTCGGTGTATTCGCCCAGTTTCGCCACCAGCGCTGCCGACACACCATCGGCCAGCAAGGAGGCCGAGGTCTTGCTGCCAAGGTCCACGCCAGCGCCCAGCGTAATGCCGGAGTTGGCGAACGGTTTGCCATTTTCCATTGGCACATAGGCGGTGTTATGCAGGCCGCCTTCGTTGTCACTCAGAAAATCCTTGTCGAACAACGGCTGCCTGGCCAGTTCCCTGGCCTGGTCCTGCGCTGAAAGCAGGGCCATCCGCTTGGCCTGGGCAATGGCTTGCTGGGTGCTGCGGCTATCGACCAGATTAGCGTTCTGTTCGGCCAGGAAGTCTCGAATTATCAGGTCGTTGGCGGCTGCATAGGCATCCTTGAAGCCGGCGAGTTCCTGATCGAGCGCGGCAGGAGCATCGTAATCATCGCCTTTCTTCAGGTCGGTGACGATGTCGCTGATGGTTCGCCCCAGGTAGTCCTTCGCCGGGTGCAGCAGCAGCTTGTTGATACTGGCCCTCAGGGTGTCTTCCCATTGCGCCAGCTTCTGCTGGACCCGCTTAAGTGCTTGGTTGATGGTTTCGATACTCGCACTCGCCATTGCGGAAAGGTTCAATTCGCCCTTCAGCGCCGCGAGCGTGTTGGCACGCTTGACATCGAACTTGCCGGCAAGCTCCTTGCGATACTCGAAAAGCTGCCAGGGGATGGTGTCATAGAAATCCAGTCCCAGATCCACGTAGGACTCGTAGACCAGCCAGCCGTTACCTTCTGCCAGGGACTCTTCGAGGCTGCTTTGGATCAGGAAAACGGGGTTTTGTGGCAGCGCCTTGGGACCGCTGGTCGCGCCGTTCACACTGACCGAGATCAGACTGCCCGGAGCGCTTGACGATGGGTCCAGGCTGTTGAGGAAGCTCCAGCCACTTCCGAAGTGTCCGAAGCCAGAGCCACCGGACGTATTGGGCGAACCTCCCATGGGGATACCGCGGTTCACTACGATGTTTTTTTCTGCCATGAAAACTGACTCCTTGATGAGCTGAGAGCGGTGCTCAACGTACTTTTCCATTTGAAGTGCCCTCGCGAGCCACTGTATAAAAAAACAGTTATGCACTCAAGCATTTAAATGCATTTATGCATATATTTTTTCAAGGAAATCGAGTCCAAGAAGTCAAGCTCTCGGGGGAGGTAGGTTCGGTTGTCCTGGAGGGCTAGGCGTTTTGGGGGGCTGGCGTTGATCGAAAACCACGGAAACAAAAAAGGCCCAGGTTTTCACCTAGGCCTTCTCATGTATGGCGCACTCGGCGGGATTCGAACCCACGACCCCTGCCTTCGGAGGGCAGTACTCTATCCAGCTGAGCTACGAGTGCAACGCGGGCGCCATGATACCCATCTTGGGGTATGACGTCCATCGCCTTGATCTTAGGCCGTTTTCCCCCGCACCCCGGACTATCCATATTCGATAACGGTATTTCACCACCCAGCCTTAGATCGCCTAACCTCTCGTCACAACTTGTTATAACAAGTATTCGAACAAGCGAAGAGAACCATGGCCGAACTGCTCCCCCTGTCCCCGGTACCGCTGTATTCCCAGCTCAAGGAAGTGTTGCGCGAGCGCATTCTGGACGGCACCTACCCACCGCACAGCCGCATGCCTTCGGAGAGCGAGCTGGGCAAGGCGTTCGAGGTCAGCCGGATCACCGTGCGCCAGGCGCTGGGGGACCTGCAGAAGGAAGGGCTGATCTTCAAGATCCACGGCAAGGGCACCTTCGTTGCCAAGCCCAAGGCTTTCCAGAACGTCAGCACCTTGCAGGGCCTTGCCGAATCCATGACGCAGATGGGGTACGAGGTGATCAACCGCCTGCGCAGCCTGCGCCATGTGCCGGCCAGTGCCTTGGTGGCGGCGCGCTTGCAGATCGAGGAGGGCGCGCCGGTGACCGAGATCCGCCGCGTGCGCCTGATCAACCGCGAGCCGGTGTCGCTGGAGCTGACCTGGCTGCCCCGCGCCGTCGGCGAGAAGCTGGAGAAGGCCGACCTGGTCACCCGCGACATCTTCCTGGTGCTGGAGAACGATTGCGGCATCGCCCTCGGCCACGCCGACCTGGCGATCGATGCCGTGCTGGCCGACAGCGACCTGACCCAGGCCCTCGAGGTCGAGGAGGGCTCGCCGATCATGCGCATCGAACGCCTGACCCACGCCGCCGACGGTACGCCGCTGGACTTCGAACACCTCTATTACCGTGGCGACGCCTTCCAGTATCGCCTGCGCATCGACCGCCAGAAGGGGCCCAAGGCATGAGCATCGAGACCCAGGACTACGACATCGTCATCATCGGTGGCGGCACCGCCGGGCCCATGGCCGCGATCAAGGCCAAGGAGCAGAACAAGGCGCTGCGCGTGCTGCTGCTGGACAAGGCCAACGTCAAGCGCAGCGGCGCCATCAGCATGGGCATGGACGGCCTGAACAACGCCATCATCCCCGGCCATGCCACGCCCGAGCAGTACACCAAGGAAATCACCGTGGCCAACGACGGCATCGTCAACCAGGCCGCCGTGCATGCCTACGCCACCCACAGCTTCGAAACCATCGAGCAACTCGACCGCTGGGGCGTGAAGTTCGAGAAGGACGAAACCGGCGACTACGCGGTGAAAAAGGTCCACCACATGGGCGCCTACGTGCTGCCGATGCCGGAAGGGCACGACATCAAGAAGGTGCTCTACCGCCAGCTCAAGCGCGCCCGGGTGGAAATCAGCAATCGCATGGTCTGCACCCGCATCCTCCTCGATGGCGAAGGCACCGCCGCCGGGGTACTGGGTTTCGACTGCCGCAGTGGCGAGTTCCGGGTGATCCGCGCCAAGGCCGTGGTGCTTGCCTGCGGCGCGGCCGGGCGCCTCGGCCTGCCGTCCTCGGGTTACCTGATGGGTACCTACGAGAACCCGACCAATGCCGGCGACGGTTATGCCATGGCCTATCACGCCGGGGCCGAGCTGGCGAATCTTGAGTGCTTCCAGATCAACCCGCTGATCAAGGACTACAACGGCCCGGCCTGCGCCTACGTTACCGGGCCGCTGGGTGGCTACACCGCCAACAGCAAGGGCGAGCGCTTCATCGAGTGCGACTACTGGAGTGGCCAGATGATGTGGGAGTTCCACCAGGAGCTGGAGGGCGGCAACGGGCCGGTGTTCCTCAAGCTGGATCACCTGGCCGAGGAAACCATCCAGAACATCGAGGAAATCCTGCACAGCAATGAGCGCCCGAGCCGCGGGCAGTTCCATGCCAATCGCGGGACCGACTACCGCCAGCACATGGTCGAGATGCATATCTCCGAGATCGGCTTCTGCTCCGGGCATTCGGCATCCGGGGTGTGGGTCAACGAAAAGGCCGAGACCAGCGTCAAGGGCCTATACGCGGCCGGCGACATGGCGGCGGTGCCGCACAACTACATGCTCGGCGCCTTTACCTATGGCTGGTTCGCCGGCGTCAACGCGGCGAGCTATGTCGCTGAGCGTGAGTTTGCCGAGGTGGATGTGGAGCAGGTCGAGCGCGAGCGCGAACGGGTCTTCGCGCCGCTGCACCGCGAGCACGGCCTGCCGCCGGCCCAGGTCGAGTACAAGCTGCGACGCATGGTCAACGACTACCTTCAGCCGCCCAAGGTAACCAAGAAGATGGAGATCGGCCTGGCGCGTTTTGCCGAGATCGAGCGCGACCTGGCGCAGATGAAGGCGCACAACCCCCATGAGCTGATGCGGGCGATGGAAGTCGCGGTGATCCGCGACTGCGCCGAAATGGCCGCCCGCGCCTCGTTGTTCCGCGAGGAAAGCCGCTGGGGCCTGTATCACCACCGGGTCGATTTCCCCGAGCGCAACGATGGCGAATGGTTCTGCCATTGCCATCTGAAGAAGGGCGAGGACGGGGCGATGACCAGTTTCAAGAAAGCGGTCGAGCCTTACCTGATTGCACTGGATGCCGACGAGCAGACGGCCTATGAGCGCCTGCGCGTGCGAGTCGATGCCGCCTGATTTTGCAGTGGTCTTGCGGGCCTCATCGCTGGCAAGCCAGCTCCCACAGGGACCGTGGTGCATGCAATACCTGTGGGAGCTGGCTTGCCAGCGATGAGGCCATCAGCCACACCACAAGCTTAATTGTCAGCCACAGATAGAGAGAGCCACAGGCTCCAAGGACACCGTGAAATGGCCTATCAAGCCCAGGACATCTTCTTTCGCAGCAGCGCCCCGGTGACCATCGACGAGGACAAGTGCATCGCCGAGAAAGGCTGCACCGTGTGCGTCGAGGTCTGCCCCATGGACCTTCTGGCGATCAACCCGGCCACGCAAAAGGCCTACATGGCCTTCGACGAGTGCTGGTACTGCATGCCCTGCGAAAAAGACTGCCCCACCGGCGCGGTCAAGGTGGAAATCCCCTACCTGCTGCGCTGATCCGCCAAGCGAAACGCCATCCGGCCCAACCACCGGACGCCCTGACACTGCCCCCTCGTTTCCCACCACCCGGCCCGGTGGCGGAGACGATTCCAATACCTAGATGATTCGAGGGGAAACACCATGCGCCTTGCAACAACCGTGGCCGGCCTTGCGCTGGCGATCGCCGGTCTGAACGCCCAGGCCGAAACCATTCGCGTCGCCATCGGCACCCAGGACACCACCATCAACTGCGCCACCGGCGGCCTGTTGATCCGCGAGCTGGGCCTGCTCGACAAGTACCTGCCCCACGACGGCAAGTACAAGGACGCCAAGTACCAGGTCGAATGGAAGAACTTCACCAGCGGCGCCCCGCTGACCAACGAGATGGTCGCCGGCAAGCTGGACTTCGGCGCCATGGCCGACTTCCCCGGCTCGTTCAACGGCGTCGCGCACCTCGATGCCGGCAAGCGCAGCCTGTTCATCAGCGTGCTGTCCGGCAGCGTGCATGGCAGCGGCAACGGCATCGTGGTGCCGGCGGCGTCCAGCGTGCAGTCGCTGGCCGAGCTCAAGGGCAAGACCATCTCCGTGCCCTTTGCCTCCACCGCCCACGGCATGCTCCTGCGCGCCATCGCTGCCCAGGGCTGGGACCCGCAGAAAGACGTGCGGATCATCGCCCAGGCCCCGGAGATCGCCGGCTCGGCCCTGCGCAGCAACCGCATCGAGGCCCATGCCGACTTCGTGCCGTTCGCCGAGCTGTTCCCCAACCGCGGCTTCGCCCGCAAGATCTACGACGGCGCCCAGGCCAATGCCCCGACCTTCCACGGCGCGCTGGTCGATGCCGACTACGCGAAGAAATACCCGGAAGTGGTCACTGCGTACCTGCGTGCCAGCCTCGAAGCCGACCGCCTGATCGCCGCGGAGCCTGAGAAGTACAGCGAGCTGATCGAGAAGGTCACCGGTATCGAGGCCGAGGTGAACTACCTGTTCCACGGCCCGCTCGGCCTGCAGACCCGTGACCTGACCTGGAAACCCGAATATCGCCAGGCGGTCGCCACCTCCATCGATACCCTCAAGTTGCTGAAGAAGACCGATCGCGGCCTCGACACCGACGCGTTCATCGACGATCACTACATCCGCGCCGCCTTCAAGCAGGCTGGCCAGGACTATGACGTCGCCCTGAAGAACTACGCGCCGCTGCCGCTCAAGGCCAACGACGCGCTGACCGGCAAGCCCATCACCGATTTCAGCCGCCTGGCGCAGATCTGGGTGCGTGGCGAGGACAAGGTCCGTCACTACGCCTCGCCGGAAGCCGCGCTCGGCGCCCTGGCCCAGCTGGAACAGGAGGGCAAGGATATCCGCGCCATCTACGCCCAGGCGGCGGACAGCGGCATCAAGCTGCTGGCCAACCAGGCCTGGTTCGTGCGCAACGGCCAGGGCGAACTGTCGGCCTTCCTGCTCAAGGACCAGGCCGAGCAGTACGCCAAGGCCCATGGTGGCGAGGCCGTTGACTTCGTCGATGCCAGCCGCAGGCTGGTCGCCCAGCGCTGATCGGTGGGCCCCACAAGGGGCCTGACCCTGGAGACCCCGCATGACGAGTACCTTCAAGCGCTGGCCGGTTCGCGTGCTGTCGCTGCTGGCCTGCCTGCTGTTCTGGCATGTCGCGGCGAGCAGCAAGCTGGATTTCGGCCTGTTCACCTTCACCTACGTGCCCACGCCCAGGTCGGTGCTCGATGCGGCCTGGCAACTGTTCACCTCCAGCACCCTGGTCGCGCACCTCTTCAGCAGCCTGTCGCGGGTGTTCGCCGGCTATCTGCTGGCGGCGGTGCTGGGTGTCGGCCTCGGTTTGCTGATCGGCCGCTCGAAATGGGCCGAGGACACCCTGCTGCCGCCTCTGGAAGTGCTGCGCCCGATTCCGGCTGTAGCCTGGATTCCGCTGGCGATCCTGATGTTCCCGTCGTCCGAGCTGTCCATGGTGTTCATCACCTTCACCGGCGCGCTGTTCCCGGTGCTGCTCAATACCGTGCACGGCGTCGAGGCGGTGGACCCGCGCCTGCTGGCCTCGGCCCGCAGCCTCGGCGCGGGGCGCTTCGCGATCCTGCGGGAAGTGGTGCTGCCCGGCGCACTGCCGAGCATCTTCACCGGCCTTGCCATCGGCATGGGCACCTCGTGGTTCTGCCTGGTCACCGCCGAGATGATCTCCGGGCAGTTCGGCATTGGTTACTACACCTGGGAGTCCTACACCTTGCAGAACTACCCGGACATCATCGTCGGCATGCTCCTGATCGGTGTGCTGGGCATGGGCAGCAGCGCCCTGGTCAAGCGCCTCGGCGCGCTGGCGACGCCCTGGTATCGCGTGCGGAGGGCCTCGTGATGAGCAGTTATCAACAAGCCCCGGAGCCGGGGCGGATCGATGCCCGCGGCGTATCCATCCGCCTCGGGCAAGGCAACCAGGCCTTCGAGGCGGTACAGGCGCTGGATTTCACCATCGAGCCGGGAGAGTTCGTGTGCATTCTCGGGCCATCGGGGTGCGGTAAGTCCACCTTGCTCGGTGCGCTGGCCGGGCACCTGGTGCCCAGTGCTGGCCGGCTGGAGGTGGACGGTCTGTCCGTCGCCGGGCCGTCTCCGCAGCGTGGCATGGTCTTTCAGCACCACACCCTGCTGCCGTGGCGCAGTGTGCTGGACAACGTCGCCTTCGGCCTGAAGATGCAGGGCCAGGGCAAGGCCGAGCGGCAACGTCGAGCACTGGAGATGTTGCAGCTGGTCGGCCTTGCCGATTTCGCCGAGCGCTGGCCGAGCCAGTTGTCCGGCGGCATGCAGCAGCGCGCCGAGATCGCCCGGGTGCTGATCAACCGCCCGCGCCTGTTGTTGATGGACGAGCCCTTCGGAGCCCTCGATGCCCAGACCCGTTCACGCATGCAGGAACTGCTGCTGGATATCTGGACGCGCATCCGCACCACCGTGGTCTTCGTCACCCATGACATCGACGAGGCGCTGTTCCTCGCCGATCGCATCCTGGTGATGAGCCCGCGCCCCGGGCGCTTTATCGAAGACCTGCGCCTGACCTTCTCCCGCCCGCGCCGCGCCAGCCTGCTGACCAGCCCGGAATTCACCCATCTCAAGCGTCACTGCCTGGCCCTGCTGCGCCACGAGGAGGGCCGCGAGTTGCCGCGCCTGACCCCGCTGGGCCTGCCGGACAGCGATCACCCACCGTTACGGATTGCCCTATGAGCGAAAGAACCAGCGACAACCCCGAAATCCGTGAATTGCTGCCGCGAATCAACGACGCGGACGCCGCCGTGCGCCGCATCGCCCTGATCGATCTGGCTGACCTGGAAGAACCCGACGGCCTGCCCTGGCTGACCGATGCGCTGCTGGTCGACCCTGCGCCCGAGGTGCGTGCCGAGGCCGCAAGGCTTTTGGAGGCATGGGAGGAGCCTGAAGTGGTGCAGGCGCTCTGCGCCGCGCTGGCAGACACTGCCGAGCCGGTGCGCCTGGCGGCGGCACAAAGCCTTAGCGAATTGAAAAGCCTGGAAGCAGGGCAACTGATCCTGCCCTGGGCCACGCATGCCGATGCCTTCGTTCGGGCCAGTGCCTTGCGCGCCTTGCGCGAACTGCGTCTTGAAGAGGCGGCCGGCCCGGCCTTGCTGGCGCTGGCGGATCCGGAGGCGGCGGTGCGTCGCGAAGCGGTGGGCATCCTGGGGTGGCTCAAGCATCAGCCGGCCTTGCCGGCGCTGGCACGATTGGCCGCCGAGGAGCCGGATACCGAGGTGCGGCGTGCGGCCATCGGCGCTCTCGGGCTTGGCCGCGATGCTGCGGTGCTTGCAGCGCTTATCGCCGCCTTGACGGACGACGCCTGGCAAGTGCGCGAAGAGGCGGCGACCACGCTGGGCAAGGTAGGGCAGGCAGAGGCCGGTGCGGCATTGATCGACGCCTTGCAGGACGGCTATTGGCAGGTTCGCCTGCGCGCGGCGCGTGCGCTGGGGCGTTTGCGTCATCGTCCGGCGCTGGGTGGACTGGCCGAATTGCTCGGGCATGGCATCGCCAACCTGCGCAAGGAAGCGGCGCTGGCGCTTGGCGAACTGGGCGATGCGGCGGCCTTGCCGGCCCTGCGTGAGGCCGAGGCCGACAGTGATCCGGAAGTGCGCAAGGCGGTGCGCATCGCCCTGGTCCAGTTGCAAGGCGCCGCCTGATGATCGCCCCGAGCGCGGTGCGCAACCGGCGCGAGGCGGGCGAGCTGGTCCTGCAATGGAGCGATGGCGAGCAGGTGATCAGCCATGCGCGGCTGCGGGGCGCATGCCCCTGTTCGCAATGTCGAGCGGGGCGGCTGGGCGGGCGGATCGACCTGGTCAGCGACACTGTGCGGGTGGAGCGGGTGGAAGGGCAGGGCTATGGTATCCAGCTGGTGTTCAGTGATGGGCATGAGCGGGGGATCTATCCCTGGGCCTACCTGAAGGAGCTTGGGGGTTGCTGATGGCCTCATCGCTGGCAAGCCAGCTCCCACAGGTTGGACGATCCCTGTGGGAGCTGGCTTGCCAGCGATAGGGCCAGTGAGGGCACCGCCGGTCGCCTGCCCCTACCACCCATTCCGTCAATCGTTCTTTTTTTCGAACGCCCTCTTGTCCTTTTATCGGGTTGCTCCTAGGATCTCGTTCGAGATTTCAAACGCTCGACGCCTGCGAGTGGAACATTGGCCCGGATCCGGTGCCTCATTCCTACAGGCAAGCGCCCCGCAGGGTGCTTACTCAACTACCAATAATTCGCGCCGTCCGTGCACGGTGTTCAAGGGAAGTCGACATGCAGCTCAAAGACGCTCAGTTGTTCCGTCAGCAAGCCTTCATCAACGGTGAGTGGCTGGATGCGGACAGCGGCCAGACCATCAAGGTGACCAACCCGGCCACTGGTGAAGTCATCGGTACCGTGCCGAAAATGGGCGCTGCCGAAACCCGCCGTGCCATTGAAGCCGCCGACAAGGCGCTGCCGGCCTGGCGTGCACTGACCGCCAAGGAGCGCGCCAGCAAGCTGCGCCGCTGGTTCGAGCTGATGATCGAGAACCAGGACGACCTGGCTCGCCTGATGACCACCGAGCAGGGCAAGCCGCTGGCCGAAGCCAAGGGCGAGATCGCCTACGCGGCCTCCTTCATCGAGTGGTTCGCCGAAGAAGCCAAGCGCGTCTACGGTGACGTCATTCCTGGCCACCAGCCGGACAAGCGCCTGATTGTCATCAAGCAGCCGATCGGCGTCACCGCCGCCATCACCCCGTGGAACTTCCCGGCGGCGATGATCACCCGTAAAGCCGGCCCGGCCCTGGCCGCTGGCTGCACCATGGTGCTCAAGCCCGCTTCGCAGACCCCTTACTCCGCCCTGGCCCTGGTCGAGCTGGCTACCCGTGCCGGCATCCCGGCTGGCGTGCTGAGCGTGATCACCGGCAGCGCTGGCGAAGTCGGCTCCGAACTGACCGGCAACCCGCTGGTGCGCAAGCTGTCCTTCACCGGTTCGACCGAAATCGGCCGCCAGCTGATGGAAGAATGCGCCAAGGACATCAAGAAGGTTTCCCTGGAACTGGGCGGTAACGCACCGTTCATCGTGTTCGACGACGCCGACCTGGATAAGGCCGTCGAAGGCGCGATCATCTCCAAGTACCGCAACAACGGCCAGACCTGCGTCTGCGCCAACCGCATCTACGTGCAGGACGGTGTCTACGACGCCTTCGCCGAGAAGCTCAAAGCCGCGGTCGCCAAGCTGAAGATCGGCAACGGTCTGGAAGAAGGCACCACCACCGGCCCGCTGATCGACGGCAAGGCCGTGGCCAAGGTCCAGGAGCACATCGACGACGCCGTCTCCAAGGGCGCCAAGGTGCTGTCCGGTGGCAAGCTGATCGAAGGCAACTTCTTCGAGCCGACCATCCTGGTCGATGTACCGAAGACCGCTGCCGTCGCCAAGGAAGAAACCTTCGGCCCGCTGGCGCCGCTGTTCCGCTTCAAGGACGAGGCCGAAGTCATCGCCATGTCCAACGACACCGAATTCGGCCTGGCATCGTACTTCTACGCCCGTGACATGAGCCGCGTGTTCCGTGTCGCCGAAGCGCTGGAATACGGCATGGTCGGCATCAACACCGGCCTGATCTCCAACGAGGTCGCGCCGTTCGGTGGTATCAAGGCGTCGGGCCTGGGCCGTGAAGGCTCCAAGTACGGCATCGAGGACTACCTGGAAATCAAATACCTGTGCCTCAGCATCTGAGTCGCGGTTAAGGCTTTACCTCTGCCAGCGGGGCGCGAGAGCGACGTCTCGCTGGCCTTTTTTACACAGGAACACCCGGCGGCCGGGCCATTGCAGCAGTCGATCAACGCATGCTGCCTGCAATGACTCCCGGCCACCCTCTTGAACTCGCCGTCCAATCGGCGAATTGAGGACTCTATGAGCAAGACCAACGAATCCCTGATGCAGCGTCGCGTCAACGCCGTTCCCCGTGGCGTAGGCCAGATCCACCCGATCTTCGTCGATACCGCGAAGAACGCGACCGTGGTCGACGTTGAAGGCCGCGAACTGATCGACTTCGCCGGCGGCATCGCAGTACTGAACACCGGCCACCTGCACCCGAAAGTGGTCGCGGCAGTCCAGGAACAACTGACCAAGGTCAGCCACACCTGCTTCCAGGTCCTGGCCTACGAGCCTTACGTCGAGCTGTGCGAGAAGATCAACGCGCGCGTGCCAGGCGACTTCGCCAAGAAGACCCTGCTGGTCACCACCGGCTCCGAAGCCGTCGAGAACGCCGTCAAGATCGCCCGTGCCGCCACTGGCCGCGCTGGCGTGATCGCCTTCACCGGCGGCTACCACGGTCGCACCATGATGACCCTGGGCCTGACCGGCAAGGTCGTGCCTTACTCCGCAGGCATGGGCCTGATGCCAGGCGGCATCTTCCGCGCGCTGTTCCCGAACGAGCTGCACGGTGTGAGCGTCGACGAGTCGATCGCCTCCATCGAACGCATCTTCAAGAACGACGCCGAGCCGCGTGACATCGCTGCCATCATCATCGAGCCGGTACAGGGCGAAGGCGGTTTCCTGCCTGCTCCGAAAGAGCTGATGAAGCGCCTGCGCGCCCTGTGCGACCAGCACGGCATCCTTCTGATCGCCGACGAAGTGCAGACCGGCGCTGGCCGTACCGGCACCTTCTTCGCCATGGAACAGATGGGCGTTGCGCCTGACCTGACCACCTTCGCCAAATCCATCGCTGGCGGCTTCCCGCTGGCTGGTGTGTGCGGCAAGGCCGAGTACATGGACGCCATCGCCCCGGGCGGCCTGGGCGGCACCTACGCTGGTTCGCCGATCGCTTGCGCCGCGGCCCTGGCCGTGATCGAAGTGTTCGAGGAAGAGAAACTGCTGGAGCGCAGCCAGGCTGTTGGCGAGCGTCTGGTTACCGGCCTGAAGGCTATCCAGGCCAAGCACCCGATCATTGGTGACGTGCGTGCCCTGGGCTCGATGATCGCGGTGGAAGTCTTCGAGAAAGGCACCCACACCCCGAACGCTGCTGCCGTCAACGCAGTGGTCGCCAAGGCACGTGACAAGGGCCTGATCCTGCTGTCCTGCGGCACCTACGGCAACGTCCTGCGGATCCTGGTTCCGCTGACCGCCGAAGACGCGCTGCTGGACAAAGGCCTGGCGATCATCGAAGAGTGCTTCGCCGAACTTGCCTGATTTGTGATGCGCTAGAGAAAAAACCCGCTTCGGCGGGTTTTTTTTCGCCTGCGTGATGAACTTTGAGCGCTAAGGTTTCTAAGGATTACAGGAGATGTCCTGGAAGGTACGCTGGAACGCGTGATGGCCGTAAGGAGATTCCAATGACTGCTGTAGACCCCGCCACCTCGCCCAAGGTGATGATCGCCGAGGGAGACCCCTGGGTGCGGGACATGCTGACCCAGATGCTGCTCAGTGTGCGTTGTGACGCCGAAGTGAAAGTCTGCGCCAATGGCAACGAAGCGCTGGAGGGCCTCTCGGGCAAGCCCGACCTGATTATCGCTGCCCGCGAACTGCCCGGCCTGGACGGCCTGGAACTGCTGCGCAAGGTGCGCTCGCGGCCGCGCACGCCGGCGTTGCCGTTCATCATCATCAGCAGCCGCAGCGACGTGACCAGTGTGCGCGAGGCACTGCCGCTGGCGCCGACGGCCTACCTGACCAAGCCGCTCAACCTCGATGCGCTGCGCCAGCGTCTTGAAGAACAGCTGCTCAAGGGCAGCGGGCCGATTGCCTGCGAAGTGCCGCCGTTGCGCGCCGGGGTGACGCTGTCGCGCTTCATCGAGGAGCACCGCGCGGTGGCCGACGGCGGGCCGCTGTTCGCCGACGTGCAGCAGGCGATCAAGCGCGCGTTGAATCCGCAGGGCCTGGACCTGCGATTGCTGGAAGAGGAAGTGCGCAGCGACCCGCAGATCACCGCCGTGCTGATCGCCGCGGCCAACAGCGCAGCCTTGCATCGCGAGGGCGGGGTGCAGACCCTGCTGCAGGCGCTGAACAAGCTCGGCACGACCCAAAGCATGAACCTGATCCTCGGCCTGACTCTCAAGCGCAGCGCCAGGCTCAGCGACCCGGTGCTGGGGCGTTACGCCGAGCAGTACTGGCAGCTTTCGCTACGCACCGCGGAATACGGGCGCAAGCTGGCGCAAATGCTCGAACTGGATTACGAGCGCTGCTATTGCGCCGGGTTGCTGCATTGCCTGGGTGACCTGGCGCTGCTGCGCTGCCTTCAGGAATGGCGGCTGGCCGGTGGCGAGCTGGATGAAAACGAGGTCGAGGTGGCGTTGAACCAGGCGGGTGCCGCTTATGGCTCGGCCCTGCGCACGCGATGGCGCCTGCCGCTGGAACTGCGTGAGCTGATCGCGGCGGTTTATCAACTGGGCGGCGGGGTGTATTCCCGGGAGGACCTGGTAATGAACCTGGCCGGGCAGATGGCGCGGCTGGCGACGGAGGACGGGTTGGAGGAGCTGGCGGCCGGCAAGACGGCGCGGTTGCTCAAGGTCGGGCGGGCGGAGCTGGCGCGGTTGCGCAAGGAATAGGATTCTTTATTGATCTTCCGGGCCCTATCGCTGGCAAGCCAGCTCCCACAACCTGGGAGCTGGCTTGCCAGCGATAGGGCCCGAAAGAGCAACATCAAATCAGGATCAGCCCAAGACGATCTGGTTCTTCCCCTGCCGCTTCGCCTGGTACATCGCCGCGTCCGCCCGGGCGAACAGGTCATCCAGGTCGCTGTCCTCGCCATTGAGCCCGGTCAGCCCCTGGCTCACCGTGATCCCGTAGGTCTGCCCTTCGTGGCTGAAGCTCAGGCGCTGGATCTCCCGCTGCAGGCGCTGGGCCACCTGCATCGCCATTTCCGGCGGACATCCCGGGAACACCGCTGCGAACTCCTCGCCACCGATGCGTCCGAACAGGTCTCCGCGCCTGAGCGCGGCCTTGCCGCTGTCGGCGATGCGCTGCAACACCTGGTCTCCTTCCGGATGCCCGTAGGTGTCGTTGACCTGCTTGAAGTCATCGATATCCAGCAACAGGAAGGACAACGGCGTCCCTTCGACCCGTGCGCGCTCGAAGGCTTGCCCGGCGCATTCGAAGAAGTGCCGGCGGTTGCTGCTCTGGGTCAGCACGTCGGTGGTTGCCAGGCGCTGCAGCTCGCCTTCGAGCTGTTTCTTCTCGGTGATGTCCTCGGCCATGCCGACCACGATCACCCGTTGGCCTTCGCTTTGCTGGTTGATGAAGCATTTGTCGCTGAGCCAGCGCACCTGGCCGTCGGCGGCGATGATGCGGTATTCGCGATCCTCCACGGCGCCCTTGACCAGCACGTCGGCCAGGGTGCGCTCGGCATGGTCGAGGTCGTCAGGGTAGATCGCGTCGCGCCATTGGTTGTAGTCGGCCAGCAACAGGCTGGCGGAACGTCCGAAGATGCGCTCGTAGGCCGGGCTGACATACAGCACCTGGCGGGTTTCCCAATCGAAGGCCCAGAGCACGGCGTTAACGCTGTCCAGCAGCGAGTTGAACAGCTGCTCGCGCTCGCTCAGGCGGGCAACCTCGCCTTGTGCATGCATCAGGGCCAGCAATGTCTGGGCAGCCTCGGGAGGCGGGTTGAACGGCGGGGTGTTCTCGACCATGTTCGCAGTACTTCTAGTAAGGCGCTGGGGGCAGCCACGGCCCGGCCCGCCAGGCGGGCGACATATCAGGTAAGAACTTGATTCGGGAGGGAAGTTCCGGTCGCAGCGCCCCGTATAGGGGCGCTGCGATGGACGGGGCTGTCAGGCCAGGGCAGGGCGCAGCGAGTAGGTTTTCAGTTGCGCGGCGAACTCGCGTAGCGAGTGGATACCGCTGGCTTCGGCCTCGTGCACCCAGTCCTTCATTGCCGCGAGCATATCGTGGCCGTTGGCGCTGGTGCGGGCCCAGATCTGCTGCAGGGCCAGGCGCTTCTCGTAGATCACCTTGAGCGCATGGCTGTGTTCGAGCAGGGTCTGGATGCGCTGGTGATGGCGGTCTTCCAGCAGGCTGGTTTCCCGCGACAGCAGGCGCTTGGCGCGGCGGAACTGATGGCGCACCGAATCGTCCACCCTGGCCAGCTCCTGCTTGACCAGCGGGCCGATCACCAGCTTGCGGTACTGGGCCATGATCTGGAAGCGGTTGTTGAGGATCGCCATGGCGGTGTCCATGTCCAGATGGCCCTTGCCTTCGACCCGGTGGGCGATCGGTGCGACCCGCTGTACCTTGGCCAGGCGCAGCCAGGTGAACAGCTTGATCCAGGCCCAGCCCATGTCGAACTCCCAGCGCCGCACCGACAGCTTCGCCGAGTTGGGGTAGGTGTGGTGATTGTTGTGCAGCTCCTCACCGCCGATCACGATGCCCCAGGGCACCAGGTTGGTAGCCGCGTCGCGGCACTCGAAGTTGCGATAGCCCACCGCGTGGCCCAGGCCGTTGATCACGCCGGCGGCCCAGAATGGAATCCACATCATCTGCACGGCCCAGATGGTGATGCCGATGGTGCCGAACAGCAGCATGTCGATCACCGCCATCAGGGCGATACCGCCGAGCTTGTAGCGCGAATAGAGATTGCGCTCGATCCAGTCCTCGGGGCAGTTCTTGCCATAGATGCGCAGGGTGTCCGGGTTCTGCGCCTCGGCGCGGTACAGCTCGGCGCCCTTGCGCAGCACGGTGGACAGGCCCTTGATCACGGGGCTGTGCGGATCGTCCTCGGTTTCGCACTTGGCGTGGTGCTTGCGGTGGATGGCCGTCCACTCGCGGGTGTTCTGCGCCGTGGTCAGCCACAGCCAGAAGCGGAAGAAGTGTTTGAGCCCGGCGTTCAGCTCCAGCGAGCGATGCGCCGAATAGCGGTGCAGGTAGATCGTGACCGCAACGATGGTCACGTGGGTCATCAGCAGGGTGACCGCCAGCAGTTGCCAGGCCGACAGGTCGAGTAAACCGTAATACCACATAGGTGGGAGTGCCCTCTTAGAGCGGTTGAACAGCGATGGACATTATTACCACCATGTCAAATAAAACCAGTCGGCCTTTTAGATAGGAGGTCAACCGGGAAAACTATCCCTATAATGCCCCATCTTTTGATGTGGGCATCTGGGACGCTATGTCTGTTTCCGCACGAGAAGCCTTGCGCATGGCCGCGCTGTACCTGGTGCTGTCGCTACTGTGGCTGGTTGTTTCTGATCAAATATTAAGCAGTGTTTTCGATGATCCGGCTGAAAAAGCCGCCTGGCAGCTGGTCAATGCCTATGTGTGGGCGGGCTGCAGCGCCTTTCTCATCTTCGTCTCCCGGGTACGCCTGCTCAACTTCATCGGTGTCGGCGCGCGCCTCAGGCGCGAGGACCGCGAGCGCCTGCGCATGGCCGCCGCAGTGTTCGACAGCACCCTGGAGGGCGTGCTGGTGAGCAATGGCGACGGGATCATCGTCCACGTCAACCGCGCCTTCATCAACATCACCGGCTACAGCCGTGACGAAGTCATCGGCCAGCGTCCCAACAAGTTCAAGTCCGGACGGCATGACCAGGCGTTCTACCAGGCCATGTACAGCGCCCTGCATGACAAGGGCGAGTGGAGCGGCGAAGTCTGGAACCGGCGCAAGAGCGGCGAAGTGTACCCGCAATGGCAAACCATATGCGCAATTCGCGACGATAGCGGCCGTTTGACACACTATGTTGCAGTTTTCAGCGATATCAGCGCGATCAAGCACACCGAGCGCGAGCTGGCCCACCTGGTCCACCACGACCCGCTGACCAACCTGCCCAACCGCCTGCTGTTCAATGACCGGGCCGAGCAGGCCCTGGCCGCGGCGCAAACCAACAAGCGCGGCTGCGCCTTGCTCCTGCTCGATCTCGACCATTTCCAGAACATCAACGACAGCCTGGGCCACAACATCGGCGACCAGTTGCTCAAGGCCGTGGCCGACCGTCTCAAGCTGGTGATCGACCCGGGCGTGACCCTGGCTCGCCTGGGCGGCGACGAGTTCGCCATCCTCAGCGAGAACTGCGCGCAGGTCGGGCAGGCGGCCGATCTTGCGCAACTCATCGTCAACGTGATGAAGGAACCCTACGAGCTGGAAAACCACCGGCTGTTCAGTACCGTCAGCATTGGCATCAGCCTGTTTCCCGGCGATGCGCAGAGTGCCGAGCAACTGCTGCGCAACGCCGATGCGGCGCTGTTCAAGGCCAAGAGCAATGGCCGTTCCGGTTATGCCTTGTACACCGAGGAGCTCACCGCCCATGCCCAGCAGCGGGTGGAAACCGCCAGCGAGCTGCGCCGGGCCCTGGAACAGGGTGAGCTGCAGGTGTACTACCAGCCGGTGCACGACCTGTTCAGCGGCAGGATGATCGGCCTGGAGGCCCTGGTGCGCTGGCAGCACCCGCAACGCGGGATGGTCTCGCCGGGGGAGTTCATCCCCATCGCCGAGCGCACCGGGCTGATCGCCGACATCGACATGTGGGTCATGCGCCAGGCCTGCCAGCAGATGGTGCGCTGGCTGGGCGAGGGCAGGGTGCTCGACTTCGTCGCCTGCAATGTCTCCAGCCGCTTGTTCGCCCATCGCGAGATGTACCAGCAGGTCGCCCAAGTGCTGGACGACACCGGCCTGGAACCGTCGCGCCTGGAAATCGAAGTGACCGAAAGCGCGGTGATGGATGACCACGAAGTGGCGCTGGAGCAACTCCATCGCCTGCGCGACCTGGGCCTGCGCCTGGCCATCGACGACTTCGGTACCGGCTATTCCTCGCTGTTGCGGCTCAAGCGCCTGCCGGTGCAGAAACTGAAGATCGACCAGGGCTTCGTTGCCGGGCTGCCCGGGGATGACGATGACGTGGCGATCGTCCGGGTAATCATCGCCCTGGCGCGGAGCATGGGCATGGCGATCCATGCCGAGGGCATCGAACAGTCGGAACAGGCGCGTTTCCTGCTGGAGCACCAGTGCGACATGGGGCAGGGGTACTGGTATGGACGACCGGTGCCGGCTCGGGATCTTCGCTGGTAGTCAGGGCCTCATCGCTGGCAAGCCAGCCCACAGAGTCTTGTGCGACGCGGACCCTGTGGGAGCTGGCTTGCCAGCGATGGGGCCCGAAAGAGCTCCAGATAATTCAGTTATATAAAAATTCTTAAATAGTATTTTTAAGAATATTCAGCGCCTCATAAGATTGCTCCCACACCAGGCGCAGTCACGTTCCTACATGCTGCTCCCGGGCCACCTCATTTTCAGGAGCACGAGCATGAGCGCATCTCTGCGTAGCGTTGACGGTCAGGACGAAGCCACCATCCTGCGAGAAATCCAGAGCGCCCTGCGCGACCTGCGTTTCGGCGCGGTAGAGATCACCGTGCACAACGCGCAAGTCGTACAGATCGAACGCAAGGAAAAATTCCGCCTGCAAAACTCGGGCAACAAGCCGAGCTGAAGCTCGCGCGCCCTGGTCTACCTAATTAGAAAAAAGCCAATCGGGAGCTTCACCATGTCTATCCGCCGTTATGCCCTGGCCGCGCTGGCCAGTGCTGTTTTTGCCGGTTCCGCCATCGCCAAGGACTACGAACTGCTGAACGTGTCCTACGACCCGACCCGTGAGCTGTACCAGCAGTACAACGCCGAGTTCATCAAGCATTGGCAACAGGCCAACCCAGGCGACAAGGTGAAGATCCAGCAATCCCACGGCGGCTCGGGCAAACAGGCCCGTGCGGTGATCGACGGCCTGCGCGCCGACGTGGTGACCCTGGCCCTGGCCGGCGACATCGATGAAGTGGCCAAGCTTGGCAAGACCCTGCCTGAAAACTGGCAGACCCGCCTGCCGGATGCCAGCACGCCGTACACCTCGACCATCGTATTCCTGGTGCGCAAGGGCAACCCGAAAGGCATCAAGGACTGGGGCGACCTGATCAAGAAGGACGTCTCGGTCATCACCCCGAACCCGAAAACCTCCGGCGGCGCCCGCTGGAACTTCCTCGCCGCCTGGGCCTACGGCCTGAAGGCCGGCGGCAGCGAAGCCAAGGCCCAGGAATACGTGAAGGAGCTGTTCAAGCACGTTCCGGTCCTGGACACCGGTGCCCGCGGCTCGACCATCACCTTCGTCAACAACGGCCAGGGCGATGTCCTGCTGGCCTGGGAAAACGAAGCCTTCCTGGCGCTGAAGGAAGACGGCGGCAGCGACAAGTTCGAAATCGTCGTGCCATCGCTGTCGATCCTCGCCGAGCCACCGGTGGCCGTGGTCGACAAGAACGCCGAGAAGAAGGGCAACGAGAAGATCGCCGAGGACTACCTCAAGTACCTGTACAGCCCGGTCGGCCAGAAGATCGCTGCCGACAACTTCTACCGTCCGCGTGACGAGAAAGTGGCCGCGCAGTACGCCAACCAGTTCCCGAAACTTGACCTGGTGACTATCGACAAAGACTTCGGTGGCTGGAAGACTGCCCAACCCAAGTTCTTCAACGATGGCGGCGTGTTCGACCAGATCTATTCTGCACAGTGACCCTGGGACCGCTTCGCGGTCCATCGCAGGCAAGCCAGCTCCTACAGGGTTCACCACGACCCTGCAGGCGCTGGCTTTCCTGCATGGGCTGCAAGGCAGCCCCGAATGCGCAGTGTGATGAAAACCAGCTAGACCAAGGACCTTTATGTCTCGTCGTATATCCCCCGTCATACCCGGCTTCGGGCTGACGCTGGGCTACACCTTGGTGTACCTCAGCCTGATTGTGCTCATACCGCTGGGGGCCATGTTCGTCCACGCCTCCCAACTTACCTGGGAACAGTTCTGGAACATCGTCAGCGCGCCGCGAGTCCTCGCTGCGCTGAAGCTGAGTTTCGGCACCGCCCTTTTTGCCGCCATCATCAATGGCGTGATCGGCACTCTGCTGGCCTGGGTACTGGTGCGCTACACCTTCCCGGGGCGCAAGATCATCGAGGCGATGATCGACCTGCCGTTCGCCCTGCCCACCGCCGTTGCCGGTATCGCCCTGACTGCCCTGTACGCCCCGTCGGGCTGGGTCGGGCAGTTCGCCACCGACCTTGGCTTCAAGATCGCCTACACGCCGCTGGGCATCACCCTGGCGCTGACCTTCGTCACCCTGCCGTTCGTGGTGCGCACGGTGCAGCCGGTGCTGGCGGATATCCCCCGTGAAGTCGAGGAAGCCGCTGCCTGCCTCGGTGCCAAGCCGCTGCAGGTGTTCCGCCATGTGCTGGCCCCGGCGCTGCTGCCGGCCTGGCTCACCGGCTTCGCCCTGGCCTTCGCCCGTGGTGTCGGCGAGTACGGTTCGGTGATCTTCATTGCCGGCAACATGCCGATGAAGACCGAGATCCTGCCGCTGCTGATCATGGTCAAGCTCGACCAGTACGATTACACCGGCGCAACCTCCATCGGCGTGCTGATGCTGGTGGTTTCCTTCATCCTGCTGCTGCTGATCAACCTGCTGCAGCGGCGCATCGAAACCCCTTGAAGGAGGCCTGAGCATGTCTGCATCCGCAATTGGCGCGGCCGCTTCGGCCAACGCCGCCCGCCGTGGCAGCGCTACCGCCCGGCGCATCCTGATCGGCCTTGGCTGGCTGATCTTCGCCCTGTTCCTGCTGCTGCCGCTGGTGATCGTGGTGTCCCAGGGCCTGAAGATGGGCGTGGGTACCTTCTTCGAAGCCATCTTCGAAGCCGATGCCTTGTCGGCCCTCAAGCTGACCCTGATCGCCGTGGCCGTCTCGGTGCCGCTGAACCTGGTGTTCGGTGTCAGCGCGGCCTGGTGCGTGAGCAAGTACAACTTCCGTGGCAAGAGCATCCTGGTAACCCTGATCGACCTGCCGTTCTCGGTCTCGCCGGTGATCGCCGGCCTGGTCTATGTGCTGATGTTCGGTGCCCAGGGCCTGTTCGGCCCCTGGCTGCAGGACCACGATATCCAGATCGTCTTCGCCCTGCCGGGCATCGTGCTGGCGACCATTTTCGTCACCGTGCCCTTCGTTGCCCGTGAACTGATCCCGCTGATGCAGGAGCAGGGCACCCAGGAAGAGGAGGCCGCGCGCCTGCTCGGCGCCAACGGCTGGCAGATGTTCTGGCACGTGACCTTGCCGAATATCAAATGGGGCCTGATCTATGGCGTGGTGCTCTGTACCGCTCGGGCGATGGGCGAGTTCGGTGCGGTGTCGGTGGTCTCCGGCCACATCCGTGGCGTGACCAACACCCTGCCACTGCATGTCGAAATCCTCTACAACGAATACAACCACGTCGCGGCGTTCAGCGTAGCCAGCCTGCTGCTGATCCTGGCGCTCTTCATCCTGCTGCTCAAGCAGTGGAGCGAGAACCGCATTAACCGTCTGCGCCAAAGTGCGGCGGAGGAATAATTCATGTCGATCGAAGTTCGTAACGTCAGCAAGCGCTTCAACAGCTTCCAGGCCCTGGACAACATCAACCTGGATATCAACAGCGGCGAGCTGGTGGCCCTGCTGGGCCCGTCCGGCTGCGGCAAGACCACCCTGCTGCGCATCATCGCCGGCCTGGAAACCCCGGATAACGGCAACATCGTGTTCCACGGCGAAGACGTGTCCGGCCACGACGTGCGTGATCGCAACGTCGGATTCGTGTTCCAGCACTACGCGCTGTTCCGCCATATGAGCGTGTTCGACAACGTCGCCTTCGGCCTGCGCATGAAGCCCAAGGGCGAGCGTCCGAGCGAAAGCAGGATCGCCGAGAAGGTCCATGAGCTGCTGAACATGGTGCAACTGGACTGGCTGTCGGATCGTTATCCGGAGCAGTTGTCCGGTGGCCAGCGCCAGCGTATCGCCCTGGCCCGCGCCCTGGCGGTGGAGCCCAAGGTGCTGCTGCTGGACGAGCCGTTCGGCGCCCTGGATGCCAAGGTTCGCAAGGAGCTGCGCCGCTGGCTGGCGCGGTTGCACGAAGACATCAACCTGACCTCCGTGTTCGTCACCCACGACCAGGAGGAAGCCATGGAAGTGGCCGACCGCATCGTGGTGATGAACAAGGGCGTCATCGAGCAGATCGGCTCGCCGGGAGACGTCTATGAAAATCCTTCGAGTGATTTCGTCTACCACTTCCTCGGCGATTCCAACCGCCTGCACCTGAGCGAGAACCAGCACGTGCTGTTCCGCCCGCATGAAGTGTCGCTGTCGCGGCATGAAGTGGAAGGCCATCACGTTGCCGAAGTGCGGGATATCCGGCCGCTGGGCGCGACCACCCGGGTGACCCTGAAGGTGGAAGGGCAAAGCGAGCTGATCGAGGCCGAGGTGGTCAAGGATCACGACAGCCTGACCGGCCTGGCACGTGGCGAGACCTTGTTCTTCAAGCCGAAGGTCTGGCAGAAGGTCGAGAATATCTAAGGCCTTGAGGGCCTCATCGCGGGTGAATTCACTACCGCAATCGCTGGCAAGCCAGCTCCCACAAGGTCCGCGCCGGGCACGAATGCTGCGGTTGACCCAGAACCCTGTGGGAGCTGCGGTTCGGCGCTCCGACTTGCCAGCGATGAGGCCATCAGCCTCACCGTGGATCCGGCGATGTACCCGGCCCCTGTGTGACGGGTTCACCCGCGATAGGGCCCTCGACCCACTGAAAATCCATCGAACTGCCCCAGCTCCATCTCCCCTCCCGATCCCCTCTCTCACCCGTTGACCACGCCCACCCATTGGCGGCCGACACGCTGCGCCCGCGCTTTAATGCCGATTTCCCATGCCTTTGGGGAATATTTTCAATGCAGCAAAGGCATGGCGATTTGCCCGCTTCGCTGCAGCCCTTGATCTACAAGGCTTCCAGGCCTGTGGATAAATTTCATATATCTGAAAATTCTATCCATAACTTCAAAGATTACTTTCAGAGATAAGCGTCTGGCGCGGATCATTCGGCCAAACGAAGGCGAAATCCAACAGCGCCTTCGAAGCATGCACCGAACCCCCAGGAGTTGATCAATGGGTAATGTCCAGACCGCCGCCAGTGCCGCTGATGTGCTGTGGCGCCCGACGCCGGGCGAACTGGTCGACCTCGGCCGGCCGCACCGTTCGCCGCTTGGGCAACAGCGTTTGCAGCGTACGCCGCGCAGTGCTCTGAACCGTCGCGAGAAAGTCCTGCTGGGAGTGTTCGCCCTGGTCCTGCATGGCGCTGCCGCGTACTGGGTCAGCCAGGCGCCGACGCCGGTGTTGCCGGTAGTGCCGCCGGAAATTCCACCTATGACCATCGAATTCTCCCAGCCGGCGCCGCCGGTGGTCGAGCCGCCACCACCCGTGGTCGAGCCGCCGCCGGTGGTGGAACCACCGCCACCGGTCGAGGACGAGCTGGCCGTGAAGCCGCCACCGCCCAAGCCGGTGCCCAAGCCCAAACCCAAGCCGGTACCGAAGCCGACGCCCAAGCCCGCACCGAAACCGGTGGAGCAGCCGCCAGTGCCGACCCCGCCGACGCCAGCCCCACCCGCGCCGCCGGCTCCGCCAGCGCCCGCCCCGGTAACCCCGGCTTCGGCCAACGCGGCGTACCTGAAGAACCCGGCGCCGGAATACCCGTCGCTGGCCCAGCGTCGCGGCTGGGAAGGCACGGTGCTGTTGCGGGTCAAGGTGCTCGCCACCGGCAAGCCCGGCGAGATCCAGATCCAGAAGAGCAGTGGTCGCCAGCAACTCGATGACGCCGCGCTGGCCGCGGTGAAGCGTTGGAGTTTCGTACCGGCCAAGCAGGGCGATGTACCCCAGGAAGGCTGGGTGAGCGTGCCCATCGATTTCAAGATTCGCTAACCCAAATTCGCGCAACGACAGAGAGAACACATCATGAGCTTATTGGCCTCCCCCCTTGAATCCATCGAAAGCGCGGTGATCTGGCTGCTGGTCGGCTTCTCCGTGGTCACCTGGGGCCTGGCCCTGGTCAAGACCGTGCAGTTCGTCCGCCTGAAGAACCAGGACAAGCGGTTCCACAAGCAATTCTGGGCCGCTTCCAGTCTCGATTCGGCGGCCGACCTGGCCCACACCCAGCCAGGCTCCGCCGCCCGCGTCGCCCAGGCCGGCTATGCCGCGATCGCCGTTGGCGAGCCTGGCCAGGCCACCGACCTGAGCCACTCGATCAATCACCAGGACCGTCTCGAACGCGCCCTGCGCCAGCAGATCGTCCGTGAGCGCCGCTCGCTGGAAACCGGCCTCGCCGTCGTCGCCAGTATCGGCAGCACCTCGCCCTTCATCGGCCTGTTCGGTACGGTCTGGGGCATCATGGAAGCGCTCAAGGGCATCAGCGCGGCAGGCTCGGCGAGCCTGGAAACCGTGGCCGGCCCTATCGGTGCGGCGCTGGTCGCCACCGGCGTGGGTATTGCCGTCGCGGTCCCGGCGGTACTGGTTTACAACTATTTCCTGCGCCGCCTGAAGCTGACTGCGGCCGACCTCGACGACTTCGCCCACGACTTCTACAGCCTCGCGCAGAAGAGTGCCTTCCGCGTCATCGCCCACCCTACGCTGCTCAAGGCCGGTAACGCCGCGGGCCAGCCTGTGAAAGAGGCGGTGTGACATGGCCTTCTCGACCCAGGACAGCGACGAGGTTCTCAGCGAGATCAACGTAACGCCGCTGGTGGATGTGATGCTGGTGCTGCTGGTGGTGTTCATCGTCACCGCGCCGCTGCTGACCAACGCCATCCCGATCAACCTACCCAAGACCGAGGCCGTGGCCCCGGTGGAGCAAAAGGATCCGTTGGTGGTCAGCATCGACGGGGCAGGGAAGCTGTTCATCAACAAGGACGAAATCCAGCCGGACTTGCTGGAAACCAACCTGCAGGCGGCGAAAGCCAAGGACCCCGAGGTACGGGTGCAACTGCAGGCGGACGATGGAGTGAACTACGGGGAAGTGGCGCGTGCCATGGCCTCGATCGAACGCGCGGGGATTACCAAGCTCTCGGTGATCACCGCCCGCTGAGCAACACGCAACTCAGGCAAACTTGAGACCAGTCCTGTGGCAGGGGCTGGTCTTTTTTTGCTTGACGTGTCGGTGTTCCCGACAGGTTGTGGATAAGCTTTGTGACAAGTGGCGTAGGGTACTCGGTTGACGGGAGTGTTGGCTGGCGGTAGATTCGCCTTCGTCGATACGGACCGGAACCCGAAAGGGGGTATCGATTTCGGAGGCGAAAGCCTCTCCTAGCCAGTGAGCGGGATAAGCGAAAGCGAAAGGACAGGCCGATATTGAGATTCAGCAAAAGCCCCAAGCGCGAAAGCCTTGGGGCTTTTTGTTTTCAGACGGATTTGCCGGCGTTGCGCATTTCCAGGATGTAGCGAACGTTATGCGGCTTGCCTTTGGGCAGCGAATGTCGGCCCCATGTGGCAACTTCATAGGCCGAAATGACCCGTAGCTTGAGCAGATTGCGGGTGTTCTCCGGTTTCCTGATCGAGAAGAACATGGCGTAGTCATGCAGGTCGAGGCAATAGTACCGCTGGTTACCGTTGATGAAGTAAGGCACCGCCAGCCCTTCGTAGAACCGTCGCTCCATGTAGTCACGCAGTTGCTTACTGCAGTCGTAGCGGTGTGCACAGAAATAGCGGCGTTCGTATTTGAAACACACCAGCTCGCCGTGTCCTTTGTCGTCTGTAAAGCAATGGAAACCGAATTCGAATTTCACTGTAATCGGATCACCGGCGACGTCGAATTGCAGATCGAATGGTTGCAAATGCGCCATCGATAGGATCTTGCCGCCAATGATCAGGTCCTTCCATTTCATGACGTGTGCTCGTGGAGAAAGCGAGGCAGCGTACGGTTGGTGAACTGGCGCGACAATGTGGTGTTTCTTTTCAAAA
This sequence comes from Pseudomonas bharatica CSV86, assembly GCF_000319305.2. Lineage (GTDB taxonomy): Bacteria > Pseudomonadota > Gammaproteobacteria > Pseudomonadales > Pseudomonadaceae > Aquipseudomonas > Aquipseudomonas bharatica. The sequence goes on along the minus strand of NZ_AMWJ02000002.1, from coordinate 2,297,414 downwards.
CGCTTCGTTGGAGATGGGCGTTTACCGGTGAGAAGCCGGCTGCTGTGGATGTTTAGCGGATCTGCCCAGGGCCGTTCCGACGCATCTTGTTAACATCTGGCCTCGATCGGAGCGTGGCTTGTCGGGCCGCCTAACCGCCGCGAAGGACCGCTGCGCGGTCCATCGCAGGCAGCTCCTACAAGGGAGTGAGCGGGGTCAGCCTTGAGAGCTGTACAGATATCCAAACACAAAGCTGCTGGCCTGCTGCTGCCGCTGGGGATAGCGTTTCCCGTCTTGGCCGCTGCGCAGGCGAGGCGTGATGGCCTGCAGGGGTTCCATTCCTCCGGTTTTCCACCGCCTGGGCAGTGGCCACCTTTGTATTTATGGAGGCTGTACGCAGGAGGCCTTCGGGCCTGCCGGGTATGGTCCTTCCCGGTTTTCCACCCTGTGTCCAGCCGCCACCTTCCTTGAAGCCGACACGGACCCTGTGGGAGCTGGCTTGCCAGCGATGAGGCCAGCAGGGCCACTGATGTTGTTTGATCTGACGCCATCGCTGGCAAGCCAGCTCCCACAGGGACCGCATTCCAGACACCTGCAAACATAAAGTTTGTGGAAGATGGGAATCCTAGGACGTAACCTACGAGTTCTGTCGAACCTGTCTTCCTTGCCCATGGAAACTCCACCTTCTAGTCTTCTCCGTTCGCTGAACTTGGCGAACGGGGTGTGGAAACCTCACGGGAAATCACTTGGAATACAGCCTCTACGGCGGCTGTGCGCGGGAGACCTTCGGGTCTGCCGGGTTTTCCAGTGACCCGGTTTTCCACCCCGCGTACAGCTGCCACCCAAATCGTGTGGAAACGATCGGGTGCCGGTCCCAACCTCACTGGAGTTTCCGATGAAAAAATTAGTACCCGATCCCCCACTATCCCCAACCTGCACCCGCTCCTTCGGCGACTGCGCCTCCACCCACCCCCCACTATTCTCCGTGAACGCCGGCATCGACCCGCACAGCGCCCTGGTCCACGCCTCGATGTTCCTGCGCTGCGCCTATGAATCCGCCCAGCATTCCCTGGCCCCGGAAGCCAACACCAGCGCTTTCCCCTGGCTGACCATGCACGCCGTTGAAGCCGCAAAGGGCCTGGTCGATGCGCTCCTCGAAGGCCATGAAACCGCTAGCTGGCAACGACCCCAACGGTGACACCGGAACGGGACCGCGCGGCGGTCCCGATTGAATTTTGGTTATTAATAAATAGCTTCTTATTCCTTTACGAATATAACCCCAGCACCAATACTTGCCGTCATGCACGCAAACCGCAGCAGGAGGCAATTCCCCATGCGCAACGAGTCGATCCGTTACCTGATTGTGCCGGGCTGGCAGGGTTCGCCAGACGAACATTGGCAAAGCCATTGGCACAACACGCTGCCCAATAGCGCCCGTGTCGAGCAGGCCGATTGGGTGACGCCCAAGCGCGGGGATTGGGTTGCGGCGCTGGAAGAGGCGATTGCCGCCGATGAGTCGCCGGTGATCCTGATTGCCCATAGCCTGGGCTGCATCACCGTCGCCCATTGGGCCGCCCAGGCCACCCCGACATTGCGCCGGCGGGTACGCGGGGCGCTGCTGGTGGCCCCGGCGGATGTAGAGCGGCCAGCCTGCTCGCCCGCGTTGCGCAATTTCGCACCGATTCCCATGGCCCAGCTGCCGTTCCCGAGCCAGGTGGTGACATCCGACAACGACCCGGCCGTGAGCGCGCCGCGCGCCATGCAACTGGCCCGCGCCTGGGGCGCCGAAGCCGGGGTGCTCGGCGGCGCCGGGCATATCAACGTGAAGTCTGGCCATAACCGCTGGGAACAGGGCTTCGCCTACCTGTACCGCCTGCAGAACCGAATGGAACAGGGCGCCCTGCGCCGCGCCTGATTCACGTACCGCTTTCCTTACTGCCTTTTATCAACGCCCGGGCCAGGAGCCCGGGCGGGAGCTTTGCCATGAAACTCGAAGACACCTTCGGCCAACCGCTGCTGACCTTCCCCGAACTCGACAAGAGCCCGCTGAGCATCCGCGCCAAGGCCTTGGTGTTCGTCGATCCGCGCTCGCGTCAGCTGCGCGAAGAACTGGAAATCCTCGCGCCGCTGGCCTTGCCCGTGCTGATCCGTGGCGAGAGCGGTACCGGCAAGGAGCTGCTGGCGCGGCAGATCCACCGCGCCAGCGATCGCGGCGGCCTGTTCGTCTCGGTCAACTGCGGTGCGATCAGCCCGACCTACGCCGACGCCGAACTCTTCGGCTACGCCGCCGGCGCCCACAGCGGCAGCGCCAGCAGTCGCGCCGGCTGGTTCGGCTCGGCCAATGGCGGCACCCTGTACCTCGACGAAATCGCCGACCTGCCGCTGCCGATCCAGGTCAAGCTGCTGGCGGCCTTGGAAAACCACGAGGTCTACCGCGTCGGTGCGCAGCAACCGCATCCGGTGGATGTACGCCTGGTCGCCGCCTCCAGCATCGACCTGGCCGAGGCGGTCGCGGCCGGGCATTTCCACCCGCGGCTCTACGATTACCTTCATGAGGGCCGGCTGGAGCTGCCGGCCCTGCGCGAACGGGTCGGCGATATCCTGCCGCTGGCCGAATACTTCGTTGGCATCTACAGCCCCAAACTCAACCGCCCGGTGCCGTTGCTCAGCGAGGAAGCCCAGCGCGTGCTGGAGCTGCACGACTGGCCGGGCAATACCCGTGAGCTCGAGAACGTTATCCACTTCGCCCTGCTCCAGGGCAGCGGTGACGAGATCCTGCCGGAACATCTGAACCTGCCGACACCCCTTCACGCCCTGGCCCAGCGCCTGGACCGTCTCGCCGAACTGGCGGACGAACAGGAACGACAGGCGTTACGCAAATTGTTGGAGCAGACCCTGTTGCGTCTTGCGCAAGTCGCAAGCTAGAGCGTTGCAAGCTGCGCATTGCGAAAAGGTATAAGAAGCTAAGCAAAAGATATTGTTCTGGAATAAAAAATCTCGGTATTGTCCGCCTCACGCCGGGCAACACGGGCCCGGCCAACCAACACTGATCGTCGCCCACGAGGCGCGCAATACCAATAAGGACTGCACATGAAGAAGGCTCTGTTGTTCTCTGCCCTGGCCGCTGCGCTGACGGTCGCCGGGTTTGCCCAGGCAGGCGAGAAACTGGTGGTGGCCGCCACCCCGGTTCCCCATGCCGAGATTCTTGAACTGATCAAGCCGACCCTGGCCAAGGAAGGCGTGGACCTGGAAATCAAGGTCTTTACCGACTACGTGCAGCCCAACGTCCAGGTTGACCAGAAGCGTCTGGACGCCAACTACTTCCAGACCCTGCCGTACCTGAAGAACTTCAACGAAGGTAAGGGCACCCACCTGGAAACCGTGATCGGCGTCCATGTCGAGCCGTTCGGTGGCTACTCGAAGAAAGTGAAAAGCCTGTCCGAGCTGAAGGAAGGCGCCACCGTCGCCATCCCGAACGAGGGTAGCAACAGCGGCCGCGCCCTGCTGCTCCTGCAGAAGGCTGGCCTGATCACCCTGAAGGATCCGAAGAACGCCCTGGCCACCCCGAAAGACATCGCCGAGAACCCGAAGAAGCTTAAATTCCGCGAGCTGGAATCGGCCATGCTGCCGCGTGTGCTGGACCAGGTCGACCTGGACATGATCAACACCAACTACGCCCTGGAAGCTGGCCTCAACCCGGCGAAAGACGCCCTGGTGATCGAAGGCAGCGACTCGCCTTACGTCAACTTCTTGGTGGCCCGCCCGGACAACAAGGACAGCGACGCCATCCAGAAGCTGGCCAAGGCCCTGACCTCGCCTGAAGTGAAGACCTTCATCGAGAAGAAGTACAGCGGTGCGGTACTGCCGGCGTTCTGATCGCCTCAGCACTGCCTGTTACTGAAAGACCGCCGTCGAGGCGGTCTTTCTTTTTCTGCGGCATACCTGATAGTTCTGTCAGTTATGGGCTGATGGGTGGGGTTATACAATCCGTGGCATTCCCTGCCGAATGCCAGAGAGATAAGCGATGGCGACCCCGAATGACGCTGCACGACCCTCACATAGGCAATCGGGGCGCATTGGTTTTAATGGTGAACTGCTTGAATGCATTACCGGCCACTACCTGCTCGGCAACGGCTATCGCGCCTACAGCCCATTGCTGATGATCTTTATCCAGCCGGACAGCTGGAGCCCGTTCGGGGCGGGTGGGCTCAATGCCTATGCTTATTGCAAGGGGGATCCGGTCAATGCTGCCGATCCTACCGGTCATATGCCGTTACCGAGCCCGATACTGGTGAAGGGCAAGCTCACGTTGCCGCCTTTGAGCCCTGATTACATTCCGCCCGGCAGCCTTGTTTCGACGAATATGAAAGCCTTCCAATACTTCGCGAACTTCGGAGGTCCATCACCGACGATACCGGCCGCGGTTGTGGGGAGTTCACCGACAGGCCTTGCCCCGGCTCCCGCTTCGCCTTTACGTCCGACGTCTCCTTCGCGCCAACCTTATCCATCGAACTCAGCGTTGCCCACTCCCGCGGGACGCGCAGGCCCATCTGGGGTCGTCGTGGCACGTGATCATCACGATGTCGATTACAAGCGCGTCAAGACGGAGATTGAACGCATGGTTCCCTCTCACGACGCAGAGGGTATCGTTCGCCTGTCCACAGAGAAGTTCCACAGACTTCCCGTTTTAGCGGAGCTGCGCTGGCAATTGATGCGGCGCCCAGGCGAGAAAAGGCTCCGGTACGCCACACGGGAGTTAGCTCCAAAAATTGGACAAAGGCAGATCGAGGCTCTGAGAAAACAAGCGATGAATGAAGGCGCTATTGATAAAGCGCATTTCTATAAAAGATTGCACGATGGGTTTACTGAGGCGAATCGTAAAAGAATTCGCAAGAACTAGGGACTTCCATCGAGAAGAGGTACGGCAGGGTGGTACTGCCGGTGTTCTGGTGCGTCGGTCAAGCTGAACCGAGGTGGGGCCGCTATGCGGCCCCACCTTTTTCCTCTCAGGCCATACCTGATAGTTCTGCCAGTTATGGACGCAGCCACGCTGTTATACGCTTGGGCCATTCTCCATTTCAGACAATGGACCATGACAATACAAGGCCAGAGCATCATGCATACGCCAAAAACCGTGCTCGGTTTCAACGGCGAGCTGTTCGAGCCCACGACCGGCCACTACGTGCTAGGCAACGGCTATCGCGCCTACAGCCCATTGCTGATGATCTTTATCCAGCCGGACAGCTGGAGCCCGTTCGGGGCGGGTGGGCTCAATGCCTATGCTTATTGCAAGGGGGATCCGGTCAATGCTGCCGATCCTACCGGTCATATGCCGTTCCCGAATTCGAGGCCGTGGAATTTCCGGTGGATCCAGCCACCTCCCAGCCCTAATCACAGCAGGCCTGGCAGCCCTTTTACGGCGAGGCAAGAATTCCCACTGCTCGATAACTTCCCTGAACAACCAGTGATGGCACCTGCCGCGGTCGTGGGGAGTTCACCGACAGGCCTTGCCCCGGCTCCCGCTTCGCCTTTACGTCCGACGTCTCCTTCGCGCCAACCTTATCCATCGAGCTCAGCGTTGCCCACTCCCGCGGGAAGCGCAGGCCGACCTTGGGTCGTCCCGCGATCCTATCGTAACAAAATCAATTACCGGAGCCTGCAGAAGGAGATTGGAAGCAAGATTCTCTCTCACGACGCAGCGGGTATCATTGACCTGTCCAAAAAGCCCTTAAGCAGAATTCCCGTTTTAAGGGAGGTGCGCTGGCGATTGCTGCGGAGCCCGGGCGAGCGTAGGGCCGGGATCGGCGAAAGGAAGCGAGCTCCAAAACTTCTACGAGGGGATCTCTTGCGGCTGGAAGATCAAGCGCGAGTGGAAGGCAGTATTGAAAAAGCGGAATTCTATGCAAACCTGCGAGACGGTTTTTTTCCTTTGCAGTGAAGAGTTCGCACGAGGTAGGGACTTCGTCGAGAAGAGGTACAGCTGGGCGGTACTGTCGGTGTTCTGATGCATCGGTCAAGCTGAACCGAGGTGGGGCCGCTATGCGGGCCCACCTTTTTCCTGTCAGGGCATACCTGATAGTTCTGCCAGTTATGGACGCAGCCACGCTGTTGTACGCTTGGGCCAATCTCCATTTAGGTGGTGGATCATGACGATGGATAAACAGGACTCAAGGTATCCACTCAAGGCTTCACTCGGTTTCAATGGCGAATTGTTCGAGTCCTGGACCGGTCACTATCTCCTGGGCAAAGGTTATCGTGGCTACAGCCCGTTGTTGTTGATCTTCATCCAGCCGGACAGCTGGAGCCCGTTCGGGGCGGGTGGGCTCAATGCCTACGCTTACTGCCTTGGTGATCCGGTGAATCATTGCGATCCCACTGGGCATTTCCCTTGGAAAAATCGATTGTTGATACGCTGGATGAGCGCAAGGTTTGAGTATGGTAATCACCAGGCGACGACCACCCGTATCGCGCTTGGCAAGAGAACGTACAGCCAAGCCTTCGGCCTTGACTCACCGCATACGCAAGCAGAGGCCGTGTATCCGCCTCTTGCGGGGGCGGGTGCGTCCTCGTCCAGTGGAACATCATTGCCTGCTTCCCCCACCCCGACATCGTCTCGACTCTTGTCTACATCCGTCCAGCGGCCCCGGTCACCATCGCTTCTTCCTCCGGCAGATTATCCGGCGTCAGTCATTGACCAGCCTTTAGTTCTTCGTGCTAACCGTGAGTTGCCGGTACACCCGTCCCATAAGCATAACCCCAAGCTGGCGAAAGAGATTCAGGATAATCTGGTCGCTGCGATAACCACAATGGATGCCAAAGCCTTCACCACGCACTCAGGGAAGTACGGTAACGGCTACTATTCGAGGAAGTTGCTGAATGTGTTTATGCCCAATACGACGGGTCGACCAATGCACGAGTCGTACAAATTCACGCTCGCGGACCGGCGCAACCTGGTCAATCAAATAAATGACGAGAGACTAAGGACGTTTCTCAACGGGATTTACGAAGCCATTAAAAAAGCGCGTTAAAAATATCAGCGCAAGGTGCAGTCGGCGCCACCAGCCCGAGCCGGCCTTTATAAAGACCGTGGGCGTTCCCGGCAGGTGGGCCTTATCGCCCTTGCCACCCCGCTGCAACCTGACAGTTCTGCCAGTTATGGGCGAATCCAGGCTGTTGTACGCTGGTGCCAATCTCCATTTCGGGGAGAGGAGCATACCGGTGAAAGGCCAGAACATCATGCCTATGCTAAAGACTTTGCTCGGTTTCAACGGCGAGCTGTTCGAGCACACGACCGGCCACTGCCTGCTGGGCAACGGCTATCGCGCCTACAGCCCCTTGCTGATGATCTTCATCCAGCCGGACAGCTGGAGCCCGTTCGGGGCGGGTGGGCTCAATGCCTATGCTTATTGCAAGGGGGATCCGGTCAATGCTGCCGATCCTACCGGTCATATGCCGTTCCCGAGTTCGAGGCCGTGGAATTTCCGGTGGATCCAGCCACCTCCCAGCCCTAATCACAGCAGGCCTGGCAGCCCTTTTACGGCGAGCATGCAAGACTTCCCACTGCTCGATAACTTTCCTGAACAACCAGTAATGGTACCTGCCGCAGTTGTGGGGAGTTCACCGACAGGCCTTGCCCCGGCTGCCGTTTCGCCCTCACGTCCGCCATCCCCATTTCCCCAATCTTCGCCTGTTGCCTCGTCATCAAGCCGGGCCTTGGCGTCTTCGGTTCCACGCAAGAAACGCTTGCGGCCTGCTACTCAGAAGAGAAAGACAGAGAAAAATAAACTGGCGAGGGAGAAGATGAAACGTGACATAGCGGATGCAATCCCCGGCTTGTTTGCTTCAAGAGACGCAACGGGTATCAAAAACCTTGCTGTTAGAGGTAAAGAACATAGAGTGGCGGTTTTGCAGGGGTTGTATGAGGATCTCCCGCTTACCTCGCAGATGCGTGCTTCTACACGACGTGTCCCACGGGACGCATCTTGCTTCAAACATGGCATCTCATGCGGTTAGAGAAGGATGCACAGATTAGTAGTAACCGTAACGATGCAGATTTCTATCGGGCGCTGCGGGCCCTTACTGACTAGGGGTAAAACAGATAGCGATGTCGGGAAGCGAGAGGATCACGCGTCAAAGTGACGCTTATGCAACCTGACAGTTCTACCAGTTATGGGCGAACCCAGGCTGTTATACGCTTGTGCTGGACAGTAAACAATAAAAGGCCAGAACATCATGCATACGCCAAAAACCGTGCTCGGTTTCAACGGTGAGCTGTTCGAGCCCACTACCGGCCATTACCTGCTCGGCAACGGCTATCGCGCCTACAGCCCCTTGCTGATGATCTTTATCCAGCCGGACAGCTGGAGCCCGTTCGGGGCGGGTGGGCTCAATGCCTATGCTTATTGCAAGGGGGATCCGGTCAATGCTGCCGATCCTACCGGTCATATGCCGTTCCCGAGTTCGAGGCCGTGGAATTTCCGGTGGATCCAGCCACCTCCCAGCCCTAATCACAGCAGGCCTGGCAGCCCTTTTACGGCGAGCATGCAAGACTTCCCACTGCTCGATAACTTCCCTGAACAACCAGTGATGGTACCTGCCGCGGTAGTGGGGAGTTCACCGACAGGCCTTGCCCCGGCTGCCGTTTCGCCCTCACGTCCGCCATCCCCATTTCCCCAATCTTCGCCTCTGGCCTCTACATCGAGTACCGCCTTGGCGTCTTCGGGGGCACACACGGAAGCTTTGCCGCCCATCATGGGAGCTCGTAATCGGCTCAAACAGGGCGCCGTGGACCGTCGCAACAAAATAGTTAACAATCTTCCCGGCATGATTAAATCCCGAAACACGCAGGCCATCCTTGAACTTTCTAAGGAAAATCGGAGCAAAAGCGCGGTTTTGAAGGAGTTGTACCGGCTATTACCACTTTCAGCGAGGGAGCGTGCTGTCACGATGGATACACAGCATGGAACGCCCATGCTTCGAAAATTTCATCTCGATTGGCTAGTGGCCAGGGCACGAGCCGCAGGAAACAAAAAAGATATGAGGTTCTATCGGTCCTTGAGGAAAGTTACTGCTGACCCGCGCCATAACGGCGCATCTCGGCGCTGACAGTGGTCAGGCCATGCGAACGAACCCGCACTTCGAAGCGACCTGACACTTCTACCAGTTATGGACGCAGCCACGCTGTTATACGCTTGGGCCATTCTCCAGTCAGGTGATGGATCATGACGATGAAAGAACCGGGCACACGGCATCTGCCCAAGGCTTCGCTCGCTTTCAATGGTGAGTTGTTCGAGTCCTGGACCGGTCACTGTCTCTTGGGCAAAGGTTATCGTGCCTACAGCCCGTTGCTGATGATGTTTATCCAGCCGGACAGTTGGAGCCCATTCGGGGCAGGTGGGCTCAATGCCTACGCTTACTGCAAAGGGGACCCTGTCAATCTTGCCGACCCTAGCGGTCACGTGCCGGTCTTGCCGGGAATGTGGCATCGAAGGACGTCTCTACCCGCGCCGACTGTGCATATAGCCCGCCATTCAGGTCCCGGTGTACTTCTCGATCTTTCCAGACGGGCCACTGTCCAGCCCTCGGCTACACAGATCGCATCGCGATCCGACAGGTTGCTGTCTGTGCCGGAGCAGCAGGAGCCCTTGAACTTGTCTGCGGGACATGAACCCGGATCGTGTCCCGGGAAGTGGTGTAACTCATCATGGCTCTGGCCACTGAGTTTGCCGTTTAGTTGATCACGGCCGACAGCTTGGCCTGTGGATTATCGCTGACTGCTTCAAAGGCCTCCAACTGCATGTAACGTCGTTGCAGGCACCACTCGTCGTTCTGCTCCAGCAGCATTGCGCCTACCAGACGCGTGATGGCCGGATCGTTGGGAAAAATCCCTACAACATCGGTGCGGCGTTTGATCTCGGCGTTGAGCCGTTCGAGTGGGTTGGTGCTGTGCAACTGCTGGCGGTGTGCCTTTGGAAATGCCATGTGCGCCAATACTTCATCCTCACAGCCATCCATGAGCGTCGCGATCTTGGGATATTTTTCGCGCAGCTGATCAGCGACCAAACGCCATTGCTGATGGCATTCGGCACGGCTGTCTTGGGCGAAAACCGTACGTAGCAGCGCCGCGACCATGGTGCGCTGACCTTTGCCGACGTGGGCCATGGCGTTTCGCATGAAGTGCACGCGACAGCGTTGCCAGGTTGCATTGAAGACCTTGGAAACGGCCGCCTTCAGACCTTCGTGGGCGTCGGAGATGACCAGTTTCACGCCCCGCAATCCACGTCGCATGAGGCTACGCAGGAAGTCTGTCCAGAACGGCTCGGCCTCCGATGGCCCAACCCGCATGCCCAGGACTTCGCGGCCACCGTCAGTGTTCACGGCCACGGCGATTATTACGGCGACCGAGACGATGCGCCCGGCCTCCCGCACCTTGACGTAGGTGGCATCAATCCAGAGATAGGGCCAGTCACCTTCAAGCGGGCGATCAAGGAACGCGTGAACGCGTTCATCGATCTCGCCTGCCAACCGTGACACCTGGCTTTTGGAAATGCCGATCATGCCCATGGCCTTCACCAGCTCGTCGACCGAGCGTGTAGAAACGCCTTGGATGTAGGCCTCCTGAATGACCGCCGCCATGGCCTTCTCGGCGGTGCGTCGAGGTTCGAGGAAGCCAGGAAAGTAGCTGCCTTGGCGCAGCTTGGGGATCTTCAGGTCGACGTCGCCGGCGCGGGTCTGCCACAGGCGGTCACGGTAGCCATTGCGGCTGTTTGTCCGGTCGGGGCTTTTGACATCGAAGCCGGCACCGCACAGGCCTTCGACATCGAACTCCATCATGCGCTGGGCAACGAACTGGATCATTTGCTTGAGCAGATCAGCATCTGCCCCTTTCTCAACCAACTCGGTCAATGCGATAGTGGGCTTGGTCATCGTGGTTTCTCTGGTGAAGGTTAAGTCCGCAAACTCAACGTTAGCCAAGAACCACGATGACCATCCTCTTTCGCCCGCAGGGCGCCTTCGGCTGGTTCAGTTACACCACTTCCCGGGACACGATCTGAACCCGGCTCCAATACGGGCGCATTGTCGCCTGTGTTCCCACCTGTCCGCGAGCGTTCTCCAGTGGCTCAACCCCGGCGATCTCTTCGGCTCAGCAAATCCCGGGTGCGCCGTGTAAACCAACTTTCGTTGGAAAATGAGGAGAAGTTGAAGCAAGCGATCAAGCAGAGGAGCAACGCGGCGGTTGACGTGATAGTCAAGGAGCGCGGTGGCGTAACATCTTTTCGCAGGATCATGAATGAAATGATGCCAATGCGTAATCAGCGTCCTCATGGGCGGATGCCAGGCGCAGCGTTCCAAAGGGGAGATTACAATTTATTACGGGATTACGCGCTGATAGAGCCTCTCTCGAGCCAGGACCCGAACTTGCGCCAGTTTCTCCAGGGTATTTATCCCTACCTGCACTAGCCGTTCATGCTGCCAGACGCTTGGACCGTCCAAATTCACGCGCGATCAAGGTAATGAATTAACCGGACGTATCGCGGGTGAGGCCGGTCTCATTGGGGGCGCGGGAAGGGCGCGATTTGAGTGCTATACATATTCGATAACGGTATTTAAAAATTTATTTTTATACCCTTAGAGTCTTTCCCACTGAGGCTATCCGCCTCGCCCCAAGTCAGCAAGCGCCCGTCTACCCCGGGCCGGTCCGGGAAAGACCAGTTCATGACCTTCGATTTCGCCTTCATCCTCAGCACGCTCCCGGCTTTTCTCAAGGCCGTGGGCGTAACCCTGCAGGTGGGCCTGATTGCCATTGCCACCTCGCTGGTGGTTGCGCTGATCAATGCGCCGATCCTGCTCTACCGCATCCCCGTCCTGCACCGCCTGGTCGCCCTGTACGTGGAGCTGGCGCGCAATACACCGCTGTTGATCCAGCTGTTCTTTGTGTATTTCGCCCTGCCTGCCCTGGGCGTGAAGATTTCCGGTTTCGCTGCCGCCATCATCACCATGACCTTCCTCGGCGGCGCCTACCTCACCGAGGTCCTGCGTGCCGGTGTCGAGGCGGTACCGGTAGCGCAATTGGAATCCGGGCGCTCCATCGGCCTTTCCGAACTGCAGCTGCTGCGCCATGTGATCCTGCCCCAGGCCGGCCTGCTGAGCCTGCCGGCGCTGTTCGCCAATTTCATCTTCCTGCTCAAGGAAACCACGGTGGTTTCGGCGGTGGCGGTGCCGGAGATTCTCTACACCACCAAGAGCTATATCGCCCTGTACTACAAGACCTACGAAATGCTCGCGGTGATGACGCTGATCTGCGTCCTGCTGTTCCTCCCGCTGTCGCTGCTGCTGAGCCGCCTGGAACGGAGGCTGCAACATGGCCAGTTCGGGTCTTGAGCTGTTGCTGGTGTCTCTGCCGCAACTGGGCAAGGGCGCCGCGCAAACCCTGGCGATCTCCGGGCTGGGAATCCTGTTCGCAACCCTTGGCGGCGTGCTCTATGGCGTGCTGGCGACCCTGGGCAAGCACGGGGTGAACATCGTCCTGCGCATCTACCTGGAGCTGTTCCGCGCCATCCCGGTGCTGGTTTGGCTGTACCTGCTGTTCTTCGGCCTGCCGATCTTCCTTGGTGTCAGCCTGCCGAGCTTCTGGTGCGCGGTGCTGGTGCTGGCCTTGTGGGGCGCCAGCGAAGTGGGCGAGGTGGTGCGAGGCGCGTTGCTGTCGCTGCCCCGTGGCCAGCGCGAGGCGGGGTTGTCCATCGGCCTGTCCGGCTGGCAGCTGTACGGCTACGTGTTGCTGCCCCAGGCGCTGAAACGCATGACCCCGCCAACCATCAACGTCTACACGCGGATCATCAAGACCAGCTCGCTGGCGGTGCTGATCGGTGTGGTGGACGTGATCAAGGTTGGCCAGCAGATCATCGAGCGCACCTATGAATCGGTGCTGATCTACGGCGCGCTGTTCCTGTTCTTCTTCTTTATCTGTTACCCGCTGTCGGCCGCTTCCCGCGCGCTGGAGCGGCGCTGGACGCACGCATGAGCGCATTGATCGAGTTCAAGGGTTTCAACAAGTTCTTCGGCGAGCACCGGGTGCTCAACGACATCGACCTGTCGGTACAGGCCGGCGAAGTGGTGGTCATCCTCGGCCGAGCGGCTGCGGCAAAAGCACCTTGCTGCGCTGCCTCAATGGCCTGGAAACCGCCCACGGCGGCAGCCTGAAACTGGAAGGGCGCGAACTGCTCGACCCGAAGACCGACTGGCGCGAGGTCCGCCAGCAGGTCGGCATGGTGTTCCAGAGCTACCACCTGTTCGGCCATATGACCGTGCTCGACAACCTGCTGCTCGGCCCGCTCAAGGTGCAGAAGCGCCAGCGCGCCGAGGCGGTGGCCCAGGCCGAGGCGCTGTTGGCCCGGGTCGGCCTGCTGGACAAGCGTGATGCCTATCCGCGCCAGCTGTCCGGCGGCCAGCAGCAACGTATCGCCATCGTTCGCTCGCTGTGTATGAACCCGCGGGTGATGCTGTTCGACGAGGTTACCGCCGCCCTCGATCCGGAAATGGTCAAGGAAGTGCTGCAGGTGATCCAGGGCCTGGCCCGGGACGGCATGACCCTGCTCATCGTCACCCACGAAATGGCCTTCGCCCGCGCGGTGGCCGACCGCATCGTGTTCATGGAAGCCGGCAGGATCCTTGAACAACGCTCGCCCGAGAGCTTCTTTACGAACCCGCAGACCGCACGCGCGCAGCAGTTCCTGGAGAAATTCTCCTATGTCGAAAGCCTGCCCGAGAAACCTCAAAAGGAACTGATATGAAAACTGCCAAGACGTCCAAGCTACTGCTGTCACTGTTTGGCCTGGCCCTGCTGGCCGGCTGCGACAAGGCCGCCGAAGCGCCGAAGACCGCTACCGCCGCCGCGCCGGCCCCGGCCACCGCCAGCTACCTGGACACCATCAAGGCCCGGGACAAGCTGATCGTCGGCGTCTTCACCGACAAACCGCCGTTCGGCTTCGTCGATGAAACGGGCCGCTATGTCGGTTTCGACACCGACATCGGCCGCGCCTTCGCCAAGTCGCTGCTGGGCGACGAGAACAAGGTGGAGTTCGTTGCGGTCGAGCCGGCCAGCCGCATTCCCTTCCTGCAAAGCGACAAGGTCGACCTGATCCTGGCCAACATGACCGTCACCCCGGAGCGCAAGGAAGCGGTGGAATTCACCAACCCCAACCTGCGCGTTGCGGTGCAGGCACTGGTTGCCGATGGCAGCAGCGTGAAGAAGCTCGATGACCTGGCCGACAAGACCACCATCGTCACCACCGGCACCACCGCCGATATCTGGCTGACCAAGAACCACCCGGACTGGAAACTGCTGAAGTTCGAAAAGAACAGCGAGTCGCTGCAGGCCCTGGCCAATGGCCGCGGTGATGCCTACGCGCAGGACAACCTGATCCTGTTCAGCTGGTCCAAGCAGAACCCCGGCTACCGTGTGCTCCCGGAGTTCCTCGGCGAGGAAGCGCCGATCGCCCCGGCGGTGAAGAAGGGCAACATCGAACTGCGCGACTGGGTCAACGCCGAGCTGGCGCGCCTGGGCGAGGAGAAATTCCTGCACAAGCTGTATGACCAGTACGTGCGCAAGGAACTGAGCGACGACACCAAGCCGGAAAGCGTGATTGTCGAAGGCGGCAAGTGGCAGGGCTGATACCCGTGCCGGGGCCTGCCGCTCGTCGAACCTGATAGTTCTGTCAGGTTCGCGGCGGGCCTCGGGTCTTTATCCTGTGGCGTATGTATCCGCTTCAGGTACCGACCATGTCCACGCCGACCGAACCGCCTCGTCCTCATACCCAGCGCAATGCCGGAGGCGGGTGGTCAGGCTTCAACGGCCAACGCCTCGAGCCCCGCACCGGTCACTACCTGCTCGGAAGCGGCTACCGCGCCTATAACCCGGTGCTGATGCACTTCAACAACCCCGATGCGCTGAGCCCTTTTGCCGGGGTGGGTTGAATGCCTATGCCTATTGCCTGGGGGATCCGGTCAATCTGCTGGATCCTGACGGACGAGCGGGTTGGCTGATGACTCAGTTTAGAAAACTCTTCAGACCATTTTCCAGGACCCCCCTCCAAAGGCGTTGCCTCCCGTGCCGTCTTCGGGTGGGACGAATGCCTCGGTGGCAACTGGCAATGCTAAAGATCTGGTTGCGTCCATGCGGGGGAGAAAACTACCTGAGGCTCCAGATCCACCAGCACCGTCGTCCCGGAGTGTTGATCCTGCAGATGCCGTGGAAGACGGGCCCGTACATCTATCGAGTCAGGGGGTGCGTATTCACCCGAACCCACAGGCAGAGTCTGCACAAGACGCACGGACGCTGGCGTGGATCAATGGCCGTTTGGTCCCTCCGGAATCAAAACGGAGCAAGACGGCTCGCCTAGGGCAAAACCCTGCCAAACCCAACAAAAGGAACGTCGATCATGTAGGTAGTGTCCGCAACGTGATCCGCACGAATGATTCGGAAATGAATCCAGACGGATGGTTATGAGATCAAGCTGATGGACAGATTGATAGCTTCACTGTCGGGCTCGGTACCGCCCGCCGCAAGCCTCGGGTTCAATGGCGAGCGCCTCGAGCCCCGCATCGGCCAGTACTTGCTGGGTCTCGGCTACCGTGCATACAACCCGGTGCTCCTGCGCTTCAACGCGCCGGACAGCAAGAGCCCTTTCGAACGCGGTGGCTTGAATGCCTATGGGTATGGCTTGGGTGATCCTGTCAACGTGATCGATCCCGACGGGCATGTTCCTCTGTCGGCGCTTTTGCTTTATGCGTCAAAGCGCAGCGGGTATCCCATCCGTAAGTTGGCCCCGATGCCGAAAGGCGGGGTGTTTACTCCGCCTTACCATGAGCATTACGTGAACGGGAAAAGAGTGAGCCGCTCCGACAGTCTTTCCTCGCTTGACGAACTTGCGGCGCTTGCCCAGCCGAGCAAGGCGGCTCGGAAAAGCAAAGCGCCTGATCCCGGATACGACAAATCCGTCGAAGAGCCGAAACTGCCTGACGAGCCTCCCGTTACGATGTTGTATCCGACCGATAAGACACCATTCCTGACCGGTTTGGACGGCACCAGGTTCTACCAGGCGGGCCTGGTGCTACATCCGCCCAAGGGACCGGGCAGGGGAGAACGGCTGCGTAATTTCGCGGTACGTAAAGTCAACCGCGTGCTGGGGATTCGCGATACCTCGCGCTGACTCCATGGGTGCCGGACCTCGACGCCAATAGCCAATTGAACCAATCACCCCCGCGGTTGACTGATTTACCTCAAGGCTCTGTAAGAGAGTTCTCATTGTTGCGTGGGCAGTAATCAAAGCCTGATCTACGCTAACAATCGCATTAATCACATTCCCCTCCGAACCGGCCCATGCAAAGGAGCCCGCATGAAGTTGTCGCGTTCTTGTTCGTTGATTTTCCTGGGGCTGGCGCTGGGGTTGACGGGTTGCCGCGACAAGCCGGCCGAAGAGCCGCAGCATCCGCGGGTGACGGTGCAGAAGGTCGAAACCGGCGATTTTTCCCCGCGGGTCACCCTCACCGGTGATGTCCAGGCCCAGGTACATAGCGACCTGTCATTCCGGGTGGGCGGCAAGATCATTTCCCGCAGCGTCGATGTGGGTGATCACGTCAAGGCCAACCAGGTGCTGGCGCGTCTCGATCCGAAAGACCTGCAAACCAATGTCGATTCGGCCAATGCCGAGGTGCTGGCCGCGCGTGCGCGGGTGACGCAAAGCTCGGCGGCCTTCGTGCGCCAGCAGAAACTCCTGCCCAAGGGCTACACCAGCCAGAGCGAATACGACTCGGCCCAGGCCGCGTTGCGCAGCAGCCAGAGCGCCCTGAAAGCCGCCGAGGCGCAACTGGCCAACGCCAAGGAACAACTGAGCTACACCGCGCTGGTGGCCGATGCCGCCGGGGTCATCACCGAGCGCCAGGCCGAGGTCGGCCAGGTGGTCCAGGCCACGGTGCCGATCTTCAGCCTGGCCCGGGATGGCGGGCGTGACGCGGTGTTCAATGTCTATGAATCGTTGCTGCTGGCGCCGGAGAGCGAGCAGGCGATCACCGTCAGCCTGATCGACGACCCCAAGGTGCAGGCCACCGGGCATGTGCGCGAGATCACCCCGACCGTGTCCGCCCAGAGCGGCACGGTGCAGATCAAGATCGCCCTGGACAAGGTACCGCCGGGCATGGACCTGGGCTCGGCGGTCAGTGCCACCGGCAACGCCCAGGGCAAGCCGGGCATCGAACTGCCCTGGTCGGCGCTGACCAAGGAGCTGCGCGAGCCGGCGGTATGGCTGGTGGAGGAGGACAGCAAGGTGCGCCTGCAGAAGGTCAAGGTCGGGCGTTACCTGACCGGCGAAGTAGTGATCAGCGAGGGCCTGGAGGCCGGCCAGCAGGTGGTGGTGCTCGGCGCCCAGTTGCTGCACCCCGGCATGCAGGTGGAAGTCGTCGATGAGGCCAAGGCGGGGTTGGGTCAATGAGAACATCCGTGATGCTGGCGGGCTGCCTGTTGCTAGTGGCCTGCGGCGGTGAGAAGGAAAAGCCCGAGCCGATCCGCCCGGTGCTGTCGGCCGAGGTGAAGACCCAGGACGCACTCGACCTCGGGCGTTTTGCGGGCACTATCCAGGCCCGCTATGAAAGTACCCTGGGCTTTCGCGTGGGCGGGCGCATCGCGCGGCGCTGGGTTGATGTCGGCGCCACGGTGAAGGCGGGCGACGTGTTGGCGAGCCTTGACCCCACCGACCAGCGCAACCAGTTGCGCGCCGCCGAAGGCGATCTGGCGAAGATCGAGGCGCAGTGGATCAACGCCCAGGCCAATGCCCGTCGCCAGCAGCAACTGTACGACCGCGGTGTCGGCGCCCAGGCGCAACTGGACATCGCCCAGACCGACCTGAAGACCACCGCTGCCAGCCGCGAGCAGGCCCGGGCGGCGGTGCAACAGGCCAGGGACCAGCTCGGCTACGCGGAGTTGCGCAGCGATCACGCTGCCGTGGTTACCGACTGGCAGGCCGAGGCCGGGCAGACCGTGGCGGCGGGGCAGGCGGTGGTCACCCTGGCCCGCCCGGACGTCAAGGAGGCGGTGATCGACCTGCCCACCTACCTCGCCGACGACCTGGCCCAGGGCGTCGAATTCACCGTGATGGCGCAGCTCGACAACAGCATCCGCACCAGTGCGGTGGTGCGCGAGATCGAACCCCAGGCCGATGCGAGCACCCGCACCCGGCGTGCACGCCTGACCCTGCGGGAAACCCCGGAGGCCTTCCGCCTCGGCACTTCGATCAGCGTCAGCCTGAGTTCGGCAGTGAATCCGCGCAGCCAGATCCCAGCCAGCGCCCTGCAGGAAGTCGAAGGCAAGAGCCAGGTGTGGATCGTCGATACCCGGCAGAAAGTGGTGAATCCGCGGGAGGTTCAGGTGCTGCAACGAGGACAGGATTCGGTATTGCTGGCGTCGGGGGTGCAGCCCGGCGAGCGGGTCGTTACTGCCGGGGTGAACAGCCTCAAGCCGGGGCAGAAGGTCATGGTCGATGAGGAAGGGACGCGATGAAAGGAAGCTTCAACCTCTCCGAATGGGCCCTGCGCCATCAATCGTTCGTCTGGTACCTGATGTTCGTTGCCCTGTTGATGGGGGTGTTTTCCTATCTGAACCTGGGGCGTGAGGAAGACCCGTCCTTCACCATCAAGACCATGGTCATCCAGACGCGCTGGCCCGGCGCGACCCAGGACGAAACCCTGTTGCAGGTCACCGACCGCATCGAAAAGAAGCTCGAGGAACTGGACTCCCTCGACTACGTGAAAAGCTACACCCGGCCGGGCGAATCGACGGTCTACGTGTACCTGCGCGACACCACCAAGGCCGAGGACATTCCGCAGATCTGGTATCAGGTGCGCAAGAAGGTCCAGGACATCCGCGGCGAGTTCCCCCAGGGCATCCAGGGCCCGGGGTTCAACGACGAGTTCGGCGACGTCTACGGTTCGATCTACGCCTTCACCGCCGACGGCCTGAGCATGCGCGAGCTGCGCGATTATGTGGAACAGGTCCGTGCCGAGATCCGCACCGTGCCCAACCTGGGCAAGATCGAGATGATCGGCACCCAGGACGAAGTGCTCTACCTCAACTTCTCCACCCGCAAGCTGGCGGCGCTGGGCATCGACCAGCGGCAAGTGGTCCAGGCCCTGCAGGCACAGAATGCGGTGACCCCGGCGGGGGTGATCGAAGCCGGGCCGGAGCGGATTTCCGTGCGCACCAGCGGCCAGTTCGCCTCGGAAAAGGATCTGGCCGAGGTCAACCTGCGCCTCGACGATCGCTTCTATCGCCTGGCCGATATCGCCGAAATCCGCCGTGGCTACGTCGATCCGCCGACCGTGCAGTTCCGCTACAACGGGCATGACGCCATCGGCCTGGCCATCGGCATGAAGGCCGGCGGCAACATGCAGGTGTTCGGCAAGCAATTGCAGGATCGCATGGACCAGCTCATCACCGAGCTGCCGGTGGGCGTTGGCGTTTACACCGTGTCCGACCAGGCGGTGGTGGTGAAGGAGGCGGTCGGCGGCTTCACCAGTGCGCTGTTCGAGGCGGTGGTGATCGTGCTGCTGGTGAGCTTCGTCAGCCTCGGCCTGCGCGCCGGGCTGGTGGTGGCCTGCTCGATCCCGCTGGTACTGGCGATGGTCTTCGTCTTCATGGAATACAGCGGCATCACCATGCAGCGGATCTCCCTCGGCGCCCTGATCATCGCCCTCGGCCTGCTGGTGGACGATGCTATGATCACCGTGGAGGTGATGGTCACCCGCCTGGAAATGGGCGAAAGCAAGGACCAGGCGGCGACCTTCGCCTACACCTCCACCGCTTTCCCCATGCTCACCGGGACCCTGGTCACCGTGGCCGGCTTCGTGCCCATCGGCCTCAATGCCAGCTCGGCGGGGGAGTACACCTTTACCCTGTTCGCCGTGATCGCCGTGGCGCTGATCGTCTCGTGGATCGTCGCGGTGCTGTTCGCCCCGGTACTGGGCGTGCACCTGTTGAGCACCAAGCTCAAGAAGCACGAGGAAAAGCCCGGGCGCCTGGCCAATGCCTTCCATGGCGGCCTGGTCTGGTGCATGCGCCATCGCTGGCTGACCATCGTCGGCACGGTGCTGATCTTCGCCCTGTCGATCTTCTGCTTCCGTTTCGTGCAGAACCAGTTCTTCCCGGCCTCGGACCGTCCGGAACTGCTGGTGGACCTCAACCTGCCGCAGAACGCCTCGATCGCCGAGACACGCAAGGCGGTGGATCGCCTCGAAGCCACCCTCAAGGACGACCCGGACGTGGTCCACTGGAGTTCCTATATCGGCCAGGGTGCGGTGCGTTTCTACCTGCCGCTCGACCAGCAGTTGCAGAACCCGTACTACGCGCAACTGGTGGTGGTGAGCAAGGGCCTGGAATCGCGCGAGGCGCTCAAGGCGCGGCTGCAGAAGCGTTTGCGCGATGACTTCATCGGTATCGGCAGCAACGTCCAGTCGCTGGAAATGGGCCCGCCGGTGGGGCGGCCGATCCAGTACCGGGTCAGCGGCAAGGACATCGACCTGGTGCGCAAGCACGCGATCGACCTGGCGACCCTGCTCGACAGCAACCCGCATATCGGCGACATGATCTACGACTGGAACGAACCGGGTAAGGTGCTGCGGGTGGACATCGCCCAGGACAAGGCGCGCCAGCTCGGCCTGTCGTCGGAAGACGTGGCCAACGTGATGCAGGCCATCGTCAGCGGCGCGCCGGTTACCGAGGTGAATGACAGCATCTACCTGATCGATGTGGTCGCGCGGGCCGAGGACAGCGAGCGGGGTTCGCCGCAGACCTTGCAGAACCTGCAGATCGTCACGCCGAACGGCACTTCGATCCCGCTGCTGGCATTCGCCACGGTGCGTTACGAGCTGGAGCAGCCGCTGGTCTGGCGTCGGGACCGCAAGCCGACCATCACCATCAAGGCCTCGGTACGGGACGAAATCCAGCCCACCGACCTGGTGGCGCAGCTCAAGCCGAAGATCGACGAGTTCGCCAGCAAGCTGCCGGCAGGCTACGAAGTCGCCACCGGTGGTACGGTGGAGGAGAGCGCCAAGGCCCAGGGGCCGATCAGCAAGGTGATCCCGCTGATGCTGTTCCTTATGGCGACCTTCCTGATGATCCAGTTGCACAGCGTGCAGAAGCTGTTCCTGGTTGCCAGCGTCGCGCCGCTGGGGTTGATCGGCGTGGTCCTGGCGCTGGTGCCGACGGGCACGCCCATGGGCTTCGTGGCGATACTCGGGATTCTCGCGCTGATCGGCATCATCATCCGCAACTCGGTGATCCTGGTGACGCAGATCGACGAATACGAAGCGCAGGGGTACACGCCATGGGATGCGGTGGTGGAAGCCACCAACCACCGGCGCCGGCCGATCCTGCTCACGGCGGCGGCGGCGAGCCTGGGCATGATCCCCATCGCCCGCGAAGTGTTCTGGGGGCCGATGGCCTACGCCATGATCGGCGGGATCATCGTGGCGACATTGCTGACGCTGTTGTTCCTGCCGGCGTTGTATGTGGCGTGGTACAGGATCAAGGAGCCGGAGAAGGCCTGACTCTTGTATTGCCCTTCAGGGCCTCATCGCTGGCAAGCCAGCTCCCACAGGTCCAGCGGAGCACGCGGACCTGTGGGAGCTGGCTTGCCAGCGATGAGGCTTACAGCCACACCGCATCCCAATGGGAATAATCAGCAGCCTTTCTGACCAATCCAGCTCGAATGGGGTTAGCAACGATGTACCGGGCAACCGCCACGATATCGTCTTCCCGCCTCAAAGCCCGGTCATGAAACCCCTGCTGCCATAGCTTGCCCTGTCGGCCACAGGCCTTGTTCACAGCGCAGGTGCTTCGGGATTTGAAGCGCCGCATCAAGGTCTTCAAGGTCACACTCTTCAATTCGATCAACCAGTGAAGGTGATCTGGCATCACTACCCATGCGAGAGAAGTGACCGAGCCTTCCTGCTCTGTTTGCCTAAGTTGATGGATCACCAATCTGGCCAGGCCGAAGTCGTTGAATATCGGTGCTCGGAGTTCAGTCGCGGTAGTCAATACATACAGCCTGCCAGGCTCTGAAACCCGGCCACGGCGTAGGCGGTTGGATGAGGGACGGTCCATGTCTCGCTCCTTGAATGTGGAAATTTCAAGGTAGCCCTGAGACTGGTCCGGGGAGGAGGGTCATTGATTCCTGTTGTGTCTGGACCGGCCCTATCGCTGGCAAGCCAGCTCCCACAGGTTTAGCGGTGCACGCGAGATCCCTGTGGGAGCTGGCTTGCCAGCGATGAGGCCCGAGAAATCAGCGCTTGTTCAACCGCCTGGCCAACCGATCCCCACTCACCTGGATCAACGCCACCAGTACCACCAGCATGACGATCACCGTCAACATGATCTGGCTGTCGAAGCGCTGGTAGCCGTAGCGGTAGGCAATGTCTCCCAACCCGCCGGCACCGATGGCTCCGGCCATGGCCGAGGAGTTGATCATGGTCACCAGGGTGATGGTGAAGCCGCCGACGATCCCCGGCAGCGCTTCGGGCAACAGCACGTGCCAGACGATATGCCAGCGCCGGCAACCCATCGCTTGCGCCGCTTCGATCAGGCCATGATCGACCTCGCGCAGGCTCACCTCGGCAATCCGCGCGAAGAACGGCGTTGCCGCGATGGTCAGCGGCACTACTGCAGCCCAGACCCCATAGGTGGTGCCGACGATCAGCCGGGTAAAGGGGATCAGCGCCACCATCAGGATCAGGAACGGAATCGAGCGGAACAGGTTGACGAACGCGCCCAGCACGCGGTTCACAGTGGGTGCTTCGAAGATCCCGCCCTTGCCGCTGGTGACCAGGACCACCGCCAGCGGAATCCCGACCAGCAAGGCGATCAGCGACGACACGCCGACCATCAGCAGGGTGTCGATCACTCCCTGCAACAAGCGATCAAACCACATAGCCCAGCACCTCCACCTGCGCGGCCCAGTGACGGGCGCGTTCGATAATCGCCTCGTGCGCGTGCGGCGAGCCGGAAACCGACACCACCAACTGCCCCAGCGCCCGGTCCTGGATCGGCTCGATCCCGCCCTGCAACAGGCTGACCTTGCCACCCAATGCTGCGAACAACGCGGCCAGGTCCGGGGCCTCGCGGTCCTGGCCGCTGATGCGCAAGCGCAGCACCAGTGCCGCGTTTGCATCCGGGGCCGTGGGCAGCAAGCGCTCCAGCAGCGACGGCGGCAGGGCTGGCTGCAATGGCGCGAGCAGGGTACGACTGACGTCGTGCCGAGGGTCGCCGAAGACTTCCCAGACTTCGCCCTGCTCGACCACCCGCCCGCGCTCCAGCACCACCACGCGGTGGCAGATGTCGCGAATCACCGCCATCTCATGGGTAATCAGGACGATGGTCAGGCCCAGCCGCCGATTGATATCCCGCAGAAGCCCGAGAATCGATTCGGTGGTTTCCGGATCCAGCGCCGAGGTCGCTTCGTCGCACAGCAGGATCGCCGGGTCATGCACCAGCGCCCGGGCAATCCCCACACGCTGCTTCTGTCCGCCGGACAACTGCGCCGGGTAGACATGATGCTTTTCCTGCAAGCCGACCAGCTCCAGCAGCGCTTCCACCTTGCGCCGGCGCTCGGCCTTGGGCACGCCGGCGACCTTGAGCGGCAGTTCGACGTTCTGCCAGACGGTCTTGGCCGACATCAGGTTGAAGTGCTGGAAGATCATGCCGATGCGCCGGCGCAGGGTGACCAGTTGGTCCTCGTCGTACCCGGCGATATCCACCTGGTCGATCAATACCCGCCCGCCGCTGGGCTGCTCCAGGCGGTTGATGGTGCGGATCAGCGACGATTTGCCGGCACCGCTGCGGCCGATGATGCCGAAGATCTCGCCGTGCTGGATGGTCAGGTCGATATCGGCCAGGGCCGGGGCATCCTGCCCCGGGTAGGTCTTGTGCAGGCCGATGAAGCGTACATGGGCGCTGTTCAGCTCCGGGTGCAGCACCCGGCGCACCGCTTCGAGCGGCGACGCATCCAGCGCCACGCGGGCGTTGGCGATACCCATCTCAGCTCTCCCAGCCCGGCTGGTAGAGCTTGCCGTGGGCCTTGTCGAGTGCCGCGCGGACTACCGGCGAGTGCTGGTAGATGTCGATGAACTTCGCCAGGCGCGGGTCGTCCTTGCTCTTGGGCTTGATCACGAACTGGATCACGTATTCCTTATGGTCGATGCCGTCGAACAGCAGCGCGGATTCGGCATCGAAGGTCTTGGCCAGGCGGATGTAGTGCGGGTAACCCTGCACCAGGTCGGCATCATCGTAGGCGCGCACCAGTTGCACGGCTTCGACCTGAAGGATCTTGATCTTCTTCGGGTTGGCGATGATGTCCTCTTCGGTGGCCTTGTAGCCGACGCCGTCCTTGAGGGTGATCAACCCGGCCTTGGCCAGTAGTTGCAGGCCGCGCCCGCTGTTTATCGGGTCGTTGGCGATGGCCACGGTGGCGCCTTGCGGCAGCTCGTCGAAGCTCTTGTACTTCTTCGAGTACAGGCCGACGTTGTTGATGATCCCCGGTGCATAGGGCACCAGGTCGAAGCCGGCGGCGGCCTTGGCGTTTTCCAGGAAGGGGATGTGCTGGAAGTAGTTAACGTCGATATCGCCGGCATTGAGGCTGACGTTCGGTGCGATCCAGTCGCTGAATTCGATCAGCTCCACGTCCAGCCCCTGCTTTTTGGCTTCGCTGACCGCGGCTTCCAGTGGTACGGCAAAGGCTGCGGTGGTGCCGACTTTCAGGGCATCGGCGGCGTGGCTGGCGCCGATCAGGCCGAGGGACAGGCCGATTGATAGGGATAGTGCCGCGACGGGGCGGCCGATAAGGGTCTTAAGCATGCTGGAGCGCTCCGTTCTGCTGGGCGGTGGTGGTGTGCGAATGGCGATAGCGGGCGCCGGGGTGTTCGGCGGGCAGGTGCGCCGTGCCGGCAGGGAAGAGTTTTTCCCGCAGGCTGCCGTTGTCGTAGGCGGTCTTGTACGAGCCACGTTTTTGCAGCTCGGGAATGACCAGGTCGATGAAGTCCTCGTAGCTTTCCGGGGTCACGGTGCGGGCGAGGTTGAAGCCGTCCAGGCCGGTTTCGGCGACCCAGCTTTCCAGCTCGTCGGCAACCTGGCCGGGCGAGCCGACCAGGGTGATGTAGCGTCCGCCCAGGGCGTGCTGGTCGAGCAGGCGCCGGCGGGTCCAGTCGTTGCTTTGCAGGTTCTTCGTTGCCGACTGGATGGCGTTGCTTTTGACGTACTGGATCGGCTCGTCCAGTTCGTACGCGGAGAAATCGATGCCGGTGGAGCTGGAGAAATGCGCAACGCCGGCTTCGGCGCTGGCATGGCGCAGGTATTCGGCATGCTTGGCCCGGGCCTGTTCTTCGCTGTCGGCGACGATCACCGTGATGCCCATGAACACCTTGATCGCCTGCGGATCTCGCCCAGCGGCAACGGCGGCGGCACGCACCTTGTCGACCTGGGCGCGGGTCGCGGCCTTGGTCTGGCCACTGATGAACACGCATTCGGCGTGCTGCCCGGCGAAGCCCAGGCCGCGCTCGGAAGCGCCGGCCTGGAACAGCACCGGCGTGCGCTGCGGCGAGGGCTCGCACAGGTGGTAGCCCTCGACCTTGTAGAACTCGCCCTGATGGCGGACCTTGTGCACCTTGTCGGGCCGGGCGTAGACCCGCTGCTGCCGGTCCTCGACGACCGCGCCGTCTTCCCAGCTGCCTTCCCACAGCTTGTAGAGCACTTCCAGGTACTCGTCGGCCTGGTCGTAGCGCCGGTCATGCTCGGGCTGCTCGTCCAGGCCCATGGCCTTGGCCGCGCTGTCGAGGTAGCCGGTGACGATATTCCAGCCGATCCGGCCACGGCTCAGGTGGTCGAGGGTGGAAAGACGCCGGGCGAACAGGTAGGGCGGCTCGTAGGTGAGGTTGGCGGTCAGGCCGAAACCAAGGTTGCGGGTTACTGCCGCCATGGCCGAGACCAGCAGCAGCGGGTCGTTGACCGGCAACTGGATCGACTCCTTCAGCGGCACCTCCACCGACTGCTGGTAGACGTCGTAGACGCCGACGATATCGGCCAGGAACAGGCCGTCGAACAGCCCGCGCTCCAGCAGCTTCGCCAGCTCGGTCCAGTATTCGATCGTCTTGTACTGGCTCGAGGTGTCCCGCGGGTGGGTCCACAGGCCGTGATTGATATGCCCGACGCAGTTCATGTTGAAGGCGTTGAGCAGGATCTTCTTCTTCGCCATCAGATGGTCCCCCGCAGCGGTGGATTCTGCTCGTTCAGGTAGTAGTTGCCGATGGCGTGGTATTTCCAGCGCACCGGGTCGTGCAGGGTATGGGTGCGGGCGTTGCGCCAGTGGCGGTCGAGGCCGTGCTCGGCGAGGGTGGCCTGGCTGCCCGCCAGTTCGAACAGGGTGCTGCCGGCGGCCAGGGAGATCTCGGTACTGATGGCGCGGGCCTCGGCCACGGCGATGGACGCGGCGGCCACGCTCTCGGCATTCGGTTCGGCCTGGGCGCGGTCGAGGAATTCGCCGGCACGTTCCAGCAGGGCTTCGGCGGCGTGCAGGCGGATTGCCAGGTGGCCGAAGGATTTCAGGGTCAGCGGGTCTTCGCTGGCCTTGTCGTTGCCCGAGTCGATCCACGGGCGCGTACGGGTGCGCACGAAGTGCAGGGCGTCTTCGTAGGCGGCGCGGGCGATGCCGGTGTCAATGGCGGCGTGGAGGATCTGTGCCAGCGGGCCGACCGGTGTCGGCCGCTCGAAGGCGCTCTGGAAGGGCACCACGTCGTCGGCATCGACCGGCACGTTGTCGAACACCACCGAGCCGCTGCCGGTGGTGCGCTGGCCGAAGCCGCTCCAGTCGTCGATCACCTTGAGGCCGGCACTGTCGGCGGGCACGAAGGCCAGCTGCTGCACGCCGCTTTCATCGCCTACCGAGGTAGGGATGCGCTGGGCGTAGATGGCGCCGGTTGCATAGAACTTGCGACCGTTGATACGCAACTGCTCGCCGTCGCGGGTCAGGCGGGTGGTGCGGTCATGGGCGGTTTTCGTGCCCAGTTCGGCGAGGGCGTTGCCGAAGCGCACACCGGCCAGCACCTCGGCGTAGAGCCGCTGCTTCTGCGCTTCGCTGCCGTTCACCCGCAGCACTTCGAGGGCGTAGAAATGGTTTTGCGGAATCTGCCCCAGGGAGCTGTCGGCCTGGGCGATGCGGGCGATGACTTTGGCCAGGGTGACGTTGGACACGCCCGCGCCGCCGTAGGCCTTGGGCACGCTGATGCCCCACAGCCCGGAGCGCGAGAACAGCTCCAGTTCGGCATGGGGCAGGCGGCGTTCACGGTCGCGCAGGATGCTGTCCTGTTGCAAGGCACCGGCGATCTGCTCGGCAATGGCGAGTGCCTGGGCGTCGTCGGCGATCACCGGCACATCGTGGTGCGGAAGGGAAACATGGCTCATCGAAGGGGCTCCAGTGGTCTGGTCAAATCCAGGAGTGCCGGGCAGGCAGGGTGCCGTTGAGGTGGTAGGCGCCGACGGCGTGGTACTTCCAGCGCACCGGGTCGTGCAGGGTGTGCACCCGGGCGTTGCGCCAGTGGCGGTCGAGGTTGAATTCGGCCAGGGTTGCGCGGCTGCCGGACAGCTCCAGCAGCTTCTCGCTGGCAAGCAGGGAAATCTCGGTGGTCAGCACCTTGGCCTCGGCCACGGCGATGGAGGCACGGGCGGCGGATTCGACGGTCACCGGGGCGGCATCCACCTCGTCCAGTACCTTGGCGGCCTTGGCCAGCAGGGCATTGGCGGCATGCAGTTCGAGCTTGAGGCGACCGACATCGGCGATCACGTAGGGGTCGTCGCTGGCCCGCTCGACACCGGCATCGATCCAGGGGCGGGCGCGCTCCCGGACGAAGGCGATGGTGTCCTCGATGGCCGCTTCGGCGATCCCCGCGTCGATGGCGGCCTGGATCAGCTGGGACACGGCGCCCTGGATATTCGGGGTAGCGCCGATGCGCCAGTTCTCGATCACCAGATCGGCCTCTACCGGCACTTCGTTCAGCAGCACGGTGCCGCTGGCGGTGGTGCGCTGGCCGAAGCCGGACCAGTCATCGACGATGCGCAGCCCCGGGCTGCCGCGACGGACGAAGGCCATGACCTGGCGCCCTTCGTCGTTCAGCGCCTTGACCGCCACCCAATGGGCGAACAGGGCGCCGGTGGAGTAGAACTTCTGGCCGCTGATCACATAGCCGTCGCCCTGACGGGTGATGCGTGCCTTGAGTTCCAGGGTGTTTTTCGTGCCGCGCTCGGGGCCGGCGTTGCCGATGCGCCAGCCGTCCAGCACGGACTGGAACAGCACTTCTTTCTGCTGTTCGGTGGCGGCACCGCGGATCAGTTGCAGGATACCGACCTGGTTCTGCGGGATCTGCCCCAGCGCCGGATCGGCGGCGCTGACGATGCGGAACACTTCGGCCAGGGCGGCGAACGACAGCCCTGGTCCGCCGTATTCACGGGGAATGCTGATGCTGCCCAGGCCGCTGCGGGTGAACTGCTCGACCTCGGCCCAGGGCAGCTTGCGTTGCTGGTCGCGCTTGCCGGCCTGGGGGCGGGCGATGGCGGCCAGTTCGTGGGCGGCCTGGATGGCCTCGGCGTCGCTGCGCAGGACCTTGGCGGGCAACAGCAGCGGCGCGGTGTCCAGATCGCTATGGACGGTGGTAGTGGCGAGATTGGACATGACCTGACCATCTTCTGGGAACTCGACAGAAAAGCGTTGGGGTCCGGTGGTCCGGTGCATATACCGTAATCGTGTATAAAAAATATTTGAACTAACTATTGGGAATATGAATAGACAGCGGGTTGTTGCTGGAGCAACACAGATTCAACAGGTGGTTTTTCGGTGCACGCGGTCCCTGTGGGAGCTGGCTTGCCAGCGATAGGGCCCTCAAGAGCCCCATCAATCTTTGTCTCCTAAGCTAATTCTAAAAAGTTATTTATTTCTGCTTTCTTAGATCAATTAATCTTCATTCCATTCACCCCACCACCGTCCCGCCAGGAGTGCAACATGACCTTCTTCGCCCCGCTGCGCCTGTTTTCCGCCCTGGCCCTGGCCGGTGCTGCCGTTTTCGCCCAGGCCGCCGACCTGACCGTGGCCTACCAGACCACCGTCGATCCGGCCAAGGTGGCCCAGGTCGATGGCCGTTACGAGCAGGCCAGCAAGGCCAGCATCGACTGGCGCAAATTCGATAACGGCGCCGATGTGATCACTGCCGTTGCCTCCGGCGATGTGCAGATCGGCTACCTCGGCTCCAGCCCCTTGGCCGCCGCCGCGACCCGCAAGCTGCCGGTGGAAACCTTCCTGATCGCTACCCAGATCGGCGCTGCCGAAGCCCTGGTCGCTCGTGAAGGTTCGGGAATCAATTCGCCGCAGGACCTGATCGGCAAGAAAGTCGCCGTGCCCTTCGTCTCCACCGGCCACTACAGCCTGCTGGCTGCACTGAAGCAGTGGAATATCGATCCGTCCAAGGTACAGATCCTCAACCTCGCCCCGCCGGCGATCATTGCCGCCTGGAAGCGCGGTGATATCGATGCCACCTACGTTTGGGACCCGGCGCTCGGTGTAGCCAAGGAAAACGGCAAGGTGCTGATCACCTCCGGCGAGCTGGCCAAGAAAGGCGCGCCGACCTTCGATGCCTGGATCGTGCGCAAGGACTTCGCCGCCAAGCACCCGGACGTGGTCAAGGCCTTCGCCAAGGTGACCCTCGACGCCTACGCCGACTATCGCAAGGACCCGCAAGCCTGGCTGGACGACAAGGCCAACGTCGACAAGCTGGCCAAGCTGTCCGGCGCCAAGACCAGCGATATCCCCGGCCTGCTGCAAGGCAACGTGTTCCCGCTGGCCGCCGACCAGATCGCCGCCCTCGGCGCACCGACCACCCAGGCGATCACCGAGACCGCGAAGTTCCTCAAGGAGCAGGGCAAGGTCGAGGCGGTGCTGCCGGATTACTCGCCGTACGTGAGTTCCTCGTTCATCACTAACTGATTCCCGGAGTCGTCATGGCCCTGTTACAGCTGGAGCGCATCAGCGCACAGTATCCCGGCGCCGCCGAACCGGTGCTCGCCGACATCTCCCTGAGCCTGGGCCCGCAGCAATTGCTGGTGGCCCTCGGCCCTTCCGGCAGCGGCAAGACCTCGCTGCTCAACCTGATCGCCGGCTTCGTCAGCCCGAGCGCCGGACGCATCACCCTCGACGGGGTGCCGGTGCAGGGCCCCAGCGCCGAGCGCGGCGTGGTGTTCCAGGACGATGCCCTGCTGCCCTGGCAGGACGTGCTGGCCAACGTCGCCTTCGGCCTCGAACTGGCCGGCGTGCCGCGCCCGCAGCGCGAGCAGAAGGCGCGGGAAATGCTGGCCTTGGTGGACCTCGCCGGCTTCGCCGAACGGCGTATCTGGCAGCTTTCCGGCGGGCAGAAACAGCGCGTCGGCCTGGCCCGGGCGCTGGCGGCCGACCCTCGGGTGCTGCTGATGGACGAACCCTTCGGCGCCCTCGACGCCTTCACCCGCGAGCAGATGCAGGAACTGCTGCTGCAGGTCTGGCAGCGTACCGCCAAGCCGGTATTCCTGATTACCCATGACATCGAGGAAGCGGTGTTCCTCGCCACCGACCTGATCCTCCTGGCGCCCAACCCGGGCCGGGTGGTGGAGCGCCTGCACCTGGACTTCGGCCAGCGCTACGCGGCCGGCGAGTCGGCGCGTTCGATCAAGTCCGACCCGCGCTTTATCGAAACCCGCGAGCATGTGCTGGCGCGGGTCTTTTCCCAACGCAGCGCCGCTGGCCGGCAGGAGTTCGCATGAGCAGCCTCGACCTGCCGGTAACGGCCAAACCGGTAGCCGGCGCCCACCCTGCGCGGCGTACCCTGAGCACCCGCTGGATCAGCGGCCTGACCCTCGGCGGCCTGTTGGCGCTGTGGTGGCTGGTGACCGCGGCGGAGTGGATCGAGCCGCTGTTCCTGCCTTCGCCGCAAGCGGTACTGGGCAAGGCCTGGTTGCTGCTGACCCAGGGCTATATGGAATCGACCCTGTGGCAGCACCTCGGCGCCAGCCTGAGCCGTATCGGCCTGGCCCTGGGAGCGGCGATCCTCACGGCTATCCCGATCGGCATTGCCATCGGCCGCAACCGTATCGCCCGTGGCGTGCTCGATCCGCTGATCGAGTTCTACCGGCCGATCCCGCCGCTGGCCTATCTGCCGCTGATCGTGATCTGGTGCGGTATCGGCGAGCTGTCCAAGGTGCTGCTGATCTACCTGGCGATCTTCGCCCCGATCGCCATTGCCACCGCCACCGGCGTGCGCACCGTCGATCCGGCGAAACTGCGTGCCGCGCAGTCGCTGGGGGCGAGCAAGGCGCAGTTGATCCGCCACGTGATCCTGCCCAGCGCATTGCCCGACATCCTTACCGGTGTGCGCATCGGGCTGGGCGTGGGCTGGTCGACCCTGGTCGCCGCCGAGCTGATCGCGGCCACCAGCGGCCTGGGTTTCATGGTCCAGTCGGCGGCGCAGTTCCTGGTCACCGATGTGGTGGTGCTGGGCATCCTGGTCATCGCCCTGATCGCCTTCGCCCTGGAAATGGGCCTGCGCGCCCTGCAACGCAAGCTGGTGCCGTGGCACGGCCAGAGCCATTGAAACGAATTCATCAGTGAGACAGACATGAGCCTGATCATTACCCCGCTGAGCCCGGCGCTCGGCGCACACATCAGCGGCGTGGACCTCAGCCGCGAGATCGACGCCACCACCCGCGATGCCATCGAGCAAGCCCTGCTCGCGCACCAGGTGCTGTTCTTCCGCGAGCAATCGATCACCCCGCAGCAGCAGGCCAATTTCGCGGCGCGCTTTGGCGACCTGCATATTCACCCGATCTACCCGAACATTCCGGAAACCCCGCAGGTGCTGGTACTCGATACTGCGGTCACCGATGTGCGCGACAACGCCATCTGGCACACCGACGTCACCTTCCTGCCGACCCCGGCGCTGGGCGCGGTGCTGGCGGCAAAGCAGGTGCCGGCGTTTGGCGGGGATACCTTGTGGGCCAGCGGGATCGCGGCGTACGAGGCGCTGTCCGAGCCGTTGAAGCGCCTGCTGGACGGGCTGACGGCGACCCATGATTTCACCAAGTCGTTCCCCCTGGCGCGCTTCGGCAGCACGCCGGAGGACCTGGCGCGCTGGGAAGCCACGCGCAAGGCCAACCCGCCAATTTCCCATCCGGTGATCCGCACGCATCCGGTGAGCGGGCGCAAGTCGCTGTTCGTCAGTGACGGGTTCACCACCCGGATCAATGAGCTGAGCGAGCAGGAAAGCGAGGCGATCCTGAAGCTGCTGTTCGCCCACGCCACCCGCCCGGAATTCACCATCCGCTGGCGCTGGCAGGTGGGTGACGTGGCGTTCTGGGACAACCGCGTGACCCAGCATTACGCGGTGGATGATTACCGGCCACAGCGGCGGGTGATGCATCGGGCGACCATCCTCGGGGATGTGCCCTTCTGACAGTTTTGTGGTGGATTTGAGGGCCCTATCGCTGGCAAGCCAGCTCCCACAAGACCCTGTGGGAGCTGGCTTGCCAGCGATAGGGCCATCAGCAACAACCTAGATAATGCGCGCCTCGACAGTGGCCGGCTTCAGCTGGATCGCGACGAACTTCGAGGTCGGGGTATGGCTGCCATCCCCCACGCTCTCCAGCGGCACTAGCGGGTTCACCTCCGGATAGTAGGCCGCCGCCTGCCCCGCCGGGATGTCGAACGCCAGCAAGGTGAAGCCGGTGACCCGACGCTCCAGGCCATCCCCCCACAGCGACACGATGTCTACCTTGTCACCCGGGTTGAAGCCCAGGCGAAGGATGTCCGCCTCGTTGGCGAACAGCACGTTGCGCTGCCCGCGCACCCCGCGATAACGGTCGTCCAGCCCATAGATGGTGGTGTTGTACTGATCGTGCGAGCGCATCGATTGCATGATCAGGTCCGGCAGTTTGCCGCTGGCCCGCACGCCTTCGTGAATCAGGTCGTCCGGCAGGCGGTTGGCCTTGAAGTTGGCCTTGCCGCTGGCAGTTTTCCAGATGCGCTGGCCGGCGTTGTTGCCGAGGTAGAAACCACCCGGGTGCTTGAGCCGTTCGTTGAAGCGGTCGAAGCCGGGGATGGTTTCGGCGATCAGGTCGCGAATGCGGTCGTAGTCGGCGATCAGCCAGTTCCAGTCCACCGGATGGTTGCCCACGGTCGCCGCCGCGATACCGGCGATCACCGCAGGTTCCGAGCGCATCTGCGACGACAGCGGCTTGAGCTGGCCATTGGAGGCGTGGACCATGCTGAACGAGTCTTCCACGGTCACGGCCTGCGGGCCTTCGCCTTGCTGGTCGATATCGGTACGGCCAAGGCAGGGCAGGATCAACGCTTCCTTGCCGTGGACCAGGTGGCTGCGGTTGAGCTTGGTGCTGATATGCACGGTCAGGTCGCAGTTGCGCAGGGCCTGGGCGGTGCGCTCGGTGTCGGGAGTGGCCTGGGCGAAGTTGCCGCCCAGCCCGATGAACACCTTGGCCCGGCCAGCGAGCATGGCGTGGATCGCCTCGACCGTGTTGTGGCCGTTGTGCCGCGGCACCGGGAAGCCGAAACGACGCTCCAGCGAATCCAGCAGCGCCACCGGCGGGCGTTCGTTGATGCCCATGGTACGGTCGCCCTGCACGTTGCTGTGGCCGCGCACCGGACACAGGCCGGCGCCCGGCTGGCCGAGGTTGCCGCGCAGCAGCATGAGGTTGGCGATTTCCTGGATGGTCGGCACCGAGTGGCGGTGCTGGGTGATGCCCATGGCCCAGCACATGATGACTTTGCTGGCCTTCACGTACATCCGCGCGGCCAGTTCGATCTCGCCCAGGTGCAGGCCGGATTGGGTCTGGATCTGTTCCCAAGAGGTGGCATCGACCACCGCCAGGTAGTCGTCGACGGTGGCGGTGTGCTCGGCGATGAACGCGTGGTCGAAGATCGGCTCTTCACCCTTGGCCAGCGCCTCGCGCTCCCACTGCAGGAGGAACTTGGCCATGCCGCGCATCATCGCCATGTCGCCACCCAGGGCCGGGCGGAAGAAGGCGGTGTTGGTCGGCTTGTCGCCGTTGGTGAGCATCTCGATCGGGTGCTGCGGGTGCTGGAAGCGCTCCAGGCCGCGCTCCTTGAGCGGGTTGATGCACACCACCTGGGCGCCGCGCTGCACGGCCTCGCGCAATGGTTCGAGCATGCGCGGGTGATTGGTGCCCGGGTTCTGGCCCCAGACGAAGATCGCATCGGCGTGCTCGAAGTCATCGAAGGTGACCGTGCCCTTGCCGACCCCGACGCTCTGGCTGAGGGCCACGCCGCTGGCCTCGTGGCACATGTTCGAGCAGTCCGGGAAGTTGTTGGTGCCGTAGGCGCGGACGAACAGTTGGTAGAGATAGGCCGCTTCGTTGCTGGCCCGGCCCGAGGTGTAGAACTCGGCCTGGTCCGGGCTTTCCAGCGCGTGCAGGTGGCGGGCGATCAGGGCGAAGGCGTCGTCCCAGGCGATCGGCCGGTAACGGTCGCCCACCGGGTCGTAGACCATCGGGTCGGTCAGGCGGCCCTGGTATTCGAGCCAGTAGTCACTCTGCGCGAGCAGCGAGGTGACGCTGTGGCGGGCGAAGAAGGTCGGGTCGACGCGGCGCTTGGTCGCTTCCCAGTTCACCGCCTTGGCGCCGTTCTCGCAGAACTTGACCATGCCGTGTTCCGGCGAGTCGCCCCAGGCACAGCCCGGGCAGTCGAAACCGCCGTTCTGGTTGGTCTTGAGCAGGGCGCGGATGTTCTTCAGGGCGTTGTCGCTACCGACCCACGCCTGTACCACGCTGCGTAGTGCGCCCCAGCCTCCGGCAGCGCCGTTGTAGGGTTTGTAGCGCGGAACGGGTTTCTGGTCGGCTTGATGATGCAGGCTCACGATCTGTTCTCCCGTGCAGGGCTGTAGACCCTTGGTGCACTGTGCTGCGGCAGGTGGATGAGGTTCAGGTTATGGCGCCGGGCCCATTGCAGGGCCAGGCCGGTGGGCGACGACAGGCTGACCAGGGTCTGGATGCCGGCGCGCAGGACTTTCTGGATCAGTTCCAGGCTGCAGCGGCTGGTGACCACGGCCAGGCCGCCCTGGGTGTCGATGCGCTGGCGGACCAGGGCGCCGATCAGTTTGTCGAGGGCGTTGTGCCGGCCGATATCCTCGCGGCCAAGGAGCAGTTCGCCGCTGGCGTCCATGAATGCCGCCGCGTGGACCGCGCCGCAGTGTTGGCCAAGGGGTTGGAAGGCAGCGATACGCTGGCGCAGGCCGACCAGCCATTCAGGTGGCGGCAGCGCTGCGCCGGGCAGCACCTTGAGGTCGGGCAGGGCCTGTTCCACGGCTTCCACGCCGCACAGGCCGCAGCCGCTGGTACCGGCCAGCTGGCGGCGTTGGGTCTTGAGGTTCCAGAACGCGCGGCTGGCGATTTCCACTTGGGCGTGCAGCGCCGAACCGCTGCCGGCGAGCTTGATGTCGTAGATCTCGTCGGCGCTGTCGACGATGCCGCTGCCAATACTGAACCCGACCACGAAATCATCGAGATCGGTGGGGCTGACCAGCATCACCGCCTGGCTGATGCCGTTGTAGGCGATGGCCAGGGCCACTTCCTCGGCGAGGTCGGCACTGGCGGGAGATTGGTCTTCGAGCTGGCTGTACTCGTAACGCACGCTGGCGGCAGGGGCTTCCAGGCTGGTGGAGGCCGCGCAAACCGGGGGTTTGCTGCTCATTTGTTGGAATACCGGCAAGGCTGATCAGGCTTTAAGCCTAGGCCTGCGCTCGGGTATCGTCTAATCGCTTGTGCCGATGTGCCGATAGAGGCCGTCGATCATGCTTCGTCGAGCAGCTTGCGGTATTCGCTGAGGCAGGCTTCGGCCAGCGCCGAGCGTGGCGCGGTACGGCGCATGATCAGGCCCAGCGGGGCGAGGGTGGCGGCCTGTTCGATGGGGTGCAGGCGCAAGCCTCCGGTCACCGCTTCGAGGCCGCTGCCCAGCGGCATCACCGCGCAGCACAGGCCGCCGTGCACGGCCTGGACCAACTGATGGACAGCGTCGGTCTGCAACAGCAGGCGCGGGGTGATGCCGCGGCTATGGAAATTGTGGTCCACCGACTGGCGGAAATGCATGCCGGCGGTAAGCAGGCCCAGGGGCAGTCCGGCCAGGGCTTCCCAGTGCAGCGGTGCATCGTCGAACTGGAAATGCGCCGGGTCGTAGAGCAGGCCCATGGGCGACTCCCCCAGCGGCAGGGCTTCGAAACGCTCCTGGTCGAGGCGCTCCAGGTACGACAGGCCGAGGTCGAGGCGGTTGCTGGTGAGCTGTTCGAG
The DNA here is from genome assembly GCF_000319305.2 of Pseudomonas bharatica CSV86. Taxonomy (GTDB): domain Bacteria; phylum Pseudomonadota; class Gammaproteobacteria; order Pseudomonadales; family Pseudomonadaceae; genus Aquipseudomonas; species Aquipseudomonas bharatica. The sequence continues at coordinate 2,261,017 of NZ_AMWJ02000002.1, read as the reverse complement.
GATCTGCTCGGAACTGAGGGCGCTGAGTTCGAAGGCCAGGTCCGGGTGTTGGCGGTGCAGGCGTTGCAGCAGCGGCAGCGGATCGAAGCTGGACAGCGGTACCATGCCCAGGCGCAGGGTGCCGGCCAGGTGCCCGCGACAGGCGGCGGCCTCGGCCTGCAGCCCGTCGTAGGCGGCGAGCACCGAGCGGGCCCAGGCCAGCACCCGTTCGCCCTGGGCGGTAAAGCCCTCGAAGCGCTGGCCACGGTTGACCAGCTCCAGCCCCAGCTCGCGCTCCAGGTTGCGCAGGCGCATCGACAGGGTCGGCTGGGTCACGTGGCACAGCGCGGCGGCCTGGCCGAAATGGCGGGTTTCATCCAGGGCGATGAGGAATTTCAGCTGTTTGATGTCCATCGTCGTCTCGGGGCTGGCGGGCGGGGCATTCTAACCTGTCCTAGACTTTGGGCTCCGAGATTCCTTTATCAGGGAGAGCGCTATGAGTCTGTTCAGTTTCGTGAAAGAAGCGGGGGAAGAACTCATCGATCTGCTGACGCCCGGCAATGCCAATGCCGGTGAGCAGCTCAAGGAGCATGTGGCCAAGGTAGGGCTCGGCAACCCCGATGTGCAGGCTACGGTGAGCGGTGATACGGTGACAGTTACGGGCGAGGTGAGCAGTCAGGAAGAGAAGGAGAAGATTCTTCTGGCCCTGGGCAATATCCAGGGTGTGGCATCGGTGGATGACCAGATCACCGTGGCCGGGCCGGTGGCCCAGGCGGCGAGGTTCGTCACGGTGGAGAAGCGGGATACCCTGAGTGCAATTTCCAAGCGGGTGTATGGCAATTCGAACAAGTACCAGAAGATCTTCGAGGCCAACAAACCGCTGCTGAGCCATCCGGACAAGATCTATCCGGGGCAGGTGCTGCGTATTCCGGAGTAATCCCCGAGCCTTCTGTTGTGTCTGAGGGCCTCATCGCTGGCAAGCCAGCTCCCACAGAGTCCGTGGTGCATGCAATCCCTGTGGGAGCTGGCTTGCCAGCGATGAGGCCGGGTCAGCTTTCACAGCCCTTCCAGTAATACCCGGTAGTCTTCCTGCGCCGCGAATTCCTCGGTATCGCGCGCAGGCTTGCGGCTGTCCGGCTGGCGTACGGCGAGCAGGTGGGCGACGCCGAAGGCGCGGGCGCTGCGCAGGATCGCCAGGGTGTCGTCGATGAACAGGCTGCGCGACGGATCGAAGCCGGTGTCGGCGCGCAAGGCGCTCCAGAACTGCTGGTTCTCCTTGGGGAAACCATAGTCGTGCGAGCTGATCATCCGTTCGAAATACGGCGCCAGCGCTACCCGCTCCAGCTTCAGCGACAGGGAATCGCGGTGGGCGTTGGTGATCAGGATCACCCGTTTGCCGGCTTCACGCAGCGCGGCCAGAAACGTATCGGCATCCGGTCGCAAGGCGATCAGGTCGGCGCTCTGCTGCTTGAGTTCGCGAATCGGCAGGTTCAGTTCCCGGGTCCAGAAATCCAGGCAATACCAGTTCAGCGACCCGGCATGCCGCTCGAACAACGGCTGGATTTCCAGCTCGGCCATGGCCCGGCTGATCCCGTGGTGCTCGGCATAGCGCTGGGGCAATAGCTCCAGCCAGAAGTGGTTGTCGTAGTGCAGGTCGAGCAGGGTGCCGTCCATGTCCAGCAGGACGGTGTCTATATCGCGCCAGGCGAGGGGAAGCATGTGCAAGATTCTCGTTCGGTCAGGCCGTGGTGGGCGGTATAGTACCCCGTTACCGCCAAGGAGCCGCCCCCTCATGCGCCAGAAACCCACTGTCCTCTCCAGCGAGATCGTCGCCAGCAGCCGCCTGTTCCGTGTCGAAGCCGTGCAGTTGCGCTTTGCCAATGGCACCGAGCGCACCTATGAACGCCTGGTCGGGCGCGGCAACGGCTATGGCGCAGTGATGATCGTGGCGATGCTCGACAGCGAGCACGCGGTGCTGGTCGAGGAGTATTGCGGCGGTACCGATGAATATGAGCTGTCCCTGCCCAAGGGCCTGATCGAGCCGGGCGAGGACGTTCTGGCGGCGGCCAACCGCGAGCTGAAGGAAGAGGCCGGCTATGGCGCCCGGCAACTGGAGCACATCACCGAGTTGTCGCTGTCTCCTGGCTACATGAGCCAGAAGATCCAGGTGGTACTGGCCACCGACCTCTACGAGGAAAGCCTGCCGGGCGACGAACCGGAGCCGATGCGCGTCGATCGCGTCAGCCTGCGCGAGCTGTCGGCATTGGCCCAGCATCCGCAGTTCTCCGAAGGCCGGGCGCTGGCGGCGCTGTACCTGGTGCGTGATCTGCTGACCCAGCGTGGAGTCTTCCCGGTATGAACCCTGTCGACCTTATGCCTCAGGTGGTGGACCTGGCCCGCCGCGCAGGTGAGGCCATCCTGCCGTTCTGGCGCGCTGACGTCGCGGTGGTTGCCAAGGCCGACGACTCCCCGGTAACCGCCGCCGACCTGGCTGCGCACAAGGTCATCGCCGAAGGTTTGCAGGCGCTGGCACCGGAGATCTCGGTGCTATCGGAAGAGGATTGCGACATCCCGCTGCAACAGCGCCAGGCCTGGCAGCGCTGGTGGCTGGTGGACCCACTGGATGGCACCAAGGAATTCATCGCCGGCACCGAGGAATTCACCGTGAATATCGCCCTGGTCGAACAGGGCCGGGTGGTGTTCGGAGTGGTGGCGATGCCGGTCAATGGCCGCTGCTACTACGGCGGCCAGGGCATCGGCGCCTGGCGTGCCGAGGCCGATGGTTCAGTGGAGGCGATCCAGGTACGCCTGGCGCCGCCGGCGGGCGAGGCATTTACCGTGGTTGCCAGTCGCCGCCATTCCAGCCCGCAGCAGGAGCGCCTGCTGGCCGGCCTGGGCGAAGCGCTGGGCGAGCTGGAGCTGGCGAATATCGGCAGCTCCCTGAAGTTCTGCTTGCTGGCCGAAGGCGCCGCGGATTGCTACCCGCGCCTGGCGCCGACCTCGCAGTGGGATACCGCCGCCGCCCAGGGCGTGCTGGAAGGGCGGGCGGCGAAGTGCTGGGGCTGGATGGCGAGGCGTTCGTCTATCCGCCTCGCGAGTCGTTGCTCAATCCGTTCTTCCTCGGCCTGCCAGCCGCCGCCCCGTGGCGCGGCAAGCTGCTGGCACTGGCCTCAGCGATGTAGCACGTACTGCCCGTCGAACTCCACGGCGGGCGCTTCGGCGTTTTCGTTGAACACCCGGGTATGCAGGCTCAAGCGTGCCCGGCCATGGCGTTCATAGGTCTTGATGAAGCGCTCCCAGACCTTCTCTTCCGGCGCCTCGCACACTGCGATGGCCGCGCCTGTCACGGGCAGCGGATAACTGATCGTCCCTTCCTGGATGACGATATGCCCGTCATCGACCCCCGCTTCGCGCAGGCGCAGGTGCAGCCAGCCCCAGCCCGCCAGCACCGCGCCGCAATACAGGCTGCCGCCGAACATGGTGCTCTTGTGGTTGACGTTGGGCTCCAGCGGCAGACGCAGGCGAAGGCAGTGTGCCTGCCAGTCCAGTACGCCCATGCCCATCTCGCGGGTCAGCGGGATGTCGTGGTGCAGGATGTTTTCCAGGTAGTGGCTGTCGCTGCTCATCAGCGGGTGTCCTCGGGGGCATCGGCGACATGGCTGTCGGCGAAGCTCAGGCCATGCTTGCGCAACTTGTCGTGCAGGGTCTTGCGCGGAATGCCAAGGGCTTCGGCGAGGCTGCGCATGGAACCGTGGGGGCGGGTCAGTTCGGCGGCGATCAGCGAGCGCTCGAAGTGCTCGACCTGCTCGCTCAGGTTGCCCTGGGCCGGCGGCAAGTCCTGCGAGGCGCTGCTGCTTTCGGCCTGGCCGTCGAGGGCCAGTTCCAGGCCGAGGGCGAAGCGTTCGGCGGCGTTCTGCAGTTCGCGCACGTTGCCCGGCCAGTCGTGGCGCAGCAGCATGGCCCGCTGCGCCGGTTGCAGCTCGTGGGCCGGCAGGCCGTGACGCGCGCTGGCGGCATCGGCGAAATGCTGGAACAGCACGAGGATGTCGTCGCCGCGGTCGCGCAGTGGCGGAATGCGCAGGGGCGCGACGTTCAGGCGGTAATACAGGTCGGCGCGGAAGCGGCCCTGGTCGGCGGCCTGGCGCAGGTCTTCCTTGGTTGCCGCGATCACCCGGATGTCCAGGGGGATCTGCTGGTTGCCGCCGAGGCGCTCCAGCACCCGCTCCTGGAGCATGCGCAGCAGCTTGACCTGCACGTCCAGGCTCATGCTTTCGATTTCGTCGAGGAACAAGGTGCCGCCATTAGCGAATTCGAACTTGCCGATGCGCCTTTTCTGCGCGCCGGTAAAGGCGCCGGGCTCGTGGCCGAACAGCTCGCTTTCCACCACCGACTCGGCCAGCGCGCCGGCGTTGATCGCTACGAATGGACCGTCTCGACGGCTGGACAGGTCGTGCAGGGCACGGGCTACGACTTCCTTGCCGGCACCGGTTTCGCCGAGGATCAGCACGTCGGCGCGGGTGCCGGCGAGGGCGCCGATCTGCTCGCGCAGGCGCTGGATCGACGGCGAATGGCCGACCAGGCGACCGCTCAATTCCTGGCGGTCGCTCAGGGCCAGGCGCAGGCTGCGGTTGTCCAGCACCAGGCGGCGCAACGAAAGGGCACGGCGCACGCTGTCGAGCAGGGCATCGCTGGCGAACGGCTTTTCCAGGAAATCGTAGGCCCCGGCACGCATGGCCTGGACCGCCAGCGGCACGTCGCCGTGGCCGGTGATCAGCAGCACCGGCAGGTCGGGGTCCTGGCCGTGCAGTTGCTCGAGCAATTGCAGGCCGTCGATGCCGGGCATGCGGATATCGCTGACCACCACGCCTGGCCAGTCGGCCTCGATGCGCCCGGCCAGGCCCTGGGCATCGCTCAGCGGCAGGACGCGCAGGCCGGCGAGGTCGAGGGTCTGGCTGAGGGCCTGGCGCAGGTGCGGGTCGTCGTCGACCAGGATCACCTGGGTGCGGCTGTCGATCAGGGGCTCAGTCATGCCAAGGAGTCCTCCGAAGTCTGAAGATTGGCGCCGGGCTTGGCCACGCGCAGTTGCAGGGTCAGCAGCGCACCGCCCTCCGGGTGGTTGGCCAGCAGCAGCTCGCCGCCCAGCGCGCGCATCAGCGTGTCGCAGATCGCCAGGCCCAGGCCAAGGCCCTGGGTGCGGGTCTTGGTGGTGAAGAACGGCTCGCGGGCGTGGGCCATGGCCTGGCTGGTAAAGCCGGGACCGTTGTCGCGGATCGTCAGGTAGACGTAATCATCGCGGCGTTCGGCACTTAGCCAGAGCTTGCGCGGGTTGGCCTTTTCGGTCAGGGCATCGAGGGCATTGGCCAGCAGGTTGCCGAGTACCTGGCGCAAGCGCGTCTCGCCGGCCTGGACCCACAGGGTGGCTTCCGGCAAATCGCGGATCAGCTCCACGGCCATGGCCCGGCGACGCTTGGCCAGCAGGGCCAGGGCATCGTCCAGCGCCGGTTGCAGCGCCACGCTCTCTGGCGCATGGCGGTCGCGGCGGGCAAAGGCGCGCAGGTGAGCAATGATCGAGGCCATGCGCCCGGTCAGTTCGTTGATCAGCTTGAGGTTGCCGCGTGCGTCGTCGATGCGCTGGTGGTCGAGCAGGATCTCGGCGTTTTCCGCGTAGCTGCGGATTGCCGCCAGTGGTTGGTTAAGCTCGTGGCTGATGCTCGCCGACATGGTCCCGAGCACCGACAGCTTGCCGGCCTGGACCAGCTCGTCCTGGGCGCGGGCCGCCTCCTGCTGGGCCTGCTCGCGCTCCAGTACCTCGGTCTTCAAGCGCCGATTGAGGCCTTCGAGGTCGGCGGTACGTTCGGCCACGCGTTTTTCCGAGTCGTGGCGGGCATGGGCTTCGAAGTCGATGCGGTCCATGTAGTGGCGACGACGCTGCATCACCAGGCCGACCAGCAGCATCACCACCAGCAGGGTGGCGCCGCCGACGGCCATGACGGTGCTTACCGAGCGGTCTACCAGCACTCGCGGGGCAAGGATGTTCACTTCCCAGCCGGTCTCCGGAATCGAGCGGGTCTGCACCAGCCAGGCCTTGCGGTCGAGGTTGAGCGGCTGCGGTTCCTGGGTCGGGTAGGGCTGGATCGCGGTGATCGACTGGCGCTCCTCATCACTGAGCGGCCGGGTGGCACGGAAGCGCCATTCAGGACGCGAGGTCAGCACCACGACGCCGTTGCTGTCGGTCAGCAGCAGTTGTTCCGGGCTTTTGCCCCAAAGGGTTTCGGTATGGTCGAGATCTACCTTGACCACCAGGACGCCGATTACCTGGCCGTTGTCCCAGACCGGTGCGCCGAAGAAATAGCCGCGCTTGGCCGAGGTGGTGCCTTGGCCGAAGAAGCGCCCCAGGCGCCCGGCGGTGGCGTCGCTGAAGTACGGGCGGAATGAGAAGTTGCGGCCGATGAAGCTGTCCTTCTTGTCCCAGTTGGACGCGACCAGGGTGTTGCCCTTGGCGTCCATCAGGTAGATGACTTCGGCGCCGGTCTGTGTGCTGATTTCCTTGAGCCTGCGGTTGGCGTTGGTCTGGAATTCCAGGCGCAGCGGGTCGGCCAGCACGGCGCGCAGGGTCGGCAGGTCGCCGAGGATCTGCGGCAGGGCTTCGAAGCGGCGCAGGGTGCCGAGCAGGTTGGCGACGTACAGGTCGAGGGTCTGGCGGTTCTGGCTGGCCAGTTCGTCCTGGTAGTAGTGCTCGGCGAGGCGGTTCAGCGGCCAGAGCAACGGCGCCAGGCACAGGGCCAGAAGGGCGAGGCTGCGCCAGCGGGGGCGGCGGGGAAGGCTGGGGGTCATGGTCATCGCGAAAATGCGCCAGAAGGATCTGGCGCATTATGCGCTACTTCAGGCAGTCGATCAGCGCCTGGTGCCAGTCGGGCTGGCTGACGTTCCACTCGCGTTGCAGGCGGCTGCAATCGAGGCGCGAGTTCAACGGCCGGCGGGCGGGTGTCGGGTACTCGCTGGACGGGATCGGCACCAGGTTGGCACAGGGCCTGCCCTGGGCCTTGAGCTGTTCGCCGATGGCCTGGGCGAAGCCGAACCACGAGGTTTCACCCTGCGCGGTCAGGTGGTACAGGCCCCAGGCGCCGGCCTGGCCGGCCTGCCAGCGCTGGATGAGCCGACGGGTGCTTGCAGCGATGGTCCCGGCCCAGGTCGGCGCGCCGATCTGGTCGGCGACCACGCGCAGTTCCGGCTTCTCTTGCAGCAGGCGCTGCATGGTCAGCAGGAAGTTGCGCCCATGGGTCGAGTAGACCCAACTGGTGCGCAGGATCAGGTGCTGCCCGCCGACCGCGGCAATCGCCTGTTCGCCCGCCAGTTTGCTCTGGCCATAGACGCCCAGGGGATTGGTCGCATCGTCCTCGGTGTAGCGGCCTTGCTTGCTGCCGTCGAAGACATAGTCGGTGGAGTAGTGGATCAGCGGGACGCCCAGGCGCGCGGCTTCTTCGGCGAAGATGCCCGGGGCCGTGGCATTGATTGCGAAGGCCGCTTGCGGCTCGCTTTCGGCCTGGTCCACCGCCGTATGCGCGGCCGCGTTGATGATCAGGTCGGGGCCGATGGCGCGGACCTTTTCGGCAATGCGCTCGGGATAGGCCAGGTCGAGCTGGTCGCGGCCGAACACGTGCAGTTCGCCGAGGTCGCCCAGCGCCTGTTGCAGTGCCTGGGCGAGCTGGCCGTTGCGACCGCTGATAAGGATCCTCATGGGAACAGGTCCGCTTCTTCCAGCAGCTTGCCATTCTGGTCCTTGGCCGAGAGCAGCGGCGCGCCCTCGATCTGCCAGTCAATGGCGAGGGTCGGATCGTCCCAGCGCACGCAGCGCTCGGCTTCGGGGTTGTAGTAGTCGGTGGTTTTGTAGAGGAACTCCGCAACGTCGCTGAGCACCACGAAACCGTGGCCGAATCCTGGCGGAATCCATAGCTGTCGGTTGTTCTGCGCCGAAAGGCGAATACTGGTCCAGCGGCCAAAATTCGGTGAGCTGCGGCGCAGGTCCACGGCCACATCAAGCACCTCGCCCGCCGTGACCCGCACCACTTTGCCTTGAGCATTTTCAATCTGGTAATGCAGACCACGCAGCACGCCTTTTTGCGAGCGCGAGTGATTATCCTGGACGAAATGAGCGCTGACGCCGGTCTGTGCAGCGAATTCCCGCTCGTTAAAGCTTTCGTAGAAAAAACCTCGCGCATCACCGAAAACCTTCGGTTCGATGATCAGAACTTCTGGCAGCGTACTGGTGGTGACTTTCATCGTGTCTTGCTCATCAACCCAAGCAGATATTGACCATAGCCGGTCTTGCTCAAGGCTTCTGCCCGGGCGGACAGTTGCTCCGAGCTGATCCAGCCGTGCTGGAAGGCAATCTCTTCCAGGCAGGCTACTTTCAGGCCTTGGCGATGCTCAATGGTCTGCACGTACTGCGAGGCTTCCAGCAGGCTGTCGTGGGTGCCGGTGTCAAGCCAGGCAAAACCACGGCCGAGGCGCTCGACACGCAGGTCGCCGCGCTTCAGATAGGCATTGTTGACGTCGGTGATTTCCAGCTCGCCGCGCGGCGAGGGCTTGACCGCCTTGGCGATCTCGACCACGTCGTTGTCGTAGAAATACAGGCCTGTGACCGCGTAACTGGACTTTGGCTGCTTGGGTTTTTCTTCGATCGACAGGGCGCGGCCTTCGGCATCGTATTCCACCACGCCGAAACGCTCCGGATCCTTGACCCAGTAGCCGAAAACCGTAGCACCGTTGGCATGGCTGGCCGCCTTGAGCAGTTGGGGGTGAAGCCCTGGCCGTGGAAGATGTTGTCGCCCAGCACAAGGCAGACCGAGTCGTTGCCGATAAACTCTTCACCGATCAGGAAGGCCTGGGCGAGGCCGTCCGGAGACGGCTGCTCGGCATAGCTGATCTCGACACCGAACTGGCTGCCGTCGCCCAGCAATTGGCGGTACTGCGGCAGGTCCTGCGGAGTGGAAATCAGCAGGATCTCGCGGATGCCGGCGAGCATCAGTACCGAGATCGGGTAGTAGATCATCGGTTTGTCGTAGATCGGCAGCAGTTGCTTGGAAACGCCGAGAGTAATGGGGTGCAGGCGGGTGCCGGAGCCACCCGCCAGGACGATACCTTTGGTCATGCAATCAAATCCTTGAAGTCGGTGGTGCCCATGCGTTGTCCCTGGTAGCTGCCGTCCTGCACATGGCGGCACCATTCCAGGTTATCCAGATACCACTGGACGGTCTTGCGCAGGCCGGTCTCGAAGGTTTCTTCGGGAACCCAGCCCAGTTCGCGTTCGATCTTGCTGGCGTCGATCGCGTAGCGCTGGTCGTGGCCGGGACGGTCCTGAACGTAGGTGATCAGGTCGGCGTAGCTGGCCACGCCCTGCGGGCGCTGTGGCGCCAGTTCTTCGAGCAGGGCGCAGATGCCGCGCACCACATCGATGTTCTTTTGTTCGTTGTGTCCGCCGATGTTGTAGGTCTCGCCGACCACACCCTCGGTCACTACCTTGAACAGGGCGCGGGCGTGATCCTCGACGAACAGCCAGTCGCGTACCTGCAGGCCATTGCCATAGACCGGCAGCGGCTTGCCCGCCAGAGCGTTGAGGATGACCAGCGGAATGAGCTTTTCCGGGAAGTGGAACGGCCCGTAGTTGTTCGAGCAGTTAGTCAGCAAAACCGGCAGGCCATAGGTGCGGTGCCAGGCGCGGACCAAATGATCGGACGCGGCCTTGCTCGCCGAATACGGTGAGCTTGGCGCATAGGGTGTGGTCTCGGTGAATAGGTCATCGACGCCGTGCAGGTCGCCATAGACCTCATCGGTGGAGATGTGGTGGAAACGGAAGGCTTCGCGTTCGCCGGCCGGCAGTTTCGACCAATAGCCACGAGCGGCCTCCAGCAGGCTGTAGGTGCCAACGATATTGGTCTGGATGAAGTCCGAAGGGCCGTCGATGGAACGGTCGACATGCGACTCGGCCGCCAGGTGCATGATCGCATGAGGCTGGAAGCGCTCCAGGACCGCGCTGACGGTCGCCTGGTCAACGATATCCGCCTGGACGAATTCGTAGCGGGTATTGGTGGCGATGCTGGTCAACGACTCCAGGTTGCCCGCGTAGGTCAACTTATCCAGGTTGAGCACTTCGTGATTGGTGTTGTTGATCAGGTGGCGCACCAGTGCCGAACCGATGAAACCGGCTCCACCGGTGATGAGAATTCGCATGTCGGGCTGCCTTTCTTCCATAACTGACATTGAGCAAAAAGGCGCATAGCTTGTGTGCAGATACCGATCCGTGCAAGCACATTGCGCTGGATAACCGTTTTGTCACGTTTTATTCAACGAGCGGCGCTGAATTGTGCGGAATTTTAACCACCCCCCTTGCGTAATGTCAGTGCAAATGGCGATATAAGCCGCAAAAAAACCGAGGTCTCCGCCATGCCCCTCAGCACGCTTGTCCAACGCGCCAGCCAACCTTGCCCGACCCTCAGCGAACGCCAGGCCCGCGCCTTGCTCAACCAGCACTATGGGCTGGACGGTGGGTTGCAGGCGCTGGGCAGCCAGCAGGACCTGAACTTCCGGGTCGATAGCGAGCAGGGGCGCTATGTGCTCAAGGTTTGCCATGGCGAATACTCGGCGCAGGAGCTGGAGGCCCAGCACGCGGCCCTGGGCTATCTGCGCGAGCGTGGCGTGCCGGTGCCCGGGGTGCGTGCGGCGGTGTCCGGCGAGCCGTTGTTGTCGCTGGATATCGACGGCCAGAAGGTGCGTGCCCGGTTGCTGGACTACATCGACGGCCAGACCTTGACCCGCCTCAAGCACATCGACCCGCGCCTGGTCGCAGAACTGGGTGCGCTGTGCGCCCGGGTCGGCCAGGCCCTGGCCGGTTTCAGCCACCCGGGCCTGGACCGCACCCTGCAATGGGACCCACGGCATGCCCAGGCCTTGGTCGGTCACCTGTTGCCGGTACTGGCCGAGGGGCCGCGCAAGGCGCGCCTGCAGGCCGCGTCGGCCCGCGCGCACGAGTTGCTGGGGCAGGTCCGGGACTACTTGCCGTCGCAGGCCGTGCACCTGGATATCACCGACGACAATGTGGTCTGGCAGCGTGATGCCGAGCGGCAATGGCAACTGCAAGGCGTGATCGACTTCGGCGATCTGCTGCATACCTGGCGCATCGCCGACCTGTCGGTGACCTGCGCGGCGCTGCTGCATCATGCCGAGGGCGACCCGCTGCGCATCCTTCCGGCGGTGGCCGCCTACCACGCCATCAACCCATTGACCGAGGCCGAGCTCAAGGCGCTTTGGCCGCTGGTGGTCGCCCGTGCCGCCGTGCTGGTACTGAGCAGCGAGCAGCAACTGGGCGTGGAGCCGGGCAATGCTTATATCCGCGACAACCTGGCCCATGAGTGGGAAATCTTCGACGTCGCCGACAGCGTACCCTTCGAGCTGATGGAGGCGGCGATCCTGCAGAGCGTGGGCCTGGAGCCGGAGGGGCTCGACCTGGATGGCTGCACGCCGCTGCTGCCTGGCCTGGTCGGCCAGGCGGTGACTCGCCTCGACCTTGGCGTGCTCAGCGAGCATTACAGCGCCGGCAACTGGGAAACACCGGGTATCGACCGGCAATTGCTGCTGCAACAGCCGGCACCGGCCTCGTCGTTGTATGGTCAGTACCGCTTGTCCCGCACCCATATCGACACCCCGCGCGAGCCGGAAACCTTCGCGTTGCAGGTGGAGTTGCTCCTGGAGCCGGGTGCCGAGGTGCGGGCCCCGTTCGCCGGAACCTGGCAGGTCGGAGGGCCGAATGCCGGCTGCCTGCAAGGCGCGCAGGCCGGCTTGTGGCTGTGGGGCTGTGGCGATGGGCTGAGCGATGGACAGGTGGTCGAAGCCGGGCAGTCGCTGGGCCGGGTCGAGGGTACGCTCACCGTGCAACTGTGCCGGGTTCCCGGCCTGCGTCCGCCGGCGTTTGTCGTGCCGTCCCGGGCCGGGGCCTGGCAAGCGCTCTGCCCCTCGCCGGCGGCGCTGCTCGGTTTCGACTGCGATGCTACGCTGCCTGGCGATCCGCAGGCCCTGCTGGCGCGCCGCGACGCCAGCTTCGCCCGCTCGCAGAAGCATTATTACCAGCAGCCACCGCAGATCGAGCGCGGCTGGCGCAACTACCTGATCGACCTTCAGGGCCGGTCTTACCTGGACATGCTCAACAACGTTGCGGTACTTGGCCACGGTCATCCGCGCATGGTCAGCGAAGCGGCCCGGCAATGGTCGCTGCTCAATACCAACTCGCGCTTCCACTACGCAGCCATTGCCGAGTTCTCCGAACGCTTGCTGGCCCTGGCGCCCAAGGGCATGGACCGGGTGTTCCTGGTCAACAGCGGCACCGAAGCCAACGACCTGGCGATCCGCCTGGCCTGGGCCGCCAGCGGCGGGCGCGACATGCTCAGTGTGCTCGAGGCGTACCACGGCTGGTCGGTGGCTACCGATGCCATCTCGACGTCCATCGCCGACAACCCGCAGGCCCTCACCACCCGGCCGCAGTGGGTGCACCCGGTCACCGCGCCGAACACCTACCGTGGCAAATACCGAGGCAGCGACAGCACCGCCGACTATGTGCGCGACGTCGAGGCGACCCTGGCCGAAGTGGACGCCACCGGTCGCCAGCTGGCCGGCTTCATCTGCGAGCCGGTGTATGGCAATGCGGGCGGGATCGCGTTGCCGCCGGGCTACCTGCAACAGGTCTATGCCCGGGTGCGCGAGCGCGGCGGGGTATGCATCGCCGACGAAGTGCAGGTCGGCTACGGGCGCATGGGCGAGTATTTCTGGGGCTTCGAGGAGCAGGGCGTGGTGCCGGACATCATCACCATGGCCAAGGGCATGGGCAACGGTCATCCGCTGGGTGCGGTGATCACCACCCGGGCCATCGCCGAAGCGCTGGAAGCCGAGGGCTACTTCTTCTCCTCCGCCGGCGGCAGCCCGGTGAGCTGCCGCATCGGCATGGCAGTGCTGGATGTGATGGCCGAGGAGGGGCTGTGGGAAAACGCCCGTGACGTGGGCGGATACTTCAAGGCGCGGCTGCAGCAACTGGTCGATGAATATCCGCTGGCAGGCGCAGTGCATGGTTCCGGTTTCTATCTCGGCCTGGAACTGGTACGCAGCCGCGACACCCTGGAACCGGCTACCGAGGAGACCATGACCCTGTGCAATCGCCTGCGTGACCTGGGGATCTTCATGCAGCCCACGGGGATTACCTGAATATCCTCAAGATCAAGCCGCCGATGTGCACCACTCGTCAAAGCGTCGATTTCTTCGTGGACAGCATTGCCCGGGTGTTGTCAGAAGACCTCTAGATCGTGAATCGCAGCCGGATAAAGCCGATTCTTATCGGGTTATCCGGCTTTTTTATGCGCTCCGTTTTTGCTTAATAGCTTTCATTATCGATATTTATCGGATATAAATTCGCTCACTCGATCATCCACCCAGGTGCGCCCCATGAAGACCTTGACCTCTACCCCCCGTGACGATGGCTTCCATATGCCTGCCGAATGGGCACCGCAAACCCAGGTCTGGATGATCTGGCCCGAGCGTCCGGATAACTGGCGCCTGGGTGGCAAGCCGGCCCAGGCTGCCCACACTGCCGTGGCCAAGGCCATCGCCCGCTTCGAGCCGGTGACCGTCGGCGTGTCCGCTGCGCAGTATGAGAACGCCGTGTCGCGCCTGGGCGACGAGCCGAATATTCGTGTGGTCGAACTGAGCAACGACGATGCCTGGGTGCGTGACACCGGCCCGACCTTCGTTATCAACGGCAGCGGCGAAGTGCGTGGCGTGGACTGGGGCTTCAACGCCTGGGGCGGCTTCAACGGCGGCCTCTATGCGCCCTGGAACCGCGACGAGCAGGTAGCCGGCAAGATCATGGGGCTGGAGCGCACCGCGCGTTATGTCACCGAGGGCTTCGTGCTCGAAGGCGGCTCGATTCACGTCGATGGCGAAGGCACCTTGATCACTACCGAGGAGTGCCTGCTCAATGCCAACCGCAACCCGCACCTGAACCGCGAGCAGATCGAAACCATCCTGCGCGACAACCTCGCGGTGGACACCATCGTCTGGCTGCCGGATGGCCTGTACAACGATGAAACCGATGGCCACGTCGATAACTTCTGCTGTTACGTCAGCCCGGGCGAAGTGTTACTGGCCTGGACCGATGATTCCAATGACCCCAACTACAGCCGTTGCCGTGCGGCCATGGCGGTGCTGGAAAGCCAGCGCGATGCCAAGGGGCGTTCGTTCGTGGTGCACAAGATGCCTATTCCGGGGCCGATGTACGCCACTCAGGATGAGTGCGATGGCGTAGACATGGTTGCGGGTAGCCAGGAGCGCAGCCCTTCCTCGCGGCTGGCCGGTTCCTACGTGAATTTCCTGATCGTCAATGGCGGCATCATTGCCCCGAGTTTCGACGACCCGGCCGATGCCGAGGCCAGGACGATCCTGGCGCGTCTGTTCCCGGAACACGAGATCGTCATGGTGCCCGGCCGTGAACTGCTGCTGGGCGGTGGCAACATCCACTGCCTGACCCAGCAACAGCCGGCACCGGCACGTCGCTGATTCGACGTTAGAAAAAACCCGTCTTACGACGGGTTTTTTTATGCCTGGGCGACAAGCGGCTTTGGTGCGTGGCATAGCTTTTGTATTAATTCGAAAGCTGGAAAGCGGTAACAAGATGGACGGCCCGTGGTGACCCACGGATTTGTCATAAATCTTGAGTAGTTTGCTCAACTCACGCTCTGGGGAGTACGTGTGAAATGAATACTGCACGTGAGTTGGCTTCGCACCCGACAGTCATGAACCATGAAGCGCTCCAGGTACTGGCGCAGTGGTTGAAACACAATGGACCAATCCGGGTCAGGAAGACCGATCCACGGCGGCTGCTGGCGGAGCGTTATCCCGCCGGCCTGATCAGCGAAGCGGAGCTCGATGCGCTGGCGGGTATCTGGCACGGTTGAAGGGCGCGGTTTGCAGCAGGACGAAAGGGCGATGCCGGGGAGGCATCGCCCTTTTTCATGGGCGTCCTGAGCCAATCCGGAACGGCGATTTCTGACGGGCCCTGTGGCGCATTCCGCGTCTGTTATTACGGAATTTCCGAGAAAAACGACGGAAAACATGAATTTTGTCATCAGCTTTTCACGAACTTTTGACATGGCATTCCGCCCGCGGCTAGGATTCGGCCCCTGCGCCTGCAGGCCGTTCGGCCAAAACACTAATAATAAAAGGCCCGCTGCGATCACTCGCACGCGGGCCTTTCATTTTCAGTCCGTGAGCGTCAACCCACGCAGGGGGCGTGGTTCTGGCGTTTGGCTGCAGTGCGTACCAAATCACGTAATAAGGAAAACAAGATGTTGAAAACCCGGATCAGTCTGCTCGCACTGGGGCTCATGGCCGCTACCCAAGCAATGGCCAACGATCAGGAAGCTTCCAAGGGCTTCGTCGAAGACAGCAGCGCTACCCTGTTGCTGCGCAATGCCTACATGAACCGTGACAAGAAGCACGGTAGCGCTGACCAAATGCAGTGGGGCCAAGGCTTCATCGGCAGGTTCTCCTCCGGCTTCACCAAGGGCACCGTCGGCGTTGGCGTCGATGCCTTCGGCCTGTACGCCGTGCGCCTGGACGGCGGTAGCGGTCGCAACGGCGGCGGCGGTATCGACTTCTTCAAACGTGGCGACAGCGGCAACGCCCAGCACGACATCGCCCGTGGCGGCGCAGCGGTCAAGTTCCGCGTGTCCAACACCGTGCTGAAGTACGGCGACCAGATGCCATCGCTGCCGGTCCTGCAATACGACGATGCCCGTCTGCTGCCAGAGAGCTACACCGGTACCTCGATCAACTCCAAGGAAATCGAAGGCCTGGAGCTGAACGCCGGTCGCTATACCCGCGAAGCGCGCAAGTCCACCGAGCAGCGTGACAGCGGCCTGAAGTCGATCAACGTGTTCGGCGGTAGCTACAAGTTCCTGCCGAACCTGACCGCCTCGCTGTACACCTCCGATGTCGAAGACGTGCTGAAGAAGCACTACCTGGGCCTGAACTACGTTCACGCCATCGCTAAGGACCAGTCGCTGACCCTGGACTTCAACGGCTACAAGTCTGACATCGACAAGAAGTACGTGCAGAAGGCCAGCCTGACCGGTGACGACAACACCATCTGGAGCCTGGCGGCCACCTACGCCTTCGGCCCTCACTCGGTGACCTTGGCGCACCAGCGCAGCACCGGCAGCACCGGCTACCAGTACGGCTGGTACCAGAATGACTATGGCGTGGGTGACGGTGGCTCGACCATCTACCTGGCCAACTCCTACTGGTCCGACTTCAACGCCGAAGACGAGCGTTCCTGGCAGATCGCCTACGGCTTCGACTTCAGCGCCGTCGGCGTACCGGGCCTGACCTACAACATCGCCTACGTGCGTGGTGACAACATCAACACCCACGGCTTTGGCGAAGGCACCGAGCGCGAGATCTTCAACCAGGTCAAATACGTAGTACAGGAAGGCCCTGCCAAGGACCTGAGCGTGAAACTGCGTGGTTCGTGGGTACGTACCTCGGACAGCCTGCGCGACTACGGCAAGTACATGGAAGACGGCAACGAAGTCCGTATCTTCGTCGAGTACCCGATCAGCATCTTCTGATTCTGGTTTTTGGGTAGGAAAGGGGCCGCTGATGCGGCCCCTTTTTTGTTTTGGACAGAGAGATTTACGTTGTCTGGAAGGGCCTGATCGCTGGCAAGCCAGCTCCCACAGGGTGGCGTGCACCGCTGGACCTGTGGGAGCTGCGTTTCGGCGCCCCGACTTGCCAGCGATTAGGCCAACAAGAGCTCATCCAGTCCTTCGGTGGATAGCTGCCCGTCACTGGATGCCGCTACCCCCGCCGCCCCCGATACTCACTCGGCGACACCCCGAACGCACTCTTGAACGCTCGGGAAAAGTGACTCAGGTCCTTGAATCCCCAGCTCAGCGCGATATGGGTGATCTTCACCTCGCTCTGCAGGATCGCCTGCGCGCAGCGGCTCAGCCGTCGTTCGAGGATGTAGCGGCCGACGCTGGTCTCATGCTGGGCGAATAGCCGGTGCAGATTGCGTACCGAGGTTCCCGCCGCCGTGGCGATGCGCTCCGGGCTGAGGCTTTCATCGGCCAGGTGCCGTTCGATCACGGCCTTGGCCTTGGTCATCAATGCCGGTGGCGGTGCAATGAGCGGTTCGTCCTGGCGCGGCGCCAGCACCGGACGCAGCAGGGCGAGGATGGCGTCCAGCACGGCCTCTGCCTCGCTGCTGGCCAGGTCGCGGTTGTCCATCAGTTGGTTCATCAGCATCGCGCTCATGCCACCGATTGCCGACCTGGCGTCGATGCGCTGGTTCAGGCGCAGGCGTGGTTCCCTGAAGCGCTGCAATACCTCGTCGCGCGGCAGAATCACCGAGACCTGGTCGCTCAGCCCGCGAAAGTAGAAGTCGCTGGGGCGCGCCACGTCCAGCAGCACCAGGTCGCCGCGGCCCAGGCGGGTTTCCTGGTCGCTGTGGCGGATCAGTGCCTCGCCGCTCAGTTGCATCACCAGGTAGAAGAAGTCCTTGTCGTCGCCGCGGATATCCCGCAGCGAGCGGTGCACGTGGGAGCAGTTGCTGGTGATGCGCGCACCTTCGATGTGACTGCGCTGGCTGTCCAGCGCAGTCACCGCGCCGCGGAAGCGGTTGATGGGGGCGGCGGGTGGTTCGACATGGAAGGTCCCGCAGCTGCTGGCAAGATCACCGTGCCAGACCTCGAAACCCTCGCGCCCCTGGAACAGATTGGCGTGCTGCAGATTCATGTTTCACCTCGGGCCGGCTGCAACCGGTGTTTTTCTTGTGGTGCGCCGTCCGGGCTGGCGCCGAAGCTTTTTCACATTTACTAACATGTTAATTGTTTTGGCAAGCCGGCTGCCGCGCGCCACGACCGCTGGCACTGCAAGCCAAGCGTCTGGCGCTGTGAGCAGTGGTGGCAACGCGGCGAAGGGCCTTTAATCGGGGCTCATCTTCCGTCACTGCGTAATCGGTCATGAATAACAACAACAGCCAGCATCTGCAGCAAACCTTGCGCTGGACCGACGCCTTCGCCCTGTCGATGGCGGTGTCCGGCTCCATTTTCGCGTCGTTCGGCTTCGCCCTCGGCGTTCTCGGCCCGCTGGGCGCCCTGGCGCTGTGGGTCGGCTCGGCAGCCATCGGCGCCTGCCAGAACTGGATCTTCCTCGAAGTCACGGCGATGTTCCCGGACAAACCCGGCGGCATAGCCATGATCGCCACCGAAGGCTGGCGCCGGCGCTGCACCCTGGTCGGCCCGCTGGCCTCTTTCGGCTACTGGCTGGGCTGGTCGGCGGTGCTGTCGATCGTCAGCGTCAGTGCCGGTGCGCTGATCCAGGCGCAGTGGTTCGCCAGCCAGACCTGGAGCTACAGCTTCGGCCCGCTCAGCGTCGGCCTGGCGCAACTGATCGGCGCCGGCCTGCTGCTGGTGTTCTGGCAATTCAACCGCCTCGGCGTACATATGGCGGCCTCTGTCTCCAGGTACATGGGCGCGCTGTTGCTGGTGCCGATCCTGGTGCTGGCGGTGTCGCCGGTGTTCGGCGACGGCTGGAGCTTCGAGCGTTTCCGCCACGCGCTGGACGAGCCGCTGGTGCTGGACTGGGGCTTCTGGCGCACTGCGCTGGTCTGGCTGTTCCTGGTCAGCTGGAGCGCCTATGGCACCGAGATGTGCGCGGCCTTCGGCCCCGAGTACCGCAGCCAGCGCGATATGCGCCTGGCCCTGCTGACTTCCGGCACTTATACCGTGCTGGTGTTCGCCGCCGTCGCTTTCGGCCTCGGCGGGCTGGTGGATCGGGAAACCGCCCTGGCCAACCCCAGCGGTTTCTACATCGATGCCTTCAATGCCGTGGTCGGCAGCGGCTTCAGCGACTTCTTCATCGTCGCCCTGCTGGTCGGCCTATTCATGGGCCTCAATGCGGCCCTGGCCGACGGCTCCCGCGCCCTCTACGGCATGGCCCTGGAAGGCCTGACCATCCGTCAGCTCGGTACCCTCAACAAGCACCAGGTGCCGGGGCGCTGCATGAGCGTGGCGGTGGTGCTCAACCTGGCGATGATCTTCCTGCTGTCGTCACCGCTGGCCATGCTGGTCACGGCCAATATCGGCTACCTGGTGGCGATCTTCTTTGCGCTTTCCGGCTTCATCCTGCTGCGCCGCGATTCTCCGGACCTGCCGCGGCCCGTGCGCCTGGGCCGTGGCTGGATCCCGCTGGCCTGGGTGCTCAGCCTGTTCACCGGCGTCGTGGTGGTGGTCGGCACGGCCTCTGCCGAGCTGGCCGGCTATGGCGGGCTCAAGGAAGTTGCCACCGGCATCGGTGTGCTGCTGCTCTCGCTGGTGCTCTACGCCATTCGCCGCCTGCAGGATCGCCAGGCCGGCCAGGGTGCGATGTCCCGATAACCTTTTGCTGCATGACAAGAACAAGGTGAACCCATGCTGTCCGTCGAAACTCCTACCACCTACTACACCGCAACCCGCAAGTACGACCTGAAGTTTCCCGATCTGGAGCAGGATCTGGACGCCGAAGTCGTAGTGATCGGCGGCGGCTTTTCCGGCATCAACACCGCCCTGGAACTGGCCGAGCGGGGTGTCACCGATATCGTCGTGCTGGAGGCGCGTTATCTGGGCTTCGGCGGCTCGGGGCGCAACGGCGGACACATCATGGCCGGCATCGGCCACGATCTGGAGAAGATCCGCAAGAGCGTCGGCGACGAGGGCTTGCAGGCGGTGTTCGAGATCAGCGACCTGGGTTCGAGCATTATCCAGTCA
This sequence comes from Pseudomonas bharatica CSV86, assembly GCF_000319305.2. Classification (GTDB taxonomy): domain Bacteria; phylum Pseudomonadota; class Gammaproteobacteria; order Pseudomonadales; family Pseudomonadaceae; genus Aquipseudomonas; species Aquipseudomonas bharatica. Next base: position 2,241,191 of record NZ_AMWJ02000002.1, on the reverse strand, counting down.
CGCATTGCCAAGTACGGCATCGATGCCGACTTCCGCCACGGCTACGGCTACCTCGGCTTCAACAAGCGTCAGGGGAAGCTGTTGCAAGCCTGGGAAAAGGAGTTCAAGCAACTCAGCCCCCAACATGACATTGCCTACCTGGAAGGCAGCGAAGTGCGCAGCATCGTCGGCTCGGATGCCTACACCTGTGCCCTCAAGCACATGGGCAACGGCCACCTGCATTCGCTGAACATGCTGCTGGGCTCGGCCAAGGCGCTGGTGGGGCTGGGCGGACGGATCTACGAGAACACCCCGGTGCTTGAAGTCACCTACGGCGACAGCATCCATATCCGTACGGCCAAGGGCTCGGTTCGGGCAAGGAAGATCCTCTGGTCCTGCGGCGCCTTCCTCGATCGCCTGGAGCCGGAGCTGCACAAAAGCATGATCAACACCTATGCCTTCCAGTTGGTCACCGAGCCGCTGCCGGAGGCGCTGATCCAGCAGATCAGCCCGATCCGCGGGGCGTTCAGCGATATCCGGCCGGTCATCGAGTATTACCGGGTAACCAACGAGAACCGCCTGCTGTTCGGCTCGGCCACGCGGCTGCTGGAGTACATCCCCAACGACCTCAAGGAGTGGAACCGCCAGTTGATGCTCAAGGTGTTCCCCTACCTGGAACCGGTCCGCATCGACCTGGCCTGGGGCGGGCCGATGGAGTGCACGGCCAACCTGTTTCCGCAGATCGGCACCCTGCCCGGACGCCCCAACGCCTACTTCGTCCAAGGCTACTCGGGCTTTGGCGTGACTCCGAGCCATGTCATCAGCCAGGTGGTGGCAGACGGCATGACCAGCGGCTCGCGGCATTGGGACGTGATGAGCGCGATCCCGCGTACGCGCATTCCCGGCAAGGACAGCCTGCGCAACCTGATCTGCACCTTTGGCAAGGTGAGCCACCAGCTCGCCGGCTACCGCAACGGCCGTCGCTGACCCCCGACGTTTTCTTCCGACCGCTCCCACACGGGAGCCCCCCACTTCGACCGAGAGGATTCGAATATGCCTGCTGTCGCCTTGAGAAATGCCCTGCAAGCCCGTCTCGACCTGCTGCAACACCTGTGGGAACGCCGCGACGGCAATGCCATCGTCCGCGAGCTGTACACGGAGCACACCGAAATCACCGGCGCCGGCAGCGATGCGCTGTACCACGGCACCGCGCAACTGGAAGAACTGCTGGCTGCGCTGGTCAATGACTCGCGTGGTGCCTCGATCCGTATCGACCGTGTCACCGGGCTGGGCGAAAGCGCCGCCTACACCTGGGTGACCTGGCGCGTGCTGCCGCTGGAAGGCGAGGCGTTTTCGATGAAGAGCCTGTTCGTCTGGCGCCTGATCGAGGGCGAGTGGCGTGTGGTCGCCGACATGTACGCCGAAGGCGAAATTCCTGCCTGACTTTTCCTGGGGACTGACGATGCGCAAACAACAACTACAAGCATCCCTGCCGCTGCTGCTGGCGCTGTCGCCCATGGCGGGTGCGGTGACACTGTACGAGGACGTCGATACCGAACTGTCCGCCAAGGTGCAGGGCGCTGTCGGGGTTTTCCACAGCCGGGAAAGTTATGCACAAACCGGTGTGCGCGAGGCCGGCAGTGTCGATTGGCAGGAGGCCACGCTGCAATACGGGCTTGAGTTCAAGCGACGTGGGATCGCCGCGGGCGAGGTCTTCGGTGGGCTCGACTGGGTCAGCAGTGCCAGCTTCGGCGACGGCGATGCGGCGGGCTGGACGGTCGGTGACGAGCGCACCACCAAGATCGAGAACGCCTACCTCGGGTGGCGCGGCGAGTCGTTGGAGTTTTCCGGGGGCCGGCAGAACGTGGTGGTCGGGGATGGCTTCCTGATCTCTGGCGACGCGCTGAATATCGGCAAGGGGTTGCTCGATGGCGAGGTCAATCGCGGCGGCGCCTACTACCTCACCGGGCGCAAGGCCTTCGACCAGACGGCCATTGTGCGCTGGGGTGGGAAAGAGGGCTGGCGTGGTGACCTGATGTGGCTCAAGTCCGACAACCCGGCGCAGGCGAGTCCTGAATTGTCCGTGGCGACGCTGGAGCATCTGGCCGAGGCGGGTACGCTGGGCGTGACGGCGATCAAGGTCAGTGATACCGATCAGGAGCTGGCCGACATTCTCTATCCCGAGCGCAAGGGCATGAAGCTCTACAGCGTTCGGGGGCAGGGCAATGCCGGGGTCAGCGATCTGTTCCTGGCGGGTGAACATGCCTGGGAGCGCAAGTCTGGCGGGCAGGAAAGTGCGTGGTACCTGGAGACGGGCTGGACCTTCTCGCAGTTGCCGGGCAAGCCGGTGGTCAACTATCGCTACAGCCGGTTCTCGGAGGGCTATGACCCGTTGTTCTACGGTAATGGCCGGGCGTTGGGGACCTGGTTCCAGGGCGAGGTGGCCTCCAACTATGCCGGGCCGTTCAGCAGCAATACCCGAGTGCAGCATGTCGGGGTGAAGGCGGCGGTGAGTGACAGCGTCAACGTCGGGGCGCTGTTCTATGACTTCGACACGATTGATCGCAGCCTCGGTAACCGCGATGCGCGGGAGCTGGATGTGTACGCCGAATGGGCGGTTGATGAGCACTGGAGCGTGTTGCCGTTGGTGGGGTACTACAAGCCGTCGCGGAGCGCGGAGGCAGGTGGGAGCCAGTTGGGGACGGCGCGGGGGAATGTGTATGGGCAGGTGTTATTGGTTTTTGGGTTCTGAGTCCAGTACCACGTAACTGGTGGGCCTGCTGATCACCTATTCGGTGAATGGCGGTAAACCCCTGTGTGTGGGGTTTACCCGCGATTGCTATGGTGGACTCACTACCGCAATCGCGGGTGACCCGCTCCCACAGGGTTTGAGTCAGCTCGCGTTTTCGTCTTCGGCTCAAGGCGGTCCAGAGACGGATTCGTAGGCCATAAAAGTCAGGAAATATCTCACCTCCAATTGAGCCGTCTTGATGACTGATAGAAGGAAATGATGCACAAGACTTTTGCCTAGGGCTGATCGAATGATGTGCATGGTGTGTATTAAATTTCTTGCCTTCTGAAATTTGGTGTGTACGGTACACACTTGAGAGAGGCACTGAAGGCCATGCGTAGCAGGGAAGTCATGCATTACTGGAGGCTGATGGATGGGCGTTGGTAGGCATCAGAGGTAGCCATCATCACTTCAAGCATCCGGTGAAGCCGGGGCGGGTGGCGGTCCCGCATCCCAAGATCCAGCTCCCCGTCGGCACCCTGAGCAGCATTCTCAGGAGCGCCCGCCTCAAGTAACCAGGAGAACCCCATGAAATTTCCCATCGTCATCCACAGAGACCCTGATTCCGACTACGGCGTAACCATTCCCGATGTTCCCGGCTGCTTTAGCGGCGGTGAAACCGTCGAAGAAGCGATGGACAACGTTCAAGAGGCACTGTCCCTACATTTCGAAGCACTGGTTGCCGATGGTGATCCTCTGCCTCAAGGCAGCACCATCGACACCTGGTTGGCGGATCCTGACTACGTAGGCGGTGTATGGGCGGTGGTGGACTTCGATATCACCCCCTACCTTGGAAAATCCATCCGCTTTAATGCCACCCTGCCTGAGCACCTGCTGAATCGTATCGACGACTATGTGAGAAACCACCCTGAGCAGAGAAGCCGCTCGGGTTTTCTAGCCTCTGCTGCTTTAAGGGTACTTTCCGGTAGCTGATTTGTTGCCAGGTATGGGAGTGCTGCGGCGGGGCGATTACGCCGGGAGGATAAGCACTACGGAAGGAACCGAATGGCTCCTTCCGCACGCCTGACGCAAAGAACTTACTTCGAAGCGGCCAACTTGCAGCAACCCTTCAGGTCGCGCTGAGCTTGTTCTTCGGAGATCTGCTCCAGGTTAGCGCCGCCAACGAAGGCGCCCATCTTGATGTATTGGCGCAGGTAGTAGTTCTTGCCTGGCTCGGTGACCAGGGTCAGGGTGTTGTCGCTGAACTCGGACTCGGTACCGATCACGTGCTTGCCTGGCGCCAGGAAGCGGTGGAAGTACACGCCCTTGGCAGTTTCGCCGATGATCTGACCGTCGATGCTCACCGACTTCTTCAGTGCCTGGCCGACGAAGCTGTCACGGTAGATGTACAGGCCGGACTGATCTGCAGGTGGGGCAGTGAAGGTCTTGAGTTGAGCGTCTGCTTCGGAAGAACCCATTGGGACCGAGGCGCAACCGGTGAGGATGGCGAAGCCCAGGGCGGTGCTCAGCAGCTTGATGCTGTTACGCATTGAAAATCCTTTTTTGCGAGGGATGAAAAGCAGGAACGATGAATAGCGAGGTGGCATTGTGCCATGCCATCGATTGGATATTCTTTCTCTATTTCGGGTTTTTCGAGGGTGTGTGAGCGGCGTCAATTTCTGGTGTGGCTGGTGATCTGATAGCGCGTGCTTCGCCCGCCGCCCGCCAGCTTCTCCAGTACTCCCTTCTCCAGCAGATCGGCGAGATGGCGCGTAGCGGTCGCCTTGCTGACCTTGGCCACGGCCTGATACTGCGCTGCGCTGATCCCGTCCTCGAAGCCCTTCGGGCCGCCGTCCAGCAGGCGGTTGATCCCAGGTAGGGGCCATCTCTGCCTCTGAGCCGAATAGGAGGGCTAATCGGCTCACTTGGTGAGCCGAATAAACTGTCTATTCGGCTCACAGAGGGTGGCAAGTGCCGATGCGAGCAATGTGGGACGCCCAGCCTTTCAGGCTGCGCTGTCACGCGAACAACAGCTCCAAGGCACGACGCATACCCTGTGGGAGCGGGTTCACCCGCGATTGCGGTAGTGAGTTCACCATAGCAATCGCGGGTAAACCCGCTCCCACAGGGTATGCGTTGGCTGCCCTTGCCTGATCCCGGTATGAAATGTAGGCTCTCGCGGTCGCTGCGGTTTGGCGATCGGGTTTGGTCGCCCGGCTGACAAAAATGCAAAAGCTGTTCATTCACGGGTACGGGCGTTCTGCGCTTGTAGGTTCGTGCTATGGCGGCTGTGCGCGGGAGGCATTCGTGCCTGCTGGGTTTTGCCTTTTTGTCCCAGTCGACCAACCTGCGTACAGTCGTCACCAACCCTGTTTGGTCGCAGGCGGTGGCTGCTTAATTGACAAAAAAGGAGCTTCACCATGAACAAGATCGTTCCAGACCCACCCCACGCCATCTTCGGCAAAACCGCCATGGTCGCCTTCGGGCACTGCAAGGCCGGTCATACCCCGATGTTCACCGTCCGTGCGGAAATCGACACGGAAGATGCCCTGGTCCATGCATCCCTGTTGATGAAAGGGATCTACGACACCCTCCAGCAACTCACCGAATTCGCCGAAGACGTGCCCAAGAACGGGCTGCTCTTCTCGTCGCTGTACTCGGCGGAAATGGCCAAGGGCCTGGTGGATGCGGTGATCGACGGGATCGAAATGGGGCGGCTGAGGGTTAGCGCCTAGCCGCGCGATACGGGAAGGCTCACCCCTCGGTGGGCTTTTCTGAAGCTTCCCTGGCGGTCAGCTTTTCCAGGAAGCGCATCAGCAGGCTTTCTTCGGCACGCAGGCCCTTGCGGGGCGCGGCCATGCGCAGGTTCGCCAGTTCGCCTGCGTGGAAGGCCTCGATCACCGCCGGGTGGATATAGCACTTGCGGCACACGGCCGGGGTGTTGCGCAGTTCCGCCGCCACTTCCTTGATGATTGCCACCACGTGCTTCTTCGCAGCACTTTCCGGCTGCCACTCCAGCTCGCGCAACAGGGTCAGGGCCAGGGCGCTGCCGGCCCAGGTGCGATAATGCTTGGCGGTGAACTCGGCACCGGTCAACTCCTGCAAATAACGATTGATATCGCTCGACGTCACGCTATGGCGCTCGCCGTTGTCGTCCAGGTACTGGAACAGCTGCTGGCCGGGAAGCTCCAGGCAGCTCTTGATGATGCGCGCCAGGCGTCGGTCGTTGACGCTCACCTCATGCTCGATGCCGCTCTTGCCACGGAAATGGAAACGAATGGTACTGCCGCTCACCTCGACATGGCGGTTACGCAGGGTGGTCAGGCCGTAGGAACGATTCTGCTCGGCGTAGCGGGCGTTGCCGATGCGGATCAGGGTTTCGTCGAGCAGATGGATCACGGTCGCCATCACCTTCTCGCGGCTGTGCTCTGGGCGGGCCAGGTGGCGTTGCAGGGTAGCGCGCAGCTTGGGCAAGGCCTTGCCGAAGGCCAGCAGGCTGCCGTACTTGTCGGCATCGCGGATCTCGCGCCAGCGCGGGTGGTAGCGATACTGCTTGCGACCCCGGGCGTCGCGGCCGGTCGCCTGCAGATGGCCGTCGGGGTCGGGGCAGATCCAGACGTTGGTGTAGGCCGGCGGGATGGCCAGCGCGTTGATCCGGGCGATCTCCTCAGCCGCACGCACGCGCTCGCCGGCAGGGGTGAAGCAGGCGAACTTGCCACGGAGCATTCGGCGGGTAAGGCCGGGGGTGGTGTCATCGACGTAGTGAAGGCCGGCGGGGAGGAGGGGGGATTCGCTCACTTTGGGGGCTCGCTTGCAGGTCCGGGACAATCGCGGTGTCGGTATTCAGTTAGCCCGGTTGGAGGGGGATTAAGTTCCGGGATTTTCTGTCGTTGAGCCAGGTGACATCTCGTGACGATTTGGCGGGTATGGCAGACATGGCCTGACCTAGGCTGTTCGGCAGGTTTTCAATAATGGAGCCGCACCCCAGCAACTGCCCCGAGGCGTCACTTTGAGAAAGTTTGCTTTTGTAAGCGCTGCTGCCGAGCGTGAGTACAAGGACCTCCCCGAAGACATACAGGACGAGTTCGGCAAGGATCTGCGGCGCATTCAGTATGGGCAGGACCCCGAGCTGCCGATCAAGTCCTTGGCCTCATTAGGCGCAGGGGTAATTGAGCTAATCATCAATGGCAGCCCCGCACACAGGTGCGTGTACGTTGCGAAGTACGCTGAAATGGTGGTTGTGCTGCATTCGTTCGTGAAGACCACGAACCGGTCCGATCGTCATGCAATGCAGGTTGCTGAGTATCGGATGAAGGAGCTCAAGCAGGAGCTCAGAAACATGGGCTTCAAGGTTTAGCTGTTCTGGGCTTGGGCGATGATGATTCGAGGGGAGGACCCCGCGTCATCAGGGCCGTTGAAGCTGGTTCGGAATCCGAGCTTGTCGAGCATGTCCATCATGGCGTCCAGCGTGAATTTCTCGATCTTGCCATTGGCCAGTTCGGATACACGAGACTGGGTTACGTTTAGCCTGGTTGCGGCCTCACTCTGCTTGAGGCCCATTTTTTTGATGCAGTCTGTGATGAAGATCGACAGGTCCATCTTCAAGGCCATTTTGCTGGCCGTTTTTTCGTCGTGAGTGACGTGGAAAGGGCTTTCGTGGAATTGAAGTGCCATTGGGCGGCCACCTGAATTATCTAAAATTTAAGATAAAAGGTTATCCGCCAAGGAGCAGGTTGTCAAAGCGCTCTGACGTTTGGGCTTCTTCAGGCTCTAGCGTTGCTCAACGCCTGCACCCAGCACTGGTCTGAGCAGCGAGGGCATGGGAGGTTCTGGCCTGCTTGCAGCGTTGCCAATTCCCCGCAATGGAAGCAGGCATGCAAGCCGTCGTGCTTGGGCTGGCGATGCACGGCCTTCAAGCTCGGCGGCAGAACAGGCAAGCCGGGGCGGGTTTCGTCCTTGTCATAGAAATACAGGCTGACGCCGCCGTTGATCTCGACGATGCCCAGGCGCACCTGGCCCAGGTGTTCCACGCCGCCCTGGCGCAGTTCCATGAGGAATTCGTCGTGGGCGATATTGCCCTTGTTCAACGTCTCCAGTTCGAAGCGTCCATCCCGGATCAGGATGAAAGGCTCTCCCTCCAGCCAGCGTTGCAGGCGGTGATAGCGACTCAACAGGCGGGTAGTGAGTCGGTAGGCGATGCCCATGGCGACGAACACCATCAGCACCGGCAGGATCGGCACGTCGTGATAGAAGGTCACGTCGCCGGCTGCAGAGCCCAGGGTCAGGATCACCACCAGTTCGAATAAGGAAAGCTGCTTCACGCCACGGCGGCCGGCGACCTTGAGGAAGATGAACACCACTGTGTAGGCCAGCAGGGTGCGGACCATGACTTCGCCGAGGAAAGCCAGGGGGTGATCGTCGAGGAGCATGCGGGGCCAGTCGAAAGCGGTCATTTTTCTGGGCTGAGAGACTGTCGATACTGAGTTAGCCCTGGGCGTGGTCGATTAGTTCAAGTGGAAGAGCCTAAGGGATGGGCTGTCGAGGGGCAGACACTGGCTATTCAGATAGGTGCAGACACCTTGTTGCTGGGCAGGCTTGCCCAGGCAAGTAGGACTAATGCTTTTCCAGCTTCGAGTACCCGCTCGGTAAATTATGCTCATCGACAAAGTGCCGGGTTTGAAGCTCAAGAACCATGTTCATGACATGACTTACATTCTCTTCCAGTCCCCAGGTAGCCGCGAGCTTGTCATAAGGGTTGGTGGTGGCGGCTCTTTTGGAAACCTTGCGGCTGACGTCTTGTGAGAGGTTGCTCCAGCGGGAAACGAAGTCCTTCATTCTGGAAGCTTGTTCAGGTGTCAGGCAGGGGAAGCGGCGTAGTCGGTCAACCAGATACATAAGCCGGCGTTTCCGGACTGGGGGCAGACCGGGCGTGTTCAGCCTTTTTTCGACGGACTCGCACATGGCATCGTTTTCATACCAAAACGCATAGGCGAACTGGGAGGCTGCATCTTCTGGAAATTGCTCAAGAGAATTCTTTGTCGCAGCGACCACGACGTGATGAAATCTGTCCTCTTTAGGGGCGCTTTCCATCATCGGCACTGCTGGCTTGAGGGGCTGGACCGAGGCTCACCGGTGTCGGCAATGCATGCAGCAAAGCGCCTAGCCCGATCATCATTGGCGACGTGCAGGCCTCGTTGCTTTAGCAGTTCCAATTGCTGTTCTACGCTGAGGGCCGGCTTGTCGAAGGGCCTCATGTAGTTTTCTCCAAGCAAAAAAAACCGCACGATTTGAGCTTGCTGACTGGGTCAACCTAGGCTTGGCGGGTGTGTTGGGGTGCATTATAGGTAGGTGTAAGAGCCCGTCAACGTCGCGCTGATGTGAAATTGTAACGGGCAGGCGCGAGGGCAGGATGTTTGATCTGTCGATGAAGATGAGGCTGTGTTGGCCTTATCGCAGCGATGTGGTCGCTTCCAGGAAGTTTCCAAACCCCAGAAACAACAAAGCCCCTGCATTGCTGCAAGGGCTTCGTTCTGTATGGTGCGGCACCAGGAGTCGAAAAAATTACGTAACTAGTTGATTAAAAACCTCTTAATTATCGTATGTTTTTTCGACTATCCCTACCCGTATCCTTTAATCAGTAGAACCTTCCGCATGGTCAAGGCTGAAGCTATCTATTCTTAACCTTGGAAAATATACTGCGGAATCGGTCGTATAATTCGCCTGCTTCGACAGTGGGCGTAGCATCTAGCTGAGAGGCAAAAATTTTATAGTAGAGGTTGTAGGTTTTTCGGTCTTTTGCCTTATTCCAGGTCCATCCTATACCTTTGCCCCGACCGGTATCAAGTTCGGCGCCAGTAGCACTGCGCTCTAATATGAAGCGAAATATTTCATTGTTCAGTGATTTGACCAATGTGATTAATAAATCGGCAATACTGGCAGCGTCACTTGCCTTTATTTTTAGAGGCTTTTCAATAAATTGTTTGTGATTGGAAAGCCCAAGCTCGATGGCGTTTTTTGTGCCCAGTTTTCCAAAACGATGCACGCAGCAGTGGCGTATCTCACAGACTGAGTTGTAGCTGTTCAAGAGTTCAATTAAGGCTTTGTCTTTTAAATCAAAAGTTAGAAACTTTTTAAGACCATCTATTATTCCTTTTTTTCCGGAAAATACAGATTCTTCCAGAAGCGCTTCGGGAAGCATCTCTAGCTTTTGATGTTTTGCTGCGCCGTAAGATAGGACGGCTTTCTCACAAGCTCTTTGGCAGTAAGGGTCGATAAAACCACTCGGCGCAGAAGTGCTCGCATAAAGCTCTCAACTGCGGAGACATATCCTAGTACCAATAAAATTCCGAGTTCGGTTTCTATCACCTCATGCGCCGGGCGTGTCACCACATCCGATTAAGCCGCAAGGTGTTTTCAATAAACTGGTCTATAGGGGAGATGTCAGAGTCATCATGAGTATCATCAAAGAGCGAACCTGTCTGGATGGCGCCGATTAGTGGCCGAACGGCTACCAGGTTTGCAAAATCGTTTTCCGTAACTTTTATTGTCATGATTAGGATAGAAAGTCGTCAGCAAAGCCATTGAGAACATCTACAATTTTTGCCGTCCGGCGACGACCAAAGCCTCTTACTGTCAGCAAGTCCGCAGCGGGGTCTTGCTTAGCAAGGAAATCACGCAGCGTCTTAAGTAAAGGTAAGTGTTGAGCGATTTGGTCCCGTTGCCAAGTGGTTAGTCCAGGAACCTCAGCGATAGGCGTTTCGAGACAGAGCGAAAAGGTCGAGGCGTCGACTAGTTGCTGCCCACAAACATGGCAGAAACGTTGATTATCGGTTAAACGGCGGGTATGGCATGAGCTACATTTTGGTAGTGACAGCGTCAATCCGTCTAGGTCAACGTCACTAGCAACTTTCTTCAAACTTTTCCGTATGGGATGTTTAGTCGATTTTAGTCCAATGGCCTCAACCGTCTGATTAATTGTACCCCAGCGCCGCTACCTCCTAATGCTCGTACAGATAGTAAGTGGGCTGTATGGGGGATAAGTCTGTGATAGATTCTTGTAGGAGTTCCGTGTTTGACGGTTCCATTGTCAAAAATCAAACCTGCTTCTACGAGTAGGTTAAACATACGCTCGACAATGGCAGTCATTTCTGTTTCTGAAACGCCATACGTCAACTGCTTTAGTCTTTTTCTTCAAGAGTTGAATTGAATGATTTGATTTCTGCTACGATCCCATTTAAAACCTGCTCGCCAGCGATAACTAACGATTCTAGTTTAGGGACTTTTTTTCCAAGCGATCTAAATTCAGCGTTACGCGCATCTAGATGGTCTTGAATGATTTGATTTACTGCCTGCTGACTGGACCGAAATCCTCCCCGGCGGTACTCCTCCAGCATCGTCAGATAGGCGCGTGGCACTCCAAACGCGGCGAAGCGCAGCATCTCAATATGAGATGTATGAATATTTTGGAAGTCTGGGGCACGAGCTTTAGCGATATCATCCATTATCGCATTGTAGTTTGGGTCTTCTACACAAAGCCAAACTGGTATGGAGATAGAGTCTTGGCCTTCGTGAAATTTATGACTAACTTCAGTCGTCCCAGGATAAACGGAAGCTTTCGGGGCGAGGTCAATGGATTTTAATGATCTTACAATGTCTAGAAATTCAATCAAAAAATCTGGTGCCAACGTCAGGGCAGCGTCATCCATGAGAAGTACAGTATATTTTCTTCCCAAAAGTTTTCGAGCACTTGATATCAGGTGCTGCACTGTTTCGATTGTTAGGCTGTCAGCAACTTCTGAACTTTTCTGATCTAGTGGTAAGTTCCTTTCAATCCTGTTTACATAGCTTTTTATAGCATCTACAGGCGCTTCACTGGATAAGGTGGTATACGTTTTTTCTGGGGTATTCCATTCTTTCAAGCTATCGAATAGTGCTAAAACTATTCTCCCGAGTACCCATGAATGAAACTGGTGTAATGCATTGGAGTGACTAGATAGTAAAGGCTCTAGCCTGAAGTATCTATTGAAAGTAACGTATACCGCGAATGGGTTTTTGCTATTGTCTCGACAGCTAAGCCAAGCATAACGCATCATGTGCGTTTTTCCGCATCCGCGCGGGCCAACAATCGTGCGAAGCGCACGATTGGTTAGCTCTTTATGTACAGACTGGAAAAGGTCTCCTGTTTGAGAGGTTTCTTTCAACAGGTCTTCAATGGGAATATAGTCTGCCCGTTGCTGTAGTACACTTTCAAGATTATTAGTAGTCATCCGTAATACTTAATCCAGTTCCAAGTCTAGAAGTCGGGCTGCGGTGATAAAGCGGGCACCTACACCTTGGTTTATTTTGTCAAGATGAGCGCGGCCTGATTCACTTGTCAAAAAATCAAAAATCTCTTCAGACTTATCTTTTGGTCTGATGATGAAAAAACAGTCAGTCGTGAGGACTGCCCCTTTTTGTACAAGTGCAATCTTTCTACTAAGATTGCGTCCTACTCGGGCGACGAGTATGTCGCCTTGACTCGCGTAGGCACCACCCAATGCCTCCGCGTCAGATTTGGACACAATAAAGCTTTCAGGAATACTGGTTTGATAATCTTCCAAGTCGCTAATGTGGAAGATTGGTGTGCTGACGAGCTTTCTGGAGCTAGAACTGTGAGTTCCTCTTCCCACCGAAGCGACTAAGTCCCTTAATTTCACGGGTGAAGTTTTACAGGATTTTTTTACATGTCGCTTGATGTGGTGGCTATAGTCAATCCGGTTGATCGCTTCCTCGGATGGAATATATATTTCGGAGGATAGAGCGCCGTTGATCTCCAGCTTCCTGCTGCTTATGGTTGGTTTCTGTTCGCCATTTTTTGACAATACGACAATGTGAGTTTGAGCTTCTGTTTTTCTAAAAATATTTCGGGGTAGCTCAATGACTTGTTCAATTGAGTGATTTTCTATCAGGGCTTGCCGAAAACTATGAAATCTTTCGCCTGTAATTAGTCCGTCGGGAAGAATAAGGCCAAGCTTACCTCCGGACTTCAGTAAGCGTAGGTTTTGGGCGACAAATAACAGTCCGGCGGGAGCGCTCTTGGCTTCAGGCAGTACGTGGCTAAGGCCAACCTCTTCGAGAATGTTGCCAAAATGCTCTTTCCACACTGGTCGAATGTATGGAGGGTTGCACACCGCTGCACAAGCTTGTGACCATCCCAGCCCTATGCGATCTCCTAAGCTAAGATCAAGTGCATCACCAGTGAAATGAACAAAAGATGGTCCTCGAAGGGTCGGGAGCTTGCCACTGTTAGCATCTTCGTCAATATCAACCGTAAGGTAACGCTCCGCCGCCCACTGATTTGCGGCTTCAGTGACCAATGCTCCGTCACCTGCGCCCAGATCGATGACTGTCCCAGGCGTAGCAAGCTTCATTGAGCTGATCAGAAGCGAGGCGACTGTATCTCGTGTGTAGTAGCGTCCGAGATGGTCAGAGGTTTTTGATTCCATGGATACTGCTTCGTTGGGCGCTCGGAGAGCGACTTTACAGTGTTTAGCGCTGTCTGAGAACGCCTTCTTGACGTATTTTGATTCTTGATGCGACGGATGGTGGCGAATCGCCGTCATGGGCCGGTGTTGAGACTGCCATGTTTGGATAGATAATCTCCCCGCTCAGACAGCTATCGAGCGCTTGGATTGGCATGTGGCGACTTCACGGCTCTGCTCTATCACTTAGAATGTAAACTGTTTCGATTCATTCAGTTACCGTGCACTTTTATTTTAACAGTAGTTTGGCCTTGTGTTCGTTAGGTTTCACTTATTTTAGGTGCTAACGGAAGTCGGTTCTCCTGTGTTTATTGCCGAGGTCATATACCTCAAAGTTTCATCTCCCAATTTTTTCTAGCCGACGGGCTAACAAGCGTAGGGTCAGTAAATAGTAATATCGCGTCGCTTCACTATGCTTGGCCGTTTGGTGCTCAAGAAACCAAGTCACATGCTTTCTCTGCCAAGCCCAGGGCGTTTTTAGTAGCCAGCGATCTGCGATTTCTGTCTGGATGATTTTCGCCTGTCGCAAATGTCGTTGCCGGGTTGCGTGCGAGCCGGTCAGCACGCCAGCTAAGAACAGCTCCATGTCAAATTTCTTACTCATGACTGTCCTCCAATGTATGCGGCAATCACGTCAATCCGAGCGTGGCCCAGCTCATAGCTGACCTGCCTCCGGGCCTCACGATCAAGGTTCCTATCTACCCGGCAAAAGTGGCCGCCATTGATAGGCGCCCGCTGTTGTGTAATTTGCTCATAGCGCCCACATGCGTAAGCCGCTCGTAGCTCGTGGAAGCCTTTGAGATCGTGTGTATGCATGATGTCCCGCGAAGGACGAATGACTTGTTGCAGGAGACACAGGTAGGTTTCGTGTGGCGCAATCAAGTTACGGCTACCCGCAGGCGAAATCTGCCGTGCAAACTTAAGTGCATCTCGAACATGGCCGTCTACCGGAATCCAACGCGGCGCCGAGGCTCCAGCGCGACCGCCTTTGGTGCCATCCTGAATGTTAATCCTGCCTAGGTCGTTAGCCTCGCGGCTTAGCCGTGGCAGGTCAGCCAAGATGGCCTCACGCAAGCGCATGCCGGTGGCTCGCGCTAACATAACAATCGCAGCGGCTCGTAGCTGATGATGGCGGCAAAGCGCATCGGCGATCAGTTTAACCTGATCGAGGTCTTGACCCTGCGGCATCGACTGTCGAACCCCGGTGCGCTGCATACACAGCGCCTTGCTCGGACTTGGCAACTTCACGTACTGATCACCGCGAAGCGCCGCCATGGTCCTGTTAACACTGGATAGCCGATTTTGTGCGGTGCTGACAGCAAGGTCACCGCGCCTAACCACGTCGCGTAGATACGCCGCATAGTCCGCCAACACCTTCCGATCAATCTGCCGCGCATCATTGATACCCGGCCCCTGTTCTGAGCGGCACCATTTCACGAATGCCTGCCACCGATCACAGTGCGCCTTGACCGTGCCGTAATGACCGCCACCGAACATGTCTTTCAGCGCCTGAGGTCCTGCGTAACTCAATTGCCTGCCGTAGCCGAAATTACGACCATTGCGTCTACCCACCAATGCCATATCAGTCACCTCATCTCGTTCTCCGATCCTCGCCCCACGTCATCCCGCCAAGAATGCTGAGTGTTATCAGGGATCAAGGCCCCTGCGACCTGTGGGGAATGTCCTCTACGCGGGACTGGCGGCTCCTTACAACCGGGAGCAAAGGCATCTCATGATCTGGCCTCCTGAGCACCGTTACCGGTGGGCGGGTGGAGGCAGTGCTGGCTGACTAAACCAGCGCCTGAAGATCCTGAGCCGGGTGAACGCAGCAATGCGATGACCGGGGCATGCCTGACTGTCAGTCAGGTGCAGTCCATTCCTTGGTCTGCGGCACCATCATCTACAGCGCTGTTGCTGGTGACATCGGCGTTTGTCACGCCGATTGTCACGAGGGGGATTGCCGCAAAGCCATATGCGATCAGGGCTGCAGCAGTGGTAGAAGTGCCCGTCTCTTTCCAGAAGAAAGAGACGGGCACAGGTTGGCGCAGTATTCGGCCAAGCGGATAGGTTGCTGCAGGGCAGCGAGGTACGGTGTATCTGGCGCACGAGCGCTATATGTGTAAGAGCATCCATCACATGGGTAGTGACCGTACGAGCTGCCGGATGCGAATCGTACTTGGGCTGAACCACCGCGGGAGCGGCGTGACCTTTAAGGTTCGGGTCACCTGGGGTGCTGTCATCGACAGCGTTTGCAACTCCCGGTCTACGCCTGTGGACAATGTTCGTCAAGCAAAGCGATTTCAGGGATTTAGCGCCTGTGGATAAAACTATCCCCCAGTGGACATCAGTGGTTTTCCACAGACGTAAGCTGTGCCAGCAGTTTTTTTCTTAGGTATGGTCCTTTCAAACGGGGCGGCTTTGCAGCCCCGTTTGAAAGGACCCGCGCGGAGGAGCTTCATGCGGTGCTGTGGGTAACTTCACAGCTAGTTGAGATGGTGGTGCGGCGGGTTACTCGGTCCTCTTGGCACTGCGAAGGCGAGTGACGTTCTCGCCCGTCTGCTTGGCAAACTCATGCGGCGTCACATGGTCCTCGCGGTTCGCCTCCAGAAACCGGCTCCACCAGGTCATGATCATCCGGCGCTCCTCGAGGAACTCGGCCTTGTGGGTATAAGCGGCCCGCACGTTGTTGCGTTCCTTGTGGCTCATCTGTCGTTCTATAGCCGTCTCCGACCATAGGCCGGACTCGACCAACGCACTGCACGCCATGGCTCGGAACCCATGTCCGCAGATATCCACCTTGGTGTCGTAGCCCATCGTCCTGAGCGCAGCATTCACCGTGTTCTCGGACATCGGTTTCCACGGCTTGGCATCCCCCGCGAACACCAGCTCGAACTTGCCGGTGATCGCGTAGATCTGCTCAAGCAACGCCACTGCCTGCGGCGATAAGGGTACAACGTGAATGTCCCCGGCCATCTTCGTACCCCTTGTGGAGAAGGGCACTCCGTCCAGCGCCGGGCGGGTGTCGGGGATCTCCCAAATGCCGCGCTTGAGGTCGAACTCATTCCAACGGGCGAAGCGCAGTTCACTGGAGCGTACGAATACATGCAACGACAGCATCACTGTAAGGCGTGTGAGCGGGCGACCTCTGTAGTCCGCAATGCAAGCCAGTAGCTCCGGGAGTCGCGATAGGGGTAGTGCGGGTCGGTGAGTTACCCGTGGTGTCTTGATCGAGCCATCGAGGTCGTGAGCCGGATTCGCCGTGATCAGCCGCAGCCGTTTGGCCTCGCGCATGATGCTTTGCAGGTAGTTCTTGATCCTGAGTGCCACGTCGATGGTGCCGCGCTTCGTCACGGCTTCTAGTGGCTGCATGAGGTCGTGGGTGTCCAGCTCAACGATTGCTCTGGCACCGATCAAAGGGAACACGTGAGTCCTCAGCCGGCTGAGTACAGTCTTGGCGTAGCCGGGTGCCCACTTCGGCACCATGCTCGCATGCCAGTCGAGCGCAACGCTTTCGAAGGTGCGGCCGTTGATCACGGCTTGGGTCTTGGTTTGTTGCTTGTACTGGATGGGATCTATGCCGTTGGCGAGCTGCTGCTTGATCTCGAAGCGCTTGCGGCGTGCGTCGCCCAGCCCGACCACCGGGTAGCTGCCAAGGGCGGTCAGGCCTTCGCGGCCATCGGGTTTAACGTACCTGAGCCGCCAGCCCTTGCGGCCGCTGGGTTGCACAAGCAGGTAAAGACCGTCGCCGTCGAAGAGCTTGTACTCGCGCTCTCTGGGCTTTGCCGTGCGACAGGCGGTGTCTGTAAGCGGTGCAGTGGTGCGGGCCATAAGGGTAGTCTCCGATATCGAAACGGACCTCTATCCTTAAAACTACCCTTATTAGCGCTGGCTACCCTCGGAATCCGACGGAACGCCAAAACGAAAAAACCCGCCAGAAGGCGGGTTTTTCGGGGGTTCCAGAGATTTTGAAAGCTTTCTATGGAACCTTGAATGGTGCCGGCACCAGGAATCGAACCCGGGACCTACTGATTACAAGTCAGTTGCTCTACCATCTGAGCTATACCGGCAGTAGGCGCGCTATTATAGCGATCGGTTTGGTTCTGTAAACCACTTCCTCGAAATCCTGGCAGAAGCCCCGTAGATCGGGGCTTTTGGCGTTTTGGGGTGGGTGTTTCCAGTGCGGGGGGTGTTGGGTTTGGGGACCGCTTTGCGGTCCTTCGCGGGCAAGCCTCGCTCCTACCTGGTTTGTGGTGGTTGCGAAGGTTGGGCTCGGGTCAAGCGGGTCGCTGGTTTGGCGGGGTCTTGGTGGGGGATTCGGCATTGCAGTCGCTGGCAAGCCAGCCCCCTCAGGGAACGCGCCAGCTTTTGGACATTGAGCAAGACAGTTGCTCCCACAGTGTCCGCGTCGGGCTTGGAACTGTGCTTTGCGCGACACCGCAGCCTGCGCTGGGTGACCTCCCGCCCAACCCGATCTGAATAACCACCGCCTAATTCGCTTTAACGCTTATGCACAAACCACATCAACTCCTGGCTTTCCATGCAGCTGCGCTACCCCGCCGCATTGACGCCGGCGCAAACGGCTGTTTTCTCAGGCGTTTGGCCGGGTCGGAAAAATCGTGCAGTTCGGGTTTGCGCTTAAACCCGGCGCGCTATCAAGCGGAAACCGTGAAGTTGCTCACAGACTTATCCACAGGTTGTTCGGCCAGCAGCATGAGGTTGCGGGGGGTGAGCGAGTGTGCGCAGAAGGTGCCGAGCCGGACGTTGTAGCCCTGTTCGTGCAGGTAGAGCGCACGATCGAGCACCAGCCATAGTTCCAGCGGGCGGCGGAAGAGGTTGCGCACCAGCTCCAGGTTGCGGACCTGGGCCAGGCGTTGCCAGCCGGCAGCTTCGAGTGCGGGCCAGTCGGTCCCCTCTTTTATGGAAATGCCCTTGAGCGCGGCGAGGTGCTGGCAGTACTCGGCGAAGGGCTTTTGCAGCCAGGCACTGGGCAGCGAGGGTGTGGGGAGGTAGTCGTCTCTGTTGCGCAGTTGCCGTTGCAGCAGGTCGAAGCCGAGGCGCCAGGCCATCGATTGATCTCGCTGGCGGCGGACGCGGTTGCCCGCAGTGACGGTCTCGCTGAGCGGCAGGCCGAGGTCGTCGAGGTCCAGTTGCAAGGTCGAAGCGCGAGCGGCTGTGGATAACGCTTGGTAGTGCGGGCCCGCGGTGCGGTTGTAGCAGCAGGGGGCGATGGCCAGTTGTGGGCAGCCCTTGGCGGCGGCGAGCTGGATCAGGCGAACGTGGAGGTCGCCGCACGCGTGCAAGGCTACCGGTGTGTGGGCGGCGGTGATGTGCTCGGCGGTGCTGGGAGCCATTACGTCCTGCAAACGGTGCTCGACCGCGAGGTGGTGGTGCTGGCTGAGGTGCTCTCCGGCGGCAACCAGGGCCGGATCGTATTCGAGGCAGGTCAGCTTTTGCCCGGTGCCCAGCAGGCGGCGGCCGAGGTGGCCTTTGCCGGAACACCAGTCCAGCCAGTGCCCAGCACGCCGGGCAAAGTCGAGGTGGGCGGCAAAGGCTTCGATCTGCTGCCATTTGCGACCGGGGACGTCGACGTTCAGGCGCGGGTTGGCTGGGGGCAAGGGAACTGTGGATAAGTCATCCAGTGCCGCCAGCTCGCGGGCGCGGGCGGCCAGTTGTGGATAAGGTGCCGGGCCGGGACGCTGCAAGGGTCGTTGTGGGCGGATTCGGCGTGGTCCAGGGATTGGTTGCGCAGCCAGTCGGACAGGCCTGGGTGATCGATCTCCCAGGGCAGTTGCAGGCTGGTGAAGGGGCGCGGGTGCCAGAGATCGCGGTGTTCCCGGAGGAATTGGTCCAGGGCCTGGAAGCGGGGGAGGAGTTGGGTGTTTTCCAGGTAGAGCATGGGACAGAGGCCAGGGTGTTTTTGAAGAGGTGTGGTGGGCAGGCACGGCCAATCGCGGTTCAAACCCGCTCCCACAATTGGGGGAGCGGGGGCCTTGATATCAGCGACCGTGCGCGGCATCCACGCGCAGCCAGCGCTCCAGCAGCTTGAACGCCTGCACCAGGACGAACGAGATCACCAGGTAGAACACGCCTGCCGCGAAGAAGATCTCCACCGGCATGTAGGTCCGGGCGATGATCGTGCGGGCCATGCCGGTGATGTCCAGCAGGGTGACGGTGCTGGCCAGGGCGCTGGCCTTGAGCATCAGGATCACTTCGTTGCTGTACGCCGGCAGGCCGATGCGCGCGGCGCGCGGCAGGAGGATGTGGATCATCGCGGTGGCCCGGGACATGCCCAGCGCCCGCGCCGCTTCGATCTCGCCCCGCGGGATGGCCTGCAGCGAGCCGCGCAGAATCTCGGCGATGTAGGCGGCGGTGTGCAAGGTCATGGTCAGCGCGGTACACCAGAACGGGTCACGCAGGTAGGGCCACAGCGAGCTGCTGCGCACCGCGTCGAACTGCGCCAGGCCGTAGTAGACCAGGAACAGCTGCACCAGCAATGGCGTACCGCGGAAGAAGAAGATGTAGCCATACGGCAGCGCCCGCACGTACCAGCGCTGTGAGGAGCGGGCGATACCCAGCGGGATGGCGACGATCAGGCCGAGGATGACCGCGATGGCCAGCAGTTCCAGGGTCAGCGTGGCGCCCTGGGCCAGACGCGGCAGCCATTTGATGATGACGTCCCAATTCATGAGTTGGCCCTCGCAAAGCCGCGCCCGGCACGTTTTTCCAGGAAGTGCATGCCGGTCATTGCAACGATGGTCAGCCCCAGGTAGATAAAGGCGGCAACCGCGTAGAAGGTGAAGGGCTCCTTGGTGGTGGTCACGCCGTTCTGCGCCTGGCGCATGATTTCTTCCAGGCCGATCACCGACACCAGCGCGGTGTCCTTCATCAGGATCATGAACAGGTTGCCCAGGCCGGGCAGGGCGATACGCCACATCTGTGGGAGGACCAGCCGCGAGAAGATCCGGCCCTTGGACAGGCCCAGGGCCATGCCGGCTTCACGGTGCCCTTTGGGAATGGCGAGCAGCGCGCCGCGGAACACTTCCGTGGCATAGGCGCCGAAGCACAGGCCGAGGGCGATGACGCCGGCGGCGAAGGCGCTGAGTTCCAGGCCGGGAACGCCGATCAGGTCGCCCAGCTTGCTCATCAGGGTGACCGAACCGAAATAGATGAAGAGTACCCAGAGCAGTTCCGGCACGCCGCGAACGATGGTCGAGTAGGTGCCGCCGATCCAGCGCAGCGCTTTGAACGGCGAAGTCTTGGCCAGGGCGCCTAGCAGGCCGAGCACCAGGCCCAGGCAAAGTGCCGCGAGCGCCAGCTTGACGGTCATCAGCGTGCCAGCGGCCAGCGCCGGACCGAATCCGTGTAGATCAATATTCATGGGCAGGCAGGTTCAAGAGACCGGCACCGCGCAAGGCGATGCCGGTCGGGGCGGATCAATAGATATCGAACGGGAAGTACTTGTCGTTGATCTTCTTGTAGGTGCCGTCGGCGATGATTTCCTTCAGCGCGGCGTTCAGCTTGTCCTTCAGCGGATCACCCTTGCGTACGGCGATGCCGATCTGGTCGCTTTCCACCACGGGCTCGCCCTTGAACTCGTAGTTCTTGCCGGCCTCGGATTTCAGCCAGTCATAGTTCACGTACTTGTCCGCCAGCAGCGCGTCGACGCGGCCGGAGGTCAGGTCGAGGTAGGCGTTTTCCTGGGTGTCGTACAGCTTCACATCCACATCGCTGCCGTAGGTGTCTTCCAGCCAGGTGGCGGACAGGGTGGCGCGCTGGGTGCCGATGACCTTGCCCTTGAGCGAGGCCTTGTCGGTCTTGAAGTCAACGTTCTTCGGCGCGATGAACTGCAGCTTGTTGGAGTAGTAGCGGTCGGTGAAATCGACGGCCTGCTTGCGCTCGTCGGTGATCGACAGCGAGGAGACGATGAAGTCGAACTTCTTGGCATTCAGGGCCGGGATGATGCCGTCCCAGTCGGAAGTGACCACGTCGCACTCGACCTTCATCTTGGCGCACAGGGCGTCGCCGATGTCCTTGTCGAAGCCGACCACCTGGCCGCTGGCGTCCTTGCTGTTGAATGGAGGGTAAGCGGCTTCGATACCCATCCGCAGTTTTTCCGCGGCCATGGCATTGGCCGAGAACACCAGCGTGGCGGCAGCGGCCAGGAGGTACTTCTTGTAGTTCTGCATGCGTGTTGCTCCGTTAGCGGTTGCTGGACATGAATTGCTTACAACGCGCCGAGGTCGGGTTTTCGAAAACCTGCTGCGGCGATCCTTGCTCTTCGATGAGGCCTTGATGAAGGAACACGACTTCGCTCGAGACTTGCCGGGCGAAGTTCATTTCGTGGGTCACCAGCAGCATGGTCCGGCCTTCTTCGGCCAGGGCGCGGATGACGCTGAGGACTTCCTGGACCATTTCCGGATCCAGCGCGGAGGTCG
This sequence comes from Pseudomonas bharatica CSV86, assembly GCF_000319305.2. Lineage (GTDB taxonomy): Bacteria > Pseudomonadota > Gammaproteobacteria > Pseudomonadales > Pseudomonadaceae > Aquipseudomonas > Aquipseudomonas bharatica. The sequence goes on along the minus strand of NZ_AMWJ02000002.1, from coordinate 2,219,526 downwards.
GTTCATCGAACAGGATGACCTTGGGTTTCATCGCCAGGGTCCGGGCGATGGCGGCGCGCTGCTGTTGCCCGCCGGAAAGCTCGGTGGGGTAGCTGTGGCGCTTGTTATGGATGCCGACCTTGTCCAGCAGCGCTTCGGCGTGCTCGATGGCTTCGGCCTTGCTCTGCCCCAGGACGCGGCGCGGCGCCTCGATGATGTTGTCGAGGATGCTCATGTGCGGCCAGAGGTTGAAGTTCTGGAAGACGAAGCCGATCTCGCTGCGCAGGCGGTTGATCTGCCTGTTGTCGGCGGCGATCAGCTCGCCGTTGCGCGCCGCCTTGAGCTTGAGGGTTTCGCCGGCGACGAGGATTTCGCCCTGGTGCGGGTTTTCCAGGAGGTTGATGCAACGCAGCAGGGTCGATTTGCCGGAACCGGAGGAGCCGAGGATGGAAATCACATCGCCGTCACGGGCGGTAAGGGAGATGCCCTTGAGAATTTCCTGCTCGCCGTAGCGCTTGTGCAGGTTGCGGATTTCCAGCGCGGGCGTGGCCTGGGCCATGTGCGGTCCTCATATGTTCTGTGCGTTCTGCTGTTGGCGGCCGTCCTGGCGAGGCGCAACGCTAGCATAGCGCTCGGATCGCAGCCAAGAAGGGCGAGCAGGGTGGGCGGCCGGGGCAAGGGCGGGTGTCGCATCGTTGCAGTGGAATGTCGCGTCGCGGTCCGCCGGTTCCGTTCTACGGGCCGGAGCCAGGATGAAAAAAGGCGCGATGGTGCCAGTTTTGACCGCTGGAGGAAAGGCGTATTTGGTCGCGGTGCATTTCGGTGGCGCCTTCGAAGCATCGCGGCGAAGGAGTGGGTTGCACCTTTGTGCTTCATAAAGTTGCACAAGGTGTTACCCGGTTCCGGTTATGGAGCACCCATTTCTAATTGTAAGTGGGTATTTCAGTAATCCGGCAAAGTCTGGCAAGTTTGGCGACCTTTCGGCCAATGGCTGGCGGAAAGCGCCGCAGGCCCCGTCTGTCGTGGTTTCAAGGTGTTGCGCACATGAGCGGTCATCGATCTGGCCCGCTTATTGCCATCCACCTGTCACGGGACGCGGGTGCCTCAAAAGGGCATGCGGCTCCAATCGCGGGACGATCTCCCATTCTTTGCATAGGTAGTTTTATGAGCGGTAAGCACAATTCCAATGACCTCGCTCAGGGGCTCAAGCAACGGCATGTGACCATGCTGTCCATCGCAGGCGTGATCGGCGCCGGTCTGTTCGTCGGGTCCGGCCATGCCATCGCCGCCGCCGGCCCGGCCGTGCTGCTGGCCTACGCCGCTGCGGGTACGCTGGTGGTACTGGTGATGCGCATGCTCGGCGAAATGGCCGTGGCCTCGCCGGACACCGGTTCCTTCTCCACCTACGCCGACCGTGCCATCGGGCACTGGGCCGGTTTCACCATCGGCTGGCTGTACTGGTGGTTCTGGGTGCTGGTCATCCCGCTGGAGGCCAACGCCGCCGCGACCATCCTCAACGCCTGGTTCCCCGACGTGGCGATCTGGGTCTTCACCCTGGTCATCACCCTGCTGCTGACCGCGACCAACCTGTTCAGCGTAAAGAACTACGGTGAGTTCGAGTTCTGGTTCGCCCTGCTGAAGGTCGTGGCGATCATCGGCTTCATCATTCTTGGCCTGGCCGCCATCTTCGGGTTCATGCCGAACAGCCAGGTCAGCGGTGTCAGCCATCTGTTCGACACCCAGGGCTTCATGCCCAACGGCCTCGGCGCGGTGCTCGGTGCCATGCTGACCACCATGTTCTCCTTCATGGGTACCGAGATCGTCACCATCGCTGCCGCCGAATCGAAGGATCCGGGCAAGCAGATCAGCAAGGCGACCAACTCGGTGATCTGGCGGATCTTCCTGTTCTACCTCGTGTCGATCTTCATCGTCGTTGCGCTGGTGCCATGGAATGCCGGCGAGCTGGCGGAAGTCGGTTCGTACCAGACCGTGCTGCAATTGATGGGCATCCCTCACGCCAAGCTGATCGTCGATATCGTCGTGCTGATCGCCGTAACCAGTTGCCTCAACTCGGCGCTGTACACCTCGTCGCGCATGCTGTTCTCGCTGAGCAAGCGCGGTGACGCCCCGGCGGTCGCCCAGCGCACCAACGCCAGCGGCACGCCGCACTGGGCGGTGCTGCTGTCTACCGCGGCAGCGTTCCTGACCGTGTTCGCCAACTATGTGGCGCCGGCCCAGGTGTTCGAGTTCCTGCTGGCCAGCTCGGGGGCGATCGCCCTGCTGGTGTACCTGGTGATCGCCGTTTCGCAACTGCGCATGCGTCGTCAGCGCATGGCGCGGGGCGAGAAGATCGCCTTCAAGATGTGGGCCTTCCCGGTGCTGACCTGGGTGACCATCTTCTTCATCGTCGGCGTGTTGACCCTGATGCTGATTCGTCCTGACCATCGCGCCGAGGTGATCTCCACCGGGCTGCTGAGCATTGCCGTGGTGGCTGCCGGGCTGCTGGTGGCGCGCAAGCGCAAGGCGGAGAAGGGTGGAAGCCTGGTGATGGATAACTGAGCATCCAGAGCATCTCACCGACCCTGTGGGAGCTGGCAAGCCAGCTCCCACAGGGTTTTTTTGTCGTCTGCCAAGGCAGGGGAGTCAGGCGAATTTCTTCTGCTTGGACACCATCTCCGAGGCGGCCACATAGGCGTCCTGGAACTCCTCGCTTTCCAGCCAGGCCATCGCCTCGGCTTCCTCGGTGCCGTCCAGCCATTTGCGGTACGCGCAGAAGACCATGCAAATGTAGTCGGTGGCGTGGTCTTCGCTGTGGCCCTTGAGCACAAGGGGCAGCAGCGGATCGACCATGAACACGGCGATCATCGCTTCCAGGCTGGTTTCCTGGGCCGTCTTCATTTTCTCGAACATCGTGTTGTAGCTGCCCGAGTTCATGGCCTTGTCGAACACCTGCTGGACGCTGGCGCTGGAAGCCTCGCCGCTGCTCTTGACCGCCTGGCCGCTGCGCACCATGCGGTTTTCGCGGGCCTTGGCGGCGGCGCGCTTGGCGCGTTTCTGTTGCTTGGTGTTCGAGGCCATCGGGGGTTCCTTGGTGCGAAGTCAGTCAAAGACGCGTATTGAAGCGCAGTTGACCCGGAAACCCAAGCCGTGGAGAGCGGCGCCAGCTCGACGGGCGACAGGCAGTCACCCGGCCGAACCGGCGTGAGGTCCTTTCAGCGTGGCAGCGTCAGGGCGCTGACCCGGCCCCGCAGTTCCACTTCGTCCTCGTCACGCAGGTCTTCCTCGATTTCCCGCGAAGCGCGGCCCACCAGCAGCGGGTCGGGTTCGTGGGCGACACGGAAATCCTTGCCCGGGTAATCGAGGGCGTTGAGGAAGTGGCGAATGCAGTTGATCCGTGCGCGCTTCTTGTCGTCCGACTTGATCACCGTCCACGGCGCATCGGCAGTGTCGGTGTGGAAGAACATGGCTTCCTTGGCCGCGGTGTACTCGCCCCACTTGTCCAGCGACTTGATGTCGATGGGCGAGAGTTTCCAGTGCTTGAGCGGGTCGTCGCGGCGCGAGATGAAGCGACGCAGTTGTTCCTCTCTGTTCACCGAGAACCAGTACTTGAACAGCAGGATCCCGCTGTTGCACAGCATGCGCTCCAGCTCCGGGGCCTGGCGCATGAATTCCAGGTATTGCAGCGGCGAGCAGAAATCCATGACCCGCTCGACGCCGGCGCGGTTGTACCAGGAGCGGTCGAAGAAGACCATTTCGCCCGCCGTCGGCAGGTGCTGGATATAGCGCTGGAAGTACCACTGGCCCTTTTCCTGCTCCGAGGGCTTTTCCAGGGCGACGATCCGCGCGCCACGCGGGTTGAGGTGCTCCATGAAGCGCTTGATGGTGCCGCCCTTGCCTGCCGCGTCGCGGCCCTCGAAGAGGATGACCACGCGCTGGCCGGTTTCCTTCACCCAGTTCTGCACCTTCAGCAGCTCGATCTGCAGCGCGTGCTTGGCCTTGTCGTACTCGGCGCGGCGCATGCGGGTGCTGTAGGGGTAGTTGTGCGGCAGCTTGGCCGACGAGCTGTCTTCGCTGGTGCCATGGGGCGCGTGGGCGATTTCGAGGGCGGTGGGGCTGTCGGCGATTGCACCGGCCTCGACGATCGGCGCGGGCTTGCGTGGGCGACGGTGGGGCGGGTAGCGGCTGGCGGAGGCGTAACGTGATGCGGGATTACCCCGGGCTCTGGGAGCGGCAGGACGGGGTTTCTTCACTCATGGGGAGGGCCTTCTGTTCCTTCGAATGTCCAGCTCCACAACTTACACAGATCGAGTGATGGCGTATTGATGGTGGTCAATACGCGCGGCCCTTGTGGGAGCGGGTCCGTGAGTGGGTTTTCCCGGGCAAAACAAAAAAGCCCCTGAATCTTTCGATTCAGGGGCTTTGCGTTGTCTTGGTGCCCAGAGACGGAGTCGAACCGCCGACACGAGGATTTTCAATCCTCTGCTCTACCGACTGAGCTATCTGGGCAACGGGGCGCATTAAAAGCGTTTTTCAGGATTGCGTCAACAACAATTTCAAAATTTTTTTAATTAATACCGACGCTTACGGTTTTCGGGGGTCATTGGGCAGGTGGAACGTAGCCTTCGGCCTTTTCGAATTCCTCGCCGGAGAAGAACTTGTCCATTTCGCCCTGGATGAACTTGCGGTCTTCGGCGTTCATCATGTTCAGGCGCTTCTCGTTGATGAGCATGGTCTGCTCCTTCTGCCAGTCGGCCCAGGCCTTCTGCGAGATGTGCTCGTAGATATCGAGGCCCTTTGGCCCCGGATACGGCGGACGCTCAAGGCCAGGCAGTTGTTCTTTGTACTTGCGGCACATAACGGTGCGGGTCATCGCGAGTCTCCTGCAATCAATTCGTCGGCCGCGCGTTTGAGCAGCTTCTTCACCGGGGCGGCGAGCCCCAGGCGCGGCGGGGTGGCGAGGTTATACCAGAGCCAGTCGGCCTCGGCCACGTGGTCGCCGTGCTGGCCGACGCGCACCAGCCACGGCTCGATGGCCAGCTGGAAATGGCTGAAGGTGTGGGTCAGGCCCGTCAGTTCGCGGCGGGTTTCGATGTTCAGGCGGTGCTGGTCGGCGAGGTGTTCCAGGTCGTCCAGGTCGTCCAGTTCCGGCAGGCTCCACAACCCGCCCCAGAGGCCGCTGGAAGGGCGCCGGTAAAGCAGGATGGCGCCTTCGTCATTGGCCAGCAGCGGCATCAGCGTGCGTTTCTGTGGCAGGGCCTTGCGCGGCTTGGGCAGCGGGTAGCGAGTCTCCTGGCCGAGCATGTGGGCCTCGCAACCACGCTTCAGCGGACACAGCAGGCAACTGGGCTTGCTGCGGGTGCAGAGGGTGGCGCCGAGGTCCATCATCGCCTGGGTGTAGTCGTTGACCCGCTGGTGCGGTGTGAAGCGCTCGGCGCTTGCCCACAGCGCCTTCGCCACCTTGGGCTCGCCGGGATAGCCTTCCTGCGCGGTATAGCGCGCCAGGACGCGCTTGACGTTGCCGTCGAGGATCGGCGCGCGCAGGCCCATGCTGATGCTGGCGATAGCGCCGGCGGTGGACAGGCCGATACCGGGCAGATCGGTGAGCTTTTCGACGTCGCGGGGGAATTCGCCACCGTACTGTTCGACGACGATCCTGGCGGCCTTTTGCAGATTGCGCGCGCGGGTGTAGTAGCCGAGCCCGGTCCACAGGTGCAGCACTTCGTCTTCAGGTGCCGCGGCCAGGGCCTGGACATCCGGCAGGGCGTCCATGAAGCGGCCGAAGTAATTGAGCACGGTGCTGACCTGGGTCTGCTGCAGCATGATCTCGGAGACCCACACCCGGTAGGGCGTGATGCCCTGTTGCCAGGGCAGGTCGTGGCGGCCGTGGCGGTCGAACCAGTCGAGTACCGCGGTGGAAAACTGCTCGGGGGTCATCGTTTGAACAGGCCCTTCAGTGCGTCCTTCAGCTCGGGACTCACCTTGTCGCCCAGCTTCTCTTCGAGTTTTTCGTTGATGCGGTTGCCCAGCGCCTGGCCGGCCAGCTTGCCGACGCCGTCCTTGTCGATGCGGCAGGCGCGTGCGCCCAGTTCCAGCGGCCCGCGGCAGCGCAGCGGGAACTCCAGGCCGACGTAGCGCTGGTTGACCTGGCAGGCCGGGTCCGGCATTTCGCGGGTGTCGCCTTCGACGATGACGCCGACGCGGTAGTCCATGCCCAGCACGCGCAGGTCGATGTCGCCATTGCCGTTGACGGTCAGGCCAGGGATGCGCGCCCTCAGGTCGGGGTTGCTGGCCACGCCGTTGCTCAGCACCAGGCTGCCTTTCAGTTCTTCGAACGGCGTGTCCTTGCCCCGTGGCTCGCCGCTCAGGGTCTTGCGGTTGAGGGTGGCGATGCCCTGGCACAGTTGCTGTTCGAGGTTGGCGTTGACCAGCACGCCGTTGTTGATAACGAAGCTGGCCTTGCCGTTGAGGGTATCGACCAGGGCTTTCTGGCTGTTGCCGGTGGCGGTAAGGTCGCTGTCCAGGGTGAGCAGGCCCTTCACCGGCGGGGTGTTGCCGTCGTGCTTGATGAAATGCTCGACCGGCACCCGGTTGATCTTCGCGGTGAGGCCGAGCTGCGGCACTGCCGGACGTACGTCGAGGGTGCCATGGGTATCGAAAGTGCCGTTGTAAAGGCCGCCACGCAGGACTTGCAGGGTAATCAGGCCACCCTGGCCGCTGGCCTTGAGCTCGGCATTCTGGATCGGCAACTGGTCCAGGGTGAGCACGCCGAAACTCAGGTCGGCTTGCAGGTCGAGGGCGCGCAGGCGGTCCACCGGCAGCAGCTTGTCGTTGCTCCAGGCGACCTGGGTCGGTGCGTCGGGCAGCGGCGAGGTGCCCGGCCCGGCGACGGCGCTGGCTTCCGTGCTCTGAACCTCGGCCTTGCGCGCAGCATTGGCGTTCTCCGCGTCGTCGCTTTTGGCCAGCAGGTAGCGGTCGGCATCGAACTTGTCGTTCTTCAACTGGATGCGCAGCGCCTGTTTGGCGAAGTCTTCCACCGCGAGGCGACCGGTGAAGGTGCTGTCGTCCAGCTTCAGCGCCAGGTCTTCCAGGGCAAGGCTGTTCTTCGTGCCTTCGATGCGGCCGACCAGTTCGACGCCGGTGAGGGTCGTCTGGTCTTTCATCGGCGGCAGAACGACGCCAACGCTGTCGAGGAACTTGCGCAGGTCGAACTGGGCAATGGAGATGCCGCCGCTGACCTTCGGCTCGCTGCTCAGGTCACGCACGTGCAGCTCGCCGAGGGCACGCAACTGGTTGGCCGAAAGCTTCAGGCCGTTCCATTCGGCGACATTGGCCGCCAGGTCGGCGAGCAATTGGCCCTGGGCCGAGAACGTCATGCTTTTCTGTTGCAGCGGCTCGCCGGAGAGTTCGCCGTGCAGCTTCATGTCTTCCAGTTGATAGCGACGCAGTGCGCGGTCGAAGCGGGCTTCGCCGGCCAGCTCGATGCGCGCGCGCAGCACGGGTTGGCCGGAGCTGAGGAAAGCGGTGAGTTTCAGCGGGATATTCACGCCGTCGTGCACGGCTTCGGTGCTCAACTGGATGCTCTCGGCACTGAAGCTCTGGCCGCTACGCACGTCGTTGTACTGCACCCGGGCGTTGTTGACGGTGAGACTGTCGATATCCAGCTTGAGCGGGCGCTCGCTGGCGGCCGGCTTGCTTTCGCCCTCGGCCGACGCAGTGGTGGCCGGCGCAGTTTCGCCGGTGCTGCCGGCCGGGGCCTTGGCCGGCAATGGCTTGCCGATGTCTTCCCAGTTGCCGTGGCCGCTTTCGTCACGGACCAGGTTCAGGTTCAGCCCCTCGACCCGCACATCGCTCATCTGCACCTCACGGCGCAGCAGCGGCAGCACGCGCACCGACAGGCCGAGCATCTGCAGATCGGCGATCGGCTCGGCCGGCTTGTTCAGCGTGGCAATGCTCGCCTCGTGCAACTCCAGGCCTAGCCAGGGGAACAGGCTCCAGCCGATATCGCCGTTCAGGGTCAGCTCGACGTGAGCCTTGTCGCGAGCCAGTTGGCGGATCTCGTCTTTATAGTCGTTGGGATCGAAGAGGTGGGTCAGGGCGAAGCCGCCGGCCACCACGATCAGCAACAGCCCGAGAACCACCAGCCCCAGGATTTTGCCGAACGCTTTCATGGGCGGGTCCTTTGAAGTCGATGTCTGAAAAGTCAGCCGCAGAGTATAGCCTTGCGGCCTTCGCCACTGCGATTGCCGTGAATGGCCGGTTTGACATTCCCGCGCCCTGCGGTTCCACGGAAAAAAGTCTCAGTTACAACAAAAACCATGATGTCAGATTGGTTTTTGTTAGCTAGCTAAATGCTACTCTTGCAGCCGTTCCCGGGTCTTGCTGCGACGGATTGTCGCGACAGGGCCGGCTGCCCGAAAAACGACTCGTTGCCTGCGTGCGCCAAAGTCGGGGGTCGTCGGTTTCGGCCTGCGGGGGCTACCTATCTACGAGGGAAACAATAATGAGCACCATCACCGCGGGAGCCGTCGCCAGTGCGCCTGGTTTCCTGTCCAAGGAGCGCATCGTCGCTCGACCCGGTTTCAACCGCTGGCTGGTACCCCCGGCCGCACTCGCCATCCACCTGTGCATCGGCATGGCCTACGGCTTCTCGGTGTTCTGGCTGCCGCTGTCGAAGGCGATCGGCATTACCGCACCGGTGGCCTGCGCCCCGGACATGGGCTTCTTCGCCCAGATGGTCTCTTCGACCTGCGACTGGCCGATCTCCATGCTCGGCTGGATCTACACCCTGTTCTTCATCTTCCTCGGCTGCTCGGCGGCTATCTGGGGCGGCTGGCTGGAACATGCCGGGCCGCGCAAGGCCGGTGTGGTCTCGGCGCTGTGCTGGTGCGGCGGCCTGCTGATTTCCGCGCTGGGCGTGTACACCCACCAGATCTGGCTGATGTGGCTGGGCTCGGGGGTGATCGGTGGTATCGGCCTGGGCCTGGGCTATATCTCGCCGGTATCGACCCTGATCAAGTGGTTCCCGGACAAGCGCGGCATGGCCACCGGCATGGCGATCATGGGCTTCGGTGGTGGTGCGATGGTCGGTGCTCCGCTGGCGGCGGCGCTGATGAACCACTTCGCCAGCCCTGAAGGCGTCGGCGTGTGGCAGAGCTTCGTGGTGATGGCGGTGATCTACTTCATCTTCATGATCGGCGGCGCATTGTCGTACCGCGTTCCGCCGACCGGCTGGAAGCCCGAAGGCTGGACCGCTCCGGCGAAGAAGGCCAGCAACTCGATGATCACCCACCGTCACGTGCATGTCAGCGTGGCCTGGAAGACCCCGCAGTTCGCCCTGATCTGGCTGGTACTGTGCCTGAACGTGTCCGCCGGTATCGGCATCCTCGGCATGGCGTCGCCACTGCTGCAGGAAGTGTTCGCCGGCAAGCTGCTGGGCAACAACCTGACTTTCAGCGAACTGGACGCCGGGCAACTGGCGCAGATCGCCGCGATCGCCGCCGGCTTCACCGGCCTGCTCAGCCTGTTCAACATCGGCGGGCGCTTCTTCTGGGCGTCGTTCTCCGACTATATCGGGCGCAAGAACACCTACTTCGCCTTCTTCGCACTGGGCTTCGCCCTGTATGCGCTGGTGCCGAACATGGGCCACCTGGGCAACATCGCCCTGTTCGTGGCGGCGTTCTGCATCATCCTGTCGATGTACGGCGGTGGTTTCGCCACCGTGCCGGCCTACCTGGCGGATCTGTTCGGCACGCAGATGGTCGGTGCGATTCACGGTCGCCTGCTGACGGCCTGGGCCGCGGCGGGCGTGCTCGGCCCGGTGCTGGTCAACTACCTGCGCGAGTACCAGCTGAGCATCGGCGTGGAGCGGGCTGCGGCCTACGACATTACCTTGTACATCCTCGCCGGCCTGCTGGTGCTGGGCTTTATCTGCAACGCGATGGTGCGTCCGGTGGCCGACAAGTACTTCATGACCGAAGAACAACTGGCCGCCGAGCAGGCGCTGGGGCATGACAAGGGCGCCGACAACACCACCGCGCTGGAGTGGAAAGCTGCCGACGGCACCCTGCCGCTGGTGATCGCGGCCTGGCTGGCCGTGGGCATTCCGCTGGCCTGGGGTGTGTGGGCGACGCTGCAGAAGACTGCCGTTCTGTTCCACTGATTCGGGCATTTGGGTCGCTCTTGCGGCCCAATCGCTGGCAAGCCAGCTCCCACAGGGTCCCTGTGGGAGCTGGCTTGCCAGCGATTGGGCCCCCGAATTCCCCATCAGCCCGAAAATCGGGCGCAAAACCCCAACACCACACGTCATCTTCGTTTCAAGATGCGACGTTCTGCGCCTATAATGACCGCCTTTTTCGCCCAATGATTTGCGGAGCTGGTGATGGTCGAACGTAAGGCGTCCGTCGAGCGCAATACTCTGGAAACCCAGATCAAAGCCTCGATCAACCTGGATGGCACTGGCAAGGCCCGATTCGATATCGGCGTGCCTTTCCTGGAGCACATGCTGGATCAGATTTCCCGTCATGGATTGATCGATCTGGACATCGAGTGCAAGGGCGACCTGCATATCGACGACCACCATACCGTCGAAGACGTCGGTATCACCCTGGGCCAGGCGTTCAGCCAGGCCATCGGCGACAAGAAAGGCATCCGTCGCTACGGCCACGCCTACGTGCCGCTGGACGAAGCGCTGTCGCGGGTGGTGATCGATTTCTCCGGCCGTCCCGGCCTGCAGATGCACGTGCCCTACACCCGCGCCACCGTGGGCGGTTTCGATGTGGACCTGTTCCAGGAGTTCTTCCAGGGCTTCGTCAACCACGCCAACGTCACGCTGCATATCGACAACCTGCGCGGGCATAACACCCACCACCAGATCGAGACCGTGTTCAAGGCCTTCGGTCGCGCGCTGCGCATGGCTGTCGAGCTGGACGAGCGGATGGCCGGGCAGATGCCTTCCACCAAGGGATGCCTGTAATGCAGACCGTCGCCGTTATCGACTATGGCATGGGCAACCTGCACTCGGTGGCCAAGGCCCTGGAGCACGTCGGCGCCGGCAAGGTGCTGATCACCAGCGATGCTGCGGTAATCCGTGAAGCCGACCGGGTGGTCTTCCCTGGTGTCGGCGCGATTCGCGACTGCATGGCCGAGATCCGCCGCCTGGGCTTCGACAGCCTGGTCAAGCAAGTCAGCCAGGACCGCCCGTTCCTCGGTATCTGCGTCGGCATGCAGGCCCTGCTGGACCACAGCGAGGAGAACGACGGTGTCGACTGCATCGGCATGTTCCCCGGCCAGGTGCGTCTGTTCGGCAAGGACCTGCATGAAGACGGCGAGCACCTGAAGGTGCCGCACATGGGCTGGAACGAGGTCAGCCAGGTGATCGATCACCCGCTCTGGCACGATATCCCGGACCGCGCGCGCTTCTACTTCGTGCACAGCTACTACATCGAGTCCGGCAAGCCGTCCCAGGTGGTCGGTCGCGGTCACTATGGCGTCGATTTCGCTGCGGTACTGGCCGAAGGCTCGCGCTTCGCCACCCAGTTCCACCCGGAAAAGAGCCACACCCACGGCCTGCAACTGTTGCAGAACTTCGCCGCCTGGGATGGCCGCTGGTAATGAACCGCTCGCGCAGCAAGACCCCGGCCATCACCCTCGCGCCCGAACAGGAGCGCGAGGCGCTGGACACCCTCAAGCGCTTCCTCGAAGACCGTTTCGAGCTGCAACTGGGCTCGTTCGAAGTGGCCGAGGTGCTCGAGCTGTTCGCCAGGGATATTGCGCCGCACTACTACAACCGGGCGATCTTCGATGTTCAGACGCAGCTCAAGGAGCGCTTCGAGAGCATTGAAGTCGACCTGTGGGCGCTCGAGAAGAACTGACTTCCCGGGCTCACCGTTTACCGATTAGACAGGTTTTCCAGATGCTGATTATCCCCGCTATCGATCTCAAGGACGGTGCCTGCGTACGTCTGCGCCAGGGCCGCATGGAAGATTCCACCGTATTCTCCGACGACCCGGTGAGCATGGCCGCCAAATGGGTTGAAGGTGGCTGCCGTCGTCTGCATCTGGTCGATCTGAACGGCGCCTTCGAAGGCCAGCCGGTCAACGGCGAGGTGGTCACCGCCATCGCCAGGCGCTACCCGGAGCTGCCGATCCAGATCGGCGGCGGCATCCGCTCGCTGGAAACCATCGAACACTACGTAAAGGCCGGCGTCAGCTACGTGATCATCGGCACCAAGGCGGTCAAGCAGCCTGAATTCGTCGCCGAGGCGTGCAAGGCCTTCCCGGGCAAGGTCATCGTTGGCCTGGACGCGAAAGACGGCTTCGTCGCCACCGACGGCTGGGCCGAGGTCAGCTCGGTGCAGGTCATCGATCTGGCCAGGCGCTTCGAGGCCGACGGCGTCTCGGCGATCGTCTACACCGACATCGCCAAGGACGGCATGATGCAGGGCTGCAACGTGCCCTTCACCAAGGCCCTGGCCGAAGCCACGAAGATCCCGGTGATCGCCTCCGGCGGCATCCACAACCTGGGCGACATCAAGGCCCTGCTGGACGCCAGGACACCGGGCATCATCGGCGCCATCACCGGTCGTGCCATCTACGAAGGCACCCTTGACGTCGCCGAGGCCCAGGCCTTCTGCGACAGCTACCAAGGCTGAGGAGAACGCCATGGCCCTGGCCAAACGCATCATCCCTTGCCTGGACGTGGACAACGGCCGGGTCGTCAAGGGCGTCAAGTTCGAGAACATCCGTGACGCCGGCGACCCGGTGGAAATTGCCCGTCGCTACGACGAGCAGGGTGCCGACGAGATCACCTTCCTCGACATCACCGCCAGCGTCGATGGCCGTGACACCACGCTGCACACCGTCGAGCGCATGGCCAGCCAGGTGTTCATCCCGCTGACCGTGGGCGGTGGCGTGCGCACCGTGCAGGACATCCGCAACCTGCTCAATGCCGGGGCCGACAAGGTGTCGATCAACACCGCGGCGGTGTTCAATCCGGAGTTCGTCGGCGAAGCGGCGGCGCATTTCGGCTCGCAGTGCATCGTTGTGGCCATCGACGCCAAGAAGGTCTCCGGCCCGGGCGAAGAACCGCGCTGGGAGATCTTCACCCACGGCGGGCGCAAGCCGACCGGCCTGGATGCGGTGGAGTGGGCGAAGAAGATGGAAGGCCTGGGTGCTGGCGAGATCCTCCTGACCAGCATGGACCAGGACGGCATGAAGAGCGGTTTCGACCTGGGTGTGACCCGGGCGATCAGCGACGCACTGGGCATTCCGGTGATCGCGTCCGGTGGCGTGGGCAACCTGCAGCATCTGGCCGACGGGATCCTGGAAGGGCACGCCAGTGCCGTGCTGGCGGCGAGCATCTTCCACTTCGGCGAGTACACCGTGCCGGAGGCCAAGGCCTATATGGCGCAGCGCGGGATCGTCGTGCGCTGACCTTCAGGGCCTCATCGCTGGCAAGCCAGCTCCCACACGAACCTGTGGGAGCTGGCTTGTCGGACCGCCGCACCGCAGCGATGAGGCCATCAGCATCCCCCAACAAACCAGATCCCTCCCGATGCTGACCAGACTCCTCTTCCTCCTCACCCTGACCACCGCCGCCCACGCCAGCGAGCCGCTGGTCCTGCTGACCGAAAACTTCCCGCCCTACAACATGTCCCGCGACGGCAAGAGCTTCGCCCACGAGGCGGATATCCAGGGCATCGCCGCCGACCTGGTGCGGGAGATGTTCCGCCGCGCCGACATCCCCTACAGCATGACCCTGCGCTTTCCCTGGACCCGGGTCTACCAGCAGGCCCGGGACACGCCGAACCATGGCGTGTTCGTCCTTGCCCGTTCGCCCGAGCGCGAGAAGCTGTTCAAGTGGGTCGGCCCGCTGGGCCCGGATGACTGGGTGTTGCTGGCCCCCGCCAGCAGCCGGATCCGGCTGGATAACCTGCAACAGGCCAAGGGCCTGCGCATCGGTGCCTACAAGGGTGATGCCATCGCCGAGAACCTGCAGCAGCAGGGGTTGAAGCCGGTATTGGTGCTGCGTGACCAGGACAATGCGAAGAAGCTCTCCAACGGCGAGATCGACCTCTGGGCCACCGGCGACCCGGCTGGCCGCTACCTGGCCCGGCAGATAGGCATGACCGACTTCAGGACGGTGTTGCGCTTCAATGGCACCGAGCTGTATCTGGCGCTCAACCCGAGCGTGCCGGAGGAGGTGGTGAAGCGCCTGCAGGACGCCCTGGAACAGATGCGCCAGGATGGCTTCCTCGACGCCACCTACGCCCGTTACCTGTAGATCCCGCCCTTGCCATGGGCGGGCATGGCGCGGTTGCTACGTTCGCCGATCATCTGCCGCAGGCCGATCAGTTCGATGCCCTGGGCCTTGAGCTTGGGCAGTTCGCGCTCCAGCACGTCCAGGGTCTGTGGATAAGGGTGGCCGATCACCACCGCGGTGCCCTGCCTGTGGGCCAGCTCCACGGCAATGCGCAGTTGCCCGGCAATGGCCTCGGGGGTCCGCACGTCATCGAGGAAGACATCCCGCGACAGGCTCGCCAGACCCAGCGCCTGGGCCTTGGCCGCCGCTACGGTAGCGGCGCTGGTGCGGCTGTCGACGAAGAACAGCTCACGCCGCTGCAACTCGCCCATCAGCCAGGCCATGGCCTCAGGCTGCGCGGTCATGCGGCTGCCCATGTGGTTGTTGACCCCGGCAGCGTACGGAACCTTCGCCAGCGCGGCGTTCAGGCGCTGTTCCAGTTCCGGCAGCGGAGTGCCGGGGTGCCAGGCGTAGGGGCCGGTGGCCGGGTCCATGGGCATGTGCAGGATCACCGTGCGCCCGGCCTTGTGCGCCTGGCGCGCGAAGTCGGTAGCGTGGGGCGTGTCCGGCATGATCGCCATGGTCACCGGGCCGGGCAGGGCGAGGGTGCGTGAGTCCCGGGCCGGATTCTGCCCGAGGTCGTCGATGATCACGCTGAGGTAGGCCCGCTGCTGCTGGGCCGGCGCACCATGGGCGACGCCGGCCAGCAGGCAGAGAAGGGCGAGACAGAACGCCTGCATCACTTGTCGCGGGTGATGCTCAGTCCCTTGAGCAGGCTGAGGGCCTGGCTGAGCTGGAAGTCACCGTCTTGCGGACGTTCCTTCTTGCCCGCTGCCTTGCTGCCGGACGGCCGGTCGGCGCCGCCGTTGCCATTGCCGAGGTGGCCTTGCAGGTCGGCTTCCTTGAAGTTCTCGGTGTCCTGCTCGCTGGTGACCTTGGCCTGGCGCACCTCGATGTCCGGGACGATGCCCTGGGCCTGGATCGAGCGGCCGTTGGGGTGTAGTACAGCGCAGTGGTGATCTTCAGGGCGCGGTCGTTGTTCAGCGGCAGCACGGTCTGCACCGAGCCCTTGCCGAAGCTGTCGGTACCCATCAGCACGCCACGTTTCTGGTCCTGCAGGGCGCCGGCGACAATCTCCGAGGCCGAGGCGCTGCCGCCGTTGATCAGCACCACCAGCGGTACGCCTTCGCTGGCATCGGCCGGGTCGGCGGAGAAGCGCAGCTCGGAGTTGGCGATGCGGCCCTTGGTGTAGACGATCAGGCCCTTGGTCAGGAAGTGGTCGGCCACTTCCACCGCCGATTGCAGCACGCCGCCCGGGTTGTTGCGCAGGTCCAGGACGATGCCGCGCAGCTTGCCGTTGTTGTCCTTGCGCAGTTTGGCCAGTGCCTTGCCGACTTCCTCGCCGGTCTTGACCTGGAACTGGGTGATGCGGATGTAGCCATAGCCGGATTCCAGCAACTGGCTCTTCACGCTCTTCACCTGGATCACGGCGCGGGCCAGGGTCACGTCGAACGGGTTGCCGCCGTCGCGGACCAGGGTCAGGGTGATCTTCTCGCCGATCTTGCCGCGCATCTTGTCCACGGCTTCGGTCATGGTCTGGCCACGGGTCGGCTGGCCGTTGATCTTGACGATCAGGTCGCCGGCCTCGATGCCGGCGCGGGAGGCCGGGGTGTCGTCGATCGGCGAGACGACCTTGACGAAGCCGTCTTCCTGGCCGACTTCGATACCCAGGCCGCCGAATTCGCCGCTGGTGCTTTCCTGCAGTTCCTGGAAGTCTTCCGGGCCGAGGTAGGCGGAGTGCGGGTCGAGGTTGCTGAGCATGCCCTTGATGGCGTTTTCCAGCAGGGTCTTGTCATCCACGGGCTCGACGTAGGCGGCTTTCACCCGATCCAGGACTTCGGCGAAGGTGCGCAGCTCGTCCAGCGGCAGCGGAGCCTTGCCGGTGACCGTGGTCGGCGCCAGCGCCGGCGCGAGCTTGGCCGGCTCGGCGGCGAAAGCCGGTGACGCGCCGCTGACCAGTGCGACGGCCAGGGCCAGCGAGGTAAGGCGAGGCGAATGCAGCATGTCGAACGAACTCCTGATCCTGTGTGAGCCCCGAAAGGAGCCTCGCGCCGCGCTGTGCGGCAGGCGCGTGAAAAAAGGTAAACCTATCCTTGACCGCGGCACCACTGCGTCGGGTCGGTCGGCTGGCCCTGCTGGCGGATGGCGAAGTACAACGCCGGCGTACTCTGGCCACCGCTGTTGCCAACGGTGGAGATCGCTTCGCCGGCCTTGACGATGTCACCAGCGCCCTTGAGCAGGGTCTGGTTATGACCGTAGAGGCTGAGGTAACCGTTACCATGGTCGAGAATGACCAGAAGTCCGGCCCCGCGCAACCAGTCGGCGAATACCACGCGGCCACCGTGTACCGCATGAACCTGGCTGCCGGCCGAAGCGCTGATCATCACCCCGTCCCATTTGGCCCGGGCATCGTCCCCGCGGCTTTCACCGAAGCGCGCCAACAATCGACCATTGACCGGCCACGGAAGTTTGCCCCTTGCTGCAGAAAATGCGCCGCCGTAGACCGCTCCGTCGCTGGACACCAGCGGGCCGGGCGTGCGCAGCGGCCTTTTCGGCTCGTCGTCCTGGGTGTTGCGCGACGATTCGCGGGCGGCGAGGGCGGCCTCGCGCTGGCGTTTCTTCTCGGCTTCCTGCTCGGCAAGGGCGCGCTGGCGCGCTTCCTCGGCCTCGCGAGCCTGGCGTGCCAGGGTTTCCTCGATAGTCTTGAGCACCTTGCCCAGCTCGGCCTGCTCCTGCTCGCGGGCAGCCAGCTTCTGGTCGTTGGTCTTCAGGTTGCTGTTGAGCCTGGCGAGGATTTCCTGGCGTTCGGCGCGGGTCTTTTCCAGATCCTGGCGCTGGGCGTCGAGGGTGCCTTGCTGGACCAGCAGTTGGGCCTGCTGCTGGGCAATGTCTTTCTCGACGTTAGCCAACTGGCGCAGGGTCTCGTTGAAGCTGCGCAATTGTTCCAGGCGAGCTTTGCTCAGGTAATCGTAATAGGTGAGCGTGCGGGCGAACTTTTCCGGGTTCTGCTGGTTGAGCAGCAGCTTGAGGTATTCCTCACGACCGTTGTTCTGATAGGCGGAGCGGGCCTGGATGGCGATCAGGCGTTGCTGTTCGGTGCGGGCGGACTGGAGAGTCTTCTTTTCAGTGTCGAGGCGCTCCAGTTCGCCCTCGGTCTTTTTTAGTTCTTTCTGTAGCTCCTCTACCTGCTTCTCCAGCTTGCCGATATCGGTTTCGGTGCTGCGCAGGTCTTTCTGCACACCGGATTTTTCTTCCTGCAGCGCACCGAGCTTCTTTTTCAGCTCGGCGATGTCCTGGCGTGTGGCGTCCAGTTGCTGCTGGGTTTGCGCGCGCTCGTCGGCGAAAGCCGGGCCGAGCAGGCAGGTCAGGGCTAGGAGGATCAGGGCGCGAAGCATGGAATGGCGATAACCAGGGGATGGAGACCGGCCTAGTATGCCCGCCGCTGGCGGCAAAAAAAACGCCCCTTGGGGGCGTTTGTCTGGAATTCCGGGGATCTTGCGGGCCTCATCGCTGGCAAGCCAGCTCCCACAAGGGTGGGAGCTGGCTTGCCAGCGATGAGGCCCTCCTGGGCGAAATCAGGCTTTGACGAGGATCGAGGTGCCAGTCATCTCCGCCGGAATCTCCATGCCCATCAGGGTCAGCATGGTCGGCGCCACGTCCGCCAGCACGCCGCCCTCGCGGACCTTCAGGTCACGCTTGCCGTAATAGATGAAGGGCACCGGCTCGGTGGTGTGCGCCGTGTGCGCCTGGCCGGTGGATTCGTCTTCCATCTGCTCGACGTTGCCGTGGTCGGCGGTGATCAGCGCTTCGCCACCGACCTTGTCCAGCGCCTCGGTGATGCGACCGATACAGGTGTCCAGGGCCTCGACGGCCTTTACCGCAGCCGAGAACACGCCGGTATGGCCGACCATGTCGCCGTTGGCGTAGTTGACCACGATCACGTCGTAGCGCTGTTGCTCGATGGCCTCGACGATGCGGTCGGTGACTTCCGGCGCGCTCATTTCCGGTTGCAGGTCATAGGTGGCGACCTTCGGCGACGGGATCAGGATGCGTTCTTCGCCGGGGAACGGCTCTTCGCGACCGCCCGAGAAGAAGAAGGTGACGTGTGCGTACTTCTCGGTTTCGGCGATGCGCAGCTGGGTCTTGCCGTTGTTGGCCAGGTACTCGCCAAGCACGTTGTGCAGGCTGGCCGGGGCGAAGGCCGCCGGGGCCGGGATTTTCGCCGAGTACTGGGTCAGGCCGATGTAGGCCGCCAGCTTCGGCAGGCGTGCACGGGGGAATTCGTTGAAGTCCGGCTCGACGAACACGCGGGACAGCTCGCGGGCGCGGTCGGCGCGGAAGTTCATGAAGATCACGGCGTCGCCGTCCTCGACCTTCACGGCTTCGCCGATGCGCGTGGGCTTGACGAATTCGTCGCTCTCGTCGCGGGCGTAGGCGGCTTCGAGGCCGGCCAGGGCACTGTCGGCGCTGTAGTCGGCAACGCTGTCGACGATCAGGTTGTAGGCGGCGCTGACGCGGTCCCAGCGGTTGTCGCGGTCCATTGCGTAGTAGCGGCCGATGATACTGGCGATGCGGCCCTTGCCCAGTTTGGCGAAGGTGGCGTCGAGCAGTTCGATGGACGATTGCGCGCTGCGTGGCGGGGTGTCGCGGCCGTCGAGGAAGGCGTGCAGGTAGATGCGCTCGGCACCCCGCTGCGCGGCCAGTTCGGCCATCGCCACCAGGTGATCCTGATGGCTGTGCACGCCACCGTCGGAGAGCAGGCCAAGGATGTGCACGGCCTTGCCGGCACCCACGGCTTTGTCGACGGCACCGGTCAGCACCGGGTTCTCGAAGAACTCGCCGTCGCGAATGGCCTTGGTCACGCGGGTGAAGTCCTGGTACACGACCCGGCCGGCGCCGAGGTTCATGTGGCCGACTTCCGAGTTGCCCATCTGCCCGTCGGGCAGCCCGACGTCCATGCCGGAGCCGGAGATCAGGCCATGCGGCCGGGTAGCGCGCAGGCGATCGTAGACCGGCGTGTTGGCGGCGAAGATGGCGTTGTACTCGGGGCTTTCGCTGTGACCGAAACCATCCAGGATGATCAGGACCAAAGGCTTGGGCGTGCTCGTCATCAAAATCTACTCACGGTTGTAGATGAGAAAGGTGCGCATTTTAGGGCAAATTGGCCAGTCTTGACGAATTCCGCGTCCCTTGAGCGACGGTCGTCCCGACAGACAGTATTGTCATGATGAGAATTACTGTCGTTTACCCCACGCAGCAGGCTTTGGCGGCCCATTGCTGCTGTGTATACTGGCCGCCATTTTTAATGACCTGGAACACCCTCCGATGGTTGCTCATCTGATTGAATTCGCGACAAATCACTACCTGCTGGTTGCACTTTTCCTGGTTCTGCTGGTTCTGCTGATCGTCTACGAGGCCCGCAAAGGCGGCCGCAGCCTGAGCAACGGCGAGCTGACCGCACTGGTCAACGGCGACAAGGCCGTGGTGATCGATATCCGTCCCAGCAAGGACTACTCGGCAGGCCACATCGTTGGCGCGATCAACATCCCGCAGGACAAGTTCGCAGCCCGCATCGGCGAGCTGGAAAAGCACAAAGGCAGCAAGACCCTGATCATCGTCGACAACATGGGCCAGCATTCCGGCACCATCTGCCGCGACCTGCTCAAGGCCGGCTTCACCGCCGCCAAGCTGTCCGGCGGTGTGTCCAGCTGGAAAGCCGACAACCTGCCGCTGGTGAAGTGACATGAAGCCGGTCATCGTCTATTCCAGCGACTACTGCCCGTACTGCATGCGTGCCAAGCAACTGCTGGCGAGCAAGAACATTGCCTTCGAAGAGATCAAGGTCGACGGCAAGCCCCAGGTTCGCGCAGAGATGACCCGGAAGGCCGGGCGCACCTCGGTGCCGCAGATCTGGATCGGCGAAACCCACGTCGGCGGTTGCGACGATCTTTATGCACTGGAGCGCGCCGGCAAGCTCGACGCCCTGCTCCAGGCGTGAATCCCAAACCCTCTAAAGACCCTGCAAAGAAGGATCTGTCATGACCGAGCAAAACAACGGCGCTGCCGAAGACAGCGCACCGCAATTCTCCCTGCAGCGCATCTACGTGCGTGACCTGTCGTTCGAAGCGCCGAAAAGCCCGGCGATCTTCCGTCAGCAGTGGGAACCGAGCGTTTCCCTTGACCTGAACACCAAGCAGAAAGGCCTGGAAGGCGACTTCCACGAGGTCGTCCTGACTCTGTCGGTGACCGTGAAGAACGGTGACGAAGTGGCCTTCATCGCTGAAGTCCAGCAGGCCGGTATCTTCCTGATCAAGAACCTGGATGCGGCCTCGATGAGCCACACCCTGGGCGCGTTCTGCCCGAACATCCTGTTCCCGTACGCTCGCGAAGCGCTGGACAGCCTGGTCACCCGCGGTTCGTTCCCGGCGCTGATGCTGTCTCCGGTCAACTTCGACGCCCTGTACGCGCAGGAAATGCAGCGCATGCAGGAAGCCGGCGAAGCGCCTTCGCTGCAGTAAGCGATGGTGGTTCGAGAAAGCGCCCTTCGGGGCGTTTTTTTATGCAGGTGGGATTTGTGGTGGGGTTGAGGGCCTCATCGCTGGCAAGCCAGCTCCCACAGGGATCGCGTAACCCTGTGGGAGCTGGCTTGCCAGCGATGCTCTTTCAGGCGAAACCTTGCTGGCGCCAGGCCTCGTAGACGGCCACGGCGACGGTGTTGGACAGGTTCAGGCTGCGGCAGCCCGGGCGCATCGGCAGGCGCAGGCGCTGGCCGCTCTCGAGCGCATCCAGTACCTCTGCCGGCAAACCACGGCTCTCCGGCCCGAACAGAAACGCATCGCCCGGCTCGAACGCCACTTCATGGAAGGGCTGCGAGCCCTTGGTGGTGAAGGCAAACAAGCGCGGCTGGCCCAGGCTTTCCAGGCACGAGGCGAGGTCGACATGGCGCTTCAGGGTGGCGTACTCGTGGTAGTCCAGGCCGGCCCGGCGCAGGCGCTTGTCGTCCAGTTCGAAGCCGATCGGCTCGATCAGGTGCAGGTCGCAGCCGCTGTTGGCGCAGAGCCTGATAATGTTGCCGGTATTGGGTGGAATTTCCGGTTGAAAAAGGATCACGTGAAACATGCACGGCTCCGAGCATAAAGATGACGCGCATTCTACCCCCGACGAGCCGGACCCGCGTTCGAAATCCTGGCCGCGGGTCCTGTTTTCCCTCGCCCTGTTCGGCATGCTGGTGGGCCTGATGATCGGCCGCCTGACCGCGCCCGAGCCCCGGGTGCTGGAACAGGTGGAAGTGGTTACTGGCGGATTGGACCTTTGGTTCAACGAGGAACCCAGGCTGCACGGCGAAACCGTCGACGGTACCGTGGCACTGCTGTTCGATGCGGAGGGGAAGGCGGGGAAGGGCCAGCTGAGCTTCGGCGACAAGCCGGTGAGCTGGCGGCTGCGCAAGACCGATCAGGGTCTGTTGCTGAGCCTGGTGGCGGCCCGTCCACTGCAGGCCCGCTGGGCGGGAGAGTCAGTGGAGGACCGCTGGCGTGTGCAGGTGAGACTGCACGAATAAAAGAGGGGAATCCCCGGCCTGCCTGTACCAAGGCCCCCAAAACAGGAGATGTCTGTACTAATGCAGGCGCTGTGCCAACTTTTCAAAACCGCCTTGGATCAAGGGTTTCGGGCAGATTAAAGGGGATTTTCAGCAGATTGCTGATGATTTTTGCCTTCAGGCGGTGCGCGCGGCGCAATTTCGGTTCATGAATGGGGCATTCGCGCCGTGCCCCGGCTGAAACGACCGCGGGGCCGGCGCCTGGCACGATGTTCCGTGTCAGGCGGCGGCCCCGCGATCATTTCGCTGCGTCGGTTCAGGACTCTTCGTCGTCCCCATCGTCGGCACCGTCCACCTTCATGCCCAGTTCCTTGATCTTCCGGGTCAGGGTATTGCGGCCCCAGCCCAGCAGTACGGCGGCATCCCGGCGGCGGCCGGCGGTGTGCTTGAGAGCAGTCTCGATCATGATTCGCTCGAAGCTCGGCACGGCGCTGTCGAGCAGGCTCGACTGGCCTCGCGACAGCGCCTGGTCCGCCCACTGGCGCAGCGCCTGTTCCCAGTTGGTTACCGGGGCGGCGTCCTGTGGCAGGCTCAGCAGCTCCGGCGGCAGGTCACCGACATGGACTTCGCGGCCGGAGGCCATGACCGTGATCCAGCGGCAGGTATTCTCCAGCTGGCGCACGTTGCCCGGCCAGGGAAGGTTGCGGATGAATTCCTCGGTTTCCGGCTTGAGCAGCTTGGGTTCCACTGCCAGTTCCTGGGCGGCGCGCCCGAGGAAGTGACGGGCCAGGGCCGGGATGTCCTCGCGACGATCGGCCAGGCGCGGAATATGGATGCGGATCACGTTGAGGCGGTGGAACAGGTCTTCCCGGAACTTGCCGGCCTGTACCAACGTTTCCAGGTTCTGGTGGGTCGCTGCAATGATGCGCACATCGACCTTGACCGGCGTGTGCCCGCCGACCCGGTAGAACTCGCCGTCGGCAAGGACGCGCAGCAGGCGGGTCTGGGTGTCGGCCGGCATGTCGCCGATCTCGTCGAGGAACAGGGTGCCGCCGTCGGCCTGCTCGAAGCGGCCACGGCGCAGGTTGGCAGCGCCGGTGAAGGCGCCTTTCTCGTGGCCGAACAGCTCGGATTCCATCAGGTCCTTGGGAATCGCGGCCATGTTCAGGGCGATGAACGGCGCGCTCGCGCGTGGGCTGTGGCGATGCAGGGCATGGGCCACCAGCTCCTTGCCGGTCCCGGATTCGCCGTTGATCAACACGGTGATGTTGGAATGGCTCAGGCGCCCGATGGCACGGAACACCTCCTGCATCGCCGGCGCTTCGCCGATGATTTCCGGGGTACGGGTCAGGGCCGGGGCGACGTCCATGCCCTGTTGTTCCTGGGCATGCTGGTTGGCGCGCTTGACCAGCGACACTGCTTCGTCCACGTCGAAGGGCTTGGGCAGGTACTCGAACGCGCCGCCCTGGTAGGAAGCCACCGCGCTGTCCAGGTCGGAATGTGCGGTCATGATGATCACCGGCAGGCGCGGGTGCTGCTCGCGGATCTGTGCCAGCAGGTCGAGGCCACTGGCGCCCGGCATGCGGATGTCGGAAATGATTACGTCCGGCTGCTGGCGGGCCAGGCGGCTCATGACGCCATCGGCACTGTCGAAGCTCTGGGTATTCATGCCTTCCTGTTGCAAGGCTTTTTCCAGGACCCAGCGGATAGAGCGGTCGTCATCGACGATCCAGACAGTTTCACTACGGCTCATGAGGAAGCGGCTCCTTGTTCCAGTGGCAGGAAGATCGAGAAGGTGGTGTGGCCCGGGTGGCTGTCACACTCGATCAGGCCCTGGTGCTGGCTGATGATGTTCTGGGTGATGGCCAGGCCCAGCCCGGTACCGTCCGGGCGGCCGCTGACCATGGGATAGAAGAGGGTGTCCTGCAGTTCCGCAGGAATGCCGGGGCCGTTGTCGATGATCTCGACCTTGGCCACCAGGCGATGGCGCACATGGCCGATGGTGAACTGGCGCATGGCCCGGCTGCGCAGGGTGATGCGCCCCAGGCGCAGTTCGTTCTGCGCGCTGATGGCCTGCATGGCGTTGCGGACGATGTTGAGTACCGCCTGGATCATCTGTTCGCGGTCAATCAGCACGTCCGGCAGGCTCGGGTCGTAGTCGCGCACCAAAGTGATGCCACCCTGGCTTTCCGCCTCGACCAGGCTGCATACCCGTTCCAGCACTTCGTGGATGTTGGTCAGGGCCAGCATCGGCAGCTTGTTCGAGCCGAGCATGCGGTCTACCAGGTTACGCAGGCGGTCGGCCTCTTCGATGATGACGTTGGTGTAGTCCTTGAGCCCTTCGTCGGGTAGTTCGCGGGCCAGCAACTGGGCGGCACCGCGGATTCCGCCGAGCGGGTTCTTGATCTCGTGGGCCATGCCGCGCACCAGCATCTTGGTGGTTTCCTGCTTGGACAGCTGGGCCTCTTCCTTGGTGATGCGCAGCAGACGGTCGCGGGGATGCACTTCGAGCAGCAGCAGGGTGCGCCCGTTGCTGAGGATCGGCGTAACGGCGTAGTCGACGGTCAGGCTTTGCCCGGTCAACGAGGTGAGCTGGGCCTCGCGCTTGGTGAAGGGGTGCGCGTGCTCCACCGCCTGGCGCAGCGAGTTCAGGGCCTCGCTGGACTCGGTGAAGAGTTCGCTGATGAACTGGCCATGGCTACGCTGGCCGCTGATCGCCAGCAGCATCTCCGCCGCCGGGTTCATGTACTCAAGGCGCAGTTCGGCGTTGAGCAGGATGGTAGCGGTGGTCAGGTTGTCCAGTAGTAATCGGTGCAGTGCATCGCTGATGGTCATGTGGCGTCTTTGACCTCTTTTGGCACATGTCGGACCCGGCTCCGGCCAGGGGCGCGAACGCTGGTCATTCGCTGATCCGATGAAAATGCAAAAAGCAAACCAAGGCTCCGAAAAGAAGCGGAAATCCCGGTAATACGCCTTGGGTTTGCCCGAAAAAAGTCTACAAAGCCCTGCTAGTGGAGATTTTGTGACCCAAAATGGGATGGAGTTTGAAGGTGCGCATGATTATGCGCACCAATATAGAGCATTGGCCTGGACTCAATCGCTTTTGCACAGGCTGAGGGTGGCTTGGGCCGTTGCGGCCATCATCATCAGCGGATATCCCTTTTGTCTTTTCTTGCTTTCCAGTGCGGTGCCAACCAGGATGCGGCATCGCTCCCGGTAGTTGGCGTTATCGAAGGCAGCGAGGCTGGACAGCAGCTCTTCCTGCATCTGGTCGAGAACGATACGCAGTGAAGCGAGATCTTCTCCGGGGGCGAGGTCAGGTAGCTTCTCGAATAGCCCGTTGGTCATGACGGCGGACTGGACAAATTTGCTGGCTTTTATCTGATCGGCAAAGAAGGTGCGCACGCGGTCCTCGCTCAAGCCATGACGCTTGCCCGCCTCGACGGCACTGGCGATGACTTCCTGTTCACGCTTGAGGTCCTCGAGGGGCAAGCGAGCCTTCGATTTGTAAATCGCCACCAAGCGAGCGGTGTCGTTTCGCTGCTCGATCACGCGCATAAGTCTGGTCACTTCCGGTGGTATGTCGACTGGAGGCGCGACCTCGTGGAGGGTCAGGTCGTCAAAGAGCAGTTCGCCAGCGACTGATGGGGCGCTGTATCCGATCAGGGCGACAAGGGGAGTAACAGGATAAATCGCATAGGGCAGCCTCGCTTGAGTGAGCGGGCCAGCATGGGCGAGGGGGAAGAGACTTCACATCAGTGGAAGCGCCGATGCTTGTACGAAAAAGGCCTCCCGTGGGAGGCCTTTTCTTAATTCCAAGTTTCAAGCTGCAAGTCGCAAGAAAAAGCTGTGCTGCCGACTGCTTTTTCTTGTCGCTTGAAGCTTGTTGCTGGCCTGGGATCAACGTGCAGGTAATGCCTGCTCCTCTTGCGCCGCGATCACGGAAAGAGGCAGGCCCGGGCTGCCCGCATAGAAAACGACCAGCTCTGCGCCGCGGCTGCCGGCGTGGCCGCGGTGGACTACGCCGGTAACTTCCGCGAGGGCCTCGCCAGCGCGCAGGCGCTTTTCGCGACCGTCGCGGGTTTCGACGCGCAACTCGCCCGCCAGCAGGTAGCCAGCATTGGGTGCAGGATGACTATGCCAGTCCAGGGAGGTATCGGGAGCGATACGGATCTTCAGCAGGCTGAGTTCGGGGCTGCCTGCGGGGTAGTCGGGATACGGCGAGCCGTCCCAGGCGGTGCTGGTGCGCAGCAGGAGCTGTGCATCGACGGGCTTGGTGGCGGGAGCACTGGAGCAGGCGCCGATCAGGGCCAGTGAACCGACAAGGAAGAGACGTTTGATCATGGCAGGGTCTCGCTGAGTGGGAGCGGACCAGCATGGTGGAGAGGGAAACGCTGGACTATCAGCTCTGGAGCTGAAGCCTGTAAGAAAAAGGCCTCCCGAAGGAGGCCTTTTCACACTTACGCCGCTTGCGCGTGCGTCACTGGATTAGCAGCTGTAGTACAGGTCGTATTCCAGTGGGTGTACGAAGGTACGGACCTTGATTTCTTCCTCGGATTTCAGAGCGATGTAGGCATCGATGAAGTCGTCGGAGAACACGCCGCCCTTGGTCAGGAACGCACGGCCTTTGTCCAGTTCTTCCAGGGCCTCTTTCAGGCTGCCGCAGACTTGCGGGATTTCCTTGGCTTCTTCTGGTGGCAGGTCGTACAGGTTCTTGTCCGCTGCGTCGCCTGGGTGGATCTTGTTCTGGATGCCGTCCAGGCCGGCCATCAGCAGGGCAGCGAAGGCCAGGTACGGGTTGGCAGCCGGATCCGGGAAGCGGGCTTCGATACGGCGGGCTTTCGGGCTGCCGACGTAAGGAATGCGGATCGAGGCGGAACGGTTGCGAGCCGAGTAGGCCAGCATGACCGGGGCTTCGAAGCCTGGGACCAGACGCTTGTAGGAGTTGGTCGAAGGGTTGGTGAAGCCGTTCAGCGCCTTGCCGTGCTTGATGATGCCGCCGATGAAGTACAGGGCGGTGTCGGACAGGCCGGCATAGCCTTCGCCGGAGAAGGTGTTCTTGCCTTCTTTCCAGATCGACATGTGCACGTGCATGCCCGAGCCGTTGTCACCGTACAGCGGCTTCGGCATGAAGGTCGCGGTGCGGCCGTAGGCATCGGCAACGTTGTGCACGACGTACTTCAGGGTCTGGACTTCGTCGGCCTTCTTCACCAGGGTGTTGAACTTGACGCCGATTTCGTTCTGGCCGGCAGTCGCCACTTCGTGGTGGTGGACTTCGACGGTCTGGCCCATCTCTTCCAGTGCGTTGCACATGGCGGTACGGATTTCGTGGTCGTGGTCGAACGGTGGAACAGGGAAGTAGCCGCCCTTGACGCCTGGACGGTGGCCCTTGTTGCCGCCTTCGACGTCCTGGTCGGACATCCAGGAGCCTTGCTCGGAGAAGATCTTGAACATCGAGCCGGAGATGTCGGACTTGAACTTCACTTCGTCGAAGATGAAGAACTCAGGCTCCGGGCCTGCGAAGGCGGTGTCACCGATGCCGGTGCTCTTCAGGTACTCTTCGGCGCGCTTGGCGATCGCACGTGGGTCGCGATCGTAGCCTTGCATGCTCGAAGGTTCGATGATGTCGCAGACCAGGATCAGGGTCGGCTCTTCGGTGAACGGGTCCAGGACGGCGGTTTCGTCGACCGGCATCAGGATCATGTCGGAGGCTTCGATGCCTTTCCAGCCAGCGATGGAGGAACCGTCGAACATCTTGCCGACTTCGAAGAAGTCGTCTTCCAGCGCGTCACGGGCTGGCATGGTGACGTGGTGCTGGGTGCCGCGGGTGTCAGTGAAGCGCAGATCAATCCATTTAACGTCATGATCTTTGATGAGTTGAACCGACTTCGACATGGTGTCCTCCGGGTGGGGTAGAGCTTGCCTGTGCAGCCCTTGAATTTGGGTGATGCCGGGCCGGAATACTCGACCAAGGCAACCTGCCTCACAAGGGAGCAAATTGCATGCCAGTGCCCGAAAACGGGATTTATGCCCCCTTTTCTCGCGTTTAAGCCGATTCTGTAAGAAATGTGGTTTTTTTCTGCACTCTTTAGATGCGGCGAATTACGCAGTTGAACCAATTTGGTGCGCATTAAGGTCATCGGACAAAAGTTGGTCAAACCTTGAGCAATTTCCGCTATAATCCGCGCCCCCCTTTTTCGGCTGGCCGCTCGCGCGCTGTTTTCCATGAAACTGATCGTCAAAGTCTTTCCAGAAATCACCATCAAGAGCCGCCCGGTGCGCAAGCGGTTCATCCGTCAGCTCGGCCGCAATATCCGCGCCGTGCTGCGTGAGCTCGACCCCGAGGTCAAGGTCGATGGTGTCTGGGACAACCTCGAAGTGGTTACCCGCGTCGAGGACGAGAAAGTGCTGCGCGAGATCACCGAGCGCCTGACCTGCATGCCGGGCATCGCGCATTTCCTCCAGGTGGACGAATACCCGCTGGGCGACTTCGACGATATCGTCGCCAAGTGCAAGACCCACTTCGGCTACCTGCTGGCCGGCAAGCGCTTCGCCGTGCGCTGCAAGCGCGGCGGCCACCATGATTTCACCTCGATGGACGTCGATCGCTACGTGGGCAGCCAGTTGCGCCAGCAGTGCGGTGCTGCCGGCATCGACCTGCGCAATCCCGAAGTGGAAGTGCGCATCGAGATCCGCGACAAACGCCTCTACGTGATCCACAACCAGCACAAGGGTATCGGCGGCTACCCGCTGGGCGCGCTGGAGCAGACCCTGGTACTGATGTCCGGCGGGTTCGACTCTACCGTCGCGGCCTTCCAGATGATGCGCCGCGGCCTGATGACCCACTTCTGCTTCTTCAACCTGGGTGGCCGTGCCCACGAGCTGGGGGTGATGGAAGTCGCCCACTACCTGTGGAAGAAATACGGCAGCAGCCAGCGCGTGCTGTTCGTCAGCGTGCCGTTCGAGGAAGTGGTTGGCGAGATCCTCGGCAAGGTCGACAACAGCTATATGGGCGTGACCCTCAAGCGCATGATGCTGCGCGCTGCCGCCCGCGTTGCCGACCGCCTGGAGATCGATGCGCTGGTGACCGGCGAGGCGATTTCCCAGGTGTCCAGCCAGACCCTGCCGAACCTCGCGGTGATCGACTCGGCCACCGACAAGCTGGTGCTGCGTCCGCTGCTGGCCAGCCACAAGCAGGACATCATCGACCAGGCCTACCAGATCGGTACCGCCGAGTTCGCCAAGCATATGCCGGAATATTGCGGTGTGATCTCGGTGAACCCGACCACCTGCGCCAAGCGCCATCGCGTCGATCACGAAGAGAAGCAGTTCGACATGCAGGTGCTGGAGCGCGCCCTGGAGCGTGCCCGCTACATCTCCATCGACAACGTGATCGATGAACTGGGCCAGGACGTGCAGGTCGAAGAGCTTGCCGAAGCCCTGCCGGGCCAGATCGTCATCGATATCCGCCACCCCGATGCCCAGGAAGACGCGCCCCTGCAACTCGACGGCATCGAAGTCCAGGCCGTGCCGTTCTATGCCCTGAACAGCCGCTTCAAGCACCTGGATGGCAACCGCCAATATTTGCTCTATTGCGATAAAGGTGTCATGAGCCGCCTGCATGCTCATCACCTGCTCAGTGAGGGACACGCCAATGTGCGCGTTTATCGCCCCGCCTAGGAAGCACGATGGCGATCGTTCCCGCCATCGTCCTCCCGACCGGATTTCCTGCTCCGTTTACTGAAACCCGCTGCCCTGGCGGCGGCACCGAATACCTGAGATCGAGATACACACAGTGATTGAGAATCTGCGCAACATCGCCATCATCGCCCACGTTGACCATGGTAAAACCACCCTGGTCGACAAACTCCTGCGCCAATCCGGCACCCTGGAGCGTAACGAGCTCAACGACGAGCGCGTCATGGACTCCAATGACCAGGAAAAAGAGCGCGGTATTACCATTCTGGCGAAGAACACCGCCATCAACTGGAATGGCTACCACATCAACATCGTCGACACCCCCGGCCACGCCGACTTCGGTGGTGAAGTAGAGCGCGTAATGTCGATGGTCGACTCCGTGCTGCTGCTGGTCGACGCCCAGGACGGCCCTATGCCGCAAACCCGTTTCGTGACCAAGAAGGCTTTCGAAGCCGGTCTGAAGCCGATCGTCGTGATCAACAAGGTCGACCGTCCGGGCGCGCGTCCTGACTGGGTCCTGGACCAGATCTTCGACCTGTTCGACAACCTCGGCGCCACCGACGAACAGCTGGACTTCAAGGTCGTCTACGCCTCGGCCCTGAACGGCATCGCCGGCCTGGACCACACCGAAATGGCCGAAGACATGACCCCGCTGTACCAGTCGATCGTCGACAACGTACCAGCGCCTGCCGTTGACCGTGATGGTCCGTTCCAGATGCAGATCTCCGCTCTGGACTACAACAGCTTCCTCGGTGTTATCGGCGTTGGCCGTATCGCCCGTGGCCGCGTCAAGCCGAACACCCCGGTTGTCGCCATCGACACCGACGGCAAGCGCCGCAACGGTCGTATCCTGAAGCTGATGGGCCACCACGGCCTGCACCGCGTTGACGTCGAAGAAGCCCAGGCTGGCGACATCGTCTGCATCAGCGGTTTCGACGAGCTGTTCATCTCCGACACCCTGTGCTCCCCGGACGCAGTCGAAGCGATGAAGCCGCTGACCGTCGACGAGCCGACCGTTTCCATGACCTTCCAGGTGAACGACTCGCCGTTCTGCGGCAAGGAAGGCAAGTTCGTGACCTCCCGCAACATCAAGGAGCGTCTGGACAAGGAACTGCTGTACAACGTTGCACTGCGCGTTGAAGAAGGCGACTCGGCCGACAAGTTCAAGGTTTCCGGCCGTGGTGAACTGCACCTGTCGGTCCTGATCGAAACCATGCGTCGCGAAGGCTTCGAGATGGCTGTTGGTCGTCCCGAGGTAATCATCCGCGAAGTCAACGGCGTCAAGCACGAGCCGTTCGAGAACGTCACCATCGACATCCCTGAAGAATCCCAGGGCAAGGTCATGGAAGAAATGGGCCTGCGCAAGGGCGACCTGACCAACATGGCGCCGGATGGCAAGGGCCGTGTACGTCTGGAATACAACATTCCAGCTCGTGGTCTGATCGGTTTCCGTAACCAGTTCCTGACCCTGACCAACGGTGCAGGCATCCTGACCTCGATCTTCGACCGCTACGACACCATGAAATCCGGCCACATGTCCGGCCGCCTGAACGGCGTACTGGTTTCGGTCGAGACCGGCAAGGCCCTGACCTACTCCCTGGAAACCCTGCAGGCGCGCGGCAAGCTGTTCGTCGAGCACGGCCAGGAAATCTACAACGGTCAGATCGTTGGTCTGAACAGCCGTGACAACGACCTGGGTGTGAACCCTACCAAAGGCAAGAAGCTCGACAACATGCGTGCTTCGGGCAAGGATGAGACCATCGCCCTGGTTCCGCCGGTTCGTTTCACCCTGGAACAGGCCCTGGAATTCATCCAAGACGACGAGCTGTGCGAAGTTACTCCTAAGTCGATCCGTCTGCGCAAGAAGATCCTCGACGAAGGCGAGCGTACCCGCGCTGCCAAGAAAGCCAAGGCCAACTAAGCCCGGCTTGAAATGAAAAAGCCCCCGGTCGCAAGGCCGGGGGCTTTTTTTTGCCTGATGTTCTTGTAGTGTTTTTCAGGGCCTCATCGCTGGCAAGCCAGCTCCCACAGGGTCTGCATGCGCCGTACCTGTGGGAGCTGGCTTGCCAGCGATGCTTTTAGCGGCTCGCCGGCTTCGGCTTGTAGGCACAGTACCCCGGCCGCGGCCCGACCCGTGGGTGATTGCGGCAGGTGTCCGGACGCTTGTCGTAAATGGTGCACAGGCGGGTCTTGCGGTCCAGATAGAGGCAGTCGTCGTTGCTCATGCGGGTCAGGGTGAAGATCCCGGACTTCTGGTTGAAGCGCTCGACGATGCCATCCTTCTGCAACCGCTTGGCGATATTCTTCGGCGGCTCGCCGACTTCGAATTCGTCCACCACGCCAATACGGATCAGGTCTTTCAACTTCACTTCCACCGGCAAGGTGCAACAGGTGGACATGCAGCCGCCGCACATGTGGCTGGCGTATTTCTGCCACGTTTCGAGACGGTCGAGCTCGGCGGCGGCAATCAGGGTCGGTTTCATCAGGGGTCAGGCATATAGGTATGGGAAGGCGCGCGATCATACCGGAGTTGATCAAAATGTGAACAACCATTTGCGAAAACCCTGGCAATCGGTCCCGCTTTTGCAGAGGTTTGCAACGAGCCCTGGCGAACCCGCGCCGACGCTCTGTGTCGAAGCGTCTAGGCTGTCAGATCACCATCGGCAATCGTCAAACCCGCTCGAGGACCCCGCATGTCTCAGGAATCGAACGCTCGTGACGCAGAGGTGGCCGCGTTTCGCACCGCTGTACTGGAAAAACTGACCTATGCGGTCGGCAAGGACCCGGAACACGCCTTCGACCATGACTGGTTCGAAGCCATCGCCCTGGCCGCCAGGGACCACATGGTCGATCACTGGATGGACCACACGCGGCAGATCTACCGCAGTAGCCAGAAGCGGGTCTATTACCTTTCCCTGGAATTCCTGATCGGCCGGCTGCTCTACGACAGCCTGAGCAACCTCGGCCTGCTGGAGGTGGCCCGCGAAGCCCTGCAGGGGCTCGACGTGGACCTGGAGCGCATCCGCCTGCTGGAGCCCGACGCGGCGCTGGGCAATGGCGGCCTCGGGCGCCTGGCCGCGTGTTTCATGGAGTCCATGTCGACCCTCGGTATCGCCGCCCACGGCTATGGCATCCGCTACGAACACGGGCTGTTCCGCCAGGCGGTGGTGGATGGCTGGCAGCAGGAGCAGACCGAGAACTGGCTGGATTTCGGCAACCCCTGGGAGTTCGAGCGGGCCGAGGTGATCTATCCGATCAGCTTCGGCGGGCGAGTGGAGACCGTGCACGGCGGCGATGGCGAGCCGCGCCAGGTGTGGTGGCCGGCGGAAACCGTACGTGCGGTGGCCTATGACACGCCAGTGGTGGGCTGGCGTGGCGCGAGCGTCAATACCCTGCGCCTGTGGCGGGCGAGGGCGCTGGAGGAGCTGCAC
Source organism: Pseudomonas bharatica CSV86 (assembly GCF_000319305.2). GTDB lineage: Bacteria > Pseudomonadota > Gammaproteobacteria > Pseudomonadales > Pseudomonadaceae > Aquipseudomonas > Aquipseudomonas bharatica. The sequence continues at coordinate 2,186,523 of NZ_AMWJ02000002.1, read as the reverse complement.
CTGGAACGCTTCAATGCGGGCGACCACCTGGGCGCGGTGGCGGAAGTGGCCCGGGCCGAGAGCATTTCCCGGGTGCTTTACCCGGCCGACAGCACCGAGGCCGGGCAGGAGTTGCGCCTGCGCCAGGAATACTTCTTCGTTTCGGCCTCGCTGCAGGACTTGCTGCGCCGCCACCTGAACATGCATGACACCCTGCTCAACCTGCCTGACCAGGCAGCCATCCAGCTCAACGACACCCATCCGTCGATCGCCGTGGCCGAACTGATGCGCCTGCTGGTCGACCAGCATGAAGTGCCGTGGGACACCGCCTGGCAACTGACCGTCAATACCCTGGCCTACACCAACCACACCCTGCTCCCGGAAGCGCTGGAGACCTGGGCGGTGAACCTGATGGAGCGCATGCTGCCGCGGCACATGCAGATCATCTACCTGATCAACGCGTATCACATCGACTCGCTGCGGGCCAAGGGCATCCACGACTTCGACGTGCTGCGCGCGGTGTCGCTGATCGAGGAAGACAACGGCCGCCGGGTGCGCATGGGCAACCTGGCGTTCCTCGGTTCGCACAGCGTCAACGGCGTCTCGGCATTGCACACCAAGCTGATGCGCAGCACGGTGTTTTCCGAGCTGCACAAGCTCTACCCGGAGCGGATCAATAACAAGACCAACGGCATTACCTTCCGCCGCTGGCTGTACCAGTCCAATCCGCAGCTCACCGCCATGCTGGTCAACGCCCTCGGCGAGGACCTGCTGGACAGCCCGGAAACCAGGCTGCGAGACCTGGAACCCTTCGCCGACAAGCCCGGCTTCCGCAAGAAGTTCGCCGAGCAGCGCCTGCACAGCAAGCGTGCACTGGCGGCGATCATCCAGGAGCGCCTGGGCATCACCGTCAATCCGGAGGCGATGTTCGACGTTCAGGTCAAGCGTATCCACGAGTACAAGCGCCAGTTGCTCAACCTGATGCACACCGTCGCCCTGTACCAGGCGATCCGTGCCGAGCCGGGCACCGACTGGGTGCCGCGGGTGAAGATCTTCGCCGGCAAGGCCGCAGCCAGCTATCACCAGGCCAAGCTGATCATCAAGCTGGCCAACGATATCGCCCAGGTCGTCAACAACGACCCGACGGTACGCGGCCTGCTCAAGGTGGTGTTCCTGCCCAACTACAACGTCAGCCTGGCGGAAAGCATCATCCCGGCGGCAGACCTTTCCGAGCAGATCTCCACCGCCGGCTACGAGGCCTCGGGCACCAGCAACATGAAGTTCGGCCTCAACGGCGCACTGACCATCGGCACCCTCGATGGCGCCAACGTGGAAATGTGCGAACAGGTCGGGGCCGAGCACATGTTCATCTTCGGCCTCACCGCCCAGCAGGTCGAAGGCCGCAAGCGCAACGGCGATTTCGATGCCAGTCCGATCATCGGGGCCTCGCACCGGCTCAACGACGTGCTCCAGGCGATCCGTGGCGGTGTGTTCTCGCCTGACGATCCGGCGCGATACGTCGGGCTGGTGGATTCGCTGGTGTCCTACGACCGCTTCCTGCTTTGCGCCGATTTCGACGCCTATTGGGAGGCCCAGCGACGGGTTGACGAGCTCTGGCACGAGCCTGATCGCTGGTGGCGCTCGGCGGTGCTCAATACCGCACGCATGGGCTGGTTCTCTTCGGACCGCACCATCGGCGAATATGCCCGGGAAATCTGGACGGCGCTGGAATGACCGGGGAAGGCGCGGCGAACGGCGGGAACCAGATCCCGGATGTGCCGTCTGATCGGGCAGGGCTGTCCTACTGCTCGCCCGCGCCTGCCTCTCCCTGTAAACTGCGTGGGTTTTTCTTACTCCCTCATTCCTCCGGAGCCATACATGTCCCGCGTTACCCTGAGTCGCTATCTGATTGAGCAGACCCGTAGCAACAGCACCCCTGCCGATCTGCGCTTCCTGATCGAAGTGGTGGCGCGTGCATGCAAGGAAATCAGCCACAACGTCTCCAAGGGCGCCCTCGGCGGTGTGCTGGGCAGCATGGGCACCGAAAACGTGCAGGGCGAAGTCCAGAAGAAACTGGACGTGATTTCCAACGACATCCTGCTTGAAGCCAACGAGTGGGGCGGCCACCTGGCCGGCATGGCCTCGGAAGAAATGGACAATGCCTACCAGATTCCGGGCAAATATCCGAAAGGCGCCTACCTGCTGGTCTTCGACCCGCTGGACGGCTCGTCGAACATCGACGTCAACGTCTCGGTCGGCACCATCTTCTCGGTACTGCGCTGCCCTAACGAGTACCTGAGCCAGAACGAAAGCCTCAACGAAAAGGCCTTCCTCCAGCCGGGCACCAAGCAGGTTGCCGCCGGCTATGCCATCTACGGCCCGCAGACCATGCTGATCCTGACCCTGGGCAACGGCGTCAAGGGCTTCACCCTGGATCGCGAGCTGGGCAGCTTCGTCCTGACCCACGAGAACATCAAGGTTCCGGAAAGCACCGCCGAATTCGCCATCAACATGTCCAACCAGCGTCACTGGGAAGAACCGGTGACCCGCTATGTTGGCGAGCTGCTGGCAGGCGAGACCGGCCCGCTGAAGAAGAACTACAACATGCGCTGGATCGCCTCGATGGTGGCCGACGTGCATCGCATCCTGACCCGTGGCGGCCTGTTCATGTACCCGCGTGACGCGCGCGAGCCGTCCAAGCCGGGCAAGCTGCGTTTGATGTACGAAGCCAACCCGATGTCGTTCATCATCGAGCAGGCCGGCGGTGCGTCCACCGATGGCAAGCAGCGTATCCTCGACATCCAGCCGGACAGCCTGCACCAGCGCGTTGCGGTATTCCTCGGTTCGAAAGAGGAAGTCCAGCGCGTCACCGGTTATCACCAGGAGTAACCCGCCATGCTCGCACCTTGGCAGCCGCTGCTGGAATGGTGGTTCGGATGGGGCACCAGCCCGCAGGACGTCGCTGACGAGAAGAGCACGCTGTGGTTCGGCAAGCAGCATGACGCCGAGGCGCAGGAGCGCTTCGGCCCGCTGGTCGAGCAGGCGCTGGCCGGAGGCCTGGAGGAGTGGCTGGAAAGCCCGCAGGGCTGGCTCGGGCTGGTGCTGTTGCTGGACCAGTTGCCGCGGATGATCTACCGCGACACGCCGCGCGCCTTCGATGGCGACCGGCGCGCCCAGGTCCTGGTGATGCAGGGCCTGGACCGGGCCTGGGACTACCAGCTGCTGCCATTGCAGCGGGTGTTCATCCTGCTGGTGCTGGAGCATGCCGAAGTGCTGGACTGGCAGAACATCTGCGTCGAGCGCTACCAGACCCTGCTGGCAGCACAGCCGGCGGCGGATCGCCGCCTGTTCGAGGGATTCCTCGACTATGCCGAGCAGCATCAGCGCGTGATCGCCCGTTTCGGGCGCTTCCCGCACCGCAACCTGGTGCTCGGGCGACCCAGTACCAGCGAAGAAATGGATTTCCTCCTGGAACCTGGCTCCCGGTTCTGACCCCGTTTCCTGCGGTTCCCCAAAGCAAAACGCCGGCATAGCCGGCGTTTTGCTATCTAGCGCCCGTCAACTTCTGCAAGGCCCATCGATCCTGCGGCTTACCGAAAGCGCACGCCTTCGGGAACCGGAGTGAGGTTTTGCCTTCTAAGCTGTCGGCAGTGGTCTGGCCCCTGTCACCTCATTCCCAGGAGTACCCCTCATGTCCGTGCGTTCCCTCGCCCTCTTGTCCCTGTGCGTGTTGCTGGCTGCCTGCAGCAAGCTCAACCAGGAGAACTATTCCAAGCTCAAGACCGGTATGACCAAGGCGGAGGTCGAGCAACTGCTGGGAAGCCCGACCGAATGTTCCGGCGCCCTGGGTGTGTCCAGCTGTACCTGGGGGGATGAAAAGACCTTCATCAGTGTCCAGTACGCTGGCGACAAGGTGCTGATGTACGCGGGGCAGGGCCTGAAATGATGCGTCGCGCTTTGCTGGCATGCTGTACCGCCCTGGCGCTGGCGGGTTGCGCCACGCCGCAGGTCGGGCCCATGCCGCCGAAGACGGTGGAAAACGTCGATTTGAAACGGTATCAGGGCAAGTGGTACGAGCTGGCCCGGCTGCCGATGTTCTTCCAGCGCGACTGCGCGCAATCCGAAGCGCATTACAACCTGCGTGCCGATGGCAGCGTGGGTGTGCTCAATCGTTGCCTGACCCTGGACGGCAAGTGGCAGGAAGCCAGCGGCAGCGCCACGCCACAGGAGCCGGGCAAGACCGACAAGCTGTGGGTGCAGTTCGATAACTGGTTCATGAAGTTGCCCGGGGCGCCGAAGGGCAACTACTGGGTGCTGTATGTCAGCAGCGACTACCAGACGGCGCTGGTGGGCAATCCGGATCGCAAGTACCTGTGGCTGTTGTCGCGTACGCCGACCTTGCCGGCGGTAGAGCGCGAGAGCCTGCTGGCCAAGGCGCGGCAGCAGGGGTACGACACCACCCGCCTGGTATGGCGGGTGTCGGACCGGGACATCGCGCGCAAGCCCTGAGATTTTGTGGTGTTCTTTCGGGCCCTATCGCTGGCAAGCCAGCTCCCACAGGTACTGCACAGACCTCAAGATTTGTGCTGATTTGTGGGAGTCCGCCCAGCCTTTCAGGCTGCGCTGTCGCGCAGAGAACAGTTCCAAAGCACGACGCGTACCCTGTGGGAGATTCTATGGCCGGAGGCAACTTTTTCGCCGACGGCCTTTTCTGCCCTCTCCATTTTCTACAGGCGTGGGTTGTCGCACCTGTGAGGACGCTCCCAGGTGTAAGGCTGTTTCAGAGGTCTAATCGCTGTGAGCTGCGCAGCAGCTCCAGTCAGCCAACTGGTTTTGCACCTCCGGTATAGACCTGCGGTTTCCAGTCCGTTTGGCTCTTCATCAAGCCATAGGCCAGCCGTGCCATCTTCCGTGAAAGGATTACCAGCGCCTGAGTGGTCTTCTTGCCTCGCTCCAGATGGTGTGCGTAAAACTGCTTCCAGGTCTGGGTTCGACTGCCGCTCATCGCCGCGTTGTGCAGTAGCCTGCGAACCTCCGAGTCCCCGCGCTTGCTTAATCTCCCTCGGCCGACCCACTTCCCGGACTGAGCCGTTATCACGTCCATTCCCAAGTACGCGACAAACGCATCGCTGTTGGCAAATTCACCGCGAATGAACGACATCGTCAAACCAACTGCCGTGAGGAAACCGACACCAGGCAGCTGTTGAAGGCGGCGTAACTGATCCCTAAGTCCCGTTTCCTTGACGATTTCGCGCAAACGCATTTCGAACAATCGCTCAAGGCGTTTGCACGTCTTTTCGATGACCTCCAGTTCTTTCTCGAACAACTTTTCTCCCGACAAACTCATGCGCATCATGCCGCGCATTTCCACAATTTTGGCGCGGCGTCGCAGCAGCATCTGGAGCTCGCGGTGGCCAGGCGGTGCCGGCACCCACATCTTCAGTGACGCGCGTTCCCTGTTCAGAAAACGGGCGAGCAAGGTGGCGTCATTGGCGTCAGTCTTCGCTCGTACACCGAGGCTGTCACGGTAGCGGCTCAGCCTGAGACCATCGACCACATAGACGCTCAAGCCCGCACCATGAGCCTGCTCGGCAAGCTCCATGTGATAGGAGCTGGTTGCCTCGATGGCGAGGGCAGACCTTCTGGGTACTGTCTTGAGCCAGGTCTTGATCGATTTTGGAGTGTTGGGGATGGCGAAAGGCTTGGTGTCTGGGCCGCTTTGAATCACCAATTCGTCTTTGGCGACATCCACACCGGCTTCGACGGGAACGACGGGCATTGCCATTGCTAACTGCTCTCTGTAGCGTGACGGGACTTGAAGGGCGCACCCTGGCGCAGGCTTGCATCTATCGTCGCTTGCAAACGAGGCATTCCTTATCGGCGCTTGGGGTGCTGAAAGGAGGAGGGGTGATTTCTCCCACGGTCTGTACTGCTCGCGACAGTCAGAAGCGAGTTATGTCCCTCCTCCTCCCTTCAAGTCCTACCATACAAGCGGGTTCATCGGAACGCCGAACCGCCGCGATTGCGGTAGTGAATTCACAATAGCAATCGCGGGTGAACCCGCTCCCACAAGGTCCCTGCAAATCAAAGAGTTATGTTTTGTTCTATGAGAGTTGGCTTGCCAGAGATGAGGCCCTGATATTCAAACCTGAATTCGCAGTGCACGCGGTCTTTGTGGGAGCTGGCTTGCCAGCGATAGGGCCCTTAGGTTCAACCGAGCAATTCCCTCAGTACCCGGCCAAACGCCTCGGCACTGTCCTCTTCACCAGCATGCCGCCCCTGCTGCACCACCCAAACCCCGTTCACCATCACATCCCGAACCTGCCGATCCCCACCGGCGAACAACCAGCGGTTCAAGATACTGTCGCCATCGGCCACCGCCAGGTACGGATCCCGCCCGTCCAGCACGATCCAGTCGGCCCGCTTGCCCACCGCCAGTTCGCCGACCGGCTGCCCCAGCGCCTGGGCGCCGCCATCGAGCGCTGCATCGAACAAGGTCCGCCCGACCATCGGCTGCGCCGCGCCATACAGGCGGTTGCGCCGCTGATCCCGCAGACGCTGGCCATACTCCAGCCAGCGCAATTCTTCGACCACGCTCAGCGATACATGGCTGTCCGACCCAATGCCCAGGCGTCCGCCCTGGGCGAGGAAATCCACGGCCGGGAAGATCCCGTCGCCGAGGTTCGCCTCGGTGGTCAGGCACAGGCCGGCAATCGCCCGGCTCCGGGCCATCGCCGCCACTTCGTCCGCCTCGGCGTGGGTGGCATGCACCAGGCACCAGCGCTCATCTACCTCGACGTTCTCATACAGCCACTGCAATGGTCGCCGGCCGCTCCAGGCCAGGCAGTCGTCGACTTCCTTCTGCTGCTCGGCGATATGGATATGCACCGGGCAGGCCTTGTCGCTGGCGGCCAGGACGGTGGCGATCTGCTCTGGCGTCACCGCCCGCAGCGAGTGGAAACACAGGCCCAATGCCTGGGCCGGTTGTGCGGCCAGCACGGGTTTCAGGCGCGATTGCAGTTCAAGGTATTGGTCGGTGCTGTTGATAAAGCGCCGCTGCCCGTCGTTCGGCGCCTGGCCGCCGAAGCCGGAGTGGCTGTAGAGCACCGGCAGCAGGGTCAGGCCGATCCCGCTGTGGCTCGCTGCTGCACTGATTCGCCGCGACAGTTCCAGCGGATCGGCGTAGGCCTTGCCCAGGGGGTCGTGATGCACATAGTGGAATTCCGCCACCGAGGTATACCCGGCCTTGAGCATCTCGATGTACAGCTGGCGCGCGATGATCTCGAGCTGTTCCGGGCTGATCTTGCCCACCAGCCGGTACATCAGTTCGCGCCAGGTCCAGAAGCTGTCGTTCGGGTTGCCCGCCACTTCCGCCAGCCCGGCCATCGCGCGCTGGAAGGCGTGCGAATGCAGGTTGGGCATTCCAGGCAGGAGCGGGCCGCCGAGCTTTTCCGCGCCGTCCGGTGAAGCGCCGGCCTGGATCGACGTCAGTACGCCGTTCGCGTCAACCTCGATTCGGACCTGTTTCGCCCAGCCGCTGGGCAGCAACGCACGTTCGGCAAAGTACACGGACATCGACACGGCACTCCGTTCTGTTATTTGTATATACATATACAGACGTTTGCCTGCCCGGTAAACTCCGGCAAGCTACCGTTCATTCAATAGAACAAGGACTTTTCCAGTGCCGAAACCTCCTGTCTCCACGCTGGTTGCCCAGATGGGCGAGGGGCCGGCGCCGCTGTATGCCCGGGTCAAGCAGATGATCGTCCAGCAGATCGAGAGCGGCACCTGGCCGCCGCATCATCGGGTGCCTTCGGAAAGCGAACTGGTTGCCGAGCTGGGCTTCAGCCGCATGACCATCAACCGTGCCCTGCGCGAACTCACCGCCGAAGGGCTGCTGGTGCGCATGCAGGGCGTCGGAACCTTCGTGGCGGAACCCAAGACCCATTCGGCATTGTTCGATGTGCACAACATCGCCGACGAAATCTCCGCCCGCGGCCACCAGCACAGTTGCAAGGTGGTGACCCTGGCCGAGGAAGCCGCCGGTTCCGAGCGTGCCCTGGCCCTGGACATGCGCGAGGGGCAGCGGGTTTTCCACTCGTTGATCGTGCATTACGAAAACGGCGTGCCGGTGCAGATCGAAGACCGCTACGTCAATGCGCAGATCGCCCCGGACTACCTCAAGCAGGACTTCACCCGGCAGACCCCCTACGCCTATCTGTCCCAGGTTGCGCCGCTGACCGAGGGCGAGCACGTGGTCGAGGCGATTCTCGCCGATGCCTATGAATGCAGCCTGCTGCAGATCGAACACAGCGAGCCGTGCCTGCTGATCCGCCGGCGCACCTGGTCGGGCCGCCAGCCGGTGACTGCCGCGCGCCTGATCCACCCCGGCTCCCGCCATCGCCTCGAAGGACGCTTCAGCAAATGACCGAGTTGACCCTGTTACGCGCCGCCGATTATCCGCGCATGCCGTGGAAGAACGGTGGCGGCAGTACCGAAGAAATCACCCGCGACGCCGGCCAGGGCCTGGATGGGTTCGGCTGGCGCCTGTCGATCGCCGATATCGGTGAGTCGGGGATTTCTCCAGCTTCGCCGGTTACCAGCGGATCATCACCGTGCTGCAAGGCGATGGCATGGTCCTGGAAGTCGACGGCCAGCCGAGCCGCGTGCTGCTGCCGTTCGACGCCTACGGGTTCAGTGGTGCCAGCCAGGTCAGTTGCCGCCTGCTGGGCGGGCCGATCCGCGATTTCAACCTGATCTACGCACCGCAGCGTTACCGCGCGCGGGTGCAGTGGTTCAGCGGCTATGCCCGTGTATTCACCTCGGCCAGCACCGTGCTGCTGTTCAGCGCCCAGCCGGCGCTGCAGGTCGGGATCAGTGGTCAACCCGGTCAGGCCCTCGGCCTGTACGACTGCCTCTATCTCAAGGACAACCAGCAACTGCGCGAGCTGGATATCACCGGGCGCTGCTGCCTGATCGAACTGATCGCTGTTTCCGGGTAACGCACCAGCGCCGCACATTTTGTTACTGAATGCCCCAAGGTGGCGCAACGCCACCTTGCTTCTCGCACCGCCCTCCAGCGTTTTCCCTCTCCCTCTGCAAGATTTCCCGGCCTTGTCGCACAAGGGCTGTAGCCCTGTGCGGAATTTTTTCATGAAGCGTTTCCCGGGATTGGCAATTCAATTGCATATGCTTGTATGTACAAGTAAAGATGTGTGCGTATGAGTGGACAGGCCATCCCCTCGACGCCGTTAGCAAACCGGTATCACCGCTGGCCCACTGCCTGGGTTTGGACTGGATAGATCGCTCGAGGAGCCCTTTCGTGACTGACAACAACCTGAACAAATTCCGTGACGTCGAAATCCGCGCCCCGCGCGGCACCAGGCTGACCGCCAAGAGCTGGCTGACCGAAGCGCCGCTGCGGATGCTGATGAACAACCTCGACCCGGAAGTGGCGGAGAACCCCAAGGAACTGGTGGTGTACGGCGGTATTGGCCGTGCGGCGCGCAACTGGGCGTGCTACGACAAGATCGTCGAGAGCCTGACCAACCTGAATGACGACGAGACCCTGCTGGTGCAGTCCGGCAAGCCGGTCGGCGTGTTCAAGACCCACGCCAACGCCCCTCGTGTACTGATCGCCAACTCCAACCTGGTGCCGCACTGGGCCAACTGGGAACACTTCAACGAACTGGATGCCAAGGGCCTGGCCATGTATGGCCAGATGACCGCCGGCAGCTGGATCTACATCGGCAGCCAGGGCATCGTCCAGGGCACCTACGAAACCTTCGTCGAAGCCGGTCGCCAGCACTACAACGGCAACCTCAAGGGCAAATGGGTACTGACCGCCGGCCTCGGCGGCATGGGCGGCGCCCAGCCACTGGCCGCGACCCTGGCCGGTGCCTGTTCGCTGAACATCGAATGCCAGCAGAGCCGCATCGACTTCCGCCTGTCCAGCCGCTACGTCGACGAACAGGCCAAGGACCTCGATGACGCCCTGGCGCGCATCGCCAAGTACACCGCCGAAGGCAAGGCCATCTCCATCGCCCTGCTGGGCAACGCGGCGGAAATCCTCCCGGAGCTGATCAAGCGCGGCGTGCGCCCGGACATGGTCACCGACCAGACCAGCGCCCATGATCCGCTCAACGGCTACCTGCCTGCCGGCTGGACCTGGGAGCAGTACCGCGACCGCGCGAAAACCGAGCCTGCCGCCGTGGTCAAGGCCGCCAAGCAATCCATGGCCGTGCACGTCCAGGCCATGCTCGAGTTCCAGAAACAGGGTATCCCGACCTTCGACTACGGCAACAACATCCGCCAGATGGCCAAGGAAGAGGGCGTGGCCAATGCCTTCGACTTCCCCGGTTTCGTCCCGGCCTATATCCGCCCGCTGTTCTGCCGCGGCATCGGCCCGTTCCGCTGGGCCGCGCTGTCCGGCAACGCCGAGGATATCTACAAGACCGACGCCAAGGTCAAGGAACTGATCCCCGACGACGCCCACCTGCACAACTGGCTGGACATGGCCCGCGAGCGCATCAGTTTCCAGGGCCTGCCGGCGCGGATCTGCTGGGTCGGCCTCGGCCAGCGCGCCAGGCTCGGCCTGGCGTTCAACGAAATGGTCCGGCGTGGCGAGCTGTCGGCGCCTATCGTTATCGGACGCGATCACCTGGACTCCGGCTCGGTTTCCAGCCCGAACCGTGAAACCGAAGCCATGAAGGACGGTTCCGATGCCGTGTCCGACTGGCCGCTGCTCAACGCCCTGCTGAACACCGCCAGCGGTGCCACCTGGGTCTCGCTGCACCACGGCGGTGGCGTGGGCATGGGCTTCTCCCAGCACTCGGGCATGGTCATCGTCTGCGACGGTACCGATGAAGCGGCCGAGCGTATCGCCCGCGTGCTGACCAACGACCCGGGCACCGGCGTGATGCGCCACGCCGATGCCGGTTACGACATTGCAATCGAGTGTGCCAAAGAGCAGGGCCTGAACCTGCCGATGATCACCGGCTGAACCGCGTTGCCGGGGCCGCCATGCACGGCCCCGGCAACAGCGGCGTTTCATGGAAGGGACGACCGGAAGGCCTATGAACTGCCGATATCCACTTTCCTGATTGGGAGCGTCATGCAATGAAAACCAACAAGACCCTGCTTGCGTCGCTGTGTGCCCTTGGCCTGTTGAGCCTGTCCGGCGTGAGCCAGGCCGCCGGCTGGTGCGAATCCGGCAAACCGGTGAAGTTCGCCGGGCTGAACTGGGAAAGCGGCATGCTGCTGACCGATGTCATGCAGTTCGTCCTGAAGAACGGCTACGGCTGCGAAACCGACAGCCTGCCAGGCAACTCCATCACCATGGAAAACGCCCTGGGCACCAATGACATCCAGGTCTTCGCCGAAGAGTGGGTGGGCCGCAGCGAGGTCTGGAAGAAGGCCGAGGCCGCCGGCAAGGTGGTCGGCGTCGGCGCTCCGGTGGTGGGGGCGATCGAAGGCTGGTACGTGCCGCGTTATGTGATCGAAGGCGACGCCAAGCGCAAGCTGGAGGCCAAGGCGCCGAACCTCAAGGCCATCGCCGACCTCGGCCAGTACGCAGCGCTGTTCAAGGACCCGGAGGAGCCTTCCAAGGGGCGCTTCTACAATTGCCCGGCCGGTTGGACCTGCGAGCTGGACAATACCGAAATGCTCAAGGACTACGGCCTGGAAAGCAGCTATACCAATTTCCGTCCGGGCACCGGCCCGGCACTGGATGCGGCGGTGCTGTCGAGCTACAAGCGCGGCGAGCCGATCCTCTTCTACTACTGGACCCCGACTCCGCTGATGGGCCAGGTCGACCTGGTCAAGCTGGACGAAAAGCCCGGCGTCGACAAGAGCGTGAGCATCAAGGTCGGCCTGTCGAAAGCCTTCCATGAAGGCGCTCCGGAACTGGTCGCGGTGCTGGAGAAGGTCAACCTGCCCCTCGACCTGCTCAACCAGAACCTGGCGCGCATGAGCAAGGAGCGCATCGAGTCGCCGAAGCTGGCCAAGGCCTTCCTCAAGGAACATCCTGAAGTCTGGCATGCATGGGTCAGCGAGGACGCGGCGAAGAAGATCGACGCAGCGCTCTGAGCAAACCCGACCACCTGATGAGTGAACCCTATGTTCCCCGAAAAACTTACCTTCTCCATCGCCGACTGGGTCAACGGCTGGGTCGATGCGCTGGTGACCAACTACGGTGATGTATTCCGGCAGATCTCCGACACCCTGCTGTGGGCCATCGTCAATCTCGAAGGCCTGCTGCGGGCTACGCCCTGGTGGCTGATGCTGGCGATCGTCGCCGGTATCGCCTGGCACGCCACCCGCCGTGCGCTGCCGACCCTGGTGATCGTCGGCCTGCTGTTCCTGGTAGGTGCCGTGGGGCTGTGGGACAAGCTCATGCAGACCCTGGCGCTGATGCTGGTGGCGACGCTGATCTCGGTACTGATCGGCATTCCCCTGGGCATCCTGTCGGCGCGCAGCGACCGCCTGCGTTCGATCCTCATGCCGCTGCTCGACATCATGCAGACGATGCCCAGCTTCGTGTACCTGATCCCGGTACTGATGCTGTTCGGCCTGGGCAAGGTGCCGGCGATCTTCGCTACGGTGATCTACGCGGCGCCACCGCTGATCCGCCTGACCGACCTGGGCATTCGCCAGGTCGATGGCGAGGTCATGGAAGCGATCAACGCCTTCGGTGCCAACCGCTGGCAGCAGTTGTTCGGCGTGCAGCTGCCGCTGGCACTGCCGAGCATCATGGCCGGGATCAACCAGACCACCATGATGGCCCTGTCGATGGTGGTGATCGCTTCGATGATCGGTGCCCGTGGCTTGGGCGAGGACGTGCTGGTGGGCATCCAGACCCTGAACGTCGGTCGTGGCCTGGAAGCCGGGCTGGCAATCGTGATTCTCGCGGTGGTGATCGACCGCATTACCCAGGCCTACGGCCGGGCGCGGCATGAGGTGAGCAAATGAGTACGGCGGCGATGAACAAGATCGAAGTGAAGAACGTGTTCAAGATCTTCGGCCAGCGCGCGGACGAAGCGCTGCAACTGATCCGCGAATCCCACAGCAAGGAGCAGGTGCTGGCCAAGACCGGCTGCGTGGTCGGGGTCAACGACCTGTCGCTGTCCATCGGTGCTGGCGAGATCTTCGTCATCATGGGCCTGTCCGGCTCGGGCAAATCAACCCTGGTGCGCCACTTCAACCGCCTGATCGACCCCACCAGCGGGGCGATCCTGGTGGATGGCGAGGACATCATGGGCTACGACATGGAAGCCTTGCGCCAATTCCGCCGGCGCAAGATCAGCATGGTGTTCCAGAGCTTCGGCCTGCTGCCGCACAAGACCGTGCTGGAAAACGTCGCCTACGGGCTCAAGGTGCGTGGCGAGAGCAAGCAACTGTGCGCCGAGCGCGCCCAGCACTGGATCACCACCGTGGGCCTGAAGGGCTACGAGAAGTCCTGGCCACACCAGTTGTCCGGCGGTATGCGCCAGCGCGTGGGCCTGGCCCGGGCCCTGGCGGCGGATACCGACATCATCCTCATGGACGAAGCCTTCAGCGCCCTCGACCCGCTGATCCGCGCAGAAATGCAGGACCAGTTGCTGGAGCTGCAAAAGACCCTGAACAAGACCATCGTCTTCATCACCCACGACCTCGATGAAGCCGTGCGCATCGGCAACCGCATCGCGATCCTCAAGGACGGCCGCCTGATCCAGGTCGGCACGCCGCGGGAGATCCTCCATTCGCCGGCCGACGAATACGTCGATCGCTTCGTCCAGCGCCGCGCCGCCACCGTATGAGGACCGTCATGCAGCAATCCGAACCTGTGGTGATCGCCGACGCCCCGCTGCGCTGGCAGGACATCGTCGCCGTGGCCCGCCACGGTGCCCGCCTGGCCCTGGCCGATAGTGCCTGGGCACGGATCGAGAATGCCCAGGCCATCGTCCGGCGCATCGTCGACAGCGGCGAGCGCGCCTACGGCGTCAATACCGGCCTGGGCGCGTTGTGCAACGTCGCCCTGGAAGGCGAGCAACTGCGCCGGCTGTCGAGCAACACCTTGCTCAGCCATGCCTGCGGGGTCGGGCCGGTGCTCGCCGACGAGCAGACCCGGGCGATCATCTGCGCCGCCATCGTCAACTACAGCCACGGCAAGTCCGGGATCCAGCGGCCGGTAGTGGAAATGCTCCTGGCCTTGCTGGAGCGCGGCATCACCCCGCAGGTGCCGTCCCAGGGCTCCGTGGGTTACCTGACCCATATGGCCCATGTCGGCATCTGCCTGCTGGGTGTGGGCAAGGTCAGTTATCGCGGGCAGATCGTCGAGGCGGCCGAAGCGTTGGCCGAGGAAGGCCTGAAACCGGTGGTGCTTGGCGCGAAGGACGGCCTGTGCCTGGTCAACGGCACGCCGTGCATGACTGGCTTGAGCTGCCTGGCTTTGGCCGATGCCAGCCACCTGCTGCAATGGGCCGATATCGTCTCGGCCATGAGCTTCGAGGCGCTGCGCGGGCAGATCGCCGCGTTCGATGCCGACATCATCGCGCTCAAGCCGCATCCGGGCATGCAGCAGGTCGGTGCCAACCTGCGGGCCTTGCTCGACGGCAGCGAAGTGATCGCCAGCAGCAAGGGCATCCGCACCCAGGACGCCCTGAGCATCCGTTCCATTCCCCAGGTTCACGGCGCTGCCCGCGACCAGCTTGCCCACGCCGCACGGCAGATCGAAACCGAACTCAACTCGACCACCGACAACCCCTTGCTGCTGGGTACTCCGGACAATTTCCGGGTGATATCCCAGGCCAACCCCCACGGCCAGTCGGTGGCGATGGCCGCCGACCTGCTGGCGATTGCCGTGGCCGAGACCGGCTCGATCGCCGAGCGCCGCCTCGATCGCCTGGTCAACCCGCATGTCAGCGGGCTGCCGGCGTTCCTGGTCAGTGAACCGGGAGTCAATTCCGGGATGATGATCGTCCAGTACGTCGCCGCTTCGCTGTGCGCGGAAAACCGCCAGCTGGCCCAGCCGGCAGTTGTGGATAACTACGTCACCTCCGGCCTGCAGGAAGACCATCTGAGCCTCGGCACCAGTGCCGCGCTCAAGCTGCACAAAGCCCTGGAAAACTGCACGCAGATCCTCGCCATCGAGTACCTGCTGGCGGCCCAGGCCTTCGAATTTCTCAAGGAGCAGCGCTTTGGCGCCGGTACCCAACGCGCCTGGCAACTGCTGCGCGAACAGGTCCCGGCCTACCAGCAGGACCGCTGGCTGGCGCCGGACATCGCCCGTGCGGCCGCATTGCTCAAACAGCCGCAGGGCCCTCGGCACGTGCTGCCGACCCTGCTCTGACCTCATACAAGGAGCCTGAACATGCAAGTCTTCAACTTGATTCCCGGCCAGGTCAGCCTCGCCGAACTGCGCGGCATCTACAAAACCCCCGCGCGCCTGAGCCTGGTGGCCAGCGCTGCGGCGCAGATCGAGGCCAGCGTCGCCTGTGTCGAGCGGATCCTCGCCGAGGATCGCACCGCCTATGGCATCAATACCGGTTTCGGCCTGCTGGCTTCGACCCGCATCGCCAGCCACGACCTGGAAAACCTCCAGCGCTCGCTGGTCCTGTCCCACGCCGCGGGCATCGGCGCGCCGCTGGACGACGCCATGGTCCGGCTGATCATGGTGCTCAAGATCAACAGCCTGAGCCGCGGCTTCTCGGGGATCCGCCGGGTGGTGATCGATGCGCTGATCGCCCTGGTCAATGCCGAGGTCTACCCGCATATCCCGCTGAAAGGCTCGGTGGGTGCGTCCGGCGACCTGGCGCCGCTGGCGCATATGTCGTTGGTGTTGCTGGGTGAAGGCAAGGCCCGGCACAAGGGCGAATGGCTGTCGGCCGTGGATGCGCTGGCTATCGCCGGCCTCAAGCCGCTGACCCTGGCGGCGAAAGAAGGGCTGGCGCTGCTCAACGGCACCCAGGCCTCGACCGCCTATGCCTTGCGCGGCCTGTTCGAAGCCGAGGACCTGTTCGCCGCTGCCATCGCCTGCGGCGGCCTGACCGTCGAAGCGGTGCTCGGCTCGCGCTCGCCGTTCGATGCCCGCATCCATGCCGCCCGTGGCCAGCGCGGGCAGATCGACGCGGCGGCCTGCTACCGCGACCTGCTCGGCGAAGGCAGCGAGGTGTCCGCTTCCCATGAACACTGCGGCAAGGTCCAGGATCCGTACTCCCTGCGCTGCCAGCCGCAGGTCATGGGCGCCTGCCTGACCCAGTTGCGCCAGGCCGCCGAAGTGCTGGCCATCGAAGCCAACGCCGTTTCCGACAATCCGTTGGTGTTCGCCGAGCAGGGCGATGTGGTTTCCGGTGGCAACTTCCACGCCGAGCCGGTGGCCATGGCCGCCGACAACCTGGCCCTGGCCATCGCCGAGATCGGCTCGCTGAGCGAGCGGCGCATCTCGCTGATGATGGACAAGCACATGTCGCAGCTGCCGCCGTTCCTGGTGGAAAACGGCGGGGTCAACTCCGGTTTCATGATTGCCCAGGTCACTGCTGCCGCCCTGGCCAGTGAGAACAAGGCGCTGTCCCACCCGCACAGCGTCGACAGCCTGCCCACTTCGGCCAACCAGGAAGACCACGTGTCCATGGCCCCTGCGGCCGGCAAGCGCCTGTGGGAGATGGCCGAGAACACCCGCGGCATCCTCGCCATCGAATGGCTCGGCGCCTGCCAGGGCCTGGACCTGCGCACCGGGCTGAAGACCTCGGTCAAGCTGGAGCAGGCGCGCAAGACCCTGCGCGATCGCGTACCGCACTACGACAAGGACCGCTTCTTCGCCCCGGATATCGAGATTGCCGTCGAACTGCTGGCCGAAGCTCGCCTGACCGGCCTGCTGCCGGGCGGCGTGCTGCCGAGCCTGGACTGAGCGGGAGCACGAGCAATGAAGACCCTCTGGCAGCACTGCCATGTGGCGAGCATGGCCAACGGCAGCTACTCGATCATCGAGGATGCGGCTATCGTCACTTCCGGCGGGCGTATCGACTGGATCGGGCCGCGCGGCTCGCTACCGGACATTGGCGAGGCAAGCCCGGTGGACCTGGGCGGCGCCTGGGTCACGCCCGGGTTGGTCGACTGCCACACCCACACGGTGTTCGGTGGTAACCGCAGCGGCGAATTCGAACAACGCCTGCAGGGCGTCAGCTACGCCGAGATCGCCGCCCAGGGCGGCGGTATCGCCAGCACCGTGCGTGCAACCCGCGCCGCCAGCGAAGACGAACTGTATGCCAGCGCCCTGCGCCGGGTGCGGGCGCTGATGCGTGACGGGGTGACGACGCTGGAGATCAAGTCCGGCTACGGCCTCGACCTGGAAAACGAGCGCAAGATGCTCAAGGTCGCCCGCCGCCTCGGCGAAACCCTGCCGCTGACCGTGCGCGCCACCTGCCTGGCGGCCCACGCGTTGCCGCCGGAATACAAGGACCGCAGCGACGACTACATCGCCCACATCTGCGAAGTGATGCTTCCGGCCCTGGCCGCCGAGGGTCTGGTGGATGCGGTGGACGCCTTCTGTGAATACCTGGCGTTCTCGCCGGAGCAGGTCGAGCGGGTGTTCATCAAGGCGCAGGAACTGGGCCTGCCGGTCAAGCTGCATGCCGAACAGTTGTCGTCCCTGGCGGGTTCCAGCCTGGCGGCGCGGTATCACGGGCTGTCCGCCGATCACCTGGAGTTCATGACCGAGGACGACTGCATCGCCATGGCCGCCGCCGGCACCGTCGCCGTTTTGCTGCCCGGTGCCTTCTATTACCTGCGGGAAACCCAGCTGCCGCCGATGGATGCCCTGCGCAAGCACGGGGTGAAGATCGCCATCGCCAGCGACCTCAACCCCGGCACCTCGCCGGCGCTGTCGCTGCGGCTGATGTTGAACATGGCCTGCACCCTTTTCCGCATGACCCCGGAAGAGGCGCTGGCTGGCGTGACCACCCATGCCGCCACGGCGCTGGGGCTGGGCGACAGCCATGGCACGCTGGAAGTGGGCAAGGTCGCCGACTTCGTTGCCTGGGATATCGAGCGTCCAGCCGACCTGGCCTACTGGCTCGGCGGTGAACTGGACAAGCGCGTGGTGCGCCACGGCGTCGAACTGACTGATTGAGGCACGACGATGGACAAGGTTCTGAGTTTTCACCAGGGCAGGCTGCCGCTGCTGGTCAGCATGCCCCACGCCGGCCTGAAGCTGACCCCGGCGGTACGCGACGGGTTGGTCCCGGCGGCGCGAAGCCTGCCGGATACCGACTGGCACATCCCGCGGCTGTACGACTTCGTCCGCGGCATGGGCGCCAGCGTGGTGGCGGCGGAGTATTCGCGCTTCGTCATCGACCTGAACCGGCCCGAGGATGACCAGCCGCTGTATGTCGGCGCGACTACCGGGTTGTTCCCAGCGACGCTGTTCGACGGCGAGCCGCTGTTCGAGCACGGCAAGGTGCCGTCGGCGGCCGAGCGGGCGGGTTATCTGGAAAGCATCTGGCGGCCCTATCACGACACCTTGCGCAACGAACTGGCGCGGTTGAAGGCGGAGTTTGGTTATGCGCTGCTGTGGGATGCGCATTCGATCAGGTCCCATGTGCCGCATCTGTTCGACGGGAAACTGCCGGACTTCAACCTGGGCACGTTCAACGGCGCGAGCTGCGATGCTGAACTGGCCGAGCGGTTGAAGGCAGTGTGTGCCGGGGCGCTGGGCTATACCCATGTGCTGAACGGGCGCTTCAAGGGCGGGCATATCACCCGGCATTACGGCGATCCGGCGCAGGATATCCATGCAGTGCAACTGGAGCTGGCGCAGAGCACATATATGGAGGAGGTTGAGCCATTTACCTATCGGGAGGATCTGGCGGAGCCGACGCAGGGGGTGTTGCGCGGATTGCTGGAAGAGGTTCTGGGCTGGGCTCAGCGGCGATACAACTGACGCAATCGCTGGCAAGCCAGCTCCCACAGGTACGGCGCCGCTTTCAAGGAAGGTGGTGAACCTGTGGGTGGCTTTGCCAGTGATACACATGATTACCTGAAGAACACTTGACCACCGGGGCATGCTTCACGGTGTCCGCAGCGCCGCAAAACCCTGTGGGAGCTGGCTTGCCAGCGATGAGGCCCCGGAGCGCAGCATATGATTACCTGAACAACACTTGACCCAACGGGGCATGCTCAAAGCGCATTTCGGGTTTATGATGCCGAACGGCCGAACAATTCCCACACGGAGTGCGTAATGCAGACCTTGTACCCACAGATCAAACCCTACGCCCGGCACGATCTGGCAGTCGAAGCACCGCATGTGCTGTACGTCGATGAAAGTGGTTCACCGGAAGGTCTGCCGGTGGTGTTCATCCACGGTGGCCCCGGCGCCGGCTGCGATGCGCAGAGCCGTTGCTACTTCGATCCCACCGTCTACCGCATCATCACCTTCGACCAGCGGGGCTGCGGCCGCTCCACGCCCCACGCCAGCCTGGAAAACAACACCACCTGGCACCTGGTCGAAGACCTCGAACGCATCCGCAAGCACCTTGGCATCGAGAAGTGGGTGCTGTTCGGCGGCTCCTGGGGCTCGACCCTGGCCCTGGCCTACGCCCAGACCCACCCCGAGCGCGTCCATGGCCTGATCCTGCGCGGCATCTTCCTGTGTCGCCCACAGGAAATCGAATGGTTCTACCAGGCTGGCGCCAGCCGCCTGTTCCCGGACTACTGGCAGGACTACATCGCGCCGATCCCCCTGGAAGAGCGCGACAACCTGGTCCAGGCCTTCCACAAGCGCCTTACCGGCAATGACCAGATCGCCCAGATGCATGCGGCCAAGGCCTGGTCCACCTGGGAGGGCCGCACCGCGACGCTGCGTCCGAACCCGCTGGTGGTCGACCGTTTCTCCGAGCCGCAGCGCGCGCTGTCCATCGCCCGTATCGAATGCCATTACTTCGTCAACAACGCCTTCCTCGAAGAAAACCAGCTGATCCGCGACATGCCGAAGATCGCTCACCTGCCGGCAGTGATCGTGCACGGCCGCTACGACGTGATCTGCCCGCTGGACAACGCCTGGGAACTGCACCAGGCCTGGCCGAACAGCGAGCTGAAGGTGATCCGTGATGCCGGTCATGCCGCTTCCGAGCCGGGCATCACCGACGCCCTGGTGCGCGCCGCCGACCAGATGGCCCGGCGCCTGCTCGACCTGCCTCTGGAAGAAGCGTGAAGGGCCTGTTGCAACGGGTGCGTGGCGCCCGGGTGGAGGTAGAAGGGGAAATCGTCGGGTCGATCGACCAGGGCCTGCTGGTGCTGGTCGCGGTGGAACCCGGCGACACCCCGGAGCATGCCGACAAGCTCCTGCACAAGCTGCTCAACTATCGGGTCTTCAGCGACCCGCAGGGCAAGATGAACCTTTCCCTCAAGGACATCGACGGCGGCCTGCTGCTGGTGTCACAGTTCACCCTCGCCGCCGATACCCGCAGCGGCCTGCGTCCAAGCTTCTCCACCGCCGCGCCACCGACCCTCGGCGCCGAGCTGTTCGACTACCTTCTGGCCCAGGCGAGGCTCAAGCACGGCACTGTCGGCAGCGGTCGATTCGGTGCCGACATGCAGGTTCATCTGGTCAATGATGGCCCCGTAACATTTATGTTACAAATATGAAGACAAAATTCCCCCTGTTTGCAGGAAAACAAGGGGTTTGGCAGCAAAAATAGTTGGCTGGCCCTGATGCGTTGTAACGCCGCCTGCTAGATAATCGCGCGCTACACAGGGCCGGCATTCGACGGCCTGTTTAACCTTGACTCGAGAACTGTACGGAACCGTTTGGGGAATCATTGAGCCCTTTCGGAGTCCGAACAGTGCTCGCCAACCCGGCATGTGTCGCTGGCCGTTGGTTCTTTAGATCAGTATTCGGCGAGGGTTGCTCGTGATTGTAAGTCCCTTTGATGCTCCAAGAACGCCTGCCAGCCGGCTGCGCAAGGCCCTGATCGCGGGTTCGGCACTGATGTGCCTGCTCGGCTCCGGCCAGCTCTGGGCGTTCAACCTTGACGATGTCGCGGCCAAGGCGAAGGACCTGGCCGGACAAAAGTACGAAGCACCGAAAAGCAATCTGCCGGCCGTGTTCCGCGACATGAAGTTCGCTGACTACCAGAAGATCCGTTTCCGCGCCGACAAGGCCGAGTGGGCCGGGGAGAAGACGCCGTTCGAGCTGTCCTTCTACCACCAGGGCATGCACTTCGACACACCGGTGAAAATCAACGAAGTCACCGCCACCACTGTCGAAGAAATCAAGTACGACCCGAGCCGCTTCGACTTCGGCGACCTGCAGTTCGATGCCAAGGCCACCGAGAAGCTGGGCTACGCCGGTTTCCGCGTTCTTTACCCGATCAACAAGGCGGACAAGCAGGACGAGATCATGACCCTGCTCGGCGCCAGCTACTTCCGCGTGGTCGGCAAGGGCCAGGTGTACGGCCTCTCGGCCCGCGGCCTGGCGATCGACACCGCGCTGCCGTCCGGCGAAGAATTCCCGCGCTTCACCGAGTTCTGGGTCGAGCGCCCGAACCCCAACGACAAGCACCTGGTGATCTACGCCCTGCTGGATTCGCCGCGCTCCACCGGCGCCTACAAGCTGATCCTGCGTCCGGGATCCGACACCATCGTCGATGTGCAGTCGAAAGTCTTCCTGCGTGACCACGTCAGCCGCCTGGGCATCGCGCCGCTGACCAGCATGTACCTGTTCGGCAGCAACCAGCCGTCCCGCGTGCCGAACTACCGTCCTTCGCTGCACGATTCCGAAGGCCTGTCGATCCATGCCGGCAACGGCGAATGGCTGTGGCGTCCGCTGAACAACCCGAAACACCTGGCCGTCAGCAACTTCAGCGTGGAAAACCCGCGTGGCTTCGGTTTGCTGCAGCGCAATCGCGCTTTCAGCTTCTTCGAAGACCTGGATGACAACTACCAGAAGCGTCCAAGCACCTGGATCGAGCCGAAGGGCGACTGGGGCAAGGGCACCGTCGACCTGGTCGAGATCCCGACCGCCGACGAGACCAACGACAACATCGTGGCCTTCTGGAGCCCGGAAAAACTGCCGGAGCCGGGTACCCCGATCGAATACGAATACCGCCTGCACTGGACCATGGACGAGTCGGAGTTCCACTCGCCCGACCTTGGCTGGGTCAAGCAGACCATGCGTTCCACCGGCGACGTCAAGCAGTCCAACCTGATTCGCCAGCCTGACGGCAGTGTGGCCTTCCTGGTCGATTTCGAAGGCCCCGCCCTCGCCAAGCTCCCGGAAGACACCGCGGTGCGCAGCCAGGTCAGTCTCGACGACAACGCCGAGCTGGTGGAAAACAACCTGCGCTACAACCCTGAAATCAAGGGCTGGCGCCTGACCCTGCGGATGAAGGTCAAGGATCCGGGCAAGGCCGTGGAAATGCGCGCCGCCCTGGTTCGTGATGTACCGGTCGAGCCGGCCAAGCCTGAAAAGCAGGAAGAGCCGAAGAAACAGGAAAAACCTGCCAAGCATGACAAGGCTGCGGCGAAAACCGCCAAGGCCGAGCAACCTGCCGAGCAGCCTGCCGCTGAAGCGGCGCCCACCACCGAGGCCCCGGCCACCACCGAACAGGTGCTGACCGAGACCTGGAGCTATCAGTTGCCTGCCGATGAGTAACTCTTCAGCACGGCCGGAACCACTCGTCGAGTATCTGGCCCACCTTCCACTGAGCGACGAGCAGCGGGCGGAACTCGCCAGCTGCAACTCGTTCAGCGAGTTGCACCAGCGCCTGTCGGCGCACCCGGCCCCTGCCAATGCCGAACCCACCCAGGGTTCGGTAGGCAGCCGGCTGAACCTGCTCACGGCTACCGATATGGAAGAGGTCGAGATGCTCGGCCTCGACGCCAACGGCCGGGTCTGCCTCAAGGCGACCCCGCCGATCCGGCGCACCCGGGTGGTGCCCGAGCCGTGGCGGACCAACATCCTCGTGCGCGGCTGGCGCCGGCTGACCGGGCGCACCAACGCCCCGGCCCCGGAAAAACGCGAGCTGCCGGCGGCGCGCTGGCGCTGGGTCGGCTCCATGCGCCGCTATATCCTGCTGGCGCTGATGATCGGCCAGACGCTGGTCGCCGGCTGGTACATGAAAGGCATCCTGCCGTACCAGGGCTGGTCCTTCGTCGATCTCGAAGAGGTCATGCACCAGCCGCTGTTGCAGACTGCAACGCAGGTCTGGCCGTATGCCCTGCAGACCAGCATCCTGATCCTCTTCGGCATCTTGTTCTGCTGGGTCTCGGCCGGTTTCTGGACCGCGCTGATGGGCTTCCTCGAACTGCTCACCGGGCGCGACAAGTACCGCATTTCCGGAAGCAGCGCCGGCAACGAGCCGATCGAGAAGGGCGCGCGCACCGCGCTGGTCATGCCGATCTGCAACGAAGACGTACCACGGGTGTTCGCCGGCCTGCGCGCCACCTTCGAGTCCGTCGCCGCCACCGGTGACCTGGACCGTTTCGACTTCTTCGTTCTCAGCGACACCAACGACACCGACATCGCCGTGGCCGAGCAACAGGCGTGGCTGGATGTCTGCCGCGAAACCAACGGTTTCGGGCGGATCTTCTACCGCCGCCGCCGTCGCCGCGTGAAGCGCAAGAGCGGCAACCTCGACGACTTCTGCCGTCGCTGGGGCAGCGACTACCGCTACATGGTGGTACTCGACGCGGACAGCGTGATGAGCGGCGAATGCCTGACCAGCCTGGTGCGCCTGATGGAGGCCAACCCGGACGCCGGGATCATCCAGACCGCGCCGAAGGCTTCGGGCATGGACACCCTGTATGCGCGCATGCAGCAGTTCGCTACCCGCGTGTACGGCCCGCTGTTCACCGCCGGCCTGCACTTCTGGCAACTGGGCGAGTCGCACTATTGGGGGCACAACGCGATCATCCGCATGAAGCCCTTCATCGAGCACTGCGCCCTGGCGCCGTTGCCGGGCAAGGGCGCCTTCGCCGGTGCGATTCTCTCCCACGACTTCGTCGAAGCCGCGCTGATGCGCCGTGCCGGCTGGGGCGTGTGGATCGCCTACGACCTGCCGGGCAGCTACGAGGAACTGCCGCCGAACCTGCTCGACGAGCTCAAGCGTGACCGTCGCTGGTGCCACGGCAACCTGATGAACTTCCGCCTGTTCCTGGTCAAGGGCATGCACCCGGTGCACCGCGCGGTGTTCCTTACCGGGGTGATGTCCTACCTGTCGGCGCCGCTGTGGTTCTTCTTCCTGGTGCTGTCGACGGCACTGTTGGCGACCAACACCCTGATGGAGCCGCAGTACTTCCTCGAACCACGCCAGTTGTACCCGCTGTGGCCGCAATGGCATCCGGAGAAGGCCATCGCGCTGTTCTCCACCACCATCGTGCTGCTGTTCCTGCCCAAGCTGCTCAGCGTCATCCTGATCTGGGCCAAGGGCGCGACCGAGTTCGGCGGGCGCATCAAGGTCACCCTGTCGATGCTCCTGGAGATGCTGTTCTCCATGCTGCTGGCGCCGGTGCGGATGATCTTCCACACCCGTTTCGTGCTCGCCGCGTTCCTCGGCTGGGCCGCGACCTGGAACTCGCCGCAGCGTGACGACGATTCCACGCCGTGGAGCGAAGCGGTGCGCAGGCATGGCCCGCAGACCCTGCTGGGCGTGGCCTGGGCCCTGCTGGTGGCCTGGCTTAACCCGAGCTTCCTGTGGTGGCTGGTGCCTATCGTCGGTTCGCTGACCCTGTCGATCCCGGTCTCGGTGATCTCCAGCCGGGTCAATCTGGGGCTGCGCGCCAAGGACGAGAAGCTGTTCCTGATTCC
Source organism: Pseudomonas bharatica CSV86 (assembly GCF_000319305.2). Taxonomy (GTDB): domain Bacteria; phylum Pseudomonadota; class Gammaproteobacteria; order Pseudomonadales; family Pseudomonadaceae; genus Aquipseudomonas; species Aquipseudomonas bharatica. Next base: position 2,161,763 of record NZ_AMWJ02000002.1, on the reverse strand, counting down.
CGAGGAGTACTCGACGCCCCAGGAACTGCTGGCGACCGACCAGTACACCCACGAGAACCGCTGGCACGCACTGAAGGACGGTTTCGTCCGCGCCGTGGTCGATCCGAAGCAGAACGCCCTGGCCTGTGCCCTGGCGACTGCCCGCCATCGCACCGTCGAACCGATCGAGGCGCTGCGCGCCGAGCGTATCGCCAAGGCCCTGCAGGTCGGCCCGTCCGGGCTGGACGGCAATACCCGCCTGGCCCTGCTCAGCGATCCGGTGGCCTTGGCGCGCCTGCACGAGCAGGTCTGGGCCGAGCAGAACGCGGCCTGGCTGGACCCATGGCGCAAGTCGATCGCCAGCGATCCGCACTCGCCGCTGCTGCCGCTGCATCCCGAGCCGGCGCCGCAGCCGGCCCTGGCCAACGCCTGACCCGCAACGGGGCGACATTCGTCGCCCCGTTTGCGTTTTCTGGTATCAATGAGTAACAAAGTCTTCACGGACGCTAGGTCCCGTGCCGCTCATGCGTTAGCATCCCACCCCGACTATGGCGCGTCGTCTGTAGGACTTTTCGCGCGCACAATAAAATTCGAGCGGTTTCCTGTTTTGGGGAAGTGGTGATGTTCAAAAAGTATCTGTCGATGCTGCTGGCCGGCGTCGCGGCCGCCTTGGCGGTGGGCTCGGCACACGCCGGTGCGATCGATGACGCGGTCAAGCGCGGCACCCTGCGCGTCGGCATGGACCCGACCTACATGCCCTTCGAGATGACCAACAAGCGCGGCGAGATCATCGGCTTCGAAGTGGACATCCTCAAGGCCATGGCCAAGTCCATGGGCGTCAAGCTGGAGCTGGTGTCCACTGCCTACGACGGCATCATCCCGGCCCTGATGACCAACAAGTTCGACATGATCGGCAGCGGCATGACCCTGACCCAGGAGCGCAACCTCAAGCTGAACTTCAGCGAGCCCTTCATCGTCGTCGGCCAGACCCTGCTGATCCGCAAGGAACTGGAAGGCAAGATCAAGTCGTACAAGGACCTGAACAGCGCCGAATACCGCCTGACCTCCAAGCTGGGCACCACCGGCGAAATGATCGCCAGGAAACTGATCGGCAAGGCCCAGTACCACGGCTACGACAACGAGCAGGAAGGCGTGCTGGACGTGGTCAACGGCAAGGCCGACGCCTTCGTCTACGATGCGCCTTACAACGTCGTCGCCCTGACCAAGGTCGGCAACGGCAAGCTGGTCTACCTGGACGAGCCGTTCACCTACGAGCCGCTGGCCTTCGGCCTGAAGAAGGGCGACTACGACAGCCTCAACTTCATCGACAACTTCCTGCACCAGATCAAGCACGACGGCACCTACGACCGGATCCACGACAAGTGGTTCAAGAAGACCGAATGGCTGAAGGACATGGAATAAGGCCCAGGCTCCACGCCCAGGCTTGAAACCCGACGCGCAGGCTTGTCCTGCGCGTTCGCATTTACGGAACCCTCAACGTGATCAAACACAAGAAAGCCCAGTGGCCCTGGCACGGGCTGACCGCGCTGGTCCTGGTCGGACTGGCGCTGAGTCTGTATTTCGCTACCTCGATGATTTCCTACGAGTGGCGCTGGAACCGTGTACCGCAGTACTTCGCCTACCAGGCCGAAGAAGCCCATCGCGCTGCCGGCTACGGCACGGTGCAGGAGATCGTGCGCAAGGGCGACAGCGCCGTGGTGACCCTGCGTGACGAAGACGGCAACGACCAGGTGCTGGAAGTCGACCAGGCCAGCGTGCAGCTGTCCCAGGGCGATGATGTGGCCGAAGGCGATCTGATCGGCCTGACCCACCATTGGGCCGCCGGCCCGCTGGCCTGGGGCCTGTGGACCACCGTCTGGATCTCCGTGGCGTCAGGCATCGCCGGGCTGGTGATCGGCTTGTTCGCCGGGCTGTGCCGGCTGTCGAGCAACCCGACCCTGCGCGACCTGTCCACCGTCTATGTCGAGCTGGTTCGCGGTACGCCGCTGCTGGTGCAGATCTTCATCTTCTACTTCTTCATCGGCACCGTGCTCAACCTGTCCCGGGAGTTCGCCGGGGTGGCGGCGCTGGCGCTGTTCACCGGCGCCTATGTGGCCGAGATCGTCCGGGCCGGCGTGCAGTCCATCGCCAAGGGGCAGGGCGAGGCGGCACGTTCACTGGGCCTGAACGCTTCGCAGTCGATGCGCCACGTGATCCTGCCGCAGGCATTCAAGCGCGTGTTGCCGCCGCTGGCCGGGCAATTCATCAGCCTGGTCAAGGACACCTCGCTGGTGTCGGTGATCGCCATCACCGAACTGACCAAGAGCGGCCGCGAAGCGATCACTACCTCGTTCTCCACCTTCGAGATCTGGTTCTGCGTCGCCGGGCTGTACTTGCTGATCAACCTGCCGCTGTCGCACTTCGCCAGCCGGCTCGAGCGGAGGCTTGCGCAAAGTGATTGAAGTCCGTGATCTGACCAAAGTCTTCGATACGCGCGGCATGGTGGTGCGCGCCGTGGATAACGTCACCACCCAGGTCGCCCGGGGCGAAGTGCTGGTGGTGCTCGGCCCGTCGGGTTCGGGCAAATCCACCTTCCTGCGCTGCCTTAACGGCCTGGAGTCCTTCGACTCCGGCAGCGTCGCCATCGACGGGCTGCAACTGGCCGACCCGAAGACCGATATCAATGCCTACCGCCGTGAAGTCGGCATGGTGTTCCAGCACTTCAACCTGTTCCCGCACATGACCGTGCTGGAGAACCTGTGTCTGGCACAGAAGGTCGTGCGCAAGCGCGGCAAGGCCGAGCGCGAAGCCAAGGCGAAAGCCTTGCTGGAGAAGGTGGGGATCGGGCAGAAGGCCAACGAATACCCCTCGCGGCTCTCGGGCGGCCAGCAGCAGCGGGTGGCGATCGCCCGGGCGCTGGCGATGGACCCGAAGGTCATGCTGTTCGACGAGCCGACCTCGGCGCTCGACCCGGAAATGGTCGGCGAGGTACTGGACGTGATGAAGACCCTGGCCCAGGAAGGCATGACCATGGTCTGCGTGACCCATGAAATGGGCTTTGCCCGGGAAGTGGCAGACCGTGTGCTGTTCTTCGATCACGGCAAGCTGCTGGAGGATTCGCCGCCGGAGCAGTTCTTCACTGCTCCCAAGGACCTGCGGGCCCAGGCTTTCCTGCGCCAGGTTCTCTAAGCTACTTCGCTCTTCCGGGCCCTATCGCTGGCAAGCCAGCTCCCACAGGTGCTTCGTTGCTCTGGAGAGCAGTGGTGACCCTGTGGGTAGCAGTTCTTCACTGCCCCCAACCACCTGAGGGCCTTCAGCTCCCACAGGTATCGCGTGCACCGCGGACCCTGTGGGAGCTGGCTTGCCAGCGATAGGGCCATCAGCCACACCGATGGATTACAGGCGGAACCGCGATACCAGCGACTGCAAATGCGTCCCCAACCGCGCCAGCTCCACGCTGGATGCCGCCGTTTCCTCGCTCGCCGCCGCCGTCTGATCCGATACATCCCGCACGTTCATCACGCTGCGGTTGATCTCTTCCGCCACCGCACTCTGCTGCTCTGCCGCCGCCGCAATCTGCTGGTTCATCGCCTGGATCGACGACACGGTCTTGGTAATGGTTTCCAGCGAAACCCCGGCGCTGCGGGTCAGTTGCACACTGCTGTCGGTCAGGCTGCGGCTGTTGTCCATCACCGTCGCTACCTGCTGGGTGCCGTTCTGCAACCCGGCGATCAGTTCCTCGATTTCCTCGGTGGACTGCTGGGTGCGCTGCGCCAGGCTGCGCACTTCATCGGCGACCACGGCGAAGCCGCGTCCGGCCTCGCCGGCCCGGGCCGCTTCGATGGCGGCATTGAGGGCCAGCAGGTTGGTCTGCTCGGCCACCGACTTGATCACGTCCAGTACGCTGCCGATTTTCGCGCTTTCCGTCTTCAGGTCATTCATCGCGGCGCTGGAGTTGTCCACTTCCTTGGCCAGGCGCTCGATCTGGACGATGGCCTCGGCCACCACGCGGTCGCCCTCGCGGGCCTGGTTGTCGGCCATCTTCGCCGCCTCGGAAGCCTCTTCGGCATTGCGCGCGACTTCATGCACGGTGGCCGCCATTTCGTTCATGGCAGTGGCAACCTGATCGGTCTCGACCTTCTGGTTGTTGACCCCGGCACTGGTCTGCTCGGTGACCGCCGACAGTTCTTCGGCAGCGCTGGCGATCTGGGTGACGCCGTCGCCGATGCCGCCGATCAGCTCGCGCAGGTTCAGCGTCATGCGTTGCATGCTGCGCTGCAACTGGCCCAGCTCGTCGCGGCGCTGGTCGGTGAGGTCATGGCTGAGGTCGCCGCTGGCGATACGGTCCACGGCGCTCAGGGTTTGCCGTAGCGGCACGACGATCTGCCGGGTGATGGCCCAGGAGGCGAGGATACCGAAGGCCAGGGCCAGCAGCGTGGCCAGGCCGAGCATGGACTTGGCGTGCTGCGTCTCGTTGTCGCGAATCCGGGTCTGGGATTGGGTCAGTTCCATGCTCAGGTCGAGCAGGCGATTGCCCAGCTTGCCCATTTCGGCCAGGGATTTGTCGCTGGCCTGCTGGGCGTTGCCGATCTGGACCACAGCGCCCCGGTAGGCGCCCAGCGCCTCGGCAGCCCTGCCCAGGTTGGCCTGATGGTCCGCAGGTACCTTGCCGGGCAGCGCTTTTATCAGCGCCAGGGCCTCGTCGATAGCGGTCAGTGCGGTGGCCTGGAATTCTTCCTTGCCGCTGTAGGTGTAGCCACGCACCTGGAAGCGCGCCTGCTGCAACAGCTTCGCGGTTTCCACGGCGTTGTTGAAGATGACGATGTCGCCGTTCTGCAGCAGGCCCTGCTGCACTTGGTCGAGCAGCGCGGCGGCCTTGTCGGCGCTGCTGCCGAGAATGGCGCGGGCGGCTTCGCGGGCATCGGCGGCGCGCTTGAGGTCGGCGAAGGCACTCTCGTAGCCGCGCAATGCCTGGCTTTGCTGGGCCAGGCGCTGGCTGTCCTCGGGCTCCTTGACGCCCTTGCTCACCCGCTCCAGGGTCGCGCCGAGCGTCGTCATGGCCTTTTCCACCTGGGCGGTGGAAGCCGCGTCACGGTTGTGTTCGTAGGTCTGCCTGGCAATCCGTAGGGCCTGGGTGCCCTGGTACACCTCGGAGATCTCGCCGAGCTTGTCGCCCCGGCCGATCACGCCACTCAGGCCCTGCCAACCGGTGAAGGTAATGGCGAGGGTCAGCAGCAGCACGATGCTGAAGCCGATCCCCAATTTGCGATTGACGCTCACATTCCCCAGGTGCTGGGCCATCCAACGGTACATGCGGTAACTCCGGTTCTGTCAGGCGAGGCAGATTTATTTTGCTTGTTCGTCTGAATCGGCCCGGGATGGCAAAACTGAAGGAGGCAAAAGCGCCCAAACGGGGGCCGAAGAGGTAGCCGTTAGTCGTATGAGCGTTGTTAGAACAGACGCGCCAGCAGGGCGGTGACCGCAGTTTCCACGCGCAGGATGCGTTCGCCCAGTTGCACCGGGGCCAGCCCGGCCTTGCCCAGCAGATCGACCTCGTAGGGAATCCAGCCGCCTTCCGGGCCGATGGCCAGGGTCACCGGCCCCTCGACCCCGCGCGGGCAGGGCGGATGGTTGCCGGGATGACCGACCAGGCCCAGGGTGCCGGCTGTGATGGCCGGCAGGCGGTCCTCGACGAAAGGCTTGAAGCGCTTCTCGATCACGACCTCGGGCAGCACCGTATCGCGGGCCTGCTCCAGGCCGAGGATGAGGTTTTCGCGGATGGTTTCGGGTTCGAGGAAGGGCGTCTGCCAGAAGCTCTTTTCCACCCGGTAGCTGTTGACCAGCACCAGTTTCGCCACGCCCATGGTGGCGATGGTCTGGAACACCCGGCGCAGCATCTTCGGGCGCGGCAGGGCCAGTACCAGGGTCAGCGGCAGCTTGGCCGGTGGCGCCTGGTCGAAGCTCAGGGACAGTTCCGCTTCATGGCCTTCCAGGCGCTCGACCCGCGCCTGGCCCATCAGCCCGCCGATCCGGCCGACGCGCAGGCTGTCGCCCACCGCGACGCGATGGATCTCCTGCATATGGATGAAACGGCGGTCGCTCAGGACCGCGCGGTCGGCCGCAATGAAATCGGCCTCCTCGAGCAGCAGCAGGTTCACGGCTGGGTCGCTGGCGGCTGGTCGTCCGGGGTATCGTCGCTGGCTTCTTCTTCCTGGCGGCGCTTGCGCACCAGGCCGCCGAACAGCACGCCGATCTCGAACAGCATCCACATCGGCACGGCCAGCAAGGTCTGCGAGAAGATGTCCGGCGGGGTCAGGATCATGCCGACCACGAAGCAGCCGATGATCACGTACGGACGGATCTTGCGCAGGTACTGCACATCTACCACGCCGATCCAGACCAGCAGCACCACCGCCACCGGAATCTCGAAGGCCACGCCGAAGGCGAAGAACAGGGTCATGACGAAATCGAGGTAACTGGCGATGTCGGTCATCATCGACACGCCTTCGGGGGTGGCGCTGGCGAAGAAGCCGAAGATCAGCGGGAACACCAGGAAGTAGGCGAAGGCCATGCCGGCGTAGAACAGCAGGATGCTGGAAACCAGCAGCGGGATCGCCACGCGCTTTTCATGGCGGTACAGCCCCGGTGCGATGAACCCCCAGATCTGGAACAGGATGAACGGGATCGCCAGGAACAGCGAAACGATCATGGTCAGCTTGAACGGCGTGAGGAACGGCGAGGCGACGTCGGTGGCGATCATCGTCGCGTTGGCCGGCAGGTGCGCGCGCAGCGGCGCCGAGACCAGGGTGTAGATCTGCTGGGCGAAGGAGAACAGCCCGGCGAAGATCAGGAAGACCGCCGCCACGCAGCGCAGCAGGCGGGTCCGCAGTTCGGTGAGGTGCGACACCAGCGGCATGGGCTGGTCGTGTTCCGGAATCTCGCTCATGGGGCTCGCGGCGGTTGGGTCGGTTCGGTGGACGGCGGGGTGACGGTGGCCGGTTCAGGCGCAGGCGTCACGGGTTGCACGGGCGCGGCTTCAGTCACCGGGGCCGGCTGGCTGCCCGGCGTGGCGGCCGGATCCGGCGTCACGCTCTGCGGATTGAGAATGCGCCGGGCTTCCTGCTCCATCGAGAGGATGTGCTCGTTGTGCAACTGCCGACGGATCTCGTCGGCACCGATCTCGCGCTCCACTTCCTGCTTGATGGAATTGAAGCTGCGCTTGAGGCGCCCGATCCACAGGCCGGCGGTACGCGCCGCGCCGGGCAGGCGCTCGGGGCCGAGCACCACCAGGGCGACCAGGCCGACGAGCAGCAACTCGCTGAAGCTGATGCCGAACATGGGATCACTCTTTCCTTGCAGGTTCCTGGACCTTCTGCGCCTGGCCGTCGATGGTCTGCGGCTGGTTCAGCGGGGTGCCCTGCGGTGGTACAGGCTGGGAGGGTTGCGCGGCCTGGACGTTCGGGTCGGCCGGCTTGTCGTCTTCGTTCATGGCCTTGCGGAAGCCCTTGATGGACTCGCCCAGGTCGCTGCCGAAGTTCTTGAGCTTCTTGGTGCCGAAGACCAGCACGACCACGACCAGCAGGACGATCCAGTGTTTCCAGTCAAAAATACCCATGGTGCTCTCCTCGAATGAATGTCAGTCAGGCCGATGGCTGGCGAGCGGCTTTTTCGTCATGGCCGGACAGGCCGAAGCGGCGTTCCAGCTCGGCCAGCACGGCCTGCGGGTGCTGGCCCAGGGCACTGAGCATGACCAGGCTATGGAACCACAGGTCGGCAGTCTCATAGATCACATCGCTGCAGTCGCCGCTGACGGCGGCGTCCTTGGCGGCGATGATGGTTTCCACCGATTCCTCGCCGACCTTCTCCAGGATCTTGTTCAGGCCCTTGTGGTACAGGCTGGCCACGTAGGAGCTGTCGGGGGCCGCGCCCTTGCGCGCTTCCAGTACTTCGGCCAGGCGGCTCAGGGTGTCGCTCATGTTCAGTGTCCTGCGTTGTAGATGGCGTCCGGGTCCTTCAGGACCGGATCGACGATTTTCCACTGGCCGTCTTCGAAGACGCGGTAGAAGCAGCTTTCGCGCCCGGTGTGGCAGGCGATGTGGCCCAGTTGCTCGACCATCAGGATGATCACGTCGGCGTCGCAGTCCAGGCGCAGTTCATGCAGCTTCTGCACGTGGCCGGACTCCTCGCCCTTGCGCCACAGTTTGCCACGCGAGCGCGACCAGTAGATGGCGCGCTGCTCGGCGGCGGTCAGGGCCAGGGATTCGCGGTTCATCCAGGCCATCATCAATACGCGCCCGGTCTTGTGGTCCTGGGCGATGGCCGGTACCAGGCCGTTGCTGTCCCACTTGATCTCGTCCAGCCAGTCTTTCATGTTCGACTCCCAAGTCAGGCCACGGCCCCGCGCCGATGCCGGCGGCTAGTGTGCCAGCCGCGAGCCGTCGTGGCTATCGGCGCACCACCAGGTAGAGCCCTGCGGCGAGCATCAGCCAGGCCGGCCAGACGCTGGTGGCGACCAGGTTGCCGGCCGTGCTGGCGACGACTGCGCCGCCTGCGAGCAGGGCCGCCCCGACCAGGCGCAGGGCCCAGTGGTCCTGCTGCTTCCACGGGGCGGGCGGGTCATTGAGGTGCGGCTGCGACATGCGTTCGAGCAGGTCGCGGGTCATGTTGGCCAAGTGCGGCACCTGCTCGACCTGGCTGTGCAGGTTCTGCAGCAGGGTCTTCGGGCTCACCCGCTCGCGCATCCAGCGCTCCAGGAACGGCTGGGCGGTGGTCCATAGGTCCAGGTCCGGGTAAAGCTGGCGGCCCAGGCCTTCGATGTTCAGCAGGGTCTTCTGCAGCAGCACCAGTTGCGGCTGCACTTCCATGTTGAAGCGCCGCGCCGTCTGGAACAGGCGCATCAGCACCTGGCCGAAGGAAATATCCTTGAGCGGCTTCTCGAAGATCGGCTCGCACACGGTGCGGATCGCCGCTTCGAATTCGTTGAGCTTGGTCTGCGCCGGCACCCAGCCGGAATCGATGTGCAACTGCGCGACGCGGCGGTAGTCGCGCTTGAAGAACGCAAACAGGTTGCGGGCCAGGTAGTCCTGGTCTTCCGGGGTCAGGCTGCCGACGATGCCGCAGTCGATGGCGATGTACTGCGGGCTCCACGGCTTCACTGTGCTGACGAAGATGTTGCCGGGATGCATGTCGGCGTGGAAGAAGCTGTCGCGGAATACCTGGGTGAAGAAGATCTCCACGCCACGCTCGGCAAGCATCTTCATGTCGGTGCGCTGGTCGGCCAGGCTTTCCAGGTCGGTGACCTGGATTCCGTAGATGCGCTCCATCACCAGCACTTTCGGCCGGCACCAGTCCCAATAGACCTGCGGCACGTACATCATGTCCGAGCCCTCGAAATTGCGCCGCAACTGGCTGGCATTGGCCGCCTCGCGGAGCAGGTCGAGTTCGTCGTAGATGGTCTTCTCGTAGTCGCTGACCACGTCCACCGGGTGCAGCAGGCGCGCGTCCGCCGATACCCGCTCGGCGCCTCGGGCGATCAGGAACAGCCAGGCCAGGTCCTGGGCGATCACCGGCTTGAGGCCGGGACGCACCACCTTGACCACCACTTCCTCGCCGCTCTTCAGGCGCGCGGCATGGACTTGGGCCACCGAAGCCGAGGCCAGCGGCTCGACGTCGAAGCGCGAAAAGACTTCGCTGACCTTGGCGCCCAGTTGCTCCTCGATCAGCGCCACGGCTTTTTGCGGGTCAAAAGGCGGGACGCGGTCCTGCAGCAGCATCAGTTCGTCAGCGATGTCCGCCGGCAAAAGGTCGCGGCGGGTGGAAAGCAACTGGCCGAACTTGATGAAGATCGGGCCGAGGTCCTGCAGGGCCAGGCGCAGGCGCGCACCACGGCTCAGTTCGGACTTGCGGCGCGGCAGCCAGCGCCACGGCATGAGCAGGCGTAGCGAGGCCAGCCACCAGGGCAGGGGCAGGTCGAACAGCAGGTCATCGAGACGGTAGCGGATGACGACGCGCTGGATGCGCAACAGACGGCGTACGGCGAGCAGCTTCATGCGTTATCGCTGGATTCAAGGGATCGGGCAAGGCGCTCGATGCGCGCCTCGAGGCGTTCAATGTCGAGCTTGAGGGTATCGAGTTCGGCGAAGCGGGCTTCGGCTTCGCGCTGGCCGACCAGGGTGCGCGATTCCTCGGCCAGGTACTCCGAGGCGGTGCGGCCCAGGTTCGATAGGCTGCTGCGGGTCCAGCGCGCGCGGCTGCGCAGGTGGCTGCCGAGCAATTGGGTGGCGACCGGGCCGAGCCAGCGGGAGACTTCGTACTCCCAGTCCAGCTCCAGGTCCTGGAGTACGCCGACCAGGTCGAGCAATACGGTGCTGTCGCCGTCCAGTTCGACCTGCGGGCTGTGCAATACGGCGGTCTTGTCTTGGCTCAGGGCCAGTTGTACCAGGCTGCTGGCCGGGGCGCGCAGGGTGCAGTCGGGGGCATTGGCCCACTGGCTGGCCAGGAGCAGGCCTTCGTCGCTGGGCAGGATGAACAGTTGCAGGGCCGGCTGGCGGCAGTCGATGGCAATCACCTTGCCATCGAGGGGGCCAGGCGCGGCAGCGCGGTGCTGTCCAGGCGCAGGACACGGTTGATGCCGTGTTCGACGCTGGCGAGAAGGCCGGCGACCAGCATCAGGGCTTGATACCGCGATGCAGGGCGACGATGCCGTTGGTCATGTTGTGGTAGGTGACGCGGTCGAAGCCGGCGTCGACCATCATGGCCTTGAGGGTTTCCTGGTCGGGGTGCATGCGGATCGACTCGGCCAGGTAGCGGTAGCTTTCCGAATCGTTGGTGATCAGCTTGCCGGCCAGCGGCATGAAGGCGAAGGAGTAGGCGTCGTAGACCTTGGACATCAGCTTGCTGGTCGGCTTGGAGAACTCCAGCACCAGCAGGCGACCGCCGGGCTTGAGTACACGCAGCATGGAGCGCAGGGCGTCGTCCTTGTGCGTCACGTTGCGCAGGCCGAAGGCGATGGTCACGCAGTCGAAGTGGTTGTCGGGGAACGGCAGTTTTTCCGCATCGGCCTGGACGAACTCGACGTTGCCGGCCACGCCCAGGTCGAGCAGGCGGTCACGGCCGACCTTGAGCATCGAGGCGTTGATATCGGCCAGCACGACCTGGCCGGTAGGGCCGACCAGGTGGGAGAACTTGCGGGTCAGGTCGCCGGTACCGCCGGCGATGTCCAGGACCCGGTTGCCGCTGCGCACACCGGACAGCTCGATGGCGAAGCGTTTCCACAGGCGGTGCATGCCGCCGGAAAGCACGTCGTTCATCAGGTCGTATTTGGCGGCTACCGAATGAAAGACCTCGGCGACCTTGTCGGCTTTCTGGCTTTCAGGGACGCTCTGGTAACCGAAATGAGTGGTGGGTTCGGCGTTATCGCCTTTGCGCTGCTCGTTCATATCGCTTCACCGGGAAAAATTACTCGCCATTCTAGGGCGTGGAACTGCATTTGTCTTGGCGGGGTTGTCGCGGCTGTAGGCGGGGGCATAATGCGCCAGTATGCCCTTGCAGCCAGGACCTCATGAATGACCCAGATCAGCGTTGAACGTAAACACAGCCTCGGCCGCGACGCCGCCCGTCAGAAGGCCGAAGCCCTGGTCGAAAAGCTCTCCCGCGAGTACGACCTGAAGGCCCAATGGAAGGGTGACCGGGTCGAGGTCAAGCGCAGCGGCGCCAATGGCAGCGTGGAGATCGGCGACGACAGCATCCGCGTGGAACTCAAGCTGGGCATGATGCTGTCGATCATGGGCGGCACTATCAAGGCCGAGATCGAGCGGGCGCTGGACAAGGCGCTGGCCTGAATCCTGCGACCGGGGCGTGCAATGCGTCCCGGTCTTTAGGGTGTCGATTCTAATTTTTCTCCGTAACGTGCTCTGCAATCCCCGATCCGTGGGTAGTTCTTCCATTCCTTTCAATGAGTGCGAGGTGCAGAACATGGCCAAAGTGATCCTGAAGAAAAAAGACGATGTCCAGGGCAGCCTGGGTGAAGTGCGCGGCTATGCGCGCAAGATCTGGCTGGCGGGCCTGGGCGCCTACACCCGGGTCGGCCAGGAGAGTGCTGATTACGTGAAGGACCTGATCAAGGCCGGCGAAGCCGTGGAAAAACGCGGCAAGAAACGCATCGATCGCGAGCTCGACGCGGCCAACGGCGAGATCGATTCGGCCAGGCAGGAGCTGCGCAGCGTCAAGGGAAAAGTCGAAGTTCAGCTCGACAAAATAGAAAAGGCTTTCGACACACGGGTCGCCAGCGCCTTGAATCGCATCGGCATTCCGTCTAAACATGACGTGGAGACACTTTCCGCCAAGCTCGATGAGCTGACGGCATTGCTCGAACGTGTCGCGGGCAAACAATAAGGAGAGCGGGATGGCTGGCAAGAAGACTACTGAGAAAGAAGGCAGCTCCTGGATCGGGGGAATCGAGAAGTACTCCCGCAAGATCTGGCTGGCGGGCCTGGGTATTTATTCGAAGATCGACAAGGACGGCACCAAGCTCTTCGACGATCTGGTCAAGGATGGCGAGAAAGCTGAGAAGCAGGCCAAGAGCAGCGTCGACACGGCCAAGGAGACCGCAAAGTCGGCGACCTCCCGTGTCGGTGATGTGAAGGACCGCGCGCTGGGCAAGTGGAGTGAACTGGAGGAAGCGTTCGACAAGCGCCTGAACAGTGCTATCTCGCGTCTCGGCGTACCGAGCCGCAACGAGGTCAAGGCACTGCACAGCAAGGTCGATACGCTGACCAAGCAGATCGAGAAGCTGACCGGCAAATCGGTGACGCCGGTTTCCACGGCCAAGCCTGCGGCGGCCAAGGCGACTGCTGCGAAGCCGCTGGCCAAGGCGGCACCCAAGGCAGCGGCCAAGCCTGCGGCGAAAACCGCGGCGGCCAAACCTGCAGCCAAGGCTGCCGCGGCGAAACCTGCGGCGGCCAAGCCGGCAGCCAAACCTGCAGCGGCGAAAACCGCTGCTGCGAAACCGGCTGCCAAGCCTGCGGCCAAGCCAGCAGCGAAACCCGCAGCCGCCAAACCGGCAGCCAAGCCGGCTGCGGCGAAGAAGCCGGCGGTGAAGAAAGCTGCGGCACCGAAGCCTGCGGCCAAGCCAGCGGCTCCGGCTGCCAGCGCGGCTCCAGCAGCCAGCGCCGCACCGGCCGCCAACAGCGCTCCGGCGCCATCGGCACCGGCCACGCCCACCAGCCAGACCTGATCACAGGCGGCTGCAAACAAAACGCCCGGCTCAGTGCCGGGCGTTTTGTTTTGTCCTTTCGGGCCTCATCGCTGGCAAGCCAGCTCCCACAGGTACAGTGCCGCTCTCAAGGGCAGTGGTGACCCTGTGGGAGCTGGCTTGCCAGCGATGGGCCTCAAGCCTTGCAGATGCCGCCGGCAACGGCGCGAACCTGTGGGAGCTGGCTTGCCAGCGATGGGCCTCAAGCCTTGCAGATGCCGCCGGCAACGGCGCGAACCTGTGGGAGCTGGCTTGCCAGCGATAGGGCCATCAGCCTTCCAGATACCTCAAAGCCAACTGCTCCGCCGCATGCCGCGACGGCAATTCCAGGTGCGGTGCCACCAGCATCATCACCTGGTACACCACCACACCCACCTCCGCTTCCTTGGCCAGTACCCGCTGGTAATCCAGGGAAAACAGCAAGGTCAGGGTGATCTGTTCCACCAGTTGCCCCAGCGCCCGGGTGTCGCTGATCACCTGCCCCTGCGCCTTGAGATTGGCCAGCAGCGTGGCCAGGGTGCGTTTCAGTCCGTTGAGCAGGTTCCTGATGCCCCGCGCCAGCTTGGGCAAGCGCCCGGTCAGGTTCGACAGGTCCTGGAACAGGAACCGGTACTGCGCCATGCGCTCGACGATCAGGTGCAGGAACAGCCAGTAATCCTCGGCATCCAGGCGCACTTCCAGCGGCGGATCAAGCAGCGGCGTCAGTTCCTCCTCGAAACGCTCGAACAGGCCGAGCACCAGCGGCTCCTTGCCGTGGAAGTGGTAATACAGGTTGCCAGGGCTGATCCCCAGTTCGTTGGCGATCTCAAGGGTCGAGACGTTAGGTTCGCCCTGCTCGTTGAACAGCAGCAGGGCACATTCAAGGATGCGGTCGCGGGTCTTCATCCGGTCCTCTGCTCAGCGCACCAGCACGTACTGGCCCGGTGCAGGGTCCATCGCCGGGTAGCTGGCGCTGCCCAGGCTTGTGCCGGTTTCACGCAGGGCGCCGGAACGCCCCTGGATCCACTCCAGCCACAGCGGCCACCAACTGCCCTCGGTCTTTTCGGCATCGTAGTACCAGGCCCTCGGGTCGCTGCTGAGCTTGGCGTTGAGCACATAGTGCGCCTTGGGATTGCCCGGCGGGTTGATGATGCTCTGCACATGGCCGCTGTTGGACAGCACGAAGCGTCGCTCGCCGCCGAGCAGCAGGGCCGAGCGGTACACCGCGTCCCACGGAGTGATGTGGTCGTTGTGCCCGGCGACATGAAAGCTGTCGACGCCGATCTTGCCCAGGTCGATCGGCGTGCCGCATACCTCCAGCCCGGCGGGATGGGCCAGCGGGTTGTATTTGAAGAAGTCCAGCAGGTCGCCATGCAAGGCGGCGGGCAGGCGCGTGGTGTCGTTGTTCCAATAGAGGATGTCGAACGGCGGCGGGGTCTTGCCGAGCAGGTAGTTGTTGACGAAATAGTTCCACACCAGGTCGTTGGGGCGCATCCAGGCGAACACCCGGCTCATCTCGCCACCGTCGAGCACGCCTTGCTGGTAAGAGCGGCGCTTGGCCGCCTCGAGGGTCTGCTCGTCGGCGAACAGGCTGGCGGCGCTTTCCATCTGGCTGTCCAGCAGGCTGACCAGGTACGTGGCGCTGTGTACCCGGCGCAGTTGCCGCTTGGCCTGCAAGTGACCCTGCAACGCCGCCATGGTCAGGCCGCCGGCACAGGCGCCCATCAGGTTGACGTCGCGGCTGCCGGTGATGGAGCGACAGACGTTCAAGGCTTCCTCCAGCGCCGCCACATAACTCGACAGGCCCCATTCGCGATGACGCGGGTCTGGATTGCGCCAACTGATCATGAACACCTGGAGGTTGTTCTTGAGCATGTACTGCACGTAGCTGTTGCCGGGGCCGAGGTCGAACACATAGAACTTGTTGATCTGCGGCGGCACGATCAGCAGCGGCCGGGCGTACTGCTTTTCGCTCATCGACCTGTACTGGATCAGCTCCAGCAGCTCGTTGCGAAACACCACCGCGCCCGGGGTGGTGGCGAGGTTGCGACCGACCTCGAAGGCGTCCTTCGCCACCTGGCGCGGCATGCCATTGTTATGGCGCAGATCGTCCAGCAGGTGGCCGAGGCCGCGTACCAGGCTCAGCCCGCCGGAATTGAAGACTTCCTTGACCGCCTCGGGGTTGAGCAGGGTATTGCTCGGCGATACGGCATCGTTGAGCAGGGTGAAGAGGAAGTGCGCGCGGGCGCGGTCGTCCTCGTCCAGGCTGCTTTCATCGATCCACTGGCGGGTCTGTTTCTGCCAGGCCAGGTAGGCCTGCAGGCCTCGGCGATAGAAGGGGTTGAGGCTCCAGGCCGGGTCCTTGAACCGATTGTCCCGCGAACCGGGCTGGTGCAGGGTATCGCCCAGCAGCACGCGGCCCAGTTGGCCGCCCAGTTCGAGCAGGTGACGTGCGGTGTAGAGCGGATGGCGCAGCCCATGGCGACCGACGTTGCGCAGGGTCGAGACCAGGTCGCGCCCGCGCAGTCCTGTGATGGCGCTCTGCACATTGATATAGGTGGAGGGGGTAGGCGCTACCGCCTTCACGGGCTTGTCTTTCATCGGGCAACACTCCGTCGTCGGGCCATCGACAAACTGAACCAGGATTCATGAGCGACTCCACCTCGACCAGCGCGCCCGCATGCTTCGACGTTCCTGTCGAAAGTGCGGGCGATGAGGGGCGGTTCAGGCGCTCGGGGCGGGCCGGGGGTGCATGACGGCGCGTTGGCGTTCCTCCTGGAGGAACTTCATGATGATTGGCGCCACCGCCTCGGCACGGGTAATCAGAAACAAATGTCCATCGTCGATTATGTGTAGCTGGGCATTGGGGATTCGCCAAGCCAGGAAACGCATATTGATCAGCGGGATCAGCGGGTCGTCGTCGCCGGCCAGCACCAGGGTCGGTTGCTGGATCTTGTGCAGCCAGTGGGCGCTGGTCCAGCCGAGGCCGGCGAACAGCTGCCAGTAGTAGCCGAGCTTGCCGCCCGAGCGCACCTTGGACGCATGGTGCAGCGCCAGGTCCGGATCGCGGCGGAAGGCGCCGCCGTAGATCAGCGGGGCGATGCGGATCACGTGGGAAGGCTGCACGTAGCGCCGCGGGCTCGCCATCATCCACAGCACCTTGGGCTTGCCCGGCACCATCACTGCGCCAGCGGCCGTGGCAGCCAGTACCAGCTTCTTGCAGCGCTCCGGATAGTCGTGGGCGAACTGCTGGGCCAGGGCGCCACCCCACGACACGCCGATGGCGTTGACCTGGCCGTAGTCGAGGTAGTCGAGCATGCGCGCGGCCAGCTTGGCCAGGCCGGGGAAGCGATAGGGATGCCTGGGCGTGGACGAACCCCCGACCCCGGGCACGTCGAAGGCAATGACTTCGAGGTCCGGGTCCAGGGCCTGGATAAAGGGAAATACCAGCTCGAGGTTGGCGCCGATGCCGTTGAAGATGAGCAGCGGCGTCAAGTGCGGCTTGCCGGGGCGAACCGCGGTGCGGATGGTCTGGCCATCCAGGTCGACGGTTCGGAAAACGTACGGTTGCGGCATGCGCGGACCCTGTGTGCGAATAAGGCGCCGCCGGTTTCAGGCCGGCGGCGCGGCGGTTTCAACGCTCGTGGACGTAGGTGCCCGGCGACGCCTCGCCCGCCGGATAGGCCTTGTTGCCGAGCACGGTCGGCGCCGGTTTCAGTTCGCCGGAGCGCTCGCCCAGCCAGTTCTGCCAGTACAGCCACCAGGAATCGGTGTGCTTGTTGGAGTTTTCCTGCCAGGCGTTGGGGTCGGCAGGCATCTCCTTGCTGGTCATGTAGCGTGCCTTGGGGTTGCCCGGCGGGTTGAGAATGCTCTGGATGTGTCCGCTGTTGGACAACACGAATTCGACATTGCCGCCGAACAATTGCGCCGACCTGTAGCAGGACTGCCACGGCGTGATGTGATCGGCGGTTCCGGCGACGCAGAAAATATCGGTGCTGACCTGCTTGAGGTCGATGGGCGTTCCGCATACCTCGAGGGCATTGGGGCGGGTCAGCGGGTTGTTCTTGAACATCTCGATCAGGTCGCCGTGGAAGGCAGCCGGCAGGCGCGTGGTGTCGTTGTTCCAGAACAGGATGTCGAACACCGGCGGCTCGTTGCCCAGCAGGTAATTGTTGACCCAGTAGTTCCAGATCAGGTCGTTGGGCCGCATCCAGGCGAAGACCTTGGCCATGTCGCGGCCTTCCAGCACCCCGGCCTGGTAGGAGTGGCGCTTGGCCGCTTCGAGGGTCTGCTCGTCGACGAACAGCGCTACCTGGGTATCCAATGTGGTGTCGAGCACGCTGACCAGCAGGGTAAGGGCATTGACCTTGCGCTCGCCCAGCGCGGCGTAATGGCCGACCAGCGCGGTGCAGGTGATGCCGCCGGAGCAGGCGCCGAGCATGTTCAGGTCGTCGCTGCCGGTGATTTCCAGCACCACGTCGACCGCTTCCTTGAGCGCGTCGATATAGGTCGACAGGCCCCACTCGCGCTGGGCCTTGGTCGGGTTGCGCCAGCTGATGATGAAGGTCTGCACCGTGGAACGCAGGCAGAAGCGCGCCAGGCTTTTTTCCGGGCTGAGGTCGAAGACGTAGAACTTGTTGATCTGCGGCGGCACCACCAGCAGCGGACGCTCGTGGACCTGCTCGGTGATCGGGCCGTACTGGATGAGTTCAAGTACATCGTTGCGGTACACCACGGCGCCTTCGCTGGTGCCGAGGTTCTTGCCGACCTCGAAGGCCTCCATGTTCACCTGGCTGGGCATGCCGCCGTTGTTGACCATGTCCTTGGCCAGGTTGGCCAGGCCGTCGAGCAGGCTCTTGCCACCGGTTTCGAAGAAGCGCTTGACCGCCGCCGGGTTGGCCATGGTGTTGGTCGGGGCCATGGCTTCGGTCATCAGGTTGATGACGAAGTGGGCGCGGCTGATATCGGTGTCGGACAGGTTGCTGGCGCCGACCCAGTCATGCAGCTCCTTGCGCCAGGCCAGGTAGGTCTGCAGGTAGCGGCGATAAAGGGGGTTCTGGCTCCAGGCCGGATCGTTGAAGCGACGGTCGTCGCTTTCCGGCTGCAGGCTGGATTTGCCGAAGATCACGTCCTTGAGCTCCATGCCGAAGTGCGCGACATGCTTGGCGCTGTGCAGCGGTTGCCGGATGGCCTGGCGCAGCACCATGCGGGCAGAAGTCAGCAGATCCTTGCGGCGCAAGCCTATGACCGGGTTCAGACCCAGCGTGTTTTCCGAGGCTTGGCGCTGCAGGTCATCGTTACTCTTGTTGCTCATCTACGACGCTCCGTTGTCCTGAGACGAGTACCGCTCGGCGACTGGCGACTACCAGACCAATGCCGGTACTGCTGCTCGGGTGACCAATGATAACGAGTTGCGATCCTGCGGCCGGCCGAGAGGGGCGTTGAGCGTTGCGGGGTAATGTCCGCATCGAGAAGACTGCCTGCTTTCGCTCGCTTTCTCGGCATCCCGGCCCGTTCCCTTTCTCCGTGCAGAGGATGCAGGGAACCTGCCAGGTCCATTGGTTACCCGACTTTCCATCAATGCGCAAGCCGGCCAGATGATGGCCGGTGCCGCAGGCATTCAAGCAGATCGGTTTAGAAAATGCGCTCTAAACAGCAGAGTGCCGAGCTAGAGCATCAGCTTGATGACAGACTCGGACGGGTCGCGGGATTTGCCGGCAGCGGCGAGATCCTTGAGGTATTCGGCCCAGAGTTCGTCCTGGCGCAGGCACAGCTGTTCGAGGTACTCCCAGGTGAACAGTCCGCTGTCGTGGCCGTCGTCGAAGGTCAATTTCAGTGCGTATTGGCCGGCGGGCTCGATCTTGTCCAGGCCGACGCCAAGCTTGCCGAACTGCAGGATGGGATTGCCGTGGCCCTGGACCTCGGCGGAAGGGGAGTGCACGCGCAGGAACTCGGCGGGCAGGTGATAGACCTCGCCCGGGCCGTAGGTCAGGCTCAGGGTCTTCGAGGCTTTGTGCAGGTTGATTGCGGTGGGCAGGCGGGACATGTCGGGCTCCTTGGCTACAGGGCCGCACGCTACAAGCTGGACATCGGCGACGTCCAGCTTGTAGCGTATCGAGGCTTACAGAATGTAGCGCGACAGGTCTTCGTTCTGTGCCAGTTCACCGAGATGGCTGTTCACGTATTCGGCGTCGATGCGGATCGGCGCCTCACTGTGGGCAGCGGCCAGGTCGCCGGCGCTGAACGACACTTCTTCGAGCAGGCGTTCGAGCAGGGTGTGCAGGCGACGGGCACCGATGTTCTCGGTCTTCTCGTTGACCTGCCAGGCGATCTCGGCGAGGCGCTTGATGCCTTCCGGGGCGAACTCGATATGCAGGCCTTCGGTCTTGAGCAGCTCGCTGTATTGCAGGGTCAGCGAAGCGTGCGGCTCGCTGAGGATGCGCTCGAAGTCTTCCGGGCTCAGGGCCTTGAGTTCGACGCGGATCGGCAGGCGGCCTTGCAGCTCGGGAACCAGGTCGCTCGGCTTGCTCAGGTGGAACGCGCCGGAAGCGATGAACAGGATGTGGTCGGTCTTGACCATGCCCAGCTTGGTGTTGACGGTGCAGCCTTCGATCAGCGGCAGCAGGTCGCGCTGCACGCCTTCGCGCGAGACATCGGCACCGCCGACGTTGCCGCGCTTGGCGACCTTGTCGATCTCGTCGATGAACACGATGCCATGCTGCTCGACCGCTTCCAGGGCCTTGGCCTTGAGTTCTTCCTCGTTGACCAGGCGTCCGGCTTCTTCGTCACGCACCAGCTTGAGCGCTTCCTTGACCTTGAGCTTGCGGCTCTTGCGCTTGCCCTTGCCCATGTTGGCGAACAGGCTCTGCAACTGGTTGGTCATCTCTTCCATGCCCGGCGGCGCGGAGATATCGACGCCCATGGCTTCGGCCACTTCGATCTCGATTTCCTTGTCGTCCAGCTGGCCTTCGCGCAGGCGCTTGCGGAACAGCTGGCGGGTGTTGGAGTCGGCGCTTGGCGCGGCGTCCTCGTTGAAGCCGGCGCGGGCCGGTGGCAGCAGGGCGTCGAGGATACGGTCCTCGGCGGCGTCTTCGGCGCGGTGGCGCACGCGGATCATTTCCTGCTCGCGGAGCATCTTGATCGCCGCATCGGCGAGGTCGCGGATGATCGATTCGACGTCACGGCCGACATAGCCGACTTCGGTGAACTTGGTCGCTTCGACCTTGATGAACGGCGCATTGGCCAGCTTGGCCAGGCGGCGGGCGATCTCGGTCTTGCCGACGCCGGTCGGGCCGATCATCAGGATGTTCTTCGGGGTGACTTCGGCACGCAGCTCGGCAGGGAGCTGCATGCGCCGCCAGCGGTTGCGCAGGGCAATGGCGACGGCGCGCTTGGCGTCGTCCTGGCCGATGATGTGGCGGTTGAGTTCGTGGACGATCTCGCGGGGGGTCATGGACATGGTATGTGGTGGTCCCGTGGCGGTGGTGTCAGCGTGGAAAAGCCCGGCGGTGTATCCGGGCGCCAGAACAGCTGAATCACTCGGCCAGGTCCTGCTCCTCGATGGTCAGGTTGTGGTTGGTGAACACGCAGATGTCGCCGGCGATGTTCAGGGCGGTCTCGGCGATTTCCCGGGCCGACAGGTCGGTCTTTTTCAGCAGGGCGCGTGCGGCGGCCTGGGCGTAGGCGCCCCCGGAACCCATGGCGATCAGGCCGTCCTCGGGTTCGACCACGTCACCGTTGCCGGTGATGATCAGCGAGGCGTCCTTGTTGGCGACCGCGAGCATGGCTTCCAGGCGGCTCAAGGAACGGTCGGTACGCCATTCCTTGGCCAGCTCGACGGCGGCGCGGATCAGATGGCCCTGGTGTTTTTCCAGTTGGCCTTCGAAGCGCTCGAAGAGGGTGAAGGCGTCGGCGGTGGCACCGGCGAAACCGGCGATGACCTGGCCGTGGTACAGGCGACGGACCTTCTTGGCGTTGCCTTTCATCACGGTGTTGCCGAGGGAAACCTGGCCGTCGCCGCCCATGACGACTTTGCCGTGGCGACGAACTGAAACGATGGTGGTCAAGGGAGAGTCTCCACGCAGCGGGGCGAAAATGCCTGTGCAGACTCATATGGGGGTGCAGGGAAGGATTTCAACCTTGGGGGACGGGTGGTGCGACCTTGGTCGGAGACCGCAGTGCCCTCAATCGCTGGCAAGCCAGCTCCCACAGGGACCACCTCAGGCCTGAGCCTTGCAGTGAACCTGCCACAGGGATCACCTCAGGCTTGAGCCTTGCAGTGAACCTGCCACAGAGACCATCTCAGGCCTGAGACTTGCAGTAAACCTGCCACAGGGACCACCTCAGGCCTGAGCTTGCAGTTAACCTGCCACAGGGATCACCTCGGGCCTGAGCCTTGCAGTGAACCTGTGGGAGCTGGCTTGCCAGCGATGCTTTTAGCGTCTCAGCCTTCGTGGCTGATATGCCCATCCACCACGGTGTACCGTACGGCACCCGGCAGGCAGTGGCCGATGAACGGGCAGTTGTCGCCCTTCGAGCGCCATTGCTCGCCCGCCACGGTGGAGGCTTGCGGGTCGAACAGCACCAGGTCGGCGGCGGCGCCGGACTTCAGCTCGCCTGCCGGCAGGCGCAGCGCCGCAGCGGGGCCGGCCGACAAACGCTTGAGCAGGGTCGGCAGGTCCAGCAGGCCATCGGCAACCAGGGTCATCGCCAGTGGCAGCAGCAGTTCCACGCTGCTGATGCCCGGCTCGGTGGCGCCGAACGGGGCCAGCTTGGCATCCCGCTCATGCGGCTGGTGATGACTGGAAATCGCCTGGATCACCCCAGACTTCACCGCTTCGCGCAGGCCGTCGCGGTCGGCGCGGGTGCGCAGCGGCGGTTGCACGTGGTATAGGCTGGAGAAGTCCACCAGCGCTTCATCGGTAAGAATCAGCTGGTACAGGGCAACGTCTGCGGTCACCGGCAGGCCGCGGGCCTGGGCCTGGGCGATCAGTTGCGCGCCGCGGGCGCTGGTCAACTGGCTGAAGTGCGCCCGTACGCCGGTTTGTTCCACCAGCAGCAGGTCCCGGGCCAGGGCCACTGTTTCCGCGGTTTCCGGGATGCCCGGCAGGCCGAGGAAGCTGGCCATGGCACCTTCGTGGGCCAGGCCGCCGGCGGCCAGGTCGCGATCCTGGGAGTGGAAGATCACGGTCAGGTCGAAGGTCGCCGCGTACTCCAGCGCCCGGCACAGGGTGCGGGTGTTGCCGAAGCTTTCCAGGCCATTGCCGAAGGCCACACAGCCCGCATCGCGCAGGGCCACCAGTTCGGCCAGTTGCTCGCCTTCCAGGCCCTTGCTCAGGGCGCCGATCGGAAACACCTTGGCATGCCCGGCCGCACGAGCGCGGTCGATGACCAGTTCGGCCACGGCCGAGGTGTCCAGCACAGGCTTGGTGCGGGGCGGGCAGCACAGGCTGGTCACGCCACCGGCAGCGGCGGCGCGGGTTTCGCTGGCGATGGTGCCCTTGCGGCTGTAGCCCGGCTCGCGCAGGGCCACGCTGAGGTCGACCAGGCCCGGCGCGGCCACCAAGCCGGCGGCGTCGATGCTGCGCGTGGCCTTGAATCCGGCCGGGGCGGCGCCGATGGCGACGATCCTGCCGCCTTCGACGTGCAGGTCGGTGACCTGGTCCAGGCCGCTGTTGGGGTCGATGACCCGGGCGCCGAGGATACTGAGGGTCACTGGGCGTTCTCCTGCTCGAATTGACGTTGGGCGTTCTGCCCGCTCATGGCCATGGACAGCACCGCCATGCGCACGGCGATACCGTAGGTGACCTGGTTGAGAATCACCGAATGGGCACCGTCGGCCACCGCCGACTCGATCTCGACGCCACGGTTGATCGGCCCCGGGTGCATGACGATGGCATCCGGCTTGGCGCCGGCCAGGCGCGCGGTGGTCAGGCCGAACAGGCGATAGAACTCGCCTTCGCTCGGCAGCAGGCCGCCGGCCATGCGCTCGCGTTGCAGGCGCAGCATGATGACGACATCGACATCCTTCAGGCCCTGGGCGAGGTCGGTGTAGACCTTCACGCCGTACTGCTCGATACCGATCGGCAGCAGGGTTTTCGGCCCGATCACGCGGATGTCCGGGCACCCCAGGGCCTTCAGTGCCAGCATGTTCGAGCGCGCTACCCGCGAGTGCAGGATGTCGCCGACGATGGCTACGGAGAGGTTTTCGAAGCCGCCCTTGTGCCGACGAATGGTCAGCATGTCGAGCATGCCCTGGGTCGGGTGGGCGTGACGGCCGTCGCCGCCGTTGATGATCGCCACCTCAGGGCACACGTGCTCGGCGATGAAGTGCGCGGCACCGGAGTCGGCATGGCGCACCACGAACATGTCGGCGGCCATGGCCTCGAGGTTGCGCAGGGTGTCGAACAGCGTCTCGCCCTTGCTGGTCGAGGAGGTCGACACGTTCAAGGTGATCACGTCCGCCGACAGCCGCTGGGCGGCCAGTTCGAAGGTGGTGCGGGTACGGGTGGAGTTCTCGAAGAACACGTTGCACACGGTCTTGCCGCGCAGCAACGGGACTTTTTTCACCGCCCGGGCGCCGACTTCGAGGAAGGAGTCGGCGGTATCAAGGATTTCGGTGAGCAGCTCGCGGGGCAGGCCGTCGAGCGAGAGGAAGTGGCGCAGCTGGCCCTGGTCATTGAGCTGCAGCGGGCGCTTGGCGTCGATTGGCGTCATCGCGGGGGACTCTTAAAGGGCGGAAGCGGGGGCGAGGTCCTGGCGCTCGAGGGCGAGCGGCGCGGGGCCGGTCAATTTTACCCGTTCGTGAGCGGCCAGCGACAGGGTCGCGCCAACCACGTTCGGGCGGATCGGCAGCTCGCCAGCATCGAGGTCGAGCAGGCAGACCAGGGTCACGCTGGCCGGGCGGCCGTAATCGAACAGCTCGTTGAGGGCAGCGCGGATGGTGCGACCGCTCATCAGCACGTCGTCCACCAGCACCAGGTGCTGGCCTTCGATCTCGAACGGCAGCTCCGACGGGCGCACCTGCGGGTGCAGGCCGTTCTGGCTGAAGTCGTCACGGTAGAAGGATACGTCCAGGGTGCCGAGGGGCTCCTGGCTGCCCAGCTCGTCCAGCAGGGCCTGGGCCACCCAGACGCCACCGGTACGGATGCCGATGTAGCGTGGCTCGGTGATGGCGCGGCGGCTCAGATGGGCGCGTAGGTCGACGGCCATCTGCCGGATCAGTTCGGCGGGATTGGGTAGGCTCATGCTTGCTCCTGGAAAGGGCCGGTTCATAACCGATGATCGGGGAGTTACGACTGTGCGGCGTTGGCCTCCAGCCAGCCTTGCAGCAGCAGGGCGGCGGCGATGGCATCGACCGGGTTGTCGCGATAGCTGCCACGCTGGCCGCCGCGGGCCATGCGCTCGCCCTTGGCTTCGAAGGTGGTCAGGCGTTCGTCGTGGGTGTGGACCGGCAGGTTGAAGCGGCCATTCAGGCGCCGGGCGAACTTCTCGGCACGCTCGCTCATCTCGCTGGGAGTGCCATCCATGTTCAGCGGCAGGCCAACGACAATGGCGTCGGGCTTCCATTCCTTGATCAGCTTTTCCACCTGGTTCCAGTCCGGTACGCCGTTCTGCGCCTTCAGCGTGCACAGCTCGCGGGCCTGGCCGGTGATGACCTGGCCCACGGCGACGCCGATCTGCTTGCTGCCGTAGTCGAAACCCAGCAGCAGACGAAGCTCGGCCATCAGGCGTGCCCCGCCTGGCTGGTCAGCAGGCTCAGGTTGATGCCCAGGCGTGTGGCGGCGGCGTTCAGGCGCAGCTCGGTGTCGGTAGCGAAGAGGATTTCCGCGTCGAACGGGCAGTTGAGCCAGGCGTTGTCGGCCAGCTCCGCCTCCAGTTGCCCGGCTTCCCAGCCGGCGTAGCCCAGGGTGATCAGGCTCTGCCGCGGACCGTTGCCCTCGGCGATGGCGAACAGCACGTCCTGGGAGGTGGACAAGGCCAGGCCGTCGAGCTGGATGGTGGCCTGGTAGGTGCGGTCGTTGGTGTGCAGGACGAAGCCCCGGTCGGTCTGCACCGGCCCGCCGATATAGATCGGCACGTTGACACTGAGCGGCGAGGGTTCTTCCTCGGGACGCAGTTGTTCGAGGATATCGGCCAGGTTCAGCTCCTGCGGGCGATTGATCACCAGGCCCATTGCCCCGTTCTCGTTGTGTTCGACGATGTAGGTCAGGGTCTGGGCAAAATTCGGGTCCGCCATGTGGGGCATGGCGATCAGGAACTGATGCTTGAGGTAACTCGGGCTGAAATTTTTCATACCGGCTAGTGTGGCGGCGAGGGACCGGGCTGACAAGCTGCAGCGTCGTTAATTGCTGGAGAGGCGGTCGCCGCGGGCAAAGCGCCAGGTGCGAACGATTTCCAGGCGGTCGACGTCGGCAAGGTCGCCCGTGAGCGGTGCGAAAGGCGCCGCCAGGCGCACGATGCGCTGCGCTGCCTGGTCCAGCAGCGGTTGCCCGGACGACTCGAGCACCAGCACTTCATAGAGCGAGCCGTCGCGATTGATCGACACCATCAGCCGCAGGCTGCCATAGATCTGCTGGCGGCGGGCCTCGTCGGGATAATTCAGGTTGCCGATGCGCTCGATCTTCTTGCGCCATTCGTCCTTATACCAGGCGCCCTTGTCCCGTGCGGTCGAGGCGGCACTGATGCGGTGGATGCGCGGGCGCTTGGCGTACAGCTGTTGCTCGTTGGCCAGTTCCGCTTCGAGGCTGGCGATCTGGCTGGACAGTTGCGAACTGTCGAAATCCGGGGTTTCGGCCTTGGGAGCCGGCTGTGGCTTGGCTTCCTTCGGCGCGTTCTGCACTTTCTGCGGCTTGGGAGCGACAGTGGTGACCGCCGCCTTGGCCGGCGGTGGCGGCACCTCTTCCTTGCGCGCTACCGGGGTGGCGTGACCTTGTTGACCTTGCTGTCCTGGAACGGCGCTACTTCGGTGGTCTTCGGTACCGCCGCCTTGTCCAGGGTGCCACTGCCCTGCTGGTTTTCCTGGGCAAGGAAATCGGCCTTGTGCGGCTTCACCTCGCTCTTGAACATCGCCAGGGTGATGTCCATGGAACGACGGATTTCCTCCGGTTTGGCGAAGCTGAAGCTCACCCCGAGAATCAGCGCCAGGTGCAGCAGCGCCGCCACGAACAGGGTAAAGCCGAGGCGGTCCGCCGGGCGGACGCGGGGCGGGACGAAGTCTGCGGGGATATCGGCGGGAAGCGTCATCGGTAGTCCAGCAGCCGGGGAAGGCCGGCGAAGCGGGGAAGCCAGGTCGAAAAGGGACCGGCATCATAACCCACTGCGCAGGCTTTCCTCTTGTCGTCGGTCAGCGTGCCTTGAGCTGGCGATCGATGGCGTCCATCAACTGCCCACCGATATTGGTGTTGTACGCCGCGTCGATCTCGCGGATGCAGGTCGGGCTGGTGACGTTGATCTCGGTGAGGTAGTCGCCGATCACGTCGAGGCCGACGAACAGCAGGCCCTTTCCCGCAGGGTCGGGCCGACCTGGGCGGCGATCCAGCGGTCGCGGTCGGTCAGCGGGCGGGCTTCGCCACGGCCGCCGGCCGCCAGGTTGCCGCGGGTCTCGCCACTGGCCGGAATCCGCGCCAGGCAGTAGGGCACCGGCTCGCCGTCGATCATCAGGATGCGCTTGTCACCGTCGGTGATCGCCGGCAGGAAGGCCTGCGCCATGATCTGCTGGGCGCCGTGCTGGGTCAGGGTCTCGAGGATCACCGACAGGTTCGGGTCGCCCGGACGGTGACGGAACACCGAGGCGCCGCCCATGCCGTCGAGCGGCTTGAGGATCACGTCGCCATGGGTCGCGGCGAACTCACGCAGGATATCCGCGCGGCGGCTGACCAGGGTCGGTGCCATGCACTGCGGGAAACGGGTGGCGAACAGCTTCTCGTTGCAGTCGCGCAGGCTTTGCGGGCGGTTGACCACCAGCACGCCTTCGGCCTCGGCCTGCTCCAGCAGGTAGGTGCTGTAGACGAACTCCATGTCGAAGGGCGGATCCTTGCGCATCAGGATCACGTCGAGGTCGGCCAGCGGTGCGTCTTGCTCGGCTTCCAGTTCGAACCAGCGCTCGGGGTTGGCGAACACCTTCAATCCACGCATCTGCGCGCGGGCCTGGCCAGCGCCCAGGTAAAGGTCCTTCTGTTCCATATAGAACAGCTCCCAGCCGCGCTCCTGTGCGGCCAGCAGCATGGCCAGCGAGCTGTCCTTCTTGTAGGAGATGGACGCGATGGGGTCCATGACAATGCCGAGGCGAACGCTCATGGGGGGTAAATCCTCTCGGCGGCCCGGGGCCGCGGTGGTTGCAAGGAAAAGTGGCTCAGGGTGGCGCCCGGGACGCTGGCGGTCAAGGGAAAAACGCAGCGCAGCCCGGGCCCGGCGTGGCTCGATGGTATGCACCCTTGAGTATGCTAAAAATGCGGGCATGTGGCCGGCAAGGCGCTATCCGACAGCAATGGTAGAGCGAATATGGTTCAGCCCGACACGGCATTGAAAGTGATGGTGATCGACGATTCCAAGACGATTCGCCGCACCGCCGAGATGCTGCTCGCCGAAGCGGGATGCGAGGTGATCACGGCCATCGACGGTTTCGATGCCCTGGCCAAGATCGTCGATCATCGCCCCGGCATCATCTTCGTCGACGTCCTGATGCCGCGCCTGGACGGGTACCAGACCTGCGCCCTGGTCAAGCACAACAGCGCCTTCAAGGACATTCCGGTGATTATGCTGTCGTCCCGCGACGGCCTGTTCGACAAGGCCCGCGGACGGATCGTCGGCTGCGATCAGTTCCTGACCAAACCGTTCGGCAAGGAAGAACTGCTGGAAGCCATCCGCGCCCATGTGCCGGGCTTCACGGCGGAAGAACAACACGCACCCTGACGCCGGCCCGCAAGCGCTGGCGTCTTTCCTTATACGAGGAACAGCATGGCCCGAATTCTTATCGTCGACGACTCGCCGACCGAGACCCACAGATTCACCCAGATGCTCGAGAAGCAAGGGCACCAGGTGCTCAAGGCGGCCAATGGCGCCGATGGCGTGGCCCTGGCGGCCCAGGAAAAGCCCGATGCAGTGCTGATGGATGTCGTCATGCCCACCATGAACGGCTTCCAGGCTACCCGCAGGTTGAGCAACGACCCGGCGACCAAGGACATCCCGGTGATCATCGTCACCACCAAGGACCAGGAAACCGACAAGGTCTGGGGCACGCGCCAGGGCGCCAAGGCCTACCTGGTCAAGCCGGTGGAAGAAGACGACCTGGCCAGGGTGCTCGACAGCGTCCTGAAGGGTTGAACCGCATCACCATGGGCGAATCGCTGACCGCCTTCGAGCTGCTGCTGGACATCGACCGGCGCTGCCGCCTGCTGGCCGCCGACCTGCCGTTGCAGGAAACCCGCCTGCAGACCTGGAGCGGTATCGGCTTTCGTCTGGGCGAGCATTGTTTCGTCGCCCCCATGGGCGAAGTGGCCGAAGTGCTGACTGCCCCGCGCCTGAGCCGGATTCCCGGGGTCAAGCCATGGGTGGCCGGGGTCACCAACCTGCGTGGCCAGTTGCTGCCAGTCACCGACCTCGGCGGTTTCCTCGGCCTGGAGGCGCACCAGGGCCGCAAGCAGCGCCGGGTATTGGTGGTGGACCACGATGAACTGCTCGCCGGCCTGCAGGTGGACGAAGTGCTTGGTCTTCAGCATTTCGCCCTCGACGGTCTCGATCTGGCGCCGCCGTCACCCTTGCTGGGCAGCGCGGCTCCCTTTATCGGGTATCCGGAATTTCTGGTTGATAAAATGCCAAAGATGTAAAGAAGAAAATCTTTCTCAGCGGATTATCTGATTGATCCTCTTCAGCCTACTCTACTGCCAATTTTCTGTTTCCACCTTCGCCTGAGTCTTCATAGCGATGCTGACTAGGGAGGACAGCGAGAGCTGGGCAAGCGTCAAAGCGGTTCTGGTTCATGCGCAATCCGGACACCTGCACAACATTCCTCTTGTAAGAAACCGATCAAATTCTCTAGGTGCCCATACTCGGGTATACAGACAATCGTGCGGCTATGTTTCTCCTGCCGGATCAGCCCTACCTTGGCCATGCGCGCAAGGTGATGTGATAGCGTCGAAGCAGGAATACCCAGCCCCTTCTGGATATCTCCGACCGAAGCCCCATCATGGCCAGCTTTGACCAGAAAGCGGAACACGGACAGTCGGTGACTATTCCCTAGCTCAGCTAAGCTGGCTGCAACCTTTTCGTGATCCATAGCACGCCCCAATAATTCGATGTTTCTAGAATTATAGTTGACAGGTCGGATAAACGCAAGTAGGCTGCGTACATCATTTCGACAATACTAGAAATATAGGAGTAATATTGAATGTCATCTCAACTCCAAGACGCTCTAGGCATGTTCGCCTTTCTCGCTATCGAGCTATCGGTTTTATTCATTGGCATTAGCTTGCTGGTCGGAGTTCTTCAACGTCACATCCCACCATCCAAGGTGGAAGCGTTACTGACTTCCAGTGGGAAGCGAGGCTATTTTCTTGCTGCTGGTTTAGGAGCTATAACGCCCTTCTGTAGTTGCTCGACTATCCCCATGTTGAAAGGGTTGATTCGGGCACGGGCCGGTTTTGGGCCGATGATGGTGTTTCTTTTCTCATCTCCGTTGCTGAATCCTATCGTCGTCGGCCTGCTGGTTGCCACGTTTGGATGGACACTTACTGCTATCTATGTGCTCGCCGCTTTGGTGGTCGCGGTAGGTGCCGGATGGCTGCTTCACACGCTTGGCTTCGAGCGTTATGTGCGCCGGACGGCGACACAAGAGAGCAGTGGATGTAGTTCATCAGCAAGCCCGTGCAGTGCTACATCGACCGCATCGAGTTGCGGCACCAACAGCTGCGACACCACTCCGAAGACGGCTTCTTGCGGGGCTGATAGGAAGACAACAGTCTCTACGTCTAGCGAATGCTGTGACAGTCAACCCACTGTCACGGTTAAGAAAGAAGGGAAGTACAGTGGTGTGTGGCGGGAAGCTTGGTCGGACTTTATCGATGTGTTGCCTTACCTGCTCATCGGTATTGCGATTGGCAGCGTGATCTATGGTTTCATGCCCACTGACTTATTGGAGCAGTATGCAGGCCCAGATAATCCCTTTGCCATTCCAGTTGCCGCTGTCATCGGCGTGCCGTTGTATATTCGCGCTGAAGCCGTCATACCTCTGGCAGCGGCTCTGATGGCCAAAGGCGTGGGTGCCGGGACGGTGCTAGCGTTGATCATCGGCAGTGCCGGAGCCAGCCTGACTGAGCTCATTCTGTTGCGCTCTTTGTTCACGCTGAAGCTTTTAGCGGCGTTTTTAGCAGTCATTTTTGCTATGGCGATGATTGCCGGTTACGCCACCTACCTGTTTTTCTGATCAAGGCGGGAGATGATTAATTCGTTAAGCCTTCCTGGGTACCAGTTGGTGGATTCTGATGAGCAGAATGAAGACATACATTTTCGGCTTGAAGCACCTACACCAGTAGCCTGCGAGGGGTGCGGCGTGCAGGGTGAGTTCGTGCGGTTCGGCAAGCGTGACGTTCCCTATCGTGATCTGCCCATCCACGGCAAGCGGGTCACTCTCTGGGTGGTCCGCCGCCGATACACCTGCCGGGCCTGCAAGACAACATTCAGGCCCCAGCTACCGGAGATGGTGGACGGATTCCGTATGACACTGCGGCTGCATGAGTACGTGGAGAAGGAATCCTTCAACCACCCCTACACCTTTGTGGCGGCACAGACCGGCCTGGACGAGAAGACGGTGCGCGACATCTTCAACGCCCGCGCCGAGTTCCTGGGGCGCTGGCACCGCTTCGAGACGCCCCGCATCCTGGGCATTGACGAGCTATACCTGAACAAGCGCTACCGCTGCATTCTGACCAACATTGAGGAGCGAACCCTGCTCGACCTGCTGGCCACCCGCCGCCAGGACGTGGTGACCAACTACCTGATGAAGCTGAAAGACCGGCAGAAGGTCGAGATCGTCAGCATGGACATGTGGAACCCCTACCGGGCAGCGGTCAAGGCTGTGCTGCCCCAGGCCCGTATCGTGGTCGATAAGTTCCATGTGGTGCGCATGGCCAACGATGCCCTAGAGAGAGTGCGCAAGGGCCTCAGAAAGGAGCTGAAACCGTCCCAGAGCCGGACTCTCAAGGGAGACCGGAAAATCCTGCTGAAACGCGCTCACGAAGTCTCAGACCGGGAGCGCCTCATCATGGAGACCTGGACAGGCGCGTTCCCGCAACTGCTGGCCGCCTACGAGCACAAGGAGCGCTTCTACGGCATCTGGGACGCCACCACACGGCTCCAGGCAGAAGCCGCCCTGGACGAGTGGATAGCCACCATCCCGAAGGGCCAAAAGGAAGTCTGGAGCGATCTGGTCAGGGCAGTGGGAAACTGGCGCGAAGAGACCATGACCTACTTCGAGACGGACATGCCCGTCACCAACGCTTACACGGAGTCCATCAACCGACTGGCCAAGGACAAGAACCGTGAAGGGCGCGGTTACTCCTTCGAGGTGATGCGGGCACGAATGCTCTACACCACGAAGCACAAGAAGAAGGCACCGACTGCGAAGGTCTCTCCTTTCTACAAGAAAACCATCGGTTACGGACTGCCGGACTTCGCAGAGGAACTCAACTACGGAGTCGATCTATCAACCATCTGATAATGGTATCAGGTTGGTGGGGTAAAGGTGCCCCATCAACCATTAAATCCGTATACCCCCTTTATCCAGGGGCACTTCCAGCGCGAGCACTGCTGGGGGATTTTCAGCCCGTTCGCCCTGGCCCAGTCCCGGGCTTTCTCGATGTCGCGCTGTAGTAGAGGAACGCCAGAACCGTGAGCCAGTCCAAGCCCGTCAATTCGCTCAAAGGATCGCGCAGCAGCGCGCAGATCGCGGCGTTGTTCGTCGTGCTGATCCTGTCGATCATCCTGCTGTTCGCCAACTTCGCCTACCTCAACACCCAGGCCAACCACGACAAGCAGTACATCGGGCACGCCGGCGAACTGCGCGTGCTGTCGCAGCGCATCGCCAAGAACGCCACCGAAGCGGCGTCCGGCAAGACCGTGGCGTTCCGTCTGCTGAGCGAGGCGCGCAACGATTTCGAACAGCGCTGGAGCTACCTGAAGAAAGGCGACCCCGCCACCGGCCTGCCCTCGGCGCCAGCGGCGGTGCGCAGCGAGATGGAGGCCGTGCAGCGCGACTGGGAGACGTTGCGCAAGAACACCGACGTGATCCTTGCCAGTGAACAGACCGTGCTGTCCCTGCACCAGGTCGCCGCCACCCTGGCCGAGACCGTGCCGCAGTTGCAGGTCGAGTACGAGAAGGTGGTGGAAATCCTCCTGCAAAGCGGCGCTCCGGCCGCCCAGGTAGCGGTGGCCCAGCGCCAGGCATTGCTGGCCGAGCGCATCCTCGGTTCGGTGAATACCGTCCTGGCCGGCGACGACGCCTCGGTGCAGGCCGCCGATGCCTTCGGTCGTGACGCCAATCGCTTCGGCCAGGTCCTGGAGGGCATGCTCGGCGGCAACCCGGCGATCCAGGTTACCCGTGTGCAAGACCCGGACGCCCGCGCCCGTCTCGGTGAAATCGCCGAGTTGTTCCAGTTCGTCGCCGGCTCCGTGGACGAGATCCTGGAAACCTCGCCCGAGCTGTTTCGCGTGCGCGAGGCCGCCGGGAACATTTTCAGCCTGTCCCAGACCTTGCTCGATGAAGCCTCGCGCCTGGCCACCGGCTTCGAGAACCTCGCCGGTGGACGCACCCTAGACACCGTCGGCGGCTATGTGCTGGGCCTGCTGGCGCTGGCATCGATCATCCTGATCGGTTCGGTGATGGTCCGTGAAACCCACCGCCAGCTCAGTGAAACGGCCGAGAAGAACGAGCGCAACCAGCAGGCGATCATGCGCCTGCTCGACGAAATCGAAGATCTGGCCGATGGCGACCTGACCGTCACCGCGTCGGTTACCGAGGATTTCACCGGGGCCATCGCCGACTCGATCAACTATTCCATCGACCAGCTACGCGACTTGGTGGCGACCATCAACCTCAGCGCCGAGCAGGTCGCCGCCGCCGTGGAAGACACGCAGAACACCGCGCACTTGTTGGCCAAGGCGTCCGAGCATCAGGCCCAGCAGATCGCCGATGCCTCCATGGCGGTGGGCGACATGGCCGAGTCCATCGACCGGGTATCCGGCCACGCCTACGAATCGGCCAAGGTGGCCGAACGTTCGGTGGCCATCGCCAACAAGGGCAACGAGGTGGTGCACAACACCATCCATGGGATGGACAACATTCGCGAGCAGATCCAGGACACCGCCAAGCGGATCAAGCGCCTGGGCGAGTCTTCCCAGGAGATCGGCGATATCGTCAACCTGATCGACGACATTGCCGACCAGACCAATATCCTGGCGCTCAACGCGGCCATCCAGGCCTCCATGGCCGGCGAGGCCGGGCGCGGCTTTGCCGTGGTCGCCGACGAAGTGCAGCGCCTGGCAGAGCGTTCGTCCTCGGCGACCCGGCAGATCGAGGCGCTGGTGCGGGCGATCCAGGTCGATACCAACGAAGCGGTCATTTCCATGGAGCAGACTACCGCCGAGGTGGTGCGCGGCGCGCGCCTGGCACAGGACGCCGGCGTGGCCCTGGCCGAGATCGAAGGGGTGTCGCAGACGCTGGCCGAGCTGATCCTGAGCATTTCCGACGCGGCCCAGTTGCAGACTTCGTCGGCCGGGCAGATCTCCCATACCATGGCGATCATCCAGCAGATCACCTCGCAGACCTCGTCCGGCTCCACTGCCACTGCCGAAAGCATCGGCAACCTGGCGCGCATGGCCAGCGAGATGCGGCGGTCGGTTTCGGGCTTTACCCTGCCGCCGAATCCAGAGTCCCGCTGACCCTGTGGGAGCTGGCTTGCCAGCGATAGCGGCAGTGAATTCACTATTGCAATCGCTGGCAAGCCAGCTCCCACAGGGTCAGCGCACAATCAATGAGTTATGCGTTGGAAGTAGACATGGCTGACCGGCATGATTTCGTCGCCCTGGCCTGGGTCAGGGAGGCGATCGAAGAAAGCCTTGCCCAGGCGCGGCAGGCACTCGAGCAGTTCGCCAATGGCGAAGGCGAGGCGCTGGGCGTCTGTGTCGAGGCGTTGCACCGGGTGCACGGTTGCCTGGTACTCCTTGAGTTCAAGGGGGCGGCCCTGCTGGCCCAGGAAATGGAAGCCATGGCCCGCGCTCTGGCTGACGGCCAGGCCAATGCCCAAGGGGCGCTGTTCCGCGCACTGAGCCAGCTGCCGCTGTATCTGGAGCGCCTGCGGATTGCCCGGCGCGACCTGCCGTTGCTGGCCCTGCCATTACTCAATCAGTTGCGTGCCGCCCGCGGCGTCGAGGCCCTGGGCGAGAGTGCACTGGGAGTTAACGCTCCGGGTAGCGGGGAAAACTTCGAACTGTCGCTGGATGCCTTGCAAGGCCGCCTGCCCGACCGTGACGGTATGCGCTCGGTAGTGGCGGCGCTGAGCGAGGACCTGCTGCGAATCAAGGAGCGCGTCGAGCAATACGCGCGTGGTGAGGGCCAAAGCCTGGAGCCATTGCTGGCGCCGTTGCGACAAATCGCCGATACCCTCGCCGTGCTCGGCTTCAACCAGCCGCGCCGGGTGATTCTTGACCAGGTCGCGGTGTTGCAGTCGATGCTCAAGGAAGCGCCCCAGGAGGCGTTGCTGATCGACGTGTCCGCCGCCTTGCAGTACGCCGAGGCAACCCTCAGCGGCATGGTCGGCGCCATCGAAACCAGCAGCCAGACCCCGCCTACCGGCACCGATATCAACGAGATCCGCCAACTGGTCCTGGACGAGGCCCACGGCGTGCTGCTGCAGGCCCGCGACCTGATTGCCGATTGCCTCGAAGCCGGCTGGGATCGGGTGCGCCTGCAACCGCTACCCGACCTGCTCGGACAGATCCGTGGCGCCCTGGCCATGCTGATGCTGCCGCATCCGGCCGCCGTGGTGCAGCGCTGTACCGACTACCTTCACGCCCATGTCCTGCAGGCCGAGAGCCTGCCCGACAGCGCCGCGCTGGAGCACCTCGCCGAGGTGGTCGGCAGCCTGGAGTATGCGTTGCAGTCCCTGAGCATCGATCTCCAGGCCGATGTCGAGCCGCTGCTGGCCCGTGCCCGGCGTGCACTCGGTGCGCTGGGCTTTCCGGTGCTGGCGCGGCCACTGCACCCGGCACCGATCACTATCGCTGCGCCGAAGCCGGTGGACGATGAACTGCGCGAAGTCTTTCTCGAAGAAGCCGAGGAAGTCCTCGGCCAGATGGACGAGGACTGGCTGCGCTGGCGCGGCGAAGGCCATCCGCGCGAGGCCCTGATCGAGCTGCGCCGGGGATTCCATACCCTCAAAGGCAGCGGTCGGATGGTCCGCGCCACGGTCCTGGCCGAACTGGCCTGGGCCGGCGAGCACTTGCTCAACCGTATGCTCGAAGGCCGCGTTGGCAGCGGCGCCGAAGTACTCAAGGCGATCGGCCAGGCGATGACCCTGATGACCCCGCTGGTCGACGAGTTCGCCACCGGCGAGGTGCATGCCCATGCCCACGTCGAACACCTGGCCAGCCATCTGCACGCGCTGGCGATGAACGACGCCGACGCCGATGGCGAGCACGCCGAGCCCCTCGACACGCAATTGCTGGAGATCTTCCGCAACGAGGCGCAGACTCACTTGGCTGCGCTCGATGCCTTCCTCGCCCATGCCGAGGTCTACCTGCCGGCCCCGGTCAGCGATGACCTGCAACGCGCCCTGCATACCCTCAAGGGCAGCGCGGCCATGGCCGGGGTGACGCCGATCGCCGAGCTGGCCGCTGCGCTGGATATGCTTGCCCGCGAGTTCAAGGCTCACCAGGTGGGCTTCGATCTCGATGAAATCTACCTGCTGCAGACTGCCGAACCGCTGTTGCGCCGCGGCCTGGAGCAACTTGGGACTACCCCGCTGGCGCCGATCAAGGGCGCGGACATCCTGATCGAGCAGGTCGACCAGGTGGTCGCCGCGCGCCTGCAGGCGCTTCTCGATTCCCCGGACCAGAGCCCGCGCATCAAGCGCGATCCGCAACTGATCGCCAGCTTCCTCGAACAGGGCATGGACATCCTGCTCGATGCCGAATCCCTGCTGCTGCGCTGGCAGGAGCACCCGGGCGAGCGTCACGAGCTGAATTCGCTGCTCGATGAGCTGACTACCCTGGGCCAGAGCGCTCACCTCGCCAACCTGTGGCAGGTGGATGAGCTGTGCGAGGCACTCCTCGATCTTTACGGCGCCGTGGAGGAAAGCAGCCTGGCTGCCGATGCGCGGTTCTTCGACGAAGCGCAGCAGGCCCATGAAGCCTTGATCAACATGCTCGACCAGATCGCCGCAGGGCAGGATGTCGAACCCTGTCCGGAGCGCTTGCTGGCCCTGCGCGGGCTGCTCGAACAGGGGCTCGACCCGGGCGCCATGGGCCTGGTGCGCCGCCAGGGCGACGGCACCTCGAGCATTGCCGAACTGGACGACGTCACCCGACAACTCGCCGGGCAGGAAGCGGACGAGGAAATGGTGGCGATCTTCCTCGAAGAAGCCATCGATGTGCTGGACAGCGCCGACCAGGCGCTCGGGCGCTGGCTCGACGATCCCGACAACGTCTCGGCGCTGTCCTCGTTGCAGCGCGACCTGCATACCCTCAAGGGCGGCGCGCGCATGGCCGGGATCGGTGCGCTGGATGTACTCGCCCATGAGCTGGAGCTGCTTTACGAAGGGCTGGTGGACCGCCGCTACAGCCCGTCGCCGGAACTGGCCAGCCTGTTGCGCGCCAGCCATGCCTTGCTGGCCAGGTTGCTGGCGCAACTGAGCCAGGGCCAGGCGCTGGAATCGGTGGTGGAGAACCTTGCCTCGCTGCGGGAGTTTCGCCACCACGCCCAGCCGCCGGGTAGCCCGGCCAGGGCCGAGCATCCGGCCCAGGAAGGCGACAAGGAACTGCTGGAAATCTTCCTCGAAGAGGGCGTGGACATCGTCGAAAGCGCTGCTGCGGCGCTCACTCGCTGGCAGGCCGAACCGCGCAATACGGTGGAGGTGGAAAACCTGCTGCGCGACCTGCACACCCTCAAGGGCGGTGCGCGCATGGTGGAAATCGCCCCGATCGGCGACCTGGCCCACGAGCTGGAATTCCTCTACGAGCACCTCGCCGCCGGCCAGTTGCAGGCCAGCCCGGCGCTGTTCAGCCTGCTGCAGAACTGCCACGACCGCCTCGCCCAGATGCTCGATGCCGTGCGCCTGCAACAACCGCTGCACGCGGCCACGGCGCTGATCGACTACATCCGCAACTTCAGCAGCGCCGCCCTCAGCGACAGCGCGGCTGCGGTGCCCGCCGAAGTGCCACCGGAAACCCCGGCGCCGGCCCCGGAGCGCGCGGCGCTGGATATGGTCAAGGTCAATGCCGAGCTGCTCGATGACCTCGGTAACCAGGCGGCGGAAACCTCGATCCTGCGCGGGCGCCTGGAGCAGCAGATCAACGATGCGCAGGTGGCCCTCAACGAGATGGAAACCACCCTCGAGCGCATGCGCGACCAGTTGCGGCGCCTCGATACCGAGACCCAGGGCGGCCTCAGCCGCTTGCAGGCCGACGCCGATGCCTACGAGGACTTCGACCCGCTGGAGATGGATCGCCATTCCCAGTTGCAGCAGCTGTCCCGGGCGCTGACCGAATCGGCTTCCGACCTGCTCGACCTCAAGGAAACCCTGGCCGCCCGCACCCAGATGGCCCAGGGCCTGCTGTCGCAGCAGGCGCGGGTCAACAGCGACTTGCAGGAAGGCTTGATGCGCACCCGCATGGTGCCGTTCGAGCGCCTGGTGCCGCGTTTGCAGCGCGTGGTGCGGCAGACCGCCAGCGAGCTGGGCAAGCAGGTCGAATTGGTGGTGGGCAACGCCGAAGGCGAAATGGACCGTAGCGTGCTGGAGCGCATGGTGGCGCCGCTGGAGCACATGCTGCGCAATGCCGTCGACCATGGCCTGGAAAGCCGCGAGGTGCGCCTGGCGGCGGGCAAGCCGGAGCAGGGCATGATCGCCCTGAACCTGCTGCACGAAGGCGCCGACATCGTTATCGAGATGTTCGACGACGGCGCCGGTGTGCCGCTGGAGGCGGTGCGCAGCAAGGCGATCAAGCGCGGGCTGCTTGACCCGCGCAGCGAGCTCAGCGATCACGAGGTCATGCAGTTCATTCTCCAGCCGGGCTTTTCCACCGCCGAGAAGATCACCCAGATTTCCGGGCGCGGGCTGGGGATGGACGTGGTGCATGAAGAGGTCAAGCAACTGGGCGGCTCGATGGTGATCAGTTCGGTGCAGGGCAAGGGCGCGCGCTTCCTGATTCGCCTGCCGTTCACCGTTTCGGTCAACCGTGCCTTGATGGTGCATTGCGGCGAGGAACAGTACGCCGTGCCGCTCAATGCCATCGACGGCGTGGTACGGGTGCCGCCGGCGGAACTGGAGGCCTGCTATCACCTCGATCCGCCGCGCTACGAATATGCCGGGCGCGGTTATGAGCTGCGCTATCTCGGCGAGTTGCTGCAGGGCGAGCGCCAGCCGCGGCTGCTGGGCCAGAGCCTGCCGCTGCCGGTGGTGCTGGTGCATGCCCACGACCAGCAGTTCGCGGTGCAGGTGGACAGTCTCTCGGCCAGCCGGGAAATCGTGGTCAAGAGCCTGGGGCCGCAGTTCGCCGCCGTGCAGGGGCTGGCCGGGGCGACCCTGTTGGGCGACGGTCGGGTGGTGCTGATTCTCGACCTGCTGGCGCAATTGCGCGGCTTGCATCTGCGTCTGGCGCAACAGGCCGGGCGTGCATCGCGGGAGATCGCGGCAAGCCCGCCTGGCGGTCCGGCGCGGCCTTTGCTGGTGCTGGTGGTGGACGATTCGGTCACGGTGCGCAAGGTCACCGGTCGTTTGCTGGAACGCCACGGCATGAACGTCCTGACCGCCAAGGACGGGGTCGATGCCATGGCCGTGCTGGCCGGGCACCGGCCCGACGTGTTGCTGCTGGATATCGAAATGCCGCGCATGGACGGCTTCGAGGTAGCGACCCGGGTGCGCCAGGATCCGCGGCTGAAGGACCTGCCGATCATCATGATCACCTCGCGCACCGGGCAGAAGCACCGCGACCGCGCCATGGCCATCGGGGTCAACGACTATCTGGGCAAGCCCTATCAGGAGTCGGTGCTGTTGCAGAGCATCGCCCGCTGGAGTCATGTCAATGCTTGAGCAAGGAACCCGCAGCGGGCGTCGCAGCAGCCTCACCGGGCTCCTGCTGCCGCTGAGTGACCGCAGCCTGGTGCTGCCCAACGTGGCGGTGGCCGAACTGATCGGTTACCAGGCCTGTACCCCGCGCCCGATCAGCCTGCCTGGTTGCTGGGCTGGATCGACTGGCGCAGCCAGCGCCTGCCGCTGCTGAGCTTCGAGGCCGCATGCGGCGGGCAGACCCAGGTGGGCGAGCGGGCACGGATCGTTGTGCTCAACGCCCTGGGCGGTACCTCGCGGAGCTTTTTTGCCCTGCTGGTGCAGGGCATTCCGCGTTCCTGCAAGCTCGATAGCCAACTCAACTACGTCGATGTGCCGCTGGCCGACCTGGAACTGGCGGCGGTGCAGGTGGGCGAGCAGGTGGCCCGGGTGCCGGACCTCGTGGCGCTGGAGAAGCTGCTGCCCGAAAGCTAGAAATCACCCCACAGCTGCTGGGCCACCGCAAGCGCCACCACCGGCGCGGTTTCCGTACGCAGCACCCGCGGGCCGAGGCGGGCGGACTGGAAGCCACTGGCCCTGGCCTGTTCCACTTCGGCGTCCGACAGGCCGCCTTCCGGACCGATCAGGAACGCCAG
This sequence comes from Pseudomonas bharatica CSV86, assembly GCF_000319305.2. Classification (GTDB taxonomy): domain Bacteria; phylum Pseudomonadota; class Gammaproteobacteria; order Pseudomonadales; family Pseudomonadaceae; genus Aquipseudomonas; species Aquipseudomonas bharatica. The sequence goes on along the minus strand of NZ_AMWJ02000002.1, from coordinate 2,121,642 downwards.
GCTGGCCGGACGGGCATGGCTGACCAGCGGCTCGGCCACCGGGTGCAAGACCAGTTTCAGCGCTTCGTCGCTGGCGGCCAGCCATTCGGCCAGGGTCAGCGGAGGGTTGATCCGTGGAACCGTCGAGCGGCCGCATTGTTCACAGGCGCTGATCGCCACCTGGCGCCAGTGGGCCAGGCGCTTGTCGGCGCGCTCGTCCTTGAGCCGCACTTCGCAGCGGTCGCTGACGATCGGCGTGATCACGTTCACGCCCAGCTCGGTGGCTTTCTGGATTGCCCAATCCATCCGCTCGCCACGGGACAGGCCCTGGCCGAGGTGGATGTGCAGCGGCGATTCAGCCTGGCCGGGCAGGGCTTCGGCCAGGCTGACGCGCACGGTTTTCTTGCCGACTTCGAGCAACTGGCCGAGGTATTCCTGGCCGCTGCCGTCGAACAATTGCACCGCATCGCCGGCGCTCATGCGCAGGACGCGGCTGATGTAATGGGCCTGGGCTTCAGGTAGATCGTGCTCGCCGAGGCCCAGCGGGGCGTCGATGAAAAAGCGGGAGAGTCTCATTGGGGGCTCGACATGGAATATTGGGGTGTTTTCGAGGGCCTCATCGCTGGCAAGCCAGCTCCCACAGGTTACGCGATCCCTGTGGGAGCTGGCTTGCCAGCGATAGGGCCCTCAATGTCAATACAGGGCTGTCAGCCAGGATCCCGGAAACCCGGATGGAAATCCGCCGGTACCGCCACACTGACCTTGTCCCGGGTCGCGATATCGATCCCTTCGCTGGCCACTTGCGCGAGGAAGTCGACCTGCTCGGGGTAATCACATAAGGCGGCAGGAAATACACCACGCTGCCCAGCGGACGCAACAGCGCGCCGCGGGTCAGGGCATGCTCGAAGACCTTCAGGCCGCGACGCTCCTGCCATGGGTAAGCGGTCTTGCTCGCCTTGTCCTGGACCATCTCGATGGCCAGGGCCATGCCGGTCTGGCGCACCTCGGCGACGTGCGGATGGTCCACCAGATGGGCCGTCGCCGTCGCCATGCGCTGGCTCAGGGCCTTGTTGGCCTCGATCACCTTGTCCTGCTCGAAGATATCCAGGGTCGCCAGCGCCGCGGCACAGGCCAGCGGGTTGCCGGTGTAGCTGTGGGAATGCAGGAAGGCGCGCAGGGTCGGGTAGTCATCGTAGAAAGCGCCATACACCTCGTCGGTGGTCAGGCAGGCGGCCAGCGGCAGGTAGCCACCGGTGAGGGCCTTGGACAGGCACAGGAAGTCCGGCCGGATCCCCGCCTGCTCGCAGGCGAACATCGTCCCGGTGCGGCCGAAGCCCACGGCGATCTCGTCGTGGATCAGGTGCACCTCGTAGCGGTCGCAGGCCTCGCGCAGCAGCTTGAGGTACACCGGGTGGTACATGCGCATGCCGCCGGCGCCCTGGATCAGCGGCTCGACAATGACGGCGGCGATGCTGTCGTGGTGTTCGGCCAGGGTCTGTTCCATGGCCGCGAACATCGTCCGCGAGTGCTCTTCCCAGCTCACGCCTTCGGGGCGCAGGTAGCAGTCCGGGCTCGGCACCTTGAAGGTGTCCAGCAGCAGGGCCTTGTAGGTTTCGGTGAACAGCGGCACATCGCCCACCGACATCGCCGCGATGGTCTCGCCATGGTAACTGTTGCTCAGGGTGACGAAGCGCTTCTTCTCCGGCCGGCCCTTGTTCAGCCAGTAGTGGAAGCTCATCTTCAGCGCCACTTCGATGCAGGACGAGCCGTTATCGGCGTAGAACACCCGGTTCAGGCCGTCCGGGGTGATCTTCACCAGGCGCTCGGACAGCTCGATCACCGGCTGGTGGCTGAAACCGGCGAGAATCACGTGCTCCAGCTGGTCTACCTGGTCCTTGATGCGCTGGTTGATGCGCGGATTGGCGTGGCCGAACACATTTACCCACCAGGAGCTCACCGCGTCCAGGTAGCGCTTGCCCTCGAAGTCCTCCAGCCACACGCCCTCGCCGCGCTTGATCGGGATCAGCGGCAACTGCTCGTGGTCTTTCATCTGGGTGCAGGGATGCCACAGGACCTTGAGGTCGCGGTCCATCCACTGTTGATTGAGGCCCATCGGCTTGTACTCCTGGCGTTGCGGGGTGGGGAAACCCGGACAAGCCTAAGCAAAGGATGGGGGGAGGACAATGTTGGCGTGTCGGTTGCCTGCACCTGGACGCAACTGGGCGGCACGTGGGGCGCTCAGGTAACAGGCTTCCGAACCGAAGCGGAACGATCAGGGGACAATCGTCCAGTTGAAATTATCGAAGTACACCCTGCCTTTTCTGGATGTGGTGAAGAGCAGCTCATCCAGGATGACATTCTTCAGATCGACGGTGGTCAGCTCGGTTGAAGGGGGAACGAACTGGTTCCAGGCAAAGGCTTTGCCTTCCCGACGAATCTCCATGCGGATCGGCTCTTCGAAGGTGACCAGATTTGCGGCTTTGTCCGAGGTATTGAGGGCCTTATCCGCATCGGTAAAGTCTTCATATGCAACCCACTGGAATTTCAGATTCTCGATCAATACGGGCTTGTTCTTCTCATTCTTGAAGTGAATTTTCATTTCGGAATAATCACCCAGGCACAGCGCATTGCCGTCTTTGCCGACATAACCGCTGTATATTCCGCTCGGTGTGAAACCGGCCCTGTTCGGGCGCTCGATCATTGTGACAACCACTCCGCACTCGAACACATCATATTTTTCACCGAAGTTGAAGCTCTGGGCCTCTACACGGTCGAAGGTTTCAATATGAACGTTGCCGATCAGATACATGATTCATCTCCTGAAAAATCACTGGTAACTGCACTCGATAACTACATCCGCTGTTCGTGAATATCCTCACGCTGCTGCCGGCACTCGTCTACTGACAAAAATATCAGGTACTCCCGCTGTTTCATCCGCCCCCGCTGGCGGCTCCGCTGGGCCTGACGTATCCTTCGAGCCACTCTTTTCCGGGGATAATTTCCCCGATCCTGCCTTTGATCCGGAGTTCGACGAATGTCTGCTGGTTGGCTGCGCGGCTGCGCGCTGGTGTTTATCGGGTTGTTCAGCGCGGGGGCGATGGCGGCGGCCAAGGCCCCGACGGCCATCGTGGTCGGCGGTGGACTGGCGGGGCTTACTGCGGCCTATGAGCTGCAGAACAAGGGCTGGCAGGTGACCTTGCTGGAAGCCAAGCCGGGCATCGGCGGGCGCTCGGGCCTGGCGACCAGCGAGTGGATCGGCAATACCAAGGCCCAGCCGGTGCTCAACCACTATCTGGACAGCTTCAAGCTCACCACCCTGCCGGCGCCGGAATTCGTGCGGACCCCGAGCTACCTGATCGACGGCGAGTACTTCAGCGCCGCCGACCTGGCGACCAAGCAGCCGGCCACCGCCGAGGCGCTGAAACGCTACGAGAAGACCCTCGACGACCTGGCGGCATCCATCAGCGATCCGGAAAACCCGGCGGCCAACAGCACCCTGTTCGCCCTCGACCAGATGAACGTCTCCGCCTGGCTGGACAAGCTGCAACTGCCCGCGACCGCGCGACAACTGGTCAACCAGCAGATCCGTACCCGCTACGACGAGCCTTCGCGGCTGTCGCTGCTGTATTTCGCCCAGCAGAGCCGCGTCTACCGCGGCGTCAACGACCGCGACCTGCGTGCCGCCCGTCTGCCAGGCGGCAGCCCGGTCCTGGCCCAGGCGTTCGTCAAGCAACTGAAGACCATCAAGACCAGTTCGCCGGTCACCGCGATCAGCCAGGACAAGGACGGCGTTACGGTCAAGGTCGGCGCCGTCGGTTATCAGGCCGACTATCTCGTGCTGGCGGTGCCGCTGCGCGCGCTGGCCAAGATCCAGCTTACCCCGGGCCTGGACAACCAGCACCTGGCGGCGCTCAAGGGCACCAACTACGGCTGGCGCGACCAGTTGATGCTGAAGTTCAAGACGCCGGTCTGGGAAAGCCGCGCGCGCATGTCCGGCGAGATCTACAGCAACGCCGGCCTTGGCATGCTGTGGATCGAACCGGCGCTGAAAGGCGGGGCCAACGTGGTGGTCAACCTGTCCGGGGATAACGCCCGGGTGATGCAGGCGTTTGGTGACAAGCAGATGGTCGACCAGGTGCTGATCCGCCTGCACGCCTTCTATCCACAGGCGCGCGGGGCGTTCAGCGGCTATGAGATCCGTCGCTACAGCACCGATGCCGGGACGGGTGGCTCCTACCTCGCCTTCGGGCCAGGGCAGATCAGCAAATACTGGCGCCTGTGGGAGAAACCGGTGCAGCGCATCGCCTTTGCCGGCGAGCACACCGACGCCCTGTACCCGGGCACCCTGGAAGGCGCGCTGCGCAGCGGCCAGCGCGCGGCGGGCCAGGTGCAGGACCTGGCGGCAGGCAAGTCGTTCGATGCCAAGCCGGTAGCAGCTGCCGCTGCGGCGGGCGCTGCGGTTGCGGCGGTGGGCAAGGGCAAGGAAGAGAAGGGCGGTTTCTTCTCGCGGCTGTTTGGTGGCGGGGACGAGAAGCCAGCGGCTGAAACGGCCAAGGCCGCCGAGACTGCCGTAGCTCCGGCTCCGGCTCCGGCAGCACCTGCCCCGGCTGCTCCAGTCGCTCCGGCTCCGGTGGTGAAGGAAGAACCGGCCAAGGTCGCTCCGGCTGCCAAACCGGCACCGGCCAAGGCTGCTCCGGTGAAGAAGGCCGAGAGCAAGCCGGCTCCGGCGAAGAAGCCCGCTGCCACTCATGCGCCGGCCAAAAAGACTGAAGCGAAAGCAGCGCCGGCCAAGAAACCGGCGGCTGACAGTCAGGCCAAGGCGGGCTGAAGTCTGCTATCGCTGGCAAGCCAGCTCCCACAGGGTTCTTCAGCGACTCGGACCCTGTGGGAGCTGGCTTGCCAGCGATGAGGCCCTCAACAACGCCTCATTTCCCAAGCCCTTCGCATTCCCCCAAACCCCGTCTACAGTCTTCCCCCCGGCCTTAATGTTTCCTTAACGCCCTTTGCCCAGACTAAGCATCTATTTTTCCGATAGTTGACAGCGAAATTTTCCGCTTCATATCGATAAATAACCGGTTAGTCTTGGCAGCAATTCTTACGGGGATCCCGGCAAATGCAGCTTCGCAATTCATCTTCTCGCTATGGTCTGGTCAGCATGTTCCTGCATTGGGGCATTGCGCTGGCGGTGTTCGGGCTGTTCGGCCTGGGGCTCTGGATGGTCGGCCTGGATTACTACAGCAGCTGGCGCCACACCGCGCCGGAGTTGCACAAGGGTATTGGCCTGACCGTGCTGGCGCTGATGCTGCTGCGCGTGGTTTGGCGCTTCGTCAGCCCGCCGCCACCGGCTCCGGCCAGCCACGGCGCGCTGACCCGCGTCGCCGCCAAGGCCGGACATCTGCTGCTGTATGTCGGGCTGTTCGCTGTCTTGATCGCCGGTTACCTGATCTCCACCGCCGATGGCGCGGGGATTCCGGTATTCGGCCTGTTCGAGGTGCCAGCACTGGTTTCCGGCCTGCCCGATCAGGCCGATATCGCTGGCGTGGTTCACCTCTATCTGGCCTGGGGACTGGTGGTATTCGCCGTCCTGCACGGGCTGGCCGCTGTCAAACACCATGTTATCGACCGTGATGCGACCCTGACGCGCATGCTGGGCCGCAAGGCTTGATGTTCAACCTCAACTCAAAGGAATCGAAAGTATGTTGAAAAAGACTTTTGCCGCTCTGGCACTGGGTACCGCTCTGCTCTCGGCTGGTCAGGCCATGGCCGCCGACTACAAGATCGACAAGGAAGGCCAGCACGCTTTCGTCGACTGGAAGATCAGCCACCTGGGCTACAGCTTCATCCACGGTACCTTCAAGGACTTCGACGGCTCCTTCTCCTGGGATGCCGCCAAGCCTGAAGCGAGCAAGATCAGCGTCGACCTGAAGACCGCCAGCGTCTGGTCCAACCACGCCGAGCGTGACAAGCACATCGCCAGTGCCGACTTCCTGGACGTGAAGAAATACCCGGACGCCAAGTTCGTTTCCACCGCAGTGAAATCCACCGGCGAGAAAACCGCTGACGTCACCGGCGACCTGACCCTGCACGGCGTGACCAAGCCGGTCACCTTCAAGGCCACCTTCAACGGTGAAGGCAAGGATCCATGGGGCGGCGAGCGTGCCGGCTTCAATGCCACCACCACGCTGAACCTGAACGATTTCGGCATCAAGGGCCCAGGCCCGTCTTCCCAGACCCTGGACCTGGATATCTCGCTGGAAGGCGTCAAACAGAAGTAATTTCTGCCCCCAAACAAAAACGCCGCCCTCAGGGGCGGCGTTTTTGTTTGGGGTTTTGCTGTGTTCCTGAGGGCCTCATCGCTGGCAAGCCAGCTCCCACAAGGATCGCGTGCACCGCTGAACCTGTGGGAGCTTGCCAGCGATGAGGCCAGGACAGGCAATAAAAAACTCAGCGATTGCGGGTCAGCAGCGCCGGTTTTTCACCCCGAGGACGGCTTGGCAGTTGCTCCAGCTGTTCCATGGACGGGAAACGATCGATCTTCGATTCCTTGTGCATGATCTTCGGCTGGTTCTGCTGCGGCTGGCCTTCACGCGGGCTGCGCACTGCCGGCTCCTGCCGGTCGTCGCGGGCCGGGCGGCGGTTGCGGTTGTTGCTGCCGCCATCGCGACGCGCCCGGCCATCACGACCGCCGGCACCGCCACCATTGCGCGAACCACCACGCTTCTCGCCATTGGCACCGCCACCGCCATTGCTGCGCGGCTGACCACCACGAGCCTGGCCGCCACCGTTGCCGGCACCGCCCTGACCACCCGGACGACGATTGCGGCCCTGGCCGCCCTTGTTCTGGTACGGGCTGACGTAGTCGGCGCGGTTGCCGAAGTTGTCCACGTCGTCGTCCAGGAACTCTTCCGGATCACGATCGGCTGGAACGACCGGCGCGCCTTGCGCGGCGTTCTGCTGCTGGCGCGGCTTGCGGTCCCGTTGCTTGCGCGGTTCCTGGCGGCCACCGGCAGCCTTCTCCGCAGGTTTGTCAGCGGACTGCCGGGCGTCCTTGTTGCTGTCTTTCTCTTTGCCCTTGTCCTTGCCCTTGTCCTTGCGGCCACCGGCATTGCTGCCGTCGGCACGCTGGCCACGGCGCGGGTTGTTCTGCGGACGCGGTTCGCGCACTTCCGGCTTCTCGGCCTCGACCGCGGCGAAGTCGAAGCCCATCAGGTCGCCATCCGGGATCTTCTGGCGAGTGACGCGCTCAATGCTCTTGAGCAGTTTCTCCTCATCCGGCGCAACCAGCGAGATGGCCTCGCCGGAGCGGCCCGCACGACCGGTACGGCCGATACGGTGGACGTAGTCTTCCTCGACGTTGGGCAGTTCGAAGTTGACCACGTGAGGCAACTGGTCGATATCCAGGCCGCGGGCGGCGATATCGGTGGCGACCATGATCCGCACGGCGCCCGACTTGAAGTCGGCCAGGGCCTTGGTGCGAGCGTTCTGGCTCTTGTTGCCGTGGATCGCGGCAGCGGTCAGGCCGTGCTTTTCCAGGTATTCGGCCAGGCGGTTGGCGCCGTGCTTGGTGCGGGTGAAGACCAGCACCTGTTCCCACGCGCCGGCGGTGATCAGGTGCGCCAGCAGGGCGCGCTTGTGGCTGGCCGGCAGGCGGAACACGCGCTGTTCGATACGCTCGACCGTGGTGTTCGGCGGCGTGACTTCGATGCGTTCCGGGTTATGCAGCAGCTTGTCGGCAAGATCGGTGATGTCCTTGGAGAAGGTCGCCGAGAACAGCAGGTTCTGGCGCTTGGCCGGGAGGCGGGCGAGGACCTTCTTCACATCGTGGATGAAGCCCATATCGAGCATGCGGTCGGCTTCGTCCAGGACCAGGATCTCGACATGGCTGAGATCGACACTGCCCTGGCCGGCCAGGTCGAGCAGGCGACCCGGGCAGGCGACGAGGACATCGACGCCACGGGCCATGGCCTGCACCTGCGGATTCATGCCGACGCCACCGAAGATGCAGGCGCTGACGAATTTCAGGTCGCGGGCGTAGATCTTGAAGCTGTCGTGGACCTGGGCGGCCAGTTCGCGGGTTGGCGTCAGGACCAGTACCCGTGGCTGGCGCGGGCCATGGCGCTGGGACTTGTCCGGATGACCACCGGGGAACAGGCGTTCCAGGATCGGCAGGGCGAAGCCGCCGGTTTTACCAGTACCTGTCTGTGCCGCGACCATCAGGTCGCGACCTTGCAACACGGCGGGAATGGCCCGCTGTTGCACCGGAGTAGGCTGGGTGTAGCCCGCCGCCTCGATAGCGCGGACTAGAGCCTCGGAGAGACCGAGGGATGCAAAGGACATGAGAAATCCTGTTCTAGTGGGGGCTGTGCCCTGATGGAGAAATCTTGCCTGGCGCGAAGGGCATCGAGGGCGATGCTGTCGCGTCCGGTCCTGCTGGTCTGCCTGTGCATCCGGGGGTCGGGATGCGTTCTACAGGGCCGGCGTCCGGGCGTAAGCCTGGCGGAAAGGCCCGAGTATAACAGAGCAATCAGGGAGTGCTGCGTTCCTGCTGCTCAACGGTTTCTGTATTTGCCGTTATTACATGACCATAGCGCGCCTGCAGTTCGGCATAGGCCGGTTCTTGCTTGAAACGCCTCAACTCGGCGGCGAAGCGCTGGGTCAGCAGGTCCATGCCGGCGTTGCGACGCACCGCCAGGTACTGTTTCTGCCGGCTGACGACCAGCGGCAGCTCGCTGATCCGGTCCTGCAGGCCCAATTGCGCGAGCATGTAGCGACCGACGCGGCGGTCGGTGATCAGCAGGTCGATGCGGCCGCGCAGCAGCTTGCCGAAGTTGGCTTCCTGGGTCGGTGCCGCTTCGCGCCGAAACAGCGGCGACTGCAGGAATTCGGCGCCATAGTCGTAGCCAGCGGAGGTGCCGACGGTCAGGTCCTGAAGATCTTCCAGCGAGGTGACGGCGTGTGGCCGGTCATTGGCCTGGAACAGCACGAACTCGACGACCGACAGCGGCTCGCTGGGGTAGTACAACTGGCTGCGGCGCAGTTCATTCTGGAAAATGTCGATCACGCCGTCGGCCAGGCCCTGGTCGACCATCAGCATGCAGCGCTTCCATGGCATGAACTCCCAGCGCACATCCACTCCCAGGCGCCGGAATACCTCGGCGGTAACTTCGTAGTCGATGCCCTTGGTCTCGCCGTTTTCCTCGTAGACGTAGGGCGCCCAGGGGTCGGTGACGATGCGCAACTGTTCGGCACGAGCCAGCAGGCTCATGCAGCTCAGCAGCAGGGCGGTCAGCAGGCGGACGAATCTGGGCATAGGCGGGCGGATCGGTGGGGCGAAAAGAAGGCGATGGTGCCACAACGCAGGGGCACCATCGCCATCTGGATCAACGCGGCAGCTTGAGGTTGTTCCAGATCGCCAGGCTCGGTTCGGCCTGGTTAAGGGTGTAGAAGTGCAGGCCCGGTGCGCCGCCTTGCAGCAGTTGCTCGCACATCTGGGTGATGACCTCTTCGCCGAAGGCCTGGATGCTCTTGACGTCGTCGCCGTAGGCTTCCAGTTGCTTGCGGATCCAGCGCGGGATCTCGGCGCCGCAGGCGTCGGAGAAGCGCGCCAGCTTGCTGTAGTTGGTGATCGGCATGATGCCCGGTACTACGGGAATGTTCACTCCCAGCTTCTGCACGCGCTCGACGAAGTAGAAGTAGCTCTCGGCGTTGAAGAAGTACTGGGTGATGGCGCTGTCGGCACCGGCCTTGGCCTTGCGCACGAAGTTCGCCAGATCGTCCTCGAAGTTGCGGGCCTGCGGGTGCATCTCCGGATAGGCGGCAATTTCGATATGGAACTGGTCGGCGGTTTCTTCGCGGATGAACTCCACCAGCTCGTTGGCGTAGCGCAACTCACCGCTGGCCATGCCCATGCCGGACGGCAGGTCGCCACGCAGGGCGACGATGCGCTTGATCCCGGCTGCCTTGTACTGCGCCAGCAGGGCGCGCAGTTCTGCCTTGCTGTCGCCGACACAGGACAGGTGCGGTGCGGCAGGGACCTTCACTTCGCTTTCCAGTTGCAGCACGGTGTTCAGGGTGCGGTCGCGTGTCGAACCGCCGGCCCCGTAGGTGCAGGAGAAGAAGTCCGGGTTGTAGCTGGCCAGCGTACGAGCGGTGGCGAGCAGTTTTTCATGTCCAGCGTCGGTCTTGGTCGGGAAGAACTCGAAGCTGTAACGGCGTTCCTGAGTCATTTGACGTTCCTTTCAGCCGCAAGCCTCAAGCGGCAGGCGGCAAGAACAAGGCAGGAGCGGCGCGAACCGCTTCTGCCTGACCTTGCTGCCCGCCGCTTGCAGCTGCTGTTAGTAGCGGTAGGCGTGAGGCTTGAACGGACCTTCGACGGCCACGCCGATGTACTCGGCCTGTTTCGGGGTCAGCTGGGTGATCACGCCGCCGAAGCCGCGCACCATTTCCAGGGCCACTTCTTCGTCGAGTTTCTTCGGCAGTACTTCGACGGTCAGGCGCTCGGCCTTCTTCTCGGCGCTCAGGTCGGCGAACTTCTGCGCGAACAGGAAGATCTGTGCCAGCACCTGGTTGGCGAAGGAACCGTCCATGATCCGGCTAGGGTGACCGGTGGCGTTGCCCAGGTTCACCAGGCGGCCTTCAGCCAGCAGGATCAGGTAGTCATCGTTCTGCGGATCGAAGTCACCGTGACCGGTACGGTGGATCTTGTGGACCTGCGGCTTGACCTCTTCCCATGCCCAGTTCTTGCGCATGAAGGCAGTGTCGATCTCGTTGTCGAAGTGACCGATGTTGCAGACCACGGCGCGTTTCTTCAGCGCTTTGAGCATGTTGGCATCGCAGACGTTGACGTTGCCGGTGGTGGTCACGATCAGGTCGATCTTGCCCAGCAGGGCGGCGTCGATGCTGGCTTCGGTGCCGTCGTTGATACCGTTCTTGAACGGCGAGACCACTTCGAAACCGTCCATGCAGGCCTGCATGGCGCAGATCGGGTCGACTTCGGTGACCTTGACGATCATGCCTTCCTGGCGCAGCGACTGGGCCGAGCCCTTGCCCACGTCGCCGTAGCCGATCACCAGGGCCTGCTTGCCGGACAGCAAGTGGTCGGTGCCGCGCTTGATGGCATCGTTCAGGCTATGACGGCAGCCGTACTTGTTGTCGTTCTTGCTCTTGGTGACCGAGTCGTTGACGTTGATCGCCGGGACCTTCAGCTCGCCCTTGGCCAGCATGTCCAGCAGGCGGTGCACGCCGGTGGTGGTCTCTTCGGTGATGCCGTGGATCCGGTCCAGCATCGCCGGGTATTTCTTGTGCAGGATCTCGGTCAGGTCGCCGCCGTCGTCGAGGATCATGTTGGCGTCCCATGGCTGACCGTCCTTGAGGATGGTCTGCTCGATGCACCACTCGTACTCCTGCTCGGTTTCACCTTTCCAGGCGAATACCGGGATACCGGCGGCGGCAATGGCGGCAGCGGCCTGGTCCTGGGTGGAGAAGATGTTGCAGGACGACCAGCGCACTTCGGCACCCAGGGCAACCAGGGTTTCGATCAGCACGGCGGTCTGGATGGTCATGTGGATGCAGCCGAGGATTTTCGCGCCCTTGAGCGGTTGCTCTTCCTGGTACTTGCGGCGCAGGCCCATCAGCGCGGGCATTTCCGATTCGGCGATGATGACTTCGCGACGGCCCCAGGCCGCCAGGGAAATGTCGGCGACCTTGTAATCGTTAAAACCTGCAGGCGTGTTTACAGCGCTCATCGAGAGCCTCCATTCGTAGTGTGCGAATGGGCGCCGTTGTGCGTTGAGAGTCCGCAAGGCTGCCTGCGGACAACGCCCCGACCGAGCCTGACAGGAGCGAACCTGCTGCAGCGCCCCTCGGTCGGGTGGCGGGAGCGACGACCGCAGAGGATCGCCACCGGATAAAACGCGGGGATTATAGCCGGGGTTTCGTGTCGGCCCAAGGACAAAAGCGGCGCGTGCGACCGGTGACGGACAATTGGCCTACAAAGGTCATGGCCAAGCGGCAGGCAAATGGGTCTAGGATGTAGGGGAGGGGCCGCCAAGGCCCATTCTTGACATGCCAGGCCGTTTTAGGAGCACGCATGAATTTCCACACCCGCAAGTGGGTAAAACCCGAAGACCTCAACCCCAATGGCACCCTGTTCGGCGGCAGCCTGCTGCGCTGGATCGACGAAGAGGCGGCGATCTACGCGATCGTCCAGCTGGGCAACCAGCGTGTGGTGACCAAGTACATCTCCGAGATCAACTTCGTCAGCGCCTCGCGCCAGGGAGACATCATCGAGCTGGGCATTACCGCCACCGAGTTCGGGCGCACTTCCATCACCTTGAAGTGCGAGGTGCGCAACAAGATCACCCGCAAGGCGATCCTCACCGTGGACAAGATGGTTTTCGTCAACCTGGGCGAGGACGGCTTGCCGGCGCCCCATGGGCGGACCGAGATCAAGTACATCCAGGACCAGTTTCCGGACAGCGCCGTTGAGTGACTGATGTGAGGGCCTTATCGCTGGCAAGCCAGCTCCCACAGGGTTCTGCAGCGACTCGGACCCCGTGGGAGCTGGCTTGTCGGACCGCCGCACCGCAGCGATAGCGGTCTATCAGGATGCAGATTGCTCGCTGACACCCTTCACGACCCGGCCCACCGTCAACCCCTGCACCAGGATCGACGACAGCACCACGATATAGGTGATCGACAGCAACAGGTCCCGTTCCTCGCCCACCGGCAGCGACAGCGCCAGGGCCACCGACACGCCCCCGCGCAAGCCACCCCAGGTCAGCACCCGGATTGTGCCTTTCGGCACGCTGCGCCAGCGCCGCAGCAGGACGATGGCTGGCGCCACGGTCAGCAGCCGCGAAGCCAGCACCGCTACCGCCAGCACGCCGCCCGCCGCCAGGTGCAGCCAGTTGAACGGCAGCAGCAACAGCTCCAGGCCGATCAGGGCGAACAGCAGGGCGTTGAGCATGTCGTCGATCAGCTCCCAGAAACCGTCCATGTAGCGACGGGTCATGTCGTTCATCGCCAGGTTGCGCCCCAGGTTGCCGATGATCAGGCCGGCTACGACCATGGCGATCGGCGCCGACACGTGCAGTTCGTAGCACATCGCCGAGCCACCGATGACCAGGGCCAGGGTCAGCATCACTTCCACCTGGTACTGCTCGATGCTTTTGATCATGCGGTAGGTGGCGTAGCCGATGACTGCGCCGAAGATCACCCCACCGACCGCCTCGCGGGCGAACAGGACGGCGGTGTCGGAGACGCTCGGGGTTTCGCCGAGCTGGATGATGCCCAGCAATACGGTGAACACCACCACCGCCGTGCCATCGTTGAACAGCGACTCGCCGACGATGGTGGTTTTCAAGGGTTTCGAGGCATTGGCGGTACGCAGTGCACCGAGCACCGCGATCGGGTCGGTCGGCGAAATCAGCGCGCCGAACAGCAGGCAGTAGATCAGGCTGACGTTCCAGCCGAACATCGCGAATACCCAATGGGCCAGGTAGCCGATCACCACGGTGGCGATCAGCACGCCGAGTGTGGCCAGCAGGCCGATCGGCCAGCGATAGCTGCGCAGGTCGGCGAGGTTGACGTGCAGGGCGCCGGCGAACAGCAGGAACGACAGCATCCAGTGCATCAGCAGGTCATTGAAATCGATCTGGTTCATCAGGCCTTCGACCCGCTCTTCCAGGCCGGGGAAGCCGATCAGGCTCAGGCCCTGGAGGATCAGGGAGAACAGCAGGGCGGTGACCATCACGCCGATGGCCGGCGGCAGGCCGATGAAGCGGTAGTTCACATAGGTAAGGAGGGTGGTGAGGCAGATAAACGCGGCAACTAATTCGAGCATCCTGATTCCTGTAACAGCTTCCGATATCGGTGCCCGTTTGCATCGGGCACAGGTTTGATGGCTTTTTGATCGCCTCAAGACACAGTTTTTTTCAATGCCGCGATTGACAACGTGCTGGCTGTTTTGTTGCGGCTGGTTGAAACTCCGCAGTCCGATGAATGGACCCGGTCCGTGAAAGGCGAAGGAATCGAGACGTGGTAGCGACTTCCCTGGTGCTCGTCGCGGCACTGCTGCATGCAACCTGGAATACCCTGGTCAAGTTCAGTGGCGAGCGCTTGCTGGTGATCGCCAGCATGGACAGCGTGGCACTGGTGTTTGCCCTGCTCATGGTGGGTTTCGTCCAGCCACCGCCGCTGGACATCTGGCCGTGGTTGCTGGCCTCGGCGTTGTGCGAACTGATCTATCGCTTTCTGCTGATCCAGGCCTACCGGGTGGGCGATCTCGGTTTGGTCTACCCCTTGATGCGCGGGCTGTCGCCCCTGGTGGTGCTGGGTTTGACCCTGCTCTTCGGCGGCGAGGACCTCAGCAACCGGCAGGTCATCGGCATCCTCCTGATTCCCTGTGGCATGGCCTGCCTGCTCTGGCGCGGAGGCGGCGGCGAGCGCCTGCCATGGAGCATGTTGCCGGTGGTGGCGCTGATCGGCCTGTGCATCGGCAGCTACACCTGGCTCGACGGCCAGGCTATCCGGCGCTGGGCGCAGCCACTGGATTACCTGGTGTGGTTGACGCTGGCCTCCTCCCTGCCGTTTCCGCTGATTGCCGGCGTCGCCCGGCGCGCGCCGTTCGTGCAGTTCTGGCGCACGCAATGGAAGCTGGGGCTGGCGGTCGGGGTCTGCGTATTGCTCAGCTACGCTCTGGTGCTGTGGGCCATGCATCTGGGCTCGGTGGCGGAGGCGGCGGCATTGCGCGAGATCAGCGTGATCCTCGTGGTGCTGATGGGCATGCGCTACCTCAAAGAACCTTTTGGCGGGCCCAGGCTCTTAGCCTGTGCGCTGGTGCTGGTCGGCATGCTGGTGATGAAGCTCTGAGCGCACTTTTTTCGATTCTGACAAGGACCTGAACCATGACCGTCGCTTTCTGGTGCGTACTGATCGCCCTGATGCTGCCTTACGTCTGTACCAGCATCGCCAAGTTCAGCAGTGGCTTCAATCTGCGCCACAACCATGATCCACGGACTTTCCTCTCCGGGCTGGAAGGGCTGCCCGCACGCGCCAACGCGGCGCAGATGAACAGTTTCGAGGTGCTGCCGGCGTTCATCGCCGCAGTGCTGATCGCCGATATCGTCGGCAACGCCGAACAGGTGACCCAGGACGTGCTGGCGGTGTTGTTCATCACCAGCCGGTTGCTCTACATCATTTGCTATCTGGCGGACTGGGCGGCGCTGCGCTCGCTGGTGTGGTTCGTGGGGATTGGCCTGATTGTAGGGTTCTTCATAGCCTCTGTGTGATCTTGAGGGCCTCATCGCTGGCAAGCCAGCTCCCACAAGGTCTGTGTACACCATAGAACCCTGTGGGAGCTGGCTTGCCAGCGATGAGGCCCTCAACCACCACCACTTACTTGGCTTCGGTCTGAGGCACAGCAGGCAACGCCGCACCCTTCGGCCACAGCAACCAAATCTGCCCCGCCTGTTTCATATCCCCGGCCAGCGTGCCCGCCGCTTCACCCGTACCCCAGAACAGGTCCGCCCGGACCTCCCCGGTAATCGCTCCGCCGGTATCCTGCGCCGCTACGGGGCGCACCACCGGGCTGCCATCCGGACGGGTGGTGGACAGCCATAGCAGGCTGCCCAAGGGAATCACCTTGCGATCGATCGCCACGCTGTAGCCCGCAGTCAGTGGCACGTTGAGCGAACCACGCGGTCCTTCGTTGCTGTCCGGGCGGGTGCCGAAGAATACATAGCTCGGATTGCTCGCCAGCAGTTCCGGAACCCGCGCCGGATTGGCCTGGGCCCAGGCATGGATGGCGCCCATGGTGACTTCTTCCTTTTTCAATTGGCCTTGTTCCACCAGCCAGCGCCCGATTGGCCGATACGGATGTCCGTTCTGGTCGGCGTAGCCAAGACGCAGTTGGCGGCCATCCTCCAGTTGAACCCGGCCCGAGCCCTGGATCTGCAGGAATTGCAGGTCCATCGGGTCGGTCAACCAGGCCACCACCGGTGCCTTGGCGCCCTGGCGCTGGATCACTTCGGCGGTGTCGTAGGGCTTGAGCACGCGTCCTTCGAGGCGGCCGCGCAGGCGCTTGCCTTTGAGTTCCGGGTAGATGCTGTCCAGATCCACCACCACCAGGTCCTCGGGGATGCCGTAGACCGGTACATGGGCCTGCTCGGTCCGGCTGGTGCTGCCTGGATAGACCGGTTCGTAGTAACCGGTGATCAGGCCGGTTGCGTTGTTTTCGGCGTTGCGCAGGCTATACACCTCAAGCCGTGCGCCGAGGAATTCGCCGATCTGCCGGGCATCGGCCGGTACGCTCGCAGCGGCGCCGCAGGTCTCGGCCCAGACCGCATCGCGCTTGAGACGCTCGCAGGCGCTGCGCCAGGCCTCGAAGCCGGCCACCAGGTCGCTGTCGCTGACGGTCGGCAGGTCTTTCCAGGTGGCATGGGTATAGGTGGCGATTGGATGCGGCCTGGACTTTTCCGGGGCGCCGCCGTTGCAGCCGGCGAGCAGGGCGCAAAGGGAGAGGGTCCAGCCTAGGCGGCGCAGGGGCAGTGTCATGCAGTATTTCCTTGGCGGTTGCCGCGTTGATGGACGTTTGCGAACAACCTTGGTTTTGTTAGGGGTATTGGTCTTTACCGGTCAGGCGAGGATACTGGCCGCCTTTTTCCCGTGAGCCGATGACCATGATGCTCAAACGTTGTTCCGTCGTACTGCTGGCCTGTCTCACCCTGACCGCCTGTGGCGGCGTCGATCCGGACTCGCCGCTGGGCCAGCGCAAGGCCATTTTCAAGCAGATGCTCAAGACCAGTGAGGACATGGGGGGCATGCTGCGCGGGCGCCTGGCGTTCGACGGGCAGAAGTTCGCGGACGGGGCGGTCAAGCTCGATGCGTTATCCCACGAACCGTGGAAACATTTCCCACAGGTCAAGGAGGCGGATGATACCAGCGCTCGGGCAGATGTCTGGGAGAAACAGGCGCGCTTCCAGGTCCTGGCCCGGCAGTTGGAAGCGGCGACGGGGGAGTTGGTCGAAGCGACCAGGGCCCAGCCTTTGCGGGCTGCTGCGGTGCAAGGTCCGATGGACAAGGTGGAGGCGGCTTGCAAAGCCTGTCATACCGAGTTCAGGAATCATTGATATTTGGTGTTTCTGAGTGCCTCATCGCTGCGGTGCGGCGATCCGACAAGCCAGCTCCCACAGGACCGCGTGCACCGCCGAACCTGTGGGAGCTGGCTTGCCAGCGATAGGGCCCTAAAGGCCAACCTATTTCTCCAATTCTTCCACCGCCGCCTGCAGCTCCTTGTTCGCCTCGGCCAGCTTGTCCTTGCGCTTGTTGATCTTCTCCGCGTCGCCTTTCTTCATGGCCTTGTCCAGGTCCTTCTTGCGCTGCGCGACTTCATGGCGGGCATCCAGCACTTTCTGTTCGCGCTCCTTGCGCAGCCCGGCGTCGGTGCAGTTGGCCTGCACTTCGCTCAAGGCGCGTTCCAGGCCCGCCTGCTGCTCGGTGTTGCCGTGCAGGCGGGCCTGTTCGATCTGGGTGCTGATGTTCTGCTGTTTGGCGGCGCAGCCGGTCAGGCCCGGCTGTTCCTCGATCGCCAGGGCCGGCGCGGCCAGCACGGCACACAGGGTGAAGAGGGCCAGTGGGGAAATCGGTTTCATTAATAGCTCCGTGGTCGGGCAAGCAGAAAGTGAGATGCTGCCCTGATCGACGGGATTTAGAAACCCTGGATCGCTTCTTCACCCAGATTGGCAGCAAGCTGCCTGACCTGCGGATGCTGGAAAAACGCAACCAGTTGCGCGGCCCGTGTCGGCCCCACGCCTGCTTCCCGTTGCCATTGCACTGCATCCCGCGCGGTCAGTTGCGCCCATGACTCACCCAGGTCCAGCTCGCGGGGCGCGGGTACGCCCAAGGCGCGTATCCACTGCTGGAAGGACTTCTCGCGACCTTGTCGGAAAGTGCGATGCAGTTGCTCGCTGCGGCGCCCGGCGATGCCGTCTATACGGCGCAGGTCTTCTGGCTGCAGCATGATCCAGTCCGCCAGGCCGCTCAATCGCCCGGCTTCCATCAGTTTGCGCCAGGTCCCGGGACCGACGCCTGCCAGGTTCAGACCACGTTTGCCGGCCAGCCATTGCAGGCGTTCGAGGAACTGCTCTTCACACCCCGTCGTCGGCTGCCAGCAGCTCAGGGCATGATACTCGCCGTCCTTCGGCGGTTGCGCCGGGGCGAGGCGCGGGCCGCGTTGTGCGACGCGATCGACCTGCGGAATCGTCAGCCCGGCCAGGCTCAGGACAATCTGGTCTCCCGCCTGGATATCCAGCTCTTTCCAGCGTTGCAGCGAACCGGTACTGACCTGGCGGACCAGGCGATCGTCCAGGCGTACCGGTTCCAGCTGGAGCACCGGGGTGATACGCCCGGTTCTTCCTATGCGGAACTCCACCGCGCGAACCTCGGCCAGTGCCTGGGCGAAAGGATATTTCCACGCTGCGCTCCAGTGCGAGGAACCCGCTTGCCAGCGAGCGCCTGGTGGTTGTCGACGCTGCTGCAGGACCACGCCGTCGCTGGCGAAGGGCAGCGGCGAGCGATACCAGTGCTGGCGCCAGCGTGCGGCTTCGTCGAGGTCTTTTACCGGCTGGCTGAAGCGCTCGCTGTTGGGCAGGCCGAAGCTGGCGAGCAGGGCGAAGCGTTGGCGCGGATCCTGCGGGCCGTTGGGCCAGGCCCAGATGAACAGGTCGAGCCCGGCAGCGTCTTCGCTGCTGATCTGCTGCCGGGCCATCAGCCCGGCGACCCGGCCGCGCAGGTTGAGGCTGCCGGCCCGGGCCTGGATATGCCCGTCCATGCGCCAGAACAGTTCGCCTTGCAGCGTCAGGTCGCGTGGGCTGGCCAGTTCGCGCAGGCCGGCGGGCAGCGCCGGGATATGCCGGCTCCAGTCATGCCCGTGGATGCCGTCGCCGCGGCTGATGATCTGCAACAGCCGGCCGCGACGATAGACCAGGGTTACCGCCACACCATCCACCTTGGGCTGGACCCATAGCTCTTCACGGCCTTTCAGCCAGGCGCTGACCGCCTGTTCATCGGCAAGCTTGTCGAGCCCGGTGTGCGGCACCGGGTGACGCAGCGGCCCGGTGGCGGAGGCCAGCGGGTTGCCTGGCGTCACTCCGCTTCCCGGGAAACATGCGCGCAGGCGTTGCAAGCGCGCCGCGTATTGATCGTAGATTTCGTCGCTGACTTTCGATTCGCCAGCGCCATGGTAGGCGGCATCCCATTCGCTGATGCGCGCCTGCAACTGGTCGATGCGCGAGGCGGCGATGGACTCCGACCAGTCGGGGCAGTGGCCGGCAAACACGAAAGGGCTGAAGCACAGCATCAGCAGGGCAGTGATTCTTGACATGCGGAGCGTCCTTGCTCTTCGGAAAGGTCACGCCAGCCTAGAAAGCTCGGTGCGAGATGGCCCGCCCGGTTTTGTCAGCCCGTGTTTCGCAGAAAGCAAAAAGCCCCGGCCAGAGCATTGGCCGGGCTTTCCTGAAGCGATTGCCGGGTATTACAGGCCGGCGGCGGCGCGCAGCGCGTCAACGCGGTCGGTACGCTCCCAGGTGAAGGTGGTGAAGGTGTCGTCGCCGACGGTCTTCTGCTGCGGAGTGCGGCCGAAGTGACCGTAGGCCGCGGTTTCCTGGTACATCGGGTGGAGCAGGTCGAGCATGGTGGTGATGGCGTAAGGACGCAGGTCGAAGCACTCGCGCACCAGCTGGACGATCTTCTCGTCGGAGATCTTGCCGGTGCCGAAGGTGTTCAGCGAGATCGAGGTCGGCTGGGCCACGCCGATGGCGTAGGAGACCTGGATTTCGCAACGCTCGGCCAGGCCGGCGGCGACGATGTTCTTGGCCACATAGCGACCGGCGTAGGCCGCCGAACGGTCAACCTTGGACGGGTCCTTGCCGGAGAACGCGCCGCCACCGTGACGGGCCATGCCGCCATAGCTGTCGACGATGATCTTGCGCCCGGTCAGGCCGCAGTCGCCCACCGGGCCGCCGATGATGAACTGGCCGGTCGGGTTGATGTGGAACTGGGTGCCCTTGTGCAGCAGTTCTGCTGGCAGGGTGTGCTTGACGATCAGTTCCATCACCGCTTCCTGCAGGTCTTTCTGCGAGACTTCAGGATTGTGCTGGGTGGACAGCACCACCGCGTCGATACCCACGACCTTGCCGCCTTCGTAGCGGCAGGTGACCTGGGACTTGGCATCCGGACGCAGCCACGGCAGCAGGCCGGACTTGCGTGCTTCGGCCTGGCGCTCGACCAGACGGTGGGAGAAGCAGATCGGCGCCGGCATCAGTACGTCGGTTTCGTTGCTGGCGTAGCCGAACATCAGGCCCTGGTCGCCGGCGCCCTGGTCTTCCGGCTTGCTGCGGTCGACGCCTTGGGCGATGTCCACGGACTGCTTGCCGATGATGTTCATGACTGCGCAGGTGGCGCCGTCGAAGCCGACGTCGGAGCTGTTGTAGCCGATGTCGGTGATGACGTTGCGGACGATGTCTTCCAGATCGACCCATGCCGAGGTGGTGACTTCGCCGGCGATGATTGCGACACCGGTCTTCACCAGGGTTTCGCAGGCTACGCGGGCGTATTTGTCTTGCGCGATGATGGCGTCCAGCACCGCGTCCGAAATCTGGTCGGCGATTTTGTCCGGATGCCCTTCAGATACGGACTCGGAGGTGAAAAGGGAGTATTCGCTCATCTCGACGGGTTCCTGAATTTACTGATGGTGAGTGTTGCCAGCCGGTCGCTGGAAATGGCGGACCTGGAGCTGGAAACCATTACGTAGGCCTACATAGAGGCTGTCTCCGGGAACCAGTCCCGCAGCGCACGCCCAACGAAGCAGGTCGTCCTGTTCAAAGCCCAGCCAGAGGTCGCCGCAGGCTTCGCGGGCCCACCCCTGGTCGTGGCTGCACAACTCGGTAAGCAACAGGCTGCCGCCTGGTTTGACGCGTTCGGCCAGTTGCCCGAGGGCAGCGGCCGGATCGCTGAAGTGGTGCAGGACCATGTTCAGCACGACGCAATCGGCCTGGCCTTCGGTATTGCCAAGGGCATCGGCCAATTGCAGGTTTACATTAGCCAGGCGCTCGCGCTGGCACACCTGGCGCGCCAGTTCGAGCATGGTCGGGCTGTTGTCCAGCGCGGTGACCCGGGCGAAGCGCCGGGCCAGCTCGGGCAGGAACTCGCCGTCGCCCGGGCCGACTTCCAGGGCCGTGGCACCAGGCTCGAAGCTCAGTTTGTCGAGCAGGGCCAGGAGGCTTTCACGGTACTGGGCCAGGCCGGCGATCAGGTCCTGCTGGGCGCGGAATTTCTCTTCGACGCGCAGGAAGAAGTCCTGGCGGGTGGCCGCGCGGCGTTGTTGGACCTGGTGGATCCGCGCCTGCATCTCGCCGGACAGCGGCAGGCCGTCGACTTCCTCGAGCAGCGCGGCGTGCAGCTTGCCGCCGAGGCCGAGGCTGTCGGGCAGGGCGCGGCGGTAGAAGATCGCGTTGCCTTCTCGGCGGGTCGCCACCAGTTCGGCCTGGGCCAGTACCTTCAAATGGTGGCTCATGCCGGACTGGCCGATGGCGAAGATCTGCGCCAGCTCCAGCACGCCGAAGGAATCGTTGGCCAGGGCGCGCAACACGTTCAGGCGCAGGGAATCGCCGCCGGCCTTGCACAGGGCGGCCAGGCGTTCGCTTTGCTGCTGATCGGGAACGGTTACGGGGCTATTCATAGGGGCGGCAGTCTAGTCAGGGCCAGCGGGCGTCGCAAGTTCAATATCAAAAAGTTTTGATATTGCGCGATGAGCGGAGGGAAAAGCCCCGACCGGGCTGCTGTTTTCGGCTGTTTCGTCGGTCAAACCAGGGAATCGGCCGTCGATCGCAGGAAAATCGTTCCAGTTCGACCATCCGTGATTGCCCCGGGAGGTATGCCTGGGCGAAAATAGCCGCCTTTTTTCCGTCAGTTCCTTTTCAAGTTCCAGGAGACAAGCGATGCCGAGCCGTCGTGAGCGTGCCAACGCCATTCGTGCACTGAGCATGGATGCCGTGCAAAAAGCCAACAGCGGCCACCCCGGTGCCCCCATGGGCATGGCGG
This sequence comes from Pseudomonas bharatica CSV86, assembly GCF_000319305.2. Taxonomy (GTDB): domain Bacteria; phylum Pseudomonadota; class Gammaproteobacteria; order Pseudomonadales; family Pseudomonadaceae; genus Aquipseudomonas; species Aquipseudomonas bharatica. The sequence goes on along the minus strand of NZ_AMWJ02000002.1, from coordinate 2,099,565 downwards.
ATATCGCCGAGGTGCTGTGGCGTGATTTTCTGAAGCACAACCCGGCCAACCCGTCCTTCGCCGACCGCGACCGTTTCGTCCTGTCCAACGGCCACGGCTCGATGCTGATCTATTCGCTGTTGCACCTGACCGGCTACGACCTGTCGATCGATGACCTCAAAGGCTTCCGCCAGTTGCACAGCCGCACCCCGGGACACCCGGAGTTCGGTTACACCCCGGGCGTCGAGACCACCACCGGCCCGCTGGGCCAAGGCCTGGCCAACGCCGTCGGCTTCGCCATCGCGGAAAAGGTCCTGGGTGCCCAGTTCAACCGTGAAGGCCACAAGGTCGTCGACCACAACACCTATGTGTTCCTCGGCGATGGCTGCATGATGGAAGGCATTTCCCATGAAGTCGCTTCCCTGGCCGGCACCCTGGGCCTGGGCAAGCTGATCGCCTTCTACGACGACAACGGCATCTCCATCGACGGCGAAGTCGAAGGCTGGTTCACCGACGACACGCCGAAGCGTTTCGAAGCCTACAACTGGCAGGTGATCCGCAACGTCAACGGCCATGATGCCGACGAGATCAAGACCGCCATCGAGACCGCCCGCAAGAGCGAGCAGCCGACCCTGATCTGCTGCAAGACCATCATCGGCTTCGGCTCGCCGAACAAGCAGGGCAAGGAAGACTGCCACGGCGCACCGCTGGGCAACGACGAAATCGCCCTGGCCCGCAAGGAGCTGAACTGGAACCACGGTCCGTTCGAAATCCCGGCCGACATCTATGCCGAGTGGAACGCCCGCGAAGCCGGTGCCAAGGCCGAAGCCGAATGGAACCAGCGTTTCGACGCCTACGCCGCGGCCTTCCCTGAGCTGGCCAGCGAGCTCAAGCGCCGCCTGAACGGCGACCTGCCTGCCGACTTCGCCGAGAAAGCCGCTGCCTACATCGCCGAAGTCGCGGCCAAGGGCGAGACCATCGCCAGCCGCAAGGCCAGCCAGAACACCCTGAACGCCTTCGGCCCGCTGCTGCCTGAACTGCTGGGCGGCTCCGCCGACCTGGCCGGTTCCAACCTGACCCTGTGGAAAGGCTGCAAGGGCGTCAGCGCCGAGGACGCCAACGGCAACTACATGTTCTACGGCGTGCGCGAGTTCGGCATGACCGCGATCATGAACGGCGTCGCCCTGCACGGCGGCCTGGTTCCGTACGGCGCGACCTTCCTGATGTTCATGGAATACGCCCGTAATGCGGTACGCATGTCGGCCCTGATGAAGCAGCGCGTCATTCATGTCTACACCCACGACTCCATCGGCCTTGGCGAGGACGGCCCGACCCACCAGCCGGTCGAGCAACTGAGCAGCCTGCGCGGCACGCCGAACCTCGACACCTGGCGTCCGGCCGACGCCGTCGAATCGGCGGTGTCCTGGAAGCATGCCCTGGAGCGCAAGGACGGTCCTTCGGCGCTGGTCTTCTCGCGTCAGAACCTGCAGCACCAGGACCGCGACGCCCAGCAGATCGCCGATATCGCCCGTGGTGGCTACGTCCTCAAGGACTGCGCCGGCGAGCCCGAGCTGATCCTGATCGCCACCGGTTCCGAAGTGGGCCTGGCCGTCCAGGCGTTCGACAAGCTGAGCGAGCAGGGCCGCAAGGTCCGCGTCGTGTCGATGCCGAGCACCAGCGTGTTCGATGCCCAGGACGCCGCCTACAAGCAATCGGTTCTGCCGGTGCAGGTGGGTGCGCGTATCGCCATCGAGGCCGCCCATGCCGACTTCTGGTACAAGTACGTCGGCCTGGAAGGTCGCATCATCGGCATGACCACCTACGGTGAATCGGCTCCGGCCGGCGCACTGTTCGAGGAGTTCGGCTTCACCCTGGAAAACATCCTGGGCACTGCCGAAGAGCTGCTGGAAGACTGATGTAATACATCCGCGGGCGCTGTCGCCCGCAATCGCGGGCAAGCCCGCTCCCACGGTGGCCGCAAAACCCTGTGGGAGCGGGCTTGCCCGCGATTGAGGCGACGCCAGTCCTGCGGCTTGCGCCGATAATCCGTTCCGTGAGCCCCCAATGCCCCAACCGCGTCCCTACAGAGTTGCACTCAATGGTTATGGCCGTATCGGCCGTTGCGTCTTGCGCGCACTCGTCGAGCGCGGGGCGAAGGCGGGCTTCGAGATCGTCGCGCTGAACGATCTGGCCGACCAGGCCAGCCTCGAATACCTGACGCGCTTCGACTCCACCCATGGCCGCTTCCCCGGCGAGGTGAGGGTCGATGGCGACTGCCTGCACATCAATGGCGACTGCGTGAAGGTCCTGCGCAGTGCCACTCCCGAGGGCATCGACTGGGCGGCGCTCGACGTCGACCTGGTGCTGGAATGTTCCGGGGCCTACAACACCCGTGCCGATGGCCAGCGCTTCCTCGACGCCGGCGCGCCGCGGGTACTGTTCTCGCAACCCATGGCCAGCGAAGCCGATGTCGACGCTACGGTGGTCTACGGCATCAACCAGGATTGCCTGGATGGCAGCGAGACCCTGGTTTCCAACGCGTCCTGCACCACCAACTGCGGCGTGCCGCTGCTGCGGGTACTGGACCAGGCGTTCGGCATCGACTACGTGTCGATCACCACCATCCACTCGGCGATGAACGACCAACCGGTGATCGATGCCTATCACCACGAGGACCTGCGCCGCACCCGTTCGGCCTTCCAGTCGGTGATTCCGGTGTCCACCGGCCTTGCCCGCGGCATCGAGCGCCTGCTTCCGGAACTTGTCGGGCGAATTCAGGCCAAAGCCGTGCGTGTACCGACGGTGAACGTGTCATGCCTGGACATCACCCTGCAGACCAGGCGCGATACCACGGCTGCCGAGGTCAACCAGGCGCTTCGCGAAGCCGCCCTGGACGGGCCGCTGCGGGGGCTCCTGGCCTACACCGAGCTGCCCCACGCCAGTTGTGATTTCAACCATGACCCGCATTCGGCCATCGTCGATGCCAGTCAGACCCGTGTTTCCGGCCCCCGTCTGGTGAACCTGCTGGCCTGGTTCGACAACGAATGGGGGTTCGCCAACCGTATGCTCGACGTTGCCGATCATTTTCTGCGCGTCGTGGACAACCGCCAACGCACCACCAGCAAACAGCCCTGAAGGACTGCATTCATGACCGTTTTGAAGATGACCGACCTCGACCTGCAAGGTAAGCGCGTACTGATCCGCGAAGACCTCAACGTCCCTGTTAAGGACGGTGTGGTTGCCAGCGACGCGCGCATCCTCGCTTCGCTGCCGACCATCAGGCTGGCCCTGGAGAAGGGCGCGGCGGTGATGATCTGCTCGCACCTGGGCCGTCCGACCGAGGGTGAATTCTCCGCCGAGAACAGCCTGAAGCCGGTCGCCGACTACCTGAGCAAGGCGCTGGGCCGTGAAGTGCCGCTGGTTGCCGACTACCTGGACGGCGTCGAGGTCAAGTCTGGCGACGTCGTGCTGTTCGAGAACGTGCGCTTCAACAAGGGCGAGAAGAAGAACGCCGACGAACTGGCGCAGAAATACGCCGCACTGTGCGACGTGTTCGTCATGGACGCCTTCGGCACCGCGCACCGCGCCGAGGGTTCGACCCATGGCGTGGCGAAATTCGCCAAGGTCGCTGCTGCCGGCCCGCTGCTGGCTGCCGAGCTGGACGCCCTGGGCAAGGCCCTGAAGGCCCCGGCCAAGCCGATGGCCGCCATCGTTGCCGGTTCCAAGGTTTCCACCAAGCTGGACGTGCTGAACAGCCTGAGCCAGGTCTGCGACCTGCTGATCGTCGGTGGCGGCATCGCCAACACCTTCCTCGCCGCTGCTGGCCACAAGGTCGGCAAGTCGCTGTACGAAGCCGACCTGGTCGAGACCGCCAAGGCCATCGCCGCCAAGGTCAACGTGCCGCTGCCGGTTGACGTGGTAGTCGCCAAGGCCTTCGCCGAAGACGCCGAAGCCACCGTCAAAGCGGTTGCCGACGTGGCCGACGATGACATGATCCTCGACATCGGCCCGCAGACTGCCGCGCAGTTCGCCGAGCTGTTGAAGTCGTCGAAGACCATCCTGTGGAACGGCCCGGTCGGTGTGTTCGAATTCGACCAGTTCGGCAACGGTACCCGGACCCTGGCCAAGGCCATCGCCGACAGCGCCGCGTTCTCCATCGCCGGCGGTGGCGACACCCTGGCAGCCATCGACAAATATGGCGTGGCCGCTGATATCTCCTACATTTCTACCGGTGGCGGCGCGTTCCTCGAATTCGTCGAGGGCAAGGTCCTGCCGGCCGTGGACGTGCTGGAACAGCGGGCCAAGGCCTGAGTCGCCGGGGCACTGGCAAAGGGAGCGAACCGATGATCAAGCGACTGTCCCTGATGGTCATGACCGCCGCGCTGGGCGCCTGCTCCAGCGCGCCCGAGTCCGCTTCCGATAAGCCTGCCGCCGTCAAGGGCGGCTGCTACCAGTCCGAATGGCAGGCCGAAACCGTACCGGTGATCAGCAAGCGCGTCGGTCCGGACGGCCTGGAAAAATACGACGAAGAACATCAGCGCCAGGCCAAGGGCTGCCCTTGATCGGCTGAGGTCAACCTGTCGCTTGCTTTGTGGTCTGCTGGAGGAATGGAATGAAAGGCGTTCCGGCCGTGATGGCCTTGGCGTTACTCGCGGGATGCGCAAGCTTCAGGTCCGCTCCCCCGGTGGCCGACAACTGGACCACCTGGATCTGCGACAGCAAGGCCCAGGTGCTTTGGCGTGCAGTGGGCGACGATATGGACGTACGTCTTGGCGGCGGCGACCAGGTCTACCGGCTCAAGCCCGAGCCGGCGGCTTCCGGGGCGCTGTACAGCGACGGCGTGCTGGCCTTCCACACCAAGGGCGACGAGGGCCTGGTGTACTGGGTCGCGACCGACGATTTGATAGGGCGGGGCTGCAAGGCACCGTGACTGGCCGGGTCGGCCTTGCGTGCCGGCCCACACTACTTGAACAGCAACCGCCGCTGCGGCAGGCTTGCACGAAATAACGACGCTTGTCGGGAGAGAGATACACAATGGCACTCATTAGCATGCGCCAGATGCTGGACCACGCCGCCGAATTCGGTTACGGCGTTCCGGCTTTCAACGTCAACAACCTCGAGCAGATGCGCGCCATCATGGAAGCGGCCGACAAGACCGACTCCCCGGTGATCGTCCAGGCTTCGGCCGGTGCCCGCAAATACGCCGGCGCGCCGTTCCTGCGCCACCTGATCCTGGCCGCCATCGAAGAATTCCCGCACATCCCGGTGTGCATGCACCAGGATCACGGCACCAGCCCTGACGTGTGCCAGCGTTCGATCCAGCTGGGCTTCAGCTCGGTGATGATGGACGGCTCGCTGCGTGAAGACGGCAAGACCCCGTCCGACTACGAATACAACGTCCGCGTAACCCAGCAGACCGTGGCTTTTGCCCACGCCTGCGGCGTTTCCGTGGAAGGTGAGCTGGGTTGCCTGGGCAGCCTGGAAACCGGCCAGGCCGGTGAAGAAGACGGCGTCGGCGCCGAAGGCATCCTGGATCACAGCCAGATGCTGACCGACCCTGAAGAAGCTGCCGACTTCGTCAAGAAAACCCAGGTCGACGCCCTGGCCATCGCCATCGGCACCAGCCACGGTGCCTACAAGTTCACCAAGCCGCCGACCGGCGACATCCTGGCGATCGACCGTATCAAGGCGATTCACCAGCGCATCCCGAACACCCACCTGGTCATGCACGGTTCGTCCTCGGTGCCACAGGACTGGCTGGCGATCATCAACGAGTTCGGTGGCGACATCAAGGAAACCTACGGCGTACCGGTCGAGGAAATCGTCGAAGGCATCAAGCACGGCGTGCGCAAGGTCAACATCGACACCGACCTGCGCCTGGCCTCCACGGGTGCGATCCGTCGCTTCCTGGAGCAGAACAAGTCCGAGTTCGACCCGCGTAAATACTTCGCCAAGACCGTCGAAGCCATGCGTGACATCTGCATCGCGCGTTATGAGGCCTTCGGCACCGCCGGTAACGCCTCGAAGATCAAACCGGTCTCGCTGGACGAAATGTACCTGCGCTACGCCAAGGGCGAGCTGGCCGCCAAGGTCAACTGAGTTCGGCTTGCGTGATGAAAAGGGACTGCCTGTGCAGTCCCTTTTTTTATTCAACGCTCCTACGGGAGTTGCTCGAAAAGACCGTTAGTCGGCGAACGATCTATTGGCTTTGTGCCAGCTTTAGATTTGTAACACTCGGGTCTAGAGTGGAAAGCGGCAGAATTTCAATTGAAAGACTGACGCTCGTTGCCACATAGAGAAGCAGCATGGAATGCGCTCAAACCCCTGCACAAGAGGAAGCGTCAACACTGTTGGTGGTTGATGACTACCCGGAAAACCTGACCAGCATGCGTGCCTTGCTGGCCCGTCAGGATTGGCAAGTATTGACGGCGTGCTCGGGCATCGAGGCGCTGAGTACCTTGCTCGAACATGAAGTCGATCTGGTCTTGCTCGATGTGCAGATGCCGGGCATGGACGGCTTCGAGGTCGCGCGCCTGATGCGCGGTAGCCAGCGTACCCGCCTGACGCCGATCATCTTCCTCACGGCCAACGAACAGAGCCAGGCTGCGGTGCTCAAGGGCTACGCCAGCGGTGCCGTGGATTATCTGTTCAAGCCCTTCGATCCGCAGATTCTCAAGCCCAAGGTGCAGGCCCTGCTCGAACAGCAGCGCAACCGCCGCGCCTTGCAGCGCCTGACCCGCGATCTGGAAGTGGCCCGTGCCTTCAATGCCTCGGTCCTGGAAAACGCTGCCGAAGGCATTCTCGTGGTGGCCGAGAACGGCACCATCCGCTTTGCCAACCCGGCCATTTCCCGCCTGCTGATGGCTTCCGTTGACCAACTGGAGGGAGCGTGCCTGCTGGATTTCGTGCTTTCGCCGACGGCGAACCAATGGCGGGACTCGGCCTTCTACCTGGCCTATCTGGAGCGCGACATCTATCGATTGCACGACGCGGTACTGCGCACCAGCAATGGCCAGGCCCTGTCGGTGGCGCTGTCGTGCGCGGCGTTGCCGGGGGAGCAGCGGGCCATGGTGGTCACCGTCCTGGACATGTCGGTGGTACGCAGCCTGCACCAGCAGCTCGAACAGCAGGCGGTCACCGATCCGCTGACCGGTCTGCTTAACCGCCGCGGCTTCTACCAGGCGGCGGAAAGCGCGCTGGTGCGCAGCGAACATTCGGAAAAGCATCATGCGCTGATGTATCTGGACCTCGACGGCTTCAAACGGGTCAACGATTCCCTTGGCCATGAAACCGGCGACCAGGTGCTGCACTGGGTCGCCGAGCAACTGAAGGACTGCCTGGGCGGTCACGGCATAGTGGCGCGCATGGGAGGCGACGAGTTCACCGCGCTGCTCGACGACCTCGACTACCCGGAGCAGGCGGCACGCTTCGCCGAGAAGTGCATCGAGCGCATGTCCATCCGCCAGCACATCGACGGGCTGGAGGTGATCCTCGGGGTCAGCATCGGCATTGCCGTCTACCCCGATTGCGGCGCCAACCTGGACAACCTGTTGCGTGCCGCCGACACGGCGATGTACGCGGCGAAGCAGGCCGGCCGCCAGCAATACCGCTATTACGACGATGACCTCAACGGCCGCGCGCGCTCGCGGCTGATGCTCGAAGACAGCGTGCGCGCGGCTGTCGACAACCAGGATTTCACCTTGGTGTTCCAGCCCCAGGTGGCCTTTGCCGATGGTCGCCTGCGTGGCTTCGAGGCGCTGCTGCGCTGGCGCCACCCGAGTGTCGGCGACGTACCGCCGGGGTTGTTCCTGCCGCTGCTGGAAGAAGCGCGCCTGATCAACCGCCTGTCCAGCTGGATCTACTGCCAGGGCGCCGAACAGCGGCGCTTGTGGTGCGGGCATTTCCCCGACGAACTGACCCTGGGCATCAGCCTCAGCAAGGTGCAGTTCGGCATGCCCAACCTGGTCGAGGAGCTGGCTCAGGTTATCGCCGCCGTGGGCCTGGCGCCCCGTCAGCTTGAAGTGGAAATCGCCGAAACCTCGCTGACCGACGATATCGACCTGGCCCTGCGCCAGTTGCATCGATTGCGTGAGCTGGGCGTGCGTGTCGCGCTGGATGACTTCGGTGCCGGCAACTGCTCGCTGCGCCTGTTGCGCGACCTGCCCATCGACACGCTCAAGCTCGATCGCCACCTGGTGGCGCTGTTGCCCGAATCCGAAGCCAACATGGCGCTGGTGCGCTGCGTCATCGAGCTTTGCCGGCAATACAACATCGGCGTGATCGCCGAAGGCGTGGAAACCCTGGAGCAGGCGCACTGGCTGCGTGAGCACGGCTGCCAGTATGTGCAGGGGTTCCTTGTGGCCCGCCCGGTCACCGCCGAGGAAGCGGGGCGCTTCCCGGTGTTTTTTGACTGGCAGTCGTTGTAGTTGGGTACACTGCCGCCTTCGTTCCGTCGTTCGCCGCAGCCATGACCGTCCTCAAGTACCTGCAAGCCTACCCGCCCGCCCTGCAAGACCAGGTGCGCCAGTTGATCGCCCGCGATCAGCTGGGCGATTACCTGCAAAAGCGCTACCCCGGCCGGCATGAGGTGCAGAGCGACAAGGCGCTGTACGGCTATGCCCAGGCACTCAAGCAGGAGCACCTGCGCAATGCGCCGAACCTGGACAAGGTGCTGTTCGACAACCGCCTCGACCTGACCCACCGCGCCCTTGGCCTGCACACCGCGGTGTCGCGGGTGCAGGGTGGCAAGCTCAAGGCAAAGAAGGAAATCCGCATCGCCTCGCTGTTTCGCGACGCGGCGCCGGAGTTCCTGCGGATGATCGTGGTGCACGAACTGGCGCACCTCAAGGAGGCCGAGCACAACAAGGCCTTCTACCAGCTCTGTGAATACATGCAGCCCGGCTACCATCAACTGGAGTTCGACCTGCGTGTCTACCTGACCTGGCGCGACCTGCCGGGCAATCAGTGAGTCAAGGAAGCCTTTGCATGGAAGTGAGCAAGACCAAGAGCAGTTTCTACCGTCGGCTGTACGTCGCCTGGCTGATCGACAGCCAGACCGCCGCCAGCGTCCCCGCGCTGATGGCCGCCACCGGCATGCCCCGGCGCACCGCACAGGACACCATTGCGGCGCTGGCAGACCTGGATATCGTCTGCGAATTCGAGCAGGAAGTGGGGGCGCGCAATCATGCCGGGAATTACCGGATCCGCGATTGGGGGCGATCGACAAGGGCTGGATCGTCCAGAACCTGCGGGTGATTCGGGAGGTGTTGGGTTATCCCTGATTCCACCCTTTCCCTGCCCTGTGGATAACCCCTGTGAGAGCTGGCTTGCCAGCGATTTGGTCAGATCTGACAACATCCTTGCCAGTGCCGGCCTCATCGCTGGCAAGCCAGCTCCCACAGGGTTTTGTGAAAGCCCTCTAGGTTCTGCGCATACCGATGTGCGGAATCCCGTCTTCCAGATAGGCCTCTCCCACCACCTCGAACCCATGCTTGCGGTAATACCCCTGCAAATGTGCCTGGGCCGAGAGGTAGACCGGCACATCCGGCCAGTTTTCCTGGGCTTCCTTAAGCGCCCGCACCATCAGCTCATGCCCCAGCCCCTGGCCACGCCCGGCTTCGGCGATCACCACACGGCCGATCACCACGTCGCCACCCTGGGAGGTCGGGTCGAGCAGGCGCAAATACGCTACCAGCTGATCATCCTGCCATGCCATCAAATGGCAGGTGTCTCCGGACAGATCCTGCCCGTCCAGGTCCTGGTATGGGCATTTCTGTTCCAGCACGAACACTTCGTTGCGCAACCGAAGCACGGCGTAGAGCTGTTCCTTGCCAAGGTCGGTGTGATGTTTGCAAAGCCAGTCGATGGACATGTAGGCATCTCTCAGTGGGTACGCGTCCGAGGATAGCCCGTTGCGCTATCCGGTCGAAGGTAAAAGTGTGCGCAAGACCGGCAGGAATAGAGGCACATGGCTATTATTTGCTTCTCCCACCCGGATGGATGTTTGTGTAAGTTAGCGACATTGCACTTCCCAGCGGTCAAACCACAACGCGGAGCCCTCCGCTATAGGATTTGAGCATGCCCTTGCTCCGAGTCTTGTGTTTGCTTGGAATGTTGTCAGTTACCCCGGTTCACGCCGAAAAACTCCGCCTCGTCGCCGACGCCTGGCCACCCTTCACCGATGCCAGCATGGAGCAGGGCGGGCTGGCCACGGCGCTGGTCAAGGCGGCGCTGGAACGCGCCGGCTATGCCAGCGATTTCGAGCAGGTGCCCTGGGCACGGGCCCTGGTGGGGATTGGCGACGGGCGCTACGACGTGCTTATCAACGCCTGGTACAACGACTCGCGAACGCGCATCGGCCAGTTTTCCGAGGGCTACCTGGCCAACCGCATCCGCCTGCTCAAGCGCAAGACCGACGCAATTCACTACGAGCATCTGTCCGATCTCTACCCGCATTCCATCGCCGTGGTCCGCGACTACGCCTATTCCAGCGATTTCGATAACGACCTGCGTTTGCAGAAGGTGCCGGTGCGCAGTTTCCCCGTGGCCATCGGCATGCTGGCGGCAGGACGGGTGTCGCTGGCGGTTGAGGACGAATATGTCGCCAGCTGGTTCCTGCAGCAGGAGCGCAGCAACGCCAAGGACCTGGTGGAATTCTTCGGCAAGCCGATCAGCGAGAACAGCCTGCATATCCTGGTCAGCCTCAAGCATCCGCGGCACGAGCAGATCGTTGCCGCTTTCGACAAGGCCATCGCCGCGATGAAGGCCGATGGCAGCTACGCGAAGATCCTCGAGCACTTTGCCTTCAGGCCGGAGTCCCCTTGATCAGGTGAGCGGCCAGGGTGCGCAGGGGGCCGAGGTGACGGGCGATGAGCGCCAGTTGGGTCTGGACCGTACGCAGGTTTTCGTCCATTTCCTCGGGCATTTGTTCCAGCTCGGTGGCCAGGGCTTCCTCGGCATCGCTATGGATCGCCACGGGTTGCTTGCCAGCCAGGCCCGTGGCGATCTCGTCGAGGCTCGCCGCCAGCTTCGCCGCTGCGCCATCGATCAACTGCGCGTGGGCCTCGGCGGGCAGGGTGCTTTCGCGGTGTGCGCCAAGGGCGGAGAGGTAGCTGAGCAGGGTATGGGAGAGCACCAGGAAGCGGAAACCGGTATCGGCCTCCTTCCTGAAGTGGCCGGGCTCCATGAGCATGTTCGACAGCGTGGTCGATAGCGCCGCATCGGCGTTGTGCGCGTTGCGCCGGGCCAGGCGGTAGGCGAGGTCGTCCTGCTTGCCCCGGGCGTATTGCTGCATGATCTGGCGCAGGTACAGGCTGTTGCAGGTCAGGGTATTGGCCAGCACCTTGTTCAGGCGCCGGCCCTGCCAGTCCGGGAGGAACAGGAATACCGCGAGGATCGCGATCAGGCTGCCCACCAGGGTATCGAACAGGCGCGGCAGGAACAGGCCGTAGCCGTCGCCGATCTGGTTGAAGCAGAACAGCACCATCAGGGTGATCGCCGCTGTCGCGAGGGTATAGCGGGTGGTCCGGTTGACGAAGAACACCACCCCAGCCGCCACCGCGAACAACGACTGGATCACCGCGCTGGGGAACAGATCGAACAGCGCCCAGCCTACCGTCAGGCCGATGGCCGTACCGATGATCCTCTGCACCAGTTTGCGCCGTGTCGCCCCGTAGTTGGGCTGGCAAACGAACAGGGTGGTGAGGATGATCCAGTAGCCCTGCGTCGGGTGGATCAGGTGCACCATGCCGTAGCCGATCGACAGCGCCAGGGGCAGGCGCAGGGCATGGCGGAAGATCAGCGAGGTGGGCGTCAGTTGCAGGCGCAGGCGGGTCCAGACGTCCTTGAGGTTGCGTGGCGAGCGGTCGAGCAGGCTGGAGTCGGTGTTGTCGGCCAGGTTGTCCGGATTGCTGGCATCGCTGAGCAGGCGGTCCAGGGTCGCCAGGTTGGCCGCCAATGCCCGCAGCGAGCGGAGCAGGCCGCGCCAGGCCGGGTTGCTCTGGATGCGCAGGTGTTCCAGCGAGGCATGCAGGTCTTCCAGGGCTTCGGCGAAGTTGCTGTTGAACACGAAGGGCTGGCGCAACTGGATCGAGGTCGATAACTGCTGGCAGGCGCTGCCCTGCTGGCGCAGCAGGCGCTGGCAGCGGAACAGCACGTCGCTGTGGAAAAAGGCTTCGGTCAGGGCGTTGTACGGGTAGTGCGACGAACTGGCCCGCTCGTGGATGTCCTGGGCGAGGAAGTACAGCTTCAGGTAGCGGCTGACCTTCGAGCTGGGCCGGCCATTGCCGACCCGGTGCAGGATGATTTCCTTGGCGCTGTTCAGCGCCGCCACCACCTTGCCATTTTGCTGCGCCAGTTCCAGGCGGCGGGCCTCGACGTCCAGGCCGCGGATCGGCTCGAACAGGGTGGCCTTGAGTTTCAGGTAGGTGCCCAGTTCACGGAACAGCCGGGCCAGGCTCTGCTGTACCGGCTGGTTGGAGAACAGGGCCTGCCACAGCACCGAGAGCAGCCCGTACCAGGCTGCGCCGGCCACCAGCAGCAGCGGTTCGTGCCAGAAGTCGGCGACTTCGCCACCGCGCTGGTCGACGCCGATCATGGTGTAGACCGAGAGGATCAGCGTGGCCTGGGCAATCGCCCCGTAGCGTTCGCCCAGGGCGCCGAGCATGGTCAGGCTGAAGGCTGCCAGGGCCATGGAGATCACGAAGATCCACGGGTAGGGGAACAGCAGTTCCACCGACAGCGCGGCGATGGTAAAGCACACCAGGGTCACCGCCAGGGCATTGAGGCGGCCCTGCCAGCTATCGTCGGTTTCCGCCAGGGCGCTGGCGATGATGCCGAGGAACAGCGGGATCAGCAGGTTCATCTGGTCCTGGTACCAGCACAGCGCCATGCTGCCGGTCAGGGCGATCAATACCCGGATGCTGTAGCTGAACTTGTCCAGCGCCCACAAACGACGCAACGATTGACGCAACGAAGAGGAAGACATGATCGACGACGGGCCTGCCGGGCGGGGTTCTGGATTGAGCGGTCAGCGCGACGCAAAGTTGTCGCGCAGGTCACGTACAGCAAGATGCGTTCCGTGATTGCCGCTGATTCTAGACGAACTGCGCCGCCGCGTAAGCAGAGGCCCAGGCCCACTGGAAATTGAAGCCGCCCAGGTGCCCGCTGACGTCCAGCACCTCGCCGATGAAGTACAGGCCCGGGCTTTTCAGCGACTCCATGGTCTTCGAGGACACCTCGCGGGTATCGACCCCGCCCAGGGTCACTTCGGCGGTGCGATAGCCTTCGGTACCGGCCGGTACCAACTGCCAGTTGCCCAGCTTGTCGGCGACCTGGCCCAGTTCGGCCGGGGTGTACTGCTTCATCGGCTTGGACACGAACCAGGTTTCCGCCAGCAGGTTGGCCATCTTCTTGGTGAAGATCTCACCAAGCAGGGTCTTCAGTTCGCTGTTGGGGCGTTCGGCCTGTTGCTGTTGCAGCCAGACCAGGGCGTCGTGGTCCGGCAGCAGGTTGATTTCAACGGTGTCGCCGGCCTCCCAGAACGAGGAAATCTGCAGGATCGCCGGGCCGCTCAGGCCGCGGTGGGTGAACAGCAGGTTCTCGCGGAAACTGGTGCCGTTGCAGCTGGCGATGCAGTCCACCGAGGTGCCGGACAGCTCGGTACACAGAGCCTTGAGCTGGTCGGTGATGGTGAAGGGCACCAGGCCGGCGCGGGTGGCAAGTACGCTGTGGCCGAACTGGCGGGCAACCTGGTAGCCGAAACCGGTGGCGCCGAGGGTCGGGATCGACAGGCCGCCGGTGGCGATCACCAGCGACTGGCACTGGAACGGGCCGGCGCTGGTAGCCAACTGGTAGCCGTAGTCGGTTTTTTCGATCTGCTCGATGCGGGTGTCCATGCGCAGGTCGGCGCTGGCAGTGGCGCACTCGTCGAGGAGCATCTGCAGGATGTCGCTGGACTTGTTATCGCAAAACAGCTGGCCAAGCTTCTTCTCGTGATAGGGCACGCCGTGCCTGGCGACCATCTCGATGAAATCCCACTGGGTATAGCGGGCCAGGGCGGATTTGCAGAAATGCGGATTCTGCGAGAGGAAATTGCCCGGCTCGGTGTACATGTTGGTGAAATTGCAGCGGCCGCCGCCGGACATCAGGATTTTCTTGCCCGGTTTGTTGGCGTGGTCCAGCAGCACGACCCGACGGCCACGGTTCGCGGCGGTCAGGGCGCACATCAGGCCGGCGGCGCCGGCGCCGATGATGATCACATCGGTGGAGTGCATGAATATTCTCTAGTGACTGTGAGGGCCTCATCGCTGGCAAGCCAGCTCCCACAGGGTTGTGGGAGCTGGCTTGCCAGCGATGAGGCCCTCAAGAAATCAGATGATCCGGACCTTGAGCGAGCGCCCCTTGATCTTGCCGCTGTTGAGCCGTTGCATGGCCTGCCTGGCCAGGGCCCGCTCCACGGCGACGAAGGCCTGGAAGTCGAAGATGGCGATCTTGCCGACCTTCTTGCCATCGATCCCGGCATCGCCGGTCAGTGCGCCGAGGATATCCCTGGACGCAGCTTGTCCTTGCGCCCGGCTGCGATGCACAGCGTCGACATCACCGGCACCAGCGGTTCGCCGGCCTTGCTCTTCAGGCTGTCCAGCTGTTCCCAGCGCAGCGGTTTCTTCTGCAGGTCTTCGATGGCCTTGGCGCGATGGCCTTCGGCCGGGGCCACCAGGCTCACCGCCAGGCCCTTCTCGCCAGCCCGGCCGGTACGCCCGACGCGGTGTACATGGATCTCGGCATCCCGCGCCAGCTCGACGTTGATCACCATGTCCAGGGCATCGATATCCAGGCCACGGGCGGCCACATCGGTGGCGACCAGCACGGATAGGCTGCGGTTGGCGAACACGGTCAGGACCTGGTCGCGATCACGCTGTTCCAGGTCGCCATGCAGCGCCTCGGCGGCGATGCCCTTGGCTTTCAGGTGGTCCACCAGTTCCTGGCATTGCTGCTTGGTAAAGCAGAAGGCCACGCAGGACTGTGGGCGGAAATGGCCGAGCACGCGGGTCACGGCGCTGAGGCGCTCTTCGGGGGCGATCTCGTAGAAGTGCTGCTCGATCTGGCTGTCGTCATGCAGCGCCTCGACCTTGACCTGCTGCGGATCGCGCATGATCGACGAGGCCAGTTGCTTGATGCCGGCCGGGTAGGTGGCGGAGAACAGCAGGGTCTGCCGGCGCTTCGGGGTCTGCCCGACGATATCGCTGATGGCATCGATAAAGCCCATGTCGAGCATGCGGTCGGCTTCATCGAGCACCAGGGTATTGAGCCCGTCCAGCACCAGGGTGCCCTTGCTCAAATGCTGCTGCACCCGGCCCGGGGTGCCGACGATGATATGCGCACCGTGCTCCAGCGACGCGATCTGCGGGCCTAGGGACACGCCACCGCACAGGGTGAGGATCTTGATGTTGTCCTCGGCGCGGGCCAGGCGGCGCAGTTCCTTGGCGACCTGGTCGGCCAGCTCGCGGGTCGGGCACAGCACCAGTGCCTGGCAACCGAAGTAGCGCGGGTTGATCGGGTTGAGCAGGCCGATGCCGAAGGCGGCGGTCTTGCCGCTGCCGGTCTTGGCCTGGGCGATCAGGTCCTGGCCCTTGAGGATGACCGGCAGGCTCTGGGCCTGGATCGGGGTCATCTGGGCGTAGCCGAGGGCGTCCAGGTTGGCCAGCATGGCGGCGGACAGCGGCAAGGTGGCGAAAGCGGTGGCGTTGGTGGTCACGAGGCGGGCCTGCAAAACAAAATGTCGCGCAGTGTACCAGTCTCATGGCCATTCGCCCTAAGGCTCGATGTCGGCCTCCTGACGAGGTGCACGCCTTCCATCGGTCTTCGCCAGTTGCAGGAAGATCGCCGCCGCGAGCATGGCCATCAGGCCGATGGTGACGAAGGTCAGCTGGAACGCGCCGAGGGTGGTTTCCACGCCTTCGGCGCTGCCCGCTGCGGTGAAACCGCCGAGCAGGGCGCCGGCACAGGCCACGCCAAGGCTCAGGGACAGTTGCGCGACCACCGACAACAGGCTGTTGCCGCTGCTGGCGCTGGCGTCGTCGAGGTCGATCAGGGTCACGGTGTTCATCGCGGTGAACTGCATCGAGTTGATCGCCCCGAGAATCCCCAATTGCACCAGCAACACCGCGTGCGGGGTGTTCTCGTTCACCAGGCCAAGGCTGGCGAGCATGATCCCCAGCAGCAGGGTGTTGCCGGTGAGAATGGTGCGGTAGCCAAAGCGCTCGATCAGCGGCCGGGCGATGGACTTGGCGAGCATCGCGGCGGCGGCCAGGGGAATCATGCTCATCCCGGCCTCGGCCGGCGAGTACCCCAGGGCCACCTGCAACAGCAGTGGCACGAGGAAGGGCAAGGCGCCGCTGCCAAGGCGGGCGAACAGGTTGCCGAGGATACCCACCGAGAAGGTGCGCACGCGGAACAGGCTGGGCGAGAACAGTGGCGCCTCGATGCTTCCGGCGCGCAGCCAGTAGGCGGCCAGGCAGGCCATGCCGGCGAACAGCAGCAACATCACCCGCAGGTGTGGCAGGTGCAGTTCGCCCAGGCCCTCCATGGCGATGGTGATCAGCACCATCGCCGCGCCGAACAGGACGAAGCCGATGCCGTCGAAGCGCGTGCGCGAAGAGCCGCGCAGGTCCGGGATGTACTTCCATACCGCATAGCAGCCGAGCACACCTACCGGCAGGTTGAGCAGGAAGATCCAGTGCCAGCTGAGAATCTCCACCAGCCAGCCGCCCATGGTCGGGCCGATCAACGGGCCGAGCAGGCCGGGAATGGTGATGAAGCTCATGATCCGTACCAGTTCCGAGCGCGGGTAGGCGCGCAGCACCACCAGCCGGCCCACCGGCAGCATCAGTGCACCGCCCAGGCCTTGGATGATCCGCGCAGCGACCAGCATGCCCAGGGTATTGGCTGCGGCGCAGAGCAAGGAGCCGATGCTGAACAGCAGGATGGCGCCAAAGAAGATGTGCTTGGTGCCGAAGCGGTCGGCGATCCAGCCCGAGGCGGGAATCAGCAGGGCCACGGTGAGCATGTAGGCGATGATCACCGACTGCATGCGCAGCGGGTCCTCCGCCAGGTCCCGGGCCATGGCCGGCAGCGCGGTGTTGAGGATGGTGCCGTCGAGTGACTGCATGAAGAAGGCGATGGCCACGACCCAGGGGATCCAGCGGGCGGTGGTCGGGTCGAGGGCGATACGGTCTGGCATGGAATGTCCTTGCATGCGCGGTCCCTGTGGGAGCTGGCTTGCCAGCGATAGGGTCGGCACTGGCAATGATGTTGTCAGGTCTGGCCAAATCGCTGGCAAGCCAGCTCCCACTGGGACGGTGGTGCTTTCAGAGCGTTAGGGTAAGCCGTTTGACCAGCGCCCCCGGCAAATGACTCGATCCGGTCTGCCGCTGCCCGTAGGTGCTGGCCGACAGCAGCATCTCCCGTTCCAGGGTCAGCGCTTCCAGTTGCGAGCCCAGGAGACTGTAGACGCTGTCATCGAAGCGCATGGTGCTGACCGGTGCCTGGATCTCGCCGTTCTCCACCCAGAAGCAGGCGAAGCGGGTCAGCCCGGTAATGCGTGCCGCCGGCTGGTCGGAGTAGTTCAGGTACCAGAGGTTGTTGATGTACAGCCCGGTGCCCAGCGCCTTCAGTACATCAGCCTGGGCCAGGTCGCCCGCCGCCATGCTCAGTGCGCTGGGCGATTCCCAGGCCTCGGCGCCATTGGCCTGCCGCTGGAATTCGGCGGCGCTGCGGGCACTGGTCAGTTGCTCCAGCGCCCGGCCCTGGTCGATCAGGCGCAGGTCGCTGCGCGGATAACCCTCACCGGAAAACGCCGGGCTGATCGAGCCACTGACCTGCTCGGCAATGCTGACCAGCGGGCTGAGGGTGGCTTCGCCGGCATAGAGACGCTGCAGCGGGCAGTTCTTGTTGGCCACCGCCTGCGCCGAAAAACCGCCCCAACCGAGCAGGTCGACGATCTCTTCCATGGCCGACGGGGCGAAATAGGCGCGGTATTGGCCGGGGGCGAGGGTTTTCAGCGGCCGTCCCAGGTATTCCAGTTGCTCGCGGGCGCGGGCCAGGCGCCGGTCCAGTCCCTGCGGGTCCCAGACCTGGCCCGCGTAGTTGGCCTTAACCGCCTGGCCATTGGCGTGGAACAGGCTCCAGTCGAAGTTGAAGCTATTGGCCTGGTGCCAGCCGAATGCCCCATGGGAACTGGCGAACCCCCGGCAGATCGGCCCGGCGGCGAGGATCCCGACCAGATCCAGATCGCCGGCGCCGGCCTCGATCCGGGCCAGTACCTCGGCGTTGTCCGGCAGCGGCGCCTGTTGCTGGTGCCGGCTGTCCCAGGCCTGTTCATTGAGTTGCAGGTAGGGATCCTGCGGGATCAGCGGCAGCGTCTGGCGCAGTTGCTCCAGGGCTTCGGCCAGGCGCTGGCAGTCGATCTTGTGGTCGCCGCTGAGGGTCAGGCGCAGATCAGCCTGGCGGCCCTCGGCGATGAGTTTCAGGCTCGCCGAGGACTGCTGGACGTCGCCCGCCTGCCGCACCTTGGCGTGGTTGAGGCGTATGAACTGCGAACGCTCGCCGGCATAGCTCAGGGTGAACTGCTCGGGGGGCCGCACGTTGGCGCGCAGCCAGTCGACCAGGCTGTTGAAACCGTGCAGGAAATGGTCAGCCATCAGGCGTCTCCTCCGAATACGTCGATCTGGCTGAACACGCAGGCCGGCGAGGCATGGCCGACCCGCACCACCTGGTTCGGCTCGCCCTTGCCGCAGTTCGGCGTACCGAGGACCTGGAAGGTGCTGGCATCACCGACCGCGCTGAGGTTGCGCCAGAAGTTCGAGGAAATACCCCGGTAGTTGGGGTTCTTCACTACGCCCTTGAGCTCGCCGTTCTCGATCAGCTGGCCCCATTCGCAGCCGAACTGGAACTTATTGCGCGCATCGTCGATGGACCAGGAGCGGTTGGTGCGCATCAGGATGCCTTTCTCGATCCCGCCAATCAGTTGCTCCAGGGACTTGTCCCCGGGCTCGACATTGAGGTTGGCCATGCGGTCGATGGGCGCCCGGTTCCAGCTGCACGCACGGCTGTTGGCGACGCCGTCGAGGCCCGAGCGGAACTGCGACAGTGCGCCGCCCAAGGGCCGTACCAGCAGGCCATCGCGGATCAGGAACTGCCTGGTCGCCGGGGTGCCGTCGTCGTCATGGCTGTAGCTGGCCAGTTCTTCGCGGATCTCCGGGTCGAAGGTCACGTTGAGCAGCTTCGAGCCGTATTGCAGGTGGCCGAAGTCGCTGGCCTTGACGAAGCTGGTGCCGGCGTAGTTGCGCTCATCGCCGAGGATGCGGTCCAGTTCCAGCGGGTGGCCGATGGATTCGTGGATCTGCAGCATCATCTGGTCCGGCATCAGCAGCAGGTCGCGCTGGCCGCTCGGGGTATTGGGCGCCAGCAGCAGTTGCAGGGCCTCGTCGGCGATGCGTTTGCCGGCCCCCGGCAAGCCGCAACGCTGGATCACGTCGAAGCCGCCCTGCTGGCCGAAGTTGTCCCGGCCCAGGGTGCGGGTCTGGCTGTCGCTACCGTCGAAGGCGGTAACCCCGAAACCCGGGAAGACCAGGCGCTGGGCGTGGCGCAATTCGGCGCCCGCACTGTTGAGGTAGATCTGCTCGACCGTGCTCAGGCCGAGGCTGACCTGCCAGTTCACCAGGCGTTCGTCCGCCGGCACCGACGCTGATTCCTGGTTGAGCAGCTCGAAGCACTCGGCAAGGGACGGGAAGGCGCTGTCCATGTCCGGCGAGAGGTAATCGGCGCGGGCCGTGGCGACGGGCTGGTCGCGCAGGTCCAGCAGGGCGTGGGCGGCGATTTGCCGGGCCAGCGCTTCGGCGCGGTCCAGCGCCTGTTGCAGGCCGCTTTGCGACAGGTCGGCGGTGGCCGCATAGGCTTCCACGCCGCTGACCCGCACCGTAAGCATGGCGCCTTCGTCACGCCCCAGGCTGGGCGGTTCGGCGACATTCTTGCGCACGGACAGGTGCTGGTCGGACTGGCGCACATGGCGCAGGGAGAAAAACTCTCCGCCGCTGCGCAGCGCGGCGAAGCGCTGACGCAACAGCGTGGTGGAATCGAACATGCGCAGAGCTCCTGAAGTGCAGGCGGCTCTCCTTCAGAACCACCCTTCCTGCATGCCCGGGCAGGTGTCGTCACGTGCTTCGAGCAAAGCAAGGTCATTATGGCAGGGAGGTACTTCCCAAGTGAGGAAGAATCGCGCTGCCTGCAACTTGCCTTTATAGAAGTCGTGGTCCGCCTCGCTGGCCGTGGCCAGGCCCTGTTCGGCGCGAATCGCTTGTTCCAGCCAGCGCCAGCCGATCACGCAATGCCCGAAGGCTTTCATGTACAGCGCCGAGTTGGCCAAAGCCAGGTTGACCTTGCCCGTCGCCATGTCGCCGAGCAGGCCCAGGGTCACGCCTTGCAGCCGGTTCAGCAGTTGCTCCAGCGGCTGGCGCAGGGCGTCCAGTTGCGGGTGCTGGTGGGCGCGCTCGCAGGTCCCGGCAATCAGGCGCACCAGTTGCTTCAGGCCGGCGCCGCCGTTCTGCGCCAGCTTGCGCCCGAGCAGGTCGAGCGACTGGATACCGTGGGTACCTTCATGGATCGGGTTCAGGCGGTTGTCGCGGTAGTACTGCTCCACCGGATATTCACGGGTATAGCCATGGCCGCCGAGGATCTGGATCGCCAGTTCGTTGGCCTTCAGGCAGAACTCCGAAGGCCAGGACTTGACGATGGGCGTCAGCAGGTCGAGCAGTTCGTGGGCCTGCTGGCGGGCCTCGGGCGTTCCGGCGGTTTGCGTGTCGTCGAACAGCCGTGCGGCGTATAGGCCCAGGTCGAAGGCGCCTTCCACATAGGCTTTCTGCGCCAGGAGCATGCGCTTCACATCCGCGTGGGCAATGATCGGCACCGCGGGGGTGGACGGGTCCTTGTTATCGAGCGGGCGACCCTGCGGCCGCTGGCGCGCGTAGTCGAGCGAGTACAGGTAGCCGGCGTAACCCAGCATCACCGCGCCCATGCCGACACCGATGCGTGCCTCGTTCATCATCTGGAACATGCAGGCCAGGCCCTGGTGCGGCTTGCCCACCAGATAGCCGACGCATTGGCCGTTATCGCCGAAGTTCAGCGCGGTCGAGGTGGTGCCGCGCCAGCCCATCTTGTGGAACAGCCCGGCCAGCGTCACATCATTGCGCGGGCCGAGGCTGCCGTCGGCGTTGACCAGGAACTTGGGCACGATGAACAGGGAAATGCCCTTCACGCCAGGCGGCGCATCCGGCAGCTTGGCCAGGACCATATGCACGATGTTTTCCGACAGTGGATGGTCGCCGCCGGAGATGAAGATCTTGTTCCCGCGCAGGCGGTAGCTGCCATCGGCGGCGGGTTCGGCGCGGGTGCGAATGTCCGCCAGGGACGAGCCGGCATGGGGTTCTGTGAGGGCCATGGTGCCGAAGAAGCGGCCCTCGATCATCGGCTGCAGGAACAGGCGCTTCTGTTCCTCGGTGCCGAAGCTCTCGATCAGGTTGGCGGCGCCCATGGTCAGGAAGGGATAGGCCGTGGTTCCGGCGTTGGCGGCCTGGAAATGGGCGAAGCAGGCCTGGGACAGCAGGGTCGGCAACTGCATGCCACCCGCCTCGAAGTCGCGGTTGGCATTCAGGAAGCCGGCTTCGAGGAAGGCATCCACCGCCGGTTTCACCTCCGGGATCAGCACCGCCTCGCCGTTCTCGTAGCGCGGCTCGTTCTCGTCGCCCTTGCGGTTATGCGGGGCGAAGTACTTCTCGGCGATGGTGCGTGCCGTGGTCAGCGCGGCGTCGAAGGTCTCGCGGCTGTGTTCGGCAAAGCGCTCGCGGCGGGTCAGGGCCTCGGCATCCAGCACTTCATAGAGTTCGAACGCCAGGTTGCGGGCGCTGAGCAGGGTCTCGGTCATGGCGGCGGTCCTTGAGTCGGGGGTGGGGCGAGTCTAGGAGGGCGGGGAGGGGGATGCACAGGGAAATAGGTTTGGGTGATGGTGGGGTAGAAGCATGGATTGAAACGCAGATGTGGGTTTTGTACGGGGCCTGTAGGAGCGCTGCCAAGGGCATTTGCGTGTTTGAGCTATTCGAAGTTTCCGATCGAATGTCGGGATTTTCCTGACATCAATCGTTTGATGATGGGTGTCTGATTGCTGCCTTTAATTCAAAGGAGCTTTTATGTCCAGTGAGACCGTTACCTCTGTCACCGCTGAAGAAGAACCGCGCAAGGCAATGTTCTATGTAGTGTCGGTCAACAAGCTGATCTATATGACGATGCTGACCACGGGGCTCTACATCTTGTATTGGTTCTATCGAAATTGGGCAACCTACAGGGATGCCACGGGAGAGCGTTTGATTCCGTTGCTTCGCAGCATCATTCCGGTGATTTTTGTGTGGCCGTTACTCCGCCGTATCGATAACAGGCTCATGCAGTCAGGTTGCAAATACGAGTGGTCGCCTAAATTCCTGAGTTCGAGCATGTGGCTCATTCTGGTTGTCAGTGTAGGCGCATCATTCGTGAACCCCGAACCTACGGAACAGTTGAAGACTATTGCGAATCTGCACTTGCTAACCCTGGTCCTGACGGTATTGCAGTTATTAGCCGTCCTTTGGGTCCTTTGTCAGATCCAGCGAGTAGTGAACGTCGTTGAGGATGATCCGGAAGGAGAGTCAAACGCGCATTTCAGCGCAGCCAACAACTGTTGGATCGGATTGGGCATTGCCATCTGGATGGTGTACTTCATATCGGTTGCGTTGTTGTTTTCCCTCGCTTACTGAGGTGGCAGCATTGTTCGGCGCTTGATCGGCCAAACAAAACGGGGCGGGCTCCGCGAACCTCCTTCAGAAGTCCGCAAAACCCGCCCCGCTTTTTTTCTTTCGACTATCAGCCGATAGTCATCAGGCTCGCATTACCCCCGCCGCAGCGGTGTTTACGCTTAGTGCCCGCTCGATCACCAGGCGCTCCAGCGCTACCGCAGTTTCACCCGACGACAGGCCATGCACCCCAACGATCGCGCCCGGACGCTTGGCGATCTGCTCGCAGATGCCGCGCAACTGGTCGGAGTCGCCGTGGTGCAGGACGGCGTCGAATTGCACGTCTTCCTTGTTCCAGTCGCCGACCAGCTTGATCCGCGCCTGGACTTCCTTCGGCAGGCGCGAACGCACCGATTTGCCCGGCTCGCCCTCCAGCACCACGGCCGAACTGCCCACGGCCAGCACCGCCGCCAGTTGGGTCAGCAGGTCGGCTTCGTTGTCGGCCAGGCACAGTACGTGCTCGCGCGGCAGGATGCTGTAGCTGTTGCGTTCGCCGGTCGGGCCGGCCAGCAGGCGGGTGATGCCGCTCTGGGACTGGCGGGCGAATTGCTCGCAGGTTTGCACCAGTTCGCTGTGCTGGGCGCTGGAGGCCCAGGCCTTGAAGGCTTCGAACGGCTTCAGCAGGACGTCGCGCAGCTGGCTGTCAGGTTTGTTGCCGGCATCGCCACGCTGGAACGACTGCTCGATGGCATCCGCCGGACGGGTCGACAGCAGGCGGTACAGGTACAACGGGCCGCCGGCCTTCGGACCGGTACCGGACAAGCCCTCGCCGCCGAACGGCTGTACACCGACCACGGCACCGACGATGTTGCGGTTGACGTAGACGTTACCGGCATGGACGTTGTCGATGACCTTGGCGATGGTCTCGTCGATGCGGGTGTGCACGCCGAGGGTCAGGCCGTAGCCGGTGGCGTTGATCTGCTCGATCAACTGGTCCAGGTCCTTGCGGTTGTAGCGCAGTACGTGGAGCACCGGGCCGAAGATCTCGCGCTTGAGATCGTCGAGGTTTTCCAGCTCGATCAGGGTCGGCATGACGAAGGTGCCGCGCTTGCATTCGGCGCTGTCGGCGATGGCCACCTGATACACCGGACGGCCTTTCTCGCGCATGCCCTGGATGTGCTTCTCGATGCCGGCCTTGGCTTCGGCGTCGATTACCGGGCCGATGTCCACCGACAGGCGCTCCGGGTTGCCCAGGCGGCTTTCGGCCATGGCGCCCTTGAGCATTTCGATCACGCGGTCGGCGGAATCTTCCTGCAGGCACAGCACGCGCAGGGCCGAGCAACGCTGGCCGGCACTGTCGAAGGCCGAGGAGACCACGTCGATCACCACCTGCTCGGTCAGCGCCGAGGAGTCGACGATCATGGCGTTCTGGCCGCCGGTCTCGGCGATCAGCGGGATCGGACGCCCCTGGTTATCCAGACGCCCGGCGATATTGCGTTGCAGCAGGCGGGCGACTTCGGTGGAGCCGGTGAACATCACGCCTTTCACTCGATCGTCGCCGACCAGGCGGGCGCCGACGGTTTCGCCGCGGCCCGGAAGCAGTTGTACGACGCCTTCCGGAATACCGGCCTCGAGCAGCAGGCGCACGGCCTGGGCTGCGACCAGCGGAGTCTGTTCGGCGGGCTTGGCCAGCACCGGGTTGCCAGCCGCGAGTGCGGCAGCCACCTGGCCGCTGAAGATCGCCAGCGGGAAGTTCCATGGGCTGATGCACACCACCGGGCCCAATGGGCGGTGGGCGTCGTTGCTGAAGTCGTTGCGTGCCTGCACCGCGTAGTAGCGCAGGAAGTCGACCGCCTCACGGACTTCGGCAATGGCGTTGGCGTAGGTCTTGCCCGCTTCACGGACCAGCAGGCCCATCAGCGGCTGGATCTCGGCTTCCATCAGGTCGGCGGCGCGTTCGAGGATCGCGGCGCGCTCGGCCGGTGGCGTGGCCTGCCAGATCGGTGCGGCATTCAGCGCGCACTGGATGGCGTTGTCGACGTCGGCGACCGTGGCTTCCTGGACATGGCCGACCACATCGCGATGGTCCGCCGGATTGAGCACCGGTACCGCAGCTTCCTGGCTGGCCGCGCAGCCCAGCAGCGGTTCTGCTTTCCAGGGCGAGTGCGCAGTGGCGAGAAGCGCGCAGGACAGCGAGGCCAGGCGATGCTCGTTGGCCATGTCGATACCGGCCGAGTTGGCCCGCTCGCTGCCGTACAGGTCACGGGGCAGCGGAATGCGCGGGTGGGGCAGGCCGACGTTGCCTTCCTGGGTGGCCATGCGCTCGATGGTGGCGACCGGGTCGGCGACCAGTTCCTGGATGGAAATCGAGTGGTCGGCGATACGGTTGACGAAGGAAGTGTTGGCACCGTTTTCCAGAAGGCGGCGGACCAGGTAGGCCAGCAGCGTTTCATGGGTACCGACCGGGGCATACACCCGGCACGGACGGTTCAGCTTGCCATCGGCGACCTTGCCTACGACCTGTTCGTACAGCGGCTCACCCATGCCGTGCAGGCACTGGAATTCATACTGGCCCGGGTAGTAGTTCTGACCGGCGATATGGTAGATGGCCGACAGGGTATGGGCGTTGTGGGTCGCGAACTGCGGGTAGATGGCTTCCGGTACCGACAGCAGCTTGCGCGCGCAGGCGATGTAGGATACGTCGGTGTACACCTTGCGGGTGTACACCGGATAGCCTTCCAGGCCCTCGATCTGGGCGCGCTTGATCTCGCTGTCCCAGTAGGCGCCCTTCACCAGGCGGATCATCAGGCGATGGCGGCTGCGGCGGGCCAGGTCGATGACGTAGTCGATCACATACGGGCAGCGCTTCTGGTAGGCCTGGATGACGAAGCCGATGCCGTTCCAGCCGGTGAGTTGCGGTTCGAAGCACAGGCGCTCGAGCAGGTCCAGCGACAGCTCCAGGCGGTCGGCTTCCTCGGCGTCGATGTTCAGGCCGATGTCGTATTGCTTGGCCAGCAGGGTCAGGGACAGCAGGCGCGGGTACAGCTCTTCCATCACCCGCTCGTACTGAGCGCGGCTGTAGCGCGGGTGCAGTGCCGAGAGCTTGATCGAGATGCCCGGGCCTTCATAGATGCCGCGACCATGGGAGGCCTTGCCGATTGAGTGGATGGCCTGCTCGTAGGAAGCCAGGTACTTCTGCGCGTCGTGCTCGGTCAATGCGGCTTCGCCGAGCATGTCGTAGGAATAGCGGAAACCCTTGGATTCGAACTTGCTCGCGTTGGCCAGGGCTTCGGCGATGGTCTCGCCGGTAACGAACTGCTCGCCCATCAGGCGCATGGCCATATCGACGCCCTTGCGGATCATCGGTTCGCCGCTCTTGCCGATGATACGGCTGAGGGACGAAGTGAGGCCGGATTCGTTATGGGTGCTGACCAGCTTGCCGGTCAGCAGCAGGCCCCAGGTAGCGGCGTTGACGAACAGCGACGGGCTGTTGCCCAGGTGCGGCTGCCAGTTGCCGGTGCTGATCTTGTCGCGGATCAGGGCGTCGCGGGTGCCTTTGTCGGGGATGCGCAGCAGGGCCTCGGCCAGGCACATCAGGGCCACGCCTTCCTGGGATGACAGGGAGAATTCCTGCAGCAGGCCCTGGACGATACCGGCACGACCGCCGGCGCTTTTCTGATTACGCAATTTTTCCGCGATGCCGGCGGCCAGCTTGTTGGTGGCTTCGGCCTGGGCGGCCGGCAGGCGTGCCTGCTCCAGCAACATCGGCACCACTTCCTGCTCAGGGCGGCGGTAGGCGGCGGTAATGGCCGCGCGCAGCACCGATTGGGGCAGGATGCTTTCGGCGAATTCGAGGAAGCACTGATGGCTGTGGTCGGGCTGTACTTCGCCCGCGTCGTCACCGATATGTCCGGCCTGACCGTTGAGCTCGGTCAGGGTGGCGCCACCCTCCAGCTTCTCCAGGTAGTTGAAGATCGCTTGCTTGATGAGCCAGTGCGGCGTGCGGTCGATGGACTGCGCAGCGGCCTTCAGTCGCTCACGGGTAGGGTCGTCGAGTTTGACCCCAAGGGTGGTCGTCGCCATTTCTTATCCTCGTTATTGCCACTGGGCCGTGGCTAAGCTGGCGCCAAGATTAGCCGGGCACGTTTCCGGGTGCAACCTAGTGCAACCCAAATTTTTGCGGACGGTGGCGCAACTCATCCGGCCGCCGAAAACCCCACGACAGAAACGGCTTTTAGTGGTGCGTTTACTTATGAAAAAGGTGTTTTTTGCGCCGAAAAGGAGCAAGAAGGCGCTTTAGTGGGAAATTTCATACAGGGTGCAACTAGCTTTGTAAAAAAGGTTGCACCGAATTTACGTTGTGACATAGGGTTCGCCGCCTGGGTGCAACCCCACGAGGGTTGTTGCTACATAAAAACAAACGCCAGGGCGCAATACATGACAGCAAGCAATCCCATCACGATTACCTTCGTGATCTACATCGCGGCAATGGTGCTGATCGGCTTCATGGCCTATCGCTCCACCAAGAACCTTTCCGACTACATTCTCGGCGGCCGTAGCCTCGGCAGCGTGGTGACCGCACTTTCCGCCGGCGCCTCGGACATGAGCGGCTGGCTGCTGATGGGCCTGCCGGGCGCCATCTACATGTCGGGCCTTTCGGAAGCCTGGATCGCCATCGGCCTGACCGTGGGTGCCTACCTGAACTGGCTGTTCGTCGCCGGCCGCCTGCGCGTGCAGACCGAGCACAACGGCGATGCGCTGACCCTGCCGGACTATTTCGCCAGTCGTTTCGAAGACCAGAGCGGTCTGCTGCGGATCATCTCCGCAGTGGTGATCCTGGTGTTCTTCACCATCTACTGCGCGTCCGGCATCGTCGCCGGTGCCCGCCTGTTCGAAAGCACCTTCGGCATGTCCTACGAAACCGCCCTGTGGGCCGGTGCCGCAGCGACCATCGCCTACACCTTCGTCGGCGGCTTCCTTGCGGTCAGCTGGACGGATACCGTGCAGGCCGGCCTGATGATCTTCGCCCTGCTGCTGACGCCGATCTTCGTGCTGCTCGCCACCGGCGGCGTGGACACCACCTTCCTCGCCATCGAGGCGCAGAATCCGGCCAACTTCGACATGTTCCGCAATGCCAGCTTCATCGGCATCATCTCGCTGATGGGCTGGGGCCTGGGCTACTTCGGCCAGCCGCACATCCTGGCGCGTTTCATGGCGGCTGACTCGGTGAAGTCGATCGCTAACGCCCGTCGCATCTCCATGACCTGGATGATCCTGTGCCTGGCCGGTACCTGTGCCGTGGGCTTCTTCGGTATCGCCTATTTCTCGGCGCATCCGGAAGTGGCCGGCCCTGTCACCGAGAACCACGAGCGCGTGTTCATCGAGTTGGCCAAGATCCTGTTCAACCCATGGGTCGCCGGTGTCTTGCTGTCGGCCATCCTGGCAGCGGTCATGAGTACCTTGAGCTGCCAACTGCTGGTCTGCTCCAGTGCCCTGACCGAAGACTTCTACAAGACCTTCCTGCGTCCGAAAGCTTCGCAGGGGGAACTGGTCTGGATTGGTCGCCTGATGGTCCTGGCCGTTGCGCTGATCGCCATCGCCCTGGCTGCCAATCCGGACAACCGCGTGCTGGGACTGGTGGCCTACGCCTGGGCCGGTTTCGGCGCCGCCTTCGGTCCGGTAGTGCTGCTTTCCGTGCTGTGGAAAGGCATGACCCGCAATGGCGCACTGGCCGGTATCGTGGTTGGCGCGCTGACCGTGATCCTGTGGAAGAACTATTCGGGCACCAGCCTGTACGAGATCATCCCGGGCTTCATCTTCGCCACCCTCGCCATCGTGCTGGTGAGCAGCATGGGCCGGGCGTCGTCCACCATGGTGGCGCGCTTCGAGAAGGCCGACGCGGACTATTACGCCAACAAGTGATCGCTGATCGCGCTTGAGCCGGCGGCCCGCCTCTTCGAGAGAGGCGGGCCGCCGTCGTTTCAGCGGGTGCAACCTGACGACTGCGGCGTGACAGGGTAAACTTCCCGGTCCCTCAGGAGTCGCCATGAACTATCGTCACGCCTTTCACGCCGGCAACCACGCCGACGTCTTCAAGCACATCGTGCTCACCCGCCTCATCGCCCTGATGTCGCGCAAGGAGCAGCCGTTCGCCTATATCGATACCCACGCCGGCCTTGGCCTGTACGACCTGCAGGGCGACCAGGCGACCCGTACCGGCGAGTGGATCGAGGGCATCGGCCGGCTCTGGGGGCGTGAAGACCTGCCGGCGATCACGGCGGACTACCTGCGCATCGTCAAGCGCCTGAATGCCGATGGCGAGCTGCGCTACTACCCCGGTTCGCCGGAACTGGCACGGCGCATGGCGCGCCAGCAGGACCGCGTGCTGCTCAACGAGAAGCACCCGGAGGACGGGCGCCTGCTCAAGGACAACATGAAAAAGGACCCGCGGGTCGCCGTGCACCTCGGCGAGGGCTGGCATGTGCCGCGGGCGCTGCTGCCGGTGCAGGAAAAGCGCGCAGTGATGCTGATCGACCCGCCGTTCGAGCAGCCGGACGAGCTCAAGCGCTGCTCTACCGCGATGAAGGAGGCGATCGGTCGCATGCGCCAGACCGTCGCGGCGATCTGGTATCCGATCAAGGAGCAGAAACAGCTGGTGCGCTTCTACCAGGACCTGACCAGTACCGGCGCGCCGAAGCTGTTGCGGGTGGAGCTGTATGTGCACCCACAGGACACGCCGCAGAACCTGAATGGCTCCGGCCTGGCGATTGCCAACCCGCCGTGGGGGCTGGAGGAAGAGCTGCGCGAGTTCCTGCCTTGGCTGGCTGAATGCCTGGGGCAGACGGGCGGGAACTGGCGGATGGATTGGTTGATCGCCGAGTAATCCTGGTTCTTGTGTTGATCTTGAGGGCGCCATCGCTGGCAAGCCAGCTCCCACAGGGTTCGCGGTGCATGCGGTCCCTGTGGGAGCTGGCTTGCCAGCGATGAGGCCCTTGAGGTCAGCACCTCCTACTGCCCACCCGCTTTGCGTTATAATCCCGCTCTTTCGCCGCCGCCCGCCCACGAGGCCGGGGCGCATTTTTACCGAATGAAGAGGCTAGACCCTTGGCATTGACGATTCTTGGCCTGTCCGGCGCCCTTAGCCATGATCCTTCCGCGGCCCTGTACATCGACGGCAAGCTGATCGCCGCCGCCGAAGAAGAGCGCTTCGTGCGCGATAAACATGCAAAGAACCGCATGCCCTACGAGTCGGCGAAGTTCTGCCTGGAACAGGCCGGCATCAAGCCGTCCGACGTCGATGTGGTGGCGATTCCGTTCGCCCCGATCAGCCTGTTCGGCGAGGCTCGCTGGCACTATGCCAAGCGCTACTGGTACGCCCCGGACCGCGCCCTTGACGCGATCCTGATGGGCAACCGCCGCTACAAGCGCTACCGCAAGAAGATCGTCTGGTGTCTGGAGCAACTGGGCTTCGATCCGAAGAAAATCAAGATCGAACCGGTCGAGCACCACCTGGCCCACGCATCCAGCGCCTATCACTGCTCCGGTTTCAAGGAAAAGACCGCGATCCTCGGCATCGACGGCAAGGGCGAATACGCCACGACCTTCTTCGGCTATGGCGAGAACGGCAAGATCCACAAGATCAAGGAGTTCTTCGATCCGGACTCCCTGGGCGGCCTGTACGGCGCGATCACCGAGTTCCTCGGCTTCGAGATGCTCGATGGCGAGTTCAAGGTCATGGGGATGGCGCCCTACGGCGACGCCAGCAAGTACGACTTCTCGCGCCTGGCCAGCTTCGAAAACGGCGAACTGGTGATCAACACCGAGTACGCCAACGTCATCGGCCTGCGCCGCTATAAAGAGAAGGGCAAGGGCTTCTACTTCTCGCCGAAGCTGATCGAGTGGCTGGGTCCGAAGCGCGAAGGCGACATCGCCGACGAGCCGTACATCCACTACGCCGCCAGCATGCAGGCGCTGTTCGAGAAACTGGCCCTGCAGATGATCGACCACTACCTGGGCGACATCCTCAAGGAAACCGGCAAGCTGGCCTTCGCCGGCGGCTGCGCGCTGAACGTCAAGCTGAACCAGAAGATCATCGCCCGTCCGGACGTGACCGAACTGTTCGTGCAGCCCGCCTCCGGCGACGCCGGTACCGCAGTCGGCGCCGCGGCTTATGTTTCCCATGCCCGCGGCGTGCCGGTCGAGAAGATGGAACATGTCTACCTCGGCCCCGCGTACTCCAACGAGGACGTGATCGCCGCCTGCGCCCGTCACCCGAGCGCGCCGAAGTGGCGCAAGATCGACGACATGCCCGAGCGCATCGCGCAGATCATGGTCGACGGCAACCCGGTGGCCTGGTTCCAGGGCCGCATGGAGTTCGGCCCGCGTGCCCTTGGCGGTCGCTCGATCATCGGCTGCCCGAGCGTGCCGGGCGTGGCCAACCGGATCAACGAGCAGATCAAGTTCCGCGAGCGCTGGAGGCCGTTCTGCCCGTCCATGCTGGACACCGTCGGCCCGCAGATGATCAAGGTCGATCACCCGGCGCCGTTCATGACCTTCACCTTCGAAGTCGCCGAGGAATGGAAGACCCGCGTGCCGGAAGTGGTCCATGAGGACGGGACTTCCCGCGCCCAGGTGCTCAAGCGCGAGTACAACCCGCGCTACTACGACATGATGAAGGCCCTGGAAAACCTGACCGGCAACGGCGTGTCGCTGAACACCTCGCTCAACCGCCGTGGCGAGCCGATGATCTGCTCGCCGACCGACGCGCTGAACATGTTCTTCGGCTCCGATCTTCAATACCTGATCATGGAAGACATCCTGGTAGTGAAGGACGGCGCGAAAGCCTATGACTCGCTCGACTGACAAGCGCGTCCTGCAGTTCTGCCATGGCTATGACGGGCCTTTCCTCGATTGTGCCCGTCAGTACGCCAGCCTGTTCGTCGGCAGCGGCTACAAGGTCACCACGGTATTCCTCACCGGCAAGGCCGATCCTCGTGTGGCCGAAGGTTGCGCCAGCGACGAGGTGCTGTTCCTCGAATTCAGCTCCAGCGCCATTCGTGGCCTGAAGCTGGGGGCTATCCGGGCGCTGCGCAAGATTGCCGCAGCGCGGGATTTCAGCTTCTGCATCGCCCATCGCTTCAAGCCCATCTACATCACCTTGCTGGCTACGCGTCTGCCGGTAATTGGCGTGCATCACGCCTTCGGCGACTACAAGCGCGGCAGTCGCCAGTTCTTCGCCAATTTCTTCAGCAAGCGCCTGAGCCTGCTCGGGGTGTCCGATGCGGTACGCGACGATATGCGCCGGAGCCTGAAGGCCTGGCCTGCCGAGCGTATCCAGACCCTGTACAACCGGGTCGATATCGAGGCGTTGCAAGCACGCCTGGTGCCGGCTGGCGAAGCCCGTGCCGCGCTTAAGCTGGACGCCGGGGCCTGGATCGTCGGCAACGTCGGCCGCCTGCACCCTGACAAGGACCAGGCCACCCTGCTGCGTGGTTTCGCCCAGGCCTTGCCGACGCTGCCAGCCGGTGCGCGCTTGGCGATCCTCGGCAAGGGTCGGCTGGAGGCATCGCTCAAGGCGCTTGCCGCCGAACTGGGTATTACCGCCCAAGTTGATTTCGTGGGGCAGGTTGCTGATGCCAGGCGCTATTTCACGGCGTTCGACGCCTTCGCCCTCAGTTCCGACCATGAACCATTCGGCATGGTCCTGCTGGAAGCCATGGTCGCCGGGGTGCCGGTAGCGGCCAGCGCTTGTGGCGGTGCCACCGAAGTGGTGGAAGGGGTTGGCGTGCTGTTCCCGCTGGGTGACGCCGCCGCGCTGGCCAGGTCCCTGCAGGTACTGGCCGCAATGGACGAAGCGCAGCTCGAGGAATGCCGCCAGCGCATGCTGGAACGCCTGCGTGCGCGCTTCTCCGACGAGGCGGTACGCCAGGTGTTCTGGCAGCTTCCGACTGTCGTCGCCCTGACTGCGGAGGCCTGATGCTCAATCGACTGCAAGGCTGGCGCGAACGCGGCTGGCGCGTCGTTGACGCCGAGACGTATGCACAGGCCTGGAACCGCTTCGGCGGCAGCGTCGCCACCCATCCGCTGGTGGTCGCGCAGCTTGCCGAAATGGCCGACATCCCGGTGCGCTACCTGGGCTGGGAGCAGGCAGGTGAAATCCAGGCGGCGATTCCCACCTGGGGGCGTTACCTGGCCCTGTCCAAGGACGTGCTCAAGCGCCAGGGCAAAAAAGGCCTGTTCGACCTGGGCAATGCCGAAATCATCCTGCCCGCTGCCGCCGGGGCGCAGGCCCCGCTGCGCCATTCTGCGCGCTACCTGTCCGCACTGAACCAGGGCCGTTTCAGCCTGCTCAAGCCGCAGGCCGAGTCGCTGGCGATGGCCCGCGAGCCAGAAGATCTATCGAAGAAGTTCCGCTACAACCAGCGCCGCGAACTGCGCCTGCTGGAAGAGGCGGGCGGGGTGGTGAAGCCGATTCAGGACTTCGACAGTGCAGAGATCGCGGCGATGTACTGCGATCTGTTTCAGCGTCGCTGGGGTTTCCCGGCCACCGGCGCCGAACGCATGGCCGAGGCCGTCGAGCGCCTGCGTTCGCTGCTGATCGGCTCGGTGGTGTTCCTCAATGACGCTGCCATTGCCATCCAGCTGGTGTACCGGGTCGAGGCGCCGGAGTGGATCAGCGTCGAGTACGTCAACGGTGGCGTCGACCCGCAGACCCGCGAATTCAGCCCCGGCAGTGTGCTCAGCTTCCTCAACACCCAGAGCGCCTGGGAAGATGCCCGCGCCCGCAGCAAGGCGCTGCGCTTCTCCTTCGGGCGTTCCGATCGCGAGTACAAGGACCGATGGTGCAACCCCGTGCCGGTATTCCAGGTTTGAACCGCAAGCAGCAATTGCTCAAGCGCCATCGCCGTAACAAGCGCATGGCGCTGCTCCTTGGCCTGCTGTTGCTGGTGGTTGTCGGCGTGCTTGTGGCCTGGTGGCTGCCGCTGTTGCTGGCAGTGCTTGGCTGGGTGGCCCATGAGGCGTGGTTCGCCGATCACCTGTTCTATTCGCCGGCGCAGGATTATCGCTATCGCTTCCCGGATGAGTGCGAACACCCGGTGCAACTGCGTGACGGCCGCCTGCAACCCGAGCAGCCCTTGGCCCTCGATGGTCATGAAACCCTGATTCTCCAGGTGCAACTGAAAAGCGGCTGGCTGGGCCGTTTCCTCGATCCCGGCGTGATCATCGCTGGCGACGGGGAACAGGACGTGCAGGGTTTCGAGCGGGGTGCCAAGGGGCTGCGCTACGTCAATCTTGGCGGGATGGGCAGCGCACTTGCACAAGGCCGGCTGGCCTTGCGCGGGCAGTTCTGCCGGCTGCTCGGGCAACCGAAGCTGTGGGTTATCCGCCATCCGGACTACCGCCGGCAGCGCGTCATGGTCATCGCGCCACATGCCGACGATGCCGAACTGGCTGCCTACGGCCTGTACAGCCAGGCCGAGGAGGCGTGGATCGTCACCCTGACGGCCGGTGAAATCGAGGCCGATCATTATCAGCGCATGGGGCTGAACCCTGTCGAGGCGGCCCGGCTCAAGGGGCGGCTGCGGGCCTGGGACAGTATCGCGGTACCGCGCTGGGCGGGTGTTCCCGAGGCGCACTGTGTGCAGTTGGGCTACTTCTGCCTGCAATTGCCGGCGATGCAGGCTTCGCCTGGCGAGCCCCTTGGCTCCCGTGAAGCCGATACCACTGATACTCGGCCGTTCCGTCGGCTCAACAGCCTGGCCTTGCCCGGGGACGACGGAGTACCAAGCTGGAACAACCTGCTCGCCGACCTGCGCGCACTGATCGAGACCGCCCGCCCGGAAGTGATCGTACTGCCGCATCCGGTGCTCGACCCGCATCCCGACCATCTGTGCGCCCATCAGGCACTGGTACAGGCTTTGCAAGGTCTCGACTGGCAGCCCGGGACCCTGCTTGGCTACGCCAATCACCTGCACGACAACGACCGTTGGCCCATGGGCGACACCGGGACTGGCGTAGCGCTGCCACCGGTCACCGAAGGCGACGAGCAGTGGCTGCCCTGCAGCCTGGGCCTGGATGCCGGGCGCCAGTGCGACAAGGCCATGGCGCTCGGTATGATGCACGACCTGCAACCACGCCCGCCTTTCAAGCGCCGCGTGCGCCGGCTGATTCAGCGAGTACTGGCGGGACGCAAGGCGTCGCCGTTCGGCGAGAACGAATTTTTCCGCAAGGCGGTGCGGCGTCACGAGCTCCTCTGGGTCGTGAAACGCCCCGGCACCACACAGGATCATCAGGAAGCCCTATGACACGACGTTTCAAGGTTCTGCAATTGCAGCCTGACTACAACATCAAACGTCATGATTTTGCCGATCTCGCCGAGCAGATCGTCAAGGCGCTGCCGCCCGAGCGCTTCGAAACCACCATGGCTTTCCTCAAGGGCAAGCCGGGTCCGGGCGAGCCGGTGAGCCGTTCCGATCATTCGGTGTATTTCGACTTCAGCGACAAGGCCCTCAAGGGCATGCGCTTGCTTGCCTTGTGGAAGCTCTACCGCTTTTGCCGCAAGGAAGGCTTCGACGTGGTGATCTGTAACCGCTTCAAGCCGGTCAACATGATGCTGCAGCTCAACCGCTGGCTGAAGATCCCGCTGTGCATCGGCATTTCCCATGGCTTCGGCGAAT
Organism: Pseudomonas bharatica CSV86; assembly: GCF_000319305.2. Lineage (GTDB taxonomy): Bacteria > Pseudomonadota > Gammaproteobacteria > Pseudomonadales > Pseudomonadaceae > Aquipseudomonas > Aquipseudomonas bharatica. Next base: position 2,064,095 of record NZ_AMWJ02000002.1, on the reverse strand, counting down.
ACGACCGTTTCTACCGGCGTCGCCAGACCCAGCGCCTGGTGGACCGTCACTGGCAGTTCGTCGGGGTGTCGCCTGCGGTGAAGCAGTACCTGGTCGATTGCAAGTGCGGCTTTACCGAGCGGAACACCCACGCCATCACCAACGCCATCGATATCCCCCAGGCCGAAGCGCTGCAGCATTCCCGCGAGAAAGCCCGCGAGCTGCTGGGGCTGTCGGCGGATGCGCGGCTGGTCGGCGCGCTGGGCCGCCTGGTGCGGGTCAAGGGGCACACCCACCTGCTCAAGGCGTTCGCGGCCCTCAAGGACAAGTATCCAGAGGCGCAACTGGCGATCATCGGCGCTGGCCGTGAACAGCAGAACCTTCAGGCAGAGATCGAGCAACTGGGCCTGGGTGGCCGCGCCCACCTGCTGGGTTTCAAGGAAAACGCCCTGCAATATGTACGCGCCTTCGATATCTGGGCCATGCCGTCGATGGCCGAAGGCCTGGGCCTGGCCCTGCTCGAAGGCATGAGCGGACGGCTGCCGGTGATCGCCTCCAGCGTGCCGGCGATGCTGCCGCTGATCCAGGGTGCCGGCGGGCTGGCCGTGGAGCCGGGCAACGTAGCGCAACTGACCGCAGCGCTGGACAGGTACCTGGCCCTGGACGAGCAGGCCCTGCGCGCCAAGGGCGAGCAGACCTACCAGTACCTGCAGGGCAACCATGACATCAATGTCTTCCGCCAGCAGTACCTGGACCTGATCGAGTCCGGCCTGGCCCAGGCGAACAAGGAACCGGCATGACCGACAAGCAACCCCTGGTAAGCGTGATCATCGCTTCGTACAACCACGGACCGTACATTGAAAAGAGCATCCAGAGCGTGCTCGACCAGACCTACCCGCACATCGAGCTGCTGGTGATCGACGATGGTTCCACCGACGACAGCGTCGAGCGCATCCAGCGCCTGCAGGCCGTGCATGGTTTCGATTTCAAGGTCCAGAAGAACCAGGGGCTGACCCGTACGCTGAACGACGGTATCGCACGTTCCCATGGTGAGCTGATCGCCACCTTCGGTTCGGACGACATCATGATGCCGGACCGCATCGCCATCCAGGTCGCGCATATGGTCGACAAGCCTGAAGTGGGTATTTGTGCAGGCAATATCGAGCTGATCGACTCCAATGGCGACCTCTTTCCCGAGAAGCGCCAGCGCCGTGATACCCCGTTCAGGCGCTCCGATTTCGAGGACATGTTCCTTGAGCGCAAACCTTACCCGCCGGCACCCACCTTGCTGTTCCGCCGCGAGGCGCTGGAAAAGGTCGGTGGCTTCGACCCGAGCATTCGCCTCGAAGACCTCTATATCGAGCTGAAGATCACCCATGCCGGCTATGTCATCGACGGCCTGCCCGTGGTCATGGCGCAGTACCGCAAGCACGCGACCAACTCGTACAAGAATCACCGCTTCATGATCGAGAGCATCCTGCGCATCTATGCGCATTTCAGCGATCATCCGGCCTACGAGGAGGTCAAGTTCAAGGCCTTGAACTCGATGTTCCTCAAAGTGGCGAACCGTGATCGCAAGCTGGCCCGCGAGCTGTTGGCGCAGATTCCGCTGCGGGCATTTACCCGCAAGACCTGGCGTGGCCTGGGGCGCTTGTTCTTTTCACCACTGGAACGGAGCTGACCGTCGATGGGCTGGATCGCACGGTTTCTGGAAAAGCGCGCCAAGCGCGAGATCCGCAAGCTGCCCCGCAGCGAGCGCGGCCGGGCGCGTTTCAAGGCGCGTTACCCGCAGTACGAGTTCGGTATCGGCAGCTACGGGCTGCCCGAGGTGCATGACTGGCAGGAGGGCTCGACGCTCAGGATCGGCGCCTACTGCTCGATTGCCGAGGGCGTGGAGATTTTCCTGGGCGGGCATCACCGGGCCGACTGGGTGACGACCTATCCCTTCCCGGCGATGTTCGATGAAGCGGCGCATATCAAGGATTACAACGGCACCCGCGGCGATGTGGTGATCGGCAACGATGTCTGGCTGTGTTCCAACAGCAGCATCCTTTCGGGTGTAACGGTCGGCCATGGTGCCATCGTGGCCGCCGGGGCCTTGGTCACCCGCGACGTGCCGCCCTATGCGATCGTCGGTGGGAATCCGGCCAGGGTGATCAACTGGCGCTTTGCGCCGGAAGTTCGTGCCGAGCTGCTACAGGCCGCCTGGTGGGATTGGCCCGAGGCGGAGATTCGCCAAGTCCTGGACAAGCTTTGCAGCGATGACATCCAGGCCTTCCTCGAATACGCGCGCCAGCGTTGATCCGGCTCAGGCCTTTTCGACGGGATTGGCCTGCAGTGCCTCCCGTTTGCGCCTGAGCCTGGCGGCCAGGGCCTTGCCCTTGGCGATACCCGGCTTTTCGAAGAGCAGGAAAGTCGCGCTGCTCACCACTACCAGCAAAGGCGTGCACAGGGCGATCAGGGCGATGAACGGCAATGGCTGGTCCATGGCAAAGCCCATCTGTGGATAGTAGTGGTAAGCCAGCCACCACAGCAGGAACCCGTGCAGCAGGTAGGTGCTGTAGCTGACTTCACCGAGCCAGCGTGCGCTGGGCAGACGCAGTGCGCCGAACAGGTCGTTGCCGGAAACGACCACGAAGAACACCACGCTCAGCAACAGCAGCGGGAACACCGCGAAGGTTTTGCGCAGCAGGGTCAGCACCACTATCAGCAGCAGCACTGCGATGATCGCCGCCAGCCGGCTGCGGCCCCAGGCCATCAGGGCCGGGCTGCGCACCCAGTAGGCCGCCGCGATACCGCCGGCGAAGCTCAGCAGGTATTTCTTCTTCAGCGAATGTTCCCAGCCCACGACCTGCGCCAACAGGTACAGGCCGACCAGGCAGGCGACGGTTTTCAGAAGCGAGCCGCGGTACAGGAAGACCATGCCGAGCAGAGGCAGGGCCAGATAGAAATACACCTCGTAGCTCAGGGTCCAGGTGACGTTGGAGATCAGGTTTCCGGTGCCTTGGACCAGGTTGAGGTCCGGTCTATCGAAGATGAGCCATAGCGACACATGCTTGAGCAGTTGGGCCGGGCTTTCTCGCAGGTTCCAGTCGCTGAGGTAGAAAACGGTAGCGAGAAGCGCTGCGAGCAGTGGCAGATAGAGCGGATAGAGACGGAAAATCCGCGAGATCGCGAAGACGCCCCAGTCATGTTGGCGCTTCTGCTTGATCAGCCGGTCCCAGAACAGGAATCCGGTGATCATGAAGAACAGGGCAACCCCCACCTGGCCGATCTGGGCGAATAAACGCTCCGGGGGCATGCCGATCTGGCCGCTCTGGTGGAAATGCCAGGCGATGGCGGCGTGGTGGATGAATACGCCCAGAGCCAGATAGCCACGCAGGCCGTCGATGGTCGTTGCACGCCCCTCCAGTTGCCCCAGGTTGTCGGCTATCGCCGGGATTTTGAGCAAGAGCGCCGCGCTTCCCAAGGCCAGGAGGTATACGGCAATCGACAGTAGGAGGGGAGTAGCCATCATTAAGGAGGTGCTTACTGATCTGTTAGATGAAGTTGTTTTCGAATCAGATGTACGTCGCGGCTGGACGCGCCTTCGGCATAGCCTTCAAGGAGGGCTTCGACATTCTCCTCGAACAACCACGCCCGGTCCTCGGGGTAGCGCTGCATGTGACGCAGGTTGCGCTGGCGCAGTTCGTGAGACAGCGGCGAAGGCAGGATGCGCATGTCGGCCAGGTCGATCAGGCCAAAGCGATCGTCGTCCAGCAACAGCACATTGCCCAGGTGCAGAGAGCGGAAATACACCCCTTGCCCGTGCAGTTGCGCGACAAACTGCCCTAGACGATAGCCCAGGCGCTTGCGTTCATCTGCCGAGCTTGCGCTGTCGAACGCCTGGCGCACGGTATGGCCCGGCAGAGGCTGGTAGCGCACCCCTTGGCTGCCGTCCGCGGTGATATGCAGATCCAGGGGCCGGGGTGTGACGAAACCCAGCGCGCCAAGGCGCTGGCTGTTGCTGACGAAACGTTGCGAGTATGGATTCAGGCCGCCCGAAGTGAACCAGCGTCGGCGGCGGAACAGCTTGAGGAAACTTCCGTCCTGCAGGCGCAGTACCTTCGGACCCAGGCCATCCTCTTCGATGATGGTCGCCCCGCCGAGCAAGCGCTCGTTGTCCTTGCGCGACAGCCTGCGCATTTCCACCCGCGGCAGGCGCCCGGCGCGCTGGGCGATGCTAAGGGCAGCGATCAGTGCGAGCGGGATCCACAGCAGGAACCAGTGCTCCTTGGGCCGGGACATGATGCCACCGCCCTCGGTCAGGCCTGCACCGATACCGAAGACAAGGAGTGTCGAGGCCAGGACGAAAAGTTGCTGGCCGCGATTGCGCCAGCCGCTGTACAGGCCGACGACGATCATGCCGGCCCATGGTAGGAAGCCTATGATGCCCAGGTTGTACAGGACGCCAAGGGCGAAGTTGTGCGGTTCGCTCAGTACGTAGCCGATCCCGAGGTCGATGCTCAGCGGGGCGTCGTAACCACTGCCGATCCATGGATGCCGGAGGATCTGGTCGAGGGTGTAGCGCCAGATTTCGAAACGGTACGAATCACCGCGTCCGGTGATCATCTCCGGCGCGACGATGAGCAGGATGATACCGACCACCGGGATGACCAGCAGCAGCAGGAGCGAGCGCCACCCTGCGCGCAGCAGGGTCATCCAGGCCACCACCATGGCCAGCGCGACCAGCGGGGTTCTGGAGCCGGTCGCCAAAACGGCGGTGAACATGATCACCAGGCCGACCAGGCACAGGCCGAGGGTGCGCAGGGTCTTGCCGTAGAGCGCGGCCCAGAGCCAGAAGGTGCAGAAGAACCCGAACAGATGGGAGCTGAGTAGCGGGTTATCCATGGCACCGGAGCCTACCAGGCGTTCACCTTGGGTATAGGTCAGGGCAAAGGCATGGATATCGTCGAGCGAGCCGGCCACTGCCAGCAATGCTGCGCCGAAGAAGATCGGCTTGACCATCTCGGGGCGATGCTGTACCAGCAGGCAGGTGCCGGCAAACAGCATGAAGATATGCAGCGGGCGCTTGATGAGCCCGCTGGTGCCCGAGTCGGAGGCGCTCCACAGGATGCTCAGCAGGGCGAACAGGACGAACAGGGTAAAGAGCTGCACGATCGGCTCGCGCATCAGTTCCTTCAGGATGGCCGGCCGCAGGCACAGGGCGATCAGCGTCGGGATGCTGAACAGGGCGTAGTAGAGCTTGTGGTGGAGGCTGCGATCCGGCAGGAAGAACAACGCACTCAGCAAAAGGAAATAACCGACCGGCAATAGCCACAGGGTTATGGCGTCAAAAACACGATTGGCGCTGTTCTGGATGCTTGGGTACATACGTTGGGCGGGTTGTCGTAGTGAGAAAGGACGCAATCTTAACCCAGCCATGGCCAGAGCGCTGCGAAACATAGCGATTGGCCTGCAGGCCCCGAATTACCCAGTCATGAAGCTGTGTTAAAGTCGGCCTCCCAATTTCCACTTCCCTCCGTGATATGACCGATTCCAGTGGCTCCGCCAGCCCCTCGAGCATAAAGATCTACTTTCGCCTGCTTGGCTACGTCCGGCCCTATATCGGGCTGTTCCTGCTGAGTATCGTCGGCTTCCTGATCTTTGCCTCGACCCAACCGATGCTGGGCTACATCCTCAAGTACTTCGTCGATGGCCTGTCCAACCCCGAAGCCGTGCTCTTCCCCAGTGTTCCCTACCTGCGCGACCTACAATTGCTGCAGGCGGTGCCGCTGCTGATCATCCTGATCGCGGCCTGGCAGGGCCTTGGCTCCTACCTTGGCAACTATTTCCTGGCCAAGGTTTCCCTGGGCCTGGTGCATGACCTGCGCGTCCAGTTGTTCAACAACCTGCTGACCCTGCCCAATCGGTACTTCGACAAGCACAACTCCGGACACTTGATCTCGCGCATCACCTTCAACGTGACCATGGTCACCGGTGCTGCCACCGATGCGATCAAGGTGGTGATCCGCGAAGGCATGACCGTGATCTTCCTGTTCGGCTCGCTGCTGCTGATGAACTGGCGGCTGACCCTGGTGATGATCGCCATCCTGCCGCTGATCGCCTTCATGGTCAGCCGGGCCAGCAAGAAATTCCGCAAGCAGAGCAAGAAGATTCAGGTCGCGATGGGCGATGTCACCCATGTGGCCTCGGAAACCATCCAGGGTTATCGCGTGGTGCGCAGCTTCGGTGGCGAGGTCTACGAGCAGAAGCGTTTCCTCGACGCCAGCCAGAGCAATACCGACAAGCAACTGCGCATGACCCGCACCGGTGCGATCTACACGCCATTGCTGCAACTGGTGATCTATACCGCCATGGCCATCCTGATGTTCCTGGTGCTGTACCTGCGCGGTGACGCCTCGGCCGGTGACATGGTCGCCTACATCACCCTGGCCGGCCTGCTGCCCAAGCCCATTCGGCAGTTGTCGGAAGTCAGCTCGACCATCCAGAAGGGCGTCGCCGGCGCGGAAAGCATCTTCGAGCAGTTGGATGTCGAGCCGGAACTGGACAAGGGCACCGTCGAGCGCGAGAGCGTCAGCGGTCGTCTCGACGTGCGCAACCTCAGCTTCACCTACCCCGGCACCGATCGCCTGGTGCTGGACGACATCAGCTTCTCGGCCGAGCCGGGCCAGATGATCGCCCTGGTCGGTCGCTCGGGCAGCGGCAAGTCGACCCTGGCCAGCCTGATCCCGCGCTTCTACCACCACAGCCATGGCGAGATCCTGCTCGACGGCATCGAGGTCGAGGACTACCGTCTGCTCAACCTGCGCCGGCACATCGCCCAGGTGACCCAGCACGTGACCCTGTTCAGCGACACCGTGGCCAACAACATCGCCTACGGTGACCTGGCCGGTGCACCGCGCGCCGATGTCGAGGCGGCGGCAGCTGCGGCCTATGCCAAGGACTTCGTCGATCAGTTGCCGCAGGGCTTCGATACCCAGGTCGGCGAGAACGGCGTGCTGCTGTCCGGTGGCCAGCGCCAGCGCCTGGCGATCGCCCGGGCGTTGCTGAAGAACGCGCCGCTGCTGATCCTCGACGAGGCGACCTCGGCCCTGGATACCGAATCCGAGCGGCATATCCAGGCGGCGCTGGACCATGTCATGGAAGGGCGTACCACCCTGGTCATCGCCCACCGGCTGTCGACCATCGAGAAGGCCGACCTGATCCTGGTCATGGACCAGGGCCGGATCGTCGAGCGCGGTACCCATGAGCAACTGCTCGCTGCCAACGGCTACTATGCCCGCCTGCACGCCATGGGCCTCGACGAGCCGGGCAAGGTCGACATCACCTGAAACAAGTGCGCCGGGCCATCCAGGCCCGGCGCCTTGGCGTTAACGGGGCGCCCGCTAGCGGGCACAGGCGAGCTGTCGCCAACCCTGTGCTAATATCCCGCCCCTGTTCATTCTGTCTGATGGGTTATCCATGAAGTTGTCCATGCCGCGTTTCGATCAAGCCCCGGTTCTGGTGGTCGGCGATGTCATGCTCGACCGCTACTGGCATGGCGGTACTTCGAGGATCTCGCCTGAAGCGCCGGTGCCGGTGGTCAAGGTCGAGCAGATCGAGGATCGTCCCGGCGGCGCGGCCAACGTCGCCTTGAACATCGCGGCACTGGGCGCACCTGCCGCACTGGTTGGCGTCACCGGCCAGGACGAGGCGGCCGACAGCCTGGCCAACAGCCTGCAGGCGGCTGGCGTGCGTTCGGTGTTCCAGCGCATCGCCCACCAACCGACCATCGTCAAGCTGCGGGTCATGAGCCGGCACCAGCAACTGCTGCGTATCGATTTCGAAGAACCCTTCGCCACCGACCCGCTGTCCCTGGGCTCGGAGGTCGAGGCCTTGCTGGAAGGGGTCAGGGTGCTGGTGCTGTCCGACTACGGCAAGGGCGCACTGAGGAACCACCAGAGCCTGATCCAGGCGGCCCGCGAGCGCGGCATCCCGGTACTGGCCGACCCCAAGGGCAAGGACTTCTCCATCTACCGTGGCGCCAGCCTGATCACCCCGAATCTCAGCGAATTCGAAACCATCGTCGGTCGCTGTGCCGACGAGGCCGAGCTGGTGGCCAAGGGTGGCGAACTGATGCGCGAGCTGGAACTGGGGGCCTTGCTGGTCACCCGCGGCGAACACGGCATGACCTTGCTGCGTCCGGATCATCCGGCTCTGCACCTGCCGGCCCGGGCCCGTGAAGTCTTCGATGTCACCGGTGCCGGCGACACGGTGATCTCCACCCTGGCCGCGGCGATCGCCGCAGGCGAAGACCTGCCCAATGCCGTGGGCCTGGCCAACCTGGCTGCCGGCATCGTGGTCGGCAAGCTGGGTACCGCGGCGATCAGCGCGCCGGAACTGCGTCGGGCGATCCAGCGCGAGGAAGGCTCCGAGCGCGGCGTGCTGGGCCTGGAGCAATTGCTGCTGGCCATCGACGATGCCCGCGCGCACAACGAGAAGATCGTCTTCACCAATGGCTGCTTCGACATTCTCCATGCCGGTCACGTGACCTACCTGGAGCAGGCGCGGGCCCAGGGTGACCGATTGATCGTCGCGGTCAACGACGATGCGTCGGTGAGCCGGCTGAAAGGGCCGGGGCGTCCGATCAACAGCGTCGATCGGCGCATGGCGGTGCTGGCGGGGCTGGGTGCGGTCGACTGGGTGATCAGCTTTGCCGAAGGCACGCCGGAGAACCTGCTGAGCCAGGTCAAGCCGGACGTGCTGGTCAAGGGTGGTGACTATGGCATCGACCAGGTGGTCGGCGCGGATATCGTCAAGGCCTACGGCGGCACGGTGAAGGTGCTGGGCCTGGTGGAAAACAGCTCGACCACTGCGATCGTCGAGAAGATCCGCAAGAACTGAAATGAAGAAGGGCCTGCATTGCAGGCCCTTCTGGTTTACGCGGACCCTGTGGGAGCTGTGTCGTCTATTTGCTCAACCCGCCCCGCGCCATCTGCAACAACGCCTTCGCCTTTCCGGTAATCCGCTGCAAGCCGCTGGGCCTGTTCGGCGCCAGCCCTTGCTGGCGCAGCCAGTCCTTCCAGCGAATCCGCTCGTCCTTCACCACCCAGCCTTCCTGCTGGGCAAAACTTTCGGCCAGGTAAAGACCGCGGGTGCTGGCCGGTACCAGCCTGTCCTTTTTCAGGGTGTACAACTCGGGCAATGGCTTGCCGTCTTCCAGCGGCATCAGGTACAGGTCGGGGCGCGCGCGATCCAGGCGGGCGACAAGCTGGTCGCCCTCCAGGCGCTCGTCGACATGGAACAGACTCAGCGACTTGGCTTCCTTCGGCACCTGCAGGCGCAGGTCGTAGATCAGTTGCAGCGATGCCGTCGGCAGATGCACGTAGGCCCGCGGCCGTTCGATCAGTTGCTGGCTACCGCAGCGTACCGGCCGCGCCGCGCCGGTGTGCGGGGAGAGGTTGAACGACAGTGCCTCGCGATAATGCAGGGCGGCGGCGTAGGGCGCCGGCAGCCAGGTGTCGTTGAAGCGTCCGCCGAGCCAGCCTTCCGGGGTTTCCAGCAGGCATTCCTCGGCAACTTCCTGGACGGCGGTATGCAGCGGCAGGTTGAGCTCCTGCGCCGGGACATAGCCCGAGATCAGCTTGAGCACCACATCGCCGCGGTCCTGCCGGCGCTGGCGCACCAGCACCCAGTAGTCGCGGTGCTGCCAGCACAGGGTCAGGCGTACCGAGACGCCGAGGTTGGCCAGTTCGACGGCGAAGCGTTCGTGATCCGGCAACTGGATCGCCTTGCGTCGTTGCAGGGTCTGGGCAAAGTTGAGCGGCCGGCCGATGCTCTGGTAGCTCAGCCCGTCCGCGCCGGCTTCGACGTGCAGCGGCAGGGTCTTGAAGTTGCTCGGGTTCTTGCGGATCAACGTTCGCGGCATGTCGGCTCCTTCTTGCGTTGGGGTCGGCCGCGGCGGCGGCTCAGTGCTGGCGCAGCACCTGGGCGACGGTCGCCACGTTGTGGGCCAGGTGCACGGGATTGATGGTTCCGACAATAGCACTGCCGACGCCTGGGTGGGCAAACAGCAGTTCGAAGCTGGCACGCACCGGATCGACTCCCGGACTCAGGCAGACATGCCCGCTGGCCAGGGCCTTCTTCACCAGGATCGCCTTGCCATGGGCCGCGGCATAGTCGAGCACCGGGCGCTCGGCCTGTTCGTTGAGATTGTAGGTGACCATCGCGCAATCGCCCTGTTCCAGGGCTTTCAGCCCGCCTTCCACGGTTTTTCCGGAAAAGCCGAAGCCGCGGATCTTGCCTTCCTGCTTGAGCAGGGCAAGGGTCTGGTAGACCTCCTCCTGTTCGAGGATGCGCAGGTCGTCGCCGTTGGAGTGGACCAGGACCAGGTCGATGGAGTCTGTTTCAAGGCGTTTCAGGCTGCGCTCGATGGAGCGGCGGGTGTGGTCCGCGCTGAAATCGAAGCGGGACTGGCCGTCCTCGAACTCTTCACCCACCTTGCTGACGATCACCCATTGATCGCGCTGGCCACGCAGCAGGGGGCCGAGACGCTCTTCACTGCGACCGTAGGCAGGCGCCGTGTCGATCAGGTTGATGCCCAGGTCGCGGGCCTGGGCGAGCAGCAGGCGGGCGCTTTCATCGTCGGGGATGGTGAAACCGTTGGGGTACTTGACCCCTTGGTCGCGACCCAGCTTGACGGTGCCCAGGCCCAGCGGTGAAACCGAAAGGCCGGTACTGCCCAGCGGGCGATGCAGGTCATGCAGGGTGGGCAGGGTCATGGCAGCAGGCGATCCCATTCAGGTTGGGCCAGGGGTGGCCTGGGCAGGTCGGGCAGGGCGGGGAAGCCGCCGGGCTTGATGCCGTCGCGGTCGAGGGCGTGCAACACGCGGTCGGCGAAATCCGGGGCGAGGGCCAGCTTGGTCGGCCAGCCGACCAGCAGATTGTGCTGGTCGGCGAGGAAGGCGTTGTCCGGACGGACCAGGCCGGATTGCGCCGGCTCGGCACGATCGACCCGCAGGGTGGCCCAGCGGACCTGGCTCATGTCGACCCACGGCAGCAGGCTGCCGACTTCCTTCCTTGCCGCGGCGATCTGCGCCTCCGGCTCGCGGGCCACGCCATCGGCTTCGGCGAGGTCGCCGCCGAGGTACCAGACCCACTGGCCGTCGGCTGCCGGGTGGGTGGTCACGGTAATGCGCGGCTTGGGGCCACCGCCCAGGCAGTGGGCGTACAGCGGCTTAAGGCTCGGGCCCTTGGCGATCACCATATGCAGCGGCCTGCGCTGCATCGCCGGCTGGCTCAGACCGAGGTCGGCGAGCAGTTCGGCAGTGCCGGCGCCGGCACTGAGGACGATGCGCCTGGCGCGGATTTCCCGCTCATCGACACGCAGGCCGATCAGTTCGTTGCCTTCGCGCAGGGGCTCGATGTGCTCGCCGGCGAGCAGGCTGTCGCCGGCCAGTTCCGCCAGGCGCTGCAGCAGGCTAGGCACGTCCACCACCAGTTCCGCCAGGCGATAGACCTTGCCCTTGAAGCCGCGATCCTGCAGGGCTGGCGGCAACTGGTCGCCCTTGACCTGGTCGACCCGGCCACGTACCGCCTTGCTGGCGAAGAAGCTGGTGAGGTTGCCGGCCAGGGTGCCGGGGGACCACAGGTAATGGGCGTCCGACAGCAGGCGCACACCGGACAGGTCCAGCTCGCCATTGCCGGCCAACGCCTCGCGCCAGCGCCGGGGCATGTCGGCGATGGCTTCCGAAGCGCCGGTCAGGGCGCCATGCAAGGCGTACTTGGCGCCGCCATGGATGATGCCCTGGGACTTGAGGGTCTGCCCGCCACCGACGCTGGCGCGCTCCACCAGCACCGTCGAGTAGCCCAAGCGCCGCAGCCGGGCGTTGAGCCAAAGACCCGCAACCCCCGCGCCGACGATCAGGACGTCGGTGGAAATGACCGATGACATGCAGTTACCTCAACAAGCTGGACAGGCGGGGAAGTATAAGCCTGTTGGGCGCTTTTCCGGCATCAATGCCCGGCGGTTTTCGAGAACAGCTGGATCACCACCACGCCGCTGACGATCAGGCCCATGCCCAGCACGGCCGGCAGGTCCAGTTTCTGGCCGTATATCACCAGGGCGACGATGCTGATCAGAACGATGCCCAGGCCCGACCAGATGGCGTAGGCGATGCCCACCGGAATGCTGCGCACTACGAGGGTCAACATCCAGAACGCCACGCCGTAACCGCACACCATCAGCAGCAACGGCAACGGGGTGCTCAGGCCCTTGACCGCTTTCATCGAAGCGGTGGCGATGACTTCGGCGCAGATGGCGATGGCGAGATAGGTGTAGGCATTCATGACTGGGCACTCCTCTGATGGCTCGCGCATTCTAGAACCTGGCCAGATGCGGTAAAGTCATTTCCTATCTGCCGTGGAGATAGGTTGCATGATTCAAGCGCAATGGAGTCTGGAGCAGGTCCGCCTGTTCGTCGAAGTGGCCGAGCAGCGTTCGTTTTCCGCCGTGGCGCGGGCGGCGGGGCGGGCGCAGTCGGCGGTGAGCAACGCCATCGCACTGCTCGAGACCGACCTCGGGCTGACCCTGTTCGAGCGCAGCAGCGGGCGTCAGCCACAGTTGACCGAAGCGGGAGCGGCGCTGCTAGAGGATGCCAAGGAGTTGCTGCGCCAGTGCGAGCGCCTTGAAGGGCGGGCCTCGGCGTTGATGCGCGGGCAGGAACCGCGCCTGCGCCTGGCCCAGGACGAGGCGATGCCTTATCCACCGGTGATCGAGAGCCTGGACGAGTTGTCGCTGCAGTTCCCGCTGCTGGAAGTACAACTGGCCAGCAGCGCCCAGGGCGATGTGGCGCGGCAACTGGTCGAACGGCGCGCGGACCTGGGCTTGATGTTCCATCACGAGCGGGTGCCCGATGCGCTGGAGCGTCGTGTGCTGGGCAGTATCGAGATGGTCACGGTGTGTCCCGTGGGGCATCCGCTGGCGACGGTGGGGCGGGTCAGTTGCGAGCATCTGGCGCGGCACCGGCAGTTGCTGGTCAACCCGCGGGACAGCGGCTATGCCGGGGGCGAGCCGGCCAGCCCGCTGGTCTGGCGCGCGGACAGTTTCTATGTGATGGCCGAACTGTTGCAGCGCGGCCTGGGATGGGCCTGGTTGCCGAGGCATGTGGTGCAGTACCCGGCTTATCAACAGCAGATGGTCGAGCTGGATTGCGAGTGGCGTCCGCCGGCGCTGGTGGTGGAACTGGCCTGGCGCCGGGACGAGCCGCTGGGGCCGGCGGCGCAGTGGTTGGCGGAAAGGTTTGCTGTGCATCTGCGGGAAATGGGGTGAGCTTTCGGGCCTCATCGCTGGCAAGCCAGCTCCCACAGGCCCTGTGGGAGCTGGCTTGCCAGCGATGAGGCCCTCAAGGGCAACAAAGAGGCACTGGCTGATGCTTCCTTGTAAACTCCCGCGCCATGAACAGAACTCTCTATACCCTGCTGTTTCACCTGGGCCTGCCGCTGGTTGCGCTGCGCCTGTTCCTGCGTGGGCGCAAGGCGCCGGCCTATCGCCAGCGTATTGGCGAGCGCTTCGCCATCGGCCTGCCGCCGCTCAAGCCCGGCGGTATCTGGGTCCACGCCGTGTCGGTGGGCGAAAGCATCGCCGCGGCGCCGATGATCCGTGGGCTGCTGGAGCGTTATCCACAGTTGCCGATCACGGTAACCTGCATGACCCCCACCGGCTCGGAACGGATCCGCGCGATGTTCGCCGGCGAACCGCGCATCCAGCACTGCTACCTGCCGTATGACCTGCCCTGGGCGGCGGCGCGTTTCCTCGACAAGGCGCGACCGCAGTTGGGCATCATCATGGAAACCGAGTTGTGGCCCAACCATATCCACCAATGCGCCAAGCGCGGGATTCCGATAGCCCTGGCCAACGCCCGGCTATCCGAGCGTTCGGCCCGGGGCTACGCGCGTTTTTCCGGGCTGACCCGGCCGATGCTGGAGGAAATGAGCCTGTTCGCCGTGCAGACCGAGGCCGAGGCCGAGCGCTTTCGCCAGTTGGGCGCGCGTCCGGCGACGGTGCAGGTGACCGGCTCGATCAAGTTCGATCTGAAGATCGACGAGCACCTGCTGCCGCGCGCCCGTGAGCTGCGCGGGCAGTGGGGAGCGACCCAGCGTCCCGTGTGGATTGCCGCCAGCACCCACGACGGCGAGGACGCGCTGATCCTGGCTGCGCACAAGCAATTGCTGGACGCCCATGCCGACGCGCTGTTGATCCTGGTGCCGCGGCATCCCGAGCGTTTCAACGCGGTCCATCAATTGTGTGCCGAACACTTCGCCACGGTGCGTCGTTCCACCGGCGCCGCGGTGGACGGGCAGACCCGGGTGCTGCTCGGCGACACCATGGGCGAATTGCTGTTCCTGTATGCCCTGGCCGATATCGCCTTCGTCGGCGGCAGCCTGGTGCCGACCGGTGGGCACAACCCGCTGGAGCCGGCGGCACTAGCCTTACCAGTGATCATGGGGCCCCATGTGTTCAACTTCCTGGAAATCAGCGCGATGTTGCGCGAGGCGGGAGCGTTGGAGCAGGTCGATGACGCCGAGGGCCTGGCGACCGAGGTGAGAAGGCTGATCGAGTTGCCGCGGGATGCGCGGAAGATGGGCGAGGCGGGCGTGGCTGTGATGCGGGCCAATCAGGGGGCTTTGCAGCGTTTGCTCGATGGTCTGGGGCTGCTTTGCAGCCCTTCGCGGGCAAGCCACGCTCCTACAGAAGTACGCGATTCTCTGTAGGAGCGTGGCTTGCCCGCGAAGGACCGCAAAGCGGTCCCACTGGGCCTCAAGGACGGCTGTCGAAATTGGCCTTGGCCGCCGCCGCCAGGTCGGGCGGCAGGAAGTCCTTGTCCGGGTTGTAGTCCGGCTTCAGGTAGCGCCCCAGGTCTTGCAGGTCCTGCGGGCTCAAGGTTCCGGCGGCCTGCTTCAGGCGCAGGTTGTCGAGGATGTAGTCGTAGCGGGTGTTGTTGTAGTCGCGCACCGAGGTGTACAGCTGGCGCTGTGCGTCGAGTACGTCGACGATGTTGCGCGTGCCCACCTGGTACCCGATTTCCGTGGCTTCCAGCGCGCTCTGGTTGGAAATGATCGACTGCTTGCGCGCCTGAACCTGTTCCACATCGGTGTTTACCGCGCGGTGCAGGTTGCGGGTGTTCTCCACCACTTGGCGGCGCAGGCTTTCGCGCTGCTGCTCGGTCTGGCTCAAGCGCTGGTAGGCCTCGCGCACCTGCGAGCTGGTCAGGCCGCCGCTGTAGATCGGGATATTCAACTGCAGGCCGATGCTGGTCTGCTCCACGTCGCCGCCATAGCGCTGCCCGGTGTAGTTCGGGTTGCTGAAGCCGAGGCTGTCGTTGTCACCCTTTTCGTAGCGCGCTACCGCATCGACGGTCGGGGCATGCCCGGCCTTGCGCTGGCGCAGGGTTTCCTCGGCGGCTTGAACGGCGTGGTTGGTCGCTTGCAGGTTGAGGTTCTGCTGGGTCGCGGTGTCCACCCAGGCCTTGGCATCGTTGGGGATCGGCACCTGCACCGGAAGTGTATGGACGATGCCCTGGATAGAGTTGTAGTCGCGGTTGGTCAGGGTCACGAGGGCTTCGAAGGCGTCGGCCACGCGGCGCTCGGCGATGATCCGGTTGGCCCGCGCGGTGTCGTAGCTGGCCTGGGATTGCAGTACGTCGGTCTTGTCCGAAAGGCCCACGTCGAAGCGCTCGTTGGACTGGTCGAGCTGGCGCTTGAAGGCTGCTTCCTCGGCCTTGGTCGAGGCCAGGTTGTCCTGGGCGCGCAGCACCGCAAAGTAATTCTCGGCGCTTTGCAGGATAAGGTTCTGCTCGGTGGCCGACAGCTCCAGGGCCGCCTGCTCGTTGACCGCTTCGGCTGCCTGCAACTGGAACCAGCGGTCGGCGCGGAAGATCGGCTGGGCCAGGGTCGCGCTCCAGGTGTTGCCGCTGCGGCTGGCAGTGATCGATGGCTGATCGATGCTGGTCCGGGTATTCATCATCTCGGCGCCGGCAGACAGGTTCGGCAGCAGGCCGGCACGGGCCTGGGGCACCACTTCGCGACGGGCGCCATAGTCGGCACGGGCGGCGGCGAGGTCGGCGTTGTTGCTGACGGCCTCGTTGTAAACGCTGACCAGGTCGGTTTTGCTCGACAGCGGCAAGTCTGCTGCCCAGGCCAATCCGTTGGAAGCACAAGACACGGCAAGCGCCAGTGAAAGTTTGCGCAGCATAGGGCGGTCCTTGAACGAAGAAGGTAATTCTGAACTTGCGAGTGTAGTTGCGCTGGCAGTTTGCAACAATCTGGCAATTGCGCCATTTGTCACGCTGGTGTCCAGAGTGTTGGCGTTTGTGCTCGCGCCGGTCTAGACTGCGCGAGTTCTTGTCGGGGTGCCTTGCGTTGAGGCTGAGATCGGAAATTCCGGATCCCGTTGAACCTGATCAGGTTAGCGCCTGCGTAGGGAACAAGATTGCTCGCTTCCCGCGAGCCCTCTTGTGCCGGGTCCGGGAATGTCGAGTCAGCCGCAGCAGGCCGCCAGACACCCCGCATTCTGCACAGCACCGCCCCAGGTGCATTCTCCGTGCCCCCCATCAGGTTCACTCCGACATCCAACCCGTCTGGAGAGCCTGTGATGAGCAAACAAGAAAAATACCCGTCCAACCTGAGCGAGTCCGCCCAGGTCGATCAGCAGTCCGTGCAACCCTTCACCCGTTCGCGCAAGGTGTATGTCGAGGGCTCGCGTCCGGACATCCGCGTGCCGATGCGGGAAATCAGCCTTGACGATACCCCCACCGACTTCGGCGGCGAGCCCAACGCCCCGGTGCTGGTGTACGACACCTCCGGCCCGTACACCGACCCTGATGTGGTGATCGATGTGCGCAAGGGCCTGGGCGACGTACGTTCGGCCTGGATCGACGACCGCGGCGACACCGAACGGCTCGACGGCCTGTCCTCCGACTTCGGCCAGCAGCGCCTGAACGACCCCGAGCTGACCAAGCTGCGCTTCGCCCACGTGCGCAACCCGCGCCGGGCCAAGGCCGGGGCCAACGTCAGCCAGATGCACTATGCGCGCAAGGGCATCATCACCGCCGAGATGGAATACGTTGCGCTGCGCGAAAACATGAAGCTGCAGGAAGCCCGTGCAGCCGGCCTGCTCGATCAGCAGCACGCCGGGCACAGCTTCGGCGCGAGCATTCCGAAGGAGATCACTCCCGAGTTCGTCCGCGAGGAAATCGCTCGCGGCCGCGCGATCATTCCGGCCAACATCAACCACGTGGAGCTGGAGCCGATGATCATCGGCCGCAACTTCCTGGTGAAGATCAACGGCAACATCGGCAACAGCGCCCTGGGCTCTTCCATCGAGGAAGAAGTGGCCAAGTTGACCTGGGGCATCCGCTGGGGCTCGGACACGGTCATGGATCTGTCCACCGGCAAGCACATCCATGAAACCCGCGAGTGGATCATCCGCAACTCGCCGGTGCCGATCGGCACCGTACCGATCTACCAGGCCCTGGAAAAGGTCAATGGCGTGGCCGAGGACCTGACCTGGGAATTGTTCCGCGACACCCTGATCGAACAGGCCGAGCAAGGCGTGGACTACTTCACCATCCACGCCGGCGTGCTGCTGCGCTACGTGCCGCTGACGGCCAAGCGGGTGACCGGCATCGTCAGCCGCGGCGGTTCGATCATGGCCAAGTGGTGCCTGGCGCATCACAAGGAGAACTTCCTCTATACCCACTTCGAAGAAATCTGCGAAATCATGAAGGCCTACGACGTCAGCTTCTCGCTGGGCGACGGCCTGCGTCCCGGCTCGATTGCCGACGCCAACGACGAAGCGCAGTTCGGCGAGCTGGAAACCCTTGGCGAACTGACCAAGATCGCCTGGAAGCATGACGTGCAGTGCATGATCGAAGGGCCCGGCCACGTGCCGATGCAACTGATCAAGGAAAACATGGACAAGCAGCTGGAATGCTGCGACGAGGCGCCGTTCTACACCCTCGGCCCGCTGACCACCGACATCGCGCCAGGCTACGACCACATCACCTCCGGCATCGGTGCCGCGATGATCGGTTGGTTCGGCTGCGCCATGCTCTGCTACGTCACGCCGAAGGAACACCTCGGCCTGCCGAACAAGGATGACGTCAAGACCGGGATCATCACCTACAAGATCGCCGCCCATGCGGCGGACCTGGCGAAAGGGCATCCGGGGGCGCAGATCCGTGACAACGCGTTGAGCAAGGCACGTTTCGAATTCCGCTGGGAAGACCAGTTCAACCTGGGCCTGGACCCGGACACCGCGCGCTCGTTCCACGACGAGACCCTGCCGAAGGACTCGGCCAAGGTCGCGCACTTCTGCTCCATGTGCGGGCCGAAGTTCTGCTCGATGAAGATCACCCAGGAAGTACGCGAATACGCCGCCAACCAGCGCATCGACGCGGTGGACGTGGCGGTCGAGGACGGCATGCGCGAGCAGGCCGAGCGGTTCCGCCAGGAAGGCAGCCAGTTGTACAAGAAAGTCTGAGGTGAACCGGGGCCGCCGAGGCGGCCCCGATCGCTGGCAAGCCAGCGATGAGGCCCTCGAAACCAACAAAAAAACGCCCGCCGAGACCCTATCGTGTCCCTACCCAGCAACTACTCCCCCGATTCCCCCGTCCCCGGCCACCAGCGCATCTTCGGCGCCCGTGACCTGTTCTCCCTGTGGTTCTCTCTCGGCATCGGCCTGATGGTCCTGCAGACCGGCGCGCTGCTGGCGCCGGGCCTGGGGCTGGCCGGGTCGATCCTGGCCATCGCCCTGGGCACCCTGGTCGGCGTTCTGCTGCTGGCCGCGGTTGGGGTGATCGGCAGCGACACCGGCCTTTCGGCCATGGCCGCCCTGCGCCTGAGCCTGGGCCGGCACGGCGCGGCGCTGCCGGCGGTGCTCAACCTGCTGCAACTGATCGGCTGGGGATCCTTCGAGATCATCGTCATGCGCGACGCCGCCAGCCTGCTTGGCGCGCAGTCATTCGGCGAAGGCAGCGTCTGGAACAGCCCGCTGCTGTGGACCCTGTTCTTCGGCGGTCTCGCTACCTTGCTGGCGGTCAGTGGTCCGCTGACCTTCGTGCGCCGCATCCTGCGCAAATGGGGGATCTGGCTGCTGCTTGGCGCCTGCCTGTGGCTGACCTGGAACCTGTTCGCCAAGGCCGACCTGTCCGCTCTGTGGACGAAGGCGGGCGACGGCACCCTGTCGCTGGCGGTGGGCTTCGACATCGCCATTGCCATGCCGCTGTCGTGGCTGCCTCTGATAGCCGACTACTCGCGCTTCGGCAAGCGCGCCAGCCGGGTTTTCGGCGGTACCGCGCTGGGCTTCTTCATCGGTAACTTCTGGCTGATGAGCCTGGGCGTGGCGTACACCCTGGCGTTCGCCCCGAGCGGTGAAGTCAACGCCTTGCTGCTGGCGTTGGCGGGTGCGGGCCTGGGTATTCCGCTGCTGCTGATCCTGCTCGACGAGTCGGAAAACGCCTTCGCCGATATCCATTCGGCGGCGGTGTCCAGCGGCCTGCTGCTACGCCTGAAGGTTGAGCACCTGGCGTTGGCGATCGGCGTGGTCTGCACCCTGATCGCCTGTTTCGCGCCGCTGGCGCAGTACCAGAACTTCCTGCTGCTGATCGGCTCGGTGTTTGCGCCGCTGTTCGGCGTGGTGCTGGTCGACCACTTCGTGCTGCGCCGGCGTCGCCTGCCGGCGCAGGTCGGTTCGCTGCATTTCGGCGCCGTGCTGGCATGGGCCGGCGGCGTGGCAACCTACCATCTGCTGGCGAACCATATGCCCGAGGTCGGTGCGACCCTGCCGGCCTTGCTGCTGGCAGGGGTGCTGCACGGGCTGTTCAGCTTCAGCCGCGGCCGGGGAACAGTTCCGGCTTGATCACACCATTGAGGCGCGGGTAGGGGATCTTCAGTTCGACGTGGCCCATGGCGTAGGGCGCAATGGTGTACACGTCGTACTTGAGCACCACCGCGCCGTAGGTCAGGGCGATGTTCGGGGTTTTCTGGAACGGCCAGTTCTTCACGAATTCCGGGTCCTGGTCCATCCTGGTCGAGATCAGCCAGCCGCGATGGGCCTCTTGCGCGGTTTTCCAGAACGTCTCTTCCTGGCCCGGAACCAGCATGTCCTGCAGGGTCAGGACCTTTTCCTGCTGGCGCGACCAGTTGATGAAGGCGCGGCCGGGGTTGCCGTGGGCGCCGCCGGTATCCAGGTAGCTGGACAGCTCGATGATCACCAGTCCGTCATGCTGCTCGCGTACCTTGGCTTGCAGATAGCTGCTGTTACGGCTCTGCGCCGAACGCAGGAAACTCTCTTCATAGGCCTTGAGCGAGGTCGGCAGCGGCCCGCCGGCGGCGGCGAACTGCAGCAGGCGACGCTCGATCACCGCGTCCAGTTGCGGCTGGGCCGGGAAGTGCAGGGTGTCGATGTTCACCAGCGGGCAATCGCTGGCGCTGCAACCGGGCTTGATGTGCTCCCAGGCTTCGCGCTTGACCTCCAGCGGCTTGCGCATGTTGGGCTGGAAAACGCTCTGGCAGGCCCCCAGGGCCAGGGCCAGTACGGCCACGGTAGTCAGTTTCGCAAGCGTCATGATGATCCTTCTGGAACGACGGTAATCGGCCTTGGACCGCCGGCATGGCAGTCGGTTCGCCGCTAACCTTGATTAGACAGACGGTGCCTATCCTCGCAGTCCTTGGGTTGACTTGAAAGAGGGTGAAAGCCGAGGGTACGCGGGGTAGGATGGCGCGAAGCCACAAGCCCGAAGTTGAATGTGACGTTGTAGATAGAGGCATCGAGGATTTCCATGACAGACAACTCCAGCACCGTTCCAGCCGCCGTCGAAATCGTCCAGCGCGACACCTGCTTCCAGGGTTTCTATCGCCTCGACCGGGTACGCCTGCGGCATGAGCTGTTCGCCGGTGGCATGGGCCGGGAGATCAGCCGGGAACTGTTCGTGCGCCACGATGCGGTGTGCGTCCTGCCCTATGATCCGCAGCGCGACGAAGTGGTGCTGATCGAGCAGTTCCGCGTCGGCGCCCTGGGCAAGACCGCCAATCCCTGGCTGGTGGAACTGGTCGCCGGTCTGATCGACAAGGACGAACAGCCGGAAGAAGTTGCGCACCGCGAGGCGCAGGAGGAAGCTGGGCTGACCTTCTCCGCGCTGTGGCCGATGACCCGGTATTTCCCGTCACCCGGTGGCAGCGACGAGTTGGTCCATTTGTACCTCGGTCGTTGCAGCAGCGAGGGGGCTGGCGGGCTGCATGGCCTGGAAGAAGAGGGCGAGGATATCCGCGTGCGGGTCTGGGCATTCGAAGATGCCTTGCAAGCCGTGCGCGACGGGCTGATTGCCAATGCGGCGTCGATCATCGCCTTGCAGTGGCTGGCCTTGAACCGCGATGAAGTCAGGGGGATGTGGTCGTGAATCTTGTGCGTGAACGCTATCGGGTCGATTTGGTTGGCTTGCAGGCTGCCTGCGAGGCGAACTATGCACGCCTGATGCGTTTGCTCCCGGCGATGCGCACCTCCCTGGAGTCACGGCGCATCGGCATGACCCAGGGCGACCAGATGCTTGGCGTGCTGACCCTGGAAGTGCTGCAGGCCTGCCCCTACACCACCACCCTGCGCGTGCGCCAGGAGCACAGCCTGCCGTGGCTGCCGGTACCGCAACTGGAAGTGCAGGTCTATCACGACGCCCGCATGGCCGAGGTGGTCAGCGCCGAGCACGCCCGACGGTTCCGCAGTGTCTATCCCTACCCCAATGCGGCGATGCATCAGCCGGACGAAAAGGCCCAGCTCAACCTGTTCCTCGGCGAGTGGCTGAGCCACTGCCTGGCCTGCGGTCACGAACTCGAAGCGGTTCGCTGAAATGTGACGGGGGTCTTGGTGGCGGTTTGATCCTCCGATCCTTCCCCACCATAATCGTGCAGATTCCCCCAAGGAGACGGTCCCTTGCCGCACGCAACCCTCTCATCCAGTGCCCCGGTCCGGCTGGTGCAGCTTTCTGACAGTCATCTGTTCGCCGATGGCGAGGGTTCCCTGCTGGGCATGAATACCCGTGACAGCCTGCAACGGGTCATCGACCAGGTGCTCACCGAACAGCCGCGTATCGACCTGGTGCTGGCCACCGGTGATCTGTCCCAGGATGGCAGCGAGGCGTCCTACCGGCAGTTTCGCGAGATGACCGCGGTGCTCGGAGCACCGACACGCTGGCTGGCCGGCAACCACGACGAGCCACTGCCGATGGAGCGGGTGGCGGCAGGCACCGATCTGCTGGAGGCGGTCACCGATATCGGCAAGTGGCGCGTGATCATGCTCGACTCGTCGATTCCCGGCAGCGTGCCGGGGCGTCTGGAAGCCGATCAACTGCAACTGCTCGACCAGGCCCTGGGCAGCGCCGATGGCCGTCACTGCCTGGTGTGCCTGCATCATCAGCCCATCTCCATCGACTGCGCCTGGATGGCGCCCATCGGCTTGCGCAATCCCGAGGCACTGTTCGCCGCCATCGCACCTTATCCACAGGTGCGGGCGCTGCTTTGGGGGCACATTCACCAGGAGTGGGACCAGCATCTCGACGGGCGCCGGCTATTGGCCTCGCCGTCCACCTGCATCCAGTTCGAGCCGCGCAGCGAGGATTTCAAGGTCGATGAACAGCGTACGCCCGGCTACCGCTGGCTGGCCCTGCATGACGATGGTCGCCTGGAAACCGGCGTCTCGCGCCTTGGCGATTTCGCCTTCGACCTGGACTACGGTAACGGCTACTGAAGCACCGCGTAATCTCTAAAGCTGAATCATTTCCCTCTTATCAGGCTAAACTGCGCGTCTTTGTGCCCGTCACTCGCGGGCATTTCAGGAAATCCGGGGGCGGAATGTCGGGCTCGATCCTTTATATCCATGGTTTGAACAGCTCGCCTGGCTCGATGAAGGCCAGCCAGTTGCTGGCGGTCATGCAGCGCATTGGGCTTGCCGGGCAACTGCGGATACCGGCGCTGCATCACCATCCGCGCCAGGCCATCGCCCAGCTCGAAGCCGACATTGCCGAACTGGGCCGGCCGTTGCTGGTCGGTAGTTCCCTCGGCGGCTACTATGCGACTCACCTGGCCGAACGGCATGGGTTGAAGGCGCTGCTGATCAACCCGGCGGTCAATCCGCACCAGTTGTTCGACGGCTACCTGGGCACCCAGACCAACCACTACACCGGCGAGACCTGGGAACTGACCCACGATCACGTCGAGGCCCTGGCGGCGCTGGAAGTACCGCCGCCGCAGGATGCCGCGCGTTACCAGGTATGGCTGCAGACCGGCGACGAAACCCTTGATTATCGCCGCGCCGAACGTTTCTACCGGGCCTGTGCCCTGCGTATCGAAGCCGGTGGAGACCACAGCTTCCAGCGCTTCGCCCTGCATCTGCCAGCGCTGTTGTCCTACGCAGGCATTGATGCGAAGGCGTATCAGGACCTGGATTTTTCTGTATTTTGATTGCTTATTTTCACCCACGAACGACGACGAGAACCCATGGCCAATCCCAGCGCTAGCGCCTATAACGCAGACGCCATCGAAGTCCTCTCGGGGCTTGACCCGGTACGCAAGCGTCCGGGCATGTACACCGACACCAGCCGCCCCAACCACCTGGCCCAGGAAGTCATCGACAACAGTGTCGACGAAGCCCTGGCCGGCCATGCCCGTTCGGTCCAGGTGATCCTTCACGCCGACCATTCCCTTGAAGTCAGCGACGACGGTCGCGGCATGCCGGTGGATATCCACCCCGAAGAGGGCGTATCCGGGGTCGAGTTGATCCTCACCAAGCTGCACGCCGGCGGCAAGTTCTCCAACAAGAACTACCAGTTTTCCGGCGGTCTGCACGGCGTCGGCATCTCGGTGGTCAACGCCCTGTCGACCCAGGTCCGGGTGCGGGTCAAGCGTGATGGCAACGAGTACCAGATGACCTTCGCCGACGGCTTCAAGGCCAGCGAGCTGGAAGTCATCGGCAGCGTCGGCAAGCGCAACACCGGGACCAGCGTGTATTTCTCCCCGGATCCGAAGTATTTCGATTCCGCGAAGTTCTCCGTCAGCCGCCTCAAGCACGTGCTCAAGGCCAAGGCCGTACTGTGCCCGGGCCTGTCGGTCACCTTCGAGGACAAGAGCACCGGCGAGAAAGTCGAATGGCATTACGAAGACGGCCTGCGCTCCTACCTGGTCGACTCGGTCAGCGAATTCCAGCGCCTGCCGGACGAGCCGTTCTGCGGCAGCCTGGCCGGTAACAAGGAGGCCGTGGACTGGGCCCTGCTGTGGCTGCCCGAGGGTGGCGACAGCATCCAGGAAAGCTACGTCAACCTGATTCCTACCGCCCAGGGCGGTACCCACGTCAACGGCCTGCGCCAGGGCCTGCTGGACGCGATGCGCGAGTTCTGCGAGTTCCGCAACCTGTTGCCCCGTGGCGTCAAGCTGGCGCCGGAAGACGTCTGGGAGCGCATCACCTTCGTCCTTTCGATGAAGATGCAGGAGCCGCAATTCTCCGGGCAGACCAAGGAACGCCTGTCCTCCCGCGAAGCCGCCGCCTTCGTCTCCGGTGTGGTGAAAGACGCGTTCAGCCTGTGGCTCAACGCCCATCCCGAGCTGGGCATGCAACTGGCCGAGCTGGCCATCAGCAACGCCGGCCGTCGCCTCAAGGCAAGCAAGAAGGTCGAGCGCAAGCGCGTCACCCAGGGCCCGGCGCTGCCAGGCAAGCTGGCGGATTGCGCGGGCCAGGACCCGATGCGCGCCGAGCTGTTCCTGGTCGAGGGCGACTCTGCCGGTGGTTCGGCCAAGCAGGCGCGGGACAAGGAATACCAAGCGATCCTGCCGCTGCGCGGCAAGATCCTCAACACCTGGGAAGTGGATGGCGGCGAAGTCCTCGCCAGCCAGGAAGTGCACAACATCGCCGTGGCCATCGGCGTCGACCCGGGTGCCACCGACCTGAGCCAGCTGCGCTACGGCAAGATCTGCATCCTCGCCGACGCCGACTCCGACGGCCTGCACATCGCCACCTTGCTCTGCGCCCTGTTCGTCCAGCATTTCCGTCCGCTGGTCGAGGCCGGGCACGTTTATGTGGCGATGCCGCCGCTGTACCGCATCGACCTGGGCAAGGAAATCTACTACGCCCTGGATGAAGCCGAGCGTGACGGCATCCTCGACCGCCTGGTGGCCGAGAAGAAGCGTGGCAAGCCGCAGGTCACCCGATTCAAGGGCCTCGGCGAGATGAACCCGCCGCAACTGCGCGAAACCACCATGGACCCGAACACCCGGCGCCTGGTCCAGCTGACCCTCGACGACTTCGAGCAGACCCGCGAAATCATGGACATGCTCCTGGCCAAGAAGCGCGCGGGCGATCGCAAGTCCTGGCTTGAAAGCAACGGCAACCTGGCCGAGGTCATGGCTTGATCCGTGGCTTGCTCGTGGCGCTGCTGGCCCTGTCCGCAGCGCCGGCCATGGCCGACCCGTGGCCGGAGCTGACCCTGCTCGGCGAGCATCCGGTCGAAGGCATGCGCGGCGGCAACCTCTCGGGGCTGGCGCAGTGCAACGGGACCTTGTGGACCATTTCCGACCGCGATGACGACCTGGTCTACAGGCTCGATACCACCAGCCATGTATGGCAGGCGCTGGGCGAGCCGCTGGCGGCGCCAGCCGTGCCGGATCCCGGCTTCCCGCTGGGTTGCGTTCGCGGCAATGGGCGGCTTCGCTGGTGCGTGGCGGCGAACTGGACTTCGAGGGCATCAGCTGTGATGCGGCCGGCAACCGCTACATCGTCAGCGAAGCCTACGCTGCGGTGCTAGAGGTGCCGGTGCAAGGCGAGCCGAACTGGCTGAAGATCGATCCGGCGATGATCCGTCAGGCCCGGGCCAGCGGCATGCTCCTGCACTTCAACGCCTTGTTCGAAGGCCTTGCCGTCAGCCCGGCCGGCGACCGCCTGTGGCTAGCTGCCGAGCGCGAGCGCCGCGGCCTGTTGCTGGTCAACCGCAAGCAGAGCACCTGGACCTGTGGCGACGCTTGCGTCCTGCTTAGCGAGGCCGGCACCGAGATGCAGCCGGACCAGTTTCCCAAGGCCCGCGAGGTGTCGCGGGACTTTTCCGACCTGGCACTGTTCGAGGGCAAGCTGTTCACCCTGGAACGCAACGCCTACCGCATCTGCCGTCGTGACGCCCAGGGCGGGCAGGTGGAGCGCTGCTGGTCATTTGCCGGCGAAGCCTTGACCGAACAGCGGCAATACAGCCAGCCCTACGGCCTGGCCGAGGCCCTGGTGATCGACGCCGAAGGTGCCTGGATCGGTATCGACAACAACAACGGCACCCGCGCCGATGGCGAGGACCGCCCGATCGTCTGGCGTTTCGCCGCGCCGAAAGGCGGCTGGAGCGCGAAGAAATGAGCCAGACCCCTGGCCAGCGCATCGGGCGGGTGTTCATGGTTCTGGCCTGGGCGGCTGGCCTGTTCCTTGCCACGCGCTTTTTCGGCGCGTGGGAAGACCGGCAGGTCAATCCCAACAGCCAGATCACCTCGCAACATGGTGACGGTTTCGTCGAGGTGCGCCTGGCCAGCAATGGCCAGGGGCATTTCGTCGCCGACGGCCTGATCAACGGTCAGGCCGTGCATTTCCTGCTGGATACCGGGGCCACCGATGTCGCGATTCCCGAGGCCCTGGCGCGGGACTTCGGCCTGCAGCGCGGAGCATCGGTAACCTTGAGCACCGCCAATGGCCGCACCGAGGGCTACCGCACGCGGCTGGACAGCGTGCAACTGGGCGATATCCTGCTGCGCGATGTCCGCGCCCTGGTGGTCCCCGGCCTCGATGACAGCCAGGTATTGCTGGGCATGAGTGCCCTGAAACAACTTGAATTCACCCAGCGCGGCGGCACCTTGCTGCTGCGCCAGACCTTGAACTGATGAGGCCCGCATGAGCGACTCCCTTGATCTGAGCCTCGATGGCGTAGAGCGCCGGTCACTGGCCGACTTCACCGAACAGGCCTACCTCAACTATTCCATGTACGTGATCATGGACCGGGCCCTGCCGCATATCGGCGACGGCCTGAAGCCGGTGCAGCGGCGCATCGTCTATGCCATGAGCGAACTGGGCCTGGATGCCGACTCCAAGCACAAGAAGTCGGCGCGTACCGTCGGTGACGTGCTCGGTAAATTCCACCCCCACGGCGACTCGGCCTGCTATGAAGCCATGGTGCTGATGGCACAGCCCTTCAGCTATCGCTACACCCTGGTCGATGGCCAGGGTAACTGGGGTGCGCCGGACGACCCGAAGTCCTTCGCGGCCATGCGCTACACCGAGGCGCGCCTATCGCGCTATTCCGAAGTGCTGCTCAGCGAGCTGGGCCAGGGCACGGCTGACTGGGTGCCGAACTTCGACGGTACCCTCGAAGAACCAGCCGTGTTGCCCGCACGATTGCCGAATATCCTCCTCAATGGCACCACCGGTATCGCCGTGGGCATGGCCACCGACGTACCGCCGCACAACCTGCGGGAAGTCGCCAGCGCCTGCGTGCGCCTGCTCGACGAGCCTAAAGCCACCATCGAGCAGCTGTGCGAGCACATCCAGGGCCCGGACTATCCGACCGAAGCGGAAATCATCACCCCGCGCGCCGAACTGCTGAAGATCTACGAAAGCGGTCGCGGCTCGATCCGCATGCGTGCCGTCTATCGCATCGAGGACGGCGATATCGTCGTTACCGCGCTGCCGCACCAGGTCTCCGGGGCCAAGGTGCTGGAGCAGATCGCCGCACAGATGCAGGCCAAGAAACTGCCGATGGTCGCCGACCTGCGTGACGAGTCCGACCACGAGAACCCGTGCCGCATCGTCATCATCGCCCGTTCCAACCGGGTCGATCTGGACGAACTGATGCAGCACCTGTTCGCTACCACCGACCTGGAGTCGAGCTACCGAGTCAACGTCAACATCATTGGCCTCGATGGCCGGCCGCAATTGAAGAACCTGCGGGCCCTGCTGCTGGAGTGGCTGGAGTTCCGCATCGCTACCGTTCGTCGGAGGCTGAAGTTCCGTCTCGACAAGGTCGAGCGCCGCCTGCACCTGTTGGACGGCTTGCTGGTCGCCTTCCTCAACCTGGACGAAGTGATCCACATCATCCGCACCGAAGACCAGCCCAAGCAGGCGCTGATCGCCCGCTTCGAGCTGACCGAGACCCAGGCTGACTACATCCTCGAAACCCGTCTGCGCCAGTTGGCGCGACTGGAAGAGATGAAGATCCGCAGCGAGCAGGAAGAACTGCTGAAAGAGCAGGCCAGGTTGCTGGCCCTGCTGGGCAGCGACAGCAAGCTGCGCAAGCTGGTGCGTAGCGAGCTGATCAAGGATGCGGAAACCTACGGCGATGACCGTCGTTCGCCGATCGTCGCCCGTGCCGAGGCCAAGGCCCTGTCGGAAAACGAGCTGATGCCGACCGAGCCGGTCACTGTCGTTCTGTCGGAAAAAGGCTGGGTGCGCTGTGCCAAGGGGCACGATATCGATGCCACCGGCCTGGCCTACAAGGCGGGTGATGGCTTCAAGGTGGCAGCGGCAGGGCGATCCAACCAGTTCGCCGTGTTCATCGATTCCACCGGGCGCAGCTATTCGCTTCCTGCTCACAAGCTGCCAGGGGCACGGGGCCACGGCGAGCCGCTTACCGGTCATCTGAAACCGCCACCTGGCGCGGTTTTTGAATGCGTGCTGATGCCGGACGACGAGGCGCTGTACGTGGTCGCTTCCGACGCAGGCTACGGTTTCGTGGTCAAGGGCGAGGATTTGCAGGCCAAGGTGACGGCCGGCAAAGCCCTGCTCAGCCTGCCCAACGGCGCCAAGGTGCTGGCGCCGCGGCCGGTTTCCGACCGCGAGCAGAACTGGCTGGCCGCGGTGACCACCGAAGGCCGCCTGCTGGTGTTCAAGATCAGCGACCTGCCGCAACTGGGCAAGGGCAAGGGCAACAAGATCATCGGCATACCCGGTGATCGGGTGGCCACTCGTGAAGAATATGTCACCGACATGGCAGTACTCTCCGACGGGGCGACCCTTGTATTGCAGGCCGGCAAGCGTACCCTGTCACTCAAGGGCGAGGACCTGGAGCACTACAAGGGTGAACGCGGCCGTCGGGGCAACAAGCTGCCGCGTGGCTTCCAGCGGGTCGATGCGTTGCTGGTCGAGACTCCCGAGTAGTACGAAAACACGCCCGGATACGGTAATTTCCTACACGTTCCGGGCGTAAATACTGGAGTCAGAGCGTGTTTTCGCGGATGATAGCCCCCCTGTGGCGCCGGCGTGGCCGGGTGCCCGACTGAAATCATGAGTATCACTGCGGTGCCGTGTGGTGGCCGCCTGGATGGGATGATGACTTTTCTGCGCCTTCCATTTGTTCTTCTGCTGACCGGCGTGCTCGGCCTGGCAGGGTGCAGCATGCACCAGCCGGTTGCGCTGTATCAGCTCGACAGCGGCGAGCCGGGCCAGCCTAAGCAGGCGGCCGGCATGTCGGTGGTGCTGGGGCCGGTATCGGTCGCCGATTACCTGCAACGCGAGACCCTGCTGCAACGTCAGAGCGACGGCAGCCTGACTGCGGCGACGGACGGTCGCTGGGCAGGCAGCCTGTCGGCGGATATCGATCAGTTGCTGGTTCGCCAGCTGGCCTGGCGCCTGGACAGCCAGCGTGTGGTCCTGGCCCCGGCCAGCACCGGCTTCAACCCGGATGTACAGGTATTGCTGTCGATCACCCGCCTGGATTCCGGGGCGAACCAACCGGCGGTCCTCGATGCGCAATGGCGCTTGCTGGACCGTCGTGGCCAAGTGCGGGACAACCGCATCGTGCACCTCGAACAGCCGCACGCGGGCAGTTCGGCGGCGCAGGTCCAGGCCCAGGGCCAGTTGCTGCAGAAGCTGGCCGAGCAACTGAGCACTGCGCTCAAGCCATTGGCCAACCAGCCGGCGCTGGCGGAAGAGGCGCCGGCGAAGAAACCGGCGGCACCTGTTCAGGTACGCAAGGAGCCGGAGAAGCCAAAGATTCCCATGGCTTCGCCGATTCGTACCGATATGGAAGTGTTCCGCTTCTGAGCCACGACGATCAGCGTTCGCCGGCTCAGTCTGGCTGGAACGGCGATTCGCTGAGGATCACTCCGGTTTCATCCACATAGCGTTGCCACTCTTGCAGCAGGGTGCGCAGCTTGTCCGGCTGCTCCCGGGCGAGGTCGTGAATCTCTCCCGGATCCCGGCCCAGGTCGTACAACTGCCAGGTTGCCGGGCCCACCGGCCCCGGGATGTACACCGCCTTCCATTGGCCCTGGCGAATCGCCCTGCGGCCGAACAGCTCCCAGCCCGTCACGGTGTGCTGATCATGCACCTGGGCGGTTTCGCCCGAGAGAAAGCCCAGCCAGGACTTGCCCCGCAGCGGTGCGACATCGCGCCCGTGCCAGCGCTTGCCGGGGTGGCGCACGCCGGCAAGGTCGAGCAGGGTCGGGGTGATGTCCATCACCGTGCCGAAACCGTGGCTGATCTGCCCCTTGAGCGGCAGTTGCGGGTAATGCAGCAGCGCCGGCACGCGAATCCCGCCCTGGGTGGTGAACGCCTTGAACAGCCGCGACGGCGCGGTGGCCGCCTGGGCCCAGGCCGGGCCGTACCAGACGTAGGAGTTGGCCCGGCCGATGTTCTCCAGGCGGTTGTCGTAGTGCTGGTTGAGGTAGGTCAAAAGCTCCGGGCCGAACTTGGGGAAGGCTTCCAGCAGCGCGCCCTCGGCGCCGTTGTCTGACATGAACAGGATCAGGGTGTTGTCCAGTTGGCCCTGCTGGCGCAGGTAGTCCACCACCCGGCCGATGTTCCAGTCCATGCGCTCGACCATCGCCGCATACACCTCCATGGCCCGCGCCGACAGCTGCCGTTGCTCATCGCTGAGAGCATCCCACTCGGCGTTGAGGTTGAGCAGCGGATGGGGCTCGACTTCGCTATCGATCAGGCCCAGGGCCTTGAGTTTTTCCAGGCGCTCGCGGCGCAGCACCTCGGGGCCGGCGTCATAGCGGCCGCGGTATTTGGCGACAATCTCCTCGGGTGCCTGCAGCGGCCAATGAGGTGCCGAGAACGGCAGGTAGGCGAAGAACGGCCGGCTCTGGTCGCGCTCTTTCAGGTACTGCAGGAGCTTGTCGCCGAATGCATCGGAGGAATAGAAATCCGCCGGCAGTTCATCGATGAAACGGTCGTCCTCGATGTACAGCGCCGGGGTCGATTTCAGCAGCCCGGGCGTGTGTTCGTCGTAGGTCGGCTCGAAGCCGTAGTGGTTGGCCGCCCCTGGCAGCAGCGAGAACGAACGCTCGAAACCCCGGGCATGGGGCGCGCGCTCGGCGGTCAGGCCCAGGTGCCATTTGCCGCTCATCAGGGTCTGGTAGCCGGCTTCGCGCAATAGCTCTGGCAGGGCCACCACGCGGTCGTTGAGGTAGCCCTCGTAGCCCGGCTTGCCGATCAGTTCCGGGGTCAGGGCTTCGGCCATGGTGCCGATCCCTGCAATGTGGTGGTCGGTGCCGGTGAGCAGCATGGAGCGGGTCGGCGAGCAAGTCGGGGCCGTATGGAAATCGGTCAGGCGCAGGCCATTGAAGGCCAGGGCATCGAGGTTCGGCGTGGCGATCTCGCCACCGAAGGCGCCGAGGTCGGAGAAACCCAGGTCGTCGGCCAGGATCACCAGAAAGTTGGGGCGTTGCGTCATCGCGGCACTCCTGTTCAGCAGGCAATGAAGGTCAAGGGCAGGTCGCGGATCTGCACCGGCGGCGGGGCCTGGTAGTGATCGTCGCTGGTCAGTTCGTGGAGCAGTTCTTCGCGCAGTTGGTGAAAGTCGAAACCGCTGCGCTGGCGCGGGTGTGGCAGGTTCACCTGAACCACGTGCTTGATCCGTCCCGGGCGCGGCTCCATCACCACCACCCGATCGGCCAGGAAAATCGCTTCCTCGACATCGTGGGTCACCAGCACCGTGGTGATTCTGGCCCGCTCGCGAATTGCCAGCAGTTCGTCCTGCATCTGCTGGCGGGTCAGGGCGTCGAGCGCGCCGAAGGGCTCGTCCAGCAGCAGGATGCGCGGGCTGGCCACCAGCCCGCGGGCAATCGCCACCCGCTGCGCCATACCGCCGGAAAGCTGATGGGGATAGGCCCGGGCAAAGTCCTTGAGCCCAACCAGCTCGATGAAATCGCCGATCCGCCGCTGGTGTTCGGCGGCGCTCAACGGCTCGTTGACCAGGCCCAGGCCGATGTTCTCGGCCACGGTCAGCCAGGGGAACAGGCGATGCTCCTGGAACACGATGCCGCGTTCACTGCCGATGCCGCTGACCCGTTGGCCGTCGACCCGGATTTCGCCGCGGAACTCGGTGTCCAGGCCGATCAGCAGGCGCAGCAGGGTGGACTTGCCACAGCCGCTGGAGCCGACGATGGCGACGAATTCGCCCTCGGCGATGTCCAGGTTGAATTCGCGGATCGCCTCCACCTCGCCACCGGCGACGGCGAAGGTCTTGCCCACGTGATTGAAACTGACCAGGGGTGCGTTCATGCGTGTCTCCAGCGGGTAGCGCGGGTTTCGAGTTGTAGGCCCAGGCGATTGAGCAGGGCCCCGGTCAAGCCCACCAGGAGCATGCCGGCCATGATCAGGTCCATGCGCAGCAGTTGCTGGGCACTGATCATCTGACTGCCTATGCCGCCATTGGAGGGCATGAAGTATTCCGCGCCGATGGTGCCCATCCAGGCGTAGATCAGGCTGATGCGCAGGCCGGCGAAGATGCCCGGCGCCGCACCGGGCAACACCAGCCGGCGCAGCCGTTGCCAGAGGTTCAGGCGCAGCACCTGGGCGGCTTCGGCCAGTTGCGGCGAGAGCTGGGCGACGCTGCGCTGGGTGGCGATGAACAGCGGGAAGAACGCGGCCATGGCGACGAACACCCACTTGGCCAGTTCCCCCAGGCCGAACCAGGCGGTGAGCAGCGGTACCCAGGCGAAAATGGCGATCTGGCGGAGGGCGGCCAGGGTCGGTCCCAGCAGCCGTTCAGCGAGGCGCGACATTCCCAGCAGCAAGCCCAGGGCCAGGCCCAGCCCGCCGCCGAGGGCAAGGCCGCCAAGGGCGCGCCCCAGGCTCAGCCCCATGCCCCTCAGCAGGCTGCCGTCGCGCAGGCCGTCGACAGTGGTGCTTAGTACCAGCAGCGGACTGACCAGAATATTGGCGTCCACCCACTGCCCTGCGCTTGCCAGCTGCCACAGGGCCAGCAAGGCCAGGGGCAGCAGCCAGGGTTGCAGGCGCTGCCAGCCCTGATAGCGCGGACCACGGCCCAGGGCGGCGGTGGCCGGGTGCGGCCAGTGCACCAGTGTGCGGTCGAGCCAGCCGATACCGCGGTCCATGCCCACGCCGAGTACGCCGATCACCAGGATGCACACGAACACGATGTCCAGCATGAACAACTGGCGTGCCCAGACCATCAGGTAGCCGATGCCTTCGCTGGAGGCGAGCAGTTCCACCGCCAGCAGCGAGGTCCAGCCGGTGGCCAGGGCCAGGCGCACGCCGGCCATGAACGCCGGCAGCGCGGCGGGCAGCACCAGGCGCCGGATCAGCAGCGCGGGAGGCAGGCGCAGCACTGCGGCAGCTTCCCGCAGCCTGGGCTGGGCGTCGCGCACGCCCACCAGGGTGTGCACGGTCACGGGAACCACCACGGCTTTGACCAGCACGACCAGCTTGAGCATTTCGTCGATGCCGAAAAACACCATGAACAGCGGAATCCAGGCCAGGGTCGGAATCTGCGCCAAGGCGGCGAAGGTGGGGTAAACCAGTCGCTCCAGGCGCCGGCTGAAGCCCAGCGCCCCACCCAGCAGGGCGCCGGCGGCAATGCCCGCAAGGACGCCCCAGGCCAGGCGCTGCAGGCTGATCGCCAAATGACTCCACAGATCGCCCCGGCCCAGCTCCAGGGCGCTGCTCCAGACCAGCGCCGGGGCCGGCAGGATCTGCTCGCTCATCCACAGGTTGCGGCTGGCCAGCCACCACAAAACGAACAGGCTCAGGGGCAGCAGCCAGGGCAGCAGGCGCTGATGGATGGCGGGCCAGCCCGGGCGTCCGTTGGACGGTGCCGCCAAGGGCAGGCTGAGCAGGGAAACACGGGCCATGGATGACCTCCGTCGTCGGGTTCTGCATGGCATGGAACGATGGCGTAGGCGCTGGGCCTGCGGGCCTCCTGGCCGGCAGGGCGGCGCCTACGGTTTATTCGTTATGCTTCTAGTAAAGTTCTTATCGATACTATTAAGAGATAAGAAAAGCCATTTAAGGCTTCTTTACCGACACGCATCCAATGCATTTGAAGAATATTTTTCATGTGTCTCCTGCATATCCTCGGAGGCGTCCGTGATAGCTGGTTTATTCAATATGGTTATTAAAATGTGAACTTATAGTATTTAAATGTTTGTCGATTTCGTGCCTACCTTCTGCTCCTCACAGCCTTGGTCTTCAGGAGCCGCACCCATGAACCTTCCCTTCAAACGCGTAATCAGCCTGTTCGCCGCGCCGGCCTTGGCCGGGCTCCTGGGTTGCCTGCCGCTGCTGGCCCAGGCTGCCGAACTCAAGGAAATCCGCATCGCCGTGCCCGACCTCAGCGCCGGGACCCAGCACAGCGGTGGCGGGGTGGTGGATGTGCTGCGCCAGCAACAGATCTACGAAAAGGCCTTCGCCGACCAGGGCATCAAGATCCAGTGGAATTTCTTCAAGGGCGCAGGCCCGGTGATCAACGAGGCCTTCGCCAACGGCCAGGTGGACCTGGCCTATCTCGGCGACCTGGCGGCCATCATCGGCAAGTCCAATGGCCTGGATACGCGCTTGCTTAGCGCCTCGGCCCGCGGCATCAAGCATTACCTGGGCGTGGTGCCGGGCTCCGGGATCAAGACCCTGGAAGACCTCAAGGGCAAGCGCGTGGCGGTGTTCCGTGGTACCGCTACGCAACTGTCGTTCGACGCGGCCCTGGCCAGCCGCGGCCTCAGCGAGAAGGACCTGAAAGTGGTCAACCTCGACTTCAACGCGGCGATTGCGGCCCTGGCGGCCAAGCAGATCGACGCCTCCTGGGGCAGCACCGGACTTTCGGCCCTGCGCAGCAAGGGGCTGGCCGAACTGCCCCTGAGCACCAAGGACCTGGGCGGTGCCGGCAGTGTGCAGAGCGTGCTGGTGGGCGCCGGCAAGTTTGTCGACGAGCACCCCGAAGCCGTGGCGAAACTGCTCAAGGCACAGCAGCAGGCCGTAGCGTGGCTGACCCAGGACAGCAACAAGGAAGCCTATATCCAGCTGGTGTCGGGCCTGGCCAGCTACCCGCCGGTGATCCTGCAGGAAGACCTCAAGGACCAGCGCCTGAGCGAGATCTTCCCCTCGACCCTCGACCCGGTGTTCCTCGGCAAATTGCAGGACTCGGTGGACCTGGCGGCCAAGGAACGCTTGATCCGCAAGCCGTTCAAGGTCGATGCCTGGGTGGCGCCGCAGTTGGCGGCTGCCGGTCTTTGAGCACCGGCCGAACGCCTGTTTCGACATGCTTTCCCGGCATCTGAAAAATAGTCCGAAGGTATTTGCGGCGAGTCAGGGCTGAAGCCTTAAATGGAAACTCTTATTCCGCAGGCGAAGCATCGAACTTTCCATTAGACGCAAAGTGAATATGGATAGAGCGTTGTTTCGCGGCGGTTCCAACCGTAAGCAGTCGATGAGGGTGTATCTGATGAGCAATGCCGTCCTAGCCGTTGAACCCGCTGTCCATGCCCTTGATATCCACCCGGTGGCCGGTCGCATCGGCGCCGAGATCCGTGGCGTGCAACTGTCCGGCGAACTGGACGCCGCCACCGTGGACGCCATCCAGCAGGCGCTGGTGCAGTACAAGGTGATCTTCTTCCGTGGCCAGGGTCATCTCGACGACCAGAGCCAGGAAGCCTTCTCGCAACTACTGGGCGAGCCGGTGGCCCACCCCACCGTGCCGGTGCGTGACGGCACCCGCTACCTGCTGGAGCTGGACGGTGCCGAAGGCCAGCGGGCCAACTCCTGGCACACCGACGTGACCTTCGTCGATGCCTACCCGAAAGCCTCGATCCTGCGTTCGGTGGTGGCCCCGGCCTCCGGTGGCGACACCGTGTGGGCCAACACCGCCACGGCGTACAACGAACTCCCGGCAGAACTGCGCGAGCTGGCGGATCGACTCTGGGCGGTGCACAGCAACGAGTACGACTACGCCGGGGCCAAGCCCGACGTTTCGGCGCAGAAGCTGGAGCGCTACCGCAAGGTCTTCACCTCCACGGTGTACGAGACCGAGCACCCGATCGTCCGGGTGCACCCGGAGAGTGGCGAAAAGAGCCTGGTGCTGGGGCATTTCGTCAAGCGCATCAAGGGCTATTCCCAGGCCGATTCGGCGCACCTGTTCAACCTGCTGCAAAGCCATGTGACCCGCCTGGAAAACACCGTGCGCTGGCGCTGGAGCGCCGGTGACGTGGCGATCTGGGACAACCGCTCGACCCAGCATTACGCCGTGGACGACTATGGCACCCAGGACCGTATCGTACGCCGCGTGACCCTCAAGGGCGACGTCCCGGTGGGTGTCCACGGCCAGCGCAGCCAGACCATCAAGGGCCTTTGACCCGGAAGCCCTTTGACTCTTTGATTTGTGAGGAGCTTGTGGGGGGGCCGCCCGGCCTTCAGGCTGCGCTGTCGAGCAGAGAACAGTTTCAAGGCACGACGCGTACCCTGTGGGGGTTTACCCGCGATTGCGGTGGTGTGGCCACTATTGCTATCGCTGGCAAGCCAGCTCCCACAGGTTCCTCGGCCAGCCGCAGGTTTTGTGCCCGACACGGTCACTGTGGGTTTACCCGCGATTGCTATGATGAAGTCACCACCGCAATCGCGGGTGAACCCCCACAGGGCGGTTCGGCTTACCACACGCCGATCTGCACCAGCTTTTCGCTTTCCGGTTCGCCATAGCGGAAACGCTGGCCGCGCAGGTCGATCTCTTCATGGCTGATGGTGGTGCGGCGCTTCAGGCCGCGCAGCCACTCCAGCAGATACCCCAGGTGCTCTTCACGCACGGCGGCATAGGCCGGGTTGGCTCCCAGGTCATGGAGTTCATGGGGATCGTTGTCCAGGTCGAACAGCTGTGGACGCAAGCCGTCATAGGCCAGGTACTTCCAGCGCTCGCTGCGCACCATGGTCATGCGGCAACGGTCGATGGGCTGGCCCAGGCGCTCCCGGGCCGGGGCCTGGAAGGCATAGTCGTATTCGCTGATGGCGTAGCGGCGCCAGTCCGGTGTCGCGCCGTGCAGCAGCGGGATCAGCGAGCGGCCCTCCAGACGGTGGTCGGCGCCCGGCAGGCCCAGGGCATCGAGGAACGTCGGCAGGGCGTCGATGGTTTCTACCAGGCGCTCGTCCACGCTGCCACGGCTGTTGTCCGCTGCCGCCCGCGGGTCGCGGACGATCAGTGGCACGCCCACCGCCGGCTCCAGCAGGAACTCCTTCTCTCCCAGGTAGTGGTCGCCGAGGAAGTCACCGTGGTCGCTGGTGAAGACGATCAGGGTGTCGTCCCAACGGCCGTTGCTCTGCAGCAAGTCCAGCAGCCGGCCCAGTTGATCGTCCACTTGCTTGATCAGGCCCATGTAGGTCGGCACCACGTTCAGGCGCACTTCATCCCGGGAAAAATTCAGGCTCTCTTCATGCTGGCGGAAGGCGTGGTAGACCGGGTGGTCGCTAAGCTGCCCGGGTGCGGCGCGCACCGCCGGGATGACCTGGTCGGGGCCATACAGGGCGTGGTAGGGCGCTGGCGCGATGTAGGGCCAGTGCGGCTTGATGTAGGACAGGTGCAGGCACCAGGGTTGCTCGCCCTGCTCGTTGATGAAGGCGATGGCGCGGTCGGTGGTGTAGACGGTTTCCGAGTGTTCTTCGGCGACCCGGGCCGGCAGGTGGGCGTTGCGCATCTTCCAGCCGCTGAGGATCTGCCCCTGCTCGCCGGCCCCGGCGTTGGCCCAGTCGTGCCAGGGGTTGACCCCGTCGTAGCCGAGCCCGCGCAGGTAATGGGTGTAGGGCGCGGCATCGCGCTTGTCGTCGAAGATCGGGTCGTCGGGGTAGATGCCGTCGTGACGCAGGTAGGGTTCGAAGCCGACCTCGTTGAGCGCCTCGGCCTGGGCGCTGTCGGGATCGATGGCCAGGCGTTGCAGGGCGTCGAGGTTGGGTGTGGCGTGGGTCTTGCCCACCAGCGCGGTGCGGATGCCGTGGGGCCGCAGGTAGTCGCCCAGGGTCAGTTCTTCCAGGGGCAGGGGCACGGCGTTCCAGGCCACCTGATGGCTGCTGACGTAACGCCCGGTGTAGGCCGACATGCGCGACGGGCCGCAGATGGTGCCCTGGGTATAGGCGCGGCTGAAGCGCACCCCGGCCGCGGCCAGGCGATCGATGTTCGGCGTATGCAGGTGCGGGTGGCCGTAGCACGACAGGTAATCCCGGCGCAGTTGGTCGCACATGATGTAGAGCACGTTGCGCACGGGTGGAAGGCTATTTGACATGAGATTCACCGAAGGAAAGACAGGCGAGGTTTTTCGCCTTCGGCGGGGGCTTCCGGCAAGCGCATTTGCCGAATAGCCATGATGCGTTTCATGCAATGCGGGGCCGTGGCTCCGCGGCTTCTGCCGGCGCTGGCAAGCCGGCTCAGACCGCGAGGTTGTCCAGGCTGCGTACTTCCTCGTCCTGCTCGTCGGTGCGCTTGATCTCGTCGATCATTGCCGCTGCCAGGGGCGACAGCCGGTAGCCGGCGCGGCTGACGATGCCGTAGCGGGTGTAGAGCTCTTCCAGGTCGTCGGCCAGGCCATCGACCTTCAGGCACACCAGTTCGCCCTTGGCGTTGTGCAACGCGTCGCTGTAGGAACCGGCGATGCCGATGGCGTCCGAGCGCAGTACCACTCCCAGCAAGCTGTAGCTGTTCTCGCACTCCACATTGGGCGTGAAGTCCGGCTTGCCGCTCAGGTCGACGATGACTTTGCGCAGGTTCGGCGGGCGGATGGTCACCGCCAGCGGGTAGCTCATCAGTTCGCTGGCGCTGACGCTGTCGCGCTGGGCCAGCGGATGCCCGGCGCGGCAGCAGAAATGCCATTTGCGCGGGCGCAGGCGCTGGGTCAGGTAGTCCGGGTCGGCCTCGAAGTGGCGGGTGTCGGCAACGAAGAACTCGAACTCTTCACTGAGCAGGCGCTTGCTCAGGCTTTGCCAGTCATCCACCTGGAACTGCACCCGGGCCTTGGGGTAGCGCCCGATAAAGCTGCCGATGGCCCGGGGGATCAATCCCGAGGCCGGCGCCGGGCCGCAGCCGAAACGCAGTTCCCCCGCCTCCAGGCCATTGAACTGGCTGATCTCGTTGGCCATCTGCTGGGCGCCGCTGACCAGCCGGCGCGCGTGCTCCAGCAGCAACTGGCCCTGCTTGGTTGGCGCCAGGTCCTTGCGTCCGCGGTCCACCAACTGGCAACCGACGCTGTGTTCCAGGGCCTGGATGCTGCGGCTGAAGGCCGATTGCGAGAGGTTTACCGCCGCTGCAGCCGCAACAAAGCTGCGCTGTTCGGCGATGGCGATGAAGTGTCGGAGCTGGCGCAGGTCGATATGCATTTTTCACAAAAAAATATCGGGGAAATGCATTGGCTATGCATTAGGTCGACTCCTTATAAAGGCAATCTCTTATGCAGTAAATATTTGTAAAAACATAAATAAATAACTTTGTGGAATATACGAGCCCGTATATTTTCCCGCCAGGAGCCGCTCATGAGCCCGTTGTCACTCGCTTCACCTCTCTCGCCCCGGCGGCTCAAACGCCTGCCCCTGGCGCTGTTGTTGGCCGGCAGCGCAAGCTGGACGCCGACCTGGGCCGAAGACGCCCAGGCGCCGGATAACGCGCCGGTCAAGAGCAGCGCCAGCAAGGCCAAGGCCGACGATGGCCAGTTGCAGACCGTGACCGTGACCGCGCGGCGCCGCGAGGAAAGCTCGCAGAACGTGCCCACGCCCATGAGCGTGGTGGGCGGCCAGGCACTGGAAAGCCAGCGGGTGTATCGCATTCAGGATCTGCAGCAGTTGGTGCCCAGCGTCAACGTCGCCTACATGCATGCGCGCCAATCCAGCGTGTCGATCCGCGGCCTGGGCAACAACCCGGCCAGCGATGGCCTGGAAGGCAGCGTCGGGCTGTACCTCGACAACGTCTACCTGGGGCGGCCGGGCATGGCGGTGTTCGACCTGATGGACATCGAGCAACTTGAAGTGCTGCGCGGCCCCCAGGGCACCCTGTTCGGCAAGAACACCACCGCCGGGGTGATCAACATCAGTACCCGCGCGCCGAGCTTCACCCCGGAACGCAGCATCGAGGCCTCCCTCGGCGAGGATGGCTACTTCCAGACCAAGGGCACTCTTTCCGGACCGCTGAGTGATGAGCTGGCCGGGCGTATTTCCGCCTACCGCACCCGCAGTGACGGCGACATTAAGAACGAGTTCGACGGCCACGACCTGAATGGCGGATCGCGCCAGGGCTTTCGCGGGCAACTGCTGTACAAGCCCAATGAAAGCTTCAACCTGCGCTGGATCGGTGACTACAACGAAGAGGACTCCAGTGCCGGCACCCGGGTGCTGTACAGCACCGGCCCGACCATCAACGGCACCAACGTCTACGAATCCCGCGCGGCGGCGGCCGGTGCGACACTGGTCAACGGCTCGCACCGCAAGGTCAACCTGGACAACGACCAGCATGTCACGGTGTTCCAGGGCGGCACGTCCCTGGAGGCCAACTGGACCTTGCCCAGCGATTTCACCCTGACCTCGGTCAGTTCCTACCGCTGGTGGAACTTCACCCCGCGCAACGACGACGGCCTCAATGTGCCGGCTACCTACAACGCCGGGGTTTCGGTGGAAGACAAACAGTGGTCGCAGGAATTCCGCCTGGCTTCGCCCACTGGCGGCTCCTTCGACTACGTGCTGGGGGCCTACTACTTCGGCTCCGACCTGGACAACAAGTCCTTCGCCTATTACGGGCCCCAGGCGGATATCTGGAACGGTACCCCGGCCGGGGCCCTGAGCAACGTCACCAGCATCGGCAACGGGCATATCCAGACCAACAGCTTCGCCCTGTTCGGCCAGGGCACCTGGCACCTGACCGAGCGCCTGGATTTCACCGCCGGGCTGCGCGGCACCTACGAGGAAAAAAGCGCCTGGGTCAGCCGCAACGCGCCGCTGGGGGGCGCGGCGGTGGCCGGTGCCGCCGCCAACGCCCGTCGCGGTCGTGCCGGGGCCTATGATTCCGGCGACCTCAACCAGTACAGCACCAGCCCTTCGGGCCTGCTCAACCTCAGCTACCGCTTCACCGATGACCTGCTGGGCTACGCCACCCTGTCCCACGGCGAGAAGTCCGGCGGGGTCAACCTGGTCGTGGGCTCGGCGCCGACCGCCGGCGCCGACTCGCTGCTGATCGGCACCGAGCGCGCCAACAACGCCGAGCTGGGGTTCAAGAGCACCCTCTGGGATCGCCGCCTGCAACTCAACGCCAACCTGTTCTGGACCCAGGTCAACGGCTACCAGACCAATGCCTACGACAACGCCAACCGCGTGCAGTACCTGACCAACGCCGGTTCGGTGCGCTCGCGCGGGGTGGAAGTGGAAAGCACCCTGGTGCCGATCCGTGGCCTGACCCTGAACATCAACGGCTCGTATAACGACGTGCGCTACCTGTCCTACAAGGATGCGCCGTGCCCGCCGGAAGTCAGCCTGCGTCCGGGGGCACCGGCCTCCTGCGACCTCAGCGGCCACCAGGTGGTCGGCGCCTCGAAATGGATCGGCAACGCCAACGGCGAATACAAATGGAACCTGGACAACGGCCTGGAAGAGTACGTCACCGCCAGCTACGCCTTCCGTTCCAAGGCCGTGGGTACCGTGGAAGATTCCGCCTACGGGCAGATCCCCAGCTACGCCGTGGTCAACCTTTCCACCGGCCTGCGCGGCAACTACGAACAGGGCCAGTGGGATGTCTCGCTGTGGCTGAAGAACGCCTTCGACAAGACCTACTACACCACCCTCTGGACCGCCGGCAACGGCGGTTACGAAGGCCTGCCGGGCACCCCGCGCACGCTTGGCGTAACGGGCCGCTACGACTTCTGAAACCCGGCTTCACGCCCCTCGCGCCGGG
The DNA here is from genome assembly GCF_000319305.2 of Pseudomonas bharatica CSV86. GTDB lineage: Bacteria > Pseudomonadota > Gammaproteobacteria > Pseudomonadales > Pseudomonadaceae > Aquipseudomonas > Aquipseudomonas bharatica. The sequence goes on along the minus strand of NZ_AMWJ02000002.1, from coordinate 2,021,934 downwards.
TCTGCCGGCGCCTTTCGACCTGAACAGGAGTACTCGTCATGCGCGTCAAATCCGCTTTGCCCTTGCTGATCACCGTCACCCTGCTGGCTTCGGCGGTGCAGGCCGCCCCCAGCGTCTATCCCACCGGCGTGACCCGCTACGATCCGGCCAAGGCCTATAACCAGTACGTGATCTTCAGCGGCGCCGATAAAAAGACCCACCTGATCGACATGAACGGCAACGAGGTGAAGCAGTGGCCGCAAGCCGGCTTCCCCTCGGCGATCATCGATCCGCAACTGGTGGGCGGCGAGCGCGGCCGGGTGCTACTGCAACTCAAGGACAAGGAGCCCGGGCCTCTGGGCTCGGCCGGCAACGGCCTGGGCAACCAGAGCGTCGGCGAGCTGGACTGGAACGGCAAGGTGCTCTGGCAGTGGGGCGACCAGGCCCCGGGTGGCGCTGCCCAGCAGCACCACGACCAGCGTCGCCTGAGCAACGGCAACACCCTGGTACTGGCCAACAAGGTGCACAAGGTGGCGGGGTTCAAGGTGCCCCAGGTGATCGATGATGCAATCTATGAAGTGAGCCCCGACGGCCAGGTCAAATGGCAGTGGCTGGCCTCCGAGCACCTCGGGGAGTTCGGCTTTACCCCGGCGCAACTGAAGCTGGTGTACGGCACCGACAACCCGGACTACCTGCACATCAACAACCTCAGCGTAGTGGGGCCCAACCGCTGGTTCGACGGTGGTGACAAACGCTTCGCCCCGGACAACCTGCTGATCGATTCGCGCAACGCCAATTTCATCGCCATCCTCGACAAGCACAGCGGCAAGGTGGTCTGGCGCCTTGGGCCGAACCTGGCGCCGATCAACCCCAGGACCGCAGCCAAGGTGCCGCGCCCGGTGGACCAGTTCGTCGGCCAGCATGACGCCCACATCATTCCCGCCGGCTTGCCAGGGGCCGGCCACCTGCTGGTGTTCGACAACCAGGGCAGCGCCGGGTACCCCTCGGTGCCCCTGGGGCTGATCGCCGGCTCCCGGGTGCTGGAGATCGACCCGATCAAGAATGAAATCGTCTGGCAATACAGCGCCGCCAATTCCCGGCAGCCGGGCTGGGCCTTCTACAGCTCGTTCATCAGCAGCGCCCGGCGTTTGCCCAACGGCAACACGCTGATCGACGAGGGCATGAACGGGCGCTTCTTCCAGGTCACTGCCAGCGGCGAAATCGTCTGGGAATACGTCAGCCCCTACCTGGGCAACGCACCGGGCAGCGAGGCCATCAGCAACTGGGTGTACCGCGCCTTGCCGGTGAACTACGACTGGGTGCCCGAAGGTACGCCGCGGTTGGAAACCGCGGTGAGCGTGCCGGAGTCGGGGCTGCAACAGGCCAGTACGGGGATTTGATCCCGCACTGGCCGCATTGCAGCTATCAGTTCTTCACCTGGCGCTCATGCATGCGCGCCAGTTGCCGTTCCAGCATCGATGGATAAGGCTCCATCAAGCGCTCTACGCAGCAGGCGCCCTCGGGACTGGCAATCGGACGAATCCGCGCACGCTGGCGAATCAGCGCGTCATCGCTGATCCTGCGTTCCACCAGCAGCAGGTTGCGGCTGTGCTGCGAAAGGGCCAGGGCATCCTGGGCCTTTTCGGTCAGCAGCAGGTCGATCTGGCTCAGGCCATGCAGGTCTTCGCCCAGGGCGAGGCCCAGTTGCAGTTGCAGGGTGATGCCGCTGTCGGCCACCTCCACCTGCAAGGCATGGCCGAGGGCGCGGAGCAGCTCGCCGCAGCAGATGGCATTGGTCAGGTAGTCGTCGCCGCTGTCCTGGCTGTGGAACAGCAACAGGGTGCTGCCATCGTTGAGGGTCTGCACCTCGCCTTCGTACAGCGAGGCGGCCTGGTCCAGGCAGTCGCGGTAGCGCTCCAGCAGCTCGGTCAGGCGTGCGCGGGGCAGGCGGCGGAGTTGCTCCTGCGAGCCCAGCTGCACGGCGAGCACGGCGCTTTTGCCGGGTTCGCGCGCGGCGGCGGACTTGTTGGCGAGCGGGCCGGGAGACGGGGCGACATCGTCACGCAGGTCGGCAAAGGCGTCGTCGTCCTCGTCTTCTTCAGCTTCCACCACGCGCTTGGGCGTACGCACCACGGCGGGCGCTTCATCGAAGTGCGGATCACGCAGGTCGCGTACCTCGAACGGCTCGGCTTCCTCTTCGAAATCGTCCTCGATTTCAGGCTCCGGCTCGACCGGCTTCGGCGGCGGGGCGAAACGTGAATGCAACTGGCGGGCAAGGTCGCCGATTTCGTCCTGGCGCTCGGTGGCCGGCGTGTATTCGTCCAGGTCCCGCAGCCACACCCGCAGTTGCAGCAGAGGCGTGGAGATGAAGCGACCCAGGCGCAGGCTCATGGTCAATGCCAGTGCCAGCAGGATACCGGCAAGGATGCCCATGCTCTGCATGCTGATGGTCATCGGCTGCTGGAACTGGCTCATGTCCAGGCTGATGCGCAACTGCCCGGCAGTGACGTCCTGGAATGTGATCTTGGTCTGGTACAGGCCTTCGGCCTCGCCCAGCAGGCTGTTCTTCGGCCGCTGGCCGGCTTCGGCGAGGATGCGGTTGTCCACGCTGTAGATGGCGGCGTGGGCCACCAGCGGGTTCTTCACCAGGTTGCCGAGCAGCACGTTGAGGCTGAGGATGTCGTTGGACACCAGCAGCTCGGTGGCCGAGGTCGCGGTCTGGGTGGTCAGGCTCTGCCCCAGGGCATCGGCCTGCTCGTGCATGGCTTCCTTGAACTGCAAACCCATCACGCAGGCGTAGATCACCAGCGCCAGGGCAACCAGGAAAATGTTGTGGCAGGCGATGCGCAATGCCAGTGGCACGCGACGCTGACGCAAGGCACGGAAGATCAGCAGGAAGAAATTGTCGGTTTTGACGGGCGTGGGCCGGTTCACTGAGCGCGGCTCTTTATGACGGAGAAATTGCTGCGCAGTATAGCGAGCGGCCTTGAGACGGCAAAGCATCGACTGCGCCCGATGGTCCGCAAAAGGCGGTAGAATGCGCATTTTTTGCATGTCCTGGAGCCCGTCTTGCGCGAAATCGTCTTGATCAACATCACCGGTGAGGACCGTCCGGGCCTGACCGCAGCCATTACCGGCGTTCTGGCCCGTGGCGGTGTGAACATCCTCGATATTGGCCAGGCGGTGATCCACGACACCCTGTCGTTCGGCATTCTCGTCGAGATTCCCGGCACCGGGCAGGCTTCCTCGGTGCTCAAGGACCTGCTGTTCACCGGTTACGAACTGAACCAGCAGGTGCGCTTCACCCCGGTGTCGGAAGACGATTACTGCAATTGGGTGGCCAACCAGGGCAAGCCTCGGCACATCGTGACCCTGCTGACCCGCAAGGTCACCGCCGAGCAGTTGCAGCGTGTCAGCTCGATCACCGCCAGGTACGGCCTGAACATCGACCATATCGATCGCCTGTCCGGCCGGGTGGCGCTGGATACGCCAGCGGAGCAGGGCAAGGGCTGCATCGAGTTTTCCGTGCGTGGCGAGCCGGCCGATCCGCAGGCGCTGCGTGCCGAGTTCCTCAGCGTGGCCCAGGAACTCAACGTCGATATCGCCTTCCAGCAGGATTCGCTGTTCCGCCGCAACCGCCGCCTGGCGGTGTTCGACATGGACTCGACGCTGATCGAGGCCGAGGTGATCGACGAACTGGCCAAGGCGGCCGGTGTAGGCGAGCAGGTGTCGGAGATCACCGAGCGCGCCATGCGCGGCGAACTGGACTTCCGCGCCAGCTTCAAGGAGCGCCTGGCGTTGCTCAAGGGCCTGGACGTCAAGGTCCTCGACGACATCGGCGCCTCGCTGCGCCTGACCGAGGGTGCCGAAACCCTGTTCGCCGAACTCAAGCGCCTCGGCTACAAGACCGCCATCCTCTCCGGCGGCTTCACCTATTTCGCCAAGCAACTGCAAGCCAAGCTGGGCATCGACTACGTGTTCGCCAACGAACTGGAAGTGGTGGACGGCAAGGTCACTGGCGTTGCCATCGAGCCGATCGTCGATGCCCAGCGCAAGGCCGATCTGCTGGTCGAGCTGGCACGCAAGGAAGGCCTGCAGATGGAACAGACCATCGCTGTCGGCGACGGCGCCAACGACCTGCCGATGCTGGCGATCGCCGGCCTGGGCGTTGCGTTCCGGGCCAAGCCGCTGGTGCGCCAGTCGGCCAGGCAGGCGATCTCCACCCTCGGCCTCGACGGCGTGCTCTACCTGCTGGGCATGCGCGACCGCGAAGGCGCTTGACCTTTGTCTCAAGATTTTTCGTACAGAGCCTAAAAGCAACCGCCCCCTTGATCGGGGGCGGTTTGCGTTACGCGTCTCAGGCTTGCGAAGCCACCGGCAGGGCCAGGCCCTGGCCCATGCTCACCGGCGAGCCGGCGCCAAGGCCTTCGGCCCACTTCACCTGATCAGGGCCGAACAGCACGATGGCGGTCGAACCCAGCTTGAAACGGCCCAGTTCGGCACCTTTTTCCAGATGGATCGGGGCGCGGGAGGCTTCGTCGTAGCGGAAGGTTTTCAGCTCGCGTTTCGGCGGGGTGACCAGGCCGGCCCAGACCGTCTCGATCGAGGCGACGATCATCGCACCCACCAATACCACGGCCATCGGACCGCGCTCGGTATCGAACAGGCAGACCACGCGCTCGTTGCGGGCGAACAGTTCCGGGACGTTTTCCGCCGTGGTCTGGTTCACCGAGAACAGGCGGCCGGGTACGTAGATCATCTCGCGCAGGGTGCCGGCCAGCGGCATGTGCACGCGATGATAGTCCTTCGGCGACAGGTACACGGTGGCGAACTCGCCACCCATGAACGGCGCGGCATTGGCCGGGTCGCCGCCGAGCAGTTCCTGGGCGCTGTAGCTGTGGCCCTTGGCCTGGAAGATGCGGCCGTGCTCGATCGGACCCAGCTGGCTGATGGCGCCGTCGGCGGGGCAGAGGATTGCCCCGGGGTTTGGTCCAGCGGGCGCGCGCCTGGCTTCAGGGCGCGGGTGAAGAAGTCATTGAAGTGCTCGTAGGCGGTGAGGTCTTCCACCAGGGCCTGGGACATGTCCACCTGGTAGCGCTTGGCGAACCAGGCGGTGAAGGCGTTCTTGAACCAGCGCACGCGGCACTCGGCGACGCAGCCGGCCAGGCGCGAGAGCAGGTGGTGGGGCAGCAGGTACTGGCTGATGATGAACAAACGGGATTTCATTGGGATTCCTTAAACTTCGACGGGCGTGTCCGGGTGATTGCCCCATTCGCCCCAGGATCCGGCATACGCCTTGACCCTCGGGTAGCCCAGGTGCTTGGCCACCAGGTAGGTGAAGCCCGAGCGGTGGTGAGTCTGGCAGTGGGTGACCACTTCCTTGTCCTTGCTGATACCCAGCTGTTCGAGGATCTGCGGCATGTCCTTGCGGATGCGCAGGGCGTCGTTCAGGTCCATGCCGGCGGTCCACTCGAAGTTGACCGCGCCGGGGATGTGCCCGCCCTTGGCGGCGAGGACTTTCTCGCCGCGGTATTCGCCGGGGCTGCGTGCGTCCCAGATCGCCAAGTCGGCGGCGCCCAGGCGGCTTTGCAGGTATTCGCGGGTGGCGGTGGGCTCGTCGTGCAGTTCCAGGCTGACGGGCGCGGTGCCAGGGGCCGGAACATCGGTGCTGAGCAGATTGGCCGGCCAGGCCTGCACGCCACCATTGAGGTAGTGGTAGCGCTTGTGGCCGATCACATCCAGCAGCCAGATGAAGCGCCCGGCCCAGCCGCCGCCTTCATCGTCGTAGACCACGTAGGTAGCGTCGGCGCGATGGCCCAGCTCGGCAAAGAGCTTTTCCAGCTCGGCCTTGGCCGGAGCCAGGCCGGGTGCCGGTGGCTGACCCAATTGCGTGCGCTTGGGATCGACGAAACGGGCACCGGGAAGATGGCCGCTGCCGTAGCGGTTGGCGCTGGTCAGGTCGACCAGGATCAACTCCGGCGAAGCGAGGCGCGGCTGCAGGTCTGCCGGTTCGATCACCAGGGGCAAGCCGGAAAAGTCAGTCATCCAGGAACTCCAGAGCGGAACAGAGGGTGGCGATTGTAGCGCAGGGTCAGGCGCTGCGGTTGCTGAAGGTGGCGAGGGCGCGCTCCAGGCATTGCGCGGTTTTGGCGAAGGCCTCGACGCTGACTTCCGAGAACGGGCCGCCGCCCTGGTCGGCTATCAGCACCATGATGACCCTGCCGTTGTTCGACAGCGAACGCAGCAACAGGTGTTCGCCGCGGAACAGCGCGCGCAGGCTGCCCGGGAGCAGCGCGGAGAATTGCGCATGGTTCTGCGGCGTCAGGCGCAACTGTGCCGAGCGGGTCAGCAAGCGTTGCAGCAATTTGCTCTGTTCCACCGCCACGGTGAGGTTGGCCGCCTGTTGTGGCAGCCCGGCCAGTTGATGCACGCGCAGGTAACTTTGCGTCTTGTCGCTCATCAACAGCAGCACCCGCTTCATCCCGCAGGCCTGCAGTGCTTCGCGGGCGTAGCCGGTCAGGTGCATGGCGTTGGAAAACGGGCTCGGTTCGGTCAGCAGCTCGGCGCAGTATTTGCGCCAATCGCCGAGGGCCTTGGTATCCGGGGTCGTGGCCTGCTGCATGCCACGGGGAATGTAGCGCGCATTGGCTGGCCAGAGCAGCATCTGCGCGGGATGGAACACGCCTTCCAGGGCGTGCTTGCGCGCGCTGGCGGCGGCCTGCTGGTGGTTCTGCGCCTGGACATCTTCCACGGGTGCTTGCAGGTACAGGCTGATCAACTGCTGCCAGCGCTGGATATGTACGCCGGTCCAGGCGTGCTGGGCTGCCAGGGCCACGCCGTTGGCCAGCATCACCGTATTGGCCGGATGGTTCAGCCAGCGGCGCAGCTCCGGGTCGGCGTCCAGTTTCTGTTGCTGGCGCAGCGGGCTTTTATGATCCCGGGCGATGTGCATGACCCTGGCCAGCGAGCGGCGCTCTTGCTGCAACAGGCGATAGCCCTGGGTGACCCAGGTGGGCAGGCGCCAGAATTCGGCGAGTGCCTGGCACAGGCCGAGCAGGCGCACGCCGAACAGCTCGCGTTCGACTTTCGGCGCCGACTCGCCGCGATGGACCACGCGCACTTCCCATTCTTCCAGCAACTGCGGGTGGGTCAGGGCCAGCGGCCACAACGGCGAGAGAAACAGCAGGCTGCCCCAGTGGATGTCCTGCCAGAGCCGCGCCAGACGGCTGGCGAACAGGCCACTGGCCTGCTGGCTGGCGTGCTGGCTGATCATCTGCAATTGGCGCAAGGCCAGGGGAATCTCCTCGACGGGAGCGACGGTCAGGCGCTGCATCAACGCATCGACCCGGGCCAGGCCAAGGCGGTTGAGGGCCACCTCGAGGTTCTCCGCCGGCTCGGCGATGGTGGCGTGGGTGTGCCGGTTGGCCTCGCGCATCACCCCAAGGACCAGGGCCGGGCTATCCTGCATGACTTCGGCAATATCGCGCAGCGAACGGCGGCTGTCCGCTACGGCGGTTTTCACCCGGTCATGGCTGTGGAAAGGGACCGGTAGATGGGTACCGTCCAGTAGTTTGATCCAGGCGTCGAGGGTCTTCGGATTCGTAGTTGGCACGATGGTTTCACTAAGCATGCTGGAAGTGGGCCAAGCTGGCTTTTCGCCTTGACTGGCTATAGTCTGGCGCAGAACTGCCGATAAGTAGAAGAAGAGATTTACTAACTTCCGTCCTCACCCAAGACCCCGACAGTAAGTGCTTTCTATCTATGGCTAAAATTATCGGCATCATTGTCGTATTCGCGAGCGTGCTAGGCGGATATGTGCTCTCCCACGGCAAGATCGCAGCCCTGATCCAGCCCTTCGAGGTGCTGATCATCGGCGGTGCTGCCTTCGGTGCGTTCCTGCAGGCCAACCCTGGCTATATGACCATGCACGTGGTGAAAAAGTCGCTGAGCATGTTCAGCAGCCGCTTTTCCCACGCCTTCTATATAGAAGTGCTCGGCCTGGTCTACGAGATCCTCAACAAGAGCCGCCGCGAAGGCATGATGGCGATCGAGGGCGACATCGAGGACGCCGCGGCCAGCCCGATCTTCGCCAAGTACCCGGCGGTGCTGAAGGACGAACGCATGACCGCGTTCATCTGCGATTACCTGCGCATCATGTCCACCGGCAACATGGCACCCCATGAGCTGGAAGGCCTGTTCGACATGGAACTGCTGAGCCTGAAGGAAGAACTGGAGCACCCGTCCCATGCCGTGACCGGCATCGCCGACGGCATGCCCGGCTTCGGTATCGTGGCGGCGGTACTGGGTATCGTGGTGACCATGGCGTCCCTTGGTGACGGCGACCAGAAATCCATCGGCCTGCACGTAGGTGCGGCGCTGGTCGGTACCTTCTTCGGTATTCTCGCGGCCTACGGCTTCTTCGGCCCGCTGGCCAACTCCCTGGCCCACGATGCCAAGGAAGAGTTGAACACCTACGAAGCGATCAAGGCTTCCCTGGTGGCTTCGGCCTCGGGCATGCCGCCTTCGCTGGCGGTGGAGTTCGGACGCAAGGTGCTCTATCCGAAGCACCGCCCGAGCTTCGTCGAGCTGGAACAAGCGGTCCGCGGTCGTTGATCCATGGAAAATAATCAGCCGATTATCATCAAGCGCGTCAAGCGCTTCGGCGGCGGCCATCACGGCGGTGCGTGGAAGATCGCCTTCGCCGACTTCGCCACGGCGATGATGGCGTTCTTCCTGGTGCTCTGGCTGCTGTCCACGGCCACGCCTGAACAGAAGATAGCCATCGCCGGCTACTTCAAGGATCCGATCGGGTTCTCCGAGAGCGGTACGCCTTACATCATCGACCTGGGCGGCTCGCCCGAGCTGGCCCCGGAAAAGACCATCAATCCGGAACAAAAAGCCGAGACGACGCCTGAAAGCAGCATCGTCAGCCCCGAACAGGCCGAGACCCTCGCCGAGCAGGTGGAGCGCGAGCGTCTCGAACTGGTCCTGCAGGAACTGCAGAACAAGGTCGAGCAAAGCCCGGAATTGCAGAAGTTCAAGGATCAGATTCTCTTCGAGATTACCCAGGACGGCTTGCGCATCCAGATCGTCGATGCCGAGAACCGGCCGATGTTCGACCTGGGCAGTGCGCGGCTGAAACCGTATTTCGAGGACATCCTGCTGGCCATGGCCGACACCATCAAGACGGTACCGAACAAGATCAGTGTCAGCGGCCACACCGATGCCAAGCCCTATTCCGGCAGCGGCGAGTTCGGCAACTGGGAACTCTCGGCCAACCGCGCCAATGCCGCCCGCCGCGCACTGGTCGCCGGTGGTTACCCGGACGGCCAGGTGGCGCGGGTGGTGGGGTATGCCTCGTCTTCGCTGTTCGACCGCGAGCATCCGCTGAACCCGGTGAACCGCCGTATCGATATTGTCGTGCTGACCAAGAAGGCCCAGCGCGCCATCGAGGGCGAACAGTCGGCGCCCGACGGCCAGCAGGCCCCCGCGACCAATCCGGACGGTACGCCGGCGGCGCCGGGCACTGCTGCGCCAGCTGAACCGGAACCGATGCAGCCACAGGAACTGCGGCAGAAGCTGAACATTTTCGAGGACGGTACCTTGAAGATGGATGAGCCCGGCAAGCAGCAGTAAGCGCGCCGTAAAGAAAAGCCCGCCCGGAGCGATCCCGGCGGGCTTTTCCATGGTGCAGTGGCTGATGGCCTCATCGCTGGCAAGCCAGCTCCCACAGGTTCCGAGCCAGCCGCAGATTTTGTGTTCGACACCGACCTTGTGGGAGCTGGCTTGCCAGCGATTGGTCCGTCCAGACACCATCGTTGCCCAGTTCTTGCAGCGGCCACGGTTTGCCTTAGAAACCGCGGCGCAGGCGGGCCTTGAGGTCGGTATGGAAAAACTCGGCATTGTTGCGATTGGTCTCGGCCGCATCCTTGCTGATGGCCCGGCGGAACGTCTGCTCGTCGTGGTAGGCGCTGACGAACAGGTCGATATGTTCGCGCCGCGTCAGGATCGGCCAGCGTTCCAGATAGCCGGGCAGGCTGCCTTCGCATTGGTAAAAGGCCAGCCGCCGATTCAACTGGGTGGCGCTGCCGAGGCTGAACGGGATCCACCACTCATCCGTACCGCCCTGGCCGAGGACCGTGATCATATGAGTGCAGGCATTGATGTTGGTGTTGAACAAGGTGCAGATGTCATCGGTGGTCTGCCGGGCCTGCGGGTCGAACAATTCGAGGCAGGTGTTGATGCCTTCGAGCTTGAGCCGTTCGTTGATCACGAACGCGTCGAGGCGATCCGGGTGGCGGTAGCTGATGAATACAGGCATCACGAGGCGTCCTTTCTGGTGAAAGCGGCGACGATCAGTGAATTCATTCAGCCCGGCAATAGACGGCTTGAAACAAAGAACCGTCCTACGTTTCCGTATGAACGGTCCTACAGATAAAGCCTACGAGTCGTTTGTTCGATCAGTACGTGTCCTGGGGCAGGCTGGCGATGATCGAGCGGTAACTGTTCATTCGCTGCTGCTGGATGCGCCCGTCTTCCAGGGCCTTGAGCAGGGCGCAGCCGGGTTCGCGGTCGTGCTTGCAGTCGCGGAAGCGGCAGGTGCCAAGCAGGTCGGCGAACTCGATGAAGCCTGCTTCGACATCGTCACGGCTGACGTGCACCAGGCCAAATTCACGGATGCCGGGGGAGTCGATCAATTCGCCACCACCGGGGAAGTGGTACAGGCGCGCGGTGGTAGTTGTGTGCTGGCCCTGGCCCGACCATTCCGAGAGCTCGCCCACCCGGGTTTGCACGTCCGGCAGCAAGCTGTTGACCAGGGACGACTTGCCGACCCCAGACTGGCCGACGAACACGCTGATATGACCATCGAGCATCGTCTGCAATTGCTGCATGCCGTTGCCGTGATGGGCCGAAACCTCCAGCAGCGGATAGCCCAACTGGCGATACACGGCCAGCAGGGCGTTGAGCGCCGGCGCATTCTGCTCATCGATCAGGTCGGCCTTGTTGAGCAGCAACAGGGGCCGAATGCCGGCATGCTCGGCGGCGACCAGGTAGCGGTCGATCAGGTTGGCGTGGGGTTCCGGCGCCGGAGCGAAGACGATAACGATCAGATCGACGTTGGCCGCCACCGGCTTGAGCTGGCCGCGGCTATCGGGGCGGCACAGCTCGGTGCTGCGCGGCAGTTGCGCGACGATCACCCCGATACCCTGGTTGCCGGCGCGCCAGACCACGCGATCGCCGGTTACCAGCGCTGGCAGGTTGGCGCGCAGGTGGCAGCGGAAGACCTGGCCGGCCTCCGCGCCGTCGTCGGCCTCGACCTCCACCTGCACACCGAAGTGGGCGATCACCAGCCCCGTCTGTTCAGGCCCTAGATCCCCGCCTTCGAGCACCTCCAGGGCGCGCTCCTCACGTTTGGCCGCGCGGGCGGCACGTTCTTCCTGGATTTTTTCGATGCGCCAATTCTGGCGACGGTTGAGCTGGCGTTTGGCCATGAAGGTCTCGTCGATTTAAAGCGGGGATGTTGAAACGGCGTCGAGTTTAGCACGCTCCACTAGGCTAAACTGCGCAGCTACCGAGGAGCCCGACTTATGCAAAACCCACAGAACCTGATCTGGATCGACCTGGAAATGACCGGTCTTGACCCGGATCATGACGTCATCATCGAGATGGCGACCATCGTTACCGACAGTGATCTCAACACCCTGGCCGAAGGCCCGGTGATTGCCATCCACCACAGCGACGAAGTCCTGGCCCGCATGGACGACTGGAATACCCGGACCCACGGCGCTTCCGGCCTGACCCAGCGCGTGCGCGAGAGCACGATCGACATGGCCGAGGCCGAGGCCCGGACCATCGCCTTCCTCGAACAATGGGTGCCGAAGGGCAAGTCGCCAATCTGCGGCAACAGCATCTGCCAGGACCGGCGCTTCCTGTATCGCCATATGCGCGGGCTGGAAAACTACTTCCACTACCGCAACCTGGATGTCTCGACCCTGAAGGAGCTGGCTGGCCGCTGGGCGCCGGAAGTGAAGGACGGCTTCAAGAAGGGCAGCACCCACCTGGCGCTGGATGATATTCGCGAGTCGATTGCGGAGCTGCAGCACTACCGCAAGCACTTCATCAAGTTCTGAGTAGTGGCATCCGGCCTCATCGCTGGCAAGCCCACAGTGTCTGTGGGAGCTGGCTTGCCAGCGATGAGGCCATCAGCAACAACAGAAGTCTTGTGCCCTCTTTTGGTGCCAGCAGCAACTGGTTAGACTTCGCGCCTTTCTGCCAGGACCCGCACCATGCTGCTGATGCTCTACCTCATTGCGATCACCGCCGAAGCCATGACCGGCGCGCTGTCCGCCGGCCGCCGCGGTATGGACTGGTTCGGGGTGGTGCTGATTGCCTGCGTTACCGCGCTGGGCGGTGGTTCGGTTCGCGATGTGTTGCTGGGCCACTATCCGCTGACGTGGGTCAAGCATCCGGAATACCTGGTGCTGACCAGCGTCGCCGCGTTGCTGACCATCTTCATCGCGCCGCTGATGCGCCATCTGCGTTCGCTGTTCCTGGTACTCGACGCCCTGGGCCTGGTGGCGTTCACCCTGATCGGTTGCATGACCGCCCTGGAGCTGGGGCACGGCATGCTGGTGGCGTCCATCAGTGGCGTGGTCACCGGGGTATTCGGCGGCATCCTGCGCGACATTTTCTGCAACGACATCCCTCTGGTGTTCCGCCGTGAGCTATACGCCAGCGTTTCCTTCGCTGCCGCCTGGTGCTACATGGGCTGCATCTGGCTGAAACTGCCCGCCGAACAATCGATCCTGATTACCCTTTTCGGCGGCTTCCTCCTGCGCCTGCTGGCGATCCGCTTCCACTGGGAAATGCCCAAGTTCCACTACAACGACGAGCATTGACGCTCGGCATGCTGCCTGAGCGCCCATTCCACGTGCTCGCGGACCAGCTCCGAGGGATGCTCGCGGCGTGCATTCAGGGCTTCCAGCACCGGTATGGTCGAGGGTGCATTGCCCAGGCCCACCGCCAGGTTGCGTAGCCAGCGCTCGTAGCCGGCGCGCCTGAGCGGCGAGCCCTCGGTACTGGCGAGGAAGCGTTCCTCATCCCACATGAACAGCTCGGCCAGGCCGGCGTTGTCCAGGCCGTGGCGCGGCTTGAAGTCGTTTTCCACGGTGTCCTTGGCGAAGCGGTTCCAGGGGCAAACGATCTGGCAGTCATCGCAACCGAATACACGGTTGCCGATCATCGACCGCAGTTCTTCGGGGATGGCGTTTTTCAGCTCGATGGTCAGGTAGGAAATGCAGCGCCGCGCATCCAGCACGTAGGGGCCGACGAAGGCGTTGGTCGGGCAGATGTCCAGGCAGGCGCTGCAACGTCCGCAGTGCTCGGTGGCCTGGGCTTCGTCCACCGGCAGCGGGAGGTCGACGAACAGCTCGGCGAGGAAGAAGTAACTGCCTGCCTTGCGGTTGAGCAGCAGGGTGTTCTTGCCGATCCAGCCCAGGCCGGCCTGCTCGGCGATGGCCTTTTCCAGTACCGGCGCGCTGTCGACGAAGGCACGGAAACCGAACGGGCCGATTGCCGTCTGGATGCGCTCGGCCAGTTGCTGCACGCGCTTGCGCACCAGCTTGTGGTAGTCGCGGCCCAGGGCGTAGCGGGAAATGTAGGCCCGTTCCGGCTGGGCCAGGCGCTGGGCCATCTGCGTGTCGCCGGGCAGGTAGTCCATGCGTAGCGAGACTACCCGCACGGTGCCGGGTACCAGTTCGTCGGGATGGGAGCGCTTGCTGCCGTGGGCGCCCATGTAGTCCATCTCGCCGTGATAACCGGCCGCCAGCCAGCGCTCGAGGTGCTGTTCGTGCTCGGCCAGGTCCACGCTGGCGATGCCGACGTGGGCGAAGCCCAGTTCACGCCCCCAATCCTTGATCGAACGGGCGAGGGCGGGGAGGTCAAGGAAGGAGACAGACATGCGAAATAGGGCAATAAAAGGACAGGTGCGTATAATTCTGCCAGACATCGGAGCCCTACGACGCATGCCTCAGACCAAACACCCCCGCACGAGCCGCTTGTACTGACGCGAGACGTCCTGGCGTGCCTGCCTGCGCGCCCTTTCAATGCCCACAAGGGGCAATTCGGCCATGTTCTGCTGATTGGCGGTGATCGCGGCACCGGTGGCGCCGTGCTGCTGGGCGCCGAAGCGGCGTTGCGCTGCGGTGCCGGGCTGGTTTCCGTGGCCAGCCGTCCTGAACACGTGCCGGCCGCCCTGGCCCGTTTGCCCGAAGTCATGAGCCTCGGCGTGCATTCCGCGAACCAGTTGATGGCACCGATCGAGCGCGCTTCGGTACTGGTGGTCGGCCCCGGGCTCGGCCAGGCGGCCTGGGGGCGGAGCCTGCTGTCGGCAGCAGCCAGTTCGAGCCTGCCGCAGATCTGGGATGCCGATGCCCTGAACCTGCTGGCCTCGTCGCCGATGGCCCTGGTTCGCGGAAGCATCATCACGCCGCATCCCGGCGAGGCCGCGCGCCTGCTGGGCATTTCCACCGAGGCGGTGCAGGCCGACCGCCCCGGCGCGGCGCGCAAGCTGGCGCGCAAATATGCGGCGGTGTGCGTGCTCAAGGGCGCCGGCACCCTGATCGCCGAGCCCCACGGCCAATTGGCCGTGTGCAAGCGCGGGCATCCGGCAATGGCAGGGGCGGGGCTGGGCGATGTGCTGAGCGGTGTGCTCGGCGCATTGCTGGCCCAGGAAATGAGCGCCTGGGATGCCGCCTGCCTCGGTGTCTGGTTGCACGCTTGCGCCGGGGAGCGCCTTGGCGACCAGGGGCGCGGGCTGGCGGCCCACGACCTGGTGCCATCTATTCGTCAGTTGTTGGAGGAGCATTCAGCGTGTCAGGCATAACCCTTTTTCTGGCCGATGAGCAGGCCATGGTCGACTTCGGCGCGCGTATCGCCCAGGTGACCCAAGGTCATGGCGTGATCTTTCTCGAAGGTCACCTCGGCGCAGGCAAGACCACCCTGTCCCGGGGCATCATTCGCGGCCTCGGACATACCGGTGCGGTGAAAAGTCCTACATTTACAGTTGTGGAACCCTACGAGATTGGCGAAGTCCGAGCTTTTCACTTCGACCTTTATCGTCTGGTCGATCCGGAAGAGCTGGAATTCATGGGGATTCGCGACTATTTCGAAGGCGACGCGCTGTGCCTGTTCGAGTGGCCTGGCAAGGGTGAGGGCATTTTGCCAAAGCCGGACCTGACCATTACCATAAGCCCCCAGGCGGGCGGCCGGTGCTTGAGCCTGTCGCCGCAAGGTGCTCGCGGTGAAGCCTGGTGTGCCGCTCTGGCCGTGGAATTCAAATAGAAATGGGGAAAGGTATGCGCTTTCGCGCACTGGTTGCCGTCGTAGGACTGCTGCTTACGGCAGTGACCGCCGAGGCGTTCGCGGCCTCGCAGGTCAAGAGCATGCGTCTGTGGCGGGCGCCGGATAACACCCGGCTGGTCTTCGACCTGTCCGGTCCGGTGGAACACAGCGTCTTCACCCTGACCGCGCCGGATCGCCTGGTCATCGATATCAACGGCGCCACCCTGGCCGCACCGCTGACCGCGTCCACTTCCAATACCCCATCACTTCCGTGCGTTCGGCCCAGCGCACGCCTACCGACCTGCGCGTGGTCATCGACCTGAACAAGGCGGTCACCCCGAAGAGCTTCACGCTCGCGCCCAATGCGCAGTATGGCAACCGCCTGGTGGTCGACCTGTACGACCAGGAAGCCGACGCCATTGCCGCGTCGGCGCCGGCAACGCCGCCGACACCAGCGGCCACCGCCGCTACACCGCCTGCGGTGCCGGTCACCCCGGCGCAGCCTGCGATCAAGCTGCCGCCCGTGCCGAACGGCAAGCGCGATATCGTCATCGCCATCGACGCCGGTCACGGCGGTGAAGACCCGGGTGCCTCGGGCTCCCGCGGCCAGCACGAAAAAGACATCGTGCTGCAGATCGCCAAGGAACTGCAGCGCCAGATCAATACCGAGAAGGGCTTCCGCGCCGAACTGACCCGCACCGGCGACTACTTCATCCCGTTGCGCAAGCGCACCGAGATCGCCCGCAAGAAGGGCGCCGACCTGTTCATCTCGATCCATGCCGATGCGGCACCATCCAAGGCCGCCTTCGGTGCGTCGGTATTCGCCCTGTCCGATCGCGGCGCAACGTCCGAGACCGCGCGCTGGCTGGCGGACAGCGAGAACCGCTCCGACCTGATCGGTGGTGCCGGCAACGTCAGCCTCGACGACAAGGACCGCATGCTCGCAGGCGTGCTTCTCGACCTGTCGATGACCGCGTCCCTCAGCTCCAGCCTGAACGTGGGGCAGAAGGTACTGGGCAATATCGGCCGGGTGACCTCGCTGCACAAGCGCCGGGTCGAGCAGGCCGGATTCATGGTGCTGAAGTCGCCGGATATCCCGTCGATCCTGGTGGAAACCGGCTTCATTTCCAACGCCGCCGAAGCAGCCAAGCTGGCCACGCCGAGCCACCAGCAGTCGCTGGCGCGCTCGATCCACAGCGGTGTGAAGCAGTTCTTCCAGCAGAACCCGCCGCCAGGCACCTACATCGCCTGGTTGCGTGACAACGGCAAGATCGCCCAGGGGCCGCGCGAGCACACGGTACGTCCGGGCGAGACCCTGGCGATGATCGCCGTGCGCTACCAGGTCAGCGTCGCCAGCCTGCGCAGCAGCAACAGCCTCAAGAGCGATGAGCTGAAGGTCGGCCAGAACCTCGACATTCCCGCCACTACCCTGGCGGGCCAGCCATGAGTTCCGCTTCGCGAATAGAACTGCTCAGCCCGCGCCTTGCCAACCAGATCGCCGCGGGCGAGGTGGTCGAGCGGCCGGCTTCGGTGATCAAGGAACTGCTGGAAAACAGCCTCGACTCCGGCGCCCGGCGCATCGATGTCGAGGTGGAGCAGGGCGGCGTCAAGCTGCTCAAGGTACGCGACGACGGCAGCGGTATCGCCTCCGACGACCTGCCGCTGGCACTGGCGCGTCACGCCACCAGCAAGATCCGTGATCTCGAGGACCTGGAGCGGGTGATGAGCCTTGGCTTCCGTGGCGAGGCCCTGGCGTCGATCAGTTCCGTGGCGCGCCTGACCCTGACGTCGCGCACCCGCGACGCCCAGCAGGCCTGGCAGGTGGAAACCGAAGGCCGCGACATGGCGCCCCGGGTGCAGCCTGCGGCCCATCCGGTAGGCACGTCGGTGGAAGTGCGCGACCTGTTCTTCAATACGCCGGCGCGACGCAAGTTCCTCAAGACCGAGAAGACCGAATTCGACCATCTTCAGGAAGTGATCCGGCGCCTGGCGCTGGCGCGCTTCGATGTCGGGTTCCACCTGCGTCATAACGGCAAGAGCATTCTCAGCCTGCACGAGGCGCCGGACGAATTGTCCCGGGCGCGGCGTGTCGGGGCGATCTGCGGGCCGGGGTTCCTGGAGCAGGCGCTGCCGATCGAGATCGAACGCAATGGCCTGCGCCTGTGGGGCTGGGTCGGGTTGCCGACCTTTTCGCGCAGCCAGGCGGACCTGCAATATTTCTTCGTGAACGGCCGCGCGGTACGCGACAAGCTGGTCGCCCACGCGGTGCGCCAGGCGTACCGCGATGTGCTGTTCAATGGTCGGCACCCGACCTTCGTGCTGTTCCTCGAACTCGATCCGACCGGCGTCGATGTCAACGTTCATCCGACCAAGCATGAGGTGCGCTTCCGCGACGGACGCATGGTCCATGACTTCCTCTACGGCACGCTGCACCGGGCATTGGCCGATGTGCGGCCGGACGACCAGGTGGCGGCACCGGCGGCGACCGAGGAGATCATCCGGGCTACCGGCTTGCAGGCCGGGGAGTTCGGGCCACAGGGCGAGATGCGGCTTTCCGCTGCCGTGCTGGAGCAGCCGCTCGCGGCGCCCTCGGCGAGCCCTGCCGGCAGCGGTTACCAATACAACTACACGCCGCGGCCGACTGCCAGCGTGCCGGTCGAAGAGGCGCGCGAGGTCTATCGCGAGTTCTATTCGCCGCTGGCCAACGCGCAACCGGCGCCGCTGCCGGAAAGCGAGCGCGACATTCCCCGCTGGGCTACGCCCTGGCGCAACTGAAAGGCATCTATATCCTGGCCGAAAACGCCCATGGCCTGGTGCTGGTGGACATGCACGCGGCCCATGAGCGGATCATGTACGAGCGCCTGAAGATCGCCATGGCCAGCGAAGGCCTGAGCGGCCAGCCGCTGCTGGTGCCGGAGTCCCTGGCCCTGAGCCAGCGCGAGGCGGATTGCGCCGAAGAGCATGCGCAGTGGTTCCAGCGCCTGGGCTTCGAACTGCAGCGCCTGGGCCCGGAAAGCCTGGCGATCCGGCAGATCCCGGCGCTGCTCAAGCAGGCCGAGGCCAATCGCCTGGTGCAGGACGTTCTCGCCGACCTGATGGAATATGGCACCAGCGACCGGATCCAGGCGCACTTGAACGAGTTGCTTGGCACCATGGCCTGCCACGGCGCGGTGCGGGCCAACCGGCGCCTGGCCATCCCGGAAATGAACGGCCTGCTGCGCGACATGGAAAACACCGAGCGCAGCGGCCAATGCAACCATGGTCGCCCGACCTGGACCCAGATGGGCCTGGACGACCTCGACAAACTGTTCCTGCGCGGTCGTTGAAAGCATGGCGTTGTCGAAACCTCCTGCGATATTCCTGATGGGCCCGACCGCGGCGGGCAAGACCGACCTGGCCATCGAACTGACCAAGGTGCTGCCCTGCGAACTGATCAGCGTCGACTCGGCGTTGATCTATCGCGGCATGGATATCGGCACGGCCAAGCCGTCGAAGGACATTCTCGCGGCCCATCCCCATCGTCTGATCGACATCCTCGACCCGGCAGAAAGCTATTCCGCTGCGGATTTCCGCCGCGATGCCCTCGACGCCATGGCCGATATCACCGCGAGGGGCAAGATTCCGCTGCTGGTGGGCGGCACCATGCTTTATTACAAGGCCCTGCTGGAAGGCCTGGCGGATATGCCGGCGGCCGACCCGCAGGTGCGCGCCGACCTGGAAGCCCAGGCGCAGCGGCAGGGCTGGCAGGCGCTGCATGACGAACTGGCAGCGGTTGATCCGGTCTCGGCGGCGCGTATCCATCCGAATGATCCGCAGCGCCTGATCCGTGCGCTCGAAGTGTATCGGGTGAGCGGTTCAACGATGACGTCACATCGTTTGCGTCAAGCTGAGCAAAGTAATAGCACTGACCCTTCTGGGCAGGGGCAATTGCCCTATACTGTCGCCAGCCTGGCCATCGCCCCGCAGGACCGACAGGTTCTGCATGAGCGAATTGCAGCAAGATTCACGCAAATGCTGGAACAGGGCTTCATTGACGAGGTCCGATTGCTGCGTGCGAGAAGTGACTTGCACGCGGGACTGCCGTCTATACGGGCAGTTGGTTATCGCCAGGTCTGGGATCACCTTGATGGCAAGCTGACTTCAGTTGAAATGCAGGAGCGCGGCATCATTGCCACCCGCCAGTTGGCGAAGCGGCAATTTACCTGGTTGCGCAGTTGGGCCGACCTTCATTGGTTGGACAGCCTGGCTTGCGACAATCTGTCTCGCACCTTGAAATACCTCGGGAGCGCCTCCATATTGGGCTGAATCCCGCAAATTGCCGTCTATCCTTGGGGGGGGCGGCTTGAGCCATCAGTTTTCTTGTTTTTTTACTATTGATCCTTACAGGAGTGCGGCATATGTCAAAAGGGCATTCGCTACAAGACCCTTACTTGAATACTTTGAGAAAGGAAAAAGTCGGGGTTTCGATCTATCTGGTCAACGGCATCAAGCTGCAAGGCACCATCGAGTCCTTCGACCAATTCGTTATCCTGCTGAAGAACACCGTCAGCCAGATGGTGTACAAACACGCAATCTCGACCGTCGTTCCGGTCCGTCCGATTCGTCTGCCTAGCGCAGCTG
Organism: Pseudomonas bharatica CSV86; assembly: GCF_000319305.2. Lineage (GTDB taxonomy): Bacteria > Pseudomonadota > Gammaproteobacteria > Pseudomonadales > Pseudomonadaceae > Aquipseudomonas > Aquipseudomonas bharatica. The sequence goes on along the minus strand of NZ_AMWJ02000002.1, from coordinate 2,001,993 downwards.
ATGCCGATCACGGCGACGCTGAGCCAGGTAACGCCTGATAGGAGCCTGCTTTGTTCTTTGAGCGCCACGGTGGTGGTGAACGGGCCGTTCTCGTTCATCTGGAAGGTCAGAGCCCTGAGGCGCGCGAAGACCCGCAGGAGTTCCAGGAGCTGGCCTTGTCGGCCGGCGCCGATATCGTTGCGCTTGCCAATGTGGCGCGACACCAGCCAACTGCCAAGTTCCTGATCGGCAGCGGCAAGGTCGAGGAACTGCGCGACCTGGTCAAGGCCGAAGAGGCCGACCTGGTCATCTTCAACCACACCCTTACGCCCAGCCAGGAACGTAACCTCGAGCGTGTCTTCGAGTGTCGCGTGCTGGACCGTACCGGGCTGATCCTCGACATTTTCGCCCAGCGTGCCCGTACCCACGAAGGCAAGCTGCAGGTCGAGCTGGCGCAGCTCGAACACATGAGCACGCGCCTGGTTCGCGGCTGGACCCACCTTGAACGGCAGAAAGGCGGTATCGGTCTGCGCGGTCCGGGTGAAACCCAGCTGGAAACCGACCGCCGCCTGCTGCGGGTGCGCCTGCGCCAGATCAAGGCGCGCCTGGAGAAGGTGCGCAGCCAGCGCGAACAGGCGCGGCGCGGGCGCAAGCGGGCCGACGTACCTTCGGTTTCACTGGTGGGCTATACCAACGCCGGCAAATCGACCCTGTTCAATGCCCTGACCTCGTCCGAGGTCTATGCCGCCGACCAGCTCTTCGCCACCCTCGACCCGACCTTGCGCCGTCTCGAACTGGGCGACATCGGGCCGATCGTGCTGGCGGACACCGTGGGCTTCATTCGTCACCTGCCGCACAAGCTGGTCGAGGCTTTTCGGGCTACGCTCGAAGAGTCGAGCAACTCCGACCTGCTGCTGCATGTGATCGATGCCCACGAGCCCGAACGCATGGCGCAGATCGAGCAGGTGATGGCGGTGCTCGGCGAGATCGGTGCCGAAGGCTTGCCGATCCTCGAGGTGTATAACAAACTCGACCTGCTTGAAGGCATTGAGCCACATATCCAGCGCAATGCCGACGGCAAGCCTGAAAGGGTGTGGGTCTCGGCCCGCGAGGGTCGCGGTCTGGAGTTGGTGGGGCAGGCGATTGCCGAATTGCTGGGGGATGACCTGTTCATCGGCACCCTTCGCCTGGAACAGCGCTACGCGCGTTTGCGTGCGCAATTCTTTGCGGCGGGGGCCGTGCAGAACGAAGAACACGACGAGGAGGGCAGCAGCCTGTTGGCCGTGCGTTTGCCGCGGGCCGACTTCAACCGCCTGGTGACGCGCGAAGGGCTGGAGCCGGTCGAGTTCATCGAACAACATACTTTGCAATAAATGCCTGGCGACGCGGTCAGGCAGCCGTCACAGGCATTCTGTAGCATTGGACGGCGCGCCGTTTGGCGCGTCTTTGCTTTATCAGATGGAGAGCGCTATGGCTTGGAATGAGCCGGGTGGCAACTCGAACAATCAGGATCCCTGGGGTGGGCGTCGCGGCGGTAGTGGTGGCGGCGGCGGCGACAAGAAAGGCCCTCCGGATCTCGACGAGGCCTTCCGCAAGCTGCAGGACAGCCTGAACGGCATGTTTGGCAGCGGCAAGAAACGTGGTGGTGGCGACAGCCTTCCCAAAGGTGGCGGCTTCGGCCTGCTCGGCGTCGGCCTTGCCGTACTGGCGGCCATCTGGCTGTACAGCGCGGTCTACGTCGTGGACGAGCAGGAGCAGGCGGTGGTGCTGCGCTTCGGCAAGTACTACGAAACCGTAGGGCCGGGCCTGAACATCTACTTCCCGCCGATGGACCGCAAGTACATGGAAAACGTCACGCGCGAGCGTGCGTACACCAAGCAGGGCCAGATGCTGACCGAGGACGAGAACATCGTCGAGGTGCCGCTGACCGTGCAGTACAAGATCAGCAACCTGCAGGACTTCGTCCTGAACGTCGACCAGCCTGAAGTCAGCCTGCAGCACGCGACCGACAGCGCCCTGCGTCACGTGGTCGGCTCGACCGCGATGGACAAGGTGCTGACCGAAGGCCGCGAGCAGATGGCCGTGGAGATCAAGGAGCGTCTGCAACGTTTCCTTGACACTTACCGTACCGGCATCACCGTCACCCAGGTCAACGTGCAGAGCGCGGCAGCCCCGCGTGAAGTGCAGGAAGCCTTCGACGACGTGATCCGTGCCCGTGAAGACGAGCAGCGTGCCCGCAACCAGGCCGAGTCCTACGCCAATGGCGTGGTGCCGGAAGCCCGTGGTCAGGCGCAGCGCATCATCGAGGACGCCAACGGCTACCGCGATGAAGTCATCTCCCGTGCCAAGGGTGAGGCCGACCGCTTCACCAAGCTGGTCGCCGAGTACCGCAAGGCACCGGAGGTCACCCGCGAGCGTCTGTACCTGGAGACCATGCAAGAGGTCTACAGCAACACCAGCAAGGTGCTCGTCACCGGCAAGGACGGGCAGAACAACCTGCTCTACCTGCCGCTGGACAAGATGGTCGGTGGTAGCCGCAGTGCCAGTGCGCCGGTAAGCAGCGCGCCTGCGACTTCGGTCAACGACGCCGCCCGTGCCGTGGACCTGCAACAGCAACAGCAAGTGCGCACCAGGGAGAGCCGCTGATGAGCAATAAATCGCTGATCGCCCTGATTGTCGGCGTGGTCCTGGCCATCGTGGCCTGGAACAGCTTCTACATCGTGGCCCAGACCGAACGCGCGGTGCTCCTGCGCTTCGGCAAGGTGGTCCAGGCGGATGTCCAGCCCGGCCTGCAACTGAAGATCCCGTACGTCAACCAGGTGCGCAAGTTCGACGCCCGTCTGATGACCCTCGACGCTCCGACCCAGCGGTTCCTGACCCTGGAGAAGAAAGCGGTGATGGTCGATGCCTACGCCAAATGGCGGGTCAAGGACGCCGAGCGCTTCTACACCGCGACCTCCGGCATGAAGCAGATCGCCGACGAGCGCCTGTCCCGTCGTCTGGAAAGCGGCCTGCGCGACCAGTTCGGCAAGCGCACCCTGCATGAAGTGGTTTCCGGTGAGCGCGATGCGCTGATGGCCGATATCACCGCTTCCCTGAACCGCATGGCGGAGAAGGAGCTGGGCATCGAGGTGGTGGACGTTCGCGTCAAGGCCATCGACCTGCCGAAGGAAGTGAACCGCAGTGTGTTCGAACGGATGAGCACCGAGCGTGAGCGTGAAGCCCGCGAGCACCGCGCCAAGGGTAACGAGCTGGCCGAAGGCATCCGTGCCGACGCCGATCGTCAGCGCCGGGTACTGCTGGCGGAAGCCTATCGCGAGTCGGAAGAGACCCGCGGTGACGGTGATGCCCAGGCGGCGGCGATCTACGCCAAGGCCTACGGCCAGGACCAGGAGTTCTACGCGTTCTACCGTAGCCTGAATGCCTACCGCGAGAGCTTCAGCAGCAAGGACGATGTTCTGGTCCTCGACCCGAGCAGCGAGTTCTTCCGCTTCATGAACAAAGCGAAACCTTGAAGTCGAATCACCCCGCTGGGCGGCTAATGCGTCGGGCGGGGTGATTTCTGCAAGACAACGGGTGTATGATGCGGCAGCCGGGAAATTCCCGGCTTTTTTGCGTCTGCGAGATCGAATGCCAGAACAGGCCCGCGATCCGGGGCGCGACCAATGATTCACGAGGGTCTCGGCACTGCGGCAACGCTGGAATCGGCGCTGCGCGCGTGATTTGCCGGAACCTGCTTCACTCACGGCCGCGCCCGCGGGCTGGCCGCCCGGACCACAGGGGAAATGGCGTAATGGCAACGGTAGACCGCTGGCTGCTGCCAGATGGCATCGAAGAAGTACTGCCACCTGAAGCGACGCGCATCGAGATCGCGCGTCGTCAGGTGTTGGATCTGTTCCAGAGCTGGGGTTACGAGTTTGTCGTGACTCCCCATATCGAGTACCTGGAATCGCTGCTCACCGGTGCCGGTCAGGACCTGGACCTGCGGACCTTCAAGGTGGTCGATCCACAATCCGGCCGGCAGATGGGCTTCCGTGCCGACATCACGCCGCAGGTCGCGCGCATCGATGCGCATACCCTGCGCCGCGAAGGCCCGAGCCGCCTGTGCTACGCCGGCAGCGTCCTGCACGCTCAGCCACGGGCCCTGTCGACCTCGCGCAGCCCGATCCAGCTCGGTGCCGAGCTGTACGGCGACGCCAGCCCGGTCAGCGACGTGGAAGTGATCAGCCTGATGCTGGCCATGCTGCAACTGGCCGATGTTCCGGATGTGCACATGGACCTCGGCCATGTCGGTATCTACCGCGGCCTGGCCCGTGCCGCCGGCCTGTCCGGCGCGGTCGAGCAACAGCTGTTCGATGCCCTGCAACGCAAGGCCATCGACGAAGTCATCGCCCTGACCGCCAACCTGCCGGCCGACCTGGCCGGCATGCTCCGCGCCCTGGCCGAGCTGTGCGGCGGCCGCGAAGTGCTGGAGGCCGCCCGCGTGCGCCTGGGCCGTGCCCCTGCCGCGGTGCTGGCAGCGCTGGATGACCTGATGAGCATCGCCGACCGGCTGACCGCGCGTTATCCGGATCTGCCGTTGTATTTCGACCTGGGCGAGCTGCGCGGCTACCACTACCACACCGGTGTGGTGTTCGCCGCGTTCGTCCCGGGTGTCGGCCAGTCGATCGCCCAGGGCGGTCGCTACGACGATATCGGAGCTGACTTCGGCCGGGCACGTCCGGCCACCGGTTTCTCCACGGATTTGAAGACCCTGGTAACACTGGGGCGGGCAGAGGTCGTGTTGCCCACTGGCGGGATCTGGATGCCCGACAGTGTGGATGCGGCTCTGTGGCAGTTGGTCTGCCAGTTGCGCAGTGACGGTCAGCGGGTTGTGCAGGCATTGCCTGGCCAGCCGCTGGCTGCCGCCATCGAGGCGGACTGCGACCGGCAATTGATTCTGCAAAACGGGCTCTGGCAGGTTCTGCCACTGGCCATCTGAGATTAGCCGCCGGCCCTCTCGCCGGCGCCAAGTTTGCGCGAATGAGGACAAGTGTTATGGGTAAGAATGTCGTAGTCCTGGGCACCCAATGGGGTGATGAGGGCAAAGGCAAGATCGTCGATCTGCTGACCGAACATGCCGCCGCCGTAGTGCGCTACCAGGGTGGCCACAACGCAGGTCACACCTTGGTGATCGACGGTGAGAAAACCGTGCTGCACCTGATTCCTTCGGGCGTCCTGCGCGAAGGCGTGCAGTGCCTGATCGGCAACGGCGTGGTCGTCGCTCCCGACGCCCTGCTGCGTGAAATCACCAAGCTGGAAGAAAAAGGCGTCCCGGTTCGCGATCGCCTGCGTATCAGCCCGGCCTGCCCGCTGATCCTGTCCTACCACGTGGCTCTCGACCAGGCACGCGAGAAGGCCCGTGGCGAGCAGAAGATCGGCACCACCGGTCGTGGCATCGGCCCGGCCTACGAAGACAAGGTGGCCCGTCGTGGCCTGCGTGTCGGCGACCTGTTCCACCGCGAGCGTTTCGCCGCCAAGCTGGGCGAGCTGCTGGACTACCACAACTTCCAGCTGGTCAATTACTACAAGGAGCCGGCCATCGACTTCCAGGAAACCCTGGACCAGTGCATGGCCTACGCCGAGCAACTGAAGCCGATGATGCTCGACGTCACCGCCGAACTGCATGCCCTGCGCCGCGCCGGCAAGGACATCATGTTCGAAGGCGCCCAAGGCTCGCTGCTGGACATCGACCACGGTACCTACCCGTACGTCACCAGCTCCAATACCACCGCTGGCGGCATCGCCACCGGTTCCGGCGTTGGCCCGATGTACATCGACTACATCCTCGGCATCACCAAGGCCTACACCACCCGCGTCGGTTCCGGCCCGTTCCCGACCGAACTGTTCGATGACGTCGGTGCCTACCTGGCCAAGCGCGGCCACGAGTTCGGTGCCACTACCGGCCGTGCCCGTCGTTGCGGCTGGTTCGACGCCGTCATCCTGCGTCGCGCCATCGACGTCAACAGCATCTCGGGCCTGTGCCTGACCAAGCTGGACGTGCTGGACGGCCTGGAAACCATCCGCATCTGCGTGGGCTACAAGAACGAAAACGGTGCCGTCATCGACGCCCCGACCGACGCCGACAGCTACATCGGCCTGGAGCCGGTGTACGAAGAAATGCCGGGCTGGAGCGAATCGACCGTGGGCGCCAAGACCCTGGACGAGCTGCCAGCCAACGCCCGTGCCTACATCAAGCGTGTGGAAGAGCTGGTCGGTGCGCCGATCGACATCATCTCGACCGGTCCTGACCGCAACGAGACTATTGTCCTGCGTCATCCTTTCGCCTGATTTAGCCTTGCGATAAAGCCAAAGGCCCCTTTTTAGGGGCCTTTGGCGTTTTTGACCCTCTGCTGCGGCACAAGCCTTGCTGTGAAATTGCCTTCAGGATTGCCATCACTGTAATGGCTCCAAATAGCAGAGGGATTTATTGTGTCTGCCGTTATCTCATTGTTACGAAGCCGCCTCTTGCGGCCTGTCTTTGTGGCGCTTGGTATCGCTCTTTTGGTGCAGGTGGTCGTCGCTGTGGTGTTGACCCGCAGCACGGTTACGGCACTGGAGGCCGATCTGGGCGATCGCCTGGGCGCCGACAGCCAGAAACTGGCAACGGAACTCGACCAGGCGGCCAAGGAGGTCAGCTCGGGGCTGAGCAGCCTTTCCGAAAGTACCCGCCAGCGTCTTACCGCCGGTTTATCGTCGCGCCTGGAGGAAGAGCAGGCGCAACTGCGCGCCACCCTGGAGAAGAACCTGCGCGACTCGGCCAACGACATGGCCGAACTGCTCGCCTCGGTGGCACCCCGGGCCATCTGGGACGTGGACGTGCCGACCCTGTCGGAGTTCGCCCGTCGTGCCCAGCGCAATCCCAACGTGCTTTTCGTCGTCTATGACGACGCACAGGGCGAGCACCTTACGCGCTACCTGAACCGCCAGAACCCGATCAACCAGGCCCTGCTCGACAAGGGTAAGGGCGAGCGCGCCCTCGACAAGGTGCTGGATGCCGCGCGCAACGACCCGTCGGTGTACTTCGTCGAGGCCTCGATCAACCCCAATGGCGCCGAGATCGGCAAAGTCCTGATGGGGATCTCCACCGCCTCGGTGGACGCCGAACTGCAAGCCCTGGACAAGCGCTTCTCCGCCCTGATCGCCAGCGGCGACCAGCTGGTGGCCGACAGCCTGACCAGCGCCGCTGCCGACAGCACCAAGGCCCTGCAAAGCCGCCTGCAGACCGCCCAGGGCAGCGCCCTGCAAATGAAGGCCAATACCTCGCAAAGCGTGCAGGATGCCGCAACCACCCTGCGCTGGCGCATCGGTGCGGGCCTGGCGCTGGTCGGTTGCGGTGTGCTGCTGGTGGTAGCGATCGTTCTGGGTCGGCGCGTGGTCAACAAGCTGCGCCTGCTGATCGCCGCGCTCGATGACCTGGCTGCCGGCGACGGCGATCTGACCAAGCGCGTAGCCATCGACAGCCGCGACGAGATCGGCGACATGGCCGCGGCGGTCAACCGCTTCGTCGACAAGTTGCAACCTATTGTTCGCGAGGCCGGCGAAGTGGCGCAGCGCACCGGTGTGGAGATCAGCAGCATGGCCCAGCGCAGCGCCGGCGCCGACTCTGCTGCCGCATTGCAGCGTGACGAGGTGGCGGAAAGCCTGCGTGCCCTGTCGAGCATGGCCGATGAGGCCCAGGCGGAAAGCCGTGCCATGCAGGAGGCCTTGCAGCAGGTAGTGGATATCCGCCAGGCCACCGACGAGAACAGCCGCAGCTCGGCCCAGGTCGCCACGTTGATCGAGGCGCTGGCCGGCCAGGTGGATACCGGCTCCAAGGTGATCGAGCGCCTGGCCGAGCAGAGCGAGCAGATCGAAGTGGTGCTGACCGTGATCCATGGCATCGCCGAGCAGACCAACCTGCTGGCGCTCAACGCGGCGATCGAGGCGGCGCGGGCCGGGGAAACCGGGCGCGGCTTTGCCGTGGTAGCCGACGAAGTGCGGGCACTGGCGAGCAAGACGCAAAGCTCGACGGGCGATATCCAGGCCCATATCGGCGCGCTGCAGCAAGGCGCCAAGGAAGCCGTGGCGGCGATCAGCCAGGCCGGGCGCCAGGCCAGCGAAGGTTTGCTGGTGCTGCGCGACAACGCCCGTCTGCAACAGTCGGTGCAGGCCTCGGTAGAGCAGGTGCATGCGGCCATCGGCCTGGCCACCCGCGCTGCCGAGCAACAGGCCCAGGGCGCGCAGGCGGTAAGGGGAAGGGTGGAAAACATCCATGCCCAGGCCGAACGCGCTGCCCAGGTGGTCATGCAGACCACCGCCAGCAGCAAGGTGCTCGATGAACTGGCGGCCCAGCTCAAGGCCAGCCTGGGCCAGTTCCGCGCCTGATCAGGCGCGGTTCAGGTACATCCGGGTGGTCAGCAGGTACACCGGCAAACCGGACACCAGGATCAGCAGCGCCGCATAGGGCGCCGCCGCGGCGAACTCGACGTTGGCGGTATGCGCCCACACCTCGGTGGCCAGGGTGGTCATGCCGGTTGGGCTGAGCAGCAGGGTCGCGGTGAGTTCCTTCATGGCGTCGAGGAACACCAGGGCGAAGGCGGCGGCCAGGGCCGGGAAGATGATCGGCAGTGTGATCCGGCAAAACGCCATGAACGGCGTCGCGCCGAGTGTGCGTGCCGCCTCTTCCAGCTGTGGTGCGGCCTTGGTCAACGCCGTGCGCACCGGCGCCTGGGCCAGCGGCAGGAACAGCAAGGCATAGGCCAGCAGCAACAGCCCTGTAGTCTGGTACAGCGCCGGCACATAGTGCAGGGCGAAATACACCAGGGTCAGGGCAATCACCAGCCCCGGCAGGGCGTGCAACAGGTACGGCAGGCGCTCGGCCCAGATCGCCAGTCGGCCCTTGTAGCGCACCACCAGGAAGCTGACCGGCAGGGCCAGCAGCAGGCTCACGCCGGCACCACCCAAGGAGATCGACAGCGACGACAGCAGCGCGCGGCTGATGTCCGCCACCGGGAAGGCCGCCGACGAACCCACGCTCAACCAGTAGGCCAGCATCCCCAGTGGAATGCCGCTGCCGAGGATCGCCAGGCCCAGGCAATAAGCCTGGCCCAGCGGCATCCAGCCGCGCAGGCGGATCGGCGCACCGCGCCGGGCCACGCCCTGGCCGATCCGCACATGCCGCGCCTTGCCGCGCACCCGCAGTTCCAGCCACAACATCAGCAGGCACATCAGCAGCAGCGCGGCGGACAGCATTGCCGCATTGGCATTGCTGAACTCCAGCTCGAATTGCTGGTAGATCGCCGTGGTGAAGGTCTGCAGGTTGAGGATCGACAGGGCGCCGAACTCCACCAGCATGTGCAGGGCGATCAGCAGGCAGCCGCCAAGGATCGACGGCCACAGCAGCGGCAGGGTGACCCGGCGGAACACCTCCCGGCGGTTGCAGCCCATGGTCCGTGCCGACTCTTCCAGCGAGGTGTCGAGGTTGCGCAGGGTCGCTGCCACCGGCAGGAACACCAGGGGATACTTGGACAGGCTCATCACCAGGATCGCGCCCCACAGCCCTTCGAATTTCGGGCTCAGGGACACCCAAGTAAAGCCACTGACGAAGGACGGCACGGCGAACGGCAGGCACAACACCACGCCCCACAGGCGCCGCCCGGGCAGGTCGCTGCGTTCCAGCAGCCAGGCCAGGGACAGGCCGACCACCGCACAGGTGACGGTCACCCCGACCATCAGCAGCAAGGTATTGCGCATCAGGCCCCAGACGAAGGGCCGCCAGATCAGGCGCAGGGCCTCGTGCCAGCCGGCTTCCCAGGTCTTCATCGCTACGTACAGCAGCGGCAGCAGGCTCAGCCCCACCAGCAGCAGGACCGGCAGCACCACCCACACCGACGGGCGCTTGCGCCGCGGCACGAAGCCGCTGTTCAGCTCCACGGGAAGCGCGGCGCTCATCAGAGCAGGCCGACTTCGCGTTCGAGTTCCAGCGCTTCCTCGGCATTACCCAGGTCGGCCGGGGTGATCTTCGGCGGACGCAGGTCTTCGAACGGCTTCAGGCCCTGGTCGGAGACCATGCCCTTGTGCAGCGGGTACTCGGCGGTGGTCTGGGTGATGACGCGCTGGCCTTCTTCACTGGCCATCCAGGCGAGCAGGGCCTGGGCTTCCTTCGGATGCTTGCTGGCCTTGACCGCGGCGGCGCCGGAAATGGTCATCAGGCCACCGACATCGCCGTCCGCCAGGTAATACAGTTTGGAATCCAGCTGGCCGCGCTCCTTCTTCAGCGCATACCAGTAGTAGTTGTTGACCAGCACCGCAGCCACTTCACCGTTTTCCACTGCCTTCAGGGCGACCATGTTGTTGGTGTAGGTCTTGCCGAAGGCCTTGAGGCCGGTCAGCCATTCCTCGGCGGCTTCGCGGCCGTGCATTTTCAGGATGGCCACGGCCTGCTCCTGGAAGGCACCGCTGGTTGGCACGAAGCCGATCTTGCCGTCCCACTCCGGATCGGCGAAGTCCATCACCGATTGCGGCAGGTCCTTCTCGTCGATTTCCTTGGGATTGAAGGCCACGACCCGGGTGCGTGCGGTTACGCCCATCCAGGTACCGTTGGCGGCGACGAATTCCTTGGGCAGGACGTCCAGGGTCGATTGATCGATGGTTGCCAGCAGGCCCAGCTCGCCGAGGTTGTTCAGCGGCGGGGATTCCTCGGTGTAGATCACATCGGCTGGAGAACGCTCGCCTTCCTCGATGATCTGGCTGGCCAGCTGGTTGCTGCTGCCCTTGCGGATTTTGATATGGATGCCGGTCTTGGCCTCGTAGGCCTTGGCGATGGCTTCGCCGATTTCCTTGTGCTGGCCGTTGTAGAGCGTCAGGGTCACCGGATCAGCGGCCATCGCGGCGGGTGCGGCGAGCACCAGGCCGAGAAGGGAAACGGCCAGGCCGCGCAAAATCGGGTTACTGCGAATCGTCATGCGGGTCAATCCTCGCTTGCGGCTACATATTTGGAAACAATGGTAAACGAAATCGTTTCTCAAGTGGCTGCATGGCGGGAATTTCATGAGCTGACTATCGGATTTCCGCTTTATCGAAAGCACACTGCTGGCCCTTGTGGGAGCTGGCTTGCCAGCGATTTGGCCAGGTCTGCCAACCTCATAGCCCTGGCCGGCCTCATCGCTGGCAAGCCAGCTCCCACAATGTCCACGTCAGGCTTGGTTTCAGTGGTTGGCTGAAATTCTGTAGAGGCAATCCAAGGTGATATAGGCGTGCCCAATACCCTGTGGGAGCTGGCTTGCCAGCGATTTGGCCAGGTCTGCCAACCTCCTTGCCCTTAGGGGCCTCATCGCTGGCAAGCCAGCTCCCACAATGTCCAGGTCAGGCTTGGTTTCAGTGGTTGGCCGAAATTCTGTAGAGGCAATCCAAGGTGATATAGGCGTGCCCAATACCCTGTGGGAGCTGGCTTGCCAGCGATTTGGCCAGGTCTGCCAACCTCATTGCCCTTGCCGGCCTCATCGCTGGCAAGCCAGCTCCCACAATGTCCAGGTCAGGCTTGGTTTCAGTGGCTGGCCGAAATTCTGTAGAGGCAATCCAAGGTGATATAGGCATGCCCAATACCCTATGGGAGCTGGCTTGCCAGCGATTTGGCCAGGTCTGCCAATCTCATTGCCCTTGCCGGCCTCATCGCTGGCAAGCCAGCTCCCACAATGTCCAGGTCAGGCTTGGTTTCAGTGGTTGGCCGAAATTCTGTAGAGGCAATCCAAGGTGATATAGGCGTGCGCAATACCCTGTGGGAGCTGGCTTGCCAGCGATTTGGCCAGGTCTGCCAACCTCATTGCCTTTGCCGGCCTCATCGCTGGGAGGTCAGCTCCCACAGGGTTTTGTGGTGTCTTGGGAGTGTTACCACCCGGCGATCCCGCCCTGCGCCGCCATCACCTGGTCCTGGGTCAACAACGCCTCCACCAGGAAGAACGTCGCACAAGCCGATTCCACCATTTGCTCCTGATCCGCCCCGGTCCGGTAGTAATGCCCGACAAAGCACCCCTGCTGCACCTCCAGCGACATCAACCCTTCAAGCTGTTTGAACGCGAGGTCCCGCCATTCATTCATCCCCGGCAGGCATTGCCATAGGCGCAGCAACGCCAGCGAGGCGATGGCCATGGCACAGGGATCGGCATCGCCCGTGTCCTTGCCCCAGCGTTCCAGCCAATAGGCACACGCCTCACGGGCCGGCGCCGCATAGACGCCGCCATACAGCTTCACCGCTTCAGCCAGCCCGAGCATTGCCCAGGCCTGCCCTCGTGCCCATTGGCCAGCCGGACCACGGCTGACGCGACCGTCTTCATCGAACCGCGCATGGCTCGCCCACGCCCCGCCTTCCCCGCGCAAGGTGCGAAGACACAGCTCCAGATGACTGCGTGCCATCTCGCGCTTGTCCGCCTGCAGATGCATTAGCGCCAACGTTGGCGCCAGCGCATCGATATTCAGGGTCGCATCCCCGCCGTCGCCACCCCCATGCCGGGGCCCAGCGGCCAGCCGCCGATATCCGGGCGGTAATCCCGGGCCAGGGTGTCGGCAGCACGCAAGGCCAGCTCCCGTGCCGGTTGATCCTGGGCCAGGCGCCCGCCAAAGGCGGCGCCGTACCAGAACACGAAACTGCGGTTCAGGCTCGGCTCGTCCAGCTGCGCTACCAGTTGGCGACTCCAGAACGTGGCCTGGTCCAGATCTTCGCTGAGCTCGGTGTACGCCGCCCGCCGCCACCACAGCCCGGCCCAGAAACCACCCAGCCACGAGCCGCGCCGCGAGAGTTTCCATTTGCGTTCGCGGGGCAGGCGGTAGAGCGGGAACTGTTCGCCGCACTGCCGGGAAATGCTGTCGAGCTGCTTGAACAGAGCGTCGACCACCGCCTTGCGCTTACGCTGTGCCGGCATGGGAACGGCCCTCCTCGGTACGACGGGTGCGATACAGGTTGCGGCACAGCACGGCGCCGACCAACAGGGCGACCAGCAGCAGTGTCCAGGCCACTGCGAATCCGCCGGGCTGGCGCAGCAGCACGCCGAACAATGGCGGCCCCACGGCTATACCGCCGAAGAAGCCCAGCGACAGCATGCCCGCACTGCCGGCAACACCACCGAACCGCGCATCGCGCAGCAGCATGCTCATGGCCACGGCGTTGCTCGCCACCAGGCTCAGGCCCATGCCGGTCACCCCCAGCCACAACGGCAAGTGGTTGCTGCCCGACGCCTGCTGCATCACCAGCAGGGTCCCGAGGGCAAACAGGAACAGCCCGCCAAGCAGCACGGTTTCATCTTTCAGGCGCGCACCCAGCGGGGTCAGCACCAGGCGCGAAGCGATGCCCATCAGGCCGAAGCAACTGACCATCAAGCCGATTCTGGAAGGGCTGGCCCCAAGGCTGCTGGCATACACGCCGAAGAAGGTGATGAACGACGACAGGCACAACCCGGCGCAAGCCTGGATTGCCATCAGCCGCCGCAGCCAGCCATTGGCCGAGATCACGCGCAGCGGCGCACGGGTGCCTGCCGCTGGCGCGGCGACCCGCCCCGGCACCCACAGCGCCAGCACTAGCGCCACCGGCACCCAGCAGGCCAGCGCCAGACGCCAGCCCAGCCACGCGCTCAAGGCAGGCAGCGCCAACCCGGCAATCAACGCCGACAGTTGCACGCCCGCCTGCTTCAACCCCACCAACGCTGCCTTCGGTGCATCGGCCGTTTGCGCGATGGCCTGGTTGGTCGCCGGATTGGCCAGGGCCTGGGCCACGCCGCAGAACGACAGGGCGATCACCACCCCGACGAAGCCGGGCAGCACCGCCATCAAGCTGAACGACAGCGCCACCAGCAAAAACAGCGCGAGGAGCCCGTTGCGCGAGCCGATCCGCGCCACCAGCGCCCCGGCCCAGGGCGACAGCAGCGCCGCCAGGCCAAAGGCGCTGGTGGTCAGCCAGCCAAGGTGTTCGCGGTCGATGCCGAGGTCGGCGATCAGTTGCGGGCCGAGCACGCCGAGGGCGTAGAAGATCATCATCGGCAGGCCCATGGCGCAGGTCAGCAGGGCGGCCAGGGCGGCGTGCTTTTTCATGGGTTCACCTTGCCCGGTGCCGTGGCGGCCAGCAGATCGCGACCCAGGGTGCTGATCAGCGCATCGTCGGTGCCGTCGAGAATGTGCGTGGTGCGCGCATGCCGGTAGATGCCCGACAGCGGCGACAGCTCGCTCAGGCCCTCGGCACCCATGATCTGCATCGCCGAATCCACCGCGCCGGACAGCGCGTCCGAGGCCGCCAGCTTGGCCAGGTTGACCTCGATGGCGTTGGGCAGGCCCAGGTCGAACTTCTCCGCCGCATTCCGCAGCAGGCCACGGGCGGCGGCGATATCGCGATACACCTGATAGACCCGCCCGCGCACCAGTTGCTTGTCGGCCAGCCGCGCCAGCTGGCCGCGAGGCGAATGCACCCGCGCGCACAGATCATCGAAGCAGCGCTGCGCCAGCCCTAGCCAGTGCGCAGCCCGCAGCAGGCGGCCAAGGCCGAGACGGCGCTGCATCAAGGCGATGCCCTGACCGGGCTCGCCGAGCACCTGCGAGGCCTCGACCCGCACATTGTCGAAATGCAGTTCGCCCTGGCCCTGTTGGCGCCCCAGCAGGGCCAGTGGCCGAATGAAGCGCAAGCCTGGGCTGTCGGTGGGCACCAGCAGCATCGACAGCGCTTCACCGATCGCGCCGTCGCCGGTGCGGGTGATCACCGTGGCGAAGTCGGCCCGGGCGGCGCGGCAGATAAACCACTTGCGCCCGTTCAGGCACCAGTGATCGCCCTGCCAGTAGGCACGACACTGCAGGGTCGCCGGGATCGAGCCGATGCTGTCCGGCTCGGACATGGCGTAGCAGGGCACCGACTCGCCACGCAGCAGCGGCAACAGGAATGCCTCGCGCTGCTCCGGACTGGCATGGCGATCCAGCATCCAGGTGTCGAGGGTGGCGTCGCAGCCGAGGATCGCCGGGGCGAATTCGCTGCGGCCTTCCTCGGCGGCCACCGCCAGGTAATCGCTCAGGCGGGTGATCGGGCTGCCGGGATAGAAACTGCCGAACAGCCCGGCCGCCCGGGCCTTTGCCTGCAACCCGGCGGCCAGCACGGCGGCCGCCTGGTCATAGGCGCCCAGCGCCAGTTCATGGGGCAGGATGTGGTCGTCGACGAAGACGCGAACGCGCCATGCCAGGTCGATTGCCTCAGGAGATGCGTTGCTCATGGCTCAGCCCACCTGGCGTACGGTTTCACCGAGCCCGGCGGCATCGGCGGCGAGGGCGCGCTTGTCGATCTTGCCCGCCGGGGTCAGCGGCAGGTGACGGTAATAGCGCAGGTACTCCGGCAGCTTGTTGACCTCCAGGCCCTGCTCGCGCAGGAACGCGGTGATATCCGCCAGGGCGAGCTTCGCCGCGCCTTCGCGCAGGGTCACGCACAGGCATACGCGCTGGCCGAGGTCGGCATCCGGCACCGGCACGCAGGCCACGGTGACCACGTCCGGGTGGCCCATCATCAGGCCTTCGATCTGCACCGGGCTGATATTGGCGCCGCCGCGAATGATGATGTCCTTCTTGCGTCCGGCCAGCACCAGGTAGCCCTGCGGGTCGATGAAACCGAGGTCGCCGGTCTTCACCCAGCCTTCGCCGTCGCGGTAGCGCTCGTCCAGCTCCGGTGCGTTGACATACTGCATCGGGCTCAACGGCCCGCGTGCGGTGATCTCGCCGACATCGCCATGGGGCAGCTCGCGGCCCAGGTCGTCGACGATGCGGATTTCGCATACCGCCGGGTTCGGCTTGCCAACGCTGTTGAGCACCACGTCGAGCGGATCGTCCAGTGTGTTGTGGCAGTTCACCCCGTCGGCCGAACCGTAGAGGCTGATGAAGCCGCAACCGAAGTGCTCGGTGCAGCGCAGCACGGTGGCTTCGTCGATCAGCGAACCGCCGCAGATCAGGCCGCGCAGGCTGGACTTGTCGACATCGGCCAGGGCCGGATCGGCGGCGATGCGCTGGAGCATGGTCGGCACGCCGAGGATGAAGCTCGGGCGCAGGGTCTCGATGGCCTTGATCGCCTCGCCCACGTCGAAGCGCGGCAGCACCACCAGCGAGCCGCCGAGCCAGCACAGCACGCCGAAGGTGGCCGTGGAGCCGAACGACGAGCCCAGCGGCACCAGGTACAGGCCGCGGAATTCGGCGCCGTCGTTGCTGATGCGTTGCAGGAAGCGGCCGCGGCCGCCAACCAGGGCGTTATGCGAGTAAGCCACCAGCTTGGGTTCGGACTCGGTACCCGAGGACACCAGCAGACGTACCGGCGAATCCGGGCACACCTGCGGCAGGCTGGCGGAATCGATGGGGGCAGCGTCTAGCAGGCCGTCGAGGGTCGACCAGCCGGCGCGGGGCTCGCCGTCGACGATGAGGATGCGCAGCGACAGCAGGGTCGGGCGCAGCGATTCGATCACCTCGCACAGGTCGATGCCGGCGTACTCCTGCGGCACGATCACCGCCCGGGCATCGCAGCGCCGCACCAGCGACTGGATATCCAGCTTGCCGCGACCCGGCGGGAAGGGCGCGACGATGGCGCCGAGGGCTGCCACTGCCAGGTCGATGGCGCAGCAGCGCCAGGTATTGCTCAATTGGTAGGCCACCACATCGCCGGCGACGATGCCGGCCTGGCGCAGGCTGGCGGCCATGCGCAGGGCGGCGTCGAGCAGTCCGGCGAAGCTGATGTTGCCTTCCGGCGACAGCACCGCGGCCTTGTCCGGGGATTCGGCGGCGCGCTGGCGGAACAGGCTGAACACATCCTGGTTGGGATAGCTGCCGTCTTCGCTCCAGCGACGACGGATGTGTAGTGGGACGAGGTCAATGATGCCGGCAGTATTCATAGGAAACTCCACGGAGATTGAACAGCGCGGTAGGCGCGTTGGGACAGGCTCGGGGCCAGGCGCGGATCGGCGGCGAGCAGGGCGAGGTCTGCATGGGCGGTGCTGGCGGGAATGCCGGCTGCGTGACAGGCGTCCAGCCAGTGCGCGCTGGGTTGTCGGGCGAGGCTGGTCGCGTCGGCTTCGCCGCCGAGCAGGCGCATCAGGGCCTGGTGCTGCTGGCGGGTCTGGCAGTCGAGGGCGAGGACGCCGTCGGCGGTGCTGAACAGGCCTTGCAGCAGGGACGGCGAAGGTTCGTCGCAACGGCGGTCGAGAAGCAGGTCGGCGGCGCCCAGCAGCGAGCTGTGCACTGCCGCGCCGTGGCCGTGCAGCTCGCGGTCGAGCAGGGCGGCGCAGATGCCCTGGGTGCTGACCACGCCGCCGAGTACGTCGAGGGCGGTGAACAGGGTGCCGCCGCGAGTACCGGACGCGGCGGCAATGCGCGAGGCGACACCGGACCAGGCCTGCACGGTGAAATCGGTCCCCGGCGCAGCGACCCGGGCATCGCCCCAGCCGCCGGCATAGGCATGGATCAGCGAGGGCTGGGTGGCGTGCAGGTCGGCGGCATCCAGGTGCAGCTCTGCGGCCTTGCCTGGCGCCCAGTTGTGCAGGAACACATCGGCGTCGCGGCACGCCGCGTGGATCTCGGCGCGACCGGCGGCAGACTTGATATCCACCTCGCGCACGTCCTTCAGGTGATTGAGTGCATCGAAGCGCACCGAGCAGCCGTCGGCGCAGGGCGGCATATTCCGCAGCGGGTCGCCGCCCGGGGGCTCGAGGCGGATCACTTCGGCACCGAGCAACGACAACAGGTGCCCGGCCAGGGGCCCTGGATGCGACGGCAGGATTCCAGCACGCGGATGCCTTCCAGCGGCAGGCGCACGGGCGCTGCACGGTGCGGCGCAGGGGCGGCGACGCCACGGCGGATTTGCCACGGGCTGGCAGCGCTGGCCGTGTAGTTGCTGTCGCCTTGCCGCTGCGCCGCATCCCGCACCGGCACCAGGGCCACGCCGCACTCGGCGGCAATGGCCTGGATCCGCGCCAGCGGCAGGCCGGCCAGGGCGTCGAGGCACTCGGCAGGCATGGGGGCGACGGCGCGGGCATAGCGCAGCAGGAAGCGTTGCCAGGCCTTTCCGGCAATCGCGTCGCTGACCCCGAGTGCATTCCAGAATTGTCGCCACGGGTGACTGTCGAGGGTTTCCAGCTCGAACAACACGCCATCGGCAGAGAGGAATGGCGGCCGGGCCAGGGCATCGTCAGCCCCGGGCAGCAGGTGTTCGGGATCTTCTGGCGCAGTGGCCCCGGCCAGGTACTGGCCAATGCTCAGCAGCGCGCCGGCGGCGGGTTGCAGGGCCACCTCATGGAAGCGCCCGCCGCGCAATTGGCCGACGGCAGCGGCGAGGCTGCCTTGCCAGGCGAGGGCGGCGTTGAGGGTGGCGAGATAGTTCACGCCCAGGGCCTGGAGCCTGCCACTGGCGCGGCCGTGCACCGACATGAGACCGCAGGCGGCCTGGAGCGTGAATTCGGTGGACAGCTCCAGGGGCAGCGCCGGCAAGCCGGTGAAGCGGGTCTGGAGCGGTTGCAGATCGGGGTGCATGAGTTGCAGCGCCGGACCATCGGGCGCGCCGTCGGCATGGCGCAGGCCGAGGCAGTCGCCCTGGCGTTGCAGGGCGGCGCTCAGGCTCTGCCACGCGGGCAGGCAGGGGCCGCTGCGCCAGCTCAGGCCGGCGTCATCCAGGAGTCGGGACATGGGGAAGCACCTTGGGTGGAACAGTGAATCGGAAAACCGGTGCTACCGTGTCGCAGGCGAGCCGGCGACACGGCCTAGCGGGACTCAGCCGCCAGCGACGGCCGGCAGTACGGTCAGCTTCGCGCCGGGAGCAACGCTGGTAGCGAGGCCGGCGGCGAAGCGGATGTCATCGTCGTTGACGTAGATATTGACGAAGCGGTGCACCTCGTCCTGGTGCACCAGTCGCGCCTTGATCCCCGGGTAGCGGCTGTCGAGGTGGTCGATGATGTGGCGCACCGTCTCGCCCTGGGCCTCGACTTTCTTCTGCCCGTCGGTGAGTGGAAGCAGCAGGGTTGGAACCATGACTGAAACCGACATGTGAATCTCCTTTGGTTGATGTCTCATTCCTGGATGGACAGCTGTTCTTCGAACACCCGGCCTTCGACGATGCGGAAGCTGCGGGCCCGGTGCCTGGCCTCGGCCCAGGTCGACAGGATCAGGTAATGCACCTGCGGATCCTGGGCGTGGGCGATGTCCTCGCGACTGGGCCAGGCCTCGCTCGTGGTGTGCGAGTGGTAGAGCACGCGGCACTCCTCGTCGCGCTCGTCCAGTTCGTTCCACACTTCCAATTGCTCGCGCGGATCGAAGCTGAACCAGATTGGCGACGCAGCCTGGTTGCGCATCGGGATCACCCGGCTGGCGAGCTTCTGCGCACAGGGCGCGGCGATCACGCCGCAGGCTTCGAGGGGATGCTCCCGGGCGGCCTGGCGCTGGATCTGCTCCAGCGCCGCGCGGGTGATGCGCAGGGTCATGGCCGCGTCCTCAGTAGGTCGGCAACGCCGGTTCGACGTCGCGGACCCAGGCCAGCACGCCGCCGTCGAGGTTGCGCACCTTGTCCAGGCCGAGCTTGCGCAGGTCGCTGGACACGGCCTGGGAGCGCATGCCCGACTTGCAGGTGATGACCAGTTCGGTGTCGTGGCCGAAGCGTTCGAGAATCTGCTGCGCGACATCGGCGGACCTGGGCATCAGCAGCGCGCCTTCGATGCGCACGATGTCCCATTCGGTCTGCTCGCGGACATCGATGATCACCGGGGCTTTGCCGCCGTCCCTGAGCGACTTCAGTTGCAGCGCGCTGATCAGCGGCACGCTGCTGTGGTCGGCCAGCGAAGGACGGTTGAGGCCGCAAAAGCTCTGGTAGTCGGACAGCGCAGTGATCGCCGCGCGTTTCGGCAGGCGGCGGATCGGCAGCTCGCGGTAATTCATGTCCAGGGCGTCGTAGACCATCAGGCGGCCAAGAAGCGGATCGCCGATACCGACCAGCAGCTTGATCGCCTCGGTGGCCATGATCGACGCGATGGCGGCGCAGAGCACGCCCAGCACGCCGCCTTCGGCGCAGGACGGGGCCAGCTCCGGCGGTGGTGGCTCGGGATACAGGTCGCGGTAGTTGAGGCCGCGTCCGTCCGGAGCGTTTTCCCAGAACACCGAGGCCTGGCCTTCGAAGCGGAAGATCGAGCCCCAGACATAGGGCTTGTTGGCAAGGATGCAGGCGTCGTTGACCAGGTAGCGGGTGGCGAAGTTGTCGGTGCCGTCGAGGATCAGGTCGTAGCGCGAGAACAGCTCCACGGCGATTCCGGGTTCCAGGCGGTCGCTATGGGTGATCACCTTGACCAGCGGGTTTAGCCGGGCGATGGCCTGGCGGGCGCTTTCCACCTTGAGTTCGCCGACGCTGTCGACGGTGTGGATCACCTGGCGTTGCAGATTGGACTCGTCGACCCGGTCGAAGTCGATCACCCCAAGGGTGCCGACGCCGGCGGCGGCGAGGTAGAGCAGGGTCGGCGAGCCCAGGCCGCCAGCGCCGATCACCAGCACCCTGGCGTTCTTCAGGCGGCGTTGTCCGGTTACGCCCATGTTCGGGATCAGCAGGTGACGGCTGTAGCGGTTCACTTCCTCGCGACTCAGCTCGGCACCGGGTTCAACCAGCGGCGGTAAGGTCATATCGCTTTCTTCCATTCAGTAGATACGAACTGGAATTATTTTCAAATGTGACAGGCGAGGATTCAATGGGGTGGGGCAGGGGATTCGTATGGGAAAGCGTGGAAAAGGTATGAGAAGTGTTGTGGCTGTACCGGCCTCATCGCTGGCAAGCCAGCTCCCACAGATTCAGCGGTACACGCGATCCCTGTGGGAGCTGGCTTGCCAGCGATGAGGCCGGAACTGTCAATCAGGATTCAAAAGTGGCCAGATCCTCGCAGACCGCCGCAAACGCCCCGAGGAATCGATCAGCCTCCTCGATCCCCAATACCAGCGGCGGCTGGATGCGCATCACCCTGTTGTTGTTGGCCGTCACGAACGTCAGGATCCCGTGCTCCTCCGACAGCTTGGTCATCAGCCGCAGCACGAACATGTCCTCCAGGCTCTGCTCCAGCTCTTCCATGGCCGCTTCCAGATGCCGCCGCGCCTTGCCCGACAACATTCGATAGGTCGCCGCCGCCTGTCCCGGAATGCGCCCGGCCATATCTCGCACCAGCGCCTCGATGCCCCCGGCCATGCTGTTGCTGAACTCGATCGCCAGCATCAGCCCGCGCCCGCGCACTGCCTTGATGAACGGGTAGCGCCCGGCAATTGCCTGGAGGCCCTCCTGCAGGTGCGCACCGACCCGCGCGGCGTTGTCCATCAGGCCGTCCTGCTCCAGCACGTCCAGTGCCGCGAGGGCCGCCGCCGCCGCGAAGTTGCCACCGCCGAAGGTCGAGGTGTGCAGGGCGAAGCTGTCGATATCGCCATAGGCACGGTGCCACACCGCCTCCTTGGACAGCGTCGCGCCAATCGGCACCAGTCCGCCGGAGAGCGACTTGGACAGCACCATGATGTCCGGCGCGGTGTCGTCCCATTCGCAGGCGAACAACTTGCCGGTGCGTCCCAGGCCGGTCTGGATCTCGTCGAGGATCCACAGGCAATCGAATTCGTCGCACAGGGCCCGGACTCCGGCGAGGTAGCCCGGCGGCGGCAGGATCACCCCGCCTTCGCCCTGGATCGGCTCGATGATCAGCGCTGCCACATCGTTCTTCTCCAGACGCTGGCGCAGCGCATCGAGGTCGCCGAAAGGCAGGCTGTCGCAGCGCGGCAGCAGCGGTTCGAACGGCTTGCGGTGCTTGGCCCGGCCGGTCACCGAAAGGGCGCCGAGGGTCTTGCCGTGGTAACCGTTGTCGCAGTACAGCACGGTCGTCTTGTCGCTGGCGGCCAGGGCCAGCTTGAGCGCCGCTTCCACCGCCTCGGTCCCGGAGTTGCTGAAAAACACCCGCGACAATCCACCCGGCGCCAGGTCCGCCAGGCGCTTGGCCAGCAGGCTGGCGTGCAGCGGTGCGGAGAGGTACTGGATGAAGGTCGGGAACTGCTCTTGCAAGTAGCGTTGCAGGGCCTGGCTGATCGCCGGGTGGTTGTGCCCGGTGTTGAGGCAGCCGTAGCCGGCGACGAAGTCCAGGTAGCGGCGCCCGTCGAGGTCGGTCAGCCAGCAGCCTTCGCCATGGCTGAAGACCCGCTCGATATGGTTGAACCGGTAGAACTCGCGCAGCACCGGGTTGATGTGCTCGCCGAAGCTGTTGAGCACTTCGCGGCGCAGGTCCTGCGGGGCCTTTCTCGCATCGCTGGCCTGCACCGGGCGCTGGCCGTGGTGGTGCCGGTGCAGGCGGCCGAAATCATCGGCACCGAGGGTTTCGCCGGCGCTGGCCATGGGCGAAGGGGTGAAGCCGTGGCGAGCAGCGATGGCGCCGATTTCGAGGACCTTGTCCGCCGGCAACTCGCGGCCGATGGAGAAGGGTTCGGCGCGGCCCTCCAGGGCCAGGATCATGGTTTCGGCGAGGCAGCCGTTCATGCTGCGCTTGGGCTCCAGGCCCATGGTGCGCAGGCCCAGGTGCACCGCCGGGCTGGCCGAGACCAGGCCGCCGTCCACCAGCAGGATGTCGCGGCGGGTATGCGGTACCTCCATCACATCCTTGGGCAGCGCCGCATCGATGACCACGCTGCCGGGCAGCAGGCGGCGCGGGTCGATCAGGCCGCCGCTGGAAGTGGCGGCGACATAGAAACGCACGCTGGCGTAACAGTCCTCGATGGTGTCGTGCAGGCTGACCTGGCGGTGGTACTGCGTCGGCAGGTATTCCAGCTGCGCCTCGGCCTGGCGCTGGTTGCCGCGATGGACCAGGCGCAGGCGGCAGCCCTGTTCGGCGAGCAGGCGGGCGACGGCCAGGGCGATCGAACCGGGGTAGCCGAGCACGGCGACTTCGGCATTCCCCGGCGCCACGCCAAGCAGGCTGAGGCTGTCCAGCAGGTTGGCGTAGGCGGCGAAGGCGGTGAGGGAATTGCCGGTGGTCACGGCGACCTCGGCCTGTTCCATGGTCGCCAGCCCGCGGTTGCCGACGATGGCGGTGAAGCCTCCTAGGCCGACCAGTTCGGCGCCTTCGGCCTTGAGCGCGTTGACACCCTGGAGCACGCGTTCGGCGATGGCCCGTGGCTGGCGCAGCATCTGTTCGGCGGTCAGTGGCATGAATTGCAGGACACCCGAGCACTCCGCGCCGCTGGCGCTGACGATGCGCCCGAAATCGACGAAGGGCACCAGGTTGCGCTGGCGCCAGCGTTCGCGGTCGTAGCCCCAGGCCTGTTCTTCCAGGGTGCGGTCGAGCAGGTCGATCAATTTGACCTGGTGCAGCAGGCCGATGGAGGTGGGGTGGGCAATGAATCCGAATTTCATCAGTGGTTCTCTGCGTTGAGGCGGCTCCAGGCCGTTTCGGAAACGAGGCTCAAGCCATCGCCTTCCGAGTTGTGGCCCAGCCAGACGTCGAAGAAGTTGAGGCGGCCAGGGGCGGTAAGGGCCTGGCGCAGGGTGTCGGGGCAGAAGGCGAGCAGGCGCGCGCGGCAGATGCTGATCGGCCCGAAGCGTTGCTCGGCATGCTGCGGCCGGTCGTTCAGCGGCACATTGACCTGGGCTGCGCCGTGGCAGGCGTAGCGCTTGTCCAGGTAGGTCTGGATCATCGACAGCACGCCGTTGGAGAGGTAGAGCACGGTGACGTTGCGGGAGGCGGCGTCCTGGGCGCTGGCCAGGCTCATGGCCAGGCGCTGCTCGATATCCGGGACCAGTGCCCGGGCGCCGTCGCCGATAAACGCCAGCACATGGCGGCAGTTGTTCAAGGCGATGTAGGGCAGCGACATCAGCGCATCGCCCATCAGTGCCCGGCCATACCAGCCGGAGAACCCGGCATCGGTGCGTGGCAGGTTGCGCATCGCCGAAATGCTGCAACGGCCGACATCGTAGACCCCGGTGTAGCGATAACCATCGCGCTCGATCAGTTCGCCAAGCAACTGGCCGAGGCGATGGAAGAAGAAGTTCGGGGTCATCGGCAGGGTTTCGATCTGGTCGCTGGGCAGCGCCTCGCGGGTACGCTGCAGGCGTTGCAGGCGTTCGCGGCGGGCGTGCAGCAAAGCGGGCGGCACGTCCAGGCGCGGCTCCAGGTAGTCGAGCACCTTGCCCAAGGGAAGCTCTACCGCCACCTCGGTGAACGGCGCGATATGCGCGCGCTGGCGATTGACCTGGACGATATGGAACAGGCGCTTGAGGCGGCCCTCGGAGTAGGGCGTGGCCGACTGGTCGATCTTGCTCTTGACGAAGAACAGCCAGGGCTTGCCTTCATCGTCCTGCGGCTGTTCGAGGAAGGCATGGATGCGCCGGCTGAAGCCGTACATGGACAGCGGGCCGAGGTAGTTGAGTACCGGCTCCTGGTCCTGGTAGGCGCAAACGCTGCCCGGGGCGATGATGCTGTCGGCCAGGGCGATGCCGCTGCGGCGGGCCAGGGCCAGCACGCGCTGGCGTTCTTCCTCGCTGAGGCGGCCGCATTGCCAGAGGATCCGCGAAGGCTCGCTGTTGAGCACCTGCACCACGGTGTCGAGGGCGGCGCGCTGGCGGTCGTCGAGGTCGCTGGCGGTGGCCGGGGCAGGCGCCACCGAGCCTGGCGTTTGATCTTGCACCCGTGACTCGAGCACCGCCTGGGTAGCGAACAGGAAGGTGGGTGCCGGACGTTGGTCCAGCGCGGCAAAGGCCGATTCGACGCTGGCGCGGGCGTCTTCCGGGCGACGGATGAAGTGCTGCCAGAGCCCGCGTGCGGCGATCACCTGATGGCCGTCGTTATCGCAGTCGAGGCTGCCCTGGAAGGCGAACCACACCGACTCCGGCGAGTCGGCGCAGATCACCAGGCCCGGCGCGCCGGCGCGCTTGAGGTTGGCCAGGGTGCCGCGCAGTTCGTCGAGCATGCCCGAGGTCATCACGATCACATAGGCCCGGCGATACAGCTGCCAGCCGGCCAGGGCGCTGACCGCCAGGGCGTGCTCGTTGCTGGCGGTGTGGAAGCCGCGGCCGCTGTCGCGCAGCAGGTCGCCCATGGAGTCGAGGAAGCCGGCGACCATGGAACCGGTGAAGAAGTGGCAGTCCCACTGCTCGCCCCAGCGCGCGTTCATGCGCTGCTCGATATCCGGGCCAGGGCCACCGGTTCGCTGGATTGCAGGGTGGTGCGGGCCAGCAGGCGGTTGAAGTAGGCGTGTTCCAGATGATCGATGAACAGCCGCAGCAGGTCGGCGCGGCGCAGTGGCTGGCGCTCGTGGGGCACCCGTACCAGGCGGTTGCCGCCGAGGCGGCCGAGCCAGTGCTGCAGGTGTTCTTCGTTGCAGAGCAGCAGGGCGGAACTGGGCGAGCGCTTGGCTTCGGGTTGCGCGGCGAGCAGTTCCACCAGCGGGTCGCTCTCGGGTTGATCGGCCAGGTGGCGGGTGTCGAACAGCACGTAGTCGCTTTCGCTGTCGGCGCTGGCCAGTGCTTCACGGGCAGCTGCCGCGTCGTCGAAACAGCGCATGTCCAGGTACAGGTGGTGATTGCCGGCATGCTCGCGCACATAGGCCTCGGCCTGTCCGGCAACCTGGCGGTACAGGCAGCGCGAGTCGCTGTCCGGCCAGTGCAGGCTGGCGATCGCGGTTTCATGGCCCAGCCAGTGATTGAGCCGGTCGAGCACGGCTTGCACATCCTCCTGCAGCGTGCTGTCGCGGCTGACCAGGCAGATGCCGACGGTACGAGGCTTCATGCTTTGCCCTCGGTAGTGATGGGGGTCACCCCGGCAGCGGCGTGACGTTCGTGGTTCAGCAGGGCTTCAGCGCTGCCGGCGATGCTGTGGCGCACTCGCCAGGCCAACAGCAGGGCCAGCAACAGGCCGGTGCTGAGGCAGGCGAGCATGCCGGCCTGGCCGAGACGATCGAGCAGCAACCCGGCCGCCACCGGGGCGGCGAGGCGGGTGACGACGAATAGACTCGATTGCAGGCCGTAGTCGCTGGCGGTGCGCTGGCGCCGGCTGAAGAACAGGGTCAGGCCGAACATCAGCGCCGAGACTGCGCCCATGCTCGCGGCCAGGCACAGGGCGCTGGCGACCAGCCAGGTGGTGCCCAGTTGCAGCCACACGCTGAGGGTGAGCAGGAGCAACGCAAGCAGGGCGGCGAGCAGGTAGGCCAGGATCGCCCGGGCGGTGCCGAGCACGCCGATCAGGCGCCCGCCAATCAGGCTGGACACCACGCCGGTGACGCCGCCGGCGATACCGACGATCCACGCCACGTCCTGCATCGGCATGCCCTGGTCGAGCAGCAGCGGCTTGAGGTACAGCCAGGCTGCGCCGATGAACGGGAAGGCGGTGAGCAGCAGCCCGGTCCATTGCCGGGCGCCGGGCTGGTTGAAGAAGCTCGTCCAGTCGGCAACGAACCCGCCTGGTGCGGTGTGTTCGGTCTCGATCGGCCGGGCCGTGCGGCGCAGGGCGAGAAGCGGCAATACGCCGAGCAGCAGGCCGGCACCCATGATCAGGAACGGCGCCTGCCAACCCAGGCGCGCCTGGATCAGCAGCATCGCCCCGCCGCCGACGATGGCACCGAGGAACAGCGCCGCCGAGCGGATGCTGCCGGCGCGCAGTTGCTGGCTGCGCGGCAGCCACTGCACCGCGAGGGCATTGAGCGGGATGTCCATCCAGGTGGCGACGATGCTGATGGCGAAGGTCATGGCGAACAGCAGCAGACGCTGTTCGATCAGGTTTTGCCGGCCGATCAACCAGTACAGGAGCAGCAGCGCGGCGCTCAGCAGCAGCATCCAGGACACAAGGTGAGCACGGCCCAGGCGTATCCGCTGCACCGGCACGGCGAGCAGGAACTTGAACACCGCCGGCAACCCGGCGAGCTGGAACAGTCCGATCTCGGTGCCGCTCCAGCCGTATTGGCGCATCACCAGCGGCATGCCGAACATCAGGTAGATGCTGGGCACCGCCAGCACCAGGTTGAGCCAGCCGAACAGCATTTGCAGGCCGGCGATCCGCGTGCGCTCCATCGAGTCATCCCTTGGGTTTGCGGGCGATGACGGCGTTGACCGGGGTAACCGGAAAATGCAGTCCGTTGATCTGCTCCACGGTGCGGAAACCGAGGGCTTCGAGCCTGCCGGCGAGTTCGCCCTGGGCCAGCACGTGGCGGCCTTGCAGGCGCATGTGCAGGTAATAAGGCACGACCCGGGCGGCGGCCTCGCGCTCTTCCGGCACTTCGGCCTGGCACACCAGCAGCACGCCGCCCGGGCGCAGGGCGGTGTACAGGCGCTGCAGGGTGGCGGGCAGGTCGTGGACGAAATGCAAAACGGAGGAGCACCAGATCAGGTCGTAGCCGCTGCCGATATCGTCGTGGTCAAGATCGCCACCGATGGCGTGCAGGCGTTTGCCGAGCCCGGCTGCGGCGATGTTTTCCCGGGCTACTTCGGCGGCCAGCGGGTATTCGAAGATGGCGCCTTCGATGGCGGGCAGATGTTCGGCCAGGGCAATGGCGACCAGGCCGGGGCCGCCGCCGAGATCGAGGATGCGCCTCAGATGAGGCGCCTCGGGCAAGCGGTCGAGCAGGGCGCAGGCGACTTCACGGGTCACGGCACGTTGCTCCTGGGCGATCTGCAGGCGCGCGGCGTTGGCCCATGCGGCGGCGATCGAGGCGCTGGCCAGGGGCGTGCGCGGTACGCCGTTGCGCAAGTAGTCGCCGAGCTGGGTGCCGGTCTGGCGCAGTACCTTGTGGCGGAACAGCAGGGCGTCGCCGCAATAGGCGCGGGCCTCGGCGCGCAGATAAAGGTCAGCCAGGGGAAGGTTGCGGTAGTGCGGTGGCCGCTGCTGATCGCGTTCGAGCAGGCCGAGGCTCCACAGCAGCTCCAGCAGGTAGCCCGTGCTGGCGGGATCCAGTCGCAGTACCCTGGCGAGGGCGGCAGCACTGGCGGGCGTGCCGAGATGATCGAACAGTGCACATTCGAGGGCGACCTGCAGGGCATCGGCGCCGAGCCCGGCCAATTGCAGGTCCCAGCAGGCTTGCAGGGGGTGGATGCTGGTCAGGTTCTGGAGATTTTCACGATGAGGCACGGTAACTCCCTGTACTTGGCTGCCTTGTTCCTAACGAAACAAGCCGTGGCCGAATCACTGAAAAGAGTGATATATATTAAATGAGAATCATTTATGTTAAGTATGCGAGCCGGAGCCATTCCTATGCGAAGCACGGCGCGCGCACGCAGGGATGTCGTCATGAGCACAATGAAAGGGAGCTGCCGTATCGGCCTCGATCACCCCGGCAACGGTCGGTACAGGCCGACGGGCGTTTGCGTATGCAACTGGCCGAGGATGTCGGCAATTGCTACTCCGAGCTGTTGCAACTGGAGCAAGGGTTGTCGCTGGGGCGTCTGCACTATCACCCGACGCGCACGCTGATCGAAGAAACCTGTGGGCCCCATGACGGGCATGTGATGGTGGTGACCATCGGCTTGCAGGGGAAATCGGGCTTCCTTGGCAAGGACGGCTGCAGCCTCGCCTTCGAGGCCGGGCAGACCACCATCACCGCGTTTCGCGCGACGCCTGGCGAGCGGCGTTACCAGGCCAACGAGACAGCGTCGCAACTGCGGGTGGTGATCGACCAGGCGACCCTGTGCAAGTACGTCGGCGAGGCGCGCGCAGCCCAGGTGCTGGGCAGCGGGCGCTTGCAACGCATCGATTTTCGCGCCAGCTCGAAAGCGGCCCAGGCCCATGCGGCGGCACTGTTACGCTATCTGCAACCGGGGGGGCTGAATCCGTCGAATCGACTCGACCTGCATATTCATACCCTCAGCCTGCTGTCCGAGCAGTTCAACTTGCTGGCGCCCCAGGACGGCAGCGCATCGCCTTTGAGTACCAGCGAGATCGAACGGATCGAGCGCGCGCGCAACATTCTTTGCGAGCAGTTGCATACGCCGCTGACCGTGGAATACCTCGCCACCTGCGTCGGCATGAACGAGCACAAGCTCAAGGAAGGTTTCCGCTATCTGTACGACACGACTCCGGCGCGGATGCTGCTGGATTTGCGCATGCGCAAGGCCATGACCCTGCTCGAATCCGGCCAGCAGGTCGCCCAGGCAGCGTGGCAGGTGGGGTACAAATACCCGAACAACTTCACCGTGGCCTTTACCCGGTATTTCGGGCGGGCGCCGAAGTCGATCTTTGGCAGGAAACGCTGAGCGCACTTCCTGCGCTGCAACACAAAACCCTGTGGGAGCTGGAAAGCCAGCTCCCACAGGGTTTGTGGTGTTCTCCTCACCGCATACATTTTTCACCCTTCTGCATATTAATCTAAACGAGATTCATTTGCGTTTATCGGTAGTATCACTCCGCCGCCGCAGAGCGGTCATGAAACTGCCATGCATCGATAAACACGAGTCTCGCCATGTCCTTCTTCATCACCCCTCCCAAGCCGATGCGCCTCAAGCCGCTGGCCTGGTCGATTCTGCTGGCGCTGTTCAGCTCCACCGCCCTGGCCGAAGACGAAAGCCCGGCGCGGCAGTCTTCAACGCCGAACATGGAACCGCTGGAGATCGAACTGCCGGCGGGTTATGAGGAAAAAACGGGCAACCAGCCGCAGGAACTCCAGGCCCAGGAGATCACGGCAGAAGAGTGGGAAGAGAAGGACGACAAGGGACGCAGCGACGTCTATCGCAAGGATGTGTCCAACGTCTACGCCGGCAAGGACGATATCGAACGCTACAAAGGCGCCAACGCAGCCGACCTGTTCAAGGGCATGAATGGCGTCTACAGCGGCGAAGCACGCAACAGCGGCGCGCTCGATCCCAATATCCGCGGTATCCAGGGCGAAGGGCGGATACCGGTGACCGTCGACGGCACCGAGCAGGCCACTTCGGTCTGGCTCGGGTCGGCCGGGGTTTCCAACCGCAACTATGTCGATCCCAACATGATCGGCAGCATTTCGGTGGAGAAGGGGCCGTCCATGACCCCGGGAGTCAAGAGCGGCATCGGCGGCTCGGTGGAGATCCGCACCCTGGACGCGGAGGATATCGTCAGGCCGGGCGAGAGCTACGGCCTGGAGATCAAGACCGAGACCGCCAGCAACGCGGTGGCGCCCAATGAAGACGGGATGAACAACCTGGGGCGGGATTACCGGGACATCGAGGGGCCTACGTCTCGGGCCAGTACGTCTATTTCGCCAACGGTGGCGGAGCGATGTACACCCCCCACGAGTCTTCCCGTTCCAACGATTTCGACTTCGAGGACAACGCCTTCCGTATCGCGGCGGCGACCCGCCAGGAGAACTTCGATCTGCTGGCCGCCTACAGCTACCGCAAGAAAGGCAACTACTACAGCGGCAAGCAGGGCAGCGAGCGCTACGAGACCGAGAGCTGGTACGACAAGGCCCAGGCGGCGGAAGTGAATTCGCCGACCATTGGCGACACCAGCGGCAACTACCTGGCCAGTTTCTACAAGCCGGGGGCCGAGGTATCCGGCACCTCCAACGAGATGCGCACCACGCTGCTCAAGGGCACCTTCTATCTGGCGGACGACCAGAGCCTGAAGCTGAGCTACATGCACAGTGATCTCGAGTTCGGCGAAACCATGCCGTACCTGATCAACGAAACCACCAAGCTGGTGGCCGCTGGCAGCAATATCGGCTTTCAGCTGCCCTACAGCGAGGTCGACCAGGACACGCTGTCGCTGACCTACAACTGGAATCCGCAGGACAACCGCTGGGTCGATATGCAGGCCGGGTTCTGGATGACCCGCAGTGACGCCAAGCGCTACCAGAATGGCGAGCAGGTCTTCTCCATTGCAGACGCCACCTTGAGCGACAAGGCATGGGACAACTATGTCCGCTGCAAGTACAACGTCGGCCAGTGCAATGGCAACACGGCCATGCCGGACAAGCTGCCCAACACCGATGGCCGCTTCAACCTGTTCTCCCGCGCCCTGCAGATGACCGACCACGATCGCTGGGGGCTGAACCTGTCCAACCGCATGGAGCTGAGCGATGTCTGGGCGCTGACCCTGTCCGGGGACTTCAGCAAGGAAAAGCTCAAGCAGACCGACAACGCCAGCGACGATATCGGCAGTACCTACGTTTTCGCCTCCAACTACCTGGGGCCTCGCGGCGGGCGCCGTGAGCAGTACAACTTCACCTTCAACAACGAGTGGGCGGCAACCTCTTGGCTGACGTTCAACGCGGGAGCTCGCTACAGCGACTACAGCTCGTTCGATACGACGCTGGATGAGTACAGGAAGGAGCAGGCAACGGGCTGGGATGCCAAGGCCGCTGTGGTTGCCAAGCGCTACAGTTATTCGCGAATGCTGACCGATGCTGAGAACCAGGCCTACATCGCTGGCGCGCGGGAGTTGGTTGAAAGCTGGGGCCTGGATGAGGAGACGACAGAGTTCCTCATTAATGACTATCTGCAAGAAGGGCTGGTCAACGGTATTCGCTACACCTCGGA
This sequence comes from Pseudomonas bharatica CSV86, assembly GCF_000319305.2. Classification (GTDB taxonomy): domain Bacteria; phylum Pseudomonadota; class Gammaproteobacteria; order Pseudomonadales; family Pseudomonadaceae; genus Aquipseudomonas; species Aquipseudomonas bharatica. The sequence continues at coordinate 1,970,513 of NZ_AMWJ02000002.1, read as the reverse complement.
AAGCGTGGACATTGCTACCAATGGCCAGCGCCTGTTGAGTTCGCAGAACCCGTTCACCAACGGCACCATCAACATGAGCGAGCAGGTGGCCAATGCTCAGGGTACCGGCACGACCGCTCCGCGCTACCTGATTGGCCAGACCGTAGCGCTGCCGATCTACCAACAGCCGACCGACGCTGAACGATGGGCCAAGCCCAGGAAAAGCAAGGACAGCGCATGGGCTCCGATGGCCGGCGTTACCTTGCGCGTCACGGATAATGCCCGTGTCTACGCCCGGTACACCGAGTTCGTACGCTTTCCCACCATTTATGAAGAGGCACAGACCTTTTCTGCTACGGGAATCGGGATGATCCAAAGTTCACCGCGACCGGAGCGCGCGTATAACTGGGAGTTCGGTTATGTGCATGATCTGCACTCCCGGGTTCCGGAGTGGCGCAATGCAGACTTTCGGATCAACTACTACAAGAACGAGATCCACGATTACATAGACAGGGACTTCGCCTACAACATTATTCAATACGACAAGAAAATGCTTTCAGGTATCGAACTTCAGGCCAGGTTCGATACCGGTCGTTATTACTCGAACTTCGGCGTCAGCTATCGTCTCGATCAGAAACTCTGTGACAAGGACATGGCCAACACGCTGGATCCGTATTACGGGAAAGCTGTCGACGAGTGCGTCACCGGCGGTTTCCCGACCACGTTTTCCCGCACCAGCCTCCAGCCTCAATATTCCATCAACCTTGACGGTGGTATGCGGCTGTTCGATGAAAAGCTCGAGCTCGGAGGGCGCATGGTCTACCACAGCAGCGCCAGGAACAAGGAAGAGCAGAAGTGGATCGACCAGGGCCTGCTCTTTGTCCAGGGGGTGAATCAGCCCTATGAGTGGCATCCCATCTGGGTGTTCGACAGTTATGCGACGTTGCATGTCAACGACCATGTCGATGTCGATCTTGGCGTGAACAACATCACCAACCGCTACTACCTCGATCCGTTGTCCCGAACAGTAATGCCTGCACCTGGCCGCACGCTGAAGCTGGGACTGACTGCGCGTTTCTAGTTTTTTGCTGTTTTCGTAAAAACAGTGTTGTTTCCAACTCATGATAAGGAGCTTGTTGTGAAGAAACTCTTTGCATTGACAGCGTTGTCGCTGGTTACTTCCGGTGCATTTGCCGCCACCGTCAGCGGCGGTTCCTCTTCCGCCTATGTCCAGGCTGCTGCCTCGAACATGATGGCGGTAGGGACTGCGGGAATCGCCATGCCGACGACCACGGGTGGCATTGCCAATTCGGCAGCAGTCGTCAGTTTCAAGGCTGGCCCGATCGCCCAGACCAGCGCGGTGCTGAGCGGTTATGGCACCACCTCGGCACATATCGTCAACCCGCTCAATGGCGTCACCACGTCGGAAACCTGGAAGAACCTGGCTACCTACAACACCGAGATCCATGCCTATCGCCAGATCGCCGCGCCTTCGCCGGGCTATCCACAATTCGGTGGCGAGGTAATTGCCAAGGTCTCGGGCGCCGAGGTGTACTTTGGTGAATGGGCACCGGCCAAAACCGGCACCCAGCCAACCAACAGCACCGACCTGAACCTGTCCAGTGCCAACCGCACCGTCTGGTTCGTCGGCGAAAACCCGACCACCAGCATGCCGACCCTGGTCAATGCCAAGTACAACGTCGTCGGTGTCAACCAGTACAACCCGGGCACTGCCGCGGGCGTCACTTCGGGTGTGCTGACCGCCAACTATGGTGCCGGCAGCGGCACCTTGGCCGGTTCGGTTGGCGGGCTGAGCTTCGCTGGCACCACCATCGCCTCGAACGGTTCCTTCGCTCGCGGCACCAACATCAAGGGGCAGTTCTACGGCGCCAACGCCGAGGCCCTGGCAGGTATCTACACCACCAGCACCACCAAGGTCGCCTTCGGCGGCGCCAAGCAATAACACCCGTGTGTCACTGGAGGAGGGAGCATCTGCTCCCCCTTCCGACCTCCAGTACCTTTCTGTCCCGGACCGATCACCATGCTGCCGTTCCTGCGGGTGCGCATCGCCATGCTGTGTTGCTCGACCCTGTTGCCCAACGTGTTGCTGGCCGACGATGACGACACCCGCCTGCTCCTGAACAGGATCGAGCGCGGCGCCGAAGCGCGCGAGCGGGCCAACCTGGGCGCGCCGGACCCGGCCGAGAACAACGACGGGCTGATCACCATCCAGGGGCAGACGTACAACGTGCAGAACACCCTCGAAGACCTCGGGCCGGCGATCTATGTGTCCATCAACCTGCGGCAGTGGGGCAAGGTGCGGCAGTTCGTCGAGCGCTACCAGCGGTTGCCCGGGCATGAGCCGGCGCTGGTGGAAATGGCCGAGGGCCTGATCGACCGCAGCGAGCGCCGCTACACGCAGGCGATTGCTCATCTGCGTCGGGCCGACAGGTTGCAACCGGGTTTCGTGCGAGCGCGCCTGGAGCTGGCGCGGACCCTGTTCGAGGACAACCAGACCCGCGAGGCCGAAACGCTGTTCCGCGAGGTCGCCGCCACTGATGTGCCCGAGCAGGTGCTGAGCGTGCTGGACGAGTACCACCACGCAATCGATGTGCGCCGCCAGTGGCATGGCTCGGCATCCCTGGGCTTCGGCTACAACAGCAATATCAACCAGGCCAACGGCATGACCACGGTGACCCAGGTGTGTTCGGTGTTCTTCGATTGCTTCGACTACACGCGGCAGATGCCGAAGAAGATCAGCGCTTCAAGCCTGGTCTACGATGTCGCGGCCGAGCGGCGTTTCCAGATCGCCGGCAATCACAACGTGCTGGTGCGTGGCCTCAGCTATGGCAACGACTACAGCCGGCACAGCGAGGAGGATGACGTCGAGACCTGGTACGACGACAACACCAGCGTGCTGTACGCCGGCTACAGCTTCCAGAGTGCGCTCGACGATGTGTCGCTGACCCCGCTGTTCGAGAACTACTACAGCGACCACCACACCAAGTACCAGGCCAGCGGCGTGCGCGGGGAATGGAAGCACAACCTGAGCAATCGCTTGCAGGTCGGCTTGCAGGCGCAGCACAAGCATTTCCGTTTCCAGGGCTATCAGCGTGACTATTTCGATGATTACGACGAGCGTCAGGTGGGTACGTCGCTGTCGTATCTGCTTGATCCACAGACCCTGATATTTGGCGGCGTGACCTACACCCGGCGCAGCCAGGAAGCCGATACCGCGAGCAATCGCGAGTACATGGGCAGCCTCGGGGCGTATCACGGTTTCAATGCGGGGGTGAACCTGAGCCTGATCGGTCTGTATCGCACCACCCGTTATGACGCGCCGGACGTTTTTCTCGGTGGCCTGCGCAAGGATCGCCAGCAGATCTACATCGCCAACCTGAGCGTGCCGCGCCTGGCCTTCGCCGGCATCGTGCCGAGCCTGTATGCCAAGCGCACGGTGACCGACAGCAGCATCGACTGGGCTTATTCGTACCGGCAGACCGAGGTGGCGTTGAAGTTCGAAAAGACTTTCTAGAGTGGGGCAGGGTCGCGAAGCGGCCCCAATTGGCTGGATTTGCCGAATCCCAGGCATAAAAAATTGCTGGCGTCAAGCATTTTGTTGAAATCACGCGAAGCTTGAAACCATATACGGGGCAATAGGTTAGCTCTGTTTCATGCCGTTCGCAGAGGATGCGGCATTGTGGGCTGGGAGCCACATAAGAGCCTGGAGAAAGAGAGTCGAGTCGCGTTGCAGCGATGGAGATTGCCAATGGCTGGCAGGCTTGTTCAGTCATCTTAGCCGATTCCCTCGCAGCCTATCCAGAACGAAGAACGCGCAGCGTTGGGCTGCGCGTTCGAGGGATGGTCAGTCTGGTTCCAGTGCATCTTCAGCTTGGCTTCGGTGGCACGGCCTTGCTGCCGTTTCCTTTCCTGAATCCCCGATCCCCCGCCATGAACGCCTCCAGCATGTGCGGGATCAGCGTCGAGGCATCGACCGCCTCGCCATACGCCTGCGCATGCAGCGCGGCGTAGCGGTCGAGATCGGCTTTCAAGCTGGCCGGGCAAGCGAAGGTCAGCTTGACGCTTTCGGTCTTGGGTAGCGGCCCCAGCCGCAGTTTCTTGGTCGTGCTCATCGAGAAGTCCCCTTGTTGAAGAACAGCGGCTGATAAGGCCGTAGCACCAGATCGCGGTTGACGATGATGCGCACCGGCAAGCCGGGGCGGCTGGTCAGCGTGGGTTGGATGTTGAGATTGCGCCGGGTCACTTCCTGGCCGACCTGGTTCACGGTGTCCTGCAGGCTGTCGCGCCCGGCGATGATGACGCGATCGCCGTCCTGGCGGTTCTCAGGTGCAGCCAGTTCGGCACCGACACCCAGCAGCGTGGTCAGCACGGCACCTGCAAAGATCCGATCCCAATGCCAGTCCACGTTGTCCTCCAGACCGGCATAGCCTGCCGGGTCGGTGCCGATCAGGTTGTCGAGCGTGAGTGATGACGTGTCGGGCAGGATGATGCGATTCCACACCACCTGCACGCGGCTCTGGCCGTAGCTGACCTGGCTGTTGTACTTGCCCAGTATGCGAGATCCCTGCGGGATCAGCAGGAACTTGCCAGTGGCCGTGTCGTAGATCGGTTCCGTCACCGTGGCGATCACGTCGCCCGGCAAGTCGGACTTGATGCCCGTGACCAGTGCCCCGGCAATGACCGTTCCGGCCATCACCTGATACGGCGAGGTGGGCATTTGCAGGTTGCCGGAGTTACGGGTTTCCGTAGAACCGCCTGTCAGGAACGCCTCTTTCTGGTCTTGCCGGTTCTGCACGGCAGTCGGATCAGCAGGCTGGGCCGCCGTCGAGGCCGGGCCAGCGGCCAGTGGATCGAAAGCGGCATTGGCGGCGAAGCCCGGCGCGGCAGCGACTTGCGACTGCGCCACGGGCGCGGCCTGCGGGGAGCCGGTGCGGAAGAACACCGTTGAAGCTGCCGCCGCTTCTGCTTCCTTGTGCAGCGCATCGTTGGGGTCGTAGCCGGGCGCGGCATAGGTGGCGGCGACCGGCTGCTGCGAATTGACGATGGCCGGCCCCAGATCACCCGGTAGCGGTGGCCCCAGCTCCGGCACGTCGGGCGGCAGCGCTGGCAACTTGGAATAGTCGGCAGGAAGTTGGTCGAGGCCTTCCGAGCGCGATACACGATCCACGTTGTACAGTTCGGTGGATTCGCCCGCGCCGCGTTGCTGCGGTTGCAGTGACCAGATCAGCGCGCCCATCACGCCAACCGACAGGCCGCCAGCGAGGATGGCCAGCGTGCGTCGGTTCAGACGCGTGACCGGGCGCGGTTGGGCGCGCAGCGCCACCGCCTCGGGTGCCATCTTGTCCGCCTGCGGCGTGGCAAGGTCGGGAGTGTCGTCCTGGCTCATGCTCAGTTCCTCCCGACGATGCCATCCGCGCGCTCGATGCGCACCATATCGCCCTTGTCGGCCCCCAGGCGCAGTTCTGCTGCACCGAACAGGCGATCCACGATGTAGTACGGCGAGCGGAAGCGATAGTTCACCAGTTGCCCGTCGCCCTGTGCGCCGATGACGAACAGCGGCGGCAGCTCGCCCTGGGCGATGCCTGCCGGGAACTGGATATAGACCTTCTCGCCATCATCAAAAGCGCGCAGCGGTTTCCACGATGGATTGCTGCCGCTGATTGCATAGCGAAAGCGGATGTTATCCAGCGACAAGCCTGCATCGACCGGCGCGGCAGCGTTGGCGGCTTGGGCTTGGCGCCGCAAGGCCAGCATTCGGTCTTTCGGGTAGTCCCAGGACACCGACGCCATCCATGCCTTGTCGGTCGAAGTCAGTTCCAGCAGGTACGTCCTGCGGCTGGTGGTAATGACCAGATTGGTCTTCAAGCTGGAACGGATAGGCTTGACCAGCACATTGACGCGCAGATCGGCCCCGCTGCCGCTGGAGGTGTCACCGACGATCCAGCGCACGGTATCGCCCGCAGCGACCGTCACCAGTTCCTCGCCAGGCTGGAGCGCGATCACCGTCACGCGACCTACTGACGCATAGACCTGGTACAGCGCGCCATCGCTATACGGCCAGACCTGGATCGCATTGACATAGCCTTCGCGCGTCGGAGCCACCCGTGCCTCGGCATTGGCTTTCGAGACACGTACCGTCTCATCAGCCGGTTCAGGCGCAGGCTTCGCATCCTTTTCCTCCGGCACTGGCTTCAACTGCTCAGGCAATGGCAGTGGCTCTGCAATAGTGACCACCTCGATCGGCACAGGCATTTCCGGCAAAGGCTCCGCCTGTACCGGCTCATCCAAGGAAATCACTGGCGGGGGTTTGCCCTGCGTGGCGCAGCCGGCCAAGGCCAGCACGACAAGCGGCAAAGCGTAAAAACGGAAAGGCACATTCATGGCTTCACTCCTTCAGACGAATCCAGTTCACGGCTCCACGACAGGCCATTGACGTAGATGCCCAGCGGGTTGCGGCGCAGGCGTTCTTCGGTGCGCGGGGTCTGCTGCACGATGGACACCACCGCCGTCCATCGCTCCAGCCCGGCAGCCGCGCCATTGACGTAGCGGCGTTCCGTCCAGCGCACGTTGAACGACGCATCACTGGCGCGAACCACGCTGGTGATCTGCACCGTCACCGACTCCTTGCCGATGCGGGCGAACGGGTCATTGGTGCGGGCGTAGTCGTTGAGCACCGCCGCGCCCCGGTCGGTGGTGTAGTCGTAGGCATCCAGCCAGTTCTGGCGCACGACGATGGGGTCGATGGACAGCGAGCGCACCAGCGTCACGAAGCGCGCGATGTGGTGCGCGGTCTGCGCATCGGAGGGCCGGTACGGCGTGGCCGCTTCGCCCACGGTGCGCACCTGGCCGGACTGATCGACCTCGATGACATAGGGCGTAACGATGGACTGGGCCGAGCGCCACACCAGGCCGCCGGCCATCAGTAGCGCGAGCACCAGGCAGCCGAAGGCCATCAGCCGCCAGTTCTTGGCCTGCACGCGGGCCGAGCCGATGCGCTCGTCCCACACCTGGGCGGCGGCTTGATACGGGGTGGCAGGCTGTGGCGTATCGGCATAACGCACCTGCGGTCGTTTGAATCGCATGGAGTTCTCCTTGAAAGTCAGCTATCGGAATCCCGCAGGCTCGGGCCTTGGCCCGAACCGCCGCCGTCACCACCGCGCAGCGTGTGCGCGGCAGTGGTGGTGGCCTGGGTGAGTTGTTGGCGGCGTTGCAGGCGCTTGGCCCAGCCGGGTTGTTCCTGCTTCTGCGCGTTGGCCGTGTTGCCAGCGGCATCGCCTGCGGCGGCTGGCCCAGCAGTGCCGCCGCCTGAGCCGCCATCGGCACCAGAGCCTTGCCAGCCTGCTTTGAATGGCGCGGCCGCCTTGGCTGCCGCTGCCTTGATGCCAGCACCGGCGCGTTGGCCTGCCGTCTGTGCGCCGCCCTTGGCAACACTGCCCAGCCCTGCCACTGCACCCTTGGCCCCGCCGCCCGCAGCGGCAGAACCGGCCTGAAAGGCCGACTTCGCGCTGCCAGCCGCCGAGGTCGTGGCCCGTGCGCCAGCCCCGGCGAGCTTGGCGGCAGCCGGTGCCATGCGCGCCCCGGCCATCACCGCACCGCCCACGCCGGTGGCGGCGGCACCTACGGCAACCGCCGCACCTGCGGTACCAACGGCGGCACCAGCCATCGCGCCGGCACCAAGCTGCGGTGCGCCGGATACCAGCCCGGTGGCAATACCAGGGCCGAAGATCCCCAATGCCAGCAGCGTCAATGAGGCCAGCATGATGACCACGGCATGGTCGATGGACGGCTCGGCTGGTTGCACCTGGAACTCGGCGAACAGGCCCGATCCAATGCCGACGATGACGGCCAGCACCAACACCTTGATGCCCGATGACACCACGTTGCCCAGCACCTTTTCGGCGAGAAAGCTGGTCTTGTTCCACAGCGCAAACGGCACCAACACGAAGCCCGCGAGCGTGGTCAGCTTGAACTCGGTCAGCGTGATGAAGAGCTGAATCGCCAGCACGAAGAAGCACAGGATCACCACCGTCCAAGCCAGGAACATGACCACGATGGGCATCATGTTGACGAACACTTCGGGAAAGCCCGCCATGTCGCTGATCTGCTCAAGGATCGGCGCCGCCGCGTCGATGCCGGTCTTCGCCAGTCGCCCCGGTTGTAGGAATTCGCCCATGCTCATCGTCGAGCCGCTGGCTGTCAGGCCCAGGCCCGCGAACGAGCGGAAGACGATGCTGGCCAGCCAGTTGAAGTTGTTGATGATGTACGCGAAGGCACCGACGTAGAGCACCTTGCGCAGCAACTTGGCGATCACGTCATCGCCCTGGCCGGTGGCGTGGCTCATCGCCCAGTACAGCCCGGCAATCGTCATGTCGATGACGATCAGCGTGGCGGTCAGGAATGCCACTTCGCCCTGCAGCAGCCCGAAGCCCGAGTCGATGTAGCGCGAGAAGGTAGCGAGAAATCGGTCGATCACTGTCACGTCGTTCATGGCACGTCCCCCTCGAAGGGCATGGCGTCCTGGTTACTGGAGGGCGTGTCGAAGCTCGGCTGGATCGGCGGCAGATCGGCCAGCGTGCGGAACTCGTCAGGCCCGGTTTCACCGGCGAAGAAGCGCAGCCGGAAAGCATCGGCCGCGGCCAGGCAGGCGTCCTCGTCTGCGGCCGTCCTGTCGGCGGCACACTGCGCATGCAATGCCTTGAACCGCACAGGATCGGCGGCCAGGGCAGCGGCTAGGTCTTCGGTCGGCTGCTGGCCGCAAGCGACCAGCAGCACGGGCAGCAGCAAGAAAGCGCATCGCATGGCCGTCTCCCGTCAGTTGCCGTAGAAATCCACGCGCTGCGGCGTGTAGGGCGTGCCATCACCCAGGAAACGGCGCGTTACTTCCCGGCCACGTTCGACAGCCGCTGCTTGGCGTGCCAGTTCCAGCGCGGCGGCGCGTTCCTGCGTGATCTGGAGCTGCTGCGCCTGGATCGACTGCTTGGTCTGCAGGGCCAGAAGCTGGTTGGTCGCCTGCATGGCTTGCAGCGCGCCGGTTGCTGACTGACTCTGGCTGACCAGATCGGACAGTGCGCTTTCGTCTTGGGCCAGGTTCTGCGACACCTGGGCCTGCATCCGCATCGCGGTATGCAGACCATTCAAGGTGTTCTTCCAGCGCTCCTGCGCGTCGCGTAGCATCTGGTCGCCGCTCACGGTCGCGGCGTACTGCTCCGGGTACAGCCGGGCGAAGGTGGCATCCATGCTCTGCACGTCATAGGCCAGACCGCGCGCCTCGGCGATCAAGCGCTCGGTCGTGGCGAGCGTCGAGCGCAAGCGATTGACGATGTTGAAGTCCAGATTCGCCAGATTACGCGCCTGGTTCATCAGCATCTGGGCTTCGTTCTGAAGCTGGTTGATCTGGTTGTTGATCTGCTCCAGCGTGCGCACGGCGGTCAGCGTGTTCTGCACGAAGTTCGACGGGTCGAACACTGTCAGCGCGGATGCGGGCTGAACGGCCAGCAGCGACACCGACAGCACGGCGGCGAGCGAGGCGGACAGCAAACGGGGCTGGGTCTTCATGGTGAAACCTCCGGTCGTTGAGAAGCGAGGAAGGACGCTGCTGCCGGTGAGGACGGCAGCAGGTCGGCGGCCCAATCGAGGCCGCGATGGCGCAGCCACGCGCCGGCAAATCCCGGTGTGCCGGCGTCCAGCAGCACGCGATCCATGTCGCGTTGGTCTTGCGGGATGGAAGCCCCGGCAAAGGCCAGCGTGGCTGGCCCCAGGTCGAGGTCGAACAGGCGATTGCCCAGGCGCGATTGGTAGTAGTAGTCACGCTTGGGCTGCGCGGTCGCCACGATCTCGATCTGGCGCGCGTTCAGCCCAAAGCCTTCGTAGATCGTGCGAATCTGCGGCTCGGTGGCCTGCGGGTTAGGGAGAAAAATCCGACTGGCGCAGCTTTCGATCACTGCCGGGGCAATGCTCGAATCCTTGATGTCGGCCAGCGACTGGGTGGCAAAGATGACGCTCACGTTCTTCTTTCGCAGCGTCTTCAACCATTGCCGGATGCGGGCGGCAAACACCGGGTCATCGAGGAACAGCCAGGCTTCATCGAGTATCAGCAGCGTGGGTGCGCCGTCGAAGCGTTCATCGAAGCGGGCGAACAGGTAGCCCAGCACGGCCAGCACCGCCGCCTTGCTGTGCATCAGCTCTTCCATCTCGAAGCCCTGCACGCTGCCGGAGCCCAGTCGGTCGGCATCGGCGTCCAGCAGCTTGCCGTGGGCACCACCCAGCACATAGGGTGCGAGCGCCTGGCGCAGTGCGTTTGATTGCAGCAGTACCGACAGGCCCGTCAGCGTGCGTTGCTCCGCTGGCGCACCGGCCAAGCTGCCTAGTGCCGACCAGATCGCAGCCTTCTCGTCCGGGCCAATGACGACACCTTCATGCAACAGGCGGCCTTCCACCCATTCGGCGGCCCAGGTGCGGTAGCCCTCCTGGTCGATGCGGGCCAATGGCTGAAAAGCAATCGCCCCGTCATTGCCGAGGTCGTAATGCTCGCCGCCCAGCCCGAGGATGGTGGCGCGCATCGAGCGGCCCATGTCGAAGGCGAAGATGCGCGAGCCGGGATAGCGGCGAAACTGCATTGCCAGCGTGGCGAGCAGCACCGACTTGCCCATGCCGGTTGGCCCGGCGACCAGCGTGTGGCCCACATCGCCGATGTGCGTCACCAGCCGGAACGGCGTCGCGCCATCGGTGCGGGTGACGATCAGCGGCGGGCCATCCAGATGCGCGTTCTTCTCCGGCCCGGCCCACACGGCGGACAGCGGCATCATGTGCGTCAGGTTCAGCGTCGAGACGATGGGCTGGCGCACATTCGCGTAGGCGTTACCGGGAATGGACGACAGCCAGGCATCCACCGCGTTCAAGGTTTCGGGATGGTGACGAAGCCGCGCCCCTGAATGACGCGCTCTACCATGCGCAGCTTCTCGTCGGCCACGGCAGGGTCGGTGTCGAGCACTGTCACGGTAGCCGTCAGGTAGCCGAAGGCCACCTGATCGCTGCCCAGTTCTTGCAAGGCGGCGTCTGCATCGGCGGCCTTGTTGTTGGCGTCGGTATCGACCAGCGGGCTTTCCTGCTGGAAGATCGTTTCACGCAACAGCGCGACGACATTCTTGCGCTTGGCGAACCACTGGCGACGCAGGCGTCCAAGCTCTTTTTCCGCTTCGGCTTTGTCGAGGCAAAGGAACCGGGTTGCCCAACGATAGCCGAAGCCCAAGCGGTTGAGGTCGTCCAAAATCCCCGGCCAAGTCGAGGTCGGAAAGCCTCGCACCGACACCACGCGCAGGTGCTGATCGCCCAGCATGGGTGCCAGACCACCGACCAGCGCGGAGTCGGCCAGCAATGCGTCGATGTGGAATGGCACCTCGGGTACGCCGACGCGGTAGCGCCGCGTGGACACCGTGGCGTGCAGGTAAGTCAGTGTCTGGCTGTCATCGAGCCAGGCAATCTCCGGCATCACGCCGTCGAGCAGGTCGAACACGCGATCCGTTTCCGCCACGAAGGCTTCCAGCCGACCCTGCCAGTCCACGCCATCGCCCGGCGCATTCTCATAGAGCATCTTGGCGGCACGGGCGCGGGATTCTTCTGGTGGCAGGTAGGCCAGCGTCAGGTGATAGGCGCTCTCGTAGTGGTGGCCGGATTCCTCGAAGGCTGCACGGCGTTCTTCCTCCACCAGCCAGGACAACGGCTCGGGGAAATCGGAACGTGGATAGCCCGCCGCTGCGCAGCGCTCGGCTTCGATGAACAAGGCCCAGCCCGACCCCAGGCGGCGCAGTGCGTTGTTCAAGCGTGCCGACGTGGCGATCAGCTCGCCTTGCGTGGCGCTGTTCAGATCCGGCCCGCGAAAATGTGCCGTGCGCTGGAACGAGCCATCCTTGTTCAAGACGACGCCCGGCCCGATCAGCCCGGCCCAGGGCAGCCAGTCGGCCAGCAGTGCGGGCCGCTGGCGGTATTCGGCAAGGTTCAGCATGTCGGCACTCCCCTATGCGTCCAGCAGCGGCTTGTGCTTGATGTGCCGGGCGAAGACCTGCATGAACTGCGGATCGACGCGCGCGCCCCAGACCGCCAGCGAATGGCCGGCGATCCAGAGCACCACGCCGGGAATCCACAGTTGCAGGCCCAGCCCGACGGCGGCGGCCAGCGTGCCGTTGGCAATCGCCACGGTGCGCGGCGCACCGCCCAGCAGGATCGGCTCGGTCAGCGAGCGATGCAGCGGCACTTCAAAGCCCGGAAGATCGGTGGCCGTGCTCATACGACGGCCCCGCCGGAGAAGCTGAAGAACGACAGGAAGAAGCTCGAAGCCGCGAAGGCGATGGACAGGCCGAAGACGATCTGGATCAGCTTGCGAAAGCCGCCACTGGTATCGCCGAAGGCCAACGCCAGGCCGGTGGCGATGATGATGATCACCGCGACGATGCGGGCTACCGGCCCCTGGATGGATTCGAGAATGGATTGCAGCGGGCCTTCCCACGGCATTGAGGAACCGGCGGCCTGCGCCGTGCCCGCCAGCAACAGCATCAACACCGCGAGCAGCAACCCTTGTCCTGCGGGTCGGGCCAGGCGATGCAAACGCGCCAGCATGGGCAGCGGGGAAAGCGGGTTTACAGAAAGACGGAAAGCATCAACGTGCGTCATGGCAGTTCTCCAGGTTGTTCAGGGATCGAGGAAGGCGTAGCGGCAGCGGCTGTAAGAGGAACCGGCGGCAGCTCGGGAAGCGTCGCTTCCAGCGCATCCGCCAGGCGGTAGCCCGCGCCGTCGAAACCGACGACGCGGGAAATGGTTTCGACGTGGCGCTTGCGGCCGCGGCCTGCGATGTGGATCACGACATTGACCGCCTCGGCGATCAGGGCGCGGGGCGGATTCACCGCCACTTCGAGGATCAGTTGCTCCAGGCGCAGCAGCGCGCCCAACGCGGAGCCGGCATGAATGGTGGCGATGCCGCCGGGGTGGCCGGTGCCCCAGACCTTCACCAGATCCAGCGCTTCGCCGCCGCGCACTTCGCCGACGATCACGCGGTCGGGCCGCAGGCGCATCGTGGCCCGCACCAGCTCGGTCATGGACACGACGCCGGCGCGGGTGCGCAGCGGCACATGGTCGCGGGCCGCGCATTGCAGTTCGATGGTGTCTTCGAGCACCAGCACGCGGTCGCCGGTGGCGGCGATCTCGGCCAGCAAGGCATTGGCCAGCGTGGTCTTGCCGGTGCTGGTGCCTCCGGCGATCAGGATGTTGTGCCGCTCGCGCACGGCATGACGCAGAAACTCGGCCTGCCCAGTGGTCAGGATGCCATCAGCCACATAGCGATCCAGACCGATGATGCTCACGGCACGCTTGCGCAGCGCAAAGGCCGGGCCGGGTGCGGCGGGCGGCAGGATGCCCTCGAAGCGTTCGCCGGTTTCAGGCAGTTCGGCGGTCAAGAGCGGTTGGCCGCGATGCACCTCCGCACCGACATGGGCGGCGACCAGGCGGATGATGCGTTCGCCATCGGCTTCGGGCAGTTCGACGCCGAGCGGCGCACGGCCAGACGACAGCCGATCCACCCACAATGTCCGGTCGGGGTTGAGCATCACTTCCACCACGTCCGGGTCTTCCAGCGCAGCGGCGATCACCGGCCCCATCGCCGTGCGCAGCATCTGGATGCGGCGATCCTGGGATGCTGCAGCGGATGAGCGCGGTTCGGGCGGGATTTGAGGAACGGCACTCATGACGCACGCTCCGCAGTGCGTTCATGGGCGGCGGCCATCGCGGCCGCGTCATCCATGCGCATCTCGAACTCACGATCCTGGGGATGCAGTTCTTCCACCACGTCCCGTACCAGGCTGCGGCCACGCAGCAGGTGGCGGCCTAACTGTTCGACGAACTGCTCGAAGCGCGCCTTGCCCTGCGCGCGAGCCGCATCCTGATGGGCCTCCGGCACCGGCGTGCTGACGGTCAGGTAGTAGCGGACGAATAGCGCCAGCGTCTCGATCTGGATGTTCTGGTCACGCTCCAGGCGCTCGGCCTGCCGCGACAGGCGATCCAGTCGTTTGGCGATGGCGGCCTCACGCTGGTCGCCGGCATCGGGTGACAGCCAGGACGCCAAGGCAGCGGCGACGATGCTGGACTTTGACACGCCTTTCTTCGCGGCCAGCTCGTCCAGACGCTTGGCGTGCTCGTGCTGGATGAACAGGTTCAATCGGTATTGGCTCATATGTCGATTCCGTCGTTGGGGTCGAGAGATGCCAGCCGCGCCGTGCGTTGCAGGGCGGGGTCGAACTGGCCGGGAAGCAGCGGGGGCATGTCGTCGTCATCGAGCAGCGCCAAGTCGCTGGGCGTGTAATCGGGTTCGGGGTCGTAGGCGACGGTTTCGGACAGCTCGGGCTGACGGCGGGGGCCGCCGTCGTCGGAGCCACCCAGGTCATCGGCAGATGCCGTGGCCTGTGCCGCAGGCACGGCCGGGATCGCCAAACCGCTCCAGTCATCGGGACGTGCAGGCGGCACATCGGCATAGCGGCCTGCCGTTAGCGCAGGCGGCGGCAGTACCCGCTGCTTGAAATTGGCATCAGCGTAGTAGCGCAACTTCTTGGCCTTGATCGGCGCGACGCTGGACACCATCACCACTGATTCGTCTGGCGCAAGCTGCATGACTTCGCCGGGCGTCAGTAGCGGCCGCGCCGTCTCTTGGCGGGACACCATCAGGTGGCCGAGCCACGGCGCAAGTCGATGGCCTGCGTAGTTCCGCTGCGCACGCAGTTCGGTAGCCGTGCCCAGCGTTTCGGAGATCCGTTTCGCCGTGCGTTCGTCATTCGTGGCGAAGGTCACGCGCACATGGCAGTTGTCCAGAATCGAATGGTTCTGCCCATACGCCTTGTCGATCTGGTTGAGCGACTGCGCGATCAGGAAACTGCGGATGCCGTAGCCGGCCATGAAGGCCAGCGCCGTCTCGAAGAAGTCCAGGCGCCCCAGAGCCGAGAACTCGTCGAGCATCAGCAACAGCTTGTGGCGGCGCTCAATGCCGTCGCTGCCATCGAGCGACTCGGTGAGCCGTCGCCCGATCTGGTTGAGGATCAACCGGATCAGCGGCTTGGTGCGGCTGATGTCCGAAGGCGGCACCACCAGATACAACGACACAGGGGATGCAGACGCGATCAGATCGGCGATGCGCCAGTCGCAGCGCGACGTGACTGCGGCCACGGTCGGATCACGGTACAGGCCGAGGAACGACATGGCGGTGCTCAACACGCCGGAACGCTCGTTGTCCGACTTGTTGAGCACTTCGCGGGCGGCGGACGCGACAACGGGATGCGGTACATCTCCAAGATGCCGCGTGGTCATCATCCGATGCAGCGTCAGCTCGAACGGGCAAGCCGGGTCACTGAGGAAGTTCGCCACGCCGCGCAGCGTCTTGTCCTCTCCCGCGTAGAGCACATGCAGGATCGCGCCGACCAGCAGCGCATGACTGGTCTTCTCCCAGTGGTTGCGCTTCTCCAGCGCCCCTTCGGGATCGACCAGGATATCGGCGATGTTCTGCACGTCGCGCACCTCGTGCGCGCCGCGCCTCACTTCCAGCAACGGGTTGTAGGCCGCCGAACTGGCATCGGTCGGGTTGAACAGCAGGCAGTGGCTAAATCGACTGCGCCAGCCAGCGGTGATCTGCCAGTTCTCGCCCTTGATGTCGTGGATGACGGCGGATGCCGGCCAGGACAGCAGCGTCGGCACCACCAGGCCCACACCCTTGCCCGAGCGCGTGGGCGCAAAGGTCAGGACGTGTTCCGGCCCTTCGTGCCGCAGGTAGTGGCCGTCATGCTGGCCGAGAAAGACGCCGGCGGGCTGCGTCAGCCCGGCCTTGCGAATGTCGGCGACATCGGCCCAGCGGGCCGAGCCATAGGTCGTCACTTTGCGCGCCTGGCGCGAGCGCCACACCGACATGGCGATGGCGACCACCACGGCCAGCAGGCCGCTGCTCGCCGCGATCATGCCGCCGGTGTCGAACACCTGCGGCGCGTAGGCGTCGAAGAAGAACCACCACTCGAACAGCTTCCACGGGTAATAGACCGGCGTGCCGTGGAAGTCGAACCAGGGCGCGCCCAGGCGTAGCTGGTAGCCCAAGGCGGCGGCGGTCCATTGCGTGGCACCCCACACACCGGCGATCACGATGCCGAAGACGGCGGCGATCTGCCCGAACAACACGCCCTGAGCTTGCATACCCTGGCCTCCGATTTCTCCTGCGCTGATTCCCCGTGGAAAACGCGGCACAAAGGCGTGCCGCAGGCGTCAGGATCGGTGCCGGTTCAGTGCCGGTCAAAGACCGTTATCGGCAGCAAGGTGATGCAAAAAGCATGGTGTCATGCAGAGGCGAAACCAGTAAAAACGCCGCAGGCGTGAGCGCGCGGCGGCGTGTCGAGAAAGAAAAAATCGGGTATCCGGAATTTCTGGTTGATAAAATGCCAAAGATGTAAAGAAGAAAATCTTTCTCAGCGGATTATCTGATTGATCCTCTTCAGCCTACTCTACTGCCAATTTTCTGTTTCCACCTTCGCCTGAGTCTTCATAGCGATGCTGACTAGGGAGGACAGCGAGAGCTGGGCAAGCGTCAAAGCGGTTCTGGTTCATGCGCAATCCGGACACCTGCACAACATTCCTCTTGTAAGAAACCGATCAAATTCTCTAGGTGCCCATACTCGGGTATACAGACAATCGTGCGGCTATGTTTCTCCTGCCGGATCAGCCCTACCTTGGCCATGCGCGCAAGGTGATGTGATAGCGTCGAAGCAGGAATACCCAGCCCCTTCTGGATATCTCCGACCGAAGCCCCATCATGGCCAGCTTTGACCAGAAAGCGGAACACGGACAGTCGGTGACTATTCCCTAGCTCAGCTAAGCTGGCTGCAACCTTTTCGTGATCCATAGCACGCCCCAATAATTCGATGTTTCTAGAATTATAGTTGACAGGTCGGATAAACGCAAGTAGGCTGCGTACATCATTTCGACAATACTAGAAATATAGGAGTAATATTGAATGTCATCTCAACTCCAAGACGCTCTAGGCATGTTCGCCTTTCTCGCTATCGAGCTATCGGTTTTATTCATTGGCATTAGCTTGCTGGTCGGAGTTCTTCAACGTCACATCCCACCATCCAAGGTGGAAGCGTTACTGACTTCCAGTGGGAAGCGAGGCTATTTTCTTGCTGCTGGTTTAGGAGCTATAACGCCCTTCTGTAGTTGCTCGACTATCCCCATGTTGAAAGGGTTGATTCGGGCACGGGCCGGTTTTGGGCCGATGATGGTGTTTCTTTTCTCATCTCCGTTGCTGAATCCTATCGTCGTCGGCCTGCTGGTTGCCACGTTTGGATGGACACTTACTGCTATCTATGTGCTCGCCGCTTTGGTGGTCGCGGTAGGTGCCGGATGGCTGCTTCACACGCTTGGCTTCGAGCGTTATGTGCGCCGGACGGCGACACAAGAGAGCAGTGGATGTAGTTCATCAGCAAGCCCGTGCAGTGCTACATCGACCGCATCGAGTTGCGGCACCAACAGCTGCGACACCACTCCGAAGACGGCTTCTTGCGGGGCTGATAGGAAGACAACAGTCTCTACGTCTAGCGAATGCTGTGACAGTCAACCCACTGTCACGGTTAAGAAAGAAGGGAAGTACAGTGGTGTGTGGCGGGAAGCTTGGTCGGACTTTATCGATGTGTTGCCTTACCTGCTCATCGGTATTGCGATTGGCAGCGTGATCTATGGTTTCATGCCCACTGACTTATTGGAGCAGTATGCAGGCCCAGATAATCCCTTTGCCATTCCAGTTGCCGCTGTCATCGGCGTGCCGTTGTATATTCGCGCTGAAGCCGTCATACCTCTGGCAGCGGCTCTGATGGCCAAAGGCGTGGGTGCCGGGACGGTGCTAGCGTTGATCATCGGCAGTGCCGGAGCCAGCCTGACTGAGCTCATTCTGTTGCGCTCTTTGTTCACGCTGAAGCTTTTAGCGGCGTTTTTAGCAGTCATTTTTGCTATGGCGATGATTGCCGGTTACGCCACCTACCTGTTTTTCTGATCAAGGCGGGAGATGATTAATTCGTTAAGCCTTCCTGGGTACCAGTTGGTGGATTCTGATGAGCAGAATGAAGACATACATTTTCGGCTTGAAGCACCTACACCAGTAGCCTGCGAGGGGTGCGGCGTGCAGGGTGAGTTCGTGCGGTTCGGCAAGCGTGACGTTCCCTATCGTGATCTGCCCATCCACGGCAAGCGGGTCACTCTCTGGGTGGTCCGCCGCCGATACACCTGCCGGGCCTGCAAGACAACATTCAGGCCCCAGCTACCGGAGATGGTGGACGGATTCCGTATGACACTGCGGCTGCATGAGTACGTGGAGAAGGAATCCTTCAACCACCCCTACACCTTTGTGGCGGCACAGACCGGCCTGGACGAGAAGACGGTGCGCGACATCTTCAACGCCCGCGCCGAGTTCCTGGGGCGCTGGCACCGCTTCGAGACGCCCCGCATCCTGGGCATTGACGAGCTATACCTGAACAAGCGCTACCGCTGCATTCTGACCAACATTGAGGAGCGAACCCTGCTCGACCTGCTGGCCACCCGCCGCCAGGACGTGGTGACCAACTACCTGATGAAGCTGAAAGACCGGCAGAAGGTCGAGATCGTCAGCATGGACATGTGGAACCCCTACCGGGCAGCGGTCAAGGCTGTGCTGCCCCAGGCCCGTATCGTGGTCGATAAGTTCCATGTGGTGCGCATGGCCAACGATGCCCTAGAGAGAGTGCGCAAGGGCCTCAGAAAGGAGCTGAAACCGTCCCAGAGCCGGACTCTCAAGGGAGACCGGAAAATCCTGCTGAAACGCGCTCACGAAGTCTCAGACCGGGAGCGCCTCATCATGGAGACCTGGACAGGCGCGTTCCCGCAACTGCTGGCCGCCTACGAGCACAAGGAGCGCTTCTACGGCATCTGGGACGCCACCACACGGCTCCAGGCAGAAGCCGCCCTGGACGAGTGGATAGCCACCATCCCGAAGGGCCAAAAGGAAGTCTGGAGCGATCTGGTCAGGGCAGTGGGAAACTGGCGCGAAGAGACCATGACCTACTTCGAGACGGACATGCCCGTCACCAACGCTTACACGGAGTCCATCAACCGACTGGCCAAGGACAAGAACCGTGAAGGGCGCGGTTACTCCTTCGAGGTGATGCGGGCACGAATGCTCTACACCACGAAGCACAAGAAGAAGGCACCGACTGCGAAGGTCTCTCCTTTCTACAAGAAAACCATCGGTTACGGACTGCCGGACTTCGCAGAGGAACTCAACTACGGAGTCGATCTATCAACCATCTGATAATGGTATCAGGTTGGTGGGGTAAAGGTGCCCCATCAACCATTAAATCCGTATACCCTGGCCGGCAACCCGGCACTGGCCAACGCCAGCGGCCTGCATACTGCCCGAATCATCCTGATGGTGACCTTCGCCAGTGGCGCCATCGCCGGCCTGGGCGGCGGCCTGCTGTCATTGTCCACCGGTGCCTACATCAACTTGGGGCACGATCTGCTCCTGTCGGTGTTCGCTGCGGCCATCCTCGGCGGCCTTGGCAACCCTATGGGTGCGGTCGCCGGAGCCTTGTTGATTGCCTTCACCGAAACCTCACCAACCTGAATTTCGGTTGGCTGGTGGGCCGGGAAATGGCTTTCTTGCCGGTCTCCTACATCAGCGGCGCGGCCTTCCTGATCCTGCTACTGGCATTGCTGTTCAAGCCCTACGGCCTGTTCGACCGGGAGGTGCGCCGTGTTTGATTTCCTGGTTTCCGCGCTGACCTTCGCCAGCCTCTATGGCCTGATGGCTCTGGGGCTCAACCTGCAGGCCGGCTATGGCGGCCTGCTCAATTTCGGCCACATCGCCTTCGCCGGCCTGGGCGCCTACGGCACCGGCATCGCGGTCCAGGCTGGCTATTCGCCATGGCTCGGCATGGCCTTTGGTGTTCTTCTTGCCATGGGTTTGGGCGGGTGCGTGGCCCGCCTAGGGCGCAAGCTGGCTTCGGACTACTGGGGTATCGCCACCCTGGCAATTGCCGAAATCCTGCGCGTGGTGGCGACCAACGAGGGCTGGCTTACCGGTGGTGCGCAAGGCATCGGCGCGATCCCTACGCTGTTCGACGGCGTGGCATTTCTGTTGATGATGCTGGCGCTGCTGGGGATCGCCACGCTGCTCTGCCAGCGCCTTGCCGATGGCCGTTTCGGCCGTGCCCTGCGGCTGATGCGCGAAGAACCCCAACTGGCCGCCTGCATGGGGTATGACCTGACCTCACTGAAGTCGCGGGCGATCATGGCCAGCGCTGCGCTAACCGCCATCGCCGGTTCGCTGTACGCCCACTTCATGAGTTATGTCGGCCCCGACTACCTACTCGCCTCCGAGACGTTCCTGCTCTGGACCATGTTGATGATCGGTGGCCTGGGCAACCTGCGTGGCGTTTTGCTGGGGGTGTTCCTGGTACAGGCCGCCTACAGCCTGGTGCCGTTCGCCAAGGACTACCTGGGCTTTGACTCCGACCTTGCCGGCGCTCTGCGCCTGGGCCTGATCGGCGCGATCCTGCTGGCCTGCCTGATGTGGCGCAGTGAAGGCCTGATCCCTGAAAAAGTAAGGAAGATTGCATGAGTACGTCCCGCGAATACCTGCTCAGCGTGCAATCGGTAGCTAAGGCCTTTGGCGGCAACCAGGTGCTGCGTGACGTGAGCTTCAACGTGCAGCGCGGCGAAATCGTCGGCCTGCTCGGGCCCAACGGCTCCGGTAAAAGCACCTTGCTCAACTGCATCACCGGTTTTGAAGCGGTGGATGGCGGCGCCATTGCGCTGGGAGCGCGGCGTATCGAGCGCTTGCAGGCTCACCGTATTGTCCGCCACGGCATTGCCCGGACTTTCCAGCTGCCTTCCATGCCCACCAAGATGTCGGTCATCGAAGTGGCGATGGCAGCCTGCACTCGTCAGCACGGAGTGCTCGCCACTCTGCTCGGCCTTCCGGCGCTGCGCCGGGCCGAGGAACAGGCGCGGGCCAAGGCCGAGCGGCTGATCGATGAGTTGCTGCTCAGCCCTGTGCGCGACCTGCCGGCTTCGGCGCTGTCGGGTGGGCAGAAGAAACTGCTGGGCATTGTTTGCGCTTTGATGGGCGAGCCCGAGTTGGTGCTGCTCGATGAGCCTACCGCCGGAGTGCACCCCAATCTGCGCCGTGACCTGGTAGAAGCGCTCAAGCGCCTCAATGCCCAAGGCATGACGCTGGTGATCGTCGAGCATGACATGCACTTCATCCGCGATGTCTGCAGCCGCTGCGTGGTCCTGGACCGCGGCGAGATTGTCGCCAGTTGCAGGCCGGACAAACTGGCCTCCAACGCGCGGGTGATTCAGGCATACCTGGGTGGCCGTCACAGCCCGC
Organism: Pseudomonas bharatica CSV86; assembly: GCF_000319305.2. GTDB lineage: Bacteria > Pseudomonadota > Gammaproteobacteria > Pseudomonadales > Pseudomonadaceae > Aquipseudomonas > Aquipseudomonas bharatica. Next base: position 1,949,080 of record NZ_AMWJ02000002.1, on the reverse strand, counting down.
AAGCCCTCGAGGAGAACGCGCCATGATTGAAGTGAGGGACGTCTTCGCCGGTTACACCGCCGAGGTGGACATCCTGCGCGGCATGACATTGCATGCCGAACAGAAGGAAATCGTTACCTTGCTGGGCCCCAATGGTTGCGGCAAGAGCACCTTGCTCAAGACCATCGCTGGTTACCTACTGCCGCGCAAGGGGCAGGTCCTGCTGCAGGGACAGGACGTGTCGCGGGTACCGGTGCATGAGAAGATCCGCCGCTGCCGGCTTGGCTTTGTGCCGCAGACAGACAACGTGTTCGCCAGCCTCAGCATCCGCGAAAACCTCCACGTGGGCGGGCACTACCAGCGCCCCCAAGACAACCAGCTACGTATCGATGAACTGTGCGCGGCCTACCCAATCCTGGCAAAGAAGTTCAACGCACCTGCGGCGTCCATGTCCGGTGGTGAGCGGCAGATCCTCGCCCTGGCCAGGGCGCTAATGCCCAGGCCCAGCCTACTGCTGCTCGACGAACCCTCGGCGGGCCTGTCGCCCAAAGTGCTGCTGGAAGTGTTCGAAGCCATCCAGCAGGTCCGCGATCAGGAAGGCGTGACCATCCTGATGGTGGAGCAGAACGCGATGGAGGCGCTGCGCATCTCCGACCGCGCCTATGTGCTGTCGATGGGCAGTGTGGCGTTGACCGGCAATGCTCGGGAACTGATGCACGACCCGCAAGTCAGCGAACTGTATCTGGGGAGCGGGTCGCCTGAGACTCTGCCGACATTCGCGTCCTCGCGCTCCTGGGGCCGCGAATGTAGAGCGTGTTTGGCCGCGCAGGGTTTACTGCGCGGCCCTTTTTAGGGCCTTGATGATGAAGTTCAGCTACAAGATTTTGTTGGCCGCTGCCCTGGTCGTGGTCAGCGCCTTCGCTTCGTTCACCCTGTACAACTACATCTTGCAGAAGCGCCTGTTGGCTCGAGAGCTGCAAAGCCAGCTGCGCGAGGTTGGTGGCCTAGCCGCCGACAGCGTTCACAACTGGCTTGGCGGACGAGTGCTACTGGTCGAAAGCCTGGCACAACGCTTGGCCACCGATACCAGTGAGGTCGCCGTCGAGCAGGCCCTTGGCCAGGATGTGCTGAGAAAAACCTTCAACATGGTGTATCTGGCGCGCGCCGATGGCAGTTTCAGCATTCGCCCGCAGCAGGATATGCCCGTCGGCTATGATGCCCGCCAGCGTGACTGGTACCAGCGTGTGCAGGCGCGCAACGACAGCGTCCTCACCGAGCCCTATGTCAATGCCGCTACCCAGGAAATGATCATGGCCGCCGCTGCCCCGGTGGTGCGTGCCGGCGTGTCGCTTGGCGTGGTGGGTGCGGGAATACCAATCGATACCTTGGTCCAGATCATCGGCAGCGTCGACCTGCAGGGCAAAGGCTATGCCTATCTGGTCAATGGTGCCGGGAAAATTCTGGTGCATCCCCAGACTGACCTGATCAACCGTCGTCTCAACGAACTGGACTCGGCGCAACCCCTGCAAGTCAGTCGTGATCTGCAAGAGCACGAGGTCAATGGCCTGGTCCGCATTGATACCTTCGTCCCGGTACCGGAGTTGCCGGGTGCCGACTGGTATGTCGGGCTCTCAGTGGATCGTGACCTTGCTTACCAGCAGTTGCACGACTTCAGCGGTTCGGCGTTGATCGCCATGCTGGTGTCAGTGCTGCTGGTGATGCTGGCCCTCGGTGTGCTGCTGCGTTTGCTGCTAAAGGCGCTGCTGCGCATGATGGTCGCCATGCAGGACATCGCTGCCGGTGAAGGCGACCTTACCCAGCGCCTGCCTGCCACTGGCCGAGATGAGCTGGCCCAGCTGGCTCAGGCCTTCAACCTTTTCGTCGAACGCATGCAGCGCACCATCGGGCTGGTCGCCAATGGCAGTGTCGGCGTCGATGAAGGTGCGCGCAGCCTGGTCCAGGCCAGCCAAGCTACCCTGCGCCAATCAAGCGAGCTGGTGCAGCGCAGCGACACCGTTACCGCTGCCATCGAGCAGTTGGGTGCCGTTGTACAGGAAATCGCCGGTAACGCCGCCAATGCTTCAGTGCAAAGTGCCGCAGCCCGCAGCCCGCAGCCAGGCCGAGCACGGGCAACTTGTTCTCCGCGAGGGCTCCATGGCACTTGATGCGCTTGCGGCCCAAGTCGAAACTGCCCGCGCGAGCATGGAGCAACTAGGCGGCCAGACCGAGGCCATCGGCCGCATCCTCGAAGTGATTCACAGCATTGCCCAACAGACCAATTTGCTGGCACTCAACGCAGCCATTGAGGCTGCGCGAGCAGGGGAGTCTGGCCGGGGGGTTGCGGTAGTGGCGGACGAGGTGCGGCAATTGGCACATCGCAGCCAGGGGTCGGCCCAGGAGATCCATGAAATGATTGAATCTCTTCAAGTCGGCGCCCAAGCGTCGATTGCCTCAATGGTTGCCAGCCATCGGCACACCGAGCACAGCGTCAACGTCATTGCTCAGGCCTGCAGGGGTATTGATGCAGTAATCGATCGTTTGGCCGATATCGATGAAATGAACCAGTCCGTAGCTGCCGCCACGGATCAGCAACGCGCGGTGGTCGAGTCGATCAGTCGCGAAGTGGGCGAAATTGCTACGCTGAATCAGCATGTCCAAGTGGGGCAACAGCAGAATTTGGACGTTTGCAAAATGATGGATGCTAGATCGGGTGAATTGCGCCAAATGGTGGCAAGCTTTTGCATCAAGCGTTAGGGGGGCGAGGGCTTATGGCAGTGTGATTACACCGCGTCGCATCATTCGCGGGCAAGCCAAAGATTGCTGTTGAGCCCAATGGCAGCATCACGTCCTGAGGAAGTCAGTCACGTCGGACCGCTTTCGCCCCGTAGCCGCCAGTGGCCAAAGGCAGCAATCAGCAAGAAGCGGCCATTGGTCACCTGAGCGTTTCGCTTTGCTACGACGCTAAGCACGGTGCCGGTCTAAACACGTATTCAGAATCGTCGAAGTGGTTCGACTGGGCAGTTGGTCAGCGATCATTTCTGGTGGTTGAAAACAATCTGCAGGGTTGTGGCAACGGTTTGCTCAACAGCCCCGATCTGTTCTGTCGGGTCGCGTAGCAAAACTTGTCTAAACCGACCCGAAATCAGCATGGCCCAGAGGTAAGAGTCCAGCCAGTCGGCAGACAGTCCTTTCCTCGATAACATGACGAACGAACCAACGCCTCTTAGCTGCCTGATTTCGCTAGCAATAGGAGCCAGAGAGCTGTCGCGAGCAGCCGCACGCAGCAATGCATTAAGCGACCCTAACCCGGTGAGGGTCTCTCGATCACTGATTAGCGCAGGGCCATCTCCCGTGCTCCCCTTTGAATAGCTCTCAAATGCCCGAACACGCTCGCGAAGCCTCTGGCGCAGCTCCTTGAAAGTCGCATAGATCAGATCCTGTTTGGTCCGAAAAAAGTACGTCACAGCTGCGAGTGAAACGCCCGCCATTGTCGCCACTTCTCGTTGGACAAGATGGTCAGCCCCTTTCGTTGCGACAACCGTGAGCGCAGCTTCAAGGATTGCTTTGGCCGTCTCATTCGTGACCGCTGCACTGTCATCCGCCTCGACTAATTCGTCACGGCGCTCAAGCCTGATAATTTGCTGTCCTCCCATACGTTGATGCAGCCGAACAGCAGGGCCGGTAATCCAGGAGGAGCGCACCGCAGGGCTCGGCTCACACAGTAGTAATCCGGTCAAGCCCAGCGCCAGCTCGGTCCAAACGGTGGCCTCTTCTAGGCTAGACCCGAAGCGAGCCGCTAAATCCATCCAGAACCGCCACTCACGATCAACCTCTTCCGCTGCCAATTCTCGCAACGAGGGTTCACGCCCTGTTACCGCTTCTTGCTCCAGCTCTTGCAGAAGCATCGATAGGCCACGCTCTTCTTCCAATCGGGCCTGTACAACACTGGAGAATACATGGGGAAGATCTGCCCAGGTCGGGGCAGCGTCGACGCACTTGGAAATGGCCCCGCTCCTGATTGTCTGCGACCACTCCATGGCGTCGTGATACACGCTACTCAAAAGGCGCTCACGCCCCCCGAAGTAGTAGTTCACTGCAGAGGGGCTCCCACCCACCTCTCCAGCTAGCGAGCGGGCACTCAGGGCGCTTAACCCATGCTTGCACGCGAACTCCAATGCAACTGCTTTGAGGCGATCCGCCTGCGCGACACTTTCCACCACTACCCCCTATCCAAACTGAAAACCGGCAAGTCAACACTGTACAGTTGTTTCATGATCTCTAGAGAGACAGAAACAATCGCTGCTAGTCAGTGAGGCTCACCCAGAAGAGACCGTTAATCACCCTCGCACCTATCGTAAATTCGAGGATTTTCTGCAAGCCGTACTGCTTTCTCACAAAAACGTCACAATTCGACGCTACTGTACAACCGTTCTAAACGACATTTGAACCACAGTTGAGGTCATCAGAGCGCTCCCACGCTTGATGGCCGCCGTACCAAAGAAGGCGATTCTAGATGAGCAAGATTGCACCTCGTAAAAACACCCAATTCACAGTGGCTGTTGTACCCGATACCCAAAATTACTCAAACCACCGTCATCAGCGCGAGCTGGGTTTCCCGCTCAATACCCGCGAGATGCTCTGGGACATGATGCAACACATCTCCCGAAATTCGGTGAAGAACGGCGGCAGCATCGCGTTCGCAACCGGTCTTGGAGACATGTGGCAGCACCCAATCAGCCAGGACATCGATGACGAACATGCCGCCCGTGGTGACAAAGCAGTGGCCAACCCCCTCATTGAAGGGCTCATCCCCGCATCGCCTGAGTATGTTCTCGACATCGAGATTCCAGCGGTAAAAATGGCCTACAAAATCCTTGATGGGCAACTGCCATTCTCGGTGGTGCCTGGCAACCACGATCATGACCACCTCTGGACGGACGCGAACCACCCCCCACGACCAGATGCCCACCTTGGCGACTCCAAGGTCTACGGGGTCGGCGGCCTTCATATCGGGCAACTCACGAATTGGATTGCCACCTTCGGCGCTGATACGCCGTTTTTCAGAGACAAGCCATGGTACGTGTCGTCGTACCGCGGAGGTGCAAACAGTGCTCAGGTTTTCAACGGGGGCGGCTACCGTTTCCTGCACCTGGGCCTGGAAATGTCACCTCACACCGACGTAATTGAGTGGGCTGAATCGGTCCTGGCCAAATATAAAGGCCTACCAACGATCATATCCATCCATGAGTTCATTGATGGTGAAGGGAACCGTGAATCGTTGGACTGCCTCGATTTGTCCCGACTTGACCCTGACCGCCACAATCCTCAGCGGCTGTGGGACCGCTTCGTTTCCCGTCACGACCAAATCTTCGCGGTTCTGAATGGTCACTTCCACGGTTGCCGTCATCGCATAGATAGCAATCAATTTGGGCATCCCGTCTACCAGTTTTTAACCAACTATCAGACCCGCAAGCAATCGGTCACGGGCTCTGTGCCGGATGCTCATTCGCCGAGACCCACCCCAAGCATTCTGGACGGCATTGGTGATGGATGGATTCGGATGATGGAGTTCGACCTGGCTGCTGATCAACCTCGGCTTCGACTCCGCGCCTACTCGACTTACTTCAAAGCCTATTCGACAGAGCTGCCTCATTACGCATCGTGGTACGCCTCTGAGCACCCGGACTTGTCGCCGGAGGCATTTGCTGCCCTGGATGACTTTGAGCTAGCGCTGGACGGTTTCCACGACCGCTTTACTTTGGCACGTATCAATACACCGACTCCAACCTCCTCCTGCTTGACTGCTGAGGTCTAACTCATGGTTCCCTCTGTCGCTCACACGTCTGCTAACGCAGCCAGCTCAAATCCCGAAGCTTCCCTCGCAAGCCTGAAACGTCGCGGGAGGATCAAGGCAATCTACATTCTTGCGTTGGTTTCAAGCATATCACTGCTCTGCTACTACGACAGATTTGTGGTAGCGATTGTGGCCCAATCCATCAAAGCTGATTTGCATGTGAGCGACGGGGAAATTGGCCTGTTGTCAGGGCTTGGGTTCGCCGTTGTTTACTCAGTTATGGCCGTTCCGATAGCACGATTCTCGGATAGTGGCCGCCGAGTAAAAACGCTTAGCATCTCCCTTGCATTCTGGTCATTGATGACGGCCTTATGCGGTGCCGCCACCAGCTTCCCCATGCTACTGCTCGCTAGGCTTGGGGTGGGTCTCGGCGAAGCTGGGGGCAATCCTACGATGCATGCACTGGTATCAGAAACCTTCGAAAAGCGCTGGCGCGGGACCGCAATCTCAATTGTTGTGGTGGTGGGTGGGCTCGGGTTCATGGCCGCTAGCTCAGTGGGCGGCTGGATAGTCGACCACTGGGGATGGCGTGCAGCATTCTTTGCAGGCGCCGTACCAGGCCCGCTGCTAGCGCTTTTGCTGTGGGGTACCGTGCGTGAACCAAAGGTCGCAAATCCTGTTGCTGATGAGCGAGGAATTCTGACCTCATCCAAAATTCTGCTGAAGCGAAGAGCCTTCAAAATGCTGTGTGTCGGCTTGTCGATTTGCACTATTGGCTCATTTGCCATGATGAGCTGGACCCCGGCTTATCTAATGCGCCACTTCAATATCACAGCCTCCCAAGTCGGTTCAGGCTACGGGCTTACGATGGGGGTGTCCACGGTGGCTGCGATGTTGGTCGGTGGCATATTGGCCGATACCTTGGCCAAGCGCGATCCTCGTTGGAGCCTGTGGCTGCCCGCAGCTTCCTATGTCGTCGCGCTTCCGTTCACCGTCGCCTTCCTGCTCCAGTCCAACCTGGCGAACGCATTGTTGTTGGTGGCTCCCATGACCTTTGCAGCAGGGCTTGCTACACCTCCTGCATACGCTTTGGTTCAGTCACTCTCTGGCTCAAAGCTTCGTGCAACCGGTGCTGCTCTATTCTTGCTCTTTACGAACCTAATCGGTATGGGAGTCGGCCCATCATTGACCGGTATTGTTAGCGACATGTTTACCCACTTCCTGGGAGCAGATGCATTACGCGGCGCTATGGCCCTAGTTGCATCCGCATACCTTATCGGAGCATGTGTCATGATAAGTGGCGCACGCACTCTCATCGCTGATATTGAGAGCGCAGACAAAAACTAGATCCTTTTCCGCCCAAACACGCTAAGCCTAGAGAGCAGGTGACACTCGCTCTCGCCTACTTCTACACCCTAAGCATTGGTTGCCCTATGAAGTCTACCATTAGTTTTTTCGTGCGCAGCAAAAATGCAATAATGCAGAATGGCATAACTAACGCTTCGCATGCTTCGTTTGGTTTGGTTGAGTTTAAAAAAATGCTCATCGCCTCAAGCCTAGGAGTGTTATTGCCTAATGCGCATGCGGAAGATCTGAAATTGGCGTCCGCAAGTTCTGATAGCGTCGTTAATGCAGCTACACAGGCCACAGTCCCCCCACCCGTACCATCGACTACGGATTACGACGCACTGTTTGCTAAACTTCAACCCAAAGGCTTCAATATTGGATTGCCTGGGCCCACTGACACAGTCGATCCACAAGCGTTTGGGCTTCGTAAGGCACTTGCCGATATGGGTATTGGTTACTTTGGTATGAACATCATCAATACAGCGGGCAATACCCTCGCTAACTCAGCGCGAGAGACGAACGGAAAACAATCATACAATGGGCAGAAATTCACTTACTACGACACCCTTTACGCGGGGCTTACCTATGATCTCTCGCGATACGGCATACCCGACGGGCAGATTTACGTAGCAGGCATGCTGAACTGGGTATCCTGGCAGCCCATGGGGCCCAATAAGTTTGGAATTTCCGAAGCATCTTACTACCAAACGTTGCTCAACAAGAGGTTTGAACTCAAGCTAGGCTACCTCGCCAATTCGTGGGAGTTCGTCAACTACAGCGTCGGCGGGAGCCTTGCGTCCAGTGTGTTTGGCCCATCCGGTAGCATTCCGATCCAGGGCGGCATGTCAAACAACGAGACCCCCACTCCAGGTGCCAACCTGACCGTAAACGTTACTGACAAGTTCTACGTCAAAGGTGGAGTTCAACGCTCGGTCAATCCAGACGGGTTGCAGGCTGAGATAAAATACAATCAGCGAGGCTTTAAGTGGAATACACCTAACGCTGGAACACTGTCAATCGGCGAAGTCGGTTACAAGCAAACTCCCAAAGACGGAACGCCCTACACTTGGGTGCGGGCGGGCGGAGCCTATAACGATAGCAGCAGTAATAGCTATAGCCATCCTGGAACTCGTACTGATCATAATAGTTGGTATTATCTTCTGGGTGACCGCCAAATATGGCAAATGCAGCCCGGCAGCTCACCAGGTAGAGGGATCTACGTCGGTGGTTCCGTCATGTATGCGCCGCCGGAATCAAACGTAGTCAGTCAATATTATGAAGCTCGTATTTATGGCAAGGGGTTAATCAAATCCCGCCCGTACGACCTTGCTTCACTCGTGCTGACAGATACTGTGTGGAGCCAATATGCAGTCGACAATGCAGCGGATAAGGGAAGCATGGTGCATCGTGACAGTAAGGCCGCAACGCTTTCATACAGTGCTAGGATCACAAATGGCGTATATGCTGGCATCGGCCTGGCCTACGTGAATCACCCTACAACTATTGCATACCAAAGCGATACTGGGTCAGCCCTTAATCTGCTAGCGAATCTTAATGTGTTCTTTTAAGGGGTTCGTTGCAACATAAATTATGGGGGATTCGCCCCGCAGTGAGATCTCGGCAAGAGCATCTGAGAACAATACCCACCATACGCGTCCTACAATCAATGTGGCCTGCTCCGTTCTGGGGCAGGCTTCGGTGCTCAACCGAATCCCTGACTTGTTAACGCCTGCTTTGAGATGCGAATTTAGTCGGAGCATTCAGCGGCTGAAACTACACTCGAAAAAGTCCAGTCCTGAGCGGCAACCGGCCAATTGCTACCTGTTGCAAAGAACTGCAATCGACCCAACGCCGCTTGTTTGGTCCTGTTGGTCAGGACGGGCTTGGCCGGCAACCCGGCCAAGCCGGTTGGCACATCACAGCCGGGGATCGTTTTCCCATGTGGCTCCGTAGTAGTCGTGGATACCTTTGCCCCAAATCGGATCGCTCATGTTTGGCCAGTTGTCCTTATCGAAGCCTGGTGCGTTTTTCAGGCGGTCCCTGTCGGCATCAAGGACGAAGCGCTTGTTTACTGGGGTATACGGATTTAATGGTTGATGGGGCACCTTTACCCCACCAACCTGATACCATTATCAGATGGTTGATAGATCGACTCCGTAGTTGAGTTCCTCTGCGAAGTCCGGCAGTCCGTAACCGATGGTTTTCTTGTAGAAAGGAGAGACCTTCGCAGTCGGTGCCTTCTTCTTGTGCTTCGTGGTGTAGAGCATTCGTGCCCGCATCACCTCGAAGGAGTAACCGCGCCCTTCACGGTTCTTGTCCTTGGCCAGTCGGTTGATGGACTCCGTGTAAGCGTTGGTGACGGGCATGTCCGTCTCGAAGTAGGTCATGGTCTCTTCGCGCCAGTTTCCCACTGCCCTGACCAGATCGCTCCAGACTTCCTTTTGGCCCTTCGGGATGGTGGCTATCCACTCGTCCAGGGCGGCTTCTGCCTGGAGCCGTGTGGTGGCGTCCCAGATGCCGTAGAAGCGCTCCTTGTGCTCGTAGGCGGCCAGCAGTTGCGGGAACGCGCCTGTCCAGGTCTCCATGATGAGGCGCTCCCGGTCTGAGACTTCGTGAGCGCGTTTCAGCAGGATTTTCCGGTCTCCCTTGAGAGTCCGGCTCTGGGACGGTTTCAGCTCCTTTCTGAGGCCCTTGCGCACTCTCTCTAGGGCATCGTTGGCCATGCGCACCACATGGAACTTATCGACCACGATACGGGCCTGGGGCAGCACAGCCTTGACCGCTGCCCGGTAGGGGTTCCACATGTCCATGCTGACGATCTCGACCTTCTGCCGGTCTTTCAGCTTCATCAGGTAGTTGGTCACCACGTCCTGGCGGCGGGTGGCCAGCAGGTCGAGCAGGGTTCGCTCCTCAATGTTGGTCAGAATGCAGCGGTAGCGCTTGTTCAGGTATAGCTCGTCAATGCCCAGGATGCGGGGCGTCTCGAAGCGGTGCCAGCGCCCCAGGAACTCGGCGCGGGCGTTGAAGATGTCGCGCACCGTCTTCTCGTCCAGGCCGGTCTGTGCCGCCACAAAGGTGTAGGGGTGGTTGAAGGATTCCTTCTCCACGTACTCATGCAGCCGCAGTGTCATACGGAATCCGTCCACCATCTCCGGTAGCTGGGGCCTGAATGTTGTCTTGCAGGCCCGGCAGGTGTATCGGCGGCGGACCACCCAGAGAGTGACCCGCTTGCCGTGGATGGGCAGATCACGATAGGGAACGTCACGCTTGCCGAACCGCACGAACTCACCCTGCACGCCGCACCCCTCGCAGGCTACTGGTGTAGGTGCTTCAAGCCGAAAATGTATGTCTTCATTCTGCTCATCAGAATCCACCAACTGGTACCCAGGAAGGCTTAACGAATTAATCATCTCCCGCCTTGATCAGAAAAACAGGTAGGTGGCGTAACCGGCAATCATCGCCATAGCAAAAATGACTGCTAAAAACGCCGCTAAAAGCTTCAGCGTGAACAAAGAGCGCAACAGAATGAGCTCAGTCAGGCTGGCTCCGGCACTGCCGATGATCAACGCTAGCACCGTCCCGGCACCCACGCCTTTGGCCATCAGAGCCGCTGCCAGAGGTATGACGGCTTCAGCGCGAATATACAACGGCACGCCGATGACAGCGGCAACTGGAATGGCAAAGGGATTATCTGGGCCTGCATACTGCTCCAATAAGTCAGTGGGCATGAAACCATAGATCACGCTGCCAATCGCAATACCGATGAGCAGGTAAGGCAACACATCGATAAAGTCCGACCAAGCTTCCCGCCACACACCACTGTACTTCCCTTCTTTCTTAACCGTGACAGTGGGTTGACTGTCACAGCATTCGCTAGACGTAGAGACTGTTGTCTTCCTATCAGCCCCGCAAGAAGCCGTCTTCGGAGTGGTGTCGCAGCTGTTGGTGCCGCAACTCGATGCGGTCGATGTAGCACTGCACGGGCTTGCTGATGAACTACATCCACTGCTCTCTTGTGTCGCCGTCCGGCGCACATAACGCTCGAAGCCAAGCGTGTGAAGCAGCCATCCGGCACCTACCGCGACCACCAAAGCGGCGAGCACATAGATAGCAGTAAGTGTCCATCCAAACGTGGCAACCAGCAGGCCGACGACGATAGGATTCAGCAACGGAGATGAGAAAAGAAACACCATCATCGGCCCAAAACCGGCCCGTGCCCGAATCAACCCTTTCAACATGGGGATAGTCGAGCAACTACAGAAGGGCGTTATAGCTCCTAAACCAGCAGCAAGAAAATAGCCTCGCTTCCCACTGGAAGTCAGTAACGCTTCCACCTTGGATGGTGGGATGTGACGTTGAAGAACTCCGACCAGCAAGCTAATGCCAATGAATAAAACCGATAGCTCGATAGCGAGAAAGGCGAACATGCCTAGAGCGTCTTGGAGTTGAGATGACATTCAATATTACTCCTATATTTCTAGTATTGTCGAAATGATGTACGCAGCCTACTTGCGTTTATCCGACCTGTCAACTATAATTCTAGAAACATCGAATTATTGGGGCGTGCTATGGATCACGAAAAGGTTGCAGCCAGCTTAGCTGAGCTAGGGAATAGTCACCGACTGTCCGTGTTCCGCTTTCTGGTCAAAGCTGGCCATGATGGGGCTTCGGTCGGAGATATCCAGAAGGGGCTGGGTATTCCTGCTTCGACGCTATCACATCACCTTGCGCGCATGGCCAAGGTAGGGCTGATCCGGCAGGAGAAACATAGCCGCACGATTGTCTGTATACCCGAGTATGGGCACCTAGAGAATTTGATCGGTTTCTTACAAGAGGAATGTTGTGCAGGTGTCCGGATTGCGCATGAACCAGAACCGCTTTGACGCTTGCCCAGCTCTCGCTGTCCTCCCTAGTCAGCATCGCTATGAAGACTCAGGCGAAGGTGGAAACAGAAAATTGGCAGTAGAGTAGGCTGAAGAGGATCAATCAGATAATCCGCTGAGAAAGATTTTCTTCTTTACATCTTTGGCATTTTATCAACCAGAAATTCCGGATACCCCAAGTTTTCTATATGCCCATACGCCACCTACCTGTTTTTCTGATCAAGGCGGGAGATGATTAATTCGTTAAGCCTTCCTGGGTACCAGTTGGTGGATTCTGAGGAGCAGAATGACGACATACATTTTCAGCTTGAAGCACCTACACCAATAGCCTGCGAGGAATGCGGTGTGCAGGGCGAGTTCGTGCGGTTCGGCAAGCGTGATGTTCCCTATCGTGATCTACCCATTCACGGCAAACGGGTCACCCTCTGGGTAGTCCGCCGCCGGTACATCTGCCGTGCCTGCAAGACCACCTTCAGGCCCCAGCTGCCGGAAATGGTGGACGGCTTCCGCATGACGCTGCGGCTGCATGAATACGTGGAGAAGGAATCCTTCAACCACCCCTACACCTTCGTGGCGGCACAGACCGGCCTGGACGAGAAGACGGTACGCGACATCTTTAACGCCCGCGCCGAGTTCCTGGGGCGCTGGCACCGCTTCGAGACGCCCAGCATTCTGGGCATCGACGAGCTGTACTTGAACAAGCGCTACCGCTGCATCCTGACCAACATCGAGGAGCGAACCCTGCTCGACCTGCTGGCCACCCGCCGGCAGGACGTGGTGACCAACTACCTGATGAAGCTCAAAGACCGGCAGAAGGTCGAGATCGTCAGCATGGACATGTGGAACCCCTACCGGACAGCGGTCAAGACAGCACTGCCACAGGCCCGCATTGTGGTCGATAAGTTCCATGTGGTGCGCATGGCCAACGATGCCCTGGAGAAGGTGCGCAAGGGACTCAGGACGGATCTAAAACCCGCCCAAAGCCGAACCCTCAAGGGAGACCGGAAAATCCTGCTGAAACGCGCTCACGAAGTCTCAGACCGGGAGTGGTTAATCATGGAAACATGGACGGGTGCATTCCCGCAACTGCTGGCCGCTTACGAACACAAAGAACGCTTCTACGGCATCTGGGACGCCACCACACGGCCCGAGGCAGAAGCCGCCCTGGATGACTGGATAGCCGCCATCCCGGAGGGCCAGAAGGAAGTCTGGAGCGACCTGGTCAGGGCGGTGGGGAACTGGCGCGAAGAGCTCATGACCTACTTCGAGGCGGACATACCCGTCACCAACGCTTACACAGAATCCATCAACCGACTGGCCAAGGACAAGAACCGAGAAGGGCGCGGTTACTCGTTCGAGGTGATGCGGGCACGAATGCTCTACACCACGAAGCACAAGAAGAAGGCCCCGACTGCGAAGATCTCTCCGTTCTACAAGAAAACCATCGGTTACGGAATGCTAGACTTCGCAGAGGAACTCAACTACGGGGTCGATCTATCAACCATCTGAGGGTGGCATCAGGTTGGTGGGGTGAAGATGCCCCATCAACCATTAAATCCGTATACCCGAAAAATCAAGATTCGCGGCAGAAAGCCAACAATCAGAACTTCGGCGGCGTGTAGGGCGTGTTTCCATAGCCAAAGAAGCGCTTGTTCGTCGCCTCGGCCACCCGGTTGCACAGCACGTCTCCCATCGTCGGGCGTTCGGTCTTGCACTGGCGGCGCAGCTCCCTCAGGCGCGCAGGATCTGCGACCAGCTCTTCCACGGTCGGTACATTGGTTGCCTGTTTCGGTGTTTCGGACTGGCCGCAAGCGGACAGCGCGGCGACCAACAGGAATGGGGCGATCTGCTTCATGGTCATGACTCGACTTCCTCTTGGGAATCGGGTTCAAGGGGGGGCGTGGCTCTGATGCCGTCCGGCGATTCGATGGCCTGCACACGCTCGATAAAGCGTGACAGCACGTCCGAGGATCCACCTTCCCGGTGCAGCACATAAGTGGTCAGCATGGGTGAGCGACCCGCCAGCGGCCGAGCCACAATCCCAGGCTCACGGCTGCCTGCGATATGCGGCGCTCCGGCTAGGCCCAGCGCAAAGCCCGCCGACACTAACGCCATCATCAAATCGCACGAAGCCACACGTTCGGCAATCAGCGGCTCCATATCTATCCGGCGCAGTACGCGCTCGACTTGGCGAGCATGGCCTTCGCATACGTGCGGATCGCACAACACCAGCGGATAGCGCAGCACTTCTTCCAGCGGGATGCGCTTGTGCTTCAAAAGCGGATGACGTGCAGGAACCGCCACCATCAGCGCATCGCTCCAAACGGCTTCGGCAGTGATGCCTTCTCCAACTTCATCGGACTGGGCAAAGCCCACGTCGTAAAGGTCGTCATGCAGTCCCTTGATCTGCTGCGACAAGGGTACCTCGAACAGGCGAATCTCGACTTCGGGTTCTTCCTGCCGACACAGCGCCAGCAAGGACGGCAGGCGCGAGGGCGTGATGCCGTCGGACAGTGCGATACGCAACTGACCGTGGAAGCCGTTGGTGGCTGCATTCACGCTATCGCGCGCTGGTGCAAGGCGGTGAAGATGCGCGGCACATGCTCCAGAAACAGCTTGCCCGCCCGTGTCAGCCGCGTGCTGCGGCTGGTACGAATGAACAACTGTTCGCCCAGGCTCTCCTCCAGCTCCTTGATAGTGCGCGACAGCGGTGACTGCTCGATGTGCAGCCTCTCCGCCGCGCGGGCGAAATGTAGTTCTTCGGCGACAGCGAGAAAGCAGCGTAAGTGTCGAATCTCCATTTCGCCTCCTGTTGTCAGTACAAAGGCCGTTTGAGAGTCGCAGCGTTGTAGCCGCTCATCTCACCGAGTTCATCCAGTTCAGGCCTGTCGCCGCTTTTGTGGCGCTGCGCGACTGCCTCGCCCTGCGGTCCGGGCAAGGCGTGTGACCAGCCGCCGGCCAGCGTCTTGTAGACCGCCACCAACGCCGTCGCCCTGCGGGTGGCGCTTTGTGCCAGCAAGTCTTCGGACTCCAAGCGTGAACGTTCGGCCTCCAGCACATCCAAAACATGGATGGCGCCGCCCTCAAATTGCAGGCGAGCCGTCTTGGCTGCCCGGCGGCTGGCCTCGGTCGCCTGTACCAGCATGGCGTTCTCGGTCTGCGCGCGCGATAGGCGTACCAGCGCGTTCTCGGTTTCTTCCATGGCGCGCAGCACCGTGCGCTCGTATACCGCCAAGTTTTCGGCAGTGGCTGAATTGGCCGCCGCGATGCGCGACCGCACCCGGCCCACGTCTAGGAAGGAACCACCCACACCGAGCGAGATCATTCGCGTTTCACTATCACGCTCGAACAACGAACCAAAGCCCAACGCCTGCGTGCCGATCAGCCCTCCCAACGTAAAGCGAGGGAACAGGTCTGCCATGGCTACGCCGATACGCGCAGTGGCCGCAGCCAGCCTACGTTCTGCCGCAGCCACATCGGGACGGCGACGCAGTAGATCGCCCGGTGCACCGGCGTTGATCTGGGCGGGCAGCTCAGGCAAGGCTGCGGGGTGATCCAGCACTTCGGCCATCGCCGCAGGCGTGCGGCCAGTGAGCACGGCAATGCGGTGGGCGGCCACAGCAGCCTCAGCTTCAAGCGGCGGAATGCGCGAGCGTGTCAGCGCCAATTGCGTGCGGGCGCGGTCGGCATCGAACGACGTGCCCCGGCCGTTCTCGAACAAGACCTCGGTCAGCCGCAGCGTATCGGCTTGGTTGATTTCGTTGTCCCGCGCGACCTGTAATTGCACTTGCAAGCCGCGCAAGCGGAAATAGGCGTCGGTCAACTCGGCCACCATAGCCACTTGTACGCCCGCCAGGTCGGCTGCGCTGGCCTCGGTCTCGGCGCGCTGCGATTCCACGCTGCGCCGCACTCGGCCAAAGAAGTCCAATTCCCAGATCACGGATAGGCCAGCCGAATGCAGATCGTTATCCCGGTCGGAGCGGGACGCATCCGGTGCTTGTGCAGCACTGGCGCGCTGGGTACTGATTTCACCGGACGCGCCCAGCGTCGGATAGTAGTCTTGGCGACGTTCGCGCGACAGTGCGCTGGCTTGCTCGTAGCGCGACAGTGCTATGCGGATGTCGTGATTGGCGTGAAGAGCATTCTCCACCAAAGAGTGCAGCACCGGGTCATCCAGTTCCCGCCAGAATTGCGCATCGGCCTCCGGTACAAGCTGGGACACGGCAACGGGGTCTTGGCGGGCATACGTCACTGCCTGGGGCGCGGCAGGTGCCTTGTAATTCGGCCCTACTGCGCAAGCTGCCAGCGTCAACGCCACCAAAGGGAGCAGTACCAGATGTGGCATCCGACGTAGGCATGGTCGGATGCGGGATGGCGTTTGAAGCATGACGGAATCAGTCCTTGTGGAGTCAGTCATGGGTGGCCTCCATGGCGACATTTGCCTGGCGACGTGGCTTGCGCGTCGCGAGCCTGCGTAACGCGACGTAGAAAACAGGAGTCAGGAATAAACCGAACAAGGTCACGCCGAGCATGCCGGCGAACACAGTCACTCCCATAACCTGGCGAATCTCCGCGCCTGCGCCGGAACCGACCATCAGCGGCACCACGCCAGCGATGAAGGCGATGGAAGTCATGATGATCGGGCGCAGACGAAGGCGTGATGCCTCCAGCGCGGCATCGAGGATGCTGTGCCCCTTGCGCTCAAGTTCACGGGCGAACTCCACGATCAGAATGGCATTCTTGGAGGCCAGACCAATCAGCACTATCAAGCCAATCTGCACGAAAATGTTGCTGTCACCACCCGCGAGCCACACGCCCGTCATGGCCGACAACAGGCTCATGGGCACGATCAGGATGACGGCCAGCGGCAACGTCCAGCTTTCGTACAGTGCCGCCAGCACCAGGAAGACCAACAGTACCGCCAGCGGGAACACCACCAGCGCGGTATTGCTTTGCGTGACCTGCTGGTAGCTGAGGTCGGTCCACTCCAGTTGCATGCCTGGCGGCAGCACCTTGTCTGCAATGGATTGCACTTGCTGCAATGCCTGCGATGACGACACCAGACGCGGATCTGACTCACCAATCAGGTCGGCAGATGGATAGCCGTTGAAGCGGATGACGGGATCGGGGCCGAATGTCTTGCGCACGTCCACCATGCTGCCGATGGGCACCATGTCGCCATTGGCGTTGCGGGTGCGCAGTTTGACCACGTCCTCGACAGAACTGCGGAACGGTGCGTCCGCCTGAGCCATCACCCGGAAGGTGCGGCCAAAGCGCGTGAAGTCGTTGACATACGCCGAACCCAGGTACACTTGCAGCGTATCGAAAAGATCGGTCACGGCCACGCCCTGTGCCTTCGCCTTGGTGCGGTCCACTACGGCGTCAAGCTGCGGCACATTGGCCTGATAGGAACTGATCGGATATTGGAATCCCGGTTCTTGCGAGATGGCCGTCGCCAGCTCGGTGGTCGCCGTCTGCAATGCGGCATAGCCCTCACGGTTGCGATCCTGCACGTAAAGAGAGAACCCGGAACCCGCGCCCAGCCCCATGACAGGGGGCGGCATGATGGCAAAGGCCAGACCGTCCTGCTCCTGAGCGAAGCGCTCGTTCAACTGTTCCGCAATCTCGGTTGCAGTGTGCTTGCGCTCATTGATGGGCTTGAGTATGAAATACACTAGGCCGCTATTGGACGTGTTGGTCAACTGCAAGCCGTTCATGCCCGGGAACTGCACGGCGTTGTAGACGCCATCGGTCTTGAGCGCGATGTCGCTCACACGGCGGACCAGCGCTTCCGTGCGCTCCAGGGATGCACCCTCGGGTAGCTGGATGACACCGAGGAGATACAGCTTGTCCTGCATGGGGATGAATCCGCCAGGGACGGCCTTGAACACAGCTCCCGTCGCCACCAGTAGCGCGATGTAGACGAGAAACACCGCACCACGCCGCCCGAGGATGCGCGACACGCTGTTTCCATAGCCATCCGCGCTGCGCAGGAAGAAACGGTTGAACGGCCGGAATATCCAGCCCAGACTGCGATCCAGCACCCGCGTGGGCAGGTCTGGCGCGGCACCATGCGGGCGAAGCAGGCGCGCGGCCAGCGCAGGCGACAGCGTCAGCGAGTTGATGGCCGAAATTACCGTGGAGATCGCAATGGTGACGGCGAACTGTTTGTAGAACTGCCCTGTCACGCCGGACAGGAATGCCATAGGCACGAATACCGAGCACAGCACCAGCGAGATGGCGACGATGGGGCCACTGACTTCGCGCATGGCCTGATGGGCCGCAGCCAGCGGCGCCAGCCCTTCGGCGATGTTGCGCTCGACGTTTTCCACCACCACGATCGCGTCGTCCACCACGATCCCGATGGCAAGCACGAGTCCAAAAAGCGTGAGCGTATTGATGGAAAAGCCCAGCATCAGCAGCACGGCGAAGGTGCCTACCACCGACACCGGCACGGCTAGCAGTGGGATGATGGAGGCACGCCAAGTCTGAAGGAACAAGATCACCACCAGCACCACCAGTCCGATGGCTTCCAGCAGAGTGTTGACGACCGCCTTGATCGACTGACGCACGAAGACAGTTGAGTCATACTCCACCGACCATTCCACTCCCTCGGGAAAGCGCTTGGCCAACTCGTCCATCTTCGCGCGGACTTGATCCGAGATTTCGATGGCATTGGCGCCCGGGGCTTCAAAGACAGAGATCGCGACAGCAGGCTTGTTGTTGAGCAACGACATCAGCGAGTAGCTGGATGCGTCCATTTCCACGCGCGCCACATCTCGCAGCCGGGTGACCTGACCCTGCGATCCGGTCTTGACGATGACGTCGCCGAACTCTTCTTCCGTCACCAGCCGGCCCTGCGCATTGATGGACAGGAGGAAGTCGCTTCCCGAGGGGTTGGGCGGCGCACCTAGTTGACCGGCCGAGACCTGGACGTTCTGTTCGCGCACGGCTTCGACCACATCGCCGGCGGTCATACCCAGCGCCGCAATTTTGTCGGGGTCCAGCCATAAGCGCATGGCGTAGTCGCCAGAGCCGTTGATCGTGGCATCGCCCACCCCCTGGATGCGTGCCAACTCGTCGCGTACATGGAGCACGGCATAGTTGCGCAGGTACAGCGCGTCATAGCGATCGCCCGGCGAGCGCAACTGCACGACCAGCGTTTCGTTGGGGAACTGTTTGACGGTCACCACACCTTGCTGGCGCACCGCTTCGGGAAGACGCGGCTCTGCCTGGGCGACACGGTTCTGTACCTTGACCTGGGCGTCGTCGGGATCGGTGCCAGGACGGAAGGTGACGGTCAGCACCAACACGCCATCACTACCGGCCACGGACTTCATGTAGAGCATGTTTTCCACGCCGGTGATGGATGCCTCCAGTGGTGCGGCTACCGTGTCGGCGATTTCGCGCGGATTTGCGCCAGGATACGTGGCGCGAACCTGTACGGTGGGTGGCACGACTTCCGGGTACTCGCTGACGGGCAAGAGCGGGATCGCGATCAACCCAACCACGAAAATGATGATGGACAGCACGGCCGCAAAAATCGGCCTGTCCACGAAAAAGCGGGCAAAGTTCATGATGGCTGGCTCTCCGCGCTCATTCGCTCGCCTGGGCGTTTTGTCGGCCTGCAGGCGCCATTTCAATGTCCTGGGCCGTCACTGGCATGCCGACAGAAACCTTCTGGATGCCGTTGACGATCACGCGGTCGCCGGGATTTAGACCTTCCTCGACGATGCGCAGGCCTTCGGCCTTGCGTCCCAGCGTGATGTCGCGGCGCTGGGCGGTGTTGTTCTCATCGATCACATACACGTACTTGCGGCTCTGGTCGGTCAGGATGGCCTTGTCGTCGATCAGCATGGCCTCGAAACTGCCGCTACCCGGCAGGCGCACTCGGGCATAGAGGCCCGGCGTAAGCAGGCCGTCGGGATTGACCAGGGTGGCGCGTGCGCGGATGGTGCCGGTGGCCGCATCGACACGGTTGTCCACGAAGTCCACGTTTCCGGCGTGTGGATAGCCGTTCTCGCCGACCAGGCCCACCTGCACCGGGATACTTTCGCTGCGCTGGTCGGGGCGCTCTCCGTTGCGAGCCATGTGGGCGTAGCGCAGATAGGTACGCTCGTCGCCATCAAAATGCACGTGCACCGGGTTCAGCGAGACTACGGTGGTCAGGATGCTGGCCTGGCCGTCAGCACTCACCAAGTTGCCTGCCGTGACCAGTGCACGTCCGGCGCGGCCTGTGATGGGCGAACGTACCTGGGTGAACGACAGATCCAACTTGGCGGTCTCGACTGCGGCTTGGGCGAACTGCACGTTGGCTTGGGCCTGATCGGCGGCGGCGTGGCGCTGCTCCAACTCCTCGGTGGAGGCTGCTTGCAACGAAGCCAGCTTTTGAGCACGGGCCGCTTCGCTACGTGCCAGTGCGGCCTGCGTGCGGGCGCGGGCCAAGTCTGCTTCCGCGCGAGCCAGAGCAGCACGGTAACTGCGAGCGTCAATCTCGAACAGCACGTCGCCACGTTTGACGATCTGGCCCTCTTCGTAATTGACCCTGTCGATGTAGCCACTCACACGTGGCCGCAGCGCAACGCTTTCCACCGCCTCGACGCGGCCATTGAACTCATCCCATAGGACGATCTTGCGCACCGACACAGGTGCCACGCTGACCGTGGGTGGAGGGGCGGCGACCGCGTCGGCGGCGTCGCTATTGCAGCCAGCCAGGGACAGCGCCAGCAAGCTCGCCGCAGCTAACGGCAAGGCGCGGCGCCAGGAAGGCAGGACCGCAAGGTAAGGCAATGTGCTCATTGTTTTCAGTCTCGAAGGGATGGCGAAACCCGGTTGATAAAATTTTACATACGTAACGTATGCCATTTATCATCCACTCATACGCAACGTATGTCAATCATTTACATACACTTCGTATGTGAAAAATCGGAGGACGACCTAATGGCACAAAAGCGTGCAGAGATGATTGAGGAAACGCGGGCCAAGCTCATCAGTGCCGCCCGCGCTGCGTTCGCAACCGTGGGGTATGCGGACAGTTCAATGGATGAGCTGACGGCCCAAGCCGGACTGACGCGCGGAGCGCTCTATCACCACTTCGGTGGAAAGAAAGGGCTGCTGGAGGCGGTCATCGCCCAGATTGATGCAGAGATATCGGGCCGACTGGCCGTCATCGTCGAGGAGGCGGAGTCCACCTGGGACGGCTTCGTTCAGGGGTGCATTGGCTACATCAAGATGGCCGTCGAGCCCGAAGTCCAGCGGATCGTCCTGCTGGACGGGCCAGCGGTTCTGGGCGATCCCTCCCAGTGGCCCAGCCAGAACCTGTGCATCGTGAACATGCGCCGCAGCCTCCAGAAGTTGATCGAGGAGGCAGTCATACGCCCCGTCGATCCCCTGGCGACGGCCCGCCTGATAAGCGGGGCGCTGCTGGGCGCATCGCTGTGGATCGCCAGCGCAGACGACCCACGCGCCGCTTCCGAAAAAGCCGTGCAGGGATTTCTTGTACTGGTGGCGGGCTTGCGGCGGGACACCTCTCCCGCGCAGCCGTAACAACCCAAAGGTGCCGACCGGCAGGCCGGACTCTTTGACCCTGACCATTCACCTATTTGGATTTTGACCATGAACCCTTTCAAAAATCATCGTGGATACTCGACCATGTATCAGGAAGGAAGCCTGACGCTGGGTCTTTTCTTCGCCATCGAGTCCTACCCTGGCGCCATTCCTGAGATGGACGTGGCACAGCAGATTCGCACGGCACAATTGGCTGAAGCTCATAACTTTGCAGCCCTTTACTTCAGGGATGTATTTCTCAATGTCCCGTCTTTTGGCGACGTGGGTCACATCCATGACCTGTGGTCATTCATGGGCTACGTCACGGCACAGACGTCGCGCATCGCGCTCGCAACTGGCAGCGTCATCACCACTCTGCGTCATCCCTTGCTTGTGGCCAAAGCAGCAGCCTCGATCGACCGCTTGTCAAATCAGCGCCTGGTGCTAGGTATCGCCACGGGTGATCGGCCAACAGAGTTCCCGGCCTTCGGTCAGACAATGGATGCGCGAGCCACGTTGTTCCAAGAAGCATTGACTGTGTTGCGTCAAGCCTGGCGTGAGGACTTCCCGGAAATCTCCACGCCCCGAGTGAACTTGTCGGGTGCAGATACGCTGCCGAAACCGGCGTTGAGAGACATTCCCGTGATGGTGACTGGTCATTCACGCCAGTCGGTCGAATGGATTGCCGAGCATGGGGATGGCTGGCTTTACTATCCCCAAAATATCGCGCAGCAAGCCATGACAATCAAGAATTGGCGGTCGCTGACACCAAGATTCAAACCCTTCACGCAATCCTTCTATATTGACCTGTCGGAGAATCCCGATGAACCCCCATCGCCCATCTTCCTCGGGTTTCGGGCTGGTCACCGATTCTTTACTGACTACTTCAGCCGCTTGCGCGATATTGGGGTTAATCATATTGGCCTCAACCTGAAATACGCGACACGTCCGGCGCATGAGATTGTTCAGGAACTTGGCGAGCATGTCGTACCGCACTTTCCGGCGCACGCTACTGCCCATTTGGAGGAGGCGCAGGATGCTGCACGGTCATAAAATTTTTGCCTGGGATCTCGCTTTTACTTCTTCGGCTGGTACCTATGCCTTCGATGTCCAATGCGAAATGCTGGCTGACATCGGTTATGACGGCCTGACCTATGCCGTCTGGTCAGGGAGCCGATGGGAAACCGCAAAGCGTCTATCCACCGTGAAAGATCGTTTCGGTTTGGAGGTCTTTAGCGTGTATGTGGTGATCGACCTGGATCAGGGCCCACAGCATCCCATCAACGCAGGACTCTTGCGGATGCTTGAGGAGATGGAAGGCGTGAAGGCTGTCAATCTTGGAATCAGGACGGCAGGCCACGGTTCAAATCATCGAAAGGCACCGGACGACAAGGTATTGCAGGACTTCCTTGGTCGGGCACTTGAGATTTGCGCACGGCGCGGAATTGACATCCTGCTGTATTTTCATCTGGGCTTCTGGATGGATCATTACTCCATTGCGGCACAGATCTGCTCGGTCGTGAACCATCCGAATCTCGGCATCGTGTTTCCAAGCTATCACTGGTATGGCTACGAAACCAATGCAGGCAGCCCGACGGAGGGCTATCAGGCAGTAGACCCGACGCCAGCGTTAATGGCGTCAACACCCTTCATGCGGGAATTGACTCTCAGCGGCGCAACCCGCAGCCCACTTGGCTGGAGTCGTATTGCCACTTTCGAGGCGCTCGATGCAGGAGAACTCGACAACTTCGCACTTCTTGGACTTGCCAAGTCGTTCGGTTATACCGGCCCCGTCGGCTATGACGGCACATTGGTCGGGGGGAATCCATACAGCACGCTCAAACGCTCCTATGACGCGATGGACGAGATGTTGGGTTTGCTGACAAAGCACCCTGGTTGGGCCAAGCGTGAAACACACCCGTAACCTATGATTGAGCACATCTACATGTCCCAACACCCTTTGATTGCTGCCCAATTGAGGCAGGCGATGCGCGGCGTGGCCTCCACGGTGACGCTAATCACGTCGATCGCTCCCGATGGCCACGGACACGTAATGATCGCCAGTTCATTCACATCAGTCTCACTGGAGCCGCCCACGGTTCTAGTGTGCATTGGTCAGCAAACCCGTATCCATGGGCCGCTGCTGGCTTCTCGACGATTCTGCATCAATGTACTCCGCGCAGAACAGGAGGTACTTGCGGTGCACTGCCGTAGCGCCACGGGGACCGACCGTTTCGATCATGAAGCCTGGCGATTTGATGAAGTCAATGGGTTGCCCTATCTGCAAGGGGCGCAGGCTTCGCTGTTCTGTGAGCTGATTGAACACCATGCAGTCGGCACCCACTCGGTAATGCTGGCCAGTGTCGAGCGTGTGCTCACATCTGCCTATGCCGATCCACTCGTCTATCTGGATGGCCGCTTCCGGGCCATAGATCCAACCCGTTGAAGATATGCAGCGAAGAATTTCACAACTGCCTCGGCATATCTCTAGACAGCCTGCCGGGTTATGTGGCTGAGACTCTTCGAGCATTAGCCAATGCCCATTCCCCGCTGCCGTCCGATTTCCCACGCCACGCCGCCACCGCGCACCGTCGCGGCAAGTCGCTGCCCCAGTCGCTGTTCAATCACCGGCTTCCACGGCACCAGACTGAACCCCATGCCGTCGTCTAGCATCGCGTAGTGCCCGCTGGCGAGCATGAGGCTGCGCCGGTAGATGCCAGCCACTCGCTGCCCGTCGGTGACGGGCCGATGCGCTAGGCCGATTTCGGCGGCAATATCCTTGGCGGCCTTTGCCAGTTCCCGATTCCGCAGCGTCCCCAGCAGGTTCCGGGCGAGGATCACCCGCTGCCCACGCCGCTGGGCCAGCCCCTGTTCTTCAAGGAAGTCGGCGCGCTGCTGCAAGGCTTCCTTCGTCTCGCCGCCAAAGCCCAGATCGCCCAGCCCCTTGCCGCCACCGATCAACTGCTGGTCCAGCCAGGTCGCGCCGATCACGCGGGCCTGCCGCTCGATGGGCAAGTGCGATTTCAGCTCCACCGCCACGCCGCCCAGGCGCTGTGCGTCGTTCTGGCGGCCACGTTCGGCCAGGTCGTCCGGCACCTTCCATAGTCCATCAGCCACACGTTCCACGATGCCGGCCCGGCGCAGGGCTTCCAGTCGGCGGACATGGGCCGCGACGACCTCCTGCGGGTCGCGGCCGGGCTTGGCTCGGCCTTGCTCGATCGCCAGGTGATGATCGGCGCGGTACAGGCCATCGCTCGCCAGCGCGGCGATGTTCTTGTCGGCCGCCCGCACCTCGTTGGAACCGCGTACCTCCACCACGGCTCCGGTGGGATAGTTCGCCAGCTCGTCGCGGGCGTTCAAAGCGACGTAGTGGGCCTTGCCGTCCACGCCGTCGATGACCAGATAGCCGCGGTCGTGCAGCTCGTCGGCCAGCCCCTTGCCGGCCACGCGGCCGACGATGGTGCGGCCGTCGTCGCCGGGCTCAAACACCGCCTGCTCGCGCGGCTGGCCGCTCATGGCGCGCTGCATGGTGCGGATGATGTCACCACGCTCGCCCAAGGCGCGCAAGGTCTTCTCCGCGTCGGCATGCACGGCCCAGGTGCCGGGCTGCGTCTCGTCAGCCAGGCCCAGGCGCTGCAAGCGTTGGAGTCGGCCGATCAGCAGCAGCCGCTGGCGTTGCAGGCGGGGCTCATTGAAGCGCTCGATCTGCACCCGGCCATCCTCGCCGGCCTCACGCTGCAATGTGCGGTCGAGGCTCGTCCACCGCTCCTGTTCCACCTCGCGCTGCAAGGTCTGCTGGATCTCCAGTTCGGTGCGCGGCCCCAGCCATTCCGTCGCCAGTTCGGCGGCGCGATGGCGGAAGCCGTGGGCGATGTAGTCGCCCGCGATGATGAGGTCTTTGCCGGTGTCGTCGCGCCCGCGCACGATCAGGTGGGTGTGCGGGTTGTCGGTGTTCCAGTGATCGACTGCCACCCAATCCAGCCGCGTCCCCAGATCGGCTTCCATGCGGTTCACAAGATGCCGGGTGTAGGTGCGCAGGTCGTCCAGCTCGGCCCCGTCCTCGGGCGAGACGATGAAGCGGAAATGGTGCCGGTCGTCGTTGGCCCGCTCCTTGAAGGCATCGAGGTCGGCATCGTCAATCTGCGGCCCGTAGGCCCGGCCCGGTTCGCCATCGCGGCCGGCGCCGTCGCGCTCGATGTAGCGCAGGTGCTTGGCGAGCGACTGCGGGCTGGCGTTGCGTTGATTGACCAGTAGGGTCTTGATGGTCACGCGCCGCGACATGGACGTCAGCTTCGCCCCGGCGAAGCGCGCCGCCGTATGGCCGCGCCCCAGGCGCGAGCCGGGCCGCTGGCCGGCGCGTGCGCCGCTGCCGCCGGCTGCGGAATGGCGCATCGAGGACTTGCCGCCGCTGGCCTTGCCCGCCTGCTTGAGTACCTTGGAAACGAAGCTCTGGCCCTGGCCTTTGCCCCGGTTCTTCGGGGCGCTCGGACGCACCCGGAAATCGTCGTCGCGGCGGGCGGTCATGGCTGCGCTCCCTGCAAGCTCTGGCGTGTCCTGTCGTGCGAAGCACGGGGACATGCCTGCATTGGCGCGGGCCTCGCGCCCCAAGCGGCACGGTGGCGAAGCCGCTCCGTGCCGCGCCACCCCCATGTGCAGACAGGCTTTCTACGCGGCCTGGTGCCGCGTCCTTTTGTCTTGCCTTCCGCCTTTGCCCTTCGCTGTCGCTCCGGGCATCGTCGGCCCGGCGGCGCTGCTGCGGGAGCAGCCAGCGCGCCGGCGAACGCGCGGACTGACGCCATGAAGACAGCAGGCCGGGCGCGTTCGAAGCAAGACGCCTGCACGTTGGAAGGCTGCGTCGAAGGCAGCGCGACGTGCGGTGCGGATGCACCGGTACGGCAGGCGCGACGACACGGCAACAGCAGCGAGAACGACATGCCCGATGGCACGACAAGATGCACGGCAACGTGCAGCGAGTCGGCGGCCATCATGGGCGGGACTCCAGCCACACCGGATGCGCAACGCCGATCACGGTGGATGCGCTGACCGGGCCGAAATACCGGCTGTCGAACGATGCCGGATTGGTCACGCTCAACAGGAACAGTTCGCCCGGTTCGAGACGGCGGCAAAGCTGCAAGGATGGCAGCGGTCGGCCCAGCCGGTCGGCAGGCAGCGCGGCGG
Source organism: Pseudomonas bharatica CSV86 (assembly GCF_000319305.2). GTDB lineage: Bacteria > Pseudomonadota > Gammaproteobacteria > Pseudomonadales > Pseudomonadaceae > Aquipseudomonas > Aquipseudomonas bharatica. The sequence goes on along the minus strand of NZ_AMWJ02000002.1, from coordinate 1,922,353 downwards.
CCGCAGGCACGCCGTCGATGCGAACCTGGCCGGCGACGATGCAAACGTGTTGTGGCGCGACCGCGCCCACACGTTTGAGCAGCGGCACGCGCGTTGGCAGATAGCCGCGCTGCGCGGCCAGCATGGCGGCCCTGTTGGGCAGCGGCACCAGCACGATGCTGTCCACTGACAGCGGACGTGGCAGCGAGGCGGTGCGCGGGTCGAACGGTTCGATGCGATACCAGCCAACCGCCACACTGTCGGACGGGTTGTAGGCCAGGCGCGGCAGCGGCGATACGAAAGCCGCCCAGGCCAGCGCCGCGAGGCCGATGGCGGCCAGTGTCGCCACGACGACGCGAGCGCGCATACGTGAACGTGGGTGCAAGCGGGGACGCGGCGCAACGGCCGACGTGCTGCCCGTGTTGGTCGGGGCCGTCATGGCAGCACCTTCCCGGCCAACCAAGCGGCGTGCCGCTCGGCAGTGTATTCGGGCAGCGCAAGGCGAGCCGCCAGACGGTTGCCCAGCGTACGCCAGTACGCGGGCGACACGTCGATGGCGGCGATGCCCAGCGCTTCGATAGCGTCGATGCGTTCCAGCACGGCGCGCACGTTGGCATCGCCTTCTGCGTGCAGCAGCAGGCGCGCGCCTGGCTGCACACCTGGGATGCGCTGTACGGCATCGAGCGGCGTGGCGGCTTGCATCATCATGAGCTGCCAGCGGATCGTGCCGTAGTCGTTTGCCTCCCAGCGGATGCGGCATAGCATCGTGCCCGGCAGGAACACTGCGCAGCGCCGCCAACGGTCGAGCTGGAGTGTGCGCGCCGGTTCTCCGAAGCGCAGGTAGAGCTTAAAACGGGCCTCGATGTAGGCCAGCGAAACGCGCGTCAGCGGCACGTTGCCGGCCTGTCCGGCGAGTGTCGAAAGCGCAGGCAACGGCGTAACCGGTGCCGCGTTCGCGGCAGGCAAAGCGGATGCGGTCATGGTGTGTTCTCCGACGGAAACTCCCGCTCCAGCAGGCCGCGCAGGAGGTCGGCCACGGTCACGCCTTGCGTGAAGGCCGACACCTTGATGCGCGCCCGCATGGCGGGCGTGATGTCGAGCGTGAGGCGGGCCGTGTAGAGGTCGCCTTTGCCCAGCGCGTCGGCATCGCCCTGACGAATCCACGCCTCGGCGTGCGGATTCGCGGGCGGACGTGCGCCGATGCCGACGCGCTTGCCCGTGCCTTTGCTGTGGGGTGGTTGCTGCGCTGTCATGTCGGCCACCGCAGCAGTTCGTCCACCAGGGCGGTGATTTCGCGGGCGGCGGCGCTGTCGGTCGCTGTCTCGCGTGCGAGCCGGCCAGCGGCAACGCTGTCAGCGAACACGATGCGCTGACGCACTTCCGAGCGCAGCGCGGGCAGCGGCTGTTCTGCCAGCGATTGCCGTGCCTCGCGCCCGATGATGGTGGTGCTGACGCGCCGGTTGATGACGAAGGCCGCGCGCAGAGCAGGCCGGAACACCTGCGCCTCGCGGATCAGCGCCACCATCTCGGCGCTGGCCCAGAGGTCGTAGGGGCTGGGCTGCACGGGGATCAGCACGCGCTCGGCCGCCAGCAGCGCGGAGCGCGCCAAAGCGGCAATGCGCGGTGGCCCGTCGATGATGACGTGATCGGCCCGCCTGGCGAGTTCTGGCGCTTCCTGATGCAGCGTCTCGCGGGCAAGGCCCACGGCGCTGAACAGCCGTGGCAAGCCTTGCTGGCTTCTGCGCTGCGTCCAGTCTAGCGATGAGCCTTGCGGGTCGGCATCGAGCAGCACGACATGCTGGCCGCGCAGCGCCAGTTCGCCGGCGATGTGGGTGGCGAGCGTGGTCTTGCCGACGCCGCCTTTCTGGTTGAGCAGCGCGACGATCATGGCGTGGCCCTCCACACTGGAAAGCCAGGCTTTGCCTGCGGTGCAAAACGCTGTTCGCCGTGCCGTTTCTCGGTTGTCCACCGAAACGGCGCGCTTCTACTAAAAGTTATGTATTTCTTGTTAGGGAAGTTAGAGGGGCCGCAAACGCGCGCCGTTATTGGCTTTCCGGTGTTTTCGTACTCCTGATAGCACGATAGGCGTACTCCCGATAGCACGATACCCGGTACTCCTGATAGCACGAGGCCGTCCACACCTTTTCCCGCACTTATCCCCGTGCCGTATGCAGCACGGGCCGGAAGGTCAGCAGTTCTTGTCCGTCGTCCGGCATTCGCTCGATGCCCAGGACATAGCCGGGCAGCGACTGTCGCGCCACCAGGGCGCGCAGGTCGTAGGCGAAGTCGGAGAAGCGCGCCGCGCTGCCCGACTTGCGGTGCAGGTGCTTGAAGTCGAATTGCCAGCCGTGTTCCTGCCGCCCGCCGTGCTTGCGCACCAGGCGGTACAGCCAGCGTTCGATGCCACCCTTCAAGCGGAAATAGGCCGGGTCGATGGTCAGCACCAGGGCGGCGTCCAGCACGCCCGCATAGAACCAGTCCGGCAGGATCAGTTCGATGCCCAGCGGCGTGCCGCTGGGGTCGGCCAGCTCGCGCCATTCGTTTACCCACGAAAAGCGGTGCAGGCGTCGCCCGGTGGTTTCGCGGATGGACGTGGCCACCGTGGTCGATTGCAGCCGGTCGAGCGCGGCTTTCAGCCGCAGGTAGTCGTTGAGCGATGTGCCGCGCCCGATGAACCGCAGGATCTCGTAGGGTGTGGCGCGTATCCAGCGCGACGGGCGCAAGCCTGCGTCGCGCGCCTCCACGATCTGCGAGGCGGCCCATATCAGCACGTCGGCATCCCATATCGTTGCGATGCCATGCTCGGCCGTTCCTTCCACGCGGATGGTGATGCTGCCGGCGCGGAAGTCGATCGGCACGGTGCGCCGCGACTTCGCCAGCGAGAAGAACGGAAAGGCCATCAAGTCCTGGCTGTCGCGTGGTGCCATGTCGCCCGGCAGCGCGCGGAACAGGTCGAGCTGTTCGCGCTGCAAGGCTTGCCCTGGCGGGCTGGACATGGCGACGGCCACCCACGCGCCAGCGATCAGCGGCCATCACGGTAGTCGCCCGCGTGGCGTTCGGCATATTCCGGGTCGGACGTCGCCTCGTAGCTGCGCTGGTCGGCCCAGGCATCGAGGTCGGACACCGCGTACATGACGCGGCGGCCGAACTTACGGAACTTCGGGCCGCCGCCGACCACGCGCTGTTTCTCCAGCGTGCGGGGACTGAGGCGCAGGTACTCGGCGGCTTCGTCGTTGGTCAGGTAGCGTTGGGGCTGCGCAGGCGCAGCGACAGCAGCGGCGGCAGGCCGCAAGGGAGCGGGTCGCATGGGATGAACCTCCATCAAGCCCGGCCGCACCACGCGGCCGGATAGAGGCACTTTCAAGAAAGCGCGGCACCCCGCGAAGGGACGATCTGCGGGGGACGCGAAACGTCCCCCCTACTGCAACCGCAGCGGCGGAAGCTGTGCCAGGCGGCGATAGCCGCCGCGCATCAGCGCCTCGCCACGGCGCACCAGCCTGCGCACGCGGGCGCGCAAGGCGCTGTCAGTGTGCCAGTCGGCGGCGACGGCATCGGCACCGAACAGACCTTCGGCCATTTCGCGCAAGGACGCGCCCGCCAGGGTCGCGTCGAGCGCCTGGAGCGTATGCAGTTCCAGCAGCGCCGCCGGCGTGGGCCGGGAACGGGCCGCCGCCGCAGGCGCGGCGACCGTGGCCACGGCCAGGGCATCCAGCCCGGCCGCGAGCGTGCGATAGCGCGCGCACGGTGTGGCGCAGGCGCGGGTGGCGTAGAGGTAGGCCATGCCGTCCTCCAGGCCCGGCGCGAGCGCGAGCCGCAGGCAGCAGCCGGGCCAATGCGACACCAGCACCAGGCGCTTGCCGTCGTGGATCAGTTGCTGCGGCCAGGGACGCGCCAGAACTCGAAGGCATGAGCTTCGGGCGGCGGGTCGGCATCGGGGTAGAGCTGCACCACGGCATCGTGATCGGGGAACCAGGCCGGATGCGCGTCACGGGCATCCAGGGCCGGGTCTTCCAGCAGGCGCAGGCCCCACGCCTGCGCCGCGTCCGGCCAGCGGCGACGGCGCAGCCAGTCGCGGCGGTAGTCGGGATTTCGGCGCAGGTATTCCCACGCCAGCGCAGGGCCGTCAAGGTGCAGAACGTAGAGATAGGCCGCTGTCGGATACCAGTGTTCGGCGCTGCGATCAGTCATGGCGAAACCTCCCTCTGTTTGGGATGCGTCGCCACGATTTCCGCGATGCGGGAGCTATCGAAATGCCATCAGGTCGTCATCAAAATTGGTTAGGCTGTAACTGTCGGTGTCAAGACCATTTGGCTCCTGCGTGTTGCGGAAATCGTCTGAATGCGACGGCTACGCCTTTAGGAAAATGACGCGCAGCACCGAACACCGTGCCGCAGCCCGCGCCCAAGATCAGGACTGTTTTCAACAGGATCGCACCACTTCGGTGCAAGCATGCGGATTCAGACCTTCACGGTCTTGACCAAGATTGAAATAGTCACGATGCGTCCCGGCTGGCCGGGCCACGCTGGTTTTCATCAGTCCGTGATCGCGCCGTTCTCCTGCGCCAGCCGGACGTATTCCGATAACAGATGCGCCGCCTGGAAATACCGATCCCGTCGCACCGGCAGCTTGCGCGGGCCGACGATGCCGGCTAAGTCGGACAGCTTGACCGTCCCCAGCGAAGGCAGGCCGATACCAAGGTCGATCAGGCCGTAGGCCGTGTCGCCATCCGCAGGATCGAGCGACACCAGCAGCCAGGTTACATGCGCGTCCGGCGTGAACAGGCGCACCACGGGCAGCGGGTCGAGCCGCTGACCAGCGGCGAGTGCCGCGCCGTGGGCCAGCAGTCGGGCGCGTTCATCGGCGGTGACAAGCGGCAGGGTCATGGGAAGCCTCCGCACGAAACCGACGATGCGCGGATGCGCTCTTGTGCCAAAGCACAGAACCGTCGAACCGTATCTGTGCATTCGTGTGGAAGCACGGATGTGCAAGCCATCGCATCCGCAGAAGAACGGAAGCACCGAAGCGGAATTGTCGGAAGCCGGAAAGACACGGATGCGATTCCCCGGTTCTGTCGGAATCCGCAGATGCGGATTTCCGTAAAAGCACGAAAGCGGCCTCTCAGCCATGAATGAACACTATAGATTGTAGCCCTATAGGACTCAATGGGTTGTCATCTTGGTTTTGAGAGGAAACCATAGGTGGCGGCAAAGTACTCATTGGCGAAGGCGTTGAAGACGGTCAGGAAGGCGCGCGGCTTGAGCCAGGAAGCGTTCTCCGACGTGTCGAGCCGCACCTATATGAGTACGCTGGAGCGCGACCTGAAAAGTCCGGGTATACGGATTTAATGGTTGATGGGGCACCTTCACCCCATCAATCTGATACCACCCTCAGATGGTTGATAGATCGACTCCGTAGTTGAGTTCCTCTGCGAAGTCCGGCAGTCCGTAACCGATGGTTTTCTTGTAGAAAGGAGAGACCTTCGCAGTCGGTGCCTTCTTCTTGTGCTTCGTGGTGTAGAGCATTCGTGCCCGCATCACCTCGAAGGAGTAACCGCGCCCTTCACGGTTCTTGTCCTTGGCCAGTCGGTTGATGGACTCCGTGTAAGCGTTGGTGACGGGCATGTCCGTCTCGAAGTAGGTCATGGTCTCTTCGCGCCAGTTTCCCACTGCCCTGACCAGATCGCTCCAGACTTCCTTTTGGCCCTTCGGGATGGTGGCTATCCACTCGTCCAGGGCGGCTTCTGCCTGGAGCCGTGTGGTGGCGTCCCAGATGCCGTAGAAGCGCTCCTTGTGCTCGTAGGCGGCCAGCAGTTGCGGGAACGCGCCTGTCCAGGTCTCCATGATGAGGCGCTCCCGGTCTGAGACTTCGTGAGCGCGTTTCAGCAGGATTTTCCGGTCTCCCTTGAGAGTCCGGCTCTGGGACGGTTTCAGCTCCTTTCTGAGGCCCTTGCGCACTCTCTCTAGGGCATCGTTGGCCATGCGCACCACATGGAACTTATCGACCACGATACGGGCCTGGGGCAGCACAGCCTTGACCGCTGCCCGGTAGGGGTTCCACATGTCCATGCTGACGATCTCGACCTTCTGCCGGTCTTTCAGCTTCATCAGGTAGTTGGTCACCACGTCCTGGCGGCGGGTGGCCAGCAGGTCGAGCAGGGTTCGCTCCTCAATGTTGGTCAGAATGCAGCGGTAGCGCTTGTTCAGGTATAGCTCGTCAATGCCCAGGATGCGGGGCGTCTCGAAGCGGTGCCAGCGCCCCAGGAACTCGGCGCGGGCGTTGAAGATGTCGCGCACCGTCTTCTCGTCCAGGCCGGTCTGTGCCGCCACAAAGGTGTAGGGGTGGTTGAAGGATTCCTTCTCCACGTACTCATGCAGCCGCAGTGTCATACGGAATCCGTCCACCATCTCCGGTAGCTGGGGCCTGAATGTTGTCTTGCAGGCCCGGCAGGTGTATCGGCGGCGGACCACCCAGAGAGTGACCCGCTTGCCGTGGATGGGCAGATCACGATAGGGAACGTCACGCTTGCCGAACCGTACGAACTCACCCTGCACGCCGCATTCCTCGCAGGCGATGGGATCGGGCACGTCCACCTGGAAGTGCATTTCGTCGTCGGTTGATTTGCAGCCCAGTACTTGGTATTGCGGCAGGTGAAGGATGTTGTCGGGAAGTTCGGTCATGGTGTTGTATAGGCGTAGGTGTCAGTCAGATCCATCCGACTCGGCATTGGTGTTTGCTTTTTTACCCAACAAGCTGCTGGAAACGAAAAGTAAGGCACCGAGGACAATTGCAATATCAGCCAGGTTGAAGGCCGGCCAATGCCAGTCTCGCCAATAGAAATCAAAGGAATCCACAACATAGCCGCGAAAGACCCGGTCAATCAGGTTGCCCATGGCGCCACCGAGGATAAGACTGTAAGCGATGGCTTCTCCTTTATGACGATTTTCAAGGATCAGCTTGATCAGAAAAATCGAGACCACTACCGCGATTCCGATAAAAAAGTAGCGCTGCCAGCCTCCACCATTCGCAAAAAGACTGAATGCGGCACCGGTGTTCCATAGGTGCACCCAGTTAAAGAACGGGGTCACCGAAACATACTCGCCATAGGCCATTGATTGCTGCACCAGCCACTTTACAGCCTGATCAGACGCTGCCAGCAGGCCCGATATGGACAATAGGGCATACGGCGAGAGCTTTTTGCCAATAATGAGCATTATTTAACCCTTCAACGCCAAAATGCGTCTGGCACCGTTAAGTACAATGCCCCCCGCGATGGTGCCGATAATCAGATCCGGATAATTGGAACCGGTCCACGCGACCAGGGCGCCGGCGGTGATGACCCCCAGGTTGATCACCACGTCGTTGGCCGAGAATATCCAGCTTGCCTTCATGTGCGCCCCGCCTTCCCGATGTTTGGATATGAGCAGCAGACAACTGGTATTGGCAATCAATGCGACGAATGCGATAGCCATCATCACCAGCGATTCAGGCTCACTACCGAATACAAAGCGTCTCACCACCTCTACGAGCACGCCCACAGCCAAGATCAGTTGCAGTACACCAGCAAGATGCGCGGCACGTACCTGCATTTTCACGCTATGTCCAACCGCATAAAGGGCAAGCCCGTACACCGCCGCATCGGCAAAATTGTCCAGGGATTCTCCAATCAGGCCGGTGGACCGGGCGATCAGACCGGCAGTCATTTCCACCACGAACAGAAGTGCATTGATGCCGAGCAACCAGCGCAGGGTCCCGGATTCTTGCTTAGCAGAAGCTGCCGAAAACTCGGCGGCCTTGATGGTCTCCGGATTTGCAGCGACGGTTTCCTGAAGCGAGGCGCCTAGCCCCAAGGTCTTCAGTTTCGAGGTGACGGGCTCGACCTCGCCGTCATGCACGACCTTCAGCCGGCGGTTCGACAAGTCGAAGGACAGCGCCCGAATCTCCTCAAAGCCGTTCAGGGCTAGGCGAATCATTCGTTCTTCTGATGGACAGTCCATCTTCGGCACGGCATAAACACTGACCCATCTCCCTGGCGCCTCGGAGGAGGCCTGTATATCGGTATCCGCTGCGGACGTTGCATCACCGCCACAGGCGCCACCACAGGATTTGCTCATGATACGACTCCACTTGAACAATGTTGTGGTACCATTTAAAACTATAAAGCTACTATAAGGTCAATAGAGTAAAGAATCCGTTGGGGAGGAGGCTGATGCGCATTGGTCAGTTGGCGCAGTTGGTAGGGGTCGAAACACAGACGATCCGCTTCTATGAACAGCAGGGCTTGTTGCCGCCGCCTGATCGGCAGGACAACGGTTACCGTGTCTATACCGAGAAGCATGGTGAGGGGCTGGCCTTCATCCGTCGCTGCAGAATCCTGGGCCTGTCACTGGCTGAGATTCACGAACTACAGAGCTATGAGGACGACCCTCATCAGCCTTGTACCGCCGTCAACGCCTTGCTCGATGATCACATCTCTCATGTGCGGTCGCAGATAACCGCTCTGCAAGCGCTTGAGAAACAACTCGTTTCACTGAGAGCGAGTTGCAACGATGACCGGGAAGTTGAGGCGTGTGGGGTTCTTGCTGGGAATTAGCGAAGGAAACATGCACCAGCAGTAGGTGAAGCATCAACCAGATAATCCGATGAGATGCCGGTCTGTCTCACTCTCATGCAAAGGTAAGATCAACCATTTAATCCGCTTACCCCAATATTGAAGGCGCCGTTATCAAGCGGGATCAGCGGAGTATTCACCGGTACGTTGCCAGGCGAGACCACGGTGCCCGGCACGCTGCCCGGGGAACCGATGAGCGAGTTGTTGGAGCCCTTGTAGAAGAGCCGCGCCCCGGCTTCCTTGAGCTTGGTGCGGCTGACTTCGACGAAGCGGATATCGGCCTGGATCTGCATCGGCAGGTCAGGTTCCGGCACAGGAGTGGCGAGCATGTCCGCCGAGGCCCGCCCACGCACGAAAACCATGGTCTGGCGCGGCGTGCTCGAACAGGCGGTCCACAGGCTCAGGCTGGTGGCCCCGGGCCCCATGGCGGTGAGCAGCACGGCATCGTTGCCCAGCCCATGCACGTCGGCCACCTTCGGATCGCCCACCGCGGCGCGGCTGATGCCCACCGGCAGGCGTAGTTCCTGCTGCAGGCCCTGGTCGATCTCGAGGGTCGCCGGTACCCGCGGCAGCGCCGCACAACCGCTGCTCGCTGCCAGCGCCTGGGACAGCGGCAGCAAGGCCAGCAGCGCGGCGACCAGGGTTACGGAACGGATGGGCGAGGAACGATGGTTCATCGAGGGTGCATCCTTGCTCAATTCAGTGAAGTGACTCGGACGTTTGCGCGCCGCGAATGATCTCGATCCCGCGCCTGGGCGCCGAGGCGGCCACCGGCACGGGCGCCGGCGCGGTCATTGCCAACTGGTTGAAACGGTAGAGCTGGCGATTGGCATCGTCTGCGGCACGCACCGCGGTTTTCGGATCGGCCCAGAAATCCGCGAGCGACTTTTCTTCGGCGCTACGTACTGTCAGCCCCAGCTTGCCGCCCTGGGCGGCCAGGGTCAGGCGGCTGGCGAGCACTTCGGGCACGGCCAGCACCACGGTGCGCGCCGGAGTCCGGCGTTTTTCCTCACGGGCCTTGGGATCGGGATCGACCGGCTCGGCGGAACGCCCGTCCCTGGCCACGCCGATCTGCTGGCCGACACTCAGGACCCGCAAGGCCGGCACAACTACCTGCGCGCTGGCCAGGGGGTTGTCCGTTTCTTCACGCAGGAACACCAGCACATCCACGTAGTCGCCGGGGCGTAGATAACCGGCGGCTCCGCTGACCTCATCGACTGCCACGGTCAGGGCGCGCTCGCCGGGTTCGATCATCCGCGCCAGCGGGCCGCCGGCCTCGAAGCTGCTTTCCTCCAGCCAGGTACCGGCCGGCAGGTCGCGCCGGGGGCTGCGCCCGGCAACCTGTTCAAGGGTCTGGAAACTACCGGCAGGCGCCACCAGCAGGCGCTCGACGGCGAGGTCATCGGTGTTCAGCGGCTGGTTGGCGGCGACGTCGCGGCGCAGCACCACCACGGGTTTGCGCAACTCGTCCTGGGCGTTGTTGACCACCTGGGTGACCGGCTGGGCTGCCGGTTGGGCGACGGGTGCGGAAGGTTCCGGATGTTTGCTCAGGACCATGCCCCAGTACCCGGCAATGATCGCCCCCAAGAGAAACAGTCCGGCAAGAATCAAGGTGATGCGACTGCTCATGGCTGGCCCTCCCTGCCTTGTACCGCAGCCCGTGACTTCTTGTTTAACAGGCTCACCCGCACGCTTTTGGAAGTAATTATTTTGCTATTTCACGGTAGTCCAGCTAGGACAAAACGCCATTACGGCACGGCAAAATTTTCCTTGTGACGTGCATCACGTTCTGAAAACAACGGCTTATTGACGTCGGCTTTGCGCTATCACTTTCGGGTTAATGCTTTCTTACATTTGCTCAGGTGTTATCTCTTGACGATGCTCTGATGGCGAAGGGGAATCATGTATGCCCCCGTGTTACGGCCTTCTGGCGCAAGGAGCTACATCATGTCGGTAAGAAAGATCATTCAATCCATTCGGACGTTCTGCCAGCGCACGGACGGCGCATCGGGTATCGAGTACGCATTGGTCGCGGCCATGGTCGCGGTGGCGCTGGTGGCGTTCGTACCGACCATTTCCGAGGGAGTCACCTCCATCTTCACCAGTATCCAGGGCGCCCTGCCAAGCTGATGTCGATGATCGTCCGGCGGGGCGAGCACGCCGTTCCCCGCCGGCTCACTGCAACTGCCTGACAGGACCGCGCCATGCCAGCTTCGCAGCCACGTGAACAGTTGCTTTTGGTGGACGATGAAGAGGAAGCGTTGCTGGAACTGGCGGAACTACTGGAAAACCAAGGCTTTCGTTGTCATGTCGCCACCTCGGTGAAGGTTGCGCTCCAGCAGTTGACCCGACACCCGGATATCGCCCTGGTCATCACCGACCTGAACATGCCGGAAGAATCCGGTATTTCCCTGATCAAACGCCTGCGCGAACACACCGCGCGCCAGCACCTGCCGGTGATCGTCACCACCGGGCATGCCGACCCCGACGTGGTCGGCGAGCTAAGGAAACTGGATGTGCTGGACCTCTTTCGCAAGCCCATCTACCACATCCGTTTGCTGGAGACGCTGGGCAATCTGTTTCCGCTGGATGTCTCCCAAGGCAAGCGGGCGGTGCACTGACCCGCTCACCGCCGCCGACCGGATCCGTAGGAGCGTGGCGATACCTCACAACTGATAACTGAAACTCACGGTGAACCGCGGCCGCCGGTTGAAGCTGTCCAGCGCGATATCGGACATCGGCTTGGCCACCTCCAGCGAGATGTTGTAATAGCGCGCATCGCCAAAACGCAGGCCAAGCGCTGCCGAGGACATCTTCGAGTCCTGAACCTGCAATTCATTGAACCAGGTCTTCGCCGCGTCCAGCACTACATAGGGCTGAAGCAACTTTACCCACTCACCTTCACGTCGAAAGCTGTAGTTGAGTTCGTAGGCCGCCCCCCAGCCCTTGTCGCCGGAGGCCTGGTCGACCGGGTACCCCCGACCGAAGTTCTGCCCCCCAAACACCGCGCGCTCGCTGTCGGGCAGACTGTCGTCGGTCCAGTACAAAGCCGCAGAAACCACCCCCTGCCAGTTGTCGGCGAAGCGGTCGCTCTGGACGCCGGAAAGGCGCAGGCGGAAGAAATCCAGGTCATAGTCGGCGTCGGTGTTGGCACCAAAGCGGTCGAAGCCTTGGTACACCCCGGCGCTGAGGATGCGCAGTTGCCGGTCCGTGGCCTTGCGCCAGTCCCCCTCGAAGGCCAACGCACGGATATCGGTCTCGATACTGACCTTCTGCGAGCCGCGCAGCACCCGGTAATCCGTGGTGTCGTCCACCGCGTAAAAACGCGCCGACACACCTAGCCACTCGTTGGGCGACGCGATCAGGGGGTGGTTGAGACCTATCGAATAACGGTCGTTTTCCCGGTGCTGCTTGAGATCGACGCCGTTGTCCAGGCGGATCACCGCGCTGGGATCGCTACGATAGCGCGAGGCCGACAGCGCCAGTTGCGTGCCTTCGCTGTTAAGGTATTGCGAATAGTCAGCACGGAAATAGTGCTCCTTGTCCTGTCCGGGTGGCGCCAATACACTGACGCTCAGTTGCTCTGCGAGCGCCGTTTGCGCGTTGCTGCTGGCACCCAGCAGTACCTGAAGATCGTCGCGGCTGCTATCACTGAGGCTCATAGTGGTCGTGAAAGGCTTGCGCGCGGCCTGCACGAACAGTTTGCTGGCCCCATCGGTGGTCGAAGGTGGGGCACTCGCGCCTGCAGGGTGATACCGGGCACCCGGCTCATCAGGGTGGTGTAGCGGTCGAAGGTTTTTCGGGTCAGCGGGCGCTCGGCCTTGAGCTTGGCAACGAGCTTTTCCAAGTAGACCGAGACCCGACCGATATCACCCTGCATCTCGTGATCGCGAATATAACCCTCGACCAAAACCACACGCAGGCGACCTTCGGCAAAATCCTGCACCGGCAAAAAGGCGTAGGACAGCAGATAACCATCCTGCTGGTATCGCTGGGTCAGACGCCGGGTGGCCTCGATCAGATCGGCGACGGTGACCTCGCGGTTCAACAGATCCTTGTAATTGTCACTAAGTTCGCTTAGCGGGTAGACGCTCCCCCCTCGATACGCACTTTGCGGATCAGGACCCGGGTGTTCATCATCAGCGCCTGAGGCTGACTGGCTGCGGGGGTCGGCATTTGAAGCTGCGGTGTGGACGGCCGAAACGCATCTGCCGGCAGATTGGGTGCCGGCAGGTTGCGTTCGGTTTCGTTGCTGTTCAGAAAAGTGGGAAGTGGCTCGGCCTGTAGCGCACTTACCCAGGAAAGACTCACTAACGCGATTGCCATCGACCGCATAGGACACTCCATCATCCTGAAAAGTACGAGGGAACCAAGACGGTTCCCTCGTCAGACTCAAGCGTAGGTGTTGCCCGTAAGATCGTCTAACCAGGATGATGGCTTTTTACTTCGCCCCCCTAATAAACCACCTGTCACGCCGTTCAGCACTCCCCCAAACCTCCGGTACCAGTGGCGGTGGTACCGGCGCCGCCCGAGACCGCTACGCCAGCACCGGCGCCCGCGGTTGCACCACCGAGCGCACCCGTCACGGTATTGACCACGCCGCCAACCGTCCCAGTAACGGCGCCAAGACCGCCAGTGCCGCCGGTCGCACCGCCCAAGGTGCCGGTCACGCTGTTCACCACACCGCCTACGGTGCCCGTTACGGCGCCAAGACCGCCAGTACCGCCGGTAGCACCGCCCAAGGTGCCGGTCACGCTGTTCACCACACCGCCTACGGTGCCCGTCACGGCGCCAAGACCGCCAGTACCGCCGGTAGCACCGCCCAAGGTGCCGGTCACGCTGTTCACCACACCGCCTACGGTGCCCGTCACGGCGCCAAGACCGCCAGTACCGCCGGTGGTGCCGCCCAAGGCACCGGTCACACCGCCCAAGGCACCGCCAAGGCCGCCATTCCCGGTGCCCGGGCCGTTCAGCACCGTGCCCACGCTGGTGACGGTGTCACCCAGGCCACCCACACTGATGGCGAGGCGTTCGCCGACCGGGTTGGTCGGGCCAGGGTTGGTTTGCGCACCAAGGCTGGTAAGCGCACCGCCGAGGTTATTGGTCACACCGCTGACCACGGTACCAAGCCCGGTTGCAGCGCCCACCTGCTGCGTCACACCCAGCGCAGTGTCCACCACCGGCTGCACGACGCCGCCCACGGTGCTGGTAACCGTAGCAGTGAAATAAGGGGCAGGTCCGTTGTTGACGGAACCAGTACCGCCGACCACAGGCCCGGCCGAAGCCAGCAGGTTGCCCACACCTAACAGGTTCAAGGCGGTGGTACCGACCACGCCATCCGGGTCATGTACGGTCAGGCCACCGCCGACACCGGCGACCACCCCGCCCACGGTTTCCAGAACCCCGCCAGTACCTGGTGCACCGCCGCCATTGGCATTACCGCCGCCTACCAGATCACCCGCCTTGCCGGCGATATTGCCCACGGTTCCGGCCAAGCCGCCAGCCAGGTCGGTCACCGGATTGCCACCCGCACCAGCGACCTGCTGGCCGACAGAGGTGACGGCAGTACCTACGGTTTTCAGCACCGAGTTGAGCGGCGCACCGAGGCCGGTGGCTTCGCCCAAGGTCCCTGCAGTGTTTTCCACCAGCGCCACAAGTTGCACAGCGCCGGTATTCAACTGCTGGGTAACATTGTTCAGCGGGCCGGAAGAGGTAGCACCGCTGATAGTGTCGCCTAAGGCGACCACGGTGGTGCCCAAGGAACCCACGACACTGTTGACCACGGGTACTTGTTCGATCGCACCGCTGTTGGCCAGGCCCTGCACGCCGCTGCCGAGTTGCGCAACACCGGCGCCAACGCTGCCGAGCGTATTGCCGATCGCGTTGTTGCCGGTACCGAGTTGGCCCAGGCCCGAACTGACGCCACCACCAATGGTGGAGACGGTAGCCCCCACACTGCCGACCAGGCCACCGGCGCTATCGCCCAGTACCGGCAGGCCATTGACGCTCCCACCGACGCCGCCCACGGCATTGCCCAGTGCCGAAACTGCAGAGCCTGCCTGATCTACCACCTGGGCGGTAATCAGCGGATTGCTGGTGGTGGTGCCGGTTCCACCAGTAGAACCATTGCCGCCTGTACCGCCTGTACCGCCTGTACCGCCTGTACCGCCTGTACCGACCGTGCCCCCTGCTCCGTCGGTGCCGCCCGTGCCACCGATGCCACCGATCACCGTTCCTTCACCGCTGCCACCGCCACCCGAACCGCCGCTTCCGGTTCCGGCGCTGCCACCACCACTGCCCGCAGTACCGCCGGTACCGCTGTCGGTGGTGCCCGAGCCGGCGTCGCCGGTCGCTGCATCGGCCGCGGTCGGTGAAGACTCGTCAACCACGCTATGAGAACCGCCACCACCGCTGCTGCATCCCGCCGCGAGGCTTACAGCCATCACCAGTGCCAGTGCCGAACTTGCTTTCATCCACGCTTGAGTGTTCATGGCGACTCCATTGCTTTCGCTGCCGCTGCTTTATGTATGCGGAAACTCCAGTACGGAACATCCGCGTTGGTGCAGCTATCTCAGTCCGGCGGGCGTGGTGTCACAACTCTGAACTTGGTATTAACCGGATATATACGTCGGTGATGGCAAAAAAAACCCATATTTTTCAATGAGTTGAAAATTGAGCCTGGCCTCGTTGATGGCATTTCGACTTTCGCGCTATAACCATTTGACGGGTATCTGGCGTCAGGCAGCCGTGTCCTCGCGTTCCTTTTACACGGGCGCTCTACGGCGCTCAGTCGCTGACCTGGAATGTCAATCGGGCCGTTTGGCCACTAGCGTCGAGTACGCTCAACTCGTAATGCCCGGGCTCGTCGAAGCGCGTTTTCAGCGTTTCCTGGCGAGCGGTTTCACCGAGCGGAGTGCCATTAAGGAACCACCAGCGCTGCCCATCCCCACCGAGGGCCGACAGCTCCAGTTGCAGGGTCTCTTGACTGGTCGCCGGGCGCCTTAGCTGATCGCCCTGGCGCACCCCGACGATCGACAACGGCGGCGCACTGGCCGGTACCTGCGGCGGGCAGTCCGGGTCAATGGCCGGCAGCCGGGCGTCGCGCCGCTCGGCGCGGCTCAGCCAGGGCTCCAGTGGCGCCGGCCAGAGGGCGATATCCCGTGATCGGGCACCAGCACAGGTGGCATCGACACGCAGGCCCTGGTCGTTGACCCAGACCCGCTCCAGCAACCCCACGCCCAGCGGCTGGTCCTGTGCCAGCAGGGTCGGCGGCGTGGTGCCGTCAAGGGTCCAGGCAAAACGCTGGCGCCGACAGTTGCCATCGCTGCGTGCCAGCGGCTGACCCAGCGGCCAGCAGATCGCCGCAACACCAACGCTGGCAGGTACCGGCGGAACCGGCGGGCGAATGCCGCGCTGGCTGTCGCGGTTGCTCAATACATCATGCACCTGCAGCATCAACGGCGCCGCCGAGGCCAGGCCGAACTGGCCCGGTACCGGCGTGCCGTCGGGACGGCCGATCCATACGCCGATCAGGTAACGCGGGCCGACGCCGATCGACCAGGCGTCACGGAAGCCGTAGCTGGTACCGGTTTTCCAGGCCAGTTGCGGCCGCTGCACCAGTTCCGCATGGGGATCGCGGTCCGGTCGTGCCTGGCCGCTGAGGATGCGCCGGACGATCCATGCCGCGCCGGGGAAAGCATGCGCCGCTGCACCAGCGGTGCATCCGGTTGCAGGCGCAGGCTGGCGCTCATGCCGTCGCGGGCGAAGGCGCTGTAGCCGGCGACCAGGTCTTCGAGGCGACTGCCGCCGCCGCCAAGGATCAACGACAGGTTGGGCTCGGCCAGTGCCGGCAGGCTGATCGCAATGCCGCCGGCACGCAGTTGCGCGGCGAAGCGCTTGGGGCCGTAGGCTTCAAGCAATTGCACCGCGGGCAGATTGAGCGACAGCGACAAGGCCGAACTGGCCGCCACCGGCCCGCTGAACCCCATGGAGAAGTTGCCGGGGCGGTAGTCACCGTAGCGCCGCGGTACGTCCTGCAGCAGCGATTCGGAATGGATCAGACCATCGTCCATGGCCATGCCATAGAGGAACGGCTTGAGGGTCGAGCCAGGCGAGCGCCAGGCACTGACCATATCGACATGGCCGAAGCGGCGCTCGTCGTTGAGGTCGATCGAGCCGAGGTAGGCACGCACCGCCATGGTTTCGGATTCCACCACCAGGATCGCCGCCGAGGTGCGCTCGGGCAGGCGCGCGCGCCAGCCGCCGAGCAGGTCCTCGAGGCGGCGCTGCAGCGAGGCATCCAGGGTAGTGCGGATCAGCGGCGGACTGTCGGGGCGATTCAGGCGCCGGGCCAGCAACGGGGCCAGCGCCGGCTCCTGGCGCGGAGCGAGGAGCAGCGGTTCTTCCATGGCTTCACGGATCCGTTGCTGTGGCCACACCTGATAGTCGCCCAGGCGTTGCAGGACCTTGTCCCGGGCCGCCGTCGCACGCTGCGGATGACGATCCGGGCGCAGGCGGCTGGGAGCCTGGGGCAACACCGCCAGCAGCGCGGCCTCGGCAGGGGTCAGTTGTTGCGGCGACTTGCCAAGGTAAGCCCAGCTCGCCGCCGCCACGCCTTGCAAGGTGCCACCGAAGGGCGCGCGGTTGAGGTAGATCTCGAGGATCTCGCGCTTGGACAGGTGCCACTCCAGTTGCACGGTGCGCCAAAGCTGGCGCAACTTGCCGGGCAGGGTGCGCGCATGAGGGTCGAGCAGGCGTGCCACCTGCATCGACAGGGTGCTGCCCCCGGACAGCACGCGGCCACCGCTGAGGTTCTGCCAGGCGGCGCGACCGAGGGCCAGCGGGTTGACCCCGGGATGGCTGTAGAACCAGCGGTCCTCGTAGGTCAGCAGGGCTTGCAGGTAAAGCGGCGAGACTTCATCCACCGACACGGGATAGCGCCACACACCATCGGTATCGGCGAAGCGCCACAAGGGCGTGCCGTCCTCGGCCAGCACCACGCGAGCCAGGTCATCGGCCGGCAGCGGCAGCGGCCAGAGGCGGTCGGCCAGCCACAACAACGCGATCAGGCCGACCGCGGACAAGGCTGCGATACTCGCCAGCCGGGACTTGCGCCCGCGTGGCAGGGCTAAGCTGAACATGGACGGGAACCGAGGCGGCCCGATAATGGCCAAAGGCTGGAATGCAGCGCGAATGCTGTGACGATCATCAGGACACGACCATGCGGGTAGAAGGTTTTTTCGAAGGGCTAGGAGAAGCGCTGGGCGCAGCGATCAAGTTCGTGGTGGACCTGCTCAGCGGATTGTTCGCCATGCTGGCCAATGCCGGGACGAAGTTCATCGACGGGCTGGCGAGCACCCTGGGCATGGATACGTCGCTGATCAGCATCCTGATCCTGATCATCGGCTTGATCCTGCTGTATTCGGCGGTGCGAGCGTTCATGCGGGCATCGGTGATTGCCGGGATCATCTGGGCACTGCTGGGGTTGTGGGTGTTGAGTTGGGTGGTGCATTGAAAGGCATCGCTGGCAAGCCAGCTCCCACAGGATTTGTGGGAGCTGGCTTGCCAGCGATGAGGTCCTGACAGCCTCAGCGGCCCTTGATGATCATCTCCCCGGCACTCTCCCCCACCGCCTGCCAGTCCGGCCGGTACATCGACTCCACCTGCGCCGGCGGAATCCGGTAGCTGCCCGGGGTCACCGCCCGCGCCAGGTACAGCAGGTGGGTGGTGCCGTAGCCATCCAGGTTCAGCGCGGCGACATAGCGGTCATCGCGATACTCCTGGTGCACCACATTGGCGTTCTCCATCGCCTCGCGCCACTGCTTCACCGCGCTGCTGGCGTTGTCCAGGCTGGCGGCGCTTTGCGCCAGGTTCTGGTTCTCCAGCTCGAGGCCCGCCGGCAGCAGGTCAACCACCAGTGCATCGGGAACCCGCTCCTTGGCCTGGATCGCCAGGTGCACCAGCACCAGGTCGCCACTCTCCAGTGACTTCAGGTCCAGCGCCTGGCCATTCATGCCCAGGTACTCGCGGCGGATGCTCATGTTGTTGCCGCTGGCCGGCGGTGCCTGGCGTGGGTAACCGGACAGGGTCAGGCGCTGGTACAGGGTCTGGTCGCCATCATTGCGCACGCTCAACGGCGAGGCCAGCAGCGGCCCCTGCAGGTGCAGGCCGGATTGTTCCGGGCCCAGTTCGCGGGTCTGCCCGGCGCTGTCCAGTTGCGCGCTCCACTTGCCTTCCGGCTGCTGCGCCAGGCCACGACCGGCAAGGAACAGGGCATTGCGTTCCTGGGTCGAGAGCCACTGGCTGCCAGCCAATTGATCGGACAGCTTGAACAAGCGGTCCGGGATGTCCTTGCTCGCCAGCTTGTATTCGTCGAGCAGGGCGATGATCAGCGCCTGATCACGCAGCGAGCTGCCGTAGTCGGCCAGCCAGCCCTTACCGCGACCTGCGGCAAGTCCGGCAAGCAACGCCTGCTCGGCCCGCGGCTTGTCGCCCATGGTGTCGAGGGCGATCGCCAGTTGTACCAGCGGCAGGCCGGAACGGGCATCGGCACGGCGCTCGAACAGGCTACGCAAGGCACCCAGCGGCGCCTGCTTGCTGCGCGACAGCACCAGCGCTGCGTAGGCCTGCACGGCGAAGCGGCTGTGCTCGGCATTCTCGCTGTAGTTGACCTCGATCAGGTTGCGCTCCTGCACATAGCGCAGCAGGCGCTCGCTGGCTTTCTTCAGCGCCTCGGGCGGCACGGCGAAGCCTTGGTCGCGGGCGCGCAGGAGGAAGTCGGTGACATAGGCGGTCAGCCAGTATTCTTCCTCGCCGTCGGAGCTCCACAGGCCGAAGCTGCCGTTGTAGCGCTGCATGCCCAGCAAGTGCTCGATGCCGATTTCGATCTTGCGCTTGCGCTCGTCCGCCGGCTCGCCGGTGATGCCCAGGCGTTTGAGAGTCGCGGCATCGGCGTAGAGCGACGGGTACAGGCCGCTGGTGGTCTGCTCGGCGCAGCCATAGGGGTAGGCCTTCAGTGCGCGGATCTGCTCCGCAAGGTTCAGCGGCGGACGGCTGGACAGCGCCAGGGTGCCCTCAAGGCCGGCCGGTTCGAAGGTCGCCAGGTCCTGCTCGGGTAGGGTCCAGGGCTCGCCGCCGTTCAGCGCCACGCGGTAATGCTTGAGCTGCGCCGGGTAGGCCGGGCGGATGCCCAGGGTCCAGTCGCGGGAGAAGCCGGTATCGGTTTCGCCGGCAGCACCAGGCCATCGACGCGCACGGTGACCCGGCCTTGGCCATAGCCGCCGGTGGCCTGCACCGGGATCTTCAAGGTGACGCGCTGGCCCTGCTTGAGCTTGAGCGACTGATGCGACGAGCCGAGCAGGTCCAGCTGGCCTTCGGTGGCCAGGGCCACGGCGAGGGTCTGGTCCTGACCGGACAGGTTGGACAGGTCAAGGGCCAGGCTGGTGCGGTCGCCGCCGGCGAGGAAGCGTGGCGCCGACAGCTCCGCGATCAGCGGTGCGGCAACCACTGTCTTGGCTTCCGCCACGCCGAAGCGGTCCTCGCTCCAGGCCTGGGCCATCAGGCGCAGTTCGCCGTTGAAATCGGGGATGTCCACCGTGGCCTGGCCCTTGCCATCGGCGTCCAGGCTCACCGGGGCGCTCTGCAGGGCGACGATGGTCACGCTGGTGTCCGGGCGCTTGCCGCCCTTGGCCATGCCGGCGTCACCGCCGAAGGCCAGGCTGGCCAGGCGACCCTGGCCGGCCTCGATCAACTGGCCGTAGATATCCAGTTGGTCGGCGCCATAGGCCTTGCGCCCGAACATACCGGTGAATGGATCCGGGGTGACGTAGCTGGTGATATTGAGGATGCCCACATCCACCGCCGCCAGCAAAACCTGAACCTGCTTCGGCACGCTGCCGTCGGCATTGCGCGCCTGGATGTTCACGGTCAGCGGATGCTTGGGACGCATCTTCTCGGGAGCTTCGAGGGTCACGGCCAGCTTGCGTTGCGCGCGGTCCAGCGGCAGGTGCAGTACGCCCACGGCACGCTTGGGCGTGACATTGGCCTTGCGCTCGCCGGGGCGGATCACCAGGGCGCTGACATAGAGGTCATGCCGGGCCCATTTCGGGTCGAGCTTGATGTCGAAGGCCTTGCCCTCTGCAGGCACGTCGATTTCCTGCCACCACAGCGGACCGTCGCCACCTTCCACCATCAGGTAGCCCTTGCCGGCCGCTGGCGGGGTGACGGTGACGCTGGCAGTGTCGCCGTCGTTGTAGGCCGGCTTGTCCAGGGCCAGGCGCACCTGGTCGGGACGCACCGCGCCACCGTCGGCGTTGTCCTGGGCGCGGTATCCGGCCCAGAAGCGCAGGCTGCTGGTGACGCCGGTTTCCGGGTCTTCCACTTCGACCCGGTACGGGCCCCACTCCACCGGGAAACTGAGCTTGGTGGTGCTGCCCTTCGGCACGCTGACGCTCTGCTCGCTTTCGGTGAGGTATTTTTCGTTGAAGTTGTAGCTCCAGCCATCGCTCTGTGAATAGTTCCAGTAGTAGTCGCGGCGCTCGCGGACCAGACGCACGCGCAGGTTGTCGGCGGCCAGCTTGTTGCCGTCGCGGTCGGCCACCAGCAGTTCGACTTCCACCGGTGCATCGCCGTCGGTTTCCTCGCCATCGAACAGGCCGCGCAGGCCCGGCAAGCGGTCCGCCGGCCAGATTGGCTGCTCCAGGCGTCGGGTGATCGGACGGCCACCGGATTCCTGCAGGCTGGCCTGCACGGTGAGTTGCAGCGGCGAACGGGCCTCGGCCCATTCGCTGGCGATAGCGATGGTGGCTTCGCCGTCGGCGTCGAGGGTGGACTCTTCCAGCTCCAGATCGTGGCTCAGGTCTTCTTCGGTGACCGAGCCGAACTGGTAGCCGGGCAGCGCCGGTACCGCCTCGCGCAGCGGCCGAACGTAGACCTGGCCGCTAAGGCGATTGCCCGCCGCCGGAGCGCCGTAGAGGTAACGGCCATTGACGCGGATCTCTGCGGTTGCATCCGGGCTCAACGGGGTGTCGCTGCCCTTCAGTTCCAGGGCCAGGCGCTCGGGCAGGAAGTCTTCCACCAGCACTTCATAGACCTGCTGACGGTTGCCACCGAGATCGAACAGCAATTGCCAGCGCCCGGTCGGCGCTTCGCCGGCCAGTTGCAACTGGTACTGGTAAAAGCCGTTGGCATCCGCCTCCCAGACGAACTTGCGGCTGACCTGCTCATCCGGGCGACGCACTTCCACATTGATCGGCTGGCTCTTCACCGGCTTGCCATCCTGGTCGCGCAACAGACCGTTGAGCAGGACGGTTTCGCCTGGACGATACAGGTCACGCGGGCCGAACACGAAGAACTGCAGCGGGTTGGCCTGAGGGCCGGTGACGGTGAATTCGGAGAGGTCGAGGGCGGCGCTGTTCAGGCGCAGCAGCGTGGTGTTGGCGCCTTGGCGCGCCAGCAGCAGATCGGCCTTGGGCGGCAGCGGCAGTTGCGCGTGGCCGTCACTGTCGGTCTTGCCCTGGGCGAGCACCTTGCCATCGTGGTCGAGCAGGTCGAGGTCGATCGAACCCAGCGCCTTGCCGCCTTCCAGGGCCTGGGTGAAGACATCCAGGCGGTTGCTGTAGCGGTGCACCGAGAGGCCGATATCGCTGAGGGTGAACAAGGTTGCCGGCTGCGAGTAGTTGTAGGTGCCGGCCTCGCGCATCACCGCCAGGTACACCCCGGCTTCCTGCAATGGCTTGATCCCGGCCATGGGCAGCAGCAGGGTCTCGCGGGTATTGGCCGGCGGGTTGAGGTCGAAGCGGCCGGCATAGACCAGGTCGGCCATGGGCAGCAGGTCGTTGGCTTCATAGCTCTGCAACGAGCTGTTGCGGCCCCAGGCGCCGAGGAAACTCGGCAGCGACTCGGGCTTGATACGGAAGAACTCTACCTCGACCTTGTTCACGTTCAGCGCGATCACCGGCAAGCCCTCGGCCAGGCGGGTCGGCAGCAGCGAGCCACGGCTGGCGAAGCCGATGCTCGGCTGCATGTCGCGGGTTTCCAGGCGACTGATGTATTCGTTGGCCAACTGGTTGCCATTGATGCTGCGCAGGCCGGCGTCGATGGTCAAGACCAGCTTGCGCTGCGGCTCGAGGTGGCGCAGGCGCAACTCCATGCGGTTTTCGGACAGTTCCCAGGCGCCATCGACCTTGCCCTTGGTGGTGTCCACCAGGTGCAGGCGTTCGGCGAAGCGCTGGTCGGCTTCGAGCGGTGCGGAGAAGGTGACCGACAGGGCGCTGGCGCCATCGACCTGGACCTCCGAGACGTCCACCACGTTCAGCTCGCGGCCGGCGTAGCGCTGGGCCAGGGTCGCCTCATCGACCTTCGGCGCACTGGCTGCCGGGCCGGCGGCTTTTTCGGCAGGCGCGGGAGCAGGTTTGTCGGGGGAAGACGAGTCGCAGGCACTCAGCAACGCCAGCGCGCAGGCCAGCCACAATCCTTTGTTCAGCATGGGAGAAAGCTCTCGGGGCAACAGGGGCAGACGGGAAACTATATATCAAGGTCCACGGTTTCACCGGGGAACGCTGCCGAGGTGAGACAGGGTTCACCGAGCAAAGTGCCGTCAGCTGGGTAGAATGGTCGGCTTGGGTTGCGCGGTGGTCCTTTTGCGGCTGCCTCGCGGTCCCGATACTCACAAGGACCTCGCGAATGTCTCTTCTGTTGACCGACTGGCGCCACCGCCCCACCCACCACAAGGTCTGGGCCCTGGCCGCGCCGATGATCCTGTCGAACATCTCGGTGCCGCTGGTGGCCCTGGTCGACAGCACGGTCATCGGCCACCTGCCCCATGCCCACCAGCTCGGCTCGGTGGCGGTCGGCGCCAGCCTGTACACCCTGCTGGTGGGGGTACTTGGCTTCCTGCGCATGGGATCTACCGGCTTCGCCGCCCAGGCTGCCGGCCGCTCGGACGGCGACGGCCTGCGCCAGGTGCTGGTGCAGGGCCTGGGTCTGGCCCTGTTCTTCGCCCTCGCCCTTGGCCTGCTGGCGATCCCCCTCAGCCACCTGGCCCTTGGCCTGATGCAACCAGGCGCGGAACTGGCACAGGGCACGCGGGACTTTTTCACCACCCGCCTGCTCGGCCTGCCTGCCGCACTGGCGACTTACGCCCTGGTCGGCTGGTTCCTCGGCACGCAGAACGCCCGGGCACCACTACTGATCCTGCTGACCACCAACCTGCTGAACATCGTCCTCAACCTGTGGTTCGTCCTCGGACTGGACTGGGGCGTGGTCGGCTCGGCGCGCGCCTCGGTGATCTCGGAATGGGCCGCGGCCTTGCTCGGCCTGGCGCTGACACGGCCTTCGCTGCGCGCCCATCCGGGGCGGGTGGTGTGGCCGCTGCTGGCGCGCTGGCAGAACTGGCGGCCGATGCTCAGCGTCAACCGCGACATCTTTATCCGCAGCCTGGCCTTGCAGGGTGTGTTCTTCCTGATCACGGTGCAGGGCGCGCGGCTGGGTGAAGCCACGGTGGCGGCCAATGCACTGCTGCTCAACGGCTTGCTGGTGACGGCCTATGCGCTGGATGGCCTGGCCCACGCAGTGGAAGCACTATGCGGACACGCCATCGGCGCGGGAAACCGAGACGCGCTGCGGCGCTCGCTGACCGTGGCCAGTGGCTGGTCGCTGATTGCCAGCCTTGGATTTGCGCTGTTGTTTCTGTTCGGCGGGCACCTGTTCATCGCGCTGCAAACCGATATCCCCAGCGTGCGCGAGACGGCGTTCGAGTACCTGCCGTACCTGGCGCTACTGCCGTTGATCGCGGTGTGGAGCTATGTGCTCGACGGCTTGTTCATCGGCGCCACGCGGGCGCGGGAAATGCGCGATGCGATGTTGCTCAGCGTGGTGATTGCCCTGCCCTTCGCCTGGATGGCGCGGGACCTGGGGAACCATGGGTTGTGGCTGGCATTCCTGTTGTTCATGGCGGTGCGCGGAGTAACGCTCGGGGTGATGGGGTGGCGGTTGCAGCGGCGGGATGGGTGGTTTGCGCAGGGCGGGAATTGAGTGTGCTGCTGATGGCCTCATCGCTGGCAAGCCAGCTCCCACAATGTCCCGCGTCGAGTCGGTTTTTGTGGCTGGCAAAACCCTGTGGGAGCTGGCTTGCCAGCGATGAGGCCGGCAGGAGCAATGCCGATCCCTGATCAGCCCACGAAAAAGGCCCGCCCCCGGAATCCCGGGAGCGGGCCTTTTCTACATCGGCAAAGCCTTACGACGACAGGTAGGAAGACCGCGTCAGCCCCAACCGCAAGGCATCGAGGAACTGCGTGCGCTCACGTTCGCTGAGCCGGGCGCTGGCTACCTTGTCACGGTAGTGAGTCATCAACTCCTCCGGCGACAGGTGCACGTAGCGCAGCATGTCCTCGATGGTGTCGTGGGTCTCGATGCCGGCGTGGTACACGCTGCCGTTCGGGTTCTGGTAGATGTTCACCGAGTCGGTGTCACCGAACAGGTTGTGCATGTCGCCGAGGATCTCCTGGTAGGCGCCGACCAGGAACACGCCCAGCAGGTAGTCCTCGCCTTCGTTGACCGCGTGCACCGGCATGCTGGTCTCGATGCTTTGCTCATCCACGTACTGGTTGATCTTGCCGTCGGAGTCGCAGGTCAGGTCCTGCAGTACCGCGCGGCGCAGTGGCTCTTCGTCGAGGCGGTGCAGCGGGATGATCGGCAACACCTGGCCGATCGCCCAGGTGTCCGGCAGGCTCTGGAACACCGAGAAGTTGCAGATGTACTTGTCGGCCAGCTTGTCGTTGAGCTCGTCCAGCACCTGGCGGTGCGAGCGCTGGCGGGCCTTGAGCGAGTTGTGCAGGCGCCGGCACACGGCGAAATAGCACTGCTCGGCCAGGGCCTTCTCGGACAGGCTGATCTTGCCGTCGGCATACTGGGCGGCCACGTCGCTCATGTAGTGGGTGGCGCGCCAGTAGGTTTCGGTGACCATCTCGATATCGGTCGGACCGAGCAGATCGACCAGCCATTGCACGGTCTCCGGCAAGGCTTCCTTGTTCTCGATGGTCGGCACTTCGTCGTTGTGCTTCTCGACGTCGGTGACCTGGATCACCAGCACGGCATGATGCGCCGTGAGCGAGCGGCCGCTTTCCGAGAAGATGTGCGGGTGCGGCAGGCCCTGGGCGTCGCAGAACTCCTTGAGCATGCCGACCACGACACCGGCGTAGTCGTCCATGTCGTAGTTGATCGAGCTGGCATTGCGCGAGTGGGTACCGTCGTAGTCCACGCCCAGGCCGCCACCGACATCGATGTGGTCCACCGGCAGGCCAAGGGCGCGCAGCTCGCCGTAGTAGCGGATGGCTTCCTTGAAGCCGTGCTGGTAGTCGGCCAGGTTGGCGATCTGCGAGCCCATGTGGAAGTGCAGCAGGCGGATGCCCTGGTCGAGACCGGCATCACGGAAGCGCTGGACCACCGAGATCAGTTGCGCCGCCGACAGGCCGAACTTGGATTTCTCGCCACCGGTATCCGCCCACTTGCTCGACGCCAGCGACGACAGGCGCACGCGCAGGCCAACCTGCGGCTTGACCTTGAGTTCGGCGGCTTCCTCGATCACCAGGGCCACTTCCGACTCTTTTTCGATGACGATGAAGACATTGTGGCCAAGCTTCTGGCCCATCAGCGCCAAGCGGATGAACTCGCGGTCCTTGTAGCCGTTGCAGACGATGGTGCCGCCTTTCGGCGCCAGCGCCAGCACCGCCAGCAGTTCCGGCTTGGAGCCGGCTTCCAGGCCGATGGAGACGTTCTGCGTGGCGATGATGTTCTCGACCACCGCTTCCTGCTGGTTGACCTTGATCGGGTACAGCGCGGTGTACTGGTTCTGGTATTCCAGGCGCGCAATGTTGGCATCGAAGGCACCGGTCAACTGGCGCACGCGGTCCTGCAGGATGTCGGGGAAGCGCACCAGCAGCGGCAGCGACAGGCCGCTCTTGCGCAGTTCGTCGACCTGCTCGTACAGGTCGATCGGCGCGCTGCCCGGACCGTTCGGGCGTACTTCGACACGCCCGGCTTCATTGATCGCGAAATAACCCGCGCCCCAATGGCGAATCCCGTAAACACTGCGGCTGTCGGCCACGGTCCATTGGCTGCCATCGTCTTTGCGTGTGCGTCGTACGGACATCGAAGTCCCCTATAAAGAAAGTCGGATAACACCGGCCATGCGGGATGGCGCAGTGTAGAAAATGAAAATGACGATTTTCCCTGTTCGGGTTTGGACCCTTCCCAAGGCAACGAGTTTAGACGCTGGGTGCAGGCGATCAGCCGCCGGATTTCTTCGCCTTGAAGCCCTGCTTGACCAGTTCGCCGAGCAGCAGCTCGACATGGTCGCCCTGGATCTCGATGACGCCGTCTTTCAGCGCGCCGCCGGTACCGCAGCGCCGTTTCAGGGTGCTGGCCAGTTCCTTGAGCTGTTCCAGGGGTAGCGGGACGCCGCTGATGGTGGTCACCGTCTTGCCGCCGCGACCTTTGCTTTCACGGCGCACGCGGGCGATGCCATCACCTTCGGGGATGACCGTCTGCTTGCAGGTGCAGGCATCGATGGGTTGGCTGCAGTCCGGACAGTGCCGACCTGCATCGGTGGAAAACACCAGGCCGCCGAGGGCGGAGAATGACGAGGCTTTCTTGGCCACTTTTGATCCTCACGTTTGAGGACAAAAAACTGGTCGCCGACCCGGGCGGGCCACGACCGCGAAGCCCCACTCTGGCAGGGGCAGCGCACCTGCCGGGAAGGACGCCCCCGGCAGGGTAAAAAGGCCGCGCAGTGTAACGGCAAATGTGCCGCTTGCTAAGTACAGAACTGCGCCAATTTGGACAAATTTCGCGACGTCAGGATTGGCGGTCGAGCGCCCTGGCGAGCGCGGCCAGGGAGTCAGGACAATACGGCAGCCTCAGGGACTCTTCCCAGACCACTTCCGGATTGACGAAACGGGCTTCGCTGACCTCTTCGGGCTGCAGCTGCAAGGGGCCGTCCCACACCGCCGAGAACACCGCGCACCATAGGCGGTTGCCCGGTACATCGAAAAAGAAACGGTCGTGCGCACGCAGTGCAACGCCGCTGACGCCCAACTCCTCCGCGAGCTCCCGCGCCGCCGATTCGGCGTACGCTTCTCCGGCCGCGACCATGCCACCCGCGGCCACGTCCCAGTAGCCGGGATACAGCGCCTTGCTCAGGGTGCGCTTGTGGATGCACAACTGCCCGGCGCTGTTGAACAGGAGGATGAAGGTGCAGCGCCCGATCAGGCCGCGCTCGCGTAGCTCGGCGCGCGGCAAGGCGCCGAGCAGGGTGTCGTCGGCATCGACCCAGGCGACCTGTTCCCGGTCGGAGGCCGCGCGATGCGCCGCCTCCTTCGCGCTGATGGTCATATCAGCCCTGCGACAGCAGCTGGCGCAGGTCGATGACCGCCGCGTTGGCCCGGGAGATGTAGTTGGCCATGACCAGCGAGTGGTTGGCCCACATGCCGAAGCCGCTGCCGTTCAGCACCATCGGGCTCCACAGTGGCTCCTGGGAGGCTTCCAGTTCGCGAATGATCTGGCGCACGCTGACGGTGGCGTTCTTTTTCGCCAGCACGTCGGCGAAGTCCACCTCGATGGCGCGCAGCAGGTGCGACAGGGCCCAGGCCTGGCCACGGGCTTCATAGAAGACGTTGTCGATCTGCAGCCATGGGGTTTCCACAAGCTCCTCATCGACCTGCGGCGCCTGGCCCGGCACCACCACTTCGGTCTTCAGGTTGCTGTTCAGCTTGACCCGGCCGACGCTGGCCGACAGCCGCTGCGACAACGAACCCAGGCGGGTGGCGACGTCGCCCAGCCAGTTGTTCAGGTTGTCGGCACGGGTGTAGAAAATGGCGCCCGAGTCGCCGGCGGCCAGGCGGGTCTGGTAGCGGTTGAGCGACTTGATGCCTTCCTCGAACTCGGATTCGCTCGATGGCAGGATCCAGCTCTTGTTGTCGAAGTTGAAGCGCGGCTCGGCCTTGGCCAGGTCGGCATCCTCGGTGGACTGAGACTGGGAACGGGCGAAGTCCTTGCGCAAGGCGCGGGACAGGTCACGGACCTGGACCAGCACGCCGTATTCCCAGCTCGGCATGTTGTCCATCCACAGGCCCGGCGGGAAACGGTCGTTGGAAATGTAGCCACCCGGCTTGTTGAGCAGGGTACCGGCGACGGTCTTGAGGGTTTCGATAGTGGTGTAGCCGACCACCATCTGCTGGCCGTTGCGCTCGGCGGCAGACTGGGCGTTCTGCTGGACCGGGAACAGGTCCGGCTCCTCGCTCCAGTACCAGCCCAGGGCGATGGTGACCACCAGGTAAAGGCCGACCAGCGCGCCCAGCGAACGGCTGAGCAGGCCACGGAAGTAACTGCCGCTCGCCGATTCGCGCCTGGCGCTGCGTTCCTCGCGCGCCTCGGCGCCACCTTTACGGTTTTTCCAGTCCAGCATGGCGTTGTCCTTATTCAGTCAGGGCATGTGCAGGGTTCGACCGCAGCGGCCGGGCATTGGTGCCAGCGCATCGCGAAACTCGGCGGATGCACTGCTGCCAGGGGCGGTCCGGGTGTCGGCCACTATAAAGCAAGGGCGCAGGATCGCATAAGCGACCATAGGGTCACGAACTGAATGAATCTCCGGCGTCAAAAAATTGATGCAGGGCACTCGATTGCTTCGAAAGTGGTGCTAGCATAGAGCCATCACTCGAACTGCCTCACCTTTTAATAAGAAGTAGTCAGGACATGACCGAGCCAGAAGACCCCAATCGTGAGCGACTGAAGCAACACTTTGCCCAGCGGGTCATCCATCAGGCCCGGCAGATCCTGGAAATCTGGCAACGCCTGCAGCGTAGCGAGTGGTCCACCGGCGACCTGGGCGAACTGTGCGAGGCCAACCTGCGCCTGCAGCGCTACGCCGAGCGCTTCGAGCAACCGGAACACACACAACTGGCCGAAGCCATCGGCCAGACCCTGGACGCGGTCGAGGCCAACAGCGCGCGCCTGAGCAGCAACCTGATCAGCGAACTCAACCGCTTGATGCAGCGCCTGTCGCGCACCGGCCTGCGCCAGGGCGACCGCCTGGAACAGACCACCCTGCCGCCGTTGCGCAAACCGGTCTACATCATGCTCCAGGACCACGACCGCGCCGAACGCCTGGCCAAGCAACTGGAGTTCTTCGGGCTGGGCGTCGAAGCGCTGCACACCGCCGATGCCTTCCGCGCCTCGATGGGCGAGCGCCTGCCGTCGGCCATCGTCATGGACGTGGACTTTGGCGGCCAGGGCCAGGGCCTGCTGCTCGCCGGACAGGCGCAACAGGGCCTGGAGCAGCGGGTACCGCTGCTGTTCTTCAGCCTCCATGAAACCGACACCCCGACCCGCCTGGCCGCCGTGCGCGCCGGCGGCCAGGAATTCCTCACCGGAACCCTGGAAGCCTCGAGCCTGCTGGAAAAGGTCGAACTGCTGACCAGCGTCACCCAGTACGAGCCCTTTCGCGTACTGATCATCGACGACTCCCGGGCCCAGGCACTGCACACCGAGCGCCTGCTGAACAATGCCGGGATCGTCACCCGCACCCTTACCGACCCGATCCAGACCATGGTCGAGCTGGCGGATTTCCAGCCCGACCTGATCATCCTCGACATGTACATGCCGGCCTGCACCGGCACCGAACTGGCCAAGGTGATCCGCCACAACGACCGCTATGTCAGCGTGCCGATCATCTACCTGTCCGCCGAGGACGACCTGGACAAGCAACTGGACGCCATGAGCGAAGGCGGCGACGACTTCCTGACCAAGCCGATCCGCTCGCGCCACCTCATCACCACCGTGCGCAATCGCGCCGCCAGGGCGCGCAACCTCAAGGCACGGATGGTCCGCGACAGCCTGACAGGGCTGTACAACCACACCCATATCCTTCAGTTGCTCGAGGATTGCAGCTTTCGCGCCCGCCGCGAGAACCGGCCGCTGAGCTTCGCCATGCTCGATATCGACCATTTCAAGAAGGTCAACGACAGCCACGGCCACCCCATGGGCGACCGGGTGATCAAGAGCCTGGCGCTGTTTCTCAAGCAGCGCCTGCGCAAGACCGACTTCATCGGGCGCTACGGCGGCGAGGAGTTCGCCATCGTCATGCCCAACACCGATCTGGACGCCGCGCACAAGGTCCTCGACGAGATCCGCAAGCGCTTTGCCGAAATCCACTATCCGGCCCAGCCGCAGGACCTGTTCTGCACCTTCAGCGCCGGGGTCGTGGCCCTTAGCGAGGCGCTCGACGCCCTGAGCATGGCCACCGCTGCCGACGAAGCGCTGTACCGCGCAAAAGGTGCCGGACGCAATCGGGTGGTGCGGGTCGAGCCGTGAAGTCAAATGGCCACTTTTTTTTGACCTGACCGACCGCGTCGTCATAACCGCGTCATAAAATCGCAATAACTTCAGTGCCTTGCCTTCCAGCCGTCGGTAGTCAAGCACATGCGCCTGAAGCTGCTCACCAATCTCAATACCCTGTTACTGGTCCTGGTCTGCCTGGCCCTCGGCGCCACCCTCTGGTGGTCGCAACAGGCTCTGGAGCGCCCCTACCTGTTGATGGAGCGCTACCTGGGCCTGTCCCAGCAATTCCAGAACCAGGTGGCACGCAACATCCAGACCTACCTCGGCAGTGGCGATGCACTGCAGCACGCTACCGCGCTGCAGGCCACCCAGGCTCTTCAGGAAGAGCTCAAGCACATGCCGGAAGACCTGGCCCAGCGCGTACGCCCGAGCCTGGACAGCCTGGCCTCCTTCACCAGCAACGAGTTGCTGGCCGCCGGCAAACTGGCGGGCGACCCGCAGGCCCTGCTGCTACAGGCCGAGCGCGAGCTGGGCGCCAACCTGGAGCAATGGCTGCGCTACGCGCAGAGCGGCAACAACCCGGAAGGGGCGCGCTACACCACCCCGCTGTTCGAAGCCGGGCTGCACCTGAGCCGGTTGTCCCTGGCCCGCGACAAGCTGGTCAGCAGCGGTCGTGCGGAACTGGCCGAGGAAGTCGAGCGCGAGCTGAACCTCATGGCCGAACAGGCCAGGATCCTCGATGCCCTGCCGTTGCTGGGGGTCAAACAGGCCAGCGCCTCCGGCTCCGACGATTTCGCCGCGATGATGGGCCTGGAAAGCCAAACCAAGAGCGAGGCCGAAGACACCGCCATCGGCCTGCGCCGCGAACTTAACAGCCTGATCGGCCGCTACCCGGCCGAGCTGCAACGCACCCGTGAACTGATCCAGCGTCGTGGCGAACTGGCGGCGACCACCAGTTCGCGCATTGCCGCCGTACAGCAGGCCATCGCCGACCTTGAGCCCGGCGTGCGCAGCCAGCATGGCCAGATCCAGAGCGAGGTGCGCCTGATGCAGGGGGTAATGATTGCCTTGATCCTGCTGATCGCGCTGCTGATCGATCGCCTGCAACGACGTCTGGCGCGGGTCCTTACGGCCCTCGACCCGGCGCTGTCGGCCTGGGCGGGCGGTGACTTCAGCAGCGCGATCGACCTGCCACCGAGCAACCGCGAAATGCACGATATCCAAAACTCGCTCAACCGCCTGCGCGATTACCTGGTGGAACTGGTCGGGACCATCCGCCACAACGCCGAGCAGGTTGCCGGCAGCAGCCACGCCCTGGCCGGCATGAGCAGTGCCCTGCACGATGGCGCCGAGCGCCAGGCCGGGGATACCGCGCAGATCCGCGATGCCCTTGGCGAACTGGAGGCCACCATCGTCCAGGTCGCCGGCGACGCCAGCCAGGCCGCCGACGCCAGCCGCCAGGCCGGTGAAGCGGTGCAACAAGGCCAGGCGGTGATCGGCCAAAGCCTGACCGGGCTGCGCAAGCTGGTGGACGAGGTACAGGGCAACGCCCAGGTGGTCGAGGAACTGGCCCGGGAGTCGGCGACCATTGGCGGGGTACTGACGGTGATCCGCGCGATTGCCGAGCAGACCAACCTGCTGGCCCTCAACGCGGCGATCGAGGCCGCGCGAGCCGGGGAAATGGGCCGCGGCTTCGCCGTGGTGGCCGAGGAAGTGCGCTCCCTGGCGCAACGCACCACCGGCGCCACGGGCGAGATCCAGACCCTGATCAGCCGCCTGCAACAAGCCGCCCAGGAGTCGGTGGAAGGCATGCGCGCCCAGCTGGAGCACGCCGAAGCCACGGCCAGCCAGGCCCAGGCAGCGGATGGTGCGCTGGATGAAATCGTCATGGCGATCCAGACCATCGCCGACACGGCGGAGCGCATCGCCGATGTCACGGCGCAGCAGAGCGGCGCAGTCAGCGAGATTCGCGACCACAGCGAACGGATTCATGGCCTGGGCGAGGACAACCTGCAGCGCATCGGCGAAGGGCGCGACCAGGGCGAGCAGTTGTTGCGCTTGGGTGGGGAACTGAATACAGCGGTTCGGGCTTTCCGTCTGTAGGTGCTCTTTCCGGCCTCATCGCTGGCAAGCCAGCTCCCACAGGGTCCGAGTCGCTGCAGAACCCTGTGGGAGCTGGCTTGCCAGCGATGAGGCCATCAGCAACGCAGCAAATCCCCGAGTCGGCTATGATGCGGGAATTTCCGCCCCACCCCGCGAGCCCACCATGCGTCGTCTGCTTTGCCTCCTGCTGCTGGCCCTTGCCCTGCCCGCCATGGGCGCCGGCCTGTTCGACAGCCGCCCCAGCGCCACCCTCGGCGCACCGTCCCTGAACAACAGCGCCGATTTCCTGCCGGTGCGCGAAGCCTTCAAGCTCAACCTGATCGACGGCGACAGCAAGACCATCAAGCTGCGCTTCGTCCCCGCCGAAGGCTATTACCTCTACCGCCACCGCTTCCAGTTCCGCACCGAGCCGGCCGATATCGCCCTGGGCGCACCGCAGTTGCCGCCCGGCGAAGCCAAGCACGACGAGTTCTTCGGTGATGTCGAGGTGTACCACGGCATCCTCGATATCGACCTGCCACGCACCGACGATCAACGCCCCTTCACCCTGGTGGTGACCTACCAGGGCTGCGCCGACAAGGGCCTTTGCTACCCACCGGAAACCGAACGGCTGAGCATTGCCGGCAGCGAAACCGCAACCCCACCGGCAGCGACCACCAAGCAAGCCTGGACCTGGAACAGCCTGCTGCTGTTCTTCCTTGCCGGGGTCGGCCTGACCTTCACCCCCTGCGTACTGCCGATGCTGCCGATCCTCTCCGGGGTGGTCCTGCGTGGCCAGGTCGGTGGCCTGCGCGGCCTGGCCCTGTCGCTGGCCTACGTGCTGCCGATGGCCGCGTGCTTCGCCCTGCTCGGTGCATTGATGGGCCTGTTCGGCGCCAGCCTGAACCTGCAGGCACGCCTGCAATCTGCCTGGGTGCTGGTGCCGTTCGCGATGTTCTTCGCCATCTTCGCCCTGGCCATGTTCGGCCTGTTCGAACTGAAACTGCCGCGCGCCCTAAACGACCGCCTGGACCGCGTCGCCGGTAACACCAAGGGCGGTTCGCTGCTCGGCGCCGCGATCCTTGGCGTGGTGTCCAGCCTACTGGTTTCGCCTTGCGTATCCGCGCCGCTGGCCGGGGCCCTGCTGTATATCAGCGCCAGCGGCGATGCCCTGGGCGGCGCGTTGAAGCTGTTCGCCCTGGGCCTGGGCATGGGCGCGCCGTTGCTGCTGGTGGCAACGGGCGGCGCAGCCTGGCTGCCGAAAAGCGGGCCATGGCTGGTAACGGTGAAGAACGCCATCGGCGTACTGCTGCTGGGCCTGGCCATCGGCCTGCTCAGCCGGGTGCTGCCGGGGCAGGTCACCCTGCTGCTGGTCGGCTTGCTGGCCGCCGGGGTGGCGCTGTTCCTCGGCGCCCTGGAATTCGGTTACAAGGCGCCGCGCCAGCGCCTGGCCCAGTTGCTCGGCCTGTTCCTGCTGGTCTACGCCGTGGCCTGCTGGTATGGCGCGCTGAGCGGGCAAAGCGATCCGCTGCGTCCCCTGCCCGCCGCAGGCAACGCCGGAGTCGCCAGCCAGGTGAAGAGCGACACCTGGCAAACCATCGACAGCCCTGCCGAACTCGACCGCGTCCTCGCCGAAGCCAAGGCTGCCGGCCAACCGCTGGTGCTCGACTGGTATGCCGACTGGTGCATCAGTTGCAAGGTGATCGAACGCGAGGTGCTTAATGCACCGAACGTGCTGCCATTGCTCGGGGAATACCGGCTGGTACGCTTCGATATCACCCGCAGCAGCGCCGAACAGCGTGCCCTGCTGGACCGCTACCAGCTGTTCGGCCCGCCGGCGCTGCTGTTCTTTGCCTCGAACGGCAGCGAAAACACCGCCGCACGCGTGGTAGGCGAGACCAACGCTGGCGAATTCGCCGAACATCTGCAGCGCATCCGTGGCGATCTGCGCCTATAACTTCTCGGGGCCGCGCAAACATGCGGCCAATGACCGGGATTAACAAAATAGTCACATATTTCGCGCGAACCTCGGACATCGTGCTGGCTATTGCAGTTAACTGGACAGTGCTCCGCTCTTTGCGGCATAGTCGCCGCGCTTGTATTCATGTCCTACAAAAATCAAAGGATGCGCAGATGGCGACCCTACTGGTGCTGCACGGCCCCAACCTGAACTTGCTCGGCACGCGCGAGCCCGGCGTCTACGGCGCCGTGACCCTGGCGCAGATCAACCAGGACCTGGAGCAGCGTGCCCGCGCCGCCGGCCACCATCTGCAGTACCTGCAAAGCAATGCCGAGTACGAACTGATCGACCGGATCCACGCCGCGCGTAACGAAGGCGTGGACTTCATCCTGATCAATCCGGCGGCTTTCACCCATACCAGCGTCGCATTACGTGACGCATTGCTGGCGGTGAGCATCCCATTCATCGAAGTGCACCTGTCCAACGTGCACAAGCGCGAGCCGTTCCGTCACCACTCCTACTTTTCCGATGTCGCGGTAGGAGTGATCTGCGGCCTGGGCGCCAGCGGTTATCGCCTGGCCCTGGAGTCCGCCCTGGAACACCTGGCCGCCAAATCCGAATAACGCGAGCCCGGCCATCGCCGGGCTTACCGGAACGTTTGAATCACGTTCATACGACCCTGACCAAATATTGGGAGTTGATGATTAATGGATATTCGTAAAGTCAAGAAACTGATCGAACTGCTGGAAGAGTCCGGCATCGACGAGCTGGAGATCAAGGAAGGCGAAGAGTCGGTGCGCATCAGCCGCCACAGCAAGACTCCAGCCCAGCAGTACTACGCGCCGGCCCCGGTTGCCGCCGCCGTCGCTCCAGCTGCCGCACCGGCTCCAGCCGCTGCTGCTGCCGCTGCTCCGGCTGCCGCTGCTGCTCCTGCGCTCAAAGGCACCGTGATCCGTTCGCCAATGGTCGGTACCTTCTACCGCAAGGCTTCGCCAACCTCGCCAGCCTTCGTCGAAGTCGGCCAGGCGGTGAAGAAGGGCGACACCCTGTGCATCGTCGAAGCCATGAAGATGATGAACCACATCGAAGCCGATATCGGCGGCGTCATCGACGCCATCCTGGTGGAAGACGGTCAGCCGGTTGAGTTCGACCAGCCGCTGTTCACCATCGTTTGAACCGCGGAGAGCCTGCGATGTTGGAAAAAGTTCTGATCGCCAACCGCGGCGAAATTGCCCTGCGTATCCTGCGTGCCTGCAAGGAACTGGGTATCAAGACCGTCGCCGTACACTCCACGGCCGACCGCGAGCTGATGCACCTGGGCCTGGCTGACGAGTCCGTGTGCATCGGCCCGGCCTCGTCGAAGGATTCCTATCTGCATATCCCGGCGATCATCGCCGCTGCCGAAGTCACCGGCGCCACGGCCATTCATCCTGGCTATGGCTTCCTCGCGGAAAACGCCGACTTCGCCGAGCAGGTCGAGAAATCCGGCTTCGCCTTCATCGGCCCGAACGCCGACACCATCCGCCTGATGGGCGACAAGGTGTCGGCCAAGGACGCCATGATCAAGGCCGGCGTACCAACCGTACCGGGCTCCGACGGCCCGCTGCCGGAAGACGAGGAAACCGCGCTGGCCATCGCCCGCGAGGTGGGCTACCCGGTGATCATCAAGGCCGCCGGTGGCGGCGGTGGTCGCGGCATGCGCGTGGTGCACAAGGAAGAGGACCTGATTTCCTCGGCCAAGCTGACCCGTACCGAAGCCGGTGCTGCGTTCGGCAACCCGATGGTGTACCTGGAGAAGTTCCTGACCAACCCACGCCACGTGGAAGTCCAGGTGCTCTCTGATGGCCAGGGCAACGCCGTGCACCTGGGCGACCGTGACTGCTCGCTGCAGCGCCGTCACCAGAAAGTGCTGGAAGAAGCCCCGGCCCCGGGCATCGATGAGAAGGCCCGCCAGGAAGTCTTCGCCCGTTGCGTCCAGGCGTGCGTCGAAATCGGCTACCGTGGCGCCGGTACCTTCGAGTTCCTCTACGAGAACGGTCGTTTCTACTTCATCGAGATGAACACTCGCGTGCAGGTAGAGCACCCGGTTTCGGAAATGGTCACCGGTATCGACATCGTCAAGGAGATGCTCAGCATCGCCGCAGGCAACAAGCTGTCGTTCACCCAGGACGACGTGGTGATCCGCGGTCACTCCCTGGAGTGCCGGATCAACGCCGAGGACCCGAAGAAGTTCATTCCGAGCCCTGGCACGGTCAAGCACTTCCACGCGCCGGGCGGCAACGGCGTTCGCGTCGATTCGCACCTGTACAGCGGCTACGCGGTTCCACCGAACTACGACTCGCTGATCGGCAAGCTGATCACCTACGGCAAGGACCGCGACGAAGCCATGGCACGCATGCGCAATGCCCTGGATGAAATCGTCGTCGACGGGATCAAGACCAACATCCCGCTGCACCGCGAGCTGGTCCGTGACGAAGCCTTCTGCAAGGGCGGCGTCAACATTCACTACCTGGAGCACAAGCTGGCCTCGGAGTAATCCGGACGGTTTTGCTTCACGGTGAATGCGAAAAGCCCCGAACCCAGGTTCGGGGCTTTTTTGTTGTTCTGGAGAACAACACGGACCCTGTGGGAGCTGGCTTGCCAGCGATAGGCCAGACCAGACAACATCACTGCCCAAGCCGGCCTCATCGCTGGCAAGCCAGCTCCCACAGGGATCAGCGCCGCTTGCTAGAGGTTGGTTAATTGCAATGCCTGCGCCTCGATCTGCTGCGCTGTCGCCGGCCGGCCGGCCAGGGTGGTGACCTGCCCGTCACGCCGCTGCACCAGCACCTCCTGGCGGAACCGCTGCATGAAGCGCCGGGCACGCACGGCGATATCGCTGCTGCCGCCCAGCGAAGCCTCCAGCAGGATCGGATCGAGCACCTTCTGCACACTGGACCGGGTCGAGGTAAACACGCTGGTCGCGCCGTCCGCCAGGTCGAACCGTACGCCGTAGATATTGCCCAGGCACGACGAGTACGACCAATGATCCCACTGCGGCTGGATCCCCCGGCGCGCCAGGGCCGAACGCAGCGGTCCGCCGATATCCGACGCCGTGGACAACCAGTCACCGCCCACCAGCACCGCACTGATCCGCCCTTCTTCCCCGCCACGACGAATGCCGTGCAAGGCGGAATCCAGTGCGTCCTCAACCAGCCGGCCAATATTGTGGTCGACATGGATGAGTGCCCCGCCTCGGGTCGCCGGGTTGTACAGGCAGACCGCGACGCAGGACTCGATATTCAGCGAGTACAGGTAATTGTCGCTGCCCGTCGGATTGAACCGCGCGATCAGCCCCTCGCCCTGCAAGACGCCACGTTGCGGCAGTGGATTGGTCCGCGCGGCAAAGGCATCCGCCACGTCCCAGACTCGCCCGAGATACTGGCTCGGCGCCCCGCCGCGCAGTCCGACCCGCTCGTTGAACTGCCAGCGGTTGCCCGGCCCGAGGCGGATCGGCACGCGGTACTGGGCCCGCGGGTAGCGGGGATCGAGCAAACGCAGGGTATCCAGGTCGGGGTCGTGGATCACCTGGAAGTAGCGTCCGCGGTCATTGACGTAGAACGCTTCCCGTCCGTCTTCGCCGACCCGGCTGTAGACCCCGCGCCAGATGCCGCCCCGCTCCATGCTGCGCAGGTTGTCCGGGACCTTCCTCAAGGCTCGTTGCTCGTCCATGACGCTGACCGCCGCCCGCTCGCCCTGGCGGATACCCGGCCGGGCCTGGTCGGTCAGCTGAGTCCAGCGGCTAGCCTCGCTGGCCTTGCGCAGACCCGCCCGCGAGGCATGGGTCAGCGCTCCCCAGGCCCCCGGCAAGGCAATGCCCCACAAGGCGATCGCCACCCCCACCCAGTGATTCAGTGCCGCCGAATCGTCATCGGCGATATCACTGGCGATCGCCTTGTAGCTGCCGATGGCGATGAATACGGCATCGAGGGCGAAGCCCAGCGGCGGAAACGCCAGGCTCAGGGGAAAGGCCGCGTATAACAGGCCCTTGGTCACCTGTTCGACGATCACCTCGTGGCGACTGCGGGTCACCGCCTCGATATCGCTGGCATGACTCTCCAGGAACGCGTCGTACTCGGCCTTGAAGTCGACGATCCGGTTGCCTTCGCGCAGGGTGTCGCGGGTCCGCTCGCCCTTCGCCAGCTGCATCAGCCATTCGGAAACCTCTGGCCGGTCGACGAACCGCACATGCTGCAGGTACCAGTCGTGCAAAGCACCGCGGCCGGCACCAACGAAACCCCGGTACTTGCGCAAGGTCAGGCCGTCGGGGGCCTGCGGCGTATACAGCCAGTCCTGGGCCACGCCACCGACGATACGCCGGAACACATACAACCCGGTGCTCCTGCGCCCGTTGAGCGTGAAGCGGAACAGCCCGCTGCCGGCAATATTGTCCGCCGACTCGCCCTGTGGCTCGCGCACCTCGCCCAGTTGCTCGACGACCTCGAGCAACCAGTCACGCTCGCCGTCATTGATCATTCGCTTGCCATGGGTGGCATGCACATCGCGCCGCAAGGTGGTCTGCGCCAGGGCGAAATGCAGGGCCCGCCTCTTGGCATATTCAGGATCGGCAGGGTCGAGGAACCGCGCACGAATCGAGTCCGCATAAGCCTGGCCGATATAGGCGCTGCGCACATAAGCCACCAGCTCGGCGGCGCGCACCCTGCCCAGGTCCTGGCCGACGGACGAGCGCACCGGCATCCGCGGATTGTCCAGGCCCCAATTGTCGTCATAGCCATAAATGGCCAGATCGAGCAGGGTGCGTGTGGTCTTTCCCGAGGCGATGAGCCCCGGGAAGAAATCGAAGAGGATGGTTTCCGGGTCGACCTCACCGGTGACCCCACATTGACGGAGGTAATCGGCGATCGCCGCCTTGACCGTGCGCCGGGAAAACGCCAGCAGGCTTTCCTGCTCGGAGACCTGCTGCTGCATCGCCAGGTCGAGCAGGCGCAGGTCCTCGTTGAGCCCGGCGATGACTTGGCGCTCTTTCAGCGTCAGCTCGGCGAACCAACGCGGCGCCTCGTACCAGGCGACCTGCTCCAGATGGTTGTCCCGCCCCAGCTCGATCAGGTAACGGCAGCATTGGGCATAGCCATGCTGCGGGCCACGATGGTCGCGGGTCAGGTCCCAGGCATCCGGCCGCTCACGCACCCCGGCGTAGAACTGCTCGGCCTTGCGCTGCCCGCGTACGTTGATCCGGTCCAGCAGGTAACGGGTTCCGGCCTCATCAGCCAGCCATTGCCCCAACTCCACGGCAAGGGCACGCAGCGAGGCCAGTTCTATCCATTCCTGGCCATCGGGCTTGCCGGGCGCATACAACACCAGCCCGGACAACTGGCCAGCGTCGTCCTGGTGATAGAACAGCATCAGTTGTGCCAGCGGCTCATCGGGAAACTGGGAGACCCCGGTAACCTTGTCACCGGGCTCGTCCCGCCCCACACCGTTTCCGGCACGCACCCGCAGCACCCGCGCATAGCTGTCGGCCCCCAGGTGGCCCTTGCACCGCGCGATGAAAGCGCTCTGCTGGAGACGCATGTCGTTCAGGTCGAGCAGGGCCGAGAACACGTCCGGATTGGCATAACGCTCGGCCAGTGCCTGGTGATAACCGGCGCGCGGATCGACATTCAGCAGCAACTCGTCGAGGAAACCGGCTGGCAGTACCTGGTTGAGCGCGCCGGGATCGCGCAGCAGGGTGCGGATCTTGTCCGGGCTGGCGGCGAAGGGACCTTCCGCCACCAGTGCGGCGAGACGCAGGGTGCGTGCCACCGGGTACCGGGGGTGCTCCACGCTGGTGCGGACCTGCATTTCGTCGGGGTCGATATCCAGGCCGTGGGCAAGCCGGCAGTAGTCGATGATCGCCAGGCGGGCATGGGCTTCCAGGGAGTCCACTCCGTACAGCAACAACCTGAGCTGCTCGCGCAGCAGGCCATGGTGGCGCTGGAAATGGCGCAGCACTTCCAACTCTTCAGCGCTCAGGGCGCCGAACCAATCGCCAAGCGCTACACGCACCAGCGCATCGATCTGCTGCCGCTCGGCCTCAGGCACGCTGCCAGTACCGTCGAACAGCGAGCGCCAGCGGGCGTCCAGGTCCTGGATGTACTGCAGCAGGCTGTCGCCATCGAAGCGCTTGAGGGTTTCGGCACAGAACAGCGTCTTCAGCGCCGAGCAATGCGCTTCCAGTCGATCCAGGAAACGCTCGCCCACCGCACTGGCACCGTCCAGGCCGGCGGGGCGCTGCGTCCATTGCCGGCGCAATGCCTGGCAATAATCCTCCAGCACACCGGTCGCCGCACCTTCGATGATCTGCGCCACGGTCTGCTGGCGCTCGTTCCAGTCCTCCTGCGTGTCCTCCGGGTCCGCTTGCGCGAGCCAGCGCAAGGGACCGTGCAGGTCGGCGTCGAAATCCGGCAAATGCCCGTCGATCAGGCGCTGCAACAATGCTCGCAGCAGCGCCTGGGGGAAGCCGGGCGCGATATCGCCTTCCGGGTAATAGGTACGCAGGTGAACCATCAGCCGCTCAAGGGCGAAGTCTGCGAAATACGGCCGCCGGTCAAAAAAACCGTCGATCCATAGCTCCCAGCGTGTCAGTTGCAGCAGCGACAAGCGTGCCGCGCCATCCTCCAGCTTCATGCTCATCATCTGACTCCTTGTTGAATGAGGCAGCTCAGGTTGCACGAGCCTTGGCACGACGGGGTGATAGATAGTTAGCCGGGTTGTTATCCACTTTGCCGTGCGCCTGGCGTAAACTGGCGGGCTTTCGCAGCACTGCGCTGAATCCCCTGGTGAAGGTACCCCCATGCCCTGGTTACAAGTTCGTCTGGCCATCACTCCGGAACAGGCCGAAACCTATGAAGACGCCCTGTTGGAAGTGGGCGCGGTTTCCGTGACCTTCATGGACGCCGAAGACCAGCCGATCTTCGAGCCGGACCTGAACACCACGCCGTTGTGGTCCAATACCCACCTGCTGGCCCTGTTCGAGGCCGATGCCGAGCCCGAGGCGGTGTTCGCGCACCTGCAACTGCTGACCGGCGCCGAGCTGCCCGAGCACCATGCAGAAGTGATCGCCGACCAGGATTGGGAGCGCAGCTGGATGGACAACTTCCAGCCCATGCGCTTCGGCCAGCGCCTGTGGATCGTGCCGAGCTGGCACGCGGCGCCGGAGCCGGACGCCGTCAACCTGCTGCTCGACCCGGGCCTGGCCTTCGGCACCGGCACCCACCCGACCACCGCCCTGTGCCTGGAATGGCTGGACGCCCAGGACCTGAAGGGCGTCAATCTGCTGGACTTCGGCTGCGGCTCGGGCATCCTCGCCATCGCCGCCCTGCTGCTGGGCGCGCGCCGAGCCACCGGTACCGACATCGATGTCCAGGCCCTCGAAGCCTCACGCGACAACGCCGGGCGCAATGGTATCGCCGAGGCTGACTTCGACCTGTACCTGCCGGAGCAGATGCCGGCGATGCAGGCCGACGTGCTGGTCGCCAATATCCTCGCCGGCCCGCTGGTCTCGCTGGCGCCGCAACTCAGCGGCCTGGTCCGCCCGGGCGGCCTGCTGGCGCTCTCGGGCATCCTTGCCGAGCAGGGCGAGGAAGTGGCTGCGGCCTACGCGGCGGACTTCGATCTGGACCCGATCGTCGTGCGCGATGGCTGGGTTCGCATCAGTGGTCGCCGCCGCTAACAGCACCTAGACTTCACCTCAGCCCACCCCGGATCTCCGCATGACCGACAGTTTCGTCACCCAGTGCCCGCATTGCCAGACCAGCTTTCGCGTCAGCCACAACCAGTTGAGCGTGGCCCGCGGGGTCGTGCGCTGCGGCAACTGCCTGCAGGTCTTCAATGCCGCCAAGCAATTGCTGGAGCAGAACGCGTCGCTGCAATCGGTGCTGATGCCGCCTGCCGGGGCAGCACCGGCCGCGCCGCCCATCGAGACACCCGCGAGCGATCCGGTGCCCGCTGAAAAAGGCCCGGCGCTGCCGGCCTGGGGCGAGGTCGACCTGGACCAGCTCGACCTGGACAGCGAACTGGCCCGCCTGGAACAGCGCGAGATCCAGCCGAGCCTGTCGTTCAATGCCTCCCCGCGTCGTGACGACAGCCTCAGCGCCAAGCGCGACGAAGCCGACCCCGACGAGCGCCTGGAAGATGGCCTGTCCACCACCGAGGAGCACGATCCCCTGGCGCCGACGCTCGACGAACCGCCGCTGGAAGCGGAGGGTGACGATGTCGAGGAGCGGCAGGCCCGCACCGAACCTTCATTGTCCCTGGACCTGCCGGGGCCCGATGACACCCCGCCGGTGCGCTCGCTGGCGATCGAAGAAGAGCGCGACGAGCCTCTCGACAGCGGCGCCGGCCTGTCGGCCCGCGACGACGAGCCGGAAGAGGCAGGCCAGGACAGCAGCGACCGTCGCGAGCCGGAACTGGGCGCCCTGCCCCCGGCTGGCAGTACGCCACGCAAGGAATCCCTGGTCGATCTGGTCGACGACCCGATCCAGCTCGACTGGCAGAAACCGCAGGGCACCCTGGGCCGCAAACTGCTGTGGAGCCTGTTGATCCTGCTGGCTGCCGCAGGCCTGGCGGGCCAGTACATCTGGTATCACTTCGACGAGTTGGCCCGTCAGGACCAATACCGTCCGTGGTTCCAGCAGCTGTGCCCGAGCCTTGGATGCGAGGTGCCGTCCAAGGTGGATATCGCCCGGATCAAGAGCAGCAACCTGGTGGTACGCAGCCATCCGGACTTCAAGGGCGCATTGGTAGTGGACGCGATCATCTACAATCGTGCGCCGTTCTCCCAGCCTTTCCCTCTGCTGGAGCTGCGCTTCGCCGACCTCAACGGCCAGTTGATCGCCAGCCGGCGCTTCAAGCCCGCCGAGTATCTCGGCGGCGAGCTGGCGGGCAAGGACGAGATGCCCAGCCAGACGCCGATCCACATCGCCCTGGACATCCTCGATCCGGGCCCGAAAGCGGTCAACTACAGCCTGAGCTTCCGCTCTCCCGAGTGATTCCCGGCCTTCGGCGCCAGTGTTGTGGCGTCGGCGGCGGGTTGCCCGCGTCCCGTCCTCGCGTCGTAACTGTTCAGATTTTATCCAGATTCATCTTTATCCGGTCATCGAGAGCGGGTATCATGCCCACCCTTTTTCGAACTCTAATGATCCGGCCCCACAACAGGGAACTCCTATGTCGGCGGTACGCATCGGCCCTTACGAACTGCAGAACAACCTGATCCTGGCCCCCATGGCCGGCGTCACGGACCAGCCTTTTCGCCAGCTTTGCCGACGAATGGGCGCTGGCCTGGTGGTGTCCGAGATGGTCAGCAGCGACATGAGCCTGTGGAACAGTCGCAAGTCGCGCCTGCGCATGATCCACGCAGGCGATCCCGAGCCACGCTCGGTACAGATCGCCGGCGGCGACGCGCAGATGCTCGCGGCGGCGGCACGTGCCAACGTCGAGCTGGGCGCCCAGATCATCGACATCAACATGGGCTGCCCGGCAAAAAAAGTCTGCAACAAGGCCGCAGGCTCTGCTTTATTGAAAGATGAAGCGCTGGTCAGTGAAATCCTCCACGCGGTGGTCGCCGCGGTGGAGGTGCCGGTGACCCTGAAGATCCGTACCGGCTGGGACCGGGACAACAAGAACGGCCTGACCGTGGCGAAGATCGCCGAGCAGGCCGGGATCCAGGCCCTGGCCGTGCATGGCCGGACCCGCGCTGACCTGTACACCGGCGAAGCCGAGTACGAAACCATCGCGATGATCAAGCAAGCGGTGTCGATCCCGGTGTTCGCCAACGGTGACATCACTTCGCCGCAGAAGGCCCGCCAGGTACTCGACAGCACCGGCGCCGACGGCCTGCTGATCGGTCGGGCCGCCCA
This sequence comes from Pseudomonas bharatica CSV86, assembly GCF_000319305.2. Lineage (GTDB taxonomy): Bacteria > Pseudomonadota > Gammaproteobacteria > Pseudomonadales > Pseudomonadaceae > Aquipseudomonas > Aquipseudomonas bharatica. The sequence continues at coordinate 1,877,496 of NZ_AMWJ02000002.1, read as the reverse complement.
GGGGCGACCTTGGATCTTTCGCGAGATCGAGCATTACCTGCGCACCGGCGAAACCTTGCCGGCGCCACAGCTGGGCGAAGTGGAAGGGATTCTGCTGCAACACCTGGCAGCGCTGCATGCCTTCTACGGCGATGTAATGGGCGTGCGAATCGCCCGCAAGCACGTTGGCTGGTACCTGGCAACGTTACCGGGAGCCCGTGAATTCCGTGCCCGGTTCAATCGTTTGGAAGACACGCACGCGCAATGCGCCGACGTTCGCCAGTTCTTCCGCGAACGCGAACAGAGCCTTGAGACAGAGGACGGACAAGGGGTGGCCGCATGACGATGATGACCGAGACTTTAGTGAGTGGAACAACGCCCGTGAGCGACAACGTCAACCTGAAACAGCACCTCAATACCCCGAGCGAAGAGGGCCAGACCCTTCGCGGAAGCGTGGAGAAGGCGCTGCACAACTACTTCGCCCACCTCGAGGGCGCGGCCGTCACGGACGTGTACAACCTGGTGCTCTCGGAAGTCGAGGCGCCCCTGCTCGAAAGCGTGATGAACTACGTCAAGGGCAACCAGACCAAGGCCAGCGAGCTGCTTGGACTGAACCGCGGCACCTTGCGCAAGAAACTCAAGCAGTACGACCTGTTGTAAGCATGAACCCCAACCAGAAAAGGCGACTCCTCGTGAGGTCGCCTTTTTTGCTGACTCCACCGCGTTATGGAATCTGAAATGACCGACCAGACTACCCGCCTGCCGATCCGCCGTGCCTTGATCAGCGTTTCCGACAAGACCGGGATCATCGAATTCGCCCGTGAGCTGCAAGGCCTGGGCGTCGAGATCCTGTCTACCGGCGGCACCTTCAAGCTGCTCCAGGACAACGGCATCGCCGCGGTCGAAGTCGCCGACTACACCGGCTTCGCGGAAATGATGGACGGCCGGGTCAAGACCCTGCACCCGAAAATCCACGGTGGCATCCTCGGCCGTCGCGGCACCGACGACGCCATCATGCAGGAACACGGGATCAAGCCGATCGACCTGGTCGCCGTCAACCTGTACCCGTTCGAAGCCACCATCTCCAAGCCGGGCTGCGACCTGCCGACCGCCATCGAGAACATCGACATCGGCGGCCCGACCATGGTCCGTTCCGCTGCGAAGAACCACAAGGACGTGGCCATCGTGGTCAACGCCAGCGACTACGCCAGCGTCCTGGAAAACCTCAAGGCCGGTGGCCTGACCTACGCCCAGCGCTTCGACCTGATGCTCAAGGCATTCGAGCACACCGCAGCCTACGACGGCATGATCGCCAACTACATGGGCACCGTGAACCAGGCCGCCGAAACCCTGAGTACCGAAGGCCGCAGCGAGTTCCCGCGCACCTTCAACAGCCAGTTCATCAAGGCCCAGGAAATGCGCTACGGCGAGAACCCGCACCAGAGCGCGGCGTTCTATGTCGAGGCCAAGCCGTCGGAAGCCGGCATTGCCACCGCCGTGCAACTGCAAGGCAAGGAACTGTCGTACAACAACGTGGCCGACACCGACGCTGCGCTGGAATGCGTGAAGAGCTTCGTCAAGCCGGCCTGCGTCATCGTCAAGCACGCCAACCCGTGCGGCGTTGCGGTCAGCCCTGAAGGCGGCATCCGCCAGGCTTACGAACTGGCCTACGCCACCGACACCGAATCGGCCTTCGGCGGCATCATCGCCTTCAACCGCGAGCTGGACGGCGAAACCGCCCGCGCCATCGTCGAGCGCCAGTTCGTCGAGGTCATCATCGCTCCGAGCGTCAGCGAGGAAGCCCGTGCCGTGGTCGCGGCCAAGGCCAACGTGCGCCTGCTGGCCTGCGGCGAATGGTCGGCCGAACGTGCCGCTGCCTGGGACTACAAGCGCGTCACCGGCGGCCTGCTGGTACAGAGCCGCGATATCGGCATGATCACCGAGGGCGACCTCAAGGTCGTGACCCGCCGCGCCCCGAGCGAGCAGGAAATCAACGACCTGATCTTCGCCTGGAAAGTGGCCAAGTTCGTCAAGTCCAACGCCATCGTCTACGCCAAGAACCGCCAGACCATCGGCGTCGGCGCCGGCCAGATGAGCCGCGTCAACTCCGCCCGCATCGCCGCGATCAAGGCCGAGCACGCCGGCCTGCAGGTGCAGGGTGCGGTCATGGCCTCGGATGCGTTCTTCCCGTTCCGTGACGGCATCGACAATGCCGCGAAAGTGGGCATTACCGCCGTGATCCAGCCAGGCGGCTCGATGCGCGACGCCGAAGTGATCGCAGCAGCCGACGAAGCCGGCATCGCCATGGTCTTCACCGGAATGCGCCATTTCCGCCATTGATTCGCCCCCTGTGGGAGCTGGCTTGCCAGCGATGAGGCCGGAGCAGACACCCTGCCCTCCGGCCTTTCCCATGAAAGCCAACAGCATTAGCGTCATCGAGGTTTGCACATGAACGTTTTGATCATCGGCAGCGGCGGCCGTGAGCACGCCCTGGCCTGGAAAGTCGCCCAGGACCAACGGGTCGAGAAAGTCTTCGTCGCCCCCGGCAACGCCGGCACCGCCACCGAAGCCAAGTGCGAGAACGTCGCTATCGACGTGCTGGCCCTGGAGCAACTGGCCGACTTCGCCGAGAAGAACGTCGCGCTGACCATCGTCGGCCCCGAGGCACCACTGGTCGCCGGTGTCGTCGATCTGTTCCGCAAGCGTGGCCTGGACTGCTTCGGCCCGACCGCCGGCGCCGCCCAGCTGGAAGGCTCGAAGGCCTTCACCAAGGACTTCCTGGCCCGCCACAGGATTCCGACCGCCGACTACCAGAACTTCACCGAGATCGAGCCGGCCCTGGCCTACCTGCGCGAAAAAGGCGCACCGATTGTGATCAAGGCCGACGGCCTGGCCGCCGGCAAGGGCGTGATCGTCGCCATGACCCTGGCCGAAGCCGAAGACGCCGTGCGCGACATGCTCGCCGGCAATGCCTTCGGTGAAGCCGGCTCGCGCGTGGTCATCGAGGAATTCCTCGACGGCGAGGAAGCCAGCTTCATCGTCATGGTCGACGGCGCCAACGTGCTGCCAATGGCCACCAGCCAGGACCACAAACGTGTCGGCGACGCCGATACCGGCCCGAACACCGGCGGCATGGGTGCCTACTCCCCTGCGCCGGTGGTCACCGCCGAGGTGCACCAGCGCGTCATGGACCAGGTGATCTACCCGACCGTGCGCGGCATGGCTGCCGAAGGCAACGTCTACACTGGCTTCCTTTATGCAGGCCTGATGATCGACAAAGCCGGCAACCCGAAGGTCATCGAGTTCAACTGCCGCTTCGGCGACCCGGAAACCCAACCGGTGATGCTGCGCCTGGAGTCGAGCCTGGTGCTGCTGGTCGAGGCCGCGCTGGCCAAGGCCCTGGACAAGGTCGAAGCGGTCTGGGATCCGCGTCCGAGCCTGGGCATCGTCCTGGCGGCCGGCGGCTATCCTGGTGATTACGCCAAGGGCGCGCCGATCAAGGGCCTGGGTGCCGCTGCCGCGCTGCAAGGCAAGGTGTTCCATGCCGGTACCGCACTGAAGGACGGCCAGGTCGTCACCAGCGGCGGCCGCGTGCTCTGCGCTACCGCCCTGGGTGATACCGTCGAGGCCGCCCAGCAGCAGGCTTATCGCCTGGCTGCGGAACTCGACTGGGAAGGCGCTTTCTACCGCAAGGACATTGGCTACCGTGCCATTGCCCGCGAGCGGGGCGAGCATCAGGAGTAATCCGTCGGCACGCAGGCGCAGCGCCTCTCTGGCGCGCCTTGCGGCCGGTCGGCAGGGCCCCGCCAGGGGCCTTGCCTTGGACTTGGCACGCCGCGCATAGTTGTGCACCGGCATCACGCTAGGAAGGGATATTTCGTGCGTTGGCTCAGGACTGCCATTGGAATCGTCGTCAGCTTGCTGACCCTGCTCTGCCTGCCACCGGCGTCCGCCGATTCCGGCAGCGGCTGGGCCGTTCTGCTCGATACCCAAGGCAACCTGCAACTTGGCGATATCCGCTCCGAGCGCTACCGCAACCAGTTCAGCCCCATCGAACCCGCCCAGCTCAACGCCGCCGCGCCCAACCAGGCCCTGTGGCTGCACCTGCGCCTGCCCCCCGGGCAGCAGGAACAGGTCATTCGCATCTTCGCCCCCGATCTTTCCCGTCTGGATCTTTATGTCCTGGACGGCAACAACCTGCTCCAGCAAAGCCATGACGGCCGGCGCAGCGACAGCGGCCTGCTGACCCTGGGCAGCAGCGACCACCTGCTGTCCCTGCCCGCCAGCCCGGTGGCCCTGGACGTCTACCTGCGACTGGTTTCCGAACACCAGTTGCGCCCTGGCATCACCCTGCTGCCTGCCGTCGAAGCCGCCGCCGACCAGCGCCGGCCGCTACTGTTCGGCCTGCTGATCGGCTGCCTGGGCATGCTGGTCCTGCACAACCTGGCCCGCTTTGCCTATTCGCGCTCGGCCACCAGCCTGTGGCTGGCCGGCTACCATCTGCTGATGCTGCTCAGCGCCCTGATCCTGCTCAACCTGAGCGGCCCGTGGAGTCTCTGGCACAGCGCGCGGACCCCGGCGGCCTACCTTACGGTGATGCTCGCCACCCTCTGCGGCCTGGCCTTTACCCAGCGCTTCTTCGCCCCGCTGGGGCCGTCACCGGTCAATCGCCTGCTGCACGGCCAGATGTTGCTGGTGGTGTTCTGCGGCCTGTTGCTGCTGTTCGTCGATACCCTGCCGCTGAACCTGATGACCTATGTCCTGGTCGCCCTTGGCTGCCTGAGCATGCTGGTCATCGCCGCGTGGCATTGGTACAAGGGCTTCGCCCCGGCACGGCTGTTCGCCCTGGCCATGCTGATCTTCAATCTTGGCTGCCTGGTGGTGCTGCCGGCCCTGCTCGGCCTCACCCGCACACCGACCCAATGGTTGATGTTCATTCTCCTGGGCCTGAACGTGGTCAGCGGCCTGCTGCTCAACCTGTCGGTCAGCGAGCGCCTGCGCAGCATCAACGAGCAACGGGTCAGCGCGAGTCGCGAACAGGCGGCGAGCAACGCCGAGATCAACGCCAAGGCCGAGTTCCTGGCCAAGATCAGCCATGAAATCCGTACCCCGATGAACGGCGTGCTGGGCATGACCGAACTGCTCCTGGGCACGCCGTTGTCGGTCAAGCAGCGCGACTACGTGCAAACCATCCACAGCGCCGGCAACGAGTTGCTGACGCTGATCAACGAGATCCTCGACATCTCCAAGCTGGAGTCCGGGCAGATCGAGCTGGACGACGTGCAGTTCGATCTCAATGCGCTGATCGAAGACTGCCTGGGCATCTTCCGGGCCAAGGCCGAGCAGCAGAACATCGAGCTGATCAGCTTCACCCAGCCCCAGGTGCCGCGGGTCATCAGCGGCGACCCGACGCGCCTGCGCCAGGCCATGCTCAGCCTGCTGGACAACGCCCTGAAGAAGACCGACCACGGCGAGATCCTTCTGGTGGTGGCCCTCGACCAGCGCGGCGACAGCCCGCGCCTGCGCATTGCCGTACAGGACAACGGCGAAGCCATGCAGGCCGCCGAGCGCGATGCCTTGCTACAGGCCGAGCTGCACAGCAAGCATTTCCTTTCCAGCAACAAGCTGGGCGGTCATCTCGGCCTGGTCATCGCCAAGCAACTGGTCAACCTGATGCATGGCGAATTCGGCATCAAGACCAGCCACAACCAGGGCAACACCCTGTGGCTGACCCTGCCCCTCGACGCCCAGCGCCTGGAACAGCCGGCCACCGACCTGGACGCCTCGCTGCGTGGCGCGCGGGTGCTGGTAGTGGACGACAACGACACCTGCCGCAAGGTCCTGGTCCAGCAATGCGGCGCCTGGGGCATGAACGTCAGTGCCGTGCCCTCGGGCAAGGAAGCCCTGGCCCTGCTGCGCACCAAGGCGCACCTGCGCGACTACTTCGACGCGGTCCTGCTCGACCAGAACATGCCGGGCATGACCGGCATGCAACTGGCAGCGAAGATCAAGGAAGACCCGAGTCTCAACCACGACATCCTGCTGGTGATGCTCACCGGCATTAGCAACGCGCCGAGCAAGATCATCGCGCGCAATGCCGGGGTCAAGCGGATCCTCGCCAAGCCGGTGGCCGGCTACACCCTCAAGACCACCCTGGCCGAAGAACTGGCCCAGCGCAGCCTGGCCCCGCCGCCGAGCCTGGCGCCGCCGCCCAAGCCGATGCCGATCGAATTGCCAGCGGATTTCCGCATCCTTGTTGCCGAGGACAACAGCATCTCCACCAAGGTCATCCGCGGCATGCTCGGCAAGCTCAGCATCGAACCGGACACCGCCAGCAACGGCGAGGAAGCGCTGAAAGCGATGAAAGCCCGCCAATACGACCTGGTGCTGATGGATTGCGAGATGCCGATACTCGACGGTTTCTCGGCAACCCAGCAACTGCGTGCCTGGGAGGCGGCGAGCGGGCGGCCGCACACGCCGGTGGTAGCACTGACCGCCCACATCCTCGCCGAACACAAGGAGCGTGCACGCCAGGCGGGAATGGACGGGCACATGTCCAAGCCGGTGGAACTGTCGCAATTGCGCGAGCAGATCGAATACTGGGTGGCCCGTCGCGAACAGACACACCCACCGGCGGATGCGCCGCTGTCACACTGATACACTTGCCCGCCTCTGCCCTTTCGCGAGCCCCGACCATGCTCCATGAGTTGTTCAGCGTTTATCTGAAGATGCTCGTGCTCTACAGCCCGTTCTTCGTGCTGTCCTGCTTCATCAGCCTGACCCGCGGGTATTCCAGCAAGGAGCGCAAGCACCTGGCCTGGAAAGTGGCGATGGGCGTGCTGATCGCCAGCGTGTTGCTGTACCTGTTCGGGCGAGTGATCTTCGGCGTGTTCGGCATCACCCCGGACGCCTTCCGCATCGGCGCCGGCAGCGTACTGTTCATTTCGGCGCTGGGCATGGCCCAGGGCAAGTCGGCGGTGCAGACCGACAACGTGCAGCAGGATGTGACCATCGTGCCGCTGACCATTCCCCTCACGGTCGGCCCGGGTACCATCGGGGCCCTGCTGGTAATGGGGGTTAGCCAGCCGCACTGGGATGACAAGGCGCTGGCCATCGTCAGTATCGCCCTGGCCAGTGCCACCGTCGGCCTGGTGCTGTACCTCTCCAACCGCATCGAGAAGATCCTCGGCGACCAGGGCCTGCAGATCGTCAGCCGGTTGATGGGCCTGTTCGTCTGCGCCCTTGCGGCCCAGATCATCTTCACCGGGATCAAGGGTTACCTGGTGTCCTGATCACAGTTCGTAGATCTCTTCCTGCAAGGTCTTGAGCAGGCGTTGCCGGACCTTGTCGCCGAACTGCTGCTCGAAGAGCCTGGCATTGAACCGTACCAGTTCGGCACGTACCCGGCGGCTGGTGCGCTCGCGATAGAGAAAGCCGTTGCCCAGTTCCTCACGGTTGAGGTCCTCGTGGTACAGGACCATGTCGACGTATCCCGGCCGGTTCACCCGGCACGGCAGCAACTGGAACGAGGTCACCTCAAGCGAGCGCTGTTCGAAGCGGAAAAGCGCCGGCTGGACCAGCCCCAGAGCATCGATGGACCAGCGGGTGATCTCGGAGTACTCGGGGCCAGCGGCAGCGCCGATGCGTCCGAGCATGGCCTCGTGTACCGAGCGCCGCTCCAGGTCGGGGTCGAACGGCTCGCGCGGCGAGGTCGCGTCCCAACCCAGGAATTTCAGTTGCTGGCGATAGTAGTCATAGCCGTCGCTGACCTGCCCGCTGCCGACCACCTCCCGGGTTGCCCGCTGGGCGAATAGCATGGCGGTCTGCACACGTTCACGCATGTCTTTGTCGATATCCGGGAAAAAGGACATCAGGGCATTGCCGACCACGGCCGCCCGAAGTTGTTCTGTCATGCTTGGTTTCCTCAATGAAGGGTATGGCCGGCCGACAGCCGGGCATAGCCGTCGCGCTCGCTGTCGCGCATCTCGGGTGCAGGCTCGGCCAGCAGGCTTTGGAAATAAAGGTCGCCGCGCAGGGTCGCACCGGCCAGCGGCGCCTTCAGCCACTGCTGGTCGAGGGTCGCACTGGTTTCCAGGGCGATGCTGCATAGGCTGAGCTGCGAACCGGGACGTAGCACGCCCAGTTCCAGCACCATCCGTGTGATACCGCCGCGCGCCTGCAAGGCGCTGCACGAAAGCTGTGCCAGCCCCGGCGGGTTCAGCAGCAGCGAATCGATGCCAAGTTCCAGCAACTCGCCCAATTCGCCATGCTGGCTGCCCAGCCACAGCAACAAGGGTTGGGTCGGCGACAGCAGGGTGCGGCCGCCGGCAGTTTCCACGCTCTGGCAACTGTGCGTAACCCGCCAGCCGCGTCGCCCGAAAGCATTGCGATAGGCGCGGTACCAGCGCCGATACTGGTCGAAACGCGATGCCATGACCCCGTCGGCAAGCAGTTGCGCGTGACGCAATGAGCCGAGCGCATGGTTGCACTCCAGCTCGCTGACCTGCGGGGCGACCAAAACCAGGCTGCCCCCGGTGATCCACATCGTATAGCCGTCGACATCCATGTCCGTTCACTCCATAAAATCGCCGGGGGCAAGCCGGCCGGGTTAGATGTCGTAGTCCATGATCCGCGACACCGCCCGCTCACCCAGACGCTGCTCCACCAGGTCCCGTGCCTTGGCGTAGATCTGGGTGTTGAACGACAGGGCCGCCGTGCTGCGGTAGGTTGCCGAGGTGTTGCTGTCCCAGTCGAACAGCACGGTATCGAGGTCTTCCTTGCGTACGGTGCGCTGGATCGCACCCAGGGCCATGACTACCTCGCCATCCTTGGTCTCGATGCACGAGGCCACACCGACCATCACGTTGGATTGACGGTACAGGCTGCGCTTGAACAGGGTCAGCGCCTCTTCGTTCTTGCCCAGCCCGTCGATGGCCTTCTCCGCGAAAAGCCCCAGGGCCTGGACCACCGGCCCGCCGCCCAGCAGGCTGGAAGCCGCCACTTGCACGGCCTGGACCGCCACGTTGGAGAGCTTTAAGGACTGAGCGGTATCACTGGCCTTTTCGTGGGTGCGCCGGGCCACGGCCCAGCCGCAGTCGGTCATGGCTTCGAGGAAATAATCGAACCAGGCTTCGCTCAGGGTGAGCTGGTTATGTCGTTTATTGGCGACCAGGGAGGCGAACAGGTAGCTGTTCTTCACGTCCTGGCGGTTCTGCGCGGTCATGCCGGCGCCGAAGGCCAGCAGGGAACTTTCCACCACGGCGGCGGAGCTGAGGTCGAGGGGTTGGTTGGTGTCTTGGGTCATTGCAAAGTCCTTCTTGGCTGTGCCCTCCAGGTGGAGGGAAGGCCAAGGTACGTTGCAACGGGCGGGGGGTCAGGAACGAAGTCTTTCCCCTAAAGGCCTGGTCGCCGGGTCAATGAGCCAGCTCGTGCGACAGCTCGGGATGCCTGACGATAAGACGCATCAAGCAAAGCACTCCACCTGGCGGAACATGGCGCCCTTGCTCCCAGTCACGGAGCGTCGCTACCGGCGTAGCGATGCGCTTGGCGAACATAGCCTGCGTCAAGCCAGAACGCTCTCGCGCCTGACGCACCAGCATCTGTTCGGGAGTCGTGACTCGCCCTGCTCCGGCCTTGGCTTCCTGAAGGGCTTGGCGAAGGTCTGGAATGAGCTCGCCAGCATCGGCCTCGATGGCCTTGGCAACCGCCTCGATATCAATGTCACGCATATCACACCACCTTGCCGATTTCAGCGGGGCTCATGTTGGAACGCTCAGCCTTTGCATAGAGGGTGACCAGCAAAACGATTTCATCATCAGTCAGGTTGAAATAGATCACTCGGGTACCGCCAGACTTGCCGGAACCGTTCCTGGACCAGCGAACCTTGCGTGCGCCATCTGCTCCGGGAACGACATCACCAGCTAATGGATTCAGTGCTATCCAGTCGATGAATGCCACCCGCTCATCGTCAGACCACAGCTTGGCGGCATTTTTCTGAAACGTGGGTGTTTCTATGACTGTTCGCATCGCCGGAGAGTACGGGAGTCCCGTACTTTGCGGGAGTATGGCTGGCCCGGTCGTTCGTTTCAAGATGCGTCTGACCGGCACTCTTAATTGTCCACCGTAAGCAGACAGTCATACCGTTTCCACGTGATTTATCCCTTTTCGAGAAACCCCTAATCTGGCCACACCTAGCGGCAACCACCCAAAACACACTTCTCAAACAAAAGGATTTCCACCATGACCAACGCCACCTACAACCGCCTGAACAAAGACGACGCCGTAGTCCTGCTGGTTGACCACCAGACCGGCCTGATTTCCCTGGTGCAGGACTTCTCGCCGAACGAGTTCAAGAACAACGTGCTGGCGCTGGCCGACCTGGCGAAATTCTTCGAGCTGCCGACCATCCTCACCACCAGTTTCGAGCAGGGCCCGAACGGTCCGCTGGTGCCAGAGCTGAAAGAAATGTTCCCGGACGCCCCGTACATCCCGCGCCCAGGCCAGATCAACGCCTGGGACAACGAAGACTTCGTCAAGGCGATCAAGGCCACCGGCCGCAAGCAGCTGATCATTGCCGGCGTGGTAACCGATGTGTGCGTGGCTTTCCCGACCCTGTCGGCGCTGGCCGAAGGCTTCGACGTGTTCGTGGTGACCGACGCTTCCGGCACCTTCAACACCACCGTGCAACAAGCCGCATGGAACCGCATGACCCAGGCCGGTGCGCAGATGATGAACTGGTTCTCGGTGGCCTGTGAGCTGCACCGCGACTGGCGCAACGACATCGAAGGGCTGGGCAACCTGCTGTCGCAGCGGATTCCCAACTACCGCAACCTGATGAACAGCTACGCGGCATTGACTGCCAAGTGATCGCTGAATGAAGAAAGCCCGCTCGGTCAGAGCGGGCTTCTTCGTTTTTAGAGCAATTACGGTCAAGGAGCTGTTCTCGATTCCAGATCCATATCGGCAGGCCACTCGACCTTTGGTGCCAGCCGCATGGCGATGTTGCACCACAGCACATCGTTGTGATCCCAAGGCGGGCCGGGGGCGGCAGCGCCTCGGGGCCTTGTTGCATGAAGGTGCAGACGTAGGCCCAGGCATGGGCGTCGGCGCCCATGGCGGTAAGGGGGAAGCGGTCGATTACTTCGTTGGTGCCGGGCTTGACGATGGAAAGCTCGACGCCCCACTGGAAGATGATGCCGCCTTGGGCGGTGGCATGACGCCTGCTCCAGCGTTCGGCGCGGACTTGGGACCAGTCGTAGGCTACTGGGGTTACTTGCCAGCGTTCGAAGGGATTCCACCAGCGGTATTTGAAGTTGTAGGCGTAGAGGCGTTGGCGGGCTCGGTTGAAGCGAAGAGGCAAGTCACGGGGTGGAGCGACATCAGACTTCCAGAAATACAAGGTTGACCAAGTACCGATGAACAATATTGATACAAACATTACCCATATCTCGGCGCTACGCGCCCGATCAATTGTCAGAAATGGCCACGTGAAAAAGATGGGTATCCGGAATTTCTGGTTGATAAAATGCCAAAGATGTAAAGAAGAAAATCTTTCTCAGCGGATTATCTGATTGATCCTCTTCAGCCTACTCTACTGCCAATTTTCTGTTTCCACCTTCGCCTGAGTCTTCATAGCGATGCTGACTAGGGAGGACAGCGAGAGCTGGGCAAGCGTCAAAGCGGTTCTGGTTCATGCGCAATCCGGACACCTGCACAACATTCCTCTTGTAAGAAACCGATCAAATTCTCTAGGTGCCCATACTCGGGTATACAGACAATCGTGCGGCTATGTTTCTCCTGCCGGATCAGCCCTACCTTGGCCATGCGCGCAAGGTGATGTGATAGCGTCGAAGCAGGAATACCCAGCCCCTTCTGGATATCTCCGACCGAAGCCCCATCATGGCCAGCTTTGACCAGAAAGCGGAACACGGACAGTCGGTGACTATTCCCTAGCTCAGCTAAGCTGGCTGCAACCTTTTCGTGATCCATAGCACGCCCCAATAATTCGATGTTTCTAGAATTATAGTTGACAGGTCGGATAAACGCAAGTAGGCTGCGTACATCATTTCGACAATACTAGAAATATAGGAGTAATATTGAATGTCATCTCAACTCCAAGACGCTCTAGGCATGTTCGCCTTTCTCGCTATCGAGCTATCGGTTTTATTCATTGGCATTAGCTTGCTGGTCGGAGTTCTTCAACGTCACATCCCACCATCCAAGGTGGAAGCGTTACTGACTTCCAGTGGGAAGCGAGGCTATTTTCTTGCTGCTGGTTTAGGAGCTATAACGCCCTTCTGTAGTTGCTCGACTATCCCCATGTTGAAAGGGTTGATTCGGGCACGGGCCGGTTTTGGGCCGATGATGGTGTTTCTTTTCTCATCTCCGTTGCTGAATCCTATCGTCGTCGGCCTGCTGGTTGCCACGTTTGGATGGACACTTACTGCTATCTATGTGCTCGCCGCTTTGGTGGTCGCGGTAGGTGCCGGATGGCTGCTTCACACGCTTGGCTTCGAGCGTTATGTGCGCCGGACGGCGACACAAGAGAGCAGTGGATGTAGTTCATCAGCAAGCCCGTGCAGTGCTACATCGACCGCATCGAGTTGCGGCACCAACAGCTGCGACACCACTCCGAAGACGGCTTCTTGCGGGGCTGATAGGAAGACAACAGTCTCTACGTCTAGCGAATGCTGTGACAGTCAACCCACTGTCACGGTTAAGAAAGAAGGGAAGTACAGTGGTGTGTGGCGGGAAGCTTGGTCGGACTTTATCGATGTGTTGCCTTACCTGCTCATCGGTATTGCGATTGGCAGCGTGATCTATGGTTTCATGCCCACTGACTTATTGGAGCAGTATGCAGGCCCAGATAATCCCTTTGCCATTCCAGTTGCCGCTGTCATCGGCGTGCCGTTGTATATTCGCGCTGAAGCCGTCATACCTCTGGCAGCGGCTCTGATGGCCAAAGGCGTGGGTGCCGGGACGGTGCTAGCGTTGATCATCGGCAGTGCCGGAGCCAGCCTGACTGAGCTCATTCTGTTGCGCTCTTTGTTCACGCTGAAGCTTTTAGCGGCGTTTTTAGCAGTCATTTTTGCTATGGCGATGATTGCCGGTTACGCCACCTACCTGTTTTTCTGATCAAGGCGGGAGATGATTAATTCGTTAAGCCTTCCTGGGTACCAGTTGGTGGATTCTGATGAGCAGAATGAAGACATACATTTTCGGCTTGAAGCACCTACACCAGTAGCCTGCGAGGGGTGCGGCGTGCAGGGTGAGTTCGTGCGGTTCGGCAAGCGTGACGTTCCCTATCGTGATCTGCCCATCCACGGCAAGCGGGTCACTCTCTGGGTGGTCCGCCGCCGATACACCTGCCGGGCCTGCAAGACAACATTCAGGCCCCAGCTACCGGAGATGGTGGACGGATTCCGTATGACACTGCGGCTGCATGAGTACGTGGAGAAGGAATCCTTCAACCACCCCTACACCTTTGTGGCGGCACAGACCGGCCTGGACGAGAAGACGGTGCGCGACATCTTCAACGCCCGCGCCGAGTTCCTGGGGCGCTGGCACCGCTTCGAGACGCCCCGCATCCTGGGCATTGACGAGCTATACCTGAACAAGCGCTACCGCTGCATTCTGACCAACATTGAGGAGCGAACCCTGCTCGACCTGCTGGCCACCCGCCGCCAGGACGTGGTGACCAACTACCTGATGAAGCTGAAAGACCGGCAGAAGGTCGAGATCGTCAGCATGGACATGTGGAACCCCTACCGGGCAGCGGTCAAGGCTGTGCTGCCCCAGGCCCGTATCGTGGTCGATAAGTTCCATGTGGTGCGCATGGCCAACGATGCCCTAGAGAGAGTGCGCAAGGGCCTCAGAAAGGAGCTGAAACCGTCCCAGAGCCGGACTCTCAAGGGAGACCGGAAAATCCTGCTGAAACGCGCTCACGAAGTCTCAGACCGGGAGCGCCTCATCATGGAGACCTGGACAGGCGCGTTCCCGCAACTGCTGGCCGCCTACGAGCACAAGGAGCGCTTCTACGGCATCTGGGACGCCACCACACGGCTCCAGGCAGAAGCCGCCCTGGACGAGTGGATAGCCACCATCCCGAAGGGCCAAAAGGAAGTCTGGAGCGATCTGGTCAGGGCAGTGGGAAACTGGCGCGAAGAGACCATGACCTACTTCGAGACGGACATGCCCGTCACCAACGCTTACACGGAGTCCATCAACCGACTGGCCAAGGACAAGAACCGTGAAGGGCGCGGTTACTCCTTCGAGGTGATGCGGGCACGAATGCTCTACACCACGAAGCACAAGAAGAAGGCACCGACTGCGAAGGTCTCTCCTTTCTACAAGAAAACCATCGGTTACGGACTGCCGGACTTCGCAGAGGAACTCAACTACGGAGTCGATCTATCAACCATCTGATAATGGTATCAGGTTGGTGGGGTAAAGGTGCCCCATCAACCATTAAATCCGTATACCCAAAAAGATAAGGGCAACAATGGTGACCGGCACGAACCAGATCACCACTCCCCTAACAAGAGCCGCCGAGCGTGGCAACTCCAGAAAAACCTCATCTTGATGATTCGGGGTATCAAGCCCTAGCGCCGGGGCCAAGACCGGTACGTCGTGAGGGCCGGGTAGATCCTCCTGCCACCCAGGGCATGGAGGGATGAGTCTGGGCTCTGTCATACGAAGCTCCATCCCCGCCATTTGCTGATCTTGTCTTCCTTTACAATCAGTCGAGCAACACCTGCTTCATCACTCTTGTCGGGCCAGTAAGACACCTCAAGCTCAAGAGCATGAATACTGAGAGATCCGAAAAAGCTGATGGAGCCTTTGATTTCTAGGGTTTCCGCTTCCGCATCGTATCGAATGACCGGCGCCGAAGTTTCTGGGTGATAGTCAGGATTCTTCGAAGCCGGAGCCGGCAAGGGCTCACTCACTCCTCCTTCTCGGCCGCGTGCGATGATCTCCCCCGAGTGGGCTCCAATTCGAAACACCTGTAACGTCCACTCGTAATTCGACGCATTAGCTTTGTAGCCAGGCAGAACAACCTTGTAATCCAGGAAGATGCCTGCAGGAACCGCATCTCCGACAGGAACTCCGCCAGTCTGCTCTGTATTGATGTTAATCGCCGCATCTGCGGTCATACCCAACAAGGCCGCATTAAGTGCGGCGGTCGCTATGTCCATATCCTCTGGTTTCGCCCAGCGACGTTGTGCCTCTGGAAGCCCCCAGAGGGAACATCGAGCCCACAGTTCTACAGGGTCTGACTCCAATTTTTTCGCCAAGACGGCCAACCCGTAAGCAACAAGACCTAACAGCACGGCGAACCCAAGCGGCGCTAACGCCAGTGAAGCCGGAGCCAGGGATCCTCCAATCCCAAGTACGGCTGAAAGTCCTGCTGAAACGGCGGCGCCGCTATAAACCTCACTTGCCTCTTGATCACCAACCTTCCCTGCCCGCCCAGCCGCCAACGCATACTGCACCCCCTCCACCGCACTCGCCATCGCCACCAACGCCCCGCCGTACTGCACGATCCGCGCGCCCATCGCGAGCTGTTCCACAGCCCCTGTCACTCCAATCACCCGGGTGGTCAGGTCAGGCCGCAGGATATGAACCGTCGCCCCGACAACCTCCACCCCGGCCCCCATCACTCCGACCGAAGCCGACATCACCGCCGCCGCGGCCTCGGCATCCCCATCGCCCACCGACTTGAGCAGGCCTTCGTAACTTCTGAGCAGGGCATCCTGCTGGAACCACAGGCTGCCCAGGGCCAGGGCCAGATTCACCTTGCCGTTGCCGGTGGCTTGCGCGGCGGTGCGCAGGCTGCGCATCGAATCCCGCGCCAGCAGGCGGGCGACCTCGGCGTTGACGGTCAGGTTGCGCGCCAGGTCATCCATCGTTCCCGTGAGCGCGGTGCTGCCAATGCTGACGTGGCGAAGGGCGTCGTCGATGCCATCACCCAGGCCGACCCGCAACGTATCCAGCCGCGATTGCAGCGACTCTGCGCTCTCCAGCGTCCAGACCTTGATATCGATCAGCCTGGAATGGCTGTTCGCCAGTGCCGGCGTGAACTGCCCTTTCAGCAGCATCGCCCGCACCTTGCGCTCGGCCGGCTTGCGGAATTGCCGGTCGAGCTGCGCGATGACACGCTCGGTTCCTTCGTACAACACCTCATTGAGCAAGCTGAGGTATTCGCCCACCTTGAGCGAAATGGTCAATTGCGTGACCTGCACACCGTTGAAACGCAGCAAGGCCTCCCGATGCAAGTGCCCCACCAGTGCCCTGGCCTCCTTCGACAGTTGCTTGCCGAGGGCATAGCTGGCCGTGGCACCGGCCGCGAGCAAGTCGCCGATGGCGTTCTGCACGGGCTCGACCATGAGCTGCCTGCCCTGCGGGGTGTCGATGTAGCTCTTGATGCTGTGGTAGATGCGGGTCCGCTCGTCCTTGAGCAAATCATCGGTCAGTTGCTCGAGCAGCACCGTGTCCTTGGCAAGCAGCGCCTGGTAGTAAAGGCTGTCGCGGTTCTCCAGCTGGTTCTTCCACAGGCGCTGGGTGGGGCCGATCCTGCCATCTTCGACCAGATCGGTCG
Organism: Pseudomonas bharatica CSV86; assembly: GCF_000319305.2. Taxonomy (GTDB): domain Bacteria; phylum Pseudomonadota; class Gammaproteobacteria; order Pseudomonadales; family Pseudomonadaceae; genus Aquipseudomonas; species Aquipseudomonas bharatica. The sequence continues at coordinate 1,860,920 of NZ_AMWJ02000002.1, read as the reverse complement.
GGCCGCCGACCTGACACATGGCCAACATGCGGGTAAAGGCCTTGGTCGATTCCTGGGTAGAAATGCTGTAGTCGTTGAGCGCAGCCAGTTGGAAGGCGGCGCCATCGTGATGCTCGGCATAGGGCCGGCCGACGTCGTCGATGATTCGTTGCCAGTCCGCCAGGGTCTTCTGGTAGTGGTCCTGGAAGTGCTTACGGGCCGGTTCGTCGTAGCGGTCCCCGAGCCGCTCGCCTGCATCGGTCTGCGCTTCGGCGATCCGGCGTTGCTTTTCCTGCTCGAGATCGAGGCTCGGCAAGGGTGACCTGTAGGACTGGGGCGAGGCGTTATATTGGTTACGTGCCTCGACGGCTGCCGTTGCCTCCTCGATGGCCCGCTCTTCAGCCCTTTCGAGCTGTACGTCACGGATCCCGAGCAACGCCTGGGAGGTGAAGAACTCCAGGTTGCGCTGCGGCTCGGCGCGCCACTCCTGCATGGCCTGGCAGCGGGCCAGGCGCTGGGCATTGAGCTCCTGCACCATGCCGACAGGATCGGGCAGGACCAGGGCCAGCACGCCGTTGGGCAGTTTCTCCCGCTGGATCAGCGTACGGATATAGCCCCTGAAGGCCCGCAGCCGTTGGTTGCGTCCGTAAAAGCCGTGCACGCTGCGAAAGTCCCCGGCTATCGACTGGGCGTATTCGAGGATCTTCTCGGTCTGCAGGTTGAGCTCGGTCATGGCGAAACCGACGCTGGCAGGGTCGTCCCGTGCGGTCTTGAGGTCGAGCTTGTAGAAGCGCTCGCCGAACTTCCTGCCGCCGGCCGCACCATCGCGCAAGTAGGCATCCAGCACCGTCTCGGGCCAGGGATCGTTGGCGATGGCGAGCCAGGCGGTGGAAAACTTGTCGGTGTCGATATTGATGAAGGCGGCGGGCATATCGTGGTCGGCCCGGATGCAGCGCAACGGAATCGGGGCTGGCTCCTCCCGGGGGATCTCGTACGGAGGGAATTGACGCAGCATGCCCTCCGGGGTGATCTGGTAGGCCTGCCACTCCCGTCGGTCGAGCAGCACATAGAGAAAACCGCGACGCAGGGTACGAGGCTGGCCGATATGCATGCGTACGGCCTTGACCTCGGAACCGCGGGTCAGCGGCAGTGCCTGGGTATGCCAAGGTTCCGGAGCATAGGCCGCACGCAGGGGCAGGATTGGCAGGCCCTGCCGCTCGCAGAGGCGGCAGCCCCCGCTGGACAAGGGATCGGCTTCCCGGGTCGATGCATCGAGATCGAGGCCGAAATTGAATTGAAGATCGAAACTCATGTGTAGTCCTCCGCACGGGGCAGGTCATAGACGATGCGCCGCCAGGTGGCCTCGCTGTAGCTTGCAAAATGACTTTGCAGGCCCAGGGTCCCGGCTCGCGCCTGGGCGATGTCGTGCTGGATGTCCGGGTGCTGGGGCAGATTCGGGTGGAAGAACACCCGGTGCAGGCTGAGGGAGATGAGATCGCTGCTGGCTTCAAGGCCAAGCCGGCGGGCGTCGCGGATCAGGCGAAAGCCATGAATGGCAGCCTGGGGTGGCAGGAGGGAGGGGCCTTTCCAGAGCCAGGGGGCAAAGCGTGGAGGCTTGCGCAGGGCATGACGCCAGACGGCGAGGAACCTGTTGACCACCGGAGCCAGTTGCTGGCTTTGCCTGGCCGTTGGCGAGAGCTCCGGTTCGCCGCAACAGGCTCTCCCGGCGAGTGGGGTAAAACCACCCCAACTGAGCGGGAGCAGCCAGAATCCCACCGGGCTCAGCAGCTCACCGGCCCGGGTGTTCATGGCCGCAAACAGCAGTTCCAGTCTCAGCGGTTCGAACCAGGGTGAGGGGTCTTGATCGTCGCCAGCGGTAGTGTCGCAGCGGGTCGCGATATGCTTTGCGATGACGTCGAGAGGCTGGGGGCTGAGCAGCCAGCCACAGATGTAACGCTTGCGGTAAACGAGATCCCACTCGGCATAGTCGGCGCTGAGTTCAAGATAGCGCCGTGCCGCCGCCTCACCGGGTTTCGCCAGTTGGACAAGCGCGGGACAGTAGTCCGGGCTATGGGCCAGGTCGGGGCGCAGAACGCGCGTGACAGCGTCGGCACCCAGCGACTCGATCAGGGACGGGACACTGAGATGATCCAGTGCGCACTCAGCCTGTCCGTCCACCAGCAAGTAAAGGTAGTCGTCCTGGGTACGGTACTGCTCGGCAAAATTGGCGACGAGTTCGATGCCGCTGGCCATGCGGATCTCCTGAGGAAGAAATTCCGTTGGGATCCTGAATGCTGGTCAACAGTGACGGATATAGGAAAAGTCCCAGGGCAAGGTGTGAAACTGCTGAGCATTTGCTGGTGGACTTTTCCGCAGAAGCCACGCCTCGAATTTGTTCCCGGACACCCCTACATCCCACGTCCAGAACTGATCATCGCCGGCGTGGTAACCGATGTGTGCGTGGCCTTCCCGACCCTGTTGTTGCTACTGACCTCATCGCTGGCAAGCCAGCTCCCACAAGTTCCACGGTGCATGCGGTTCCTGTGGGAGCTGGCTTGCCAGCGATGAGGCCGGAGCAGGCGACATCAATCCTGTGGATACCACCGCGGCGTATACACCCACTCGCCACCGTCAGCCCGGGCAAAAGTCCGGGTCGTCGAAGACCCCACCAGCACCATCGTGCGCATGTCCACCATCTCCGGCACAAGCTCGCCCAGGGACACCACCTTCAGCGACTGTCCCGGCCGGGCGATATCGCGGCCGAGCACCACCGGCGTGGCGGGGTCGCGATGCCGACGGACGATATCCAGCGCCTGCCCCAACTGCCACGGACGGGAACGGGAGATCGGGTTGTAGAAGGCCATCGCGAGGTCGGCCTGGGCGGCAAGGTCGAGGCGTTTCTCGATGATCGACCAGGGCTTGAGGTTGTCCGACAGCGAGATCACGCAGAAGTCATGCCCCAGCGGCGCTCCGGCCTGGGCTGCGGTCGCCAGCGATGCCGAGATCCCCGGCAGCATCTCCAGCTCTACCCGGTGCCAGGCCGGATCGTCCGACGCTTCCAGCGCTTCCAGCACCGCCGCGGCCATGGCGAACACGCCCGGGTCGCCGGACGACACCACGATCACCGACCGCCCTTGCGCCGCCAGTTCGAAGGCATGGCGGGCACGCAGCAGTTCTTCGCGGTTGTCGGTGCAGTGCAGCACCTGGTCTTCACGGAACGGCCCGGCCATGCGCACATAGGTTTCATAGCCCAGCACATCGTTGGCCCGGGCCAGCTCGGCCTTGACCGCCGGCGCCATCAGTTCGGCAGCGCCAGGGCCGAGGCCGATCACCGCCACCCGGCCACGGGCGCGGCCGATACTTGCCGGGTCGATGGGCTCGGCCGCCACGGCAAGCGCCAGGCCATCGCCGATCGCCTGTGGCGCTAGCAATTGCGGCAAGGCCCGGGCGGCCAGGTCGCTGGTCGAAGCCCCGGCAGCGAAACGCAACGGCACGCCCAGTTCGGCAGCCGCAGCGTGCAACGCCGCGTCGGCCATCTCCTCCTCGTTGGCCAGCAGGCAAGCCAACGACGCTTCGGCGATCTTCGCCTGGTGCAAGGCAGCCCGCACCGCGGCCGCCAGTTCCGGCACCACCGCCGATACTGCGACCAGCACGCAGCGCGGGTGGATCAGCAGTTCATTGGCCGCTGCCTCACGTTCGCCACATCCCACATGGATGGTTAACTGCGCCGCGTCGCTCTGCGGCAGACGGGCCTCGTCCAGCCAAGGTGCGGCGCCTTCGATCCGCACGCTTTCCCCGGCCAGCAGGTCGGAGACAAAGCGCTTGCCCAGCTCCAGGTCCGCCAGCGCATAACCGCTCGGTGGATTGAGCAGGCAAGTGCCAAAACGCAGCTCGCCGCTGGTGGTGATCGCCGCAGCGACGCCCAGCCCGGCCGCGATCTCCCGCGCCATCACGTTCACTCCGCCCAGCCCGCCGAGCAGCGGCACCACCGCGCTGCCATCCTCGGCCACCGCCAGCACCGGCGGCTCGGCGCCTTTCTCCAGCAATACGCTGGCGAGGCTGCGGATGACGATGCCAGCAGCGCACAAGGCAATGATCGGCGTGTCCTGTTGGTAGAGCTGGCGCAGGGTGGTGCCGAACTCCTGGTAACTGCGGTCGACTTCCTCGACCCGGCCGGCCAGGCCATGGATCAGGGCGTCGGGATAGAAGCGCTGGATCTTCCGGGCGGTGTCCAGGCTGCCCTTGCCGAGCACGACAATGGCGGGTGCGCGTCGGGTCATCAGCCTTGCCACCTTTCGCCGGGAACGATGATCAGCGAGAAGTAGGGCGAAGACTGCGGATCGACTTCATCCAGCGCGACGATCTTCTGGTTGGCCATGGTCGCCCGCTCGACGTACAGCGCGCGCCGGTCCAGCCCCAGCTCGGCAAGCACCGCGCGGACCTTGGGGAAATTGCGTCCCAGCTTCATGATCACCGCCGCATCGGCATCGGCCAGGCGCCGCTTGAGTTCGTCGTGCGGCAGCACGCCGGAAAGCACCGAGAGGCTCTGGTTGCGATACACCAGCGGCGCGCCGAGCACCGAGGCGCCACCGAGCATCGAGCACACGCCGGGGATCACCTCGGCCTGGTAGCGCTCGGCGAGTCGGTCGTGCAGGTACATGTAGGAGCCGTAGAAGAACGGATCGCCCTCGCAGATCACCGCCACGTCGCGCCCGGCATCCAGGTGTTCGGCCACGGTCACGCTGGCTTCGTCGTAGAAATCGCTGATCACCTGCTCATAGGACAACGGCGCCGGCAGGGCTTCGGTGGTCACCGGGTAGACCAGCGGCAGCAGGGTCTGCTGGCTTTGCAGGTGCTGCTCGATGATGCCGAAGGCATTGCCGCGCTTGCCCTTGGCGACGAAGTAAGCCACCACCGGCGCCTCGCGCAGCAAGCGCAAGGCCTTGAGGGTGATGAGTTCGGGATCGCCGGGCCGACGCCCAGGCCGAGCAAACGTCCGCGGGCCTGCATCATTCCACCTCCGTGGCGAGGGCGTTGACTGCGGCGGCGGCCATGGCGCTGCCACCCAGACGACCGTCGACGATCACGAACGGCACGCCGCGGCTGTCCGCCGCAAGCATCGCCTTGGATTCGGCGGCGCCAACGAAGCCCACCGGGAAGCCAAGGATGAGCGCCGGTTTCGGCGCGCCGGCATCGATCATTTCCAGCAGGTAGAACAGTGCTGTCGGAGCGTTGCCGATCACCACCACGCTGCCTTCCAGGTGTGGCCGCCACAGTTCGAGGGCCACGGCGGAACGGGTGTTGCCCAGCTCCCGGGCGAGGTCCGGCACGCTTTCGTCGCGCAGGGTGCAGATCACTTCGTTATTGGCCGGCAGGCGCGCGCGGGTGATGCCTTCGGCGACCATCCGTGCGTCGCAAAGAATCGGCGCGCCCTTGGCCAGGGCTTCGCGTCCGGCCTTGCCGGCGCCTTCGGAGAAGCGCAGCGCGTCCACCACCTCGACCATGCCGCAGGCATGGATCACCCGCACCGCGAGCTTTTCCAGGTCGGCCGGAATCCGCTCCAGGCGGGCCTCCTGGCGAATGATGGCGAAGGAGTTGCGATAGATCTCCTGGCCGTCGCGGATGTAATCAATCATCGAGGGTTGCTCCGTGGCGGGCGTCCAGGGTGGCGCCCGCTTCTTCCAATGTCAGGTTGCGCCCGGCAAGGGTGCCGGGGCCCGGCTGGGCCGGGTCGTGAAAATACAGGTCGTAGCGCCCGGGACCGACCGCCAGCAAGGTGCTCGGCGCAGTGTGGGCCATGGCGCAGGAACGTTTGCAGCCGCTCAGGTGGACGCCACCCACCGGGCCGCGCCGATACAGCGCGTGGGCAAGCAGCACGGCATCCGCCTTGGTATCGGCCAGGCCCTTGGCGCAGCCGGCCGAGCCGGTGCAGGCGACCACACCGGCCAACGGCGCGGCGGGATCTATGATCAGCCCGAGGCAAGCCAGGCCTGCCAGCACCCGCTCGGCCTGCGCCGCTGACACATTGGGCAGCAGCACGCTTTGCCAGGGGGTCATGCGCAGGCTGCCGTCGCCCAGCTCGCGGGCCAGCGCGGCGATCCCACGCAGTTGTACGGCGTCCAGGCGTCCGAGTGGCGCCAAGGCACCGACGGCGACACGCCCGGGCTGTCGCTGCGGATAAATTCCCAGGTGCAGGGCACGGTCAAGCCCTTGGCGGCGCCAGCTGGTCACGGCGCTATCGCGGCGCAGGTCCAGCGCCAGGCCATCGAGGAATGGCTCCACGCCCAGGCTCGAAAGGAGCTGGCGCATTCGCGACTGCCCGGCGTCGGCCAGGTCGAGAAAACGCTCCAGCACCGCCCGCACCAGCGCAAGGCCATCGTCCAGGGGTACCGCCGCCAGCGGTGCGTCATGCCCGGGACAGCCAGCGAGGCCGAAGGCCAGCCACAGCTGGTCGTCCAGGAGCAGCGGCGATAGCCAGAGGTCGTGGGGATGCCAGAGCATCGCCAGGTTCTCGCCGCCGTCGAGCTGCACGGCGAACTTGGCCGACAGCTCATGGAAACGCGGCGTGGTCTGCAGCAGATCGAGGATCCGCGCCCCCAGCGGCCGGGTGTCCAGCAGCATTGCCGGATCCAGGCCGGCGGCGGGGCTGAGCATCAGGTTGCGTACATCGTCGCCGGCCGCGTCCCGCGGGCCGAGGCCGGCGTCCAGCAAGCGGGCGACCAGGCCCTGATGATCGTCACCTACGCCGCGAATCTGCAGGTTGCTGCGGTTGGTCACCTCGATCACCCCGCCGGCGAAATGCCCGGCAGCCGCGGCGACGGCCTCGGCCTGGTCGGCCTCGAGGTGCCCGGCATCGAGCTTGATCCGCGAGATTCCGCCATCGAGCGCCTGGACGATGCGCCACAACCCCGGGCAGGCCGAGGGGCGAAGGGCTGGGGTTGGGCTGGATGGGTTCAAGGGGTGGTCCGTCAATCGTGGAAAAGGCGCCGGGTGCCGGAAGGCGCGGTATTATGCCTGCTTTGCCCGGCGGCGGGCCAAGCCTGCCGGTCGGATTGCCCCGCAAACGAGGATCGGCATGGCGCCCTGGTTAACCGTAGTAGGAATTGGCGAAGACGGCTTCGGCGGCCTCGGCAAGCAGGCCCGGCGGGCGCTGCTGGGCGCCGTGAAGGTGTTCGGCAGTGCGCGCCAGCTGGAATTGCTGCCGCACTGCCTGAAAGCCGAGCGCCTGCCGTGGCCCAGTCCGTTTTCCCTGACGCCCGTCCTGGCCCTGCGCGGCGAGCCGGTGTGCGTACTGGCCAGTGGCGACCCGATGTTCTACGGTGTCGGCGCCAGCCTGGCGCGGCAGGTGCCGGCCGAAGAGCTGGACGTGATAAGCGCGCCTTCCTCCTGTTCCATCGCCGCCGCCCGGCTTGGCTGGCCGTTGCAGGAGGTGGTGATCGTCTCGGTGGTGGCCCGTCCTCTCGCCCGGCTCGCCGCCCATCTCTACAGCGGCCAGCGCCTGCTGGTGCTGTGCAACGATGGCAGCAGCCCCGCCGCCATTGCCGCCTTGCTGCGCGAACGGGGTTTCGGCCCGAGCCGGCTGACGGTGCTGGAACACCTGGGCGGCCCCGCCGAACGCCAGTTGCATGGCAGTGCCAACGACTGGAACCACGGGCCGGCCGCCGACCTCAACCTGCTCGCCATCGAATGCCTGGCCGATGCCAGCGCGCCTCGCCTGTCGCCACTGGCCGGGCTGCCGGACAGCGCCTTCCGCCATGATGGCCAGATTACCAAGCGCGATGTCCGTGCCATCACCCTGGCCCGCCTCGCCCCGCGTCCGGGCGAACTGCTCTGGGATGTCGGTGCCGGCAGCGGCTCCATCGGCATCGAGTGGATGCGCACCCATCCAGCGTGCCGGGCATTGGCCGTCGAAGCCGACGAGGGCCGCCAGCAACTGATCGAACTCAACCGCGACGCCCTCGGCGTTCCTGGCCTGCAACTGGTCCGCGGCCGCGCGCCGCAGGCGCTGCAGGGGCTGGAACAGCCGGACGCGATCTTCATCGGCGGCGGCGTCACCCTTCCCGGCGTGCTGGAACATTGCTGGGAGCAACTGCGCCCGGGCGGTCGCCTGGTGGCCAACGCCGTGACCCTGCAAAGCGAGGTACGCCTGATGGACTGGCGCGAGCGCCACGGCGGCGAGCTGACCCGCATCCACGTAGCCCAGGCCCAGCCCCTCGGCGCCTTCGATACCTGGCGCCAGGCCCTGCCGATCACCCTGCTCGAAGCCATCAAGGATGCGTGAAGAAAGCGCCGAACAACCGGCACCGCTGCGCAGCGGCCTGACCACCGGCAGCTGCGCAACCGCCACCAGCCTTGCCGCCGCGCGCCTGCTGCTGACCGGACAGGCCCACGATGCCGTGCAGATCACCTTGCCCAAGGGCAAGCAGGTGCAGATGCGCCTGGAGTTCTGCCGCCTGCATGACGATGGCGCCGAAGCGGGGACCTTGAAGGATGCCGGCGATGACCCGGACGTTACCCACGGCGCCCTGCTCTACAGCCGCGTGCGCCTGCTCGACCAGCCTGGCGTACGCTTCGTCGCCGGCAAGGGCGTGGGCACCGTGACCCGTCCCGGCCTGGTGCTGGCGGTGGGCGAGCCGGCGATCAATCCGGTGCCGCGCAGCATGATGAGCGCGCATCTGCAGCAGCTTGCCGATGAATGTGGCTACGCCGGTGGGTTCGAGGTGACGGTGAACGTGCAGGACGGCGAAAGCCTGGCCCTGAAAACCATGAACCCGCGCCTGGGCATTCTCGGCGGGCTATCGATCCTCGGCACCAGCGGCATCGTCCGGCCCTTCTCCTGCTCGGCCTATATCGCCTCGATCCACCAGGGCATCGATGTGGCCAAGACCAACGGCTACGAACACATCGCCGCCTGCACCGGCAACGCCAGCGAAGACACCATGCGCCGGGTCTACAACCTGCCGGAAATCGCCCTGATCGAGATGGGCGACTTCGTCGGCGCGGTGCTCAAGCACCTGCGCAAGGTGCCGGTTGCGCGGCTCAGCCTGTGCGGCGGCTTCGGCAAGATCAGCAAGCTGGCCGCCGGGCACATGGACCTGCACAGCCGCCATTCCAGCATCGACCTGCCGCAACTGGCCGGATGGGCCGCTGCGGTGGGCGCCGATGACCACCTGCAGGCTGCCATCATCCAGGCCAACACCAGCCAGCAGGCCCTGGCCCTGGCCCATGCCGCCGGAATAGCACTGGGCGATGCGGTCTGCGCCCATGCCCTGGCCTTCGCCCGCAGCGTGGTGCCGGCGCAGGTGCAGGTGGAAGTCTTCGCCATCGACCGCCAGGGCGGCATCGTCGGCAAGGCGGGCGTGCAATGAGCCGGCGCTTGCTGTTGCTGGGCGGCGTGGCCGAGGCGCTGCGGATCGCCCGCCGCCTGGGGCCACGGCATGTCTACAGCCTGGCCGGGGTCGGCCGGGTACCGGACGATCTGGCCTGCCAGGTACGGGTGGGTGGTTTTGGTGGAGCCGAGGGGCTGGCGGATTACCTGCGCAACGAGGGCATCGATCTGCTGGTCGACGCAACCCATCCCTACGCCGCGCAGATCAGCACCAATGCCGCCCGGGCGGCAGCCCTCGCCGGGATTCCCTGCTGGGCCCTGCGCCGTCCGGCCTGGGAGGCGCAGCCGGGCGACGACTGGCGCGAAGTGCACGACTGGGCCGGACTGATCGACGCCCTGCGCCCGTTCCAACGTCCGCTGTTCACCCTCGGTCGCGAGCCACTGCAACACCTGGACGAAATCCCGCCGGAGCAGTTCTGGACCCTGCGTGCCCTGGACGCCTGCCCCGGCAACGAACGCTGCGAGGTGATCGGCGCCCGCGGGCCGTTCCACCTGGAGGACGAGCGAGCGCTGTTCGAGCGCCGTCGGATCGACGTGCTGATCAGCAAGAACAGCGGCAGCGGCGCCACCGAGCCGAAGTTGCAGGTGGCCCGGGAACGCGGGGTCCCGGTGCTGATCCTGGCCCGCCCGGCACTGCCCGTGGTCGACCGGCACTTTTCCGATCCCGCCAGCCTGCTGGCGGCGCTCGGCACAGAACACTTGCTGTAATCGCCCGGCTATTGCCAATACCCGGGCAAGCGTTTCCAATGCGGCATCCCCTCACAACGCAAGGCTGCAGACTATGGAATTGCAATGGTGGATCTGGCTGGTACTGGGCTTCGGCCTGATCCTGCTGGAACTGGTGCTGCCTACCTTCTTTATCATCTGGTTCGGCATCGGCGCGGTGGCCGTCGGGGTGATCGCCGGCCTGGTGCCGGGGCTGTCGCTGGCCAGCGAACTGGTGATCTGGGTGGTGCTCTCGTCGCTGACCGTGGGCCTCTGGTTCAAGGTGTTCAAGCCGCGCCGGGCCGACAGGCGCTGGACCGCCGACGAAGTGCTCGGCGAAGTCGGCCTGCTGACCACGGCGGTATCCGAGTTCCACAAGGGCCGCGTGCGCTTCCAGAAACCGATCCTGGGCAACGAGGAATGGACATGCGTCGCCAGCAGCGACATCGCTGCCGGCGAGCGGGTGCGCATCGTCGCCATCGAGGGCAATACCGTGCGGGTCGCCAGGGCCTGACAGGGTTCAAGGACATCATCAAGGAGCAAGAATCGACATGACCAGCCTGATCATCACCGCAACCATCGCCCTGTTCGTGCTCGTCACGGTGTTCAAGGGCGTGCGCATCGTGCCACAGGGCGAGGAATGGATCGTCGAGCGCCTGGGGCGCTACCACACCACCCTCAAGCCCGGCCTGAACATCCTCGTTCCGTACATGGACGTGGTCGCCTACCGCCTGCCGACCAAGGACATCATCCTCGACGTGCAGCAGCAGGAAATCATCACCCGCGACAACGCGGTGATCGTCGCCAACGCACTGTGCTTCGCCAAGGTGGTCGATCCACAGAAAGCCTCCTACGGCGTGGTGAACTACGCCTATGCCGTCACCAGCCTGACCATGACCTCGCTGCGGGCCATCGTCGGGGCCATGGACCTGGACGAAGCGCTGTCCAGCCGCGAGCAGATCAAGGCGCGGCTGCGCGAAGCGATGTCGGAGCAGACAGAAGACTGGGGCATCACCGTGCGCTCGGTGGAAATCCAGGACATCAAGCCGTCGCCAAGCATGCAGGCAGCGATGGAACGCCAGGCGGCCGCCGAACGTGAACGAAAGGCCGACGTGACCCGTGCCGAAGGTGCCAAGCAGGCGGCGATCCTCGAAGCCCAGGCCCGCCAGGAGTCGGCCAAGCTCGATGCCGCGGCCCAGGTCAACCTGGCGGAGGCTTCGGCCCAGGCCATCACCCTGGTGAAGAATGCCGTCGGCTCGGATGTGACCCCGGCCATGTACCTGCTGGGCGAGCGCTACATCAATGCCATGGAGAACCTGGCGGCAAGCGACAACGCCAAGATGGTGGTGCTGCCGGCGGATCTGCAGGAGGCTGTGCGAGGGATGCTCGGCCGGACCAAGTCCTGAGCCTCAATGGCCTCATCGCTGGCAAGCCAGCTCCCACAGGGTTTTGTGGTGCATGCAAGACCTGTGGGAGCTGGCTTGCCAGCGATAGGGCCCTCAAGATCCACACCAAAGTGCGGCACTTCATCGCACCCCGTTTTTTACTTCCCCCGGATCTTCTGGCTAAATAGCCATCATCCAAATCCAACCGGATCAACCCCATGCCCGCACACCGGCTTGCCCATGCCTGGATCGCCTGCTTCGCAGTGCTGTTCAATCTGCTGGCCATGCCGTTGTCCGCCTCCGCCGCCAGGGCACCCGCCGAGCAATTGTTGTGGGGCGCCTTCTGTTCCACCGGTGGCACCAAGCTGGTCGCCGTGTCCATCGGCCAGCTCGACCCCAGCCAGAGCAACGATGACCACGCCGCCATGCAGCATTGCTGGTGCTGCTCCGGCGCCGCCCCGGCCCTGGCCCTGCCCGGTACCCCAGCCCAGCTGACGCTACCCGAACATGCCGTGGCCAGCGCCCTCGATTCACGCCCTCCGGCCCAGCCAACGCCCCGCGAACGCTGGCCGTCGCTCAATCCCCGCGCCTCTCCTTCGGTCTGATTCACCTACGCTCTTTACGCGCACAATCTGAATCGACCGGAGATGTCCCATGTTCAAGAACGCCCTGCTGCTGGCCGCCCTGTTGCTGCCCGCAGGTTTTGTCAGCGCCCACGAATACAACGTCGGCAACCTGCATATCGCCCATCCGTGGTCCCTGGCGCTGCCGCCGAACGCGCCCAATGTCGCGGCCTATTTCGTCATCGACAACAAGGGTGCCGAGGCCGACCGCCTGCTCAGCGTCGATACGCCGGTGAGCGACCGTTCCGAACTGCATGAGCACGTGATGAACGGCGATGTGATGCGCATGCAGCAGGTACCGAACGTCGCCGTGCCGGCCCACGGCCAGGTGACCTTCAGCCCCAGCGCCTATCACGTCATGATCATGCAGCCCAAGGTTCGCAGCCTGCTGACCGACGGCAAGCGCTTCCCGCTGACCCTGCACTTCGAGAAGGCCGGCGACATCACCGTGGAAGTTGCGGTGCAGAAACAGCCACCGGAAGGGACCTCCGCGCACCAGCACTGATCGCTGATTACCGCTCGCCATGAGCCTCGCCCGTAGCGAACAGCACCGGCCACTGCGCCCTGGAAACAGGCGCGCGGGCTGGCTGAGCCTGTTCGCCATGCTGATGATCTTCGTCGGTCCGCTGGTTTCCCAGTCGATGCCGATGCAGCACGGCACGTCCATGCCCATGGAAATGGATATGGGCACGGGCATGCACATGGATGGCGGGCACCACGGCGACAACCACCACGGCGGCGATGCCTCGTTGCACGTGATGTGGGAGAAATGCGGCTATTGCAGCCTGTTCTTCCACTGCCCGGCCCTGCCGCAACAGCTCAGCCTGCTCAACAGCGAACCCCTCGCGACCGGCAATCGCCTGGTCGTCCAGCCGCGCCAGGGCCACCCGCGCCCGGCTTTCTTCCCCGGCGCCCGCAGCCGCGCGCCACCCGCCACATCGATCGCCTGACCACCGACAACAACGTGCTTCGCGGACGGCAGCCTGCCGTGCCCGTGTGCACCTTCATGACCGATCGATGTTGGAAAACCTATGTCCAGCTCCACCCCTGTCTATCGTTTGTCCCTGCGCGGGACCATCGCGCTGCTCTGCGGCAGCCTGCTCGCCCCGGTCGCCCTGGCTGCGGAAACCGGCCATGAGGGCCATGACCACGAGCCGGCCGAACTCGGCCCCACCGTCATCACCGCCGTGGCGCCCAGCTCGCCGCTGACCATCGTCACCAACCCAAAGGACCCGCGCCAGCCGGTACCGGCCAGCGATGGCGCCGATTACCTCAAGACCATCCCCGGCTTCTCGGCGATCCGCTCCGGCGGCACCAACGGCGACCCGGTGCTGCGCGGCATGTTCGGCTCGCGCCTGAACATCCTCACCAACGGCGGCGTGATGCTCGGTGCCTGCCCGAATCGCATGGACGCGCCGACCTCCTATATCTCCCCGGAAACCTACGATCGCCTGACCGTGATCAAGGGGCCGCAAACGGTGCAGTGGGGCCCGGGCGCATCGGCCGGGACCATCCTCTTCGAGCGAGAGCCGGAAAAGTTCGGTGAACTCGGCACCCGGGTCAACGCCAGCCTGCTGGCCGGCTCCAACGGGCGCTTCGACAAGGTGCTGGATGCGGCTGCAGGCGGCCAGGAAGGCTATGTACGCTTCGTCGGCAACCAGTCGCGCTCCGACGACTACGAGGACGGTCATGGCGACACCGTGCCGTCGAAGTGGGACAAGTGGAACGGCGATGTCGCCATCGGCTGGACCCCGGACAGCGACACCCTGCTCGAACTCACCGCCGGCCGCGGCGATGGTGAGGCCCGCTACGCCGGACGCGGCATGGATGGCTCGCAGTTCAAACGGGAGAGCCTCGGCCTGCGCTTCGAGAAGTCGAACATCGGCGAGGTCTTCGACAAGATCGAGGCCCAGGTCTACTACAACTACGCCGACCATGTGATGGACAACTACAGCCTGCGCACGCCGTCCGGCACCGGGATGATGGCCGGCCCGATGGCGGCCAACGTCGACCGCCGCACCCTGGGCGCACGGATCAAGGGCACCTGGCGCTGGGAGGACGTGACCCTGGTCAGCGGCATCGACGCGCAGACCAACGAGCACCGCCAGCGCAGCAGCATGGGGGTCAACACCTACGGCAACCTGCCCTGGACCAAGGACGCCGATTTCCACAACTACGGCGTGTTCGGCGAGCTGACCTGGGAGCTGAATAGCCAGGATCGCCTGGTCAGCGGTGCCCGCCTGGACCGCGCCTCGGCGAAGGACTTCCGCCAGCGCACCGGCTCGGGAATGATGAGCATGCCCAACCCGACCGCCGGCGATACCCGCGCCGATACCCTGCCCAGCGGATTCCTGCGCTACGAACATGACCTGGTCGATATTCCCGCCACCACCTATGTCGGCCTGGGGCATGCCCAGCGCTTCCCGGACTACTGGGAGCTGTTCTCGCCGACCTACGGCCCGACGGGTTCGGTCAATGCCTTCGATGCAATCAAGCCGGAGAAAACCACCCAGCTAGACTTCGGCATCCAGTACAAGACCGAGGTCCTCGAAGCCTGGGCCTCCGGCTACATCGGCCAGGTTCGCGATTACATCCTCTACGACTACAGCGGCGGCGCCAATGTCTCGCGTGCCGACAATATCGACGCGCGGATCATGGGCGGCGAGATGGGCGTGGCTTACCAGCTGACTTCCAACTGGAAGGCCGACGCCACCCTCGCCTACGCCTGGGGCAAGAACAGCAGCGACGGCTCGGCCCTGCCGCAGATGCCGCCCCTGGAAAGCCGCCTCGGCCTGACCTACAGCGAAAGCGCCTGGAGCGCCGGAGCCCTGTGGCGCCTGGTGTCGGCACAGAACCGGGTGTCGGAGAACCAGGGCAACATCGTCGGCAAGGACTTCGACAAGTCCGGCGGCTTTGGCGTGTTCTCGCTCAACGGTGCCTACCGCGTGAGCAAGAACCTCAAGCTCAGTGCCGGTGTCGACAACCTGTTCGACAAAGCCTATGCCGAGCACCTGAACCTGGCGGGCAACGCCGGCTTCGGCTACTCCGGCACGGAAACGGTGAACGAGCCGGGACGCACCTTCTGGACCAAGGTCGACCTGAGTTTCTGATCCAGCCCGGGCGCGGCCGCGTGCCGCGCCCCTCATTCGGGAGCGTTCCATGAGCAAGCCATCGTTTTCCTTCTACAACCTGGCGTGGCGCTGGCACTTCTATGCCGGCCTGTTCGTTGCGCCAGTGATGATCCTGCTGGCGGTCACCGGGATCATCTACCTGTTCAAGCCACAACTTGATCCGCTGATGTACCGCTCGCTGATGGTGGTCGAGGCCGGCCATCACCGGCATCCGGCCGATCACCTGCTGCAGCAGGTGCAGGCGGCCTACCCGGGCGGCCAGGTCAGCCAGTACCTGCCGGCACCCGCGGCCGACCGCAGCGCGCAGTTCGTGGTCAAGCGCGAAGGGCAGGAACTCAACGTGTTCGTCGATCCGTACAACGGCCGGGTACTTGGCGAGCAGGACGCCAAAAGCAACCTGCAGGCCGTGGCCCGGGCCCTGCACGGCGAACTGATGGTCGGCACCGTCGGCGACCGGGTAGTGGAACTGGCGGCCGGCTGGGGCATCGTCCTGGTGGTGTCCGGCCTTTACCTATGGTGGCCACGTGGCGGACGCTTCGCCGGGGTCTTCTGGCCGCGGATGAATGCCCGTGGACGGCTGCTGTGGCGCGACCTGCATGCGGTCAGCGGTTTCTGGGGCTCGCTGGTCCTGTTGCTGATGCTGCTCAGCGGCATGACCTGGACCGGGTTCTGGGGCAAGCAGTACGCCGACCTGTGGAACCGCTTTCCGGCGGCGATGTGGAATGACGTACCGAAATCCGACCAGGAAGCCCGCACGCTCAATACCGCTGCGCGGCAGACCGTGCCCTGGGCGGTGGAAAACACGCCGATGCCGCAGTCTGGTGGCGCCCATGCCGAACACCAGGGTCATATGCACCTGGACAGCGGCCCGGCGGCGCCCGAGGTCAGCCTGCAGAAGGTCGAGGACATCGCCACTGAACGCGGCGTCGAGCCGGGCTACAGCATCACCCTGCCAAGCACCGGCAGCGGCGTGTTCACCATTGCCGTGTTCGCCGACGACCCGCGCAACGATGCCACCCTGCATATCGACCAGTACACCGGCAAGGTCCTGGTGGATGTGCGCTGGCAGGACTACAGCACCGTCGCCCGGGCCACGGAGCTGGGGGTGATGCTGCATGAAGGGAAGATGTTCGGTTGGCTCAACCAGATGCTGATCCTGCTGATCTGCGTGATGGTCCTGCTCGGCTCGGTGAGCGGGCTGGTCATGTGGTGGAAGCGTCGGCCCGAAGGCGGCCTCGGTGTTCCGCCGCTGCGTCATGACCTGCCGCGCTGGAAGGTGGCGACGGTGGTGATGATCGTGCTGGGCGTAGCGTTCCCGCTGGTGGGGCTGTCGATGCTGGTGGTGTGGGGACTGGACCGGGTGTTCGGCAAGCGCCTGCTGGTGGCCAGGGCCAGCTCCCACAAGGCGTCCGCCTAAAGTCGAGTCATCTTGTCGCGGCTGCCCCGCAGGCTAGCGTGTTAGCCTAGCCGCCGCTTCACATACAAGAAGACTGCGATTTATGGAATGCACGCAATGAATCAAGACATTACAAAGGACGCGCAGGAACATCACCTGCAACGCAACCTGACCAATCGACACATCCAGTTGATTGCCATCGGCGGTGCC
This sequence comes from Pseudomonas bharatica CSV86, assembly GCF_000319305.2. Classification (GTDB taxonomy): domain Bacteria; phylum Pseudomonadota; class Gammaproteobacteria; order Pseudomonadales; family Pseudomonadaceae; genus Aquipseudomonas; species Aquipseudomonas bharatica. The sequence goes on along the minus strand of NZ_AMWJ02000002.1, from coordinate 1,844,103 downwards.
ATCGGGACCGGTCTGTTCATGGGCTCGGGCAAGACCATCAGTCTGGCCGGACCTTCGATCATCTTCGTCTACATGATCATCGGCTTCATGCTGTTCTTCGTCATGCGGGCAATGGGCGAGCTGCTGCTGTCGAACCTCAACTACAAATCCTTCATCGACTTCTCCGCCGACCTGCTGGGCCCCTGGGCCGGGTATTTCACCGGCTGGACCTACTGGTTCTGCTGGGTCATCACCGGCATCGCCGATGTGATCGCCATCGCCTCCTACTCGCAGTTCTGGTTTCCCGACCTGCCGCAGTGGATACCGGCGATCCTCTGCGTCGGCGTGCTGCTGTCGCTGAACCTGATCACCGTGAAGCTGTTCGGCGAGATCGAGTTCTGGTTCGCGATGATCAAGATCGTTGCCATTCTCGGCCTGATCGGCACCGGCCTGTATATGGTGGTCAGCGGCTTCCAGTCGCCCAATGGCGATACCGCCAGCCTGGGCAACCTGTGGAACGACCAGGGCATGTTCCCCCACGGCCTGATGGGCTTCTTCGCCGGCTTCCAGATCGCCGTGTTCGCCTTCGTCGGCATCGAGCTGGTCGGCACCACCGCCGCCGAAGCCAAGGACCCGGAGCGCACCCTGCCCGGGCGATCAACTCGATCCCGCTGCGCATCATCATGTTCTACGTGTTCGCCCTGATCGCCATCATGGCCGTCACTCCGTGGCGCGACGTGGTGCCGAACAAGAGCCCGTTCGTCGAGCTGTTCGTCCTGGCCGGGCTGCCGGCCGCGGCGGCGGTGATCAACTTCGTGGTGCTGACCTCGGCCGCGTCCTCGGCCAACAGCGGCGTGTTCTCCACCAGCCGCATGCTCTTCGGCCTGGCCCAGGAAGGCGATGCACCGAAAGCCTTCGAGAAGCTGTCGAACCGTGACGTGCCGGCCAACGGCCTGTACTTCTCCTGCACCTGCCTGCTGCTGGGCGCGGCGTTGATGTACCTGATCCCCGACCTGGTCGAAGCCTTCACCCTGGTCACCACCGTATCGGCGGTGCTGTTCATGTTCGTCTGGTCGCTGATCCTGCTGTCCTGGCTGACCTACCGCAAACAGCGCGCAGCACTGCACGCGGCATCGAAATACAAGATGCCCGGCGGCCGCTTCATGTGCTGGGCATGCCTGGTGTTCTTCGCCTTCATCCTGGTGCTGCTGAGCTTCGAGACCGACACCCGCCAGGCACTGATGGTCACCCCGATCTGGTTCCTGATCCTCACCGTGACCTATCAGTTCGTCCGCAGCCGCCGCCACCCGCGCGGCCAGATCGACGCTCCCCGGGGTTGATCCTTCCCTTGCTGGCTATTGCGCACCATCTGGGCGCAACAGCCTGCACCGTGCCACCGCCTTGGGCTCCAGGGCGGTGCACCGCCAGCGCACAATCCGCCGAAACCCTTGTTCCAGAGCCTGTACACAATCCGGCATAGCCTTTGCTATCGCTCTATCCGCGCAGTCGCCATTTGCCTTACCGCCAATACGAACTCAACGGAGAGAGCACCCATGAAGCGTCGCAGTCTGATCAAGGCCTTTACCCTCAGCGCATCCATCGCCGCGATGGGCCTGAGCTGGAGCATCCAGGCCGCCGAGACCATCAAGGTCGGCATCCTGCATTCCCTGTCCGGGACCATGGCGATTTCCGAGACCTCGCTCAAGGACATGGCGCTGATGACCATCGAGCAGATCAACGCCAGGGCGGGGTGAACGGCAAACTGCTGGAGCCGGTGGTGGTGGACCCGGCGTCGAACTGGCCGCTGTTCGCCGAGAAAAGTCGCCAGCTGCTGACCCAGGACAAGGTCGCGGTGGTGTTCGGCTGCTGGACCTCGGTGTCGCGCAAGTCGGTGCTGCCGGTGTTCGAGGAGCTCAACGGCCTGCTGTTCTACCCGGTGCAGTATGAAGGCGAGGAAATGTCGCCGAACGTGTTCTACACCGGTGCGGCGCCGAACCAGCAGGCGATCCCGGCCGTTGAGTACCTGATGAGCGAGGAAGGCGGCGCGGCCAAGCGCTACTTCCTGCTCGGTACCGACTACGTCTATCCGCGCACCACCAACAAGATCCTGCGCGCCTTCCTGCATTCCAAGGGCGTGGCGGACAAGGACATCGAAGAGGTCTACACCCCGTTCGGCCACAGCGACTACCAGACCATCGTCGCCAACATCAAGAAATTCTCCGCCGGCGGCAAGACTGCGGTCATCTCCACGGTCAACGGCGACTCCAACGTGCCGTTCTACAAGGAACTGGCCAACCATGGCCTGAAGGCCACCGACGTACCGGTCGTGGCCTTCTCGGTGGGTGAAGAGGAGCTGCGCGGCATCGATACCAAGCCGCTGGTGGGTCACCTTGCCGCCTGGAACTACTTCGAGTCGGTGGACAACCCGGTCAATACCCAATTCGTTTCCGACTGGAAGGCCTACGCCAAGGCGAAGAACCTGCCGGGCGCCGACAAGGCGGTGACAAACGACCCGATGGAAGCTACCTACGTCGGCATCCACATGTGGGCGCAGGCCGTGGAGAAGGCCGGCAGCACCGATGTCGACAAGGTCCGCGAAGCCCTCGCCGGGCAGACCTTCAAGGCGCCGTCCGGCTTCACCCTGACCATGGACAAGACCAACCACCACCTGCACAAGCCGGTGATGATCGGCGAAATCCAGGATGACGGGCAGTTCAACGTGGTCTGGGAGACCGAGCAGCCACTGCGGGCGCAGCCGTGGAGTCCGTTCATCCAGGGCAATGACAAGCGGCCGGATTATGCCGTGAAGGGCAACTGATCCCCTGAGGTCCAATCGCTGGCAAGCCAGCTCCCACAAGGTCCTGCATGCACCGGACCTGTGGGAGCTGGCTTGCCAGCGATGAGGCCCGGAAGAACACCGCACCTCCCCCTACCAAAAAAGGGACCCCGCTCCATGCCCAAGGCCCTCTACCGACTCCTGCTTTCCCTGTGCCTGCTGCTGCCCTTGGCCGCGCACGCCAGCGAAGCCGAATACTTCGCCGCCGCCAAGCCCAACGACCAGGCCCGCCTGCTCCAGGAATGGGCAGCGCAACCCGATCCTGCCCGGCTGGCCCTGCTCACCTCCCTGCAGCAAGGCCGCATCAGCCCCGACGACAACCGCAAGCTGCGCCTGAACAATCGCCTGCGCGGCCTGGTGGACAACGCCCTGGCCAGCCATCAGTTGCTCAGCGGCGACCCGGCTACCCGCCTGCAGGCCGCGCAGCAGCTGCAAAAAACCGCGCAACCGGCCCAGGTCGCCTTCCTCGACCGCCAGTACGCCACGGAAAAGGACGACAGCGTCCACGCCGCTCTCGGCCTGGCCCTGGCCAACCTGCAACTGGCCGCCGCCGAGCCTTCGGTGCGCCTCGCCGCCGTGCGCCTGCTCGGCGAGACCGGCGACCCCATGGCCCGCACCCGCCTCGAAGCCCTGCTCGACCCGGCCGTGGAAAGTGACGCCGGAGTGCGCACCGCCGCGGAAACCAGCCTGGCCCAGGTCAAGCGCAAGCTGCTGGTCGGCGAGATCCTCGGCCAGGCCTTCAGCGGGCTGTCCCTTGGTTCGATCCTGCTCCTCGCGGCCCTTGGCCTGGCGATCACCTTCGGCCTGCTCGGCGTGATCAACATGGCCCACGGCGAGATGCTGATGCTCGGTGCCTACACCACCTATGTGGTGCAGATCATGGTCCAGCGCTATGCCCCCGGCGCGCTGGAGTTCTATCCGCTGCTGGCGCTGCCGGTGGCCTTCGCCGTCAGCGCCGGGGTCGGCATGGCCCTGGAACGCACGGTGATCCGCCATCTGTATGGCCGTCCACTGGAAACCCTGCTGGCGACCTGGGGCATCAGCCTGATCCTGATCCAGGCCATCCGCCTGGTCTTCGGCGCGCAGAACGTGGAAGTCGCCAACCCGGCCTGGCTGTCCGGCGGCATTCAGGTGCTGCCGAACCTGGTCCTGCCGTGGAGCCGCATCGTCATCATCGGCTTCGCCCTGTTCGTGGTGCTGCTGACCTGGTTGCTGCTCAACCGCACGCGCCTGGGCCTCAACGTGCGTGCCGTGACCCAGAACCGCAACATGGCAGCCTGCTGCGGCGTACCGACCGGGCGCGTCGATATGCTCGCCTTCGGCCTCGGCTCGGGCATCGCCGGCCTGGGTGGCGTGGCCCTGAGCCAGATCGGCAACGTCGGCCCTGACCTCGGCCAGAGCTACATCATCGACTCCTTCCTGGTGGTGGTACTCGGCGGCGTCGGGCAACTGGCCGGCAGCCTCTGGGCCGCGTTCGGCCTGGGCATCGCCAACAAGCTGCTGGAACCGCAGATCGGTGCGGTGCTCGGCAAGATCCTCATCCTTGCGCTGATCATTCTGTTCATTCAGAAACGCCCGCAAGGCCTGTTCGCCCTCAAGGGACGGGTAATCGACTGATGAACCAGCCTCTGCTTGTCACCGCCACGCAAAAAGCCGGACCGAAACTGTCCCTGGCCATCGGCGCCGTCGTCCTGCTGGTACTGGTCGCGTTGCCGCTGCTTTCGCTGCTGCCGGACGGCCACGCCCTGCAGGTCTCGGCCTACACCTTGACCCTCGTGGGCAAGATCCTCTGCTACGCCATCGTCGCCCTGGCCCTGGACCTGGTCTGGGGCTACGCCGGGCTGCTGTCCCTCGGCCACGGCCTGTTCTTCGCCCTCGGCGGCTACGCCATGGGCATGTACCTGATGCGCGAAGCCGCCGGCGACGGGCTGCCGGCGTTCATGAGCTTCCTGTCGTGGAGCGAGCTGCCCTGGTACTGGGCCGGCACCCAGCACTTCGCCTGGGCCATGTGCCTGGTGGTGCTGGCACCCGGGCTGCTGGCCCTGGTGTTCGGCTACTTCGCCTTCCGCTCGCGGATCAAGGGCGTGTACTTCTCGATCATGACCCAGGCCCTGACCTTCGCCGGGATGCTCCTGTTCTTCCGCAACGAGACCGGCTTCGGCGGCAACAACGGTTTCACCAACTTCCGTACCCTGCTCGGCTTCGATATCACCGCGCAGGGCACCCGGGCGGTGCTGTTCCTGCTTACCGTGGCGCTGCTGGTCGCCAGCCTCTACCTGGGCTGGCGCCTGGCCCGGAGCAAGTTCGGGCGGGTGCTGACCGCCCTGCGCGACGCCGAAAACCGCCTGATGTTCTGCGGCTACGATCCGCGCGGCTTCAAGCTGTTCATCTGGGTGCTGAGCGCCGTGCTTTGCGGCCTGGCCGGTGCGTTGTACGTGCCGCAGGTGGGCATCATCAACCCGAGCGAAATGTCGCCGACCAACTCCATCGAAGCGGCCGTATGGGTCGCGCTCGGCGGACGCGGCACCCTGATCGGCCCGCTGCTCGGCGCCGGCCTGGTCAATGGCATGAAGAGCTGGTTCACCGTGGCGTTTCCGGAATTCTGGCTGTTCTTCCTGGGTGCGCTGTTCATCCTGGTCACCCTGTACCTGCCCAAGGGCGTGGTCGGCCTGTTGAAGAAAAGGGGCGAACAATGAGATTCCCGTCGATCCATCCCGAATTCATGCTGGAGCCGATCATTGACGAAGGCAGCGGCCGCGACGCCATCGGCCTTGGCCAGGTGGTTTCGCCGGGCCTCGATGCCCGCCATGGCACGGTACTGACCCTGGAAGACATCAACGTCAGCTTCGACGGTTTCAAGGCCATCAACGGCCTCAACCTGTACATCGGCGTCGGTGAGCTGCGCTGCATCATCGGCCCCAATGGCGCCGGCAAGACCACCATGATGGACGTGATCACCGGCAAGACCCGCCCCACCAGCGGCAAGGCCTGGTTCGGCGACACCCTCGACCTGACCCGCATGAGCGAAGTGCAGATCGCCCAGGCCGGGATCGGCCGCAAGTTCCAGAAGCCCACGGTATTCGAGGCGCTGACGGTGTTCGAGAACCTGGAGCTGGCACAGAAGACCGACAAGTCGGTATGGGCCTGCCTCGGCGCGCGGCTCAGCGGCGAGCAGCGCACGCGGATCGACGAGGTGCTGGCCACCATTCGCCTGGAGCCTTCGCGCAATCGCCCGGCGGGGCTGCTGTCCCACGGGCAGAAGCAGTTCCTCGAGATCGGCATGCTGCTGATGCAGGACCCGCAATTGCTGCTGCTCGATGAGCCGGTGGCCGGCATGACCGACGCCGAGACCGAGTTCACCGCCGAACTGTTCAAGAGCCTTGCCGGCAAGCACTCGCTGATGGTGGTGGAGCACGACATGGGCTTCGTCGGCAGCATCGCCGACCACGTCACCGTGCTGCACCAGGGCAGTGTGCTGGCGGAAGGGTCGCTGGCACAGGTGCAGGCGGATGATCGGGTGATCGAGGTTTATCTAGGGCGGTGACCGGCTTTGGACCGAGTTGCCCCCAATCGCTGGCAAGCCAGCTCCCACAGGGTCCTGCATGCACCGGACCTGTGGGAGCTGGCTTGTCGGACCGCCGAACCGCAGCGATGGGTTCCACACAGTTCCCAAGGAATAACACATGCTGAAAATCGATTCCCTGCACCAGTACTACGGCGGCAGCCATATCCTGCGCGGCCTGTCGTTCGAGGCCAAGGTCGGTGAAGTCACCTGCCTGCTCGGGCGCAACGGCGTGGGCAAGACCACCCTGCTGCGCTGCCTGATGGGCCTGGTGCCGGCCCGCGACGGCAGCGTCAGCTGGGAAGGCCAGGCTATCACCCAGCTCAAGCCGCACCAGCGGGTCCAGGCCGGGATCGCCTACGTGCCCCAGGGCCGCGAGATCTTCCCGCGCCTCACCGTCGAGGAAAACCTGCTGATGGGCCTGTCGCGCTTCGGCGCCAGCGAGGCGAAGAAAGTGCCCGAGTTCATTTATGAGCTGTTCCCGGTGCTGCTGCAGATGAAACACCGGCGCGGCGGCGACCTCTCCGGCGGCCAGCAGCAACAGTTGGCCATCGGCCGGGCGCTGGCCAGTCGTCCGCGGCTGTTGATCCTCGACGAACCCACCGAAGGCATCCAGCCCTCGGTGATCAAGGAAATCGGCGCGGTGATCAGCAAACTGGCGGCCCGCGGCGACATGGCGATCCTGCTGGTGGAGCAGTTCTACGACTTCGCCGCCGAGCTGGCCGACCAGTACCTGGTGATGTCGCGGGGCGAGATCGTCCAGCAGGGCCGTGGCGAAAACATGGAAGCCGAAGGTGTGCGCGGGCTGGTAACCATTTAATCTGGCGCCCTGCCCTACCCTGTGGACAACTGCCATGCCTCACACCTTCCGCGACGCCAGCCCCGCCGATTTGCCGGGTATCCGCGCCATCTACAACGACGCCGTGCTCAACACCACGGCGATCTGGAACGAACAGCCGGTGGACCTGGCGAACCGGCAGGCCTGGTTCGACGGGCGACAGGCGCAGGGATACCCGGTCATCGTCGCCGTGGACGACGCGGGAGAAGTTGCTGGCTACGCCTCGTTCGGCGATTGGCGGCCTTTCGAAGGGTTCCGGCATACCGTGGAACATTCGGTGTATATCCGCGCCGACCAGCGTGGGCACGGATTGGGGCCGACGTTGATGGAAGCCCTGATCGAGCGGGCGCGCCAGTGTGGCAAGCATGTGATGGTGGCGGCGATCGAGAGCGGCAATGCTGCTTCGATCCGGCTGCATGAGCGGCTGGGATTCCGGGTGACCGGCGAGATGCCGCAGGTGGGGGTGAAGTTCGGGCGGTGGCTGGATCTGACCTTTATGCAGTTGGTGTTGAATCCGGGGGCTTTGCCGCCCAATTGATGGTGTTCTTCAGGGCCTCATCGCTGCGGTGCGGCGATCCGACAAGCCAGCTCCCACAGGGACCGCGTGCACCGCTGAACCTGTGGGAGCTGGCTTGCCAGCGATGAGGCCCGAAAGATCACTGCACGAACCGCCCCAGACGCTGGCGCAACATGACGTTCTCGCTGCGCAGTTGCTGCACTTCCTCCAGCAGCTCCAGCGCCAGCGCAACGCCTTCCCATTCCAGTTCCAGCTCCGCGTGCAACCGCGCGGCGCGCTTGGCCAGAACCGGCGAGCGGTCGTCGAACAGCCATTCCTCAGGCGTTCGCCCCGATGGTTCAACGATGCCGTGTTCGACGATTTGCATCACGCAATCGGCCGTAAGGTCGGCCTCCTGGCAAAAGGTACGCATGTCCAGCTGAACGATCAGGGTGCTACTCATGGTCACTTACTCCATTGAGTTCGCGGGTTGAACCCGGCCTTCTCCGACAGTTTGTTCCACAGTTCACGGGTGGCGGCATCCGATTGCGCCGGCATCACCACCTTGAGCTGCGCGTAAAGGTCGCCGCGCTGGCCCTGCTTGTTGGCCAGGCCCATGCCCTTGATCCGCAGGCGCTGGCCGCTTTGGCTGTCCGGGCGGATGGTGAGGTTGACCTTGCCGGTGAGGGTCGGCATTTCCACCTTGGTGCCCAGAGCCGCTTCCCACGGCGCCAGGGGCACGGTGATGATCAGGTCATGACCTTCGACATCGAACAGCGGGTGAGGTGCGAAGCGGATGACCAGGTACAGGTCGCCATTCGCCCCGCCTCCAACACCCGGCGCGCCCTGGCCCTTGAGGCGGATGCGCTCGCCGTCGGTCACCCCGGCGGGGATCTTGACGTTGAGGGTCTTGGTGGTGTCGCCGGTGCGCTGGCCCATGGCGTTGTACTGGGGCACCTGGAAGCTGATCTTCTTCGATTCGTTGGCCAGGGTTTCCTCAAGGAACACTGCAAGTTCCATTTCCACGTCCTGACCTCGCCGACCGCTGCTGCGCTGCTGTTGACCACGGCCGAACGGATTGCCGTTGCCACGACCGGCCGATCCGAAGATCGAGCTGAAGAAATCCGAGAAATCGCCACCACCGAAGCCACCGCCACCGGCGCCGCCACGGCTTTCCCAGCCGGGCGGGGCCTGGAACGGCCGGCCATGCTGGCCGCCGTACTTGCGGATCTCATCGTATTCGGCGCGCTTGTCCGGGCTGCCGAGCACTTCGTAGGCCTCGTTGGCCTCCTTGAACTTCTCTTCGGCGTCACGCTCTTTGCTGACGTCCGGGTGATACTTGCGGGCCAGCTTGCGGTAGGCGGTCTTGATCGCCTTGTCGTCCGCCGTCGGCTCGACGCCCAGTATCTTGTAATAGTCTTTGAAATCCATCGAAGGAATCACCGTCGGTTAAATGCACTGCCTCTGAAGATTGGGGTCAAGCATAGCCTTTCAAGGTGCCCGGGGTGTTGTCGCGCGGCAGATAATCGGTCTTGATTCTGTGCGCAACTGGCATACACTGCGCGGCCGTTTTTCCCCCGGAACCGTTTCCATGAATCACGCATCCCCGGCCCGTGCCTGTGGTATCGACTTCGGCACGTCAAACTCCACCGTCGGCTGGCATCGTCCCGGCGAAGAGACGCTGATCGTTCTCGAGGACGGCAAGATCACCCTGCCTTCGGTGGTGTTCTTCAATATCGAGGAACGCCGCCCGGTCTATGGTCGCCTGGCCCTGCACGAATACCTGGAAGGCTACGAGGGTCGTCTTATGCGATCGCTGAAGAGCCTGCTCGGTTCAAAGCTGATCAAGCATGACACCAGCGTGCTGGGCACTGCCCTGCCGTTCAAGGACCTGCTGGGGATGTTCATCGGCGAGCTGAAAAAGCGCGCCGAAGCCAATGCCGGCCGCGCGTTCGAGCAGGTGGTGCTGGGCCGTCCGGTACATTTCGTCGATGACGACCAGGCTGCAGACCAGGAGGCCGAGGACACCCTGGCCGAAGTGGCACGCAAGATCGGCTTCAAGGACGTGTCCTTCCAGTACGAGCCCATCGCGGCGGCCTACGACTACGAGTCGGGGATCGAGCGCGAGGAACTGGTGCTGATCGTCGACATCGGCGGTGGTACCTCGGACTTTTCCTTGATTCGCCTGGCCCCCGAGCGTCATATGCTCGACGATCGCCACGACGACATCCTCGCCACCGGCGGCGTGCACATCGGCGGTACCGACTTCGACAAGCAGCTCAGCCTGCAAGGCGTGATGCCGCTGTTCGGCTATGGCAGCCGGATGAAAAGCCAGGCGCTGATGCCCACCAGCTACCACCTCAACCTGGCCACCTGGCACACCATCAACTCGGTGTACTCGCAGAAATCGCAACTGGCCTTGGGCAGCATGCGCTATGACATCGAGGACACCCTGGGCATCGATCGCCTGTTCAAGCTGATCGACCAGCGCGCCGGGCACTGGCTGGCAATGGAAGTGGAAGCGACCAAGATCGAGCTGACCCATGCCGACAATCGCTTGGTGGACCTGAGCCGGATCGAGAAGGACCTGCACGTGGACCTGACCCGGGCACTGTTCGAAGCATCGATCGACAACCTGCTGGAGCGCGTACGCGGCAGCGTCGACGAGCTGCTGCTCAAGGCCGGCGTGAGCGTGGGCCAGGTGGACACGGTGTTCTTCACCGGCGGTTCCAGCGGCATCCCGGCACTGCGCCAGAGCGTGGCGGCGATGCTGCCGAACGCGCGGCATGTGGAAGGCAACATCTTCGGCAGCATCGGCAGCGGGCTGGCGATCGAGGCGCGCAAGCGCTACGGCGCCTGACTCGAGGGCCTCATCGCTGGCAAGCCAGCTCCCACAGGCTGTGGGAGCTGGCTTGCCAGCGATAGGGCCGGGTCAGTCAGCACAAGGCTTCAGACCAGCTCCACCCGCTTCAACTCACTCTTCAGGTAGGCATAGTAGATCGGCCCCGCCACCACCCCGGGCAGCCCGAACGCCGCCTCGAACACCAGCATCGCCAGCAGCAGCTCCCACGACTTGGCACTGATCTGCCCGCCGACGATCCGCGCGTTGAGGAAGTACTCGACCTTGTGGATGACGATCAGGTAGCCCAGCGCCGCCACCGCCACCCATACCGACAGCGACAGGCCGACGATGGTGATCAGGGTGTTGGACATCAGGTTGCCGATCACCGGCAGCAGGCCAAGCAGAAAGGTCAGCACGATCAGGGTCTTGGTCAGCGGCAGATGCACGCCGAACAGTGGCAGCACCACGGCAAGGAACACCCCGGTGAATGCCGTGTTGAGCAGGGAAATCTTGATCTGCGCGAAGACGATGTTGCGAAACGCCTGCACCAGCAGCGCCAGGCGCTCGAACAGCGCCGCCGCCAGCGGTTTGCGCCGGGAGATATCGGGAATCCGCTGCAAGGCAACGATGGCGCCGAGAATCATGCCGATCAGCAGGGTGACGAACATATGCGCCGCCCCCTTGCCCACCAGTTGCAGTTCGCCCAGGTGAGTCTTGAGCCAGTCGCCGATGGCGACCTTGAACTCTGCGGCGCTCGCCGGCAGATAGGCGTCGATGAACGGCGGCAACTGGCCGCGAGCCTGGTCTACCAGGAGCATGAAGCGGTCCAGGGAGGCCCCGGGGTTTTCCGCCTCGTGCAAAAGGAAGCTGATGGCCCCGGCGAAGATCAGCGTAAGGGTGCTGACTACCAAGGTGCCAAGCAGGGCCACCGCCAGCCAGCGCGCACGCGGCCCGGCGATCACGTGCTGGAGCTTGGGCGTGAGCATGTTGACCAGCTCGAACACCAGCAATCCGGCCAGCAGGCTCGGCAATAACTTGAGTGGCAATACCAGCAGCAAGCCGGTGAATATGATGATCCAACTGGCCAGCACGACCTGACGCTGGGTAAAAGTCATACAACCTCAGACAGCCGAAGACGACAAAGGCGGCAGTCTGCCAGCCTTCTGTGAACAGGCATAGGGGGTGGGCGACGGCGAGCAGCGCGCCATTGCTCCAGAGCAATGGCGCGCGGGCGGGTCAGGTCATTTCTTTTTCAGGCAGTCGCTCATGTAGGTCTTGCGCTCATCGCCCTTGAGCGCCTTGGCGGTGGCGTCAGCGTTGCAGGTCTTCATCTTTTCCTGCTGGGTCGCAGGGGCCTTGGCCTTGAGGCAGTCGCTCATGAACGCCTTGCGTTCATCGCCCTTGAGCGCCTTGGCGGTCGCGTCGGCGTTGCAGGTCTTCATCTTTTCCTGTTGGGCGGTAGCGGCGAAGCCCTGTGACGCCATGAGCAGGCCCAGCAACAGCAACGGCACACGCAACATCTTCATGGTGACTCTCCTGATCGCCGCGATGGAGGCGCGGCCGTCAGTGGAGTTTAGACAAGATTTTTTACATCTCTCGCCAGGCCTAGCAGCCCGCCGCCTTGAGCCGCGCGGCGTGCTCAAGGAACAGCTTCACCGGCTGTGCGCCCTTGCCCACCGCACCGAGGGACTGGTTGACGATGTCCAGGTGGTCGAGGGGATAGTCGTCGCCGATCACCTGCCCCAGATGTGAACTGAAGCGCCCGACCATGCCGTCGCACTGCCCTCGCTCACGTACGAAAGTGCGTGAGAACAGGCGGCAGAAACGGTTGCTGCCATCCAGGCGGTTCAACCCGCGATCGGTGATGCCTGGCTTGAGTACCCCGGACCAGGAGTAATAGCGCACACCATTGACCTCGGCCGCGCCTTCTCCGCCCCAGGTATCCGGCAAGCCCTGTGGATAAAGCTGGTTGAAACGGGCGACGCCGCTGGACGTCAGGGACAGGTGCGAGGCATGCACGTCGATGGGCAACCTGGGGCCCTTCCAGCCGGTTTCCAGGACGCCCATCAAGCAGGCCAGGCCATGCAGCACGGCCTTGAGCACGCGTCCTCGCGGCGAATCGCCCGGGTACTCGCGCTCGATATGGTCGGCCAGTTCCGAGCCATGGTTGGGCCCGGCGATGGAGGTCACCGAGGCCACCCACTCCGGGCGTTTCGCCGCGACATAGCGAGCAGTCAGGGCGCCCTGGCTGTGGCCGAGCAGATTGACCTTGTCCACCCCGGTACGCTGGCGCAGGTCCTCGATGATTCGCAGCAACTGCTCGCCGCGCACCTCGGTGCTGTGCAGCGGCGACACCTGGACCGGGTAAACCTGCGCCCCACCGCGGCGCAAGGCCCTGACGATGCCGAACCAGTACGGATACAGCAGCAGGCGAACGAAGCCGAGCATGCCCGGCACCAGCACCAGGGGATAACGCGTGGCGAGCGCTTGCGACATGACGGCTCCCGGTTCGTGAAGTGATCGGCCAACCCTACAGGCGAAACGATGGCAATCGCAATCGAACTCCCGTCGCCGCTTGCGGTTCCAAACCGATATCGGCCCACGACGGCCCACCACGAGGATGCACGACCATGTACAAGCACGCCCTGGCAGCACTTCTGGCAAGCGCCACCCTGATCGGTTGCAGCAGCAATCCGGAAAATCCGGTGGATCACGTCACCTACCGTGACCAGCCGCTGGTCAAGCAAGTGGAAAACGGCATGACCATGCAGAAGGTCATCGCTATCGGCGGCAGCCCGTCCACGGTCATCGACCTGCCCAACGGCGGTACCTGCAATAACTACATCCTCAACAAGGAAGGCCATCAACAGCCCTACTACGTGCGCTTCGACGCCACCGGGCATGTCGACGACAAGGGCTTCAAAACCTGCGAACAACGCGAACAAGACCGACGCGAAGGCCGCGGCTGATAAAACTTTTGCCGCTTCGCCGTACTCGTACCTGATGTAGCGACCGCGCCCCCAGAGCGCGGCGCGCCCGTTTTCCAGCCTGGAGAAAATCATGAGCACCGTAGAACTGACCGATGTCCAAACCCTTCGCGAACGCGCCCGCCAGCATGTGGAGCAAGGCGCCGTGACCGAGGGCTACACCGCCGACCGCCAGACCATCCTGCGCCTGCTGAACGAAGCGCTGGCCACCGAGTGGGTCTGCACCTTGCGCTACAAGCGCCACTACTACATGGCCAGCGGGATCAAGGCGAGCGTCGCGGCGGCGGAGTTCCTGGAGCATGCCAACCAGGAGCAGGAGCATGCCGACAAGCTGGCCGAGCGCATCGTGCAACTGGGCGGCGAGCCGGACCTGAACCCGGACAACCTGAGCAAGAATTCCCATGCCCAGTACGTGGCGGGAACCACCCTGAAGGAAATGGTGTTGGAGGACCTGGTGGCCGAGCGGATCGCCATCGACAGCTACCGTGAGATCGTGCGCTTCATTGGCGACAGCGATCCGACTACGCGGCGCATCTTCGAGGACATCCTGGCTCAGGAAGAAGAGCATGCGGATGACATGGCGGACCTGCTGCAAGGCCTCTGATTCTCTATTGCCCTTGAGGGCCTCATCGCTGGCAAGCCAGCTCCCACAGGTACTTGAGCTGCGCCCCGGATGTTGGACAAAAAATCCAACACCGGGGTGTTTTGCATGACCAAGTATTCAAAGCAGTTCAAGTTGTCCGCCATCGAAGCCTTCCTCAAGCGAGGCCGAGGTTTCCGTCATGTGGCGAACCAGTTCCAGATAGATCCCACCTTGCTTCGCCGTTGGGTCGTGGCCTATCAGCAACACGGCAGGTCCAGCCTTGAGCGTCGCCATCAGCGCCACAGCGCCGAATTCAAGATTACGGTGCTTCACCGCATGCTAAATGACCGTCTTTCTCAGCGCGCCGCCGCAGCGTTGTTCAACCTAGGTAACTCTAGTCAGCTGGGCAGATGGCTGCGCCAGTATTACAGTGACGGGCTCGCAAACCAGCTTTCTGTAGAAAAGAGTTCAACCCGCACCATGCCTAAGCCTTCCGCCAAGTCCTCCAAGCCTGCAGCCGTGCGTAACGAGGACCTCTCGCCCAAAGAGTTACTAGAGAAAGTTCGCATGCTTGAAGCGGAGAACGCCTACCTAAAAAAGCTCGAGGAGTTAGAGGAGGCGAAGCTCAGGCAGATCCGGGCAGCAAGGAAAAAGCCCAGCTGATTACCGCGCTGCGCCGACAGTTCAGGCTGAAATACCTGCTGATCGCTGCTGGTTTGCCTCGTAGCACTTACTACACCTACTTCGGGGACGAGGGCGCCGAGGATAAGTACGCTCCACTGAAACAGGCGATGCGGGGCATTCAGGAGCACCACAGGGGCCGGTATGGTTATCGTCGCATGACCGCTGCGCTGCGCCAGAAAGGGCACGTGATCAACGGCAAGAAAGTGCGCCGCCTCATGGGCGAGTTGGACCTCAAGTGCACGGTACGACCGAAGAAATACAAGTCGTACAGAGGGCTGATGGACGAAGCATCGCCGAACACCATGAACCGGGAGTTCGCTGCTGATCAGCCGAATCAGAAATGGGTGACAGACGTTACCGAGTTCAAGGTGGCTGGAGAAAAGCTTTATCTGTCGCCAGTTCTGGACTTGTACAACGGGGAGATCGTGGCCTATCAAACGGATACTCGGCCGCGTTACACCCTGGTGGGAACGATGCTTGAACGAGCGCTGGAGAAGCTGCCGGCTGACAGTAAGCCGATGCTGCACTCAGATCAGGGATGGCATTATCGCTATCCGGATTACCGCCAGCGCTTGAAAGAAGCGGGCTTGGAACAGAGCATGTCGCGCAAGGGCAACTGCCTGGACAATGCGGCGATGGAAAGCTTTTTCGGCACGCTGAAGTCGGAGTATTTCTACCGCGAGAAATTTGAGAGCATCGAGCAATTACGCGCTGGGATTGATGATTACATCCGCTACTACAACCACGAACGTATCAAGATGAAGCTCGGCGGCCTGAGCCCTGTAGCGTACAGAGCACAAGCCGCATAGCTTTAGACAAAAGTGTCCAACATCCGGGGCGCAGCTCAACTGCATACACCGGACCTGTGGGAGCTGGCTTGCCAGCGATAGGGCCCTCGGTTACTTCACCGTCTTGGGCGCTTTCCCGGCCCGCATCTGCTCCAGCAACGGCGTGCAACGGTTCGGCTCATCGCCACTGCTCGGAGCGATCAGCGCCAGCAACCCGGCCGCCGGACCCGCCGCCACGCCCAGCGCCACCATTCCTGCCCCGCGCAAGGCCAGCGGCACGGCCTGTACGCCTGCCGACGGATTGGCGAACGAACCGCGTACGTACAACGGCGAACGCAGCGAAAACAGGCGCAGGCCCTTGGATTCCGGATTGATCTTCAGGTCCAGTTGCTCGGTGGCGAAGTTGGCCGTGCCGGTGACGTAGATCACCGCGTTCTCGGTGTCGAATACGAACAGCCGGGTAGTCGCCAGGCCGTTCTTGATCCCCACATCGGTAGCGGCGCAATTGATCTTGACTTCGTTATCACCGAACAGCTTGCCAACCACGTAGTTGCCAACGTTAAGGCCGGCAATCTCCATCAGGCTGCGGCTCACCGCACCGTCGTTGATCAGCAGTTTCAGATCGCCGTTTGCGGTACCCAGCAGGGCTGCCACCGAATTGCCGCGACCACTGATATCGGCATCGCCATTCAATGCACCGAAGCTGGTCTTCATGGGTTCGAAGGTCGGGAACAGTTGCTTGAGCTTGAGATCCCGCGCGGTCAATTTCGCCCGGCCCTGCATGGGCGTGGTGCGTCCGTCGAGGCGCACCTGCATCGCCAGCTTGCCACCGGCAACACCGAACGACAGCGGCTCCAGGCGCAACAGGCCGTCGTCGAGGATTACATGGGTGTCGAGGTCGGTGAACGGCAGTTCCTCGGTCTGCACGATGCGCTTGCCGGTGAAGGCCACGTCGGCATCCATCGTCCGCCAGCGCTCGGTGCGGAATTCCTCGACCGGCAGCACCTTGTCACCCGGCTGCTTCGCCGCGCCGCCACGGGCTTTCTGCTGGGCGTTGGAATCGGCACCGATCAACGGCGCGAGATCCTTGAACAGCAGTTGATTCGACACCAGCTTGCCACTGAGCTTGGGCCGCGGCTGGCTGGAAACGAAGGCCAGATCACCATGGATGTCGCTGTCGCCGATCTTGCCATTGAAGCCTTCATAGCGGAACAGCGCTCCGCCCGGCTCGTGCAGCTTGGCAATCAGGTGCCCGTCGGTCTGGTACGGCGGGGTGTCCGGCAGGGTCACGCCGGTCAACGGATAGAGATTGGCGAGGCTGGCGCCGGAGAGCTTCAGGCGGAGATCGAGCGCCCCGAGATTACGTGGATCGGTCAGGGTACCGGCCACGATAGCGCGGGTTTTGCCGATGCTGACGTCCACCTGCACCGGGAACGGCTGGGTCGCATCCTGCAGGGCCAGCAGGCCGCCGATCTTGCCTTCGCCGGTCAACGCCTCGCCCTTGTAGGTGCCCTTGGCCTTGAAACCGAAGGCGTAGTCCTGGGCATTGCCGTGCTCCTTGGCGGTCTTCTCGGCGGCGCTTTTGCCGACGATGTCGCCGAACGGGATCGGCTTGCCCAAGGGATCGACCTGCACCTGGACATTGGTCTTCAAGGTGGCGTCATCGAAGGCCACCTGGCCCTTGTCGAAACCGATGGCACCGATATCCAGCACCCAACTGGATGGCTCGGCGTTTTCATCCTTGGGCCCGAAATCGAAGGTCCAGTTGGCCCGGCCATCAGCCAGGCGCTTGAGGCTGGCGGTGGGCAGCTTGAGGTCGATGCGCGGAATGACGATGCGCTGCGCCAGCAGCGGTAGCGGCGAGAGACGGAAATCCACCTGCTGCAGACCGACCATCTGCGGCTCCTTGAGCCACTCCGGGTTGCCCAGGGTCAGGTCCTGGGCAGTGAATTGCGGCCACGGCACCCAGGCCCGCCAGCCGCCCTCCTCGGGCTGGCGGCGCCAGTGCACGGAGAGATCGCCATTGATAGCGAAGGGCCTGTGCAAGGCCTCCGAGACCTTTTCGTTGAGAAACGGCTTGACCCGGTTCCAGTTGAAAGTGGCGATGAAGATCACCAGCAGCACCAGGATCAGCGCAAGGCTGGCCAGGATCCAGGTGGCGATTTTGGCGGGGCGCGTCATTGCACGGTTCTCCTGTGACAGCAAGGCAGGGGTGCGTGAACCACGCACTTGTACTTGGGACTGACGAAACGGCGAGGGGTTTCGCCCGAATGGCCTGGTCAATTCCTACTAACACACTCGGGAAAGGCGCGGGCTAGAGCGGCCGGGGGAATATATCAATGCCGTTGATTGTTACCATTATCTTTATGAACTTTTCTATCCAATTTCCAAGAGTAGCATTGGCCCCGTACCCACTTAGTTGCCCTCCCCAAGGAGATCCGAACCATGAAACGCCAATTGCTGCTCAGCCTTGCTCTCTCTGTCCTGGCCACCAGTGCCTTCGCCGTACCGGCCGCCGATCAACACCTGTCCGCCGAAGCCCGTTCCAGTTCGGCCACTGTTTCCCAGCCGTTGAACACCTTGGCTGAAGGCGGTTCGGACCGTGTGATCGAACGTGCCAACCGGGTTGCCGAAGGCGGCTCCGACCGCGCCATCGAACGTGCCAACCGGGTTGCCGAAGGTGGTGGTGACCGTGTGATCGACCGCGCCAACCGTGTCGCCGAAGGCGGTTCCGACCGTGCCATCGAACGTGCCAACCGCGTTGCCGAAGGCGGTTCCGACCGAGTGATCGAACGCAACAACCGGGTGAGCTGATGCCTATGCGCGAAAACAACAGCTACCCGCGCGCAGTCCTCTCCCCTCCGAGGCCCGGTCAACTGACCGGGCTTTGTTTTTCCGGCCCCGGCCTTTAGAGTGCAGGGCCCGTTTCACACGAACGAACCCGCCATGCTGCCGCGCGCCGAACAGAAGCAACAGACCCGCCACGCACTGCTGGACGCAGCCCGCCAGTTGATGGAGAGCGGCCGTGGTTTCGGCAGCCTCAGCCTGCGCGAAGTGGCCCGCACCGCCGGCATCGTGCCCACCGGCTTCTACCGGCACTTCGAGGATATGGACCAACTGGGCCTGGCACTGGTCCGCGAGGTCAACGAAACCTTCCGCCAGACCATCCGCCGCGTTCGCTACAACGAAATCGAACTGGGCGGCATCACCGATGCCTCGGTGCGCATCTTTCTCGACGTGGTCGCGGCCAACCGGGCGCAATTCCTGTTTCTCGCCCGTGAGCAGTACGGCGGTTCGCAGCCCGTACGCCAGGCCATTGCCCGCCTGCGCGAAGGCATCGCCTCCGACCTCGCCGCCGACCTCGGCAGCATGCAGCGCTGGCAGCACCTGGATGCGCCGGCCCTGGCCGTCATGGCTGACCTGGTGGTGAAAACCGTGTTCGCCACCCTGCCGGAGCTGATCGATCCACCTGCGGTCCTGGATGAGGGCCAGCTCAGCGCAGAGGCCAAGATCGTCCAGCAATTGCGCTTCATCTTCGTTGGCGCACGGCACTGGCAAGGCCTGGGCAACCCGGCCTGACCCCGGCGCCACGGGGAAATTTCCTGCTACCATGCGCGCCAACGCAATGACGGCGACGAGCCTTTTCCATGTCCGAACTTTCCCCCGCCCTGTCTTCCCTGCTCGCTGAAGCCCAGCAACACTTCGACCGGCACATCGTGCCGCTTTGGGAAGGCCCGGGCTGGAACCCGGACATGGCCCTGCCCTTCGAGGCGCTCGACCCCGCACACCGGCCGATGCCGGTGCAGCGCTATCGGGCCATGGCCTGCGCCCGCCAGCTGTACCTGTTCAGCAGCCGTATCGACCAGCCCGGCGCCAGTGAACGCGCTGCGGCGCTGTTCCGTTCGCTGAACCGGCATTTCCACGACGCCGAGCATGGCGGCTGGTTCTATAGCGTCGATGCCCAGGGCAAGCCGCTGGACCGGCGCAAGGACCTGTACACCCACGCGTTCATCGTCTTCGCCTGTGCCCACTACTGGGACAAAAGCCGTGACAGCCTGGCGGAATCGACCCTGAACGCCGCCCTCAGTGTCGTGACCGAGCGCTTCACCAATAACGACGGGTTGTATGAGGCAAGCCTCGGCGAAGACTGGTCTGGCCTGGGCAGCGGCCCGTTGCAGAACCCGTTGATGCATCTGGCCGAGGCGTTCCTTGCCACCCTGGCCGTGCGTGAGGATGCGCAAGTGCAGGCCGCGCTGCTGGCCCTGGCCGATGGCATGCAGGCGCAGTTCATCGACCCGTCGCACGGGGTGATGCTGGAAAAACCGCGCGGGGCTGTGGATAACTGGTTCGAACCGGGGCACCAGTTCGAGTGGTACTGGTTGCTGGAAACTTCACCTTTGCTCAAGGGCACGGAGCTGCATGCTTCGCTGGAGCGGGCCTTTGCCTTTGCCGAGGAGCGCGGGGTGAAGGACGGTGCGGTACTGGCGATGCTTGATGCCGATGGCGAGGTGCATGATGCCACCCAGCGCATCTGGGCCCAGGCCGAGTACATGCGGGCGCTGACCTTGCGGGCGGATGGCGGGGAGAAGCTGGTGGGGCAGCTTGAGGTACTGCGCCAGCGGTTCCTGCATGAGGGGGGGTGGTATGAGTGTCGGGATGCTCAAGGTGTAGTGAGCAGAAGTGATATGCCTTCGACTACGCCCTATCACCTGGTGACCTGTCTGCAAGGCTTGCAGCGCCTGATCTGACGCTATCGCTGGCAAGCCAGCTCCCACAGGGTTCTGCATGCACCGTACCTGTGGGAGCTGGCTTGCCAGCGATCAGGCCCTCAAGGGCAACTCAGTCCTTGCGGGTAATCGAGAACCCGGCCCAGTCCTGGCTCACTGGCATCAGCTCGAGGTTGTTGATGTTGATATGCGCCGGCTGGTTGAGAATCCAGAAGATGGTTTCGGCAATGTCCTGCGGCTGGATCGCTTCGGCGCCGGCGTAGGTGGCGTCGTAACGGCTCTGGTCGCCACCGAAGCGCACCAGCGAGAATTCGCTCTCGCACAGTCCCGGCTCGATATTGGTCACTCGCACCCCGGTGCCGCGCAGGTCGCAGCGCAGGCTCAACGAGAACTGCCCGACGAAGGCCTTGGTCCCGCCATACACATGGCTGCCCGGATACGGGTAATTGCCCGCCACCGAACCGACGTTGAGGATGGTCGCGCCACGGCCATGGGCGATCAGCCGCGGCAGCAGCAGGCGGGTGCTGTACATCAGGCCCTTGATGTTGGTGTCGACCATGGTTTCCCAGTCGTCCAGGTTGCACTGCGGCGCAGGGTCGGCGCCGAGGGCCAGGCCGGCGTTGTTGATAAGTCCGCGCAGCTTGGCGAAGGCCGGTGGCAGGCCGGCAATCGCCTCTTCCATGGCCTTGCGGTCACGCACATCCACGACCAGGCCATGCACCTGGGTCTTTTTCGAGAGCTCTGCGCACAGCGCGTCGAGACGCTCCTGGCGGCGACCGGTCAGCACCAGCGACCAGCCGGCCTCGGCAAAACGGCGGGCGCAGGCTTCGCCGAAGCCGGAAGTGGCACCGGTGATGAATACGGTGGAAGTCATGGGTATCTCCTTGGATCACGGCAAGAGGACGGCAGGCCATGCAGCATGCCCGGCCAATGGCCATGGAGCAAGTGATCCTGCCACTGCTCAAAAACTGAACAACGCCCGCAAAACCTTATGCCAGAAGGGTCCGGCGCGGCTATGCGCACCTTATCCACAGGGCCTTCCACACAGATTGGGGGCAACTGTGCAGCACTGCATCATCAGCGCGCATGGGAAACGCTGCTGCTGTGGGCAAAACCCTTCAGCGCTGGGACCCGGATGGGTCTTTCCAAGGCTTGTTCACAGAGTTATCCACAGGCTTTGGATAATAGCGAAATGCTCCTTCAATCTTCTGAAAACGCCTTGACAAAAGCCTGTTCAAGGTCTTGTCGCGCAACTGTACAAAAAACGAGCAATGCCGCACAGGCCTCGTTTTACAAGGCCTCCAGACGATCATCACCAAGTTACCCACAAGCACTTCCACACGAATCGTGGACAACTTCAATTGCAGTGAAAACAAGGGTTTGCCGCGCAGTTATGGCGTATCGCCACCCTCTGTCAGAGGGACTTTTCCACATTCCTTGGAAACCCTATTGCACCTTGCGGTTGGTGTCTTCCAGGCGCCGTTGCAGCTCGCCGATCTGCCGGGTCTGCTCGTCCACGGTGCGGCGCAGGTCCTGCAGGTCACTGGCGTTCTGGTTGAGGGTGTCGCGCATCTTCTTCAGGTCGGCCACGCTGACCCCGGAGTCGTGCAGTGAATGGGTCATGCCGGATTCGCGGTGGATCGCGGCGAGGTTGTCGGAAGACGAAGCGGAAGAATCGATCTGGACCTTGGCCGCTTCCTCGGCCTGCGCCGCCAGGCTGCCGAACAGCAGGCCGCAGGCGAGGATCGCGGGGAAAATCGGGGAACGGTGGGACATCGCATGGGTTCCTTGTGCAGCGTCGAAACGGTACACGGGGTACGACTGTCCGGGTTTGCCTTGAGTTCCTTGCATAACCTGAAGGCCCCATCGCCGGCAACGCCGGCTCCCACGAGGTTTGCGGTGCAGTCCAACCTGTGGGAGCCGGCGTTGCCGGCGATGGGGCCATCAAGAACGACACAGCACTATCAGTGCCCGCCGAGATAGGCGTTCCTCACCTCCTCGTTGACCAGCAACTCTTGTCCCGTGCCGCTCAGGCGGATCTGCCCGTTGACCATCACATAGGCCCGGTCCGACAGCTTCAGCGCATGGTTGGCGTTCTGCTCGACAAGGAAGATGGTCATGCCGCTCTTCGCCAGCTCGCGCAGGGTCGAGAAGATCTGCTTGACCACGATCGGCGCCAGCCC
Source organism: Pseudomonas bharatica CSV86 (assembly GCF_000319305.2). Classification (GTDB taxonomy): domain Bacteria; phylum Pseudomonadota; class Gammaproteobacteria; order Pseudomonadales; family Pseudomonadaceae; genus Aquipseudomonas; species Aquipseudomonas bharatica. Next base: position 1,821,598 of record NZ_AMWJ02000002.1, on the reverse strand, counting down.
CAGCGATGGTTCGTCCAGCAACAAGAGCTTCGGCCGGCTCATCAGCGCCCGGGCGATGGCGAGCATTTGCTGCTCGCCGCCGGACATGGTCATGGCCCTCTGGTTGCGCCGCTCCTTGAGCCGCGGGAACAGTTCGTACATGCGCTGCATGTCTTCGTCGGCATGCTTGTCGCCGATGGGGATGGTGCCCATCATCAGGTTTTCCTCGACGGTCATGTCGGGGAACACCCGCCGTCCTTCCGGCGACTGGGCGATGCCGTTGGACGCGATGTAGTGCGAAGACTTGTGGGTGATGTCGGTACCGCGATAGAGGATCTTGCCGGCCGCCGCCCGCGGTTGGCCGAAGATCGACATCAGCAGGGTCGATTTGCCGGCGCCGTTGGAACCGATCAGGCTGACCGTCTCGCCTTCGTCGATGTGCAGCGAGACCTTTTTCAGCGCCTGGATCGGCCCGTAGAACACGTCCAGGTCCTGCAGTTCGAGAATGGGTGCACTCATACCAGCTCCTCTTCGTCAGCACCCAGGTAGGCGGCGATCACGGTCGGGTTGTTGCGGATGTCCTGCGGCTTGCCTTCGGCGATGACGTTGCCGTGGTCGAGCACGACGATATGGTCGGAAATGCTCATGACCATGCCCATGTCGTGTTCGATCAGCACCACGGTGATGTCATGTTCGTCGCGCAACACCCGGATCATCCGGCTCAGGGCCTCGGTTTCCTGCGGGTTGAGGCCGGCAGCCGGTTCGTCCAGGCAGATGATCTTCGGCCGCGTGCACATGGCCCGGGCGATTTCCAGGCGGCGCTGCTGGCCGTAGGACAGTTCGCCGGCGAGCCGGTTGGCGCAATCCACCAGGTCCACCACTTCCAGCCAGTAGAAGGCATGGTCGAGGGCGTCGCTTTCCGCCTTGCGATAGGCCTTGGTGTTGAGCACGCCGGCCAGCAGGTTGCGGTTGACCCACATGTGCTGCGCCACCAGCAGGTTTTCCACCACCGACATTTCCCGGAACAGGCGAATGTTCTGGAAGGTCCGCGCCAGGCCGGCGCGGTTGACCAGGTGGGTTCCGCCGAACATCTTGTAGCGCAGCCGGGTGAGGAAGCGGCTCGGCGAGACGAAGTCGCCCAACTGGAAACGCTCGCCAAGCAACTGGATCACGTTGGTGTGCGAGCCGCGCACGTTCAGTTCGATCCTGCCGCCACTGGCCTTGTAGAACCCGGTCAGGCAGTTGAACACGGTGGTCTTGCCCGCGCCGTTGGGGCCGATCAGGGCGAAGATATCGTTGCGCTTGACCTTCAGGCTGACATCGCTCAGCGCCTTGATCCCGCCGAACTGCATCATCAGGTTATCGACCGAGAGAATCACGTCGTCGCTCATGGCGCCACTCCTTTACGCGGGACCACACCGGTGCGGCTGATGCGGATCAGTCCGCGCGGTCGCCAGATCATCATCAGCACCATCAGTACGCCGAACAGCAGCACCCGGTATTCGGAGAAACTGCGCAGCAGTTCCGGGGCCACGGTCAGGACGAAGGCGGCGATCACCACGCCGACCGTCGAGCCCATGCCGCCGAGCACCACGATCGCGAGGATCAGCGCCGACTCGAAGAAGGTGAACGAGGACGGGTTGACGAAGCCCTGGTAACTGGCGAAGAACACCCCAGCCAGCCCGGCGGTGGAGGCGCCGAGGGTGAAGGCCGAGAGCTTGACCAGCACATGGTTCAGGCCCATGGAACGGCAGGCGATTTCGTCTTCGCGCAGGGCTTCCCAGGCACGGCCGACCGGCATGCGCGTCAGGCGGTGCTTGATGTACAGCACGGCCAGCACGACCATGAACAGCACGGCGTAGATGAAGATGAACTTGAGGTTGGCGTTGTATTCGATACCGAGGAACTCGTGGATCGGTACTCCGCCATCCTTGGCCCGGCGCCCGAACTCCAGGCCGAGGAAGGTCGGCGAAGGCACCGGCATGCCGTTCGGGCCGCCGGTGAACGACAGCCAGTTGTTCAGCACCAGCCGGATGATCTCGCCGAAGCCCAGGGTCACGATCGCCAGGTAGTCACCGTGCATCCGTAGCACCGGGAAGCCCAAGATGCAGCCCGCCAGTGCCGCAGCGATGGCCGCCAGCGGCAGCACGCTCCAGAAGCCCAGGCCGAGGTATTGATAGCCGAGGGCCAGGCCGTAGGCGCCGATGGCATAGAACGCCACGTAACCCAGGTCGAGCAGGCCGGCGAGGCCCACCACGATGTTCAACCCGAGCCCCAGCAGCACGTAGATCAGGCCGAGGATGACCACGGTCAGCAGGTACTTGTTGGCGAAGATCGGGAAGACGATGGCGATGACGATCAACGCCGGGATGATGTAGCGCAGGCGCGACTTGTAGTCCGGCGCCAGCACATGCACCCCGAGCCACCGCTTTCGAAGCCATGGGCCATGCGCTTGCCGGCGTCGGTCTGGAGGAACAGGCTGATCAGCAGGCGACCAGCCATCACTCCACCTACCAGCCAGGCCACGCGGCTCGGCTCGGCGTTGAAGCTGTAGCCATCGAGGACCACGCCCACCACCGGACCGAAGACGATCAGGGCAAGCAGGCCGGCAACGATGGTGTCGATCAAGGTGCGTTTGATATCGAAACCGGAAGAAGCAGTCTTGGCAGTGGACATGTTCACACCTTAGCCACGAGCGGGCGACCCAGCAGGCCCTGGGGACGGAAGATCAGGATCAGCACCAGCAGGGAGAAGCTGAACACGTCCTTGTAGTCGGAGTTGACCAGGCCGGCGAACAGCGATTCCGAGATGCCCAGCACGATGCCGCCGAGCATGGCGCCTGGCAGCGAGCCGATACCGCCGAGTACCGCGGCGGTGAACGCCTTGATGCCGATGATGAAGCCGGCATAGAAGTCGAAGGTGCCGTAGTTCATGGTGATCAGCACCCCGGCCAGGGCAGCCATCACCGCACCGATGACGAATACGTAGGAAATCACCCGGTCGGTGTTGATCCCCAGGATCGAGGCCATCTTGCGATCCTGCTGGGTGGCACGGCACATGCGGCCGAGCTTGGTGTACTTGATCACATAGGTGAGCAGGGCCATGCCGGCGAACGCGGCGATGAGGATGAAGATCTTGGTGTAGGTCAGTTGCACGAAGCCGGTACCGACGTCGAAACGCCAGGCACCTTCGAGCAGGGTCGGCACGCCTTGCTGGCGGGCGCCCTGGCTGATCTGCGCGTAGTTCTGCAGGATCAGCGAGATACCGATGGCGCTGATCAGCGGCGCCAGCCGGGTGGAGTTGCGCAGGGGTTTGTAGGCGATGCGTTCGATGGTAAAGCCGTAGACCCCGGTGACGACGATGGTGAACAACAGCGTTCCCAGCATCAGCAGCGGGAAGGACTCGATACCGAAATAGGCCAGCAATGCCAGGCTGATCGCCGCCAGGTAGGCGGAAATCATATACACCTCGCCGTGCGCGAAGTTGATCATGCCGATGATGCCATAGACCATTGTGTAGCCGATGGCGATCAGACCATAGACGGACCCGAGGGTCAGTCCATTGATCAGTTGCTGCAGGAAAATTCCATCCATAACGCAATCTCACGTATTTGAGATTGCACAAGCGCCGACTACGGCGGGCCCCGGGCGAAGCGGCCCTCGCAGCGCAGGTTTGTGCAGATCTACGAGAAAAGACAGGTACGGCGCTGAACCGGGCAGCGGCCCGGGCAGGAGGCGCCCGGGCCGGTTGCCATTGTTATTTTTGTTTTTCCAGCTGGTGGTATTTGCCGTTGGCGTCCCACTGGTAGACCACGTAGTCGGAGACGGTCAGGTCGCCCTTGCTGTCCCACTTCTTCTCGCCCATCACGGTTTTCACCGGGTTGGCCTTGAGCCATTTGGCGGCGTCTTCGCCCTTGTTCGACTTGGCGCCCTCGAAGCCGGCGGCCAGGGCCTGGATCGAGGCATAGGCGTACAGCGTGTAGCCTTCCGGCTCGGTGCCACCCTTGCGGAACTGCTCCACCACTTCCTTGCTGTCGGGCAGCAGGCGCGGGTCGGCGCCGAAGGTCATGTACACGCCGTTGGTGTACTGCGCGCCGCCGGCGGTGGCGACCAGTTCGTCGGTGACGATGCCGTCGTCGGACATGAACGCCACGTCTTTCAGACCCTGCTCACGCAGTTGGCGAACCAGCGGGCCGGCTTCAGGGTGCAGGCCACCGAAGTAGACGACATCGGCACCGGCGGCGCGGATCTTGGTGACCACGGCGCTGAAGTCTTTCTCGCCACGGGTCAGGCCTTCGTACAGCACGGGCTTGACGCCGCGTTTCTCCAGCTGTGCCTTGGTGGCATCGGCGAGGCCCTGGCCGTAGGTGTCCTTGTCGTGCAGGACCACCACTTTCTTGCCCTTGAGCACATCGATGATGTAGTCACCAGCAACGATACCCTGCTGGTCGTCACGGCCGCACATGCGGAACATGGCACCCAGGCCGCGCTCGGTGACCTGCGGGTTGGTGGAGCCCGGGGTGATGGCGATCACGCCCGCTTCGTCGTAGACCTCCGAAGCCGGGATGGTCGAGGACGAGCAGAAGTGACCCACTACGCCAGCTACCTTGTCCTGGTCTACCAGACGGTTGGCCACGGCCACGGCCTGCTTGGGTTCGCAAGCATCGTCGCCCTTGACCAGGACGATCTTCTCGCCGTTGACGCCGCCCTTGGCATTGATTGCATCGGCCGCAGCCTGGGCACCTTTCATGTACTGCTCGCCGAAGGCTGCGTTGGCACCGGTCATGGGACCTGCGACACCAATCTTCAGATCGGCCTGGACATACGAAGAAACGCCCAGCGCCGCGGCCACGGCGAGGGCAAGAAAGCCTTTCTTGTAAAACGTCTGCGACATGTGGTGGTGCTCCTGATGTTTTTTTGATTGGCGTGACTCTTTTCAAAGCAGACTTCAGCAACTTGTTTCAGCAATTTGCGTAGAGCAAGGGCCGTGCCATCGGTTTTTTATTCGAATAAAACGCGCAGTGCGGTTTTCCGGCTCGCGATCGCGTGCCTTCTTTCCGGGTCGTGCAACCGCTTGCCAGACACAAAGAGCTACCTTCCGGACAAGTAAGGCGCAACCACTTGATGCCATCATTGCAACCCCTGTGCGTGTTTACGTGCAACCGCCCTGTAACAGCCTGCGTAACGGAACTGCACATTCGTGGTGCGCAACTGCTACAGCAAGCACCATAAGAGGCTAGACCGCCCCGGGAAAAACGCTGCTATAGGTAGTGTGCTACCGAACGACCCGCGAATCCGCAGCCACGCCCGACCCGATTCACTGGCACAATGGACAGCCTTGATGGCACCTGCCGGAACTGGAGCAAACCATGAGCGATAGCGCTTTCGCCGACCGTATCGTGCAAAGCCTGCTGGACACCGATTTCTACAAGCTGACCATGATGCAGGCAGTGCTGCACAACTACCCCAACGTCGACGTGGAATGGGAGTTCCGCTGCCGCAACGGCGAGGACCTGCGCCCTTATCTGGGGCAGATACGCGGACAGGTCGCGCGCCTCAGCGACCTGAGCATCAGCGACGCGCAGCTCGGCTTTCTCGAACAGATCAGCTTCATGAAGCCGGATTTCCTGCGTTTTCTGGGCCTGTTCCGCTTCAACCTGCGCTACCTGAAGATGGGCGTCGAAAACGACCAGTTCTTCCTGCGCCTCAAGGGCCCATGGCTGCATGTGATCCTCTTCGAGGTGCCGTTGCTGGCGATCATCAGCGAGGTGCGCAACCGCAACCGTTATCCACAGGTCCGGCTGGGCGAGGCCCGCGAGCAGTTGCTGCGCAAGTTCGACTGGCTGCGGGCCAATGCCGACGAGGACGAACTGGCCGAACTGCAGGTCGCCGACTTCGGCACCCGGCGGCGCTTCTCCTTCGGCGTGCAGGAGGAAGTGGTCAAGGTGCTCAAGGACGCGTTTCCGGCACGCTTCGTCGGTACCAGCAACGTTCACCTGGCATGGAAACTGGATATCAAGCCGCTGGGCACCATGGCCCATGAATGGATCATGGCCCACCAGCAACTCGGCCCGCGCCTGATCGACAGCCAGATCGCCGCCCTCGACTGCTGGGTCCGCGAGTACCGTGGCCTGCTCGGCATCGCGCTGACCGACTGCATCACCATGGATGCCTTCCTGCGCGATTTCGACCTGTACTTCGCCAAGCTGTTCGACGGCCTGCGCCACGACTCCGGCGACCCGGTGCTCTGGGCGGAAAAGGCCATCGCCCACTATCGCAAGCTCGGGATCGATCCGATGACCAAGACCCTGGTGTTTTCCGATGGTCTGAACTTGCCCCGCTCCCTGGAAATCTTCCGGGCATTGCGTGGACGAATAAATGTCAGCTTCGGCATCGGCACCAACCTGACCTGTGATATCCCCGGCGTCGCACCGATGAGCATCGTGCTGAAGATGACCGACTGCAACGGCCAGCCCGTCGCGAAGATTTCCGACGAAGCCGCCAAGACCCAGTGCCGCGACGCCAATTTCGTTTCCTACCTGCGTCACGTTTTCCAAGTTCCCAGCGAGGAGTAACCCATGCAAGCCGTCCAGCGAGAAATCGCGCAGCAGCTCAAGGTCCAGCCACCATTCGCCGACCGCGCCGCACTCGACGCCGAAGTCGCCCGGCGCGTCGCCTTCATCCAGCAATGCCTGAAGAACGCCGGGCTGAAAGTCCTGGTGCTGGGCATCAGCGGTGGCGTCGATTCGCTCACTGCCGCCCTGCTCGCCCAGCGTGCGGTCAATGAACTGCGCGAACAGACCGGCGACCCGGCCTACCGCTTCATCGCCGTGCGCCTGCCCTACCATGTGCAGCACGACGAGCACGACGCCCAGGCCTGCCTCGACTTCATCAAGCCCGACGAACTGCACACGGTGGATATCGCCCCGGCGGTGCGTGCCCTGGCGGCGGAGGTCAAGGCGCTGGAAGGTGGCAAGCCGGCCATGGTGGACTTCGTGGTGGGCAATACCAAGGCGCGGATGCGCATGGTCGCCCAGTACACCATCGCCGGTGCCCGTGGTGGCCTGGTGATCGGTACCGACCATGCCGCCGAGGCAGTGATGGGCTTCTTTACCAAGTTCGGCGATGGCTCCTGCGACCTGGCGCCGCTCAGCGGCCTGGTAAAGAACCAGGTGCGCTCCATCGCGCGCAGCTTTGGCGCGCCGGAATCACTGGTGGAGAAGGTCCCGACCGCGGACCTGGAAGATCTTGAGCCGGGCAAGCCGGACGAGGCTGCGCACGGCGTCACCTATGCGCAGATCGACGCCTTCCTGCACGGCGAGCCGGTAAGCGAGGAAGCGTTCGAAATCATCAAGCGGACGTACGAGAAGACGCAGCACAAGCGGGAAATGCCGTTCGCGCCCTGAAGAGAGCATCGCTGCGGTGCGGCGGTCCGACAAGCCAGCTCCCACAGGTTCAGCGGTGCACGCGGACCTTGTGGGAGCTGGCTTGCCAGCGATGGGGCCCTGGAGGCCCCTGAAGGATTACTTCAGTACAACAGCGCCCTTCATCATGGCGATATGGCCTGGGAAGGTGCAGAAGAACTGATAGTCCTGGCCCGCTTCCAGCTTGGACACATCGAAGGTCACGGAGCTGGTTTCACCGGCGCCGATCAGCTTGGTGTGGGCAACGATGCGCGCATCGCTTTCATCCAGGTAACCGCCGTCCAGGCCCTTGCCCATGCTGGCAGTGGCGATGGCCTGGGCATCGGCAGTCTTGCTGATTACCAGGTTGTGGCCCATGACGTTCTTCGGCAGGTTGCCGGAGTGGGTCAGCTCGACGGTGAACTGCTTGCAGCTCTTGTCGATGGTGATTTCCTTGGTGTTATAGGACATCTGGTCGGTGGAATCGACGGTGACCTTGCAATCAGCGGCCATTACCTGGGCACTGGCGGCGAGGGTCAGCAGGGATACCGCAACGAACTTGGCAAACATCGTGAATCTCCATGGCAGGTTTTTTATTGAAATCAGACTGCCCCATCCAGCGCAACGGACCGGTGACATGGGTCAAGGGTTAAGACCCTGAATCGGCAGTGAAATTCTCTATGGTGTCCATCAAGACAATCAACGTGCGCCATCATGCCCCTATGACCGAGGATGGGACAACCTCTCATTTAGGAGTAGTCCGCCATGTCCCTCGGTAATTTCATGCAAAGTCTTCTGGCCGCCTACGCCTGCGGCGCTGCCGGCACCGCCTGCGAATTCTCCCGTCCGGAGTAGCTGCAAGGCTTGGAACCGCCGCTGCATGACCGTACCCTGTGGCCGTTTTCGACCCGGAGAAAGTCATGTCCCTACGTTCCGTTTGTGTTTTCTGTGGCGCCAGCACCGGGGCCAGCCCGGTCTATCGTGAAGCCGCCATCGCCCTCGGCCAGGCGATCGCCGGGCGCGGCCTGACGCTGGTCTACGGTGGTGGTGCGGTGGGCCTGATGGGGATCGTTGCCGATGCCGCCATGGCCGCCGGAGGCGAGGTGATCGGGATCATCCCGGTGAGCCTGCAACGCGCCGAAATCGCCCACCCTGGCCTCACGCGCCTGGAGGTGGTCGACGGCATGCACGCGCGCAAGGCGCGCATGGCCGAGCTGAGCGACGCCTTCATCGCCCTACCTGGCGGGCTCGGCACCTTCGAGGAGCTGTTCGAAGTCTGGACCTGGGGCCAGCTCGGCTACCACGGCAAACCGTTGGGCCTGCTCGAAGTCAACGGGTTCTACGAGAAGCTCAGCGGCTTCCTCGATCATGTCGTCGAACAGGGCTTCGTGCGCCCGCAGCACCGCTCGATGCTGCAGATGAACGAGGCACCGGACGCCCTGCTCGATGCGTTGGACGCCTGGGAGCCGGTGGTGCAGCCGAAGTGGGTCGATCAGCCGCCGAGCTGATCCTCCACTGGCAGCACCGTCACCCGGACCTCGGGATCATGGCTGCCGCCGCCGAGAATCACTCCGCGCAACGGCGAGACATCGGCAAAGTCCCGGCCCCAGCCAAGAGTGATGTGCTCCAGCGCCGGCAGCAGGTTGTTGGTGGGATCGAAATCCACCCAGCCATGGGTCGGGCAGTACACCGAGACCCAGGCATGGGAAGCGTCGGCACCGATCAGCCGGGCCTGCCCGGGCGGCGGCCGGGTCAGCAGGTAACCACTGACGTAGCGCGCCGCCAGCCCCCGCGAGCGCAGGCAGGCAAGCATCAGGTGGGCGAAGTCCTGGCAGACCCCGCGACGCCGCGCCAGCACCTCCACCAACGGCGTGGCGACCTGGGTTGCGCCGGCATCGAAGGTGAACTCCCGGTGGATCTTTTCCATCAGCGCCCGTACCGCTTCCAGCAGCGGTACGCCGGCGCCGAAGCAGGGTTCGGAGAATTCCACGAAGCGCCTTTTCAGGCGCACGAACGGTGACTCGAAGCGATAGCGGCTGGCCTCGAGAAACGCCGGCGACAGCGCCCTGCGCGAATAGGCCAGGGCATCCCGGGCCTGCTCCCAGGCGGGTGAAGCGCACAGCGATGGCAGCTTGCGCGGTAGCACTTCGATGCGCACGCGCGTACTGACCTGCAACTCGTCATGCTGGTACTCCAGGCCGAGTCGGGTCAGCGGATTGCCGAACACATCCAGCTCGTCGCGGCGCCGTGTCGGCACCGGGGTCACCTCCAGAACACGTTCCTGGCAACGTTGCCAGGCACAGTCCCTCGGCCAGAGGTGCACCAATTGCTGGGCCAGGGAGACCGGGCTGGCATAGCGGTAATGGGTATCGTGAAGAATCTGGTAATGCGCACTCATCAGGCGGACACCGTCTGCTGGCTGACATCGACATGGGCGAAATGGCGCAGGGCCAGGCGCTCGGCCGCCGCTTCGGCGCCTGCCGCGATCCGTTCGAGCATCGCCGCCAGCCCTTCCAGTACCGCAGTCAGGCTGGCTTCCCCGAACAACGACGCCTCCAGGCTGCGCAGATCGAAATGCTTCAGGCGCTCGGCCAGCTCGCCCAACTCGGCCTCTGCCGGGCTGCGCAGGCGTTCCAGCGACCGCAGCAGCGAACGCAACTGGAACAGCACGCCATGGGGGTTCTGCTCGTCCAACAGAAGCAGGTCCAGCGCCGGAACCAGCTGCGCCACCGCCAGATAGCGCGAACGGTAAGTGATGCTGCTGTTGGCCAGTTCCAGCAACCACTCCAGACCAGCCTGGTCGCTGGGCGCCGGCCCGCGCAGGAAGCCTGCAAGGCTGCTGCTCAACGCGTGCAGGCGCTCGATGCGGCGCCCGGTAAGCAGGAAGCGCCAGCCTTCGTCGCGGGTCATGTCGTCCATGGCGAAGCCGGACAATGCCGCCATGGACAGGATCAGGCGGTTGAGAAAGTCCAGCAGTTCGGTGAAATCGGCCGAGAGATCGTCAAGGCGCTGCGCCTCTCGTTGCAGTTCGCTCAGCGCCTGCCAGTTTTCCCGCGACAGCGTGCCGCGCACCTGCGCGGCCGCCCATTGCAGACGCTGCAGATTGGCCCGCAGGCTGAAGCCCCAGTTGGGGTCCAGCAGTGCAGTGCGAAGACGGGTGTCGAGGGTGCCCTGCTTCGGCAGCAGCTCCAGCTCTTCGGCCAGTTGCACCGCCGCTTCCAGCGCTTGCGGCGAGTCGCCATCCAGGTAACGCCCCAGCAGGATCCGCAGCAGGCGCGCGCTGGTATCGCAACGCTCGCAATAACGGCCGAACCAGAACAGGTTTTCCACCACCCGCGATGGCAGGTAGGGGTCGGCGCGGACCAGGTCGGCGACGCCCAGGCTGCGGCTGACCTGCCATTGTTCGCCCCGGGCCGGGCGCTCGCCCAGGACCCAGGTGTCCTTGCTGGCACCGCCGCGCTGCATCGACACCACCTCGGCATCGGCCTGCGCCGCCACCCGTGTCAGCCCGCCCGGCAGGACCCGCCAGCCGTCGGCGTCGGCCACGGCGTAGACGCGCATGCCCACGGGCCGGTCTTCCAGCCTTGCACCCTGCCAGACCGGAGCCTGGGACAGCTGCGCCAGTTCCTGGGCAACATAGGCATAGGGCCGCGCGCGCAGGCGCTTGGCCAATGCCTGGCGCTGGGCGTCGTCGAGGTCGCGCCCCAGCAAGGGCTGGAAGCTTTGCGAGGGAAAGGCGGGCTTGAACAGCAGATCGGGCATCTTTTCCAGCGCCTGCTCCAGGGCGGCCGGTTCGCCGCACCACCAACTGGCGATGGACGGCAGGATCAATGGCTCACCCAGCAACCGCTCATTGATCGCCGGCAGGAAGCCCGGCAGACCGGGAGATTCCAGCACGCCGCTGCCCAGGGCGTTGGCTACCAGGACCCGTCCCTGGCGCACGGCGTCCAGCAGGCCGGGGACGCCCAGCGCCGAGTCGGTGCGCAATTCCAGGGGGTCGCAGAAATCGTCGTCGAGCCGACGCAGGATCGCGTGGACCCGGCGCAGGCCGCTCAAGGTCTTCAGGTAGACCGTGCCGTCGCGCACGGTCAGGTCGCAGCCCTCCACCAGCGGGTAGTCCAGCTGACGGGCAAGGAACAGGTGTTCGAACCAGCTTTCGTTGAAGCGCCCGGGGGTCAGCAGCACCACCAGCGGCGTTTCCCGACCGCTGGGCGCCAGGCGTGCCAGGCTCTGCTGGAGGGTACGGAAGAAGCCGGCCAGGTGTTGCACGTGCAGATCGCGATACAGCTCGGGGAAGGCGCGGGAGACCACGGTGCGGTTTTCCAGGGCGTATCCCGCACCGGAGGGGGCCTGGGTACGGTCGGCGGTGACCCACCAGCGGCCGTCCGGGCTGCGGGCCAGATCGGCGGCGTAGACATGCAGCCAGGTCTGTTGCGGCACTTCGATGCCTTGGCAAGGCCACAGGAAGTTGTTGTGGCCGAAGACCAGCTCGGCCGGCAGCAGCCCCTCGGCGATCAGTTGCTGCGGCCCGTAGATATCCGCCAGCACGCCATTGAGCACCTGCGCCCGCTGGGCAATGCCGCGGGCCAGCACGTCCCATTCGGCGGCGGGGATGACCTGGGGCAGCAGGTCCAGTTCCCAAGGGCGATCGGCACCGTCGGGATCGGCGTAGATGTTGTAGGTGACGCCGTTTTCCCGCAGTTGCCGGTTAAGCAGGGCCTGGCGCTGGGTCAGTTGCTGCGGACCACTGCGTTGCAGGTGGGCCAGCAGTTCCTGCCAGTGCGGACGCACGCTGCCATCGACGGCGAGCATTTCATGCCAGGTCGCGGGGCTTGGGGTCAGGGCATCCAGCAGGTCGGGCATCGGGGCGCTCACAGGGGAGTGGTGGGCGGGATGCGGCAAGAGTTATGCCAGTGGCTTTCTGGTAGGAAATGATGGCGCCAGGTCTGGCCTCATCGCTGGCAAGCCAGCTCCCACAGGTTTTGCGGTGCACGCTGCCAGCGATGAAGCCCTTGGCGCCTCGCACCGAGGAGGTGCAACAAGGGGCTTCATGACGGGGCGCAAGCCCCGTCATGGGGCTTAGCGCGGCAGGACCGGCTGGCGCTTGGTCTTGCCCTTGCCCTTGCCGCCCTTGGCCGCGTCCTTGCGCGCCTTGGCCGCCTCCTGGTTGCGGGCGAACGCGGCAGCCTTGGCCTCCTCGCGCTTGTCCCAGGGCTTGGCACCATTGCTGGCGCGCGGCGGCAGGCCGGTGTGCTGGGTAAGGATCTTCTGTTCCTTGGCCACCTTGTGGCTGCCCGCAGGGGTGGAGTTCTTGCGTCGGGCGCTCTGGTAGCTGTCGGTCGCCGGCTGGTGCGCCGGAATCAGCTGATGCTTGCCCGGGCCAATCAGGTCGGCACGGCCCATGCGCTCAAGGGCCTCGCGCAGCATCGGCCAGCCCTTCGGATCGTGGTAGCGCAGGAAAGCCTTGTGCAGGCGGCGCTGCTCCTCGCTCTTGACGATGGTCACCCCTTCGCTCTTGTAGGTGACCTTGCGCAGCGGGTTCTTGCCCGAGTGGTACATGGCGGTGGCCGAGGCCATCGGCGACGGATAGAACGCCTGCACCTGGTCGGCGCGGAAGCCGTTGCCCTTGAGCCACAGGGCCAGGTTCATCATGTCTTCGTCGGTGGTGCCCGGGTGAGCGGCGATGAAGTACGGAATCAGGTACTGCTCCTTGCCCGCTTCCTTCGAATATTTCTCGAACATGCGCTTGAAGCGGTCGTAGGTGCCGATACCAGGCTTCATCATCTGGTTCAGCGGGCCTTCCTCGGTGTGCTCCGGGGCAATCTTCAGGTAGCCACCAACGTGGTGGGTCACCAGCTCGCGCACGTACTCGGGCGACTCCACGGCAAGGTCGTAGCGCAGGCCGGAAGCGATCAGGATCTTCTTCACCCCCGGCAGGGCCCGGGCGCTGCGGTACAGCTTGATCAGCGAAGAGTGGTCGGTGTTCAGGTTCGGGCAGATCCCCGGGAACACGCAGGACGGCTTGCGGCAGTGGGTCTCGATCTCGGTGCTCTTGCAGGCGATCCGGTACATGTTCGCGGTCGGGCCGCCGAGGTCGGAAATAACGCCGGTGAAGCCGGGGACCTTGTCGCGGATCTCCTCGATCTCGCGAATAATCGACTCGTGGGAACGGTTCTGGATGATCCGCCCTTCATGCTCGGTGATGGAGCAGAAGGTGCAGCCACCAAAGCAGCCGCGCATGATGTTCACCGAGAAACGGATCATTTCGTACGCAGGGATGCGCTCCTTGCCGTAGGCCGGATGCGGGATCCGCGCGTAGGGCATGCCGAATACGTAGTCCATTTCCTCGGTAGTCATCGGAATGGGCGGCGGGTTGAACCAGACATCCACTTCACCGTGCTTCTGCACCATGGCCCGGGCGTTACCAGGGTTGGTTTCCAGGTGCAGCACGCGGTTGGCGTGGGCGTAGAGCACCGCGTCATTGCGCACCTTCTCGAACGACGGCAGGCGGATCACGGTCTTTTCCCGGGTCATCCGCGGGCTGTCGAGCAGTTGCACGACCTTCGGCTCGTTCGGATCTTCCACCTCGCCCTTCTGCTGCTCGATGGCGCAGGCCTGGGTGTCCTGGGTGTTGACATAGGGGTTGATGATCTTGTCGACCTTGCCCGGACGGTCGATGCGGGTCGAGTCGATCTCGTACCAGCCCTGCGGGGTATCGCGGCGGACGAAGGCGGTACCGCGGATATCGGTGATGTCCTCGATGCGTTCGCCGGCGGCAAGGCGCTGGGCTATGTCGACCACGGCGCGTTCGGCGTTGCCGTACAGGAGGATGTCGGCGCAGGCGTCGATCAGGATCGAGTGGCGGACCTTGTCCTGCCAGTAGTCGTAGTGCGCGATGCGGCGCAACGACGCCTCGATGCCGCCGAGAACGATCGGCACGTGCTTGTAGGCTTCCTTGCAGCGCTGGCTGTAGACCAGGCTCGCACGGTCCGGGCGCTTGCCGGCCAGGCCACCCGGGGTATAGGCGTCATCGGAGCGGATCTTCTTGTCGGCGGTGTAGCGGTTGATCATCGAGTCCATGTTGCCGGCGGCGACGCCGAAGAACAGGTTGGGCTCGCCGAGCTTCATGAAGTCGTCCTTCGACTGCCAGTTCGGCTGGGCGATGATCCCGACGCGGAAGCCCTGGGCCTCCAACAGGCGGCCGATGATGGCCATGCCGAACGACGGATGGTCGACGTAGGCGTCGCCGGTCACGATGATGATGTCGCAGGAATCCCAGCCGAGCTGATCCATCTCCTCCCTGCTCATCGGCAGGAACGGCGCTGGTCCGAAGCATTCGGCCCAGTACTTGGGATAGTCGAAGAGTGGTTTGGCTGCTTGCATGTCAGTGACCGGTTTTTTTGAGTGCAGGAAAATCGCGGGCGCGGAATATAGCACAAAATTTAACCAATTCCGACGGCGAAGGTCGGAATTGGTCGGGCGCGGGCATTACTCGTCGTCGTCGAAGTTGTAGCTGCCCGGGGCAAGGTTCTCGAAGCGCGTGTACTTGCCGATGAAGGCCAGGCGGATAAAGCCGATCGGGCCGTTCCGCTGCTTGCCGATGATGATCTCGGCAATGCCCTTGTGCTCGGTCTCGGGGTGATACACCTCGTCGCGGTACACGAACATGATCACGTCGGCGTCCTGCTCGATCGCTCCCGATTCCCGCAAGTCGGAGTTCACCGGGCGCTTGTTCGGACGCTGCTCCAGGGAGCGGTTGAGCTGCGACAGGGCGATGACCGGGCAGTTGAATTCCTTGGCCAGGGCCTTGAGGGACCGGGAGATCTCGGAGATCTCGTTGGTCCGGTTGTCGCCGCTGGAACCGGGGATCTGCATCAGCTGGAGGTAGTCGATCATGATCATGGCGATATCGCCATGCTCGCGGACCAGGCGACGGGTCCGTGCACGCATTTCCGACGGGCTGATGCCGGCGGTATCGTCGATGAACAGCTTGCGGTCGTTGAGCAGGTTGACCGCCGAGGTCAGGCGCGGCCAGTCATCGTCGTCCAGCTGGCCGGAGCGCACCTTGGTCTGGTCGATGCGACCGAGGGACGAAAGCATACGCATGATCAGCGATTCGCCTGGCATCTCGAGGGAGTACACCAGCACCGCCTTGTCGCTGCGCAACACAGCGTTTTCCACCAGGTTCATGGCGAATGTGGTCTTGCCCATGGATGGACGGCCGGCGACGATGATCAGGTCGGCCGGCTGCAGGCCGCTGGTCTTCTCGTCGAGGTCGGTATAGCCGGTGGACAGGCCGGTGATCTCACTGTCGGAGTTGAACAGCGTGTCGATGCGGTCGATGGCCTTGGTCAGCAGTTCATTGACGCCTACCGGGCCGCCGGTCTTCGGGCGAGCCTCGGCGATCTGGAAGATCTGCCGCTCGGCTTCGTCGAGGATCTCCTCGGCATTGCGGCCCTGCGGGTTGAAGGCGCTGTCGGCGATGTCGTTGCTGATGCTGATCAGCTGGCGCAAGGTCGCGCGCTCGCGAATGATCTGCGCATAGGCCTTGATGTTGGCCACCGACGGGGTGTTCTTCGCCAGCTCGCCGAGGTAGCCGAGGCCGCCGATCTGCGAGCTCAGGCCTTCCTTGTCCAGCTGTTCGTGCAGGGTGACCACGTCGAACGGGATGTTCAGGTCAACCAGCTTGTGGATGGCGCGGAAGATCAGGCGGTGGTCATGCCGGTAGAAGTCGCCGTCGGAGACTTGATCGAGCACACGCTCCCAGGCGTTGTTGTCCAGCATCAGGCCACCGAGCACGGCCTGTTCGGCCTCGATGGAATGTGGCGGCACCTTCAGCGCGGCAGTTTGCAGATCATATTGCTCGGGGGCGGTTATCTCGTTCATGGCCACCTGGGAAATCTGGAGGGTGAAAAAGACAAAGGGCACGACCTGCGATGCAGGATCGTGCCCGATGTTAACCGGCTGTTTCCAAAGGAACCAGCCGATCGATACAGCTTAGGCTGCTACGACGACCACGCGTACGGTGGCTTCGACGTCGCTGTGCAGGTGCACGGCTACGTCGTATTCGCCAACCTGACGGATGGTGCCGTTCGGCAGACGAACTTCAGCCTTGGCAACTTCAACGCCGGAGGCGGTCAGTGCGTCAGCGATGTCGTGGGTGCCGATCGAACCGAACAGTTTGCCTTCATCACCAGCGGTAGCGGTGATGGTGACTTCCAGTTCAGCCAGTTGGGCAGCGCGGCTTTCAGCCGAAGCTTTCTTGTCGGCAGCAGCTTTTTCCAGCTCGGCACGACGCTCTTCGAACGCAGCCAGGTTGGCGGCGTTGGCAACGGTGGCCTTGCCGAATGGCAGCAGGAAGTTACGACCGTAACCAGCCTTGACTTTAACTTTGTCGCCCAGGTTGCCCAGGTTGGCGACTTTTTCCAGCAGGATCAGTTCCATTTGGTATAAACCTCTTAACTTTTAACCTTCACCGTTCGCGGAGCCGTTACCGGCGTCCTTGGACGCCCCGCGTCCGCGAAAATCAATCAGGCTGTCGACAATGGCCAGTACCACGAGCAACGGATAAATCAGCTGCATGAACAGCAGCAGCGTTACGTACAACCCGACCAGCCAGAACTTCGCCAGTCGCTTCTGCGCCACCAGGCCATGGATCACGGCCAGTCCAGCGAAGACCAGCGGCACGGTGCACAGCGGTGTCAGCATGCCCAGCTCGGTACCGAAATTCGGACCCACCAGCATCAACACCAGCAGCACCAGCGCCGCCGCCAACGGCAGTCTTACGGCACGAAACTCGTTGCCGAAGCCTCCCGGGTTATACAAGGCTGCCTGCCAGTAGCGCCCCAACATCAGGGACAACACACTGACCGCCTGCAGCAAGGCCGCAATCAGGCCGGTAAGCACCGGTGAGATCAGCCCTTCCAGCCGGCCCCGCTCTTCTACCGACAATTGTTGGTAGATCCCGTCGAGCATCTGCGGAAGGATCTTGGCGATCTCTTGCGCGAGGGTGTCGATCGGTTCGCGGAACACCGAACCCAGAACGGCGCCATACACCAGGCCCAGGGCGATGCTGGACAACAGCACCCGGTTCCAGGACTGCCCGGCGCGCAACAGCGCTGCCAGACCCAGCGTCCCCAGCAACACCATCAAGGTGCGCGGCTCGCCGAAGTACCACCAGGCCAAAGCCGGCAGTACAGCCCAGGCAAGAACGCCGGAGGCGTCCTTGAAACCGCGCCGCAGGAACACCAGGCTCCCGGCGGCGGCACTCAACCAGAACAGCAGCGGCAATGCCGCACAACCCACCACTACCAGAGTGGCCTGCACGCGACCGCGCATGATGAAATCAGCCAGGGCCCGCATGCATTTTATCCTTTGCTACTTGTCGACGACCCGGTCTCAGCGGCCGTGGCTGTCGGTGTAGGGCAGCAGGGCCAGGAAGCGGGCGCGCTTGATAGCGGTAGCCAGCTGACGCTGATAACGAGCTTTGGTACCAGTGATACGGCTTGGAACGATCTTGCCGGTTTCGGATACGTAAGCTTTCAGGGTGTTGAGATCTTTGTAATCGATCTCTTTCACGTCTTCAGCAGTGAAGCGGCAGAATTTACGACGACGGAAGAAACGTGCCATGTAATAGGCTCCTCAAAAGATCCGTGGATTACTCGTCAGCGTTATCGCTGTTGTCGCTGTCATTGCTGTCGTCGCCTTCGGCGCTGTCAGCATGCTCAGGACGGTCACGACGCTCACGGCGCTCGCTGCGGTTTTCTTCAGCCTTGAGCATCTCGGACTGGCCAGTGACGGCTTCGTCGCGACGGATGACCAGGTTACGGATCACGGCATCGTTGTAACGGAAGTTGTCTTCCAGCTCGGCCAGGGCCTTGCCGGTGCACTCAACGTTCAGCATCACGTAGTGAGCCTTGTGAACATTGTTGATTGCGTAGGCCAGTTGACGACGGCCCCAGTCTTCCAGACGGTGGATCTTGCCGCCGTCTTCTTCGATCAGCTTGGTGTAACGCTCAACCATGCCGCCGACTTGCTCGCTCTGGTCCGGGTGAACCAGGAAGATGATTTCGTAATGACGCATGAATGCTCCTTACGGGTTGTAGTCTGCCGACAATGCGGTCAGACAAGGAGTGAATGACTCTTGTATGTCCTGTCCTGGATCGGGCACGCATGCCCGGGACAAGGCGCGCAATTGTAGAGAAGCGCGGTGGGACAAGCAAGGTAATTGGTGAAATATTGAGCAGTGCCCCTAAAAGCATCGCTGGCAAGCCAGCTCCCACAGGGTCAGCGGTGTGGGAGCTGGCTTGCCAGCGATTGGGTCCACCATTTACTTGCTGACGGAACGCTGCCGCACCACCTCGAACAGGCAAACGCCGGTTGCCACCGAGACGTTCAGGCTGCTGACGCTCCCCGCCATCGGCAATTTCACCAGGAAATCGCAGTGTTCGCGGGTCAGGCGGCGCATGCCCTTGCCTTCGGCGCCCATCACCAGCACGGTCGGCCCGGTCATGTCCTGCTGGTACAGCTCCTGCTCGGCTTCGCCGGCCGTGCCGACCACCCACAGGCCACGCTGCTGCAGCTTTTCCAGGGTCCGCGCCAGGTTGGTCACGGCCACCAGCGGAATCACCTCGGCAGCACCGCAGGCCACCTTGCGCACCGCAGCGGTCAGGGTCGCCGACTTGTCCTTGGGCACGATCACCGCCAGCGCGCCGGCAGCATCGGCAGTACGCAGGCAGGCCCCGAGGTTGTGCGGGTCGGTGACGCCATCGAGAACCAGCAGCAGCGGAACCTTCTCGGTCCGCTCCAGCAGTTCCTCGAGCATTGCCTCGCCCCAGACCTGGCTCGGGCTGACCTCGGCGACCACGCCCTGGTGCACGCCTTCGACCCAGGCGTCCATTTCGCGGCGCTCGGCCTGGCCGACGCTGACCCGGTACTCCGCGGCCAGCGCCAACAGCGCCTGGACCCGCGGCTCGCTACGACCTTCCGACAGCCAGATCTGCTTCACCCGCTTGGGGTGAAAGCGCAACAGGGCTTCCACGGCATGCACGCCGTAGATCTTTTCCAACTGACTCATGACTTGCCTTTCGGTTTACGCGAAGTGGAACCGGACTTTGGCGGCCCCTTGCGGTGTTTGCTCGGTTTCTCCGATTTGCCCGCGGACTTGCCCGCCGGCTTGCCACTGGCATGGGCGTGCCGCGCCTCGGAAAGCAGGGCCTTCTTCATTTCCCGGCTCTTGCGCACTTCGGCGTTGTTCGTCGCGGCATGGGAGGAGAAATAGGCTTCGGAGGTTTCGTCCTTCTTGCTGCGACGGGCAGGACGCTCTGCCTTGGCCGGAGCAGGTGCAGGGTCTGCCGCTTTGCCCTTGGCATTCGGGCCTACGCCGATCTTCGCCCCGGTCGCCGCTGCCGGCTCGGCCGAACGCTGTTTGCGCCCGATCGGCGCCTTCAGGGCGTTCTCCGACATTTCGAAGTCGATCTTGCGCTGCTCCAGGTCGACGCGCATCACCCGCACTTCGACGGTGTCGCCGAGACGGAAGCTGCGGCCGGTGCGCTCGCCGGTCAGGCGGTGGTGTACCGGGTCGAAGTGGTAGTAGTCGCCCGGCAGCGCACTGACGTGGACCATGCCCTCGACATAGATGTCGGTCAGCTCGACGAACAGGCCGAAGCCGGTCACAGCGGTGATCACACCCGGGAAGGATTCGCCGACGCGGTCCTTCATGTATTCGCACTTGAGCCAGTTGACCACGTCGCGGGTCGCCTCGTCGGCGCGCCGTTCGCTCATCGAGCACTGTTCGCCCAGTTGCTCCAGGGTGTTCTCGTCGTACGGGTAGATCCGTGCCTTGGGAATGCTCATCGCCCCGGCGCGCTTGACGTGCGGGGTTTCCACGCGGGAACGGATCACGCTGCGGATGGCGCGGTGTACCAACAGGTCCGGATAACGACGGATCGGCGAAGTGAAGTGGGTGTAGGCCTCGTAGTTCAGGCCAAAGTGGCCGTTGTTCTCGGCGCTGTACACCGCCTGGCTCAAGGAGCGCAGCATCACGGTCTGGATCAGGTGGAAGTCCGGGCGCCCGGCGATGCTCGCCAGCAGGGCCTGGTAGTCCTTCGGCGACGGGTCCTTGCCTTTATGCAGCGACAAGCCCAGTTCACCAAGGAAGGCGCGCAGTTTTTCCAGGCGCTCCGGCGGCGGACCGTCGTGAACCCGGTACAGGGCCGGAACCTCATGCTTCTTGAGGAATTCGGCGGTGGCCACGTTGGCCGCCAGCATGCATTCCTCGATCAGCTTGTGCGCGTCGTTGCGCACGGTCGGGCGGATCTCCGCGATCTTGCGCTCGGCGCCGAAGATGATGCGGGTTTCCTGGGTCTCGAAGTCGATCGCGCCGCGGGTGTGGCGGGCATCGAGCAGCACCTTGTACAGCGCATAGAGCTGCTTGAGATGCGGCAGCACTTCGCTGTATTCCTCGCGCAGGGCACGGCCTTCGCGGGTGCGGGCATGCTCCAGCATGCTGCTGACCTTGTTGTAGGTCAGGCGCGCGTGGGAGTGGATCACCGCTTCATAGAACTGGTAATCGACCATCTGCCCGGACTTGTTGATGGTCATTTCGCAGACCATGGCCAGGCGATCGACGTGCGGGTTCAGCGAGCACAGGCCGTTGGACAGTTCCTCCGGCAGCATCGGGATCACCCGCTCGGGGAAGTACACCGAGTTGCCGCGGACCTGGGCTTCGGCGTCGAGCGCCGAACCAAGACGGACGTAGCTCGATACGTCGGCGATCGCCACGTACAGGCGCCAGCCACCGGAGAACAGGCGCAGCTTGCCAAGGCTTTCGCAATACACGGCATCGTCGAAGTCGCGGGCGTCTTCGCCGTCGATGGTGACGAACGGCAGGTGGCGCAGGTCGATGCGCTTTTCCTTGTCCTTCTCTTCCACGTCCGGCTTGAGCTTGCGGGCTTCCTTGATGACAGCTTCGGGCCATACATGCGGAATGTCGTAGCTGCGCAGGGCCACGTCGATTTCCATGCCCGGCGCCATGTAGTTGCCGATCACTTCGATTACATCGCCCTGCGGCTGGAAGCGCGGGGTTGGCCAGTGGGTGATCTTCACCTCGACGAACTGGCCGATCTTGGCCCCTGCGTTGCGGCCAGGCGTGACCAGCACTTCCTGCTGGATCTTCGGGTTGTCGGCGGTGACGAAGCCGATGCCGCCTTCCTCGAAGTAGCGGCCGACGATGCTCTCGTGGGCGCGGGAAATGATCTCTACCAGCACGCCTTCCCGACGGCCACGGCGGTCGACACCGGAAACCCGGGCCAGGGCGCGGTCGCCGTCGAACACCAGGCGCATCTGCAACGGGCTGAGGAACAGGTCTTCCGTGCCATCGTCGGGGATCAGGAAGCCGAAACCGTCGCGGTGGCCCGAGACACGGCCGAGGATGAGGTCCAGCTTGTCTACCGGGGCATAGGTGCCGCGCCGGGTGTAGATCAGCTGACCATCGCGCTCCATTGCCCGCAGGCGGCGGCGCAGGGCCTCGATCTGATCCTCGGTGTGCAAACCGAACTCCTCAACCAGTTGCTCGCGCGCAGCCGGCGAGCCTCGTTCGGCGAGGTGCTGGAGGATCAGCTCACGGCTAGGGATGGGGTTTTCGTATTTTTCCGCTTCACGAGCGGCCTCGGGATCGAGGGACTGCCAATCGGCCATTAGGAGGGGTTCACCTTGTCTATATAAGGGTTAGTTTGGCATAGCCGTATTGAAACCGGAAATTTCAACCTTGGACAGCCCCACCCGGGACGGCCTGTAAACGGGTTCTGGGCTTCGGTCGATCAACGGCTTGAATTTTTTAAGATTTTTTTCGAACGGGGGTTTACAGCCCCGGGGGCCATCCGTATAGTGCGCACCACAGCGACGGACACCGTCGTTATAGTTGAGAAGCCGCACGATGTAAAACACTACGTCGAAGCGCAATCAGCGAAATGCCCAGATGGTGAAATTGGTAGACACGCCAGCTTCAGGTGCTGGTGACCTTACGGTCGTGGAAGTTCGAGTCTTCTTCTGGGCACCAATTTCAAATTTCAGCCAACGAGTCACAAGGCTGGAATTTACGCGACACGCTACACCGAATTTGTTACAAATGCTTCAACCTTTGCCCAGATGGTGAAATTGGTAGACACGCCAGCTTCAGGTGCTGGTGACCTTACGGTCGTGGAAGTTCGAGTCTTCTTCTGGGCACCATATTTCTAAAGAAACCCGCGAAAGCGGGTTTTTTTATTTCACCATGACTCCAGCACCGAACTTCGCCGGACTACGCCAAAGCCCGATACAGCAGGTTTATCAATAACTTAGGCGAGTCCAACATATGCCGGTGCTTTCCGAAACCTGACCCAACTTCCCTGCTGGTGGCCCCTATGAGGCTCTTGGGAATCGGGTCTTTCCGAGGAGTCATCATGGCAAAGATCAAGCTCACCAAGTCCGCAGTCGATGCGGCACAACCCCAAGCGCAGGCTGTCGAACTCAGGGATACCCTGGTGCCCGGCTTCTTGTGCAAGGTTACCCCATCGGGCCGCAAGGTGTTCATGCTCCAGTACCGGACGAACGCCGGCGAGCGCCGCAAGCCAGCCTTGGGTCAGTACGGGGAACTGACCGTCGAACAGGCCCGCTCGCTGGCTCAGGAATGGCTGGCCCAGGTCCGCCGGGGCGGCGACCCAGCCGCAGACAAAGCGCAGGCGCGCAAAGCGCCCACGGTCAAGGAACTTTGCACGAAGTTCATGGAGGACTACTCCAAGCTGCGCAACAAGCCCAGCACCCAGGAAGGCTATCAGAGCGTCATCGACCGCAACATCGTCCCGATGATCGGGCGGATGAAGGTTCAGGACGTGAAGCGCCCGGACGTGGCCGGGATGATGAAGAAGATGACGCACAAGCCGGCCGACGCGAACCGCACGTTCAGCGTCATGCGCCGCATGTTCAATCTGGCCGAGGTGTGGGGCTACCGGCCCGACGGCACCAATCCGTGCCGGCATGTCCCGATGTTCCCCAACGGCAAGGCCACCCACCTCATCAGCGACGAGGACATGGGCAAACTGTTCCGCCATCTTGAGCATCTGGAGGCCGAGGGGATGGAAAGCTACGTCATCCCGCTGGCGATCCGGCTGCAATTCGAGTTCGCCGGTCGTCGTGGTGAAATCGTCACGCTCCAATGGGATTGGGTGGACTTCGAGAACCGGCGCGTCGTCTGGCCCGACAGCAAGACCGGCGGCATGTCCAAGCCCATGAGCGAAGAAGCCTATCGGCTGCTTTCGACAGCACCGCGCCGGGACGATTGCCCGTATGTGCTGCCATCCCCGAACCGTCCCGGCCAGCACTTGACCACGGGCGAGTATTACAACGGCTGGAGCCGTGCGCTCAAGGCAGCGGGCGCGGCGCATGTAGGTACGCACGGCATCCGCCACCGCTCTGCCACTGACATTGCCAACTCGGGCATCCCGGTCAAGGTCGGCATGGCGCTGACCGCGCACAAGACCGTGGCGATGTTCATGCGCTACGTCCACACCGAGGATGATCCGGTGCGCAAGGCGGCCGAACTGGTGGCGAACCGGCGCAAGACGATCACCGGCGCCAAGCGGCTCCCTGCGGAGGCAACTGCATGACCAGGCGCAAGGCATCCATCGCGTCACCCGCAGCGCCAAAGGCGCTGCTGGGCGATATTCGGGCACTGATCGAGGCGTCGCGCCAGCGCGCCGCCTCGGCGGTCAATGCTGAACTGACCTTGCTGTTCTGGCGCATCGGCCAGCGCATCCATACGGCGGTGCTGGCCGGGCAGCGGGCCGGGTACGGCGAGGAAATCCTGTCGACCCTGGCCGAGCAGCTTGTCCGCGACTATGGGCGCAGCTTCGCGGACAAGAACCTGCGCCGGATGGTGCAATTCGCCGCCACCTACCCGGACGAACCAATTGTCGTGACGCTGTCACGACAATTGAGCTGGTCGCATTTCCTGGCGCTGCTGCCGCTGAAAGACCCGCTCCAGCGGGACTACTACGCGCAGATGGCGAGTGCCGAACGCTGGAGCGTGCGGACGCTGCGCGGGCGCATCGACTCGATGCTGTACGAGCGCACGGCGCTGTCCCAAAAGCCGGAGGAAACCATCGCGCAGGAGCTGGCGATCCTACGCGATGCGCAGCGCATGACGCCGGCGCTGGTCATGCGCGACCCGTACATCCTCGATTTCCTGGGCCTGCGGGATAGCTGGCAGGAAAGCGACCTTGAGGCGGCCGTCATCCGCGAAATGGAATCCTTCCTGCTGGAGCTGGGTGCGGGTTTTTCCTTCGTCGCCCGGCAGAAGCGCATCCCGATTGACGACGAGGATTTCCACCTAGACCTGCTCTTCTACAACCGCAAACTGCGTCGGCTGGTGGCCGTCGAATTGAAGATCGGCGAGTTCAAGGCGGCGTACAAAGGGCAGATGGAGCTTTACTTACGCTGGCTGGACAAGCACGAGAGGGAGCCAGAGGAAGCCCCGCCGCTGGGGATCATTCTTTGCACCGGCAAGAAGCGCGAGCAGATCGAATTGCTGGAGCTGGACAAGTCGGGCATCCACGTTGCCGAGTACCTGACCAGCTTGCCGCCGCGTGCGGTGCTTGGGGAAAAGTTGCAGCAGGCGACCGAGCGGGCGCGGTTGCAGATCGAGCAGCGGCAGCCTGGCGAAAAATCCTGATAGCAGCATTCGTGCGTTCCGCGCTTCGTGCCGAATCGCGGCCATCCGGCTTTGACCCCTTGTATCTTCCATTCCACGTGATCGGAATGCCGTTCACGCCCGGTGCCATTTGGCACCGGTGATTGGCCGCAGCATGTAGCTCGTTATCCCTCGGTGCTTCCAAGCCCGTGCGTCAGTCCTGAGCGCATGTCTGCGACTGGTCTCCGCAAGCCCGAACAGTTGCAGGAACCACATTCGCATTTGCAAGGATGGGACATAGAGATCATGGCCAATGGAACAGTCGTCGGTATCGACGTCTCGAAGAACACACTCGATGTGGTCATCGGGAGGGATGGCGTAGCCGCAGCTTTCAGCAACGACGAACGGGGCCACCAAGCCCTGGTGGCAGCACTGAGGAGACAACCTATTTCGCTCATTGTCATGGAGGCCACTGGCCGCTACCAATTTGCCTGCGCCTGTGTTCTGCAAGCCGCAGGATTCCGGGTGGCGGTAGTCAATCCCAGGCAGGCGCGAGATTTCGCGAAGGCGATGGGCAGACTGGCAAAGACGGATCGCGTCGACGCGCTGATGCTGGCAGAGTTGGCCGAAGTGATCTACAAACGCCCAGACCGGGATCGTTTCACCAAACCGATGGCAGATGAGACGCAGCAGTGCCTGCATGCGCTGGTGACTCGCCGGAGGCAGCTTGTGCGCTTGCAAGTCAGTGAACGTCAGCGCAAGTACGCCTCTCACGCGGATGTGCAGCCTGGGATCATCGAGCTGATGAACATCCTGAAGCGCCAGGTTCAGGACATCGACGTGAGGATCGCAGCACACCTTTCCAAGCATCAAGCCAGTCTGACGAAGCTCTTGCAGAGCGTCAAGGGCGTTGGGCCGGCGACTACGGCTGCGCTGATTTCCGAGCTTCCAGAATTGGGGCAGCTCAAGGCCAAGCAGATATCCTCCCTGGTGGGCGTAGCGCCAATGAACCGGGACTCGGGCCAGTCGCGCGGCAAGCGCATGATTTGCGGTGATCGGGCAACAGTGCGCAGCGCTCTCTACATGGCGGCAATCGTGGCTATGCGGCACAACCCTGTGATCCGAACCTGCTATGAGCGGCTGGTAGCAGCAGGCAAGCCCAAAAAGGTCGCCATCGTGGCTTGCATGCGCAAGCTACTGATCATTCTGAATGCCATGGTAAGAACCGGCAGGCCATGGAAAGAAAAGGCGGCAACTGCCCAGAACGATGCGGAGGCTGACATCGTGCCACCATGCGGCCTGTTGGCCTGATCCCTCATGGTCTGCGGGCGACCCAGCCCTTGAAGGTGAATGCGCAATAGAACAGTTCGATATCAGTGAATCCGGCCTCGCGAAGCAGATCGGCATCCTGCTGGGGTGAAAGTACGGGTAGCCGCTCCTTGATCGCTGCGATGCTGCCTTCGGCCTGTGCCATAGGCACGCCGGAAGCAGCCGCGAACGCTGCATTGCGCGCGAGCCATCTGTCCCTGACGGGATCCTCGCTGGGAAAGCTGTGATGCGCAACGACAAGGGGGCACCCGGGCTTGAGCCGCAAGTGGATTTCCTTCAAGGTTCCGAGGCGTTCGGCCGGCGGCAGAAAGTGAAGCGTCAGAAGACAGGTCGCGCCATCGAAAGGCCCGATCGGCGCACTGTCGATATAGCCTTCGTGCAGGCGCACGAGAGGCGTCATAGGCCCGAGGGTCGTGCGGGCCAGGTCGAGCATCTCGGCAGAAGGGTCCACGCCGTCGAAGTGCCAGGCGGACTGCATCTCGGCGAAGGCCTTCAGCTCGAGCCCGCCGCCGGCGCCGAGCACCAGGATGCGTGCGTCGGCAGGCGCACGTTCGGCCAGCAGCACACCCGCCATCCTGTGCAAATCCCGAAGGCCGGGCACTATCCTCGCGGTCCTCTCTGCATAGCTCGATACGGCCGCCGGGTCGGAAAACGGGGTCATCGGCTGCCGCCTTCCGTTTGCACGGGGGCGATGGTCTCGGGCCAAAGCAACGAACGGTGGACCTGGGCGCCTGCCATGGCGCCGCTGCCCACGGCCAGCGACACCGAATGAGGCGCCCGCGCCACATCGCCGCAGGCAAATATCCCAGTGACTGAAGTCTTGTTCTCGGAATCGGTGCGCACCTGAACTCCCATGGGCGTCTCTTCCAGTACGCAGCCTATCGCTTCGGCCAGAGAACTGGAGGGAGAGGTGCGCGTCGCGGTGAACAGACCCGCAAAGCGCAGCAACCGCCCGTCGGCCGTCACCACGTCTGCCGTTCCTTCGATCCTGCCAATGGGCGCTTCCTCGATCGTCACGGCCCGTCGCTCCAGGGTGGACCTGGCTTCCTGACTCAGTTCCACAGCGCCGTTGACCAGCAAGGTCACATCGCCCCAATCAGTCAGCAGTTCAGCCTGGTGGACGGACATCGGGCCGGTGGCGACGACGCCAATGCGGCCCTGGCCAAGCTCGTAGCCATGGCAGTACGGGCAATGGAAGACCGCCTTGCCCCAGCGCTCGGCGAGGCCCTCGACGGCAGGTAGCTGGTCGGCCACGCCGGTGGCCACCAGGATGCGGCGGCCTTGGTGCGATAGGCCATCGGACGTCGTGACAGTGAATTCGTCCACCTGCCCTGTAACGGCTTCGGCCCGGCCCTCAAGCCAGGAGAGCGTCGGATAGGCTTCGAGCTGGCGGCGCGCGTTCGCCGCGATCTCGCCGGGAGGAACGCCATCCTGGCCGAGAAACCCGTGCGAATGGCTGGCGAAGCGGTTGCGCCGCTCGCCCGCATCGATCACCAGCACAGACCGGCGCGCACGCACCAATTGCAGGGTGGCGGCCATTCCCGCATAGCTCCCGCCGATGACGATGACGTCGTGGTGCATGGTCAACTCCTCTTGCGTCGTGCTGCCGCATGCCGGCGCGCGAAGTCGGCGGCCAGATCGGCAAGGGTGATTTCCGAGAACCGCTTCAGCAGCAGCGCCTCCGCCTCGGCAAACGTGCCTTCGAGCGCGGCATTCACCGATTGCTCGACCAGGCACTCCGGTGTTTGGTTGCGATTGCCTATGGCAAACATGGCCGGCTCGCCTAGCGCCTCGTGCAACTGGCGTAGGGTGACGGCGCCAAGATCGGCATGGATGCGCCATCCACCCGCGTGGCCTCGATCTGAAGTGACGATGCCCGCTTCTCGCAAATACCCCATGGTGCGCCGGACGACGACGGGGTTGGTACCCAAGCATTGAGCCAGGGTTTCAGAAGTGACGGGGCCATCCTGCTCGGCCATGTGCAGCAGTGCATGCAGGACGGAAGACAGGCGGCTGTCGCGTTTCATGTAACTAATGATGTTCTGTTTGAGATCGAATGTCAAGACAGAACGTGGACATCGGCTCCTGTCGAGCCTTCATGCTTGACATTCAAGACAGTTGCTGACGCCTTCGGCCCTGACAGGCCTGCGCGCTCCGCTTGCACAAAGGCGAGTGTGTGCATTGGGAGGGTGTGGGCGGTCTTGCTGTTCCCTTCACCGTATCACGGCGTTCTCGCCATTAAGGGCTGCGCGTGCTTGCACGCTTGCGGCCTGGCGGCCGTCCTTGACCCCTGACTGCTTGCGCTGCGCCGTGCTCGCCACGGTTCCGGGCAATTCCGCCCGAGCAACCGGAGCACGATCATGTCGCAACTGTCCTTTTCCTCGTTCGATTCCTCGCTGATGGTGCGTGACGCACAGGGCCGCTACCTGCTGGCGACTGCCGAGCAGATTCTGGAGGCCGCGCGCCAAGCCATCGAGCGCAAGATGCAGCGTGGTACGTCGTTCACGTCGCCGGCGGCGGTCAAGGAGTACCTGCGCGCCAAGCTGGCCGGCTTCGAGCATGAGGTGTTCGCGGTGCTGTTCATGGACACGCAGCATCGGCTGATCGAGTACGCCGAAATGTTCCGAGGCACCATCGACGGCGCATCGGTGTATCCGCGCGAGCGGGTCAAAGAGGCGCTGCGGCTCAATGCGGCGGCGGTCATCGTGTCGCACAACCACCCGAGCGGCAATCCCGAGCCGAGCGGGGCCGACCGAGCACTGACCCAGCGGCTCAAGGAGGCGCTGGGGCTGGTGGACGTGCGCGTGCTGGATCACGTCATCGTCGCGGGCACCGACACCACATCGTTTGCCGAACGTGGCCTGATCTGACGAAGGGGCTTCGGCCCCTTTTTGCTGCGCCTGGTAGCACAACTCTCGCCCTCGCCGGCTTGATGCTCAGGCAGTCGCAACCTGAATCATCTCGTCGTAGTGCTTCTTGTCCACTTCCTCCAACCACTGAAAAATGTGCCCGATGACGCTATGACTTTCGCCTGCCAAGTTTTCTGCGGACTCCTCGGTTATCTCGATTACGTCGCTATGCGAATACTTGTTGATAAAACGATAGATCTTCTCCTTCAGCTCCGGTGTTGTGATGATGCAGTCTTTCAGACCAACATCCATCAACTGACTGATGTCGCTTCTCCGCTTTGGATATTTGAAGGTAAAGAACGACTCAACGAGCTTGCGAGCAAGGTTCGCAGTCAAGAATGCTTCATCTCTGTTAAGAGTCGTATGGGCTCTGTACTCATAAAGTTTTTTGAATATGTAGTGATACTCAGAACCGTAATTTTTCAGAGAGTCATCAGCGTCAACAAGCAATGAATGGCGGGGTGAGCCAGGTGGAGCATCCAGCCGATAGAAGAAGCAGTTCTCCGTTTTTCCCTTGTTGATCCTGTTTCTGTTCGCTCCAGTGAACCAATCTCTCACTAGCTTGAAGTAGGTGAAATTGTGGGTCAGCACAAAAAGTTGTTTGGCTTCAGTACATTGAGTTCTCAGGAATGAATAGGCATGGAACAAGTGGTTTGAATCAAAGCTTGAGACTGGATCATCAACGACGACAATCGTGTCTTTGATGTTGTTTCCGTTCTCTTTGAGCTTCGTGATGAAGTACACAAATGCAATCGCAGTCTTCTCACCTTCGCTCAAGTTCCCATCATGCTCACCCACCCCGTTTCTGATGATCTCATAACCCTTCTTCTTCTGATTGAAGCTGAGACAAAGTTCAGAGCGGCCAATGAAGCGATGCAAGATGTCATTGAACTCCTTCGCTCCGACCGTTTCATTCGAGAGCAGCGCCTCTATAGCACCGACCTCTTGACTAATTTTCTCAATTTCCTTGTGGTCGTTTTTTGCTTCTGATTCAAGGTCATTGCATTTCTTCTCACTTCCAGCATAGTCAAATTCTTGCACCTCAGCCGCAGCAAAGTGCAGCTCCAGTGCCACTTTGCTTTTTGAGGTCTCAGATTTGAAGTTAGAAGTCTTATTGTTGTGCTTTCCGACGAGCGCGACGATCGACTTCAGAATCTCATTGAAGTTTTTGACGTCATCTTCGACCACGTCCGAGATTTGAATGTCCGTCTTTCCAGGGTCTGTGATCTTGGCCTTCAGGGCTTCGCGCCATCCGTCCATTTGCTTATCAATCTTCTCAGCAGCGGTTGCGTAGTCCTTTTGGAGCTTATCCGCCTCGGCCGATAATTCTTTATAAAACTCGGTCGCTGCGGGCAACTGATTGGCTGGAGCGCCTTGAGACTCAATCCAAGTCGCCGCGTTCTGAAGTCGGCGCTGAAAATCCGTGAACTCTTTGCTGAAGTGGGCAGCAAGTGCCTCGGCACGAAGCTGGGTAAAAGTAGAGCCGCAGAACTCGCACGATTGCGACTCGTGGTTTTTATGGATTTCCAAGCCTGTTTGAACCCATTCACGGATGTCCGGGTTATCAGTCAACCGCTGGATAGCTTGATTGACCGCCGTAGTCCCAATCAAATCCCTGATTCGACCTGATGCCTTCTTGAAGTAATCCGGCTCAATGGATGTTGAGACGAAATTGATGCTTGGAAGCTGATCTGGTTTCGCGGCATTCGTAAGGTCGATAACTTTATCATCTGAAAGAACTGAATCGGCTTTGATGATGGCTTCACCGTTGCTCTGAATGAAATTGGACAGCTTTCGGCGATCGTAATTGAGGTAATAGCTATCGCTTGTATCAATCGCCTGAAGCCCTAGCTTCATCTTTTTGGCAGCATTGGTCAGAAACTTGTCCAACGCTTCGCGCTGCTTCTTTACCTCGCCTTGCTTCTCGTCGTGAGCCTTCCTTTTCGACTGAAGCTCTCCCTTTAACTTCTCCAGCTTCTGTAAGTCATCAATCTTCTCTTTCGCAATCAGAAGGATGCTTTTTACAGATTTGTCCCAATCAATGTTCTCATGCACAAAGCGTTGATTGAAGACATGAATATTCAGTTGGCATGAATGGAGTGTAGCTTCCGTGATAGTTGAGCCATCCTCCAAAGCTACTGAAAACTGGCCCGCACTGAAGCGAGGAACCATCGAGCGCAGCTCAAAGCAAGAGAAAAGGTTCGACAGGGTTGACTTGCCTGTTCCGTTCCAGCCATAGACCAAGTTGTACCGGCCGAACTTCTGGATCTTCGTTCCATTAAAGTCGTTGAAGATGCCGAACTGCTTGAGGCGGTTAATGCAGACGATCATTTTTGGACCTCCGTGTTCTTGCTTTGGCAACATTTGCTTGCAAAACAAATAATGGGTATACGGATTTAATGGTTGATGGGGCACCTTTACCCCACCAACCTGATACCATTATCAGATGGTTGATAGATCGACTCCGTAGTTGAGTTCCTCTGCGAAGTCCGGCAGTCCGTAACCGATGGTTTTCTTGTAGAAAGGAGAGACCTTCGCAGTCGGTGCCTTCTTCTTGTGCTTCGTGGTGTAGAGCATTCGTGCCCGCATCACCTCGAAGGAGTAACCGCGCCCTTCACGGTTCTTGTCCTTGGCCAGTCGGTTGATGGACTCCGTGTAAGCGTTGGTGACGGGCATGTCCGTCTCGAAGTAGGTCATGGTCTCTTCGCGCCAGTTTCCCACTGCCCTGACCAGATCGCTCCAGACTTCCTTTTGGCCCTTCGGGATGGTGGCTATCCACTCGTCCAGGGCGGCTTCTGCCTGGAGCCGTGTGGTGGCGTCCCAGATGCCGTAGAAGCGCTCCTTGTGCTCGTAGGCGGCCAGCAGTTGCGGGAACGCGCCTGTCCAGGTCTCCATGATGAGGCGCTCCCGGTCTGAGACTTCGTGAGCGCGTTTCAGCAGGATTTTCCGGTCTCCCTTGAGAGTCCGGCTCTGGGACGGTTTCAGCTCCTTTCTGAGGCCCTTGCGCACTCTCTCTAGGGCATCGTTGGCCATGCGCACCACATGGAACTTATCGACCACGATACGGGCCTGGGGCAGCACAGCCTTGACCGCTGCCCGGTAGGGGTTCCACATGTCCATGCTGACGATCTCGACCTTCTGCCGGTCTTTCAGCTTCATCAGGTAGTTGGTCACCACGTCCTGGCGGCGGGTGGCCAGCAGGTCGAGCAGGGTTCGCTCCTCAATGTTGGTCAGAATGCAGCGGTAGCGCTTGTTCAGGTATAGCTCGTCAATGCCCAGGATGCGGGGCGTCTCGAAGCGGTGCCAGCGCCCCAGGAACTCGGCGCGGGCGTTGAAGATGTCGCGCACCGTCTTCTCGTCCAGGCCGGTCTGTGCCGCCACAAAGGTGTAGGGGTGGTTGAAGGATTCCTTCTCCACGTACTCATGCAGCCGCAGTGTCATACGGAATCCGTCCACCATCTCCGGTAGCTGGGGCCTGAATGTTGTCTTGCAGGCCCGGCAGGTGTATCGGCGGCGGACCACCCAGAGAGTGACCCGCTTGCCGTGGATGGGCAGATCACGATAGGGAACGTCACGCTTGCCGAACCGCACGAACTCACCCTGCACGCCGCACCCCTCGCAGGCTACTGGTGTAGGTGCTTCAAGCCGAAAATGTATGTCTTCATTCTGCTCATCAGAATCCACCAACTGGTACCCAGGAAGGCTTAACGAATTAATCATCTCCCGCCTTGATCAGAAAAACAGGTAGGTGGCGTAACCGGCAATCATCGCCATAGCAAAAATGACTGCTAAAAACGCCGCTAAAAGCTTCAGCGTGAACAAAGAGCGCAACAGAATGAGCTCAGTCAGGCTGGCTCCGGCACTGCCGATGATCAACGCTAGCACCGTCCCGGCACCCACGCCTTTGGCCATCAGAGCCGCTGCCAGAGGTATGACGGCTTCAGCGCGAATATACAACGGCACGCCGATGACAGCGGCAACTGGAATGGCAAAGGGATTATCTGGGCCTGCATACTGCTCCAATAAGTCAGTGGGCATGAAACCATAGATCACGCTGCCAATCGCAATACCGATGAGCAGGTAAGGCAACACATCGATAAAGTCCGACCAAGCTTCCCGCCACACACCACTGTACTTCCCTTCTTTCTTAACCGTGACAGTGGGTTGACTGTCACAGCATTCGCTAGACGTAGAGACTGTTGTCTTCCTATCAGCCCCGCAAGAAGCCGTCTTCGGAGTGGTGTCGCAGCTGTTGGTGCCGCAACTCGATGCGGTCGATGTAGCACTGCACGGGCTTGCTGATGAACTACATCCACTGCTCTCTTGTGTCGCCGTCCGGCGCACATAACGCTCGAAGCCAAGCGTGTGAAGCAGCCATCCGGCACCTACCGCGACCACCAAAGCGGCGAGCACATAGATAGCAGTAAGTGTCCATCCAAACGTGGCAACCAGCAGGCCGACGACGATAGGATTCAGCAACGGAGATGAGAAAAGAAACACCATCATCGGCCCAAAACCGGCCCGTGCCCGAATCAACCCTTTCAACATGGGGATAGTCGAGCAACTACAGAAGGGCGTTATAGCTCCTAAACCAGCAGCAAGAAAATAGCCTCGCTTCCCACTGGAAGTCAGTAACGCTTCCACCTTGGATGGTGGGATGTGACGTTGAAGAACTCCGACCAGCAAGCTAATGCCAATGAATAAAACCGATAGCTCGATAGCGAGAAAGGCGAACATGCCTAGAGCGTCTTGGAGTTGAGATGACATTCAATATTACTCCTATATTTCTAGTATTGTCGAAATGATGTACGCAGCCTACTTGCGTTTATCCGACCTGTCAACTATAATTCTAGAAACATCGAATTATTGGGGCGTGCTATGGATCACGAAAAGGTTGCAGCCAGCTTAGCTGAGCTAGGGAATAGTCACCGACTGTCCGTGTTCCGCTTTCTGGTCAAAGCTGGCCATGATGGGGCTTCGGTCGGAGATATCCAGAAGGGGCTGGGTATTCCTGCTTCGACGCTATCACATCACCTTGCGCGCATGGCCAAGGTAGGGCTGATCCGGCAGGAGAAACATAGCCGCACGATTGTCTGTATACCCGAGTATGGGCACCTAGAGAATTTGATCGGTTTCTTACAAGAGGAATGTTGTGCAGGTGTCCGGATTGCGCATGAACCAGAACCGCTTTGACGCTTGCCCAGCTCTCGCTGTCCTCCCTAGTCAGCATCGCTATGAAGACTCAGGCGAAGGTGGAAACAGAAAATTGGCAGTAGAGTAGGCTGAAGAGGATCAATCAGATAATCCGCTGAGAAAGATTTTCTTCTTTACATCTTTGGCATTTTATCAACCAGAAATTCCGGATACCCCAATATTGTCTGGGGTGGGGGCAGCAGCCGCTTCCTCGCGGCTATCAACGCCCTGGAGAACACCGGCTTCGCCTATACCCTGGCGCGCCCCAGCCTGACGGTGCTCAGTGGCATGACCGCCAGCTTCCTTGCCGGTGGCGAGATCCCCATCCCGGTGCCCAGCAGCGGCAGCGACAGCCTGTCGATCGAGTACAAGGAATTCGGGATCCGCCTGGCGCTGTCGCCGACCGTGGTCAGCCGCGATCGCATCAGCCTCAAGGTGGCACCGGAGGTCAGCGAACTGGACTTCAGCAACGCCGTGCAGATCGCCGGCATCACCGTGCCGGCGCTGAAGGTCCGGCGTACCGACACCAGCATTTCCCTGGCCGACGGCGAAAGCTTCGTTATCAGCGGCCTGATCAACACCAGCAACCGTTCCGCCGTGGACAAGTTTCCCGGTCTTGGCGACATCCCCGTGCTGGGTGCGCTGTTCCGCCAGTCTTCGGTGCAGCGCGAGGAGACCGAACTGCTGATGGTGGTTACCCCGCACCTGGTCCAGCCCCTGGCGGCGAACGCGCAGTTGCCCGAGCTGCCGGGCGAGCGCTTGCGTACCTATGATCCGAGCTGGGGCCGACTGTTCTTCCTGGAAAACGGCGACTTCGATCGCAAGAGTGGGTTATCCCGATGAGCGAGAGCCTGAGCCAGACCTTCCTGGCGCTGACCCGCAACGAGGGCGATCTGCAATGGCTGCAGTCGGCCCTGACGCCCCTTGGACAAGTGGTCGGGGCCGGCAACGGTAGCCTCGACGAGTTGCTGGCGCTGGTTGACGTGACCTTCGCCAACCTGCTGTTCATCGGCCTCGATCGCGAGCATGTGGTCAACCAGTGTGCGCTGATCGAAGGGGTGCTGGAGGCCAAGCCGATGCTGGCCATCGTGGCCCTCGGCGACGGCATGGATAACCAACTGGTGCTCAATGCCATGCGTGCCGGGGCGCGCGACTTCGTCGCCTACGGCTCGCGTGCCAGCGAGGTGGCCGGGCTGGTCCGGCGCTTGAGCAAGCGCCTGCCGCCGGTAACCACCAACCCGCACCTTGGCGGCCTCACGGTGCTGTACGGCACCCAGTGCGGTTCCGACGGCGCGCTGCTGACCGTGCACCTGGGGCAGGTGGTGCAGAAGAGCGGCCAGCAGACCTTGCTGCTCGACCTTGGCCTGCCCCGCGGCGACAGCCTGGCGCTGCTCGGCGTCGAGGCGTCGTTTCATTTCGGTGATGCCCTGCGCCACCTGCGCCGACTCGACAGCACCTTGATCGACAGCGCCTTCGCCCGCGACAGCAATGGCCTGCGCTTGCTTGCCTATGCCCCGGGCGATGAGCCGCTGGAGCGCACCAGCGCTGCCGAGCTGTACATGTTGCTCAGTGCCCTGCGCCAGCATTTCCAGCACATCATCGTCAACCTCACCGGGCAGGCGGATTGCGAGGCGCTGCGCACCTTTGTCAGCCACTGCGACAAGCTGATCTGGTACACCGACCAGAACGTACTGGAATGCCGGCGCAACCTGGAAGTCCTGAATACCTGGCGGGAAAAGGGCATGAACCTGGAGCACGCCAAGCTGCTGGTGGACCGCTACCTGCGCAGCGTGATCCCGGATGCCGAGGCCCTGGGCAAGCGCTTTGCCCTGCCGGTGCTGAGCGAGTTGCCGGCCAGTGCGGAAGTGCGCCTGAACGCGCGCAACCAGGGCCTGAGCCTGTTCGAGCTGGCCCCGCGGGACCACCTGACCCAGGGCCTCAAGACCCTGGGCGAGCGCCTGGCGCGACGCTCCGAGAACGTCAAGCCCAAGCCCGATGGCTGGCTGAGCCGGCTCTGGGGACACAAGCATGAGCAGCGATGAACTGTTCGGCGGCCCGCGGCATAACCTTGGCTCCGATCCGCAGGCGCTCAAGCGCGCCTTGCACCGTTACATCATCGATGCCATCGAGGATTCCGGGCGCAACCTGCTGGAAGGTTCGCGGCCGGCCCTGGCGCAGTTCGTGGTCGAGCAGGTCGGCGAGTACATCGCGCGGCTGCACCTGGCACTGTCGCGCTATGAAATGGAGCGCATGGCCGAGGAACTGGTGGACGAACTCACCGGCTTCGGCCCGCTGGAGGTGCTGCTGCGCGACAGCAGCGTCACCGAGATCCTGGTCAATGGCCCGTTCCGCGTGTTCGTCGAGCGGGCCGGGGTGCTGCACCAAACCGACCTGCGTTTCATCGATGCGCACCATGTCGAGCGGGTCATGCAGCGCATCCTCGCGCCGCTGGGCCGGCGTCTCGATGAATCATCGCCGATGGTC
The DNA here is from genome assembly GCF_000319305.2 of Pseudomonas bharatica CSV86. Classification (GTDB taxonomy): domain Bacteria; phylum Pseudomonadota; class Gammaproteobacteria; order Pseudomonadales; family Pseudomonadaceae; genus Aquipseudomonas; species Aquipseudomonas bharatica. The sequence goes on along the minus strand of NZ_AMWJ02000002.1, from coordinate 1,784,637 downwards.
GACGCGCGCATGCCCGATGGCAGCCGGGTCAACGCGATCATTCCGCCGGTGGCCCTGGACGGGCCTTGCCTGTCGATCCGCAAGTTCCGCAAGGACATGCTCAAGAGCGCCGACTTGCTGGCGACCCGCGCCATCGACCCGGCGATCCTCACGTTCTTCGAAAATGCAGTGGCCCAGCGCTGCAACATTCTTGTCAGCGGCGGCACCGGCACCGGCAAGACCACCTTGCTGAACATCCTCAGCCAGTTGATCAGCCCTCGCGAGCGCCTGGTGACCATCGAGGACGTGGCCGAACTGCAGCTGGATCATCCCCATGTGGTACGCCTGGAAACCCGTCCGCCGAATGCCGAGGGGCATGGCGAAATCAAGGCCAGCGAACTGATCCGCAATGCCTTGCGCATGCGCCCGGACCGCATTCTTCTGGGCGAGATTCGCGGCGTCGAGGTGATCGACGTACTGACCGCCATGAACACCGGCCATGACGGCTCCATGAGCACCGTGCACGCCAACACTGCGCAGGACGCGCTGCTGCGCCTGGAAACCCTGGTCGGCCTGACCGGGCGCCAGGTCGCGGAAAAGACCCTGCGGCAGATGATCTGCGCCGCCCTCGACGTGGTAATCCAGTTGACCCGGCTACCCGACGGGCGTCGTTGCATCAGCGAGGTACTGGAGGTCGTCGGCCTGCGCGACGACGTGTATGTCACCAATACCCTGTTCCGCTTCGACCGCCGTGGCGGTGGTGGCTTCGTGCGTGAGGCGGTCAACCCGGCCGGTGACAAGCTGCGCCGGGACAACCTGGAGCCGGCGCCATGATCGCGGTAGTGCTCGGCCTGTTCGGCCTGGCGTTGCTCGCGGCGTCGGTCGGGCTGTTCTATCACGGTGCCCGCAAGGCCGCGGCCGAACGGACCTTGCAGCGCCTGGGCCAGTTGCCCGAGCCGGCGACGCTGCAGGAACCGGCCCGCAGCTCGCTGGAACTGCTGTTGTTGCGCGCCGGCTTCGACCAGCGCGGTGACCGCTTCATGCTCTGGGGTGCGGCCTGGCTGCTGCTGATCGTCCTGGCGGGCGGTCTGGCGGGCTGGCCGGGGGCGGCGATCATGCTGGTGCTTGGCCCGCTGCTGTGGCGCCTGTACATGAGCTGGCGCTATCACCGGCGGCTGCGGCGGATGATCGAGCAATTGCCGACCCTGCTGGACCACGCGGTACGCAGCCTCAAGGCCGGACGCACCTTGAACGACGCAGTGCTGGGGGCCGTGGAGATTTCCGACGACCCCCTGAAAAGCGCGATGCAGCGGGTGCAGCGCAACGTGCAGATGGGCGCCAGCCTCGATGAGGCGCTGCACGACCTGGCCGAGCTGTATGCCCAGGACGAATTCCGCGTCTTCGCCCTCGGCTTGCGCATCAACCACCGCTATGGCGGCAATGCCAGCGAGTTGCTGGAAAACCTGATCAAGCTGATCCGCGAACGCGAGCAGGGCGCCCGCCAGTTGCGCGCGATGACCGGCGAGACGCGGATGACCGCGATGGTCCTGGCCTTGCTGCCGATCTGCATGGTCGGCTACTTCATGGTGGCCAACCCCGGCTACCTGCTGTCGATGTGGAATAACCACAGTGGGCAGATGATGCTGCTGGCGGCGTTCATCCTGCAGGTGCTGGGCTGCGTCGCGCTGTGGCGCATGTTGCGGAGTATCTGAAATGGCCTTGCTGATCAGTGCCGTGCTGTTCTTCCTCACCTTTGTGCTGCTGCTGACGACCCTGGCCCGGCAGCATCGCCGCGAGCGTGCGATCGCCCTGCGCCTGCAAGGCAAGCAGGCCGAGCAAGCCCGTGAGGACGGCTGGCTGCAGCGCCTGGGCAGCAGCGCCCTGGCCCAGCGTTCGCTGAGCCTGGATGGCGAAACGCGCATGTTGCTCGACCGTATCGGCTGGCGGCGCTCGCGCCAGCGTTCGCTGTACGCTGCGCTGCAGGTCGGCGTACCGCTGGTGGCAGCCTTGGCGGCCGTGCTGGTGCAGCAGCTTGCCTATCCGGCCAGCCACACACCCTGGCTGTTGCCGATCTTCGGCCTGGGCATCGGCTACCTGTTGCCCAAGCGCATCCTCGCCTGGGCGGCGGCGGTACGGCAGCGGCAGATTGCCGAGGAAGTCTCCAGCTTCATCCCGCTGCTGCGCATCCTCTTCGACTCGGGCCTTGCCGTGGAACAGAGCCTGCGCATCCTCAGTACCGAAGGCCGGCAACTGCTGCCGGTACTCAGCGAAGAGCTGCGGCTGATACTGGTCAGGGTCGACTCCGGCCTGGCCCTGGCGCCGGAGCTGGAGCAGACGGCCAGGCTGCTGTCGGTGGACGAGTTCAGCGACACCTGCGTGATCCTCCAGCAACTGCTGGTGCAGGGCGGCGGGGCGATGAAGTCGCTGCTGGCGCTCAAGCAGTTGCTCGACGACCGGCGCCTGACCCGGCTGCAGGAAAGGATTTCGAGAATGTCGGGGAAGATGTCCATCGTCATGATGGTGTTCCTGTTTCCTGCCTTGTTGATCGTTCTGGCCGGCCCCGGGCTTACCGCCCTGGCCCGGGCCTTCAGTTCCTGAACCGGGAGAGCTGCATGAAAATAGCGGGATTGATCGTCGGCGTGCTGTTGTTGAGCGGTTGTGCCGGGCAGGCTGGCGTGCCCTGGCTGGCGCAGGCCACGCCTGGCGCCTGCCCCCGCCCCGATTCGTCGCAGGAGCTGGGGTTGAACATGGCCGATGAACTGCTTGCCGACGGCCGTCCCCATGCCAGCCTGGCCCATCTCGAGGAAATGCAGGACAACCTGATCCAGGTGCGGGTGCGCAAGGCCAAGGTCTTGCGGCTGCTGGGAAGCAGCGAGGCCGAACCGCTGTATCGCGGCTTGCTGGGCACCTGCATGGGCGCCGAAGCGGAGCATGGCCTGGGGCAACTGGCAGCGGACCGTGGCGACAAGGTCCAGGCCCGCCAGCACCTGGTGCGCGCCGCGCGCCTGGCACCAACCGACGAAAAGATCCGCAACGACCTCGGGGTGATCTATCTCGAACAGGGTGAGCTGGACAAGGCGCGTTTCGAATTCCTCACCGCGATCGAGCTCAAGGACGACCGTCTCGCGGCGGTCAACCTGGTCACCCTGTTGCTTTACCAGGACAAGTGGCAGCAGGCCGCCGACCTGGTCAGTCGCCTGGGGCTGAGCGCCGCGCAGTTCAGCGAGGCCCAGGCCCGTGCCGAGCAACTCAAACCTGGCGGCGCGCAGCCGCCCCGGAGTCCGTCATGAAGACTCGTATTCTTACCCTGACCTTGCTTGCCAGCCTGCCGTTGCTCGCCAGTGCCATGCCGCCCGGGCCGTCGTCGAAACCGCAGCTCACCACCGAAACCTGGCTGCAACTGCAACCACGCGGGCTGCACGCTTCTGACAAGCCGCAGGAGCAGACGGCGCGGGAATACGACGAGACCATGGCGCGCTGGTTGAAGGTGTATAAGTACGAGATTCCGGAGGTCTTCAAGTGGGAGAAGATGGACAGTGGCGGGGCGAAAGGCGGAGGAAGCAACTAGCCTTGCATTGCTTCGATGGCCTCATCGCTGGCAAGCCAGCTCCCACAGGTATTGCACAAGTCTCAAAGCCTGTGCTGAACCTGTGGGAGCTGGCTTGCCAGCGATGAGGCCATCAAGCACATCACAGCACTCAGTGCTCGGTAACCCTCTGCCGCAACGCCGACCCGCTCGGCGCCAGTGCCAATGCCAGTTGGGTGCGGTTGTGCATATGGGTCAGGCGCAGTACCTGGGAGACATACAGCTTCACCGTGTTCTCCGTGATGCCCAGCTCGCAGGCGATCTGGTAGTTGGTCTTGCCCTTGCCGACCAGCCGGGCCACGTCGAGCTGGCGCGGCGATAGCGGGGCGAAGATGGTGGGGATGGCGTCGCTGTCGGCATCGCCTTCCTCGTTGCTTGCTGCATCTGCCTGGGCATGCGGGCGGGCCTTGTCGAGGTCCTGGTACAGGCCTTCGATGGACTCGGACAGGGTCTTCAGCTTCTGGTTCAAGTGCCCCAACTGGTGGTAATCCTTTTGCCTGGCCAGCAACTCGGCTTCCTGCCGCTTGATCCCTTCCAGCAACTCGTGCACGTCCACCGGCTTCTGATACCAGTCGGCGAACCCCTGGCGCAGGGCCTTGATCACGTCCTGCTTTTCAGCACGACCGGTGAGCATTATTGCCTCGAAGATCCGCTCCTGTCCCGCCTTCTTCTTCAGTACCTTGACCAGTTCGATGCCGTCGTACTCGGGCATGTTCAGATCACACACCACCAGGCCTATCGTCGGATCAGCGACGAAGCGTTCGATGGCATTGGTGCTTGAGGTACAGGCCACGCAACGGTAACCGTTGCTTTCTAGGAATTCGCAGAGTTCTTCGACGATCTCGCGCTGGTCATCGACGACCAGGACTTTCACTTGGCTGGCTGGCATTTGCATCGCGACTCCATGCTGAAGTGCCCTCCCTGAATGCTGCCAAGGAGCGGTCCTGGTCACGGTGGGGCACTAACTAGAAAGTAGTCGCTCCTTTCGATTATTTACAAGGAGTGACACCGGGTTAGAGGGCCCAGGCGACTAATGGATCCATAAAAGTGCGAGCAAAAAGCCAGTAAACAGGAACGGCGCGAAGGGCTGTTTTTTTGACATCTCCTCCTGGAGTTCACGCAGGCGCTTCTTAAGCTTTTGATTGAGCAGGGACCACACCCAGCGTCGCCCCAGCAGCCAAGCAAGCACCGTGACGCCGGCACCGATGAACGTACCCAGCAGATACCACTGGTCGGTTGCCAGGGCCAGGGCCCCGAGCAGCTTCACATCGCCGGCCCCGAGCCGACCAAGGATATAGCCCGGAAGGGTTAACACCATCACCAGGGCCAGGGCCAGGGCGGCATCGGCGGGTTCGGCGCCGATCCAGGTATGGCCGGTGAAGAACAGGTAGACGAGGGCGAAGGTGGCGGCGCCGAGGGTCAGGGTGTTGGCGATCTGCCGTTCACGGACATCCTGTTCGGCACAGAGGGCAAGCCACAACAGCAGGACGAGACTTTGCATTGGCGAATCGCCATCCCTTGGTCTGATTGATTCTATATTTGTCAGTAGAGGTGTCTCTGTCAGGGTAGACGCGATCATGAAAGCAAGCCTCGCTGGACGGCAAAAAGGTGCGGTGGCCATCGAGTTCGCCATCGTGTTTCTGATGTTTTTCGCAGTGTTCTATGGGTTGCTCAGCTACAGCCTGCCGATGCTGATGGTGCAGTCGTTCAACCAGGCCAGCAGCGAGGCGGTACGCCGGTGCGTGGCCCTGGACCCGGCCAGCGCCACCTATGCCACCGACGTCAACGCACTGGCCAAACAGACCCTGGAACAGCAACTGGCGTGGTTGCCGGGTTCGCTGGGCTTCCAGTTCGCCACGGACGCCACGGTGACTCTTAGCGGCAGCCGCTTGCTGACGGTCAGCGTGCACTACAGCAAGGCCAAGCTGGCCTCGACCTTGCCGATCCTGGTGTTGCCGGGTATCGGCGAGGTGCCGCGCTTGCCGGCGACCCTGACCTCGCAAGCGAGCTTGCAGCTTTGAACGGCGGCCCGGGGCTGTTCGACCGTTGGCGGACCCGCGCCGGCGATACCGGGGACTGGTCGCAGGCCTTGAGCCCACCGGCCGTCGGCCTGCAACTCTGGCTGGACGTCCAAGGCCGGGTATTGCGCCAGGGCGGCCCGTTGCGCACGGCCCTGGCACTGCCCGCACAGTCGCCGGCCCATTTGCGTGATTACGTGCAGCCGCAGAGCCTGCTGGCCCTTGAGGGCGAACCGGCGGATTGGCAGGCGCACCCGCTGGACCTGGACTTGCGCACCGCTGCCGGGCATAGCCTGCACACCCGCGGCTGGCTGCTGGCCCAGGCCGATGGCTGGTTGCTGCAACTGTTCGATATCGGCGACCTGATCCAGCAACAGCGCCAGGGCGCCGAAGCGCGTCAGCAGCAACTGCTGGCCGGGGCGATCGCTGCGGCCCTGCGTGATTGCAGCCTGCAACGGCTGACCGAAGAGGCCGCTGAGCAGTTGCAACGCCTGGCCTGGCACTGGCGGGCGAGTTGGGCGGTGATCCTGCTGCCGAGCGGCAACGGCTGGACGTCGTTCGTCCACAGCGGAGGCGGATTGCCTTTGAATGAATCGCGCCTGAGCCCGCTGCTCGACGCGCTTCCTGCTGCACATCTCTCCCACAGTGCCGGCCAGCCGGCATTGCAGGCGCTGCAACTGCCGTTCTACCTGATGCCCCATACCCAACAACATCAAGTGCGCGCCTGGCTGCTCTGCGAGGACGCCGGTGGCCAGCGCCTGGACGACGATGCGTTGCTGCTTGCCGACGCGCTGCTCGAACCGCTGCTGGCACGCCTTGCCGGTGATCGCCTGCACGCCAGCCAGCAGCGCCTGGACACCGTCCAGGGCCTGCTCGGCGCCGGCTGGTGGGAATGGACGCCGCAGGACTCGACCCTGCACCTGGCGCCGGGCCTGGCAGCCGGTTTTGGCGTGCCGTTAAGGATCAGCCTGGCCGACTGGCTGGCCCTGGTCCATCCTGCCGACCGTGAAGCGACGCTGCTGGCCTTCAGCGCCCTGCAACGCCAGGGCGACAGCCTGCAACTGTGCCTGCGCCTGCTCGGCGAAACGGGGCGCTGGTACCGCCTGTGCGGCGAGATCACCGGCCAGGGTGATAACCGGCGCCTGCACGGCTTCATGCTCGACATCAGCGACATCAAGCAGCAGGAGCAGCAGGCCAGCGCCGCCCAGGCGCGCCTGGAAAACCTGATCGCCAGTTCGCCGGCGGTGATCTATATCCAGCGCTACGAAGACGGGGCCCTGCTCGCGGAATTCTTCAGCGCCAGCCTGCAACCCTTGCTCGGATGGCGCACTGCGCCGGACGAGCGCCTGCAGCCGGCGCAATGGGTGCACCCGGACGACCAGCCACTGTGGCTGGAGCGCACCCGCACCCTGCTGCGCGAGGGGCAGGTGCGCAGCCGTTACCGTCTGCGCGACCGCGACGGTGGCTGGCATTGGGTGCTCGACGAGGCGCGCCTGCTACGCAATGACCTGGGCCTGCCGGTAGAGGCGGTGGGCCTGTGGCTGGATGTCACCGAGGCTACCCTGGCCCAGGAGCGCATACGCCAGAGCGAGGAGCGCTACCGGGTGCTGGTGGAGGACTCGCCGGCGATGATCTGCCGCTATCGACCCGACCTGGAACTGCTATACGGCAACCAGCCGCTGGCCGATTACCTGGAATGCACCCCGGCCCGGCTGCCGGGGATGAATCTCGGCGACTGGATGTCGGCACAGCAGCGCGAGCTGTTCGTGCAGCGTATCGCTGCGCTCAGCCCGCAGGCGCCGGTGAGCAGCGACGAGGTCTGCCTGCAACTGCCGGGGCGCCAGCATGCCTGGTGGATCTGGTCCGACCGCGGCCTGTTCGACGAGCAGGGGCGACTGCTGGAGATCCAGGCGGTGGGCCGCGACAACACCGAGGTCCGGCGTGCCCGGCAACTGGTATTGCAGAGCGCCAAGATGGCGACCCTGGGCGAGATGTCCACAGGCCTGGCCCATGAGATCAATCAGCCGCTCAATGTCATGCGCATGGCCGTGGTCAATGCGCTCAAGCGCATGGAAAACGGCGACCTGGACGTCGAGTACCTGCAGGAAAAACTCAAGCGCATCGACGCCCAGGTGGTACGGGCCTCCAGGGTGGTCGATCACATGCGCGTGTTCGGCCGGCGTTCGGAGATCGAGCAGTCACTGTTCGAGCCCTGGCTGGCGGTGGAAGGGGCGCTCTCGTTGCTGGCCGACGGCCTGGCCGGCAAGGGCATCGACGTGCGTCTTGGCGATCCTCTGGAGGGCCAGGTGCACGGCCATCAGGACCAGCTCGAACAGGTGCTGATCAATCTGATGGTCAATGCGCGCGATGTGCTGCTGGAGAAGAAACCCGCGCAGGCATGGATTTCGCTGCTGGGCGAGCGCGACGGGCAGTGGCTGCGCCTGTTCGTCGAAGACAGCGGTGGCGGTATCGAGCCGCGTCTGCTGGAGCGCATTTTCGAACCGTTCTTTACCACCAAGCCCGTCGGGGTCGGCACCGGCCTGGGGTTATCGGTGAGCTACCGCATCGTCGAGAGCATGGGCGGCAGCCTGAGTGTCGATAACGGTGCCCATGGCGCGCGCTTCGTGATCGCCTTGCCGCTTCACAGCACCAACTGAGCCCGGTTGTTGCTGCAATCGAGGTTGGCGCCGACGTCGGTGACCATCAGATCGATGCCCAGCACCTTGAGCAGCGCATTGATCAGCGGATCGGTGATGCGTCCGAGCAGGGTGGTGATCTGCGGCACGAGGATGCTCACCACATTGCTCAGGGTGCTGGTGGCGGCGGTGACCACCTGGCCCAGCGGGTTTCCTCCCTGTGGCTGGTAGGCCAGGAGCTGAATGCCGCTGAAGGTGGCGCCGAGGCTGGTAACGGCATTCGAGGCGCCCGGTGTGCTCTGGTAGACCGCCGGCTGGTTGAGGTTGGGCGGCGCGGTGGCTCCGCTCCAGAACTGCGACGCGCTGTTGGCCGGTGAACCGACCACGCTGCTGTTCACCTTGATGCCGACACCGCCGCCGGCGAACGGCACCCGGTTTCCGCAGCCCAGGGTCAGCAGCGTCAGCTTGGTGCAGACATTGGTACCGAAGTCGATCAACGGGATGGCCTGCACCGCCGCGTTGCCGGTGACGAAGAAATCGTTCGGCGTGGCGAACTTACCGATCGCCACCCGGGCGGCGGCGGTCTGGGTGGCGGCGGTGAGCGTCTTGTTCGGGGCGCAGCTGTAGCCGGTGACTTGGCTGGTCGCCGAAGCCACCTCCAGGCCGATATCCAAGTGCGGCGGTGCGTCGGGCACCAACTGGATATCGCTGACCTTGCAGGGCACCAGGATCAGGCAGCCCACCGATTGCAGGGTGCCTTGCAGGTTCAGGCCGAGCAGCGGATTGATGATGTTGGTGAGCGGCGTTGCCAGGTTGAGCACGGCGTTGGCCAGCCCGGCGATGGTGCCGAGCACGGGCAGGTCGAGCGACGCCAGGACGCGCACCTGCGCCGTATGCACCTCGATCACGTCCGTGGCCGGATTGCCGATGGCGGAAAGCTGCTCCGGCTCGATCACCTTCACCCGGATCGTGCCGTTTACCAGGCCGAGCAGGCTCAGCGGTATCTGCACCACGGCCGCGCTGTTCTTCGCCGCCAGCATCACGGCTGCCTGGACCAGGTCGATGGCCTTGAGCGTTGCATCGAGGCCGGCGGTGGCGGTGCCGTTCTGCAGGTCGAGAATATCGCCGAGCTTGATCAGCGTGCTGTTGTCGGCCCCGACCACCACCCTGCCCAGGTTGGTGACCACATCCGCCGCTGCGCCGCTGCGCGACAGTACCGTGGCGGTGGCGCGGATCAGATCGGTGGCGTGCAGGTTCTTGCTGAGCAGCTCGTCGTAACGGCCGGCGCCGACGTTTACGTCGATCGCCAGTTGATCGAGGAAGTCCAGGAGCTTGACGTCGGTATTGGCGATGCCCTGCCAGCCCACGGCGTTCAGGCTTACCCGGCCGCCCAGCGGATCGACCAGGGCATTGAGCAGCGCCGATTTGCTCGAGTCCACCGTCGCCAGGGTCGAGCGCAGGCGCAGCATGGCCCGTGGCGGCAGCGGTGCGGCGGCCACGGCGTAGGCGTGGAGTTGGGTGGTGGCGGGGATCGCCTGGCCGGCGACCAGGCTGCGAATGCCGGAGGCGATGCTGGTGGCGACGTTGTTCGTGGCGTCCACCTTGATGGCCTCGGCGATGGCTGGATTGGCGCTGAAACTGCGCCGGCTGGCGGCGCCTGTGGTGACGCTGCCGCAGGTGGTGACCAGGGTCCGGCCATTGCCGACGCTGAAACCGTTGCGGCTGGCGCTGACGTTGGCGAGGGTTGCGGCCTGGGGCCCGACGCCGTTGCAGGTCGCGCTCTGGCCGGCCGCTTCCAGGGCGGCCATATCGACCACGCGCTGCAACTTGCGCTGCTCCATGTACAAGCGCCCGCCGTCCACGGCCACCAGGCCGAAGACCAGGGCCATGGCCAGGGTCAGGACAGCCGCCAGGCCGATGGCGCCGCGCTGGCGTTTCGCGAATCGGGGAGACACGAGCACTCCTTTGCCGGCACATGCCGTGCACGTCGCGTGCGTTCAAGGAGTGTAGCCAAGGATATGGCCAGTCGCCTCTAGCCCCTGACCCCGCGGTGCCGGGTCAATGCGGCGGATAGTTGGCCAGCACCTGCGCCACCGTCTTCTGGATCGCCGAATTGCGTTCTTGCGGCGTTGGCGGGTAGTGGTTCATCACCTGCTCGGCACTGCCGCGCCAGACCAGCTTGCCGTCGCGACCGTCGAACAGGTCGATCTGGATGGTCGCCACCTTGTACTCCACGGTGCGGGTTTCGTTGAAGGCCGGGCCGCCCCAGTAGCCGCCGTAATAACCACCCCAGCCTCCGCCGTACTGGGTAGTGATTTGCTGGTGACGGTTTTCCACGATCAGGTAGGTCTGCACCTTGAGGTCGCCGCGGCTACCGGCCGGGGCCGGACGCAGGCCACGCTGGTCGAGTTCGCCGCTGACCGCCTGGCGGATGCGCTGTTCGGTCAGGTCGCTCTTGATCCGTGGATCGTCCGGGCGATATTGCAGCGCAGGCTCCTGCCAGCTCCAACTGCGGTAGCCGGCGAAATCGCGGCTGGCGTCGAAGTCCTGGGACACGTTGTTGCTCTGGCAGGCAGCGAGCAGCGCCATAAGGGACAGCAAAGCGAGACGTCGAAACATGATGATTCTCCAAAGGCCTAGCTGGGAGGATAGCCGCTCATGGCTTTATAGACGGCCTCGCGCAGGGCATCGGCACGCTCGGCCAGGGAGCCCTGGCTGGCGGTCTCGGCACTGGCGCTCCAGACCGGCTGGCCGCTGCCGGCATCGAACAGGTCGACACGCACCACCATGACCTCGACTTCATAGGTGCGCACTACAGGCACGCTGCCGTAGATGCCGTAGCCGCTACCGTAAGGGCCGCGGCCATAGCCCATGCCGCCGTAGCCACCATAGGGACCGTATGGCCCATATGGACAGTAATCATCGTCGCGGTATTGGCGCAGGCGTCTTTCCAGGTGCATGTCGGCGCTGACCAGCAGATCGCCAAGGCCATTGCGGGCCGGACGCAGGCCGCGCTGGTCGAGCGCATTGCTCACCGCCTCGGCCAACTGCGCCGGGTCGATCGACGCGCTGCCCGCCGGTAACCGGCCGTCGCGCCAGCTCCAGTTGCGGTAGCGCCCGTAATCCCGGGCGGGGGCAGGGTAGGCGCTGCGATCGAAGGTGTTCGCCGCCTGTGGCGGCGCCGGGGGTAGGGGATTTGAGCTGGCGACATAGGGATTGCTGCCCTGGCAGGCGGTCAGGGTCAGGCAGGTCAGGGCGAGAACGACGGGGTATCGCATTGGGGCTCTCCCTAAAGGGGACGGCAGATCCAGTGCAGGTAGCGGCCAAGGCCGGCGAAGGCTGGATGGCGCCGGTGGGCCAGTTCCATTTCCAGCAGGTCGATCAACTCGGCGCGGGCCTGGAACTCGGTCGGCATGTAGTCGTGGAACACCCGCACGCCACTCTCGGCCTCTACCTGCCATAGACCTTCGAGCCAGGTCCTGAGTTCGCGGGGATCGACGGGTTTTTGCGGGGTCAGGCTCTGTTTCTCGCCGGCCAGGGTATTGCGCCGCATCTTGCGGAAATGGCCCTTGAGCAGGTTGCGATAGACCAGTGCATCGCGGTTGTAGAAGGCCAGGGACAGCAGGCCGTCGCTGCGGGTCAACTGGTGCAGCACCGGCAGGATCGCCTCGGGTTCGGCCAGCCACTCCAGCACCGCATGGCACAGCACCAGATCGTAGGGTTCGGTCAGTTCGCCGAGCAGGTCCTGCCAGGGCGCCTGGATGAAGGTGGCCGGCTGGCTGGCAGCGGCGAAGCGCTCGCGTGCGCCATCGAGCATCGGCGCGGCGGGTTCGGCGAGGGTCAGGTGATGGCCTCGTTCGGCGAGCCACAGCGCCATATGGCCCAGGCCGGCACCGATATCGAGGATGCGCAGCGGGCGCTCCGGCAGGCACTCGGCAAGGTCGGCCTGGAGCACCGCCAGGCGAATCGCACCCTTGGCACCGCCGTAGATCTTCTCGGCGAAGCGGGTCGCAAGGGCATCGAAATGACGGTCGTTCATTGGTTTCGGGTCTCCTGAGGCGGTATAGCTTCAGGGGGAAAGTTCGGGCTGGCAAGGGGATCGTATGGCTGGCGAAGGACCCTGTGGGAGCTGGCTTGCCAGCGATGAGGGCGGCCTGGGCAATTGATGTTGTCAGGTCGGGCCAAATCGCTGGCAAGCCAGCTCCCACAGGTTTTGTGTTGCCTGGATGACGGCCTCAGATTGGTTGCCAAGTGCCGGTCATGTGCACCAGCCCACTATGTCCGCTCAAGCGAAACTGCCCGTTCGCCGCGGCCTCGCTGCCATCGAGGATCACCTCGCTCGGTAACCGCACCGGCTTGTGGAATTCCACCGCCACCTCATAGCCGCTGCGCGGCAGGTGCCCGCGCAGATGGGCCATGGCCATGGCCTTGCTCCACATGCCATGGGCGATGGCCTGGGGGAAGCCGAACAGCCTGGCGCTGGCCGCACTCAGGTGGATCGGGTTGTAGTCGCCGCATACCTTGGCGTAATGCCGACCGATGTCGCTGTCCGCATACCAGCGGGCCAGCTCGCTCATCTCCAGCGACTCGGGCGCGGCCTCCAGCGGCACTTCTCCCGCCACCTTCATGCCACGGCAGAGCATGCGACTGGTCTCGGACCAGATCAGCCCGAGCCCGTCCTCGGCATCGGTGCGCAGGTCGAGGGTGGCGCCTTTTTCATGGGGCTGGAGGTTATCCACCGACACCGAGAAGCGCAGCCGCGAAATGCCGCCCAGTGGCCGCAACACGCGAATCCGGTTGCCCAGATGAACCATGCCCAGCAGCGGTGCCGGGAACTCCTTGGCGGTGAGCAATTGCAACTGCAAGGCAAAGGCCATGACATGGGGATAGGTCGGCGGCAGGCGACCGTCCTGGATGAACAGACAGAGCCTGCGATAAGCCTCCAGGTTGCGCTCATCGACATTGATCCCGCAGCGCAGTCCGTAGCGCGGCAGGCTGTCGCCGGTGATCCTGCGTTTGCTCGCCGCTTTCATGTACAGCCCGGAGAGGCTGGCGGTGCTGCCGAGGTCGTGCCAGGTCTGGGTCATGGTCAGGCTCCCATTACCGCCTGGCCGCAAACCCGCAGCACCTGGCCACTGACCGCGCCACTGCCCGGCTGTGCCAGCCAGGCAACCGCTTCGGCGACATCCTGCGGCAACCCGCCCTGGCCCAGCGAACTCATGCGCCGCCCGGCCTCGCGCAGGGTGAAGGGGATGGCTGCAGTCATGCGGGTTTCGATAAAGCCAGGTGCGATGGCATTGATGCTGATACCGCGCTCGGCCAGCAACGGCGCCCAGGCCTGGGCCAGGCCAATCAGCCCGGCCTTGCTCGCCGCATAGTTGGATTGTCCACGGTTACCGGCGATGCCGCTGATGGACGCCATGACCACGATGCGCCCGTCATCGCGCAGGGCGCCGCCGTCGATCAGCGCCTGGGTCAGCACGGCCGGTGCCTTGAGGTTCACCGCCAGGACCGAATCCCAGTATTCCGGGGTCATGTTGGCGAGGGTCTTGTCGCGGGTGATCCCGGCGTTGTGCACGACGATATCGATGCCGTCCGGCAGCCCTTCGAGCAACCTGGCGGACGCGTCGCTGGCGCAAATATCCAGGTCCAGCGCGCGTCCGCCCAGGCGCTCGGCCAAGGCCTTGAGATCATCCGCGGCCTGGGGCACGTCGAGCAGCACCACCTCGGCGCCATCGCGGGCCAGGGTTTCGGCAATGGCGGCGCCGATCCCGCGGGCAGCACCGGTTACCAGCGCCCTGCGTCCGGCCAGCGGGCGGATCCAATCCTGCACCTGGCTGGCGCAGGCTTCCAGGCGCAGGACCTGGCCGCTGATGAAAGCGCTTTTCGGCGACAGGAAGAAACGCAGCGCGCCTTCGAGCTGGTCTTCGGCGTTCTTCGCCACGTACAGCAGCTGCAAGGTGCCGCCGCTGCGCAATTCCTTGGCCAGGGAGCGGGCGAAGCCTTCCAGGGCGCGCTGGGCGACCCGGGCAAGTACGTCGTCGAGCTGCTCCGGGGCGCGCCCGAGAATCACCAGCTTGGCGCTGCGGTCGAGGCTGCGCAGCAGCGGCTGGAAAAACTCGCGCAACTGCTTGAGCTGATCGATGTCGCCCAGGTGGCTGGCATCGAAGACCACCGCCTTGAGCTTGCTACCGAGCCCCGCGACCCACGTCGGCAGGCCCAGGGCGTCATCGGCGAAGCTGACCACTTCGCCGGTCAGGCGCTGGCCGAACTCCGCGACCTTCACCGCCAGCGGCCCGCCACCGAGCAACAGCGTACCCTCCACCGGCCGCAGCCGGCCGGCTTGCCAGCGCTCCAGGCGGGCCGGTTGCGGCAGCCCGACAGCCCCCACCACACGCCGGCCCAGATCGGAGTTGGCGAAGTCGATATAGCGGTCGCTCATGGCACGTCTCCCTGAAATAAGCATCAGAGTGTGGACCATGATCGGCCTTTGGTCGTTCGAACCAGGAAAAAAGTCCTACGCTCTATGCGTCTATTTCGGGAATAAAAGGAATGTCTTTCATGCGAAGTCTGCGTCGGGTCGCGATCATCGGCGGTAATCGAATCCCTTTCGCCCGCTCCAATGGCGCCTATGCCACGGCCAGCAACCAGACCATGCTGACCGCCGCGCTCGAAGGCCTGATCGAACGCTTCGGCCTGCATGGCCTGCGCCTGGGCGAGGTGGCGGCGGGGGCGGTGCTCAAGCATTCGCGGGACCTGAACCTGACCCGTGAATGCGTGCTCGGTTCGCGCCTGTCGCCGCAGACCCCGGCCTACGACATCCAGCAGGCCTGCGGAACGGGGCTGGAAGCGGCGTTGCTGGTTGCCAACAAGATCGCCCTCGGGCAGATCGAATGCGGCATCGCAGGTGGCGTGGATACCACGTCCGATGCGCCCATCGCGGTTGGCGAGGGCCTGCGTCGGGTGCTGCTGGACGCCAATCGCGGCAAGACCACCGCCGACAAGCTCAAGGCCCTGCTCAAGCTGCGCCCGTCCGACCTCAAGCCGGAGTTCCCGCGCAATGGCGAGCCACGTACCGGCTTGTCCATGGGCCAGCATTGCGAGCTGATGGCGCAGCACTGGGGCATCCCCCGCGAGGAGCAGGACGCACTGGCGCTGCTCAGTCACCAGCACATGGCCGCAGCCTACGACGAGGGCTGGCATGACGACCTGCTTACGCCATTCCAGGGCCTGACCCGCGACAACAACCTGCGGCCCGACCTGACCCTGGAAAAACTCGCTGCCCTCAAGCCGGCGTTCGAGCGCGGCGGCAACGGCACCCTGACCGCTGGCAACTCGACGCCGCTGACCGATGGCGCGTCGGTGGTCCTGCTGGCGAGCGAGGAGTGGGCCAGGGCGCGCGGCCTGCCGGTACTGGCCTACCTGCTGGATGGCGAGAGCGCTGCGGTGGACTTCGTCAAAGGCCACGAAGGTTTGCTGATGGCGCCGGTCTACGCCGTGCCGCGCTTGCTGGCGCGTCATGGCCTGACCCTGCAGGACTTCGACTATTACGAAATCCACGAGGCCTTCGCCGCCCAGGTGCTGTGCACCCTGAAAGCCTGGGAAGACCCCGAGTACTGCCGCGACCGCCTCGGCCTGGAACAGCCGCTGGGCGCCATCGACCGCTCGAAGCTGAACGTGAAGGGCAGCTCCCTGGCCGCCGGGCACCCCTTCGCCGCGACCGGTGGCCGCATCCTGGCCAACCTGGCCAAGCTGCTCGATCAGGCCGGCAGTCAAGGCGGTCGCGGGCTGATCTCGATCTGCGCCGCGGGCGGTCAGGGCGTGACGGCAATCATCGAGCGTTGACCAGCTCCGGACTCTTTGCGGCGGCGGCCTTGGCCTGGCTGGAATAGCTCTCGGCCATGATCGAGCAGACGATCAACTGCAGCGGGTGGTAGATCATGATCGGCAGCAGGATCAGGCCCAGGCCCGGGTGCGCGCCGAAGATCAGCGCGGCCATCGGTGCACCCGCCGCCAGCGACTTCTTGCTGGCACAGAACACCGCCGCGATCTCGTCGGCCCGGTTGAAGTGCAGGGCGCGTGCGGTGCGGGTGGTCAGCCAGAGCACCAGGGCGAGGATCAGCGCGCTGCCGACGAAGGCAGTGATCAGCACCGACAGCCCCTGTTGCTGCCACATGCCGGACATCATCGAATTGCAGAACGCGGCATACACCAGCAGCAGGATCACCACCTTGTCCATCACGTTGGTGTAGCGCTTGTGCCTGGCGAAGAAGCTGCCCAGCCAGGGGCGCAGCACCTGGCCCAGCAATAGCGGCGCGAGCAGCAGGGCGCAAAGGTCGAGCAAGGTCGCGCCGAGGTCGATGCCGTCGCTGCCGCTGCCTACCACCAGGCTGCACAGCCATGGGGTGATGAAGATGCCGAGCACGCTCGACAGGCTGGCGTTGAGGATCGCCGCCGGTACGTTGCCACCGGCGCTGCCGGTCAGCGCCACCGAAGACGAAATGGTCGAAGGCAGGGCGCACAGGTAGAGGAAACCGAGCATCAGCAAGGCCGGGAGCTGGCTGCCGATGACGCTTTTGCCCAGCAGCCACAGCAGCGGAAAGACCACGAAGGTGAAGACCTGCACCATGACGTGCAGGCGCACGTTCTTCAGGCCGTGGCGAATCTGCTCGCTGGACAGGTTGATGCCGTGCAGGAAGAACACCACGAACACGCCGATATTGATCACATATTCGGCGTGCATGGCCCCGCCTGCCGCGCCGAAATGCGGGAACAGCCAGGCGAGGAAGGTGGCGAGGAACATGCCGCAGAGGAACCAGTCGGTGACCACGCGCTTGAGGTGCTTGAATGCTTGCATAGGCGGACCTTCGAATCATCTTGTAATAATCAGCCGTGACGTTAACCTGCAAGGGATTTTCCGTCTTGCGACATAAGGCCAAGCGATGCCGACTAACGGACAAAACGGCGCTCCCCGTCGGATTCCCGACCTGAGCGAGTTGCCCCGACCGCTGTACGCGCGGGCCGAGAGCCTCGGTGCGGGGTCGTGGACGACACGGCATCGGCATGACTGGGTGCAGTTTTCCTACGCCATCAGTGGCGTGCTCGGGGTGTACACCGCCGAGGGCAGTTACTTCGCCCCGCCGCAGTGGGGCGTGTGGATACCGGCCGGGGTCGAGCACGAGGTGATCACCTCGACTCGCGCGGAGATGCGCAGCCTGTATGTGCGCCGCAGCGATTCGGCCTGGGCGCCGGGGCATTGCCGGGTGCTGGAGGTGACGCCGCTGGCCCGGGAGTTGATCAAGCAGTTCTGCCAATACCCGGTGGACTATGCGCAAGGCGACAGTGACGAAGCCCATCTGGTCCAGGTTTTGCTCGATCAGTTGCGCACCTTGCCCGAGGTCGGCTTTTCCCTGCCGTTGCCGCAGCATCCGGGGTTGCTGGAGGTATGCAACCAATTGCTGGAAAACCCCGAGCAGGGTTACAACCTGGAGCATTGGGCGCAGCGCCTGGGGCGTTCGGAAAAGACCCTGATGCGCCTGTTCCAGCGCGAGACGGGCCTGAGCTTCCGCGCCTGGCGCCAGCGCATGCGCCTGCTGTCGTCGCTGGAGTCCCTGGAGCAAGGCCAGAGTGTCACGCAGGCGGCATTGGGATGCGGTTACGATTCAACCTCGGCGTATATTGCCGCCTTCAAGGGGCTGTTCGGCGCGACCCCGGGGAACTGTTCCGGGAATGAGCTGACGTAAATTGAAACCATGTGGCCTTCGCTTCGGCACCGATACCGGCAGGGCGCTTGATATATCGTGTGCGCCTCGCCTAAAGAGGCACCCCAATTCAGTGGCAGACAGGAGCAAGAACAAAAGCCGATGAAGACTCCCAAACGGATAGAACCGCTGATCGAAGACGGGATGGTCGATGAAGTGCTGCGCCCGCTGATGAGCGGCAAGGAAGCAGCGGTCTACGTGGTGCGCTGCGGGCGTCAGTTGCGCTGCGCCAAGGTGTACAAGGAAGCCGACAAGCGAAGCTTCCGCCAGGCCGCCGAGTACCAGGAAGGACGCAAGGTGCGCAACAGCCGCCAGGCCAGGGCCATGGCCAAGGGCTCGAAGTACGGGCGCAAGGAAGCCGAGGAAGCCTGGCAGAACGCCGAAGTGGCGGCCCTGTTCCGCCTAGCCAGTGCCGGGGTGAGGGTCCCGAAACCCTACGATTTCCTCGACGGCGTGCTGTTGATGGAACTGGTCACCGACGAAGATGGCCAGGCCGCACCGCGACTCAACGATGTGCACCTGGAAGCCGACCAGGCCCGCGAATATCATGCCTTCATCATTCGCCAGATCGTGCTGATGCTCTGCGCCGGGTTGGTGCATGGCGACCTTTCCGAATTCAACGTGCTGCTCGGGCCGGACGGGCCGGTGATCATCGACCTGCCCCAGGCCGTGGATGCGGCGGCCAACAACCACGCCTTCAGCATGCTGGAGCGGGACGTGGCGAACATGGCCCACTACTTCGGGCGGTTCGCCCCGGAACTCAAGCAGACCCGCTACGCCAGGGAAATGTGGGCGCTGTACCAGGAAGGCAAGTTGCAGCCGGACAGCGTCCTGACCGGCAGCTGGAAGGACGATGACCACGTTGCCGACGTGGGTGGCGTGATGCGCGAGATCGAAGCGGCGAAGTTCGAGGACGCCCGCCGCCGCGCCGGCCGCGAGGACGCCGAGCGCGGCCCGGTCAAGGGTGAAGAGCCGCCGCCACCTTGGGCGCAGTAACCCTTTAAAGCATGAACGCGGCCCCCTGTGGGCTGGCTTGCCAGCGACCACGGCGGTGGGCTCACTATCGCAATCGCTGGCAAGCCAGCTCCCACAGGGATCCCGCGTGGGCCGAGGGCGAGGCAAGGGAAAGCGTGATGGTGTTCATCGCCGATCAGTTGCCGGAAGAGAAGGTCCGGG
This sequence comes from Pseudomonas bharatica CSV86, assembly GCF_000319305.2. Taxonomy (GTDB): domain Bacteria; phylum Pseudomonadota; class Gammaproteobacteria; order Pseudomonadales; family Pseudomonadaceae; genus Aquipseudomonas; species Aquipseudomonas bharatica. The sequence goes on along the minus strand of NZ_AMWJ02000002.1, from coordinate 1,765,481 downwards.
CCACAGCAGACCCTGTGGGAGCTGGCTTGCCAGCGATTTGGCCCGATCTGACCACATCATTGCCCGGGCCGGCCTCATCGCTGGCAAGCCCAGACAGTATCCGCGGCGCACTGGAGTGCAGTATTCAGTGACAGCAACCGGCTGCCAGATCCTTGAGGATCGGGCAGTCGGGGCGGTCGTCGCCGTGGCAGTGGGCGACCAGTTCGCTCAGGGTGTCACGCAGGCTCACCAGTTCCTCGATGCGCCGGTTCAGGTCGGCGATATGCTCGCTAGCCAGGGCCTTTACATCGGCGCTGGCGCGTTGGCGGTCTTGCCACAGGGTCAGCAGCTTAGCCACTTCCTCCAACGAGAACCCCAGGTCCCGCGAGCGCTTGATGAAGGTCAGGCTGTGCAGGTCGTCCTGGCTGTAGAGGCGATAGCCACTGTCGCTGCGTGCGGCGGGCTTGAGCAGGCCGATCGATTCGTAGTAGCGGATCATCTTTGCGCTCAGGCCGGTGCGCCTGGCTGCCTGACCGATGTTCATGCCTTGTGTTCCTCCGCTGGTGTTTCAGGTTTCCAGGTTTTCAGCAGCAGGGCGTTGCTCACCACGCTGACGCTGGACAGGGCCATGGCCGCGCCGGCCAGCACCGGGTTGAGCAGGCCGAAGGCGGCCAGGGGGATGCCGATCAGGTTGTAGATAAAGGCCCAGAACAGGTTCTGGCGGATCTTTGCGTAGGTTTTGCGGCTGATGTCCAGCGCCGCCGGGACCAGGCGCGGATCGCCGCGCATAAGGGTGATGCCGGCCGCCTGCATGGCCACGTCGGTACCGCCGCCCATGGCGATACCAATATCGGCGGCGGCCAGGGCCGGGGCGTCGTTGATACCGTCGCCGACCATGGCCACCACACCGGACGCTTTCAATGAAGCCACGTGCGCGGCCTTGTCCGCTGGCAGCACCTCGGCGTGCACGTCGTCGATGCCCAGGGCCCTGGCGACCACGCTGGCGCTGCCACGGTTGTCGCCGGTCAGCAGGTGGCTGGTGATGTTGGTTTGCGCCAGTTGCCTGACCGCTTGCTCCGCGCCCGGCTTGAGGCTGTCGCCAAAGGCGAACAGGCCCAGTACGCGGGGCTGCGGGGCGGTCTCGATCAGCCAGGAGAGGGTGCGGCCTTCGGCTTCCCAGGCCTTGGCGTCGTCCGCCAGCGCGCCGGGTTGCAGGCCGCTTTCGTCGAGCAGGCGGCGGTTGCCCAGGGCCAGGGCTCGTTCGTCGAGCGTGCCGGCGATACCGCGACCGGTGAGGGACTGGCTATCATGGATATCAGGGACGTTCAGGTTTCGTTCGGCGCAGGCGTCCAGCACGGCTTTCGCCAGCGGGTGTTCGCTGCCACGTTGCAGGGCCCCGGCCAGTTGCAGCAGGCCGGCGTCGTCACCGTCCACCGCGTGCTGGTGGACGATGCGCGGGCTGCCAGAGGTCAGGGTGCCGGTCTTGTCGAATACCACGCGGTTAACCGCATGGGCCCGTTCCAGGGCTTCGGCGTCCTTGATCAGGATGCCGTGGCGCGCGGCGACCCCGGTGCCGGCCATGATCGCAGTCGGCGTAGCCAGGCCCAAGGCGCAGGGGCAGGCGATGACCAGCACGGCGACGGCATTGATCAGCGCCACCTCCAGCGGGGCACCGGCCAGCCACCAGCCGACCAGGGTGACCAGGGCCAGGACCAGCACCGCCGGGACGAACACCTGGCTGACCCGGTCCACCAGCTTCTGGATCGGCGCCTTGGCCGCCTGGGCGTCCTCCACCAGGCGGATGATCCGGGCGAGCACGGTTTCCGTGCCCAGTGCCAGGGTGCGCACCAGCAACCGGCCCTCACCGTTGATCGCACCGCCGGTGACACGGTCGCCGGGCCGTTTCGGCACTGGCAGACTTTCGCCGCTGATCAGGGCTTCGTCGGCATGGCTCTGGCCTTCGACCACTTCCCCGTCCACCGGGAAACGCTCGCCGGGCTTGACCAGCACCAGGTCGTCCAGGCGCAGGACGCTGATCGGTACATCGCGTTCGACGCCGTCCACTACCTGCACGGCCCGTTCGGGGCGCAGCGCTTCGAGGGCGCGGATGGCGCTGGCGGTCTGGCGCTTGGCACGGCTTTCCAGGTACTTGCCCAGCAGGACCAGGGCGATCACCACTGCGGACGCTTCGAAATACAGGTGCGGCATCATCCCGGCATGGCCCGGGACCATTCGTACAGGCTCAGGCCATAGCCGGCGCTGGTGCCCAGTGCGACCAGCAGGTCCATGTTGCCGGCCCCGGCGCGTACGGCTTTCCAGGCCGCGACGTAAAAGCGCGCGCCGAGGATGAACTGCACCGGCGTGGCCAGGGCGAACTGCGCCCAGGCAGGGAGCATCCAGCTGATACCGAAGGGCTGCAGGAGCATCGGCAACACCAGCGGCAGCGCCAGCAGAACGGCCAGGGCCACCGCCCAACGCTCGTTGCGCAGGCGTCGTTCGCTGTCGTCACGGCTAGCTGTTTCGCTTTGCGCCAGGCTGGCGCTGTAGCCGGCGCGCTCGACGGCGGCGATCAGCGTGGTGCCTTCCAGACCTGGGGCGGTTTCGATATGGGCGCGTTCGTTGGCGAGGTTGACGCTCACCGACTGCACACCGGGGACCTTCTTCAGCGCGCGTTCGACCCGACCGGCGCAACTGGCGCAGGTCATGCCGCCGATCGGCAGGTCGAAGGTGATTGACTCGGGCATGGGGCTCTCCTCCGTGGACTGGCCTCCAGCATCAACCTTGCCATGCTGGCAAGGTCAATAGCCCAGGGCGGCCTGTTTCAGGTAAAGGCCGGTTTCGCTCATTGCGATGCGGTACTTGATGACTTGCCCGGCCTTGAGGGTGAAGCGCTGGGCCTTCTGATTCTCGATGCCGTTGTTGCAACCCGGGGCCTGGCCCGGCAACAGGCGCAGGCGCACATCCACATCGCCCGGAGGCAGGTTGAAGGAGGTGGACTCTTCCTGGAAAAGGCGCCCGGTGAGCTGGTCGTTGAGGTAGATCCCGATCTCGCAGGACGTGGCGACCTCCAGGCGCTCGCGGGAAATGATCATCACGCTGTAATCGGTGGGAGCTGCGGCGCTGGCCAGGGGAACCTGGCTGGACCATCCGAGCAGAGCGAGAAGGCCGAGTGCTGCCTTGCCCATGGCTGAAACTCCTGCTGATAAATCGACAAGCACGCAGCTTGGCCGACCCGGGCAAGGATTTCCAGCCCGGCAGCATCACGGCAAACTTGACCTTGCCCCGGTGGCAAGCTTGAGACTGCAGACAAATCCAACCAGGAGTCACGACGATGCAAGTATTCAACGTGGAAGGAATGACCTGTGGTCACTGCGTCAAGGCCGTGACCAACGCGGTGCAGCGCGAGGACGCGGCAGCGGAGGTCAAGGTGGATCTGGCACAGAAGCAGGTCTCGGTGAAGAGTGAATTGCCAGCGGAGCAGATTCTTGAACTGATCCGCGACGAGGGGTATGAGGCCCGGGTGATCTGATCCGGGAGCGATCACATACCCTGTGGGAGCGGGTTCACCCGCGATGACGTCGGTGGATTCACTACTGCAATCGCGGCGGTTCGGCGCTCCGGTGAACCCGCTCCCACAACGTGCGCGATCAGCCTTTCGAATTTTCACCTCTTTCCCTTGGAGCCCCGGTAGACTAGCCAACTTGCTTAGCTAGCTACGGATTCCCATGAACCTGCATACCATCCTGATCCTCGGCGCCCTCAGTGCGTTCGGGCCGTTGGCGATCGACTTCTATCTGCCTGGCTTCCCGGCCATGGCGCTGGCCTTCGGCACCGACGAAAAACATATCCAGAGCACCCTGGCCGCGTATTTCCTCGGCCTGTCCATCGGCCAGCTCGCCTACGGGCCAATCGCCGACCGCTTCGGCCGGCGCATTCCGCTGCTCGGCGGGGTAGTGCTGTTCACCGCCGCGTCCCTGGCTTGCGCCTACGCTCCCACCCTCGATGCCCTGGTCATTGCCCGCTTCGTCCAGGCGCTTGGCGGCTGCGCCGGAATGGTCCTGTCCCGTGCCATCGTCAGCGACAAATGCGATGCGGTGGGCTCGGCCAAGGTCTTCTCGCAATTGATGCTGGTGATGGGCCTGGCACCGATCCTCGCGCCGATGCTGGGCGGGCTGCTGGTCAACCTGTATGGCTGGCAGTCGATCTTCATCGCCCTGACCCTGTTCAGCGCCCTCTGTACCCTGGCCGTGGCCCTTGGTCTGCCGGAAAGCCTGCCGGCCAACCAGCCGCGTCCGCCGCTGTCCGGTGCACTGGGCCAATACTGGCGCCTGCTGAAGGATCCGCGCTTCCTCGGCCATGCCATTACCGGCGGCATCTCCATGGCCGGGATGTTCGCCTATATCGCCGGTTCGCCGTTCGTCTTCATCAAGCTCTACGGGGTGCCGGCCGAACATTATGGCTGGCTGTTCGGCGCCAATGCGGCTGGCTTCATCCTGGTAGCGCAGATCAACGCGCGCCTGCTTGCCAAGCGTGGCCCGGCCTTGCTGCTGGCGCGGATGGTGTGGTTGTACCTGGCGGCAGGGTTGGTGCTGCTGGGCATCAGTGCGCTGCATACCGAAGCCTTGTGGCCGCTGCTGATTCCGCTGTTCGTGTGCATTGCCAGCCTCGGCGGCATCATCCCCAATGCTTCGGCCTGCGCCATGAACGGGCAGGGCGCGAGGGCCGGGAGTGCCTCGGCGTTGCTGGGATGCCTGCAGTTCAGCGTCGCTGCGGGCGCAGCGGCCCTGGTGGGGTTTTGCACGACGGCAGCGCGATGCCCATGGCCATCGTCATTACCCTGTGCGGGGTGGCCGCGGTCACGGCAGCAACCCTGACCCGTCGCCTCCCGCTCAGCCGGCCTGCCTGAACAAGGGGTGCGGTGCGCGGATCCGCGCCTGCAAGGTATCGATGAAGGCCCGGGCCTCGGCCTCGCTGCGAAAACCCACGACATGCTGGTCAAGCCGGACCTGCCAGGGGCGGTCCGGTTTCTTGCCTGTTGCCTCGAGCACTACTTTCATCGCGGCACACCTCCGGTTGGCAAAGGTCGCTGGATTGTAGGCGCGAGTTTCCCGGCTGCGGCATGACCTGGAGCAAATCGCGGACTAGCGGTCATGCCATGCGTCGGGTAGTCAGAAGCCTTCGAGCACGATCTTGCCCTTGGCCGCCCCGCTTTCCAGCAGCTGGTGGGCACGGCGCAGGTTCTCTGCGTTGATGGTGCCGAAGTGCTCGCCCAGGGTGGTTTTCAGAGTGCCCGCATCGATCAGCTCGGCAACCCGCTCCAGCAGCTTGTGCTGCTCCAGCATGTCCGGGGTTTCGAACAGCGAACGGGTGTACATGAACTCCCAATGCAGCGACAGGCTCTTGCGCTTGAGCTTGGCCACGTCGAGCTGTTGCGGATCGTCGATCAGGGCCAGCTTGCCTTGCGGAGCGAGTGCCTCGACCAGTTGATCGAGGTGCTGGTCGGTCTGGGTCAGGCTGGCGACATGGGTGACTTGCTGCACCCCTGCGCTGCGCAGGGCCTCGGCCAGCGGCTGGCGGTGGTCCACCACCAGGTCGGCGCCCAGCTCGCGGGCCCACTCCTGGGTTTCCGGACGCGACGCGGTTCCTATCACGCGCAGACCGCTGAGCTGGCTGGCCAGTTGGGTCAGGATCGAGCCGACGCCGCCGGCGGCGCCGACGATCAGCAGGCTCTGGCCCAGGTCTTCCTTGCCTTCAGCGATCTGCAGGCGTTCGAACAGCAGTTCCCAGGCGGTGATGGCGGTCAGCGGCAGTGCCGCGGCCTCGGCGAAGCCCAGGGTTTTCGGCATATGGCCGACGATGCGCTCGTCCACCACATGCAACTCGCTGTTGCCGCCGGCGCGGGCGATGGAACCGGCGTAATACACCTTGTCGCCCGGCTGGAACAGGCTGACTTCGCTGCCCACGGCCTTGACCACGCCGGCTACGTCCCAGCCCAGCACCTTGGCCGTGCCGTTTTCCGGCTGGACGTTGCGGCGGACCTTGGTGTCCACCGGGTTGACCGAGATCGCCCGGACCTCCACCAGCAGGTCGCGTGGGCCCGGTTGCGGAGCGGGCAGTTCGATATCTTGCAGGGCGGCGGCGTCTTCGATCGGCAGCGACTGGTAGTAAGCAATGGCTTTCATCGGTGATTCCTAATTGAGAAGTGGATGAGCGCCATCATTGATCCTTTTGTTTCTGGTTAAAAGCCGCTAAAACCGCAGAAACTTTCAAAACAATTTTGAAAATCATGGCGGTGCACATGTTGCGTTTCGATGATCTGCAGCTCTTCGTCCGTGCAGCGGAGCACGGCAGCCTGTCGGCGGCGGCACGCCTGCTGGACCTTTCGCCAGCGGTGGCCAGTGCGGCGCTCAAGCGCCTGGAGGCGCAGCTCGGCGCGCGTCTGCTGGCACGCTCGACCCGCAGCCTGCGCCTGACCGCCGAGGGCGAGGGCTTTCTTGCCCATGCCCGCGCGGCCTTGACCAGCCTCGATGAGGGGCGGCGCCTGCTGGCCCGGGAGCGTGACGAAATCAGTGGCGTGTTGCAGCTGTCGGCGCCGTCCGACTTCGGTCGCAATGTGCTGCTGCCCTGGCTCGACGAACTGCAGCGCGAGCACCCGCTGCTCAATGTGCGTCTACTGCTGGGCGACCGAAATGCCGATCTGTTCCGCCAGCCCGTGGATATCGCCCTGCGCTATGGTGCGCCCGAGGATTCCAGCCTGGTAGCGGTACCGCTGTGTCCGGACAACCGTCGGGTGGTCTGTGCGTCGCCGGACTACCTGGCTCGGCATGGCGAGCCGCGTAGCGTGGCCCAGCTGACAGAGCACAATTGCCTGCTGTACCGCCTGGGCAGTGGTGTGCATGACCACTGGCGCTTTTACCTGGATGGGCGGGAAGAGGATGTGCTGGTCAGTGGCGATCGCTTCTGCGACGACGCCGATGTCATCAGGCGCTGGGCTGTGGCAGGAGCGGGGATCGCCTATAAATCCTGGCTCGATGTCGCCGCCGACGTGCGTGCCGGGCGCTTGCGGGTGCTGCTCGGCCATTACCGGGGCGAGGCTGCACCACTAAACCTGTTGTGTACCCACCGCGCTCAACTGGGCAAGCCGGTACAACTCCTGGGTGACTTGCTCAAGGCGCGTTGTCGTACAGTTCTCGACGAACTTTAAACGCGGCGTGTTTGATTATTGGCAAGGTCTTACATCCACTGCGCATTTGCTTGAAAGGCATTATTACTTTCAATGTAGGCGTATTACCTGAGCGAACTTGAAGACGGATATTTAGAGTGTCGATGCATCCGGTCATTCATGGGCATCTGCCGGGATTTCGCCGGGCCCGGGCAGCCACGAAAATCAGTGTTCAAACTTTGTAAGGCCAGGCAAACCTTGGGCGATCGCTCGCAAAACGGCGACGATTATCGCGGGGAGCATGCTTATACTGGGCCGGGCAATTGCCGCCATCAAGATAAAGTTTCCCAGGCTGAAACAGCGCCGGATGCGCTGTTCGACCCGACGCATACCTGGAATTGCCGGCCAACTTTGGCCCGGCCTGGATATGAGGAAACTTTATTCATCAATGAAACTACGCAGGGAGTGGAGACATGCAACCGATAGCCAGTATCAGCCAGGTCGCCAGTTTGATGGCCGACCCGAAACGCAGTGCCATGCTCTGGGCGCTGATCGATGGAATGGCACGCCCGTCGGAGGAGTTGGCCATGCTGGCCGGGCTGACGCCTTCTTCGGCCTGCGCCCACCTGGCCCGGCTGTCGGCCTGCGGGCTGCTCAAGCGCGAGGCCCGCGGGCGCAAGCGCTACTTCCGCCTGGCGGCCCCGGAAATCGGCACGGCCGTGGAGGCCCTTGCCAGTGTGACCATCCGCGAGCACGAGACGCCGCTGACCAGGCAGCCTGCCATAAGCGTGCCGCTGGCCATGCGCAAGGCGCGCCTGTGTCGCGATCACCTGGGCGGAGAAGTGGCGGCCGACCTGCTCCAGCGCCTGCTGGACGCGCAATGGCTGCAGCAGACCGAGCAGCAACTGGATATCACCCTGACCGGACGCGAGGAGTTCGCCAGCCATGGCATTTTCATCGATGCCCTGGCGCAGCGCGATGGCCGCCTGTGCAGCTTGTGCAGTTGCTGCAGCGAAGTCGACGAGCGCCGTCCGCACCTGGGGGGCGCCTTGGGCAGCAGTGTGCTCAAGCTGTTCGTGCAATCCGGGTGGGTGCGAATCACCGACGAAACCCGGGCCGCCCAGGTGACCGCGGCGGGCTTGCGCGGCATCCAGCAGATCGCCCGGATGCCGCTCCCCCTACGGATGGGGTGAAGGTGCCTCAGGCCCTGACCAGACGGGCGTCCAGGCTGTTCTGTGCCAAACGGCGGGCCTGGTCTTCGGTCATGCCCAGGTGGGTGTGCAGGGCGTGGAAGTTCTCGGTGACATAACCGCCGAAATAGGCCGGGTCGTCCGAGTTCACCGTGACCTTCACGCCGCGCTCGAGCATGTCGAGGATGTTGTGCTGGCTCATGTGGTCGAACACGCACAGCTTGGTGTTGGACAGCGGGCACACCGTCAGCGGGATCTGCTCGTCGATGATGCGCTGCATCAGGCGTTCGTCCTCGATGGCACGCACGCCGTGGTCGATGCGCTGGATCTTCAGCAGGTCGAGGGCTTCCCAGATGTACTCGGGCGGGCCTTCCTCGCCAGCGTGGGCGACGGTCAGGAAGCCTTCGCTGCGGGCGCGGTCGAAGACACGCTGGAACTTGCTCGGCGGGTGTCCCATTTCCGAGCTGTCGAGGCCGACTGCGACGAAGGCGTCACGGAAGGGCAGGGCCTGGTCGAGGGTCTTGTGCGCTTCTTCTTCGCTGAGGTGGCGCAGGAAGCTGAGGATCAGGCCGCTTTCGATACCCAACTGTTCACGGCCATCCTTCAGGGCGCGGGTAATGCCGTCGAGTACCACTTCGAAGGGAATGCCACGGTCGGTGTGGGTCTGTGGATCGAAGAAGGGTTCAGTGTGCACGACGTTCTGCGCCTTGCAGCGTTGCAGGTAGGCCCAGGTCAGGTCGTAGAAATCCTGCTCGGTGCGCAGGACGTCCGCACCCTGGTAATACAGGTCGAGGAACTCCTGCAGGTTATTGAAGGCATAGGCCGCGCGCAGGGTTTCGACATCATTCCAGGGCAGGGCGATCCTGTTGCGTTCAGCCAGGGCGAACAGCAGCTCGGGCTCCAGCGAACCTTCCAGATGAAGGTGCAGTTCTGCCTTGGGCAGCGCGTTAAGCCAGTCGTACATGGGAAAGTCTCATCAGGTGCAATCGGCGCATTCTACAGAGGTTGTCAGACCGGTGCGGTGAAACCTGACCGACAAGTTGACTATGCAGGCGCCATGCAGCCCCGGCACCGGTCGTTCAAGCAGGGAACATCACCAGGTCAGGGCTTCGCCCCGGTAGTTGACGTAATGCACGCCGGGCTTGCCACTATGCGCCTTGACCTGCTCGAGCATGCCGCGGGTGCTGGTGGCAATGTCGATATCCGCGCCGTCGCCGCCCATGTCGGTCTTGACCCAGCCCGGGTGCATCGCCAGGACGCTCAGGCGGGTATCGCCGAGGCGGACCACGAAACTGTTGATCATGGAATTGAGGGCTGCCTTGCTGGCCTTGTACAGCGCCAGTTCCGGAGCATCGGGAATGGCGATGCTGCCCAGCACCGAACTCATGAAGGCAATGACACCGCCGTCCTGGCGCAACTGTCCGGCGAAGCGCTGGGCGACACGGATCGGCGCCACGCTGTTGGTCATGAACAGCTCGCCGATTTCGGCCAGTTGTACGGCCTCGGCATTCTGGTTGTCCGGGCCCTTCACTCCGGCATTGATGAACAACAGGTCGAAGGTCTGGCCTGCAAGCTGTTGCGCCAGGGCATCCAGTTGCTCGGAGCTGTTCATTTCCAGGGTACGCACCTGGACGTTCGCTAGCGTCTTTAGCGCAGTGGCGTTGGCGATATCGCGCACGGTGGCGATCACCTGCCAGCCGTCTTCGCTCAGGCGTTCCACCAGGCCGAGGCCAAGGCCGCGGGAGGCACCGATGATCAGGGCGGTTTTCACAGTCATGCGAGGGCTCCTTTCAATGTGAGGGGGCAGCGTTCTTCCAGGCGCTGCCTGAGCGCCTGGCGCAGTTCGACGAGGGCATCGATACGCGCCTCGACCAGTTCCAGCTTGTTGTGGATAAAGCGCGTTATCAGCGCTTCGGGGTCCGGCGCCTGCCACAGCTCGGCGACGTTGTGGCTGATTTCGCCGAGGCTGAAACCGAGTTTTTGCGCGGTCTTGATCAGCAGCACCAACTGCACGGTTTCCACCGGGTAATCACGATAGCCGTTGGCGCTGCGGTTGGAGCGGATGAGGCCGCGTTCTTCATAGAACCGCAGGGTGTCGCGGCTAACGCTGCAGGTTTGCGCCAGTTCTCCGATACGCACGATCAATTCCTGTGGAGAGGGGTTGACCTTGGAGCATACTCCAGGCTTTAGCCTGCCGCTCTCACTTTCCAACAAGGAGCGGTATATGTGGAGCCAGAGCGGTTATCGTGGTTTGGTCAGGGCCAGTGGCTGGTATGACTTGCTGGTTGCAGCAGCGTTCGTCACCCCCTGGAGCTTCATGTTGTTGCACGGGCTGCTGGGCGAGGTCAGTGCCTTCCTGGGGCTGGCTGGCGACCTGCCCGATTTCTCGCCCTTGCACATGCTGATGGGCAACCTGATGGGGTCGATCGTTTGCGTCTGGTCGGTCCTGCGTATCCGCGATCCACAACAGCAATTCGGCCGCTACGACGCGGTTGGGCGCTTGCTGTTCGCCACCTGGCAGGGGTACGCGTTGATGCACGGGGCCACGCAACTGCTTTGGGGCTTCCTGGTACTGGAAGTGATCTGGGGCATCCTGCAGCTGTTGCCAGTGAACAAGGCCGAACAAAAAATGATCAATTCTCTCGCATGACGGCCAGGCAAGCGCCTGGCGCAGGCGTGCACGGTTTATCCACAGCTTGCTCCACAGTATCTGTGGGCAAGCCGCTTGGCTGGGTATAAGTGCAGATTCATGCTCTTCGAAACGCGATAAGCCAGGTTAAGCGGCTGATTGTTCAACGAATAAGCGCCTGTCATCAAATGTTGATCAAAATATGATCGTTGCGCTGCAAGCCTTGTGGCAGAAGGCTTGCAGCGGCCTGCCCAGAGGTTATCCACAGGCGGGCCCACAGTAGGTGTGAGCAAGTGTTCAGCAGCGTTCGAGCAGGATGCGTCCCCGGCTGAGATCGGCCAGTTGGCGCTGCACGTTGTCGATGTGTTCGGCACCAAGGGCCAGCTGCACATCGACGCCATTCGCGGTGAAGGCTTCATCGAGGATCACGCCGTCGGCTTCGGCGATCCGTAGCTTGAGCAGAGCCAGTTCGCTGAACGAGCAACTGCATTTCAGTTCGGTTCGACTTATCAACAGGCGTTTCGGCGCCTGTTGCAGGCACTTGTTGGCCCCCCGCCGTAGGCTCGGGCGAGGCCGCCGGTGCCCAACTGGATGCCGCCGTACCAGCGGATCACCAGGACCACCACCTGATCGCAATCCTGCGCCTCGATTGCCGCCAGGATCGGCCGGCCGGCCGTGCCGCCGGGTTCGCCATCGTCGCTGCTGCGGTACTGGGCACCTATTTTCCAGGCCCAGCAGTTATGGGTTGCGGCCAGGTCGCTGTGTCGTTCGAGAAAGGCCTGGGCGTCGGCGGGCGTGTCGATGGGGGCCGCGAGGGTAATGAAACGGCTCTTGCGAATTTCTTCGCGGTATTCGCAGGTTTCCAGCAGCGTAGAAGGCATAAGCGGGTATTCAGTTCGGCGGGGTCAGGCCACAGCCTTTGAGAATGATGTGGATAAGATTGTCGCCGGCTTCTTCAATGTCCTGCTTGGTCAGGCGGCTACGGCCGGTGACCTGGCAGATCTGCGTAGCGAAGTCGGCGTAGTGCTGGGTGCTGCTCCACAACAGGAAGATCAGGTGCACGGGATCGACCTTGTCCATCTTGCCGGCGTCGATCCAGGCCTGCAATACCGCTGCCCGGCCTTTGAACCATTCACGGTAGTCCTGGCTGAAGTAGTCGGTCAGGCAGTTGCCGCCACTGATGATTTCCATGGCGAAGATCCGCGAAGCCTGCGGGTTGCGTCGGGAGAATTCCATTTTCGCGCGGATGTAGCGGGCGAGCGCCTCGGCTGGGTCGTCCTCGACACTGAGGGCGTTGAAGGTGCTGTCCCACAACTCGATGATGTTGCTCAGGACAGCGATATACAGCCCGAGTTTGTTGGTGAAGTAGTAATGCAGGTTGGCCTTGGGCAGCCCGGCCTTGAGGGCGATGGTGTTCATGCTGGTGCCCTTGAAGCCATGGCGGGCGAATTCATCTTCGGCGGCCTGGATGATGGCCTGCTCGTTCTTCTGGCGGATACGCCCGGCGGGCTTGGCGGCGAGGGTGCGGTGGGCGGGCACTTCAAGGGTCATGGGCAATTCCGGCAAGCAAGGAAATTAAGGCACATGCGTTGATACCCCAGGCACGGCGGGTGGGCAAGCGCGAAGACGCGAGAATATCGCAATTGGCTCCTAACGTGTCGCAGCCAGGCTCTCGAGGAAGCTTTCCAGGACCAGGTGGGGACGTCGCCCCTTGCGTGTGACCCAGGCCAGCGACAGGTCGTAGAAGCGCTCGCCAGGCTTGAGCGCGCGCAACCGTCCCTGCTGGACCCAGAAGGTGGCGTAGTGATCCGGCAAGTAGCCGATGTAGCGTCCAGTGAGGATGAGGAAGGCGATGCCCTCGCGGTCCGAGGCACTGGCCGTGCAGTTGAGCGCCTGGTGCAGGGCCTGGATGTCGGCCGGCAGGCGATAGGTCGGGGCGATCGCATCCTGGGCATTGAGGCGCTGGTCTTCCAGTTGCCGGTCGTCCACGTAGAACAGTGGATGGCCGACGGCGCAATAGAGCAGCGAGCGTTCGCTGTACAGCGGTTGGTACTCCAGGCCCGACAGCGGACTGGCCTGTGGGACCACGCCAACATGCAGGCTACCGTCGAGCACGCCCTGTTCCACCTGGCTGGGCGGAATCATGCGGATACGAATGCGCACATCGGGGCCGCGGTCCTTGAGCTGGGCCAGGGCGTGAGTGATGCGCATGTGAGGCATGGTCACCAGGTTGTCGGTCAGGCCGATGTTCAGCTCGCCACGCAGATGCTGGTGCAGGCCGTTGACCTCGGTGCGGAAGCTTTCCAGCGCGCTGAGCAACTGCAGGGCCGACTGGTAGACCTCGCGGCCTTCTTCGGTCAGGGAGAAACCGGCGCGCCCCCGCTGGCACAGGCGCAGGCCGAGGCGTTGTTCGAGGTCGCCCATCTGCTGGCTGATTGCCGAGCGGCCGATGCCCAGGACGTTTTCCGCTGCCGAGAAGCCGCCACACTCGACCACGCTGCGGAAAATCTTCAGCAGGCGGATATCGAAATCGCTGACCTGGGAAAGCGGTTCGGGACGACGGCTCATAGTTTAGTGACCGGTAATCCAAAGATTGGAAAAGTAGAGTTTTCCAGACTTTATAGGCGTGACAAGTTATCGGCAATACACCGAACGCTGTTCAACCTGCCTCGCGAGGTCCTGTCGATGAATCTGCCTGAAAACGCTCCTGTCGGTCTGGCCAGCCAGCTGAAGCTGGATGCGCACTGGATGCCCTACACCGCCAACCGCAACTTCCAGCGTGATCCGCGCCTGATCGTCGCCGCCGAAGGCAATCACCTGGTCGACGACAAGGGCCGCAAGGTTTTCGACGCTTTGTCCGGCCTGTGGACCTGCGGTGCAGGCCATACCCGCAAGGAAATCCAGGAAGCCGTCGCTCGCCAGTTGGGCGTGCTGGATTATTCGCCGGCGTTCCAGTTCGGTCATCCGCTGTCTTTCCAGCTGGCTGAGAAGATCACCGAACTGACCCCGGGTAATCTGAACCACGTCTTCTATACCAACTCCGGTTCCGAGTGCTGTGACACTGCGGTGAAGATGGTGCGTGCCTACTGGCGGCTGAAAGGCCAGGCCACCAAGACCAAGCTGATCGGTCGCGCTCGTGGCTACCATGGGGTGAACATCGCCGGTACCAGCCTGGGCGGCGTGAACGGCAACCGCAAACTGTTTGGCCAGTTGCTGGACGTGGACCACATCCCGCATACCGTATTGCCAGGCAATGCGTTCACCAGGGGCATGCCGGAAGAGGGCGGGATCGCCCTGGCCGATGAAATGCTCAAGCTGATCGAACTGCACGATGCTTCGAACATCGCAGCGTTGATCGTCGAGCCGCTGGCCGGTTCCGCCGGCGTACTGCCGCCGCCCAAGGGCTATCTGAAACGCCTGCGGGAAATCTGCGACCAGCACAATATCCTGCTGATCTTCGACGAGGTCATCACCGGTTTCGGCCGCATGGGCGCGATGTTCGGTGCCGACGCTTTCGGCGTGACGCCTGACCTGATGTGCATCGCCAAGCAGGTCACCAACGGTGCCATCCCGATGGGCGCGGTGATCGCCAGCAGCGAGATCTACCAGACCTTCATGAATCAGCCGACTCCGGAGTACGCGGTGGAATTCCCCACGGCTACACCTACTCGGCGCACCCGGTGGCTTGCGCGGCGGGCATCGCTGCACTCGATCTGTTGCAAAAGGAAAACCTGGTGCAGTCCGCCGCGGAACTGGCGCCGCATTTCGAGAGCGCGCTGCACGGCATCAAGGGCACCAGGAACGTCATCGATATCCGCAACTATGGACTTGCTGGCGCGATCCAGATTGCCGCGCGTGATGGTGATGCGATCGTCCGTCCATACGAAGCGGCGATGAAGCTGTGGCAAGCCGGTTTCTATGTCCGCTACGGCGGCGACACCCTGCAGTTCGGCCCGACCTTCAACACCAGGGCGCAGGAACTGGACCGCCTGTTCGACGCGGTGGGCGAAGCGCTGAATGCCATCGACTGATCTCTTTCTCTTTCCGGGGCGGGCCGTCTGGCTCGCCCGAACCTGATTATTGGAGTTATTGCATGAGCACCGTTGCACACCTGATCAATGGCGAACTGGTTTCCCCGAGCGAGCGCAGCGCCGATGTCTTCAACCCGTCTACCGGCCAGGCGATCCACAAGGTGGCACTGGCCAGTCGCGCTACCGTGCAGCAGGCCATCGATGCAGCCAAGGCCGCGTTCCCGGCCTGGCGCAACACCCCGCCGGCCAAGCGTGCGCAGGTGATGTTCCGTTTCAAGCAACTGCTGGAGCAGAACGAGGCGCGCATTTCCCAACTGATCAGCGAAGAACACGGCAAGACCCTGGAAGACGCTGCCGGTGAGCTCAAGCGTGGCATCGAGAACGTCGAGTTCGCCTGTGCCGCGCCTGAAGTGCTGAAAGGCGAGTACAGCCGCAACGTCGGTCCCAACATCGATGCCTGGTCCGATTTCCAGCCGCTGGGCGTGGTGGC
>NZ_AMWJ02000002.1:0-1745000 GCF_000319305.2 Pseudomonas bharatica CSV86 | reverse complement strand
GTCCCTAAGGCGAGGCTGAAAAGCGTAGTCGATGGAAAACAGGTTAATATTCCTGTACTTCCGGTTATTGCGATGGAGGGACGGAGAAGGCTAGGCCAGCTTGGCGTTGGTTGTCCAAGTTTAAGGTGGTAGGCTGGAATCTTAGGTAAATCCGGGATTTCAAGGCCGAGAGCTGATGACGAGTTGCCTTTAGGCGACGAAGTGGTTGATGCCATGCTTCCAAGAAAAGCTTCTAAGCTTCAGATAACCGGGAACCGTACCCCAAACCGACACAGGTGGTTGGGTAGAGAATACCAAGGCGCTTGAGAGAACTCGGGTGAAGGAACTAGGCAAAATGGCACCGTAACTTCGGGAGAAGGTGCGCCGGCGAGGGTGAAGGACTTGCTCCGTAAGCCCATGTCGGTCGAAGATACCAGGCCGCTGCGACTGTTTATTAAAAACACAGCACTCTGCAAACACGAAAGTGGACGTATAGGGTGTGACGCCTGCCCGGTGCCGGAAGGTTAATTGATGGGGTTAGCTAACGCGAAGCTCTTGATCGAAGCCCCGGTAAACGGCGGCCGTAACTATAACGGTCCTAAGGTAGCGAAATTCCTTGTCGGGTAAGTTCCGACCTGCACGAATGGCGTAACGATGGCGGCGCTGTCTCCACCCGAGACTCAGTGAAATTGAAATCGCTGTGAAGATGCAGTGTATCCGCGGCTAGACGGAAAGACCCGTGAACCTTTACTATAGCTTTGCACTGGACTTTGAATTTGCTTGTGTAGGATAGGTGGGAGGCTTTGAAGCGTGGACGCCAGTTCGCGTGGAGCCATCCTTGAAATACCACCCTGGCAACTTTGAGGTTCTAACTCAGGTCCGTCATCCGGATCGAGGACAGTGTATGGTGGGTAGTTTGACTGGGGCGGTCTCCTCCTAAAGAGTAACGGAGGAGTACGAAGGTGCGCTCAGACCGGTCGGAAATCGGTCGCAGAGTATAAAGGCAAAAGCGCGCTTGACTGCGAGACAGACACGTCGAGCAGGTACGAAAGTAGGTCTTAGTGATCCGGTGGTTCTGTATGGAAGGGCCATCGCTCAACGGATAAAAGGTACTCCGGGGATAACAGGCTGATACCGCCCAAGAGTTCATATCGACGGCGGTGTTTGGCACCTCGATGTCGGCTCATCACATCCTGGGGCTGAAGCCGGTCCCAAGGGTATGGCTGTTCGCCATTTAAAGTGGTACGCGAGCTGGGTTTAGAACGTCGTGAGACAGTTCGGTCCCTATCTGCCGTGGACGTTTGAGATTTGAGAGGGGCTGCTCCTAGTACGAGAGGACCGGAGTGGACGAACCTCTGGTGTTCCGGTTGTCACGCCAGTGGCATTGCCGGGTAGCTATGTTCGGAAGAGATAACCGCTGAAAGCATCTAAGCGGGAAACTTGCCTCAAGATGAGATCTCACTGGAGCCTTGAGCTCCCTGAAGGGCCGTCGAAGACTACGACGTTGATAGGTTGGGTGTGTAAGCGCTGTGAGGCGTTGAGCTAACCAATACTAATTGCCCGTGAGGCTTGACCATATAACACCCAAGCAATCTGAGCTGAGAGGCCGGATTGTGGTGGTGAAGACGCAATGAACCGAAAGTTCGTGCAAACCACAAATGTCACATACCCGATTTGCCGAAGCGTCGAAAGACGAGTTGGCACACAGAATTTCTTGACGATCATAGAGCATTGGAACCACCTGATCCCATCCCGAACTCAGTAGTGAAACGATGCATCGCCGATGGTAGTGTGGAGCTTCTCCATGTGAGAGTAGGTCATCGTCAAGATTCAATTCCGAAACCCCTATCTGCGTATGCAGGTAGGGGTTTTGTCTTTTCCGGACCGACACAAATCGATCCAGATCCTGTCTGACCCAGGGAACGGGCTCCATGCTATGTTCCCCTCTCTTTTCGACTGCCCAGGGACGTCTCATGTCGCATACCAGCAAGCTGCTTCCGGGATTCATGGTTGTCCACGGCAACCGTTTGGACGAGCTGCGCAGCCTGGTGGTGAGCTGGATGCGGCGTTACCCTTTGGCACCGTTGGAAAACGAGATCGTCCTGGTGCAAAGCAACGGTATCGCCCAGTGGCTGAAACTGGCGCTGGCCGAGGACCCGGAGGACGACGACATGGGCGGCAGCGGTATCGCTGCGGCAATCGAAGTCCAGCTCCCCGGCAGCTTCATGTGGCAGCTTTACCGCAAGGTGCTGGGACGCGAGGAAATCCCGGAAACCTCGTTGCTGGACAAGGCTCCGCTGACCTGGCGCCTGATGCGCCTGCTACCCGAACTTATCCACAACCCACACTTCGAGCCGCTGCAGCGTTTTCTTCTCGACGACAGCGACCTGCGCAAGCGTTACCAACTGGCCGAGCGCCTGGCCGACCTGTTCGACCAGTACCAGGTCTATCGCGCCGACTGGCTGAAGGAATGGGCGGCAGGGCGTCACGTCATGATCAATGCCCGCGGCGAAGCCAAGCCACTGTCGCCGGCCAATTGCTGGCAAGCCGAGCTATGGCGTGCGCTCCTGCATGACGTGGGGGAAGAGGGGATGGCACAGAGTCGGGCCGGTGTTCACCAGCGCTTCATCGAACGCATCAATGCACTGGAACAGGCGCCGCCGGGCTTGCCGTCGCGGGTGATCGTGTTCGGCATTTCCTCGCTGCCTGCGCAAGCCCTGGAAGCCTTGGCTGGCCTGGCCCGCTTCAGCCAGGTGCTGCTTTGCGTGCACAACCCCTGTCGTCACCATTGGGCTGATATCGTCGCCGACAAGGATCTGCTGCGCCATCAATACAAGCGCCAACAACGTAAGCAGGGCATGGCCGGCCCTGTTGACGCCGGAAGCCTGCACCAGCACGCACACCCCTTGCTGGCCGCCTGGGGCAAGCAGGGGCGTGACTACATCAACCTCCTCGACAGCTATGACGATCCCGCCAGCTATCGAACCGCCTTCAGCGATGGCCGCATCGACCTGTTCAGCGACGAGGAGCCGAAGCACCTCCTGGGCCAGCTCCAGGACGATATCCTCGAACTGCGCCCGCTCGGCGAAACCCGCGAACTGTGGCCCGATGTCGACCCGAAAAAGGACCCTTCGGTGCGCTTCCACATTGCCCACAGCGCCCAGCGCGAAGTCGAGATCCTCCATGACCAGTTGCTCGCCCGCTTCAGCGCCGATCCGAAACTGCGTCCCCGCGACGTGATTGTCATGGTGCCGGATATCAACGCCTACGCGCCCCATATCCGCGCGGTGTTCGGGCAACTCGACCGCAGCGACAGCCGCTTTATCCCGTTCACCCTTACCGACCAGGGGCAAAGGGGGCGCGATCCGTTGCTGATCGCCCTGGAGCATCTGCTGAAACTTCCTGATAGCCGCTTCCCGGTCAGCGAAGTCCTCGACCTGCTCGACGTTCCGGCCTTGCGTGCGCGTTTCGCTATCAAGGAAAGCGACCTGCCGACCCTGCACCGCTGGATCGAAGGTGCCGGCATCCGTTGGGGCCTGAACGCCGGGCAACGTGCCGGTCTCGGCCTGCCGGACGAACTGGAACAGAACAGTTGGCGTTTCGGGCTGCGTCGCATGCTGCTGGGTTATGCGGTCGGTGCTGGTGAGAGCTGCGACGGGATCGTTCCCTATGACGAGATCGGCGGCCTCGACGCTGCTCTGATCGGTCCGCTGGTGGCCTTGCTGGATGCTCTCGAAGTCGCACACTCCGAGCTATCCCAGCCTGCCACCGCGACCCGTTGGGGCGAGCGTCTCAATGCGCTGCTGCAAGTCTTCTTCCTTGCCGAAAGCGAGCACGACGACTATCTGCTGGTCCAGTTGCAGACGCTTTGCGACGACTGGCTGCAGACCTGCGAGGCGGTGGGCCTGCAGGACTTGCTGCCACTCACCGTGGTACGCGAGGCCTGGCTCGCCGGCCTCGATCAGGGGCGTCTGTCCCAGCGTTTCCTCGCCGGTTCGGTGAATTTCTGTACCCTGATGCCGATGCGTGCCATTCCATTCAAGGTCGTCTGCCTGCTGGGCATGAACGACGGTGACTATCCCCGGGCGCAACCACCGCTGGACTTCGACCTGATGGGCAGCGACTACCGTCCAGGCGACCGCTCGCGCCGGGAAGATGACCGCTACCTGTTGCTGGAGGCCGTGTTGTCGGCCCGCGCCCAGCTGTATGTCAGTTGGGTCGGGCGCAGTATCCGTGACAACAGCGAGCGTCCTGCCTCGGTGCTGATCGGGCAGTTGCGCGACCATATCGCTGCCGGCTGGCGACTCAAGGGCGCTAGCAAGGACGACAAGCACGACGCGGGCGAACAACTGCTGGACAAGCTCACCACCGAGCACCCGTTACAGCCTTTCAGCGCGCGCTATTTCCGCCAGGGCGGCGACCTGTTCAGCTATGCGCGGGAATGGCGCGGCCTGCACCTGGGGGTGAAAGTGCGGCCGCCACGGACGAGCAACTGGAGCGTTTCCGGCCTGAAGAGCCCCTGACCCTGGCATTGCTGCAGGACTTTCTCCGCCATCCCGTGCGGCATTTCTTCAGTCAGCGGCTGAAAGTGTTTTTTGAGGTAGTGGAAGATCCAATTGCCGACGATGAGCCCTTCCTGCTCGATGCTCGCCAGCGCTACGGCCTGAGTGAAAGCCTGCTCGGCGCCGCGATGCTCGACCCGGAGCAAGGCGAGACGGCCCTGCTAACCCAGGCCAGACGTCTGCAGGGCAGTGGGCTTCTGCCCCTGGCTGGTTTTGGCGATTGCCTGCGCGAAGAACTGATCGAGCCGCTGCCGGATCTTCTGCGCCGTCATCGAAAGCTGCTGGAAGGATGGCCGACCCGCATCGACAGCGCCTTGCCGATCCGCTTCGAGGTCGGTGAGCTCAAGCTCGAGGGTTGGCTCGGACGTGTGCAGCAGCGTGCCGACCAGGCGCTGCTGAGCATCACTGCCTTGCCCAACGGCATCATCAGCGGGCGCACGCTGAAGTGGCATCGGTTGACCGGTATCTGGGTCACCCACCTGGCCGCTTGTGCCGTTGGCCATCGACTGCACAGCGCGGTGGTCGCCACCGATGTCACCCTGATGCTGGATCCGCTCGACCAGGCTGAAGCCAGCGAACAGTTGGGCAACCTGCTGATTTCCCGCCAGGCCGGCATGAATGCCCCGTTGCCGGTAGCAATCAAGACGGCCTTCGCCTGGCTGGCTGGCAAGGACCCGGACAAGGCCCTCGCCGAAGCCGCCAAGGCCTACGACGGTGATGACCGGCGCAAGGGCGAGCGCAGCGAGAATGCGGCGCTGGCCCGCCAGTTCAGCGACTTCGCGGCGTTGACTTCCAGCGAGGAGTTCGAGGGCTGGTGCGAAAGCCTGTACAGACCGATGTTCGAGGCCCCGTGGCAAACCCTGGCGGCAGAGGAGGTGCGTCCATGAGCGCAGCAGTCGAACAGCCGCCACTGGCCCTCACCTTCCCGCTCCACGGCAGCCAACTGATCGAGGCCAGCGCCGGTACCGGCAAGACGTTTACCATTTCCGCACTCTACCTGCGCCTAGTGCTCGGCCATGGTGGCGAGCAGGGTTTTGGCCGCGAGCTGCTGCCTCCCCAGATCCTCGTGGTGACCTTCACCGATGCCGCTACCAAGGAGTTGCGCGAACGTATCCGCACCCGTCTGGCCGAGGCCGCGCGGTTCTTCCGTGGCGATCTTGCCGAGGCCGATCTGCTACTGACGCAACTGCGCGACGACTATCCTGCCCATGCCTGGCCGGCCTGCGCGAACCGACTCGAAGTGGCTGCACAGTGGATGGACGAAGCGGCCGTTTCCACCATCCATAGCTGGTGCCAGCGGATGCTGCGCGAGCACGCTTTCGACAGCGGCAGCCTGTTTACCCAGACCCTGGAAACCGATCACAGCGAGCTGCTCGGCCAGGTCATGCGCGATTACTGGCGGCGTTTCTGCTATGGCCTGGAAGGTGATGCGCTGCACTGGGTGCGGGAGAACTGGGGCAGTCCGGACCAGCTTCTACCGCGGGTGCGCGCCCTGTTCGGCCGGCATTCGGCCGAGGTGCAGGCGCTGGAGCCGCAAGAAGTGATCCGTGAAGTTCTGCGCCAGCGCGGCGAGTTGCTGCGCTCCTTGAAGGCCCCCTGGGCACAGTGGTCGCAGGAATTGCTGGAAATCCTCCGCGCCGGGATCAAGGCGAAGGCCGTCAACGGCAGCATGATCCAGGAGCGTCATTTCAAACCCTGGTGCGACAAGCTCCTGGCCTGGGCGCAGGACGACCTGGCACATGATCTCGATATAGGCACCGGTTTCACCCGGCTCACGCCCGACGGCCTGGCCGAAGCCTGGAAGAGCGAGCCGCCGAGCCATCCTGCGCTGGAGGTGATGGCCACCCTGCGCGAACAGTTGAAGGCGCTGCCGACCCCGGATGCGCAACTGCTCGAACATGCAGCCGCCTGGGTCTCGCAGCGCTTCGAACAGGAAAAGCGCCGCCGCGCCGAGATGGGCTTCGACGACATGCTCCAGCGCCTCGACCAGGCCTTGGCCGGCCCCGCCGGCGAGCGTCTGGCCGGCTTGATTCGCGAGCAGTTCCCGGTGGCCCTGATCGATGAATTCCAGGACACCGACCCGGTGCAGTACCGCATCTTCGAATGCATCTATCGCATCGAGGACAACGCGCGCGATACAGGACTTTTCCTCATCGGCGACCCAAAGCAGGCGATCTACGCCTTCCGTGGCGCCGACATCTTCACCTACCTTGGCGCGCGCCGGGCTACCGCCGGGCGCCTGCACAGCCTGGACACCAACTTCCGCTCGACCCAGCCGATGGTGACGGCGGTCAACCATGTGTTCATGACCGCCGAACAGCGTCAGGAGGGACGTGCAGCCTTCCTGTTCCGTGACTCGCGGGGCGACAACCCGGTACCGTTCGTTGCAGTGAAGGCCCGTGGGCACAAGGAGCACCTGCAGGTCGATGGCCAGCCGCTGCCAGCGCTGACCCTCTGGCACCAAGACAGCGACACGCCGCTTTCCAGCACCCTGTATCGCCAGACGATGGCCGCAGGCTGTGCCACCCGCATCGTCCAGTTGCTCAATGGCGGCCAGCAGGGCCGTGCCGGTTTCATCCAGGCCGACGGCTCCTTGCGCGGTTGCCTGCCCTCGGATATCGCCATTCTCGTGCGGGATGGTCACGAGGCGCAGTTGGTGCGTGCCGAACTCGCGGCTCGCGGCGTGCGTAGCGTCTATCTCTCCGACAAGGACTCGGTATTCGCCGCCCAGGAAGCCCGCGACTTGCTGTCCTGGCTCAAGGCCTGTGCCGAACCGGACAACGAACGCCTGCTCAAGGCTGCGCTGGCCAGCCACACCCTGGGCCAGTCGCTGTGTGCCCTGGCCCGTCTCAACGAAGACGAGATGCTATGGGAAGATCGCGTCATGCAGTTCCGCCAGTATCGAATGATCTGGCGGATCCAGGGGGTGCTGCCGATGTTGCGGCACCTGCTGCATGACTTCCGCTTGCCCGGGCTGTTGATGAGCCGCCCTGATGGCGAACGTGTGCTCACCAACCTCCTGCACCTTTCGGAACTGCTTCAGCAGGCCGCGACCGAGCTGGACGGCGAGCAGGCGCTGATCCGGCACCTGGCCGAACACCTGTCGGCATCCGGGCAGGCCGGCGAGGAGCAGATCCTGCGCCTGGAAAGCGATGAACAGCTGGTCAAGGTGGTCACCATCCACAAGTCCAAGGGCCTGGAATACGAGTTGGTGTTCCTGCCCTTCATCTGTACCGCCAAGCCGGTGGACGGCAAGCGCCTGCCGCTGGGCTGGCATGACGAGCTGGGTGTGGCGCACCTGACCCTGAGCCCGACCGACGAGCAGATCGCCATGGCCGACGATGAGCGTCTGGCCGAGGACCTGCGCCTGTTCTATGTGGCCCTGACACGGGCCCGGCACGCCTGCTGGCTGGGCGTCGCCGACCTCAAGCGCGGTACCGGCAAGGAATCGCTGTTGCATCGCAGTGCCTTCGGCTACCTGCTCGGGGGCGGTGAGCCGCTGGCTGACTCGACCGCCCTGGCGGGCTGGCTCGATGACCTGGGCAAGGGCTGCGATGCGATCAGCCGCCTGCCGCCACCTGAAGCCGATGACCAGGTTTACGTTCCTGCGCGCCAGACCGCCGAATTACTGGCCCCGCGTGAGCCGAAACGCCGTGCCGCGGAGAACTGGTGGATCGCTTCCTACAGCGCACTGCGCATCGGTGAGGAGGCGC
Source organism: Pseudomonas bharatica CSV86 (assembly GCF_000319305.2). Lineage (GTDB taxonomy): Bacteria > Pseudomonadota > Gammaproteobacteria > Pseudomonadales > Pseudomonadaceae > Aquipseudomonas > Aquipseudomonas bharatica. Next base: position 1,736,746 of record NZ_AMWJ02000002.1, on the reverse strand, counting down.
TGGCGCTCGATGCCGATGTCGCCCAGGCCCAGCAGTTGCTGGACGACGAGCGTCCCGACCCGCAGGCCGCGCGCGAAGTCATGGCGACCGCCGGGGATATCCACCGTTTCCGCGCGGCCCCAACCCCGGCACCTTCCTTCATGGATTGCTGGAATGGGCCGGTCAGCAAGGTTTCGAACGTGTCGCGGCTGCGCCTGGTGAACTGCGCCAGATGATTGCCCAGCGCTGTAACCGTCGCGACTGGAAAGGCTGGATCAATACCCTCGGCGACTGGCTCGAGCATTTGCTGAGCACGCCCATGTCTGTGGGAAATGACCGTAGTCCGGTGGTCCTCGGCGCATTGGGCCAGTACCAGATCGAAATGGAGTTCTGGTTCGCCAGTCATCGCGTCGACGTGTTGCAGCTCGACCGCCTGGTGGCCCGCCATACCCATCAGGGTGCTCCGCGACCAGCCGCCCAGGCAGCGCTGCTCAATGGCATGTTCAAGGGCTTCATCGACCTGGTCTTCGAGCACGATGGGCGCTACTACGTCGCCGACTACAAATCCAACTGGCTCGGCCCCGACGATCTTGCCTACAGCGAGGTGGCCATGGAGGCCGCGATCCTCGAGCACCGCTACGACCTGCAATATGTCCTCTACCTGCTCGCCCTGCATCGCCAACTGCGCGCCCGGCTGCCGGATTACGACTACGACCGGCATGTCGGAGGCGCCCTGTATCTGTTCCTGCGCGGTGCGCATTCACCGGGCCAGGGCGCGTACTTCGTCAAGCCGCCGCGCGCGTTGATCGAAGCGCTCGACGCGCTGTTCCGCGGCGCCCCGCACGGGGTGCAACAGGACCTGTTTGGAGACGTCCCATGATCCGTACCTTCGACGATCTGTTGCCGACCCCGCTGGACGCTGAACACCTCGCCGCCCTTGCGCCGCTGACCGACAGCAACGACCTGCTGGCCTTGCTCGATCGCTGGGTCGAACGCGGCTGGCTGCGCTCGCTGGACCGCGCCTTCGTCGGCTTCCTGCGTGACCGCGATCCCCACGGTGGCTCGCTGGTGCTGCTGGCTGCGGCGCTGGCCAGCCACCAGCTGGGCCATGGCCACGTCTGCCTCGACCTGCACAAGACCCTTGCCGAACCGGACTTCGCCTTGTCGTTGCCTCCCGAAGGTGATGCCCTGGCGGGCCCCCTGCTGTTGCCATCGCAATTGCTCGAGCGCCTGAGCGCCGAGACCTGGCTGCAGCATTTGCACGCCAGCGCACTGGTGGCCGCAGGTAATGATGCACAGCAGGTTTCCCGGCCGCTGGTCCTCAGCGAGGGTCGCCTGTACCTGCGCCGCTACTGGGCCTACGAACGGCAGATCGACGGGGCCCTGCGCCAGCGACTGGCGCAGCATGACGCCACTCCACGGGATCTGCGTGCGCGGCTGGACAGCCTGTTCAAGGATGGCGCCGAACCCGGGCAGGTGGACTGGCAGAAACTCGCCTGTGCCCTGGCCACCCGAAGCGCGTTCAGCATCATCACCGGCGGTCCCGGTACCGGCAAGACCACCACGGTGGTGCGGTTGCTGGCCTTGTTGCAGGCGCCGGCAGTCGAAGCAGGGCGTCCCTTGCGCATTCGCCTGGCGGCGCCGACCGGCAAGGCGGCTGCGCGCCTGACCGAATCCATAGGCCAGCAGGTCGAGTTGCTCGAGGTCAGTGCCGAGGTACGTGAGCATATTCCCTGCGATGTCTCCACCGTTCACCGTCTGCTCGGCAGTCGTCCCAACTCCCGGCACTTCCGCCACCATGCGGGCAATCAATTGCCGCTGGATGTGCTGGTGGTGGACGAAGCTTCGATGATCGACCTGGAGATGATGGCCAACCTGCTGGCCGCCATGCCGGACAATGCCCGGCTCATTCTCCTGGGTGACAAGGACCAGTTGGCCTCGGTGGAGGCCGGGGCGGTGCTCGGCGATCTTTGCCGGGATGCCGAGGAAGGTCGCTACAGTCCGCAAACTGCTGCCTGGCTGGAGCAGGTCAGTGGCGAGTCCCTGGCGAACAGTGGCCTGCTTCCCGGCGATGCGCAACAGCACCCCTTGGCCCAGCAGGTGGTCATGTTGCGGCGGTCGAGGCGGTTCGGCGAGGGAAGCGGGATTGGCGAGCTGGCTCGCCTGGTCAATCGCCAGCAGGCGGGCAAGGCGCGCGAACTGCTCCAGCAGGGCAAGCATGCCGATGTCTTCGGTCTGACCCTGCGCGGTGAACAGGACCGTGCCCTTGACCGACTGGTGCTGGATGGCCTGGAGAAGGGGCGGAGGGCCCGTTGGGCTACCGCGATTACCTGCATGCGATCCGCCAGGGGCGCCCGCCTGCCGACCGGGCCGGGGACGAACCTTGCTGGGGTGAATGGGCGCTTGGCGTGCTCAAGGCGTTCGAGCGCTTCCAGTTGCTCTGTGCGGTGCGCAAGGGCCCCTGGGGCGTGGAAGGCCTGAATCAGCGGGTTTGCCGTGTGCTGACCCATGCCGGCCTGATCGACGGCGACCTGCCCTGGTACGAAGGCCGTCCGGTACTGGTGACCCGCAACGACTACGGCCTGAACCTGATGAACGGCGATATCGGCATCGCCCTGAGGGTGCCGGATGGCCATTCCGAGGACGTCCCCCTGCGGGTCGCCTTCCCGCGCAACGACGGCCGTGGCGGCGTACGTTTCGTCCTGCCCAGCCGGCTCAGCGAAGTGGAAACCGTGTACGCCATGACCGTGCATAAATCCCAGGGCTCGGAATTCGCCCACACCGCACTGGTGCTGCCGGACGCCTTGAACCCGGTGCTGACCAAGGAACTCATCTATACCGGCATCACCCGGGCCAAGCACTGGTTCAGCCTGGTCGAGCCACGCAAGGGCGTGCTGGAAGAGGCGGTGGAGCGCAAGGTGAAGCGGATTTCGGGGTTGATGCTGGAGAGGACCTAGGCGACCGGGTATTACTGCGGGAATACCATCTCCCGCGATTCCCCCATCAACAACCCGCCGTTCCTCTCCGTCACATCCCGGATGTAATCCCACAACAAGGTAATCCGCTTCAACTTGCGCAGATCCTCCCGGCAGTACATCCAGAACTGCCGGGTGATCTCCACCTGCTCCGGCAACACCGCTACCAGCCCCGGGTCCTGCGCCGCCAGGAAGCAGGGCAGGATCGCCAGCCCGCGGCCCTGCTGCGCTGCCACGTACTGGGCGATCACGCTGGTGCTGCGCAGGTGCGCACTGGCATTGGGCAACAGGTTGTTGAGGTACAGCAGCTCCGAGCTGAATGCCAGGTCGTCCACATAGCTGATGAAGGGATGCTCTGCGAGGTCGCTGATCTGCCGGATCGGGGCATGGCGCTCCAGATAGTCCCGGGTCGCATACAGGCGCAAGCGGTAGTCGCACAGCTTGCAGCAGACATAAGGCCCATGCTCCGGCCGCTCCAGGGCGATGACGATATCCGCCTCGCGCTTGGACAGGCTGATGAAGTGTGGCAGCGGCAGGATATCCACCGAGATCGCCGGCCAGGTATCGACGAAGTGGCTGAGCTGCGGGGTGATGAAGAAGCTGCCGAAACCTTCGGTACAGCCCATCCGCACATGTCCGGAAAGCGCCACGCCGGAACCGGAAACCTGTTCGCAGGCCATATGCAGGGTGCTTTCGATGGCTTCCGCATAGGTCAGCAGGCGCTGGCCTTCTGCAGTCAGCACGAAGCCGTTGGTCCGCGACTTCTCGAACAGCAAGGTGCCCAGTGCCTGCTCCAGCGAATTGATCCGCCGCGACACGGTCGTGTAGTCCACGTTCAGGCGCTTGGCCGCGCTGCTGGCTTTGCGCGTGCGCGCCACTTCGAGAAAGAACTTCAGGTCGTCCCAGTTCAGCGAACCCAGGGAGGTGATGTTTTTTTGCATGTTGGACCGGTTTTTATGTGCGTTTTTGTTGGAGATTTGCACATCTATACTCCAAAACACCCCAGGCCCCAAGCGCCTAGCAGCGGCGCGGCCGATTCTCTCGCTAACAATAATGTCCAGGAGAAGCCCCCATGAACGCATCCCTCACGCCCGGCCAAACCAAGGTCGATCAGGTCCGCCTGTTGATCGACGGCCAGTGGGTCGAGTCGAAAACCAGCGAATGGCGAGACATCGTCAACCCGGCCACCCAGGAAGTGCTGGCGCGCGTGCCCTTTGCCACCGCCGAGGAAGTGGATGCCGCCGTGGCTGCCGCCCAACGCGCCTTCAAGACCTGGAAGGACACCCCGATCGGGGCTCGCATGCGCATCATGCTGCGCCTGCAGGCGTTGATCCGTGAACATTCCAAGCGCATCGCCGTGACCCTCAGCGCCGAGCAGGGCAAGACCATCGCCGACGCCGAAGGCGATATCTTCCGCGGCCTGGAAGTGGTGGAGCATGCGTGCAGCATCGGCACCCTGCAGATGGGCGAGTTCGCCGAGAACGTGGCCGGCGGGGTCGACACCTACACCCTGCGCCAGCCGATCGGTGTGTGCGCCGGCATCACCCCGTTCAACTTCCCGGCAATGATCCCGCTGTGGATGTTCCCGATGGCCATCGTCTGCGGCAATACCTTCGTGCTCAAGCCGTCCGAGCAGGATCCCCTGTCGACCATGATGCTCGTCGAACTGGCGATCGAAGCCGGGGTACCGGCCGGCGTGCTCAATGTCGTGCACGGCGGCAAGCACGTGGTGGATGCGTTGTGCACCCATAGCGATATCAAGGCGATTTCCTTCGTCGGCTCTACCGAGGTCGGCACCCACGTCTATAACCTGGCCGGCCAGCACGGCAAGCGCGTGCAGTCGATGATGGGGCGAAGAACCACGCGGTGGTGCTGCCCGACGCCAATCGCGAGCAGACCCTCAACGCCCTGGCCGGTGCGGCCTTCGGTGCCGCCGGCCAGCGCTGCATGGCGACCTCGGTGGCGGTGCTGGTAGGCAAGGCCCGCGAGTGGCTGCCGGACCTCAAGGCCCTGGCTGCGAAGCTGAAGGTCAATGCCGGCAACGAGCCGGGCACCGATGTCGGCCCGCTGATCTCCAAGCGCGCCAAGGAACGTGTGCTGGGCCTGATCGAAAGCGGTATCCGCGAGGGCGCCAGGCTCGAACTGGACGGTCGCGACGTCAAGGTGCCGGGCTACGAGAACGGCAACTTCGTCGGCCCGACCCTGTTCTCCGGGGTGACGACCGACATGCAGATCTACACCCAGGAAATCTTCGGCCCGGTGCTGGTGGTACTGGAGGTCGACACCCTCGACGAAGCCATTGCCCTGGTCAACCGCAACCCCTTCGGCAACGGCACCGGCTTGTTCACCCAGAGCGGAGCGGCAGCGCGCAAGTTCCAGGCGGAGATCGACGTCGGCCAGGTCGGCATCAATATCCCGATTCCGGTGCCGGTGCCGTTCTTCAGCTTCACCGGATCCCGTGGCTCCAAGCTCGGCGACCTCGGCCCGTACGGCAAGCAGGTGGTGCAGTTCTACACTCAGACCAAGACGGTCACTGCCCGCTGGTTCGATGACGACAGCGTCAACGACGGCGTGAACACCACCATCAGCCTGCGCTAAGGAGTCGATCATGCGTATCGCATTCATAGGACTGGGCAACATGGGCGCGCCGATGGCGCGCAACCTGATCAAGGCCGGGCACCACCTCGACCTGTTCGACCTAAACACCAGCGTTCTCGCCGAACTGGCCGGGCTGGGCGGGCATATCAGCGATTCGCCGCGGCATGCCGCCAGCAGCGCCGAGCTGGTCATCACCATGCTTCCTGCCGCGGCTCATGTGCGCAGCGTCTACCTGGGTGAAAACGGGGTACTGGCCGGTGTCCGTGCTGGCACGCCGGTGGTGGACTGCAGCACCATCGATCCGCAGACCGCCCGTGACGTGTCCGCTGCCGCGAAGAAACAGGGCGTGGACATGGGCGACGCGCCGGTGTCGGGAGGCACTGGTGGCGCCGCGGCAGGAACCTTGACCTTCATGGTCGGTGGCAGCGACGCGCTGTTCGCCACCCTGCAGCCGGTACTGGCGCAGATGGGACGCAATATCGTGCATTGCGGCGATGTCGGTACCGGGCAGATCGCCAAGATCTGCAACAACCTGCTGCTGGGGATTTCCATGGTCGGCGTGTCCGAGGCCATGGCCCTGGGCAATGCGCTGGGCATCGACACCAAGGTGCTCGCGGGCATTATCAACAGCTCAACCGGGCGATGCTGGAGTTCCGACACCTACAATCCGTGGCCGGGAATCATCGATACCGCACCTGCGGCTCGCGGGTATACCGGGGGCTTCGGGGCGGACCTGATGCTCAAGGACCTGGGCCTGGCGACCGAAGCGGCGAAACAGGCGCATCAGCCGGTGATCCTCGGAGCGGTGGCACAGCAGATCTACCAGGCAATGAGCTTGCGCGGGGATGGCGGGAAGGACTTTTCGGCGATAGTGGAGAGTTACCGTAAACCCGAATGATGTGGTGTTCTCGGGGGCCCTATCGCTGGCAAGCCAGCTACCACGCGAACCTGTGGGAGCTGGCTTGCCAGCGATGAGGCCCTCGAAGATCAAGCAAAGACGAAATACTTGCGCACCGTCTCGACCACTTCCCAGGTGCCCTTCATTCCCGGCTCGACGATGAAGATATCCCCGGCGCGTAGGTGAATCGGCTCCTGGCCGTCAGGGGTGATCACGCAATAGCCTTCCTGGAAATGGCAGTACTCCCACTTCTCGTAGGCCACTCGCCATTTGCCCGGGGTGCAGATCCAGGTGCCCATGATCTTGCTGCCGTCTTCGCTGGTGTAGGCGTTGAGATTGACGGTGTGCGGATCGCCCGCCAGTTTTTCCCATTTGCAGGCGTCGAGTACCGGCAGCGGATGGGTATCGCGAAGGACCACGATTGGCTTGCTCATAAGGGCTCCGTCAGGCAATTGAAAGAGTCCGCAGCCTAGCGGGCCGGTCTGCACGGCAATTGCCTGTGTTCGACGTCCAGTTGTCTAAACGCGCGGCGCCAGGGCCTCAAGCAGGGCCAGGGCCTGACCGGGCAAGCTGGCGAAATCCCGTGCGCAGAGCAGCAACCGGCGCTGCGCCCACTCTTCCTGCAAGGCCACACTGTGCAACGGCAGCATGCCCTGCCAACGGCGCACCGCCGCCAGCGGCACGATGCCCAGCCCGGCACCGTGGGCGACCATGCGGATCACCCCGTCGAAGCCCTCGGCCCTTACTCGCACCTGCATGCGTCGGCCCAGGTGCAGCGCCTGTTCTTCCAGATGAAGGGCCAGGGCGCTGCTGGCGCCGAGACCGACATAGCCGTGTTCGAGTGAGCGGGGAAAGTCGGGATTGTCCACAGCCGCGAGCGGGTGGTCGGGCGCCATGATCAGCACCAGCGGATCATCGCGGAATGGCCGGGTCTGCAAGTCGCCGCAAGCCACTGCCGTCGAGATGATCCCGATATCGGCGATGCCCTGGCCGAGCGCCTGGACGATGCGCAGGCTCGGCAATTCCTGGATATCCACATCGATCTGCGGACGCTGGCGCAGGAACCCGGCGAGCAGTTCCGGCAGGTACTCGGTCAGCGCCGCGGTATTGCACAACAGGCGAACCTGGCCCTGCAGGCCGTTAGCGTACTGCGCCAGGTCGAATCGCAGGCGCTCGACCTGGAGGCCGATCTGCCGCGCATGGGTGACCAGCGCCTGTCCCGCTGGCGTGGGTTGCACGCCCCGGCGATTGCGTTCGAGCAGGGCGATTCCCAGTGAACTCTCCATCGCCCGGATCCGCGCACTGGCTGCCGGCAGCGACAAATGACTGCGCCGCGCACCGGCGGTGATGTTGCCGCATTCCACGGTATGGAGGAAAAGGCGGAGGTCGGTGAGGTCGAAGTGCATGGGAGCGGCCGCCAGAAATTGGTTGAGTTTAGAGAAGCCTATTGCCATACGATAGGCTGGCTGCCGAATTTACGAATAGGCTACTGATGGTTATCCGGGCACTATTTCCCCATGCAAACCTTCCTCGCCTTCTACCAACAAATCGGCCCAGCGCTTACCCTGCTGGTTCTCCTCACCTTCCTCCTCGCCGGCGCAGTCAAGGGTGTGATTGGGCTCGGTCTGCCCACCATTGCCATGGGCCTGCTCGGCCTGGCTATGCCTCCGGCGCAGGCAGCGGCCTTGCTGATCGTCCCTTCGACCCTGACCAATATCTGGCAACTGGCAAGCGGCGGACACCTGCGCGGCTTGATCAATCGTTTGTGGCCCATGCTGCTGATGATCTTCCTCGGCACCCTGGCCGGCAGCGCCTGGCTGGGGATCAGCAGTGGCGCCTGGGCGGCCCATGCCTTGGGCGCGGCGCTGTTGCTGTATGCGCTGGTGGGATTGTGGTTGCCGCCGTTCAGCCTGAAACCGCGGCAGGAAGTGTGGCTGGGGCCCGTGTGTGGCGCGCTGACCGGACTGATCACCGCCGCTACCGGTGTCTTCGTGATCCCGGCGGTGCCTTACCTCGGTGCGCTGGACCTGGATCGCGATGAGCGGGTCCAGGCCCTGGGCTTGTCCTTCACCGTTTCCACCGTCGCACTGGCCATCGGCCTGGCCGGGCAGGACGCCCTCGGCAGTCAGGCCCTGGGTGCGTCGTTGCTGGTGCTGGCGCCTGCGCTGCTGGGTATGTTCGTCGGCCAGTGGCTGCGCCAGCGCATCAGCGCCCAGCTCTTCAAGCGCTGCTTCTTCATCGGCCTGGCGCTGCTCGGCGCGCACCTGATGATCAACGGTTAGCCGAGGACTCGCTGAGCATCTCGATCAACTGGATGTCGAAATCCCGCTCCAGGTAGTCCATGCGCCGCTCGAAGAATTCAGTCATGTGCGGCAGGGCGGAATGCACGTCCAGCGCTTCCTTGCTGGCCCAGACTTCATAGAACACGAACAGGGTCGGGTCTTCCTTGTCGCGCAGCATGTGGTACTCGATGCAGCCCGGCTCGGCGCGGCTCGGTTCGATGTAGGCGCGGAACAGGCGTTCGAAGGCCTCGGCCTGTTCCGGGCGGGTCTTGGCTTTGAGAATGAAGCCGTAGGGTTCGCTCATGGGAAATCTCCGGAAAGTGAAGAGCTGATTCTATTTCAATAATCGGCAGCCAATTTGTGCTTTAAGGTCAAAAGTATTTTGCTCGTGGGGCGGTTTTTCCCTCGTCGGCTGCCGATTAATCTGCCGCCATCCAGTTATCCCGGTCCCCTTCGAGGCGGACCCGAACGAACGACGAGGCTGCGCAATGAAAAAGATCCTGTTGCTCAACGGCGGCAAGCAATTCGCCCATTCCGATGGCCGCTTGAACGAAACCCTGCATGAAACCGCAGTGGCGTTCCTAGACCGCGCTGGCTACGACGTGAAGAGCACCTATATCGACGGCGGCTACGACACCCAGGAGGAAGTCGGGAAGTTCCTCTGGGCCGATGTGGTCATCTACCAGATGCCCGGCTGGTGGATGGGAGCGCCCTGGACCGTCAAGCAATACCTCGACGAGGTCTTCACCGCCGGCCACGGCAGCCTGTATGCCAGCGATGGCCGAACCCGTGCCGACGGCTCGAAGAAATATGGCAGCGGTGGCCTGATCCAGGGCAAGCAATACATGTTGTCGCTGACCTGGAACGCCCCGCAGGAGGCGTTCGATGAGCCGGGCCAGTTCTTCGAGGGCAAGGGCGTGGACGCGGTGTACTTCCCGTTCCACAAGGCCAATGAATTCCTCGGCATGAGCCGCCTGCCGACTTTCCTCGCCACAGACGTGATGAAACGTCCCGATGTGCCGGCGACCGTCGCTGCCTACGAGGCGCACCTGGCCCGGGTATTCCCTGGCAAGGCCTGATCCGGCCTTGCGTATCGCGCGGCGACGGGCTATGACTCTGCCGGTTGCCGATCGTGAGAGTCCTTCAGTGAAAGCCAGGTCCGATGAATTGCAGGTGTTCGTCTCGGTCATCGAGTGTGGCTCGATTTCCGCCGCCGCCGAACAGGGCGGGCAGACGCCCTCGGCCATCAGCCGGACCCTGTCGCGCCTGGAAAGCAAGCTCGGCACCACCCTGATCAACCGCACCACGCGGCGCATGGACCTGACCGAGGAAGGGCGTTTCTTTTTCGAGCGGGCCAAGGCGATCCTGCAGCAGATGGACGAGTTGGAGGAACACCTCTCCCAGCACCACCAGACCCCGTCCGGGCGCCTGCGGGTCAATGCCGCGCTGCCGTTCATGCTCCATGCCATCGTGCCTTGGGTCGGCGAGTTTCGTGCGCTGTATCCGCAGATCCAGCTGGAGTTGAACACCAACGACCTGATCATCGACCTGCTGGAGCAGAGCACCGATGTGGCGATCCGTATCGGTGAGCTGGCCGACTCCAGCCTGCATGCCCGCTCCCTGGGTTGCAGCCCGCTGAACTTGCTGGCCAGCCCGCTCTACTTGGAGCGCCATGGCGTGCCGGCACGGGTCGAGGATCTGGCGCAGCACACCCTGATCGGCTTCACCCAGACCGAAACCCTCAACCACTGGCCGTTGCGCCACGCCGAGGGCGATCGCTGGCTGATCCGTCCGACCCTGTGTGCGTCCAGCGGCGAAACCATTCGCGCCCTGGCCCTGGCTGGCGAAGGCATCGCCTGCCTGTCCCATTTCATGACCCACGAGGATATCCGCAGCGGTCGTCTGCAGGTCCTGCTGGGCGAAGCCAACAGCGGCTACCGTCAGCCGATCCACGCCGTGTACTACCGCAACTCGCAGCTGGCCCTGCGCATCCGGTGCTTCCTCGACTTCATCCAGCACAAGCTCGCTGCCTACGCCTGCTGAGGAAACATCCCACTTCGTTTGATAACTCTTCCTTCATGGGCCTTAATGAGTGTTCAACGAAAACAACACCAGGGACGTTTTATGCGCGTAGTGATGCTTCGAACCTTGGGCTTCTCCGCGGCGATTCTCGCCAGCTCTGCGGCTTACGCAGTGACATTGGAAGGCGGCGCTGTCGCCGCACCCGATCAATATGGCGCACAGGTTGCCGCCGACATTCTCAAGAAGGGTGGCAACGCGGTGGATGCCGCCGTCGCCACCGCCTTCACCCTCGCCGTGACCTACCCCGAGGCCGGCAACATCGGCGGCGGTGGCTTCATGACCCTGTACATGGACGGCAAGGCGTATTTCCTCGACTACCGCGAAGTGGCGCCCAAGGCTGCCACGCGCAACATGTACCTCGACGACAAGGGCGAGATCATCGAAAACCTCAGCCTGGTAGGCGCCCGTGCGGCGGGCGTACCGGGTACGGTGATGGGTTTGTGGGAGGCGCACAGCAAGTTCGGCAAGCTGCCCTGGTCGGAGCTGCTGACCCCGGCCGTCGGCTATGCGAAGAACGGTTTCAAGGTCGCCGAGAAGCAATACCAGTACCGCGAGGACGCCCAGGGTCTGTTCAAGGACAGCACCAACTTCAACGATTACTTCGGTCACATGAAGGTCGGCGAAACCTTCAAGCAGCCCGAGCTGGCGCAGACCCTGGAGCGCATCGCCGACAAGGGCGTCAGCGAGTTCTACCAGGGCAGGACCGCCGACCTGCTGGTGGCGCAGATGCAGGCCAGCAACGGCCTGATCAGCAAGGAGGACCTCAAGGACTACAAGGCGGTCTGGCGTGAGCCGATGCGCATCGACTGGCGCGGCAACGTGGTGTACACCGCGCCGCTGCCCAGCTCGGGCGGCATAGCGCTGGCCCAGTTGCTGGGCATCAAGGAGCAACGTGCGGCCGACTTCAAGGGCGTCGGGCTGAACTCGGCACGTTATATCCACCTGTTGGCCGAGATCGAGAAGCGGGTATTCGCGGACCGCGCCGACTACCTGGGCGACCCGGCCTTCGCCAAGGTGCCGGTGGCCGAACTGGTGGCGCCGGATTACCTGGCAAAGCGCGCGAAAGAGATCAATCCGACGGCGATTTCCGAAACCGCGAAAGTCCGTCCGGGCCTTGAACCGCACCAGACCACCCACTTCTCCATCGTCGACAAACAGGGCAATGCGGTCAGCAATACCTACACCCTGAACTGGGACTACGGCAGCGGCATGGTGGTCAAGGGCGCGGGCTTCCTGCTCAACGACGAAATGGATGACTTCAGTTCCAAGCCGGGTGTCGCCAATGCCTTCGGCGTGGTGGGTGGCGATGCCAATGCCATCGAGCCGGGCAAGCGCATGTTGTCGTCGATGAGTCCGAGCCTTGTGACCCGCGATGGTCAGGTGACCCTGGTGCTGGGAACGCCGGGTGGCTCGCGGATCTTTACCTCGATCTTCCAGGTGCTGAACAACCTGTATGACTACGACCTGCCACTGGACAAAGCCGTGGCCGCGCAGCGCGTGCATCACCAGTTGCTGCCCAAGGACACCATTTATTTCGATGCCTATGCGCCGTTGACCGGAGAGGTGGCGCAGGAGCTGAAGAAGATGGGATATACCCTGGAGGATCAGGGCTGGGAGATGGGGGATGTGCAGGCCATCCGGGTCAGTGGCGGCAAGCTGGAAACGGCTTCGGATCCGAGGGGCAGGGGAGTGGGGCAGGTAGTTAAATAAGGTGCCAGGACCCGGAAGACTGCTGTGTTCTTTCGGGCCTCATCGCTGGCAAGCCAGCTCCCACAGGGTTCGCGGCGCTGCAGAACCCTGTGGGAGCTGGCTTGCCAGCGATTGGCCCTTCCGGTCAGACCCGGAAGTGACTGACCATCATCTGCAGCTGATTCCCCAGCCGCGCCAACTCGACACTGGACGCCGCCGTCTCCTCGCTGGCCGAAGCGGTCTGCTCCGACACGTCCCGCACACTCAGGATGCTCCGGCTGATTTCCTCGGCCACCGCGCTCTGCTGCTCGGCTGCCGCAGCGATCTGCTGGTTCATCGACTGGATGTCGGAGACCACGCGGGTGATGCTCTCCAGTGAGGTCCCGGCCTTGCGCGTCAGCTCGACGCTGCTGTCGGTCAGGCTGCGGCTGCCAAGCATGACATTGGCCACCTGCTGGGTGCCGGCCTGCAGGCCGGCCACCAGTTCTTCGATTTCCTCGGTGGATTTCTGCGTGCGCTGCGCCAGCCCGCGTACTTCATCGGCCACCACCGCAAAACCACGTCCGGCTTCGCCGGCACGGGCCGCCTCGATGGCGGCGTTGAGGGCCAGCAGGTTGGTCTGCTCGGCGACCGATTTGATCACGTCCATGACGCTGCCGATCTTCTGGCTTTCCTTCTGCAGCTCGGCCATGGCCTCGGTGGAGCGCTGTACCTCGCCGGCCAGCTTTTCAATCTGGGCAATGGCCTGGCCGACCACGTCGTCACCAGCACGCGCCTGGCGGTCGGCGTCGGTGGCCGCTGCCGAGGCGTGTTCGGCGTTGCGCGCGACTTCCTGCACGGTGGTCGCCATTTCATGCATGGCGGTAGCGACCTGATCGGTCTCGCTCTTCTGGTTGTTGGCGCCGGCACTGGTTTGCTCGGTGACGGCCGACAGCTCTTCGGCAGCGCTGGCGATCTGGGTGACGCCATCGCGGATACCGCTGATCAACTCGCGCAGGGTGGCGCCCATGCGCTGGATGCCCTGTTGCAGCACGCCCAGCTCGTCGCGACGAGTGACCCGCTGTTCGTGGGTCAGGTCGCCGGCGGCGATACGTTCGACCACGGTCATGGTTTCACGCAGCGGGCGGACGATCTGGCGGGTGATGATCAATGCGGCGGCAATGCCGACGATCAGGGCCAGCAGCGTGGCGATCAATTGCAGGGTACGGGCTTCGGCGCTTTCGGCGTCGCGACGTTCGAGCTGGATCTTGTACAGCGCTTCGCTGCGGCTGACGATGTCGTAGCCTTGGGTGGTCATTTCCGCACGGGCGGCGGCGATGTCAGCGATGGCGGCCTTGTAGCGGTTCAAGGCATCGCGATAGCTGACCACGGCAGCCTCGAACTGCTGGATGCGCGCTGCTTCGTTGGGCAGCACCTGGCCCAGCTTGCGCGCATAGTCGAGGGCGTTGTCCAGCTGGCGCAGCGCCGTCTGCTCGCTCTGCGTCGAGTTGTCGGCGATGTAGCCGCGCACTTCGAAGCGCACTTGCAGCAACTGCTCCTTGGCGGCGCTGGCCGCGCGGTATTGCTCCAGGCGTGCGGCATCGCTTTCGCCTTGGCCGAGCACATCGCGGTTGATGTTATCGATCAGTTGCAGCGCGGCGGCGGCAGTGGTTTCCAGATCGGTACGGGCCACCGCGCTGGCCTTGTAGGTGGCGCGCATACGGTCGAGGGTGACCTGGTAGGCGGCGATGATCTGCGCCTGCTCGTTCAGCAGCTTGAGGTTTTCCGGGCTCTTGAAGGTCTTCAGCAAATGCTGCTGCTGTTGGTTGAAGTCATTGAGCTTGGCCTGCACGTTGGTGGCGGTGGCGTCGTCGCCGTTGGCCAGCATGTACTGCAGGCGCGCGACCCGCAGGTTGGTCAGGTCGCTGTTCAGGCGGGTGATGTCGCTCATCCAGTTGCTGCGCTGGATCAGGCTGCCCAGGCTGCTCCAGCCGGTGAGTGCGAGCAGGGCGGTGAGCACCAGGACCAGGCCGAAACCGAGCCCGAGCTTGAGATTGACACTGATGTTGGCAAACCAACTGTTCATGGGTTCCCTCCAGAAAAGGTGTGATCGGCGGTCGCTGAAAGTTCTTTTTCTTGGAGGCCAGCGTGTGTAGAGGACGCTTTATCGGCGTAAACCCGGCAGGCTGAAACGCTTTTTCAATAAAACCGACGAAAATACTCAACAAGATGTGACAAGCCCCGCAAATGCGGGGCCTGGGGGGATGTTTTCTGGATTGGATTCTTGTGGTGAGGCTTGCGGCCCTATCGCTGGCAAGCCAGCTCCCACAGGAGTGGTGCACTCGGTCCCCGTGGGAGCTGGCTTGCCAGCGATAGGGCCCTCAAGAACACCATCACAGCACTTTGGCCGTGAAGGTATCGCACTGGTTGATATCACCCTTGTCGAACCCCGCCTTGAACCACTTCACCCGTTGCGCCGAGGTCCCGTGGGTGAAGGAGTCCGGTACCACCCGGCCCTGACCCTGCTGCTGCAAACGATCATCACCGATGGCATTGGCCGCGTTCAGGGCCTCTTCGACATCTCCCGGCTCCAGCCAGTTGTGCCGTTGTTGCGCCTGGTAGGCCCAGACCCCGGCAAGGCAGTCGGCCTGCAGTTCCTGGCGTACCAGCAGGCCGCTGGCGCCCTCGACCCGCTGGCCGCTGCGCCGCGCGTCGTTGACCTTGGCCGAGATGCCCAGCAGGGTCTGCACGTGATGGCCGACTTCATGGGCGATCACGTAGGCCTGGGCGAAGTCGCCCGCAGCGGCGAAGCGCTGCTCCATTTCGCGGAAGAAACTCATGTCCAGGTACACCTGCTGGTCTGCCGGGCAGTAGAACGGCCCGGTCGCAGAAGTGGCGAAGCCGCAGGCGGAATTCACCTGGCCGCTGAACAGCACCAGCTTCGGATCCTTGTACTGCCTGTTGGCCTGGGCAAAGATCGCCCGCCAGGTGTCTTCGGTATCACCCAGGATGCTGGCGACGAACTGGCTGCCCTCGTCGTTCGCCGCCGGGCGCGGCGCCGTCTGGGACTGGGTGGGCGCGCCCTGCTGCATCTGCCCGGCCAGTTGCCCGAGGATCTGCATCGGATCCTGCCCGGTCAGCAGGCCGATCCCGACGATCAGCACCACGGCGCCCAGGGTCAGGCCCTTGCCGCCGCCCATGCGCATGCCGCCCGGACTCTCGCCCCGAGCGTCGACCACGTTGTCGCTGCGTCTGCCTTTTCGCCATTGCATGGGTAGTTCTCCACGGGGTGGTGTCGTCGCCCTAAGACTAGTCCAGTCGGGAGACATCAGGTTACACATAACCATCTGGTTATGAGTCAGGTAGGACAATTCAGTTTTCGCCGGGTTCGTCACGAGAGACACTTCGCCGCACCACCTGCCCGTCCTGATCGGGCTCTCCATAAATCCAAGAACAGGAGAACGGCATGTCTGCTACAGACAACAGTCGCTTCGTTATCCGTGATCGAAACTGGCACCCTAAAGCCCTCACCCCCGACTACAAGACTTCCGTCGCCCGTTCGCCACGCCAGGCGCTGGTGAGCATTCCGCAGTCGATCAGCGAGAGCACCGGCCCGGACTTTTCCCACCTGCGCTTCGGCGAACACGACAACGACCTGTTGCTGAACTTCAACAACGGTGGCCTGCCCGTTGGCGAGCGCATCCTGGTCACCGGCCGGGTCTTCGACCAGTACGGCAAGCCGATCCCCAACACCCTGGTTGAGATGTGGCAAGCCAACGCCGGCGGCCGCTATCGCCACAAGAACGACCGCTACCTGGCGCCGCTGGACCCGAATTTCGGTGGCGTCGGCCGTGCCCTGACCGACAGCGAAGGCCGCTACAGCTTCCGTACCATCAAGCCGGGCCCGTACCCATGGCGCAATGGCCCTAACGACTGGCGTCCGGCGCATATCCACTTCTCGATCAGCGGCCCGTCGATCTCGACCCGCCTGATCACCCAGCTGTACTTCGAAGGCGATCCGCTGATCCCGCTGTGCCCGATCGTCAAGAGCATCGCCAATCCGGCGGCGGTCGATTTGCTGATCGCCCGTCTCGACATGAGCAACGCCAACCCGATGGACTGCCTGGCGTACCGCTTCGATATCGTCCTGCGCGGCCAGCGCGCCACTCACTTCGAAAACCGCTGAGGAGCCCCGTCATGCCTATCGAACTGCTGCCGGAAACCCCTTCGCAGACCGCCGGCCCCTACGTCCACATCGGCCTGGCCCTGGAAGCCGCCGGCAACCCGACCCGCGACCAGGAAATCTGGAGCCGGATGGCCAAGGACGGCGCGCCGGGCGAGCATATCCTGGTGTTCGGCAACGTCTATGACGGCAACGGCCACTTGGTGCGCGACTCCTTCGTCGAGTTCTGGCAGGCCGACCACACCGGTGCCTACCAGACCGACTACAACCTGGAGAACGCCTTCAACGGCTTCGGCCGTACCGCCACCACATTCGACGCCGGCGAATGGACCATGCACACCATCAAGCCGGGCGTGGCGAAGAATGCCGCCGGCGTGCCGATGGCGCCGCACATCAACATCAGCCTGTTCGCCCGCGGCATCAACATCCACCTGCAGACCCGCATCTACTTCGATGACGAGGCCGAAGCCAACGCCAAGGACCCGGTGCTCAACCTGATCGAGCAGCCACAGCGCCGCGAGACCCTGGTGGCCAAGCGCTGCGAAGTGAACGGGAAAACGGCGTATCGCTTCGATATCCGTATCCAGGGTGAAGGGGAGACGGTGTTCTTCGACTTCTGATGCATGGCCTGGGCAGTTGTGTTGCTGCCCAGGGCCTCATCGCTGGCAAGCCAGCTCCCACAGAACCCTGTGGGAGCTGGCTTGCCAGCGATGAGGCCCTCAGATCTGCTTGCCATTGAAGGCCAGCACCTCCCCCTCCACCACTTCCTGCCGCACGATCAACGGCTCCACCAACGGCCGGCTGGCGAGAAAATGCGCCGTCAGCATATGCGCCTCGAACGCCGCCTCGCTTTCGTACACCTCGTACAGCCAGACCAGGTCCGGATCGCTGTAGTCGCGGATCACATCGAACACCAGGCATCCCGGCTCGTCCCTCACCGAACTGGCCGCATTGATCCGCATCGCGTCCATGAAGCGCTCCAGGGTGCCGGGCTGCAATTGGGTCTTGAGTAGAAGGCTGTACACGTAGAACTCCTTTTTGTCTTATATTTGCGCAAAATTGTATACAAAAATGGAGTCGAAACCATGCCTGCCCGTCCAAGCCGGCTCAACGGCCTGCGCCATCTGGCGATCCTGGTGCCCAATCTCGAAGTCTGCGAGCGTTTCTACGTGGAGGTGCTCGGCATGGAGGTTCTGCATCGCGCCAACGAGGATCTCGTCTACCTCACCTGCGGCAACGACAATCTCTCCCTGGGACGTGCTTTCGCCCCGAGCAGCGGCGTGCAGGCGGTGGACCACTACGGCTTCGTGGTCGACAGCCTCGACGAATTGCATGCCTGGCATGCCTATCTGAAGGAATGCGGGGTGACTCTGCTGGACACCCCGTTCGCCCACGGCGACGGGACCTGGAGCTTCCACCTGCTGGACCCTGCGGGGAACAAGGTCCAGCCGATCTATCACCCGGCGATTTCCGGCCAGCGCTTCACCTGATCACTCGTAGTCGGTGACGCCGGCGATATGGCGGGCGGCGATATAGCCGAAGGTCAGCGCCGGCCCGAGGTTGATACCGCCCGCCGGGTAGTGGCCGCCCATGATGCTGGCCATGTCGCAGCCCGCCGCATATAGGCCGGCGATCGGTTGCCGGTCGCCATCCAGCACTTGGGCGTGCTCGTTGGTGCGCAGCCCGGCGAAGGTGCCGAAGCAGCCGGCTTCGACCTTCACGGCATAGAACGGCCCCTGCTCGATGGGCGCCACGCAGGGGTTCGGCCCGTGCAGCGCATCGCCCTGCTTGCGGTTGTACAGGGTGCTGCCACGGCCGAACTGCGGGTCCTCGCCGAGGCGGGCGTGGTGGTTGTACTCGGTGACGGTGTCGATCAGCCCGCGTGCGTCGATGCCGCACTGGTTGGCCAGTTCCTGGAGACTGTCGGCGCGCTTGAGGTAGCCGCTGCGCACCAGCGGCGTGGTGGGCAGCGGGAAGGGGCGGGCGATGCCCAGGCCATAGCGGCGCTGGAAGCGGTGGTCGCAGATCAGCCAGGACTCGACCTTTTCCCCGGGCGCTGCGGCGACCATCGCACTGACGTAATCGTAGTAGCCGCCGGCCTCGTTGACGAAGCGCCGGCCGTTGCTCAGCACACCGATGATCCCCGGTTTGCCGCGCTCGATGATGTGCGGGAAATGGCCGCTGCTGCCGTCGCTGTACGGCACCTTGGACACCGGCGCCCAGGCTACCGGGCTGTAAAGGTCGTCGGCGACCTTGCCGCCCGCGCTTTCGCCCAGGCGCAGGCCGTCGCCATCGGCCGAGAGCGGCGGCAGGGCCAGGTGCTCGTGACCGGTGGGCGTGCGCGGGAACATCGCCTTGCGCCGCTCGATATCGTTGGGGAAACCACCCGCCGCCAGCACCACGGCGCGGGCCTTGATGGTCACTTCGCCCTTGGCCGTCTGCACCACGGCGCCGCTCACCTTGCCGTCCTCACGCAGCAGGCGACGGGCCGGAGCAGACTCCCAGAGCAACACGCCCAGGTCCTCGGCGGACTTCGCCAGCCGCGCCACCAAGGCCACGCCATTGACCAGCTGCAAGGCGCGGCCGTGGGTCGCCAGGCCGATCAGGTGGCGGGTGACACGTTTGCCCACATGCAGCACCGAGCGCCACGAGCGGGTCAGGGTGAGAAAGGCCGTGAGGTCCTTGCCAGCCATGATCGGCATGCCCCAGAACGCGGTTTCGCGCAGGGTGCGACGCAGGCGCTTGAGCAACTTGCCGGTTTCGCGAGCGTCATAGGGCGCGGCGATCACCGAGCGGCCGCCGGTGCCGGCGCCGGGGGTGTCGCCATGGATATCGGCGATGCCGTTGCCATCGGCGAACTGCAGGCGGGTGTGCTTTTCGAAAAAGCCGACCATGTGTGGCGCGGCGTCGAGAAAGGCGTCGATCAACGGCGCGTTGAAGCGCTCGCCCAACTCGTGTTCCAGGTAGGTGCGCGGCGCCGAACGGTCCTCGACGATACCGGCGCGCCGGGCCAGCGGATTGCACGGTACCCAGGCCCAGCCGCCGGACCACGCGGTGGCGCCGCCGAACACCGGGTCCTTCTCGACCACGATGACCTTCTGCCCGTGCCACGCGGAGGTAACCGCGGCACTCAGGCCGGCGGCGCCGGAACCTATCACCAGAACATCGCACGCAACGGTGCGGGATGGGGTGGGCAGAGCTGTCATGGACGATCCTCGGGATGTTATTTTTGGAACTTGATTCCATAATCGCTAATGACGCGGACGGTGCCAAGCCTCCGTTATCGAAGTTGGGCGAAGATCGAACAGTGGTTTGCGCTTTGTCTGGCGCTCTTTAGAATTCGCCCCACATTTCCAAGGACCGTGACCATGGCCGGCAGTCAGATCGAACGCGCGTTGAGCCTTATCGAAAGCCTTACCAGCGAGCCTCGCGGGCTGCCGATGCAGACACTGGCCGAGCAGCTCGACATTCCGAAAAGCGCGACCCACCGCATGCTCGCCGAGCTGATCCGGCTGGGCTACGTGCGGCAGAATCCGGAGAACAGCCGCTACCTGCTCAGCACCCGGCTGGTTGCCATGGGCTTTCGCTACCTCGCCAACAGCGGCGCGGACATCGTCCAGCCGATCCTTGACGATCTGGCGCGCAAGAGCGGCGAGCTGGTGCGCCTCGGGGTGATCGAAGGCGAGCGCCAGACCTGGATCGCCAAGTCCCAGGGCGCGCGCTCGGGGCTCAAGTACGATCCGGACATGGGCCGGGATGCACCGTTGTTCTACAGCGCTTCGGGACATGCCTGGCTGGCCAGCCTGAGCGATGCCCAGGCCCTGCTGCTGGTGGAGCGCCAGGGCGTGGGCCCGGCCGAGGAATTCGGGCCGAACGCACCCAAATCCAATGCCGAATTGCTGGAGCGCCTGCGCCTGGCCCGGGAGCGTGGCTACGCCTGGGTGGTGGAGAGCTCGGCGGTAGGCATGTCGGCGCTGGCGGCGGTGGTGGCGGATCCCGGGATGGCCGGGCGGTCGGGGTGGTCAGCATTGCCGGGCCTACGGCGCGGATGAGCGAGGCGCGGATGCATGAACTGGCGCCTTATCTGCTGGAAACCGTTGAGGAGCTGGCGGCGGCGAGTCCGGCATCCGAGTTGTTCAGCTAATTTTGCTTTGATCTCTCGGGCCTCATCGCTGGCAAGCCAGCTCCCACAGGGATCGGGTGCACCGCAAAACCTGTGGGAGCTGGCTTGCCAGCGATAGGGCCCTCACATCCAGCACATCATTTTCAGAAACCCATCGATACCAGGGGTCTCCCCGTTTTTTCTGCTTGCAATGAATCTCCCACAGGGATCGAGTGCACCGCAAAACCTGTGGGAGCTGGCTTGCCAGCGATAGGGCCCTCAAAACCAGTACACCATTTTCAGAAACCCATCGATGCCAGGGTCTCCCTGTTTTTCTGCTTGCAATGAATCTGGAACCAAGTTCTAAATAATTGCGTCAGAACAACAACCCCAAGAGACCCCCGCGAAAATGAGCCAACGAATCTTCTCCCTGGCCGCCCTGACCGTGCTCGAGCTGTCCCCGCCGGACATGGTCGAGGTCGCTGCCCGGGCCGGCTACAGCCATGTCGGCCTGCGCCTGGAACCGGCCACCGCCGAAGAACATCACTTTCCTCTGGTCGGCGATGCCGGCCTGCGCCGCCAGACCGCCGAGCGCCTGCGCGACACCGGCATCAAGGTGCTCGATATCGAGATCCTCCGGCTCAAGCCGGAAACCCGCGTCGACGATTTCGATGCCCTGCTGGCCGTTGGCGCAGGGTTCGGCGCCACCGAGTTGCTGGTGGCCGGCAACGACCCCGACCAGGCCCGCCTGACCGACAACTTCGCCACGCTCTGCGACCTCGCCGCGAAGTACGGCATCTACCCGCACCTGGAGTTCATGCCCTGGACCGACTGCAGGAACCTCACCCAGGCCTGGGATATCGTCAGCGCCGCCAACCGCGAGAATGCCTGCGTGCTGATCGATGCCTTCCACTTCGACCGCTCCGCCTCGCGCCTGGAGGACCTGCGCCAAATTCCGGCCTCGCGCATGCGCTATCTGCAATTGTGCGACGTTGCCGGGCCGCGTCCCGACGATATGGCCGAGATCCTGCGCCAGGCGCGCAACGAGCGGCGGTTCCCCGGCGACGGCGACTGTGACCTGCGCGGCCTGCTCGCCAGCGTTTCGCCCGATATGCCACTGAGCCTGGAAATCCCCACCCGGCAGTTGCTGGAGCAGGGCGTGTCCGCGTTGCAGCGGGCGCAATGGGCGCTGGACAAGGCCCGTTCCGTACTGAGCCCCCTTTAAGGCCCCGAGCCCAACGTCCCGAGTCGCGCCCATGCCCTCTGTCAGTCAACCGTTCAAAGGCATCCTCCTGGTCGTCCTGGCGACCTTCCTGTTTTCCAGCCACGACGCCATGTCGAAGTACCTGTCGGGCTTCTATCCGATCGTTTGGGTGGTCTGGGCGCGCTATCTGGTTCACACCTTGCTGATGCTTGGCATCTTCCTGCCCCAGGCCGGCCTGCGCGGGCTGTATACGCGCAGGCCCGGTCTGCAGGCGGCGCGGGCCCTGTGCCTGCTCGGCTGCAGCCTGTTGTTCACCAAGGCCTTGCAGTACCTGCCGCTGGCCGAGGCGACCGCAGTCAACTTCCTTGCCCCGCTGATGGTGACGGCGCTGTCGGTGCCGTTGCTCAAGGAGTCGGTGAGCAAGGGGCAGTGGGTCGCGGTATTGGCGAGCTTCGTCGGGGTGCTGATCATCGTCCATCCGGGTGGGGCGCTGTTCACCCCGGCGGTGCTGTTGCCCTTCGGCTCGGCGACCTGTTTCTGCTTCTACCAGATCCTCACCCGCAAGCTGAGCCAGGTGGACAGCCCGACCGCCACCAACTTCTTCACCGGGCTGTTCAACACCCTGGTGATGAGCGCCCTGGTGCCGTTGTTCTGGATCGTGCCAAGCCTGACCCACGGCCTCATGACCCTGGCCCTGGGTACCTTCGGCATGCTCGCCCATCTGTTCCTGACCCAGGCCTTCCGCCATGCGCCGCCGGCCATGCTGGCGCCGTTCAGCTATTGCCAGATTGTCTTCGCGGGGTTGATGGGCATCGTGCTGTTCGGCCAGAGCCCGGACCGCTGGGGCGTGATCGGCATTGCCATCGTCTGCCTCAGCGGCCTCGCCGCAGCCTGGCTGCAAAGGCGCCGCTGAAACGCAAGCGGGGCCTGTCCACCGAAGGACAGGCCCCGCCCGGGGTTACGCAGGGTGGGTCAGTCTTCGACCTTCGGGACCTTGCGCGGCGCCATGAAGTACATCCAGGTCAGGGCGATGAAGTACATCGTCGGGATCATGGTGAACAGCACGGCATAGTTGTTGTTGGTGGTGGTCAGCACGTAGCCGACGATCTGGGTCATGAACATGCCGCCGATGGCCGCGCACATCCCACCGAAGCCGAACACGGTGCTCATCATGTGCTTGGGCGTGTAGTCCATCACCAGGCTCCAGATGTTGGCGGTCCAGGCCTGGTGCGCAGCGATGGCCAGGGAGATCGCGATGACCGCGACCCACAAGCTGCTGGCGCCAGCGGCGAAGATCACGCCGATGATGGTGGCGGCGAAGATCAGCATCGACAGCAGGCGCGCCTTGACCGGGGCCATACCGCGGCCGATGAGGAACGAGGACAGGATGCCGCCACCGACGCTGCCGAAGTCGGCGCTGAGGTAGATGACGATCAGTGGGATACCCATCTGGGTAACGCTGATGCCCAGGCTGTATTGCTGGTTCAGGAACGGTGGCAGCCAGTACAGGTAGAACCAGAACACCGGCGCGGTGATCGAGTAGGCCAGGGCGAAGGCCCAGGTGCCGCGCATGCGCAGGATCCGCGAGAACGGCACGCCTTTCTGCTCGGGTTCGGCTTCGCCCATTACGTAGGCACGTTCGGCGTCGGTCACGGTTGGGTGGTCTTCAGGGTTGAAGTACTTCAGGCCCCAGAAGATCACCCAGACCAGGCCCAGCGCGCCCATGGCCATGAACGCGGCCTGCCAGCCCCACACGGTGAGGATCAGCGGCAGCAGCATCGGGGTGAACATGGCACCGACGTTGGTGCCGGCGTTGAAGATGCCGGTCGCCACGGCGCGCTCGCCGGCGGGGAACCACAGGCGGGTGGTCTTGACGCAGGCCGGGTAGTTGGCGGCTTCGGTCAGGCCGAGGACGAAGCGGCAGACCATGAAGCCGACCGCCGAGGTGGCCAGGCCGTGGGCACCGGTTGCCAGGCTCCAGAGCAGCACGGCGCAGAAGAACACGCGCTTCACACCGACCCGGTCGATCAGCCGGCCTTGCAGGACGAAGCCGATCGCGTAGCCGACCTGGAACCAGAAGTTGATGTTGGCGTAGTCCATCGCCGTCCAGCTCATCTCCTTGGCCAGGATGGGCTGCATCACGCCGAGGGCGGCACGGTCGATGTAGTTGAGGGTCGTGGCGAAGAAGACCAAGGCCAGCATGACCCAGCGGGTCTTGCCGACGGCCATGGCGCCGCGGATCTTGTCGCCGATACCGGCGTGCGGGTTGCTGCTCAGCGTCTGAGCAACGGGAGTGCTGGAGCTGTGGATCATCGTGGGTTACCCGTATTTTTATGTTTATGGGTCAAGCCTGGGTGACGCAAGAAAAGCGGGCATTACAGGTTATTTGGCAGGATCGGCGCCGCAGTTTGGCCGAGTAGCCTGCTTCATGGTTGGAAATGGTGCGCCACTGCTCAAAAAAGGGTCAATTCGTCTCAACGCATTTCGGGCGATAATCGCACACAAAACTAACCAGTTCGTACCTTTTTCTTGAGCGGATTTTGGCCCCGGCCAATAATTCTTCATAGTTTGGGCACTGCCTGCCCGTAGGAGACTGAAGATGCAGCGTTCGATTGCCACCGTGTCCCTGAGCGGCACCCTGCCGGAAAAGCTCGAAGCCATAGCCGCTGCGGGTTTCGACGGTGTCGAGATTTTTGAAAACGACCTGCTCTACTACGACGGCAGCCCCCGTGAAATCCGCCAGCGCTGCGCCGACCTGGGCCTGGATATCACCCTTTTCCAGCCATTTCGCGACTTCGAAGGCTGCCGCCGCGACCGTCTGGCCCGCAACCTCGACCGCGCCGAGCGCAAGTTCGACCTGATGCAGGAGCTGGGCACCGATTTGGTGCTGGTATGCAGCAACGTCGCCGCCGATGCCCTGGGCGACAAGCAGATTCTCGTCGATGACCTCGGCCTGCTGGCCGAGCGTGCCGGCGCGCGCAACCTGCGCATCGGCTACGAAGCGCTGGCCTGGGGGCGGCACGTCAACCAGTGGCAGCAGGTCTGGGACATCGTTCGCGAGGCGAACCACCCGGCGCTGGGCATGATCCTCGACAGCTTCCACACCTATTCGATCAAGGGCGACCCGAGCGGTATCGCCGACGTCCCGGGCGAAAAGATCTTCTTCGTGCAGATGGCCGACGCGCCGATCCTGGCCATGGACGTACTGGAGTGGAGCCGGCATTTCCGCTGCTTCCCGGGCCAGGGCGAGTTCGACCTGCCGGCGTTCCTTGCGCCGATCCTCAAGGCCGGTTATCGCGGCCCGCTGTCCCTGGAAATCTTCAACGACGGCTTCCGCGCCGCGCCGCCGCGGGCCAATGCCGCCGACGGCCTGCGTTCGCTGCTGTACCTCGAGGAGAAAACCCGCGAGCGCCTGCTGCAGACCGCTCCAGCGGTAGCCGCCGAGCCGGACCTGCTGTTCGCCCCGCCGGCGGCGGATACCTATGACGGTGTCGAATTCCTTGAGTTTGCGGTGGACGATGCGTCCGGTGCCAAGCTCGGTGGCTGGCTGGAAGGCCTCGGTTTCGCCAAGGTCGGCCAGCACCGTTCGAAGAATGTCAGCCTGCTGCGCCAGGGCGATATCAACCTGATCCTCAACGCCGAGCCGTATTCCTTCGCTCACAACTTCTTCGAAAGCCACGGCCCGTCGCTATGCGCCACTGCCGTGCGGGTCAAGGACAGCGCCAGGGCCCTGGCCCGTGCCGTGGGTTATCACGGCCAGCCCTATCGTGGCTTGGTCGGTCCCAACGAACGCGAACTGGCGGCGGTACGTGCGCCGGACGGCAGCCTGATCTACCTGGTGGACCAGGGGGCCGATGGCCAGACCATCTACGACACCGACTTCAGCCTCAGCGGCGGGGTCGCGGACAACGGCCTCGGCCTGACCCGCATCGACCACATGGCCATGGCCCTGCCGGCCGACGGCTTGGATACCTGGGTGCTGTTCTACAAGAGCCTGCTGGACTTCAAGGCCGACGACGAAGTGGTGCTGCCGGACCCTTACGGCCTGGTGAAGAGTCGCGCGCTGCGCAGCCAGTGCAGCAGCATCCGCTTGCCGCTGAACATCTCGGAGAACCGCAACACCGCGATTTCCCACGCGCTGTCCCACTATCGCGGTTCGGGCGTGCATCACATCGCCTTCGATTGCGAGGACATCTTCACCGCCGTGAAAAAAGCCAAGGAGGCGGGCGTGGCATTGCTGGACATCCCGCTGAACTACTACGACGACCTCGCGGCGCGCTTCGACTTCGATGACGAGTTCCTCAGCGAGCTGGCTTACTACAACGTGCTGTACGACCGTGACGCCAATGGCGGCGAGCTGTTTCACGTGTACACCGAGCCGTTCGAGGATCGCTTCTTCTTCGAGGTGATCCAGCGGCGCAATGGCTATGCCGGGTATGGTGCGGCGAACGTGGCGGTGAGGCTGGCAGCGATGGCCAAGGCGCGTAGTGGTGGGTTGCGCCACGCCAAGTTGTAAGCTTGAGGGCCTCATCGCTGGCAAGCCAGCTCCCACAGGGGATTGAGGGTGCGCCGCTAGCCCTGTGGGAGCTGGCTTGCCAGCGATGAGGCCATCAGCAGCACCCACAATGATCGGGGTAAATCCCCCTACAACCCCAAGGCTATCTTCTGGTGCAACCCGGGCCCATAATTGCGCCGTTAATCGAAGGCCACGAGTCCCGTATGACGACTACCCCTGCACTTGCCGAGGCGACGGACAGCACTCCGCGCAAAGGTCGCAAGAACAATCCGGAAAAAACCCGCGAGAACATTCTCCAGGCGGCGATCACCGAGTTCGTCCACCAGGGGCTGGCCGGTGCCCGGGTGGACGCCATCGCCGAGCGTACCCAGACCTCCAAGCGGATGATCTACTACTACTTCAACAGCAAGGAGCAGTTGTACGTCGAGGTGCTGGAAAAGCTCTACGGCGATATCCGCAGCACTGAAAGCAACCTGCACCTGGACGAGCTGGAGCCGCGTACCGGCATCCGTCGGCTGATCGAGTTCACCTTCGACCACCATGACCGCAACGTCGATTTCGTGCGTATCGTGTGCAACGAGAACATGCACCACGGCGAATACGTGAAGCAGTCCACGGCCATCCGTTCGATGAACAACACGGTGCTGCGCGCGCTGGACGAGATCCTGCGGCGGGGCGCGGACCAGGGGCTGTTCCGCAAGGGCCTGGATGCACTGGACGTGCACCTGCTGATCAGCTCGTTCTGTTTCTACCGGGTGTCCAACCGCCACACCTTCGGCGAAATCTTCCAGATCGATTTCGAAGACCAGGCCATCAAGGCCCGGCACAAGGAAATGATCTGCGAGTCGGTGCTGCGTTACCTGCAGGCTTGATGAACACCGCAGGATTGCCCTGCGGTGTCGCTGTCTTCAGTTGCCCAGGCTGTGGAAGTGCTCGGTCATGCGCAGCGGATCGGGGGTAATGCCGGTGAACAGCTCGAACGCCTTGACCGCCTGGTACACCGCCATGGTGGCGCCGTTCAGGGTGCGGCAGCCCAGGCCCCGGGCTTCCTTGAGCAGTTCGGTTTCCAGCGGGAAATAGACGATCTCCGCCACCCACAAATCTGCCCGCAACAATGTCTTCGGCACCGGCATGCCCGGCAGCTTGGCCATGCCCATGGGCGTTGTGTTGACCAGGCCACAGGCGCTGTTCATCGCGCTGTCGAGGTCATGGCCGACCCTGGCCCGGGTGCCCTCGAAGTGCTGGTTGAGGTTATCCACGAGGGCCTGGGCCCGTTCGCTTTCCACATCGAAAATGGTCAGCTGTTCCACGCCCTCGCTGAGCAGGGCATGAGCGACGGCGGCACCTGCGCCACCGGCGCCCATCTGCACTACGCGCTGCCGTGAAACGTCGGTCAGACCGCGACGGAAACCTTCGGCAAAGCCGAGGCAGTCGGTGTTATGGCCGATGCGCCGGCCGTCCTTGAGCACCACGGTATTGACTGCGCCGATGCCACGGGCTTCCGGCGAAAGGTCATCCAGCAGCGGCAGGATCGCCTGCTTGCAGGGGAAGGTGATGTTCAGGCCGGTGTAGCCCATGTATTGGGCGGCGGTCAGGAGTTCTTCTAGGGCAGTGCTGTCGAGCTTCAACTGGTCGAGGTCGATCAGGCGGTAAAGGTAGGTCAGGCCCTGGGCGGCGCCTTCGTGCTCGTGCAGCGCAGGGGTGCGCGAGGCCTGGATGCCCGCGCCGATCAGGCCGGCGAGAATGCCGGGCGGTTTGGCCAGATTCATCGGTAAGACTCCGTTGTTGTTCTTGGCGATTGGAAGAGGAGTTCCGACAAAATGTACCGTTTGGTTAACAGGAATCAACCGGCTGCCGCGTTTAGTGTTCGCTGATCGAACAGGCTCGTGCTAAACCTTGTGCTTCGAACATGGAGGAGGGGCGTACATGACAGTGCCAATGGACGTAACCCGGCAGCCGACCTGGCCCGGGCTGGCCAACCTGAGCCAGTCGATTCTTGCCGCGCTGGGCGGCGTGGGCTTTCGCAATGCCTTCGAGCTGGCACCGTCGTCGGCGACCTGCCTGCTGCTGATCGACGGGCTCGGGCATGCCTTGCTGCAGGAACATGCACAACAGGCGCCTTTCCTGGCGGCCCTGGCGAAACCTGGGGGCGTGTTTCGCGTGGGCTTTCCGGCGACCACGGCGGCGAGCCTGGCAACGCTGTCCTCGGGCATGGCCAGCGGGGTGCACGGCATCGTCGGTTGCACCTTTGCCCTCGATGCCGACAGTGAATTCTCGCCGCTGACCTGGACCTGTTCGCCCTTCTCCGAAGAAAAGCTAGCAACCCTGGCCCCGCCACCGGAGCGCTTCATCGTGCCGCAAACCGCTTGGGAACAGGCCAGCGAGCAGGGCCTGCGAATCAGCACGGTGATGCCGGCGCGCTATGCCGACTCGCCCTATACCCGGGCCGTCTACCGCGGTTCGCAGATTCTCGGGGCGCCGTCCCTTGATGCTTATCCGCTGCTGGTGCGCCAAGCGCTGACTGTCGACGCTGCGGCCTATTGCTTTGCCTACTTCGCCGACCTGGACTTCGCCGGCCATCTGTTCGGCCCCGGCTCCGAAGCCTGGCTGGAACAGTTGCGCAGCGCCGACCGGCTGGCCCAGGCGATCTTCCGGCAACTGCCGCAGGGCGCGCGGCTGCTGGTCAGCGCCGACCACGGCATGCTCGGCCTGGACAGCGCCGAGGTGGTGGATTT
Source organism: Pseudomonas bharatica CSV86 (assembly GCF_000319305.2). Taxonomy (GTDB): domain Bacteria; phylum Pseudomonadota; class Gammaproteobacteria; order Pseudomonadales; family Pseudomonadaceae; genus Aquipseudomonas; species Aquipseudomonas bharatica. The sequence continues at coordinate 1,707,524 of NZ_AMWJ02000002.1, read as the reverse complement.
CGACCTTGAGTACGGGTTGCAGGAGGATGTGCTGGCGATCGCCGGGGATATCCGCGCGCGGCATGTCTATATCGATGCTGCGCGGCACGACCGGGTGCTGGAACGCTGGCGGGACCGGCTTGGCGACAATTACACGGTGCTGAGCAAGGCCAATGCGATCGCCGGCGGATTGTTCGGCGATGTGATGCTGAGCCAGGCGGAAGGGCGGATCGGCGACCTGATCGTGGTGCCGAATGCTGGCGGGGGGATCATTCGCAGCGTAGTGGAGCCGGCGGCGAGTCGCTGGCAGGGGCATCATGGGGCGTTGGCCGATGCCGACCAGGTGGTGCCGTTGTTGATGTGTTGACTGTCAGGGCCTCATCGCTGGCAAGCCAGCTCCCACAGTGTCCGCGCTGATCACAAAATACTTGGCAGGCTCTGACTCCCACAGGTTTGGCGGTGCACGCGACCCCTGTGGGAGCTGGCTTGCCAGCGATGAGGCCCAAGAGATCAGCGCCGAACCAGCAGAACCCCACTCTCCATATGGTGGGTATACGGGAACTGGTCGAACAAGGCGCAGCGCTCCACCCGGTGGGTGTCATGCAACTGTGCGATGTTCGCCGCCAGTGTCTCCGGATTGCAGGAGATGTATAGGATATTGTCGAAACGCCGGGTCAGCTCGCAGGTGTCCGGGTCCATCCCGGCCCGCGGCGGATCGACGAACACGCTGCCGAACGCGTAGCTCTTCAGGTCGATCCCTTCCAGCCGGCGGAACGCCCGCACTTCGTTCAGCGCTTCGGTCAGTTCTTCCGCCGACAGCCGCACCAGGCGCACGTTTTCCACCGCGTTGTCATCGAGGTTGTGCAGCGCGGCATTCACCGAGGTCTTGCTGATTTCGGTGGCCAGCACCTTGCGCACCCGGGTTGCCAGCGGCAGGGTGAAGTTGCCGTTTCCGCAATATAGCTCCAGCAGGTCGTCCTGGCGCTGGCCCAAGGCTTCATAAGCCCAGCCGAGCATCTTCTGGTTGACCTGGCCGTTGGGCTGGGTGAAGGCCCCTTCCGGCTGGCGATAGCGGAAGGTGCGGCCCGCGACCTGCAGTTCCTCTACCGCGTAATCCCGGCCGATCACCAGGCGTTTGCCCTTGGAGCGACCGATGATGCTCGCACCCAGCTCGGCGGACAGTTGCCGCGCCTCGGCTTCCCACTGCTCGTCCAGCGGACGGTGGTAGCACAGGGTGATCATCGCATCGCCGGCCAGGGTGGTGAGGAACTCCACCTGGAACAGCCGGTTGCTCAGCGCTTCGCTGGCCTGCCAGGCGCTTTTCAGGCGCGGCATCAGTTCATTGATGCGCTGGCTGGCGATGGGGAAATCCTCGATCAGGATCGGCGTATGCTTCTCGCCCGGGGCGAACATCGCGTAGTGGCGCTGGCCATCCTGGCGCCACAGGCGGAACTCGGCACGCAGGCGATAGTGCTCGCGGGGCGAGTCGAAGACGGCCGGCTGCGGCGCATCGAACGGCGCCAGCAGCGCACGCAGGCGTTCTACCTTGGCCGCGAGCTGCTGGTCGTAAGTGGAGGGGTCGAAGACAGCACTCATGCGTTGAACCAGCCCAGCTTGATGACGAACAGGATGGAGAGGATGACCAGCGCCGGGTTGAGGTCCTGGCGGCGGCCGGACAGCAGCTTGATGGCGGTCCAGGAAATGAAGCCGAAGGCGATGCCGTTGGCGATCGAGTAGGTCAGCGGCATGGCCAGTGCGGTGATCATTACCGGAGCGGCTTCGGTGATGTCTTCCCAGTCGATTTCCGCCAGGCCCGAGGCCATCAGCACGGCGACGAACAGCAGCGCCGGGGCGGTGGCGAAGGCCGGCACGCTACCGGCCAGCGGGGCGAAGAACAGCGCCAGGAGGAACAGGATGGCGACGACGATGGCGGTCAGGCCGGTGCGGCCGCCGGCGCTGACGCCCGCTGCCGATTCGATGTAGCTGGTGGTGGTCGAGGTACCCAGCAGCGAACCGGCCATGGCCGCGGTGCTGTCGGCGATCAGGGCGCGGCCCATCTTCGGCATATGGCCGTCCTTGCGCATCAGGCCGGCGCGCTTGGCGACGCCGATCAGGGTGCCGGAGTTGTCGAACAGGTCGACGAACAGGAAGGCGAAGATCACGCTGACCAGGCCGACGTCCAGGGCGCCCTTGATGTCCAGTTGCAGGAAGGTCGGGGCCAGCGATGGCGGCATCGACACCACGCCGCCGAACGGGGTGACACCCAGGGCGATGGAGGCGATGGTGACAGCGAGGATGCCGATCAGCACGGCGCCGCGGACCTTCATGGCTTCCAGGGCAACGATCAGGAAGAAGCCCAGGGTAGCGAGGATCGGTGCCGGTTGCTTGAGGTCGCCCAGGCCCACCAGGGTGGCCGGGTTATCGACGACGATACCGGCGTTATGCAGCGCGATCAGCGCAAGGAACAGGCCGATGCCGGCGGCGATGGCCGAGCGCAGCGGCAGCGGGATGCTGTTCACGATCCATTCGCGGATACGGAAGATCGACAGCAGGAAGAACAGCACCGCCGAGATGAACACTGCGCCCAGGGCCACCTGCCAGGTGTGGCCCATGTGCAGGACCACGGTATAGGTGAAGAAGGCGTTCAGGCCCATGCCCGGGGCCAGGGCGATCGGGTAGTTGGCGATGATGCCCATGGTGGTGGAGCCGATGGCCGCAGCCAGGCAGGTCGCGACGAACAACGCGCCCTTGTCCATGCCGGTCTCGCCGAGGATGCTCGGGTTGACGAATAGAATGTAGGCCATGGCCAGGAATGTGGTCACGCCCGCCAGGATCTCGGTCCGCACATTCGTATTGTGGGCTTTCAGTTGAAACAGCCTTTCCAGCATGTCCTGCTCCCCGTGGCGCGATCGGCGCCAAAAATTGTCGACCCGGTCAGGAAAGCACAAAGCGTACCGCATTGGTGCTGTTTCGACCGGGCCGGAAAAAAGCCGCGCATGATACCAGCATGGCTGGCCGAGGGTAATGCGTCCAACAGGAAGGACAGGAGAGAACACCTTGGCCCCTGTGGGAGCTGGCTTGCCAGCGATGAGGCCCGGGCTGACAACATCTTTGCCCCTGCCGGCCCTATCGCTGGCAAGCCAGCTCCCACAGGTTTTGCAGGGTTCTGAAGTCAGTTGTCCGACCGCCGGCTATGCATATGATCCCGCCCCGCCAGCGTCGGGAACAGCTTGATCCATACCCCGGTCACCACCAGCGTGCCGACGCCGCCCAGCACCACCGCCGGTACCGTGCCGAACCAGTGTGCGGTCACGCCGGACTCGAATTCGCCCAGTTGGTTCGAGGCACCAATGAACAAACCGTTCACGGCGCTGACCCGGCCGCGCATCTCGTCCGGCGTCTCCAGTTGCACGAAGGCGCCGCGGATCACCATGCTGATCATGTCCGCCGCACCCAGCACGGCCAGCACCGCCAGCGAGAACCAGAACGAGGTGGACAGGCCGAAGGCGATGGTCGCCACGCCAAACACCCCGACCGCCGTGAACATCACCCGGCCCACTTTGCGTTCCACGGGGAAGCGCGCCAGCCACAGCGACATCAGCAGCGCCCCCACCGCCGGTGCCGGGCGCAGCAGGCCCAGGCCCCAGGGGCCGGTGAGCAGGATGTCCTTGGCGAATACCGGCAACAGCGCGGTAGCGCCGCCCAGCAGTACGGCGAACAGGTCCAGGGAGATCGCCCCGAGGATGTCCGGGCGGCTGCGGATAAAGCGGATCCCCGCCAGCAGCGACTCGATGCTGGCGCGCCCCTGGGCCAGCGGGACCTGGCGCGAGGCCAGGCTCAAGGTCAGGCAGCAGGCGATCACGTAGAGGCAGACGGTCGGCCCGTAGACCCAGACGCTGCCGAAGGCATACAGGAACCCGCCCAGCGCCGGGGCGACGATGGTTGCCGATTGCATGGCCGAAGCCGACGCCGCGACTGCCCGGGGGAACAGGCCTGGCGGGACGACGTTGGGCAGCAGCGCCTGGGTCGCGGGCATCTCGAAGGAGCGGGCGGCGCCAAGGAGGAAGGCGAGGATGAAGATCAGCTCGCGGGTCACCGAGCCGGTGCTGCTGGCCAGCGCCAGCGACAGGGCGATCAGCGCCTGCAGGCTCTGGCACAGCGCGGCCACGCGGCGCCGGTCGTAGCGGTCGGCAACATGCCCGGTGTGCAGCATGAACAGCACCCGCGGGGCGAACTCCACCAGGCCGACCAGCCCCAGGTCGAGCACGTTGCCGGTCAATTGGTAAAGGTGCCAGCCGATGGCCACGGTGAGCATCTGGAAACCGCTGGCGGTAAACACCCGGGCCAGCCAGAAGGACAGGAACGGACGGTGATGACGCAACAACAACGGAGCCTGATCGGACATCGAGCGCGGGGTCTTTATCGGGGAAGGGGTGTTGCAGCGTAACACCAGGCTGTAACAAAAGGTTGCATGAAGCGGCAAAACCCGTGCGGTCAGCGCACCGATCCGTCCTTCGGTAAAGAGGGTGAGGCAACCGGTCACGCGGCAAACGACCACACAACCCTGCGGGGCTTTCGGGACTATCCTTTTCTCCTGACGTTGATCTGTATCAATACTTGTATCTGCAACGATTGATCAGCGGCGCCGGGCCATTCAGGCCGCCAATCCCTGCGGTGGGAAATTAATCAGAACAAATCCAGCCGAGTGCACTCCACCACCAAGGGGGCAAGTTGACGTCAAGGCAACGGACCCTGACGCCGGTTTACCTGACAGAGGAAGCACCATGTTCGGATCAGAGGCTCTCGATCTCGCCCGAATGCAGTTTGCGTTCACCGTGTCCTTTCACATTCTTTTCCCTGCCATCACCATCGGGCTGGCCAGCTACCTGGCGGTGCTCGAAGGCCTGTGGCTGAAAACCAACGAAGCGGTATACCGCGACCTTTACCATTTCTGGTCGAAGATCTTTGCCGTCAACTTCGGCATGGGCGTGGTCTCCGGGCTGGTCATGGCCTACCAGTTCGGCACCAACTGGAGCCGCTTTTCCGACTTCGCCGGCGCGGTGACCGGCCCCTTGCTGACCTACGAGGTGCTGACCGCGTTCTTCCTCGAAGCCGGCTTCCTCGGTGTCATGCTCTTCGGCTGGAACCGCGTGGGCCGCGGCCTGCATTTCTTCTCCACGGTGATGGTGGCCCTCGGCACCCTGGTCTCGACCTTCTGGATCCTTGCGTCCAACAGCTGGATGCACACGCCCCAGGGGTACGAGATCGTCGACGGCCGGGTGATCCCGGTGGACTGGCTGGCGGTGATCTTCAACCCGTCCTTCCCGTTCCGCCTGATGCACATGGCCACTGCCGCCTTCGTCGCCACCGCTTTCTTCGTCGGCGCCTCGGCGGCCTGGCACCTGCTGCGTGGCCGCGATAACCCGGCGATCCGCAAGATGCTGTCGATGGCCATGTGGATGGCCCTGATCGTTGCGCCGATCCAGGCGGTGATCGGCGACTTCCACGGCCTCAACACCCTCAAGCACCAGCCGGTGAAAATCGCCGCCATCGAAGGCCATTGGGAAAACGTCGGTGATGAACCGACCCCGCTGATTCTCTTCGGCATTCCCGACATGCAGGCCGAAACCACCCGCTTCAAGCTGGAAATACCGGCCCTGGGCAGCCTGATCCTGACCCACAGCCTGGACAAGCAGGTGCCGGCGATGAAGGACTTCCCGCCCGAGGACCGGCCCAACTCCACCGTGGTGTTCTGGTCGTTCCGCATCATGGTCGGGCTGGGCATGCTGATGATCTTCGTCGGCCTGTGGAGCCTGTGGCTGCGCAAGCGCGGCACGCTTTACAGTTCGCGGCCGTTCCTGCACCTGGCGTTGTGGATGGGGCCGTCCGGGCTTATCGCCATCCTGGCAGGCTGGTTCACCACCGAGGTCGGACGCCAGCCCTGGGTGGTCTACGGGCTGATGCGCACCGCCGACGGTGCCTCCAACCACAGTTACGCCCAGTTGGGCTTCACCCTGATCATGTTCGTGGTGGTGTATTTCGCCCTGTTCGGCGCCGGCCTTGGCTACATGATGCGCCTGGTGCGCAAGGGGCCGAAGACCGGCGAGGGCGACGAGAGCAACCCGGGCGGCCCTGGCCAGCCCCGTACACCGGCGCGGCCGCTGTCGGCGGCGAAGGACGAACACGACATCGGCGATGTCAGCCTGAACAAAGAAGGACACTGAATCATGGGAATCGATCTTTCACTGATCTGGGCCGTGATCATCATCTTCGGCGTGATGATGTACGTGGTCATGGACGGTTTCGACCTGGGCATCGGCATCCTCTTTCCCTTCGTCAAGGGCGAGCAGGACCGTGATGTGATGATGAACACCGTGGCACCAGTATGGGACGGCAACGAAACCTGGCTGGTGCTCGGCGGCGCGGGGCTGTTCGGCGCCTTCCCGCTGGCCTACTCGGTGGTGCTTTCGGCGCTGTACCTGCCCCTGATGCTGATGCTGGTCGGCCTGATCTTCCGTGGCGTGGCCTTCGAGTTCCGCTTCAAGGCCAAGGCCGACAAGCGTCACCTGTGGGACAAGGCATTCATCTGGGGCTCGCTGACCGCGACCTTCTTCCAGGGCGTGGCCCTCGGCGCCTTCATCGAAGGGTTCAAGGTGGTCGATCGCCAGTATGCCGGCGGAACGCTCGACTGGCTGACCCCGTTCAGCATCTTCAGTGGCCTGGGGCTGATCGTGGCCTACGCACTGCTCGGCTGCACCTGGCTGATCATGAAGACCGAGGGCAAGCTGCAGGAGCAGATGCACGCGCTTGGCCGGCCGCTGGCGCTGGTGCTGCTGCTGGTGATCGGCATCGTCAGCCTGTGGACGCCGCTGGCCTACCCCCAGATCGGCGAGCGCTGGTTCAGCATGCCCAACCTGTTCTGGTTCATGCCTGTGCCGTTGCTGGTGCTGGTCACCTTCTACGGTTTGCTCCAGGCGGTGAAGCGCAACGCCCACTACACGCCGTTCCTGCTGACCCTGGTGCTGATCTTCCTTGGCTACAGCGGGCTGGGAATCAGCCTCTGGCCGCACATCATCCCGCCGTCGATCACGATCTGGGACGCCGCCGCGCCGTCGCAGAGCCAGGGCTTCATGCTGGTGGGGACGCTGTTCATCCTGCCGTTCATCCTCGGCTACACCTTCTGGAGCTACTACGTGTTCCGCGGCAAGGTGACCCACGAGCATGGTTACCACTAGGAGGGTTCAGGTCATGACCGGGAAAGACACCTTCGAGCCGGAAAAGAAGCCGCTGTGGCAGCGGCTCGGCTGGCTGGCGCTGATCTGGACGCTGAGCGTGGCGAGCCTGGCGGTGGTGGCGTGGCTGATGCGGATGTTCATGAGTGCGGCGGGGTTGAGTACACACTGACCTTGTGCCCTATCGCTGGCAAGCCAGCTCCCACAGGGTCAGCACAAATCTTGAGGTCTGTGCAGTACCTGTGGGAGCTGGCTTGCCAGCGATAGGGCCAGTACGACCGCAGCCTATTTCCGCGCTTTGAGCACCACGAATTTCGGCGTCGCCGCGACCTGCTCCACCCCACGGAACAGCCGCGCCAGCTTGGTGTGATACCCCAGGTGCCGGTTACCGACGATATACAGGGCCCCGCCCACCACCAGCGCCTCCCGGGCCTGCTGGAACATGCGCCAGGCGAGGAAGTCGCCGACCACCTGCTGCTGGTGGAACGGCGGGTTGCACAACACCACATCCAGCGATTGCTCGGCCTGTCCGGCCAGCCCATCGGCCGCACGGATCTGCACTTCGCGCTCGCCCAGGGCCGCTCGCCAGTTTTCCTGCGCCGATTGCACCGCCATGTACGACTCGTCCACCAGCGTGTAGTGCGCCTGCGGGTTTTCCAGTGCACTGGCGATCGCCAATACACCGTTGCCGCAGCCAAGGTCGGCGACCCGCGCATTGCCCAGGTTGCGCGGCAAGTGCGGGAGGAAGGCGCGAGTACCGATATCCAGCCCTTCGCGGCAGAACACGTTGGCGTGATTCACCAGTTCGAGCGCTGGCTTGTCCAGCCGGTAACGGGTCGGGTAGGGCGAGCTGGCGCGAGGTTTTTCTTCGAAAGTGGCGACCAGCAGGCGCGCCTTTTTCTGGGCCAGGGATGCCTGCATCGGGCCGATGTACCTCTCCAGCAAGTCACCTGCAGCCCGCGGCAAGTGCTTGATCATCGCCCCGGCCACCACCTTCGCGCCTGGCGTCAGGTGCCCTTGCAGGCGGATCAGTTGCTCCTCAAGCAGCGCCAGGGTCTTTGGCACCCGCACCAATACATGATCGAAAGGCCCCTGCCACGCTTCGCTGGCCGGCACGAAGGCTACGCCATCCCACGGCTGGCCATTGCGCGGAAGGTTCTTTTCCAGGCCCAGGCGGGCGAGAAACGAATCGCCACTGCTGGTTACCGGGAAACGCTCGCGCAGGCTGATCGCCAGGCCACCGAAGCTGTCGTTTAGCACCAGCACCCGGGCGCTGGCCGGCAGGTTGCGGGCCGCCAGATGCTCCAGCAGGTATTCGTCCGCGGCGTCGAATGCTTGCAGTGGATCGTTGGCGTATTCGGGTTGGCGGATCAGGTCGAGTTCGGCGAAGGGGCTGGTCAGCAAAGGCATGGTACGAGGCTCTGGGGCATGGGTGGCACTGCCGGGCAGTGTCAGACAGGCGCCGATTCTACAGGGCTTTGCCGTATAGCGGGGTCAGAGCAGTCCGTGCATGGCGGCGATGGCCACGGCGCCGGCCTTGTTGTTGGCGCGCATCTTGGTGATGACGCTACGGATATGAAAGTTCACCGTGCTTTGCGACAGGGTGAGAATGCAGGCGATGTCGGATGCGGTCTTGCCCGCTGCGGACCATTTCAGCACTTCGCGCTCGCGGTCGGAAAGGCCGAAGCCGTTGGGGCGTAACGGGTTGATGCGTTCGACCATGACGGTATGCATGACATTGCACAGCCACAGGGCCTGGCCGGTCTTGTCGTAGAACTCGCAGCTGTCGATCGCCCCTGTGCTGCGCACCAGGCTGAGCATGCTGTTGTTGCCGCGGATATCGTGCGCGGCCTGGCTCCAGCCATGGGTCAGCCCATGAGTCCTGGCGTCTTCACGCAGTTGGGGCGTTTCGGCGAATACAGCGTCTTCCCAGAGCAGGGGTATCAGTGAGTGCCGGCAGTGCTGAAAGGTCGGATCCTGGGCGAGGTAGTTGCACGCCTGGTAATGGGTGTTCCACTCGGCCGAATAGTTGTTGAACATGATGATCTGCGCGGTCATTCCGCTGGCCTGGCTCTGTACCACCAGGCTCAGGTACTCCATGTCCAGTTGCTGCGCCAGCGACAGGGCGGATTCGAAGATGCGCTCGGGTTCCTGCTCCGCGATCAGGCTTTCGAGCTGCTCCTGCTTCCAATGCGCCATTTGAGTGTCGCTCCCTTTGAATGGATCCAACTTGCGCTTTTTCGTCTGCTGAGTATAGAAATCGTCCTACAAGATGATTGGTTTTTTTCGCTATAAGTTGATCCAGGTCATGATCGGTAACGTGTAGTTGGGGTAAACGCGATGTGTATGCGTTTCCGCCCTCAACTCTGGCAAGCCACTACAAACCGGTGGTGTTTATTCATACGGCTTTGGGCGAAACTGGGCGCACCTGATTTGTGGAGCGAACCATGACTGCCAGCGCGGAGAAATACACCCGCCAGACCCTGCTCGACGTCCAGCCGCTGACGTCCAGCCTGTTCAGCCTGCGTACCACCCGTGATGCCGGTTTCCGTTTCCGTGCTGGCCAGTTCGCTCGCCTGGGCGTCGCCAAGGCCGACGGCAGCGTGGTCTGGCGGGCGTATTCGATGGTTTCGTCGCCGTTCGACGAGCATCTGGACTTCTATTCCATCGTCGTGCCCGGCGGCGAGTTCACCAGCGAACTGAGCCGTCTGCGCGAGGGCGACGAGTTGCTGGTCGATCGTCAGGCGTTCGGCTACCTCACCCTGGACCGGTTCGTCGATGGCCGTGATCTCTGGTTGCTGGCGACCGGCACCGGGATCGCGCCGTTCCTTTCGATCCTCCAGGACTTCGAAGCCTGGGAGCGCTTCGAAACCATCAAGCTGGTGTATTCGGTGCGCGAAGCCCGTGAACTGGCCTACCTGGACCTGATCGCCGGCCTGGAGCAGCGTGAGTACCTGGCCGAACATGCCGGCAAGCTGCAGTTCATTCCGGTGGTGACCCGTGAGCAGCACCCGGGAGCCTTGAACGGGCGGATCACCACCCTGATCGAGAACGGCGAGCTGGAGCAGGCAGCGGGCCTGGAACTGAGCCCCGAGCACTCGCGGGTGATGTTGTGCGGCAACCCGCAGATGATCGACGACACCCGGCAGGTACTCAAGGCTCGGGGCTTGAACCTGAGCCTGAGCCGGCGGCCGGGGCAGGTGGCGGTCGAGACTTACTGGTAAGTCTGTACGCTGACCCCTGTGGGAGCGGGTTCACCCGCGATGACGTCGGTGAATTCACTACCGTATCGCGGGTGAACCCGCTCCCACAGGGTACGTGCAAATCTTAGGGTTTGTTGTTCTGCTGTTTCAGCAAATCCCGGATCTCGGTCAGCAGCGTCTCCTGCGGCGTCGGCGCAGGCGGCACCGACGGCGCAACGGCTTCCTCACGCTTCAAGCGGTTGATCGCCTTCACACCCATGAAGATCGCGAACGCCACGATCACGAAGTCCACCACCGTCTGGATGAACTTGCCATAGGCCAGCACCACCGCCGGTGCATCGCCCTCGGCGGCCTTCAACGTCACTGCCAGGTCACTGAAGTCCACCCCGCCAATCAACAGGCCCAACGGCGGCATCACCACATCGCCGACGAAAGAGGAAACAATCTTGCCGAATGCCGCGCCGATGATGATACCGACGGCCATATCGACGACATTGCCCTTGACCGCAAAGGCTTTGAATTCACTGATCAGGCCCATGGTTTATTCCTTGTAACAATTGAAAGGGGTCAACGCAGTGTAATTCAGCTGCTGGCTTAATGCGCTGCGTCGCAACAAATGACCCCGCTGATAGCCAATGGTTTGGTCGCGATTGGCACCTTTCCCGGCACGGCGGCTATCATGGCGACTTTTTCCAGGAGATTGCCCATGGCCAAGGCCAAGCGCTTGTACGGCTGCACCGAGTGCGGTGCGACCTTCCCGAAATGGGCCGGCCAATGCAGTGAATGCGGCGCCTGGAACACACTCACCGAGACCATGATCGAAAGCGGCGGGGCGGCGGCACCCAGCGGGCGCACTGGCTGGGCCGGGCAGCAGGCGCAGATCAAGACCCTGGCCGAAGTGTCCATCGAAGAAATCCCGCGCTTCTCCACCGCCAGCGCCGAACTCGACCGCGTCCTGGGCGGCGGCCTGGTGGACGGCTCGGTGGTGCTGATCGGCGGCGATCCCGGGATCGGCAAATCCACCATCCTCCTGCAGACCCTCTGCCACATCGCCGCGCGCATGCCGGCGCTGTACGTCACCGGCGAGGAGTCCCAGCAACAGGTGGCCATGCGTGGCCGCCGCCTGGGCCTGCCGCTGGACAAGCTGCGGGTGATGACCGAGACCTGCATCGAAAGCATCATCGCCACCGCGCGCAGCGAAAAGCCCAAGGTGATGGTGATCGACTCGATCCAGACCATCTTCACCGAGCAACTGCAATCGGCCCCCGGCGGGGTTGCCCAGGTGCGTGAAAGCGCGGCGCTGCTGGTGCGCTACGCCAAGCAGAGCGGCACGGCGATCTTCCTGGTCGGCCACGTCACCAAGGAAGGCGCCCTGGCCGGCCCGCGGGTGCTGGAGCATATGGTCGATACCGTGCTGTATTTCGAAGGTGAATCCGATGGCCGCCTGCGCCTGCTGCGGGCGGTGAAGAACCGCTTCGGTGCGGTCAATGAACTCGGCGTGTTCGGCATGACCGATCGTGGCCTTAAGGAAGTGTCCAACCCCTCGGCGATCTTCCTCACCCGGACCCAGGAGGAAGTGCCGGGCAGCGTGGTCATGGCCACCTGGGAGGGTACCCGGCCGATGCTCGTGGAGGTCCAGGCCCTGGTCGATGACAGTCACCTGGCCAACCCGCGCCGGGTGACCCTCGGCCTCGACCAGAACCGCCTGGCCATGCTGCTGGCGGTCCTGCACCGGCATGGCGGAATTCCCACCCACGACCAGGATGTGTTCCTCAACGTGGTTGGCGGGGTCAAGGTGTTGGAGACCGCGTCCGATCTGGCGCTGATCGCGGCCGTGATGTCCAGCCTGCGCAACAAGCCACTGTCCCAGGGCTTGCTGGTGTTCGGCGAGATCGGTCTGTCAGGCGAGGTGCGCCCGGTGCCGAGCGGCCAGGAGCGCTTGAAGGAAGCTGCCAAGCACGGCTTCAAGCGTGCCATCGTGCCCAAGGGCAACGCGCCGAAGGAAGCGCCGGCGGGCCTCCAGGTGATCGCCGTTACTCGTTTGGAGCAGGCGCTCGACGCACTCTTCGAGGAGTAGGGCGGCGGCAAGGCCTTCTTGCAAGTGATTCTCACTAGCGAGTAGCATGGCGCCTCCATCCCGATAGCCCTCTGGAGTTCGCGTGGCGGAGTCCGACCTCAAGCGCCTGTTCCTCAAGCACGCGAAAAGCCTGCAGGGCCTGCTCACACGCAAGGTACGCGACCCGCAACTGGCCGCCGACCTGGTGCAGGAAAGCTTCCTGCGCCTGGTCGAGCAGAAGGCCGGCGAGCGCATCGACAACACGCCGGCCTATCTCTATCGCACGGCGCACAACCTGATGATCGACCACCTGCGCCAGCAACAGCGGCGCAAGACCGACCTGGTTCCCCACGAAGCCCTCGAAGGCATCGTCGAAGACAGCCCCGGCCTTGAAGACAGCACGGCGACCGAGCAGCATATGCGCCGCCTGCGTGCGGCGATGAACGAGTTGCCGCCACGAACCCGGGAAATCTTCCGCCTCAACCGCCTCGAGGGCTTGACCCACGCCGAGGTTGCCAGGCGCCTGGATATTTCCGACAGCTCGGTGCAGAAGCACCTTTCCAAGGCTTTGGCCTATGTCATGCAGTGTCTTCAGGAACCGGGATGACGAACGGTTTACTGGGAAATACGCCTTCGGACGTCAGCCCTTACATAAGCAGAATTCGAGAGAACCGTGTGAGCAGCCAGATCCCGCCAGAGCAAGCGATTCGCGAGCAGGCCGCCGAGTGGGCGGTATTGCTGGAGGCCGGATGCCTGAGCCCCGGGCAGGAACAGGCATTGGCCGAATGGTGTGAACGCGATCCGCGTCATGCGCGGGCGTTGGCGTTCGCCCGGGCGACCTGGGCCGATCTTGGACGCCTGGGATCCCTGGACGAGCCGCAGCCTGCGGCGCTGCTGCTGCCGCAACTGCCGCGGCCGGTCACTGGCCGGCGTCGCCGGTCGCGTCTGCGCCTGGCGGCGAGTGCGGCGGCGGTGCTGCTGGCGGTGTTCGCCGTGGTTCGCGGGCCGGATACCGTCCAGCGCCTGAACGCCGACTACGTCACCAGTCGTGGGGAAATCCGCCAGGTCGTCCTGCCCGATGGCAGCAAGGTCGACCTCGACAGTGGCAGCGCCATCAGCCTGGCCTATAGCGATAGCGAGCGGCGCGTGCGCTTGTGGTCGGGGGATGCGCTGTTCGACGCAGTGCCGATCGGTGGCAAGGAAACGCGGCCTTTCGTCGTCGAATACGCCGGCGCCACGACCCGTGCGCTTGGCACGCGTTTCGTGGTCGGTGGGGAAGGGCAGGGTGGCTGGGTCGGCATGCTCGAGCACAGCACCCGGGTGAGCCTGCTCGAGCCGCCGGCCAGGGGCGTTGCCGAGCGGCTGCTGGAAGAGGGCCAGAGCCTGCGCTACGACTCGCAGCATGGCATCCGCGCCTGGCCGGAACAGGATGTACGCCGCGCCAGTGCCTGGCAGCGCGGGCTGCTGATCTTCGAGCGCGAGCCGCTGGCGAAGGTAGCCGAACAGATCAACCGCTACCGTGGCGGGCATGTGGTCATTACCGATTCGGCGCTGGCGCGGCGGGAGGTCAGTGGCATGTTCCGCCTGGACAACCTGGACCAGGCGCTGGTGATGCTGACCGAAGAGCTGAAGGTGAAGCGGGTCGATTTGCCTGGGCTGACCTTGATCTATTGAAAACTTTTCGTCGCTCTTTCGGGCGTAATCGCTGGCAAGCCAGCTCCCACAAGGATTGCATGCACCGCTGACCCTGTGGGAGCTGGCTTGCCAGCGATGAGGCCCTCGAAAATCCCCCTGCTGAAAATTCCCCAAAATTTATTTACTGACTTTCCCCACCCCGCTCGTCTGACTGTTGAGATTGATTTTCATTACTAGAAAATGCCAACACAGCGAGCCACCTTAAGTGACCACTCCACAACAACGACCCTTGCACCTCAACCGGATTGCCCTGGCCTGCAATCTGCTGCTGAGCGTCTGCACCCTGCCGATGGGGATCGGCGCGGTACAGGCGGCCGAGCCGGGCCCGGACGCGAGCCAGCGCAGCGCCCTGATCCGTTTCGATATCCCGGCCCAGCCCCTCGATAGCGCCGTGCTGGCCTTCGCCGAGCAGGCCAAGGTCCAGGTGTTCTTCGACAGCCGCAAGCTGGCCGGCCTGCGCAGCGAAGGCCTGCACGGCGAACATACCTCGCGCGAGGGCCTGGCCCTGCTGCTGGGGGCCAACCCGGTGCGCTACCGCTTCGGCGGCAATGACCAGGTCGGCCTGGAGCGCCTGAGCGATGACGGCAAGGCCCTGGAACTGGGCGCCACGCGGATCCGCTCGGTGAGTGACGGCGATTGGGTCTACACCGCGCCGCGCTCGGTGGCGGTGATCACCCGCGAGCAGATCGACAAGCGCCCGCCCCGCCATGCTGCCGACATGCTGGAGGAAACCGCCGGTGTCTATACCGCGGTCAACCAGCGCGACCCCGGCCTGTCGGTGAATATCCGCGGCGTGCAGGACTACGGTCGGGTCAACATGAACATCGACGGCATGCGCCAGAACTTCAATGTCAACGGCCATCAGCAGCGCAACGGCATCATGGTGGTGGACCCGGAGTTCATCAGCTCGGTGGAAATCGAAAAGGGCTCGCAATCGGGCATGGGCGGCGCCGGCGTGCTCGGTGGCATTGCCAGCTTCAATACCGTGCAGGCCAGCGAATTCCTTGGGCCGGACAAGGAGTACGGTGGTCGTATCCGTGCCGGTCACGGTATTGGCGAGCTGGGCAATGGCACCTACTTCAATGGCAGCGCGCTGTTCGCCTTCGGCAATGAAGCGGGCGACCTGCTGCTTGGCGTCAGCGAACGCCACTTCGGCGATTACCGCGCCGGTACCAACGACAAGGACAACCTGGGCACCCAGATCCGAGCCCGTGAAGTCTGGCCCCAGGCCTGGGAAAACTGGCTGGAAAGCGAGGTCGGCGACATGGGCAGCGTGACCCGCTCGCGGCTGTTCAAGCTCGGCGTCAACCTGCCCCAGGACCAGCGCCTGCAGTTCAACTACATCGAGACCGACACCGACAGCAAGGATGCCTGGACCTGGCCCACCGACGATCTCAGCGCCTTTTACTACCAGCGCAGCGGCGCCACCGACCTCAACGCGAAGAACGCTTCGATCGACTACAGCTTCACGCCCGACAACGACCTGATCGATGTGCAGGCGAAGGTCTATTTCGTGCGCACCCGCATGGATCGCTGGAACGCCGCGAGCACCGCCAGCCCCGGCAGCGGCAACTGGTTCGGCGCATACAACGACCGTTTCCAGACCGACACCTGGGGCCTGCAATTGCAGAACACCTCGCGCTTCTATATCGGCGCGGCGGACAAGCTGACCATCAACTACGGTACCGAGCTCTTCGAAGACCGCTTCAAGCCGGCGACCGATCGCGTGGCCGCGACCAACGAGCAGGCGCTGCCGTATGTCGAGGGTGCTACGCCGGAGGGCAAGAAGCTGACCGCAAGCCTGTTCGCCAATGCTCAATATGAGCACGGCGACTGGCTGACCCTCGACGCCGGCCTGCGCTATGACCTCTATCGCCTCAGTGGCGCCAGTGGCATGACCCTGTGGATGTACCCCGAGGGCACCTGGGAAGGTGCTGCTTCGACGAAGACCCGCCAAACCCTGCTCTTCGATGACACGACGGAACAGGGGCATTTTTCGCCGACCTTCGGCATCGCGGTAAAACCGGGTGTCGATTGGCTGCAGCTGTACACCCGCTGGGGTCGAGGCTGGCGCTCGCCGGCGGTCACCGAGGTGTTCATGACCGGGCGTCCGCACGCCGGCAACGCCTCCGAGATGGTCTACCCCAATCCGTACCTCAAGCCCGAGACCTCCCACGACTGGGAACTGGGTTTCAACATCTTCCGCGAGTCGTTGTTGCGCGACGGTGACCGCTTCGGCCTGAAGGTGGCCTACTTCGATACCCGGATCGACAACTTCTCGTTCCTCGACGTCAACGTCAACCTGCCGGACGAAACCTCCTCGGGCACCGGCCTGGGCCGCATGGCTTACCAGAACAACGAGGAAACCACGCGCTTCCGGGGCGTCGAGTACTCGCTGGACTACGACGCCGGGGCCTGGTACGGACGCCTGGCCTACACCCACATGATCGGCAGCAACGATTTCTGTTCCCGGCAGTTCTACATGGGCGGCGCCAAGCAGGTGGTCAGGGTCGGCACCGTGACCCGCCCCGTGCAGGTTGGCAACCGCATCGTGATGCGCCAGTTCCCGGTCAGCGAGGCGCAGGCCAACGACGCCATGAGCAACCAGATCACCTGCGGCAACATCATGGGCAATGCCACCTACATGCCCGCCGACCGTGGCTCGCTGACCCTGGGCATGCGCTTCTTCGACAACACCCTGGATGTCGGTGGTCGCCTGCGCTACAGCAAGGGCAATGGCGCCAACCTCGACACCCCCGGCTACGCCACCCTCGACCAGGCGCTGTGGCCCAAATACAAGGTCTACGACCTTTTCGCCAGCTACTGGATGACGCCACAGGTGAACCTGTCGCTGGCCTTGGAGAACGCCACCGACCAGGCCTATTTCGTGGCCATGGGCGATGTCAACAACCTGTCCCTGGCTCGCGGTCGCACCCTGACCGGAATGCTGGAATACCGATTCTGAAATGACACGGCCCCCGGGCCGCTGGCAACGCTTTTGTCCTTCGGGACAAAAACGAAGGCAGGCGCCTTCGTCAATCCACCCCAACGTTCAGAGGAACAGACATGAGCATTTCCGTTACTTACGATGCCGCCATTTTCGCCAACTACACCGTCGACGAGTACCTGGCGGAGTGGGCCACCGGATTCGCCACCGCAGGCCATGGCACCAGCAACACCGGTGGTTTCAACAACGGCGGTTTCAACGGTAGCCAGTACGCCACCCACGGCGCCAACGGTTCGGACTACGCGTTCATTGCCGGCAGCGATACCGCCAATGGCCTGCATTACGTGTTCAACCCGGCCCTGCCGGCCAGCAGCAACCAGAACCATTACCTGTATGGCTCGCTGGACAACGTTTCCCTGGGCTATGACCTGTCTGGCGGCAACGGCAGCAACTTCGCGCTGGGCAACGACGTTGTGACCTTCTCCGGCCTGGACCTGGACTCGGTGCTGGGTGCCGGCCGCACCGGCAACGAGGTGCACCAGGTGATCTACGGCCTGATGCAGGGCAACACCTCCGCCCTGGAAGGCGTGCTCGACAGCCTGCTGGCCAGCTACAGCGTGTCTACCGACAACACCTTCGCCGAAATCACCGCGGCCTTGAATGCGGCCTCGGCCACCGCCGTCGGCGTCCAGGCGCAGGTCGACGACCTCGCCCTGGCGGCCTGATAGCGGTCAATAAAAAGCGAATGGCAGGTTGCCCTGGCATTCGCTGATCTGCTGCATTACCCCGCAGCCCGTGTCTTTGCCGGGCCCAGGCTGCGGTGGTGCGAATTCTGTGGCGAGGGTACGGCGATTGCAATCGCCCGCCGTCGCCGTTTGCGAGGAATCCAAGCAATGGGAACCGCTCCCGTTTCGGCCAACAACGAAGTGCGCCAGGCGCTCAAGGCCTGCCGCGCCGGCTTTGCCAATGTCGGCCTGTTCACGGCGGTGATCAACCTGCTGATGCTGGCGCCGGCCCTGTACATGCTGCAGGTCTACGACCGGGTGCTGTCCTCGGGCAACGAGATGACCCTGCTCATGCTCAGCCTGATGGTCGTTGGCCTGTTCGCCTTCATGGGGTTGCTGGAGTGGGTGCGCAGCCTGGTGGTGATCCGCCTCGGCACGCAGATGGACCTGGGCCTCAATCCCCGGGTGTTTCAGGCCGCCTATGAAGCCAGCCTGGCCGGCAGCAAGGGGGCCGCCGGGCAAGTGCTGGCGGACCTGACCAGCCTGCGTCAGTTCGCCACCGGCCAGGCACTGTTCGCCTTCTTCGATGCGCCGTGGTTTCCGGTTTACCTCGCGGTGATGTTCCTGTTCAGCCCCTGGCTGGGGTTGATGGCGCTGGCCGGCGCGCTGCTGCTGATTGCCCTGGCATGCTTGAACGAACGCCTGACGCAGAAGCCGTTCGCCGACGCCGGGCGACTCTCCCAGCAGGCCGGTGTGCAGGCCAGCGGCAACCTGCGCAACGCCGAGGCCATGGAAGCCATGGGCATGCTCGATGCGGTGCGCCAGCGCTGGACTGTGCTGCACCATGGCTTTCTCGGTCTGCAAAACCATGGCAGCGAGCGCGCCGCCGCGGTGGCCGCCGTATCCAGGAGCCTGCGCCTGACCCTGCAATCCCTGGTCCTTGGCCTCGGTGCCTGGCTGGCACTGGAGAAGCAGGTCAGTCCGGGAATGATGGTCGCCGGCTCGATCCTGATGGGCCGGGTACTGGCACCGATCGACCAGTTGATCGCGGTATGGCGCCAGTGGGGTTCGGCACGCCAGGCCTATGTCCGCCTCACTGAATTGTTGCAGGCCCGGCCGCCGCGTCCCGAGGGCATGCCGCTGCCGGCGCCCAGCGGCCGCCTGTGCGTCGAGCAGGTCACCGCGCTGCTGCCGGGAATGCGCAAACCTTGCCTGAGCAATCTCGCCTTCGCCCTCGAGCCCGGTGATTCCCTGGGCATCATCGGCGCGTCCGGCTCCGGCAAGTCGACCCTGGCCCGCTTGCTGGTGGGGGCTGCCAATCCCTTCGACGGCAAGGTGCGCCTCGACGGCGCCGACCTGCAACGCTGGGACAAAAGCCTGCTCGGTCAGCACATCGGCTACTTGCCGCAAGACGTGCAACTGTTCGCCGGCAGCATCGCCGAGAACATCGCCCGGCTTGGCCAGGTGGATGCCGATGCCGTGGTCGCTGCGGCGCAACTGGCCGGGGTGCATGACATGATCCTCAAGCTGCCGGCCGGCTACGACACCGTGCTGGGGAGGGCGGCAGCGGTCTTTCCGGCGGCCAGCGCCAGCGCATCGGCCTGGCCCGGGCGTTGTACCGGCTGCCTGCGCTGATCGTCCTCGACGAGCCCAATTCGAACCTCGACGAAGCCGGCGAACAGGCCTTGCTCGCAGCGGTGGCCAAGGTGCGCGAAGCGCGTCGCACGCTGATCCTGATCACCCACAAGCCGGCATTGCTGTCTGGCCTGGAGAAGTTGCTGGTCCTGCAGAACGGCCAGTTGCAGGCCTTCGGGCCCACCGTGCGGGTGCTCCAGGACCTGCAGAAAGCAGCCCGTCCCGCCGTGGTCCCCGGCCCCACCGCGCTGCGCAGCCCGGCCAGCGTCAGCATGAGCTACGGCACACCGAGAGCCTGATCGATGACTGCAACCGCTTCTCTTCCCAACAATGTCCTCGCCATGGACGAGCGCCGCCCTGCGCGTATCGGGCGCTGGATGGTGATCGCCGGCTTCGGCGGCTTCATGCTCTGGGCCGCGCTGGCGCCGCTGGACAAGGGGGTGCCGTTGTCCGGCAACGTGGTGGTCGCTGGCAGCCGCCAGGCGGTGCAACACCCTGCAGGTGGCGTGATCGAGCAACTGCTGGTGCGCGATGGTGACCAGGTTACGGCCGGCCAGGTGCTGTTGCGCCTGGATCCGACCCAGGCCCGGGCCCAGTACGAGTCGTTGCGGGTGCAATTGCTCACTGCCCGGGCCATGCAGGCCCGCCTGAGCGCCGAGCGTGACGGGCAGAGGACGGTGCAGTACCCGGCCGAATTGCAGAAGGACGCCAGCGAACCCTGGCTGGCGGCGATCCTGGAGACCCAGCGGCAACTGTTGAGCAGCCGCCGCCAGGCCCTGGACATGGAACTCGACGGCGTACGCGAAAGCATCGCCGGCGCCCAGGCCAGCCTCGACGGCCTGCAAGGCTCGCTGGCCGCAAAACAGGAGCAGCGCAGCGCCTTGCAAGAGCAGTTGCACGGCCTGCGCGAGCTGGCCCGGGACGGTTATATCCCGCGCAACCGGCTGTTGGAAAACGAGCGCCTGTTCGCCCAGGTCAACGGATCGATTGCCGAAGACCTGGGCACTATCGGCCGCACCCGTCGCCAGTTGCAGGAGCTGAAGCTGCGCATCGCCCAGCGTCAGCAGGAGTACCGGCGCGAGGTCAGCCAGCAGCTTGCCGAGGCGCAGTCGACTGCCGCCGATCTCGACAACCGCCTGCGCAGCGCCGCCTTCGACCTGGCCAGTACCGAGGTCAAGGCGCCGGCCAGCGGCACGGTGGTCGGTTCCAGCGTGTTTACCAACGGCGGGGTGATCGCCCGTGGGCAGTCATTGATGGAAATTGTCCCCCGTGATGTGCCGCTGCTGGTGGATGCCCGGGCCTCGGTGGAACTGGTGGACCGCCTGCATCCGGGGCTGCCGGTGGAGCTGCTGTTCGTTGCCTTCAACCAGAGCACCACGCCCCGGGTCGAGGGCGAGGTGATCCTGGTTTCTGCCGATCGCCTGCTCGATGAGCACAGCGGACAGCCTTACTACCAGGTGCGTGTACGGGTTGGCGAAGAGGGGCTGGGGCAGTTGGCCGGCCAGGACATCCGTCCGGGCATGCCGGTGGAGGCCTTCGTCCGTACGGGTGAACGCTCGATGCTCAACTACCTGTTCAAGCCCTTGACCGACCGGGCCCATGTTGCCCTGGCGGAGGAATGATGCGTTTGCTGTCCTGCTTCATGTTGCTGGGCCTGAGCCTGCCGGTTGCGGCAGTCGACCTGAGGGATGCCTTCGCCCTGGCCCTGCGCAACGATCCGGCTTTCCACGCCGCCATCGCCGAGCGCGATGCCGGACTGGAGTATCGGGCCATTGGCCGGGCGAAACTGTTGCCCAACCTGTCGTACCGCTACAACAGCGCGCGCAATGACTCCGAGGTGACCCAGTCGACCACCGCCGGGAATATCACCCAGCAGCGCGACTACCGCAGTTACTCCTCGACCCTGACCCTGCAACAGCCGCTGTTCGACTACGGCGCCTGGGCCGAGTATCGCCAGGGCGTGGCCAAGGCCCTGCTGGCCGATGCGCAGTTCCGTGGGCGCGGGCAGGAACTGGCGGTGCGTCTGTTCCAGGCCTACAGCGAGGCGCTGTTCGCCAACGAGCAGATTGCCCTGGCCCAGGCCCAGCGCCGGGCCTATGCCGAGCAACTGACCCTCAACGAGCGGCTGCTCAAAGGCGGCGAGGGCACCCGCACCGATGTCCTGGAAACCCGCGCCCGCTATGAACTGGCCAAGGCCCAGGAAATCGAGTCTACGGACAATCTCGGTGCCGCGTTGCGCACGTTGCAGGCCATCGTCGGCGAGCCGCTGGAGGTGGAGGATCTTGCACCGCTGGCGGACGACTTTCAGGTGGAGCCGCTGGCGCCGGGCAATTTCGAACATTGGCGCAACCTGGCGGTGAGCAACAACGCCCAGCTCATTGCCCAGCGACATGCCGTGGAAGCGGCGGACCAGGGCATCGAACGCAATCGCGCCGGACACCTGCCGAGCCTCAGCGCCTATGCCAGTACCGGGCGCTCCAGCTCCAGTTCGGAGAGCACCTACAACCAGCGCTATGACACCGACAGCATCGGCATCCAGTTGAACGTGCCGCTGTTCGCCGGCGGCGGTGTGTCGGCGGCGACCCGGCAGGCGGCGGCGCAGCGCGACCAGGTGCAGTACCAGTTGGATGGGCTGCTGAACGAGACCCTCAACGAGCTGCGCAAGCAGTTCAACCTGTGTGCCAGCAGCGTGGCGAAGATCCGTGCCTATGAACTCGCAGTGGACTCGGCGGATCGCCTGATCGAAGCGACGCGCAAGAGCGTGGCCGGCGGGGAACGGGTCAATCTCGATGTGCTGGATGCCGAGCAGCAGTTGTACGGCGCCCGGCGTGACCTGGCCCAGGCCCGCCATGACTACTTGCGGGCCTGGTTGCAGGTTCACTATCTGGCGGGGACCCTGGAGGCCAGTGACTTGCAGCGGCTGGACAGGTACTTCGCCAGCCGTGGTGCAAGGGCATCCGCCAGCCGTTGACCGCCCGGCAACGGCCAGCGCCAGCGAGCCTTGCGGGCCGGGAGCAGGCGCTCGTACGCAAGCCAGGCCATGCACGCCAGCATCAGCAGGCTGTGGCCCTGTTGCACCAGGCTGGGCAGCAGCATCGCCGGCCAGCAGGCGCCGATGCACCAGAAACCATTGGTCAGCCCGTAGCGCAGGCAATCCCGCAGCATGGGCCAGCCGAAGGCGGATATCCGCGGCGGATAGTGGCAGTTGTTCAGGCAATGCTGCTTGGTCGGCGAGGCCTGCCAGAGCATGCACAGGACGAACACCAGCCCCAGCATGAGCCACGGGCTGTCGCTGCCGAGCAACTGCGCGGTGACACTGAGCAGGGCGATAAGCACCCCGGCGGCAGTCCACACCAGGCAATAGCTGAGCAAGAACAGCCCGATGGCCAAGGGGCGACGGCGGCGCAGGCTACGCTTCCACAGGTAGACCAACGGCCCCCCCAGCAACAGCGGCATCATCGCCAGCAGCATCAGCAGCCAGGCGACCAGCAGGCCTTGCGGGTCGAAGGCCAGGGCCAGGGTCCAGGCGGACCACAGCCCATCGGAGACCCGCGAAGCCACCGAACCGCAGAATGCGGGGAGCATCAGCTGTGCTGGTGCCCCGAGCATTGCCGCCCAACCGGCGAGACTGGCCACGGCCAGCCAGGGCCATGGGCCGTGCAGCAGCCTCGCTGCGAATTGCCGGTTGAACATCGTTACTGGCCCTGGCGGTAGACGCTGATGCGACCGATGGAGATATCGGCCGCCGGGGTCAGGTCGGTGCTGGCGAACAGGCTGATGTGCAGATGATCCAGGTTCAGGTCACCTTGTACATTCAGACGGTTGACGATGTCGGTAATGTCGAGGACCGCTGTCAGGCCGGCCCCGGCGTGACTTTCATCCTTCTGGCTGGCTACCCGTACGCCGAACAATCCGATGTCGCCTGCGTAGAGTTCGGGATGGGCCTCCGGCGACGCGCCATCGGGCAGGTTGACGTAGAGCGAGAGGATCACGGCGTTGAGCTTGCCACGAATATTCTCCACGTTCAGGTAGACCCGCTCCTCTGGTAACGGCGCCGCGTTGCCGGCCGTCAGCAGCCCGCGCGCGGCAAGTTTCTGCGCGACCTTGGCGATACCGGGCTTGTCCAGGCGTACAGGGCTTTCGAAACGGCTGCCGAGCAGCTTGATCGGCTGGGCATTGGCGCCGAGCAGTTCGGTGACTTTGGTATCGGCCACTGCCGTTGCCTCCACTTTCGCGGTGGCGAGGTTCGCCTGGGGTGGTGCTGGAAGGTCCTGGTAGGTATAGCCCAGGTCTTGCAGGCTGAGCATCTGCGAGACGATATAGGTGTAGGTGCTGCCGTCCGGTGCCGGCATGATGAACGGGCGGCCACCCGAAGGAGGACCCTCGGCCCAGGCCGGATCATCGACCGGGTTCTTGTGGGCCGGATTGCGATCGAGCCAGACCTGCCAGAGGCGGTCGATGTTGGCATGGTGGAGCCAGAATACGGGATCCAGGCCGGCCATTTGCGGGTCAGACATCAGGCCTTCGAACGGGTCTTTCTCGCCGGGCCTGTTGATGTGGCCACCTACAGCGATGTGCACCGGGTTATGCGGGTTGTTTTCCAGGCCGCCTTGTACGTCGCCGTCGAAATGGAAGACGGTTTCCGGGCCACCGAAGCCAGGCGTACCGCCCGTGGCGCCGCCGGTGAACAGGGCGATGTCCAGGGACTTGAGGTTGATTTTCAGCGGGTTGATAACCACTCGCCCGTCGATCGTGTTGCCAAAGCGCAGTTTCGGCAGGGCCAGCGGGTTGTCGGTGCCGTCGGGCAGCTTGGCTTCGTAGAAGATGTGCGGCAGGGTGACACTGTGCAACCGGGTGCCGATCTCGTTGTAGTTCCAGTAGGGCAGGGCCCAGTCCGATGGGCCATTGAGCTTGATGATCGTCTCGCGCACGATGTTTTCGAACGCCAGCAGGTAGCCACGGTGCCAGGGCAGGAAGTACCAGCTTTGGTGCTGGCATTGGTTCCAGAACAGATCCTGGTCCTTCTGCGTGGGCAGGGGCGTTTCTTCGTCGATCTGCCAGTGGCTGATCCACAGGTCTTTCTTGAAGCCATGGATAGCGCCGAGGAATTGCCAACTGGTGTTGTCGGTGATCGGTCGCTTCTGCAATTCCTGTACGGCCTTGGCGTACCACAACATGGTGTCGTTCCAGCCGTCTCCCAGATCCCACAGATCCTTACGCACATACGTCATGTTCACGCTCTCCATATTCCATGTGAGGGGATGTTCCATACGGGCCTGCTCACGATAGGCCTGTGGCATCAAAGTGCCATATCCGCGCATCGGGATGTTGAAGGAAATATACGTGCACCAACCAAACGAAAAGGGGCCGATGCTTGCGCATCGGCCCCTTGGGGACTGCCGTGTAATCAGTGCTCGGCAACGGCCTTTCGTCGCGGCGCCGTTGCGGCATGCTCATCCTCGGCCACCATCGGGATTTCCTTGCCGTCGGCATCGAACAGCTTGCCGTCCTTGAAGTAGTCGCCGTCACGCAGGGCGGAGATGTCGGAATAGACCACGGTGCGCTCATAACCGGCTGCGAACACCGATTGCTGGTCGGAGTTGCCGATCTTGAAGTGGTTGAACAGCAGGTTCAGGGAAATCGCCATGATCGCCGCCGAACTGATGCCCGAGTGGAAGATGGTCTCGAACCAGTTGGGGAAGTGATCGTAGAAGTTCGGCGCGGCGATCGGGATCATGCCGAAGCCCAGGGAGGCGGCGACGATGATCAGGTTCATGTTGTTCTTGTATTCCACCTTGGACAGGGTGCGGATCCCGCTCGCCGCCACGGTGCCGAACAGCACGATGCCCGCGCCACCCAGCACCGAGGTCGGTACTGCGGCAATCACCCGGCCCATGATCGGCAGCAGGCCGAGGATCACCAGGATCACGCCACCGGTGGCCACCACGTAGCGGCTTTTCACGCCGGTGACTGCGACCAGGCCGACGTTTTGGGCGAAGGCGCTCTGGGTGAAGGAGCCGAAGATCGGCGCCAGGATGCTCGACGCCATGTCGGCGCGCAGGCCGTCGCCGAGGCGGCGCGAATCGACCTTGGTGTCGATGATTTCACCGACGGCGAGGATGTCGGCCGAGGTTTCCACCAAGGTCACGATGATCACGATGCACATCGACAGGATCGCGGCGATGTGGAAGGTCGGCATGCCGAAGTGGAACGGCGACGGCATCGCCACCAGCGGGCCGTCCAGCACCTTGCTGAAGTCGGCCATGCCCAGCGACCAGGCGATCAGGGTGCCGATGATCATGGCCAGCAGGATCGACAGGCGCGAGATCGAGGCGCTGCCGAGCTTGCTCAGCGCCAGCACGAAGGTGAAGGTCAGGGCGGCCAGGCCGATGTTCTCCATGCTGCCGAATTCCGGCGACTTGCTGTTGCCGCCCATCACCCAGCGCGCCGCGACCGGCATCAGGGTCAGGCCGATGGTGGTGATGACGATGCCGGTCACCAGCGGGGGGAAGTACTTGGTAATGCGCGAGAAGATCGGGGTGATCAGGAAACCGAGGAACGAGGCGGCCATCACCGCCCCGAGCACGCCTGGCAAGCCGCCGCCGCCTTCGGTGGAGAGGATCGCGCCCATGGTCGCCACACCGGCGAATGACACGCCCTGCACCAGCGGCAACTGGCAACCGAAGAACGGCAGGCCGAGGGTTTGCAGCAGGGTCGCCAGGCCACCGGCGAACAGCGATGCGGCGATCAGCAGGCCAATCTCGGCAGGGCCGAGGCCGGCAGCCTGGCCAAGAATCAGCGGCACCGCAACGATACCGCCATACATCGTCAGAACGTGTTGCAGACCATAAGCGACGTTGGCACCCAGGCCGAGGTTTTCATCTTCCGGACGAGGCGCAGTGGAAGACGTGCTTGGTGAGGACGTATTCATGGGAGCAGGATCTCGGTATTTATTGTTGTGCCGCTACTGTAGACATCTGTTGCCAAACATTGCCAGAGGAATTGTATACAATTTATCGATTGGCTCAGGAACAGTAAGGCCATTGATTTGGCCTGGTTGCGGTTGCAGTAATCGTTCCAAAAAGGCGAGACGCTGTACCACGGTGTAGGAAAAAACCGTGTACAGCGCTAAATAAGCTGTCTGGTTGGACAGGAAATGCAGGCGGGGCGAAAAGGTTAGGGCGCTAAAAGATCTTGATCTTCGATCAATTGATGGAATTCGCGCTCCAGTTCGGTGCGGTCTGCCAGGTTAAGCTCCACAAGGCGGCGCAGGTGCTCCATCGACGCCAGGTCGATGTGCAGGCAGATGAAGCCCAGCTGGGTTTCCTCTATATGGCGCAATTGCACCTGCATCAGCACCTTCGCGTCGGGACTGAGGGTGACCTCGGCGTCGAACAACTGTTCGCCATCGGCATCCCAACTGGACGGGACCTCCACCAGCAGCCCCTTGAGGGAGATGTCGACCAGCGCGGCCTTCCAGCGCCGGGCGCCCTGGATCAATTCGGTAGGGGCATCGAAGGCAATGCGTTTGAAGCGTCGACGTTCGTTCTGCTCGCTCATGCTCGGCCCTCCGGGTGGGTTCGACAACTATAGTCCAGCCCTTGCCAGCACCGCCCAAGGGGCGCAATCTTCGATAGTGGCGAAGGGCTTCAGAGGCTCTAGACCAACGTGGGGGCTGGCCTTTCCGGCCAGTGTCGCTAGACTCGAAACGCTACCTTTAATCAATTTGCTGGAAGCGAACCATGAACAACAATAATAGCCTGGCCCGCCATATCCCCTGGCTGGTGCTGGCAGTACTAGGGGCCTGTGCGCTCGGGGTGGTTGCCCTGCGGCGTGGCGAAGCCATCAATGCCTTGTGGATTGTCGTCGCCTCGGTGGCGATCTACCTGGTCGCGTACCGTTACTACAGCCTGTTCATCGCCACCAAGGTGATGCAGCTGGACCCTCGCCGGGCCACTCCGGCGGTGCTCAACAACGATGGCCTGGATTATGTCCCGACCAACAAGCACATCCTCTTCGGCCACCACTTCGCGGCCATCGCCGGCGCGGGGCCGCTGGTCGGGCCGGTGCTTGCCGCACAGATGGGCTACCTGCCCGGCACCCTGTGGCTGATCGCCGGCGTCGTGCTGGCCGGTGCGGTGCAGGACTTCATGATCCTGTTCCTCTCCACCCGTCGCAACGGTCGCTCCCTGGGCGACATGGTGCGCGAGGAGATGGGCCGGATCCCGGGCACCATCGCCCTGTTCGGCTGCTTCCTGATCATGATCATCATCCTCGCGGTGCTGGCGCTGATCGTGGTGAAAGCCCTGGCTGAAAGCCCGTGGGGCATGTTCACCGTGATCGCGACCATCCCGATCGCGATGTTCATGGGCATCTACATGCGCTACATCCGCCCGGGCCGCATCGGTGAAATCTCCATCATCGGCGTGGTCCTGCTGCTGCTGTCCATCTGGCTGGGGGGCCAGGTTGCCGCGGATCCGGTCTGGGGCCCTGCATTCACCTTCACCGGCGTGCAGATCACCTGGATGCTGGTGGGCTATGGTTTCGTCGCCGCCGTACTGCCGGTATGGCTGGTGCTGGCACCGCGTGACTACCTCTCCACCTTCCTCAAGATCGGCACCATCGTCGGCCTGGCCATCGGTATCCTGATCATCGCGCCAGAGCTGAAAATGCCGGCGCTGACCCAGTTCACCGACGGTACCGGCCCGGTCTGGAAGGGCACCCTGTTCCCGTTCCTGTTCATCACCATCGCCTGTGGCGCGGTGTCCGGCTTCCACGCGCTGATCTCTTCGGGGACCACGCCGAAGCTGCTGGATAACGAAGTCAACGCCCGCTACATCGGCTACGGCGGCATGCTGATGGAGTCGTTCGTTGCCATCATGGCCATGGTCGCCGCCTCGGTGATCGAGCCGGGTGTCTACTTCGCCATGAACAGCCCGGCCGCCGTGGTCGGTGCCGACGTCGTGTCGGTGGCGCAGACGGTCAGCAGCTGGGGCTTCACCATCACCCCCGAACAACTGGAAGCGACCGCCCGCGACATCGGCGAGCACACCATCCTGGCCCGTGCCGGTGGTGCGCCGACCCTCGCAGTGGGTATCGCGCAGATCCTCCACCAGGTATTGCCGGGTGAAAACACCATGGCCTTCTGGTACCACTTCGCGATCCTCTTCGAGGCGCTGTTCATCCTCACCGCGGTGGACGCCGGTACCCGTGCCGGTCGCTTCATGCTGCAGGACCTGCTGGGCAGCTTCGTCCCGGCGCTGAAACGTACCGAGTCCTGGGGCGCCAACCTGCTCGCGACTGCCGGCTGCGTAGCGCTCTGGGGTTACCTGCTGTACCAGGGCGTGATCGATCCGCTGGGAGGCATCAACACCCTGTGGCCGCTGTTCGGCATCTCCAACCAGATGCTCGCCGGCATCGCCCTGATGCTCGGCACCGTGGTGCTGATCAAGATGAAGCGCCAGCAGTACATCTGGGTCACCCTGGTGCCTGCGGTGTGGCTGCTGATCTGCACCACCACGGCGGGCCTGATCAAGCTGTTCGACCCGAACCCGGCGGTCGGCTTCCTGGCCCTGGCCAAGAAGTACAGCACCGCGCTGGACGCTGGCCAGGTCCTGGCCCCGGCCAAGGACATCGGGCAGATGCAGCACGTGATCTTCAACGCCTACACCAACGCAACCCTGACCGTGCTGTTCCTGGTGGTGGTCTTCAGCATCCTGTTCTTCGCCCTCAAGGTCGGCTACGCCGCCCTCGGCAAGAAGGAGCGCAGCGACAAGGAAACCCCGTTCCAGGCCCAGCCGGAAGCTTGATAGAGGAATGCAGTGATGTTCAACGACCTGGGTCGACTGGGTAAGTACCTGGGGCAGGCAGCCCGCCTGATGGTCGGCATGCCCGACTACGACAACTACGTCGAGCACATGCAGAAGAAGCACCCGGACCAGCCGGTGATGAGCTACGAGGCGTTCTTCCGCGAACGCCAGGAAGCCCGTTACGGCGGCAAGAGTGGGCCGAAGTGCTGTTGAGCTTCGGCCGCTAGCGACAAACCTGTGGGAGCCCGGGGCGCCGGGCTCCCACAGTCATTTTCAGCGTCAGGAGAATTCGTGTGCATTCCCCCATTCCCGTAACCGTGCTCAGTGGTTTTCTCGGTGCCGGCAAGACCACCCTGCTGCGCCATATCCTCAAGGCGGAGCACGGCCTGAAGATCGCCGTCATCGAAAACGAATTCAGCGATGCCGGCATAGACACCCAACTGCTCGGCGACGCGCCGGTCGAGGTCATGACCCTGGCCAACGGCTGCGTCTGCTGCAGCATCCACACCGACCTGACCAAGGCCCTGTTCCTGCTGCTGGAGCGTCTGGACAGCGGTGAGATCGCCTTCGACCGCCTGGTGATCGAATGCACCGGCCTGGCCGACCCGGCGCCGGTGGCGCAGACCTTCTTCATCGATGAGGAACTGCGTGATCGCTACATCCTCGATGGCATCATCACCCTGGTGGACGCGGCCCATGCCGACCTGCACCTGACCCAGGCCATCGCCCAGGCCCAGGTCGGGTTCGCCGACCGCCTGCTGCTGAGCAAGACTGACCTGGTGGACGACGCCACGGTCGAGGCGCTGACGGCACGGCTCGGCCGGATCAACCGTCGCGCGCCGGTGCGGGTGGTGGACCACGGGCAGATCGACCTGGCCGAATTGCTGGATGTGCGGGGTTTCAATCTCAATGCCGACCTCGGTGGCGGCATGAGCCTGCGGCCGGTACTGGCGACCACCACCCCGGACCGGATTTCCAGCCTGGTGCTGCGCACTGAAACGCCTCTGGATATCGACCGGCTCAGCGAGTTCATGAACGAGCTGCTGGAGGAGCATGGCAAGCAGCTGCTGCGCTACAAGGGCGTGCTGAATATCGCCGGGGAGGATCGGCGCCTGGTGTTCCAGGGCGTGCTGAAGCTGTATGGCTTCGACTGGGACACCGAGTGGGCCGAGGGCGAAACGAGGGAAAGCGTGATGGTGTTCATCGCCGATCAGTTGCCGGAAGAGAAGATCCGGGCGGGGTTCGAGGCGTTGAGTCGCTGATCCAGAGAACACCGCAGGCCCGGGCCATCAGCCACACCGCAAATTCCAGCCACAAAAAAACCGATGCCGGTCACCCGGCATCGGTTTTTTCAGTACAACCCTGAATCAGTTGCCGTAGACAGGCAGCTTCTTGCAGATGGCCTTGACCTTCTCGCGAACGGCATCGATCACCGCTTCGTTGTTCAGGTCAGCCAGGATGTCGCAGATCCAGCCAGCCAGTTCCTTGCACTCCGCTTCCTTGAAGCCGCGAGTGGTGACGGCTGGAGTACCGAAGCGCAGGCCCGAAGTGACGAACGGGGAGCGCGGGTCGTTAGGCACGGAGTTCTTGTTGACAGTGATGTAGGCGCGGCCCAGGGCAGCGTCGGCATCTTTGCCGGAGATCTCCTGCTTGATCAGCGAAAGCAGGAACAGGTGGTTCTGGGTGCCGCCGGAAACGACGTCGAAACCACGCTCGATGAACACGCTGGCCATGGCCTGGGCGTTTTTCACGACCTGCTGCTGGTAGGCCTTGAACTCAGGCTGCAGCGCTTCCTTGAAGCAGATGGCCTTGGCCGCGATCACGTGCTCCAGCGGGCCGCCCTGGGCGCCCGGGAAGACTGCGGAGTTCAGCTTTTTCTCGATGTCGGCGTTGGCACGGGCCAGGATCAGGCCGCCACGCGGACCACGCAGGGTCTTGTGGGTGGTGGTGGTGACGACGTCGGCGAACGGAACCGGGTTCGGGTAGACGCCTGCGGCAACCAGGCCGGCCACGTGGGCCATGTCGACGAACAGGTAGGCACCCACTTTGTCGGCGATGGCGCGGAAGCGGGCGAAGTCCAGGACCTGCGAGTAGGCCGAGAAGCCGGCAACGATCATTTTCGGCTTGTGCTCGACCGCCAGGCGCTCGACTTCGTCGTAGTCGATCAGGCCGTTACCGTCGATGCCGTACTGGATGGCGTTGTACAGCTTGCCCGACGAGCTTACCGACGCACCGTGGGTCAGGTGGCCACCGTGGGCCAGGCTCATGCCGAGGATGGTGTCGCCAGCCGACAGCAGGGCCAGGTAGACCGCGGCGTTGGCCTGGGAACCGGCGTGCGGCTGGACGTTGGCGTAGTCGGCACCGAACAGTTCCTTGGCGCGATCGATGGCCAGTTGCTCGACCACGTCGACGTACTCGCAACCACCGTAGTAGCGCTTGCCCGGGTAGCCTTCGGCGTACTTGTTGGTCAGGACCGAGCCCTGGGCCTCCATCACGGCCGGGCTGGTGTAGTTTTCCGAAGCGATCAGCTCGATGTGCTCTTCCTGGCGCTGGGCTTCCTGCTGCATGGCTTCGAAGAGCTCGGCGTCGTACTTGGCAATGGTCAAATCACGGCTGAACATGGCGGTCCTCAAGGATCGGGCTGAAATAGGCCGGCATTCTACCCCATAGACTTTTGTCTGGCATATGAAAGGGCGTCATCTGGCGGACAAATGGGATTCAAGCAGGGGAAAACCGGCTGCTATTCCAGCATGAACAGGGTTTCGTTGCTGAATTGCGCCTCGAACTGGTGGGCCGGCATCGGCCGGCCGAACAGATAGCCCTGGACTTCGTCGCAGCCATGTTCGCGGAGGAATTCCAGCTGTTCATGGGTTTCCACGCCCTCGGCGATCACCGCCAGGTTGAGGCTGTGGGCCATGGCGATGATCGCCCGGGCGATCTGCGCGTCCTGCTCGCCCTCGGGAAGGCCGTCGACGAAGGTGCGGTCGATCTTCAGCACGTCGATGGGGAACTGCTTGAGGTAGTTGAGCGACGAATAGCCGGTACCGAAATCGTCGACGGCGATGCTCAGGCCGAGGTTCTTCAGGCTGTCGAGGATCTGCATGGCCTCGTGGACTTCACGCATCAGGATGCTTTCGGTCAGTTCCAGCTCCAGGCACGCCGGCGGCAGGCCGGTGTCCTTGAGGATGGCGGCGATGCGGTTGCCCAGCTGGCCGTCGGAGAACTGCCGCGCCGAGATGTTCACCGAGACCTTCGGCACCCGCACCCTGGCCTGGTGCCAGGCCTTGAGCTGGCGCGAGGCTTCGGCGATGACCCAGTCGCCTACATCCACCACCAGGCCCAGTTCTTCCATCACCGGGATGAAATCCCCCGGCGGCACCAGCCCGCGCTGTGGATGCCGCCAGCGCAGCAGGGCCTCGGCTCCGGTCAGGCGCTTGCCGTCGCCGCTGAACTGCGGTTGGTAATAGAGGATGAATTCGTTCTGCTCCAGGGCATGGCGCAGGTCGCTTTCCAGCTCCAGGCGCTCCAGGGCGCTGGCGTTCATGTCGGCCTGGTAGAACTGGAAGTTGTTCTTGCCGCGTTCCTTGGCGTGGTACATCGCGGTGTCGGCGTTCTTCATCAACTGGCTCAGCTCGCTGCCGTCCTGCGGGCTGAGGGCGATGCCGATACTGGCGGTGACGAAGAACTCGCGGTTCTCCAGGACGAACGGCCGCACCAGGCTGGTGAGGATTTGCTCGGCCACATGCACGGCGCGGTGCAGCGCCATTTCCCGGGTCGCCCGCGGCTGCAGGAGCAGGGTGAACTCGTCGCCACCCATGCGCGCCACCGTGTCGTCGTCATCGACGCAATCGAGCAGGCGCTCGGCCATGTCCTTGAGCATGCGGTCGCCGGCGGCATGGCCGAGGGAGTCGTTGATCGGCTTGAAGCGGTCGAGGTCGAGGAACATCAGCACCACCCACGACTTGTGCCGCTCGGCCTGCTGCAGCGCGGTGTACAGGCGGTCCTGGAACAGCGTGCGGTTGGGCAGGTGGGTGAGGGCGTCATAGTAGGCCAGGCGATGGATGCGCTGTTCGCTGGCCTTGCGCTCGCTGATATCGGTGAAGAAGCACACGTAGCTGGCCAGGTCGCCTTCGTCGTCGAGCACCGCGGTGATGCCGACCCACGCCGGGTAGTGCTCGCCATTGCGTCGCTTGAGCCAGATCTCGCCT
The DNA here is from genome assembly GCF_000319305.2 of Pseudomonas bharatica CSV86. Taxonomy (GTDB): domain Bacteria; phylum Pseudomonadota; class Gammaproteobacteria; order Pseudomonadales; family Pseudomonadaceae; genus Aquipseudomonas; species Aquipseudomonas bharatica. The sequence goes on along the minus strand of NZ_AMWJ02000002.1, from coordinate 1,674,035 downwards.
TCCCAGGTGCCGTGCTGGTGCAGTTGCTTGAGGATGTAGCGCAGGGTGGAGTCCTGCTGGCCGTCGACCGTGAGCATGCTCGGTACCTGGTCGAGCACGTCGCGCACGGCATAGCCGCTGACCCGGCTGAAGGCTTCGTTGGCCTGGACGATGTAGCCGGCCGGATCGGTGATCAGGATCGCCGACGTGGAATGCTCGAAGACCGTCGCGGCCATGCGCAGGTCTTTTTCCGCACGGCGCTGCTGGCTGATATCGCGACCGACGCCGAGGATCCCGCCGAACTGGTCATGTTCGTCCCAGACCAGCACCAGGCGCAGTTCGATAGGGATCTTGCGGCCATCGGCGCGCAGGCAGTCGAAGAGGAACAACTGGGTCGGCACCTGGGTACGCAGCGCGGCCAGTTGCGCGGCATCGCCGAGCGCGCGGTTGACCCGCTCGACCAGGGTATACAGCCCGGCCAGTTGTGCCGGGTTGGCGATGGTCGACTGCCAGCCGTTGCTGAAAATCCACTCGACGTCGTAGCCCAGCACCGATTGCACCGAAGGACTGACGTAATTGAGCTGGAGGCGGTCGTCGGTGGAGAAGATCACGTCGCTGATGCTTTCAGCGAGCATGCGATAGCGCTGTTCGCTATCGCGCAGGGATTCGCTGGCCTCCAACTGGTCGGTGACGTCCTTGGCCACGCCGATGATCCGCGTGACGTTGCCGGCGGCATCGCGGGTCAGCACCTGCTCGCGGATGTCGTAGCGGCGCCAGCGCTGGTCGTGATGGCGGAAGCGCAACTGGCAATGCAGTTGCTCGACATAGCCGCTTTCCCGCTGCTGGCGGCGCAGGTCGCGGTACAGCTCGGCGTCTTCCGGGTGCAGCAGGATCTCCCAGAAGAATTCGCCCATGCGCGCCAGCTCGTGGCGCTCGTAGCCGAGGGTCTGGCCAAGATGGCGGTTGCTGAAGATCATTCGCAGGCTTTGCACGTCCTGGACGTAGAGCTGGTCCGGCACGGTGCGGACCACGTCGGACCAGAAACTCTCGCGCTCCAGCAGCGACAGTTCGACACGCTTGCGGCTGGTGATATCGCTGATGCTGAGGATCACCGCCCGATAATCGCGGCGTTGCTCGGGGAAGCGCACCATCAGCCACAGGTGCTGGTCCAGGCCATGCGCGGTCGGCAAGCGGACTTCCAGTTCCAGGCGTGCCTGGCGGTCCAGCACCGCCGCTACCAGTTGCACGCCGACGCCGCCGTTTTCCAGGGCATTGCCGGCGATCAGGTGCCGCCAGGTGCCTTCGCAGCAATCGACGCCCAGCAGCTGCAGGGCAACCTGGTTGACTTCCGTGACCTTTAGCTCGCGCAGCAATTGCTCGCGCAAGGTCGGGTCGGCGTCCAGGCGTTGTTCCAGTTCCAGGCGGCTGCGCAGGCGCAGGCGGTCGAGGATCGGGTCCAGGCCCGACAGGTCCAGCACGCACAGGGCGACGCCGGTGCTTTCGAAGATGTCCTGGTAGCGGCGGCGCCCGGCCTGGAGCATCTGGTTGCGCCGGCGCATGTTGAACAGTGCCAGCACGGGCAGCAGGGCGCAGAGCAGGCCGAGCAGGGCCTTGCCGACCAGCGCCGGGAGCAGTTCACCGCGGGTGCGCTCGGCATCGTGGAAGCCGCGCAGTTGCCAGTCGCTGTTATCGACGAAGGCCAGCATTACGCTTTGCAGCGGTGCGGTTTCGGTCGTCGGCGACGTCACCTGTTGGCGTTGCAGGTGCTGGTGGATGATCGCGGCGGTCTGGCCGTTTTCCAGTTGCCACTGGAGATGGTCGGCGGGCTCCAGGCGTTCGGCCAGTTGCTGGTACCAGGACGGTTCGAAGCGCAGCAGCCAGTAGCCAGCGCCGTCGTGCTGGCGCAGCAGCAGATAGACCCGCTCGTTGCCGGGCGCATTGCTGAAGTGATGATCCTGCTCGTGGTTCAGGCGCAGCAGTTCGGTCATGGCCGCCTGGTCCGGCGACGGGCCAAGGCTGTCGCGCAGGATCCGCCCGTCGCCATCGAGCCAGGCCAGGCTGGCGAGGGCGGGCTGACGCTGGTGCAGGCGGGCGTACAGCCCCGCCAGGACGTTGGTATCTGGTGCAGTGGCACCGACCGGCAGCAGGTTGCGTATGCGTTCGGCTTCCAGGGCCAGGCTCAGGTTGAGGCGATCGGCAATCTCGGCGCTGGCATCGATGCTGTGCTGGCGGCGTTCGGTGACGGTGCGGCGGTATTGATCGAAGGTTTGCCACAGCAGCAGGGCCAGCAACAGCAAGGCCAGGGTGGCCAGGGCACCCTTGAGCGAGCCGCGCAGGGGCTGACCCGACGCAACGGCGGCTTTGCGCAAGGAAGGCGGCTGATTGAGGTCGGTCAAACGGTGTTCCTGCGGTATGGCTGGCTGGTCGTCGCAGCGCGCACTATAAGCCGGACGCCCGAAGGGCGGCTAGCATGCCCTGACTTGTGGCAAAGTGCCAGTCCTGTTCATCGGGCCGGCACCTGCCCGGGTGTGCTGCCCCTGCCCGGCGGCGTCCAGTTCGGGTAACCTTGGCGGTTCCGATTATCCGTTACCGAGGGTGAGGCCGCTGCCTGTGCCCGCCGTGAGCCTGCCCTGACAGAACACGGCGCTCCACCCCGATACCCGGTTTTTGTCCAGCCCTGTCCCGTGGACGGGGCTTTTCCAACGATTCGAGCGAGGTCCGCATTTTGGCTCAATACGTTTACACCATGCACCGGCTGAGCAAGGTTGTTCCGCCCAAGCGTGAAATTCTCAAGAACATCTCCCTGTCGTTCTTCCCTGGCGCCAAGATCGGCGTCCTGGGCCTGAACGGCTCGGGCAAATCCACCTTGCTGAAGATCATGGCCGGCGTCGATACCGAGTTCGACGGCGAAGCCCGCCCGATGCCGGAGCTGAACGTCGGCTACCTGCCGCAGGAGCCGCAGCTGGATCCCTCCAAGACCGTGCGCGAAGTGGTCGAGGAAGCGGTCAGCGTGATCAAGGACGCCCAGGCCCGCCTGGACGAGGTCTACGCGGCCTACGCCGAGCCGGATGCCGATTTCGACAAGCTGGCCGCCGAACAGGCCAAGCTGGAAGCCATCCTGCAGGCCAGCGACGGCCACAACCTGGAGCGCCAGCTGGAAGTCGCCGCCGACGCCCTGCGCCTGCCGGCCTGGGAGGCCAAGGTCGAGCACCTGTCGGGTGGTGAGAAGCGCCGCGTCGCCCTGTGCCGCCTGCTGCTGTCCGCGCCGGACATGCTGCTCCTCGACGAACCGACCAACCACCTGGACGCCGACTCCGTCGCCTGGCTGGAACACTTCCTCCACGATTTCCCGGGCACCGTGGTAGCGATCACCCACGACCGTTACTTCCTGGACAACGTCGCGGGCTGGATCCTCGAACTCGACCGCGGCGCCGGTATTCCTTACGAGGGCAACTACTCCGGCTGGCTGGAAGCCAAGTCCGAGCGTCTGGCCCAGGAATCCAAGCAGCAGTCGGCCCATGAAAAGGCCATGAAGGAAGAGCTGGAGTGGGTGCGCAAAGGCGCCAAGGCTCGCCAGTCCAAGTCCAAGGCCCGCCTGGCACGCTTCGAGGAAATGCAGTCGCAGGAATTCCAGAAGCGCAGCGAAACCAACGAGATCTACATCCCGGCCGGTCCGCGCCTGGGCGACAAGGTCATCGAATTCAAGAACGTGACCAAGGGCTACGGCGACCGCGTACTGATCGACAACCTGTCGTTCGTCATGCCAAAAGGCGCGATCGTCGGCGTTATCGGCGGTAACGGCGCGGGTAAATCGACCCTGTTCCGCATGCTGATGGGCAAGGAGCAACCGGACTCCGGCAGCATCGAGATCGGCGAAACCGTGCAACTGGCCTGCGTCGACCAGAGCCGCGAGGACCTGGACGGCAACAAGACCGTGTTCCAGCAGATCTCCGACGGTTCCGACCAGATCCGTATCGGCAACTACGAGATTCCGTCGCGCACCTACGTCGGTCGCTTCAACTTCAAGGGCGGCGACCAGCAGAAGTTCGTCAAGGACCTGTCCGGTGGTGAGCGTGGCCGTCTGCACCTGGCCCTGACCCTGAAAGAGGGCGCCAACGTCCTGCTGCTCGACGAACCGTCCAACGACCTTGACGTGGAAACCCTGCGTTCGCTGGAGGAAGCCCTGCTGGACTTCCCAGGCGCCGCCATCGTGATTTCCCACGATCGCTGGTTCCTGGACCGTGTCGCGACCCACATCCTGGCTTACGAGGATGATTCGCAGGCGGTGTTCTTCGAGGGTAACTACACCGAGTACGAAGCCGATCGCAAGAAGCGCCTGGGCGAGGCTGCTGCCCAGCCGCACCGGGTACGGCACAAGAAGCTGGCCTGATAAGGCTGGTCGATTGATGCACAGGAATGGGGCCCTAATCGGCCCCATTTTTGTGCCTGGATTTCAGGCCGATGGTGGCCCATCGCTGGCAAGCCAGCTCCCACAGGGGCTGCGTGCACCGTACTTGTGGGAGCTGGCTTGCCAGCGATGAGGCCCTTAGGTTCTGTATACATTTACAGAAATGCACCAAAAAAATTCATAAAAACGACATTTCGCCCTGTTCCAGTGCGATTGCTTCTTGGTAAAGTCCCGAAAAAACCAAAAAGTCCAACTCCCTCGGTGAGATGTCTACTCATGACTGAATCTGTCGATCACTTCCTCGCACGGCTGAAACAACGCGACCCTGCCCAACCCGAATTCCACCAGGCTGTCGAAGAAGTCCTGCGCAGCCTCTGGCCGTTCCTCGAAGCCAACCCGCACTACCTCGAAGCCGGCATCCTCGAGCGCATGGTCGAGCCCGAGCGCGCCATTCTGTTCCGGGTGTCGTGGGTCGATGATGCAGGCAAGGTCCAGGTCAACCGGGGTTATCGCATCCAGATGAGCAGCGCCATCGGCCCGTACAAGGGCGGGCTGCGCTTCCACCCGTCGGTGAACATCGGCGTGCTGAAGTTCCTGGCGTTCGAGCAAGTGTTCAAGAACTCCCTCACCTCCCTGCCCATGGGCGGCGGCAAGGGTGGTTCGGACTTCGATCCGAAGGGCAAGAGCGACGCGGAAGTCATGCGTTTCTGCCAGGCCTTCATGAGCGAGCTGTATCGCCACATCGGCGCCGACCTTGACGTTCCGGCCGGTGACATCGGTGTCGGCGCGCGCGAGATCGGCTTCATGTTCGGCCAGTACAAGCGCTTGGCCAACCAGTTCACATCGGTACTGACCGGCAAGGGCATGACCTACGGCGGTAGCCTGATCCGTCCAGAGGCCACCGGCTACGGCTGCGTGTACTTCGCCGAGGAAATGCTCAAGCGCGAGGACAAGCGCATCGATGGCCGTCGCGTGGCCATCTCGGGCTCTGGCAACGTTGCCCAGTACGCGGCGCGCAAGGTCATGGACCTGGGCGGCAAGGTGATCTCGCTGTCGGACTCCGAAGGCACCCTGTTCGCCGAGGCCGGCCTCACCGACGCCCAGTGGGATGCGCTGATGGAGCTCAAGAACGTCAAGCGCGGCCGCCTGAGCGAACTGGCCGGCCAGCTCGGCCTGGAGTTCCGCGCCGGCCAGCGCCCCTGGAACCTGCCGTGCGACATCGCCCTGCCATGTGCGACCCAGAACGAGCTGGACCTGGACGATGCCCGCGCCTTGCTGGCCAACGGCTGCATCTGCGTGGCCGAAGGCGCCAACATGCCGACCACCCTGGAAGCGGTCGACCTGTTCATCGAAGCGGGAATCCTGTTCGCCCCGGGCAAGGCGTCCAACGCCGGTGGCGTTGCGGTCAGCGGCCTGGAAATGTCGCAGAACGCCATGCGCCTGCTGTGGACCGCCGGTGAAGTGGACAGCAAGCTGCACAACATCATACAATCGATCCACCACGCCTGCGTTCACTATGGTGAGGAAAACGGCCGCATCAACTACGTCAAGGGCGCCAACATCGCCGGCTTCGTGAAAGTCGCCGATGCCATGCTGGCCCAGGGCGTGGTCTAGGTTTCAGGCTCAGGCTCGATGGTGACGACTTCGATCAACTGATCGCCCGCCGGTCGCCGCCACACCACCTCGTCACCGGGCGCCGCTCCGAGCAGCGCCCGGCCCAGCGGGGAACCCCAGTTGACCAGGCCGGCAGCGATGTCGGCCTGGTCTTCCCCCACCAGTTGCACCCTGTGCTCGCGATCCTGCTCATCGACGTAGGTCACGCGGCTGCCGATCTGTACCTTTTCCCTTGAAGTCGCCGTGGGCACCACCTGGGCGCTCTGTTGCCGTGCGCTGAAGTAGCGCAGGTCGCGCTCGGTATCGGCCAGGCGTTGCTTGTCGCCCCGTTCGCCCTGGGCCAGCAGTTCGCTGCGCAGGCGATTGAGCTGCGCGACGCGCTCCTGCAGAAGCGCCAGGCCGCGGGCGGTCACGTAGTTGGGCTGCTCGCTGATGCTGCGCTCGACCGGCTGGCTGGCCTGGTTGGCAGCCTGGTCTTCGTTGACGAATGCTCGGCTCATGAAGGTCTCCTTTGCCAGAAGACCATGCTGACAGGCCCGGGGTTGCAGTGGATGTCCGATTACGACCTGTTCAGCGCCGATAGGCCCTGGCGGCGTCGCGGTCCTTTTCCTGCTGCCAGCGTTCCTCGCGTTCGTCCCAATGGCGGTCGTAGTAGCGTTGCTGGCCCTGGTTCTGGCGCATCGCCTGGCATTGGCGGAAGCCGTCGTCCCAGCCGGTTTCGTACTGGCACTCGTGCAGGTAGCGTGGCACGTTCTTGCGGAACGCCCCCGCCATCACCCCGGCGGCCTGCTGGCCGCTGCCGCAGCCGTCCTGGAAACCGTCGGCGTAGGCAGGCGGATACCCCTGGTCAAGCAACTGCTGGTGGGTCGACTGGCAACCGGCCAACAGCAACAACACAACAAAACAGTACCGCCGCATCGCAACACTCTCCGCATGATGGGGAAAGTCTAGGTGGGGGAATGTCAGTGTGGTGTCAAAAGGCCGTGAAACTCTCGCTGACCGGAAGGGCCTAATCGCTGGCAAGCCAGCTCCCACAGTGTCCCTGTGGGAGCTGGCTTGCCAGCGATTAGGCCCCGGAGAGCGACATCAAACTCAGTAGTTGTACCACTTCAATTCCAGCATCACCTCGTTCTGCGCCGTCGCCAGCTGGCTGAACTCGCGCTTGGCGCTCAACCTCAACCCGAGGCTGTCACTCAACTCCCATTGCTGGTTAAGGCTGAGGCTGCGCCGCACCTCGCCATTGGTGAAGTAATCGCCCTTGGCCTCGACGCTCAGGTTGCCCAGCCCGTTGCGCCACAGCACACCGGTGTTGAACCCGGCCGCCGGGGCGATGAACTGGGCGAAGTCGTTGTGATGCTCGACGCGCACCGTGCCGAGGGCAAAGCCGAGCATGTCGTCACCGAGTTTCCAGGTGCCGCCCGCGCCGCCATTGACGTGGCTGACCAGCACCTCGTCGTCATGCTTGCCCGGTACCCGTTCCAGCCCGCCGGAAACCTGCCACGACCAGGGCTTCAACAGGTCGTTGCGCGGCGTCAGCGAGCGAATGGTCGCCAGGTCCAGGCGCTGCACCTGCCAGTCATTGCCTTCGTACTGGCGCAGCTTGAGCTGGAGGATCTCGATCTGCGCACCAAGGGGGAACCCGTAGGCATTGTCATTGAGGTCGTGATAGGCCATGCGCAGGCCGTACTCGGCGAATGCACGATCTTCCCGGGTGCCGACCCCGAGTTGCCAGGTGCGCGATTCATGACCGTCTTCGGGCAGGCCCGGGCGCTCGATCTCCAGCGGCGGCGGTGGATTGCGATTGATTGCCCGCAGCAGTTCGAAGCTGCGCCTGGCCTGGTCCGCATCGCGCTCCTGGCCAGTGGCGCGGTAGCGTTCCAGGCGGTAGGCAGCATCCTGCACCAAGGCCTGGCGGGGCTTGGGCAGGGCAGTGAATTCGGGGCTTTGCAGCTTGCCGGTATCGGCGGCCACCGCCAGCACCTGTTGCTGTTCGGCCTTGTCCAGTGGCTCGGCACGGGCCAGCAGTTCGCGTTCCCGCGATGGCCGGTAGTCCACGCGTTCCACCAGGCCGGCCTTCTTCACCGCCTTCACGGTATCGGTGGGAATCGCCGTGAGCGGGAAGTGCGAGGTCAGGTCCAGGCTCGGGCGGGCGACCTGAAGCAGTTCCAGCAGGCGGTAGGAGCAGTTCTCGTCGAAGAAGAAATAGTCGAAGCGGATCTGCTTGAGTTCCCAGATATGCTCGACCATGCGCCCGGTTTCCTCGGGCGTGAGGTTCAGCCGGTACTCCCACAGGTCGCGGTTTTCCAGGCTGCGGTACTCGGAAAGCTTTTCCTGGTAGGGAACGAAGGCGAACAGGCCGGGATAACCGCCCATCAGGCCCTTCCAGGCGTAAAGAATGCTGTTGTCGTTGCCTTCGATATAGGCCCCGAAGTTGACCGCATAACTGAGCAGGGCGGTCTCGTTGCTTTGCACGTCGGCCTGGTCGATGCGCAGCAGGGTGTGGCCGAACATGGACGACGGGCTGTTCAGGTAGGCGGCGGGGAAGATCAGCACGGCGCTGTGGGGCGACACGTCCTCGAACCAGCGTTTGTACTCGGCGCAATCAGGGCTGGGCAAATCGCTCAGTTGCAATTGTTCGCGCAGCCAGCGGGTCCGTGCCGGGTACACGCACTGGGCATGCTGGTCGCCCTTGCTGGCCGGGGCGTAGAGTGCCTCGAGCGTGGCGGCGAGCTCGCGATCCGGGTGATGGGCACCGTCCTGGGCGAGGAAGAAGCGGTCGTCATCGACGTAGCTGCGCCAGCCGCCCAGCTTGCCCGTTTCATAGTGCCCCAGGGCGATCCAGTAAGGATCGGCGGCCAGGGCCTGCAGGCGCGATTCGTCCATGGAAGGTGCCGCGTGCAACGGTGCACAGGCACAGAGCGCCAGATAGGCGAGGCGTTTGAGCATGTCGGGCGACTACTTCTCGAATGAAGCCGATGGGAAACACAACCCGCCTCGTCGCCGAGGCGGGGTGACGCAAGGTCAGGCTCAGGCCGGGGTAGCGTACTTGGCCAGGCGAGCATCCGACTTGAGGACGGCGAGGGTGTTGTTGTGAACGTCTTCGGCGGTGATGTCCGCGGTCTTGAAGATGTCCTGGAAGTGCTGGTGGGTGACGGCGGCGAAGTGCGCGCGGTCTTCAGGTGCCACACCGAGAACCACGGCGTAGGTGGTCAGGGCTTCGCCCTGGCCCTTGGCCATGTCTTCGGAGAGCTCGTTCATCATGCCGTTCATGGCGAACCAGGATTTGCCACCGTAGGTCAGCGCGGCGTTGGTCGAGCAACCGTTGGTGCCCGAGGTCATGCCGAAGGTGGCGTTGCCCGAGGTGCCGTTGGTGGTGGAAGCGAGGAAGTGAGCGGGAGTGCCGCGTTGGCCTTCGAACAGCATGTTGCCCCAGCCGCAGTCCGGGCCGCCTGGCGCCTGGGCCATGGCGTTGATCGAAACCGCGGTGAACAGAGTACCCAGAAGAATCCGTTTCATAGCTTTGTTCTCTTTCTGATTTGCAAACCAAAGGTCAGGGTTTCCGGCGTGCCTTGCAACGGCTGCCGGATCGGGTCCGGTTATCTACCCGGCCGCGCAGTGTAGAGTTTAGGCACGATCCTGAGGTTCCGTAGTTAATTGCGAAATATTGCGTTCACATAGGCGGTGCGTCACGTTTTGGCCCCCTGTAGGCAATTGCGCCAAGAGCCTTGCAACCCGGGCGCGGGCAGCGCCAGAATGCCGGCATCTGCCCCGCCGAAGTAAGGAAGCCCGATGCCCGATCCTGTCGCTGCGAGCCTGCGTCTTGCGCCCGAAGCCCTGACCCGGCCGTTTTCCGCTGAACAGTTCGCTTTTTCCACAACCAATGATCTGGAGCCATTTCGCGGTGTGCTGGGCCAGGAACGCGCGGTAGAGGCGCTGCAGTTCGGTGTCGCCATGCCCCGCCCCGGATACAACGTTTTCGTCATGGGCGAACCGGGGACCGGTCGCTTTTCGTTCGTCAAACGCTACCTCAAGGCCGAAGGCAAGCGCCTGCAGACGCCTTCCGACTGGGTCTATGTGAACAATTTCGACGAGCCGCGCGAACCGCGCGCCGTCGAGCTGGCGCCCGGTAGTGCGAACACCTTCATCGCCGATATCGGCGCTTTGATCGACAACCTGGTGGTCACCTTCCCGGCAGTCTTCGAACACCCGTCCTACCAGCAGAAGAAGAGCGCCATCGACCGCGCCTTCAACCAGCGCTACGACCGCGCCCTCGATATCATCGAACGTGCCTCGCTGGAGAAGGACGTGGCGCTGTATCGCGACAGCAGCAACGTCGCCTTCACCCCGATGAGCGACGGCAAGGCACTGGACGAGGCGGAGTTCGCCCAGTTGCCGGAAGCCGAGCGCGAGCGCTTCCACAACGACATCGCCGAGCTCGAGGAGCGGCTCAACGAAGAGCTGGCCAGCCTGCCGCAATGGAAGCGCGAGTCGAACAACCAGTTGCGCCAGCTCAACGAAGAAACCATCACCCTGGCCCTGCAGCCGCTGCTCGGCCCGTTGTCGGAAAAGTACTCGGAAAATGCCGAGGTCTGCGCTTACCTGCAGGCCATGCAGGTGCACCTGCTGCGTACGGTGGTCGAACAGCTGGTGGATGACAGCAAGGTCGATGCCGTGGCGCGCAAGATGCTCGAAGAGCAGTTGTCGCCGAGCCTGGTGGTCGGTCATTCGGTCAATGGCGGGGCACCGGTGGTGTTCGAGCCGCATCCGACCTACGACAATCTGTTCGGTCGCATCGAATACAGCACCGACCAAGGCGCGCTGTACACCAACTATCGGCAGTTGCGCCCGGGTGCGCTGCACCGCGCCAATGGCGGTTTCCTGATTCTCGAAGCGGAGAAGATGCTCGGCGAACCGTTCGTGTGGGACGCGCTCAAGCGTGCCCTGCAGTCGCGCAAGCTGAAGATGGAGTCGCCCCTGGGCGAACTGGGGCGCATCGCCACCGTGACCCTGACCCCGCAGATGATCCCGTTGCAGGTCAAGGTCATCATCATCGGCGCGCGCCAGCTCTACTACGCGCTGCAGGACCATGATCCGGACTTCCAGGAGATGTTCCGCGTGCTGGTGGATTTCGATGAGGAAATCCCGATGCACGACGAAAGCCTGGAGCAGTTCGCCCAGTTGCTGAAGACCCGCACCAGCGAGGAAGGCATGGCGCCGCTGACTGCCGACGCGGTGGCGCGCCTGGCGACCTACAGCGCGCGCCTGGCGGAAAACCAGAAGCGTCTGTCGGCGCGCATCGGCGATCTGTTCCAGTTGGTCAGCGAGGCGGATTTCATCCGTCACCTGGCCAACGACGAGATGACCGACGTCGGTCATATCGAGCGCGCGCTCAAGGCCAAGGCCACCCGGACCGGTCGGGTCTCGGCGCGGATTCTCGACGACATGCTCGCCGGGATCATCCTGATCGACACCGAGGGTGCCGCCGTCGGCAAGTGCAACGGCCTGACAGTGCTGGAAGTGGGCGATTCGGCCTTCGGTGTGCCGGCGCGGATTTCCGCCACGGTGTACCCGGGGGCAGCGGGATCGTCGATATCGAGCGCGAGGTCAACCTTGGCCAGCCGATTCACTCCAAGGGCGTGATGATCCTCACCGGCTACCTTGGCAGCCGCTACGCCCAGGAGTTCCCGCTGGCGATTTCCGCGAGCATTGCCCTGGAGCAGTCCTACGGTTATGTCGATGGCGACAGCGCGTCCCTGGGCGAGGCCTGCACGCTGATCTCGGCCCTGTCGAAGACTCCGCTCAAGCAATGCTTCGCCATCACCGGCTCGATCAACCAGTTCGGTGAAGTGCAGGCGGTGGGCGGGGTCAACGAGAAGATCGAGGGCTTCTTCCGCCTGTGCGAGGCCCGTGGCCTGACCGGGGAGCAGGGGGCGATCATCCCGAAAGCCAACGTCTCCACCCTGATGCTCGACGAGCGGGTGCTCCAGGCTGTGCGCGCCGGGCAGTTCCATGTCTATGCGGTGAGCCAGGCCGACGAAGCCCTGAGCCTGCTGGTGGGCGAGCCTGCCGGCGAGCCGGATGCCGACGGCCAGTTCCCTGAGGGCAGCGTCAATGCCCGGGTGGTAGAGCGTCTGCGGGTGATCGCCGAGATGATCAGCGAGGAGGAGTTCAAGGAGGCGGAAAAAGAGCAGGCCGAACAGGCACTTGCCGAAGTGAAGCCGGCCTGACGGGCCGGGCGCGGGCGTCGCGGTGGCATGACCATTCGGCGCCCGTTCCCCGTGAGGCGCTTGTACTGGCCGGTTTTCTTCTATCCTTCAGAGCATGGATAGTCGTCGGTACAGGATGGAAACAGCCTTGTCGAAGGCTGAACGAGGTTCTACCGAGGGTCTTCGCCATGCCGCGCAGCCTCAGCCTTACCCGCCAATGCCTGGGTCTGGTGACCCGCATCGAATGCAGCATCCGTCCGCTGGCCGGCGACAACGGCATGTGGACCCTTCTCTTCGCCGCCGGCATGGCAGGCGAACAACCTTCCGCGATCAAGGCCCAGGGACCATTCCATGGGCCCTTCGTGGCCGAGTCGGTACTCAACGCCATCGTCGACAGCCTGACCCTGCACGGCTACCAGCTGGCCGATGACCCGCAGATCTGGAGCGTGCACCTGCAAGCCCAACTGCGTCGGGTCAATGGCCACGTCCATCACTGAGGGAGCCTGCGGCAGCGCGTCGCGGGCTTTTTCCTTCACGTCCGGCTGATATACTCCCGGCCGATTTTCCCCCGCCTTCAGGTGACTAGCTCAATGGAACGCTTTATCGAAAATGCGATGTACGCCTCGCGCTGGCTGCTCGCACCGATCTACTTTGGATTGTCGCTGGGCTTGCTGGCGCTGGCGCTCAAGTTCTTCCAGGAAATCTTCCACGTTCTGCCGAACGTCTTCTCCCTGGCCGAATCCGACCTGATCCTGGTGCTGCTGTCGCTGATCGACATGGCCCTGGTCGGTGGCCTGCTGGTGATGGTGATGATTTCCGGCTACGAGAACTTCGTTTCGCAACTGGACATCGACGAGGACAAGGAAAAGCTCAACTGGCTGGGCAAGATGGACTCCTCGTCGTTGAAAATGAAGGTAGCGGCGTCGATCGTGGCGATTTCCTCGATCCACTTGCTGCGGGTGTTCATGGATGCGCAGAACATCTCGTCGAACTACCTGATGTGGTACGTGATCATCCACATGACCTTCGTGGTGTCGGCCTTTGCCATGGGTTACCTGGACAAGGTCACCAAGCACTGAGCAAGGCGTCGCCTGCGTCACCGACCGCCCGTCCGTTGCAAAACGGACGGGCGGTTGCGTTTCGCTCTTGTGCTTTGCAATGGGCTGTACAAAAAATGAGCGGTCAACGTCGCGAGGTGCGCCCATGAACCTGCACGAACTGAACACCCAGGCCCGAGCGGGCCGTATCGACGAGCTCAACCTGATCGCCATCGAAGGCGGCGACTATTTGCTGGAAGCGCGTTCCCATGGCCATGCCCACGCCCTTACCGACGCCCGTGGCACGCGTCTGAAAGTGCATTCGGTGGAGCAGGCGCACCTGCTGCTCGAGGGGTTGCCACAGATGCCGATGCACCTGGTGCACTGGTCGGTACAGGACGAAATGTGCGGGATGGCCAGCGTTGTCGAGGAAGACCTTAAAGTGCCGTTGTCCAGCCGTAGTGCCCGATAGCTGATTCGCTTCGCCGCAGTGTGCTAGGCTGCGAGCCCTTTTCATAAAGGGCGCGGTTGTCGTGCGCCCTGCTGCGGAGCAAGCCAATGTCCGAAATCAATCTGTCCACCGACGAAACCCGCGTCAGCTACGGCATCGGCCGTCAGCTGGGTGGCCAACTGCGTGACAACCCGCCACCGGGTGTGAGCCTGGAAGCCATCCTGGCCGGTCTGACCGACGCTTTCAACGGTGCGGCCAGCCGCGTCAGCGAAGAAGACCTGTCGGCCAGCTTCAAGGTCATTCGTGAAGTCATGCAGGCCCAGCAGGCTGCCAAGGCCGAAGCCGCTGCAGCGGCCGGCAAGGAATTCCTGGCCCAGAACGCCAAGCGCGAAGGCATCACCAGCCTGGCTTCCGGCCTGCAGTACGAAGTACTGACCGCAGGCGAAGGCGCCAAGCCGACTCGCGAAGACAGCGTGCGCACCCACTACCACGGCACCCTGATCGACGGCACCGTGTTCGACAGCTCCTACGACCGTGGCCAGCCGGCCGAATTCCCGGTTGGCGGCGTGATCGCCGGCTGGACCGAAGCCCTGCAACTGATGAACGCCGGCAGCAAATGGCGCCTGTACGTACCGAGCGAGCTGGCCTACGGCGCCCAAGGCGTCGGTAGCATCCCGCCGCACAGCGTGCTGGTGTTCGACGTCGAGTTGCTGGACGTTCTGTAAGGCTTCTGGCCTCATCGCCGGCAACGCCGGCTCCCACAGGGTTTGCACACCGCGAAACCTGTTGGAGCCGGCGTTGCCGGCGATGAGGCCCTAAAGACCAGCAAAGAAATGGGCTAGAACCCCGCATGCGGGGTGTTCGGGCGCAAGGCCCGGGCATAGCAGAACAGGAACAGGTTCCTCACCAGCTCCTTGAGCACGATCGGCTCACTCGAATTCAATCCGTTCAGATCCAGGTCGCCCTGTTCACGCAGTTCGTCCAGTGCCGCTTCTTCGAGCACGGCACAGACTTCGCCGGTTTCACGGTGGAGGATGCGCAGGTAAGGGTGGGGACGGTCCAGCCAGGCGTCGATCAGATAAGTCATGGCTATTCTCCTTGAAAAACTTTCAGTGAGAATAATTCTTATTATCGAAATAGCAAGTGGCAATTGGGAATAGTTTGCATTTTCTGCCGAAGTGCGCGCCCGTATGGCAGCGCGCACCTGGAATGAGGTGGGGTTCAGACCTTGCGGACGAACTCGGACTTCAGCTTCATCGGACCGATGCCGTCGATCTTGCAGTCGATATCGTGGTCGCCATCGCACAGGCGGATGTTCTTGACCTTGGTGCCGACCTTGACCACCAGGGAGGTGCCCTTGACCTTGAGGTCCTTGATCACGGTGATGGTGTCGCCGTCCTGCAGGACGTTGCCCACCGCGTCCTTCTTCACTACGTCATCGTTGGCCGCCTCGGCGTTGCCGCCGGCCGACCACTCGTGGGCGCACTCGGGGCAGATCAGCTGGGTGCCGTCTTCATAGGTGTATTCGGAGTTGCATTTGGGGCAGGGTGGCAAGGTGCTCACTAAGTTTCCTCGGGTCATGCGTGCAGAAAGCCCACATTGTATAGGGTTTTGCCCGGCAGAGGAAAAGCAGGCCCGTCGAGCGACGGGCCGGAGGGGGGGTCAGTGGGTGCGGGCTACGGCGAATTCGCTGAGCTCGACCAGCGCATCGCGGTATTCGCTGGCCGGCAGCACTTCGAGGCAGGCGATGGCGCGGGCCACGTAGTCGCGGGCCAGTTTTGCCGTGTAGTCCAGCGAACCCGAGGCTTCCACGGCTTCGCGGATGCGCTCCAGGTCCTCGATCCCGCCTTTCTGGATCGCCTGGCGAACCAGTGCGGCCTGTTCAGGGGTGCCTTCGCGCATGGTGTAGATCAGCGGCAGGGTCGGCTTGCCTTCGGCGAGGTCGTCGCCGACGTTCTTGCCCAGGGTCTGCGCGTCGCCCTTGTAGTCGAGCAGGTCGTCGACCAGCTGGAAGGCCACGCCCAGGTGGTCGCCGAAGGTGCGCAGGGCCTCGCGCTGTTCTTCGCTGGCATTGGCCAGGGCGGCGGCGCTGTGGGTCGAGGCTTCGAACAGCATCGCGGTCTTGCCGCGGATCACGTCCATGTAGATTTCTTCGGTGGTGCTGGCATCGCGCACCCGCGACAGTTGCAGCACCTCACCCTCGGCGATGACCCGGGTGGCCTTCGACAGGATCTGCATGACCGGCATCGAGCCGAGCTCGACCATCATTTCGAACGAGCGCGAATAAAGGAAGTCGCCCACCAGCACGCTCGGCGCGTTGCCCCACAGGGCGTTGGCGGTGGAGCGGCCACGGCGCATGCCGGACATGTCGACCACGTCGTCGTGCAGCAGGGTGGCGGTGTGGAGAAATTCGATGGTGGCGGCGAGCAGGCGCAGGTCGTCGCCTTCACGGCCCAGGGCCTTGCCGCAGAGCAGTACCAGCAGCGGACGCAGGCGCTTGCCGCCGGCCGAGGTAATGTAGTCGCCGATTTTCGATACCAGCGGAACGCGCGAAGTCAGCTGTTTCTTGATGATCTCGTCAACGGCGCTGAAATCGTCCGCTACCGCGCGGTAGAAAGCTTGGGGTTGCATCGGCCACAGGTGCTCCATATAGGTTGCGCGGCATGCTAGGTTGCGGGTCCCGGCCTGTCAAGGCGCCCGGCCCGGCGGCCCCGGGCGCCACTTGCAAGGCCCGGCGGGCTTGCGTACAATCGCGCACCCTACTTCCTGGGCAGCACCTGCCTTACGCAATTGCACCGGGCCGTTCCAGCCTCGTGCAGCCATGCCAGCCAATACTCTTCCTATAAAGCGCTGGGTGAGCAGGATTATCGGAGAAATACCATGTCTTACGCAGTAATTGTTACCGGTGGCAAGCAGTACAAAGTCGCCGAAGGTGAATACCTGAAGATCGAGAAACTGGAAGTCGCTACCGGCGAATCCGTTACTTTCGACCGCGTTCTGCTGGTTGCCAATGGCGACGACGTGAACATCGGCGCTCCAGTCGTTGCTGGTGCAAAGGTTGTTGCTGAAGTGATCTCCCAAGGTCGTCACGACAAAGTGCGCATCATCAAGTTCCGCCGCCGTAAGCACCACATGAAGCGTATGGGCCACCGCCAGTGGTTCACCGAGATCAAAATCACCGGTATTCAGGCTTAATTCCAGCCTAATCCCCCTTCAGGAGAATTGAACTCATGGCACACAAAAAAGCTGGTGGTAGTACCCGTAACGGTCGCGACTCAGAAGCCAAACGCCTTGGCGTGAAGATGTATGGCGGCCAGGCTATCGTTCCAGGCAACATCATCGTCCGTCAGCGCGGCACCCAGTTCCACGCTGGCTACGGCGTTGGCATGGGCAAGGATCACACCTTGTTCGCCAAGATCGCTGGCAAGATCAAGTTCGAAGTAAAAGGCGCCTTCGGTCGTCGTTACGTGAGCGTTGTCGCCGAGTAATCGTGCGAACGCTGGGAAAGCCCTGTCTTGCGACGGGGCTTTTTCGTTTATGGAGTGAGTCTCTTGCAAAGCTGTCCGCATGGGCTGCCGGCGCTGTATTCGCTTGACGGGTTAGCCGCGCTCATTTTTGCAAGAGCCTTACGTATCTGGTCATTCAGCTCGTCGGTCTGACGAGAGGCGGTTTTTATGAAGTTTGTTGACGAAGTATCGATCCGGGTCAAGGCCGGTGATGGCGGGAACGGTTGCATGAGCTTCCGCCGCGAAAAGTTCATCGAGAACGGCGGCCCCAACGGCGGTGACGGTGGTGACGGCGGTTCGGTGTTCATGGTTGCCGACGAGAACCTCAACACCCTGGTCGACTATCGCTACACCCGTCACTTCGAGGCCCAGCGTGGCTCCAACGGCGGCAGCACCGACTGCACCGGCAAGAAAGGCGATGACCTGATCCTGCGCGTTCCGGTGGGTACCACCGTGATCGACGCCAGCACCCAGGAAATCATCGGCGACCTGGTCAAGCCAGGCCAGAAGCTGATGGTGGTGCAGGGCGGCTGGCACGGCCTGGGCAACACCCGTTTCAAATCCAGTACCAACCGTGCGCCACGCCAGACCACCCCGGGCAAGCCGGGCGAGCAGCGTGACCTCAAGCTGGAGATGAAGGTCCTGGCCGATGTTGGCCTGCTGGGCCTGCCGAACGCCGGCAAGAGCACTTTCATCCGTGCCGTCTCGGCCGCCAAGCCGAAGGTCGCCGACTACCCGTTCACCACCCTGGTGCCGAACCTGGGCGTGGTCAGCGTCGATCGCTGGAAGAGCTTCGTCATCGCCGACATCCCCGGCCTGATCGAAGGTGCTTCCGACGGTGCCGGCCTGGGCATCCGCTTCCTCAAGCACCTGGCGCGTACCCGCGTGCTGCTGCACCTGGTGGACCTTGCGCCGCTGGACGAAAGCAGCCCGGCCGATGCCGCCGAAGTCATCGTCAACGAGTTGGAGCGCTTCAGCCCGTCGCTGTGCGAGCGCGAGCGCTGGCTGGTGCTGAACAAGGCGGACATGATCCCGGAAGACGAGCGTGAAGCACGGGTCAAGGAAGTGGTCGATCGCCTGCAATGGGAAGGCCCGGTCTACCTGATCTCGGCCATCTCGCGCCAGGGTACCGAGCAGATCAGCCACGACCTGATGCGCTACCTGGAAGACCGCGCCGACCGCCTGGCCGCCGACCCGGCCTACGCCGCCGAGCTGGCCGACCTCGACCAGCGCATCGAAGACGAGGCCCGCGCCCAGCTGCAGGCCCTGGACGATGCACGCACCCTGCGCCGTACCGGCGTCAAGAGCGTCGACGATGTCAGCGACGACGATGACTTCTGGGGCGACGAGGACGACGAAGACGGCCCGGAAATCATTTACGTGCGCGACTGATCCGTTGCAGTACACTGAACGCCGCTTTTTCAAGCGGCGTTTTGTTATCTACAGAATCCACACAGATCGATAGGTTGGAAGAAGATGCGGAGCAAGGTGACAGGTGCCCAGCGCTGGGTCGTGAAGATTGGCAGTGCCCTGCTGACGGCGGATGGCAAGGGCCTGGATCGCGCGGCGATGGGTGTCTGGGTTGAACAGATGGTGGCCCTGCGCGAAGCGGGCGTCGAGTTGGTGCTGGTCTCCTCGGGAGCCGTGGCTGCCGGCATGAGCCGTCTGGGCTGGACCAAGCGACCGAGCGCGATGAACGAGCTGCAGGCCGCCGCCTCCATCGGCCAGATGGGCCTGGTGCAGGCCTGGGAGTCGAGCTTCGCCGAGCACGGCAAGCACACCGCGCAGATTCTCCTGACCCACGACGACCTGTCCGATCGCAAGCGTTACCTCAACGCCCGCAGCACCCTGCGCACCCTGGTGGAGCTGGGCGTGGTGCCGGTGATCAACGAAAACGACACGGTGGTCACCGACGAGATCCGCTTCGGCGACAACGACACCCTGGCGGCGCTGGTGGCCAACCTGGTCGAGGCCGACCTGCTGGTGATCCTCACCGACCGCGACGGCATGTTCGACGCCGACCCGCGCAATAACCCCGAGGCCCAGCTGATCTACGAAGCCCGCGCCGACGATCCGGCCCTGGACGCCGTGGCCGGCGGGACCGGCGGCGCCCTTGGTCGCGGCGGCATGCAGACCAAGCTGCGCGCCGCGCGCCTGGCGGCCCGGTCCGGCGCCCATACCATCATCATCGGCGGGCGTATCGAACGCGTGCTGGATCGTCTCAAGGCCGGCGAGCGTATCGGCACCCTGCTGTCGCCGGAGCGCGGCATGCTGGCCGCGCGCAAGCAATGGCTGGCCGGCCATCTGCAGACCCGTGGCACCCTGGTGCTGGATGCCGGTGCCGTGCAGGCTCTGCGCCAGGCCAACAAGAGCCTGCTGCCGGTGGGCGTGAAGACCGTGCAGGGCAGCTTCCGCCGCGGCGAAATGGTGGTGTGCGTCGGGCCGGACGGCGCCGAGGTGGCTCGCGGCCTGGCCAACTACAGTGCCCTGGAAGCACAGAAAATCATCGGCCAACCGTCGGACGCCATCGAAGGCCTGCTGGGCTACAGTGCCGAGCCGGAGCTGGTGCACCGCGACAACCTGATCCTGGTCTGAGGAGTGAATTGCGTGTTCAAGGGACTGTTTGCCGCCGCCGTGCTGGCGTTGCCGCTGCTGGCATCGGCTGAAGAGATTGGCCAGGTATCCACGGTGTTCAAGTTCGTCGGGCCGAATGACCGGATCGTGGTCGAGGCGTTCGACGATCCCAAGGTGGAAGGCGTGACCTGCTACCTGTCGCGAGCCAAGACCGGTGGCCTGAAAGGTGGCCTGGGGTTGGCCGAGGACCGCGCCGAGGCTTCCATCGCCTGCCGCCAGGTCGGGCCGATCCAGTTCAAGGGCGAGCTCAAGGATGGCGAGGAAGTGTTCAAGGAACGCACCTCGCTGGTGTTCAAGACCATGCAGGTGGTGCGCTTCCTCGACAAGAAGCGCAACACCCTGGTGTACCTGGTGTACAGCGACCGGTTGATCGAGGGCAGCCCGCAGAATGCGGTGACGGCGATTCCGATCCTGCCCTGGGCCAAGTAAATCTCCAGTGTTCTCTCGGGCCTCATCGCTGGCAAGCCAGCTCCCACAGGTACAGCACAAGTCTCAAGGTCTGTGCTGAACCTGTGGGAGCTGGCTTGCCAGCGATAGGGCCCTGGAGAGCCCCGCATCACTTTCAGGCTGAAGTTTCTTCTGCCTCTTCCCGCACCACCGCCTTCTCCACATCCCGCCGGCTGATGTATTTCCAGTCCGCCTCGTCGATGTAGATGCCGTTCGGGCCGCTACCCCCTTCCAGGTCGATCGCCACCCGCGCCGATACCTGCGGCTTCACGCTCGCCAGGATCGGTACGAAGCCCAGTTGCAGGCTGGTTTCCAGCAATGCGGCCTGGTTGCGTTCGTCGATGTCCGCCGCTTCGTCGAGGTAGTAGGGCAGGCGCACGCGGCCGGCGAGGTCGCGGTCCATCAGGTGCAGCAACAGGTACATGTTGGTCAGCGCCTTGATGGTCATGGTGGTGCCGTTGGACGCCGCGCCATCGATATCGGTGTGGATCACCGGCTGGCCATTGACCTTGGTGATCTCGAAGGCCAGTTCGAACAGGTCCTTGAGGCCCAGCTGGTTGTGGTTCGCCGCTACGAGGCGGGCCAGGTACTCCTTGGCTTCCTCGTTCTTGTTGTCCTGCTCGGCGCTCTGGCTCAGGTCGAACACCGACAGGGTCTCGCCTTCCTCGTACTGGCCGGCGCTGTGGATGATCTGGTCGATGTGCTTGAGCGCTTCCTTGTTCGGCGCGAGGACGATGCGGAAGCTTTCCAGGTTGGACACCTGGCGCCGGTTGATCTCGCGGTTGAACAGGGCCAACTGGTGTTCGAGGCTGTCGTAGTCGCTGCGGATGTTGCGCAGGGTGCGAGCGATATCGGTGACTGCCGCGCGACGCGCCTTGCCCAGGGTCAGGGCTTCGTCGGTACGGTGCGCGTAGGCGTTGATCAGCAGCTGCAGGCGGCGCTCCATGTCGTCTTCGCTGTCGAACTTGGCCACGCCCTTGAGGCGCACCTGCGCGTACAGGGCTTCGATCTGGTTGTCGATGCGCAGCAGGCCCTGCCAGCTGTCCTGGTAGTCATTGAGCAGCGGCAGCAGGTTGTCCATGGAGTCGTCCACCGGCTCCATGAACGGCGTGCCGAATGGCAGGTCCGCCGGCAACAATTGGCGGCGGCGCAGTGCGTCGTCGAGGGTGCGCTGCTTGGCTTCCATATCGGCGATCTGCCGGCCCACCAGCTGCAACTTGGCAGAGAGCTGCTGGACGCGCTCGGTGAAGGCATCGCTGGAACGCTTGAGCTCGTCCTGGGCGGCTTCCAGTTGCGCCAGCTGTTCCAGCTTGTCGCCTTCCTCGGCGCTCAGGGTCTGGCTGCGGCGGAAGTCCTCGAGGGCCTTCTGCGCATCCAGCACCTGCTGGTACAGGGCTTCGGTGCGGGTCTTGCTGGCGGCGCGGTCGGCGGCCACGGATTGCTGGGTCTTGAGCTGCTTGAGTTCTTTCTCCAGGCGCTCCTTCTGGTCGCGCAGGGCGGCGCGGTCGGCCAGGGCCTGCAGGGCCGGCGGCTCGATATGCGACAGGTCGACGGAGATCCCCGGCACTTCGAAGCGCTCGCCCTTGAAGCCGTCGAGCAGGGCTTCGAGGGTCTTGATCCAGACGTCGCTCTCGTCCAGCTCGATGCCGCGCTCGCCCAGCGGCAGGCTGAACAGCGCGCCGTTGAACAGGCGCATCAGGCGCTCGACATCCTGCTGCGAGAATTCCTCGCGCAGGCGGGCATAGCTGTTGTTGTCGGCGTGATCGAGTTGCTGCTTCACCGATTTCAGGCGTTTTTCCAGCTCGCGCAGGCGTTCGTCGAGGTCCTCGGCGCTGAACTGGCGGGATTGGGCCAGGGCACCGGCCAGCTCGTCGTGGGCGTCCTTGGCGGCCAGCAACTGCTGCTCCAGGACCTTGACGTCATCGACCAGGGCGAAACGGTTCTTCAGCACCGACAATTCGCCGAGCCAGCGCTGGATACCGCTGATCTCGCGCTCCAGGCGCATCAGCTCCTGGGTACCGTTGCGCTGGTCGTTCTGCAGGGCGTCCTGCTCGTTGCGGTAGTGCTCGGCCTGGATGACCAGCTCTTCCTTGCGCGCGCTGGAGTAGTCCTGCCAGGTGCCCAGCAGCGAGTCGAGCAGCGGCGACAGGCGATGCAGCTTGCCGCGCAGGATGTCGCGCTGGGCCACGCCGTTGGCCAGGGCTTCGACCAGCGGCCCGGCGGCGACCAGCGAGTTGTAGTCCTGCTCCATCCGCCGTACGTCGCGGAAGGCTTCGTCGCAGGCGGCGATGTAATCGACGCTGCCGGAGCGCAGGCTGTGCTCGAAGGCATCGAGGAACAGCTGCTTGAGCTTGGCCGCGGTGATCTCGCGCATGTGCAGCAGGTTGATGAACAGGGCGCGGAAGGTCTTCAGGCTCTGCTCGCTGGTGGAGCGCAGCGGGATCAGGGTCAGGTCCAGCGGGATCGAGGTGTGCCCGCCGACCAGCAGCCGGCGCAGTTCGTCAGGCTTGAGTTCGTAGGCCTTCAGGCCGTTGCGCTCGAGGTTGCTGAACAGTTCTTTCTGGCGCAGGCAGGTGTCGTTCTTCTGGTAGTGGCCCAGGTCCAGCTCGCCGGCATAGGCGAAGAACTGGTGGCCGAAGCCGCCGCCCGGGCCGCGCCCGACCACGCCGATCACATGCGGGCCGTGGGGCAGGTTGACTTCGCAGAGGATGTAGCTGGTGTCGCTGGCGAAGTAGAAGCGCCGCGACTGCTCCAGGCTGTACTTGCCGAAGCTCATGTCCGACATGCGCGCCAGGATCGGGAACTGCAGGGCGTTGATCGAGGCACTCTTGCCCAGGTTGTTGGCGCCATAGACCGACAGCGGATGCTCCAGCGGGAACAGGCCAAGGCTGTAGCCGGCGGTGTTGAGCAATGCGAAACGGCGGATGCCGTAGCGTTCCTGGCTCATGCGTCAATCTCCTGTTGCTCTTCGGCGATGGCCCGGGCCAGCGCTTCTTCTTCGCTTTCCTCGGCGAAGGGCGCGAGGTCCAGCGGGTCGTCGGTACGGTTGAGTTCTTCCGGGGTTTCCTCGACCACCAGCACCGGGGTCGGCAGCGGCAGGTTGCTGTGCAGGCTGGCGGCCAGGTCGCGGTCCTGCTGGACCGACAGGCAGACATCGAGGAAGCGGTGCATCGGCGGCAGGAAGCGGTAGATGCCGTTCTCCTCGAAGGCGAAGCCGAGCTGGGTCATGCGGCGCATGATCTTTTCTTCCAGCTCGTCCGGGGTCTGTACCTCGGCCTGGAGGAACAGGTCGCGGTACTTGTCGAGCATCGATGGCAGTTCGTCGCGGCCGAGGCTGCCGCCGTCGAGCACCGACATCGGGTCGCGGCCCTGGTCGGCGAGGTGCTCGACCAGGATGAAGGTGAACAGCGCCAGGCGTTGCGCGGTCTTGTTGACCTGGGCGGCAGCCTGCTCGGGGACGAAGTAGTAGAAGCCGCGGGTATCGCAGACCAGCTCGAAGCCCAGGGCCTTGAACAGGCCGCGGTACTGGTCCTGGAAGTTCGACAGCTGGGCGTACAGCTCGGGGTCGCGCCGGCTGATGTGGAAGCCCTTGAACAGCTCGCGGAAGATCGGTGCGAGCTGGGACAGTTCGGAAAGATCAAGATGCATGGGCAGGGCTCGCAGCAGGTTCGGGCGAAAGTTGGGGCGAGGTTTCGCGGCTGGAAGTCAGGGCGAAGGAGCGCAGGCTGACCAGGTGTTCGCGGGTGGTGTACTCGCGGCGCTCGAGGCGTTCGCGGGAGAAACGTTTTTCCCGCGAGAGTCGCGAGAACCAGTACAGCAATTCGTCGGTGGCGCCTTCCGGCTCCTGCTCCAGCAGCCAAACCATCAGGTCCGGCAAGGGCAGGGCGTCCTCGCAGCGCTCGAGCATTTCCTTGACCGTGCGCGGCGCACGCGGCGGCTCGCCCTTCTGGGTCTTGTGCGCCTTGGGGAACCGCGCAGGCTTGGGCTCGAAGCGGGCCAGGGCATAGACGTAGGCCTCGACCTGGCTGGCGCTGCCGAGGAAGGTGCTCTGCGGCCGGGTGAACAGCGGCATGGCAGCCTGCGGCACGGCGTCGATGCCCTTGCGCCGGATCACTGACAGGGCCAGCGCGGCGCCGCGGGTCACGGCGTTGTGCCGGCGCGCCTCTTCACGCAGGGGCAGGAGCAACTCGCGGGCGTGGCGCAGGGTCAGCTGGGCGCTGGTCTGCATTTCGAGGATGCGCGCGTGGGTGCGCAGGAGCATGTCGTCATCGACCAGGTGACCGAGCCGGGCCTGTTCGCCAAGCAGGCGCAGCAGCACCGTCTCGACCTTGCGCACGCCTTGCTCGAAGGCGCCGTCGGCGTTGACCAGCTGGATCATCGGCTCGACGTACTCGTCCCAGGTCGCCAGGACCTCGGCATAACGCTGGCGCAGGGGTATCTGCCGGTCGCTGGTCTTGGCCCGTTCGGCCACGGCGACCAGGGCCTGTTCGTCGTTGTCGAGCTTCTTCAGCACATCGCGCACGCGCATGTCGAGCAGGCGCAACTGGCGCGCCAGATCGTGGCCGTCGCGAATGTCGAAGGCGTCCTGGATATGCCCGGCCAGGCGCTCCAGGTGGCGCAGGTAGGCCTCGATCTCCAGGCACAGGCCGAGGCGGTGCTCGCGGCGCAGGTAGGCGAGGAAATCGTGGATCTGCGCGTTCAGCTCGAAGCGGTTGGGGCTTTTCGCCACCGGAACCAGGATGTCCAGGCGGATCCACACGTCGAGCAGGGCGGTGATGTCCTGCGGCGTGCTTTCCAGCTGCTGGGCGGCCAGTTGCTGGCGCAATTCGCCCAGGCTCAGGGTGCCGCCGTCAAAACGCTCCGACAAAGGTTCCAGCAGGTTCCAGTGTTCGGCCAGGGCGCGCAGGACGCGTTTGGGTTCGATCATTGGCGGGTCGACTCGCTGCCAAATAAAACGCCGGATTGTACTGCATTGAACCGCAATGGTTTCACCCTTGATCGATTCGGCGGTTGTCCGGCGGATTTGTGCGATCGACAGCGGCGCGACCAGCGCAACGGCGTTAGAATGTGCGCCCTGACTTATCCACAGATGGCCGAACTTCCTTGCTGACCGAGTCCCGCCGCCGCGCCTACCTCAACGCCATGCAAGTGGTGCACTGGCTGCCGCGTACCGAACTGCCGTTCGCCGCGCCGTCGCGGCCCGAGCTGTTGCTGCCGCTGGAGCCGGTGCCGGAAGCGCTGCCGGTGGAAATGCCGAGGCAGGCCGCACCGGCTGCCGTGCAGCCGACGGTGAAGCCAGCGGAACGGCCGAAGATCGAGATTCCGCGCCCGGGCGCCACGGCCAAGGCCGTCAGCAAACCGGTGGAAAGCGAGGAAGAGAAACCGGCCCCGGCCAAGGTGGTCGCAGCGCCGCCCCGCGTTTTTCCCTGCAACTGCTGCGCGCCGGCAATTGCCTGCTGCTGGTGGAACTGGCCACCGGGCAGCCGTTCCAGAGCCGCGATCCTTCCTACCTGTTGCTCAAGGACATGCTGCGCGCCGCCGGTCTGCCGGACAGCCCGCAGATCCTTGGCGAGCCGATCCGCTGGCCGCTGCTGGCCCGCGGCAGCCTCGACCAGGGCCCGGACGCCGCCCGCGACTTCGTCCACGGTTTCACCCAGGTGCAACTGGAGCGCGAGCCTGCGGCCTGCCTGTGGCTGGTCGGCCTGCCCGCCATCCGCCATGCCGGCGAGCGCGACGAGTCTGTGTATTACCAAGAATTTCCGGTCGAGGGCCTGGGCACCGCCTGGGCGCTGCCCGGTCTTGAAGTGTTGATGGACGAGCCGCAGCGCAAGGCGGACGTCTGGAAAGCCATGCGCCGGCTGATGGCGCGCTGGAAAACGAGCAATGAGTGACACCCTCAGCTTCCGCCGGATGACCGAGGCGGACCTGGATGCCGTACTGAAGATCGAATATGCCGCCTTCAGCCACCCGTGGACCCGCGGGATCTTCCTCGACGGCCTGAAGAGCTATGAAATCTGGCTGATGTTCGAAGGCGAGCAGCAGGTCGGGCACGGTGTGATCAACGTGATCATCGACGAAGCCCACCTGCTGAATATCACCGTGAAGCCCGAGAGCCAGGGCCGCGGCCTCGGCTTGCGCCTGCTCGAACACCTGATGGCGCGTGCCTATGAACTCAATGGCCGCGAATGCTTCCTCGAAGTGCGCGCCAGCAACCAGTCGGCCTATCGCCTGTACGAACGCTACGGTTTCAACGAAGTCGGGCGCCGCCGCGATTACTACCCGGCCCCGGGTGGGCGGGAAGATGCCCTGGTGATGGCCTGCACCCTGATCGACTAAGAACGGCAGCGCCCCTGCGCAGGTCGCTGCCTGTCATAACAGCGCATCAATCCATGAGGCCTTGATCATGCACGACCTGCAGGAACTGATCGACAACAACGCGCGCTGGGCCGACGGCATCAAGCAGAAGGACCCGGACTTCTTCGCCAAGCTGGCCCGCCAGCAGACCCCTGAATTCCTCTGGATCGGCTGCTCGGATGCACGGGTTCCGGCCAACGAGATCGTCGGCATGCTGCCGGGCGACCTGTTCGTCCATCGCAATGTGGCCAACGTGGTGCTGCACACCGACCTGAACTGCCTGTCGGTGATCCAGTACGCCGTGGATGTGCTCAAGGTCCGCCATATCCTGGTGACCGGTCACTATGGCTGCGGCGGCGTGCGGGCCTCGATGCAGGACCGTCAGTTCGGCCTGATCGACGGTTGGCTGCGCTCGATCCGCGACCTGTACTACGAGCACCGGGTGGAACTGGGCAAGCTGCCGACCGAAGAGGCGCGGGTAGACCGCCTGTGCGAGCTCAATGTCATCCAGCAGGTCGCCAACGTGGGGCATACCACCATCGTCCAGAATGCCTGGCATCGCGGCCAGGAACTGTCGGTGCATGGCTGCATCTATGGCATCCAGGATGGTCGCTGGAAAAGCCTGGACGTGACCATCAGCGGGCTGGATCAACTGCCGCCACAGTACCGGTTGCGCCCGCAGTAGTAAACTTCCGACCACTGTGGGAGCTGGCTTGCCAGCGATGAGGCCGGTACTGACAAAGATGTTGTCTGCCAGGGCCCAATCGCTGGCAAGCCAGCTCCCACAGGATTTTGTGTTGTTTCAGAGGGTATCGGCAGGTTTCTGCAACGCTCTCAACTCCCGCGTCACCGCCCCCGTATTGCACTTCGCACTGGCCTGCTCCGGCGTCATGTTGCGAATCGTCCGATAGAACAGTTCACAGGTCTGCTTCTTCGCCGTCACTTGCCACTTCTGCGTACAGGCATTGAGCGTCAGTTGCGGGTCGGCGCTTGGGTTACGCCCCATTCCGGCTTGCCAGCAGGCGGCGCTGAGGTCCTGGCCCATCATCTTCAGGCCCGCCGCATCGGCCTTGTCCTGGTCGCCGCCATTGTTGTCCTTGTCTGCCGCATACCAGATCGCGCTCGGGTGGTTGGAGCCCAGTACCGGTACCTTCTGTTCTGCATTCGGGCTGATGATGGCCAGCCCCAGCACCTTGAGGTCGGCGCCGTACTGCTGCTTGATCCAGCTGCGCACCGGCGCGCCGAAGGCCACCATCGGCAGCGACTGGCCTTTCGAGGTCAGGGTAACGTCCTTGACCATGCGCACCTGGTAGTCCTGGAAATAGCCGTAGGTGCCTTCAAGCGTCGAGCCCGCGCTGGCCGGTGCGGCGATCGGCGCGATATCGACGATGGTCTGGTAGGCCGGGGTCTGCTCGGCGGGGATGCCGTTGAAGGTCAGCAGGCTGGCCCAGCGGTCGGTGGTGTTGGAGCGCAGGTAGTCCTGGGCCTGGGTCAGCGAATAATCCGGCGGGAAGTGCAGCAGCTCGATGCTGCGGCGGTTTTCCAGGGCCATGCCCAGGGGCAGGAACAGGTACCAGTCGTACGCCCACTTGCCATCACTGTTGAGTTTTTTCGCACCGTTGTAGGCCAGTTCGCCGGCATCGAGCAGGGCGTCCAGGGGCTTGTGGTAGTCGCCGGGAACGCCGGCGATATCGGCGTAGTACCTGTCGTTGTCACGGCGGACCGTCACCGTCGCGGCCGGGTAGCCGTCGCGCTGTACGCTCTGCTTCAGGTAGTGCTCGACGGTCTGTTCCAGCGTCCAGTCGCGGAAACAGATCACGCTGCAATTGTTGGGGTAGGCGAACAGCCGGGTGACCCGGGCCTGGTCGCCCAATTCGATGCGGGCATCGGCGACGGACTGTCCGGCAATGCCGAGAGCGAGCAGGCCCAGGGCGATCGGTGCGATCTTCATGCTTAACTCCTTGTCAGATGGCTCCCTGCGCAGGGGAGGCTCGCCATACTGGAGGACATGCCATGGTCGTGGGAAGAGGGGGCTGGTGCTGGTCGCCCTGTTGATGCTTGGCGTCGTTCGTGCGGACGAGCGGGATCCATGGATGTTCGCCCAGTGGACCGGCGATCACGCCACCCGCGGCTTTCGCGAGATGCTGGTGGATGCGCGGCTGTATGGCGTGGTGCCGCTGTATCAGTTGCTGAGGTCGGCGAGTGACTGGCGCAAATGCCGGGGCCAGCCGTTCGCCGTGCCGCCGCAGGCGCAGTGGGCGGATGTACGCAGTACCTTGCGCTTGCTCGATCTATTGCAGGATGAGCGGGTTCTCGGGGCGTTCGAGGTGGTGTCCGGGTATCGGGATCCTGCGCTCAACCGCTGTGCCGGCGGTGCTGCAGGCAGTGCCCATATGCGCGCCTTCGCGGTGGATCTGTTGCTGGCGAACAACGGCGATGCACAGGCGCTGTGCCATTTCTGGCAACACTACGGCAAGGCCTGGAACATGGGACTGGGGCGGTATCCGACCGGCAGGATCCATATCGATACCGCCGGCTATCGCACTTGGGGAATGGAACCCGGTTGCAACTGACTTCACATAACCCAAGCCAGCTCTCATAGAAAAAACATAACTCTTTGTTTTACAAGGACCCTGTGGGAGCGGGTTTACCCGCGATTGCGGTAGCGAATTCACTACCGCAATCGCGGGTAAACCCGCTCCCACAGGGTACGCGTCGTGCTTTGGAACTGTTTTCTGCGCGACAGCGCAGCCTGAAAGGCTGGGCGGACTCCCGCAGGGTTATGTGTTGTGCTTGCTAGCGAGGCTTGGCCTGCTCCGTCACCCATTCGATGAAGCGCTGAACCTTCTCGGTCTCCGCCAGCACCTGCGGACACAACAGCACATACGCCGACCCATCCGGTACAAACCCATAAGGTGCCACCAACTGCCCGCTGGCCAGTTCATCGCCTACCATCAACCGCGATGCCATCGCCACTCCGAGCCCCGCTACCGCTGCCTGGATACACAGGTAGAAATGTTCGTAATCCGCCCGCTCGGTACCACGCCCGGTCTTCCTGTTCAGTCGCAGCCAGGTCGCCCATGCCCCGGCCGGGTGGCGCTATGCAGCAGGCGCTGACCGGCAAAGCCCCTGGCCGGCAACGCCAGGTTGGGGCTGGCCACCGGCCCGACCCACTCATCGCAGATCTTCTGCACATGCAGGCCGTCCTCCCACTGAAAATCATCCCGCCGCAGCGCCAGATCGACCCCGCTGCGGACGAAATCCACCGGCCCTCCGGCCGTCATCAGGTGCACCTGGATATCCGCATGGAGCGCCTGAAAATCCGCCAGCCGCGGGATCAGCCATTTCATCGCCAGGGTCGGTTCGCAGGACAGCACCAGCACGTTTTCCCGCGAGTGTTGCTGCAAGCGCGAAACCGTGCCTTCCAGTTGTTCGAAGATCGATTGGGTGGTGCCAAGCAAGGTGCGTCCGGCGGCTGTCAGGAAAATCGCGCGGTTGCGCCGCTCGAACAGTTCCACCCCGAGCGACGCCTCAAGCAGGCGCACCTGGCGGCTGACAGCACCATGGGTGACGTGCAGCAATTCGGCGGCACGGACGAAGCTTTCGGTGCGGGCGGCCATGTCGAAATAGCGGAAGGCGGTGAGAGCGGGCAGTTTCATATCGGTGAGGAAAACTAGCGGATTTGTCGCACTATAAATCGCTTTTTTCGGGCCAGTAAGGCTTTCGATAATGGCAAGCATCTAACCAATCTGCGTTATTTCATCGCTTATCGAAAACAGGGAAAGCCCGCGTGAACGAACTTATCGCCGTCGCTCTATTCACCGTGCTGGCCGTTATCAGCCCCGGCCCGGACTTCGCCATGGTCACCCGCGCCAGCTACGCCTTCGGCCGACGCAACGGACTGTTCGCCGCCCTGGGCATCGCCTGTGGCGTGCAGGTGCATGTGCTCTATACCGTGCTCGGCGTTTCCCTGCTGGTGCAGCATTCGCCTACGCTGTTCCTGGTGATGAAGGTGCTGGGTGCCGGATACCTGATCTACCTCGGCTACAGTTCGTTGACCAACACCAGTCGGCTGTCGCTGGAAGGGGAAGGCGGGCACAAGGCCAGAGGCGCTTTCCTCTCGGGGTTCCTCACCAACGCTCTCAACCCCAAGACACTGCTGTTCGTGGTCAGCGCCTACACCCAGGTGGTCGGGCCGGACAGCTCGCTGACCCGGCAATTCGCCTACGGGCTGTTCATGTCCCTGGCTCACTGGCTCTGGTTCAGCCTGGTCGCGCTGTGCTTTTCCAACGCATCGTTGCGGCGCCTGATGATCGACCGCCAGCGCCTGCTGGACCGGGTGATCGGTGTTGCCCTGCTCGGGCTCGGCGTGACGGTGCTGTTCGCCAGTGTGCGCTAGCGTGGCTGGTCGGGGCTCAGGTCGGCGGCCATTGCGGACGCAGCCTGCTCTGCGCCAACCGCAAACCACTCCGGCCACGAGCTACGCTGCCGTCCCTCTACCTCGACGCACGGAATCAACCGCTGCGTCAGCACCGCCGTCTGCCCCACCGACTTTGCCGTGCGGTACTTGATGCTGTGGATGCATTCGCGGTCGCCGAACTCGCAGCGGTTCAGCCGGGTGCCGCCGCAGGGGCCGTTGGCCAGGCCCTTGGGGCAGGTTTCCGGGCAGATATAGAGCGTGTCTTCGAGGCGGCAACTGCCACAGGTGTCGCAGCCCACCAGCGGGCGTTTCACGCCGCGTTCGAGGCGGTGCAGCCAGCGCTGTCCGGCCTGCGTAGACCACAGGGGCCGGCGCACCGTCCAGGCGAAAGCCCGGCTCAATAGCGTCGTGCGGTTGAACAGGGTCGAGTGGAGCGTGGAGAGCAGGTGATACCGAAGCTTTTCCTTCGGTGTAGCGCTCACCCTTGATTCCCCGGCTTTCCAATCCGACTCCGGCGGATTGAAGGTCACCGCGGGCACGCCCGGCAACTGCCAGCTTCGGGCCCAGGCCAGGGCCCACTCTTCATCGGTGCGGATCTTTTCCCGCCAGGCGTCCAGCGCCTGTTCGAGCGCCAGCAATTGCGCGATGTCATGCACGCCGGACAGGTTGATCCCGGCATAGCCCATCCGTTGCAGGCCGATGATCTGCAAGGCCAGGCGATCGACACTGCGAGCCTGGGCATGGACTTTCGAAACCGCCTCTTCCGCCGCCACCAGTGCCAGCATTGACGGCGATACCGTCACGCCTGCCACATGCTCGAGCATTTTCGCCCGGCCATGGGTCAGGCCCATGATGCAGGCGAGCATCGGGCGCGGCGTTGGCTGGCGCTGCATCCAGTGCATGGCATCGCGGTACCTGGCCATGTCGAAACCCAGTTGCAGGATCAGGAAGTCGGCACCGGCGGCCAGTTTTTTCTGGGCCTTGAAGTACTGCGCGCCGCCTTCTTCCTCGCAATACTTGAATGGATTGAGCGCGGCGCCGAGCAGCCAGTCCGGACGTGCCCGGCGGGCGATGCCGAGGGCCGCCACCGACTCCAGGTAGCGCACCGGTCGCTGGCCCGGTTCATGGCCGTGCAGGCGGTCGCCGGTGAGCAGCAGGAGCTGGTCGAGCCCCAGCCGGTCCATGCGCTCCAGTTGCGCCAGCAGGTCCTGGCGTTCGCGGTCCTTGCCGGAAAAATGCGGCATCACCGGCACGGGCGTGGAGAGGGCGGTGAAGGTATCCAGGGGCGACAGGTCGAGGTTGCTGCCTACCCGGTCGGCGATGCCGGCGAGCATCGGCCAGCCGCACAGGTGGCCGCGCTGCATCAGTTGCTCGAAGGCGGCGAAACGTTGTGGCTTGGGGACGAACTCCATCACGCAGACGAACTGACGGTCGCGGAGCGCCTGTTTCAACGAATTCATAAGCTGCGCCATGGGGTCAAGACATGACGGTGCATTGTGGGCCAGTGCATCGAGGGTCCCTTGTCCGGGAGCGCAGGAAAATGTCGTGAAAAAGACAGGGCGCGTCCCTGACAGGGAAAAGTCCGAACGACAGACACGAAGAAGCCCGCCTAGGCGGGCCTCTTCGTTTGCCATGGAATCCGTAGACTCTCTGGCGGGGTATGGTGGCTACACAGGGACTTGAACCCCGGACCCCAGCATTATGAATGCTATGCTCTAACCAACTGAGCTATGTAGCCAAGTGGCGCGCATTATTCGCTCGAAACGGGTATCTGTCAACACTCTTTTTCAAAAAATTTTACGCGCATTCAACCGCTTAGCCTGACTCACCGGCCGGGCGGCCTGCACAGGGCAGTTCCGCCAGGTTGCGCCGGATTTGCCCGCGAGGGCTTCGATCCAGTAACGTGGCGTTTTGCAATTGCCTGGTCGTTCGTCGAAGTCGCCTTCCATGCCCAACGCTTCCGTACCCGAGCCGCTCCCCGAGGAACAGGAAGTCCTTCGTCTGCGGGAAATCATCGCGCACAACTCCGACTGGCTCTGGGAAGTCGATAGCCAGGGCCGCTACACCTTCTGCTCCGAGCACAGCCGGCAGATGCTCGGTTACGCGCCGAGCGAGGTGCTGGGCAAGACACCCTTCGATTTCATGCCGGCCGAAGAGGCGGCGCGGGTCGGTGCGATCTTCGCCGGCATCGTCGCCGAGCAGCGGCCGTTCGCCGGGTTGATCAATCGCAACCTGCGTGCCGATGGCCGTCTTGTAGTGCTGGAGACCAGCGGGGTTCCGCTGTTCGATGAGCGGGGCAGCTTGATCGGCTATCGCGGCATCGACCGCGACGTGACACCGGCCATCGGTCCCCTGGACCGTCGCGAAGTGCAACTCGAAGCCTTGTACGCCGCGGCCTCGGTGGCGCTTGGGCTGGTGGACCGGCAAGGGATACTGGTCAATGTCAACCATGCCCTGGGCCAGTTGCTCGGTGGTGATGCGACGCAACTGGTGGGGCAGCCCCTGCTGATGCCGCAGCTCGATCTGGCGCAGTGCCTGGCCGAGCTGGAACTCGGCCGGACCGTTGCCGATCGCGAACTGGACTGGCGCGAGCGCACCTATCTGCTGAGTATCGGCGCGGTCCGGGACCTGGACCAGCAGATCCTCGGCATGACCCTGGCCTTCAGCGACATCACCGAGCAACGCCTGATGCGCGAAGCCCTGGCACAAAGCAACGCGCAACTGGCCGAGGCCAATGCGCGCCTGCAGGCCCTGGCGAGCGAGGATTTCCTCACCGGATTGCCCAATCGCCGACGCTTCGACGAAGCGCTATTGCAGGAAAAGGCCCGCGCCCGCCGCGAAGGCCGGCCGCTGTCGCTGCTGATGGTGGACGTGGACCACTTCAAGGTGTTCAACGATCACTATGGGCACCAGGCTGGAGACGAATGCCTGCGGCGTATCGCCGTGCTCCTGGGCCAGTCCTTGCAAAGGCCGGGCGACCAGGTCTGCCGCTACGGCGGCGAAGAATTCGCGGTGATCCTGCCGGACACTGACGTCCATGGCGCTCGCAGCGTTGCCCGGGATCTTTGTCGGGAGGTCTTCGATGCCCATCTGGAACATCTGGCGAGTCCGCTGCAGCGGGTGACCCTCAGCATCGGCAGTGCCAGCCACGACCCTGACCGCCCCGATAACAGCGTCGCCCTCGGTGCCTTGTTGCGCGTGGCCGACCTTGCGCTGTACCGGGCCAAGCAGGGCGGACGCAACCGGCTGGTGCAGGGCGGGCAGGAAGAGCCCGCTGCGCCTCACTGAGTCATAGGTACCGGGCAGCCCACGTTGGAAGGTACCAGCAACTCGCTGGCCAGTGGCGAGCGGGAAATGCTCAGGAAGGCGTCCACTCCCAAGTGCACCCAGGCAACCGTCGTTGGCCGCACCCACAGCAGGCAAGAGCCGCTACGGGCATTGAAGCGGTCGCCCAGGGTGCCTTCGAGCATCAGGCGGCCATCGGCCTCAAGCTCCAGCGACAAATGGGTCACATCGCGGGCAACATCAGCAGCGATACGCTGGATACCGGCGTCGCCGAAGGTTTCGTCCAGTGCGCCATTCTTCAGATGGCGAGCCAGCATGAAGGCCTCGGCGTCCCGGTCGATGCCGGCCATGAGGATCTTGCCGTCGGGCAGCCGCACCGACTGTTCCCAGTGCGTGTTGGACGGCAGCGGCAGGAAATCGGCGGAAGCGAACGCGGCTTGGTTGTTGTTTTGGGTTGCCATGGTCGGGCCTGCGGAGCTTGGGTACGGAGTCTGTTTTTTAAGCCTTGGAATGATGGCCGTCTACTGACAGAAATATCAGGTAGGCCTGCCCGCTTGTCCTTCAGCCAAGGTAACGTGCTACGAAGTAAGCGGTTCCATTCGGGTTCAGGCGGCTTGCTCCGCTGGCCAGGATCTTGCCGTCACGCTGGATTTCCACCTGGTAGCATTCATCCACTCCACCCAGGTTGGTCATTACCTGGCCATTGTTGCCGAAGCCGTTGTCCAGCTCGCCGTTGGCCAGGAAGCGCATCAGCACAACGTTGTAGGTTTCCAGGCTGCCCAACGAGTGACCACCCGTTACGATCTTGCCGTCGCCTTGCAGTGCACAGGCCAGGCTGATGGTTTCGTACCCCGGAAACGCCGTAAGCCTTGGATTGCCATTGTTGAAGCTTTCATCCCGACTGCCATGGGGATTAAGGCGCGTGGTCAAGGTGTACAGGTCGGCGCCATAGTCGCCTGAGCCCGCAGCCAGCAGTTTTCCATCGGCTTGTCGCACCAGGCTCTGGATATCCACATGGCCGTCGGCCAGGGTCAGGCTTGCCATGCCATCGTCGCCGAATGCCGGATCTGGGCGTCCATCGGCGAGGAATTGCAGGAGCAGCACTTTTACGTAGTCGAAGTCCGTTGGGGCGACCAGCATCACGCCATCGTTCGGCAGCACGATCACGCTGCTCACCAGGTCTTCGCCGACATGGATCAGCCCCGAACCGTTGTCGCCGAACGACGGGTCCAGATGCCCGTTGTCCAGACGCGCCAGATAGATCCACGGGGAGGGAGAGCCAGGCCTCTGGGCCAGCAAGGCAAGAATAATCCTGCCATCGCTCAGAACACCTCCGCCGGCGATGTTGGTAGTCCCGCCGCCCAGGTTGAGGACGCAGTACCCGGCAACGCCAAAGCTGGTGTCCAGGTCACCATTGGGTGTTACCCGCAGGACGAGCGCGTCGTTCTGTACGACATTGCCAACGCCGCAATGGACCAAGGCGCTGCCGTCGGGCAGCAGCCAAAGCCCTTTGGGCAGGAGGTCTCGCGCAAAAGGCGGAGTGATGTACGCGATGCCCTGCTCGGCGTACGAGGTGTCGAGCAGGCCGGTAGTCAGGTGGCGAACCAGCACGAGGGTCTGGCCGTCCCTGCGCGAGCCGGCGGTCAGGATCCTGCCGTCCTGCAGCAATCTCGACTGGCCAAAGTCAAGGTGCTCGGGGAAGGGCATGAAGCCGTTCTGGCCGAAATCGATGTCGAGGTCTCCGGGATTTTTGCCGCTGTGTTGATTCGCCATGATCGTTCCTTGTTCTGGAGTAGGGGCTTGTTTACAGGGTGCCGGGAAGAAATGACCGGCGACCTCGCTCCGTCAGCCCAGATACCGGGCAAGGAACATCGTCTTGTTCGGCGTTTCCCGGTTGCGCTGTCCGGAAGCCAGGATCTTGCCGTCGTCCTGCAGCTCCACGACTTCGCAAATCTCCTGCCCGCCGAGGTTGCTGACTACCTGGCCGCGGATACCGAAGTCCATGTCGAGGTTGCCGTTGGCTTCCATGCGCATCAGGATCACGTCGCGCGGATCGTAGGTATGGCCGGCTACCAGGAGTTTGTCGTCAGGCAGAAGGGCAACGCAGGTAGCAAGGGTTTCGTATCCCTGAAACACCATGATCTTCGGTTCGCCGTTGTTGAACGTGCTGTCCAGGCTGCCATCGGTGTTCAGGCGGGCGACCAGTGTATGTGCGCCCAGACCAACACTTGCACCGCCGACGCCGACGATCTTGCCGTCCGCGCGCACCTTGACCTGGAAGATTTCCGCCTCGCCGGGCGGAAGCGGGAGGGCGACTTCGCCGTTTTGTCCGAAACCGAGATCGGGGCTGCCGTCGGGGTGGTATTGGCGAAACACGGCCTTGCTGAAGTCATCGGAGTGACCGGCTAGCAGGTAGCCGCCGTTGGCGGTCACTGCCAGCCTGCGCAGTGGGGTGTCGCTGGCCTCTACGTAGCCCAGTCCGTTGTCTCCGAAGCCAGGGTCCAGAATCCCGTTATTCAGCATGACCAAATAAGTGCCATAGAACGGCGGGTTGTTCCGTTGCGAAATCACGCAGGCGATAGCCTTGCCGTTATCCAGCGGCTCCAGGGCCGTGATGAGGTTGCTGACGTCGCCAAGGCCGAAGATGCAGAAGCCGTTCACGCCGAAGCTGCGGTCCAGTTCTCCACTGGGTAACAGCTTGCAGACGAAGGTGTTGTGGTCGCCCAGCCGGCCCAGCGCGCCATAGACCAGGACGCTGTCGTCGGCCAGCACACGCAGTTGCAGCAGCTCGAACATATCCCATTCCTGCAGGCGGATCCGGACTACGCCTTCATCACCGAACGACGTATCGGGCGCACCGTCCTGCAGGTGGCGCAGCACGATGAGGAGGTCGGCTTCGAGGCCATTGCAGACGCTGAGGATCTTGCCGTCGCTAAGTCGCTTCGACTGGCCAGTGCGGGTGTCGAGTGGGAAGAAGAGCTGGCCCAGGGTGCCGAAATGGAGGTCCAGATCCCCAGGTTTGCGGGTGTCTTGGGTGGCGTTCATGAGAGGTTCCTTTGCGGAGTTGGATAGAAATCCAGTTTCTACGCCCAGGCTTCGCTTTCATCTACTGACAGAAATATCAGGTCTGCCGGCCCTTGCCTTGTTGCAACCGGGCAAGGGCCGGCGTTACAGACGAGTCAGCCGAGATAGCGGGCAAGGAACAAGTGGTTGAATGGCAAGTCGGTGATACGTCTACCGGATGCCAGGATCTTGCCATCGTCCTGGACCTCCACGCCCTCGCGGGTTTCCTGCCCACCCAGATCGCTTATGACCTGGCCGTTGATACCGAAGCTCA
The DNA here is from genome assembly GCF_000319305.2 of Pseudomonas bharatica CSV86. Taxonomy (GTDB): domain Bacteria; phylum Pseudomonadota; class Gammaproteobacteria; order Pseudomonadales; family Pseudomonadaceae; genus Aquipseudomonas; species Aquipseudomonas bharatica. The sequence continues at coordinate 1,636,357 of NZ_AMWJ02000002.1, read as the reverse complement.
TGTCCATCATGCCGTTGGGTTCCATGCGCATCAGAATCACGTCGATCGGGTAGGTGGTGTAGCCTGCTGTCACGATCTTGCCGTCGGGCAGAAAATCGACGCCGGTACTCTGTGTTTCGTGGCCCTGGAAGACCATGATCTTCGGTTCGCCGTTGTTGAACGTGCTGTCCAGACTGCCGTCGGGATTCAGCCGGGTGGTCAGCGTGTGATTGCCGAAGCCGACGTTGGCCATGCCGACCCCGACGATCCTGCCGTCCGTTTGCACTTTCACCTGAAGGATTTCCGCCTGGCCCGGGGGAAGGGGCAAAAGTACCTGGCCGTTTTCACCAAAGGCGAGATCAGGGCTGCCATCGGCGTGATACTGGCGGAACTCGGCCTTGCCGAGGTCATCGTAACGGCCGGCCAGCAGGTAGCCGCCATCTGCGGACACTGCCAGATGGCGCAGTGGATGGTTGCTGGCCTCGACGTAGCCCATGCCGTTATCGCCGAAGGTGGTGTCCACGACCCCGTTATCCAGCCGTACCAGGTAGCTGCCGTGAAATGCGGGTGCAGTGGTTCTGTGCGAGATCACGCACGCCATGATCTTGCCGTCGTCCAGCAACTCCAGCGCGGTGATGATGGCGCTTTGGTCGCCAAAATCGAGGATGCAGAAGCCGTCCACGCCAAATGCGCTGTCCAGTTCTCCGTTGGGTAATACCCGGAACACGAACGACTTCTCCTTATCCATGGTCCTTAATGCGCCATACACAAGGGCGCTATCGTCGGGCAGTACCAGGAGCTCGACCAGATTGGCCGTGTTCGGGGCCGGACCCTCCGGTAGCTGGATGTGGACAAGGCCCGATGGGCCGTATGAAACATCAAGGTCGCCGGTCCACAGATGGCGCGCCATGGTGATCATCGGGGTCACGGTGTCGGAGCAGGCGCTAAGAATCCTGCGGTCACCGAGGAGTTTCGATTTGCCGCTGCGCATGGCTGGCGGAAAGGGGGCCCTGCCCGAAAATCCGAAATCGACATCGAGATCGCCTGGGTTTCTGGTGGTTTGGGGAGCGTTCATCAGCAGTTCTCGTAGAGATGGGTTGAGATCAATTTTCTACGCCCGCAAGCCAACACCATCTACTGGCAGAAATATCAGGTCCTCCGAAGTTGCCGGTGTGGGGCGAGGGCGATTGACGGGCGTGTCAGCCATGGCCTAGAGTGCCGACCCTCTTTTCCGTCCTTGCTGTTGCCGAACATGAACGCCGTTGTCCGTCCTTTCACTGCCAGGCTGCCCCTTTTCCGGGCCCTTCGCCGTGCCTGGCCGCAGGACACCGTGCTCAAGCGCCGGCGCAGCGTGCTGTTCGCCTTCACCTTCTCGCCACACCGCCTATTCGCCTGACCTCTGCGGGCCTTTCGGGCTCGTTCGTCTTCTTTCGATTTCAGCGTCTGTGCGCCCACGCGCAAGGCTTCGAGCCTGCGCGTCGGCGGTGGTGGAGTGAGTTGTGAACAAGCGTTTTCTCGTGGGTGTGCTGTTCGTCGTTTCCGTGGTCGGTTTCTCGCTGGGGGCGACCTTGCCGCTGGTGTCCCTGCGTTTGCTCCAGGCCGGTGCCAGCAGTCTGCAGATCGGCATTCTTTCGGCGATGCCGGCTGCCGGCATGATGCTCTCGGCGTTTCTCGTCGATGCCTGCTGCAGGCACCTGACCCGGCGCACTATCTACCTGCTCAGTTTCAGTGTCTGTGCCCTTAGCGTCGGCCTGATCGAGTGGGCGTTTTCCTCGATCTACCTGTTGGCCGGGCTGCGCCTGGCGCTGGGCCTGGGCATGGGCATGGCGATCATCCTGGGCGAGTCCTGGGTCAATGAACTGAGCGAAGAACACAACCGCGGCAAGATCATGGCCCTGTACGCCACCGCTTTCACCGGCTGCCAGATGCTCGGCCCGGCCATGCTCTCGCTGCTCGGGGCCGAGGGGCCGTGGCTGGTGCTGATGGTGTCGGTGGGCTATGCGCTGGCGCTGGCCTGCATCGTCTGGACGGTGCCCAACGACCATGTCGAACATGGAGAGGACGGCGAAAAGAGTTTCTCCCTGGCCGGCTTCTTTCGCGTCGCCCCGGCGCTGTGCATGGGCGTGCTGTTCTTCTCCTTCTTCGACGCGGTGATCCTCTCGCTGCTGCCGGTCTACGCCACCCACCACGCCTACGCGGTCGGCGTCGCGGCGCTGATGGTGACGGTGATCCTCACCGGCGACATGCTGTTCCAGTTGCCCATCGGCTGGCTCGCCGACCGCTGCGAGCGAACCACGGTGCACCTGGTGTGTGGCGTGCTGGCGATGCTGATCGGCCTGGCCCTGCCGTGGCTGATCCAGGTGCAATGGCTGCTCTGGCCGGCGCTGGTGCTGCTCGGGGCGGTGGCGGGTGGGGTTTATACGTTGGCGCTGGTGCTGATCGGGCAGCAATTCAAGGGGCAGGACCTGGTCACGGCCAATGCCAGTGTCGGCTTGTTGTGGGGCGTGGGCAGCCTGGTCGGGCCGCTGGTCAGTGGCGCGGCGATGGACGTGGCGCCGGAAGGGCTGCCGATGGCGCTGGCGGTGATGGCGGCGTTGTTCGTGTGCTTTGCGCAGTCGGCGAGCAGGAGGGTTTGGCGGGTTTCGGCGGTGGAGTGAGCCGCTGGACGGCGGGATCAGCGGCTGTCTTGCCCTAATGTTTCCACTGATCGTCTATCTGCTTGAGGAGCTCCGCTTGTTCGACCGTGGTAAGAGAATCCAGACCCTGAATGTCCTTTAACGTGCTTGTGTTGGTACTTTCACGGATAGATATGTTGGCCTCTGCGGAGGCCACATTCCTCAGTGCGCGTTCGGCTGTCTGAAGGTCGGGGGCAGTCAAGGTCCCGTTATTTATGACGGTTCCGCTCTTTGTGGTTATTTCATAGATAAACTCCGGCATTTTCTATCTCCTGGCATTCGTATCATTTGTTTACTGACCTGCTGTACGCGTCGTAAGCACAAGCTGGCCGGTTTTCCATAATGAATGCCTGATAAGAGTTGTCTACTGGCATAAATAACAGGTTGCCTGTTGGGAGTTAAGCGTGGGCATTACCAGGCAGAGATCGACCTGGTCGCTCGTAGGATGTTGCATAAAGCCACGAAAAACCGGACATTTCCGTCCTCTGTGTAGGTAATTTCCCAAGTGTACTTCCGCGCCTGATTGACCGTTGCGCTCTTGGAGATCAGTGCCTAGTCTTGAGCGGTCGTTGCGCAAGTGACGATGGGCTTTGACAGGCCCTGTGGATCTAAGACGCTGGTTGTCCTTATGGCGGCTGTGCGTGTGGGCACCTTTTGGTGCGCCGGGTTCTTAGTCCCTGGTCTGTCAGCCCGCGCACAGTTGCCATCCTCGTGTGACGGCTACTGCACGATTCATCGCTTACCAGCGGTCAGCAGATGCTGATCGGTGGATTGATCCAGGTGGAAAAGCGGGTAACGTCCAATGCCGGTTGTTACAAACCAAGTTTCAACGCCGGACCGTCTCCATGCCAGTGAGGTCCGTGACATGGACGAACGTGTCGTCGAAGCTGGCGAAGATATGGGCAACGCCGAAGACCATTTCTGATCTGCTCCATTCTTTCAAAGTGACTTCCAATTCCTGGGCGAACAAAGACTCGCTTCGCGTTTGGGCGTCTTTCTCATCGACGGCCGATTTGGTTTTGAAGCGTCGATTCCCGTTTTTTGCGGCGCGTTTGGAGTTACGCATTTCCAATCTCCGTGATGGGGACGTTGTCGGTACTGCTTTGGATGAGCGATCAGGTTCCTATCTTGGGCGCATGCAGCCTGCTGTCTACTGGCAGAAATATCAGGTCGGTCGTTCGGCGGCGCGTTGGGGATTGTCTGGCGAACGCCGCCCTGTTTGAACGAAAGGTGTCGTATTCAGCTACGAAAAGCCGGACATTTCCGTCTTTTGTGTAGGCAATTTCCCAAGCATACTTCCGCGCCTGATTGTCCGTTGCGCTCTTGGAGATCAGTGCCTAGTCTTCGGCGGTCGTTGCAAAAGTGACGACCGGCTTTGACAGGCCGAGGAATACTTCAGTTGACGCAAACGGTCGTTATGGCGGCTGTGCGTGTGGGCACCTGCGGGTGCGCCGGGTTAATTCTCCTGAAGTCCCTGGTCTGTCAACCCACGCACAGTTGCCACCCTCTCGTTTGACAGCGAGCCGATGGCAGCCCCGATGACTTCAGGAGATGCCCATGAAAAGCTCGTCCCCGATCCACCCCGGTCCTCTGCATCCGCGAAGGGCTGTCCCTCGACGAGGCGCTGTACCTCGCTCGCCAGCATTTGACCAGAGCCATCGATAACGCCCGCGAGGCAGCGGAAGACGCGCCGCTCAAGCAGGAAACCCTGATTGGCGATTCCGTGTTGCAGATAAGGATTGCGCAGGCCTTGCTGAACGTGTGCGTAAACCACCGGGCGGTGGTGGTCTGATCCCAAGATCAAACGCATCATCATTGATTGGCGCAAAACCCTGTAGGAGCAGGCAAGCCAGCTCCTACGCGATTCATCGCTTACCGGCTGCTGCCCTATAGATGCTGATCGGTGATTGATCCAAGTGCAGGCGGCCACTACAGATTTCGGGAAGTCGTGGGGCGTGGGCAGCCTGATCGGGCCGCTGGTCAGTGGCGCGGCGATGGACGTGGCGCCGGAAGGGTTACCGATGGCACTGGCGGTGATGGCGGCGTTGTTCGTGTGCTTTGCGCAGTCGGCTAGCCGGAGGGTTTGGCGGGTGTCGGCGGCGGAGTGAGCCGCTGGACGGCGGGATCAGCGGCTAGGCGTGGGAGGATCTAGGCATCAAGAGCCGTTGACTATTCGCTGCCACCCACCGGGTCGCCGGAGACATACGGTTTTGCAAGGGGGAGGGGGTGTCAGCCATGAATGCGACATTCACTTCACCACTACCAGAGGGGAACAGGGCTATGACCTTTTTTTCCGCTTCTTCCTTGTTGGCGGCCGTCAAGGTTCCATATTTTCTTTGACCGCTCTGCAGTGCTACTGCTGAGTAAGTGAAATCTGGCATTTTGTATCTCCTTGGGCATGTGAGTTCTAGGTCTTGTCCATTGACTTGGACATGACGCCTCCATATTGAATGCCAGACATCCGTTGTCTACTGGCAGAAATGTCAGGTAATGCGGTTCGATTGGGTGTGGGAATCGTTTGGCAGATATTGTCCCCGATCCACCCCGGTCCTCGGAATTCTCGAAAGGCTGTCCCTCGACAAGGCGCTGTACCTCGCTCGCCAGCTCGGCAGCCATCATTCCGGCGATAGATTGCGTAACAGCAGATCCAGCGCCGCTCCGGCCTGCTCCAGTCGCGCTGCATCATCTTCCCCGCGAGCAATCCAGAACGCTGCTTCGGTGAGGCTTCCATGGACCATCCTTGCCAGCGCCTCGGCATCGACGCCGACGATTGCGCTTTGCTCGATCAACTCCCGCATTGACGCAATGCAGCGCTCGTCCTCCCGGGCGCCCAGCACCACCCGCGCATCGCGCAAGACGATGCGCTGGATCTCCGGCTCCAGGGCCATGCGCAGGTACGCCCGGCAGCGTTCGAGAAACCCGTCCCACGGTGTTGGCGCCTGGTCGGAAAGCGCTTTCAAGCGTTCATCCATTTCTGCGTCGATTTGCGCCACGACCGCCGCCAGCAAGCCCTGCTTGTCGCCGAAATGGTGATACAGCGCACCCCGGGTCAGCCCGGCACGGGCGGTGAGGTCGTCCATCGAGGCCTCGGCATAGCCGGTTTCGCTGAAGAGCTGACGGGCCACGGCCAGCAAGGTGGCGCGGGTTTGTTCCATATCGGCGCGGGTGCGACGGGCCATTGGCACACTCCTTTGGGGTTTACATACGCGTCGTATGTAAATAGGCTTTTAAACATACGAGTTGTATGTATCTTCCCCCCATGCCTGTCCGAAGGCAAGCGGACAGGCAAAGGAGCGCAAGATGGCCAACCCTTACCGATCACTGTTCGACCTTCCCGGCACCCGCGGTTTTGCCCTGGCTGGATTGCTGGCGCGGCTGCCACTGCCGATGACCGGAATCGGCATCATCACCCTGGTTTCCCAGTTGCGCGGCAGCTATGCGTTGGCCGGCGCGCTGGCCGCGACCTTCGTGATGACCTATGCGCTGCTGTCGCCGCAGATCTCGCGGTTAGTGGATCGCCAGGGGCAATCCCGGGTGTTGCCTTTGGCGACGCTGGTCAGCGTTAGCGGATCGGCCTTGCTGCTGGCCGGGACCTGGTGGCCGCTGGGGGATTGGAGCCTGTTCCTCGGCGCATTGCTGGCCGGCGCCATGCCCAGCCTGTCGGCAATGGTGCGGGCGCGCTGGACCGTGCTCTATCGCGGCCGAGCGGAGTTGCAGACCGCCTATTCGCTGGAGACGGTGCTGGATGAACTGACCTTCATCGTCGGGCCGCCGTTGTCGGTGGGCCTCTGTGTCGCGCTGTTTCCCCAGGCCGGGCCGTTGCTGGCGGCGCTATTACTGACGCTGGGCGTGAGCGCGCTGGTGATGCAGCGAGGCAGCGAGCCGCCGGTCCTGGCACCCGGGCAGGGCGAGCGTACTTCACTGATCCGTGTTGCCGAGGTTCGCCTGCTGACCCTGTTGATGATGGCGATGGGGGTGATCGTCGGCACCGTGGATATCGCCAGCGTGGCCTTCGCCAGTGGGCGCGGGCAAGCGGGGGCGGCGAGCCTGGTGTTGTCGGCGTATGCGATGGGGTCGTGCCTGGCGGGGTTGGTGTTCGGTGCGTTGAAGTTGAACCAGCCTTTGCCGCGGTTGCTGTTGATCGGAGCCCTGGCGACGGCGGCGAGCACCTTGCCGGTGTGGTTCGCCGGGTCGATTCCGGGCCTGGCGCTGGCGGTGTTCATTGCCGGACTGTCTTTCGCGCCGACCATGATCGTGGCGATGTCGCTGATCGAGCGCAGTGTGCCGGAGCAGCGCTTGACCGAGGGCATGACCTGGTTGCTGGCGGGGTTGAATATCGGCGTGGCAATGGGCGCGGCGCTGGCGGGGCAGGGGGTGGATCTGGGAGGGTCAGGGTTCGAGGTGGCGGTGGTGGCCGGAGGGATCGTGGTGCTGGTGGGCGGGTGGGGATTCAGGCGGTTGGGTGGTTGAACTTGAGGGCCCTATCGCTGGCAAGCCAGCTCCCACAGGTCCTGTGGGAGCTGGCTTGCCAGCGATAGGGCCATCAGCAACAGCACAAATTCGGAAGATCAGACGTGCTGCAGAATCGCCCCGATCAACCCCGGGAAACGCCCGTCCAGCGCCTCGATGCGCAGGGAGTTCATGTGGGTGGTGCCCACCGCGCGCGTTTGCACCAGCCCCGCATCGCGCAATACCCGGAAGTGGTGGGACATGCTCGACTTCGGCCGCCCTCCGTCCAGGTCGCCGCAACTGGCTTCGGTGCAGTTGGCCAGGGTCCGGACGATTTCCATGCGCACGGGATCGCTCAGCGCGTAGAGCACGCGCTCGAGGACGAAGTCTTGTGGGTCTGGATGTTTGTAGGCACGCATGGGGCGGATCATACCGGAGGCTTCACTAAATGCCAAAGTTCGAATACTATCGAACAATCGTAACTATCCATGTCCTTTCCTAGGAGCTTCCGCATGACTGCACTTTTCCAGCCTTTCACCCTCAAGGACGTCACCCTGCGCAACCGCATCGCCATTCCTCCGATGTGCCAGTACATGGCAGAGGACGGCGTTATCAACGACTGGCACCAGGTTCATTACGCCAGCATGGCCCGTGGCGGCGCTGGCCTTGTCGTGGTGGAAGCCACGGCGGTCGCCCCTGAAGGCCGCATCACACCGGGCTGCGCCGGGATCTGGAGCGATGCCCATGCCCAGGCCTTCGTGCCGGTGGTCAAGGCAATCAAGGCGGCAGGCTCGGTGCCCGGCATCCAGATCGCCCACGCCGGGCGCAAGGCCAGCGCCAACCGCCCGTGGGAAGGCGACGACCATATGGCCGAGTCCGACGCCCGCGGCTGGCAGACCATCGCACCGTCCGCCATTGCTTTCGGTCATCATCTGCCGAAAACCCCGCGTGAAATGTCCCTCGACGATATCGCCCGAGTCCGCCAGGACTTCGTCGATGCTGCGCGCCGTGCCCGCGACGCCGGCTTCGAGTGGATCGAGCTGCACTTCGCCCATGGCTACCTGGCCCAGAGCTTCTTCTCCGAGCACTCCAACCAGCGCACCGATGCCTATGGCGGCAGCTTCGACAACCGCAGCCGTTTCCTTCTCGAAACCCTGGCCGCCGTGCGTGAAGTCTGGCCCGAGCACCTGCCGCTGACTGCCCGTTTCGGGGTGATCGAATACGACGGCCGCGACGAGCAGACCCTCGCTGAGTCCATCGAACTGGCCCGTCGTTTCAAGGCCGGCGGGCTTGACCTGCTGAGCGTCAGTGTCGGCTTCACCATCGCTGAAACCAACATTCCGTGGGGGCCAGCCTTCCTCGGTGAAGTATCGCGCCGGGTGCGTGACGAAGCCGGTATCCCGGTGACCTCGGCCTGGGGCTTCGGTACCCCGCAACTGGCGGAAGAAGCGGTCAGCTCGCGGCAACTGGATATCGTCTCGGTGGGCCGCGCCCATCTGGCGGATCCGCATTGGGCGTACTTCGCGGCCAAGGAGCTGGGTGTGGACAAAGCGTCATGGACCCTGCCGGCGCCTTATGCGCACTGGTTGGAACGCTATCGCTGATCACGGTTGGTGCAACCGCTCTCACCTAGGCAGAGTAAGCGTCCTGTGGGAGCGGGTTGTGCCTTGGAACTGTTCTCTGTGCGACAGCGCAGCCCGAAAAGGCTGGGCGGATTCCCACAAGTACTCGTCAGTCCACCGCGACCAGCGGAATGGTCGTCACGGCGTGCTGGTGCTGCAGATAACTACAGATCTCCAGGTTCAACCGCACAAACTCATCCCAGCTGTAGTCCCGGGCATAACGCTCGGTGAACTGCAGGTCTACCCGACAGATATCCGGACGCTCCTGGTAGATCCCGCATCCCTTGCTGTTGGCGTCGTAGTGCCGGCAGGTGCCGTCGCCACGGTCGAGGAAACGGGTTTCATCGGCCATGTCCACGTGCTGGCAACACAAGCCGCACTGGGTGCAGGGGAAGGGCGAGGTGATCTGGCAAGGCATGGCGGTCGCTCGAAGTGGCCCGCGCCAGGCGCGGGCCATTGCCTTAGGCGGCAGGTGCGTCGAGGCTGGCTTTCTGTCCGCTGGCTACCGCGGCGACATCCTTGATGCGCTTATCGGTCGACAGCACCAGGTTGCCGGCTTCGTCGAGGATGGCGGTGTCGATCATCGCCTTGATCAGCTGGGCGAACTTGACCGCGCGGAACACCACTTTCTTGCTTTCTTCAGAGAAGGCGCGGTAGTCGACGCCGTTGATCTCGATCACCTTCTTCAGCTCGCTGACGCTACGCCGCAACTGCGAGCTGATGTTGGAGAAGGTGGTGTTGGCCAGCGAGGTCACCGCATCGATGGCTTGCAGCTTGCCGGCCATCAGCTTGGCCTGCTCGTTGATGGTCCGGGCCTGTTCCATGTTGCTGCGCGCAGTGTTCAGGGCTTCCTCGCCCTTGCTGCCGAGCACGTGGCCGAAGATCGCCAGGGCCGGGCCGGCGACGATGCCGCCCAGTACCATCATGCCGCCGGCCATGCCATAGCCACCGGCCGCCAGCGACCCGCCGCCCAGCCAGGCCAGGGTGGCGTTGGTCGCGGCTACGCCGCCCAGGGAGGAGATGGCGGTGCCGGTGCTCGCCGTGGCCAGCAGCATGGTGCCGTTGTAGGCGCCGAAGGCCAGGGCCGCGCCACCGGTCATGCCGGCGCCGAGGCCGAGGCCGGCGTCCTTGAGGGCCTGGTAGTCCTGGCGCAGGCCGGCCAGGGTCTTGCCGGTGAAGTCGCCAGCGTTGAGCTTGTCCAGTTCCGGGCTCTGGCTGAGCTCGACGTTCTTCAGGCGTTCGAAGGTTTCGATGAACTCGTCGACCACGCCGTTGAAGGCACGCAGCTTGCGCTGGCCGTAGTCTTCCAGGGTGGCGTTGGTCTTGGTGCGCTGTTCCTCGACCTTGGCATTGGCGGCATCGACCATCGAGCCGGCACTGGCATTGAGGTCCTTGGCTTCGCTGTGGTCCATGGCGCCGCTGACGCCTTTGACCGCGCCGTAGATGCCGGCCGCCGCAGCGACCGCACCGATGATGAGTGGAATTGGCATGGGCTCGTGTCCTTATTCGAGAATGAGCGAGATGGTTTTGCTGACTTCACGGTTCATGGTTTCGGCACGTTCCAGGAGGTCGTCGAAGATGAAGTCTTCCAGCTTGTGGTGCAGTTGGAACTCCTTGAGCAGGGCCCATTCCACGCTGGAAATGTGACCGTCGCGCAGGGCCACCAGGAACAGTTCGAACAGCACCACCTTCGATGTGGACGGCAGTTCGAACCTGGTCGCGTTGAGCAGCTCGCGCAGTACGCTGGTAGCTGCCTGGACGCGATATTCCGGTTTCTCGGCGACGATCATCGGCAGCTTCTTCAGCGCATCGATCAGGCGCCGTTCCACGTTGCAGGACGAGGAGAAGAAGCTGTCGAAGGCCGAAGCACTGCCGGTGGACTGCACCAGTTCGTCGATCAGCTCGCGTTCGGCATCGCCGGTGACGATGGTCAGGGCGTCGAGGTTGCTGCTGGAGGTGAGCTGGTCACGGGTCTTGCCATCCCAGCGCAGCGGCTTGTCGGCGATGGCGAGCAGTTTCGCCAGGTCGATGAGGTGTTGCTTGTCCGATCGGGACAGGAATTTCATGAGCATTGCATAGGGTCCTTTTTCCGGGAGCAGGCGTAGGGTCAGAGCACCAGAGGGGCATCGCTGTCCATGAAGGTGTCGAATTCGCTCTGCGAGCTGAACGCCAGCTGTTTGCCCAGCAGGGTGGCGTACTGGTTGATGGCGACGGCGAAGGCATCGCTGTCCGCGCCGTTCACCGCGACGAACAGCTGCGCGGTTTCCGTGCGCAACTGCGGGATCTCGCGGCGGGTGAATTCATCGAGACGGGCTTGTTCCTCGGCGATACGCTCGCGGGCGGCTTCCTGGATCATCTGCACGCGGGCCAGTTGCCGGCGGGACAATTCCACGTCGCGGGCGGCCTCGAAGGCGCACTGGTAGAAGCTCGACGACAGGGTGTAGCCGATCATGCCGCCAATGGCAGCGCCGACGAAGGGAATCGGCACGGCAATCTGGCCCAGCACCGCCATCATGCTGCTCGACAGCATGCCCGCGCCTTTCTCGCCGAGTTCTTCGAGCAGTTGCGCTTCGCTGATCTCATCCTTGATGTAGCGATGAATGGAGGTCGTCAGCGACAGACAGATGTTCACCACCAGCGCGGGGGCGTTGGTGCCGGCGAGGGTGCGCAGGGTCTGGCTGCTGGACTGTTGCATGGCGCCCTTGAGCGCCGAGCCGGCGAACGCCGTGCCGTAGCCCAGTGCGGCTGCCTTGGCGGTGTCCAGCACCACGTCCTGTGCGGCCTCGCCCAGTTCCTTGGTGTCCTGGGCCACCTTGAATGCGTTGGTCAGCAAGGAGATGCTGCCGCCGATCAGCGCACCATACTTGGCCCCTTCGACACCGGCGCGGTGGCTGGTACGGGCGATGTCCTTGAGGGTTTCGCGCAGCGGACGCTCGGCGTAGTCGATGGCCTGGGCGGTATCCAGGCCGAGGTCGACGATGTCTTCGTCGGCCAGCTTGTCGAAGCGCTCGGCGCGCTCGCGGAACTTGGCGGCCACTTCGGGCTTGCCTTCGCTATCGAGCTTGTCGGCGCGGTTTCGCAGGTTCTGCGCACGGGTACGGCAGTAGGTCTTGGCTTCCTCCACCTGTTCGGTGGGCAGTTCGAGCTTCTTGCCGAAGTACTTGCTGTACTTGTGGTCCTCGTGGCTGACCTGGTTGGCCACCCGGTTGCCGTTGGCCTCGACCTTGGTCTGGGCTTCGTAGACGATCTCGCCGTCCTTCACCCGTACCCGGTCCACCGCCTCGCGGTACTTGCCGTCGGTCTCGATGCCGTAGTGCTTGAGATCATCGCTGCGAATGCTGCGCTCGCTCGACTTGTTGATGATCGCCTCGGCGTTCTCGCGGCTGGTGCTGGAGACTTCCGCCGCCCAGCCGGCGCGGTGCTTGACCCCGGTGTTCTCCTGGCTGATGCCCTTGAGGCCCTTGCTCAGCTTGACGCCGTGTTCGTTGTCGACGCCGGTGTAGGCCTTGACGAATTCGGCGTTGGCGCTGCCGTAGCGCGACACGGTTTCGCTGGCCGACAGCGCGGTGGCGGTGTTGGCCCGGTCGCGGGCGATGGCCTCGCGATCCGCTGGCGCGAGCGGTTGCTCCTCGGTGTCCGCGGTAGGCACGGGGGCAATGTCATTGAAGTTCATGCGCGCTCCTCAAAACGGGTCGCAGGTGGAAGAGGGCTGGCCGGGGTTGGCCGGCGTTGCATACAGGGCGGTGACTTTGTCCAGCTTGTCCTTGATCGCGTCGATCCAGGGTTGCGGCTCGTGCAGGCGGATGCTCTCGCCGAGGCCAAAGACCCACCAGAAGGTTTCCTGGTCGTCCGGTACCGTGGCCTGCAGGCGCTGCCAATCGCTGCCCGCAAGCGGCGTGAGGGACTGTTCGGCGCTCAGCGGGGTTTCGTGCAGCATCCAGGCGATCGACGGCGCGACATCGGCAACCAGGCGCTGCTGGCCGATCTGGCCCTTGTGGTTGAAGCCGCTGCGGATGAAGGTGTCCAGCTCGAAGCCGGCCGGCTCGACACAGGCCTGGTCCAGACAGGTCGCCTGCTGGATGCGGTGCATCGCGAACTGGCGCACGTCGCTGTAGCCTTCGACCCGGCCGACCAGGTAGCTGACCGCATGGCGCGACACGATGCCGCTGGGGTGAATGCGCAGGGCCTTGTGCTCGGCCTTGCTGCGGCTGTGGTAGCGGATGTCCAGTTGCCGCCTTTCGAGCACTGCCATGGCCACCTCGCTCCACACCGTGGCTTCCACGGCTGCCGGCAGCAGGGCCTTGCCGTTCGGGATCACCCGCACGCGCCCGGGCCAGTTGGCCAGGGGGTTGTGCTCCAGGCCCTGCAATTGCCGGTGGGCCAGGTCGAAGTGCGGCGCGAGCAGCTCAAGGATGCTCGGCGGCAACACCTTGTTCAGGTGGCTTTGCGCGAGGGCGAAGGCCAGTGCCGTCGGGGTGTCCAGCGCCGGGAAATCGAAGCGCGGCATGTCGCTGGGAAAGCTCCAGCGAAACGGCTTGCGGCTTTCATCGCAGTCGAGGGGGAAGTCCAGGCCCAGGCGTCCGATCAGGTCGCGTTGCAGGGTTCGCTGGTCGATATCGAAATTTTCGGCCTTGAGCTTTTTCAGCAGCTCGGTGGTGGAGATGCTTTTCGGCGCACGGGGAATCAGGCGTAGCAATGCCAAATGCCTGAACAACCGGTCCTTGGGATCTGACATGGGGGAAGAATCCGATCTGCCTTGAAAGTTCGCGGGTGCGACGAACATTCCTTTGTGGCCTTTTAACATCATCTTGTGCACTCCGCCAATAGTTCATCCGTCGAAGGTTCAGGCTGCGCCGTGTTGCCCGGCGCTATTACGGGACTTTTCCCGCTCCAGTTCCTTTTCCAGCTCGCTGAAGGCCTGGCGGTTTTTCATGGTGATCACGCCGATGACCACGCCGACGGTGAAGCAGATCAGTTCTTTCATGACGGTTCGCTCGTTGACCGGGGTTGAGGCGATCATCCGGCGGGGCTGCGACAGCCTGCGTCGCACCTTGCAAAAAAAGCGAAAAAAACCACGACCGGACCAACCGGCTTTGCGCACGGCGCACCGCAGTTTTGCCGTGCGGACGGATTCCGTGGTGGCGCCAGGCCCTCTACTCTGGTGCCATTCCGTTCAGCCCTTTCGATGAGGTCCGCCATGTCCCTTGGCAATCCTGTCGCTGCCGAGTCCCGCTCGGCATTGGCGACACCCACGCTGTCCAGTTCCCTGGTGATCTTCCTGGCCATCTGCTGTGGCGCGGTGGTCGCCAACCTGTATTACGCCCAGCCGATCGTCGAGCTGATCGCCCCGTCGATCGGCCTGTCCAGCGCCAATGCCAGCCTGATCGTGTCGCTGACCCAGTTCGGGTACGCGATCGGCCTGCTGTTCCTCGTGCCCCTGGCCGACCTGCTTGAGAATCGCCGCCTGCTGGTGGGCTTCACCCTCGCGGCAGCCGTGTGCCTGGCGGGCGCAGCGCTGAGCACCACGCCATCGCTGTTCCTGATCAGTTCCTTGCTGATCGGCCTGACGTCGGTGGCGGTGCAGATCCTCGTGCCACTGGCTGCGCATATGGCGCCGGAAGCCTCTCGCGGACGGGTGGTCGGCAACATCATGAGCGGCCTGCTGCTGGGCATCCTGCTGTCGCGGCCGATCTCCAGCACCCTGGCCGAAGCGTTCGGCTGGCGCGGGGTGTTCTTCGGCGCTGCTGGCCTGATGGCGTTCATGGCCGTGGTCATGGGCCTGCTGTTGCCGCGCCGGGTGCCGACGCACCAGGCCAGCTACGCGCAACTGATCGGCTCGGTGTTCACCCTGGCCCGGCGTTACGCGGTGCTGCGCGAGCGCTCGCTGTACCAGGGGTTGTTGTTCGCCGCGTTCAGCAGCTTCTGGACCATCGCTCCGATCGAGCTGGTGCGGCATTACGGCTTCAGCCAGACCGAAGTGGCGATCTTCGCCCTGGTCGGCGCGGTGGGCGCGATCGCGGCGCCGATCGCCGGGCGCCTGGCCGACGCCGGACATGGCGTGCGCGGCACCCTGGCGGCCTTGCTGCTGGCGCCGCTGTCGCTGATCGCCGGTTCGCTGTCCGGGGCTGGCTGGTTGTGGATGGTGGTCACGGCGGTGGCCCTGGACTTTGCCGTGCAACTGAACATGGTGCTTGGCCAGCGCGAAATCTATGCCCTGGATCCGCATAGCCGGGCCCGACTGAATGCGGTGTACATGACCAGCATCTTCGTGGGCGGCGCCCTGGGCTCGCTGATCGCCAGCCCGCTCTACGAGCACGTCGGCTGGCCATTGTTCGCCTGCATGGCGGCCCTGCCACCGCTGGCCGCGCTGATCCTGTTCATCCTCCGTCCGCGTGGCTGAGCACGCTCATGCAAGCGCAGCGCGACGCTTTGCGGCACACTGCCCGGCCAGAGACATCAGCCGAAGCCAGGAGCCGGGCCGTGGACAAATTGCAGGCGTTGAGCATGTTCGTCGAAACCGTGCGCTGCGGTGGCTACTCGGCGGCAGCGCGCAAGTTGGGCGTGGCGACCTCTTCGGTGACCCGCCAGGTCGCCGCCCTCGAAGCCCAGCTGGGCACCACGCTGCTCAACCGCACCACCCGCCACAGCAGCCCGACGGTGGCCGGCCAGGATTACTACGACAAGGCCGTGGCCATTCTCGAAGCCCTGGCCGAGGCGGATGGCGCGGTCTTCGATCGTGGCAGCGAAGCGCGAGGGCGGTTGCGGGTGAACGTGCCGGTGGAGTTCGGTCGCCGGGTTATCGCGCCGCACCTGGGTCGTCTGCTGGCGCGGCATCCGGAACTGGAGATCAGCCTGACCCTCAGCGACCAGATGACCGACCTGCTCACCGAGCGGGTCGATTTGTGCGTGAGACTGGGCTCGACCCTCGGCAGCGAGGACGTGATCAGCAAGCCGATCGGGCGCTTCGAGCGCTGGCTGGTAGCAAGCCCTGCCTATCTGGAGCGAGCCAGCATCCCGCGGCATCCGCTGGATCTGCTGGAGCACCAGTGCCTGGTGTTCGACTACGGCCCCGCGGTACAGAACTGGGTGTTCCGTGAAGGGGGCGACAGTATTCCGATCAATGTGCAGGGGCGCTTGCGCAGCAACAACGCCGATGTCCTGCGCGAGGCGGCAATTGCCGAGGGTGGCCTGGCGCTGCTGGCGGACTGGCTGGTTGCCGAGGACGTGCGGCGGGGCAGGTTGCTAAGGGTGCTGGAAGGGTTCGAGGCGAGTCCGGGCAGTGCCAGTTGTGCGATCAATGCGCTGTATCTGCCGAGCCATCGGGATTCGAGCCGGATTCGGGCGTTCGTGGGGTTTCTGGAGGAGATTCTCGCAACAGGTGCACCGTCGAGCTGAGAAGAAAGTTGACGGCCGGACACGGACTCTGGACTGCCCCCGAAAAGTTGGACAGTTTTAGCTAGCAGCTTGGGCCCTGTAATCGACAGGGCTTAAGCCGTTTAACCTCAGCTTGATGCGGTCATGGTTGTAGTAGCGGATGTACTCGTCCAGACCGGTGGTCAGCTCTTCGATGCTCTCAAACCGCTTCAAATAGAAAAACTCAGACTTGAGTGTGCCGAAGAAGCTTTCCATAGCGGCGTTATCCAGGCAATTCCCTTTGCGCGACATGCTCTGCTTTACGCCACGCTGCTCAAGCTTTTCGCGGTATTGGCGCTGCTGATAATGCCATCCCTGATCAGAGTGGATGACCAGCTTCGGCTCCTTTCCCAAGCTACTCAGAGCTTTTTCCAGCATATTCCCCACCAGCTCATAGCCTGGGCGGCGAGCGATCTCGTAGGCCACGATCTCACTGTTGTACAAGTCCATCACTGGTGAGAGATAGAGCTTTTGCTGAGCCACTTTAAACTCGGTTACGTCAGTCACCCACTTCTGATTGGGCCGCTGGGCGATGAAGTTTCGCTCCAGCAGATTCTCGGCAATCCTGCCTATCTCTCCTCGATAGGACCGATACTTTTTAGGCCGCACAACCGCCCGCAAACCTTGGTCGGCCATCAGCCGCTCCACAACCTTCTTGTTCACCAGGATGCCTTGATTCTTGATCGCAAGCGTCACGCGCCGATACCCATAGAGCCCTTTTTCCTTGTGATAGACCTGACTCACCAGCTCTTTCAGATCGGCATGTTTATCCGGCTTTTGAAGGCTTTTGAGCTGGTAGTAGAAGGTACTGTTCGACAACTCGACCAGGGCCAACAACGCTGACAGCGGGAATCGGGTTCGGAGTCTTGAGACGATCAGCGTTTTTTCTCTGGCCTTCGCTCCTTCTGCTCTCTCAAAGCCTTCAGCTCCTTTAGGACAGCGTTCTCCATGCGCAGATACTCGAGTTCTGCCATGAGCTGATCTCGCGGCTTCAGCGCGTCGTCAGTGTCAGTGGGTTTGAGTGGCTTGATCTTCTTGGACACGTCGGCAGGCTTTTTTCGTTGAGTGGCAGTAGAGGTGGCAAGGTTGCCACTGTAGTACTGGTGCTCCCAAATGCCTACCCGGGAGGACTGTCCCAAGCCGAAGTGAGCTGCCGTTTTACGCAGGGAAAGCCGATGCTCGCGCATGTACTGCACAACCCTGCGCTTGAAATTGATGTCGTAGCGCTGACCGTGAGGTATGGGACTGATAGTGGAACGGGCTTTATAGCTCGCCACCCAGCGCCTCAGCAGGCTGAAATCGATACCGAAATGCCGGGCTACCTTTCGGAAACCATCGGTGCCCTCCAGGTAGGCAGTGATGGCTGTGAGCTTGAACTGCTCGGTGTACTTACTCATAACTCCCCCAAGGGTTGGATTAGTCTCCAACTTCTTGGGGGCAGTCCACTCTGTGGGAGCTGGCTTGCCAGCGATGGCGATAGTGAATTCACTACAGCTATCGCTGGCAAGCCAGCTCCCACAGGGTACGCGTTCGGCCATTTACCGCCTGCTTAAGCCAGATGTTTCCCACGGCTCAAGCAGAATCCCCTCATTGCTGGGGAAATGCCCCCCAACGAGCATGCACGTCCCTCATTCAAGGAGACGTCCATGTCCAATCTTTCACTGCCAAACGTCGATCTACCCCGCGTCAGCCGCAAGACCATCGCCCTGGCCGCTATTCCTCTGATTGCCATCGGTGCCTGCGCCGCGTTGTTCAACCAGGTGTTCTTCTACAACGAAGCCGGCCAGATGGCCCACGTGCGCACGATCTTCGGCGAGGAGAAGGTGGTCGAGGATGTGGGTTATGCCACCCAGTGGTTCGGGCGCACAACGGTGTGGAAGCGCACCATTGGCGTCCAGTCGGCGTTGCAGGGCGATACCCATGCCAGCGGCAATCCGACGGTGACGGTCGGCACCTTGCCGATCGTGTTCCTTGGCAACGTCGATGCCAAGGCCGAGTTCAGCACCCAGTTCCGCATGCCGAGCGGCGAAGCCTTCCTGACCATCGCCCATGAGTACCGCACGCCGGAGAACTTCCTGCAGCGCGCCTTGCTCCCCGCGGTCAAGGAAACCCTGCAGGCCACCGCCTCGCTGATGAGTGCCGACGATTACTACGCCGGCGACCGCAACCAGTTTGGCGCCGAGTTCGAGAACCAGTTGCGTGATGGCCTGTACCTGACCAAACGCAAGGAAGTGCGGGTCCAGCGTGACCACTCGCCGGCGCAGACGGCGATCCTCCAGGCCGGCACCGATCAGGGGCAATACGGCGACAGCATCTCCACGCGCTTCGTCATCGAGAAGCTGCGCGACGAGCACGGCGTGGAAATCCGCAAGCAACAGCAGTTCCGCCTGTTCGGCGTGGATGTGGTGGACGCCCGGGTCACTCACATCGACCCAAATCCGCAGTATCAGGAGCGTATGGTCCGTGTGCAGCAGGCTCTTGCCGAGCTGGCCGTGGCCCGGCAGAACCGGCTCAAGGAAGAGGAGGAGAAGCAACTGGTCTCCGCCCGCGGTGCCAAGGATGTCGAAGCCAAGCGCCAGGAAAGCCTGCGCCAGCAGATCGAGCGCACCACCCAGGCCGAGACCGAAAAACAGCTCACCCTGATCAATGCCGAACGTGAGCAGCGCCGCGCCGAGATCGAGAAGAAGACCGCCGAACTGTTGCGGGACAAGGCCGGGTTACAGGTGAAGCGACCAAGATAACCGCTGATGCCGAAGCCTATGCCCGGGCGGCGTCGATCAAGGCCGACGGTGCGTTGCAGGCGAAGCTCGATGCGTTGGTGCGGATCAACCAGGCGTGGGCCGAGGCGGCAGCTCGTGCACCGGTGCCGTCTGTCATGATGGGCGCCGGTGACGGCGGAACCGGACGGCAGGACGAGATGGGCAAGCTGATGAGCGTGCTGGCGACCAAGGCGGCGCGGGATCTGGCGGTGGATCTGCGAACGGAGTAACTGCTGGCGCTGGCAATTGACCCTTCCCGCCAAGACATGCTTTGCTCCGAAGGCTTGCAAGCAACCAACGGCTACGCGGTCACTGTAGGAGCTGGCTTGCCTGCGATGGACCGCGGCAGCGGTCCCAAAACCGGCTACGCCGGGTCGTCTGGTTGATCGCGATCAGACAGGCGCTGAATCCAGCGTTGTTGTATGGCGCATGCTCGTGCTGGATGGATTTGGGACCGCTTTGCGGTCCATCGCAGGCAAGCCAGCTCCTACCTGGAACGCGTCGTTTTCCAAGGGGAAAGGGAGCGTCATGTCAGAGTTCAAGTTGCATTGTTTTGCCGAGTCCGGGAACGCCTACAAGGCTGCGTTGATGCTCGAACTGAGTGGCCTGGACTGGGAGCCGGTGTTCGTCGATTTCTTCCACGGACAGACACGCCAGGCTGGCTGGCGCGACGAGGTCAACGAGCAGGGCGAAGTGCCGGTGCTGGAACATGCCGGGCAGACGCTGACCCAGTCGGCCTTGATCCTCGACTACCTGGCCGGGTACAGCGGTCGTTTCGGGCCGCAAAGCGAAGAGGAGCGCCGCGAGATCTGGCGCTGGATGCTCTTCGACAACCACAAGTTCACCTCCTACTACGCCACCCTGCGCTTTATCTACGGGCTGAAGCACAGCGGCGAGACGCCGGTCACCACCTTCCTTCGCGAACGCGCAAAGGCGGCCTACGAGATCGTCGATGCACACCTGGCCAAGCGTTCCTTCATGCTCGGCGAGCGCCTGACCATTGCCGACCTGTCCCTGGCGGGCTATGTCTTCATGCCGGAAGACACGGGCATGGACCTCGCCGTATACCGTCATATCGAGGCGTGGAAAGACAGGATCCGCGACCTGCCGGGCTGGAAGTCACCCTATGAGCTGATGCCGGGCCGGTCGGCGCAGGCCTGAAAACGAAAAGCCCCCTGGAGCCGAGGCTCACAGGGGCTTTTCATTTCAGCGCAGGAATCAGACGTTGAAGCGGAAGTGCATCACGTCACCGTCCTTGACGATGTAGTCCTTGCCTTCCAGGCGCCATTTACCGGCTTCCTTGGCACCGCCTTCACCCTTGTACTGGATGAAGTCGTCGTAGGCGACCACTTCGGCGCGGATGAAGCCTTTTTCGAAGTCGGTGTGGATCACGCCGGCAGCCTGTGGCGCGGTGGCGCCGACGCGCACGGTCCAGGCGCGGACTTCCTGCACGCCGGCAGTGAAGTAGGTCTGCAGGTTGAGCAGGGCGTAGCCGGCACGGATCACGCGGTTCAGGCCAGGCTCTTCCAGGCCCAGGGCCTCGAGGAACATGTCCTTCTCTTCGCCTTCGTCCAGCTCGGCGATTTCAGCTTCGATCTTGTTGCACACCGGCACCACCACCGCGCCTTCTTCTTCGGCGATGGCACGCACCACGTCCAGGTGCGGGTTGTTGTCGAAGCCGTCTTCGGCCACGTTGGCGATGTACATCACCGGCTTGCTGGTCAGCAGGTGGAAGCCGCGGATCACCGCCTTCTCGTCGTCAGCCATGTTCTTCATCAGGCTGCGCGCCGGCTTGCCTTCGGTGAAGTGCGGGATGAGTTTTTCGAGGATGGCTTTCTGCGCCAGGGCTTCCTTGTCGCCGCCCTTGGCGTTGCGCGCGACCTTCTGCAGTTGCTTCTCGCAGCTGTCGAGGTCGGCGAAGATCAGTTCCAGGTCGATGATCTCGATGTCGCGCTTGGGGTCGACGCTGTTGGAAACGTGGATCACGTTCTCGTCTTCGAAGCAGCGCACCACGTGGGCGATGGCGTCGGTCTCGCGGATGTTGGCGAGGAACTTGTTGCCCAGGCCTTCGCCCTTGGACGCGCCCGCCACCAGGCCGGCGATGTCGACGAATTCCATGGTGGTCGGCAGGATGCGCTGCGGCTTGACGATGGCCGCCAGGGCGTCCAGGCGGGCGTCCGGCATCGGCACGATGCCGCTGTTCGGCTCGATGGTGCAGAAGGGGAAGTTCTCCGCCGCGATGCCGGATTTGGTCAAGGCGTTGAACAGGGTGGACTTGCCGACGTTGGGCAGGCCGACGATGCCGCAATTGAATCCCATGGTGAATCCCTCTTCGTGAAGTCAGGCCTTCTGGCTGTGCAGCTCTCTCATCGCACGCGCCCATTCGCCGGCGAGGATGTCCGGCAGCACGCCGAGGGCAAAATCGATACTGGCGTCGAGCTTGTCCTGTTCGGCGCGGGGCGCCTTGCCCAGGACGAAGTTGGACACCAGCTTGGCATCACCCGGGTGGCCGATGCCAAGCCGCAGACGGTGAAAGTCGTTCTTGTTGCCGAGCTGCGCGATGATGTCGCGCAGGCCGTTGTGCCCGCCGTGGCCGCCACCCTTCTTGAGTTTGGCGACGCCGGGGGCAGGTCGAGTTCGTCGTGGGCCACCAGGATGGCATCTGGCTCGATACGGAAGAAGTTGGCCAGAGCGGCAACGGACTGGCCGCTGCGGTTCATGTAGGTGGTGGGGATCAGCAGGCGAACGTCGTGGCCCTGATGGCTGAATTTTGCCGTCAGGCCGAAATACTTGCGGTCAGCGGTCAGGTTGACGCGCTGGGCGCTGGCGATGCGTTCAACGAAAAGAGCCCCTGCGTTATGCCGGGTCTGTTCGTATTCGGGGCCCGGGTTTCCCAGGCCGACGATCAACTGGATGGCGGTCACGTCAGGGGCTCTTCCTTGGAGTTGGGGATTGCGGCATCAGCGCCGCAATCCGGGCAACACCGGCGAACCGAGTGGATTACTCGGCAGCGCCTTCTGCTTCAGGAGCAACGCGCGGAGCGTGAACGTTGGCAACGGCCTTGTCATCACCGTGGGCCAGAGCGACGAACTCTACGCCTTTCGGAGCTTTCAGGTCCGACAGGTGAACGATGGTGCCGATTTCAGCGTTGGCCAGGTCAACCTCGATGAACTCAGGCAGGTCCTTGGCTTCGCAGGAAACTTCGATCTCGTTCAGGGTGTGGGAGATCTCGCCGCCTTTCTTGACCGGAGCTTCTTCGTTGATGAAGTGAACCGGAACAACGGCAGTCAGTTTCTGGCCAGCAACGACGCGAACGAAGTCAGCGTGCATGATGTACTGCTTGGCTGGGTGACGCTGCATTGCCTTGACAATGACGTTCTGCTTTTTGCCATCGACGTTCAGTTCGATAACGTGGCTGAAGGCAGCTTCGTTTTCGAACAGCTTGGCGATTTCCTTGGCCAGGATGGTTACGGACTCGGCGTCCTTGTTACCACCGTAGACAACGGCAGGGATGCTGGCGGCATGACGCAGGCGGCGGCTCGCACCTTTCCCCAGGTCAGTACGCGCTTGGGCGTTCAGGATGAAATCGGTCATTTTGTATCTCCAAAATTAGCCTGTTCCGAATGGGGCTTGCGACCAGCGCCAAAGCGGAAAGGGCAAAAAAGCCCCGCCCCAACAACCGGTGTTGGGGCGGGGCGCTTTACGTCAACGGATGTTCGCGAGGCTGATGCCTTAGCGGAACATCGCGCTGATCGATTCTTCGTTGCTGATGCGGCGAACCGCTTCGGCGACGACCGGTGCGATATCCAGTTGACGGATACGGTCACAGGCTTGTGCAGCGGCGGACAGCGGGATGGTGTTGGTCACCACCAGCTCGTCGAGCACGGAATTCTCGATGTTCTCGATCGCGCGACCGGAGAGTACAGGGTGCGTGCAGTAGGCGTAAACCTTGGCAGCGCCGTGTTCTTTCAGGGCCTTGGCCGCATGGCACAGGGTGCCGGCGGTATCGACCATGTCGTCGACCAGAATGCACGTACGTCCTTCGACGTCACCGATGATGTGCATCACCTCGGAGTGGTTGGCCTTCTCGCGGCGTTTGTCGATGATACCGAGATCCACGCCCAGGGACTTGGCGACGGCGCGTGCACGCACGACACCACCGATGTCCGGGGAGACGATCATCAGGTTCTCGAAACGCTGGTCTTCGATGTCATCCACCAGGACGGGGGAGCCGTAGATGTTATCTACCGGAATATCGAAGAACCCCTGGATCTGGTCAGCGTGCAGGTCGACGGTGAGAACACGGTCGATACCTACGACGGTGAGCATGTCAGCGACGACTTTGGCGCTGATTGCAACACGCGCCGAACGCGGACGGCGGTCCTGGCGGGCATATCCGAAGTAAGGAATCACAGCGGTGATTCGGGACGCTGAGGAGCGGCGGAAGGCGTCGGCCATCACTACCAGTTCCATCAGGTTATCGTTGGTTGGCGCGCAAGTCGGCTGAATGATGAAGACGTCCTTACCGCGAACGTTTTCATTAATCTCAGTGCTGATTTCGCCGTCGGAGAACTTGCCGACAGAAACATCACCCAGTGGGATATGCAGCTGACGTACGACACGCCGAGCCAGATCGGGGTTGGCGTTCCCCGTAAAGACCATCATCTTGGACACGCGCAGTACCTGAAGGCTGAGGGTATACCTGGATGAGTATAAGGAAAATGGCAGGGGCGGCTGGATTCGAACCAACGCATGGCAGGATCAAAACCTGCTGCCTTACCGCTTGGCGACGCCCCTGTATCTGTTGCTGCGAGTACCTGGTACTCGATTCCTAGCGCAGACTTCGTAGCTTGCGATGCAACATCGAAACATTGCTTCCCTTTGCCACGAACCCTGTTTGGGTCTCTGCAAGAAGGGCCAAAACTCTATCAGCTTCAGCTTTGTCTGGGAAGGCCCCAAACACACAACTTCCAGTGCCGGTGAGTCTTGCTTCAGTGAATTTGTTTAACAAATTCAAGGCGTTACGTACTTCTGGGTAACTTTGCTCAACTACCGCTTGACAGTCATTTCGACTGTTTCCCTCGGGAACGGGGCGCACTTTAATGGGCTTTGAATTACGTGTCAACAAAGGATGCGAAAAAATTTCCGCCGTACTTACAGACACTTGCGGAACCAGCACGACGTACCAGGGCTCGTGCGGATCGACGGGCGTGAGCTTTTCCCCCACGCCTTCGGCAAAGGCCGCATGGCCGCGAACGAACACCGGCACGTCGGCGCCCAGGCCCAGGCCGAGCTCGGCGAGCCGGTCTTCACCGCAGCCGGTCTGCCACAGATGATCGAGGGCGAGCAGGGTGGTCGCCGCATCCGAGCTGCCACCGCCGATGCCGCCGCCCATGGGCAGCACCTTGTGCAGCCAGATGTCGGCACCCAGCGTGGTGCCGGTCATTTGCTGCAGCTTGCGCGCGGCGCGGACGATCAGGTTGCTGTCGTGGGGAACGCCGGCGATGTCGGTGTGCAGGCGGATCTGGCCATCCTCGCGCACGGCGAAGTCCAGTTCGTCGCCATGGTCGAGGAACTGGAAGAGGGTTTGCAGCTCGTGATAGCCATCGGCGCGGCGCCCGAGGATATGCAGCATCAGGTTGAGCTTGGCCGGGGCCGGCAAGGTCAGGCGTTCGCTCATTTCAGTGCCCCAGCTGGCGCGGTTGCCATTCCTTGAGGACCACGGTCACGTCCAGGTCCTGGCCGTGCATCTTGATCCGCTCGGGCAGCCAGTAGCCGTTCTGTTCGGTGTAGCGGGTGTATTCCACCTGCCAGCCGTCCTGCTCCAGGCTGGCCAGGCGGCTGTCGCCGTCGAGGGTCAGCCGGCTCTTGCTGTCCGGCGCAGGCAGGCCGCGGACCCACCAGACCAGGTGCGATACCGGCAATTCCCAGCCGAGTTGCTCGGCCAGCAGGGTTTCCGGGGTCGGTGCCTCGAAGCGGCCCTGGTTGGCGACTTCCAGCACCACCTGGCCCGGGCGCCCGGTCAGGCGTGCGGCGCCGCGGCCCAGCGGGCCGGACAGGCGGATATCGTAATAGTCCTGGCGTTGCAGCCAGAACAGTGTGCCGCTGCCGGAGTCCTTCGGCGCGCGGATGCCGACCTTGCCGTTGATCTGCCAGCCGTCGAGGGTGCTCAACCGGGCTTTATGTTCTTTCCACAGTTGTGGACTGCCCTGGCCCTGGACGGCTTCCTTGGAACCGAAGCCGGCGCAACCGGCGAGCAGGGCAATCAGGCTGAAGGTGAGCAGGTGGCGCAAAAACATAGGCTTAAAGGGTCTCGGATCCGGTCAGGCGCAGGATGGTCTTGCGCAGGATAGTGCTGTCGGGCTGGGCTTCGAAGGCCTTGGCCCAGACCTGGCGGGCTTCGCGTTGCTTGCCGTTGGCCCAGAGCACTTCGCCCAGGTGGGCAGCGACTTCGTGGTCGGGGAAGCGCTCCAGGGCACGGCGCAGCAGGCGCTCGGCCTCGTCCAGGTTGCCCAGGCGGTAATTGACCCAGCCCAGGCTGTCGAGCACGGCCGGGTCGTCGGGGGTCAGTTGGTGGGCTTTTTCGATCAATTGCCGGGCTTCGGCGTAGCGCGTGGTGCGATCGGCGAGGGTGTAGCCAAGGGCGTTGAGGGCCATGGCGTTTTCCGGCTCGCGGGTGATGATGGCGCGCAGGTCTTTTTCCATCTGCGCCAGATCGTCGCGCTTCTCGGCGAGCATGGCCCGGGTATAGAGCAGGTTGAGATCGTCCGGATACTGCTTGATGGCGTTATCGAGGACGCGTCGGGCCTGGTCTTCCTTGCCGTTGTTGCCCAGGGTCTCGGCTTCGATCAGGTACAGCTGGATGGCGTAGTCGGGCTGGCTGTCGCGGGCCTGGTCGAGGCGGCGGATGGCTTCGTCGGTACGGCCGTTGGCGATAAGGATATCGGCCTGGCGCAGTTGCGCCGGCAGGTAATCGTTGCCGGCGCCGACCTGGGCGTATTCGCTGAGGGCACCTTCGAGGTCGTTGCGCTCTTCGCGGATGCGCCCGAGGTTGAGGTGCGCGGCATCGACGTGGCTGTCACGGTCGATCAGGTCCTGCAGGTAGCCGGACGCCTCGTCGTAGGCCTTGGCCTCGAGGCTGA
Source organism: Pseudomonas bharatica CSV86 (assembly GCF_000319305.2). Lineage (GTDB taxonomy): Bacteria > Pseudomonadota > Gammaproteobacteria > Pseudomonadales > Pseudomonadaceae > Aquipseudomonas > Aquipseudomonas bharatica. Next base: position 1,610,318 of record NZ_AMWJ02000002.1, on the reverse strand, counting down.
CGAGGGCCAGGGAATAACGCAGTTCGTCGTCGTCCGGGTATTGCTGGAGCAGGCTGGCGAATTCGTTCTTGGCATCGTCGATGCGGTCCTGCTCGACCAGCATGCGGGCGTAGGTCAGGCGCAGGCGCTTGTCGTCGGGGTTGCGCGCGATGCTCTTGCGCAGCAACGGCAGGGCTTCACCGCCGCGGTCGAGGCTTTGCAGCAGGCGTGCGCGCAGCAGGACCGGGGCGATTTCGCTGTCCTGCTGCGGCGGATGGGCTTCGAGCAGGGCCAGGGCCTCCTCGGATTTGCCGTCCTGTTGCAGAAGCAGGGCCTTGCCGAATACCAGCTGGCTGTTGTCGGGGTATTTCTGCAGCAGGCGATCGAAGCTCTTGAGCAGGCCGTCGCGGGTGTCCTGGTCGGTTTCCGCAGCCGACAGGGCAAGGAAGTCGAAATGGGTATCGCCCTGGCCCTGCAGGACCTTCTCCATATAACTCATGGAATCATCGTAGCGCCCTGCGCGGGCAAGCTGGATGGCGGCGGCACGCTGGGCATCGATGTTTTCCGGGTCGTTCTTTGCCCACAGCAGCGAAGCCTCCAGCGTCGACTGGTCGGCGCCCAGGTATTCGGCAATGCGGAAGGCGCGCTCGGAAACGCCGGCGTCCTGGGTCTTCTCGGCCTGGACCATATAGTTGTCCAGGGCGATGTCGAAGCGATTGCGCTGCCCGGCCAGTTCCGCGACCAGCAGGCTGTAGAGCGTGTCCTGGGTGAACGAGCCATACACCGTCGGCTCTGGCCTGGCCGCCGGCGCGGCGGCTTGCTCGGCGGCAGGCGACGAGGCCTCCCCGGAACCCGGCAGGGCCTGGCAGCCCTGGAGCAGGGCGAGGGCGAGCAGCAACGCGGAAGATCTATTCATAATGAGGATTTTGAGCGACTAACCTGCGGTCGGGCCATCATGACACAAGCGCCTGGGCAAACCCACTTCGCGATGGCGTTATGCATACAGTCTATAGAGACAATCGCGAGCGGTGGTTGTTCTCGATCCAGCGAAGTAGGACAATTATCGGCTTCACGTCACAACCAGCGACCTTGAATGGCCTTTCTTGCCCTCGGTATCAACCATAAGACTGCCTCGGTAGACGTACGCGAGCGCGTGGCGTTTACCCCCGAGCAGCTGGTCGAAGCCTTGCAGCAGCTCTGTCGACTGACCGCCAGCCGCGAAGCCGCGATCCTTTCGACCTGCAATCGCAGCGAACTGTACATCGAGCAGGACCACCTGGCGGCCGACAGCGTCCTGCGCTGGCTGGCCGATTATCATCAGCTGAGCGTCGAGGAGCTTCGGGCCAGCGCCTACATCCATGAGGACCACGACGCGGTCCGGCACATGATGCGGGTCGCATCCGGGCTCGACTCGCTGGTGCTCGGCGAGCCGCAGATCCTCGGCCAGATGAAGTCGGCCTACGCCGTGGCGCGCGAGGCCGGTACCATCGGCCCGCTGCTGGGGCGCCTGTTCCAGGCCACCTTCAACGCGGCCAAGCAGGTGCGCACCGACACCGCGATCGGCGAGAACCCGGTATCGGTAGCCTTCGCCGCGGTGAGCCTGGCCCGACAGATCTTCAGTGACCTGGGGCGCAGCCAGGCGCTGCTGATCGGCGCAGGCGAAACCATCACCCTGGTCGCCCGCCACCTGCATGAGCAGGGCGTGCGGCGCATCGTGGTGGCCAACCGGACCCTGGAGCGTGCCAGCACCCTGGCCGAGCAGTTCGGCGCCCGTGCGGTGCTGCTGGCGGACATTCCACAGGAACTGGTCAACAGCGATATCGTCATCAGTTCCACCGCCAGCCAGTTGCCGATCCTCGGCAAAGGCGCGGTGGAGAGCGCCCTGAAACAGCGCCGGCACAAGCCGATCTTCATGGTCGACATCGCCGTGCCCCGGGATATCGAGCCGGAAGTGGGGGAACTGGACGACGTCTACCTCTATACGGTCGATGACCTGCACGATGTCGTCGCGGAAAACCTCAAGAGCCGCCAGGGCGCTGCCCAGGCCGCCGAGGAGCTGGTCTGCGCCGGCGTCGAGGACTTCATGTCGCGCCTGCGCGAACTGGCAGCGGTGGATGTATTGCGCGCCTATCGCCAGCAGAGCGAACGGCTGCGCGACGAGGAATTGCAAAAGGCCCAGCGCCTGCTGGCCAACGGCGCCAGCGCCGAGGACGTGCTGGTGCAGCTCGCCCGCGGCCTGACCAACAAGCTGTTGCACGCTCCCAGCGTGCAACTGAAAAAGCTCTCCGCCGAGGGCCGCGTCGATGCGCTGGCCATGGCCCAGGAACTCTTTGCCCTCAACGAGGGCCCCACGGATAAAACCCCGCAATGAAAGCGTCGCTGCTGAAAAAACTGGAGATCCTCCAGGACCGCTTCGAGGAACTGACCGCGCTGCTCGGCGATGCCGAGGTCATTTCCGACCAGACCCGCTTCCGCGCCTATTCCCGGGAATATGCCGAAGTCGAGCCGGTGGCCGCCGGGTATGTGCAATGGCGCAAGCTGCAGGATGATCTCGAGGGCGCGCAGGCCCTGCTCAAGGACAGCGACCCCGACCTGCGCGAGATGGCCATCGAGGAAGTCCGTGAAGCCAAGGAGCAGTTGCAGGCGCTGGAAGACCAGTTGCAACGCATGCTCCTGCCGAAAGACCCGAACGACGGACGCAACGTATTCCTGGAAATCCGCGCCGGCACCGGCGGCGACGAGGCGGCGATCTTCTCCGGCGACCTGTTCCGCATGTATTCGCGCTACGCCGAGCGGCGCGGCTGGCGCCTGGAAATCCTCTCGGAAAACGAGGGCGAACACGGCGGCTACAAGGAAATCATCGCCCGGGTCGAAGGCGAGGCGGTGTACGGCAAGCTCAAGTTCGAGTCCGGCGCGCACCGCGTGCAGCGGGTTCCCGAGACCGAGTCGCAGGGCCGCATCCATACCTCCGCCTGTACCGTTGCCGTGCTGCCCGAGCCCGACGAGCAGGTCGCCATCGAGATCAACCCGGCCGATCTGCGTGTGGATACCTATCGCGCCTCCGGTGCCGGTGGCCAGCACGTGAACAAGACCGACTCGGCGATCCGTATCACCCACTTGCCCACCGGTATCGTGGTCGAGTGCCAGGAAGAGCGCTCCCAGCACAAGAACCGTGCCCGGGCGATGTCCTGGCTGTCGGCCAAGCTCAACGACATGCAGACCAGCGCCGCGCAGAATGCCATGGCGTCCGAGCGCAAGCTGCTGGTCGGCTCCGGCGACCGCTCGGAACGGATCCGTACCTACAACTATCCACAGGGCCGGGTCACCGACCACCGCATCAACCTCACCCTGTATTCGCTGGACGAAGTCCTGGCGGGGGCGTTGATGCCGTGATCGAACCGTTGCTGGCGGAATACCAGGCCGATCAACTGGCCGCACTGGGTGATTGAATGACCATTATCGCCAGCCTGCTCCGCAGCGCGGAGCTTCCCGACTCGCCGACACCGCGCCTCGACAGCGAATTGCTCCTGGCCGCAGCCATCGGCAAGACCCGCAGCTACCTGCACACCTGGCCGGAGCGTATCGTCGCCAGCGAGGCGGCGCAGACCTTCGCCGGGTATCTGCAACGGCGCCGTGCCGGTGAGCCGGTGGCCTATATCCTCGGCCAGCAAGGCTTCTGGAATCTTGATCTGGAAGTTGCCCCGCATACCCTGATCCCGCGTCCGGAAACCGAGCTGCTGGTAGAAACCGCCATGGCCCTGCAGCCTGCCGCCAAGGCCCGCGTCCTCGACCTCGGCACCGGCACCGGCGCCATTGCCCTGGCCCTGGCCAGCGAGCGTCGTGAATGGCAGGTCACCGCCGTGGATCGCGTGGCCGAGGCCGTGGCCCTGGCCGAGCGCAACCGCGAGCGCCTGCAACTGGACAACGTCAGGGTGCTGCAAAGCCACTGGTTCAGTGCCCTGGACGGACAGCGTTTCGAGCTGGTCATCAGCAATCCGCCCTATATCGCTGCCGAAGACCCGCACCTGGTTGCCGGAGACGTGCGTTTCGAGCCGAGCAGTGCGCTGGTGGCCGGCGCCGATGGCCTGGACGATCTGCGCCAGATCGTCGCCGAAGCGCCTGCGCACCTGGTCGAAGGCGGCTGGCTGCTGCTGGAGCACGGTTACGACCAGGCTGCGGCGGTACGCGAGTTGCTGGCTCGACACGGCTTCGAGCAGATCGAAAGCCGTCTTGACCTCAATGCGCACGAGCGCATCACCCTGGGGCGCCTGCCGTGCTGACCGACGAGGAACTGCTGCGCTACAGCCGGCAGATCTTGCTGGCGCAGATCGATATCGACGGCCAGTTGCGCTTGAAGAATGCCAGCGCCCTGATCGTCGGGCTCGGCGGTCTCGGTTCGCCGGTCGCCTTGTACCTGGCAGCGGCGGGAGTCGGGACCTTGCACCTGGCGGATTTCGATACGGTCGACCTGACCAACCTGCAGCGGCAGATCATCCATGACGGCAGCACGGTCGGCCAGCCCAAGGTGGACTCAGCGTTGGCCCGCTTGCGCGCGCTGAATCCGGATATCCGGCTGGTCGCCCATCCTCGCGCGCTGGACGCAGACTCCCTTGCCGCAGCGGTGGATGCAATCGACCTGGTGCTGGATTGCTCCGACAACTTCGGCACTCGTGAAGCGGTCAACGCGGCCTGCGTCAAGGCCGGCAAGCCACTGGTCAGCGGCGCTGCGATCCGTCTGGAAGGACAGTTGTCGGTGTTCGACCCACGGCGCGCGGATAGTCCCTGCTATCACTGTCTTTACGGCCACGGCAGCGACGCGGAACTGACGTGCAGCGAAGCTGGCGTCGTCGGGCCGCTGGTCGGGCTGGTCGGCAGCCTGCAGGCGCTGGAAGCGTTGAAACTGCTCGCCGGATTCGGCGAGCCGCTGGTGGGGCGCCTGTTGCTGGTGGATGCCCTGGGCACGCGTTTCCGCGAGCTGAGGGTCAAGCGCGATCCGGGTTGCACGGTGTGCGGGAGCCAACATGGTTGATGCCTCGGCGCCGGTCGGCGTATTCGATTCCGGCGTCGGCGGCCTCTCGGTCCTGGCCGAGATAGCCCGGCTGCTGCCCAACGAGTCGCTGCTGTATGTCGCCGATTGCGGGAACATTCCCTACGGGGAAAAATCCCCTGAGTTCATCCGTCAGCGTTGTCGCACTGTTGCCGGTTTCTTCCAGGAGCAGGGCGTCAAGGCCCTGGTGTTGGCGTGCAATACCGCGACGGTGGCCGCCGCCGCCGACCTTCGCGAGCAATTCCCGCACTGGCCGCTGGTCGGCATGGAGCCTGCGGTCAAGCCGGCGGCCGCAGCGACCCGCAGCGGCGTGGTCGGCGTGCTGGCCACTACCGGTACCTTGCAAAGTGCCAAGTTCGCGGCATTGCTCGATCGCTTCGCTACCGATGTCCAGGTGGTGACCCAGCCATGCCCCGGCCTGGTGGAGCGCATCGAGTCGGGTGACCTGAACAGCCCGGCGCTGCGCCAGTTGCTGCAAGGCTACGTCGAGCCTTTGCTGGCTGCCGGTTGCGACACCATTATCCTCGGCTGCACCCACTATCCCTTCCTGCGTCCACTGCTCAGCCAGATGGTTCCGCCCAGCGTAGCGATCATCGACACCGGGGCCGCAGTCGCCCGCCAGTTGCAGCGCCTGCTGGCCGAGCGCGAGCTGCTCGCCACCGGTCCCGCCCGGCCGGCAGAGTTCTGGACCAGCGCGGATCCCCACCATTTGAGAAACATCCTGCCGTTGTTGTGGAAAAAATCAGACCTTGTGCGAAGCTTCTGCCGGTAATCGACAAAATTTTCACAAAAAGTCGAAAATCCACTGAACTCCTTTGTAAGCGCTGATTTCTGATACGTTGTCTGATGGGACAAAAAACCAACAAGCAGGATTTCTATAAAGGACGTTTCTCATGAAGAAACTGATTTGCGCGGCTGCATTTGCAGTTGCAACCCTGGGGCAAGCATTCACCGCGCAGGCTGCGGACATCACCTTCGCAGTCGGCCAGACCAGCGATTCGACCATGACCTATCGTCTCGGCCTGGAATCCAACTGGGGCGCCAGCTGGTGGCAGACCAGCGTCGGTCGCCTGACCGGCTACTGGGATGCTGGCTACACCTACTGGGACGGTGACGAAACCTCGAGCAACCACAGCCTGTCGTTCGCGCCGGTATTCGTCTACGAGTTCGCTGGCGGTTCGGTCAAACCTTACATCGAGGCGGGGATCGGCGTCGCGGCATTCGCCCACACCAAGCTGGAAAGCAACAACCTGGGCGGCTCCTTCCAGTTCGAGGACCGCATAGGCTTCGGTCTGCGCTTTGCTGGAGGGCATGAGGTCGGTGTCCGGGCAATCCATTACTCCAACGCCGGCATCAGCCAGCCCAACGACGGTGTCGAAAGCTTTGCCCTGCATTACCGCATGGCGCTCTGAAGTTTGATGGATTGAAAGAAACCCCGCCGGATATGGCGGGGTTTCTTTTTTTGTGTCGTTTTTACGGGCCTCATCGCTGGCAAGCCAGCTCCCACAGGGATCGCGTGCACCGCAAACCCTGTGGGAGCTGGCTTGCCAGCGATGAGGCCCTCAGGTTCGCCGCAAAGGCCACAGGCTGCTTACCGACATGGCTTCCAGCACCATCTCCGGCATTCGCTGCGGCAGCCGGTCGATGATTGCCAACGCCGCCGTGTCTGCCGTCCACCGCTGCGGCAGAGCGATCGTCGAGATCACCGGCTTCTTCACGGTTTGCGGCGTAACCAGGGTCAGGTCTATTTCCTGTGGCGCCAGGCGACTGCGCATTTCGCTGAACCACTGGCCCAGGCTGTTATGTGCCGTGGGACTTTGGCTGCCTTCATGCTGCTGAAGCGCGGTGATGCTGCTGAGGATCCCCACGACATGCGGCTTCCTGCCGGCCAGCAGCAGCGGCACGGCGTTGCCCAGGCAATAGGTGCTGGCGCTGACGTTGCTGGTGATCAGCGCTTCGAACATCGCCGTACCGCTGGACGCTCCGTCGAGGTAATCGCAGGTACCCGCATTGAGGATCAGCAGGTCCAGCGCACCCCATTCTTGCTGGATGCGCACGCTCATGGCTTCGGCGTCGGTGGCCTCGGCGAGGTTGCCGTGCAGCTCCAGGCAGCCGGGGATCAGGTGCTCTGGCAGGGGCTCGAAGGGCGTCCGCCCGCTGATTGCCACACGGTGACCGAGGGCAAGCAGGTGCAAGGCCAATGCATGACCGAGGCCGTTGCTGGCGCCGGTGACCCAGATTCGTTTGCTGTGCTCGGTTGTCACGTTAGTACTCTACTTCTTGTTCTTTCGGGAGTTGTTTGAATGCCTCGATGGCCCTGCGGCGGCTCATGCCCAGATCGACAATGGGTTGTGGATAACCCCTTACCGAAAACAGGCCGCCGGGGCTGTGGATTTCCTTGTCGTCGAGGTCTTTCAGCTCCGGCAGCCAGTGTCGCAGGAAGCGCCCCTTTTTGTCGAAGCGTTCCGACTGACTCACCGGATTGAATACCCGAAAATATGGCACTGAATCGGTTCCGGTCGAGGCGCTCCATTGCCAGCCACCGTTGTTGGCGGCGAGGTCGCCGTCGATCAGGTGGCGCATGAAGAATGCTTCACCCTTGCGCCAGTCGATCAGCAGGTTCTTGCTCAGGAACATCGCCACGACCATACGCAGACGGTTATGCATCCAGCCCGTGGCGAGCAGTTGCCGCATGGCGGCGTCGACGATCGGCACGCCGGTGCGGCCTTCCTGCCAGGCCTTGAGATCTTCGGGGGCATCGCGCCATTGCACTGCCTCGGTGGCCGGACGGAAGGCGCGGTGACGGGAAACCCGTGGATACCCCGTCAGCACATGCTTGTAGAACTCGCGCCAGAGCAGTTCGTTGATCCAGGTAACCGCGCCGGGGTTGCCGCTCTCGAACTCGCCGTGATTGTGCGCCAGCGCCGCGTGCAGGCACTGGCGCACCGAGACCACGCCGGCCGCGAGATAGGGCGAAAGCTGGCTGGTGCCGTCCACCGACGGTATATCGCGCTGCTCGGGATAGTCGGCCATGGCGTCCTGGGCGAAATCCTCCAGACGCTTGCGGGCGTGGCGTTCTCCTGCCGGCCATAGATCGCGCAGCGTGTCGCAGGGGAGCGCGAAGCCTTCGATGGCTTCGGGAATGGCATCATTGGTTGCTGCTGGCCTGTCCTGCTTGCGCGGTAGCCGCTGCAACGGGGGCAGAGCATGGTGCAGGCGCTGGTAACAGGCCTTGCGGAACTGGGTGAAGACCTTGAAGTAACCATCGTTCCTGGTCAGCACCGTGCCCGGCTTGAACAGCAACTGGTCGAGGTGGCTGTGCAGGCGAATGTCGTGACGCTGCAGCAGCTCGCCAACCTGGCGGTCACGCCGCGTTTCGTTGATGCCGTATTCCTCGTTGACGTGCACATCCTGCACGCCGTGTGCCTGGCAGACCTCCAGCACCACCTGTGGCGCGTCTCGCCAGTGCTCGGCATGGCGGATCAACAGCGGGATGTTGTAGTGGGCCAGTGCTTCCTGGAGTTCGCGCAGGTTGCGCAGCCAGAAATCCACCTTGCACGGCGCGTCGTCGTGTTCTTTCCATTGCCCGGGGCTGACCAGCCACAGGGCCAGGGTCGGCCCGCGTTCGCTGGCGGCGCACAGTGCGGTGTTGTCATGGATTCGCAGGTCGTTGCGCAGCCAGATCAGTTGCATTCAGGGTTTCCGTGGAGATAGGGGCAGCAAGCGCTCCCAGGCCGTGCAGGCAACGCTGTGCCGCCAATGGCGTATCGAGCAAATGCCAGCCTGGGTCGTCGCCCAATGCTTGCTTATGAAGGATGACAGCAGCGCCGAACAGGAGTTTCGGCACCTCGAGCGGGTTCAGGTCGCGACGCAGTTGCTCGCAGTCCGCAACGGTATTGACGCTGAGCAGCAATGCCCCGGCGCCGAGACGTTCTGCTGCCATGGCCAGGTCGCGCCCATGCAGCGGGAGATCGAAGACCTCCACTGGGCAGCCAGCATCGCTGACCAGCCAGGCGCACAGCCACAGGTGCGGATCGATGGCCAGGTTGCCGGTGCTGAGCAGAAGCACCGGCACACCGTTGAGCTGGCGGTTGTTGTGGTAGACCCGCAAGCCCAGCTTGCTGCGCAGCCAACTGTAGAAAAATGCCCGTTCCACCTGGGCACAAGGGTGAACCTGCCAGCGCACTTCCAGTTGGTCCAGCAACGGCAGCAGCAGTTGTTCGCACAGGGTGGCCGCCGGATACAGCGCCATGGCCTGGTTGAACTGCTGGTCGAGCTGACGTTCGCCAAGGTGGGCGATGCAGTTGCTCAGGTGTGCCGACAGCACGGACCAGTCATCTCCCGTATTGCGCCCTGCCGGTGGCGGATCGGCGTCCAGCAACGGCAGGACCTGGCTGACCGCGACACCGCGGTTGAGCCAGGACACGATGGCCTGTATCCGCTGTACCTGGTCGCTGCTATACAAGCGATGGCCCTTGCTGGTGCGCTGTGGCACCACCAGGCCATAACGTCGTTCCCAGGCGCGCAGGGTGACTGGGTTGACCCCGGTGAGGCGGGCGATTTCGCGGATTGGCAGCAGTTGATCAGATGGCATTGCGCAGGCTCAGGTTTTCCGGATGCGGTTGCAGGTAGACCTGGGCCAGCAGGTAGGGATCGGGGTGATGTCGCAGATGATGCTTGAGCAGGGTCATCGGCACTACCAGCGGTACCACGCCGGCCATGTACTGATCGATCAGGCGGCGGATTTCCTGTTTGTCCTGTGGCCCGAGGAAGTCCCGCAGATAGCCGCTCAGGTGCATCAGCACGTTGCCATGGGTGCCACGGCTGGCACAGCGCGACAGGGCGCTCATCAACTGGCTGAAATAGCGCGTGCCCAGTTCCTCGGGATCGTCCTGGCGCGTCATGCTGCCGAGCAGCTTGCCGAGTACCTTGTATTGTTCGGGGTTGTGCGCCATCAACTGGTACTTGTAGCGCGAGTGGAAGGCGATCAGTGCATGCCTGCTCAGCCCCTCGCTGCGCAAACGCTGCCAGTCGGCATAGGCCAGTACCCGGGTAATGAAGTTTTCCCGCAGCACCGGGTCGTGCAGGCGGCCTTCTTCTTCCAGTGGCAGGTCGGGGCGCAGTTCGCGGAAGCGGGCGGCGTAGAGGCCGCTGGAGAGCTGCCGTGCCGGATAGCCGTTGGCCTGGTAGACCTTGATGCGCTCCAGGCCGCAGGACGGAGATTTCTGCATGAAGATGTAGCCGCAGATGTCGTCCAGTTCCGCTGCGGTTTGCTCGGCGTAGGCGCGCAGCGCGTCGGAAACGTCCAGGGATGGATCACGGCTGCCAACGGCCCGGGGATTTTCCGGGTCACCGCTGAGATGGATCGCCGCGCGTGGCGTACCAAGGCCAATGGCCACTTCCGGACAGACGGGCAGCAGCTCGAAGTGCTCGGCCAGCACATCGGTACACAAACGGGACTGCTTGTGGCCACCGTTAAAGCGGACTTCTGCCCCGGCAAGGCAGGCGCTGAGGGCTATTTTTGGCTTGATGTGGGACATGCGACGACAACCTTTCTTGTACAAAGATAAAAATATGTACAACTTACGCCTAGCATAGGCCCAAGGTTGTACAAGTCAATATCCCTGTAGAGGTCGCAATGCCCGCAGGGTTTATTCCAGGTGTTCAATCAGCCGACGCGCCGCTTCCTGGCCGCTGAGCCAGGCCCCCTCGACCCGACCGGACAGGCACCAGTCGCCGCAGGCATATAGGCCTTGGTCGGCATCGGCCAGCACGCCCCATTCATGGCTGCCGGCGGGACGGGCGTACAGCCAGCGGTGCGCCAGGGTGAAGCTCGGGGCGGGCACGGCGCAGCCGACCAGTTCGGCGAAGTCGCCCAGCAACTGCTCGATCACGGCCTCCTTGTGCAGGTCGATGTGCTGCTTGCTCCAGCTCGAAGTGGCATGCAGGACCCAGGTGTCGAGGTGCTCGTCGCGGCCCGGCTTGCTGCGGTTGCGCGCCAGCCAGTCGAGGGCGCAACCCTGGACGAAGCAGCCTTGCATCGGCGTATCGAGCGGCGTGTCGAAGCCGAGGGCGATGGCCCAGGTCGGCTCCATCTGCACGCCTGCCACGACAGCGGCGAGTTTCGGCGTGGCTGCCAGCAACGGCGTGGCCTGGGGGGCGGGAACGGCAACGATGACCCGGCTGAACGGGCCATGGCTGCAGCCGTCGGTGTCCTGCAGGTGCCAGTAGTGCTTGCCGCGAAACACTTCGCTGATACGGCAACTGAAGTTCACCGTGACATCCTTGAGCAGGCCACGGGTGATCGCACTCATGCGCGGCACGCCGACCCAGCGCGTCTGTTCGTCGGGGGACGGGGTCAACTGGCCGTCGCGATAGTTGTACAGCTGCGGTTTCCACTCGGCGACCCAGCCCTTGTCCTGCCAGTGCTGGACCTGCTCGACGAAGCGCCGGTCGCGCGCGGTGAAGTATTGCGCGCCGAGGTCCAGCGCGCCGGCGTCGCTGCGCTTGCTGGCCATGCGCCCGCCGCTGCCGTGGCCCTTGTCGAACAGGTGAACGGCCAGCCCCTGCTTCTGCAATGCCTGCGCTGCGGAGAGTCCGGCGATGCCGGCACCGATGATGGCGATAGGTACAGTCATGATGGCCTCTTCGAACCCGTGATGTGTACGGACAGCCTCGCTGTCAATAAAACCTGTACAACCCTGGCATTGTGTATAAGATTAACCGGCTCGTTACAACAGGTTGGCCTATGTTTATCCCAGAGTGAACGGTCAAAAAAGTGCCTTGCTCTTAAAAATAGACCAGCCCACGCCACAGAGAGGACACGGCCATGAATATATTGCTGACCGGCGGTACAGGCCTTATTGGACAGCGGTTGTGTCGTCATTGGCAGGATCAGGGGCACACCCTGACCGTCTGGAGCCGGCGCCCCGATGAGGTTGGAAAGCTTTGTGGCGCAGGAGTTCGGGGCATTGGCCAATTACCCGACTACGGCGACGGGACGCTGGATGCGGTGGTCAACCTGGCCGGTGCACCGATTGCCGATCGCCCTTGGACCGCGGCCCGGCGCGCACAGCTGTGGGGAAGCCGGATCACCCTGACCGAGCACCTGCTCACCTGGCTCGAGCGGCGACAGCAGCGACCGTCGGTGCTGCTGTCGGGCTCGGCGGTGGGCTGGTATGGCGACGGTGGCGAACGCGAGCTGACCGAAGCGTCGCGACCGGTGAAGGAAGACTTCGCCAGCCAATTGTGCATCGCCTGGGAAGAAACCGCCCTGCGTGCCGAGGCCCTGGGCATTCGCGTGGCATTGCTCAGGACCGGGCTGGTGCTGTCCGCCGAGGGCGGCTTTTTGTCGCGCCTGCGCCTGCCGTTCAAGCTCGGGCTGGGCGGGCCTATCGGTGATGGTCGGCAATGGATGCCATGGATCCATATGGACGACGAAATCGCCCTGATCGATTTTCTCTTGCAGCACGAGGACGCCAGCGGTCCTTATAATGCCTGCGCTCCGGAGCCGGTGCGCAATCGCGAGTTCGCCCGGCGCCTGGGGCGGGCGCTGCATCGTCCGGCCTTCATGCCGTTGCCGGCGCTGGTGCTCAAGGCCGGGCTGGGCGAGTTGTCCACGCTGCTGCTCGGCGGCCAGCGGGCCCGGCCGGTCCGGGCGCTGGCGGCGGGTTTCACCTTCCGTTTCAACGATGTGCAATCGGCGCTGGACGACTTGTCTGCGCGCCTCTGAAAAGGATGTTGCATGACCGATCATGCTCTGCTGCTGGTCAACCTGGGTTCACCGGCGTCCACTTCCGTCGCCGATGTGCGCCGTTATCTCAACCAGTTCCTGATGGACCCGTATGTCATCGACCTGCCGTGGCCGGTTCGGCGTCTGCTGGTGTCGCTGATCCTGATCAAGCGCCCGGAACAGTCGGCCCACGCCTATGCCTCCATCTGGTGGCCGGAGGGTTCGCCGTTGGTGGTGCTGACCCGGCGCCTGCAGGAGGCGATGCGTCCTCATTGGCGTCATGGCCCGGTTGAAATCGCCATGCGCTACGGCGAGCCGGCGCTGCCGACGGTCCTGCATCGCCTTGCCGCCCAGGGCGTGCGCAAGGTGACCCTGGCGCCGCTTTATCCGCAGTTCGCCGACAGCACGGTGACGACCGTGGTGGAGCAGGCCAGGGCCACCATCCGCGAGCAGAAACTGCCGCTGGAGATGCGCGAGTTGCGTCCGTTCTATGACCAGCCCGAGTACATCGATGCGCTGGTCGCCAGTGCCAGGCCGTACCTGCAACAGGCGTTCGACCACCTGTTGCTGAGTTTCCATGGCCTGCCGGAACGGCATCTGAAAAAAGTCGATCCTACCGGCAATCACTGCCTGCAGAATGCCGACTGCTGTCGCAACGCCTCGGCCGAGACCCTTGCCGTCTGTTACCGTGCCCAGTGCTTGCGCACCGCCGAGGCGTTCGCCCGGCAGATGGGCCTGCCGGACGGCAAATGGTCGGTATCGTTCCAGTCGCGCCTGGGCAGGGCCAAGTGGATCGAGCCTTACACCGAAACGCGCCTTGATGAGCTAGCCAAGGGCGGAACCAGGAAGCTGCTGGTGATGTGCCCGGCCTTCGTCGCCGATTGCATCGAGACCCTGGAGGAGATCGGTGACCGCGGCCGCGAGCAGTTCATCGAGGCGGGCGGCGAGGAGCTTACCCTGGTGCCGTGCCTCAATGACCATCCGCAATGGATCGAGGCCCTGACCACGCTCTGCGAGCGGGCCTGACCTGAAACGAAGAAGGGGCTGCATATGCAGCCCCTTCTTCGTTTAACGGAGGATCAACCGGATCACGGCAGGTGATCGTCCATCACTTTCTTTTTCCAGCTATCGTTGCCCGGCAGCAGCAGGTTCAGGCCGATGGCCACGATGGCGCACAGGGCGATGCCCTTCAGGCCCCAGTCGTCCGGGCCGTCGCCGCTGCCGACCAGCACGCCGCCGATACCGAACACCAGGGTCACCGAGACGATCACCAGGTTGCGTGCTTCGCTCAGGTCGATCTTGTGGCGGATCATGGTATTCATGCCCACCGCCGCGATGGAGCCGAACAGCAGGCAGAGGATCCCGCCCATCACCGGTACCGGGATGCTTTGCAACAGCGCACCGAACTTGCCGATGAAGGCCAGGACGATGGCGAAGATCGCCGCCCAGGTCATGATCTTCGGGTTGTAGTTCTTGGTCAGCATCACCGCGCCGGTGACTTCGGCGTAGGTGGTGTTGGGCGGGCCGCCGAACAGGCCGGCAGTGGTGGTGGCGATGCCGTCGCCCAGCAGCGTGCGATGCAGGCCCGGGGTCTTCAGGTAATCGCGACCGGTCACGCTGCCCACTGCGATCACTCCGCCGATATGCTCGATCGCCGGAGCCAGGGCGACCGGGACGATGAACAGGATGGCCTGCCAATTGAACGCCGGGGCGGTGAACTTCGGCAGTTCCAGCCAAGGCGCCGCGGCGATCCTGGCCACATCGACCACGCCAAAGGCGAAGGACAGCGCGAAGCCCACCAGCACGCCGGCGATGATCGGCACCAGGCGGAAGATGCCCTTGCCGAACACGGCGACGATCAGGGTGGTCAGCAGCGCTGGCATGGAAATCATCATCGCCGTGCTGTACGGCATCAGGACGCTGCCGTCACCGGCCTTGCCCATGGCCATGTTCGCCGCGATCGGCGCCATGGCCAGGCCGATGGCGATGATCACCGGGCCGATCACCACCGGCGGCAGCAGGCGGTCGATGAAACCGGTGCCCTTGATCTTCACCGCCAGGCCCAGGAAGGTGTAGACGAAGCCGGCGGCCATCACCCCGCCCATGGTCTCGGCCAGGCCGAACTGGCCCTTGGCGAGGATGATCGGGGTAATGAAGGCGAAGCTGGAGGCGAGGAACACCGGGACCTGACGGCCGGTCACCACCTGGAACAGGATGGTTCCCAGGCCTGCGGTGAACAGTGCCACGTTCGGGTCCAGGCCGGTGATCAGCGGCATCAGCACCAGGGCGCCGAAGGCCACGAAGAGCATCTGCGCGCCCGAGACGATCTGCCGCCACAGCGGGTCGTTGAACTCGTCCTGCATGCTCAGGCGTCCTTCTGCTTGGTACCGAAGATCTTGTCGCCGGCGTCGCCCAGGCCGGGAATGATGTAGCCGTCTTCGTTCAGGCGCTGGTCGATCGAAGCCGTGAAGAGTTGTACGTCGGGGTGGGCTTTTTCCACCACGGCGATGCCTTCCGGCGCCGCGACCAGGACCATCGCACGGATGTCCTTGCAGCCGGCGCGCTTGAGCAGGTCGATGGTGGCGACCATGGAACCGCCGGTGGCCAGCATCGGGTCGATGATCAGGGCCAGGCGCTGGTCGATTTCCGGCGCGAGTTTTTCCAGGTAGGTGTGCGCTTCGAGGGTTTCCTCGTTGCGTGCCACGCCCACGGCACTGACCTTGGCGCCCGGGATCAGGCTCAGCACGCCGTCGAGCATGCCGATGCCGGCGCGCAGGATCGGAACCACGGTGATCTTCTTGCCGGCGATCTTCTCGGCCTGGACCTTGCCGCACCAGCCATCGATTTCATAGCTTTCCAGGGGCAGGTCCTGGGTGGCCTCGTAGGTCAGGAGCGCGCCGACTTCCTGGGCGAGTTCGCGAAAGTTCTTGGTGCTGATATCAGCGCGGCGCATCAGGCCGAGCTTGTGGCGGATCAGCGGATGGCGGATCTCACGGATGGGCATAGGGGAGGGCTCCGGAATGCGGGCAAAAAAACCGCGCTAGATTAATCTATTCGTCCACGTGCTCCTATAGGCATACAGGACGTTAGTCCATAAATGCTTGATCTGGTGCGTGTGGATGCGTACCTTTGCCCGCTTTTCCAAAACCTGACCACCTGGAGAGCATTCATGTCCGCTGATCTCGAGCACATCCGCCAAGTCATGCGGGAAGCCGACTGCCTGCACAGCGAAGCCGAAGTCGAAGCGGCGATCGTCCGCGTCGGCGTGGAAATCAGCGAAAAGCTCGCCGAGAGCAATCCGGTGGTGTTCTGCGTGATGAATGGCGGCCTGATCTTCGCTGGCAAACTGCTGACCCAGCTGCAATTCCCGCTGGAAGCCTCCTACCTGCACGCCACCCGCTACCGCAACCAGACCAGTGGCGGCGACCTGTTCTGGAAGGCCAAGCCGGAAGTCTCGTTCATCGACCGCGACGTGCTGATCATCGACGACATCCTCGACGAAGGTCATACCCTCAGCGCGATTCTTGATTTCTGCCGCCATGCCGGGGCGCGCAACGTCTATACGGCGGTATTGATCGACAAGGACCATGAGCGCAAGGCCAGCCCTGGCCTGAAGGCCGATTTCACCGGGCTGAGCTGCGTCGATCGCTACGTCTTCGGGTATGGTATGGATTACAAAGGCTACTGGCGCAACGCCAATGGCATCTATGCCGTCAAAGGACTCTGAAACCGTGAGCAACACCCAGTTCCTCGATCAAACGCTGTTTGCCGATGTCGCGCAGAAGGCCGGGCAGAGCCCACGCGGACGTCAGCACCATAATTTCCATGCAATGGAAGATCCGTGCCACCGGATGGCGGTCGGCCTGCAGCCCGAAACCTACATCCCGCCACATCGCCACCAGGCGCTGGACAAGGCGGAAACCCTGATCGTGCTCAAGGGCAAGCTGGGCCTGCTGATTTTCGACGAGGCGGGCACGGTCATCGACAAGCGTATCCTGGAGCCGGGTGGGAACTGCCTGGGCGTCGACCTGCCGCCGGGGATTTTCCATGGCCTGGTGGTGCTCGAACGCGACAGCGTGATGTTCGAGTGCAAGGCCGGGCCTTATCGTCCGGTGGCCGACGGCGACATGGCGCCCTGGGCGCCGCGGGAAGGCGAGCCGGAAGTGGCAGCCTATCAAGCCTGGATGCTTGCGCAGTTCGATTGACCCACAAGGGCCCCGCCGGGGCCCTTTTGCCATGCTAGAGTGCCAGGCCGCCTTCAAGGAGCCTGTCATGCGTGCGATCCTCCCGCTTCTCCTGTTCCTAGCTCTTCCTGTTGCTGCTGCACCGATGCATGGCCAATTCCTGCCGCCGGATGAACTGGCCGTACGCCAGGATGCTCCGGAAAGCCAGCAACTGTTGCAGGTCACCAGCTATTCGGTGGTGGTGGGCAACCAGCGCCAGTCCAGCCAGCAGCCGTTGCCGATCACCTCGTCGCTGACCATGCGCCTCAAGGGCAAGCCGCTGAACCAGGGCGCCAGCATCAGCCAGGTGGTCATCAGCTTCGACGGCGAGGGCAAGAGCCTGCGCAAACCGGCCTACGACAGCACAACCCGCACCCTGACCCTCAACTATGCGCCGGCGCAGTACCAGGTGATCCTCGACCTGCTGCGCAACGACATCGTCTACGTCCAGTTCCTCAGCTACGCCAACGGGCATATCTGGGCCGACCTGCATACCGGAACCCTTCGCACGCGCTGAGCGGCGGGGTACACTCCCGGCCCATTGGAAAATGTCCTTGATGGTTCAGTTGGAGTCGGTAATGCGTAAAGACAAGAAGCAGGTGATTGGCGACGAAATCAGCGACGACTACGTCAAATCCTTCCTCCAGTACGAGCCGGCCGAGGGCCAGGGCTCCCCTTCGCATCACAAGCTGATCAAGGGCTACCGGGGCATGCGCATCGACGACTTCGAGCGCTTCGTCGGTTTCTTCGTCGAGGCAGGTTATGACCTGGACGGCAAAGACGAGCACGGCAAGACCTTCGTCGAGGTGATCGCCGACCAGCGCAATGCGCCGGAATATATCGAGATCATCGACAAGGCCCGGGGTTGATCTCCAGGGGCCTGAATTTGTGGTGTGGCTGATGGCCTCATCGCTGGCAAGCCAGCTCCCACAGGTCCGGCGGAGCACTCGATCACTGTGGGAGCTGGCTTGCCAGCGATGAAGTTTCCATGAATCCCAGGCATGAAAAAACGCCCAGATGGGCGTTTTTTCATGGGAGCAGATCAGGCGTAGCTAGGCGCCGGACTGCTTTCGACCAGGCCCAGGGCCTCGTCGTTGTAGGCCGCGACCTTGTGGTACAGCTCGGCGTCGGCCGCCAGGACTTTCTCCCGGGCGGGGAAGATTTCCTTGAGCTTCTCGGCCCAGGCACCCTTGGCCTTGTCGGCGAAGCAGCGCTCGATCAGTTCCAGCATGATCGACACGGTCACCGAGGCGCCTGGCGAAGCACCCAGCAGCGCGGCGAGCGAGCCGTCCTGTGCAGCCACCAGTTCGGTACCGAACTGCAGGATGCCGCCTTTCTTCGGGTCCTTCTTGATGATCTGCACGCGCTGGCCAGCCACTTCCAGGCGCCAGTCCTCGGCTTTCGCTTCCGGATAGAAGCGGCGCAGGGAGTCCAGGCGCTGTTCCATCGACTGCATCACTTCACTGACCAGGTACTTGGTCAGGTCCATGTTGTCGCGGGCTACGGCCAGCATCGGGCCGATGTTGCCCATGCGCACCGACAGCGGCAGGTCGAGGAACGAGCCGTGCTTGAGGAACTTGGTGGTGAAGCCGGCGTATGGGCCGAACAGCAGGGATTTCTTGCCATCGACAACGCGGGTATCGAGGTGTGGTACCGACATTGGCGGAGCGCCCACGGCGGCCTGGCTGTAGACCTTGGCCTGGTGCTGCTTGACGATTTCCGGATTGTCGCAACGCAGCCACTGGCCGCTGACCGGGAAGCCACCGAAGCCCTTGCTTTCCGGGATGCCCGACATCTGCAGCAGCGGCAGGGCCGCGCCACCGGCGCCGAGGAACACGAAGCGGGCATCGACGTCACGGCTGCTGCCGCTGTTCACGTCCTTGACGGTGACAGTCCAGCCGCTGCCGTTACGGCGCAGGCCGGTAACCTTCTTGGAATACTTGACCTGCGCGTCCGCAGCGTTGCCCAGGTGCTTGAGCAGCTTGTTGGTCAGGGCGCCGAAGTTGACGTCGGTGCCTTTCATGACGCGGGTCGCGGCGATCTTCTGGTCCGCCGGGCGGCCCGGCATCATCAGCGGCATCCAGTCCTTCATCACCGCATGGTCTTCGGTGTATTCCATTTCGGCGAAGGCGTGGTGCTGCTTGAGCAACTCGTAGCGCTTCTTGAGGAAGGCCATGCCTTTCTCACCCTCGACGTAGCTCAGGTGCGGCACGGGGTTGATGAACGCCCGCGGCGAGCTGAACGCGCCTTTCTTGCTCAGGTAGGCCCAGAATTGCCGGGAAACCTCGAACTGGGTGTTGATGTGCACCGCTTTCTTGATGTCGATGCTGCCGTCGGCAGCCTGAGGCGTGTAGTTCAGTTCACACAGCCCGGCATGGCCGGTACCGGCGTTGTTCCACGGATTGGAACTTTCCGCGGCACCCGAATCCATCAACTCGACGACTTCCAGCCTGATCGCCGGGTCGAGTTCCTTGAGCAGCACGGCCAGGGTGGCACTCATGATGCCCGCGCCCACCAGTACTACATCGACTGCTTCGTTCTGCGCCATTAACGCATCTCCAAAATCATCAGCACCTAATTGACAGCATAGGACCCCGGACCCGCCGGAATGCCCTATCCGCTACTTCACAGTTTTTCCAACGTTCACGGACACTGCCAACCGGGCTCTCTACGTTGCATATGAACGCATCCAGCGACCGGTTCGGCAATTCGACTTATGGTCGAGGTGCCCGTCGTGCGCTGTGGACCGGCCTCAGTCGTTCACCTCGGATGAGGGCCGATACCCACTGCTTGAAGCTGCCAGGGGTACTGATGATGCTTTTGCACATACCAGACTGTTCATGCTCGCCACACTCTTGTGAAGTTGTGAAAACCCGTTTTTTCACGCTCTTTTGGAGTCGTGAACCTCAAAAAGGAGCCGTGCAGGGCAGGCTCGTCAGGTTCAGTGCAGAGCGTGGAGGGCCAAAAAGCGGGCACACCGGCTGCGCAAGACCTGTGTGAACGGCTCTCTGTGGGCGATCTTGGGAATGCCGATGCATGACATTGGCGGTGTTGCGGGGCCCGATCAGGAGACGTCCTTATAATCGGGGGCAGATTATAACGATGTCGCGGGCAGAAATGGCCTTTATTGCAGACTTTTCTTGCGCGCCCGTCAGGCGGCCAGCGTGCGCTGCAGCAGATTGCCACGACGACGCTGCACCAGCCGGGCGCTGGCGGGCAGGGGGCGGTTCAGCCAGCACAGCGCGGGCTCGTTGACTTCGACCCAGCCGGCGCCGACGGGCGGCAGCTCGCAGCACTTGAATGCCTGGCACAGGCCACTGGCATCGAGGCGGGCGAAGTGGCGTTGTGGCTGGCGCTTGAAGAGCAGGGACCAGAAGCTGTTCATGGCGAAGTACCTAGTGGGGACTGGCGCAAGGATAAGCCGGTGATGATGAAGTACGTATGACAGCGGAATCCGTGGATGAAAGAAGGGTCTTACCCTGCAGGGATCCGATGACTGGCGCCGCGGGCGCTGGGTATACTGGCGCCCTTTGTCGCCATTCCAGGAGAGATGAGCATGTTGCAACGTTTGTTGTTCGGTTTGATCGCTGTGACCAGCCTGACCCTGGTGGGTTGTGCCCATAGTCCGCAACAACTCAGCCCGCAACCGAAACTCACCGCCCAGCTCGCTCCCGTCGGCCATGGCCAGCCGGTGGTGGTGCGGGTTGTCGATGGGCGTGGCACCCAGACCCTTGGCACCCGCGGCGGCCTGTACCCGGAAACCAGCGCCATCACCGTGACCGGCAATGATGTACTGCCCAAACTGCAGGCCCAGGCCGAAGCTGCCGTGCGTCTGCTCGGCTTCACTCCGACGCCGAATGCCTACAATGCGCCGCAGCTGACCGTGACCCTGGCGGAACTGAAATACCAGTCGCCGAAAGAGGGCATGTACGTCACCGAAGCGACCATCGGCGCCACCTTCAAGGCCGACGTGAACAACGCCAACCGTCGTTACAGCGGCCGTTACGGTGCGTCTCTGGATCAGCGCTTCGGCATGGCGCCGAACCAGGAAACCAATACCAAGCTGGTCAGTGACGTGCTCAGCGATGCGCTGACCCGCCTGTTCAAGGACCCGACCATCGGTCAGGTGCTGGGCGAGTAAGCCTTACCGCAGAAATGCAAAAGCCCGCGTCCTGTTATCAGGGCGCGGGCTTTTTATTGCGGCTTGTGCGGCCCTGTGGGTGCTGGCTTGCCAGCGATTACCGCTATCGCTGGCAAGCCAGCTCCCACATGGTCGGTGTCGTCAGGCTGCCTCGACGTAGAAATCGAGCACGCTGATGCCGGTCTGACTGTCGATCTCCGGCAAATGCTCGTGCTGGTGGCCGCCCAGCGCGCAATAGACCAGCCATTGGCGGTCCTGGACATTGAAGGCCAAACCGTCGATCAGCGCTTCCTGCTCCTCGCTCTGGGCAATCAGATAGAGGCGATCCTGGTTTTCGGCGTGCAGCATGACAAGCTCCTGTGCGTTGCGAGTGCGACAGGGTGGCCCGGGATCATGACGAGCGTATGACGGTGTCGGTCATTTGGTCGCAAAGCACGAGCGCGAGCCGGGCGCTTGGGTAGAATGCGCGCGTTCCGATGCAATCGTGGTCATTTCGAGGTAAGGCGATGTCGCTGCAAATGCTCTGGGGGCTGTTCGTTGCCCACCCGGCCAAACTCATCAACCTGTTTGCCCTTGTGCTCACCTGCCCGGCGGGTCTGCTCCTGCACGGAGCCCGCCGCCGCGCGGCGCGGGCCATGAACAGCCTGCCCGCGGGTGAAGCGGCGATCGACCTGCTGACCCAGCGGGTCAATCGCTTCCACTACAGCATGGGCTTTGCCTTCCTGGCGATGGCCCTGCTGTTGTCGTGGGTCAGTACCTGGATCTGAGCCTTTGAGGGCCTCATCGCTGGCAAGCCAGCTCCCACAGTGCTGATGAACCTGTGGGAGCTGGCTTGCCAGCGATGAGGCCCTGACGCCTTACAAAGGCAACCCGGCCTTGACCCGATACTGATTGCGCACCGGCATCGCATACTGCAACACCAGGTATGGCCGGTGCTCTTCAGGGCAAGCCTCAAGCCGCCGTTGCCACTCCGCCTGGGCCTTGGCCAGCTCTTCGGCACCGAACACCTCGTTGGCCTTCGGTACCTGCAATTGCGGATCCGCGTCCGCCCATTGCGCATACGCCAGGTAGTGCACCGGGAACAACCGGTAGCCGCCGAGAATCTGCCTGTCGATATGCGCCGCCAGTTGCTTGGTGTCCTCGAACAGCGCAGTCACCGGCGCGTTGAAGTTGATATGCACGCGGCCCTTGTAGCCGGTGATGCCCAGGCCGATGCTCAGGTCGTCCTCGCCCGGCGCCTTGGTGTAGGTACCGGTGGTCGCGCGGATATACAGCTCGCGGGCCTTGGCCTGGTCGCACGGGTCGTATTCATAGCTGATCGACACCGGGCTCAGGTTCAACGACTGGATCACCCCGCCGAACGGCTCGTCCTTGCGGCTCATGTGGAACATCTTGAGGATCGCCGAATCGGTACGGTCGTTGCCGTCCTTGGCCCGACCCTCGGCCTGGGCGATCCAGATCGACGCACCGTCGTTGCGGATCGAGTGGTTGATGTAGGCCGAAAGCAACTGGTAGGCCGCCAGCTTCTCGCGCCGGCCGCTGATGGAGCGGTGCACGATGAAGCTCTTGTTCAGGCGCATCATGTCGCTGACGAACGGCTTCTGCAGCAGGTTGTCGCCGATGGCGATGCGCGGGGTCGGCAGGCCGGCGTGGTACACGGCGTAGTTGACGAAGGCCGGGTCCATGACGATGTCACGGTGGTTGGCCAGGAACAGATAGGCGGTGCCCGACTTGAACTGCTCGACGCCGGTGTAGGTAACACCGTCGGTGGCCCGTTCGATGGTGTGATCGACGTAGAACTCGACCTTGTCCTGCAGGGTTGCGACGCACTTCACCCCGGCGAACTCCTTGCGCAGGCGCCGGGCGATCAGCGGCTTGAGCAGCCAGCCGAAGCCATTGGCCATCCGCGGAAAGCGGAACCGGGTCAGGATATCGAGGAATGCCGGATCGCTGAGCAGGCGTGCCAGAACGGCAGGGACTTCAGCGTCGTCATAGGGTCGGATGGCATCGAATTCGCCCATCATGCTCTCTTGTTGTGAAACGACTAGGGTAAAGGGTAGGGCTGCGCCGCAAATCCGGGCTCGGGGCGCAGGACCGGCAATTATACGCATAAGTAACCGCGGAGGCCGCGATGCTCGAAACTGCGATCTACGATTGTCCCTATTGCGGTGAAGAAGTGGAAACCACCGTCGACCTCTCGGGCGGCGACCAGCAGTACATTGAAGATTGCCAGGTCTGCTGCAAGCCGGTCCTTTTCATCCTGCAGGTGCACGGTGACGAATGGATGCTCGACGTGAAAGCCGAGAATGATTGATGCAGCGAATCTACGATCCGGAAAACCTGTTGGAAGCCGAAGTCCTGCTGGGCATGCTCGGCAACGAAGGCGTGGATGCCCATCTGGTCGGCCGCGACCTGATGGGCGGTATAGGCGAGCTGCCGTTGCAGGGCTTGCTCGGCCTTGCCGTGCCGGATGACCAGGCCGAGTACGCACGGCAACTGATCGCCGCGTACAATGCTGCCCAGCCGCTTCCTGGCGACGAGCCGGAGAGTTTCCCCGGAATCCTGATTTGCTAGGTTTTGCCTGATGTGTGGACGCTACGCTCTCTTTCGCTGGTCGCCGGCCTTCGCCGCGCTGCCCGGCTTCCCTGCTGACCAGAAGGCGCAGTGGAATATCTCCCCGGGTGCCCAGGTACTGATCCAGCGCCGCGAAGCCGACCGCTTGACCCTGGCCCGTGCCCGCTGGGGCTTGACGCCGTCCTGGCTCACCGACCTGACCCGCACTCCGGCCCACGCTCGCGCCGAAACCCTGGCCGACCAGCCGATGTTCCGCGACGCCTTCGCCAAACGCCGCTGCCTGCTGCCGGCCAACGGTTTCTACGAGTGGCGCGGCACCGCGCGCAAGCGCCCGTACTGGCTGACGCCAGGGGAGGGCGCGTCGTTGTTCTTCGCGGCGATCTGGGAAGCGTATCCGGTGCAGGAGCAGGTCTGGCTGAGTACGGCGGTGGTGACCCAGCCGGCCATGACCCAGCGCCGTCCGTTGATCCTCGATGCAGCAGGGCAGGCCGCCTGGCTGGATCCCGAGACCCCGCTGGCCGACCTCCATGCCCTGCTGGCCAGTCCGCCCGCCGCCTTGCGCGAGCGGGTGTTGGCCAACTTCGTCAATGATCCCAGGCTCGATGCGCCGGAGTGCCTGACCCCGGCCTCTTGAAGCTGCAAGCTTTAAGCTTAAAGCGGTAAGAAAGAGCAGTATGCGGCGCTTTTTCTTGCAGCTTATGGCTTGCAGCTTGCGGCTGAATCAAACGCGGAACTGGTTGATCAGCCGGCGCTGCTGCTCCGCCAGCTTGGTCAGCTCGGCACTGGCGCTGCTCGACTCGTCGGCGCCGCCGGCCACTTCGTTGGCGACCTGGCCGATATTGATCACGTTGCGGTTGATATCCTCGGCCACCGCGCTCTGTTCCTCGGCGGCACTGGCGATCTGGGTGTTCATGTCATTGATCACCGACACCGCGCGGGTGATGCTTTCCAGCGCATCCGCAGCCTTCGCCGCCTGCTGCACGCTGATGTCGGTCTTGCCCTGGCTGTCCTCCATCACCCGCACGACATCGCGTGTGCCTTGCTGCAGTTGCTGGATCATCTGCTGGATTTCTTCGGTGGCCTGCTGGGTCTTCTGCGCCAGGTTGCGCACTTCGTCGGCGACCACGGCGAAGCCACGACCCTGCTCACCGGCCCGGGCTGCTTCGATGGCGGCGTTGAGAGCCAGCAGGTTGGTCTGTTCGGCGATGGCGCGGATCGCCACGAGGATCGCATTGATGTTCTCGCTGTCCCGGGCCAGGGTCTGCACCACGCCCACGGCGCGGCCGATCTCGTCGGCCAGCGCGGTGATGGACTGCGAGGTGTCGCGCACGATCGACAGGCCCTGGTTGGCCGCCTGGTCGGCGTTGCTCGCGGCCTGCGCGGCGTGGGTGGCATTGCGCGCGACGTCCTGGGCGGTGGCGGTCATTTCATGGACGGCGGTAGCGACCAGATCGATCTCCGCCATCTGCTTGTGCACGCCCTGGTTGGTACGGATGGCGATGTCGGCGGTGTGCTCCGACGAGTCGCTGACCTTCTGCACCGAAGTCACCACCTGGCTGATCATGGTCTGCAGCTTGCCGAGGAAGGTGTTGAAGCCTTTGGCGATCGAACCCAGTTCGTCGGCGCGGTCGCTGTGCAGGCGGCGGGTGAGGTCGCCTTCGCCCTGGGCGATATCGTCGAGCATCGCCACCATCTGCCGCAGCGGGCGGGCTATGCCGTGGGCCAGCAGCCAGATGACCAGCAGGCCGAGGGCGGCGATGGCCAGACCGACCAGGGTCATGCCGGTGAGGTCGGTGCGGCGTTGTTCGCTCAGTTCGTTCTGCATCTTCTCGGCGTCGGCCATCACCGCGCTCAGCGGCAGGTCGATCAGCAGGGTCCAGCGCTGCGCGGTATCGCCGATCTGGAAGGGCAGGAACAGACGGATCTGCCCGGCATCACGGTCCAGTTCATAGCGCAGCGCGTCGCCGCTCAGCTTGCCCAGGCCGGCGGTATCGGCGGCGGGCAGGACATCGCTGGCCTTCTCGCCGAACTTGCCCTCGTCCCTGGTATAGGCGACCAAGCGGCCGTTGTTGGCGACCAGCGCCAGCTCGCCGGCACCGTCGTAGAGCTGCGCGTCGGCGGCCTTGAGCAGGTCCTGGATGAAGTTCACCGACAGGTCGGCGCCGACGATGCCGTGGAACTGACCATCGACCAGGATCGGCTGGATAAAGGAGGCGAGCATCACCATCTTGTCGCCGACCTTGTATGGCGCCGGGTCGATGACGCAGGCCCGCTTGCTTTCCTTCGAGCACAGGTAGTACTCGCTGGCGCGCACGCCGGTGGAGAGCAGGGTGTCGTTGCTCAGGTCGACCAGCTTCTCAAGGGCGAGGCTGCCGTCGGTATTGCGGTACCACCAGGGCTGGAAGCGGCCATTGGCTGGATCGATGCCTTCGACCGTGGTCCCGACATAGCTGCCGTCATTACGGTCGACGCCATTCGGCTCCCAGGCGACATAGGTGCCCAGCAGCAGCGGGTTATCCACCAGGGTCTGCTTGAGCAGGCCGATCAACTGCTCGCGCTCGACCTTCAGGCGCGAGTTGCCCGCTTCGTCCTTCAGGCCGATCTGGGCATTGGTGGTCGCGATGCCGCGGGTGATCAACAGTGGCGCTTCCAGGCGCCGGAGAATCTGGCTGGCCTGGGTCTGGGCCAGGGCGGTGAGGCGCTGCTCGATCACTGCATCGAACTGCTCCTGGGTCCGGCGTTCCACCAGGTCCTGGGTCCGGGCCCCGGAAATCACTGCATACAGCACCAGTGCCGCGACGATACTCAACACGATAGCGCCCGCCAGGGCGGCAACGGAAAACTGGATCGACTTGAACTTCATGGGAGCTCCGAACGCAGGGGAAGGTCGCCTTGCTCCGCTGTTATCGGCGCGAAACCACTAAATCATTAGGCGGTCTGAGAGAAATCTTTGCTTACGGTTGTGGCGCGATCACTGGCACCGTCCTAGGATACGGCCCATGTCAGAAGGGAGTTTTTTCATGCGTAGATTGATTGTTGTCGGTGCGTTGGGCGCTTCGATCCTGGCCGGTTGCCAGGCGGTGAACACCACCAGCGGCGGCGCGGTCGGGGTCGAGCGCAAGCAGTACATGTTCAGCATGCTGTCGACCGACCAGGTCAACCAGATGTACGCCCAGTCCTACCAACAGACCCTCGGCGAGGCGTCCGGCAAGGGTGTGCTGGACAAGACCAGCGCCAATGCCAAGCGGATCCAGGCCATCGCCGATCGCCTGATCGCCCAGGCGCCGAAATTCCGCCCGGATTCGGCGCAGTGGCAATGGGAGGTCAACCTGATTAAGAGCGACGAGCTCAACGCCAACTGCGGCCCTGGCGGCAAGATCATTTTCTACACCGGCCTGATCGACAAGCTGAAGCTGACCGACGATGAAATCGCCGCGGTGATGGGCCATGAAATCGCCCACGCCCTGCGCGAGCACGGGCGCGAAGCGATGTCCAAGGCCTATGGCATCCAGATGGCGCGTTCCGGCGCGGGAGCCTTGCTCGGCCTGGGTGAAGACAGCCTGCAACTGGCCGACACCGTCGTGCAGTACAGCCTGACCCTGCCCAACAGCCGCAGCAATGAAAACGAGGCCGATCTGATCGGCCTGGAGCTGGCGGCCCGTGCCGGCTACAACCCGAACGCCGCGATCACCCTGTGGAACAAGATGGCCCAGGCCTCGGGAGGCGAGGCACCGCCGGAGTTCATGAGCACCCACCCGGCCTCGGATAGCCGCATTGCCTCGTTGCAGGCGGCGATTCCGAAGGTGATGCCGCTGTACGAGCAGGCGAAAAAATAAATCTCCCAGCCTACTCTGCCCTTGTGGGAGCTGGCTTGCCAGCGATGAGGACGGCCCGGGCAATGATGTTGCCGGGTCGGGCCAAATCGCTGGCAAGCCAGCTCCCACAGGGTTTTGTGCAGCCCGTCAGATCGCCTCAGCCCACCCAGCCACTGGCCTGCATCGCCGAATACACGGCGATCAGCGCCAGCACCGCGAACGCGCTCGCCGCCAGTCGGCGGATCAGGGTCAACGGCAGTTTTTCCGCGGCGAAGTTGCCCGCCAATACCACCGGCACGTTGGCAATCAGCATGCCCAGGGTGGTGCCGATGATCACCATGATCAGATGCGGATACTGCGCCGCCAGCATCACCGTGGCGACCTGGGTCTTGTCGCCGATCTCGGCCAGGAAGAACGCGATCAGCGTGGTCAGGAACGGCCCGTAGCGCTTCGCGGTACTGGCTTCGTCATCGTCCATCTTGTCCGGAATCAGCGTCCAGGCGGCGGTTGCGAGGAAGCTCGCGGCCAGGATCCAGTGCAGGGTGACATTGCTGAAGAAGCTGCCCACCCAGGCCCCGACGGCACCGGCGGCGGCATGGTTGGCAAGGGTCGCGGCAACGATGCCGGCGATGATCGGCCAGGGCTTGCGGAAGCGCGCGGCGAGAATGAGGGCAAGCAGTTGCGTCTTGTCGCCGATTTCAGCGAGGGCAACGATTCCGGTGGGGACGAGCAGCGATTCCAGCATCAGGATTCCTACGGGGGCGGGTCGACACGGCTATGACACGTACGACCTCCCCGCCCCGGGTAAGGTGTGCGTGTCATAGGTCTTGTCAAACCCTGGATCCGTCTGGTGCGGATCGTGGGTCGTGCGCGCCATGGTCTGTGGACCAAGTATGTTGACGTCGCACCATGCGAGCAGGGCGCTCGCGGGAGACTACTCCCCTAGGACGGGGCGGATTCTGCCCGCGCCGATCGGTTTGTGCAAGCGCTGTTTCTCAGTTGCGCAATGCCCGGTAGATCTTGAAACCGTCGGCCTGGACCAGCGTCTCGCAGTTGCCCATGGCTGCTTCGATAAGCGGCGGGTAGCGCAGGAAACTGTTCGCCACCAGGCGCATTTCCCCACCTTTTTCCAGATGATCGGCAGATTTTTTCAGCAGGTTTTCCGAGGCCTGGTAATTGGTGTGGACGCCGGTATGGAACGGCGGATTGCTCAGGATCACATTCAACGAACGCGGGGCCGCGTCGATCCCGTCGCCACTGATGACGTCGCCCTCCAGCCCGTTGGCGGCCAGGGTCAGGCGGCTGCTGGCGACCGCGAAGGCATCGACGTCGAGCAGGGTGACCCGGCTCTGTGGATAACGCCGCTTGATGGTCGCGCCAAGCACCCCGGCACCGCAGCCGAAATCCAGCACATGGCCCGTCGGCAGGCCGTCCAGATGCTCCAGCAACAGGGCGGTGCCCCGGTCCAGGCGGCCATGGCTGAATACCCCCGGGAGGCTGACCACCTGCAACGTGCCATCGCTTAGCGGCAGCTCGAAGCGCAGGGCAAGGCTGTCCAGCGGTTGCGCCACCGGCGGGTTATCCACAGTTACCTGCCACAGCTGGCAGTGCCGGGCGCTGTCGAGCTTGCGTGGCTTGCCGAAGGCATGCAGTTGCTTCGCCGCGCCCTCGATGCCGCCGCGTTTCTCACCGACCAGGTACAAGGTGCGCCCGCCCAGGCGCGAGGCGAGGGCGTTGAGCAAATAGTTGGCGAGGTCCCGGGACTTGGGCAGGAACACTACGGCCGCCTCGAAGGCGACGTCCGGTACTTCCACCCCGTAATGGCTGCGCCCGGCGAAACGTGCATCGAGCAGTGCCTGGTCGCCCGCATGCCAGCTCCAGCCATGCGCCTGGGCAAAGCTGCCCAGCAGGCTGTCGGCGGGCAAGCCGGCGAGCAGCAGCGGGCCGGTGAACAGATCGGCCTGACGAAGCAACACTTCACTGCGCGGGTCCATGGACGGCGGCTCCTGAGAAAAAAGGGGGCGAATTCTAGCAGAAGCCGGCCTTTGTCAGCTGACCACGCGGCGCGGCGCTCCGGCGAGGAAGGCCCGGGCGTTCTCGGCCAGTTGACCGACGATGCGCTGGCGCGCTTCCACCGCGCCCCAGGCGCTGTGCGGAGTAACGATCAGGCGCGGGATATCGGTTGCCAGCAGCGGATTGCCGTTGACCGGCGGTTCCACCGTCAGCACATCGGTGGCCGCTCCGCCCAGGTGCCCGGAACGCAGGGCGTCGGCCAGGGCCTGTTCGTCGATCAACCCGCCGCGGGCGGTATTGACGACGAAAGCCCCCGGCTTGAGCAAGGCCAGTTGCGCGGCGCCGATCATGTTGCGCGTGTTGTCGTTGAGCGGGCAGTGCAGGGTCAGGGCATCCACCTGTGGAAGCAGTTCGTCGAGGCCCATGCGGTCATTGCGGGCCGGGCGGCCAGGCAGCTGGCCCATCAGCACGCGCATGCCGAAGGCCTCGGCCAGGCGCGCCACTGCCCCGCCCAGTTCGCCATGGCCGAGCAGGCCGAGGGTCTTGCCTTCCAGCTCGACGATGGGGAAGTCCAGCAGGCAGAACTGTTTGGCCTGGCTCCACTTGCCGTCGGCCACCGCGCGCTGGTAATCCGGCAGGCGGGTCGCCAGGGCCAGCAGCAGGGCCAGGGTGTGCTGGGCCACCGACGGCGTGCCGTAGCCCTGGCAATTGCTGACGACGATGCCGCGCGCGCGGGCGGCCTGCAGGTCGATATTGTTGGTGCCGGTGGCGGCCACCAGGATCAGCTTCAGTTCGGGGCAGGCCTGGATCACAGCGGCGTCCAGCACCACCTTGTTGCTGATCGCCACGCTGGCCCCTTGCAAGCGCTCCACCACCTGTTCCGGCGCGGTGGAGGCGTGCACGTCCAGGCGGCTGAAACTCTCGCGCAGGCCACTGAGGTCGAGATCGCCCAGGTCCAGCGAGCTGTGGTCGAGAAAGACGGCGTGGGTCATGGCGGGGCTCCTGGAAAATTCAGAGATGGAAACAGCTGTCGGGAATCTGCTGGAGACTAGCGTCGAAGGCATGCAGGTCGGCGAGCTGGCGTTGCAGTTGGTCGATCCGCTGCTGCACCTGTGCGCTCTTTGCCGCAATGGCCGCGCGGATGCTGTCGCGGCCGGTCTGGTCGTCGGCCATTAGAGCCTGCATCTCCCTGAGGGTAAAGCCGAGCTTTTGCGCGCATTTGACCAGCACCAGCAACTCGACGGTGTGCTGGTCATAGACCCGGTACTTGCCATGGCGTCGGGGTTCGGGCAGCAGGCCGATGCGTTCGTAATGGCGGATGGTCTTGACGGTGGTCGCGGACAGGCGGGCGGCTTCGCCGATATACATCGAAGATCCTTTTCAACGCTGGGCCAGGGCGTGGGTCTTCGCAAGCCAGGCCTGGCGCCGCTGGGGGGTGGACGAGAGAAGAGGGCCGAACGTTAACGTCTTTTCCGGGCGGATACCACAGAAGGCCAGCGTGGTGCGGCGCATCTGGTGCAGGCCGGGCATCGCGTATATCCAGCGGTAATACCAGGGTGGCGTGTCCATGGTCACCAGCAAATGGGCGTGGCGGCCGGCGAGCAGTTTTTCCGGGAAGGGTGATCCGGATTTGTAGCGGAAGGCAAAGCCCGGGAGCAGCACGCGGTCGAGAAAGCCCTTGAGCAAGGCCGGAATGCCGCCCCACCAGATGGGAAAGACCAGGACCAGGCGGCTGGCCAGGGTGATGGCCTGTTGCGCGTCGAGCAGGTCCGGCTCGAGGGGCTGGGGCTTGCGGTAGCCCTGGCGCAGGATGGGATCGAAGTCCAGTTCGCCGAGGCTGATCAGGCGCACTTCGTGGCCGGCCTGCAGGGCTGTGTCGCGGTACTGCCGGGCGAGAGCGGCGCAGAAGCTGTCGCGGGACGGGTGGCCGAGGAGAATGAGGATGCGTTGGGTCATGATGGGTTCCTGCTGGAAAGCAGGGCAGGATGGAGGCTGACCCATGGGGGAGAGTCAAATTTTGTAGTGACTTCACTGGCCTCATCGCTGGCAAGCCAGCTCCCACAGTGGAGCGGTGCACACGGACCCTGTGGGAGCTGGCTTGCCAGCGATGACGTCAGTGAAGTCACCCTTACCACCGATGTTGTAACAAGGTGTTAAGGTAAGCACCCTCTTCCTCACCAGGAGCCTCCGTTCGTGTACTGGGCAGAATTCCTCACCGTCGCACTCATCCACCTGCTCGCCGTGGCCAGCCCCGGTCCCGACTTTGCCGTGGTAGTGCGGGAAAGTGTTACCCACGGCCGCCGCGCCGGTACCTGGACCGCCTTTGGCGTCGGCACGGCGATCTTCCTGCATGTCGGCTATTCGCTGCTGGGCATCGGCCTGATCGTGTCGCAGTCGATCATGCTGTTCAATGCGCTGAAATGGGCCGCCGCGGCGTATCTGGTGTACATCGGGTTCAAGGCCTTGCGCGCCCGTCCGGCCGCCGCCGGCGAGGCGGTCCAGGTCTCCACGGTCGAGCGCACTCCACGGGCGGCCTGGATCGCCGGTTTCATGACCAATGGCCTCAACCCCAAGGCGACCCTGTTCTTCCTGTCCCTGTTTACCGTGGTCATCGACCCGCACACCCCGCTGCTGGTCCAGGCCGGTTATGGCGTCTACCTGGCCCTGGCCACCGGCCTCTGGTTCTGCCTGGTCGCGATGCTGTTCAGCCAGGCCCGTGTGCGCGCCACCTTCGCCCGCATGGGGCATTGGTTCGACCGTGCGATGGGGGCGGTGCTGATCGCCCTGGGAATCAGGATCGCCTTCAGCGAAATGCGCTGACCGAAGCGCCCGACGGCGTGCCCGTCGGGTCGGGAGGCGGCCAAATCATTCCTTTGGCTGATTTTGCCGCCGCAGCCCCGTTCTAGAGTAAGGACCCTGTGTCCAATGCCTCGTGCAACTCCAGAAAAGGGATTCCCATGTTGCAGACTCGTGTCATTGCCCCCGCCCAGGGTGCCTACCAGTTCCCGCTGCTGATCAAGCGCTTGCTGATGTCCGGCAGCCGCTACGAGAAAACCCGCGAGATCGTCTATCGCGATCAGCTGCGCTACAGCTACCCGACCCTCAACGAGCGCATCGCGCGCCTGGCCAACGTCCTCACCGAGGCCGGGGTCAAGGCCGGGGACACCGTGGCGGTGATGGACTGGGACAGCCATCGCTACCTGGAATGCATGTTCGCCATCCCCATGATCGGCGCGGTGGTACACACCATCAACGTGCGGCTGTCGCCCGAACAGATCCTCTACACCATGAACCACGCCGAAGACCGCTTCGTGCTGGTCAACAGCGATTTCGTCGGGCTCTACCAGGCCATCGCCGGGCAACTGACCACGGTGCAAAACACCCTGCTGCTGACCGACGGCGAGGAGAAAACCGCCGAACTGCCCAACCTGGTGGGCGAGTACGAGCAACTGCTGGCCGCCGCCAGCCCTCACTACGATTTCCCGGATTTCGACGAGAATTCCGTCGCCACCACCTTCTACACCACCGGCACCACCGGCAACCCCAAGGGGGTGTACTTCACCCATCGGCAACTGGTCCTGCACACCATGGGCGTGGCCACTGTTACCGGCAGCATCGACAGCGTGCGCCTGCTCGGCACCGACGACGTGTACATGCCGATCACCCCGATGTTCCACGTGCATGCCTGGGGCATTCCCTACGTCGCCACCATGCTCGGGCTCAAGCAGGTGTATCCCGGGCGCTACGAGCCGGACATGCTGGTCCGGCTATGGCGCGAGGAGAAAGTCAGCTTCTCCCACTGCGTGCCGACCATCCTGCAGATGCTGCTGCACTGCAAGACCGCGCAGAACGAAGACTTCGGCGGCTGGAAGATCATTATCGGCGGCAGCGCGCTGAACCGTGCCCTGTACGAAGCGGCGAAGGCCCGTGGCATCCAGCTGACGGCGGCCTACGGCATGTCGGAAACCTGCCCGCTGATTTCCTGCGCCCACCTCAACGAAGAGCTGCTTGCCGGCAGCGAGGACGAGCGCATCACCTACCGGATCAAGGCCGGCGTGCCGGTACCCTTGGTCGAAGCGGCGATCATCGATGGCGACGGCAACTTCCTGCCCGCCGATGGCGAGTCCCAGGGCGAACTTGTATTGCGGGCGCCGTGGCTGACCATGGGCTACTTCCGCGAGCCGGAGAAGAGCGAGGAACTGTGGGCCGGTGGCTGGCTGCATACCGGTGACGTCGCCACCCTCGACGCCATGGGCGTGATCGATATCCGCGACCGCATCAAGGACGTGATCAAGACCGGTGGCGAGTGGATCTCGTCACTGGACCTGGAAGACCTGATCAGCCGCCATGCCGCAGTGCGCGAGGTGGCAGTGGTGGGCGTTGCCGATCCGCAGTGGGGCGAGCGCCCGTTCGCCCTGCTGGTGGTGCACGAAGGGGCCAGCATCGACGCCCGGGTCTTGAAGGAGCACCTCAAGCCGTTCGTCGAGCTGGGGCATATCAACAAGTGGGCGATCCCCAGCCAGATCGCCGTTGTTACCGAAATTCCCAAGACCAGCGTCGGCAAGCTGGACAAGAAGCGCATCCGCGTCGACATCATCGAATGGCAGGCCAGCAACAGCGCATTTCTTTCCACCCTCTGAGCCGCTCCGGCTCGCGCCCTGGCCGGCGCGAGCCGTGTTGCAGACGCTTCGCGGCCTTGTGAAATGAAAAATATCAGCCATTCTTTGCCCGGCCAGTCCTCGTGTCGTCCGCTCTGGCAGCAGCACGGGCGAGGGTGATGTGCAAATCACACTTTAGAGGGATCAAGCACTACTACCTGCTGGCTATAGTCGGGTCAGGGGATTTTGAGGAATGGGGACCGCGCAACTGCGCAACCGACACGCCCTGCCAACTGGCGACCGATCGGCCTCGTTTCTTTGAAGGACTCACTGCCATAAAAATAAAGTACATGGAGTAGCGTCGATGACATCAGTAAATCTGTTCTGGCGCCGGGCAAAACTGCCCCTGGCCGTCAGCCTCGCTTCTACGCTTGCAAGCCCTGCATTCGCGGTCAGTTTCAACATCGGGGAGATCGAGGGCAGCTTCGACTCGTCGCTGTCGGTCGGCGCCAGCTGGTCCACGCAAAGCCCGAACAAGAACCTGATCGGGGTGAACAACGGCGGCAAGGGTCTGTCCCAGACCTCCGACGACGGTCACCTGAACTTCAAGCGCGGTGAAACCTTCTCGAAGATCTTCAAGGGTATCCATGACCTGGAGCTGAAATACGGCGACACCGGTGTCTTCGTGCGCGGCAAGTACTGGTATGACTTCGAGCTGAAGGACGAGCACCGCGAGTTCAAGGACATCAGCGACTCCAACCGCAAGGAGGGGGCACAGTCCTCCGGCGGGCAGATTCTCGACGCATTCGTCTATCACAACTACTCCATTGCCGATCAGCCGGGCTCGGTACGTTT
Source organism: Pseudomonas bharatica CSV86 (assembly GCF_000319305.2). Classification (GTDB taxonomy): domain Bacteria; phylum Pseudomonadota; class Gammaproteobacteria; order Pseudomonadales; family Pseudomonadaceae; genus Aquipseudomonas; species Aquipseudomonas bharatica. The sequence goes on along the minus strand of NZ_AMWJ02000002.1, from coordinate 1,575,341 downwards.
GGGCAAGCAGGTGGTGAGCTGGGGTGAAAGTACCTTCATCGGCAGCGGCATCAACGCCATCAACCCGATCGACGTGGCCGCGTTCCGTCGCCCGGGTTCCGAGATCAAGGAAGGCCTGATCCCGGTCAACATGTTCTATTTCTCCCAGAGCCTGACCGACAACCTCTCGGCCGAGGCCTTCTACCAGCTCGAATGGGACCAGACCGTAGTGGACAACTGCGGCACCTTCTTCTCGCAGCCGGACGTGATTGCCGATGGTTGCTCCGACAACCTGCGCGTACTGTCCAGCAGTCGTGCCCTGTCGGCACCCGTGCAGGCGCTGTTGCGCAGCCGGGGCATCGATGTCAACGAAGAAGGGGTGAAAGTCGCCCGCGGACCTGACCGCGACGCACGCGACAGCGGGCAGTTCGGTGTGGCGTTGCGCTACATGTTCGAGCCGTTGAACACCGAGTTCGGCCTGTACGCCATGAACTATCACAGCCGGGCGCCGATCTTCAGTGCAACCGGCGCGCCGCAGGCGGCCTACACGGCAGCGGCAGCATCGGGGGCCCTGGCTCCGGTCATCGTCGCCGGCAACTCGAAGTACTTCGTCGAGTACCCGGAAGACATCCGTCTCTACGGCCTGAGCTTCTCCACCACGCTGCCCACCGGTACCGCCTGGAGCGGCGAGATCAGCTACCGTCCCAATGCTCCGGTACAGCTGAACACCACCGACATCCTGTATGCCGGCGTCACCGCCTTGCCACCGGCATTCGGCCTGAGCAACGCATCCCTGCTCAAGGGCCAACCGGGCCAGGACCTGCACGGTTACCGCCGCAAGGAAGTGACCCAGTTGCAAACCACCTTCACGCACTTCTTCGACCAGGTGATGGGCGCCAGCCGCCTGACGCTGGTGGGTGAAGTCGGCATGACCGTGGTGGGTGGCCTGGAAAGCAGCGACAAGGTGCGTTACGGCCGTGACCCGGTCTTCGGCCCAGGCCCTCTGCCAGCCACCGCGGGCCGCAATACCTGCGCGGTGCTCAACACCAACACCATCGCCGGTGCCGCCAACGGAGCGTCCACGGCCAACCTTACGCGCAACTGCGAAGACGACGGCTATACCACCCGTACTTCCTGGGGCTACCGCGGCCGTGCGATCTGGGACTACCCGGACGTGTTCGCAGGCGTGAACCTCAAGCCGAGCGTGGCCTGGTCCCACGACGTCGACGGCTACTCGCCTGGCCCTGGCGGCAACTTCGAGGAAGGTCGCAAGGCGATCAGCCTCGGCCTGGATGCCGACTACCTCAACACCTACAACGTCAGCCTGTCGTACACCAACTTCTTCGACGGCAAGTACAGCACCGTGGATGACCGCGACTTCGTCGCCCTCAGCTTCGGCGTGAACTTCTAAGCGCATTTTCCAGGAAGAAGCACATGACCATGAAAAGCACCAAGACTTTGCTGAAAGCCGGCGTACTGGGCCTGTCCCTGCTGGCGAGCAGCGTGATGGCCGCAGTTTCCGCCGACGAAGCCGCCAAGCTGGGCACTACCCTGACTCCGATGGGTGCGGAAAAGGCCGGTAACGCCGATGGCTCCATCGGCCCGTGGGAGCCGCTGTCGAAAACCGCCGGCAGCGCCGATGCCCGGGGCTTCCTGTCCGATCCTTACGGTACCGACAAGCCGCTGTTCACCATCACTGCGCAGAACGTCGAGCAGTACAAGGACAAGCTGGCTCCTGGGCAGATCGCCATGCTCAAGCGCTATCCAGACACCTTCAAGATCCCGGTATACAAGACCCACCGCGGCGCCACCGTACCGGACGACGTCTTTGCCGCGATCAAGAAGAACGCCACCGCGACCACCCTGGTCGAAGGCGGCAACGGCCTGAACAACTTCCAGGTCGCCGTGCCGTTCCCGATTCCGAAAAGCGGTGTGGAAGTCATCTGGAACCACATCACCCGCTATCGCGGTGGCAGCGTGTCCCGCCTGGTAACCCAGGCCACGCCGCAGCAGAACGGCAGCTACAGTCTGGTGTACTTCGCTGACCAGTTCGTTTTCCGCGACCGGATGAAGGACTTCGATCCGGCCAACCCGGGCAACGTGCTGTTCTACTTCAAGCAGGAAGTGACCGCCCCGGCACGTCTGGCCGGTACCGTGCTGCTGGTCCACGAGACCCTCGACCAGGTCAAGGAACCGCGCAAGGCGTGGATCTACAACGCCGGCCAGCGTCGTGTACGCCAGGCACCGCAAGTGTCGTACGACGGCCCGGGTACCGCCGCCGATGGTCTGCGCACCTCCGACAACCTCGACATGTTCAACGGCGCGCCGGATCGCTACGACTGGAAACTGGAAGGCAAGAAGGAGATGTACATCGCCTCCAACGCCTACAAGCTGGACTCGCCGACCCTCAAGTACGCCGACATCATCAAGCCGGGCCATATCAACCAGGACCTGACCCGCTACGAGCTGCGCCGTGTCTGGCACGTGGTCGCCACCCTGAAGCCGGGCCAGCGGCACATCTACGCCAAGCGTGACTTCTACATCGACGAGGACACCTGGCAAGCTGCGGTGATCGACCAGTATGACGGCCGTGGCCAGCTGTGGCGTGTGTCCGAGGCCCATGCCCAGGACTATTACAACGTCCAGGTCCCGTGGTACACCCTGGAGGCCATCTACGACCTGCAATCGGGCCGTTACCTGGCACTGGGCATGAAGAACGAAGAGAAGAAAGCCTACGACTTCGGCTTCACCGCCTCCAAGGCTGACTTCCAGCCGGCGGCACTGCGTCAGAGCGGTATTCGTTAAGTTTCACCTACTCCGTGTGATCCCCCAGAACGCCCCGGCTTGCCGGGGCGTTTTGATTTGTGTGGGGCTCTCGGGCCTCATCGCTGGCAAGCCAGCTCCCACAGGACCTGTGGGAGCTGGCTTGCCAGCGATGAGGCCATCAGCAACACCCTCGATCCTCCCTGCAAGGCAATCATCCCTTGCCCCCCATCAATGTCATTCCTGTTGCTTCTTGTTGTAGTCTTTTTTGGCTTACCTGCTGCAATCGCCTTCAAATGTGCCGGGTAAACCGCTAGTCTCCGGCAATCCCTGTCGCCGAGACTTCCAACAAACGAGCCGGCCATGACCGATCTGTCCAGCACGCAAGGATTCCCCGGCCAGACCGTATCTGCGCTGGAGGGGCGTTTCTACCGGCCGCCGCTGCCTGAAGGGCATGTGCCGCGGGCACGCCTGTGCCAGCGACTGCAGGCCGGCCTTGGCGGCCGCCTGTTGTTGGTCAATGCGCCGGCCGGCTTCGGTAAAAGCTCCCTCGCGGTGGAGTTCTGCCAAAGCCTGCCCACGCAGTGGCGCAGCCTGTGGCTGGGCCTGAGCAAGCGCGATGCCGATCCCGGCCGTTTCCTCGAGCGCCTGCTCGAAGGCCTTCAGCAGCACTGCCCGAGCCTGGGCGCCCAGGCGCTCGGCCTGCTGAAGATGCGTCAGCGGCATCAGCCCTTCGCCTTCGAAGAGTGGCTCGACGGGCTGCTGGACGAACTGGCCGTCCATCTGCAAAACGCTGCGCCGATCCTGCTGGTCCTCGACGACTATCACCTGGCGCAGGGCCCCGTGCTCGATCGCTGCCTGCAGTTTTTCCTCAATCACTTGCCGCCGGGCCTGGTCCTGCTGGTCACCAGTCGCCTGCGTCCGGACTGGCACCTGGCACGCCTGCGCCTGTCGCGCCAGTTGCTGGAACTGACCGAGCAGGACCTGCGCCTGACCCCCGACGAATCCTTCGCCGTGCTCGGCCAGCATCCAACCCTGCTGCGCGGCCAGGCCCTGGACAACCTGGTGCAGCGCAGCGACGGCTGGGTCGCCGGCCTGCGTTTCTGGCTGCTGGCGGCCAACGAGTCGGGGACCGACAACCATCTGCCCCAGGCGCTGCACGGCGGCGAAGGGCTGATCCGCGATTACCTGCTGGAAGAAGTCATCGACTGCCTGCCACCCGAGGTCCAGGCCTTCCTCAACGACACCGCCTGCCAGGACCGTTTCTGCGCCGACCTTTGCGACGCCCTGCGGGAAAGCCATGACAGCAGCGAGATCCTGCGTTTCCTGCAGTCGCACCAGGTGTTCCTGGTGCCGCTGGACGAGCATGGCTACTGGTTCCGCTATCACCATCTGTTCTCCGACCTGCTGCGCACCCGCCAGGCCAGCCTGCCGCTGTCGAGCCTGCACCTGCGCGCCTGCCGCTGGTTCCACAGCCAGGGCCTGCTCGACGAAGCGGTGGAACAGGCCCTGCGGGCCGGGCACCTGGACGTGGCCGCCAACCTGGTGCAGAACCTTTCCGAAGAGCAACTGCTGGCCGAGCAGAACGTGGGCATGCTCCTGCGCTGGAAGATGGACCTGCCCGACAGCCTGCTCATCAGCACCCCGCGGCTGATCGTCCTGTACAGTTGGGCCCTGGGCCTGGCCTGCCAACTGGATGCCGCCGAAGAGCTGGCCAGCCACCTGAGTCGTTTCCTTCCGGCGCCGTCGGCCACGGCGCAGAAATCCATGCTCGCCCAATGGCTGGCCCTGAGCGGGATCATCGCCCGCGGTCGCGGTGACCGCGAGCGCACGCGGTCCTACTGCGAGCAGGCCCTGCAGAGTCTGCCGCACAAGCGCTACGGGCAGCGCCTGATGTGCCTGTCGACATTGTCCAATCTGGCCATCGCCGAAGCCGATTTCTGGCGTGCCCGCGGCTGGAACCGCGAAGCCCTGGAGCTGGCGCAACGGGTCGGCAACCCGCTGTTCGAAGCGCTGGCCCATTACGACCGCGCTCGCGTCCTGCATGCGCGGGGCGAAGTACTGCGGGCAATGGACGAGGTGAGCCAGGGCCTGCAGCGGCTGCGTGGCCTTTCTTCCCAGCGGTTGTACGCGGTGCGTGCGCGGTTGATGCTCTACGAAGGCTACCTGCTGATCGGACGCCTGCAGCCGGAGGCCGGTCGCAGCCGCCTGCGCGCCGGGCTGATCGAGGCCCGGGCCTGTCGCGACATCAGCGTGCTCATCGGCCATTGCGCCCTGGCGACCCTCGATGGTCGCGAAGGGCGCTTCGCCGAGGCCTTCGCCGAACTGGCCGAGGCCGAACGGTTGATGCACATCTGGGACGTGCCGCCGATCTTCTACCTGGCGATGATCACCCTGGTGAAATGCGAGCTGTGGCTGGCTCAAGGGCGCAACGATCTCGCCGAGTCCTGGTTGCTGCGCCTGAGCCAGACCTATGGCGGCCAGCAAGCCGCAGCGGCGCCGGAATTCCACCCGCTGTTGCCGTTGCATATCGAGTTACAGCAGGCCTTGCTCGAACAGGCCCAGGGCCGGAGCGCCCAGGCCGGGCAGCGGTTGCAGGCCCTGGTCAATCGTGGGCAGGCCAGTGGCGGGCAACTGCTTTGCGTGACCGCTTTGTGCCAGCAGGTCGGCCTGTTGTTGGCACAGGGCGATCAGGTGGAGGCGCGCGAGCGCTTGCTGCAGGCATTCGAAGCAGCGCGGGGCGGGGCGTTGCAACCCTTCCAGCGCCTGCTTGCCGGGCATCCGCAGTGGCTGCGCGAGCAGCTTCAGGCCCAGCCGGCGGGGCCGGTCCAGGCCAGCCTGCTGGGATTGCTGCCCAACCAGGAAAGCGCCGGAGCCGACACCCTGAGCGCGCGCGAAAGGTCGGTCCTCAAGTTGATTGCCCAGGGTTGTTCCAACCAGGAAATCAGCGAGCAACTGTTCATCTCGCTGCATACGGTGAAAACCCATGCCAGCCATATCAACAGCAAGCTCGGAGTCGAACGGCGCACCCAGGCCGTGGCCCGGGCCAAGGCGCTGGGGCTTTTGTAACGGGGTTATACTCGTACTTTTGTGGTGGCCCAATCGCTGGCAAGCCAGCTCCCACAGGTACAGCGCTGCTCGTAAGAACAGTGCTAACCCTGTGGGAGCTGGCTTGCCAGCGATTGGGCCATCAGCAACACCACAAGCCCTCAAGGAAGTGTTACCCGCCTGATCTGGCGCAGGTCTTGCTTGTATCGGATATCCGACCCGGAGCCGCCGATGAGCACAATAAAAACCGCCCCGACCTCGAACCCGCGTCTTGCCAGGGAACGCCTGTCCATCGAGGGCCGCTTGCCCGACGGTTTTCTTCGGGCCGAAATCGATGCCTCCTGGCGTCGCAGCCTCGGTCATGGGGTTACCGGTAACGCCGGGCAGGAAGTCGCCCTGACTTCGGCCGCCAGCCTCGACCTGCTGCTGGCCAACAACCGCCCGCTGCTGGACGCCGCTACCGCCGAACTGGACTATCTCGGCGCACGGCAGGGCCAGGACAGCCTGGTGATCCTCGCCAACGCCGACGCCACCATCCTCACCATCCAGGGCGAGTCCGCCGTGCTCAAGCAGCGCGGCCTCGGCGATATCGCACCCGGCACCTGCTGGAGCGAGGCGGCCCGCGGTACCAATGCCCTGGGCACCGCGCTGGTGGAAGCGCGCACGGTACAGATCGATTGCGGCGAGCATTTCCTCGAGCGCCTCAGCGACTTTTCCTGCACCTCGGTGCCCATCCATTGCCCGCAAGGGGAATTACTGGGCGTGCTCGACCTGACCCGCCAAGGCCCCCTCGGCCGCTTGCCGGATCGCACCGCGCTACTGGCCCTGGCGGTGATGCAGATCGAGAGCCGCCTGTTCATGAACAGCTTCCCGGAGCAGATCGTCCTGGCGTTCCACAATCGCCGGCAGTACCTCGATTCCTGCTGGCAGGGCCTGCTTGCGGTCAGCCTCGACGGACGTATCCTTGCCGTCAGCAACCAGGCCTGCCAATTGCTGCGCAGCGACCGCGCCGGCCTGGTCGGACAACGCTGCGACAGCCTGTTGGGCCTGCGCATCGAGCAGTGGCTGGCGCGCCTGCAGCAGGGGCAGTGCGACAGTGTCGAAACCGCCAAGGGCGCGTTCCACTACAAGACCCTGCACGTGCCGCAGCGCCCGCTGGCGCTGTCGGTACCGGCGACGGCCCGGCGCAATGCCCCGGCATCCACCACGCCGTCCCTGGAAGTTCTTGGCGCTGGCAACGCTCGCTTCGCCCGCGCCCTGCGCATGGCCTGCCAGGGCCTGGCCAACGATCTGCCGGTGGTGCTGCTGGGCGAGACCGGCAGCGGCAAGGAAGTGGTCGCCCGCGCCCTGCATCAGGAAAGCGCCCGTGTCGGCAAGCCCTTCATCGCGGTGAACTGCGCGGCGATTCCCGAGGGACTGATCGAGTCGGAACTGTTCGGTTACCGCGAAGGCGCCTTCACCGGCTCGCGCCGTGGCGGGATGGTCGGGCGCCTGCAACAGGCCCATGGCGGCACCCTGTTCCTCGATGAGGTCGGCGATATGCCCCTGGCCCTTCAGGCCCGACTGCTGCGGGTGTTGCAGGAGCGCAAGGTGGCGCCGCTGGGCGCGGCCCAGGAGCAGGATCTTGACATCGCCCTGATCTGCGCCACCCACCGCGATCTCAAGCGCCAGGTCCAGGACCAGCATTTCCGCGAAGACCTCTACTACCGCATCAACGGCATCAGCGTGAATTTGCCGGCGCTGCGCGAGCGCGACGACCTGCCGGCGTTGATCGACAGCCTGCTGTCCCGCCTCGGTGGGCAGGGCGTGCGCCTGTCCGACGAGCTGGCGCAGTTGCTCCACGGCTATCACTGGCCGGGCAATATCCGGCAACTGGAAATGAGCCTGCGCCTGCTGCTGGCCATGCGCGAGGCGGGTGAACAGGTGCTCGGCCTCGATCATGTCCCCGACAACCTGCTCGACGAACTGCGCGGCGGCGAACGACCTGCCAGGCACGAGAGCCTGCGCGATAACCAGCTCGAGCTGATCCGCCAGGCCCTCGATCGTCACCACGGCAACGCCACAGCCGCTGCGACTGCGCTGGGTATCAGCCGCGCCACGCTGTATCGCAAGCTCAAGCAGATGAATCCGTGATGCAACGCCTGCTCAGCCGTCTGATCGACCATCAGGACCGGCCCGCCCTGCAGGATGCACTCCACTGGCTATATGGATTCATTCGCCCCCACCGCCTGGCGATCCTTGGCCTGCTGGGCCTGTCGATGTGTGCCACGGCCGTGGTGCTGGTGCAGCCCTGGCTGACCAAGCTGCTGATCGACGACGGCCTGCTGGCGAAGGATTTCCCGAAGCTGGTGCTGATCGCCGGGGCGATGATCCTCGCCGGTATCCTCGGCACCCTGTTGTCAGGGCTCAACCGCTACCTGCATACCCGCCTCTCGGGGCGCATCCTGTTTGCCCTGCGCGATGAGCTGTATCGCCATCTGCAGCGTCTCTCGCCAGGCTTCTTCGCCCAGCGCCGCCTGGGCGACCTGATGTCGCGGCTGGATGGCGATGTGGCGGAGATCCAGCGCTTTGCCGTGGACTCGCTGTTTTCCGCCGTGTCCAGCGTGCTTGGACTGGTCTGTGCCCTGGGCATGCTGCTGATGCTGTCGTGGAAACTGTCGCTGCTGGCCTTGCTCCTGATTCCGCTGGACGTGCTCTGGCTGCGCTGGATGCGGCGCAAGGTCGAGCGCGAGGTACGGCAGTTGCGCGAGTGCTCGGCGGACGTCTCGTCGTTCCTGGTGGAGACCCTGCCGGCGATGAAGTTCATCCAGTCCGCCGGCCAGCAGCAGCGTGAGGCGCGACGGCTCGATGGCCTGGGCCAGGGCTACATGAGCCAACTGCTGCGCCTGCAGGTCACCGAGTTCTTCACCCAGGCCGTTCCCGGAACGTTGACCTCGCTGTCCCGGGCCTGCGCGTTCCTGGTGGGCGGTTACTGGGTGGTACAGGGCACCTGGCAACTGGGCGCGCTGATTGCCTTTTCGACGTACCTGGGAATGGCGGTCGGCCCCGTGCAGAGCCTGCTTGGGCTGTATGTAGCGATGCAACGCATGAGCGTCAGTCTCGGCCGGGTCATGGAGTTGCGCGGGGTGCTGCCGGAAGTGGAAAGCCCTGCCCAGGCCTGCCCGGTGCCCGGCCGTGGAGACCTGAAATTGCGCGGAGTGTGCTTCGCCCATCCGGGGCGGCCGCCACTGTTGCAGGACGTCGCGATCGATATTCCCCATGGCTGCAAGGTGGCCTTGAGCGGCATGTCCGGTGCCGGCAAATCGACCCTGATCGACCTGTTGCAACGCTTCCATGATCCCCAGTCCGGCCGGATCCTGCTGGGCGGCACGGACCTGAGAGATTTCGATCTGCATGACCTGCGTCGGTGCGTGGCGGTGGTCAGCCAGGATATCGTGCTGTTCCGCGGCAGCCTGGCCGACAACATCGCCTACAGTGTTCCGCATGCCAGTCGTGAAGCCGTTGCCGAGGTGGCCCGGCTGGCGCGACTGGACAGCCTGGTCGCCAGCTTGCCGCAGGGCCTGGACAGCCCGCTGGGCGAGCGCGGGCAACAGCTTTCCGGTGGTCAGAAACAACGTATCGCCATTGCCCGGGCATTGCTCCAGAATCCCCTGCTGCTGGTACTGGACGAAGCCACCTCACAAGTCGATGAAGACACGGAGCGCGAAGTGATAGCCGCAATAGACCAACTCTTTTCTGACCGCACACGGATCCTGGTCAGCCATCGCCCCTCGACCCTGGCCAATGCCGATCTGCACCTGGTCCTGCACGACGGCCAGTTGCGCGCACGGGAGGCCGGGCATGTCTGAGGTGCGCATTGGCGTGGTGGACAGCGGCGCGCCCCTGGCGCGGGTGGCCGAGTCGCGGCGCTTCCAGCTGGCGGCTGTCGGCGTCAGCGAGCAGCCGGTTCGCGACGATGCCTTGGGCCATGGCAGCGCGGTGGTCGAATTGATCGCTGCCGGGGCTGGCGACATGCCGATCCATGTCGCCCAGGTCTTCGACGAGCGCGGTGTTACCAGTGCCTTGCAGGTCGCTGCCGGAATCGAATGGCTGGTGATGCGCGGTGTGCGCCTGATCAATCTCAGCCTTGGCCTGCGCGAGGACCGCCCGGCCCTGCGCGAGGCCTGCGAGGCGGCGCAGGATGCCGGCGTGCTGATCTGCGCTTCGACGCCTGCGCAGGGGGCGCCGGTCTATCCCGCTGCCTATCCCGGCGTGCTGCGCATTACCGGCGATGCCCGTTGCCAGCGCGACGAGTGGAGCTGGCTGGACACGCCCCAGGCGGATTTCGGCGCCTGCGTGCGGGCCAAGGAAAGCCCGCTGTCCGGCGCCAGTTTCGGTTGTGCGGCGCTCACCGGGCATATCGCCGCCTTCCTGCGTGACCAGCCCCATGCAACCAATGCCCTGGTCATGGCCTGGCTGCTGCACAACGCTCATTACCGTGGTCGTGAATATCGAGGACGTGCTTGAAATCCATTGTCGTATTAGGTGCCGGCCCGGCGGGCGCGGCGGTTGCCCTTGGTCTCAAGCGGCTTGGCCATGATGTCAGCGTGGTCAGTGAATGGCGGCGTTTTGCGGCGCTCGAGGGCGTCTCGCAAAGAGTGCTGGAGGCGTTGCGTGGCGTCGGTCTGACTCAGGCGCTGGCGGTGGCGGGCGAGCCGTCGCGGCGCCATTCGCGGTGGAACAGCGAGGCGCAGAACCGCAATGTCGAATTCCTGCTGGATCGTCCGCGCTTCGATCAGGGGTTGCGGGACGACTTGCATGCCGCTGGTATCGCCGTGATCGAAGCGCGGGTGCTGGGTGTCCGGCAGGAGGCGGGGCGCAGCCTGATCGAGCTTGAGGGTGCGCCTTCGCTGGTCGCTGATTTTCATGTCGAAGCCCGTGGCCGCCAGGCCCCGCAGCACGACAGATCTCATGGGCGTGCCGCCCGTGGCCCGGAGACCCTGAGCCTGCTCAATCGCTGGCAAGGCCCGCCCGGCAAAAGCGCCAGTGCGGTGGAAAGCCAGCCTGATGGGTGGATGTGGATGGCCCGGCAGGCGGATGGCCGGTGCTACTGGCAATGGACCCTGGATGTCAGTGCCACGCCGTTGCCGGAGAAGGCGGTGCTGCTGGATTTCTGTCGAGAGCGGCGCTGGGAATCTGTGTTGGCCCGGGCGTTCTTCGACAACGACCAGGAGCAGGATCTTGAGCTGCATGCCCGCAGCAGTACGGCGATCCTCACGCCCGTGTGTGGCGGGGAGAACTGGTTGCGGGTGGGGGATGCGGCAATGGCGGTGGATCCGCTGTCGGGCAACGGCATCTTCCAGTCGCTGTCCTCGGCGCTGCAGGCGCCGACGGTGATCAACACCCTGCTGGTTCATCCCGAGCGGCGTGAGCTGGCGTTGCGGTTCCATCAGCAACGGGTCGAGCACCTGTTCTGGCGCTTCGCCCGGCTGGGGCGGGATTTCTATCTGGAGGAACGGCGCTGGGCGCAGGAGCCGTTCTGGCAGGTGCGTCGGCAATGGCCGGATGGCGAGCCGGTGCATGCCGAGGCGTGTTTCGATGACCTGCGGGTCGAGCAGGCGCCGGTGTTGCGGGATGGGTTTGTCGATCTTGCCCAGGTAGTGATCAGCCCGGACCAGCCGTTGGGGATCTGGCATTTGAATGGGGTGGAGCTGGCGCCGTTGGTGAGTCGCTTGCACAGCGAGCCGGCAGACCAGGTATTGGCCCATCTGAGCCCGGAACAACAGCGATACCTGCGCAGCTGGCTCCTGAGCCAGGGCTACCGCCCCTGAGAGCACCCCGCCCCCTGTGGGAGCTGGCTTGCCAGCGATGAGGCCGGCAAGGGCAATGATGTTGCCAGGTCGGGCCTGATCGCTGGCAAGCCAGCTCCCACAGGTCCGTGTCCGCTTGAATGGATCAGGTACCAGACCACCCTCGCATGTGATGATCAGCCCCGATCAGCCACCGGGCATCTGGTACCTGAATTTGCTTAAAGCTTGATCAATACCGACTTGAGCTCGGTGTAATGCTCGATCGCCGCGGCGCCCATCTCGCGGCCGACGCCGGACATCTTGTAGCCGCCAAACGGCAGCGCCGGGTCCAGGGCGCTGTGGCAGTTGACCCAGACCGAGCCCGACTTGATTCGCGGAATCATGCGGTGCACCGCGCCCAGGTCGTTCGACCAGATACTCGCCCCCAGCCCATAGGGACTATCGTTCGCCAACTGCAGCGCCTCGGCCTCGTCATCGAACGGCATGGCCACCAGCACCGGCCCGAAGATTTCCTCCTGTACCAGTGGGTGCTTCTGGTCCACATCGACGATCACCGTCGGCTTGACGAAATACCCCGGGCCGAACTGCTCGCCGCCACAGGCAATGGTGGCGCCGCTGCTACGCCCTTGCTCGATGTAGTCGAACACGCGTTTCTGCTGGCGCGCGGAAATCAGCGGGCCCATCTGCACGCTCGGATCAAGGCCGTTGCCCAGTTTCATGCCGTTGGCGATCCCGGCGATGTCCGCGACTACATTGTCGAAGTGCTTGCGGTGTACATACAGGCGCGAGCCGGCGCAGCACACCTGGCCCTGGTTGAAGAAGATCGCCGTGGCGGCGCCGGCGGCAGCGCTGGCGAGGTCGGCGTCGGGCATGACGATGGTCGGCGATTTGCCGCCCAGTTCCAGGGTGACCCGGGTCATGTTGTCCATGGCGATGCGGCCGATGTGCTGGCCGACGGCGGTCGAGCCGGTGAAGGTCAGCTTGTCCACGCGCGGGTCGCGGGTCAGGGCATCGCCGGCAATGGCCCCGGTGCCGGTGACCACGTTGAACACCCCGGCCGGGTATCCCGCTTCCAGCACCAGTTCGGCCAGTTTCAGGGCGCTGAGCGGGGTTTCGTCGGCCGGCTTGAGGACTACGGTGCAGCCGGTGGCCAAGGCCGGGCCAAGCTTCCAGCATGCCAGCAGAAGCGGGAAGTTCCAGGCGACGATGGCGCCCACCACGCCTACCGCTTCACGCCGCACGAAGCCGTGGAATTCATCGTTCGGCATCAGTGGCATGGAGACATCGACCGTATGCCCCTCGACCTTGGTTGCCCAGCCGGCCATGTAGCGCAGGAAGTCGATGGACAACTGCACGTCCATGGCCCGTGCCACCACCGCGCTCTTGCCATTGTTCAAGCATTCGAGCTGGGCGAGGATCTCTGCGTCGCGCTCCATCAGGTCGGCCAGCTTCCACAGCAGGTTCTGCCGTTCGCGGGGGCGGCTACGGCTCCAGGCCGAATCGTCGAAGGCCTGGCGCGCCGCACCCACCGCCCTGGCCACGTCGGCCGCGGTCGCTGCCGGCACCTGGCACAGCACGTCACCGTTGGCCGGGTTGCGCAAGGTCAGGCGTTCGCCGTTCGCGGCCTCGGCCCAATCGGCGCCGATCAGCATGGTGGGCGCGCGCCGGACGAAAGCCTCGACGGCCGGGTGCAAAGGGGCAGTGGTGGACATGGCAAACCTCGTTCTTGTGAGTGATTGCCAGGGCCATCGCAACCGCTGTGCCAAGCCTGCCGATGTCGGCGCCAGCCCACGCAATCCAAGGCCGGATCACTGGCGCGGCAACGTCATGTCTGATGCCGGCAGTCGCAAAATGCGACAGCGGGCGAGACAGTCCCAGCGCTGTGAGACAGCTGTCTCACGTCGTCTCGTTCGTCGCGAAAAGTAGCGCAGGGCTCGCCTACCGCGGCCTGCAAGCCGCGTAGAACGGCGCTTCCGGCTCTTGGCACACAATGTGTATCGCCCCCCTCAAGCGGCTCTTCGGTGCGCGCTCTGCCGCTGTACGGCCGACGGAAGAGACCTATAAGAAGTGTACGAACAATAAGAAGAACCCCGTGGAGGTCAGTCATCGATGAAGAGAACACTCAGGTTCGCCAGCGCCGGTGGCCTGCTGGCAGTGGCCGTCGGCCTTGCCGTGCAGCCGCAGGTCAGTGAGGCCCGCGAGGGCAAGCAGATTCTTATGGAGACCTGCCAGGGCTGCCACCTTCCCGAAGGTAACGACGCCCTGAGCCGCATCAGCCACCAGCGCAAAACGCCGGAAGGCTGGCTGATGACCATCGGCCGCATGCAGACCATGCACCAGTTGCAGATCAGCGACGAAGACCGTCGCACCCTGGTCAAGTACCTCGCCGACACCCAGGGCCTCGCACCCAGCGAGACCGACGGCGTGCGCTACGCCCTCGAGCGTCGGTTGAACACCGTCGAGAACATCGAGGAACCCACCCAGCAGATGTGTGCCCGCTGCCACTCCGGCGCGCGGATCGCCCTGCAGCGGCGACCGGCCCAGGAATGGGAGCGTCTGGTGCATTTCCACCTCGGCCAGTGGCCGTCGCTGGAGTACCAGGCACTGTCCCGCGACCGCGACTGGTTCGAGCTGGCGAAGAAGGACATGGTCCCGCTGCTGGCGCAGAAGTATCCCTTCGACAGCAAGGCCTGGAGCGACTGGCAGAAGTCCATGCCGAAGTCCGCGTCCTTGGCCGGCGACTGGAGCTTCAGCGGCCATCTGCCGGGCAGGGGGGAGCTGAACGGGGTGATGAAGGTCACCGCCGAGGACGGCGATCGCTTCAAGGTCAGCCTCGACGGGCAGTACGCCGACGGCAAGCCGTTCAAGGGCGAGGGCTCGGCGGTGCTGTACAGCGGCTATGAATGGCGCGGCACGGTGACCGTCGACGGCGTGAGCATGCGCCAGGTGCTCGCCGCCAACAACGGCCAGCTCAGCGGCCGCATGTTCGACAAGGCCCATGACGAACGCGGCCTCGATTTCACCGCCGCGCAGCAGGGCAGTGCGCGTTTGCTGGCGGTACAGCCGGGCTATGTGAAGGCCGGCAGCGAAAGCGAGCTGACCCTGGTCGGCAGCGGCCTGAGCGGTACGCCGTCGTTCGGCAAAGGCGTTGAAGTGGTCGAGGTACTGGACAACACGCCGCAGCGTATCCGCGTGAAGGTGAAGGCCGCCGCCGATGCCGCCAGCGGTTTGCAGGAGGTATCCGTCGGCACGCTCGGCGGCCAGCAACTGGCCGTGTATCGCGAGATCGCCGAAGTGAAGGTGGTGCCGGCCTTCTCGGTAGCCCGGGTAGGCGACAACGGCGGCTCGACGCCGAAGGTGCAGGGGCGCTTCGATGCCGAGGCCTGGGGCCAGGGCGCCGATGGCAAGGCCTACCGCATCGGTGTGTTCCCGGCCAAATGGAGGGTCGAGCCGTTCGATGAGCGTGCCCGCGAGGACGAGGACGTCAGGTTCGCCGGCGTGATGCAGGCCGATACCGGCGTGTTCACCCCGGGTGATGCCGGGCCGAACCCGGCGCGCAAGATGTCCACCAACAACGCCGGCAACCTCAAGGTGATCGCTGCAGTGGACGATGCCGGCACCGCGCGTACCGGCGAGGGCCAGATGATCGTGACCATCCAGCGCTGGAACAACCCGCCTATCCCTTGATGAGCGGATCGACCGGACCACATTCGAGTTTTCGAGGAGGTTGTGATGGGTGCCATCCTGAATCTGGTAGAACGCAATCTGCATGAAGTGCGGGTCGACGATGCCCGCATGCTGTTCCATATCCCCAGCAGCTCGCTGTTCGCCAGCGATGCCCTGACCGGGGAAATCATCGACAGCCTGCGCGGCGCCGGCTGTTCCAGCGAAGCGCTGGTGCAGCGCCTGGCCGAGCGCTTCGATGGTGATGAAGTCAACGAGGTGCTGCGCGAGCTGATCGCCCTGGAGCTGGTCAGCGATGGCTCGCCGCTGACCCCGGAAATTTCCGCCAGGCGGGTCGAGCGCACGGCGCTGAACACCGTGGTGCTCAACGTCAACACCGGCTGCAACCTGAGCTGCACCTATTGCTACAAGGAAGACCTGGACAAACCGTCGGCCGGCAAGCGCATGGACGTCGAGACCGCCGTGGCCTCGGTGGAAATGCTGCTCAAGGAGTCGCCGGACGAGCCGGTTTATACCGTGGTGTTCTTCGGCGGCGAGCCGCTGAGCAACCGCAAGCTGATCGAGTACATGGTCGACTACTGCGAGCGGCGTTTCGCCGAGGCGGGTAAGCGCGTGGAGTTCGTCATGACCACCAACGCCACCCTGCTCACCGAGGAGATCGTCGACTACCTCAATGCCCACCGCTTCGGTTTGTCGGTGAGCATCGACGGGCCGAAGACCGTGCACGACCGCAACCGCATCACCGTGGGCGGGCAGGGCACCTATGACGTGGTGCGGCGCAAGGCCGACATGCTGCTGTCGCGCTACGACAGCCGTCCGGTAGGCGCGCGGGTGACCCTGACCACCGGGGTCACCGATATCGAGACCATCTGGAATCACCTGTTCAACGAAATGGGTTTCGCCGAGGTGGGCTTCGCGCCGGTGACATCCGGCGATATCAGTGCCTACAACCTCACCGGTGAGGAGCTGGTGCAAGTCTTCGCCAACATGAAGGCCCTCGGTCGGCGCTATCTGGAGGCGGCGCTGGAGCATCGCAATATCGGCTTCTCCAACCTGCACCAGTTGCTCACCGATATCCACGAGGGCCACAAGAAGGCGCTGCCGTGCGGCGCCGGCTTGAAGATGCTGGCGGTGGACCACAAGGGCGAGCTGAACCTCTGCCACCGTTTCACCGGCTCCAGCCTGCCGACCTTCGGCAACGTGCACAGCGGGGTGAAGCAGGTCGAGCTCAACGACTTCCTGTCACAGCGCCTGGACCGCACAAACACCGGTTGCGACAGCTGCCGCATCCGCAACCTGTGTTCCGGCGGCTGCTACCACGAGAGTTATGCCCGCTATGGCGACCCGACTCATCCGACCTATCACTACTGCGAACTGATGCGCGACTGGGTGGACTTCGGCATCGAAGTCTACAGCCGGATCATGGCCGAGAACCCGGCCTTCATCACTCGCTACATCACTGCGCGCAAGGTGCACTGACATGAAACATCTCAAGCCGATCAACAACAAAGCCCTCAAGCTGGACCAGGCCGCCGAGGAGAACCGCATCGAGGAAGTGGTGGCGATGAACTCGGTCGCCGGCTGCGCCTCGACCACCGACCCGGGCTGGGAAATCGACGCCTTTGGTGGTGTCTCGTCGCTGTGCCAGCCGATGGAGTCGGACCTGTATGGCTGCTCCGACCCTTGCTGGTGGCCGGCCCAGGTGCCGGACATGATGAGCACCTTCCCCGACTGGAACAAGGACGCGCAGTCCTCCGGTGATGGCTGGCGCAACCTCGGGACCGTGTTCCCGGACGACAAATGAGCCCCCAGGCGAACAAGAAGAGGGATAACCGCATGCTCCAGATTGCAACCCGCGGCCTGGCCGCCCTGGTGGCGCTCGGCGCCGGTACGGCGATGGCCGCCGACGAAGGCAAGGCCCTGAATGCCGGCCACGAGTACATGGTGGTCACCAACTACCCGAACAACCTGCACGTCATCGACCTGAACAGCGAGAAGCTCTACAAGACCTGCGCCATGCCCGACGCCTTCGGCCCGGGCTCGGTGCAGCTGTCCCCGGACAAGCGCATCGCCTACGTGCTCAACAACCACTATGCCGATATCTACGGCGTCGAGCTGGACAACTGCAAGCAGGTGTTCCACGCCAGCATCACCCAGTTGCCGGGCGAAAAGGCGCGGTCGATGTTCTCCTTCACCGTCAGCCATGACGGCAAGGAGATCTACACCGTGGCCAATCCCACGAAGATCTTCAGCGACCACTACGAAGTGCAGGCGCCGCGTCTCGACATCTACGCCACCGATGGCGGGTTGAACGCCAAGCCGCTGCGCAGCTTCCCGGCCCCGCGCCAACTGACCATCATGCAAAGTGGCGACGACGGCGCCCTTTACGTGGCCGGGCCGGATATCTACAAGGTGGACGTGAAGACCGGCAAGTTCGATGTGCTGGTCCCCAGCCGGCACTGGAAGCGCCCCGGCTACAGTGCGCCGGACGTGCTCTACGTGTGGAACCAGCAGACCTACCGGCATGACTTCTCGCTGCTCTACACCACGGCGAAATTCACCGACGACAAGCAGGATCCGGCCACGGCGGAGAACCTCTACGGCTTCTTCAACATCGATCTCAAGACCGGCAAGACCCAGACCGTCGACTTCGGCCCGCTGACGGAAATCTACTTCAGCGGCATGCGCTCGCCGAAGGATCCCAACGTGGTGTATGGCGTGCTCAACCGGCTGGCGAAGTACGACATCAAAGCGAAGAAACTGGTCAAGGCGGCGGCGCTGGACCACTCGTACTACTGCATTTCGCTGAACAAGGCGGGGAGCAAGGTGTACCTGGCGGGGACGTACAACGATGTGGCGATCTTCGATGCGGACAGTTTGAAGCCGCTGGGCAAGATCAAGCTGCCTGGGGGGATATGGCGATTACTACGGCGCAGGTGTTCGTCAGGTAATCCTGCTTCGTTGTTGAGGGCCTCATCGCTGGCAAGCCAGCTCCCACAGGTATTGCGCTGCTCTCAGGAACGGCAGTGAACCTGAGGGAGCAACTGTTTTGCTCAATTTCTAAAAGCTGGCGCGATCCCTGTGGGGGCTTGCCAGCGATGGGGCCCTTAAGCGCACCCCCCGCGGCCGGAAGTCTGGACTTCAATAGTGGCAATTAGCTATTGTTGCCTGGCATCACCTCCCGGCCCTCGTTTCACCTCCATCGACGCCCTGGCGTTCGCCGGCTCAAGCAAATGTCGCGTGCTGCCGATAGCGTTACGACGATCGGCGGCGACGATTTCGTCCTGGTTTCCTCCAGGCGCCTGTCCTTGTGTGTGTTCGTGTGCGTTTCATTCAATTCCAAGACAGGTTTTGCGGATGTTGGTCTACAGCCAGAAAAGTTTTCTCATCGTCGATGACTTCACCGATTTCCGTACTTCGCTGCGCTCGATGCTGCGCGAGATGGGGATCAAGGACGTCGACACCGCCGAGAGCGGCGAGACGGCGATCCGCATGTGCGGGCAGAAGCGCTACGACTTCATCCTCCACGACTTCCACATGGGCGACGGCCGCAAGAACGGCCAGCAGGTGCTCGAAGACCTCATGCTCGACAAGCTGATCAGCCACGAAGCGATCTTCGTCATGATCACTGCTGAAAGCAGCCAGGCCGTGGTCCTCAGTGCACTGGAACACGAACCCGATGCCTACCTGACCAAGCCGTTCAACCGTGTCGGCCTGACCCAGCGCCTGGACAAGCTGGTGCAGCGCAAGACCCTGCTCAAGCCCATCCTCCAGGCGCTCGACCGTGGCAACCCGGCGCAAGTGCTGGTGGCCTGCGAGCAACTGTGCCGCCAGGATCCGCGCTTCGCCCCGCTGTGCCTGCGCTACCGCGCCGACGCCATGGCCGCGCTGAACCGGCATGAAGAACTGGAGCGCTTCCTCAAGGCCATCCTCGCCAATCGCCCGACCCCCTGGGCCTATTCGGCACTGGGCAAGCTGCTGTTCAAGCGCGGCCAGACCAGCCAGGCCAAGGACGTCTACGAGCAGGCGATCAAGGCTTTCTCGATGATGCCCGGGCTGTACGACGGCCTGGCCGAGGTGCTGGTCGCCCTGGGTGAAAGCCGTCGTGCCCAGCATGTGCTGGAGGATGCGGTGCGTCTGTCGCCATTGGCGGTGAAACGGCAGATGCTGCTGGGTAAGCTGGCCCTGGCCAATGCCGACTTTGACGGTGCATCGCGGGCCTATCGGCAGGCGGTGAGCCAGGGCCAGAATTCGCGTTTCAAGGACCCGGAAAGCAACCTCGGGCTGGCCCAGGCGCTGATCCAGAAAAACACCGGCAATGGCCTGGACGCGCGCACCCGGGTCGAGATCAACCAGGTGCTAGGCGACGTCGCCAAGGAGTACGCCGAAGACCAGGGCCTGCAGGTGCGTGCCCGGCTGATCAAGGCCACCGGCGTGGCCCAGGCCGGCGATGCCGAGACGGCGGCCAAGCTCACCGAAGCGGCCCTGGCGCGTCTGGAAACCATGGACCAGTTCTTCTCGGCCGAGGCCGCCCTGGCCGTTGCCGCACAGCTCAAGCAACTGGGCCAGGAAGATGCCGGCAAGACCATCCTGAAGAACTGCGTCGAGGTCTACGGTGACGACAATGCGGTCATGCAGAACATCGCCAAGCTTACCGACGACTCGGCCATCCTGAGGGCCGGCAACGAGGCGGTCGATCTCAATCGCCAGGGCGTGCGCAGCTACCAGGCCGGGCAGTTGAACGAAGCGCTGGAGCAGTTCCGCAAGGCATTGAAGCTGCAACCGAAGAACATCAGCATCGCCCTCAACACCGCCCAGGCCCTGCTGCGTATCGGCGGGGAAAGTCCGGCGGCGGCGCTGCTGCAGGAGTGTCGCGATTGCCTGGCCAAGGTGGCCGGCATTCCCGATACCGATCCGCGCTATGAGCGCTACCGCAAACTGCGCATTCGCGCTGTGGGGTCATGATGTCCAGGGACAAGGAATCGGGGCTGGATTTTTCCACGGTGATCGCCTCCACCGTGCACGACATGAAGAACTCGCTGGCCATGCTCATGCAGGCCCATAGCCAATGGCTCTCGCGCCTGCCGGACAGCCACCAGCAGGGGCCCGAGCAGGTGGTGATCGAGCACGAGTTCGTTCACCTGAACGGCATGCTGGTACAGCTGCTGGGCCTGTACAAGCTCGGCATCAACCAACTGCCGATGCTGCCGGATTACCACGAACTCGACGACTTCATCGGCGGGC
The DNA here is from genome assembly GCF_000319305.2 of Pseudomonas bharatica CSV86. Classification (GTDB taxonomy): domain Bacteria; phylum Pseudomonadota; class Gammaproteobacteria; order Pseudomonadales; family Pseudomonadaceae; genus Aquipseudomonas; species Aquipseudomonas bharatica. The sequence goes on along the minus strand of NZ_AMWJ02000002.1, from coordinate 1,554,834 downwards.
TGCTGGCCGGTTACCAGGAGATCCTCCACAGCCGCGACATCGTTGCCCGCTACGAAATCGACGAGGCCACCCCCCTCGGCTTCTTCGATCGCGAGCTGGTGGGGTCGGTGATTTCCAACATCATCAACAACGCCATTCGCTATGCAGGGCACGCATTGCTGGTCACCGTGCGCGAGGAAAACGAGGCGCTGGTGATCAGCGTCAACGACGACGGCGCGGGTTTCCCGGCGGCGATGATCGCCCAGCAGCACGAGTATGTGCAGGGCATCGAGCACAGTACGGCGAGTACCGGGCTGGGGTTGTATTTCGCTGCGAGAATCGCTGCGCTGCACGCGCGCAACGGCGTGCCGGGGCGGATCGAGATTGCCAATGGCGGGGCCTTGGGTGGTGGATTGTTCAGGCTGTATCTGCCCTAGGCTTTCGGGTTAATGACTTCCGACAATTGACAGCCTGTTCGCACGGGACGAGCGTGGTCCCGTGCGAGGTGAGCGGTGCACATCGATTTTCTTTACGGGAGAAGCCGATATGAACCGTTCCAACTCCGTTTCTTCGATCACCCTGGGCGCAGCACTGCTGGGCGGGGTGGCGATGTCGATAAATGCCCTGGCGGCCGATGCCTGTCATGAACAGTGGATCAAGTCTTCCGCCTATAAGACGTGCCACAAGCTGATGTCGGTAGAGGGGCCCAAGGGCGTGTGCACCCTGACTGTTTCCTGTGACGAAGCCGACGGGGTTCCGGGGGATGACGAAAGCTCGATCTGGACGCTGGACAGCGTGCCGAAGCTGACCAACAGCAATGGGCACCTGACGGGCGGGGTGGTGCCGCAGGCCACAGCTCCGGCGCCGAAGGTTTTGCTTGAGTAATAGGTGCGGGTGGCGGCTGTATATGGGTTGACAGACCGAGGGCAGAGAAGCCCGGCGTGCACGAGTGCACCCTCACATACAGCCGCCATGAAGCTTGCGACCTAACGATGCAACTCGATATTCCCGTCTTCCACCTGGCGATAGATCGTGTACGGCAATGCCAGGGTGTCCAGCGCACCAGACAAGGCTATATCCACTATGGTGAATGGAATCGCGGCAGGTGAGCCCGGCGCGTCGGTGGAATAGTTCGGCTCGCCGTTGAGAACGCAGAAGTTGTACACCGCACCGCTGTAGACCCGTGGCAGGGAGGCGCAGTGGGTGCGCCATTCGCGGAGGTTCTTTGCCGTTACCTGGTCGCCACGGACCACCGTGTTGAAGGTGCCGCAGCCGGTCAAGGTCAGGGCGAGGAGTAAGAGGAATGGCTTGCTGAAATTCATGAGGGCTGCTCCTTGGCGAAGAATGTTAGTTGATCGCAAGGTCTAGGGGGCCGGCTATCAGCTGCCAGCGAGGAAATCGTAGGAAGGAAATGGTGCCGGGGTAGGCCGGGTACTACTTCAGTCAGATCCGGCCTCATCGCCGGCCACGCCGGCTCCCACAGGTCTTTGCTTCGTTCACTCATTTTGTGGCTGATACATAACCTTGTGGGAGCCTGCGTTGCCGGCGAGAGGGTTGTCCTGTTCCTCACTTCGAATTAGTAATTAATGCAGAATTGACACGTGATACGCATCCCGGGAAATTGGTGTTGTGCGAAGTAAGTGGTGCACGGCCCATTTATCTTCGGGAGCATCTCAGATGGCTCGCTCACGCATTCTCCCAATTGCAATGACCGTTGCCTTGGCTTTTGGCCCGGGGACATTTGCACTCGCCCAGCTCGACGACGAATTCGAGCCCCAGTGCAAAGCGAAGTTCGACCAGTCCTCCGCCCAGGGTAGCTGTTCAAGTATAGGTGTCAGGCAGTCGCCGAATGGCGTATGTGTTCTCCAGGCGATTTGCCAGAACTTGAAGGGGGAGAGAGTTTTAAGCATTACCTCCTGGCAACTCGACAGCATGTCCAAGCTGGTCAATAGCAATGGCGTCCTGACTGGTGGCGTCCAGGTTGCCAATCCCGCCGGGACTCCCGGTTCGTCTGGGGCTCCCTATCCATCGGGGGGGCCCTATATTCCCCCTCCCGAGAGCCCTTGGTTTGGCAAGTAACGACGACTCTGGATCTTTATCGCTTGGTGTCAGCAATTCAGATCGAGGGGCAAGGAAGTACCTCTTTGTTATTGATGCGCCTCGTATGTTGGTCAAGGGCATTGAACCGGGGCAGTAACGCTCTGCAGTCTGTATGGCCAGTGCATAGTGGGATCTGTATCTAACGCTTTGCCGGGGTGGGGCCCAGAATCGACGCTCCGACCAAGGTATGAGTGTGATGACTGAAGTTCCCGGTGATATCGATTTCGTGCCCTTCACCGTTCGCCGGCTGCTACCGGAAGACAGTGAGCAGATTTGCATGCACCGCGTGGCGATGTTCCTTGAGGCCGGTGGTGATCCGGCGACCTTGCGGGTAATGAGCGAGCACTTCCACCCCTGGCTGCTGCCGCGCCTGGAGGACGGGCGCTACTACGGGTTCGCCGTGGTCGATGGCGGCACGGTAGCCGCGGCGATCGGCCTGATGAGCATCGACTGGCCACCGCATCCGGCGCATCCGCAGAGGGATCAGCGTGGGTATGTGTTGAATGTGTATGTCGAGCCGGCGTATCGGCGGCGGGGCTTGGCTTCGAAATTGATGAAACTGGGCGAGGCGGAGTTCACGCGACGCGGACTGGGGTTTGCGGTGTTGCATGCTACCGAGGTGGGGCGGCCGGTGTATGAAGGGCTGGGGTGGGAGAAGACGGCGGAAATGGCCAAGGTTCTCGGGTGAGTTTCAGGGCGTCATCGCTGGCAAGCCAGCTCCCACACTGTGGGAGCCGGTCTTGCCGGCGATGGGGCCGGCAGCAGCAACCTCAATCCTGCGGCTTCAACCCGAAGCCTGCATCAGCGAAATCCCGCTCGCCATCGACTCGGCCAACGCCTGCGACGCTTCCAGGGCGTGCTGGGTCGCCCAGAGGATACCGGCGAGATGGTTGTCCTTCACTACATCGCAGGCCTGCAGATTGGTTTCATAGGCCGAGCGCAGCAGCACGACGAGATGGACCAGCGCCTTGTCCACATCGGCTCCGGCACGGACGGCGAAGAGCGGAGGATGATGGCCATCGCAGCCAGCGAAGCGGGTATGGACGGTCACGGCGCGCGGGGATGAGGCGGGTGGATCGGGGACGATCTTCTTCATGGTGGTCATCTCGCTATCAATGCCACCACCCATTGCTGTCAAACAAAAGGGTGGCAGCTGTACGTAGGTTGACAGACCGAGAGCGAGAGAACCCGGCGCGCACGAAGCGCCCCACGCACAGCCGCCATGACACGATGCCCAGACGAAAACGCCTGTTCAGGTGAAATGAGTGCCGCGGTTCAATCGCTGTTCAGCCTGTCAAAGCTGGTCGCCAGACAATCAGCGACGGCAGCAAGACTAGGCAGCGTTTCCCCGGCACGCAACGGCAAACAAGCGGCGGAAGTATGCTTGGGAAATTGCCTACAAGAAAGTCGGAAGCAACTGAAGTTCGTCGCCCTTTGTGACCGAACTTCCCACTTCCTGATTAGTCGTATTTGAGCATTGACGCGGTCGGACGCTTGTCGGAACTTGACCCCTGTGCGAGGTGAGCGGTGCACAGCCAACTTCCTCATCAGGAGTCGCCACCGTGGCCAGACCATGTTCACCTGCACTTTTGAAGTGTTTTTTCGCGTTGTGCCTGCCGGCATTTGTCTCTGCTGCATCATTCCAAAGCGATGAAGCCTGCGATGCCCAGTGGAAGGCGTCTTCGGCCCAGGAGTCCTGTGGGGCTGCGTTCACCTGGCAATACGAGACGGGGTCATGCGAAATCAATGTCACATGCAGGAATTGGTACGGCAAAGAAACCAAAAATCTCATTCATAGAAAGCTCGACAGCGTGTCGAAGTTGGTCAACAACGAAGGTGTCCTGCAGGGCGGAACGGAATCCGTGCCGCCCACACAACCGCTACTGACACCGCCAAAGCCGACCTTCCCCCACATACCTCAGTCGGCTGGTAGCTAATAGGTGCCCATGCCAGGCGTAAAGAGGGCTCATATCTAACGCCATCCCCACTCCAACCAGCACCACCCCACCCAGCGCAGCAAGCAACCGCAGTGAACGAGTGAGGGTACTTTGGTCGCACCTGGGCAGACCTGGTGAAAACGCTCTGCAATCTGTATGGCGAGAGCACAGCGGATCTGTGTCTAACGCAGGGCCGGAACGGGATTCACAATCGACGCCTGCGACCAAGGTGTGAGCGTGATGACAAACATTCCGGGGATATAGATTTTGCTCCGCTAACCGTTCGCCGGTTGGTGCCGGAGGATGCCGAGATGGTTTGTGTCCATCGCGTGGCGATGTTCCTTGAGGCCGGTGGTGATCCGGCGACCTTGCGGGTGATGAGCGAGCACTTCCACCCCTGGCTGCTGCCGCGCCTGGAGGACGGGCGTTACTACGAGTTCGCCGTGGTCGATGGCGGTACGGTAGCCGCGGCGATCGGCCTGATGAGCATCGACTGGCCACCGCATCCGGCGCATCCGCAGAGTGATCAGCGCGGGTATGTGTTGAATGTGTATGTCGAACCGGCGTATCGGCGGCGGGGCTTGGCTTCGAAATTGATGAAACTGGGCGAGGCGGAGTTCGCGCGACGCGGACTGGGGTTTGCGGTGTTGCATGCTACCGAGGTGGGGCGGCCGGTGTATGAAGGGCTGGGGTGGGAGAAGACGGCGGAAATGGCCAAGGTTCTCGCGTGAGTTTCAGGGCCTCATCGCTGGCAAGCCAGCTCCCACAGTGTGATGAGCTGCACTGAACCTGTGGAAGCTGGCTTGCCAGCGATGAGGCCCAAGAGGTCACCCTGGATCACTCAGACCCGGCAAACTTCCCCACATCCACCGGCATCGGCTTGAATTCCGGGCCCTGGCCGGATACCCGCCAGCGCACATTGGTGATCCCATAGCGCTCGGCCATCGGCCGGCTGACCTTTTTGATTTTCTGCTGCCCGAAGCGGGGAATCACGCCGACGCCGGCATCGCAACTGGCCCAGTGCCAGGCCTCGGCGTTGTTCATGTTTTCCAGGCGAATGATAAAGGTGCGTGGCTGCCCCTGAAGTTCATAATCGATCACGTACAACTGTTGTCCCGCCATTGGTGGAATCCCTCCGTTTTCTTGCCGGCCGTCGACGCAGCCGTGATGCGCCGAGGCATCGGATGTGAGGGACAGTTGCGAATGCCGTGCCCGATCCTGGACATGCATTTGACCCAGCAAACATTGGAAGGGGCAGGACGCACGCGGTGCATTTTGCATGAACGGCCCTCGCCGGGCCGTGCAAAACGCGCGGTTCAGCTGGCGCACAGGGCCGGGAGTTGACGCATCATCAGCGCTGCGGCGTTGGGGGTGAGCAGCTTGCCGTTCAGCTGTTCGCGACGTACCCATTTGCAGGCGACGATTTCGTTGTCTGCCACCGCTTCGGTGTAGTCGTCGAACTGGGTGGTGAATACGTGGTGGACGATATTGCCCACTTCCACCGAACATAATTGCAACAGGCCCAGGCTGCGCAATTTCGTCTCTTCCTTCAGTTCCCGGGCTGCCGCCTGGATCGGCTGCTCACCGGCCTCCACGGTACCGCCTGGGAAGTTCCATTTGCCGCCTTTCTTGCGCACGAGCAGTACCTTGCCGCTACGCAGGCAAATGATGGTGGCTCTGGCTTTGTATCTGCGGCTTTTTCCTGACATCGGGGCAATCCTGTAAATCGGTGTTCTTTTGCGGGAGACTTGTGTACTTCCGGTCAGGTTCAATTAAACGTAGTTGAATTCGGAAGCATCTGGCGTGCCAGCCAGATGTGCTGTCAGACCATTCATCATTTCCTACGGACCCCGGCCCATGTCCCTGCGTGCCCTGCGAACCTTGGTCGCCATTGCCCAGCACGGCTCGTTCGCCCGTGCTGCCGAGGCGGTGCACCTCACCCAGTCGGCGGTGAGCCTGCATATCCGCGGGCTGGAAGAGGAGTTCAATGCGCCGCTGTTCGACCGTTCGCGGCGCCTGCCGGTGCTGACCGAAGCCGGGTACCTGGCGCTGGAGCGGGCGCGGGAGATCCTGGCGCTCTACGACGGCATCGCCGCCGAGCTTGGCGAGGACAGCGAGCTGCGCGGGCGCTTGCGGGTGGGCGCCATCCATACGGCGCTGGCGGGTGTCCTGCCGGCGGCCCTGGCTGCGTTGAGCGCGGAGCATCCGCATGTGCGGGTCAACGTCCTGTCGGGAATGTCGGCAGAACTGGCTACCCGGGTCGAGGCGGGGGAGCTGGATGCGGCGGTCACCACCGAGCCGGTCAAGCCACATCCCTACGGCCTAGTGAGCACCGTGCTGTACGAGGAGGGGTTCTGGATCATCGCCCCGCAGCGGCTCGCCGATGCCGACTCGCGCAGCCTGTTGCAGGACCAGCCGTTCTTTCGCTTCGACCGTCGCGCCTGGGCCGGGCGCACCATCGAGCGTGAACTGCGGCGCATGCGGCTGCGGGTGCGCACCACCATGGAGCTGGATAGCCAGGAAGCGCTGATCCGCATGGTCGCCAGCGGCCTCGGGGTGTCCATCGTGCCGTCGTCGGAACGGGTGCTGGGGAAGATCGAGCAACTGACCTACCGCCCTTTCGGCGATCCACAACGCACCCGCAAGGTGGTCCTGATCGAGCGCGAGGACCGCCCGCGGGGCCGTCTGGCCGCGGCGCTGGCCCAGGCGATTCGCCGGCAGGCCGCGCTGACCGATGAGTAAAACTTGAGGGTGGCTCGATAATTCATCGTTTTTAATCAAGGTACCGGGTCTTTATCGTGACGCTCATCTGTTGATCGTGCGGACCCTGCCATGACCCTTTCCCTGTTGCTGGCCCTTGTGCCCATTGCCCTGCTGATCGCACTGGGTACCTGGCTGCGCAGCAGCCATTTCCTGGCCGACAGTTTCTGGCCCCAGGCCGAGCGCCTCGGCTATTACGTCCTGTTGCCAGCGCTGTTCGTGCATGGCCTGGCTACGGCGAAACTGGAAGGCGTGCCGGTGCTGGGCATGGCCTTGGCGCTGGTCTCCTCCACGCTGCTGGTGGCGTTGCTGCTGGTGCTCTCGCGCCGCTGTTTCGCCGTGAGCGACGCGGCGTTCACCTCGGTATTCCAGGGCGGGGTGCGCTTCAATAACTACGTTGGCGTTTCGGCGGCGGCAGGCCTGTTCGGCGCCCAGGGCATTGCCCTGGCAGCGGTGGCGAATGCGGCGATCGTCCCCACCGTCAACATCCTCTGCGTGCTGGTATTCGCCCGTTATGGCTCGGCAGGGCGCATGAGCTGGAAGGGCGTGGCCCGGCAGATGGTCGTCAACCCGCTGTTGCTGGCCTGTGCGCTCGGGATCCTGTTGCACGCAACGGAGCTGGGCCTCCCGCCAGCAATCGAGCCGTTGCTGAAAGCCCTTGGCCAGGCCTCGCTGCCCTTGGGCCTGCTGTGCGTGGGCGCGGCGCTGGATCTCAAGGCGGCGCGCAGTTGGCTGCGGCCGGTGGGGATGGCGTCGCTGGCGAAGTTCGTGGTCATGCCCATGGTGACCCTGGCCGCTTGCCATTTGTTCGGCCTCAGTGGCGAAGCGGCCATTGCCGCGCTGCTGTTCCAGGCGCTGCCCACCGCCTCATCGTCCTACATCATGGCCCGGCAACTGGGCGGCGATGCACCGCTGATGGCGGGGATCATCGCCGGACAGACATTGCTGGCGGGGGTGGCCTTGCCGTTGGCGGTGAGCAGTTTATTGCCTTGGGTTTGAAGGTGTCCTTCAGGGTCCTCTCGCTGACAGGCCACCTCCCGCAGGGAACCGCGGGAATGGCTAGAATAGGCGATTCGCCTGAGAGGACGCTGTCATGAATCCCGCCCCATCTACGCTAATCCGCGAAACCTTCCCCGTCGGCCCTTTGCAGTGCAACTGCACCATCATCGGCGACCCGCTCACGAAGAAGGCCATAGTCGTCGACCCGGGCGGCAACCCCGACCTGATCATGCAGAAGCTCGATGCCCATGGCCTGAAGGTGGTCAGCATCATCCATACCCATGCCCACCTCGATCATTTCCTAGCCTCCGGCCAGTTGAAGGAAAAGACCGGCGCCACCCTGCACCTGCACAAGGACGACCAGTTCCTCTGGGACAACCTGGAAATGCAGTGCCGCATGTTCGGCGTGCCGTACGTGCCGGTGCCGTCGCCGGACCGCTGGCTGGAGGATGACGAGGAACTGGCCTGCGGTTGCGGCGTGGCCTTGCATACGCCAGGTCACACCCCGGGTTCGATGAGCTTCTGGTTCGCCGACGCCAAGCTGCTGATCGCCGGCGATACCCTGTTCCGCCGTGGTGTGGGCCGCACCGATTTGTGGGGTGGCGATCAGGCAACTATCGTTCGTTCTATCAAACAGCGGCTGTATCGTCTCGACGAAGAGGCGACGGTGGTGGCCGGGCATGGTCCCGACACCCGTCTGGGTGAGGAAATGCGTGAAAATCCGTTCGTTCGGGCATGAGCGCAGGGAATTTTTCTTCGCCGCCGCACTCCAAGGCTGGTGGCGAACTCACGTCAGTTGGCCATCTATACGAATTGTTCGCAGGAGCTTGTCCATGTTCACCATGCGCCGTTTGATTATCGTCGCTACCGCCGCTGCCCTGATGACTGGCTGTGCCAGCCAGAACCCCTATGACAACCAGGGTGGCCAGGCGCAGGGCTCCTCAGGGATGAGCAAGACTGCCAAGTATGGCGGCCTGGGTGCGCTGGCCGGTGCCATCGCCGGTGCCGCCATCGATCACAACAACCGTGGCAAGGGCGCGCTGATCGGCGCGGCGGCAGTGGGTGCCGCGGCTGCGGGTTACGGCTACTACGCCGACAAGCAGGAAGCCGAGCTGCGCGCGAGCATGGCCAACACCGGTGTGGAAGTGCAGCGTGAAGGCGACCAGATCAAGCTGATCATGCCGGGCAATATCACCTTCGCTACCGACTCGGCGAACATCGCGCCAAGCTTCTATTCGCCGCTGAACAACCTGGCGAACTCGTTCAAGCAGTTCAACCAGAACACCATCGAGGTGGTGGGCTTCACCGACAGCACCGGTAGCCGCCAGCACAACATGGACCTGTCGCAGCGCCGCGCGCAGGCCGTCAGTACCTACCTGACGTCCCAGGGCGTCGATCCGTCGCGGGTGAGCGTGCGTGGCATGGGCCCCGACCAGCCGATCGCGAGCAATGCCGATGCCAACGGCCGGGCGCAGAACCGCCGGGTAGAGGTGAACCTGAAGCCGATTCCAGGGCAGAACTATCAGCAGTAATCTTTGACGTTCCCATCGCTGGCAAGCCAGCTCCCACAGGGTCTGAGGTGATCAGCAAATCCTTGGCTGGCTCTGACTCTCACAGGGTTACCGGTGCACGCGGTCCTGTGGGAGCTGGCTTGCCAGCGATGGGGCCTTCAAGATCTCAACGATTCATCTGTTCCAACCGCTGATCCTTCCTCTCCCATAACCGGTTGATCCACTGCTGAAACGCCGCCCGGTAGTCCTCGTCCTGGTCATAGCTCTTGCCAAGAAACTCCCCTGGAATCGCCAGTTCCTCGAACTGCACAACGATCCGCCGTACCCGTCCGCATAGCAAGTCCCAGAAGCCAGGCGCGCCGTCGGGGTAGTGGATGGTGACATCGATGATCGACTCCAACTGCTCGCCCATCGCATCCAGCACGAAGGCAATGCCCCCGGCCTTGGGCTTGAGCAGATGGCGGAAGGGTGAATGCTGCAGGTCATGCTTGGCCTGGGTGAAGCGCGTACCCTCGGCGAAGTTGAAGATCGCAGTCGGCTTGCCGCGGAATCTGGCGCAGCTCTTGCGCGTGGTTTCCAGGTCCTTGCCGCGCTTTTCCGGATGCTTGTCCAGGTACGCCTTGCTGTAGCGCTTCATGAACGGGAAGCCCAGCGCCCACCAGGCCAGGCCGATCACCGGAACCCAGATCAGTGCCTGCTTGAGAAAGAACTTCAGCGGGCGAATGCGTCGGTTCAGCACGTATTGCAGTACCAGGATATCGACCCAGCTCTGGTGGTTGCTGGTCACCAGGTAGCTGTGCTGGTAGTCGAGCCCCTCCAGCCCTTGCACCTGCCAGCGGGTGCGCCCGAGCAGCTTCATCCAGCCCTTGTTGTTGCTGATCCAGGCTTCGTGGATATGCCGCATCAGCTCGTCGGTAACCCGCTGCGCCGCCGCGAACGGCAGGCACAGCTTGACCAGGCTGACGATGAACAGCGGTGTGCAGCAGGCCAGGGTATTGAGCCCCAGCAGCAAGGCGGCCAGCGTGCCGCGCAGGATGTCGGGCATGATCAGAACTCCGCCGCGCGGCTGGCCTGGATCGCGGTCAGGGCGATGGTGTAGACGATGTCGTCCACCTGGGCCCCGCGCGGCAGGTCGTTCACCGGTTTGCGCAAGCCTTGCAGCATCGGCCCGAGGCTGACGCAATCGGCGCTGCGCTGTACCGCCTTGTGCGTGGTGTTGCCGGTGTTCAGGTCAGGGAAGACGAACACCGTGGCGCGCCCGGCTACCGGGCTGTTGGGAGCCAGTTGCCGGGCGATTTCCAGGTTGGCTGCGGTGTCGTACTGCAGCGGGCCGTCGATCTGCAGGGCGCGCTGGGTTTCCTGGGCGAGCAGGGTGGCTTCGCGGACCTTCTCCACTTCTTCGCCGCTGGCGGACTCGCCGCTGGAGTAGCTGATCATCGCGACCCGTGGGTTGATCCCGAAGGCTTGTGCGGAGTCGGCGCTTTGCAGGGCGATTTCCGCCAGCTCGGCGGCACTCGGGTGCGGGTTCATCACACAGTCGCCGTATACCAGCACCTGCTCGGGAAAGAGCATGAAGAACACCGAGGACACCAGGCTGCAACCCGGTGCGGTCTTGATCAGTTGCAGGGCCGGGCGGATGGTGTTGGCGGTGGAGTGCACCAGGCCGGATACCAGGCCATCGACCTCGTCCAGGGCCAGCATCATGGTGCCGATCACCACCGGGTCTTCCAGTTGCTGCTCGGCCATCGGGGCGTTCAGGCTCTTGCTCTTGCGCAGGCTGACCATGGGTTCGACATAGCGCTCGCGGATCAGGTCCGGGTCGATGATCTCCAGTCCTTCCGGCAGGCTGATGCCCTGGGCCCGGGCGACGGCCTGGACGTCGTCCGGCCTGGCCAGCAGCACGCAGCGGGCGATGCCCCTGGCCTGGCAGATGGCGGCGGCCTGCACGGTCATGGGTTCGGCGCCCTCGGGCAGGACGATGCGCTTGTTCGCCGCCTGGGCCTGCTGTATCAGGCGATAGCGGAACACCGCCGGCGACAGGCGCATTTCCCGCGGGGTGCCGCAGCGCTGGTTGAGCCAGTCGGCATCGAGGTGGCTGGCGACGAAGTCGGTGATGATCTCCGCGCGCTCGCGGTCATCCACCGGGATTTCCTTGTTCAGCTGGTTGAGCTGGTTGGCGGTGTCGTAGGACCCGGTGCTCACCGATAGGATCGGCAGGCCGGCGAGCAGGGCGCCCTGGCACAGTTCGAGGATACGCGGATCGGGCTTGCTGTCGCTGGTCAGCAGCAGGCCGGCCAGGGGCACGCCGTTGATCGCGGCGAGGCTGACGGCGAGGATGATGTCGTCGCGATCGCCCGGGGTTACCACCAGCGTGCCCGGCTTGAGCAGCGGCACGGTGTTGGCCACGGTGCGGGCGCACAGGATGATCTTGTTCATGCGCCGGGTTTCGTAATCACCGGCATTGAGCACCTGGGCACCGAGCAGGTCGGCGACATCCCGCGTGCGCGGGTCGTTGAGCCCGGCCTGGAACGGGATGCAGCCGAGCAGGCGGAATTCGCCGCTGCGCAGCAAGGGCGAATGTTCGCGCAGGCGGCTGGCGAACCCGACCATGTCCTCGTCGCTGCGCACCTTGTTAAGAATCACCCCGAGCACTTTCGGGTCGCGCGGGCCGCCGAACAGCTGGGCCTGCAATTCGACGCGACCGGAGAGTTCGGCAAGCACGTCGTTTTCCGGCGCGGAAACCAGGATCACCTCGGCATCGAGGCTCTTGGCCAGGTGCTGGTTGACCCGCGCGGCATAGCTGGCGTGACGGGTCGGGACCATGCCCTCGACCACCAGCACGTCCTTGTCGACGCAGGCCTGCTGGTACAGGGTGATGATTTCTTCCAGCAGTTCATCCAGCAGGCCTTCGCCGAGCATGCGCTCGACATGGGCCAGGCTCAGGGGCTTGGGCGGTTTCAGGCCGTGGGTCCGCGAAACCAGTTCGGTGGAGCGTTCCGGCCCGGTGTCGCCCGGGTGCGGCTGGGCGATCGGCTTGAAGAAGCCGACCTTCAGGCCGGCCCGCTCCAGGGTGCGGACCAGGCCCAGGCTGATGGAGGTCAGGCCAACGCCGAAGTCGGTCGGCGCGATGAAAAAGGTTTGCATGCGAACTTCTCGAATGAGCCAGTGCAAAAAACGTCAATTGCCAAGGGTATCGCTAACCCGCCCTGCCGTGCATCCGCCAGTAGCAAAAGCCCCGGGATGGCGGTCCCGTCTGTCCGGGTTGCGTTCGCTTTCGGGCGATGCGTTGGTTACACTTGCTCGCTCACACTTCTTATGCAAAAGGTCTCGCCCCATGCTGATCGCCGCCAACAAGGCTGTCTCCATCGACTATACCCTGACCAACGACGCCGGTGAGGTCATCGACAGCTCCGCTGGCGGCGCGCCGCTGGTATACCTGCACGGCGCCGCCAATATCATCCCGGGCCTGGAAAAGGCCCTGGAAGGCAAGGGCGCCGGCGAAGAGCTGAACGTCACCATCGAGCCGGAAGACGCCTACGGCGAATACCTGGCCGAGCTGGTCAGCACCCTGAACCGCAGCATGTTCGAAGGCGTCGACCAACTGGAAGTCGGCATGCAGTTCCACGCCTCGGCGCCGGACGGCCAGATGCAGATCGTCACCATCCGCGACCTGGACGGCGACGACGTCACCGTCGACGGCAATCATCCGCTGGCCGGCCAGCGCCTGAACTTCAAGGTCAAGGTGGTCAACGTGCGTGACGCCAGCGAAGAAGAAATCGCCCATGGCCACGTCCACGGCGAAGGTGGCCATCACCACTGATTTTCTGCGCTAAGCTCAGAGAGTCGCGAAGGCGCCTTGTCCTTCCGTCGTGCAGTCCCGCAAGGGTGCATGCGGCAGGCCAGGCGCCTTTTTAGTGGCCCGCGATCGTGGCCGACCGCCGGTATGACCGGGATCCGTCGTAGAAGGGGAGTACGTCATGAGTGCATTTCACGACCTGAAACTGCAAGCGCTGAACGGCCAGGACCTGTCGCTGGCACCGTTCAAGGGCCAGGTAGTGCTGGTGGTCAATGTCGCCTCCAAATGTGGCCTGACGCCGCAGTATGCGGCGCTGGAAAATCTCTATCAGCAGTACAAGGGCAAGGGTTTCAGCGTACTGGGCCTGCCGTGCAACCAGTTCGCCGGGCAGGAGCCGGGCAGCGAGGAAGAGATCGCCAGCTTCTGCAGCCTCAACTATGGGGTGACTTTCCCGCTCGGAGGCAAGCTTGAGGTCAACGGGGCGCACCGGCATCCGCTGTATCGCCTGCTGGCGGGCGAGGGCGCGGAGTTTCCGGGCGACATCACCTGGAATTTCGAGAAATTCCTGGTTGGCAAGGACGGGCGGGTGCTGGCCCGGTTTTCGCCGCGGACCGCGCCGGATGATCCGGCAGTGGTGCAGGCGATCGAGAAGGCCTTGGCGTGATTTCCCTGGTGTTCTCAAGGGCCTCATCGCTGGCAAGCCAGCTCCCACAGGTGCGGTGCATGCAGTCCGTGTGGGAGCTGGCTTGCCAGCGATGAGGAACACCACAAAATCTTTGCCCTCAAATCACCCAGATCAATAGTACTCGTCCCTCACCACTACCCATCCTATGCTCAGGCGCCTTTCATCCCGAGGAGCGCCACATGTCCGCCAATGCACTGTTCACGCCTTTCCAACTGGGCGCCCTGGAGCTGCCGACCCGTGTAGTCATGGCGCCGATGACCCGCACCTTTTGCCCCGGCGGCGTGCCTCACGCCAAGGTGGTCGAGTACTACCGCCGCCGTGCCGCCGCCGGTGTCGGCCTGATCATCACCGAGGGCACCACCGTAGGCCACAAGGCCGCCAACGGTTACCCGAACGTACCGCGCTTCTACGGTGAGGATGCCCTGGCCGGCTGGAAGAAGGTGGTCGAGGCCGTCCATGCCGAGGGTGGCCGCATCGTGCCGCAACTGTGGCATGTGGGCATGGTCCGCCGCCTCGGTACCGAGCCGGACGCCAGCGTGCCGGGCTACGGCCCGAGCGAGAAGCTCAAGGATGGACAGGAGGTGGTCCACGGCATGACCCGCGAGGATATCCGGGAGGTTATCGCCGCCTTCGCCCAGGCCGCCAGGGATGCTCGATCCATCGGCATGGACGGCGTGGAGATCCATGGTGCCCACGGTTATCTGATCGACCAGTTCTTCTGGGACGCCAGCAACCGTCGCGACGATGAGTACGGCGGCGATCTCGCGGGGTGTTCGCGGTTCGCCATCGAATTGATCCAGGCGGTGCGTGCTGCGGTAGGTCCGGATTTCCCGATCATCTTCCGCTTCTCCCAATGGAAGCAGCAGGACTACAACGCACGCCTGGTTACCACGCCCGAAGCCCTGGGCGAATTCCTCAAGCCTTTGTCCGAGGCCGGCGTGGATATCTTCCACTGCTCTACCCGTCGCTTCTGGGAGCCGGAGTTCGAAGGTTCGCCGCTCAACCTGGCGGGCTGGACGCGCCAGCTCACCGGCAAGCCGACCATCACCGTCGGTAGCGTAGGCCTGGATGGCGAGTTCCTGCAGTTCATGGTCGATACCGACAAGGTGGCGCAACCGGCCAGCCTGGAAAACCTGTTGCAACGGCTCGACGCCGAAGAGTTCGACCTGGTCGCGGTGGGGCGCGCGCTGCTGGTCGATCCGCAATGGGCGGCCAAGGTGCGGGACGGCCGCGAAGGCGAGATCCTGCCGTTCAGCCGCGAGGCGCTGACGAGCCTGGTTTGACCAGCAGGTCGGGCCCGTTCATTGCGACGGGCCTGTCTCGTAGCGGCTCGCAGGCATTGCGCAGGTGGGCCTCGAACTGCTCGACAATCGCCGGCCAGCCCTGGCGGCTGGCGTGCTGGCGGGCATTCAGGCGAACCCGGCGCAAGGTCTCGTCATCTTCCAGAAGCCAGCAGGCGGCATCGATAAAGGCGGCGGCATTGCCTGGCATCGCCAGTGCGCCATTGTGCCCGTGGCGGATATGCTGGGCCGCTGCGGCTTCATCATAGGCAACCACGCCCAGCCCCGAGGCGAGGGCTTCCAGTACCACATTGCCGAAGGTCTCGGTCAGGCTCGGGAACAGGAAGATATCGCCGCACGCATAGTGTTCGGCCAAGGGTTCGCCGCGCTGCGGGCCGCAGAAGATGGCATCCGGCAGTTGTGCCTGCAGGGCGGCCCGTTGCGGGCCGTCGCCGACGATCACCAGGCGGATGCGGCGTTTCGGGTACCTGCGTTGCAATTCCTGAAGGGTACGCCCCAGCATCCCCAGGTTCTTTTCCGCGGCCAGCCTGCCGACATGCAGCAGGGCGATATCGTCGTGGCCCAGCCCCCATCGCTCACGTAGCGCCGCATTGCGTCGCGACGGGTTGAACAGGCAACTGTCGACTCCGCGGGACAACAGGGCCAGGCGCTCGAAGCCACGTCTTTCCAGGGCCAGGCGCTGGCTCGGGCTGGGCACCAGGGTGCTGTGGGTGCGCTGATGAAACCAGCGCAGGTAGTGGGTCAGCATCCGTGCCAGCAGGCCCAGGCCGTACTGGCTGGAATACTGCTGGAAGTTCGTATGGAAGCCACTGACCACGGTTATCCCCAGGCGCCGCGCGGCGCGCAGCGCACTCAGGCCCAGCGGGCCTTCGGTGGCGATGTAGAGCACGTCGGGGCGGTCCCTGCGCCAGCGCCGCAGCAGCTTGTGCATCGACACCTGGCCCCACTGCAATCCCGGGTACCCCGGCAGCGGCCAGCCGCGGCAAAGCAGTTGGTCGGCATTTGCCTGCCCGGGCGGGTCGTCGCTTTGCCGCGGCCGCACCAGTTCCACCCGGTGGCCGCGCTGGCGCAGGCCTTCGCTAAGGCGGCCGAGGGTGTTGGCCACGCCGTTTATTTCCGGCGGGAAGGTTTCGCTGATAAGGGTGATGTGCAGCGCGAGCGTCGTCATGCTGTCCAGTCTCCAGCGCTGAAATGGCTTGCGGGTGACGTTCGCATGACAACTTCATGACGCCCGATCCTTGGCGCTCCGGGCAAAGAAATATTCCCGTTTTGTTGCTCAAGAATGACGTCCCGCCAGCCGATGCAGTACGCATTCCCCCGATGACGATAGCGCTCCAGGAGAGCGGTGATGTTCAACAGCAAACTGAAGAAAGAAAACCAGGAACTGCGCGAAAGACTGCTGAGCCTGGAGCAGGTCAAGGACAGTCTGGACAGCGAAATGCTGGTGCTGCAACTGGACCCGAGCGGGCGCATCGAGTCGGTGAACATCAACTTCGAAAAGGAAATGGGCTGGAGCAGTTCGCAACTGGTCGGCCGGCCTATCGAGGATATCGTTCCGGCGCACGTCAAGCCGCTGGATTTCTACCAGCGCATGAAGCAGGCCATCACCCGCGGCGAGCATCTCAACGGTGCATTCCGCCTGCTTCGTGGCAACGGCGAGGAGGCCTGGCTGCGTTCGATCCTGCAACCGGTGAAGGACGGCAACGGCCGTATCCAGTACTTCACCATGCACTCCAGCGACCTGACCCGGACCATCGAGACCTCGCGAGAGCACGAAAGCCTGATCAAGGCGCTGATGCGTTCCACCGCGGTGATCGAGTTCAACCTCGACGGTGAAGTGCTGACGGCCAACGACCGCTTCCTGCGCACCATGGGCTACAGCCTGGAGCAGGTGCGCGGCAAGCATCACCGGATGTTCTGCGAGCCGGAGGAGTACAACTCCGCCGAGTACCAGGCGTTCTGGGGCAAGCTGCGCCGTGGCGAATTCGTCGCCGAGCGCTTCAAGCGCATCGACGCCCACGGCCGGATCGTGTGGCTGGAAGCCTCGTATAACCCGATCATCGATGCCCATGACGTGCTGTACAAAATCGTCAAGTTCGCCACCGTGATCACCGACCAGGTGAATCAGGAAAACGCCGTCGCCCAGGCGGCCGATATCGCCTACACCAATTCCCTGGCCACCGACACCAGTGCGCGCCGGGCCACCGAGGTGGTGACCCAGACGGTGGATGTCATGCGTGGCCTGGAAACCTGCATGCAGGATGCCGCCAACGGCATCCAGGCACTGGACAAGCAGTCCCAGGTGATCGGCTCGATCATCAAGACCATCAGCGACATCGCCGGGCAGACCAACCTGCTGGCGCTCAACGCTGCCATCGAAGCGGCCCGTGCCGGCGAACAGGGCCGGGGCTTCGCCGTGGTCGCCGACGAAGTCCGCCAACTGGCCTCGCGCACCAGCACCGCCACCGAGGAAATCGCTCGCGTGGTGCAGCAGAACGAGGAACTGGCCAAGGCCGCGGTGGACATCATCGACAGCAGCAAGCGCCAGGCCGAACAAGGCCTTGAGCTGGCGGGGCAGACGGGGACGGTGATCACCGAGATCCAGGACGGTGCGCGGAAGGTGGTGAGTGCGGTGGGGCAGTTTTCCAATCAGCTGAAGTAACCGCCTAAAGAGAAAGGCCGGCGCCTGATGCGCCGGCTTTGTTCGGTTCAACTTCACAATATGATTTTGCGCGAGTTGCATGCGATGGTATTGACCAGAACGAGTCAGCCTTCGTTGAAACACATTAAAATTCGTTGTGCTCGTTCCGGACCTGATGGATAGAAAGGAGGCATTGGCGGGTTGTTCTGAAAGAACGAAGCGACCAGTTGAGTGGTATTCGCGTCCAGTAGCCCTTGGCTTTTCAGTAATTGCACCGCTGTACAATCTGCATCGACTTCCATGCTCAGGTTTATATTACCCAAGGTGTGACCCAATCGGTGGTGCATGCATTCGTGGCCATAAATGAACAATTGAACAGGTGGCGGTAACAGCGGCATCGCTTGAGGGTTCAAATAAATCATGGGGATGAATCCTGGTGGCATCGGATACGGCTGGGTTCCTGCTCTTGCCACATCATTCATAACGGCTAGATCCGTATAGACGGTCATGCCATTTGGAAGTTGGCAGTAAACGTTGATTCCGCCGATCATGGGACTTGCTTGTGGTACTGCGATGGCTGTGGATGTAGTGATGGTCGTTACCAAGGCAAGTATCGCGAGCTTGATCATCGTACTGTTCTCTAGGGAGCACACATTAAAGGGGGGCAGGGAACTATGTTGTGATAGAGAACTTTCCATTGATCATGCTCTGCCGTTGTGGTTACGAACTCTAAAAAATCAAGGTTATTCTCGAACCTTGTTTTGTAGGTGACAGTCGTGAAGGCGCCTTTTAAGTTGTTTGGCAATTGGCGTGTTGGCGCAACGGCCGATGGTCGCCTCGTGAGTACCTGGCCTAACGGTCTCCTTTCTGCCTCATAAGTGCTCTCAAACATGGGAAACCGGAGTTGTTTTTTGGCCTCTTCCGAAAGACTGTCCCAAGCTACCTGGTATCGACCGCTGTCTATAAATCCAAGGTAGCTGCTTATGGCTACTTGCGGGTTTTCGGTTGGAAATGGAACCAGAGGGTCATCCGTGGGGGATTTGGTATATACCCAAGCACCGATTCCCGAAACTGATGTCAAGAATGTTAGGCAAATAATCAAACGAATGATTTTGTAAGCCTGAACTCTGTTGAGCCCTGGAAAAATCTTCTTTCTGATCACTTCTCGAAAAATTATTACGAGCGCGCCAATGGCCAGGCCGGCAACCCCTGCAATTCCGCCCGCCACGGATAATATGGATGAGTCCATTCCAGCCTCCACGCATCCTGTCAAAGAATTGCGAGCTTCGAAGATTTCATCCGTGACCGGCCGGATTCGCCGACGGATATCTGAAGATTAGCGTTAATTTTTCAGGTGGCTAGCATTTGGCCAGCTTTGTTTGCTGGCTTGCCAGCGGGCGCGAGCCAGTTCACTAAAGGGGGGGAAATAGGATAGGTGCTTCGGCTGCTGAAGGAGGTGGCAGACAAAGCACCTGAGTGTGGTTAGCTGTGGATTGATGTACCTCGGTCGCTGGCAGCATTCTGGTCGCGCTCGCGTACCCAGAACAGCGTCGCACCGGCCACCGCCGCCGGCATCATCAGGATGTTCACGAACGGCACCAGCAGCGCCAGGTAGGTGATCCCGCCAAAGCTCAGGCTCTGCCAGCGCTTGGCGCGCAGCCAGGCGAGCATGTCCTGCCAGCTCATCTTATTGTTGTCCGCCGGGTAGTCGATGTATTGGATCGCCATCATCCAGATGCCGAACAGCAGCCACAGCGGCGCGGCGATGATGTTCACCACCGGGATGAACGACAGGATGAACAGGCCCAGGGCCCGCGGCACGAAGTAGCCGAGCTTGCGCATCTCACGGCCGAAGGTGCGTGGCACCATGGCCACCAGCTCGCCCCAGCTGAAGGGCGGGAAGTCATCCTTGCCGCGTACCACCACCTCGACCTTTTCCGCCAGGAAGCCGTTGAACGGTGCGGCGATGATGTTCGCCAGCAGGGTGAAGGTGAAGAACACCATCAGCACCACCAGTATCACGAACAGCGGCCAGAGGATGTAGGTGAGGAAACCCAGCCAGTCGGGCAGGGTAGGCATCAGCGCATCGACCCATAGGGCGAACTGATGCCCGGCCAGGTAGACAAGGCCAGTGAAGAGCAGCAGGTTGATTGCCAGCGGCAGCAGCACGAACAGGCGCAGGCCGGGGCTCAGGACCAGTTTCAGGCCCTCGCGCAGGTATTGCGGGCCGGACAGAACGGGGGCTTGCATAAAGGGCTCCGGGGATGGAAAACGCGCCGACCTTACCGAGTTTGGCCACCCGACGAAAGCTGACCGATGGCCAGGAAACCGGGTGTAACAATTCCTCGGAAGGATAGGTCATAGCCAAAGAGACGTGCTCCGAGGGCGTGTATAGAGCAAGTCTATAAGGTGGATTGTTTAAGGATATTTCCTTAATCTCTGGGCCCTCGCTACAGTGCGCACATTCTTTTTCAACGCCTTCGAATCCACGGTTCTCAAGGAGTTCCCATGAGCATTCTGGTCAACAAGCAAGCCCCTGATTTCGACGCCGCAGCGGTGCTGGGCGACGGTTCTATCGTCGATAGCTTCAAGCTCTCGTCCCTGCGCGGCAAATACGTCGTGCTGTTCTTCTGGCCGCTGGACTTCACCTTCGTCTGCCCTTCGGAAATCATCGCCCACAACAATCGCATGGCGCGTTTCCGCGAGCTGGGCGTTGAAGTGGTCGGCGTGTCCATCGACTCGCAGTTCACCCACCATGCCTGGCGCAGCACGCCGGTAGAGAAGGGTGGCATCGGTGCGGTCGAGTTCACCATGGTCGCCGACGTCAAGCACGAGATCACCCGCGCCTACGGCGTCGAGCACGATGATGGCGTGGCCCTGCGTGCATCGTTCCTGATCGACCAGCAAGGCGTGGTACAGCACCAAGTGGTGAACAACCTGCCACTGGGTCGCGAAGTGGACGAAATGATCCGTCTGGTCGAAGCCTTGCAATTTACCGAGCAACATGGCGAAGTCTGCCCCGCCGGCTGGCGTCCTGGCCAGAAAGGCATGAAGGCTGACGCCCAGGGTGTCGCCGATTACCTGGCGGAAAACGCCAAGAGCCTGTAAGGCCTTCGCCGCAACGGTTTTCAGAACCTGTCGCGATAGGTCTTCCCCAAGGCTCGGCAGGTTCTTTTTTATTCTTCGGGGTTGGCAGTCATTCAGCGCCGGCCCGACAGGAGCGTGTCATGTCCGAAGTACGTCATTCCCGCGTCATCATCCTGGGCTCCGGCCCTGCCGGCTACAGTGCTGCGGTCTACGCGGCGCGGGCCAACCTCAAGCCGCTGCTGATCACCGGCATGCAGGCTGGCGGCCAGCTGACCACCACCACCGAGGTCGACAACTGGCCGGGCGACCCCCACGGCCTGACCGGCCCGGCGCTGATGCAGCGCATGCAGGAACACGCCGAGCGGTTCGAGACCGAAATCGTCTTCGACCACATCAACGAAGTGGCCCTGCAGCAAAAACCGTTCACCCTCAAGGGCGACAGCGGTACCTACACCTGTGACGCGCTGATCATCGCCACCGGCGCCAGCGCCCGCTACCTGGGCCTGCCATCGGAAGAGGCGTTCATGGGCAAGGGCGTTTCCGCCTGCGCAACCTGCGACGGCTTCTTCTATCGCAACAAGCCGGTAGCCGTGGTCGGTGGCGGCAACACTGCCGTGGAAGAAGCGCTGTACCTGGCCAACATCGCCAGCAAGGTGACCCTGATCCACCGTCGCGAAACCTTCCGCGCCGAGAAGATCCTGATCGACAAGCTGCATGCCCGGGTTGCCGAAGGCAAGATCGAACTCAAGCTCAATGCCACCCTGGACGAAGTCCTGGGCGACAACATGGGCGTCACCGGCGCGCGCCTGAAGAACAACGACGGCAGCTTCGACGAAATCAAGGTGGACGGCGTGTTCATCGCCATCGGCCACACCCCGAACACCTCGCTGTTCGAAGGCCAGCTCGAATTGAAGGATGGCTACATGGTGGTTGCCGGCGGCCGTGAAGGCAACGCCACCGCGACCAACATCGAAGGCGTGTTCGCCGCAGGCGACGTGGCTGACCACGTGTACCGCCAGGCGATCACCTCGGCCGGTGCCGGTTGCATGGCCGCGCTGGATGTCGAGCGCTACCTGGACGGTCTGCAGAACGCTTCGTTCTGATCGACGCAAAAAAGCCGCGAAGGGCCTGAGGCTCCTTCGCGGCTTTTTCATGTCCGGGTGCCGTCAATACACCCGCTCCAGCCCCGCCTCCGTTTCCTTGCCGCGCTTGCGGCAGACGATGATCCCCACCAGCGACACACCCATCGCCAGCATCAGGGTACTGGTTGCTTCGGCGCGATGTTCAGGCGTCACCACCAGTACGGCCAGCGCTGCCGAAATGAACAGGATCACGCCGTAGGTCAGCCAGGGGAACAGCCACATCTTCAGGACCAGCGCATCGCCGTGCAGGCGGCGCATGCGCAACTGTGAAATGGCGATTGCCAGGTACACCAGCAGGGCGATCGCCCCCGAACTGGACAGCAGGAAATCGAACAGGCTGGCCGGGGCGAAGTGGTTGAGGGCGGCAATGAAGGCACCCACCGCCGCGGTCACCAGTACCGCCGTGCGTGGCACGCCATTGCGCGAGGTGCGCGCCGCCGCAGCCGGCGCGTCCTTGCGGCGGGCCAGGGAGTAGAGCATGCGCGAGGCGATATAGATCGACGAGTTCATGCAACTGGTCACCGCCACCAGCACCACCAGGTCGACGATCAGCTTGGCATAGGGCACGTCCAGCAGTTCCAGGGCGCGCTGGTACGAACCGACCGTCGCCAGTTGCGGATCGCTCCACGGCACCACGGAAATCACCACCATGATCGACAGCAGGTAGAACACACCGATACGCCAGATCACCGAGCGCGTGGCCTTGGCGATGTTGCGCGACGGTTCGCCGGATTCGGCGGCTGCGATGGTCACCGACTCGGTGCCGATGAAGCTGAACATGATGGTAATGAACGCGCCGACCACGGCGGTCATGCCGTTGGGGGCGAAACCGCCGTGCTCCTTCATCACGTTGAACAGCCCGGCGCCTTCATGGTTGGGCACCCAGCCGGTCAGCGCGGCAGCGCCGAAGCCGATGAACAGGATGATCGCGGTGACCTTGAGCAGGGCGAACCAGAACTCGAACTCGCCGTACTTGGCCACGCCGAACAGGTTGGTAATGCTCAGCAGCAGCACCGAGGCCAGGGCGTAGATCCAGCTATCGATACCGGGAAACCACTGGTTGAGGATGTAACCGGCGGCAAGCGCCTCGATGGGCACCACCAGCACCCAGAACCACCAGTACAGCCAGCCGATGGTGAAACCGGCCCAGCCACCGATGGCCTTCTCGGCATAGGTGGAAAACGAGCCGGTGTCCGGGTTGGCCACGGCCATTTCGCCGAGCATGCGCATGACCAGCACCACCAGGGTGCCGGCGGCCAGGTAAGCGAGGATGACTGCGGGGCCGGCTGCGGCGATGGCATGGCCGGAGCCGACGAACAATCCGGCGCCGATGATCCCGGCGATGGACAGCATGGTGACGTGGCGGGGCTTGAAGCCGGCGGACAGTTGTCCACCGTGGGAGTCGTTCGGGCTCGACATACTCTGCTCTTGTTGGATGAGGATTATCGGGGCAGAGACAAGGCAGCGACGCTCAAGGGCGTGCCTCTACGCGTATTGTTATGAGCCGGTAGCGGTCCGGCGCAGCTACCTTACCGCGAGGCAAGGCGTGCAAATTGACCCGGTTGCGGCTTGGGGCTTTCCGATTGCGACATGGAACGGACGTACGGAAAACCCTGTGGGAGCTGGCTTGCCAGCGATTAGGGCCCGACCTGACAACACCATTGCCCGGGCCGGCCTCATCGCTGGCAAGCCAGCTCCCACAGGGATCGCGCCCGCCGCTGAAGCTGTGGGAGGATCGGCGCCTGGTGTACCAGGGCGGGGTTCGAGGCGTTGAGTCGTTGATCCAAAGAACACCGCAGCTCCCACAGGGGGTGCGTGGCGGTCTGGAGTGTGTCAGAGGCTCAGGCGCATCGACAGGTCCACCGCCTTTACATCCTTGGTCATCGCGCCGATCGAGATGTAGTCCACCCCGGTCTCGGCAATCACCCGCAGGGTGCTGTCGTTGATCCCGCCGCTGGCCTCCAGCCTGGCGCGACCGGCGGTGATGCGCACCGCTTCGCGCATTTCATCCAGGCTCAGCTCGTCGAGCATGATGATGTCGGCGCCGCCGTTCAGGGCCTGTTGCAGCTCGTCCAGGCTTTCCACCTCGACTTCCACTGGCTTGCCGGGGCGATGCGCCGCGCGGCACCGATGGCTTCGGCGATGCCGCCACAGGCGGCGATGTGGTTTTCCTTGATCAGGAAGGCATCGAACAGGCCGATGCGGTGGTTATGGCAACCACCGCAGGTGACCGCGTACTTCTGCGCCAGGCGCAGGCCGGGGAGGGTCTTGCGTGTATCGAGCAGTTGTACCCGGGTATCGGCGACCTTGTCGGCCAGGGCCCGGGCATGGGTGGCCACACCCGACAGCATCTGCAGGAAATTCAGCGCACTGCGCTCGCCGGTCAGCAGCGAGCGGGCCGGACCTTCCAGGTGGAACAGCGCCTGGTTGGCCACCGCACGCTGGCCGTCCTGCACCTGCCAATGCACTGCCACCCGCGGATCGAGCTGGCGGAACACCGCATCGACCCAGGCCGTACCGGCGATCACGCAGTCCTCGCGGGTAATGATGGTGGCCTTGGCCAGGCGTTCGGCAGGGATCAGTTGCGCGGTGATATCGCCGCTGCCGACATCTTCGAGCAACGCACGGCGCACGTTGGCTTCGATTTCGGCGGTCAGATCGGCGAGGCGTAGGTTCGGCATGACGAGCTCCACAAGCAAAGTGGCCGGGATTATAGGGCAGGCCGGGGCGTGCGCGCAGCAGCCGGTGGGCATTGCGTCCGGCAGTTGCCTTTGGTCGGGAAAGTTGAGCGTTTTTCCTGCCACGATGGTCTACCCGGGGCTGGAGTTCCGCGCGTTGTCCCTCTGGCAAACGGAAATTAATTTCAAGATAATGCGCGACCTATATTTGACGTCATGCTTTTGACGATCGCGAAACAGCCCCCAACAAGGAGACCGGGATGCACAAAGACGGGAAGGTTGTGCCCTTTCGCAGCCTCGCCAGCCAGGCAGTGCCCGCGCCTGTCGCCCGTCTGCCGGTCGCCCTGCTGCATGTTCGCGACCGGGCGGCATTGCAGTTGCGCCAGTCCCTTCAAGTGCTGTTCGACAATGCCGACGACACGCTCTTCGAAATGGCCGACAAGGCCACCGCAAGCAAGGAGCGCAACCTGCTGTTCGAGGCCATGCGCGACCTGCGGCACAAGCGCAAGAGCATCGAGCGCGGTTTTCTCGACAGCTTCTATGCCGCGTTCATGGAAGCCGGCCATGGTGACCCGTTGGCCGCCCTGCCGGCGCGAGCGGCGCTGCCTGGTACGCTCGGCCTGATTGTCGGCGATGAACTGGAACGCGCCGTGGCGGTGGATGGCATGGTCGCCCGGGTGATGAATCGCGATGGTCTTGCCCTCGGGCAACTGACCCGACGTCTCAACAGCCTGCTGCAACAGCCCTCGACGATCGCAGCAATCCGCTGGGCCCGACCCTGCTCTGCGAGTATTTCCTGCATGCCGGGCGCAGCCTTGGCGTGGGCATCAAGGTCAAGCTGGTCCTGCTCAAGCTGTTCGAGCGCTATGTGCTGCGCGAAGCCGACCAGCTTTATGACGAGGCCAACCAGGCGCTGGCCGATAGCGGCGTTCTTCCCGAGCTGCAGGCGCCGCCGCGCCGCCGCGCCCAGGACCATATCCGCGTGGAAACCCGGGCTCCGGCCAATGAAGTGGCGGACAGCCCGGACGCTGAGCAAACCGATGCCGCGACCCAGGCGCTGTTTTCCTCGTTGCAGTCACTGTTGCGTCCGGTACGCGGGCGTCTGGCCCCGCGCCTGGGAGGCGGTCCGGTGCGCCCGATCAGCAGCCGCGACCTGCTGCGGTTGCTGACCCACCTGCAACGCTACGTGCCGGCGGAACTTGAGCACGAGGACTTCGACCTGCGTCACCACCTGGAGCAACTCTTGACCCGGCTCAGCGTGCAGAGCGGCCAAGGGCGCCGTCTGGACGCCGGCGACGAGGACGTGATCAACCTGATCGCCATGCTCTTCGACTTCATTCTTCGCGACCGCAACCTGCCGCACTCCTTGCGGATCCTGATCGGCCGCCTGCAGATCCCCATGCTCAAGGCGGCCTTGCTCGACAAGCGCTTGTTCAGCCGCGCCACCCACCCGGCGCGGCGCTTGCTCAATGAAGTGGCTGCCGCCGCCATGGGCTGGGACAAGCGTGGCGACCCTCAGCGCGACAGTCTTTACCAGCACGTGGAGCGGATGGTGCAGCGGCTGCTCGACGACTTCGCTGACGATCCGGCGATTTTCACCGAACTCCTCGAGGATTTCCTCACCTTCATCAACGACGAACGGCGCCGTACCGAACTGCTGGAGCAACGTACCCGCGATGCCGAAGAGGGGCGCGCCCGCACCGAGCAAGGTCGAGGGCGGGTGCAGCACGAGCTCAACCGGCGGCTGCAGGGCAAGAACCTGCCGCGCATCGTGGTAAGGATGCTGGAGGAAGCCTGGAGCCAGGTGTTGCTGCTGGCCTGGCTCAAGCATGGCGAAGACTCCTCGCCATGGCGCGAGGCGCTGCAGACCTTGGACGAGCTGCTATGGAGCGTCGGGCCGCTGGAACTGCCGGAAGATCGCCAACAACTGCTGGTGCGTGTGCCAGGCCTGCTCAAGGCGCTGCGCGATGGCCTGGGCGGTGTGGTGTTCGATCCATTTGCCACCAGCGAATTCTTCGCTGCCCTGGAGTTGCTGCATATCGGCGCGTTCGATCCCTCGGGCCGCCAGGGCGAGGCGCAGGCGGGCACCGAGCGGGTACTGGTGCGCGACGAAATCATCCTCCAGGACCCGGAGCATGGAGCGCCTTGCGATAGCCAGGCGCTGCTGGCTGCGGACGATCCGCAGCTGTTGCGGGTTCGTGCCTTGCAACCCGGAGCCTGGATCGAGCTGCAGGAGGATGGGCAAACCCTGCGCTGCAAGTTGATCGGCCTGTTCGATGACAGCGATCGCTATGTGTTCGTCAATCGCAGCGGCATGAAGGTTCGCGAATGGACTGGCATGGGCCTGGCGGCGGCGTTGCAGCGAGGTGATGCAAGGCTGCTCGACGCCAGCCTGCTGTTCGACCGTGCCCTGGAGTCGGTGGTCGGCCAACTGCGGCGCGAGCGCCAGTGAAGCCTCACACTTTTTAACGATACAGGGCTGCTCGGCTCGGGGCATACTGCGCGGGTGCCCTCGTGTTTACGGACTTTCTATGCAGCTGGATCGCACTACAGGCTGGTTCGCTGGCGTTACCCATTGCCCTTCCCCAACTTCAATGCCCGCCCCGATGGCGAGGCCATTGCCCTGCTGGTGATCCACAACATCAGCCTGCCACCCGGGCAATTCGCGGCCGGCAAGGTCCAGGCCTTCTTCCAGAACCGCCTCGACCCCGCCGAACATCCCTTTTTCGAGACCATCAAGGACCTGCGCGTGTCGGCTCACTTTCTGATCGAGCGCGACGGTGGGGTCACCCAGTTCGTTTCCTGCCTCGACCGTGCCTGGCATGCCGGGGTCTCGCGCTTTGGCGAGCGTGAGGGCTGCAACGATTTTTCCATCGGCATCGAACTGGAGGGCACCGACGATCTGCCCTACAGCGATGCCCAATATGTGGCGCTGGAGTGCCTGGCCCGGCAACTGCGCGCGGCCTGGCCGGCGCTCGATGGCGAACGGATCTGCGGTCATAGCGATATCGCCCCGGGGCGCAAGACCGACCCGGGCCCGGCCTTCGACTGGGAGCGCTTGCGTGCCAGCCTGCGAGCCCCGCTATATGGCAAGGAGAATTGATCGATGACGTTCCTGGTTTTGCTGCTGATGCTGTGGGTCGAGAAATTCTCGGGCCTGCGCGCCCGCGTGCAGCGTGACGGTTTCTTCCTGGCCGAACTGGCGCGCCTGGAGCGTACCGGCAAGGTCCGGCCCTGGTGGGTGCTGGCGTTCCTGGTGCTGTGCCCGGTGCTGCTGGTGGCCTTGCTCCTGCATGTGCTGGACCCGGTAGCCTATGGCTTGCTGGCCTTGCCGGTGCATCTGCTGGTGCTTGTCTACAGCCTGGGACGCGGCGATGTGAAAGCGGCGCTCGGGCCGTTCCGCGATGCCTGGCGGCGCGGCGACGAGCAGGCGGCAGTGCATGTGGCCGAACGCGACCTGAAGGTGATTGCCGATGACGAGCAGAGCTTGTTGCACAAGGTCCAGGGCCACTTGCTATGGGACGCCTGCCAGAGCTTCTTCGTGGTGATCTTCTGGTATGTCCTGCTGGGGCCGGCGGCGGCCCTGGCCTATCGCCTGCTGGCGCTGGCTGCCGAGCATGCCGCCAGTCCGGCGGTGCAGGAGCGCGCCCGGCAACTGCGCCATGCCTTCGACTGGGCGCCGGTACGGGTACTGGCGGCGAGCTTCGCCCTGGTCGGCAACTTCGTTGCGGTGAGCCGGGTGATGCTGCATGAACTGCTCAACTGGCATGTCGCCGCGCCGCGGTTGATCAGCATCGCCGGGCATGCGGCGGCA
Source organism: Pseudomonas bharatica CSV86 (assembly GCF_000319305.2). Classification (GTDB taxonomy): domain Bacteria; phylum Pseudomonadota; class Gammaproteobacteria; order Pseudomonadales; family Pseudomonadaceae; genus Aquipseudomonas; species Aquipseudomonas bharatica. The sequence continues at coordinate 1,526,404 of NZ_AMWJ02000002.1, read as the reverse complement.
GAATTGCCGGCCACGGCGCCTGCGGGCGAGGCAGGGCTGGCGGGGCTGGACAAGATCTGGGAGCTGCTGCTGAGGTCGGCGGTGCTCTGGTATGCGTTCTTTGCCCTATGGACGGTGTTGGGATGAGAGTATCGGGGACCGCAAAGCGGTCCCCAAAACTGACTACCTGGTCATTTACCTTAAGTTACAAAGCCTTTCTTCGATATGCGCTATACAGGATGCAGGAATGCCGTCGCTGGCTAACTGCCATCGCGCCAAGAACAATAAGAAATCGAAGGAGACGACCAGTGAAGAGCCTGTTGCGTCCGGCCATTGCACTGATGAACCGCCTGAGCTTCGGCATGAAGTTCAGCCTGATCAGCGTGCTGTTCTTCCTGCCCATGCTGGTGACCAACTTCTATCTGGTCCGCGATTCCTACGCCAAATTCAATGCCACCCGCGACGAATTGCAGAGCCTTGACCTGCTGCGTGGCACCCTGGGTGTGCGCGGTGATTTGGAGACGCTTGGCAATCTGGTGCAGATCAATGCCGTGGTCGGCCAGTCGGGCAAGGCCGAGGATATCGAGGCGCGGATCGCCAGCCTCGGCCAGCAGGTGCAGGCCAGGCTCACTGCCCTGCAACCGGTGCACAGCGACGAAGCGCTGGTCAAGGCCTTCGCCGACAAGCGTGATGAACTGCTCGACGCCCTGCGTACCGCCCTGAACGAGTCCTCGCTACCGGCCCAGGTCGCGCTGTTCGACAAGTTGCAGACCCCGGCACAAAACCTGCCTCGCCTGGTCGCCAGCCAGTCCGGGCTTGGCCAGGACATCGATGGTGCGGTGCGCCAGTTGACCGAATTGTTGATCACGGTAACGCCGCAGGTGACCCGGACCCTCGGCGAAGGCCGCGCCATGGGCTCCTATTCCCTGGCCCAGGGCTTTATCAACTCCACCGCCAGCACCCGCTTCGAAGACCTGCTGCTGCAACTGGAAAAACTCTCCGCCGACTACGCCATGAAAGTCGGCGAGGCGCTCGCCGCAGACCGCCAGGCCGAAGCCCGTCTTGGCGCCCAGGCTGCTGCCAGCCAGGCGTCGCTGAAACAGGCCTCGGAGTTGTTCGAAAGCCAGGTGGTGGTGGCGGAAACCCTGGATGCGCCCTGGACTGACTTCTACCAGCGCACCACCGACCTGGTGGCCCGTACCTACGAGCTGAACGAGGCCACGGTCGGCTTCCTCGACCAGCAGTTGCAAAGCCGCCTGGGCGACTATCGCAGCCATATGATCCTGCTGGTGGTGGCGCTGGCCACGGTGTTCCTGCTGGTGGTCTATCTCTACAGCGGCTTCTACGCCTCCACCCGCAACACCCTCGACAGCCTCGGCGCGGTGATGGACAAGGTGGCGGCAGGGGACATGACCGTCAGCTACGCCGTGCAGAGCCGTGATGAGCTGGGCGAACTGGGGCAGATGTTCAACGGCACGGTCAAGCGCATCCACGACCTGATCGAAAAGGTCGGCCACACCGTTGGCGAAGTCGAGCGCCAGGCCGAGCAGGTCCATGAGGTGTCGTCACGCAGCAACCAGGCGGTCAGCGGCCAGCGCGGGCAGATCGAACAGGTCGCGACCGCCATGAACCAGATGTCGGCGACCGCCCAGGAAGTGGCGCGCAGCGCGGCGGCGGCGGTGAGCAGCGCCCATAGCGTCAACCAGGAAACCGTGACCGGTCGCAGCCTCGTGGAATCGCAGCAGGGCAGCATTGCCGGGCTGGCCCGGGAGATCGACCAGTCGGTAGCGGTGATCAACCAATTGGTCAGTGACAGCCAGGCCATCAGCCGGGTGCTGGAGGTGATCAAGAGCATTGCCGAGCAGACCAACCTGCTGGCCCTCAACGCCGCCATCGAAGCGGCGCGGGCGGGCGAGCAGGGCGTGGCTTCGCCGTGGTGGCGGATGAAGTGCGGACCCTGGCCAAGCGCACCCAGCAATCCACAGGCGAGATCGACGAAATGATCTCGCGCCTGCAGAACGGTGTCGGAGCGGCGGTGCGGGCTATGGATAGCAGTCACCAGATGGCTTCGGGTACGGTGAGCCAGTCGCAGCAGGTGCAGCAGGCGCTGGAGAATATCCTTGGCGCGATCGGCAGCATCGTCGACCAGAACCAGCAGATCGCCGCAGCGGTGGAGCAGCAGACGGCGGTGGCCCATGACATCGACCAGAACATCGTGCAGATCAACCGTGCGGCCGAGCACACCACCCAGGGCGCCCACCAGACCGAGGATGCCAGCCGCCAGTTGAGCAGCCAGGTGATGGAGTTGAAGCAGTTGATCGGGGCATTCAGGGTCTAAACCGTGAGGACCTCATCGCTGGCAAGCCAGCTCCCACAGGGACCGCGTGCACCGCAATACCTGTGGGAGCTGGCTTGCCAGCGATGAGGCCATCAATGCCAACCAAAAATCCCGCAGGCATTGCGGCTACTGGCCTGCGCCAACACCCCAACCTCGACCCCCATGATCCCGGCCAGCGCCCCGGCAATCTCCGGCAGATGCAGCGGGCTGTTCCTCACACCCGGATACATCGCCGGCGCCATGTCCGGGGCATCGGTCTCCAGTACCACCGCGTCCAGCGGCAAGCGCGGTAGCACCTTGTGCAGCCGCAGCGCCTGGGGCCAGGTCGCGGCGCCGCCCAGGCCAAGACAGAAGCCCAGCTTGATGTACTCCCGCGCTTCTTCATAGCTCCCGGCAAAGGCATGGATGATTCCGCCGCGCTTGAGCTTGAAGCGCTTGAGCGTGGCAATCACCGCCGCATGGCTGCGCCGTACATGCAGCAGCGCCGGTAGATCGAAATCCACCGCCAGTTGCAATTGCGCCTCGAACAGCGCCTGCTGCCGCTCACGGTCCAGTTCCTCAAGGTAATAATCCAGGCCGAACTCACCCACGGCGCATAGCTGCGGATCACCGCGTAACCGGGTAAGCCAGTCACCCAGCGCGAGCAGATGCTCCGGCCGATGATCGTCGAGATACACCGGATGCAAGCCGAACGCTGCATACAGCGAGGGCTCGGCCTTGACCAGGTCCCACAGCCGTTGCCAGTTGCCCTCGTACACCCCCAGCACCACCATCTTCTCGACCCCGCTAGCCCGCGCCGCCGCCAGCAGTTCGCGGCGGTCGGCGTCGAAGTCGGGGAAGTCGAGGTGGGTGTGGGTGTCGATCAGGCGCATGTCAGCCCTTGAAGATCCGCTGCTTGAAAGTTCGCGCCACGGCGTGGATACCGGGCTGGTAGTGCTTTTGTTCCACGGCGGCTAGGGCAAGTTCCAATGCGGTCTGGGCGATCAGGCCGTGCTGCTGCGCCATGGCGTTGACCGGCAAGGGCAGGAAATCGAGCAACTGGGTGTCGCCGAACGTGCCCAGGTGCAGGGCGCGGGAATCCGCCGGGCGGGTCGAGAGCACGTCGAACACGCCTTGCAGCAGCACATAGGAGGTGGTCACCAGGGCATCCGGCAAGCGGCCCTGCTCGGCCAGCAACTGGCTCATCAACTGGCGGCCGCATTCGCGGCTAAAGGCATCGCCCTGGTACTGGCTGACCTTGCCGTCGAACGCATGCAGCGCCTGGTCGAAACCGCTGGCGCGGGCCTGGCTCACGCTCAGTTCGGCACGGGCGCCGATCAGGGCGATATTGGCCGGCTGCAGGTCCAGCAGGCTGCGGGTCAACTCCAGGCTGGCCGGCTGGTCGTCGCTGACCACCGAGCAGAACACCCGCGGATCCATGCTACGGTCCAGAGCGATGATCGGCAGGCCCTTGGCTTGCAGTTCGCGATAGCTGTCATCGCTCGGCGGCAGGCAACTGGCAACGAACAGCGCATCGCAGCGGCGGGCGCGGAACAGTTGCTGCAACTGGCGCTCGCTGTCCGGCTGGTCATCGCTGCTGGCGATCAGCAACTGGTAGCCGCGCGCCCGTGCGCCCTGCTCGAGACGCTTGGCGATGCAGGCGTAGCTGGGGTTTTCCAGGTCGGGAAGAATGAAACCGAGGGTTTTCGTGTGCCGGCTGCGCAGGCCGGCAGCCTGCGGATTGGGGGTAAAGCCGTGGGCTTCGACTACCGCGCGGACACGCTCGACGGTCGCATTGCTGATGCGTTGCTGCTCGGCCTTGCCGTTGATGACGTAGCTGGCGGTGGTCACGGAGACACCGGCCAGACGGGCTATATCGCTGAGTTTCACCAGATTTTCCTTGTTATATGCCGGGGCGGGCTGCGAAGCCTGACCGGTCATTGTCGCCGATCCTGTGCTGCCGGCGCAGACGACCATTGTCGCAATTGTCGGACAGCAAGGGGCTTCTTTGTTCGCAGGTTATCGAGTAACGTGCTCGTCATTTCAAGATTAATCGTTTCAGCAAGCGATTTCGCTGCCGCACCTGACGCTTGTCGATGGGTCTGAACAGTACTGGCCCTATGATTGTGTACCCACAACAATACCTCGGCGCCGCCCCGGCGTTGCAAAAGGAGAGGACGATGCTGCAATTCACCACGGCGCAGATTGCCATGGGTCAAGAGGCTGTGGACAAGTCCGCCGCGCTGGACCTGCTGGCCGCCCGGCTGGTCGAGGACGGCCTGGTGGCCGAGGGCTACTTGGCGGGCTTGCAGGCCCGCGAGCAGCAGGGCTCGACCTATCTCGGCCAAGGTATCGCCATCCCCCACGGTACGCCCCAGACCCGCGACCAGGTGTTCGCCACCGGCGTATGCCTGATGCAGTTTCCCGCCGGGGTCGATTGGGGCGACGGGCAGATCGTCCACCTGGCGATTGCCATCGCCGCTCGCTCCGACGAGCACCTGCGCCTGCTCCAGCAACTGACCCGCGCGCTCGGCGAAGGCGATCTGTCCGTCGCCCTGAGCCAGGCCGACAGTGCCGAGGCCGTGCTGCAACTGCTGCAAGGCGCCCCGCGCGAGCTATTGCTGGACGAGCGCAGCATTGGCCTGGGTGTGGCCGCCGACGACTTCGATGACCTGCTCTGGCAGGGCGCGCGCCTGCTGCGCCGGGCCGATTGTGTGGAGAGCGGTTTCATCACCCATCTGCACCGGGCCGAGCCGCTGCCGCTGGGCCATGGCCTGTGGCTGGTCGCCAGTGACCAGGCGGTGCGCCAGCCCGCCCTGGCGTTCGTTACGCCACAGCAACCGCTGCGCCACCTCGATCGACCGCTCGCCGGCCTGTTCTGCCTTGCCGCGCATGGCGAGGCGCAGGCGCCGTTGCTGGATCGCCTGTGTTCGCTATTGATCGAAGGACGCGCCCAGGACCTGCTGCGCGCCAGCGATGTCCGCGCGGTGCTGGCTCTGCTTGGCGGGGAAGTTCCGGGCGACTGGCCCAGTGCGCGGATCACCCTGGCCAACCCCCATGGCCTGCATGCACGCCCGGCGAAAGTGCTGGCGCAACTGGCGAAGGAATTTCCCGGCGAAGTGCGCGTGCGCCTGGTCGACGGCGTCGGTTCGCCGGTTTCCGCCAAGAGCCTGAGCAAACTGCTGGGCCTCGGCGCTCGGCGCGGGCAAGTGCTGGAGTTCAGTGTCGAGCCGGCCATTGCCGATGCCTTGCCGGCGCTGCTGGCGGCGGTGGAGGGCGGGCTGGGCGAGGAGGTCGAGCCGCTGGCAGCACTGGCGCCCTTGCCATCGGAGCCGGTGGCAACGACCTTGGCCGCGCCCGTTGCCGGATCGACCATACAGGGCGTCGCTGCTGCTCCCGGTATCGCCGCCGGGCCCGCCCATGTGCAATTGCAGCAGCACTTCGACTATCCCTTGCGCGGCGAATCGCCAGGCCACGAACTGCAGCGTCTGGAAGCCGCGCTGCTGCAGGTGCGCAACGATATCGAAGCACTGATCCGGCGCAGCGAGGTCAGCGCCATCCGCGAGATCTTCGTCACCCACCAGGAAATGCTTGCCGACCCCGGCCTGGCCGAGGAGGTCGGGTTGCGCCTGCGCCAGGGTGAAAGCGCACCGGCGGCGTGGCTGGCAGTGATCGATACGGCGGCGCGCCAGCAGGAGTCGTTGCAGGATGCCTTGCTTGCCGAGCGCGCGGCAGACCTGCGCGATGTCGGGCGGCGGGTGCTGATGCAACTGTGTGGCATCAGCGAAACCCCTGAACCGAAACAGCCTTACGTGCTGGTGATGGCCGAGGTCGGGCCGTCGGATGTGGCCCGTCTCGATCCGTCGCGGGTCGCCGGGATCCTCACTGCCCGTGGTGGCGCCACCGCCCATAGCGCGATCGTTGCCCGGGCCTTGGGCATCCCGGCGGTGGTTGGCGCTGGCGACGCGGTGTTGCTGATCGCGCCCGGTACCGCTTTGTTGCTCGACGGCCAGCGCGGTCGTGCCACCGTCGATCCGGCCACCGAACAACTGGAAAAGGCCCTGGCCGAACGCGACCGGCGCGAAAAGGCCCTGCGTGCGGCTCATGCGCGCCGCTTCGAGCCGGCAGTCACCCAGGATGGCCATGCCGTCGAGGTCTTCGCCAACATCGGTGAAAGCGCCGGTATCGACGCGGTGGTCGAGCAGGGCGCCGAGGGCGTCGGCCTGCTGCGTACCGAACTGATCTTCATGGCCCATCCGCAACTGCCCGACGAGGCCGCCCAGGAGGCCGAGTACCGCCGCGTCCTCGATGGCCTGGCCGGGCGCCCGCTGGTGGTCCGCACCCTCGATGTCGGCGGTGACAAACCCTTGCCTTATTGGCCGATCGCCAAGGAAGAAAACCCGTTCCTCGGCGTGCGCGGCATCCGTCTTACCCTGCAGCGCCCGCAGGTCATGGAAAGCCAGTTGCGGGCCTTGCTTCGTGCTGCCGGTGATCGCCCGTTGCGGATCATGTTCCCGATGGTCGGCCAGCTGGAGGAATGGCGTGAGGCCCGGCGCATGGTCGATCGGCTGCTGGCGCAGATTCCGGTCAGCGATCTGCAGGTCGGCATCATGATCGAGGTGCCCTCGGCGGCCCTGCTGGCCCCGGTGCTGGCGGCAGAAGTGGATTTCTTCAGCATCGGCACCAACGACCTGACCCAATACACCCTGGCGATCGACCGCGGGCACCCGAGCCTCTCGGCCCAGGCCGACGGCCTGCACCCGGCGGTGCTGAACCTGATCGACATGACGGTGCGCGCCGCCCATGCCCATGGCAAGTGGGTCGGCGTTTGTGGCGAGCTGGCGGCCGACCCCCAGGCGGTGCCGCTGTTGCTGGGACTGGACGTGGACGAATTGAGCGTGGCGGCGCGCAGCATTGCCGAAGTCAAGGCGCAGGTGCGTGCGCTGGGTATTGAACAGGCCCGCGGGCTGGCGCGACAGGCGCTGGCCCTGGGCAGTGCCGCCGACGTGCGGGCACTGGTGGAGAAGTAACGATGGCCAGGATTCTCGCTTTGACCCTTAATCCGGCGCTGGACGTGACCGTCAGCCTGGATGCCCTGCGTACCGGCGCGGTCAACCGCGCATCGACGCAGCACAGCCATGCCGCCGGCAAGGGCCTGAACGTGGCCCAGGTCCTCGCCGATCTGGGCCATCAGTTGAGCGTCAGCGGTTTTCTCGGGAGGGATAACCTCGGCCCGTTCGAGGCGCTGATACGCCAGCGCGGCTTCGTCGATGGCTTCATCCGTGTGCCCGGCGAGACCCGCAGCAATATCAAGCTGGTCGAGGCGGGCGGGCAGGTCACCGATATCAACGGCCCGGGTCCCGAGGTGGACGAGGCGGCGCAACAGGCGCTGTTGCAGCGTCTCGACCAGTTGGCCCCCGGACATGACGCGGTGGTGGTGGCCGGCAGCTTGCCGCGGGGCATCAGCCCCGAATGGCTGGAGCAGCTGTTGCTGCGCCTCAAGGGCATGGGCCTGAGGGTCGCCTTCGACAGCAGCGGCGCCGCCCTCGACGCCGGATTGCGCGCCACGCCCTGGTTGATCAAGCCGAACACCGAGGAGCTGGGCGAGGCGGTCGGCCAGGCGTTGGTGGATTTCCCCCGCCAGCGTGATGCCGCCCAACGCCTGCTCGATCAGGGTATCGAGCATGTGGTGGTGTCGCAGGGCGAGCAGGGGGTCAACTGGTTCAGTGCTGGCGGCGTACTGCAAGGCGTGCCACCGGAAGTGGTGGTCGCCAGTACCGTCGGTGCCGGTGATTCGCTGCTGGCCGGCATGCTTCACGGCCTGTTGGCCAGCGAAGCGCCGCAGCAGACCCTGCGTCGCGCCACCGCCATCGCCGCCCAGGCGGTCAGCCAGATCGGTTTCGGCATCAACGATCGTGCGCAACTGGCGCGTTTCGAAGCGCAGGTTCGCATCCAGACCCCCGGCACAGAACAAGAGGGTGACCAATGAAACTCGCGATCATCACCGCCTGCCCCAATGGCCAGGTGTCCAGCGTGGTCAGCGCCCGCTTGCTGGACGCCGCCGCCCAACGCCTGGGCTGGAGCACCTGCGTGGAAATCCACGACCCGGCCCGCCCGGAGCGACAGCTGTCGCCGGCGGCCATCGCCGATGCCGACTGGGTGCTGGTGGTTTCCAGTGCCGCGCTGGACTTGCAGCGCTTCGCCGGCAAGCGCCTGTTCCAGAGCACTCCGGCCCAGGCGCTGGAGGATGTGGATAACTTTCTGAGGGCGGCGGCGTCGCAGGCGATCGTTCATCAGCCAGGTGAAAGCGGCGCGGCGCCTTCGGCAAGCCGTATCGTTGCCGTGACCGCCTGCCCGACCGGCGTCGCCCACACCTTCATGGCCGCCGAAGCGCTGCAACAGGCGGCGCAGCAGATGGGCCTGCAACTGAGCGTGGAAACCCAGGGCTCGGTGGGCGCGCGCAACCCCTTGAGCGCGGCGGCCATCGCCGAAGCCGATGTGGTGCTGCTGGCGGCGGATATCGAGGTACCGACCGAGCGTTTCGCCGGCAAGCGCATCTACCGCTGCGGTACCGGCGTGGCGCTGAAGCAGGCGAAAGCGACCCTGACCAGGGCGCTGGCCGAAGCCCGCGAAGAAAGTCCGGGCGCGGCGCAGAAAACCGAGGCGCGCAGCGAGAAGGCAGGCGTCTACAAACACCTGCTGACCGGTGTGTCCTTCATGCTGCCGATGGTGGTGGCGGGCGGCCTGCTGATCGCCCTGTCGTTCGTTTTCGGCATCGAGGCCTTCAAGGAGCCGGGCACCTTGCCCGCGGCGCTGATGCAGATCGGCGGCGAGGCGGCATTCAAGCTGATGGTGCCGTTGCTGGCGGGCTATATCGCCTGGTCCATCGCCGACCGTCCGGGGCTGGCCCCGGGCATGATCGGCGGCTTGCTCGCCAGCTCCCTGGGCGCAGGTTTCATCGGTGGCATCATCGCCGGCTTCCTGGCCGGCTACAGCGCCCGAGCCATCAGCCGCTGGCTTAGGCTGCCGAGCAGTCTGGAAGCCTTGAAGCCGATCCTGCTGATCCCGCTGTTCGCCAGCCTGTTCACCGGGCTGGTGATGATCTACGTGGTAGGCAAGCCGGTGGCCGGGCTGCTGGCCGGGCTGACCGGGTTCCTCGACAGCATGGGCACCACCAATGCCATTCTGCTGGGCATCGTCCTTGGCGCGATGATGTGCGTCGACCTCGGCGGGCCGGTGAACAAGGCGGCCTACGCCTTCTCGGTAGGGCTGCTGGCTTCGCAGAGCTATGCGCCGATGGCGGCGACCATGGCGGCGGGCATGGTGCCGCCGATCGGCCTCGGGATCGCCAGCCTCCTGGCCCGGCGCAAGTTCGCCCAGAGCGAACGGGAGGCCGGCAAGGCGGCGCTGGTGCTGGGGATGTGCTTTATCTCCGAAGGCGCGATTCCCTTTGCCGCCAAGGACCCGCTGCGGGTGATCCCCGCCAGCATTGCCGGCGGCGCGCTGACCGGGGCGCTGTCGATGTACTTCGGCTGCAAGCTGATGGCGCCGCATGGCGGGCTGTTCGTCATGCTCATTCCCAACGCGATCAACCACGCCGTGCTGTATCTGCTGACGATTCTGGCGGGCAGCCTGGTGACCGGCGTGGTGTATGCGCTGATCAAGAAGAACGAGGTGGTGGAGCTGGCGGTGCAGCCGGTGAAGGGGTAAGGCTTGCGGGCCTCATCGCCGGCAAGACCGGCTCCCACAGGGTACTGAGCCAGTCACAAAATCTGTGTCCGACGCGAACGCTGTGGGAGCTGGCTTGCCAGCGATGAGGCCGGCGCAGGCGAAGAGGTTGCCCGGCCTGACGCCATCGCCGGCAAGACCGGCTCCCACAGGTCCTGAATCAGTCACAAAATCTGTGTCCGACGCGAACGCTTTGGGAGCTGGCTTGCCAGCGATGGGGTCGGCGCAGGCGAAGAGGTTGCCCGGCCTGACGCCATCGCCGGCAAGACCGGCTCCCACAGGTCCTGAATCAGTCACAAAATCTGTGTCCGACGCGAACGCTTTGGGAGCTGGCTTGCCAGCGATGGGGTCGGCGCAGGCGAAGAGGTTGCCCGGCCTGACGCCATCGCTGGCAAGACCGGCTCCCACAGGTCCTGAATCAGTCACAAAATCTGTGTCCGACGCGAACCCTGTGGGAGCTGGCTTGCCAGCGATGGGGCCGGCATTGACGAAGAGGTTGCCGGCCTGACGCCATCGCCGGCAAGACCGCTCCCACAGGGTACTGAGCCAGTCACAAAATCTGTGTCCGACGCGAACCTGTGGGAGCCGGCGTTGCCGGCGATGAGGCCCTGCAAGGCCATACAATCAGGCCAGTTTCTCCAAAGCCCTCACCAACGACCCAACCTCTTCCGGTGTCGTCACGAACCCCGGTGTAATCCGGATGCAGGGCCCGCACGCCGAGCCCTCCCGCGCCACGGTGAACAGGTTGAACTCCCGCAGCAGCCGCTGCGCCATTGCTACCTGGTCGTGATGCCGGGTAAAGCGCAACGAGGTGATCCCGCAATACAACCGCGGATCATCCGGCGTCAGCACCTCGACCCCGTCGATCTCCCGTGCCGGCTTCACCCATAGGTCGCGCAGGTAGTTCAGCCGGGCGCCCTTCACCAGCGACCCGCCCATGGCCTCGTGCTCGGCGATCACCGTCGGCAAGGTCAGCCAGGCCGGTACGTTCGGCGTGCCGTAGGGCACCCGGGAACGGATGTCGTCCTGTGGATAACGCAGCTCGCCCATGTCCGCATCCACTGCGTCGATCCGGTCCGGGGCGATATAGAGCACGCCCAGGCTCAGCGGTGCGCCGATCCATTTCTGCAGGTTGAATCCGGCCAGGCCGATGCCCAGTCGTTCCAGGTCGAATTCCATCTGGCCGAGGGCGTGGGCGCCGTCGAGGATGATCTCCACGTCATGTTCGCGCGCCAACCGGGCGATGGCTTCGAGTGGCATCACCAGCCCGGTGCGGTGGCTGACGTGGGTCAGGGCCATCAGGCGGATACGCGGGTTGCGCACGAAGGTGTCGCGGTAGCTTTCAAGGATGTTGTCGAAGGTGGCCGGATGCGGCAGTGCCAGGGTGATCAGCTTCAATCCGCGCTGGCGGGCCAGCCAGCCCATGGCGTTTTGCACGCTGTCGTAGTCCAGGTCGGTGACCAGCAGTTCATCACCCGGCTGCAGGCGGTTGTAGTTGCGAATGATCGCCTGCACCGAGGCCGACGCACTCTGGGTGATGGCAACGCTGCGCGGCGCAACCCCAAGCAACCCGGCCACCGCATCGCGGCTATGCAGGCTGCCGATCTGCTCGAAATGCTGGCGCACCGGCACCGAGTTGCAGCGGTTGATGGTTTCGATATGGCCCTGGTAGGCCTGGCTGACGGTGCGGGTCATGCGTCCGAAATAGCCGTATTCCAGGTTGATCGGGCCGGGTTCGACGTCGTACCTGGCGGCGATATCGCGCCAGTAGCCCTCATCGCGGGCCAGCAGGGAGGACTCGGATGACGGCAGTTCTGACATGGATGTTCTCGCTTGATCAGGGACGTGGGTATTTCTTGCGCAGGGGTTCGAGCAGGTCGGACAGGCCGTTGTGGTCAACCTCGTGCATCAGCGCCAGCAGGCTGCCCAGCTCGCCCTTGGGAAAGCCTTGGCGAGCGAACCAGTTGAGGTAATGGCCGGGCAGGTCGGCGATCAATCTGCCCTGGTATTTGCCGTAGGGCATTTCACGGGTAACCAGCAGGACGAGGGCTTCGGGATTCATAAGAAAGACATGCAGGAAAAGGCTGACGACTGGCGGGACGATACAGGCAATCTGCACGAAGGCCAAAGGACAGTTCATGCAGAAAGCGAGCATACAGATTCGGGATTTTTTTCTAACTCATTGAAATCATTGATCTTTATTAAATAGGCGAAGCTGGCACGAAGCCTGCGATATCCCTTGCATCTTTCCTCATGCAAAAGGAGCTGTGTCATGACCGATACCAACAAAGAAGTCATTTCTGTCCTGAACGACCTGATCGAATTCAGCAAGGACGGCGAGAAAGGCTTCGCCACCTGCGCCGAGGACATCAAGCGCGCTGACCTGAAAGGTTACTTCCAGCAGCGTTCACGCGACTGCGCAACTGCGGCCAGCGAGCTGCAGCAAGAGGTGCGTAGCCTGGGGGGTGACCCGGAAACTTCCACCAGCCTGACCGGTGACCTGCACCGTCGCTGGGTCGACCTGAAGGCCATGGTGACTGGCAAGGACGACGAAGCGGTACTGAACGAGGCCGAGCGCGGTGAAGACCACGCGCTGAAGGCTTACAAGGAAGCGTTGGAAAAGTTGAGCAGGATCGCCCCGCAATCGAACGCCTACAGTCTTGTAGAGCGTCAGTACCACGGTGTGCAGCGCAACCACGACCAGGTCAAGGTGCTGCGCAACAGCGCTCGCGCCCAGTCCTGATCCTGGTCGTTAAAAAAGCCCCGCTTCGGCGGGGCTTTTTTCTGCATGAAGCTGGCCTATGCGCAGGCCACCTTCATGCGGGGGCTTCCACACGGTCGCGGCCATTGCTCTTGGCCCGGTACAGCGCCTCGTCCGCCTTGGCCATCAGTTCCGCCAGGCCCATCGCACATCCCGGCTCGTATACCCCGATTCCGATACTCACGGTTACCGAACGTTCATCCGCGCCGTAGGGCGGCAGTGCCCGCACGTTCAGGCGGATCCGTTCGGCCAGGATCAGTGCGCCTACCAGAACGGTGTCCGGCAGCACGGCCACGAATTCCTCGCCGCCATAGCGCGCCGCCAGATCGGTCGGGCGCAGCAGGCTGGCAGCGATGGCCCCGGCTACCCGCCGCAACGCCTCGTCGCCCCCGTGATGTCCATGCCGTTGGTTGAAGCCGCGGAAGTGATCCACATCAATCATCAGCACCGCGACAGGGCGCTGGGTCCGCTGTGCCCTGGCCCATTCCCGGCGCAGTGTCTGGTCCAGCTGGCGGCGGTTGGCCAGGCCGGTGAGGCTGTCGGTGGCCGCCAGTTCCTCCAGGCTGCGCTCGGCGCTGCGGCGGCGTTTCAGCTCGCGACCGAGCATCTGGCTCAGCCACAGGATGCCGATGCACAACACCGCCGTCGCTGTACTGACCAGGATCGCGGTGCGTTTCCACGCGCCATAGACCTCGCTTACCGACTGGGTCACCACCAGCACCAGCGGCAGCCCCTGGACGCGGGCGAAGGTATACAGGCGCAACTGGCCGTCATCTGCCGAGGACGCGGTGAAACTGCCGTTGCCCTCGGCCAGCAGGCGGCGGAAATTGGGCCGGCTGGCGAAGCTGTCACCGATCTGCTCGTTGCGCTGCACGCTTGGCTCCGTGGCGTTACGAGCCAGCAACCGGCCCTCGACGTTCATCAGGTTGATGGAGCTGTCGTGACCGACATCGAGCCGCTTGAACATGTCATTGAAGTGCGAGAGCCGCATCGCACCGATGGCCACGCCGGCAAATTTGCCATCGGCGCCGTCGATGCGCCGGCTGAAGCTGACGAGCCAGTGCGGATCGCCGTATCGCGCCTTGAAGGGCGGGCTGATGACCAGGCCAGTATCGGGATTGCGCCGGTGTTCCTGGAAGATCGGGTTTTCGGCGAAGCTGGCGGTGCGCGGGGTGGTGCTGGCCGAATCGGCGACCACCTTGCCGTCCTGGTCCAGCCAGAGGATATCGCCGCGTACCGTGCTGCCGAAGGCCTGGTTGAACAGCACCTGCTGGCGCATGGGCGCCGGGATGCCCAGCAGCTCTGGATGCTGCACTGCCCAGATCAGGCTTTGCAGCGACAGGTCGTACAGCTCGACATTGCGGACGATGTCGGTCTCGATCAGCTTGACGATATTGCCGGCCGAGCGGATGGCGCCCTGTTCCACGCTGGCCCGCTCGCGCATCAACAGGAAGGTGACGATGGCAATGATCGCTCCCACGGCAAGGCAACTGCCCAGGTTCAGGAGCAGCTCCGGGTGCTTCCGGTACAGGCCGGAGCGCGGGGCGGGATGTGCGCGTTCATGGTCGCGAGGTTGCCTGGGCGTCGATGGCGCCGGAAACGGATAACGCCGTGCGCCGGCGACAGGCTGGACTGTTCCGGGGGACGGTTCGGGTAAAGGAATTCCATGGTTTACCGCACGAAGGGCCTGTGCGGCGGCGGGTATTCTAGGTGGGGCGGGGATTGTAGGACAAGAATTTAGTGGTGGGGGCTGATGTATGGCTGTTGGTCATGTGTCGGGGCTGATGGCCTCATCGCTGCGGTTCGGCGGTCCGACAAGCCAGCTCCCACACGGACCCTGTGGGAGCAACTGTCTGTGAGGATTTTTTTTAAAACGATCCCGTCAGGCATGGCTTCGCCAGCGATACCGCGTAGCGGTGTCGCTGGCGAAGCCCGCTTTTCAGTAAATCAGCCCTCGTGCGCTATCAGGTTGCGGGTACCTGAGACCTCGGTTCTTTCCACTTCGAGCCATCTCGCAGCATTGCGTTAAGACGTACCAAGAGCTTGCGCATACATGCCACCACAGCGACTTTGGCAAGCTTGCCTCGTGCTCGCAGAGCCTCATATTCGGCTTTGACTTCCGGGTCGTGTCGAACCACCGACCAGGTCGACATGTAGAGCGCGCAGCGCACTGCATGGCGCCCGCCCTCAATCGACCTGGGGCCGCTCTTCTTGCCGCTGTCATTGTTGTACGGTGCCAATCCTGCCAGAGCCGCGATCTTGCGCCCTGTCACGCGCCCAAGCTCAGGTAGCGATGCCATGAGCGTGCCGCACGTAATGGCTCCAATCCCTTTCACCGATCTCAGCCGACTGGCCTTCTCCTGATCCAGCGCGTTCGAGGCCTTCTCAATCGACGCTTCCAAGGCCTTGATCTTCTTGTTCAGGTAAGTGATGTGATTGGCGTAGTCGGATATGGCTTTGCGGTAAGTCGTCTGCTGCATCCTGCGCTTGTTGCTGTCTCGATCCTTGACCAGGTTGCCTCGCAGCTTGATCAACTCCCCCAGCTCATCCCGAGCCTGATTAGGTTCAACCGGCGGCAAGTCCTCGATATCTCGAGCAAACTTCGCCAGCTTCTGAGCGTCGATCCTGTCGGTCTTGGCATACGTGCCCATGGATCTCATGTAATCGCGAGCACGCTTGGGATTAACGCGAATTACGTTCAATCCCCTTAATTGCAAGGTTTTGAACAAGGCCCTTTCATAACCGCCGGTGGCCTCAAGCAGGACCCGCTCGACCTCAAGTTCGTCCAGGCATGCGATCAACTGGGCGAAGCCATCAGGGTCGTTACTGATCTTAAACTGCGGGAAAGTCGCAGGAAGAAACCCCACATCCACAGTCGCTTTCGAAACATCAAGACCAACGTAGTAGGAAATCATCGCCAAGCCCTCTTACACTCAAGGAGTGAGAGCACTCTGACCTATCCCTAGCTTGTGATTTCGAGTTTTGCGGCTCATCCAACTGTTCGGGCTTCGGGTCAGAGTGAGAGGTGGATGGCGACTAGGCTCCCACTCGTGCTTAAAGCACCGCTGGCTTTCAGTCTGCCATCCACTGCTCTCACCCTTCTCAGTTTAAGAGCCCTTGAAGACACAAGCTGGCTTGCCAGCGATGAGGCCATGAATCAGAAGATGTTCACCGGATACTCGACGATCACCCGGTATTCATCGACATCGTTATCCACTGCCGAATACCCCTGGCTGCCCCGGTGCGCGGCCCAGCGCAGGCGCAGGGTCAGGTCCTTGAGCGTGCTTTCCTGGACGGTGTAGGCCAGGTCCAGGTCGCGTTCCCAATGCCGGGCATTCTTGCCGTCTTCACTGTACCAATGGCCATACCCGGTACCCGCCGGGTCGACCTTGGTCAGGTCCAGCTCACCCTTCGAATACGAGACCGATGTGGTCAGCCCCGGCACGCCCACCCCGGCGAAGTCGTAGTCGTACTTCAATTTCCAGGAGCGCTCGTTGGGCCCGTTGAAGTCCGAGTAGATCTGCGAGTTGTCGAGGAACACGCTGTCGCCCTGGTTGATGTAGTCGAACGGCGTGTTGCCATTGACCCGCTGGTACACCGCAGTGATCGCGTGGTAGCCGACAGTCACCGTGAAGTGCAGGCTGTAGGTGTTGTTGTCGATATGGCCGAGCAGGGCGTCGCCGGTGTCCTGGGTGTGGTAGTAGTGCAGGCCCGGGTTGAGGCTGACCAGGTCGTCGAGCTGCCAGGTGTAGTCGAGGTCGAAGTAGTACTGGTTCCAGATGTCCTTCAGCTCGGAGGCGTACAGGTTGCTGCTCAAGCCTTCGAGCGGCGTCCAGGCGGCGCCGGCCCAGTTCAGGTGACGGCTGTCGCGGTCGTCGGCGAGGCTGCCGTAGAAGGTATCGATGCGGCGGTGGCCACTCTGGTTGTACGGCTTGGTGAAGCTGGCCTGGCCGGCTTCGAGCATCAGGTTATCGATGCTGTTGTTGGTCAGGCTGAATCCGCGGAAAGTCTGCGGCAGCATGCGGCTTTCGCCGCCGGCGATCACCGGGTTGCTCAGGAACAGGTCACCGGCGCGCAGCACGGTGTCGAAGGCGCGCACCTTGATCGAGGCGCCGGCGCTGGAGAAGTCGTCCGGGGCCTTGCCGTAGTCATACCCTTCCTTGCCCGGGCTGTTGATCGGCAGGATGCTGGAGCCGGCGGTGCCGCCACCGCCATCCAGTTTCAGGCCGAGCATGGCATAGGCGTCGAGGCCGAAGCCGACACTGCCCTGGGTGAAGCCGGATTCGAACCTGCCGATGAAGCCCTGGCCCCATTCACGGTTATCGCGCACGCCGGGCAGCAACTGGTTGCGGTTTACATAGAAGTTGCGTGCCAGCACATCGAGGCTGGCGCCTTCGACGAAGCCTTCGGGCTTTTCTTCCTCGGCCTGGGCCTGCAGCGGCATAGTTGCAGCCAGTGCAAGAAAAAATGGGGTCAAACCTGGGGTCTTGATCACCTTGATGAACTCCTTGAGGTGGTTTTGCGGCAGTTTTTATTCTGGAGAGGGTGTTGTTCTTGTGCGGGGGCGTGCTGTGTTCCGGTACTTTTCACCAGGCAAAAAAAAGCCGCTGACGGGCAGCGGCTTTCAAAGACAGACGCAGCAGGACAAAAGTCACCCGCGCGAACGTCGAGGGAAAAACGAGAGGGCGTTGCTGGCGATCAGCTGTCGCTGGCGTCATTCAGGCTGGCCTTGGAAACGGTCTGTTCCGAATCTTTCGGAGCGTCCTGGCGTTGCTTGGCGAAGGCCTCGCGAGACTGCTCCATGGCCGCTTGATGGCGCGCAGTCTGGGCCACGAAGGCCTGGGATTCTTCAGCCATCGCCAGCGGCGAAAGCAGGACCGAGGACAGGACAAAAACGCTGGCAATACCCATGCTGTTGGACATTTGAACAACCTTCTTGCAGAGCAAGTATCTGTTTGGTGTGCTCAAAATAATCGTTAGCAAACGAACGAAAAAGACGGGTTTTGGAGATGGACTGTTGCTGTTTAAGTAATAGTCAGTCGAGAGGGGCGGATTAGAGGGCTTTGGTGTCAGTGAGGGCCTCATCGCTGGCAAGCCAGCTCCCACAGGTCCAGCGGTGCACACGATACCTGTGGGAGCTGGCTTGCCAGCGATAGGGCCCTCAAGCGGGCAGGAGAATGCCGAAGGTGTTGGCGCCATCCTGGCTGCGCACGAACACGCTGCCGCCATGCATCACCGCGATCGCCTTGACGATCGCCAGCCCCAGCCCGTGGTTGCCGCCGCCGATGTTGCTGCGCGCCGCATCCACCCGGTAGAAGCGCTCGAACAGGCGCGCCAGGTGCTCGTCGCCGATCGCCGGCCCCGGATTGCTCACGGCAATGCACACCTGCCCCTCGCTGCTGTCGATGCTCACGTGGATCACCTGCTGCGCCCCGGTGTGCTGCACCGCGTTGTTGATCAGGTTGATCAGCGCCCGGCGCAGATGGGCCTTTTCGATCCGCACCTGGGCGTCCCCGGTCACTTCGACGCGCACCTGGGCGTCTTCGAGGATGAAGTCCAGGTAGTCGAGGGTGGTCGCCACTTCCTCGGCCAGCGAGGTGCTGATCAGCGCCGTGGCCTTGCTGCCCTGGTCGGCGCTGGCGAGGAAGAGCATGTCGTTGATGATGCTGCGTAGCCGCTCCAGCTCCTCGAGGTTCGATTGCAGCACTTCGAAGTAATGTTCGGCGCTGCGCCCGCGGGTGAGGGCGACCTGGGTCTGGCCGATCAGGTTGGTCAGCGGTGAACGCAGTTCATGGGCGACATCGGCGTTGAAGGCCTCCAGCCGCGAGTAGGCCTGGTCGACCCGCTCCAGCGCGGCGTTGAAGGCCTGGGCGAATTGCTCCAGCTCAGGCGGCAGCGCCGAGACCCGCAACCTCCCGCTAAGCCGCGGCGGTGCCAGTTGCTGGGCTTCGTCGGAAAGCTGGCGCAGTGGCCGCAAGCCTATTCGCGCTACCCAGTAGCCCAGCGCCGAGGCCAGCAGCACACCGACCACGGCCAGGCTGACCAGGGCGATCAGCAGGGTGCGCTGGGTATTCCAGAAGGTGTCGGTGTCGATACCGATGAGGAAGCGCAGCGGCGGGCGCTGCTCCAGTGCCGGCAGTTCGCTGAGCATGATCTTGAACGGGTACGGACTGTCGGCCAGGTAGACGTCGCGCATCCCCGGTCGGCCCTCGGCGATATGCCGGATCACCGCGTCCGGCTGGCCATATTCGTAGCGGCTGTCGCTGCTCACCACCCAGAAGCGGATGCGCCGGTCTTCCTCGCTTAGCAGGTCGAGCTTGCGGGTGACCTTGCCCCAGTGTTCCTGGTTGCCGAAGCGCATCAGCGAGGATTCCAGCACGCTGTAGCGCGCCTCCAGCTCGGCCGAGGGCAGCAGGTCGAGGCTGCGGTCCACCTGCTTGTACAACGCCCAGCCGATCAGCACGAACACCAGCGCCGCAACCCCGGTGAACAGGGCGCTGAGGCGCAGCGCCAGGGAGTTAGCCCGCACGGTTTTCCAGGACATAGCCCATTCCCCGGATGGTGTGCAGCAATTTGCTTTCGAAGGGCCCGTCGAGCTTGGCCCGCAGGCGCTTGATCGCCACTTCGACGACATTGGCGTCGCTGTCGAAATTGATGTCCCAGACCAGCTCGGCGATCGCCGTTTTCGACAGGATCTCGCCTTGGCGCCGGGCCAGGACACTGAGCAGGGAGAATTCCTTGGCGGTCAGGTCCAGGCGTTGCCCGGCGCGGCTGGCCTTGCGGCTGATCAGGTCGACCCAGAGGTCGGCGACCTGGATCTGCACCGGTTCATGGCCGCCACTGCGTCGGGTCAGGGCTTGCAGGCGGGCGACCAGCTCGAGGAACGAAAACGGCTTGCCCAGATAATCATCGGCGCCTTCGCGCAGACCATGGATACGGTCTTCGACCCGCTCGCGGGCGGTGAGCATGATCACCGGGGTCTGCTTGCGCGCGCGCAGTGCACGGAGCACGCCGTAACCGTCCAGGCCCGGGAGCATCACGTCGAGGACGATCACCGAGTAATCGCCTTCCAGCGCAAGGTGCAGGCCCTCGATACCGTCCCGCGCCAGGTCCACGGTGAAGCCCTGCTCGGTGAGTCCGCGGTGCAGGTAGTCGGCGGTTTTTTCTTCGTCTTCGATAATCAGCACGCGCATGGTGGGTCCTGTAGAACGGGGTGGATCGGCACTGCTTGTGTAGGAGCTGGCTTGCCTGCGAAGGAGCGCATAGCGCTCCCAGACCATCCAGCTCGAGTTTGGGGACCGCTGCGCGGTCCTTCGCAGGCAAGCCAGCTCCTACCCTGATTGTGTTGCGCTTGCGAGGTCTTCAACAGGGCGGCGGTGGAACAGGCGCTCGAGGGCCAAGTATATGACCGGCGTGGTGAACAGCGTCAGGGCCTGGCTGACCAGCAGCCCGCCGACCACGGCAATCCCCAGCGGCTGGCGCAGTTCGGCGCCGGCCCCGGCACCGAGCATCAGCGGCACGGCGCCGAGCAGGGCGGCGAGGGTGGTCATGATGATCGGCCGGAAGCGCGTCAGGCAGGCCTTGTGGATGGCTTCCTCGGCGCTCATGCCTTGGTTGCGCTGGGCGTCCAGGGCGAAGTCGATCAGCAGGATGCCGTTCTTCTTGACGATGCCGATCAACAGCACCACGCCGATCAGGCCCATGATGGTGAAGTCTTGCCCCCACAGCCAGAGCAGCGCCAGGGCGCCGAGGCCGGCCGGCGGCAGGGTGGAGATGATGGTCAGCGGGTGGACGAAGCTCTCGTAGAGCACCCCAAGGATGATGTACACCGCCACCAGCGCGGCGAGGATCAGCCATGGCTGGCTCGACAGCGAACTCTGGAAGGCCTGGGCCGCGCCCTGGAAGGTGCCGCTGATCGAGGCCGGCATGCCCAGTTCGCGCTGGGTCCGTTCGAGGATGCTCACGGCATCGCCAAGCGCGACGCCGGGCGCCAGGTTAAACGACAGGTTGGCCGCCGGGAACAGGCCGTCGTGGGCGATCGATAGCGGGCCGGTGCTCGGCGCCTGGACGTTCGCCAGCGCCGCCAGCGGGACCATTTCACCGCTCAGCGGCGATCGCAGGTAGAAGTAATTCAGGCTTTCCGCGCGGCCGCGCTGGCGGGCATCCAGTTCGAGGATGACCTTGTACTGGTTGGTCTCGGTCTGGAATTCGCTGATCTGCCGCTGGCCGAAGGCGTCGTAGAGGGCCTGGTCGACATCCGCGGTGGTCAGGCCGAAGCGCGCGGCGGCCTTGCGGTCGATCTCGATGCGGGTGACGCTGGCGCCCAGTTGCAGGTCGTTGGACAGGTCGCGGAACGCCGGGTTGGCCTTCAGCCGTTCGGTCAGGCGTTCGGTCCACAGGTTAAGGGCCGGGCCGTCGTTGCTCTTGAGCACGTACTGGTACTGGCTGCGGCTGGGGCCGGAACTCAGGTTGATGTCCTGGCCGGCGCGCAGGTAGAGGACCACGCCGGGGACCTTCGCCAGCTTCGGCCGCAGGCGGTCGATGAACTCGCTGGCGGACACGTCGCGCTCGCCGCGGTCCTTGAGGGAAATCCAGAAACGTCCGTTGGCGATGGTCTGGTTGCTGCCGGTGACGCCCACCGAGTGGGAGAAGGCGCGTACCGCCGGGTCGGCGCCAATGATCTCGGCCAGGGCCTGGTGCTTGGCGATCATGTCCGGGTAGGAAACGTCCGCTGCCGCCTCGCTGGTGCCGAGCACGAAACCGGTGTCCTGCACCGGGAAGAAACCCTTGGGAATCAGCACATAGCCCACCACCGCCAGCGCGGTGCTGAGGAAGAACACGCCGAGCATCAGGCGTTGATGGGCCAGGGCCTTGTCCAGCAGGCGTTCATAGGCGGCGACCAGACGCTCGCCGAAGCCTGGCTTCTTCTCCTTGTCGTGGCCCGGGGCATTCATGAACAGGGCACACAGGGTCGGCGCCAGGGTCAGGGACACCAGCACCGAGATCAGGATGGTCGAGGTGGCGGTCAGGGCGAATTCCTTGAACAGCCGGCCGACCACCCCGCCCATGAACAGCAGGGGAATGAAGGCCGCCACCAGGGAAAAACTGATCGACACCACGGTGAAACCGATCTCCCGCGCGCCCTTCATCGCCGCCTCGCGACGGCTGTCACCCGCTTCCAGATGGCGGTGGATGTTCTCCACCACGACGATCGCGTCGTCCACCACGAAGCCCACGGCGATGACGATCGCCACCAGGGTCAGGTTGTTCAGGCTGAAGCCCATCACGTACATGAAGGCAAAGCTGGCGACCAGCGAGACCCCGAGCACCGCCGAGACGATCAGGGTCGCCGACCACTGCCGCAGGAACAGCGCCATCACCGCGATCACCAGCAGCACGGCGATGGCCAGGGTCAGTTCCACCTCGTGCAGCGAGGCGCGGATGGTCTGGGTGCGGTCCTGCAGCACCGAGACGTTGACCGTGGCCGGGAGCATCTCTTCCAGGCGCGGCAGCGCGTCGTTGACCCGGTCCACGGTATCGACAATGTTCGCCCCGGGCTGGCGGAAGATCACCAGGTTCAGGCCCTGCTGAGCGCCGGACCAGGCCTTGACGTAGGCGTTCTCCGCACCGCTGATGACCTTGGCCACATCCTTGAGCTGGACCGGCGCGCCGTTGCGGTAGGAGACGATCAGTTGCGCGTATTGCTCGGGGTGGAACAGCTGGTCGTTGGTCGCCAGGGTGGACACGCTGCTTTCGCCATAGAGTGCGCCCTTGGCCAGGTTGAGGCTGGTCTGCTGGATGGCCAGGCGCAGGTCGGCCAGGGTCAGGCCGAGGGCGGCGAGCCTGTCCGGCTGGGCCTGGACGCGGATCGCCGGGCGTTGCTGGCCGGTGATGTTGACCAGGCCGACCCCGTCGATCTGGCTCAATTGCCGGGCCAGGAGGGTTTCGGCGTAATCGCTGAGTTCGTTGGCCGGCATGTGCTCGGAACTGACCGTGAGGATCAGCACCGGGCTGTCGGCCGGGTTGACCTTGCGCCACGTCGGCGGGCTCGGCATGTCCTGGGGCAGGCGCGCGGTGGCGGTGTTGATCGCCGCCTGGACTTCCTGGGCGGCGGTGTCGATGTTCTTGTCGAGGGTGAATTGCAGGATCAGGCTGGTGGAGCCCAGGGCGCTGCTGGAGGTCATCTGGGTCATGCCGGGGATGGCGCTGAACTGCACCTCCAGCGGCGTGGCGACCGACGAGGCCATGGTTTCCGGGCTGGCCCCGGGCAGGTTGGCGGTGACCTGGATGGTCGGAAAGTCGGCCTCCGGCAGTGGCGCCACCGGCAGGCGCGGAAAGGCGATGGCCCCGAGCAGGACCAGGGCGAAGGTCAGCAGCAGGGTGGCGACCGGACGCTCGATGCACCAGGCGAAGATACCGCCGCGACCGCCGGGCAGGGCCGCGTTCATGGTTGTACGCTCGCTTCGCTACGGGCGACATCCTCGCTGGCCGGCCTGGCCTCGAGGATTTCCACGGTGGCGCCGGGCTTGAGCCGCGACTGGCCGTCGGCGACCAGGCGGTCATTGGCCTCGACGCCGGTGATGACGCTGAGCTTGCTGTCCTGGTAGGTCACCTTGACCGGTACCGCCTCGGCCTTGTCCCCGGCGATGCGGTAGACGAAATGCTTGTCCACGCCCTGGCGCACCACACCCGGCGGGACCACCAGGGCATCGCGCTCGATGCCGGTCTGCACCCGCAGGGTCACCAGTTGGCCGGGCCACAGGCGTGCATCGGGGTTAGCGAAGGTGGCCTTGGCGCGCAAGGTGCCGGTGCCGGCGGCGATCTGGTTGTCGATCAGGCTCAGGCGGCCTTCGCCGAGCAGTTGCCCGCCGGTGTCGCCGTCGCCTTCCAGATAGGCCTTGATCGGTGCGGCCTCGCGGCTGGCGGTGAGCTGTTGCAGGGTCGGCAGCCAGCTCTGCGGGACGGAGAACTCCACGTTGATCGGGTCGAGGCGGGTCACGCTGAACAGGCCCTGGGTGTCGGTGCTGCGCACCAGGTTGCCTTCATCGACGTTGCGGATGCCGACCCGTCCGCTGACCGGCGACAGGATCCGGGTATAGGACAGTTGCACCTCGGCCGCGGCGATATTCGCCTGGTTGCCGAGCAGCGTGGCCTGGAGCTGGTTGACCAGCGCTTGCTGCTGGTCGAGGGTCTGGCGCGAGATGCCGTTGTCTTCGCTGAGCAGGCGATAACGCTTCAGGTCGGTCTGCGCCACCTGCAGCTGCGCCTGGCTCTGGCCAAGCTGGGCGCGGGCTTGGTCTAGGCTGGCGCGGATGGCGCGGTCATCGAGGGTCGCCAGCAGGTCGCCCTTGTGCACTTCCTGGCCTTCCTGCACTGCGATCCGCGTCAGCACGCCCTCCACCTGGGGGCGGATCACCACGCTGTGCAGCGATTGCACGGTGCCGATGGCGCTGAGCAAACGCGGGACATCCTCGCGCTGCACGGCGATCACGCTGACCGGGATGGCGCTGGAGGCCGTGGGGCGTGCGGCCTGCGGGCGCTTGTTGACGAACCATGCGGCGCCGGCCAGAAGGACGATGGCCAGGAGGACAAGCAGCGTTCGAGGGCTGGAGATTCGCATGCGTCAAAGGCGCCGACAGGAGTGAAGAGTAAGGGCTGCATACCCTTATATAGGACAGAACGGGTCGCCACCGTGACGGCTGGCTGTCACGAATGTCAGCTACGGATCGTTACGGATGGACGGTGATGGCGATAGGCCTTAATGCTGCTCTGGGTCAAGTTTCCGTCAAGGGGCCAAACGTAGTATCTGCGCCCTGCTTTCATACCCCCATCCGAACGACGAGCGCCTCTCGATGAAGAGCAATCTGCCTGTGACCGGTCGAAATGTGGATTACCCCGTGGATGCGAACATCCTGTCCACCACGGATCTGACGAGTGCTATCACCTACGCCAATGACGAGTTCATCCGCATCAGCGGGTTTTCCCGCGAGGAGCTGATCGGCAGCGCGCACCATATCGTGCGCCATCCGGACATGCCACCGGCGGCCTTCGAACATATGTGGCAGACCCTGAAGAAGGGACGCTCGTGGATGGGGTTGGTCAAGAACCGCTGCAAGAATGGCGATCACTATTGGGTCAGCGCCTTCGTTTCGCCGATCACCAGCCATGGCCAGACTGTCGAGTACCAGTCGGTGCGGACCAAGCCGAGCGCGGCGCAGATCGACGCGGCCGAGCGGTATTACGCGCGCTTGCGCCGTGGCCAGCGCAGCCTGGCGGAGCGCCTGCCGGCATTGGGCATGGGCACCCGTCTGACCCTGGGTCTGGGCGCATTGCTGGCCCTGGTGATGGGTGGCAGCGAGCTCCTGCTGCCGGAGTTTCCCGGGCGGGCCGTGGCGCAGTGGGGGGTATTCGCCGGACTTGCCGCGCTGATGATCAAACGGGCCCTGAGCCCGCTGGAGCGCCTCGGCGAACGCGCCCGTGACATCGCCGACAACCCGCTGAGCCAGCGCCTGTACACCGGGCGTCGCGATACCGTGGGGCAGGTCGAGTTCGCCCTGCAGATGCTCGAAGCGCAGATCGGCGCAGTGGTCGGGCGCATCGGCGACACCTCCAGGCGCCTGGCCGGGCATACCGCCGAGCTGGCCAGCCATCTGCAACACAGCCATACCACCACCCTCGGCCAGCAGGGCGATGCCGACCAGGTCGCCGAAGCGATCAACCGCATGGCCGCGCGGGTCGCCGAGGTCGCCAACAGTGCCCAGCAGGCCTCGAAGGCGGCGGACCAGGCCGAAGGCGAGACCCAGGTCGGGCATCAACTGGTAGACCAGAGCCGAAGCACCATCCTGCAACTGGCGGGTGTCCTGGCCGAGGCGACCGACGTTGTCCACACCCTGGAAAACCACAGCGAAGAGATTTCCGGCGTGCTGGAGGTTATCCACAGCATTGCCGAGCAAACCAACCTGCTGGCCCTGAACGCAGCGATAGAGGCGGCGCGGGCCGGGATCACGGGCGTGGCTTTGCAGTGGTGGCCGATGAAGTCCGCGGCCTGGCCCAGCGCACCGCGCAATCGACCGGTGAGATCCAGCGCATGATCACCATGCTGCAGAACGGCGCCCGGGATGCAGTGCAGGCGATGCAGCAGAGCAGCGACCATGCCGGCCAGAGCGTCGAGCAGGCCCAGCACGCCACCCAGGCGCTGCACGGCATCAGCCAGCGGGTCAACCAGATCAGCGAGATGAGCCTGCAGATCGCCTCGGCGGTGGAGCAGCAGAGCCTGGTCAGTGAAGACATCAACCGCAACATCATCAGCATCCGCCAGGCCAGCGAGCAAAGCGTCACGGCGGGCCAGCGCGGTCATTCCACGGCCAGCGACGTGGCCGGGCTCGCCGAAGACCTGCGGCGCCTGGCCGAAGAGTTCTGGTGCCGGCGCCAGTAATGCCGGATCAGAACCCGATGAAGCTGTAGTGCCCGGCGCTGGTGCCGGTGACCCTGGCCCCTGCCGAGCCGAGTTTTCCGGCAAGCTCGCCATCTTCCACGTGCAGGATCCACTCGGCGAGAGCCGCCTGGGTGTCGGCGGCGGTATCGCCCATGGCCTGGTGCAGTGCGCTGGTGTCCGGCAGGTAGGCGGTAAAACCGTTGCCTTTCAGCGCGCTGGTGTCGATGCCCAGGCGCTGGCAGATCAAGGTCTTGTTGCGAATATCGTCGCGGTCGGCCTGGCGCGAGCGTTCGATCAGTTCCATCAGCGTCGGATCCAGCACGCGCTCGCGGTGAATCAGCACCTCGCCGTCTTCCCAGGCTTCCGGCGGGCAGTCCTTGGCCTGCGGGCGCAGCGGAATATGCGGATTGATTTCCATCGGGTAGATGCGGCAGACCAGCGGGCGCCGCTCGTAGATCATGCAGCGCAGCTCGGCGTCGAGGTTGCGGCACGGGCCCGGATTGAAGGCAGCGAAGGTGATGGCGACATACGCCTCGGTGTCGCCGCAGGGCACGGCGCAGGAGCGACGGCGGGCGTGGTCCTGTTGTTCGGCGGGCAGCCCGATGCCGTTGGCGAGGAAGGCCTCGACCAGCACGATGACCTGGCCGCCGTCATCGACCCACTGTTGCGCTTCGCCCAAGGTCAGGGGGACATGGTGGCCTGTGCAGCAACGGCCGCAGCCGGTGCAGTGGAAGCGGGTGGTATCGGAGGCGCTGTTCACGGTTTCCCTGGGGTCCATTCAGTGACGTAGGCGCTCTTCTGGCGCCGGTCGTAGAGGCACAGTTCGGTGCCCTTGCGGTTGTTCATGTGCTTTTGCGGGTAGCGCCCCTGCAGAAGCAGCGCAGAATAGCCGCTGCGGTCATCGAATTCGGCGCTCTTGCCCAGGGCGCGGACGTCCTTGAGCTGGCTGGCCGCGGTGCAGGCGCGCAGCAGTTGCTTGTCGTGCTCGGCCCAGGCCTGGTCGCTGGAAGCGTGGGCGAGAGGGGCAAGCAGAAGCAGGCTGAGGATGGCGGCTTTCATGAGGGAAGTGGCTCCTCTGGGGGCTAAGTGCCGGAGTATGCCTGATCTTTATGGTGTTCTTGCGGGCCTCATCGCTGGCAAGCCAGCTCCCACAGGTTCGGCGGTGCACACGGCCCCTGTGGGAGCTGGCTTGCCAGCGATGAGGCCCTCGGCAGCAACCAATATCTTTCGGTAAAGGCCACCGTACGCGCCGCGACGATCAGGCAGTCGGTCAGCTCCCACAGGTTGCGGTGCACACGGACCCTGTGGGAGCTGGCTTGCCAGCGATGAGGCCCGCGGCAGCAACCACTATCGTTCGGTAAAGGCCACGGTCCGCGCCGCAACGATCAGGCAGTCGGTCAGCTCCGGCGAGGAGAATTTGGTCAACACCGCATTAGCCCCTGCTGCCTTGGCTTTTTCACTGTTCATCGCACTGTCCAGCGAGGTGTGCAGCAGCACATAGAGATGCTGGAAATCCGGCGTTTCACGCAAGGTGCGGGTGAACGAGTAGCCATCCATTTCCGACATCTCGATATCCGAGACCACCACGTCGATTTCCTGCTCGGTGCCCTGCAGGTCCAGCAACACCGCAATGGCGTCCTTGGCACTGCGTGCCGTGTGGCACTCCAGCCCGAGCCCGCGAAGGGTGTAGACCGACTGCTGCAGCGCCACCTGGCTGTCATCCACCACCAGGATGTTGGTGGCCTTGAGGATGGCGGCGTCCTCTTCGCTGATCTGCGAAGGCGCTTCCTGGTGATGGGCCGGGGTGATGGTGTGGATGACTTTCTCGATGTCCAGCACCTGCACCAGGGTGTCGTCGATCCGGGTCACGCCGGTAATGAACGACTTCTCCCCCGAGCCATAGGGCGGCGGGCGGATGTCGGTGCTCTTGCAGTGGACGATGCGCGCCACCGCCTGTACATGCAGGCCCTGCTTGGAACGGCTGATATCGGTGACGATCAGGCAGCCACCGTCGGGATCGGCCAGTGGCCGTTCACCGATGGCGCGGGACAGGTCGATCACCGGCAGCGAGTTGCCGCGCAGGGTCGCCACGCCCTTGACGTGGGGATGGGCCTCGGGCAGGCGGGTCAAGGGCGGGCAGGGAATGATCTCGCTGACCTTGAGCAGGTTGATCGCCATCAGCTTGCCGCTGCGCAAGGTGAAGAGCAGCAGCGACAGCGAGTCCGCGCGGGTTTTTTGCGAGAACATAGAAACCTTCGTGCGTAGAGGATGGATTCGGGGCTTGTGCCGGGTTATCGACCCGAGCGCGCAGCCCTTTAGCATATTCGTAAATCAGCGCAGGCCAAGCCGGCGGGCCAGGCGCGCGAGGTTGGCACGGTCCAGGCCCAGTTCGCGCGCGGCGCTGGCCCAGTTGTGCTGGTGGCGCTCCAGGCATTGGCCGATCAACTGGCGCTGGTAGTTGTCCAGGGCCTGGCGCAGGTCGCCGCCGCGTTCCCCGTCGCGGCTGACCGGCGGCGGTGTCGCGGATGGCGTGGTGACGCCTGGCAGGTCGAGGTCGGCGGCGTCGAGGGTCAGGATGCGTGGCCGGTCCCGATGCTGCCCCAGCGCCTTGAGCGCCGAGCGCCCGATCAGGTGTTCCAGTTCGCGCACATTGCCCGGCCAGTCGTAGGCCAGCAAGGCGGCCTGGGCCTCCGCGCTCAGGCGCAAGCTGTTGAGGCCCATACGCGAACGGTTCTGCTCGAGGAAGTAGCCGGCCAGCAGCAACACATCGCGACCGCGTTCGCGCAGGGCCGGTACCGGCAGCGGATAGACGCTCAGGCGGTGGTAGAAATCGGCGCGATAACGACCGGCACGGACTTCCTCGGCCAGGTCGCGGTTGGTGGCAGCGATCAGGCGCACATCGACGCGGTGCTCCTGGTCCGAGCCGAGGCGCTGCAACTGGCCGCTCTGCAGGACGCGCAACAGTTTCGCCTGGACCATCAAGGACAGTTCGCCCACTTCATCGAGGAACAGCGTGCCGCCATTGGCCAGCTCGAACTTGCCGCGCCGCTCGCCCACGGCGCCGGTAAAGGCGCCGCGCACATGACCGAACAATTCGCTTTCCACCAGGGTGTCGGGCAATGCCGCGCAGTTGAGGCTGATCAGCGGCTTGTCGGCGCGCGACGAGGCCTGGTGGATGGCCTGGGCCACCAGTTCCTTGCCGACCCCGGTCTCGCCGGTGACCAGCACGGTCAGGTCGCTGCCGCCGACCAGGCGGATCTCTTCCAGCAGGCGCTTATGCGCCTTGCTCTGGCCGATCAGTTCCTTGGCCTGCTGGTCGCTGGCCTGGCGATAGACCTCGGCGCGCAGGGCCAGACCTTCGATACGCTGGGCCACGTTGACCGTGGCCGCCGCCAGGCTGGCGAAGGCTTGCAGGGAGTCCAGCTCGGCTTGCCGAAAGCTGTCCGGCTGTAGCGCATCGAGGGTCAGCAAGCCCCAGGGCCGTTCGTCGACGAACAACGGGCAACCCATGCAATCGTGGACCTCCAGTTGCTGGTGCAGGCCCTCGACCAGGCCGTCGTAGGGATCGGGCAGTTCGCTGTCGCTGGCAAAGCGGGTCGGCCCGTTGCGGCTGAGCAAGGCGGCGAAGCGCGGATGCTCGCTGACCCGGAAGCGCCGACCCAGGGTGTCGGCGCTGAGACCGTCCACGGCCAGGGGCACCAGCCACTCGCCGTCCAGGCGCAGCAGCGCGGCGGCATCGCAGGGCAGCAAGGCGCGCATGGCCTCCAGCAGGCGGCGGTAGCGCTCGCGTTCGGGCAGGTCGCGGGACAGATCGCTGACCAGGGGGAGGAGGGCGGTAAGCAGAGGGGTTGAGGTCATAATGACTCCATGTAGTCGTAATGACTCTAGCAAACTTGGGTCATTTTGACCTTATTGGGGCGCAGATGCCCGATTTCATTGGGCTTTGTCGTTGGCATGGATTCTGAAACGCACTTACCAGTATCTACACAGAAGCCCATCAGGCTCAGGAGTCGTTTCATGCTGACCGCCGAAGACCGTGCAATCATCAAGGCCACCGTTCCGCTGCTGGAAAGCGGTGGGGAAGCCCTGACCACCCATTTCTACAATATGATGCTCAGCGAGTACCCCGAGGTACGCCCGCTGTTCAACCAGGCCCACCAGGCCAGCGGCGACCAGCCCCGGGCGCTGGCCAACGGCGTGCTGATGTACGCCCGGCACATCGACCGGCTGGAGCAACTGGGCGGGCTGGTCGGGCAGATCGTCAACAAGCATGTGGCCTTGCAGATCCTTCCGGAGCATTACCCGATCGTCGGGGCCTGCCTGCTGCGCGCCATCGAGGAAGTGCTCGGCCGCGAGATTGCCACGCCGCAGGTGCTGAAGGCCTGGGGCGCGGCTTATCAGCAACTGGCGGATATCCTGATCGGTGCCGAAGAAGGCCTGTACCAACAGAAGGAGCAGGCCAAGGGCGGCTGGCGCGGGGCGCGGGCCTTCACCCTGGTCGAGCGCGTCGAAGAGAGCGCTGAAATCGTTTCCTTCTACTTCGCTCCGGTCGATGGCCAGCCGGTGCTGGTGGCCGAGCCGGGCCAGTACATCGGCCTGCAACTGCTGATCGATGGCGTCGAGCAGCGCCGCAACTATTCGCTGTCGAGCCTGGGCGACGGTCGCCTGTACCGCATCAGCGTCAAGCGCGAGGCGGACGGCAAGGTGTCCAATTACCTACATGACCAATTCAAGGTCGGCGACCGGATCAACCTGTTCCCGCCGGCGGGGGACTTCACCCTGGCCGCCAGCGACAAGCCGCTGGTGCTGATCAGCGGCGGCGTTGGAATAACCCCGACCCTGGCCATGCTCGACAAGGCGCTGGAAAGCGGACGGCAGATCCATTTCATCCATTGCGCGCGCAACGGCGGGGTGCATGCGTTCCGTGAGCATGTCGATGCCCTGGCGGCACGTCATCCGCAGCTCAAGCGCTTCTATTGCTATGACGTGGATGATGGCGTGAGTTTGCCGGGGGATGCGCTGGGGCCGTTGAGCCAGGACCAACTGGATCGGTGGCTGCCGGCCGAGCGTGACCTGGATGCCTACTTCCTCGGGCCCAAGGGCTTCATGGCCGCGGTCAAGCGCCACCTGAAAGCGCTGCGGGTGCCGGAAGGGCAGAGCCGCCATGAGTTCTTCGGGCCGGCTGCTGCTCTGGAGTGATCTCAAGGGCCTCATCGCCGGCAAGCCAGCTTCCACAGGTGCAGTCCCTGTGGGAGCTGGCTTGCCAGCGATAAGGCCCTCAGCTTCAACACATTAATTCCCTGTTAATTCCCTTCCTCTTCACTGCCACCCTGCGCCTGCGTTTTTCACGCCGACTTCACCTTCGATCTGCCGTCTGCCTGTAGACTTTCCGCCGGCGCACCGTCATCTTGTGCGCCCCGCGGCTTTCGCGTGGCCGCGAGTCGATCCATTTAAACGTGAAGGGAATGGCAATGAACGAGCAAACGCAGCGCCTGAATCGGGAACGGCGCTTCCTGGTCCTGCTGGGCGTGATCTGTCTGGCATTGATCGGCGGCGCACTCTATATGCAGATCGTCCTGGGCGAGGCGCCGTGCCCGTTGTGCATCCTGCAGCGCTATGCACTGCTGCTGATCGCCCTGTTCGCCTTCATCGGCGCCGCCATGCCCGGCCGGCGCAGCCTGACGATCTTCGAGGGCCTGGTGGTGCTCAGCGCCCTGGGTGGAGTCGCCGCTGCCGGCAACCATGTCTATATCCTCGCCAATCCGTCCGTCAGCTGCGGCATCGATACCCTGCAACCGATCGTCGACGGCCTGCCCCTGGCCTCGGTGCTGCCGCTGGTGTTCCAGGTCGACGGTTTCTGCACTACACCATACCCGCCTGTATTGGGACTTTCCCTTGCACAATGGGCACTTGTAGCATTCGTCCTGACCGCGGTCCTGGTGCCGCTGGGCATCTGGCGCAACCGGCGCCAGGGTTAGACAAAAGTCATGTTTTGACGCAAGTCCCTTGTGCCATGAAATTTCCCACAGTGCGCACAGGGCGATTGACTTGCGTCAACCCGAAACCCTTGTAGGACGGGCGTTCCAGCGCTAATGGAACGGGTGCGACAAACTGTCGCGAAACTGATTTTTCGGGCTGGATTATTACACTTCCTGTAAAAGACTGTTGCTCAATAAGTCATAGTCAAGGGGGGGCGACCTATCTACAATCGCCCCCAATTTCCGTTCGGCACTGCTTGCAAGTCGCAGTTTCAAAGGCTCCGCAGCCTTTCTTGCTGACTTCGACGAGCATCGCCTGCGGCGATGCCGGGCTGACTCCCCTCCGTGATTTTCCGCACCAAATGGACTTGGTCTGAAATACAGGCCTGTTGCCTACGAAGTCAGAACAATAACCACGCACCACCCAAGGTTTATGCCGAGCAGCGACGCTCCTCAAGGTATGACCTTATTCGCCCGTAAATGCTGACACCAGGCAGGAAGAAGTGTTGGCGACCAAAACACAAATTGCATTGAAGCAAGCTGATCTAGAGGTCGTGAGATGAGTAAAAAGCGTTACCCCAGACTGTTTGGCATTCTGCCCTTTTTAGGCATGCTTTTACTCAGTGGGTGCAACTGGACCCTGCTCGACCCGAAAGGTCAGGTCGGCATTGAGCAAAAGAACCTGATCCTGATCGCCTTCGGCCTGATGCTGCTGGTGGTCGTCCCGGTCATCTGCATGACCCTGGCGTTCGCCTGGAAGTACCGCGCTTCCAACAAGGCTGCCAAGTACACCCCGGACTGGTCGCACTCGACCAAGATCGAAGTGGCGGTCTGGACCATCCCGGTCCTGATCATCATCGCCCTGGGTATCGTCACCTACAAAACCACCCATGAGCTGGACCCGTATCGTCCGCTGGTTTCCGACGTGAAGCCGGTGCAGATCGACGTGGTCGCCCTGGACTGGAAGTGGCTGTTCATCTACCCGGAACAAGGCATCGCCACCGTCAACAAGATCGTCTTCCCGGCCAATACCCCGGTCAACTTCCGCGTGACCTCCGACGCCGTGATGAACTCGTTCTTCATCCCTGCGCTGGGCGGCCAGATCTACGCGATGGCCGGCATGACCACCAAGCTGCACCTGATCGCCAACGAGAACGGCGAGTTCGACGGTATCTCGGCGAACTACAGCGGTGCAGGCTTCACCGGCATGAAATTCAAGGCAGTCGCCACCTCCCAGGCCGATTTCGAGGCGTGGGTGAACGAAGTCAAGCAGTCGCCTAAGCAGCTGGACAAAGCTGAATACGAGGCCTTGGCCAAACCGAGCGAAAACAATCCAGTCGCGCTGTACAGCGTGGCGCCGGCCGACCAGTTCCAGACCATCGTCGACAAGTACGAAGGCATGAACCGCGGCAAGCCGGTGGTACACGAGAAGGCCGAGCACAAAGAAGCAGCGGCCACTACCGGTACCGAAGGGATGGACGTGAGTATGCATTCAGCTGCCGGGGCAGAGGAGTAAGAGATGTTCGGTAAATTAAGTCTGGACGCGATCCCGTATCACGAGCCGATCGTCATGGTGACCCTCGCCATGATCGCGCTCGGCGGTATCGCGTTGTTCGCGGCAATCACCTATTTCAAGAAGTGGACCTACCTCTGGTCCGAGTGGCTGACCTCGGTCGACCACAAGAAGATCGGCGTGATGTACATCATCGTCGCCATGCTGATGCTGATCCGCGGCTTCGCCGACGCGATCATGATGCGTACCCAGCTCGCGGCTGCCACCGGTGGCGCCGAGGGCTACCTGCCGCCTGAACACTATGACCAGATCTTCACCGCCCACGGTGTGATCATGATCATCTTCATGGCGATGCCATTCTTCACCGGCCTGATGAACCTGGCGCTGCCGCTGCAGATCGGCGCCCGCGACGTGGCCTTCCCGTTCCTCAACTCCCTGAGCTTCTGGCTGCTGGTGTCCGGCGTTGCGCTGGTCAACATCTCCCTGGGCGTGGGCGAGTTCGCCAAGACCGGCTGGGTGGCCTATCCGCCGCTGTCGGGTATCCAGTACAGCCCGGGTGTCGGGGTTGACTACTACATCTGGGCACTCCAGTTGTCGGGTCTGGGTACGACGCTGACCGGTGTGAACTTCCTGGTGACCGTGCTGAAAATGCGCGCCCCAGGCATGAAACTGATGGACATGCCGATCTTCACCTGGACCTGCACCTGGGCCAACGTCCTGATCGTGGCTTCGTTCCCGATCCTGACCGCTGCCCTGGCCCTGCTGACCGTTGACCGTTATCTGGACTTCCACATCTTCACCAACGAGCTTGGTGGGAACCCGATGATGTACGTCAACCTGTTCTGGGCGTGGGGTCACCCTGAGGTGTACATCCTGATCCTGCCGGCCTTCGGCGTGTTCTCGGAAGTGACCTCGACCTTCACCGGCAAGCGCCTGTTCGGTCACCACTCGATGATCTACGCATCGGGCGCGATCGCGGTACTGGGCTTTGCGGTCTGGCTGCACCACTTCTTCACCATGGGTTCGGGCGCCAGCGTCAACACCTTCTTCGGTCTGGCGACGATGCTGATCTCGATCCCGACCGGCGTGAAACTGTTCAACTGGCTGTTCACCATCTACCAGGGCCGCCTGCGCTTCACCGCGCCAGTACTCTGGACCCTGGGCTTCATGGTCACCTTCTCCATCGGTGGCATGACCGGCGTTCTGCTGGCCGTTCCAGGTGCTGACTTCGTGCTGCACAACAGCCTGTTCGTGATCGCCCACTTCCACAACGTGATCATCGGCGGTGCGGTCTTCGGCTACGTGGCGGGCTTCGCCTTCTGGTTCCCGAAAGCCTTCGGTTTCACCCTGAACGAGAAGTGGGGCAAGGCTGCCTTCTGGTTCTGGATCTCCGGCTTCTACGTGGCCTTCATGCCGCTGTACGCCCTGGGCTTCATGGGTATGACCCGTCGTCTGAACCACTCGGACAACCCTGCCTGGGAACCGTACCTGTACGTTGCCGTGGTCGGCGCCGTGCTGATCCTGTTCGGTATCGCTTGCCAGCTGATCCAGCTGTACGTGTCGATCCGCGATCGCAAGGACAACCTGGACGTCACCGGCGACCCATGGGGCGGCCGTACCCTGGAATGGTCGACTTCGTCGCCACCTGCGTTCTACAACTTCGCCACCATGCCTGAGAAAGTTGGCCTGGATGCCTGGCACGAAGCCAAGGAAGCCGGCGTTGCGTACAAGGTTCCGGCCAAGTACGAAGCGATCCACATGCCGAACAACACCTCCACCGGTGTGTTCATGGGCCTGTTCCTGACCATCTTCGGCTTTGCCTTCATCTGGCACATCTGGTGGCTGGTCGGCGTCAGCCTGTTCGCCACCGTCGCAGTCTTCGTTCGCCACGCTGCGCGTGACGACCAGGGCTACATGGTTCCGGCCGAGGAAGTGGCGCGCATCGAAGGTGAGCGCATGAAAGCCCTGGGTCTGGCCACTGGTGCGCCTGCCGGTGCACGTGTCGAATCGTTTGAGCGGGTTTAATCAATGTCCAGTCATGTAATCAACGCAGATGCTCATGGTCACGACCATGGGCATGACGATCACCACCACGACTCGAGCCAGATGACCGTATTCGGTTTCTGGCTGTACCTGATGACCGACTGCATCCTGTTTGCGTCGATCTTCGCCACCTACGCGGTGCTGTCCGGCAACTTCGCCGGCGGCCCGTCGGGTCATGACATTTTCGAACTGAACTACGTACTGGTCGAAACCGCGCTGCTGCTGTTCTCCAGTATCACCTTCGGTTTCGCCATGCTGCAGATGTACAAAGGCAACAAGGGTGGCGTGCTGGCCTGGCTGGCAATCACCTGGCTGCTGGGTGCAGGCTTCATCGGCATGGAAGTCAACGAGTTCCACCTGCTGATCAGCGAAGGCTTCGGCCCTAGCCGCAGCGGCTTCCTGTCTGGCTTCTTCGCCCTGGTCGGCACCCACGGTCTGCACGTGACCGCAGGCCTGATCTGGATGGCGATCATGATGTACCAGATCAACAAGGACGGTATCACCAACACCCACAAGACCCGCATGAGCTGCCTGAGCCTGTTCTGGCACTTCCTGGACGTGGTCTGGATCTGCGTGTTCACCGTCGTGTACCTGATGGGGGTTCTGTAAATGGCTAACGCACACAACAGCCACGGCCACGACGAAGCCAACCACGGCAGCGTCAAGTCGTACGCCATCGGCTTCATCCTGTCGGTGATCCTCACCGTCATTCCGTTCGGCCTGGTGATGTACCCGACCCTGCCGAAGGACATGACCCTGCTGATCATCGTTGCCTTCGCAGTGATCCAGATCGTGGTGCACCTGTACTACTTCCTGCACCTGGACAGCTCGAAGGCTGCACGTTCCAACGTGACGTCGTTCCTGTTCAC
The DNA here is from genome assembly GCF_000319305.2 of Pseudomonas bharatica CSV86. Classification (GTDB taxonomy): domain Bacteria; phylum Pseudomonadota; class Gammaproteobacteria; order Pseudomonadales; family Pseudomonadaceae; genus Aquipseudomonas; species Aquipseudomonas bharatica. Next base: position 1,489,781 of record NZ_AMWJ02000002.1, on the reverse strand, counting down.
CGGCCTGGTCATCGCCCTGCTGGTCGGCCTGTCGCTGTGGATCATGTTCAGCATCCACACCAGCATGATGGCGAAGTGAGGTAATCCGGCATGTCCCTGAAACACTTTATCCAGATCACCAAACCGGGAATCATCTTCGGTAACGTGTTGTCCGTGGCGGGCGGTTTCTTCCTCGCTGCGGCAGGGCATGTCGATTTCATGCTGTTCCTCGCCACGGTGATTGGTACCTCGCTGGTCGTAGCGTCCGGTTGCGTCTTCAACAACTGGATCGACCGCGACATCGACATCAAGATGGAGCGCACCAAGAACCGCGCAATGGTGCAAGGTGCAATCTCGTCGCCGGTAGCCCTGGCCTACGGCACCCTGCTCGGGGTTGCCGGCCTGGGCCTGCTGTTGTTCAAGGCCAACGCCCTGGCGGCCTTGTTCGGCCTGATCGGCTTCATCATCTACGTCGGTTTCTACAGCCTGTACCTCAAGCGCAAGTCGGTGCACGGCACCCTGGTTGGCAGCCTGTCCGGTGCCATGCCTCCGGTGATCGGCTACTGCGCCGTGAGCGGCACCTTCGACCTGGCTGCGCTGACCCTGCTGGTGATGTTCAGCCTGTGGCAGATGCCGCACTCGTACGCGATCGCGATCTTCCGCTTCAACGACTACCGCGCCGCGTCGATTCCGGTCCTGCCGGTCGCCCGTGGCGTGGCTGCGGCGAAGAAGCAGATCATCTGGTACATCGTGGCCTTCCTGGTCGCCACCCTGATGCTCACCATTGGCGGCTACGCCGGCCTGAGCTACCTGGCCGTCGCGGCGGCCATGGGCCTGTACTGGTTGTACATGGCCTGGGGCGGCAACAAGGTGGCCGATGACCGCCTGTGGGCGCGCAAGGTATTCGCCTTCTCCATCTTCACCATCACTGCCCTGAGCGTGATGATGTCGGTGGATACCCGCACCCCGGCGGAAGTGCTGATGACCTACGTGCAGTAAGCACCGACGGTTGACGAAAACGCCCCGGCGCCGAGAGGTTCCGGGGCGTTTTTGTTTGTCTTGAGGGCCTCATCGCTGGCAAGCCAGCTCCCACAGGGATCGCATGCGCCGCTGATACTGTGGGAGCTGGCTTGCCAGCGATAGGGCCCGTGAGAGCGGCACAAGGCTCATGAAATAACGCTTTACAAGCATCCACCCCGGCCCTATCTTTCAGCCTCGGCCACAGGAGTGGCCAACGTCGCTCGGACGGTTCCGGGCGCTTACGTCTTCGAGGAAATCATGGCCGAACAAGGTTCGCCGCGCCGTTTTGCGCGCATCGATCGTCTCCCCCCCTACGTCTTCAACATCACCGCTGAACTCAAGATGGCCGCGCGCCGTCGTGGCGAGGACATCATCGACCTGAGCATGGGCAACCCCGACGGGGCCACGCCGCCGCACATCGTCGAGAAGCTGGTGCAGGTCGCCCAGCGTGAAGACACCCACGGCTATTCCACTTCCCGAGGCATCCCCCGTCTGCGCCGCGCGATTTCGCGCTGGTACGAGGACCGCTACAAGGTCGAGATCGACCCCGAGAGCGAAGCCATCGTTACCATCGGCTCCAAGGAAGGCCTGGCACACCTGATGCTGGCTACCCTGGACCACGGCGACACGGTGCTGGTGCCCAACCCCAGCTACCCGATCCACATCTACGGTGCGGTAATCGCCGGCGCCCAGGTGCGTTCGGTGCCGCTGGTCCCGGGCGTGGACTTCTTCGCCGAGCTGGAGCGGGCCATCCGCGAGTCCATTCCGAAACCGAAGATGATGATCCTCGGCTTCCCCTCGAACCCTACGTCGCAGTGCGTGGAGCTGGACTTCTTCGAGCGGGTGGTTGAACTGGCCAAGCAGTATGGCGTACTGGTGATCCACGACCTGGCCTATGCCGACATCGTCTACGACGGCTGGAAAGCCCCGTCGATCATGCAGGTGCCGGGAGCCAAGGATATCGCGGTGGAATTCTTCACCCTGTCCAAGAGCTACAACATGGCTGGCTGGCGGATTGGCTTCATGGTCGGCAATCCGGAGCTGGTCAGCGCCCTGGCGCGGATCAAGAGCTACCACGACTACGGCACCTTCACCCCGCTGCAGGTCGCGGCCATCGCAGCCCTCGAAGGCGACCAGCAGTGCGTGCGCGACATCGCCGAGCAGTACCGCCAGCGCCGCAACGTGCTGGTCAAGGGCCTGCACGAGATCGGCTGGATGGTCGAGAACCCCAAGGCGTCGATGTACGTCTGGGCCAAGATTCCCGAGCAATACAAGCATCTCGGTTCCCTGGAGTTTTCCAAGAAGCTGCTGGCCGAAGCTAAGGTCTGCGTGTCGCCGGGCATCGGCTTCGGTGACTACGGCGACGATCATGTGCGCTTCGCCCTGATCGAGAACCAGGACCGGATCCGCCAGGCTGTGCGCGGCATCCGCCAGATGTTCCGGGCCGACGGCATCGAGGCGCCGAAAGCCGCCAAACCGGCCAAGGTCTGAGGCACGCCTGAAAGGCCCGAAGCCCCCGTGATACGGGCGCTTCGGGCCTTTTTCGTTCCGCCGGTCGGGCGCCCGGATTTCTTTTCGTCACCCCCTTCTCAACGGCGTGGCATCGCATAGAATTGGCGACGGGATTCTCCCCATAACAATTCTTGCTCCCCCCTCCCGACATCATGTCCGATACCCATCCTTGCTTGAGCTGTGGCGCCTGCTGCGCGCATTTCCGTGTGTCCTTTTTCTGGGGCGAATGCACCTCGGCCGGCGGTTGCGTGCCGGATGAGCTGGTGGTGCAGATCACCCCGAGCCGGGTCGCGATGATCGGCACCGATGCCAAGCCGACGCGTTGCATTTCCCTGTCGGGCGAGGTGGGCAAGGCGGTCGCCTGCACCATGTACGAACAGCGTTCCAGCCCATGCCGGGAATTCGAGGCGTCCTGGGAAAACGGCGAACACAATCCGCGTTGTGACGATGCCCGTGCCGCCCATGGCCTGCCGCCGTTGCAGCCATTCGATTTCGATATGGGCTCGACCGCGGCCTGACCGCTATTGGCTGGAGCGGGTGCCCCATTGCACCACCAGCATGCCCACCACGATCAGCCCGACCCCCAGCAGCCGAGCCAAGTTGACCGGGCGCTCGGGCAGGCCCATCAGGCCCCACTGGTCGATGGCCAGCGATGACAGCACCTGGCCGGCAATCACGCAAACGATGAAACCCGCTGCGCCGAGCTTGGGCGTCAGAATCAGCGCGGCAGTGATATAGACCACGCCCGCCACCCCACCGAACCATGCCCACCAAGGGGCCTGGCCCAGTGCTGCCACTTGCGGCATCGGTGCGCGCATCAGCCAGAGCGCGGGCAATACCATCAGCACACTGATTGCGAGCGACACCAGCGTGGCCCATAGCGGATGACCGAGCAGGCGACCTAGCGCAGCGTTGCTCCCGGCCTGGAACGGCACGGCAGCTCCGGCGAGCAGGGCGATCAGCGGTAGCGCTACGACAGCGGGAGCGATGTTGAGATTCATGGCGGACTCCTTGATACGCACGATGGGCATAAGGCAGTCTTGGTTATCCACAGGCCGGATGGAAATTCTAATTTCGCACGAGGACTATTCGTCATATGGATGATCTGCGCCGTATCGACCTTAATCTGCTGCTGACCCTGCATGCCCTTCTGGCCGAGCAGCATGTTTCCCGAGCCGCCTTGCGCCTGCATCGCAGCCAGCCGGCGGTGAGCCATGCGCTTGCGCAGTTGCGCGATATCTTTGCCGATCCGTTGCTTGTACGCCGGGGAGGGCGCTTGCAGCCCACGGCCCGTGCGCTGGAGTTGGCCCAGCCGCTCAGGGAAGCATTGCAGCAACTCGATGCCTTGCTTAGCAGCCCCGGCTTCGATCCGCTGCGGGCGCGGCGCAGTTTTCGCCTGGCGATGTCGGACTATGGCGCGAGGGTTGTCCTGCCCCGCCTGGTTCGTGCGTTGCGCGTCGAGGCACCGGATGTGGATCTGGTGGTGACCCAGGGCAGTCGCGAAGCGATGCTCAGCCAGTTGTTCGATGGCGAAATCGATCTGGCGCTTGGGGTCTTTCCGACCCTGGCCGCGCCGTTGCGTGCGCAGACCCTGTTCGAGGAAAGCTTCGCCTGCCTGGCCGACCGCGACACCCTGCCGGCCCGTGGCGGGCTGAGTTTGACGCAGTGGCTGGCCCGTCCCCATGTGCTGGTAGCGATGCGACCCGGTACCGACAACGAAATCGACCTTGCCCTGGCTGCCTTGGGGGAGCAACGGCGCGTCGCGCTGGCGATGCCGCACTGGATCGCTGCCACTGAAGTGCTGGCCGGGACCGATCTGATTCTCACCGTCGCCCGCCGCAACCTGTTGCGCCCACCCCGTGGGCTACGCTGTTTCGCACCACCCCTGCCGATCCGGGCCTTTGGCTTCCAGCAGGCCTGGCACGAGCGCCGTGAGGGTGATGCGGCCCATCGCTGGCTGCGGGGTCAAGTGACCCGCGCCTGCCTGCTGGAACCTGTTGAATCCTCAATGACCTGACACGGAGTGTGCCGATGAACCTTGGAATCCTCGCCCTGGCCCTGCTCGCGGCCAGCCCGCTGGCCCAGGCCGACAGTTACAGCCAGTGCATGAAGGGCGCCAGCACCACGGCGGTCATGAGCGAATGCTCCGGCGCCGAGCTGAAGCGCCAGGATGATCGTCTGAACCAGAACTACAAGGCAGCCATGGGCAGCCTCGGGGAAGAACAGAAGGGCAAGCTCAGGGATGCCCAGCGCAAATGGGTGGCGTACCGGGATGCCAATTGCGGGATGTACTACAGCATGACCGGTGGCACCATCGATCGGCTCAACGGGATTGGCTGCGAGGTGGACATGACCAAACAGCGGGCCGGGGAGCTGGAGAATCTACCGAAGTATTGAGGGTGTTTTTCGGGCCCTATCGCTGGCAAGCCAGCTCCCACAGGTTTAGCGGCGCCGGGGACACTGTGGGAGCTGGCTTGCCAGCGATAGGGCCCGGAAGAACAAAGAAAAAGCCCCTGACCACGAGGCCAGGGGCTTCTTCATTCACCGTCTCGCGTTGCTGTTCTTACGTTCAGCCCAGCCGTTCGAGGAATTCCTCTTGCAGCAGCGCGTCATTGGCGCTGATCTCTTGCTGGGTGACGGCGCGTTTGCTGCGCAGCTTGCCGTAGAAATGCTCCAGGGCGTTGTTCAATTTCGACGCTGCACCCTCGATGGCCTGCTCCAGTGTGGCGGCCTTGTGGGTTACGGAAATCGGGTGATGGCCTTTTGGGCGTGCCTCCATCTGGCAACGTTTGTCGTGGGGACCGGGCTTGTCGCCGTTCTCGTCCCTCAGGTGGACCTCAACCCGGGTGACCCCGTCGTCAAAGCGTTCGAGCGTACTTTCAACCGTGCTGCGTACCCACTGTTCCAGCCGGATGTTGCCTTGAATATGGTTGTCGCTGTTGACCTGGATTTGCATGATTCCAATCCTTATTCAGCTAGCTCGCAAGAGACACCGGAGGCTGGGTTGCCTTGGAATTCGTTGCCTCTTGCTTACAACTTCGGGCAGATCGAAGCGGATTTCAACCCCCTAAAAAATAAAAATATTTTGTTTCAATCGCATTGGAAAACAGGGGTAGGATCAAGGAGATAAGTGCGTAGCGCGTTTCTCTCGTTGAAAAGGAAACCTGTGCTCCGGCAGTCGGACGGTGAGTGGCGACCTGTCAGATAGCTTTGATTCTGAGAATCCTTATCATTTATATTAGGCGTCTTTCCGTCCCGGACGCCCCGTCATGAAGAGCACAGCCGCCGGCCTGCCCCTGAGTTATCGCCTCGCCGTGGCCTCGCGTTGCCTCGCCGCGCTGTTCGGCGGCTATGCGCTGGCGGCAATGGCCGGTGTGCTGCTCAGCCAATGGCTGCCTCTGCCCAGGGCCGATGCCGTGCAGGTGGGCATGATGAGCTCGTTCCTGTTCTACCTCGGTGCGTTCATCTGGGCGTTCGCCAGCCACAGCGCCTGGCGGGCCTGGCTGGGCATCCTGTTGCCGAGCCTGGTGCTGGGCACGATCAATGGCTTGACGTATTGGGTGGCCCGGCCATGAAAGAGGGCTTCCGCCAGGCGATGGCCTGGCTGCACACCTGGGCCGGGCTTATTTTCGGCTGGCTGCTGTTCGCCATCTTCCTCACCGGGACCATGTCGTACTTCAAGCCCGAGATTACCCGCTGGAGCCAGCCGGAGGTGCCGGTGCGGGCCCTGGATATCCCGCTGGCGCTGGGCAAGGCCCAGGATTACCTGCAACGCAACGCCGGCGACGCGCCGAACTGGTTCATCCAGCTACCGGACGAGCGCACCCCGGGCATCACCGTCGGCTGGCGCGGCGGCGATGGCCAGCGCGGCTTCATCCGCAAAACCCTGGATGCCGCCACTGGCGCGGAAGTGCCGACCCGCGAAACCCGCGGCGGCGATTTCTTCTACCGCTTCCACTTCCAGCTGGAAATGCCTTATCCGTGGGGCCGCTGGCTGGCGACCTTCGCTGCGCTGATGATGTTGGTCGGGCTGGTCACCGGGATCATCACCCACAAGAAGATCTTCAAGGAGTTCTTCACCTTCCGTCCCGGCAAGGGCCAGCGCTTGTGGCTCGACGGGCATAACGCGATCGGCGTGCTGGTGTTGCCGTTCCACCTGATGATCAGCTACAGCAGCCTGGTGATCTTCATGTACATGGTCATGCCGGCGCCGATCCTTGCCGGTTATGACAACCAGGACAGCTATTTCAACGAGGTCTTCGGCGGCCGCGACCTGGTTGCCGCCTCCGGCGAGAAGGCGCCCATGCAGGCACTGCCGCAGCTTTACGCGCGGCTGCTGGCGCAGGCTCCGGAAGCGAAGATCAGCTGGCTCGAAATCCAGCGCCCGGGCGACCGCAATGCCCAGGTGCTGTTTGTACCCGATGGCCGCGAGCGGGTATCGGTGCAGCGCGGTGCCGGCTGGCGTTTCAACGGCGCCGACGGCAGCCTGGCCTGGAGTGCCCGTCCCGAGAGCGTCGCCGGGATCGTCAGCGGCGGCTTCTATGGCCTGCACATGGCATCGTTCGCCGGCCCGCTGCTGCGCTGGCTGTATTTCTTCTTCGGCCTGGCCGGCACGGCGGTGATCGGCACCGGGCTGGTGATGTGGCTTGGCAAGCGCCAGGTCAAGCACGCCAGGAGCGGCACCCAGCCGTTCGAACTGCGCCTGGTGGAAGTGCTGAACATTGCCAGCATGAGCGGGCTCATCCTTGCCGTGGCCGGATTCTTCTGGGCCAACCGCCTGTTGCCGGTCGGCCTGGAAGGGCGGGCTCAGTGGGAAGTGAACCTGTTCTTCGGCGTCTGGCTCGCAAGCCTGCTGCATGCGCTGCTGCGTCCGGGGCGCCGCGCCTGGGGCGAGCAACTGGCGCTGGCGGCGCTGGCCTGGACAGCCTTGCCGCTGCTCAACGGCCTGACCACCGGCCAGGGCCTGAACCACTCGATTCCGGGTGGTGACTGGGCGATGGCCGGTTTCGACCTCACTGTGTTCGGCTGTGGCCTGCTGTTCGCCTGGACCGCCGCGAAAATGCTGCGCGAACCGCTACCGACGGCCCGGCGCACGCCGAAAGCGGCCCGGACGCCGCACCTCGAAGCGGAGACGAACTGATGCTGGCGATTGCGTTGTTTGCCTTCGCCGGCTGCGCGGCGTTGTGTCTGGCCATGGACAAGCACTTCAGCGAACTGCTCGGGCGCAAACCCCGCCCCGGGCAAACCCTCGTCTTGCGCCTGGCCGGCTGGCTGCTTCTGGCCCTGGCCCTCGCCGCAGCAGTAAGACACGCCGGCTGGGCGATCGGCCTGGCCGAACTGTTCGGCCTGCTGATGGCCAGCCTGTGCCTGTGGGTTTTCGCCTTGCCCTACCGGCCACGCTGGCTGCTCGGGTTGGCAGCGCTGAGCCTGGTGCTGGCGCCGTTTTCTGCGCTCGGATTGATCTGACGCGATGGCCGAACCTCTCGATGACGCCCTGGCCCGGGCCCGTTTCCTCCAGGTATTCCTGGCCCAGCGCGGGCGCATGGAAAACCTGGTAAGGCGGCGTGTCGGTTGCCGTGCGACTGCGGCAGACCTGGTGCAGGAGCTGTTCCTGCGCTTCTGGCGGCGCCCGCAGGTCGGGATCGACGCCCTGGAAAGCTACCTGATGCGTTGTGCCGGCAATATCGCCATCGACCATCTGCGCAGCGAGGGCGCCCGCGAGCGAGTCAACGAAAGCCTCCCCGAGCCCCTTGAACTGCCGCAGGATAGCCAGCCCGAGGCGGCGTTCGAGGCCAGCAGCGATCTGCGCCGGATCGAGGCGGCCCTGCGCGAGCTGCCCGAGCGCACCCGGCAGATCTTTCTGCTCAATCGCATTCACGGGCGCACCTATGGCGAGATCGCCAAGGTCATGGCGCTTTCCCAAAGCGCGGTGGAAAAACACATGATGCGCGCCCTCGAAGCCTGCAAGGCGAGCATCGCCAACGAGCCCGTGCCGGTACGCAGGGCGCGCAAGCTCGGCGGTCTTTCTGCTGCGGCTTTCCTGCTGCTGATGCTCGGCACCGGTGCCGGCTGGCATCCGGCGAACTGGCTGCGCGACCTCGGCGCGGACTATGTGGCGCCGGTCGGGCAGATACGCGAAGTGACCCTGGCCGACAACTCGCAACTAGTGCTGGACGCCGATACCGCCATCCGCGTCGATTTCAGCCACGGCCAGCGTCGTATCGAGGTGCAGCGTGGCGCTGTGTTCTTCCATGTCAGCCATACGGGCCAACCCTTTGTCGTCGAAACCGAAGGCGGCCGCACCGAGGTGCTGGGTACGCAGTTCGAGGTCCGCCAGCAGGCGGGCGGAGCGCAGGTCACGGTGCTGTCCGGGCGGGTCGGGGTCACTGCCGGCGCAGGGCAGGCGCAGCAAGTGCTCACGGCCAACCAGCAGGTCGAATACCACGATGGTCAGGCCGGCCGGGTGCACGGCGTCGATAGCCAGAACAGCCTGGCCTGGCGCCAGGGCTGGCTGAACTACTACGAGGTTCCGCTGAGCCAGGTGGTGGATGATCTGGCTCGCTATTATCCCGGCCGCATCATCCTGCTCGACCGCCAGCTCGGCGCACGCAAGGTCAGCGGCAGCTTCCCCGGCAACGACCCGCTGGCAGCCCTCGATGCCCTCGGCGCGGTGACCGGGTTCCAGCGCCACACGCTGTTCGGCCGGGTCACCTTGCTGCGTTGAAAATTATTTTGAAAAACATGTGAGGTACTTCGCGACGACATCCGTGTAGTGAATGGAAGTGCGATTTATTCGCATACAAGACTGTTCTCTCACAGGTTCATCGGCATGCAGGCAAGGTCGGCGGTTTACAGCGTTTCATTGGGTTTGGCGGGGCTGATGGTGCTGCCGGCATATGCGGCGGAGCAGGTCGAGCAGGTGTATCAGTTCGATGTGCCGGGCAAGCCACTGCCCCAGGCCCTGGCCGATTTCAGTCGTATCACCGGGCTCAGCGTGGTCTACACCGTCGATCTCTCCAGCCTGCAGGCGCCGGCGCTGAACGGCCGGCTGGGTGCTGAAGCGGCGTTGCTGCGGCTGTTGCAGGGTTCCGGCTTCGGCTACCGCCGGGTCAATGCCCGCACTCTGACCCTGGAACCCTTGCCGCAGGACGGCACCCTCAACCTGCAGGCCACCAGCATCGTGTCCCAGGCTGATGGCATCGGCAGCTATGCCCAGCCGGAAACCACCTCGATCATGCGTGGTTCGGCGTCGAGCATGGAGATTCCGCAGGCCATCAACGTGGTGCCGGAACAGGTGCTCAAGGACCAGACCCCGCGCAACCTCGACGATGCCCTGTACAACGTCAGCGGCATCACCCAAGGCAACAACTTCGGCGGCACCTCCGATACCGTGATGAAGCGTGGCTTCGGCGACAACCGCGACGGCTCGATCATGCGCGACGGCATGCCCATCGTGCAGGGCCGCAGCCTCAACGCCACCACCGAGCGCGTCGAAGTGCTCAAGGGCCCGGCCTCGCTGCTGTACGGCATCCAGGACCCGGGCGGGGTGATCAACGTGGTCAGCAAGCGCCCGCAATTGCAGAGCTACAACGCCCTCAATCTGCGCGGCTCGACCTACGGCGAAGGCAAGAACGGCAGCGGCGGCGGCCTCGATAGCACTGGCGCCCTGGGCGACAGTGGCCTGGCCTATCGCCTGGTGCTGGACCATGAGGACGAGGACTACTGGCGCAACTACGGCGTGCACCGCGAATCGCTGGTGGCCCCGTCGCTGGCCTGGTACGGCGAAAACACCCAGGTGCAGTTGGCCTATGAGCACCGTGAGTTCCTCTACCCGTTCGACCGCGGCACCGCCATCGACCCGAACACCAATCGTCCGTTGAACATTCCTGCCGAGCGCCGCCTCGACGAACCGTTCAACGACATGGAGGGGCGCTCGGACCTGTATCGCCTGGAAGTCGATCACCAGTTTTCCGATGACTGGAAGGCTCACTTCGGCTACAGCTTCAACCGCGAGACCTATGACGCTAGCCAGGTGCGGGTGACCGGCGTGAATGCCGCCCGCGGCACCCTGACCCGCAGCATCGACGGTACCCGTGGTGCGTTGAGCAGCGACCGTTTCGCCACCCTGAGCTTCGACGGCAAGGTGCAGGTCGCCGGATTGCAGAACGACCTGCTGTTCGGCATCGACAGCGAGTACCGCAAGATCTATCGCGCCGACCTGATCCGCCAGGCCAGCCGCAGTACCTTCAGCTACATCAACCCGGTGTATGGCCGTGAAGTCGAGGGCACCACGGTACGCGCCAGCGACAGCGCGCAGACCGACAAGCTGCGCAACGACGCACTGTTCTTCCAGGACTCGCTGCACCTCGACGAGCACTGGATCCTGGTGGCCGGCGCACGCTGGCAGACCTACGACCAGTACGCCGGGCGCGGGCGGCCGTTCAAGGCCAATACCGATAACAAGGACCAGGCCTGGGTGCCGCATGCCGGGGTGGTCTACAAGGTCGACGACACGCTGTCGCTGTACGGCAGCTACAGCGAGTCGTTCAAGCCCAACTCCAGCATCGCTCCGCTGACCGGCGGCCTGGTGCTGGACTCGGCGATCGCGCCGGAAGAGGGCAAGGCCTGGGAGATCGGCGCCAAGCTGGATCTGCCGGACTCGCTTAGTGCCACGGTCGCGCTGTTCGACATCACCAAGCGTAACGTGCTGGTGTCCAACTTCGATACCAGCACTGGCGATACGGTCTACAGCGCGGCGGGCGAGGTGCGATCCCGCGGTCTGGAAGTGGACGTCAGCGGCCAGTTGAGCGAACGCTGGAGCCTGATCGGCAGCTACGCCTTCACCGACGCGGAAGTGACCAAGGACCCGGACTACAAGGGCAATCGCCTGCAGAACGTGGCCAGGCACAGTGGTTCGTTGTCGGCGGTGTATGACTTCGGCAGCGTCCTTGGTGGCGATCGCCTGCGCATGGGCGCCGGGGCGCGTTATGTAGGCGAGCGGGCGGGCAACCCGGTGAATGACTTCGATCTGCCGTCGTACACCGTGGCGGATGCCTTTGCCAGCTACGAAACGAAGCTCGACGAGCACAAGGTGCGTTTCCAGTTGAACGTGAAGAACCTGTTCGACAAGACCTACTACACCTCGGCGGTGAACCGCTACTTCGTGGCGATCGGGGATTCGCGGCAGGTCAGCCTTTCGAGCACGCTGGAGTTCTGATTCTTGCAGTGACCTTCAGGGCCTCATCGCTGGCAAGCCAGCTCCCACAGGTACTGCACATGACTCAAGATATGCAGTGACCCTGTGGGAGCTGGCTTGCCAGCGATGAGGCCCTCAAAACCAAAGAAAAGTCATCGGCCGAGCGCCATCCGATAAGCCCCCGGCGTCGCCCCCACCGCCTGGCGGAACCGGTTGCTGAAATGACTGGCACTGGCAAACCCGCAGCGCAATGCCACCTCGCCCAGCGGCAGGTCCCCTGCGGCCAGCAGCTCCCGGGCCTTGGCCAGCCTTCGCGCCAGCAGATACTGGTGCGGCGGCAGCCCGAAGCTCTCCCGGAACATGCGCGCAAAGTGGTACTCCGACAGGCTGCACAGCGCTGCCAGTTCGCCGAGCCCGATCGACTCGTCCAGGTGCCCCTCGATGTAGTCCGCCAGATGCCGGCGCTGATGCGCTGCCAGGCCGCCCTTCAAGCGCAAGCCTTCACGCAACCCGACCTGGCTGAGCAGCGCATGGCTGAGGATCTCGTGTGCCAGGCTGCTGGTCAGCAAACGCTCCCCCGGCTCTTCCCAGTTCATCGCGATCAACTGGCGAAAGCGCCGGGCCTGCTGCGCATCCTCGACGAAATCCGCCTCGCGCAATTGCAGTTCCCGCGGCTCACGGTCGAGCAGGGTGACGCAACCCAGGGCGAACTGCTCCTCGCTGATATACAGGTGGGCGAGGCGAATGCTGCCGTTGACGATCCAGTTCGACACGCAGCCTGCCGGCATCACGCACAACTTGTCGGGCGCGCCCTTGCGGTCCGGCTGGCCACGGCGGAAGGTGCCGGTGCCGTCGGCGATGTAGCACGACAGGGTGTGATGGCTGGGCGCCTCGTAGTCCCGCGCATCATGCCGGTTGCTCCACAACGCCGCGGCCATGCCCTCGCCCAGCAGCGCGCTGGTTTCCAGGCGGGCATGGGGCGAAGCATTCATCGACTTGAATACCTGCAATTGGTCGAGCGCGGTCATGGTGGCTACCTCCGCAGTCATCCTACGCCGTAGGCATTGGTCTGACAGCCGTGTAGCCGATAAAAGCGCAAGTTTATGCAAGCGCAGCAGGCCGGGCAGGCCAGAGACTGAAGGCCATCGTAGGAGCCTTCGCCATGAACCTGTCGCTGTATCTGCTCACCGTCCTGATCTGGGGTACCACCTGGATCGCCTTGAAACTGCAACTCGGGGTGGTCGCCATCCCGGTGTCCATCGTCTATCGCTTCGCCCTGGCGGCGCTGGTGCTGTTCGCGTTCCTGCTGCTGAGCCGCAAGCTGCAACCGATGAACCGGCGTGGGCACCTGGTCTGCGTCGCCCAGGGCCTGTGCCTGTTCTGCCTGAACTTCATGTGTTTCCTCACCGCCAGCCAGTGGGTGACCACCGGGTTGATCGCCGTGGTGTTTTCCACCGCGACCCTGTGGAACGCGCTGAATGCCCGGGTGTTCTTCGGGCAGAAGATCGCGCCCAATGTGTTGATTGGCGGCGCGCTGGGGCTGGCCGGGTTGGGCTTGCTGTTCTGGCCGGAACTGGCCGGGCAGGGCGCCAGCCATGAAACCGTGATGGGGCTGGGCCTGGGGCTGCTTGGGACCTTGTGCTTCTCGGCCGGGAACATGTTGTCCAGCGTGCAGCAGAAGGCCGGCCTGCGGCCGATGACCACCAATGCCTGGGGCATGCTGTATGGCGCCAGCATGCTCGGGTTGTATTGCCTGGTCAGCGGCGTGCCGTTCGGCATGGACTGGAGCGGGCAGTACGTGGGGTCGCTGCTGTACCTGGCAGTGCCGGGGTCGGTGATCGCCTTTACCGCCTACCTGACGCTGGTGGGCCGGATGGGGCCGGAGAGAGCCGCCTATTGCACCGTGCTGTTTCCGTTGGTGGCGCTGAACGTGTCGGCGGTGATGGAAGGGTACCAGTGGACGGCGCCGGCCCTGGTCGGGTTGGTGCTGGTGATGGTGGGCAATGTGCTGGTGTTCAGGAAGCCGAGGCCGAAGGCTGCGGTGGGCGGGGCGGTCTTGAGGTAGGCAGGTCTGGCCTCATCGCTGGCAAGCCAGCTCCCACAGGTCCGGCGAACACAGTACCTGTGGGAGCTGCGGTTCGGCGCTCCGACTTGCCAGCGATGAGGCCCTGAAGGATTACTTCCAGACCTGCGGATTCACCAGGTCCCGCGGCCGCTCGCCCAGCAGGGCGGCCCGCAGGTTATCGATGGCCCGGTTGGCCATGGCCTCGCGGGTTTCGGCCGTAGCGGAGCCCACATGGGGCAAGGTCACCGCATTGCTCAGCGAGAACAACGGCGATTCGCTCAGCGGCTCCTTCTCGTACACATCCAGCCCCGCACCGCGAATGGTGCCGTTTTGCAGCGCTTCCACCAGCGCCGCTTCGTCCACCACCGGCCCGCGGGAAATATTGATCAGGAAGGCACTGCGCTTCATCCGCTGCAGTTGCTCGGCGCCGATCAGGTGCTTGGTACTGGCGCTGAGCGGCACCACCAGGCAAACGAAGTCCGCTTCGGCCAGCAACTGCTCAAGGCTGACGAAGCGCGCCCCCAGTTCCTGCTCCAGCTCCGGCTTGCGGCTGTTGCCGCTGTACAGGATCGGCATGTTGAAACCGAAGCGCCCGCGCCGCGCCACCGCCGCTCCGATATTGCCGAGGCCGACGATACCCAGGGTCTTGCCATGTACATCGGCACCGAAATGCGACGGCGCCACCGTGGCCTTCCAGTTGCCGGCCTTGGTCCAGGCATCCAGCTCGGCGACGCGCCGGGCGCTGCTCATGATCAGGCTGAAACCCAGGTCCGCGGTGCTTTCGGTGAGGACGTCCGGGGTGTTGGTGAGGGCGATGCCGCGTTCGGTCAGGTAGGCCACGTCATAGTTGTCGTAGCCCACCGAGACGCTGGACACCACTTCCAGCTTCAACGCGCCATCGAGCTGCGCCGCGCCCAGCTTGCGACCGGCACCGATCAGGCCGTGGGCCTCGGGCAGGGCTTCGTCGAACTGGGCGGCGATATCGCCGTTCTTCGGGTTGGGCACGATGACATTGAAGTCTTGCGCCAGGCGTTCGGCCATGGGCGGGGTGATGCGGCTGAAGGCCAGTACCGTCTTTTTCATCGGGGAAATCTCTGCTGGCGGGGAGGAATGGGTAGCAACCTATCATTCCCCGCCGCCGCTGTGCAGCAAGATTTCAGTTGGCCACGCGCAGCTCGTGGGTCTTCAGGTCGGCTTCGTGGGCCGCAAGGATCTCCGGCAGCGAGTTGCGCAGGTATTCGACCCAGGTCTTGATCTTGGCGTCGAGGTACTGCCGCGACGGGTAGATCGCGTAGAGATTCAGCTCCTGCAGGCGATACTCGGGCATCACGCGTACCAGGGTGCCGTCGCGCAGGCCCTCGATGGCCGAGTAGATCGGCAGCACGCCGACCCCCATGCCGCTGCGGATCGCCGCCTTCATCGCGTCGGCGGAGTTCACCTGGAACGGCGCCTGGGTGATGTTGACCACCTCCTGGCCTTCCGGGCCGTCGAACAGCCATTTCTCCAGCGGGATCACCGGGCTGACCATGCGCAGGCAGGAATGCTTGAGCAGGTCCGACGGTTTCTGCGCCACGCCATGCTCGGCCACGTATTCCGGCGAGGCGCAGACGATGCTGTAGGTGATGCCCAGGCGCTGCGAGACGAAACCCGAGTCCGGCAGTTCGCTGGCGAGGACGATGGACACGTCGTAGCCCTCGTCCAGCAGGTCCGGCACGCGGTTGGCCATGGTCAGGTCGAAGGTCACGTCCGGGTGGGTCTGGCGATAACGGGCGATGGCGTCGATGACGAAGTGCTGGCCGACGCCGGTCATCGAGTGCACCTTCAGTTGCCCGGCGGGGCGGGCGTGGGCGTCGCTGGCCTCGGCCTCGGCTTCCTCGACGTAGGTGAGGATCTGCTCGCAGCGCATCAGGTAGCGCTTGCCGGCTTCGGTCAGCGCGATGCGCCGGGTGGTGCGGTTGAGCAGGCGGGTTTGCAGGTGTGCTTCAAGATTGGAAACCGCCCGCGAGACGTTCGCGGTGGTCGTATCCAGCTGCACGGCGGCGGCGGTGAAGCTGCCAACCTGGGCGACGCAGCTGAAAGCACGCATGTTTTGCAGGGTGTCCATGGGGCGCTCTCAAGGAAGACGACAGAATTGTGACATGAAGTAACTTGGCTGGTCTTCAGACTAAAGCCGGATTATCGCCGAATCGGTAATAAAGATTCACAGGAATGCGCGCTTATCGCCGCCACGGCCGCCTCATAGAATTGCCCGCTCTTGGCTTCATCCACCTACGTCGGGAATTTGCAGCAGTGCCGCGTCGCATCATCAGAGCGCTGAATGCGCTCAGTGTCTGTGCCTTTTGCTTCACCTTGAGCGGCTGTATCGGAACCTGGGGCATTGCCCCGCAAAGCAAGACGCTGCAAGCCAATACCCTGACGACCGACGCGGCGATCGCCGAAGCCGCCCGTGATGCGCACTGGCCCGAGCAGCAGTGGTGGCGGGCCTATGGCGATCCGCAGCTGGACCACTGGATGGCGCTGGCCCTGGCCGGCAGCCCGACCCTGGCCATGGCGGCGGCGCGGGTGCGCGAGGCCCGGGCGATGGCCGGGGTGGTCGAATCGGCGGAGAAGCTCCAGGTCAATGGTGACGCCACCCTCAAACGCCACAACTGGCCGGAAGACCAGTTCTATGGCCCGGGTGCGCTGTCTGGCGCCAACACCTGGGACAACAACGCCGCCCTGGGCTTTCGTTACGCCCTCGACCTCTGGGGACGCGAAGAAAACGCCAGCGAACAGGCCGTGGACCTGGCCCATATGAGCGCAGCCCAGGCCCGCCAGGCCCAGCTCGAACTGCAGAACAACCTGGTGCGCGTGTATATCCAGTTGTCGCTGCACTTCGCCCAGCGTGATGTGGTCAAGGCCGAGCTGGCCCAGCAGGAGCAGATCCTCGCCCTGGCCGAACGGCGCCTGGCCGGCGGCATCGGCACCCATTTCGAAGTCAGCCAGGCGCAGACCCCGCTGCCGGAGACCCATCGCCAGCTCGACGCCCTCAACGAAGAAATCGCCCTGGCCCGCAACCAGTTGGCGGCGCTCGCCGGCAAGGGGCCGGGAGAGGGCGCGCAGATCCAGCGTCCGCGGCTGGCCCTGGGGCGCCCTTGAAGCTGCCGTCGGCACTCCCGGCGGATCTGGTCGGCCAGCGTCCGGACGTGGTCGCCAGTCGCTGGCAGGTCGCGGCGCAGGCGCGGGGCATCGATGTCGCCCACGCCGGTTTCTTCCCCAACGTCGACCTGGTCGGTGGCCTCGGTTTCATAGCCACCGGCGGTGGCCCGCTGGAATTCCTTACCGGGCGCAAATTCAACTACAACGTTGGCCCGGCCATCAGCCTGCCGATCTTCGATGGCGGTCGCCTGCGTTCGCAGCTGGGCGTTGCTGCGGCCGGCTACGACATCGCCGTGGCGCGCTACAACCAGACCGTGGTCGAGGCGCTCAAGGGCATCTCCGACCAGTTGATCCGCCGGGAGTCGATGAACGAGCAGGCGCACTTCGCCGCCGAGTCCGTCGCTTCGGCACGCAAGACCTATGACATCGCCATGATCGCCTTCCAGCGCGGCCTTACCGATTACCTCAACGTGCTCAACGCCCAGACCCTGTTGTTCAAGCAGCAGATGATCGAGCAGCAGGTCCAGGCCGCGCGCCTGAGCGCCCATGCCGGGCTGGTCACGGCGCTGGGTGGTGGCCTGGGCGCCGGTGCCGATGTGCCCGACGCCGGGCGCGAGGCCGCACCGCCCACCCCGAAAACCCTGGCGATCCTCGACCAACCCGGCCACCACCAATGAACGCACTGGCCTTGCCGCTGCGCTGGCTCGCTTCCCTGGAGTGGCGCCGCGGCTTCCTTGAGTGGGCGCGCACCGACGGGGTGACCTGGGTCTATATCTTCAAGGTCCTCACCGCCGCCTTCGTCACCCTGTGGCTGGCCATGCGCCTGGAACTGCCGCAACCGCGCACGGCGATGATCACGGTGTTCATCGTCATGCAGCCGCAAAGCGGACATGTGTTCGCCAAAAGCTTCTACCGGGTGCTCGGCACCCTGGCGGGCTCGGCGATGATGGTGGCGCTGATCGCCATTTTTCCGCAGAACACCGAGCTGTTCCTGCCCAGCCTGGCGCTGTGGGTCGGCCTGTGTTCAGCCGGTGCGATGCGCTATCGCACCTTCCGCGCCTATGGTTTCGTGCTGGCCGGCTATACGGCGGCGATGATCGGCCTGCCGGTGCTCGATCAGCCGCAGGAGGCCTTCATGGCCGCGGTATGGCGGGTGCTGGAGATCGGCCTGGGGATCTTCGTCTCGACCCTGGTCAGCGCCGCGATCCTTCCGCAGTCGGCCAGTGCGGCGATGCGCAACGCCCTGTACCAGCGCTTTGGCGTGTTCGCCGGGGTAGTGGTGGAAGGGCTGCGTGGCGACAGCCAGCGCGACCGCCTGGAAAGCAGCAACGTACGCTTTATCGCCGAGGCCGTGGGGCTGGAGAGCCTGCGCAGCGTCACCACCTTCGAAGACCCGCACATGCGTCGGCGCAGCGGCCGGCTGATGCGCATGAACAGCGAGTTCATGGCCATCACCACGCGCTACAACGCCCTGCATCAGTTGCTCGAGCGCCTGCGTTCGCGCGGGCCGTTGCAGATCGTCAGCGCCATCGAGCCGGGCCTCCGGACCCTGGCCGAACTGCTCGACCCTTATGTCGGACGGGCCCTGGTCGATGCCGACGCCCTGCGCCTGACCCTGGAACTGGCCGCCTACAAGGAAGGCTTGCCGGCACAGGTCCGTGCCCTGCGTTCGGCCTACGAGGACACCGCGCCGAGCGAATCCGACCTGCTGGATTTCCACACCGCCTACGAACTGCTCTACCGCTTCGTCGACGACATGCACAACTACGCCGAGACCCACGCCTCCCTCGCCGCGCACAACCACGAGCGCGAGCAGTGGGACGAACCCTATGTGGCGCAGACCAGTTGGGTGGTGTCGGCCGCAGCCGGCGTGCGGGCGGCGGCGGTGCTGCTGTTGCTCGGCAGCTACTGGCTGCTCAGCGACTGGCCCAGCGGCGGCATGATGACCTTGATCGCCACGGTCACCGTGGGCCTTTCGGCGGCCTCGCCCAACCCCAAGCGCATGTCGTTCCAGATGGCCTGCGGCACGTTGTTCGGCGCCTTCGTCGGTTTTTTCGAGACCTTCTTCGTGTTCCCCTGGATCGACGGTTTCCCCCTGCTGTGCCTGGTGCTGGCGCCGGTACTCGTGCTCGGCGCCTTCCTCGCCTCGCGCCCGACGTATGCTGGCTATGGCCTGGGCCTGCTGGTGTTCTTCGCCATCGGTTCGGTGCCGAACAACCTGACCGTCTACAACCCCTACACCTACATCAACGACTACATCGGCATGGTCATCGGCATGCTGGTGTGTGCTGCCGCCGGTGCGATCATCCTGCCGCCGAACAGCCGCTGGCTGTGGAGCCGGCTGGAGCAGGATCTGCGCGAGCAGGTGCTGTTCGCCATCAGCGGGCGCCTGCGCGGGCTGGGCTCGGGCTTCGAAAGCCGCACCCGCGACCTGCTGCACCAGGCCTACGGCCTGGCGGTCGGCCAGCCGCTGGTGCAAAGCCGCCTGCTGCGCTGGATGTTCGTGGTGCTGGAAGTCGGCCACGCGATCATCGAGTTGCGCAAGGAACAGGCGATTCTCCCGGTGCATCCGTCCTATGCCGAATCCCAGCCGTGGCGCCAGGCCATCCGGGTCATGGGCCGGGCCCTGGCGCGGCTGTTCCTGCAGCCGTCGGCGAGCAACCACGAGCGCGCCCTGGTGGCGGTGGAGCATGCGATCAGCCGCGTACAGGCCACCGACGAGCCCTTCGCCCGCCACTTCGACACCTCGGCGCTGCGCCGGGTGCAAAGCTACCTGCACTTCATCCGTACTTCCCTGCTCGACCCTCGATCGCCGCTGGCCGAACTCGGCCCGCTGCAAGGACCGCCGCATGCTTCGTGAAATCGCCTTCCATGGCCTGTACATGCCCACCGTGACCCTGATGTTCCTGTTCGCTGCGGGCCTGGCCTGGGGGCTGGACCGCTTTATCGCCAGCGTCGATGGCTACCGTTTCTTCTGGCACCCGGCCTTGCTGCGCCTGTGCCTGTTTCTTTGCCTGTTCGGCGCAATGACGCTGACCGTCTACCGTTGAGAGCCCGTCGATGAAGAAGTTTTTCAGCCTGATCGCCACCTTGCTCGTGCTGGCCGCCGCCGTGGCGATCGGCCGGCAGCTGTGGATCAACTACATGACCACGCCCTGGACCCGCGACGGCCGGGTACGCGCCGACATCATCAACGTTGCCGCCGACGTGCCGGGGTATGTGGTGGACGTGCCGGTCAAGGACAACCAGTTGGTGAAGAAGGGCGACGTGCTGATGCGCATCGACCCCGAGCACTACGAGGTGGCGGTGCGCCAGGCCGAAGCGCTGGTGGCCTCGCGCAAGGCCACCTGGGAAATGCGCAAGGTCAACGCCAGCCGCCGGGCGGACATGGACAACCTGGTGATCTCGAAAGAGAACCGCGACGACGCCAGCAATATCGCCAACTCGGCGCTGGCCGATTACCAGCAGGCGCAAGCACAGCTGGCCGCCGCGCAACTGGACCTGAAGCGCACCACCATTCTCGCCACGGTGGATGGTTACGTGACCAACCTCAACGTCCACCGTGGCGACTACGCGCGTACCGGCGAGGCGAAGATGGCCGTCGTGGACAAGGACTCGTTCTGGGTCTACGGCTTCTTCGAAGAAACCAAGCTGCCTCATGTGCGGGTGGGTGATAACGCCGAATTGCAAATGATGAGCGGCGAAGTGCTGCAGGGCCATGTGGAGAGCATTTCACGCGGCATCTACGACCGCGACAACCCCGAAAGTCGCGAGCTGATCGCCGACGTGAACCCGACCTTCAACTGGGTCCGGCTGGCGCAGCGCGTGCCGGTGCGGATTCATATCGATGAAGTGCCGGAAGGCTTCCTGCTGGCGGCGGGGACGACCTGCACGGTGATCGTGCGGCCTGAGAAGTGATCTGACAGACGCTACAAAACCCTGTGGGAGCTGGCTTGCCAGCGATTTGGCCATCAGCAGCACTGATGTTGTCCAGCCAGGCCTCATCGCTGGCAAGCCAGCTCCCACAGGTTCAGCGGTGTTTTTGGAGCTGGTGTTACTGCCCGACCGCCACAGCCTCCACCTCGACCAGCATTCCCTCCAGCGCCAACCTCGGCACCGGAATCAAGGTACAGGCCGGTTTCATCCTCTCCTCCCACACCTCATCCGTCACCTGCACCCAATCCCGCAGCCGCTCTGCCGAATGATCGACGATCAACAACGTCAACTTGAACACATCCCCAATCCCGGCACCCCGCGCCGCCAGGGCCGTGCGCACGTTCGCCAGGGCCTGCCGCGCCTGTTCGGCGAACACCGGCGACAGGGCGCCGCTCAGGTCCTCGCCACCTTGCCCGGCGAGAAACAGCAAGCGCGTCCCGGCCTTGACCTCGGCGATATGGGAATAGGCGTTGGCGCTGGGGTCGTAGAGGCCTTCGGGATTGAACAGCTGGAAAGGGGCGGTCATGGCGAAACTCCACAGGAGGAAAGAGCGGAGGAGTTTCAGACCTCTAGTTAGGTTGAGGTCAAGCAGGAAAATCCAGAGAACGCCGCGGCCCCTGTGGGAGCGGGTTTACCCGCGATTGCGGTAGTGAAGTCACTACCGCAATCGCGGGTAAACCCGCTCCCACAATATCCGCGTCGTTCTTCCGATCGATGTTGCCAGCCCATCGCCACATGACAATCCCGTCATGGATTCTCCCTGCCACTTCCCCTAATCTGACGCCCACCCCTCATACCCGGCACCGGCTGCACATGATCCTCCACCTCGCCATCTTCCTCTGCACCCTGGTCGCCATGGAGGGTGTCGGTTTTCTTGCGCACAAGTACGTGATGCACGGGCCCGGCTGGTTCCTGCATCGCTCGCACCATGAGCCGCACCTGGGTGTGGTCGAGACCAACGACGTCTACCTGCTGGTCCTCGCCCTGGTAGCGATTACCCTGATCGTGCTGGGCAACGCCGGGCATGACCCGTTGCAATGGATCGGTGCGGGCGTGGCGGCGTTCGGGATCATCTATGTGCTGGTCCACGACGGCATAGTCCACCGCCACTGGCCTGTGCGCCCGAAGCCGCGCCATCCCTATCTGCGCCGCCTGTACCAGGCACACCTGATGCACCATGCGGTGAAGGGGCGGCGCAATAGCGTGTCGTTCGGCTTCCTGTATGCGCCGCCGGTGCGGGTGATCAAGCGGCAGTTGCGGGAGATGCGTGAGTCAGAAGCGCGGGTCGAGGATCGCCGGCAGGGTGATTTCCTTGACGAAGCTCGCGGCTGACAGGCTCAGGGCCATCCGTACCACCTGCACCACGTCATGCAGCGGGATCAACTCGCCTTCGCCGCGCCGCTCGGCCTGCTCGCGGGGCGTGGCCAATGGGTCCTCGGTATTCAGGTAGCCCAGGCTCAGGCAGGTCACGCCCAGGCGCTGCTCGCGGCAGCCCTCGCGAAGGGCCTCGGCCATGCCGCGCAGGGCGAACTTGCTGGCGCCGAAGGTCACTTCCGGTCGCCCGCTCCGTGGCAGGCCCGAGGTGGAGCCGGTGAGGATGATGCGCGGGCGCTCGCTGCGCAGCAGGATCGGCAACAAGCGCTTGATCAGCAGGATCGGCGCGGTGATGTTGCAATCGACGATAGCCTGCAACTGATCGTCGCGGTCGCTCAGGAAGCTGTAATGATCATCGAAGGCGGCGTCTTCCCAGATGCCGAGGTTGTAGACCAGGGTGTCGAGACCGGTTTCCGCACTGTACCCGGCCAGCAGATCGGCAGCCTTGAGGGGATGACCGAGATCGGCCTGGAGCCATTGCAGACTCACACCAGGCAACGGTTTCACATCGCGGGGGCAGGTGCGGGAAACGCCGACCAGCGTGTCGCCGTTGTTGCCCAGTCCTTCCATCAGGGCTCTGCCAAGGCCTTTGCTGGCCCCGATAACCATGGTTTTCATTGCTATCACTCCTTGTGTTTGGCGCCAGGCATGCAAGCAGACGGGAAGGGTGATAGCAAAGAGCTTGATGTTTCAGGATGTGAATGCTGGCGGCCATAAAGAAAAAGAGAGCAAGTTTATTGCTCTCTTTTCAGGTGGGGAAGTTTGCTTGTAAGTTATCGGCTAAGTATCAGGATGCGCGGAAGCTATTAGCGCGGCTCGATCTTGAACGTCACCGAAGCATTGTCCCCGTCACCGCCGCTGTAGGAAACCTTGGCATTCACACTGTCGGTCGTGATGTCATATTCATTGGAGCCGGCGTAGGGGTCGTCCCAATGAACGTTGACGTAGCAGATCTGGTCGGCGGCAGCGTCGTAGAAGGCATAGGTACAGGAGCCTTCGGTGCCGGTGGCAAAGCCCTCGGACTCGGTTTTCCAGTGGCCCTTGCCGGGAGTGCCCGAGTCTGCCTGGACGATCTTCTGCGGCGGATATATGTCCCAGATTCCGTGATCGAGTTTCAAGGAGTCCTGTTTCAGGCTCAGGCTGTAGTTGAGGTAGTTTTCAAAATAAACATCAACGCTTCGTGCGGCCATGGGTATAAGTCCTTTTATCGATGCTGAGAAACGCCGGTTGGCGTTGTCAATTTGTGGACTTTGGCAATGTACTGTCAACTGATACAAGTGCGCGTGCAAAGCAAATAAGTCCGTTCCGGCAAAGATGGGGTATACGGATTTAATGGTTGATGGGGCACCTTCACCCCATCAATCTGATACCACCCTCAGATGGTTGATAGATCGACTCCGTAGTTGAGTTCCTCTGCGAAGTCCGGCAGTCCGTAACCGATGGTTTTCTTGTAGAAAGGAGAGACCTTCGCAGTCGGTGCCTTCTTCTTGTGCTTCGTGGTGTAGAGCATTCGTGCCCGCATCACCTCGAAGGAGTAACCGCGCCCTTCACGGTTCTTGTCCTTGGCCAGTCGGTTGATGGACTCCGTGTAAGCGTTGGTGACGGGCATGTCCGTCTCGAAGTAGGTCATGGTCTCTTCGCGCCAGTTTCCCACTGCCCTGACCAGATCGCTCCAGACTTCCTTTTGGCCCTTCGGGATGGTGGCTATCCACTCGTCCAGGGCGGCTTCTGCCTGGAGCCGTGTGGTGGCGTCCCAGATGCCGTAGAAGCGCTCCTTGTGCTCGTAGGCGGCCAGCAGTTGCGGGAACGCGCCTGTCCAGGTCTCCATGATGAGGCGCTCCCGGTCTGAGACTTCGTGAGCGCGTTTCAGCAGGATTTTCCGGTCTCCCTTGAGAGTCCGGCTCTGGGACGGTTTCAGCTCCTTTCTGAGGCCCTTGCGCACTCTCTCTAGGGCATCGTTGGCCATGCGCACCACATGGAACTTATCGACCACGATACGGGCCTGGGGCAGCACAGCCTTGACCGCTGCCCGGTAGGGGTTCCACATGTCCATGCTGACGATCTCGACCTTCTGCCGGTCTTTCAGCTTCATCAGGTAGTTGGTCACCACGTCCTGGCGGCGGGTGGCCAGCAGGTCGAGCAGGGTTCGCTCCTCAATGTTGGTCAGAATGCAGCGGTAGCGCTTGTTCAGGTATAGCTCGTCAATGCCCAGGATGCGGGGCGTCTCGAAGCGGTGCCAGCGCCCCAGGAACTCGGCGCGGGCGTTGAAGATGTCGCGCACCGTCTTCTCGTCCAGGCCGGTCTGTGCCGCCACAAAGGTGTAGGGGTGGTTGAAGGATTCCTTCTCCACGTACTCATGCAGCCGCAGTGTCATACGGAATCCGTCCACCATCTCCGGTAGCTGGGGCCTGAATGTTGTCTTGCAGGCCCGGCAGGTGTATCGGCGGCGGACCACCCAGAGAGTGACCCGCTTGCCGTGGATGGGCAGATCACGATAGGGAACGTCACGCTTGCCGAACCGTACGAACTCACCCTGCACGCCGCATTCCTCGCAGGCGATGGGATCGGGCACGTCCACCTGGAAGTGCATTTCGTCGTCGGTTGATTTGCAGCCCAGTACTTGGTATTGCGGCAGGTGAAGGATGTTGTCGGGAAGTTCGGTCATGGTGTTGTATAGGCGTAGGTGTCAGTCAGATCCATCCGACTCGGCATTGGTGTTTGCTTTTTTACCCAACAAGCTGCTGGAAACGAAAAGTAAGGCACCGAGGACAATTGCAATATCAGCCAGGTTGAAGGCCGGCCAATGCCAGTCTCGCCAATAGAAATCAAAGGAATCCACAACATAGCCGCGAAAGACCCGGTCAATCAGGTTGCCCATGGCGCCACCGAGGATAAGACTGTAAGCGATGGCTTCTCCTTTATGACGATTTTCAAGGATCAGCTTGATCAGAAAAATCGAGACCACTACCGCGATTCCGATAAAAAAGTAGCGCTGCCAGCCTCCACCATTCGCAAAAAGACTGAATGCGGCACCGGTGTTCCATAGGTGCACCCAGTTAAAGAACGGGGTCACCGAAACATACTCGCCATAGGCCATTGATTGCTGCACCAGCCACTTTACAGCCTGATCAGACGCTGCCAGCAGGCCCGATATGGACAATAGGGCATACGGCGAGAGCTTTTTGCCAATAATGAGCATTATTTAACCCTTCAACGCCAAAATGCGTCTGGCACCGTTAAGTACAATGCCCCCCGCGATGGTGCCGATAATCAGATCCGGATAATTGGAACCGGTCCACGCGACCAGGGCGCCGGCGGTGATGACCCCCAGGTTGATCACCACGTCGTTGGCCGAGAATATCCAGCTTGCCTTCATGTGCGCCCCGCCTTCCCGATGTTTGGATATGAGCAGCAGACAACTGGTATTGGCAATCAATGCGACGAATGCGATAGCCATCATCACCAGCGATTCAGGCTCACTACCGAATACAAAGCGTCTCACCACCTCTACGAGCACGCCCACAGCCAAGATCAGTTGCAGTACACCAGCAAGATGCGCGGCACGTACCTGCATTTTCACGCTATGTCCAACCGCATAAAGGGCAAGCCCGTACACCGCCGCATCGGCAAAATTGTCCAGGGATTCTCCAATCAGGCCGGTGGACCGGGCGATCAGACCGGCAGTCATTTCCACCACGAACAGAAGTGCATTGATGCCGAGCAACCAGCGCAGGGTCCCGGATTCTTGCTTAGCAGAAGCTGCCGAAAACTCGGCGGCCTTGATGGTCTCCGGATTTGCAGCGACGGTTTCCTGAAGCGAGGCGCCTAGCCCCAAGGTCTTCAGTTTCGAGGTGACGGGCTCGACCTCGCCGTCATGCACGACCTTCAGCCGGCGGTTCGACAAGTCGAAGGACAGCGCCCGAATCTCCTCAAAGCCGTTCAGGGCTAGGCGAATCATTCGTTCTTCTGATGGACAGTCCATCTTCGGCACGGCATAAACACTGACCCATCTCCCTGGCGCCTCGGAGGAGGCCTGTATATCGGTATCCGCTGCGGACGTTGCATCACCGCCACAGGCGCCACCACAGGATTTGCTCATGATACGACTCCACTTGAACAATGTTGTGGTACCATTTAAAACTATAAAGCTACTATAAGGTCAATAGAGTAAAGAATCCGTTGGGGAGGAGGCTGATGCGCATTGGTCAGTTGGCGCAGTTGGTAGGGGTCGAAACACAGACGATCCGCTTCTATGAACAGCAGGGCTTGTTGCCGCCGCCTGATCGGCAGGACAACGGTTACCGTGTCTATACCGAGAAGCATGGTGAGGGGCTGGCCTTCATCCGTCGCTGCAGAATCCTGGGCCTGTCACTGGCTGAGATTCACGAACTACAGAGCTATGAGGACGACCCTCATCAGCCTTGTACCGCCGTCAACGCCTTGCTCGATGATCACATCTCTCATGTGCGGTCGCAGATAACCGCTCTGCAAGCGCTTGAGAAACAACTCGTTTCACTGAGAGCGAGTTGCAACGATGACCGGGAAGTTGAGGCGTGTGGGGTTCTTGCTGGAATTAGCGAAGGAAACATGCACCAGCAGTAGGTGAAGCATCAACCAGATAATCCGATGAGATGCCGGTCTGTCTCACTCTCATGCAAAGGTAAGATCAACCATTTAATCCGCTTACCCCAAAGATGTAGCTGCCCGCGTGAAAGTCAAACTACGGTTTTATAAGCAATAACCGACTCACGGCCATGCAGCACTGTCGGCACCCGACCCGATCAATTGCCTCACGCTCAATGCATTCCCTAACGCTGCACCTGCCGCCGTATTGTCGAAGATGCACCAGGTCTCGCACCCGTTTCTCTCGCATTCCTTCAAACGCCCAGCCAAATCCCGCAACCACTCCTGCGGATACTCGCTGAAGTAGATCCGGGGTGAGCCATGCAACCGCCAATAGGCCAGCCCTGGCCATCCCTTGGGCGCCTCATCGACGCCGAACCGTGGCGGATCCGCCGCGACCTGCGCCACGCGCATGTCCTTCAACAGCCCATCTGCTGCCAGCCAGCTTGCATGCCGCGGCTCCACCGCCAGGGCACCGTCGTACTGACTGCGCAGCGCCAAGAAAAACCGCTCGACCACCTGTGCCTCGAACACCAGCGACGGCGGCAGTTGCACCAGCAACACACCCAGGCGCTCGCCCAGTTCCTTGCACTGCGCCAGAAAGCCGTCCAGTTCCCCGGCGCAATCCACCAGGCGGCGCTCATGGGTAATCGTCCGCGGCACCTTCACCGCAAAGCGAAAGCCAGCCGGCACCGACTCGGCCCAGCGCGCATAGGTCGCTGGCCGGTGCGGACGGTAGAACGAACTGTTGATCTCCACTGCATTCAGCACATTGGCATAACGCTGCAAATGGCTTCCGGGCCCGGGAAAGGCCTCGGCGTAATCGCGGGACAGGCTCCAGCCGGCGCAGCCAAGGTGGATCATGGGGTGGGGCTCGTTTTTGGGGGCTTGGTTTATGGAGTGGTGGTGGGTGGGGTGGGTTTCATCGAGGTTCGACACTGATGCCGGATAAACCGGCTGTTTCAATCTGTTTATATCGATTAAACGGCTTCTTTCTGCATGCTTAACCGCAACCTGATGTGCGAATAACCAGCCGGATTCAGACTGCTTATGAAAGATTACTTTCCTATCGACTGCACCATGACCCTTCGCCGGATAGGCCTGATGGTAAAGGCCTCACGCCTTGCTCAGCAGATCAGGCAGAAAGATGTTGTTCACCGGCTTGGCGTACCTGAAAGGATGCTCCGTCGCATCGAGAGCGGCGATCCATCTGTGAGCACCAGGAATCTGATGCTTGTTTTGTGGCAGTTGGGGCTGATGGAGCAGATCTTCCGTTCGCTCGAAGACCCGTCGATTTCATACTTGGCTATGGAGGAAACGAACAAGGGAAGGCGGGTGCGGTACAGGCGGGCGGCGCGGGAGGACTTCTAGGGAAGAGCGATGCCGCGGCGTTGAACCGCGGCGTGAGGGTTACTCAATCGGCAGGCAGGCCGTTGACTTTGTTCTCGCGATAGTCAGCAACGTTCTGCCGATTTTCAGATTAAGGATCGCACCTGTGAGCCTTGTCTGATTCATCGGCAATGCCTGTTCAGGCAGTTCGTTAAGTGAGGACAATGCGCTCTTGAGATGCTTGTCAGCCGTGTAGATGGCTTCGTCGGGCGACATGCCGGCGCGGATGCAGAGAACGGGTGGTGGATCGGGTACGAGTTTTTTCATTACGGATCTCTCTCATGTATCGATGGGGCGCTCCGTATCGCTGCTAAACGTATGGTGGCGACTGTATGCGGGTTAGCAGACCGGAACATGAGAGAAAAACCCGGCGCACCCGAAGGTGCCCACACATACAGCCGCCGCAAAGCACGCTGGTGGTTTCTCTCATGGCCGGACTGCTAATCCGGTCGTTGATTTGGCAACGACCGGCGAAGCGTAGGCACCGTTTCCAGAGGACGCAACCGCCTGGCGGGGTGGGGGAGTATGCTTGGGAAATTGCCTACAAGAAAGTCGGAAATCGGGGCGTTTTCGTTGCTGTATGCAACACCGTTTAAATCCCGCTCCTGGCAAGTGAGGACGGCCATGAGCCACGAACAAGTGATCAAGCTGATGCGGGAAACGTTGGCTCAGCTCAGCATCGAGGTTCGCGTGGGCTCCCAGCATGAGACCCGCGACATGCTGCTGTCAGCGGCTGCGATGGCAGTTTTCGTGCTGGCTATGAGCTGGATACTTTTCGGGCTGTTCTCCTGAACATGACTCTGAGATTTTAAGCTCTGTCCTTAGCATAGATCGATGCGGAAATGATCGCCCCGCCCCAGCGGCGCTTGCCGATGCAGATCGGCACCGGGAGTCTCAGAGATTTCCTTATTTCCCTGATTCTGCTGGTTGTTAATAGGTGCTTAGGGTTTTCTTGCTCACATTTTAGCTCTGCAGTCGGCCTCCTCAGATCGGAGGAGGTTCTATAGTTCTGCGGAGCACTCACGGAAACCACCACGGACGGAATCATGGCTGAGCAGGAAAGCTGGATAAGCGCGCTATTGGACTTTGGTGGAGTACTTGCCACCTTTGTGACAGCCGTTGCCACGATATTCTTGTGGCGCGTCACAAAACTGCTCGCCAAGGAGACCACCAGGATGGTCGAGGCGTCAGACCAGCCGCACGTGGTCGCGACCTTGGCCCCCAACCGCTGGTCTCTGCGGCATTTCGATCTTGTAGTCGAAAACACGGGTAACGCCACAGCCTACGATATCAAAATTGCTTTCAACCCTCCGCTCGAGAATGGTGAGGCGCGAAGAGAGGACGCGAAAATTCCATTTGAGCAGGTGAGCGTTTTAAAGCCACGACAAGAGCTGCGCAGCTATCTGGCCGACATAAACGTCCTTGAAGGTAAGTCGTTCGAAGTCACTGTGTCATGGCGCCACGGCAGCAAAGATAAACCCAGAGAGACCAATGTATACACCTTGAGTATGGCGGATTACATAGGGGCGAGTGAACTAGGGCGAGATCCCATGATCGACTTGGCACGGAGCCTTGAAAAGGTGGAGAAAAGCCTAGGCTCAATGGTGCGCTCCAGACG
This sequence comes from Pseudomonas bharatica CSV86, assembly GCF_000319305.2. Taxonomy (GTDB): domain Bacteria; phylum Pseudomonadota; class Gammaproteobacteria; order Pseudomonadales; family Pseudomonadaceae; genus Aquipseudomonas; species Aquipseudomonas bharatica. Next base: position 1,459,931 of record NZ_AMWJ02000002.1, on the reverse strand, counting down.
CCTGAAAATCGATGTGTACACGTCTGGTGATCGCAGGCAGGAGCGACAAGAGACTCGTGCCGCTCTTGATCGTGTTGAGCCTAGAAGGATGTCTGCAGGAGCCGGTCAGCAGTCGAGTGATGATGTGGCGCCGGGGGCCGGCTCATAGAGCGCTACTGCATTTCATTTTCGTATATGAAAGCCTATCGCTCATGGATGTCGAAGGGTCAGGTAATTGCGGGGTGGCCCTCGGGCCTGATGACCCTCTACCGGCGTCATTACACAGGTGAGTTGCCAATTGCATGCGGGGAGAGGTTTGGGGTTTCGGCGATAACAGACGGAGAAAAGCGTCCTCCGCTCGGGAAAGGGGAGGTGACGAGGTGTGAAGGGTGCGGGGGGACACTTAACGCTGTAATGCCGCAATTCAAGGCCGCACACTGGAGGGGATTGTGATCCATGGAGCGAGCCGGAGGGGCGATTTGAGGTTTTCGAGGAGTAGCCGCAGCGATCCTTTAGCTCCGGTCTCACGACCTTGGGTTCAGGATCCGACGAACAATGCCGTCGTCACTACTTCAGAGAAACCAGCTTTCTCTGCTGCCGACTCGCGGGGAGGCGTTTGCTGGTACCCAGGCCCGACATATGCGCAGTTGCAGTCCTCGTGCGCAAGGATAGATAAGTCCGTAGGAGTGTCAATCACGGTCGAGGAGTTTTGGGGGCGCGCATTGCGGGTAGGGCAGGATGGCAGGATTTGGGGCCGCTTTGCGACCCTTCGCGAGCAAGCTTGCTCTCATAGAACAAAACATAACTCTTTGATTTGCAGGGCCTTGTGGGAGCGGGGTCACCCGCGATTGCTATTGTGAATTCACTACCGCAATCGCGGCGGTTCGGCGTTCCGATGAACCCGCTCCCACAGGGTACGCGTCGTGCTTTGGAACTGTTCTCTGCGCGACAGCGCAGCCTGAAAGGCTGGGCGGATTCCCCACAGAGAAAATGCAGCGCCGCACCTCTAAATCTAAGGCACAAAAAAGCCGACTAAAAAGTCGGCTTTCTCATCGATCTTGGTGCCCCGAGGGAGACTCGAACTCCCACTCCTTTCGAAAACGGATTTTGAATCCGCCGCGTCTACCAATTCCGCCATCAGGGCATGTGGCGGCGGAGTATAAAGAGCCACCTACCGTTGGTCAATCAGCTTTCATGGTCAATTTTTCCGCTTTCGGCTAAACTTCCCGGCCCTGTCGAACCCGTACCCCCATTGCCCATGCGCGTCGCCGATTTTTCTTTCGAACTGCCCGATTCCCTGATCGCCCGCCATCCACTCGCCGAGCGGCGCGCCAGTCGCCTGCTGGTGCTCGATGGGCCGAGCGGGGCGCTGGCGCATCGGCAGTTCGCCGATCTGCTGGAATACCTGCGCCCGGGCGACCTGATGGTGTTCAACAACACCCGGGTGATTCCGGCCCGTCTGTTCGGCCAGAAGGCGTCCGGCGGCAAGCTGGAGATCCTGGTGGAGCGGGTGCTGGACAGCCATCGCGTGCTGGCCCATGTGCGCTCGAGCAAGGCGCCGAAGCCGGGTTCGCAGATCCTCGTGGAGGGCGGTGGCGAGGCCGAGATGGTGGCGCGCCATGATACGTTGTTCGAGCTGCGCTTTACCGAAGAGGTGTTGCCGCTGCTGGACCGCGTCGGCCATATGCCGCTGCCTCCTTATATAGACCGCCCCGACGAGGGCGCCGACCGCGAGCGCTACCAGACCGTGTACGCCGAGCGCGCCGGTGCGGTGGCCGCGCCTACCGCCGGGCTGCATTTCGACGAGGAACTGCTGGCGAAGATCGCCGAGAAGGGCGTCGAGACCGCCTTCGTGACCCTGCATGTCGGCGCCGGCACCTTCCAGCCGGTGCGGGTGGAACGCATCGAAGACCACCACATGCATAAAGAGTGGCTCGAAGTAAGCCAGGATGTGGTGGATGCCGTGGCCGCCTGCCGTGCGCGCGGTGGCCGGGTGGTGGCGGTGGGTACCACCAGCGTGCGCTCGCTGGAGAGCGCGGCGCGCGATGGCGTGCTCAAGCCGTTCAGCGGCGATACCGATATCTTCATTTTCCCGGGCCGTCCGTTCCATGTGGTCGATGCCCTGGTCACCAACTTCCATTTGCCCGAGTCCACGCTGCTGATGCTGGTTTCGGCCTTCGCCGGTTACCCGGAAACCATGGCCGCCTACGCCGCGGCGGTGAGCAACGAGTACCGCTTCTTCAGTTACGGTGATGCCATGTTCATCACCCGCAATCCGGCGCCGCGCGGCCCCGAGGATCAAGCATGAGTCGCACCTGTCGTATGTCCTTCGAGTTGCTGGCCACCGACGGCAAGGCCCGTCGCGGCCGCCTGACCTTCCCCCGTGGTACCGTGGAAACCCCGGCGTTCATGCCGGTGGGCACCTATGGCACGGTCAAGGGCATGCTGCCTCGGGACATCGAGGCCATCGGCGCCGAGATCATCCTCGGCAACACCTTCCACCTGTGGCTGCGCCCGGGCACCGAGGTGATCAAGGCCCACGGCGACCTGCACGATTTCATGCAGTGGAAAGGCCCGATCCTTACCGACTCCGGCGGTTTCCAGGTGTTCAGCCTGGGGGCGATGCGCAAGATCAAGGAAGAGGGCGTGACCTTCGCCTCCCCGGTGGACGGCTCGAAAGTGTTCATGGGCCCTGAAGAATCGATGCAGGTCCAGCGCGACCTGGGCTCGGACATCGTGATGATCTTCGACGAGTGCACGCCGTACCCGGCCGACGAAGACGTGGCGCGCATCTCCATGGAGCTGTCGCTGCGCTGGGCCCAGCGCTCGAAGAACGCCCACGGCGACAGCACGGCGGCGCTGTTCGGCATCGTCCAGGGCGGCATGCACCAGGACCTGCGCATGCGCTCCCTGGAAGGCCTGGACAAGATCGGCTTCGATGGCCTGGCCATCGGCGGCCTGTCGGTGGGCGAGCCGAAGCACGAGATGATCAAGGTGCTCGACTACCTGCCGGGGCAGATGCCCGCTGACAAACCTCGTTACCTTATGGGGGTTGGCAAGCCGGAGGATCTTGTTGAGGGTGTGCGCCGCGGCGTTGACATGTTCGACTGCGTGATGCCCACCCGCAATGCGCGGAACGGCCATCTGTTCATCGATACCGGCGTGCTGAAAATCCGCAACGCGTTCCATCGTCATGATGATTCGCCACTGGATCCGACCTGTGACTGCTACACCTGCCAGAACTTCTCCCGCGCCTATCTGCATCACCTGGATAAATGCGGCGAAATGCTCGGCGCCATGTTGAATACAATCCACAACTTGCGTCATTACCAGCGCCTGATGGCTGGTTTGCGCGAGGCAATTCAACAAGGTACATTGGCCGCCTTTGTCGACGCCTTTTATGCCAAACGCGGACTCCCCGTGCCGCCTTTGGATTGATGTTTTGCCATCCTGACAAACATAACTTTTGCAACTGGAGTGCCAAATGAGCTTTCTGATTCCTGCCGCTTATGCGGACGCCGCTGCCCCAGCCGCTGCTGCCGGCCCGGCCGGTACCGGCTTCGAGTGGATCTTCCTGGTCGGTTTCCTGGTCATCTTCTACCTGATGATCTGGCGCCCACAGGCCAAACGTGCCAAAGAGCAGAAGAACCTGCTGAGCAACCTGCAAAAGGGCGACGAAGTCGTCACCAACGGCGGCATCGCCGGCAAGATCGTTAAGGTCAGCGATGACTTCGTGGTACTCGAAGTGTCCGACTCGGTCGAACTGAAGTTCCAGAAGGGCGCCATCGCGGCCACCCTGCCGAAAGGTACGCTGAAAGCGATCTGATTAGTTTTTATCCAATCGACGGGGCGCGCAAGGCGCCCCGCGTCTTGAACGGGCGGCGTGATGCTGAACAAAACTCCTCTATGGAAATACGCACTGATCCTGGCGGTACTGGCGATCGGTTTTATTTATTCCGCTCCCAACCTTTACCCTGACGATCCGGCTGTGCAGGTCAGCGGCGCCAGCACTGCGCTGCAGGTCAGCCAGGCCGACCTGGACCGTGCCAGCAAGGCGCTGGGCGATGCCGGTATCGCGGTGAAGGCCGCTACTCTGGGCGAGAACGGCAAGGGTGCGTTGCTGCGCCTGGTCAAGCAGGAAGACCAGCTTCCGGCCAAGGACGTGGTGCGCAAGGCACTGGGCGATGATTACGTGGTGGCGCTGAACCTGGCCCCGACCACGCCACAATGGCTGCGCAGCATCGGCGCTCACCCGATGAAACTCGGTCTCGACCTGTCCGGTGGTGTGCACTTCCTGCTCGAAGTGGACATGGACAAGGCCATGGCCGCGCGCCTGAAAGTCTACGAAGGCGAGGTCAAGAGCCTCCTGCGCAAAGAGAAGGTCCGCTACCGCAGCCTGCCGCAGCAGGATGGTGGCATCCAGCTGGGCTTCTCCGACGATGCGACCCGCGAACAGGCCCGCAGCCTGATCCGCAAGAATTTCAACGATTTCGACCTGACCACCACCGAGCGTAACGACCTCTCGGTACTGCGTCTGGCGATCTCGCCGGCGAAGATCACGGAAATCCGTGAATACGCGATCAAGCAGAACCTGACCACGGTACGTAACCGCGTCAACGAGCTGGGCGTCGCCGAGCCGCTGGTTCAGCGCCAGGGTGCCAACCGCATCGTGGTCGAGCTGCCGGGCGTTCAGGACACCGCCGAAGCCAAGCGTATCCTCGGCAAGACCGCCAACCTTGAGTTCCGCCTGGGCGCAGGCCCTGATGCGACCAAGGCGACTACCGAGGTCTTCGAGTTCCGTGAAGGCGGGCGTTCCGCGCCGGTCGAGCGTGGCTTGATCATCACCGGTGACCAGGTTACCGATGCCCAGGCCAGCTACGACGAGCACGGCCGTCCGCAGGTGAATATCCGTCTCGACGGCCATGGTGGCGAACTGATGAGCCGCGCGACCCGCAGCAACGTCGGGCGCAGCATGGCGGTGATCTTCATCGAGCAGCGTCCGGTCACCCGCTACGAGAAGCAGGTGGTCGACGGCGTCGAGAAGGACGTGGCGGTGCAGACCTTCCAGGAAGACAAGAAGATCATCAGCCTGGCGACCATCCAGTCGCCGCTGGGCAGCCAGTTCCGCATCACCGGCCTGAACGGCCAGGGCGAATCGTCCGAGCTGGCCCTGCTGCTGCGTGCCGGTGGCCTGGCCGCGCCGATGTACTTCGCTGAAGAGCGCACCATCGGCCCGAGCCTGGGTGCCGACAACATCACCAAGGGTATCGATGCGTCGCTGTGGGGCATGCTGTTCGTCTCGCTGTTCATCATGGCCATCTACCGCTTCTTCGGCCTGATCGCCACCGTCGCCCTGGCGGGCAACATGGTCCTGCTGCTGGCGCTGATGTCGCTGCTCGGCGCGACCCTGACCCTGCCTGGTATCGCCGGTATCGTGCTGACCATGGGTATGGCGGTCGACGCCAACGTGCTGATCTTCTCGCGTATCCGCGAGGAGCTGGCCAATGGCATGTCGGCGCAGCGCGCCATCCACGAAGGTTTCGACCGTGCCTACACGGCGATTCTCGACGCCAACCTGACCACCCTGCTGGTCGGCGGCATCCTCTTCGCCATGGGCACCGGCCCGGTCAAGGGCTTCGCGGTCACCATGTCGCTGGGTATCTTCACCTCCATGTTCACTGCCATTCTGGTTACCCGTGCGATCGTCAACGGGATCTATGGCGGCCGCGACATCAAGAAGCTGTGGGTTTAAGGGGCTGCCATGCTACGTACGATCAACTTCATGGGCGTGCGCAATATTGCGTTCGCCGTCACCATGCTCCTCACGGTGGTGGCACTGTTCAGCTGGTTCCACAAGGGCCTGAACTTCGGCCTGGACTTCACCGGGGGTACGCTCATCGAGCTGACCTACGAGCGTCCGGCCGACCTGGGCAAGGTCCGCGAGGAACTGGTCAACTCCGGTTTCCACGAGGCCGTGGTGCAGAGCTTCGGTGCAACCACCGACCTGCTGGTGCGCATGCCTGGCGATGATCCTCAGTTGGGCAACAAGGTTGCCGACGCGCTGAAGAAAATCGGCGGCGACAACCCGGCAACGGTCAAGCGCGTCGAGTTCGTCGGCCCGCAGGTGGGTGAGGAGCTGCGCGACCAGGGCGGCCTGGGCATGCTCATGGCGCTGGGCGGCATCCTGATCTACCTGGCCTTCCGCTTCCAGTGGAAGTTCGCCGTGGGCGCCATCCTCTCGCTGGTCCACGACGTCGTGGTAACCATGGGTATCCTGTCGTTCTTCCAGATCACCTTCGACCTGACGGTACTGGCGGCGGTGCTGGCGATCATCGGTTACTCGCTCAACGACACCATCGTCGTATTCGACCGGGTCCGCGAGAACTTCCGCGTGCTGCGCAAGGCGACGCTGATCGAGAACATCAACATCTCGACCACCCAGACCCTGCTGCGTACCGTGGCGACTTCGGTCTCCACCCTGCTGGCCATCGCCGCCCTGCTGATCTTCGGCGGCGACAACCTGTGGGGCTTCTCGGTGGCGCTGCTGGTGGGTGTCCTGGCGGGTACCTACTCGTCGATCTACATCGCCAACGTGGTGCTGATCTGGCTGAACCTGACCACTGAAGACCTGATTCCTCCGGCCAAGACCGAGGGTGTGGACGACCGTCCATAAGGCAGCTTCCGGCGCCGTTGGCGCAACAGAAGGGCGCGAGTGTTGAACTCGCGCCTTTTTTTTTGCTCCAAGGCTGGGAGAAGCGCGGATTGATACCCGCGGGTAAATCAGGAGGTTCACGTGAACAAGTCGATGCTGGTGGGTGCGGTACTGGGTGCTGTCGGTGTGACTGCCGGAGGTGCTGTCGCGACCTACAGCCTGGTCAATAACGGACCGGAATACGCCCAGGTAACGGGCGTGCAACCGGTCAAGACGACCGTCAAGACGCCACGGGAAGTCTGCAAGGACGTCACGGTCACCCGGCAGCGGCCGGTGCAGGATCAGCACCAGATCGCCGGTACCGTGGTCGGTGCGCTTGCCGGTGGCCTGCTCGGCAACCAGATCGGCGGCGGCACCGGCAAGAAGATCGCCACCGTGGCCGGTGCGGTCGGCGGCGGCTATGCCGGTAACAAGGTGCAGGAGCACATGCAGAACAGCGACACCTACACCACCACCCAGACCCGCTGCAATACCGTCAATGACGTGAGCGAGAAGGTGGTCGGGTATGACGTGAAGTACACCATCGGCGACAAGGTCGGCCAGGTGCGGATGGACCGCGATCCAGGCTCGCAGATCCCGCTGGACAAGCAGGGTAACCTGGTGCTGGGTCAGGCCCAGCCTGCTCAGTAACTTGATCCAAGGGCCTACATCTAACCTGTGGGAGCTGGCTTGCCAGCGATAGCTATAGTGAATTCACTGCTGCAATCGCTGGCAAGCCAGCTCCCACAGGGATCGTGGCGGTCCGAAGTCCGAGCACAAAAAAGCACCTTGGAAGGTGCTTTTTTCATTTTCAGGTGCGACTCAGCGCTTCCGCTGGACAAGCAGGGTAATCTGATCCAAGAGCCGACATCTAACCTGTGGGAGCTGGCTTGCCAGCGATAGCTGTAGTGAATTCACCGCTGCAATCGCTGGCAAGCCAGCTCCCACAGGGATCGCGGCGGTCCGAAGTCCGGGCACAAAAAAGCATCTCGAAAGGTGCTTTTTTCATTTTCAGGCGAGACTCAGCGCTCCCGCTGGACAAGCTGGGTAACCTGATCCAAGGGTCTACATCTAACCTGTGGGAGCTGGCTTGCCAGCGATAGCTGTAGTGAATTCACCACTGCAATCGCTGGCAAGCCAGCTCCCACAGGGATCGCGGCGGTCCGAAGTCCGGGCACAAAAAAGCACCTCGAAAGGTGCTTTTTCATTTTCGGGTGCGACTCAGCGTTCCCGCTGGACAAGCAGGGTAACCTGATCCAAGGGTCTACATCTAACCTGTGGGAGCTGGCTTGCCAGCGATAGCTATAGTGAATTCACTACAGCTATCGCTGGCAAGCCAGCTCCCACAGGGATCGCGGCGGTCCCGAAGTCCGGGCATAAAAAAAGCACCTCGGAAGGTGCTTTTTTCATTTCCGGGCGAGACTCAGCGCTTGACCGAAGGCGGCAGGTGCGGCTGGATCGCCGTCAGCACAGCCTTGAAGCACTTGATGTTGCCGGCAACCACATGGCCTTTCTCGAGGAAGTCATGACCACCGGTGAAGTCGCTGACCAGGCCGCCCGCTTCCTGGATCAACAGGGCGCCGGCAGCCATGTCCCACTCGGACAGGCCCGATTCCCAGAAGGCATCGAAACGACCGGCAGCCACGTAGGCCAGGTCCAGGCTGGCGGCGCCGGCGCGGCGGATGCCGGCGGTCTGGCCGACCAGGGCGCGGAACATGCCCAGGTAGTTGTCCAGGTATTCCATCTGGTTGTCGCGGAACGGGAAGCCGGTGCCCAGCAGGGCGCCTTCGAGGCTGGTGCGCGAGCTGACGCGCAGGCGACGACCATTGAGCTGGGCGCCACGGCCACGGCTGGCGGTGAATTCTTCCTGGCGCACCGGGTCGAGAACCACGGCGTGCTCCAGGCGGCCGCGGTATTTGCAGGCGATGCTCACCGCGAAGTGCGGAACGCCACGCAGGAAGTTGGTGGTGCCGTCCAGCGGATCGATGATCCACAGGTAGTCTTCGCCTTCGCCGCTGCCGGCATGCAGACCGGTCTCTTCGCCCTGGATGGCGTGGTTCGGATACGCCTTGCGCAGCGCATCGATGATGACCTTCTCGGCGGCGCGGTCGACTTCGGACACGTAGTCCTTGGCGTCCTTTTCATCAACCTTGATGGTATCCAGGCGTTCGATTGAGCGGAAAATCAGTTCGCTGGCGCTGCGGGCGGCGCGCAGCGCGATATTCAGCATGGGCTGCATGGACGTTTCACCTGAGTTTTAAAGAAATGAAAGCCGCACAGTCTATCAGAAAACTTACGGCACTGTGGGGCAACATTTGCTTACGTAGCGTTACGCCGGTCGCTTCTGTAAGATTTGCTCCCCCCTGATTTCATGTCTGTGAGCGCCTGACGTGCTGCAAAATATTCGTGTCGTTCTGGTCTGTACCAGTCATCCCGGGAATATCGGCGGGGCTGCGCGTGCCATGAAGAACATGGGACTGTCGCGCCTCGTGCTGGTGAATCCGGCGGATTTCCCTTCTCCCGAGGCCAGCGCCCGGGCCTCCGGCGCCGATGATGTGCTGGCGTCCGCGCAGGTCGTCGCGTCCCTGGAAGAGGCCCTGGTCGGCTGCACCCTGGTGGTCGGCACCAGCGCCCGCAGTCGCAGCCTGCCCTGGCCGATGCTCGATCCCCGCGAGTGCGGCAGCGAGTCCGTCGCCCGCGCCGCGCAGGGCGAGGAGGTGGCGCTGGTCTTCGGTCGTGAACACGCCGGCCTGACCAACGAAGAGCTGCAGCGATGTCACTACCACGTGCATATCCCCTCCAACCCGGACTTCAGCTCGCTGAACCTGGCGGCGGCGGTGCAGGTGCTGAGCTACGAGGTTCGTACTGCCTGGCTGGCCCGCGAGCCGCAGGCGGTGAAAACGGACAAGGACGAAGTGGTCGAGGAACTGGCCACCATGGACGAGATGGAGCGGTTCTACGGACACCTGGAAAGCACCCTGGTGCAGATCGGGTTCCTCGATCCGGCCAAGCCCAAGCACCTGATGCCGCGTCTGCGTCGCCTGTTCGGGCGCAGTGCGGTGAATCGTTCGGAAATGAGTATTTTGCGCGGCATCCTCACCGAAACCCAGAAAGCGGCCCGGGGCGATGCGCATAAGCGGAAGGATCAGTAAATGTTCGAGCGTCTGCGTGAAGATATCCAAAGCGTTTTCCACCGTGACCCGGCGGCACGCAATGCCTTTGAGGTGCTGACCTGCTATCCGGGCATGCACGCGATCTGGCTGCACCGCGCGGCGCATTGCCTGTGGAAAAAGGACTGGAAATGGCTGGCCCGCCTGGTGTCCAACTTCGGGCGCTGGCTGACCGGCATCGAGATTCACCCGGGGGCCAAGGTCGGCCGGCGGTTCTTCATCGACCACGGCATGGGCATCGTCATCGGCGAAACCGCCGAGATCGGCGACGACGTCACCCTCTACCAGGGCGTGACCCTGGGTGGCACCAGCTGGAACAAGGGCAAGCGCCACCCGACCCTGGAAGATGGCGTGGTGGTCGGCGCCGGGGCCAAGGTGCTCGGGCCGTTTACCGTCGGGGCCGGGGCCAAGATCGGCTCCAACGCGGTGGTGACCAAGGCGGTGCCGGCTGGCGCCACGGCGGTGGGTATCCCCGGGCGGATCATCGTCAAGACCGATGGCGAGCAGGAGGCCCGGCGCAAGGCCATCGCCGAGAAGATCGGTTTCGATGCCTACGGCGTCAGCGAGGACATGCCCGACCCGGTGGCCCGCGCCATCGGTCAGTTGCTCGATCATCTGCAGGCGGTGGATGGACGCCTGGAGGACATGTGCGGCGCCCTGACCAGGCTCGGTAGCGACTATCGCGCCACGGAGCTGCCGGCCCTGCACGAAGAAGACTTCGCTTGCGTCAAGGGCGAGCTGCGCAGCGACGCGCCCGCGCATTGACGGCCCGCCGGGCAAATCGGGGCGTGTGATCGCGCCCCGACTTTGCTATGATCTGCGCCGCCGTTCAGGCGCAATCCCGACTAAAGCACTAGGTCTTATAGTTGACTTAAATGCTCGGGAATCGCATACTCGCACACATCCCGTAACCCCCGTGGTATCAAATAGCCATGCGACTGACTACTAAAGGCCGATACGCCGTGACTGCCATGCTCGACCTGGCACTGCACGCGCAAAATGGGCCGGTCTCCCTGGCCGACATCTCCGAGCGCCAAGGCATTTCCCTTTCCTATCTGGAGCAGCTGTTCGCCAAGCTGCGCCGCAGCAACCTGGTTTCCAGCGTGCGCGGCCCGGGTGGCGGCTACCAGCTCTCGCGGGTGATGGAAAGCATCCAGGTGGCCCAGGTGATCGATGCGGTCAACGAATCGGTCGATGCCACCCGTTGCCAGGGGCTCGGCGATTGCCATGCCGGTGACACCTGCCTGACCCACCATCTGTGGTGTGATCTCAGTGCCCGGATCCATGAATTCCTCAGCGGAATCAGCCTGGCCGACCTCGTGACCCGCCGTGAAGTCCAGGAAGTCGCCCTGCGCCAGGACCAGCGCCGCGTAGCGGGCCGTGCCCCACTGGACAAGATTGAAACGTCCGCCGTCGATTGACCGTGTCGAACGAGCGACGTGCCTGCCTGATAGGAGATATTCAATGAAGTTGCCGATCTACCTCGATTATTCCGCGACCACTCCGGTCGACCCACGCGTCGCCCAGAAGATGAGCGAATGCCTGCTGGTCGACGGGAACTTCGGTAACCCGGCCTCGCGCTCCCACGTCTTCGGCTGGAAGGCTGAAGAAGCGGTCGAGAACGCGCGCCGCCAGGTGGCCGACCTGGTCAACGCCGATCCACGCGAAATCGTCTGGACCAGCGGTGCCACCGAATCCGACAACCTGGCGCTGAAGGGCGTTGCGCACTTCTACGGCTCCAAGGGCAAGCACATCATCACCTCCAAGATCGAGCACAAGGCGGTCCTGGACAGCACTCGCCAGCTCGAGCGCGAAGGCTTCGAAGTCACCTACCTGGAACCGGGCGAAGACGGCCTGATCACTCCGGCGCTGGTCGAAGCCGCGCTGCGTGAAGACACCATCCTGGTTTCGGTCATGCACGTGAACAACGAGATCGGCACCATCAACGACATCGCGGCCATCGGCGAGCTGACCCGCTCCCGCGGCGTGCTGTTCCATGTCGATGCGGCCCAGTCCACCGGCAAGGTCGAGATCGACCTGCAGAAGCTGAAAGTCGACCTGATGTCGTTCTCCGCCCACAAGACCTACGGCCCCAAAGGCATCGGCGCGCTGTACGTCAGCCGCAAGCCTCGCGTACGCCTGGAAGCGGCGATGCACGGTGGCGGTCACGAGCGCGGCATGCGCTCCGGCACCCTGGCTACCCACCAGATCGTCGGCATGGGCGAGGCCTTCGCCGTGGCGAAGGAGCTGATGGCCAGCGAGAACGTGCGCATCAAGGCCCTGAGCGATCGCTTCTTCAAGCAGGTACAAGGCCTGGAAGAGCTGTACGTCAACGGCAGCCTGACTTCGCGTATCCCGCACAACCTGAACCTGAGCTTCAACTATGTCGAAGGCGAGTCGCTGATCATGGCGCTCAAGGACCTGGCCGTGTCGTCCGGTTCCGCCTGTACTTCGGCATCCCTCGAGCCGTCCTACGTCCTGCGCGCCCTGGGCCGCAACGACGAGCTGGCGCACAGCTCGATCCGTTTCACCTTCGGCCGCTTCACCACCGAAGAAGAAATCGACTACGCCGCGCAGAAAGTCTGCGAGGCCGTTACCAAGCTGCGCGAATTGTCGCCGCTGTGGGACATGTACAAAGACGGCGTCGACATCTCCAAGATCGAGTGGGCTGCGCACTAAGTAGTCGCCAGCAAGAGCGGCTCCCTGATGAGGAAGGAATTGCACCATGGCATACAGTGAAAAGGTCATCGACCACTACGAAAACCCGCGTAACGTCGGCAAGATGAACGCCGAGGATCCGGATGTCGGCACCGGCATGGTCGGCGCTCCGGCGTGCGGCGACGTGATGCGCCTGCAGATCAAGGTCAACGAGCAGGGCGTCATCGAAGACGCCAAGTTCAAGACCTACGGCTGCGGTTCGGCCATCGCTTCCAGCTCCCTCGCCACCGAGTGGATGAAGGGCAAGACCCTGGACGAAGCCGAAACCATCAAGAACACCCAGCTGGCCGAAGAACTGGCCCTGCCGCCGGTGAAGATCCACTGCTCGGTGCTCGCCGAGGACGCCATCAAGGCGGCCGTTCGCGATTACAAGCAGAAGAAAGGTTTGATCTAACCCGCCTGTTGCAGGTCAAGGAGTCCCGATGGCTATCAGCATGACAGAAGCCGCCGCCAACCATGTGCGGCGCTCCCTCGAAGGACGCGGCAAAGGTGACGGCATTCGCCTGGGCGTCCGTACTACCGGCTGCTCCGGTCTGGCCTACGTGCTGGAATTCGTCGACGAGCCGAATGCCGAAGACCAGGTCTTCGAAAGCCACGGCATGAAGGTCATCATCGACCCGAAAAGCCTGGTCTACCTCGACGGCACCGAGCTGGACTTCGTCAAGGAAGGGTTGAACGAAGGCTTCAAGTTCAACAACCCCAACGTGCGCGGTGAGTGTGGCTGCGGCGAAAGCTTCAACGTTTGAGGCTGCGCGTGGGTACTCCTTGTCATTTCGCCCTGTTTGACCTGCAACCGGACTTCCGTCTGGACCTGGACCAGCTGGCCACTCGCTACCGCGAGCTGGCCCGCGCGGTGCATCCGGACCGCTTCGCCGACGCCAGCGAGCGCGAACAGCGCTTGGCGCTGGAGCGTTCCGCCGGCCTCAACGAGGCCTACCAGACCCTCAAGAGCGCGCCCCGTCGGGCGCGTTACCTGTTGGCGATCAGCGGTCACGAAGTGCCGCAGGAAGTCACGGTCCACGACCCCGAGTTTCTCTTCCAGCAGATGCAATGGCGCGAAGAGCTCGAGGATCTCCAGGACAGTGCCGACCTCGACGGTGTCGCCGCCTTCAAGCGTCGCCTGAAGGTCGCCCAGGAAGCCCTCAACGAGGAGTTCGCCGCGTGCTGGAACGACGCCGCGCAGCGTGACCAGGCCGAGCGCCTGATGCGCCGCATGCAGTTCCTCGACAAGCTCGCCTATGAAGTGCGCCAGCTGGAAGAGCGCCTCGACGATTAACCCGGTGTCGCCGCTGGCGGCACCTTTGGTATTCAGATAAGCATGGCCCTACTGCAGATCGCCGAACCCGGTCAGAGCCCTCAACCCCACCAGCGTCGCCTGGCCGTGGGTATCGACCTTGGCACCACCAATTCGCTGGTCGCTGCCCTGCGCAGTGGTCTTTCCGCTCCGTTGCCCGATGCCGAAGGCCGGGTGATCCTGCCGTCCGCGGTGCGCTACCACGCCGATCGCATCGATGTCGGCCACAGCGCCCGCGACGCGGCGTCGGCCGATCCGCTGAACACCATCCTTTCGGTCAAGCGCCTGATGGGGCGCGGCCTGGCGGACGTCAAGCAACTGGGCGAGCAACTGCCGTACCGCTTCGTTGGCGGCGAGTCGCACATGCCGTTCATCGAAACTGTCCAGGGGCCGAAGAGCCCGGTGGAAGTCTCGGCCGATATCCTCAAGGTGCTGCGCCAGCGTGCCGAAGCGACCCTCGGCGGCGAGCTGGTCGGTGCGGTGATCACCGTTCCGGCCTATTTCGACGACGCCCAGCGCCAGGCCACCAAGGACGCCGCGCGCCTGGCCGGGCTGAACGTGCTGCGCCTGCTCAACGAGCCCACCGCTGCGGCCGTGGCCTATGGCCTGGACCAGAAGGCCGAAGGCGTGGTGGCCATCTACGACCTGGGCGGCGGCACCTTCGATATTTCCATCCTGCGCCTGACTGGCGGGGTCTTCGAAGTGCTGGCCACCGGTGGTGATACTGCCCTGGGCGGCGATGACTTCGACTACGCCATCGCCACCTGGATCATGGAATCCGCTGGCCTGTCCTCCGATCTCGACCCTAGCGCCCAGCGCCGCCTCCTGGAGACCGCTTGCGCAGCCAAGGAAGCGCTGACCGACGCCGAAGCCGTCACCGTCAGCTACGGCGACTGGCAGGCCGAGCTCACCCGCGCCGCCTTCGATGCGCTGATCGAGCCGATGATCGCCCGCAGCCTCAAGGCCTGCCGCCGTGCCGTGCGCGACAGCGGTGTCGAGCTGGAAGAAGTCAGTGCCGTGGTCATGGTCGGTGGCTCGACCCGTGTCCCGCGCGTGCGCAGCGCCGTTGGCGAGCTGTTCGGCCGCCAGCCGCTGACCGATATCGACCCGGACCAGGTGGTTGCCATAGGCGCCGCGATCCAAGCCGATACCCTGGCCGGCAATCAGCGTGATGGCGGCGAACTGCTGTTGCTGGACGTGATTCCGCTGTCCCTGGGGCTGGAGACCATGGGCGGGCTGATGGAGAAGGTGATTCCGCGCAACACCACCATCCCGGTTGCCCGTGCCCAGGAGTTCACCACCTACAAGGACGGCCAGTCGGCAATGATGATCCACGTGCTGCAGGGGGAGCGCGAGCTGATCAGCGACTGCCGTTCCCTGGCGCGCTTCGAATTGCGCGGCATCCCGGCCATGGTCGCCGGTGCGGCGAAGATCCGCGTGACCTTCCAGGTCGATGCCGACGGCCTGCTCAGTGTTTCGGCGCGGGAGCTGGGTTCGGGCGTGGAATCGAGCATCCAGGTCAAGCCGTCGTATGGCCTGACCGATGGCGAGATCGCCCGCATGCTCAAGGACTCTTTCGAGCACGCCGGCAACGACAAGGCCGCACGGCAGTTGCGCGAGCACCAGGTGGATGCCGAGCGCCTGCTCGAAGCGGTGCAGGGCGCCCTCGACGCCGACGGCGAGCGCCTGCTGGACGCCGAAGAGCGCGCTGCGATCGAACAACAGATGCAAGACTTGCGTGATTTGATGACCGGCACCGATGGCGCGGCCATCGAGCAGCAGACCAAGCGTCTGTCGCAGGTGACCGATGCCTTTGCCGCCCGGCGTCTTGATTCGACGGTCAAAGCCGCACTGGCCGGGCGCAACCTGAATGAGATCGAGGATAACTGATGCCGCAGGTTACATTTCTGCCCCACGAGAAGTTCTGCCCGGATGGCCTGACCGTCGAGGCGGCGCCGGGGACGTCCATTCTCGAACTGGCCCATGACCATCACATCGAGATCGAAAGCGCCTGCGGCGGCGTGTGCGCCTGCACCACCTGCCACTGCATCGTGCGCAAGGGCTTCGACTCGGTCGAGGAAGCCGACGAGCTGGAAGAAGACATGCTGGACAAGGCCTGGGGCCTGGAAGCGCAGTCGCGCCTGGCCTGCCAGGTCAAGGTCGGTGACCAGGACCTGACCATCGAGATTCCCAAGTATTCGCTCAACCACGCCGCCGAAGCGCCGCATTGATCCTGGAGCCCGACATGAGCCTGAAATGGATTGATGTACTTGAAATCGCCATCCAGCTTGCCGAAAGCAAGCCGGAAGTCGATCCTCGTTACGTGAATTTCGTCGATCTGCACCGCTGGGTGCTGGCATTGCCAGACTTCAACGACGATCCGGCACGCGGTGGCGAGAAGGTCCTGGAAGCCATCCAGGCCGCCTGGATCGAAGAAGCCGACTGAGCGCACTCGGCAGGTTAGGCAATCCCCTGAACCCGCGTATAATTCGCGGGTTTAATTTTTCGCATCACTTACTGTTTCTGGAGTTACACCATGGCTGTTCAACGTACTTTCTCGATCATCAAGCCTGACGCCGTTGCCAAGAACGTGATCGGCAAGATCACCACCCGCTTCGAAGACGCCGGCCTGAAAATCGTCGCCTCGAAAATCAAGCAACTGTCCAAGGCCGAGGCCGAAGGCTTCTACGCCGAGCACAAAGAGCGCGGTTTCTTCGGTGACCTGGTTGCCTTCATGACTTCCGGTCCGGTCGTTGTCCAGGTTCTGGAAGGCGAGAACGCCATCGCTCGCAACCGTGAGCTGATGGGCGCTACCAACCCTAAAGAAGCTGCTCCAGGCACCATCCGCGCCGACTTCGCCGAGTCCATCGACGCCAACGCCGTCCACGGTTCGGACTCCGAAGCCGCTGCCGCTCGCGAAATCGCCTACTTCTTCGCAGCTACCGAGGTAACCACTCGCTAAGCCAAGGCTTTCGGGTGAGGGTGAATCCATGACGACATCTACTGGCAAGACTAACCTGTTGGGGCTGACCCAGCCGGAAATGGAAAAGTTCTTCGACTCGATAGGGGAGAAGCGCTTCCGTGCCGGTCAGGTAATGAAGTGGATTCACCACTTTGGCGTCGATGATTTCGACGCCATGACCAACGTCGGCAAGGCGTTGCGCGAAAAGCTCAAGAACTGCGCCGAGATCCGCGGGCCCGAAGTGGTCAGCGAGGACATCTCCGCGGACGGTACCCGCAAATGGGTCGTGCGCGTGGCCTCCGGCAGTTGCGTCGAAACCGTCTACATCCCCCAGGGCAAGCGCGGTACGTTGTGCGTATCGTCCCAGGCCGGTTGCGCCCTGGACTGCAGTTTCTGCTCCACCGGCAAGCAAGGATTCAACAGCAACCTCACCGCCGCCGAAGTCATCGGCCAGGTGTGGATTGCCAACAAGTCGTTCGGCTCCGTACCGGCCACCATCGACCGCGCCATCACCAACGTGGTGATGATGGGCATGGGCGAGCCGCTGCTGAACTTCGACAACGTGGTCGCCGCCATGCACCTGATGATGGACGACCTCGGCTATGGCATCTCCAAGCGCCGGGTGACCCTGTCCACCTCCGGCGTGGTGCCGATGATCGATGAGCTGGCCAAGCACATCGACGTCTCCCTGGCCCTCTCGCTGCACGCGCCGAACGACGCGCTGCGCAACGAACTGGTGCCGATCAACAAGAAGTACCCGCTCAAGGTCGTCCTCGACTCCTGCATGCGCTACATGTCGGAACTCGGCGAGAAGCGCGTGCTGACCATCGAGTACACCCTGCTCAAGGACGTCAACGACCAGCTCGAACATGCGAAGGAAATGGCCGAACTGTTGAAGGACGTTCCGTGCAAGATCAACCTGATCCCGTTCAACCCGTTCCCGCATTCCGGTTACGAGCGGCCGAGCAACAATGCGATCCGCCGTTTCCAGGACTACATGCACAACGCCGGCTACAACGTGACCGTGCGCACCACCCGCGGCGAGGACATCGACGCCGCGTGCGGTCAGCTGGTCGGCCAGGTAATGGACCGTACCCGTCGCAGTGAGCGCTACATCGCCGTGCGGCAACTGAACGCCGACGCCGATTCCAGCGGCGTGGCGGGCAACTGAGACGAGGGCGGCCATGACCCTGCGCGCCGCGCTGCCGCTTGTTCTGCTGACGACGCTGCTGAGCGGCTGCGTCAGCTACGGCGGTCCCGGCCCGCAGGCAAGGCGCGACGAGGCCCGCCAGGCCTACGTGCAGTTGGGGTTGGGTTATCTGCAGCAAGGCTATACCGAGCGCGCCAAGGTTCCCTTGAAACAGGCCCTCGACCTGGGCGGCAACGACGCCGAGGTCAATGCGGCCCTGGCCCTGGTGTTCCAGCGTGAAGGCGAAACCGGGCTGGCCGACCGGCACTTCCGCCAGGCCCTGTCGGCCAGCCCCCACGATGCGCGAATCCGTAACAACTACGGCAGTTTTCTCTACGCCCAGGGGCAATATGCCAAGGCGCAGCAGATGTTTCGCCAGGCTTCGGCCGATACCCTGTATCCTGAGCGGTCCCGGGTGTTCGAGAACCTCGGGCTGACGGCCCTGCGCATGGGCCAGCGCGACCAGGCGCGGGAATACCTGGAAAAGGCTTTGCGTCTCAACCGCCAGCAGCCGCGTGCATTGCTGGAAATGGCTGAGATGTCTTACGAAGACAGGCATTATGTGCCAGCTCGCGAGTTCTACGACCGGCACAGCCGGCTGAGTGAACCGAGCGCCCGCAGCCTGTTGCTCGGCAATCGCCTGGCGACCGTCTTCGATGAACGAAACAAGGCCGCCGAACTGGGCCTGCAATTACAACGACTTTATCCCGGTACGCCGGAATATCAGCAATACCTGTCGGAGCAATGATGAAAGCGGCGCATCCCGAAGCAGCAGCAGCGACTCGCGAAAATCCCGGTGAGACCCTGCGCCAGGCCCGTGAAAGCCGGGGCTGGTCGCAGGCCGAAGTGGCCCGCAAGCTCAACCTGACCGTGAGTTCCCTGAACAACCTCGAGGCCGGCGCCTTCGACAAGCTGCCGGGGCATACCTTCGCCCGCGGCTATATCCGCGCCTACGCCAAACTGCTCGACATGGACCAGGCCGCCCTGGTCCAGGCCTTCGACCTGTGCACCGGCACCCATGCCCAGGGCAGCGACGTGCACGCCCTTGGGCGCATCGAGGAGCCGGTGCGCCTGTCCCACAACATCCTGCGCATCGTCAGCCTGCTGTTGCTGGTGGTGGTCATTGGCGGTGGTTTCGTCTGGTGGAAAGACCAGAGCGCGAACGCCACCAGGGACCTGTTCAGCGCCGCGCCGGAACACATCGAAGTGGAAAGCGCCGACGGCACTACCCAGATTCACCCGCTGGACGAGCCTGAAGACCAGGCCGTGACCGAGGCGCAGCAGCCTGAAACCGTTGCTCCGGTCACCGAGCCAGCGCCGGCAGGCGAAACTGCATCGCAAGCCCCGGCGGCGCCGGTGACCAGCACGCCAGCCGCAACCGCCGCGCCGGCCGCTCCGGCAGCCGCCACTGCGCCGGCCGCCCATGCTGCGGCCACGCCGGCACCGGTCACGCCGGTCGCTCCGGCGGCCACCGCACCCGCGCCAGCCGTGCCGGCCACTCCAGCACCTGCCATTCCCGCACCTTCCGTATCGGCAGCCCCTGTTGCAGGCAACGGCCAGGTCAGCATCCAGTTCACCGCCGATTGCTGGACCTCGGTTACCGACGGCAACGGCAAGCTCCTCTACAGCGGTATCAAGCGCAAGGGCGAAAACCTCGAGCTCGCTGGCAAGCCGCCTTTCGCCGTGCGCCTGGGCGTGGCCCGTGGTGCGCAGGTCAGCTACAACGGCCAGGCCGTCGATATCGCACCGTTCACCAGTGGCGAGACCGCTCGCCTGAAGTTGGGGCAGTAACTCATGCACGGCGAATCTCCGATCAAGCGTCGCGAATCCCGGAAAATCTGGGTGGGTAACGTACCTGTCGGCGGCGATGCTCCCATCGCCGTCCAGAGCATGACCAACACCGACACCAACGATGTCGCTGCCACCGTGGCGCAGATCAACCGGTTGATCGATGCCGGCGTGGACATCGTCCGCGTCTCGGTCCCGGACATGGACGCCGCCGAGGCCTTCGGTCGCATCAAGCAGCAGGTCAGCGTGCCGCTGGTCGCCGACATCCACTTCGACTACCGCATCGCCCTGCGTGTCGCCGAACTGGGCGTCGATTGCCTGCGCATCAATCCGGGCAACATCGGCCGCGAAGACCGTGTGCGCGCGGTGGTCGATGCCGCCCGCGACCGTGGCATCCCGATCCGCATCGGCGTCAACGCAGGCTCGCTGGAAAAGGACCTGCAGAAGAAGTACGGCGAACCGACCCCGGCCGCGCTGGTGGAGTCGGCGCTGCGTCACGTGGAGCACCTCGATCGTCTTGATTTCCAGGACTTCAAGGTCAGCGTGAAGGCCTCCGACGTGTTCATGGCCGTCGAAGCCTACCGGCTGCTGGCCAAGCAGATTGTCCAGCCCTTGCACCTGGGTATCACCGAAGCCGGTGGCCTGCGTTCGGGCACGGTGAAATCGGCGGTCGGCCTCGGTATGCTGCTCGCCGACGGGATTGGCGATACTATCCGCATCTCGCTGGCGGCCGACCCGGTCGAGGAAGTGAAGGTCGGCTACGACATCCTCAAGTCGCTGCACCTGCGTTCCCGCGGCATCAACTTCATCGCTTGCCCGAGCTGCTCGCGGCAGAACTTCGATGTGGTCAAGACCATGAACGAGCTGGAAGGCCGTCTGGAAGACCTGCTGGTGCCCATGGATGTCGCGGTGATCGGCTGCGTGGTCAACGGCCCTGGCGAAGCCAAGGAAGCCCATGTCGGCCTGACCGGCGGCACGCCGAACCTGGTCTACATCGACGGCAAGCCGGCACAGAAGCTGACCAATGACAACCTGGTGGACGACCTCGAGAGGCTCATCCGCCAGAAAGCGGCCGAGAAGGCCGAGGCCGACGCGGCACTGATTGCCCGCGGTTGACCGCTACAGATTTCGTTAAGGACCTTTCGTGAGCAAATCGCTGCAAGCCATCCGTGGCATGAACGACATCCTGCCCGAGCAGACGCCCCTGTGGCGCTACTTCGAAAGCACCGTGGCGGGCCTGCTGGACACCTATGGCTACCGCCAGATCCGCATGCCGATCGTCGAATTCACCGAGCTGTTCAAGCGCTCCATCGGTGAAGTGACCGACATCGTCGAAAAAGAGATGTACACCTTCACCGACCGCAACGGCGACTCCCTGACCCTGCGCCCGGAAGGCACCGCGTCCTGCGTGCGTGCGGTGCTGGAGCACGGCATCAGCGGCAACGGCGAAGTGCAGAAACTCTGGTACATCGGCCAGATGTTCCGCCACGAGCGCCCGCAGAAAGGCCGTTATCGCCAGTTCAACCAGATCGGCATCGAGGTGTTCAACCTCGAAGGGCCGGACATCGATGCCGAGCTGATCGCCCTGACCTGGCGCCTGTGGGGCCTGCTGGGCCTGCGCGACGCCGTCACCCTGGAGCTGAACAGCCTGGGTACCAGCGAGGCCCGGGCCCGCTACCGCGACGCCCTGGTGGAGTTCCTGTCCGCCCGCCTTGACCAACTGGACGAAGACAGCCAGCGCCGCCTGAAGAGCAACCCGCTGCGCATCCTCGACAGCAAGGACGCCGGCACCCAGGCCGCCCTGGTCGGCGCGCCGAAGCTGGAAGACTACCTGGACGAAGCGTCCCGCGTGCACTTCGAAGGCCTCAAGGCCCGCCTCGATGTCGCCGGCATTCCGTACGTGATCAACACCAAGCTGGTGCGCGGCCTCGACTACTACAGCAAGACCGTGTTCGAGTGGGTCACCGACAAGCTCGGCGCCCAGGGCACCGTCTGCGCCGGTGGCCGCTACGACGGCCTGGTCGAGCAGATGGGCGGCAAGCCGACCCCGGGCGTCGGTTTTGCCATGGGTATCGAGCGCCTGATCCTGCTGCTGGAAACCCTCGAACTGGTGCCGGAATCGATTTCCCGCCAGATCGACGTCTATCTCTGCGCCTTCGGTGACGCCGCCGAGCTGGCCGGCCTGCAACTGAGCGAGCGCCTGCGCGACCGCCTGCCGGGGCTGCGCCTGCAGGTCAATGCCGGTGGCGGCAGTTTCAAGAGCCAGTTCAAGAAGGCCGACAAGAGCAATGCCCTGTACGCCCTGATCCTCGGAGAGGACGAACTGGCGCAACAAGTGGTAGGTTTCAAACCCCTGCGTGGTCAGGGTGAACAACAAAACATTGCCTGGGATGCTCTGGCCGAGCACCTGGAAGCTTCCCTCGCGCAGGCGTAAGCGCCCACTGACCGAATTGTCGAAAGGAGTATTGGGGTGTCGAGTACCGATGATGAACAACTGGCCGCGTTCAAGGACTGGTGGGAGCGTAACGGCAAGCCACTGGTAACTGGCGGTCTGCTGGCCTTGGTGGCGGTGTTTGGCTGGCAGGCCTGGCACAAGTACCAGAACAACCAGTCGCAAGGCGCCTCGAACCTTTACCAGGCTCTGCTGGAAACCACCCTGACGCCGACCGGCACGCCGGACACGGCCAAGGTCGCCGAGCTGTCGGGCAAGCTGAAAAGCGAGTTCGGTGGAACCGCCTACGCCCAGTACGGCAGCCTGTTCGTCGCCAAGGTGGCGGTGGACAGCGGCAAGCTGGACGACGCTGCCGCCGAGCTGAAGAGCATCTACGACAAGCCGGCCGACGCGACTCTTGGCGAGATTTCCCGCCAGCGCCTGGCGCGCGTGCTGGGTGCGCAGAACAAGGCCGAGGAGGCCCTGAAACTGCTCGACGGCGACGCCGACAAGGCGTTCGTTGCCACCCGCGAGGAGCTCAAGGGCGACCTGCTGGTGCAACTGGGCCGTGCCGACGAGGCGCATGCTGCATACGAAAAGGCCAAGGCCGCGCTGTCGGATGACGACGCGGTAGGTGGCCTGCAACTCAAGCTCGACGACCTGGCCAAAGGGGATGCGTGACGTGATCGGTTGGAAACATGCAGCAGTGCTGACCCTGGCCATCCTGGCCGCGGGTTGCAGCAGCAACAGCAAGAAGGAACTGCCTCCGGCCGAGCTGACCAAGTTCACCGAAGAGGTGGTCTTGCAGAAGCAGTGGAGCCGCTCGATCGGTGACGGTCAGGGCGAAACTTACAACATGCTGGTTCCGGCCATCGAGAACGACCGCATCTACGCGTCCGACGTGACCGGCGTGGTCATGTCGCTCAATCGCATGAACGGCGACGTGATCTGGAAGAAGGACCTGGAAAAACCGGTCTCCGGCGCCGTCGGCGTGGGCTACGGCATGGTCCTGCTGGGCACCCTCAAGGGCGAGGTGATCGCCCTCGACTCCAGCACCGGCGAGCAGAAATGGACTGCCCGGGTGACCAGCGAAGTGCTGGCCCCGCCGGCCACCAACGGTGACGTGGTGGTCGTGCAGACCCAGGACGACCGCCTGATCGGCCTCGACGCCGCCACTGGCGACCGTCGCTGGATCTACGACAGCACGCCTGCGGTCCTGACCCTGCGCGGTACCGGTGCGCCGATCGTGACCAACCGCCTGGCGGTGGCCGGCCTGTCCAGCGGCAAGGTAATCGCCCTGGACACCAGCAACGGCGTACCTGTGTGGGAGCAACGCGTTGCCATCCCGCAGGGTCGTTCGGAGCTGGACCGCGTGGTCGACATCGACGGCGGCCTGCTGCTGTCCGGCGGCACCCTGTACGTCGCCACCTACCAGGGCCGCGTCGCCGGCCTGGACCTGGAGTCCGGCCGAGTGCTGTGGCAGCGTGATGCCTCCAGCTACACCGGTGTGGCCCAGGGCTTCGGCAACGTCTACGTGAGCGAGGCCTCGGGCACCGTCGAAGGCATCGACGAGCGTTCGTCCTCGGCACTGTGGAGCAATGACCAGATGGCCCGCCGTCAGTTGTCGGCGCCGGAAGTCTTCTCCAGCTACGTGGCGGTCGGTGACTTCGAAGGCTACCTGCACCTGCTCAGCCAGGTGGACGGTCGTTTCGTCGGTCGCGAGCGCATCGACAGCGATGGCCTGCGTGCCCGTCCGCTGGTCGAAGGCAACATGATCTACGTGTTTGGCAACAGCGGTACGCTCGAGGCGCTGACCATCAAGTAAGTCTATGCTTGGGGCTTTCGGGCCCCGGGCCGCGACGTCGAGAGACGTTGCCCGCAACTTCGGCCGCTGCCTCGCAGCGGCCTTTGTATTTCTTGAATTTACCCAATGGAGAGCCGCATGGTTCCCGTAATCGCCCTGGTGGGTCGCCCGAACGTCGGCAAGTCCACCATGTTCAACCGCCTGACCAAGACTCGCGACGCCATCGTCGGCGATCTCTCGGGCCTGACCCGCGACCGCCAGTACGGCGAAGCGCGCTGGCAGGGCCGTTCCTACATCCTGATCGACACCGGCGGTATCACCGGTGACGAGGCGGGCATGGACGAGAAAATGGCCGAGCAGTCGCTCATGGCCATCGAAGAAGCCGACTATGTGCTGTTCCTGGTTGATGCCCGTGCCGGCCTGACCGCCGCCGACCAGATGATTGCCGAGCACCTGCGCAAGCGGAACAAGCAGTCGTTCCTGGTGGCGAACAAGATCGACAACATCGATCCGGACACCGCCCGCGCCGAATTCGCCCCCATGGGCATGGGCAACGCCATTCCGGTTGCCGGTTCGCAAGGCCGCGGCATCAATGCCCTGATGGAGACGGTGCTCGGTGACGTGCCGCGCGACCAGGAAGAAGAGTCCCTCGACGAGAACGTCGCCGAAGGCGAGGAAGCCACGCGCATTCCCGGCCCGAGCGAGAAGGACGGCATCAAGATCGCCATCATCGGTCGGCCCAACGTCGGCAAGTCGACCCTGGTCAACCGCATGCTCGGCGAAGAGCGCGTGGTGGTCTACGACCAGCCCGGCACCACCCGCGACAGCATCTACATTCCCTTCGAGCGCAACGAAGAGAAGTACACCCTGATCGACACCGCCGGCGTGCGCAAGCGCGGCAAGATCCATGAGGAAGTCGAGAAGTTCTCGGTGGTGAAGACGCTCCAGGCGATCAAGGACGCCAACGTGGTGATCTTCGTCATGGATGCCCGGGAAGGCGTGGTCGATCATGACCTCAACCTGCTGGGCTTCGCACTGGAAGCCGGTCGCGCCATCGTCATCGCCCTGAACAAGTGGGACGGCATGCAGCCGAGCGAGCGCGACTACGTGAAGACCGAACTGGAACGCCGGCTGTTCTTCGTCGACTTCGCCGACATCCACTTCATTTCGGCGCTGCACGGCACCGGCGTGGGCAACCTGTACCAGTCGGTGCAGAACTCCTTCAAGTCGGCGGTCACCCGCTGGCCCACCAGCCGCCTGACCCAGATCCTCGAAGACGCGGTCAGCGAGCACCAGCCGCCGATGGTCAACGGCCGTCGCATCAAGCTGCGCTACGCCCACCTTGGTGGCGCCAACCCGCCAATCATCGTGATCCACGGCAACCAGGTGGAGAAGGTACCGCGCTCGTACTCGCGTTACCTGGAAAATACCTACCGCCGCGTGCTCAAGCTGGTCGGTACGCCGATCCGCATCGAGTACAAGGGCAGCGACAACCCGTTCGAGGGTAACAAGAACACCCTCACCGACCGCCAGGTCAACAAGAAGCGCCGGTTGATGTCGCACCACAAGAAGGCCGAGAAGAAGCGCAAGGACAAGCGCAAGTAATCTCGCGGCGGCGCGGGCGTGCACCCGCGCCGCCGGCCTTGTGTTTCAACCTTTTTCCTGACTGTCCGATCCGCTATGCTCGATGGCTTACCGTGCCTGGGCCGGGTCCGCAGGAAAGAGGGCTTCATGATCAGCAGCAAGCTGCCGAATGTCGGCACGACCATCTTCACTACCATGTCTCAGCTCGCGGTGCAGACCGGAGCGTTGAACCTGTCCCAGGGTTTCCCGGATTTCAATGGCCCGCAGGCCCTGCTCGATGCGGTGGGGCGGCATGTCAGCGCCGGGCATAACCAGTATTCGCCGATGACCGGCCTGCCCGCGTTGCGCCAGCAGGTCGCGGCCAAGATCGCCCGGCATTACGGCGTCGGTGTCGATGCCGACCATGAAGTGACCATCGTTCCCGGGGCTACCGAAGGCATCTTCTGCGCCATCCAGGCGGTGATCCGCAGCGGTGATGAAGTCATCGTCTTCGACCCCAGCTACGACAGCTACGAACCTTCGGTGGAACTGGCCGGTGGCCGTTGCGTGCATGTGCAACTGGACCCGGTGGATTTCAGCATCGACTGGCAGAAGTTCAGCGATGCTCTGGGCCCGCGTACGCGCATGATCATCATCAACTCGCCGCACAACCCCAGCGGCGCCCTGATCACCCGTGCCGATCTCGATCAACTGGCGGCCCTGATCGCCGACCGGGATATCTACCTGATCAGCGACGAAGTCTACGAACACCTGGTGTTCGACGGCGTCGCCCATGCCAGTGTGCTGAGCCATGAAGCCCTGTACCCGCGGGCATTCGTGGTCAGCTCGTTCGGCAAGACCTACCACGTCACCGGCTGGAAAACCGGTTACGTCGTTGCGCCGCCGGCACTGAGCGGCGAACTGCGCAAGGTCCACCAGTACGTCAATTTCTGCGGCGTGACCCCGCTGCAGTGGGCGCTGGCCGACTTCATGGCCGAACATCCCGAGCATATCGAGCAATTGCCTGCCTTCTACCAGGCCAAGCGCGATCTGTTCTGCGATCTGCTTGGCCCGTCCCGTTTCAGCTTCAAGCGTTCGGCGGGCACCTATTTCCAGTTGGTGGACTATTCGGCCATCCGCCCTGACCTCAATGATGTCGACATGGCCCTGTGGCTGACCCGCGAGCATGGCGTGGCGACGATCCCTGTGTCGGTGTTCTACCAGCAACCCATTCCCGAGCAGCGCCTGGTGCGCCTGTGTTTCGCCAAACGCGAGGAGACGCTGCGCGAGGCAGCGGAAAAACTATGCGCGATCTGAGCAATCTGCCCAACCTGAGCGTTGCCCTGGTCCAGACCAGCCTGGTCTGGCAGGACCGCCAGGGCAATTACGAGCACTTCGAAGCCTTGCTGGACCAGGCCAAAGGCGCTGACCTGGTGATCCTGCCGGAGATGTTCACCACCGGTTTCTCCATGGAGTCCGAACGCCTCGCCGAGCCGGAAAACGGCCCCACCTACGCCTGGCTCAAAGCCCAGGCCAGGCGCCTCGATGCGGTGATCACCGGCAGCGTGATCATCCAGGCCGCCGATGGCAGCCACCGCAATCGCCTGCTCTGGGCGCGTCCGGACGGCGAGATCCTGCACTACGACAAGCGCCACCTGTTCCGCATGGCCGGCGAGCACAAGCACTACACCCCGGGCGAGCGCCAGGTGCAGTTCGAACTCAAGGGCTGGCGGATCCGTCCGCTGATCTGCTACGACCTGCGTTTCCCGGTGTGGAGCCGCGACGCCCAGGACACCGACCTGCTGCTGTACACCGCCAACTGGCCGGCGGCGCGCCGCCAGCACTGGAACCGATTGCTGCCGGCGCGGGGCATCGAGAACCTGTGCTACGTGGCGGCGGTGAACCGGGTCGGCACGGACGGCAAGGGCTTCGCCTATAGCGGCGACAGCCAGGTGCTGGATTTCCAGGGTGAAAGCCTGCTGAGTGCGGGGGAAGCGGACGGGGTGTTTACCGTGGTGCTGAGTTCGGCGGACCTGGCGGCCTACCGGACGCGTTTTCCGGCGAACCTGGATGCCGATACCTTCGAGCTTCACTGAGTTCCTGAGGGCGCTATCGCTGGCAAGCCAGCTCCCACAAATCCCTGTGGGAGCTGGCTTGCCAGCGATGAGGCCCTCAAATGCTCAGTAGACGTCCCGGCGATAGCGCCCCAGCTCGATCAACTCTTCCACAGCCGCCTCACCGAGCAACCCGTTGAGCGCCGCATCCACGCCACCCGCCATCCCCTGCAAACTGCCGCAGATATAGATCGCCGCACCGTCGGCCAGCCAGCGCTTCAGTTCCTCGCCCCGCTGCAGCAACAGGTCCTGCACATACACCTTTTCCGCCTGGTCCCGCGAGAACGCCAGGTCCAGGCGTGCCAAGTCGCCAGTGGCCAGCCAGCCTTGCAGTTCGTCCCGGCAGTGGAAGTCATGGGCTTCATTGCGTTCTCCGAACAACAGCCAGTTACGCTGCTCGCCCGCCGCGATCCGCGCCTTGAGCAAGCTGCGCAACCCCGCCAGTCCGGTGCCGTTGCCGATCAGGATCATCGGCACCGCATCCGTCGGCAGATGGAAACCGCTGTTGCGACGCAGACGCAGGCTGACGGTGCTGCCCAGCGCCATATGCTCGGTCAGCCAGCCAGACCCCAGCCCCAGGCTGCCGTCCGGGTGCCGTTCCTGACGCACGATCAGTTCCAGTACGCCGTCAGCCGCAATCGAAGCGATGGAATACTCACGCGCATCGATCGGAATCAGCGCATCCACCAGCGCCTGGGCATGCAGGCCAACCAGATGCTCGCGGCTGACCGGCAGTTGCCGGCCGGCGAGGGCGGCAGACAGTGATTCATCCAGGCCAGCCAGCTGCACTTGAGTGTTACCGTCCAGCCCCAGACCCTCGAGGAAGCGCTCGACGGTAGCCGGTGCCTGACGCGGCATGATTTCCACCAGATCGCCCGCTTCCCATTGCGACGGCGTCGGCGCAGTCAGGCCCAGAAGGAATACCGGCGAGCCCTGGCTGCCCGGGTTCAGCAGTTCGCGATGTTTCAATGTCCATGGCGCAAATTCGGGCGCCTGCCACACCGGCACCACAACGCTACCGCTCAGTTCTGCCAACTGCTGCTGCCAGCGTTGCAGCGCCAGCGGATCGGCGCTGTCCACTTCCACCGGGGCGAAGCGGGCATGGGCGCCGCGCTCGCCGAGCCAGGCATGCAGGCGCCGACCGAAGCCGCAGAAATGCGGGTACTGGCGATCGCCCAGGGCCAGCAACGAGTAGTTCAGCCCTTGCAGCGACAATGCCTGGCCCAGCACCTTGCGTTCGAATCCTCGGGCACTGTCCGGGGCCTCGCCGTCGCCGAAGGTGCTGACCACGAACAGCGCCCGCCCGGCCTGGCGCAGGTCGTCCTCGCTCAGCGACGCCAGCGCTTGCACACGCACGGGCAGGCCGGCCGCCTGCAATTGCCCGGCGCTTTGCCAGGCCAGTTGCTCGGCGAAACCGCTCTGGCTGGCGAAGCCCACCAGCCAGCCGCCGGCCTCGTCGCTACCCTGGGCCAGGCCACTGCGCGCGGCACGGATCTGGCGCTTCTTGCGGCGACGGTCGAGGTACAGCAGCCAGCCGGTGACGAAGAACAGCGGCATGCCCAGGCTGGCGATGGTCAGGATGATGCGACCCGGCAGGCCCCAATAGCTGCCTACGTGCAGGGCATAGATGCTGGTCAGCAATTGCGCCTTGAACGACTTGTCGTTGTACACCTCCTGGCGTTTCACCTGGCCGTTGGCCGGGTCGATGGTCAGGGTGTTGAGGGCGCGTTCGTGAGCTGCGTCGTCCAGCAGGTAGAAGAGCATCGCCGGCTGTCCGCCTGCCGCTGGCAGGCGTAGGTTATAAGCGGTCAAGCCGGGGCCGGCGGCTTTTTGCAGGCCGGCCCAGATGGCGTCGTAGTCCACCACCAGCGCCGGGGCGTTCGGGTCGGCCTTGGGCGGGCCGCCGTGGCCGCCACGGCCTTCGCGTTTCTGTTGCTGCTGGCCAGCCGGCGGTTTGTCCGCCAGCAACCGGCTCAGCCCTCGCGGTACCACTCGTAGGACCAGAACAATCCGGTCAGGGCGAACAGCAGGTAGAACAGTAGGCACCAGGTGCCGAACACTGCGTGCAGGTCCCAATTGAAGGCGCGGCCCTTCTTCGCCCAGTCGAGGGTCAGCCAAGTACGCCAGTTCAGCGCCTGGCGCGGCCAGCGCAGATACAGGCCGGACAGGCAGAAGAACACCAGGACCAGGGTGCAGGCGCCGGTGATCTGCCGGCCGGTGTCGCCGAGGGTCAGGAAGCGGTGCAGGTTGAGCATCAGGTTGAAAAAGTCCTGGCCCACCACGTCGCCCTGGAAGGCGCCGGTATAAGGATCGACATAGCGCAGCTGGCCACGCCGCTCGCCCGGCGGCGGAGTAAAGAAGATCCGCGCGGCGGCATCACTCTTGGTCTCGACCCAGATCATCGAAACCTTCTTGCCTTCGCTTTCCTCGACCCGCCGTACCAGCTCCGCCGGGGCCAGCACGCCGCCTTCGCGGACCTGGACCTTGAGCACCTGCGGGTTGATGGCCCGGAGGATTTCATCCTGGAACGAGTACGCAGCCCCGGTGATGCCCATCAGCGCGAGCACCAGCCCGGCGGTGATGCCGAAGAACCAGTGCAGTTGGAACAGCGTCTTTTTCAGCACATCGACCACCTGGAAATCTTTCTGGGAATGCGAATTAGTCGCGCATTATGCCTTGATACACATGCCTTGATACACAAAAGCCCCGCTCATCGAAATGAACGGGGCAAGGGCCAAACCTGCGAAAACCTTAGAAGTGAACGCTGGTGGTCAGCAGCGCGGTACGCCCCGCCGCCTGGTTGGCGAAGTGGGTGGAGAACGCCTTGTCGTAGTAGACCTCGTTGGTCAGGTTCTGCACGTTCAGTTGCAGGTCGACGTTCTTGGTCAGCTTGTAGGCGGCCATGGCGTCGTAGCGCACGTAGCTGTCGACCTTGGTGGTGTTGGCCACGTTGCCGAACACCTCATCGGTGTAGAAGGCGCCGCCACCGACGGTGAACTTCGGCGTGATCTGGTAGGTGGTCCACAGGCTCGCGGAGTTGTTCGGCAGGTTAGGCAGTTGATTGCCGTCGTTGGCCTTACCCAGCGGGCCGCCGTCGATCTGCCGGCCTTCCATGTAGGCGTAGCCGGCGAAGACCTGCCATTTCTCGGTGAGCTTGCCGCTGGCCGACAGCTCGATACCGTCTACGCGGGTGGTGCCGACGTTTTCATAGGTGTTGGTGTTGACCTGGACGCGGGCGTTGTCCTTCTCGGTGCGGAAGATCGCACCGGTCAAGGACAGGCGGTTGTCCAGCAGCTCCCACTTGGTACCGATTTCGTAGTTGGTGGTTTCTTCCGGCTCCATGTCGCTGCCCAGCAGGACGCCGTTGCGATCGGTGCTGTTAGGCAGGAGGTTGCCTTCCGTGCCTTCACCCAGCATTGCACCTGGCGGGGTAGCAGCGGTGGCGTAGGAGACATAAACGCTGCCGTTGTCGGCCGGTTTCCAGACCAGGCCCAACTGGCCGGTAACGAATTCGCTGGTGTCCTTGCCCTCGGCGCGCACGCCGGTCTTGCTAACGGTGGTGGCACCGTTGGCGCCGTAGGTGCGGTACTCGGTGTCGAAGTGGTCGTAGCGCAGGCCCATGTTGACCAGCCACTGGGGGGTCAGCTCAAGGGTGTCGAACACATAGAGGGCGCGGGTCTTGCCCTTGGTGGTGGTGCCGCCGTAGTTGCGCGCGATCGAACCGTTCCACGGATCGTCCGGGTTCGGGTTGCTCAGCGAGGTGCAGTTGTAGCCGCTGGATACGATCATCGCCGGGGTGCAATTGGTGCTGGATGGCACGGTCGGTGTGATCGGGGTCGCTGGCGTGGTGTCGGTATTGACGTCATAGGTCGAACGCTCGCTTTCTTCACGGCTCAGCTCGATACCGGTGGAGAAGCTGTTCTTGAAGCCGGCGATATAGATGTCGCCAAACAGGTCGGTCTGGTTGGTGGTGGTGGAGGTGTTGCCCACCCGGGTGTTGGCCCGGCGCCAGACGCTGCCGTTGTTGACGTTACCCTTGGAGTCGTCGGGCTGGGTCAGGATGTAGTCCTGCATCGAATTGCCGTGGCGCAGGGTGTTCTTGATGGTCAGTGCGTCGGTCAGGTCGTGCTCGATGGCGATGGTGGCGATATCGGTGCGCGCCTTGCGGAAGTCGCGGTCGGTCAGGCCGTAGAAGTTGCTGTGGTCGCCACCGGAATAAGGCTTGTCCGGGTTGGCCGAGGTGCGATTGCTGCCGGAGTAGGTGTAGGGCACGCCGGAGTCCGGCAGGTCGTCGCTCTCGACGTGGTACCAGTCGAGGTTGAGCCGGGTATCGGTGCCCAGGCCGAAGGCCAGGGACGGGGCGATGCCCCAGCGGTCGTAGTTGACTTTGTCGCGGCCGGCGACGTTGCTTTCGTGGCTCATCAGGTTCAGGCGGCCGGCAACGGTGTCGCTGAATTGATAGTTGCCGTCGAGGGTGTAGCGCTGGGTCTGGTCGGAGCCCCAGGTGAAGCCGCCGTCGAACGAGTTGCCCAGGTGGGCTTTCTTGCTCACCAGGTTGATGCTGCCGCCGGCCGCGCCACGGCCGCCGACCGCCGAATTCGGGCCCTTGCTGACTTCGATGGATTCCACGGCGAAGATTTCGCGGGTTTGCGCGCCGGTATCGCGCACGCCATCGATGTAGGTGTCGTTCTGCGCGTCGAAACCGCGGATGAATGGCCGGTCGCCCTGCGGGTTGCCGCCTTCGCCTGCGCCGAAGGTAATGCCGGGTACGGTGCGCAGGGCATCCTGCAGGGTCAGGGCATTGGTGTCCTTGAGCACCTGTTGCGGAACCACGGTGACCGAGCGCGGCGTATCGACCAGCGGGGCGGTGTATTTCTGCGAGGAGGCGCGCTCGACCTTATAGTCGGTGCTGGCCTGCTCGGCCTGGGCATTGATGCTGGTGGCATCGAGGGTCAACGGACCAGCCGGCTTGGCAGGTGCTGGCTCGTCGGCATAGGCCAGGTGCGCAGCGGACGTGGCGGTGATGGCGACACCGATGGCGGATGCGAGCAAGCGCGGCGAACTGACAGTGGCTGGAACGAATTGACGCGACATCAGGTGGACCCCCTCCCAAGGTTTCGAGGGGGGCGAATATAAGAGCAAGTGATTGGCAGTCACAATTGAGAAAGTGTTGCATTTACATTCTTTACATCTTTTTCACGAAATTTTGCCAAGGATCAACGGCCGTCCCTCGGCTGGGGCTTGTGATGGCTGGATAAGAATCAATACCATTGGCATCTTTTCCGCCCAGGTGCCAGATCGCCATGCTTTTACACATTCCCGGCCTGTTCAATCGCGAGGAAGTGCTGCGCATCCGCGAGGCACTGGAGCAGACCGACTGGGCCGACGGCAGGATCACTGCGGGTTACCAGTCGGCCAAGGCCAAGCACAATCTGCAACTGCCCGAGGGCCACCCGCTGGCCAAGGAAATCGGGGCGGCAATGATCGAGCGGTTATGGAGCAACCCGCGTTTCATGTCGGCGGCGCTGCCGCACAAGGTGTTTCCGCCATTGATCAACTGCTACCGCGAAGGCGGCAACTTCGGTTTCCACATCGACAATGCCGTGCGCCAGCCCAAGGGCAGTGTGGAGCGGGTGCGTACCGACCTGTCCTCGACCCTGTTCTTCAGCGACCCGGAGGACTACGACGGCGGCGAGCTGGAGATCCAGGACACCTACGGTCTGCAGCGGGTCAAGCTGGCGGCGGGGGATATGGTGCTGTATCCGGGCACCAGCCTGCATCGGGTCAATCCGGTGACCCGTGGCGCACGGTACGCAGCGTTCTTCTGGACCCAGAGCCTGGTGCGCGAGGACAGCCAGCGCGCCTTGCTGTTCGAAATGGACAGCGCGATCCAGCAGCTCACGGCCGATGTGCCGGACCATCCCTCGCTGCTGCAACTGACCGGCACCTATCACAACCTGCTGCGGCGCTGGGTCGAGGTCTGACACATGGCATTGCAGTTACGGCGTGAGGAAGTGGTTGGCCCCGATGAGCTGGCGCAGATGCTCGAACACAGCCCGGCGAAGGCGGCCCAGGCCCTGTTGATGGCGGCGGGCGAGGGCGTGGTCGAGGCCCAGGCGTTGCTTGGGCAGGTGCTGCTGGACGGGCGCGGGATCCAGAAGGATCCGGCGTTGGCGCGGACCTGGTTCGGTATTGCGGCGCAGCAGGGCAGCGCAATGGCCCACAACATGCTCGGGCGCTGCCTGGAGCATGGCTGGGGTGGCGAGGTGGATTTGCCCAAGGCCGCGCGGCATTACCGGCATGCCGCCAATGGCGGGCTGGACTGGGGGATCTACAACCTGGGCAACCTGCTGGCTACCGGACGCGGTGTGGACCTTGACCACGGGCTGGCGCTGGCCTGCTACCGGCGCGCGGCGCAGATGGGACATGCCAAATCGATGAACCTGCTGGGGCGCTATCTGGAGGAAGGGCTGCATTGCCAGGCGAACCTGCCGGCGGCACGGGAGTGGTATCGACGTTCGGCAGAGGCCGGGGATTTTCGTGGGCAGTTCAGCCATGCGGGGGTGCTGGCGGCGCAGGGTGAACTGGAAGAGGCGCTGAAGTGGTTGCAGGTGGCGCTCGAAGGCGGCAATGCCAATTTCCTCCGGGTGGCCGGGCCGGCGCTGGAGCAGGCGGCGCAGCCGCAGATCCGGGCGATGGCGGGGGCCTATAAGGAGCGCCTGGCTGAGTTGGTGTAGTGGCCTTCCGGGCCCTATCGCTGGCAAGCCAGCTCCCACAGGCTGTGGGAGCTGGCTTGCCAGCGATAGGGCCCGGAAGGGCGATACAGATTTACAGGTAGTAGGCCTTCAGCGGCGGGAAGCCGTTGAATTCCACAGCGCTGTAGCTGGTGGTGTAGGCCCCGGTCGACAGCCAGTACAGGCGGTCACCGATCGCCAGGTTCAGCGGCAGGCCGTACTTGTAGTGCTCGTACATGATGTCGGCGCTGTCGCAGGTAGGGCCGGCGATGACCACTTCTTCGCTCTCGCCTTTCTTCTCGGTCCAGATCGGGAACTTGATGGACTCGTCCATGGTTTCGATCAGGCCGGAGAATTTGCCCACGTCGGTGTAGATCCAGCGCTCGACCGCAGTGCGGGACTTGCGCGCCACCAGCACCACTTCGCTGACCAGGATGCCGGCGTTGGCGATCAGCGAACGGCCAGGCTCGAGGATGATTTCCGGCAGGTCGTCGCCGAAGTCTTCCTTGAGGAAGCGGATGATTTCTTCAGCGTAGGTTTCCAGGCTGTTGGTACGGGTGATGTAGTTGGCCGGGAAGCCGCCACCCATGTTGATCAGCTTGAGCTCGATGCCGTCTTCTTCCTTCAGGCGCTCGAAGATCACCTTGACCTTGGCGATCGCGGCATCCCATACCGAGATGTCGCGTTGCTGCGAGCCGACGTGGAAGGAGATGCCGTAAGGCACCAGGCCCAGGTCGCGGGCGAGGATCAGCAGGTCCATGGCCATGTCGGTCTGGCAGCCGAACTTGCGCGACAGCGGCCAGTCGGCGGTGGTGGAGCCTTCGGTGAGGATGCGCACGTAGACTTTCGAACCCGGGGCGGCCTTGGCGATGTTGCGCAGGTCGGCTTCGGAGTCGGTCGCGTACAGGCGCACGCCCTTCTCGTAGAAGTAGCGGATGTCCTTGGATTTCTTGATGGTGTTGCCGTAGCTGATGCGGTCGGCGGTGACACCGCGGCCCAGCACCTTGTCCAGCTCGTAGATCGAAGCGATGTCGAAGCTCGAGCCTTTGTCTTTCAGCAGGTCGATGATCTCGACCGCCGGGTTGGCCTTGACCGCGTAGTAGACCTTGGCGAATTCGAAGCCGGCGCGCAGGTCGTCGTAGGCCTGGCTGATCATCTGGGTGTCGATGAGTACGAACGGGGTTTCTTGCTTGTCGGCAAAGGCCTTCATCTTCTGGAAGGTTTCGCGCGCAAAGTAGTCTTCGACCTGGATCGACATACCTGGGAACTCCATGGGCAAACTGAATGAATAAGTGGCTGCAACTGAACGCCCTCCGTATCCCCACTTTGGTTCGCCTACTTCCCAAGGCATGTCGCCGAAAGCAAAAAGGTCAACCGCGCGCGATACATTGCTGCTGCGGGTGACCTTGCTGTCTCGTCGTCAGTACTTGAGCCGGATGGATCGTTTCCAGCATGGACGTTCGGCGCGAACTTTAGGACCTGAGGGGTTCAAGATCAACTAAAAATGTCGCCTTTTCGCACTCCTCGGCGACCTGTTGTCGGCGTGTTCCTTTCATAACCGACCCAGGTGACAGCCATATGTTCCGCTAGATCGCCGATGCGTAAAGAATTGTGGAATAGCTGGCGAAATGCTCACTTTTCCCGAACTTCGACACTCAGCCTTTCAATTGGCGCGTTTCCCTTCAAGTTACTGTTCACTTATTAAATATGACCGTTTGTCGAGTGTGTTCGAGCGGGTGTTTGAATGCCCTGGGTGTTCATATTTATGGCCACCTGAAGCGTGCGTAGTTGCAGCGAAAAAATTTTGCCCGGTGCACCTCCGATCGGCCGGACGAAGGTCGGATTTGCCGGCGTTAACGAGAAACATTACTATTCGCACACTTTTCCACTGCCTGACGACGACCTTCCCACCGTGTCTCGACCCAAAGGCTTCCTCGACCACTATCACGAGCTGATCGGCACCTGGACGCGCAAGCTGCGCAGTCGCCAGCAGGCCGAGGACCTCGCTCACGATGCCTTTGTCCGCGTCTTGGAAAGCAAGCCCGGCGCGGTGCAGCAACCACGCGCCTACCTGCACCAGACTGCGCGCAATATCGCCGTGGACGGTTATCGTCGCGAAGACCGTCGCCAGTCCCTCGAACAGCAGGCCCTGGACCTTACCCCGCAGGTGGACGACGATCCGGAGGCCTACATGAATGCCCTGCAATTGGCCGACAGCGTCGAGCGGGCGCTGGCCGAGTTGCCGCTGAACTGCCGCAAGGTGTTCGTCTGGCAGAAGCTCGAAGGCCTGACTCAGGCGGAGATCGCCGAGCGCATGGGCCTGAGCAGGAACATGGTGGAAAAGTATATGATCCGCACGCTTCGCCATCTGCGCGAGCACCTGGATGTGGCGAACAGATGAGTCAGGCGAAGGTATTCATGAATCAGGACGCTAGTTCCGGCCCCCAGGAGGCCGCGCGCGCGCAGGCGGCCGAATGGTTCGCCCGGGTTCAGGACGGGCCGTTGTCGCCTGAGCGGCAGGCGGTGTTCGAGGCCTGGCTGGCGCAGGATCCGCTGCATCGTGACGAATACCGGATGCTGGCCGAGCTGTGGCGGGCCAGCGACCTGCTGCCCCGTGCGCGCCTCGAGGCCTTGTGCGTCGAGGATCCGGTCGCCGTCCTGCCGCGTCGGCGCTTCATCCGCCAGGCACTGGCCGCCGGCGTCATGGCTGCTGCGGTCGGCCTCGGCTGGTTCACCTGGCAGGACGGCAAGCTCGACCATTACCAGCAACTGCAGACCGGCCTCGGCGAACGCCGCCAGGTCGTGTTGCCGGACGGCTCGCGTCTGGAGATCAATGGCCGCACCCGCCTGGAGGTGCGCTTCAGTGCCGGACAGCGGGATATCCGCCTTGCCCAGGGCGAGGTGATGTTCAGCGTCGCTCATGACAGCGGGCGGCCGTTCGTGGTGGACGCGGGCAACGGCACGGTTACCGTGACCGGCACCCGCTTCGATGTGCGCCGCGATCCCGGGCAGACCCGGGTGGTGGTGGAACAGGGCTCGGTCAGGGTCCAGGGCCATGGTGAATCCCGGGCGCTGCTCAGCGCCGGTCTCGGTTCCCATATAGATGAAGACGGCAACGTTGCCGCCGCCTACAAGGTGGACCCCGCCACGCTGACCGCCTGGCGCTCGGGCAAGCTGGTGTTCAACGACGCTTCCCTGGCCCAGGTGGCCGAAGAGGTCTCTCGCTATCGCCAGCAGCCGCTGAAAGTGGCGCCGAAGGTGGCGAAGCTGCGGCTCAGCAGCACCTTCCGTGTCGACGACACGGACGCTCTGCTGCGGGCCTTGCCGAGCATCCTGCCGGTGTCCGTGGTGGCCCATGCCGACGGCTCCCAGGAAATAATTGCAAAATAGATTCAGGTATTTTTTCAGTTGTTCGTCTTCCTGCCTGACTTGTAATTGCCAAGCATTTTCATTCTCAGGAAGTCCCGAAGACGTGAACAACAACAAGCATGCCCCGCGTTCCGCCGGCCGCTCGCGCTGGCTGCCCCTGGCGCTGGCCCTGGCGGTCAGTGCCGGTATCGGCAACAGCTACGCCGACTCGACGCCGACCCCCATCCAGATCCAGGCCCAGTCGTTGGCCAGCGCGCTTAACCAGCTTGGCCAGCAGACCTCGCTGCAACTGTTCTTCACCCCCGAGCTGGTGGCCGGCAAGCAGGCTCCGGCGGTGTCCGGCAACCTGACGCCGGAGCAGGCGCTGCAAGCCTTGCTGCAGGGCAGCGGGCTGACCTACGAGATGTCCCAGGGCACCGTGGTCCTACGTTCGGCGCAGGCTTCCGGCGAGGTCGTGGAGCTGGCGGCGACCGATATCAGCATGGTCGGAGACTGGCTCGGCGATGCCCAGGAGGCGGTGGTGCAGAACCATCCCGGCGCGCGCACCGTGGTGCGCCGCGAGGCGATGATCGAGCAGGGTGCGATGAACGTGCGCGACGTGCTCAAGGGCATTCCCGGGGTTCAGGTGCAGGACTCCAACGGTACCGGTGGCAGCGACCTGTCGCTCAATGTCGGGGTCCGCGGCCTGACCTCGCGCCTGTCGCCGCGCTCCACAGTGCTGATCGACGGCATCCCGGCGGCCTTTGCACCCTACGGTCAGCCACAGTTGTCGATGGCGCCGATTTCCTCCGGCAACCTCGACAGCATCGACGTGGTGCGCGGTGCCGGCTCCGTTCGCTACGGGCCGCAGAACGTCGGCGGGGTCATCAACTTGGTCACCCGGGCGATCCCGGAAAAGGCCACCGGCGAAATCGGCACCACCCTGGAGACGTCCCGCTACGGCGGCTGGAAGCATATCGATACGGCCTTCCTCGGCGGCACCGCCGACAACGGCATCGGCGCGGCGCTGCTGTATTCCGGGGTCAATGGCAACGGCTACCGCCGCAGCAATAACGGCAACGATATCGACGACGTGCTGTTCAAGACCCACTGGGCGCCGACCGACCAGGATGAACTGTGGCTGCACTTCCACTACTACGACGGCAAGGCCGACATGCCCGGTGGCCTGACCCAGGCCCAGTATGATGCCGACCCGTACCAGTCCGATCGTGACCACGACAACTTCAGCGGCCGGCGCAAGGACGTGTCGCTCAAGTACCTGCGGCAGATCGACGACGTCACCCAGTTCGAGGTGCAGACCTACTACACCGACAGCTTCCGCGGCAGCACCATCGCCGCCCGCGACCAGAAGACCCTGTCGTCCTTCCCGCGCAGCTATCACACCTTCGCCATCGAGCCACGGTTGTCGCGGCTGTTCTTCACCGGCGAGGCGACCCAGGAAGTCAGCGTCGGCTACCGCTACCTCAAGGAAGCCATGCACGAGCAGGCCAGCCGCCTGGCGCTGATCGACAACGTGCCGACCGTCACTCCGACCTCCGACGGCCATGTCTACCAGGACCGTACCGGTGGAACCGAAGCCAGCGCGTACTACATCGATGACAAGATCGACATCGGCAACTGGACCATCACGCCAGGCCTGCGCTTCGAGCACATCAACACCGACTGGCACGAACGCGCGGTGCTGGGCACCAATGGGGTGCGGGTCCAGGCCAAGAGCCGCAGCATCAGCAGCGACGAGCCGCTGCCGGCGTTGAGCGTGATGTACCACCTTTCCGATGCCTGGAAGCTGTTCGCCAACTACGAAACCTCCTTCGGCAGCCTGCAGTACTTCCAGCTGGGGCAGGGCGGCGTCGGCAACTCGACCGCCAACGGCCTGGAACCGGAAAAGGCCAAGACCTACGAGATCGGCACGCGCTACAACGATGAACATTGGGGCGGTGAGCTGACCGCGTTCTACATCGACTTCGACGACGAACTGCAGTACATCAGCAACGACGTGGGCTGGACCAACCTCGGTGCGACCAAGCACCAGGGTATCGAGGCTTCGCTGCGCTATGACCTGTCCGGGCTGGATGCACGGCTGGAAGGCTTGAGTGCGAATGCCGGGTTCACCTACACCCGTGCGACCTATGAAGGCGAGATCCCGGGCTTCAAGGGCCGTGACCTGCCGTTCTATTCGCGCCAGGTGGTCAATGCCGGGCTGCGTTACGAGGTGAACCGCTGGACCTGGAACCTGGACGCCTTCGCCCAATCGAAACAGCGCGCGCCGGGAACCGGCATGAATGCCAACGGCAGCTTCAACGGTAACTACATCACCGAGCCGAGTGCCGACGGGCAATACGGGGACATCCCGGGGTACGTGACCTGGGCGGCCCGTGGTGGCTACGACTTCGGCCAGCAGCTGTCGAACCTGAAGCTGGCGGCGGGGGTGAAGAACCTCTTCGACAAGCAGTACTACACCCGCTCCAGCGACAACAACTCGGGAATCTACGTGGGCGAGCCGCGGACCTTCTATGTGCAGGCCAGTGTAGGGTTCTGATTTCTCGGGTGTTCTTGAGGGCCTCATCGCTGGCAAGCCAGCTCCCACAGGGTCAGTACAGACTTCAAGACCTGTGCAGTACCTGTGGGAGCTGGCTTGCCAGCGATGAGGCCCTCAGCTTTTACACAGCAGTTTCAGCCGGGGAAACGATGCTGGTTTTGCCCCCACGTGAACGTCCCGAACTCAGGTAGGCCGCAATGGACTCCTGGGTCACCTCGCCCAGGAATACCTGCTCGGCATCCAGCACCGGCAGCCACGCCCGGTTGAATTCGTACATGCGCGACAACAGGATGCGCAGGTGCTCGTCGTGCGCTGCGGTGGCGTTGAACTGGCGCAGGAAGTCGGCGCATACACCCTGCTGGCGGTGCAGGTCCCGACGCCGCACATAGCCCAGCGCACGATTCTCGCCATCGGTCACCACCACATACTTGCGGTCATGCTCGTCCATCAGCTCCAGCGCATCCGCCACCGGCATGTCCGGGCTGGCCGACGGCGCGTTGTCCGCCGCATCCTCGGCCCGTACCAGCAGCAGGCGCTTGAGGGTGCTGTCCTGGCCGACGAAGTTGCTGACGAACTCGTCCGCCGGATGCGCCAGCAAGGTGTCCGGATGGTCGATCTGGACCAGTTTGCCGGCGCGGAAGATGGCGATCTTGTCACCCAGTTTGATGGCCTCGTCGATGTCGTGGCTGACCATGATCACGGTCTTGTTCAGCGCCCGCTGCATCTCGAAGAATTCGTTCTGGATCATCTCGCGGTTGATCGGGTCGACCGCGCCGAACGGCTCGTCCATCAGCAGCAGCGGCGCTTCGGCGGCCAGCGCGCGGATCACCCCGATG
This sequence comes from Pseudomonas bharatica CSV86, assembly GCF_000319305.2. GTDB lineage: Bacteria > Pseudomonadota > Gammaproteobacteria > Pseudomonadales > Pseudomonadaceae > Aquipseudomonas > Aquipseudomonas bharatica. Next base: position 1,418,750 of record NZ_AMWJ02000002.1, on the reverse strand, counting down.
CGCTGCTGCTGGCCGCCGGACAGTTCCCGTGGGTAACGCTGCAGGTACTGCTTGGGCTCCAGGCGGATCATGCTCATCAGCTCGCGGGCGCGCTCGTGGCATTTCTGCTTGTCCCAGCCGAGCAGGCGCGGGACCACGGTGATGTTTTCCTCGATGGTCATGTTGGGGAACAGGCCGATCTGCTGGATCACATAGCCGATGCGCCGGCGCAGGGTCACTTCGTCGAGGCCGGTGGTGTCCTCGCCATTGATCAGGACCTTGCCCGAGGTGGGCTCGATCAGGCGGTTGATCATCTTCAGCGTGGTGCTCTTGCCGCAACCGGACGGGCCGAGGAAGACGCAGATCTCGCCTTCGTTGACGGTCAGGCTGACCGAGTCGACCGCCTTGACCTCCTTGCCGTTGCTTTGGAAGGTTTTCGAGAGGTTCTGGAGTTCGATCATTTGAGCAGTCCTTCTGGAGTCAGCTTGCGTTGCAGGGCTTGCAGGAGCAGGTCGGCGGCGATGGCCAGGAGGCTCACCAGCACGGCGCCGACCAGCAGCATCGACATGTCGCTGCGGCTGATGGAGGTCAGGATAAGTACGCCAAGGCCACCGGCGCCGATGGTGGCGGCGATGGTCATGACGCCGATGTTCATCACCACGGCGGTGCGCACCCCGGCGAGGATCACCGGTACGGCGATCGGCAGTTCGACCATGCGCAGGCGCTGGCCGAAGGTCATGCCGATGCCGCGGGCGGCTTCGCGGATGCCCGGCTCGACGTTGGTCAGGGCCAGGTAGGTGTTGCGCATGATCGGCAACAGCGAGTAGAGGAACACTGCGGTGATCGCCGGCAGCGGGCCCAGACCCTGGCCGAACTTCGAGTAGAACGGCAGCAGCAGGCCGAACAGGGCGATCGACGGCACCGTCAGCAGCACCGTGGCGCTGGCCTGGAGCGGGCCGGCGAGGGCGGGGAAGCGGGTCATCAGGATGCCCAGCGGCACGCCGACGAGGATCGCCAGGGTTACGGCGATGCCGACCAGGGTGATGTGCTGGCCGGTCAGTTGCAGCACTTGCCCCCAGTCGAGATGGGCGAAGGTATCCAGCAGGCTCATTGCGCATCTCCTTGCAGTGGGTGGGCGCGCAGGAAGTCGTCGGCCACCTTGCCGGGGCTTTCATGCTCGACGTCTACCCTGGCGTTGAGCTGGCGCATGGTCTCGTCGTCCAGGCGCTCGGCCAGTGGCTTGAGCAAGGTCGCCAGTTGCGGGTTGGCGTCGAGTACCGCTTTGCGCACGACCGGCGCGGCCGTGTAGTCCGGGAAGTAGTGACGGTCGTCTTCCAGCAGCTTCAGGTCGAAGGCGCTGAGCCGGCCATCGGTGGTGTACACCAGGCCGGTGAACACCTGGCCATTGCGCAATGCGGTGTAGACCAGCCCGGCGTCCATCTGGCGGATGTCCTTGCGGGTGAACTGCAGGTCGTAGGTTTCGGTCAGGCGGCGAGGCCGTCCGGGCGATTGGCGAACTCGGTGTCGAGGGCGAGGATGTGGGTCTTGCCGGCTTCGTCGCGCAGCACCTGGTTTAGCTGGCTGATGGTCTGCACCTGCGGGTACTCCTCGGCCACCTCACGGGGCAGCGCCAGCGCGTAGGTATTGCTGAAGCGCGACGGCGCCAGCCAGACCAGGCCTTTCTTCGCATCCAGTTCCTTTACCCGGGCGTAGGTGGCGGCGGCGTCCGGCAGGCGTTCGTCGACATGGTTGTAGGACACCAGCGAGACCCCGGTGTATTCCCAGACCATATCCAGCTGCCCGCTTTCCTGGGCGCTGCGCGCCAAGGTGCTGCCCAGGCCGCCGGTGATGCGCACGTCGAAGCCGTGCTGGCGCAGGTAGCGGGCGGTGATTTCGGCGAGCACGGTCTGCTCGGTGAAGACCCGCGCGCCGATGCGGATCAGGGGTTTTTCGGCAGCCTGGGCAAATCCTGCGAACAGCAGGGCCGCGCCCAGGAGCAAGGCGATTCGTTTCATGATGATCCCTCGGTCAGTGAGTCAGGCCGCGTTCCAGCCAGCGGCGGCTGCCCTGGGCGACCAGCGCATCCAGTAGCAAGGCCAGCAGGGCGGTACAGGCCGCGCCCAGCAGCAGTTGCGGCTGGTTGTTCAGGGCGATGCCGGGGAAGATCAGGCTGCCCAGGCTGTTGGCGCCGATCAGGAACGACAGCGGCGCAGTGCCGACGTTGATCGCCAGGGCAACGCGCACCCCGCCGACGATGATCGGCACGGCGTTCGGCAGCTCGACCTTGAACAGCGACTGGCGCGGCGTCATGCCGATGCCGGTGGCGGCTTCCTTGAGCGAGGCGGGGACGTTTTTCAGGCCTTCGTAGGTGTTGCGCACGATAGGCAGCAACGAGGCGAGGAACAGCGCGAGGATCGCGGGGCCGGCGCCGATGCCGAGGATGCTCAGGGCGATGGCGAGTACGGCGAGAGGAGGAACGGTGTTGCCAATATTGAAAACCTGCATGAAGCGTTCGGCGCGGTCGACCCGGTGCGGTCGACTCAGGGCAATGCCGGCGGGGATGCCCACGACCAGCGCCGCCCCATCGACAGCAGCACCAGCATCAGGTGCGCCTGCAGGTAGAACCATAGATCGGCGCGGTAATGCGCGATCGTATCGATGCCGATCCAGTGGATCAGCAGGGCCAGGATGACGAGCGCGGCGGCACATCCCATCAGCCCCTTGCCATAGCGTGCAGCCATAGGCGGACTCCTTTTTCTATCGTCGGCGCACGGATTCCATGGGGTCGCCATTCCAGGCGACGGGCGATCCGTGTGCGAAAAGCGGCGGCCAGAATGCGCGCCATGAGCGAAGCCCCGTCAGGCTCGTGTTGCCGGTGAAACCACCCCCGACCAACGGTCATTGCAGGGGAATGGACGCCTCCATCGCTTTAAAGGTTCCCATCTGATGCGGCATTTGGCCAGCGCTAATCCCCGGGTGTTTGAAATTTCGCACGAGGAATGAGCGTGATTCTGACGGGGAGGCGTTGAATTGACTGCTGTTGGGCCGATGATGAATGCTTCCGGCATGCCACGCTCCTGCACCAACAGCACATTTGGCCAGCCTTTGGCCGTTGGCCCGACTTCAGGTATGATATCGCCCCTTTTTTCAATCCCCAGTCAGGCGATTTCCCATGACCCAACAGGCCGCCGAAGTCGCGAAGCGCCGCACTTTCGCAATCATTTCCCACCCCGACGCCGGTAAGACCACCATCACCGAGAAGCTCCTGCTGATGGGCAAGGCCATTGCCGTGGCCGGTACGGTGAAGTCGCGCAAGTCCGATCGCCATGCCACCTCCGACTGGATGGAAATGGAGAAGCAGCGCGGTATTTCCATCACCACCTCGGTGATGCAGTTCCCCTATCGCGAGCACATGATCAACCTGCTCGATACCCCGGGCCACGAAGACTTCTCCGAAGACACCTACCGCACCCTGACCGCCGTGGACTCGGCGCTGATGGTGCTCGACGGCGGTAAAGGCGTCGAGCCGCGGACCATCGCCCTGATGGACGTGTGCCGCCTGCGCGATACGCCGATCGTCAGCTTCATCAACAAACTCGACCGCGATATCCGCGACCCGATCGAACTGCTCGACGAGATCGAGGCGGTCCTGAAGATCAAGGCGGCACCCATCACCTGGCCGATCGGCTGCTACAAGGACTTCAAGGGCGTCTACCACCTGGCCGAGGACTACATCGTGGTCTACACCCCGGGCCATGGCCATGAGCGCACCGAAGCGAAGATCATCGAGAAGCTGGATTCCGACGAGGCCCGCGCGCACCTGGGCGACCAGTACGACGGCTTCGTCGAGCAACTGGAACTGGTCCAGGGCGCCTGCCATGAATTCGACCAGGACGAGTTCCTCAACGGCCAGCTGACCCCGGTGTTCTTCGGTACCGCGCTGGGCAACTTCGGTGTCGACCATGTGCTCGATGCGGTGGTCGACTGGGCTCCGCGCCCGCTGGCCCGGGTTGCCCACGAGCGCACCGTGGAGCCGGTGGAAGAGAAGTTCAGCGGCTTCGTGTTCAAGATCCAGGCGAACATGGACCCGAAACACCGCGACCGCATCGCCTTCATGCGCATCTGCTCGGGCAAGTACGAGAAAGGCATGAAGATGCGCCACGTGCGTACCGGCAAGGACCTGCGCATCGGCGATGCGCTGACCTTCTTCTCCTCCGAGCGCGAGCAACTGGAAGAAGCCTGGGCCGGCGACATCATCGGCTTGCACAACCACGGCACCATCCAGATCGGCGACACCTTCAGCGAAGGCGAAAGCCTGGGCTTCACCGGTATCCCGCACTTCGCCCCGGAACTGTTCCGCCGCGTGCGCCTGAAGGACCCGCTGAAATCCAAGCAGTTGCGCCAGGGCCTGCAACAGCTGGCGGAAGAGGGCGCGACCCAGGTGTTCTTCCCCGAGCGCAGCAACGACATCATCCTCGGCGCCGTTGGTGTGCTGCAGTTCGATGTGGTCGCCAGCCGCCTGAAGGAGGAATACAAGGTCGAATGCGCCTACGAGCCGATCACCGTCTGGTCGGCACGCTGGATCACCTGCGATGACAAGAAGAAGCTGGAAGACTTCAAGAACAAGGCGATGGAAAACCTCGCGGTGGACGGCGGCGGTCACCTGACCTACCTGGCGCCGACCCGGGTCAACCTGTCGCTGATGGAAGAGCGCTGGCCGGATGTGAAATTCCGCGCTACTCGCGAGCATCACTGAACCTTGAGACCTGTGGGAGGGCTGCCGGCCTCATCGCTGGCAAGCCAGCTCCCACAGGTTTCGCGGTGCACGCAGTCCCTGTGGGAGCTGGCTTGCCAGCGATGAGGCCAGTGACCCCCCCGCACCAATCAGATCAGTTACCGGCTTTTATGCTGGTCCAGATCCGCGTCCTGATCCGGTCGATCTTCGCCGGCATCGCCTCAAGCGCATACAGCTTGTCCATCACCTCTTCCCCCGGATAGATCATCGGGTTGGCCTTCAGTGCCGGATCCACCAGCCCGTCCGCCTTCAGGTTGCCGTTGGCGTATTGCACATGGTTGCTGATGTTGGCCATTACCTCCGGCTGCAGCAGGTAGTTCATGTAGGCATACCCGGCTTTTTCGTCAGGCGCGTCCGCCGGCATCGCGACCATGTCGAACCACATCGGCGCCCCTTCCTTCGGAATCGAATAGCCCACCTTCACGCCATTCTTCGCTTCCTCGGCACGGTTCTTCGCCTGCAGCACATCGCCGGAGAAGCCCACCACCACGCAAACATCGCCATTGGCCAGGTCACCGGTGTACTTCGAGGAGTGGAAGTAGCTGATATAAGGGCGCACCTTCATCAGCAGGTCCTTGGCCTTGTCGTAGTCCTTGGGATCCTGGCTGTGGTGCGGCAGGCCGAGGTAGTGCAGGGCGATCGGCAACAGCTCGGGGCCGTTGTCGAGCACCGCGACACCGCAGCTTTTCAGCTTGCCGATGTATTCGGGCTTGAAGATCAGGTCCCAGGAATCCACGGGGGCGTTGTCGCCGAGTACCGCCTTGACCTTGTCGATGTTGTAGCCGATGCCGGTACTGCCCCACAGGTACGGGAAACCGTGCTGGTTGCCCGGGTCGTTCACCTCCAGGGCCTTGAGCAGTACCGGATTGAGGTTCTTCCAGTTCGGCAACTGGCTACGGTCGAGCTTTTTCAGGGCGCCGCCCTGGATCTGGCGGGCCATGAAATGGTTGGAGGGAAACACCACGTCATAACCGGAGTTGCCGGTCATCAGCTTGCCATCGAGGGTTTCGTTGCTGTCGAAAACGTCATAGGTCGGCACGATGCCGCTGGCCTGCTGGAAGTTCTTCAGCGTGTCCGGGGCGATGTAGCTGGACCAGTTGTAGATCTTCACCGAGTCGGCCGCGCTGGCCATGGAAGCCGCCAGCATCAGGGGTGCAAGAAGGAGAGTGCGCATGTCCGGGTTACCTTTCTCTAGCTGTTGTTATCGAAGGCAGCAGGCGATCAGCGGGATCAGAAAATCAACACGTAGGTCTTGCGCACCGTTTCCTGGATATCCCAGATTCCGGTGCTGTTGGCCGGTAGCATCAGTGCATCTCCGGCTTCTATGACAAGGGGCTCGCCGCCGTCGGGGGTGAAGGTGCAGCGGCCCTTGGTTAAATGGCAGAACTCCTGTTGCACGATCTGCCGCCGCCAGCGTCCCGGCGTGCATTCCCAGATGCCGGTTTCCACCCCGTCGCTGCGTTCGACGCAGGTGACCGAGGTCACCGCGACGGGCTCGCCAAGGGGTACGGCGACCGGGCTGGAGGTTTCCAGGGCGACGCTGTCGGTGTGTTTGAACTGGGTGATGCTCATGACCGCGGGTTCCTCTGTCGGGTGATTCAGTTGATGAGGTTCAGTTCATGAAGCCCTGCATGAAATCCGCGAGCGCTCCGGCCATGCGCCGGCGCCATGGCGGGCTGGCCGGGCTGGCGAGGGTGCGGTCCTCGAAGACGAAGCTCTGGATGATGGCGTTGTAGCCGAGCCAGCGGCACGGCTCCGGCGGCCAGCTGGCGAGGCTGGACAGTGCACGGTTGTCGTGGACCCAGGGCTGGGCGGTGAGGGCGTTGTGCTGGCCGAGAATCAGCGCGGCCAGGGTGCGCCCGCCGAGGTTGGTAGCCCCGACCCCTTCGCCGCCGTAGCCACCGGCCAGGGCGATGCCGCGCTGGCGATCGCAAAGCATGTGCGGGCGGAAGCGCCGCGCCATGCCCAGGTTGCCGCCCCAGGAATGGCTGATGCGCACGTTCTTCAATTGCGGGAACAGTTCGCTGAACAGGTAGCGGCGCAGTTCGATTTCATCGTGGCTCAGGCTGAAGTCTTCGCGCAGACGCCCGCCGAAGCGATAACCACCGCGGGCGCCGAATACCAGGCGGTTGTCCCGGGTGCGCTGGCCGTAGGTGACCTGGCGGCTGTTCTCGCTGAACGCCTGGCCTTCCTTGAGACCGATCTCGTCCCATTGCGAGTCGCTCAATGGTTCGGTGGCCACCAGCAGGCTCTGCACCGGCAATTGGTGCTTGCCCAGCGGTGGCAGGCTGACGGCATAGCCTTCCACGGCAGGCACTACCCAGTGACTGCGGATGCGGGCTTGCGGAGTGCGCACCTGGCCGGGGTTCCAGTCGATGGCCGGGGTGTTCTCGTAGATCGGTACGCCGAGCTGTTCCACCGCCCGGGCCAGGCCGCGGGCGAGCTTCGCCGGCTGGATGGTCGCGGTGTGCGGGCTGTAGATCGCGCCGTAGGCATTGCTGACGCGCAACTGGCCGTCCAGTTCTTCGGGGCGCAGCCAGCGGTAGTCGTCGGCGGTCATGCCCTGGCGATAAAGATCATCGAGCCAGCCGCGCAGGCTTCGCTCCTGCTCCGGGTAGCGCGCTGCGCAGTACAGCACGCCACCCTTGCGGTAGTCGCAGTCGATGCCTTCGCGGTCGAGTACGCGGCGGGCCTCGTCGGGGATGTCGTGGAGCAGGTCGATACTGTCCCGGCGTTGGTGCGGGGACAACGTGGCAAGCAGGCGGTCTTCGCCGAGCAGGTTGCCCATCAGCCAGCCGCCATTGCGCCCCGAGGCGCCGAAGCCGGCGAACTTCGCCTCGATGATGGCGATGTTCAGGTGCGGCGCCTGCTGCTTGAGGTAGTACGCGGTCCACAGCCCGGTGTAGCCGGCACCGATGATGCACACATCGACATCCAGGTCCTGGCTCAATGCCGGGCGCGGCTCGATCGATTCGTCGAGCTGGTCCATCCACAGGCTGATCGTGCGCCAGGCTTGCATCGGTGCTGCTCCACATCGGTAAAGGTCTGGAGCCGATCCTAGTGGCGGGCAAGGCGGGCTGTCCTACGTGCGTGCACGCAGGGAAATTTGCTTCACGTAGGCCTTGGGCGACAGGCCGGTATGCTCGCGGAAACACTTGTAGAAGGCCGAGAGCGAGTTGAAACCGGCGTTGAAAGCCAGCTCATCGACGGTGGCACTGGCGGTGGTGCTGTCCAGGCGACCGAGCAGATGGTGCAGTCGGGCCTGGTTGACGTAGCGGTAGAAGCTCTGGCCAAGGACCTGGTTGAGCAGGTAGGAAATCTGGTTGCGGCTATAGCCGCTTTCCTTCGCCACCCGTTGCAGGTCCAGTTCCGGGTCGAGGTAGGGCCGCTGGCGCTGGAAATAGTGCTCCAGGTCCTGGGCCATGGTACGTAGCTGGCGAGGCGACAGGCCGAGGCGGCTGGTCGCCGGGCGCGGGCCCGAGGGCCGTGTACCTTTGACGTTCTGCTGGACCAGCGTGGCGTATTCGTTGACCCGCCAGATCAGGCCATCCTTGACCGTGATCGCCTCGCTGGCGTGGAAGGCCACCAGGCCCTCGCCACCTCGAACCGTGACCTGGTACTGGATGAAGGCGGTACAGCCATCGACGCGGATGCGGTCGCCGTGGACGATGTCCTCGCCGTCCTGGTGGGGCAGGCACACCCGCACATAGTCGCGCAGCTCGCTGTAGTCGAGAACGCGGTTCTGGAAAAAGTCGTGGTACTCGACGTCCGGGTGATACAGCGCCATCACCCCGTCGAGGTCGCGGCGCATCCAGCAATGGTGGTAGCGCAGGACGGTGTCGGCTGTGATCGGGGTCTGGCTGGGGCCGTCGGGGAGGGAAGTCATTTTTGGATAGTGCTTGAGGGCCTCATCGCTGGCAAGCCAGCTCCTACAGGGATCTATGTGCACCGCTGAACCTGTGTGAGCTGGCTTGTCGGACCGCCGCACCGCAGCGATGAGGCCGGTGAATATTGCAGAAAGCCATCTGTCGGAACGGCTTTCCCGCATTTTGCACGGTCCTCAGACGTCGATCTTCCGCCAAACCCCCGGTTTCATTGCCTGTCATCATTGGAAACATTTGGCACGCCCGCTGCACCTCCCCTCCCGTCAAAGGACCCTTTGCTCACCGGAGAGGCATACATGATCACCAACGACTATTCACCCGCTGTCGATATCCCGAATCGTTCGGGCGTGTCCTGGGCGGCGATTTTCGCCGGGGCCGCAGCTGCTGCGGCGTTGTCATTGATTCTCGTCGTGCTCGGCGCAGGTCTCGGCTTCGCCGCCACCTCGCCCTGGGCCGACGAGGGCGCCAGCGCCAAGGCGCTGGGCATCTCGACCATCGTCTGGCTGTTGCTGACCCAGATCATCGCCTCCGGCTTCGGTGGCTACATCGCCGGTCGGCTGCGGGTGAAGTGGGCCAGCCTGCACGCTGACGAGGTGTACTTCCGCGACACCGCCCATGGCTTCCTGGCCTGGGCCGTGGCCACGCTGATCACGGCGGCGATGGTGCTGGGCACGGCGGGCAGCCTGGCCAGTGCCGGTGCGCACACCGCTGCTACGGCCGGGGCCACTGCGGTCAGTGCCTCAGCCAGCAATAACAACGATGCCGATCCGATGGGGTACTTCGTCGACACCCTGTTCCGCAGCGAAGGCCCGGCCCCGGTCAGCGATGACGCAGCCAATGCCGTGGCGGCGCGGATTCTCGGGCGGGCCATCGTCGATGACAGCCTGGTGCCGGAAGACCGTGCTTACCTGGCGCAACTGGTAGCGCAGCGGACCCGCCTGACCCAGGCCGAGGCCGAAGCCCGCGTGGACCAGGTATTCGCGCAGGTTCAACAGGCCAAGGTGCAGGCCAAGCAGGTGGCGGATGCAGCAGCGAAAGCGGCGGCCTGGACGGCGCTGTGGACCTTTGTCGGTCTGCTGTGCGGGGCGTTCTTCGCCAGCCTGGCGGCGCTGTATGGCGGTCGTCGTCGCGACCAGGTGCAATGGGTTGAAGTAGACGGTGCGGGTTATGTGGCCCGGACTGCGCCGATTCGTTGAGATAAGAGGAGAGACATCATGCGTTCATTACTGCTGTGGTTCCTGGGTGTACCGATTCCTGTGATCATCCTGATCGCGCTGTTCATGCATTGAACACCGACCCTGTGGGAGCTGGCTTGCCAGCGATTTGGCCGGCACTGACGAAGAGGTTGTCAGGTCGGGCCTCATCGCTGGCAAGCCAGCCCCCACAGGGTTTTGTGTTGTCAGGTCAAAGGAACTGCTCGGCGTAATGGCAGGCCACCTGCCTGGTTTCTACCCTGCGAAACGCCGGCACTTCCTTCGCACAGCGTTCCGTCGCATACGGACAACGCTTGTGGAACGCGCAGCCATCCGGCGGATTCAGCGGGTTGGGCAATTCTCCGGCAATCCTGATCTTAGGCTTGGACGGATCCGGATGAATCGTCGGTGTCGCCGACAGCAGCGCCTGGGTATAGGGGTGCAGCGGCTTCTCGTAGATCGCCTCCTTCGGCCCCATTTCCGCCGGCCGGCCGAGATACATCACCAGCACCTCGTCCGCGACATGCCGCACTACCGCCAGGTTGTGCGAGATGAACACGTAGGCGGTGTTGAACTCCTTTTGCAGGTCCATGAACAGGTTGAGTACCTGGGCCTGGATCGACACGTCCAGGGCCGAGGTGGGCTCGTCCGCCACCAGCACCTTCGGTTGCAGCATCATGGCCCGGGCCAGGGCGATACGCTGGCGCTGGCCCCCTGAGAACATGTGCGGGTAGCGCTGGTAGTGCTCGGGGCGCAGGCCGACCTGCTGCATCATGGCCTGGACCTTTTCCCGCCGCTGTTCCTTGGACAACGAGGTGTTGATCAGCAGCGGCTCGGCCAGTTGGTCACCGATTTTCTGCCGTGGGTTGAGCGAGGCATACGGGCTCTGGAAGACCATCTGCACATCGCGGCGCAACTGCTTGCGCTCGCGCTTGCTGGCGCCGTTGACCTCCTGCCCGGCGATCTGCAGCGAGCCGGACGACGGCTCCTCGATCAGGGTCAGGGCCCGGGCCAGGGTGGACTTGCCGCAGCCGGACTCGCCGACCACGGCCAGGGTCCTGCCGGCTTCCAGCTCGAACGACACGCCGTTCAGCGCGCGGACCGTGGCGTGGCCCTTGAACAGGCCCCGGGAGACTTCGTAGTGACGGGTCAGCTCACGTGCGGTCAGGACAACGCTCATCACGCCACCTCCTGGTTCAGCGGGTAGAAGCAGCGGGCCAGGCTGTGGGCCTGGGGATCGAGACCGGGACGTTGCTGGCGGCAGTTGTCGCGCACGTAAGGGCAGCGCGGCGAGAGCAGGCAGCCGGTGGGCCGGTCATAGCGCCCGGGGACGATGCCGGGCAGGGTGGCCAGGCGCTCGGCGCCCAGGCTGTGCTCGGGAATGGCCTTGAGCAGCGCTTCGCTGTAGGGATGGGCCGGCACATCGAACAGCTGCGGCACCTGGCCCACCTCCACGGCCTGGCCAGCGTACATCACGCAGACCCGCCGGGCGGTTTCGGCGACGACGGCGAGGTCGTGGGTGATAAGAATCAGGGCCATATCCCGCTCTTTCTGCAGGTTCAGCAGCAACTCCATGATCTGCGCCTGGATGGTCACGTCCAAGGCGGTGGTGGGTTCGTCGGCGATCAGCAGCTTCGGCTCGCCGGCGATCGCCATGGCGATCGCCACGCGCTGGCTCATGCCGCCGGAGAGCTGGTGCGGATAGGCATCGAGGCGGCTTTCCGGAGCCGGGATCTCGACCTTCCTCAGCAGTTCCAGGGCACGCTGGCGGGCGGCCTTGCCGCGCAGGCCGAGGTGCTGGCGCAGCACTTCCTCAATCTGGAAGCCCACGGTGTAGCTGGGGTTGAGGGCGGTCATCGGGTCCTGGAAGACCATCGCAATGTCCTTGCCGACCACCTTGCGCCGCTGGCGGCCGCTGATCCTGAGCATGTCGTTGCCGTCGAAGCCGAGCTGGTCGGCGCTGATGCGCCCGGGCGGGTCGATCAGGCCCATCAGGGCCATCATGGTCACCGATTTGCCGGAGCCGGACTCGCCGACGATGGCCAGCACCTCGCCCTTGTCCACGTCGAGGTCGAGGCCGTCCACCACCGGCACGGCATCGGCGTCGCCGAAGCGCACGTTGAGATTGCGGATTTGCAGAAGTGACATGGGCTTCTCCTCAGGCGGCATTCTTGAGTTTCGGGTCCAGCGCATCGCGCAGCCCGTCGCCCATCAGGTTGATTGCCAGCACGCTGAGCAAAATGGTCAGGCCCGGCAGGCTTACGACCCACCAGGCACGTTCGATGTAGTCGCGGGCCGAGGCCAGCATGGTTCCCCATTCCGGGGTCGGCGGCTGCACGCCCAGGCCGAGGAAGCCCAGCGCGGCGGCATCGAGGATCGCCGAGGAGAAACTCAGGGTGGCCTGCACGATCAGCGGCGCCATGCAGTTGGGCAGCACGGTGACGAACATCAGCCGCGGCAGGCTGGCGCCGGCCAGGCGGGCGGCGGTGACGTAGTCGCGGTTCAGCTCGCCCATCACCGCGGCGCGGGTCAGGCGCACGTACGACGGCAGCGAGACGATGGCGATGGCGATCACGGTATTGACCAGGCCAGGGCCGAGGATGGCAACGATGGCCACGGCCAGCAGCAGCGAGGGCAGGGCCAGCATCACGTCCATCAGGCGCATGATCGCTGCACCGACGGCATTGGGGAAGAAGCCCGCCAGCAGGCCCAGGATGATCCCGGGGATCAGCGAAATGAGTACCGACGACAGGCCGATCAGCAGCGACAGGCGCGAACCCTGGATCAGCCGCGAGAGCAGGTCGCGGCCCAGTTCGTCGGTGCCGAGGATGAACTGCCAGTTGCCGCCTTCGAGCCACACCGGCGGGGTCAGCAGGAAGTCGCGGTATTGCTCGCTGGGGCTGTGTGGCGTGACCCAGGGGGCGAACAGCGCGCAGAAGACGATCAGGCACATGAACAGCAGGCCGGCCACCGCGCCCTTGTTGCGCGAGAAGGCTTGCCAGAATTCCTTGTACGGCGACGGGTAGAGCAGGCTCTGGTCGATGGCTGGAGCCGGGTTTGGAGCGGGAGTATTCATGACGGCGGCCTCAGCGCTGGTGACGGATGCGTGGGTTGGCCAGGCCGTAGAGGATGTCCACGACGAAGTTGACCAGGATGACCAGGCAGGCGATCAGCAGGATGCCGTTCTGGACCACGGGGTAGTCACGGGCGCCGATGGCTTCGATCAGCCACTTGCCGATGCCCGGCCAGGAAAAGATGGTTTCGGTGAGCACTGCACCGGCGAGCAGGGTGCCGACCTGCAGGCCGAACACCGTCAGTACCGGAATCAGCGCGTTGCGCAGGCCGTGGACGAAGACCACCCGGGCCGGCGACAGGCCCTTGGCCCTGGCGGTGCGGATGTAGTCCTCGCGCAGGACTTCTAGCATCGACGAACGGGTCATCCGCGCGATCACCGCCAGGGGAATGGTGCCCAGGACGATGGCCGGCAGGATCAGGTGCATCAGCGCATCCTTGAACGCGCCGGGTTCATCGGCGAGCAGGGTGTCGATGAGCATGAAGCCGGTCTTCGGCTCGATGTCGTAGAGCAGGTCGATGCGCCCGGAAACCGGAGTCCAGCCCAGGCTCACGGAGAAGAACATGATCAGGATCAGGCCCCACCAGAAGATCGGCATCGAATAGCCGGTGAGGGACAGGCCCATCACCCCGTGGTCGAACAGCGAACCGCGCTTGAGCGCGGCGATGACCCCGGCGAGTACGCCGATGACCCCGGCGAACAGCAGCGCCGCCAGGGCCAGTTCGAGGGTGGCGGGAAACAGCGCGAGGAACTCGTGCCACACGCTTTCGCGGGTGCGCAGCGATTCGCCGAGGTCGCCCTGGGACAGCTTGCCGATGTAGTCCAGGTACTGCTCGGGCAAGGGCTTGTTCAGGCCCAGCCGTTCCATGGCCTGTGCGTGCATTTCAGGGTCGACCCTGCGCTCGCCCATCATCACTTCCACCGGGTCCCCCGGTATGAGCCGTATGAGGGCGAAGGTCAGCAAGGTAATGCCGAAAAAGGTCGGGATCAGCAATCCCAGACGCCGGGCAATGAAACTCAACATCGTGTGGTGTTCCTCGTCAGCCGGTAAGGCGCGTGCCCGCTTTTCCCGGGTGGGGTTGGGCGGGCGTTCTTGTTCTACTTCACCTGGGTAGTAGCGAAGTTGTTATTGGTCAGGGGGCTGATGATGTAGCCCTCGACGTTCCGGCGCATGGCCGTGAACATCTTCGGATGGGCCATGGTTATCCACGGCCGGTCCGCATCGTACACGGCCAGGGCCTCCTTATAGAGTGCTTCTCGCTGTTGCGGATCGATCACCTGGCGAGCCCGGTTGATCAGCGCGTCGAACCGTTCATTGCACCAACGAGCATAGTTCTCGCCGTTCTTCACCGCCTCGCAACTGAGCAGCGGGGTCAGGAAGTTATCCGGGTCGCCGTTGTCGCCGGCCCATCCGGTGGACACCAGGTCGTGCTCGCCGTTCTTCGCGCGGCGCAGCATTTCTGCCCATTCCATGACGCGGATATCCAGTTTCAGGCCGATCTGCTTGAGGTCGGCCTGGAGCATTTCGGCGCTCAGGCGCGGATTGGGGTTGGTCATGCCGCCGCCATTGCGGGTGAACAGGGTCAGCCGGGCGCCTTCCGGCACACCGGCTTCCTTGAGTAGGGCACGGGCCTTGTCGAGGTCGCGGGGCGGGTTCCGATTGTCGTGGTTGTAGCCGGGCAGGGTCGGCGGGTACGGGTTGACCGCCAGCACCGCGTTGCCCTGGCCGAACAACTGGTCGATATGGCTCTGGCGATCAAAGGCGATATCGATTGCCTTGCGCACCCGCACGTCCTTGAGCAGGGGATGCTCGGTGTTCATCGCCACGTAGCCGATGATCAGCGCCTCCAGTTCGGCCACCTTGAGCATCGGGTCCTGCTTGATCGAGGGGACGTCGTCGGGCTTGGGATAGACGGCGACCTGGCATTCGTTGGCGCGCAGTTTCTGCAGGCGCACGTTGTTGTCGGGAGTGATGGCGAAGACCAGGGTTTCGCTGGGCGGCGCACCGCGGAAGTAGTCCGGGTTGGCCTTGTAGCGGACCTGGGCGTCCTTGATATAGCGCTGGAAGATGAACGGGCCGGTGCCGACCGGTTTGCTGTTGAGGTCGCCGGTTTTGCCCGCCTTGAGCAACTGGTCACCGTACTCGGCCGAGTAGATCGAGGTGAAGGCCATGGCCAGGTCGCGCAGGAACGGGGCCTGGGGCTGGGTCAGGGTGAAGACCACGGTGTGGTCGTCGGTCTTCTCCACGCTCTTGAGCAATTTGCCGAAGCTCATGCCTTCGAAATAGGGAAAGCCGATGCTGGTCTTGTCATGCCAGGGATGCCCGGGGTCAAGCTGGCGGTGGAAGCTCCAGAGCACATCGTCGGCGTTCATGTCCCGGGTCGGGGTGAACCAGGGCGTGGTGTGGAACTTGACGCCCCTGCGCAGGTGGAAGGTGTAGGTGAGGCCGTCTTCGCTGATGTCCCAGCGTTCGGCCAGGGATGGCTGGATCTCGGTGGTGCCGGGCTTGAAGTCCACCAGGCGGTTGAACAGGGTCTCGGCCGCGGCATCGGCGGTGACGGCGGTGGTGTACTGGACCATATCGAAGCCTTCCGGGCTGGCTTCGGTGCAGACCACCAGCGGGCGCGCCAGAAGCCCCGTCGAGGCGCCCAGCAGCAGGGCCGCGAGCGCGGCGTGCAGGGTCAGGTTTTTCATCGGCATATCCTTTGTCGTCTCCTGCCCGGGGAGCGGGCGCCTGGGCGATCGCCCCCGGGACCTGCTTAAAGAATGTTGAACGGAATGGTGGTCACGATGCGGAATTCATCGAGATTGCCATCGATCTGTTCGCGACTGGCGCGGTGCGCAGTGTAATAGGCGCGGATATTGGTCGCCTGCAGCGGCCCGCTCTGCACCACGTAGCTGGCCCCGAGGGACCATTCCCGGTGATGTTCGCCATCGAGGTTGCGTACATCGTAGCCGTTGCCCTTGTAGTGGGTGCCGTCGATGCCCCAGCCGCGGGCGGTGTAGGCATTCAGGCGCAGGCCCGGCACGCCGAAGCCGGCCATGTCCAGGGCGTAGCCGACCTGGAACGACTTCTCGTTGGGCCCGTTGTAATCGGAGAACAGCGAGTTGGCGAGGAAGATCGCATTGGTGTCGTGCACGTAATCGAAGTACTCGTCGCCGTTCACCTGCTGGTAGGCCAGGGTCAGGCTGTGGGCCTGGTGCGCCAGGGTGAAGGACAGGCTGAAGGTGTCGTTGTCGATCGTCCCCAGTTTTGCCGAGCCGGTGTCGCGGGTGCCGTACCAGTTGAACCCGGTGGTCAGGGCCAGGGTGCCCTTGTCTCCCAGGTCGTGGGACGCGCCGAAGTAGTACTGGTTCCAGATGTCCTCGACATGGCCGAAGTACAGGCTGGTGGTCAGGCTGCGCAACGGCTGGTAGTTGAGGCCGGCCAGGCTGACCCGGTCGGCTTCGGCGCCCAGTGCCGAATACTCGGTGGTGAACCTGCTCTTGCCCTGTTCGGTGCGGGTCGAGACCCGTTCGAAGGTGCCGAGGTCGAAGGACAGGTTGTCGAATTCGGCGCTGTGCAGGGCGACGCCATCGAAGCTCGACGGCAAAGCGCGGTTTCCGATGTAGGCGAACACCGGCGTGTTGATCGACTGCCGACCGGCGACCAGGGTGGTGTTGGAGATGCGTGCCTGCAGGTTGGCCAGGCCGAGTTTGCTCCACTGGCCGATGACATCGCCATCGCCGTGGGTCAGGGTGCGGTTGTTCGGCCCGGCGACCCGGGCGCGGCCGCGCTCCAGGGCCAGCGCGTGGTAGCCGGCGACCTGGGTGGCGAAACCGACGGTGCCCTGGGTGAAGCCCGAGCTATAGTCGAGAACGGTACCTTGCACCCAGTTGTCGCGGCTGTGGGTTTCGCGGCGGCTGCCGTCGCTTTTGTAGTAGCGGAACAGCGGGCCCTTGGTCGCTCGCTCGCGGGCATACCAGTTGCGCGTCCAGCCGGACAGGCTCTGGTCTTCGATGAAACCGTTGGATTCGGCCTGGGCACTGTTTTCCTTGAGCGTCAGCGGCAGGTAGTCCTGGCTGGTGGCGTCGGCCTGGACAAGGCCGGACAGGCCGCCAAGGGAAAGGGCGATTACGGTGGTGATTCGTTTCAAGGCGATGCTTCCTTTCTTGTTCTTCTTGGTGTGCCGGCGGGCCTCGCGGACCCGGCGGCCAATGCGGTGGATCGTGGCCGGTGGGCGTCGATCCGGCTGGCAGTGGTCAGTCGATGCCGACGTCGCGGAACGTGGTCTTGCCGAACGGGCTCACCAGGTAGTCCTTCACCCGCGTGCTTACCGGCTGGCTGACGGTGGAGTGGGCGATCGGGGTGATCGGTACGTTCTGCTTGATGTACTGCTGGGCCTGGCGATACAGCTCGCTGCGCTGCTCGCGGTCGTTGGTGCCCTTGGCTTTCTTCATCAGCGCGTCGTATTCCGGGTCGCACCACATGGAATGGTTATGGCTGCCGATGGCGTCGCAGCTGTACAGGGTGCCCAGCCAGTTGTCCGGGTCACCGTTGTCACCGGTCCAGCCGATCAGGAGGGTGTCGTGTTCACCGTTCTTGGCGCGCTTGAGGTACTCGCCCCATTCGTAGCTGACGATGTTCACCTTCAGCCCGAGCTTGCCCCAGTCGTCCTGGAGGATCTGCGCCATCAGCCGCGCGTCGGGGTTGTAAGGGCGCTGCACGGGCATGGCCCAGAGGGTGATCTCGGTACCTTCCTTGACCCCGGCGTCGCGCAGCATCTGCCGGGCCTTTTCCAGATCGCGGGGCGCATCGACGATGCTCTCGTCATACGACCACTGGGTCGGAGGCATGGTGTTGACCGCCACCTGGCCGGCACCCTGGAATACGGTCTTGATGATCGCTTCCTTGTTCACCGCCATGTCCAGCGCCTGGCGGACTTCCAGTTGGTCGAACGGCTTGTGCCGGGTGTTGTAGGCGATATAGCCGAGGTTGTAGGCGGGCTTCTCGATCAGGTTGATGTTCTCGTCGCTGCGCAGGGCCTCGAGGTCGGCGGGACGTGGATGGATGCTCACATGGCATTCGCCCTTGCGCAGCTTTTGTACGCGGACTGACGGATCGACGTTGATCGAATAGATCAGGTTGTCCAGCCTGACCTGCTCGGGGGCCCAGTAGTCGGTGTTGCCGCGGTAGCGGATCTGGGTGTCCTTCTGGTAGCGGGTGAACACGAAGGGGCCGGTGCCGATGGGCTTGTGGGTGATGTCCGAGGGGGTGCCGCGGGCCAGCAGGTGTTCGGCGTATTCGGCCGAGAGAACCGAGGCGAAGCTCATGGCCAGGTTCTGCAGCAGTGTCGCGTCGGGGTGGTTGAGGGTGAAGGACACGCTCATCGGGCCGGTCTTTTCCACCTTGGCGATGGTCTTGTCCATGCCCATGGCGCTGAAGTATGGAAACACAGTGCCGTAGGCCATGCGGAAGGGGTGGGTCGGGTCGAGCATGCGGTTGAAGGTGAACACCACGTCGTCGGCGTCGAACTCGCGGCTCGGGGTGAAACCGGCATTGCTGTGGAACTTCACCCCGGGACGCAGGTTGAAGGTGTACACCAGGCCGTCGTCTGAGATGGTCCAGTCGGTGGCCAGGGACGGTTGAATGCCCGTGGCCCCGCGTTCGAACTCCACCAGGCGGTTGTACAGCGGTTCGGACACGTCGTTGTCGGTACCGCTCTGGTATTGCGCGGTGTCGAAGCCCGAGGGGCTGCCTTCCGAGCAGAACACCAGGTTGCCCTTGGCCAGGCCGAAGGGCGAATGGGCCAGCAGACCGGCTCCGAGCAAGGCGGCGAAGAGAGACGTCTTACGCATGGGAATTCCCTGTCTTGTCGTCGTTATTGAAGTTTTCCGCGGCGCGTGGCGAATCCTCGCTCACGCGTCACGGCACCGGTCCCAAGGTAAGTGGGTAAAAGGCGTCCGACGAGGTACACAGGGAGCAAGTTTGGGTGGGAGTTTTCCGGCTGAGTTGAGGAAATTTCAGACAGGTGTAGGAGCTGGCAAGCCAGCTCCTACACCGGGGTTTATGGCTTCACGCTGACGCCGTAGAAGTCATTGAGGGCGAAGGGGCTGATCTTGAAGTCCTTGACGCTGTTGCGCATCGGCTGGTAGACCGTGGAGTGGGCGATCGGCGTGATCGGCACCTGGTCCTTGAGGATGTGCTGGGCCTGCTTGTACAGCTCGGTGCGCTTGGCCTGGTCGGGAATGCGCTTGGCCGCCTTCACCAGCTTGTCGTAGTCGGCGTTGCACCAGTGGGAGAAGTTGTTGCCGTTGACCGCATCGCAGCCGTAGAGGGTGCCGAGCCAGTTGTCCGGGTCACCGTTGTCGCCGCTCCAGCCGATCAGCATGGCGCCGTTCTCGCCGTCCTTGGCGCGCTTGATGTACTCGCCCCATTCGTAGCTGACGATGCGCGCCTTGATGCCGATCTTCGCCCAGTCGGACTGGATCATCTCGGCCATCAACTTGGCATTGGGGTTGTACGGGCGCTGTACCGGCATGGCCCACAGGGTGATCTCGGTACCCTCCTTGACGCCGGCCTCCTTGAGCAACGCCTTGGCCTTATCGACGTTGTATTCGGTGCCCTTGATGGTGTCGTCGTACGACCACTGGGTCGGCGGCATGGCGTTGACTGCCAGTTCGCCCGCACCCTGGTACACCGAATCGATGATCTGCTGCTTGTTCACCGCCATGTCCAGGGCCTGGCGCACCTTGAGCTGGGCCATGGGGTTGGGCTCGTTGCTGCCCTTGATCTTGTCCATCACGTTATAGGCGATGTAGCCGAGGTTGAAGCCGGCCTGGTGCGGCATCTGCAGGTTCGGGTCGGCCTTTAGCGCCTCGAGGTCGGCAGGACGGGGGAAGAGAGTGATCTGGCACTCGTTCTTCTTCAGTTTCTGCATGCGCACCGAAGCGTCGGTGGTGATGGCGAAGATCAGGTTGTCGATCTTCACCTCGTCGGGCGACCAGTAGTCCTTGTTGCCCTTGAAGCGGATCTGCGCGTCCTTCTGGTATTTGCTGAACACGAAAGGACCGGTGCCGATCGGCTTCTGGTTGATGTCCGCGGCCTTGCCCTGCTTGAGCAACTGTTCGGCGTATTCGGCGGACTGGATCGAGGCGAAGCTCATGGCAATGTTCTGGATGAACGCGGCGTCGACTTCGTTGAGGATGAATTTGACGGTGTGCTCGTCGACTTTCTGCACCTGCTTGATGTTCGCGTCCATGCCCATGTCGGTGAAGTACGGGAACTCGGTAGGGTAGGCCTTGCGGAACGGCATGTCCTTGTCGAGCATGCGGTTGAAGGTGAACAGCACGTCGTCGGCGTTGAAGTCGCGGGTGGGCTTGAAGTAGTCGGTGGTATGGAACTTGACCCCTTCGCGCAGGTGGAAGGTGTAGGTCAGGCCGTCATCGGAAACGTCCCAGCTGGTGGCCAGCCCCGGGATGACCTGGGTACCGCCGCGCTCGAACTGGGCGAGGCGGTTGAAGACGGTTTCCGAGGACGCGTCGAAGTCGGTACCGGTGGTGTACTGGCTCGGGTCGAAGCCGGCAGGGCTGCCTTCGGAGCAGTAGACCAGGTTGGAAGCGGCCTGGGCGGCCGGCGTAGCGGCGAGCAGACCTGCGCCGACAAGGAACGGAATGACTGCGGTTTTCAGCATGGTGGCCTCATTGTTGTCATTGTGATCTGAGGGCGGCCTTGTGAGCCGACCCGCGGATACTTATGCAGGTACTGGACCTGGTGCAACGCTTGAGGATAGCTTCTGACAGTAATTTCGGAACGTTCGTACAAGGATGTCGCGTTTGTGTAAATTTTGCCGAGTTGAACGTTTGCTGCTGAAGGATCGCTGAAGATTTTTAGACTTTCAGTGAGCTTGAGGGCCTCATCGCTGGCAAGCCAGCTCCCACAGGGGCCGCATGCACCGCGGGCCTTGTGGGAGCTGGCTTGCCAGCGATGAGGCCCTCCAGGGCAATGGAAATGGGCCGGCCATGCACCGGCCCAAGGTCATTCAGGGCATCTGCACTTCAATGGTGCCATCGGCATTGACGCTGACCTGCGTCGTCCCCGCCTCGACCTGCGGCGAAGGCGCCGCCTCGGCATCCATGCTGGCTTTCATCATCATCGGTGCACGCTGGTACGGCTGTGGATAACCACTGCTGTTGAGGTTCAGGCTGACCACCTTGTAGCCCTTGCCACCCAGCGCTTCGGTGGCGATCTGCGCCCGTGCCTTGAAGGCATCGACCGCGTCCTTGATCAGTGCGTCCTCGCTGGTCTTGCGCGTGGCCGGGGCGATGGCGAAGTCCATGCCGCCCATCTTCAGTTGTTGCAGCAGTTCGCCGGTCAGTTTGGACAGGGCAGGGAAGTCGCCGCTTTCCAGGCGCAGTTCGGCGCGCTCGCGCCAGCCGGTGATCTTCTGACCCTTGTCGTCATAGATCGGGTAGGCGTTGCGGCTGCCTTGGCTGATCTTCACATCCTTGACCTGGCGCGCCTGTTCCAGCGCCTTGTTGAGGGTGGTGGTGATCTCGGCGGCGAGCTTGGCCGGGTCGGTGTTCTGCGCTTCGCTGTAGAGGGTCACGACCATCAGGTCGCGGGCGACTTCCTTGCTCGCTTCGGCGCGCAGGGAAATCTGGTTGTAACGCGGCTCGTCCGCCAGAACGGGAAGGCTGGCCAGCAGGCTGGCGACCAGCAGGGCCTTGGCGCTACGGCTTGGGGTATTCATGTGCGGCTCCTTGAAAAATGGGCGTGGCCGGTACCATCCTGTGCACCACGCAGACTCGATCAGACCTTGAAAGTAGCACCAAGGTTCCAAATGGCTATCATTTAACCGGCCTGCGGTGTGGCGAGTTGCCGCATCGCTGCAGTCCAGGACGTCCCTTCGGTATACTTCGCCACGGTTTACCTGGAGCACTCATCAGGAGAGCTCATGCTCGCCCCGGTCAAAATGCAAATGTTGTCTGCCACCCGCCAGAACCTCTGGCGCCTTACGTTCATCCGTACCCTGGTACTGGCGGCCCAGGCCGGTTCGGTGGCGGTCGCCTACTGGACCGAACTGCTGCCGCTGCCCTGGCTGGCGCTGAGCGTCACCCTTGGTTTTTCCATGGTGCTCTGCCTGGTGACCGCCCTGCGCCTGCGCGCCTCGCTGCCGGTCACCGAGCTGGAATACGCCGTGCAGCTGGCCTGCGACCTGCTGATCCACAGCGCCCTGCTGTACTTTTCCGGCGGCTCGACCAACCCCTTCGTTTCCTATTACCTGGTACCGCTGGCGATCGCTGCGGTTACCCTGCCGTGGGTCTATTCGCTGATCCTTTCCGGCATCGCCCTGGTTGCCTACACCTTGTTGCTGGTGCAGTTCTATCCGCTGGATACCTTCCCCATGGCCAGGGAAAAGATGCAGATCTACGGCATGTGGCTGAGCTTCGCCCTGGCGGCAGCGGTCATTACTTTCTTTGCCGCGAAGATGGCCGAGGAATTGCGTCGCCAGGAAGCCTTCCAGGCCCAGCGTCGCGAAGAAGGCCTGCGCGACCAGCAACTGCTGGCCGTGGCCACCCAGGCGGCCGGCGCCGCCCACGAACTGGGCACACCGCTGGCGACCATGAGCGTGTTGCTCAACGAGATGCGCCAGGATCACACCGACCCCCTGCTGCAAGAGGACCTGGCGGTGTTGCAGGAGCAGGTCAAGCAGTGCAAGCACACCCTGCAGCAACTGGTCCGCGCTGCCGAGGCCAACCGGCGCATGGCGGTGGAAGAGCAGCCGGTGACCTTCTGGATGGACGAGGCGCTGAACCGCTGGCACCTGATGCGTCCGGAAGCCAGCTATCGCTTCCAGCGCCTCGGCCAGGGGCTGGTGCCACACCTGGCGCCGCCACCCGACCTGACCCAGGCCTTGCTGAACCTGCTGAACAACGCCGCCGATGCCTGCCCCGACGGGCTTGAGGTGCAGCTCGACTGGGATGCCACGGATATCGTCATCAGCATCCGCGATCACGGCCCCGGCGTACCGGTGGCCATTGCCGAGCAGATCGGCAAACCCTTCTTTACCACCAAGGGCAAAGGCTTCGGTCTTGGCCTGTTCCTGAGCAAGGCCAGCGTTACCCGTGCTGGCGGCTCGGTAAAACTCTATAGTCACGAAGAGGGCGGTACGCTGACCGAGCTGCGCCTGCCCCGTGACGCGCGAGGAGACGTGTGATGAGTGATGAAATCCAGGTTGAAGGTGAAGACCTGCCGCACCTGCTGCTGGTCGACGACGATGCGACCTTTACCCGGGTGATGGCCCGGGCCATGGCTCGCCGCGGTTTTCGCGTCAGCACCGCCAGTTCCGCAGACGCCGGGTTGTTGATCGCCCAGCAGGACGTTCCCGACTACGCTGCGCTGGACCTCAAGATGGACGGCGACTCGGGCCTGGTCCTGCTGCCCAAGCTGCTGGAGCTGGACCCGGAAATGAAGGTGGTGATCCTTACCGGTTACTCCAGCATCGCCACTGCCGTCGAAGCCATCAAGCGCGGCGCCTGCAACTACCTGTGCAAGCCGGCGGATGCCGATGACGTAGTGGCGGCGCTGTTGTCCCAGCACGCGGACCTGGACACCCTGGTGCCGGAAAACCCGATGTCGGTGGACCGCTTGCAATGGGAGCACATCCAGCGCGTGCTGACCGAGCACGAAGGCAACATTTCCGCCACGGCCCGCGCCCTGGGCATGCACCGTCGGACCTTGCAGCGCAAGTTGCAGAAGCGGCCGGTTCGTCGCTGAGGCCTTCACTGCCCTTGAGGGCCTCATCGCTGGCAAGCCCGCTCCCACAGGGAGGTCCCTGTGGCCTGCCAGCGATGAGGCCCTCAAAATCGCCTAAATTCCGGCATTTCATCCACAAACCCCCATCCCTGAGCCCTGCACTGGCGTATCATTGGTCGCCTGTCGCCAGGCCCACGGAAATTGCCCCGCATGCTCGCCCTCTTCATCCAGACCCTGAACATCACCGCCCCGGTGTTCGCGATGCTGTTCATGGGTGTGCTGCTGCGCCGCATCGATGCGATCAACGACAACTTCATCCAGGTTGCCTCGTCCCTCGTCTTCAACGTCTGCATGCCGTCGCTGCTGTTCCTCGGCATCTACCACGCCGACCTCGACGCGGCGGTCAATCCCGGCCTGCTGCTTTACTTCATCGCCGCCACCTTCGGCAGTTTTGCCTTGGCCTGGCTGATTGCCATCTGGCGTTGTCCCAAGGAAGATCGCGGCATCTACACCCAGGGCTCGTTTCGGGGCAACAACGGTGTGATCGGCCTGGCCCTGGCGGCCAGCATGTACGGCGACTATGGCATTTCCCTCGGCGCGATCCTCGCCGGCCTGGTGATCCTGCTTTACAACTCGCTGTCGGTGGTGGTGCTGGCGGTCTACAGCCCGACGGTCAAGTCGGACCCGTGGAGCATCTTCAAGAGCATCCTGCGCAACCCGCTGATCATCAGCGTGCTGCTGGCGACGCCAATGGCCTATGCCAAGGTGGCGCTGCCCAACTGGCTGCTGACCTCCGCCGACTACATCGCCCAGATGACACTGCCGCTGGCGCTGATCTGCATCGGCGGCACCCTGTCCCTGGCGTCATTGCGCGCCAGCGGTCGGATGGCCGTGAGCGCAAGCCTGGTGAAGATGGTCTGGCTACCCGTGATATTTACCTTCGGCGGCTGGCTATGCGGCTTTCGCGGGGCGGAACTGGGCATCCTGTTCCTTTATATTGGCAGCCCGACGGCAGCGGCCAGCTATGTGATGGCCCGCTCGTCCAATGGCAACCATGAATTGGCGGCATCGATCATCGTGATCACCACCCTTGCCGCCGCTGTGACAACGAACATCGGAATATTCCTATTGCAGTGGGGCGGATGGATCTAGATCCTTCGCTCGCAAAACAACGCCAACACTGCCTCTCACGTCCGAGGACACTTCATGCAAGACCAGATCACGCCCGAGCGTTTGCATCGCGGCCTGAAGAATCGCCATATCCAGCTGATCGCCCTGGGCGGGGCGATCGGCACCGGCCTGTTCCTGGGGATCGCCCAGACCATCCAGATGGCCGGTCCCTCGGTGCTGCTGGGCTATGCCATTGCCGGCCTGATCGCCTTCTTCATCATGCGCCAGCTCGGCGAGATGGTGGTCGAGGAGCCGGTTTCCGGCACCTTCAGTCACTTCGCCCACAGCTACTGGGGACCGTTCGCCGGCTTCATGTCCGGCTGGAACTATTGGGTGCTCTACGTCCTGGTGGGCATGGCCGAACTGACCGCCGTGGGTATCTACGTGCAGTACTGGTGGCCGGATTTCCCGACCTGGGCCACGGCGGCGGTGTTCTTCGTCATCATCAACCTGATGAACGTCAGCCAGGTAAAGGTCTATGGCGAGATGGAGTTCTGGTTCGCCCTGATCAAGGTGGCAGCCATCCTCGGCATGATCGGCTTCGGTGGCTACCTGCTGCTCAGCGGCAATGGCGGTCCGGACGCCAGCGTTGCCAACCTGTGGCAGCATGGCGGCTTCTTCCCCAATGGTGTTACCGGGCTGATGATGGCCATGGCCGTGATCATGTTCTCCTTTGGAGGCCTGGAGCTGGTGGGCATCACCGCCGCCGAGGCCGATAACCCGCGCCACAGCATTCCGCGGGCGACCAACCAGGTGATCTACCGCATCCTGCTGTTCTATGTGGGTGCGCTGGCGGTACTGCTGGCGTTGTACCCGTGGCAGAAAGTGGTCGATGGCGGCAGTCCGTTCGTGATGATCTTCCATGACCTGGACGCCAATGTCGTGGCCACGGTGCTCAACCTGGTGGTCCTGACTGCAGCACTGTCGGTGTACAACAGCTGCGTGTATTGCAACAGCCGCATGCTGTTCGGCCTGGCGACCCAGGGCGATGCGCCGAAGTCGCTGCTCAAGGTCAACGCCAAGGGTGTGCCGCTGGCGGCCCTGGGCATTTCCGCGCTGGCCACGGGGCTGTGCGTGCTCATCAACTACTTCATGCCCCGCGAAGCCTTCGGCCTGCTGATGGCGCTGGTGGTGTCGTCGCTGGTGATCAACTGGGGGATCATCAGCATCACCCACTTGAAGTTCCGCAAGGCCAAGGCTGCGGCCGGCCAGGATACCTTCTACAAGAGCCTGGGCCATCCGCTGACCAACTACCTGTGCCTGGCCTTCCTGGCCTTCATCCTGGTGGTAATGTGGCAGACCGAGGGCATCCGTATTTCCGTGGAGCTGATCCCGGTCTGGCTGCTCGTGCTGTGGGTGGTCTACAAACTGACCAAGGGGCGCAAGGCCCAGGCCTGACGCACCTTGCCGCGGAGGTGATCGATCAGTCCTGTTGCCAGGCGTCGATCACTTCCTGAGCCGCGCGGAACGCATCGATCGCCGCCGGCACGCCCGCATAGACTGCGCAATGCAGCAGGGCTTCGCGAATCTCTTCTACCGTACAGCCATTGTTCAGCGCGCCACGCACGTGGCCCTTGAGTTCCTGCGGGCATTTCAGCGCGGTCAGGGCGGCGAGGGTGATCAGGCTGCGGGTCTTCAGTGGCAGGCCTTCGCGGCTCCAGACACTGCCCCAGGCGTGTTCGTTGACGAACTCCTGCAGCGGCGCGGTGAACTCGGTGGCATTGCCCAGCGCGCGATCGACGAACACGTCGCCCATGACCTGGCGGCGAACCTGTTCGCCGGTTTTCTTCGTCTCACCCATGTTGTTTTCCTTAGTGTTGGCGGCGCCAGGCGCGCAAGGTCGTATAGGTCAGCAATACGGCGAGCGCTGGCAGGACATAGAACAGCATCAACTGCTCCAGGCGATTGGCCAGCGGCATGCCGGTGGTAAAGGCCACCACGTGCAGGCCGTAGGCCAGATACAGGCAGAGGAACACCAGGCCCTCGACGCGGGTGACCCGGTAGCCGGAATAGAACACCGGCAGGGTCAGCAGGGCGACGCCGAGCATCACCGGGAGGTCGAAGTCCAGCGCATTGGGCGAGATCGATAGCGGTTCCGGGGCCAGCACCGCAGTCAGGCCAAGCACTGCGAGCAGATTGAAGAGGTTGCTGCCGATCACGTTGCCCACGGCAATTTCCCGTTCGCCACGAATCGCCGCGATCAGCGAGGTCGCCAGTTCCGGAAGCGACGTGCAGACCGCGACCACGGTCAGGCCTATCACCCGTTCCGACAGGCCCAGGTCGGTGGCCACCTCGACCGCGGCTTCCAGCAACAGGTGCCCGGCCAGGCTGAGCAGGCCGAGCCCGAGCAGCATCAGCAGCAGGCTGCCGAACCAGAAGCCGATGCCCCGGTCGACTCGCGGGTTGGGTGCCGGGTAAGTCCGCGCGTAATGCCGCGATTGATGCCAGAGGATGGCGAGGTATGCCGCCAGTCCGGCCAGCAGCAACGCGCCTTCCCAGCGCCCGAGTACCTTGTTCAGGGCCAGCAGGTAGACCGCCACGCTAGCAGCGATCATCAGCGGGATGTCCAGGCGTACCAGTTGCCGTGACACCCGCAGCGGAATGATCAGCGCCGCCAGGCCAAGTATCACCAGGACATTGAAGATATTGCTGCCGATCACGCTGCCCACCGCCACATCGGGCGCGCCGGTGTAGGCCGCCTGCAGGCTGACGGTGAGTTGCGGCGCGCTGCTGCCGAAGGCCACCAGGCTCAGGCCGATGATCAGCGGGCGCACGTGCAGGCTGGCGGCGATACGCAGGGCTGCACGCACCAGCAGTTCGGCGCCAAGAATCAGAAGGATCAGGCCGCTGGCCAATTGCAGCAGGCTGAAGGTGGGTAAAGCGGCCAGGTCGAAAATGGTCGTGCTCCAGAAAACCGGTCAGTCGCTCAGGCTTTGTACCCGGACTCGCGCCGTTCCGCTACGGATCATGTCCAGTTGCTGGGCCGCAGCCTTGGAAAGGTCGATCAGGCGGCCACGGGTATGGGGGCCGCGATCATTGATGCGGACCACGACGCTGCGCTCGTTTTTCAGGTTGGTCACCAGGACCCGGGTACCGAAGGGCAGGGTGCGGTGGGCGGCAGTCAGGCCATGCTGGTTGAACGGCTCGCCGCTGGCGGTGCGTTTGCCGTGATGGCGGGAACCATAGAAGGAGGCGGTGCCGGTTTCATCGTAGCCGCGAGGGTCGATATCGTGGCTGGCACAGCCGGCGAGGAGAGTGAACAGCGCCAGGGCGCTTAAAGGACGCCACATGTATGTCTGATGCTCCGTGGGGGGGCTAATCGCTGCGGTGCGGCGGTCCGACAAGCCAGCTCCCACAAGGTCCGCGTACACCGTCGATCCTGTGGGAGCTGGCTTGCCAGCGATTGGGGCAATACGAATTACCCTTCGAGCTTGCTCTTGAGCAACTGGTTCACCTGTTGCGGGTTGGCCTTGCCCTTCGAGGCCTTCATCGCCTGGCCGACGAAGAAGCCGAACATCTTGCCGCGCTTGGCTTCGTCCGCCGCACGGTATTGCTCGACCTGCTCGGCGTTGGCTGCAAGAACCTCGTCCAGCACCTTCTCGATCGCACCGCTATCGGTAACCTGCTTCAGGCCGCGGGCCTCGATGATCTGGTCGGCATCACCTTCACCCGCCGCCATCGCTTCGAACACGGTCTTGGCGATCTTGCCGCTGATGGTGTTGTCGCGAATGCGCAGCAGCATGCCACCCAGTTGCTCGGCGCTGACCGGCGCCTGGTCGATCTCGACACCCAGCTTGTTCAGCAGGCTGCCCAGTTCCACCATCACCCAGTTGGCCGCCAGCTTGGCGTCGCCGCCGATGGCCGCGACCTTCTCGAAGTACTCCGCCTGCTCGCGGCTGGAAGCCAGCACGTTGGCATCGTAGGCCGACAGGCCGTACTGGCTCTGGAAACGCTCCACTTTCTGTGGCGGCAATTCCGGCAGGGTGGCACGCAGGTCGTCGAGGTACGCCGACTCGATCACCACTGGCAGCAGGTCCGGGTCGGGGAAGTAACGGTAGTCGTTGGCCTCCTCCTTGCTGCGCATGGAGCGGGTCTCGTCCTTGTTCGGATCGTACAGGCGGGTTTCCTGGATGACCTTGCCACCGTCCTCGATCAGGTCGATCTGGCGCTGCACTTCGCTGTTGATCGCACGCTCGATGAAGCGGAACGAGTTGACGTTCTTGATCTCGCAGCGAGTGCCGAACTCGGCCTGGCCCTTCGGCCGGATCGACACGTTGCAGTCGCAACGCAGCGAGCCTTCGGCCATGTTGCCGTCGCAGATGCCCAGGTAGCGGACCAGGGCGTGGATCGCCTTGACGTAGGCCACGGCTTCCTTGGCGCTGCGCATTTCCGGCTCGGAAACGATTTCCAGCAATGGCGTGCCGGCGCGGTTCAGGTCGATGCCGGTGGAGCCGCTGAAGTCTTCGTGCAGGCTCTTGCCGGCGTCTTCTTCCAGGTGCGCGCGGGTGATGCCGATGCGCTTGACGGTGCCGTCCTCAAGGGCGATGTCCAGGTGGCCCTTGCCGACGATCGGCAGCTCCATCTGGCTGATCTGGTAGCCCTTGGGCAGGTCCGGGTAGAAGTAGTTCTTGCGCGCGAACACGTTGTGCTGGCCGATCTCGGCGTCGATGGCCAGGCCGAACATGCAGGCCATGCGCACTGCTTCCTGGTTGAGCACCGGCAGTACCCCGGGCATGCCCAGGTCGATCAGGCTGGCCTGGGTGTTCGGCTCGGAACCGAAGGTGGTGGCGCTGCCGGAGAAAATCTTCGACTGGGTGGCGAGCTGGGTATGAATCTCCAGCCCGATCACAACTTCCCATTGCATGTGTCTGTTCCTCAGAAGCCGTTGGGTACGCGGGTATGCCAGTCAGTCACTTGCTGGTACTGGTGCGCGACGTTGAGCAGGCGGCCTTCCTGGAAATACGGGGCCAGGAGCTGCACGCCCACCGGCAGGCCATCGACGAAACCGGCCGGCATCGACAGGCCCGGCAGGCCGGCGAGGTTGGCGGTGATGGTGTAGACGTCTTCCAGGTACTCGGCGACCGGGTCGGCGTTCTTGGCGCCGATCTTCCAGGCCAGGTTCGGCGTGGTCGGGCCGAGGATCACGTCTACGCCTTCGAAGGCGGCCATGAAGTCGTTCTTGATCAGGCGGCGGATCTTCTGCGCCTTCAGGTAATAGGCATCGTAGTAGCCGGCCGACAGCGCGTAGGTACCGACCATGATGCGCCGCTGCACTTCACTGCCGAAGCCTTCGCCACGGGAGCGCTTGTACAGGTCGGTAAGGTCCCTGGGGTTCTCGCAGCGATAGCCGAAGCGCACGCCGTCGAAGCGCGACAGGTTGGAGGATGCCTCGGCCGGAGCGATCACGTAGTAGGCGGGAATCGCGTGCTGCATGTTCGGCAGGCTGATTTCCTTGATCACCGCGCCGAGCTTTTCCAGCTCCTTGACGCTGGCCTGGACCAGGTCGGCGATGCGCGGGTCGAGGCCGGCGCCGAAGTACTCCTTCGGCAGGCCGATGCGCAGGCCCTGCAGCGAGCCGTTGAGGCTGGCGCTGTAGTCCGGGACCGGTTCGTCGATGCTGGTGGAGTCCTTCGGATCGAAGCCGGCCATGCCTTGCAGGAGCAGGGCGCAGTCTTCGGCGGTGCGGGCCATCGGGCCGCCCTGGTCGAGGCTGGAGGCATAGGCGATCATGCCCCAGCGCGAAACGCGACCGTAGGTCGGCTTGAGGCCGGTCAGGCTGGTCAGTGCAGCCGGCTGGCGGATCGAGCCGCCGGTATCGGTGCCGGTGGCTGCCGGCAGCAGGCGCGCGGCCACGGCGGCAGCGGAACCGCCGGACGAACCGCCCGGAACGTGCTCCAGGTTCCACGGGTTCTTCACGGCACCGTAGTGGCTGGATTCGTTGGCCGACCCCATGGCGAATTCGTCCATGTTGGTCTTGCCCAGGGTCACGGTGCCGGCTTCGGCCAGCCTGGCGACCACGGTGGCGTCGTAGGGCGAGGTGAACGAGTCGAGCATCTTCGAGCCGCAGCTGGTGCGTACGCCCTGGGTGCAGAACAGGTCCTTGTGGGCGATCGGCGCGCCGAGCAGGGCACCGCTCTCGCCGGCGGCGCGGCGGGCATCGGCAGCCTTGGCCTGGGCAATGGCCAGTTCATCGGTGATGCTGATAAAGCTGTTGAGTTGTGGGTCGAGCTGGTGGATGCGCTGCAGCAGCGCGCGGGTCAGCTCTTCGGAGGAAAACGATTTGTCGGCGAGGCCACGGGCGATCCCGGCCAGGGTGAGTTGATGCATGCTGGCGCTATTCCCTTACTCGATGACTTTCGGAACCAGGTACAGGCCGCTGTCCGTCGCCGGGGCGATGGCCTGGTAGCGGTCGCGTTGGTTGCTTTCTGTTACAACGTCGGCGCGCAAGCGCTGACGGGCTTCCAGCGGGTGGGCCAGTGGCTCGATGCCGTCGGTGTCGACTGCCTGCATCTGGTCGACCAGTCCCAGAATGCTGTTCAGGGCATCGGTAGTACGTGGCAGATCGGCCTCGTTCAGGCCCAGCCGGGCCAGATGGGCGATCTTTTCCACATCGCTGCGTTCAAGCGCCATGGGGATCTCCTGGGTAAGAAACGGAATTATCCGGATGAGGAACATGCCGGGGTACACGTGGTCATAAGGCCCGATCGTGTGCTGGCCTGCTCGGAAAAACCGCCAATTTACCATATTGGCGCCTTGCCCAAAATCCCTGCCATTGTTAGAGTTTGCCGCACTTTTTTACCCACGCGTTGCCAGGGTCCCTTTCCCATGTTCAAGAAACTGCGTGGCATGTTTTCCAGCGATCTCTCCATCGACCTGGGCACTGCCAACACCCTTATTTACGTGCGTGAGCGCGGTATCGTCCTGAATGAGCCCTCCGTCGTGGCCATTCGTACCCACGGCAACCAGAAAAGTGTCGTCGCGGTCGGTACCGAAGCCAAGCGCATGCTCGGCCGTACCCCGGGCAACATCGCTGCCATTCGTCCGATGAAGGACGGCGTGATCGCCGACTTCAGCGTCTGCGAGAAGATGCTGCAGTACTTCATCAACAAGGTGCACGAGAACAGCTTCCTGCAGCCGAGCCCGCGCGTGCTGATCTGCGTGCCGTGCAAGTCGACCCAGGTCGAGCGCCGTGCCATCCGTGAATCGGCCCTGGGCGCCGGTGCCCGCGAAGTGTTCCTGATCGAGGAGCCGATGGCCGCCGCGATCGGTGCCGGCCTGCCGGTCGAGGAAGCCCGCGGCTCGATGGTCGTCGATATCGGTGGCGGTACCACCGAGATCGCGCTGATCTCCCTGAACGGCGTGGTCTACGCCGAGTCCGTGCGCGTTGGCGGCGACCGCTTCGACGAAGCCATCGTTACCTATGTGCGCCGCAACTACGGCAGCCTGATCGGCGAATCCACCGCCGAGCGCATCAAGCAGGAAATCGGCACCGCCTACCCGGGCGGCGAAGTGCGCGAAGTCGATGTTCGCGGTCGCAACCTGGCCGAAGGCGTGCCACGTGCCTTCACCCTGAACTCCAACGAAGTGCTGGAGGCCCTGCAGGAGTCCCTGGCGACCATCGTCCAGGCGGTCAAGAGCGCGCTGGAGCAATCGCCTCCGGAGCTGGCCTCGGACATCGCCGAGCGTGGCCTGGTGCTGACCGGCGGTGGCGCCCTGCTGCGCGACCTGGACAAACTGCTGGCCCAGGAAACCGGCCTGCCGGTGATCGTCGCCGAGGACCCGCTGACCTGTGTCGCCCGTGGCGGCGGTCGCGCCCTGGAAATGATGGACAAGCACACCATGGACCTGCTCTCCAGCGAGTGATTCGCCGGATTGCCTTCCTGTCGCCCGGATTTCGGCTAGCCTGCGCAGTGCTGCCCGAAACCGGGTCGGCGTCCGTCAGCGGCGCCGATTCCACCCATCCGAAGCCAGGCCGGTGCGTTGCCGTATGAATGACCTCCTGAACCGTCGTCCACGAGGAGCGGCCCATTAAACCGCTTTTTGCCAAAGGCCCGTCGCTGGGCGTGCGCCTGCTCGTGCTGGTGGTGCTGTCGATCGCCCTGATGGTGGTCGATGCCCGTTTCACCGTACTCAAGCCCGTGCGCAGCCAGATGTCGCTGGTGCTGATGCAGTCCTATGCCATCACCGACCTGCCCGTGCGCCTGTGGCAGGGGGTGGCCAGCCAGTTCGGCAGCCGTACCGAACTCATCGCCGAGAACGAGAAACTCAAGACCGAAGCCCTGCTCCTGCAAGGCCGCCTGCAGAAGCTGGCGGCATTGACCGAGCAGAACGTGCGTCTGCGCGAGTTGCTCAACTCCTCGGCGCTGGTCAACGAGAAGGTCGAGGTAGCCGAACTGATCGGCATGGACCCGAATCCCTTCACCCATCGCATCCTCATCAACAAGGGCGAGCGCGACGGGGTTGTCCTCGGCCAGCCGGTGCTCGACGCTCGTGGCCTGATGGGCCAGGTGGTCGAGCTGATGCCCTATACCTCGCGGGTGCTACTGCTCACCGATACCACCCACAGCATTCCGGTGCAGGTCAACCGCAATGGCCTGCGCGCCATCGCCAGCGGTACTGGCAATCCGGAGCGCCTGGAGCTGCGTCATGTCGCCGATACTGCCGACATCAAGGAAGGCGACCTGCTGGTCAGTTCCGGCCTGGGCCAGCGTTTCCCGGCCGGCTACCCCGTGGCGACGGTGAAGGAAGTGATCCACGACTCCGGGCAGCCATTCGCCATCGTTCGGGCGGTGCCGACCGCCGCGCTCAATCGCAGCCGCTACCTGCTGCTGGTGTTCTCCGACAGTCGCAGCCCTGAAGAGCGCGCCAGCGATGCGGTCAAGGCCCAGGAGGCGGAGCAGATGGGGCCGCCGGCGCCGGGTACCGATCCTGCGCACCCTGCTACCGTGGCCCCCGTCGCCGCGCCGCATGCGCCAGCCGCCGCACCCGCACCCGCACCCGCACCGTCCGCGACGCCCGCAGCGCCAACCTCACCTTCGCGGGAGACACACTGATGGTCAGTACCCACGGCAAGAATGGCTGGGTGGTCTGGTTGACCTTCCTGATCGGCCTGCTCCTGAGCGTCTGGCCGATGCCGCCGTTCATGGATATCTTCCGCCCCTTGTGGCTGGCCTTGCTGCTGGCCTTCTGGACCCTGAACCTGCCGCACCGGATCGGCATGACCACCGCCTTCGTCCTTGGCCTGTGCGAGGATGTGCTCTACGGCACGTTGCTTGGGCAGAATGCGCTGGTGCTGACCCTCATCACCTTCCTCGTGCTGAGCCTGCAGCAACGCCTGCGGATGTTCCCGATGTGGCAGCAGAGCCTGACCATCCTCGTGGTGTTCGGTGTGGCGCAACTGGTGCAGTTGTGGCTCAGTGCCCTCACCGGTAACCGCCAGCCGACCCTGGCGCTGGTCTGGCCCGCGGTCACCAGTGCCTTGCTCTGGCCGTGGATCAGCTTTGGCCTGCGCGGCCTGCGCAGCCGTTTGAGCATCTACTGAACCATTCGCTTTTCGACGCTGACAGGGAGTAGTCAAGATGACCCCGCTGTACCTGGCCTCCGGTTCGCCGCGTCGCCGTGAACTGCTGACCCAGATAGGCATTCCCTTTACCGTCGTCAGCGCCTCCATCGACGAAACCCCGCTTCACGGCGAACAGCCCGGTGCCTATGTCGAGCGCCTGGCCCGTGGCAAGGCGGCGGCGGGCCTGGCCCTGCTCACCGCCAGTGGCGCCAGCGCTCCGCTCGCGGTGCTGGGCGCCGATACCGCCGTCGTGCTCGATGGACGGATCCTTGGCAAACCGGTCGACCGCGATGACGCCCTGGCCATGCTGGCGGCGCTGTCCGGTCGCGAGCACGAAGTGCTGACCGCCGTCGCCGTCACCGATGGACAGCACACGGAAAGCCTGTGCATCAGCAGCCGTGTTGCCTTCAACACCATCAGCGAGGAGCGTGCCCGTACCTACTGGGCCAGCGGCGAGCCCCGGGACAAGGCCGGCGCCTATGCCATCCAGGGGCTTGGCGCGGTGTTCGTGCAGGGCCTGCAGGGCAGCTACTCTGCGGTGGTGGGCTTGCCGGTGGCGGAAACCGCCGAATTGCTGGCCCGCTTCGGCATTCCGTGCTGGCAGGGCGTACCAGGCAGCGAGTGAGGATGCACCGACGCCGTTTATCGCTCGCCAGTCGGTGTCGGGCGATCCATGATTACCCGAAGCCCCTTTGACGAGAGATTGCCATGAGTGAAGAGATCCTGATCAACATCACCCCGATGGAATCCCGCGTGGCGGTGGTGGAAAACGGTGTCCTTCAGGAAGTCCATGTCGAGCGCACCCAGCGTCGCGGCATCGTCGGCAACATCTACAAGGGCAAGGTGGTGCGGGTCCTGCCGGGCATGCAGGCGGCCTTCGTCGATATTGGCCTGGACCGCGCCGCTTTCATCCATGCGTCGGAAATCTCCCTGCGCGAAGGCACCACGGTGGAAAGCATCAGCGCCCTGGTCCACGAAGGGCAGAGCCTGGTGGTCCAGGTGACCAAGGACCCGATCGGCTCCAAGGGCGCACGCCTCACCACCCAGTTGTCGATCCCCTCGCGCTACCTGGTGTACATGCCACGCACCAAGCATGTCGGCATTTCCCTGAAGATCGAAGACGAAGCCGAGCGCGAGCGCCTGAAGAAGGTGGTCAGCGACTGCGTGGCCCAGGAGAACATCCAGGATTCCGGTGGTTTCATCCTGCGCACCGCCGCCGAAGGGGCGGGTGCCGACGAGATCCTCATGGACATCCGCTACCTGCGCCGGCTCTGGGACCAGATCGGCGTCCAGATCAAGACCGTGGGCGCCCCCACTGAAATCTACGAGGACCTCGGCCTGGCCCTGCGCACCCTGCGCGACCTGGTCAACCCGAAGATCGAGAAGATCCGTATCGATTCCCGGGAAACGTTCCAGAAAACCACGCAGTTCGTCGCCGAACTGATGCCGGAAATCGCCGATCGGCTGGAGCACTATCCCGGCGAGCGGCCGATCTTCGATCTCTACGGCGTCGAGGACGAGATCCAGCGTGCCCTGGAGCGCAAGGTGCCGCTCAAGTCCGGCGGCTACCTGGTGGTCGATCCGGCCGAAGCCATGACCACCATCGATGTGAACACCGGTGCCTTCGTCGGCCATCGCAATCTTGAAGAAACCATCTTCAAGACCAACCTCGAAGCGGCCACCGCCATTGCCCGGCAACTGCGCCTGCGCAACATCGGTGGGATCATCATCATCGACTTCATCGACATGGAAGACGAAGAGCACCAGCGCCAGGTCCTGCGCACGCTGGAAAAGCAGCTCGAACGCGACCATGCCAAGACCAACATCATCGGCCTGACCGAACTGGGCCTGGTACAGATGACCCGCAAGCGCACCCGCGAAAGCCTGGAGCAGGTGCTCTGCGAGCCGTGCATCTGCTGCCAGGGCCGCGGCAAGCTGAAAACCCCGGAAACCGTCTGCTACGAAATCTTCAGGGAAATCCTTCGCGAAGCGCGGGCCTACCAGGCCGAAGGGTACAGGGTGCTCGCCAACCAGAAGGTGGTGGACCGCCTGCTGGACGAAGAATCGGGGAATGTCGCCGAACTCGAAGCCTTTATCGGGCGAACCATTCGCTTCCAGGTGGAGTCCATGTATTCCCAGGAACAATACGATGTGGTGCTGCTCTGACTGGCCCTGAATCCCGGATGGTGGCAAACCCTGCATGTCAGGCCATAGTTAGGGCTTGCACGAGTCGGGGGCCACAGCTATGGAGCGTCTGATCCTCGTTCTGGCTGCCCTGGTTCGCTGGGGGCTGGGCGCCTGCGCATTGGTCGCGGTGCTGGTGGCCCTGTATGTCAGCCTCGGGCGCGAGCTGGTTCCACTGGTCGCCGAGTACCGTACCGACGTCGAGGACAAGGCCGCGGCAAGCCTCGGCCTGCCCGTGCATGTCGGTGAGCTGGAAGGGCGTTGGAGCGGGCTGGCGCCGATCCTGGTGGTTCGCGACGTGCAGGTCGGCGAGGGCGCTTCGGCCTTGCGCCTGGACGCAGTCAAGGTCGTCCCCGACCTGTGGGCCAGCCTGATGGCGCGGGATGTGCGCCTGGCCCGGGTGGAGCTGGGTGGGCTACAACTCAACCTGCACGAAGACGAAAGCGGCAAGTGGACCCTCAAGGGCCTGCCGGTGCAGGACGACGACCAGCCACTGGACGTCGAGCAGGCGCTGCGGCGCATGCAGATGGTCTCCCGGGTTTCGCTGCTGGACAGCCAGATCACCCTGGAACCCTTCGATCACGATCCCATGACCCTGACCTATGTCGGCCTCAGCTTGCAGACCGGCAGCGTGCGCCAGCGCCTGGACGCGCGGCTGACCCTGCCCGACGGCCAGCCCGTGGCGCTGAGTCTGAAAAGCCGGATTCGCCCGGCGCAGTGGCGCGAGGCCGAGGTCGAGGCCTACGCCAGCCTGCCGCAGAGCGACTGGGCCAAATGGCTGCCGGCCCGCCTGCTGGGCCAATGGCAACTGCCACAGCTGCGTGCAGGCGGCGAGGTCTGGCTCGACTGGGGCAAGGGCACGGTGCAAAGCGCCACGGTGCGCCTGAATGCCCCGCAAGTACAGGCCGCCTACGCCGAACGCAAGCCGGTGAAGCTCGACAACCTGGCGCTCAATGCATGGCTGCGGCGGGATGACGAAGGCATTCAACTGAGCATCGACTCGTTGGCCATGAATCTGGGTGAGACACGCTGGGAATCCCGCGTCCGCATCAGTCAGTCGATGGCCGGTGACGAGGGCGAGTTGTGGAAGATCCAGGCCGACCGTGTCGACCTGACGCCTTTGACACCGGTGATCCAGGCCCTCGGCCCGCTGCCGAAACAGGCCATGGCGGTGGTCGATGGCCTCAAGGTCACCGGTGGGCTGCGCAACGTCCTGCTCGAAGTGCGGCCGCAGGTCGAGGGTGACCGCAGATTCAGCTTCGCCGCCAACCTCGACCGCGTCGGCTTCGATGCCTATCACGGCGCTCCGGCGGCGGGGAACGTCAGCGGCAGTATCAGCGGTGACCTGGGGCATGGCGAGCTGCGCCTGGATACCGACAGGTTCATGCTGCACCTGGCGCCGATCTTCGCCGATCCCTGGCATTACCTGAAGGCCAACGCCTTGCTGACCTGGAAGCTGGACAAGGAAACCTTCACCCTGGTCGCGCCCTATCTCAAGGTGCTGGGGGAGGAAGGCAAGATCGCCGGCGACTTCCTGATCCGCCTGCATCTGCAACCGGGGCACGAAGACTACATGGACCTGCGGGTCGGCCTGGTCGAGGGGACGGCCGCTACACCGGCAAGTACCTGCCCGAGGTGCTCAGCCCCGAGGTCGATCACTGGTTGCGCACGGCGATTCTCAAGGGAACGGTGGACGAGGGGTATTTCCAGTACCAAGGGTCGCTGAACCATGGTGCGCCGGATCATGCCCGCAGCATCAGCCTGTTCTTCAAGGTGCGCGATGCGGCCCTGGACTTCCAGCCGGGCTGGCCGCAACTGAGCAAGGTGGACGGCGATGTGTTCATCGACGACCACGGCGTGCGGATCAAGGCCAGTACCGGACAGATACTCGATACTCGGGTGAGCGACGTGTTGGTGGATATCCCCCATGTTCCGGCCGGCGAGCACAGTCATCTGCTGGTCGATGGCAAGTTCGACGGCACCCTGGCCGACGGCGTGAAGATTCTTCAGCAAGCGCCGATCGGCACCGGCCCCACCTTCGCCGGCTGGGAAGGCGAGGGCGACCTGACCGGCTCGCTGAAGCTGGATATCCCGCTGGCCCACGGTATCGAGCCCAAGGTCGTGGTGGACTTCCATGCCGAACAGTCGCGCCTGAAAATCAGTGAGCCGGTCCTGGAGCTGAGTCAACTGAAGGGGGACTTCCGTTTCGACCTGGGCCAGGGCCTGAGTGGCAAGAACATCAGCACCGTGGCGTTCGGCAAGCCGGTGACCGCCGAGATTTTCGCCGAAGGCAAGCCCGGGCAGTTGCAGACCCGGATCGTTGCCAAGGGCCAGATTGCCCTGAAGTCCTTGACCGACTGGCTGCAGTTCACCCAACCGTTGCCGGTTTCCGGGGAGTTGCCGTACCAATTGCAGGTGTCCCTGGGGCGGGATAACCAGCTAGTGGTCGATTCCAGCCTCAAGGGCCTGGCCATCGACCTGCCCGCGCCCTTCGGCAAGGCAGCCAGCGACACCCGCAGCAGCCAGTTCCGCATGAACCTGGGAGGCACCGAGCGGCGTATCGACGCGAGCTATGTCGATCTGGCCAGCCTGGCCATGGCCGCTCCGGCAGGCAAGGCCGAACAGGTGCGCGGCGAATTGCTGCTCGGCGCAGGGGCCGCGCAGTTGCCGACCAGCCCGGGCTTGCGCGTGCGTGGCCGGATTGCCGAGGTGAACCTCGACGATTGGCAGAGCAAGGCCGGTAGCTACACCGGCGACGATCCGGGGGGCAGTGCCCGGCAGATCCTGCGGAGCGTTGAATTGAGCGTGGGCAAGATCAAGGCCTACGACTTCGAACTGAACCAGGCGGTAGTACGCCTTGATCGCAGCAGCGACAGTTGGGGATTGCGCCTGGATAGCCAGGAAGTGATCGGCAATGCGCGGATTCCCGACGCCAAGGCGGCGCCCATCGTGGTCCAACTGCCGACCTTGCGCCTGCCTGCTGCCGACCCCGCGGTCGAAGCCGAGCCGGATGCCCCGGATCCACTGGCGTCGAGCGATCCTCGCAAGGTTCCTGCGGTGAACCTGAGCATCGACAAACTGTTCCGTGGCGACGACCTGATGGGCAGTGTGTCCCTCAAATCGCGACCCACCGCGCAGGGTGTGGCATTCAATGACCTGGACCTGAATCTCAAGGGCCTGGCGATCAACGGTTCCGCCGCCTGGGAAGGTACCCCCGGCGCCAGCAGCAGTTGGTACAAGGGGCGCGTCGAGGGCGGTAACCTCGCCGATGTGCTCAAGGCCTGGAACTTTGCGCCGACCGTGACCAGCCGCGATTTCCATATGGACGTCGATGGCCGCTGGCAAGGTTCGCCGGCCTGGATCAGCCTCAAGCGCTTCTCCGGAAGCATGGACGCTTCGCTGCGCGACGGGCAGATCGTCGAGGTGGACGGCAGTGCCCAGGCGCTGAGGGTGTTCGGGCTGCTCAACTTCAACTCGATCGGTCGCCGCCTGCGCCTGGACTTCTCCGACCTGCTGGGCAAGGGGCTGAGCTACGATCGGGTCAAGGGCCTGCTGGTGGCTAGCGAAGGGGTCTATGTAACCCGCGAGCCGATCACGCTCACCGGCCCGTCGAGCAACTTCGAACTGGAAGGCACGCTGGACATGGTTCGCGACCGGATCGCCGCCAACCTGATGGTGACCCTGCCGGTGACCAACAACCTGCCACTGGCGGCGCTGATCGTTGGTGCGCCTGCCGTCGGCGGCGCCCTGTTCCTGGTGGACAAGCTGCTGGGCGACCGGGTGGCTCGCTATGCCAGTGTCAACTATCGGGTCGAAGGCCCGGTGAAAGAGCCTAAGATTACCTTCGTGAAACCCTTTGATAAATCAAGGTAGAGCGTGGCCATGACCTTTGCCGTCATCCAGATGATCAGCCAGGACGATATCGCCGCCAACCTGGCCCGCGCCCGGGCACTGCTCGAACAGGCAGCAGGGCAAGGCGCACGGCTTGCAGTACTTCCGGAAAACTTCGCTGCCATGGGCCGCCGCGACAGTGCCGCCATCGGCCTGGCCGAAGCCCGTGGCGAAGGGCCGATCCTGCCCTGGTTGAAACGCACGGCCCGCGACCTCAGATTGTGGATAGTAGCGGGCACCTTGCCGCTGCCGCCCGTCGACCGGCCCGAGGCCAAAGCCCATGCCTGCTCCCTGCTGGTAGACGAGCACGGCGAGCTGGTCGCCCGCTACGACAAATTGCACCTGTTCGACGTGGACGTGGCCGACAACCGCGGCCGCTATCGCGAGTCGGACGATTATGCCCATGGCGCCAATGTGGTGGTGGCCGATACCCCGGTGGGCAAGCTGGGCCTCACGGTCTGCTACGACCTGCGCTTTCCCGAGCTGTACAGCGCACTGCGCGAGGCCGGGGCGGAACTGATCACGGCGCCGGCGGCCTTTACCGCGGTGACCGGCGCTGCGCACTGGGAAGTGCTGATCCGTGCGCGCGCCATCGAGACCCAGTGCTATGTGCTGGCTGCGGCCCAGGGTGGAATGCACCCGGGACCGCGTGAAACCCACGGCCAGGCGGCGATCGTCGACCCCTGGGGGCGGATCCTCGCGCAGCAGGCCCGCGGCGAAGCGGTGCTGCTGGCCACGCGCGACAGCGCAGAACAGGCGTCCATACGGGCGCGGATGCCGGTGGTCTCGCACCGGCGCTTTTTCTCGCAGGACGCATTGCGGCCTGCGCACACCTCGGAGTGACTATGAGCGAGTTGTTAACAAGCGTCAGCGAGCAACTGCTGGCCCCCGGCGACCTGACCCTCGACAGCCTGCAGAGCGTGCTGGGCGAGCTGGCCGGGCCGGGCATCGACGCGGCTGACCT
This sequence comes from Pseudomonas bharatica CSV86, assembly GCF_000319305.2. Taxonomy (GTDB): domain Bacteria; phylum Pseudomonadota; class Gammaproteobacteria; order Pseudomonadales; family Pseudomonadaceae; genus Aquipseudomonas; species Aquipseudomonas bharatica. Next base: position 1,377,317 of record NZ_AMWJ02000002.1, on the reverse strand, counting down.
GTATTTCCAGGGCCAGATCTCGGAGTCCTGGGCGCTGGAAGACGGCATCGTCAAGGAAGGCAGCTTCAATCTTGACCAGGGCGTGGGTGTGCGTGCCCAGTCCGGCGAGAAGACCGGCTTCGCCTACAGCAATGCCATCAGTCTCGAAGCCCTGAGCGCCGCTGCCCAGGCGGCCCGCTCGATTTCCCGGGCCGGGCAGAACGGCACGGTGCAGGCTTTCCGCAGCCAGGCGATCACGCCCCTGTACGCGGCGGACAACCCGCTGGAAGTCATCAGCCGGGCGGAAAAGGTCGCCCTGCTCAAGCGTGTCGATGCTGCCACCCGCGCGCTCGATCCGCGGATCCAGCAGGTCAGCGTGAGCATGGCCGGGGTCTGGGAGCGCATCCTGATCGCCGCTGCCGATGGCAGCCTGGCGGCCGACGTCCGGCCGTTGGTGCGCTTCAACGTCAGCGTGATCGTTGAACAGAATGGTCGCCGCGAACGCGGTGGCCATGGCGGCGGCGGACGCACCGACTATCGCTATTTCACCGAAGACCGGGTCATGGGCTTTGCCCGCGAGGCGCTGCGCCAGGCGCTGGTCAACCTGGAAGCGCTGCCGGCTCCGGCAGGCACCTTGCCGGTGGTGCTGGGGCCGGGTTGGTCCGGCGTGCTGCTGCACGAAGCGGTCGGCCATGGCCTTGAGGGCGACTTCAATCGCAAGGGCAGTTCGGCGTATAGCGGGCGCATCGGCGAGAAGGTTGCGTCGAGCCTGTGCACCATCGTCGATGACGGTACCCTGAAGGATCGTCGCGGCTCCCTGAGCGTCGATGACGAGGGTACGCCGACCGAATGCACCACCCTGATCGAGAACGGCAAGCTGGTCGGCTACATGCAGGACAAGCTCAACGCGCGCCTGATGGGCATGGCCGTCACCGGCAACGGGCGCCGCGAGTCCTACGCGCATCTGCCGATGCCGCGCATGACCAACACCTACATGCGGGCGGGCGAGAGCGATCCGGCGGAAATCATCGCTTCGGTCAAGCGCGGCCTGTACTGCGCCAACCTTGGTGGCGGCCAGGTGGATATCACCAGTGGCAAGTTCGTCTTCTCCACCAGCGAGGCGTACCTGATCGAAGACGGCAGGATCACCGCCCCGGTCAAGGGCGCCACCCTGATCGGCAATGGTCCGGAAGCCATGAGCCGGGTTTCCATGGTCGGCAACGACCTGAGCCTGGACAGCGGCGTGGGGACCTGTGGCAAGGATGGGCAGTCGGTGCCGGTTGGCGTGGGCCAGCCGACCCTGAAGATCGATGCGATCACCGTGGGTGGCACGGGCGCATGAGCGGGACACCGGGCGGGCAGGGTGCCTGCCCGGTAGCGTGAATCAGCGCAGGCCGCGCTGGCTCTCGTCGAGGTCGCGAATGTACTTGAAGATCTTGCGCGCTGCGGTTGGCGGCTTGTTGGTCTTGGCCTCGTGCTGGGCCTGACGGATCAACGAGCGCAGTTGCTGGCGATCGGCTTCCGGGTACTCCTGGACGAATTTTTCCAGGACGTCGTCGGTGCCGCCGATCAGCCGGTCACGCCAGCGTTCGAGGTTGTGGAAGCGCTCGTTGTACTGGCGCGAAGACGCGTCCAGCTGGTCGAGCAGGGCGTTGATGGCGTCGAGGTCCTGGTCGCGCATCAGCTTGCCGATGAACGAACGGTGACGGCGCTTGGCCTCGTTGGCCGTGTGCTTCTTGTGTTCTTCGAGTGCTTTGCGCAGCTCGTCGGTCAGAGGCAGTTTGGCCAGGGTATCGGGCTTGAGCGTGGTAAGGCGCTCGCCCATATCGACCAGCGCCTGGAGTTCGCGCTTGATCTGGGATTTGCTTTTTTCGCCTTCGTCGAAGGCATCGTAAGAATCAACCATGGGGGCAGTCCGCTGAGAAACGCCGCCATGATAACCAGTCGGGGGCCGCTTGTCCGGCCCGGTCGCTCGATGACCCTCGCCGAACGCCGTATTTGAGTGGAGAAAACCATGAGTGCAGTCCAGAGCGTAGGTCCGCAAGCCCTGCCGGCCTTGCAGGAGCAGGTCGAGCAGATCATCGCCGAGGCGAAACGCCAGGGCGCCAGCGCCTGCGAGGTAGCGGTGTCGCTGGAGCAGGGCTTGTCGACCTCGGTGCGCCAGCGCGAAGTGGAAACGGTGGAATTCAACCGTGACCAGGGCTTTGGCATCACCCTCTACGTTGGCCAGCGCAAGGGCTCGGCCAGCACCTCGGCCAGCGGCAGCGACGCCATTCGGGAAACCGTCGCGGCGGCCCTGGCGATTGCCAAACACACCTCCGAGGACGATTGCGCCGGGTTGGCCGATCCGGCGCTGATGGCCCGCGACCTGCCGGATTTCGATCTGTACCACGCCTGGGATATCACCCCGGAACAGGCCATCGAGAAAGCGCTGGTCTGCGAAGCGGCGGCTTTCGATGCCGATCCGCGGATCAAGAATGCCGACGGTACTACCTTGAACACCCATCAAGGTTGCCGGGTCTACGGCAACAGCAACGGTTTCATCGGTGGCTACGCGTCGACCCGGCACAGCCTGAGCTGCGTGATGATCGCCGAAGGCGACGGACAGATGCAGCGTGATTACTGGTACGACGTGAATCGCCAGGGCGAGTTGCTGGCCGATCCCAAGGCCATTGGCATTCGCGCCGCGCAGCGTGCCGCCAGTCGCCTTGGCGCAAGGCCGGTGCCGACCTGCGAGGTGCCCGTGCTGTTCTCGGCGGAGCTGGCCGGCGGATTGTTCGGCAGCTTCCTGTCGGCGATTTCCGGCGGCAACCTGTACCGCAAATCGTCGTTCCTCGAAGGCACCATCGGCCAGCGCCTGTTCCCGAGCTGGCTGACCCTCGATGAGCGTCCTCATCTGCCACGGGCACTGGGCAGTGCTGCATTCGATGGCGATGGCCTGGCGACCTATGCCAAGCCGTTCGTCGAAAACGGCCAGTTGGTTTCCTATGTCCTGGGCACCTACTCGGGGCGCAAGCTCGGTCTGCCAAGCACGGCGAATGCGGGTGGCGTGCACAACCTGTTCGTTTCCCACGGTGTCGAGGACCAGGCGGCGCTGATCCGCCGGATGGGGCGTGGCTTGCTGGTCACCGAACTGATGGGCCACGGCCTGAACATGGTGACCGGTGATTATTCCCGCGGTGCGGCAGGCTATTGGGTGGAAAACGGCGAGATCCAGTTCGCTGTCCAGGAAGTCACGATCGCCGGGAATATGAAAGATATGTTCCAGCAGATCGTAGCCATTGGCAGTGATCTTGAAACCCGCAGCAACATCCACACCGGCTCGATCCTGATCGAGCGGATGACCGTAGCCGGTAGCTAAACGGCGCTTCGTCTGTTTCACCTGAAAGCCCGGCCCTTGCGCCGGGCTTTTTCGTTGGTGTCACAACGGGGTTGTACTGATTCTATTTATCAATTAATAATGAATATCATTATCTCGGCGATGATATTCCTGCCATGAAATCCGTCCTTCGCGAACTGCCCTACCTCGATAACTGGCGCTGGCTGAGCCTGCGCATCCGCTGCGCGCTGGAGCCCGACGAGCCGCGCCTGATCGAGCATTACCTGGCCGAAGGGCGCTACCTGGTCTGCTGCACCGACACCTCGGCCTGGGGCGTCGCCCTGACTTCGTTCCGTGTTCTGCTCGATACCGCCTGCGATCGCATGCTGCCGTGGCACTGGCGCTGCCTGTGCCTGGACCAGGCCTGGCGACCGCTGCTGCAACTGCGCAAGCTCGACGGCGGCGAGCACGGCCAGCGCTGGCAGCCGCTGGCCTTGCAACTGGCGAACTGCACGCTGTTGCCTTCGATTTCATCCTTTGAACTGATGCAAGGACTTGATGATGAGTAATACCCGTATCGAGCGTGACAGCATGGGCGAGTTGCAGGTGCCGGCCGAGGCCCTGTATGGCGCCCAGACCCAGCGTGCGGTCGACAACTTCCCGATCAGCCGGCAACGCATGCCGGCCCAGTTCATCCGTGCGCTGTTGCTGGCCAAGGCCGCGGCAGCCCGGGCCAATGTCCAGCTGGAACAGATCACCCAGGTCCAGGGTGAGGCCATAGTCGCTGCCGTGGAGCAACTGCTGGCTGGCGACTTCATGCAGCACTTCCCGGTGGACGTGTTCCAGACCGGCTCCGGCACCAGCTCGAACATGAACGCCAACGAGGTGATCGCCACCCTCGCCAGCCGCATCGCCGGCGACCAGGTCAACCCGAACGACCACGTCAATTGCGGGCAGAGCAGCAACGACATCATCCCCACCACCATTCACGTCAGTGCCGCGCTGGCCCTGCATGAGCAACTGCTGCCGGCGCTGCAGCATCTGGTCGGGATCATCGAGACCAAGGCGGTGCAGGTCCACGCGTTCGTCAAGACCGGCCGTACCCATCTGATGGATGCCATGCCCGTCCGCATGAGCCAGGTGCTGGCTGGCTGGGCGCAGCAGATCAAGGCCAGTATCGGCCACCTGCGGGACACCCTGCCGGCCCTCCAGGCCCTGGCCCAGGGTGGCACGGCGGTGGGCACCGGGATCAACGCCCATCCACAGTTTTCCGTGCTGTTCTCCAGGCAGTTGAGTGAACTGACCCGCGTCGACTTCGTGCCGGGCGATAACCTGTTCGCCCTGATCGGCTCCCAGGACACTGCGGTTGCCGTCTCCGGCCAGCTCAAGGCCACCGCCGTGGCGTTGATGAAAATCGCCAACGACCTGCGCTGGATGAACTCCGGCCCGCTGGCCGGCCTTGGGGAAATCGAGCTGGAAGGGCTGCAGCCGGGCTCCTCGATCATGCCGGGCAAGGTCAATCCGGTGATTCCGGAAGCCACGGCGATGGTCGCTGCCCAGGTCATTGGCAACGACGCGACCATCACCGTCGCCGGCCAGTCGGGCAACTTCGAGCTGAACGTGATGCTGCCGGTCATTGCCCGCAACCTGCTGGAAAGCATCGAGCTGATGGCCAATGCCAGCCGCCTGCTGGCCGACAAGGCCATCGCCAGCTTCAAGGTCAACGAGCCGAAGCTCAAGGAAGCGCTGGCGCGCAACCCGATCCTGGTGACCGCGTTGAACCCGATCATCGGTTACCAGAAGGCTGCCGAGATCGCCAAGACCGCCTACAAGCAGGGCCGCCCGATCATCGATGTGGCGCTGGAACATACCGAGCTGTCGCGTACCCGGCTGGAAGTCCTGCTGGATCCGGAGAAGCTCACCGCCGGCGGAATCTGAAACCGCCGACAACCGCTTTGGAGGTTCGCCATGCAGCACTGGAAACGTACCACCGAGATTGCCAACCGCCTGTTCAACCAAGGGGCTCTGGTCGATGCCCGTGAGCTGTACCTGCAGGCCCTGGCCTTGGCCCAGGTACTGTTCGAGCGCTGGCAGGACGCCGACGAAGCGGTCGCCGCCTGCGTGATCTCCCATCACAACCTGGCGGACCTTCATCTGCGCCTGAAGCAGCCCCAGGAAAGCGCCGAGTATCTCTGCGCGATTCATCAACGCCTGCTCGCGGCCAGCCAGGATCCGCGCCTGCCCGAGCCATTGCGCCAGGCGGCCTTGCGCCACAGCGGCAAGACCTACACCGAACTGCTGAGCTTCATCAGCGAGTACGGCCAATACCCGCGTACCGAGCGCCTGCTGTACCGGCAGGAGCCACAGCCCGGTGTGCTGGCCGGTCGCGACCCCGTGATTTCCCAAGCCATCCGACAAGGAATCCACTGATGCCACACGCCTTGCCTGCATTGCCCTACGCCTACGACGCGCTGGAACCGCATATCGATACCCAGACCATGCAGATCCACCACACCAAGCATCACCAGACCTACATCAACAACCTCAATGCCGCCCTCGATGGCACCGAATGGGCCGAATGGCCGGTGGAGAAGCTGGTGGCGGCGGTCAAGCAACTGCCGCAGGGCCTCCAGGCCGCGGTCATCAACCAGGGCGGCGGCCACGCCAACCACACCCTGTTCTGGACCGTCATGTCGCCGAACGGCGGTGGCGTGCCTCACGGCGCGGTAGCCAAGGCCATCGACGAGCAACTGGGCGGTTTCGAAGCCTTCAAGGACGCCTTCACCAAGGCCGCACTGACCCGCTTCGGCAGCGGCTGGGCCTGGCTGAGCGTGACGCCGGAGAAGCGCGTCGTGGTGGAAAGCAGCGGCAACCAGGACAGCCCGCTGATGCACGGCAACACGCCGATCCTTGGCCTGGACGTCTGGGAGCACGCCTACTACCTGCTGTACCAGAACCGCCGCCCGGAATACATCAACGCGTTCTACAACGTGGTCGATTGGGCCGAAGTCGAGCGGCGCTACCTTGCCGCCGTGGCGTGAGTGACAAGCGAATGCGCTCGGATGTCTTGTCCGTAAGCAGCGTGCGTTTGTTTCGCCTGGCGCTGGGCACCCTGTTGCTGCTGGTGGGTACGGCCTTGCTGGTGGCCCAGGGGATTGCCTGGCTCGACCTGGAGCCGCGGATGATGCGGGCACTGGAGGGCGGGGCGCTTTGTGCGCTTGGCACCGCGCTCGGTGCAGTACCGGTGCTGGTGATCCGCAGCATGCCGGTGGCGCTGGCGGACACCCTGTTGGGCTTTGGTGCTGGCGTCATGCTGGCGGCGACGGCGTTCTCGCTGATCATCCGGGGCTGGATGCCGCCCAGGCGGTGGGCTTCGGCAAGTGGGGCGCGGTAGTCTGGTCAGCTTCGGCCTGTTGTCCGGCGCGTTGTGCCTGTATCTGGTGGATCGCCAGGTCTCCAGCGCTTCGCCCGAGGCGCTGGTGGCCTGCGGCACCCAGCCGGTGATACCGGCGCGGATCTGGATCTTCGTCATCGCCATCATTGCCCACAACATTCCGGAAGGTATGGCCATCGGTGTGTCTGCCGGCGGTGGCATGCCGGATGCGGACAGCCTGGCGATGGGCATCGCCTTGCAGGACGTACCGGAAGGGTTGGTGATCGCGCTGGTGCTGGCCGGCGCCGGGATGGCGCGCTTCAAGGCGTTCCTGATCGGCGCGGCGTCCGGACTGGTAGAGCCTGCGGCGGCATTGGTGTGTGCCTGGTTGGTCAATGTGGCCGAGCTGCTGTTGCCGCTCGGGCTGGCCTTTGCGGCCGGGGCGATGTTGCTGGTGGTGACTCAGGAAATCATTCCCGAGTCGCGGGCCAACGGGCACCATCGGTTGGCCAGCCTGGGGCTGTGCGTCGGGTTCTGCCTGATGATGGTGATGGATACCGCGCTGTCTTGATAAAGGCTGCGACTAACCCTGTGGGAGCTGGCTTGCCTGCGATGGACTGCGAAGCGGTCCCGAAACCATGAGCCCCGAATGAAAAAGCCCGCCAAATGGCGGGCTTTTCGTGGCTGGGTGGCGACTTCACTCACCTTCATCAAAGCGATTGTTGATCAATTCCACCAGCGCCTGGATCGCTTCATTGTCCTGTTCCCCTTCCGCAGACAGGTGCACCGTGGTGCCCTTGCCCGCCGCCAGCATCATCACCGCCATGATGCTCTTGCCGTCCACCAGCTTGTCCGGCGCGCGCCCGACCTTGACCGTGCAGGGAAACTTGCCGGCCACGCCGACGAATTTGGCGGCAGCACGGGCATGCAGCCCCAGCTTGTTGATGATCTCGATTTCAATGGCGGGCATCGCGGGAGGGATCCTGTGGACTAGAGGTCGCGGTGGCGGACCTGGACGTTCTTCAATATGGGTTGCAGCAACTGGCCCAGGCGCTCGGTCAGGTAGACCGAGCGATGGTGACCTCCGGTGCAGCCGATGGCAACGGTGACGTAGGCGCGGTTGCTGGCGGCGAAGCGTGGCAACCATTTCAGCAGGTAGGACGATATGTCCTGGAACATCTCTTCCACATCCGGTTGTGCCGCCAGGTAATCGATGACGGGCTCCTCCAGGCCGGAATGCTCGCGCAGTTCCGGTTTCCAGTACGGATTCGGCAGGCAGCGCACGTCGAATACCACATCGGCATCCACCGGCATGCCGCGTTTGAATCCGAAGGACTCGATCAGGAAGGCGGTACCGGGCTCAGGCTGGTTCAGCAGGCGCAGCTTGATCGAGTCACGCAACTGATAGAGGTTCAGGTTGGTGGTATCGATTTTCAGGTCCGCCAGGTCGGCGATGGGGCCCAGCAGTTCGCTTTCAACCCGTATCGCTTCGGCCAGCGAACGGTCCTGGTTGGTAAGCGGGTGACGCCGCCGGGTTTCGGAGAAGCGCTTGAGCAGGGTGTCCTCATCGGCGTCCAGGTAAAGCACATCGCATTGGATATGCCGGGACCTCGCTTCCTCCAGCAATTCGGGGAAGCGTGTAAGGTGGCTGGGCAGGTTGCGGGCATCGATCGATACCGCAACCCGCGGTTGCAGCAGTTCGGTGTTGAGCAGCGCGCTTTCCGCCAGTTGCGGCAGCAGGCCGGCGGGGAGGTTGTCGATGCAGTAGAAGCCGTTGTCTTCCAGGACATCGAGGGCGGTGCTCTTGCCCGATCCGGAACGGCCGCTGACGATGACCAGGCGCATGCTCAGGACTCGTTCTGCCCGTCCAGGACAACCTGGTACAGGGCGGTGCTGCTGTCGGCGGCGCGCAGCCTGTCACGAATTTCCTTGCGATCAAGCATGCTGGCAATCTGGCGCAGCAGCTCCAGGTGCGCATCGGTGGCGGCTTCCGGGACCAGCAGGACGAACAGCAGGTCTACCGGGGCGCCGTCGATGGCGTCGAAATCGATGGGGGCATCCAGGTGCAGCAAGGCGCTGACCGGACTGGCGCAGCCCTTGAGCCGGCAGTGAGGAATCGCGATCCCGTTGCCGAAGCCTGTGGAGCCCAGCTTCTCGCGGGCAATCAGGCTTTCGAACACTTCCTGTCGGTCCAGTCCGGGAACATCCGTCCCGATCAGGTTGGCGATCTGTTCAAGTACGCGCTTTTTACTGCCACCCGGCACGTTCACCAGGGAACGGCCGGGGGTCAGGATGGATTCAAGTCGGATCATGGATGAGTGGGATCAGCGGGCCGCTGCGCCTTGCAGCAGGCTTTGCTGTTTTTCCTTGTGTTTTTTCAGTTGGCGGTCGAGCTTGTCGGTCAGGAGGTCGATTGCGGCATACATGTCTTCGTGCTCTGCGTTCGCTACCACCTCGCCACCAGGGATCTGCAAGGTCGCTTCCACTTTCTGCTGGATTTTCTCGACCTTCATGATGACCTGAACGTTGGTGATGCGGTCGTAATGACCCTCCAGGCGCTTGAGCTTCTGCTCGACATAGTCACGAAGCGGTGGAGTAACTTCTACATGTTGTCCACTGATGTTGACTTGCATACTGCTTCTCCTTTATTGCCGTGCATAAAGAGGCAGGTGTTGCGCCTGCCACTGAATTGCGATGGCACATCTCAGGGAATGTCACATCAATCGCTTGCGTTCACTCGATGGCGCAATGCCAAGGGATTCGCGGTACTTGGCGACGGTGCGACGTGCTACCTGGATGCCTTGTGCCTCCAGTAAACCAGCGATCTTGCTGTCACTCAATGGCTTTTTCTGATTTTCCGCAGCAACCAGTTTCTTGATGATCGCGCGGATGGCGGTGGAGGAGCATTCACCCCCTTCGGAGGTACTGACGTGGCTGGAGAAGAAGTACTTCAACTCGTAGATGCCGCGAGGGGTGTGCATGTATTTCTGCGTGGTGACGCGGGAAATGGTCGACTCGTGCATGCCCACCGCCTCGGCGATGTCATGCAGCACCAGCGGCTTCATGGCCTCGTCGCCATGGTCGAGGAAGCCGCGCTGATGCTCGACGATCTGGGTCGCTACCTTCATCAGGGTCTCGTTGCGGCTCTGCAGGCTCTTGATGAACCAGCGCGCCTCCTGCAACTGGTTGCGCATGAAGGTGTTGTCGGCACTGGTGTCCGCACGGCGGACGAAGCCGGCATATTGCGGGTTGACCCGCAGGCGCGGCACCGCTTCCTGGTTCAGTTCGACCAGCCAGCGTTCGTTGTCCTTGCGCACGATGACATCGGGCACCACGTATTCCGGCTCGCTGGACTCGATCTGCGAGCCGGGGCGCGGGTTCAGGCTCTGTACCAGCTCGATGACCTGGCGCAGCTCGTCTTCCTTGAGCTTCATGCGGCGCATGAGCTGGCTGTAGTCGCGGCTGCCGAGAAGGTCGATGTAGTCGCTGACCAGGCGCTGGGCTTCGTTCATCCACGGCGTGCTGGCGGGCAGCTGGCGCAGTTGCAGCAACAGGCACTCGCCCAGGTTGCGCGCACCGATGCCCGCAGGCTCGAACTGCTGGATGCGGTGCAGGACGGCTTCGACTTCGTCCAGCTCGATATCCAGCTCAGGGTCGAAGGAGTCGCAGATTTCCTCCAGGGTCTCGTCGAGGTAGCCCTGGTTGTTGATGCAGTCGATCAGGGTGACGGCGATCAGGCGGTCGGTGTCCGACATCGGTGCCAGGTTGAGCTGCCAGAGCAGGTGGCTTTGCAGGCTCTCGCCGGCCGAGGTGCGGGTAGTGAAGTCCCACTCGTCGTCATCATTGCTGGGCAGGCTGCTGGCGCTGGTCTGGTAAATGTCTTCCCAGGCGGTATCGACAGGCAGTTCGTTGGGGATCCGCTCGTTCCATTCGCCTTCTTCGAGGTTCTCCGCAGTGGCTGTGGATTGTTCGAAGCTGCTCTCCTGAGACTCCGCGACGGGCTTGCTCTCGGCGTTGTCGGCCATGGGGTCGCTGTTGTCGAAGTCGTCGCCGTCTTCCTGGCGTTCGAGCATCGGATTGGACTCCAGGGCTTCCTGGATTTCCTGCTGCAGGTCCAGCGTGGAGAGCTGGAGCAGACGGATGGCCTGTTGCAACTGCGGGGTCATCGTCAGTTGCTGGCCCATTCTTAGGACGAGCGATGGTTTCATGGCTGGGGCTTTACACCTTATTCGCCGGCGCGCATGCGCCATCTACGACACGGGCGCTGGGCGCCAATTTTAAGCAAGTTATATGCCTGAAATTGTAGCGTTTGCCTAGAGCGCTGTAACAATTAAGCCCGGAATAATGGCTTAATGCCAGCGCTCGGGTCATTCCGAATTGTCGACCTACAGACGGAACTCGTGGCCGAGGTACACCTCTTTCACCAATTGGTTGGCGAGGATGGTTTGCGCATCGCCTTCGGCGATCAACTGGCCGTCGTTGACGATGTACGCGGTTTCGCAGATGTCCAGGGTCTCGCGGACGTTGTGGTCGGTGATCAGCACACCGATACCCTTGGCCTTGAGGTGATGGATGATCTGCTTGATGTCGCCGACCGAGATCGGGTCCACGCCGGCGAAGGGTTCGTCGAGCAGGATGAACTTCGGTGCGGTGGCCAGGGCCCGGGCGATTTCCACCCGGCGGCGTTCACCGCCGGACAGGCTCATGCCGAGGTTGTCGCGAATATGGCTGATGTGGAATTCCTGCAGCAGGCTTTCCAGCTCCTTGCGCCGGCCGTCGCTATCGAGGTCCTTGCGGGTTTCCAGGATCGCCATGATGTTGTTGGCCACCGACAGCTTGCGGAAGATCGAGGCTTCCTGGGGCAGGTAGCCGATGCCGGCGCGGGCGCGGCCGTGCATGGGCTGGTGGCTGACGTCCAGGTCGTCGATCAGCACGCGGCCCTGGTCGGCCTGGACCAGGCCGACGATCATGTAGAAGCAGGTGGTCTTGCCGGCGCCGTTCGGGCCGAGCAGGCCGACGATCTGGCCGCTGTCGATGGACAGGCTGACATCGCGCACGACTTGCCGGCTCTTGTAGCTCTTGGCCAGGTGCTGGGCTTTGAGGGTTGCCATTACTCGGCCTTCTTCTTCGGCTGGATCACCATGTCGATGCGATTGCGCGGGGTCTTGATGTCCTTGCCGCCGCGACCGGCCGTGGCGACCTGAGTCTTGGAGTTGTAGACGATCTTCTCGCCCTCGGTGGTGTTGCCGGCGTTGATCACCTTGGCTTGGTCGGTAAGGACGATCAGGTCCTTGCCCGCCTGGTACTGGATCTGCTTGGCGTAACCCTGCATCTTGTCCGGCTTGGAGGCGTCCTGCTGCTGCTCGAAGTAGGCCAGGTTGCCCACCGAGGTCGCGGTGTCGATATCGCCGGCCTGGTTCAGGGTGACGGTTACCGTATGGCCTTTGATCATCATCGAGCCCTGGGTGATGATGACGTCGCCGGTGTAGGTCGCGACCTTGTTCTTGTCATCCATCTGGGCGCTGTCGGCCTGGATGCGCACGGGCTGTTCGCGATCATTCGGCAGGGCCAAGGCGCTCGCGCTTCCCAGTGCCGCGCTCAGGCTGAGCAAATATGGGAGGGTTTTAACGAGCCTCATACTGTCCTCTTACGTTGGACAGCAGGTCCATCCTGCCGTCTTTCAAATACGCTTTCATTCCCTTGCCCGTAGTCACGCCACCGGCGCCGTCGATTCTAACGTCTTGCTCGGTTTGCGCATATTGCTTCTGCGGGAATACCGTCATGCGGCTGGAAGTGATGATGGTGGTGCGATCCTTCTCGTCGGTGCGGGCGACCCGTACCGAATCGATCAGTTCCACCTCGGTTCCGTCGGGGTTGACCTCGCCGCGCTCGCTCTGCACGTGCCAGGGGAAGGTGGTTCCGCGGTACATCTGCAGGTCGGGCTTGGTCAGCAGGGTGACTTCGCTGGCCTTGAGGTGCTCGACCTTGTCCGCGGTCATTTCGTATTGCAGCTTGCCGTCAGGCAGGAACTGCACACTGTGGGCATTGATCGCATAGTAGTCGATGGCGCTTTCATCGACCTGAGCCGCTGGCTGGTCAAGGAAGCGCTCGGGCACGATGTTCCAGTAGCCGATCGCCCCGAACACCAGGGCGATCACGCCGAACAGCGCGATGTTGCGAATCTTCTTGCTGAACATGGCGTGCTCTACAGGTAGTGGGCGTTTGCCGCTTCAAGGTTGCCCTGGGCTTGCAGGATCAGTTCGCAGAATTCGCGAGCTGCACCTTCACCGCCGCGGGCCTGGGTCACGCCGTGGGCGTGCTGGCGGACGAACGCTGCCGCGTTGGCCACCGCCATGCCGAGGCCGACCCGGCGAATCACCGGCAGGTCTGGCAGGTCGTCGCCCAGGTAGGCGACCTCTTCATAGCTTAGGCCGAGCTGGGCGAGAAGCTCGTCCAGTACCACCAGCTTGTCCTCGCGGCCCTGGTACAGGTGCGGGATGCCGAGGTTCTTCGCCCGGCGCTCGACCACGGGCGTCTTGCGACCGCTGATGATCGCGGTGGTCACGCCCGAGTTCATCAGCATCTTGATGCCTTGCCCGTCGAGGGTGTTGAAGGTCTTGAACTCGCTGCCGTCCTCGAGGAAGTACAGGCGGCCGTCGGTCAGCACGCCGTCCACATCGAAAACCGCCAGCTTGATGGCTTTGCCGCGTTGCAACAGGGTATTCATCACATCACTCCGGCGCGCAGCAAGTCGTGCATGTTCAACGCCCCGACCGGACGGTCGGTCTTGTCGACGACGACCAGTGCGCTGATCTTGTGGTCTTCCATGATCTTCAGGGCCTCGGCGGCGAGCATTTCGGCGCGGGCGGTCTTGCCGTGGACGGTCATGACCTCTTCGATCAGGGTCTTGTGCACATCGATGTTGCGGTCGAGGCTGCGGCGCAGGTCGCCGTCGGTGAAGATCCCGGCCAGGCTGCCGTCGGTCTCGACCACCACGGTCATGCCCAGGCCCTTACGCGACATTTCCAGCAGGGCGTCCTTGAGCAGCGTGCCGCGGTTGACCTGCGGCAGCTCGTCGCCAGCATGCATCACGTTCTCGACCTTGAGCAGCAGGCGGCGACCCAAGGCGCCACCGGGGTGGGAGAAGGCGAAGTCTTCGGCGGTGAAGCCGCGTGCCTCGAGCAGGGCTATGGCCAGGGCGTCGCCCAGCACCAGTGCGGCGGTGGTCGAGGAGGTCGGTGCCAGGTTCAGCGGGCAGGCTTCCTGGGCGACCCTGGCATCGAGGTTGACCTCGGCGGCCTTGGCCAGGGGCGAGTCGGGGTTGCCGGTCAGGCTGACAAGCTTGATGCCGAGGCGCTTGATCAACGGCAGCAGGGTGACGATTTCGGCGGTGGAGCCGGAGTTGGACAGCGCCAGGATGATGTCGTCCCGGGTGATCATGCCCATGTCGCCGTGGCTGGCCTCGGCAGGATGGACGAAGAACGCCGGGGTCCCGGTGCTGGCGAGCGTTGCGGCAATCTTGTTGCCGATATGCCCGGATTTGCCCATGCCCACCACGACAACGCGGCCCTTGCTGCCCAGGATCAGTTCGCACGCCTTGACGAAATCGGCGTCGATATGGGCGAGCAAGCCCTGCACCGCCTCGATCTCGAGGCGGATGGTGCGCTGCGCGGATTGGATCAGGTCGGTGGATTGGCTCATGTCGGAAATCGGGTTGCCTGATGAAAGGGGCGCGATTATAGCGGTAATGCGCGAAAGCCTCACCTGCGGATTGGTCGCAGGCTGTCCGTTTGAGCGATTTGTGCCATCGCGGTTCCCTTTGGCGATGGCACGAAAATGCCTGTACCGGGCCTGAACAGGCAGCGCGATGGCCTTGGGAAGGCCTTGCCAGCGGTGCTATAGTTCGCCACCAGTTCGGCCTGCTCGATTATTGCGTGTCTCCAAGAAGGGGCCGTGCGTCTGAGCTCAAGGCTGCATCGCAAGGAGTCTAGATGAGCGTTGATAACGCCTACGCGGTCGAGTTGAAGGGCGTGACCTTCAAGCGCGGCTCGCGCAGCATCTTCAATAATGTCGACATACGCATTCCCAAGGGCAAGGTCACCGGCATCATGGGACCTTCCGGCTGTGGCAAGACCACGCTGCTGCGCCTGATGGGCGCCCAGCTGCGACCGGCCAGCGGTGAAGTGTGGGTGGCCGGGCAGAACCTGCCGACCCTGTCGCGCAGCGATCTGTTCGACGCGCGCAAGCAGATGGGCGTGCTCTTCCAGAGCGGCGCGCTGTTTACCGACCTCGACGTGTTCGAGAACGTTGCGTTTCCGTTGCGCGTCCACACCCGCCTTTCCGAGGAGATGATTCGCGACATCGTTCTGATGAAGCTGCAGGCGGTCGGCCTGCGCGGCGCCATCGAACTGATGCCCGACGAGCTCTCCGGTGGCATGAAGCGCCGCGTGGCGCTGGCCCGGGCGATCGCCCTGGATCCGCAGATCCTCATGTACGACGAGCCTTTCGTCGGCCAGGACCCGATCGCCATGGGCGTCCTGGTACGCCTGATCCGCCTGCTCAACGATGCGCTTGGCATCACCAGCATCGTGGTTTCCCATGACCTGGCGGAAACCGCCAGCATCGCCGACTACATTTATGTGGTGGGCGACGGCCAGGTGCTTGGCCAGGGTACCCCGGCAGAGCTGATGGACTCGGACAACCCACGCATCCGCCAATTCATGAAGGGCGACCCGGACGGACCGGTGCCTTTCCATTTTCCTGCGCCTGACTACCGCGCCGATCTGTTGGGGAAGCGTTAGATGCGCAGAAAATCCTTGCTTGAACGTATCCGCCGTTTCGGCCGTTCGGCCATCGACGTGGTCGCGGTCATGGGGCGCTCCTGCCTGTTCCTGTTGCACGCGCTGGTCGGGCGCGGCGGTATCGGTGGCGGCTTCCAGCTGCTGGTGCGCCAGCTCTATTCGGTAGGCGTGCTGTCCCTGGCGATCATCGTCGTGTCCGGCATGTTCATCGGCATGGTCCTGGCCCTGCAGGGGTTCAGCATCCTGACCAAGTATGGTTCGGAGCAGGCGGTGGGGCAGATGGTCGCCCTGACCCTGCTGCGCGAACTGGGGCCGGTAGTCACCGCGCTGTTGTTCGCCGGGCGTGCCGGTTCCGCGCTGACCGCCGAGATCGGCAACATGAAGTCCACCGAGCAGCTTTCCAGCCTGGAAATGATCGGTGTCGACCCGCTCAAGTACATCGTCGCCCCGCGCCTGTGGGCCGGCTTCATTTCCCTGCCGCTGCTGGCGATGATCTTCAGCGTGGTGGGCATCTGGGGCGGCTCGTGGGTCGCGGTGGACTGGCTGGGGGTCTATGAAGGCTCATTCTGGGCGAACATGCAGAACAGCGTGTCGTTTACCGATGACGTGCTCAACGGCGTGATCAAGAGCGTTGTGTTTGCCTTCGTCGTCACCTGGATTGCCGTTTTTCAAGGCTATGACTGCGAGCCCACCTCAGAGGGGATCAGTCGGGCCACCACCAGAACCGTGGTCTATGCCTCGCTGGCAGTCCTTGGCCTGGACTTTATTCTGACCGCCCTGATGTTTGGAGATTTCTGATGCAAAACCGCACCCTGGAAATCGGTGTCGGCCTGTTCCTTCTGGCCGGGATCCTGGCGCTGATCCTGCTGGCCCTGCGTGTCAGTGGCCTGTCCGCCAGCCCTGGCAGCGATACCTATAAACTTTATGCGAATTTCGACAATATCGCCGGTTTGACGGTCAGAGCAAAAGTGACCATGGCCGGTGTGACCATCGGCAAGGTCACGGCCATCGATCTGGACCGCGATACCTATACCGGTCGGGTGACCCTGCAACTGGACAAGAGCGTGGACAACCTCCCGGTCGACTCCACTGCATCGATCCTGACCGCCGGGTTGCTCGGCGAGAAGTACATCGGCATCAGCGTCGGCGGGGAAGATTCCGTGCTCAAGGATGGCGGCGTGATCCATGACACGCAGTCGGCGCTGGTCCTGGAAGATCTGATTGGCAAGTTCCTGCTCAATACCGTAGGCAAAGAAGCTAAATAAGGAGTTTCCATGATTTCCATCCTGCGACGCGGCCTGCTGGTGTTGCTGGCGGCCCTGCCCATGCTGGCACTGGCGGCACCGGGTCAATCGGCCCATGACGTGATTCAGGGCACCACCACCCAGCTGCTCAACGACCTCAAGGCCAACAAGGAGCAGTACAAGGCCAATCCTGGCCAGTTCTACGATGCGCTGAACAACATCCTCGGTCCGGTCGTGGATGCCGACGGCATTTCGAAGAGCATCATGACCGTGAAATACTCGCGTCAGGCCAGCCCGGCGCAGATGCAGCGCTTCCAGGAAAACTTCAAGCGCAGCCTGATGCAGTTCTATGGCAACGCCCTGCTGGAGTACAACAACCAGGGTATCGTGGTGGATCCGGCCAAGGCCGAGGATGGCGATCGCGCCAGCGTCGGCATGAAGGTCACCGGCACCAATGGTGCTGTCTATCCGGTGCAGTACACCTTGCAGAAGCTCAATGGCGAGTGGAAGGTGCGCAACGTGATCGTCAACGGCATCAACATCGGCAAGCTGTTCCGTGACCAGTTCGCCGACGCCATGCAGCGCAACGGCAACGACCTCGACAAGACCATCGACAACTGGGCCGGCGAAGTCGCCAAGGCCAAGGCGGTCACCGAGGATGCGGCGGAGAAGCAGGCGCAATGAGCCTTGGCAGCGTGCAGTTGGCCGAGCCGGGAGTGCTGAGCCTGGCCGGCATTCTCGACTATCGCTCCGGTCCGGACCTGCGCAAGCAGGGCGCCGCGCTGATTGCATCGAGCAAGGCCGAGGCGCTGGTGCTCGATTGCACCGCGGTGGAACAGTCCAGCAGCGTCGGCCTGTCCTTGCTGCTGGGCTTTATCCGTGACGCCCAGGCCGTCGGTAAACACTGCGCAATCCGCGGCATGCCCCACGGCATGCGGGAAATCGCGGAAGTCTATGGCCTGGACGACATCCTGGCATTGCAGTGATCGAGTAAGCGAAACGAAGCCCCTCTGTCAGAGTCCTCGTCAACGGGGTTCGCAGGCGAGGGGCTTTTTTGTATGATGGCCGACCCGCGCGCACAGGGCGCCGATTGAGGTTGAGCATGCAGGCCGTAGAAGTTAAGAACTTCCTTGAAGAAAAGTTGCCGGGAACCCGGGTCGAAGTTGAAGGCGAAGGCTGCAACTTCCAGTTGAACGTGATCAGCGACGAAATCGCGGCCCTGAGCCCGGTCAAGCGTCAGCAGCAGATCTACGCTCACCTTAATCCGTGGATCACCGATGGCCGCATCCACGCGGTCACCATGAAATTTTTCAGCAGCGCAGCCTGGGCTGAGCGCACCTGAGCCACCTGTGGCGGCGAGAGTTCAAATGGACAAACTGATTATTACTGGCGGCGCTCGTCTCGACGGCGAGATCCGTATCTCCGGCGCGAAGAACGCGGCCCTGCCGATTCTGTCGGCCACTTTGCTGTGCGATGGCCCGGTCACCGTTGGCAACCTGCCGCACCTGCACGACATCACCACCATGATCGAGCTGTTCGGGCGCATGGGCATCGAGCCGGTGATCGACGAGAAACTCTCGGTGGAGATCGATCCACGCACCATCAAGACCCTGGTCGCGCCGTACGAGCTGGTCAAGACCATGCGCGCCTCGATCCTGGTGCTGGGCCCGATGGTCGCCCGTTTCGGCGAGGCCGAAGTGGCCCTGCCTGGTGGTTGCGCCATCGGTTCGCGTCCGGTCGACCTGCACATCCGCGGCCTCGAGGCCATGGGCGCGAAGATCGAAGTGGAAGGCGGCTACATCAAGGCCAAGGCGCCTGAAGGTGGCCTGCGCGGTGCGCACTTCTTCTTCGATACCGTCAGCGTGACCGGTACCGAGAACATCATGATGGCTGCTGCCCTGGCCAAGGGTCGCAGCGTCCTGCAGAACGCCGCGCGCGAGCCGGAGGTGGTCGACCTGGCCAACTTCCTGATCGCCATGGGCGCGAAGATCCAGGGTGCCGGTACCGACACCATCACCATCGATGGCGTCGAGCGCCTGGGTTCGGCGACCTACCGTGTCATGCCCGACCGTATCGAGACCGGCACCTACTTGGTCGCCGCTGCCGTTACCGGCGGTCGCGTCAAGGTCAAGGACACCGATCCGACCATCCTCGAAGCCGTCCTCGAGAAGCTCAAGGAAGCCGGCGCGGAAATCACCACCGGCGAAGACTGGATCGAACTGGACATGCACGGCAAGCGGCCCAAGGCCGTCAACCTGCGTACCGCACCGTACCCGGCGTTCCCGACCGACATGCAGGCGCAGTTCATTTCCCTCAACGCGATTGCCGAAGGCACTGGCGCGGTGATCGAGACGATCTTCGAAAACCGCTTCATGCACGTCTACGAAATGCACCGCATGGGCGCGCAGATCCAGGTCGAGGGCAACACTGCCATCGTCACCGGGACCAAGGCCCTGAAAGGCGCCCCGGTCATGGCCACCGACCTGCGGGCCTCTGCCAGCCTGGTATTGTCGGCACTGGTTGCCGAGGGCGACACCCTGATCGACCGCATCTACCACATAGATCGCGGCTACGAATGCATCGAGGAAAAACTGCAGATGCTTGGCGCGAAGATCCGTCGCGTACCGGGCTAGCCTGCACCAGGCGCAGGGACGCGCCGACACTGCCGTACCGAACTGATCGCCGCCGGTTGCTCGTACAGGGCCGGCGGCTTCAAGCCGCATAAGGACCGACGTTTCATGTTGACCATCGCGCTGTCCAAGGGCCGCATTCTCGACGATACCCTGCCGCTGCTGGCGGAAGCGGGCATCGTGCCCACCGAGAATCCGGACAAGAGCCGCAAACTGATCATCCCCACGACCCAGGACGACGTGCGCCTGCTGATCGTGCGGGCCACCGACGTGCCGACCTATGTCGAGCATGGTGCCGCCGATCTGGGTGTGGCCGGCAAGGATGTGCTGATGGAATACGGCGGCCAGGGCATGTACGAGCCGCTGGACCTGAACATCGCCCGCTGCAAGCTGATGACCGCCGGTGCCATCGGCGCCCCGGAGCCCAAGGGCCGCCTGCGCGTCGCCACCAAGTTCGTCAATGTTGCCAAGCGCTACTACGCCGAGCAGGGCCGCCAGGTCGATATCATCAAGCTCTACGGCTCGATGGAGCTGGCGCCGCTGGTCAACCTCGCCGACAAGATCATCGACGTCGTCGATACCGGCAACACACTGCGGGCCAACGGTCTTGAGCCCCAGGAACTCATCGCCACCATCAGCTCCCGCCTGGTGGTCAACAAGGCATCGATGAAGATGCAGCACGCCCGTATCCAGAGCCTGATCGACACCCTGCGCCAGGCCGTGGAGTCGCGACACCGCGGCTGACCATGCGCGCGGCTTTTAGCCGCGCCCGTCTATCCGCGTCATAGCCAATTTTCTCGGGTGCCCGCGCGGATGGTCTGGTAGCTTCAGGGCGCCTGAGCATTCGCCAAATAACCGAGGCCTTAGCTATGACCACGTCCACCGCAATTCGCCGACTCAATGCCGCTGACCCGGATTTCGCCCGACATCTGGATCATCTGCTGAGCTGGGAAAGCGTGTCTGATGACGCGGTGAACCAGCGGGTCCTCGACATCATCCAGGCCGTGCGCGAGCGCGGCGACGCAGCGCTGGTGGAGTTCACCCAGCGTTTCGATGGCGTCGACGCCAAATCCATCGATGACCTGATTCTCGGCCGCGAGCGCTTGGAACTGGCCCTGACCCGCATCACCGCGGAGCAGCGCCAGGCCCTGGAAAAGGCTGCCGAGCGCGTGCGCCTGTACCACGAGCGGCAGAAGCAGGATTCCTGGAGCTACACCGAGGCCGACGGCACCGTCCTCGGCCAGAAGGTCACCCCGCTGGATCGTGCCGGCCTTTACGTGCCGGGCGGCAAGGCGTCGTATCCGTCCTCCGTGCTGATGAACGCCATTCCGGCCAAGGTCGCCGGGGTCAGCGAGGTGGTGATGGTGGTGCCGACCCCGCGTGGCGAGGTCAATGAACTGGTCCTTGCCGCGGCCTGCATCGCCGGTGTCGATCGCGTCTTCACCATTGGCGGTGCCCAGGCCGTCGCGGCCCTGGCGTATGGCACCGAGAGCGTCCCGCAGGTGGACAAGGTGGTCGGTCCGGGCAACATCTATGTCGCCACCGCCAAGCGTCACGTGTTCGGCCAGGTCGGTATCGACATGATCGCCGGCCCGTCTGAGATCCTCGTGGTCTGTGATGGCCAGACCGATCCGGACTGGATCGCCATGGACCTGTTCTCCCAGGCCGAGCACGACGAGGACGCCCAGTCGATTCTGGTCAGCCCCGACGCCGATTTCCTCGAGCGTGTCGCCGCCAGCATCGACAAGCTGCTGCCGACCATGGACCGCGCCGGGATCATCCGCACCTCCATGGAAGGGCGTGGCGCACTGATCCAGGTCCGCGACATGGAGCAGGCCATCGAAGTGGCCAACCGCATCGCGCCGGAGCACCTCGAGCTTTCTGTCGCCGACCCACAGGCCTGGCTGCCGAAGATCCGTCATGCCGGTGCGATCTTCATGGGCCGCCACACCAGCGAAGCCCTGGGCGACTACTGCGCCGGCCCGAACCACGTGCTGCCGACCTCCGGTACCGCGCGGTTCTCCTCGCCGCTGGGGGTCTACGACTTCCAGAAGCGTTCGTCGATCATCTTCTGCTCCGAACAGGGGGCTTCCGAACTGGGCAAGACCGCATCGGTCCTGGCCCGCGGCGAGTCCCTCAGCGCCCACGCGCGCAGTGCCGAATACCGCATCCTTGCCGATAAAGAGGGCAACTGAACATGAGCAAATTCTGGAGCCCCTTCGTCAAGAACCTGGTGCCCTACGTACCGGGCGAACAGCCGAAGTTGACCAAACTGGTCAAGCTCAACACCAACGAAAACCCGTATGGCCCTTCGCCGAAAGCGCTGGAAGCCATGCGTGGCGAACTGGGCGAGAACCTGCGCCTGTACCCGGACCCGAACAGCGACCTGCTCAAGCAGGCCGTCGCTCGCTATTACGGCGTGCAGCCCAACCAGGTGTTCCTCGGCAACGGCTCGGACGAAGTGCTGGCGCACATCTTCCACGGCCTGTTCCAGCACGACGCACCGCTGCTGTTCCCGGACATCAGCTACAGCTTCTATCCGGTGTACTGCGGCCTGTATGGCATCAAGTCGGCACCGGTGGCGCTGGACGCGCAGTTCCAGATCCGCGTCGAAGACTACAGGCAGCCGAACGCCGGGATCATCTTCCCCAACCCGAACGCGCCGACCGGTTGCCTGCTGGCCCTGGACGCCATCGAGCAACTGCTCAAGCTCAACACCGAGTCGGTGGTGGTGGTGGATGAGGCCTATATCGATTTCGGCGGGCAGACCGCGATCAGCCTGGTGGACCGTTACCCGAACCTGCTGGTGACCCAGACCCTGTCCAAGTCGCGCTCGCTGGCGGGGCTGCGGGTTGGCCTGGCGGTCGGGCATCCGGACCTGATCGAGGCGCTGGAGCGGATCAAGAACAGCTTCAACTCCTATCCGCTCGATCGTATCGCCATCGTCGGCGCCACTGCGGCGTTCGAGGACCGCGGGTATTTCGAAGAGACGTGCAACAAGGTCATCGCCAGTCGCGAGAGGCTGGTGGCCGAGTTGACCGCGCGTGGCTTTGAGGTGCTGCCGTCTGCGGCCAACTTCATCTTCGCCCGTCACCCGCAGAAAGATGCTGCCGGCATCGCTGCGGCGCTGCGTGAGCAGGGTGTGATCGTGCGGCACTTCAAGCTGCCGCGGATCGACCAGTTCCTGCGTATCAGCATCGGTACCGAAGAGCAGAACCAGGCGTTGCTCGACGCCCTGAACTGACCTTAGGGCCTCATCGCTGGCAAGCCAGCTCCACAGGGTGGGAGCTGGCTTGCCAGCGATGAGGCCCGAAAGCTCAACCTTTATCTCCCTCCCGATTTGCAATTCTCTGAAACAACCCGTTAACCTTGCCCTCTCTGAATTCATCCGATGATTGGATGTAATAACCCAATGCTCATCAAACGCTCCCTGGTCGAACAAGCCGTCGAACAGCTGCGCCAGCGCATCACCCAGGGCTTCTGGGCCGTTGGCCAGCGCCTGCCCACCGAGCCCGAACTGGCTGCCGAACTCGGTATCAGCCGCAACACCGTGCGTGAAGCCATGCGCGTGCTGGCCTTCAGCGGCCAGGTGGAGATCCGCCAGGGCGATGGCAGCTACCTGCGCACCGCCTCCGATCCGTTGTCGGCGGTGCAGGCGCTGTCGGCCTGCAGCCTGGAACATGCCAGGGAAGCGCGGCACCTGCTGGAAGCCGAAGCCATCGGCCTGGCCGCGCTGCGTCGTACCGAGGCGGACCTGGCCGGATTGCACGAGGCGCTCAGGCACAGCAGCAACCATTTCCATGGCGAGCTCGACGACTACATCCGCTGCGACCTGGTCTTCCACCAGCGCCTTGTGGACGCCGCGCACAACCCGGCACTCAGCGAGCTGTACCGCTATTTCTCCAGTGTGGTGGCGATGAAGCTGGAACACAGCATGAGCCACACCCCGCGCAAGCAGGCGGTATTCGACCTGCACGTACAAATCCTCGACGCCGTCGAGCGACAAGATCCGGAACGGGCCAAGACCCTCAGCCGGACGTTGATCAATGAACCTTGAACTTTCGAGACTGCCATGGGCCAAGACCTTCCCACCAAGCCGACGCCCCACGGGCCGGTGCTTGACGAATTGCTGATCGACGCCGAAGTCGACGATGCCGAACTGCAGCCGCCTGCCCGACAACCCAGCGCCTGGCTGCTTCTGCTCGGCCTGGTGTTGGTGGCGCTGAACCTGCGTCCGGCGCTGTCGAGCATGGCCCCGGTCCTCGGTGATGTGTCCCGCAGCCTGGGCCTGAGCGGTTCCCAGGCCGGTTTGCTGACGACCTTGCCGGTACTGTGCCTGGGCCTGTTCGCGCCCCTGGCACCGCTGCTGGCACGGCGTTTCGGCAGCGAGCGGGTGATCCTCGGCGTGCTGCTGTGCCTGGCTGGCGGCATTGCCTTGCGCAGCAACCTTGGCAGCTTCGGCATCTTCGCCGGCAGCCTCATCGCGGGTGCCAGCATCGGGGTGATCGGTGTTCTCCTGCCGGGCATCGTCAAGCGCGATTTTCCGAGCCATGCCGGCAGCCTGATGGGCGTCTACACCATGGCCCTGTGCCTGGGCGCGGCGCTAGCGGCGGGGGCGACGGTGCCGCTGGGGCATCACTTCGGCGATGACTGGCGCCTCGGGCTTGGCGTCTGGCTGGTTCCAGCGCTGCTGGCAGCCTTGATCTGGTTGCCACAGGCCCGTCAGGGCCACGGCGCGCATCATGCCGCGTTCCAGGTGCGCGGCCTGTGGTGCGACCGCCTGGCCTGGCAGGTCACGCTGTACATGGGGTTGCAATCGTCGCTGGCTTATATCGTCTTCGGCTGGCTGCCGTCGATCCTTATCGGTCGGGGCCTGAGCCCTGTCGAAGCGGGCCTGGTGCTGTCCGGCTCGGTGATCGTGCAATTGCTCAGCGCACTGACCGCGCCGATGCTGGCCACCCGCGGCAAGGACCAGCGCCTGGCGATCGTTATCGTCATGCTGCTGACCCTGGTCGGTCTGTTCGGCTGCCTGTACGCGCCGCTCGGCGGGTTGTGGGGCTGGGCCGTGGTGCTTGGCATCGGCCAGGGCGGCACCTTCGCCCTGGCCCTGACCCTGATCGTCCTGCGTTCCCGGGACGCCCATGTCGCAGCCCATCTTTCGAGCATGGCCCAGGGCGTCGGTTATACCCTGGCCTCGGCCGGACCGTTCGCGGTGGGACTGGTGCACGACCTATCCGGCGGTTGGAATGCGGTGGGCTGGATCTTCGCGGTCATCGGCACCGGTGCCATCGGCTTCGGGTTGCTGGCCGGCCGCGCACGGTATGTCCGGGTGAGCAGCGAGCGGATCTGAAGTCGCGCCATTCGTCCGGTTGATGGCACTGGTCTTGTGCTGCCAGCCGGACTATCGTGCATCGCTCGATCCTTCCGGTGATGGAACCCGCCATGAGCGATGCCAACAGTGCCCTGATCAACCGTTTCTACCAGGCCTTCCAGCGCCTGGATGCCGAGGCGATGGTCGCTTGCTACAGCCCCGATATCGTCTTCAGCGACCCGGCCTTCGGCACCTTGCGCGGCAAGGATGCTGGCGATATGTGGCGCATGCTGACCAGCCGCGCCAAGGACTTCTCCCTGACCTTCGATAACGTCCGCGCCGACGAGCGTGGCGGCTCGGCGCATTGGGTAGCGACCTACCTGTTCAGCCAGACGGGACGCGTGGTGGTCAACGATATTCGCGCCACTTTCGTCATCCGCGATGGCCTGATCGTCGAACACCATGATGTCTTCGATTTCTGGCGCTGGTCCCACCAGGCACTGGGCACTCCAGGGTTGCTGCTGGGCTGGACGCCATTCCTGCGCAACAAGGTCGGCCAGCAGGCGCTCAAGGGCCTGCGCGCGTTCCAGAGCGGGCGCTGAGGCGGTAAGCTGTCGGCTTCTGCCGTCAGACCTTTCAGTTCACCGTGACCGACGCCGCCGCCCCCGTTCTCCCTGAAAAGCCTTGGTACGTCTATCTCGTGCGGGCCGCCAACGGCTCGCTGTACTGCGGCATCAGCGACAATCCCGAACGCCGTTTCGCGGCTCACCAGAAAGGCCAGGGCGCTCGCTATTTCAGCACCAGCCCGGCGGTGGCGCTGGTGTACGTCGAGCAATGGCCGGACAAGTCGCAGGCCCTGCGTCATGAACGCCTGATCAAGCGCTTGCGCAAGAGCGCGAAGGAGGCACTGGTGGCATCCTTCGCCGGAGTATCCGTTTAAAGGTTGCAGTTCATGTTCTTCAACGCTTCGGTCGTACCCTCGGGGCGCTTGGGCTCCAGCGTGATGATCGCCGGTCGTGCCGGCAGTGCCAGTTGGCAGGCCAACTGAGCGCGCATGCCGCTGACGATATGGGCGGGGCGTGGATAGTTTTTGGCCTGTACCAGTGCCGCGTTCTGCGTGGCATCGGTGGTAAGGACCGGGTGGTCTCCCCATTTCTCGTCCCGGTAATGGCGGGCAGCGATCTCATTGAACAGGTTGTTCAATTGGCTGGGCGGGATAGTTTTCGCGCAATCGTTGAGCTCGACCTGCAGGCTGTCCAATTGAGTGGCGAAGTAGGCGCCTTTGCGTTCGGTTTTCCAGGCAGAGCTTTTGATGAAGCCCGGGCACCGATCGGGTTCGCTGACAGGCTGGATCACTTGATCCACGGTGTCGAAGCCAAAGTGCGGATTGGCCGCCATGGTCTGCGGCAGGTTCAGCTTGACCAACGGCAGGTACTGCCTGGCTGCCAGCCACCATTCGATCTGCCCGGCCCGGGCACCCTCCAGGCCCGAGGTGTCGGACACCGGAGGCGCTGTGTAGAAGACGCTTTCCACCGGAGGGTCGAAGGGCGGATTGTTGCCCCAGGTGGCGATGCGCAGTTCGTTCTGCACGGCGAACAGGGTCTCGCCGCCCAGGTTGCGGGCATTGATGCTGGCCATGAAGGCCGGGCCGGCATGGGCGTTGCGACGGTCGCGAATGTCGAAGGCGCAGATCTCGCTGTACAGCACCTTGTCGGAACGGAATCTCCTGTACCAGTCTTCCCCGGTCATGATGCCCAGCACGTCGCAGTAGTCCTGCACCTCGGGGTTTTGCACATGATCCCCGCAGCCGCGATCGTTGCGGTTATCCGTGCCGCCATCGTTGGGGAAGGCGCAGAGCACCTCGTAAGTTTGGTTGTTTGGCCGGTTGAGCAAGACCGGTAACAGGGTGAAGCCCCTGTTGCGGCCAAAGACCAAGGTCTTGAACTTGGCATCGTTGCGCAGGTACGAGGCGGAGATCGCGCCGGACTTGATGTTCTTTTCCTGGGGGACCCAGAACCTGGGATCGTCGGTGGCCCTGACTATGACCCCGGTGCAGAGAACGGCGGGCATCGACAGCGCGCCGCAATTCACTCTCTGGTCGGTGAGACGAACGTTCATGGCATTGACCGTATCCTCGCCGGGGCCGGCGAGGGTGGTACCCGAGGCGAGTACGGTCGTCAGTGCAAGAAGTGTCGCGAGTGTCTTCATCGTTCACCCCGGCAAGCGAAGGTTGACTGGCAGGAAGTCACCACGAGCGGGACATGAGGCCGAGATTGCCGGTGGTGACAATCTCAGGCTAAGGAGGCGGACATAGGCTCAGCTACTGACAAAAATGCCAGTTCGGACCGGCGGTTCAGTCCTTGCGGCGTTTCAACTGGTCGGTCAATTGGGTCGGCAGGCCCTTGATGATCAGGGTTCCGGCCTCCTCGTCGTACTCGATCTTGGAACCCAGCAGATGGGCCTCGAAGCTGATCGAGAGGCCCTCGGCGCGGCCGGTGAAGCGGCGGAATTGATTCAGGGTACGCTTGTCCGCCGGAATCTCCGGTGACAGGCCGTAGTCCTTGTTACGGATATGGTCATAGAAGGCTTTCGGCCGGTCTTCGTCGATCAGGCCGGAGAGTTCTTCAAGGGTCACCGGCTCGCCGGCGCGGGTCTGGCTGGTGGCGTAGTCGACCAGGGTCTGGGTCTTCTCGCGGGCGGCTTCCTCGGGCAGGTCCTCGCTCTCGACGAAATCGCTGAAGGCCTTGAGCAGGGTGCGTGTTTCGCCCGGACCGTCGACCCCTTCCTGGCAGCCGATGAAGTCGCGGAAGTAGTCCGAGACCTTCTTGCCGTTCTTGCCCTTGATAAAGGAAATGTACTGCTTGGAGTTCGCGTTGTTGCGCCACTCGGAAATATTGATCCGTGCCGCCAGGTGCAACTGGCTGAGGTCCAGGTGACGGGACGGGGTGACATCCAGCTCGGCGTTCACCGCCACGCCTTCGCTGTGGTGCAGCAGGGCGATGGCCAGGTAGTCGGTCATGCCTTGCTGGTAATGGGCAAACAGCACGTGCCCGCCGACCGACAGGTTCGACTCTTCCATTAGCTTCTGCAGGTGTTCCACCGCGATGCGGCTGAATTCGGTGAAGGTCTTCTCGCTATCGAGGTATTCCTTCAGCCAGCCGCTGAAGGGGTGGGCGCCTGACTCGGCATGGAAGAAGCCCCAGGCCTTGCCCTGCTTGGCGTTGTAGCTGTCGTTCAGGTCGGCCAGGAGGTTTTCGATGGCGGTCGATTCTGCCAGTTCGGAATCGCGCGCGTGCAGGACTGCTGGGCTGCCATCGGGTTTCTTGTCGATCAGGTGGACGATGCAGTGACGGATCGGCATGGAATTCTCGGCTCGGTGAGGGTATGGCGCGGGGCCGGGCAAAGTTGCCAAGTGTAACCTAGCTGGAGCCCGGGACGGGGTTCTGTAGCGCATGCGAAGGATCAAGGTTCGTTTTTCCTTCCCTTTTTTGCGATATTTTGTGTAACCCCCGAAAAACCTGCACTTTTGCCTTGGGCGAAGCGGATATTTATCCATTCCTGTGGTAGTTTTGCCCGGTCTTGCGCCCCCCTTAAGGCGCATTGCTGGCAGACCGCTGGCGTCACGTCGAACCAATCGCATTTTTATGTATCTACATACGCGATTGGCAAAATGGAAGTACCCCGGGTTTCCGCACTACGAAACCGGAATCGACGGCTGACACGGCACTCTGCAAACTCACTGAATTTGATTAGGGAAGGAACACCACCATGGCATTGACCAAAGACCAACTGATCGCCGATATCGCTGAAGCTATCGACGCGCCGAAAACCACCGCGCGTAACGCTCTGGAGCAACTGGGCCAGATCGTTGCTGATCAACTGGAAAACGGCAGCGAAATCACCCTGCCAGGCATTGGCAAGCTGAAAATCACCGAGCGTCCTGCCCGTACCGGTCGCAACCCTTCGACTGGCGCTGCCATCGAAATCGCTGCCAAGAAAGTCGTCAAGTTCGTGCCAGCCAAAGTGCTGACCGACGCTGTTAACAAGTAATTGTAAGCAGCACGAAAAAACCGCATCCGGCGCGAGCCTGATGCGGTTTTTTTATACCTGCCGGAAGTTGGTTATTTCCAGCGTTGCTCGCGCCAACGCTGGCGAGTGTCCGCATCCTGGAAAGTCCAGGCCACCAGGCGGCTCTGTTTCTGCCCCTGGCCCATCTCCATCACCCGCTGCTCCACGGCGCCAGCCTTCTTCAGCGCGGCTTCGATGCCGGGCAGGTTGGATGCCTTCGACACCAGGCTGCTGAACCACAGCACCTGCTGGCCCAAGGCCTTGCTCTCCTGCACCAATTGGGTGACGAAACGAATCTCGCCGCCCTCGCACCACAACTCGTTGTTCTGCCCGCCGAAGTTCAGCACCGGCAGCTTGCGCTTCGGATCGGCCTTGCCCAGGGCGCGCCATTTGCGCTGGCTGCCCCGGGTAGCTTCCTCGCGAGAGGCGTGGAAGGGTGGGTTGCACAGGGTCAGGTCGAAGCGCTCGTCGGCAGCCAGCAGGCCGCTGAGGATGTGCTTGCGGTTGCCCTGTTGGCGCAGGCTGATGAACTTGCCCAGGCCATTGGCCTGGACGATGGCCTTGGCCGAAGCCAGGGCGACCGGGTCGATATCCGAGCCGGCGAAGCGCCAACGGTAATCGGCATTGCCCAGCAGCGGGTAGATGCAGTTGGCGCCGACGCCGATGTCCAGAACCTGGATCTGCGCGCCACGAGGGATCTCCCCGGCGTTTTCCTCGGCCAGCAGATCGGCCAGCGCATGCAGGTAATCGGCACGGCCGGGAATCGGCGGACACAGGTAGTCGGCGGGAATATCCCAGAACTGGATGCCGTACTGGGCCTTGAGCAGCGCCCGGTTGAACACCCGCACCGCTTCCGGGTCGGCGAAGT
The DNA here is from genome assembly GCF_000319305.2 of Pseudomonas bharatica CSV86. Classification (GTDB taxonomy): domain Bacteria; phylum Pseudomonadota; class Gammaproteobacteria; order Pseudomonadales; family Pseudomonadaceae; genus Aquipseudomonas; species Aquipseudomonas bharatica. The sequence continues at coordinate 1,347,724 of NZ_AMWJ02000002.1, read as the reverse complement.
CGATGCTCGGCTTGCCATGGGGGTTGGTGATGGTGAAGCGCGCCAGTTCCGGGCTGCTCTTGATCAACTGGGGGAAGTCGTAGCGGCCTTGATGGCGATTGCGTGGGTGCAGGCTGGGTTTGTTCATGGTCATTAATACAAGAGCGGGCCAGGCCCGCTCTCAAGGGTTACCGCATGATGTGTTGGCTTGACGCAGACCTGTGGGAGCTGGCTTGCCAGCGATTACGTCAGTGAATTCACCATCGTCATCGCTGCGGTTCGGCGCTCCGACAAGCCAGCTCCCACAGGGGCCGCGGCGCTGTCGCCTTGTTTAAAGAGCTGCGATCCGCGCGTGCTGCTCGGTGAAGTTGGCCAGGGCCTGTTCGGCTTCGGCCAGCTTGGCGCGCTCCTTTTCGATCACCGCAGGTGGTGCCTTGTCGACGAAGGCGGCGTTGGACAACTTGCCGCCGACTCGCTGGACCTCGCCTTGCAGACGCTGGATTTCCTTGCTCAGGCGTGCCAGCTCGGCATCCTTGTCGATCAGGCCGGCCATCGGCACCAGCACTTGCAGGTCACCCACCAGCGCAGTGGCACTCAGCGGCGCTTCGTCCTGTTCGCCGAGCACGGTGAACGACTCGATCTTCGCCAGTTTCTTCAGCAGGGCTTCGTTCTCGACCAGGCGGCGCTGGTCATCGGCACTGGCGTTTTTCAGGAACAGTTGCAGCGGCTTGCCCGGGCCGATGTTCATCTCGCCGCGGATATTGCGTACCCCGAGCATCAGTTCCTTGACCCACTCGATATCGGCTTCGGCGGCGGCGTCGATGCGGCTTTCGTTCGCAACGGGCCATGGCTGCAGCATGATGGTCTTGCCGTCGATGCCGGCCAGCGGCGCCAGGCGCTGCCAGATTTCCTCGGTGATGAACGGCATGAACGGATGGGCCAGGCGCAGCGCTACTTCCAGCACGCGGACCAGCGTGCGACGGGTGCCGCGGGCGCGCTCGACCGGGGCGTTCTCGTCCCACAGCACCGGCTTGGACAGCTCGAGGTACCAGTCGCAGTACTGGTTCCAGATGAACTCGTAGAGGGCCTGGGCGGCCAGGTCGAAGCGGAACTGCTCCAATTGGCGGGTCACTTCGGCTTCGGTGCGCTGCAACTGCGAGATGATCCAGCGATCGGCCAGGGACAGCTCGTAGGCCTCGCCGTTCTGGCCGCAGTCTTCGCCCTTGTCCAGCACGTAGCGAGCGGCGTTCCAGATCTTGTTGCAGAAGTTGCGATAGCCCTCGACGCGGCCCATGTCGAACTTGATGTCACGACCGGTGGACGCCAGCGAGCAGAAGGTAAAGCGCAGGGCATCGGTACCGTAGCTGGCGATGCCTTCAGGGAACTCGGCCTTGGTCTGCTTGGCGATTTTCTCCGCCAGCTTCGGCTGCATCAGGCCGCTGGTGCGTTTTTCCAGCAGTGCATCGAGGGTGATGCCATCGACGATATCCAGCGGGTCGAGGACGTTGCCCTTGGACTTGGACATCTTCTGGCCCTGGCCGTCGCGCACCAAGCCATGGACGTAGACGGTCTTGAACGGTACCTGCGGGGTGCCGTCCTCGTTCTTCACCAGGTGCATGGTCAGCATGATCATCCGGGCGACCCAGAAGAAAATGATGTCGAAGCCGGTGACCAGCACGTCGGTGGAGTGGAAGGTCTTGAGGAATTCGGTCTGCTGCGGCCAGCCGAGGGTGGAGAAGGTCCACAGGCCGGAGCTGAACCAGGTGTCGAGGACGTCGTTGTCCTGATTCAGGACCACGTCGGCGCCGAGGTTGTTCTTCGCGCGGACTTCTTCTTCGCTGCGACCGACGTAGACCTTGCCGGACTCGTCGTACCAGGCCGGGATGCGATGGCCCCACCACAGCTGGCGGCTGATGCACCAGTCCTGGATGTCGCGCATCCAGGAGAAGTACATGTTCTCGTACTGCTTGGGCACGAACTGGATACGGCCGTCTTCCACGGCGGCGATGGCAGGCTCTGCCAGCGGCTTGGTGGAGACGTACCACTGGTCGGTCAGCCACGGCTCGATGACGGTGCCCGAGCGGTCGCCCTTCGGCACTTTCAGGGCGTGGTCGTCGACGCTGACCAGCAGGCCCAGCGCTTCGAAGTCGGCAACGATCTGCTTGCGCGCGGCGAAGCGGTCGAGGCCGGCGTACTTGGCCGGCAGGCGCGCGTCGATGGACTCGTTGAGGCTGCCGTCAAGGTTGAACACTTGGGCGTTGGCCAGGACCGCCGCGTTCTTGTCGAAGATGTTCAGTAGCGGCAGGTTGTGGCGCTTGCCGACTTCGTAGTCGTTGAAATCGTGGGCCGGGGTGATCTTCACGCAGCCGGTGCCGAACTCGGGGTCGCAGTAATCGTCGGCGATGATCGGGATGCGTCGGCCGACCAGCGGCAGCTCGACGAACTTGCCGATCAGTGCCTGGTAGCGCTCGTCGTTCGGGTTCACGGCCACGGCAGCGTCGCCGAGCATGGTTTCCGGACGGGTGGTGGCAACCACCAGGTAGTCCTGGCCCTCGGCGGTTTTCGCGCCGTCGGCCAGCGGGTAGCGCAGGTTCCACAGGTGGCCTTTCTCGTCGTGGTTTTCCACTTCGAGGTCGGAGATCGCCGTGTGCAGCTTGGTGTCCCAGTTGACCAGGCGCTTGCCGCGGTAGATCAGGCCGTCCTCATGCAGGCGCACGAAGGCTTCCTTGACCGCTTCGGACAGGCCGTCATCCATGGTGAAGCGCTCGCGGCTCCAGTCCACCGAGGAGCCCAGGCGGCGGATCTGGCGGCTGATGTTGCCACCGGACTGATCCTTCCATTCCCAGACCTTTTCCAGGAACTTCTCGCGGCCCAGGTCGTGGCGGTTCTGGCCCTTGGCTTCCAGTTGACGCTCCACCAGCATCTGCGTTGCGATACCGGCGTGGTCGGTGCCTGGCTGCCACAGGGTGTTGCGGCCTTGCATGCGGCGGAAGCGGATCAGGGCGTCCATGATCGCATTGTTGAAGCCGTGGCCCATATGCAGGCTGCCGGTGACGTTCGGCGGCGGAATCATGATGGTGTACGACTCGCCTGCGCCTTGCGGGGCGAAGTAGTTCTCGGACTCCCAGGTGTTGTACCAGGAGGTTTCGATGGCGTGCGGCTGGTAGGTCTTATCCATTGCGCGGGGGACCCTATGGCATTTATTCGGGAAAGCCGGGAAGTATAACGGAGGCGGGGGGTTGAGGCGATAAGCAGGGAAGACAACACAAAACCTTGTGGGAGCTGGCTTGCCAGCGATGAGGCCGGCAAGGGCAATGATGTTGTCAGGCCTGGCCAAATCGCTGGCAAGCCAGCTCCCACAGGGTTTTGTGCAGGCCTTCAGGCTGGAGCAATTTAGGAAGACTGGTTGAGCAGGCGTTCCAGGCGTGCGTCCAGGCGGCGCTTGATCTCGTTCTCGATGTGCGGGGCGAAATCGTCGATCACGTCCTGCATGATCAATTGCGCGGCGGCACGAAGTTCGGCGTCCAGGTGCAGCAGGGTGTCCTGGCGGCGGGTCTGCGGATCGACTTCTTCCGCCGGGGCCGCGGCGGGCGCCGGTCTGTCCGGTTCTTCGGCAGGTTCCAGCAGCAAAGGAATCTGCTCTTCGACGGTCTCGGTCAGCAGCGGCGGCTGCAGGGTTTCATCGCCCAGCAGCTGGCGAATCGATTCCAGGTCGTCGAGCAAATGAGCGGATTGAGGCAGGGGCGGGCGTTTGTCCATCGTCGTCAGAATCGCTGTAAGCGGTGATCTTGCAGAGCATAGCCCTGTTCACGGTAGAAGCGGAAACTCTCTCGGGTGGCCTGGCGGATCGCCGGATCCTCCACCACGATCTCGGCGATACGGGCGAAGCGGCCGGCGAACGGTGGCACCTTCAGGTCGAGATTGACCAGCAGGTCCTGGTGTTCGCCGGCATTCTCGCCGATGCCCAGCGCCACCGCAGCCGCCGCATCTTCTTCGGCATGGCTGTGGGGCACGAACGCCTCGCCCTTGAAGGCCCAGAGGCGGGCATCCAGTTCATCGCGCTGTGTCGCATCGGAGCAGTGCAGATAGACCCGATGTCCCAGGCGCCAGGCCTTTTCGCACAGCTTGCAGGCGAAGTCCAGGCGCGCGGAGGGGGAGGGGCTGGGCAGGATGTAGAAGTCGACTTTGCTCATCGGGCAGTCGCCGGCCGGTCGCGCGAACGGCCGGCCTCCGGATCAGGCATTGGCACGGTCGAGCAGGTATTGGGTCAGCAGCGGAACCGGGCGGCCAGTGGCGCCCTTGTCCTTGCCGCCGCTGATCCAGGCGGTGCCGGCGATGTCCAGGTGTGCCCAGTCGTAGGCCTTGGCGAAGCGCGAAAGGAAACAGCCGGCGGTGATGGTGCCGGCCTTCGGCCCGCCGATGTTGGCGATGTCGGCGAACGGGCTGTCCAGTTGTTCCTGGTATTCATCGAACAGCGGCAATTGCCAGGCGCGGTCGTCGGCGCGCTTGCCGGCGTCGAGCAGTTGTTCGACCAGCGCCTCGCTGTTGCCCATCAGGCCCGAAGTATGGCTGCCGAGGGCGACGATGCAGGCGCCGGTCAGGGTGGCGATGTCGATCACCGCCTGCGGCTTGAAGCGCTCGGCGTAGGTCAGGGTGTCGCACAGCACCAGGCGGCCTTCGGCGTCGGTGTTGAGGATCTCCACGGTCTGCCCGCTCATGGTGGTGACGATGTCGCCCGGACGGGTCGCGCCGCCGCTCGGCATGTTTTCGGCGCACGCCAGCAGGCATACCAGGTTGATCGGCAACTGCAGTTCGAGCACGGCGCGCAGGGTGCCGAAGACGCTGGCGGCACCGCACATGTCGAATTTCATCTCGTCCATCCCGGCGCCCGGCTTCAGGCTGATGCCGCCGGTGTCGAAGGTGATGCCCTTGCCCACCAGCACGAACGGCTTGTCGCTCTTCTTCGCGCCTTGGTAGTTCATCACGATCAGGCGTGGCGGCTGGTCGCTGCCCTGGCCGACGGCGTAGAAGGCGCCCATGCCGAGGTCCTTGATCTTCTTCTCGTCGAGGACTTCGACCTTGAGGCCCTTGAACGCCTTGCCGAGGTTCTTCGCTTCTTCGGCGAGGAAGGTCGGGTGGCACAGGTTCGGCGGCAGGTTGCCGAGGTCGCGGGTGAAGTGCATGCCGCTGGTGATGGCCACGGCGTGCTTGACTGCGCGCTCGGTGTCGGCCAGCCCGGCCTTGTCGGCCAGCAGGGTGACTTTCTTCAGGGCGCGGGGTTCGGCTTTCTGGCTTTTGAAACGATCGAAGACGTATTCGCCGTCGAGCAGGGTTTCGGCCAGCAGGCGGATCTTGCCGTAGTGGGCATCGCGGCCGGCCACGGCGACGTCGTCCAGGGCCAGTACCGCGTCGGCGCCGTTCAGGCCCTTGAGGGCACCGAGGATGGCATTGGCGATCTTGCGCCAGCTGCGGTCGCCCAGGCTTTCGTCCTTGCCGGTGCCGACCAGCAGCACGCGTTCGGCCTTCAGCCCGGCGATGCCTTGCAGCAGCAGGGTCTGGCCGACCTTGCCGGCGATATCGCCACGCTTGAGCACGGCGCTCAGGGCGCCCTTGGCGGCGTCATCGACGGCCTTGGCGCTGGCGCCCAATTTGCGGCCTTCGCCGACGGGCAGGACCAGGGTGGCGGTTTTCAAGGATGCTGCGGCTACACTTTTTACAACCAATTCCATGTCAGGGTCCCCGAATGAACTGTCAGCGCGCTGCCTGTCGTACAAACCACAGCGAGCGCTCGAAGTGACCTGGCCAGCGTGAGGGGCCAGACGCAAAGCCGCCAGTTTGAGCCCGGTGCGGCGCCGATGACAACCCCGTTTTCAAGCATTGCACGGAGCGAAGTGACAGGCAGGGGCAATCACAGGATAATGCGCCCACTTCGAAGTCCGGGTGCATTGACGCACCGGCAACTATCTTGTTGGTTGCAACGTTTTCCTTGTTTGGCTGTCCGAGCCTGACAACCCAGGAGTGGCTGGTTTGATCGTCTTCCGTTATCTGTCCCGCGAGGTCCTGGTGACCTTGAGTGCCGTCAGCGCCGTGCTGCTGGTCATCATCATGAGCGGGCGCTTCATCAAGTACCTGGCCCAGGCCGCACAGGGCATGCTCGATCCGGGCGTGCTGTTCCTCATCATGGGCTATCGCCTGCCGGGCTTCCTGCAGTTGATCCTGCCGCTGGGCCTGTTCCTCGGCATCCTGCTGGCCTACGGGCGCCTGTATCTGGAAAGCGAAATGACCGTGCTTTCGGCCACCGGCATGAGCCAGCAACGCCTGCTGTGCATGACCCTGGCACCGGCCGCGCTGGTGGCGCTGCTCGTCGCCTGGCTGAGCCTGAGCCTGGCGCCGCAGGGCGTCGCGCGCGTTGCGCAGATCATCAACCAGCAGGATGCCCTGACCGAGTTCGACACCCTGGTGCCGGGCCGTTTCCAGACCTTGCGTGATGGCACCCGGGTGACCTACACCGAACAACTCTCGGACGACCGCGCCAACTTGGCCGGCGTGTTCATTTCCGAGAAGCGTTTCTCCAGCGACAAAAGCAAGGACCGCGGCATCAGCGTGCTGGTCGCCGAGAAAGGGCGCCAGGAAGTCCAGGCCGACGGCAATCGTTACCTGATCCTGGAAAACGGCTATCGCTACGACGGCAATCCGGGCCAGGCCGACTACCGGGCGATCAAGTACGACACCTATGGCGTACTGCTGCCCAAGCCGGAAGTCAGCCAGGACATCACCGAACGCGAGGCGATCCCCACCTCCGAACTGTTCAAGAGCGATGCCCCGCGCGAGCGCGCAGAGCTGGAGTGGCGCCTGTCGCTGCCCCTGCTGGTGTTCATCGTGACCCTTATGGCGGTGCCGCTGTCGCGGGTCAATCCGCGTCAGGGCCGTTTCCTCAAGCTGCTGCCGGCGATTCTCCTGTATATGGCCTACCTGACCGTCCTGATTGCCGCCCGCGGCGCCCTGGAGAAGGGCAAGATCCCGCTTTCCGTGGGCCTGTGGCCGGTGCACCTGCTGTTCCTGCTGATCGGTCTCGGCCTGATGTACTGGGAGCCGCTGCGCCTGAAGATGCGTGCCCGTGCTGCGGAGGTGCCTCATGCGCAAGCTTGACGGCTACATCGGCAGCAGCGTGTTCCTGGCGATTCTCGCCGTGCTCGGGATCATCCTGGCCCTCGCCTCGCTGTTCGCCTTCATCGACGAGATGGGCGATATCAGCGACACCTATACCCTCTGGAACGCGGGCCAGTTCGTCCTGCTGACCGCGCCGCGGCGTCTCTACGACATGCTGCCGATGGCCGGTCTGATCGGGTGCCTGATCGGCCTCGGCAGCCTGGCCAGCAACAGCGAGCTGACTGTCATGCGTGCTGCCGGTGTGTCCGTCGGTCGCATCGTCTGGGCGGTGATGAAGCCGATGCTGGTCTTGATGCTGGCCGGTGTCCTGATCGGCGAGTACGTCGCTCCGGTCACCGAGAACAAGGCCCAGGCCGACCGTTCCCTGGCCCAGGGTGGCGGCGAGGCGCAAACCTCCAAGCGTGGCCTGTGGCACCGCCAGGGCGAGGAGTTCGTGCATATCAACACGGTGCAGCCCAACGGCCTGATGCTCGGTGTGACCCGCTATCGCTTCGATACCGAGCGGCACATGCAGTCGTCGAGCTTTGCCCGGCGTGCCCAGTACCAGCAGGACCACTGGCTGCTCACCGATGTCACCACCACCCTGTTCCGCGGTGATCACACCGAAATCGTGAAAGCCCCGGAAGAGCGCTGGGACGTGGCCTTGACCCCGCAACTGCTGAATACCGTGGTGATGGCCCCGGAGTCGCTGTCGATCACCGGCTTGTGGGATTACATCCACTACCTGTCCGACCAGGGCCTGAACAACGACCGCTACTGGCTGGCGTTCTGGACCAAGGTCCTGCAACCGCTGGTAACCGCCGCGCTGGTGCTGATGGCGATCTCCTTCATCTTCGGCCCGTTGCGTTCGGTGACCCTTGGCCAGCGCGTGTTCACCGGTGTGCTGGTGGGCTTCGTGTTCCGCATCGCCCAGGACCTGCTCGGGCCGTCCAGCCAGGTGTTCGGTTTCCCGCCGTTGTTGGCGGTGCTGCTGCCGGCGGTGATCTGCGCGCTGGCGGGGGTGTGGTTGTTGCGTAGGGCGGGTTGATCCGCTTCCTGTAGATGTGAAAAAGCCGACCGATTGAGGTCGGCTTTTTCATTTCTGTTGTCTGTGCTGGCCTCATCGCTGGCAAGCCAGCTCCCACAGTGATCGTGTGCACCGCCGGACCTGTGGGAGCTGGCTCGCCAGCGATGAGGCCAGTGAGAACAACATCATTTCTTGCGCTTGGGAACCCGCACCAACTGCGTTTCCGAGTAGATGTCATGCCAGCTACGTTTCTGCTTGTCGAACAGCGCCCAGAAGAAACCCAGGCCAACGCATAGCCAGGAAGCGATCGACACGATGAAGCGCAGCAGTGCCTGCCACAGGCTGATGGCGCTGCCGTCGGCGTTCTGTACGCGCACACCCCATACCTGCATGCCGAGGGTCTGGCCGCCATGGGTCCAGAACTTGGCGAAGAAGCCGAACAGGACGAACAGCAACACCGTGGACAGCAGGGGATCGCCATCCAGGGCGCCGGCTTCGGTCATGGCGCGCATGCGCGTTTCGCCGATGATCGACATCTGGATCATCTTGTAGACCAGCGTGGTCACCATCAGCAAGGCAGTGCAGAGCAGGAAGTCGTAGAACATCGCCGCGAAACGACGGCCAAGTCCGGCAGCCGGAAAATCGCCCTGCGGCTGGAGCAAGGGTTTGGACATGCAATGAGGCTCCTGGCGCAAAAGCCTGCATTCTACGGAATTGCGCGCAAAAAAAAGCCCCTGTCGAAGACAGGGGCTTTCGGGGCGTGCGAAAACTCAGTTTTCAGCGATCACTTCGTCAGCCTGCATGCCTTTCTGGCCTTGCACAGCGACGAAGGTCACTTTCTGGCCTTCTTTCAGGCTCTTGAAGCCGCTGCCCTGAATGGCGCGGAAGTGTACGAACAGATCCGGACCGCTCTCAGGAGTGATGAAACCGAAACCCTTCTCGTCGTTAAACCACTTGACGGTACCGCTCTGACGTTCAGCCATGTCTTATTCCCTTTGAAACTTTGAATTGTGATTACAGTTTCCTTCATCGATTTGCAATGAAAGAACACTGGGCTGGGTTGCAGGAAAGTAAGAGACGTCGAACGGTTTGTAGCGAATCTCAGCCTACTGTTCCAGGTCACTAACCGAGCGACCCACGCAAACACAGTGCACCGACTCTACGCTAACTTCCCCGGGAAAAACAAGCCCTGGAGAGTCGCGGTTCAAGGCTTTTTTAAACGCTTGGCGACGGCTTTTTATGCACTCTTTCAGGGCCTTGCCGAGGCTCATGTTCGAAAGTTTGCCGGTGCGTTCGAAATCGAATAATACGAACGCACCATGACACTTTTTGTCCTGGGCTCAGCCTCGGTAATAACGCTGTGCCACGAACGGCATCCTGCTCACTTTCATCGGCACCCGCTTGCCGCGCACGATGGCCCAGACCTGGCTGTCCAGGGCCGAGCGGGCGCTGTCCAGATAGCCCATCGCGACCGGTGCGCCCAGGGTCGGGCCGAAGCCGCCGCTGCACACCTGGCCGATCACTTCGCCCGCTTCGTCGACGATCTCGGCACCTTCGCGCACCGGCGTGCGCTCCTGTGGCAGCAGGCCGACACGCTTGCGTGCCACGCCTTCCTGCTCCTGGGCGAAGACCCGCGCCGCTCCCGGGAAGCCGCCGGCCCTTGTACCGTCGGCGCGACGGGCTTTGGAAACGGCCCAGAGCAGGCTGGCCTCGACCGGGGTGGTCGTGCTGTTCATGTCATGGCCATACAGGCACAGGCCGGCCTCCAGGCGCAGGGAGTCGCGGGCACCGAGGCCGATGGCGGCGACTTCCGGTTCGTCCAGCAGGCGGCGGGCCAGCGTCTCGGCCTGGTCTGCCGGGACGGAAATTTCGTAACCATCCTCACCGGTGTAGCCCGAGCGACTGACGTAGCAGTCCTCGCCCAGCAGTTGCACCGGTGCGAACTGCATGAAGGTCATCTTCGCCACCTGCGGCGCCAGGCGCTCCAGCACCTTGACCGCCGCCGGGCCTTGCAGGGCGAGAAGGGCGCGTTCCTCGAACAGCGGCTCGATCTCGCACTGGTCGCCGATGTGCTGGCGCAGATGGGCCAGGTCCTGGTCCTTGCAGGCGGCGTTGACCACCAGGAACAGCTCGCCATCACCGAGGTTGGCAACCATCAGGTCGTCGAGGATGCCACCCTGCTGGTTGGTGAACATGGCGTAGCGCTGCATGCCTACGGGCAGGTCGATAATGTCCACTGGCACCAGGCTTTCCAGTGCCTTGGCCGCATTGGCGCCACGCAGGCGGATCTGGCCCATGTGCGAAACATCGAACAGGCCGGCCTGCTCGCGGGTGTGCAGGTGTTCCTTCATCACCCCCAGCGGGTACTGCACCGGCATGTCGTAGCCGGCGAACGGCACCATGCGCGCGCCCAGTTCCAGGTGCAGGGCATGCAGCGGGGTTTTCAGCAGTGGTTCGGTGGACATTTAGAACTCCTGGGTTGCAAAGGGATGTCAGCATTCGATGATGTTGACGGCCAGACCGCCGCGGGCGGTCTCCTTGTATTTGCTTTTCATATCCGCGCCGGTCTGGCGCATGGTGCGGATGACCTTGTCGAGGGAGACGAAATGCTGCCCGTCGCCGCGCAAGGCCATGCGCACCGCATTGATGGCCTTCACCGAGCCCATGGCATTGCGCTCGATGCAGGGCACCTGGACCAGGCCGCCGATGGGGTCGCAGGTCAGGCCCAGGTTGTGTTCCATGCCGATTTCCGCAGCGTTCTCCACCTGCTGCACGCTGCCGCCCATGACCTCGCACAAGGCACCTGCGGCCATCGAACAGGCCACGCCGACTTCGCCCTGGCAGCCGACTTCGGCACCGGAGATCGAAGCGTTCTCCTTATAGAGGATGCCGATGGCGGCGGCGGTGAGCAGGAAGCGCACAACGCCGTCTTCGTTGGCGCCGGGAATAAAGCGCATGTAGTAATGCAGGACCGCCGGAACGATCCCGGCGGCGCCATTGGTCGGGGCGGTGACCACCCGTCCGCCGAAGGCGTTTTCCTCGTTCACCGCCAGGGCGTACAGGTTGACCCAGTCGAGCACCGACAGGGCATCGCGCAGGCTGGCTTCCGGGCTGGCGCAGAGCTGGCGGTACAGCGCCGCGGCACGGCGGCGAACTTTCAGGCCGCCGGGCAAGATGCCTTCGTTGCGGCAGCCGGCACTGACGCAATCCTGCATCACCTGCCAGATCTTCAGCAGACCGGCGCGGGTTTCGCTTTCCGGGCGCCAGGCGGCTTCGTTGGCGAGCATCACCTGGCTGATCGACAGGTGCTGCGCGGTGCAATGGGCCAGCAGTTCCTTGGCGGTCTTGAACGGGTAAGGCAGCGGGGTCTTGTCCTCGACGATGCGGTTGGCTCCGGCGGCATCCTCGTCGACCACGAAACCACCGCCCACCGAGTAGTACTCGCGGCTGCGAATCTGCAGGCCGGCGCTGTCGAAGGCACGGAAGATCATGCCGTTGGGATGGTAGTCCAGCGGCTTGCGGATCATCGCCAGGTGCTGTTTTTCCTGGAAATCGATGCTGTGCTCGCCGAGCAGGTCGAGACGGCCGCTGTCGCGGATCGCCTGCAGGCGGGCGGGAATGCTGTCGGTATCGACGCTGTCGGGGTGCTCGCCTTCCAGCCCGAGGAGCACGGCCTTGTCGCTGCCGTGGCCCTTGCCGGTGGCGCCGAGCGAACCATACAGCTCGACCTTGACGCTGTGGGTGGCGGCCAGCAGGCCATCACGCCGCAGCCCTTCGGCGAAGCGTGCGGCAGCGCGCATCGGGCCGACGGTATGGGAACTGGAGGGGCCGATGCCAATCTTGAACAGGTCGAAGACGCTTAATGACATGGCAGGTTCCTCTAGGGAGTGATTAAGGGCCCTATCGCTGGCAAGCCAGCTCCCACAGGGATCGCATGTGGGAGCTGGCTTGCCAGCGATGAGGCCCTCAAGCGAACTCAGACCTCTTGGTAGCTCTCGATCGACGGGCAAGCGCACACCAGGTTGCGATCACCGAACACGTTGTCGACCCGACCCACCGGTGGCCAATACTTGCCTTCCACCAGCGACGGCAGCGGGTACACCGCCTGCTCGCGGCTGTAACCGTGAGGCCATTCGCCCGCCAGCTCCGCCGCGGTGTGCGGAGCGTTCTTCAGCGGGTTGTCGTCCTTGTCCAGGCTGCCGTTCTCCACCGCACGAATTTCTTCGCGGATGCGGATCATCGCCTCGCAGAAGCGATCCAGTTCTTCCTTGGACTCGCTTTCGGTCGGCTCGATCATCAGGGTGCCGGCGACCGGGAAGGACATGGTCGGGGCGTGGAAGCCGAAGTCGATCAGGCGCTTGGCCACGTCGTCGACGCTGATGCCGCTGCTGTCCTTGAGCGGGCGCAGGTCGAGGATGCACTCATGCGCGACCAGGCCGTTGCTGCCGGTGTACAGCACAGGATAGTGCTCTTCCAGGCGACGGGCGATGTAGTTGGCGTTGAGGATCGCCATCTGCGAGGCACGCTTGAGGCCCGCGCCACCCATCATGCGAATGTACATCCAGGTGATCGGCAGGATACTGGCGCTGCCGAAAGGCGCTGCGCAGACCGCGCCCTGCTTGTTTTCCATCTGCGCATGGCCCGGCAGGAACGGCGCCAGGTGCGACTTGACGCCGATCGGGCCAACGCCCGGGCCGCCACCGCCGTGAGGGATGCAGAAGGTCTTGTGCAGGTTCAGGTGCGAAACGTCGCCGCCGAACTTGCCTGGTGCGCAGAGGCCGACCATGGCGTTCATGTTGGCGCCGTCGATGTACACCTGGCCGCCGTTGTCGTGGATGATCGCGCAGATCTCGCCGATGGCTTCCTCGAACACGCCGTGGGTCGACGGGTAGGTGATCATCAGCGCGGCAAGGTGCTCGCGGTGCTCGATGGCCTTGGCCCGCAGGTCGTCGATATCCACGTTGCCGCGGGCGTCACAGGCGGTCACCACCACGCGCATGCCGGCCATATGGGCGGTGGCCGGGTTGGTGCCGTGGGCCGAGGACGGGATCAGGCAGATGTCGCGACGGTCGTCGCCACGGCTCTGGTGATAGGCACGGATCGCCAGCAGGCCGGCATATTCGCCCTGGGAGCCGGCGTTCGGCTGCAGCGACACGGCGTCGTAGCCGGTGGCGGCGCAGAGCATGGCTTCCAGTTCGGAAGTCAGTTGCTGGTAACCCTGGCTTTGTTCGGCAGGGGCGAAGGGATGCAGGCTGCCGAATTCGGCCCAGGTCACCGGGATCATCTCGCTGGCGGCGTTGAGCTTCATGGTGCAGGAGCCCAGCGGAATCATGGTGCGGTCCAGCGCCAGGTCCTTGTCGGCCAGGCGGCGCAGGTAGCGCATCAGCTCGGTTTCGCTGTGGTAGCGGTTGAACACCGGATGCTCGAGGATCGCCGATTGGCGCAGCAGGGCCTGCGGCAATTGCCCGGCGGTGCCGGCGGCCAGGGTGGCGAAGTCCGGGGCGGCCTTGCCTTGGGCGAACAGCGCCCACAGGGCTTCGACATCGGCCTGGGTGCTGGTTTCGTCGAGGGACACACCCACGCGTTCGCCATCGATCTGGCGCAGGTTGAAGCCGGCAGCGCGGGCTTGTGCGTGCAGTTCGGCGGTAGCGGCACCGGTAGCCAGGGTCAGGGTGTCGAAGAAGGCGCTGGTTTCGACGGTCACGCCCAGGCCGTTGAGGCCGGCAGCGAGGATCGCGGTCAATTGGTGGGTGCGTGCGGCAATCTGCTTCAGGCCCTGCGGGCCGTGGTAGACGGCGTACATGCTGGCGATGTTGGCCAGCAGCACCTGGGCGGTGCAGATGTTGCTGGTGGCCTTCTCGCGGCGGATGTGCTGCTCGCGGGTCTGCATGGCCAGGCGCAGTGCGGTCTTGCCGAAGCGGTCGATGGACACGCCGACCAGGCGACCCGGCATGTCGCGCTTGAACGCGTCGCGGGTGGAGAAGTAGGCGGCGTGAGGGCCGCCGAAGCCCAGCGGTACACCGAAGCGCTGGGCGCTGCCGATGGCCACGTCGGCGCCGAACTCGCCCGGCGGGGTCAGCAGGGTCAGGGCCAGCAGGTCGGCGGCGACCGCGACCAGGGCGTTGGCGGCGTGGAAGCGCTCGACCAGCTCGCGGTAGTCGAAGACGTCACCGTTGCTCGCCGGGTATTGCAGTACGGCGCCGAAGAAGCGGCTGACGTCGCTCAGTTCGCGCTCGTCGCCGACTACCACTTCGATGCCCAGCGGCTCAGCACGGGTACGCAGCACGTCGAGGGTCTGCGGGTGGCAATGCACCGAGGCGAAGAAGGCGTGGCTGCCCTTGTTCTTGCTCAGGCGCTTGCAGAAGGTCATGGCTTCGGCGACGGCGGTGGCTTCGTCGAGCAGCGAGGCGTTGGCGATCGGCAGGCCGGTGAGGTCGCTGATCAGGGTCTGGAAGTTCAGCAGGGCTTCCAGGCGGCCCTGTGAAATCTCCGGCTGGTACGGGGTGTAGGCGGTGTACCAGGCCGGATTTTCCAGAAGGTTGCGCAGGATCGGCGCCGGTGTATGGCAGTTGTAATAGCCCTGGCCGATCACGCTCTTGACCAATTGGTTCTTGCCGGCGATGGCTTTCAGGGCGGCGAGGGCGTCGGCTTCGCTTTGGCCTTCGCCCATCTCCAGCACGCTGGTGCCCTTGATGCTGTCGGGGATGACCGCGGCGCTCATGGCTTCCAGCGAGTCGAAGCCGAGGGTAGCGAGCATGGCCTGCTCATCGGCCTGGCGCGGGCCGATATGGCGGGCGAGGAATTCGTTGGCGGTGCCGAGATTGATGGTCATGACGGGTTCCTCAGGCGTCGGCGTTGGCTTTGATCAGGCGGTCGTAGGCGTCCTGGTCGAGCAGTTGCGCGACGGCGCCGGCGTCTGCCGGGATAAAGCGGAAGAACCAGCCGTCGCCCAGCGGGTCTTCGTTGACCAGCTCCGGGCTGTCTTCCAGTTGCCCATTGACCTCGACCACTTCGCCGTCCAGCGGCATGTACACGCCGCTGGCGGCTTTCACCGATTCCACGGTGGAGGCTTCGGCGCCCTTGGCGTATTGCTGCAGTTCCGGCAGTTGCACATAGACCACGTCGCCCAGGGCGTTCTGGGCAAAGGCGGTGATGCCCACGGTCACGCTGCCGTCGGCTTCGGCACGCAGCCACTCGTGATCTTCAGTAAAACGCAACTCGCTCATGGAAACTCCTCGAAGGCCGTCGGTGCGGCCGGATGCGGTGGTGGCCCGCGGAAAAGGCGCGGCGGGCGGGGTCTGGAATATCCATAGCAAGTTCGCGGCCATGTTCGCCAAAAGCCCGTGAACAAAGGGTTTTCCCGAATTTTCCTGACCGAATTACAGAATGAGCGGAATGAAATCGATACGGCAGAAGGAAGGGATTAATGCCGAGAAGTATCAAGGCCTTGCCGGCTAGGCATTACAACAGATCGTATCGAAATCATTACGGTGTATTGATTTCGCTACGAATGGTCATTGTTTGGTTGGGATTCCGTACTTGCGCAGCCGGTGGGCAATCGCCGTGTGAGAGGTCTGCAAGCGACTCGCCAACTGGCGGGTCGAGGGATAGTCGGCGTAGAGCTTTTCCAGCAGGTTCTTCTCGAAGTTCTCGACGGCCTGCTCCAGGCTGGTGATTTCGCCGTCCTGCTCGCGGGCTACCGAGGTGCCGGCGATGTCCAGGTCGCCGATGTCCACCAGGCTGCTTTCGCTGATGGCGGCGGCGCGGAAGATCACGTTCTGCAGTTGCCGCACGTTGCCCGGCCAGCGGTTGCCGAGCAGCGCAGGGAAGGTGTCCGGGGCCAGGCGGCAAAGCGGGCGCTGGATCTGGGTACAGGCCTGCTGCATGAAGTAGCGGGCCAGCAGCAGGATGTCCTGGCCGCGATCACGCAGCGGCGGCACCTCGAGGTTGAGGACGTTGAGGCGGTAGAACAGGTCTTCGCGGAAGCTGCCTTCGGCGACCATCTTTTCCAGGTCGCGGTGGGTGGCGCTGAGGATCCGCACATTGACCTTGACCTCGCGATCGCCGCCGACCCGACGGAAGCTGCCGTCATTGAGGAAGCGCAGCAGCTTGGCCTGCAGGTAGGGCGACATCTCGCCGATTTCGTCGAGAAACACCGTGCCCTGGTTGGCCAGTTCCATCAGCCCCGGCTTGCCACCGCGCTGCGCGCCGGTGAAGGCGCCGGGGGCGTAGCCGAACAGCTCGCTTTCGGCCAGGTTCTCCGGCAGTGCCGCGCAGTTGAGGGCGAGGAACGGCGCGGCATGGCGGCTGCTGATGGCATGGCAGGCGCGTGCCACCAGTTCCTTGCCGGTACCGGTCTCGCCGTGGATCAGCAACGGCGCATCGAGGGCCGCCACGCGCAGGGCGCGGCTTTTCAGGGTACGGATCGCCGGGGATTCGCCAAGCAAGGCGTCGAAGCCCTCGGCGTGGTCGTGATGCAAGGCCGACAGGCGTTCGCCGATGCGATTCGGCGGGTACAGGGTGACCAGCGCACCGGCGTCGGTGATCGGCGTGGCGTCCAGCAGCAGCGTCTGGCCGTTGAGCACCACTTCGCGCATCGGCAGGTGGAAGCCCTGGTCGATCAGGGTGGCGAGCAGCTCCGGCGCATCGAACAGCTCGGCGATGCTGTGTCCCGCCGGCTCCTGCCCGCACAGTGCGACCAGCGCCGGGTTGGCCAGCAGCACGTTGCCGGCGCTGTCCAGGGCCAGCACCGGGTCGCTCATGGCTGCCAGCAGGGCATCGAGTTGCAGATGGCGGCGCTGGCCGGGAAGGATATCCACCACCCGTACCGACTGTACCCCGCGCACGTTGAGCAGGGCGTCGTGCAGTTCTTCGAGGACGAAGGGATTGAGCGTGGGCGCGTCGATATAGACGTTCGGCGGCACCATCTCCACCGCATCCAGGTTGAGGTTGCGCGCGCCCAGCAGGGCGAGCACTTCCTGGGTGATGCCGACGCGGTCGATGAAGCTGACATGGATGCGCATTGGTGGGCGATGGGTTCACGGCTGGCGAAGCGTGCAAGTATGCCTTGCGGCTGCTCGGTGGTCGATTGGCTTGCCAGCGGTGAAGGCTGTGCCGGTTACTCGAAACGCTCGGGCTTGATCGGGTCGCCCGATTTCACCTCCAGCTTGTCGCGGATATCTTCGAACATCCTGTCGTAGAGGGTGTTGTGCGCCGAGGTGACGATGCCCTTGATCGGCATGTCGTGCTTGCGGGCGATGTCATCGATGACGGCGGCGAAGTTGTACCAGTCGCTCTTGCCGAGGAAGAACGTCTCGTCGGCGGGCTTGTCCTGGATGGTCCCGTGCAGGCGGAACTGGATGCCCTTGCCTGCCGTGGGGTCCTGGACGGTTTCGTAATCGACGCAGAAGTTGTAGCTGTGGTCGTCCTTGTTCAGCGCATGGCGCTCGATATGCAGATGGCCTGGGGTGAACTGTGCCATTGGGGCTCCTTGTACGGTTGAAACAGGCGGGCCCGCCAGCAGGCCCGCCCTGGCGTTTCAACGATAGCTGAGGCCTGGGGAGGCGGTACTGACCCGGGTGCCGGCGGTGCCCTTGACGATATCCTCGATATCACTGAGCGAGCCGATCACCGCGACTTTGCCTGTGTGACGGGCGAAATCGCAAGCTGCCTGGACCTTCGGCCCCATGGACCCGGCGGCAAAGCCGAGGCGTTCCAGTTCGTCCGGGTGAGCCTGGGCGATGGCCTTCTGGGTCGGCTTGTTGAAGTCGACATAGGCCGCGTTGACGTCGGTGGCGATCACCAGCAGGTCGGCTTCCAGCTGTTCGGCCAGCAGCGCCGAGCACAGGTCCTTGTCGATCACCGCTTCGATGCCCTGCAGCTTGCCGTCGGCACCATACATGGTGGGAATGCCGCCACCACCGGCACAGATCACGATACTGCTCTTTTCCAGCAGCCATTTGATCGGGCGGATCTCGAAGATGCGCTTGGGTTTCGGGCTGGCGACCACACGGCGGAACTTGTCGCCGTCGGCGGCAATGGCCCAGCCCTTTTCCTTGGCCAGGCGCTCGGCTTCTTCCTTGGAGTAGACCGGGCCGATGGGCTTGGTCGGATTCTGGAAGGCCGGGTCGTTGGCGTCGACTTCGACCTGGGTGAGCAGGGTGGCGAAGGGCACCTCGAAGTCCAGCAGGTTGCCCAGTTCCTGTTCGATCATGTAGCCGATCATGCCTTCGGTCTCGGCGCCGAGAACGTCCAACGGGTAAGGGGTGACCGAGGTGTAGGCCGCCGCCTGCAGCGACAGCAGCCCGACCTGCGGGCCGTTGCCGTGGGCGATGACCAGTTGGTTGCCGGGGTGGATCTTGGCGATCTGTTCGGTAGCGATACGGATATTGGCGCGCTGATTGTCGGCGGTCATGGGCTCGCCACGGCGCAGCAGCGCGTTACCGCCTAGTGCAACAACGATACGCATGGGAATGTCCTTTGAATCTCGTTTAACGGGAGGCCGCCATCGCTGGCAAGCCAGCTCCCACAGGGGACGGCGTAAACTGGACCTGTGGGAGCTGGCTTACAGCATCAGGCTGGAGGATTGCCTACTCAGTTACGGCGTACACCGGACCTGTGGGAGCTGGCTTGCCAGCGATTGGGTTACAGATCAGCCAAGGTCGAAACCAGGATCGCCTTGATCGTGTGCATGCGGTTTTCCGCTTGCTCGAAGGCGATGCACGCGGGCGATTCAAAGACGTCGTCGGTGACCTCGATGCCATTGGCCAGGTGCGGATACTGTTCGGCGATCTGCTTGCCGACCTTGGTTTCCGAGTTGTGGAACGCCGGCAGGCAGTGCATGAACTTGGTGCGCGGGTTGCCGGTAGCCTTCAGCAGCTCGGCGTTGACCTGGTAGGGCAGCAGTTGCTGGATACGTTCGCCCCAGGCTTCCACCGGCTCGCCCATGGACACCCAGACGTCGGTGTGGACGAAGTCCACGCCCTTGACCGCAGCCTTCGGATCCTCGGTAAGGGTGATGCGCGCACCGCTGTCTTCCGCGTATTTCTTGCAGCGCGCAACCAGGTCGTCATGCGGCCACAGGGCCTTCGGTGCGGCGATGCGCACATCCATGCCGAGCTTGGCGCCGATCAGCAGCAGCGAGTTGCCCATGTTGTTGCGCGCATCGCCCAGGTAGGCGTAGCTGATCTCGTGCAGCGGCTTGTCGGCGTGCTCGCGCATGGTCAGCACGTCGGCGATCATCTGGGTCGGGTGGTATTCGTCGGTCAGGCCGTTGAACACCGGCACCCCGGCGAACTTCGCCAGTTCTTCCACCACTTCCTGCTTGAAGCCGCGGTACTCGATGGCGTCGTACATGCGCCCGAGCACCCGGGCGGTGTCCTTCATGCTCTCCTTGTGGCCGATCTGCGAGGAGTTCGGGTCGATGTAGGTGACGTTGGCGCCCTGGTCGTAGGCCGCCACCTCGAAGGCGCAGCGGGTGCGGGTCGAGGTCTTTTCGAAGATCAGGGCGATGTTGTTGCCCTTGAGGTGCTGCTGCTCGGTGCCGGTGTACTTGGCGCGCTTGAGGTCGCGGGACAGGTCGAGCAGGTAGCGCAGCTCGCGCTCGGTGTGATGTTCGAGGCTGAGCAGGTTGCGGTTATGAATGTTGAACGCCATTTCGGGACTCCTTGGATTCGGTGATCTGCCCGGCCTCGCCGGGTGGGCGCGGCCGGGTAGTGGGCGTTAGTAGTCGATTGGGTCGCGCACGATCGGGCAGGTCATGCAGTGGCCGCCGCCACGTCCGCGGCCCAGTTCGCCGGCGCTGATGGTGATGACCTCCACGCCCGCCTTGCGCAGCAGGGTGTTGGTGTAGGTGTTGCGGTCGTAGCCGATGACCACGCCGGGTTCCAGGGCCACCACGTTGTTGCCGTCATCCCATTGCTCGCGTTCGGCGGCGAAGCTGTTGCCGCCGGTTTCCACCACGCGCAGGGCCTTGAGGCCGAGGGCCTCGGCAACCACGTCGAGGAACGACTTGTTCTCGCGGCGCACGTCCATGCCGTAGGGCTTGCTGCTGTCCGGACGGATCACGAACGGCACGATCTCCTTCACCACTTCCGGGAAGACCGTGACCAGGTCGCGGTCGCAGAAGCTGAACACGGTGTCCAGGTGCATCGCCGCGCGGGATTTCGGCAGGCCGGCGACCACCACCTTTTCCACAGCGCCCTTGGCGAACAGCGATTGCGCCAGTTGGCCGATGGCCTGGCGCGAGGAGCGCTCGCCCATGCCGATCAGCACCACGCCCTTGCCGATCGGCATGACGTCGCCGCCTTCAAGTGTGGCCTGGCCGTGGTCCTTGTCCGGATCGCCGTACCAAACTTCGAAGTCGGCGTTGGTGAACTCGGGGTGGAATTTGTAGATGGCGCTGGCCAGCAGGGTTTCCTGGCGTCGCGCCGGCCAGTACATCGGGTTCAGGGTCACGCCGCCGTAGATCCAGCAGGTGGTGTCGCGGGTGAACTGGGTGTTCGGCAGGGGTGGCAGCAGGAAGCTGGAGTGGCCCAGGTAGTCGCGATACATCTTGATCACGCTGGCGCCTTCGCTGTCCGGCAGGTCCTCGCCGGCCACGCCGCCGATCAGGAACTCGGCCAGACGGCGCGGCTCCAGGCCTTCGAGCCAGCTGCGCACTTCGTTGGTGAGGCCGACGCCGACGGTGTCGGGGGTGATCTTGCGGTCGAGGATCCACTTCAGAGCTTCGGGATTCTGGATGGTTTCGGTCAGCAGGTTATGCATTTCCAGGACTTCGACACCACGCTCGCGCATCTTGGTGACGAAGTCGAAGTGGTCGCGCTTGGCCTGGTTGACCCAGATGACGTCATCGAACAGCAGCTCGTCGCAGTTGCTCGGGGTCAGGCGCTGGTGCGCCAGGCCAGGGGAGCACACCATCACTTTGCGCAGTTTGCCTGCCTCGGAATGAACACCGTACTTGACTTTATCCGTGGACATGATCATTTCCTCCAAAGGTGTGAAATACGGGGGTTACAGCGTAAGGAAGCCGTCATACAGGCCGTAGGCTGCCACCAGGGCACCAACGACCACGGCGGCGAATATCAACTTCTCCACGTGGGTGAAAACCGGTTGGCCGACCTCGCGCTTGGCCTTGGCGAACAGGATCGCGCCAGGGGCATAGAGCAGGGCGGAGAGCAGCAGGTACTTGACCCCGCCGGCGTACAGCAGCCAGATCGCATAGAGCAGGGCGATACCGCCGATGATCAGGTCCTTCTTGCGCTCGGCCAGGGCCTGCTCGTAGGTCTCGCTGCGCCAGGCAAGCAGCACGGCGTAGGCCGCCGACCACAGGTAGGGCACCAGGATCATCGAGGTGGCGAGGTAGATCAGCGACAGGTAGGTACTGGCCGAGAACAGGGTGATGATCAGGAAGATCTGCACCATGGCGTTGGTCAGCCACAGGGCATTGGCCGGCACATGGTTGGCGTTCTCGCGGCGCAGGAACTCCGGCATGGTGTGGTCCTTGGCGGCGGCGAACATGATCTCCGCGCACAGCAGCACCCACGACAGCAGGGCCCCCAGCAGCGAGATGATCAGGCCGACGCTGATCAGCACCGCGCCCCAGTGGCCGACCACGTGCTCGAGCACGGCCGCCATCGACGGATTCTGCAGCTTGGCCAGTTCAGGCTGGGTCATGATGCCCAGCGACAGCACGTTGACCAGGACCAGGAACAGCAGCACGGTGATGAAGCCGATGACCGTGGCCTTGCCCACGTCCGAGCGTTTTTCCGCGCGGGCCGAGAAGATGCTCGCGCCCTCGATGCCGATGAACACCCAGACGGTGACCAGCATCATGTTGCGCACCTGGTTCATCACGCTGCCCAGGTCCGGGTTCATGGTTCCCCAGATGTCGGCGGTGAAGATATCCAGCTTGAAGGCGAACAGCGCGATCAGCACGAACAGGGCCAGCGGCACCACCTTGGCCACGGTGGTAACCAAGTTGATGAAGGCCGCTTCCTTGATCCCGCGCAGCACCAGGAAGTGCACGGCCCACAGCAGCACCGAAGCGCCGATGACCGCCGCCGGGGTGTTGCCCTCGCCGAAGATCGGGAAGAAATAGCCGAGGGTGCTGAACAGCAGGACGAAGTAGCCGACGTTGCCCAGCCAGGCACTGATCCAGTAGCCCCAGGCCGAGGAGAAGCCCATGTAATCGCCGAAACCGGCCTTGGCGTAGGCATACACCCCGCCATCCAGATCGGGTTTGCGGTTGGCCAGGGTCTGGAAGACGAAGGCCAGGGTGAGCATGCCGACGGCGGTGATCGCCCAGCCGATCAGTACCGCGCCGACATCGGCGCTGGCCGCCATGTTTTGCGGCAGGGAAAAGATCCCGCCACCAATCATCGAACCCACCACAAGTGCGACCAGCGCACCGAGTCGAAGTTTTCCGGAAGCCTCTGACATGCTTGAGCTCCATTTCAGAAAAGAGAGACTTTCAAGGTAATGCGGATGGAATTACAGGAAGCTGATACAGGTCAGTTCATTGCGACATTCCATTGTTGACAAATGACTGGAAGAGCCTTCGAAAGATCAGCAGTTTGCTGCGCAGGCCTTGTGATACGGCGCTTTCAGAGAAGGGGTGGGTTCTCGAAAGTGCCTGAGAACTTTGAAGCTAGTCCGTTTCCCGGCTTTCGCAAATTTTTCACGAAAAAAAGGCGGTTAGACTTGTCGAAGCGGAATTAGTGCACAAAACTCTGACCGAAGCGTGTCGTTATTAGAGTCCTTTGTTATTAAATATAAAGGCTTATAACCTGCGATTTTTACAAGATGATGATCAGGTTCATTGACTGAAAAACAGGGAATAAAAAGGGGAATTTCATGTCCGAGCCTGGCCAGAAACTGCGCCTTGGAGCGTTGATCGCGTTGGTGGTGGGTTCGATGATCGGCGGTGGCATCTTTTCCCTGCCGCAGAACATGGCTGCCCGTGCCGACGTAGGTGCAGTACTGATTGGTTGGGGTATCACTGCGATCGGCATGCTGGCCCTGGCCTTCGTTTTCCAGAGCCTGGCCAATCGCAAGCCACAGCTGGATTCCGGGGTCTATGCCTACGCCAAGGCCGGCTTCGGCGAGTACATGGGCTTTTCCTCCGCCTGGGGCTACTGGATCAGCGCCTGGCTGGGTAATGTCGGTTACTTCGTCCTGTTGTTCAGTACCCTGGGCCTGTACTTCCCGGCGTTCGGCGAAGGCAACACGCCGTTGGCCATCGGCTGTGCCTCGCTGCTGCTGTGGGCGGTGCATTTCCTGGTGCTGCGCGGGATCAAGGAGGCCGCGTTCATCAACCAGATCACCACGGTGGCCAAGGTGGTGCCGCTGATCCTGTTCATCGTGATTGCCGCGGCGGCGTTTCGCATGGACATCTTCACCCGGGATATCTGGGGCCTGGCCAACCCGAGTTTTGGCAACGTGCTCGACCAGGTGCGCAACATGATGCTGGTGACAGTGTTCGTGTTCATCGGTATCGAAGGGGCAAGCATCTATTCCGGGCGGGCGCAAAAGCGCTCGGATGTCGGCAAGGCCACGGTGATCGGTTTTCTCGGTGTGCTGGCCCTGCTGGTGCTGGTCAACGTGCTGTCGCTGGGGGTGATGACCCAGCCGGAACTGGCGGCGCTGCACAATCCGTCGCTGGCGTCGGTTCTGGAGCACATCGTCGGGCCCTGGGGCGCCTTGCTGATCAGCATCGGGCTGGCGGTTTCGCTGCTCGGCGCCTTGCTCTCCTGGGCCTTGCTCTGCGCCGAGATTCTCTATGCCACGGCGCGGGACAAGACCATGCCGCGGTTTCTTGCGTTCGAAAATGCCAACCATGTGCCGTCCAACGCGCTGTGGCTGACCAACAGCATGATCCAGGTTTTCCTGCTGATCACGCTGGTCTCGGCGGGGACCTACACCAGCCTGATCTACCTGGCGTCGTCGATGATCCTGGTGCCCTACCTGTGGTCGGCGGCCTATGCGGTGCTGCTGGCGTTGCGCGGGGAGACCTATGAAGGCTTTGCAGGAACGCGGCGCAAGGACCTGTGCGTCGGGCTGGTGGCGTTGCTGTATGCGGTGTGGTTGTTGTACGCGGGCGGGTTGAAATACCTGCTGCTCTCGGCGCTGCTCTATGCGCCGGGGGTGATCCTGTTCGCAAGGGCAAAGCGTGAGCAGGGGAAACCGTTGTTTACCGGCTGGGAGAAGCTGATTTTTGCGGCGGTGGTGGCGGGTGCCGGCCTGGCGGCCTTCAGTCTCTACACTGGCGTCCTGACCCTGTAGATCCCTGTGGGAGCTGGCTTGCCAGCGATAGCGATGGTGAACTCACTACCGCAATCGCTGGCAAGCCAGCTCCCACAGGGGATGTAGATGGGCCTTCAGATCGTGATCAGATATCCCAGACCACATTCACCGAGAAGTTGCGCCCCGGCATGGTCAGGCGATCCAGGTTGGCCGGGGCGGTCGCAGCGGCTTCGCCGATCCCGTCATAGCCGCGCACGTCATCCCACTGCCAGTACTTCTTGTCGGTCAGGTTGTACAGGCCGGCATTGACCGTCACGTCGTCGCTCACCTTGTAGAACCCGCTCAGGTCCAGCACGCCGTAACCCGGAGTGCGGAACTGCTTGCTGGTGCCGTCCGGGGCGTAGAAGCTGGTGTCGTCGACGCGGTTCTTGCGCTTGACCAGGGTCAAGCTGAGCAATCCACCGTACTGCTCCTGCTCGTATCCAAGGCCCATCACCGCAGTCAGCGGGTTGACGCTGTTGATCGGCTTGCCGGTGTCTTCGTTCTTGCCCCAGGCATAGGCCAGCGAGCCCTGGGTGTAGAGGCCGTTCGGCGCGCCGAAGGCATCCAGGTTCAGGCGGCCCTTGAATTCGGCGCCCTTGATGGTGGCGTGCTTGATGTTGTTGGCCTCGAAGCTCTGGCCGACGTTGGAACCCTGCACGGCGTCTTCGTTGATGAAGTCGCGGTACTTGTTATAGAACACCGCCACATCGAAATTGCCGGCCTCGAAGTTGCCGCGCAGACCGGTTTCGTAGCTTTTGCTCTTCTCCGGTTCCAGGTTCGGGTTGCCCTGCACGCTGTAGCCCAGGCCCGGGTTCTCGAAGCGGCCGTACATGGCCTTGGCGGTCGGGGTGCGGAAACCTTCGGCGTATTGTCCGTACCAGGTGTAGTTGTCGTTGAAGGCATAGGTCACGCCGAACTTGGGCGAGACGCGGTGCCACTTCTTGTCCTCGGTGTTGACCGGTTCGTTGTTCGAGCTGATGCCGCGCAGGAACTCGTCGGTGACGTGTGGCTTCATGCGCGTCTGGTCGTAGCGCAGGCCCGGCAGGAAGGTCCACTGGTTCCAGCGGATTTCATCCTGGGCGAAGAGGCTGTAGGTATTGACAGTCGGATCGGGGAAGTCGCTGACTTCAACCAGTGCGCTGGACGCCAGCGGCCGCCCGGTGACACAGCCGAAGCCGGTGGTCAGGCAGGTGGCGGTGCCGCTGCGTGAGCCGGTGACCTTGTTCTGCTTGAAGGTCGCGCCGTAGGTCAGCAGGTGCTCGGTGTCGCCGATAGCGAAAGCCTTATCGGCCTGGGCATCGAGGATCCACTGACGGTCCTTGTAGGTGGTCTTGCGGTCGCGGTAGAGGGTGTAGACCATCGGCCGGTAGATTTCCGCGGTGCGCTGGTCGGTCTTGCCGATCTGGTAGTTCAGGCTCCACTTCAGGTTGTCGGCCAGCAGGCTGTCGACGGCGAAGTCATGGGCGATGCCGAAGCGCTCGCGGGTGACCACGTCGCTGCCGGTGCGGTCCTGGTAGAAGTTCAGCGGGTTCGGCGTGAAGGGGCCGCCGACCGCGCTTTTCTGGTCGAGGTCGCGGTCGTCCTTGTAGTGCTCGTAGGTCAGGGCGATACGCCCGTCGTCGGCGTAGTTCCAGCCCAGCTTGGCCAGCACGTTGGTGGTCTGTACGTCTTCCGGGTTGGCCTCCGTGCGGCTCAGGCCGGTACCGCCGTGCTCGCCGTAGGATTCGGTCTCGCGACCGTCACGCCGGCTGAGGTGCAGCAAGCCGTCGAACTCGCCTTCGCGGCCGGCGACGGTGGCGGATTTCAGCCAGCTGTTGTCGGCCGAGCTATAGCCGGCCTTCAGGCGCGCGCCGACGTCCTGGCCCGGCTTGATGATGTCGTCCGGATCGAGGGTGAAGTAGCTCACCGCGCCGCCGATGGCGTTGCTGCCGTACAGCACCGAGGCCGGGCCGCGGAGGATTTCCACGCGCTTGACGATCTCCGGATCGACGTAGTTGCGCTGGGTCTGGGCGTAGGGGCCGAAGAAGTAGCTGTCGGGGATCGCCACGCCGTCGATCTGGGTCAGTACCCGCTCGCCGTCGATGCCGCGGATGTTGTAGCCGTTCAGGCCGCTGCGCTGGCCGGTGCCGCTGACCGAGACACCCGGTTCGTAGCGCACCAGTTGCTTGATGTCGTTGACGTTGTTGCGGTCCAGTTGTTTGCGGGTCTGCACGCTGACGGTGCTCGGCACCTGGCTGACGTCCTGGGCATTGCGGGTGGCGCTGATGGTCACCTGTTGCAGGGCGATGGCCTGGGACTGGCTGCGCTCGATGGCGACGTTGTTGCTGCCCAGCTTGCGGTAGGTCAGGCCGGTACCCAGCAGCAGCCGTTGCAGGGCCTGCTCCGGCGGCAGCGAACCGCGCACGCCCGCCGATACCACATTCTGTCCCAGTTCGGCGGACAAGCCGACCTGCCAGCCGGTCACCGAACTGAAGGCGTTCAACGCTGACACCAACGGTTGCTGGGCGATGTTGAAGCGGTAGTCACCCATGCGCTGGGCAGGCACCTGCGCCGGCTCGGCGGCCAGCGCCGGCAGGCTGGCGGCGCTGCTGGCGAGCATGGCCAGGGTCAGCAGGGAGAGCGTGCAACGTGGCAGGCCCGGCTTGCGGGCGTGGCTGGGGATTCGGTGGGTGGATCCGGTGGGCATCGAAAGGCGCTCCCTGTCGCGCGTCGTTATAGGTGGCTACTGGTTCAAACAAGAATCAGTTGCATTGGCTATAACGAGACGTACGACCTCAGGGGATCGCGTAAAAAAACTTTCGACTCAGTTGATGATCACCACGGCTGGCAATTCCCGCACCTGCGCCGAGGTGATGTGGGCCAGGGCACGCACGGCTTCCAGCGGCTGGTCGAGGCGGTAGTTGCCGGTCACCGCGACCTGCTCCAGCCTGTGGTTGGTATTGATGATCCAGCCGGGGTAGTAGCGGCGCAGCTCGGCCAGCACCTCGCTGAACGGGCAGTTTTCGAAGATCAGCCGACCCTGGACCCAGGCCAGGTCCTTCTGCAGGTCGGCGCGCTGCCGTTCGCCGAAGCCATCGGGGCCGACGCGGACACTCTCACCGCTGCTAAGGCGGATGCGCTGGTCCTGGCTGGCGAGCACATCGATATCGCCGCGCTGTACCCGCACCAGCGCTTCGCCATCGAGGTAGCGCACCGCGAAATCGCTGTCGCGCACCCTGGCGCGCAGCGGCCCGGCTTGCAGTTCGAAGGGCTGGTCAAGCCCGCCGGGGATTTCGAAATAGGCCTCGCCCTGGTACAGCCGGGCGACCCGCTGGCGCGCATCGACAGCGCTGGAAAAGGCCGAATCGGTGTTGAGCAGTACCCTTGAGCCGTCGTTCAGTTCGACCCGCTGGCGCTCGCCGACCACGGTCAGGTGATCGGCTTGCAGGCGCACGGGCAGATTCCCGGCGGTCAGAACGCCCACCAGCAGTACCGCTGCAACGGAGAGCGGCTTCCAGTGCGGGCGCAGGCGTGCCAGGGGCGAGGCCTTGCGTTTTCGCTGCAGCTCGCCGGCCGCCTGGCGCACGGCACCGCCGTTCCACAGCGCTTCGGCATCGACATAGGCCTGGGCGTTGTCCGGGCTGGCTTGCAGCCAGGCTTCGAAGGCGCGGGTGTCGTCATCGCTCGGGCATTGCAGGCGGATCAGCCAGTCCAGGGCCTGGTCCATGGCCTGGTCGCGGGCAGTCGCATGCGGCGCGGGGCGCTGATGGGCGGGTTCGGTCACGGAAGGTCCTTGGGATGTGGCGGCTGTCTTGTCGTGGGCGTCATGATCGCGGCAAACGCAAGGGCAGGCAAGGAACCTTCAGTTGCCGTCGAGCCGATCGGCGACGCCCATGCAGATCGCCATGATCAGTTTCAGTTCCTTCTGCACCGTGCTGGCGGAGACCTTCAGTTGCTCGGCGATCTCCAGGTAGCTGGCGCCATGCAGCCGGCTGAGGATGAAGATACGTTGCTGGCGCGGGGTCAGTTGCGCCAGCGAGCCGCTCAGGCGCTTGAGCAGCTTTTGCGCGTGGGCGGCGTCCTCGGCGCTGCTGACCGGCGCCGCGACATTGTGCAAGATCTGCTCCGGCACATCGTCCACCAGCGTTCGGGCCTGGACCCGGCGCGCACGCAGATGGTCCAGCGCCAGGTTGCGCGCAGTCTGGAAGACGAACGGCTCTAGATGCTCGATGGGACGCTCGCCCAGTGCCCGGGTGACCCGCAGGTAGGTTTCCTGCAGCAGGTCCTCGGCGGTGCTCGGGTTGTCCACCATGCGCTGCAGCGTACGCAACAGGGTCACCCGTTGGGCGAGAAAAACGGTGTTGAAGTGAGAGTGGCTCACGGGAATACCCGACCGGAATTTGCTAATGATATTGATTGTCATTAACGGTTTCGGTCAAGCGTTAAGTAGGGCAGCGCCGTAGGGCATTAGCCGAAATGTCCTACAGCAAACCGCCACAAGCCCCGTCTAGCCAGCGTTCCACAGTGCCAGGCAGTTATCCAGCATGCGGTTGCAGAAGCCCCATTCGTTGTCGTACCAGGCCATCACCTTCAACAATTTCCCGCTGGCTTTGGTGTGATTGGCATCGAAGATCGACGACAACGGGTTGTGGTTGAAGTCGCAGGACACCAGCGGCAGATCGTTGTAACCGAGGATTTTCGACCCGCGACTGGCTTCCTTGAACAGCGCATTGACGTCCTCGGCCGTGGTCGGCCGGGCGAGGGTGACGGTCAGGTCCACCAGCGACACATTGATCACCGGCACCCGTACCGCCATGCCGGTGAGCTTGCCGGCCAGTTCCGGCAGGACCAGGCCCACCGCCTCGGCGGCCCCGGTCTTGCTCGGGATCATCGATTGGGTCGCGGCGCGGGCGCGGTAGGGATCGCTGTGGTAACCATCGGTCAGGCTCTGGTCGTTGGTATAGGCGTGTATGGTGGTCATCAGGCCCTGTTCGATGCCCAGCTCGCGGTGCAGCACCTGGGCCACGGGAGCCAGGCAGTTGGTGGTGCAGGAGGCGTTGGAAATGATCTGGTGCGAGGCGCGCAGGATGTCGTGGTTGACGCCATGGACTACAGTGGCATCCGCGCCCTTGGCCGGCGCCGAGATGATCACCTTGCGCGCTCCGGCGGTAATATGCGCCGCTGCCTTGGTGCGATCGGTAAACAGCCCGGTGCATTCGAACACCACATCGACACCCTCGGCCCGCCACGGCAGTTCCGCCGGGTTGCGGATGGCACTGACGGCAATGCGGTCGCCGTTGACCGTCAGGCTCTCCTGGTCGAAGGACACCTCGGCGGCAAAATGGCCGTGGACGCTGTCGTAGCGGAGCAGGTGGGCATTGATGGCGCTGTCGCCCAGATCGTTGATGGCGACGACCTGCAGGTCGTGGCGGTAGCCTTGGGTATAGAGTGCGCGCAGCAGGTTGCGGCCGATGCGGCCGAAGCCGTTGATTGCAATCCGGATAGTCATGGCACCACCTCGCGTACTGTACGGAATTTTGTTGTTGTAATTACAAGATTAATCGGAAACAGATAGAAAAAAAGCGTAGATTCTGGCAATATTTTGTTCGAATTACCACGTCGAGCGATCCAGTCCTTTTCTACCGGCACTTGGCCTGAGCGTAGGCGCAATCGTTTGGAAGGGAAAATCGCCAGAGCGTCGCCACCACCGTTTAGCCTGGAGTCGAGTTCATGCATCCGCGTATTGTCGAGGTCACCGAGCGGTTGATCGCCCGCAGCCGTCCCACCCGTGAACGCTACCTGCAACTGATCCGCGGCGCCGCCAGCGACGGCCCGATGCGTGCCCGCCTGCAATGCGCCAACTTCGCCCATGCCGTGGCCGGCTGCGGCGCCGACGACAAGCAGACCCTGCGCCTGACCAATTCGGCCAACGTCGCCATCGTCTCCGCCTACAACGACCTGCTCTCCGCCCACCAGCCCTACGAGCACTACCCCGAGCAGATCAAGCAGGCCCTGCGCGATATAGGTTCGGTCGGCCAGTTCGCCGGTGGGGTGCCGGCCATGTGCGACGGTGTCACCCAGGGTGAGCCGGGCATGGAGATCGGCATCGCCAGCCGCGAGGTGATCGCCATGTCCACCGCCGTGGCGCTGTCGCACAACCTGTTCGATGCGGCGCTGATGCTTGGCATCTGCGACAAGATCGTCCCCGGCCTGATGATGGGCGCACTGCGCTTCGGTCATCTGCCGATGCTGTTCGTCCCCGGTGGACCGATGCCCTCGGGCATTTCCAACAAGGAAAAGGCCGAGGTACGCCAGCTCTACGCCGAAGGCAAGGCCAGCCGCGAACAGTTGCTGGAGTCGGAGATGAAGTCCTACCACAGCCCCGGCACCTGCACCTTCTACGGCACCGCCAATACCAACCAGTTGCTCATGGAAGTGATGGGCCTGCACCTGCCGGGTGCGTCCTTCGTCAACCCCTATACGCCGCTGCGCGATGCCCTGACCGTGGCGGCCGCGCAGCAGGTCACCCGGCTGACCAAGGCCAGCGGCAACTTCATGCCGATCGGCGAAATCGTCGACGAAAAGGTGATCGTCAACTCGGTGGTGGCCCTGCACGCCACCGGCGGCTCCACCAACCACACCCTGCATATTCCGGCCATCGCCCAGGCCGCCGGAATCCAGTTGACTTGGCAGGACATGGCCGATCTTTCCGAAGTGGTTCCGACCCTTTGCCACGTCTATCCGAACGGCAAGGCCGATATCAACCACTTCCAGGCGGCCGGAGGCATGGCCTTCCTGATCCGCGAGCTGCTCGATGCCGGCCTGCTGCACGAGGACGTCAACACCGTGGCCGGTCGAGGCCTGCGCCGCTATGTCGAGGAACCCTTCCTCGATGGCGACGCGTTGGTGTGGCGCGAGGGGCCGCGGCAAAGTCTCGACGAGTCGATCCTGCGCCCGGTGGCCCGGCCGTTCTCCGCCGAAGGCGGATTGCGGGTGATGGAGGGCAACCTGGGCCGGGGCGTAATGAAGGTCTCGGCCGTGGCTCCGGAGCACCAGGTGGTCGAGGCGCCGGCGCGGGTCTTCCACGACCAGCAGGCGTTGGCCGATGCCTTCAAGGCCGGCGAACTGGAGCGCGACTTCGTCGCCGTGATGCGCTTCCAAGGCCCGCGCTGCAACGGCATGCCCGAGCTGCACAAGATGACGCCGTTCCTTGGTGTGCTGCAGGACCGCGGCTTCAAGGTCGCGCTGGTCACCGACGGGCGCATGTCCGGTGCCTCGGGCAAGATCCCGGCGGCCATCCATGTCTGCCCCGAAGCCTATGACGGCGGGCCGCTGGCCCGGGTGCGCGACGGCGATATCGTGCGCGTCGATGGCGCCACCGGCAGCCTGCTGGTGCGGGTACCGGACGATGAACTGGCGGCCCGCGAGCTTGCCGCCGCGCCACTGGGCAATGACCTTGGCTGTGGCCGTGAGCTGTTCGGCTTCATGCGCCAGGCCTTCAGCCCGGCGGAGAAGGGCGCAAGTGCCTTCACCCAGGCGCTGGAGGGGTGCAAATGAGCGTTTCGCTGGTAGGCGATATCGGCGGGACCAACGCCCGTTTCGCCCTGTGGCGCGACGATGCCCTGCATGCCGTGCAGGTGTTCCAGGTGGCGGACTACAGCAGCCCGGAACAGGCCATCGGCGTTTACCTGGACGGCCAGGGCATTGCCCGTGGCGAGCTGCAGGCGGTGTGCCTGGCGGTGGCCGGACCGGTGTCCGGCGAGGAGTTCCGCTTTACCAACAGTCACTGGCGGATCAACCGCAGCATTTGCTGCGCTGCCTTGCAGGTCGAGCACCTGCTGCTGATCAACGATTTCTTCGCCATGGCCCTGGGCATGACCCACCTGCAACCGCACGAGCGGGTCAATGTTTGCGCCGGCGAGGCCGACCTGAGCCGCCCGGCGCTGATCATCGGCCCCGGCACCGGCCTTGGTGTGGCCAGCCTGTTGCGTCTGGAAGAGGGGCGCTGGCTGGCCGTGCCGGGTGAAGGCGGGCATGTCGATCTGCCGGTCAATGACGCCCGCGAGGCAGCAATTCGCCAGGCCATCGCCGAACATACCGGGCACGTCAGTGCCGACACCGTATTGAGCGGTGGCGGACTTTTGCGCTTGTACCACGCCATCTGCAGCCTCGACGGCCACGCGCCGACCCTGGCGACGCCCGCCGCCATCACCGAAGCCGCGCTGTCGGGAGAGCCGGTGGCGCTGGCGGTGATCGAGCAGTTCTGCCGCTTTCTCGGCCGGGTCGCCGGCAACGGTGTGCTGACCCTCGGCGGACGCGGCGGGGTGTATATCGTCGGCGGCGTGGTGCCGCGTTTCAGCCGCCTGTTCCTGCGCAGCGGCTTTGCCGAAAGCTTTGCTGACAAAGGCTGCATGAGCGGCTATTTCCAGGGCATCCCGGTGTGGCTGGTGACCGCCGAATTCTCCGGGCTGCTGGGTGCCGGCGTGGCATTGCAGCAAGCGCTGGCGGGAACCTCCGGGGCTTGATTCCCGAGCAAGGACAAGGACCTCTTTCGTGAGCAAGTCGATTCTGCTGGTGGATGACGACCAGGACATCCGTGAACTGCTGGACGCCTACCTGAGCCGTTGCGGTTTCCAGGTGCGCGCCGTGGCCGACGGCCAGGCGTTTCGCCAGGCGCTGGATGCCGAGGGCAGCGACCTGGTGATCCTCGATGTGATGCTGCCCGACGAGGACGGTTTCAGCCTGTGCCGCTGGGTGCGCGAACATCCACGCCAGGCGCGGGTGCCGATCATCATGCTGACCGCCAGCTCCGACGAGGCTGATCGGGTGATTGGCCTGGAGCTGGGTGCCGACGACTACCTCGGCAAACCCTTCAGCCCGCGCGAACTGCAGGCGCGGATCAAGGCGCTGTTGCGCCGGGCCGGGTTCCAGGCCCCAGGCGGCGAGGTGCTGGCCTTCGATGAGTGGCGCCTGGATACCGTCAGCCATCGCCTGTTCCATCGCGACGGCGAGGAAGTGATTCTGTCGGGCGCCGACTTCGCCCTGCTCAAGCTTTTCCTCGATCATCCGCAACAGATCCTCGACCGCGACACCATCGGCAATGCCACGCGTGGACGCGAGCCGATGCCACTGGATCGCATCGTCGATATGGCGGTCAGCCGTCTGCGCCAGCGCCTGCGCGACACCGGCAAGCCGCCGCGGCTGATCCGGACCGTGCGGGGCAGCGGTTACCTGCTGGCGGCCAGTGTTGCTGCGTCGCACTGAGCGCCGCCGGCGCCTGCCGCTGCCGCGTTCGCTGCTGGGGCGGATGCTGCTGCTGACCTTGCTGGTGGTGTTGCTGGCCCAGGGCCTGTCGAGCCTGATCTGGCTGTCGCAACTGCGTGCCAGCCAGCGCGAGGGGCT
This sequence comes from Pseudomonas bharatica CSV86, assembly GCF_000319305.2. GTDB lineage: Bacteria > Pseudomonadota > Gammaproteobacteria > Pseudomonadales > Pseudomonadaceae > Aquipseudomonas > Aquipseudomonas bharatica. Next base: position 1,313,904 of record NZ_AMWJ02000002.1, on the reverse strand, counting down.
GGTCGCCAGTGCGCGCAGCCTGGCGCATTCGATGAGCGCCAGCGTCAGCTACTTCCGCTCGCTGCCCTTGGCCTATCGGCCGCTGGTGCTGGACCAGTTGCGCAGCATGGGCGGCACGCGCTTCTTCGTCTCCCTCAACGATCGCCCGCTGGACATGCAGGTACTGCCCAGCACGCCGCGCAAGGAGGCGGTCATCGCCGCGGTGGACGAAGTGCTGCGCCAGCGCCTGGGCGAGATGCGCATTTCGGTGGAGTTCGTCAGCCCGCAGGACCTGCGGATTTTCAACAGTGGCCTGAAGCTCGACGAACTGCCGCGTTCCTGGGCGCATTACGCGCTCACGCTGGAACCGGTGGAACCGCCGGTGCTGGTTACCCAGATCCGCCTGGCCGAGGGCGAGTGGCTGTATATCGCCTCGCTGCTGCCCGAGCCCTACACCACCCTCGAAGATGAAGGGCTGCCGCGTCAGCAGGTGCTGTTCATCGGTTTCACCGGTTTCTTCCTGCTGCTGTTCATCGGCCTGCTGGTCCACTGGCAGAGCAGGCCGCTCAAGCGCCTGGCCCTGGCGGCGCGGGAAATGTCCCTCGGCGCGGATGTGGCGCCGGTGGTGGAGGGCGGCGGCAGCGAGGTGGAGGAAGTGGCGCGCGCCTTCAATGCCATGCGCGAGCGCATCAGCCGCTATCTCACCGAGCGCAGCCAATTGTTCAGCGCGATCTCCCACGACCTGCGTACGCCGATCACGCGCTTGCGCCTGCGCGTCGAGCTGCTGGAGGACGAGCAGGTGCAGGCGAAGTTCGGACGGGATCTGGACGAACTGGAGATGCTGGTGAAAGGCGCACTGCAATGCGTGAAGGACACGGATATCCACGAGAACATCGAAGCCATCGATCTGAACCAGGTGCTGGAATGCCTGGTCGAGCCTTACCTTGCCAGTGGCCGGGTGACCATCCGAGGGCATGCCGAGGCCGCCTACCCGGGCAAGCCGCTGGCCTTGCGCCGCTGTATCGGCAACCTGATCGACAACGCGTTGAAATATGGCGAGCGCGCGCATCTGCGGATCATCGATGGCGAGGACAGCTTCGTCCTGCATGTGGACGACGAAGGGCCCGGGGTGCCGGCGCAACAGCTGGAACAGGTGTTCGAACCGCATTTCCGCCTGGCCGGGAAGCAGCAGGGGTATGGCCTGGGCCTGGGGATTGCCAGGAATATTGCCCATAGCCATGGCGGGGAGGTGAGTTTGAGGAATCTGCGCGAGGGTGGGTTGCGGGTGACCCTGAGCCTGCCTCGATATCTTGATTGATCTCCCGGGCCCTATCGCTGGCAAGCCAGCTCCCACAGGTTCTGTGTGCGCCGCGAAACCTGTGGGAGCTGGCTTGCCAGCGATGAGGCCTGAAGGATCACCGCTAATGTCACTGTTTGGTGACATTCCCGCATCCCTTCGTTACCTCCACCATCAGATCCCCTGTTTAGACTCCAGGCAAAACAACAAAAAGGCTTCTCCCGATGAATGCGATCACCCGTCTCGCCGCCGTCGTTTCCCTCGCCTCGCTGTTCCCCCTTTCTGCCTTGGCCGCCGACAATCCTGGCACCGTGGACGTTCTCCACTGGTGGACCTCCGGCGGCGAAGCCAAGGCCGTCGAGACCCTCAAGCAGCAGATCCAGAAAGATGGTTTCATCTGGAAGGACAACGCCGTCGCCGGTGGCGGTGGTGCTGCCGCCATGACCGTGCTGAAAACCCGCGCCATTTCCGGCAACCCGCCTTCCGCCGCGCAGATCAAGGGCCCGGATATCCAGGAATGGGGCGCCCTCGGCCTGCTCACCGAACTGGATGACGTGGCCGCCGCCAACAAGTGGGACGACCTGCTGCCCAGGCAGGTCGCCGATATCATGAAATACGACGGCCACTATGTCGCAGTGCCGGTGAACATCCACCGGGTCAACTGGCTGTGGATCAACCCGCAGGTGTTCGACAAGGCCGGGGCCAAGGTCCCGACCACCCTCGATGAGCTCTTCGCTGCCGCCGACAAGCTCAAGGCCGCCGGTTTCATTCCCCTGGCCCACGGCGGCCAGCCCTGGCAGGACAGCACGGTGTTCGAAGACCTGGTGCTGAGCATCCTCGGGCCCAAGGGCTACCACGCTGCCTTCGTCGACCTCGACGAGAAGACCCTGACCGGGCCGCAGATGACCGAGGCCTTCGCCACCCTCAAGCGCCTCGGCACCTACATGGACCCCAACCGCGCCGGGCGCGACTGGAACATCGCCGCCGCCGAGGTCATCAATGGCAAGGCCGGCATGCAGATCATGGGCGACTGGGCCAAGAGCGAGTGGAGCGCTGCCGGCAAGGTGGCTGGCAAGGACTACCAGTGCGTGGCCTTCCCCGGGACCCAGGGCAGCTTCGCCTACAACATCGACTCGCTGGCGATGTTCAAGCTCAAGGACGCCAACGACATCAAGGCGCAGAACGACCTGGCCAAGGTCGCCCTGGAGCCGGAGTTCCAGACCGTGTTCAACCAGAACAAGGGCTCGCTGCCGGTGCGCCAGGACATGGACATGAGCAAGTTCGACGCGTGCACGCAGAAATCGGCGGCGGACTTCAAGGAAGCGGCCAAGGGCGACGGCCTGCAACCGAGCATGGCGCACAACATGGCCACGACCCTGGCGGTACAGGGCGCCATCTTCGATGTGGTGACCAACTTCCTCAATGATCCCCAGGCCGAGCCGGCGACGGCGGTGAAGCAGCTCAACGCGGCGATCAAGGCGGCCAGGTAGCCCCCAATCGCTGGCAAGCCAGCTCCCACAATGTACCGCTGAACCTGTGGGAGCTGGCTTGCCAGCGATGAGGCCCTCCCAAACACCGGAGATCCCCGATCATGACCACTGCAATCGCCCAGCGGCGAGCCTCCCCCCTGGACGCCCTCCAGCGCTGGCTGCCCAAACTGGTCCTGGCCCCGAGCATGCTCATCGTGCTGGTGGGCTTCTATGGCTACATCCTCTGGACCTTCATCCTGTCCTTCACCAACTCCAGCTTCATGCCCAGCTACAAATGGGTCGGGCTGGCCCAGTATGCGCGGTTGATGGACAACGACCGCTGGTGGGTGGCGAGCAAGAACCTGCTGGTGTTCGGCGGGCTGTTCATCGCCATCAGCCTGGCCGTCGGAGTGCTGCTGGCCGTGCTGCTGGACCAGCGCATCCGTCGCGAGGGCTTTATCCGCACTGTCTACCTGTACCCCATGGCGCTGTCGATGATCGTCACCGGCACCGCCTGGAAGTGGCTGCTCAATCCCGGCCTGGGCCTGGACAAGCTGCTGCGCGACTGGGGCTGGGAGGGCTTTCGCTTCGACTGGCTGGTAGACCCGGACCGGGTCGTCTACTGCCTGGTGATCGCTGCCGTGTGGCAGGCCTCGGGCTTTGTCATGGCGCTGTTCCTGGCCGGGCTGCGCGGCGTCGATTCGTCCATCGTGCGTGCCGCCCAGGTCGATGGCGCGAGCCTGCCGGTGATCTACCTGCGCATCGTCCTGCCGAGCCTGCGCCCGGTGTTCTTCAGTGCGCTGATGATCCTTGCCCACATCGCGATCAAGAGCTTCGACCTGGTGGCGGCCATGACCGCCGGCGGCCCGGGCTACGCCTCCGACCTGCCGGCGATGTTCATGTATTCCTTCACCTTCAGCCGCGGCCAGATGGGCATGGGCTCGGCCAGCGCGATCCTGATGCTGGGCGCGATCCTGGCGATCCTGGTGCCGTACCTGTATTCGGAACTGCGAGGCAAGCGCCATGACTAGCCCATCGCTGCGCCTGAGCCGCATCGCCATCTACACCACCCTGCTGGCCGCCTGCGCCCTGTACCTGGTGCCGCTGCTGGTCATGCTGCTGACCAGTTTCAAGACCCCGAGGACATCCGCGCCGGCAACCTGCTGAGCTGGCCGCAGGTGATCACCGGCATCGGCTGGATCAAGGCCTGGGACACGGTGGGCGGCTATTTCTGGAATTCGGTGAAGATCACCGTGCCCGCTGTGTTGATCTCGACCCTGCTCGGCGCGCTCAATGGCTACGTCCTGTCGATGTGGCGCTTCCGCGGTTCGCAGCTGTTCTTCGGCCTGCTCCTGTTCGGCTGCTTCCTGCCGTTCCAGACCGTGCTGCTGCCGGCCTCCTTCACCCTGGGCAAGCTTGGCCTGGCCAGCACTACCACCGGCCTGGTGCTGGTGCATATCGTCTACGGCCTGGCCTTCACCACGCTGTTCTTCCGCAACTACTACTGCAGCGTGCCCCAGGCCCTGGTGCAGGCGGCGCGGCTGGACGGCGCGGGGTTCTTCACCATCTTCGGGCGGATCCTCCTGCCCATGTCGGTGCCGATCATCATGGTCTGCCTGATCTGGCAGTTCACCCAGATCTGGAACGACTTCCTTTTCGGCGTGGTGTTCGCCAGCGGCGACGCCCAACCGATCACCGTGGCCCTGAACAACCTGGTCAACACCAGCACCGGGGTCAAGGAATACAACGTCGACATGGCCGCCGCGATGATCGCCGGCCTGCCGACCCTGCTGGTCTATGTCCTTGCGGGCAAATACTTCCTGCGCGGGCTGACGGCCGGCGCGGTCAAGGGGTGAAGCATGGCAACGCTGGAACTGCGCAACGTCAACAAAAGCTACGGCAGCGGTCTGCCGGATACCTTGAAGAACATCGAACTGAAGATCGATTCCGGGGAATTCCTGATCCTCGTCGGGCCCTCCGGCTGCGGCAAATCCACGCTGATGAACTGCATTGCCGGTCTTGAGCAGATCAGCGGCGGGGCGATCCTGGTGGACGAGGCCGATATCAGCGGCATGAGCCCGAAGGATCGGGATATCGCCATGGTCTTCCAGTCCTACGCGCTGTACCCGACCATGAACGTGCGCGACAACATCGCCTTCGGCCTGAAGATCCGCAAGATGCCGGCGGCGGCCATCGACGAGGAAGTGGCGCGGGTCGCGCGGCTGTTGCAGATCGAGCACCTGCTGGCGCGCAAGCCCGGCCAGCTGTCCGGCGGCCAGCAGCAGCGCGTGGCCATGGGCCGGGCACTGGCGCGGCGGCCGAAGATCTACCTGTTCGACGAACCCTTGTCGAACCTCGATGCCAAGCTGCGCGTGGAGATGCGCACCGAGATCAAGCTGATGCACCAGCGCTTGAAGACCACCACGGTGTACGTCACCCACGACCAGATCGAGGCCATGACCCTGGGCGACAAGGTGGCGGTGATGAAGGACGGTCTGATCCAGCAGTTCGGTACGCCGCAGCAGATCTACAACGACCCGGCCAACCTGTTCGTCGCCAGCTTCATCGGCTCGCCGCCGATGAACTTCATTCCATTGCGCCTGCAGCGGCGCGAAGGGCGCCTGCAGGCGCTGCTCGACAGCGGCCAGGCACGCTGCGAGCTGCCGTTGGGCTTGAGCGAGGCCGGCCTGGAGGATCGCGATGTGATCCTTGGCATTCGCCCGGAACAGATCAGCCTGGCGCCCGGCGAAGGCAACGGCATGCCGAGCATCCGCGCCGAAGTGCAGATCACCGAGCCCACCGGGCCGGACCTGCTGGTGTTCGTCACCCTCAACCAGACCAAGGTCTGCTGCCGCCTGGCGCCGGATGTCCCGGCGCGAGTCGGTGACAGCCTGACCCTGCAATTCGATCCTGCCCGGGTGCTGCTGTTCGACGCTGCCAGCGGCGAACGCCTGGGTGCGATCGGCAACCCGCCCGCGAGCAAGGGCAACGTGGCGCAGTTCAAAGGGCGTTGAGCCTTGAACTTCGCCTGCCGTGCATGAATCACCATCGATAACAAGAAAACGAGGAAACAACGGATGGAGTACTTCAAGCGCATTTCAGGATTGACCCCGCTGGCCGTGCTGGTGGCGGTGGCGAGCAACCCGGCGCTGGCCGCCGGGGCCTTCGAGTCGTCGTCGAAATGGATGACCGGCGACTGGGGCGGGGCCCGTACCGAACTGCTGGACAAGGGCTACGACTTCACCCTCGACTATGTCGGCGAGGCGGCGACCAACCTGCACGGCGGTTACAACGACGACCGCACCGCGCGCTACAGCGACCAGTTCGCCCTCGGCATGAAGCTGGATCTGCAAAAGATCCTTGGCTGGCACGATGCCGAGTTCAAGCTGGCAATCACCGAGCGCAGCGGGCGCAATCTGTCCAACGACCGGATCAGCGATCCGCGCGCCGGGCAGTTCAGCTCGGTGCAGGAGGTCTGGGGCCGTGGCCAGACCTGGCGGCTGACGCAGATGTGGATCAAGCAGAAATACTTCGATGGCGCCCTCGACGTGAAGGTCGGGCGCTTCGGTGAAGGCGAGGACTTCAACAGCTTCCCCTGCGATTTCCAGAACCTGGCGTTCTGTGGTTCGCAGGTGGGCAACTGGGTGGGCGGCATCTGGTACAACTGGCCGGTCAGCCAGTGGGCGATGCGGGTCAAGTACAACATCACGCCGGAGTTCTTCGCCCAGGTCGGGGTGTTCGAACAGAACCCGTCGAACCTGGAAACCGGCAACGGCTTCAAGCTCAGTGGCAGCGGTACCAAGGGCATGATCCTGCCTGTCGAGCTGGTCTGGTCGCCGCAGGTCAGCGGGCTGCCGGGCGAGTACCGCCTGGGGTACTACTACAGCACCGCCAAGGCCGACGACATCAGCGACCCTGACCGTACCCATTCGAGCAAGCATGGCTGGTGGGTGGTGGCGCAGCAGCAGGTCACCGCGCACAAGGGCGATGCCAATCGCGGGCTGAGCCTGTTCGCCAACTTCACCGTGCACGACAAGGACACCAACGTGGTCGACAACTACCAGCAGGTGGGGCTGGTCTACAAGGGCGCGTTCGACGGGCGGCCCAAGGACGACATCGGCTTTGGCGTGGCGCGGATCCACGTCAACGACGACGTGAAGAAACGGGCCGAGCTGATCAACGCCGGCAACGGCATCGATGACTACGACAACCCGGCCTTTGTGCCGATCCAGCGCAGCGAGTACAACGCCGAGCTGTATTACGGTTTCCACGTCACCGACTGGCTGACCGTGCGGCCGAACCTGCAATACATCAAGAGCCCGGGTGGGGTGGACGAGGTCGACAACGCGCTGGTGGCGGGGATCAAGGTGCAGAGCTCGTTCTGAGGCAACCTTGTAGTAAGTTTACAAACCTTCAGGGCCTCATCGCTGGCAAGCCAGCTCCCACAAACCCTGTGGGAGCTGCGGTTCGGCGCTCCGACTTGCCAGCGATGAGGCCCTGAAGAGCCCAGCAGATTCCGGATCAGCCCAGCTCATCATCCAGCGGATACCGGCTGGCATTCAGGCTTTCCTTGATCTTGCGCAGGTGCGGCTGGAAGTCCGCGCCGCGGCGCAGGGTCATGCCGGTGGCGAGCACATCCAGAACGGTCAACTGGATGATCCGCGAGGTCATCGGCATGTAGATGTCGGTGTCTTCCGGCAGCGGAATGTTCAGGCTCAGGCTGCTGGCCCGGGCCAGGGGCGAGTTGGCGGCGGTCAGGGCCAGTACCGAGGCGCCGTTGTCGCGCGCCAGTTGCGCCACTTCCACCAGTTCCCGGGTGCGTCCGGTATAGGAAATGATCACGAACAGCTCACCGGTATGCGCCACGGACGCCAGCATGCGCTGCATCAGGACATCGGCATGGGCGGAGACCGCGAGGTTGAAGCGGAAGAACTTGTGCTGGGCATCCAGCGCCACCGGCGCCGAGGCGCCGAGGCCGAAGAAATGGATCTGCCGGGCCTGGATCAGCATGTCCACGGCGCGGCTGATCAGCGCCGGATCGAGCTGCTGCCAGGCGCTGTCGAGGGAAGCGATGGTGCTGCCGAAGATCTTTTGCGTGAAAGCTGCCGGATCGTCGTTTGGCTCGACTGCACGGCTGACGTAGGCTGCACCGCTGGCGAGGCTTTGCGCCAGTTGCAGCTTGAGTTCCGGGTAGCCGCTGACGCCGAAGGAGCGACAGAAGCGATTGACCGTCGGCTCGCTGACCTTGGCCGCCTGGGCCAGTGCGGCGATGCTGAAGCGGGTGGCCTGCTGCGGGGCGGCAAGGATGACTTCGGCGACTTTGCGTTCGGCCTTGTTCAACTCGTCGAGACGGCCCTGGATCTGCTCCAGAAGATTGCGCACGCGGTCCATTGGGGTTCCTTCGGTCGGGGGTGCGGCCCGTTCGCGCAAGCAGGGGCCGGGTTTACAGGGTCTGTATCCTACTGATGGCAGGGTAGACCTACCACTTGTATCTGTCTTGCAGGTCAGATGTTGTTGTTATTACTACATTCGCTCTTGATATCCACGTTGGAACGCGATATTTCTACCCGCACTCGGTAAAAGAACCTACATCATGTCTTCGATCAGTGTTGAGCCTTGCACCTTTGCCCTGTTCGGCGCCCTTGGCGACCTGGCCTTGCGCAAGCTGTTCCCGGCCCTCTACCAGCTCGATCGAGCCGGGCTGCTGCATGAGCGCACCCGCCTGCTGGCCCTGGCCCGCGAGCCTGGCAGCGTGCAGGAGCACCTGGCATCGATCGAGGCGCACCTGCACGAGTTCGTCGCGTCCGACACCCTGGACACCACGGTGTTGCAGCGTTTCCTTGGCCGCCTGAACTATCTGCATATGGACTTCCTCGACGCCCAGGCCTATCCGGCACTGGCCGCGCAGGTCACCCCCGAAGCGCCGCTGATCGCCTATTTCGCTACTCCGGCGGCGGTCTACGGAGGTATCTGCGAGAACCTGGCGAAGGTCGGCCTGGCCGAGCGTACCCGGGTGGTGCTGGAGAAGCCCATCGGCCATGACCTTGAGTCGTCGCGGCGGGTCAACGACGCGGTGGCGCAGTTCTTCCCGGAAAACCGCATCTACCGCATCGACCATTACCTGGGCAAGGAAACGGTGCAGAACCTGATCGCCCTGCGCTTTGCCAACAGCCTGTTCGAAACCCAGTGGAACCAGACCTCGATTTCCCATGTGGAAATCAGCGTCGCCGAGAAGGTCGGCATCGAAGGGCGCTGGGGCTATTTCGACAAGGCCGGGCAACTGCGCGACATGATCCAGAACCATTTGCTGCAGTTGCTCTGCCTGATCGCCATGGACCCGCCCAGCGACCTGTCCGCCGACAGCATCCGCGACGAGAAGGTCAAGGTGCTCAAGGCCCTGGCGCCGATCACCGGCGAAGGCCTGGGCACCCGCGTGGTGCGCGGCCAGTACATCGCCGGGCACAGTGACGGGCGGGCGCTGCCGGGTTATCTCGATGAAGAGAACGCCAATACCCACAGCGACACCGAAACCTTCGTCGCCCTGCGCGCCGATATTCGCAACTGGCGCTGGGCCGGGGTGCCGTTCTACCTGCGCACGGGCAAGCGCATGCCGCAGAAACTGTCGCAGATCGTCATTCACTTCAAGGAACCGCAGCACTATATCTTCGCGGCGGAACAGCGTTTGCAGATCGGCAACAAGCTGATCATCCGCCTGCAGCCGGACGAGGGCATTTCCCTGCGGGTGATGACCAAGGAACAGGGCCTGGACAAGGGCATGCAACTGCGCAGCAGCCCGCTGCAATTGAATTTTTCCGACGGCAGCTTCCGCAGCGCACGGATTCCCGATGCCTACGAGCGGCTGCTGCTGGAGGTGATGCGCGGCAATCAGAACCTGTTCGTGCGCAAGGATGAAATCGAGTACGCGTGGAAATGGTGCGACCAGTTGATCGCCGGCTGGAAGCAATCCGGCGAAGCGCCTCGGCCCTATGCCGCGGGAACCTGGGGGCCGGTGGCGGCGGTGGCACTGATTACCCGCGATGGGAGGTCCTGGTATGGCGATATCTGAAATGCAGTGGCCGGCGACGGTCACGATCCATGAATTGAAAACCGCCGAGCAGCTTGCCCGGCAGTTGGCCGCGGACGTCGCCGCGTGCCTGCGCTCAGCGATTGCCGGGCAGGGCGGGGCGACCCTGGTAGTGTCTGGCGGGCGCAGCCCTGTTGCGTTTTTCCAGGCCCTGGCGCAAGAGGCGCTGGACTGGTCGAAGGTGACCGTCAGCCTCGCCGACGAGCGCTGGGTGCCGGTGGAGCATGCCGACAGCAACGAAGGCCTGTTGCGTCGCCATCTGCTTCAGGGCGAGGCGGCGAAGGCGCGCCTGGTTGGCCTCTATCGCCACGCCGCCAGCCTGGAGGCGGCTGCGCTGGCGGCCGACCAGGCGCTGGCCGAGCTGCCGCCGATCGATGTGCTGGTGCTGGGCATGGGCGATGACGGGCACACCGCTTCGCTGTTCCCGGACAGCCCCAATCTTGCCGAAGGCCTGCGCCGCGATGGCGAGCGCCGCTGCCTGCCGATGCTGGCCCCGAGCGTGCCGCACCAGCGCCTGAGCCTGACCCGGCGGCTGTTGGCCACGGCCGGCTTTACCGCCTTGTCCGTGCAAGGTTCCGGCAAACTCGCTACCCTGCGCGCCGCGCTGGCGGGCAACGAGCCGGCGCAGATGCCGATTCGCGCCTTTCTTCACGACCCTTTGAGCATCTACTGGTGCCCATGAGCCAAGGACCCCTGTCATGACCACGCTCGAACGCCCCACGCCATTGCCGACGATGACCGACAAGATCGCCCGGATCGATGCGATCTGCGACCAGGCGCGCATCCTGCCGGTAATCACCATCGCCCGCGAGGCCGATATCCTGCCCCTGGCCGATGCCCTGGCCGCCGGTGGCATTCGCACTTTGGAAGTGACCCTGCGTTCCGAACATGGCTTGAAGGCCATCAAGGTATTGCGTGAGCAGCGTCCGCAGCTGTGCATCGGCGCCGGTACCGTGCTGGACCGCGCCCAGTTCGAGGCGGTGGAAGCGGCGGGCGCGCAGTTCGTGGTCACCCCCGGAGTGACCCGGGAAATCCTCCAGGCCGGCGTCGAAAGCGATATCCCGCTGCTGCCGGGGATCAGCACGCCGTCGGAAATCATGATGGGCTACGCCCTCGGCTACCGGCGCTTCAAGCTGTTCCCGGCGGAAATCAGCGGCGGCATCGCGGCGATCAAGGCCTATGCCGGACCCTTTGCCGATGTGCGTTTCTGCCCGACTGGCGGGGTTCGTCCGGATAACCTGCTCAGCTACATGGGCCTGCCCAACGTGATGTGCGTGGGTGGAACCTGGATGCTGGATAGCGGTTGGATCAAGAACGGCGACTGGGCCGCCGTGGAGAAGTGCAGTGCCGAGGCGATGGCGCTGCTCGAAGGATAAGTGGTTACGGCTGTTCGGGGCGCTTGGTCGGCGCCCCTTTTTTTTGCGCACAAAAAAGCCCGCCTTCGGGAGGCGGGCCTGGGTCGAGCAGACCGGCGCCTTAGGCCGCCTTGCTCGCCGCCTGCTGGGTCAGGGAACGGTTCAGCGCGCTGAACAGGGCCTTGAAGCTGGCGGTGGTGATGTTTTCATCGATGCCCACCCCGTGCACCGGACGACCACCGGCCACGCGCAGTTCGATGTACGCCGCAGCCTTGGCATTGGTGCCGGCGCCGATGGCATGTTCGTTGTAGTCCATGATCTCCACGGCAACCGGCAGGCCGGCGACCAGGGCTTCCAGGGCACCGTTGCCCTTGCCGCGCCAGTGCAGGGTGGTTTCGCCTTCGCCGGCGACTTCCACTTCCACGGCGCTGTGGCCGTTCTCTTCCTGCAGGCGGTGGCTGACCAGTGCGTACGGCGCGTTGGCCTGGAGGTATTCGCGGTGCAGCAGGTTGTAGATCTGCTGGGCAGTCATTTCCAGGCCGAGACGGTCGGTTTCACCCTGGACCACCTGGCTGAACTCGATCTGCATGCGACGCGGCAGGCTGATGCCGTATTCCTGTTCCAGCAGGTAGGTGATACCGCCCTTGCCGGACTGGCTGTTGACGCGGATCACCGCCTCGTAGCTGCGGCCGATGTCGGCCGGGTCGATCGGCAGGTACGGCACTTCCCACAGGGCGTCTTCCTTCTGCTGGGCGAAGCCCTTGCGGATGGCGTCCTGGTGCGAGCCGGAGAATGCGGTGTGGACCAGGTCGCCGACATACGGGTGACGTGGATGCACCGGCAACTGGTTGCATTCCTCGACCACCTTGCGCACGCCGTCGATGTCGGAGAAGTCCAGCTCGGGGTCGATGCCCTGGGTGTAGAGGTTCAGGGCCAGGGTCACCAGGTCGACGTTGCCGGTACGCTCGCCGTTGCCGAACAGGCAGCCTTCGGCACGGTCGGCGCCGGCCATCAGGCCCAGCTCGGTGGCGGCGATGCCGGTGCCGCGGTCGTTGTGGCAGTGCAGGCTGATGATCACGCTGTCACGGCGGTTGACGTTGCGGCAGAACCACTCGATCTGGTCGGCGTAGACGTTCGGCGTCGAGACTTCGACGGTAGCTGGCAGGTTGAGGATGATCTTGTGTTCCGGGGTCGGGTTCCACACCTCGATCACCGCGTCGCAGACTTCCTTGGCGAATTCCATTTCAGTCGCGCTGAAGGTCTCCGGCGAGTACTGGAAGGTCCACTGGGTTTCCGGCTGCTGGGCGGCGTACTTGACGAACAGCTTGGCCGCGTTCACCGCGATGTCCTTCACGCCTTGCTTGTCCTGGTTGAAGACGATGCGGCGGAACGACGGGCTGGTGGCGTTGTACAGGTGAACGATGGCCTTCTTCGCTCCGCGCAGGGATTCGAAGGTGCGCGAAATCAGGTCTTCGCGGGCCTGGGTCAGAACCTGAATGGTGGTGTCGTCAGGGATGTGGCTGTCTTCGATCAGGGTGCGGACGAAGTCGAAATCGGTCTGCGAGGCGGACGGGAAGGCCGCTTCGATTTCCTTCACGCCCACGCTGACCAGGGTCTTCCAGAAGCGCAGTTTCTTTTCCGAATCCATCGGCTCGATCAGCGACTGGTTACCGTCGCGCAGGTCGGAGCTGCACCAGATCGGCGCCTGGGTGATGGTCTTCGACGGCCAGGTACGGTCGGGCAGGTCGATGGTCGGGAAGGCGCGGTATTTCTTCGAAGGGTCTTTGAGCATGGACATGGGAGCAATCCTTTTGATGCGGCCTGGAACGGGCCTGCCGGAAACATGGAATCTTGGAATGGGCGAGGCGACGCGATTCAGCTTGGTAGTCGTGCACTGACCAGGCAAAGGCTGCGGTGTTGGCGGAGGCGGATAAGGGTTTCAAAGGTTTTCATGCCCTCAACCCTAACCAGTGAGGTGAAAGATGGCAAGCACCTCGAAAAAATTGATAGAAATGTGCGGAATCTGCTTTCTACCGACATTTAATCGCGCATTCCAATCAAAAAGACCGCGTCGATTGCGCGGTCTTTTTGATTGGCGCAACAGCGCCGCCTGGCGGGTAGTTCAGGGTTGGAACGCACCGATGAAGATCGCCGGATCGACCCGCGCATCGTTCAGGCTGACGTTCCAGTGCATGTGCGCCCCGGTGGCCCGGCCAGTGGAGCCGACCTTGCCGATCACCGCCCCGCGGGTCAGCACCTGCCCGGTTTTCACATCGATCTTCGACAGGTGGCAGAACATGCTGATGAAACCCTGGCCATGATCGACGAACACCGTGTTGCCGTTGAAGAAATAGCTGCCGGTGAGGATCACCTTGCCGTTGGCCGGGGTCTTCACCGGCGTGCCGGCGGGCACGGCGAAGTCCAGGCCGGAATGCGGATTGCGTTCTTCGCCATTGAAGAAGCGGCGCACGCCGAAGCGGCTGGACAGCGGGCCGCTGACCGGCTTGTCGAGGATCAGGTTGCTCGGCGTACCGAGGCTGAAGCTGCGGTAGGCCTTGATCTGCTCGGCCAGCTCGGCGTCGATGCGCTTGAGGTCGGCCGGGTTCGGGTTGACCTGGCGCTGGTTCTTCAAGGTGATGTGCTGTTCCTGGTACTTCTTGCTGCCGACCCTGAACTCCAGGGTGCGGCTGCCCTGGGTGATGCGGGCAACGCCGGGCTTCTGGGTCAGGGGAATGCCGACGATGGCCAGCCAGTTGTCCTGCTCCTTCACCACCAGTACCGGCTTGCCGTCGAAGCGCGCACTCGGCGGTTGGGCCGAGGGCCCGAGGTCGATCACCGCAACGCCCCGGGTACCGGCTTGTTCAACTGGCGGGTGATGTAGCTGGCGTGGGCGCTGCCAGCGAAAGTCAGGCACAGCAGGAAAAAGGCGCAAAGCAGTCGTGGCATGGGTTCAGTCCAGAAGGGAAAGCGTGACCGGGGTCTGGTGGTTGTCCTCGACCCGCACCAGCAGTTCGCCTTCGCCGAGGCGGGCTTTGAGACGCTGGCCATTGTTCGTTTGCGCGGCGCTGCGAATCGCCTGGCCGCGCTCGTCGAGCAGGATGCTGTAACCGCGACCGAGGGTGGCCAGGGGGCTGACCAGTTCGAGCATCTGCACCTGGGCCTGGAGCTGCTGGCGGCGATCCTTCAGGGTGTCGCGCATGGCCCGGGGCAGGCGCGCGGACAGGTTGTCCAGGCGCTGCTTGAGCAGCGCCAGGGTACGTCCCGGATGCTGCGCGGCAAGGCGCGTGTCGAGACGTGCCAGGCGTTCGCGGCGCTGGTTCAGGCGCTGCTCGAAGGCGCGGCGCAGGCGCATGTCCAGGTCATCGAGGCGCTGGGCCTGCTGGCGCAGGCGTTCGCCCGGATGACGCAGGCGCCGGCTGAGTCCGTCGAGGCGCAGGCGATCGTGCATCAGGCGGTTCTGCATGCGCAGCAACAGGCGCCGTTGCAGGCTTTCCAGGCGGCGTTGCAGGTCGCTGCTGTCGGGCGCCAGCAGCTCGGCGGCGGCCGACGGCGTCGGCGCGCGGACATCGGCGACGAAGTCGCTGATCGAGACATCGGTTTCATGCCCCACCGCGCTGACGATCGGCGTCACGCAGGCGGCGATGGCGCGGGCCACGGCTTCTTCGTTGAAGCACCAGAGGTCTTCCAGCGAACCGCCGCCTCGGGCCAGGATCAGCGCGTCGAAGCCCTGGGCATCGGCCTTCCGCAGGGCGCGGACGATCTGCCCGATGGCTTCGCGGCCTTGCACGGCGGTGGGCACCAGGTTCAGTTCGACCTGCGGGGCACGACGGCGGAACACGCTGATGATGTCGCGGATCACCGCGCCGGTGGGCGAGCTGATGATGCCGATGCGCTGCGGATGCGCCGGCAGCGCGCGCTTGCGCTCGGCAGCGAACAGGCCCTCGGCGCCGAGCTTTTCCTTGAGTGCCTCGAAGGCCAGGCGCAAGGCGCCGTCGCCGGCCGGCTCGACCGTGTCGAGGATCAACTGGTAGTCGCCGCGGCCCTCGAACAGCGAGACCTTGCCGCGCACCTTCACCGCCAGCCCGTCACGCAAGGCCTGGCGGACCCGCGCCGCGTTATTGCGGAACAGCGCGCAGCGCACCTGGGCACCGCTGTCCTTCAGGGTGAAATACACATGGCCGGAGGCGGGGCGGGCGAGGTTGGATATCTCGCCCTCGACCCAGATGCTGCTGAAGACATCTTCCAGCAGCACGCGGGCGCGGCCGTTGAGTTGGCTGACGGTGAGTACTTCACGGTCGAGGCCGAGGCGTTCGAAAGGGTCTCTGATCATGGGCGGCACTATAAAGGATCGCGGGGCGAGGTGTCCTGCCTTGTCGGGCATGGGTATCTACACATCGTTCGCCGAGGGCTCGGATGGTGGATCAACTTAGGATCCGTAGGAGCGTGGCTTGCCCGCGAAGGGCCGCAAGGCGGCCCCAAAACCATCCAGCACGAGCTAGGTGGAGAAAGCTCTTCTGGATTCAGCGCCTGCTTGGCCTCAGTGTCCCAGATGTTCGGCGTGGCAGGATTTGGGGCCGCTTTGCGGCCCTTCGCGGGCAAGCCACGCTCCCACAGGGGGCCGCGCCAGCCTTTAGGTACATGACCCGGTTGACCAGACCATCGGTCCGGCCGCCCTGGTTCATGGCCAGGGACTGGTTCAGCGGCGCGGGCGCCACGGCATTGGCGGTCTTCGGCGTCACGGCGTGGGTCAGGCTGGCCCCGGACCCTGTGGGAGCTGGCTTGCCAGCGATGACGGCAGTGAATTCACCATCGCAATCGCTGCGGTTCGGCGGTCCGACAAGCCAGCTCCCACAGAACAGTGGTAAATGAGCTGTTTCCGCTCCCACAGGGGACGCGTCGTTATTTTTCAACCTGATTGATGATTACAGGCCTGGCTACCCGGTGTACCTTCGCGAATCCTGCGCACATTGTCGTTGAGCAGCTTGTAGAAGAAGTTGTGGTACAGCCAGCCCTTCACTCCGTTCAGGTTGGTCTTGTGCTCGCGGTAGAAATCATCCGGCGAGGCATATAGCCCCAGCTCGCGGGCAATGCCTTCGCGCTGGATGTAGGTGTCGCGGCCGGTCCATTGCACGGCGGGTTCGGCCAGCGACGGGGTGGCCACGGCATAGCCGAGGAAGGCGTGCTGGCAGTTGCTGAACCTGTCCTGTACCGCGCGCAGGTAGTGCTGGTCGAGAATCACCCCTTCCAGCACTACCCATTGCCCGTGCAGTTCGACCTCGACCCAGGTGTGGAGGATTTCCCGCGGCGCCATGAAGTACACGAACGCGGTCATCGCCCCTTTCTGCAGGCGCTTGTCGATGGTGAAGGCCCGCAGCCGGCAGGCAATGCCGAGGGCGCGGAGCAGGGCCATCAGCAGGTTGGACTTGGTGTTGCAGTGCCCCAGGCCCTCGGCAAGGATCGCCGAGGCGGGCAGGCTGTCGGCACCGGCGTTGTAACCGAACAGGATCTCGTCGCGGCAGAACTCGTAGACGGCACGGGCCGCCTGTTCCGCTGGCAATTGCCGCCAGCCGCGCGAGTCGATGAGGCGGGTGATCGGCGGTGCGTCGAAGTCGAGTATTTCAGTGCGTTGTAGATAGTCCTGTTGCGTGCGCATGGCAAAGCCTCCGTGTTTTCACCAAGGTTGGACCCTTTAGTTACTTCAGGGTCAAGCACGCTGTGCCTGCATATGCCCGAGGAACTGCCTGACCAGCGGCCCGGCGTCGCGGCGGTGGGCTATGGCCACCGTACTGACGCAGCCGGGATCGACCAATGGGATGAACCGCAGCGAAACCGGGGCGATGTCCCGCATGCAGCGAGGCAGCAACGCCACCCCGAACCCGGCCTGGATCAATTGCAATTGAGTGGTTTTGCGCGACACCACCCGCGCCGGCCGCGGAAAGAACCCGGCGGCCATGCACAGTTCCGCCGACAGGTAGCTCAGGCCGCCACGCTGGCGATGCGGGATGGAAATGAAAGGCTGGTCCGACAGATCCGCCAGCCGGATGCTGTTGTGATGCGCCAAGGGATGGGTATCGGCGACCGCCAGCAACAGCGGTTCCTGGAACAAGGGCTCGACGCACAGGCCTTCATGCTGGCGCAGCACTGGCAAGCGCAACAGGCCGATGTCCAGGCGTCCGTCGACCAGTTCTTCAAGCTGGCCCTCCGAGGAAAGCTGGGCTATCTCCATCGATACGCCAGGGTTGTCATGCAAATAGCTGCTGACCTGATGCAACAAGGCCCCGGTCAATGGCACCGTGCTGGAATGACTCAGGCGCAGGCTGCCGCGCCGCCCCTGGCCGACGGCGCGGGCCAGGTCGCTGGCCTTGTCCAGGTCCTGCAGCAGGTTGCGCGCCTTGGGCAGGAACGCCGTACCGGCAGCGGTCAGGCGTGGCAGCCGCGCGGTGCGTTCGAACAGCGCAGTATCCAGCTGCTGCTCCAGTTCGCGAATCTGCCGGCTCAGGGCCGACTGGGCGATGTACAGGCGTTCGGCAGCGGCGCTGAAGCTGCCGCTTTCGGCGATTTCAACGAAGTAGCGCAGTTGGCGGGTAGAAATCATGAGCTATGCCGTTTCAAGATGGCTAATGGCGATATTGCATATTAGTCGGCATGGCTCAGCGCCGGTTAAGGTGCGCTGAAAACAAATCGAAGGTATTACCCGGATGCTCGCCGACCTGTTCGCCCAATTGCCGTTCTCCTTGCTCGACTGGCTGCCGATCCTGCTGGGTGTGGCCGCTGCCTACGTGGTCTTCGGCATTGCCGGATTCGGTACCGCGCTGGTGGCTGGCCCGATCCTGATCAACTTCATGCCGTTGTCGCGGATCATCCCGCTGCTGGTGCTGCTGGACTTCGTCGCGGCCTTTGGCAACTGGCTGCCGGCACGCAAGGCGGTGAGCAGGGGCGAGCTGCTGCGCCTGCTGCCGTTCATGGCCTTGGGCTGCACCCTGGGCGTGGTGTTCCTGCTCAACCTGCATGCCGATGTGCTGATGTTGCTCATGGGCCTGTTCATCAGCGCCTACGCGCTGTACAGCCTGGCGGTGAAGGTCAGGCCGGCGAACCTGGCGGCGGGCTGGTCGGTGCCGGCGGGAACCGTGGGCGGACTGTTCGGCGCGCTGTTCGGCAGTGGCGGCTTCCTTTATGCGCTGTACCTCAATGCCCGGCTGGACTCGACGGAGCAGGTGCGGGCGACCCAAAGCGCACTGATCAGTTGCAGCACGGTGGTGCGCCTGAGCCTGTTCCTGATCGCCGGGGTCTATGCCGACCTGCCGTTGCTGCTGTTGGCGGCGTGCCTGCTGCCGATGATGGTCCTCGGGCTGCGGGTAGGGCGGCGCTTGACCTTGAACATGTCGCGCGAGGCATTCGTGCGCCTGGTCACCTGGCTGGTGCTGGCCAGCGGGGTGGCGCTGATCGGTCGCTGGTTGACCCATGTGGCCGTGTGAGGCTTGGGATAGAGCCATTGCCGCGTCAAGCCCGTAGATCCGTGAGTTGTTGCGACGAATGCAGGTCATGAAACTCCGATCGTGCTCTCCGCCACTGAGAGAGCGTTATCAGGAGTTATTGCGATGAACGATCTTCAAGCAGCCATGCGCTGCGGCAGTGTTTTTCAACGTCCTTTTTCCGATGCAGAAGACAACCGGATCTGGCTGTCCGATTCTCGTCTGGTGTCCGCGCCGGCAAGCGCCAACCCACGCAACGGCCAGCTTTCGGCGTTGTTCGAGATGGTTGAAGGGGAGCGCGCAGGGAGTTTGTGGCAGAACAAACGGAATTCATCAAACACTCCAATATCAATCACGTGTCGGGCCGCCACTTTACAGCTCCGCCGCACCAAGCCTATGCAGAGGCCGTGGGTGTTGCCTTCCTGGAGGATTTGCCCAACGGCTACTACTCGGTAACCAGTGGGGTGGCCGCTATCAACTACCAGCTGTATTTCCGGGCGCCGCCATGCTGTCCAGATGGCGACGTAGCGGTATCCTTCAAAGTCATCAGCGGAATGATCCTGCTGCAGAACGACTGGATGCAAGGCGTGGTAGCGGGAAGCTTCCGTGACGTATTGGTCAGGATCCACAAGGTTGATCAAGACATCGGCGTCGGCCCGGGCCAGGATTATGAAATGAAGATGCTGAACGGGCGATTCAGCGTACGCCTGTGAGATGCACGCTGATTGCTCGGGCAGGCTGATCGTTTTCAACCGACCCGATTGCCATCATGCTCGCCCTGGGCGTCAGCGTTGCGCGGACATCGTCCGTCCCCCATGCACGAATCCGTGCATGGGCTTTGGCCTGGCTGGTGCTGGCCAGAGGAACGGCGCTGATTGGCCGTTGCTTGCCTCAGGTCGGTTGGTAATGCGCGGTAGAGCCGTCGCGGGATTTACCTGTTATTTCTGTCAGTTGTTGCTATCAGTCGATCTTTTCAGACTCCGAAACGTGCCCTTCTCCCCGAAAGGGACTTGCCCACTTTTGGAGTATTGCGATGAAAGATTCAACCGAAGTCATGCGCCGCATCTACGGTGCACTACGTCCTCTGTCCGAGACCAAGGACACGGGGATCTGGGTACTCGATTCCGACCGACAGAGGACCAATGGCAGCGCCGGTGCCAATGGCAATGAGATGCAGGCGATGTTCGAGAAACTGGAAGGAGGACAGCGCCGTTCGTTCAAACCCGATATCACGGAGTTCCACAGGCCTCCGCTGTTTGCCGGCGGGATGGTCATCGGACTGAATTTCGCTGCGCCGCCACATGACGCAGACAAGGAGGAGGTGAACTTCGGATTGTTGTACGACGTATATGATGGTTCCTACCCCATCGGCCCCAATTCCCCTATCTTGTTCATGTACGCTATGACCTTTGTAGACCCGCCTCTGGTCGAGCCCGGAACCTATCTGGTGTCAGCCGATATCGTCAGCGGAAAAGTCCGTATTCGGAAAAATACCGAAGATGGCTTGCTGGAAGGCCATTTCAGTCACATCGTGGCCAGGATCCCTGAGGTCCATGACTACCTCGGCGTGGGCCCGGACCATCCCTACGAGATGAAGATCGAGGACGGGAGATTCCGCGTCCACCTGTGAGAAGCGCCAGGGTCGGGTTAAACTTGCCGCCTCGACCCGACCCGACCGCTGTCATGATCACCCAGAGCATCATCGTTCCCCGAATGTCCTCCATCCCCGTGCACGAAGCCCGTGCCCGGGCCATCCTGCGCTGGCTGGTGCGCGAGAAGATCGTCGAGGAGGGCCTGAGCACCTGCGGCGGCACCGGCAACCGCATGGCCCATGCCATTTCCGAGGGCGCGCGCAAGGTGGTCGAGCGCCCCGAACTGCTGCCGTTCGGCAAGCGGGTCAACGGCCTGGAGATCATCACCAAGCGCTGCATCTATACACCGTCGGTGGATTTCCTCGAGGAAGCGGGCTGCCCCGAGTGCCGCCGGGAGATCGGCGAGGCGCTGTTCGAAAGCCTCGAAGAGTGGATGCCAGCGCAGACCGACAACTTCACTTGCCCCGAATGCGGCCATGAAGACGATATAAACGGCTTTCTCTTTCTCCAGCCGTGTGCCTTTTCCAACCTGGGCTTCATCTTCAATGGGTGGGCCGATGCCGGTTTCAAACCGGCCTTCCTTGACGCCTTCGCCGATTGGCTCGACCAGCCGGTAGCCGTGGTGCGTGGAACGCTGTCGGGCAACTGACCGAAGGCCCATCTTTACATTGAGCGAAACGGCGCGCATGAGTATAATGGCGCGCTTCCATTTTTCCCGCCCGGGAGCCCCCGCGATGCTGCGTATCAGCCAAGAAGCCCTGACCTTCGACGACATTCTCCTTGTACCAGGCTATTCCGAGGTACTGCCCAACGAAGTCAGCCTCAAGACCCGTTTGACCCGTGGCATCGAGCTGAACATTCCGTTGGTCTCCGCCGCCATGGATACCGTGACCGAAGCCCGCCTGGCCATTGCCATGGCGCAGGAAGGCGGCATCGGCATCATCCACAAGAACATGACCATCGAGCAGCAGGCCGGCGAAGTCCGCAAGGTCAAGAAGTTCGAGGCCGGCGTGGTCAAGGATCCGATCACCATCGATGCCGAAGCCACCGTGCGTGACCTCTTCGAGCTGACCCGCCTGAACAACATCTCCGGCGTACCGGTGCTGCACAACGGCGACCTGGTCGGCATCGTCACCTCTCGCGACGTGCGTTTCGAAACCCGCCTCGATGCGGCCGTGCGCGACGTGATGACGCCGAAAGAGCGTCTGGTCACCGTGCGCGAGGGCGCCGACAAGAACGAAGTCCGCGAGCTGCTGCATAAGCACCGCCTGGAGAAAGTCCTGATCGTCGATGCCGACTTCAACCTGAAGGGCATGATGACCGTCAAGGACATCGAGAAGGCCAAGGCCTACCCGCTGGCGAGCAAGGACGACCAGGGCCGCCTGCGCGTCGGCGCCGCGGTCGGTACCGGCAAGGACACCGGCGAGCGCGTTGCCGCCCTGGTTGCCGCCGGCGTCGACGTGGTGGTGGTGGACACCGCCCACGGTCACTCCAAGGGCGTCATCGACCGCGTTCGCTGGGTCAAGGAGAACTTCCCGCAAGTGCAGGTGATCGGCGGCAACATTGCCACCGGCGCTGCCGCCAAGGCCCTGGCCGAAGCCGGCGCCGATGCGGTCAAGGTCGGTATCGGCCCGGGCTCCATCTGCACCACCCGTATCGTTGCCGGCGTCGGCGTGCCGCAGATCAGCGCCATCGCCAACGTTGCCGAAGCCCTCGAAGGTACTGGCGTTCCGCTGATCGCCGACGGCGGCATCCGCTTCTCCGGTGACCTGTCCAAGGCCATCGTCGCCGGCGCTTCGTGCGTGATGATGGGCTCGATGTTCGCCGGTACCGAAGAAGCCCCGGGCGAAGTCGAACTGTTCCAGGGCCGCTCCTACAAGGCCTACCGCGGCATGGGTTCGCTGGGCGCGATGGCCCAGGCGCAAGGCTCTTCGGACCGCTACTTCCAGGACTCCTCGGCCGGCGCCGAGAAACTGGTACCGGAAGGCATCGAAGGTCGCGTTCCCTACAAGGGCGCACTGGCCGCGATCATCCACCAGTTGATGGGCGGCCTGCGTTCGTCGATGGGCTACACCGGCAGCGCCACCATCGAAGAGATGCGCACCAAGCCCGAGTTCGTGCGCATCACCGGTGCCGGCATGGCCGAGTCCCATGTGCATGACGTACAGATCACCAAGGAAGCGCCAAACTACCGCGTAGGTTGATGCTCCTGGCAACACCGTTCAGCGGGGCTGTTATCGAACAGCCCCGCGTCGTTTCCGATTACCACTGACGAGATTGAGTCATGGCCCTCGACATTCACGCTCACCGCATCCTGATTCTCGACTTCGGTTCCCAGTACACCCAGCTGATCGCCCGCCGCGTGCGCGAAATCGGCGTGTACTGCGAACTGCACCCGTTCGACATGGACGATGAAGCGATTCGTGCTTTCAACCCGCGCGGCATCATCCTGGCCGGCGGCCCTGAGTCGGTCCACGAAGCCAACAGCCCACGCGCGCCGCAGGCCGTGTTCGACCTGAACGTGCCGGTGCTGGGCATCTGCTACGGCATGCAGACCATGGCCGAGCAGATGGGCGGCAAGGTCGAGGGTTCGGACCTGCGCGAGTTCGGCTACGCCCGTGTCGACGTGGTCGGCAAGAGCCGCCTGCTGGACGGCATCGAGGACCACGTCGATGACGACGGCGTGCTCGGCCTGGACGTATGGATGAGCCACGGTGACAAGGTCACCCGCATGCCGCAGGACTTCCACGTCCTGGCCAGCACCCCGAGCTGCCCGATCGCCGGCATGTTCGACGATACCCGCGGTTACTACGGCGTGCAGTTCCACCCGGAAGTGACCCACACCAAGCAGGGCGGCCGCATCCTCTCGCGCTTCATCCTCGATATCTGCGGTTGCGAAGCCCTGTGGACCGCCTCGAACATCGTCGAGGACGCCATCGCCCAGGTTCGCGAGCAGGTGGGTTCGGCCAACGTCCTGCTGGGCCTGTCCGGCGGCGTCGACTCCTCGGTGGTCGCCGCGCTGCTGCACCGCGCCATCGGCGACCAGCTGACCTGCGTCTTCGTCGACAACGGCCTGCTGCGCCTGCACGAAGGTGACCAGGTCATGGCCATGTTCAAGGAGAACATGGGCGTCAAGGTCATCCGTGCCGATGCCGAAGCGCAGTTCCTCGACAACCTGGCCGGCGAGTCCGACCCGGAGAAGAAGCGCAAGATCATCGGCCGCACCTTCATCGACGTGTTCGATGCCGAGGCCAGCAAGCTGGAGAACATCCAGTTCCTCGCCCAGGGCACCATCTACCCGGACGTCATCGAATCGGCTGGCGCCAAGAGCGGCAAGGCCCACGTGATCAAGTCGCACCACAACGTCGGTGGCCTGCCGGAGGAAATGAATCTCAAGCTGGTCGAGCCGCTGCGCGAACTGTTCAAGGACGAAGTGCGCAAGATCGGCCTGGAACTGGGCCTGCCGTACGACATGGTCTACCGCCACCCGTTCCCGGGCCCGGGCCTGGGGGTGCGCATCCTCGGCGAAGTGAAGAAGGAATACGCCGACCTGCTGCGTCGTGCCGACCACATCTTCATCGAAGAACTGCGCAAGGCCGACTGGTACCACAAGACCAGCCAGGCTTTCGTGGTGTTCCAGCCGGTCAAATCGGTGGGCGTGGTCGGTGACGGCCGTCGCTACGCCTGGGTCGTCGCCCTGCGCGCCGTCGAGACCGTGGACTTCATGACCGCGCGCTGGGCGCACCTGCCGTACGAGCTGCTGGAGACTGTCAGTGGGCGGATCATCAACGAGATCGAGGGATCTCGCGGGTGACCTACGATGTGTCGAGCAAGCCGCCGGCGACGATCGAGTGGGAATGATCCCCCGTCCGGCATAAGCCGGCATCGAGTGGCAATGAACACACCGGAAGCCCGCGTAATTGCGGGCTTTCGGCGTTTTTGGCTGCCGTTCAGGCGTGTTTCTTCAGTAACCAGAGGTCTTCGTCATCGGCCATTGTGTTCAGGTGATGCAGATCGGTCGCACCGGCGGAAGTGAACAACAGTTTGGGCGCACCCCTGAGGGTCGCGAGCGCGGGACGACTCGGCCGTTGGCTGGTCTCCGCTGCGTTGGCTTCGCCACGCGTGTCACCGCCGTCGTTCTCCGTGGTCCTGACCTTGACCTTGTAGGTGTTCAGCATCCAGCGCTTGTACAGGGCAATCCATGCCGCGCAATGCGCGCAGGCTTTCTTCGCCCCGCCCAGGTGAACCACCTTGTTCTCGAACATGTGCGGGTTGGTCGTCACTTCCTCCGCCAGGAAGGTCAGCAGCACGATCTCGGCATGCACGTTCTCGATGCTGTCGAGCACATTGACCGCAACGGCCTTGGAATACTCATAAAGTACCGCGAGCGGCGCCCCGGTGCCCTTGACCGCGTTGGTAGTGACAGGACAGGCAATCAGTTTGCGCAGGAACCAGCTGAGTTTCCTTCCTGCCGGATCGGTGCCCCCGTCATTGATGACATTGAACATGTCCTGGTACAGCTTCAGGTAATTGCCGGCGAGAAAGGATGGTTTCCTAAAACTGTCGATGACCAGCTTTTCCTGGCCGCTGTACTTGCGCTTGGTGTCGTTGTTCAGCCTGACGGTCACGGCATCGTTGAACAGTTGATGGCGCATGCTCAGCAGCTCATGGCTCATGAACAGGCAGCGCTCGAAGTCCAGGGCATTGTTGACGCCGAAACCGCTCAGGTAATGCCGCACTGCATCCTGTTCGCCGGGATTGGTGGCGATGAAGATCTTGTCTTCACCGACAATCTGCATGCACTGGACCTCCGAGATCTTTTTCGTCCCGCTGCTGTTGAGATCCGTATCCCAATCCCGGATGGCGGCCGTTCGCTTGATGATGGTTGACAGGTAAGCCAACTCTTTCGGGCTGTGTTGCATCGTGCCTCCTTGGATACGGAACAGGATGAGGGCGGGCCGGAACGCGTGTGGATTGCGCGCCATGAACTTCGCCTTGGCACTGTTCCGCCGGGCAGCAGACAAGTGGCGGCCAATTGCTATGTGTGCTGACCAAATCCTGAGTACACCTACAATCCGTAGTGATACGTTAGCGAGGCGATCGGACAGGGAACAGGACGGCCTCTCGAACCCGCCGTGCTGCGGGACGCGTGGATAACCGGACTGCAATCGTGCCATGCGATGTTCAGCGTCATTCCCTGGACCACCACCTATTGAAAGGAATCATCATGTCCCAACGTCCTCAATTCGGCTGTGCCTGCTGCACGCCTGGCATGCTGCCGCTCTATGAGCATGATCCTGACGCCTGGCAGGCCCTGCTTGCGCAAACCCATCAAGCAACGCCGCTCGGTCCGCAGAGTTCGGTGATCTTCGTGGGAGGAACCATCTACCCGGATCCTCAGCACCTGGATCTGACGGTAGATGCCATCGGCATCGCCAACGGCATGGTGATCGCCAGCGGCAAGATCGAGGATGTACGCGAGGCAATGAAGCCCTATCCGTATGTCGTGCGGGAACTGGTGGGCGAAGAAACGTTGCTGCCGGGGTTGATCGACCCCCACGCTCACCTCATGTCCAGTGCGCTCATCCACGACTGGACCGACCTGTCGCCGATCAGCAACCAATACCTGGACAAGGGATATGACATCGAGCAGATCAAGGCCAAGATCTGCGCGGCTGCCAGGAAAGTGCAAGACAAGGATCCCAAGGAGCAATGGGTCACGGGCTTCGGTGTCGATCCCTCACTGATGAAGGAGTGGACGGACATCGTGGCCAAGACACTCGATGAGCTCCATGAAATCGGTCCCCACGTCAAGATCTTCCTCCTCAACGCCTCCGGCCATATCAGCTACGCCAACACGCTCGCACTGCAGGCGGCAGGTCTCGCCGAGCAATTCCCGACAGGTGTGCTGACCGAGCAGCAATCTGCGCAGATGCTGAAGGCGCTGCCACAGCTGGGCCAGGAGCAGTTGCTGGCGAACCTGCAGAAGGTGTTCCGTGAAGCCAACCAGCGCGGCATCACTACCTTGTTCGACGCAAGCATCGGATTGTTCAAGGGGCCGCAGGAAGTGGACATGATGAGGCAGCTCGCGCAGACCTCGTCGATGACCCTGCGCGTCGGTTGTGCACTGTATGGCAACGACAACAATCTCATGACTTGGGTCGACTGCTACAAGCCCGAGCTTACTAGCGACGCCAACAGTCTTTTCACCCTGCGTGCGATCAAGCTGATCGCCGATGGCTCGAATCAGGGGCTGACCGGGTTGCAAAGCGAGCCGTACCACTGCTGCAACGAACATCAGGTTCCGGGTGTCGGTGCCTATGGTTTGTTCAACTACAGCCCGGTCCGGCAACTGGCGCACGTGATGCAGATCGTGACCTCCGCAGGCTGGCCAATCCTGACCCACGCCAACGGCGACGAAGCCATCAGCAATGTGCTCTCTGCCTATCAATTGGCGCTCTGTACCATCCCTTCCGCAAACGATCCGTTGCCGAAGCCTCCGTTCCCTACCGAACCGGCCTGGGCCTGGCAGCGCCATCGCATCGAGCACTGCTCGCTGCTACATGACGAGGCGATCGGCCTGATGAAGCGCATGGCGATTTCGCCAAGCTTCCTGATCGGGCATGTTGGTTACTGGGGCCAGGCATTCCAGAGCACCATCCTTGGCGAGGAACGCGCGAACCTGCTGGACCGCTGTGCCTCGGCATTGAAGGGTGGCCTACGTATCAGCCTGCACAGCGACCGCTTCGTCACGCCATTCGGTCCGCTGCGTTACATGGAGCAGGCGATCACCCGGGTGATGGAGGCGAGTGGCGAGGTGCTCAACAAAAACGAGTGTCTCGACGTGGAGCAGGCGCTGCGCGCCGTGACCATCGACGCGGCATGGCAATGCCACCTCGATCACCAGATCGGCTCACTGCTGGACGGCAAGCAAGCCGATCTGGTGGTACTGGCCAAGAACCCTCTGAAATGGAAGCCGGAGGACCGCGTCAACATGCGTGACATCCTGGTCGAGGAAACCTGGGTAAGTGGTCGCAAGGTGTATTGTGGGGTGAGCTGATCGGTAACCAGAAATCCTCTGGATGCCAAAGCAAGGACCCTGTAGGAGCAGGCAAGCCAGCTCCTACAGGGTTTCGGGCTTGTCGCGGACGAGGTGCTCAACCAAACACCGGATCCCCGCGTCGGCACGATCTAGCAAAAAACCAGAAGCCCGCAATTGCGGGCTTCTGGTTTTTTGCCGCTGGCAGGTCAGGGTCGCTTTCTACACCCTGATCGAGGCGCTATACCGTCCTGATCGTCCCGCCATCGATGACAAACTCGGCGCCGTGGATCGCAGCAGCACGGTCGGCGGCGAGGTAGGCGATAAGGTCGGCCACCTCTTCAGGTTCGGCTCCGCGCCCGATCGGGATCCCGCCCAGGGCATCGAGCACGGACTGACGCGCTTCCTCGATAGTGTCGCCGGATTTGCTGAGCATTTTCAGAAAGTCTTCAGTGGCCTCGGTCATGATCCAGCCGGGCGAGACGGCGTTGACCCGCACCCCCTTGGGGCCGAGCTCTTTCGAGATCGACTTGCTGTAGGTTCTCAGTGCGGCCTTGGCTGCGGCGTATCCCGTGGTGGACTCGGGCAACGGTAGAACGGACTGGATCGAGGTGACATGCACCACGGTGCCCTTGCCTCGCTCCAGCATCTGCGGAATCAACAGGCGATCGAGGCGCACGGTTGCCAGCAGGTTGAGGTTCAGTTCGGCGAGCCAATGCTCGTCTGTCAGTGCGGCAAAGCCACCCGCCGGCGAAGTGGACCCACCGATGACATGGACAAGGATGTCGATACCGCCCAGCCGCTCAAGTGCCGCCCTGGCAAAGTCTTCTCCATCCTTCGCAGTCGTCAGGTCCCCTTGCACGTATTCAACGCCCTCGATGGGATCCTTGATCGTACGGGCAGCCGTGATAACCCGGGCTCCGCCGGCCAGGAAGCGCTCGACCGTGGCGCGACCCAGCCCCTTGGTGCCGCCGCTGACGAGCACGCGCTTGCCGGCAAACTCGCAAGGATCTGCCTTCATTTCCATACCCTGGTCTCCAAGGTCTTGATGGCCTCATCCAGGAGCGTGAAGCGATAGGTGAAACGCAGCGGGCTGCGGGGAAGTCGCCATGAGCGGGCCCCTCGAGCACGACAGCGCCATCTTCTTCGCGAGCGGTATCGGGCTCGAAAATCGCCTTCACCGCGATCGCTTCTTCCACGAGCAGTCGGCGGATTTCGGCCAGCCCTACGTAGCGTTTGCCGTTGTCCACGAAAACGGCATCCTTCAGGAAGGGTTCCATCATGCCGTCGATATCGAGTCTGGCGTTTGCCTCGACAAAGTCGGCGATCGGTTTGGGTAGCTTGATTGACATGTTCATCTCCTCGGCAGTGATGGCGTCAATCTAGCGGTGGACTTTTCGCCTGATAAGCCAGATAAAGTCGCATGGAGTATCACGGAAATCAGGACAATGACTCGCCATTCGCTGATCGAACTCGAGGCCGTTCTGGCCATCGTGCGTTGTGGTTCGTTTCGAGCTGCGGCGCTGGAGCTCGGCATGTCGAGTACGGCCATCAGCAGCGCGGTAGGCAAGCTCGAGCGGGAGCTTGCCGTGCGTTTGTTCAACCGCACCACGCGCAGCGTCTCGCTTACCGATGCGGGGCGCATCTTCGTCGAACAGATCAAACCGGCGCTCGATGGCATCCAGAACGCGATGAATACGGCGCGCTCCCATCAGGAAACGCCGTCCGGCACGTTGCGCATCAATGCCTTTGCAACAGCCGCGCGCGAGATCATGGCGCCATTGGTCCTGGAGTATCTGCAGCGCTATCCGCAGGTTCATATCGACATCGTCACCGAGGGGCGCTTGGTTGACGTCGTGGCGGCGGGCTTCGATCTGGCAGTGCGCAGCGCTGACCTGGTGCCCAGCGACGCGATCGCCATACCGTTGGGGCAGCGCAGACGCATGGCGGTTGCCGCATCAGCCGCCTTCTTCGAAAACAGGGCTATTCCTAAAGTGCCGCAGGACCTGCTCGCTTACCCCTGTGTTCGCGTGCGGCTTCCCGATGGCACGTTGTTCCGGTGGCGTTTCGAGAAGGGCGGTGAGGAACTGCAACTGGATGTCGAGGGGCCGATCACGCTTGACGAAGCATCCCTGGCCAGGATCGCGGTAGCCAATGGCGTGGGGATCGGCTACTTCATGGAAGCCGATGTCCGTGAAGACATCGCCGCGGGCCGGCTCGTGCGTATCCTCGAAGACTGGACACCGCCACTCGTGCCGCTGTGCCTCTATTACTACAACCGCCGCAATTCTTCCGCAGCCTTCCAGGCGTTTATCGCGCTTGCGCGCGACTACGCGGCCGGACGACTGGCGCAGCCCTGAGCGGGCTGCGGCGTTCGCGGGCAGGTGAGTTCGCGTTTCGAGGCCTCTCAGCCAAAAATCGGATTCCCCGCAACCGTTCCACTGCCATATCCACGAACGCCCGCACCTTCGCTGGCGCCTGCCGCCCCTGCGGGTACACCAGGTGGATTGGCAGCGGCGGTTCCTCGAATTCTTCCAGCACCACCTGCAATTCGCCCGCCTGCAATGCCGGCCCGACCTGGTAATGCAGCACCCGGGTCAGGCCCCATCCCGAGCGTGCGGCGTCGATTACCGCCTGGTTGGTGTTGCACATCAGCACCGGGTCGATGGTGATCCTTTGCCCTGCGGCGAAACGCCAGTCCGGCAGGGCCCAGGAGCTGTCGGAGGCGACGATGCGGTGATCCTTCAGCTCGGCTGGGGTGCGCGGCGTTCCGTGTTTTTCCAGATAGGCCGGGGCGCCACAGATCAGGTGCCGCACCGCACCGACCCGTATCGCCGTCAATCCCGAATCGGCCAGATGGCCGATGCGCACGGCAAGGTCGAGGCCCTCCTCGACGATATTCACCTGGCGATCGATGAACAGCGTACGGGCACGCATGCCCGGATAACTGTCGAGGTACTCGGTGATGATAGGCAGGACATGCATCTGCCCGAAGAGAATCGGCGCGGTGATCGCCAGGGTCCCGGACGGCTCGCTGTAATGCCCGGCCGCTGCGGCCTCGGCTTCGGCGATGTCGCCGAGGATGCGCCGGCAATCGGTGAGATAACGCGCCCCGGCCTCGGTGGTCTTGACCGAGCGGGTGGTGCGCACCAGCAGCCGGGCGCCGACCAGGTCTTCCAGCGCGGCGATGATCCGCGTGACCGCCGGGGCGCTCATATGCACCGCCCGGGCGGTCTTGGCGAAGCTTTCGGTTTCCGCCACCTTGACGAACACCCGCATTGCCAGCCAACGATCCATTGCGCTGTGTTTCCTTCGGTACGGTCGCGTGTCTTGAGTGTCTCCGGCAAGACCCGGGACACGGTCGGGGTGCCCGGGATTATGTTCCATTTCCTGGTCCGGTGTCCGCTTCAGAAACCAAAGTGGCTCAGGCCCGGATGATCGTCCGGCCGCCGGCCCAGTGGCCAGTGGAACCGGCGATCTTCCTCACGGATCGGCTGTTCGTTGATGCTGGCATGCCTGGCACGCATCAGCCCGTCCTCGGCGAACTCCCAGTTTTCGTTGCCGTAGGCGCGGAACCACTGGCCGCTGTCGTCGCGGTATTCGTAGGCGTAGCGCACGGCGATGCGGTTGCCGGTAAAGGCCCAGAGCTCCTTGATCAGGCGGTACTCCAGTTCGCGGTTCCATTTGCGGGTGAGGAAGGCCTCGGCGTCGGCGCGGTTGTTGACGAACTCGGCGCGGTTTCTCCAACGGGTATCCAGGGTGTAGGCCAGGGCGACCTTGGCCGCGTCGCGGCTGTTCCAGCCATCCTCGGCAAGGCGGACTTTTTCGATGGCGCTCTGTTCGGTGAACGGGGGCAGTGGTGGACGAGACATGGCAAGGCTCCTGAAACTGAGTGAATGAGACAAATCAAAGTGCAAGCTGGATCGGGTCCTCGCCGGCAGGTACCGCGCAGCAGACCAGGACTTCATTCTCGCCAACCTTGGCGGCGTGTTCCTTGATGTAGCTGACCGCGCCCTTGAGCAGGCGGGTCTTGCAGGTGCCGCAGTGACCTTCGCGGCAACTGAATTCCGGGGCGAGGCCGCGGGCTTCGGCCAGTTCCAGCAAGGTGCCGGAACCGGGTTCCCAGCGCGCTTCCTTCAATGAATCGATGAAGGTCACCGGTATCGATGTGCTGGCCGGCGCCGGGCCGTGCAGGGCGGTCGGCTGTGGTTTGGCGGAACGCTTGAGCGAGGCCGGTCCGAAGGCTTCGGCATGAATGCGCTCGTCCGCCACGCCGTATCCGCGCAGCCCGTCGTACAGCGACTGGCTGAAGGACGGTGATCCGCACAGGTAGAACGCGTAGTCGTCGAACGCCAGGTGACGCGTCAGCAGTGGCATGTCGATCCGGCCGGCGGCGTCGTAATCGATCCCTTCCTCGGCATCGCGGGTATCGCTGAGCACCCGTACCAGCGTGATGCCAAGCTCGCCCAGTTCCTGGTCGAACGCCCGCTCGTGCTTCGAACGTGCCGCGTAAAACAGCGTGACCGGGCGCATGCGCTGGGTACGCCGGCCTTCGAATGCCAGATGGCGTGCCATCGCCAGCATCGGTGTGATACCGACGCCACCGGCCAGCAGCACCACAGGGCGATCGCCACTGCCGTCGAGGGTGAAGTCGCCAGCCGGAGCCCGGGTTTCCAAGGTATCGCCTTGGTGCAGATGCTCATGCAGCCAGGACGAGACCAGCCCGTCGCGTTTCACGCTGATACGGTAGTGACCGTCGGACGGCGCGGTCGAAAGGGTGTAGGTGCGGATCAATGGCTTGTCCGCGCCGGGGATCGACACCCGTATCGGCAGATGCTGGCCTGCCAGATATGGCAGCAGGCCAGCGCCGTCCTGCGGTTCCAGGTAATAGGAATTGATCGACGCACTTTCCCGCACCACCTGCGCCACCTTGAAACGTCGCCACTGGCTGGAGAGCGAGGCAACCCGCAGGCGTTCCTCCGTCCGCTGCCAGTCACCGGTCAACAGCGAGCTTTCGGCTTCGCCCTGGGCCCGGAACGTCCAGCGCAGGGCCAGGCCTGCCGGGCGCCGCACGATGCGCCGGGGCCTGAAGCTCCACAGGCGCTCCGCGCCCTGGAAAGCGGCGATTTCCGGTGACTCGAAGATCACCTCGGCATCGCCGGTCATCTGCAGGACATCGCCGTTTTCGTAGTCAACGAACAACAGCCCGGCTTTGCCGTTCAGATGGATATTGCCGAGGGTGGAAAAGAACAGGTTGCCGTTGAAGTCCGGGATGGTGAGCAGGCCGTCCTCGCCCACACGGACGAAACCGGGCTTGCCGCCGCGATGGGACACATCGACCTGGCGGCGCGCCTCGCGGTCGGCGTAGGTGGCGACGTAGAACGCATCGGCAGCCTCGATCAACTGGCGCGCGGCGGCATCGAGTTGCGCAAGCTCCTCTAGCTGCCCCGAGAACGCAACCTGCGGATCCCGGGCAAAGGAAAAGTCGCGCAACTGGATGTAGCGCGGGCAGTTGCCGAAGCTCTGGTCCACTTCGACCCGAAAGCCGGCGTCGAGACGCGACAACACCCCGTTCATGCGATTGCGCCGCCGGGTATGCAACTCGATGCCCAGCAGGCCTACCGCTGCGCCGTCGTGCATTCCATCCCGGCCGGATCCAGAGGGTCCGGTCGGGCTGCAATATCCAGGGTCGTGGGCGAGGGCGAGCTCATGAAGCCGGGCCGGCCTTCGAGTACGCTCGCCCAGGCATCGCCTTCGGTATCCACGCTGCCCAGCACCATGAAGGGCAGCCCGGCATAGAACGCGCGATGCTGGTCGGGCATGAAATCCCGCACCACGCGTTGGCCGACACCTTCCATGCGCTCGGCAACGCCGACTTTCTCCTGGATGAATTTCTCGCCTTCATGCCAGGTGGAGAGCTTTTTCAGGTGCATGGCCATGTCGGTCACTCCCGTGGATTGGGCAGGGGAATCAGGCCCTCAGGCCGGCCCGGCTCTGGGTGAAGGGTACGAAGCCGGGCAGCGCTTCGAAGCGGTTCAGGAAGGCATTGACGGCGGGGTAGCCGGACAGGTCGACATTGCCCTCCGGTGCCTGGGCCACATAGCTGTAGATCGCTACGTCGGCGATGGTCGGGTGATCGGCGGCCAGCCAGTCGCGATCGCTGAGGTGCTGCTCCAGGCGTTCGAGCAGCACATGGGCGCGGGCAATGACTTCCTCGGCGTTGAAGCTGGCGTTGAACACAGTGATCAGGCGCGCGGCACAGGCACCGTAGGCCAGTTCGCCAGCGGCTACCGACAGCCAGCGCTGCACACGCGCAGCGCCCGGCGCGTCTTCCGGCAGCCAGTCGGTGCGCCCGGCTTTCTTCGCCAGGTAGACCAGGATCGCGTTGGAATCGGCGACCACGATCTCGCCATCTTCCAGCACCGGGATCTGCCCGAACGGGTTCAGGGCGAGGAACGCGGGTGACTTGTGTGCCCCAGCGGCCAGATCCACTTCGACCAGCTCGTGGGGCACGCCCAGCAGCGAAGCGAACAGTACGGCGCGATGGGCATGGCCCGAGAGGGGATGGTGATGAATCTTCATGGTCCGGCTCCTGACTGTAGTTATGCGGGGCGGGGTGATTCCCGATCCGTGATGACAGTGTGGAAGCGGATGCTTTTTGGCGGAACACGCTTTGTTAGCAGTTCTTTATTGCTTCAGGTGGAATAATCTCTCGCAGTGTCTGACCGATGTCATTGCCCTGTCCCGAGCCAAAGTGGGATGATTCGCAATTGCAATCACTTTCCGTGCAGAGTTCGCCACCCGTGTCCCCCCGACTTCTCCTCGCCGAAGACGACCTCAACCTGCGCCAGGACCTGCAGCGCCATTTCCTGCGTCGAGGCTTCGCAGTCCACGCCTGCGAAAACGGCAGCCAGGCACAGGCTGTCCTTGAGCAGGGCGCATTCGACCTGGTCCTCCTGGATATCATGCTGCCGGGCACCGACGGCCTGAGCCTGCTCGATCAGCTACGCCGCAAGCAGGCCGTGCCGGTGATGCTGATGTCGGCCCTCGGCGCCGAGCAGGACCGCATCAGCGGCTTTACCCGCGGCGCCGACGACTACCTGCCCAAGCCCTTCAGCCTGGCCGAGCTGGATGCCCGGGTCGATGCCCTGCTGCGCCGGGTGGCGCTGGACCGGCGCACGACGACGAGGGACGCCGTCCGGCTGGACGAGAGTGGCCAGGACGTGGTGCATCGAGGTCGTCATGCCGGCCTGACCGCTTCCGAGTACCGTCTGCTGGCGACCCTGCGTGCCCATCCCGGGGAGGCGCTGAGCAAGGCCTTCCTCTACCAGACCGTGCTGCATCGCGCCTATACCCGGCTGGACCGCGGCCTCGATGTGCACGTGTGCAACCTGCGACGCAAGCTGGCAGCCATCGGTGCCGTGCACGTGCAGATCCAGTCGGTGCGCAGCCAGGGCTACATCCTGGTGGAGACGGAGCCGTCCTGATGCGCCGACATCCGCTGCTGTGGAAGCTCGCCCTGCTGCTGGTCGCCTTCTGCCTGCTGCTGACCTGGCTGATCTGGACCTGGGGCCTGTCGGTGGAACGCAGCAGCTACTTTCTCGGCTCGGCAGACCAGGAATACCTGGCGCGTTATGCCGCCGAGGCCGAGCAGGCCTGGCGCGAGGGCGGTGCGCAGGGCGCCGAGGCATACCGCCGCACCCTGGCGAGCAGGGAAAACACCTGGGTCGCGCTGGTCGGGGCGGATCTGCAAAGCCTCGGCACCACAGCGTTCAGCGCCGAGGAAGCCAGCCACCTGACCTTCATGCGCAAGCTCGACTGGCCCATGAGCAGGCGCCTGCAGGACGAGTTGCCCTATGTCAGCATCGCCTTTCCCGAGCATCCCGAGACCGGGCGCCTGGTCATCCAGTTGCCGGAGCGCCTGCTGCCCACCGGCCTGACGCCCTGGACGCATCTGGTCACCCATGGCGTGGCACCCGCGATGCTGGCCGTGCTTCTGGGGCTGTTGCTCTATCGCCTTCTGGTGGCGCCGCTCAATCGCCTACGCGACCGCGCCGACGCCCTGCGTGCGGACGACCTGGACAGCCCCGGCCTGCCATTGCAGAACCGCCGCGATGAACTCGGCGAACTGGCCCAGGCCTTCGATCACATGGCCGGGCGCCTGCGCCGCAGCCTGGAGCAGCAGCGCCTGTTGCTGCGCACCCTGTCCCATGAACTGCGCACACCGCTGGCGCGCCTGCGCATCGCCCACGACAGCGGCCTGCCGCCGGAGCAGTTGCGCCAGCGCCTGGTACGGGAAGTGGACGATATGCAGCGGCTGCTGGAAGACACCCTCGACCTGGCCTGGATGGACACGGAAAAACCGCAACTGCCCAGCGAACCGGTACAGATGCTCTCGGTGTGGGAAGCCCTGTGCGAAGACTGCTGCTTCGAAAGCGGCTGGGAGCGCGCGCGATTGCCCTGCGACCTGCCAGCCGACTGCTGGATCGAAGGCCATCTGGACAGCGTGGCCCAGGCCCTGGAAAACCTGCTGCGCAATGCAATCCGCCATTCACCGCCCGGTGGCACGGTGAGCTTCAGCGGGCAGCGGGAGGGAGATGTGTGGCATTTCCGCTTGCGCGACCAGGGGCCTGGCGTACCCGAGACGGAGCTGCAACGGATCTTCGAACCCTACCAGCGCCTGGCCGGCAGTGGCGCGGGCTTCGGCCTTGGCCTGGCCATCGCCCGCCGCGCCATCGAATTGCAGGGCGGCCAGCTCTGGGCGAGCAACGCCAACCCGGGGTTGGTCCTGCATCTGCGAATGCCGGCGGCGGAATGTTTAGAAAGTTAATGCGCTTTACTCTCAATTAGCACTCATTATCATTCGTGATCTCTTGCATTCAGCGCCCGTCCCGGAGATCGATGATGTCGCCTCGCGCTTTCCCTCGCATTCCCTTCCTGATGTTGTCCGGTTGCCTGTTGTCCACCGCCGTGCAGGCGGCCAACGAGGCCGATGTAGTCGAGCTGCAGCCGCAGAACGTGGTCGCCACCGCACTGGAGGAAACCAAGCAGGCGCCGGGTGTCTCGGTGATCACCGCCGAGGACATCAAGAAGCGCCCGCCGGCCACCGACCTGTCGCAGATCATCCGCACCATGCCGGGGGTCAACCTGACCGGCAACTCCACCAGCGGCCAGCGCGGCAACAACCGGCAGATCGATATCCGTGGCATGGGCCCGGAAAACACCTTGATCCTGGTCGATGGCAAGCCGGTCGGCAGCCGCAGTTCGGTGCGCTACGGCTGGCGCGGCGAACGCGACTCCCGGGGCGATACCAACTGGGTGCCGGCCGACCAGGTCGAGCGCATCGAGGTCATACGCGGCCCGGCAGCTGCACGCTACGGTTCCGGGGCCATGGGCGGGGTGGTGAACATCATCACCAAGCAGGCCGGGGCCGAGACCCACGGCGATGTGACGGTGTACCAGAACTTCCCCAGCCACAGCGACGAAGGCGCCAGCAAGCGCATGACCTTCGGCCTCAACGGGCCGCTCACCGACACCCTCAGCTACCGGGTCTACGGCAATGTGGCCAAGACCGACGCCGACGACTGGGACATCAATGCCGGGCATGAATCCGCGCG
This sequence comes from Pseudomonas bharatica CSV86, assembly GCF_000319305.2. Lineage (GTDB taxonomy): Bacteria > Pseudomonadota > Gammaproteobacteria > Pseudomonadales > Pseudomonadaceae > Aquipseudomonas > Aquipseudomonas bharatica. Next base: position 1,277,000 of record NZ_AMWJ02000002.1, on the reverse strand, counting down.
CACCGGCAACCAGGCCGGTACTTTGCCGGCCGGCCGCGAAGGCGTGCGCAACAAGGACGTCAACGGCCAGTTGAGCTGGCACCTGACACCGGAGCAGACCCTGGAACTGGAAGCGGGCTTCAGCCGCCAGGGCAACCTCTATACCGGCGATACCCAGAACACCAACTCCAACGCCAACGTGAAGAGCATGCTCGGTCACGAGACCAACATCCTCTACCGGGAAAACTACGCCGTGACCCATCGCGGCGACTGGGACTTCGGCAGCACCATGGCCTACCTGCAATACGAGAAGACCCGCAACCAGCGGATCAACGAAGGCCTGGCCGGCGGCACCGAAGGCATCTTCAGCAACACCGACTTCTACACCTCGACCCTGCGCGACCTGACCGCCCACGGCGAAGTGAACCTGCCGCTGCACGCCCTGCGCGACCAGACCCTGACCCTGGGCGCCGAGTGGAGCCAGCAGAAACTCGACGACCCGAGTGCCAACACCCAGACCACCAGCGAAGGCGGCGCGGTCGGCGGGCTGAGCGGTACGGGGCGGGATACCGGCTCCCAGGCGCAGATCTTCTCGCTGTTCGCCGAGGACAATATCGAGCTGCTGCCCGGCACCATGCTCACTCCGGCGCTGCGTTTCGACCACCACAGCGTGGTCGGCGACAACTGGAGCCCGTCGCTCAACCTGTCCCACGCGCTGACCGATACCCTCACCCTGAAAGCCGGTATCGCCCGGGCCTACAAGGCGCCGAACCTGTACCAGCTGAACCCGGACTACCTGCTCTACAGCCGCGGCCAGGGCTGCTATGGGCAGAGCACCAGCTGCTACCTGCAAGGCAACGCCGACCTGAAGGCCGAGACCAGCGTCAACAAGGAACTGGGCATCGAATTCCAGCAGGACGGCTGGGTCGCCGGCCTGACCTACTTCCGCAACGACTACAGGAACAAGATCGAGTCCGGCCTGAGCCCGGTCGGGCAGGCCAGTGGTGGCACCGGCAGCTATGCCAACGCGGCGATCTACCAGTGGGACAACGTGCCCAAGGCACTGGTCGAAGGCCTGGAAGGCACCCTGACCATCCCGCTGACCGAGCAACTGAAGTGGAGCAACAACTTCACCTGGATGCTGCAATCGAAGAACAAGGAAACCGGCGAGACCCTCTCGGTGACGCCGAAGTACACCCTCAACTCGATGCTCGACTGGCAGGCCACCGACGACCTGTCGCTGCAGGCCAGCGTTGCCTGGTACGGCAAGCAGACGCCCAAGAAGTATGACTACCACGGCGACCGGGTCACCGGTAACGCCAACAACCAACTGTCGCCGTATGCACTGGTCGGGCTGAGCGGGACTTACGCCTTCAGCAAGAACCTGAGCCTGACCACCGGCGTCGACAACCTGTTCGACAAGCGCCTGTTCCGCGAGGGCAATGCCCAGGGCGTGAACAATATCGACGGGGCCGGCGCGGCGACCTACAACGAGCCGGGCCGGACCTTCTACACCAGCCTGACGGCATCGTTCTGATGAAGCTGTCGCCATTGTTTCTTGGCCTGCTGTTGGTAGCCGGCAGCGCTGTGGCACGGCCGGAGCCGGAGCAGAAGATGCAGGCTGCGGTGTTGCAGACGCAGGGCGCGGCCTATCGCTTCAGCACCCTTGATCTTGATTCCGCCGATGGCCAGCGGCATTACCGGTTGTGGGTCGGCAAGCCGGCCCGGCCGGCGCCTGCGGCCGGCTACCCGGTGCTGTGGATGCTCGACGGCAACGCCGCGCTCAGTGCACTGGAGCCGGCAGAACTGGAAAGGCTGGCAGGCGGGCAGGCGCCGCTGCTGGTGGCGGTGGGGTACCGGACCGAGCAGCGCATCGAGCGTACTGCCCGGACCCGGGACTATACGCCATGGGTAGCGGGGCTGGAGGCGCAGGTCGATCCGCTGACCGGGCAGCCCAGTGGCGGGGTGGATGCGTTTCTCGATCTGCTGGTGGGGCGCATGCGGCCGCTGGTGGCCAGGGTGGCGCCGATCGATCCTCGGCGGCAGACGTTATGGGGCCATTCCTACGGCGGGCTGGCGGTGCTGCATGCGCTGTTTACCCGGCCGGAGGCGTTCAGTGGCTACGCGGCGGCGAGTCCGTCGTTGTGGTGGCGGGACGGTGCAATCGTGGCCGAGGCCGAGGGTTTGGCCGGGCGCCTGGGCGACGCGCGGCCGAGGTTGCTGCTGATGCGCGGTACCGCCGAGCCGGCCCGGCCGCGTGCTCCGGGCGGCGCGGATAACGAAGGGCCGGCGCGGGCGCTGGTGGCGCAATTGCAGCAAGTGCCGGGGCTGGAGGTGAGTTACCAGCGCTTCGAAGGGCTGAACCATGGGCCGATGCTGCCGGCCTCTTTGCATCGGGTGATCGAGGGGATGTCTCACTGAGAGCCTTGTGGTGGTGCTGATGGCCTCATCGCTGGCAAGCCAGCTCCCACAGTGTCCTGTGGCTAGCACGAAACCCTGTGGGAGCTGGCTTGCCAGCGATGAGGTCCTCAAGAACGACACAGTTCCCTGCGACAAGTCTTCACTTAATATTTCGCAAATGCGGGTGTATCGTATTCGCCCTTCACGCTGGCCCCCGCTGGCCAGTTGCTGTTTCCGCGAAGCCGAGGTGCCTGTCCCGATGTCCTTTACCCGTCGACAAATGCTCAAGGGCCTGACCGGCCTGGTGGTGGTTGGTCTTGGTGCCGGTGGTGCGGCCCGCTACTGGCTGGGCAAGGTCGAGGACGAGAATGCCGGGCATGACTACGAGCTGATCGCTGCGCCGCTGGACGTGGAGCTGGTCCCCGGCTTCAAGACCGAGGCCTGGGCCTTCGGGCCGTCCGCGCCCGGTACCGAACTGCGGGTGCGCCAGGGCACCTGGCTGCGGGTGCGCTTCATCAATCACCTGCCGGTTGAAACCACCATCCACTGGCACGGCATCCGCCTACCCCTGGAAATGGACGGCGTGCCCTATGTCTCGCAGTTGCCGGTCAAGCCCGGCGAGTTCTTCGACTACAAGTTCCGCGTTCCGGACGCCGGCAGCTACTGGTACCACCCCCACGTCAGCAGCAGCGAGGAACTGGGCCGCGGCCTGGTCGGCCCGCTGATCGTCGAGGAACGCGAGCCCACCGGCTTCAAGCATGAACGCACCCTGAGCCTGAAAACCTGGCACGTGGACGAGCAGGGCGCCTTCCTGCCCTTCAGCATCCCCCGCGAGGCCGCGCGCAACGGCACCGCCGGGCGTCTGATCACCATCAATGGCAAGGCCGACGCCGTGACCGAACTGCCGGCCGGCCAGGTGGTGCGGGTGCGCCTGCTCAACCTGGACAACACCTGGACCTATCGCCTGAACCTCAAGGGCAATTGCGAGGCGATGGTCTATGCGCTGGACGGCAATCCCGTCACCCCGCGGCCGCTGGAAGACGAGTATTGGCTCGGCCCGGGCATGCGCATCTGCCTGGCGATCCGCATTCCCGAGCCCGGCGACGAAATTTCCCTGCGCGATGGTTTCGTCCGTCTCGGCACCCTGCGCTCGGTGGCCAGCGCCGACAAGCCCGGTGACTGGCCGCCCGCGTTGCCGGCCAACCCCATCGCCGAGCCGGACCTGGAGAATGCCGAAAAGCTCAACTTCAATTTCGAATGGGCGGGCAAGGTCTCGGTGAACACCGACAACGGACGCCCGCCGAGCCTCTGGCAGATCAACGGCCAGGCCTGGGACATCACCGACAAAACCTGCGCCGACCGCCCCATCGCCACCTTGCAGAAGGGCAAGAGCTACATCTTCGAGCTGAAGAACATGACCCAGTACCAGCACCCTATCCATCTGCACGGCATGAGCTTCAAGGTGATCGCCTCGAACCGCCGGCAGATTGTCGAGCCCTGGTTCACCGACACCTACCTGCTGGGCAGGAACGAGCGTGCCCAGGTGGCGCTGGTGGCGGATAACCCGGGCACCTGGATGTTCCACTGCCATGTCATCGACCACATGGAAACCGGCCTGATGGCCGCGATCGCGGTGGCCTGATGCGACCACGGATCATCGATCGCAGCCACGACCAGGAATTCATGCGCCTGGCCCTGGAGCTGGCGGCGCAAGGCGCGGCGCTCGGCGAGGTGCCGGTGGGCGCGGTGCTGGTGCAGCACGGGCAGGTACTGGGCCAGGGTTTCAACCGGCCGATCACCGACAGCGACCCCAGTGCCCATGCGGAAATGGTCGCTATTCGTGCCGCGGCCAGGGCGGCGAGCAACTACCGTCTGCCCGGCAGCACCCTGTATGTCACCCTCGAGCCCTGCAGCATGTGCGCCGGGCTCATCGTGCATTCGCGGGTCGAGCGGGTGGTCTACGGCGCGCTGGAGCCGAAGGCGGGGATCGTGCAGAGCCAGGGGCAGTTCTTTACCCAGGGCTTTCTCAACCATCGGGTGATCTACGAAGGCGGGGTGCTGGCGGAGGAGTGCGGGGCGATCCTCAGCGAGTTCTTCAAGGCGCGCCGCGCAAAGGCCTGATTCAGCGCGTACCCTGTGGGGGTTTACCCGCGACTGCGGTGGTGCGACCACTATTGCAATCGCTGGCAAGCCAGCTCCCACAGGTTTCTCGGCAGCCGCAGGCTTTGTGTTCGACGCGGTCACTGTGGGAGCTGGCTTGCCAGCGATTGCGGTGGCGCCGGCATGAGAGTAATCGCGGGTGAACCCGCTCCCACAGGTTTCTCGGCCAGCCGCAGGTTTCGTGTTCGACAGGGTCACTGTGGGGCTGGCTTGCCAGCGATTGCGGCGGTGCGGCCACGAGAGTAATCGCGGGTGAACCCGCTCCCACAGGTTTCTCGGCTAGCCGCAGGTTTTGTGTTTGATACGGTCACTGTGGGAGACCGTGTCGCTCAGAGCTGAGGGCTCTGCTCCGCCGGCTTGTCCTTGTTCACCCCCGGCACATGCAGGTTGCCCTCGGCGACCTGGCCTTCCAGTTGTGGCTGGGTCACCCAGGTGAGGATGTCGTAGTAGCGGCGGATGTTGGCGACGAAATGCACCGGCTCGCCGCCGCGGGCGTAGCCGTACTTGGTCTTGCTGTACCACTTCTTCTGCGCCAGGCGCGGCAGCATCTTTTTCACGTCCAGCCAGCGGTTCGGGTTCAGGCCCTCGCGCTCGGCCAGCTTGCGCGCGTCATCCAGGTGGCCGCTGCCGACGTTGTAGGCGGCGAGGGCGAACCAGGTGCGGTCCGGCTCCTTGATCGAGTCGTCGAGCTGGTCCTTCACATAGGTGAAGTACTTGGCGCCGCCGCGGATGCTCTGCACCGGATCGAGTCGGTTGGACACACCCATGGCCTGGGCCGTGCGCTGGGTCAGCATCATCAGGCCGCGCACGCCGGTCTTGGAGGTGACCTCCGGTTGCCACATCGATTCCTGGTAGCCGATGGCCGCGAGCAGGCGCCAGTCCACCTGTTCCTGCTTGGCCGAGTTGCGGAAATGCTTTTCGAAACGTGGCAGGCGCTCCTGCAGGTGCTGGGCGAAGGTGTAGGCGCCGACGTAGCCGAGCACATCGACATGGCCGTAGTAGCGATCCTTCAGACGCTGCAGGGTGCCGTTCTTCTCGACCTTGTCGAGGAAGGCGTTGATCTCGTTGAGCAGGCTGGCGTCTTCGCCGGCGGCCACGGCCCAGCGCTGGTCGCGGGCATCGCCCAGGTCGAAGGCGACGCGCACGTTGGGGAAGTACACCTGGTTCATCGCCAGTTCGTTGGAATCCACCAGGGTCAGGTCGATCTGGCCTTCATCGACCATGCGCAGCAGGTCGACCACTTCCACCTGGTCCGACTCCTCGTATTCCAGGCCGGGGTATTGCTTCTTCAGGTCAGCCAGTTGCTCGACATGGCTGCTGCCCTTGAGCACCATGATGCGTTTGCCCACCAGGCCGGCGGCATTGGTGGGCCGGGTCTTGCCGTTGCGGTAGATGACCTGCGGGGTGACTTCCAGGTAGGGGTGGGAGAAGCGTGCCTGGGTCTTGCGCTGTTCGCTGCTGACCAGGCCGGCGGCGGCCAGCACCGGGCCGTTGGGCTGGCCGAGCCGGGTGAAGATATCGTCCAGGTTGTCGGCGGTCTCGATCTGCAGCTCGACGCCCAGGTCGTCGGCGAAACGCTTGACCAGCTCGTACTCGAAACCGGTTTCGCCGTTGCGGTCCTGGAAATAGGTGGCCGGGCTGTTGCGGGTTATCACCCGCAATACGCCATCCTCCTTGATGCGTTCGAGGGTGCTGGGTTTTTCAACGCAGGCACCGAGCATCAGGAAGAGTCCTAGTGCGACGAGCCATTGGGCGCATCGCTGGCGCAGAACGGAGTGGGTAGACATAAGGTGCAGTATACGCAAAGGGCCTGCCGTGCCATATCTCGACAACAGATGGCTTGTCTGCTATCGCCCGCCGTGCTTGCGACTTTTCACCGCACTTCGCACCCTCGGCGAAAGCGCCGACACGCCTGGAATGCGCTTGCCGACATGCGGATGGGCACGGATGCAGCGTTTCGGGTGCCTGACGCATCGGTTTAGGCTAGAATGCACGGCCTCCAAGCACACCCCCTTCTTGAGGCTGTCCCGACGATGTTGATCCTGCGCGGCGCTCCTGCCCTTTCTGCCTTTCGCCACGGTAAATTACTCGAGCAACTGAGCCAGAAAGTCCCCGCTGTTAATGGTTTGTACGCTGAATTCGCTCATTTCGCCGAAGTTGACGGCGATCTGACCGCCGACCAACAGCAAGTGCTTGCGCGCCTGCTCAAGTACGGCCCGAGCGTCCCGGTGCAGGAGCCTGCCGGTCGCCTGTTCCTGGTCATGCCGCGTTTCGGCACCATCTCGCCATGGTCGAGCAAGGCCAGCGACATCGCCCACAACTGCGGCCTGGAAGTCGTTCGTCGCCTGGAGCGCGGCATCGCCTACTACGTTGCCGGTGAACTGAGCGATGCCGACGCCGCCAGCGTCGCCGAGCTGCTGCACGACCGCATGACCCAGATCGTGCTGGGCAGGCTGGAAGAGGCCGCCGGCCTGTTCAGCCACGCCGAGCCCAAGCCGCTGACCGCCGTGGACATCCTCGGTGGCGGCCGCGCCGCGCTGGAAAAGGCCAACGTCGAGCTGGGCCTGGCCCTGGCCGAAGACGAGATCGATTACCTGGTCAATGCCTTCCAGGGCCTCAAGCGCAACCCGCACGACATCGAACTGATGATGTTCGCCCAGGCCAACTCCGAGCACTGCCGTCACAAGATCTTCAACGCCAGTTGGGATATCGACGGCGAGAGCCAGGAAAAAAGCCTGTTCGGCATGATCAAGAACACCTACCAGATGCACAGCGAAGGCGTGCTGTCCGCCTACAAGGACAACGCCTCGGTGATCGTCGGCTCCGTGGCCGGGCGCTTCTTCCCGAACCCTGAAACCCGCCAGTACGGCGCGGTGCAGGAGCCGGTGCACATCCTGATGAAGGTCGAGACCCACAACCACCCGACCGCCATCGCCCCGTTCCCGGGTGCTTCCACCGGCTCCGGCGGCGAGATCCGCGACGAAGGCGCCACCGGTCGCGGTGCCAAGCCAAAGGCCGGCCTGACCGGTTTCACCGTGTCCAACCTGCGCATCCCGGGCTTCGAACAGCCGTGGGAAAAGCCGTACGGCAAGCCCGAGCGCATCGTCGACGCCCTGGACATCATGATCGAAGGCCCGCTGGGCGGCGCCGCGTTCAACAACGAGTTCGGCCGCCCGGCCCTGACCGGTTACTTCCGTACCTTCGAGCAGTCCATCAGCACCCCTCATGGCGACGAAGTGCGCGGCTACCACAAGCCGATCATGCTCGCCGGCGGCATGGGCAACATCCGCGAAGAGCACGTGCAGAAGGGTGAAATCACCGTCGGCGCCAAGCTGATCGTCCTCGGCGGCCCGGCCATGCTGATCGGCCTGGGCGGCGGTGCGGCCTCGTCCATGGCCACCGGCGCCAGCTCCGCCGACCTCGACTTCGCTTCGGTGCAGCGGGAAAACCCGGAAATGGAACGTCGTTGCCAGGAAGTCATCGACCGTTGCTGGCAACTGGGCGACAAGAACCCGATCGCCTTCATCCATGACGTCGGTGCCGGCGGCATTTCCAACGCCTTCCCCGAGCTGGTCAACGATGGCGGCCGCGGTGGTCGCTTCGAACTGCGCAACGTGCCGAACGACGAGCCGGGCATGGCCCCGCACGAAATCTGGAGCAACGAGTCCCAGGAACGCTACGTGCTGGCCGTCAGCGCGGTCGACTTCGAGCGCTTCCAGGCCATCTGCGAACGCGAGCGCTGCCCGTTCGCGGTGGTCGGCGAGGCCACCGAAGAGCCGCAACTGACCGTCACCGACAGCCACTTCGGCAATACCCCGGTGGACATGCCCCTGGAAGTGCTGCTGGGCAAGCCGCCGCGCATGCACCGTTCGGTCACCCGCGAAGCCGAGCTGGGCGATGATTTCGACCCGTCGAAGCTGGAACTGGCCGACTCCATCGAGCGCGTCCTGCGTCATCCGGCCGTGGCCAGCAAGAGCTTCCTGATCACCATCGGCGACCGCACCATTACCGGCCTGGTCGCCCGCGACCAGATGGTCGGCCCATGGCAGGTCCCGGTGGCCGACTGCGCCGTCACCGCCACCAGCTTCGACGTCTACACCGGCGAATCCATGGCGATGGGCGAGCGCACTCCGCTGGCCCTGCTCGACGCTCCGGCGTCCGGGCGCATGGCGATCGGCGAGACCCTGACCAACATGGCCGCCTCGCGCATCGAGAAACTCTCGGATATCAAGCTGTCGGCCAACTGGATGTCGGCTGCCGGCCACCCGGGTGAAGACGCCCGTCTGTACGACACCGTCAAGGCCGTGGGCATGGAACTCTGCCCTGAGCTGGGCCTGACCATCCCGGTGGGCAAGGACTCCATGTCCATGAAGACCCGCTGGAGCGACGAAGGCACCGAGAAGACCGTGACCTCGCCGCTGTCGCTGATCGTTACCGGCTTCGCGCCGGTGGTCGATGTGCGCAAGACCCTCACGCCAGAGCTGCGCATGGACAAGGGCGAAACCGACCTGATCCTGATCGACCTGGGCCGCGGGCAGAACCGCATGGGGGCTTCGATCCTCGCCCAGACCCACGGCAAGCTCGGTGCCCAGGCCCCCGACGTCGATGACGCCGAAGACCTGAAAGCCTTCTTCGCCGTGATCCAGGGCCTCAACGCCGACGGCCACCTGCTGGCCTACCACGACCGTTCCGATGGCGGCCTGCTGGTCAGCGCCCTGGAAATGGCCTTCGCCGGCCACTGCGGCCTGAACCTGACCCTCGACACCCTGGCCGACAGCCGCGACGACGTCGCCGCCGTGCTGTTCAACGAAGAGCTGGGTGCGGTGATCCAGGTTCGCCAGGACGCCACTCCGGACGTGCTGGCGCAATTCAGCGCCGCCGGCCTGGGCGACTGCGTCGCGGTGATCGGCAAGCCGGTCAACAACGGCGAAGTGGCCATCAGCCTGAACGGCGAGATGCTCTTCGACGGCGACCGTCGCCTGCTGCAACGCGTCTGGGCCGAAACCAGCTACCAGATCCAGCGCCTGCGCGACAACGCCCAGTGTGCCGACCAGGAATTCGACCTGCTGCTGGAAGAAGAAAACCCGGGCCTCAGCGTCAAGCTGGGCTTCGACGTCAACCAGGACATCGCCGCGCCTTATATCAAGAAGGGCGTGCGTCCACAGGTTGCCGTACTGCGCGAGCAGGGCGTCAACGGCCAGGTCGAGATGGCAGCGGCGTTCGACCGCGCCGGCTTCAACGCGATCGACGTGCACATGAGCGATATCCTTGCCGGCCGCGTCGACCTCAACGCGTTCAAGGGCCTGGTGGCCTGCGGTGGCTTCTCCTACGGCGACGTCCTCGGCGCCGGTGAGGGCTGGGCCAAGTCGGCGCTGTTCAACGCCCGCGCCCGCGATGCCTTCCAGGGCTTCTTCGAGCGTACCGACAGCTTCGCCCTCGGTGTGTGCAACGGTTGCCAGATGATGTCCAACCTGCACGAGCTGATCCCGGGCACCGAATACTGGCCGCACTTCGTGCGCAACCGCTCGGAGCAGTTCGAGGCCCGTGTCGCCATGGTCGAGGTACAGAAGTCCAACTCGATCTTCCTGCAGGGCATGGCCGGTTCGCGCATGCCGATCGCCATCGCCCACGGCGAAGGCCATGCCGAGTTCTCCAGCGAGCAAGCCCTGCTCGAAGCCGACCTGTCCGGCTGCGTGGCGCTGCGCTTCGTCGATAACCACGGCAAGGTCACCGAGAGCTACCCGGCCAACCCGAACGGCTCGCCGCGCGGGATCACCGGCCTGACCAGCCGCGACGGTCGCGTCACCATCATGATGCCGCACCCCGAGCGGGTGTTCCGTGCCGTGCAGAACTCCTGGCGTCCGGACGACTGGAGCGAGGACGCCGGCTGGATGCGCATGTTCCGCAATGCGCGGGTCTGGGTGAACTGAGTGTACAAACTCGCGTTCTTTGTCCCGCCAAGCCATCTCGACACGGTCAAGCAGGCCGTGTTCGAGGCCGGTGGCGGGCGGATCGGCGACTACGACTGCTGTGCCTGGCAGGTGCTGGGCCAGGGCCAGTTCCGCCCGCTGGACGGTGCAACGCCGTTCATCGGGCAGAGCGGGGTGGTTGAGTCGGTGGAGGAATGGCGGGTGGAACTGGTGGTGGCGGACGAGCTGATTCATCAGGTCGTTGCGGCGCTGAAGCAGAGCCATCCCTATGAAACCCCGGCCTACGAGGCCTGGAAGCTCGCTGATCTTTAGAACCTGAACACCGAACTTGTGGGAGCTGGCTTGTCGGACCGCCGAACCAGCTCCCACAGGGTTTAGTGTTGTCCCTTCTTGCTGGTTACATTCGACCCGACGCTAACTTCCCGATCATGCCCTCCGGTCCTGAACAGCCCCAGGTCCACAGAAGCATCCCCATCCTCCAGGCCCATGGCACTTTCCTTGTAGGTATTGACCAGGTCCTGCCCCAGTTCGACCGGAGCATTGGACAGGTTGGTGCCGACTACCCTTCGGTAATCACGCCCACTCAGGGTTTGCTTGCTGACGTGCCCGCTGCCCAGTTCGACATCGCCCTTCGGCGCTCGCAGGTCAGCACCGGACAGCCGTACGTCCCCGGCAACCTCCAGGGCGATGCCGTCCCGGCCCACCAGTCGGCTTGGCTCGGCAACGCTGTCGAGCTGGCGATGATCGACCTTCAGATCCAGCGTCGGCGAAAACCCTGGATCGATTTTCTGTACCGTCGAACCGACGCTTTTCTCCGCCTTGGCAGCCAAAGGCCCGCTGAACGATTTCACTGCATTGAGATACCCCTGCGGGTTCTTTTCCTGGCTAAGCCGCGCATCTACGTCGATTTTCAGGCCCTTGATCCGGTCCATCTGGCTGGCGACCAGCAGGTCGCCACCGATCTGCCCGTCGATGGCTCCGGCATTGACCCGCACGCCCTTGAGCTGCATGTCGTTCAGGCTGTTCAGGCCGACCCGCTGCCCGTTCAGCTCGCTGTTGAGGTGGTGCAGGGCATCGAGTTGATCAAGGTTGACCAGGGCGCGGCCGTGCAGCGCGCTTTTGTTGTCGGCCTTGGCTTCGGCCGGGGTTTTCGAGAAGCCGGCTCCGGCCGTGAGCTTGAGGTTGTCGCGTTTTTCGGTGTCCTGCGCGGATTCGACCAGCACCCCGCCATTTTCCGCGGTGACCATGACCTCCTTGGCCGAGGCCTTGACCCCTTGCAGGTGAATGGCCTGGTCGCTGCCGTCCTGGCTGGTGAAGTTCAGGGAATCCTTGGCGGTGAGCACGGCGGCAGTGGCCTTGCTGCTCTGTTCATCGATCCGTCCGGTTTCGAAGTGACCACCCAGCCCGCCACCGGCGCCCGCACCGCCGTTCCTGACCTGCACTTCGCCGCCGCCGCCGAGGTTGCTGCCGCTGGCGCTGTGGGTATCGGTGGCCGCCAGTACCTGCAGTGGGCCCTGGGCGTCCAGGGTAATGTCGGTGGGCTTGTTCTGCGGATCGCCGATACGCGTGCCGGCCAGGGTCATCTTGCCGCCCGAGGTCAGTTGCACCGCGCCTTGCGCGTCGATGCTGGCGACCCGGGCCTGGCTGTCGCGGCTGTCGAGGCGCTTGTGGTCGAGGTAGCCGCGCAACTCCAGGGCCTTGCCGCCGGGGGTAGTGCCGGCCTTGACCCAGCCACTGCCGTCGGTCTGGCGCAGGCTGCTCTGTTGCCGGTCGTTGGCCTGGGCGAGCGTCAGGTCGCCTGCGGCATCCACCGTCACCGCGCCTTTGCCGCCATCGAAACGAGTGCCTTCGTACAGGCCGTCGCTGCCCAACTGGACCTGGATGCCTTGCTGGCCATACAGGCTGCCGGGCTGCGCAGTGATGCTCTGTGTGGTGCTATCCAGCGAGCCGCCCTTGCCGGACAGGCGCACGGCGATGTCCTTGCCGGTGGCGGTTTCCACCCGGGCGGCGCCACTCACGTCCAGGCGCTGCACGGCTTCGCTGACGCTGTCCTGCGCGGCGCTGAACTGATGATGTTTCGCGTCGATGTGGACCTTGCCGTTGCTCGCGCTGTAGCGGGTGCCGTTGTCGTTCAGGCTGTCGGCCTTGACCTTTACTACCCCGGCGCTCAGTTCGCTGACATTCGCCGTCTCGCTGCGGCGGGTTTGCTCGCGCTTGAGATGATCCAGCGAAAGGTCCACGCCCAAGGTCGGCGGGGCGAGGGCGTCTTCAACCGAGGCCTGCTGGAAGCGTGCAGCTTCGTTGCCGTTCACCACGTTTTCGATGGGCCGGGTAAGGTCCTTGATTTCCAGGCTGAGGCCGGCCCGTCCGTTCCACTCGCGGTTGCTTTCGCGCACCTCCTCGACCTTGGCGGTGGCGCGGTTGTCCACTTGGGGTGCATCCACCAGCAGCTCGCCACCAGCCTCGACTTTCGCCGCTTCGTTGACCAGGTCTGATGTATTGACGCGGATATCGCCGGTTGCCTTCAACTCACTGGACAGCGGATCAATACTGGTTTGCTCGCGTACCTGCTGATGATGAAAACCCTCGGGGCCCGTACCGATCCGGTCCATACCGCCGGTCGCCGCGATACCGCCACCGAAGCGGGTGTCGGTGCTGCTCTGCTGGCGCTGGTTGCTCTGCGCGCCGAGGCTGACCTGCGCGCCGCTGATGTCGATCGCGCCTTGGTTGGCGTTCAGTCGGGAACTGTCGATGGCGACCCTGGACTTGCCGGTTACTTCGATGCTGCCGGCGTCCAGTTGGCTGGGGACCAGGGTGGTCTGGGAGGAGGTATTGTCCTTGCTGGTCAGTTGATAGCCCGCCGCAGCGTTGTACTGCTTCGAGCCGGGCTTGCCGTCTGCGGCCAGGACGGTTTCCCTGGCGTTGGCATAGAAGCCGCGCCGGGTCTCCTGGGTGTTGATTTGCTGGCTTTCCTTGGCCGCGCTGAGGTTCAGGTCCTTGGCGGCTTCGAGCTGGAGCTTGTCGCCAGCCTTCAACCTGCTGCCGATGACCCGCAGTTCATCGGCGCTGGCCAGGCGCAGGTTGCTGTCCGAGGTGACATCGCTGGTCAGCACGCTGTCGCTGCGTTGCTGGCTGTCGCTGCTGTTACTGACCAGGCCGAAGACCTTGCTGTCACTGTGTCGGGTACTGTGCTGGCGGGTGTCATGGGCGGCCTCGACGGTGAGGGTGGCCTTTTGGCTGGCGAGCAGGGCGTCGTCCTTGCTGGCGATGCGGCTGCCGCTGACCTGTACCTGGTCGGCAACCACCGTCAGTGCACCACCTGAGATCATCTGGCTGCCAAGGTTGCGGGTATCGCCGCCCTCGCTACCGTCGCGCTTGCCGAAGAAGCTGCCGGAGACCAGGTCGCCGCTGTACTGCTTGCTGGTGTCGCTGCTGTTTTGCTGCGCGGTGGTCACCTCCAGGTGTGGCGCCTTCACGGTCATGTCCTTGCCGCTGCGCAGCGTGCTGCCCTCGACGCGCATGTGTGTGCCGGCTTCCAGTTTCAGTTTGCCTGCGGACAGCTCGCTGGGCAGGGCTGTCTCGCGGTACTCGCGGCTGTCCTTGTCGCCACGCCAGAGATGCTTGCGGTGACGGATGGTCTCGTCGACGTGCACGCTCTGCAGGCCGGCACCGATATCCAGGCGACCACCGGCGTCGATGCTCAGGTCGTCCCTGGCCTTGACCTTGGCATTGCGGATCTGCAGATCTTCGCCGGCCTTCAGGTCGATGGCGCCGCTGGCCACAAGCTGGCTACCCAGGTCCTTGCGCTCGGTGGTGGTGCGTTGGCGGTCATAGGTTTCGGTGGTGACGAACCACCATTTCTTTTTGTCGCTCTGGTTCTCGCGGCTGATCTTCTCGCGGGTCTTGCTGTCCAGCACCAGGCGCTTGCCGGCCCGACCCTCGACCCGCGCCGCGCTGGCGTCGACGGCGCTGAGGCGCAGGTTCGCCGCGGCGTTGAGCTTGAGTTCGCCGGTGCCGGCATCGATGCGACTTTGCCGACGGGCGCTGCCGGCGATATCGAGGTCCCCGGCAGAGTCCACGCTGATGCCGTCCCGGGCGCTCATCGAGGGTGGGGCGATGCGCACCCCGGCGCCCTCGGCGGTGCTGATGATGCGGATCTGCCCGGCGCGCATGGCGCCGAACAGGTTGGCGTCGATGCTGCCCGGAGTGCCCGGACGGTGTTCGAAGACCTGGCCGCTGGCAACGTCGATGCGGTTGCGCCCGGCAATCACTTCGAGGTCACCCTTGGCGTCGAGCAGGCCGGCGCTTTCGATCTTCGGCGCAATCAGGGCCAGTGCGCCCTCGACATTGGCCAGGCCGCGCTCGCCGACCTTCAGTTGCGCGTTGCTGTCCAGGTTGTCGAACTGGCTCAGGCGCCCGTCTTCGATCACCGGACGCCCGACGATCAGCCCGGCCTTGGTGGTGTTGATGAACGTGCCGCCGTTGATGGTGATGCCGTTGGGATTGGCGAGGATGTAGTCGGCCGGGCGGCCGAAGATTTCCTGCGGGCCCTCGATGATCGAAGCGTTGCGGCTGATCACCTCGTTGAGGATGGTCGAGGCGGCCTGGCCCTGTAACTGCGGATTGGCGCCGAGCTGTCCGGCCAGTTGCGACTGGCCGGGTTGAAGGGCGTTGTTCAGTACCGCGCCGGGCTTGCCGACGTTGTAGTCGAGGAATTGGTTGTGCGACAGGCCGCTGGCATTGGGCGCAACGATATCGATCACCGGCACGCCGTTGTGCGGGTTGATCGTCGGGGTGCCGCCGGGTCCGGGAGCCGGTTGCAGTGCCGGGCTGGCCAGGCCGATGCCGGGGCCAATCAGGCTGGCGGCGATCGCCAGGCGCAGCAGGTTGGGATTGAAGCAGTGTCGGGCTGTTTTCACGGTGCGGTCTCTCTCGGTGATGAGTCAGAAAACCAGGGTCAGTTGTGCGCGCCAGTGGCCGGCTTCGAGGGCGTGGCGGGGCGTGTTGTCGTTGTGCAGGGGGCGCTGGTACTCGAGGCTGAGGCGTGCGTCGGGCCGGGTCAGATGCAGACCGGCGGACATGCCCAGGAGGCGTTGCGAGGGCGAGCCATGGTCGAAACGGCTCCAGCCGGCGTCGAGGCCGATGGCCGGGCGGATCTCCAGCGGCAGTCCGGTGTTCAGCGGCAGGCTCAGGGTGTTGCGCCACACTGCGCCGCTGGAGCCGGAGACGGTGCTGTCGCGGAAACCCCGTACTGCGGAGGGGCCGCCGACCCCCATCTGTTCCAGCGCGGAGAGGGGATCCGGGCTGTATTGCGCAGCCAATTCGCTGTCCCAGCGCCAGCGCGTCAAGGGATCGGTGCGCTCACGCCTATGCCAGAGACTGGCGCGGTACTTGCGGAACTGTGGTTCCGGCGAACTCGGGTTGATCGTTTGCGTGTCTGCGCCAAACAGGGCCAGTCCTTGGCTGTAGCCGAGGCTGGCGTTCCACTGGGCGTCGGTGCGCCAGCTCAGGTTAAGGTCGGCGTCCAGTGTGCTCAGGGTCGAGCTCTGGACGCCGAGTTTGATCACTGAAATGCGGTTGCTAATGCGCTTGTGGCTGATCTGCACGCTGGCGCCCAGGAGTGCGTTCTGGCTGTGCCAGAGCGAGCGGTCAAGCTTCAGCGTGTACATCCCGGCGCTACCGCTGCCGACGCCGTCGATGAAACGCAGAAAGGGCAGCGGCGACTGGTAGCGCGCCTCGCTCGCGGATATTCCCAGGGTCCACGGACCATGGGGAATGCTGTAGGCCAGGGTGTGGCCGCGAAACTCGCCCGGGCTGCCGGGCAAGCTGCTCATCAGACCCAGTTGCAGGAAGTCGTTCTGGTGCAATGGACTGTCGAGGGCCAGGGTCAGGGCGGCTTGCTGGCGGCCGACCAGGACAGAACCGAAGTTGTTCACATTGACCTGTGCTTGCCCGCGCAAGGCCAGCGGGCGTCTGGCGCGGATTACCACACGGGTACCGCCCGGCAGCGTACCCGGCTTTAGATCGGCGCCAAGGTCGACACTGCGCAGGCGGTCCATCTGCCGTAGCCCCTGTTCCAGGGCTTGCAGGGTCAGTGGCTGGCCCAGCAGATCGGGAAAGGCCCGGGACAGCGACAGAGGCAATTGCGGATCGTCGAACTCTACCGATTCGACGAAACCTTCGACGATCAGGATGTCGAGCGAACCCCTGCCGCCCAGTGGGTTCGCCAGATAAGGCCGGCTGGCCAGATAGCCCCGTTCCATGTAGAGCCGGGTAATCGCCTTCAGTACCCCGTTGATCTGCGCCTCGCTCATGCAGGGCTGGAGTAACGGTTCAAGGCTGCTGTTCAGGACGTCGCTGTCGATCAGCGTATTGCCGGCCAGGCGCACGCCGCTGATCGGCCAGCAGTGCTTCGAGGCGGAGGCTGAGGGAGTGGCCTCGGCGGGTGTGCCGATCGGGGAGGGCGACAGGCGGCGCAGGCGCTGCTGGCGCTCGAGCTCCTGCAGCTCACGTTGCTGCTCGTGCAGCAGGGGAAGCCCCGGATTGGCGTGGACCAAACCGACATTGGGGCAGAGTGCAGCGATGACGAACGAAGACGCCAGCAGGCGTACGCATCGGGATGAACACGGCATGGCGCGTCCCTAAAGTTGTTGTTTTAGGGCGGAGATTCGTTGCGAGGTAAAGAAATCTAGGGCAAGGGGCATCCATTTGGATGCGGGGGAAAGACGCGAGACTTGGTGGGAAAAGGGTGCGGTTGGTCGAGGAAATTTCTGAAGGCGTGGATCAGATACAGAGGCCCAGTGGAAGCTGGCTTGTCGGACCGCCGGCTTCCACAGGGTTTCTTATCGTCTGTCGGAGGCTGTTCCAGCCTCAGGGCCGGATTTCGATCATGGTGCCGTCCTGCACCAGGTTCCACACTTCGCGCATGTCCGTGTTGCGCATGGCGATGCAGCCTTCGGTCCAGTCCAGGGTGTGGAACACTTCCTCGGGATACTCCCCGCCCAGCGGCGTGCCGTGGATCATGATCATGCCGCCCGGTTGCACCCCTTCCCGCCGTGCCTTGGCCGCGTCCGTCACATTCGGATAGGACACGTGGATCGCCAGGTTGTAGCGGTCCGAGACCTTGCGCCAGTCCAGCCAGTAGAAGCCTTCCGGGGTGCGCTTGTCGCCTTCGCGCTCCTTGGCGCCCACGGGTTTCTTGCCGAGGGAGATGCGGTAGGTCTTCAGGGGTTCGCCATTGCTGATCAGCTCCAGGCGGCGCTGCGACTTGATCACCAGGACCTTGTCGATACGGCCCGGCGTTGGGGTTGTGGCGGGAGAAACCAGTGGCGCATCGTCCTTGAGTACCGGTTTCCTGATGATGGTCTCGATATAGGCGGCCTGGGACAGCGAGGCAACACTCAGGCAGAAAAGGGCAAGCAACCAGCGCATTGAACGGTATCCCCGGAGAAGCAACTTCATGATTCGAGTGTGGGTGGCGGGGCGAAAGAAGGCGGCAGGCTATGGTTGCGCACCGGATAGTGCTGCTTTTCGCGGTCCCGATAGTAGCATTCTAGTGTGACGCGCACGGTGCGGAAAGCCAGCTCGTCCCACGGGATCTCGTGTTCCTCGAACAGGCGCACTTCGAGGCTTTCGACGCCGACATCGAAATCAAGATCGGCCAGTTCGCCGCGAAAGAACACATGGACCTGGTTGATATGCGGCAGATCGTAGAGGTGATACAGGGTCAGCTCGCCCAGGCGCGCGCAGGCTTCCTCGACGGTTTCCCGACGCGCGGCCTGCTCCATGGTCTCGCCGTTCTCCATGAAACCGGCCGGCAGCGTCCAGTAGCCCTTGCGCGGCTCGATCGCGCGGCGGCACAGCAGCACCCGGCTGCCATGATTGGGCAGCACGCCGGCCACGATATTGGGGTTCTGGTAGTGGATCGCCTGGCAGTGATCGCACACGTAGCGCAGGCGCGAGTCGCCTTCGGGAATACGCTGGGTCACCGGCTTGCCGCACGCACTGCAGTATTTCATGCTTATCTTCCTGTGGGTAGCGGCTATCTTCGCCTCCCGCTCCTGCGCCGGGCAAGGGCGATCGTCAGCGGGGCTTGGGCGCGGGACGGCTTTGGTGCATGATGCAGGACGATTCTGGAACGAGAGAGACCATGCTGGACGAGCTACTTCGCCGTGTGAGCAGTCACACACCGGGCACTTTGGAAACCGATCGTCGTTTTCCCGAGGCCGCGGTGCTGTTGCCCATCACCCGTAGCGAAGAGCCGGAGCTGGTCCTTACGTTGCGCGCCAAGGGCCTGTCCACCCACGGCGGCGAAGTGGCGTTTCCCGGCGGGCGACGCGACCCGGAGGACCCTGACCTGGTATTCACTGCACTTCGCGAAGCCGAAGAAGAAATCGGCCTGCCTCCGGGGCTGGTCGAGGTGGTCGGGCCGCTCAGCCCGCTGGTGTCCCTGCACGGCCTGAAGGTCACGCCGTATGTCGGCCTGATCCCCGATTACGTCGAGTACCGGCCCAACGATGCCGAGATCGCCGCGGTGTTCACCGTTCCGCTGGAGTTCTTCCGCCAGGACCCGCGTGACCACACCCACCGTATCGACTACCAGGGCCGCAGTTGGTACGTGCCCAGCTACCGCTACGGTGAGTACAAGATCTGGGGCCTGTCGGCGATCATGATCGTCGAACTGGTCAACCTGCTCTACGACGCACGGATCAGCCTGCACCAGCCGCCCGAGCGCTTCACTCCACTCTGACGAGCGGGACCACCCGCCGCGCATCTACCGTGAGGATCCACGCATGAAATACCGTCTGGGCGACCTGCGGGTCGAAACCCACCCGCAAAGCTGGGTAGCGCCCAATGCCACGCTGATCGGCAAGATCCGCCTGCAGGCCGGGGCCAGCGTCTGGTTCAATGCGGTGCTGCGCGGCGACAACGAACTGATCGACATCGGCGAAAACAGCAACGTCCAGGACGGCACGGTGATGCACACCGACATGGGTTCGCCGCTGACCATCGGCCAGGGCGTGACCATCGGCCACAATGCCATGCTCCACGGTTGCACGGTGGGCGACTTCAGCCTGATCGGCATCAATGCGGTGATCCTCAACGGCGCCAGGATCGGCAAGCACTGCATCATCGGCGCCAATGCGCTGATCCCGGAAGGCAAGGAGATCCCCGACGGCTCGTTGGTCATGGGCTCGCCGGGCAAGATCGTGCGCGAGCTGACCGAGGCGCAGAAAAAGATGCTCGAAGCCAGCGCCGCCCATTACGTGCACAACGCCCAGCGCTACGCCCGCGACCTCGCGCCGCAGGAGGACTGATGAGCAGTTCAGTGGAAAAACCCGTGGCATCGCCTTGCGTCAGCATCTGTGCGCTGGACGACCACGATATCTGCATCGGCTGCCAGCGCACTGCCACGGAAATCACCCGCTGGGGGCGCATGGACAATGCCGAGCGGCGCCAGGTGCTGGCGCTGTGTCATGAGCGCGCCCTGGCTGCCGGGCTGATCTTCGGCCAGCCCGCCAAGGTCAGCTGATCCCCGGGACTTGGCCGCGCGGGGTCGGTGAAGTACCCTGTGCGGCTTGTCCACCGGTCACCTTCAATGTTCTTTCTCATCGCCTACATTGCCAGCGTGGTGCTGATCAACTACGCCTTCTCCAGTGCACCGCACCTGGATGTCATCTGGTCCGCCTGGGGCGGGCTGGTGTTCGTCCTGCGCGACATGGTGCAGACCCGCTACGGGCATGGCGCGCTGGTGGCCATGCTGGCAGCGCTGGTGCTGTCCTATGTCACCTCCGAGCCGGCCATCGCCCTGGCCAGCGCCACCGCCTTCGCCGTGTCCGAACTGATCGACTGGCTGGTGTTCAGCATCACCAAGCGGCCACTGCACGACCGTTTGTGGATCAGCTCGGCGCTGAGCATTCCCATCGACACCTTCATCTTCTTCGGCATGATCGGCGCATTGACCCCGGCGGTAGTGGGGACGGCGCTGGCGTCCAAGTTCGCCGGTGTCACCGCCGTGTGGCTGGCGATGGCCTGGCGAGTACGCAAGAACGCCATCGCCAACTGAAGCCCTGCACCGAACCCTGTGGGAGCTGGCTTGCCAGCGATTTGGCCAGTCCTGACGACATCATTGCTCAAGCCGGCCCTATCGCTGGCAAGCCAGCTCCCACAGGGGGCTATGTCGCACTCCCGATCATTGCTCATGTAAAATACGCCCCTTTCGCTGGCCCGCACCGTGCTGGGGCGGTCCTGGATTTCTCTCCCTGAGGACCTGTGATGACTCGTATCGGAACTCCATTGTCGCCCACCGCGACCCGTGTATTGCTTTGCGGTTGCGGCGAGCTGGGCAAGGAAGTGGTGATCGAGCTGCAACGCCTGGGCGTTGAAGTGATTGCCGTGGACCGCTACGCCAACGCCCCGGCGATGCAGGTGGCGCACCGCAGCCATGTGATCAACATGCTCGACGGCGCTGCCCTGCGCGCGGTGATCGAGGCCGAGAAGCCGCACTACATCGTGCCGGAAATCGAAGCCATCGCCACCGCCACCCTGGTCGAGCTGGAAGCCGAAGGCTTCACCGTGGTGCCGACCGCCCGCGCCGCACAACTGACCATGAACCGCGAAGGCATCCGTCGCCTGGCCGCCGAAGAGCTGGACCTGCCGACCTCGCCGTATCACTTCGCCGACACCTTCGAAGACTACAAGGCCGCCGCCCTGGACCTCGGTTTCCCGTGCGTGGTCAAGCCGGTGATGAGTTCGTCGGGCAAGGGCCAGAGCCTGCTGAAAAGCGCCGACGACCTGCAGAAGGCCTGGGACTACGCCCAGGAAGGCGGCCGTGCCGGCAAGGGCCGGGTGATCATCGAGGGCTTCATCGATTTCGACTACGAAATCACCTTGCTGACCGTTCGCCATATCGGTGGCACCACCTTCTGCGCGCCGGTTGGCCACCGCCAGGAGAAGGGCGACTACCAGGAATCCTGGCAGCCGCAGGCGATGAGCCCGGTGGCCCTGGCCGAATCGGAGCGCGTGGCCAAGGCGGTCACCGAGGCCCTGGGCGGCCGCGGCCTGTTCGGCGTGGAACTGTTCGTCAAGGGCGACCAGGTCTGGTTCAGCGAAGTGTCGCCGCGTCCGCACGACACCGGCCTGGTCACCCTGATTTCCCAGGACCTGTCGCAGTTCGCCCTGCACGCACGGGCCATCCTCGGCCTGCCGATCCCGGCGATCCGTCAGTTCGGCCCTTCGGCCTCGGCAGTGATCCTGGTGGAGGGCACGTCGCAGCAGACCGCCTTCGATAACCTCGGCGCGGCCCTGGCCGAGCCGGACACCGCACTGCGTCTGTTCGGCAAGCCGGAAGTCAACGGCCAACGGCGCATGGGCGTATGCCTTGCCCGTGACGAGTCGATCGAAGCGGCCCGGGCCAAGGCGACCCGCGCTTCGCAAGCGGTGAACGTCGAGCTGTAAGGCTCAAGCAAACGGGGCGGATCGCAAGGTCCGCCCCGTTTTTCGCTACAGATCCGAGTGCCGGGTTTCCTTCAGGCACAGCACGGCAATCAGGCTCAGCAGGGCCGCCGCCGAAACATAACCCCCCACCCAGCTCAAACCACCCATCACCACCAGCTTCTGTGCGAAGAACGGCGCGGCGGAGGCGCCGACGATGCCGCCCAGGTTGTAGGCCGCCGATGCGCCGGTGTAGCGCACATGGGTCGGGAACAGCTCCGGCAGCAGCGCGCCCATCGGGGCGAAGGTCACACCCATCAGGAACAGCTCGATGGCCAGGAACAGCGCCACCCCGGCGGTGGAGCCCGAGGTCAGCAGCGGCTCCATGGCGAAGCCCGAGGCGATGGCCAGCAGCGCACCGACGATCAGCACCGGCTTGCGCCCGTAACGGTCGCTGAGCCAGGCCGACAGGGGCGTGGCCAAGGCCATGAAGAGCACGGCGAAGCACAGCAGGCCAAGGAAGGTTTCCCGGGTGTAGCCCAGCGTCGATACGCCGTAGCTCAGGGAAAATACCGTGGAGATGTAGAACAGCGCGTAGCACACCACCATGGCCAGCGCGCCCAGCAGCACCGGCAGCCAGTATTGGGCGAACAGTTCGACCACTGGCATTTTCACCCGCTCGTGGCGGGCGATGGCCTTGGCGAAGACCGGGGTTTCTTCGAGCTTCAGGCGCACGTACAGGCCGACGATGACCAGCGCGGCGCTGAGCAGGAACGGAATGCGCCAGCCCCAGGCACGGAAGTCCTCGTCGCTGAGGAGCATGGCCAGCGCCAGGAACAGGCCGTTGGCGGCAAGGAAGCCGATGGACGGGCCCAGTTGCGGGAACATGCCGAACCAGGCGCGTTTGTTCTTCGGTGCGTTCTCCGTGGCCAGCAGCGCCGCGCCGCCCCATTCGCCGCCAAGGCCCAGGCCCTGGCCGAAGCGCAGCACGCAAAGCAGGATCGGCGCCCAGATGCCGATGCTGTCATGTCCCGGCAGGACCCCGATCAGCGTGGTACACACGCCCATCAGCAGCAGCGAGGCGACCAGTGTCGACTTGCGGCCGATGCGGTCGCCGAAATGGCCGAACAAGGCCGAGCCCAGTGGCCGGGCAAGGAACGCGATACCGAAGGTGAGGAAGGCCGACAGCATTTGTGCCGTGCCCGAGGTCTGCGGAAAGAATACCGGTCCGATCACCAGGGCGGCGGCGGTGGCATACACGTAGAAGTCATAGAACTCGATGGCGGTGCCGATGAAGCTGGCAGTGGCGACACGGGCAGGCGAGTTGCCGGACGGCACGGCGTCCGTCTCGTTGTAGGTGCTGCTGGTTGTCATCTGGTGAACCCCTGACGGTCGAGTGCTCTTCTGGCGACCTTGCCGGGTGAATGGCGAGGGGCCGGAGCGTATTTATAGGTATGACTCGCGTCGCCGAGCATACGCCCTGTCGGGGTGGGGGCGGGCGCGGGCACTGTTCGGGGTGTGAAGCAGTACCGGTAAAGCGCCATGCGGGCGGTGCGCAGTGGCCGCAAAGCGCCGGGTGCGGGTAGCGGGCGCGACGGCAGGGCTGGGTAAGCGTGTGTCGAGTATAGCCAGATTCGATACCGAATGTGTCTGGCTCGTGCGCCAGCGCTGCGGCGGATCAGGCCGCGGGGCGGGTGACGGTCCAGACCAGTATCCGGCTGGCGCGGTTGTCCTCGGTTTCGAGGATTTCCAGGCGATAACGGCCGATCTTCAGGCACACCGCACTGTCCGGAATGCTTTCCAGTGCTTCGGTCACCAGGCCGTTGAGGGTTTTCGGGCCGTCGCTGGGCAGGTGCCAGCCGAGACAGCGGTTCAGTTCGCGGATGGCGACGGCGCCTTCGATCACATAGCGTCCGTCGGCTTGTGGGTGGATATGCGGATTGTCGTGGCGATCCTGTTCCTCGAACTCGCCGACTATCTCTTCAAGGATGTCTTCCAGGGTGACGATGCCCTGCACTTCGCCGTACTCGTCAACGACGATGCCCATGCGCCGCTGCTGCTTGTGGAAATTCAGCAACTGCAGTTGCAGCGGGGTGCTTTCCGGGACGAAGTATGGCTCGTAGCAGGCGGCCAGCAGGTTCTTGAAGGTCAGTTCTGCATTGGGCAGCAAGTGGGCGACGTGGCGTATGTTCAACACCGCCTGGACCTGGTTGATATCACTGTGGAACACCGGCAGGCGCGTGTGCTTGCAGGCGATCAGGCGGGCAGTGATTTCTTCGATGGTCTCGTCGAGGTTGACGCCGTCCACCTCGCTGCGCGGGACCAGGATGTGGTTGACCGTGATCTTTTCCAGGGCCAGCAGGCTGGCGGGCAGGGTGCGGGCGTCCGGTTTCTCGCTGTCCTGATCACTATCATCCGGCAGCGAATCGTCGGGCTGGTGATGGTTGACCACCGCAGGCCTGACCGCGAATGGCCGTACGATCAGGCGGGCGATGCCGTCCAGCAGGCGGGCCAGGGGCTGCAGCAGGTAGAGCGGGAACCTGAGGATCATGCCGAGGCTGATGAACGCCTCCGGATTGCGCCGCGCCAGTTGTCGCGGCAGGTACTCGGCGCAGACCAGCAGGAGCAGGGCGGCACCCAGGCAGCCCAGCCAGAAACCACGCTCGCCCTGGCAGTGCAGGCCGGCGAGGGCCGCGAGGGCGAGCACCAGCAATTTGCCGAGGGTGGCGCCGAGCACCAGGGCCTGCTCCGGAATGCTGTCGAGGGCTGGATGGCGATCCTGGTCGCGAACCCTGGCCAGGCGCTGGCGTGCACTATCAACCGCACTGAACAGTGCCGACCACAACAAGGCCAGGGCCAGTAGCCCGAATAGCGGAGCCAGCGGCAGAGTGTTCATCGATCGCTCGTCAGATATGCAGGATGAATTCGCGTACCAGCTTGCTGCCGAAGTAGGCCAGCATCAGCAGGCAGAAGCCGGCCAGGGTCCAGCGGATTGCCTTGTGTCCGCGCCAGCCCAGGCGGGTGCGGCCCCACAACAGGACGCCGAACACCACCCAGGCGACGCAGGACAGCAGGGTCTTGTGCACCAGGTGCTGGGCGAACAGGTTGTCGAGGAACAGCCAGCCGGACACCAGCGACAGTGAGAGCAGCCCCCAGCCGGCCCAGAGGAAGCCGAACAGCAGGCTTTCCATGGTCTGCAACGGCGGGAAGTTGCGGATCAGGCCGGACGGATGCTTGTGCTTGAGCTGGTGATCCTGCACCAGCAGCAACAGCGCCTGGAACACCGCGATGGTGAACAGGCCGTAGGCCAGGATCGACAGGAGGATATGGGCGAGGATGCCGGGCTCTTCGTTGACCAGCGGCACCGTGCCGGACGGCGCGAACTGGGCGATCAGCGCGGTCAGCAGGCCGAGGGGGAAGAGCAGCAGGAGCAGGTTTTCCACCGGGATGCGCAGGCAGGCGATCAGGGTGATGGCGATCACGGCGGTGGCGATCAGGCTCGCGGCGCTGAAGAAGTCCAGGCTCAGGCCCAGGGGGGTAAGCAGTTGCCAGAACAGCGCGGTGCCCTGGGCGAGCACGGCCAGGGCGCCGAGCAGGCCGAGCAGCCGTTTGTCGGCCTTGACACCGCGGGCCAGGCCGGTGCCTTGGAGGATGATCGCGGCGGCGTAAAGGCAGGCGGCAATCAGGTTGGGTAGCAAGCTGGGTGACAAGGGGAGCATAAGTCCTGTTAGGCAAGCCCGAAAGTCGAGGAGTTTGGCATAGAACCCGGCCCCCTAGGAAGCATGGTGGTAGACGGTCGGTGCGCTCCGGTCCTGCACCATGGTGTGCGCTGGCGCGAGTCTTCGCTATAATCGCGCCCCTGTCCGTGCCCACGGCTGGCTAAACCCCGGTTCCACAGAGCCTGAAAGGATCCCCATGTTTGAAAACCTGACCGATCGTCTGTCACAGACGCTGCGCCATGTCACCGGCAAGGCCAAGCTGAACGAAGACAACATCAAAGACACCCTGCGTGAAGTGCGCATGGCGTTGCTCGAGGCCGACGTCGCCCTGCCGGTGGTCAAGGATTTCGTCAACAAGGTCAAGGAGCGTGCGGTCGGTACCGAGGTTTCCCGCAGCCTGACCCCGGGCCAGGCCTTCGTGAAGATCGTCCAGGCCGAACTCGAAGAACTGATGGGCGCGGCCAACGAGGACCTGAGCCTGAACGCCGCGCCGCCTGCCGTGGTGCTGATGGCCGGTCTGCAGGGTGCGGGCAAGACCACCACCGCCGGCAAGCTGGCGCGCTTCCTCAAGGAACGCAAGAAGAAGACCGTCATGGTCGTCTCTGCCGACGTCTATCGCCCTGCAGCGATCAAGCAGCTGGAAACCCTGGCCAACGACATCGGCGTGACCTTCTTCCCGTCCGACATCAGCCAGAAGCCCGTGGCCATCGCCGAAGCGGCGATCCGTGAAGCCAAGCTGAAATTCATCGACGTGGTCATCGTCGACACCGCCGGCCGTCTGCATATCGACGCCGACATGATGACCGAGATCAAGGACCTGCACGCTGCGGTCAAGCCGGTCGAGACCCTGTTCGTGGTCGACGCCATGACCGGCCAGGACGCTGCCAACACGGCTAAGGCCTTCGGCGATGCCCTGCCGTTGACCGGCGTGGTGCTGACCAAGGTCGACGGTGACGCCCGTGGCGGTGCCGCCCTGTCGGTGCGTGCCATCACCGGCAAGCCGATCAAGTTCATCGGCATGGGCGAGAAGACCGAGGCCCTGGAGCCGTTCCACCCGGACCGTATCGCCTCGCGCATCCTCGGCATGGGCGACGTGCTCAGCCTGATCGAGCAGGCCGAGCAGAACATCGACAAGGCCAAGGCCGACAAGCTGGCCAAGAAGCTGAAGAAGGGCAAGGGCTTCGATCTCGAGGACTTCCGCGACCAGCTGCAACAGATGAAGAACATGGGCGGCCTCGGCGGCCTGATGGACAAGCTGCCGAGCATCGGTGGGGTCAACCTGGCGCAGATGGGCAACGCCCAGGGGGCGGCCGAGAAGCAGTTCAAGCAGATGGAAGCGATCATCAACTCGATGACCCCGGCCGAGCGCCGTGACCCTGACCTGATCAGCGGTTCGCGCAAGCGCCGGATCGCCATCGGTTCCGGCACCCAGGTGCAGGACATCGGCCGCCTCATCAAGCAGCACAAGCAGATGCAGAAGATGATGAAGAAGTTTTCTGCCAAGGGCGGCATGGCCAAGATGATGCGCGGCCTGGGCGGCATGATGCCCGGCGGCGGCATGCCCAAGCTGTAAACCCGATTCGCGGTGCGGCCTCGATTACCGGGGCCGCGCCCGGAACCCGCCTCGCGGCGGGGACATGGCCATCTCTATGAAGAGTGGCTTCATTGCAGATCTGTATGACAGGCAGGCGTTTTCCAGAAAAAAGGCATTTGCAAAAGCCCGTGTATTCCTTGAGAATATGCGGCCTTTCGGGTACCCGTACCCGTTTGGCCTATAGATTTGCAGCACCGACTACAGGAACGATGTTCACATGGTAACCATCCGTCTTGCCCGTGGCGGCTCCAAAAAGCGCCCATTCTACCACCTCACCGTGACCAACAGCCGCAATGCGCGCGACGGTCGTTTCGTTGAGCGTATCGGCTTCTTCAACCCGATTGCTTCGGGCGCAGAAGTCAAGCTGTCCGTAAACCAGGAGCGTGCCACCTACTGGCTGTCTCAAGGTGCCCAGCCGTCTGAGCGCGTTGCTCAGCTGCTGAAGGAAGCTGCCAAGGCCGCTGCCTGAGCAATATGAACGCGACGCCAGAAAATGCGGACGACCTGATCGTCGTCGGCAAGATTTTTTCGGTACACGGCGTTCGCGGCGAGGTGAAGGTGTTTTCCTTTACCGATCCGATCGACAACCTGTTGCAGTACCGCCACTGGACGCTTCGGCGCGAAGGCGTGGTCAAGCAGGTAGAGCTGGTCAAGGGCCGATCCGGTCAAAAGGATCTGGTCGCCAAGCTCAAGGGGCTGGACGATCGCGACGAAGCACGTCTTCTGAGCGGTTTCGAGATCTGTATCTCGAGAAGCCTTTTGCCCAACCTGGCCAACGACGAGTACTACTGGTACCAGCTCGTGGGCCTGAGTGTCATCAACCAGGACGGACAACTGTTCGGCAAGGTTGATCACCTGTTGGAGACCGGCGCGAACGATGTAATGGTGGTCAAGCCCTGTGCTGGCAGCCTGGATGATCGTGAACGGCTACTGCCTTATACCCGGCAGTGCGTGTTGGCAATCGACCTGGCGGCGGGTGAGATGAGGGTCGAATGGGATGCGGATTTCTAAGCGATGGCGAGCCTGCGCGTAGAAGTCATCACGTTGTTCCCCGAGATGTTCTCGGCCATCAGTGAGTACGGCATTACCAGCCGCGCGGTGAAACAGGGGTTGTTGCAACTGACCTGCTGGAACCCGCGGGACTACACCACGGATCGTCACCACACGGTGGATGATCGGCCTTTTGGCGGTGGTCCGGGCATGGTGATGAAGATCAAGCCTCTGGAAGACGCCCTGGTCGAGGCCAGGCAGGCAACCGGAGGAGCGGCGAAGGTGATCTACCTCTCGCCACAAGGCCGCAAGCTGAACCAGTCGGCGGTCAAGGACCTGGCAACCCATGAATCGTTGATTCTGATTGCCGGTCGTTACGAAGGCATCGACGAGCGCTTTATCGAGGCTCATGTCGATGAAGAGTGGTCGATTGGCGACTATGTACTGTCTGGCGGCGAGCTGCCGGCGATGGTCCTGATCGATGCGGTTACGCGGCTGCTGCCCGGAGCTTTAGGGCATGTGGACTCGGCGGAGGAGGATTCCTTCACCGACGGTCTGCTGGATTGCCCGCACTACACCCGACCCGAGGTGTATGCGGATCAGCGTGTACCCGACGTGTTGCTCAGTGGCAACCATGCACACATCCGGCGTTGGCGTTTGCAGCAGTCCCTTGGGCGGACCTGGGAACGACGCGCCGATCTTCTGGAAAGTCGCTCACTTTCTGGAGAAGAGAAGAAGCTGCTCGAGGAATACATCCGCGAGCGGGACGATAGTTAACGTATCGATGGTAAATCCGTGATTTGCCTTAGGAGCACAAGATGACCAACAAAATCATTCAGCAGATCGAAGCTGAGCAGATGAGCAAAGAGATCCCTACCTTTGCCCCGGGCGACACCATCGTCGTTCAGGTGAAAGTGAAGGAAGGCGATCGTTCCCGTCTGCAGGCGTTCGAAGGCGTTGTAATCGCCAAGCGCAACCGTGGTCTGAACAGCGCGTTCACCGTTCGCAAGATCTCCAACGGTGTTGGCGTTGAGCGTACTTTCCAGACCTACAGCCCGCAAATCGACAGCCTGGCCGTGAAACGTCGTGGTGACGTGCGTAAAGCCAAGCTGTACTACCTGCGTGACCTGTCCGGTAAAGCAGCTCGCATCAAGGAAAAACTGGCCTGAGTCCAGTCCGACCTTTGCGAAAGAAAGGGCAGCCCTCGGGCTGCCCTTTTTGCATTTTCAAGATCGCCACGGCCCCTGTGGGAGCTGGCTTGCCAGCGATAGCTCTAGTGAATTCACCATAGCTATCGCTGGCAAGCCAGCTCCCACAGGGGCCGCGTCGCTCCTTGGTATTGCCCGGCTTCTGAGCCCGTCTCAGTCCCGAGGCTGGATCAACGCCAGCAATGTCCAGCCGGTTCCCGGCCTGGGCTGGCTGTCCGGGCTGAACACATGCACCCAGCCCTGGGCATCACGGGCGAACAACAGCGTCGCTCGCTCGCCATGCAACGCTTGATAGGCCTCCCAGCCAAATGCCTCGGTAAGGTGCGTGCTGTATAGCTCGGCGCCCTGGTGCAACTGGTTGGCCAGTTGCACATAGGTCAGTGCCTGGCTGCCCAGGGCCTCGCCACGGTGTTAGTGACTGGCACGGTGCTTGTCGCTGCGCCTGACCTCAAGGCCGCTGGCCAGGGCGAACAGGCGTTGCGGGCCGAACTCATGACGGAAGCGCATGCACGCCAGCGCATTCAGCTCGCCGGCGGAGGACAGCCCGAGCAGATGCCCGAGGCCGACCAGATCCAGGTGGACTTCAGCATGTTGTGACGCCGGGTTGCCGAAATAGGTCGGTAGCCCGTCCATGCGCGCCGCGCAGATGTTCTCCCAGCTGGAGTCGGTCAGCAGTACCCGGCAGCCCATCTCCTGCAACGCCTTGCCGATGGCCCGCGCCGGCGGGTTGGCGCCGACGATGAGGAAACCGCTGGGCGCCGGGTCCGCCACTTTCAGCAGGCGCGCCAGGGGACGTGCGGTAGCACTTTGCAGGACCACAGTGCCGATGATCACGGCGAAGGTCAGTGGCACCAGGAGCAGGGCGCCTTCATGCCCGGCTTCATCCAGGCGGATGGCGAAGATCGCCGACACGGCAGCAGCGACTATGCCCCGCGGCGCGACCCAGGCCAGCAAAGCGCGCTCCCGCCAGGTCAGCGGCGACCCCCAGGTCGAAAGGGCGACATTCAGCGGCCGGGCAATCAACTGGATGACCAGCAGTAGAGCCAGCACTGCGGGGCCAAGACCGAGCAGGGCGTTCAGGTCGAGACGCGCTGCCAGCAGGATGAACAGCCCGGAAATCAACAGCACGCTGAGGTTTTCCTTGAAATGCAGGATCTGCCGCACATCCACGCCTTTCATATTGGCCAGCCACATGCCCATGACCGTGACCGCCAGCAGCCCGGATTCGGCCATGACCTGGTTGGCCGCGACGAAAATTCCCAGCACCGCCGCCAGCGAAGCCAGGTTGTGCAGGTATTCCGGCAGCCATTGTTCGCGCATCACCTGACCGAGCAACCAGCCACCCGCCGCGCCAAAGGCGCAACCGCAGAACAGCACCCCGGCGAAGGTCTTCAGGCTCTGGCTCAGGCCTTCGTCGGCGGCGCTGGCAATGATGAAGCTGTACACCACCACGGCCAGCAGTGCGCCGATCGGGTCGATGACGATTCCTTCCCAGCGCAGGATATTGGCGATGGTCGCCTTGGGACGCACTACCCGCAGCATGGGTACGATCACCGTCGGACCGGTGACCAGGGTAAGGGTGCCGAACAGCACCGCCAGCGGCCAGTCGAAACCCAGCAGCCAGTGGGTGGCCAGGGCGATGACGATCCAGGTCGCCAGTGCCCCGAGGGTCACCATGCGCTGCACGACGGCGCCGATATCGCGCCATTGCGAGAGGTGCAGGGTCAGGCTGCCCTCGAACAGGATCAAAGCCACCGCCAGGGATACCAGCGGCATCAGCAACGGGCCGAACATGGCCTGCGGATCGAGCCAGCCCAGCACCGGACCGACAAGGATGCCGCCAAGCAGGAGAAAGAGGATCGCCGGCAGCTTCAGGCGCCAGGCCAGCCACTGGCAGCCCAGTGCCGCCAGCCCTATGCCGCCAAACGTCAGCAGGATCTGTTGCTCGCTCATTCGGATTTCCCTATGCCGGCATGGTTATGGAAGACTAGCGGTCTTTCAGCGTTTTCATCCTGTGTTTTCCGAGTTGTCATGCCCGCCATCGACCATCCCCTGATCGACCAGTTCCTCGATGCCTTGTGGCTCGAGAAAGGCCTTTCAGACAACACCCGTGCCTCCTATCGCAGCGACCTCGCCCTGTTTAACGGCTGGTTGCAGGACAAGGGCATCGCCCTGCCAGACGCGGGCCGCGAGCTGATCCTCGATCACCTGGCATGGCGCCTGGACCAGGGGTACAAGCCCCGTTCCACGGCGCGTTTCCTCTCCGGTGCGCGTGGTTTCTATCGTTATCTGCTGCGGGAAAAGCTGATAGAGGTCGATCCGACCCTGCAGGTGGACATGCCGCAGTTGGGGCGACCATTGCCCAAGTCCCTGTCCGAAGCGGATGTGGAAGCCCTGTTGCGGGCCCCGGATCTCAGCGAAGCCATCGGCCAGCGCGACCGCGCCATGCTCGAGGTGCTGTATGCCTGTGGCCTGCGGGTAACCGAACTGGTCAGCCTGACCCTCGACCAGATCAACCTGCGCCAGGGCGTGCTGCGGGTGATGGGCAAGGGCAGCAAGGAGCGCCTGGTACCCATGGGCGAGGAGGCGGTGCTGTGGATCGAGCGCTACCTGCGCGATGGGCGGGCCGACCTGCTCAAGGGGCAGCCCAGTGATGTGCTGTTTCCCAGCCAGCGGGGCGAGCAGATGACTCGCCAGACCTTCTGGCACCGTATCAAGCACCACGCGAAAGTCGCCGGTATCGGCAAGACGCTGTCGCCGCACACCCTGCGCCACGCCTTTGCCACTCACCTGCTCAACCACGGCGCCGACCTGAGGGTGGTGCAGATGCTCCTCGGCCATAGCGATCTCTCCACCACCCAGATCTATACCCATGTCGCCAAGGCCCGCCTGCAGGAGCTGCATGCCCGTCATCATCCACGGGGCTAGCCGCTATTCGGCTTCTCGACGGCCCGTGTACAGGGCAGTGAATGTGGTAGTCTTCCAATGTTCACGTCCTGGGCCGGCGAAATCCCGCGTTTTCAGCACGGGCGTCCCTATTCCGGTCCTATGCAAGGAGTTTTCCCCTCATGCGCTTGATCCAGACCCTCGCGGCCGCCGCCCTGGCGCTGGTCACCTCGTTCGCCGTGGCCGACGAGGCCGACAAGGCGATTCGCGAAACGCTGAAGTCGCTGGCTGCCGACATCCCGGTGGAGAGCATCGAAAAGAGCCCGTTCAACGGCCTGTACGAAGTCAAGCTGCAGGGCGGTCGCGTCCTGTATGCCAGTGCTAACGGCCAGTATGTGGTGCAGGGCAACCTGTACGAGGTGAAGGACGGCCAGCCGGTGAACCTCACCGAGAAGTCCGAGCGTGCCGGCATCGCCAAGACCATCAACGGCATTCCGACCTCTGACATGGTGGTCTATCCGGCCAAGGGCCAGGCCAAGTCGCATATCACCGTCTTTACCGACACCACCTGCCCGTATTGCCACAAGCTGCACGAAGAAGTCGCCGAACTGAACAGGCTCGGTGTCGAAGTGCGCTATGTCGCCTTCCCGCGCCAGGGCCTCGGCTCGCCGGGTGATGAACAGCTGCAGGCGGTCTGGTGTTCCAAGGACCGCAACTCGGCCCTCGACAAGATGATCGGCGGCAAGGAAATCAAGGCCGCCAAGTGCGAGAACCCGGTGAGCAAGCAGTTCGCCATGGGCCAGTCGATCGGTGTCAACGGCACCCCGGCCATCGTCCTCGAGGATGGCCAGGTGATCCCGGGCTACCAGCCGGCCAAGCAAGTGGCCGCGCTGGCCCTGGCCGGCGCCAAGTAATGTAATCAATCAGTGGGCCGTCTTCATGGGGAGACGGCTTTTTTCACGGCTGGCCGAGGGGCTGGCCGTTCAATGGGGAGTTCACAGTGAAACCGGTCAAAGTAGGCATCTGTGGGTTGGGGACCGTCGGTGGCGGAACCTTCAATGTACTTAAGCGTAACGCCGAGGAAATCGCCCGCCGCGCCGGGCGTGGAATCGAAGTGGCACAGATTGCCATGCGTTCGCCCAACCCGAACTGCCAGATTACCGGTACCCCCATTACCGCTGACGTGTTCGAGGTAGCGAGCAACCCCGATATCGATATCGTCATTGAACTGATTGGCGGCTACACCGTGGCCCGCGACCTGGTGCTCAAGGCCATCGACAATGGCAAGCACGTGGTCACCGCGAACAAGGCGTTGATCGCGGTGCACGGCAACGAAATCTTCGCCCGCGCCCGCGAGAAGGGCGTCATCGTCGCCTTCGAGGCGGCCGTGGCCGGCGGCATCCCGGTGATCAAGGCGATCCGCGAAGGCCTGTCGGCCAACCGCATCAACTGGGTTGCCGGCATCATCAACGGCACCGGCAACTTCATCCTTACCGAGATGCGCGAGAAGGGCCGTACCTTCCCTGACGTGCTGGCCGAAGCCCAGGCCCTGGGTTACGCCGAAGCCGACCCGACCTTCGACGTCGAAGGCATCGATGCCGCGCACAAGCTGACCATCCTCGCGTCCATCGCCTTCGGCATCCCGCTGCAGTTCGACAAGGCCTACACCGAAGGCATCACCCAGCTGACCACCGCCGACGTGAACTACGCCGAAGCCCTGGGCTACCGCATCAAGCACCTCGGCGTTGCGCGCAGCACCGCCGCCGGCATCGAGCTGCGGGTGCACCCGACCCTGATCCCGGCCGACCGCCTGATCGCCAACGTCAACGGCGTGATGAACGCAGTGATGGTCAACGGCGACGCCGCGGGTTCGACCCTGTTCTACGGTGCCGGCGCCGGCATGGAGCCAACCGCTTCCTCGGTGGTCGCCGACCTGGTGGACGTGGTTCGCGCCATGACCTCCGACCCGGAAAACCGCGTACCGCACCTGGCCTTCCAGCCGGACTCGCTGTCCGCCCACCCGATCCTGCCGATCGAAGCCTGCCAGACCGCGTACTACCTGCGCATCCAGGCCAAGGACCACCCGGGCGTACTGGCGCAGGTAGCGAGCATCCTCTCCGAGCGTGGCATCAACATCGAATCGATCATGCAGAAGGACGTCGAGGAACAGGACGGCCTGGTACCGATGATCCTGCTTACCCACGAGGTGCAGGAACAGCGCATGAACGATGCCATCGT
Organism: Pseudomonas bharatica CSV86; assembly: GCF_000319305.2. Classification (GTDB taxonomy): domain Bacteria; phylum Pseudomonadota; class Gammaproteobacteria; order Pseudomonadales; family Pseudomonadaceae; genus Aquipseudomonas; species Aquipseudomonas bharatica. Next base: position 1,242,463 of record NZ_AMWJ02000002.1, on the reverse strand, counting down.
CGCCCTGGAAGCCCTGCAGGATGTGGTCGGCAAGGTCGTGCGGATCCGCGTCGAACAGCTCAATTAATCGTCTGCGGCGGGCCGAGGCCCGCCGCTTGAATCATAGGTTTGCCCAAATGCGCTATATCAGTACCCGTGGCCAGGCTCCTGCCCTGAATTTCGAAGACGTCCTGCTGGCGGGCCTCGCCAGTGACGGTGGCCTCTACGTTCCGGAAAACCTTCCGCGCTTCACCCAGGAAGAGATCGCTTCCTGGGCCGGCCTGCCGTACCACGAGCTGGCGTTCCGGGTGATGCGTCCGTTCGTTACCGGCAGCATCGCCGATGCCGATTTCAAGAAGATCCTCGAAGAAACCTACGGCGAGTTCGCCCACGCCGCAGTGGCACCGCTGCGCCAGTTGAACAGCAACGAGTGGGTGCTCGAGCTGTTCCACGGCCCGACCCTGGCGTTCAAGGACTTCGCCCTGCAACTGCTCGGCCGCCTGCTGGACCACGTCCTGGCCAAGCGCGGCGAGCGCGTGGTGATCATCGGTGCCACCAGCGGCGACACCGGTTCTGCGGCCATCGAAGGCTGCCGTCGCTGCGACAACGTCGACATCTTCATCCTCCACCCGCACCAGCGTGTGTCGGAAGTGCAGCGCCGCCAGATGACCACCATCATGGGCGAGAACATCCATAACATCGCCATCGAAGGCAACTTCGACGACTGCCAGGAAATGGTCAAGGCCAGCTTCGCCGACCAGGGCTTCCTCAAGGGCACTCGCCTGGTGGCGGTCAACTCGATCAACTGGGCGCGGATCATGGCCCAGATCGTCTACTACTTCCACGCGGCCCTGCAGCTCGGCGGCCCGGCCCGTTCCGTGGCGTTTTCGGTGCCGACCGGCAACTTCGGCGACATCTTCGCCGGCTACCTGGCGCGCAACATGGGCCTGCCGATCAGCCAACTGATCGTCGCCACCAACCGCAACGACATCCTGCACCGCTTCATGAGCGGCAACCAGTACGTCAAGGAAACCCTGCACGCGACCCTGTCGCCGTCCATGGACATCATGGTTTCCTCGAACTTCGAGCGCCTGCTGTTCGACCTGCACGGCCGCAACGGCGCGGCGATCGCCGAACTGATGGCCAGCTTCAAGCAGGGTGGCGGCTTCAGCGTCGAGCAGGATCGCTGGACCGAAGCGCGCAAGCTGTTCGACTCCCTGGCCGTGGACGACGCACAGACCTGCGAAACCATCGCCGAAGTCTTCGCCCAGACTGGCGAAGTGCTGGACCCGCACACCGCCATTGGCGTCAAGGCCGCCCGCGAATGCCGCCGCAGCCTGGACACCCCAATGGTGGTGCTCGGCACCGCGCATCCGGTCAAATTCCCGGAAGCGGTGGAAAAGGCCGGTGTCGGCAAGGCACTGGAACTGCCAGCGCACCTGGCAGACCTGTTCTCGCGGGAGGAAAAGTGCACCGTACTGGCCAATGACCTGGGCAAGGTCCAGGCGTTCGTAAGTCAGCACGGCAATCGTGGCAAGCCGCTGTAAGCGGTACGCGGTGAAGAAAGCCCGTCCTCAGTGACGGGCTTTTTAATGCGTGAGTGCCGGCAAATCGCTGGCCTCATCACTGCGGTGCAGCGGTCCGGCAAGCCAGTCACACAAGGTGCGGCATTCACAGGACCTGTGGGAGTCCGCCCAGCCTTTCGGGCTGCGCTGTCGTACAGAGAACAGTTCCAAGGCACAACGCGTACCCTGTGGGGGGCACCCGCGATTACTCTCGTAGCCGCACCACCGCAATCGCTGGCAAGCCAGCTCCCACAGTGACCGTGTCGAACACAAAATCTACGGCTGGCCGAGAAACCTGTGGGAGCTGGCTTGCCAGCGATGAGCATGGGTATCTACACATCTCGGGCCGATGGCAGACGCTCCTACGTAATCCTGCGATCAGCCAGTAAGTAGTGCTCGCTTTCATACACACTGATCGCAGCCACCAACGCCTCCATTTCAATGGCTTCGGGCGTTTCACGCTCCGCCTGATAAATGGCTTCAAGCCGTTCCAGTGCAGCGCGCAAATCGTCATCGGTACGGATCGGGTTGATCGTCATTGAAAGGCTCCCTGGGCTTGCATACACCAACAATCCTGCCGCCGCAGATACCAAGCGCACAAGGCAGCCATTTCCTGATCTACCGTCAGATCCCTAGTCGGAAATATTCACCGTTCTTTCGGATTTTTCCTATAGGTCGCCTCGCACACTTTCCCTAGAGTCGCAGCTTCGTGCCATCACGGAGGCCTGCCCAATGCACTCGCTCAAGGTCCTGATCCTCGAAGACCATCCCTTTCAGCTCATGGCCCTGCACCAGATGCTCAATGCCAATGGCGTGTTCGATGTGCTTGTCGCCGAGTCGGTTGCGGCGGCCATGCAGATGCTGGAGCGCCGTGGTCCGGTAGACGTGGCGATCTGCGACCTGTACATGGACGGCCCGGACGGCCTGGCGCTGATCCGCTACCTGGCGCAAAACCGACTGGCTGCGGCAGTGATCGTGCTCAGCGACGCCGAGCCGGCGCTGCTCGACAACATTGCCGAACTTGCCCCTCAACTCGGCCTGCGCCTGCTAGGCTGTGTGCAGAAACCGGCCAGCGGGGCGCTGCTGCATCGCTTGCTCAGTGATTACATGGAACGCATCGGCGAACCGCCCGCGCCCGAAGCTACTGCGCGAATCTTCGAACTGAACCGGCTTTCCCCGGAACAGCTGGCCCATTCCCGGGGGCAGTGGAAAGTCCGCTACCAACCCAAGGTCGACAAAGAGGGCATCCTGTTGGGTGTCGAAGCCTCGGTACGCTGGCAGCATCCGACCCTGGGCTCGCTCACCCCGGGCCAGTTCTTCGTCGCGCTGCAGGGCGCCGGGCTGCTGGAAATGCTGACCTGGCATGTGCTGGAAAAGGCCGTGGCACTCAGCGCGGCGATCCGCCTGGAAGACCGGCGCCCGATGCCGGTGGCGGTGAACCTGCCTACGCCGAGCCTGCTCGACGATACGTTCGCCGAACGCTTGCGCGCCATGCTGCTGCAGCATCGACTGCCGGCCAGTGCCTTGACCCTCGAACTCGCCGAATCCCACTGCGCCGATCTCGATGCGGTGCACTTGCAACGCCTGGCGGACCTGCGCCAGCTCGGCTGCAAATTGTGCCTGGACGGCTTCGGCCGTGGTGCCGCCAACCTCCGGCAACTGTTCGACCTGCCGCTCAGCGAGGTGAAGCTTCCCGGGGAGTTCGTCCGTGGCATGGCCGAGGATGGCAAGAAGGCAGCCGTGGTGGCCTCGGCCTTGATCCTGGCCCGGCGCAGCGCACTGGACGTGGTGGTGGAGGATGTCGACACCCTGGCCGACTGGCACGCCGCACAGGGGCTTGGCGGTTCCTGCCTGCAGGGCGGTTTCATCGCCTGGCCGATGTCTGGCGGCGAATTGCTCCAATGGATCGATGCCCGCGAGCCTTCGACCAATGGCCAGCAAGGCGTGGCTTGAATCGTTGATGGCTTTTTGATATTGCTGCAAGGGAGGACATGTTCAAGCTGTCATCTTTGCCGGGCATGCTCCCGTGAATCCCCCGGTGAAAGCCCGTGGTGTCGAACTTTTTCGAGATTGGCGGGGTCAGTCAAAGACCACTTGGTTCTAACGAGGTGATTAAGTGAACAAGATGGAATCTGTCAGCTTGTTGCTCAATGAAGCATTGGCACCTTATCAGGTCATCCTGGAGCCCCTGGGGACGGGCAATTTCACGCTGTCGTTGCGTGACGAGAATGGTTTTCAGGTTTTGCAGCGCACCACACCGGCCGGCCAGCTGCAGGACCAGCGCCTGCTGGTGGACCTGGTAGACGGCCTGCAGCGTGACCTGCGCATCGCCGAAGGGCGCTTGCAGCCCTGCGTGATCGCCGCCTGGCAGCATGCCCGGCAGGGGCGCGAGTTGTCGGCCAGCCTGTAAGGGAACCTTTGGCGCAGACGACACTCAGACGTTATACAGGTGGCGAACTGGCATTTTGCTCCGATGCCTGCGCACCGCCTCTACGCAAGGCCATCCAAGGGCCAGCGTTTAACCCCGATCGGGCTCCCCACCGTTCGGGGTTTCTTTTTTGCTGCTACGGATGGTCTTCGACGAAGAAATGCCGCGCGTCCTCCAGGTAGGCCTTGCGGGTCTGTTCGTCGAGCCATGCGGCGTACAGCGGTGGCAGGCGTTGTTCGCGCATCTCCAGCAACAAGCGGTCGATATGGCTGACGGCCTCGCGTCCTTGCGGGGTATCCGAGCAGCCAACATGGATGAACTGGTACTGGGCCATGCCCTGGATCGGATAGAAGGCCAGGTCGTCCAGCGGCTGGTCCGACTCGACACTGAGGTAGCGTACTTCCGTCCAATACCCCAGCAACCACTTCAGGCGCCCCAGATGCTGCATCTGCAGCAGGCTGCGCATCGCGTCGTTGCCGTAGTGCGCGGTCAGGGTGGCGGGCGGGGCGGCCTTGAGCAGCATGTCCACCGGCGGGCTGTAGCTACGTTCGGCAACCATGCCCAGGCGCGACGAGCCGCTGGCCAGCAGGCGCTGCAGATCGACCTTGCCGTCCACCAGGAACGGCTCGACCATTGCCGCATCCTGCTTGCGCACGATCAGGCCGTTGCTCAGGGTACCCATGCTCGGCACCGAGAAATAAATGAATTTCGCCCGCTCCGGGGTCCATAGCAGGGTCGGGTCGCAGGTGAAGCTGGGCTCTGCGAGCATCTGCATGGCGCGAGCCCGGTTGACCCGCAGGATGCTGTGGTCGTATTCGGGCATTTGCTCGATCAACCGGGCGAGCAGTTGATCCACCGCGCCCTGGCCCTTTTGCGAACCTTCGAAGATGGTCAAGGGCGGCAGGTCGCGCAACAGCCAGGTCAGGCGCTCCCTGGCTTCGATCACACCGGAAATTCCCAGCAATGCCACGAGCAGCAAGCCGAGGCCGGTACTGCGTAGCAGCGCTTTCAGATGGCACCCTGCTCGCGCAGCGCGCCGATCGCGGCCGGATCGTAGCCCAGGCCGGCGAGCAACTGGTCGGTGTGCTCGCCGAGCGTCGGTCCCACCCATTCGCTGGAGCCCGGTGTATCGGACAACTTGGGCACGATGCCCGGCATCCTGAAGGGCTTGCCGTCGGGCAGCTTCGCCTGCAGGAACATTTCGCGAGCGAGGTACTGCGGGTCGCTGAACATGTCTTCGGCGCTATAGATGCGGCTGGCGGGCACTTCGGCGTCGTTGAGGGTGCGCATCAGCTGTTCCAGCGGCACGCTGTTGGCCCAGCGGTCGATTACCCCGTACAGCTCGTCGCGCCGGGCATCGCGCCCATCGTTGCTGGCCAGCGTCGGATCCTCGGCCAGGTCGGCGCGGCCAATGGCAAGCATGAAGCGCTTGAAGATGGCGTCGCCGTTGGCGCCGATCTGCACGTGCTTGCCGTCGGCGCTGGTATGGATGGACGACGGTGTGATGCCAGGCATGATGTTGCCGGTACGCTCGCGGATGAAGCCAAACACATCGAACTCCGGGACCATGCTTTCCATCATGGCGAAGATGGCTTCGTACAGTGCCACGTCCACTACCTGGCCTTCGCCCCGTTGACCTCGCGATGTCGCAGGGCCATCAGGGCGCCGATCACACCCCACAGGGCGGCGATGGAGTCACCGATGGAAATCCCGGTGCGTACCGGCGGCCGGTCCTCGAACCCGGTGATATAGCGCAGCCCGCCCATGGACTCGCCCACTGCGCCGAAGCCCGGCTGGTCCTTCATCGGCCCGGTCTGGCCGAAACCGGACAGGCGGACCATCACCAGCCCGGGGTTCAGCGCCTTGAGCACGTCCCAGCCCAGGCCGAGCTTTTCCAGCACACCGGGGCGGAAGTTCTCGATCAGGATGTCGGCGTCGGCGAGCAGGCGCTTGAGGATCGCAATGCCTTCGGGATGCTTGAGGTTGAGGGTCAGCGATTGCTTGTTGCGTGCCTGGACGAACCACCACAGCGAGGTCCCTTCGTACAGCTTGCGCCACTTGCGCAGCGGATCGCCGCCGTCCGGCGACTCGACCTTGATGACCTGGGCACCGAATTCGGCGCAGATGCGCGAGGCGAAGGGGCCGGCGATCAAGGTTCCGAGTTCGACGACTTTCAGACCGGCGAGGGGTTTGCTGGGCAGCGACATAGGGCATCCGGGGCAATGAACGGTGCGCTCGTTTTTATCACAGGGCGACAGGCGCAGATACTGTTGCAGCGCAGGATCGTGGCCGCGCTTCGTCGATTGCCGCCGCATCGGTTAGACTGCTCGACTTTCCCCGTTACCAGAAGCCCGTCCCCATGGCCCAGCCGTCCACCACCTACAAATTCGAACTGAACCTCACGGACCTTGACCGTGGCGTCTACGAGAACGTCAAGCAGACCATCGCCCGCCATCCTTCGGAAACCGAGGAACGCATGGCCGTACGCCTGCTGGCCTACGCGCTCTGGTACAACGAGAACCTGTCGTTCGGTCGCGGTCTGTCGGATGTCGATGAAGCTGCATTGTGGGAAAAGAGCCTGGATGACCGCATCCTGCACTGGATCGAGGTCGGCCAGCCGGACGCCGAGCGCCTGACCTGGTGCTCGCGCCGCACCGAGCGCACCAGCCTGCTGGCCTACGGCAGCCTGCGCGTGTGGCAGAACAAGGTGGTGGATGCGGTGAAGAACCTGAAGAACCTGAATATCGCCGCCGTGCCCCAGGACGTCCTGGAAACCCTGGCCACCGACATGCCGCGCTCGATCAAGTGGGACGTGATGATCAGCGAAGGCACCGTCTTCGTCACCGACGACCGCGGGCAGCACGAAGTGCAGCTGGAGTGGTTGCTGGGCGAGCGCGGTTGAGCCATCAGTCCATGCGTATCGAACCCCGCTCGCTGCCCCCGACCCTGCCTTTCCTTGGCGACCTGCCGCCGCTGCTGACCCGCCTGTACGCCGCGCGCGGCGTACAGAGCGCCGAAGAGCTGGACAAAAGCCTGGCGCGGCTGTTGCCCTTCAGCCTGCTCAAGGGCATCGACGCGGCGGTGGATCTGCTGGTGGAGGCCCTGGCCAAACGCCAGCGCATCCTGATCGTCGGCGATTTCGACGCCGACGGCGCCACCGCCAGCAGTGTCGGCGTGCTCGGCTTGCGCCTGATGGGCGCGGCCCATGTCGATTACCTGGTGCCCAACCGCTTCGAATACGGTTACGGCCTGACCCCGGAAATCGTCGCCGTGGCCCTGCAGCGCACACCCGACCTGTTGATCACCGTGGACAACGGCATCTCCAGCGTCGAGGGCGTGGCGGCAGCGAAGGCTGCGGGGCTAAAGGTGCTGGTCACCGACCACCACCTGCCGGGCCACGAGTTGCCGCTGGCCGATGCCATCGTCAACCCCAACCAGCCAGGCTGCGGATTCCCGAGCAAATCGCTGGCCGGGGTCGGGGTGATTTTCTACGTGCTGATGGCCTTGCGCACGCGTTTGCGTGGCCTGGGGCATTACGACAACAAGCCGCAGCCGAACCTCGGCGAACTGCTCGACCTGGTCGCCCTGGGCAGCGTCGCCGACGTGGTGCCGCTGGATGCCAACAACCGCATCCTGGTGCACCAGGGCCTGGAACGCATCCGTGCCGGCCGCGCCCGTCCGGGGCTCAAGGCGATCCTCGAAGTCGCCCGCCGCGATCACCGGCGCATCACCTCTACCGATCTCGGTTTCATCCTCGGCCCTCGCTTGAACGCCGCTGGCCGTCTCGACGACATGAGCCTGGGCATCGAATGCCTGCTCTGCGATGACGAGGCCCTGGCCCGGGACATGGCGGTGCAGCTGGACGAACTCAACCAGGACCGCAAGTCCATCGAACAGGGCATGCAGCGCGAGGCGCTGGCCCAGCTCAAGGACCTGCCGCTGGAGTCGATGCCGTTCGGCCTGTGCCTGTTCGAGGCCGATTGGCACCAAGGTGTGATCGGCATCCTCGCCTCGCGCCTGAAAGAGCGCTATCACCGTCCAACCATCGCCTTCGCCGACGCGGGCGAGGGCATGCTCAAGGGCTCGGCCCGTTCGGTGCCGGGTTTTCATATCCGCGATGCCCTGGATGCGGTGGCGGCACGTCATCCGCAACTGATCAGCAAGTTCGGCGGCCACGCCATGGCGGCCGGGCTGTCCTTGCCCGCCGACAACTTCCCGGCCTTCGCCGAGGCCTTCGACGAAGAAGTGCGCCGGCAACTGCGTGAGGAGGACCTGACCGGTCGCCTGCTGTCCGACGGCACCCTGGCGGTCGAGGAATTCCATCTCGAACTGGCCCGCGCCCTGCGCCACGCCGGGCCCTGGGGCCAGCACTTCCCCGAGCCGCTGTTCCATGGCGTGTTCCAGTTGGTGGAGCAGCGCGTTGTCGGCGAACGCCACCTCAAGGTGGTGCTCAAGAGCGAATGCGGCGCGGTGAAGCTCGACGGCATCGCCTTCGGCATCGACCGTGACGTCTGGCCGAACCCACGGTGCGCTGGGTCGAACTGGCCTACAAGCTCGATGTAAACGAGTTCCGCGGTCAGGAAACGGTGCAACTGATGATCGCGCATATGGAACCGCGCTGAATCTGGGGGTAGGAAACTGGTCTAGGCTTTGTAGGACCGGCACTGAGCCACAGGGAAAAACGAGCGCTCGGTTCGGTCCACCATTCGGAGTCCTGGAGAGGTGCCCTCATGAGTCTGTTACTTGAGCCTTACACCCTGCGTCAGTTGACCCTGCCGAACCGTATCGTCGTCTCGCCCATGTGCCAGTACTCCAGCGTCGATGGCCTGGCCAATGACTGGCACCTGGTGCACCTCGGCAGCCGTGCGGTCGGCGGGGCCGGGCTGGTCATCACCGAAGCCGTTGCGGTCACCGCCGAAGGGCGCATCACAGCACAGGACCTGGGCCTGTGGGACGATGCGCAAATCCCGCCACTGCAACGCATCACCCGTTTCATCGTGGCCCAGGGTTCGGTCCCGGGCATCCAACTGGCCCATGCCGGGCGCAAGGCCAGTACCCATCGGCCGTGGATCGGCAAGCATGGCAGCGTCAAGCCCGAGGACGGCGGCTGGGTGCCGGTCGGGCCGTCGAAGATCGCCTTCGACCCGCAGCACACCACGCCCAGCGAGCTGAACGAGTCGCAGATCCGCGACATCATCGACGACTTCGTCGCTGCCGCCAAACGTGCGCTGGTGGCGGGATTCAAGGTGGTGGAGATCCATGCCGCGCATGGTTACCTGCTGCATCAGTTCCTCTCGCCGCTCAGCAACCAGCGGCGTGACAGCTATGGCAGTTGCTTTGAAAACCGTATTCGCCTGACCTTGCAGGTCACCGAGGCGGTGCGCGAGGTCTGGCCGGAGTCGCTGCCGCTGTTCGTGCGGGTTTCGGCCACCGACTGGGTGGAGGATGGCTGGAACCCGGATGAAACGGTGGAGCTGGCCAAGCGCCTGAAAACCCTGGGTGCCGATCTGATCGATGTGTCGTCCGGTGGCACGTCCATGCATGCCGAGATCCCTACTGGCCCTGGCTATCAAACGCGTTTTGCGGAAAAGGTACGCAAGGAGTCGGGGATCGCCACGGGCACGGTCGGCATGATCACCGAGCCGGCCCAGGCCGAGCACATTCTGCGCACCGGGCAGGCCGACCTGATCTTCCTCGCCCGCGAGCTGCTGCGCGATCCGTACTGGCCGCTGCATGCCGATGACGACCTGGGCGGCAACAAGGCGACCTGGCCGGCGCAGTACCAGCGGGCGACCAGCCGGGAGCAGCCGATTCATGAGTCGGATTTGAGGGATTGAACGCGAGAGGGGCAGGCCTTGTGGTCTGCCCTTTTTATGCATGGGCCGCGTGATTCAACACGTCACTCACCCACTGATTGATGCTCTTGTTCTCCAGTTCTGCTTTGGCGGCGACGCTGGCGTGTAGAGTAGGCTCCAGTCGCAGGCTCAGCTTTCCCGAATAGGTCTTTTGCGGTTCCCTGCCCAGTCGGATGCAAGTCTCCAGATAGTCATCGACTGCTTCTTCGAAGGCACTACGCAGTTCAGCGACAGACTCTCCGTGGAAGCCAATTACATCGCGAATGCCTGCCACATGGCCGATTAGCAACTGGTCTTCATCACTGTATTCGATACGCGCTGCGTATCCCTTGTAGGTCATTACATTCATGGTGTCACTCCTGCCAGTTCAAGGAACCGGCGCGCGTCGCGGATCTGATAATGCTTGGCCTGCTTGTCGGGGTGAGGGCGATGGAAGGTCGCGACTTCACCGTTCAGTTCGAAACGGACCCTTGAACCCCTGCCTTCAATGATCTGGGATCCCAAGCTGACTAACAGCGACTCGATTCGTGACCATTCGAGGTTCTTCGGGGGTGGTTTGCTGAAGAGTAGCTTCAGGGTGCTGAGCTGATGATTATTCATGGTATCAAACTATGATACCAGCTAGCATGGTTCAATCTTTTGGACGTAGGCAAGAGAAATAGCTTGAGTAGGAATTTTCCGGAAGAGCTGTGGTTTGCCTTATTACCGGGCCCCTGTGGGAGCTGGCTTGCCAGCGATTAGGCCGGCTTGAGCAATGATGTTGTCAGGTCGGGCGCAATCGCTGGCAAGCCAGCTCCCACAAGGTCCTGAGCCAGCCATGGGATTTGTGTTCGACACAAGGCCCTGTGGGAGCTGGCTTGCCAGCGATGAGGCCGGTTTGAGCAATCATGATGTCAGGTCGGGCCCGATCGCTGGCAAGCCAGCTCCCACAGCTCATTTGATGCTGCCCTCAGGGGTCAGGCCAGTTCCCCCACCGCCCGCCAGGCCTCATCGATCGCTGCATGGGCATACGCACTCCACGCCGCATCCGAGTTGGCGATGCTTACATTCCCCAGCGGCTTGCGCGCTGTTTCCATCCATTGTTCGGTCTGTGCCGGGTCGTCATACAGGCTGTTGGTGAAGCAGGCATAGCCGTGTGACCAGCGATTGACCGTGATTGCCAGGATGTCGCGCTGGTGATCGAACCCACCCGGGCCAAGCATCCGCTGCAACTGTTCGCGCAGTTGCGCTTCCAGTTGATCGAAACTCTGCCCGTACAACTTCGCCCGCCCGGTGCGCGCCTGGTCCCGGGCATTCATGCCGGCATTCGGTGTGGTCGGCACATAGACCAGATGCAGGCCAATGGCCTTGGCCGGATCCCGCGGGTGCTCGTAGCCGCCCATGCTCACCGGATAATCCAGCTTGATCCGGCTGTAGGGCTGGGTCGCCGCATAGATTTCATGCACGCCGAGCGTTTGGAACGCCTGCCAGTTGCGCACCACCACCTTGGTGTACACCAGTGGGAACTTGACGTTCTGGCTCAGGGCATGGGCCTGTTCCGCCGGCAGGTCGCGCAGCAGGTAGGGGATCATCATGTTGTAGCAGGCCATCACGCAGTGCCTGCCCCGCACCTGTGCCAGTTGCCCGCCACGGCTGTAGCCGATGTTCACCCCGCCATCCACATTGCGTACGCTGACCGCCGTGCTGTTCAGGCGGATGCGCACCGGGTGCGCAGCCTGGTCCAGCTGGCTGTAGTCGAACTTCGCCAGGACGATATCCTCCATGCCCTTGCCCGGCGCCACCTGGGGAATCAGGTCGCGTACCAGCAGGCGCGCCAGCGAGGCGTTGCCATCGGGGAAGTGGTAGATGTAGGGCTCTTCCATCTCCGCCCGGGCTTCCTCGCTGATCGGCTCCAGGTTCATCGCGGCGAAGCCGGGGAAACCGAAGTTGTAGGCATCATAGGCCGCCACTGCATCGATGCCCAAGGCCATGAAGTCGTTGGTGCGCCCCTGGAAGTAGGCCACGGCGACTGGCGACAGCCCCACGTCCTTGAGCAGGAAGTCGCGGTAGCTGGTGGTCTCCAGGTGTTTGGTTTTCTGTTCGAGGCTCTTGCCGGCGAGGTAATCCCGGGGCGCTTCGTGCAGGTCGATCAGCGCCGCGCGATCCGCCTGCGGCAATGGGAAGTCGTTGATGAAGTCGCGGATCGAGCGGGCATTCAGCCGGTCCGGGGCGATATCGTCGGCCACCATGGGCGTTGGGTCGCCGGTCACCAGCTTGTCTTCGCCAAAGGTCTCCTTGTCGAAGAACACCGCGCGGGACAGTTTCAGGTCCGGGTAGAAGTTGCGCTCGAACGCCGTTTCGAAGCGCTTGATCTCCACCCCCAGTGCCTTGAGCAGCCCGTTCACTTCCTGGCTGTACAGATGGTTCGGCGACTGGAACGCCTCGCTGCCGCCATAGCCGATGATCATCCGCCCGTCGGCGCTGAACTCGTTGCGCTTGGCGTGGCCGCCGAAGTCGTCGTGGTTTTCGATCACCAGGATCCGCGCCTGCGGATGTTTCTGGCGATAGAACCAGGCTGCCGACAGGCCGCTGATGCCACCCCCGACCACCACCAGGTCGTACTGCTCGGCGATCGGCAGGGCGTCGGTGTCGAAGGTCTTTTTCTCCCAGCCCATCTGGTGCGCCACTTCGAAGGCGCCCGGGTGGCTGCCGCGCAGGCCAGTCAGGGAGGGCGGATAGTAGCGCCCGTCCGGAGCGGCCTGGAGAATCTGCAGCGGGGTCATTCCCGCTGCGATTCCGATGGCGACGCCGTTGAGGAAATCGCGTCGTGTGATCTGCATGAAAATCCCTTAGTGCTTGAACATCACATGGCGGATGCAGGTGTAGTCTTCCAGGCCGTACATGGACATGTCCTTGCCATAGCCGGAAAGCTTCTGGCCGCCGTGGGGCATTTCGCTGACCAGCATGAAGTGCGTATTGACCCAGGTGCAGCCATATTGCAGGCGCGCCGAAACGCGGTGGGCGCGGCCGACATCGGCGGTCCACAGCGAGGAGGCCAGGCCATAGTCGGAGTCGTTGGCCCATTCCAGCACCTGGGCTTCGTCGTCGAAGCGGGTGACGGAGACGACGGGCCCGAATACCTCGCGACGCACGATTTCATCATCCTGCTGGGCGTCGGCCAGTACGGTCGGTTCGAAGAAGAAACCGTCACCCGGTACTGCCTTGCCGCCGGTGACCAGACGGATATGCGGCTGGGCGATGGCGCGCTCGACGAAGCCGGCCACGCGGTCGCGGTGCTGGGCGGTGATCAGCGGGCCCAGTTCGGTCTCCGGGTCGTTCTGCAGGCCGTACTTGATGGTCGAGACCGCCGCACCGAGCTTCTCGACGAATTTCTCGTAGATACCGCTTTGCGCATAGATGCGGCAGGCTGCGGTGCAGTCCTGGCCGGCGTTGTAGAAGCCGAAGGTGCGGATGCCATCCACCGCCGCATCGATATCGGCGTCGTCGAAGATGATCACCGGGGCCTTGCCGCCCAGTTCCATATGCATGCGCTTCACGCTGTCGGCGGTGCTGGAAATGATGTTCGAGCCGGTGGCAATGGAACCGGTCAGCGACACCATGCGCACCTTCGGATGGCTGACCAGCGGCGCGCCAACGCTCGGGCCCTTGCCGAAGACGATATTGAGCACGCCGGCCGGGAAGATCCCGTTGGCCAGCTGCGCCAGGCGCAGGGCGGTCAGTGGCGTCTGTTCGGACGGCTTGAGCACCACGGTATTGCCGGCGGCCAGGGCCGGGGCGATCTTCCAGGCCACCATCATCAGCGGGTAGTTCCACGGTGCGATGGAGGCGATCACGCCCACCGGGTCACGGCGGATCATCGAGGTATGCCCCGGCAGGTACTCGCCGGCCGCCGAACCATTGAGGCAACGGCTGGCGCCAGCGAAGAAGCGGAACACATCGGCGATGGCCGGGATCTCGTCGTTCAGCGCGGCGCTGTAGGGCTTGCCGCAGTTGTCCGATTCCAGTCTGGCCAGCTCTTCAGCGTGGGCCTCGATGGCATCGGCCAGCTTCAGCAGCAGGCCGGAGCGGTCCTTCGGCGCGGTCTGCGACCAGGCGTCGAAGGCATGGTCGGCGGCGCGCACGGCGGCATCGACCTGGGCCGCGCTGGCTTCCTTGATGCTCACCAGGGTAGTCCCCAGCGACGGGTTCAGTACGTCATGGCTCGGGCCTTCGCCATCGAGCAGTTGGCCGTTGATCAGCAGTTGGGTGTGCATGAGTCAGTCCTCGTCAGGCAAGTCGGGGTTATTTTCCGCTGCCGGCAACGCTTTCGCCGCCGCGGGTCAGGTAGTAGGCGCCAAGGATTGGCAGCATGGTCACCATCATCACCAGCATGGCCACCACGTTGGTGACGGGCACGTCGCGCGGCCGGCTGAGCTGGTTGAGCAGCCAGATCGGCAAGGTACGTTCGTGCCCGGCGGTGAAGGTGGTAACGATGATCTCGTCGAACGACAGGGCGAAGGCCAGCATGCCGCCGGCCAGCAGCGCCGAGCCGAGGTTCGGCAGGATGATGTAGCGGAAGGTCTGCCAGCCGTCGGCGCCGAGGTCCATGGAGGCCTCGATCAGGCTCTGCGAGGTACGGCGCAGGCGAGCGATCACGTTGTTGTAGACGATCACCACGCAGAACGTGGCGTGGCCGACCACGATGGTGAAGATCCCCGGCTCGATGCCCAGGCTCTTGAACGCCGAGAGCAGGGCGATACCGGTGATGATGCCGGGCAGGGCGATCGGCAGGATCAGCATCAGCGAAATGCCTTCCTTGCCGAAGAAGCTGCGCCGGTACAGCGCCGCCGAGGCCAGCGTACCGAGCACCAGGGCGATCAGGGTGGCCAGGCAGGCAACCTGCAGCGACAGCTTGATCGACTCCAGCACGTCCGGCCGCGAGAAGGCCACGCTGAACCACTTCAGGGTAAAGCCCTGGGGCGGGAAGCTGAACGCCGCGTCCTCGGTGTTGAAGGCATAGAGGAAGATGATCAGGATCGGGAAGTGCAGGAACACCAGCCCGCCCCAGGCCGCGATACGCAGGCCCAGCGAAGCTTTTTCAGAGTGCATCGAAGGCCCCCAGGCGTTTGACGATGGACAGGTAGATGGCGATCAGCACGATCGGCACCAGGGTGAAGGCCGCGGCCATCGGCATGTTGCCGATCGCGCCCTGCTGGGCGTAGACCATGCCGCCGATGAAGTAGCCGGGCGGGCCCACCAGTTGCGGCACGATGAAGTCGCCCAGGGTCAGGGAGAAGGTGAAGATCGAACCGGCGGCGATACCCGGTACCGACAGCGGCAGGATCACCTGCATGAAGGTCTGCCGTGGCGTCGCGCCGAGGTCTGCCGAGGCGTGCAGCAGCGAAGGCGGCAGCCGTTCGAGGGAAGCCTGGATCGGCAGGATCATGAACGGCAGCCAGATATAAACGAAGACCAGGAAGCGCCCCAGGTGCGAGGTCGACAGGGTGCTGCCGCCGACCCCGGGGATGCCGAGAAGGAATTGCAGCACCGGCTCCAGGTGCAGCACCTGCACGAACCACTGGGCTACGCCGCCCTTGGCCAGCAGCAGGGTCCAGGCGTAGGCCTTGACGATGTAGCTGGCCCACATCGGCATCATCACCGCGATATAGAAGAAGGCCTTGGTCTTGCCCGTGGTGTAGCGCGCCATGTAGTAGGCGATGGGGAAGGCCAGGGCGGCGCTGGCAATGGACACGGCGATGGCCATGGTCAGGGTGCGCACGATGATGTCGAAGTTCGCCGGGTTGAACAGCGCGGCGAAGTTGGCCAGGGTCAGGTCCGGCGTCACCGCCATGGTGAAGTCGTCGAAGGTGTAGAACCCTTGCCACAGCAGGCCCAGCAGCGAGCCGAGGTAGATCGCGCCGAACCAGATCAACGGCGGGATCAGCAGCAGCGCCAGGTACAGGTTGGGCTTGCGGTACAGCAGGTTGGAGAAGCGCCGCATGGGCGATCCCGAAGACACGCGTGGTGCCGGTTTTTCCAGGGCCAGGCTCATCTCAGCGGCCCTCGCCCAGCACGGTTTCCTGCAGCGGCGTCATCGCCTCGCGGGCCCAGTGCGCGGCCAGGCGCTGGCCCGGCTGCAACTGGGCGGCGTCGGCCTGCCACTGGGTGTTGGCCTGGCTGACATTGAGCAATTGGCCGTTGTCCAGTTTAAGTTCGTAACGGGTAGCGCTGCCCTGGTACTGGATATCGTGGAGCACGCCGCTGACCTGGACCTGGCCGCTCACGGCCGAATCGCCCAGGCGGATATGTTCCGGGCGGATCGAGAAGGGCTGCGCACTGCCACTCAACTGGCCGGCAAGATCGCCGCGCAGCACGTTGGAGGTGCCGACGAACTCGGCGACGAAGGTGGTGGCCGGCTTCATGTAGAGGTTGCGCGGGGTGTCCACCTGCTCGATGCGACCGCGGTTGAACACCGCGACCCGGTCGGACATCGACAGCGCTTCGGTCTGGTCGTGGGTAACGAAGATGAAGGTAATGCCGAGCTGGCGCTGGAGCTTTTTCAGCTCGGTCTGCATCTGCTCGCGCAGCTTCAGGTCGAGGGCGCCGAGGGGCTCGTCGAGCAGCAGCACCCGTGGGCGGTTGACCAGGGCACGGGCCAGGGCCACGCGCTGGCGCTGGCCGCCGGACAGCTGCACCGGCTTGCGGCTGCCGTAGCCGCCGAGGGCGACCATCGACAGCGCTTCTTCGGCGCGGGCGTGGCGTTCCTGCTTGCCGACACCCTTGACCTTGAGGCCGTAGGCAACGTTGTCCAGCACGCTCATATGGGGGAACAGGGCGTAATCCTGGAACACCGTGTTGACGTCACGCTGGTACGGCGGCAGGCCGGCGGCCTCGGCGCCATGGATGCGGATCGAGCCGGCGCTGGGTTGTTCGAAGCCGGCGATCAGGCGCAGACAGGTGGTCTTGCCCGAGCCGGACGGCCCGAGCATGGAAAAGAACTCGCCGTCCTGGATATCGATGGATACCCGGTCGACGGCCTTGACCTCGCCGAACAAGCGGGAAACCTGGGTGAACTGGACTGCAAGGGTCATGGTGCGGTGCTCCGAATAGGCGTGGGTGTGTGCAGCGGCCCAGGCCTGGACGACTGACGACGGTGGTGCGTGTTTTTGCAGGTGGTTTTTGGGTTGCTCTTTCGGGCCCTATCGCTGGCAAGCCAGCTCCCACAGGTTCTGTGTGCGCCGCGAACCCTGCATGAGGCCCTCAAGCCAGCCCACAAAGCCCCGGTACATGCGGTCTCTGTGGGAGCTGGCTTGCCAGCGATGAGGCCCTCAAGCCAGCTCACAAAGCTCCGGTACATGCGGTCTCTGTGGGAGCTGGCTTGTGAGCGATGAGGCTCTCAAGCCAGCCCACAAAGCCTCGGTACACACGGTCCCTGTGGGAGCTGGCTTGCCAGCGATAGGGCCCTCGAAAGCAACCCGGGGCTAGGGCTTACCGCCCACCCATGATCGCGATGTAGTCCTGGGTCCAGCGGCTATACGGGACGAACTTGCCGCCCTCGGCCTGCGGGGTTTTCCAGAAGGCGATCTTGTCGAACTGGTCGAAGCCGTTGGTCTTGCAGCCTTCTGCTCCAAGCAGCTCGCTGCCGGTGCAGGCTGCCGGCACCGCCGGCAACGAACCGAACCACGCCGCCACATCGCCCTGGACCTTCGGCTGCAGCGACCAGTCCATCCACTTGTACGCACAGTTCGGATGCTTGGCCTCGACATGCAGCATGGTGGTGTCGGCCCAGCCGGTTGCGCCTTCCTTCGGAATCACCGACGCCACCGGCTGGTTGTCGGCCTTCAGGCCGTTGACCATGTAGCCCCAGGAGCTGGACGCGGCCACGCCTTCGTTCTTCACGTCGCTCATCTGCACCGTCGCGTCATGCCAGTAGCGGTGGATCAGCGGCTGTTGCTGGCGCAGCAGGTCGAGCACGGCCTTGTACTGTGCTTCGGTCAGCTCGTAGGGGTTGCTGATCCCCAGCTCCGGCTTGGCGGTCTTCAAGTACAGCGCCGCGTCGGCGATGTAGATCGGGCCGTCATACGCCTGCACCCGGCCCTTGTTCGGCTTGCCATCCGGCAGGTTCTGCGGCTCGAACACCACGCCCCAGCTGTCCGGCGCCTTGGGGAACACGTTGGTGTTGTACATCAGCACGTTCGGGCCCCACTGATACGGGGTGCCGTAGACCTGCTTGTTGACCACGTACCACGGGCCGTCCTGCAGGCGCGGGTCGATGTTCTTCCAGTTGGGGATCAGCGCCGTATTGATCGGTTGCACCCGCTTGCCGACGATCAGGCGCAGCGAGGCGTCGCCCGAGGCGGTAACCAGGTCGTAGCCGCCCTTGGCCATCAGGCTGACCATTTCATCGGACGTGGCGGCGGTCTTGACCGAGACCTTGCAGCCGGTTTCCTTTTCGAAGCCGGTGACCCAGTCGTAGGCCTTGTCGCTGTCGCCGCGCTCGATGTAGCCGGGCCAGGCGACGATATCCAGCTGGCCTTCGCCGGCACCCACGGCCTTCAGCGGTTCGGCGGCGTGCAGGCTGGCGCTGGCCAGCAGGGCGGTGCCCAGGGCACTGAGCAGGGCGGTCTTGTGCGCGAACATGGTGTTCCCTCTTGTTCAAATAGTTGTCGGGGCAGATTGGCAAACGGTGCAGCGATCCAGCGTTTTATTAGGTGATGCAAATCGGGTTCAGGCCAGGTGCTCGCCGTGGCGCGCCATGATGTGGCGGACCACGCTGTAGTCCTGCAGCGAGTCGCTGGACAGGTCCTTGCCATAGCCGGAGCGCTTGAGCCCGCCGTGGGGCATCTCGCTGACCAGCATGAAATGGCTGTTGATCCAGGTGCAGCCGTATTGCAGGCGGGCGGCGATCTGCATGGCCTTGTCCAGATCGCGGGTCCACACCGAGGAGGCCAGGCCGTATTCGGAGTCGTTGGCCCAGTCCACGGCCTGGGACAGCTCGTCGAAGCGGGTCACCGTGACCACCGGGCCGAACACTTCGCGCTGGACGATCTCGTCGCGCTGCTGGCAACCGGCCAGGAGGGTAGGCTGGTAATAGTAGCCGGCCCCCGAATGCACGGCGGCGCCGGTGACCCGTTCGATGTGCGGCTGGCTCAGGGCGCGCTCGACGAAGCTCGCCACGCGGTCGCGCTGGCGGGTGCTGATCAGCGGGCCGATCTCGTTGTCGGCATCGCGCTTGCTGGCGAAGCGCAGGCTGCTGACTGCCCAGCCGAGCTCGGCCACCAGCTTGTCGTGGATGCCGGCCTGGGCGTAGATGCGGCAGGCGGCGGTGCAGTCCTGGCCGGCGTTGTAGTAGCCCCAGGTGCGCACGCCCTCGACCACGGCCTTGAGGTCGGCATCGTTGCAGACGATCACCGGGGCCTTGCCGCCAAGTTCCAGGTGGGTGCGCTTGACGGTCCTGGAAGCGGCCTGAAGGATTTTCTGCCCGGTGACGATATCGCCGGTCAGCGAGACCATGCGCACCCGGGCGTGGCTGACCAGATGGCTGCCGACGCTTTCGCCGCCGCCACAGACGATATTCAGCACGCCCGCCGGCAACAGCTCGGCAAGGGCAGGGGCCAGGGCCAGGATCGACAACGGGGTATGTTCGGAGGGCTTGAATACCAAGGTGTTGCCGGCCGCCAGCGCCGGGGCGATCTTCCATGCCGCCATCATGATCGGGTAGTTCCACGGCGCGATGGAGGCCACCACGCCCAGCGGATCGCGGCGGACCATGCTAGTGTAGCCAGGTACGTACTCGCCGGCCAGTTGCCCGGTCTGGCAGCGCACCGCGCCGGCGAAGAAGCGGAATACATCGATGGCCGCCGGCAGATCGTCCTGGCGCGCCAGGTGCAGCGGCTTGCCGCAGTTCAGGGCTTCCAGGCGGGCCAGTTCGTCGGCCTGGCGCTGCAAGGCATCGGCGATGTTCAGAAGGATATTCGAGCGCTGTTGCGGCGTAGTCCGCGACCAGCCGGCGAAGGCACGGTGCGCGGCCTGGATCGCGGTTTCCACCTGCTCGTTGCTGGCTTCGGCGATATGGGTCAGGACTTCGCCCGTGGCCGGGTTGAAGATCGGCTCGGCCAACCCCTCGCCGGCAACCAGTTCGCCGTCGATCAGCAATGCGGTGGAGAAGGTCGGGTGCGCGCCGGACATCGTGGAAGTTCTCTGTTGTTCTGTTTTTTTGAACTGTCGCCCTACGTGGGTGGGCGATATTTCTTACAGAGCCTAGAGCGGAGCGCGCAGGTCGACAAATGCTAAATATTGAAGGGGCCGTTCGATTAAATCGAAAGCTTGCGCCCCGAGCCGGGTTCGCGGGCCACGGTCAGGAATGGATCGACCAGCGCCGGCCGGGCCGTGCCACGGCGCCAGGCCAGGCCGATATCCAGGGTCTGGCTCAGGTCGGCCAGCGGCCGGGCCTCGATGATGTCGCCTTCCAGCGACCAAGGCCGGTAGGTCATGTCCGGCTGGATCGAAACCCCGAGCCCCGCCGCCACCAGGCTACGCACTGCCTCGGTGGAGGCCGTGCGCAGGCTGATCTGCGCCTGCAGCCCCGCGCCGGACCACATGCGCCGGGCGTTCTGTTCCATTTCATCGACATTGAGCTGGATCAGCGGCTCGTTGGCGACATCGGCAAGGCTGATGCTGTCGCGCTCCAGCAACGGATGCTGGGCCGGCAGCCACAAGCGGTGGGGCGAGTGGGTCAGCACCTCGGTCTGCAGCGCCAGACGGTCTTCGAGGTTGGACAGGATCAGCACGCCGACATCAATCTCGCCGGCTACCAGCAAGTGCTCGATATACGGCCGTTCGTCCTCTGTCACGCGGATTTCAACATTGGGGTAAGCGCGCTGGAAACGGGTCAGCAGGTCGGCCAGGTAATAACCGGCGACCAGGCTGGTCACGCCGATGGTGAGCTGGCCGGCGACCTGGTCGGTGCTCTGTTGCAGGCTGCGCTTGGCGTTATCCACGGTAGCGAGGATCAGGTGCGCCTGGCGCAGGAACTGATGGCCCTGGTGGGTCAGGGTCATGCCCTTGGCGTGGCGGTTGAACAGGCTGACGCCGATCTCCTGTTCCAGTTGCTGGATGGCCAGGGTCAGGGTGGACTGGGAAATGAACACCGCCTGGGCGGCGGCGGAGATCGAGCCGGTTTCCGCGACGGCGATGAAGTGGCGGATCTGGCGCAGGGTCATCATGGCGGTGTGCTTTATTGGTTTTTATGAGTGGCCGCCAGTCTATATCTTTTTTTTCGATGGACATAAGTGCAGAACGAATCCTGCAAGCAACTGCCCAACCGGCTATGGTGGGGGCTGGCTCCACCCATGACGGTCCACTGATGGGCCGATAAAAACAAAGAACACGGATATTCCCGATGCTTTTTCGCAACAACATCAACGCCCTGCGCGCGCTCGCCGTGATCGCCGTGGTGCTTTTCCATTTCCGTATTCCAGGCTTCGATGGCGGCTTTGTCGGCGTCGATGTGTTCTTCGTGATTTCCGGCTTCCTGATGACCGGAATCATCGTCGATGGCCTGCGCCGTGGCGACTTCTCCCTGCTCGGTTTCTATGCGTCGCGGGCACGGCGGATCATCCCGGCACTGGCGGTGTTGTGCCTGGTGCTGATGCTGTTCGGCTTCGTCTACCTGCCGCTGGACGATTACCGCGAGCTGTTGCGCACGGCAAAGAACAGCCTGCTGTTCACCTCCAACCTGCATTTCGCCGAGGATGGCGACTACTTCTCCGCGCCGCTGCACGAGAACTGGCTGCTGCACACCTGGTCGCTGTCGGTGGAAATGCAGTTCTACCTGTTCTACCCGCTGTTGTTGCCGCTGCTGTTCCGCTGGCTGGGGGAACGCGCAATGGCCTGGACGCTGGCGCTGCTGGGCGGCGTTTCGCTGGCCGCGTCGGCGGTGCTGACCGAGAGCCATCCGGTGGCGGCCTTCTACCTGCTGCCGACCCGGGCCTGGGAAATGATCCTTGGCGGGCTGGTGTTCCTCTTTCCGATGGTCCTCTCGCGGCTGGGGCGCGGCCTGCTCGAAGGCGCCGGCCTAGCGATGATCCTGATCGCGGTGCTGGCGTTCTCCGGCAGCGACCCCTGGCCGGGGCACCTGGCCCTGCTGCCTGCGCTGGGGGCGGCAATGGTGATCCAGGCCAACAGCAACTCGCTGTTCAGCCGGGTGGTGCCGCTGCAGTGGGTCGGGCGCATTTCCTACTCGGTGTACCTCTGGCACTGGCCGCTGGTGGTCTTCCTGTACATCTGCGGGCTGCTCCACAGCGCGCCCCACGTACTCGTCGCGCTGCTGCTCACCCTGGCCCTCGGCTACCTGTCGTATCGCTGGGTCGAATCCAGCGTGGGGAAAGTCCGTCGGCCTTCGCGGGCTTTGCTCAAGCACTGCGGTATGGCGTTGGTGCTGGTGGTGGTGGCTTCGGCCGGGGGCTCGCTGGTGAAGAAATACCCGGCGCTGCGTTTCGCCTTCGAAGAGCACGAGCGGCCGGTCTACGCCAGCACGTTGTACACCCGTGAGTGCTACCCGGATGCGGCGGACCGCGACGTGGTGGACTGCCGGCTGGGCGAAGGCGAAGTGCGGGTGATCCTGTTCGGCGACAGCCATGCCGAATCGACTGCCGCTGCGGTGCAGATCGTCAACCGCGAGGCCGCGCTGTCCTGGTCCCGTGGTGGCTGCCCGACGCTGATGGACTTCCAGATGCAGGACCGCGAGCTGGAAAGCAAATGCCACGCGTTCAACCAGCGCCGCTTCGAGCTGCTCAAGCATGAATACCCGGGGTACCGGTGGTGCTGCTCAGCCGTGCCGCGCTGTACTCGGACAACCGCCGGGAAAACCGCTTCCGCGTCTACTTCGACGGCCAGCGCCACCCGGATTCCGCCACCTTCGCACGCCAATTCGATGCCGAATACGCCCGCACCGTCTGCACCCTGGCCGAGCAACGCCCGGTGTACATCGTGCGGCCGATTCCGGAAATGCCGTTCAGTGTCTACAAAGGGCTCAATCTGCAGGCGCGCATCCTGGGCAGCACATCGGATATCTCGGTGCCGCTGGAGGCCTATCGCGAGCGTAACCGCCGGGCCAACGAAGCCATCGACTACGCGGCCGCCCGTTGCCAGGTGCAGGTGCTGGATCCGGCGCCTTGGCTATGCCCGGACGGCGCT
Source organism: Pseudomonas bharatica CSV86 (assembly GCF_000319305.2). Taxonomy (GTDB): domain Bacteria; phylum Pseudomonadota; class Gammaproteobacteria; order Pseudomonadales; family Pseudomonadaceae; genus Aquipseudomonas; species Aquipseudomonas bharatica. Next base: position 1,219,460 of record NZ_AMWJ02000002.1, on the reverse strand, counting down.
TGCATGGGGTCGCTGGAGGGCAGGGCATTGTACTTCGATGACAACCATCTGGTGGACTCGGGGAATCGGCAGTTGCAGGGGATGTTTCGTGGCTTTTTCTGATAGGGGCCGATGAAAAAGTGTTGCCTACGCGCTGAAAAGTTCATCGATTTCCGACTTTCTTGTAGGCAATTTCCCAAGCATACTCCCCGGCCCGCTTTTGGGTTGCGTGGGGTGGAAAGGGTGCCTAGTCTGCGTCGGTCGTTGTTAGCGCAATGACCGGATTTAGCAGTCCGTGTTTGCCAGAAACCTCCATGAGCCACCATTTTTATGGCGGCTGTACGTGTGGGCGCCTTCGGGTGCGCCGGGTATATGGGGTTCTGGGCCCGGTCTGCTAACCCGCGTACAGTCGCCACCCTTCGTTTAGCAGCGAATCGTGGTTTTTCGATCCTTTACTCACCGGACCCCGAAACCATGAAAAAGCTCGTCCCTGATCCACCTTATGCGCTCTGCACCACACCCGGCCTGACCCGCGAGGAAGCCATGCAGCATGCACTGGACCACCTCGAAAAGGCCCTCGCCAACGTATCCCTCCTACCGGCTCCACCCATGGAGCACCACCTGGAAATGCTTAACAACGCGCTGCTCAATCTGCAGATCAGCAAGGCGTTGATGACGGTGGCGGTGGCGGCTTCGACCTTGAGTGTCACGGTCTGATTGACTGTTGTGTATTTGATGGCCTCATCGCTGGCAAGCCAGCTCCCACAGGTTCGGCGGCGCACACGAACCCTGTGGGAGCTGGCTTGCCAGCGATGAGGCCATCAGGAACACCTCAGAAACGATCGAGTCGATAGGGCTCTAGGTCCGGCAATCCCTCCACCCCCGACCCCATCAACCCGCCCACCATTTGCGCCGTCACCGCCGCCTGGGTCAGCCCCAGGTGCTGATGCCCGAACGCCAGCAGCACCCGTCCGTCACAGACCCGGTCGATCACCGGCAGCGAGTCCGGCAGGGATGGCCTGAAGCCCATCCACGGCGTGGCGTCGCGGGCGTCCAGTTCTTTTTTGAACAAGCCCCGGCTCAACCTCTGCAACTGCCAGGCCCGGTCCATGTTCGCCGGGCGCTCCAGCCCGGCGAATTCCACCGTGCCGGCCAGGCGCAGGCCTGCGGACATCGGCGTCATGATGAACTTGCGCTCCAGCGAGGTCACCGCGAACGGCAGGCGCCGGTGCTCATGGGGCAGCATCAGGTGATAGCCGCGCTCGGTATCCAGCGGCACGCGCTTGCTGGTCAGGGCATGGGTGAGCCGCGCCGAGTGCGCGCCGCAACTGACCAGCACCCGCGGGACGTTCAGCTCGCCCTGGTCGGTGGCGAGGCCGATGCTGTCCGCCTTCAACCGGGCACCCCGTACATCCCGTCGAATGAAGCGAACGCCTGCCGCCACGGCAGCCTCGTACAGCGCCATCACCGTGGCATGAGGATCAAGAAAATGCCCGGTGGCGGGGAAGAACAGCCCACCGCGCAGGTGCTCGCTCAACTGCGGTGCCGCCTGGCGAATGGTATCTGCCTGCCAGCGCTGCACCGGGACGTTTTGCCCCAGCATGCGCGCTTGCAGAGCGTCGACGGCCGCAGCGGATTGCGGTTTTTCGAAGACCAGCAGCGACCCATCTTCCTGCAGCATTTCAGCCTGGCCCAGTGAACCGAGCAGGCGCCGCCACGCCTCCAGGCTGGCTTCGTTCAGGGCACGGATGCCTGCAACGCTTCGGCGATATGGCGCCGGACGCAGGTTCAGCAGCAGGCGGACGAACCACGGCATGGCGCTGGGCAGGTACTTCCAGTCCAGGCGCAACGGCCCCATGGGGTCCATCAGCATGTTCGGCAAGCGTTTGAGGATCGACAGGTCGGCGATGGGGAACACCTGCTCGGTCGCCAGGTGCCCGGCATTGCCGAACGAGGCGCCCATGCCGGGCGCCTGGCGGTCGATCAGCACGACCCGCAGGCCTTGTCGCGCCAGTTGCAGGGCACAGGCGACGCCGACGATGCCGGCGCCGATCACAGCGATATCGAGCTCGCGCGAAGCACAGGTCATGACCATGTTTCAGGCTTCTCGCTCGCCATCGAGCAGCCGCCGCAGATGCAGCGGGTTGCCGTGTTGCAGGGCCACCGGCAGCAGGCTGTCGGGGAAGTCCTGGTAGCACACCGGGCGCAGGAAGCGCCGGATCGCCGCCGTGCCCACCGAGGTCGCGCGCGGGTCCGAGGTGGCCGGGAAGGGGCCGCCATGGACCATGGCGTCACAGACTTCCACCCCGGTCGGCCAGCCATTGACCAGCAGGCGCCCGGCCTTGCGCTCCAGCACCGGCAGCAGGGCGCGGGCCTGGTCGAGGTCGGCGTCGTCCAGGTGCAGGGTAGCGGTCAATTGGCCTTCCAGGTGTTCAGCGACCTCACGGATCTCCCGTTCATCTTCGCAGGTGACCACCAGCGACGCCGAACCGAAGACTTCCGCCTGCAGGCTCGGGTCGCCCAGGAAATCCCGGGCAGTGCTGACGAACAAATGGGCCTGGCACTGGTTGGGCCCCTCGGCAGGCGTGCCCGTGGCAGCGATATCGGCATGCGGATTGGCGCCCAGGGCCTCGATGCCACTGCGATAGGCGCTGTATATCCCGGGGGTGAGCATGGTTTGTGCCGGGCTCTGCCAGATGTGCTGCGCTGCGCTGGCGATGAAGCGGTCGAGGTCCGGCCCCTGGCGGGCAATGATCAGCCGGGGTTGGTGCAGAACTGCCCGGCACCCTGGGTCAGCGACGCGACGAAGCCTTGCGCGAGGGTTTCAGCGCGGGCCTGAAGAGCTGCCGGGAAGAGGAACACCGGGTTGATCGAACTCATCTCGGCATACACCGGGATCGGTTCGCGCCGGGCCTGGGCGGCCTGGCACAGGGCGATGCCACCGCTGCGCGAGCCGGTGAAGCCCACGGCCTTGATTCGCTCGTCGCACACCAGGGCGATACCCACTTCGCGACCGGAGCCGTAGAGCAGGGAAAACACCCCTTCCGGCAGGTTGCACACCTGCACCGCACGGGCCACGGCCTGGCCGACCAGTTCGCTGGTGCCCGGGTGGGCGCCGTGGGCCTTGACCACCACCGGGCAGCCGGCCGCAAGGGCCGAGGCGGTATCGCCACCGGCGACCGAGAAGGCCAGGGGGAAATTGCTCGCGCCGAACACCGCCACCGGGCCCAGCGGAACCTGGCGCTGGCGCAGATCGGCTCGGGGCAGTGGCTGGCGTTGGGGTTGGGCGCTGTCGACGCGCACATCGAGCCATTCGCCGGCGCGCACGGTACGGGCGAAGCTGCGCAACTGGCCGCAGGTACGACCGCGTTCGCCCTGCAAACGGGCGCGGGGCAGGCCGCTTTCGGCCACGGCGCGGTCGATCAGCGCATCGCCGAGTGCTTCGATCTGCGCGGCGATGGTTTCGAGGAAGGTCGCGCGGGCCTCCAGCGAGGTTTCGCGGAAACGGTCGAAGGCTGCCCAGGCCAGGGCGCAGGCCTGTTCCACCTGGGCCAGGGTGCCGCCCGGATACAGCGGATCCAGCAGCAGGTTGGTGGCCGGATCGATCGCGCGGATCGCTTCGCGGCTGCCGGTAACGGCCTGTTGGCCGATGAGCATCTTGCCTGTCAGGGTCATGGCGCCTCCTGGAAAAGGAATTCGGGGCCGGCGGCAGGCCGCCGGCCGGATAGCGGTGGGTCAGGCCAGGTTGTGCGTGCTCGACCAGTTGGCGAACCACTGGCGGAACAGCCTGTACTGGCTGTGCGCGTAGTTGCGCTGGGCGTCGCTGAGCACGTCGGTCGCGTTGAAATGCAGGGTGTATTCCAGGTCGCCGTTGAGCACCATCAGGTACTTGTAATACAGCACCAGGTCGCAGCCTTCGTCGAAGGTGGACAGCACGTGCAGGGCTTCGGACAGCTCCAGCGCCCGGCTGCGCGCGACGGCATCGCCGCGGGCGGCACGCTTGCTCAGCTCGACCAGCAGCAGGACTTCGCGGGGCAGGGCGTTGCCGATCCCGGTGATCGCCCCGGTGGCCCCGCAGTTGACGAAGCCGTGCACCACCTGGGTATCGACGCCAGCCATCAGCACCACCTGGTCATCCTGGGAGGTGATGTGCTCGGCGGCGTAGCGCATGTCGGCGGCGCCGCCGAATTCCTTGAAACCGATCAGGCCGGGATACTTGCGGCGCAGCTTGAAGAACAGCTCGGCGCGCGTGGCGAAGCCGTAGTAGGGGCTGTTGTAGATCACTGCCGGCAGGTTCGGTGCGGCTTCGAGGATGGCCGCAAAGTGGGCTTCCTGGGCCACCGGCGAGGCACCGCGGGACAGCACGCGGGGGATGACCATCAGGCCATGGGCACCGACCCTGGCGGCGTGGGCGGCATGGGAAACCGCTTCGCGGGTGTTGACCGCACCGGTGCCGACGATGGTTGGCACCCTGGCCGCGACCAGGCGGGCCACGCCTTCCTGGCGCTCGGCCTCGGTCAACAGCGGCCAGTCACCCATCGAGCCGCAATACACCACGGCGCTCATGCCGATATCGATCAGTTCCTTGCCCTTGCGCACCAGGGCATCGAAGTCGGGTTTGCGCTCTGCGGTGCATGGGGTCATCAGGGCCGGGATGGTGCCGGTGAAGATGTTGCTGGTCATGGTGGTGTTCCTTTGGATTGTTCAGTCAGGTGGTGGGCAAGCCAGCGCGCCGCGAACCCTGTGGGAGCTGGCTTGCCAGCGATTGCGATCGAATGGGCGACTCAAATGCCCCAGGCAAACGCATCCGCGTCATCGATCAGCAAGATGCTGTCGGCGGTCATGAAGGCCTGTCCGGTGATGAACGGGCGAATCCTCTCGCCGTCCCGCTCGTAGCGGGCTTCGAAGCGGCTGCCGGTGATGCTCGCCTGGACCCAGGTCTGCCCGGGCTCCAGCGTGCCGTCGGCGGCCAGGCAGGCCAGCTTGGCGCTGGTGCCGGTGCCACAGGGCGAGCGGTCGTAGGCCTTGCCCGGGCACATGACGAAGTTGCGGCTGTCGGCCGTGGCGTCGTCGGCGAACAGTTCGATATGGTCGATCAGCGCGCCGCCTTCGCCGGTGATGCCTTGCGCTTCGAGGGCCCGGAGCATCTTCCAGGTGAGGTCGGTGAGGCGTTCCACATTGTCCAGGCGCAGGTCCTGGCCATGTTCGCTGACCAAGAAGAACCAGTTGCCACCCCAGGCGATATCGCCGAGGAAGTTGCCATGGCCCGGCACCGACACCTCGACCTGCCGGCGATAGCGGTACGACGGCACGTTGCCCACGGTGACCCGGCCATCCTCGTGCAGGGTGGCGCTGACGGTGCCTACCGGCGTATCGATCTGGTGCTCGCCGGGCTGGATCAGGCCGAGGTGCTGCAGCGAGTTGACCAGGCCGATGGTGCCGTGGCCGCACATGCCCAGGTAGCCGGCGTTGTTGAAGAAGATCACGCCACAGGTGGCATCCGCCGAGACCGGCGCGCAATGCAGCGCTCCGACCAGCACATCGTTGCCGCGCGGTTCCAGCAGGCACGCGCGGCGCCATTGGTCGTGCTGTTCACGCAGGGTGTCGCGTTTTTGCGCCATGGTCTCCCCGGCGATCTCCGGGAAGCCCTCCAGTACCAGGCGCGTCGGTTCGCCGCCGGTATGGGAGTCGATCACGTGGATGCGTTTCATGAAGCTGTCCCCTTCATTGGATGGTTCGGTTCAGGACACCCGTGGGCTGACCACGAGTGGTGCATGTGGGCGCTCGTTCTCGGCTTCGCTTTCGTGGTCTTCGGCATCCACCTGCACCAGGTGCGCCGGAACGCCGGTCGCCGCGCCCCAGTAGTAGATGCCCAGGGCGCTGAGGGCGACGGCCAGGGTGTCGAACGGATGGCCGATGGCCCCGATGCCGCCGAAGCTGCCCAGCCAGGACAGCAGGATGGTCGCGGCGTAGAAGCCGATCAGCCAGGCCGAGGAACGCACCTGCTGGGCGATGCTCAGGTGCATGGTGGGTACGAAGCGACCGCACAGCAGGTAGATGACGAACATCAGGATCTGCAGGCTGAGCAGCCAGGACACGGTCTTCCAGCCGGACCAGTAGACGATCAGCGCGGCGATGATGAACGACAGCGGACCGAGCAGCGCCATGTGCCTGACCTTGAACGGACGCACCAGCTCGGGGCGTTGCGACGCAGGGCGGCGACGGTCACCGGGGCCACGGCGTAGCTGAGGATCAGCGCGGCGGACACCACGTTGATCAGCGCCTCCCAGGACGGGAACGGCAGGGTCCAGAACACCGACAGGCCGAAGGTCAGCCAAAGCGCCGGGCGCGGGATGCCGGATTTCTCGTCGATGCGGGTGAAGATGCTGAAGAAGGTGCCGGTCCGGGCCCAGCCATAGACCACCCGTGGGGTGGCGTTCATGTAGATGTTGCCGCAGCCGCTGGGGGAGATCACCGCATCGGCCACCACCAGCCAGGCCAGCCAGCCGACACCAAGGGCGATGGCGATATCGCGATAGGGCAGGGCCAGCTCCCGGGTCACGCCCGCCCAGCCGTTGGCCAGCATGTCGCTTGGCACACCGCCGAGAAAGGCGATCTGCAACAGGGCGTAGATGGCCGTGGACAGCAGCACCGAAAGGATCAGGGCGATGGGGATGGTGCGTTGCGGGTTCTTCACTTCCGAGGCCACCGAGATGATCGGGGTCAGGCCCAGGTAGGCGAAGATGATTCCGCCGGCAGACACCGCCATTTCCACGCCCGACAGGCCGAACGGGGCGAAGCCGTGGGAGGTGAAGTTGTCGGGTTTGAAGAAGGTGAACAGCACGCCGATCACCAGCAGCGGCACGATGAACTTGAAGATGCTCACCAGGTTGTTGGACTTGGCGAAGGTCTTCACGCTGTTGTAGTTCAGCACGAAGAACAGGCACAGCAGGCTGAACTGCACCAGCCAGCCGAGCAGGGTCGGGTCGCTGGAACCGCTCTTGGTCAATTCCGGGAACCAGGCGGCGGCGTACTGGCGTGCGGCGACCACCTCGATGGCGACCAGGCTGGAAAAGGCGATCAGGGTGATGAAGCCCATCAGGTAGCCAAGCAGCGGACCGTGGGAATACACCGGGTAACGCACCACGCCACCGGCCCGGGGCAATGCCGCGCCCAGCTCGCAGTAGACGATGCCCAGCAGCAGCACGGCGAAGCCGCCGAGCAGCCAGGAAAAGATCCCGGCGGGGCCGGCGATGGCGGATACATGGCTTGCTGCGAACAGCCAGCCGGAGCCGAATATCGCGCCCAGCCCGATAAAGGTGAGGTCTATCAACGACAATTGTTTCTTGAACTTGCCTGACATGGCGTTGCCTTCTTGTGGGTTATTGGATAGGCAGGGTGGATGTCACTGTTAAAACATGTTCGCGAGTTCTGGAGCGTTGTTCTCCGATACTTCCACTTTAATTGGCCGGCCTAATCGCCCGCCCCTGAAAGTGCTATTGCCGATAAGCCGCCAGTGCACTTCGACGACCCGGGCAATGCTCATACAGTGAACCCATCGAGGCCCTTGGTGCTTGATGTTTTTCTCCACTGGAAATGACGAAATCGGCATAGTTAGGAAATTTCGACAACATTCTTGGGAAATTTCTGAAGCCTTGCAGGCCGCGCCCCGTCAGGTTTGGCGCGCTGCTCGACAGCCATGCCCGGCTGCGGCAAGCTGGCGTCCGGCTTGAAGTACGAGCGGATTTTTACCAGTCGGTCAGGAACCGGAGACACCCTCACGTGAACCCCAATGCATTTGCCATCCTGTTCCAGGGCAACGATCACTATCGACCCACTACTATCGAGGAGTTGTTATCCGGGCTGGCCTGCCTGCTGCCGCTGTTCGACGCCATTCCCAATGCGACGATATTCATCAAGGATGTACAGGCGCGTTATTTGCTGGCCAATGCTGCGCTGGTTCAGCGTTGTGGCCTGAAAAGTTTGAAACCGTTGCTGGGCAAGACCAGTGCCGAAGTTTTTCCGGCGCAATTCGGGCCGGGTTATACCGAGCAGGATCGGCGCGTTCTGCAGGAAGGGCGGGTACTGGAAGATCAGCTGGAACTGCACCTGTATGGCTCGCGCGAGCCGGGCTGGTGCCTGACCCACAAGCGGCCGCTGTTCAACCGCGAGGGGCAGATCATCGGCCTGGCCGGCGTATCGGTAGACCTGCAATCGGCCAGTTCCGCGCACCCGGCCTACGAGCGCCTGGGGGCCGTGGACGAATACATCCGCACCCATTTCCATCGCCCGGTGACCTTGAACGAACTGACCCGGATCGCCGGGATTTCCGTGGCGCAACTGGAGCGCTACTGCAAGCGCGTGTTCCACCTCACGCCGCGGCAGATGATCCACAAGGTACGCCTGGAGCATGCGCACCGCTTGTTGTCGACCGGGCTGCCGATCACCGAGGTGGCCTTGCAGTGCGGGTACACCGACCACAGCGCGTTCACCCGGCAGTTCAAGCAGTTGACCGGGTTTACGCCGAAGCAGTATCGGCGGGCGATGGGGTTGGGGGATTGAGGCCGCTACGGCCACTTGTGGCTTTTACCGGCCTCATCGCTGGCAAGCCAGCTCCCACAAGACCTGTGGGAGCTGGCTTGCCAGCGATGAGGCCATCAGCGACACCGACACTTCACGACCTCGGCTGCAACATCGGATCCTCCGGATTGATCGCCCTTAACGCCTCGACCAGCCCGTTGGCCTTGTCCACCTCGCCCGCCTGTTGCAGGTAATGCATCAGCGCCAGCCGTACATCGCGGTTGTACGGCTGCTGCTCCAGGCTCTTCGACAATTGCGCCATGGCCGCGCCACGTTGGCCCTGGTCATGCAGCGCCACTGCCAGCACATAGCCGAAGCCGGTGTTGCCGGGCTCCAGTTCTGCGGCCTTGCGCAGGGCCTTCAGCGCTTCGTCCCGTTGCCCGGCACGCACCAGCGCCAGGCCCTTGGCGTGCTGCAACAGCGCCGATTCGGGATGCCGCGCCAGCCCGTCGTCCAGCAACTGCCGCGCCTGTGCCTGCTGTCCCCGGCCATCGAGCCATTGCACCAGCGCCACCCGCGCCGGATCGAAGCCTTCGTCGCGCACCAGTGCCGCGCGCAGAGAGGGCTCGACCTGGTCGAGCCGCCCGGTGGCGCGATAGAGCATCGCCAGGTTGAGATTGGCCTCGGCGCGTTCCAGCAGGCTCAGTTGGACCTGCTCGTATTCACCCAGCGCCTTGTCGAAATCAGCGCCCGATACCGCCTGGCGCGCCGGCAACAGGGCGTAGGCGGTTTCAGTGCGCACCGCGCGGATCGGGTCCTTGAGCAGCGGCGCCAGTGGTTGCACCCGCTGTTCGGCGGGCAGCAGCGCAGCCAGGGCTTCCACGGCAGCAAGCCGCACCTGCGGCCCGTCGTTGCGCAGGTCCCTTGAGGCCAGTTCGAGGGCGCGCTGGCTGGGATAGTTGGGCAGCTCGGCCAGCAGGGTGGCACGGCGAATCGCTGGCAGGTCATTGCGTTGCAGTTGTTCGAACAGCGCCGCTGCCGCGCCCGGCTTGCCGCTGCGCAAGGCATCGAGGCTCTGGGCGTAGCGCTGCGTCGGGCTGTCACCGAGCAGCGCCCGGGCCTGCGGCGGAATGCTGAAACCATGATCATGCCGCCAGTCGTTGACCATGTAGAACTTGCCCGGCATATGGCAATCCACGCACTGCGAACCCGAAAGCCCCGGCACCTGCTGGTAATGCTCGGGTGACTGGTAGTCCCTGGCCTTGAGGCCGCGGCCATCGACCCCGGCCACGCTGGTCTTGCCCGCCGGGTTGTGGCATTGCAGGCAGACCCCGTTGCCCTCGGCCCGCAGCCGTGTGCTGTGGGGCTCATGGCAGTTGCTGCAACGCACGCCCTTGGCGAACATCTTGCTCTGGGTGAAGGAGCCGTATTCGAACACCTCGTCCTTGATAGTGCCGTCAAGTTCATACAACTCGCGGGTCAGGCGGCTGGGCAGGAAGTCGTCCATCAGCCGGTGCGTATCGACGAAACCATCGCCCAGCGGCGCCCGGCGCGCATGGCAGCGGGCGCAGGTTTCCACTTCCTTGAGGTTGTTGCCGCCCAGCAGGCTTTGCTGGAAGCCGGCGTGGTCGAGCGTGGTCTTGTTCGTTGCCCATTCGAGGTGACCGGAGGCCGGGCCATGGCAGGCCTGGCAACCAACTCCGAGGCTCTGCCACTGGCTGGAGAAACTGTTTGCGACGGCGCTGAAATTACGCTTGAAACCGGTGGTATGGCACTCCACGCACATGAAGTTGGCGTTCTGCTGCGGCTTGCTCCAGTGCAGCGGGTTCCTGAAGTCCACGCCCTGGCCCGGGTACAGGTGGAACCACTTGTTCTGCCGGGTATCCCAGGCAACACCCAGCGCCTGCAGGTGCCCGGCGCCAGTGTCGATCAGGTACTGCTGCAAGGGTTCGATGCCGAAGGCATAGGCCACCGGGAAGTCCTTCGGTTTGCCGTCGCTACCCGGCGTGTTGACCCAGAAACCGCCGTCGCGCTTGAAGAAGCGGGTCGTCTCGCGGTCGCTCTTGAAGGTGACATCGGCAAAGTTGCCGAGCACGCTGGCGTCGTCCGCCACCTGCATCGCCAGTTGGTGGTGGGAGCCTTTCCAGTGCTCGACTTGCTGGCTGTGGCAGCCCTGGCACTGTTTTTCGTCCACCAGGTGCGGCGCCGGGCGTACGGGCTTGGCGTCGGCGACCGGCGCCGCGTGTGGCGTGGTCACCGGCAACGGCGCCGGCCCTCGGTCCAGGGCGAACCAGACGCCCGCGACAACCAGCAACAACAACCCAGCCAGGACCGGCCAGAGCGCACTGCGGCGGCGCGCAGGGGAGACCACATCAGGCTTTTTCGACATGCGGATTTCCGTATCTTTTTTTCTAATGGGGCCTGCGCGGCGCTCAGGGTTGCAGGCCCAGGAACCAGCGATAGTACGGATTTCCGGGGTCTTCCCGAAGCACTTCCGGCACTTGCCGGGCCCAACGTTCGCGCTGGCCGCGGTAAGCGGTCAGGCCCACTTCGTAGAACCGCAGCAGACGCCGGCGTTGATCGGCGACCTGCAGTTTCAGCAGGCTGTCGGCGTTTTCCAGCGGTACCGGCGTGGCCAGGGCCAGCAGGCCCGGCAGGACCCGGACGATCTCGTCGCTGCGCACCCAAGGCGCATATTCGATGCGCGGCTGGTCGTCGGTCACTGCGGCGGCGTCGCCGGCGAAACGCTCCAGGCCGTGGCGGTCGGTAACCCAGGTGGCCAGCAGGGCGGCCGGCGAATCGACGCCGACGGCGGCCAGGGTGTCGCTTACTTCGGGTTGCCGCAGGCGCTCGGCGATGCGCGCGGCATCCAGTTTCAGCGGTTGCAGCGAACCCACCAGGAGCATCTCGTGGAACTCGCTGGTCCACAACGATGCATGGGGGAATACATCGAGGAAGCTGCGCACCAGGGCGCGGCTGTCGTCTTCGTTCTGGGTCGGCAGGGGCAGCCATTGGGCAACGATGCCGTGTTCGTTCAGACGCGCGGCGGCGAGCTGGTAGAAGTCTCGCGAATACAGATTGACCACGCCGGCGGCGGAGGGCGGTGGCGGCTCCAGGGTGATCAGGTCGTAGGTCTGCGGGCTGGCCAGCAGCTCGCGGCGGCCGTCGCGCAGACGCAGGTCGAGACGCGGGTCTTCGGTTGCGTGGTAATTGCCCTGGAACAGTGGCGCAGCCTTGACTACCGCGGGCAACAGCTCGGCGACCACCCGCCGTTCCAGCCCCGGGTAGCGCAACAGGGCGCCGGCGGTAATGCCGGTGCCCAGGCCGATCACCAGCGCCGAACGCGGCTCGCCGTTGTGGATCAGCAGCGGCAGCAAGGCTTGCAGGCGCATGTAGCGCAGCGACGGCATGGCATCGCCGGTGTTGGAGACGCCCTGGATATACAGGCGGCGGAAGCTGCCCTGGCGCTTCTGCTGTTCGACCACGGCGACGGTGCCGCCGCGTCCTTCCTCGTAGAACACCAGGGTGCCGTTGCGCGCACCGGGCAGCAGTTCCGCGAGGTGCTGGGGCGGGGTCAGCAGGGCCAGGACGAGGCTGGCCAGCGCAATGAGCGGCACCGCTGCACGCATCTTGCGCGCCGTGCCCTGGCTGGCAAGCACCGCGATCAGCGCCACCAGCCCGGCCAGCACCCCGAGCAGGCCGAGGCTGCGTACCAGGCCGAATTGCGGCACCAGCACGAAGCCCGCCAGGGTCACGCCGATGATTCCGCCGAGGGTATTGAAGGCCACCACCGAGCCGACATCACGGCCCACATGCCCGCGTTCGCTGGCCAGGTGCAAGGCCAGCGGAAAGGCGGCGCCCAGCAGGGTAGTGGGCAGCAGCACGATGCTCAGCGCGGCGACGGCAAAGCGCGCGCTCATCCCGCCGAGGGCACTGCCGCCGAGTGCCAGCACCGCTGCTTCGGCCTGGGTCTGCAGGGCGATCAGCCAGCGCCCGAGACCGGCGATCTCCAGCAGCGCGATCAGGCCGGCAGCGGCGATCAGCAGGGCGAAGCAGGCCCAGGGATCGCGCAGCCGGTGCACCCGCCGGGCGATCAGGGCGCTGCCGAGCATCAGCCCGGCCAGGTAGCTGGAGAGCACCACGGCAAAGGCAAAGGCGCGGGTGCTCATGAAGGGCACGATGGCTTGCGACCAGATCACCTCGTAGCCCAGTGCGACGCCACCGGCCACGGCATACAACGCCAGGGCCAGGCGCGAGCCGCGGCTGCGGGGCCAGGTTGGTTTCTTCGTTGACCGCTGCGCTGCCGGTATCGCGCAGCCACCACAGGGCACCGGCGGCGGCCAGCAGGTTGCACAGCGCGGCAGCCTTGGCACTGGCGAGCACGCCAAGCTGGGGCAGCAGGAAAAAGGCAGCGAGCAGTGTGCCGAGAATGGCGCCCGCAGTATTGGCCGCGTACAGCTGGCCGCCAGCACGGCCCACCGCGTTGGCGTCGTTGGTCAGGGCACGGACCAGCACCGGGAGGGTGCCGCCCATGAGAAAGGCGGGGATGCCCACCAGGGCGAACGGCAGCAACCAGGCAAGGGGGCCGACAAGGTTCTGCAGGCGGGCGAAAGGCCCGGCGCTGGCACCGAGGGCCAGGGTCGCGGCCACGCCGAGCACGGCGACCGCCAGTTCCAGCAGCGCGTACAGGCGCTCCGGGCGTTGCAGGCGGTCGGCACGCCGGCCCAGCCACCATCCTCCCAGCGCCAGGCCGGCGAAGAATGCGCTGATCCCGGCGCTGATGGCTTGCACCTCGACACCCACTACCAGGGACAGCTGCTTGATCCACAGGACCTGGTAGATCAGCCCTGCAGCGCCGGATACCACCAGCAGGGTCGAGGCCAGGGGCAGGGCGGTGCGGGTGGCGCGGGTGAGACGGGCGGTACGGGCTGTCGACATCAGGGCCTCAACATCCTTGTTTCAATTCTGTATCGAGGGTGCTGTTGATGGCCTAATCGCTGGCAAGCCAGCTCCCACAGGTTGTGCAAAATCCTGTGGGAGCTGGCTTGCCAGCGATAGGGCCATCAGCCACGACACACCTCTGTCACTTGGCCTGCTGCTTCATCTTCTCTGCAATCTTCGCATCCACCTGCTTTCTCACCTGGTCGATGCTGAAGCTGGCCGGGTGCTGGCTAGGTGGGTACTCGATGAAGGTTTCCAGGAACTGGCTGGCCTTCAGGGTGGCGATGGCCGTGAGGTAGGAGTTCTTCACCAGCCAGTCGTTGTACTGGTCGGAGACGATGTCCGCGCGCTCGTACGGGTCCATCCTCAGGTTGAAGACCTTCGGCACTCGCAGGCATACCATCGGGTCCTGCCAGACCTGGAAACCACCCGGCTGGCGTTGCTCGCAGAACACCGCCTTCCAGTTGCCCCAGCGCATGGCCACGAGGTCGCCGTCGTCGTTGAAGTAGAAGAACTCGTCCCGCGCGCCCTTGGGCTGCTGGCCGGTCAGGTAGGGCAACTGGTTGTAGCCGTCGAGGTGAACCTTGAAGCTCTTGCCACCGGACGCCGGGGTCCAGCCCTTGAGCAGGTTTTCCTTGACGTCCGGCACGCCGGCGGCGGCCAGCAGGGTCGGGAACCAGTCGAGGCCGGAGAACATCTCGTTGGACACCGAGCCTTCCTTGATCTTGCCCGGCCAGCGGATCATCGCCGGCACGCGGAAGGCGCCTTCCCAGTTGGAGTCTTTCTCGCTGCGGAACGGCGTGGTTGCCGCGTCCGGCCAGGAGAACTGGTTCGGCCCGTTGTCGGTGGTGTAGACGACGATGGTGTTGTCGGCGATCTTCAGGTCATCGAGGGTCTTGAGCAGCTTGCCGACATCGCCGTCATGCTCGAGCATGCCGTCGGCATACTCGTTGCCGGGCATGCCGCTCTGGCCCTTCATCGAGTCGCGCACGTGGGTATAGACGTGCATGCGCGTGGTGTTCATCCAGACGAAGAACGGCTTGCCGGCCTCCACCTGCTTCTTGATGAACTCCTGGGCACCGGCGGTGGTTTCGTCGTCGATGGTTTCCATGCGCTTGGTGGTCAGCGCACCGGTGTCCTCGATCTTGCCGTCGGCGAAGGAATGCACCACGCCGCGAGGGCTGAAGTTCTTCACGTAAGGGTCGTTCGGGTCCTGTGGCCAATACGGGCGTTCCGGCTCTTCCTCGGCATTGAGGTGATACAGGTTGCCGAAGAACTCGTCGAAGCCGTGCTTGGTCGGCAGGTACTCATCCTTGTCGCCCAGGTGGTTCTTGCCGAACTGGCCGGTGGCGTAGCCCTGGCCCTTGAGTGCCTGGGCGATGGTGATGTCGCGGTCCTGCAGGCCCACCGAGGCGCCCGGCGCGCCGACCTTGGTCAGGCCGGTGCGCAAGGGCGTCTGCCCGGTGATGAAGCTGGAGCGCCCGGCGGTGCAACTGTTCTCCGCGTAGTAATCGGTGAACAGCATGCCTTCCTTGGCGATGCGGTCGATGTTCGGCGTCTGGTAGCCGACCACCCCCATGGAATAGGCGCTGATATTGGTCTGGCCGATATCGTCGCCGAAGATCACCAGGATATTGGGTTTGTCCGCTGCGTTCGCGCCAGCGCTGGCCAATGCCGCCAGCAACGCGAGTTTTGGTCCCCATCTGCGTAAGCGTGTCATTCGATCTACCTCCATTTCGTCGTTCAGGCCGGGTTGTCGCCGGCCCATGAATGCCGCAGTACTGCGTGGTTAACGGGTGGGCTCCTTGGGTGGATTGTCGAAGGCAAACACCTGCGTCCAGTCGCGGGCCATGTCGACCACGGTCCAGCCGCGCTGGCGGGCTTCGTCGAGCGCCTTGTCGAGGCGTCCGACATGGGACTGGCGGTCGTAGGCCCATTCGCGACGGGCATCGGTGTGATGGACCAGGCCCATGAAGCGCGGGCCCTGGCCGGCGGCAGTCCACTGCAGCATTTGCAGGTCACCGTCGGAATTGCCAAAGGCCAGCAGCGGGCGCCGGCCGATGATCGCGTCGATGCTTTCCGGCTTGCCCGGGCCATCGTCGTTGCGTGCCAGCCTGGCCAGGCGCAGCAGGGTCGGCTGGCCGTCCACCAGGCGGTATTCGGTAACGAAAGCCGAGCCGATCACCTGTTCCGGCGGTACGCCGTAGACCTGCTCGGTAAAGGTGCGCATGAAGGCGCTGTCGCCGCCGGAGACGATGTACACCTTGAATTCCTGCTCGCGCAGGTAATCCATCAGCTCCAGCATCGGCTGGTAGATCATCTCGTTGTAGGGCTTGCCGCTTTTCGGATGGCGGGCGCGGTCGAACCAGGCGCGCACGCGCTGGGCGAAGTCTTCGCTGCTCATGCCGGTGTGGGTCGCGGCGATGATCTTCATCAGCCCGTCCGTGCCCGCGGCGGCCAGCGCCTGCTGGTCGTTCTCCAGCACGGCCTGGAACGGCTGGGTGGTTTTCCACTGCGGGTGGGCGGGCGCCATGCGCCTGATTTCATCGAAGGCGAACAGCACCTGGAAGTAGGCCGGCTGCTCGCTCCAGAGGGTGCCGTCGTTGTCGAACACGGCAATGCGCTGGGCTACCGGGACGAATTGCGGCGAGTCGGTCTGTGTTACCTCGGCGACGAACCGTTGCAGCGCCTGCCTCGGCGCGCTGTCGTTCCACGAGGCCAGGGCCTGGGCCTGGGTCGGCCCGTTCAGCAGCAGCAAGGCCAGCAGCAGCCAGCGGCAATCAGGGATGCGCTTCATGGTGAGGTCCTGTGTGGCGTGGGATTGAGCGGGCGCAGTCCATAGCGCTCGCGGGCGGGTGGGCGCCGGCGCCATTGCCGGTAACGCTCGCGTAGCCAGGGCGCGTGGCGGCGCACTGCATAGCCGGTCACGACGATGGCCAGTACCAGCAGCAGTGCGGCCAGCCAATGGCGGGACAGGTGCAGCGTGCCTTCGCGGCCCAGCCGTTGCAGGTCTTCGCTGACCGAATACAGCGTGACGTTGGCGGGGGCGGCTGCGGCGGAAAAGCCGATGGCGGGCAGCCGGGTTTTGTGCAGGCTGTGATCGCGGGTGCTCCACCACTGCACTTCGATGGCCGGAAGCTGGAAGTCGCCGGCGCGTTCGATGCGGTAGCTGGCGCTGTCGATGCGCTGGCCGCCGGAATTGTCGCTGGCCGTGATGCGTGGGGTTTTCACGAAGCGGCTGAGCCCGTCCACGGCGGCCAGCGGGGTGACCGGGAGCATCAGCGGCAGGGTATCGGTGGCGCGCAGGGTGACGGTGCGGGTCACGCTGTCGCCGGCCTTGAGGCCTTCGCCTGGTTCCAGCGTCTGGCTCAGTTGCAGGTCGCTGGCGACCGGCAGGTTCTGCCCCGCTGCCTGGGGCCAGTCCACCTTGAGCTGCAGCGGCTGGCTACTGGCGCTCGACGGGGCGTCGGCATTGCCTGGCTGCGCACTGACGAGCAGCGCGGGAATCTCCAGTTGGCCGGGCTGGCGCAGGGTCAGCCGGTAGGTGTAGCGCATGCCGAAGAAGGGCGTGCCATCCAGGCTCAGGGTCAAATGCTGGGCGCGATCACCCGGCGGCGTGACCACCACGCCCGGCAGCATCAGGTCGGGCAGTTGCGGCGCGCTGGTGAACCAGCTGTCGGTGAGCACATCCACCTGCAAGGGCAAGGTCTGGCCGACGACCGCCTGGTTGCCGTCGGGCAGTTGTGCCTGCACCCGTAACTGCGGCGCGGCATCGGCCTGGCCGAGGAACATGAGTACCAGCACGGCGATCGGTCTCATGGCGCCTCCCTGGCGGCGTCCTGCAAGGCGAACTTGCGTTGCAGGAACTGCCCGGGCGAGGTGCTGAGGTTGTCCAGCCAGAGGGCATCCGAGGCGGCTTGCGGGGTTTGCACAGCCTTGCCGCGGTCCTTGCCGGCCGGCTTGTCGAAGGCGATCTGGTCGGCCTTGACGTCCGGGGCGTTTTCGCCGGCCGATTCGGCATCCTTCTGCAAGGCGAGGGCCAGGGCCAGGTTGTCCCGTGCCTGCGGGAAGTCGGCTTGCAGGACGAGGGCCTGGCGGTAGGCGGCGATGGCCGGGTCGAACTTGAAACGTCGCGCCTGGATATTGCCGATGTAGAAGTACGCGGGCGCCGTGTGCAGGCGGCTGAAGCAGCTCAGGGCCAGGTCGTAGTCGGCGGCGTTGTAGGCCGCTATGCCCTTCCAGTACAGGTCCTGGAAATGCCGGGCGGCGGCAGGGTAGCGCCGATGTTCGAAAGCCCAACGGCCCTGCTGATCGGGGGTAAGAAAAGCGTCCACCAGAGGGTTGGCCCGTGTGTCCGGGGCGTTCAGCAGCAGGCCGAGCAGCAGCGCCGCGCTCCAGTTCAGGCTCCAGCCGCGGCGCACGCAGAAGAACGCGATCAGCAGCAGCGGCCAGCACAGCCAGTAGCCGGCGTCTTTCCAGTGCAGGGGCTCGCCGTCTGCCGAGGCGTTCTGGAAATGCCGACGGGCGTGGGCTTCGATCCAGTCGAGGTCGTCGTCGTTGGCGGTCAGGCTGCCCAGCGGAGCGTCCAGCGCCTTGCCCAGGCCTTCGAGGGCCTTGCGGTCGAGTCCGCCAGGCTGGCCGTCGGCATTGCCCGCCGTGAGGACCAGCACCTGCAACGACGGCGGCACCTGCAGGGTGGCGAACTGGCTGTCGTCGGCGCCATCGGTGACCAGCACCAGGGTCGCCGGTGCGTTTTGCGCCGGCAGCAATTGCCGGGTGACGTCCAGTACCCCGGCGACATCCTTCCCCGCCTGCGCGATCAACGGGCTGGAAAGCGCTTGCAGGTAACTGTCGAGCAGGGCCGGATCGCGGGTTGCCGGCATCACCAGGTGCGCGCTGCCGGCGTAGGCGATCAGCCCGGTGGCTGCGCCGCGACGGCGTTCGATCAGGCTGTGCACCTTGTGCCTGGCTGCCTCCAGGCGCGAGGGCTGGATGTCGGCGGTGTTCATGGACGCAGACAGGTCAAGGGCGATGAACAGCGGTGCACGATCGTCGAGAAAATCCGGGCGGTCCTGCTGCCAGGCCGGCCCGGCCATGCCCAGGGCACCGAGGGCCAGCAGCGCGCAGGCCAGGTGCACCGGCTTGACGCCCTTGGCCTGCTGGCCGTCGAGGCGCAGATAACGCAGCAGATGGGCGGCGATGCGTACGCTGTGCAGGCGCTGTCGTTGCTGGCGCTGCCAGAGCAGGGGCAGCAGCAGGGCCGGCAGCAACAGCCACAGCCAGGCAGGGCGCAGGAAATGCAGGGCAGCCAGATCAATGTCCATGGGCCGCCACCTCCCGTTCATTCCAGCGTGCCGCCGACCACGCCAGCACGTGGAAGAGCACGAACGACATCAGCGCGAACCCCAGCGGCAGCCAGAACAGTTCGGTCCTCGGCTGGTGGCTGAGGGTCTTCACGGCATGCGGGGTGATCGCATCGAGGGTGCGGTAGACCTCGCCCAGGGCGCTGCGGTCGCTGGCGCGGAAGAAGCGGCCACCGGTGCTCGCGGCCAGTTGTTGCAGGGTGGTCAGGTCCACCCGGGCTTCGGCCTGGGCCTGCGGGTCGCCGATGCCGATGGTGTGGATCACCACGCCACGTTCGGCGGCGATTTCGGCGGCGTGGGCCGGTGTGATGGCGCTGCTGGTGTCGTTGCCGTCGGTGAGCAGGATCAGCACTTTCTCCGGTTCGTCGGCCTTTTCCAGCATCTTCAGGCTCAGGCCAATGGCATCGCCGATGGCCGTGTTGGGCCCGGCCATGCCGACATCAGTCTGCGCCAGAAGGATCGACAGGGTAGCGTGATCCAGGGTCAGCGGGGCCTGGGCGAAGGCGCCGCTGCCGAACACCACCAGGCCGAGCCGGTCTTGCGGGCGCTGGCGGATGAAGTCGGCCACCACCGCCTTGACGGCGCTGATGCGCGACACGGGCTGGCCATCCGCGCCGGGCATATCGACGCTGTCCATGGACTGGGAAATGTCGATCGCCAGCATCAGGTCGCGCACCGGTTGCTGGTGTTCGATGGGCGGCTCGACCTTGACCGGTCGCGCCACCGCGCAGCACAGCAGGCTCCACACCAGGATATGCAGGGCCAGTTGCCAATGGTCGTGGCGGGTACCCGGCAGGTCGGGGCGCTGGCCGGTCGCCTGGCTGATCTCGTCGAAGAACGGCATGCGCACGGCGCTGCGGGCCTCCTGCCAGGGCGGCAGGCGGCGGTAGCCGAGCAATGGCAGCGGCAGCAGAAGCAGCAGCCAGGGGTAGTCAAGCTGCCACATGGTGCTGCTCCACCCAGGCGCGGCTATGGCGCAGCAGTTCGCGGGCGTCCACCTCGTGCAGGCGTGCCTGCGGGGCATAGGCCAGGTGCGCGAGAAGCTGCGCGAAGTTATCCGGTAGTGGCGCACTGGCATGGGCGACCAGGAAAGCTTGCCATTGGCTGTCATGCAACGGCGCTACGGCGCGGCCGCCAGGCATGGACAGGGCCACGCGCTTGAGCAGTTCGGGCAGGGCACGCAGCGCCTGGCAGTCGTCCGGGTGCTGTTCCAGGCGTCGCTCCAGGGCGTCGAGCCGGGCCAGGGCTTCGCGGCGATAGCGGTTTCGTTGCCAATGGCGCCAGGCACGTAGCGCCCACACCAGAACGGCGGCCAGCAGCAGGATCAGCAGCACCGTCCAGCCCCAGGTCTGTGGCCAATAGCTGACCGGCGCGGGCAGGGCGATTTCCTGCAACTGGTCGATGTCCGGCACCTGGCGGGTCATGGCTTGAGCTCCCGCAGGCGGCCGAGTTCCAGGCGCAATTGCGCGGCGGCCGGGAGGGCGGTGCTGAACATCAGCAGTGGCACCTGGCTGCGCCGCAGCAGGTGGGCGACATCCTTGAGGCGCCCGCCGAGAAAGTCGCTCAATGGCTGGCGGATGCGCTGGCGCTCCATGGCCAAGGCCACTTGCAACCGGCCCTGGCTGATCACCAGGCGGCCCTGCTGCGGCAGGTCGAGGGCCAGCGGGTCGAAGACCTGCAAGGCCAGCACATCGTTGTGCGCACGCAGTTGGCGCAGTTGCTTGAGGGTGGTGTCGCTGGCGCCGGCGAAATCGCTGATCACGCAGACCAGATGATCGTGCCGGGCCAGTTGCAGGCAACGTTGCAGGGCGTTGTCCAGGCTCTGCCGCGAATCGCCGGCGGGCACGTCGGCGGCCAGGCCGTGGTTGAAGCGCGTCGCCGTGGCGCAGATCGCCTGGAGCCGGGCCCGGCTGCGCAAGGGCGACAGGCACTGGCATTCATGGTCGTCGAAGACCACCGCGCCGACACGGTCGCCGGCCTTCAGTCCGATCCAGGCGCAGAGCGCGGCCAACTCGGCGGCAATCGCGGATTTGAAGCTGACCCGGGAGCCGAAGAACATCGACATGCGCTGGTCCAGCACCAGCAGCAGGGGGCGGTCGCGTTCCTCGGTCCAGGTGCGCACGATGGGCGTGCCGCTGCGCAGGCTGGCCTTGCAATCGAGATGGCGCAGATCGTCGCCGGGCTGGTAGCGGCGCAGTTCGTCGAAGTCCAGGCCGCGCCCGCGCAGGTGCGAAGCGTGGTTGCCCGAAAGCAGGCTGGCACGGGGCTGGCGGGCAATGAAACTGAGGCCGCGGGCCGCGAACTCCAACGCCATCAGTTGGGCGAGGGAGACATAAACCTGTCCGTCGGCGGACTGTTGCGGGGCATCCATCGCTCGCTCCTCATGCCGCAATGGCGACCTTGGTCAGCAGGCGTTCGAGCACTGCCTCGGCGTCGACCCCGTCGGCCACGGCGTCGTAGCTCAGTTGCAGGCGATGGCGCAAAACCGGGGCGAGCACGGCGCGCACATGCTCGGGGGTGACGAAATCCTCGCCCTGCAACCAGGCTTCGGCGCGGGCGCAGCGGTCCAGGGCGATGCCGCCGCGGGGGCTGCTGCCCAGTTGCAGCCAGCGGGCCAGGTCGCTGTCGTAGCGCTCGGGATGGCGGGTGGCGTCGAGCAGGTCGACCAGGTAACGGTCGATGGCCGGCGCCACCTGGATCGCGGCGATTTCGCGGCGGGCCTGGAAGAGCGTGTCCTGGGGCAGGGCGAAACCATCGCCGGCGCTGGCGCCGGTAGGCACGTTTTCCTCTTCGCGCAGCATCTTCAGGACCTGGCTTTCGCTGTCCGGAGCCGGGTAGTCGAGCAGGACCTTGAGCAGGAAACGGTCCATCTGCGCTTCCGGCAGCGGGTAGGTGCCTTCCTGTTCGATGGGGTTCTGGGTGGCGATCACCATGAACAGTTCAGGCAATGCGTGGCTGGTACCGGCCACGGTGATCTGGCGCTCCTCCATGGCTTCGAGCAGGGCGGCCTGGACCTTGGCCGGGGCGCGGTTGATCTCGTCGGCCAGGATCAGGTTGCCGAACAGCGGACCGGGCTGGAAGCGGATCTGGTTCTGGCCGCCGGTTTGCTGCAGGACCTCGGCACCGGTGATGTCCGAGGGCAGCAGGTCGGGGGTGAACTGGATGCGGCTCATGCGTGCGTCCAGGTGCCGGGCCAGGGCCTTGACCGTACGGGTCTTGGCCAGCCCGGGGAGGCTTTCGAGCAGGACATGCCCGTTGGCCAGCAGGCCGATCAGGACCTGGCGGATCACTGCATCCTGGCCGAGGACCGAGCGGGCGATGGCGGCGTGCAGGGCCTTGATGTCGGTGAGGGCGGTCATGGAATCGTCCTTGGGTTCGGCGCAGCTCCTACAGGGTCGTTGTGGTTCACCATGGCGAAGCCACCACCACGAAACTGATGCTGTTGCCCACGTACTGCGGCCGGTACCAGGTAGCGCCGCAATGCTGGTAGGCCACGCCATTGGCGACCACCGAGACGCAGTCCGGCGGGATCGCGTCGACCTGGGTGCCGATGGCGATGGCCGCCGCGGTGGTGGCGCCTACCACGGCCGCCGCCGCCCAGGGGTTGTACCAATCGTCATGGTGCGGAGGAGGAGGTGGCGGCGGCGGCGGTGGAGGTGGCATCGGACCGGGGCCCGGCCCAGGATGCGGCCCGGGCCCGGGATGTGGACCCGGGCCGGGCTGCGGATGTGGTCCAGGGCCCGGCATCGGATACGGCGCCGGTTGCGGCCGCGGCATGGGCTGTGGCTGCGGGTGGTAGGCGGGCCGATAGCCAGGCTGCAACGCCGGTCTCTGGAAACCACCCCCGCCCATATGATGCGGCACCACGAAACTGCGCCCGCCGCCACCGCCGCGCAATTGCCATGCCTCGGCAACCGCCGGCAGCGCCAGGCAGGCGGCGAGGCCCAGGCTGAAGAGCGCCCTGGTCCGGCTCATGGTCGTTCTCCTGCGCGCAATTGCACCAGCGGCACCGGCAGCGCCTTGGCTGGCGGGGTAAAGGCAAACGCGTCCGGGCTGATCGGCGAGCTCAGGTCCCAGGCAAAGCTGACGCTGTGCCGGGGCCGCTCGGCGTCGTCGCGGCGGGTGATCACCAGGCGGCAGGGCAGCGGCTGCGGACCTTCGCGCAGCCACAGTTGCCAGTCGATCTCGGGCTGGCGGTAGGCGTAATGCACGCAGCGCTGGCCATCGATGCTGTCCTTGCCGATGGTGTAGGCCTGGCTGATGCCCACCTCGTCGGCGGTGCCGGGGCTCCAGCGGAACAGGTCGGCCAATGGCAGCTCGATGCCGTAGCGGTCGTCCAGCAGGTCCAGGAGCTTGTCGATGCTCTCGGGCGCAGGCTCCCGGGTGTAGTAGTTCAGGCGCTGGTCGTAGAGGGTGAAGTGCTTGCCGTCATAAAAGAAGCGGCGGCTGGCTCCGGCCTGGTCGACATTGACGTAGAGCTTGTCGGGCCGCACCGCGAGTACCTGGGTATGGTGCTGGAAGGCGATGGTCTGGCCGCTGTCCAGTTGCTGGTCGGTTTCGCTGCGGGTGCTCAGGCTGAAGCGGTCCAGGCCCTGCAGGTAGCTGCCCATCGAGGACAGCGCGGCGAGGGCGGCGGGGTCGCGCTCGTTCTTGTCGGCGGCCTGGGCGCAGCCGCAGGCCAGGAGCAGGGCAAGGGCGATATGACGCGGTTTCATGCCGTGCCTCCTTACCAGACGTACTGCAGGCGCAGGGTCCAGGTGTTCACGTCCGGCGAGCCGGTGCGTTCCGAGACCGTATCGGTGTAGGCCACCAGCCCGCCGAACTGCGGCGAAAGCATGAAGCCCAGGCTGGCACCGAGCAGGGTGTTGGATTGCTTGTTGTCCTGGTCCACGCCGTCTACGCGGGTTTCGCCACCGGTGCTGTAGGTCGCGTCGAACGACACCCACAATGCGCGGTTGACGCTGTAGCTGTAGTGCCCTTCCACGGCGTACAGCGGCTTCTGCTCCAGCTTGCTGTCACCGAGGTAGTCGTCGTTGTCGCCGTACAGCGAGACGTAGCCGTTGATTTCCAGCCAGGTCGGGCCGATGGGGTGGCCGAAGGCGATCTCCGGCTTCACCACCCAGCGATTGGCGCCGATATTGATCACCCGGTCCTTGTCGTAATCGCCGTTGGGTAGCGTCACCCACAGCGCGCCGCTCATGAAGGTTTCCGGGGTCCACTTGGCGAACTCCTCGGCGGTCAGGGCCGGGCCGCCGAAGAAATTGTGGGCGAAGACCACCTGGGTATCGCCCATGCCGCCGTTGTGCTTGGTGCCATCGAAGAAGCGCGCATCATCGAACGACGCCGAGACATCGGCGTAGGGCTGGATCAACTGGATGGCGCTGTTGCGCCCGTCGATGGCGAAGCTGCGGGCGTAGCGGAACAGGTAGAGGTCGGCATTGAGCGATAGCCCGTCGATGGGCAGGGTGGTGTCGATGGGGGTGTTGGTGTCGATCCGGTTGTAGTAGCCGAACACCATGTTCAGGTCGATCGGGGTGTTCTGCCAGTCGCGGGCATTATCGGCCAGGGCCGGGCTGGCAATGCCCAGCATTAGGGACATGGACAGGAAAATACGACGAATCCCCATACGACATTCCTTGCAATTCAAGTAACGGACGAGTGCATCCCGCGCTATTCGGATAACGCTGTTGTTCAACGAGCGAAACTACTGGTACTTGATGACCACGGCCTTGAGCTTGCGCCCCTCGACATCGCGGATATCGCGGTTCCATAACGGACCTTCGACATAGGTGGCGACGGGCTGGATGCGGTCGTAGACCACGACGGCGGCATCCCCGCCAATGCTGGCGGCCTGTTCGCGCAACTTCTGCTCGACTTCGCTGATGGCCGGCGGCGGTTCGATACTGGCATCGATCAGGACTTCGCCGAGGCGTACATGAGGGCGGGTCGGTTCCGTGCGCAGCACCGCCACCTGGGCGGCAGACGTAGGCGCAGCGTGGGGTGCGCCGACATACTCGGTGGTGCGGGCGTCGATGCTGCTGCATCCGACCAGCAGCAACCCCATGGCGACGAGGCCGGCGGGGAGGCAACGCCCGAGGACTGTCTTCATCTTCGACTCCTTTCAAAGAACGCGTGTTACAAGACTGCTGAGACGTTAGTAGAGAGTTCGGATTAATACCAAGGCAGGGTTATTAGAAATCGCTATAAGTAGTCGTCCAGATAAAACCAGTGACCTTCTGGAAGTTAGGCGCTAGTTGATTTATCGAAAAGGGCAACTGCGAAACTGTGTGCTGAATCATTTCCCGACTGTTGAACCTGATACGTTTGCCAACCGGTCCTTTGTCATTACCGGAAATAGATTTTCATCCTGCTTTCGGGAAACCCCGGGTAGCATGCCTCTCTTAACAGTCAATGGATTTTTCCTACATTGATTCTCCGAGGAGCATTGCAATGAATACCCGAGGTTTGCTCGATCAACTGCTCAGGTCCGGGCAGGACCTGCTGCAAAAACAGACCGGCGCGCCCGGCGCATCGAAAAGCGGCGGCGGGCTGGGCAGCCTGCTTTCCGGCATGGGCGGCGGCGCGGCGGCGGCCGGGGCGCTGGGTGTGCTGATGGGCAGCAAGAAAGCCCGCAAATACGGCGGCAAGGCCCTGGCCTACGGTGGCCTGGCGGCGCTTGGCGTGCTGGCCTACAAGGCCTATGGCAACTGGCAGGCGCAGCAGGCGGCAGCGCCCAAGGGCGAGCCGCAGACCGTCGACCGGCTGCCCCCGGCCCAGGTGGAGCAGCATAGCCAGGCGATCCTCAAGGCGCTGGTCGCCGCCGCCAGGGCCGACGGCCATGTGGATGAACGCGAGCGGGAACTGATCGAGGGCGAGTTCGTCAGGCTGTCCGGCGATGACCGCGATCTGCAGCACTGGCTGCACGCCGAGCTGGGCAAGCCGCTGGACCCGGCCGAGGTCGCGCGTGCTGCCACCACCCGGAAATGGCTGCGGAAATGTACCTGGCCAGCGTGATGCTGGTGGACGAGGAGCATTTCATGGAGCGCGCCTACCTCGACGAACTGGCCAAGCAGTTGCGCCTCGATCCGGCGCTGAAAGCCGAGCTGGAACGTCAGGTTCGTGCGACCTGAGTCAACAAACCGGGCAAATGGCCACGGCGCGTCGCCATTTTGCCCAATCAACCCTGTAGGATCAGTCCTATCGATACGTAGGCCCTAGGCTATAATCAGCCCATTTTTCCTGCCGCGTACAACGCTCGAGGGCTGATTGTGAAGAACTGGACATTGCGCCAACGGATCCTGGCAAGTTTCGCCGTGATCATCGCCATCATGTCGTTGATGGTGGTCGCCGCCTATTCGCGGTTGATCACCATCGAGGAAAGCGAGCAGGCAGTCCGTGCCGACAGCATGCCCGGCGTCTACTACAGCTCGATGATCCGCAGCGCCTGGGTTGACAGTTTCATCCTGACCCAGCGCCTGGTCGGCCTCAACGACCGGCGCGCGCTGACCGATGCCGACATGGCCTTGTACAGGAGCTACGACGAGCACCTGCAGCAGCAGATGGGCAACTACCGCAAGACCATGAACGACTCGGAAGACCAGGCCAACTTCGCCCAGTTCGAAGGCATGGTCGCCGAGTACAAGCAGTACCTCACCACCGTGCTCAACGCCTACGGCAAGCAGGACTACGCCGAAGCCCAGCGCGTGCTCCTGGAAGACCTGATGCCGACCTGGGCCGCCGGGCGCAAGAGCGTCAACAACCTGATCGACTGGAACCGTCGCTATGCCGACCAGGCCACCGACAGCATCGTTTCGGCAGTGAGTACCGCCAAGCTGAGCATGGTGGTGTCGCTGATCCTGGCGGTGATCGCCGCCGGCGTTTGCGGCCTGTTGCTGATGCGGGTCATTACCGAGCCCATGCAGCGTATCGTGCGCTCCCTGGAAACCCTGCGCGGCGGCGACCTCAGCGTACGCATGAACCTGGAGCGCAACGACGAGTTCGGCGCGGTGGAAACCGGGTTCAACGAAATGGTCAGCGAACTCACCGGCCTGGTCTCCCAGGCCCAGCGGTCCTCGGTGCAGGTGACCACGTCGGTGACCGAGATCGCCGCCACTTCCAAGCAGCAGCAGGCCACGGCCACCGAAACCGCGGCCACCACCACCGAGATCGGCGCCACCTCGCGGGAAATCGCCGCCACCTCCCGCGACCTGGTGCGCACCATGACCGAAGTGACCACCGCCGCCGACCAGGCCTCGGTGCTCGCCGGCTCCGGCCAGCAAGGGCTGGCGCGCATGGAGGAAACCATGCACCAGGTGATGGGCGCCGCCGACCTGGTGAACAACAAGCTGGCGATCCTCAACGAGAAGGCCGGCAACATCAACCAGGTGGTGGTGACCATCGTCAAGGTCGCCGACCAGACCAACCTGCTGTCGCTCAACGCGGCGATCGAGGCCGAGAAGGCTGGCGAGTACGGTCGCGGTTTTGCAGTGGTCGCCACCGAGGTGCGCCGCCTGGCCGACCAGACCGCCGTGGCCACCTACGACATCGAGCAGATGGTCCGCGAGATCCAGTCGGCGGTCTCCGCCGGGGTGATGGGCATGGACAAGTTTTCCGAGGAAGTGCGCCGCGGCATGTTCGAGGTCCAGCAGGTCGGCGAGCAGTTGAGCCAGATCATCCATCAGGTCCAGGCCCTGGCGCCGCGGGTGCTGATGGTCAACGAAGGCATGCAGGCCCAGGCCACGGGCGCCGAGCAGATCAACCACGCCCTGGCCCAGCTCAGCGATGCCAGCAGCCAGACCGTGGAGTCGTTGCGCCAGGCCAGTTTTGCCATCGACGAATTGAGCCAGGTCGCGGTCGGTCTGCGCGGCGGTGTCTCGCGGTTCAAAGTCTGACGTGACGATGACCGAGCCCACGCCCCGCCGCAGCCCGGACGCGGCTTGCCAGGAACGCCTGTTCCTGGTGTTCCGTATCGGCGCCGAGCGTTTTGCCCTGGACACCCGGGAAGTCGCCGAGGTGTTGCCGCGCCTGCCCTTGAAACCGCTGCCCCATGCTCCGGGCTATGTCGCCGGGGTTCTGGCCCACCGTGGCGTGCTGGTGCCGGTGATTGATGTCAGCGCCCTGACCTTCGGTACGCCAGCGCCGCAGCGCACCAGCACGCGCCTGGTGCTGGTGCATTACCGTTTCGATCCGGCGCGGCCGGACCTGCTGCTCGGGCTGATCCTCGAACAGGCCAGCGATACCCTGCGCTGCGATCCGGCACAGTTCCGCCCCTACGGCGTGGACAACCGCGAGGCGCCTTATCTCGGCCCGGTGCGCGAGGATGCCGATGGCCTGTTGCAATGGATCGGCGTGCAGGACCTGCTCGACGAGCAGGTGCGTTCGATGCTGTTCCCCGCCGACGGGGGCCCGGCATGACCATCGAGCGGCGTTTCTTCCGTTTTCTTCAGGAGCGCATCGGGCTGGATGTCAGCTCGGTCGGCGAGCAGATGGTCGAGCGCGCCCTGCGCCAGCGTTGCGCGGCGCTGGCGGCCAATGACCTGGACGATTACTGGGTGCAGTTGCAGCAGTCCCACGCCGAACAGCAAGCACTGATCGAGGCGGTGATCGTTCCCGAGACCTGGTTCTTCCGCTATCCGGAGTCCTTCGCTGCGCTTCTGGAACTGGCGCGCAAACGCCTGGCGGAACTGGGCGGTGCGCGGTCTCTGAAGATTCTCAGCCTGCCCTGTTCCACCGGCGAGGAGCCCTATTCCATTGCGATGGCCCTGCTCGACGGCGGTGTGCCGGCCCAGGCGTTCACGGTCGAGGCCATGGACATCAGCCCCAATTCCATTGCCCGTGCCCAGCGCGCCCTGTATGGGCGCAACTCCTTCCGCGGGCCCGACCAGGCGTTTCGCGAGCGACATTTCAGCGCAAGCGAGGAGGGCCATGAGCTCGACGCACGGGTGCAGCGCCAGGTGCGTTTCGAGGTTGGCAATGTGCTGGACCCGGCCCTGCTGGTTCGCCAGGGCAGTTATGACTTCGTGTTCTGCCGCAACCTGCTGATCTATTTCGACCTGGCGACCCAGCAGCGCGTATTCGAAGTGCTGAAGAACCTGACCCATGCCGATGGCGTGCTGTTCATCGGCCCGGCCGAAGGCAGCCTGCTGGCGCGCCTGGGCATGCGCCCGGTGGGCATCGCCCAGTCGTTCGCCTATGTCCGCCAGGTCGCCGAAGCCATGCCGGCGCCGCGCCCGGCCGCGCAGGTAGCAGCGCCTCGGGCCGCGCCGCTGCGTCAGGCCGCAGTGGCCGCGCCGCCACCTGCGCGGCGCAGGATCCCCGCGCCGGCCCCTGGACCGGCGCAGCCCGCGCGCAACGAGCAGCCCGGCGAATTGCTGGCGCAGATCGCCGTCCTCGCCAATGCCGGCAACAGCGAGCAGGCCCGCGCCGCCTGCCAGCGTTACCTCAAGCAGTTCGAGCCTTCGGCCCAGGTGTTCTACTGGCTGGGGCTGCTCAGCGACACCGCCGGCGACAGCAGCGACGCCGTCAACCAGTACCGCAAGGCGCTGTATCTGGAACCGCAGCATCCCGAGGCCCTGGCCCACCTGGCGGCATTGCTCGCCTCGCGGGGCGATACGGCCGGCGCCCGGCGCTTGCAGGAGCGCGCCGCGCGGCGCGAGCGGGAGGCTGATCGATGAGCGAAGGAATCAACGTGCTGACCGGCGATGTGCAGCGCATCGACGATTGCTGGAACCGCATCGGTGTGCACGGCGACAAGAGCTGCCCGTTGCTCGAGGAGCATGTGCATTGTCGCAATTGCCCGGTGTATGCCGCTGCGGCCACGCGCCTGCTGGACCGTTATGCCCTGGCCCAGGACGCCCATGTCCGCGAAGTGGTCGAGGAACAGGCGGAGCAGGGGCCT
The DNA here is from genome assembly GCF_000319305.2 of Pseudomonas bharatica CSV86. Lineage (GTDB taxonomy): Bacteria > Pseudomonadota > Gammaproteobacteria > Pseudomonadales > Pseudomonadaceae > Aquipseudomonas > Aquipseudomonas bharatica. The sequence continues at coordinate 1,189,760 of NZ_AMWJ02000002.1, read as the reverse complement.
TCGCTGCTGCTGTTCCGTCTCGGTGAGGAATGGCTGGCCCTGGCCACCCGCTGCCTGGCCGAAGTGGCGCCGGTGCAACCGGTGCACTCGCTGCCGCACCAGCGCTCGCGGATGCTGCTGGGGTGGCCAATGTGCGCGGCGCACTGGTGCCTTGCCTGGCCCTCGGTGACCTGCTCGGGCTGGAGCTGACCGAAGCCCCGCCCGGTACCGGCCGGGTCATGCCGCGCATGCTGATCCTGGCTGCCAGGGGCGGCGCGGTGGTGCTGCCGGTGGACGAGGTGGACGGCATCCACGCCCTCGACCTGCGCCTGCGCGGCGAAACCGCCCACGAAAACCGTTTTACCCGGCACATCCTTCAATGGCGCGGGCGAAGCGTGCGAATCCTGGATGAAGACCAGTTGTTGTCTGCAGTCGAGCGGAGCCTTTCATGACCCCAGAGCAGATGCGCGATGCCTCGTTGCTGGAGCTGTTCAGCCTCGAAGCCGAAGCCCAGACCCAGGTGCTCAGCGCCGGGCTGCTGGCGCTCGAGCGCAATCCGGCCCAGGCCGACCAGCTCGAGGCGTGCATGCGTGCTGCGCACTCGCTCAAGGGCGCGGCACGGATCGTCGGCATCGATGCCGGGGTCAGCGTGGCCCATGTCATGGAAGATTGCCTGGTGGAAGCCCAGGAAGGGCGCCTGCGCCTGCGTCCGGAACATATCGATGCGTTGCTGCAGGGCACCGATCTGCTGATGCGTATTGCCACGCCGGGGGATACGTCGGTGGACGCGGCGGTGCAGGCGTACCTGGTGCAGGTGGCCGAGCTGTTGCAGCCCGGTGCTGCGCCGGCACCGGTGCCGGTTGTGCCACCGGTGCCCGAGCCGGAGCCAGAGACCGTGGCAGCGGCTGCGCCCGAGGAGCCGCCAGCCGAGCCCGAACCGCGAACGGTGTCCAAGGGCAAGGCGGTCGAGGGTGGCGAACGGGTCCTGCGGGTCACGGCCGAGCGCCTCAACAGCCTGCTCGACCTGTCCAGCAAGGCCCTGGTGGAAACCCAGCGCTTCAAGCCGTTCCTGGCCACCCTGCAGCGCCTCAAGCGCGTGCAGGGCCAGAGCCTGCGCGTCCTCGACGAACTCAAGGCGCAGATCGAGGCCGGCGGGCAGGGTGAAGACATTCACCAGGCCCTGGCCCTGACCCAACAGTTGCTGGGCGAAGCACAACAGATGCTGCAGCAGCAGGTGGTCGATCTCGACGAGCTGGGCTGGCAGGCCGGGCAGCGCGCGCAGAACCTCTACGACATGGCCCTGGCCTGTCGCATGCGCCCGTTCGCCGACGTGCTGGCCGGACAGAGCCGCATGGTCCGCGACCTGGGACGTTCCCTCGGCAAGCAGGTGCGCCTGGAAGTCGAAGGCGAGAAGACCCAGGTGGACCGCGACGTGCTGGAAAAACTCGAAGCGCCGCTGACCCATCTGCTGCGCAATGCCGTCGATCACGGCATCGAACTGCCGGAGCAGCGCCTGGCCGCGGGCAAGCCGGCGGAAGGCACCATCCGCTTGCGCGCTTCCCACCAGGCCGGATTGCTGATGCTCGAATTGAGCGACGATGGCGGCGGCGTCGATCTGCAGCGCCTGCGTCGCAGCATCGTAGAGCGCAATCTGTCACCGGCCGAGACCGTGGCGCAGATGAGCGAGGCGGAGCTGCTGACCTTCCTCTTCCTGCCCGGCTTCAGCCTGCGCGACAAGGTTACCGAGGTGTCCGGGCGCGGTGTCGGCCTGGACGCGGTGCAGCACATGGTCCGCCAGTTGCGCGGCCAGGTCGGGATGACCCAGGGCGACGGCAGCGGCAGTCGCTTCCATCTGGAAGTCCCGCTGACCCTGTCGGTGGTGCGCAGCCTGGTGGTGCAGGTGAGCGGCGAAGCCTACGCCTTCCCCCTGGCTCATATCGAACGCACCCTGGAACTGTCCGCCGAGGCGATCGTGCAGATCGAGGGGCGCCAGCAGTTCTGGCACGAAGGCCGGGCCGTGGGCCTGGTGTCGGCCAGCCAGTTGCTCAATCGGCCGGTCGGCCAGAACAGCGAGCAGAGCATCAAGGTGGTGGTGATCCGCGAGCGCGAGACGCTGTACGGCGTGGCCGTCGACCGCCTGGTCGGCGAGCGCGTGCTGGTGGTCATGCCGCTGGATTCGCGCCTGGGCAAGGTCCAGGACATTTCTGCCGGGGCCTTGCTGGACGACGGTTCGGTGGTGTTGATCGTCGATGTCGAGGACCTGCTGCGTTCGGTGGAAAAACTGCTCGGTACCGGCCGCCTGGAGCGTATCGAGCGCCGCGGCAGTGCCCGTGAAGCGGCGCGCAAGCGCGTGCTGGTGGTAGACGACTCGCTCACCGTGCGCGAGCTGCAACGCAAGCTGCTAAGCAACCGCGGCTACCAGGTGGCGGTGGCGGTGGACGGCATGGACGGCTGGAACGCCCTGCGCAGCGAGGATTTCGACCTGCTCATTACCGATATCGACATGCCGCGCATGGACGGTATCGAGCTGGTGACGCTGGTGCGCCGCGACAGCCGCCTGCAATCGCTGCCGGTCATGGTGGTGTCCTACAAGGACCGGGAAGAAGACCGACGGCGCGGGCTGGATGCCGGGGCTGACTATTATTTGGCCAAGGCGAGTTTCCATGACGACGCCTTGCTGGATGCCGTAGTCGAGCTGATCGGGAGTGCCCAGGGATGAAGATCGCCATCGTCAATGATATGCCCCTTGCCGTCGAGGCCCTGCGCCGGGCGCTGGCCTTCGAGCCGGCGCACGAGGTGATCTGGGTCGCCAGCAATGGCGTGGAGGCGGTGCAGCGCTGCGCCGAGCAGACCCCGGACCTGCTGCTGATGGACCTGATCATGCCGCTGATGGACGGTGTGGAGGCGACCCGGCGGATCATGGCCGAGTCGCCGTGCGCCATCGTTATCGTCACCGTCGATCGGCAACAGAACGTGCACCGGGTATTCGAGGCCATGGGGCATGGCGCCCTGGACGTGGTCGATACGCCGGCGCTGGGCAGCGGCGATCCGAAGGAAGCCGCGGCCCCCTTGTTGCGCAAGATCCTCAATATCTCCTGGCTCATCGGCCAGCAGCGCGGCAGCAGCGTACGCCCGGTGGCGGCCCCGGTGCGCCAGGCGGTGCAACGCCAGGGCCTGGTTGCCATCGGTTCGTCCGCAGGCGGGCCGGCCGCGCTGGAAGTGCTGCTCAAGGGCTTGCCCAAGGCTTTTCCGGCTTCGATCGTGCTGGTCCAGCATGTCGACCAGGTGTTCGCCGGCGGCATGGCCGAGTGGCTGGCCAGCAGTTCCGAGCAGAAGGTGCGCCTGGCCCGCGAGGGCGAACCGCCGCAACCCGGGCACGTGCTGCTGGCCGGGACCAACCATCATATCCGCCTGCTCAGGGATGGCACCCTGGCCTATACGGCCGAGCCGGTGAACGAGATCTACCGCCCCTCGATCGACGTGTTCTTCGAGAGCGTGGCGCGGTTCTGGCGTGGCGATGCGGTGGGCGTGCTGCTCACCGGCATGGGCCGCGATGGTGCGCAGGGGCTCAAGCTCATGCGCGAGCAGGGCTTCCTGACCATCGCCCAGGACCAGCAGAGCAGTGCGGTGTACGGCATGCCCAAGGCCGCCGTCGCCATCGACGCGGCCGTGGAAGTGCGTCCGCTGGAGCGGATAGCCCCACGACTAATGGAAATTTTCCCGAAATGACGATATGTATTGAGTCACGCCGGCGGCGCCGGCAGTGCCCAGGTGACAGCGCATGAATGATCTACCGATCGACGGCTTTTCAACCTCTGACGAGAATTCGGCGATGGTGCTGCTGGTCGATGACCAGGCGATGATCGGCGAAGCCGTGCGCCGGGGCCTGGCCCAGGAAGACAACATCGACTTCCACTTCTGCGCCGATCCGCACGAGGCCGTGGCCCAGGCGGTGCGGATCAAGCCGACGGTGATCCTCCAGGACCTGATCATGCCGGGCCTCGACGGCCTGACCCTGGTGCGCGAGTACCGCGCCAACCCGGCGACCCAGGACATCCCCATCATCGTCCTCTCGACCAAGGAAGACCCGCTGGTGAAAAGCGCGGCCTTCGCCGCCGGGGCCAACGACTATCTGGTCAAGCTGCCCGACAACATAGAGCTGGTGGCGCGGATCCGCTATCACTCGCGGTCCTACATGACCCTGTTGCAGCGCGACGAGGCCTATCGTGCGCTGCGGGTCAGCCAGCAGCAGTTGCTCGATACCAACCTGGTGCTGCAGCGGCTGATGAACTCCGATGGCCTGACCGGGTTGTCCAACCGTCGCCACTTCGACGAGTACCTGGAGCTGGAATGGCGCCGGGCCATGCGCGAGCAGTCGCAGTTGTCGCTGCTGATGGTGGACGTGGATTACTTCAAGTCTTTCAACGACACCTTCGGCCACCTGGCCGGCGACGAGGCGTTGCGCCAGGTGGCCGAGGCCATTCGCTCGTGCTGCGCACGGCCAAGCGATCTGCCGGCGCGCTATGGCGGCGAAGAGTTCGCCCTGGTGCTACCCAATACCTCGCCGGGTGGCGCCCGCCTGCTGGCCGAGAAACTGCGCCAGACCGTGGAGGCCGCGCGCATCGCCCATATCATGCCGGCGCAGGACTCGGTGCTCAGCGTCAGCATCGGCCTGGCCACCCAGACCCCGGGGGTCGGCAGCCACTGCCGGCAACTGATCTCGGCGGCGGACAATGCCCTGTACCAGGCCAAGAACGGCGGCCGCAACCGTGTAGCCGTGGCTTGAGGGCCCCATCGCTGGCAAGCCAGCTCCCACAGGTGCATGCAGTCCCTGTGGGAGCTGGCTTGCCAGCGATGAGGCCAGCAAAAGCACCGCCATTTTCCGATATTCCTGTAAATCACCCTGCCGCCCGTAGCTTCCAGCTTGTCCCCCGCCACCCCCCCTGCGCTATACTCCCCGGCTTTTCACCGAATTACGCACGAGAGCAGCCCGCCCATGGAAATCAATCCGATCCTGAATACCATCAAGGACCTCACCGAGCGTTCCGAGTCCATTCGGGGGTATCTTTGACTACGATCACAAGCATGACCGCCTGATCGAAGTCAACCGCGAGCTCGAAGACCCGAACGTCTGGAACAAGCCCGAATACGCCCAGGGCCTTGGCCGCGAGCGCGCCATGCTGGCGCAGGTCGTGGAAACCCTGGACAAGCTCTCCGGCGGCCTCGCCGACTGCAAGGACCTGCTCGACATGGCCGTCGAGGAGAACGACGAGAGCGCCGTCGAAGACGTCGTGGCCGAGTTGCAGCAACTCGAGGAACACCTGGCCAAGCTGGAATTCCGGCGCATGTTCAGCGGCGAGATGGACATGAACAACGCCTACCTGGACATTCAGGCCGGCTCCGGCGGTACCGAAGCGCAGGACTGGGCCAACATCCTGCTGCGCATGTACCTGCGCTGGGCCGACAAGCGCGGCTTCGACGCGACCATCATCGAACTGTCCGAAGGCGAAGTCGCCGGCATCAAGGGCGCCACCGTGCATATCAAGGGCGAGTACGCCTTCGGCTGGCTGCGTACCGAGATCGGCGTGCACCGCCTGGTGCGCAAGAGCCCGTTCGACTCCGGCGCCCGTCGCCACACCTCGTTCTCCGCGGTGTTCGTCTCGCCCGAGATCGACGACAAGGTCGAGATCGAGATCAACCCGTCCGACCTGCGCATCGACACCTATCGCTCCTCCGGCGCCGGCGGCCAGCACGTCAACACCACCGACTCGGCGGTGCGTATCACCCACGTGCCGACCAACACCGTGGTGGCCTGCCAGAACGAACGCTCCCAGCACGCCAACAAGGACACCGCCATGAAAATGCTGCGGGCCAAGTTGTACGAGCTGGAGATGCAGAAGCGCAATGCCGCCTCCCAGGCCCTGGAAGACAGCAAGTCGGACATCGGCTGGGGTCACCAGATCCGTTCCTACGTGCTGGACGACTCGCGTATCAAGGACCTGCGTACCGGCGTCGAGCGCAGCGACTGCCAGAAGGTCCTGGACGGCGACCTGGACCAGTACCTGGAAGCGAGCCTCAAGCAGGGGCTGTAAGCCGTACACCACTGCCGCGCCCCCAGGCCAAGCGCCTGGGGCGCGTGCCCTGCCCGGAACGGGCAACGAATACCTGATGGAAAGAATGACGACATGAGCGAACTCAAGACCGAATCGCAAGACCTGCAACAGGAAGAAAACGCCCTGATCGCCCTGCGCAAGGAAAAACTTGCCGCAGCGCGCGCCAAGGGCCAGGCCTTCCCCAACGACTTCCGCCGCGACAGCTACTGCAACGACCTGCAGAAGCAGTATGTCGACAAGACCAAGGAAGAGCTGGAAGCGGCTGCGATCCCGGTCAAGGTTGCCGGGCGCATCATGCTCAACCGCGGTTCGTTCATGGTGATCCAGGACATGACCGGGCGCATCCAGGTCTACGTCAACCGCAAGACCCTGCCCGAAGAAACCCTGGCCGAGGTAAAAACCTGGGACCTGGGCGACATCATCGCCGCCGAAGGCACCCTGGCCCGTTCCGGCAAGGGCGACCTGTACGTCGAGATGACCCGCGTGCGCCTGCTGACCAAGTCGCTGCGCCCGCTGCCGGACAAGCACCATGGCCTGACCGACACCGAGCAGCGCTATCGCCAGCGCTACGTCGACCTGATCGTCAACGAAGACACCCGTGAGACCTTCCGCGTGCGTTCCCTGGTGATCTCGCATATCCGCAGCTTCCTGGCCAAGCGCGACTTCCTCGAGGTCGAGACGCCGATGCTGCAGACCATTCCGGGCGGCGCCGCGGCCAAGCCGTTCGAAACCCACCACAACGCCCTGGACATGCCGATGTTCCTGCGCATCGCGCCGGAGCTGTACCTCAAGCGCCTGGTGGTCGGTGGCTTCGAGAAGGTCTTCGAGATCAACCGCAACTTCCGTAACGAAGGCGTCTCGACCCGGCACAACCCCGAGTTCACCATGCTGGAGTTCTACCAGGCCTACGCCGACTACACCGACAACATGGACCTCACCGAGGAACTGTTCCGCGAGCTGGCGCAACTGGTGCTCGGCACTACCGACGTGCCGTACGGCGACAAGGTGTTCCACTTCGGCGAGCCGTTCGCGCGGATGTCGGTATTCGACTCGATCCTCAAGTACAACCCGGAATTGACCGAGGCTGACCTGCTGGACGTCGACAAGGCTCGCGAAATCGCCAGGAAGGCCGGTGCCAAGGTGCTCGGTCACGAAGGCCTGGGCAAGCTGCAGGTGATGATTTTCGAGGAACTGGTGGAGAGCAAGCTGGAGCAGCCGCACTTCATCACCGAGTACCCGTTCGAAGTCTCGCCGCTGGCGCGCCGCAACGACGCCAACCCGAACGTTACCGACCGCTTCGAGCTGTTCATCGGTGGCCGCGAGATCGCCAACGCCTACTCCGAGCTCAACGATGCCGAAGACCAGGCCGAGCGTTTCCTCGCCCAGGTGGCCGAGAAGGACGCTGGTGACGACGAAGCCATGCACTACGACGCCGACTTCGTCCGCGCCCTGGAATACGGCATGCCGCCGACTGCGGGTGAAGGCATCGGTATCGACCGCCTGGTGATGCTGCTGACCAACTCGCCGTCGATCCGTGATGTGATCCTGTTCCCGCACATGCGTCCGCAGGCCTGATCTTCACCAGGCTTGAAGGCCCCCATCGCTGGCAAGCCACGCCGTACCTGTGGGAGCTGGCTTGCCAGCGATGAGGCCCTGAAGGACACTATGAATCAGCCGCCAAGAGCGGCTTTTTCATGCCCGAAAATCCCGATTTCGAGGTAACCGCCCGTGACTCCCTCCCAGCCCCAACAAGGCGCCGCCGGCGTTGCCTCCGCCGTCGCCGAAAGCGTCCAGTACCAGGGCCGCAAGGCCAGCCGCCAGGGCAGCGAGCAGCGTCGCCAGCAGATTCTCGATGCGGCCATGCGCATCGTCGTCCGTGACGGCGTGCGTGGCGTGCGCCACCGCGCGGTGGCGGCAGAGGCGGGCGTGCCGCTGTCGGCCACCACCTACTACTTCGACGATATCCAGGACCTGCTCAGCGATACCTTCGCCCAGTATGTCGAGCGCAGTGCCGCCTACATGGCCAAGCTGTGGGAAAGCACCGAGGTGGTCCTGCGCCAGTTGCTGGCCCAGGGTGATGGCAGCCCGGCTTCCCGCGCGCGGTTGGCCGACGAGGTGGCCAAGATGACCTGCGAGTATGTCCAGCGCCAATTGCACAATCGCCGCGACTTTCTCATGGCCGAGCAGGCCTTCCGCCAGGAAGCGCTGCTGAGCCCGCGCCTGGCCGAGCTGGTGAAGTCGCACGAGCAGATCCTCCTGCGTGGCGCCTGCCAGCTTTTGCAGGTGGTGGGCTCGCGCCAGCCGCAACAGGACGCCATTGTATTGACGGCAATCATCGAGCAGATGGAGTATCAGGGCCTGCTCGAAGCCGCAAAACCGCAGGCTGAAGGGCAGATGCTCGCTATTCTTGTCCGATACCAGCACCTGGTGCTGGCGGCGGAGTGAGCCGCGAGCGCCTTTCAAGGAGATTTCGATGAAAGCCTGGCGTGTACTGCTGGCCCTGTCTTTCCTGCTGTTGAATGGCTGCCTGGTGACCTTCAACGAGCCGATCCCGGCCAACCAGGCGGCGCCCAGGGCGTTGCTCGGCAAGTGGTCGAGCAAGGACGCCTGGGGCGAGCCGCTGACCCTGCAGATCAGCCGGTCCGGCGGCAATGCCTACAAGGCCGTGGCCAGTGCCAAGGGCAAGCCGCGCGAGGAGTACGCCTTCACCGTGTCCCGGCACGGCAACCGCTGGTACCTGTCGGCCGGGGTGCCGAAGAAGCTTGGCGGCAACTTCCTGATCGGCGGCTTCGAAGTGATCGATAACAACGAACTGGTGGTCTACAACCTCGACGTCGAGCAGGTCACCCAGGCCCTGGACAACAAGGAACTGAGCGGACGCAGCATCGAAGTCCCCGAGGACAACGGCCAGGGTGTGCTGATCGACAGCCCGGCCGAGCGGGTCCTGGCCTATCTGGACGATCCAGCCAACTCCGATCTGTTCGTGGAAGTGGCGCGCTTCCAGCGGGCGGGGAAGTAAGCCGAAACAAAAGGAACAGCGAGGCATGAGCGTGGACGAGTACCAGCAGACGATTCGCACCCTTTCCGACCGTATCGTCCAGGCGCAGACGCCGATACGCGTGCTGGATGCGGTGAAGTGGGACGACAGCATCCGTCAGGGTTTCTTCAAGGCCAAGGGCAAGGAGCCACCGGCGATCAGCCGCGAGTACTACCAGAACCGGCCGCTGTCCTTCGATTCCGCTGCGCTGAAGCTGGAATTCCAGAACATCGAGCGCGATATCACCCGTCAGCTCGGCCAGTTCAACCCGGTCGGGCAGATCATGCGGCGCATGTGCAAGGAGTACCGCATGGTGGTGCGCATGCTCGAGGCGCGTGGCACCGAGGATTTCGGCTTGATCTCCCAGGAGCTCTACGGCGCCGCGTCCGACGCGTTCCATGCGGGTGACCCGACCCTCGCCGATCTCGGCCTGATGCTCTCCGACTACCTGAACAATATCGACGGCCGTGGCGATCTCAAGGACGAGCCGAAGAACCTCACTGCCAAGGAAGCCGTGGAAATCCTCCAGCGCCGCCTGAATACCGTGTTCGGCGAGGCGGAGGGGACCATCCGGGTGTTCGAGTCCGACGGTATCGTCGCCGACGCGGCGGCGGGCGCCGACTACATCAAGATCCGCGCCGACGCCATGTTCAACAGCCGTGATGTGCGGGCGCTGGAGGTCCACGAAGGGCTGGTCCACGTCGGCACTACTCTCAACGGCCTCAACCAGCCGATCTGCACCTTTCTCGCCAAGGGCCCGCCGTCGTCCACCGTCACCCAGGAAGGCCTGGCGATCCTCATGGAAGTGATTGCCTTCGCCTCCTACCCGACCCGCCTGCGCAAGCTGACCAACCGCACCCGCGCCATCCATATGGTGGAGGAGGGCGCCGACTTCCTGCAGATCTACCAGTTCTTCCGCGACCAGGGCTTCGAAATGGCGGAGAGCTATGGCAATGCCAGCCGGGTGTTCCGGGGTTCGGTGCCGAACGGCTTGCCATTTACCAAGGACTTGTCCTACCTCAAGGGTTTCATCATGGTTTACAACTACATTCAGTTGGCCGTGAGGAAGGGCAAGCTCGAGCAGATCCCGCTGCTGTTCTGCGGCAAGACCACCCTGGAAGACATGCGCACCCTGCGCCAGCTGGTCGACGAAGGGCTGGTGGAACCGCCCAAGTACCTGCCGGAGCAGTTCCGCGACCTCAATGCCCTGTCGGCATGGATGTGCTTCTCCAACTTCCTCAATCACCTGAGCCTGGATCGCATTGAAGCCGACTATTCGAACATTCTCTGAGCGCTGGCGCGCGATAGTGCTCTCGTGCCTGTTGCTGCCGGGGTTGTCCGGGTGCAGTTCGCTACTGTTCTATCCCGAGCCCGGGCAGCCGTTCACGCCAGAAAAGGCGAAGATCGCCTGGCGCGACGTGACCCTCACCGCCGCCGATGGCACGCGCCTGCATGGCTGGTGGCTGCCGGCCAAGGAAGGCGTCGAGGTGAAGGGCACGGTGCTGCACCTGCATGGTAATGGCGGCAACCTGGCCTGGCATCTGGGGGCGAGCTACTGGCTGCCGGAACAGGGCTACCAGGTACTGATGATCGATTACCGCGGTTATGGACTGTCGGCAGGCAAGCCGACGCTGCCCGAGGTCTACCAGGACCTCGCCGCCGCCTTCGACTGGCTGGACAAGGCCCCGGAAGTCCAGGGCAAGCCACGGGTCCTGCTTGGGCAAAGCCTGGGCGGGGCGATGGCGATTCACTACCTGGCGCAGCATCCCGAGCAGGCTGCGCGCTTCAAGGCGCTGGTGTTCGACGGCGTCCCGGCCAGTTATCGCGATGTCGGACGCTTCGCCCTGGGGACTTCATGGCTGACCTGGCCGATGCAGGTGCCGCTGTCGTGGCTGGTGCCCGATGGAGACAGTGCGATCCGTTCCATCGCGCGCCTGGACAGCCCGCCCAAGCTGTTCTTCCACAGCATCGACGATGCGCTGGTACCCATGGACAACGGTATCCGCCTGTACCAGGCCGCGCCGCCGCCGCGGGTATTGCAACTGGTGCGTGGCGGACACGTGCAGACCTTCGGCGACCCGACCTGGCGCCAGGTCATGCTGCGGTTCCTCGACGACCCCGAACATTTCAACGGCCTGCGCCGCCTGGCCGAAGTCCCCAACTACCCTGACGAGAAGTCGCAATGAGTGAAGAACGCAACGCCATCCCCCTGATCATCACCGGGGTCTGCAGTATCGTCGGCACGGTCTGCGCCCTGTGGTACTACGGCTACCTGCATTTCGCCAAGCCGGAGGACGCCTTGTTGCTATCGGAATTCACCATGCTCAAGACGGTGCCGGGCGAGGACTACAAGCTATCGATCAACCCGGCACCGCAGATGGCCCAGTGCATCGACGGCGTGCTGGTGCTGTTCGACATGCAGCAGAAGGGCTTGACCGGCGTGCTGGTGGACAGCAAGAAGCAGGCGGTGCGCTGCATGGGGCAGGAGACGCCGCAGGCGGTCCAGTAGGTTTGTTGTGTCTTCCCTGTCATATCGCTGGCAACGCCAGCTCCACAAGGGACGCGTGCACCGCAGACCCTGTGGGAGCTGGCGTTGCCCGCGATAGCGGTGGTGCAAGCGCTATCAGTGTGTGAACCGTGATAAGGCCGCGCCGTAAGCCTGGTTGTTCTCCCGCTTGCCCACCGCAATTACCAGCACCACCAATCGCTTATCGAAAACCTGATACACCAGCCGATAACCAGAACTGCGCAACTTGATCTTGTAGCAGTCCGGCATCCCTGAAAGCTTGTCGGCGTCCACCCTCGGTTCAGCCAGCCTGGATTTCAGCTTTTTGGCCAGTTGCAGGCGGATCGCTGCATCCAGCCTGTCGAACTCCTTTTTGGCCCTCAGATTGAATTCCAGCGCGTAGTCAGTTGCCGCTTCCTTTGGCGTCTGCGATGAGCTCATCGATATCTACCCTGACAGTGGGCTCGCCACGCCGCTGGCGTACAAGCTCTGCCAACTGGACATCGTCGATCAGATCCATCATCGCCTCATAGCGGTCCGGTGGAACTGCATAGAAGGCCGGTGCGTTTCTGTTGAGGATGACCACGGTTTCGCCTTTACCTTCGCGCAAAGTGCCCATTGGATCTTTTTTAAGGTCGGTGACCGATGCCGCTACATCGGCCAACACCGCGAATGTCATTGCCATGGCAACACTTCCTGTCGAGTTCTGCTGTCGGGAGAGAGCTCCGGGATCGGTAGTCCGGATCTGTATTTCAGACCCTGATCGAAGCCGATACTGCGTGGCCGGAATGGTAGCTCTTTAATAGGTGTCTTTAAAGGTGCTTTTATAGGTGCTTTTGCTTTTTGGTGGGTAAAAAAAATCCCGCCAACCGGCGGGATTTTTCGTCATAGCCAGCAGGTTACTGCGCGCTGCTCACGCTGCTGCGCGGTGCCACCGGCTGGTTGTCGTTGGAAATGGTCACTTCCACCCGACGGTTCTGCGCGCGACCGGAGTTGCTGGAGTTGTCCGCTACCGGATACTCCTTGCCATAACCCTGGGCGACGATACGGGCCGGGTCCACACCGGCACGGACCAGCGCCATGCGCACCGAGTTGGCGCGGCGCTCGGACAGGGACTGGTTGTAGCCGGCGCTGCCGACGCTGTCGGTGTAGCCCTCGACGATCACCTTGCGGTCCGGGTTTTCCTGGAGGAACTGGGCCAGCTTGGTGATGTTCGGGTAGGCGCTGCTCTTCAGCTCGGCCTTGTTGAAGTCGAACAGCACGTCACCGAAGGTCACCAGGGTGCCGCGCTCGGTCTGCTTGGCGTTGAGGCTTTCCTGGAGCTTCTTGATCTGCGCGTCGCGAGCGTCCAGGCGGGCCTGGGCGCGCTGGGCGGCGGCGTTTTTCAGCTCGGCTTCGGCGGTGCGCAGGGCGATGGTCTGCTTGGCCACCTCGACGCGCTGGTTGGTCAGGTAGGCCAACTGGTCGACCTTCTTGTCGTCTTCCTTGTCCATGTAGGCCTTGTCGGCCTTGTTCAGCCAGTCCTGGGCGTCCTTGGTCTCGAGGGCGGCTACCTTGCTCGCCTGAGGGTCGCTTTGCAGGGCGGAGAAGTTGGTCCGGGCCGACTCCAGGTTGGGGTTCGGCTGGTGGGCGCAGGCGACCAGGCCCATGCTCACGGCCAGGAGGGCGGGAATCATCACGTGGTTACGCATAGTGTTCGTCCTTTGATCGAATTTCGAATGCACGGAGCGCGGCGGCGCTTACTGCTGCGGCTGCAGCGGGTCAGCGGCACGCATGCCTTCCTCGCGTACGTCCTGGACGCCCTGGCGGGCATCCTGCACGGCTTTCTGGGCTTTCATGGCCTGGGCCTTGCGTTCGGCAACACGGGCATCCCATTCGGCCTGTTCGGCGAGAATCTTCGCTTCGTCATACTTCTTGTCGTGCATGGCGATTTCGGCTTGCTTGAACTTGTCCTGCGCGGCCTTCATCTCGACGGCGGCAAACTCGGTGCCACCGGCGCTCACCGCAGAGTTAACGGCCGACTGGGTCACGGCGTATTGCTCGGTGGGTGGCTTGCCAGCACAGCCGGCCAGAACCAGGCTGCTGCCCAGGGCCAGGGCGGCCAGCTTGATCCCGCGCAGTTGGAACGGGGATTTCTCGATGCGGGTCTTCATGGTGGTCAACTCCATTGGATCACTCCTGATGAACATCCGTAACAGTCCATCGACACACCTCTCCGGAGGGAACCGGGAGGAATTTTGCCGTAGTGGCTATTGGCTCGGAGTCGCCGGTTTTTTGAAAAGTTCACAAAAAGTGCCGCTTGATGGGCGAGTTTTTCTGACTGATCGGTCAGTGGGGAGGGGCGGGAACTTTTGCGGGGATGGAGTGGTATCCACCGACCCTTCCGCCGATGGAGATCCCTGTGGGAGCTGGCTTGCCAGCGATTTGGCCGGCTTGAGCAATGAGGTTGGCCGATCTGCCCTCGTCGCTGGCAAGCCAGCTCCCACAGGGGCTAATGTGTCAGTGATTTCAGTGGGTAGAACCTTCCTCGCCACTGCTCAACGCATGCAGATGCTGGCGCGAAAGCGCCAGGAAGCGCGGCGTCGGCCCGACATCCTCGTACAACGGATCACCTTCCTCATCGGTGGCGATCACCTGCTGCCCCTGAACGTACGGGAAACTCGCTTCCAGCTCTTCCAGTGCCGCACCCAGCAGCTCGCCGAGCAGTTCCTCCGGGGTGCGCTTGGGATACATTTCGGCCAGTGCCGCCAGGCGCGCCGAGGCCTCGACGTCCAGGTGCAGGACATGACCGGTCGGGCTCAGACGTCCTTTGGCGTGCTGTTCCCAGTACTGTGCAAGTTCGCGAATCTTCATGATGCCCTCCGTAAAACCATGGCGACTGGTTACAGCGTAGCCAGTTCGCCCGCGCCCGTGCCTTGAAAGCACGACCGGTAGTGGGGCACTCTGCAACGACGCAGTATTTCCAGGGTGGAGAAGGTTGATGACCGATATCGATGTGCGTTTGCGGGAAGATGTTCATCTGTTGGGCGAGCTGCTGGGCCATACGGTACGCGAGCAACATGGCGAGACGTTCCTGCAGAAGATCGAGGCGATCCGCCACAGCGCCAAGGCCGACCGTAGCGGCGGCGAAGAACAGCTCAGTTCGACCCTCGCCGACCTCGCCGACGATGAGCTGCTGCCGGTGGCCCGGGCCTTCAACCAGTTCCTCAACCTGGCCAATATCGCCGAGCAGTACCAGTTGATCCGCCGTCGCGACGCCGACCAGCCGGAGCCGTTCGAGGCCCGGGTGCTGCCCGAGCTGCTGGCCCGCCTCAAGGCCGCCGGCCATAGCGACGACGCCTTGGCCCGCCAGCTCGGCAAGCTGAACATCGAACTGGTGCTGACCGCCCACCCCACCGAGGTGGCGCGGCGCACGCTGATCCAGAAGTACGACGCCATCGCCGCGCAGCTTGCCGTCCAGGATCACCGCGACCTGACCCCCGCCGAACGCGAGCAGGTCCGCGAGCGCCTGCAACGGCTGATCGCCGAGGCCTGGCACACCGAGGAAATCCGCCGCACCCGACCGACTCCGGTGGACGAGGCCAAGTGGGGCTTCGCGGTGATCGAGCACTCACTCTGGCACGCCATTCCCAACCACATGCGCAAGGCCGACAAGGCCCTGCACGCCGCCACCGGCCTGCACCTGCCGCTGGAGGCTGCGCCGATCCGCTTCGCCTCGTGGATGGGCGGTGACCGTGACGGCAACCCCAATGTCACCGCAGCCGTCACCCGCGAAGTACTGTTGCTGGCGCGCTGGATGGCTGCCGACCTGTTCCTGCGCGACGTGCATTCCCTCGCCGCCGAGCTGTCCATGCAGCAGGCCAGCCCGGCCTTGCGCGCCAGGGTCGGTGATTGCGCCGAGCCCTATCGTGCGCTGCTCAAGCCGCTGCGCGAGCGGCTGCGGGAAACCCGAGCCTGGGCCCAGTCGGCCCTGACTACGGCACAGCCACCGGGCCCGCTGGTGTTGCAGGACAACCGCGAACTCTTCGAGCCCTTGCACCTGTGCTTCGAGTCCCTGCATGAATGTGGCATGGGGGTGATCGCCGACGGTCCGCTGCTGGACTGCCTGCGCCGCGCCGTGACGTTCGGCCTGTTCCTGGTGCGCCTCGATGTGCGCCAGGACTCCACCCGCCACGCCGCTGCCCTCAGCGAAATCACCGAATACCTTGGCCTGGGCAGCTATGCCGAGTGGAACGAGGAAGCGCGGATCGACTTCCTCCAGCGCGAGCTGGCCAGCCGCCGCCCGCTCTTGCCGGCGCATTACCAGCCCCAGGCCGACACCGCCGAAGTGCTTGACACCTGCCGCGAGATCGCTGCGGCACCCGCCGCGTCCCTCGGGTCCTATGTCATCTCCATGGCCGGAGCGGCGTCCGACGTGCTGGCGGTGCAACTGCTGCTCAAGGAGGCCGGCCTGCAACGGCCGATGCGCGTGGTGCCGCTGTTCGAGACCCTGGCCGACCTGGATAATGCCGGGCCGGTGATGCAGCGCCTGTTGTCCCTGCCGGGCTATCGCGCAGGGCTGCACGGCCCGCAGGAAGTGATGATCGGCTATTCTGACTCGGCCAAGGACGCCGGCACCACCGCTGCAGCCTGGGCGCAGTACCGCGCCCAGGAGACCCTGGTGCAGATCTGCCGGGAGCAGGAAGTCGAGCTGCTGCTGTTCCATGGCCGCGGCGGCACCGTCGGGCGCGGCGGCGCGCCGGCCCACGCGGCGATCCTGTCGCAGCCGCCGGGGTCGGTGGCCGGGCGTTTCCGCGCCACCGAGCAGGGCGAGATGATCCGGTTCAAGTTCGGGCTGGCCGATATCGCCGAGCAGAACCTCAATCTGTACCTGGCCGCCGTGCTGGAAGCCACCTTGCTGCCGCCGCCGCCCCTCAGCCGGCCTGGCGCGAGGTGATGGACCAGTTGGCCGCCGACGGGGTGAAGACCTACCGCGGCGTGGTGCGGGAAAACCCTGATTTCGTCGAGTATTTCCGCCAGTCCACGCCGGAACAGGAGCTTGGCCGCCTGCCCTTGGGCAGCCGCCCGGCCAAGCGCCGCGCCGGTGGCATCGAGAGCCTGCGGGCCATCCCGTGGATCTTCGGCTGGACCCAGACCCGCCTGATGCTGCCAGCCTGGCTCGGCTGGGAAGCCGCGCTGAACAACGCCCTGGCCCGTGGCCAGGGGCCGCTGCTGGCGCAGATGCGCGAGCAGTGGCCGTTCTTCCGCACCCGCATCGACATGCTGGAGATGGTCCTGGCCAAGGCCGACGCGGAAATCGCCGCGTCCTACGACGAACGTCTGGTGCAACCGCACCTGCGACCTTTGGGTGAGCATTTGCGCGACCTATTGTCGCAGGCATGCCAGGTGGTGCTGGGCCTGACCGGGCAGCCGGTGCTACTGGCGCACAGCCCGGAGACCCTGGAGTTCATCCGCCTGCGCAATACCTACCTGGATCCGTTGCACTTGCTCCAGGCCGAGCTGCTGGCCCGCTCGCGAGAGCGCGAAGCCGCTCTGGACAGCCCGTTGGAGCAGGCCTTGCTGGTGACGGTGGCAGGCATCGCTGCAGGGTTGCGCAACACGGGTTGAGTGTCGGCTGGATGGCTGTCAGGCGTCGGAATGTGTTCCCAGGTGCGTAGGAAATGACCGTATAAAGGGCAGGTTGCGCCGGGCGCAACCTGTATACACCGTGGCGTCCTGTCGCAGGTTTTTCCGACTTTCGACCGCTTGTATGGTCCCCATGCGCTGTGTATCTTGGGCAGCCTTTTGACCGATTTATGGTCATCGCCCGATTTCCTGCGATTCGCCAACGCTCGCGAATCCATTGATTTGCTTATAAAAAATGAGGAGCACAAGATGCGCGTAATTCTGCTGGGAGCTCCCGGGGCCGGTAAAGGTACTCAGGCAAAGTTCATCACCGAAAAATTCGGTATTCCGCAGATCTCCACCGGCGACATGTTGCGTGCCGCGGTCAAGGCCGGCACTCCGCTGGGCCTGGAAGCCAAGGCCGTGATGGATGCCGGCAAGCTGGTTTCCGACGACCTGATCATCAACCTGGTCAAGGACCGTATCGCCCAGCCTGACTGCGCCAACGGTTTTCTGTTCGACGGTTTCCCGCGCACCATCCCTCAAGCCGAAGCCATGGTTGCCGCTGGCGTGTCCCTGGATGCGGTAGTCGAGATCGCTGTCGATGATGAAGAAATCGTCCAGCGCATCGCCGGCCGCCGCGTTCACCTGGACTCCGGTCGTGTCTACCACGTCGTGTACAACCCGCCGAAGGTGGAAGGCAAGGACGACGTCACCGGCGAGGACCTGATCCAGCGCCCGGACGACAACGAAGAAACCGTGCGTGGCCGCCTCAAGGTCTACCACGAGCAGACCAAGCCGCTGGTGGACTTCTACCAGAAGCTCGAAGCCGCCAATGGCAAACCGAAGGTCAGCCACATTCCTGGCGTCGGTTCGGTCGAGGCGATCACCGCCAAGGTCCTGGCAGCCCTGAGCTGATCCCTTTCGTTGTATCGCCAACGGCCCGCTTGCGGGCCGTTGTCGTTTATACTGCCGCTCTTTTTTTCTCGCCTGGAACACCCCGATGACCACCTTGCTGGCCCTGGATACCGCCACTGAAGCCTGCTCCGTCGCCCTGCTGCACGAGGGCAAGATCACGAGCCATTACGAGGTGATTCCGCGCCTGCACGCGCAAAAGCTGTTGCCGATGATCCAGGCCCTGCTGGCCGATGCCGGTGTGGCGCTTTCGGCGGTGGATGCGATCGCCTTCGGCCGCGGCCCGGGAGCCTTCACCGGGGTGCGTATCGCCATCGGCGTGGTCCAGGGCCTGGCCTTCGCCCTGGAGCGCCCGGTGCTGCCGGTGTCCAACCTGGCGGTGCTGGCCCAGCGCGCCTTGCGCGAACACGGCGCCACCCGGGTCGCGGCGGCCATCGATGCGCGCATGGACGAGGTCTACTGGGGCTGCTATCAAGAAGTGAAGGGCGAAATGCAATTGCAGGGGAGCGAGGCCGTGCTGCCGCCCGGGCAGGTGGCGCTTCCCGACGGTAACGGGGATTCCTGGTTCGGTGCCGGTACCGGCTGGGGCTATGCCGAACGCCTGGCGGTCAAGGTCGCCGCGCAGGACCAGGCCATGCTGCCCCACGCGCTCGACCTGCTGACCCTGGCCGGATTCGCCTGGGCGCGCGGCGAGAGCGTCCCGGCCGAGCAGGCCCAGCCGGTGTACCTGCGTGACAAGGTCGCCACGCCCAAGAAAGCCTGACGACCTCCGGTCGGTTATCGCCAAAGGCGGTAAACCAATTTGTGTATATGTGGTCCAGTTATCAGTAGGGCATTTGCGCAAGGTGTCAGGTGCCGCTAAATTGCCATCATCGACCCCGAGTTCATTGCCATGCGTATCGACGGCTTTTCTTCATCGAGTTACCCGCTCAAGCGCCCTCAGCGCAAAGGGCCGGTGCGGGTGGAGGAATCGCAGGAAGACATCGCCGGCGAGTTCGAAGTCGAGGCGCAAGCCGCCGATAACCCTGGCAATTCGCAGCGGGCCCTCCCCAACCTGCCGGCCCGTCCGCAGGACATGATCTTCCCCCGCGCCCGCGACCGGCGCACCGCCGGCGCCCTGGCCAGCTACCTGACCACTGCCGGGTTCGTCGATTGGGAGATGGAAGTGCTGGGGCTGGATCTGTACATTTGAGCCAATGAGCTCAGCATCCTTACCTTATTTCCTCGGTTGTCCGTCCTGGAGTGAAAACGCCTGGCGTGACTATCTGTACCCCAGCGACGCGAAAAGCAGCGATTTTCTTGGCCTCTACTGCCAGGTGTTCAATGCCGTCGAGGGCAATACCACCTTTTATGCCCGGCCTGCGCCGGCCACCATCGAGCGCTGGGCCAAGGTCATGCCCGCGCACTTTCGCTTCACTGCCAAGTTTCCCGGTGATATCAGCCACAGCGGCGACTTGCATGCGCAACTGGAGGCAGCGCGCACCTTTGTGCAGTTGCTCGCACCCTTGGGCACACGGGTATCGCCGTACTGGTTGCAGTTGCCGGCGAGCTTCGGGCCGGCGCGCCTCGGCGAACTGATGCAGTTCATCGACGAGCTTGCCGTGCCGGTGGCCGTCGAGGTGCGCAACGATGCCTTCTTCGCCAAGGGCGAGGACGAGCGCCTGCTGAACCGGCTGCTCAACGAGCGTGGCATCGAGCGCATCTGTCTCGACCCGCGGGCATTGTTCAGTTGCACCTCCCGCGACCCGAGCGTGCTCCACGCCCAATCGAAAAAGCCACGGGTGCCGCCGCGCCCCGCTGCCTTCAGCCAGCAACCGCAGGTGCGTTTCATCGGCCATCCGGAACTGGCGGCGAACGAGCCGTTCCTGGTGCCGTGGCTGGACAAGGTCGCCGCCTGGATCGAGGAAGGGCGCAGCCCCTACGTTTTCCTGCATACCGCTGACAACCGCCTGGCCGCAGCCCTGGCCCGGCGTTTCCATCAAGGCTTGATGGAACGCCTGCCGGGGCTTGCGCCGTTGCATGAACCCGATCGGGGGCCGCAGGTCGAACAACTCGGACTGTTGTGATTTCCCGTCGTCTGCCTGGGAGTTCCACCATGGATGTGCAAACCCTGCGTGCCGAAGCCTTCAAGGCGCTGCACGAACGCCCCGGAACCTTCGTCATTCCCAATCCGTGGGATGCCGGTTCGGCCAAGCTGCTTGCCAGCCTCGGCTTCGAGGCCCTTGCTACCAGCAGTGCCGGCCTGGCTTTCGCCCTTGGGCGGCCGGATGCCGAAGGTGCGGTGAGTCGCGACGAGACCCTGGCCAATGCCCAGTCCATCGTCGATGCCACGGCCCTGCCGGTGGCGGCAGACCTGGAGAACGGCTACAGCGATGAGCCGGGCGGGTGCGCCGACACCATCCTGCAGGCAGCGAAGATGGGCCTGGTAGGCGGCTCCATCGAGGACGCCACCGGTCGCGAGGATGAGCCCATCTACAACTTCCATCGCGCCGTGGAGCGGGTCGAGGCCGCGGTTGCGGCCGCCCGCAGCCTGGACTTTCCCTTCATGCTCTGCGCCCGTGCGGAAAACCTGCTGCACGGGCGCAATGATCTCGACGACACCATCGCCCGCCTGCAGGCCTTCGCCGAGGCTGGGGCCGATGTGCTCTATGCGCCGGGATTGCGCACTGCCGAGGACATCCAGCGGGTGGTCAAGGCGGTGGCACCGAAACCGGTCAACGTGTTGATGGGGCTGGCAGGCGTGGACCTGGGTTTGGAGGACCTCAAGGCGCTGGGCGTGAAGCGCATCAGCGTGGGTTCGTCCCTGGCCCGGGTCGCCTACGGTGCATTCTTCGAAGCGGCGACGCGGATTCGCGGGGAAGGGCGCTTCGACCATGGCGACAAGGCCATGACCTTCGCCCAGCTCAACGACCTGTTCCGGCGCTGAGGTGATCATGCGCCATGGCGCACTGGTGCTGTTGGTGGTGCTGGCCGGCGTGGCGCTGTTCGGCTGGCGACAGGGTTGGCGCCTGCCCGGACAATGGAACCCCTGGGCGCCGCTGGATGTGCGCGAGCCGCCCAACCTCCTGACCTCATGGAAACTGGGCCGCCTGCGCGACGATCCGCAGTTGTGCGCCGAGGTGCTGGCCACGTCCGGCCTGCGTTACAGCCCGCAGGCGAATACCACTGGCGGCAATTGCCCCCTGACCAACGTGGTCCGCGTCCAGGGCGCAGAAGTGAAACTGAGCAGCAGCTTTCTTGCTACCTGCCCGGTAGCCGTAGCCTTCGCCCTGTTCGAGCGGCATGGCCTGCAACCGGCGGCGCAACGGGTTTTCGGGCAGCCGGTGACCCAGGTCGATCATCTGGGCAGCTATGCCTGTCGCAACGTCTACAACCGTGCCGAAGGCCGGCTCAGCCAGCACGCTACGGCCAATGCCCTGGATATTTCCGGGTTTCGCCTGAAGGACGGCCGGCGCATTGAGCTGCAAAAGGACTGGAGCGGCGACGGGCCCAAGGCCCGCTTTCTGCGCGAAGCGCGGGATGCTGCCTGCGAGAGTTTCAACACGGTACTCGGGCCGGACTACAACAGCGCCCATCACAACCACTTTCATCTGGATATGGGGCGTTGGCGGGTCTGCCGTTAGGCGGCGATGCGCACGTTGTTCAGCACGACGGGGCGAGCCCAGTGAATATCGAACTCCAGGTCGTGCTGCTGCTTGGCCAGGGTGGCCTCGTCGAAAGGCTCCGGCGCCGGGTCCAGCAGCTTGCGCTCCAGTTCGGCGATCGGCAGGTGCAGTGGATAAGGCGCCGGTGCCGGGCCCGGCTCGGGAAGCGGATGGCCCTGGCTCATGACCACCGGGCGCACCCAGTTGTTGCTGATGTCGAGTTGGCGCTGCTGCTCGATCAGTTCGGCAGCGCTGAAGGGCGGGGCGGGTTTGTCCAGCAGGTCCAGCTCGAATTCGGCAATCGGCAGGAACAGGGGCTCCGGCGGGGCGATCTCGGTATCGGTGACCTCGCACAGGCGCTGGCTGTGGATCTGCGCCAGGGTCTGGCTGCCGCTGATCGGTTCGCCGGTCTGCACGTCCACTTCTTCGACCGGCAGCGCCTCGCGCACCACGCCTTCTTCCTGCTGCGCAGCCAGGGCACGGGCGAAGAAGTCCGACCACAGGTGGCTGACGCCGCCCAGGGCCTGGGTGTTGTGGCGGCTGTAGTCACCGACGGGTGACAGGTAGCCTGAGGGAAGTTGAAGAATCTCTGACATGGTTGTCGAAGAGCTCTGGCAAAATGGCGCGTACTTTGTGTATCGGCCGCAGGCGCCGATCTTTAACTTTTTTTGGGCAGGAAGGTGAGCGTGGAGCAGCAGGTCGAAGGCGGGATCCGGGTCGAGGCACTGGACGCCGGGTATCAGGCGCAGGCCGAGCAATGGGCGGCGCGCCTGGGGCTGCCACTGGACGATGCCGAGGCGGCGTTCGCCGTGCAGGTGGGCGCGGACGGCCTGCAGATCCAGCAGCTCGGGCCGCAGGCACCGGGGCCGGTGCGGGTCGACTTTCTTGAGGGCGGCGCGGCCCATCGGCGCCTGTATGGCGGCGGTGCGGGGCAGATGATCGCCAAGGCGGTCGGTATCGCCCAGGGCGTACGCCCCCATGTGCTGGACGCCACGGCCGGGCTTGGCAAGGACGCCTTCGTGCTCGCCACGCTCGGCTGCCGGATGCAACTGATCGAGCGCCAGCCGCTGGTGGCGGCACTGCTCGAGGATGGTCTGGCGCGGGCTGCCGGGGATGCAGAGGTCGGCCCGATCGTGGCGCGCATGGAGCTGTTGCATGGCAACTCCATCGAGCGCATGCGCAACTGGCAAGGCGAGCCGCCACAGGTGATCTACCTCGACCCGATGTTCCCTCACCGCGACAAGAGCGCCTTGGTGAAAAAGGAAATGCGCGTGTTCCGGCCGCTGGTGGGGGACGACCTTGATGCCCCGGCCCTGCTCGAAGCCGCGCTGGCCCTGGCGACCCACCGGGTCGTGGTCAAGCGCCCGCGCAAAGCGCCGATCATCGAGGGCACGAAGCCGAGCCATAGCCTGGAGGGCAAATCCAGTCGCTATGACATCTATCCGAAAAAGGCGCTCAAACCCTGATCTGACTTGATTTGGCAGACCCCACAAATCCCTGTGGGAGCTGGCTTGCCAGCGATTGGGCCCAACCTGACAACATCTTTGTCAGTGCCGGCCTCATCGCTGGCAAGCCAGCTCCCACAGGGGGTTGCGGTGCCTGGGCTAGACGCGATAAGCCCGCAGAAACAGCTCCACCACCTCCCGCACATGCGCCTCGGCCTCTTCAGCCTCCAGCGGCCCGGCACACCCGAGCAGCAGCCTGAAATTCGCCCCGCCCTTGAGCAGGCAGAAAAAATGCTCCGCCGCCGAAGCCGGATTGGCAATCCGCAGCATGCCGCGTTCGTCCGCCAGCCTCAGCAGTGCCTCGGTTTCGCGCAGCACCCGTGCCGGTCCCGCCTCGAAGAACATCTGCCCAAGCTTCGGATCCTGTGGTCCCTGAGTGATGATCAGGCGATGCAGCTTCACCGAATGATCGCTGTTGATCAGCACCTGGAACCCGCGGCCGATCTTCATCAGTACCTGCTCCAGCGGCACACCTTCGGGCAGCTCGAAGATCAGCCCCGGCAACTGCGCCTGGCAGGTGGCGATGATGGCCTCGGCGAACAGGTTTTCCTTGTCATTGAAGTGGCTGTAGACCGTGAGTTTCGACACACCTGCCGCTGTCGCGACCGCATCCATGCTGGTGCTGGCATAACCATTGGCGAGGAACAGGTCCTTGGCGGCCTCGAGGATGGCCTGGCGCTTGGCCAGATCCTTGGGCCGTCCTGGGCCGCTGGATACGGTGGGATCTTGGGACATGGGTCACTTTTGCAGGGATTGAAGCGAGGAATAGTACAACGCGGGCGAGGCGGGGTCAGGTCAGGTTGTCGAATTGCTGCAATCGCGACGGCCATGAGGCTGTCGAACCGTCGCGATTGGCGGTTATACCACCACGTCCAGCGTTGCCGCCGAGACCTTCAGCAAGGCACGGGTGATCTGCATCTGCAGGATGGCCGCGTTGATCCGCTCCTGTTGGTCAGTGCAGGCATGTGCGGCGATTTCGTGGGCGATGTTCATGGCGCTGTCGATGTGCTGCTGCGCTAGCTGGATGGATTGTTCGTGAGAGATGCCGGCGCGTATGCACAGGACGGGAGGTGGGTCGGGGACGAGTTTCTTCATGGTGTATCTCTATGGCCGTTGATCGGGATTTGCCAAGTCCGCTGTCAAACGGAGGGTGGCAACTGTGCGCGGGTTGACAGACCAGGGGCCATAGAAAGCCTGGCGCACCCGAAGGTGCCCACACGCACAGCTGCCATAGCAACCTGGCTTTACGACCTCGGATGCCTGCCAAAGCGCAGTCTGGACTTCTGCCTGAGCGCGGCGGGATCAGATACGCCGAGTGGCGCTGATATAGACCTCATCATCGCGGCGGGCCCCCACGCAGAGGACCAGCACGATCTCGGTGCCATTGATCCTGTAGACGACCCTGACATCCCCGGTCCTGATACGTCGGTAACCGGTAAGCGCGCCACGCAGCGGTTTGCCGATCTTATCCGGCTCTCCCTCGGCAATGCGCTCGCGGATCACCACCAGTACCCTCTGGGCCTCGACCTTTCCCAACTGCTTGAGATCCCGCTCGACTTCAGGGTGAAACCGTACACGCCACTTCATGGGTCGCTGCCTATTTGAAGCGAGCCTCCATGTCCTCGAGGCTCACCGTTTTCTCTTCATCCAGGGTGGACAGGCGATCGATGGCGAGCCGCTCGGCGCGAAGGTCTTCGAGTTCGTCCTGAAGCGCTTGAAAGGACTTGACTCCAATCAATACCGCAGCGGGCTCGTTGTCCTTGAAAATCACCAAGTGGGAGTGCTTCCCGCTGGTAACCTCCTTCAGTTTGGCGCTGAAGCTTCGAACCATCGCGGTAGCAGACACCGCCTGCTCGGCCCGGTCAAGAAGTGCACTCATGTCATTTGCCTCAATATGTTTGCAGAGGATGGCCGCACTGAGCGCGACACACATGAGTTGGAGTATATGCAATGTAATGCGTAAAACAATGCGCATTTATTGATCTATCCAGACCAAAAAATCCACCTTCCCCGCCGCAACCCGCTGATTTAATATACCCGCCAGTATAAATATTCGAAGCGCCCCTCCTCGCGAAAGGTCATCACTCATGTTGCGTCATGCCTTGCCCCTCGCTCTGCCTGCCCTCCTGGCCGCGCTGTTGTCCGCTTGCGGGCAGGAAGCCGCGGCACCCACCGTTATCCGTCCCGCCATGGTGGTGCAGCCGCAGCCGGCTTCGGCCGCGGTGGACAGCTATCCCGGCGAGGTGCGCGCGCGCTTCGAGCCGGAGCTGGCGTTCCGGATCGGCGGCAAGGTGAGCAAGCGCCTGGTGGAGGAGGGGCAGCGGGTCAAGGCGGATCAGCCGCTGGCCGAACTGGATCCGCAGGACGTGCGCCTGCAACTGGAAGCGACCCGCGCCCAAGTCGCCGCGGCCGAGGCCAACCTGAACCTGGTGCAGGCCGAGCGCGATCGCTACAAGAGGCTGCTGGAGCGGCAGATGGTCAGCCAGTCGCAGTACGACAATGCGGAGAACCTCTATCGCGCCGGCCTAGCCCGGGTGAAGCAGATGCGCGCCGAGTTCGATGTGGCCGGCAACCAGGCCGGCTACTCGGTGCTGCGCGCGTCCCAGGACGGGGTCGTGTCCAAGCGCCAGGTGGAAGTCGGCCAGGTGGTGGCCGCCGGGCAGACCGCGTTCACCCTCGCCGCCGATGGCGAGCGCGAAGTGCTGATCAGCCTGCCGGAGCAGAACTTCGGCCGTTTCAGCGTGGGCCAGCCGGTGACCGTGGAATTGTGGTCGCAACCTGGGCAGCGCTTCGACGGCCGTATCCGCGAGCTGTCGCCGGCCGCCGATCCGCGTTCGCGCACCTTCGCCGCGCGCATCGCCTTCAATACCGGCAAGGTTCCCGCCGAGCTGGGTCAGAGCGCCCGGGTGTTCATCCAGCATACCGAGCAGATTCCGCTGGCGGTGCCGTTGTCGGCGCTGAGTGCGGAGAATGGCCAGACCTACGTCTGGCGTGTCGATGCCAACAGTACCTTGCAGCGCGTGCCAGTGCGGGTCGGCGCCTACGGCCAGGATAGCGTTCCGGTGCTCGAAGGCCTCAGCGCCAGCGACTGGGTGGTGGCTGCCGGCGGCCATGTGTTGCATGAGGGCGAGCGGATACGACCGGTGGACCGGTCCAATCGTACGGTGAATCTGGCGGCCAAGGAGTAAGTCCCGATGGGTTTCAACCTTTCCGCCTGGGCCCTGCGCAATCGGCAGATCGTACTGTTCCTGATGATTCTTCTCGCCCTCGTCGGGGCGCTGTCCTATACCAAGCTCGGACAGAGCGAGGACCCACCCTTCACGTTCAAGGCGATGGTCATCCGCACCCTGTGGCCTGGCGCCAGCGCCGAGGAGGTCTCGCGCCAGGTCACCGAACGCATCGAAAAGAAGCTGATGGAAACCGGCGAGTACGAAAAGATCGTGTCGTTCTCGCGGCCCGGCGAATCCCAGGTGACCTTCATGGCGCGGGATTCCATGCATTCGGCGGATATTCCCGAGCTCTGGTACCAGATCCGCAAGAAGGTCGCGGATATCCGCCATACCTTGCCTCCAGGCATCCAGGGCCCGTTCTTCAACGACGAGTTCGGCACCACCTTCGGCAATATCTACGCGCTGACCGGGCAGGGCTTCGACTACGCCGTGCTCAAGGATTACGCCGACCGCGTGCAGATCCAGCTGCAACGGGTCAAGGACGTGGGCAAGGTCGAGTTGCTCGGCCTGCAGGACGAGAAAATCTGGATCGAGCTGTCCAACACCAAGCTGTCCACCCTTGGCCTGCCGCTGGCTGCGGTGCAGCAAGCGCTGGAA
The DNA here is from genome assembly GCF_000319305.2 of Pseudomonas bharatica CSV86. Classification (GTDB taxonomy): domain Bacteria; phylum Pseudomonadota; class Gammaproteobacteria; order Pseudomonadales; family Pseudomonadaceae; genus Aquipseudomonas; species Aquipseudomonas bharatica. The sequence continues at coordinate 1,162,630 of NZ_AMWJ02000002.1, read as the reverse complement.
GAGCAGAACGCGGTGAGCACCGCCGGCTTCTTCGAGACCCCGAGCGAGCGCCTGCAATTGCGGGTGACCGGGCGTTTCGACAGCGTCGAGCAGATCGAGCAGTTCCCGATCCGCGTGGGTGAGCGCACCTTCCGCATCGGCGATGTGGCCCAGGTCCATCGCGGCTTCAACGATCCGCCTGCGCCGCGCATGCGCTTCATGGGCGAGGATGCCATCGGCCTGGCGGTTTCGATGAAGCCCGGCGGCGACATCCTCGTGCTGGGCAAGGCCCTGGAGGTGGAGTTCGCCCGGATTTCCACCAACCTCCCGGCGGGCATGGAGTTGCGCAAGGTGTCCGATCAGCCGGCGGCGGTGAAGACCGGCGTGGGCGAGTTCGTCCAGGTGCTGGTGGAAGCACTGGCGATCGTCCTGCTGGTGAGCTTCTTCTCCCTTGGCATGCGTACCGGGCTGGTGGTGGCACTGGCCATTCCGCTGGTGCTGGCGATGACCTTCGCCACCATGTATTACCTGGGCATCGGCCTGCACAAGATATCCCTCGGCGCCCTGGTGCTGGCCCTCGGCCTGCTGGTGGACGACGCGATCATCGCCGTGGAGATGATGGCGATCAAGATGGAGCAGGGCTTCGACCGGCTCAAGGCGGCCAGCTACGCCTGGACCAGCACGGCGTTCCCGATGCTCACCGGCACTCTGATCACGGCGGCGGGTTTTCTGCCTATCGCGACGGCGCAGTCCGGCACGGGCGAATACACCCGCTCGATCTTCCAGGTGGTGACTATCGCCCTGCTCGCGTCGTGGATCGCGGCGGTAGTGTTCGTTCCCTACCTGGGCGAGCGCCTGCTGCCGGACCTGGCCAGGCTGCATGCGAAGAAACACGGCACCACCAACGGCGAGACCGACCCCTACGGCACGCCGTTCTACCAGCGTGTGCGCCGGGTAGTGAGCTGGTGCGTGAGCCGGCGCAAGACGGTGATCGTGCTGACCATCGCCTTGTTCGTCGGCAGCGTGATGAGCTTCCGTTTCGTCGAGCAGCAATTCTTCCCGGCCTCCGGGCGCCTGGAGCTGATGGTCGATCTGAAGCTGGCCGAGGGGGCTTCCCTGAGCAATACCGCCGAACAGGTCAAGCGCCTGGAGGCCATGCTCAAGAAGCGCGAAGGCATCGATAGCTACGTGGCCTACGTCGGCACCGGTTCGCCGCGCTTCTACCTGCCGCTGGACCAGCAATTGCCGGCTGCCAGCTTCGCCCAGTTCGTGGTGCTGGCGAAAACCATCGAGGACCGCGAGGCCCTGCGCACCTGGCTGATCGAAACCCTCAACGAACAGTTCCCCGATCTGCGCTCGCGGGTCACCCGCCTGGAAAACGGCCCGCCGGTGGGCTACCCGGTGCAGTTCCGGGTGACCGGCGAGCATATCGAGGAAGTCCGCGCCCTGGCCCGCAAGGTGGCGGCCAGGGTGCGCGAGAACCCGCACGTGGCCAACGTCCATCTGGACTGGGAAGAGCCGAGCAAGGTGGTCTACCTGAATATCGACCAGGACCGGGCCCGGGCCCTGGGCGTCAGTACCGCCGCGCTGTCGCGCTTCCTGCAGAGCTCCCTGACCGGCAGCAGTGTCAGCCAGTACCGCGAGGACAACGAGCTGATCGAGATCCTGCTGCGCGGGACCCAGGAAGAGCGTACCCAGCTTGAGCATCTGTCGAGCCTGTCGGTGCCCACCGACAATGGTCGCAGCATCGCATTGTCCCAGGTGGCGACCCTGGAATACGGCTTCGAGGAAGGCATCATCTGGCACCGCAACCGCCTGCCGACCGTGACCGTGCGCGCCGATATCTACGGCAAGGACCAGCCGGCGACCCTGGTCAAGCAGATCCTGCCGACACTGGAGCCGGTGCGGGCCGAACTGCCCGATGGTTACCTGCTGGAGGTCGGCGGGACGGTGGAGGATTCGACCCGCGGGCAGAACTCGGTGAACGCCGGGGTGCCGCTGTTCGTCGTAGTGGTGCTCACCCTGCTGATGTTGCAACTGCGCAGCTTCTCGCGGACCGCCATGGTGTTCCTCACCGCGCCGCTGGGGCTGATCGGCGTGGTGCTGTTCCTGATGGTGTTCCGCCAGCCGTTCGGCTTCGTGGCGATGCTCGGAACCATCGCCCTGTCGGGGATGATCATGCGCAACTCGGTGATCCTCGTGGACCAGATCGAGCAGGACATCGCGGCGGGGCTGGGACGCTGGCAAGCGATCATCGAAGCCACGGTGCGGCGTTTCCGGCCCATCGTGCTGACCGCGCTGGCGGCAGTGCTGGCGATGATCCCGCTGTCGCGCAGCGTGTTCTTCGGGCCGATGGCGGTGGCCATCATGGGCGGGCTGATCGTGGCGACGGCCTTGACCCTGCTGTTCCTGCCGGCGTTGTATGCGGCGTGGTTCAGGGTCAAGAGAGAGGAGTGAAAACGACGCGGACCCTGTGGGAGCTGGCTTGTCGGATCGCCGCACCGCAGCGATAGGGCCCTCAAGGGCAAGGATGTTGTCTGTTCTGGCCTCATCGCTGGCAAGCCAGCTCCCACAGGTTTTTGTGTTCAGCCTTTGAAGCGAGGGCAGGTTACAGGGCCCCGAAGACCTTCTTCGCCAGGCTGGTTGCCGCTGCCGCCGGGTTTTCGCGGATACTGGCTTCCTGCTTGCCGATCATCTCGAACAGGCCGTTGAGTGCTTGCTCGGTGACATAACCTTCCAGGTTCGCGCTCTTGGCGTCCACTACGCCAAAGGCTGCGGCCTGGCCTGCGAACTGATTGTACTTTTTCGCCACGCCAACCTTGTCGGTCGCGTTCTTCACGATCGGCAGGAATTTCTCGCGGATCTGCTCGCGGCTGGTCTTGCTCAGGTATTGGGTGGCGGCATTGTCACCACCGCCGAGAATGGCTTTGGCATCGTCCACGGTCATCTTCTTCACTGCATCCAGCAACAGTGCCTGGGCCTGCGGAACCGCTGCTTCGGCGGCCTTGTTCATACTGGTTTCCAGCTCTTCCACCTGCGCGCCCATGCCGAACTGCTTGAGCTTTTTCGCTGCCTTGCCGAGGTTGCCCGGCAACTCGATGCGCACGTCCGGGTTGTTGCTGAAACCACCCGGGGTGCCAAGCTGCTTGACGGCGATCTGTGCGCCCTGGCTCAGGGCGTCCTTAAGGCCCCCGGAGGCGTCTTTCTGCGACAGGTCGCTCAAGGAGAGGGCCATGGCGCTGGCGGACAGCAACAGGCCGGCGCACAGGCCGGTAAAGGTGAGGCTACGGCGAATCATGACGACATCCTTATTGGAGAAAGCGGGGAATACGGAATATCAGCGGACCGCATCGACCTTGATCCGCAGCGGCTGCGGATCACTGCCGTCGAGCTTGACGCTGTGCTGCTCGGTGTTGATGAACAGCAGCTTGCCGTCCAGCTCGATACGCGCACTGACCGCGTAGCGATGGCCGGGCTTGAGCTGGGCCTTGTCGTAGGACAGTTGGAAGGGCAGTGGCACCTGGCCCTTGACCGGGCCGTTCTGGCTGGCAAGGGTGACCGCCGGGGCGTCGGCCAGGGAAATATCCTGCAAGGCTACATTAAGGGTGGCCGTCGGTGGCAGGGCAATGCGTTGCAGGTAGAACACTTCGCCATGCAGCGAAGCCTTTTCGACAGGGGCGTGGCTGGAGCAGGCCGCGACCAGCGAGGCGCAGCACAGCAGAAAGAGTTTTTTCATGGGGTCTCCGATCCTGGATACCGGCTTGTGGCCGGCACCCAGGACTTTAGCGGATTTTTCGGTAGTCGACTTCCCGCGATGCCGTGGGATTATTCGCCGCTGCTGGCTTCATCGCGGTGCAGGGCCACCTGGCGGATCGACAGGCGCACCTCTGCCGACAGCACGCGCTTGGCCGCGCCTTCGGCCAGTTCGCCGAGCTTGTCGTGGAAGCCCAACTTGCCGGCTTCGTCCGGGCGCAGCACGCCCTGCTCGACCAGGGTCTGGATAAAGTGGCGGAACAGGCTCTTGTCGAAGAACTCCGGGGCGTTCAGGCCATGCAGGATCGACAGGCGCTGGGCCATGACCACGCACAGGTCCTCCAGCTCCTCGGCACTGAGGCTGTGCTGGCCGCTGTTGAGCAGCAGCGCGGTGGCCATGTAGAAGCGCTGCAGGGTCTGGGTGATGGCCCGGGCCAGCAGCGTCAGCAGGACGAATTGTCGCGAGCTGGGTGGCGGACGCAGGTAAACGTCGTTCTCCTTGCGCAGCAGACCTTGGTCGATGAAGGCGGCCAGCCACTGGTCGACCACGTCGTCCAGTTCATCCAGCTCCCAACGGATGAACAGCTCCGATTGCAGATACGGATACAGCGCGCGGACGTATTGCAGGATCAGTTCGCGGCTCATCCGCGAGCTGATCTGGAAGAAGCTCGCCAGCAGCGCCGGCAGGGCGAAGATGTGCAGGACATTGTTGCGGTAGTAGGTCATCAGGACGGCGTTCTGCTCGTCCAGGTAGAGGATCCGGCCCAGCGCGTCGCGCTGTTCGGCCAGCAGGTCCATGCCGCGGACATGACCGATCAGCGCCAGGCCGTCGCCTTCCGGCAGGGTGGTGTGGGGCGAATAGGGCACCTGGCGCAACAACGCCAGGTAAAGATCGAGCACCCGGGTCAGGGCCCGTTCGTCCAGGGCCAGGCGGCTGGTAGAGAGCAGGGCCAGGGCCACCAGGTTGACCGGATTGATCGCCGCCGCTTCGTTCAGGTGACGGGCCACTTTCTCGCCCAGGCGCGAGGTGGTTTCGTTCAGCCAGGCCGGACGGAATTGCGGCGCCAGTTGCTGTTCGCGCCAACCGGGTTGCTGCTGGTCGAGGAACTGGTTGAGGCGGATCGGTTCGCCGAAATTCACCGAGACCTGGCCGAACCGCTGCTTGAGCGCGCCAAGTACCTTGAAGATGTCGAAGATCGATTCCTTCTTCTTGCTTGCCCCGCGCAGTTCGCCAAGGTAGGTGCGGCCTTCCAGCACCCGCTCGTAACCGATGTATACCGGGACGAAGACGATCGGCGTACGCGACGAACGCAGGAAGCTGCGCAGGGTGATGGCCAGCATGCCGGTCTTGGGTTGCAGCATGCGTCCTGTACGCGAGCGGCCACCCTCGACGAAGTACTCCACCGGGAAGCCCTTGGTGAACAGGGTGTGCAGGTACTCGTTGAACACTGCGGTGTACAACGGGTTGCCCTTGAAGGTGCGGCGCATGAAGAAGGCACCGCCGCGGCGCAGCAGGCCGCCGATCACCGGCATGTTCAGGTTGATGCCGGCAGCGATGTGCGGCGGGGTCAGGCCGTTGCGGAACAGCAGGTAGGACAGCAGCAGGTAGTCGATATGGCTGCGGTGGCACGGCACGTAGATCACCTCGTGACCCGGGGCGATGCCCTGCACCTGCTCGATATGGTTGACCTTGATACCGTCGTAGATCTTGTTCCAGAACCAGCTCAGCACCACCTCGAGGAAGCGGATCGCGGTGTAGGTGTAATCCGAGGCGATTTCGTTGCCGTACTTCAGCGCCGTGGCTTCGGCCCTGGCCACCGGGATCTTCTCGCGCTCGGCTTCGTCGAGGATCGCCTGGCGCACCAGCGGGTCATGGACCAGGCCCTTGACCAGGTTGCGCCGGTGGGAGATGTCCGGGCCGATCACGGCCGTCTTCAGGTTGCGGAAGTGCACCCGCAGCAGGCGCTGGGCCATGCGTACGGTGCGTTCGTGGCCCTTGTTGTGATCGACCAGCTCGCGCAGGTGGATCGGTGCGGAGAACTGCACGCGGGTCTTGCGCCCGAGAATCAGCACGGTCAGCAACCGGCGCAGGCGTCCGGTGACGGCCCAGCTATCGGCGAACAGCAGTTTCCACGGGCTCGATTCGCTGGCCGGGGTCTGGCCCCAGAACACGCTGACCGGAATGATCTGCGCGTCCTGTTCGGGCTGCTGGCTGACTGCACTGACCAGCCGGCCGAGGGTCGGCGGGGCACCGCGCTTGTACTGGCGGCCGAGCCAGTCCGGCTCCGGGGTCAGGTAGAAGAACGCGGCGGGCTCCATCAGGCTGCCGACGGCCACGGGCAATACCGGGCGCGGCAGCCCTGCTTTGGTGCATTCCTTGTCCAGTACGGCCAGGTCGGTCAGCGACGGCGACTGGATGGCATAGAACACCGGACGGCTGCGGTCCAGGTTGAGGGTGAAAGCGGACTGGTTGATGGTCTCGGAGCGAACCCACAGGTACAACAGTCGGCGCAGTGCGCCGAAGATCAGGCGGCGCAGGGGGGAATGGATCATGTGGAGTGTGCTCTGGAAAATGGAACGGTCGTGCAGACAGGCGGGCAAGTGTGACGTATCCGCGCAAGTTGAGCAAAAACCGCCCTGGTCATGAAAAATAATTTATCGCTGTCTTATACTCGGTCCGCTGTTTGCAGGAATATTCGGCAAGCGGCGTAGGCAGGGGTTCCCACCCCCGTCGACAAGGCGAGTCCAAAATAAAAATGGGTATCCGGAATTTCTGGTTGATAAAATGCCAAAGATGTAAAGAAGAAAATCTTTCTCAGCGGATTATCTGATTGATCCTCTTCAGCCTACTCTACTGCCAATTTTCTGTTTCCACCTTCGCCTGAGTCTTCATAGCGATGCTGACTAGGGAGGACAGCGAGAGCTGGGCAAGCGTCAAAGCGGTTCTGGTTCATGCGCAATCCGGACACCTGCACAACATTCCTCTTGTAAGAAACCGATCAAATTCTCTAGGTGCCCATACTCGGGTATACAGACAATCGTGCGGCTATGTTTCTCCTGCCGGATCAGCCCTACCTTGGCCATGCGCGCAAGGTGATGTGATAGCGTCGAAGCAGGAATACCCAGCCCCTTCTGGATATCTCCGACCGAAGCCCCATCATGGCCAGCTTTGACCAGAAAGCGGAACACGGACAGTCGGTGACTATTCCCTAGCTCAGCTAAGCTGGCTGCAACCTTTTCGTGATCCATAGCACGCCCCAATAATTCGATGTTTCTAGAATTATAGTTGACAGGTCGGATAAACGCAAGTAGGCTGCGTACATCATTTCGACAATACTAGAAATATAGGAGTAATATTGAATGTCATCTCAACTCCAAGACGCTCTAGGCATGTTCGCCTTTCTCGCTATCGAGCTATCGGTTTTATTCATTGGCATTAGCTTGCTGGTCGGAGTTCTTCAACGTCACATCCCACCATCCAAGGTGGAAGCGTTACTGACTTCCAGTGGGAAGCGAGGCTATTTTCTTGCTGCTGGTTTAGGAGCTATAACGCCCTTCTGTAGTTGCTCGACTATCCCCATGTTGAAAGGGTTGATTCGGGCACGGGCCGGTTTTGGGCCGATGATGGTGTTTCTTTTCTCATCTCCGTTGCTGAATCCTATCGTCGTCGGCCTGCTGGTTGCCACGTTTGGATGGACACTTACTGCTATCTATGTGCTCGCCGCTTTGGTGGTCGCGGTAGGTGCCGGATGGCTGCTTCACACGCTTGGCTTCGAGCGTTATGTGCGCCGGACGGCGACACAAGAGAGCAGTGGATGTAGTTCATCAGCAAGCCCGTGCAGTGCTACATCGACCGCATCGAGTTGCGGCACCAACAGCTGCGACACCACTCCGAAGACGGCTTCTTGCGGGGCTGATAGGAAGACAACAGTCTCTACGTCTAGCGAATGCTGTGACAGTCAACCCACTGTCACGGTTAAGAAAGAAGGGAAGTACAGTGGTGTGTGGCGGGAAGCTTGGTCGGACTTTATCGATGTGTTGCCTTACCTGCTCATCGGTATTGCGATTGGCAGCGTGATCTATGGTTTCATGCCCACTGACTTATTGGAGCAGTATGCAGGCCCAGATAATCCCTTTGCCATTCCAGTTGCCGCTGTCATCGGCGTGCCGTTGTATATTCGCGCTGAAGCCGTCATACCTCTGGCAGCGGCTCTGATGGCCAAAGGCGTGGGTGCCGGGACGGTGCTAGCGTTGATCATCGGCAGTGCCGGAGCCAGCCTGACTGAGCTCATTCTGTTGCGCTCTTTGTTCACGCTGAAGCTTTTAGCGGCGTTTTTAGCAGTCATTTTTGCTATGGCGATGATTGCCGGTTACGCCACCTACCTGTTTTTCTGATCAAGGCGGGAGATGATTAATTCGTTAAGCCTTCCTGGGTACCAGTTGGTGGATTCTGATGAGCAGAATGAAGACATACATTTTCGGCTTGAAGCACCTACACCAGTAGCCTGCGAGGGGTGCGGCGTGCAGGGTGAGTTCGTGCGGTTCGGCAAGCGTGACGTTCCCTATCGTGATCTGCCCATCCACGGCAAGCGGGTCACTCTCTGGGTGGTCCGCCGCCGATACACCTGCCGGGCCTGCAAGACAACATTCAGGCCCCAGCTACCGGAGATGGTGGACGGATTCCGTATGACACTGCGGCTGCATGAGTACGTGGAGAAGGAATCCTTCAACCACCCCTACACCTTTGTGGCGGCACAGACCGGCCTGGACGAGAAGACGGTGCGCGACATCTTCAACGCCCGCGCCGAGTTCCTGGGGCGCTGGCACCGCTTCGAGACGCCCCGCATCCTGGGCATTGACGAGCTATACCTGAACAAGCGCTACCGCTGCATTCTGACCAACATTGAGGAGCGAACCCTGCTCGACCTGCTGGCCACCCGCCGCCAGGACGTGGTGACCAACTACCTGATGAAGCTGAAAGACCGGCAGAAGGTCGAGATCGTCAGCATGGACATGTGGAACCCCTACCGGGCAGCGGTCAAGGCTGTGCTGCCCCAGGCCCGTATCGTGGTCGATAAGTTCCATGTGGTGCGCATGGCCAACGATGCCCTAGAGAGAGTGCGCAAGGGCCTCAGAAAGGAGCTGAAACCGTCCCAGAGCCGGACTCTCAAGGGAGACCGGAAAATCCTGCTGAAACGCGCTCACGAAGTCTCAGACCGGGAGCGCCTCATCATGGAGACCTGGACAGGCGCGTTCCCGCAACTGCTGGCCGCCTACGAGCACAAGGAGCGCTTCTACGGCATCTGGGACGCCACCACACGGCTCCAGGCAGAAGCCGCCCTGGACGAGTGGATAGCCACCATCCCGAAGGGCCAAAAGGAAGTCTGGAGCGATCTGGTCAGGGCAGTGGGAAACTGGCGCGAAGAGACCATGACCTACTTCGAGACGGACATGCCCGTCACCAACGCTTACACGGAGTCCATCAACCGACTGGCCAAGGACAAGAACCGTGAAGGGCGCGGTTACTCCTTCGAGGTGATGCGGGCACGAATGCTCTACACCACGAAGCACAAGAAGAAGGCACCGACTGCGAAGGTCTCTCCTTTCTACAAGAAAACCATCGGTTACGGACTGCCGGACTTCGCAGAGGAACTCAACTACGGAGTCGATCTATCAACCATCTGATAATGGTATCAGGTTGGTGGGGTAAAGGTGCCCCATCAACCATTAAATCCGTATACCCATAAAAATCCGGAGTGTTACTGATGTCGTCTCGTGAGACTGGAAGTGTGAAGTGGTTCAATGACGCCAAGGGCTATGGCTTCATTCAACGTGAAGGCGGGGCGGACGTTTTCGTTCACTACCGTGCGATTCGGGGTGAAGGGCATCGCACGCTGCTCGAAGGGCAGCAGGTCGAGTACAGCCTGACCCAAGGCCAGAAAGGCCTTCAGGCCGAGGATGTGGTCGGACTGTAAGGTTTCAGCCACAAGCTGCAAGCTGACCGCGCCAGGCTTGCAGCTTGCAGTCCCTCAACTGGTGCGCCAGGTGATTTCCTCTTCTCCATCGGCACTGATGCGGATCCAGCGATCGGCGTCGTCCTCGCCTTCTTCCTCGACCCAGCTTCCAGGTGCGCAGCGTACTTCGACGTTCAATGCGGCGAAGGCAGCGCGAGCACAGGCTATGTCGTCTTCCCACGGCGTGTTGTCACTTTCCAGGTAAAGACTGTTCCATTTTCCTACGGCCTTGGGCAGCCAGGTAACAGGAATGTCACCGGCAGTGCATTTGAAGGTCTGGCCTTTTTGCTTCCATTCGCTGCACGGACCAACGGCCTCGGTCAGCCAGGCAGTGATCTGCTTGTGGTCGACGTCGGCGTCCTTCAGGTAGATCTCGATATCGGGTTGGCGCATGGGATTCTCCGGAAAGGGGTCAGTCCTGCAGGACAAAATAGTCGTAACGCATCGACACCGTGACGTCGAACGGCTCCGCCTGGTCGATGACCGCCGCGCGTCGTTCGGCGCTGGCGCGCCAGCCGTGGGGCGTCATCGCCAGCAGGTTGGCGCGGTCGGCGGGATTGGCCAGGCTCAGGCGGAACTCGAGGGTTTCGCTGTGGGCATGGGCCATGTCCGCCGGGACCAGGGCCAGGTGCTTGTCGTCGGCATATTCGCGAACTTCGTCGTAAAGCTTCTGGCGCAGTTCCATCAGGTGGCCGCTGGTGGGGCCGACCCGCATCAGCCCGCCACCGGGACCGAGCAGGCGGCGCGCCTCCTGCCAGTCGAGCGGGCTGAAGACGCTGGCGATGAACTGGCAACTGGCGTCGGCCAGCGGAACCCGTGCCATGCTCGCTACCAGCCAGGTCACTCGCGGGCTGCGCTTGCAGGCTCGCTTGACGGCCTCGCGGGAAATGTCCAGCGCGTAGCCTTCCGAGGTCGGCAGGGCTTCGGCGAGTTGCGCGGTGTAGTAACCCTCGCCGCAACCGATGTCGACCCAGCGCCCCGGATTGCGCTCGGCTGCCAGCTCGGCCAGGCGCCTGGCTACCGGCGCGTAATGGCCTGCGTCGAGAAAGTCGCGCCTGGCCTGGACCATGGCCTGGTTGTCGCCGGGATCGCGGCTGTTCTTGTGCTGCACCGGCAGCAGGTTCAGGTAGCCCTGGCGGGCCCGGTCGAAACGGTGGCCGGCAGGGCAGCCGACACCGTTGTCGAGGTCGCGCAGTGGCTCGCGGCAGAGTGGGCAGGTGAGCATCAGGCGAGCAACCGGACCAGGGTCTGGTAGTAGATCTCGGTCAGTACGTCGAGATCACTGGCGAGGATGCGCTCGTTGACCTGGTGGATGGTGGCGTTGACCGGACCCAGCTCGACCACCTGGGTCCCCAGGGTGGCGATGAAGCGTCCGTCCGAGGTTCCGCCGCTGGTGGAGGCCTCGGTTTCGCGCCCGGTGACCGCCTTGATGCTGGCCGACACGGCGTCGAGCAGGTCGCCCGGCTCGGTGAGGAACGGCAGGCCGGACAATGCCCATTCCACGTCCCAGTCCAGCTGGTGCTTGTCGAGGATCGCCGAGACGCGCTGCTGCAGCCCTTCGACGGTCGATTCCGTGGAGAAGCGGAAGTTGAACAGCGCGGTCAGTTCGCCCGGGACCACGTTGGTGGCGCCGGTTCCGGAGTTCAGGTTGGAGATCTGGAAGCTGGTCGGCGGGAAGAACGCGTTGCCTTCGTCCCAGTGCTCGGCGGCGAGCTCCGCCAGGGCCGGGGCGGCCAGGTGGATCGGGTTGCGGGCCAGGTGCGGGTAGGCCACATGGCCTTGCTTGCCGCGCACGGTGAGCTTGGCGCCAAGGGAGCCGCGACGGCCGTTCTTGACCACGTCGCCGACCAGGGTGGTGCTCGACGGTTCGCCGACGATGCACCAGTCCAGGCGCTCGCCACGCTCGCGCAGGCGCTCGACCACAGCCTTGGTGCCATGATGGGCCGGGCCTTCTTCATCGCTGGTGATCAGGTAGGCGACTTTGCCGCGGTGGTTCGGGTAGTCGGCGACGAAGCGCTCGGTGGCGACGATCATCGCGGCCAGGCTGCCCTTCATGTCAGCGGCGCCACGCCCGCAAAGCATGCCGTCGGCATCGACCAGCGCCTCGAACGGATCGTTCTGCCAGGCCTGCACCGGGCCGGTGGGGACCACGTCGGTATGGCCGGCGAAGCACAGCACCGGGCCGTCCTGGGTACCGTGGGTGGCCCAGAAGTTATCCACGTCCTCGATGCGCATCGGCTCTAGGGTGAAACCCGCGTCGCCCAGGCGCTGCATCATCTGTTTCTGGCAATCGAAGTCGAGCGGGGTCACCGAGGGCCGGCGGATCAGGTCGCAGGCCAGTTCGAGGGTAGGCGAGAGTTCGGCGGGGGCCGTCATGAAGGACTCCGGGTGCAAGGCAGGGGTACGATTTTGGGGCGTTATCTTATAGCAAAAGCGCGCTGGCAGGACGCCGGATCGCTGCTGTTTGTCTGGGAAAGAAAGGTAGTGGCAGGGACTGCACCGCACCTGTGGGAGCTGCGGTTCGGCGCCCCGACTTGCCAGCGATGAGGCCGGCACTGACGATGATGTTGTCAGATCTGGCCTCATCGCTGGCAAGCCAGCTCCCACAGGGTGCGGTGCAGTGCTTGAGTCAGGCGGCGGGAGCCTGCTCCACGGCCTCGGCCGGCTTGGGCAGCGACGACAGCATTGCCATCACCAGCGCCGCGACATACGGCAGCGACTGCACCAGCAGCATCGCCACCCAGAAGCGCATGTCATTGCTCGGCAGGCCCTGGACCAGGTAGATCCCGGCGGCCGCGCCCCATAGCAAGAGCATGATGAACAGTTCTTCGCGCGCCTCGGAGAGGGCCACCAGCAAACCATGGCTGTCGGCATTCTTCGGCGTGCGGAAGAACGGAATGCTGCTGGTGAAGAACCCGTACAGCACCGCCTTGGCGATGGTGTGGGACAACGCCAGCCCGGCCAGCGCTGCGGCGAAGGCGTCCTTGAGGTTGACCCCGACCGCGCGGCGGTAGAGGAACACGATCTTGCCCACCTTGAACACGAACAGTGCCAGCGGCGGGATGGCGAAGATCAGCAGCGGTGGATCGACCCGTTGCGGGACGATGATCATCGCCGCCGACCAGAGCAGCGCGCCGATGGTGAAGAAGATGTTCATGCCGTCGGCGATCCATGGCAGCCAGCCGGCCAGGAAGTGGTAGCGCTGGCCGCGGGTCAGCTCGGTGTCCTTGCCGCGCAGCAACGCGGCGGCGTGGCGCTTGATGATCTGGATGGCGCCATAGGCCCAGCGGAACCGCTGTTTCTTGAAGTCGATGAAGGTGTCCGGCATCAGCCCCTTGCCGTAGCTGTTGTGGGCATAGGCGGCCGAATAACCTTTTTCGAACACGCGCAGGCCCAGCTCGGCGTCCTCGCAGATGCACCAGTCGGCCCAGCCCAGTTCTTCCAGGACCGAGCGGCGGGTCATGGTCATGGTGCCGTGCTGGATGATCGCGTCGCGGTCGTTGCGGGTGACCATGCCGATATGGAAAAAGCCCTTGTATTCCGAATAGCAGAGCTTCTTGAAGGTACTTTCGTTCTGGTCGCGGTAGTCCTGTGGCGATTGCACCACGGCGATCTTCGGATCGGCGAAATGCGGGACCATGTGCTTGAGCCAGTTGCGGTCGACGCAGTAGTCCGAGTCGATCACCGCGATCACTTCGGCATCCGGCGCGGTATGCGGGATCAAGTAGTTCAGCGCACCGCCCTTGAAGCCGGCCAGCGGCGAAACGTGGAAGAACTTGAAGCGCTCGCCGAGCAGTTCGCAGTGGGCCTTGATCGGCTCCCAGACGGCCGGGTCCTTGGTGTTGTTGTCGATGATCAGGACTTCGTAGTCCGGATAATCCAGCGCGGCCAGGGCATTCAGCGTCTGTTTGACCATCTCCGGCGGCTCGTTGTAGCACGGCACATGCACCGAGACTTTCGGCCTGTAGGCTTCGTCGGCATGCACCGGGAGGAATTCGCGGCGGCGCTTGTGGGTCCAGACCGCCTCGGCCAGTTCGTGGGCCTCGGTCAGCAGGACGATGAACACCCCGAGTGCACCGAGGGCAAGCAGGAAGCCCACGGTCAGGCTGAACCAGGTGCTGTATTGCTGGCTGTAGTCATAGCCGATCCACACCAGCACCGATCCGCAGAGGAACGCGATAAAGGTCAGGAAGGTGCGGCCGCGCTGGCGCAGGGCCGAGCCGTCGATCAGCAGCAGGGTCAGGGAGAGCAGGGCAAGGACCACCGAGCCCACCGCCAGCACCCGCCATTGCGGGATCGCCACCACTGGCCCTTCGAAGTTGAATTTCTGCTGGCGGGCGGCGTTGAACACGCCCCAGTAGGCGCCCACCGAGCCTTCGTCACTGGCTTTCCACGGCTGGTCGTAGGCTTCGATGACGAAGTAGTTGTAGCCCTGGCGGTTGAGCTTGTTGACCAGGGTACGCAGGTAGATGGCCTGGTCTGCCTGGGTCGCGTCGGCGCCGCCGCGCATGCGCCCGTTGCTCGGCCAGCCGACTTCGGACAGCAGCAGCGGCTTGCGCGGGAACAGATGTTTCAGGTCGCGGGCGCGGTCGAGGACGAACTGCCCGGCGTCCTTCATCGGGATGAATTCCCAGTACGGCAGGATGTGCGCGGCGATCAGGTCGACGTGCTTGGCCAGCTCGGGGTGCTCCTTCCAGATGTGCCACTGCTCGGAGGTGGTTACCGGCACCTTCACCGCAGCGCGCACCCGGTCCAGGTACTTGATCAGTTCCTCGGGCGTGATCTCCTCGCGGAACAGCGCTTCGTTACCCACCATCACCCGCACCACGCTGCGGGTGGTATTGGCCAGTTCGATGGCCTTCTGGATTTCCCGCTCGTTGCGCTCCTGGTCGGGGCTGATCCACACGCCCAGGGTCACACGCAGGCCGAACTCCTCGGCCAGGCGCGGAATCTCCGCCTGGGTGCCTTCGACGGTGTAGATCCGGATGCTGTCGGTCAGCTTGCTCATTTGCTCGAGGTCTTCGCGCATCTCCGCCTCGGTGGGGTATAGGCCCTTTTGCGGGCTTTCACCAAGACGGAACGGCGAATAGGAGAAACCGGAGATCTGTTCCGGCCAGTTCGGCGCGGATACCGGGCGGTTGATCAACGCCCAGAACCCGGTGAATAGCGCGGCGATCGCCATGACGATCACCAGGTTGATACCAAATTTACGCGATGACATAAGTAGTTCTGGTTCCGGAGAGTGGAACGGGCCGGCGCGGGAAGCGCGGATCCAGGGCAGCGTCGGGTCAGTTCTTGTAGGAATTTCGACCGGGCAGCCATTGGATTTTCTTCAGAAGGCTAAGTTCTCAAACCCGTTGGTGTCGTCCAAGACTTTTTGCAGCGTAGGACATTTCGGCGGACATTAAAGCAGCATTGCCGTCCCTCATGCCAATGCGCGGGCTGTCCGAAGGCGCTGTCATTGCCATCGCAGGGGCCTATAATGCGCGCCGGTTTTTTGCGGGGTGTGCCTCATGAGCAACGAAGATCCACGGTTCGCCGGCATTGCCCGGCTGTATGGCCTCGATGGCCTGCAACGCTTGCGCGATGCCCACGTGGCGGTGGTCGGCATCGGCGGCGTCGGCTCGTGGACGGCCGAGGCCCTGGCGCGCAGCGGGGTGGGCGAGGTCTCCCTGTTCGACCTGGACGATGTCTGCGTGAGCAATACCAACCGCCAGGCCCATGCCTTGGAAGGCAACGTGGGCAAGGCCAAGGTAGAGGTCACCGCTGAGCGCCTGCGCGCCATCAACCCGGCCTGCCGGGTGCATGCAGTGAGCGACTTCGTCACCCGCGAGACCATGGCCGAGTACATTACCGAAGGAATCGATTGCGTCATCGACTGCATCGACAGCGTGATGTCCAAGGCGGCGCTGATCGCCTGGTGCAAGCGGCGCAAGATCACCATCATCAGCACCGGCGGCGCTGGCGGACAGATCGACCCGACGCAGGTCCAGGTTGCCGACCTCAACCGTACCTACAACGATCCGCTGGCCTCACGGGTGCGCTCGACCCTGCGTCGCGACTACAACTTCTCGCGCAACCAGAGCCGCAGCTACGGCGTGCCGGTGGTGTTCTCCACCGAGCAACTGCGCTACCCGCAGCCGGATGGCAGCGTGTGCCTGGACAAGGGTTTCGTGGGCGAAGGCACCCGGCTGGACTGCGCCGGAGGCTTTGGCGCGGTGATGATGGTTACCGCGACCTTTGGCATGGTCGCGGCGAGCAAGGCGGTGGACAAGCTGGTGGCCGGCGCACGGCGGCCGTCCGAGCGCAAGGCGGCTCAGGCGCCCGAAGCCAGCTGAGCCATGCGTTGCAGCACGGCGTTCAGGCCGTTGCTGCGCGAAGGGGAAAGCTGGCGGTCGAGGCCCAGTTGCCTGAACCAGCCCGGCAGGTCCAATTGCCGCAGCTCGGCGCTGGACAGGCCCTCGACCCGCACCAGCAGCAAGGCCAGCAGGCCGCGAATCAGGCGTGCGTCGCTGGCCGCTGCGAAGCGCCAATGCCCGTCGTCCTGACGGGCCACCAGCCAGACCTGGCTTTCGCAACCATGGACACGGTTGTCGTCCGATTTCTCTTCGTCCGTCAACGGTGCCAGGCGCTCGCCCCACTGCATCAGCAGGCGGGCGCGCTGTTCCCAGCCGGCGGCGGCAGCGAAGCTGTCGAGGGCTTCCCGGGCATCCGGCGGCAAGCTCATCGCAGCAGCTCCAGGGCCTGGTCCAGAGCGTTGAAGAAGCGCTGCAGATCGTCCGAATCGTTATACAGCGCCAGCGACACGCGGATCGCGCCGTCCAGGCCAAGGCTGTTGACCAGCGGCATGGCGCAATGGTGACCGGCGCGCACGGCGATACCCTGCTCGGTCAGCAGGTGGGACAGGTCGGCGTTGTGCACGCCTTCCACCACGAAGCTGGCCAGGGCCGCTTGCGGGGCACCGAGGATGCGCACGCCTTCACGGTCGTTGAGACCGCGCAGCAGATGACGGTGCAGGGCCGCTTCATGCTCGGCCACGGCAGTGGCATCGAGGCTGGCCAGGTAGTCGAGGGTCGCCCCCAGACCGATCACGCTGGCGATCGGCGGGGTGCCGGCTTCGAAGCCCAGCGGGGCAGGGCGGAAGCTGGAGTCCTGGTAACCGGCCAGTTGCACCATTTCGCCGCCGAACTGCCAGTGGCGCAGCTTCGCCAGGGCGTCGTTGCGCCCGTAGAGAACCCCCAGGCCATCCGGGCCGTAGAGCTTGTGGCTGGAAAACACGTAGAAGTCGCAGCCCAGCTGACTGACGTCGTGGCGACCGTGGACGATGCCCTGGGCGCCATCGACCACGGTAATCGCGCCTTGGGCGCGGGCGTGGTTGAGCAGGGGTTGCAGTGGTTGCCAGGTACCCAGCACGTTGGACAGCTGGCTGACCGCCAGCACCCGGGTCCTGGGGCCTATCAACTGCAAGGCGGCGTCAAGGTCGATCTGGCCGTTGTCCGCCAGCGGCAGGATCACCAGCTTGAGGCCACGACGCCTGGCCAGTTGTTGCCAGGGCAGCAGGTTGGCGTGGTGCTCGAGGGCGCTGACGGCAATCTCTTCACCTGCTTCGAAGCGGTGTTCCAGCCCGTAGGCGAGCAGGTTCAGGGCAGAAGTGGCGCCGTGGGTGAAAACGATCTGGCTGCCGGCCCCGGCATTCAACCAGGTGCCGACCTTGTCGCGGCTGGCTTCGAAGGCCTGGGTCGCCAATGCGCCGGGCAAATGCTGGGCGCGGTGCACGTTGGCTGCGCCATGCACGTAGTAATGGCTCAGGGCATCGAGCAGGGCCTGGGGTTTCTGCGTGGTCGCCGCGCTGTCCAGGTAGGTCTGGTGCTGGCGTTGCAGGGTGGCGATGGCGGGAAAGTCCGCGCGCCAGGAAGAGGGTTGGAACATGTTCGTAGGGCCTGGGTATCGGGTCTGGCGAATGGCCAGACCCGATCGTACCACTTAGTTGTGGGCGTGCAGCGCTTCGTTCAGCTCGATCGCCGACTTGTGGGCCTTGCATTCCACTGCGCCGGTCACCGAGTTGCGGCGGAACAGCAGGTCGGTCTGGCCTGCCAGGTCGCGGGCCTTGACCACTTTCACCAGCTGGTTCTGCTCGTCGAGCAGTTGCACCTTGGTGCCGGCGGTGATGTACAGGCCGGCTTCCACGGTATTGCGGTCGCCCAGCGGGATGCCGATACCGGCGTTGGCGCCGATCAGGCAGCCTTCGCCGACCTTGATGATGATGTTGCCACCGCCGGACAGGGTGCCCATGGTCGAGCAGCCGCCGCCCAGGTCCGAGCCCTTGCCGACGAAGACACCCGCGGAGACGCGGCCTTCGATCATGCCCGGGCCTTCGGTGCCGGCGTTAAAGTTGACGAAGCCCTCGTGCATGATCGTGGTGCCTTCGCCGATGTAGGCGCCCAGGCGTACGCGGGCACTGTCGGCGATACGTACGCCGCTCGGTACCACGTAGTCGGTCATCTTCGGGAACTTGTCGACGGAGAACACTTCCAGCAACTCGCCCTTCAGGCGCGCTTCCAGTTGCGCTTCGGCCAGTTCGGCCAGGTCGATGGCGCCCTGGCTGGTCCAGGCCACGTTCGGCAGCAGCGGGAAGATGCCGGCCAGGCTCAGGCCATGCGGCTTGACCAGGCGGTGCGAGAGCAGATGCAGCTTCAGGTAGGCTTCCGGAGTCGAGCTGAGGGTAGCGTCTTCGGCCAGCAGGGTGGCGACCAGCGGCTTGCTGCTTTCCGCCAGGCGGGTCAGCAGGGCGGCCTGCAGTGGGTCGATCGACTTCACCGCGTCGGCCAGTTGACCGGCCTGGGCCGGGCTGAAGGCGATCGCCTGGTTGCCGCCTTCATAGCCCAGCAGCGGGCTGACCGCAGCGACCAGTTCGGCGGACGGATCGAGCAGGGGCAGTGCGTAGAAGACTTCCAGCCAGGCGCCCTGGCGGTTCTGGGTGCCGACACCGAAGGCCAGGCTGAACAGGGAATTGGACATGCAGTTACCTCGTACTGAAATTGATTGAAAGCGGGCGGCTCACGACAGGGCGGCCGCGTACAGGTCCGGTTTGAAACCCACCAGGGTCTTGCCGCCAAGGTCGAGGACCGGCCGCTTGATCATCGACGGCTGGGCCAGCATCAGCTCGACGGCCCTGGCCTGGTCGAGGTCGGTCTTCTGCGCGTCATCGAGCTTGCGGAAGGTGGTGCCGGCGCGGTTGAGGATCTTTTCCCAACCGTGCTCGTCGCACCAGCGGTTCAGGCTGTCGCGGTCGATGCCCTGGGTCTTGTAGTCGTGGAAGTCGTAGCCGATGGCTTTTTCTTCGAGCCAGGTACGCGCCTTCTTCATCGTGTCACAGGCCTTGATGCCGTAGAGAATGTAAGCCATTGAACTCAAAGGGGCGCCGGGCTTGCCCGGGGCGACCCCGCAACTCCTCGAAAAGTGGGGTGGGCGGGATTATGCGGGATCGAACGGCACGGCGCCACGGCTGTGGCGCCGGCTTCTGACCGACGAGTTTCAGGCATCGCCGAGCAACTGTCGGGATTCGATGAACACCACCCCGGCCCTGCGCATCTCGTTCATGGCGTTTTCCAGCGAACCGTCGTTGTCGATGGCCCGGCAGGCATCGAGCACCACATAGGTGGCGAAGCCTTCGCGGCGAGCGTGGAGGGCGGTCCAGGCCACGCAGAAGTCCAGGGCCAGGCCCACGACATAGACGGTCTCGATGGCCTTTTCCCGCAGATAGCCGGCGAGGCCGGTGGTGGTCTGCTGGTCGGCTTCGTAGAAGGCAGAGTAGCTGTCTACCAGCGGATTGCCGCCCTTGCGCACGATCAGTTGGGTGTGGGGCAGGTCCACGCCGGGGTGGAATTCTGCGCCGTGGCTGCCCTGGATGCAGTGGTCCGGCCACAGGACCTGTGGACCATAGGGCAACTCGATGATGTCGTAGGGTTCCTTGCCTGGATGGCTGGAGGCGAAGGAAATATGCCCGGCCGGGTGCCAGTCCTGGGCTTGCACCACATTGCTGAAACCTGCGGCGATCTGGTTGACCAGCGGCACGATCTCGTCGCCACGAGGCACCTCGAGGGCGCCGCCGGGCGTGAAGTCGTTCTGGATATCGATCACCAGCAGGGCGCGATCGGGACTATCGGTCTTTACTGCATCGTTGCTCATTACTGTGCTCATCGGAGCCTTCCTGGTAATCACGCTGCGGATCATGGCAGGGCGTTCTGGATATTGCTGTTGTGTAGCATGGTGTTACATATTGCCCGGCGACCTGCGACTTAGGTTCAGCGGCTTGTCGGTGGCACGGCTCGTTACTATATGTGTCCAATGCCCTGGGCCTGTCCAGCCCGGGCAGGCAAGCTTTTGAATCGAACAGGAAACGCGTTACATGCAGTCAGCCTATACCGTCCTTATCCTGCTGATGCTGGTCAGCGTGTCCAAGCTGGTGGGGCGTATGATTCCGTTGCCCCTGCCGCTGGTGCAGATCGGGGCCGGGGCGCTATTGGCCTGGCCGACACTCGGCCTGCACGTGGCGCTGGATCCGGAACTGTTTCTTTTCCTGTTCCTGCCGCCGTTATTGTTCTCCGACGGCTGGCGCATGCCCAAGCGCGAGTTCTGGCGCTTGCGCGGGCCGATCCTGACCTTGGCGGTGGGCCTGGTGCTGTTCACTGTGGTCGGGGCCGGCTACTTCATTCACTGGATCATCCCGAGCATCCCGCTGCCGGTTGCCTTCGCCCTGGCCGCCGTGCTCTCGCCGACCGACGCGGTGGCGGTGTCGGCGATCGCCCAGGACCGCCTGCCCACGCCGCTGATGCATATGCTCCAGGGCGAGGCCCTGATGAACGACGCCTCTGGCCTGGTGACCTTCAAGTTTGCCCTGGCCGCTGCGATCACCGGGGTATTCTCCCTCACCGAAGCCAGCCTGACCTTCGTCCTTGTCGCCCTCGGCGGCCTGGCCATCGGCGTGGCCCTGAGTTGGCTGGTAGGGCGCCTGCGCGCCTGGATGATCGCCCGTAGCTGGGATGATCCGGCCACCCATGTGGTGTTCATGCTGTTGCTGCCGTTCGCCGCCTATGTGCTGGCCGAACGTCTTGGCGCTTCCGGGATCCTCTCGGCGGTGGCGGCAGGGATGATGCAGAGCTGGCTCGACCTGCTGCCGCGCCAGACCAGCACGCGCCTGCTCAACCGCAGTGTCTGGTCGTTGCTGGAGTTCGCTTTCAACGGTTTGATCTTCCTGCTGCTGGGCCTGCAACTGCCGGACATCATCAAGGCGGTGACCAGTCACGAGGCTTCGCTGTGGCCGACCCTGGCCTGGCGCTGCCTGGATGTGGTGGCGATCTTCGCCGTGCTGGTGGTCCTGCGTTTCGTCTGGGTGCAGAGCATCTGGCGCCTGATCGGCGTGGTGCGGCGCTGGCGTGGCAAATCGGAGCTGGTGCTGCTGCCGGACGCGCGCTCCTGCTGGTTGCTGACCATCGGCGGGGTGAGGGGGGCGGTGACCCTGGCTGGCGTCATGTCGGTGCCTTTGCTGATCAGTGCTGGCACCGGCTTCCCGGAACGGGATCTGCTGATCTTCATTGCGGCCGGGGTGATCCTGCTGTCGCTGGTTGCCGCCTGCATTGCGCTGCCGTTGTTGCTTCGCGGCGTCGAGAAAAGTCCGGACGACGCCTTGCAACAGGAGGCCGACGAAACCTGGCGGCGAACTGCGGTTGCCGCGATCCATGCGCTCGAAGCGGAGGAAACCGCCGAGCCGGGCGCCGCCCAGGATGCCTCGCAGGCGGCGTTGGCGGCAGAGCTCAAGGCCCGCCTGATGGCCGAATACCGCCAGCAACTGGACGCCTACAACGACAGCGCCGAGGCCCGGGCCCTGGCCGAGCAGATGGACCAGCTCGAACGCCGCCTGCGCCTGCGCGCGCTGCGGGCGCAGCGGCTGGAGCTGTACCGTATGCACCGGCATCACGAGGTCGGCGATGATGTGGTGCGCAAGGTGCTGGGCGAGCTGGATATGAGCGAGGCGAATCTTGGGCAGGTGAAGTGAGCTGATGGCCTCATCGCTGGCAAGCCAGCTCCCACAGGGTCCGGGTCGCTCAAAACCCTGTGGGGGCTGGCTTGTCGGGCCGCCGATCCGCAGCGATTGCGAAAAAGCTATCAGCCTTCGATAAACGCCCGAATCCGCTTGGCTGCCTCGACACACTCGGCCAGCGGCGCAACCAGCGCCATGCGCACCCGGCCGGCACCCGGATTGACGCCATCCACCTCACGGGACAGGTACGAGCCCGGCACCACGGTCACATGCTGTTGCTCGAACAGGCCACGGCAGAATGCTGCGTCGTCGTTGCCTGGAACCTTGGCCCATAAGTAGAAGCCGCCGTCCGGCTTTTGCACGTCCAGCACCGGGCCGAGGATTTCCAGCACGGCGTCGAACTTCTCGCGGTACAGGTCGCGGTTGTTACGCACGTGGGCTTCGTCGTTCCAGGCGGCGATGCTCGCCAGTTGGGTCTGCACCGGCATCGCGCAGCCGTGGTAGGTGCGGTACAGCAGGAAGCCCTTGAGGATCTCGGCGTCGCCGGCGACGAAGCCGGAGCGCAGGCCTGGCAGGTTGGAGCGCTTGGACAGGCTGTGGAACACCACGCAGCGCTTGAAGTCGCTGCGGCCGAGTTCGGCGCAGGCGGTGAGCAGGCCTGGCGGCGGGCTTTGTTCGTCGAAGTACAGTTCGCTGTAGCATTCGTCGGCGGCGATGACGAAGTCGTACTGGTCGGCCAGGGCGATCAGCTTTTTCAGGGTTTCCAATGGCACCAGTGCGCCGGTAGGGTTGCCCGGCGAGCACAGGAAGAGGATCTGGCAGCGCTGCCAGACGTCTGCCGGCACCGCGTCGAAGTCCGGGTTGAAGCCGTTGCGGTCGAGGCAGGCCAGGTAATGCGGCTTGGCCCCGGCCAGCAGGGCCGCGCCTTCGTAGATCTGGTAGAACGGGTTCGGGCTGATGATCAGGCCGTCATCGCTGCGATTGACCACTGCCTGGGTGAAGGAGAACAACGCCTCGCGGGTGCCGTTGACCGGCAGCACATGGCGCGCGGCGTCCAGCCAGCCGGCCGGCACGCCGAAACGCCGCTCGCACCAGTGGGCGATGGACTCGCGCAGGGCCGGCAGGCCGAGGGTGGTCGGGTAGACGGCCATCTGGTCGAGGTTGTCGGCCAGCGCCTTGGCCACGAAGGCCGGCGAGGTGTGCTTCGGCTCGCCGATCGACAGGGCGATGGCGCGCTTGTCCGCCGCAGGGGTAACGCCGCCCAGCAGGGCGCGGAGTTTCTCGAACGGGTAGGGCTGAAGCTGGTTCAAAGCGTTGTTCATCGGCGCAAGGTCTCGTCAAGGCATCAAATGGTCAGGCGAAAGGATTCGGTTCCGCTGGCCTGGTCGACCCGCAACTGCTCGACGATGGCGTCCTGCAGGCGGCTGCACAGTTGGGGGTCGGAAAGTGGCTGGTTGTCGGCATCGGTAATGAAGAACACGTCTTCCACGCGCTCGCCGAGGGTGGCGATCTTGGCGTTCTGCAGCGACAGGTCGAAGTCCAGGAAGATCTTGCCGATACGCGCCAGCAGGCCTGGGCGGTCGGGGGCGATCAGTTCGAGGATGGTCACCGGGCGCTGGGCATCGTTGAGGATGGTTACCTGCGGCGGGAAGGCGAAGTGCTTGAGCTGGCGCGGTACCCGGCGATGGATGATGCTCGGGTAGTCGTCCGGGTTGCGCAGGGCGTCGCTCAGGCCGTCGCGGATCTGCTTGACCCGCTGCGGGTTGTTGCCGATCGAGCCGCCGTCGTTGTCCAGGACGATATAGGTGTCGAGGGTGAACTGGCTGCTCGAGGTGATGATCCGCGCATCGTGGATGTTGAGGTTCAGCTGGTCCATGGCCGCCACGGTCACGGCGAAGAAGTCGTGCTGGTCCGGGGCGTAGATGAAGATCTGCGTGCCGCCCTCGAACTCGCGCTGGGTGGTTTCCTTGATCAGCACCAGCGGGCCGCTGTCGGCCGGCTGCTGGAGAATCGCGTCGGAGTGCCAGGCCACGTCGGCGGCGGTGTGGCGCAGGAAATAGTCGTCGCCCAGTTGCGACCAGAGCTGTTCGACGTCGTCCTGGTCGTTGCCTTCGCGGACCAGGATGTCCAGTGCCGCGCTCTGCGTCTGGCGGATCTGCTCCTCTCGGTCCAGCGGGTTTTCCAGGCCGCGGCGCAGGGCGCGCTTGGTTTCGGTGTAGAGCTGGCGCAGCAGGCTGGCGCGCCAGGAGTTCCACAGGCTGGGGTTGGTCGCATTGATATCGGCGACGGTCAGCACATAGAGGTAGTCGAGATTGACCTGGTTGCCGACATGCTGGGCGAAGTCGTGGATCACCTGCGGGTCGGAAAGGTCCTTGCGCTGGGCGGTGGTCGACATCACCAGGTGGTTTTGCACCAGCCAGACGATCAGGCGGCTGTCCCACGCCGGCAGTTGATGGCGCTCGCAGAAGGCCCGGGCGTCTACCGCGCCCAGCTCGGAGTGGTCGCCCTGGCGGCCCTTGCCGATGTCGTGGTAGAGCCCGGCCATGTAGATCAGCTCCGGCTTGGGCAGGCGGCCCATGAGCTTGCTGGCCAGTGGGAATTTTTCCGACACCGGCGTGTACTGCAGCTTGCGCAGGTGCTTGATCAGGTTGAGGGTGTGGGCGTCTACCGTATAGATGTGGAACAGGTCATGTTGCATCTGCCCGACGATCAGGCCGAACTCCGGCAGGTAGCGGCCAAGGATGCCGTAGCGGTTCATCCTTCGCAGGTTGCGGTGGATACCGATTTCGCACTTGAACAGCTCGATGAACAGGCTGGTATTGCGGATGTCGTTGCGGAACCTGTCGTCGATCAGGTGACGGTTTTCCCGCAGCAGGCGGATGGTGTCGGCACGCACGCCCTTGATTTCCGGGTGCTGGGCCATCAGCACGAAGATCTCCAGCATGGCGAACGGCGTGCGCTTGAACACGTTCGGGCGTACCGCCTCGATATAGCCGTCATGCAACTGGAAGCGCGCATTCAGCGGCTGGGTGCTGGCGCTGCTGTCGTCGGCGAGGATGACTTCCTCGAAATGCTGGATGATCAGGTCGCTGAGCTCGGCGATGCTCATGACCACCCGGTAATACTGCTGCATGAACTGCTCGATGGCGCGCTTCGGGTTTTCATCCACGAAGCCGAGCAGGGCGGCGATGCTGCGCTGGTGGTCGAACAGCAGGCGGTCTTCGGCGCGCCCGGCGAGCATGTGCAGGGCATAGCGGACTTTCCAGAGGAATTCCTGGGACGACGCCAGCAGCTTGTTCTCGTCTTCCAGCAGGAAGCCTTCGCCCGCCAGGGCGTGCAGGTTGAGGGTGCCGAACTGGCGCCGGGCGACCCAGAGCACGGTCTGGATGTCGCGCAGGCCGCCGGGGGAACCCTTTACGTTAGGTTCCAGGTTGTATTCGGTGTCGTTGTACTTATGGTGGCGGGCCTTCTGCTCGGCGCGCTTGGCCAGGAAGAACTCCTTGCTCGGCCACATATGCGCGGTGCTGGTGACCTCCAGCATGCGCTGGCGCAGGCGTTCGGGGCCGGCGATGGTGCGGCTTTCCATCAGGTTGGTGATCACCGTGAGATCGGCGCGGGCCTGTTCGGCGCACTCCTCCACCGAACGGACGCTTTGGCCCACTTCCAGGCCGATATCCCACAGAAGCGTGAGAAAACGCTCGATCGAGTCGCGAAAGATCTCATGGTCGGCGTGGTCCAGCAGGATCAGCAGGTCGATGTCCGAATGCGGATGCAGCTCGCCACGACCGTAGCCACCCACCGCGACCAGGGCGATATCGGCTTCGTCGCTCCAGTCGAAGTGGTTCCAGGCCTGTTGCAGGATGTTATCGACGAACCAGGCGCGGTCCTCGATCAGGCGGCGGATATCGCGGCCTTCGCGGAAACGCTGGTCAAGCACCTCGCCGGCGCGGCGGATGGCTTTCTTGAACGCCGCGATGGGGCTTGACTTGAGGGCCAGTTCCGCCTGGAACTGACCGCGATCGAACAGCTCGGGATCCACCTGGGGCATCGAATCGTCCTGTCTGGTCAGGCTGAAGTACGGGGAATGGTGTCGTCTTTGCGCAAGGTGAAGATTTCATAACCGGTGGCGGTCACCACCAGGGTGTGTTCCCACTGGGCGGAAAGCTTGCGGTCCTTGGTGATGGCGGTCCAGCCGTCGCCCAGGACCTTGGTGTCGGCCTTGCCCTGGTTGATCATCGGCTCGATGGTGAAGGTCATGCCTTCCTGCAGCTCCATGCCGGTGCCGGCGCGGCCGTAGTGGAGGATCTGCGGCTCCTCGTGGAAGACCTTGCCGATACCGTGGCCGCAGAATTCGCGAACCACCGAGAAGCCGTTCTTTTCCGCGTGTTTTTGGATCACTTCGCCGATATCGCCCAGGCGGGTACCCGGCTTGATGATCTCGATGGCCTTGTACAGGCACTCCTGGGTGACCTTCGACAGGCGTTCGGCCCAGACCGGTACGGTACCGACGTGGAACATGCGGCTGGTGTCGCCGTGGTAGCCATCCTTGATCACGGTGACGTCGATGTTCAGGGTGTCACCGGCCTTGAGCGGCTTCTCGTTGGGAATGCCGTGGCACACCACGTGGTTGATCGAGGTGCAGATCGACTTGGGGAAGCCCTTGTAGTTGAGCGGCGCGGGAATGGCCTGCTGGACGTTGACGATATAGTCGTGGCAGATGCGGTCCAGTTCCTCGGTGGTCACGCCGGGCTTGACGTGTTCCTCGATCATTTCCAGGACTTCGGCGGCAAGGCGGCCGGCGATGCGCATCTTTTCGATGTCTTCGGCGGTTTTGATGGTGACGGTCATTGCAGGCTCTCTACGGCGCCTTGGTGGCGCGGGCGAACAGGAAAGTGGCGATTCTAACAGAGCGCGCCGGCGTTCTGGGTGTTGTGCGGCGCATGGCTGCCTATATAGATGATGGCATTCTGGTGTGATCCCTGGCGCGATGCCAAGGCCGCAACACGATTGGCAAATCAGGTTTCGTTGGTCATCCGAGTGTGGTATAAAGTGCGCCGCTTTGTGGGGATGGCCCCCAAAGCATAAACCCACACACGTATCGACACGGTGACCTGGGTGCCCCGATCCACTGGATCTGCGGGTTGGTCATTGGGATGCGTGGAGGCCCAACCCGACTTATCAAGGAACTATCATGTCCCAAGTCAACATGCGCGATATGCTGAAGGCCGGTGTGCACTTCGGCCACCAGACCCGTTACTGGAACCCGAAAATGGGCAAGTTCATTTTCGGCGCGCGCAACAAGATCCATATCATCAACCTGGAAAAAACCCTGCCAATGTTCAACGAGGCTCTGACCTTCGTAGAGCGTCTGGCCCAGGGCAAGAATAAGATCCTGTTCGTCGGCACCAAGCGTTCCGCTGGCAAGATCGTTGCTGAAGAAGCAGCACGTTGCGGTTCGCCGTACGTCGATCACCGCTGGTTGGGCGGCATGCTGACCAACTACAAGACCATCCGCGCTTCGATCAAGCGTCTGCGCGAGCTGGAAACCCAGGCTGAAGACGGTACCTTCGCCAAGCTGACCAAGAAAGAAGCCCTGATGCGTTCCCGTGATCTGGAAAAACTGGATCGCAGCCTGGGTGGTATCAAGGACATGGGCGGCCTGCCGGACGCACTGTTCGTGATCGACGTCGAGCACGAGCGCATCGCCATCACCGAAGCAAACAAACTGGGCATTCCGGTCATCGGCGTTGTCGATACCAACAGCAGCCCGGAAGGTGTTGACTACGTTATCCCAGGTAACGACGACGCCATCCGCGCAATCCAGCTGTACATGGGTTCGATGGCTGATGCCGTCATCCGTGGTCGCAACAACGTTGCCGGCGGCACCGAAGTTTACGCTGAAGAAGCGCCAGCTGCCGAGTAAGCGACGCTCGCGTCGACTTGGCACGCAAAAAGGGGGCTAGGCCCCTTTTTGCCACCTTGAAATCCTCCTGTCGCCAAGTGTCCGCATCATCGACGCTTCGCCTTTGAGACAGGCTGTTGATTTCCAGAATTGAGCCCCCGTTAATCGCGGGTGGAATGGTTGAAAACCTATCCAAGAGGATTTTGAAATGGCAGAAATTACTGCAGCGTTGGTCAAGGAACTGCGTGAGCGTACTGGCGAAGGCATGATGGACTGCAAGAAAGCCCTCACCAAGGCCGGCGGCGACATCGAAAAAGCCATCGACGACATGCGCGCTTCGGGCGCCATCAAGGCTGCCAAAAAGGCTGGCAACGTTGCCGCCGAAGGCGCCATCGCCATCAAGGACGACGGCAAGACCGCCGTTCTGATCGAAGTCAACTCGCAGACCGACTTCCTGGCCCTGCAAGACGACTTCAAGGCATTCGTTGCTGCCAGCGTCGAAAAAGCCTTCAACGACAAGCTGACCGAAGTCGCTCCGCTGATCGAAGCTCAGGAAGAGGCTCGCCTCGCCCTGGTTGCCAAGACTGGCGAAAACGTCAACATCCGCCGTCTGGCGCGTGTTGAAGGCGACGTTCTGGGTTCGTACCTGCACGGCAACAAGATCGGTGTCGTTGTTTCCCTGAAGGGCGGCAGCGTCGAGCTGGCCAGGGACATCGCCATGCACGTGGCTGCCAGCAACCCTGAGTTCCTGCTGCCATCGGAAGTTTCCGCTGAAGCGATCGAGCGCGAGAAAGGCGTGTTCCTGAGCCTCAACGAAGACAAGATGAAAGGCAAGCCTGCTGAAATCGTCGAGAAGATGATCAGCGGCCGTATCACCAAGTTCCTGTCGGAAGCCAGCCTGGTCGAGCAAGCCTTCGTCAAGGATCCGGACATCACCGTTGGTGCTCTGGCCAAGAAAGGCGGCGCTGAAATCGTTTCGTTCACCCGCTTCGCGGTAGGTGAGGGCATCGAGAAGCCAGTCGACAACTTCGCTGACGAAGTTGCCGCTCAAGTGGCTGCTGCCCAGAAGCAATAAGACGGATTCACATCTGTCGCCCCAAAGAGGCTGCCCGCTCACGCGCGCAGCCTCTTTGTCAAAGCGCAGGCGCTTTTCGAGCCACAAGCCGAGATTCGCCAGCGCGCTGGCGCCCCGTGGGTGCCAAGCTACAGTTGGCGCAGGCTGAAAACAGCCCGCCCGGAATTTATACAAACGCCGCAGGAGAGATTCGCAATGGCTCAGCAGGTGAGTGGTCGTCAACCTCGCTATAAACGCATTTTGCTCAAACTTAGCGGCGAGGCCCTGATGGGCTCGGAAGACTTCGGGATCGACCCGAAGGTGCTGGACCGGATGGCCCTGGAAGTCGGCCAGTTGGTCGGTATCGGTGTCCAGGTCGGCCTGGTGATTGGCGGCGGCAACCTGTTCCGGGGTGCGGCCCTGAGCGCAGCCGGCATGGATCGCGTCACCGGTGACCACATGGGCATGCTGGCTACCGTCATGAACGCTCTGGCCATGCGCGATGCCCTGGAGCGTTCGAATATCCCCGCTATTGTCATGTCGGCCATTTCCATGGTCGGTGTCACCGATCACTACGACCGCCGCAAGGGCATCCGCCACCTGAACTCCGGTGACGTGGTGATCTTCTCCGCCGGTACCGGCAACCCGTTCTTCACCACCGACTCCGCTGCCTGCCTGCGGGCGATCGAGATCGATGCCGACGTCGTGTTGAAGGCAACCAAGGTCGACGGCGTGTACACTGCCGATCCGTTCAAGGATCCGCATGCCGAGAAGTTCGACCATCTGACGTACGATGAAGTACTCGACCGCAAACTGGGTGTGATGGACCTGACCGCAATCTGCCTGTGCCGTGACCACAAGATGCCATTGCGGGTTTTCAACATGAACAAGCCTGGCGCCTTGCTGAACATCGTAGTGGGCGGCGCTGAAGGAACTCTGATCGAGGAAGGCGAACAATGATCAACGATATCAAGAAAGATGCCCAGGACCGCATGGGCAAGTCCATCGAGGCCTTGGGTCGCAACCTGGCGGCGATCCGTACCGGTCGCGCCCACCCGAGCATCCTGGACAGCGTCAAGGTGCCAGCCTGGGGTAGCGAGATGCCGCTGAACCAGGTCGCTGCGGTTTCCGTCGAGGACGCCCGCACCCTGAAGATCGTCGCTCACGACAAGAACCTGAGCGCCGCGATCGAGAAGGCCATCCTGACCTCCGACCTGGGTCTGAACCCGAGCAGCGCCGGAACCACCATCCGCGTTCCGATGCCGGCCCTGACCGAGGAAACCCGCAAGGGCTACACCAAGCAGGCCCGTGGCGTTGCTGAAGAAGCCAAGGTTGCCGTGCGCAACGTGCGTCGCGATGCCCTGGCTGACCTGAAAAAGCTCGCCAAGGACAAGGAAATCAGCGAAGACGAAGAGCGTCGCGCCTCCGACGAGCTGCAAAAGCTCACCGACAAGTTCGTCGCTGAAGTCGACAAGGCTCTGGAAGCCAAGGAAAAGGACCTGATGGCCGTCTAAGGTCGGGGTTTTTTCAATGGAAAAGAGCAAGCAAGGTGTGCCGTCCTCGGTGCCGCGCCATGTCGCGATCATCATGGACGGAAACAATCGCTGGGCGAAGAAGCGCCTGCTGCCCGGCGTCGCCGGGCACAAGGCTGGCGTGGATGCGGTGCGGGCCGTGATCGAGGTCTGCGCCGAAGCCAGGGTCGAGGTCCTGACCCTGTTCGCCTTCTCCAGCGAAAACTGGCAGCGCCCGGCCGATGAGGTCGGTGCGTTGATGGAGCTGTTCTTCTCGGCCTTGCGCCGGGAAGCCAGGCGCCTCAACGAGAACAACATCAGTTTGCGCATCATCGGCGATCGTTCGCGTTTCCATCCCGAGTTGCAGGCAGCCATGCGCGAAGCCGAAGCGCTGACTGCCGGCAACAATCGCTTCATCCTGCAGATCGCCGCCAACTACGGCGGTCAGTGGGATATCGCCCAGGCCGCCCAGCGTCTGGCGCGTGAAGTCCAGGCTGGCCATCTGCGCCCGGAGGACATCTCTCCCGAACTGTTGCAGACCTGCCTGGCTACCGGTGACCTGCCATTGCCGGACCTGTGCATCCGCACCGGCGGCGAGCACCGCATCAGCAATTTCCTGCTATGGCAGTTGGCGTACGCCGAGCTGTACTTCTCCGACCTGTTCTGGCCGGACTTCAAACACGAGGCCATGCGTAGTGCATTGGCTGATTTCGCTTCGCGCCAGCGCCGCTTCGGTAAAACCAGCGAGCAGGTCGAAGCCGGAGCCCGTGCTTAATGCTCAAACAACGCATCATTACTGCCCTTGTCCTGTTGCCGATCGCCCTCGGTGGCTTCTTCCTGCTCGATGGGGCGGACTTCGCCTTGTTCATCGGCCTGGTGGTCACGCTGGGCGCCTGGGAATGGGCCCGGCTTGCCGGCCTCGAGGCACAGGTGCTGCGGGTGGCCTATGCCGCGGTGATCGCCGGGTTGCTGATGCTGCTCTACCTGATGCCGGACCTGGCGCCCTGGGTGCTGGGCGCTTCGGTGTTGTGGTGGGGGTTGGCGACCTGGCTGGTGATGACTTATCCACGCAGCAGTGAACTATGGGCCAGTGCGGCCTGCCGGCTGCTGATCGGCGCGCTGATCCTGCTGCCTGCCTGGCAGGGGCTGGTGCTGCTGAAGCACTGGTCCATGGGTAACTGGCTGATTCTTGCGGTCATGGTCCTGGTATGGGGGGCCGACATCGGTGCCTACTTCTCCGGTCGGGCCTTTGGCAAGCGCAAGCTGGCGCCACAGGTCAGCCCCGGCAAGAGCTGGGAAGGCGTCTATGGCGGGCTGGCCTTGAGCCTGGCCATCACCCTGGGCGTCGGCCTGGTGCGACATTGGAGCGTTGGCGAACTGCTGCTGGGCCTGTTCGGCGCTGCGTTGATCGTCATGGGCTCGGTGGTTGGCGATCTGACCGAAAGCATGTTCAAGCGCCGCTCCGGTATCAAGGACAGCAGCAACCTGCTGCCGGGGCATGGTGGCATTCTCGATCGCATCGACAGCCTGACCGCGGCCATCCCGTTGTTCGCCGTGCTGCTTTGGGCTGCCGACTGGGGCGTGATGTGAGTCGCGTGCAGCGCATTACCGTGCTGGGAGCTACCGGCTCCATTGGCCTGAGCACGCTGGATGTCATTGCCCGGCATCCGGATCGCTACGAAACCTTTGCCCTGAGCGGCTACTCGCGGCTGGACGAGTTGCTGGCGCTGTGCCTGAAGCACGCTCCGGTATTCGCCGTGGTGCCGGATGAAGCCGCGGCGGCAACCCTGCGTGCCGGGCTCGATGCCGGCGGTTCGCGTACCGAGGTGCTGACCGGCGAACGGGGCCTGTGTGCCGTGGCGGCGGACCCGCAGGTCGATGCGGTGATGGCGGCCATCGTCGGCGCGGCAGGCTTGCGCCCGACCCTGGCGGCGGTGCAGGCGGGCAAGAAGGTCCTGCTGGCCAACAAGGAGGCGCTGGTGATGTCCGGCGCCCTGTTCATGGAGGCCGTACGGCGCAACAATGCGGTACTGCTGCCGATCGATAGCGAGCACAACGCTATCTTCCAGTGCCTGCCTGGCGACTATGCCCGTGGCCTTGACCGGGTCGGGGTGCGGCGGATCCTGCTGACCGCATCCGGCGGTCCGTTCCGTCAGACGCCGTCCGCTGAACTCGAGCGTGTAACTCCCGAGCAGGCCTGTGCCCATCCCAACTGGTCCATGGGCCGCAAGATCTCGGTCGATTCCGCGAGCATGATGAACAAGGGCCTCGAGCTGATCGAGGCGTGCTGGCTGTTCGATGCGCCACCGTCGCGGGTCGAGGTGGTGGTGCATCCGCAAAGTGTGATTCACTCCCTGGTCGATTATGTCGACGGCTCGGTCCTGGCCCAGTTGGGCAATCCCGACATGCGCACGCCGATCGCCAATGCCCTGGCATGGCCCGAGCGCATTGACTCCGGGGTCCCGCCGCTGGATCTTTTCGCCATTGCCCGCCTCGACTTCGAGGCGCCCGACGAGCGGCGTTTCCCCTGCCTGCGCCTGGCCCGTGAAGCGGCCGAGGCAGGCAACAGCGCCCCGGCGGTGCTCAACGCGGCCAACGAGATCGCGGTGGATGCCTTTCTTCGGGGGCGCATCCGCTTCCCGGAGATCGCGAGTATGATCGGGCAGGTGCTCGAACGCGAACCGGTGGTTGCGCTGGACTCGCTCGATGCAGTGTTCGCCGCTGACCAGCGCGCCAGGGAACTGGCGGGAGAGTGGTTGACGCGTCACGGCCGATGAGCTGTCGAACCCGGCCCGGTTGAAGGTTATTCGGAGAAAGACATGAGCGCGCTCTACATGATCATCGGCACCCTGATCGCACTGGGTGTACTGGTTACCTTCCACGAGTTCGGGCACTTCTGGGTGGCTCGGCGTTGCGGCGTCAAGGTCCTGCGTTTCTCCGTCGGCTTCGGTACGCCGCTGGTGCGCTGGCATGATCGCCAGGGCACCGAGTTCGTGATCGCCGCCATTCCTCTCGGCGGCTACGTGAAGATGCTCGACGAGCGCGAGGCCGACGTGCCTTCGGCGCTGCTGGAGCAATCCTTCAATCGCAAGAGCGTTGGCCAGCGTATCGCCATTACCGCTGCCGGGCCGATCGCCAACTTCCTGCTCGCCATCCTGTTCTTCTGGATCCTGGCCATGCTCGGCAGCCAGCAGGTGCGCCCGGTCATCGGTGCCGTCGAGCCGGGGAGCCTGGCCGCGGTAGCAGGCTTGAGTGCCGGTCAGGAGATCGTTTCCATCGATGGCAAGCCGACCAGCGGCTGGGCTGCGGTCAATCTGCAGCTGGTGCGGCGTCTGGGCGAGAGCGGTTCGCTGCGTATCGATGTTCGCGACGACGGCGCCTCTACCGGCAGCACCCATACGGTGGCGCTCGAGCAATGGCTCAAGGGCGCCGACGAGCCTGATCCGATCAATTCCCTGGGTATTCGCCCGTGGCGCCCGGCCTTGGCCCCGGTGCTTGCTGAGCTCGACCCGAAAGGTCCGGCCCAGGCCGCCGGTCTGAAAACCGGTGATCGCCTGCTGGCCCTGGACGGGCAGGCGCTGACCGACTGGCAGCAGGTGGTCGATAGCGTGCGCAGTCGTGCCGGCAGTCGCGTCGTGCTGGCTGTGGAGCGCGACGGTGCTCGCCTCGATGTGCCGGTGACCCTGGCCAGCCGCGGCGAGGGCAAGGCTGCCGCCGGTTACCTCGGGGCCGGTGTCGCTGCGGTGGAGTGGCCCGCCACGATGCTTCGCGAAGTCAGCTACGGGCCGCTGGAAGCGGTAGGCGAGGGCCTTTCCAGGACCTGGAACATGAGCGTCCTGACCCTTGATTCGCTGAAGAAAATGCTCTTCGGCGAGCTCTCGGTAAAAAACTTGAGCGGACCGATAACCATTGCTAAAGTGGCGGGCGCTTCGGCCCAGTCCGGCCTCGGAGATTTCCTGAATTTCCTGGCCTATCTGAGCATTAGCCTGGGGGTTCTTAACTTGCTGCCCATTCCGGTACTGGATGGGGGCATTTGCTGTTTTACCTGGTCGAGTGGGTGCGTGGTCGTCCGCTGTCGGACCGGGTGCAAGGTTGGGGGGTCCAGATCGGTATCAGTTTGGTAGTCGGGGTGATGTTGCTCGCCCTGATCAACGATCTGGGTCGACTGTAACGCTTCGCTCAATTGCGATCCTGCCGCGCCCTTGTGGCGGGTCGTTCATTGCCAGTTGGAATAAAAAAGGACTTCATGAAACGTCTGCTGCTAACTGCGGCTCTCGCCGCACTGATGATCGCTGAAGTTCACGCCGAGTCCTTCACCATCTCCGATATTCGCGTCAACGGTCTGCAGCGGGTTTCCGCCGGCAGCGTTTTCGGCGCCCTGCCTCTGAACGTCGGTGACCAGGCTGATGACAGCCGCCTGGTGGAGTCGACCCGCTCGCTGTTCAAGACCGGGTTCTTCCAGGACATCAACCTCAGCCGCGACGGCAACGTCCTGATCATCAACGTCGTTGAGCGTCCGTCGGTCTCCAGCATCGAGATCGAGGGCAACAAGGCGATCAGCACCGAAGACCTGATGAAGGGCCTGAAACAGTCCGGCCTGGCCGAAGGCGAGATCTTCCAGCGCGCGACCCTCGAAGGTGTGCGCAACGAGCTGCAGCGCCAGTACGTCGCCCAGGGCCGCTACTCGGCCGAGGTTGACGCCGAGGTGGTGCCACAGCCGCGCAACCGCGTCGGCCTGAAGATCAAGATCAACGAAGGCACGGTCGCTGCGATCCAGCACATCAACGTCGTGGGCAACACCGTGTTCTCCGACGAAGACCTGCAAGGCCTGTTCGAACTCAAGACCACCAACTGGCTGTCGTTCTTCAAGAACGACGACAAGTACGCCCGTGAAAAACTCTCCGGTGACCTTGAGCGCCTGCGTTCCTACTACCTGGACCGCGGCTACATCAACATGGATATCGCTTCCACCCAGGTCTCCATCACCCCGGACAAGAAGCACGTCTACATCACCGTCAACATCAACGAAGGCGAGAAGTACACCGTCCGCGACGTCAAGCTCTCCGGTGACCTCAAGGTTCCGGAAGACCAGGTCAAGGCGTTGCTGCTGGCCCAGCCAGGCCAGGTATTCTCGCGCAAGGTGATGACCACCACTTCCGAGCTGATCACCCGTCGCCTGGGCAACGAAGGCTATACCTTCGCCAACGTCAACGGCGTGCCGCAACCCCACGACGAAGACCACACCGTCGATATCACCTTCGTGGTCGATCCGGGCAAGCGTGCCTACGTCAACCGCATCAACTTCCGTGGCAACACCAAGTCCGAAGACGAAGTGCTGCGTCGCGAAATGCGCCAGATGGAAGGTGGCTGGGCTTCGACCTACCTGATCGACCAGTCCAAGACCCGTCTTGAGCGCCTGGGCTTCTTCAAGGAAGCCAACGTCGAGACCCCGGCCGTTCCGGGTACCGACGACCAGGTCGATGTGAACTACACCGTGGAAGAGCAGGCTTCCGGCTCGATCACCGCCAGCGTCGGCTTTGCCCAGAGCGCCGGCCTGATCCTCGGTGGTTCGATCAGCCAGAACAACTTCCTGGGTACCGGTAACAAGGTCTCCATCGGCCTGACCCGTTCCGAGTACCAGAGCCGATACAACTTCGGCTTCGTCGACCCCTACTGGACCGCCGACGGCGTCAGCCTGGGCTACAACGCCTTCTATCGCACCACCAACTACGACGACCTCGATGTCGACGTGGCGAGCTATGCGGTGGACAGCCTGGGTGCCGGTGTCAACGTCGGCTATCCGATCAGCGAGACGTCGCGCCTGACCTTCGGCCTGAGCGTGCAGCAGGACAAGATCAAGACCGGTACCTACACCGTCGACGAGATCTTCGACTTCCTGCGCGAGGAAGGTGACGACAGCTTCCTGAACTTCAAGGCTTCGGCCGGCTGGTCCGAATCCACCCTGAACAAGGGCGTGCTGGCGACCCGCGGTCATTCGCAAAGCCTGACCCTGGAAGCGACCACGCCGGGCAGCGACCTGTCGTTCTTCAAGCTCGACTACCGTGGCCAGCTGTTCAAGCCGATCACCAACGACTACACCCTGCGCCTGCATACCGAGCTGGGTTATGGCGACGGCTATGGTTCGACCTCGGGCCTACCGTTCTATGAAAACTACTATGCTGGTGGCTTCAACTCGGTTCGCGGTTTCAAGGACAGCAGCCTTGGCCCGCGCAGTACGCCGAGCAAGGGAACCAATCCCGGTACCGCACTTGACCCGGACCAGGATCCGTTGCCGTTCGGTGGTAACGTCCTCGTGCAGGGTGGTGTCGAACTGCTGTTCCCGCTGCCGTTCGTCAAGGACCAGCGCTCCCTGCGTACCTCGGTATTCTGGGATGTGGGTAACGTCTTCGATACCAACTGCGGCTCCAAGCCAGACTGCGAGAAGGTCGGCCTTTCCGGCCTGGCCAGCTCCGTCGGCCTGGGTGTGACCTGGATCACTGCACTGGGTCCGTTGAGCTTCAGCCTGGCGATGCCGGTGAAGAAACCGGACGATGCCGATACCCAGGTGTTCCAATTCTCTCTGGGGCAGACCTTCTAAGGGTCTGGTCCACGTAAACGACAACGGATTCTGTAGGAGTGCATCGTGCGTAAGCTGACTCAACTGGCGGTACTGGCTGCGGCCCTGGTCGCGACCCCGGCGTTTGCCGAAATGAAAGTAGCCGTTCTGAACTATCAGATGGCCCTGCTGGAGTCCGACGCGGCGAAAGCCTACGCGGTCGATGCCGAGAAGAAGTTCGGTCCGCAACTGACCAAGCTGAAGAACCTGGAAAGCAGCGCCAAGGGCATCCAGGATCGCCTGGTCAAGGGCGGCGACAAGATGCCCCAGGGCGAACGCGAGCGCCTGGAGCTGGAATTCAAGCAGAAGGCCCGTGATTTCCAGTTCCAGTCCAAGGAACTGAACGAGGCCAAGGCCGTCGCCGATCGTGACATGCTCAAGCAGCTCAAGCCGAAGCTCGATGGCGCTGTCGAGGAAGTCATCAAGAAAGGCGGCTTCGACCTGGTTCTCGAGCGTGGCGCGGTCATCGATGTCAAGCCTCAGTACGACATCACCCGCCAGGTCATCGAGCGCATGAACCAGTCCCGTTGATATGACGGCGACCATGAATCTTGGCCAGTTGTCCGAGTTCCTCGGCGCGACCCTGCAGGGTCCTGCCGAGCTCGAAATCTCCGGCCTCGCGACCCTGCAGGAAGCCGGCCCTGGCCAATTGAGCTTCCTCGCCAATCCCCAGTACCGCAAATACCTGGTCGATACCCAGGCTGCCGCGGTGCTGCTGCGTGCCGCCGATGCCGAAGGGTTCTCCGGCAACGCGCTGCTTGTGCCCGATCCCTACCTGGCCTACGCCCGCATTTCCCACCTGTTCGACCCCAAACCCAAGGCTGTGGCGGGGATTCATCCCAGCGCCGTGGTGGCGGCGGACGCGCAGGTCGATGCCAGTGCCAGTGTCGGTCCTTTCGTGGTCATCGAGAGCGGCGCGGTGATCGGCGCCAATGTCACCCTCGGTGCCCATTGCTTCATCGGCGCCCGCAGTGTGATCGGCGAGGGTGGCTGGCTCGCACCGCGCGTGACCCTGTACCACGACGTGCGTATCGGCAAGCGCGTGGTCATTCAGTCCGGTGCGGTGCTTGGCGGCGAGGGCTTCGGCTTCGCCAACGAGAAGGGTATCTGGCAGAAGATCGCCCAGATCGGTGGCGTGACCATCGGCGACGACGTGGAGATCGGGGTCAATACCGCGATCGATCGGGGCGCGCTGGCTGACACCCGTATCGGTGATGGCGTCAAGCTCGATAACCAGATCCAGATCGCCCACAACGTCCAGGTCGGCGACCATACGGCCATGGCGGCCTGTGTCGGTATCTCCGGCAGCACGAAGATCGGCAAGCATTGCACCATCGCCGGCGGCGTGGGCATGGTGGGTCACATCGATGTCTGTGACAACGTTTTCGTCTCCGGCATGACCATGGTCACCCGGTCCATCACCGAGCCAGGCGGCTATTCCTCCGGCACGGCGATGCAGACCCTGGCCGACTGGCGCAAGAGCGCTGCGCGGATTCGTCAGCTGGACGACATGGCCAAACGACTTCAACAGGTAGAAAAGCGCGTCGATGCCGTGACCTCGGGCGGCCAGCCTTCATCTGATGGCTGACACCTTTTTCCTGATCAAGGCCGTGGGGCTGTCCAGTGATGGTCCCACATAGCCCAAGGTGCACGGCGCCATGCACGTGTTTCCTATCTTTACTACAGGCTTCCCCCAGAAATGATGGACATCAACGAGATTCGCGAATACCTGCCCCACCGTTATCCGTTCCTGCTCGTGGATCGGGTAGTGGAACTGGACGTCGAGGGTCAGCGCATTCGTGCCTACAAGAATGTCAGCATCAACGAACCCTTCTTCAATGGTCACTTCCCTGCGCACCCGATCATGCCGGGCGTGCTGATCATCGAGGCAATGGCTCAGGCTGCCGGCATTCTCGGCTTCAAGATGCTCGATGCCAAGCCGACGGACGGCACCCTCTACTACTTCGTCGGTTCCGACAAGCTGCGCTTCCGCCAGCCGGTACTGCCGGGCGATCAACTGATCCTCGAAGCGAAGTTCATCAGTTGCAAACGCCAGATCTGGAAGTTCGACTGCCAGGCCTCGGTCGACGGCAAGCCGGTGTGCTCCGCCGAGATCATCTGCGCGGAACGTAAACTATGAGTTTGATTGACCCTCGGGCAATCATCGATCCTTCGGCCAGGCTGGCCGAGGGTGTCGAGGTCGGTCCTTGGTCGATCATCGGCCCGGATGTCGAGATCGGCGAAGGAACCGTCGTCGGTCCGCATGTGGTGCTCAAGGGGCCGACCCGTATCGGCCGCAACAACCGCATCTACCAGTTTTCCTCGGTCGGTGAAGACACCCCGGACCTCAAGTACAAAGGCGAACCCACGCGCCTGGTGATCGGTGACGACAATGTCATTCGCGAAGGGGTGACCATCCACCGTGGCACCATCCAGGACCGTTCGGAAACCACGATCGGCAATCACAACCTGATCATGGCCTATGCCCACATCGGCCACGACAGCGTGATCGGCAACCATTGCATCCTGGTCAACAACACCGCGCTGGCCGGCCATGTGCATGTTGGAGACTGGGCGATCCTCTCGGGTTTCACCCTGGTTCACCAGTTCTGCCATATCGGTGCCCACAGTTTCTCCGGCATGGGTACGGCAATCGGCAAGGATGTCCCGGCCTTCGTCACCGTGTTCGGTAACCCCGCCGAAGCGCGCAGCATGAACTTCGAAGGCATGCGCCGCCGTGGTTTCAGCGAGGATGCCATCCACGCCCTGCGTCGCGCCTACAAGGTGGTCTACCGCCAGGGCCTGACCGTCGAGCAGGCTGTCATCGAACTGGAAGCTTCGGCGCAGCAGTTCCCTGAAGTCGAACTGTTCCGTCAGTCGATCCAGAATTCCGCCCGCGGCATCACCCGCTGATATGTCGGCACTCTGCGTAGCGTTGGTGGCTGGCGAGGCCAGCGGCGACATTCTCGGCTCGGGGCTGATGCGAGCGCTCAAGGCACGCCATCCTGATATCCGTTTCATCGGTGTCGGCGGTCCATTGATGGAGGCCGAAGGTCTGTCCTCCTATTTCCCGATGGAGCGCCTTGCCGTCATGGGCCTGGTCGAGGTGCTCGGCCGCCTGCCAGAGTTGCTCAAGCGCCGCAAGCTGTTGATCCAGACGCTGATCGAGGAAAAACCCGATGTCTTTATCGGTATCGACGCTCCGGATTTCACCCTCAATATCGAGTTGAAACTGCGTCGGGCCGGTATCAGGACCGTTCACTATGTCAGCCCGTCGGTCTGGGCCTGGCGGCAGAAGCGGGTGCTGAAGATTCGCGAGGGCTGCGACCTGATGCTGACCCTGTTCCCCTTCGAAGCGAAGTTCTACGAAGAGCAGGGCGTGCCGGTTCGTTTCGTCGGGCATCCGCTGGCCGACACCATACCGCTGGAAGCCGACCGTCAGGCTGCGCGCCAGGCGCTGGGCTTGCCCGACGGGCCTTTGGTAGCGCTGATGCCGGGTAGTCGCGGCGGCGAGGTGGGGCGTCTGGGCGCCTTGTTCCTCGATACTGCACAGCGCCTTCGCGAACTGATCCCCGGTGTACGCTTCGTTTCGCCCTGCGCCAATGCCGCACGCCGTGCACAATTGGAGCAGATGCTGGTCGGTCGTGACCTGCCGCTGACACTCCTCGATGGCCGCTCCCATCAGGCCCTGGCGGCGTGTGACGCGGTCTTGATCGCCTCGGGCACTGCGACC
Source organism: Pseudomonas bharatica CSV86 (assembly GCF_000319305.2). Taxonomy (GTDB): domain Bacteria; phylum Pseudomonadota; class Gammaproteobacteria; order Pseudomonadales; family Pseudomonadaceae; genus Aquipseudomonas; species Aquipseudomonas bharatica. Next base: position 1,122,028 of record NZ_AMWJ02000002.1, on the reverse strand, counting down.
CTTGAAGCCTTGCTGTTCAAGCGGCCGATGGTGGTAGCCTACCGCCTGGCGCCATTGAGCTACTGGATTCTCAAGCGCCTGGTAAAAAGCCCTTACGTTTCCTTGCCCAACCTGCTGGCCCAGCGCCTGCTGGTTCCGGAATTGTTGCAGGATGCCGCCACTGCGGAGGCGCTTGCGCAAACCCTGGCGCCGCTGGTTGGCGATGGTGCGCAACAGACCGACGGTTTCGACCGTATTCATCGCACCTTGCGTCTGGACGCCTCGAACCAGGCTGCCGATGCCGTGCTGGCTTTGCTGGAAGATCGATAATGCAAATGGGACTTGACTTCAATCTGGTCGAAGACCTGGTCGCCGGTGTCGATGAAGTCGGCCGCGGCCCGTTGTGCGGCGCGGTGGTGACTGCCGCAGTGATCCTCGATCCTGCGCGCCCCATCCTTGGTCTCAACGACTCGAAGAAACTCACTGAAGCGCGGCGCGAGAAGCTTTTCGACGAGATCTGCGAAAAAGCCTTGAGCTTCTGCATCGCCCGCGCCGAAGTCGATGAAATCGACGAACTGAACATCCTGCATGCCACCATGCTGGCCATGCAGCGAGCCGTCGAAGGGTTGCACGTGGCCCCGAAACTGGCGCTGATCGACGGTAACCGCTGCCCGAAACTCCAGGTTCCGGCCTCCCCGGTGGTCAAGGGGGATAGCCAGGTGCCCGCAATCGCGGCAGCGTCGATCCTGGCCAAGGTCACCCGCGACCGCGAGATGTCCGCTTTCGAGCTGATCTATCCCGGTTATGGCATCGGCGGGCACAAGGGCTACCCCACGCCGATACATCTTGAAGCACTGGCCCGCCTGGGGCCGACGCCGATCCATCGGCGTTCCTTCGCCCCGGTACGTGCCGCGTACGAGGCGCGCGAGCTGCTCGGCGGCCAGTCCATCCTGGTCTGAGCCCACACTTCCACCACCAGTCCGGATCACTTCACGCCGGCTGTTGTTTTGATCGGGGCCCGGTACAATCCGGGCCTTGTCGTTTTGCGCTGCTATAGGATCAACATGTCGGCTTCCTTCGTTCATCTTCGCCTGCATACCGAATTCTCGCTGGTCGACGGACTGGTGCGGATCAAGCCGCTCGCCAAGGCCCTGGCCGGGATGAACATGCCGGCGGTGGCGGTGACCGACCAGAGCAACATGTGTTCGCTGGTCAAGTTCTACAAGACGGCCATGGGGCGGGCATCAAGCCGATCTGCGGCGCCGACCTGTGGCTGGCCGGCGACGACCCGGAAGCGCCCCTGGCACGTATCTGCTTTTTGGTGATGGATGCCAAGGGCTATCGCAATCTCACCGAACTGATCTCCCGTGGCTGGACCGACGGCCAGCGCAATGGCCTGGTGGTCATCCAGCGGGAATGGATCGCCGAGGCTGCAGAAGGCCTGATCGCCCTTTCCGCAGCGAAGGAAGGCGATATCGGCATGGCCCTGATGAACGGCAACGAGGCTGAAGCCGAGGCGCTGCTGCAGGACTGGATGGCGATGTTTCCCGACCGCTTCTACGTCGAGGTGCAGCGCACCAATCGCGCTGGCGACGAAGAGTATCTGCATGCCGCGGTGGCCCTGGCCGATCGCCTGGGGGCGCCGCTGGTGGCGACCAACGATGTGCGTTTCATCAAGCAATCCGATTTCGATGCCCACGAGACCCGCGTGTGCATCGGCGAGGGCCGTGCCCTCGACGATCCGCGCCGTTCGCGCAACTACAGCGACCAGCAGTACCTGAAGAGCCCGGAGGAAATGGCCGAGCTGTTCAGCGACCTGCCCGAGGCCCTGGAAAACAGCGTCGAGATCGCCAAGCGCTGCAACATCACCGTGCAGTTGGGCAAATACTTCCTTCCCGATTTCCCCACGCCCAACGGCATGGGGATCGACGACTATCTGCGCCATGTTTCCCATGAAGGCCTGGAAGAGCGCCTGGCCGTGCTCTGGCCAAAGGAAACTACGCCCGACTACGAAGAGAAACGCCAGGTCTATCTGGATCGGCTCAAGTTCGAGCTCGACATCATCATCCAGATGGGTTTCCCCGGTTACTTCCTGATCGTTATGGACTTCATCAAGTGGGCCAAGAACAACGGCGTGCCGGTGGGCCCGGGCCGGGGGTCGGGAGCTGGCTCGCTGGTGGCCTATGTGCTCAAGATCACCGACCTCGACCCCTTGGCCTATGACCTGCTGTTCGAGCGCTTCCTCAACCCCGAACGTATTTCCCTGCCCGACTTCGACGTCGACTTCTGCATGGATGGCCGCGACCGGGTGATCGACTACGTGGCCGAGGCCTACGGGCGCAATGCGGTGAGCCAGATCATCACCTTCGGCACCATGGCGGCCAAGGCGGTGGTGCGCGACGTTGCGCGGGTGCAGGGCAAGTCCTACGGCCTGGCGGATCGTCTGTCGAAGATGATTCCGTTCGAAGTCGGCATGACCCTGGAAAAGGCCTACGAACAGGAAGAAATGCTGCGGGACTTTCTCAAGACCGACGAGGACGCCAAGGAAATCTGGGACATGGCCCTCAAGCTCGAGGGTGTCACCCGGGGTACCGGCAAGCACGCCGGGGGCGTGGTCATCGCCCCGACCAAGCTCACCGACTTTTCGCCGATCGCCTGTGACGAAGAAGGCGGCGGCCTGGTAACCCAGTTCGACAAGGACGATGTCGAGGCCGCCGGCCTGGTGAAATTCGACTTCCTCGGCCTGCGTACCCTGACCATCATCAAATGGGCGATGGAGATCATCAACCGCGAGCAGGCCAAGGCCGGCCTGCCGGATGTGAACATCGACTTCATCCCGCTGGACGACCGCAAGACATACGAGCTGCTGCAGCGGGCAGAAACAACAGCGGTATTCCAGCTCGAATCCCGCGGCATGAAGGAGCTGATCAAGAAGCTCAAGCCCGACTGCCTGGAAGACCTTATCGCACTGGTGGCGTTGTTCCGTCCCGGCCCGTTGCAATCGGGCATGGTGGACGACTTCATCAACCGCAAGCACGGTCGTGCCGAGCTGGCCTATCCGCATCCGGATTACCAGTACGATGGCCTGAAGCCCGTACTGGCACCGACCTACGGCATCATCCTGTACCAGGAACAGGTGATGCAGATTGCCCAGGTCATGGCCGGTTACACCCTCGGCGGTGCGGACATGCTGCGTCGGGCCATGGGCAAGAAGAAGCCCGAGGAGATGGCCAAGCAGCGCGGTGGTTTCATCGAAGGGTGCGTCAACAACGGAATCGACGCCGACCTCGCGGGCAACATCTTCGACCTGGTGGAAAAGTTCGCCGGCTACGGCTTCAACAAGTCCCACTCCGCCGCCTACGGCCTGGTTTCCTACCAGACGGCCTGGCTGAAGACCCACCACCCGGCTGCGTTCATGGCCGCGGTGCTCTCGGCGGATATGCACAACACCGACAAGGTGGTGATCCTGATCGAGGAAGTGCGCAGCATGAAGCTGCGCCTCGACGCGCCGGACGTGAATTTCTCCGACTTCAAGTTCACCGTGAACAACGACGGACGCATCGTCTATGGCCTCGGTGCGATCAAGGGCGTCGGCGAGGGTCCGGTGGAAGCGATCATGGAGGCACGGGCCGCAGGTGGTCCGTTCAACGACCTGTTCGATTTCTGCGCGCGGGTCGACCTCAAGCGCATCAACAAGCGCACCCTCGACGCCCTGGTGCGCAGCGGTGCGCTGGACCGCCTCGGGCCGTTCTTCCATGACGAGATCAAGGCCTACCAGGCCAATATCGATCGCAACCGTGCAGTCCTGCTGTCGGCGATGGAGGAGGCGATCAAATCGGCGGAACAGACCGCCCGCACCCATGACAGCGGTCACTCGGACCTCTTCGGCGGCCTGTTCGACGAGCCGGATGCCGATGTCTACGCCAACCATCGCAAGGCCCGCGAGCTGACCCTGAAAGAACGTCTGCGCGGCGAGAAGGACACCCTCGGCCTTTATCTCACCGGCCACCCCATCGACGAGTACGAAGGCGAGATTCGCCGTTTCGCCCGCCAGCGTATCGTCGACCTGAAGCCGGCACGCGATACCCAGACCGTCGCCGGCATGATCATTGCTCTGCGGGTGATGAAGAACAAGAAAGGCGACAAGATGGGCTTCGTCACCCTCGATGACCGTTCCGGGCGGATCGAGGCTTCGTTGTTCGCCGATGCCTTCATGGCCTCGCAAGCGCTGCTGCAGAACGATGCCATGGTGGTGGTCGAGGGCGAGGTCAGCAATGACGACTTCTCGGGCGGCCTGCGCCTGCGCGTCAAGCGGGTGATGAGCATGGAGGATGCGCGCACCAACCTGGCCGACAGCCTGCGCCTGAAGCTGCACGCCGATGCGCTCAAGGGCGATCGTTTGGCCTGGCTGGGCGACCTGCTCAAGCGCCACCGTGGCGCCTGCCCGGTGAGCATGGAATACACCGGCAGTGACGCGAAGGCCCAATTGCAGTTCGGCGAGGATTGGCGGATCGACCCGGCCGATGGCTTGATTCAGGCCCTGCGTGACCAGTTCGGCCGTGAGAACGTCTTTTTGCACTATCGATGAATTTTTAATCTCGACCTGAACGCGCCTCTCCCTTAAGGTAGGGCGCCAAACGGATCAACCGGCCGGCCGCCTGGCCGTCGACCCAAGACGGATGCCTATGAACCCGAATTTTCTGGATTTCGAACAGCCGATTGCTGACCTGCAAGCCAAGATCGAAGAGCTGCGCCTGGTAGGCAATGACAACTCGTTGAACATCGGCGATGAAATCGGCCGTCTGCAGGACAAGAGCAGCGAGCTGACCAAGAGCATCTTCGGCAATCTGACCAGCTGGCAGATCGCCCGCCTGGCGCGCCATCCGCGCCGGCCGTACACCCTGGACTACATCGAGCACATCTTCACCGAGTTCGACGAGCTGCACGGCGACCGTCACTTCGCCGACGACGCCGCGATCGTCGGTGGTATCGCCCGCCTGGACGACCGCCCGGTGATGGTCATCGGCCACCAGAAGGGCCGTGAAGTGCGCGAAAAGGTTCGCCGCAACTTCGGCATGCCGCGTCCGGAAGGCTACCGCAAGGCCTGTCGCCTGATGGAAATGGCCGAACGCTTCAAGATGCCGATCCTGACCTTCATCGACACCCCGGGTGCGTATCCGGGCATCGACGCCGAAGAGCGCAACCAGAGCGAAGCCATCGCCTGGAACCTGCGGGTCATGGCGCGCCTGAAGACCCCGATCATCGCCACCGTTATCGGCGAGGGTGGTTCTGGCGGTGCGCTGGCCATCGGTGTCTGCGACCAGCTCAACATGCTGCAGTACTCGACCTACTCGGTGATCTCGCCGGAGGGTTGCGCCTCGATCCTTTGGAAAACCGCCGAAAAGGCTGCCGACGCCGCCGAGGCCATGGGCATCACTGCCGAACGCCTGAAAGGCCTGGGCATCGTCGACAAGGTCATCTCCGAACCCCTGGGCGGTGCGCACCGTGATCCGGCAGCCATGGCAGCCTCGGTTCGCAGTGAGCTGCTCGAGCAACTGGACATGCTGAAGAAGTTCGACAACGACGCGTTGCTCAAGCGCCGTTACGACCGCCTGATGAGCTACGGTCTCTGACCTGAAGCCATCTGTCAGAAATTGGGGCCGCAAAGCAGCCCCAATTGCTTTTGTCGGACCCTGAACATGACCGACCTCGTCGCCCGCCTGAAGGACAAACTAGCCCCCTGGCAGAACGCGCCCGGCTGGTGCGTGGCCTTGTCGGGCGGTCTGGATTCCACCGTACTCCTGCACCTGCTGGCCGCCATGACGGATCGCCCGGCACTGCGCGCCATCCATGTCCATCACGGCCTGCAACCGGTCGCGGATGCCTGGCCGGAACACTGCCAGCGCCTGTGCGACTCGCTGGGCGTCGAGCTGCTGGTACGCCATGTGACAGTGGAAGAGGGCGCCAGCCTCGAACAGGCCGCGCGCAATGCCCGCTATGCCGCCTTCAGTGAAGTCCTTCGGGACGGTGAGGTCCTGCTGACTGGCCAGCATCGTGAGGACCAGGCCGAAACCCTGTTGTTGCGCTTGCTTCGTGGTGCCGGATTGCGTGGGTTGATGGCAATGCGCGGACTGCGGCAGCTGGGTGACGCCTGGCTGCTTCGGCCCTTGCTCGACAGCTCTCGTGACGAGCTTCTGCGCTATGCCCGTGATCGTGGCCTGGACTGGATCGAAGATCCGTCGAATGGCGATATCCGATTCACGCGCAATTACCTGCGACAAGAGGTGCTTCCGGCTCTGTCTTCACGCTGGCCACAGGTCAGTCGCACGCTGGCCCGTACTGCCGATCATCTCGCCGAGGCGGGCGAGTTGCTCGATGCACTGGCCTCGGGCGATCTGGCGCAGGCCCAGACGCAGGGCGATTTTCCTTGGCTCGGTCTTCCCTCCCTGCATTTACCGGGTCTGCTCCGGCTTTCTCCAGCGCGCCAGCGTAACGCCCTGCGATTCTGGCTCGCGTATTTCACTCGCCTGCCCGATGCCGATCATTGGGCCGGCTGGGACGCTCTACGCGATGCCCGCCCCGATGCTTCACCGATCTGGAAACTCGCCGATGGCGAGCTGCACCGGGCTGGTGAGCGCATCTACTGGTTGAGTGGCGAGTGGCTCGGCGCTCCCGATGGGGCGGAATGCTGGAAAGATCCACCACTGGCGATGGAACTGCCTGGCAACGGATTCGTTATCCTGAAAGGGAATAAGCCCGGGGAGACCCTGCGGATCGCCTACCGCCAGGGCGGCGAAAACATGCATATCGCCCGTCGCGGCCATCGCGATCTCAAGCGTTTGCTCAATGAACGCGGGGTTCCCGCCTTCGTTCGCGGCCGTTTGCCACTGCTGTTCGCCGGTGATCGACTGGTCGCCGTGGCCAACCTGCCGGACCTCGTTGATGGCGATTTGCAACTTGTGTGGCAGGTACCGACGAGTGAGCAAGGTTTGAGGTGATGGGCATCTTCGGGTAGACTACGCTCCCTTCTTGATACAGCTTCTGTGAGCTCGATTCGAGCCGCAGGAGTTGCCGATTACCAAGCAGTTTTTTGCTGGGCGATTCTCAAAATGTGTAGCGAGCTCCGTACCGGGATTTCAACCCCGGTCTGTACAGACGCGGCAGTATTTTCGGATGCACTGTGATTGACGCAGGTGATCGGGGGCTTCGGCCTTCCTTCGCTTTCCCCGGCGGCGCAGACCGCTTTAACGCAGACTTCTAGGGTTTTTCATGACGCGCTACATATTCGTCACGGGCGGTGTTGTTTCTTCATTGGGGAAAGGCATTGCCTCGGCTTCATTGGCGGCCATCCTGGAGGCGCGGGGGCTCAAGGTCACCATGCTCAAGCTGGACCCGTACATCAACGTCGACCCGGGCACCATGAGCCCGTTCCAGCACGGCGAAGTGTTCGTTACCCACGACGGCGCCGAGACCGACCTGGACCTGGGCCACTACGAGCGGTTCATCCGCACGACCATGACCCAGAACAACAACTTCACCACCGGCCGCATCTACGAGCACGTGCTGCGCAAGGAGCGTCGTGGTGACTACCTGGGCGCCACCATCCAGGTCATCCCGCACATCACCGACGAGATCAAGCGTCGCATCATCAAGGGCGCCGGCGATGCCGACGTGGCCCTGGTCGAGATCGGCGGCACCGTCGGCGATATCGAGTCGCAGCCGTTCCTCGAAGCCATCCGCCAACTGCGCGTCGAAGTCGGTTCCAAGCGCGCGATGCTGATGCACCTGACCCTGGTCCCGTACATCGCCACCGCCGGCGAGACCAAGACCAAGCCGACCCAGCACTCGGTCAAGGAACTGCGCTCCATCGGCTTGCAGCCTGACGTGCTGATCTGCCGTTCAGACCATCCGGTCGATGTGTCGTCCCGTCGCAAGATCGCCCTGTTCACCAACGTCGAAGAACGCGCGGTCATCTCGCTGGAAGACGTCGACACCATCTACAAGATTCCTGCCGTGCTGCACGCCCAGGGCCTGGACGACTTCGTCGTCGAGCGCTTCGGCCTGCAATGCAACGGTGCCGACCTCTCCGAATGGGAAAAGGTCGTCGATGCCAAGCTGAACCCCGAGCACGAAGTCACCATCGCCATGGTCGGCAAGTACATGGAGTTGCTTGACGCGTACAAGTCGCTGATCGAAGCGATGAGCCACGCCGGCATCCAGAACCGTACCAAGGTCAACCTGCGCTACATCGATTCCGAAGACATCGAGAACCAGGGCACCGGCTTGCTGGAAGGCGTCGATGCCATCCTGGTGCCGGGCGGCTTCGGTCTGCGCGGTGTGGAAGGCAAGATCACCGCCGTCCAGTACGCTCGCGAGAACAAGGTCCCGTACCTGGGGATCTGCCTCGGCATGCAGGTCGCGGTCATCGAATTCGCCCGTAACGTCATGGGCTGGAAGGACGCCAACTCCACCGAGTTCGATCGCAACAGCGGCCACCCGGTCGTTGGCCTGATCACCGAGTGGGCCGATGCTACCGGCGCCGTGGAAACCCGTACCGAAGCGTCCGACCTGGGCGGCACCATGCGCCTGGGCGCCCAGGAATGCCAGCTGGAAAGCGGTTCCAAGGTCCACGATTGCTACGCCAAGGACGTGATCGTCGAGCGTCACCGCCACCGCTACGAAGTGAACAACAACCTGCTGCCGCAATTGATCGAAGCCGGCCTCAAGGTTTCCGGGCGTTCCGGCGACGGTGCACTGGTGGAAGTGGTCGAGTCCCAGGATCACCCATGGTTCGTCGCCTGCCAGTTCCACCCAGAGTTCACCTCGACCCCGCGTGACGGCCATCCGCTGTTCAGCGGCTTCGTCAAGGCGGCTCTGGCGCAGAAGAACAAGGCCTGATCCATGACCCAGAAGATCATTCGCGTCGGTAACATCGAGATCGCCAACGACAAGCCGTTCGTCCTGTTCGGCGGCATGAACGTCCTGGAGTCCCGTGACCTGGCCCTGAAGGTCTGCGAGGAATACGTGCGGGTTACCGAGAAACTCGGTATCCCCTATGTGTTCAAGGCCAGCTTCGACAAGGCCAATCGCTCGTCGATCAATTCCTACCGCGGTCCTGGCCTTGAAGAAGGCCTGCGGATCTTCGAGGAAGTGAAGAAGACCTTCGGCGTTCCGGTCATCACCGATGTGCACGAGCCGTTCCAGGCCGAAGCCGTGGCCAAGGTTTGCGACATCATCCAGCTGCCGGCCTTCCTCTCGCGCCAGACCGACCTGGTGGTGGCAATGGCCAAGACCGGTGCGGTGATCAACATCAAGAAAGCCCAGTTCCTCGCCCCCCAGGAAATGAAACACATCCTGACCAAGTGCGAGGAAGCGGGTAACGACCAGTTGATCCTGTGCGAGCGTGGTTCCAGCTTCGGATACAACAACCTGGTGGTGGACATGCTCGGCTTCGGCATCATGAAGCAGTTCCAGTACCCGGTGTTCTTCGACGTGACCCACGCCCTGCAGATGCCGGGCGGTCGTGCCGATTCGGCCGGCGGTCGTCGTGCCCAGGTCACCGAACTGGCCCGTGCCGGTCTCAGCCAGGGCCTGGCCGGCCTGTTCCTCGAGGCCCACCCGGACCCGGACAACGCCAAGTGCGACGGTCCCTGCGCCCTGCGCCTGGACAAGCTGGAGCCTTTCCTGACCCAGCTCAAGCAACTGGATGACCTGGTGAAGAGTTTTCCGACGGTAGAAACCGCATAAGCCGCGTTTCTCCGGTAAAGTACCGCCCGTTTCACCCCTGACCTCGCGGTCGGGGGTTCTCCGCGTCAGGCCTGCCCGTGCCCCGTGCCTGCGAAAGAGCGGATTCTTCAAGCTGCGTTGTTTTCGTCAATTCTGGAGTGCTTACAACAATGGCAAAAATCGTCGACATCAAAGGTCGTGAAGTTCTCGACTCCCGCGGCAACCCGACCGTGGAAGCGGACGTGCTGCTCGACAACGGCATCATCGGCAGCGCCTGCGCGCCGTCGGGTGCTTCCACCGGCTCCCGCGAGGCACTGGAGCTGCGTGATGGCGACAAGAGCCGTTACCTGGGTAAGGGCGTGCTGAAAGCCGTCGCCAACATCAACGGCCCGATCCGCGACCTGCTGCTGGGCAAGGACCCGGTAGACCAGAAAGCCCTGGACCGCGCCATGATCGAGCTGGACGGTACCGAGAACAAGGCCAAGCTGGGCGCCAACGCCATCCTCGCCGTGTCCCTGGCCGCTGCCAAGGCTGCCGCCCAGGACCAGGACCTGCCGCTGTACGCGCACATCGCCAACCTGAACGGTACCCCTGGCCAGTACTCCATGCCGGTACCGATGATGAACATCATCAACGGCGGCGAGCACGCCGACAACAACGTCGATATCCAGGAGTTCATGGTCCAGCCGGTTGGCGCCAAGACCTTCTCCGACGCTCTGCGCATGGGCACCGAGATCTTCCATCACCTCAAGGCTGTGCTGAAGGCCCGTGGCCTGAACACTGCCGTCGGTGACGAAGGCGGTTTCGCGCCTAACCTGTCCTCCAACGAAGACGCCCTGGGCGCCATTGCCGAAGCCGTGGCCAACGCCGGCTACAAGCTGGGCACCGACGTGACCCTGGCCCTGGACTGCGCCGCCAGCGAGTTCTTCGAAGACGGCAAGTACAACCTGTCCGGTGAAGGCAAGTCGTTCGACGCCGAAGGTTTCGCCGAGTACCTGAAAGGCCTGACCGAGCGCTTCCCGATCATCTCCATCGAAGACGGTCTGGACGAGTCCGACTGGGCTGGCTGGAAAGTCCTGACCGACAAGATCGGCGAGAAGGTTCAACTGGTCGGTGACGACCTGTTCGTGACCAACACCAAGATCCTGAAGGAAGGCATCGACAAGAAGATCGCCAACTCCATCCTGATCAAGTTCAACCAGATCGGCTCGCTGACCGAGACCCTGGAAGCCATCCAGATGGCCAAGGCCGCCGGCTACACCGCGGTGATCTCGCACCGTTCGGGCGAAACCGAAGACTCGACCATCGCCGACCTGGCCGTAGGTACTTCCGCTGGTCAGATCAAGACCGGTTCGCTGTGCCGTTCCGACCGCGTATCCAAGTACAACCAGCTGCTGCGTATCGAAGAGCAACTGGGCGCCAAGGCGGTGTACCGTGGTCGCGACGAGTTTCGCGGCTAAGCGATAGATGGTAAAAAGACAGCACCGTGAAACCCAGGGCTTTGTCCTGGTGTCTTTCAGGGGCGCTGCGAATGCTTGAATCACAAAGCCTGGCTTCGGTCAGGCTTCGTGCCATCAGCCCTTCGCACACGCGGTCTTTCGCCACTGGATGTCCTGATGCGTAGTCCTTACTGGTTGTTCCTTGTCCTTCTCGCACTGCTCGGTGGCTTGCAGTACCGGCTGTGGGTGGGCAATGGCAGCCTGGCCCAGGTGGCCGAACTCAAGCAACAGATCGCCGACCAGCACGCCGAGAACGAGCGTCTGCTGGAGCGCAACCGCGTGCTCGATGCCGAGGTGCTGGAATTGAAAAAGGGCATGGAAACCGTCGAAGAGCGGGCCCGCCACGAATTGGGAATGGTGAAGGAGGGTGAAACCCTCTACCAACTGGCCCAATGAGCACGTCCCTGCCTGCCTTCTGGGCAGTGATCCCCGCCGCCGGCGTGGGTGCGCGCATGGCCGCCGACCGGCCCAAGCAGTACCTGCAACTGGGCGGACGCACTATTCTCGAACACAGCCTCAACTGTTTTCTCGACCATCCCTCCTTGAAAGGGGTGGTGGTCAGCATTGCTGCTGACGATCCCTTCTGGCCCGGCCTCGCCTGCGCCAGCGACCCACGTATACAGCGCGCTGCCGGTGGCCGCGAGCGGGCCGACTCGGTGCTCAGCGCCCTGTTGCTCCTGCATGCGCAAGGGGCGGCGGACGGCGATTGGGTACTGGTCCACGATGCTGCGCGGCCCAACCTGTCGCGTGATGACCTGGATCGCCTGCTCCTGGAACTGGCGGATGATCCGGTGGGTGGGCTGCTCGCTGTTCCTGCCCGGGATACCCTCAAGCGCGCCGATGCCCATGGTCGGGTCGAGGTCACGGTTGACCGCAGCACCATCTGGCAGGCCTATACCCCGCAGATGTTCCGGCTTGGCGCCTTGCACCGGGCCCTGGCCGACAGCCTCGTGGCGAATGTGGCGATCACCGACGAAGCCTCGGCCATCGAGTGGTCCGGCCAGGCGCCGCGGCTGATCGAAGGGCGCAACGACAACATCAAGGTCACCCGTCCCGAAGATCTGGAATGGCTTCGTCAGCGCTGGTCCCAGCGCTGCTGAAGCAGGATTTGCGCAATCGACGCGGACCTGTGGGAGCGGGTTTACCCGCGATTACGTCGGTGAACTCACTGCCGCAATCGCGGGTAAACCCGCTCCCACAGGTCTTTGCCAAATCAATGAGTTATGTATTCTGATATTCCGGTCTCAGCGCCAACCCTTCGCGCAAGTGATCCACCAGCTTGCGCACCTTCGGCGACAGGTGCCGCTGCTGCGGATACAGCGCCCACACCGCGGTGTTGGGCGGCTGGTGGGTTTCCAGCAGCGACACCAGCGCGCCGCTGCCCAGGTGCTCCAGCACGTAGTAGTCCGGCAACTGGCATAACCCCATGCCCTGCAGCGCTGCGTCGAGTACCGCCTGTCCGCTGTTGCAGCGCCAGTTGCCCTGGACCCGCTGGGTGACTTCCCGCCCGTCCTGCTGCATCACCCAGATATCGGAGCTGCCGATCAGGCAATTGTGTCGCGCCAGTTCGGACAGGCTGTGCGGGCGGCCATAACGATTCAGGTAATCCGGCGAGGCGCACAGGTACATGCGTCGTGGCGCCAATCGTGCCGCTACCAGTCGTGATTCCTGCAAGCGACCGAGACGGATCGCCAGGTCCATGCCTTCGTGGAGTAGGTCAAGGGTGTTGTTGGTCAGCTCTATATCCACCCTCAGTTGCGGGTATTGGCTCATGAAACTGGCAACCAGTGGCGCGATGAAGCGCTCGCCGTAGGCGACCGCGCAGGTCATGCGCAACAGCCCCTTGGGCTCGCTGGTCAGGTCGCCCATGGCGCGCAGGGCTTCCTCGCGGCCGTCCTGCAAGCGCTGGCAATGCTGGAGAAAGGTCTGGCCTGCCTCGCTCAGGGTGACGCGGCGGGTGCTGCGGTACAGCAGGCGGGTTTGCAGGCGCTCTTCAAGCCGCGCGACCTGGCGACTGATGTGGGAGGAGGACACCCCAAGGCGATCGGCGGCTGCCGTGAACTGCCCGGATTCGGCCACGGCGACGAATTCGTCTATGCCTTCCCAGCGGCTACTCATTGATTATCCCTGCGTGGCAATAATGTTTTGTCTTTGGCCGGATTATTCATCAAAAAGCCTTGAATTACACTGGCTGTCTGAAATGTCCTTTCATTGGAGAAGATTGATGATCAAGTCCCGTGCCGCCGTAGCCTTCGAGGCCAAGAAACCGCTGGAAATCGTCGAAGTCGACGTCGCCATGCCCAAGGCCGGTGAGGTGCTGCTGCGCGTGGTCGCTTCCGGTGTCTGCCATACCGACGCCTACACCCTGTCCGGTGCCGACCCGGAAGGCATCTTCCCGTCGATCCTCGGTCATGAAGGCGGTGCAATCGTCGAGGCCGTTGGCGAGGGCGTGACCTCCGTGGCCGTAGGCGATCATGTGATCCCGCTGTACACCCCGGAATGCGGCAAGTGCAAATTCTGCCTGTCGGGCAAGACCAACCTGTGCCAGGCCATCCGCGCCACCCAGGGCAAGGGCTTGATGCCGGACGGCACCACGCGCTTTTCCTACAAGGGGCAGCAGCTCTTCCATTACATGGGCACTTCGACCTTCTCCGAGTACACCGTGCTGCCGGAAATCTCCGTAGCCAAGATCCAGAAGGAAGCCCCGCTGGAGAAGGTCTGCCTGCTTGGTTGCGGCGTGACCACCGGTATCGGCGCGGTGCTGAACACCGCCAAGGTCAAGCCAGGTGACACCGTGGCCATCTTCGGCCTGGGTGGCATCGGCCTGTCGGCGATCATCGGTGCGGTCAAGGCCAAGGCCTCGCGCGTCATCGCCGTGGACATCAACCCGGGCAAATTCGAGATCGCCCGCCAGCTCGGTGCCACCGACTGCGTCAATCCGAAGGACTACGATCGTCCGATCCAGGAAGTGATCGTCGACCTCACCGATGGCGGCGTGGACTTCTCCTTCGAGTGCGTGGGCAACGTCAATCTGATGCGTGCGGCGCTGGAGTGCTGCCACAAGGGCTGGGGCGAGTCGGTGATCATCGGCGTGGCCGGTGCCGGCCAGGAAATCGCCACCCGTCCGTTCCAGTTGGTGACCGGCCGCGTCTGGCGCGGTTCCGCCTTCGGTGGCGTGCGTGGTCGCAGCGAGCTGCCGAGTTACGTCGAGATGTCCGAGAAGGGCGAGATCCCGCTGGATACCTTCATCACCCACACCATGGGCCTGGAAGACATCAACAAGGCCTTCGACCTGATGCATGAAGGCAAGAGCATCCGCAGCGTCATCCACTTCTGAGGTCGCTCATGAGCCTGGAAAACATTTCCTGCCAGAAAAGCTTCGGTGGCTGGCACAAGCGTTACCGTCATCGCTCCCAAGTGCTGGGCTGCGACATGGTCTTCGCCGTGTACCTGCCGCCGCAGGCCGAGCAGGGCGGCAAGCTGCCAGTACTGTATTGGCTGAGCGGGCTGACCTGCACCGACGAGAACTTCATGCAGAAGGCCGGTGCGCACAAGCTGGCGGCCGAGCTGGGGCTGATCATCGTCGCGCCGGACACCAGTCCGCGGGGTACCCAGGTGCCGGGGGATCCGGACGGTGCCTGGGACTTCGGCCTTGGCGCCGGCTTCTACGTCAATGCGACCCAGCAACCGTGGGCGGCCAACTACCGCATGTACGACTATGTGGTGGCCGAACTGCCGGCCCTGATCGAGGCGCATTTCCCGGCTTCGGACAAGCGCTCCGTCAGCGGTCATTCCATGGGCGGGCACGGTGCGCTGGTTTGCGCCTTGCGCAATCCCGGGCGTTATTCGTCGGTGTCGGCCTTTGCGCCGATCAGCAACCCGATGGATTGCCCTTGGGGGCAGAAGGCCTTCAGCCGCTACCTCGGCGACGACCGCGCGCGTTGGCGCGAGTGGGATGCCAGTGTGCTGGTCGCCCAGGCCAGCGAGCGCCTGCCGCTGCTGGTGGACCAGGGTGATCGCGACGATTTCCTGGAAAACCAGCTCAAGCCGCAGGTGTTGCAACAGGCGGCACAAGCCGCGGGCTATCCGCTGCAACTGCGTCTGCAGCCAGGCTACGACCACAGCTACTACTTCATCGCCAGTTTCATCGATGATCACTTGCGGCATCATGCCGCAGCGCTGGGTGTAGAGCGCGCTTGAGGCGACAATTCAAGCCCAACGCCCGGCAAAGCAGGTAGAATCACGCCCTGACTCAATCAGGGCGTTTTTTTATGCGTATTGGCCACGGCTACGACGTGCACCGCTTTGCGGAGGGCGATTTCATCACCTTGGGCGGCGTGCAGATCGCGCACAAATACGGGCTGCTGGCCCATTCCGACGGCGATGTGCTGCTGCACGCCCTGAGCGATGCCTTGCTCGGCGCTGCCGCACTGGGTGACATCGGTCGTCATTTCCCCGATACCGATCCGCAATTCAAGGGCGCCGATAGCCGCGTGCTGCTGCGTCATGTGGTCGCCATCGTCCAGGCCAAGGGCTGGAAGGTCGGCAATGTCGACGCCACCATCGTCGCCCAGGCGCCGAAGATGGCACCGCACATCGAACGCATGCGCGAGTTGATCGCGGCCGACCTGCAGGTCGGGCTCGACCAGGTCAATGTCAAGGCCACCACCACCGAGAAGCTCGGTTTCACCGGTCGTGAGGAAGGTATTGCGGTACACGCCGTCGCCTTGTTGCTGCCAGCATGAACGAACTCGAACTGCTCGGCCCGCGCGCCAGCGGGCCGGCGCTGGGCAGCGCGGTACTGAAAGCGGTGGCGGAGGATTTCCAGGTCGATGAAGTGCTGGACATCCCGCTGTCCGGCCAGGGCGAACACCTGTGGTTGTGGGTGGAAAAGCGCGATCTCAATACCGAGGAAGCTGCCCGCCGCCTGGCCCGTGCCGCCGGTGTGCCGCTGAAGACCATCAGCTATGCCGGCCTCAAGGATCGCCAGGCCTTGACCCGCCAGTGGTTCAGCCTGCATCTGCCGGGCAAGGCCGATCCCGATTTCACTGCCGCCGAAAATGAAAGCCTGCGCATCCTCGAGCGCACCCGGCATTCACGCAAGCTGCAACGCGGTGCCCATTCGGCCAACGGCTTCACCCTGCGCCTGACCCGGCTCCAGGCCGATCACGCCGCGCTCGATGCCCGTCTCGAACGGCTGCGCGCCCAAGGGGTCCCGAACTACTTCGGGGCGCAGCGCTTTGGTCATGACGGAGGCAACGTCGAGGAGGCGCGCCACTGGGCCGAACGCAAGGCATTGCCGGAGCAACGCAACCTGCGCTCGCGGTTGCTGTCGAGCGCGCGTAGCTACCTGTTCAATCGTGTCCTCGCCCAGCGTGTCGAGGATGGCAGTTGGCAGCGTGCGCAGATCGGCGACCTGTTGGCGTTCACTGATAGCCGTAGCTTCTTTCCGGCAGGTGAGTCGGAATGCAGCGATCCTCGCCTCGGCATTCTCGACCTGCATCCCACCGGGCCGCTCTGGGGTGAAGGGTTTCCAGCCACGCAGGGCTCGGCCGGCGCCCTCGAACAGCGTGTCGGCGAGGAGAATCCGGCACTCTGCGAATGGCTTGGGCACGCCGCGATGAAGCAGGAACGACGCATTCTGCGACTGCCCATTGGTCGGCTGACGTGGCATTATCCCGAGCCTGATATCCTGCAACTGGAATTCGTCCTTCCGGCCGGATGTTTCGCCACCGTGGTGGTGCGCGAACTCGTCGATCTGGTCCCGGCAGGGCAGACGGACAGCCCATGCGTATTCTGATTTCCAATGACGATGGCGTTCTCGCGCCCGGACTCGCTGCGCTCCACGGCGCGCTGGCGGATTATGCCGAGTGCGTGGTGATCGCCCCGGACCAGGACAAGAGCGGTGCCAGCAGTTCGCTGACCCTCGACCGTCCGCTGCATCCGCAAACCCTGCCCAACGGCTTCATCAGCATCAACGGCACTCCGACCGACTGCGTTCATCTCGGTCTCAACGGCTTGTTGCCGCAGACCCCGGACATGGTGGTGTCGGGGATCAACCTGGGGGCCAACCTCGGCGACGACGTTCTTTACTCCGGAACCGTGGCTGCAGCGCTGGAAGGGCGCTTCCTCGGCAATACCTCGTTCGCCTTCTCGCTGTTGTCGCGGCTGCCCGACAACCTGCCGACAGCCGCCTACGTCGCGCGCAAGCTGGTCGAAGCGCACCCGCGCCTGGAACTGCCGCCGCGAACCGTGCTCAACGTGAACATCCCCAACCTGCCGCTGGATCATATTCGCGGTATCCAGCTGACCCGCCTGGGGCATCGTGCTCGCGCCGCCGCACCGATCAAGGACGTCAACCCGCGGGGCAAGGAGGGTTACTGGATCGCGGTTGCCGGTGATGTCGAGGATGGCGGGCCGGGTACCGACTTCCATGCGGTCATGCAGGGGTATGTGTCGATCACCCCGCTGCAACTGGACCGAACCTTCAATGATGCCTTCGATCGCCTGGATGGCTGGCTGGAGGGTGTGCTCTGATGCGCGATCAGGACGATATGATGCGCCGCGGTATCGGCATGACCTCCCAGCGCACCCGCGAGCGGCTGATCCAGCGCCTGTGCGAGGAAGGCGTCTCGAACCCGCGGGTACTGGATGTACTGCGTCGCACACCGCGGCATTTGTTCGTCGATGAAGCATTGGCGCATCGCGCCTATGAAGATACTGCCCTGCCGATCGGCCATAACCAGACCATCTCGCAACCTTTCATGGTTGCGCATATGAGCGAGGTGCTGCTGGAAGCAGGTCCGCTGGACAAGGTCATGGAGATCGGCACCGGCTCCGGCTACCAGACCGCCGTGCTGGCGCAACTGGTGGAGCGCGTGTTTTCCGTGGAGCGGATCAAGGTGCTCCAGGATCGGGCCAAGGAACGCCTGACCGAACTGAACCTGCGCAACGTGGTGTTTCGCTGGGGCGACGGCAGCGAGGGCTGGCCAGCCCTGGCGCCCTACAACGGCATTATCGTTACCGCAGTGGCGCCGGAAGTTCCCCAGGCGTTGCTGGACCAACTGGCTCCGGGCGGGCGTATGGTGATTCCGGTGGGGAATGTCGGGGAAGTGCAACAACTTCTGCTGATCGTGCGCGAGGAGCACGGTTTCTCCCGACGGGTGCTGGGAACGGTACGTTTCGTTCCGCTGCTCAACGGCACACTCTCCTGACGCTTCTTTATTTTCGCGAATGGCGAATTCTCGGCGTGGCGTCAGGTCTATGAGGCGGGTGCCCCATGCTCGGACCGGCAACCGTTCACGTTTTGCGTTTGTATATCGCGCGCAAGTGTCCGGTGCATGGTTATAATTGCAACATTATTGCATTTTCAAACTCGATCACCATTTAAGGGAGCGGCGGGTGAGTTCAACAGTCATTCGGCAGCGTATGGGTCTTTCAAGCATCAGGCTTCTGGTGGTTGCACTTGCCGTTGGCATGTTGGTGACGGGTTGCTCCAGCACTTCTTCTTCTTCCAGTGGCGCACGGGTCGTGGACCGTAATAACGCAGCGCCCAAGCGTCCTGCGGTAACTTCCGGGCAATATGTGGTGCGTCCTGGTGATACCTTGTTCTCCATCGCCTTCCGTTATGGCTGGGATTACAAGTCCCTGGCTGCGCGCAACGGCATCGAGCCGCCCTATACCATCCGCCCGGGCCAGGCGATCCGCTTCGACGAGCCATCCTCCGGCTCTTCCCGTGTCGTGACCTCCACTTCTCCGTCGAGCAAGACCACGGTTACCCGACGTCCTGCCGGTACCCCGCCGCCGCCGAAAAGTACCAGCACGGCGGCGACCACACCGGTGGTGACACCCTCCACGGCGCCGACCCAGGTTCCCGCAGCAGAGCGCTCCAGCGGTGGCTGGGCATGGCCGGCGAACGGCGTTCTGATTGGAAAATTCGCTTCAAACGGTAGTTTGAATAAAGGCATTGATATCGCCGGAGATTTGGGACAGCCTGTTTTTGCTGCCGCTGATGGTTCGGTGGTGTACGCCGGTAGTGGTCTACGGGGCTACGGTGAACTCGTAATCATCAAGCACAACGAAACCTACGTGAGTGCTTACGGTCACAACCGTAGGCTTTTGGTTCGGGAGGGACAGCAAGTCAAGGTAGGGCAGACAATTGCCGAAATGGGGTCCACGGGCACCGATCGCGTGAAGCTTCACTTTGAAATTCGCCGCCTGGGTAAACCGGTAGACCCGTTGCAGTTCCTGCCAAACCGTTGATTGTTGATTCCGGCCTGTTCCTTAGCGTAATGGGGACAGGCTCTGGCGATGCCATGGACAAGGTACGCTCGAGTCTGAGTTCGAACTCAGCAAAGGACTATAACAATGGCTCTCAGCAAAGAAGCGCCGGAGTTTGACATCGACGATGAGGTTCTTCTCATGGAGACCGGCATCGTTTTGGAAACGGATGTGGTGTCAGACGAACCTGCTGTACCTTCGGTTCGGACCAGAGCCAGACAGGGCTCTTCGCTAAAACAGCACAAGTACATCGATTACACCCGGGCACTTGATGCGACTCAGCTTTATCTCAATGAAATCGGTTTTTCCCCGCTGCTGACTCCCGAAGAGGAGGTTCATTTTGCGCGCCTGTCGCAAAGTGGCGATCCTGCAGGTCGCAAGCGGATGATCGAGAGCAACCTGCGCCTGGTGGTAAAGATAGCCCGCCGCTACGTGAATCGGGGGCTTTCGCTGCTCGACCTGATCGAGGAGGGCAACCTGGGGTTGATCCGTGCGGTCGAGAAATTCGACCCGGAGCGTGGCTTCCGTTTCTCCACCTATGCGACCTGGTGGATTCGCCAGACGATCGAGCGGGCGATCATGAACCAGACCCGCACCATCCGCCTGCCGATTCATGTGGTCAAGGAGCTGAACGTCTATTTGCGTGCGGCTCGGGAGCTCACCCAGAAGCTCGATCACGAACCCTCCCCGGAAGAAATCGCCAACCTGCTGGAAAAACCGGTGGCCGAGGTCAAGCGTATGCTCGGCCTGAACGAGCGGGTTTCCTCGGTAGACGTCTCGCTCGGACCCGACTCGGACAAGACATTGCTCGATACCCTCACGGACGATCGGCCAACCGATCCGTGTGAGCTTCTGCAGGACGACGATCTGTCCCAGAGCATCGATCAATGGCTGAGCGAGTTGACCGACAAGCAGCGTGAAGTGGTCATCCGTCGTTTCGGTTTGCGTGGTCATGAAAGCAGCACGCTCGAGGATGTCGGCCTGGAAATCGGCCTGACTCGCGAGAGGGTGCGGCAGATCCAGGTCGAAGGGTTGAAGCGTCTGCGCGAGATCCTGGAAAAGAACGGCCTTTCCAGCGAGTCGCTGTTTCAATAACTAGAACGTTCACGTTCGCCTTGCACGCAAACGCCCTGACCAGATCGGGGCGTTTGCGTTTGTATCTGAGGATCGTCAGTCAGTTCTGTCAGCGGTGAGTCTTTTTGCGTAAGTAATCGCTTACAGGGCATGTAAGCGATTGCAGTAAAGAAGCGTAAAAACTGCCCTGCTTGTGATTGGAGCATTTCGTAACTCTATGAAAATAAAAGATTTTATTTTCTGCTCGGGCTACCCAGCTGTCTTTTTTTGAGAGCCATTGCCAGTTGCGACGAGCGTTCTACGCGTTAATATTTGTCCTGTGTCTACGGACTGACACAGGTTGTCAGGATGACGACCAAGGACATCGCAGGATGCGATTCATCAGGACGATGATAGGGAATACAGGGACTACGGAAAAAATGTGGGCGGGTCAAACCGCCCCTTTTTTTTGCCCGGTGAAAATGAAAAAAGGCCCGCAGGGGCCTTTTTCGTTGGTCGGGAGCGAGTCCGGTACTCAGCGCTCCAGATCCTTGATCTTGCCTTTGACGCCGTCGAACTCTTCGGCATCCGGCAGTGCGTCTTTCTTTTCGGTGATGTTCGGCCAGATCTCTGCCAGCTCGGCGTTCAGCTCGATGAATTCCTGCATGTCGTCAGGGACTTCATCTTCCGAGAAGATGGCTTGGGCAGGGCATTCAGGCTCGCACAGCGCACAGTCGATGCACTCGTCCGGGTGAATGACCAGGAAGTTCGGGCCTTCGTAGAAGCAGTCCACCGGACAGACTTCTACGCAGTCGGTGTACTTGCACTTGATGCAGTTGTCGGTGACGACGAAGGTCATTTCTAATTTTCTCCTCAGGCGACGGCAGCGATGCCCTTTCCAGTCAGGGCCGCTCGGTCTGGTAGGTTGCGGCGAGCCAGGCTAATAACTCGACGCTCCGCCAAACCGCGCGAGATTCTAGCAGCTTGTGAGGCCGCGCGTTATAACAGAGTCTTCAGTTCATAGAGCATTTCGATAGCTTGGCGCGGGGTCATGTTGTCCACGTCGAGCTTGCCGATCTTCTCTATGGCCGGATGGGGCAGGCTGGCGAAGAGATCGCTCTGGTGCGGGACGGCTGGCGCGCTGCGACTGTTGGTCGCGGCCTTGGGCACATCATGTGGCAGGCTGGAAGTCTCCAGGCGGCCCAGGTGTTCACGGGCGCGCTGGATCACCGGCGTCGGCACGCCAGCCAGCTGCGCCACTGCCAGGCCATAGCTCTGGCTGGCCGGTCCGGGCAGGACGTGGTGCAGGAAAACGATGCGCTCGTTGTGCTCGGTGGCATTCAAGTGCACGTTGGCCACCAGCGGTTCGCTTTCCGGCAATACGGTCAGTTCGAAGTAGTGGGTAGCGAACAGCGTGTAGGCGCGCAGCTGTGCCAGGCGCTCGGCGGCAGCCCAGGCCAGCGAAAGGCCATCGAAGGTGCTGGTGCCACGGCCCACTTCGTCCATCAGCACCAGGCTGCGATCGGTGGCGTTGTGCAGGATATTGGCGGTTTCGCTCATTTCCACCATGAAGGTGGAACGGCCACCGGCCAGGTCATCGCTGGAGCCGATACGGGTGAAGATGCGGTCCACCAGCGACAGTGTGCAACTGGCCGCCGGCACGTAGCTGCCGATATGGGCGAGCAGCACGATCAACGCGGTCTGGCGCATGTAGGTGGATTTACCGCCCATGTTCGGGCCGGTAATGATAAGCATGCGGGTGCTGTCATCCAGGGCCAGGTCGTTGGCTACGAAGGGACTGGTGAGGACCTGCTCGACCACCGGGTGACGACCCTGGCTGATCTGCATGCACGGCTCGTCGACGAAGGTCGGGCAATTCAGGTCCAGGGTCAGCGCGCGCTCGGCCATATTGCTCAGCACGTCCAGCTCGGACAGCGCGGCGGCGGTGTCCTGCAGTGGTGCCAGATGGCTGATCAGGGTTTCCAGCAGTGCGTCGTAGAGCATCTTCTCCCGCGCCAGAGCGCGGCTTTTGGCCGACAGCGCCTTGTCTTCGAAGGTTTTCAGCTCGGGGTGATGAAGCGCTCGGCACCCTTGAGGGTCTGGCGGCGGATGTAATCGGCCGGGGCCTGTTCGGCCTGTTTGCTTGGCAGTTCAATGAAGTAGCCGTGGACGCGGTTGTAACCGACCTTGAGGTTGGCCAGGCCGGTACGGGCTTTCTCCCGAGCCTCCAGATCGATCAGGAACTGCCCGGCGTTTTCGCTTATCGACAACAGCTCATCGAGCTCGGCATCGTAGCCGGCCTTCAGTACGCCGCCGTCGCGGATTACCGCAGGCGGGTTGTCGATGATTGCCTTGTCCAGCAGGTCGGCCAGCTCTGGATAAGTACCGGCGATGGCTGCCAGGCGCGCGAGATGCGGCGCCTCCAGCTCGGCCATGGCGTTCTGCAGTTCGGGCAGGGCGCCGAGGGCATCACGCAGCCGTGCCAGGTCGCGGGGACGGGCGTTGCGCAGACCGATACGGGCGAGGATCCGCTCGATATCGCCAATATCCTTCAATTGCGGTTGCAGTCGCTCGAAACGATAGTTGTCGAGCAGGCAGCGGATCGAGCCCTGGCGCGCCTGGAGTACTTTCAGATCGCGCAGCGGGCGGTTCAGCCAGCGGGTCAGCAAGCGGCTACCCATGGCAGTCTGGCAGCGATCGATCACCGACTGCAGGGTATTGTCGCGACCGCCGGCCAGGTTGACGTCCAGTTCCAGGTTGCGGCGGCTGGCGCCATCGAGAATGACCGTATCGTCCAGGCGCTCATGCTTGAGGCTGCGCAAATGGGGCAGGGCGGTCCGCTGGGTTTCCTTGGCATAGGTCAGCAGGCAACCGGCAGCTCCGATGGCCAGGGTCAGCTTGTCGCAACCGAAGCCTTTCAAGTCCTGGGTCGCGAACTGCTGGCACAGGCTCTTGCGCGCGGAATCGCGATCGAAATCCCACGGTGCACGGCGGCGGGAACCACGGCGTTTTTCAGCCGGCAGGCCCTGTGGCCAATCGTCCGGAATCAGCAGTTCCACCGGATTGGTCCGCTCCAGCTCGGCCAGCAGGTTTTCCCACCCCTTGAGTTCCTGCACGGTGAAATTGCCGCTGGTGATATCCAGCACTGCCAGGCCGAACAAGCGCTCGTCGCCGAGCACCGCCGCGATCAGGTTATCGCGGCGCTCGTCCAGCAGCGCCTCGTCGCTGACCGTACCCGGAGTGATGATGCGCACCACCTGGCGCTCAACGGGCCCCTTGCTGGTAGCCGGATCGCCGATCTGCTCGCAGATCACCACCGACTCGCCCAGCTTCACAAGCTTGGCGAGATAACCTTCAAGCGAGTGGAAGGGAATACCGCACATGGGAATCGACTGGCCAGCCGACTGGCCGCGCGCGGTCAGGGTGATATCCAGCAGTTTCGCGGCTTTCTTCGCATCTTCGTAGAAGATCTCGTAGAAATCGCCCATGCGGTAGAACATCAGTTGGTCTGGATGCTGGTTCTTCAGCTTCCAGTACTGCTGCATCATCGGAGTGTGTGCGGAAAGATCGGACATTCAAGGCCTTGGAGCAGGGTGTCGTCGAAAGGGTATGAAACCGCTAATAGTACAGGGATTCTCCAGCAGGTGCCGAGACCGAAGGGCGACTGGTCTGCATCATCCTGCGTCGAACCGGGTCGGGCATTTTAGTCGATGCATATTTGCAATTGCATTTCCCTCCAACCCTCGGCAATATGCACGCCATGCACAAGCGCAATGTAGCAACCGTCCTTAAATCACTGCTGGACCGCCACGGAATCTCCGCCACGGAGCTGCACCGTCGTACCGGCGTGCCTCAATCTACCCTGTCGCGGATTCTCAGCGAGAAGATCGTCGATCCTTCAGACAAGCATGTGTCGAAGATCGCCGGGTACTTCGGGGTGAGCACCGATCAGTTGCGCGGGCGCGCCGAGCTGGGCGACAGCCAGATGCCCGAGCGGGAGCCGGGGCACGATGAATTGCGCGATATCAGCCTGTGGGACGATGAAACCCCCGTCGAGGACGACGAGGTGTCCGTTCCTTTTCTCCGTGAGGTCGAGTTGGCAGCAGGATCAGGAAGATTCGTCATCGAGGAAAGCGAACGCGCCCGCCTTCGCTTTGGCAAGCGCAGCCTGCGCCATAACGGGGTGCAGTTCGACCAGGCCAAGTGCGTGACGGTGCGTGGCAACAGCATGCTGCCGGTGCTGCGTGATGGCGCCACCGTGGGGGTCAATACGGGCAAGTGCTCGATTGGCGACATCATCGATGGTGATCTCTATGCCATCAACCACAATGGCCAGCTCCGCGTGAAGCAGCTCTACCGCATGCCCACCGGCATCCGTCTGCGCAGCTTCAATCGCGACGAACATCCCGACGAGGACTACAGCTTCCAGCAGATGCAGGAAGAGCAGATTTCCATCCTCGGTCATGTGTTCTGGTGGGGCATGTACGCCCGCTGATCGCCTTCCCGAGTTATCGAAAACCCGCTTCGGCGGGTTTTTTTTCGCCTGTCGGAAACTGCCTGGAGCCAGGTAGGACAAGGCCTTCATGCATTTAAGCAAATCCCTATGTGCAAATTCTTCCAAAAATGCATTGACTGTATATGCATACATGCATATCTTTTGTCTCAAGCCGGTCAGACACCGGCGACGAGAAAGGCAGCGATGAACAGGCCTCGACTGTTCAGAGGGTTGGCAACTGGCCCGGGTGTGCAGCGTAAAGCACCAGAAGCAGTTATCCGGCGGGCAGGTGGCCGCGGTCGGAGTCAACAATTCGAAGCGCAGATGCCCAGCGCACCAGTAGTGGCGGGCATCTCTACGACGCATTACTGAAAAGCCCGGGGCATGCCCGGGCTTTTTGGAATGCCGAGTGAATGCTCGGTCCCATTCCCCGTTCGGCTGGCGCCGTGCGGGAAGCAGAAAGGAGGCAGGACCGTGACAAGCGAACAACAAACGCTACTGGAAATGCCGATCTGGCTGGTGATCGTCCTGGCGCTGCTGGGCGGGGTTTCCGGCGAGATGTGGCGAGCGGACAAGGCAGGGGCGCGAGGCGGCGCCCTGCTCAGGCGATTGGTACTGCGTTCGGGGGCCTGCATGGTCTGCGGCGTATCCACCGTGATGCTGCTGTATGCCAGCGGCCTGTCGATGTGGGCGGCCAGTGCCCTGGGCTGCCTGACCGCCGTAGGCGGCGCGGACATCACCATGGGGCTGTACGAGCGCTGGGCTGCGAAGCGCCTGGGGCTCGGCACCGACAGCAAGGAGAGATCATGAGCGACCTCGATGCATTGCATCAGGCCATCAGCGCAACCATCCACGCGGCGATGCCGCAACTGGCGACGGTCGGCAGCTATGCCGGCGTGCAACAGGACACACCGCTACCTGCGTTGTTTCACGGCATCGTCGATATAAAGCCGGGCGCCGATCCTGTGGATGGGCATTCCCGGCTCGTAGTCACGTTCGAAGCCCGTATCAGCTGCGATGGGCAGGCGGCGCTGGAAGCCGTGATCCTGGCAACACAGTTGATGGTGCTGCTGCGCAAGCAGTACTGGAACATCGATTTCGTCGAGGAAGCCGTGGCCATCCAGGCGATGCCGACGACCACCTCATCCTCGACCTGGACGGTGCAATGGCAACAGGCGCTGCACCTCGGCGAGGTGCAATGGCCCTGGCCGAACCAGCCGCCCGGGTCGTTGGTAATTGCTTTCGACCCTGATACCGGACCAGAACATGAGAGCGGCTACAAGGCCCCGGAGGATTTCGCATGAGCTACGTCAGCGCTATGCACGACCGCATGATCGCCGGCCTGCTGATTCCCTGCCGGGTGGTTGCAGTCGATCTCGCGGCGGCACGGGTACGGGTTTCCGACGGCGCCGGCTGGACCAGCGCCTGGTTGCGCTGGCACAGCCATGCTGCCGGCAAGGCCAGGCACTGGCGGGCACCGAGCCTGGACGAGCAAGGCATGCTCATCAGTCCCAGTGGCGAACCGGCCCAGGGCACCTTCATACCCGGCCTTTATGGCAACGCCGGCAGCGCGCCGGACAACCGCGAGCATGTCGAAACCTGGCGTTTCGACGATGGCGGCTCGCTGGTCTACGACTGGCAAGCCAGCGCCTACACCATCGAACTGCCCCGCGGCAGCATCACCCTCAAGGTCGGCGGCACCACGCTGACGGCCACCCCCGATTCCATCACGCTGACCTCTGGCAACCTGACCTTGAATGGCCCGGTGCAGATCAACGGCGCATTACAGGTAACGGGAAATATCCACGGCGGCGGCACGATCATCGATACCGCAGGCAACACGCCGAACCACAAGCACTGAAGCCCGCTTGCTGCGGGCTTTTTCATGCCACGGAGGAACGCCATGGCGCCCACCAAAAAGTATTTCGCACCCGGCGTCCGCGCCGCGGTGCACAACCCCAATCAAGCACAGGAGTAGCGCCATGATCGGAATGGATCGCCGCTCTGGCCAACCGTTCTCCGGTCTCGCCCACCTGCGCCAGTCCATCGAGGACATCCTGACCACACCGCTGGGCAGCCGGCGCATGCGTCCCGACTACGGCAGCAAGCTGCGCCGCTTCGTCGACCTTCCTGTGAACGAAGGCTGGAAAAGCGCGGTACAGGCTGAAGTAGCCAGGTCGCTGGTGCGCTGGGAGCCTCGCCTGAAGCTGGAACGGGTGCGGGTGACGGCAGTGGTGAACGGACAGATCAGCCTGCAGCTCACCGGGCAATACCTGGGTGACAGCCAGATCCTGGAGGTGACGGCATGAGCATCGTGAACCTTTCGGCGCTGCCCGCGCCGCAGGTCCTGGAAGACCTGGATTTCGAGGACATCTTCCAGGCTGACCTGGCGACCTTTCGGGCGCACATGGGCGACAGCTGGACCGCGCAACTGGAAAGCGACCCGGTGACCAAACTGTTGGAGGTCGGTGCCTATCGCACCCTGCTCAACCGGGCCCGGGTGAATGATGCGGCCAAGGCACTGCTGCTGGCGTATGCGCAGGGTAGCGACCTGGACCAACTGGCTGCCAATGTGCAACTGCAACGTCTGGTGGTCCAGGAGGCGGATCCGAATGCGACTCCGCCGCTCGAGCGTGTCCTGGAAGAGGACGACGCCCTGCGCGAGCGGATCCAGATGGTATATGAGGGCTTGACCACTGCCGGGCCGCGCAACAGCTACATCCTGCACGCCCGCAATGCTTCCGGGCTGGTCGCTGACGCAACCGCGGAAAGTCCTTCGCCGGCGGTGGTGGAAGTTACCGTCCTCAGTCTCGAAGGCGAAGGTGTGGCCAGTCCGGAGCTGCTGGCACAAGTCACCGCGCGCCTGAATGACGACAATGTTCGCCCCGTTGCTGACCGGCTTATCGTGCGTAGTGCGCAAATCCTGCCGTACCGGATCGACGCCATTCTGCATATGAGCGGCAGTGGCCCGGAGACCGAGGCAACGCTGGTCGAATGCAGACGTCGCCTGCAGGCCTGGATCAATCCCCGTGGGCGCCTGGGGGTCGAGGTGCCTCGCTCCGCGATCGACGCGCAACTGCATATCAGTGGAGTTGCCCGGGTCGAGCTGACGAACTGGACCGACCTGAGCCCGAACAAGACCCAGGCAGCCTGGTGCACCGGCTTCGACATCCGGCTGGGAGGTTGACATGGTCAGTCTCTTGCCGCTCAACAGTACCTTGCTGGAGCGGGCCGTCGAGGCTGCCTCGCTGGATGCCGCCGACATTCCCTTGCGAACGCTGTACAACCCCGACACCTGTCCGCCGCACCTGCTTCATCAATTGGCACTTGCCTGGTCGGTAGATCGGTGGGACGAGGCCTGGCCGGAGGCAGTCAAGCGTGCAGTGATCCGCGGTTCGTTCGACGTGCATGCCCGCAAGGGCACTGTCGGAGCGTTGCGCCGGGTCGTGGAACCCTTCGGTTACCTGATCGAAATCGTCGAATGGTTCAAGGCCGTGCCGCCAGCGCCGCCGGGCACCTTCAGCCTGAAAATCGGCGTGTCGGACAACGGCATCAGCGAAGAAACCTATCAGCAGCTCACGGACCTGATCGACGACGCCCGGCCTGTCAGCCGGCACATGACCGGCCTCGCCATCGCCCTCGATAGCAAAGGCCTGCTGCGCGTCGGCATCGGCCTCAGCGAAGGCGACGCCATCGACATCTATCCGCCGACCTCGCGTGTTATCGAGGTACGCGGCAACCACGGCTTCATCGGCCGTGACCATCAAATCGAAACCCTGGACGTTTACTCATGACTGACCAGAACAGCCAGTTCTTCGCGATCCTCACCGCCGTGGGGGAGGCCAAGCAGGCCAACGCGAACGCCTTGGGCGTGCCCTGGACCTTCGCCCAGATGGGCGTGGGCGACGCCAACAATACCGATCCGGTGCCTTCGCGCACCCAGACAAAACTGATCAACGAGCGTCGCCGGGCGCCACTCAACCAGCTTTCGGTGGACCCGAAGGATGCCAGCATCATCATCGCCGAGCAGGTGATTCCGCCGGACGTCGGCGGCTGGTGGATCCGCGAGATCGGCCTTTACGATGCGGCCGGTGACCTGGTCGCCGTGGCCAACTGTGCGCCCAGCTACAAGCCGCTGCTGGCGCAAGGCACCGGCAAGACCCAGGTAGTGCGCTTGAACCTGATGGTCACCAGTACCGCCAATGTGCAACTCAAGATAGACCCGGCCGTGGTGCTGGCGACGCGGGATTACGTCGACAGTTCGATCCTGGCCATCCTGCCGCCCAACAAGACTGCCGGGACCTATACACAGGTCAAGGTCAATGAGAGGGGCGTCGTTCTACAAGGATCGAATCCCACGA
Organism: Pseudomonas bharatica CSV86; assembly: GCF_000319305.2. Classification (GTDB taxonomy): domain Bacteria; phylum Pseudomonadota; class Gammaproteobacteria; order Pseudomonadales; family Pseudomonadaceae; genus Aquipseudomonas; species Aquipseudomonas bharatica. Next base: position 1,092,635 of record NZ_AMWJ02000002.1, on the reverse strand, counting down.
CCCTGGCCGGATATGGCATTACGGATGCGCTACCGAAAGGGCGGGCGGGGTCCTGTCCTCGCCGAATTTCGTGCGAGGAAAAATCAGTGATCTGGATTCAACGCAATTCATCAGTGTTGCAAACCTTGCAGTTGATAAGCCGACGGCCATTCCATATGGGGTCGGTGTGCACATCAAGTATCCGGCGGAACAGTATGCTGTCGACTTCGTAGGTAGCATTACATCCGATTGGTACGGTGCCAGGCATGTCCTTTCCGATGGCACTCCAGGAGCGTGGCGTGCGTTCTGGCATGATGGCAACTTCAATCCAGGCAGCAAGGCCGACAAATCCACCACGCTGAGCGGTTATGGCATCACCGATGCCATGCCAAAGGATGCTGGTGGCTGGATGTCTACGGCAAAGCTCGTCACCGGGCCACTGGCGGCATTGCCCGCTTCCCAGTTTGTCAGCGTCGGGCCTGAAACGACCGATGCCCCGGCCGCGCTCGACTATGGTACTGGCTTCCACATCAAGTACCCGGAGAATAACTACAGCTTCGAAATGCTAGCGGGTATGAACAGGGACTGGGTTGGCTTCCGCCGTGTCGACTCTCAGGGTATCGGTACCTGGCAGAAGCTGTGGCACGAAGGTAACTTCAATCCGGACGGCAAGGCTGACAAATCCACGACACTCAGTGGTTACGGCATCACAGATGCGATGCCCAAATATGGTGGGGCCTTCTTTCCAGACCAGATGCGGTGCAAGGACGTATCAGCGCAATTCCCGAAACCCGTTTCATTTCGACGGGCCCGGCTACCGAGGACCGACCTGCAGGAGTCACCTATGCCGTGGGTACCCATGTTACCTGGGGCGGCGGTGAGCAAAGCGTTGATTTCCTTGGGGCGCTCAATGGCAAGGAGGAGTTTTACGCTCGTACGGTTTATCAGGGAGCGGGCACTTTCCGCCGGATCTGGACGGAAGCCAATTTCGATCCAGCGACCAAGGCGAACCTGGCCAGCCCTGTCTTCACCGGCACGCCGCGAGTGCCCAATGCCACGACCGGCACGGCGACCGATCAGGCGGCGAACACCAAGTTCGTTACCGATGCCATCACCGCCCTTGTCGCCTCATCACCTGCGACGCTTGATACCCTCAACAAGCTGGCAGCGGCGTTAGGCAATGATGCCAATTTCTCTACCACCGTCAGCAATCAGCTGGCCACCAAGTTCAATAAGTCAGGCGGTGCTGTAGATGGCGCAATTTCCATCAACTTGCCCAATCAGGTTTTGGGCAACCCTTGTCTTGCGCTGAACAACCCAGGCACCAGTGCTTCGACCCAGGCCATGATGACACTGGCCTGTGGTTCGACATCGATCAGTCTGGTTCATAAGAATCAGGACCCTTCGCTCCACTTGCTCAATGGCAGTGGTGCATTGCAGGCACTCAACGCAGGCACGCTCTATTCGAATGGTGCGGCAGCTCATACCTCAGCGACATTCTTGAAACCCGCGTCAGGGCAATGGGTGACGTTGAACGGCTCGGGCCAATTACCCAGTGGGGGGAGCTGGGCTTATCACTGTGTGGGCTACAACGGCAGTGGTCAGGCGCTTGGTGCACTGTCGGGTGTTGCTGCTGGTGGTACCGTCGTTGGATACAACAGTAACACTGTAGGTTTTGCCTGGAGGATCCAGTGATGCAAGAGCAGTCAGCACCAGAAACCGCTGTGGAAAACGATCCGCGGCATGATTTTTCGGGTATTCAGGTCAAGCAAGATGGCAGTTTCATTCTGACGTTGAATGGTTGCCCGTTTCACGCGACGCAGGCTGAAACGCCGGAGGTACATGCCCGGATAACTCGTGCCCTGGAGGAGGGTGCAGGCAGCACCCCCTATGTCGAACCCGTACCGACCCAGGAGGAGAATGAGCAGCACGAGCGGATTTGGCGGGATCAGCAGATCAACCGTGTCAGTTGGCTTCGAGACCGGCATCGTGATGAATTGCAGCTTGAGCGGCGGACCAGCCTGACTGCGGAGCAATACGCCGAGTTGCTGGATTATTTGCAAGCGCTGCGCGATTGGCCGCAGTCGCTGGAGTTTCCTGCTGCGTCGAGTCGCCCGGCGGCTCCGCCCTGGATCACTTCCCAAATTCACTGATGCCCCGTACCACCGGGGCATTTTCTTGTCTGCAGTACCCTTTCGAAGGCCCCGCACCGACGGGGCCTTCTCACATCTGGAGAAATACCTATGAGTGGATTCTTCCACGGCGTCACCGTAACCAACGTCGACACCGGTGCGCGCAGCATCGCGTTGCCGTCTTCTTCCATCATCGGCCTGGTCGACACCTTCACCGAGGGCCCGACCGCCACGGCCAAGGCCAACGACCTGGTGTTGATCACCAGCGAGCGTGAAGCTGTGGCTGCGTTCGGTGCCGATGCCGCCATCACCAAGTCCTGCCAGGCCGTCTTTGCCCGGGCCAAGGCAGTCATCGTCGCTTGCGGCGTGGCCAGGCTGAGCGACGCCGCCGAGCAGACCTCGGCGATCATCGGCGGCGTCGAGGCGAACGGCAAGCGCACCGGCCTGCAGGCGCTGCTCGACGGCAAGAGCCGTTTCAACGCCCAGCCACGCCTGCTGGTAACCCCGAAACACAGCGCCACACAAGCCGTCGGCACCGCCCTGGTGGCCTTGGCCGACAAGCTGCGCGGCCTGGCCATCATCGACGGTCCGGGCACCACCGACGAGGCCGCCCTGGCCTATGCGGAAAACTTCGGCGCCAAGCGCGCGTTCATGGTCGATCCGGGCGTGCAGTACTGGGACACCGGCGCCGACGCCACCATCGATGCACCGGCCTCGGCCTGGGTCGCCGGTCTGTTCGCCTGGACCGACAACGAGTACGGCTTCTGGGCTTCGCCGTCGAACAAGGAGTTCGTCGGCATCACCGGTACCACCCGTGCCGTGGAGTTCCTCGACGGTGATGAAAGCTGCCGGGCCAACCTGCTGAACAACGCCAACATCACCACCATCATCCGCGACGACGGCTTCCGCCTGTGGGGCAATCGCACCCTGTCCAGCGATCCGAAATGGGCCTTCGTCACCCGCGTGCGGACCATGGACATCGTCATGGACGCGATCCTCTACGGCCACAAGTGGGCGGTGGACCGCTCGATCACCGCGACCTACGTCAAGGACGTGACCGAGGGCCTGGAGAACTTCATGCGCGACCTGAAGGCCCAGGGCGCGATCATCAATTTCGAGGTCTACGCCGACCCGGACCTGAACACCGCCAGCCAGCTGGAGCAGGGCAAGGTCTACTGGAACATCCGCTTCACCGACGTACCGCCTGCCGAAAACCCCAACTTCCGCGTCGAGGTCACCAACCAGTGGTTGACCGAAGTCCTCGACCAAAACGCTTAAGGAGAAACAACAGATGGCAATGATTCCGCAAACCCTGGCGAACCTGAACCTGTTCGTCGATGGCGTCAGCTTCCAGGGCGACGTCACTAGCCTGACCCTGCCCAAGCTCGCCATCAAGGTCGAGAGCCACCGTGTCGGTGGCATGGATACCGCGATCGAGATCGACCAGGGCATGGAGGCGCTGAGCGCGAGCTTCAAGACCACCGGCGTTCGCCGTGAAGCGCTGAAGTTCTTCGGCCTGGCCGACAGCTCGGCATTCAACGGCACGTTCCGTGGAGCATTCAAGGGCCTGAAAGGGGCGATCACGCCGGTGGTGGTGACCCTGCGCGGCATGCTCAAGGAGGTCGAGATGGGCGACTGGAAAACCTCGGAAAAGCCGGAGACCAATCACGTCGTGTCCCTGACCTACTACAAGCTGGAGATCGATGGCCGGCTGCTGTACGAGATCGACCCGCTGGGCATGAAGCGCGTGGTCAACGGCGTTGACCAGCTCGCCGCCCAGCGTACCGCCCTCGGCCTCTGACACAAGGACAAGCTCGTATGAAGCAAGCAACGAAGGTACCCGCCTGGCTGACCGTCAGCGCGGACAGCGTGGTGGTGAAGTTGAGCCGCGCCACCGAGGCCAACGGCATTCAGGTCGACAGCCTGTCGCTGCGGGCGCCCACGGTGCGTGACCTGCGCGCCGCGCAATCGGGCGGTGCCGACGACGAAACCCGGGAGCTGAACCTGTTCGCCTCCCTCGCCGAAGTCGCTGTCAAGGATCTGGAAGGCCTGGCCCTGAAGGACTACAGCCGTCTGCAGGCCGGCTATTTTCGCCTGGTGCAGGACGACGAGCTTTGATCCCTCGCGTCAGAAAGCGGCAGCGAAGCGGCTCGCCAGGGAGCTGAATTTCTCTGCCACCGAGATCATGACCATGTCGTATTCCGACATGGTCTGGTGGCTCACCGAGTGAGCCGGTTTGCGCGCATGGAGGACATATGGCGGGCGAACTGAAAGTCCAGATAAACATAGGAGGTGCCGTCGAACCTGTCCTTGGCCAGGTCTTCGACCTGGTCGAGGCCCAGGTGGTGCGGATCGAGTCGTTGGCATTGCGCATCGGCGAGGCCCTGAGGCGCGCCACCGAGCAGGCGTTACCGCTTGCCTCGGCCTTGAGGATGACCAACGACGCGGCGGCGGAGTCGGCGCAGAAATGGCAGGCCTCCCTGGGGGAGATCGGCAAGAGGTTGTCCACCCAACTGGAGACCTTGCCCAGGTTGACCAAATCCTACGAGGAGCTGGGCAAGGCCATGGGGGCCGTGCGTTTTCCGGCTGCCGGGCAGTCATCCGGCAGGGAGGATGCGCAGGAGCGGGTTAACGATGCATCCCGAACCGTCCTGCAGTCGGCGGACGGTGCTGTGGATCGTTTCGCCACCTACGAGGGCATCGTCAGCAAGCTGGTGATCCAGGGAGAGAAGGATCCCGCGCAGCGAGAGGCACAGAGGGCAAGGATCGAGGCGCAGATCGGCAGGATGACCTATGGCACCAGCCTGAGCAAAACCGAAGCTGCCAGCCAGCTCCTGGGCATGTTCGATGCCGGCATGGGTCTCAACGCGCTGGTGCCGGAGGGGCGTCTTGCCGCCAGGTTCAGCGATGGCCAGCAGGTAAGCGAAGGCGTGACTGCCGGACTGTTTCGTACCCTTTCCCCGGGGCAGGGCAGCGATGGGCTCGAACGCCTGCTCAATACCCTTGTCGGCCAGGCTGGCGCCGGATCGCTTGGCATTTCCCAGACAGCCGAGGCGATCACGCGGCTGCTTCCGCAAGTAGGAGGAGATCCGCAGGACGCCATTCGTCTCTCGGCGATTCTTCAACAGGAATCGGGCAAGACCGGGAACTACAACGACATCGTCAGCAATTCCAAAGCGCTCTTTCTCGAGTACCAGCGCGAGAGAGGCAATTCCGCGGCCGACATGGGCCGGTACGGCCAGGCGTTCATGCCGTCGAGCGCCAAGGGGCCGACCCCGAACTACATCGAAAATGATCTGGCGGACCGCCGTCAAACGCTCGAGTGGCAAGGCAAGGCGCAGCAATCCGCCTACGACGGGGTCTCGGTTGCGGTAGGCGATGCCCTGGCACCGCTCTACTCGCAATGGACCTCCCTGATGACCACCGGCGCCAACATCCTGGGCATGGTGGTCGAGCAGTTGGGCGGGGTGGTAACCGTGCTTGGCGGGGTCGTGGTAGGGGGGCCGCTTTGGTGACCTCGTTCGCCGTGCTGGCCAAGGGCAAGGCCTTGCTGGATGCGGTACGGACGGTCGCGGGACCGCGCGGCAAGGTGCTGGCGGAGGCGGCTGCAACGATCTTCAAGCCGGCACCCGGCGCGCCCGGGTGGCGCGCGCGTGTCGGGCAGGCTGTGACCAAGGTCGGGACGCTTCTGCCAGAAGTTCCGCGCCCTTCCAAGGTTCCGCTTGTGCCAAAACTCTTGGGCGGTGCCCTGGCGGTAGCAGGTAGCGCGGTCATGGCGATCAATACTTACCAGAACGCCGAAACCGGTCGGGAAAAAGCCGAAGGCTATGGTCAGGCCGCGGGGGCATTGGCCGGGGCCTGCTTGGGGCGTTCCTCGGGCCTGTCGGGGCGCTGGCCGGTGGTTACATCGGTGGCGAGCTCGGAAAGGTTGCGGGGCGCAAGGTCAATGAACTCTGGGGCGACGAGGCCAGGCCGGATGCGTCTGGCGCCAGGCCTCCCCTGGCGGAACTGCCCGGGGCGGATGCCGGCAAGTTGCTGACGGTCGTCAAGGCACCCGAGGCGGCTGCCCTGTTGCTCAAGACGCCCGGCGAAACGGGTGATCCGGGGCAGGGCGTTCGTCCTTTGGCACCGGTCATCCCGTTCCGGGGCGCGAGGATCGACAGCCCCAATCCGGCGATTGGCCAACCGGCAGGTGAGCGACCTCCCTTGCCTCTGAAAACCGGTGACGTGGTCCGCTCCTTGGGCGAAGCCGTTCCGTCGGCCGCCGGCTTGCCGGCGCCCACTGCTCCCGCGCCCGTGTCGATCACTACCAGCACGCCGCAGCATTTTGCGGTGTCGCCCACCATTGCCATCAATATCCAGGGCAGCGTGACCGACCCTGCCGAACTGGTTCGGGTCCTGCAGCCGGAGATCCAGCGCCTGTTCAACGGCTACGCCGCGCAGGCCAATAGCGGCGGGCATATCTGGGACACACCTGCCGTCACCTTTGTCGCCTGAGGAGAAATCATGGCTTACATGGAATCGATGCAATCCAGCCTGCGCTCACTGGTAGCGGCGGGCGAGGCCGGGCGGCGCAGTGCCGATGAAATGCTGGGGCCCTTGAATGGCGCCGTCAGCGATATCACCGGTGCCGCTACCGAGCTGGAAAACCTGCCCTTCGTGGGCGAAATCATCGGCAAGAAGCTGCAACGCACCCTGCGCGCCATCGAGGTGGCGCAATCGACGGTGGGGACGGTTGCGGCGACGTACAACCGGGCGGTCAGTGTCATAAGCGAGGTCGAGGGCCGGCTGGAGAGTTTCTCCGAGCAAGCCGGCAAGGCCGCCGCAGCGATCAACCGGGTTGCCGGCAAGATCAGCCCGTCGCTGGGCGCGATCCTGCCGACCGGCGCTTTCGCGCCCCGGACGACGCCGGCGGAAGAAGCGGTCAAGCCCTTTCCACACCTGCTGGTTCTGCAACCGCTGGAAAACGGCGCGGAAGCTTTTTACTTCAACCTTGATACCGCAGCGTTCAGCCAGTTCAAGCGCACCAAGGCGTTCAACTGGGCCGGTCAGGATCGCCTGTCGCGCAGCAAGGCGCAGCAGGCCGTGGCCATGGGGGATGACAAGATCACCCTGGACGGCGCGATCTTTCCTTCCTTCAAGGGCGGGCTCGGTCAACTTGAGCGCCTGCGCAGCATCGGCCAGCAACTGAAACCCTTCAGTCTTGCCACCGGCTACGGGGAGATCCTCGGCAACTGGTGCCTGGTCAGCGTGACCGAAACCCAGGACAGCCTCCTGGCAGGCGGCATCCGGGCAAGCAAGCTTTCACATTGGAGTTCGTGAGCTATGGCGACGATATGCCGAACCTCTGAAGGGGATCTGCTCGATACCCTGTGCCAGCACTACTACGGGCATCTGCGCGGCAGTGTCGAGGCGGTGCTGGCAGCCAACCAGGGCCTGGCCGACGAAGCCCAGCCGTTTCGCGCTGGCGTGCTGATCAGGCTGCCGGTGTTGTCCGGCGCCAGCGACTCCATGCTCATGCTGTGGGATTGAGCCATTTGCAGTGTCAGACCCCGCCTCGTGCGGGGTCTGCTTTTTTCGGGAGCCTGAACATGCAACCTGTGTTTCGCATCATCGCCGACGGCGAGGACATAACGGCGCTGATCAACGACCGTGTCCTGCTCCTGCGCACTACCGACAAGACGGGGATGGAGTCCGATGACTTCGAGCTTAGGCTCGATGATCGTGACAGTGCCCTGGCCCTGCCGGCGCGGGGAGCGCAACTGGAAGTCTACCTCGGCTATTCCGGTCAGGAGCTGACACGGCTGGGGCGCTATACGGTGGATCAGATCGATCTCAGCGGACCGGCCCAGACCATGGAAATCCGCGGCAAGGCAGCGGATATGCGCGGGACCGGCAAGACCATTCGCAGTGGTAGCTGGGAGAACAGGACGCTGCAGCAGATTGTCCGCGACATCGCCGCGCGCAATGGCTGGCAGCCACAGTGCCCGGTGATCACCGCCATTCCTCGGGTCGAACAGGTCAAGGAATCGGATTTCAACTTTATTACCCGCATCGCGCAGCAATACGGTTGTACCGCCAAGATCGCCGACGGTGCGCTGTTGGTGTTGCCCCGCCAGGCTGGCAAGAGCGCCAGTGGCAAGGACCTCGGGGTGGTCGGGGTAGCGCTGCATGATGTGCGCCGCTGGAAGTTCCAGTTGAAGGACCGGGCTACGTACAAGGCGGCCCAGACCCATTACCAGGATCCGGCCAGCGGCCAGCAGCAGGCCGTCCGGGTGGAAAACGAAGACAAGCCCGATGATGTCGGTGCGGTCTTTACCGAGCGGCATATCTATCCGAACAGAAGCGCCGCGGAACAGGCAGCCAAGGCCCGCATGGAGGCCTTCAAGCGCAGTACCGCCACGGTGTCCCTGGAAATGGCCGGACGCACCGACCTGTTTGCCGAGCGCATGCTGCGGGTGCAGGGTTTCAAGGATGGGCTGGATGGCGATTACCTGATCGACACGGTAACCCAGACCTTCACCGTTTCGGGTTGGGACACCACCGTGCAATGCAACGGCACCAACCAGGGCAAGTCCACGGCGAAAAGCCAAAAGACCCGGCAGAGCAAGCCGCTCAAGGTTACGCAGAGCAAGGAGCCCAAATGAACCTGACAGAATCCGAGCTGTTCCGCATCTATCCCAACGCCCGCACCTCAGCGGGCGTTTTCGTTGCGCCATTGAATGCTGCCATGGCGCACTGGTCCATCGACACACCACGCCGCATGGCCGCCTTTCTCGCCCAGATCGGTCACGAGTCGGGGCAACTGCGCTACGTGAAGGAACTGGGCCAGGACCAGTACCTGGCGCGCTACGACACCGGCACCCTGGCCCTGCGCCTGGGTAACACCCCCGAGGCCGATGGCGATGGCCAACTGTACTGCGGCCGCGGCCTGATCCAGATCACCGGACGCAACAACTACCGTGCCTGCAGCATGGCGCTGTTCCAGGACGAGCGCCTGCTGGCGCGTCCGCAGATGCTTGAGGAACCCCAGTGGGCGACGGAGTCTGCCGCCTGGTTCTGGCATTCGCGCGGGCTCAATCGATTGGCCGATCTTGGCGAGTTCAATCGCATCACCCGGCACATCAATGGCGGGCTCAACGGGCTGGAGGATCGCCTCAAGCTCTGGGTTCGGGCGCGGGAGGTGCTGTGTTGAACGGCGCACGCCTGATCGCGCTGGCGCTGTTGGTGCTGGCGGCCTGCGCGCTGACCTGGCAGGTCCAGGCCTGGCGTCATGAGCGGGCCATGGCCGTGCGCGAAAACGAATACGCCGACGAGCGTCGGCAACAGGCCGAGGCCTTTGCCGCACGATTGCAGGATGAGCAGGGCCGCCGCCTGGCCCTCGAACAACGCATCCAGTCCGCTGACCAGATCCATTCCCGGGAGCTTATCGATGCCCGACAGACTCAGGCGCGCCTGCGCGACCGCCTGGCTACTGCTGATCTGCGGTTGTCAGTCCTCCTCGCCAGCGACACCGACTCCACCATTGTGCCTGCCACCACCCCGCCGGCAGCCTGGTTCATGGCTCCTCGCGAGCCCGACTTGACCCGGCGCATGCTCAACGAATTATCGCCATCACCGCCGACGGCGACGAAGGATTGATCGCCCTGCATGCCTGCCAGGCCTACGTACGCGCACTGGCCTTCTGAGTGGTGTAGGGTAGGGCGGTTTTCCCAAGGAGCTTGCCATGGACCCGATCACCGTTCTTTCCATCCGCCTGGGCGGACGTCTGCGTCATTTCAATGCCCAGGTCACCACCGCGGAGTCCTGCACCGGTGGCGGCATCGCCGAGGCCATCACCCGCGTGCCCGGCAGTTCGGCCTGGTTCGAGGCGGGCTACGTGACCTATTCCAATGCGCAGAAGACCCGTCAGTTGCAGGTGCCGGAAGCGCTTTTCGACCAGGTCGGCGCGGTCAGCCAGGAGGTAGTCGAGGCCATGGTCCGCGGCGCCCGTGCTGCCAGCGGCGCGCGGTTCGCCGTGGCGGTCAGCGGCGTGGCCGGGCCCGACGGTGGCTCAGCCGCCAAGCCGGTGGGCACGGTATGGCTGGCCTGGGCCGACGGCGAGCACGTCAGCAGCGAGCGCCGGCACTTCGACGGCGATCGCGAAAGCGTGCGCCGACAAACGGTAATCGCCGCGCTAGAGGGCTTGTTACAGCTTGGTGCGGAGTAATTCACGAATCGGGGGTAGGCGGAAACAAAACCCTGTGGAATAATACTGGCTACTTATACAGTTGTTTCTGGCCGTCAGGCCCTATCGATTACGTGAGGACTTCAATGGACGACAACAAGAAGCGTGCCTTGGCTGCGGCCCTGGGTCAAATCGAACGTCAATTCGGTAAAGGCGCGGTCATGCGCATGGGCGACCATGAACGTCAGGCGATCCCGGCCATTTCCACCGGCTCCCTGGGCCTGGACATCGCCCTCGGCATCGGCGGCCTGCCAAAAGGCCGTATCGTCGAGATCTACGGTCCGGAATCGTCCGGTAAAACCACCATGACCCTCTCGGTCATCGCCCAGGCCCAGAAAGCCGGCGCCACCTGCGCCTTCGTCGATGCCGAGCACGCGCTGGACCCGGAATACGCCGGCAAGCTGGGCGTCAATGTCGACGACCTGCTGGTCTCGCAGCCGGACACCGGTGAGCAGGCCCTGGAAATCACCGACATGCTGGTGCGCTCCAACGCCGTCGACGTGATCATCGTCGACTCCGTTGCGGCCCTGGTGCCGAAGGCCGAGATCGAAGGCGAGATGGGCGACATGCACGTAGGCCTGCAGGCCCGCCTGATGTCCCAGGCCCTGCGCAAGATCACCGGCAACATCAAGAACGCCAACTGCCTGGTCATCTTCATCAACCAGATCCGCATGAAGATCGGTGTGATGTTCGGTAGCCCGGAAACCACCACCGGTGGTAACGCCTTGAAGTTCTACGCCTCGGTGCGCCTGGACATCCGTCGTACCGGCGCGGTGAAGGAAGGTGACGAAGTGGTCGGCAGTGAAACCCGCGTCAAGATCGTCAAGAACAAGGTCGCGCCTCCGTTCCGTCAGGCCGAGTTCCAGATCCTCTACGGCAAGGGCATTTACCGCAACGGCGAGATCATCGACCTGGGCGTGCTGCACGGTCTGCTGGAGAAATCCGGCGCCTGGTACAGCTACCAGGGCAGCAAGATCGGCCAGGGCAAGGCCAACTCGGCCAAGTTCCTTGCCGAGAACCCGGAAATCGCCGAGACCCTCGAGAAGCAGATCCGCGAAAAACTGCTGAACCCGGGTGCCGTCGATGCTGCCGGCAAAGCCGCTGCAGAAAACGAATCTGCGGAAGACATGGCCGACGCTGACGCCGACTTCTGAGCCCGCGCATGTCCGTTGTACTCGACACCCCCGTCGCCGTCAGGCGGACAGCCATGGACCTGCTCGCACGCCGCGAGCACGGTCGAGCCGAGCTGACGCGCAAATTGCGTCAGCGCGGCGCCTCTCCTGAGATGATCGAGCACGAACTCGACCGCCTGGCGGACGAGGGGCTGCTGAGTGAAACCCGTTATCTGGAAAGCTATATCAGCTCACGCGCGCGTTCGGGCTATGGACCGTCGCGTATTCGCGAGGAGCTGACTCAGCGCGGGCTGCCACGTGGGGATGTCGAGCAGGCATTGCGTGACGCCGACATTGATTGGCAGGTACAACTGGTTGATCTCTGGCAGCGCAAGTTTTCCGGCCATTTGCCGGGTGACCCACGCGAGCGGGCCAGACAGACCCGCTTCCTGGTCTATCGCGGTTTTTCCATGGAGAGGGTCGGCCGCCTGCTCAGCGGCCGAAGCTTCGACGATTGATAGCGCTCAGGTGACCCTGGATGGTTGCCGTGTGCGCTGTGCGGCAGGCATGGATGGCTGGGATTCACGGTTTTCCGGCAGGTTGATGAAGTCCACCAGTTCCCGCAAACGGCCCTGATCGCGTCCGTTGAACGCAAATACCAAACGGTGCAAATGGCTGAAACCGGCCTCGTCCTGTTCCGGCCCTGTATAGCCGTGCTGACTGAAATCCCCGTTCAGGCGCAGGTCGGCAAAGCTCTCCTGCATGTCCAGCAGTGCCGCTTCGCTCAGGGGGTGCTGCATACGAATCACGAACTGGTTTTTCAGCCAGCGACTGGAGTGATAGTTGGCGTAGAACTGGTTGATCTCGGCGACCGCCTCTTCGGCGCTGTTGACCAGACGTACCAGTTTCATGTCGGTGGGCAGGATGTAGCGGTTCTCTTCCAGTTGTCGCTTGATGAAGGCCAGCGCGTCCTCCCAGAAACTGCCGCCGGGCGCATCCAGCAATACTACCGGCACCAGCGGGCTTTTACCGGTCTGGATCAGGGTCAACACTTCCAGTGCTTCGTCCAGGGTGCCGAACCCGCCTGGACACAGTACCAGTGCATCGGCTTCCTTGACGAAGAACAGTTTGCGAATAAAGAAGAAATGGAACGGCAGCAGCTTGTCCGTGCCGTCCACCGTCGCATTGGCGTGCTGCTCGAAAGGCAGGGTGATATTGAAGCCCAGACTGTTGTCCACGCCGGCGCCTTCGTGCGCAGCGGCCATGATGCCGCCCCCGGCGCCGGTAATTACCATCAGCCCCGAGTGGGCCAGAGTCGCGCCCAGCTCCCGGGCCAGGGCGTACATGGGGTGTTCGACCGGGGTGCGGGCCGAGCCGAATACGGTGACCTTGCGGCGTCCCTTGTACTGTTCCATCACCCGGAATGCGTGGTCGAGTTCACGCAGGGCCTGGAGGGTGATCTTGGCGTTCCAGCGGTTGCTGTCGTCGTGGGCCATGCGCAGCACGGTGAGCATCATGTCCCGGTAAAGCGGCAGGTTGGGGCTGTCGGCGGCGACCAGGCTCAGTTGCCGGTCGATGTGGTCCAGGTCGATTCCCTGGTTCCTGAAGTGGCTGGCAAGCAGCTCGTTGGGTAGATAAGGCATCAAACGTCTCCTTTTTGCAGCAATGACCTATCCCTTTGTGTTCTCTTTTTCGGGATTTTGTCGCGGCACGGACCGGGCGCGGACAGCCTCCTGTGTCTGTCCGGTATTGGAAAGATGTTTGTAATCAATCTAGACCCTACCATGTGTTTGCGCTCCATCGCCCATGTACGCATGAGGTCATGACAGATCGTCGTCGTGTTTCTCTCGGCAACCACATGCGCCGCTCGTCAGATCGGATCCAATATTTCGAACGCTCTGGTTAACTGAACCTTGGCGATATGCGGCTCAGGGAGGCTGCCAATGCAACGTATCAGTCTGGAGGTCGATAGCCAGCTGTTCCGGCTTTTGCAAAATGCCGCCCGGGCCAACAACCTGACGTTCGAAGAGGAATGCCTGCGCCGGCTGGAAGGCGGCGAGCGCCGTTCACGCTATCTGCAGGCGCTGGTCGCGGAGTTGCGCGCCGATGAGGAACAACGGCGCGAAAGCAGTCAATTGATGTAGTTACTTCTTCTTGCCGTTGATGCCGCAGCTTTGCGCGTTGAAGTTCTCCACGGCCACCGGACGGTTGGTCTTGTATTCGGTGAACTGGTAAGTCAATACAGCCCCTCGTGCCAGCAACTGGCGATAGCCATTGTTGGTACAGACACTGGCGCCCAACTGGTCACGTACCTTGTCCGGATTGGCGCGCATCTGCTCGGCGTGGCTGGGGCGGACGCTCAAATGGTTGATCAGTTGCGGGCCCTGGACGGTGTAACCCTGGTCGAGGATGTCTTCGTTGATGGCGCGTGGGGTTCCGACGCTACTGTCCCGCGCGACTTTCTCGAGCATCTGGCTCAGTTCATATTCCTGCTTGGACGCGGCATTGGCGGCGATCGGCAGGACCAGCAGCAGGCTCAGGGTGGGGGCGATGAAACGCAGCATTCACTTCTCCAGATTCGGTAACTGGCGCTTTGACCCGCATCCGCACGTCGTGTTCCGTCACGAGCGCAGTCATTCGCAACCATCAATAAGCCCGGGATTATAGTGGAGTCGGAGATTTCCCTGCACGGTAAAGCTTTGTGCCGTAAACTCCCGCCGATTCCGCCCGTCCGAGCGCTTGCCGTTGCCTGTCGTTATCCTTTCTCGTCGAATGTCTTCATGAGCCACGCTGTCTCACGCCTGCGCGCCGAGCGCCTGGCCCTCAGTATCAAACCCTTTGTCGCCCGTGGTTCCCGCGCTCCGCGTTGTCCTGATTGCCGGGTTATCTTCGATTATTGCCTGTGCGCATGGCGCCCACGGGTCGCGGCGGCGTCGGCGATGTGCCTGCTGATGCATGACACCGAGCCACTCAAGCCAACCAACACCGGTTGGCTTATTGCCGACGTAATCGACGATACCAGCGCCTTCGGCTGGCAGCGTACGATGGTGGACCAACAATTGCTCGCCCTGCTCGAAAAGCCCGACTGGCAACCCTATATCGTGTTCCCGGGTGAGTTCGTCGAGTCGTCGCGCGTGGTCACCGAGGTGCGTCCGCAGCCGGGCAAGCGGCCGTTGTTCATCCTGCTGGATGCGACCTGGACCGAGGCACGCAAGATGTTCCGCAAGAGTCCTTACCTGGACCGTTTCCCGGTGCTGAGCCTGGAGCCCGAGCAGATCTCCCGATACCGTCTGCGCCGCTCGAAGCGCGACGACCATTTCTGTACCGCAGAAGTGGCGGCGATGTGCCTGGAGCTGGCCGGCGACCAGGATGCCGCGCAGGCACTGGATGCCTACCTCGATGTTTTCAGTGCTCACTACCTGGGGGCCAAGTTCCGCCTGCCGCTGGACATCGACGATGCTGTCCATCAGCGCCTTAGGCCCTTCCTATAGTCCAAGGGGCAAATGTTGCACTTTGCTTCATAATGATGAAACTTCCGGATCCAGCACAGAACAGGTTCATTAGATCGATGGCCACCTACGAAATCCTGATTGCCGATGACCACCCGCTTTTCCGCAGCGCCCTGCGCCAGGCCGTGACCCTGGGGCTCGGCCCTGACGTGCGTCTGGTGGAGGCCGCCAGCATCGCCGAACTGGAAACCCGTCTCGCCGAAAAATCCGATTGGGACCTGGTCCTGCTTGACCTGAACATGCCCGGTGCCTATGGGTTCTCCGGTCTGGTGCTGCTGCGCGGGCAGTATCCGCAGATTCCGGTGGTGATGGTTTCGGCCCAGGAAGAAGCGGCGGTCGTCGTCAAGTCCCGGGAATTCGGCGCCAGTGGTTTCATTCCCAAGTCCAGCCCGCTGGAGGACATCCAGGATGCTGTGCGCAAGGTGCTCGATGGCGAGGTCTGGTGGCCGCCGCAGGCCTTCGAGAAGGTCGATGTCTCCGCCGAGGCCAAGGCTGCCAGCGAAGGCCTGGCCAGCCTGACGCCGCAGCAATTCCGCGTCCTGACCATGGTTTGCGAAGGGTTGCTGAACAAGCAGATCGCCTATGAGCTGAATGTCTCCGAGGCGACCATCAAGGCCCACGTCACGGCCATCTTCCGCAAGCTGGGTGTGCGCACACGGACCCAGGCCGCACTGCTGTTGCAGCAACTGGAGTCGGTTTCCTCCAGCTGATTAACGACCTTCACGGTTTTTTGACTCGCGGTGCACTAGTCTGCAGCGCTTTCCACAGTCGGAAGTGGTTCTTCTATGTCGCCCTTCAAAGGTCAGACCGGTTTCAAACGTGTTTTCAATGCGGCGGGCTACTCCCTCGATGGCCTGCGTGCGGCGTTCTCTGGCGAGGCGGCCTTCCGCCAGCTGGTGCTGCTCAATGTAATCCTGGTGCCGTTGGCATTCTGGCTGGATGTCAGTCGTGCCGAGCGGGCCATCCTGATCGCGGTGTGCCTCCTGGGCCTGATCGTCGAGCTGCTCAACTCCGCAGTAGAGGCGGCGATCGACCGTATTTCCCTCGATCGCCATCCATTGTCGAAGAACGCCAAGGACATGGGCAGCGCCGCCCAGTTCGTGGCGCTGACCATGGTCGGGCTGGTGTGGGGCGTGATCCTGCTCTAGTTTTTCCGTACAGAGCCTAGGCGATACTGGGCAGCACGATCTCATCGCTCCGACTCACCCCAGCGGTAAAGCTCCTGCACAGCTCCAGGAATTCCCTCATCGCCGAGGTCTGGTACTTCTGCTTGTGCCAGATAAAGAAGAACTGCCGCGCCAGGTCCAGTTCCGGGGTTTGCACCGGTACCAGGCTGCCGCGGCGGAAAGCATCGCGCAGGGCCAGGCGGGAAATGCAGCCGATGCCCAGCCCGGACTCCACCGCGCGCTTGATCGCCTCGGTATGTTCCAGCTCAAGGCGGATATTCAGTTCCGAACGGTGGTGGCGCATGGCCTGGTCGAAGGTCAGGCGGGTACCGGAGCCTTCCTCGCGAAGGATCCACGCCTCTCGGGTCAGTTCGTCGAGGCTGGCGCTGCCGCGCTTGGCCAAGGGGTGCTGTGGGGCGCAGAAGACGATCAGCTCATCCGCCACCCAAGGCTGTACTTCCAGGTCCGGATGGTTGCAGTCGCCTTCGATTAGACCCAGATCAATTTCGTAGTGAGCCACCTGTTGCACGATATGTGCAGTGTTCTGCACGTGCAGCTTGACCTGGCTTTCCGGGTGTACCTGCATGAAGCTGCCGATCAGCAGGGTCGCCAGGTAATTGCCGATGGTCAGGGTCGCGCCGACCGCCAGTGAGCCGAAACCGGACTTGCCGTTGAGCAGGTCCTCGATTTCCTTGGCCTGGTCCAGCAGTGCCACCGCCTGGGGCAGTAGTTGATGGCCCAGGGCATTGAGGCTCAAGCGTTTTCCGGCGCGGTCGAAGAGCTGGCAACTGGATTGCCGTTCAAGCTCGGTAATGGAAGTGCTGGCTGCCGATTGCGACAACGCCAGCACGCTGGCGGCACGTGAAACGCTCTGGTGTTGCGCGACGGCGACGAAGACCTGAAGCTGACGTAGGGTAAATCGCATATCTATATAACCGATAAGACATATCTTGATAATTCATTTAACAGATATTGTCCTCCGCATTAAACTATCGCGCAATCGCGCTCTCGGTTTTAGCGCTGCGTTTTTCTCAGGAGCCCCCTTAACATGAGCAACATGAACCACGAACGTGTCCTCAGTGTTCACCACTGGAATGACACCCTGTTCAGCTTCAAGTGCACCCGCGACCCGGGCCTGCGCTTCGAGAACGGTCAGTTCGTGATGATCGGCCTGCAACAGCCCAACGGCCGCCCGCTCATGCGTGCTTACTCCATCGCCAGCCCGAACTGGGAAGAGCACCTGGAGTTCTTCAGCATCAAGGTGCCCGACGGTCCGCTCACTTCCCAGCTGCAGCACCTGAAGGAAGGCGACGAGATCATCATCAGCAAGAAGCCTACCGGTACCCTGGTCCTCGACGACCTGAATCCGGGCAAGCACCTGTACTTGCTCAGCACCGGCACCGGCCTGGCGCCCTTCATGAGCGTCATCCAGGACCCGGAAACCTACGAGCGTTTCGAGAAAGTCATCCTGGTCCACGGCGTTCGCTACGTGAACGAAGTCGCCTACCGCGAGTTCATCACCGAGCACCTGCCGCAGAACGAGTTCTTCGGCGAAGCGCTGCGTGAAAAGCTGATCTACTACCCGACCGTGACCCGCGAGCCCTTCGAGAACCAAGGACGCCTGACCGACCTGATGCGCAGCGGCAAGCTGTTCAGCGACATCGGCCTGCCGCCGATCAACCCTCAGGACGACCGCGCGATGATCTGCGGTAGCCCGAGCATGCTCGACGAGACCAGCGAAGTGCTGGACAGCTTCGGCCTGAAGATCTCGCCGCGCATGCGTGAGCCAGGTGACTACCTGATCGAGCGTGCTTTCGTCGAGAAGTAAGCTGATATAAAAAAGCGCAGGCCTTGGCCTGCGCTTTTTTTTGTCTGGGATTTATGTGGTGTGCTTTCGGGCCCCATCGTTGGCAAGCCAGCTCCCACAGGGTTCGGCAGCGCTGCTCAAAACATCTATACAGGATCAGCCACCACTTCCAGCACCCTGATCCTCTCCGGCTCCGGATAGTGCCACCTGACCTGCACATCCCAGAATTTCACCCCATACACTCGTTCCGGCGGCGGCACCTGATAGGCCGGCCGCGGATCCTGGGCCAGGCACTGCTCGATCAACGCCACCAGCGGCTCGGCCAGCCGTTGTGCATGCTCATGCGCCTGTACCAGCGCCTCATCACTCCATTCCACGGCGATCGCCGCAGGCGGAGCGCTGGCCATGCCGTTGCTCGCCCCGGCGATGCTGTCGGCGTAGGGCACATAGGGCTTGATATCGAGAACGGGCGTACCGTCCAGCAAGTCGATGCCCGACAGCAGCAGCCGTCCTGGCTCGACCTTCTCCAGCGTGACCACTGATTGCCCGATGCCGTTCGGACGATGCGTCGCCCGGGTCGCGAACACGCCCATGGATGCATTGCCGCCGAGGCGGGGAGGGCGAACCTTCAAGCGCGGCTTGTCCTCCAGCGCCTGGTGGAACAGGAACAGCAGCCAAACGTGGCTGCACTGCTCCAGCCCGGCCACAGCCTCGCCGGTATCGAACGGCGGCACCAGCTCCAGCACGCCACGGGCCGCTGGCGCCAGTTGCGGCTGACGCGGTATGGCGAACTTCTCCTTGAAGCAGGAGCGCATGAAACCGACCGGCGAGACCTTATAGTCCATCTTCGTATCAGCCACGGATCCGTTGGCTCAGACCCTTGAGGAAATTGCGCAGCAACTGGTCGCCGCAAGGACGGAAGTTGTCATGCCCGACCTTGCGGAACAGCGCGCTCAATTCGGTCTTGGATACCGGGAAGTTCACCGCCTTGAGCAGGGCGAGGATATCGTCGTCCTTGAGTTCGAAGGCTACCCGCAGCTTCTTGAGGATGGTGTTGTTGCTGACCGGCAGCTCGATCGGCGGGAGCGGACGGCTTTCATCGCGACCGCGGCGGAAGATCACCAGGCCATCAAGGAAGTGCGCCATGGCTTCGTCCGGGCAGTGCACGAAGTCCTTGTCATCCTCTTTCTTCAGGTAGCTGGCCATGTCTGCGTCGCTCAGCTTGAAGCCATTGCTGCGGGCGATCTGCGCCATCTTGGTGTCGGTGATATCCAGCATGTAGCGCAGGCTGCGCAGTACGTCATTGTGGATCATGTATGGAGTCCTGTTCGGGAGCCTCGCCAGTACGGCGTAGCTCAGAATTTTTCCTTGCTTTCCAGGTAGCGCCATTGACCGGCGGGCAGCTTGCCCATGGCCACGCCGCCAAGGCGGATGCGGCGCATGCCGACCACCTGCAGGCCGACGCTGCGGCACAGCAGGTCGATCAAGCCGGCTGCTGGGTTCTTCAGCGCCAGGCGCAGGCGGGTTTCGTTCTGCCAGCTGGCCTTGACCGGAGGCAGTTCATGGCCTTTCCACTCAAAGCCGCGGTTCAGGCGCTCCAGGCCGTGCTTGATGATCTCGCCGCTGACCTCGACCACATATTCCTGTTCCAGCTTGCGCAGGTCGGAGGTGATCTTGCGCTCGGTGCGCCAGTCCTGGGTGTACACCTGCAGGCCGCTTGCGCCGGCTTGCAGCTCGGCGAGGCATTTGAGGCGGGCGAAATGCCCGCGCAATACGCGACGGCCCTCGCTGTGGGCGGGTGAAAAAGTGGCTGCGGTCATGCCCAGGCGAGCGCTTTCGGCAGTCTGCCCGGCTTCCTGGTGCAGCAGCAGGGTCACCGGCTCGGGTGCATCGGCCTTGGCGCCGGGCAGCAGGGCGACGACCTGCTGGTCGACCTGGAATTGCGGCTCGTCGATGACCTCGCCGTCCACGGTGACCCAGCCGCCGCCGATATAGAGTTCGGCCTCGCGACGGGAGCAACCCAGTTGGGCGATAAGGCGTTTGGAGAGACGGGTGGTTTCAGACATTGGAAAGGCCGTGTTGCGGGGTAATGGGTGGCATTGTAACCGCAGAAAAAACAAAGCCCCGGAAAGGGGCCTGGTTTTTTCCGCTGGGGGCCTTAGACAGGCTCGGCCCAGAGGTCGTACTCATCGGCATCCACTACTCGGCAGCGCACCTTGTCGCCCGGCTTGTAGCCATGGTTGCCATCGATGAACACGTTGCCATCGATTTCCGGTGCGTCGAAGAAGCTGCGACCCACCGAACCCTGCTCCTCGACTTCGTCGATCAGCACTTCGATCTCGCGGCCGATGCGCAGTTGCAGGCGGGCGCTGCTGATGGCCTGTTGATGAGCCATGAAGCGGTCCCAGCGGTCCTGCTTGATCTCGTCCGGGACTTCGTCCAGGCCCAGGTCGTTGGCCGGCGCGCCTTCGACGGGTGAGTACTGGAAGCAGCCAACGCGGTCGAGCTGTGCTTCGGTGAGCCAGTCCAGCAGGTACTGGAAGTCTTCTTCGGTTTCACCGGGGAAGCCGACGATGAAGGTGGAGCGAATGATCAGGTCCGGGCACTGTTCGCGCCATTTCTTGATGCGCGCCAGGGTCCGGTCTTCGAAGGCCGGGCGTTTCATGGCCTTGAGCACTTTCGGGCTGGCGTGCTGGAACGGGATATCCAGGTACGGCAGGATCTTGCCGGCAGCCATCAGCGGGATCACGTCGTCCACGTTCGGGTATGGATAGACATAGTGCAAGCGAACCCAGGCGCCCAGGCTGCTCAGTGCTTCGCACAATTCCAGCATGCGGGTCTTGACCGGGCGACCGTTCCAGAAGTCGGTCTTGTACTTGACGTCGACGCCGTAGGCGCTGGTGTCCTGGGAAATCACCAGGATTTCCTTGACCCCGGCCTTGACCAGGCGCTCGGCCTCGCTGAGCACTTCGCCAACCGGGCGGCTCACCAGCTTGCCGCGCATCGACGGATGATGCAGAAGCTGCAGCTATGGTTGCAGCCTTCGGAAATCTTCAGGTAGGCGTAGTGGCGCGGTGTCAGCTTGACGCCCTGTGGCGGCACCAGATCGATCAGCGGGTTGTGGTCCTGACGCGGTGGAACCACCTCGTGCACGGCGCTGACCACCTGCTCGTACTGCTGCGGGCCGGTCACGGCCAGCACGCTCGGATGCACATCGCGGATGTTGCCTTCTTCGACGCCCATGCAGCCGGTGACGATGACCTTGCCGTTTTCCTTGATGGCTTCGCCGATCACTTCCAGGGACTCGGCCTTGGCCGAATCGATGAAGCCGCAGGTGTTGACCACCACCACGTCAGCGTCCTGATAGGTGGGCACGACTTCGTAACCTTCCATCCGCAGTTGGGTGAGGATGCGCTCGGAGTCGACGAGAGCCTTCGGGCACCCGAGTGAGACAAATCCTACCTTCGGCGTGGTGGGAGTATCGGTCGTGGACATGGTTAACCTCGGTGTAGAGGGGCTGCCGGATAGAAGGAGGAGGCAACCCTGGCGGGCGCTTCCAGGCGCCTCTGGTCAAAAAGTGCGCAATTCTAGCGAGCGTTCGCCTGCTTGACCAGCAGAAAAACGACGAACGCTGTACCGCTCACTTCAGGATGTGCCGGGTGATGAAAGCTCGACCCTTCCTCAGGATGTTGATGGTGCTGTCTGTTCGGCGTTGCAGACGCTGGAGCGAAAGAAAAGCCCCGGATAACGAGTCGGTCTCATGCTTCTTCAGTTCTGTGGGATACGACTTTGGACATGCCGATGCCCAGAGCCTGAAGCACCTTCAGAACAGTGGAGAGTTTCGGGTCACCTCCTGCTGCTATCGAACGGTACAGGCTGGGTCTGGCCAGGCCTGTACTTTGTGAGAGGCTACTCATGCCACCTCTTGCTTCCACGATGCGCCGAATTGCGAGAAGAAACACGTCTTCACCACCAGGTTCGTCAATTTCCTCAAGGGCGGTAGCGAGATATTCGATGGCAAAGTCCTCGTCATCCCGCAGCATGTCGAGAACGCTGTCTTCATGAGGACGACTGCGAGCTTTCATTCAATTCACCTTATGAGATTTCCAAAGGGCCTTGGCCTGGTCGATGTCTTTTTGCTGCTTGTCTTTCGAACCTCCGCCCAGCAGGAAAATGATCTTGCGATCCTGCAGGGCGTAATAGACGCGAAACCCAGGCCCAAAATTGATCTTCATTTCGAAGATGCCTTCACCCACTGGTTAGACATCCCCGAAGTGGCCTAATGAGGCACGATCCACCCGCGTAGTGATCCTTGCCTTGGAGCGCTTGTCTCGCACGGTGTCGAGCCAGGCTTGATAGATATCCACTCCGTTGGGAGACAGCACGTGTTCCACTTCATACATAAACTGTACCTTAAAGGCGACAGATCGTGGATTGCATGTTTTTATCGGATCCAGCGAATACAGCCAAAATGAGATATCGGAGCGCAATGCTTGCGAGGTGACCGGGAGTGTACTGACTGCCTGGCGGGCAGGGAGTGCAGGAGTGTGAGCGTTTGTTTGGAGCATCGCAGTGCGCCCGGAGTAGCGCGTCGATGGTGGCCTTGGGTCTCCACCCAGCAGAAAAACGACGAACGCTGCGCTATGCTTCGCCGCGTTGCGCCTGTGTCAATTCATGACAGGCGCAACGCGGTTCGGCCGACGAGAAAAATCATGACGTCTGGTACGAGATTCACCGGTTTCCGGTTCTTTTTTGCGGGAGTGGTTGATGGGTCAGGCGAGCAGTGAAGCCGCTGCGGGGCATGGGGCGACCAAGTCGTTGGGCCTGCTGGTGGCAGCTGTCGGGGTGGTCTATGGCGATATCGGGACCAGCCCCTTGTATACCCTCAAGGAAGTCTTTACCGGCGGTTACGGGGTGCCGGTCAACCATGATGGTGTGTTGGGCATTCTTTCCCTGATCGCCTGGTCGCTGATCTGGGTGGTGTCGATCAAGTACGTGACCTTCATCCTGCGTGCCGATAACCAGGGCGAGGGCGGGATCATGGCCCTGACGGCGCTGGCCACCCGGGCCTCGGCGTCACGGCCGAAGCTCAGGGCGATGATGGTGATCTGCGGCCTTATCGGCGCTGCGCTGTTCTATGGCGACAGCATGATCACCCCGGCGGTGTCGGTGTTGTCGGCGGTAGAGGGCATGGAGCTGGCCTTCGACGGCATCGATCACTGGGTGGTGCCGATTGCCCTGGTCGTCCTGGTGGCGCTGTTCCTGGTGCAGAAACACGGTACGGCGAAGATCGGCATCCTGTTCGGTCCGGTAATGGTCGCCTGGTTCGTGGTCCTGGCGCTGCTAGGCCTGCACGGCATTGCCCAGAGCCCTGAGGTGCTCAAGGCGTTCAACCCGGTGTGGGCGGTGCGTTTCTTCATCGTTCATCCCGGCATGGGCGTAGCCATTCTCGGGGCTGTGGTGCTGGCGCTGACCGGCGCCGAGGCGCTGTACGCCGACATGGGCCACTTCGGCCGCAAGCCCATTGCCCGGGCCTGGTTCGCCCTGGTGTTGCCGGCGCTGGTGCTCAACTATTTCGGCCAGGGTGCCTTGCTCCTGCAGAACCCGGATGCCGCGCGCAACCCGTTTTACCTGCTGGCTCCGGGCTGGGCACTGCTCCCGTTGATCGCCCTGGCGACCCTGGCCACGGTGATCGCGTCCCAGGCGGTGATTTCCGGAGCGTTCTCCCTGACCCGCCAGGCCATCCAGCTCGGCTATATCCCGCGCATGCAGATCCAGCACACCTCCAGCGACGAGCAGGGACAGATCTATATCGGCGCGGTGAACTGGACGCTGATGGTGGCAGTGGTCCTGCTGGTGATAGGTTTCGAGTCTTCCGGCGCCCTGGCCGCAGCCTACGGCGTGGCGGTGACCGGGACCATGTTGATGACCACCTTGCTAGTGTCCACCGTGATGCTGCTGCTGTGGAAATGGCCACCGTTGCTGGCCGTGCCGATCCTGCTTGGCTTCCTGCTGGTCGATGGCCTGTTCTTCGCCGCGAACCTGCCCAAGGTGGTCCAGGGTGGTGCCTTCCCGGTGCTGGCCGGTGCGGTGCTGCTGTTGTTGATGAGCACCTGGAAGCGCGGCAAGCAGATTCTTGTCGAACGCATCGACGAGGGCGCACTGCCGCTGCCGGTGTTTATCGGCAGTATTCGCGTGCAGCCGCCGCACCGGGTGGAGGGCACCGCGGTGTTCCTTACCGCGCGGGCGGATGCGGTTCCCCACGCGCTGTTGCACAACCTGCTGCATAACCAGGTATTGCACAGCCAGGTGGTGCTGTTGACGGTGGTCAGCGAAGACCGGCCGCGGGTGCCGGAGCAGGAGCGTTTCGAGGTCGAGGCGTATGGCGACGGGTTCTTCCGCGTGCTGCTGCACTTCGGCTTCATGGACGAGCCGGACGTACCGGCGGCGCTGCGCCTGTGCCATCTGGACGAGCTGGACTTCAGCCCTATGCGCACCACCTACTTCCTCAGCCGGGAGACGGTGATCGCCTCGCGGCTGGAAGGGATGGCGCGGTGGCGAGGGAACCTGTTCGCATTCCTGTTGAAGAATGCCAACGGGAACCTGCGGTTCTTCAATCTGCCGCTGAACCGGGTGATCGAATTGGGAACCCAGGTCGAGATCTAACGGGCTTCCAGGGCCTCATCGCTGGCAAGCCAGCTCCCACAGTGTCCGCAGTGATCACAAAATCCTTGGCAGGCTCTGACTCCCACAGGTTCAGCGGTGCACGCGGACCCTGTGGGAGCTGGCTTGCCAGCGATGAGGCCTAGGGCCACCTCAATTCTGCTCAGCCACACTGGTCTTGCCCTGGCGGCTTTCGATCTCGCCGATCAGCTTGCGCGCCAATGCCGGGTAGTTCTCGTCGAAATGGTGACCGCCCGGCAGCTTGAGCTTCTCGCCTACCGCCGTGCTGTCGGTGCAGCCGCTTTCATCGGTTTCTTCCACGCCATACACGCAGAGCACCTTGGCCGCCGGCATCTTCGCCATTTCCGGGCCGGTCGGGGCCTCCTTGCCTTCCTGGCCCAGCCAGCCTTCCACTTCGATCTCGAAGCTGCCGCTACGGGCGAAAGCCAGCAGGATAACGGCATCGATGCGCTTCTGGTCCGCTTCCGGCAAGCGGTTGTAGATCGCCGGCAGCACGTCCGCGCCAAAGGAGTAGCCAGTCAGTACGAAGCGCTTGGTGCCCCATTTCTGCCGGTAGTGCTGCATCAGTTCGGAGAGGTCCACGGCGCTTTGTTCCGGAGTCTTGTGCTGCCAGTAGTAACGCAGGGTGTCGATGCCCACCACTGGATAGCCAAGCTTGGCCATCTCGCCGGCGACGTCGCGGTCCAGGTCACGCCAGCCGCCGTCACCGGAAAGGAACAGGGTCACGGTGTCGGTCGTCTGCCCGGCGGGCACCTCCACCACCGGGATGCTCATCGCGTTGCCGTCTTCGCCCAGCAGGGCGGTGGTCAGTTGCGCCTTGAGCACCTGCGGCAGGTGCACGTCGTAGTCGGAGATGCTGGTTTCGGCGTTGGCCTGGTCGCGCACGAAAGCGGCGCTGGCATCGTCAGGGTTGTCGTTCCACGCCACGTTCCAGTGGCCATGGGGGGCCGACTTGGCGAGCGGAAGCGTGCAGCCCGGGCGTTCCAGGTTGAAGCCCACGGAAATGGCCTGGGCCTTGTCGTCCTTTTGCGCGGCCAGCCAGTCCCAGGCCAGGTTGGCGCCGGGGCCGATGCCGGCGACCAGGGTCGGCGCGCCCTTGAGTTGCTCGATGGCAAGCTGCACGGCTTTTTGCTGCTGAGCGCAGTCGCCCAGCGGCAGGGTGACCTGGACCAACTGCGCTTCACCGCTCTGGCTGAGGTCCAGCAGTTGCTTGTCGCTCAGCAGTTGGTCCTGTGGCGAGGCGATCAGCACCCGGGCCCGGGCGTCGGTGCCGGGGGTGGCGCGCACGGCAGTGCTGCCGTCGCCGAGGGTGATGTGCTCCAGGTGCGCCTCCGGAGCCGGGCGCGTCCACAGCCAGAAGCCTGCCGCCGCTGCCAGCAGCGCCGCGAGCAGCGCGCCGAGCAGGTAATGCCAGTAACGTCGAATCATCAGCGTTTCACCAATCCTGTAAGACCGCCCGCGATCAGGGCGGCGGTATCGGCCAGTGCGACCAGCGGATCGAGTCCGGCAGGGACGGCCATGTAACGGGGTTCCCAGTCTGGCTGGAACTTGTCTTTGAAGCGGCGCAGGCCCTGGAAGTTATAGAGCTGCTCGCCGCGCTGGAACACCATCGAGCCCAGGCGCTGGGTCAGTGGTGCGCCGCGCCGCGGCTGCAGGCCCGACAGGGGCACCATGCCAAGGCTGAAGCGGGCATATCCATGCTGTTTATAGTGTTGGATCAGGCCGATCATCATGAATTCCATGGTCAGCTTCGGCGCCTCCGGATGGGCGCGCATCAAGTCGAGACTGGCCAGTTCGCGACTATGGGTTTCCAGCAGGTTGGCAAAGGCCACCGGTTGGCCCTGGAAGCGGATCAGGGCGATGCGGAAGTGTTGCAGGTAGTCTTCGCTGAAGCGGCCCAGGGAAAAACCTTTCTCGCGCACGTTCTTGCCGCTGAGCCAGGCATCGGAAATAACCTTCAGTTCTTCCAGCGGCGCCTGGCCGGGTTCGTGGATTTCCAGGCTCAGGCCATCGCGGCTACCTCGGTTCCAGGTGTAGCGCAGGTCCTTCATCTCCTTGCCCTTGGCTTCCAGGTCGAAGCGCGGCAGGTTGACCCGTGCCTCTTCGCCCAGCTTGATCGCCGTCAGGCCGATGTCCATGTAGAACGGCAGGTTCTCGGCGCGCACTTGGTAGAACACCGGGCGGGCGTGATGAACGTCGCAGAGGTCGCGGAACTGCCAGATCATCTCCGCGCGACGCTGGGTCGGGCCGATCGGGTCGTACAGCGCGACCAGGCTGCGACCACGGCGCGCGTACATCAGGAAGGCATCATCGTTGGGGTGGAACAGCAGCGCCTTGTCGCCGGTCAAGGCCAGGCCGCCGTCGGGCTGGTCCGACGCCAGCAGGATGCGGTTGGCGCGCTGCAGTTCTTCGGCGGTCGGTAGATGGATCGTCGGGCGGGCGGTGCGCAGCAGCCAGGTCAGGGCCAGCACGACCAGCAGCACCGCGCTGCCCAGCGCCGAGCGCAGGCCGCGCGGGGCATCGGCATCGAGGGTGAACTGCCACCACAGTTGATGGCTATAGGGCACGTCCTGATAGGCGAACAGCAAAAGCCAGATCGACGCACCGACCACGCAGGCGCTGGCTACCAGGTAGACCGGCGAGAAGGGCAGTTCCAGCAATCGGCTCGGACGGTAGAACGAGCGCCGGAACAAGGCCAGCAGGCTCGCGGTGAAGATCATGATGCTGGCTTCTTCCCAGTCGAAGCCCTTGAGCAGGGACAGCAGGGCGCCGACCAGGAGCAATATGGTGGTCAGCATCCACGCTGCCGAGAGGCGACGGCGCAGGCCCTGGGCGAGCAGCAGGCAGAGCACGCCGATCAGGCTGGCGCCGAAGTGCGAGGCATCGATCAGGCGGTGCGGGATCAGGAAGCCCAGGTGCTTGAGACGGGTATCGATTTCCGGGGTGGCACCCGAGAACAGCAGCACCACGCCGGAAAGGAATACCAGCACGGCGAGCACTGGCGCAGCCAGGCCCGAGGCGACCTTGATCGCCTGTTGCGCAAAGAGGAAGCGGCGCGCTTCGCTGGCCAGCAGGATCACGCAGGCCACCAGCATCGGCAGCACCACATAGATGAGGCGATACAGCAGCAGCGCGGCGGCCAGCGGCGCGGCGCCCAACTGGTTGGCAAAGGCGGCCAGCAAGATCGCTTCGAATACACCGACGCCGCCAGGTACATGGCTGAGGACGCCTGCCGCCAGGGCCAACAGGTAGACCAGCAGGAAGGCGCCGAAAGGTGGGGCTTCGGGTAGCAGCAGGTAGAGCACGGTTGCGGCGGCGGCCACGTCCAGGGCAGTGATGACCAGTTGCAGCAGGGCCAGCCTGGCGCCCGGCAAGCGCAGGGTACGACGACCGACCCGGGCCAGCAGGGCGTGGGCGAACGGCTGTTCGGGCAAGCGGCGACGATACAGGCCGTAGGCGAGGGCTGCGCTGAGCAGCAGCACCGTAACAGCGATAGCGGCCAGCACACCCGCAGGCAGGCGCAGCGCTTCGGCTGCAGCGGGCAGGTTGCTCAGGGTTGCCAGCGCTGCCAGCGGTGGCAGTGCGCAGCCCAGGGACAGGCTGGCGAACAAGGTCATGCGCGCCACTTCGGCCGCACCGACGCCTTGCCGGGCATACAGGCGGTAACGCACCGAGCCGCCGGAAAGCAGCGACAAACCAATGGCGTTGCCGATGGCAAAGGCGCAGAAGCCGCCCATGACCAGGCTGCCAGCAGGCAGTTTGACATCGGCATAACGGCTGGCCGACCACTCATAGCCAAGCAGGATCACGAAGCCGATTGCGGTTGCCAGCAAGGCGCCGCTGAGTGCAGGCAACGGCACGCTCAGCAACTGGTCATGCAGGGCGTAGATATCCAGCTCGCTGAGCAAGTGCCGGCAGGCGATCAGGGCTATCCCGAACAGCACCAGGGTCACGGCCAGGCCGATGGGTTGACGATACTTGCTCAGCAGATCGAGCCAGCGCAGGCGGCTGTCGGCAATAGGATGGGCGGCAGTAACGGGAATGTCGGTTTCAGCGGTAGGGCGCATCAATCACCTCGGGGACTGTGCGCGACAGGATGGGCGTATCCAGTCAATTTACCAATCCCTATGGAAAAATAATGGGTATCCGGAATTTCTGGTTGATAAAATGCCAAAGATGTAAAGAAGAAAATCTTTCTCAGCGGATTATCTGATTGATCCTCTTCAGCCTACTCTACTGCCAATTTTCTGTTTCCACCTTCGCCTGAGTCTTCATAGCGATGCTGACTAGGGAGGACAGCGAGAGCTGGGCAAGCGTCAAAGCGGTTCTGGTTCATGCGCAATCCGGACACCTGCACAACATTCCTCTTGTAAGAAACCGATCAAATTCTCTAGGTGCCCATACTCGGGTATACAGACAATCGTGCGGCTATGTTTCTCCTGCCGGATCAGCCCTACCTTGGCCATGCGCGCAAGGTGATGTGATAGCGTCGAAGCAGGAATACCCAGCCCCTTCTGGATATCTCCGACCGAAGCCCCATCATGGCCAGCTTTGACCAGAAAGCGGAACACGGACAGTCGGTGACTATTCCCTAGCTCAGCTAAGCTGGCTGCAACCTTTTCGTGATCCATAGCACGCCCCAATAATTCGATGTTTCTAGAATTATAGTTGACAGGTCGGATAAACGCAAGTAGGCTGCGTACATCATTTCGACAATACTAGAAATATAGGAGTAATATTGAATGTCATCTCAACTCCAAGACGCTCTAGGCATGTTCGCCTTTCTCGCTATCGAGCTATCGGTTTTATTCATTGGCATTAGCTTGCTGGTCGGAGTTCTTCAACGTCACATCCCACCATCCAAGGTGGAAGCGTTACTGACTTCCAGTGGGAAGCGAGGCTATTTTCTTGCTGCTGGTTTAGGAGCTATAACGCCCTTCTGTAGTTGCTCGACTATCCCCATGTTGAAAGGGTTGATTCGGGCACGGGCCGGTTTTGGGCCGATGATGGTGTTTCTTTTCTCATCTCCGTTGCTGAATCCTATCGTCGTCGGCCTGCTGGTTGCCACGTTTGGATGGACACTTACTGCTATCTATGTGCTCGCCGCTTTGGTGGTCGCGGTAGGTGCCGGATGGCTGCTTCACACGCTTGGCTTCGAGCGTTATGTGCGCCGGACGGCGACACAAGAGAGCAGTGGATGTAGTTCATCAGCAAGCCCGTGCAGTGCTACATCGACCGCATCGAGTTGCGGCACCAACAGCTGCGACACCACTCCGAAGACGGCTTCTTGCGGGGCTGATAGGAAGACAACAGTCTCTACGTCTAGCGAATGCTGTGACAGTCAACCCACTGTCACGGTTAAGAAAGAAGGGAAGTACAGTGGTGTGTGGCGGGAAGCTTGGTCGGACTTTATCGATGTGTTGCCTTACCTGCTCATCGGTATTGCGATTGGCAGCGTGATCTATGGTTTCATGCCCACTGACTTATTGGAGCAGTATGCAGGCCCAGATAATCCCTTTGCCATTCCAGTTGCCGCTGTCATCGGCGTGCCGTTGTATATTCGCGCTGAAGCCGTCATACCTCTGGCAGCGGCTCTGATGGCCAAAGGCGTGGGTGCCGGGACGGTGCTAGCGTTGATCATCGGCAGTGCCGGAGCCAGCCTGACTGAGCTCATTCTGTTGCGCTCTTTGTTCACGCTGAAGCTTTTAGCGGCGTTTTTAGCAGTCATTTTTGCTATGGCGATGATTGCCGGTTACGCCACCTACCTGTTTTTCTGATCAAGGCGGGAGATGATTAATTCGTTAAGCCTTCCTGGGTACCAGTTGGTGGATTCTGATGAGCAGAATGAAGACATACATTTTCGGCTTGAAGCACCTACACCAGTAGCCTGCGAGGGGTGCGGCGTGCAGGGTGAGTTCGTGCGGTTCGGCAAGCGTGACGTTCCCTATCGTGATCTGCCCATCCACGGCAAGCGGGTCACTCTCTGGGTGGTCCGCCGCCGATACACCTGCCGGGCCTGCAAGACAACATTCAGGCCCCAGCTACCGGAGATGGTGGACGGATTCCGTATGACACTGCGGCTGCATGAGTACGTGGAGAAGGAATCCTTCAACCACCCCTACACCTTTGTGGCGGCACAGACCGGCCTGGACGAGAAGACGGTGCGCGACATCTTCAACGCCCGCGCCGAGTTCCTGGGGCGCTGGCACCGCTTCGAGACGCCCCGCATCCTGGGCATTGACGAGCTATACCTGAACAAGCGCTACCGCTGCATTCTGACCAACATTGAGGAGCGAACCCTGCTCGACCTGCTGGCCACCCGCCGCCAGGACGTGGTGACCAACTACCTGATGAAGCTGAAAGACCGGCAGAAGGTCGAGATCGTCAGCATGGACATGTGGAACCCCTACCGGGCAGCGGTCAAGGCTGTGCTGCCCCAGGCCCGTATCGTGGTCGATAAGTTCCATGTGGTGCGCATGGCCAACGATGCCCTAGAGAGAGTGCGCAAGGGCCTCAGAAAGGAGCTGAAACCGTCCCAGAGCCGGACTCTCAAGGGAGACCGGAAAATCCTGCTGAAACGCGCTCACGAAGTCTCAGACCGGGAGCGCCTCATCATGGAGACCTGGACAGGCGCGTTCCCGCAACTGCTGGCCGCCTACGAGCACAAGGAGCGCTTCTACGGCATCTGGGACGCCACCACACGGCTCCAGGCAGAAGCCGCCCTGGACGAGTGGATAGCCACCATCCCGAAGGGCCAAAAGGAAGTCTGGAGCGATCTGGTCAGGGCAGTGGGAAACTGGCGCGAAGAGACCATGACCTACTTCGAGACGGACATGCCCGTCACCAACGCTTACACGGAGTCCATCAACCGACTGGCCAAGGACAAGAACCGTGAAGGGCGCGGTTACTCCTTCGAGGTGATGCGGGCACGAATGCTCTACACCACGAAGCACAAGAAGAAGGCACCGACTGCGAAGGTCTCTCCTTTCTACAAGAAAACCATCGGTTACGGACTGCCGGACTTCGCAGAGGAACTCAACTACGGAGTCGATCTATCAACCATCTGATAATGGTATCAGGTTGGTGGGGTAAAGGTGCCCCATCAACCATTAAATCCGTATACCCAAAATAATGTCTGAATATTACTAGCGTTCAGGCGGATCCGTGCCGGTCATGATAGTTAAAGAATATTTACGTTGCCGGCGCCAGGGCGAGAGGTGGGGGAATTTTCCCGCGCAAACGAAAAAGGCCAATCTTTCGATTGGCCTTTTTCTGTATCTGGTTGCGGGAGCCGGATTTGAACCGACGACCTTCGGGTTATGAGCCCGACGAGCTACCAGGCTGCTCCATCCCGCGTCTGATGGGTGCGCATTCTACAGCCTTGTTTCTTGCTGTCAATGCTTAATTGTTGATTTTCCTGAAAAACCTGACCCTGGCCAAATCGCAGGCAAATGAAAAAGGCCAATCTTTCGATTGGCCTTTTCCTGTATCTGGTTGCGGGAGCCGGATTTGAACCGACGACCTTCGGGTTATGAGCCCGACGAGCTACCAGGCTGCTCCATCCCGCGCCTGTGGGATCGAATTCTACAGGGATGCGTTTCCCTGTCAAGCAAAAGCTGCAAAAAATCCTTTTTTCTTCAAATGGTTAGCATTCTGGGAGGGGCCTGGGCCCGGCGGCGGGGCACGCACCGCGCTGATCGGGGCGGTATAGAGGGGTGATGCGGTCGGGCAAGGCGAGTGAGATACTGCGCGTACGATTTTTCCGCATTAACGGTCATACATGCGCCAACGCAAGATCATTCATATCGACTGCGATTGCTTTTACGCGGCCATCGAGATGCGTGACGACCCGCGCCTGGCCGGGCGGCCGCTTGCCGTTGGTGGTTCGGCCGAGCGTCGTGGCGTGATTGCCACCTGCAACTATGAGGCCCGGGCCTTCGGCGTGCGCTCGGCGATGTCGTCGCGGCACGCCTTGGGTCTATGCCCGGACCTGCTGATCGTCAAGCCGCGCATGGATGCCTATAAGGAGGCGTCGCGGGAGATCCACAACGTTTTTCGAGAATACACCGACCTTATCGAGCCCCTGTCGCTGGATGAAGCCTATCTGGATGTCAGCGACAGCGAGCGCTGTTCGGGTAGTGGCACGCTGATCGCCCAGGATATCCGGCGCAAGATCGCCCAGCGCCTGCATATCACCGTTTCCGCCGGAGTGGCGCCCAACAAGTTCCTGGCCAAGATCGCCAGCGACTGGCGCAAGCCCAACGGCTGCTTCGTGATCACCCCGGCGGAGGTGGAAGGCTTCGTCGCAGGCTTGCCGGTAAGCAAGCTGCACGGCGTGGGCAAGGTTACCGCGGACAAGCTGCATCGCCTGGGCATCGTGACCTGCCTCGACCTTCGTCAGTGGGAGCGGTTGGCGCTGGTAAGGGAGTTCGGCGGGTTTGGCGAGCGCCTGTTCAATCTGGCCCGCGGTATCGATGAGCGCCCGGTACAGAACGACAGCCGGCGCCAGTCCATCAGCGTGGAAAACACCTACGACCAGGATTTGCCGGACCTGGCCAGTTGCCTGGAGAAGCTCCCGGAATTGCTTGAATCACTCAATGGCCGCATGCAGCGAATCGACAGCAGCTATCGGCCTGGCAAGCCATTCGTCAAGGTCAAGTTCCATGATTTCAGCCAGACCACCCTGGAGCAGGCGGGGGCAGGGCGAGACTTGCACAGTTACCAGCAGTTGCTCGGCCAGGCCTTCGCTCGCGGTGGGCGGCCGGTTCGCCTGCTGGGTATCGGCGTGCGCTTGCAGGACCTGCGCGGCGCTCATGAACAGTTGGAGCTGTTTCCCGTCTCCTGAAATGCAAAAAGCACCTTAACGGTGCTTTTGCGGAGGGTATTTCACTCACTGGGCGGCAGGATCTGCGACCAGGCGATGCGCATCCTTTCTCAGCGACTGCAGGAATTCCTGTTGCAGCTCCGGATCGTTGCGGGTCAGCTCGATCAGGCTCTGTTCCAGTTCGCTGGCTTCCTCTTCCAGGCCCAGGTCCGACAGGCGCTTGACCCGGTGCACCCACTGGCTGACATCGTCGTCCTCGAGGTCGTCGAAGATCAGGTCATGGGCTTCTACCAGTTTGTTGCGCAGGGTGCCGCTCACCAGCAAGCTGGCGTCGGCGCGCACCGCACTGTCGTCATCGACCACCGACAGGTGAAGGGTGCCGACATGGGTCAGGTTCTGTTCGCTGAACGGGCTGTCCAGCAGGTTCAGGCGCAGGACGCCATTGCGATCGGTGGTCAGCTCGTAGGTGCTCTTGCCAGCCTTCACCTCGACCGGCCGCTCGCTCCAGGGAACACTGCTGTATTCCTGGCGCTTGTCCTTCTGCACTTCATCGATGCCGGCCAGGTTCTGCTGCGCGCGGCCATTGGACTGCACGTTCATGAACGGGTTGAGGCCGGCGATGCCATAACTGAGCCAGTCATGAGTGACGCTGTCGGGAAGGCTGCCAAGGGCGAAAACGTTCACCACGTTGGCGCCGACCCCGGCGACCACCGCCACCGCACCCAGCGGAATCTCATAGATTTCCCGCCAGGGTTGATACGGGGTGTAGCGATCGTAGCGGCGGGTCACTTCGAATTCGGTCACTTCGAAGTTCTTCTGCTCATGGATGCGCACACGGCGTTGCGGCAGCTCGAGTACCTTGGGCTCTCCGACATCGATCTGCAGGCTGTGCTCGAGCAGCTTGCGCTCGATGCGTTCCTCGTGGTCGCTGCGCTGCGACATCTGGTTGGCGCAACCGCCCAGGAGCAGGGCGCCGCACAAGGCGGCGCCGCCGAAGGTAAAGGTACTTCGCTTGAACATGGCTACTCTGGCATTGGCTATCAGCGACGGATGCGGGCTTGCAGGAACGACACGACGTCCGCCACGGGCAGGGCCTGGGCCTCGCTCTCGGTGCGGTGCTTGTATTCCAGCTTGCCCTCGGCCAGGCCGCGATCGCTGACGACGATACGGTGCGGAATGCCGATCAGTTCCATGTCGGCGAACTTGATGCCGGGGCTGGTCTTCTTGTCGCGATCGTCGAGCAGCACGTCGAAGCCGGCGGCGGTCAGTTCGGCGTACAGCTTGTCGGTGGCCGCACGGACTTCCTCGGTTTCATAGCGCAGCGGTACCAGGGCGATATGGAAGGGCGCCAGCGCGTCGCTCCAGATGATGCCCTTGTCGTCGTAGTTCTGCTCGATGGCGGCAGCGACCACGCGGGAAACGCCGATGCCGTAGCAGCCCATGGTCAGGGTGACCGGCTTGCCGTTCTCACCCAGCACCTGGCACTTCAGCGCTTCGCTGTACTTGGTGCCGAGCTGGAAGATGTGGCCCACTTCGATACCGCGCTTGATCTGCAGGGTGCCCTTGCCGTCCGGGCTAGGGTCGCCTTCGACCACATTGCGCAGGTCGGCGACTTCCGGAACCGGCAGATCGCGTTCCCAGTTCACGCCGAAGTAGTGCTTGTCGTCGATGTTGGCGCCGATGGCGAAGTCGCTCATCAGGGCGACCGAACGGTCGATGATGCAGGTCAGCGGCAGGTTCAGCGGGCCAAGGGAGCCGGCGCCGGCGCCAATGGCTGCGCGCAGCTCTTCTTCGTTGGCCATGACCAGCGGTTCGGCGACCTGGGGCAGCTTGGTCGCCTTGATTTCGTTGAGTTCGTGGTCGCCACGGACCACCAGGGCCACCAGCTTGCCTTCCTCCGCGCCATGCACGATCAGGGTCTTGATGGTGCGCTCGATCGGCACCCCAAAGCCTTCGACCAGGGCGGCAATGGTCTTGGTGTTCGGGGTATCGACCAGGCGCAGGGCTTCGGTCGGCGCAGGGCGCACGGTTTCCCGCGGGATGGCCTCGGCTTTTTCGATGTTGGCGGCGTAGTCGGAGCTGTCGCTGAAGATCACGTCGTCTTCACCGGACTCGGCCAGCACATGGAACTCGTGGGAGTAGCTGCCGCCGATGGAGCCGGTATCGGCCTGCACCGGACGGAAGTTCAGGCCCAGGCGGGTGAACACGTTGCAGTAGGCCTGGTGCATGCGGTCGTAGGTTTCCTGCAGGGAAGCCTGGTCGGCATGGAAGGAGTAGGCGTCCTTCATGATGAATTCGCGGCCGCGCATCAGGCCGAAGCGCGGACGGATCTCGTCGCGGAACTTGGTCTGGATCTGGTACATGTTCAGCGGCAGCTGCTTGTAGCTGCTCAGCTCGTTGCGGGCCAGGTCGGTGATGACCTCTTCGTGGGTCGGGCCGACGCAGAATTCGCGGTTGTGGCGGTCTTTCAGGCGCAGCAGCTCGGGGCCGTACTGTTCCCAGCGACCGGACTCCTGCCACAGCTCAGCCGGCTGGATGGCCGGCATCAGCACTTCCAGGGCACCGGCGGCGTTCATTTCCTCGCGAACCACGGCTTCGACCTTGCGCATCACGCGCAGGCCCATCGGCAGCCAGGTATACAGGCCGGAGGCGAGCTTGCGGATCATGCCGGCACGCAGCATGAGCTGGTGGCTGATGACGACCGCGTCGGAAGGGGTTTCTTTCTGTGTGGCGAGCAAATATTGACTGGTGCGCATGATAGGCCGTTGTCGGTTGCTTAACTGAAATGACCCCGCATTGTACGGGGGGAATCGGTAACGTATAGGACGCAGGAAACCTAATCTGTCGTAAGTCGATGACACAAATGAAAAAGCCCGGCAGGGCCGGGCTTCTTCGTACTGAGGTCTGCGGGCCGGAGGGCTTACAGGATGCTCAGTGGGTACTCGATGATCAGGCGTACATCGTTGTTGTCAGGGGTGTAGTCTTCCTGGTAAGCATCGTTGGCACGGTACACGGCGTAGCGAACGCGGAAGGACAGGTCTTTGGCCGGGCCTTCCTGCATGACGTACTTGGACTCGAAGTTCCACTCGTGTTCCTTGCCTTCGTTGCCCGAAGTGGTGCTGATGTCATCACCCTTGATGTAGCGGGTCATGAAGGTCAGGCCTGGTACGCCGAAGGATGCCATGTTCAGGTCGTAGCGAGCCTGCCAGGATTTCTCGTCCTTGCCGAGGAAGTCGGAAATCTGGATGGAGTTGGCAACGAAGATCGTGCCGTTACCATCTACGCCGTAGTTGTAGCCGGTGTCACCGCTGGAACGCTGGTAGGCCAGGGTGAACTTGTGGGCGCCGAAGCTATAGGCACCGGCGAGGCTCCACAGTTTGTTGTCCAGTTCGTTGGCTATTGCTTCGCCCTGATCCTTCGAGCGATAGCCGTTGAAGTCGAAGTTCAGCGATTGTGTGTCATTGATCGGCAGGGTGTAGTTCAGGTTGATGTATTGCTTCTTCCAGTAGTCTTCGACGTCCGATGCAGCCAGGGTGCCGGTGAAGGAATCGGTGAACGCGTAGGTGGCGCCGACGATGTTGGCCGAGGTCAGGCCTTTGGCATTGCGACCGTTGATGCTGTCACGGCCCATGCCAGTCTGCGAGCTCAGCGCGGTGAAGCGACCGGCGCTCAGTTCCAGGCCCTTGATCTCCTTGCTGGTGATCAAGGTGCCAGTAGCGACTTCCGGCAGCAGACGGCTGTCGTCGGTGGCGAATACCGGGCTGGCTACGAACTGCTGGCCATACTTCAGTACGGTGTCGGAGATGCGGAACTTGACTGCGGCGCCGCCCTTGCCTTGGGCTTTTTCAGGGTTGCCGTCGCTGTCGTTACGGAACAGGCCGTTGCCGCTGTCGCCGCGGGTGCGGCCACTGCCGCCGTCCAGGCGGACCGAGCCCATTGCCATGGCGTCCACACCGACACCTACGGTGCCTTGGGTAAAGCCGGATTCGAAGGTCACCAGCTCGGAGACGCCAGCGTCTTCACGATAGCCTTTGCGATCGCCTTTGACGTTGGTGTTGGCCTCACCGTGCTTCAGGTCGCGGTTCATGTACATGGCGCGGGTTTTTGCGGTCAGGGTGCTGTCTTCGACGAAACCCTTGGACTCATCCTGCGAGGACGCTACAGCCAGTTGCGAGGTCCCGGCAGCTACGGCCAGGGCGATCATGCTCCACTTCATCACGCGCATCGTGATTTGCTCCTTTGGTTTTTAGGAAGATTGCTGCTGCCCCACCTGGTTTTTTTATCGGGGCTGCTCTTTCTTGTTTGAGTCGGCGGAAATGTATATCACGCTGACTGTCATTAGCGATACTTGCGAATTGAACCTTTCGGTAACTTTACGGTCGTGTCGCAAATACTTATATCCATGTCGCAAATTACGTTCCGCGTAGGACGGATCGTACAACTCCAGCGCTGTTTCGGTCGGACCCAAGACCATGCTTCATAACCCTGGATCCGCGATCCCCAAACTCCCTGGTCGCCCGTGCAGCTGTTGTTATTTGTCGCACCCCGGCTGTGTATGCAGACGACATGCCGACCATGCCAAGGTGCAATGCAACAAGCGTGCTCAAAGCCGCCAAGTGTTGACGAAATTTTCACTTTTTCCAGTCTGGCACCGGAAAAGGACCGAAAAACCGGGGCTCAAAGAACGCTCCGCTCTTTTGTCGGTATTTTTCTGGAATAAGGGAAAAATCGACCTCGAAGTCAGAACGTTACCGTCGCAGGGCCTTGAGTGGGTAGTTTGTGGATGTCCGGCGCTCCTCGGTAGGTCGCGAAGCGCCATTTTGGTGCGGAAAGTAGCATTTTGTTACCGGTGCCCTGAAACACGGGGTGAAACGCTTCGGCGGCCCGGTTTTGCGGGCTGCTTTTCGGTGCTTTGTTGTCCGCCCGTGCCCGATACCGGTAACAGGAGTATCCTGCGCTCCTGTGTCGCGCAGGTGGGCTGCACTGAATGATGAGGAGATTGCCCCGTGTTTGCATTGGATTCGCGTCTTGAACAAGACACTTTCGCATTGGGGGACTTTCCTCTTTGCCGTTTGTTACTTAGTAAGGATGCTAACTATCCCTGGTTCATCCTGGTGCCCCGTCGCCCTGGCATCAGTGAAATATTTCAATTGGATGACAGTGATCGCCTGCAACTTTGGAAGGAAACCGATTTCCTGAGTAAAACGCTTGGGGAATGTTTTGCCGCGGACAAGATGAATGTGGCCGCGCTGGGTAATGTCGTCAGCCAGCTACATATGCATGTGATCGTTCGCCGTCGTAATGACGCTGCATGGCCGGCGCCGGTTTGGGGGCAAAAACCTGCAGTCGGATATACGGCCGATCAGTTGAATGAAGTCCGCCAGCGCATCGCGGCAGTACTGGGTGATGACTTCCGGTTCGTGGAGGCTTGAGCAATGAACCTTGAAGAGCGGGTAATGGAGCTGGAGAGTCGCCTGGCCTTCCAGGATGATACTTTGCTGGCCCTGAACGATGTGATCGTCGAGCAGCAGCGTGTCGTGGAGCGCCTGCAGTTGCAGATGGCCGCCCTGCTCAAGCGCTATGAGGAGGTGATGGGGCAATATGGGGCAGGCGAAGAGGAAGCGCCGCCGCCGCATTACTGAAGTTTCCTCCATGAAAAAGCCGCGACAGCCTACAAGGCTTCGCGGCTTTTTCGTTTGCAGCGGTCAGTGATCAGCGGCGAGGTGCAGCGATCACGTCTTCGGCCTGCAGCCCCTTGTCCCGATTCATGACCGAGAACTCGACACGCTGGCCTTCGACCAATACCCGGTGGCCTTCGCCGCGAATCGCGCGGAAGTGCACGAAGATGTCGTCTCCCGAGTCCCGGGAAATGAAGCCGAAGCCCTTGGACGTGTTGAACCACTTTACCGTGCCGGTATCGCGGTTGCTCATGTCGTACTGGGTGTTGCCGGTGCTGCGGGCCTTGGGCTGGCTCATGAAGCCGGCACCGAGGTGAAGCACCGCGGCGAGCAGCGCAACCAGCAGGGCGGCGAGGGCATCCATGTCGGGCAATGCCAGCAGCGCCAGCGCCTGCAGGATCACTGCAAGCACCAGGAATACGCTGGCGGCGATCTGCAGATACTGGCGTACGCCCTTGTAGTACTGCGGAACGATCGGGGCAAGGATCAGGTTGGCCAGGCCCAGGAGTGCCAGGTAGATGGCGTCGGGTTGTTGCAGGTAGGGCGTGGTATCGGCCCTGAGGCTGGGTATGAAGGACAGCAGCAAGGCAGCTGCGCCCGTCAGGAGGTGGACGATCTTGAACATGTTGGTTTGGCTCGCATCATTATTCAGGCGGATCACAGTAAGAGCTGGAACCACGGTGCGCGGTACATGGAAAAAGCGCAAAAGCGTGGCGTTTCCAGCCTATGCGCCATGGCGCTGAGACTTGGCCATGGCGGCACGCCGCCTATTTAACCGCAAAGCCCGGGGCTTCTCAAATCAGCGGGACGCCCGGCTCGCGAGGCCTGCAGCATCGTGTCACGGGGTCTGGGCTGCACGCTGTGAAAACTCTTGATACAGTGACACCAGAGCGTTTGAACCGAAAAATCAGAGGAAGGAATTTTCAGATGGCAATCGATATCGGAATCAGCCAAGAAGATCGCAAGTCCATTGCCGACGGCCTGTCCCGCCTGCTTGCCGACACCTACGTGCTGTACCTGAAGACCCACAACTTCCATTGGAACGTGACCGGTCCCAGCTTTCGCACCCTGCACCTGATGTTCGAAGAGCAGTACAACGAACTGGCGCTGGCCGTCGACTCGATCGCCGAGCGGATCCGTGCCCTGGGCTTCCCGGCCCCCGGCACCTATGCCCAGTACCTGCGTCTGGCCTCGATCAAGGAAACCGAAGGTGTGCCGAGCTCGGACGAGATGATCAAGTACCTGGTCGAAGGCCAGGAGGCCGTTGTGCGCACCGCCCGCAGCCTGTTCCCGTTGACCGACAAGGTCAGCGACGAGCCGACAGCCGATCTGCTGACCCAGCGCATGCAGGTCCACGAGAAGACTGCATGGATGCTGCGCGTCCTGCTCGAAGAGAAATGATTCACCGCTGACCTGTCCAGGCTAAGCGCAAAACCCGGCGTCCTCGAAAAGGCGCCGGGTTTTTTGTGCCTGCCGGCCACGTTTCGCAAGGCCTGGAAGCGTTTTCTCCGGTTATCCGATAGGCCGCGGTTTGCTGATACCTCCTACATCACGAGGGCGGTCGTCTGCTAGTGCAGCCGGATCCATCGGCGCTTCATGACGGGACGTGCGCGGTGCCTTCGCCCGCGCTTTCCTTCCTGTCCTGGTGAGTGGTGTGGCAATGTCCCGATCCCTGAATCAGAGCCTGTGCAAGCCCGGCGAGCCGCGGGGCATCGATATCGACCCGTTCGAGTCGGATTTCAACATGCAACTGGCCCAGCCCTTGTCGCGCTCGGTGCGACTGAACGGTTTCGCAACCTGCCTGCGCCTGGAAAACATCTATTGGGCCGTGCTGGAGCGGATTGCCCGGGCCAACGGCTGCACGGTCAACTCGGTGCTGTCCCATGTCGACCGGGAGGTTCATCTGCGCCATGGCGGGGTCAAGAACTTCAGCGGGCTGGTGCGGGTCATCTGCGTGGTGTTCCTGCTCAACGCAGCCGACGAGGCGGACGAGGAGGGCGATCCGGTCCGATGACCGTTCGCCACGCAGGTGTCGTCCGTGGGCTGCACAGCCCCGGCTAACCATATATAATCCCGCTTTTTGCTGCGTGGCGCGGTCCGCGCAGGACTCACCCGAGATACACCTCATGCCTCTGTACGACTATCAATGCGGTTCCTGCAGCCACCAGATGGAAGTGCTGCAGAAAATCAGCGCGGCGCCGCTGACCGACTGTCCCGCCTGCCAGCAGCCCGAACTGAAAAAGGTCCTGTCCGCCCCCGGTTTTCGCCTGAGCGGCAAGGGCTGGTACGAAACCGATTTCAAGACCGGTGCGAAAAAGAATCTG
The DNA here is from genome assembly GCF_000319305.2 of Pseudomonas bharatica CSV86. Lineage (GTDB taxonomy): Bacteria > Pseudomonadota > Gammaproteobacteria > Pseudomonadales > Pseudomonadaceae > Aquipseudomonas > Aquipseudomonas bharatica. The sequence continues at coordinate 1,051,193 of NZ_AMWJ02000002.1, read as the reverse complement.
GCCGGCAACGGCGACTGAGTTGAACTGTACTGCCCGGGTCTTGCACTATTGACCCTTTGCGGCCGCCAGGGCCCGTACCCATCGTACTAGCCCGGGCCTGAACGAATTCACGAATGACGAGAAGCGAAACCACCATCATGATGCGCAGCCACTATTGCGGCCAACTGAACGAGAGCCTGGACGGTCAGGAAATCACCCTTTGCGGCTGGGTTCATCGTCGTCGCGACCACGGCGGGGTGATCTTCCTCGATATCCGCGATCGCGAAGGCATGGCCCAGGTCGTGTTCGATCCTGATCGCGCCGACAGCTTCGCCGCCGCCGATCGCGTGCGCAGCGAGTATGTGGTGAAGATCACCGGCCGCGTGCGCCTGCGTCCTGCCGGCGCGGTCAACCCGAACATGGCGTCGGGCGCCATCGAAGTGCTGGGCTACGACCTTGAAGTGCTGAACGAAGCGGAAACCCCGCCGTTCCCGCTGAACGAATACTCCGACGTCGGCGAGGAAACCCGCCTGCGCTATCGCTTCATCGACTTGCGTCGTCCGGAGATGGCCGAGAAACTGCGCCTGCGTTCGCGCATCACTTCGAGCATCCGCCGGTTCCTCGACGAGAACGGTTTCCTCGACGTCGAAACGCCGATCCTTACCCGCGCCACGCCGGAAGGTGCACGCGACTACCTGGTGCCGAGCCGTACCCACGCCGGCAGCTTCTTCGCCCTGCCGCAATCGCCGCAGCTGTTCAAGCAGTTGCTGATGGTCGCCGGCTTCGACCGTTACTACCAGATCGCCAAGTGCTTCCGTGACGAAGACCTGCGTGCCGACCGCCAGCCCGAGTTCACCCAGATCGACATCGAGACCAGCTTCCTCGATGAGTCCGAGATCATGGGCCTGACCGAAAGCATGATCCGCAAGCTGTTCAAGGAAGTCCTGGACCTGGAATTCGGCGAATTCCCGCACATGACCTTCGAGGAAGCCCAGCGCCGCTACGGTTCCGACAAGCCTGACCTGCGTATCCCGCTGGAACTGGTCGATGTCGCCGACCAGTTGAAGGATGTCGATTTCAAGGTGTTCGCCGGCCCGGCCAACGATCCGAAGTGCCGCGTTACCGCCCTGCGCCTGCCGGGCGGCGCGAGCATGCCGCGCAGCAAGATCGACGAGTACACCCGGTTCGTCGGCATCTACGGTGCCAAGGGCCTGGCCTACATCAAGGTCAACGAGCGCGCCAAGGGCGTCGAAGGCCTGCAGTCGCCGATCGTCAAGAACATTCCCGAGGCCAACCTGAACGTGATCCTGGATCGCGTCGGCGCGGTCGATGGCGACATCGTTTTCTTCGGCGCCGACAAGACCAAGATCGTCAGCGAGGCCCTGGGCGCGCTGCGTATCAAGCTGGGTGCCGACTTCAACCTGTACACCTGCGAGTGGGCGCCGATGTGGGTCGTCGACTTCCCGATGTTCGAGGAAAACGAAGACGGCAGTTTCACCGCGCTGCACCACCCGTTCACCGCACCGAAGTGCACTCCGGAAGAGCTGGAAGCCAACCCGGCTACCGCGCTGTCCCGCGCTTACGACATGGTGCTGAACGGTACCGAGCTGGGTGGCGGTTCGATCCGTATCCATCGCAAGGAAATGCAACAGGCGGTATTCCGCCTGCTGGGTATCGAGGCGGCGGAACAGGAAGAGAAATTCGGCTTCCTGCTCGACGCCCTGAAGTTCGGTGCACCGCCACACGGTGGCCTGGCCTTCGGTCTGGACCGCCTGGTCATGTTGATGACCGGCGCCCAGTCGATCCGTGAAGTGATCGCCTTCCCGAAAACCCAGAGCGCTGCCTGCGTCATGACCCAGGCCCCGGGCCTGGTCGATGCCAAGGCGCTGCGCGAGCTGCACATTCGCCTGCGTGAGCAGCAGAAGGCCGAGTAAGCCGGTCTGAAAGGCGCATCCCACGGGATGCGTCTTCGCTTTAAGGCACCCCGATTCAGTCGTGTCTTCCGCATCGGCGGTAAGGCACTTGATTTTGTTTCAAGGATTTTTGGAGTCAGTTATGGCGGGTCATTCCAAGTGGGCGAACATCAAGCACCGCAAAGAGCGCCAGGATGCCAAGAGAGGCAAGATCTTCACCAAATGGATTCGTGAGCTGACCGTCGCTGCCAAGCAGGGCGGTGGCGACCCTGCGTCCAACCCGCGTCTGCGCCTGGCGCTGGACAAGGCGCTGGGTGCGAACATGAGCCGCGACATCATCGACCGTGCCATCGCCCGTGGCGCCGGCACTGCCGAAGCGGACAACGTCGAGGAACTGAGCTACGAGGGCTACGGCCCGGGCGGCGTGGCGATCATGGTCGAGGCCATGACCGACAACCGCAACCGGACCGCAGCGGCCGTGCGTCATGCCTTCAGCAAGTGCGGCGGTAATCTCGGTACCGACGGCTCCGTCGCCTACCTGTTCGAACGCAAGGGGCAGATCAGCTTCGGCGAAGGCGTCGATGAAGACGCCCTGATGGAAGCGGCAATGGAAGCCGACGCCGATGACGTGGTCAGCAATGGCGACGGCTCCTTCGATGTGTTCACCTCGTTCGCCAGCTTCTATGCCGTGCGCAGCGCCCTGGAAGCCGCGGGCTTCAAGGCCTCTGACGCGGAAATCGTGATGCAGCCGACCACCAGCGCCGAGCTGGACCTGGACGGTGCGCAGAAGGTACTGAAGCTGATCGACATGCTGGAAGACCTGGACGACGTGCAAAACGTCTATTCCAATGCTGAAATTCCTGACGAGATCATGGAACAGCTCGGCTAAGGTTTTTCTGCATTGTCCGAGGCCGGTCCCGCCCTGGAGGCGGGGCCGGCTTTTTGTATGTGCAACACGGCGCAGGTGCAATGACTCTGATTCTTGGTATCGACCCCGGCTCGCGGATAACCGGTTACGGTGTGGTTCGCCATACCGGACGCGGCTGCGAGTACGTGGCGTCGGGATGTATCCGCACGGGCAGCGGCGAGCTGCATGAGCGCCTGCAAATCGTGTTTCGTGGCGTGAGCGAGATCATCCGTCAGCATGGTCCGGTAACCATGGGCATCGAGCGGGTGTTCATGGCCCGCAACGCCGACTCTGCGCTCAAGCTCGGCCAGGCCCGGGGCGCGGCCATAGTCGCGGCGGCCGAGGCCGGGCTGGAAATTGCCGAATACACGGCCAGCCAGGTCAAGCAGGCAGTGGCTGGCAGTGGCGGCGCGAACAAGGAGGCGGTGCAGATGATGGTCATGCATCTGCTCAAGCTGACGCAGAAGCCACAGATCGATGCCTCGGACGCCCTGGCCATCGCCCTGTGTCACGCCCATACCCGTTCCAGCCTGGTACCGCATGGCCTGGGTGTGGCGCGCAGTCGCAACGGACGGCTGCGTCTCTGATAGCATCCCTGCTTTATATAGAAGCGCTGCCGGTTGACCGCGGCGCTCACGAGAAAGGATCCGAGCGTGATTGGACGTTTGCGCGGCACCTTGGCTGAAAAGCAGCCGCCGCACCTGATTGTCGATATCAATGGCCTCGGCTACGAGCTGGAAGTGCCGATGACGACCCTCTATCGCCTGCCGAAGGTGGGGGAAACCGTAACCTTGCACACGCACCTGATCGTGCGCGAGGATGCCCACCTGCTTTATGGCTTCTTTGAAAAGCGCGAGCGGGAGCTGTTCCGCGAATTGATCCGGCTCAATGGCGTCGGTCCCAAGCTGGCCCTGGCGCTGATGTCCGGCCTGGATGTCGATGAACTGGTGCGCTGTGTCCAGGCGCAGGATGCGTCGGCCTTGGTCAAGGTGCCGGGAGTCGGCAAGAAAACCGCCGAGCGTCTGCTGGTCGAGCTGAAGGATCGCTTCAAGGCCTGGGAGACGGTGCCGAGCATGTTCCAGCTGGTGCCGAATGGTCCTGCGCCACTGGCGACCGTATCCAGCGCCGAAGCCGACGCGGTCAGCGCCCTGATTTCCCTGGGCTACAAACCCCAGGAGGCCAGCCGCGCGGTGGCCGCCGTGGATGCCAAGGGCCTGAGCAGCGAAGAGCTGATCCGGCGCAGCCTGAAAGGGATGATTTAAGTGATCGAAGCCGACCGTTTGATAACCGCCACCGGGCGCGACCGGGAAGAAGTCCAGGACCGGGCGATACGCCCGCTGCGCCTGGCCGAATACATCGGCCAGCCGGTGGTGCGCGAGCAGATGGCGCTGTTCATCCAGGCCGCGCGCAACCGTAGCGAATCTCTCGACCACACCCTGATCTTCGGCCCGCCGGGGTTGGGCAAGACCACCCTGGCCAATATCATCGCCCAGGAAATGGGCGTGTCGATCAAGAGCACGTCGGGGCCCATCCTGGAGCGTCCGGGCGACCTGGCCGCGCTGCTGACCAATCTCGAACCGCACGACGTGCTGTTCATCGACGAGATCCATCGCCTGTCGCCGGTGGTCGAGGAAGTGCTGTATCCAGCCATGGAAGACTTCCAGCTGGACATCATGATCGGCGAAGGGCCTGCGGCGCGCTCGATCAAGCTCGACCTGCCGCCATTCACCCTGGTCGGCGCTACCACCCGTGCCGGGATGCTGACCAATCCGCTGCGTGACCGATTCGGTATCGTCCAGCGTCTTGAGTTCTACAGCAACGCCGACCTGGCCACCATCGTCAGCCGTTCCGGCGGTATTCTCGGGCTGCCCATCGAGGAAGAGGGCGCCTTCGAAATTGCCCGCCGTGCCCGTGGAACGCCGCGGATCGCCAACCGTTTGTTGCGCAGGGTGCGCGATTACGCCGAAGTGCGCGGCAAGGGCGAGATCACCAAGGGCGTGGCGGATATGGCGCTGAACCTGCTGGATGTCGACGAGCGTGGCTTCGATCATCAGGACCGCCGCCTGTTGCTGACCATGATCGAGAAGTTCGATGGCGGCCCGGTAGGCGTGGACAGCCTGGCGGCGGCGATCAGCGAGGAGCGTCACACCATCGAGGATGTGCTGGAGCCCTATCTGATCCAGCAGGGCTACATCATGCGTACGCCCCGGGGCGGGTGGTGACCCGTCATGCCTATCTGCACTTCGGGCTGAACATTCCGAAACAGTTGGGTGAAGCATCCGGTAGCGATTTTTCTGATTCGGATGATGCGTGACAGATTTATCTTGCGGATTTGTGGTCCTAATCGCCGACTGGCCATGACGGCGCTAGCAATACGACATGATCCGCAAAAACAGTTGGTTGGGCGGATTGGCAAGCTGAGGAGTTAGCACTAGAGTATGCGCGCGCAAAATGGGGTCGAGCCGTTCGCACATCGCTGTCGCGTTTATTACGAGGACACCGATGCGGGCGGCGTGGTGTATTACGTCAATTATCTGAAATTCATGGAGCGCGCCCGCACCGAAAGGCTGCGCGACCTGGGCTTTGCCCAGTCGCAACTGGCGCAGCAGAACACCTTGTTCGTGGTTCACTCCAGCGAAGCGCGCTACCACGCGCCGGCACGACTGGACGACGAATTGCGGGTGACCGCGCAAGTGCTTGAATTGAACCGTGCCAGCCTGCGCTTCGTGCAGCAGGTCTGGCGCGAAAGTGATGCAACGCTGCTCTGCGAAGGGCAGTTCCTGGTGGCCTGTGTGCGCGCCGATACCTTCAAACCCCGGGCTATTCCCCCCGAACTGCGAGCGGCCTTCGTCGAGGCGGGCAGTCCGGGCATTCATTCAAACGCAGGAGATTAAGCGTGGAAGCTAACGTCGTCGACCATACCTCCATGTGGAGCCTGGTCAGCAATGCCAGCATCGTGGTGCAGCTGGTCATGCTGGCACTGGTTGCCGCATCGGTGACTTCATGGATCATGATTTTTCAGCGCAGCACCATGCTGCGCGCCGGTCGTCGTGCCCTGGACAGCTTCGAAGAGCGCTTCTGGTCGGGTATCGACCTGTCCAAGCTGTATCGCCAGGCAGGGAGCAATCCCGATCCGGATTCCGGGGTAGAGCAGGTCTTCCGGGCCGGCTTCAAGGAGTTTTCCCGTCTGCGCCAGCAGCCGGGCGTCGATCCTGACGCGGTGATGGAAGGCGTCGGTCGTGCCATGCGCGTGGCCATCTCCCGCGAGGAAGAAAAACTCGAGCAGAGCCTGCCGTTCCTCGCCACCGTCGGCTCCACCAGCCCGTACATCGGCCTGTTCGGTACCGTCTGGGGCATCATGAACTCCTTCCGTGGCCTGGCCTCGGCACAACAGGCCACCCTGGCCACCGTTGCCCCGGGCATCGCCGAAGCGTTGATCGCCACCGCGATCGGCCTGTTCGCCGCGATTCCGGCGGTTATCGCCTACAACCGTTTCTCTGCCCGCAGTGAAGTGCTGATCGGTCGCTACTACACGTTCGCCGACGAGTTCCAGGCCATCCTGCACCGCAAAGTGCACACCAGCGAAGAGTGATCAGGTAGACACCCATGGCCCGAGTTCGCCAGAAACGCAAGCCGGTCGCCGAGATGAACGTGGTGCCCTACATCGATGTGATGTTGGTACTGCTGGTCATCTTCATGGTCACCGCACCCATGCTCAACCAGGGCGTGAAGGTCGATCTGCCCAAGGTTTCCAGCGAAGCCTTGCCGCAGGACAACAACGTCCAGGTCCTGACCATTTCGATCAAGGCCGACAAGACCTACTACTGGAACCTTGGCAGCGAAGTCGACACCGACAAGCAGATGGACAAGGCCATGACCTTGCCGCAAATGACCGACGCGGTGACCAAGATCATCGCCGCCGGCCGTGATCAGGGCAAACAGACCCAGGTCTTCATCCGTGGCGACAAGGCTGTCGACTATGGTGCGGTAATGGGCGCCATGGGCGGGTTGCAGAAGGCCGGTGTCGGTAACGTTGGCCTGATTACCGAGGCGCCCTGATGCAACAGCGAGAGCCATCCGCCTCGGAAAGCTACTTCTGGCCCAGTATCTGGGCCATCGCGCTGCACGTCCTGGTGTTCGGCATGCTGTTCGTCAGCTTCGCCATGACCCCTGAACTGCCGCCGTCCAAGCCTATCGTCCAGGCTACCCTGTACCAGCTGAAGTCCAAGAGTCAGGCCACTACCCAGACCAATCAGAAGATTGCCGGGGAAGCGAAGAAGACCGCTTCGCGCCAGACCGAAGAAGAACAGATGGAGCAGAAGAAGGTCGAGCAGCAGAAACAGGAGGCTGTGAAGGCCGCGGAACAAAAGAAAGAAGAGGCGGCTCAAAAGGCCGAGGAAGCGCGCGCGGCTGCAGAAGCGAAGAAGGCCGAGCAGGCCAAGGCTGCTGACGAGGCGAAGAAGGCCGAGGCGGCGAAGAAAGCCGAGGAAGCCAAGAAGGCCGAAGAGAAGCAGCTCGCCGATATTGCCAAGAAGAAGGCCGAGGACGAAGCCAAGAAAAAGGCTGAAGAAGAGGCGAAGAAGCAAGCGGCTGAAGAGGCCAAGAAAAAAGCAGCCGAGGACGCCAAGAAGAAGGCCGCCGAGGACGCGAAGAAAAAAGCGGCCGCCGCTGAAGAAGCGAAGAAGAAGGCAGCCGAGGAAGCGAAGAAGAAAGCAGCAGCCGACGCGGCCAAGAAAAAGGCCACCGAGGCAGCCCGCAAGGCGGCGGAAGACAAGAAAGCCCAGGCCCTGGCCGAGCTGCTGTCCGACACCACCGAGCGCCAGCAGGCACTGGCGGACGAGCAGGGCGACCAGGTCGCCGGCGACTTCGACGACCTGATCCGGGCACGGGCAGCCGAAGGCTGGGCGCGACCACCTTCTGCGCGCAAGAACATGACAGTGGTCCTGCAGATCAACATGTTGCCCGATGGCACCATCACCAACGTCAGCGTCGCACGCTCCAGTGGTGACGGTCCGTTCGACAGCTCCGCCGTGGCGGCTGTCAAGAACATCGGGCGCCTGACCGAAATGCAGGGTTTGAAACCGAGCGAATTCAATCCGTATCGTTCATTCAAGATGACATTCACACCTGAGGACCTAGCCTTGTGATTAACCTTCTTAGAGGACTGCTGGTCGTTCTCTGCTGTGCAGCAGGGATGGCCAACGCAGAAGAAAAGAACATCCTGGTGACCAGCGGCAGCGACCGGGCCACCCCGATCGCCGTAGTGCCTTTCGGTCTGCAGGGCGGCAGCGTCCTGCCCGAGGACATGGCCGACATCATCGGCAATGACCTGCGCAACTCGGGTTACTACTCGCCGATTCCGCGACAGAACATGATCAGCCAGCCGAGCCAGGCCAGCGAAGTCATCTTCCGCGACTGGAAAGCGCTGGGTGCGCAGTACGTGATGGTCGGCAGCATCGTGCCGGCGGGCGGTCGCCTGCAGGTGCAGTACGCGCTGTTCAACGTTGCCACCGAGCAGCAAGTGCTGACCGGCAGCGTGTCGGGCACCGTCGACCAGTTGCGCGACATGTCCCACTACATCGCCGACCAGTCGTTCGAGAAACTCACCGGCATCAAGGGCGCATTCTCGACCCGCATGCTCTACGTGACGGCCGAGCGTTTCTCCGCCAACAGCACCCGCTACACCCTTCAGCGCTCCGACTACGACGGCGCTCGTGCAGTGACCCTGCTGCAATCCCGCGAGCCGATCCTGTCGCCGCGCTTCGCGCCGGATGGCAAGCGCATCGCCTATGTGTCCTTCGAGCAGCGTCGCCCGCGCATTTTCGTGCAGCACATCGATACCGGCCGCCGCGAGCAGATCACCAACTTCGAAGGCCTGAACGGTGCTCCGGCCTGGTCGCCTGATGGCAACCGCCTGGCGTTCGTGCTGTCGCGCGACGGCAACCCGGAGATCTACGTGATGGACATGGGCTCGCGGCAGCTGACCCGTGTGACCAACAACCCGGCCATCGACACCGAGCCTTTCTTCGGCAAGGACGGTTCGACCCTGTACTTCACTTCGGACCGTGGCGGCAAGCCGCAGATCTACAAGACCACCATCGGCAGCGGCGGCGCCGAGCGCGTGACTTTCGTCGGCAACTACAACGCCAACCCGAAACTTTCGGCGGATGAAAAGACTCTGGTGATGATCCACCGCCAGGACGGTTTCACCAACTTCAAAGTGGCTGCACAAGACCTGCAGCGCGGCAGTGTAAAGATCCTCACGGATACCAACCTTGATGAGTCTCCCACTGTTGCGCCAAACGGCACCATGCTAATCTACGCCACCCGCCAGCAGGGCCGGGGAGTCTTGATGCTCGTCTCTCTCAATGGACGCGTGAGGCTCCCGCTTCCTACCGCTCAAGGCGAAGTCAGAGAACCGTCCTGGTCCCCTTACCTGAACTGATGCGGCGATATACGTTTTACTTAACACACTGGGGTTCATTAGGAGTTTCACGATGGAAATGCTGAAGTTTGGTAAGTTTGCTGCGCTGGCTCTGGCCATGGCCGTAGCTGTAGGTTGCTCCTCGAAAGGCGGTGACAACGCTGGCGAAGGCGCTGTTGATCCAAACGCTGGCTACGGCGCAAACACCGGTGCCGTCGACGGCAGCCTGAGCGAAGAAGCTGCTCTGCGCGCAATCACCACCTTCTACTTCGAATACGACAGCTCGGACCTGAAGCCAGAAGCCATGCGCGCCCTGGACGTTCACGCCAAGGACCTGAAAGCCAACGGCGCTCGCGTCGTCCTGGAAGGCAACACCGACGAGCGCGGTACTCGCGAGTACAACATGGCTCTGGGCGAGCGTCGTGCCAAGGCCGTTCAGCGCTACCTGGTGCTGCAAGGCGTTTCCCCAGCCCAGCTGGAACTGGTTTCCTACGGCGAAGAGCGTCCAGTTGCCACCGGCAACGACGAGCAGTCCTGGGCTCAAAACCGTCGCGTCGAACTGCGTAAGTAATTCGATATGCGAGCGTGCCGTCGTGCTGTAACCGTCCTGGCTCTCGCCCTGCCTCTCGTGGCAGCGGCCGAGGTTCCTGTTGTCGATGACAATGCTGGTGGATATAACGGCGCAAGCAGTTATCCGCCGGCAGGTTACGGTACGAACGGCGCCTACGCCGGGGGAGGGGTTTCGACCCCTGCCTCGGCGCAGGGCCAGCTTTTCATGCAGTTGCAACAAATGCAGGAACAGATCGATCGGCAGCAGAACACCATCGAGATCCTGCAGAATGAAGTATCCCGCCTGAAACAGGAGGGCCTGGAGCGTTACCAGGACCTGGATCGGCGTATCTCCAGCGGCGCGGCTCCGGCTCCGTCTGCAACCTCCGAGAATTCCGCTGACGGTGGCGCGACTGCGCCGGCCGCCGGCAACACTGCGGCAGCGGCCAACCAGCCGGCCGCAAGCAGCGAACCGGGTGATCCGGCGAAGGAAAAGCTGTACTACGATGCAGCGTTCGACCTGATCAAGGCCAAGGATTTCGACAAGGCCGCCCAGGCGTTCAATGCCTTCCTGCGCAAGTACCCGAACAGCCAGTACGCCGGCAACGCCCAGTATTGGCTGGGTGAAGTGAACCTGGCCAAAGGCGACCTGCAAGGCGCAGGCCAGGCCTTCGCCAAGGTCAGCCAGCTATATCCGAAGCACAACAAGGTGCCGGACTCGCTGTACAAGCTGGCCGACGTGGAGCGCCGTCTCGGTCATACCGATCGGGTCAAGGGCATCCTCCAGCAGGTGGTGACCCAGTATCCTGGTACTTCGGCTGCCCAGCTCGCCCAACGCGACCTGCAGAAGCTCTGAATCACAGCGTTTGAAAGAAACCCGCGCCTGTCGCGGGTTTTTTCGTTAGAATCTGCCCCCTTTTATTGAAACGCTGCCGCGAATAACGCTATGTCGAGTTCGCGGCGGTGCCTGACGGAGGCGGACAGCCTGTTCAGCTGTCCAGCCCGTGGCGACTATGCAAGACACATTACGCATCACCGAAGTCTTTTACTCTTTGCAGGGTGAAACGCGCACCGCTGGGCTGCCCACGGTATTCGTGCGTCTCACCGGCTGTCCGCTGCGCTGCCAGTACTGCGACAGCGCCTACGCCTTCAGTGGCGGCACTCTTCGCACCCTCGACTCGCTGCTGGAGCAGGTCGCCAGCTATCGCCCGCGCTACGTGTGTGTAACGGGTGGCGAGCCACTGGCCCAGCCGAACGTCATTCCCCTGCTGAAGCAGCTGTGTGACGCCGGCTACGAGGTCTCCCTGGAAACCAGTGGTTCGATGGATATCTCCGCCGTCGATGAGCGGGTCAGTCGCGTGGTGGACCTGAAGACCCCTGGTTCCGCCGAAGTCCACCGCAACCGCTACGAGAACATCGAACTGCTGACCGCCAACGACCAGGTCAAGTTCGTGCTCTGCTCGCGGGAGGACTACGACTGGGCGGTGTCCAAGCTGACCCAGTACGGGCTCGACAAGCGTGCCGGCGAAGTCCTGTTCTCGCCCAGCCACCATGAACTGAACGTCACTGATCTGGCTGACTGGATCGTCGCCGACAACCTGCCGGTTCGCTTGCAGATGCAGTTGCACAAACTGCTCTGGAACGATGAGCCGGGACGCTGAGAGGAGCTTCTGCAATGACTGAGAAACGTGCGGTAATTCTGCTGTCCGGCGGGCTGGATTCGGCCACTGTGGTTGCCATGGCAAAGGCCGAGGGCTACCAGTGCTACACCATGAGCTTCGATTACGGCCAGCGCCACCGCGCCGAGCTGGATGCCGCCGCCCGGGTCGCCCGTGACCTGGGTGTCGTGGAGCATAAGGTGATTGGCTTGAATCTGAATGGCATCGGCGGCTCGGCCCTGACCGACAGCAGCATCGACGTCCCCGAGGCTCCTAGTGAAGGCATTCCGGTAACCTACGTGCCGGCGCGCAACACGGTGTTCCTCTCCCTGGCCCTGGGCTGGGCCGAAGTATTGCAGGCACGCGACATCTTCATCGGTGTCAACGCCGTGGATTATTCCGGCTACCCTGACTGCCGTCCCGAGTTCGTCGAAGCCTTCGAGCGCATGGCCAACCTGGCGACCAAGGCCGGCGTGGAAGGGCAGGGCTTCCGCATCCAGGCACCGCTGCAGAACCTCAGCAAGGCACAGATCGTCCAGGCGGGCATCGCGCGTGGAGTGGACTACAGCCTCACCGTTTCCTGCTATCAGGCGGACGATGACGGACGAGCCTGCGGCAAGTGCGACAGCTGCCGCCTGCGTGCCGAAGGCTTCGCAGCGGCCGGTATTCAGGACCCGACGCGATATTTTTGAATTATTTTGCGATGGGGTGTTGATTTCCCGTTAGAAATCAGTATTATACGCGCCATCCAACGGGTCGTTAGCTCAGTTGGTAGAGCAGTTGGCTTTTAACCAATTGGTCGTAGGTTCGAATCCTACACGACCCACCATTTTCACAGCGGTTCGTGAGTACTAGAGAGGGGGGCTTGCCAGCCATTGTCTAGTCTTGCAGCCGTCTGGAGCGAACCTTAGGCGCGCTTCAGCGTGATGTCAATATGGAATAGCCCGCGGCCGCACCGGTCTGCGGGCTTTTTCGTTTAGCTTTCCCAACACACCCACTAGCTGGACTGGCATGCTGCTCGCCCGTAGTGAAACGGGACAATCTCTTAAAGCACATCCGCTCAGTTGATGCAGATCGTCGATTTCTGGCCACGGTTGGTCCTACCTCCCCCGGCATCCTTCGCAAAATAAAAAGGCTAACGATGAGGCGTCAGGTCCACCTGTACGACCCAGCGGCGCTGAGAGGTGACGCTTGCTCCATTAGCGCTCCAGAGTCGAAAGAGTCCTCAGAGGGACTGCACGGAGGGATTCCGAGGTCAGCCCATAAGGTACCTGGTCCATCCCATCCCAGTTCGTGGGAGAGCCCGGTCGTCAGTGTGGAGATCTGCTCCAGCGGATATTTCCTTGGGCGCTTCTGTTTTGGCAGCGCTAGAAATAATTCGTGCGCTGAAGAAACCTTTATTTCACTTAAATCACCGGTTTTTTCTTTGGCAACGTTCGTAGAGTCTTCAACAGAATCTGAAGGATTTTGGCGACTACTATCCACTTGCTGTGGCAGCGCTTTTGGTTGAGAGGATTCAGGCCGGGAGGGATCTTCTCGGCGTTCAAATCTAATCGCTCCTTGGTGCAGGCTCCGTTCGTCGAGTACAGCTCGCATATGTTCATAGTCGACTTCGATATAACTCATCGTCGTCGCTATGTTCGAATGGTTTAGTAGTGCTTTTGTCAAATGAATATTGCGTTCTGGTTGCCGCATTAAATCGGTCGCCAGAGTGTGCCTAAATCTGTGAGGCGTCATCCTAATGCCAAACGCATGAGTAAGCTTTTTGAACATATCTTCAATTTGATGAATGTTCATCGTTTTAGATCTGTAATGGATCGAAAATCGGTTTACATTGAATAGCTGATCTTCATCCCTGAAACCCATGTTTCTGGCAGCAGTAACGATTCTTTCTATATGTGGCTCAAGCCCCTTCATTATGGGAATACAGAATCCTCTGTGAGTTTTCTCTGTTTCAGCATTCACATATATGAGCTTCTTGGTCCAATCAATATCTTTTAATCTGATGCAGAGCAACGCGTTCAGGCGGATACCTGTGTAGTAAAAAATCTCGAACGTGGCTAGCCAAAACCAGGCCGGCGTGATTTTCGCTCGAGCTCCAGTGCTCTCCTCCTCTGCTACGAGGCTGGTGAGCCACCTTCGTGCGCTTTTGATCGCATCGCCTCCAATTATCTTGCTGGGCCGCTTTGGTGGAATAAGTGTGGTCTTTTTAAAAGGGTTGGCAATGGAGTCTGAGAGTATTCCATACTCAATCCCGTAACCCCATATCGTGCGCAGATGATTTGAATAGGTATTCCAGCTACGCTTTGATAGTCCTCCATCGACGACCTTGTTTCGCCAGGCGAGAATGGCACGTCGATCAATCGACTCGACTTCTGTACATTTGCCAAAATGTTTTTCCAGCGATTTGATCGCTGCACTATATGTCTTAGCGCTAGCCTGTCTTAAATCATGGTCGGCCAGATACTCGTTCAGCAGTTTCTGGGGCGTCATTTGGCAGCCCCTTCCGTCACCCTTCGTAAACTAGGGTTGTTCATAGGCTGCTCTGAAAATATTAACCCCGGATCTTTGAGAACATAGCCTCTCAACTGAGATGTTTTTCTTGGACCTATCACATCATAGGTCCAGATATTCAGCTGATCATTGGTTTTGACGTGAGTCTTTTCTTTTTCAAAAGCACGTTGTACGTACTGCCAAGTTGCTGATCCAGATTTTCCGATGCTTTTTTCGAGCCCAGGATGTTCAAGCACATATCGCTTGAAGATCCCTGGGGTGACTAGCATTACAGTGTCGTCGACTGTGTGGACTAGGGCTTTGGTATCGTTGATGATCAATTTGTGAGAGGCAACACCTGCTTTAACCCAAGCGACGAAAGCCCCTCCTAGCGCATTACTGGTAGGCATTGTGGTGACATCGTTCCGTGCAGCATTCCTTGCTGTGGCTGCTATAGAATCCTCAGCCGTTTCATCCTCCTCATGTCCATGATCGAGAGGGAAGGCGGCTGCTGAGCCATTGCTAGCACTTGGCTCAACTGATGGCCCAGTGATATCACTATACAGCGACAGCAGTTCCTCGCGCTCAGATGATTGGAGATCAGTTGATGGACCCGGCTGCACCAGCGGTCTGGGCTGTGGCGCCAGTCGAGGGGCTAGGCTTGTACCATCGACTGGCTCATCCGATATTTCACAGACGTTATGCTCATTGCTGCCCGCCTCGATGACTGCAACCGGTTCCTGCTCAAGGGTTAGGTTGCCCTCATATGGAGGAGGTCGGTCGTCCGGATTTGGCCATACGAGTGCCGGCGAGATTTTCAGGAAGGTGAAGCTGTTCTTCCAACCGCGGCCGTTGTCGATGGTGGCTTTCCAGATAGCTTTATCCTGGGCATTGGTCTGGATGATCGCCTGGTCCTGCAGCATGTTGAAGAATGGGGCATTGGAGGTTGGCACTCCCTCAATACCCTGGGTCAGCATGTATGCCCGAAGCTGATCTGCTGCAGGCTTACTCACCAGCCAAAGCGCATCCTGGGTCAGCCAGCCATCTGCAGGTCCTTCCGGGTGATTGAGCTTGAGTTTCTCCCGCACCAGGAATCGCAGGCCGTCGGCGAGTTGCCGCTGCAGTGATTGTCTGGGGGCTGTAAGCGCGCGCTCCGGATTTCCTCCCAGTTGTTGGGCAACCGATGCTTTGTCTGCCTGGACGACAATTTCGCCGAGGATGCCGGCATGCTCGTATTGACCTGCGAGGAGGTAGATCAGCTGCCTCCATAGTTCAGGAAAACCACTGAGCCAGTCGAGAATCTCGTTGTCCAGGACCTGTATATACACCAAGGCTGAAGCAGCACCGTGTAGCTGGTACTCCCTCCCTTTGACGTACTTGAACCGGTAGGGGCGGCTAATTGGTCCATGCCACGGGTGCCATGCTTGGCCATCCTCGAGCTCCACGCGGAGGTCAACAGCGATCTTTCCCAAATCGTGCAGCAGCGCACCGTACGCTGCGGCAGCGGTCCATGCCTCAGCTTGGGCCGACTGCGACTCCGGTGGCGCTCCGATCGGCAGAAGGTGTGTCTGACGGATCTTGAGGGCGTAAGCCATGATCTCCAGGCCATGGTCCAGGAGGCCCCCAAGGTGGGCATGGTGATGGTTTTCAGAAGCAGGGAGCAGCTGCACCAGCTCTGCGTAGCGCTCGAGCGGCTTGAGGTACAGGGTGTTGAACTGAGCTCGTGAGAGCGAAGCTCGCCGCCAGATATTCTCCAGGAGCTGCTGGCGGAGGGGGCTCTGCAGCAGAGCAGAAGCCTTCGCGGGCAGGTGGAAGCCCTGCGGTGAGGCTTCTGGTGTTGGTTGAGCCGGTTTGCGGCTCAACCAGGAGAGGAGTTGCATAGGGTGCTCCATGGGGTGTGCATGGAGCGGGCTTTTCTCTTAATGCCAAGATGGCATCAACGGTAAAGCGAATTCCGAGGGGAGTGGATTTCTTGGCAGATGGCCATCATTCGGGTGGGTAAAGCGTCACATTGTCCCCCTCTACGACGATGGTGTGCCCGGAGCTACCAAGCCCAAATTCGTTTCTTGAGCCATTAAACGTTCCAGATGGTGTGTTAAAAGTGAAATTTTCAAATATTACGTATTGATAGACGTTGAAGCCAGAACCGTACAGACCATCCTTTCCTCTTGGATACTCTTTGAACTGAACATTGTTGTACTCTGGTTTCAGTAGGCTAACAAATGCTTTCTCGGCATCTGCTATAGTGCGCGAGCTATTAATATCCAAAACCATGTCATCCATTTCGTCCTCAGGTGCCCATGTCTGAATGACAAGTGGGTCAATGTCGAAGAAAAACAATACGATTTCGTCTGAAACTCGATTCGATGGGGTTGGGTAGCGAATCTGTTCTTCTGTAAGGATCTCAACACGACCTTTATGAGCTTTATTTAACAGTCGCTCGAAACTATCCTGCTTGTTTGCTATCCCAACATAAAGTAAGTCGTAGTTACAAACAATGCCGTGATTGTTGAATCCTTGTAAGTTTGGATTGCCTCTAGATTTTTCCCAGTACACTGAATCGGGGGTATACCAGGTGTGTGAGTGCATCTTCTCACCAGGAGCTGGGCGGCTGTGTCCGATCTGAATTATTTGGTCATCCCAGGCCGCATATACCGCTCCCCCAAGGGGTACATTTGCTTGCAGATTAATATAGCCCCAGTCAACTGTCTTTCCTGCTAGCTTAATTTCTACCCGAGCAATGTCATTTGCTGTGTCGACGATTCGTACATCGCCAAACTCTGTCCGGGGCCTAGCCCCGATCATGTATAACTTGCTACGTTTAAGCTTTGCGGCGAAAGCTGCATTTGCTTCGTCTCTAAAGTCCTTGCTCATGCTGTTTATGAACGGGGGGTGTACCGTAGCAAGGCGGACCATTTTCCCTAAGAAGCTCATCGGTTAACTCCTTGACGCCCTTTCAGTTTTTCAGCCCTTTCAGGTAAGGCTTTTACCCTTCTGGTCCATTCCATTATCCATTCAAGCCCATTTGCTGCTGAGCCATTTACCCTTTACTGCTGATGCAGGTGTTTCAAATTCTGCGCGACCTCCATAGCATCGTGGAGGACTCGTAGTATCTCAACGATTTGAGCTGTCCCAGTTCGGTAGAACACGATATGTCGAGGTCTAATCACACGACCGTCAGTCATCTGCAGCACGTTGAATGACAGATGCAGGCTGCGAAGGCCCGGGGAAAGCTCATCACGCATTTTGCTATCTACCGGCGTCGGCTGTTCAGCTAGGGCGAGGAACGTCTCCTGCAGCAAGTCTTGGTACCGATTCCTGACGGACCGACCGAGCCTCACCTCAGTGAAGCGAAGCGTATCGGCAATGTCGATGCGTGCCTGGGGTGTCATGCGAACCATGACCCTACTCATGCTTTGTCGCCCGCTAGTCTTCCAAGATTGTCCAGGTAGGCTGCCAGATTGGACGGATCGATTTCATCGTACTGGCCTGCTTCGACCTGCATGATGCCTACTGATGTTGCGTTCCGCAGTGCTTCGAGCCGGGCTGCCTCAGCTGCTTCGTGCTCGAGCAACATCCGTATGCCTGCCCGTACGACCTCGCTGAAGTTCTGGTAGCGACCAGTGTTGACGAGATCATCTATGGACTGCTCCATCGGTTTAGGAACGACGACGTTGTGGGTGGCCATGAATGTGGACCTGATGAGTGGTTATGGCGTTTTATGCCATACCCCTTGCGAAAATGCCAAAGGTGTCGTATATCTGATGGCAAGATGCTCTCATTGAGCAAGGAGATCGGCCATGACTACTGCAGCCAAACACTCGATTGCCTCCCGCTTAGGCCGGGCTCTTGGAGGTGTGGCGCGCTTCTGCGTGCATGACGTAAATCCGAAAGTCCGTTGGGTAAAGCGGGCAGTTCTTGCCATGGTAGTTGCGTTCATTTTAGCCAACTCACTGAGCTGGCTAATGTCAGTGTTGTTGACTGTCACTTCACTTACTCTGGGCCTATATGCGCTTTCAAAAGTTGATCTAGGTAAGGTTGAGCTGTTTTCAGAGGATGAAGCGGCACCGTATGGTCGAGACGTGTTTGAAAGGCCGCTTGACTCTTATGGAAGGTCAGTTAAATAGATACTGGTTCAGTGTTCATCCTACTAAACCAGTATCGTCTAAATTTGCTCAGCTTTTTGACGCTCCACCAGTAACCGATTTAATACCTCCCTCCGCCAAGTTTCCGGCTTTCTGACCTGCCCTTTGTACTGCACCAGTGCCTTCTGATAAACCGCTAAGAATTGTTCCTGTTTGAACTCCTGCCCAGCCGAGAGCAAGTACCCAGAACGTTGGGAGAATTATGAACATCGATCCCATTACGAAATTTAGAAGGGCGTCTTGCGTGGTAGTGTTCAAACCCATCACTGGATCAAAGGATAGGTGCGGGGATCCCGAACCATACAAAACGTCGATTATTGTGCTGTCGACCCATCTTGCCAGTTGAAACCAAAAGTCCACGAAAATTAGAGCGAACATCGTTACTGACATGGTCATAGCAACTTTAAGTTGATATGCGCCGATTATGAGTACAAGTGGAATGCAGATGACCATGGCCATCTTGAGGAAGGCCACGACCATCGGTAAGGCTTGGCGCACCATGTCCATCGCCGGGAAAAAGGCCAGTGAGCCAACGGCGACCCCCAGTGTTCCCCCTGCACGAGCAAGGCCATTCCAGACAGTTCCGTCAATCTGGCCGCCATAGTCTGTATAGACGCTCCCGTTGACCTGGCTGGATGGCGACACTAGCTGGCGAATCATCGAGTCGGTTACTTCTTCCTGGGACAGCCACTTCGCCCATCCCAGAAACTGGTTCAGCAGGCTCGGATCGACCTGGGCTTTCAGTCGGTCACGTAGGCCGATGTTCCCGTCAGACCACCACTGCTTGCAGGTGGGGTACCCACCACCACCGGTCACCTGGGGCATGCCGTCATCACGTTTCGTGTCATACGGCCAGGATGTGCGGGGTGTTCTGGAGTAGTCCGTGTCGTAATAACCTGTAGTATTCAGCAGATAGTGGGAGCCGATCCAGTTCAGGTCTTGCAGGGCTTTCTGGTCTTTCGCGATCGACCCAATGTCGGGCTGACGCATGAACAGGCGCGCGCGGGAAGGCCCGAAGCAATCATGGGTGAAGTCTGCTACCTCTTGCGCGAGCAGGGGGTTGCCGATCCTCATCGCGTCCACCTCCATGCGCATTTGCCTGAGATCCGTACCGCAGGGGATTGCTGCAACAGCGCCGCTATTCAACCCCTTGGACAGCGCATGTACGAGCGCCCACCACACCGGCACCTTCGCGCTCTTGCCGGCCAACGAGCTGAAGGTTGTGTTCCACCCTGTCTCAGAGGGGGCTGGCGTCAGCACCTGGCACTGCTTCCCTCGCGATTGGTCGAATTGCAAAGTGTCAAAGCCAACGGATATGAATGGCACAGCGCACAGAGATACCACCACATATCCGACGTAGATCCGGGTCTCAATTCGAGCCAGGGACAGCACTCCCTTGTTGCCCTCGTCGGCGCCTTCACCTCGGACTTTGAGCCACTCCTGGGCCACGATGATGATGAAGGGCAGGGCGAACAGGCCCGTGTCCGAAATCATGTCCCAGATCCCGTTGTTGATGATCCATCCTACAAGGGTGAGGTAATACTCCAGGTAGTCGTTCGTGTAGAGTGTCATAGCACCTCCGACCAGGTGATTGGTGCTTTAGAGATCTCGATGATCACGAACAGCAGGAGCACCAGGAACTCGATCCGCTGCGTCCCCTTCGATGGTTGCCCTGCCTCAGTCCCGGGTAGGCGCGCTTTGAGTTTTAACCAGCCAAAGACGATGATGCCGTAGAGGACAATTCGCCATAACAGCAGTGGCAGGTAATTTCCTTCACGCCACTTCAACCAGGCGTCGAACACGCCCAGGTGATTGATCGCGATGATGCCGAGCAACACGCTCAGCAGCAGTATCACCACGCTGAGAACCACGCCTCCCAGCAGAACTTTCAGGGGGTGGGCTTTTTTCTCGACATCCTCGGACATATTCACTCCTTGCCTGCAGGCTTCTGCAGCTGTAGCAGGCGATCCTGTTCAGGAGCCGCGTCATAGATCGAGCGGGAGCTTTCGGAGCGCGCCTTGCCTCGTTCGATGATCTTCATCGGGGAGTTGTTCGCGAGCTGCTGCCGCATGTCGAGCTCGGTCTTGAGGTTGGTGATGAGTTGCTGAAGAGTGTCGACCTGGCCGAGTGTGGCTTCAACGGCCAGCTTGTTAGCATTCACGTTGGGCTCCTTGCTGCCTGTAATCAGCATGCGCTGCAGCTGCAGCCCTTTCTCCAGGACATCTGCCAGAGCGACCTCGGATGCCAGGCGGGAGGCCAGTACTGCCTGATCCCGCTCGTCACGAAGGGCAGTAACGACCCCGCGGGTAATGGGGAGGGAATCGCTGCTCGCCTCACGCAACTTCTCTGAGGTGATCTGTGTTCCCGGCTTCAAGAGCTCCTGCAGCGCCGCGAGCTTCTTGTCGTATGTTTCCTGGATCAGCGGCGTCAGGCCCACTCCCGGAGTCGAGGTGGTGGTGCAGCCTTCACAGGTTTGGATCTGCTGCTCACCCAGGACCCGGTTTGCGAACTGGGCGGCTTCGGCCGGAGATTCCCAACTGCCGCACACCAGTCCATTGGAGCAGTTGGCCTGCGGAATGCTCGAGGTGTCCTGAGCTGCGCGGTTGTTGAGAAGGTTATAGCCTGCCTTCGCGACGTCCCCGACCACTTTGATAGGCTGCTGACCGTTGCCGCCGGCCTGCTTTCCGCCTACCCAGGTCACGCCGTTAGTTCCAGGCGCTTCCTCGACCTTGTCGACCACTGCTACCGCGTCGTTGCTGGATGCCAGGGCTTGCCCCATCTTTTGCCCCTCTGCAACCTTGCCCCACCCCATCTGACCACCCGCGATGTCGGCCATTCGTTCGGCCATGGCCCTGCAGGTTCCCTTCGATCGGTCGTAGTCGAGGCGCGCCTGCAGGATTCCGTTCGTCAGCAGGTTATAGAGAGCCGGATTGGCCCGCTGCAGGATCATCGCCGGCAGTGACGTGACGGCGCCGGTCGCGTTCTGGATGACGCTGCCCATGATTTGTTGGAAACCTTGCGTTGCACCGTTCAGCTGGTTCTGCAGCGTGTTGCTGAGGTCCATGTTTCCGCAGACCAGGTTGTTCTGCCAGCCGGCACCGACGGTGATGCTCTCCATCTGGCCAGCGCTGCCCATCTGGACAGCACTGCCACCACCGATGCTGTAGAGCACGTCGTCTCCGATCACGCTGCCCTGGGATTCGACCTTGATCGGGTCAGCTGCCTCGGCTATGCACCAGGTGCTGGTCATGCCAGCTGCGAGAATGATCGCGATGGATAATTTATTCATTGAGCTCTCCAGTCATATCTCATTGGAAGTCAGTGCTTCCCAGGAAGGTTTGGCCCTTGCGCTGGCAGCATGAGTAGGGCCGCCACAGGGCCCACGCGTAGGCTTCGTCGACAGCGTCGGCATTAGGGCCGGGGGAGGGGAATACGGCGCAGGTGGGGCTCATGGTTGGCGTGAGTTGCTGCCACTTTCCTGTGCTGGCATCGCCTTCTTTCAGCTCGCCGGCAGGCCAGTAGCCTGGTTCTGCAAGACCGCGCATTGGCAGGTACACGTGGGGTTGACCGACACGGGTGGTGACGTCGCCGGCGCGCTGGGCGATGACAGCACCGGCTTTAAAATCGTCGACCTGGTGGATAAAGCCGCTGCGTGGGTAAACGCTTCCCCACATGTCTGCCGATAGAAGGCCGCCGACTTCACGCATGCCCGGAATCAGGGCCTCCGGGTAAACGGACTCGGGTACTCCGTTCCGCCATGCAAGGGTGTCCAGCGTGCTGAGCATGTATGGAACGTAGGGCGTGGTCGCACCGTGGCAGGAATAGCCAAAGGAACTGGCGAACCGGCTGAACATCGCAGCTCCAGGATGGCCAATAACGTCTGCCTCCTTGAACTTGGCGATGTTGTTCTCGGCGTTGTGGTTGGTTGTTCCATCATTACCGGCTTGCGCTGACGCATTCGGCGCCCCCAAGGGGCTCACCTCTGTCCAAGGGTTTTCCCCGGTATTGGCGTAGGCAGATACCACCGCGTCCGGGATGTAATGCCGGACTTTGGTGGAGGTTTTGACCGTGCAGCCAACAGGTGTGCAGAGCAGCCAGTAGCAGATGCCGACCACTTTGTACTCAAGGCAGGTAGGCGAACTGGTGGAGGCGACAATCGCCGCCGAACTGATGGCCGCTGATGCTGAGAACGGGAGTGATGCTGTAAGAAGACCGGTCAGGGTGAGTCTGGAGATTCGTCCCATCATTGCCCCCTTGCACGATTGATGGTCTGCATGGCTGCTGCCACGTCGGGTTGGCCGTACACCACATACCGGCGATCGACGACCACCGCCGGCACCTTCGAAACACCGACACTCCAGGCATCAGCATTTCCCTGCTGGGCGGTGGCCAGCTGTTGCATCAGTGCGGCACCTGCCGGAGTGCTCATCAGCCGGCGTGCGGCGAGAGCGGCCTGGTGAGGGTTAGATGGCAGCTCTCGGGACAACTGCTCCTCGATGCGCTGTTGGTCATCGAGCTTGATGACACGCACATCTGCTGGTACGGAGGTCAGTGGGTGCGCTGAGTCTGTTATGGCCCAGATCTCGGCATGGGCGGTGCCGGTGGCCAACGCGACAACGAGCAAGGGGACTGCTCGCCATGAGGGCGGGGGGGGATTGAACATGGGACTGCACCTGAAGTGGGGACCGATACAGGAAAACGGATCGGCCCACTAGGCGCAGTAGGAAATAGATATCCGAGGGTGTTTGGATTTATCGGGAAGGCCTCACCGGGAGTTTCACCCTGACCGTCACACCTCCTCGAGATCCTCTTGATCGCCGAGAGCTTGAGTGAGTTGTTGTAGATCGCTCTGTGACAACCTGGTCCCCGGAGTCGGAGTCGGAGTCATTTCGCGCTGCAGGTTCAGCTCGAGCACGGTCCCGGGCGCCGGCGCATACCAGTCGACGATCACGAAGCGTCCTTTGCCTGTGGCAGCGTCGTACTCCATGAGTACGCAGTCGTCGTTCCACTCCTGGAGAGCCCTGCTTAGCTCATTGTGTGAAGGAAATTCTTCCCCTGCCGGCTCAAGCTGAAACCATCCATGGCCAGAGCCTGCGCTTGGAAAGAACCTGCTTGGCAGGTTGCTTTCTTCATCATTGTTGTCGTTGCGCAAGACCGTGAGTTTCATCATTACCTCGACACGTCCTTGCGCAGTGGGGCTTGGGCTGCGAGGGCATCGATGACCGACAACAGCGCGGCGCTATCCACCGGGCCCTCCAGGCGGATGCTGTGTCCTGTCAGGCTGTCAGTGACCTCAATCGTGGGGGTAGCGGCAATGCCGCGGCTTTTTGCCTGAGCCAGCTGTCGATCAACCGCTGCACGGATAACTTCTGTCCTAGCGCAATGGGAGAGATCCTCTGCGGAGACTCCGGGAAGCTCCAACCTGCCTGCTAGGCCCTGGCCATTGCTGCGGGTGCGTAGCAGGACCTGGTCGATCGCTTGCCAAAACGCCGAAGCCCCCCTAAGGTTCCTGCGCATTGGACGAATCGTGCCTCCGATACTGCTGCAGCACCATGGATATCGAGGGGGAAGTGATGCCAAGCGAGCTTCACGTTATCTTGCTCACTCACCCATTGCTTCAATTGCGGGGTGTATACCCTGCAATAAGGGCATTCGAGGTCGGCGTATTCTGTAATGGTCCAGCGAGCGGAAGCCTTTCCGTAAAACCATTCGTTCTCCACGGTCGAACGATATGAAGAAAGATTTGAAGAAATAGCCTTAAGCGTAAAGACAACCGTGAGTACAACACCCAACCCAAGTACGGTAATAATTTTATGTGATGGATTCATTGTGGAGACTCCATCGCGCTTGGCGTTATGGGATCGCCTGGGGATTTAAAAGCTGAGTGGCGCTGCAAAGTCTCCATTAAGTCGTGGAGGGCACCGTCCGGTTGTGGGTGCTGTTTCAGCCATTCATTCAATGCTCCTTGAATCAGCGGCATGATATCTCGCCGATCAATGGCGTTTTTTTTAATTTGTTGTAACTCATCAATCAGCACCGGGGCGCAGACCGATAGCGACTGAAGGGTATCGCGTCCCGGGTCTTTGAGCAGTTGGGTCAGGTTATCGATGATATTCTGGGTCAGGATGTTCATGACTCTCATTCCACGCGCTCCACGGCCTTCTTAGATTGGGGAAAGGTGATGGGGAAGGGGTGAATACCGCGCTTGCGGTCCAGATCTGCAGCCACCTGCAATGCGGCGTGAAGCTCATCGCAGCCAAGCGCCTGCATGATTTCATAACGTTGCCGCTTTTCTTCTGGCTCAGTCATGGCCAAGGCGAGGCACAAGCTGGGCGGCACTACCCGGAACAGCATCTCGATCCGCTTGGCCAGGACGATGCCTTCGGTGAACTTGCCGTTCTCTTTCCTTGCCGAGAGCATCATCGTCTTCTGTGCCGGTGTGAGCTCACGGAAGCGCGCAATCTTTTCCACCTCGTCGGGCGGCATGTTCAAACAGATCCACCACTCGATCATGTTGAGCAGCGCGGATGCTTCTGGGGGGATGTCGTCGACGTTCTGGGTTGCCATCCAGTACCAGGCGCCCAGTTTTCGCCACATCTTGGTGATCTTCACCGAGTAAGGGGAGAGCAGTGGCACCTTCAATGGAATGTGGCCTTCGTCGGTGAAAGCTATCAGTGGCCGTCCTTTGAACTGGTCCCGCTCCGCGATGTTGTTGATGGTGTTCAGCAGTGAGATGTAGGCAATGGCCATCTGGGCCTGATAGCCCTCACGCGCGTAGGTAGCCAAGTCCACGATCGTGATGTCGGCCTCCGGCCAAGCGGTGCCAGGACGGTTGAACATCTCGGCTTCCGTACCCATCGTGAACATCCCCATGGCCTCAGCCATTTCCATGAATCGGTTGCGCCGGCTTTCAGGGAGTTTGTCGTCGCTGGCCATCGCTTGCAGCGCTGCGCTGATATCTTCAGTGAGCACTGGACGGTTCTCGCTGACACACAGCTCGGCCGCGTTGAGGATGCACTGGCGGATGGCACTGCGGTCAGCACGAGTGAGCCGGGCGTCTTCCTTGGACTCGCCGCCTGTGATCATCAATCGGGCAGTAATCTCCAACTCGCCCAAGATGTCCCGCTGCTCGTCTTCCATCCCCGCCAGGGCGTCGGCCAGATGTTGGTCTGAGGCATCCACGTCTGCCGCATTCAGAACCTTGACCTGGTCCTTGTTTTTGACGAGTTGCACCGCGTCTACGAAGGGGGCAAGGCTCACGCCGCTGCCTGGGGCCAGCCGTACTCGGTTGACGGTCAGGCCGAGCCGCTTGGCGAAATCACCCAGCAGGCCGAAGCTGTTGCCGGCCTCGATAATGAAGAACCTCGGGCGATACAGTGCGATGGCTTGCATGATCAGGTAGTTGGCCGTTGCAGACTTACCGGCGCCCGTGGGCCCGAACAAGAACAGGTGGGCGTTCATCTGGCGATCGAGCTTGTTTAATGGGTCGAAGGTCAGCGTTGCACCTCCCCTGTTGGACAGCGTGAACCCTGGGTTACCTGTACCCGTGGAGCGCCCCCACACGGGTGCCAGGTTCGCGATGTGTTGTGTGAACATCAGCTGGGTGTACCAATCCAAGGCGCGATTTTCATTCGGGTCGAAATTGCAGGGTAACCACCGCAGGTAGCTGTTCAGGGGAGCTACCTCGTCCTGTGGCTGGACTGGCTGCATGCCGGCGCCGAGGAGGACGTTGCACAGACTGGTCGTGCGTTCCTCGAGCACGGCTTTATCCTGACCGCGCAGGAAGAAACCAACAGTTCCCCTATAGAGCTTGTGCTTGCGCCCGAGAATGGACCGTGCCGTTTGTACATCATCCCGGGTGTGGCTGGATGCCTGGGTGTCGCCGATGGCCTTCCTGGAGAGTTGTTCAAGATGCCCTTCCAGCAGATCCTGCGGGGTCGGCACCATGGTGATGCACAGCACGGTATCCTCAGGCAGGCGGTCGAATAGCGAGTTCAAGGAATCTGCCTGCTTGGTCTCACCGGTCAGGTGCCCAGTGAGGGGAGCATTTTTCAGGCGATCGAGTATCACAACTCGGTGCGGCATGCCGTCGAACGACCAAAGGCCGCTGTCGACATCCGAACGCGGTTCTCGGTAGAACAAGTTCTCCGAAAAGTCGGTACCGCTGGCCACTGGAAGCTCACCCTCATCGAGCTCGCGGGGTGGTTGGCAAACCGTGTCGTAAAATCGACGGATATCTCGATCAGTCGAGCCCAGGTGATCAGGGTGTGGGTTGAACCAGCCCACGAGCCAGCGCTTGATTGCGTGGCCATCCATACGTTTGGTTGTAACGCCGGCGTTGGCCAGGGATCCTTTAAGACGATCGCAAATTGACTTGAGGTAGGCGGCAGGATCCTGTCCGCGAACCACGAGGTCTTGTTTCTTTACCCGGCGGTATACCACCAGGCGGACTTTCCGGGTCTGTCCACGCCACGGGAGATTGCTGACGGCTGTGTCGACGAACAACCCACCGGGCTTGGAGATGGATTCGAGGTGGTGGCGGAACAGCGCGAGATACAACTTGGTGAAGTCTGTGTTTTCAGCCCGGGGCTGAACGTAGGCATGGAGTTTCTGCAGGTAGTCACCCCAGTCCGTTTCGTCCTGGGCGTAAAGCTGTACGACCCAGTGCGAGCTCTCAAGCTCGTCAAAACTGTCCTGCAGGACGCCTTGCAACGCATCGCGAGCTTGTTGAAGCCAGTCGTCGGAGCGCCCCTCGGTCCCGATCGGGACCAACTCGAAAAACGCCGCCCTGCTAATGCCATCCTCGAGGAGCATGGCTTCTTCCTCTGGCAGATATTCGGCCCATGGCAGCATGTCTACGAACGACGGGTTGACCTCGTACATGCGCGACACGTCAGCTTTCGTCGCCGGCCGACGTTTAGGGTTTTGCCAGTCGGAAGGGGAAGGGATGCCCATCGACTCCAGACGGGCAATGTACCGGTCATTTGCAGCCAGGCGGTTTTCCTCGTTGGTGGCCGTGCTGGCTGTTGCGGGATGGTCGTCGACCAGGTCGGGATCGGTTGTTGTCTGGCCGAGCACGGGCTCGAGCTGCGTTGCAGAGCCTTTGTCCCGCCATTTGTTGAAGAACTGCATCAGTACTCCTCCGTCCGCTCGCCTGGCATGGCGTACTGCACGCGTTGATACATTGGGAATACCGTGGTGTAGCCAGGTACCGGTACCGGGTCCGTCCCTGCCAAGTGCGGGAACACGTACATCACCAGGTCAGGGTTCGGCAGTCGCTTGAACTGGCTGTAAATCTCGTTGTGGGGCGTGCGGGTGAACGTGCCTGCACCTGCTTGTTGGCGAACCACCTGTGCCTCATCGAGCGGCCGGCGAAGCTCTTGGCGTGCATCCAGTAGCATTCTGCTGTTGGAGCTGCCAGAGCCCCCGCCAGACGTTCCGTGTTGCCACACGTCCATCATGTTGGCTTGCCCATGAGGGAGTAGCTCGTCTTTATCAGTCGTGCATCCGCCTAGAACTAGGGCGAGCACAAGCCAGGCCCCGGCCTGCAGCTGGGGCTTAGTCAAGGTTTGCGGATACATGGTTGGCTCCGGCGTTGTAGTCGACCTTGCGGCCTTTGATCTCGTAGTCGATGGCGAGCTGCTGGTCCAAGTGGACGGCGACCTTTGCCCCTGGTTGGACGTACACGGCGGCGAAAGCTTCGCCGTAGAGCTTGTTCATCCAGGAACGGATGTCGCTAACTCCACCGGTGAGGATTGCCCCCATGGCGGAGTTCCCCGAGGAACCAGTGGTCCCGAATGACGTTCCTCCGCTGCTAAAAGTCGTCGAGCTATTTTGCTCATCTGCCTTCAACAATTTGGCTATGCCGGCGCCCGCGGCCGTCACCAAGGACTGGTTGGTCAAGTACTCCTTAGCGTTGGATCGGCGCTCGCCGGAGATGCATGGAATACCGTAGGAATCGCTGATCCAGCCGAGTCCACCCTGGATCGCAGGCTGCCCGTTCCCGTTGCTGCTGTTCTGGTTGTTGTTCTGGCTGCCGTTGGCCTCTTCTGCCGGTGCAGGGAACGATCGGACCGTGCCGTCGGCGAATACGAAGGTCAGGCTCCGGACTTGACCGCGCACGCAGGACAACGTCCAGTCGCCGGATGCGGTACCGCTGGCGACGGCGCCGACGACGTCAGGGAGTTCGATACCGTTTGCGGTCAGGTTGTCCGGGCCGATCAGGACCTTGAAGGGAAAGGGGTCATTGACTGTTCCATCGATCGGTACGCGCCCAATGAGCGCCGACATGGCCACCGATCCCATCAAGGTGGAGTTCTGGGGCAAGGTATAGGCCTTGCGGACTTGCTTACGGGTGTCCTGTGGAGATATTTCAGCGCCGACGTTCTGTGCTGTTGAGCTGAGAACGGTCTGGCCTTTGTCCAGGGTGCTGCCGAAACTGGTGGGAAAATTGAAGCTGGTTGCTGCCTGGGCGGAGCCTGGCTGAAGCGGTTTCCCGCTAGCGTCTATCGCAGTCGCATCATTTGGTTCGACCCAGACGAGCCCATTGGACTTCGTCGCTTTGTCGAAACCCGCGCCGTCACCTGGTTGCACTCCTAGTCCTATGGGGAGGTCTTGCCCAGCGCTATTCGGATTCTGCGACAGGTTATCCAACTGACGCTGGACTTGATCCAGCAGGCCCATGCTCTGGTTTTTTACCTGCTCCTGAAGCTCGCCCTTCGCATCATTCAGTTTATTGTCGACATTCTGATCAATACGCGAGAGTCGGAGCTGTAGCTCTGCATTCTGGTCCTTGAGTTCTTTGTTATCCGTGAGAACCTTTGCGATCTGGTCTTTCACCTCCCGGCTTTCGGCGACAACTGTGCGGAGGGTGTCGGCAGGGGTATCACCGTCCACCCCTAACTTGCGCGCGGTGTCGCCGCCGATGATGATCGTTTCATCTTCAGGAGCCTTCACCTCTTCTTTTTTACTCCCGCCCTTGAACAGGATGATGAGCACGACGATCAGCACCGGAATGAGCAGGTACTTGAGGAGTGGATTACTTTTCAGACTGCCCACGGCGCCCTCCTGCTTTCGGATCAATTTGGCTGACCGAGGACGGCAGCAGAGCCTCTTTGAGCCCTTTGCCATGGGTGACCAGGTAAAGCGTGGTGGTATCGCTGGCGTTTCCGCGAGCCCCAAGATACGGATGCTGGAATGTCGCTGTGGTGAAGTTACCCATCAGCTCTGTGGCATTCATCGTCAGCTGCTGGGCGCTCAGATTCCTCAGCTTGACCGCAGTGACGTAACTGTTGTCGAGGCGCCAAGCCCCTAGGATTGATGCCTCCACCGGCAACACCGGCAACAAAGTGCTCAGATCCAGGGCCCGGTCAACACGCACCTGGCTGATGCCGGCGACAGGCTCAACGGTCCGAAGTGGGGCGTACAGCATTTGTGCCGCATAGCGGGTCAGGGCCACCGGCGCAGGAGTCTCATGGCGGGGGGGCGGCGGAACATCCTCATCCTCCTCCGACGTCGCGGATCGCTTCGTCGAAGTTCGTGCGGAGGTGGTATCGCCGTAGTAGGTGGAAGGGGCCGCACCGGCGACGATCTTGGCGGGCTCGAGCTTGGCTTGGCCCTCTGCCGCCGGTGTCGCGGCAATATCCACCAGCATGATCTCGCCGGTGGCCACGTTCTGCAGCTGGAGCCGGGTCGGTGGAATTTCTTGGCTGGCCAAGAGGTATACCGCGCCACCGGTGCTCTGGACGCGCAGCATGCCGACAAGCTGGGGAGGCATCCCTACGCGCACGTTTTGGTCGACGAACACAATGCGCTCTTGCCCGACAATCAGCGGGATTGCCATGGGGATACGGTCCCACTGCAGTAGCTCTACCGCCTTCACATCGGCAACTGCGAAGAGGCCCAGAGCAAGGAGCCAGGCACGCAGATTCATGGCTTCACCCCGGCGGCTTGCAGATCAACCTCGATGCGCTGCGGGTTGGAGGCGTAGCAGTTCCACATCAACCCGAACGGATTTTTCTCTGGGTTGACGTCGGCACGGACAATGGACAGTGGGTAGCGGGTCATGGCGCGCTTGACCCGCTCTCCGTTCACCGACTCGTCAGCGAGCAGATCCAGGTTGACTGTCCAATCGTTGATCCCGATTTCTTCTACGCGCAGCACGCCAGGGTCGGTCAGCCCATGGCCCGGGATTTCCGAGACGTTCCGCTCACGGCGACGCAGCTCACCGGCGTTACGGCGCATCTCGTAGTCTTTCTTCAAGTATTCCTTGCAACCAGGGGTAACGTAGGAGGCCAGGCGTTCGATGTTGTCCTGGTAGTCGTCGTCCCCATTCTTCTCCCAGCGCTGCATCTGCTGGAAGATATAGAACCCGAAGGCATACACGTTCTCTGGCGGCACTTCCCACCATTTGCGAGTGCTGCCTGAGCGGAGGTCCGGCGGCACATGCACGGTCAGGTCTTCGGGGGCTTTGTGCCAGCCGTAGAACGCAAAAAGACTGACTGCGCCCAGCACAATGACCGCGATTCGCAAGCTAAGGATGTGTGCCTGCTGAGCATCCACTCGTTTTCGAAAACTCATGAAGATCCCTACTTTCCTGTACGACGGCATGTCCACGCACCCTTCCGGGTGACCAACTGGGGGCCACCGAGGAAGGGGAGGTGTTGAGCCTTGTAGAACTGGAGTTGGCGGTAGAACCAGGTATCCGGCCGGCCGCGCTTCATCTTCCGGAGGATCCGGCTTGCCACGGTCAAGCCCAGCGCTCCACCTACAAGCGCGCAAGCGATAAAGAGAGCTGGGTTGCCGAACAAGAACGACACAGGGATGCCTAGAATCATTCCGGCCCCCCACAAACGCCGACCGTTCCCCACATCTCATCAGCAGTGAGGCCGCCCATGACGATGGGCTGTCTGTTGAGATTGTGTGGGAGGAAATCGAGCGTTCCATCCTTCAGGTAAGTGGTCTCAGCCATATCGCACCACCGGTTAGAGGACGCCAGTAGCCTTGGTGACCATGAAGATGCCAACTCCGATCAGGCAAATCCCAACCACGGCGGTGAGCCCCAGGTCCCGCCACTTTTTCTTACCCTCGTGGATGTCGTGGTAAACGCCATAGGCATGGGAGGCGACTCCCACCATCATGCCTCCGAGCAAGAAAAGCCCGAGCAGCATGAATCCGTCATACCCATAGTTCTGGATGGTTTGCAGCCAGCTGGTGCCTTCACCCCGGGTTGGTGCCTGGGATCCTGGGAGAGCTGCCGCAGCGAGTCCGGGCAGCAAGACCATTGCAACTGAGGCAGCGCTGACCAGTGATTTGATGGTGTTTTGAACGGACATTGATTAGCTCCTTGATAGCTAGCTGAGAACGAGTGCGGAGAGGATCAGTAGCAAGACGATGACTCGGACGGTCGACGATCCTGCAATGTGTTTGTCAATGTTCTGAGTCGCCCAGCCGCGGTAGATGCTGTACAGCGCCCAGGCCCCCCACAGCGTCGATAGCGCGATGACAGTGCCTACGAACAGCACAGTGCTGGCTTGGGGCGTGACACCGCTAGCCGCGTTGAACGCTGCGACTTGAGTCCCGCTCATGCTCATGGCATCCGCCCGCCGGTGAGTGTGTACTTGCCCGTCAGCTCTGCCGGATCCCGTGGCTGTGCGCGACTTGGGGTCAGGTACTCTTGCAGGCCCTGGCGAACGCGCTGGATATCGCCGGCCAGACGTTCATAGTCGAAGTAGTAGCGCTGGCCAGGTTCGCTGGCGATCGTGGCGCTGCGGCGCGCTGAGTCCTCCAGCGCGTTCAGCTGGCGGATCATCACCTCGATGTTGGCCTGTTCTGATGCACCGGCCGCCTGAGCGCTGGGTATTAGTGAAAAGCCGCCGCTGACGCTGATCAGCGCGCCAAGCAGGATTCGGCGAGGAGATACAAGGAGGAGGGATGGCTTGTTCACGGCTGGGCTCTGGGACGACTGACTGTGGATGTCAGAATGCCGAGACCAGGTGGGGGGCGCCTCAAGAAATACATATCTGGGGGCCGTAGAATTTTTTCTCGACGCCAATCAGGCTTTGAAACCCTACAATTGACCTGTCTCGATAAGGCAGCTGATCAGCCCAGTTCGGCCTGAGCCCACTGCATCGATTACGATGAGCCGGAGTCAAGCCAGGGAGTTGGTGTACTGGAATACTGATCTGTGGGGAGTCGTATGCCGCAGCAAAAAACTTATTCGCCGGCGTTTGATGCTTGGGTCTCGGACTTTCTCGGTGTCCGTTTCCGAGATGAGGGTTGCTACGATAAAGCGGTCCTGGCCGCTGAGCTGTTGCAGCACAGTCGGGCAGTTAGCTCGACGGAGTTGATCGAGATGGTCAGAAGAGCCAATGCCATGTTGGCCCTTCTCCCTGGTTACGATCATGAAGGCTAGGCAACGGCTGGGTCAGGCTGGTAACTCGCCGTTCCTGGCCTCGCGCTTGAAAAAGAGCAGATATCCGACCGGCATGGGAAATCCGTAGGACCAGGCCTGGGCATTTTGATTTCCCACCTTGATCTCCCCTCGGCACACTGGCTGCGTGCTGACGAGTTCCCAGCCATCGGCGCCGAGCTCGAGCATCTTCGTCTGCAGCGGCTCGTCTTCGGACAAGAGAGACACAACATCGGGCTCCAACGTCTGCTCCGTGCTCTTGAAGATCCATGCGCCGCTAGTCGTGTTCTTGAATGGGATAGCGACAAACTCAGCGCGGTGTTCGAATTTCTTGCTCATGGTTCCTCCTTTACTTAATCAGCCGCGCGCTTGACGTGCCCCGGGGGCGAGCGCGTCGACGTAGCGTTCCATAATGGACAGCACCAGACTGTTGATCGCCAAGATCTTCATCGCTCGGGTAACGGCCACATACAGAAGGTTCAGCTCATCATCTCGTCGGCCTGGATCGATATCGGGTGAGAGCGGGTCTGACGTGAAGTCGTCGAAGAGCCCGACGAAATCCCACTCCAGGCCTTTCGACTTGTGGGCAGAGGTCAGGGTGATAGTTGCGTCAAGCTCCTTGTCCACCGTGCATGAGCGTAAAGCCAAGATTCGCTGGGGCAGATCCGGATACATGTTGATGATCTTGATCGAGCGGATCATCTCGCTGTCCTGGCTCACCTCGGCGATTTCTACGTACTGGGCATAGTCCCGGTAGTCACGGAGCAGTTTTTTGTTCTGGACCAGGTCGCGCTGCTGTCGACTGAAATAGAACAGGTCCTCGAGGTCGCGGACGGAGTAGCTGTCGATGCCGCCAACCCAATAGATCTTGGGTTTCTCGGTGACCAGGCACAGAGCGTTTTCAATCACCCCAATGACGGTCCGATGAATGTACGTCCTGTGCGGCAGTCCGACCGGCAGCGCTTTCTTCACCAATGTCTTCTCGCCCAGTCCCTGCAGCTTCCTGGTTTCTCCCTTGTAGGACAGGATGATGTTGGCGACATGGGCGACTGCCGGCCCAAACCTGAAGCTCTGGGTCAGGTAGTGCTTCTCAGCCCCGGCCATCCAGCTGGCATTGAGAGCATCTTCCGCCCCTCGAAAGCGATAGATCTGCTGATGACGATCGCCCACTGCCACCTTGCGAATGTTCTGAATGCGCACAATGTCTGCGATCACGGGGTTTACGTCCTGCCCCTCATCGAGCAGAACACAGTCGAAGCGCTGGCTCAGATCGGGTTTGCTCAACTGGTACAGCTTCAGGTAACCGTCATGAGTGATCTGCACCGCTGTGTCCTGCAGGTCAGTCATTCGCATCCAGATGCCCATCGCTGCTGCGAGCGCTTGCTTCAGGTAGCGCTCCTGGGCGGACGTAAGCATCGGCCGGTCACGGAACCGCGGAAAGTGGCAGCGTTCGATAAGATCGTCGGCGCTGGCCATGTAGTTGTTGAGGGTGGTCAGCACGTCTCTGACCAACTCCCAGTCCTGCGTATCGATCGCACGGGCAATGTCGGTCAGCCGCAAGTTGTTGGTCTGCTTATGGCTGAACTGTGTGCCATAGACGGCGTAGGCCAGGCCGTGTGCGGTTTTGTTCACCACGTTGCGCGGGAAGCGTCCCCGTGCGGCGATCTCCACCGACTTGTTGTAGCAGAGATAGAGAATCCGCAGTCGGGAGTGATGTTGAGCGTATCCCACCAGCGTGGTGGTCTTTCCACTGCCGGCGCCGGCCTGGATGAGGAGTTTCGGAGCCTCCGACTGGATGATCGGCGACTGTTCGTGGGTCCATTGCATCGTGCTCTTCCTCACAAATACTTCTTGAAGCTCGCGGCCGTGATGCTCACGGACACACCTAGCAGGGCGGCGCAGGGGAGCAGCACCAGCATGGGACTGATGCTGATCGGGAGTGCCAAGTAGAAGGTCCAGGGGAAAATAGCCAACGGCATGATCGTTGCGCGGGCCTTGTGATAGAGGTAGCTGGATTCGCGACCTGCGCCGAATTTGCGCAAATCTCGGCGCACTAGGCCGTCGACCAGGCCTGTGAGTGCGGCCATCGCAAAAAGCGGTACCGTCATCAGCAGCACGACCAGGCGGACGCAAAACACCAGAACGGTGAAGAGGGCCGCTAGGGCGTAGTTCTGTACAGTTGTGACGCTCTGCGCGGCCCAATAGCGCATGTCCAGCTCGTTGCGGGGACCGGCTTGAGCGATCGACTCCATGCCCTGAACCCAGCTAAGCATTCCGGTCTTAACGACCAGCCAATCATAAGCTTCGGTGACCAGCCAGGTCGCGGTACGCCCGGGCTCCTGGATGACAGCGCTATGGACCAGCCCCTTGGACAACCAGCTGACCTCGCTTACCAGCATTTGCTGACCGTGCCGCCATCCGGCCTCTGGCCAGAAGAAGTACAGGCATACCCAGTCGACCACGATGGCGAGGAACAGTGAGCTGAACATCACACCGATGAAGGTGACAGGGAACCAAAAGATCTTGCTGAACAGCGATTCCTGCCGCTCTTGCTGCTGTTCGGCCTTCTTTGAAACTTCATCTGCCATTGACTACACCTCAAGCTGCATCATCGGTGGCCACCTGGCGAAAATCTTCAATCAGGTCTTCGGGCAAAGCTGATTTCAGCTCTTGATAGCCAGGGGCTTCCCACCAGTCGCTCGAATGCGCCGCCGATCGCCGCATGCCGGCGGCCAAGTCCTGCAGGTTGCCGGGCATGACCTCATCTGGGTCGTTCGCGGGGAGCGGCATGCGGACCTTCCAGAGGTTCCCCCCTCAATGAGCGCGAAGGCCTGCCCTTTGGGAAGCCCGACCACGTGGGCTGGCTCAATCATCGGCACGCTCGCCAGTTGCACCTGGTCATGGGAGCTCGACGTGAATGCTGTTTTGCCATTGAC
Source organism: Pseudomonas bharatica CSV86 (assembly GCF_000319305.2). Taxonomy (GTDB): domain Bacteria; phylum Pseudomonadota; class Gammaproteobacteria; order Pseudomonadales; family Pseudomonadaceae; genus Aquipseudomonas; species Aquipseudomonas bharatica. The sequence continues at coordinate 1,015,779 of NZ_AMWJ02000002.1, read as the reverse complement.
CGAGTCGTTCGCACTGCTTGCCGGCGTACTGTTGTAGATTTGCACCTTCGGCAGCTGGTTGGTCAGCAGCTCGGCGGTCGCAGTTTCACGGACTCGTAGCATGAACAGGTTGTTGAAGTTACCGATCACTTGGCCGGCCTTTGCCTTCGAGCCAATCTTCGCCTCGATGTCGCTCATGGTCTGGGTGTAGGCGGTGACCTGCATGCCGGCGCCGCCGGCTTTGTTTACCATGGGGATGAATTCGTCCCCGATCAGTTCGTTGAACTCGTCAGCATGGAGGTTGATGCGAACCTTGCCACCGGCCATATGGCCGGGCAGACCATCATCGATGCCATGCTTGTAAATGTGCCCGGCGACTGAGACCAGATCGCTGAACATCGAGTTGCCCACCGCCGCAGCGACCTCAGTGTCGGACAGCGCATCGAGGCCGACGTATACGACCGCACGCTTCCGTATCACTTGCATCCAGTCAAAAATCGGTCGCTGGTCAGCGAGATCCAGGTAGTCGGGCGCGAGTAGTTCAGCGATACGACCGGTGGTGAGTTTCTCCAGAAGCGGCAGCAGGGACGCCACGATTTTGTCAAAGTAGGTCTTGTCGTAGCGCACGGCACTGCGCAGGCCATCCATGACGGAGTCGTTGATGCGTTTCTGGGTCAAGTACATGTCGATGGCCACGACGCGCAGCGGTCGGTCCTTCATGGCGAATGACAGGTTCTTCCGATCGATCTTGCCTTCAACTTCAACGATGGTTTGCCAAGCCTTCGGATCATGTTCCGCGAAGTACTTCTGTGCGTACTCGATGAACAGCTCGTCGATGTTGATGACGTGCCGGCGAATCTGCTCGTAGTCAGGGCGGCGGCCGAGTGCGACCAGCGACTGGGCAATGATGTTGACGAACCGCCAGGCGAACTCGCGGAACGCAGCAGAGTTTCCCTCGCCGGAGAGCTGGCCAGCGATACGTGTGGCCACCTCGCTGATCCGACCAAAGCGGCCGATGGCGTTGTAGCGCGCAGAAATGTCTGGCCAGCCCAGGTGAAACACATAAAACTCGTCGAGGCGGCCGGCGCGCTTGCATTCGATGTACATGCGTTTGAGCAGATCCGCATCACCTTTCGGATCGAAGACGATCACAACCTCGTGGTCGGCCTGTGCCTCTGCACGCTGGCGCCGGCTCCAGCGATGGAAGGTTTGGCTCCGGCGCCCCATACGGACTCGTGGCCCGCGTCGATGCGTTCGGCGAATGTCCTGCGTGATGAAAACTTCAGCCAGGCGAGTCTTGCCTACCCGTGTTGTCCCCAGCACCAATGTGTGGCCCACACGCTCACCTAGAGGCAAGCTGACATTCTGCTCATCAGGCTCGATCCCATGCAGTCTGGGTAGGCCACCCACGGGTGGCAGCGGCCTGGCGGGGTTCCAGTTCGAGTCCCAGCCAGTGACCTTGGTGATCAACTTCAGTGGGAAGGGAGCGAACTCCAGACGTTCTTCCAGCCAGCGCGCACGCATATAAAAGTTCGTCGGCTCGACGTAGACCGCGAACTGGGGAAGGTAGGTGTCGGCCAGGCGTTGCGTGTGCTTCTGTGTCCACCGGAATCCGCGGCCGATGAACAGGCGCTCGTTGCTGATCGGCATTTCAGCGCTGGTCATGGTGTAGTGGGGAAGCCGCCGTAAATTCGCCTGGTAGCGTAGGACCCTCCGCGCCTGCAGGAGCCGAATGGTGCCCAGGTAGATAAAGCCCAGGGCGGCGACAATCCCGAACAGCGGTGTCAGGGCAAAAGCCCAGGGTGCGCCAATGCAGAGTGCAGCCGCTACATAGCAGACGGCAGTGGTGAATAGTTCTACCGGGGGCGGAGCAGAGATTCAAGGGTATATGTCGCCATCTCACGTCCTCGAGGTGTAGGTCAGGGCGTCGGCTTCAGCTCGTGCTGCCTCGACCTGGTCCGGAGTCAGCCGTTCGGCCAGGCGCTGGGCGAATGCGTGTTCGTTGAACTCGGAGATCCCGGTTAAGCGCGCACCGTAGAGCTCGCTCACGTGGCGGACCTGCTCGATCATTTGCTCGCGGCCGGGTCGGTGCAGGGGATGGCTGATGATCAGCGTGAACACCGGCGATACAGGTCGTGTTGGGCGCATACCGGGTCTCACTGCTGAAGGGTTGTGGCTGTGATCAGCACCGGGTAGTGCTGCAGCCCCAAGCGACCAGCAATATCGCTGGCAGGAACGGGCATCACTTGCAACCCGGGAGCCCAGCGGCGGATCTCTTGCAGTCGTGCTGCGTTGCCGACATTCACGGCGAGTCCCACCGCCTGCAGGCCTTGAAGTGCCGGCAGTTTCTGCTTGAGCCAGGCCTGCGACATTTGATCATCCCCGACGATGAACATCGGCTGCAGACCAGCTGCATTGATGACCCGTCCCTGTACTGGGCCCGGACTCAGTTCTGGAGTCAACACCGGGAACGCCCCACCAGCCCGGACACCAGTCACAACCGGGGAGCGTGCGCAGGCTCGGGGTCAATGTCCTGGTAGTAGGGCAATGCGGATGCTCCGCCGCGGTCCTCCACTACTGTGAGCACCGCTTGCTGGTCAGCACTGGAGGGTAGGGCCAGGCTGGTCACTATCGCGAACGCCAGGGCTTGCAAGACGTGTGACCGCCAAGCGTGGGGATATGTCATGGGGTCCGTACCTCGAAATTGATGCCGGTGACCCGGCTGAGATGTTTCGCGAAGTAGCCACGGTACTTTGCCGCCGGCGCGCCGCCGGCCGGGCGGTGATACCGCCCGGCAGCATCGATCCAGGTTCCCCCCTTGGCCTTTTGCTCAGCCAGGATCTGGGCGGTCACCGCCAAGTTCTTGTAGGGGTCCAGGCCTTCGCAGGGAAAGCTGTAGCGATGCCCGTTCGAGCGAATATTGGTTTGCCCCAGTCCCACGTCGACTCGAGCGGGCCCAGCGGTCGCAATTGCGACCAATAGCGCTCGGCAAGCATCTGCGCGGGTGGCGAAGCGATAGCCGGTGCCCGCGACATTCAACGTCCACGGCCAGGGCACAAGCTGACCCCGAAGGCGGGTGCCGCTCTCCTGCAGCGCCACGGAATAGAGCACGACCGGTGGGACCCCGTGCCTGATGGCGATCGCCTTGTAAGCTGGTGGCGGATCTTCCACGCCCCACGCATTGCCGGCGAACAGTAGCACCGGCAGCAGGCAGAGCTGCCACCAACTCATTGACGGCGCCATGATCCGTTCACCTGCGTCACGGCCGCTGGCAGCGAGCCGCCGAGACCGAGGCGAATCCAACGGCCCTGGTCATGATTGAGTGTGATCAGTCGGCTTTTAACGCTGGACGGATCAACACCCGCGAGGATGGCCCAGCGGCGAATCCGTTCATCGTCGTTCTGGCTGCCGACGAAATAGAGGTCAAATGGCGTCTGGGACGCCTGCAGGCGTTTGACCTGGTCGATGCAGGGCAGGCAGTCGTCTTTGACGAAGAGTGCCATTCGCCCGTTACCTTCCAGAGCTGGGCCGCTCCCGGACCCGGACTGGGCCGAAGGGGAGGCCGAAATCTCAATGGCATTGATGCCCGGGAACAGACGCTGGTACGCCTCATCGTAGGCTCGCTGGTAGGCGAGCTCCCTGTCGACTCGTTGACGCTCTGCCTGAACCTGGAGCTCGGCAAACCGGCGCCGCTCACTATCCGATCGAGCTTCGATTCCGAGTGCAGTTAGCGGGTCAAGCCCCGGCGAATACACTCCCCGAGGCCCTTGCATCACCTCTTGATATCGCTCGTATTCCTTGGAGGTCAGGCCCCACTCCTGCGCTGCTTTATCATGAAGCTTGTCCTGCGACAGGATGCTTTCGCTGGTGAGCTGTTGAACACTGGAGGCCGCTCCTCCTGCAGCGGAAGGAAGCGGCGCGGCCTCAATGCCCGCAGCAGTAAATGCGCAGGCGCAGGCGATGGCTCGAACGATCGGTAGATTCATGATGCTTTTCTCATGGCTGGATGCTCAGGGTTCGGGTTGTGCCGCCGGCGTCGAAGGTTGCAGTTCGTTCATCTACAGCCTTGAGTCGCCAGGTGCTGCCACTGACCACTTCGCCTGGCCGAAGCAGGTAGATCTGGCTCAGTCGCGTGCTACCGGTGGGGGCAACAGACAGAAAGCGCTCGCCGCCTCGGTATTCGAGACCGACCATCTGAAATGGCGGAGGCTCTTGCGGGATGGGCGTGGCTTTAACCGGTGCGGGCTTCGCCTTCGGTTTGGAAGTGGAGGCCTTAGGAGCTGGTGCAGTTGCCTGGGCCTGAGGCCTGCTCATTTTCTGCAGTTTGCTGTCAAGCGACTCAAGGTCGGCTTTCAGTACCAGGAGATCGCCCGCAGTCGCGGATGAGCGAGTGGCTTCAACTGCAGCATCGTGGGCCTGCTTTGCCGTGGCTTGCACAGCATCGATCCGGCTCGAGAGTGCTTGCTGGCTAACACGGAAGTCTTCCATCGTGACCAGGGGTTTGCCTGACACACTGTCGAGACGATCGTCGATCGCGCTCACCCTGTTCTGAAGTGCGTCGATGGAAATTTTCTCTGCTGCTCCGTTCACAGCGCGAGACAGGGTCGACAGCTGGTATTGCTGGAACGCGATGATGCCGCCCAGGATGAGCAGTCCTGCGGCGATGGGCAGATATTTTCGGATCGGCAGTTTCATGGGTGTCCTCTCGAAGCCGAGTACACCCTCGCGCAACCATGATGCTGTTTCAGCAGAAAATACTTAGCCCGACCGCGTGGAATTTATTGATCGATGCCGAAGGGCCCGCCATCTGCTGGTGAGCGCCGCGACTGAAAACCCACTCTTGCAGCCCGGGTCGCTCAGGACGAGCGTGCTGGACAAACGGCTTCTTCGGCTGACGGCCAGTGAACGATTGCCCCGAATGTTTAGAACCTGCCATCTGTGGGTTACACTGGATTCACTTTCCAGCAGACAAAAAAAAACCGCCTTTAGGGGAGGCGGTTTTTGTGCAATCCAGATTAGGGGTCTGAATTGCGAGTCCTCACAGGGACCATCAACGTGCGTTCAGTTTACGTTCGTAAATTACGATTTGCAAATGGTGGTGGTCCGATCGGGATTGCGTTTTGGCATGCGACGAACCTAGCGGCCGTTTTCGGTGGCCTGAGAACCGACCCGCTTTTCGCGCTGGCTGAAGCTGACTGCTTCCGGCCATGATCGCACAATGCCAGATTTGCAGCTATTATGGCGCTGCCTGCACTCACGTTGCCCGAAGCAGGTGGCCAGTTACGCAACAGTTTCATCCCCCAGACGCGGCGTAGGAACCCGCGCCAGATGACCATCCGGGGGTTCTCAACCGGCCACCTCACAGGGACCATCAACGGTAACTCGAAGGCGCTATGTGTTCTGGAAAAAGCGCTGGAGGTTCGGCCTTGCCTACTTAGGAGGCCGAAATGTCTAAATTTGGACGTTTGTGGGACCTCGTTTGGAATGGTTACAGAGCTTTCAAGCTGTACGAGTTCCTGCGGGACCATTATGAAGACTGGTTCTAATTAATGGGGAAGCCCCGTTCTGGTTCGCCAGGGCGGGGCTTTTTGCATTAGCACAGAGCATGGCCAATGCCTGGCGCGCCACCCTCATCTGCAGTAAACCCGCCATAGCTGATCTAACCGGGTCGTAAACGACTGACTCAGCAGTTCCCGACGCATACCCCACTCAGGGCTTCTTGGAACGTTGGCAGATCTCAGTGTGCCTTTGCCGTACCGCTGGTTTATGCCATCCATTACCGACATCAGGCGATCGCAGGCAACTGGTTGCGTTGCCGCGAAGAGATCGTCAGTGAACTCACCCGGTTGCCGTAGATCGAGCAGTAGAACCTCGGCCTTGCTGTAGCGGTAACCGTCCTGGTAGACCTTCTCCACAGCCTCAGTCGCCGCCCGCGTGAGCAATAGGGTATCGTTCGTGGGGTAAGGCAGCTCAACCAGCGCCCCTTTCGCCAAATGCAGTTCGTTGGGATTGAACATGCCGGTGCGGATCGACACTCGCATGCGTTTGCACACCGATCCTTGGGCCCGCAGCTTCTCGGCTGCTCGTGCTGCATAGGTGGCCACCGCCTGCTTGATTGGCGTCAGTTCTGTCATTCTCTTGCCGAACATCCGGCTGCAGCAGATTTCCTGCTTCGGGGGGCAGCCTCATCCAGTTCGAGGCATGGCGTGCCGGCGAGCTCACGCGCGGTCCTCTCCACCATCACACTGAATTTCTCGCGCAACATTCGGGGGTCTGCCTTGGCCAGATCCATCGCTGTACGGATACCCAGAGCCTCTAAGTGCACCGTCATCTTCCTGCCGATGCCCCACACCTCTTTCACCTCGGTGTTACGCAGTACCCAATCGCGCTTGAAGTCATCGGTGATGTCGACCACTCCACCCGTGTGCACCTGCAATCGCTTCGCAGTGTGGTTGGCGAGCTTCGCCAGGGTCTTCGTGCGAGCGATCCCGACTCCGACCGGGATGCCGGTACAACGCAGCACCTTGGCACGCACATCATGGCCGAGCTGAGTAAGGCTCCCTGGCACGCCCGTGAGGTCGGCGAAACATTCGTCGATGGAATAGACCTCGGCCGCCGGCACCATTGCCTCGATCAGCGACATAACGCGCTCACTCATGTCTCCGTACAGCGCGTAGTTCGACGAGAACGCCACGATGCCGTGACGACGGAGTTTTTCCCGACATTGGAAGTATGGTTCGCCCATTTTCACGTACGGCTTGGCGTCGTATGACCTGGCGATCACACAGCCATCGTTGTATCTGAATGACTCTAACAGTTAGTAGATTGTAACATACTGTTTTATAAGCATTTTACCAGACTAACAATTTTTCAATTTTTCGAGGCCTCTTGAAACCCTTCACGACCACTGTTCGAACGCCAACGTAACCATCGTCATCCCAGCAGGTCATGCGTACAGTCGCCCGCAAGCTGGCAAGGCCGATCTGATTGAGGTGGCAGAAAAGAGCGTTTGCTCACGGTAAGTGGGCACCCTCGTGCCGACGTGCAGAAATCAGCCGGACGCATACATCTAGCTAGGCGAACGGGGCATCACGCCTTGCCGGGGAGCCCAGCTGTGCAGCAACAGCTGGCTTTCCGGGTTGGCAAGCGCGTGAGCACGTCCTTTAGGTAGATCGAAAAAAGAAAGATTAATTTCCTCCCGGTTAAACCTCCACGTTGCTTAATGGGCGGAGGTTTGAGCATGATCATCAAGCCTTCATGGCAAGAATTCGCCGACCACCGTTGAGGACAAGCAGCCCGACAGCAAAACCAATGGCAAGGTCGGGATAAGGCGAACCCGTAAGCATCACCAGTAAGCCAGCAACAATAACCCCTAGGTTGGCCAATACATCGTTTGCTGAGAATATCCAGCTTGCTCGCATGTGAGCGCCACCATTCCGGTGTTTTGATATCAAGAGCAAACAGCCAACATTGGCCACAAGGGCGACCAGGCCAACCCCCATCATCAGCAATGACTCGGGTTCGCTGCCGAAAATAAATCTGCGCACAACTTCCAGTAAAACGCCTAACGCGAGCGCTATTTGTAGAAAGCCCGACAGATGTGCGGCCTTAAGCTGTAGACCCTTGCTCCGTCCAGCGGCATAGAAGGCAAGGCCATAAACAGCGGCATCGGCGAACATATCCAGCGAATCCGCAATCAACCCTGTGGACTCAGCAATAACCCCAAGAACCAGCTCGGCTACAAACATAAGAGCGTTGATACCCAGCAAGGCTTTAAGCACTCTGGACTCGTCTAGAGCCTCCTGGGCGTCAGCCTGCCCTCTCTCCGCGACCTCGCTTGGTGCGCAAGCCCGCGTACCTATCAGGGTCGAGCCAAGGCCCAAGGAATCGAGCTTGTTAGCGTGCAGATCTATCGCCCCCGAGTGATAGACGTGAACGCGCCGTTGACTGAGATCGAAGGATAACGACTCGATACCTTCCAGCCCCTCCAAAGCCAAGCGAATCATGCGCTCTTCAGAGGGACAGTCCATCTTGGGTACAGAAAACTCACTGACCCACGCAGCCCCATTGCTTGGGGTGGACACCTCATTCGACGGCGCAACGCTATTCGCACAACCACAAGCTTTGTCACCACTCATCCCGTTCACCTCCTAACAAGTAGGCAGCCTGAATACACCCTGTAGCAGGTACAGGGTCAACCATTGATCCCAGTCAGGCTATGCCCAAAATTGAGGTCTATATTGGAAAGTAGTGATTCACCCTCGATCAATCACCAGCTACAAGGAGCAGAAGATGAAAGCATCCCAACTCGCCGCCGTCGCTTTGGCGGCAGCGCTTTTCCCCGCATTAGCCTCCGCGCAGCAGGACTCAACCGCTGCTAAATCGGCCCAACAGCAACCGATAAGCGTTGAGCAATTCGACCAAGAGATGGCAAAGGCACAAGAAAATCTCAAAAAAATGCAGGAGCAAATGAGCCAAATTCAGAAGTCCACCGACCCCGCTCAGCGCCAGAAGCTGATGCAAGAGCACCAAGCCATGATGCAACAAGGCATGCAGATGATGAATGGGATGCAGGGTAACGGGATGATGGGGTGTTGCGGGGCGGCATGATGGGCGGCCATATGATGGGCTGGGGCCAAATGGGCAGTCACTACTCCCAGATGACGCCTGAGCAGATGAAGCAGCATCAATACATGATGGATAGGTACATGGGCATGCAGCAGATGATGATGGATCAGATGATGCAGCATCAGCAACACATGGGCATACCGCCTCGCTAAGCCCTCACGTCCACTCCACGGGGGAGCATCCTATTCCGCACTGTTAAGCGTCTGCCCAACTCACCTAGCATGGGTTAGGCAGGCCCCACCGATGCGGCAGCAGCTGCTCGATCTCACTCGCCCGCTGCGTCGGCAACCGCGTGCGCACATCTTTCAAGTAGGCATACGGTTCATGCCCATTCATCCGCACCGACTGGATCAAGCTCATGATTGCCGCCGCCCGCTTACGGTCATGCAGGTGATGGATCAAGTCAACTCGAAATGGGGCCGTGGAACCCTGCGGCCAGGCCGTTGCCTGTTACCCCGAAGTGGAACATGAAGCGAGCCCCAGCTATACAACCCGGATCGATCAGCTATGGATGGTGAAATAAGCCCCTGGGGCTACTTAGCCCCAGGCTTCGGTGCAAGCGTAACTACCTTACCTTGGGCAACGCCATCCAACTGGGCCAGCTCAATCATGAGGCGCTGGTTCACCGACGCGAGCCTGGCTAGCTCCTCAAGAAGCAGGCTGTTCTCCCCCGGAGCGCCTTGTTCAGTTCTTTCTCCTTCATCAGTGCTTGATGCTTGGAGTCACGCTGGGCGCGCACCGACTTGCCCATAAGGTTGCGAATACGTTCCGCCACCGCAGGGTAGGTATTATGGATAAGACCCGGCGTGACTCCTGCGGCCCTGGCAACTGAGGAGATGCTGAGCTTTTGGTTGCCCTCGACCATGCCATCGATGACCTTGTCGAGTGCATCGGCTGTCTTTGGCCGAGATCGCCCAGTGGAGCGAGGCTCCGTCGCTTGCTTAGCCATTCACAGCCCCTTCTTGCTCGTCGCCATCAGGGGATAGGCCTAGGCTGTTGATAACATCGAGCGCGACCTTCAAATCACGCTCGGCGCGCTGTCTTACTGCTGGGCCTGCATCCTCAATTTTCATCAACTCCCGCTGTTGCGAGTAGATAGCATGCCAAGTGCCGGCGAATGTCTCATCAATCACCGAATGCTTGCACCCAGGGCACCGTGTCGCCTCGTATAAGCCCGCACCTCCGCATCCGCGCTCTGTGGCAATGCACCAGCCATGGCCAGTCGCCCGAATATTCGCATGAGGCGCAGTTTGGGCCAGTAGAGCGGCCCTGTTCTTGACCGGAATAGCCCGCAACTCAACGATCCTCTCTCCTGCGCCTCCGGCCAATGGCTGATCGTCGAGCCAAGATTCAATCAGGTCGATTTTGAATTCGGTCATTTGCTGGAGGATCTCATCGAACAACGTGAGATCCTGAAGGGGGTTGGAGGCATAGAGCTGAGTCATGCTCATACTGCTGTGTTTGAACTGCCACTTGAGGAATACAAGCGAAGCACGCCCCATACGAGACTCTACAAAGCACCGGGCATAGGTGCGACGGCACTGGTGAGTCCGCAATGGCCAATCACTTCCAGCGGCTTTTGCGAGTCGCTTGAAGGCCTCATTGGAACCTGCGGCGCTGAGCACTTCGATGTGTCCAACGCGCTCGGTTTTGTTGCCGCTTCCATTCAAGCAGAGGAACAGTCTCTTCGAGTCTTTTCTGGCCTTCTCCAATCGAAGCAAAAGATCAGCGGAGTCAGTTAAATTGGGCGACAGTTCAAGGTCGCTCAACTCCGCCTCAAGCTCTCTTCTCATTGGGGTTGAGCACACGGCAAAGAGATTTAACGCATCCAGCGTAAGCTCAGGGACAAGATATTCGACTCGCCCCTTTCCTGTTTTATGCTCGGTCGTGATTACCCAGCAGTAAGTAACACCATCCACCACCTCTTTTCGCCATGCGCCGACTTCAATTCCGATGACTTCTTCGTTACGCATGCCGCTGGTAATTGACGCGATGTACAAGACAGCATCACGACAATTAATCATTTTGGGGCTGCGGCGAGTAAAAGTGTCAATGCCGGTGACCATCAAATCTTCTTTCGCCTCATGGACGACCTGCTCGCAGTAATTAAATATCTTCGCCTGATCGTCTGGCGGAATTATATCCGTCCTACCGGTGTTCTTATTAGCAGCTGAACTTCCCCTTGTTTCTCCAATTCCGCTAACTCGCCACAGGGACGACTCTCCCCATGGAAAATACTGAAGAGGGGAAATGGTTTCGACAGAGAATATCCATAAAAAATCAATTATCCGCAGTCTGGAATAAAGAGGCATCGGCCTCAATGATTCTGACTTGCAATGATGTATGTAGTTGCTGATATGTATAGGCCGAACATCGGAAAACCGTTCAATTCCCAAGCCACTAAGCCAACGAATGAACGGAATTACGCTGGCGCTGACGAGAGTTGTGATCCCCTGGCGACAGGTGGCTTTGACCCTGGGAGCCCTCTCTTGAACCATGCATACGCGACTGCCTTGCAGTCATCAATCATCTCAGGTGGGAGATTAAAGTCCCAACTGACATACTTGTGCCCCTCACTTACGTTAGATTGATCAAAGAATGGCCGAAGATCCCACCGAGCATCACCAAATCTGCTTAATACAAAAGTTTCGCCATGATCATTAACAATCGCACTAACAACTATCGCATCTCGCTCAGCCTTGCTGAGGCCCGAGGCTGTTACAGGTTGCGCGAACAGTACATCATAGGCCTTGAGAGCTGCCTTGGAGTTCCTATTAGCCGACAAGATCGCCCCCTCGAATTTTCCGCATAAACTCAATCTTGCATCCCCAGAACGGATGAGGGGACATTTTCGCTTTGGCTTTAGCCGCCTCGATCAGTTCAATATTAAATTTTCTCGACGTAAACTCGTCAATGAGCCTGATGAAATCGCCTTGGCGTTTACGCCATCCCGCCCACTCATCCGTTAAAAAATACTCCATCTCCGCGCGCAGAAACTGCTGATAGCTGAACAGTCGATACAAGTCATCAAGAGTACCGACAATTGCGTAACTAGGACATGTCAAGCAATGAATGAACTCGGAACAATGGGTGACACCATCTTTGGGCGCCAGGCTTCCATAGAGGCTATCTTTACAGCCTCCTGGGGGTGTCGGTGTGACATTGATGCCACGCAGCTGATCGGTGAAAGCCGATCCGACGAAGATCGCCCCTCAACCCTGATCTCGTCATTTATCTTCAAATAATGGTTATCAGCGACGCTAGGGGACTGGCCCATCACGGCGGACACTTCCAGTAGGTCGCCGCCGCTGAGCTTCCAAAGCCTACTTTCCATAGTCTTTCGAAGACGACTGAGATTAACGATCAGCGGCTTGCCCTGATCATCCTTCAAAGAGTGCCTCGCACAAATACTCTTCGTTGATTGAAATAACGTGCTGGAAGCAAGCGCGACTATCTTATGACCATGCCCATTCTGTCCGGATCTATATAGCCAAACATGCGACTTAATATTCTCAGGTGCAAACTCAACCAGTGGTTCAGAAATTGACAAAGCCTTATTTACAACAGCAACCCCATCTAAAGGAATTGAGTTGTATTCGTCATGCAGTCCCGTCTGTCGAATGGTTTTGCTCTGAGCACCCTTTCCGCGTCTTTTTACGGTGTTCAAAAGTCGAAGATTAGGGATGAATGGGTGTGACTGGAGCGCATCTCTAGACATTTCCAAGAGCGGCGTAGTGTTAATGCCAGATCTGGCGGCTGTAATCAGTAACAAGACCGTCATTGCTTCAGCGTCATTCCCAGGGAATAACCCCTTATGAATAGCTATTAAGTCTGATTTTAGTGCAGTTATAAGACTCTGCATTTCCGAGAGGCTGAGCGGCTTCGCGTCATTGGTGGATTTCGCGTTATTCGGGAAAGGAACAACTGGAAGAAAATTATCTTTGTCTGCCTCAATGAATCCGTATTCAATTAGACTGATGATCAATGACCTCAGTGAAGTGTAATAGTTCTTTGCAGTTGACCCGTTTGGATATTTTAGCTTCAACCAAGAAACATATCGATCAAGATGCCGTCTAGTTAGGCTGTTGGGGATGACGGTGGTGAATCAATCGCTCCGCTTTTCAAGAAGGCCATGAAATATCGAAGGCCATAGCTAGAGTACCCTACAAGAGTAGCCAGAGAGAAGTTCCCTCCATTGACCAGCGCCCTGATTACATGAGTGCTCTGAATGGCCCATGCGTCAAAGCCAAGCCCAATGTACTGAGTGTGATCAATCTTAGTTACATTCCGAGGATTTTTCGGGAGATCGATTACAAGCTCATTCTCTACGGTCTCGAATCCTTTAGTGACCGAATGCATCTCGGCCTTATAGTTTTTCTTTCGAGCCAACAGTAGTACCTCAGGCGCTTGGAGTAGAGCCGGCCATAAACATCATGTCTATCTCATCCTCATGGGCAAGAACAGACTGAGCCTCTAGCTGATTAATTAGATGCAGATACACCATTGTTGTTTGAATGTCGGAGTGCCCCATTCTGTCTCGGACATAGAGTAACGGCTCGCCTTTAAAATCTCGGCTTTTTCGCAATGCAAGAAGGGTATAAGTTCCATAGGTATGGCGAAGCATATGGGCCCTAACATAAAAGCCGCACTTGCGCTCATACGCTTTCATCACGTCGACGATAGAGTCTTTCGCGTATTGCCGCCCCTCCTTGGTCAGCACCAAGGCCGTGGTGCGTCCGTTGCCGGTCGCTTTCCGTACTTCGCGCTTATGAAGCGTGTACGACCACATTTCCTCCATCAGCGACCAAGGCACGTCGATTGTCCTCGGACGGTTGTACTTGAGATGCATGTCCGATGGTTCAAGAGCCACGCTGATCATTTGCCCAAGACGTAGGCCCTTCTTCAGCCGAGGATTAAAGATGTACTTGAGAGGGAAAGTGCGAGCCTCGCAGGAGCGAAGGCCAGTACGAACCATTAGATGGAACAAGATCCGGTGACTCGGATCTGCATCAAGGGCGAGGCAAACCTTTGCCTGATCTTTGGTCAGGAATTTGGTCAATCGCTTACGCTCTCGCACCATCACTGAGGGTTTGGTACTCGCGGCGTTAGGACGCGCTACGTGACTGAGAAAGCCAGAGTGCGGAGTCGCTCTGACCCTTCGCTCGCCAAAGGGTAGAACTGCGATCAGATCACGCTGCTTGGCCCATTGGTAGAACCTCACAATTAGGTTCAGTCGCTTATTCAGTGTGCTGGGATCTAGCTCCAGCTCACCGCTCGACCAGTCTCTATATCGCGACAGGACGCTCAGGCCATCTGCCTGACTCTCCTCATTCCAGGCCAGGCCATTAGCCTCCAGGAAGGCGAAGTAGTCGAACAGACGACGACCATAGGCCTCCCACGTCAGAACACTGAGTGCCTCACCTGACTCGACTAGAATGTGCCATAGGAATGATTGAGCCGGTTCCACAGGCCAGCCATCTGAACCAACCAAGAGCGGGAAACCTTCGAAGGATCGACCGGCTACCGTCAGGTCTTTTGTCGCGAGCACTAACCTCATTCCACAGCCTTCAAGCCTCTATTAGTGATCTCCCATCAAGAGCCGGGACAAACCTCGATCAGGGGGGGCGGACTGTAATGGATTAGCTAACAGTTGGCACCCTTCAGATCGTTGTTGCTCAGCACCACGATGGGGGTTTTGGCCAGATCCGGCCGGAACACTCGCTCACAGCTCGCGTAGAACGAGTTGCAGTCAATCAGCGCGAACACCTGGCCCACCTGGTCACTGGGCATGGTCGCGCACGCTGTAGCGAACAACACCCCAGATGACCAGGTCGTCGCCTTCCATCACGTGCCGCGGTGGGTAGGCTGGATTCTCCGATTGCAGGATCAACACGCCGGCGCGCCGATACAGGCGCTTGCAAACGGGCTCAGTGTTGATCGCGGCGATCACGATGTCGCCGTGCTCTGCCTCTGTGCTGCGGTCTACGATGAGAAGATCGCCTGAGAAAATACCGGCGCCCTGCATGCTGTCGCCCTCCACCTGCACCAAGTACATGTGAGGGGCACGCAGGTCGAACAGTTCGTCGAGGGAGATATGGCGCTCCAGGTGATCGGCCGCCGGCGAAGGGAATCCGGCCGGTACACGGAACGAGTACACCGGTAGCTGCGTAGGGCCGCCCGTCGGCGCGCCCAGGAAGGTGATATTCATGGCAGATCAACTCAAATGAATGGCTGTATACTTATACAGTAAACTGTCAGACCGCTCCTACGTCAATGCGTAGGCGCGATGCAGCCGACAAACGAGCGAGGTGGGTTATGTGCGGGCGATACTCAATCTACGACAGCATGGACGACTACCTGAAGCAGTTGGCGCTCGATCTAGTGGTGATCAATGGGTATGACCACGAGCGGATCAATCGGTACAACGTCGCGCCCTCTACCCGGGTGGAGGTGATAAGGCCTGCGCTTGGAGGTCTTAGTATTGATCGGGTGAGGTGGGGGTGGTCGCCGTTCTGGGCTAAAGGAAAGCGCCCTGACCCGATCAATGCGCGTGCAGAGACATTGATGACCGGAAAGTTCTTCAAGTCGCTATGGCCGGGTGGGCGGGCCTTGGCGCCGGCGAATGGCTGGTTCGAGTGGGTGCCTGATCCTGCGGACCCAAAGCGTAAGCAGCCCTACTATATCCAGCCAGTGGACCACTCCCCGTTGTTCTTCGCAGCCCTTGCTGAAGTCCACCCCGGCATCGAGCCAGACAAGCACGACGGTTTCGTGATCATCACCGCAGCAGCTGATCAAGGCCTTGTCGATATACACGACCGAAAGCCCCTGGTGCTGAGCCCCGATCAGGCTCGGGAGTGGATTAGTCCAGCAACCTCAATCGAGCGCGCAGCAGAAATCGTGGAGAGCGGTTGCCGCCCGGCCACCGACTTCAATTGGCACCTTGTCAGTAAGAAGGTGGGAGGCGCCTTTAATGAGGGGCAAGATCTCATCTTGCCAATAACAGCCTGAACGCGTTGTTCAAGTGCAGGACGGACTCGCGTTGTGATGATGTATAAGACTTGTTGATATGCTATGCATGTTCTGCATTAGTTCTAGTAACGAGTAGTTTTCTGAGTGCCCAGAATTTTGAGAGAGAAGAGTCTGTATCGCCGGGAGTTTACGGTCAGTGTTTTCGCTACTGCCTCTGCGGGATGAGCTTTGCTAAGTGAGTGATGGATTTTCTCAAGGTTGCCGAATGTTTGGGGAGCCTCAAGTTGATGCAGTAGCTCGCCGAGAGTGTATTCACTGTCTTGAATAGAGCTGCATATTTTCTCAAGAGTGCTAATTCTTACGAATAATATTCGAGAAAATGGAATTGGTGAAGGGTATGATACTGGAGTTTTGGCTTGGGCTAATGCGGAGACTCCAATAAGGTTCTCAAGCGACTGAGCATCCAGAACCCGTAGTCGTCATTGACGATAATGAATGAGTAGAAGGTGTAGCCTTTAAAGTCGGGATTTTTATCAAGTATGCCAATGCATTGTTGTGATTGAGCTATGCCTTTGATGTGGTTATCTTCGAGTCTCTTGGCAAGGGTAGTGGGATCAAGGATGACCTTGACGAAGTCGGTTTGCTCAACACCTTTTGACTCAATCAATAACACGATCTTGGTTTCGGGTGAAATTAGCATATGGTCGACGACGTTATTGGTTTTTCCAGAGTGCCCTAGTGATCTATATAAGTCTTTGATTTGCTCCTCGGTTTTGTGCGTCACATTGGTCTGTGCTAATAGCTCACCAAT
Source organism: Pseudomonas bharatica CSV86 (assembly GCF_000319305.2). GTDB lineage: Bacteria > Pseudomonadota > Gammaproteobacteria > Pseudomonadales > Pseudomonadaceae > Aquipseudomonas > Aquipseudomonas bharatica. The sequence continues at coordinate 999,392 of NZ_AMWJ02000002.1, read as the reverse complement.
GTAATTTTCAAATTTTTTGGTGAATATTTTTTTAAAGGTTTGGGATATTTCTTTTGAGTCTTTAAATAGCTGTGGGAGCAAAAAGCTTGCTGATGAGAATGCGAGGTTATTGGAGATGGTGCTGATGGTCATTTCTTTATGGATGAATGGTCTTCGCTTCAGGGGCGAATCATAAAAGTAGCTTTCGAAGTCAGAATCGTAAGTTGTGTAATTTGCAAAAAAAGCTGGCATTTCACTAGTAGATATAGAGAAGGCTTTGAAAAATTGGTAGATGTCTTTGATTTTTATGTAAGGTCGGCAGTCAATGATCAGACGCCCTAGATTAATTTCAGTTGAACCGAATTCTGATTCTGCAATCTGGGTAAGTATCACAAACCAAATGAAGCAGTAAGTTGTAATTGAAATGCCATACTTTGTTTTTAAATAGTCGTTTAGGGGGGTGGAGGAAGAAAGTAGGTGAGATTGACGCATTATGTCTGCGTAGGCCTTAACTATGTGGTGCTGGAGAGTTGATTGTTGATTGAACATGGCGCGTATAGCGACGAAAGGGTTGAGGTTAGATGCTAGGTAGGGTATTAAGCAGTTGTGCAGGCGCCACAGGCTATTTATGATTCCTACTATTTCATTGTTGTCTGGCTTTCGAGTGCCGGTCGAGTGTGTGGCGGCAATTTTTATAGCTAGTATCCATACATGTTCATAATCGAAGCTTGCTTCCTTATTTTTTTTGATCTTTGATATTTTTGCTAAGCATGTATTAATGAAAAAATCCCGGTCAATTCCTCGGATTTTTCTTATGATTTTATTCGACCGTTCGGTATACAGCGCTTGAGCTGTTTCTTTGGCTGTGGGCTTATGCTTTATTTTGGGGATACTCATTAGACACGTCCAGTTGTGAAGCGTAATCCAGGGGAAGGGCAGACGTGGATGATACTAAAAAGCCGCCCGAAGGCGGCTATGAATCATGCGGCTATGAGTTGACGTGCAAGTGCCATCTCGACGGAGTCCCCATCTTGGTTCAGAGAGTCGAGCCCAGACTCAGGGACGTCACCCGAAGTGCTCTGCGCCACTGCGATCTTCTTCGCCATCAGCTGCAGGCAGGTAATCTGCGAACTGCCGGCGTAGCCGAAGAAAATCACGCGGACCGGGTGTTTCTGCCCGATCCTCCACGACCGCCGCGCGGCCTGCTGTAGGGTGTACACGTTGTACCCCGTCTGCAGGAAGGCGATGGTTGGGAAGTCCAGCAGGTCCAGCCCGGTCTTGACCAGTTCCGGGTTGGTGAGCAGCACGTCGACACCGCGGTCGACCTGGTCGAGAATCCAGTCCTCGCGCCGAGCCGTTTCAACCGCGGCCCGCAGTACCGCAACGCGCAGACCTACCTGCTCGAGGACCTTCTTCAGCCTGGACGTAGTGTCGCGCGTCCCGCTGTAGACGGTATATGCAAGGACCTTGCGGCCTTTCGCCTTCTCCTCGAGGCACAGGTTCAGCAGCGCCTGCTCCTTAGGCATCTGTTCATCGTCACCGAAGAGCGCCGGCACAAAGGCCAGTGTGTCACGGGTACGCGGATGTTTAACCATCTCCGATCGGAAGCAGCAGTCCGGCCAGGCCAGCAGCACGTTGAGCACTACCCCCATGAGTGTGGTGTCTCTCCGGGCAAGAGCCTGACGGAGCTCAGCGGTCAACGTGGCCGCCAAGCGCTGGTAGGCCGAGGCCTGTTCCGGCGCCATGGGCACGTCCATGAACTCCTCCTGGTAGCTGGGCAGCACATTGCCACCGATATCCTTGAGCTTCAGGAACACGGTGAATGGCAGCACGAACCGATGGATGCCTTTAGGACCGAAGCCTGGGGCTTTCACGGTGCGTACCGACAGCTTCTTGGGCGAATAGAGAAAACGGAAAAAATCGTACGCTAAGGTTTTCCGGGCAGCCTTAGCGGCCGAAACTTCCCGTCCTCCAGCCTGCGGCTCTGCCGCCAGACATAATCGCCGGTCAGGTTGATGTGCTCCCATCCCAGCGGCGACAGGTACTGCAGCAGCTCGCCATCCACCGACTTCCCCGCTTCGCCCATCGCCTGGGTGGCGCGTTCCAAGTACACCGTGTTCCACAGCACGATGGCGGCCGTCACCAGGTTGAGACCGCTGGCCGGTAGCGCTGCTGCTCGAAGCTCCGATCCCTGATTTCGCCGAGGCGGTTGAAGAACACCGCCCTGGCCAGGGAGTTGCGCGCCTCGCCCTTGTTCAGTCCGGCATGCACGCGGCGACGTAGCTCTACGCTTTGCAGCCAGTCGAGGATGAACAGTGTGCGCTCAATCCGGCCCAGTTCGCGCAAGGCCACGGCCAGACCGTTCTGGCGCGGGTAGCTGCCGAGCTTGCGCAGCATCAGCGAGGCAGTGACGGTGCCCTGCTTGATCGAGCTGGCCAGGCGCAGGATGTCGTCCCAGTGGGCGCGGACATGCTTGATGTTCAGGGTGCCGCCAACCATTGGGCGCAATGTTGGGTAGTCCTGGACGCTATTCGGAACATACAGCTTGGTTTCGCCGAGGTCGCGGATGCGCGGTGCGAAGCGGAAGCCCAGCAGGTGCATCAGGGCGAAGACGTGATCGGTGAAGCCAGCCGTGTCGGTGTAGTGCTCCTCAAAGTGGGAAGCGCGCCGGCATCAAATGAAGCCTGTGGAACTGCTCGAAAGCTATGCTGGCCGCGTGATTGATCACCAGGCTGTCCAAGCCTGGGCTGATAGCCTTAGCACCGACACGCCGTTGCCTGTACCGCGCTGATGGAGCTGAAGTGGACAAACAAGGCGCTTTCCGCCATTGCCAGGCTGTACGAGTTTCTGGCGGCGGTGAATCAGCCTGCTGCCGCACGCTGCTCATCGTGTTGGGCGGTTTTCTTCGCGTGGATGCTGATACAGCAATCAAAGCGGGTCACTGTCACAGCCAAGACAATCACTCATGCGTCTTGGTATCGGATGGCCAGTCCTGGCAGCTACGCCGTCCAGTGTAGTCAACCACGCACAACATCGGGTTGTTGTTTCTCGTATTCGCCAACGTAATCAAAAGAACGGCGCGATAGCCATTCCAATCTTTCATAATTGAAGTGATCTATAGGATATTCAGGTAATAGCAGACGTTTATGTTGGCAATAAGCAGATTGAATTTGTGGAAGTCTCTGGCACAGTGCCATGCACATTCTCCTTGACAAGCCTTACGAATAAAGTATCAAATTGCCATTATTTCCATAAAAAATATGTGGTTAAACAAATGGAATTCAAACCACCTAAACACACCTTCCAAATTTGGCGGAAAGATTATCTTAAGGGAGCAACTCTTAACGAATGTCAATATGAGCGGGCGCTGCTCGCGGCGGACAGGCTCAACGCAGAGGGGCTGATAACAAACCAGACGTGGATGGAAATGGTCCGGTTAGCTAATGCTGCTCTGATCAACGGCGATAAATCCAAATGATCCGATAAGCGGTTGTGTGAAAATGTGCGTTATGTAAAGGGGGTGCTAGGTTGAATCAGAGCCAATCAAAAGGGTTTGACCGCTATGAAAATTGAATTTATCTATACCCCTCGAATCCTTATCTTGTAGTTAAAGATGGAGTAGACATAGGTGCAATGATTGACAATGTATTATATCGGTTCGATTAACATCAAAAAATACATACGGAAAAATATTTCCTCATTGATAAATCTTTTTTTAAATTTTACAAAGAAATTGGGCGTTTAGTTGGGAGAGAAGTGGTTATACAGAACAGCGGTGAAATTCTTATATTGACGCTTAACTGATTTTTTGTTCGAGCAAGCTAGTGTGCGTTGATGGATAATCTGCCAAGTTACTCCCCCTACGGGGTCGCCGATTTTGCATGTTCGTTCAGAACGAACTTACCATCTACATAGCTAATCCAGAACGGGCAGCGTTTAGTGATAACACCGCCTTTCTCACCCTTTAAAAGGTTTTGAACCGCCCCGGGTTTCGCGGAGGCAGCGACGACCTAGATCATTGTCAGCCAGTTCTTTATCCAATTGCTTGATTTGCTCGTCCAGGTAGACGAAATGATCGTGCAGGCGCTGCAGCACGTCGCAGGTTCTTGTCGCCCCGCTTGCTGATACCCAACAAGTTGGCTTAGCCACCTGCTGTACTGCCTAGACACCAGGCCTAGTGACGCCGCGAAGTCCCGACTACAGCAATAACAGGTGCGACTTCACGTCGCGCGCGTACGGTTGCGGCGTCCCCGCTCCTGGCCCAAAAGCTCACCACTCTTATCGTTGCTGTTAGTCATAAACATTCTATGGTCACCACCCATTTTTCCAGTGCTGACTAAGGGGCGGTGTGGTGGCTTGCTTAAATCTATCCGGCGTCTGTTGGGGCAAGCCCCGCGCCGCGGTGAGAGTCGCGCCTGGCGTTCTTTGAAAAAACCGTGCGGCTTCAAAAGCCAGATGTTTATCCAGGATCTTCCCCAGGCCGGTTGGCCGCGCACATCATCTGTTGTTCCGCTATCGCAAAACCTGAAAGGTGAATCGTGGTACAGCAACAACCGCGGCGTCAGGCGTTCAGCGCGTCTGGCCCTTCTTCGCATTGGGAGTGGTGCGCTGAAATTGCCCAGGCTATGCGGGCCAGCTTGTTGGCCAGCGCGCAGGCAACCACGTTGGATTGCCGCCATGTCAGCAGCGATCTTACCCAGTCTGCCAACGCGCCCTTCTAGAACTCCAGATGCCGCATATAATTGCACTAACAGACAATTGCATCGGCTGCGCGAATCGCTGATCCGAGACCGCACCAAGACGGTCAATCAAATGCATGATTTCTTGCTCGTGTTTGGTATCAGTCTGCCGCAAGGCCTGGCCGTGATGAAACGCTTGTCCGCTGTTCTGGCGGAGCACGAGTTGCCTTCGGCTGACGGTGTGTGCGTGCGCACCGGGCACCGCTGTGATCACCCAGTTCCTGGGCGGAGGACTTCCCGACGTGCACAGGGTCTCCGACCGCGCGGGATCAGAGCATGACTGGCGTATATCGCCATGCCCCGTATTGCCTTCTGCTTCGGATAACAGCATCGGCATCCCGGATTCCTGATTACGCGGCTCAACGGCTGGCCCAGCGGTTTCCCCTGGCAACGCTTCACCCTGCACCTCACGGTGCAACATGCATGACTCGGGGTCTGGTTGATTCGCCATTTCTTACCAGCATCGAACTTTCATCGACTATTTTCCGCCAGCTTTAACTGGCGCTCTATCCGTTCGGGGCAGCACATGTTTCTGACTCCATCGAGTGATGCTGATGGCACCCGATCAAATGCATTTCCAGCAGGGGATATCCACATAGCTCATATGCATAACTCCCGGTCTCAAATGAAGGCATGAGGCGAGACTTTTGCTTTGAAGCGACTATAATCACATAGCGTTACTGCCATAAGCACAACATCATAGTCCGGATAGATTAATCCTCTTCTTTTATCGTAGCAACCTCATCAGATCTCACTTTCACATGTTTACCTGACACATCATCGAACTCATAGAAACCGTCTTTTGTTTTGGTCTTTGGTATATCTTTGGTGATATATTGTGTGCCGTCCTGAAGGGTAACCACTGTGGTGGTAGAACACCCGGCCAGTAATACACAATAAAAAAACACAGCAACTATATTAAGATTTTTAATTTTCATAGCGTCCTTCTGATTTTGTAATGGAGGCTGATTCCGGCTTTCTCTTACCCTTTGATTCCTGTGCTTTGCTCTAGTTCCCCATGCCTACAACGATGGGTTCATATGTCTTTAAATCTGCTTCGGTACTCCTACCTTTACTGCTCCTTGCTAGCCCTGATTGACCCTTCACGAAGCATTGCGAACGGCAATGCTCCATGTGGTTCTGTTACAGCGCCTCAGCAGGTAGCGCTCTATAAGACGGTCATCCGGCCAGTTTGCTCGGTCGAGAACGCACCGGAGGCAGCGGAGGTAACGTCAGCCAGAATGGTCACGTCAGGGGAATCCTCAGGCCAAACGCTGGCCTCAGCACTTTAGCCAAAAGCATCTGTAGTACAGAGTTTCTCTCTTTAGCTTCCCTCTTCTCGCATATATCTAAAAGCTATATATGCTATACTAAAAATAACAAATTGCCATTAAAATAACGCGAACGTGTATTTTGCCTGGCTGTCTACTCTTCTGAACTTTCGAAAGAAAGGATCTACAGTGAATGCAGAGGACTACAGTATGAAACGCAGAATAATTGAGAATGATGCCAGCTATGATGAAATCGACCTATCTAGGCCTTTAGAAATAACAGGCCTTAGTGGCCTGATCCTTTTGTTAATCGCCGCTAGTCTAGGAATAGCATGCTTTTAATAGAAAAAATAATTTCGAAGCGCAACGACTTCCAATAGTACAGTCAGTTGCGCTCCGTTTTATTCAAAGCGAATGACTATAAAAGAGTGAGTAAGATTCGATTCCATCATTTGGCTGTTTTATACTGGCATTTGAATAGTGAATAGCGCGAATACCGATTTTTGTGTATTACCTATTTTTAACCCAGCCCCTATGCGGTCTTCGAAATTAAAAGCTGAACCAAAATTCTGATCCCCAGCATTAGTTCCGCTAAATATAGAAGCGCCAATTCCTGCTTCAATAAAAGGTTTAATATTTCCTTCGCCAAACTCATACACAAAAACCGGCGCGAAGGATACGCTATGACGGCCGCCAGCTTGGTCCCCTGCTTGCCAGTAGGTATATCCTAAATCCCAATAGCCAGTTACTTTCCCGATAGAAGTTTGAAACCAAGATTTTTCCCAGTCGAACCCAAGGGCAAGACGAGCAGTTCCGCCGCCCTGACTTGTGGCGCCGACTGCACTGGTCAGCTCTGCCGCATCAACGCTAAGACAGGAAATTGACAAAGCAGCACCTAAAATAGCTAATTTTTTCATGGTATAACCCTAATAAACCAAATTTTGACAGTGTATTCACGAGCAGCTACTTCGAACACCGAGCCTAGCTTACATGAGGATCCTTGGAATAAGCATGAATTTCTGGCTAAGCAGCTTGCAACCCTACAGTTGCGATCATCAGCGGTCCTCGCGGGTTTGCCATAAACGCAGCAGGTAAATAGTAGAGTCTGCAATCTCATAGCGCATTTCATAGTGGCCGATCTGAATTCGGCGCACATCCCGTGGTCGAACTCTTCCAGGCGTTCGCCAATGCGCGGATTGGCCTGCAGCGTGGTCGGAGCAGCCGTGAGTTGCTGTACCGTGCGTGCGGCAGCAGGCTGATTCACCGCCGCCAGAAACTCGTACAGCCTGGCAATGGCGGAAAGCGCCTTGTTTGTCCACTTCAGCTCCATCAGCGCGGTACAGGCAACGGCGTGTCGGTGCTAAGGCTATCAGCCCAGGCTTGGACAGCCCGGTGATCAATCACGCGGCCAGCATCCACATTGGCCCAAAGCCTGACGGGTCAGATGACTATGCTCTTCTTCCTGGTCGATCCAGGCGGACAGGGCCTGCTTGACGATCCAGTTCTTGGAGCGCTACAGGCGCTCAGCCATCAAATCGACCTTTTCGGCCAGTTGCACAGGGACGTGAGCCGTGACAGATCGGGTTTTTGCGGTAGTTGCCATGATCGGGTTACTCCTGATCAATGGTCGGTACAAAGTGGATGCTCTGCCGGCGTTCTGTAACAGTCACTTCCGGCTGGAGCGTTACTTCTTCTTGAACTTGATGTCGCCTGAGCCGGCAACCGATGATCGCGGATCGGTGGGTTACCGCGGATCACGATGTCGCCAGAACCCATCACTCTGGCCTTCACGGAGTCGCTGACATAAGCGTCGATATCGCCGGAGCCAACCATCGACAGCTTGGCGGACTTAGCCACCAGCTCACTGGCATCGACATCGCCCGAACCGGCCATCTCGGCGACCAGAAGATCCACTTGGCCAAAGGCCGTGATGTCACCCGATCCTTGGACACGGAGATCGAGCACAGCCTGCTGAAGGGCATACAAAGTCACATCGCCCCTGCCCTTGATGCGGATGCTTGGCGCTTCAGGCAGTGCGACTCCACAGTCATGCATGCGTTCAACGCAGCCATGATCAACTCTTGTGGATTAGCGGCCGTGTCGGTACCGAGCAATTCTGCCGGTTCGTCCGCGTCGATGACAAAGCCGCGCGCCAAGGCTGTGTCACCCAGGACGAGCGGCATGGTTCGCGCACGCGTCCGGGTGCCCCCCTTCCAGGTTGTCACGACGCCAAACGTCGCGATGCCTGCGGCGGGCTTTGCTGCGACCTGATCTGCAAACTCCCGCAATGTACCGACGTTGATCCCGTTGTCGGGCGTTCCTTTAATGTTTGTGTTCATTTCTCGTTCCCCCATTATGCGTTACGCCCGGCCATCACACCGCCGTCAACGTCCCAGATTGCGCCCGTCACCCATGCTGCCTTGTCCGACAACAGAAAGATGATGACCTCGGCTACGTCTTGTGGCGTCCCAACCCTGCCGATTGGGTGGAAGCTGTTGAATCCCTGTAAGGCGCCATGAACCTCGGCCTTGGGTATGAAACCCTCGTAAATCGGCGTTTCGACAACCGCCGGAGAAACGGCATTGACCCTGATTTGTTTGGATGCCAACTCCATCGCAAGGTGCTGGGTCAGCGAATGCAAACCTGCTTTTGCCATCGAATACGCGGACGACGGCGTAGCCGCGATCGCCTGTTTGCCCCACATCGAGCCGATGTTCACGATGGCGCCGGGACGCTCGCTGGCCACGAGGTTGGCCACGACCTTTTGTGTGATTAAGAAGAACGCTTTATTCAACGACAAATATTGCTCGTAATCACTTTCCGTGTGCTCAAGAAACGCCTTCGGGAAGAACACCCCAGCAGCGTTGACCAGAAGATTGATGTCCTTGTGGTTCTCATCGATGGTATGCAGGAGTCGCTTCACATCTTCGACCCGCGAGAGATCGGCAGTCAGGGCTGTCACGGCGCCCAACGACGACAGCTCCTTGCGGGCCTCTTCGGCTTTGTCTTCGCGGTGACCGACGATGACGACGCTTCCGCCTTGCTCGAGAACCATGCGGGCAGTTTGCAATCCCATCCCACTAGTGCCGCCGATGACCAACAGCTTCTTGCCATTAAATTCAGTGTTCATAATAACCTCTTAAACTACCAACTAAATGGTAGGATCATGTAGCAAAAAGTGCCGACCTTAGGTCAACACGGTAGAAAGAAAAGTGTTTCCAACATCGGCCGGTCCGCGTGGCGATCGCATGCCACGGCCCACCACCATCGAGCCCTCCAACGCGCACAAGAACGCCTCTGCGAGAGCCTCTGCGGCGGAATTTGAGGTGATCAGCGCGGCACGCTGACCGTCGGCAACGACAAGAGTCAACCAGTCGAGATTGACTTTAAAGAATCGCTTGACCTCGCTCACAACGGCGTCCGGCAGCGAGTCCGACTCGGCACCCAACATGCCGCAGACACAAAGGCGCCGGTCCTTGGCGAAGGTGCGTTCGAAAAGTGCCGCATACGCAGTTAGCCTATCAGGCGCTTTCGCATGCTGCCCTTCGATGCTCAGCAACTCCTCACGAAACCGGTGCGTGTAGCGCTGTGCGACCACGGCCACGAGTTCTCCCTTCTTGGGGAAGTGGTGGTGGATGCTTGGTTTTTTGATGCCTACCAACTGGGCCACGTCGTCGTATGAGAAGCCGTTGTAGCCATGCCGCTGTACCAAGCCTTCAGCGGCATCGACCACGCGCTCGGCGGTCGGCGAGATTTCGGAGAAATGCTTCATGCAAGTGCCTCATTTGATTCAGCGACTGGCAGATGGCCTGTCTTGACCAGGATAGTGCAGCCTTCATTGCTGAAGGGGCGGTGAGCACTCAAATGCGGACTGCGCATCCATGTGCCGGCAGGGTAGCTTCCGAACTCATCCTCAAAGACGCCTTCCAACACATAGATTTCTTCACCGCCGTAGTGACGATGCGAATTGAATCGTGTCCCCGGAGCCCAGCGCACCAAAGCCGTATGTTGGGTGTCGAACTCAGAAAGTGGCATCACCGACAGACCCGGCACGAGGCCTGGAAACCAGGGTCCGTTACGAGTGTCGACCACGGTGCGTTGGCTGTCGGCTAGATCAAGATGGCGCAGCTTGACGAACAACGTGCAACCCGTCGCGGAGCTTGGTGCATGCGAAGAACCTGGTGGATTCTTGATATAAGTCCCAGGCCCGAAGGTTCCGGACTCATCGGTGAACATACCATCAAGAACGAGGATTTCTTCGCCCAGGTGATGAACATGGCGCTTGAACCTCGATCCTGGCGCATATCGCACGAACGAGGTGGCCCTCGCCACTTCGTCGCCATCACGCTCCAGTAACTGGCGTTGAATCCCAGTCGCTGGCGAATCGACCCACTGTAAGCTTGAAGGCTCGACGACGACACGCTGCGAAAGATCTGAATTAAGTTTCATGGCTTTATTTTCATATACCGACTAATTGGTAGGTAGAATGGAAGTCGACGGTTCGCTTGTCAAGCAGCTTTCGCCATTTTCTTTCACACATTGAAAAACAGTGAATTGGTTACGAGAACTCGCGAAGCTTAGCGTACGATTTTTTCCGAATTCTGAGGCGCCCCCTTCTTGCCCTTGGCGGTCTTGTGCGAATCGCCATCGCGCTCGGTGTAGATGTCCTTGAGCACGCCGTGATCGCGCATGAACGACATGGCTGCAGGAGCCATGCTGCCGCGTGCGTTGGGTCGGTAGCCATCCTCGATCATGCGCCGGGTGAGGATGCGGAACAGAAGGTAGAACAGGTCGTCGGCGTAACCACCCATCAAGGTCCCGGTGAGAAGCACGGTTTTACGCGCCTTCGCGGCCAACACCCCCATGGCCTGGCCCTGGGCCGAACCGCTGTTCTTGTACTCATGCCCCTCGTCGACCACCAGCAGGTCGAAGAAACCATCGGGTAGGTAGCGCTTGATGAATTCTGTCGGCTGGTAGCCGCCTTCGCCGAAACCGAACTCGATGTTTGCCATTGCTCGCTCCATGCGCTTGGCCTGGCGGTCGCTGAAGACGAAGTTGCCTTTCGCGTCCATCAGATTGATGAACTCCGAGACGTTGTCGACCAGCATCGAGGCCAAGAAGTCCTCGCCGAAGTCATTCAGCAGACGTTCTGCCCGAACCGGGCCGATCGTTGGGATTCGACACATCGACTTCAGGATCGTCGAGCGTCGGTCGCCACCATCGGTTTTGCCTGGACGCATAAGCGTCCAGAGGGCAGCGTTGCAGGCGGTGCAATTGCGACGGCGGTCTCCGCGCTTGAACTCGTCCACGGTGACCAGGTTGCGTTCCAGATCCTCGAGGACCTGGCCACAGTCTGGGCATGCGGCCAACAGTTGGCCGCATGCAGCACGTCGCTTCCAGCAGGCGAGCCTCCAGTGGAAGCCCATCCGCATCCGTACACGGCCGAGGATGAAGAACTCCGGCCGGCCGTCATAGGATTGCCACTGCTGGTCACGCAGCTTGAGAAGTTTCACCAGTGTATCCGGGCCGTTGAGTACCCAGACGCGGGCGCCAGGCGTCGTTTCTAGGATTTCGCGTCGCCACTTGTAGACCAGGTGGGGTGGCGAGACGACGAGGGTACGACGGTAGCCTGCCGCGTGGAGCACGGCAGCGACTGCGATGGCCATCATCGTCTTCCCGGTACCCATCTCGGCGTTGATGATCGCGGCTTGCTCGTTGCGATCGAGCAGTAGCGCCGTAATGGCTTGAACAACTTCGGCTTGCGCCACGAATGGCGTGCGCTTGAGATTTGCCATCACGGCCTGGCGCTGTTCGTTGACGCTACCGTTAAAAACCGGAGGGTTGGAGCGGTTCAGTGACTTCAGGAGCTCGTCGCCGAACTCGTCGATGAAATCGGTCAGGTTGATGTTCAGGGGGGAGTTGGCCGAGGCGGCCGATTGGGTCAGTGCGTTCATGTGCATCTCCTGCAGGTAACGCAGGGCATGCACAAACCGCGGCGGGTATTGGCATACCCTGCGGGGTTGTGATGTGTACGCCGTTGCGGCGTGAGTGGCGTGGGTCAGTAGTCGCTGGGAAGTAGCAGGGTGGTGTAGCTACGATCGGCTTCGGTGATGATCCAGAGCCTGGACTCGTCCCCGGCGTCGATGTCGTAGCTTGAGAACAAACGGTCTCCGTGGGTAAGTGCGAGCTGGTTGGAGGCTCTATCGTCATCGCATAGCTCGCCCCAGTCGCCTGCAAGGTGGCGTTTCAGCACAGAGGCGGGATTCAGCTGCCCAGTTTCCACCAGATGGCTGATAGCGGCGGTCATCACGATTTGTCCTGGGTTGAACAGTGACGTTGCAACAAGCTCTTCAGCTGCAGGCGCTTCGTCGATGCTCGCCGGCGAGGAGCTGATGATCAGCACCTGGCCGTGGTTCACCGAGGAGGTCGTCATTTCCCAAGCGCGGATGATCGGGATGAAGCGATCAGTGAGGGTTCTGACTTCTGAGACGTTACCCTTCTCGTCCTCGGTGAATTCGGTCTTGCGCACCTTCTCTTTGTAGGTATCACCCTTCACGACCAAGACCCGCCCCGATTTCGAACGTACAACACCGGAAATTGCGCCGGCGGCCAGGGCCAGAGCGAGGTGCCAGCGAGAAAGCTCGCGGACAGGGGCTCGGGGTTGAAGGCCGGCTTGCCCGAAGTGCAAGTTGAAATCGGGCCAGAGACCTCGCAACCGCAGAATCTCGGCGGCGAATTGCTCCGGCTCCAGGCTAATGCGGTAGAAGTGCTCCAGCTCGCCAGCAACTGACGGGACGAGATATGGCTCCCATGGCCAGATGGCCGGGATCTCCTCGGGTTGTTGTTGCCCGGCACCGATCGCCTGCAGATGAACCCTCACCTGGCTGGTGGAAGCCCGGACCAGGTCCTGCCGACGCACACGGATGCCGAAGATCACCACCTGTTTGAAGGTGGAGTCTGCAGCACCGTACACACGCAGGTCGGCGAAGTGATTGCTCAGCCATCCAGTCAACTCGTCGTCCAATACATAGTGAGGGACGATGAGCACCATCACGCCGCCGTACTGCAGAAGCGGGAGGCAGCGCTGATAAAAGGCTTTCTCCAAGCGCCGGCGGCCGCTGCCCTGATACTGGGATGCACCTGAGTGATCCGCGACGAGGTCACCGTAAGGTGGGTTGAGCCAGAGCAAACCGAACGATTGGCGGCTGATCAACGTGTCGAATAGGTCGCTGTGCAGCACCCGGTCGAGTAGACCATGCGCGTGATCCGCGCGTTCGCGATCGTACTCGACAGCGAACGCTTGGACCTGATCGCGGCCCAAGAAGTGAGCCGCTTCAGCAAGGGCAACACCTTCACCGGCACAGGGATCGCAGATCCTCATCCTGCCAGAAGTGGCGGGAGTGAGTGCCTGCAGCGTGCGTTCAAGAGTGATTTCATCGGTAGGGTAGTTGCCGTTACGGGCAAAGTTGTGCGCCAAGCGCGGAAACATGAGGGCCATAGGGCGTCCTTTGAGTTGGTTGAGTTGGTGAATGAGCTCAGGCAGGCGCCTGAGCTTCAGTGGTGAGTACTCCCTGGCGAATCAACTCTCCGAGTGCAGGCTCGAGTACCTCGAGCTTCATGGCGAGTCGCCAGGCGCAGACATTGCCGATCGCTCCAGGGAGGGCAATCAGCATCTGGTGCTGGGTGAGGACTTCCATCACGGGCTCGCGCCAGTGGAGGAGAAGGGGAAGCGGGCAGGTCTCGATCACCAGCGGCCAGAGCCGTTGGTGTGGGGCTTCATTGCGCTCTAGGAGGGCGAAGGCGAAGTGATTGGCCTGGTCGGGCACCGAGGCGCGTCGATCGAATAGCCAAAGGTGCAACATGCTGCCGAATAGGGTGCCGCGGAATTGCCGTGTGGTGCGCTTTTCCAGCAGGTCGTGGTTAGGAAAGACAGGAATGCTCCGCCCGTCGATGAGAATGTGAAACTGCTCAAGCCCATTCTCTTCCCGGCCAAGTGTGAGCCTGGCCAGAAACTCCTGCAGTGCGGTGTCACGACCCCAGGCCGACAAGAACACCAGGTTGCGTTGCTCATCGCACACACAGGCGTCGACGTACAGGTCTGGGCACTCCTCGATTTGGAACAGGGGAATAGGTGTCATTAAACCTCCGAATTGGAGGCGTACGCTCCAGAGGGCGTATGCCCCCTGGGTAGTATTGAGTTAATGGTAGGTACGGGTAGTGGGATCGAAGGGCAAGGGATCAAGCCGATGCAAAGGGCCATGCCCTTCTTTGAAGCGCTGACTCAGATACTGTGAGCGAAGCCCAACAGCAGCGTCAGCCTGTTCCGATGTGAGATAAAACTCCCCGATGAAATATTCAACGAGCTCTTCATCGGTCGACTCATTATCGTTTGTTAATGAGTCTTCGACGAAGTACAGATAGTCGTCAGGCACGCCTTTAAAAAAGGATTCATGGATTCGCTCCCGATGCTGAAGAGGGACCCCAAGGAGGCTCCAAGGTGTGTGGTGCAGGGCGCTTTATGGCGAGACCCTGGACCAGGTTTGAGTTTTGAAGTCCATGGTGAAACCGAGTTGGTCTAGCCGCGTGCATTGAGCGCGCAACCGTTGTCGATCTACCGTGGTGTCGAGCCTTACGGTTTCGCTCAACGGCCAGACCGTGCCGAACAGCTCGGCGTCTTGATCGTCAGCAGTTAACGATGTCGGCTGATCCATCCCGAATGGCTCATTCGAAGCAAGAGCATCGGTTTGGGGTGGTGGTGGGGGAGCAACTGGAGTATGTCGGGGCGGTGCCAATGGGGGCGCAAGCCCATTCTCCTCCAAGGGGTCGGGAACATTGGTCGGCAGGTGTTCTTCGTCCTCCCGGCTGAGGCCTGTGACATCATCTAGGGTCATGCCCTCGAGTTCGGCTCTGATTTCGACAACGAGTCGGCCGCCGTGGGAGTAGTACGAGGGGCGAATCTGCTTGATCGCGAAGTCACCTCTGTACTTGCCCTCCTGGTACTGGTCCAAGAGGGCGTCTTTGATCGTGAATTCACCAATCGAGGTGCTCAGGCGGCCGACATTAAAGAGTCCAAGTCGGCCGGAGATGGTGCGGATGGCCAACTGGCCTGTGATAGAGATCATGTGTGCTCCCCGTAAAACATGGGGAACTCCCGGCGGGCGTTCCCCGCGAGGGTGGAAGGTAGTCAGCAGCCGAATAGAGGCAGACCGTTGAGAACGTTGCTGTTGGGGTCGATCACGAGAAACCTCACATCTGCTTGAGCGGCAAGTGTGAGTAATCGGATGGTTTCATCACTGAAACCTTCTTCTGCCTGGAGAGCTTGAAGTGATTGCAGATCGTATCCCCAGTACTTTCCGAGATGATCATCGGTCCAGGGCGTGCTGAAGATTTTGAAGCCGATGGCGTCACTAAGAGGTAGCGTGAAACACTCGAACTGAAGCAAAGATGTATCTGCGTTCTCAACGAGTGTCTGCAGGTCTTCCCAGTCTGCCTCGGGCAAGTGGGCTGAGTCGATTTCGAAAGCTGGGCTGCAGCAGGGATGGGCTAGAAGGTGAGCTGTTGAAGCGATGTGAAAGGGGTTGGGGATTGTGTCATGGGGGCGTGCTCCTGGAGAGAAGCCACCCCAGAGGGTGACCCCTCTGGGTGAGTAAAAGATGGTTGTGTCAGGCTGGGGCGGCAGCAGGCTGCAGCTTAATATGGATATAGGCCGGCTCATTGTCGGGCGTGACGACTCGCAAGGCGAGTTCGACCCAGTCCCGCTGGCTGCCGGTATGTTGTTTCGTGTACACGCCGAAGTTGAGTGCCGTGGCCAGAGGTTGTTGCTTGAGCTCCTGCCATGCCGTTTGGACGACGGTGGCAAGACGCTGGCTCATTTCGGCTACCCGTGCTGGGTTTTCGAGATAGATCGTGCGCATCCACGCTGTGTTGTCCAGGACAACCGGAAGGGTGAGATATGCCTCGGTCGAGGCGGAGGGTATGGACATCAGAGGTCTCCAGAATGAGCGAGTCCTCAGTCCGCGAGGATGAGATCCTCGCGGGTAGGTAAAGTAGAAAGCACTCCATCACCAGGTGATGTGATCGCGCCGCCGAGTGCTATGCGATCTTGGGTGGGTTAGCGCAATGCGCTGGAGCCTTAAACCCTGGCTCCGGGAGGCACTGTCGACGACAGTGAACCAATACGGAATTCGTTGGCCGGGCGGTAGGCACAAACATCGCAGTTGCTCGCATGCCCTCTTGGCAGAAAACAAAGGCGCTGAAATCAGCGCCTTGATAGAGGTTAAGCAGCCTGGTCGGCCTGCTGCGGATCATCATCACCGAAGTTAGGTTGGCGCTGTTCACCAAACTGGTCGGCTACTGGCGGTTCCTGGTTCAGAGGTTGTTCAGGAGCAGGAAGCTCCTGATTGTCCACTGGGGTGTTGATGGTTTTCGGTTTCGCTTCGTAGACCAGCTTGCCGTCAACTTTGATCCAGCCGATGTAGAGCAGGCGGCCCTTGAGGCTTGCGCCGGCCTGACCTTTCTTGTCACCTTTTTCATAGGTGAAAGCATCAGCCCAGATGTCGCCGATTCGGAAGGAGACGAGCACCTTCTTATTGGCTTCAACAGCTTGCTGGCAGCGTTTAACCAGCGATTCTGCCTCGGCACCGACAACGTTGCAGTCGATGTAGGAGTACTCAGCTTTTTCAGTTGCGCCGTGCAATGCCGCGACGGTGACACAGGTGAACGGTTTGCCCTTGCGGGGACTAACTTGACGGATACGGTTGAGGTATCCGATGCCAGTGGTGTGCAGGTCGAAGAATTTGGCTTCGTTGGATTGGTTGCTCATGGTGATTCTCCAGTTTCAAAAGCGAAAGCGGAGAAACACTTCGCCCATGGGGGAAAGTATTCCCCGCGTGGGTTGGGATGGAGCGAGTTGGGTAGGCTTCCATCAATCGAGAGATTGATCAATCGCGCTTCCGGAAGCTTGGCGATTTTGGGGAGATCAACACCGCAGTGGGTGTAGCAGTCTTCCAGATCATGACTGCTCGGGCTTGGGTTACTGACAACGTCAGCAGCTCACGATCACAAGAATGTAAATGAAGAAACCCATTGTCAAGCCTTAAAAGAAAAAACCCTCCAGGCGGAGGGTTTAGTTGAGAAGGTCGATGATCAATGTGCTTTGAGAATCTTCTGGCACCGGCGTTTGATGTTGGGCCAGTCAGCCCATACTGCCATACCAGCACAGATGAACAGCAGAGCGGTGAACATGAGGATGCCGAATGTGGTTTGGCTCATGTCATTCCTCCGGGGTGAGGTAGATGCCTGTAATCCAGATTACAACACCTACCACGAGGGCGAAAGCGGTCAGGAGACGGCTAGTGCTGAGGAAGATACCTACGAGGGCGGCCGCGACGGCAGTGGTCCCGATCTTACGTAGGTCGTCTGCTACAGCTGCGCGTTTTTTTGATGCCATGGCGTTCCTTTGATCGCCAGGCCCTCACCTTGCCAGGTGGGGTACCTGGCAAGGTGAGGTTGAAGGGGATTAGATCGCAACTGGAGCTATGAGATCGTCCAGCGAGCCCATACGTAGATCTGGTGCTTTGGGTTTGCTTGGCTTGCGCTGGCGGGCGCGGCGCTTGGACGGGGGTACCGCTTTGGTATTGGCATCGAACCACCGGTTCAGATCAACGCCGCGGCGGGCGAGGGTAGGTATGCGGCAGAGCTCATCCCAGTCGTTGCGGGTGGGCTTGATGTTCGCGAGATGAATAGCAGGCTGGGCCTGGGTTTGGACAGCTGGCGTTGCCCGCTTCATAGAGCGCATGAACTCTCGGGTGAGGGTGCCGAGCGCGTAGCCAAAACGAAAGCTGGTCGATGGTGCAGATATTGCGGTCATGATGGTTCTCCTGCGGTTTGGGATGCGGAGAAACCCTGACCCCAAGGGGAGTGGTTTCCCCGTTGGGTTTTTGCGGCGTGTGGAACACTGGGTAAATCGAGGGACGCTTTAATCGACTTCAAAGCAGCCACAAGGGCAGGTCAACCAATTGAGGCCGTGGGAGCAAATACCGTTGTTACTATCTTCGGCTTCAATCTCGAGCAACTCTTCTTCAGAGACGTAGTCGTAGGTGTGTCTGGCGAAAGCGAACGCATACTGAACTTCAGGATCGAGGTTTTCGTCGTCGCCGTAAGCTTCTCGCATCCTTTGGCAGAAATGCGAGCGAACTACTGCCTCATAGGTGGAGTAGCGATGTACTACTTCGCTGTATAGCTTGCCGACAGTGATTTCAATGGCTTCAGGTGAGGCCGTGCCTTGGTAAACAGGCGCGTCTTCGTGAAGTTCGAATTCAGAAAGTAGGGTCATGGGTGTCTCCTGCTGGAAAAATGCAGGGGAACACTTTGCCCGGCAGGGAAGTGATTCCCCACTGGGTTTGCGGAAGGAGCTTCTATCGACGAAAAGTCGACCGGTCGTGCTACCAGAAGCTGAAACGACCTTCGGGAGGATCACACGATAGGCGTGCTGCAGCATTACGGATCCGAGCTGCATTGGGCATGTTGCTGACGACGTCAGCAGATCACGGCTTAATAATCGGAGCGGGGAGGGGTTATGTCAAGCGGGAGGGGGATGGAAGGGAAGCGCGGGAAGGAGAAGGCCGGCTGGATCAGACCTCGAAGGTGATCCAGCCGTGAATTGGAAAAACGTTGAAGGAGCCACCTGTGTCGGAATCGTCGATCCCTGGGCATTGATCGTCTCGATTCTTATCACCTGGCCATTCTCGTGGCTTTGGCCAGCAAACATGAGGCACGCATCCGCGCACAAAAGGAGCCCGGCTTATCGCCGGCGGGCCACCGGCATAGGAGAGAGTACCCATTGGGTAGCCTGATGGACCTTCTACAAGTCCATCAGGCTACCCAAAGGGAGTAAAAGAGGAGGGGCCACATTACCAATGTGGCCCTTGGATCAAAGAAGCACCGAACCTCTTGAAACCCTATGTGCCTGTGAACTCGATCATCACGAGTTAGACGGCTGCGCGACTAGAGAGAGCAGGGAGACACAGGGAGAGCTTCAACCAGATCCGCACGCCCTTCCCGGAGCTATAGCGTGCTTACGGTTTGGTGTTGAGGCGAACCGCAACACCTGGGCGCTACTGATGACCGTCAGTAGCCAGCGGGGTTGAACATCTGAGTGATGTCATTATGTTGTCGCACAGGCGCATATGCAAGCAGCTGAGGTTTCTGGCTGGTTAATCTTTAGTTGACGGCTACCACCGCACCTTCAGGAACTGAGGCGGGTATGCTGATGCCCGTTTGGCCTGTTGACGGTGATACCAGGATCCCTGAGCGGTTTACGCCAACCGATACTGACCTGGTGGCTCTAACGAGCTCCGCTGGCAATCCCGCTGCTGCATGTCCCGTGTAATAGGTGAAGCTTTGACCGGCAGCGATAAATGCTGCCACACCGGTTGGTTTCGAGTACCAGCCTGGCAGATTGAGGTCATCCTCATCCGGATAACCAGTGAAGGATGGGTTGTCCTTTGCAAATTCAGCAGCTGCGGAACGGTACACAAGCAGGCCTCTGCAAACTGCATCAATAGTGGCAGAGTCTGCGTCGTGAGCTGACTGATCCTTGTAATGATCAATCACACCCACGGCAAGGAGCAAAAATGTTAGCACTATCCATTGTAACGACATGACGTATCTCTAAGGGTTTCTGAGCGAAAGCTGCACGTAGTGCCTGGCTTCAAAGCAACGTGTAGCTTCTGATGTCAGTGGCTTGTCAGGGGCTAGCTCATTGATTATTCAAGCACTCACCAGCCTGGCATTTTGCTTAAGTTGTACACCGGCATGCTTGCCAGACCGACTTTTCCGGTATTGTTTGCATATTGCCCGCTGGCGTTAACGCACGCGGTGTTCGAGCCGCAGTAGTTATATCCAGTTGTGCCACAGTAGACGTTGGCAGTGCACCATGCGTCTCCCCAGAATTTACCATCTATTACTTTGCCAATACCTCGGTAGCGGTAACCGACACCCGCCATGTCGAACTCGTAGTAGGCTATGTCAGTAGCGATGCTGGTCCACATTCCGGATTGACATGTGAGGGCTCCGCCAGTTGAGGTTTTTGCAAGCAGCTTACTATCGCTACAAGGAGTTCCTTCGGTTGCGATTCCTCCAATAGAAATAAATTCGCTAGTGGCGAGGCGGCCTGTTGCTGTAATGGTGGTGTTAGATACTATTGATCCGGCATCAACAGCTCCGCCAGTTTTGAAGCCTTTGTCGTTATAGACTTTTACCCAGTCAGGGTCGGTTTGATAGATGCCTCCGCCCCATTTTTCACTGAACCATCCAGTGTCGCCTCGAGTCCTAAACCAGCCAGTAGTGTAAGTTTCTCCAGTTATATTGGCTTGACCGCCAGTAATAGTTCCGGTCGCGACCACGTCAGTCGCATTAACACTCTGGCTAGTAGTGATAGCTCCGTTGGCGGTGATTGCCCCAACGCTGTTAATGTCATTATCTCCCATGTTGAGGGCCGTATTCATTTTATTCAGCTGAGGCTGACCGGGCACGGCGTTACGGTACAGGTAGTCGTTCGCTAGCTCGCCATCCATTAGAAATAAAGCGCTTGCTGTATGGCCGGGACCTGGATTAACGCCATAGTTACTCAACGCAACCTGCCACCCACCTCGTACACCTTGAACTACGCTCGGATTCGACGACGAAATAAATCCGCCAGGTCCACCTAGACTTTCAGCTACCTCTCTTACTCCAATCTCAGAGATAGGCTGGCCCCAGTGGTTAGGACAATAACCTCAAGCTGGTCAGGATTTGGTTTTCGCGCTAGTCCAACAATAGCTTGACCAAATCCATTAGTGTCAGAGAAACCATTAGGCAGGTAATTGGTGTTTCTGAGCATTGCGACTGTGATTTCAGCAGGAGAAGTTGGGCTGGCGCTGGCAAGTACAGCGGAAAAGTTGTCTTTTAAATATTTGCTGACAGCTTCCGCAACTATCCGCTGCTTATCTGCTGCGATTCGATGATCCTGAGCGGCCATCTGTTTGCTCGTCCAGTAGGTGCCCAGTGTGAGCAAGATACTGACAAGAATGAGTACGAATACGCCGTCAATGCTTAGCATACCCAGTTGGTCGCGTTTATTGATCATTCCAGAGACTCCTGGTGGACTGATTGGCTATGTCCTGTTCGATCTTCTGTAAGTGTTCCCAATGGCGCAGTTTTTCTCGAATGCCTGGCGCATCGTCACCAGTAAGTGAAAGGCATTGCAGTTTTAACCTTTTAAAGCCGGTTGGATCTGGCAGGAGTGTCTGATGGATCACCGCTATCAAGCCTTGAGACAAAATGTGCAACGCATTGGGAATTTTTGGCTCAGCTAGCGATGCCAGGCGCTCAATACCATGAAGGGCGGACCCTCCATGACCGGTGCAAAATATGAAGTTTCCATTGATACTTGCTTGGACGACCTGAGCTGCGGTTGGAGTATCACGCACCTCTCCAACTAAAAGGATGTCTGCGCGAGTTCTCAGTGCTCTTATAAGCGCTTCTTCATATCCCCTTTTTTCCTTGAGACTGGTATTTGAATGCATCTTCCCAGTCCGTGCTCTCCATGTAAGAGTGGCTCAGGTGGGTCTTCGACAGTCAAGGCTACACCGCCGAGACGGCTTAGTCTCGCTACCAGCATCGATGCAGCAGTGGATGTTTTTCCGGTACCCATTTCGCCACAGACATATACCAGTCCGCGAAGTGTCGGTCTAAACATATCTGTGAGAATGTTTTCAGGAAGACCGATATCATCAATAGGTATAATTTTTACTGCTGATCTGTTCAAGACAAATAGCGGTTTAGCATTAAGGTCAAGTAGTTGTGTTACTCGATACACCAATCCATGGAAAATAAGGGAAAATTCCGGTTCGTCAGTTGTGTCAAAGTGTGCCTGGCAAAGAGCTCGAAGCTCCTCAACATCCTCGTGCCAATTAAGAGGCACGGAAACACGAGTGGGCTGCCCGAGCAGCCCCTTCACGTCTGCGAAACCGTCGCCGAGGTAGAGGTCGACGAATGTGGCTTCGGAGATTTCACTCACGTCAGACCCCTTCAGTTAGTAAGTAGTCCAGGCGATTGTGTTCGCATCATTTGAGCAACTCGTCGAGGCGGAGCTGGCCAGAATCTCCCCGGTGGTTGCTGTTCCGCCGTTGATCACAGTCGAGGTCTGCTTGTCCTTAGCGACTTTTGTTGCAAGGGTGATACAGCCACTTTTAGGAACGTTGGCTTCGGTAATGGTGAAGGTCATGCCATTGCTGACTACGGTTACAGAACCGTTCCATTGGTTCACAAGACTGGTTCCGGAAATCCCCATAGATCCAGTGCCTTCAATGTTGATTAGCGAAGGAACCAGGTTCTGGCCTGAGGCGCCATAGCCGGTAGATCCCTTCAGTTTCTTGGTGTTGGCAATCAGAGAGCTGACATTACTCTGTTCGATCGCCACGTCGGAGTTTCCTACCATTTTCCAGCCCATCCATAGAATGAAACCTAAAGCTATGGCTATCAACATGAGCCAGAAAACACCGTCGATTGAGAGAAAGCCGTCTTGTTTCTTTACGTTGAAATTTTTCATATGTTATTTCCTTGTTGTATCTCAGTTGGTTGAATTAAAGTGTTGCTGATTCCATAGCGCCGCCTGCCATCTGGAAAATCCCTATCACGACCAAGATCATGAGCACGCCCATGAATACTGATGACATTGCAATGATGAAATTGGAGGTGGCCTCGACTCGAAGTAGTGTTTGCTCAAGCCAGCGGTTGGCGAAGCGTTCCATCGACTCAGCGAACCCTTTCCTGGTAGCGAGTACTCCGAGGTAGTGAATGGCCATGGTGTCTGGAAACTGGTGTCCAGCGAGCTTCAATGCTTCACCGAAGTTCTTCCCTGAACTAACACCGTAGTGAATCGCCGCTAAGCGCTCCTGCATCCAGGGTGAGGCGCTTCTTTCTAGAATGGCCAGGGCGTCAAGTTGGTTTATTCCTGTTCTTAGCATGACTGACATGTTTAGTAGGAATATGGAGCCATGGAGGGCTTTGTAAATAGACCACGGAGGGGCAGGCTCGACTAATAAGCGAGCGCGTTGTAGGAAGTTGCTGGCTTTGATTTTCCAGATTGGGCTGTCAGGGCGAACTTTTAATCCGCAGAATATGGATAAGGTGGAAAGTGAAAGTGTTGTTGCTGCAACGAGAGATAAAAGTAGGAATACGCCATAGCTGCTTACAAAGTTCGACATGTGATACAGGAGCGCGGGTATTCCGGTCCAATTATCTGGATCAGAACGGCGCGACATTGAAGGAACCATCCACAGTGCGATCACATACAGTAGGGCCCACATCAGACTCCAGGTTAACGAGGGCAGAGATACAACTGAACGAACCAGCCTTGCGATTCGTTGACGGATCTCAATAATCCTCACGCAGTCTCGAAAAGACTGCACCAGATTTCCTGTTTCCTCGCCGGTTTCAATGAGAGAAGCTTCATCAGGAGGAACGCGAGACCTGCATGACTGTGCAAGAGATTTCCCTGAGCGAACTGACATTGTGATTTCGCCACAGATGATTGAAACCGGATGCAGTTCTTTGCCGTCATTGCTGAATGCTTTTTCAACGGTTTCCAACGCTACATCTATAGGAATGCCGTCTTCCAAAACTCCCATAAGACTTTCATAAAACTGTATGCGCTCTTTTTTGCCAAATTGCATAGCGTAGAAAGACTCTACCCAAGCATGGCTAGCTTCCTTTACGCCTGAAGTGAAATCCCTAAAGATGTCAAACATTTGATAGCTCAACTAGTTGTCGATCAAAGTCCAGAGGGCCGACTATTCTCTCTGCAAGCCGAGGGTCTACAATGCCGCTTGCAATTTTAGTGATGGAATGGGCGATCTTGGTGATCCCACCCATCTCGTTCACCCAATATCTCCGAGCTGCTCCAGTTCCGCTTTTTTCAAAGGTTCGCATGAAAGACAAATCAGGTAGTATGATTTCGCCTACACCTGTGCGATCAATGACCCCCATTTTTCTGCAGCACGCACAACCTTCCCCGCGCAGATTGACTTGGTCTACAAGATCAAGTTTTTAAGGCGATCGAGAAGACCTTTTTCCAATATGCCTAAGTTCTCTCTTAATGGGATTCGGCAGCTTGGGCAAAGAACAGGTAGTAGCGACTGGTTTATGAGGCCAGTAGTTAAAGCAGGATCTGTCACTAGGTAGCTTGGCACGCCCATGTCAATTAGACGCTGCAGTGACGCTGGTGCGTTATTCGAATGTAAACTTGACCAAGCCAAATGCCCGGTCAGTCCGCCCTGGTAGGTTGCCACAGCAGATTCGGAGTCTCGCATCTCACCAAATAAAAGGACGTCGGGGTCTAGTCGCACTGTGTTTTTAATGCCATCCGCCCAAGTTTCGTTAGGGCCCAATGGCGACTGGTTGGCTTTCAATGGATATTCAGGCGGGTCTTCTAAACTTAAGATGTGCTTTGTGCCCTGTGTTTCCTCGTAAAGCTTGTCCAGGTTTTGTTGCAGTGATTTCGATTTGCCTGACCCGGTTGGTCCAGTAAATAAGTTTACTCCGTAGGGAAGACTTCTCAGCCTTGCAAGCTGGGCCAGCTGGCTTGGTAACCACCCCAAAGACTCTAAAGTCGCCTTCGTTTTATCGTCATACAAAAGACGCATGACCATCAATGGACCATCAACCAAGGGGCGTGTAGCAACTCGCGCACCAAACAATCCCAACTCTTGTACAAAGCTGCGAGCAACGCGTGCATCTTGTGGTATTTGCGGTTGGTAGTGATCTTTTGTTACATCGCACATGCTGTTGTAGAGTGCGGAACATAATTCTAATCCAACTTGGCTTTTTTCCTGGCGAGCCTCCCAAAGTAAGCCGTGGATCCGGTAGAAGATTTTTGTGATTTCGTGTCCTACCACAAGATGGACGTCACTCGCTCCGCTTTGATGTGCGTCATCCAAAATGTGTAGCACTTGCGCCTGGCGGTCGGTACCGGCTGAGGCTGTTCTGTTCTTTACCTGAGTGGAATTCTGGTAGATGGCTTTGATATCCGTCATTGAACAAGCGGATACCGTAAATTCGAACGCCTCATGTTCCAGTCGGTCCATGAACGCCATAATGTATGGGTCGCTCAAGTGTTGCGCCGAAAGGTGAAGCGTTCCGTCATCGGTTAGAGCACAGAACAGCCTCAGCTCTGGCTTGAGTTCGAAGCGTCCACCAGGACCTGTTAAGACCTTCCCCGACGCAGAATAGACGCCTAGATTCGTTCCAGGAGGCAGCTCAACACTTTTGGAGCCGGGCTCGGCGATGGTGGTGTTCATTGCCCGCCCTCAGGGGTAAGTCTGCGTTACGCCCGGCAGCGGTGCTGCTGGCTGGCTCATTGCAGGCAATTGGGGGCTCGCTGGTACCGGGACCTGGTTAGAGAACCCCAAGGGATAACGCTGGCCTTTCCGCTCGAGCGTTACACCGTCGAGCGTGATCTGTTGTACTCGGAACCCGCCAGGGAGCTCACGACCAAGTCCGGCCTCAACCTCAACTCCACCACTAAAGAGCAGAGTTGCCTGCAGCTTGATTGATGATCCAGTGATCGCTTTGACCACCGGAATATCCGGATGCTGGAGTTGCTGCCTTCCACCGTCGGGTGCCTGCGATGCAGCTCCAGATGGGAAGGCACCATGAGTTGTTTGCGGTGCTTGCGCCGCGTTACCAACGTCGTTTACTTCACGTTCGGCTTTTTCAAGCTCAGCCCGTGCCTTGAGCAGAATGGTCTGGCTTTGGATCCTGCCGAGTTCGCCAACGTCGATTCCTGACAAATCCGCAGGGGAGGCGACCGCCTCAGCAGCGAACAGGCAAAGCAACGCCAGTCCCAGGGAGTTATTTTGCATACAGGTCACCTGTCACAGTCCACATGAGGTGGGTGGTTTGAAGTTCGGCCTTAATTTCCCGAAGTCTCAGAACGCTGATCGGAGCCGAGCCAATCGAGTCGTACGGGGGAACGCCGGTTGTGTACCTGATCTCGAAGTGTTTCCACTGAGGAGGTGGAGGCGGCGGAGGGGCAGGCTGGCCAGGGAGTGCCGGTTCCTGAGGTACGACTACAGGAACTTCGTTGAGAGTTGGATCCTGGGAAAAACCATGCAGCCAGGAGCTCAGTTCGGAGAGAACCTGGGGCGAGTCCTGCAGTGGCTCGTCTCCAGCAACTGGAAGCGAAATGTCATACCTCAAGGCAGTCGCATTGCCTTGCTCAAAGAATGCCGGTCGAGTTGAAAACCTTTCACCGATGGCAGTCAGCAACTCGGCTGAGGTGCTGTTTCCAGAGCGTTTGTAGGTCGCGACGACTTGCTTGCCATTGCACTGAACATCACTGAAGTACCACCCGTGAATTCTCAGTGGGAGGTGATAGATGATTGAGCTGCAACCCTCCAGAAAGCTCAGGACAGATGGCTGATTCGCCCAGGGATGCTCGAGTGCTTGGACAGGTTGCGCGCTACCGCTTTCCGCCTCCATTCGTGCCAGCGCATCCAGCCGTACTTGTTCTGCAGCGATGCGCTTCTTGAGCTCCTCGGACTCTACGTAGGACTTCCACTGGGTGTATCCGATTACCCCGCCGGCGACCAACATCGCCAGCAACGCCAGTTGGACCAACTCCGCGCGGGACAGGCCGAACACCAACGGGCGCAGTCGATATTCCCGTTTGAGCCGGGAAGGGACAAGGAACTCTTCAATATCAAGCGGCTGTCCACCCATTTCAAACTCGGGCGGGAGATACCACTGCTCAAATTCGATTCCGCGGCTTCGTTGTTGCGCTACTCGTTTACGTACCTCGGCTGCAGTACTGATGAGGTCGCAGCCAGGGATGATGCCCCCTTTATGGACGGCCACGACGGCGTAGCTGTCTTCATCCTGGGAGACCTTCCATGCTGCAATCCAAGACTCACCAAGCTGACCAGCCAGAGTGGACGCTAGGGAGTACATACCCTTGGTGACCCCATCCGATCGAGAAACAAAACCTGCTTGAATGATTCGTGGCGTGCGTCTGATCGTGACGATATCCAGTTGGTGTTCTTTGCCGAACTGCCGTGCCTCTTTCATGTGACCTGTGATGCTGCCGAGCGGGTGCCAGCGAAGGCCGGTTACAAAAGTTCTCCCTTTGTACTGGAGGGTTTGTACTCGAGAGGCACGAGTGGTTGGCGCTTCTGTGTTCATCGGTTCACCTCAAAGCCCGACACAGCCGCGGGGCTGTGTAGCGCAGCTCCGCTTCGACTGGGGAGTGGCAAGGAGGGATGCGACAGAAATGAAAGGCGCTAAGCGGTTGTGGATGCTGCCGCTAAGGTTGTCAGACATGACGACTGGCGTGATCAGAACGACCAGGGCCGTTTGCTGGCTGCTGCGGATGCTTCCACCACCCAATCCAAAGAAACTGGCGCTGCCAACTCCTCGCTTGGTCGCGTTCTCATTGGTCTCCTCGAAACCCGTGAGGACCAGTGTTTGCCCGCTTCGAAGGAGAACCTTGGGGGCAGTATTCTTGGTGTCGTAGTTTGCTGTCTGAACGCTGGAGTCGTTGCTGGTAAAGGTTTGAAACTCCGGCTTGCTGCTCATGGCCAGGTTGACCCAGAGCAGCATGTTTTCTTTGTCCAGGACCTTAGGAATCAACGTCATGTTGAAGCCGCTGGTGATAGTCGCCGGCGTCAGCGAGGTGCTTGAGCCCACCGAAGCAGTGGTACTGGTTGTGCTCGAGGCGATATAGCTCTGGACGTTGCCAATCTGTACAGGCGCTGGTTGGAGATTAAGGGTCGTTATGGATGGCGATCGGACGCCCGAAATTCGCCCCTGTTCGGAGAGCGCCTGCATAACTGCGTTGGATCCGGCCCAGGGAGAACTGGAGGTATCAAGGATGCTAACTGATCCAGACACGGCGTCTGACGCGATGCCGGTTACCTGGTTCGTCAGTGAAAAACCCCATTTTCCCGAAACCGATTTGTAGACTGCTGCCCAGTCCACGGCCGTCTGGTCGCGGTCGACCAGGTTGACCTCAAAGATCTTGACGTTGAAAAGCACTTGCCGCGTGATGCTGCGGTTGGTGCTCTGCAGATAGGTCGTGATTCGCTGCAAAACCTCTGGGCGATCGCTTACCGTCAGGGTGCCCGTTGAACGGGCCATGAACAGCCTGCCTTGGGGCTGAGTGCTTAGCATCGCCTTGACGTTGTTCTCGATGTCGCTGAGCAACGATGTTTTGATCAGCACGGTGGTGCTTTGATTGCTTCCAGATTCCCCTGTAGCCCCAGAGCCGGATGAGGTCCCGCCACTCGAGCCACCACCTGTCGAAGTCACCAATCCGGATCTGACCGTGCTTTCGATCACCTGGTCGTCGCCGAAGGCCCAAACGTCAAACACCTTGGTGTCGAAATAGGTGATTCTCACTCCTTTGATCTGAGGGTCGTAGTGCCAGGAAAGACCGAGTCGGGACGTAGCCTGATTCAAGAGCCCGGATACTGGACCGGAGTATTTGATTTCATTAATGAGCCCTGCACCGGTGAGCAAGGAGTCAACGCCTCGAGATCCGGAAGGAACACTTCCTGTCACACCGGCAGGCATTAATCCGGCCAAGCTGTCTGGGTTGTTGACTGGCAATGGAGCAGGGGCGTTCGTGACTGAGCCAGTTGATGTATTTGTGGACAAGATCGACGGGTTGACAGCATCCGGGGCGACCACAACCGGGAGTCCGGTTTGCTTCGTGATGTACTGGGCCAGTTCTGTGATGCTGACTGCGAAAGCCGGTCGATAGGCAATGTCGCGGTCTAAGGCGAAAGGTAGGCCGCGTTTCATCTCCAGGGGCTGAGTGGAAACCCAGGGTTTATGGCTGAAGACGACGGTCTCCCGGTTTTGCTCCGGTTGCTGGTTCTGCAGGAATTTTGCGTATTGCCCCGTGGTATGCCCTTGCTGTTCAGCACGGTCAAAGGACTCATTGACTCGTTGGACTGCGCAACTGCTTAAGAGCGCCACTGCAACAGGGGCAAGTGCCCAGTGCGCCCGAGGTGACTTGATCATTTCTTTTTCCTCTCTGCGACGTACAACACGCTCTGGGAGCCTTCGCTTCCGTCAACTACGAAAGATCGCGGCGCATTGTCGTAGAGCGGGAATAACTGCTTGATGGCCTCCTGGAACGAGCCCTCGAAGTGCAGCGGTGCCTCGATCGGATAGTTGAGGTCTTCCTGGGCCCAGATAACTCGCCACCTGGCTTTCTTGGCCCATTCCTCAACGCTGTCGCGCAGTGTTGAGCCAACTTCGGCCGTCCATACCTGAGGCAGCGGCCGGGGTGGCGGGGCGGGCTTGACCTCGATGGCCGGGGCCGCTATTGCGGGAGTGGTTACGGCCGACGCCGACTTGGCATCTGCGAGGTGGTTGGGCGCTGTTGGTGCTATGGGCGCAGTTGTTGAAGGTTTTGCCACGGCGGTTAAAGTCGCAGCTGGGATAGAGCCATCCTTGGCAGGTGCCACTGGGGGAGCGCGGGGCCCACTGGCGCTGGGACTGCGACAGCGGGGGAGTAGCGGTGATTGGGGTAGGAGCAGTTACAGCGGCGACTACAACGCCTGACGCCGTGGCCGGCGTGGCGGAACTGGTGGAAGGTGCCCGCACTTTATCGGCGTAGAGCTGGCCCGTCGGCGCCGATGGGGTTGGCAACTGGTATCCAGGGCGAAGCACGAAGCACACCTGGCGGTTCACTTCATCGACTTTAACCTGCCAGGCCGGGCCCGCGAGGACCTGCAGGGTGTTCCGCAGCGTCATCGGGCCGAGCTTGTACTGAGCCGCCGGCAGAGGACGGGTGTACAGGATGTCGACGTGCTGGGAGCTGGGTGGGCAGAGGACATAGCCTGACCGGTCGACCACGTAGAGCATGGCGTCCCGAACACTCGGGTTCATGCTGGACGGGATGGTCACGTCGATGATCTGTGCCATCAGGTCGCGCTGGCTTGCGTCGGGTTGTGTGCTCACCAAGGTGTAGCGGCCATACCGAACGACCGGCTCTTTTTCCGGGGTCGCCCCGTTCGGGTAGATGTCCGGAGACAGCCATTCGGGATTGCGGCTGCTATCGAACGCCGGCTTCGACGGCTGCTCAGCCTTCTGAATCGCACAACCCGCAACGAGTGCGACGAGCGAGAGAGTGGTCAAATGCCTGATCATGAGGCCCCCTGTAGTCATTGAGGGCACGGTGACAGCCAGCAAATTCTCATGCAGCAGGAAATCAATATCACACAGAGTTAGAATTTCCGGCGCGCTTGATGGAACGCAAGCAGGTTGCCGCTTAGGGTGCCGAGGTTGGCCTGACCTAGAAATGGAAATGATCAACGGAGGTGATAATGCTCGACAGTCGGATCGCCGCTTTCGAACACCTGATGGACTGGGCGAACAGCCTCAGCGCTGAGCACAATCGGCGCGGCCTGGAAGACCTCATAAAAATTGTGCTCAGGCCCGTTCAGGCCGTTCACTTACGAGACGCACTGCTTCGACCTCGGCATGCGGGCCCTCAGTCGCTGCACTGGATGAGCTCACTTGGTGGGCTGTGGGATGGTTACGCCGATAACGGCACTTGGGCCGCATTTCTGCTGAAGAATTGCCGCCGGCCAGTTGATCAGAGCTCAAGCATCCGGTTGGCCAGTGACATGGTAATCCCAACTTTGTGGTCGGAAAGCAGCATACTCAACAGCCTCGGCATGATCGGCGAGGGGCGAGAACTCGGCGCGTTCGTGCAGGATCCAAACCATAGCGTGACCCTGATGCAGCCGTTGAACATAGCTTGGGTCAACGGCGGTAACCATTCGATCGCCCAAGGCATTCTGGGCGGGGAAGGGGTGCTCGTACCTGATGATGTTTATGACGTTACCGAGATCATCAGGGGAGTGCGTTTTGATGGCGAATGCTGGGTCTGTCGGAAGACCGGCGACAAATATGGTTCACCAATCTACGTTGAGTTTGGATGGGCCTGGGAGATCGCACGCTTGCTGGTCGACCTCCCACGCGGATCTACTGGCTGATGGTCGCGGCGAGCATAGCTTTGGCCAAGGCGTCCTGCTGCTCTTCCGGCTCAATGAGCTCCAAGCTGACTTGGCGCTTCGCTAAGAGCATCTGCCAGAGTTGCTGATCGATGCTGTTCTCCACGAGGGGATCTTCACGATCACCGTCCTGAGCTGACCATTCCGGTACGCCCGGTCCTCGGCCTGATCCTGTTGTCCGGGTGTCCAGGGCAGGCCCAGGAAGAAGACATAGTTGGCCGCCGTGAGGTTGTTGCCTGTACCGGCGGCTTGGGTGGTGCAGATGAAAGCCCTGCAGTCGGGGTCGCCCTGGAACTTGTCGATCGCCTTCTGGCGCTTGGTGAGTGAGTCACTGCCGACCAGGGTGATGTTCCCGATACCGGCTGCATCGCACAGCTCCTTGAGGCGGGCGACGGTGGGTTTGAACTCGCAGAACAGGATGACCTTGTCTTCGGGGTCCAGCTCGCCCAGCAGGTCCATAGCGACTCTGACCTTCACCTGTTCCAGGTAATGGCGAAGCGCGCCGAGCCTGGCAAAGATGGGCCTGTC
Organism: Pseudomonas bharatica CSV86; assembly: GCF_000319305.2. Lineage (GTDB taxonomy): Bacteria > Pseudomonadota > Gammaproteobacteria > Pseudomonadales > Pseudomonadaceae > Aquipseudomonas > Aquipseudomonas bharatica. The sequence continues at coordinate 967,808 of NZ_AMWJ02000002.1, read as the reverse complement.
CTCGAAGCGAATGCTGTCGTACTTCTTCCGCTCCTCCACCCCCATCGCCACGGGCAGCAACTGCCGGTGCTTACCCTTGAGCCCGGGCAGAACGTCTTTGCGCCGGCGAAGCATCCAGTCGCCCAGTTCTGCCCGGAGGTTTTGCCGGAACTCTGGGCTGCCGGCGAAGCGTTCGCAGAAATCGCTGAGGGGCAACTGGCCGACCGGGTGCCCCGATAGACGTAGCAGGGTGTGCAGCTCCGTCTCGCGATTGAGGACAGGCGTGCCTGTCAGCAGATAGCGATTCGGCACCTTGGCTGCGATGTCGAAGCCATGGCGTGTACGCTCGGCAGTCGGCTCCTTCAACTGGTGCGCCTCGTCGACCACTAGAACGTGGTAATGCTCAGCCAGCAGCACGTAGTCGCCGAGACGCTCGTAGTTGATCAGCATCCATTGGACCAGCGGGTCGTGTTTCTGCACAGCGACTGTCGCGTCGGGGTAGACCGCCAGGATTTCACGCTGCCAGTTGATCAGCAACGAGGAAAGGGTCACCACCAGGATCGGGCGACCGGCTGCACTGATATGCGCCGCGATGACGGCCTGGCGTGTCTTGCCGAGGCCCATATCGTCAGCCAGCAGTGCGCTGGTGCGCTGGAGCAGGTGAGCGATGCCAGCAGGCTGGTGATCGAGCAGGGAATAGCCGACCAGGGCCTGGGCGATCGTGGCATCTGAGAACTCGGTGCGTTCGATCGGCGAGACGGCAGCGAGGTAGATGTCGTTGGAGCTCTCCTCACCGCTGGTGGCTGTCGAGGGTTCCTGAGGAGTACCGCCCAGGCTGATGCGCGGGATGTCTGCTGCTGGAGTAACAGAGCCATCACCCAGGAGCTCCTGTACAACGTCCAGGATCTCGAACTGGTCCTCTACAAGACCGAGCTCCAGGACCAGGTTGCTGCGCAGGATCTCGGCGGTGGCGTTGACTCGCCACGAGCTGGATTTTCCCAGGAACACTCCCCGCATCCGGCGGGCCACTGCAACGACTCCAGGATGATAATCTCCGGACAGCAGCACACCGCCGTCGGCTAGCGGCGCGATGCGCAGCAGCATCCCCCAGGTGAAAGCGTCGCGGCGGGGAGCACTCAACGCGGTCTCGATCTTCTGGCGGAACGCCTGCCATGATTCCGTGACCTTGTCACCGGCCAGCTCGACTAGCTGGTGGTACACCAGGTCAAGCTCGTCGATGAGCTTGGCCTTGGGCACGCGCCAATATCGGCAGAGCGGGTGGTCGCCGCGGCGGATGAAGAAACCGCTACGCGCAAACATGACCTTGTTAGCGCCTTCGATGTAGGGCATGAGGATGCCCATGTCGTAGCCGTCAAACACGGCGGCTTCGAGCAGCACTGGCTGGCTATTGAGGAGGCGTGGCCGCTTCAATTGTCCGCGCTCTTGGACTTCATTGGCACCGTTTGGTCGAGATGGTAAGCAGGCACCCAGCGAGTTAAGAGCACTGAGCCGTGAAGCGATCCACCCTGGCCACTGATTACATAGGCAGCTGGTTCTGCGTCCTTCAGCACACGTCTGCGTTCCTGCTTCCAGTACCCGGCGGTCTTGATGTCGTCAGGTTGTAACGGCCAGCAGGACTCGCCTGGCCGGGATTCATAATGTGGGATCTTCGGATTGTCCGCTTGCTCGGCTTTCAGACGATCAAGGACTTTTTGGGAACGAGCCACAAGCACCTCCGGGGAAAGAGTAGGCAACACGTCATCATTCAAGGTGCGCCTGCCCGCACCCGTGAGAGCGAGCAGAATGTCAGCAGGAGGAGAACGGCTATAGGAGAAATGGATTACCGCCCTCGAAGCATTTCGGTTACATCCCCCTGGGCTTGGACATATCCGGTTTGCCTTTCACTGAGGGGTAGCTCACACGGCAGTTGTTCACCTTGTACCCGGTGCACCCCCAGAAGTCATACCCGCCTTCACCGCGCTTCTGCCGGCGCGCCAACGGCATCCCGCACTTGCCACAGGAATGTCCGCCCTCGGAGCCCGAAGGGGCTTGAGGCGATCGCGTTTGCACCGCCACTGTGGGCGCCTGGCGGAGGGCTGCGAGCTCCGTCTGCAGGTGCTGATAGAACTTAGCGACCACTGAGCCGTACTGTTCCTCTCCCCGGGCAATTCGGTCTAGATCCTTTTCCAGCGTGCTGGTGAACGCCAGCTTGACGAAGCTGAAGCGGCCCTCCAACTGGTCGATGGTGCTCACCCCCAAGGGGCCAGGGACCAACTTGCGTTTCTCCTCGACCACCAGGCCCTTGCCGGTGATGTTCTTGACGATCGATGAGAACGTGCTGGGTCGTCCGATCCCCAGCCGCTCGAGCTCTTTGATCAGGCTGGCCTTGGTGAAGCGTGGCGGCGCCTTCGTCTTCTGGTTCAGCACCTCGCCCTGGATGACGCTGAGGATCTGCTTGGGTTCGAGTACCGGTACCGGGTTCTTGGGAATGTCGGTCGACTCCTCATCCGTGTCGTCCTGCTGCAGAAGCTTCATCCAGCCCAGATAGGCTACTGTGCTGCCAGTCGCGGCGAAGCGCAGAGGCCGCTGATCCGGCCCCCTGGCCAGCAGTTTCGCGGTGCGCACGTCGTAGATGGCGTCTGCGAGCTGGCTGGCCAGCGCCCTGATCCGGATGAGCTTGTACAGCGCTTGTTCTTCAGCTGACTCGCCTGCGACTTCATCCTCCCACGCCGTTGGCGCAATCGCGGGGTGGCCTTCCTGGGCGCTATCCGCAGCCTTGAACGTCCGGCGCTCGCCCACCACGTCGAGGCCTTGTCTGCGAGCCACAGCCTGGATATCCGGCATGGCCTCATCGGCCAAGTTGGGGTTATCCGTCCGGTGATAGGTGATCACGCCCTGCTCGTACAGGCGCTGCGCGACCTGCATGGTCTTATCCGGGTCCCACTTCAGCGCTACGCTGGCTGCCTGCTGCAGGGTGGATGAAATGAAAGGTGGCGGTGGCGGGCGCCGCTTCTTGCCGTCTTCACACGACTCGACAATTACCGCTCGTGTCGCGGCAACCCTTGCCGCGAGCGTGCCGTCCTGAATGTAGGGGGTCTCCTTACTGGCGAAGTCGGGGATCGGCTGCCATACAGCGGTCCAGTCCATACCGGTGGTGCCGTCCTTGAAGGTCAACTCTACCCCGAAGTGGTGGACCACCTTGAAGTTCCTGATCTCGCGCTCGCGCAGCACCACCAGGTAGAGGGCAGGCGACTGGACTCGACCAGCGGAGGTAGGTTGGCCCAGGACTCGGCGAAGCTCCTGCGTGACCAGATAGCCCACCAGGCGGTCCAGCACCCGGCGGCACTCTTGTGAGGCAACGAGCTGCCCGTTGATTCTTCGGGCGTTGGCCAGGCCCTCACGCACCCTGGCTTGGGTAATCTCGTTGAACGTGACTCGCTTGTACTCGCGGATGCCCAATGTCTGCTGGATGTGCCACGCGATACTTTCCCCCTCCCGGTCCGGGTCGGTGGCGATGTACACCTCCGTGGCGTCCTTGAGCGCTTTACGCATGGTGCTGACGTTGCGGGCACTCTTGGGCAGGATCTCGTAGACCGGACGGAGGGTCTTCAACACGCCGGTTGTGATCATCGTGTCGTCCTGGCCAGACTGGGGGAGGTCACGGATGTGGCCGCCAGAAGCCACCACCACCCAGTGCTCGCCAGGGCGGATTTTCTTCATCATGGGCCCAAGCTTCTTCAGCTTGCCCGGTGCCTCGATGATCATGAGTTTCATAAGGTGCCCCTGAACAGTTAAATCAGGGGCACTCTTGCCGCCCAGCGGGGAGGCCACAACGCGAAATGGTCAACTGGCAGGGAGGGAATTCGGGAGGGCCACGGTTATGGAGCAGGGGTCAAAAATTAAGGGTGAGCTGCTGGGCGCGCCTGTACCCTTTCAGCCAGGAGGCCAACATGGCGGGGTGCTTGTACGGGCAGGCATACACGGGAAGCCCTTTTTCGGCGGCCTCTACCCCTGCGGCCTCCACCGTAGGGTGGGGGTTATTGAACTGGCGTCTATCAGCTTTTCGCTCCTGGGCAACTTCGTTCTGCATCGAATGCTCCTCACCAGCGCCCCTGTTCCTGCCGAGCAAGTCACGCCTCAAACGACCTTGATACCGGCAATCTCACGACCAGGCGATTTTTACGGGCTCAGTAGCTGAGTTAGCTACAAGTTAGCAGCTGTAGGGCGGAGATGCCTTCAGGAAATGGAAAATTGCCAAAGCGACGATTTCCTACCAGGCCTTGACCTGGGCAAGCGCTGCTTGCAGCGCCCCTAGCGCTGTGACTTGTCGTTCTTTCTGCTGTTGGTGGTACGGGCGGATCAATGGGTGGATTCCTCTCCGGAAACTGGTCCGGCAGGGGAGTGGCGCCGAGGAGTGAGGTAGCGAAGTAATACGGTCCTTGCCACCGTTGACTCCACGGAAGGCGCTTTAAAAACGCCTAATAAGTTCTGGCACGCTGACTGAGGAGTAGGTTCAGGCTGAGGAAATGCAGCCCGGATTGTCGTCCTTGCTCCCAGGTACTTTACGAAGAGGCGAGCTGATTTTCAGGGGGGGCCGATCGATCCTCAAGTTATTGGAACTTCCGTGCAAGAAAATTTCTCGTACCCCGGAACGATTTGATAGCACAATGATTCTGATAGTGAGCTATCAAAATAACTCAGTGAAATATGGATAACCGTGATCATGAAGACCACCTTCGCTGCAGCTGTACTCTCGCTCATAGCCTGTACCTCCCACGCTGCAGAGCTCTCAGGATCGATTGGCGCGACAGGCCAGGGCGGCCTAACCGCGCGAGCAGGGGTTGGTTTCGATTGGGACAAGAGTTGGTTCCAAAGTGAAACCGGTCGGCTCACCGGGTATTGGGACGTAGGTTACACCTACTGGGAGTCTGGTGATGCCGCTGGAGGGAGGCATTCCCTATCGTTCTCACCAGTGTTTGTGTATGAGTTTGCCGGCGGAGATATCAAGCCCTTCATTGAGGCCGGTGTTGGTGTCGCTGTGTTTTCAGGTTCCACAGCCGGTGATCAGGACCTCGGATCAGCCTTCAACTTTGAGGACAGGATTGGGGCTGGTTTGAAGTTCGGCGAGTCGCAGCGGGTCGGCATCCGAGCTATCCACTACTCCAACGCCGGACTCAAACAACCCAATGATGGCATTGAGTCGTTTGCTTTGTTCTACAGCCATCAGATTTGACCGCTGGATTTGGAAGCCCAGTGCAAGACTGGGCCTACCGGCCCCCACCAGGCCGGTGCTTGGGCTGGTGACTTCATGCTTGGCTGAGCTGCATCGAAGGGAGGAGAAGCTCGAAGAGACGTCCTTGTCACCAGGAGCTTCACGATGTAGCGCGCCAAATTAAGAGGGGGCTACAGGGGGATGTCGTCGTCAAAGCCTTCGCCGTAGTGGCGCATTTCTTCGGGGCTCGGCTGAGGAGCGTTTTGAGCCTGGCCGCCGTTGGTCTGACCTCGCGCCTGACCCTGCGGTTGATTGGTGGGGCGCTGACCGCCACCAGACAGAGACACGTGTTCGATCCGATGAGGAAGAATCGCGACCCTGCTGGCTTCGACCTTGAGGGCGGACACTTCCTGGCCGCTCTGCTTGTCCGTCCAACTGTCCATGATCGCGCGGCCAATCACCACCACGCGCATGCCCTTCTGGAATAGAGCCGCAAACCGCTCGGCATCCTGGTGCCACCATTCGACGTTTGCCCAGAAGCCACCACGATCCTTGTAGCCACCCTGGCCGTCAGGAATCGAGTTGTCGAACATCACGTTGAGTCGCAGCATGTGCCGCGGATCTTTGTTGCCGTTGGGGAACGACCGGTGCTCAGCAGCGTTGCCGACGTTGCCTTCCCAAACTACTGGTGTACCCATGATTTTTTCCTCAGTGAGTGGACTTGGGGGTGTAGGGAGTACGGAGAGCATTGCGGGTGATGTAGCCGAGGAGATCCCGCGCTTGCTGCGAGGTCTCGGCCAACTTGTCAGACATATGGGCTTTGAAGACCTCGCTGGTCAGCTTCTCGACGCCTTTGTCGTACAGCGAGTTGAAGAGCAGTTCGGCATCGTGTGACGAACGCAGCAGGCCGTAGAGAAGGTCTTTGGCAATGGAGGTACCCGCGACACCTGGAAGAGATTTGGCTGCGGTTCCTTCGCCGATCATCTGTCCTTGAACAAAGGTGATGGCTTGCTCGAGCTGCTCTGGCGTCGCTTGGTCCAGCGAATCGATGTTGAGGTAGTTCAACACCACATGCTCGGTAGTCGGGCGAGGTGATTGGTTGACCTCACGCTCACGCATGAGCTCGAGGGTTTTCAACGCAAAGTTGAGCAGGTGCTTGTGGCTGAGGATCTCGGGTTGATCGATGATCACCTGTTCCATTTTGTTGAAGGCCCCGATGTAGGCCTCTTTCCACTGTGCGGCCTCCTTGCCGGTGAAGCCCATGCAGAGGAACACGAAGCCGTCGCGGGTCATGCGGTAATAGGGTTCGGGTTTGTTATTGGAGCCGATACGTGAACACTCCTCAAAATTGAGGAGTGCAAATTCAGAGGAGCAATCTAGTCCTTTGATATCTCGCATCACATTGTCATGGCGCTTACGAAAATGCTTAGCCACATCCAGGCTGGTGGTGGTCGGCTTGCCATCGATGATTTCGACGCTGACCTCAGTAGAGGCCTGGTTGGTGTTCAGTTGATTTGTGGTCATGGGTATTGCTCCGTCTAGGTCTATGGTGGCTTGGTGCTTTCGGGCTACCGCCGCAAAATTGCGCTGTGCACTCGACACTCCTCAAAATTGCGCTGTGTACACTCCTCAAGGTTGCGGTCGGTGAGCCGTGTCGGCCTTCATGACCTGCTGCAGTCGAGCCTGATATTCGGCCTCGGCCTGCCCCATCTTTTCTGCGCACTCGGCGGCCTGTTTGCCGATGGAGTGGATGAGGCTGATCTGCATGTTCAGGGTGATTCGGTGTTGCTCCAGGGCAAACAGGTCCTGCAGCAAGTGGATTGGTGTTTTGGGGGCGTGAACCATCTGAGCCCATACGCCGACACCCATGCGCCGCTCTTGCACGCTTTGCCAGCGAAGAAAGGTTGTGCCAGCGGCTGTGTTTTGCTCGATGAGCCTAACGGGCAGCAGAGCAAATGGATGTTGGCGAACCTGGGCCAGCACTTCTTGGGTAAGGGTGCGCAGCCCCGCCTCCAGCGATGCGCACTGCTCCGCCAACTGGACCAGCTCCCCCTTACCTTTAAAGGGCTTTAAAAGGCCTTTTAGTGAGGCACTCTGTTGCAGTCCCTGATAGGCACCCTGTTGCAGCGGTTTGAAGGCACCCTGTTGCAGTGCCTCCGTTGGTCGGGTGTCCGATCGCATGAGCGTCATGCCTCGCCTTCGAATTCGTCATCCACATCCTCGACCGGGCCTGCGGAGCCACGGCGGATGGGCGGGGCGAAGTTCGAGCGGCGGGTGCCTTCCAGGATGTCCTGGGGGATATCGCCGTGGCGCTTGTACATTTCGCGCGCGTTTTCAGCTCGGGCATTGTTGGCGGCGAAGTCGTCGCGCGATGCGCCGGAGAAGCGATGGAGCTGGGCCAGCCCAAAAAGACTGCGAAGCAGGTGAGCACCTTCATCGATCCAGATCTCGCCATCGCGGCGACCGATCATGGCGACGTGCTGAGCCAGCAGGATGCGACGGACGACTTCGTCGTACTGAGTCAGCAGATGGACGCCCTTGAAGCCCAGCGGGTTGGAGATGAAGAGCGGCAGCTTCAGCGGCTGGATGGAGAGGTTCTCGCCGATTTCGAGTGCTTTGGGGAGTTGGGCCATCACTCCATCAAGGCGGCTGTCGATGGCCTTGAGGGCATCATCTACCTCCTGGATTTTCTCCTCGATCCTGATCATCCACCAGTCGGAGTACGGGTCGTCTTGTGCGGCGGCGCGATCGATCTGGTTGATCTTGAGGCAGAAGCCAGCCAGCCCAAGAATGCTGTGTTTGTCGTCGGTCTTCTGGCGACCCAGCCAGATTCGGGCGGCATGGTGAGTGTGGAGAGTCAGCTGGACCTGGCTCCTGAGGGAGCCGATGTTGAGCTGATAGTTGTCAGCCATGGACATGGTTTCCTTATATAAGGTGGGTGAACGATGTCCATGCTGCTGTCGGGCCGTTTGTGGCGCAGTAATAAATGAAGAACCCGGGGTGCTGGATTTGTCCTAGTCGGTGCACACTGTCCTGGTGTTGCGGGCCGCAACACTGGCAGGTGGTGCTAGTAGCACCACTCACCTTTCCCGTCGGCGCCGGTGGCCAGGTCGTTGGGTGTTGCGGGCCGCAACACTGGCAGGTGGTGCCAGTAGCAGCGCTCACCTTTCCCGTCGGTGCCGGTGCCCAGGTCGTTGGGTGTTGCGGGCCGCAACACTGGCAGGTGGTGCTAGTAGCACCACTCACCTGTCCCGTCGGCGCCGGTGGCCAGGTCGTTGGGTGTTGCGGGCCGCAACACTGGCAGGTGGTGCCAGTAGCAGCGCTCACCTTTCCCGTCGGTGCCGGTGCCCAGGTCGTTGGGTGTTGCGGGCCGCAACACTGGCAGGTGGTGCCAGTAGCAGCGCTCACCTGTCCCGTCGACGCCGCTGGCCAGGTCGGTGGTGTTGCGGGCCGCAACACTGGCAGGTGGTGCTAGTAGCACCACTCACCTATCCCGTCTGCGCCGGTGGCCAGGTCGTTGGGTGTTGCGGGCCGCAACACTGCCAGGTAGTGCCGCTTGCACTACTCATCCAAGTGGTGTTCCCAGGGTTGCTAATTAATGAATGAGAATAAGAAATCCGCTCCAGCCTGCGGCGGAGATGAACGGCCCAAATGGAATTTTTGTGTCGGTAGATAGTTTTCCGAGGAGCATGAGAAACAAGGAGGCGAGAGCCGCACCTAGCAGAGAGCAAACCAGTGTCCAACCAAGAAGCTGTAGGCCGCCCCACGCGCCCATCAAGGCGAATAGCTTGATGTCTCCTCTTCCGATGCTCTCTCGTCCAGTAATTAGTCCGGTTATTTGACTGACAGACCAGAGGCTCCCAAAGCCAACAACACATCCCCAAAGTGCGTCCTGCAGTGCTATGAACAATCCGAAGGAGTTGAGGACTAAGCCAGCCCATAGTCCTGGCATTACCAGCGCATCTGGCAGCAATTGGTGCTCAAAGTCGATCAAGCTCAAAGTCAGAAGCAGCCAGGAGAACAGCAGGGCACAGAAGGCCTGCATAGTTGGCCCACAATGCATTGTCACCACGAGGGACAAGGCGGCGCAGCTGATCTGCGCGGTCCAGGTTCTGAGCGATGGGGCTCTGGCCGCTTGAAGGTCGGAAGGTTTCTCGGGATCCAATCGCAGTACCTCACGGGCATCACGCTGCCATTGGTGCTCGAGGAGGGCCGGCAGCCAGCGGGCGACCCAGGCACACAGGCGACCCACCAGCATGCCCAACGGGATGGAGCCAAGTCCCAGTCCGATCTCAGAACTTATCCAATCACTCATCGGTGGGCTCCGCGCGGCGACGTGGATCAAGCAGGGCTTGGAGCGAACTCAGCGCGGAGTTCGCCGTCTGCATCGCGGTCGCTGTCGGTGCCGGCTTCTGGGCGGGGGGCTGGGCAGGGCGTGCAACCGTCCGTGCCGCTGGAGGCGTTGGCGTCGGAGTTGCAGCGGGCGCTGAAGGGGTCCACTCGGCATTGAAGTCGCCCCGGATGGCCTTGCCAGCAAGGGACGTCAGGTATGCAAGCGGCTTGGCCACGCTCCCAGTTGTGCATCGATGTTTCCACTGGTTGATCACCGCCTCTCGGACATGCTCCGGTACTGGCCCCATGATCTCTCGTGCCTTCACACGGTCCTCTGGCCTGAGTAGATCCAGGGCAAGCAACCAATTCACACCTGCACTCTCGCGCGGTTGTACAAAGCTTTTAGATACAGACTGGTCTGTATTTGTATACGTACTGTCAGAGTTCGGATTCCGAACTGAGGGCGTACTCAGTGGTTTTAGGCTGGGTTCGGATTCCGAACTGAGGGGCAGGTCACCCTGTTTCGCTGAGTTCGCGCTGAGTTCGGAATCCGAACCCAGTGTTTCCGGGGCTAAATCTTGCTGAGTTCGGATTCCGAACTCAGGGGCGGTCAGCGCTTTTTGCTTGGTCTCTACAGCCCAAGTCTGGGCATTCAGCCGATCGCTAATCGTGTCAATGCGTGAGGGGAGTCGTCGGCCCACGTCGGGATCGCTGGTGAATTCGCGCCAGGTGATGGCCGCGATGTCCTTGATCGCTTTGTTCTGATGCTCCATGGAATCCATCAGCAAGGTCATGTAGTCCTTGTCGAACTCCAGCGCTTCCGCCGGTGTTACAGGCTCGTCGTGGAGCAGATAGACATTCCCCTGGACCTGTCCGTTGATCTCATTGCGGACTGTCCTGCCCAAGCTTAACCACCGGGTTAGACGGAGCACGGTCAATGCCTTTGCCACGGTTTCTCTAGAAGCATGTTTCCCTGGGATCATGCCCAGGTACGGCCGTAGCTGGTCATAGGTGGGGAAGGCAGTGATTCCATCCTCATTGACAAGTAGTCGGAAAACTTGCCAACAATTGCGTTCCAAGGGGGTCAGCCGATTGTCGAGCAGGAGCTTACGCGGGACCGTTTCATGCGGATTACCGCTGAAGATGATCCCGGAGTAAGGTGTAGCAGGTGTTGCAGTAGGGGCGGTGTCCTCAGCTCTCTTCTTCTGTACATGGGCCTCGAGTTGCCCCGAGGCCGAATCTAGGAGCGTGGAAATCGGGAACCGGGAGAGCTTCATTTTCTATGTTCGCCTTCTCCAAAGTGGGCAGAGGCGGGGCAGCTTTCTTCGACACGGCGTATGCCACCCTCGTCCAGCAGAGTGAGTTGTCGACGCTCAGATATTCGGGACTTTTCCTTGCTGCCTGGATACAGGCCTTGTTCGATCCACTGAGTGATACGAGACCAGATCTGCGCAAGTGTTAAGCCATCTGTGCTCAGCTCTTCAGCAACCAGCATGGCAACGTCAAGCATGGCCAGGCTGTCCTCGAGCTCCACTTGGTTTTCATCCATCAACTTGGTCCAGCGATGCCAAATATGATGGTCTTGATCCTCGGAAAGCTCGGGCCACCGTCCGCGCGGGGCTCGAACCCCAATAACGGTACGCTGCAGTGCGATCTCTTGAGGTGTGAGCCCGAAGAACTTGTTGAGCAAGCTGGTAGTGGCCCCAGGCGGATCGCTCGATCAATAAGACGTGTTTCCTCTTCTGAGCGCGCAGCCCCGGTCAGAAGCTTGAGGATCATCGAACTGTTGATAGACACGTTGACCCAACTGACCGGTGTGTTGCGGAGCAAGCTGAGAACTGTGGGATGCTGGATCTGGCCCAGCACCTCAGGTTCCACCCCCATCTCCACACAGCGCTGAAGTTGACCATTGCGCATCAGGTCAAGAAGCTGCGACAGAACTGCTTCGTTAAGTGTTGACTTGGACATTGAGACTCCCTCCCATTCATCTCATCGAGTGTTCAGTTGCCCTGGGCTTCCGAGGACCGTTTGAACTCTTCGATTTCCAAGTCGATCAACCTGCGAGCTAGCCGAATGATGCGGAACAACTTGACCAGCGCTCCGTCGCTCAAACGGCCGTCGTCTCCTGGGGACTGTTCAGCACTCAAGGGCTGGCCCAGCAGCAGTTGGCCTAGGCCGGCTGCAAACTCAAACTCAGCTAATGCGCTGGCAGGATCTGGTTGCTCGTTCAGCATCTTCAGAGCGATGGCCATGGCCCCGCTCAATGACTGAAGCAGTGTCAGCGTATGTTGAGCTGTTGCAGTGACTTCAACTTCGGTGTCCGGCCGTTTGTACTTGAAACCGATCCCGCCATCGATTGCCTGGATATCGCCAGGGCCGTTCACGGACTCGAGAATCTCCACCGCCAGCTGGGCTACCTGCTTGCGTAACTCTGCAGGGTGGTCAGTCTGCCGTTCGATGTACCAAAGGTCTGTGATGGGGTGCAGTCCACCGGCCTGGACAGGGATCGCGACCAAGCAGTTCGAGTTGAAGTCGGGTAGTGTCTCGCCACTGAGTGCGGCCAGCTTCGCTTTTGTCTCTATCACCCGCTGGCTGAGGTTCGCAGGGGAAACAATATGCCCTGCAATCCTTGCCTGCTGCTCCTCAGAAGTGAGCGAGGTGCCCGGCGCCGGACCAGGTGGAGGAAGTGGTGCAGATGCGGGGTTCTGAGAACCTCCGGTATTTCCAGACGCCTGGCGTGGAGGGGAGGTGCCGAGTCTCCACCAGCAGCTGGAGGAGGGGGAGTAGTGGCAGGAGCAGGGGCTGCTGCAGGCAGCTCAACCACCGGCGTTGAGCGACGAAGTCTGTCCTGCTGTTGAGTGATCTCTAGCAGAATGTCCTCATATCCCAGTGGGAGCGATTTCTTCATCGTGCCGATGAGCTCGTCCTGGAAACGCTGGAACAGAAACTCTTCTGCTTCACCTTCGAACTGAGCAAGGACGTCCTGGAACAGCATTTCGAAGTCGACGCCTTCATTGCTGTAATGCTTTTCCCAGCATGCCAACGCAGATTTTCTCAGCGCAATTATCTTAGTGATACGGTCGATACCGAGGCCTGAATAGAGCAAGCCAGGGACGGCTGGCAACACATATTGCAGGGTGTCCAGCATCCTGCTGATATGAGAAGGGGAGATTGGGTATCCGTCCTTCGTCAGGCGGCGAGAGAGCTCTCGAATCCCAATCACCTCCCCACTCTCGGATTCATACAGCGCTTTTGCGTTCCCTACACCCACGGCGCGTTCGATGAACTTGAGTTCACCCTTGAGATCCTCAGCCAGGTGCCCGGTAAGCATGATGATCTCGCCGCGGGCTTGGTCCCAAGGGCGGAACAAGAAATTGATCGTCTGGAACTTGGGATCACCAGTCTCCTGAAACAACTCCTTTAGAATCGTGAGTCGAGTATTGCCACCGTTGCGGATCCGGAACTTCTCCTCACCTGGACGGCGTGTAATCGGCGGGGGGTGTCGAGGCCCCGGTTGCGAATCGATTCCTTGAGCTCGTCGTACCGGGGATTGCGTGTGGTCCGAGGGTTGTCCTCCCAAGGGAGAACAACGTCGACGCTCAGCACCATAGGCGTATCAGCGATAGGGTCGGTCATGGCAGCGCTGGAGGCTGTGGGGCTGAAGCCTGGAGCTAGGAGCTTGGATTTCAGGTCTGTAACGGCCATATCAAGCTCCTACCGTCGCGACGTGAGACTGGCCCAGTGGAGTTTGCTTGCGGACCAGGTGCAGCACCTCTTGGATATCGTCCTGGGTAGGAGCGGCGTTTTGCAGCAGGCGATCGATGACCCGGTATGCGCGGGTCAGCTCGGCTTTCAGTTCTTCGGCATTGAGGGAACCGTCCAGAATCGGCTGAGCCGGCTCGAACTGGGTGTTCAGTGACTGTTCGAGGCGGTCGATAATCTCGCTATTCATGGACCGATGGTTCTTGCGGGCCACTTCCGCGACTTGCTCACGCATGCCATTCGGCAGGCGAACTACGAATTTGTCGGCGGTACGGGAGTTGGTTGCATTCATGATGTTCTCCAAAAAATGCGGGAGCGCTCAGCGCCGGGCAATGAGGGGGCGGTAGCTGTGGTCTGGAACAGCAGCGAAAAAATCGAACTGAGACAGGCCTTGAAAGGCTGAGGGGTTCAGCCAGAGGCATTCGGTCCGCCCTCGCGCACCGTCGGCGTATGCCTGCCTACTTACCCGGTACCAGTCTTTGTAGAGATCGTCGTAAAGAGCGCAGGGATAACCTGAGAGCACCACCATCCCTTGTCTGCTCTGCAAGAAGGTGGCGAGTTGCAGGTGTTCTTCGTCACTCAATTCGTACCGATAGGATTTGCCCGTGGATGTGTGGCGAACTTTCGTGCTACGAGTGGAGTGCACATAGGGTGGATCCACGTAATGCAGAGTGCTCGGCCGATCGTGGTGCTCCATGATCGCCAGAGCGTCGCGATGCTCGATCACGACTCCCTGTAAGCGCTCGATGATCGTGGCTAAAGCATCGGGGTAGTTACGCCAGTCCACCGCAGGTGAGGTGCCTGATCGAACTGATGTTGAGCGAAACCCCGTGCGCTCCCCGCTGGCAGCTGCACTACCAAACCCTTGGAAGGAGCGGAGTACCATCCGCCGGGCACGCTCAAGAGGATCTGCCGTCTCGCTGTAGCTTGCAGCAAACTCTTCCCGGGCGAAGGGGGTCAGTGCGAGGACGTTGCGAAGTTCATCACCACGGTCCCGGGCCATACGGAACAGGTTGACTACTTCACTGTCCAGGTCGTTATAGATCTCCGCAGAGCTTCGAGGCTTGCGCAGCAGAACAGATGCTGCACCACCAAACGGCTCTACGTACGTGTGGTGGGGAGCTAAGTGCTGGATGATCCACTCAGCAAGTCTCCACTTCCCCCCGTGATACCTCAGTATCGGGCGCTGAACTTCTTTCATTGAAGCTCTCCCGATTCCGTGACACGACGTTTCAGCTGGTCCTTGAGCTGAGTGGGCAAGTTCTTGATCGTCAGGGAACCGGTGCCGGCGTCGTAGGTGACGTTGGATCCGAGCAGATGCGCTTCAAAGCTGATGGACAGACCCTCGGCTCGGCCGGTGAAACGGCGGAACTGGTTGAGCACCCGCTTGTCAGCCGGGATCTCGGGTGACAAGCCGTAATCCCTGTTGCGGATGTGGTCGTAGAACGCCTGGGGTCGATCTTCATCGAGGACTTCTGACAGTTCCTGCAGATGGAGGGGCTGGCCGAGCTTCGTTTGAGTCGTGGCGTAATCAAGGAGCGCATGGGTTTTTTCACGCGCGCTTTCTTCAGGCAGGTCCTCTTTCTCGACGTACTCGGTGAACGCCTTGAGGAGCGTGCGGGTTTCACCTGGTCCGTCGACGCCTTCCTGACAGCCGATGAAGTCGCGGAAGTAGTCCGAGCTCTTCCTGCCAGTCTTCCCTTTGACGATTGAGATGTACTGCTTCGAGTTTGGATTGTTCCGCCACTCGCTCAGGTTTATCCGGGCTGCGCAGGAGAAATTATTGGTGTCCAGGTAGCGGGAGACGACAACGTTGAGATCATCATCCAGGCCAACGGTCTGGACCTGCTGGAGGACTGCGATCATCAGGTATTCAGTCAGGCCTTGCTGGTAATGGCTGAAGAGCACGTGGCCACCGGTGGACAGGTTGATCTCTTCAATCAGTTTCTGCAGGTGCTCGACAGACACACGGGTGAAGCCGGTGAAGTCTTGCTTCTCATCCAGGTACTGTTTCAGCCAGCCGCTGAATGGGTACGCTCCCGACTCCCCGTGGAAGAAGCCCCACACCTTGCCTTGCTTGGCGTTGTAGCTGTCGTTCAGGTCAGCCTGGAGAGCCTCGACGGCATCCGTGGCCGGGAGCTCTGAGTCACGCGCGTGAAGGATGGCCGGGTTGCCGTCGGGCTGCTTATCGAGCTGGTGAAAGATTGCATGTCGAATCGGCATTATTGAATCCCCCGGGAGGTGGTGTTTTGGGTCTCGGCCCGGCGGAGCAGCGCCCGAGTATTACGCTCGGTACGGCGATCGCTGGGCGTGCAAGACGTGAAGATCGGTGTAAAGCCTGACTTGCTGAATTTCAGATGCCCGCTGCTGGAGCGGGAGAGAGTCCAGCCTTCGGAGAGGGCGAATTCGGCAAGCCGACGGACACTGTCGTGCGCGCCGCGAAGTAGGTTACGCATTGGATCCGACCTCCTTCTGGCAAAGTGCATCACCGGCTTGGATGGCCACGATCTCCGGGGTGCAGCCGGGGTATTGGGTCGCCAGGTCGGTGAGGAACTCACGTGCTGTTTCGCGCGATCCAGGAATGCGGAAGACCACGGTGCAGTGATTGGCCTCGTCCACGGAGTCGGTCAGATGGGGGGTTACTGCGACCTTCAGACCGCAGCTCAGGAGGTGCCTTGGTACCCATACGGACCAGAAGTAATTGGTCAGCAAGGCTGGTTGGCCAAGAAGGGTGGCTGCCAGCGTTCCAGCACAATCGCTCTCCAGCTCGATGTACTTCAGCCGTGCAAGCTCTTGCAGAGCCTCATTCAACTCAACAGGCACCGTGGCCTCACCGAACTGGGTGAGTCGTGAGACAACCTGGCCGAGAGCCTCCAGCCAAACCGCGTTTACACCTGACCGGTGCGCAAAGGCCAAAGCCGATTGGTCGGTGTTTGCGATCGCAGAGATCGAAGGGTAGATCTGCTCAGCCTGCATTGGGCACCTCCGAAAGAGGATCGAGGTCGTAGCTGCCGCAGACCGGGCATACTAGGACCTCTGCTTCACCTTCTGGCGTGTGCTCTGCAGCATGAACTTCGCGCACCTGGTGCAGGGAAAAATGCCGGCCGCAGTTGCGGCACATGTGGGTGAGCGCTGGTGATTGAACGCGCGTCATGCTGAGGCTCCTTGCCAGTGATCGGCAGTGAGGTTTGCGAAGCGGGTTTGATTGGCAATGAAGGCTGCACGGACATATCCAGTCGGCCCTTGGCGCTGCTTGCCGAGGATCAGCTCGGCGATGCCCTTGTGCTCGGAGTCCTTGTTGTAGACCTCATCCCGGTAGACGAAGATGATCACGTCGGCGTCTTGTTCAATGGCGCCGCCATCGCGGAGATCGGCATTGATTGGACGCTTGTTTGGCCGTCGCTCCAGCTCGCGGTTGAGCTGTGATAGGGCGATCAAGGGGCAGTGGAACTCTTTCGCAATTGCCTTGAGACCGTTTGAAATCTTCCCGATCTCATTTGCCCGGTTTTCTTGCCCAGGACAGTGCATTAGCTGCAGGTAATCGGCCATGATCAGGCATGGCTTTCCAAACCGCCGGCTCGCACGCCGTGTTTTCGCACGCATTGCTGCAGGGGTGAGATTCGCGCTGTCGTCGATGACCAGGCGGTTGCCGTAGCTATTCATCCTGTGGACCGCAGCAGTCAGTTTTGGCCAGTCCTCATCCAGCAGTTTGCCTTTCAACAGTCTGCTCAAGTCGATGTGTCCCAGGATGGCCAACATCCGATAAATCAGCGCCTCAGTTGGCATCTCCATGCTGTAGATCACGACGATTTTGTCTGGCGAACTAGTGAGAGCGGCGTCTACTACGCTTAGGCAGAAGGAGGTCTTACCCATGGAGGGGCGTGCACCTACGATGATCAGATCTGCGGGTTGGAGACCCCCTGTCATTTCATCGAGATCAGTGATCCCGGTTGGGACGCCCGTGACGGTTACATTGCCATTGAAGTGAGCGTCGATCTTTTCAACGACCGCTAGAAGAGCGCTGTTCAAATCAGCAAATTCGCCGACAGCGCGGCCTTCGCCCAAGGCATAGAGCTTCTGCTCGAGCAATTCCTGGACCGCCGTCGCTTCTGCTTGCTGATCGGCCGCCTCGCGGGAGCCTTGGAAGCACAACGACATGAGGCGGCGAAGGTGCGAGCGGTTTCGAACTATCTCCGCGTAGTGAACGATGTTTGCAACGGAGGGCGTGTTCTTCGCGAGTTCGCCGAGGTACCCCAAGCCACCGACTTCTTCAGGCGCCGGCAAGACTTCGGAAATGGTCACCACATCGAATGGGCTGTTCTTCTCGGACAAACTCTGGATCGCCGCGAAGATTTTTTTGTGCTCGCCCCGGAAGAAATCGTCAGCTTGTAGCCGATCACCAACCAGGTCCCAGGCATCGTTATCTAGCATCAGCCCGCCCAAGACCCCCTGCTCGGCCTCGATCGAGTGAGGTGGTGAGAGGTTCAGATCGATCATCTGGAACCTCCGAGGGCAATGGCTGGCTGTGTATCGCGACCGACTCCACGGTGGAGCTGTGCCCGCTGGCCCTGCTGAATTCCAGCTTGCAGTGAGCTACTGTCATGGCCTTTGGCTTCGCTCGGCGTGATTGTGGAACGTTCCAACTGTGGGTGATGCAGGTTTAAGTACGCAGTGATATCAGCCTGGGTCTCTGGATCTAGGTCACCGGCAAACTCTCGAACTTTGAATGCCACCGCAGCGATCCATCCTTCGGCAAATAGTTGCCCACGACGACGTTTGGTTTTCAGCTGGCATCGTTTCTGCTGCGAGACATGCTCGCGACGGGCTTTTTGCAACTGCACGATCAAACTGCTGTAGGCATAGGCAGCCAGCTCCGCACCTATCCCCTTGCCCAGAAATTTGAAGCAGTACCCCTTCGATGGGTGGTAGTAGGAAAGGTGGCTGCAGTCGAACGCGGTCGCGCACGTAGCGGCTAGAGAGTGCAGCCAGTCTGCTGGCGAGCGACGAGTCCCCGTTGGAATGCTTGCTTCAAGAACGAGACTGGCACGAAGCTCGTCGGACTCGATGTTGTACCGGGCCATGAGAGAGCGGGCCTGGCGCAATGCGGTTGCTGCCTCGTTGGTGTTTGCCCCTGGGTTGTAGGCCAAGGCCATCAGCTTGGTGACTTTGTCGAGGATCTTTTCCTTGTCCATCAGGAACCCTCCCTGAAGCGAAGAGGCCGACTGATCAAGGAAGATGTGAACGCGGCTAGGGTTTTCAGCGAACCGAAGTCAATCAGCTCACATAGGCGAATGGGGACGATGTTCATTCATCGCCTCCTGCATTCTTGTAGAGAGGGTCCGCACCGATGAAAACCTCCGCAGGCACAGCTGGCCACTCAGCGCGGAGAGCTGCAAAATTGCCCTCGTTCCAGCAGCGCAGGAACTCCATGGGGGACTCACATGGATGTTCTAGGACATACTGGATAGCCGCCACAGCTGCATTGGGAAGGCACAGATCAAACGCAAAAGTGCCATCGTCGCCCACCGTGAAATTGCCGGTGTTGAGCTGGAATGGCATTCCATTCAGCTCCACTTTTACAGGCGCCCAGGCGGGTTCTTGGTGCTCCTGCCTGATCGTTGCTAGGCGATCCTGGAGCATTCCCAGCGTGAGTGTTTTAGGGAGGGATACCTTCATGGCGCTTCCCCTTGTCCACTACTTTGGAGCAAGGCCGCTTTCCACTGGCGCAGTGTCTCGCGTTCGTCTGCCGTCAAGGCAGTCACGGCAACAGCTTCGGCCACCTCTTCCTGAAGAAGTCGCAGGCGTTCCTCAACCGATGAACCATCGTCATAAGCAAGGTGGCTGGTCAGGTCGCTGATCATGAAGTAACGGAGTGATCTGATATTGCCAACACGGTGTTGCTCAGCCGATTGTCCGAAGAGCCGATCAGGTGTTTTCAGCTCGTTTCTGAGGTAAACGTTGAATTCAGAAGGGTTGTAGGTGGTGTAGAACTGCCGTGCACGATTCAGGATGAGTGCAGCTTTAATGGTGTCCAGCAGCTCGTTATGGGCGTCGGTGGGCAATGGGAATGTACGGGCAACCAACTGCTTCGCCAGTGCGTCCCGCGCATCTTGTCGGCGCTTCGTATTTTTCTCGCTCCGAACGCGCTTTTCTTTTGCATGGGTCACGCTCTGGCCGACCGACTCTACAAGTCGGGAGGCATCCCACAGCAGTTGGCACTGTTCTGGAGTTAGAAGTGCGCCCAAATTTGCTATGAGACCTCCGCCGCGCTGGCGTCCGTTTGCAAGGTTCCGCAACTCAGTCGCTGTCGCGGTGAGCTTTGTCTGAACGCTGCGCAGGTTTTGGGAACTGAACATGTTCCCGAGCCGGGCAACCTCGTCAGGGGTAAAACCAACTGCTTGAGACATTTGAGGCTTAGTCACGACGTGCCTCCTTGACGATTTCGGCTACTCGCTCTTCGGTCATTGCTTCGAAGCGGTCCGTCCACTCTGGAAAGGCCTCGATCGCCAAGCTGCGGATAATGTTCAGCGCCGCCGGTGACTTACGGTTCGAAGGTTGGCGGTATTCCAGCCGGTGCGCCGGTACACCTTGGCTTGCGGCTTTCTTGAAGATGACGGCGTCAGGAATGATCGATTGCAGGACGGTGTAGTCGGGGTTCCCGTCGAAAATCTCGCGGACGGTGCGATGGATCTCGCGCGCGTCTGCGGTTTCATCCAGGCCGTTGATGATGATGTTGATGTGGGGAATGGTGAGGCCAAGGCGTGCGTAACTGCGCAGGCCATCCATCATGTGGATGGTCCCACGGCTGAATTCGCGCGCGGCCAACATGTTCGGGGGAGGGGGGAGAGGATGATATCGGATGCAAGAACGACCATTTCCAGCATGGCCGAGCGGGCGCCCTGGGTATCGAAGAGGATGAGGTCGTAATCGGCATCGAAAGCCGACATCAGGTTCGCTAGTCGCAGTCTCCCGTCGGGGGCCTGCAGTATGAGGTTGTTCAGTTGGTTGTTGGCGTCGTTCGAGATGATGACGTCCAGGTTCTTGATCGAGGTGCGGGAGATGATCTTATCCCTGCCCGTCTCGTTGTAGGACAGCAACTCGAAAATTCCGCCCGGGGCGGTGTATTCGAGAGGATAGTAGGAGGATGCTGAGGGCTGGACTGGGTCCAGATCAATGAGGAGGGTACGCAGGCCTGCGTCAGCGATGAATGCGCCCAGGTTGGTGGACCCGGTGGATTTTCCGGTGCCGCCTTTGGTGGAAACCTGGCCTGCTCGTTTTGCTTTCTTCGGGTGTGTCATTGCCATGCCTCTAATGTGGATTTCATTAGAGGCTGCGTGTCTAGGCGTAAAACCCCTCCCTAGGTGGACATTCCGGCCCAGATCCAATTGTCTTTTAACCAATTGGTCGTAGGTTCGAATCCTACACGACCCACCATTTTCACAGCGGTTCGTATGTACTAGGAAGGGAAGGCCTGTAAGAGCCAGCCCAGTCATGATGCCGTATGAAGTGAGCCCTAGAGTCGCTTCGATGTGATGTAAATATGAAATAGCCCGCGGCCTGTACAGGTTCGCGGGCTTTTTCTTTGGTCCCGCCAGCGATACCACGCCTCATTAGCAGTCATAACTCCAAATAGGATGCGGGCGTGCTTTGTAATAACCGGCGTCAGGTCCACCAGCACATTGTTCCGCACGCACTACATATGCCGAGACAATATTTCCTTGATCCGACTCTCGGGCTGGTTTCCCGGAATAGTTTCGAGTTCCTCCCCGTTCTTGAACAGCTTCATGACCGGAACACTGGTGATGTGAAACTTGCTCCCGGAAGCAGAGTTTTCATCAGTGTTCACTCTCGCGACCCGCAGATTCCCCCCGTACTGTGGCGATAGCTCACGCAGTGTCTTTTCCAGCGCCTTGCATGGGCCGCACCACTCCGTCCAAAAATCGATCAGGACCGGCGTCGAACTCTTGATTGCCTCAGGCAAGTTATCGTCGGTCAACGTGGTGACACCGCCCGGCACCCAATCTACTATCGCTGCGGGCCGGGCGCCGACAGGCTTCGCGCTATGCTCTGGAAACCCTTCTTGAGTGAGATTGACGCCGACCACCCAATGGCTACCCTCGACCAGCGTAGTGTGCGTCAGCTCCAGTCCGCGCTCGTATAAGGCGTTCGTATCGGGCCCCGACCAAGTCACGTTGAAGGGCATCCCGTCCGGACCGTCCGCGATTTCGATGGCGATGCGGATGGGGCTGTCGACCTCGGGGGACGAGTTCCCTTTCTTGAGCTCGTAGTTCAATTGCAGACGAACCTCCTCGTTCATAGAGTGGGCGCCCGCAGCCCAAACGACGTCGTATTTCAGCCCCGTGGGAGTGATGTCTGGTCCGGCGTCAGAAAAAACTTTTCCTATCACGGATTTCGAATCGAGCTTCAGTAAATACCAGCTGTGGTTCCCGATATGAAGCGTGATCGACTTAACACAGCTTTTTTGGTGCTCGTAAACTTTCTCCTGCGGCTTTGAATGGCCCGGCCCGAAAAAGTTAGTGATTGATTCCATGACCTTGAGCATGCGAAGTTCGTAATCGTTGTCGCTCATCTGCTTTATCCCTGGTGTTGCATCAAGTTAAGAAATTCGGGCTACATCTGTATTTGTAAACCGGACTCGCTCAACACAATACCTTGCAGGTCCTGCGCCCGTGATTCCTACGGATTTCTGCCAATATGGCAAATAAGCTCCCGGACTGCTCCGCGTTCCACTGGGAGTTATAAAAGCCTAGCAGAGGATTTCGTCGCCTCCCGGCCCCCATATAGCGCCGCCAGCGTCCCAGCCGGCGATTTCAGCTACGCATAGTCATTACTGCATCCCAGCAGCATCGCCTAGTGGCTACAACGAGCAGCACAGGCAGCACCTGCTACACCCCGCAAGCGGTTGCTCGAACAGCACGGCTTGTTTCTGAAGGTTCCCCTTAGTAAATCAAAAAATGCCCTGCATTCCATCAATTCGATTGACATGGATCGATATGTGACGGATTATTTTTGTTAAGTGATTTTGTCGAATCGCACAGCGATACGGAGTCTAAATTGTACGATCCTCTTGTCAGTGCTACCCCAGGCGCAGGAATGCCACATTCGCCCTCCTATTGGGTTGATACAGCGGGTGAGGCCCCGGATGACGATGGCCCGGTCTCGGGGGCTGTCGATGTAGAGGTTGCCATCATCGGGGCCGGCTACACGGGGCTCAGTTGCGCGCTGCATCTGGCTCGTGATCATGGGATCAATGCCGTGGTGCTGGAGGCGAATCAGGTGGCCTGGGGGTGCAGCGGTCGTAATGGCAGTTTTGCGCGTATTTCCGGTGGTCGTGTGCCGCTGGCACAGTTGATCAAGCGCTACGGCGCAACCAGGGCCAAGGCCTATTTCGAGGAGATGTCCGACGGGCTCAACACCGTTCGCGGACTGATCCGCGACGGAGCGATCGCATGCGATCCACAGCCCGATGGCGTTTACAAGGTGGCGAGCCATGCGTCACACGTCGAGGCACTCAAGCACGAGGTGGGCCTGTACAACGATGTATTGAACTACCGCGCCGAGTTTGTCAGTGGCAGCCAGGTGCATTCGGTGCACAGCGGCGCCGAGGCATTCGGTGCCTTGTATATGCCGGACGGGTTTTCCATGCACCCACTCAAGCTGGCCTGGGGGCTTCACCGCATGGCGCGCACGGCCGGTGCCAGGGTACACACCTCGTCACCGGTGATGGAGTGGCACAGCAGCAACGGTGTTCATCGTTTGGTCACGCCTGGTGGTGTGGTTACGGCCCGCAAGGTCGTGGTGGCGACCAATGGCTACACCTCGCCAGCACTGAACAGGGCCACTGCCGGACGTGTGCTGCCGGTTCATTCGCAAATCATCGTGACCCGCCCCCTGACTTCGGAAGAGAAGCGGCTCAGCCTTCCAGGCAGCGAATGCATGTTCGATACCCGCAACCTGCTCTCGTATTACCGACGCCTGCCGGACGACCGCATTTTGTTCGGTGGACGCAGCGCCATTACCGGTCGGGAGGCGGACGATCCTCGTCACAGGCAGAACCTGCACGACGCGCTGTGCCGCAAGTTTCCGGTACTGGCCGGTATTGAAGTGGATTACAACTGGGGCGGCTGGGTCGCGGTCAGCGAAAACTCGCTGCCCTTCATCTGCCGGGTGCCGGGGCTCGACAACGTGTATGCCGGTGGGGGTTATGCCGGTAGCGGTGTGTCGTTCTCGGTGCAGACCGGCAAGCGCCTGGCGCAGATGCTGACGGGGACAACGCAGCCCACCTCGATCGATTTCCTGCACCAGGTTCCCAAGCGTTTTCCCTTCCAGCCGTTCCTGCGGTTGGGGCAACGCATGACTTACGCCTGGTATCGCTTCAAGGATTCCCAATAGGCTTTTCGCATCCCGTATGTTTGCGGTAGAGGCCGGAATTAGAGAGGCACCCGTGCTGCCTCCGTCATTATAAAAAGAGTGGTTCGGGTGATATCGCCCCGCGTTCGATTCAACTGTCTAACTAAAATAACTCAGGAGTTGAAAATGCATTCGATCAATAAGCGCTTGGCTGGCGTGGCGCTGGCCTTGTCCGTGTGTTCCGTGGCCCCTGTGCAGGCTGCGGGTACCGTTACATTCGCTGGTTGGGGCGGGGCGTTGCAGGACGCTGAACGCAAGGCCTATCTCAAACCGGCAGAGGCGGCCCTGGGGATCAGGATCCAGGAAGACAACATGGACGGTCTGGCTGCAGTGCGTGCTCAGGTGATGTCGGGCAAGCCGAAGTGGGACGTGGTCGAGCTGGCCTCCAATGATTGCGTGCTCGCCCAGGAACAGGGCCTGACCGAACCCCTCGATTACTCGGTGATCAGCACCGAAGGCGTGGCAGCCAACTTCTACGGCAAGAACTGGATCGCCAGCAATGCCTACTCCACCGTGCTGGCCTGGGCCAACGATGCCAACGGCAATGCGCCAAAAACCTGGACAGAATTCTTCGATCCCCAGGTCAAGGCCTCCCGCGCCATGTATCGCCAGCCCTATACCACGCTGGAACTGGCACTGATCGCTGACGGCGTGTCGCCCAAGGCCCTTTATCCATTGGATGTCGACCGTGCCTTCAAGGTGCTGGAGCGTATCAAGCCGCAAGTGGTCAACTGGTGGCGCAGCGGTACCGACTCGGCGCAATTGCTGCGCAGCCGCGAAGTGGACGCCCTGGCGATCTGGGCCTCGCGGGTCGAGGACCTGAAGAAGTCCGGTGAGAACGTCGACTACACCTATGACCACGCGCTGCTCGACTACGACTGTGTGGTCGTGCCCAAGGGCGCGCCGAACAAGGAACTGGCCATGAAGCTGATAGCGCAGATCATGAAGCCGGAAAGCCAGGCGACACTGGTCACCCTGATTCCAAACCCGCCCATCAACGTCAAGGCCTACGACACCGACATCATCCCGCCCGCCATGGCCGCGACCTTGCCAACCGCACCTGCGAACGTCGACAAGGTGGTGTTCTTCGACCCGGTCTGGTGGCAGGCGCACCAGGCGGAAGTCCAGCGTCGTTTTGACTTGTTCATCCAGAATTGATGGGAGGCTCGGGTATGTCCGGTTTCAAGAGGAAAACTTTGCATACGGCCGTCGTGGCCGCATTGGCCCTCGCCGCAAGCTGTACCGCGCTGGCGGACAGCCTGACGTTTTCGGGCTGGGGTGGGGCATTGCAGGATGCCGAGCGCAAGGCCTACTTGGAGCCTGCGGCCAAGGCGCTGGGCGTGACGATCAAAGAAGACAACATGGATGGCCTGGCGGCGGTGCGCGCCCAGGTCATGTCGGGCAAGCCGAAATGGGATGTCGTGGAGTTGGGCAGTACGGAGTGCGCCCAGGCCCAGCAGGAAGGCCTGGTCGAACCCCTCGACTACTCGGTGATCGATGCGACTCATGTCGACAAGAGCGTGGTCAGCAGTCACTGGATCGCCAGTCATGCCTACGCCACCGTCGTGGCTTGGGCCGACGACACCGGTGCTCCCGTGGCGAAGAACTGGCAGCAGTTTTTCGATCCGCAGGTCAAGGGCGCCCGTGCCCTGTATCGGCAACCCTGGTTGACCATGGAGGCGGCGTTGCTGGGTGACGGCGTTGCGCCGAAAGACCTGTATCCGCTGGATGTCGAGCGCGCCACCAAGGTACTCGAGCGGATCAAGCCACAGGTGGTCAACTGGTGGAGTGCCGGTGCCGACTCGGCGCAGCTGTTGCGTAGCCGCGAGGTCGACTTCCTGGCGATCTGGAACGGACGGGTGAATGATGTCAAGGCCAGCGGCGAGAAGGTGAACTACAGCTTCGACGGCGCCCTGTTGAGCCATGACTGCCTGATCGTTCCCAAGGGGGCGGCCAACAAGGACCTGGCAATGAAGCTGATCGCCCAGATCATGACGCCGCAGAGCCAGGCAGCCCTGGCGACGCTCATTCCCTACTCGCCGGTCAACAGCCAGGCATACCAGGAGCCGGTGATCACCGAGGAGCTGGCGGCACGCTTGCCAACCTCGCCGCAGAACATCGACAAGGTGGTCTCGGTGTCTCCCGAGTGGTGGGTAAGCAATCAAGCTGCCGTTCGCCAGCGCTTCGCCTTGTTCCTGGCGCATTGACGGTTGCTGCCAGACGCGAAGTGAGGAGGGGCGCCTCGGCGTCCCTGCTTCAATAAAAAGGGCTGAAGTTGCCCGTGTGCCGAGTGTGTGTATGTCCGAAGATCCTAAACTTTCGATGTCGATCGACATCGAGAACCTTACCAAGACCTACGACAGCTTTGCTGCGTTGGATGATGTCTCACTCTCGATCAAGAGTGGCGAATTCCTTTCTCTGCTCGGTTCCTCGGGGTCCGGGAAGACCACGCTATTGATGGCGCTGGCCGGTTTTGTTCGCCCTGACGCCGGCAGTATTCGCTTTGGCGGTCGGGAGATGATTTTCGAGCCGCCACACAAACGCGATGTCGGCATGATGTTCCAGAGCTACGCGCTGTTCCCGCACATGAACGTGTTCCAGAACGTTGCCTACCCGCTGAAGCTGCGTGGTTACGCACGGGCGGACATTCGCCAGCGGGTGGAGCAGGCGTTGGCCACGGTAGAGCTCGACCATTTGATCGAGCGAAATATCACCGAGATGTCGGGTGGTCAGCGCCAGCGGATTGCCCTGGCCCGGGCCATCGTCTTCGAGCCGAAGATCCTGTTGATGGACGAGCCGCTGTCGGCGCTCGACAAACGCCTGCGGGAAACCATGCAGTTGGAACTGCGCCGCTTGCATGAGCGCCTGGGCATGACCGTGGTCTACGTGACCCACGACCAGCGCGAAGCCTTGACCATGTCCGACCGCATTGCGGTGATGAGCAAGGGCAGGATTCGCCAGATCGATACGCCGGTGAATCTCTACGAGCGCCCGGCCAATCGCTTCGTTGCAGAGTTCGTCGGCGAGTCGTCCTGTCTGCCGGTGGTGCCGCACGAAGGGGGCGCTCGATTCCAGGGACGTTCCCTGGCCACTGTCAGCGCGGTGGCCGGGCTCAAGAACCCTAGCCTGGTGGTTCGTCCGGAAAAACTGCAATTCGTTTCGGCCGATGCCACTGAGTACAACCAACTTTACGGCCATGTCACCGATGTGATTTTCCAGGGTGAGAGCCAACTGGTGCAGATCGACCTGGGCGAGGGCATGTCGGTCGCCATCCGCCGGCCGACCCGCAGCTCCGAAAGCGGCCGCCTGCCAGCCCGTGGCGAGGCCGTGGTGCTTGGCCTGCACCCACAGGACACCCTGGTGGTTGGAGACGAACCATGAGCATTGGCGATCTGGACGCGTTGAATGCCCGTCGCTTGCGCAGTGCCGAGCGGCGTCACCGCTGGTATCTGTTCGGCTCGGGATTGCCTGCGTTGCTGCTGGTGCTGCTGACCTTCGTCCTGCCGATCGGCTGGTTGTTCTGGCTGTCGCTGTTCGATGCCAACGGCCAGTTGACGGTGGAGAACTACACCCGGCTGCTGGAGCCGATCTATGTGCTGACGTTCGTGCAGACCTTCAAGATCAGCATCATTGTCACCATCGCCTGCGTGCTGATCGGCTACCCCTACGCCTACTTCATGGTCAAGGGCGCGCGCTGGCTGGCCAACCTGGCCATGGGGCTGCTGCTGGTGTCGCTATGGACCTCGCTGCTGGTGCGTACCTACGCGTGGCTGATCATCCTGCAGCGTCGCGGTATCGCCAACGACCTGCTGATGAGCCTGGGCCTGACCGACACGCCGCTGGCACTGGTGCATAACCTGACCGGCACGGTGATCGGCATGGTGCACATCATGTTGCCATTCATGATCCTGCCTCTGTATGCCGCCATGAAGAGCATCGACCCGATCTACAACCAGGCGGCTGCCACCTTCGGCGCGTCGCCTTCCCGGGCCTTTCGCGATGTGTTCCTACCGTTGTCGCTGCCAGGGCTGGCGGCCGGTGCCACCCTGGTATTCGTGATCACGCTGGGCTTCTACGTCACGCCTGCGCTGCTGGGTGGTGGCAAGGTGCAGATGATCTCCATGCGGATCGAGAGCGATGTCTCGATGTACGCCAACTGGGGGCAGCGTCTTCGCTGGGCGTGGTGCTGTTGCTGGCCACCCTGCTCATGTTGTTCATCGTCAAGAAGGGCGCCGGCCTCAGCCGGCGCAGCGAGTGAGATCATGATCGGATTCAAGCAAACCCTGATGGCTGCCCTGCGTGGTTGCTGGCTGTACGTGCTGGTCCTGGCGACCATGCTGTTCCTGGTCCTGCCGACCCTGATCGTGATCCCCATGTCGCTGTCCGATGCGCGCTACCTGAGTTTTCCGCCCAAGTCGCTGAGCATCGAGCCGTTCTTCAGCTATTTCGCCTCCCTGGAGTGGCGCAGCGCGACGGTGGTGTCGCTGATCACCGCGACGCTGACCATGCTGCTGGCCACCACGCTGGGCACGGCGGCCGCCTATTCGCTGCATGTCACCCAGTCGCGGCTGACGGGCGTGCTGCGCGGCCTGCTGATGGCGCCGATGATCGTGCCGACGATCTTCATCGCCATCGGCCTGTTCTTTGTCTATGCCCGCATGGACATGAACAACACCATCCCCGGCCTGGTGCTGGCGCACACGCTGTTGGCGCTGCCTTACGTGGTAATCAACGTCAGCGCCGGCCTGCGCAGCTACGACATGACCCTGGAGCAGGCCGCATGCATTCTCGGGGCGACCCGGCTGCGAGCGTTCTTCGACGTGACCTTGCCGCAGATCCGCTTTTCGGTAATCGCCGCCGCCATGTTCGCCTTTGCCATCTCCCTGGACGAAGCGGTGATCTCGCTGTTCATCAGTGGCGGTGACAGTTCCACCCTGACCAAGCGCATGTTCAGTTCGCTGCGCTCGGAGATCGATCCGCTGATCGCGGTGGTAGCGACACTGATGACGCTGCTGTCGATCAGCATGCTGTGCATCAGCATCATGGCCCAGCGCAAGGCCCGGAGGGCGGCGGCATGAGGAGAGTCGACCTGCGGCTCGAACACGCCAGCGGCGAGGTGGTCGGGTTCTTCTGGAACGATCGCCCGGTTCAGGGACGCCGGGGCGAAAGCCTGGCCACGGCCTTGTTGGCCAACGGCATCAAGGTGCTGGCCTGGACGCGCAAATCCCACCGGCCGTTGGGCTACTCGGGCAATTACCTGAGCGGTGTGCTTGCGCGGGTGGATGGCGTGCCCAACGTGCGTCTGGACTTGTTCCCGGTGGCGGCCGGAGTGCGGGTGGAGATGCAGAACTGCTGGCCGAGCCCGGCGTTCGATGTGTTGCGCCTGTCGCGGCTGATTCCGTCGGGCTGGATCCAGGGCGGTTTCGAGCACACCAACCTGGTGCCCAGTGGCACGGCGTTGTTCCAGCGTTGGGAAGCGATCCTGGCGTTTCTCGCCGGGTCGGCCAGGCCGGCCACCCACACCGGGGAGGTCGCGGTGCCGCCGGCCCGTCGCTTGAGCGCCGGGCGCCTGGTGATCGGTGGCGGGCCCGCCGGCTGCGCGGCGGCCAACGAGGCGGCTGCGCAAGGGCTGGATGTGGTGCTGGTCACCCGTGGTCATGACCTGGCGCGGTATGCGCGGGCCGCCGGCTTGGCTCGGCCAGTCCTGGATGAGCGGGTAACGCTGGTCACGGGCGTCGAGGTGTTTGGTGCCTACCGCGAGGGCGCGCTGCTACTGGGCGCGCCCCATGACCCAAGCCTGGGTGCGCTGGCGCTCGAGGCCGAGGAGATTGTCCTCGCCACCGGACGGCGCGCATGCCCGCCGGTGGTCCCCGGTATGTGGCTGCCGGGGGTGATGGAGGCACGCACGGCCCTGATCATGGCCAGTGAGCAGGCCGTGGCGCCGGGCGAGCGGGTGGTCGTGGTGGGCAACGGTGATCAGGAGGCATTGGCTAGGCGCTTGCGCCAGTTGGGCGTGAAGGTCGTGGCGGTGCGTCCGTTGGGCGATTTGCGTCGGGTAGCGGGGCGCAACAGGGTCAAGGCAGCGTATTTTGCCGAGCGCATTGCCTGCGATGCGCTCGTACATTCCGGCCCTTGGCTGACAGAGGCCAGCCTGACCTTCCAGGGCCGCGCCGAAGGCTTGCTGCAGTTGCACGAGCAACGCCCTTGCGACTGGCAACTGGTGGGGGCCGCTGCCGAGCCGGACCAGCCGGTGCCCGTGGCGGCGCCAGCGTCCCGTCACACCTTGTTGTGCCCGTGCTTCGACGTGTCCAGCCATGAGGTACAAGCGCTGGTAGAGCAGGGCATCACCGATCTGGAAGTGATCAAACGCCTGACTTCGTGCGGCATGGGCCCTTGCCAGGGACAACCCTGCTGGGATTCGCTGCGCGCCTGGGTCAGTGCCCGAAGCGGTATCGCCCTGGAGCTGCTGGCCAGGCCGACGCTGCGCCCGCCACGCCGGGCCCTGAGCGTCGCTCAGGCCGCGGGCCTGGCCGATGTAGTCGAGCCTTTGAAATGAGTATGCCTAATCCTTTGCCTGCCAAGGCATCGATCATCATTGTCGGCGCAGGGATCCAGGGCCTGTCGCTGGCGTTCAACCTGGCGGAACTGGGTGTGCGCGACATACTCGTGCTCGACGCCGGCTACTGGCAGGGCGGAGCCTCGGGCCGCAACGGTACGCTGATTCGCGGTGCCTTCAGCTCTCCCGAATGGACACGTTTCTTCGCCCATTCCTGCGAATTGTGGCAAGGCCTGTCCAGGCGCCTGGGCGAGAACGTCATGTATTCCCGCCGCGGCTACACCATGGTGGGCGAGCGCAGTGCCACGGCCGGATTGCTCGACCGCACGCTGGCCGTGCACAAGGAATGCGGGATCCATTCCCACCTGCTGACACCGGGCCGGTTGCGTGAAGTGCTACCCGCCCTGGCCCATGAACGGGTGAGCGCGGCGTTGCACCTGCCTGACAGTGGCGTGGCGCCTCATCATGCCGCCATGCACGCCTATCGCCGGGCGTGCGAGGCCCGGGGCGTAAGCATTCACTATCGGACCTGCGTCACCGCCATCGACCAGAGCGCCGGGCGGGTTTCCGGGGTGCGGGTCGGCGACCAGCGGATTGCCAGCGACACCCTGGTACTGGCCGGTGGTGCCCAGAGCAATGCCCTGGCGCAGATGGCCGGAGTACCGCTGGATGGCTACCCGATGCGCCTGGAAGCCATGGCGCTGGAACCCACGCGGCCCCTGATCGGTCCGGCCGTGGCGTTGCTGGATCGGCTTTGCTATATGCATCAGACCGCGCGTGGGGAAGTGGTGGGAGGGGCCGAGGTGGCCGAGCGCCCGCAACACACCCTGAATGCCGATGTGCCCGTGATGGCAGCCACCGCGCGGGCGTATGTGGAGATGTTTCCGCAACTGGGCCACGCCCGGATCCTGCGCCAATGGGCGGGGCTGGTACACATCTCCAAGGATTTCGGGCCGCTGCTGGGCGCCCATCATGCGTTGCCGGGGCTGTTTGTCAGCGCTGGTTGGTGTTACGGCCACGCAGGCGCTCCGGCTGCCGGCGAGTTGTTGGCCAAGGCAATTGTCAGCGGGCAGGTGGACGAGCGCATGCGCCCGTTCGCCGTGGACCGATTCGAACTGAACCGGCCAGTGGTAGAACCTGGCATCGTACTGAGTCATTTCGAATGAGCGAGCCAAACGGGTACCGTACGCCCTCGAACCCGCATAACCTGAAACGTACCGTGATGCGTATGCCGATGCTGCAGAATAAGGATAAATCCATGAGTTCCCTGGAAGACTCACCACTTTTCATCACTGCCCTGTCGAAAGGGCTTTCGATCCTGACGGCATTCCGAGCCGGGCGGCCGAGCATGAGCCTGGTCGAGCTGGCCGAACACACGGGGCTGAACAAAAGCACCGTGCAGCGTTCCGCCTTTACCCTCGAAGCGCTGGGCTATCTGTACAAGGAGCCGGTGACCAAGCGTCTTCGCCTGGCGCCCAAGTCACTGGACCTGGGCACCGGCTATCTGCAGACCAGCGAATTGATCGAGCGCTCCAATCCGTACCTGCATGAGCTCAACCGCAATGTCGAGGAAAGCTGCAACCTGCTTGAACCCTGCGGGTTGGACATGCTCTACGTGGCACGTTTCCCAAGCCACAAGCAGATCGCCATCCACATGCCATTGGGCCGGCACCTGCCCATGTACTGCACATCGGCGGGCCGTGCTTACCTGGCAGCGCTGCCGGAGGACGAGTCCGACGCGATCCTGATGGCCTCCGAGCGTCAGGGCTATACCGCCAGCACGGTGACGGAACTGGACCAACTGCGTGCGTTGGTCGCCGAAGCCCGCAGCGCCGGGTATGCCTATGCCCAGGAAGAGTACTTCGCCGGCGATATCAGCGTTGCCGCCGCTGTGGTCAATGCCGATGGCTATCCGTTGGGCGCGGTCAACATTTCCGTGCCGTTCAGCCGCTGGACCCTCGAGGACGCGCGTAGCCAACTGGCGCCCAAGGTCATCAACACCGCCCGAAACATAGCCAGCGCGACGCGCAGTTTACGCCCCGTGGGCTGACGCCCCGGGGAACCCCTTGCACCCGAACACCCTGCTGCCGGCCCTGGCCGGCGGTATAGGTGCCCCATTGCCCGAAATCCAGGCGTACGTGAAGGAGAGAGTTATGAGTCAGACCATGAAGGCTGCGGTCCTGCACGCTGTAGGTGAGCCGCTGCGTATCGAGCAAGTGCCGATTCCGAAGCCCGGCCCCGGCGAAATCCTCATTCGTATCGCGGCCTGTGGCGTGTGCCACAGCGACCTGCATGCGATTGATGGCGACTGGTCCGCGTTGCCGACCTTGCCGCTGATCCCCGGTCATGAAATCACCGGGCATGTGGCGGCCCATGGTGCCGGGGTCAGCGAACCGCCGATCGGCGCAGCCGTTGGCATGCCGTGGATGTACAGCGCGTGCGGCACCTGCGAGTTCTGCCTGGGCGGCATGGAAACCATCTGCGCCCAGCGCGAATCCACCGGCTACAGCAAGCAGGGCGGCTACGCCGAGTACATGGTGGCGCCGGCAGGCTTTGTCGCCACCATCGAGCCTGGGGCCGATCTCTACGCCCTGGCGCCCATCCTCTGCGCCGGAGTGACCACGTACCGGGGCCTGAAGCGCTCCCGCGCCCGGGCGGGGCAGTGGGTGGCGGTCATGGGCATCGGCGGCCTGGGCCATGTGGCGGTGCAGTACGCCGTCGCTATGGGCTTGCGGGTGGCGGCCATCGATGTGTCCGCCGACAAGCTGGAGCTTGCACGCAGTTACGGCGCCGAGTGCCTGGTCGACGCCCTCGATAACCCGGTGGAAACCCTCAAGCGGCACATTCCGGGTGGCGTCCACGCGGTACTGGTGACGGCCACTGCCAATGCCGCCTTCGAGCAGTCGGTGAGGATGCTGCGCCCTGGCGGCACGGCGGTGTTCATCGGCCTGCCCGGTGGCGATGCCGATACGGTGCGCGCATCGATCTCCAGCATCAGCGGCTGGGAGCTGTCCATCACCGGCTCGAACATCGGCACCCGGCAGGACCTCAACGAGGCGGTGGCCTTCGCCGCCCGCGGCCAGGTCAAGGCCCAGGTCAACCTGGAGCGCCTGGACGACATCAACGACATCTTTGCACGCATGCGCCAGGGCCAGTTGGTGGGCCGCACGGTGCTGAAAATTGCCTGAGCTATTCACCTTCAACAGCATTCACCCACCCAACAGGAATCACCTCATGACCATCACTCGTCTGCAACCCAACCCCGGCCTGCTCAGCCACGCGCTGGTGCACAACGGCATCGTCTACATCACCGGCCAGGTGCCGGCCGACCGCACCCAGGATGTCTCCGGGCAGACTGCCCAGGTCCTGGCGCGGATCGATGCACTGCTGGCCGAAGCCGGTTCCGACAAGTCGCACATCCTGTTCGCGCAGATCTGGCTCAAGCATGCCGTGCAGGACTTTGCCGCCATGAACGCCGTGTGGCGCGAGTGGATCCCGCAGGACGCGCTGCCGGCACGGGCCACGGTGGAGGCCAACATGGCGGCGGAGAACATCCTCGTCGAAATCGCCCTGCAGGCAGCGGTCAAGGCCTGACCGGCCCCTGAACAGCCGGCTTTCGGCATCGGAGAATATGCATGAGCAGTATCGTTCCTCATCTCATCAACGGTGTGCGGGTCCAGGGGACCGGGCGCACTGCTGACGTCTACAACCCGTCCACCGGCACGGTGGTCAGACAGGTGGCGCTGGCCGATGCGGCCACCCTGCAGCAGGCCATCGAGGCTGCCACGGCTGCCTTCCCGGCATGGCGTAATACGCCGCCGGCCAAGCGTGCGCAAATCATGTACCGCTTCAAGCAGTTGCTGGAGCAACACGAAGCCGACATCGCGGCGATGATCAGCGAAGAGCACGGCAAGACGCTCGAGGACGCGGCAGGCGAGCTCAAGCGTGGCATCGAGAACGTGGAGTTCGCCTGCGGCGCACCCGAGCTGCTCAAGGGTGACTACAGCCGCAATGTCGGCCCGCACATCGACGCCTGGACCGACCTGCAGCCGGTGGGTGTGGTCGCCGGCATCACGCCGTTCAACTTCCCGGCCATGGTGCCGCTGTGGATGTACCCGCTGGCCATTGTCTGCGGCAACTGTTTCATTCTCAAGCCTTCCGAGCGCGACCCCAGCTCCACCCTGTACATCGCCGAACTGCTGATCCAGGCGGGGCTGCCCGCCGGCGTCATGAGCGTGGTGCATGGCGACAAGGAAGCGGTCGATGGCCTGATCGAGTCGCCGCACGTCAAGGCGCTGAGCTTTGTCGGCTCCACGCCCATCGCCGAATACATCTACAGCGAGGGCACCAGGCGCGGCAAGCGCGTGCAGGCCCTCGGCGGGGCGAAGAACCACGCGGTGCTGATGCCCGACGCCGACCTCGACAATGCCGTCGGCGCGCTGATGGGCGCGGCCTATGGCTCTTGTGGCGAACGCTGCATGGCGTTGTCGGTGGCGGTCTGCGTGGGCGATGCGATCGCCGATGCGCTGGTGGAAAAACTGGTGCCGCAGGTGCGCGCCTTGAAGATCGGCGCGGGCACCTCGTGCGGCCTGGACATGGGCCCCTTGGTGACCGGCGCTGCACGGGACAAGGTCAAGGGCTACATCGACGCCGGCGTCGCCCAGGGCGCCACGCTGCTGGTGGACGGTCGCGACCTGGTGGTGGCCGGCCATGAACAGGGTTTCTTCGTCGGCGGCACGCTGTTCGACCGGGTGACCGCGCAGATGAGCATCTACACCGACGAGATTTTCGGCCCGGTGCTGTGCATCGTCCGCGTGCCGAGCCTGGAAGCGGCGATGCAGTTGATCAACGAGCACGAATACGGCAACGGCACCTGCATCTTCACCCGCGACGGCGAAGCGGCCCGGTTGTTCTGCGACGAGATCGAGGTGGGCATGGTCGGTGTCAACGTGCCGTTGCCGGTGCCGGTCAGCTACCACAGCTTCGGTGGCTGGAAGCGTTCGCTGTTCGGCGACCTGCATGCCTACGGCCCCGACGGTGTGCGTTTCTACACGCGCAAGAAAGCCATTACCCAGCGCTGGCCGCGCCGTGCCAGCCATGAAGCCGCCCAGTTCGCGTTCCCCAGCAACGCTTGAGTGGCCAAGGTCAGGTCAATCCTGCCGCGTGGGCGATGAGCCTAACGCGGCGTCCTGCTCACCGTGGAGACAGAAATGAACAACGCATTGAAGTTTTACATCGACGGCCAGTGGGTAGCCCCGCATGCCGGCAACACCCTGGACGTGATCGATCCTGCCACCGAGCAGGCGTTCATCCAGATCGCCGTGGGCGACGCCCGGGATGTCGACAAGGCGGTCGAGGCCGCTGCCCGGGCCTTCCCGGCGTTCTCGAATACGTCCGTTGCTGAACGCCTGGCCCTGCTCAAGGAAATCCTGCGGGTGTACAACCTGCGCTACGAAGACCTGGTCAAGGCTGTCAGCCAGGAGATGGGGGCACCGCTGCATTTTGCCCGTGATGCGCAGATCTGGAGCGGTCGCGCGCACCTGGAGTCCACCATCAGCGCCCTGGAAAACTTCCGGTTCAGCGAGCAGCACGGTGCCACCCATGTGGTGCGCGAGGCCATTGGCGTGTGCGCCCTGATCACGCCGTGGAACTGGCCGCTGAACCAGATCGTCTGCAAGGTGGCGCCGGCCATCGCCGCCGGCTGCACCGTGGTACTCAAGCCCAGCGAAATCGCGCCGCTCACCGGCATCATCTTTGCCGAGATCCTGCATGAGGCCGGCGTGCCGGCGGGGGTGTTCAACCTGCTCAACGGCACCGGTCCCGACGTGGGCCAGCACATGGCGAGCCACCCGAAAGTGGACATGGTCTCGTTCACCGGCTCCACTCGCGCCGGCATCATCGTCGCCAAGACAGCGGCCGATACCGTCAAGCGCGTGGCCCAGGAACTGGGCGGCAAGTCGGCCAATATCCTGCTCGAGGACGCCGACCTCGACGTGGCGGTGGCCAAGGGCGTGCAGGGCTGTTTCTCCAACTCCGGGCAATCCTGCGACGCGCCGACCCGTATGCTGGTGCCGGCCAGCCTGCATGCCCGCGCGCTGGAGATCGCCAGGCTGACTGCCGGGCAATTGGTCACCGGCAGCCCGCTGGACGAAAAAACCAATCTGGGGCCGGTCATCAGCGAGGCACAGTTCAACAAGATCCAGGGGCTGATCGCCAGCGGCATCGAAGAGGGCGCCACGCTGGTCGCCGGCGGCCTCGGGCGGCCTGACGGGCTGGACAAAGGCTATTACGTGCGACCGACCGTGTTCGGCAACGTCACGCCGCACATGACCATCGCCCGCGAGGAAATCTTCGGTCCCGTGCTGTCGATCATGCCCTATGACACGCTGGAACAGGCGATCGAGATGGCCAACGACACGGTCTACGGCCTGGCGGCCTACGTGCAGTCACGGGATCTCGAAAAAGCCCGCGCCGTCGCCGGTCGCATGCGGGCCGGCTCGGTCTACCTGAACTACCCAAGCTGGGACACCTTCGCACCCTTCGGTGGCTACAAGCAGTCGGGTAACGGACGCGAGTATGCGGGGTGGGGTATCCATGACTTCCTGGAGATCAAGGGCATCGTCGGCTGGGGACAGCAGTGACTCGCCGGCAGCTCGCTTGATCAGCAAACCCGGGCGCGCTTCAAGGTGAATGAAAGATGAAATGGCTCGCTGCCGGTGACGGTCAGCGGGCTTTTTCGTTCATGGGGTTTCCAGAGGCCAGCCAGCGTTCAGATCAGCTCCGTTGGCATCGATTGCAATACGCCGATGCTCGGTTTCGCGAACAGGTACCCCTGCATCAACTCGATACCCAGTGCTGCAAGGGCGTCTCGTTCCTCGCGTGTTTCGATACCCTCCGCGATGACGGTGATGCCCAGGCGCCTGGAAACCAGGACGATCCCTTCGACAATGGCGCGTCGCACACTGTCCTGGCCGATGCCGCGGGTCAGCGCCATGTCGATTTTCAGCACCTGGGGCTGGAACATGGCCAGCAGGTTGAGGCCTGAATACCCCGAGCCGAAATCATCGATTGCCGTGGTGAATCCCTGGCGCTCGTATTCGAGGAAGATGGATTTCAGATGGTCTGGATCCTCGACCTGCTCACCTTCGGTGACTTCGAACATGATCCGGTCGATGGGGAATGCCCATTCACTGGCGGCTTCCAGCGTTGCGCGAACACAGGTCTCGGCGCGGTAGACCGCGTTGGGAAGAAAGTTGATGCTCAGCTTGCAGTCCGGTATTGCCGGCATACCGAGCTGTGCCGCCAACTCGATCGCCTTGACCCGGCACGCCTGGTCGAATCGATAGCGGTTGGTTTCATTGACCCTGGCCAGGATGCTGGCCGCGGACTGCCCATCAAGGCCCCGAACCAGAGCCTCGTAGGCATAAGGCTTTGCGGTGGTGACATTGAAGATGGGTTGGAACGCCATGGTGAAGTCGAATCCCAGGCCGTCAGGATTGCGGCACTCGGCACATCCGATTGGCTTGAACGGTTTTAGTGGGATGGTTTGCATATAGCCAATCTCGCGGGTTCGGAATGTCGACCAGCCTCGCATAGGGTCGTCCAGGTCTCCAGGATTTTCCTGCTCGACCCGGACTGCAAGGAAGGGGATGGATTTATAGACTTGATTTATATCCCAATCGTTCAGTATTGATTTGATTACTTTTTTCCAGTTTCTAGAATCGACTCATTCTGGCCTTGGCCTACTTTGAGGTTGATATGAGTCCAGTTTTCAATGTTGCGGGTTATCGTGAACTTGCGCGCCGGCGTCTGCCTCGGATGGTATTCGACTACCTGGAGGGTGGTGCCGATGACGAGAAGGGCATGGGACGTAACCTGAGTGCTTTTGACCGACTGGAGTTCCTCCCTCGCCGCCTGGTGAATGTTGCTGAAAGGAACCTTGGCTGCGAGGTTTTTGGCCAAGCGCAATCTTTACCCTTGATGGTTGCACCCATGGGGCTGAACGGGGTTTTCTGGCCGAAGGGCGACCTTGAACTTGCACGTGCAGCCAAGAGGGCTGGAATCCCTTTCATTCTCTCCACCGCGGCCAATGCATCGATCGAGGAAGTCGCCGAGAAGGTCGGCGGTGATCTTTGGTTCCAGTTATATGTTGTGCAC
The DNA here is from genome assembly GCF_000319305.2 of Pseudomonas bharatica CSV86. Lineage (GTDB taxonomy): Bacteria > Pseudomonadota > Gammaproteobacteria > Pseudomonadales > Pseudomonadaceae > Aquipseudomonas > Aquipseudomonas bharatica. The sequence continues at coordinate 929,379 of NZ_AMWJ02000002.1, read as the reverse complement.
CCGACCCTTGCAGACCGCCTGGTAGCCCGTGCCCTTGACGCAGGCTACCGAACCCTGGTGCTGACCACCGATGTGGCGGTCAACGGCAAGCGTGAGCGTGATCTGCGCAGCGGATTCGGCCTGCCGTTCAGATATACCCCCGGGGTGATTCTCGACGGCATGCTGCATCCCCGCTGGTCCATGCGTCTGTTGGCAGGAGGGATCCCGCAGATGGCCAACTTCGCAAGCGATGAGGCGTGCGATGTGGAGCTGCAGGCTGCGCTTCTGTCGCGAAAGATGGACGCTGGCTTCGATTGGGAATCGTTGAAAAGACTGCGTCGGATCTGGCCCCATCGTCTTCTGGTCAAGGGCATTCTTCATCCTGCAGACGCATCCCGTTGCATCGAGCTCGGCGCAGACGGTGTGATCCTGTCGAACCATGGTGGCCGCCAGCTTGATTCAAGTTGTTCACCGATGGCTACCCTTGAGCGGATCGCACTGGCGCACCCTGGCAAGGTACTCATAGACAGTGGATTCCGGCGCGGGTCCGATGTGGTGAAGGCGCTTGCGCTCGGAGCGAGCGGCGTATTTGTCGGGCGCCCCTTGCTTTATGGACTGGCGGCGGCCGGCGAGGAGGGGGTGAGCAACGTGCTGGGCATTTTCGCTGATGAGATAAGCCGAACCCTGGCCAACATGGGCTGTGCATCAGTAGCGGAATTGTCTCCCGAGCATGTGGTGCGCTCGTTTCCTTAGCGGTGTAAAAGGTGCCCGCGAGGTCGGGCACCCAGGTTTGTTCAGAAGGGATAGCGGCGCGGGCTGCCTTGCACGCTGATCCAGTGATCGGTGGTGAACTCCTCGATTGCCCAGTCGCCGTTGAAGCGGCCGAGTCCGGAATTCTTTTCGCCGCCGAACGGGGCGTGGGCTTCGTCATTCACCGGGATGTCGTTGACATGGGTCATACCTGCCTTGACCCGGCGAGCGAAACGCACCCCACGCTCCAGGTCGCCGCTGAAGACTGCGCTGGACAGCCCGAACTCGCTATCGTTGGCCAGCTCCAGTGCGTGGGCTTCATTGCGGGCACGCTGGATACCGACCAGGGGCCCGAAGATCTCTTCACGGGCGATTTCCATATCCTTGGTCACATCAACGAACACATGGGGCGGCAGCAATTGGCCTTGCACCTCGCCTTCGACCACCGTCCGGGCACCTTCCTCCTTGGCGCGTGCGATCTTTTCCAGCAGGCCTTGCAGCTGTTTGGCATTGATGATCGGGCCGACCACGGTATCGGCATCGTTCGGGTTGCCAACCTTCAATGCTTTTACTTTTTCGGCGTAACGCTGGACAAAATCGTCATGGATCGCGTCTTCGACGATGATCCGGTTGATCGCCATGCAGATCTGTCCCTGATGAAGGAACTTGCCCATCACCGCGGCGCTGGCAGCCTGTTCAAGGTCGGCATCGGCCAGGACCACGAACGGGCTGTTGCCACCCAGTTCGAGCGCCACATGCTTGAGGTGCTGCCCGCCTGAAGCCAGGCGGCCTATGTTCAGGCCGACCGGGGTCGAGCCGGTGAAGGAAATGAACTTGGGCACCTCGTGTTCGACGAATTCATTGCCGATCTTCGATCCTGCACCCACCACGACGCTGAGCAGCCCGGCCGGCAAGCCCGCCGCTTCGTAAAGACTGGCCAGCAGCAGGCCGCCGGTAACCGGGGTATCGCTGGCGGGCTTGATCACCACCGCGTTGCCCAACGCCAGGGCAGGCGCCACGGAGCGCTGCGACAGGTGCAGGGGGAAATTCCAGGGGCTGATCACACCCACTACACCTAGGGCCTCGCGGTACACGCGGTTTTCCTTGCCGGGTACGTTGGACGGCAGTATCCGGCCATGCACCCGGGCCGGAAACGAAGCAGACTCCAGGGTAATGCTGCGGGCCGCGCCCCATTCGATCTGCGCCTTGATCCTGGTGCTGCCAGACTCGCGGATGATCCAGTCGATGATCGCTTCGCGGTGCTCGTCGAACAACTGCACCACCCGGTGCATCACCGCTGCCCGCTCGGCAGGGCCTGTGGCGGCCCACTTCACCTGCGCTTCGGCGGCCTTGCGATAGGCTTCGTCAAGGTCATCGCGATCCGCCTGGACAATCTCCGCCAGTTGGCTGCCATCGAACGGGTTGGTGACTCGCAGCACGCTGCCGTCACGGCCGTCTCGCCACTGACCGGCAATGAATTGTTGATTGAAGGCTGGAAATTGTTTGGCAAGATGAGTCATGGGTTACCTCTTTTTATTTGAATGGGACGCATCGTTTGATGAGTCGTCGGGAATTCCGTCAGCAGCCTCGAGGGATTCAGCCTTCGCTGACTTTCACCAGGTTGTACAGGGCCTGCAGGACGGGCGTTGCTACCCCAAGGCGCTTGCCCTGGGCCACCACTGCCCCATTGATGAAATCAATCTCGGTTTTTCGCCCTGCCTCCAGATCCTGCAGCATCGACGGCTTGTGTTGCTGGTGATTGCGCAAGGCGTGGTCCACCGCCGCGTTGACGCGCTCGCTATCGACCGCAATCCCGTTCGCCCGGGCAACGGCCACCGTTTCCGCAAGGATGCTGGCCAACACTTGCCGCCCCTGCTCGGAGCTGCCAACCGCACCCACAGTCTGGCGGGTAACGGCACACACCGAATTGAGGGCTGCGTTAAAGGCAACCTTTTCCCAGATCGCTACCTGCACCTGTGGATCGGCCTCGCAAGGCAAGCCAGCTCGACTGAATACAGCGGCCACTTTCTGGACCACCGGACTCTCTTTGCCGCTGTAGGACCAGAGGTTGACGTGGCCTTCGCCATGGCTATGAACCACGCCAGGCGCCACCAGGTCCGCAGGCAGATTGGTCATGCCCACGATCACGCGTTCGGCAGGCACCACGCCGGCAATCAGTTCGGCGTTGCCCAGGCCATTCTGTACTGACAGCGCCCAGGTGTCGGGCCCGACCAAATGGCGCACCGAGTCGATTGCCGCTGCGGTATGAAAGCCTTTGGTGAAGATCACCAGCAAATCAAAGTGGCCTGACAATTGTGCTGCCCGAGCAATCGGCACCTGCACGGTCGTTTGCACATCGGGAGTATCAAGGCGCAACCCATGCCGACTGATGACTTCGATAGCGTGATCGGAGGCTTCAACGAACGAAACATCTTGCCCTGCCAATGCCAGACGCGCCCCAAACAACCCGCCCATGGCGCCCGCACCAACAATCGCAATCTTCATCGCTGTTCCTCCGAGTGAATAAAAACACACTGTAAGAACTCGCCGGATATCTCACAAATAAATAATTGAGAGTGAAAACATAGAAGGTATTTATGGGGTAGGGCCATCCGCTGTTCCAGGTCTTGACTCCGAATTTGCTACGCCCAGGCAACTTTTGCGCAACGCAGGGGAAAAAGCGCGGCAAGCCCGCTCCATAGAATGAGGCTGCACTTACCCAAAGGAGCCTGCGATGCCCATCAATCATCCAACCTACCGCGTTGCCGCTGTTCAGGCGGCCCCTGAGTTTCTTGACCTCGAAGCTACCGTAGAGAAAGCTGTCGGCCTGATGCAACAGGCCGCTAGCGCAGGCGCAAGCCTGGTTGCATTTCCCGAGAACTTCTTTCCCGGCTACCCCTTCTTTCTCTGGCTAGGTTCGCCTGCCTGGGCCATGCAGTTTATCCAGCGCTACCACGACAACTCGCTGGTCATTGACAGCCCGCACTATCAACGCCTGTGCGAAGCAGCCAGGCGCCTGGGGATCTACCTGTCCATCGGCTTCAGCGAAAAATCCAACGGCAGCCTGTATATGGCCCAGGCGCTGATCGACGATCAGGGCAAGACCCTCAGCACCCGACGCAAGTTGAAGCCGACTCTGGTAGAGCGCAGCCTTTTCGGCGAAGGCGATGGCAGTGACCTGAGCGTGATCGACACGCCACTGGGTAAGGTCGGTTCGCTGTGCTGCTGGGAACATGTGCAGCCGTTGAGCAAATACGCGCTGTTCGCCCAGCACGAGCAGGTGCACATCGCAGCCTGGCCGAGCTTCTCGCTCTATAGCGGGGTCGCCTACGCCCTTGGCCCTGAGGTCAACACGGCCGTGACCCAGACCTACGCCGTGGAAGGCCAGTGTTTCGTGGTGGCGCCCAGTTCCGTGGTGAGCGACAGGATGGTCGAGTTGCTCTGCCACAACGAAGAGGCTCGGCAACTGCTGCCATCCGGAGGTGGCCATGCCCGAATCTTCGGGCCCGATGGCTCGCCTCTGGCCGAGCCACTGGATGAACACCGCGAGGGGCTGTTGCTTGCGGACATCGACCTGGGTGTCCTGAGCCTGGCCAAGCTCGCCGCCGACCCGGTAGGCCATTACTCACGCCCGGACGTCACCCGCCTGCTGCTCGACAACACACCTCGCCGGCCCGTTCAGCTCGGCACCTTCGCGCAATCCGACGCAGTCGCGCCCACCAGGAACCCCGACGAGGTTCAGCCAGACGCCTGAGACGGCACAGCACATAAGAATTCAGCCGTCACCGCCCGTCCTTTTGCTCACTGCCAATAATAAATCTCCGGAGCAATTCATCATGAAAGCCCGCAAAGGCATGACCGTCTTCACCACCTTGAGTACAGCCCTGACAGTGTTGGCCCTGGCCAACAGCAACGCCGTCGAGGCAGCCGTGCTATCAACCGACCCTGGTGACTATGTCGCCTTGCCACCCGGTACCGAGCTGGGTCTTCTGTATTACCAGCACGCCGAACGCAACCGCATCAAGGTTGACGGCCATACCGTGACCCGTGATTTTGGCCTGGACAGCGACATTGGCATCGCTCGCTTCGTGCACTGGACCACCTTGGGCGGTTTCACCGTGACCCCGCAAGTCATACTGCCCTTCGGCCATCTCGACTTGGGCGGCAGCCGTGACTACAGCGTCGGCGGCGCCGCAGACCCCATGGTCGGAAGTGCGCTGTGGTTGGTAAACGATCCCAAGCAGGAGCGCTACCTGGCCATCGCCGGTTATGTCGGTATGCCACTGGGTAGCTATGACCACGACGCCCCGGTCAATCTAGGTGAAAACCGCTGGAAAGGCATGGTTCATCTTGCCTACGTGCAGGCTCTTTTGCCTGACACGCTGTACGCAGAGTTAACCCTGGAGCATGACACGTTCGGCAATAACGATGACTTCTTCGGCCAGACGCTGCGCCAGGATGATGTCTTCGAAGTACAAACGCACCTGCGCTATGTCTTCAACCAGCAGAATCAGTTCGGTGTCAGCTGGTTTCACACCACAGGCGGCGAAACCCACGTCGGCGGCGTGGCCCAGAACGATACGACCCGTACCCAGCGCTATCTGCTGACCTGGCAACACTTCCTGCAACCGACCCTGCAGATACAGACCCAGTTCGGCCAGGATCTCGATGTCGTCAACGGCGCCCAGGAGAAATACCGGGTGAACCTTCGCATCGCACACGCCTTCTGACGCCCCACTCCTTTGTGAGCATTGACCATGAAAAAACTCTCTTACGAGTGGAAGCTGGTATTCCTGCTGGCCGTCCTGTTCGGGATCGTCGGCCTTGACCGGTTTGTCGTTCTTTATCTGTTCCCCGTCATCATCCCGGAGCTTGGGCTCAACAACATCCAGGCCGGCGCCATCGCTTCCGTGCTGGCGTTCACCTGGGCCATCTCGACCTGGGTCCTGGGCAGTATGTCCGACAAGTACGGGCGCAAACGGGTGCTGATCTACTCGACGTTGTTCTTCTCGCTAATGACGTGGATGACCGCGATCGCCAAGAGTTTCACCAGCATGCTGGTGATCCGAGGGTTGCTGGGTGTCGGCGAAGGCGGAGTGTTCAGCACCAGCGTCGCGGCCATTGCCAGTGCCTCCTCACCTGAAAGAAAGGGCCTCAATCTAGGCATCCACCAGGCCTTCTTCCCGCTGCTGGGGATCGGGCTGGGGCCGATCATCGCCACCCAACTCAATAACTTCATGCCATGGGAGATGGTCTTCATCGTGGTGGGCGTTCCAGGCGTGCTGCTAGCCTGGTGTCTGGCCAGGTTCATGCGTGAGCCTGCACGTGACACGCCAGGCGCTCACAGTGCTTCAAGCGATGGCGCCTTCGCGGCGCTGCGTTACCGCAACATCTGGGTGGCCACCGTGGTCAGCTGTTGCTTCCAGACGGGGCTGTTCGTCTTCTCGACCTTCGTCGCGCTCTACTTGACCCAGGTGATAGGCCTGGAGCTGAGTACGGTCGGCCTGATCGTTTCCGGCTGGGGCTTTGGCGGTTTCTTCGGCATGATCATCATGCCGGCGCTCTCCGACCGTCTTGGCCGGCGCCCGATGATGATTGGTTGTGCGGCGGCCTACAGCGCGCTGATGCTGATGTTCGCGCTTTATCCGCTTCCCCGGCCGGAATGTTCGCATTGTTGTTCATCGCAGGTGTGTTCGGCTTCGGCATCGCGCCGATATTTCTGGCAATTATTCCCGCAGAGACCGTGCCCTCGCGCATGACCGGCAGCGCCGTGGGTATTCCGACCTGCGTCGGGGAGATGCTCGGTGGCGTGCTCATGCCCATCGTGGCGGGAGGACTGGCTGATGCATTTGGGCTGCAATATCCGATGATGATTGTGGGGATCGCCTTCGCCGCTATCGCCATCGTCTCGTTCGCGTTCATTGAAACGGCGCCGCGAGCCATGGCCAGCGCATCGGTCATTGGGAATGCCGAACCGCTGTAGTGAAGCCTTGGCCCCGCTCGTATGGCTCTCGCCAGTGAGCGGGGCCTGCAAGCCCTTACCTGGCGGCTAGCGAGAGCGTGCGATATTCACGGGGAGATAGGCCCAGATGACGCTTGAATACCCGACTGAAATGCGCATTGCTGGAGAAGCCCCAGCTGTAGGCGATATCACTGATGCTGCGGTCACGCAGGCAAGGGTTGGCCAGCGCCATACGGCACAGTTCCAGACGCTTGCCCCAGATGTACTCGCTCACCGAGACCGGTTGCCCGGAAAACACCCGGTGCACGGAACTGACAGACATCTTCAGCTGCTCGGCGATCCATTCGACACTCAGCAATGGCTCGGCCAAATGGTTGTCGATCAGGCTCTTGATGCGCTCAAGGTGGAACTGCATGAGGCGGGTGCACGCCGGGTCAGCCTCGCCCTTGCCCAATGACTGCAGACCCAGCGAGAGCATTTCCAGCAGCGGCCGGGCCATGGCATCTTCACCAAATTCGGCGGCATGCTCCTGCTCTTCGAACAGCGTCAGCATCAGGCCGCCAATGATGCGCCCCATGGTACTGGCGGTGGTCAGAGGCTTCGACACGGCACGCTCTGCGGCAGGGTTGTAAAGGCGCATGGTTTCCTGAGGGATGCGTAGCGAGCACATGCGAAACGCACGGGGCAGTACGACCTTGTAGGGGCGGCGAGTGTCATACAGCACGATGTCACCTGCACCTACGGCGCAGCGCCGGTCGTCCTGGGTAAGTTCGCACATGCCGTGGGTAATCAGGCTGAGGATGAAATAATGCGGGTCGTTGCCAGCGCTGACTCGACGCTCGACGCTGTGCGCACTTGCCTGGAGGTCGATCAGGTCGAGGCTGCCAAAACGGCTGTGCTTGAGATGCGCCTCGAATCCACCGGACGCTGCGTTACTGGAGAACCCCTCCAGTTGGCAATCGAGCTTGACGAAAAATCGGCTACTGATGTCGTCCCAGAAACCGCTGCGCTCTGAAGCCGGGACACAGGTGGTTGAGATGGAGATCGTCATGGCGGTTACCTGGAGAATGACATAACGAAAAACGTGCAAGATATGGTCCGCTGTAACGGCTGGCCTCGTTGCCCAAAGCGCGCGAGCGCTTCAGGCAACGATGATGCGACGCTCAGTCAAGCAACCCGTTGGTAACGATCGCTAAGCGATCAGAACTTCCAGGTGTAGGTGGTGATAAGGCGATTTTCGTCGTAATCGACTCCCGACGCCCTGCCGCTGCCGTAACGCGTCTTCACGTCAATGTTGCGCCATTCGAAGCCGAGCCCCTTGAGCGCACCGCTTTGCAGCACATAACTCACGACAAAATTGCGCTCGCTTTCAACGTTCTGGTCCAGATCGTTGTTGCCTCGATCGATACCGCTACCTCGCAGATAGCGGGTCATGAATTTCAGGCCCGGCACGCCCAGAGCCGCGAAATCATAGTCGTAGCGCAGTTGCCAGGAACCTTCGTTGGCTTTGAAGAAGCCGACCGTCGACCAGTTGACCAGCCAGGGCTGCGGTGCATAGCCGTTGAACAACGGGAAAGCGCTGTCGCCGAGCATCCGCTGATAACCGACACCAAAGCCATGGCCGCCGGTCTTCAGCGTGGTCATGGCACCGTAACTCTTGTTGTCGATCTCGCCATACAGCGCTTGGCCGTCCTCACGATTCTGGTAATAGCGCAGCTCGGTCTGCAGCGTGTAATCCGCTGACAGCGCCCAGCGGTTGGACAGACCCAGGTAATGCTGCTGATAGATATCCTCGAGCTGACCGTAGAAGTAGGTCGCCGACAGGTCAGGGGTGAACTGGTAGGTAGCGCCGGCAAAGTTAAGGCCGTCGCTGGGGCGCCTGATGTTGGCGCCGTTCATCAGGTAGATCCGCTCCCGGTTGGAGGATTCACGGGTGGCGATCTTATCGATGCGTCCCGCTGTCAGGGTCAGGCCGGCCCATTCCCGTGACTCCAGCATGGCGCCCTGGTAGGTGGTGACCAACTGGCGCGAGTCGTCGATATAGGCCACCGGCAAGCGCGGGCGCAGTTCACCGGCGCGCAGCTCGGTCTGCGAATACTTGAGCTTGCCGGTCACCCCGGTACGGCCATAGTCCCGTACCTGCTCGCCCTTGCTGGCGTCGTAGGGGATCACGCTGTCGGGGCCACGCCCGCCGCCGCCATCGAGGCGATAGGCCCACTGGGTGCTGGTTTCCAGGCCGAACTGGAGCGGGCCTTCGGTGTACCCGGAGGAGAGGCGCAGATCGAAGCCTTGGGTCCAGCTACCGATCCGCGACCTGGGCGCATCCGATTGTTTGAAATCGCGATCGATGTAGGCATTGCGCAGCCCGAGGACGACGCTGCTGTCATCGAGGAAGTCGGCCTGGGCGTAAAAAGCCGGCGACAGACAGGCACAGCCCAGCAGCCAGGCGCTGTGGCGGGGAACGGGAGAATGACGCATGAAGGCACCTATTATTGTTGTCGAAATGGCACGATCCATCGGGCCGCTCGGGGAGGAGCGGCCACTGTTGGCAAGGTTTTCAAGCGGAAGAGGCTTGCGAGTCAGCTCAGTGCCGGGCTTCCAGCGCCCGACCCGGAGCAGCGGAGCCTGCGACGTTGCGCTGGCGGATCATGGCAATGGCGAGGATCGCCACCACACCGGGCACGGCGCAGAGGATGAAGTTGAGCTGCAGTGGCAGGTTCAGGCTCAGCATCAGGCCGCCCAGGGCAGGCCCGGCCACCCCGCCGAAGCGGCCGATGGCCGAGCACCAGCTGACGCCGGTGGAGCGGATTTCGCTCGGGTACTGCTGGGCAGCAAAGGCATGGATCACCGCCAGGGTACCGATGGTCGTGGCCCCTGCCACCAGCAGCATGGCATTGAGCAACAGCGGACCGGGCTTGATGCCCAGGGTGCACAGCGACACCACCGCAAGCAGGAAGAACAGCATCAGCGTAGGCTTGCAGCCCCAGCGGTCGGCCAGCCAGCCGCCGCCCAGCGCGCCAAAGGTAGCGCCGATGTTCAGGGTGACCAGGAACATCAGGCTCGAACCCAGTTCGAAACCGCCGGCGACCATGATCTTGGGCAGCCAGGTGTTGAGCCCGTAGACCATCAGCATGCACATGCCGAAGCCTAGCCAGAGGAACACCGTACCCACGCCGCGACCTTCGGCAAACAGACGCGAAAGCGGTGCCGCAGAGGAGGTCCTGGGCGGTGCTTCGAAGCTGACGCTGCTCGTATCGACTTGCGGGTCGATACGGGTGAGCAGATCGCCCGCCGCAGCGCGGTCCTTCTCCAGCAGATAGTGCAGCGATTCGGGCAGCTGCCGCGCCAGCCATGGCAGGAGAAGCAGCGGTACGCCACCGATGATGAAAGTCGCCTCCCAGCCGTAGCGAGGTATGATCCACATCGCCACCAGCGCGGAAATCATCGCGCCGATCGAGTAGAAGCTGAGCATGATGGTGGTGAGGGAGCTGCGGCGTGATGTCGGCGCAAGGTCGTTCATCAAGGCAACGATGTTGGGAATCGCGCCCCCAAGGCCTACGCCGGTGATGAATCGCAGCAGGGCAAAGCTCGGTGCATCCCAGGTGAAGGCGGTCCCCAAGGCGCACAGGCTTGCGAGGGCGACGGAGCCGATGACCACCTTGCGCCGCCCAAGCCGGTCGGCCTGAGGGCCAACCACGACTGCGCCGAACATCATGCCGAACAGCGCCGCGCTGCCCATCCAGCCGGCAACCACCGGCGTCAGTGCCCATTCTTCCATCAGGCGCGGTACGACCGAGCCGTAGATGACCAGGTCATAGCCATCGAAGAGCATGATGAAAGAACACCAGAACAGCAGGGTGTAATGAAGTTTTCCGAGGGGCGCGCCCCCTGCGACGTCCAGCGCACGTTTCTGGGTCATGGTTTTGTCTTCTTGTTGTTATGTCGGTGGGTTGAAGGAGCCTTGATGGCTCCAGCAGCAGTTCAGTGGGGCTCGATGGTGACGGTAGGTACCTCGATGACGGTCGGTTCGTTGGCATCCAGCGCGGCGCGCAGTGCCGCCTCGAAGCCGGCACGGGTGTCGGTGTGCACTGCCTTGACCCCGTAGCCCTCGGCGATTGCGCAGAAGTCCAGGCCCGGCACGTCCAGGCCGGGTGCGTCCTCGGCCTTGAGCACGCCAGCGAACCAGCGCAGGGCGCCATAGGTACCGTTCTTGAGGATCACGAACACCACCGGCACGCGGTACTGGGCAGCGGTCCACAAGGCGGTGATGCCGTAGTTGGCAGAGCCGTCGCCGATCAGGGCAATCACCCGTCGTTGCGGCTGGGCCAGTTGCACGCCGACCGCTGCCGGCAGGCCGAAGCCCAGGCCGCCCGCCGCAGGGAAGTAATAGCTGCCGGGGTGGCGCAGGTTCATGCGCTGCCAGAAGGCGCTGGTGGTGGACGTGGATTCCTTGACGTAGATGGCGTCTTCCGGCGCCACAGCGTCCAGCACATCGAACAGGGTTTCCGGACGCAGGTGCCGAGGCTCGTCGGCCATTGGCTGCGGTGCCGGCAGCGCTTCGGGATAGCTGCGTGCCTGCTGCGCCACACCCTCGGCCAGGGCCCGCAAGGTCGCCGCGATATCGCCGATCAGCGCATCCCCCATCGGCGCCCGCGCGGCTTCCTGCGGGTCGGAAGTGATGTGCAGCAAGCGTGCGCCGGCTGGCAGGTAGTCTCCGGGCGCGAACTGGTGATAACGGAACACCGGAGCACCGACCACCAGGATCAGGTCATGCCCGGCGAGCGTCTTGCTGATCCCGGCGATGGCCGCAGGCAGCACGCCGCGAAAACTCGGGTGACGGGTCGGGAACGGGCAACGCGACGCCGATGGCGCGATCCACACCGGCAACCGCAACTTGTCGGCCAGGGCCGCGGCGTGGGCATTGCCGAGGGTGGCGTCGACCTCGGGCCCGAGTACCAGCACGGGATTGCGTGCCTGGTCCAGCTGCTTTATCAGCGCTTGCAACTGGGCAGCGTCGGGAGTGCCGGCGACCTGCACCTGGCGCTCGAAAAGATGCTCGACACCGGGCGGGCAGGGCGCATCCCAGTCGTCGTAGGGAATCGACAGGTAGACCGGTGCTTTCGGTGTGGTATTGGCGTAATGGATAGCCTGGCTGAGCGCCCGCGGCACGTCCTGGGCGTTGGCCGGCTCATAGCTCCACTTGACCAGCGGCTTGGGCAGTTGCACGGCATCGACGTTGGCCAGCATCGCTTCGACGCCGATCATCGGGCGCACTTGCTGGCCGGCGGTGATGACCAGCGGGCTATGGGAATACCAGGAATTGGTCAGCGCGCCCATGCCGTTGCCGGTGCCTGCCGCGGCATGCAGGTTGACGAAAGCCGGCTTGCCACTTGCCAGCGCGTAGCCATCCGCCATGCCTACCACAGCCCCTTCGTGCAACCCCAGGATGTAGCGGAAGTCTTGCGGGAACGATTTGAGAAACGGCAATTCATTGGAGCCGGGATTGCCGAAGATGGTGGTCATACCGTGGCGCCGCAGCAGGGTGTAAGCGGCGGAGTGAATGGTTTGCATCGTGGGTGATTCCGCGTGTGTCGTGAGGCCTCCACTCTAAGAATCCCATCATGATCGATCAAATAAATGCTTTATCGGTGTTGTATAAACACCAGCTATAGTTGTGCCTCTTGACCAACAGCCCTTGGACAGCCGCGAACATGGCCAGCTTCGACCTCAACCTGATCACCACCTTCATCACCGTCTACGAAACACAGAGCGTGACGGTAACCGCCCAACGGCTTTTCGTTACCCAGCCGTCGGTCAGCTACGCGCTTGCGAAGCTGAGGGAGCAGTTCGATGACGTCCTGTTCGTGCGCAACCGCCAAGGCATGCAGCCGACCCGCCTGGCCACGCAGTTGTATGGCAGTTTCAAGGAAGCCTCCCGCTGCATCGACTGGGCAGTGGGCGAGGCGCGCAAGTTCGACCCCCGTCACTCGCAGCGCCAGTTTCGCCTGGCATTGTCCGACCTGGGGGAGATGGCACTGCTGCCCAGGCTGATGGAGCACCTGAGCCACCAAGCCCCGAATATCGAACTCGAAGTGGTACCGCTGGAGATCGACCAGGTCGGTATCTGGCTGAACGACGGCCACATTGACGCGGCGATCTGCAGCAGGAAGCTCACCGACAACGGGGTGGTCTCGCGGGTACTGATGAAGGAGCGCTACGTGTGCCTGCTCGATGCCGCCCATCCGCGTATCGGCGACAGCATCGACATGCAGCAGTTTCTTGCCGAGCCCCATGCCCTGGTCACCCGCACATCGGGCCATGGCATGGCCGAGGAAGCGTTGCAGCGCTTGGGCGTGGAGCGCCGGATCAAGTTGCGCTTGCCGCATTTTTCCGTACTTCCACGACTGATTCCGGGCACCGAGATGCTGGTCATCCTGCCCAGCCAGATCGCAGAAAGCTTCTGCGAAATGCCACTGCCCCGGCAGCTCAAGACACTCGAGCTGCCATTCGAGGTGCCAGCCTTCGAGGTGTCGTTGCATTGGCACTCGCGCAGCACCCAGTCCACGGCGCTCGACTGGTTTCTGCGCCAGGTACAGGTCAGTCTGGAAAGCGCAGGTGAGGCAGATGCCTAGGCGTGTACCGAGACCTGGTTGCGCCCACCCTTCTTCGACGCATACAGAGCCTGGTCGGCCCAAGCGATCAGATCGGCATGGCTGTCCGAGGGCCGGGCGAGATCGGCGACACCCAGGCTGATGGTGAAGCGGATGCTCTGCCCCTCGTGCTGGACTTCCAGTTCCTCCACGGCTGTGCGCAGGCGCTCGGCGAAGGCCGTTGCGCCGAGCTTGTCGGTGTCCGACAGCACCACCGCGAATTCCTCGCCGCCGTAGCGTCCGGCCACATCGGTGTCGCGCACGTACTGGCGGAGCAGGGCGGCGACTTGCTCGATCACCTTGTCGCCAGCCTGGTGGCCGTAGGTGTCGTTGATGCGCTTGAAGTGATCGATGTCGAACATCACCAGGCTGGTGGGGTTGCCATGCCGTTGATGGCGGGCATACGCGACCTTGAGGCTGTCTTCCCAGTGACCACGGTTGTATAGCCCGGTCAGGCGATCGGTGCTGGACAGCTTCTGCAACTGGGCATTGGCTGACTGCAGCATGTGCCGGTTGGTGGCGACGTCGGTCACGTCATAGATCACCAGGCAGAAGTGGCTGATGCTGCTGTCGGTGGAGCGCAGCGGGAACAGCGTGGTGTTCTGGTACATGAAGTCTTCCTGCCCGGTGATCGGCTGGTAGTTCTTGAACCGCACCAGATAGGGGCGTTGTTCCCATACGGTGAACGCTGCCGTGCCCAGGGTTGCGACGCTGTCGAGCTTGCGCCGGAACCACTCTTCGTTGACTTCGGGAAACAGCCTGAAGAACGACTGGCTGATGGCATCCTTGGGCGGCACCCCGGAGCGGTTCTCCATGAAGGTGTTCCAGACCTGCACGCAGTGGTCGCGATCGAGCACCACGACGCCGACATCGATGCTCTGCACGATCGCCAGCAGCCAGTGGAACTCGGTCAGATCAAGAGGTTTGTTCATGGCTCAGTTCATCAGGTACGCGAGTTTATGGGTGAGGCGTTCGATGGAGTCCTCGGTGAACAGCAGCAACAGGTCGAAGCTGATGTCATGCCCTTCGAGCCGATAGCTGATCTCCACCGCCAGCGTCTTCTTCCAGCGCCCCTGGTTGACCCGGATAAGCTCCTCGATATTGGCGTGCTGGCCGAGGATCTGCGGGTGGCACTGGGAGAACACCACATCGACCTGCTCGGCGATGCCGCTCAGGCAGGCGCCGATCAGGATGCTGGACAGGTCCAGGAGCATTTCCAGGTCGGAGGCGTGACTGCTCTGGTGCTTCATCAGGCGCGCCATATCGGCGATTTCGGCGTCATGGAACATCAGCAGCGCCTCGCCGGCGATACCGCCGCCGATGAAACCCTGGCATACGGCAGTCAGTTGCTGGCTGCGCCCGGCGTCGGCCAGGGCCATATGCAGTTCGCCGACCTCGAGGACGTTCACGTTAGGGACCGGCAACTGGACGAAGACGCCGAGCACCTTGGCGATCAGTGCTGCGGCCCGCCCCATGGCGACGTTGACGGTCTCGCGGAAGACTTCGTTGAAGCTGACAGCAGCGTGGGTCTGCGGACGATGGCTATGCGCCGCCTGGCCTGCCAGGCGCAGCAGGCCGAGGCGGTCGAGGGTTTCGCGCAACTGGTCCTGTTCGAAGGGCTTCTTCAGGAAGGCGAGGGCGCCCAGTTCCTGCACGCGGCGCAGGGCCTCCTGCTGAACGTCCCCGGAAATAACGATGACGTTGGCCTTCAAGCCTTCGTCGCGCAATGCATGCAGTACCTGGTAGCCATCCATCTCCGGCATGTTCAGGTCCAGCACCACGACCTGGCCCAGGCCCTTGCGCACAGCGTCCATGCACTGGTGGCCATTGGCGGCTTCGGTGACCGAAACCGGCCAGTCGGAAGGCAGGGCCCGCAATACCTGCTTGCGGGCAACGGTGGAGTCGTCACATACGGTTAGGGTAGTTACTGACACAAGTCACGGCTCGTTATCTGGAGTTGCGGAATGATTTCATTATGCCATAGCCATACAAATTCTATGCTTAATGACTCAGGGAATCTCTGATGTCCCAAGTGGATCCATTACGGTAATCCCTGATCGTGGATTCAGGATTGGCCTGAGTCAGTGTTGAGGGAAAAACCCATGCACAGTTCATACTCATTCGGCGCTTTTTTTATGAAACGCTGAAAAAATTCCTGTTTCGCCAGCCTCGATCCACCCAGGCCCGGCCTTGGCCGGTCGGCATCGGGGCGTCACTCGTCATCCGGTTGCCCTGCAAGCCCGGGGAGATGAAACGTTTCGTCAATTTGTCGGACAAGGACCTTTCCTGCTGTCAGAGCGACATCAAGCAGTGGTATGTTGCGGGGCAGAATGAAGTCGAAATAAGTGGATTGATCATGCCCAAAGCGTCCCACCAAGAACTGCGCCGTGCGTTTCGTAAACTCCTTGCTTCCCCCCGCTGTTACCACACCGCCTCGGTGTTCGATCCGATGTCCGCGCGTATCGCCGCCGACCTCGGTTTCGAGGTGGGTATCCTCGGGGGCTCGGTGGCGTCGCTACAGGTACTTGCAGCACCGGATTTTGCCCTGATCACCCTGAGCGAGTTCGCCGAGCAGGCCACCCGCATCGGGCGTGTCGCCCAGTTGCCGTTCATTGCCGACGCCGACCATGGCTACGGTAACGCCTTGAACGTGATGCGCACGGTGATCGAACTGGAGCGCGCCGGGGTTTCCGCACTGACCATCGAAGACACCCTGCTGCCGGC
Organism: Pseudomonas bharatica CSV86; assembly: GCF_000319305.2. Lineage (GTDB taxonomy): Bacteria > Pseudomonadota > Gammaproteobacteria > Pseudomonadales > Pseudomonadaceae > Aquipseudomonas > Aquipseudomonas bharatica. Next base: position 913,314 of record NZ_AMWJ02000002.1, on the reverse strand, counting down.
CCAGTTCGGGCGCAAATCCACCGACCTCATCAGCATCGAGGAAGGCGTCGGCAAGGTCCGTGCGGCCCTTGAAGCCCGTGTCGATCCGGAGCTGGTGATCATCGCCCGGACCAACGCCGCGGCCATCCCGACCGAGGAAGTCATCGCCCGCGCGGTGGCCTACCAGAACGCTGGCGCCGACGGTGTGTGCATGGTTGGCGTGCGCGATTTCGAGCACTTGGAAGAAATCGCCCGCCACCTCAGCGTACCGCTGATGCTGGTGACCTATGGCAACCCGCAACTGCACGACGATGCGCGCCTGGCGCAACTGGGCGTGCGCATCGCGGTCGATGGCCATGGCGCCTATTTCGCTGCGATCAAGGCTACCTACGACAGCCTTCGCGAGCAGCGCCGGATTACCAGCGCCGCCTCGGACCTGAGCGCCACCGAGCTGACTCACACCTACACCCAGCCAAATGACTACATCGTCTGGGCCCGCGAGTTCATGGACGTCAACGAGTAGGACGTTTCCTTATCCCGGGATCACCGGGGCGCCTGGCGCGCCCCGGCGTCGGGGCGACCGATGCTGTAGTACACCAGTCCTGCCTCGGCCATCTGTGCCGGTTCGTAAAGGTTGCGGCCATCGAACACCGTGGCGTCGAGCAGGCGCTGCCTGACCAGGCCGTTGTCCAGAACCCTGAAATCCTGCCATTCGGTGACTATCACCAGGGCATGGGCGCCTGACAGGGTGTCTTCCTTCCTGTCCATCAAACGCAGGTCGTCGCGTTCACCGAACAGGCGGCGGGCTTCGGCGTGGGCTTGTGGGTCGAACGCCTGGACATTGGCTCCAGCCTGCCACAGCGAGCGCAGCAGCACCTGGCTGGAGGCCTCGCGCATGTCGTCGGTGTTGGGCTTGAACGCCAGGCCCCAGACGGCGAAGGTCTTGCCTGCCAGGTCGCCGTCGTAGTGGTCGAGGATCTTTTCGAACAAGCGATGCTTCTGCCGCTGGTTGATCGCGTCAACGGCCTGGAGCAGGCGCGGCTGGTAGTCGTATTGCTCGGCGATGCGTTGCAGCGCGGAAAGGTCCTTGGGGAAGCACGAGCCGCCGAAACCGCAACCGGCATAGATGAAGTCATAGCCGATACGCGGGTCGGAGCCGATTGCCCGGCGCACCGCCTCAATGTCCGCGCCGGTGTGCTCGGCCAGGTTGGCCATCTCGTTCATGAACGAGATCCTGGTTGCCAGCATGCAGTTGGCCGCGTACTTGGCCAGCTCGGCGCTGCGTGCGTCCATGCAGATGAATTTGTCATGGTTGCGGCTGAAGGGGGCGAACAGCTCGCGCAGCAGCGCCTGGGTCGCCGGGCTGGCGCCGCCGATGAGGATGCGGTCGGGACGCATGCAGTCGAGCACCGCCGAGCCTTCCTTGAGGAATTCCGGGTTGCTCACCACGTCCACGCGCGTGGCGGTGCTGGCGTCGTGCCGGGCCAGACGGGCCTTGATCGCATCGACGGTACCGACTGGCGAAGTGGATTTGTTGACCACGATCTTATCGCCGCGGGCATGCCGGGCGATGCTGTCGGTCACGGCAAAGACCTGGCTCAGGTCGGCGCTGCCGTCGGGCAATGAAGGGGTGCCGACGGCAATGAAGATCACTGTCGCCGCGTCGATGGCCCGGGCGGCGTCGGTGGTGAAGGCCAGGCGGGCACTGGCCCGGCCGTTTTTCAGCAGCACCGGAAGGCCGGGTTCGAAAATCGGGCAGTGCCCCTCGGAAAGGCTCGCCACGCGCCGGGCATCCACATCGACGCAGCACACCGCATGGCCCACCTCGGCGAGGCAGGCGGCGAGGGTCAGGCCCACGTAACCGGTGCCGAACACTGCAACTTTCATAAGAAGCTCCCTTTTCGGTGCGATGCCGTTCGTGCCGCCGCGCAGGGCGGGTTGATGCGCTGAACATGGCAGTGTCCGATGACAGTTGTATGAGCGTGCTACGCGGGGGTGATAATCTCGCTGCCCGGCAATACGGGGCGGAACGCCCGTGCAGTCGCTCAATCAATCAGGGAAAGCAACTGGAACACTTCATGAAGAAAGCACTGTTAGTCATCGGCGGGCTGGTGGTCGCGGGAGCGGCCTGTACCTCGATCGCGTGGTACACCGGCAAGCAATTGCCCGAGGTGCTCGAGGCCTCGCTGGCGCAGACCAACCGGCAACTGGCCGCAGCCCTGAGCGGCAGTGGCAGCGGCAAGGTCGAGTTGTTGTCCCTGGACTCCGGGGCGTTCAGTAGCCAGGCGCGTTATCGCCTGACCCTCGACGGTGCCGAGGGCGAACACCTCCAGCTCGAATTCAAGGACCAACTGGAGCATGGCCCGTTTCCCTGGTCGCGGGTCAAGCGCCTGCAACTGGCGCCGGTGATGGCTGCCAGCAACTACGTACTGGAAAACACCGACGACAGCGCGCCCTGGTTTGCCGTGACCGGCGAGCAAGCACCGCTGCAAGGCAGCATGAGCGTCGGTTACGGCGGTGCGATCCGCAACGAGCTGCGCCTGGCGCCGTTCGAAGCCGTCGGCGAGGACGATACCTCCCTGTCGTTCTCCGGCCTGACCCTGGACATGGATTCGACGCTCGAAGGCGAGGGGTTGCGTCTTCGCGGTGAGCTGGGCCGTGTGGCAATGGTGACGGGTGGTGAAGCCCCGGTCAGTGTCTCGCTCAAGGGCATCGCGCTGTCCACCGACTTCACCATGAGCAGCTACGGCTATTTCGTCGGCTCGATGAACCTGGACGTGGCCGAGAGCTCGCTGTCGTTCGGCGACAATCAATCACTGCGTTTCGGCAAGTTCGAACAGCGCGATGTCTATCGCCTGGAGCAGAGCGGTCTGTCGTTGCAGCAGCAGGCCAGCCTTGCGGATATCACCTTTTCCGGGAACCCCATCGGCAGCGCACGGGTAGCCTGGCATGTCGCGCGCCTGAATCCGGAGGCGGTCGGCAACCTGGTGCAATGGTACGAGCAGAACCTGCCGCAACTGCAAAGCATGGCGTTGGGCCTGACCCCGGACACCGGCGCACTGATGCTGGATGACCCGCAGTTGCAGGCGCCGTTGCTGAAACTGCTGGCGGGCGGTCCGCGGGTCACCCTGCAGGAGCTGTCGTTCAAGACTGCCAACGGCGAAAGCCGCTTCGATCTCGATCTCGACCTGTCCGCCAAGGGCCCGGAAGGTGTCCCGCTGGAGCAGGCCTTCGCCCAGTCGGTCAAGTCGCTGCAGACCAATTTGAAGATCTCCAAACCGATGATCGGCGACCTTGCGGCCTTGCGCGCCAGGCTCGAAGGGCTGGACGCCGAGCAAGTGCGCCAGGCCTCGGCTTCCGGCGAGATGGTCGGGATGATCGCGGCGCAGAGCCAGCTGGCGGCGATCAAGGGAGATGACATTCTCGTGCAGCTGGGCTATGCCGACGGCCAGGTGGACTTCAACGGCCAGAAGATGACCGTCGATCAGTTTGCTGCGCTGGTCCAGCAGCGTACTGCCGGATTCACTGGCGCCGCACAGTAACCACGCGGGCTGGCGGGCGCTGTGTCGAGCGTCGCCCGCCCGCCTGGCAAGCTAAAAAAGCCTTTAGAATTCATCCGATTGTCTGTAGCCTTCGGCCACTCATAAAACCGAGGTCGCAGCGGACTTTGCCACCCGTGCAAAGTCGAGCTGTTACCCGATTTGTCCGTGCCCGATGATACTCTCGACTTACGCGCATCAGCGCCTGCAGGTCTTGCGAACATGACGCAGATTTCCGAACGCCTTCTGGTCCAGGCCCACCTGGATGCCAAGCAGCCCAAGCCCCTCACCCCTGAACAAGAGGCCGACTACCGTGCCGCCATCGCCGCCGAACTTAAGGCGCAGGATGCGGTGCTGGTCGCCCACTACTATTGCGACCCGGTGATCCAGGCCCTGGCTGAGGAAACCGGTGGCTGCGTGGCCGACTCCCTGGAGATGGCCCGCTTCGGCAAGAACCACCCGGCCAGTACCGTACTGGTGGCCGGCGTGCGCTTCATGGGCGAGACCGCGAAGATCCTCACCCCGGAAAAACGCGTCCTGATGCCGACCCTGGAAGCCACCTGTTCCCTCGACCTCGGTTGCCCGGTGGACGAGTTCTCGGCCTTCTGCGACCAGCATCCCGAGCGTACCGTGGTGGTCTACGCCAACACCTCGGCGGCGGTGAAAGCCCGTGCCGACTGGGTGGTGACTTCAAGTTGCGCGCTGGAGATCGTCGAAAGCCTGATGGACAACGGCGAAACCATCATCTGGGGGCCGGACCAGCACCTGGGGCGCTATATCCAGAAGCAGACCGGTGCCGACATGCTGATGTGGGATGGCGCCTGCATCGTTCACGAAGAATTCAAGTCGCGGCAGCTGGCCGATATCAAGGCGCTGTACCCGGACGCCGCGATCCTGGTGCACCCGGAATCGCCGGAGGCGGTGATCGAGCTGGCCGACGCGGTAGGCTCCACCAGCCAGCTGATTGCCGCAGCGCAGCGCATGCCGAACAAGCGTTTCGTGGTTGCTACCGACCGCGGCATCTTCTACAAGATGCAGCAGTTGTGTCCGGACAAGGAATTCATCGAGGCGCCTACGGCGGGCAACGGCGCGACCTGCCGCAGTTGTGCCCATTGCCCGTGGATGGCGATGAACACCCTGGAGCGCACCCTGCAATGCCTGCGCGAAGGCAGCAACGAGATCTTCGTCGAGCCGGCGTTGGTGCCGCAGGCGATCCGGCCGTTGCAGCGGATGCTGGATTTCACCGCGGCGGCGCGGTTGAAACTGTCGGGTAACGCTTGAACCTCGGTTGCTCCAATCGCTGCGGTGCGGCGGTCCGACAAGCCAGCTCCCACAGTGACTGCGCCGCTCGTGAGAGCACTGCTATACCTGTGGGAGCTGGCTTGCCAGCGATGAGGCCCTGAAGATCAGCGCATCATATCCTTGACCATCCGCTGCTGCTCCAGCATGTCCCGCTGCCTGGCATCGATCCGTGAGGCCAACTGGAAGTTGGTACCGGCACGCCGCTTGGCGTAGTCCAGTTGCTGGATCGCCTGGTCGAAATCCCCGGTCAACGCAAAGAACTCGGCCCGGGCCTGGTGCAGGCCGATGGTATTGCCAGACAACCCGCGGGCTTCGGCCAGGTCATACCAGACATCCGGGTCGTCGCTACGGTCCTTCACCAGGGCTTCCAGCGCCTTTTCTGCCTCGGCCGGCTTGTTCTGCTTGAGCAGCAGGTCGGCAGCCACCTGTTTCAGCGGGTAGTTGCCGGGATACAACTGGCGCATGCGATCGACCCGCTGCTGCGCGTCGGCCAGGCGATTGTTGGTTATCTCCAGGTCGATCTGGGTCAGGTTGTAGGTGATGTCGTTGGGCGCCTTGGCCAGCAGCGGCTTGAGGTTTTCCCGCGCCTCGTTGAGCTGGCCACCCTTGATCTGCGCCAGGGCCAGGCCGTAGCGCGCTGCGTCCAGCTTGGGGTTTTCGTCCAGTTGCGCGCGGAAGCGCTTGGCTGCCAGGCCCGGCGTGCCTTCATAGAACAATTGCACCCGGGCGCGCATCAATTGGTAGCGCGCACTGTCCTCGATACCGCCCGGTGGCGCCTGTTCCGCGCGGTTGCGGGTGTCGGCGATACGGTTTTCGGTAACCGGGTGGGTCAGGAGGAATTCCGGCGGCTTGGCGTCGAAGCGGTATTGGCGCATCAGGCGCTCGAACATGGTCGGCATGTTGCGCGGGTCGTAACCGGCTTTCTCCAGGTTGAGGATGCCGATGCGGTCGGCTTCCTGTTCATTCTGCCGGGAGAAGCGCCGTTGTTCCTGGATGGCTGCGGCCTGGGTGCCGGCGATCGCGGCGATACCGGCGTCGCCGGCACCGGACGCCGCGACCACAATGCCGGCGAGCAAGGCCGCCATCATCGGCAACTGCATGCGCTGCTGGGCCTCGACGCCACGAGCGAAGTGGCGCTGCGACAAGTGTGCAAGTTCGTGGGCCAGGACCGAGGCGTATTCACCTTCGGTCTGGGCATTGAGGAACAGGCCGCCGTTGACCCCGACGATTCCGCCAGGGGCGGCGAAGGCGTTGAGTTCCGGGCTGTTGATCAGAATGAATTCGAGGCGGCGGTCCTGCAGCTGGCTGGTTTCGGCAAGCTTGTAGACGCTGGTTTCGACATAATCCTTGAGCTGTGGGTCGGACAACTGGCTGACGTTGCCGCGCAGCAGGCTCAGCCAGGCGCGGCCTAGCTGATGTTCCTGTTGCGGCGAGACGATGGCCGAGCTGGCGTCGCCGAGTGACGGCAGGTCGTCGGCGTGGCTCGGAAGCGCCAGCAGGCAGGCCAGTGTCAGCAGGGTAGGGCGCAGAAAAGTCATGCACGGAGCTCTGGTCGACAAAAAGCCTTACTGTAGCCGCCCGGCACGGTTGCGACCAGTGGCGCAATTCTGCGAGGCTTGCCGGCTCGCCCGGCCCGTTCCGATTCTTCTGGAGTGCTGCAATGACCGCTATTCCCAATCCCGATGCCGAACTGGACGCCAGCGGCCTGAACTGTCCGTTGCCGTTGCTCAAGGCCAAGATGGAACTCAATCGCCTGGCTTCGGGCGCAGTGCTCAAGGTCATCGCCACCGATGGCGGCTCGCAGCGCGACTTCCGCACTTTCGCCAGGCTTGCCGGTCATACCCTGCTTCACGAAACCGCCGAAGGCGGGACCTACACCTACTGGCTGAAAAAGGCCTGAGTCCTTTCCGATGTTCAAAGTGCTTCGCAGCTGGCTGCACCGTTACTTCTCCGATGAGGAAGCGGTGGTGCTGGCGGTTCTGCTGTTTCTCGGTTTCACCGCGGTCCTGACCCTGGGCGGCATGCTCGCGCCGGTGCTGGCGGGGATGGTCCTGGCGTTTCTGATGCAGGGGCTGGTCAATGCGCTGGAGCGTTTCAAGGTGCCGAGCAAGGTCGCGGTCGGCCTGGTCTTCACCCTGTTCATGGGCGCGCTGGCGGTGTTCCTGCTGGTGCTGGTGCCGTTGCTCTGGCACCAGTTGATCACCCTGTTCAACGAACTGCCGGGCATGCTCGGCAAATGGCAGTCGCTGCTGCTGTTGCTGCCGGAGCGCTATCCGCATCTGGTGTCCGACGACCAGGTGCTGCAGGCCATCGAGGCCATGCGCGGCGAAATCGGCAAGTTCGGCCAGTGGGCACTGACCTTCTCCTTGTCCAGCCTGCCGCTGCTGGTCAACGTCATGATCTACCTGGTGCTGGTGCCGATCCTGGTGTTCTTCTTCCTCAAGGACCGCGAGACCATCGCCCGCTGGGTCGTCAGCTACCTGCCGCGCGAGCGCGCACTGATGACCCGGGTCGCCGAGGAAATGAACCGGCAGATCGCCAACTACATCCGCGGCAAGGGCATCGAGATCCTGATCTGCGGCGTGGCCACCTACATTGCCTTCGTTGCCCTGGGTCTGAATTACGCGGCCCTGCTGGCGCTGCTGGTGGGGTTGTCGGTGGTGGTGCCCTATGTCGGCGCGGTGGTGGTCACCGTGCCGGTGACCCTGATCGCGCTGTTCCAGTGGGGCTGGGGTGACCAGTTCATCTACCTGATGGCGGTGTACGCGATCATCCAGGCGCTGGATGGCAACGTGCTGGTGCCGCTGCTGTTCTCCGAGGCGGTGAGCCTGCACCCGGTGGCGATCATCTGCGCGGTGCTGTTGTTCGGCGGGCTGTGGGGCTTCTGGGGAATCTTCTTCGCCATTCCGCTGGCGACGCTGTTCAAGGCCGTGCTGGATGCCTGGCCGAGGCGGGAACCGGCGGTGGCGCCGCTGCTATGAAGTGAACAGCGCGAAATGAACAGCGTGAAATGAAAACAGGGCATGTCGATCATGCCCCGTTTCTGTTCAAGCCTTGTTGAGCTCTTCGGCCGCGGCAAGTACCTCGGCCACATGGCCCGGCACCTTGACGCCGCGCCATTCCTTGCGCAGCACGCCGTCCTTGTCGATCAGGAAGGTGCTGCGGTCGACGCCCAGGTATTCCTTGCCGTACAGCTTCTTCAGCTTGATCACGTCGAACAGCTGGCAAAGGCTTTCGTCCTTGTCGCTGATCAGCTCGAAGGGGAAGGCCTGCTTGGCCTTGAAGTTCTCATGGGACTTCAGGCCATCGCGGGACACGCCGAACACCTCGGTGCCGGCGGCCTGGAAGGCGGCGTGCTGGTCGCGGAAATCCTGGCCTTCGGTGGTGCAGCCCGGAGTGCTGTCCTTCGGATAGAAGTACAGCACGACCTGGCGGCCCTTGAGATCGGCGAGGCTGACCTGCTGGCCGCTGGTGGCCTGGACCTGGAAGTCGGCAACGGGTTTATCGAGTTCGACGGCCATGAGGCGGCTCCTTACATCGGGTTCTGCGGACGCCACGGCTCGATCAGGGCATCCAGGTTGAGTGCATCGGCGAAGTCCAGGAACTGGTCGCGCAACCAGCTGATCTGGGTGCCGGCGGGCAGCGTGACGGTGAAGGTGGCATTGAGCATGGTGCCGCCGGTCTGCGGTGCCTGGTAGGTGTCGCAGGTCAGGTTCTCGAGCTCGACACGGTGGTCGATGAAGAACTGGCACAGCTCGTTGATGATGTCCGGGCGGTACGCAGCGCTGACGTAGGCGACGTACGGCAGCGACAGCGGGCGCACTTCCAGCTCGGTGCTGCGCACCACGTTGACGATGAAACCGTGCTTCTTCGCCAGGCTCGGCAGGGCGCCTTCGAAGCGGGCGAGGGCGTCCCAGTTGCCGCTGATCTGCAGAATCAGCGCGCTGCATTCGCCGTGGCGGGTCAGGCGGGAGGTGACCACCGCGCAGCGGCTGTCGTTGCTGGCGCGGCAGAGGATGTTGGTCAGCTCCATCGGGCTCGGGCCCAGGGCGCTGACGACAAGGAATTGTTCGCGGACGGTGGGGGTGGACATAGCATTCCTAAAGCGATGAGCGGTCGGTACCTGACGCGCGGAAAAAGGCTGGTTCGCATGCTCCAGGGGTGCTGGATCGAGGGGCGGACCCTGCCGGAACGCATGGTTGGCAGCCCGGCGGGCCGCTGTGTACCGATCAAAGGACGAAGGGTAGCGAAAATGGCCGCGAAGGGGAATGCTCCAGGCGCCCGCGTCGCTTGTGCAAGGCCGATGGCGCCAGTACCATTACCGCTCTCTTTTTCCGGCAGGAGCAGCTTCATGATTGCGGGCAGTATGGTGGCATTGGTCACACCCATGGATGCACATGGGCGTCTGGACTGGGACAGCCTCAGCAAACTCGTGGACTTCCACCTGCAGAACGGGACCCATGCCATCGTTGCCGTCGGCACCACCGGCGAGTCGGCGACCCTCAGCGTCGATGAGCACATCCAGGTCATCGAGTTCGTGGTCAAGCAGGTCGCCGGCCGTATCCCGGTCATTGCCGGCACCGGCGCCAACTCCACCAGCGAAGCCGTCCACCTGACCCAGAATGCCAAGAAAGCCGGTGCCGATGCCTGCCTGCTGGTGGTGCCGTACTACAACAAGCCGACCCAGGAAGGCCTGTACCAGCACTTCAAGCACATCGCCGAAGCCGTGGACATCCCGCAGATCCTCTACAACGTGCCGGGCCGCACCTCCTGCGACATGCTGGCCGAGACCGTGATCCGCCTGTCCAGCGTGCCGAACATCATCGGCATCAAGGAAGCCACCGGTGACCTGGCCCGCGCCAAGGCGATCATCGAAGGTGTCGGCGACGACTTCATCGTCCTCTCGGGCGACGATCCGACCGCCGTCGAGCTGATCCTGCTCGGTGGCAAGGGCAACATCTCCGTCACCGCCAACGTCGCTCCGCGCGAAATGGCCGACCTGTGCGAAGCCGCCCTGCGTGGCGATGCCGAAACCGCACGGGCCATCAACGAAAAACTCATGCCGCTGCACAAGAACCTGTTCATCGAGGCCAACCCGATTCCGGTGAAGTGGGCCCTGAATGAAATGGGGCTGATGGACAACGGCATTCGCCTGCCGCTGACCTGGCTGAGCCCATCCTGTCATGACACGCTGCGCCAGGCCATGCGCCAGTGCGGCGTACTGGTTTAATTGAGGACGTACTCCGCATGAAGCGATTGGCTGGTCTTTCCGCCCTTGCCCTGATCATTTCCAGCACCAGCGGTTGCGCCTGGTTGTGGGGCGAGGACGGGTATTTCCGCGACCGTGGCAGCGACTACCTGGAGGCGACCCAGAAGCCGCCCATGCAGTTGCCTCCGGATGCGAGCAACGTCAAGCGTCTCGATCCACTGTTGCCGATTCCGCGCAACGTCGCCGACGACACCGTCAAGGGCGAATTCGAGGTTCCCCGTCCGCTGCCGCTGGCGGCTACCGCCGATGTCAGCGATTTCAGCCTGCAGAAGAGCGGCGCCGCGCGCTGGGTCCTGGCCCAGCGTTCGCCGGCGGAAACCTGGCCGGTGGCCCGGCAGTTCTTCGAGGACAACGGTTTCCGGATTGCCGAAGAGCGTCCGCAGACCGGCGAGTTCAACACCACCTGGCAGCGTTTCGACGAGCTTTCCGCGTCCATGGCCGATCGCCTGGGCGGCGCCGCCAGCAGCCGTGACAGCGAAATCCGTGCCCGTGTGCGTATCGAGCCGGGCGTGCAGCGCAACACCAGCGAGGTCTACGTGGTTACCGTCGAGCGTCCTGCCGGCAGCACCGCCGAGCAGGACTTCCCGGCGCGCTCCAGCAATACCGGCGTCGACGCGGTGCTGGTCGACGAAATGCTCGCCAGCATGACCCGCAGCGCCGAGAAGGGTGGTTCGGTGTCCCTGCTCGCGGCCCGCGATTTCGATGCGCCGAGCCGTGTCAGCCTGAGCGAGGACGGCAGCGGCAACCCGGTGCTGAGCCTCGGTGCCGACCTCGATCGCGCCTGGTCCAGCGTCGGTCGTGCCCTGGAGCACGGCGAATGGCGCGTCGAAGACATCAACCGCAGCCTTGGCCTGTACTACATCAACCTTGCCGAAAAAGCCGAGCCCAAGAGCGAGCCTGGTTTCTTCAGCCGCATGTTCGGCAGCGAGCCGAGCAAGGAAGAGGTCGAAGCCCGCGCCGAGCGCTATCAGGTACGCCTGAGCAAGGTAGGTGACAGCGTGCAGGTCACCGTCGAGAAGAACATCAATACCGTGGCCCCGGCTGACGTGGCCCGTCGTGTGCTGAGCGTCATCCAGGACAACCTGGGTTAAGTGCGCTTCGCGGTTCTCGGAAGCGGCAGCCAGGGAAATGGCACGCTGGTCAGCAGTGGCAACACGCGAGTGCTGGTCGATTGCGGCTTTTCCCTGCGTGAAACCGAGCGGCGCCTGGGGCGGCTCGGCGTTGCCCCGGACAGCCTGAGCGCCGTGCTGGTAACCCATGAACATGCCGACCACGTGCATGGGGTGGGCTTGCTGGCACGGCGCTACAATGTTCCGGTGTACCTGAGTCGAGGCACCTTGCGCGGCTTGCGCAAGCCCTTGGAGGCAACCGGGCTGCTCGCGGCGAACGACACCTTCGTGGTGGGTGACCTGAGCATCCGCGCGGTGGGTGTGACCCATGACGCGCTGGAGCCTTTGCAGTACGTGTTCAGTGACGGCCGCAGGCGCCTTGGCGTGCTGACCGACCTGGGCTGCTACGACTCTGTGCTGCTGGAGCATTACCGGGGCCTGGATGCCCTGATGATCGAATCCAACCATTGTCGCGACCTGCTGGCCCGCGGGCATTACCCGATGTTTCTCAAGCAGCGGGTGGGTGGCGACTACGGACATTTGAACAACCACCAGGCCGCGAACCTGGTGGCGGAGTTGGGATGGGAGAATCTGCAGCACCTGGTGCTGGCCCATCTCAGCAGCAAGAACAACCTGCCACAGCTGGCCCGGCAATGTTTCGTCGATACCCTCGGGTGCGACCCGGACTGGCTGCAAGTGGCCAACCAGGATTGTGGGCTCGACTGGCGCGAAATCGTCTAGCCCCTCTCATTTAGCAAGCGGAGCCCATCATGGAAAAACGTGAAGAACTCTACCGCGGCAAAGCCAAGTCGGTTTACAAGACCGACGACGCCGACCGTTTGATCCTGCTGTTCCGTAACGACACCTCGGCCTTCGACGGCAAGCGTATCGAACAGCTCGACCGCAAGGGCATGGTGAACAACAAGTTCAACGCCTTCATCATGCAGAAACTGGAAGAAGCCGGCATCCCTACCCAGTTCGACAAGCTGCTGGGCGACAACGAATGCCTGGTCAAGAAGCTCGACATGATCCCGGTCGAATGCGTGGTGCGCAACTACGCCGCCGGTAGCCTGGTCAAGCGCCTTGGCGTCGAGGAAGGCATCAAGCTGGAGCCCTCGACCTTCGAGCTGTTCCTGAAGAACGACGAAAAGGGCGATCCGTTCATCAACGAATCCCACGTCGTGGCGTTCGGCTGGGGTACTGCCGAGCAACTGGCGAAGATGAAAGCGCTGTCGCTGAAGGTCAACGAAGTGCTGACCAAGCTGTTCGACGACGCCGGCCTGCTGCTGGTCGACTTCAAGCTGGAGTTCGGCGTGTTCCACGGCGAAATCGTCCTCGGCGACGAGTTCAGCCCGGACGGCTGCCGCCTGTGGGACAAGGAAACCCGCAAGAAGATGGACAAGGACCGCTTCCGCCAGGGCCTCGGTGATGTCATCGAAGCCTACGAAGAAGTCGCCAAGCGCCTGGGCGTGCCGCTGTAATCCGGCACGTTCGCGCAAGCATCTGAAAGCACGCGATTTTTTTCATCAAAAGGCTTCGCCTTTGCAGAAAGTGCTGGTATGATGCGCGCCACTGGAGAGATGCCGGAGTGGCCGAACGGGACGGATTCGAAATCCGTTGTACCTTCGCGGGTACCTAGGGTTCAAATCCCTATCTCTCCGCCATACATGTCAAAGCCCCTGAAACTGTGAAGTTTCAGGGGCTTTGTCGTTTTGTCTGGTCATGCGCGCGTGGCAATACCGGTGGAATGCCCTGTCCAGTCGTGACATAGAGGACATGCTGACCATGGCGTAAGGTGAGCCGACTGTCGAGCTAAGGTCGGACTGCGCAAACCTTCACGGATTCCCCTTTTCAGCTACCTCGGTTTGACCCGTTCAAGCAGGAACTGAGCGACTTGCAGTCGTATCCGCCATGCCTGTCGAAAGAACACTCAAGCCTTCTGCTCATTACGATAATGCCTGGGCGACGTGCCCATGCGCTCATGGAATGCCTGGCGAAACACGCGATCCGATTGATACCCCACCGTCGCGGCGATTTGCCCTATCGAGTCCTTGCTGTCGCGCAACAGCTCGGCTGCGACGGTAATGCGCCATGCATTCAGATAGTCGATCGGTGACTGGCCAACGAGCCGCCTGAAACGTGCGGCGAATGACGAGCGCGATAGATTGGCGGTTGCCGCCAGTTGCTGAACGTTCCACTTATGATCCGGCTTTTCGTGTATCGCCAGCATGGCCTTGCAGATGTATGGGTCCTGCAAGCCCTTCATCCAGCCTGGCGAGAAACCGGAGTCGGTGAGGATGAAGTGGCGCAAAAGGCCGACGATGATCAATTCCGCCATATGCCTGGCGACTGCGTAATAGCCTGGCTTGTCGTCGACCAGCAAGGTCTCGATAGCCGGGCGGGTCAGGTTGAGAATGCTGGCGTCGTTATCGCGCAGGACGATGAACTCCGGCAGTGCCGACAGGATGAATGCGCCCTGTCCGCCCTGGATGCTGAAGGCCAATCCGAGCAGACGACACAACTCGCCGTCGCCGCCATGGACGACGGAAATCGCCGACCCGGGCTGCAGGCTGCGGTCGAGCCTGGGTGAGCGCGATTCACTCCACCTCAGTTGGTGAAGATCTGTCGTGGCAACCCCCGGTTTCGACAGCAGGCGACACTCGGCGCCTTTGGCAGCCAGCAGTGTGTCCCCCTGGGCGAGATGCAGGCGCTGGCCGTCGGCGGTTTCCACCACGAAGCTGCCTTCGGTGACGATGAAGCAGAAGCCCGGCTGGTAGTCGCGGACCTGTACACCCCATGGAGCCCTGAGGTGCCAACTGGAGAGGCTGGTCGATTCGATCCTGAGCATCGACAGGAAGTGGCTCAATAAGTCCATGGGCGATACGCAATCAAGAGGATTTATCCGGTTATTTAGAGATTTACGCGTTTTTTGTCCAGCTGCAGGCCATCAGACTATCCCGACAATAACAACGGGAGTAGCTGGATATGCGCAATGACTCGAACTTGCAATGGCGTGCGGGGAAACGTGTCGCCGTGATCGGCGCTGGGCCGGGGGGTATTTCTGCCGCCCTGGCCTTGCATCGTCAGGGCTTCGATGTACGGGTCTATGAAAGGCAGCCAGCGCCGAAGCCGCTGGGAGGTGCCGTGCTGCTGAGCGTGCCTGTGCTGGCGGTGTTGCGCCATTATGGTGTCGATCTGAACAACTTCGGCTCGTTTACCGTCACCGAATTTCGCAATAACAGGAATCGCTTGCGGTCGCGCCTGCCGTTCAATCGCTCGGTGGAAGAATCCTTCGGAATCAACGGCTGGCATTACGGGATGCTGCGATCCAATGCCTTTGCCCGGATGTTGGAGCTCATGCCCGACGGGATGCTGGTGCCGGACTCGGAGTTCGACCAGTACACGCAAAGGGCCGATGGCGTGACGGTGAACTTCAAGGATGGCAAGGCTATCGATGCCGATATCCTGGTCGGTGCCGATGGCGTCCGTTCGGGTGTGTCGCGGCAACTATTCGGCGATCCGCAACTGTTCCACGTGGGCCTGCGCGTCTGGCTGGCCTGGTGCGATCCTGTCGAAGGTATTGCGCCACAGACCGGGAGGATCATCCATTCTCACAAATACCAGGCCAGTTTCTTTCCCATGCTCCACGACGGCAAGCCGGGCTACGAGTGGTGGGTCGTGGAGCCCTGCCGGGAAAACGCCCCGGCGCCGTCCGACGTTGCCGGCCACCTGGGCAGGATCCTGCGCGACTTCCCGGATCCGCTGCCTCGCTTGCTCAGGTCCACCGATGTGGAAAACCGCATCTTCAAGTGGGATATCTACAATCGCCCCTCGCTACAGCGCTGGAGCGAAGGCCGGGTGGTCTGCCTGGGCGATGCGGTGCATCCGGTTTCACCCTACGCCGCCTACGGTATGGGCATGGCCATCGAGGATGGCTATTTCCTTGGCAAGGCGCTGGCGGGAGCGGACCTTGTCGATGCCGGACAGATCAGTGCGAGCTTGCGCCAGTTCGAAGCGCAGCGTGTCGCCTACGTTAACCACCATGTAGAACTGGCCAGGAAACTGGGTCATGTCTTTCACCGGCTGCCTTATCCGTTGGCCAAACTGCGCGACCTGGTGTTCGACCACACGGGTTTTCTCGACAGGATGATCCGCCGGGACTACCTGGCCGACGCGGAGAAAATGTCGTTGATGATGCAGGAGTTGCACCAGGCCTGATGGAACGTGAGTGCCCTCAACCTCCCGGCCCCTGTGGAGCACGCCCGCACTGTAGTGCTGGACGGACTCCACAGGAATTCCACGCCTCAGGCGTAACGAATCACTCAGTCGTCGAGCCCCATCCGATACTCGATCACTCCCGGCCTTTCGGCGATCCAGTCATACAGGCGCTGCGCCGTGCGATTGCTTTCCTGGGTATGCCAGTACAGCCGGTCGCACGCTTTCTCCCGCGCCTGTCCCTGCACGTATTCGATCAAGCGCTTGCCGATCATCTGCCCGCGTACTTCCGGACTTACGTAGAGGTCTTCGAGGTAGCAGAAATCGTTTCTGCCCCAGGTGGAACGGTGGAATACGTAGGTGACGAAGCCATGGATGCCTTCGCCATCCGCGGCGACGGCGCAATGCACCGGTTCGCTGGGGTCGAAGAAGCGCTCCCAGGTGAGCCGGGTGATCTCTGCGCCCAAGTCTACCTTGTAGAAGGTCTGGTAGTTGCGCCAGTAATCGCTCCACTGCTCGAGGTCGCCCTGTGCCAGGGGACGAATTGCTATCGACTGTTGTACTGCGGCCATGGGAAGACTCCTATCCGGACTGATCGAAACGGGCGTGTTGCCCGGTTGCGTTTTATAGTCCTGAAATGGCCTGGGGTAGCCTGCCAATTGCAGATAGGCAGTCAGACCATTTTTTCCAGCACCTTCTTCAGCCGACCCACCGCAGCCGTCAGTTCCGCTGGCGTATGTGCGGCGAAGCCCATCAGGAATCCCGTGTCGTTGCGTGGCCGCGCATACAGGCTGCCCATCCCCAGCAGGTCCACATCCACCGTTCTGGCAGCAGCGACCACCGCGCGCTCGTCCATGGGGCGGGTAAAGAGGCAGGGCATCTGCATGCCTCCATCAGGCACCCGTGGAGCGAGGAAATCGGCCAGATGCCGCTCCACCAGCTCCGCGAGGATGTCCCGGCGAGCCTTGTAGAGGGCGCGCATGGTCCTGACATGGGCACCGAGATGCCCGCCTTCGATAAAGCGCGCCAGGGTCAGCTGCGAAATCGAGGGGTTATGGCCGTCCTGCAGCGTCCGCGCCGCAGTCATCGGGCCGACCAGTTGCGGCGGCAGAACCATGTAGCCGATCCGCAGGCCGGGAAACATGGATTTGGTGAAGGTGCCGATGTAGAGGGTCCGGTCGTGGGCATCCAGCCCCTGGACGCAGGTGGTGGGGCGGCCTTCATAGTGGAACTCGCTGTCATAGTCGTCCTCGATGATCCACGCCCGTTGCTGGCGGCCCACTCGATGGCGGCCAGGCGGCGGTCGAGGGACAGGGTGGTACCGGTGGGAAACTGGTGGGACGGGGTAAGGAACAGCGCCCGTGCATCGCCGGCCAACGCGGCCATGGCCGGGACCTGCATGCCGTCGCCGTCGACCGGCACCGGTATGCATTCCAGGCCGGCCGCACCGATGGCTTTTTTCGCGCCGTGGTACATGGGGTCTTCCACCAGCACGCGCTCGCCGCTATCCATCAGCACGGTCGAGCACAGGCTCAGGGCCTGCTGGGAACTGGTCAGGATCAACACCCGATCTGTGCTGGCCCGTGCCCCGCGCTCAAGGTTGAGGTAGTCGGCGATGCTGCTGCGCAGCACCTCCATGCCCTGGGGAGCACTGTGCAGCAGGGCGCGGGTGCCATGTTCCTTGATGACCTGGCGCTCGAGCCGATCCCAGATCGGTAACGGGAAATTGCGTGTCTCTGCGAGACCGGGTGCGAAAGGGTGGGGATATTGGAAGTTTTGCACGCCACCTTCGCGAAAGATGGCGGCGCCGCGCTGGCTCAACTCGGCCTGTGCAACGCTCGCCCCGGAACGCTGTCGTTTTCGTGGTGGTAGTTGCCTGGTGCGTTCGGAAACGAAACTGCCGCTGCCAACCCGGCGCTCGATGAAGCCTTCCGCATGCAGTTGGCTGTACGCGGATTCCACCGTATCCCGCGACACACCCAGCGACAGCGCCAACGGACGGGTGGCCGGCAAGGGCTTGTTCACCCCCAATGCCCCATCGAGGATCAACTGGCGAATCCCGCGCTGGATACGAACATGCAGGGGCAGCGCGCCATTGGCCGGGTCGTTGAGCCAGGCCTTTACCGATTCCAGTTGGGCGTTCTTGAACATTGGTCTGCTCGATATCCATGAATTGGCGGGAAGTCACCCGCCATTCTACGGCTATAAACGTGGCTTCCTTCAACCCTGTTCCGGAGGCTGCCTTGAGCATTTCCGCTGAAACCCCTTCGTCCGCCGTGCGCCCCGCGGACCTGATTCATCCAGTGGTCGCCGGCGTGGTGTCGGTCATCGTCAACTATGGCGGTACCTTTATCCTGGTGTTCCAGGCGGCCCGGATGGCCGGGCTCAGCTCCGAGCTGACCGCTTCATGGGTCTGGGCCGTATCGATCGGGGTGGGCATCAGCGGATTGCTGCTGTCGTGGTTCAGCCGCGCGCCAATCATCACCGCCTGGTCCACACCGGCGGCGGCGTTCCTGGTTACCGCGCTGCCCACCGTCACCCATGCCGAGGCGATCGGTGCCTATCTGTTGTCTGCGATGGCCTTCGTCCTCCTCGGGGTCACGGGCTGCTTCGAAAAGCTGATCCGTCTTATCCCTGCGGGGCTGGCTGCCGGTCTGCTGGCAGGCATCCTCCTGCAGTTCGGGATCGGTGCCTTCGCCAGCCTCTCGCTGGATCCCGCATTGGCCGGGTTGCTGATCTGCGCCTATGTACTGTTCAAGCGCTTCAGCGCGCGATACGCGGTGGTCGGTATCCTGCTTCTCGGCCTGGCTTATCTGCTTGCGATGCGGCAAGTCGAACTGGCAGGCCTGCAACTGCAATTCGCCGCTCCGGTGTTCACCGCTCCGGCCTTCAGCCTGAATGCCGCGCTCAGTGTTGCGCTGCCGTTGTTCCTGATTACCCTCACCGGCCAGTACATGCCCGGCATGCTGGTATTGCGCAACGACGGTTTCGCCACCAGCGCCAACCCCATCGTTACCGTAACCGGCCTGGGCTCGTTGCTGATGGCACCGTTCGGCTCCCACGCCTTCAATATCGCGGCGATCACCGCCGCCATCTGCACCGGCAAGGAAGCTCACGAGGACCCGGGCAAGCGCTGGATCGCCGGTGTCGCTGCCGGCGTCTGCTACATCCTGGTCGGCGTGTTCGGGGTGACGTTGGCAGCGCTGTTCATGGCCTTTCCGGCACCTTTCATCACGACCCTGGCCGGGCTGGCCTTGCTGGGCACCATTGGCAGCAGCCTGTCGAGCGCCATGGCCGACGCGAAGTCACGGGAAGCGGCGTTGATCACCTTTCTTGCCGCAGCGGCGAATATCACGCTGTTCGGGATTGGTGGGGCGTTCTGGGGATTGGTGATCGGATTGCTGGCCCATGCCGTGCTGAGCGGTCAACTCCCATGGAAACGCTGACCCGGCCGAAATCATATGGCTTTGCGCGCCGGCCTGGCGCAGGCGCTCGAAACTTCGATCACGACGCTCCGAGGGCCTGGCCTATCCGGCGCGATAGCAGCATCGCTCCTTCGCCTTGCGGCAGCAGATGGTCGAAATCGCCGAAGTGGCCGGTATGGAAGGCGGGATCGGCATAGAGATCGATAATCTGCATGTCCAGGCCGGGGGCGAGGGTGCCGAGCAACTGCTGGAGTTCGAAGACTCCGCGGAACAGGAAGGCGCTGTCGTGACCGGCAGCGGCGCGGTACGCCTCGTGCATCGGCGGGATGACCACGATGACCCTGTGCCGCAGCTCGGCGGCCAACAGCAGCAGTTGCGCCAGGTACTGGTTGCCGTCTTCGCGGGCATTCAGGCGCATGTGGTCGGCGACCCGCTGCGCTGCGCCCTGGCTGGCCGGCATGAAGGCCTTCTGCTGGTCCGGCAGGAAGCCGGCGACGCCGCCGAGGGTATCGCCCGGTGCTGCCAGGCGGCCCTGCAACTGGCTGGCGATCTGTATCAGCAGCGGATCCTCGTAGCTCAGCCCCAACTGGAAAATCTCGTTCATCAGCGGTGCCAGAATCTTCTCGCTGGGCGATTGCTCCAGCAGGTTGCCAGGCGAGAACAGCGAATAGAACACGATCACCGTATCCAGTCGCGGCGCCTGGTTCACGGCGTGCTGGTAGAGCGCCAGGGCATGACGGAAATCCTGGGAGCGGCTGCACAGGTTGAACGAACCCGGGCTGTAGCGCGGATCGAAGGCAAAGTCGCCATGGGACGAGCCCAGGGCGATGCTGGTCAGCACCTGGCTGTCCTGCTGCAACATCGCGCGCTTGGCGGCGAAGTACTCGATCAGGGCCGGAAAAGGATTGGAATCACTCATTGCTCGGTGCTCCGGGCGTAGGTCCGGCGTACCTGTTCGACGCTGGGGAAGTTTTCGGTGATGAAGCCGCGCTGCATCGACTTGTGCTGGGTGAATGGATATTCCCGCGCGATGAAGGTCGGTTCGCTGGCGTTCTCGTAGCGACCGCTGATCGAGAGGCGCATGCGCTCGTCGCCCTCGCGCGAAGATCGATGAATGGTGAAGTTCGACATCAAGCAAACGCCGCCCTTGCCGACACAGACAGGAACGAAGCTGTCCTCGCTGTAGTGCCGGGGATCCACGCGCAGCACATGCTGTTCCTGGTTGCCGCCGAGCAGGCCGAGCAGATGACTCCCGGGTACCACTTCCATGGTGAACAACCGTTCGTCGATCGCCATGAAGGGAATCCAGGTGGTGATGGTGTCGAGGCTGCCCTGGACGGAAGTCCAGTCCTGATGCACATCGAAGCCCTGATAACCGCCCGGGATCACCAGGCGCCTGGACATCAGGTGCAGCACCGGGGTGGTCTGGAACAGCGGGGTGGCGATGCCCAGGTCGGCGCAGGCCTGGCGCAGGCGCTCCTCGGTCATCAGGCGATACACGCCATGGAGCTTGGAGCACATGCGCAGCGTGGCGAGATAGAGCGGGATGCTGGCGCCGAGCAGGCTGGCCATGTTGTCGTGCAGGGCGTCCACCAGCGGCCCTGTGGCGACGGGCAGCCCGAGGCGCTGGAGTTGCTGGGCGAAGGACAGGTTGAAATGCTCGAGGGTTTCGTCGAGGTGTCGCGCATCGAAAATATCCTCGACGATCAGATAACCGTTGTCCTGGTAAAAACGGATTTGATCGTGATCAAGAATCCTGCCCATCTTCCCGGTGTCCTTTTTCGTTGTGCCAGCGACAGTGCTATCGTGGCCGGCAGTATACACAGCGCTTCTTTCACGTCGGTTTGACCTGACTCACTTTTGTACCCGCGGGACGTCACGATGCAGAAAGTTGTCATTTTCGGAATTCTGGATACTGCGCAACTGGCGCATTACTACCTGAAGAAGGACCCGACCGTGGAGGTCGTCGCCTTCACCGTGCATGAGCGCTTTATCCCCGAGTCGAAACGGTTCGAAGGGCTGCCGGTGGTGCCTTTCGAATCGCTCCACGAGTACTTTCCCAGCAGCGGGTACAAGCTGTTCGCACCGATGACCGGGCGCCGGATGAATCGCCTGCGCGAGTCCGTCTACCTGCAAGGCAAGGACAAGGGCTACGACTTCATCTCCTATGTCAGCCCGAATGCCACGGTGAACGACAACCCGATCGGCGAGAACTGCTTCATTCTCGAAGACAACACCCTGCAGCCCTTCACCACCATCGGCAATAACGTGGTGCTGTGGAGCGGCAACCATATCGGTCATCATGGCGAGATTCGCGACCACGTGTTCTTTACCTCCCACGTGGTCCTGTCCGGTCATTGCGTGGTGGAGCCTTACGCCTGGCTCGGGGTCAATTCGACCATCACCAACGACTGCACCATCGCCGAAGGCACCTGCGTGGCGATGGGTGCGCTGATTTCGAAAAACACTCAACCCTGGCAGCTCTACATCGGCGCACCCGCGCGTGCCGTGAAGAGCAGCCAGGACCTGGATTTTTAGGTAGAACATGGCCTGGAAAAAACTCGGCAGAATCTTCGACCCGGACAGCGACTGGGTCGGCTCCCACGCTCAGGTACCCACCAGCCTGGTACTCGACGATGTAGTGCGGGTGTTCGTCTCTACCCGCAATGCCCAGGGCAAGAGCCTCTGCTATGCGGTGGACCTGGACCGGCACGACCCGCTGCGGGTGGTCGCCCGCCATCGCGAGCCGTGTCTGGGCTTCGGGGTGCCCGGCACCTTCGACGACGAGGGCGTGATGCCCAGCTATGCGCTGAAGCGCGACGGTCGCACCTACCTCTACTACAGTGGCTGGAACCAGCGGCTTACCGTGCCTTACCACAACGCCATGGGCGTGGCCGTCTCGGACGATGATGGCCTGAGTTTCCGCAAGCTTTTCGAAGGTCCGATCATGGACCGCACCGCCACCGAGCCATACCTGGCAGTCACCCCGACGGTGCTGTTCGACGAGGGCCTGTGGAAAATGTGGTACGTCTCCGGCACCCGCTGGCTGGAGGTGAACGGCAAGTACGAGCCGCTCTACGTGATCAAGTACGCCGAATCCGAGGACGGCTACCAATACACCCGCTTCCCCGAGCAGTGCCTGGAATCGCGCTTCCCCACCGAGGCGTTCTCGCGTCCGTGCGTGATCCGCGAGGATGGCCTGTTCAAGATGTGGTTCTGCTCCCGCGCCTCCGAGGACTATCGCGACGGCGCCGGGTCCTACCGCATCCGCTACGCCGAGTCCGTCGACGGCCGGACCTGGACCCGCTTCGATGACGAGGGCATCCCGCCATCCGTCGAGGGCTGGGACTCGCAGATGACCTGCTACCCGTTCATCTTCGAGAGCGGCGGGCAAAAATACATGCTGTACAAC
This sequence comes from Pseudomonas bharatica CSV86, assembly GCF_000319305.2. Taxonomy (GTDB): domain Bacteria; phylum Pseudomonadota; class Gammaproteobacteria; order Pseudomonadales; family Pseudomonadaceae; genus Aquipseudomonas; species Aquipseudomonas bharatica. Next base: position 891,064 of record NZ_AMWJ02000002.1, on the reverse strand, counting down.
GGCAACCGGTTCGGGACCAGCGGCTTCGGCCTGGCCCAGTGGAGTGATGATGAGTAACGAAAAGATCCAGGATGATGTCTACAAGCTGGAGTCCACCGCCTCGGACCTGCAATACGCGTTCCGCGACAGGTTGCGCGACCTGTACCTGAACAGCCCGCTGTCGGATGACGACCTGCTGTTCAATATCGGCCTGTATACCCGCAGCTCGGTGCTGGTGAAGTTCATCGTCCTCAGCGACCTGTACAAGCGCTTCAAGCACATTCCCGGAATCATCTGCGAATTCGGCACCTGGTATGGCCATAACCTGGTCCTGCTGGAGAACCTGCGCGCCATGTACGAGCCGTTCAACAAGCAACGGCGGATCGTCGGTTTCGATACCTTCGAAGGCTATTCCGCGCCGGGCGAAAAGGATCGCCAGGAAAGCGGCGTATGGGTCGAGAACTCCTATTCGACCCAGGCCAGCTACAAGGATCATCTTGCCGAACTGCTGGAGGTGCACGAGGGCAACAATGTCCTTGGCCACAAGCGCGGCATCCATCAACTGGTGGCGGGTGACGTTTGCCAGACCGCGCCCGAGTATTTCACGGCCAACGCTTCGGCCATCGTCGCGTTCGCCTACTTCGACATGGGCCTGTACGAGCCGACCCTGGCGGCGCTCAAGGCGGTCAGGCCGCATCTGGTCAGCGGCAGCGTGCTGCTGATGGACGAGCTGACCTGGGCGGAATCGCCGGGCGAGGCGCTGGCGTTCAAGGAGGTATTCCAGCCCCACGAGTACAGCCTGGAGAAGTGCGAGCTGTACCCCTCCAAGTGCATCGTCACCATCAAGTAGGAGCCGCCATGATCAGCATCGAGGAATTCGACGCGCGCATGGCCGGGCAGGGCTGGGTCATCTTCGAACGGGCCATCCCGCAGGCCATCGTCGAGCAGATGCGCGAGGACATCCACAAGGCCTATGCGATCTGCCGCGAGTACCAGGTGAGGAATGGCATCGACCAGGACACCAGTTTCACCGTGCACCACCTGGTCGGGCAGTTCGACAGCTTTCTCGACTGCCTGCGCGCCTATCCGATCTATCCGTTCATCGAACGCTATTTCGGCGGCCAGTTCATCCTCAATTCGTTCGGTGGGGCGATCAACACGCGGGACAGCCAGTCCTACGCGCAGCGGGTGCACCGGGATATCCGCTCCTATTCGGGGGAAACCGCGCTGCTGCTCAACACCCTGGTGATGCTCGATGATTTCACCGCCGACAATGGCGCCACCTGGATGCTGTCCGGCTCGCACAAAGCGCCGGGCAAACCGACCGACGACTACTTCCGGGCCCACGCCGAGCAGGCCATTGCGCCGGCAGGCAGCATCCTGATGTTCAACTCCAACGTCTGGCACGCGGGCGGCAGCAATATCACCGATCACTTGCGTCGCTCGGTAACGCCGATGTTCTCCAGGCCGTTCATGAAGCAACAGTTCGATTATCCAAGGGCCCTGGGTTACGACCGCGGCCCGGAGTTCGACGAGCGCCTGCGCCAGGTCATCGGCTATAACGCGCGGGTTCCCGCCACGCTGGACGAGTGGTACCAGCCGCCGGCCAAGCGCATGTACCACTCCAACCAGGGCTGAGCATGTCACGCGATCTCAACACCGAGTACCAGGACACCGAAGACCGGCGCTACGCCTACGATTTCGACTATATCCACCGCGACTACATGATCCGCGCGCTGGCCGGGCAGTTCCGTCCCGGCAATGCCCTGGAGATGGGCTGCTACCACGGCGAGTTCACCAGGAAGCTGTTGCAGGTCTTCGACGAGGTGACGGTGCTCGAAGGCGCGTCCGACCTGATCGAAATCGCTCGCAGGAACGTAAACGATGCGCGGGCGACGTTCATCCTGGGCCGGTTCGAAGAGGCCGATCCCGGGCAGCGCTTCGACAATATCTTCCTGGTCCACACGCTGGAGCACCTGAGCGAACCGCAGCCGGTGCTGAAACGCGTCCGTGAATGGCTCAAGCCCGGCGGCCGCCTGTTCGTCGTGGTGCCCAACGCCAATGCGGCATCCCGGCAGATTGCCGTAGGCATGGGCCTGATCGACTTCAACGCGGCGGTCACCGAAGGCGAGCGCAAGCATGGCCACCGCTGCACCTACAGCCTCGATACCCTCGAGCACGAGGTGCGGCAGGCCGGTTTCCGCATCGGGCAGCGGGGAGGCATCCTGTTCAAGCCGCTGGCCAATTTCCAGTTCGATGCAGCGCATCGCGCCGGCATCATCGACCAGGCGTTCTTCGAGGGTTGCTACCAGTTGGGAATGAAGTACCCCGACCTTACCGCCAGCATCTACGTGGTGTGCGAAGCCTGATCCTCACGTGCAGTCGAACGACCGCAAATGGGCCCCGATCCCCTCGGGGCCCACTTCCATCAACGCATCGATGATCGACAGGCCAGGTGTGAACCCTTCGCTGCGCTGGCGGTAGGGCAGGGCGCGCATGGCGATGAAGCGCAGCTCGATTCCGCGTTCTGCGAAAGCCTGCGCCTCGTACAGCGAGCGCCCGCCCTGGGCGTTGATGTAGCGGCTCGCGTTTTCCTGGCGGCAGATATCGAGGATGCGTTCCTGCGCCGCCAGATGGCCGTTCCCGTAGCACCTGCTGCTCGGCACGATCTGCGCCTGCAAACCCATGAAGCGGGCCAGTACCTGCACCTGGTGGCTCAGGAACCCGGCCAGGTTGCGGTCCTCATGACGCAGTATTCCCTCCACCAGGGCAAACACTTCTTCGAAGCAGGGGGCCTTGCGATAGGCCATCTCCAGGCTGCGCAGCAGGCGCCGTTGCCACTGGGCGGCGGGGGCGATGTCGATCTCATCGATCCTGCGGTTCTGCGAGGCCTGCAGCAGCGGCAGGGTAAACAGCGCCGGTTCGCCATTGATCAGGATGCGGTTGCGATTGATCCAGCCGCGATTGATGTAGTTCACATCGTCGTAGACCACGAAGCGGTCCGTAGCCTGCAGCAGTTGCCAGTAGCCGATGTAGGGGAACAGGTACGGCTGCATGATCGCCAATGCGGTCATGCAGCCGCCCCGGCGACCAGCTCGATGATGAAGTCCACGCTGTCATGGTCGAGGTCGGGGTAGATCGGCAGGCAGATCACCTGCTCCACCATCCGGTGCGCCACCGGCAGGTTGTCGGCGCTGGACGATGGATCCTGGCGGTACATCGGCAGGCTGCTGATCAGCGGCTGGAAATAGCGGCGGCCGTTGATGCCGTGGGCGGCGAGATGCTCGAACAATTGATCGCGTTGCAGCGGATAGTCCGCGCCGACCAGGATCGGGAAATAGGCGTGATTCCCGAGGGCTTCGCCGACGCCGTCGATGCACCGGATGCCGCGGACTCCGGCCAGGCCCCGGCGATAGCGCTGGTCGATCAGGCGACGCTTGGCCAGGGCCTGGTCGAGCCCTTGCAGTTGCAGCAGGCCGAAGGCGGCGTGCACTTCGCTGAGCTTGCCGTTGTTGCCGGTGAACTCCACGGTGCTGCCATCGCGGGACAGGCCGAAGTTCTTCAACTGGTCGATGTGGCGCTTGGTCGCCTCGTCGCGACAGACGATGGCACCGCCCTCGAAGGTGCTGAACACCTTGGTGGCATGGAAGCTCAGCACTGCCATATCGCCATGCTGCAGCAGGCTGCCGGCCTCGTCGCGCACGCCGAAGGCATGGGCTGCGTCATAGATCACTTTCAGTCGGTGACGCTCGGCGATCTGCTGGATCGCCCGCACATCGCAGGGATGCCCATAGCAATGCACCGGCATGATCGCCGTGGTGCGGGCGGTGATCGCTGCTTCGATGCGGGCCGGGTCCAGGTTCAGGGTATCGGGGTCGATGTCGACGAACACCGGCCGCAGGTTGTTCCACAGCAACGAATGGGCCGTGGCGACGAACGAATAGGGCGTGGTGATCACTTCGCCTTCCAGGCCTGCCGCCTGGATCGCCGTGATCAGCGCCTGGGTGCCGTTGCAGAACAGCGACACATGCGCGACACCCAGGTATTCGCACAGCGCGCGTTCCAGGCGCTGGTGCATGCTGCCGCCGTTGGTCAGGATGCGACTGTCCCAGATTTCCCGAAGGTAGGGGATGAAGTCGTCCAGCGCGGGCAGGGCGGGTTGGGTGACGAAGATCGGATCGCGCTTTTTCATGGGCTGTCTATCGCTCCGAACGTCCTCTTCATCGGGGCCCCTTTGCACCTGATGCTCACAAGGGTTTGTCGAATTCATGCCGGGTCCAGAAGTCCTTCATGATGCCCCAGCAGCGGCGTGACTCGCCTTGTGCCGCAGCGCCGAACACTACCTGGGTCTGTTCGCCATGGATGCGGAAGCTGCTCAGTGGCCGCACCAGATACACGGTATTGCCGCGCAGTGCGAGGTTGAGGAAGATCGCCACGTCGGACGCCCAGGCGATCGGCTGCTGGTCCACCGACATGAAGTCCGGGGTGACGTCGATCATGTCGTCGCGGCGGAACATCACCGTGCTCGGCTCGCCGATGAAGTTGAGCTGCGACAGCATCAACGCGGTGCCCATGGACAGCCCCTCGATCATCGAGTCGGCAGCCACCGGTGCCTGGGTCGCGGGAATATCGGCCAGCGGTGCGCCGAACCCGTCGATGCGCTGGCGCTTGGAGGTTGCCAGGGTGATGTCCGGGTAATCGCGGAAGGTCCCGAGCAGGCGCTCGACGCATTCGATATCCAGGAGGTCGTCGTCGTTGAGGAACTTGATGTACTCGCCGCGGGCCTGCTGCATGCACAGCACATGGTTGAGGCGGCCGATGTCCTTGCCCGCGTCGGGGTTGCGCACATAGCGCAGGCGCGGGTCGAAGCGGGCATAGTCGGCGACGATGGTCTCGATGGCGTCGCTCGGGCAGTCGTCGCAGACCAGGACTTCGATATTCCGGTAGGTCTGGTTCAGCGCGCTTTCCAGGGCCTGGTGCAAATGCTCGGTCCGGTAGGTCGGCATGACGATGCTGACCAGCGGCTCGGCATCGGCGGCGAGCTGGCGTTGCGGCTTGCGCAACTCCAGGACCAGCTGGCCCGCCGCTGCGCTTTCCAGGCCGCCCAGGTTGGCGTCGCTGCTGTGGCCCGCAGCGATGCCGTCTACCGGGACCAGGCCGACCATCTTGCAGACACGGGTCAGGTCGTCACGGTCCCAGGTCCAGGCGTGCTGGCGCAGAGCACGGTTCAAGCGCTCGCCCCGGCCGATACCGGGTGTTTCGGGGTGAACCCGATTAGCCACGTAGTCATCCACGAGGGCCTGCAGGTCGCTGGTCACCAGGCGCAGTACGCCACCCGGCTGCAGGACACGGCGGCATTCGAGCAGCAGGCGGATACCCTGGTTGCGATTCAGGCGCTCCAGCAGATGCGCGCTGTAGATCCCCGGCACCGTGCCGCGCTCCCAGGGCAGGGCAGCACCCGGATCGAGCTGGTAGTCGGCATGGGCGGCCTCCAGGTCGATATTGAAGAAGCCCTGGCGTGGGTGATCGGGGCAACCGAGGTTCAGGTAGATGGACTGCATGGGGTTCGCTTCGAAAAGAGTGCCTGGCCAGTGTATCGGCCGATGGGGTGTAAACATGATCCTTGCGGGGGAATCCTGCAACTGGCAGGGTGATGGCGTTTTGCTCCAAGACAGTATGTGACAGCCAATGGAATCGGAGTCGCCCATGCAACCCGTGCAACGCAGCCGCCCCGGCTTTTCCCGATTGCCCCTGGTCATCGACCCGGCGCCGATGCTGGCTGCCTTGGCCGACCTCGACGACGCCCTTTGGCAACCCCATTTCAACCGCGATTACTACCAGGGTGACTGGAGTGGCGTCGGGCTGATAACCACCGAGTCCCAGGTGGCGCTGGTGCACGGCGAAGGCCCGGCGATCAAGCGCCAGCCGTGGCTGGACGATCCACGCTGGGCCAGGGGCCTGGCCGGGCTCGAGGTGGAGATCCGCAACGCCCGTTTGCTGCGCCTCGGCCCCCACAGCCATATTCGCGAACACCGCGACTACGATCTGGGTGGCCCGGAGGCCGACATGCGCCTGCATGTGCCGTTGCTGGCGCCGGAGGAGGTGGATTTCATGCTGGAGGACCAGCGTGTGCCGATGCGTGCCGGGGAGTGCTGGTTTCTCGACCTGTATCGCCCGCACAGCGTCGACAATCACGGCGACCGGCCGCGTATCCACTTGGTTATCGACTGCCGTCCTGGCCCTTGGGTGGACGCGGCGATCGACGCGGGGCTGGCGACCACACCGGCCGCCGGCGAGGGCCGTTTCAACAGGGCCTATGCCGGGTTCAGCCGCTGGCTGGAGCAGCATCCACAGCAGGCCGTAGCACTCGACCCGCTGCAGGATCGCGAGGTGCTGATCAGTCGCATTCTGGAACTGGGCCAGGCTCAGGGCTTCGTGTTCGGGGCGGACCAGGTGCGGGCGGCGCTGCGTCGGCAGCGCCAGGTGGTACGCTGACACCGGGGCGTCAGCGCGGGGCGGGGTCAGGCGGATTTCACCAGGCTGGCGATCTTGTCCTTGATCTCCAGGCGCTCCTTGCGCAGCCGGGTGACGATGTCATCTGCGGCGGCGCTCTGTTCGGCTTCGACGACCTCCTTGTCCTTTTGCAGGTAGCGGGTTTCCAGCTCCGCCAAGTGGGCACTGCCTTTCTTCAGCGCCTCGAATTCTTCCGCGGTCACTCCAAGGTCGGCGTACAGATTGTGTTTGACCGGCATAGCTTCAACTCCTCAGTCAGGTCGGGGCATGAACCTTCAGCGTAGATGCCTTTGCCGTGTTGGACAGTCGGGGTTAGTCTGTCGGATCTTTTTCCGCGACCGGTAGTTCCCCATGCCCCAGCTTCATCTGGAATACAGCGCCAACCTGCGTGACCTAGATACCGACAAGGCCCTGCTGCGCCTGAACAGCGCCCTGGTCGCCAGCGGTCAGTTCGGCGACGAGGTGGATATCAAGAGTCGCGCCGTGGCCCATGAAACCTTTCGCGTCGGCATCGCGCCGGTCGAGCGTGCTTTCGTCCATGTGAAGCTGGCGCTGCTCAGCGGTCGCTCGCCGGAGATCAAGCGCCAGTTGTCCGCCAGCCTGCTGGAGGCGCTGAAGGATGTGCTGGCGGTCCCGGCCGGTATCGATACGCAACTGTGCGTGGAGATCCTGGACATCGATCGCGACTCCTACGCCAAGGTCCGTTTCCCTGCCTGACCCTGCCATTCCCGGCCGCCGTTTGCCAGCGGCGGCTTGATCACCTATTCCGGATTAATAAAAGTTCATTCCCGGCCATCGTTTGTTGGCGTTTTTTTCACGGAAAATTGATGAACGGCTGCTTAAAGTCCACCCCGCGAACAACCTGATGTCGCAAAGACATCAGCGGATGGATCTTTTTATAAGCGAATCGTCATGCTGAAACTCAAGTCGTTGCGTCCCGAATGGGTGACGCTGCTGGCCAGCGCCTACCTGTTGATCGGCTTCAACTCGGTACTCTGGGAGCACATTTCCACGGTATTGCAGGGGGACGCCCATGCCGTGCTGCTGCGCCTGGCTTTCGGCGTGCTGCTGCTGTGCGCCTTCAATATCGTGCTGACCCTGCTGGCGTTTCGCAAAGTTCTTAAACCGGTATTGGCCGCGTTGTTCATCATCAGTGCCGGCGTCGCCTATTTCATGAGCCAGTACGGCGTGCTGATCGATATCGGCATGTTGCGCAATACCGTGGAAACCAATGTCACGGAAGTGCGTGACTTGCTGTCGCTGAAGTTGTTCGTTCATATCCTGCTGCTCGGGGTAATACCGACCTTCATCCTGCTGAAGACGCCGATCCGCTTCCGCAGCCTGCCGCGCGAGCTGTTGCAGAAGCTCCTGGTCGTGCTGGCCAGTGCGGCGTTGCTGGCTGCCGTGGCCATGGTCAATTACCAGGGGCTGGCCTCGCTGTTTCGCAATCACCATGAGCTGCGCCTGATGATCGTGCCGAGCAACTACATCGGCGCCTCGGTGAACTATGCCCGGGAAAAGGTCGGGGTCGCCTCGCAGCCGTTCCGCAAGATCGGCGAGGATGCCACGCTGGCCCCGGCCTGGGCCGGCCACCCGCGCAAATCCCTGACGGTACTGGTGGTGGGCGAGAGTGCCCGCGCCGAGAACTTCGGACTGCTGGGCTACAACCGCGATACCACGCCGCAACTGAGCAAGGAGCAGGGCTTGCTGAGCTTCAGCAATGTCACCTCCTGCGGCACCGAAACCGCGGTCTCCGTGCCCTGCATGTTCTCCGGCATGACCCGCAAGGACTACGACGCGGCCAGGGCGAAGAACCAGGAAGGCCTGCTCGACATGCTGCAGCGTGCCGGCCTGGTGGTGGAATGGCGCGACAACCAGTCGGGCTGCAAGGGCACCTGCGACCGCGTGCACGTCGAGGACGTCAGCAACCTGAAGGACCCGGCCCTGTGCGCTGACAACGAATGCCACGACGAAATCCTGCTCAAGGACCTCGCCGCGCGTATCGATGATCTCAAGCAGGACACCGTGCTGGTCCTGCACCAGATGGGCAGTCACGGTCCGGATTACTACAAGCGCTACCCGGCGTCGTTCGAGCGCTTCACCCCGGTTTGCCGCAGCAACGCCCTGAACCAGTGCGACCGCCAGAGCATCGTCAACGGCTATGACAACACCTTGCTGTACACCGACCACGTGCTGGCCTCGCTGATCGATGTGCTGCGCAGCAAGCAGGACCAGGTCGATACGGCGATGATCTACCTCTCCGACCACGGCGAATCCCTGGGCGAGTACAACCTGTTCCTCCACGGCACGCCCTACATGCTGGCCCCCGAGCAGCAAAAGCACGTGCCGATGCTGGCCTGGTTCTCGGATAACTACCGCAAGAGCTTCGGCGTCGATACCGACTGCCTGCAACAGGGCCGCGACCGGCCGCTGAGCCAGGACAACCTGTTCCACTCCATGCTCGGCCTGCTGCAGGTGCGGACGTCGCTGTACAACCCGCAGCTGGACCTGTTCGCCGGCTGCCGTCCGGCCCAGGCATCACTGTAAAAGCGCGGCACGGGCTCGCCGCCTACTCTGGAAAGGCTACCGTCGAGCGGTTTCCCGGCGGTGGCCCGTGCCGTATATACTGCGCGCCATTGTATGTGGGAGAGCCTTGTGGCCATCGAAATTCACTGGATTACCGACGACAGCGCCCTGGCGGAACATTGCCGGCAATGGCGTCAACTGCCCTTCGTGGCCCTCGACACCGAGTTCATGCGGGTCGACACCTTCTATCCCAAAGCCGGTTTGATCCAGGTCGGCGATGGCCAGCGTGCCTTCCTGATCGATCCGCTGCTGATCAACGACTGGCAGCCCCTGGCCGGCCTGCTCGAAGACCAGGGCGTGACCAAGGTCCTGCATGCCTGCAGCGAAGACCTCGAAGTCCTTGCCCGCCTGACCGGCAGCCTGCCGGTGCCGCTGTTCGACACGCAACTGGCGGCCGGCTATCTCAACCTCGGCTTTTCTATGGGCTACTCGCGCCTGGTCCAGGAAGTCCTGGGCATCGAACTGCCGAAGGGCGAGACCCGTTCCGACTGGCTGCAACGCCCGCTTTCGCAAACCCAGGTCAGCTACGCTGCGGAAGACGCCGTGCACCTGGCCGAGTTGTACGAGCGCCTGCGCCCGCAACTGAGCGACGACAAGAATGCCTGGGTGCTGGAGGACGGCGCCGAGCTGGTGATTCAACTGTGCCGGGAAATCGACCCCTACGAGCTGTACCGCGACGCCAAGCTGGCCTGGAAGCTGTCCCGGGCCCAGCTTGCCGTGCTGCGCGAGCTGTGCGCCTGGCGCGAACTGGAAGCCCGCGAGCGCGACGTGCCGCGCAACCGCATCCTGCGCGAGCATGCCATGTGGCCGATCGCCCGGACCCAGCCGGACAACCTGGTAGCCCTGGCCCGTATCGAAGACATGCACCCGCGCACCATCCGCCAGGATGGCGAGTTCCTGCTCGACCTGATCAAGCGCACGGGCAACCTGCCGCCGGAAGAATGGCCGCCGGCAGTGCCCGAGCCGCTGCCGATCGAAGCCGCCGCGCTGCTGAAGAAACTGCGCGCCATCGGCCAGGCCGAGGGTGAACGCCTGAACATCGCGCCCGAGCTGATGCTGCGCAAGAAAACCCTCGAGGCGCTGCTCAAGAGCGGCTACCCCGACGGACCGTACCAATTGCCCGACTCGCTGCGCGGCTGGCGCCGCGAGCGGATGGGCCAGGCCCTCCTCGACTGCCTGGCCGATGCCGGAGAATCCGCTTGAAACGTATCTGTTCGATCTACCGCAGCCCGCGCAAGCCGGGCATGTACCTTTACCTGCTCAAGGCCGATGGCCTGAACCGGGTGCCGGACGCCCTGTTGCCGCTGTTCGGCACGCCGCAGCATGCCTTCGACGTCGTGCTGACCCCGGAGCGCACCCTGGCCAGCGAGGACATCGCCAAGGTCCTGGAAAACCTCGATAGCCAGGGCTTCCACCTGCAGATGCCGCCTGCCGAAGAGGAATACATCGAGCACCTGCCGGACGAATTGCTGCGTCGCAACGATCCGGTCTGATCCCGCCCTGACGGGGCCGGTCCCGACCGGCCCTCCCGCCGTTCTGCAAGGTTGTAATCGATATGCGCGTTCTGATCGCCGAACAGGATCACGCTCTCTATGCCCGTCTGCTGCGCGAGGCATTGCCCGAACTCGAAGTGCTCACCAGCGGTGATTCCGCCGAATTGTCGGCGCAGGCAGCGCAGTGCCCGGTCTGGCTGGGCCAGCCCGACCTGCTGGCGTCCCTGCTGCGCCAGGGGCACCGCCCTGGCTGGGTGCAGTCGACCTGGGCCGGCATCACGCCGCTGCTGGCCGAGGGCCTGCCCCGCGAATACCGGCTGACCCGGGCCGTGGGTATCTTCGGCCAGGTCATGGCCGAGTACGTGCTGACCTACATGCTCGGTCACGAGCGTGAAGTGCTGACCCGCCTGATGAGCCAGGTCGAGCGCAAGTGGGACGGGCGTCCGGGACGCAGCCTGGACGGGCGTCGGGTGCTGATCGTCGGGACCGGTGACATCGGTTGCGAGGTGGCGCGTTTCCTCGTGCCGTTCGGCTGCAAGCTGTATGGCATCGCCCGTTCGCCCCGCCCGCTCGAGCCCTTCATCGAAGTGGCCGGGCTGGACGAGATCGGCCGGCTGGTGGGGCAGGTGGACTATGTGGTCAACCTGCTGCCGGATACCCCGGCGACCCGCGATATCTATGACGCTGCGCTGTTCCAGCGCTTCAACCCGGACGCGTTGTTCATTAACGCCGGGCGCGGTGTGGCAGTGGTCGATGGCGACCTGGTAGAGGCGCTGACCAAGGGCCATCTGGCCGGGGCGGTGATCGATGTGTGCCGCCAGGAGCCGTTGCCGCGCAATCATCCGTTCTGGACCGCGCTAGGGCTGCTGCTGACCGGGCATAGCTCGGCGCCGACCTCGCCGGCGGCGATGGTGCGGTTGTTCGTTGAGAACCTGGGGGCTTATCAGCGGGGCGACGGATTGCGCGGAAAGGTCGATTTTTCGCGGGGCTATTGAGACCGCTATCGCCGGCAACGCCGGCTCCCACAAGGTTCGGTGGTGTACTCGATACCTGTGGGAGCCGGCGTTGCCGGCGATTAGGCCATAAGGCTTACAGGGTGAAGTCACCCTCGGCCGCCAGCTCGTTCAGCGGCCGGCGCGGGCTCGGTACTTCACGAGCCTGCAGGTACTCGGCCAGGGTCGCCTTGTCACCCAGCTTGCCGATCGCCACTGCGGCGTGCAGGTCGTAGCCTTCGGGAATCTTCAGCTCCTTGCGGGTCAGTTCCTGATCGAAGCCGGCCATGCCGTGGGTGTGCCAGCCGCTGATGCTCGCTTGCAGCGCCAGGTGCCCCCAGGCCGAACCGGTGTCGAAGGTGTGCCACAGGGCCGGCGTCTCTTCGCTGGCGCCCGGTGCGGTGAAGGTGGTCTTGGAGATCACGATCACCAGTGCCGACGCATGCTGCGCCCAGCTGCGGTTGAATTCGTTGAGCAGGCCCAGGTAACGCTCCCAGTTCGGCGTATCGCGGCGGGCGTAGAGGAAGCGCCAGGGTTGCGAGTTGTAGGCCGAAGGCGCCCAGCGCGCGGCCTCGAGGAAACTCAGCAGGGTTTCTTCGGAAATCGGCTCGCCGGTGAAGGCTCGGGGCGACCAGCGCTGGATGAACTGTTCATGGATGGCATAGTCAGCGATACGAGGGTTGGCGCTCATGACGGATTCCTGGACAGGGGCGAGAACTGAAATGGTTTGCAAAACTACAACTGTCGGCCACACCCTGACAAGCGGTCTGGCAAAGGCGCAACGCACGTCCTAGACTGGCGCCGCCCCGCAGGGCCGAAGAATTTTGAAACAGGATCATCGCAACATGCAGGCAAGCTCCGCGCCGTTCTGGACCCGCAAAACCCTCGATCAGCTCGACGCCGCCGAATGGGAGTCGCTGTGCGACGGTTGCGGCCTGTGCTGCCTGCAAAAGCTCGAAGACGAAGACGACAACAGCGTCTACTACACGCGCATCGCCTGCAAATTGCTGGACCTGAACACCTGCCGCTGCAGCGACTACCCGAACCGCTTCGAGCACGTGCCCGACTGTATCCAGCTCACCCCGGGCAAGGCCGACCAGTTCAAATGGCTGCCGCCCACCTGCGGTTATCGCCTGGTCAGCGAGGGCAAGGACCTGCCGGACTGGCACCACCTGGTCTGCGGCGACCGCGAGCAGGTGCACAAGCAGCGCATTTCGCAGGCGGGGCGCATGCTCAGCGAGAACAGCGTCGCCGAAGATGACTGGGAAGACTATCTGATATTCCGCGCCAGCTAAGCTGGCGCGTTTCGCGTTCGTGCAAGGAGTCGGGCAATGCCTGTGCGTCACCCTCTGGCGTGGGTCCTGTTGCTGCTGGCGAGCGATGCCGCCTGGGCCAGGAAAGTCGATCTGGATTACCACGTGCGCCTGCTGCCCCAGAGCGGCCAGGCCGAAGTGCGCCTGACCCTGGCCGATGGCGCCCAGGTGCGCAGCCTGGATTTCGACCTGGGCAGGGAAGGCCTGTATAGCGATTTCAAGGCCGACGGTCCGTGGCTACCGGCGGCGGACCGCCAACGTGGGGTCTGGCAGCCGGCACCGGGCAAGTCCAGCCTGAGCTACAAGGTACGGCTTGATCACAAGCTGAAGAACGGCAGCTACGACAGCCGTATCGCGGCGAACTGGGCGCTGTTCCGCGGTGATGACCTGGTGCCGCCAGCGCGTCTCGACCAGCAGGATGGCACCGAACTGGTGGCTCGCCTGAGCGTCGATCTGCCTGCCGGCTGGAACAGCATCGAGACGGCATGGCCGCGGATTGGCAAGCAGCGTTTTCGCATCGACAACGTTTCGCGCCTGTTCGACCGTCCGACCGGCTGGATGCTCGCCGGTACGGTAGGTGTGCGACGTGCCCGCCTGGGCGAGACCGAGGTCAGCGTGGCCGGTCCGGTCGGGCAGGGGCAGCGCCGCATGGATGCATTGACCTTGCTGACCTTCGTCTGGCCGCAGTACCAGGCGGTGTTCCCGCGCAATCCAGCGAAACTGCTGCTGGTCGGCGCCCGTGAACATCTATGGCGAGGCGCACGGGCTGCGCACGACTCCATCTACCTCAACAGTGCCAGCGCGCTGGTCAGCGAAAACGGCAGCAGCCCGTTGTTGCGCGAGCTGGTGCGGGTGTTTGCGCGGATCAACGACCGTGAAGGCAGCGACTGGATCGGCGAGGGGCTGGCGGAGTACTACGCTACCGAGCTGCTGCGCCGGGCCGGTGGCATCAGTGATGACCGCTACCAGGCATTGCAGAAGCGCCTGAACAAGGAAGGCAAGGCGGTGACCAGCCTGCGCGGCGAGCAGGCCAGCGGAGCGACCATCGCCCGCGCGGTGTTGCTGTTGCAGGCGCTGGATCGGGAAATCCGTGTTCATACTCACAACAAGCAGTCGCTGGACGATCTGGTGCGGGCATTGATGCGGATGAACAGCGTGAGTACGGCGGAGTTCGTGCAGTTGGCCGAGAGTGTAATGGGGCGGGAGTCGGAGGTTTTGCGCACTCCGCTGCTTCAGTGACCGACCTTCAGGGCCCTATCGCTGGCAAGCCAGCTCCCACAGGGCTGCAGTGATCTCAAGATCTGCACTCAACCTGTGGGAGCTGGCTTGCCAGCGATGAGGCCCTGAAGAGCACAGCAAATCTCAGGGTTTTGGACTGACCAGCGAATCGTTCCCGGTCACGGTGGCACTCTTGGTCGCCGCCTCCGCCGCATCCTTCAACGACTTCAGCTCGCTTCCGGTGCGTTCGATCTTCGCCCGGATCCCGTCCAGGTCCTGGCGTCCTTTCTCCAGCAGGCTTTTCGCCGAACAATGCCCGGTGACCCCGCGGGCCAGCACGGCGCCGCCAATGGCCATCTGGACCAGCCCGAACAGACCGCCACGACGCAGGCCCTTGCCCAGCATCACTACCCCGGTGAATACCGAGCCCGCTCGCTCCCAGCCCTGGACGTTGTGCTCGGGTTTGCTCTGAAAGGGCGTTGCCGGAATCTCTGGCTTCTGGCGCATGAGCGCTTCTCCTCTTGAGTGACGTGATAGTCAGCAGACCGCCGGCTTGCGCCCGGCGTTCAATCGCTTACTTGAAGCGCGGCCCGGAGCGGGTGTTCAGCCCTTTGGCCATGCGGTCGTAAAGCACGACGTTGACCGTGGCGGCCAGGTTCATGCAACCGTTGGTCGGGATGTAGATGGTCTCCTCGCACCAGGCGCGGACGTCGTCGTCCAGGCTGCCGTCCTCGGGGCCGAAGATGTAGATGGCACGGTCCGGATGGGTGTATTCCGGCAGGGGCCGAGCGCCTTCCACCAGTTCCACGGCCACCGGGGTACAGCCCAGGGGAATGATCTTCTGCAGGTCGTCGATGCCGATCAGCGGGATGTCGTAGTGAACCCGCTTGGTGTCGGTGACGAAGTCGCGAGCGCGTTCGTAGCGCTTGCCGGTGTAGAACACCGAGTTCACGCCATAGCAGCCGGCGGCGCGCATCACCGAACCGACGTTTTCAGGGGATTTGGGGTTGTACAGGCCGATGCAGCTGTACCTTTTGTTCGCCACGTGCCGGGCCCTTCGCAAAAAAGACGCGATTATACGGGCTCGGCGCGGCGTGCTGCGACTTCAGTCCTTCTTGTTGAGCATTCCGGCGAGGGCGGCGAAGGGGTTGTGCGTGGCCTTGGCGATGGACGGCGTGCTCAGCGAGCCTTCGCTGAAGTACTGCTGGTCGGTATAGCGCGAATGCTCGTTGTCGTGGCAGTACAGGCACAGCAGTTCCCAGTTGGAGCCGTCCTGGGGATTGTTGTCGTGGTTATGGTCGCGGTGATGCACGGTCAGTTCGCTCAAGCGCTTGCCGGAGAACTCCCGGGCGCAGCGGCCGCAGACATGCGGGTACATGCGCAGGGCTTTCTGCCGGTAGCCCCGTTCATCGTCGCGCTTGGCGTCGGCGAGGATGCGGTCGAGCCGCGCGGTGGCAGCGGCGGAGGAGGCGTCAGTCATGTTCTTACCTGTTCAGGCTTGGGTTGGCACGGTTTCGCCGTCAGTTTAGCGCCAGTACCGCTTCCTGGGCAGGCAATCCGCTACATGGCGGAGTAGTCTGTATGGCATGACCTCGACCAGGAGCCCCGCATGCGTCTGACGAGCATCCTGCTGTATTGCGTCGCCAGCCTGGCCACCGCCCAGGCCGACGACCTGCAACCGCGCGTGATCGCGCCGGTGCCCGGGGCGCCGGGTACCGCGACGCCCACGCCCTATCCGCAAATCACCCCATCGATGCCACCGAAGGCCGGCGACGGCAGGCCGGGCGGCCCGTTGCTGCCGCCCATGCCATTGCCATCGCCGCCCAAGGATCAACCGCTGCCGGGGCTGATGCCGACGCCGGACAAGACTATGGACAAGACCAAGGACTAGACGCTCGCCACACCCAGCTCGTCCAGCACGAAGGCGTACTCCAGCGCCACGTCGCGCAGGCCCTGGTAGCGCCCGCTCATGCCGCCATGGCCGGCGCCCAGCTCGGTCTTGAGCAGCAGCGGATTGCCGTCGGTCTTGGTGACCCGCAGCTTCGCCACCCACTTGGCCGCTTCCCAATACTGCACGCGGCTATCGTTATAGCCGGCGATCACCAGCAAGGACGGATAGGCCTGGGCCTTCAGGTTTTCGTAAGGCGCGTAGGCCTTGATCCGTTGGTAAACCTCCGGCTCCTGGGGATTGCCCCATTCGTCGTATTCGGTGACGGTCAGCGGCAGGTCCGGATCGAGCATGGTATTGAGCACGTCGACGAACGGCACCTCGGCAATCGCCACCTTGAACAGCTCGGGACGCTGGTTGAGCACCGCGCCGATCAACAGGCCGCCGGCGCTGCCGCCGCTGATCGCCAGCTGGCTGGCGCGGGTGATGCCGGACGCGATCAGGTGTTCGGCACAGGCGATGAAGTCGCTGAAGGTGTTGGCCTTGTGTTCCTGCTTGCCGGCGCGGTACCAGGCTTCGCCCAGCTCGCCGCCGCCACGCACGTGGGCGATGGCAAAGGCCACGCCGCGGTCCAGCAGGCTCAGGCGGGCATGGGAGAACCACGGATCGAGGCTTTCGCCGTAGGCGCCGTAGCCGTACAGGTAGAGCGGCACCGGCTGGCCAAGGTCGCTGCGACGCTGGACCAGGCTGATCGGCACCCGCGTGCCGTCGCTGGCCTGTGCCCAGAGGCGCTGGCTGACATAGGCGTCGGCATCGAACTCGCCAAGCACCGGCGTTTGCTTGAGTACCACCTGTTCGCCAGTGGCGAGGTCCAGCTGGCGCACCTGGGCCGGGCGGTTCAGGGCTTCGTAGCGCAGGCGAATGCGCGTGCTGGTGAACTCCAGGCTGTCCTGTACGTACAGACTGTAGGCAGCGTCCGGCAGTTGCACCCGGTAGGCCGGCAGCCCGCAAGGGCGCACTTCGATGATCGGCAGGCCGCCCTCGCGCAGGCTCAGGGTCAGGGCGCCGGCATTGAGGGTCAGGCCCTCGATCATCACCGTGTCGCTGTGGGGCACCAGTACCTGCCATAGGTCGCGGGTGGGCACGCGGTCACCGGGAGCGTGATAGAGGGCGAAGTTGATGCCGTCCTGGTTGCTGCGCACGAACCAGCGCCATTCGCCGTCGAGCTTGCCGTGGTCGGCGTCGTATTCATGGCCTTCGACCCGTGGCGCCAGGCAGGCGAACGTGCCGCCCGGGGTGTCGGCATCCAGTACCCAGGCTTCGCTGGTGGTCTTGCTGTTGAGCGACAGCACCAACTGGCGCTCGGAGCTCGAGCGGTAGCAGTGGAGGAAGAAGCGCCCGTCGTTTTCCTCGAAGACCGGCTCGGCCTCGGCGCTGCCGAGGCGGTGGCGGTGCAGGCGGAACGGCCGGTGGGTGTCGTCCAGCTCGGTGAAGAACAGGGTCTGGCTGTCGTTGGCCCAGGTCATGCTGCCGTCGCAATCGTCGAACGGGAGTTCGCTGATCGCGCCGCTGGCCAGCTCCTTGACGTACAGGGTGTAGATCTCGTCGCCGCTGGTATCCAGGCTGTAGGCCAGGCGCTGGTGGTCCGGGCTGACGTTGAAGGCGCCCAGGCTGAGGAAGCCGCCGGCAGCCAGTGCGTTGGGGTCGAGCAGCAGTTCCTCGCGGCTTTCGTCCACCGTGTTGGAATCATCGGCCGGGCGTGGGCAGCGATAGTGTCGGGCGTATTCGTCGCCGGCGGTGGTGCGGGTGTAGTACAGATAAGGGCCCCAGGGCGAGGGCAGGGACAGGTCGGTTTCGAGGATGCGGCCCTTGATTTCCTCGAACAGGGTTTCGCGCAAGCCGGCCTGGCCGGCGAGTTGCGCCTCCTGGAAAGCGTTCTCGGCCTCCAGGTAGGCCATCACCTCGGGAGCGTCGCGTTCCTGCAGCCAGGCATAGGGATCCGCGCCTTCGCCCCGGCGGGCGATCGGGGCGGACAGGGCTCGGGCGGAAGAGGACATATGCGGTTCCTTGGCTGGGGGGCGCCTGCGCGCGGAAAAATCGCTATCATAAGCGCCTGTTTGCCTACCTACCACGGACGCCATGACCGAAAACGACTATCTGTTCGCCTGGGGCCTGTATGCCCTGGCCGCCCTGGGTTGCCTGTGGGTGGGCTTTCGCCTGACCGGCTGGATGTGGCGCTGGCTGCGCGAGCCGCTGCGGGTGTTGCTGGCCGTGCTGCTGTTCACCCCGACCATCGTCGATCCGGCCAAGGACATCTTCGCCCCGGCCATCGCCATCAGCGCCCTGGACCTGGCCTTCAAGGTCGGCAACAACGTCTGGCGCGCTGCCGCCGACCTGGCGATGTACGGCATGATCGCCTTCGCCCTGTACCTGATCTTCGTTGCCATCCGCATGCCCCTGGAGGCTCGCGCCCGGGCGCGCCGCGAACGCGTTGAAGCTGCGAAGAAGCGCGAGGCCGAGGAAATCCAGGCCGAGCCCGCCGATAGCCGTGCGCGCTATCGCGACGAGCCACCCGAGGCGCCGCCGGGCGGGGCGCGCCAGCGTCTCGAACCACGTCTGTAACTGGAGGCCCGAGCATGTGTGAACTCCTGGGCATGAGCGCCAACGTCCCTACCGACATCGTTTTCAGCTTCACCGGCCTGATGCAGCGTGGTGGCCGTACCGGCCCCCACCGTGACGGCTGGGGCATCGGTTTCTATGAAGGCCGCGGCCTGCGGGTATTCCAGGACCCGGCGGCAAGCTGCGAATCGGAAGTCGCCAGCCTGGTGCAGCGCTATCCGATCAAGAGCGAAGTGGTGATCGGCCATATCCGCCAGGCCAACGTCGGCAAGGTCTGCCTGTCCAACACCCACCCCTTCGTCCGCGAACTGTGGGGGCGCAACTGGTGCTTCGCGCACAACGGCCAGCTCGCCGATTTCAATGGCCTGACCAGCTTCTACCGGCCGATCGGCGACACCGACAGCGAAGCGGCCTTCTGCGACCTGCTCAACCGCATCCGTGAAGCCTTTCCCGAGCCGGTGGACGTCGAGCAACTGCTGCCGGTGCTGGAGCAGGCCTGTGCCGAATACCGTGGCAAGGGCGTGTTCAACTGCCTGCTGAGCGATGGCGACTGGCTGTTCTGCTTCTGTTCGACCAAGCTGGTGCACATCACCCGGCGTGCGCCATTCGGCCCGGCGCGGCTCAAGGACGTGGACATGATCGTCGACTTCCATGCCGAAACCACGCCCAACGATGTGGTCACGGTCATCACCACCGAAGCGCTGACCGAAAACGAAACCTGGAACCGCTACGAGCCCGGCCAATGGGGCCTGTGGCGCAAGGGCGAATGCATCGCCAAGGGCCAGACCCGCTAAGGACGAGCCAAATGCTGAGAAGCTACCTGCGGTTGATCCTGTTCACCTGTGGTCTGTTGCTGGGCGTCCAGGTGCCCGGCCTGGTCAATGACTACAGCCAGCGCGTGCAAGCCCACGTGCTGGAGTCCCGCGAGGGCCTGAAGGGCTTCCAGCAGACCGCCCAGCGTTTCTTCAACGGTGATCTCCAGGCCCTGGTGCGGCATTACCGCGCCAGCGACGACCCGGTGTTCCAGAGCGATGCCGAGAGCATCGACAGCCTGGTCGCCCGCAACCGCATGCTGGAAAGCGAATGGCAGGCGTTGCAGGCCGGCTGGGCCAGCCGCACCTGGCATGTGCTGACCCAGCCCGACCCGGCGATCCGCGAGGAAACCTTCAAGGGCTACAGCTACCAGATTCTGCTCACGCCCGAGGCCGCGGCCTGGGGCGTGGGCTGTGCGCTGATCTTCGCCCTGGTGGTGGAGAGCATTCTGCTGCTGATCGGCTGGGTGATCATGGGTGGTCGGCGCAAGGCCGTGCAGCCAAGCTGGCGTTAACTTCATCTCTTCAACGGAGCCCGCCATGAGCCGTCTGCTATTGAACTGCGATATGGGCGAGAGCTTTGGCAACTGGACCATGGGTCTGGACGCCGAGGTCATGCCCTTCGTCGATTGCGCCAATATCGCCTGCGGCTTCCATGCCGGCGATCCCGGGATCATGCGCCAGACCGTCGCCCTGGCGGTGCAGCACCAGGTGCGGATCGGCGCCCACCCGTCCTATCAGGACCTGGCCGGCTTCGGCCGCCGCTCCATGGCCTGTAGCAACGAGGAAATCCGCGACCTGCTGCACTACCAGATCGGCGCGCTGGACGGCATCTGCCGGGTCCAGCGCACGCACTTGTCCTACGTCAAACCCCATGGTGCGCTGTACAACGACATGATGGCCGACCACCGCAAGCTGCGCGCCGTGCTCGAAGCCGTGGCCGCCTATGACCCGCCGTTGCCGCTGATGCTGATGGCCACTGCCGACGATACCGTTGCCCGGGCCCTGGGCGCTGAAATCGGTGTGCCGCTGTGGTTCGAGGCCTTCGCCGACAGAGCCTACGACGCTGACGGCCACCTGGTTTCCCGCCGCCTGCCGGGGGCGGTGCATCACGACCCGGCACTGATCGTCGAGCAGGCCCTGCGCCTGGCTCGTGGCGAACCGCTTACCGCCATCGACGGCAGCGCCGTGACGCTGCACGCCCAGACCCTCTGCGTGCATGGCGACAACCAAAGCTCGCTGGCCGCCGTGCGCCAGATCCGCCAGGCCCTGGATGCCCTGAAGACCCCATGAAGCCAAGGATCGAAGCGGTCGCCATCGACTGCCTGATGCTGCGCCTGTTCGAGTCCATCGACGAAGCCCACATGCCCTGGATGCTGGCGGCCAGCCGGCGCCTGCGGCAGGTGTTCGGCACGCGACTGGTGGAACTGGTACCGTCCTACACCACGCTGATGATCCAGTTCGATTGCTCACCTGGCGAGGCGCGCAGCCTGATCGGCGAAGCGTTGCGCGATCTGCAGCCGGACAGTGGCAGGGCAGGGCGGCGCATGGACATTCCGGTGTGGTACGACGCCAGTGTCGGCCCGGAACTCAAGGTGCTGGCGGCG
This sequence comes from Pseudomonas bharatica CSV86, assembly GCF_000319305.2. GTDB lineage: Bacteria > Pseudomonadota > Gammaproteobacteria > Pseudomonadales > Pseudomonadaceae > Aquipseudomonas > Aquipseudomonas bharatica. The sequence goes on along the minus strand of NZ_AMWJ02000002.1, from coordinate 870,044 downwards.
CGTTGTGGCGTTGCGCAAAGCGAGATCGTCCGGCGGCATACCGGGCGTGAATACCAGGTGTTTGCCCTTGGTTTCGCCCCCGGTTTCGCCTTCATGGGGTTGGTAGAGGAATCCCTGGCCTCGCCCCGCCTGGCGACGCCGCGCAAGCGCGTGGCGGCGGGCAGCGTGGGAATTGCCGAGCGGCAGACGGCAGCCTATCCGGCCTTGTCGCCGGGTGGCTGGAACCTGATCGGGCGTACGCCCGCTGCGCTGTTCGACCGTGACCGTGATGGCTACAGCCTGTTGCAGCCGGGCGACCGGGTACGTTTCGTGGCTATCGGGCGGGATGAATTCACCAGGCTGGGAGGTGACGACTCGCCGCTGGAGGAACAACCATGAACCACCTGCGGATCGAGGCCAGCACGCCCCTGTGTCAGCTTCAGGACCAGGGCCGTTTCGGTGTACGTCATCTTGGCGTGACCCAGGGTGGCGCATTGGACTGGGTGTCGGCGCGCTGGGCCAACTGGCTGCTGGATAACCCGGCGCAAGCGGCAGTGGTGGAAATCACCCTGGGCGGTTTTGCCGTGGAGGCCGACGCGGATTGTGTTCTGGCCCTGGCCGGCGCGGACCTGAACGCGCGGATCGACGGCGAGCCGCTGAAACCGTGGCGCAGCTTTGTATTGCGCCAGGGGCAGCGCTTGCAGTTCAGCCAGCCGTTGCTCGGTGCCCGGGCCTACCTGGCGGCGCCGGGTGGTTTCGATGCGCCCCAGGTGCTGGGCAGTTGCGCAACCGTGGTTCGCGAGCAACTGGGCGGGCCGGATGGCGCAGGTCGTGCCTTGGTCAAGGGCGATGAGTTGCGCTTTGCAGGGGCAGCGGCGGGGCGGGGGAGCGTGCCCGAGTTGCTGCGTCCGGGGCTGGAAGGCGAGGCGTGCCTGGACCTGGTGATGGGCGCGCAGTTGGGCGAATTCAGCGGGCAAAGCCTGTTCGATGCGTTCAACAGCCCGTGGCAACTGGACAGTCGCGGCGATCGCATGGGCATTCGCTTGCTTGGGCCGGCCTTGCGTTATCAGGGCAGCCCGATGATCTCCGAGGGCATCCCGCTGGGCGCGGTGCAGGTGCCGCCGGACGGGCAGCCGATCGTGTTGCTCAACGACCGGCAGACGATTGGCGGGTATCCGCGGTTGGGGGCGTTGACGCCGTTGGCACTGGCGCGGCTGGCGCAGTGCTTGCCCGGGGAGCGGGTGAGGTTCAGGGCGGTGCTGCAGGAATTGGCCTGGGCTGAAATGCAGGCATGGCTCAAGAGGTTTGCTGGCTGATAGGGCCTCATCGCTGCGGTGCGGCGGTCCGACAAGCCAGCTCCCACAGGTTCAGCGATCCCTGTGGGAGCTGGCTTGCCAGCGATGAGGCCCTCAAGAACACCCTCCTACTTGGACAGGAACCTCATACCTTCCTCCAACCCCCGCAAGGTCAGCGGATACATGCGGTCCTCGATCAGTTCGCGGACGATATTGGTCGAGGCCGTGTAGTTCCAGGTGTCCTTCGGATACGGGTTGATCCAGATAAGCTTCTTGAATTTCTCCATGAAGCGCTGCATCCACACATACCCGGCCTCTTCGTTCCAGTGCTCGACGCTGCCACCCGGCTGGGTGATCTCGTACGGCGCCATGGCCGCGTCACCGACGAACACCACCTTGTAGTCGGCGCCGTACTTGTGCAGCAGGTCCAGGGTCGAGGTGCGCTCCGAGGTGCGGCGCAGGTTGTTCTTCCACACCGATTCGTAGACGAAGTTGTGGAAGTAGTAATACTCAAGGTGCTTGAACTCGGTCTTGCAGGCCGAGAACAGTTCCTCGCAGATCTTCACGTGAGCATCCATCGAGCCGCCGATATCGAATAGCAGCAACAGTTTCACGCTGTTGCGTCGCTCCGGGCGCATCTGGATGTTTAGCAGCCCGGCGTCGCGGGCGGTGTGGTCGATGGTGCCGTCGATATCCAGCTCGTCCGCCGCGCCCTGGCGAGCGAACTTGCGCAAGCGGCGCAGGGCCAGCTTGATGTTGCGCGTGCCAAGCTCGACCTGGTCGTCGAGGTTCTTGTACTCGCGCTGGTCCCAGACCTTGACCGCCTTGCCCTGGCGCTTGCCGGCCTCGCCGACGCGGATCCCCTCGGGGTTGAATCCGCCCGAGCCGAACGGGCTGGTGCCGCCGGTGCCGATCCACTTGTTGCCGCCGGCATGGCGTCCTTTCTGTTCTTCCAGGCGTTTCTTGAATTCTTCGATCAGCTTGTCCAGCCCGCCCAGGGACTGGATCTGTGCGCGTTCTTCATCGGTCAGCTGGCGCTCGAACTCCTTGCGCAGCCAATCCTCCGGAATCAGCGCCTCCAGGTGCTGATCGAGGTTCTCCAGGCCCTTGAAGTAGGCGGAGAAGGCCCGGTCGAACTTGTCGAAATGCCGTTCGTCCTTGACCAGGATCGCCCGCGACAAGTAGTAGAACTCGTCCATGTCGGCGAAGGTGACGCGCTTTTGCAAAGCGTTGATCAGGTCGAGCAGTTCGCGCACCGACACCGGCACCTTGGCGGCGCGCATTTCATTGAACAGATTGAGCAGCATGGCGTTCGCCCCCTGGCCTCAGCGGTTGCCGCGGCGGCTCATGAAGGCCAGGCGTTCGAGCAGTTGCACGTCCTGTTCGTTCTTCACCAGGGCACCCGCCAGCGGCGGGATGGCCTTGGTCGGATCGCGCTCGCGCAGCACGGCCTCGCCGATGTTGTCGGCCATTAGCAGCTTCAGCCAGTCGACCAGTTCGGAGGTGGACGGCTTTTTCTTCAGGCCCGGGACCTTGCGCACGTCGAAGAACACGTCCAGCGCTTCGCTGACCAGGTCCTTCTTGATGTTCGGGTAGTGCACATCGACGATCTGCTGCAGCGTCTCGCGGTCGGGGAAGGCGATGTAGTGGAAGAAGCAGCGGCGCAGGAAGGCGTCCGGCAGCTCTTTCTCGTTGTTCGAGGTAATGATGATGATCGGACGCTGCTTGGCCTTGATGGTTTCGTCGGTCTCGTAGACGTAGAACTCCATCTTGTCGAGTTCCTGCAAGAGGTCGTTGGGGAACTCGATATCGGCCTTGTCGATTTCGTCGATCAACAGGATCACCCGCTCCTCGGATTCGAAGGCTTCCCACAACTTGCCCTTCTTCAGGTAGTTGCGCACGTCGTGGACCTTGTCCACGCCCAGTTGCGAGTCGCGCAGGCGGCTGACCGCATCGTACTCATAAAGGCCCTGGTGGGCCTTGGTGGTGGACTTGATATGCCAGGTGATCAATTTGGCACCGAAGGAGGCGGCCAGTTGCTCGGCGAGCATGGTCTTGCCGGTGCCCGGCTCGCCCTTGACCAGCAGTGGCCGCTCCAGGGTGATCGCCGCATTGACCGCCAGTTTCAGGTCGTCTGTGGCGACGTATGCGCTGGTGCCTTCGAACTTCATCTGTCCATCCTCATGAATACGGATGCCGGGAATGATCCATCCGGCAGAAAAATGTCATACGCGACTATACCCGCCGCCCTACACAGTGGGAACGCAGACGGCCCATTCAGTCTCTGAATGGGCCGTCACTCGGTGACTCAGTCAGACTTGGGCGCGGAACGCTCGTAACGTGCGTTGAAGGCCTGGATAAAGCCGTTGCGCAGGATCTGCAGCACGGCTTCGAAGGCGCTGACATCGCTCTGGTGCACGCTGCCGGACAGTTCGACCCGGGTGGCGAACTGGTTTTTCGGCTGGTTCTTCAGCACCGTCTCGGTGGCGCCGACCAGCGCTTCCCAGACCGAGCGGAAAATGTTCTTGTCCTTGTTCTCCACGTCCTGTTGCCAGTCGAACACCTCGACATCGCGCAGCAGCGGCTTGATATAGCCGGTCAGGCGGCCTTTTTCGGCCTCGGCCTCGATCACCACGTCGCCGTGGCCGGCCTTGAAGTCGAACTTGCCATAGGCGCTGGCGAAGTCGTTCAGGCGGCGCAACTGGATGTCGGTGGCGCGCAGGCGGAACTTGAAATCCTCGAAATTGCTCAGCGGATCGAAGGTGGCCTGGCTCTCCACCGGCGCATCGCCCACCAGCAGGGCCTTGCCGTCGAAGGTGGCGTCGCGCCGGCCTTGCTTGTCCACCACATTGGTCAGGTTGTGGATGCTGGCGTTGAGCTGGGTGGCCTTGAGGTCCACCGCCGGTTTGGAGTTGTAGTTGCGGAAGGTCAGGGTGCCGTCCTGGATCAGCACCTCGTTGAGGGTGATGGGCAGCAGTTTTTCCAGCTGTTGCCGCCAGTTGGTGCCCTGGCCGGTCTGCGAGGCCTGCTTGCTGCCGCCGTCGACGAAATTGAGTTCGGGGTTGAGGAAGGTCACTTCGCCGACCACGGCATGGTCGTACCACAACGAATGCCAGCTCACCGACAGGTCGATCACCGGTGCATCGAGCAACGGCACCGGCACCTTGCCTGTGGTCTTGACGATGGTCAGGCCGTTGATCTTGTAGGCTCCGCGCCACCAGGCCAGGTCAACGTCGGCGATCTGGCCGCGATAATCGCCCATGTCGGCAAGCTTGCCGTTCAGGTAGTCGCGCACCAGCCACGGCAGCGACAGGTGCAGAGCCAGCAACAGCACGAGAAGGCCGGCCAGCGTGGTCAAGGGCCAGCTATAGCGACGTTTCATCGGAGCCTCCAGATCCCGGATGAAAGGTTGACCGCGCTCGCTTGCATGGAGTTCGACCGGGGTAGACGCACCCCCATGGCAGGCTTACCCTTGTTTTTTTAGCTCGGTGCCAAAAGGACCTCCTGCCATGAGCCGTATCTTCGCTGACAACGCCCATTCCATCGGTAATACGCCGCTGGTGCAGATCAACCGCATCGCCCCGCGCGGGGTGACCATCCTGGCCAAGATCGAAGGGCGCAACCCGGGTTATTCGGTCAAATGCCGGATCGGCGCGAACATGGTCTGGGACGCCGAAAGCAGCGGCCGGCTCAAGCCGGGCATGACCATCGTCGAGCCGACTTCGGGCAACACCGGCATCGGCCTGGCCTTCGTCGCCGCCGCCCGTGGCTACAAGCTGCTGCTGACCATGCCGGCGTCGATGAGCATCGAGCGCCGCAAGGTGCTCAAGGCGCTGGGCGCCGAACTGGTGTTGACCGAGCCGGCCAAGGGCATGAAGGGCGCCATCGAGAAGGCCAACGAGATCCTCGCCAGCGATCCGGAGAAATACTTCATGCCGGCGCAGTTCGATAACCCGGCCAACCCGGCGATCCACGAGAAGACCACCGGTCCGGAAATCTGGAACGACACCGACGGTGCGGTGGATGTGCTGGTGGCGGGCGTCGGTACCGGCGGCACCATTACCGGAGTGTCGCGCTACATCAAGAACACCCAGGGCAAGGCCATCCTCTCCGTTGCCGTGGAACCGATCGCTTCGCCGGTCATCTCCCAGGCCCTGGCCGGCGAGGAAATCAAGCCCAGCCCGCACAAGATCCAGGGTATCGGCGCCGGTTTCGTGCCGAAGAACCTCGATCTGTCCATCGTCGACCAGGTGGAAAAGGTCAGCGACGACGAGGCCAAGGCCATGGCCCTGCGCCTGATGCAGGAAGAAGGGATTCTTTGCGGGATCTCCTGCGGCGCGGCCATGGCTGCCGCCGTGCGCCTGGCCGAGAAGCCGGAAATGCAGGGCAAGACCATCGTGGTGATCCTGCCGGACTCGGGCGAGCGCTACCTGTCGAGCATGCTGTTCAGTGACCTGTTCACCGACCAGGAGAACCAGCAGTAAGAGCAAACCTTTGTGTTGTGGCTGATGGCCTCATCGCTGGCAAGCCAGCTCCCACAGGGCCAGCACAGGTCTTGAGAGATGTGCAAGTACCTGTGGGAGCTGGCTTGCCAGCGATAGGGCCAGTGAGTTCACAGCTTGACCCGGGACAATGCACCCTCCCGACGGTTATTACAAAATCCCCAACACTGTCTATCAGGCGCCGGTTGTTCTTGCCGGGGCCTGTTCGGTTTATCATGGCCAATTTCCGGCCCTGAGCCTGAACGAGACTTCCAGGAGCATTGAATGACTTTTTCCTTTGTCGCCAAGGCAGGCGTGCTGCTGCTGTTCTTCGGCAGCGTCCTGTTCGTGCACCTGCGCGGCAAGGCCCGGCTGCCGGTGCTGCGCCAGTTCGTCAACCATTCGGCGCTGTTCGCCCCCTATAACTCGCTGATGTACCTGTTCTCCGGGGTGCCGTCCAAGCCGTACCTGGACCGCGAGCGCTTCCCTGAGCTGGATGTACTGAAAAAGGGTATCCGGAATTTCTGGTTGATAAAATGCCAAAGATGTAAAGAAGAAAATCTTTCTCAGCGGATTATCTGATTGATCCTCTTCAGCCTACTCTACTGCCAATTTTCTGTTTCCACCTTCGCCTGAGTCTTCATAGCGATGCTGACTAGGGAGGACAGCGAGAGCTGGGCAAGCGTCAAAGCGGTTCTGGTTCATGCGCAATCCGGACACCTGCACAACATTCCTCTTGTAAGAAACCGATCAAATTCTCTAGGTGCCCATACTCGGGTATACAGACAATCGTGCGGCTATGTTTCTCCTGCCGGATCAGCCCTACCTTGGCCATGCGCGCAAGGTGATGTGATAGCGTCGAAGCAGGAATACCCAGCCCCTTCTGGATATCTCCGACCGAAGCCCCATCATGGCCAGCTTTGACCAGAAAGCGGAACACGGACAGTCGGTGACTATTCCCTAGCTCAGCTAAGCTGGCTGCAACCTTTTCGTGATCCATAGCACGCCCCAATAATTCGATGTTTCTAGAATTATAGTTGACAGGTCGGATAAACGCAAGTAGGCTGCGTACATCATTTCGACAATACTAGAAATATAGGAGTAATATTGAATGTCATCTCAACTCCAAGACGCTCTAGGCATGTTCGCCTTTCTCGCTATCGAGCTATCGGTTTTATTCATTGGCATTAGCTTGCTGGTCGGAGTTCTTCAACGTCACATCCCACCATCCAAGGTGGAAGCGTTACTGACTTCCAGTGGGAAGCGAGGCTATTTTCTTGCTGCTGGTTTAGGAGCTATAACGCCCTTCTGTAGTTGCTCGACTATCCCCATGTTGAAAGGGTTGATTCGGGCACGGGCCGGTTTTGGGCCGATGATGGTGTTTCTTTTCTCATCTCCGTTGCTGAATCCTATCGTCGTCGGCCTGCTGGTTGCCACGTTTGGATGGACACTTACTGCTATCTATGTGCTCGCCGCTTTGGTGGTCGCGGTAGGTGCCGGATGGCTGCTTCACACGCTTGGCTTCGAGCGTTATGTGCGCCGGACGGCGACACAAGAGAGCAGTGGATGTAGTTCATCAGCAAGCCCGTGCAGTGCTACATCGACCGCATCGAGTTGCGGCACCAACAGCTGCGACACCACTCCGAAGACGGCTTCTTGCGGGGCTGATAGGAAGACAACAGTCTCTACGTCTAGCGAATGCTGTGACAGTCAACCCACTGTCACGGTTAAGAAAGAAGGGAAGTACAGTGGTGTGTGGCGGGAAGCTTGGTCGGACTTTATCGATGTGTTGCCTTACCTGCTCATCGGTATTGCGATTGGCAGCGTGATCTATGGTTTCATGCCCACTGACTTATTGGAGCAGTATGCAGGCCCAGATAATCCCTTTGCCATTCCAGTTGCCGCTGTCATCGGCGTGCCGTTGTATATTCGCGCTGAAGCCGTCATACCTCTGGCAGCGGCTCTGATGGCCAAAGGCGTGGGTGCCGGGACGGTGCTAGCGTTGATCATCGGCAGTGCCGGAGCCAGCCTGACTGAGCTCATTCTGTTGCGCTCTTTGTTCACGCTGAAGCTTTTAGCGGCGTTTTTAGCAGTCATTTTTGCTATGGCGATGATTGCCGGTTACGCCACCTACCTGTTTTTCTGATCAAGGCGGGAGATGATTAATTCGTTAAGCCTTCCTGGGTACCAGTTGGTGGATTCTGATGAGCAGAATGAAGACATACATTTTCGGCTTGAAGCACCTACACCAGTAGCCTGCGAGGGGTGCGGCGTGCAGGGTGAGTTCGTGCGGTTCGGCAAGCGTGACGTTCCCTATCGTGATCTGCCCATCCACGGCAAGCGGGTCACTCTCTGGGTGGTCCGCCGCCGATACACCTGCCGGGCCTGCAAGACAACATTCAGGCCCCAGCTACCGGAGATGGTGGACGGATTCCGTATGACACTGCGGCTGCATGAGTACGTGGAGAAGGAATCCTTCAACCACCCCTACACCTTTGTGGCGGCACAGACCGGCCTGGACGAGAAGACGGTGCGCGACATCTTCAACGCCCGCGCCGAGTTCCTGGGGCGCTGGCACCGCTTCGAGACGCCCCGCATCCTGGGCATTGACGAGCTATACCTGAACAAGCGCTACCGCTGCATTCTGACCAACATTGAGGAGCGAACCCTGCTCGACCTGCTGGCCACCCGCCGCCAGGACGTGGTGACCAACTACCTGATGAAGCTGAAAGACCGGCAGAAGGTCGAGATCGTCAGCATGGACATGTGGAACCCCTACCGGGCAGCGGTCAAGGCTGTGCTGCCCCAGGCCCGTATCGTGGTCGATAAGTTCCATGTGGTGCGCATGGCCAACGATGCCCTAGAGAGAGTGCGCAAGGGCCTCAGAAAGGAGCTGAAACCGTCCCAGAGCCGGACTCTCAAGGGAGACCGGAAAATCCTGCTGAAACGCGCTCACGAAGTCTCAGACCGGGAGCGCCTCATCATGGAGACCTGGACAGGCGCGTTCCCGCAACTGCTGGCCGCCTACGAGCACAAGGAGCGCTTCTACGGCATCTGGGACGCCACCACACGGCTCCAGGCAGAAGCCGCCCTGGACGAGTGGATAGCCACCATCCCGAAGGGCCAAAAGGAAGTCTGGAGCGATCTGGTCAGGGCAGTGGGAAACTGGCGCGAAGAGACCATGACCTACTTCGAGACGGACATGCCCGTCACCAACGCTTACACGGAGTCCATCAACCGACTGGCCAAGGACAAGAACCGTGAAGGGCGCGGTTACTCCTTCGAGGTGATGCGGGCACGAATGCTCTACACCACGAAGCACAAGAAGAAGGCACCGACTGCGAAGGTCTCTCCTTTCTACAAGAAAACCATCGGTTACGGACTGCCGGACTTCGCAGAGGAACTCAACTACGGAGTCGATCTATCAACCATCTGATAATGGTATCAGGTTGGTGGGGTAAAGGTGCCCCATCAACCATTAAATCCGTATACCCCTGAAAAACAACTGGCAGACCATCCGCGAAGAGGCCATGCACCTGTTCGACGAGGGCTATATCCGCGCCGCCGAGAAGGACAACGACGCCGGCTTCGGTTCGTTCTTCAAGAAGGGCTGGAAGCGCTTCTACCTGAAGTGGTACGACAAGGCCCTACCGTCGGCCGAGCTGCTGTGCCCGAAGACCGTCGAGCTGGTCAACAGCATTCCCAACGTCAAGGGGGCGATGTTCGCCCTGCTGCCGGGTGGCAGCCACCTCAACCCGCATCGTGACCCGTTCGCCGGTTCGCTGCGCTATCACCTGGGCCTGACCACGCCGAACTCGGACAACTGCCGCATCTACGTCGATGGTCAGCCGTACGCCTGGCGCGACGGCGAGGACGTGATGTTCGACGAAACCTATGTGCACTGGGTCAAGAACGAAACCGACATGACCCGGGTGATCCTCTTCTGCGACGTCGAGCGGCCGCTGAGCAGCCCGCTCATGACCAAGATCAACCGCAAGGTCAGCGCCTTCCTCGGCCGCGCCACTGCTCCGCAGAACACCGATGACGAGCGGGTCGGCGGGATCAACCAGGCCTATGCCTGGAGCAAGAAGTTCAGCAACGTCATCAGCACGCGGGTGAAAGCCTTCAAGCGTGCCAATCCGAAGGCTTACCGTGTGCTGCGGCCGGTGTTGGCCGTGGTGGTGGCTTACTTGCTGTACCGCTGGTTGTTCTGATTCGCTCTCGAGGGCCTCATCGCTGCGGTGCGGCGATCCGACAAGCCAGCTCCCACAACCCTGTGGGAGCTGGCTTGCCAGCGATGAGGCCCTCAAGGCTTGCACTATCAAAGTGCCAGGCCTATAGTCCTGAGCCTCTACATCTCACCCGAAGACTCGCTCATGCCAGCTTCCCCTGTAGCCCCAGTACTCGCTACCGCGCCCGACGCGGTGGTTGTCGTGCGCGGGTTCCAGCAGCCGGCCATCAGCCAGTCCCCACCTGTCAGAACCGTCGTGGCAGTGGTGGTAGTGGGCTGACGCCCGCTGCACACGCAACGTTTCTGAATCCGGCCGGCTGCGCCCTCGCAGTCCGTCCGATCGGCTTTCTTGCCCGAATACAGGTGGCAAATCCATGTCTTTCCTGCACAAGACTTCCGTGGCCTCGGCGGCCACCACGAGCCTGTTCGTCCTGCTCTGGAGCAGTGGCGCGATTGTCTCGAAACTGGGGCTGGCCCAGGCTACGCCCTTCGCTTTTCTGCTGATTCGCTTCCTTCTCGCCCTTGGCGCCCTGGTACTCCTGGGGCCGCTGCTCAAGCTGCGCTGGCCCCGCGAGCCTGCGGCTATCCGCCAGGCCCTGGTGACCGGCGGGATTCTGCTCGGTGCCTACCAGATCTTCTATCTGCTGGCGCTGGACCTGAAGGTCACTCCTGGGGTCATGGCCACGGTTATGGGTGTCCAGCCCATCCTGACCGTGGTCCTGATGGAGCGCCGGCGTTCATTGGGGCGTCTGTTCGGCCTGTGCCTGGGGCTGACGGGGCTGGTCCTGGTGGTCTGGCAGGGCATCGGCCTGGGCGGTATGTCCTGGTCCGGGATGCTCTTCGCCTTGCTGGCGCTGGTGAGCATGACCGGTGGTTCGATCATGCAGAAGCGCATCACCCGCGAGCCTCTCGGCACCCTGCCGCTGCAGTACCTGGCGGGGCTGCTGATGTGCGTATTGTTCGCGCCGTTGCAGCCACTCGAGGTGAAGCTGAACCCGCAGTTCCTGCTGTCGGTGGCGTGGATGGGGCTGGTGGTCTCGGTGCTGGCGACCCTGTTGCTGTACCGGCTGATCGCCCGCGGCAACCTGGTGAATGTCACCAGCCTGTTCTACCTGGTGCCAGCGGTGACCGCGGTGATGGATTACCTGATCTTCGGCAACCGCCTCGCGGCCCTGAGCCTGCTGGGCATGGCCTTGATCGTCATCGGCCTGCTGTTCGTGTTCCGCCGGCCCGCGCAGGCTTGAGCACCAGCCACAGGGCCAGGCCGATCAGCAGTCCGCCGTAGAGGTGTGCGGTGGACAGCGGTTCGTCCAGCAGCCAGGCACCCCAGAGCACGCCGAAGGCGGGAATCAGGAAGGTCACTGTGGAGGATTTCACCGGGCCGATCTCGCTGATCAGGCGGAAGTACAGGATGTAGGCGAAGGCGGTGCACAGCAGGCCCAGGCCGAGCAGCGACAGCCACACCGGCCAGCCACCCCAGCTGGCCGGTGGCTGGGTGGCGACGCTCCAGGCGAACAGGGGCGTGAGCAGGAGGCTCGCGCCCATCATGCTGCCCAGCGCGGACAGGCGGCTGTCCAGGCCGCCGCGCTGGTCCAGCCAGCGCCTGGCGAGAAAGCCGGAAAAGCCGTAGCAGGTGGTTGCGCCGAGGCAGGCGAGGGCACCCTGTAGCAGTTTCAGGTCGAAGGCCACCGGGCCCGCGCCACTGAGAATCCCCACGCCGAGCAGGCCGAGGAAGATCCCCGACAGCTTGGGCAGGGTCATCGCTTCATGGAAGAACAGCGCGCCGATCAACACGCCCATCAGTGGCGTGGTGGCGTTGAAGATTGCCGAGTAACCGGCGGGCAGCACCTGCGCGGCCACCGAATAGAAGGTCGCCGGAATCCCCGAGTTGATCATGCCCAGCACCAGGGCGACCTTGAACTTGCCCTGGAAGTCCCAGCGCACCCGCATTAGGGCGAGCATCACCAGCAGGCCGGCGCAGGCGATGGTCACCCGGAAGAACGCCGTCGGCACCGTTCCCAGCACCGGCGCGATGATGCGCATGAACAGGAAGCTGGCACCCCAGACGGCGGCGAGGATCAGCAGGCGGGACAGGGCAATGGGGCTCACGGGATTCTCCGGGGCGAACGGGGAACGGAGTGTACCCCTGTGCAGCACGAAGCGCCCCGGTTACTCTCAGGTTTTCGTCCTTCTGCCAGAGGTCCTGATATGCCCCAGCAATGGCCGGCCGCCGATATCGCCCGGATGATCCTCGAAGGTTTCGACAATTACCGCGAGCATTTCCGCCAGATCACCGACGGCGCCCGCGAGCGTTTCGAACAGGCCCTCTGGCAGCAGATCCAGAGCGCGGCGGCGGCGCGGATCAACCTCTACGAGGAGAAGGTGGCCGAAATCAGTGCGGGCCTGCGCGAGGCATTCGAGGACGAGGTGCTGCTGGACGTCTCGCTGTGGCCGCTGGTGAAAAGCGCCTACATCAGGCTGATCGACCCGCGCCTGGACGATGAACTGGCGGAAACCTGGTACAACTCGATCTTCTGCAGCCTGTTCAGCCATGACCTGATCAGCGACGGCTGCATGTTCATCCACACCACCCGGCCTTCGCTAAGGGCTCACGAGCGCGCGGCGCAGACCCGCATCTACCGGCCCGACGGACAGTTGTCCGGCCTGCTGGCGATGATTTTCGAAGACTATCGGTTCGACGTGCCCTACGCCGACCTGCCCGGCGACCTGGCGCGGCTGGAGACGCAACTGCGCGAGCACCTGCCGGACTGGGTATGCAAGGACCCGGAACTCCAGGTCGAGCTGTTTTCCCCGGTGCTGTACCGTAACAAGGGCGCCTACCTGGTCGGGCGTATCTTTACCCGCGACGAGCAATGGCCGCTGGTGATCCCGCTGCTGCACCGCGAGGGCCAGGGTATCGAGATCGATGCGCTGATCACCGACGAAGCCGATGTGTCGATCATCTTCTCCTTCACCCGTTCCTACTTCATGGTGGATGTGCCGGTGCCGGCGGAGTTCGTCGGTTTTCTCAAGCGCATCCTGCCGGGCAAGCACATTGCCGAGCTGTACACCTCGATCGGTTTCTACAAGCACGGCAAGTCGGAGTTCTACCGGGCGCTGATCAATCACCTGGCAAGCACCGACGATCGCTTCATCATGGCCCCGGGCGTGCGCGGCATGGTCATGAGCGTGTTCACCCTGCCGGGCTTCAATACCGTGTTCAAAATCATCAAGGACCGCTTCTCGCCATCGAAGAACGTCGACCGCGCCACGGTGATCGAGAAATACCGCCTGGTTAAAAGCGTCGACCGGGTCGGGCGCATGGCCGATACCCAGGAGTTCTCCGATTTCCGCTTCCCCCTGAGCAAGTTCGAGCCAGAGTGCCTGGCGGAATTGCTGGAAGTGGCGCCGTCCACCGTTGCACTGGAAGGCGATACCGTGCTGGTGCGCCATTGCTGGACCGAGCGGCGCATGACCCCGCTCAACCTGTATCTGGAAAACGCCAACGACGCCCAGGTCCGCGAGGCGCTGGACGACTACGGCCTGGCGATCAAGCAATTGGCGGCGGCGAATATCTTTCCGGGCGACATGTTGCTGAAGAACTTCGGTGTCACCCGTCACGGCCGGGTGGTGTTCTACGACTACGACGAGATCACCTTCCTCACCGAGGCCAACTTCCGCCATATTCCGCCGCCACGTTTCCCCGAGGACGAAATGTCTAGCGAGCCGTGGTATTCCATTGGCCCGCATGATGTGTTCCCGGAAGAATTCCCGCCGTTCCTGTTCGCCGATATCGGCCAGCGCCGGCTGTTCAGCCAGTTGCATGGCGAGCTGTACGATGCCGATTACTGGAAAGGGCTGCAGGACAAGATCCGCGCCGGCAAGGTGATCGATGTGTTCCCGTACCGGCGCAAGGATCGGACCCTTTAGCTTTTAAGGCACTTCAGCTCACTGAAATCCTTGCGCACCTTGCCCAGCCGCTGATCCAGCTGCTGGCGCTGCTGCTCGCTGCTCTGGGCCATCAGGTCCACCAGCAGGCTGCGCAGTTGCTCCTCGGTATTGGCGAAGGCGACGCGGTATTCCGGAGTCCAGAAGCGCTCGCGGTCCTTGAGCAGTTCGCCCAGGCGCGGTTCGAAGTTGTCGCTGTGGCGCTGGTCCATCAGGTTGCTGAACTGGGCCTGCCAGTGGGCACGGTTGGCGATCCAGGCGCGGTTCTGCTCGCCCAGTTGCGCCGACCATGAGGCCACGCGTGCCTTTTGCTGCGGACTGAGCCCGCCGAACCAGGGCGACAGGCGTTTCTCCATGCGTTCGCCGCGCTCGGCGATCTGCTGCGACAGCGGTGTCTTCACGTATTTGGCCTGGCGCTCCTCGATGTCCTTGGCGAAGTTCTCGCGCATCTCGCGCACCTGCTGGTCATCCATGCCACGCAGCAATTGCGCCGCCGACGGGGTGATCTGCTCGGCGACGCGGGCGATTGCCGCACGGGCTTCGACGGTGCGTTGCTGCAACTGCTGGTCGGTGACCTGGTTGCTGGTGACCATCTGGCGGATGTTGTCGAGCCAGGCCAGGTAGCCGGGCAACTGGGTCTTGCAGTGCCAGGACAGTTCTTCCTTGAGCCGCTCGTTCAGCCAGTTCTTCTGCTGGCGGTTCATGTCCAGGTAATCGCCGAGTGACCAGGGCACCAGCACGTCCAGGTTGCGGTAGGCCAGGTCCAGGCGTGTGCAGGACAGCAGCAGGAGGCTGGTGAAAACCAGCAGGAACGGGCGCAGGCAGCGTGATAGACGAGCGGACATGGTCGGCGTCCTTGCGTTGGCGTACTCAGTGTTTATAGAGCAGCTTTGACCGGAGGGGTTCAAGGCGATGCCCTCGTGGCTGTTTCCAGCGGTGAAAGTGCCGAAGCGCAGGGTGATCGACCGCGATCGCGTGTAGAATGCGCGCCTCGCAGCGAGGATTTCGACATGGCTTCAGTTGGGCGTTACAACACTTTGCAGGTGGTCAAGCACACGGACTTCGGTCTGTACCTGGATGGCGGTCCGGAGGGCGAGATCCTTCTGCCCAAGCGCTACATCCCCAAGGACACGCCGAGCGAGGTGGACGACTGGCTGAACGTCTTCGTTTACCTGGACAGCGAGGACAAGCTGATCGCCACCACCGACAAGGTCAAGGTCCAGGTCGGCCAGTTTGCCAGCCTCAAGGTGGTGGAGATCAACAGCATCGGTATCTTCCTCGACTGGGGCCTGCCCAAGGACCTGCTGATGCCGTACTCCGAGGAAAAGCGCCAGATGCGCGCCGGCGAGTACTGCGTGGTGCACGTCTACCTCGACCGCCGCACCCGGCGCATCACCGCGACCGCCAAGCTCGATCGCTACCTGGACAAGACCCCGGCCAACTACCGGGTCGGCCAGCAAGTGGACCTGCTGGTGGTGGAACAGAGCCCGATGGGCTTCAAGGCCATCATCAACAACCAGCACTGGGGCCTGATCCACAAGAACGAGGTGTTCAAGTTCCTTCGTTCGGGCAAGCAGGAAAAGGGCTACATCAAGGAAATCCGTGACGACGGCAAGATCGCCCTGAGCCTGCAGCCGGTGGGCGAGGGCGCGGCCAGCAGCCTGCACGAGCAGATCCTCGCTCGGCTGAAGGCCGCCGATGGCGTGCTGCCGGTGAGCGACAAGAGCGACCCGCAGGTGATCAGCGACCTGTTCGGGGTCAGCAAGGGCAACTTCAAGAAGGCCATCGGCGCCTTGTACAAGAGCGGCCAGATCGTCATCCATGACAACCGCATCGAGCTGCCCTGATCCGGCAGCTCCGGTTCAGCGCTGGCGATAGCCGGAGAAGTCCAGGTTCTCGCCACCGGGCCGCAGGTCGCGCAGCAGCGAGTCACGGTCGGCCGACAAGGCCAGGCTGATGGTGGAGCGACGTTTGCCCGGATTGCGTACTTCCATCTTTTCCTGATGGGTGCGCAGGTCGCGCACCGGAATCTTCAGGTGCTGCAGCTTGTCGGTCTCGGGGCTGTGCAGCAGCAGGTTGACGAAGTCGCTGTTCTTGCGCAGCCAGGCCACCGGGATATCGAACCACCACAGGCTGCGCTTGCTGTCCAGGACGGCGAACAGAGTGTTGTCGCTGTTCAGTACAGGAGTCCCCAGCGCCTCGTTGCGGCGGGCGATGGCGGTGGTCTTGTCGAGTTTCATGCGGGTGTCCTGCGAGTGACGCTTGGAAAGGTCGGGTATTTTGCGGGGAATGTGCACAAACATAAAGCTGCTGTTCGCAATGGCTGGGTACACCGCGGACCCTGTGGGAGCGGGTTTACCCGCGATTGCGGTAGTGAGTTCACCATTGTAATCGCGGGTGAACCCGCTCCCACAGTGGGCGCAATGCTCTTGATCTACCCTGCTGAAAATAAATGAAACTCCCCGCTTCGCCTGCTACTCCACTCATTGTCGATTCCGACATACCTTCAAGGAGAAATCCCATGAGTGGCACCAAAGACAAAGTCAAAGGCATGGCCAACGAAGCGGTCGGCAATATCAAGCAAGGCGTGGGCAAGGCGACCGATAACGATCGCCTGCGCGCCGAAGGCAAGGCCCAGGAGCTCAAGGGCGAAGCCCAGCAAACCGTGGGCAAGGTCAAGGATGCCGTGAAAAAGCCTTGACCGGCCTGCGGGCCATAAAGAGACGGCCATCCCTGGATGGCCGTTTTTTTTACCCGGCAGACGGAATCGCGACCTTGTGAACAGGGTCTATTAGACTGTTTTGTAACTGAGCCTGGGGCAGCGCAAGGAGACGCCAATGAGACTTACCCATTTACGCGGTCTGCCGGTCCACCGCGTACTGGTGCGAACCGTCAAGGAGTTCCTCGACGACGAGATGTCCACCTACGCATCGGCACTGGCCTACCAGATGCTGTTTTCGCTGTTCCCCTTCCTGCTGTTCCTCATTGCCCTGATCGGTTTCCTGCACCTGCCGGACTTCTTTTCCTGGCTGCGTCTGCAATCGGAGCTGGTCCTGCCACCGCAGGCGCTGGAGCAGGTCAACCCGGTGATCGACCAGCTCCAGCAATCCAAGGGCGGCCTGCTCTCGGTGGGTATCGTCATCGCCCTGTGGACCGCTTCCGCCGGCGTGCGCCTGATGATGAGCGCGATGAATGCCGCCTACGATGTGATCGAAGGGCGTCCGGTGTGGAAGCGCATCCCGCTGTCGATCTTCTATACCGTGGGCATCGCCGGCATGCTCCTGGCCGCCGCCGCGCTGATGGTCCTGGGCCCGCAGGTGATGAGCTGGGTGGCGTCGCAGGTGGGCATGGAAGACATCATCGTGACCATCTGGACCGTGGCCCGCTGGCCGGCCATCGTCGTGCTGATGATGGTGGCGGTGGCGCTGATCTACTACGTGATGCCCGATGTAAAGCAGGAATTCCGCTTCATCACCCGGGGTCGGTGCTGGCGGTGGTGGTGTGGATCATCGCCTCCCTGGGCTTCGGCTACTACGTCAAGACGTTCGCTGACTACAACGCCATGTACGGCAGCATCGGGGCGATCATCGTCCTGCTGTTGTACTTCTACATTTCTGCGGCGGTGCTGCTGTTGGGCGCGGAGATGAACGCGGTGATCGAGCATATGTCGCAGGAGGGCAAGGACCCGGGGGAAAAACAACCCGGCGACGGCGCCCCGGAACGTGCTACAAACCAGGTTTCCGGACTCGGCCGCGATCACGCCCCGGCCGCCGAAACAGAACCTGCGAGCCGAACCACCCATGATTCGTGAAATCCTCAAGATGGGCGACGAGCGCCTGCTGCGCATCGCCCCACCGGTCCCCGAGCACCTGTTCGGCAGTGCCGAGCTGCAGCAACTGATCGACGACATGTTCGAGACCATGCGCCATGTCGGTGGCGTGGGCCTGGCGGCGCCGCAGATCGGCGTCGACCTGCAACTGGTGATCTTTGGCTTCGAGCGCAGCGAGCGCTATCCGGATGCCGAGCCGGTGCCGCAGACCATCCTGCTCAACCCGCTGATCACGCCCATGGGCACCGAGCTGGAGGAAGGCTGGGAAGGGTGCCTGTCGGTACCCGGGCTGCGTGGCGTGGTGAGCCGCTACAAGAGCATCTTCTATGAAGGCGTCGATCCCCACGGCCAACCGATCCGGCGAACCGCCGAGGGTTTTCACGCGCGGGTGGTACAGCATGAGTGCGACCACCTGATCGGCCGCCTGTACCCTTCGCGCATCCATGATTTCAGCCGTTTCGGCTACACCGAGGTGCTGTTCCGGGGCTCGACCCGGCCAGCGACGACTGACTGCGGTACATCGCCAGCAGCGACTTGCTGCGCCGGTAGCGGGCCAGGCGATCGGCCAGCGCCTGTGGCAGCGCTTCGGTCACCTCGAAGCCCAGGCGTTCATAGAAGCCTTGCAGGTCCGGATGGCAGAACAGCCAGGTGCACTGTTCGGCGCAGGCCGTTTCGATCAAGCGGCTCGCCATCCCTGTCCCCCGCCAGGAAAAAGCCACCAGCAGGCCGGTCAGCCATTGTCCGCCCGGCACCGGTGTGAGATTCAGCGCGGCAACGATCTCTCCCGCCCGCACGACCCAGGCTTCGCCACCTTCGCTGGCGCGCATGGCCGACCCCTGGGTCTTGTAGAACTTGTTCAGTAGCGGTCGCTCGGTGGCGGTAAGACGGCTGCAGCGGGCTGGATGACGTTCTGGCACAGGCGAATGCTCCGGGGCGGGATTTGCAGCGTATCCCCTCGGGCAAGGGTTGGGCGCAATTATTGCGAATACTGTAACAGTGAATGTCAGTCTTGGTGATTCAAGGAACTTAGCAGATCAGTAGACTAAGTGCATCCCCACTCGGAAGTTCCAACGGGATCGGTACTTCGTGTCATGTTTGCTTAGTTGAAATGACAACTTCTCCGGCCACTCAGGCATATGAAGTCAATCTGTTGGTTCGATTGCTTTAAAGGCCCACAATCATGAAAGCATTAATTGCAGCAGCCCTGCTCGCCGTCTCTTCGTTCGCCCTTGCCGACCAGGCAGCACAGCCCCAGGTCGAGCAGTACACCTACGGCACCAAGCTGGATATCGCCAAGGTCATCAGCCTGTCGAAAGTCGCCAATGTCTGCGAGGTGGTTCCGGCCACCATGGTCTATGAAGATCATCAAGGCAAGCGCCACACTATCGAATACCGGGTGATGGGCGACGGTTGCAGCCAGGGTTGATAACCTTTCAAGTCGTTTAAAAGCCCCGCCAGTCGCGGGGCTTTTTAATGGGTGGACCTTTATAGTTCGAATAAATAGATTGATGTAATTAATGTAATGAATAGGTTTCAGCGCCGCTCCCGCTCCAGAAGTTGCTGCTTGCGTTCCACACCCCAGCGATAACCAGACAAATTGCCGTCGCTGCGTACCACCCGGTGACAGGGCACCGCCACCGCGATGCTGTTGGCGCCACAGGCCTTGGCCACTGCGCGTACCGCCTTCGGTGCGCCGATACGCTCGGCGATCTCGGCGTAGCTGGCGGTACTGCCCGCCGGGATCTCGCGCAGCGCCTGCCAGACCCGCTCCTGGAAAGCCGTGCCTTGCAGGTCGAGGGGCAGGTCGAGGCCGATGCCCGGCGCTTCGACGAAGCCCACCACCTGCGCCACCAACTGCTCGAATCCTTGATCGGCGCCGATCAGGTTGGCCTTCGGGAACTTATCTTCAAGGTCCTGCAAGAGTGCCTGGGGATCATCGCCCAGGAGTATCGCGCAGATACCCTTGGTGCTTTGCGCGATGAGGATCGCGCCCAGCGAGCACTGCGCGATGGCGAAGTGGATGTCGGTATGCACGCCCCCGCGCGGTAAGTGCCCGGCGTCATGCCGAGACGGGCATTGCTCGACTCGTAGAAGCGGCTATTGGCGTTGAACCCCGCTTCGTACACCGCTTCGGTGATGGAGCCGGCATGCTGCAACTGATTGCGCAGCTTGCGGGCGCGGTGGGCGCTGGCGTAGGCCTTGGGCGTGAGGCCCGTGGCGCGCTTGAACACACGATGGAAGTGGTACGGGCTCAGGTTCACCTGGCCGGCCAGTTGCTCGAGGCTGGGTTCGATCTCGGCGCTCTCGATCAACTGGCAGGCCCGGGTTACCTGGGCGGCGTGCTGGCGTGCCAGCTCGCCCTGGTCGCTGCCACGGCGCTTGCTCGGTCGGTAGCCGGCGGCTTCGGCGGCGGCGGGCGTGTCGAAGAATTCCACATTCTCGATATTGGGCCGTCGCGCCGGGCTGGACGGCGGGCAGTACACGCCGGTGGTGCGCACGCCATAGACGAAGGTGCCGTCGGCGGAGGCGTCGCGGGCGAGCAGGGCTTGCCAGCGGGGGTCGGATTCCGTGATGGCGGTTTTTTCGCGGCGCATGGGCATCTCTCCAATAGTCAGGTCACCACCGTCCCTGTGGGAGCTGGCTTGCCAGCGATAGCAATAGTGAATCCACCATCCTCATCGCTGGCAAGCCAGCTCCCACAGGGGGCGTGGTCGCGCTTAAGGGATGTACTGGCTTGAAGCCTAAAGTGGCGGGACTTTTCAAAAACTCCGCCGCTTGCTTTCAAATTCCCCTAGCCGGCACCCGCCACAGGTACCACGCCGCCACCGTCCGGTACGGACTCCACGCCGCACCCAGTTCCAGCAATTGCTTGCGCGTCGGCTGCGCTTCCAGCCCATGCAGCCGCCGATACCCCTCGCGCACCCCGAAATCGTCCACCGGCAGGATATCCATCTGCTCCAGCGTATAGATCAGCAGCATCTCCACGGTCCAGCGACCAACACCGGGCAGCCGGGTCAGGCGCTCGACCAGCACCTCATGTTCCAATAGCCGGGCCTCGTCGTGATCCGGCACCAGGCCGTCCAGCCGGCCCTGGGCCACGGCCTGCACGGTACTGATCTTGCGCCCCGAGAAGCCGCAGGCGCGCAGGTGTTCCGGGGTGGTCGCCAGCAACTGTTCGGGAGACGGAAACGCCTGCCCGGGAAACAGCGCCAGGAATCGCCCGAGGATCGCCTCTGCGGCCTTGGCATGCAACTGCTGGTAGGCGATGGCGCGCACCAGTGCCTGGTACGGGTCACGGGTCGGCAGCGGTACATGCTGGCAAGGCCCGACGGCCTCGATATGTGCAGCCCAGGCGGGACCCTGCTGGCGCAGGTGCTCGCTGGCCTGTTGGTAGAAAGCTTCACGTTCGTCCATGGCGCTGGAGTGTAGGCGGGTAGGCATGGTTGTCACTCCGGATCCTGCGCTGTGAATTCCTCGAACACGGTCGCGATGCGTTCCAGCGCCTGTTTCAGCTCGGCCCGGCTGCGCGCGGCGGTGAGGCTGACACGCACGGCTGGCAGTTGCCCCTGCTTGACCGCGAACACCTGGGCCGGCACCACCTCGACGCCTTTGCCGCGGCAGGCGGCAGCCAGCACATCACCGGGGCGCGGCCCGTTCAGCCAGATATGCGGCGATGGCGTTGCCGGTTGCATCCCGGCCCCGAGCAGACGCTGGGCCAGGCGCCAGCGCTGGCTCACCTCTTCGCGCTGCCAGGCCAGCTTGCGCGCGGCAGTGCCGTCGTCGATCCAGCGTCCGGCGATGCCCAGCATCAGCGGGGCGATCTGCCAGTGGGTAGCCTGGGCATGGGGATCGATCTGCGCCAGCAAGTGCTCATCGCCGGCGATCCAGCCCAGGCGCATGCCGGCGCAGACGGTTTTCGACAGGCTGCTGACCAGCAGGCCACGGGCGCCGAGCAGCGGCAGCAGCGGTGGCTCGTCACTCAGGGCGCCATAGACGTCGTCTTCCACCAGCAGCAAGTCGAGACGCTCGACCACCGCGGCGATATCACGCCGGCGTCGTTCGCCCATGCTGGCGCCGGTGGGGTTGTGCAGCGCCGGGGTCAGCACCACTACCCGGGCGCCGCTGGCACGGGCCACGCGGTCGAGATCGTCGGGAAGAATGCCCTGGTGGTCCATCGCGATGCCGTGCAAGGGCAGGCGCAGTTGCCGGCAGGCCGCCTTGATCCCCGGGGCGGTCAGGGCTTCGACCATCACCGCCTCGCCGGGCTGGCAGAGCGACAGCAGGACGCTGAACACGCCCTGTTGCGCGCCGCCACAGAGCAGTATCTGGCTGGCCGTCAGTTGCAGGCCGCGCAGGTTGAGCCAGCTCGCACCTTGCAATCGGCCCAGCAGCAACTGTTCGGCGCCGAGGTAATGTTCCAGGCCGTGGGCCGGGCCCTGGTGAAGGACCTGGCGCAGGGCTTGTTCGAGATCCTGCCCTTGCTCGTCTACGACCGGCACGTTTGTCGATAGATCGATGCAGGTGCTCTCATGATCGCGTTGTTTCAGCCGAAACAGCGTAGCTTCCTTGCTCCCCGCCAATACGTAGGTGCCCCGGCCGACCTCGCCGGACACCAGATGTCGCGCCGCCGCCTCGCGATACGCCTGCTGGGTGGTGCTCGGATTCAGGCCCAGGGCCCAGGCCAGGCGACGTTGCGGTGGCAGGCGTTCGCCCACCTTGAGCTCACCCTGTTCGATGGCCCGGGCGATCGCCTCGACCAGGGCCAGGTAGCGGGGTTGCGCGTCGTCGGGGAGGGTTGGGGTCCACATGATTTTATTGTTGGCCATGCAATATAAGGTTTGACCCATACAATGCGCGGCACCCAGGATCGGGTCAACGTCAACCCGATCCGAGGTGTTCCATGTTCGACCTGCCTGCCCTGCGCGAAGCGTCCCGTCTGGTTCGTGCCCAGGTGCCCGCCACTCCGCAATATGCCTGGCCACGCCTGGCCGAACGGTTGGGTTGCGAGGTCTGGGTCAAGCATGAAAACCATGCACCGACCGGCGCCTTCAAGGTACGCGGCGGCTTGCTCTACGTGCAGTCGTTGCTGGCGCGGGCGCCGCAGACCCGCGGCCTGGTCACGGCGACGCGGGGCAACCACGGCCAGAGCATGGCCCTGGCGGCGCGTAATGCCGGAGTGCCTATCGTGATTGTCGTCCCTCAAGGCAATTCCCCGGAAAAGAACGCAGCGATGCGCGCCCTGGGCGCCGAATTGATCGAGCATGGCGCCGACTTCGACCAGGCCCGGGCCGAGGCGGCGCGGGTGGCGCAGAAGCGGGGCTTCGAAAGCGTGCCGCCGTTTCATCCGGACCTGATCCGCGGGGTCGCCACCTATGCCCTGGAATTGTTCGAAGCGGTGGCCGGGCTGGATGCGGTGTATGTGCCGATCGGCATGGGCTCGGGGATCTGCGGCTTGATCCGCACCCGTGACCTGCTCGGGCTGGATACGCAGATCATCGGCGTGGTCTCCAGTGCGGCCGATGCTTTTGCCCGCAGTGTCGAGGCGGGGCGGATCGTCACCACCGAAACCGCCGATACCTTCGCCGACGGCATGGCCTGCCGGATTCCGCAGCCGGAAGCGTTCGAAATCATCCGCCAGGGCGCGGCGCGGATTGTCCGGGTCACTGACGAGGAGATCGGGCAGGCGATCCGCATCTACCACGAAGACACCCACAACACCGCCGAAGGTGCCGGCGCGGCGGGGTTGGCCGCGCTGTATCAGGAACGCGGGCGACAGCAGGGGCGCAAGGTGGCGGTGGTGTTGAGCGGGGCGAATATCGACAGGGAGAGGTTTGCGCGGGTATTGGGGAGGGCTGAAAAGTCTTGAATGAAACTTCGGCAAGAAGTGCTGTCGTGCTTTGCTAGGCTCTTTGCCCGTTCCCTGAGGGAGAGTTCAAAGCATGAGTTGCATCAGTTACATGGGATATACCGCCCGGGTTCAATACGATGCCCGTGACAAGCTTTTTGTTGGGCGGATTTTGGGCGTACAGACGATCATCAGTTTTCATGCTGATTCGGTCAGCGCTCTGCACGAGGCATTTATAGTGGCGCTTGAGGACTACCTGGCTGGGGAGTGAATCGGGATCAAGTGGCACACCTTTTGGTCTTCTGGTTCGCGCCCCGCAATTTCTTCCAATACACCCCCACCCCAATCCGCTTAAATACCGGCTGCCTCGATCATCAGCCGGTAGCGGACCCTTCCTTCATGCCCTTTTCCAACGGTTTTCTCCTCTCCCTTTCCCTTTGTCTCGACATCGGCATCGCCAACATCGCCATGATCACCCTGGCCATGCAGCGCGGCTTCTGGCAGGGCATGTGGCTGGGATTGGGAACCTGCGTGGGTGATTTGCTCTATGCCCTGGCCGCGTTGGCCGGGATGACCGTGCTCCTGCAATTCGAGAGCGTGCGCTGGGTCCTGTGGATCGGCGGTTCGCTGCTGCTGGTGTGGTTCGCGGTGAAGATGCTGTGGGCGGCACTGCGCGGCAATGCCCACCTGGACACCACCCGGGAAGTGGTGCGCGAATCGCCCTGGCGCGAGTTCCTGCGCGGCATCTTCCTGGCCATGTCCTCGCCCAGCGCGATTCTCTGGTTCGCGGCGGTGGGCGGGGTGCTGATCTCCCGTTCGGGCGCCGGCGGGGCGCTGCAAGCGGGCCTGTTCCTCGGTGGGTTCTTCTGCGCCGGGGTGCTCTGGTGCGTGACCCTGTGCGGCGCCGCCAGCCACGGCGGCAAGCTCCTCGGCGACCGCCTGCTGACCTGGTCGTACCTGGCGTCGGCAGGGATCTTCTGCTACTTCGCGGTCTATGTGATCGTGTCCGGCTACCGCGAATTCATCCTTGCGCCGGCGCTTTGAACGCCTGCCAATAATGATTGGGGGTCATGCCCATGACCCGGCGGAACGCATTGATGAAGTGGCTCTGGTCATAGAAGCCCAGGCCCAGTGCCACCTCGGCGGGATGCTCGCCGGCCCGCAAGCGCCGGCGCGCTTCGCTCAGGCGCAATTGCATGTGGTACTGCAACGGGGCCAGCCCGGTCGCATTCTTGAAGCAGCGCACGAAGTGGTATTTGCTCAGCCCTGCCACCGCCGCCAGGTCTTCAAGGGCCAGGCGCGCGTGCGGGGTGTCGCGCATGCACTGCATGGCCAGGCGCAGGGCGTGGCTTTGTTCTCCGGCGGGGCCGGTGGGGCGTTGGAGCAATTGTCCGAGCAGTGCCAGCAAAGCCTCTTCGCGATGAGCCGGTTGTTGATTGTCGATCCGGGCGAAATCGACGATGGCGCGGTACAGCCCGGCATCCTGGAACACGCCCTGTTCGAAGCGTGGCATTGCGCAAAAGGGCTTCAGGTTGTTCTCCCGCGCTACCTGCTCCAGTGCCTGCGGCGCCAGGTGCAGGCTGATGTATTCCACCCCTGGGGCCGCGAACTCCGACGCCTGCACCGCCAGCGGGTTGTACAGCGTGATAGCGCCAACCGGCACCTCCAGGGTGCGTCCCTCCAGCCAGATCCGCTCATGTCCCCACAGGTTCGCGCCCAGCACATACTCGTCGTGGGTATGGCGCTCGAAACAGGCGGCGCCCGTGGCCCGGACCCAGGACGATTCGACCAGGCCACAGGCCCGCAAAGGTTGGCTGATCAATGCCATCTGCCGAGGTCTCCGAAGCACGCAACGCGGCGACACTAGCCGGGAAGCGGCAAGTACCGCAAGCGACGATTACGGCCGGTGCGTACAGATTTTTTTCGCTTTTTTCCTTGGGCTGTCGATTCCTCGGGCTCCCGTTCGACCAATGCTGCAGGCGCCGGATTTTCCCGTCGCCAATCACTGCCATGAGGACATACCAATGAACAGCGCAGCCGAACAGGAAATCCGTCAACTCATCGACCGCTGGATCCAGGCCGTGCGCGAGCGCGACCTGCCCGCCATCGTCGCGGTCTACGCTGACGATATCGTCGCCTTCGACGCTATCCAGGCCCTGCAATTCAAGGGCAAGGCCGACTACAAGGCGCATTGGGAGATGTGCATGGGCATGTGCAGCGGGCCGATGGTCTTCGAGGTGGCACAACTGACCGTGCACGCCAGTGGTGACCTGGCCCTGGCCCACTGGCTCAACCGCTGCGGGCCCGCAGACGACGAAAGCCAGTGCGGTTTCATGCGCGCTTCGGTGGGCTACCGGCGCACCGGCGGGCAGTGGCAGGTGATCCACGAACACTGGTCCGCGCCCTTCGACATGCAGACCCAGAAGGCCCTGTTCGATCTCAAGCCCTGACCCCACGTCGGAGAACGCCATGAAATACCTGTGCCTGGTCTACTGTGATGAAACCCTGTTGCACGGTCTGCCCGAGAGCCCGGCGGATGCCGAGTGCATGGCCTACGCCAATGCCATCCACGACAGCGGCCGGATGCTCGCCGCCGAGGCACTCAAGCCGGTGCAGACCGCTACCACGGTGCGGGTACGTGGCGGGCAGACCAGCCTGACCGACGGCCCTTTCGCCGAAACCAAGGAGCAACTGGCCGGCTTCTACTTGGTGGAAGCCCGCGACCTCAACGAAGCGCTGAACATCGCCCGCGGCATTCCGGCCGCGCGGGTGGGCAGCGTCGAGGTCCGGCCGGTGCGCGAGCTGCAACCCTGAACGAGGAGAACAACACCCATGAATCCTCAGCAATCCGGTGCGGGAGAAGCGCGGCATGAACTGTCCCTGAGCCGCCTGATCGACGCACCTCGCACCCGGGTGTTCCGCGCCTGGACCGATCCGCAACTGCTTCGGTGCTGGTGGGGCCCCACGGCATGACCACCCCGGTGTGCGAGATGCAGCTGTGGGTCGGCGGTCTGTTTCGTACCGTACTGCGTGCCCCGGACGGCAGCGAGTACCCGAACCAGGGCGTGTTCCTGGAGATCGTCGCGCCGGAGCGGATCGTTTTCACCGACGCCTTCGGTCCCGGCTGGGTACCCTCGGCGCGGGCGTTCATGACCGCGGTGATCACCCTCGACGATATCCACGGCAAGACCCTCTACACCGCCCGTGCCTGGCATTGGAGCGCCGAAGACCGCCAGGCCCACGAGGAAATGGGTTTCCACCGCGGTTGGGGCGAGAGCCTCGACCGCCTGGTGGAACTGGTGACCGGTCCGCTGGAGGCATGATGCCCGGCAGCGAGGCGGTGCGTGCCGCCATCGATCAGGTGTACCGGGACGAATCGCGACGGATCCTTGCCACCTTGATTCGTCTGCTGGGGGATTTCGACCTGGCCGAGGAGGCGTTGCATGAAGCCTTCTTCACTGCCGTCGAGCGCTGGCAGCGCGATGGCATTCCCGCCAGCCCCAGGGCCTGGCTGGTCTCCACCGGACGCTTCAAGGCCATCGATGGCCTGCGTCGGCGTGCCCGTTTCGAGCGCTCGCCCGAGGCCTTGCGCCAGGCCCTTGAGCGGCTGGAGGCGGATGACATGAATGTCGAGGAACTGGAAGACGACCGCCTGCGCCTGATCTTCACCTGCTGTCACCCGGCCCTGGCCGCCGACGCCCAGGTGCCCCTGACCCTGCGCGAGGTTTGCGACCTGACCACCGAGGAAATCGGACGGGCCTTCCTGCTGGCGCCGGCCACCATCGCCCAGCGCATTGTCCGCGCCAAGGCCAAGATCCGTGAGGCCGGCATTCCCTACCAGGTGCCGGCGCGCGATGAACTGCCGGAGCGCCTCGACAGTGTCCTGCGGGTGATCTACCTGGTGTTCAACGAAGGCTATTCGGCGTCGTCCGGTGAGACGGTGGTGCGCGATGAGCTCTGTGCCGAGGCGATTCGTCTTGGGCGGCTGCTACGTGAGTTGCTGCCCGACCCCGAGGTGCTCGGCCTGCTCGCGCTGATGCTGTTGCAGGCCTCCCGGACCCGGGCGCGCAATGCGGGGGAAGGCGAGCTGGTCCTGCTCGACGCCCAGGATCGCAGCCTGTGGGACCAGGTGCTGATTGCCGAAGGGTGTGCCCTGGTGCAACAGGCACTGTGCACCCAAAGGTTCGGCCCGTACACCTTGCAGGCGGCGATCGCTGCAGTGCATGCCGAAGCCGCCACGGCGCAGGATACCGACTGGGCGCAGATCGTCGGGCTCTACGAGGTGCTGCTGCGTGGCTGGCCTTCGCCGGTGATCGAGCTCAATCACGCGGCCGCCGTGGCGCAAAGGGACGGCCCGCTGGCGGGGCTGGCGTTGATCGAGGGGATTCTGCAGCGGGGAGACCTTCGCGACTACCAGCCGGCGCATTGCGCGCGGGCCGAGCTGTGCCGGCAGCTTGGACGCCAGGATCAGGCCCGCGAAGCGTATCGCACCGCACTCGGCCTGACCCGGCAAGCGCCCGAGCGGCGCTTTATCGAGCGCCGTCTTCAGGTTCTGCAGGCGATCAGCCGAAGGTGATCGGCGGCGGGCTGACCAGTTCGACGGTCTGCTGCTTGCGTGGCGCGAGGATCTCGGCTTCGCCGTCAACCACCAGTTCTTCGTTCTGGTTGAACACGCGGGTAGCGATGCGCACGCGGAACTTCGGCAGCTTTTCAAGGATTTCCAGGCGCACGGTCAGGGTGTCGCCGATCTTCACCGGCTTCTGGAAGCTCATCTGCTGGCCGAGGTAGATGGTGCCCGGGCCGGGCAACTCGCAGGCCACGGCGGCGCTGATCAGTGCACCGCTGAACATGCCGTGGGCGATGCGCTCCTTGAACATGCTCTTGGCGGCGAATTCGGCATCCAGGTGGACCGGGTTGTGGTCACCGGACATCGCGGCGAACAGCTGGATGTCACGTTCTTCGACGGTCTTGCTGAAGCTGGCCTTCTGACCGACTTCGAGGGATTCGTAAGGCGTGTTGGTGACCTGGGTCATTCAGGGGATTCCTTCGATACGCGACGGGGCGGCAGTATCACTCGCTGCGCACCGGCCGGCCAAGGGCCAGGGTGCTTTCGAGCCAGTCGATCAGCTGCGCGGTGACCTCGTCACGGTTGGTTTCGTTGAGCAGCTCGTGGCGAGCCTGCGGATAGAGCCGCAGGTGCACGTGCTGGTTCCCGGACAGGCGCAGGGCGCCGGTCAGATCTTTCAGACGCTTGCCGGCACTGACCGGATCACATTCGCCACCGATCACCAGGATCGGCAGGTTCGGGTCGATCTGCGCCAGGTTGCGCGGGCGGCTGATCTGCTCCAGCCCGCCGAGCAGGTCGATCCACAGGCGATTGCAGCAGCGGAAGCCGCACAGCGGGTCGTTGACATACTTGTCGACCTCCGCCGGATCGCGGCTGAGCCAGTCGAAGGCCGTGCGATTGGGCTTGAAGGCCTTGTTGAACGAGCCGAAGGAGAGGAATTCGATCAGCGCGCTGCGGCCCAGCGGGCCCTGTCGCCAGCTTTCCAGGCGGGCGATCTGGCGCGCCGCGCGATACAGCGCCGGCGCCTGGAAATTGGAGCCACTGAGGATCGCCCCGTGCAGGCTGCCGCTATGGTGCAGCAGGTAGGCCTGGGCAATGTAGCTGCCCATGCTGTGGCCGAAGAGAAACACCGGCAGGCCCGGATGCTGCTGGCCGATGTGCTGGTTGAGCAGGCCGAGGTCGTTGACTACGGTATTCCAGCCGTTCTCGGTGGCGAACAGGCCAAGCGTGCCCTGCTCGGCGGTACGGCCGTGGCCGCGCTGGTCGTGGGCATACAGGGCGAAACCGGCACTGCTAAGGGCCTCGCCGAGTCGTTGGTAGCGCCCGGCATGCTCGGCCATGCCGTGGGCCAGCAGCACCACCGCGCGCACCGGCGTGGCGGGTAGCCAGTGGCGGACGTACAGGCTGCAATGGTTGCTGGCCGGCAGCCAGAAGGCGTCATGGAGCATCGTGGTTTTCCAGGGCAATGGATGCCCCTGAGTGTATAGCCGCTTGCCAAATCGGCTAGCCCGGTAGATGGAGATTCACAGGATCTATGACGAGCCTTGGCATATTTGCCACCTGTGGCAGAGCTGCTAACGTCGGCAGAACGCCGTTTTGCAAGCAGCAATCCGGACCGCACAGGCTCAGGACCGAGGACAATAATAAATGCACGCCGATTTCTGGAACGACAAGCGCCCGCCGGGAGTACCTTCGCAGATCGACATGAGCACCTATAAGTCGGTAGTCGAAGTATTCGAACGCTCCTGCAAGACATTCGCCGACCGACCGGCCTTCAGCAACCTGGGCGTGACCCTGACCTACGCCGAACTGGACCGTTATTCCGCCGCCTTCGCCGCGTACCTGCAGCAATGCACCGACCTCAAGCCGGGCGAGCGCATCGCGGTGCAGATGCCCAACGTCCTGCAATACCCCATCGCCGTGTTCGGTGCCTTGCGCGCCGGGCTGATCGTGGTCAACACCAACCCGCTGTACACCGCCCGGGAGATGCGCCACCAGTTCAAGGATTCCGGCGCCCGCGCCCTGGTGTACCTGAACATGTTCGGCAAGCTGGTGCAGGAAGTGCTGCCCGATACCGGCCTGGACTACCTGATCGAAGCGAAGATGGGCGACATGCTGCCGACCGCCAAGGGCTGGCTGGTCAATACCATCGTCGCCAAGGTCAAGAAGATGGTTCCCGACTACCACCTGCCCCAGGCGCTGTCGTTCAAGCAGGTGCTGCGCCAGGGCAAGGGGCATGCCCTGAAGCCGGTGCAGGCCGGCCACGACGACATCGCCGTGCTGCAATACACCGGCGGCACCACCGGGGTAGCGAAGGGGGCGATGCTCACCCACGGCAACCTGGTCGCCAACATGCTCCAGGTGCTGGCCTGTTTCTCGCAACTGGGGCCTGACGGGCAGAAACTGCTCAAGGACGGCCAGGAAGTGATGATCGCGCCGCTGCCGCTGTACCACATCTATGCCTTCACCGCGAATTGCATGTGCATGATGGTGACCGGCAACCACAACGTGCTGATCACCAATCCGCGGGACATTGCGGGCTTCGTCAAGGAGCTGAAAAAGTGGCGCTTCTCCGCGCTGCTCGGGCTCAACACGCTGTTCGTCGCGCTGATGGACAACCCTGCCTTCAAGGACCTGGATTTCTCCGCGCTGAAGGTCACCAACTCCGGCGGCACCGCGCTGGTCAAGGCCACCGCCGAGCGCTGGGAAGGTCTCACCGGTTGCCGCATCGTCGAGGGCTACGGCCTGACCGAAACCTCGCCGGTGGCCAGCACCAATCCCTATGGCCAGCTGGCGCGCCTGGGCACCGTGGGCATTCCGGTACCGGGCACGGCGTTCAAGGTCACCGATGACCAGGGCAACGAAATGCCCCTGGGCGAGCGCGGCGAGCTTTGCATCAAGGGCCCCCAGGTGATGAAGGGCTACTGGCAGCGTCCGGACGCCACCGCCGAGGCTTTCGATGCCGAGGGCTGGTTCCGGACCGGCGATATCGCGGTGATCGATCCGGACGGCTTCACCCGCATCGTCGACCGCAAGAAGGACATGATCATCGTCTCGGGCTTCAACGTGTACCCGAACGAAATCGAGGATGTGGTCATGGCCCACCCGAAAGTCGCCGCCTGTGCCGCCATCGGCGTGCCGGACGAACGTTCCGGCGAGGCGGTCAAGCTGTTCGTGGTGGCGAGGGAGGGCGGCGTGACCCTGGAAGAGCTCAAGGCTTACTGCAAGGCCAACTTCACCGGCTACAAAGTGCCCAAGCACATCGTCCTGCGGGATTCGTTGCCGATGACGCCGGTAGGAAAGATCCTGCGTCGCGAGTTGCGCGAACCGGCTTGAGCAGCTACAAGCTATAAGCCGAAAGCTGCAAGATAGAGCGGTCGCGCACGCTCTCTTGCAGCTTTTGACTTAAAGCTAGCAGTTCGGTTTAGACCATTTACTCTAAAAGTGACCAATAAATTATCAAGAGTCATTTTAGTGACTCGCCGGGCCGCTTTAGCTCTAGGCGACCCCTGGTAAAGCTGTTACTCTCGGCGCGCTTCGGATCGGTCGGTTTGCAATAAATCGACATCAAATATCAATAATAATCGCATCGACGCGGTGAAGAATTCGCTGTTGCTGGAGGAGTGGGCTTCCATGATCGAAAACTTTTGGAAGGATAAGTACCCGGCCGGGGTCGCCTCGCAAATCAACCCGGACGAGTACCCGAATATCCAGGCGGTATTGAAGCAGTCCTGCCAGCGTTTCGCCGATAAACCGGCATTCAGCAACCTGGGCAAGACCCTGACCTATGGCGAGCTGTACGAGTTGTCCGGTGCCTTCGCTGCCTACCTGCAGCAGCATACCGACCTGCAACCCGGAGACCGCATCGCCGTTCAACTGCCGAACGTTCTGCAATATCCCGTCGCCGTCTTCGGTGCCATGCGCGCCGGGCTGATCGTGGTCAACACCAACCCGCTCTACACGGCGCGGGAAATGGAACACCAGTTCAACGACTCCGGCGCCAAGGCCCTGGTGTGCCTGGCCAACATGGCGCACCTGGCGGAAAAGGTCGTACCCAAGACGTCGGTCAAGCACGTCATCGTCACTGAAGTCGCCGATCTGCTGCCGCCGCTCAAGCGCCTGCTGATCAACAGCGTCATCAAGTACGTGAAGAAGATGGTCCCGGCCTACAGCCTGCCGAACGCCGTGAAGTTCAACGACGCACTGGCGAAAGGGCAGGGCAAGGCGGTCAGGGAAGCCTCGCCGGCCCACGACGATGTCGCGGTGCTGCAATACACCGGCGGCACCACCGGCGTGGCCAAGGGCGCCATGCTGACCCACCGCAACCTGATCGCCAACATGCTGCAGTGCAAGGCGCTGATGGGCTCCAACCTCAATGAGGGCTGCGAGATCCTGATCACCCCGCTGCCGCTCTATCACATCTATGCCTTCACCTTCCATTGCATGGCGATGATGCTGATCGGCAACCACAACATCCTGATCAGCAATCCGCGCGACCTGCCGGCGATGGTCAAGGAACTGTCGAAGTGGAAGTTCAGCGGTTTCGTCGGGCTCAACACCCTGTTCGTCGCCCTGTGCAACAACGAGGACTTCCGTCGCCTGGACTTCTCCGCGCTCAAGGTCACCCTGTCCGGTGGCATGGCCCTGCAACTCTCGGTTGCCGAGCGCTGGCGCGAAGTGACCGGCTGCGCCATCTGCGAAGGCTACGGCATGACCGAAACCAGCCCGGTGGCCTCGGTGAATCCGGCGCAGAACATCCAGGTTGGCACCATCGGCATCCCGGTACCTTCGACCCTGTGCAGGGTGATCGACGATGCCGGCAACGAGTTGCCGTTCGGCGAGATCGGAGAGCTGTGCATCAAGGGCCCGCAGGTCATGAAAGGCTACTGGCAGCGCCAGGAAGCCACCGACGAGATCCTCGACGCCGAGGGCTGGCTGAAGACCGGCGACATCGCGGTGATCCAGGCCGATGGCTACATGCGCATCGTCGACCGCAAGAAGGACATGATCCTGGTGTCCGGTTTCAACGTGTACCCGAACGAACTCGAGGATGTGCTGGCGACCCTGCCGGGCGTGCTGCAATGCGCCGCGATCGGCGTGCCGGACGAGAAGTCGGGCGAGGTGATCAAGGTGTTCATCGTGGCCAAGCCGGGGGTGACCCTGACCCGCGAGCAGGTGATGGAGCATATGCGCGCCAATGTCACCGGCTACAAGGTGCCGCGTTTCGTCGAGTTCCGTGATGCCCTGCCGACCACCAACGTCGGCAAGATCCTGCGACGTGAGTTGCGCGATGAAGAGTTGAAGAAGCTGGGTCTCAAGAAGATCGCCTGAGTCCTCTCGGGCTTCATCGCTGGCAAGCCAGCTCCCACAGGGTCAGCACAAGTCCTGAGGGCCTGTGCTGACCCTGTGGGAGCTGGCTTGCCAGCGATGAAGCCCGAAAGATCAACGCAATTTCTCGAGCATCTGGTAGTACCACATCCCGCCGCCAACAGCGGATTCCCCAGCAGATCCCCCATCGGTACCCGCACGTGGCTGCAGCCGGCGAAGGTGTCGAACTTCTCCAGCGTCCCGGTGATCGCTTCGGCCATGATCTCGCCCATGATATGGCTGGTGGCAATGCCGTGCCCCGAGTAGCCCTGGCAATACCAGACATTCTCCGAGAGCTTGCCCAGTTGCGGGATGCGGTTGACCACGATGCCCATCGCACAGCTCCACTGGAACTCGATCGGCACGTCCTTCAGCACCGGGAAGGTGCGCTCGATGCAGGGCCGCAGTTCCCCGGCGATATCCCGCGAATCCCGTCCCGAATAGTTGGCGCCACCGCCGAACAGCAGGCGGCCATCGGCAGTCATGCGGTAGTAGTCGAGCACGAAGCGGCAGTCGTACACCGCCAGGTCGTGCGGGTTGAGCTGGCGCGCCAGGTCTCCCAGCGGCGCGGTGGTGACGATGCCGCCCATGGCCGGGAAGATCTTGCCCTTGAGCTGGCGCTTTTCCAGCTTGTGATAGACATCGCCCGCGAGCATCACCTGTTTCGCTTCGATCCGGCCCTTGGCGGTAACCACCGCCGGGCGCGGGCCATGGACGATCTCCAGCACTTGCGAGTTCTCGAAGATCAGCGCGCCCAGGCTGTGGGCCGCACGGGCCTCGCCCAGGCATAGATTGAGCGGGTGCAGGTGCAGGTTGCGCAGGTTTTTCAGCGCGCCGAGGTAGAGCGGTGAATCCAGGTGGCGGCGCACGCCTTCACGGTCGAGCAACTGCACCTGGTCGCCCATGCCCCGAAGCTGGGCTTCGCTGGCGAAGGCCTGGAGTTCATTCATGTGCGATGGCTTCATCGCCGCATGCAGGTGACCGCGCTTGAGGTCGCAATCGATGCCATAGCGCTCGACCCGCTGCTCGATGATCTGGTGCCCGCGAAAGCGCAGGTGCCAGATGAAATCGTCGACGTCGTCGCCCAGCCGGGCGCGCATCTGCTTGCGCATCGCTTCGTCGCCCGACAGGCTGCCGGTGACCTGCCCGCCATTGCGTCCGCTGGCGCCCCAGCCAATGCGGTTGGTCTCGACGATGGCGACCTTCAGGCCGCGCTCGGCCAGCTCGACGGCGCTGGCGACACCGGTGAAGCCGCCACCGATGATCGCCACATCGACCTCTACCGTGCCTTCCAGGGTCGGGTACTGGGAGGCATCGTTGAGGGTGGCGCTGTAATAGGACGCGGCGCGCTGGGCGCTGCCGTGGTTCAGGGCTGCATTCATGTTTCGGGTCCTTCGAAAAAAGAGAAAGGGTTCAGGCCTGGGTCAGGTACCAGCGCCAGTCCTGTTCGCCGACTTCGGCCATGAACTGGCGGTATTCGGCACGCTTGACCGCGAGGTACACACCGAGGAATTCCTGGCCCAGGGTGTCCCGGGCCCAGCTCGAGCGCTCCAGGGCGGTGAGGGCGCTGAGCCAGTCGGTGGGCAGCAAGGTGGTGGCCTGGGCATAGCCGTTGCCTTCCACCGGCGCACCCGGATCCAGTTGTTGGCGCAGGCCGTGGTGCACCGCGCCGAGCAGCGCAGCGGCGGCGAGATAGGGGTTGGCGTCGGCGCCACAGATGCGGTGTTCGATATGCCGGGTCGGCGCCGGGCCCCCGGGCACGCGCAGGCTTACGGTGCGGTTGTCGATGCCCCAGGTTGGAGCCAGCGGCGCGTAGCTGTTGGCCTGGAAGCGCCGGTAGGAGTTGGCGTTGGGGCAGAACAGCAGCAACGAATCGAGCAGCGCGGCGAGCATGCCTCCCACTGCCTGGCGCAGCAGCGGCGTGCCGGCCGGGTCTTCGCTGGCGAACAGGTTGTTGCCCTCGGCATCGGCCAGGCTCACATGCAGGTGCATGCCGGTGCCGGCCAGCTCGGCGAAGGGCTTGGCCATGAAGCAGGCCTGCATGCCGTGCTTGTGCGCCACGCCCTTGACGATGCGCTTGTAGCGCACGGCCTGGTCCATGGCCAGCAGGGCATCGCCGTGCTCCAGGGTGATTTCCACCTGGCCGGGGGCATACTCGGAAATCGCCGTGCGCGCCGGAATGCCCTGGCTTTGGCAGGCGGCATACAGGTCGGCAAGGAAGGGTTCGATCTGCTCCAGCTCGCGCAGGCCATAGACCTGCGTACTGCGCGGGCGCCCGCCATCGGCGTCGAGAGCGGGTTGCGGGCGGCCATTGCCGTCGCGTTTCTGGTCAAGCAGATAGAATTCCAGCTCGCAGGCCATCACCGGGTGATAGCCGTCGGCCTTCAGCGCATCGATCACCCGCAGCAGCACATGGCGTGGATCGGCATTGGCAGCGGGCAAGCCCTGTTCCGGGTGCATGCTGACCTGCAGCGCGGCAGTGGGGATCTGTCGCCACGGCAGGCGCACCAGGCTGCCCTCCAGCGGGTAGGCACGGCAGTCGATATCACCGACATCCCACACCAGCCCGGAGTTTTCCACGTCTGCGCCGTGCAGGGTCAGGCCAAGGATGGTGCTTGGCAGGGGGCGACCGCTTTCGTAGACCGCCAGCAGTTCCTCGCGGTGCAACAGCTTGCCGCGTGGCACGCCGTTGGCGTCGAGGATAAACAGCTCGATCATTTCGATATCGGGATTGGCGTCCAGGAACGCGCGGGCCTGCTCGATGGGGGCAAAGTGCATGGGTGTTCTCGCTTGCGCCATGAGGGCGCGCTGGGAATCGACAAGGAGGCCGATGCAAGAGCACGGCCAGGGTTATCGGTCAGGCGAGAGCGGTATCTGGCGGGCGGGCGTGACGGCAATGCCACAGGGCCCAGAAAGCGAGGATGACATGCACCAGCGGGTTTTCCCCGCGACGGGCCCGCACCTTCGGGAACGAAGGGGCCTGGTGGGGGCGGGGCATGCTGGTGGACAAAGTCATGCCTTGATACTCCCATGCTGGCGATGGTTCATTAAATTGGTGTTTGTGTAACTTCAGTCAAGCTCTCACTAAACTTAGTGTGCTCAACACAGAACCCCTGTGGGAGCTGGCTTGCCAGCGATAGGGCCTGACCAGGCAACATCTTTGCCTAGGCAGGCCTCATCGCTGGCAAGCCAGCTCCCACAGGGTTATCGGCGATGCCTACAATCGGCAAATCTGCGACAATCCCCCGCTATTCCAAGCCGATCATCTCCCGCAGGACACGCCTGCGCCGCCAAAGGCCTCATGACTGACCAGAACGCCGCCATTGGGCAACTGCTGAAAAACCTCGATCACGCCATGATCGCCGAGCGCCATCGCCTGCGCCGGCAACTCCACGAACTGCGCAAGCGTCCCGACGATGCGAAGCTGGCCCAGTGGGCGCAGCGGGTCCAGGCGTCCTGCGACCAGGCCGTGGCGCGCAAGGCCAGCGTGCCCACGGTGCGCTACGACGACAGCCTGCCCATCGCCGCCAAGCGCGACGAGATCAAGAAGCTGGTAGCGGAAAACCAGGTGGTGATCATTGCCGGCGAGACCGGCTCGGGGAAAACCACCCAGTTGCCGAAGATCTGCCTGGAGCTGGGGTGCGGCCAGTTCGGCCTGATCGCCCATACCCAGCCACGGCGGATCGCTGCGCGCAGCGTCGCCAGCCGGGTTGCCGAAGAACTGGGGACGCCGCTGGGCGCGCTGGTCGGCTACCAGGTGCGCTTCGAGGACCAGAGCGACGCCAATACCCTGGTCAAGCTGATGACCGACGGTATCCTCCTGGCCGAAACCCAGCACGACCGTTTCCTCGAACGCTACGACACGATCATCGTCGACGAGGCCCACGAGCGCAGCCTCAACATCGATTTCCTCCTCGGCTATCTGAAGACCCTGCTGCCCCGCCGCCCGGACCTGAAGGTGATCATCACCTCGGCGACCATCGACCTGGAGCGCTTTTCCAAGCACTTCGACGATGCGCCGATCATCGAGGTGTCCGGCCGCACCTTCCCGGTGGAAACCTGGTACCGCCCGCTGACCAGCGAGCAGGACGAGGAGGGCAACCGGGTCGAGGACGACCTCACCGTGGACCAGGCGATCCTTGCCACCCTCGACGAGATCGCCGCCCACGAGCGCAGCGTCGGCAAGGGCCCGGGCGATGTGCTGGTGTTCCTCCCCGGCGAACGCGAGATCCGCGATGCCGCCGAGGTGCTGCGCAAGGCGCAGTTGCGCCATACCGAGATCCTGCCGCTGTACGCGCGCCTGTCGCCGGCCGAGCAGCAGCGCATCTTCCAGTCCCATCCGGGGCGCAGGGTGGTACTGGCGACCAACGTCGCGGAAACCTCGCTGACCGTGCCCGGGATCCGCTACGTGATCGACAGCGGTACCGCGCGCATCAGCCGCTACAGCTATCGCGCCAAGGTCCAGCGCCTGCCGGTCGAGGCGGTGTCCCAGGCCAGCGCCAACCAGCGCAAGGGCCGTTGCGGCCGGGTCGAACCCGGCATCTGCGTGCGCCTGTACAGCGAAGAGGATTTCAACGCGCGGCCGGCCTTCACCGACCCGGAAATCCTGCGCACCAACCTGGCCGCGGTGATCCTGCAGATGCTCCATCTGCGCCTCGGCGAGATCGACGCCTTCCCCTTCATCGAGCCGCCGGATGGCAAGGCCATCAGCGATGGCTTCAACCTGTTGCAGGAACTCTCCGCGGTCAACCGTGAGAACCAGCTGACCCCGCTGGGCCGCCAACTGGCGCGCCTGCCGGTAGACCCGCGGCTGGGCCGCATGCTGCTCGAAGGCGCGAAACAGGGCAGCCTGCAGGAAGTGCTGATCGTCGCCAGCGCCCTGTCGGTGCAGGACCCGCGCGAGCGTCCGCCGGAGCGCCAGCAGGCTGCCGACCAGGCCCACGCGCAGTGGAAGGACGCCGATTCCGACTTCGCCGCGCTGGTCAACCTGTGGCGCGGCTTCGAGGAGCAGCGCCAGGAACTGACCTCCAGCCCGCTGCGCAATTGGTGCCGCAAGAATTTCCTCAACTACCTGCGCCTGCGCGAGTGGCGCGATGCCCATCGCCAGCTCGGGCTGATCTGCCGTGACCTGCAACTGGGCATCAACAAGGAACCGGCGGACTTCCCGCGGCTGCACAAGGCGATCCTCTCCGGCCTGCTCAGCCAGATTGGCCAGAAGACCGAGGAAGGCGATTACCTCGGCGCCCGCCAGCGGCGCTTCTGGGTGCATCCGTCTTCGGGCATCGGCAAGAAACGCCCGCAATGGATCATGGCCGCCGAACTGGTAGAAACCACCAAGCTCTACGCGCGCATGGTGGCGAAGATCGATTCCGACTGGATCGAGCCGCTGGCCGGCCATCTGCTGAAGAAAAACCACTTCGAGCCGCACTGGGAGAAGAAGCGCGGCCAGGTGGTGGCCTTCGAGCAGGTCACCCTGTACGGCCTGATCGTGGTCGGCCGGCGTCCGGTGCATTACGGGCCGATCGATCCGCATGCCTCCCGCGAGCTGTTTATCCGCGAGGGCCTGGTGGGCGGCGAAATCAACTCCCGCGCCAAGTGCCTGGCGGCCAACAGAAAGCTGCTGGAGGAACTCGACGAACTGGAAGCCAAGGCCCGGCGCCGCGACATCCTCGCCGACGAAGAAACCCTCTACGGCTTCTACGAGGCGCGCCTGCCGGCGGAGATCCACCAGACCGCCACCTTCGACAGCTGGTACCGGGTCAACAGCCAGAAAGACCCGCAGCTGCTGATCATGCGCGCCGAGGACGTGCTGGCCCGCGAGGCCAGCGAAGTCACCGCCGCGCAGTACCCCGACACCTTGCGCCTGGGTGACCTGAAGCTGTCGCTGAGCTATCACTTCGAGCCCAACCATGCCCGTGATGGCGTGACCGTCAGGGTGCCGGCGCCCTTGCTGCCAAGCCTGCCGGGCGAGCGCCTAGAATGGCTGGTACCGGGCTTGCTGGAAGCCAAGTGCATTGCCCTGGTGCGCAACCTGCCCAAGGCCCTGCGCAAGAACTTCGTGCCGGTGCCGGACTTCGTCAAGGCGGCGCTGGCGCGCATGACCTTCGCCGAGGGCTCGCTGCCCCAGGCCCTCGGTCGCGAGCTGCTGCGCATGACCGGCGCGCGGGTCAGCGACGAAGCCTGGGCCGAGGCGGCAGAGCAGGTGGAAAACCACCTGAAGATGAACATCGAGGTGGTCGACGGGCAGGGCAAGTTCCTCGGCGAAGGCCGCGACCTGGCCGAACTGACCGCCCGCTTTGCCGCGGCCAGCCAGGCCGCATTGGCCGTGCCGCAGTCGGAAAAAACCCAGAAACCAGTGGAGGCCAAGGGCTTCGGCAAGGTCGAGCAGACCGCCCAGCAGAAGATCGCCGGGCTGTCGATGACGGTCTACCCGGCGCTGGTGGAAGAGGGCGGTACGGTCAAGGAAGGGCGCTTCTCGACCCAGGCCGAGGCCACCTTCCAGCATCGCCGCGCCTTGCAGCGCCTGCTGCTGCAACAACTGGCCGAACCGGCGAAGTTCCTGCGCGGCAAGCTGCCGGGCCTGACCGAGCTGGGCCTTCTCTATCGCGAGCTGGGGCGCGTCGAATCGCTGGTCGAGGACATCCTCCTGGCCAGCCTCGACAGTTGCGTGCTGGAGGGCGAAAGCACCTTGCCACGTGACGGTGCGGCGCTGGCCTCGCTGGCCGAACGCAAGCGCGGCGACTGGACCGGGCATGCCGAGCGCCTGGCCCGGCTGGTGCTGGAAATTCTCAAGCTGTGGCACGGCCTGCAGAAACGTTTCAAGGGCAAGATCGACCTGGCCCAGGCGGTAGCGCTCAACGATATCAAGCAGCAGCTTGGCAACCTGGTCTATCCGGGCTTCGTCCGCGAGACGCCGGGCCTGTGGCTCAAGGAACTGCCGCGCTACCTGAAGGCGATCGAACTGCGCCTGGAAAAACTTGGCGCGCAGGTGCAGAAGGACCGGGTCTGGAGTGGCGAGCTGGGTAACCTCTGGGCGCAATACAAGGCCCGCGCCGACAAGCATGCCCAGGAAGGCAAGCGCGACGAGCAGTTGCAGGTGTACCGCTGGTGGCTGGAGGAATACCGGGTCTCGCTGTTCGCCCAGCAACTGGGGACCAAGGTGCCGATTTCCGACAAGCGCCTGGGCAAGCAATGGAGCCAGGTGGAAGCCTGACCGGCGCAGTTGTGGCACACTTGGCAGCATTTACCGCGACCGGACGCCCGTTCCGGTCGCGGCAACCGACACCCGAACAGCCGGCAATGGCTCTGCCCCAAGGGGTCGTTGCATTTGCAAGCTGGTACCTTGGTGCCAACTCGAAGAACCCAACAGAGGATCGATCGTGCATAACGTCGTCATCAGCGGCACTGGCCTGTACACCCCGGCCAACAGCATTTCCAACGAAGAGCTGGTGGAATCCTTCAACACCTTCGTCGCCCGATTCAACGCCGACAACGCCGAGGCTATCGCGCGCGGTGAGGTCCAGGCCCTGGCCGAGTCCAGCGCGGCCTTCATCGAAAAGGCCTCGGGGATCAAGAGCCGTTTCGTCATGGACAAGGACGGCATCCTCGACCCGCAGCGCATGAAGCCGCGCCTGCCCGAGCGCAGCAACGACGAGCCGTCGATCCTCTGCCAGATGGCCGTGGCCGCCGCCGAGCAGGCGCTGCAACGCGCCGGGCGCACTGCCGCCGACGTCGATGCGGTCATCGTCGCCTGCTCCAACCTGCAGCGTCCGTACCCGGCCATCGCCATCGAGGTGCAACAGGCCTTGGGCATCAACGGCTTCGGCTTCGACATGAACGTCGCCTGTTCCTCGGCGACCTTCGGCATCCAGGTCGCCTGCAACAGCGTGCAACTGGGCCAGGCCCGCTCGGTGCTGGTGGTCAGCCCGGAAATCTGTACCGGCCACCTCAACTTCCGCGACCGCGACAGCCACTTCATCTTCGGTGACGCCGCCACCGCCGTGCTGGTCGAGCGCGCCGACCTGGCCACCTCGGCGCATCAGTTCGAGATCGTCAGCACCAAGCTGCTGACCCAGTTCTCCAACAATATCCGCAACAACTTCGGCTTCCTCAACCGTGCAGCGGAAGAGGGCATCGGCGCGCCGGACAAGCTGTTCGTCCAGGAAGGCCGCAAGGTGTTCCGTGAGGTCTGCCCCATGGTGGCCGAACTGATCGGCACGCACCTGGCGGAAAACAACCTCAACGTCAGCGACGTGAAGCGGTTCTGGCTGCACCAGGCCAACCTGAGCATGAACCAGCTGATCGTCAAGAAGCTGCTGGGCCGTGACGCGCTGGAGGAAGAAGCCCCGGTGATTCTCGACCGTTATGCCAACACCAGCTCGGCGGGTTCGGTGATTTCCCTGCACAGCCACCAGGATGACCTGCCCAGGGGCGCGCTGGGCGTGCTCAGTTCGTTCGGTGCCGGTTATTCCATCGGCAGCGTGATCCTGCGCAAGCGCTGATCTCCCCAGGCATCTATGTTGTTGCTGGCGGCCTCATCGCTGGCAAGCCAGCTCCCACAGGGTTTGTGGTGCATGCAATCCCTGTGGGAGCTGGCTTGCCAGCGATGAGGGCCGTGTGGACAACGCATGAAGCGTCATTGATCCGGAATCCAGGAGGACTGGTGTAATCTGCCGGCAAAAAGCCATAAGCTTTCGAAGCGGTATCGGTTTCAGCAGGGTTAAGCAAAATGTTCGAGATAGATCGCAACAGCAAAGTGCTGTTGGTGGACCAGATTCGCAACGCAATCATCAGCCGCATCGAGGCCTTCCAGTGGGTCCGCGGCAGCCGCCTGCCATCGGTCCGGGCTCTGTCCAAACAGCTGGGCGTGAGTATCTTCACGGTCAGCAGCGCCTATGAAGACCTGGTGGCCCGGCAGATCATCGAGTCGCGCCCGGGTGCCGGCTACTACATCCTCGCTTCCGGCCCCGCCGACACCGGCAAGGACGCCGAGCGGATGATCCCGCCCTCCAGCCTGCATGCCGGGTTCCTGTACCGTGCGCTGGACCCTTCGCAATACGATTTCCCGGTCAGCTCCGGTTACCTGCCGCCCTCGTGGCTGGCCGATGCGGTGCCGGCGTCGGTCACAGGACGGCTGATCCGCAATACCCTGTCCTGCAGCGTCCCGGCCCCGGCCGCCGGCAGTCAGGAGCTGCGCTCGGTGATCGCCAAGAAGCTGCGCGAGCTGCAGATCAATGCCTCCAGCACCCAGATCGTGGTGACCATCGGCGCTACCCACGCGTTCTCGCTGATCCGCAACATGATGCTCGAGCCCGGGGATTACCTGCTGGTCGAGGACCCCAGCTACCTGCTGCTGCAGCTCAAGCTGATCAAGGACCGCGACTTCAACATCATCACCGTGCCACGCACCCACGATGGCCCGGACCTGGAAGTGATGGAGGAAATGGTCGCCAGATACCGGCCCAAGCTGTTCCTGACACAGACCCTGATCCATAACCCGACCGGCGGCAACACCTCGCCGGCCAAGGGCTTCCGCATCCTGTCGCTGGCGCAGAAATACGATTTCCATATCGTCGAGGACGATATCTTCGGCGCCCTGTGCACCAAGCAGACGCTGCGCCTGAGCAGCCTCGACGAATGGAACCGGACCTTCTACCTGAGCGGTTTCAGCAAGGTGCTCAGCCCGGCGCTGCGCCTGGGCTACGTTGTGGCCCCGCCGGTCTTCGTCGAGCGCCTGGTGGAGCAGAAGATGTACAACGTGCTGTGCGGCTCGTCGCTGGACGAGACCATCGTGGCCTATACCCTGGAGTCCGGGCGCTACCAGCATCATCTGGATGCCTTGCGCCAGCGGGTGATGCACGAACGCATCCGCGCGCGCGACTGGCTGACCAAAGTGGGGGTGGAAATCGACGAGGGCGTGGTGGAGGGCTTGTTTATCTGGGCGCGCTTCCCTGCGCACGTGGATCTTCGCCGCCTGATCGAAGAGGCGCACGATGCGCGGATCTTCTTGGCCCCGGGTTCACTGTTCAGCAACACCCGCGGGTACGACCAGTACATCCGCTTGAATGTCAGTCATTGCAACGACATTCGTTTCAGACAATTTGTCGCTGACCATCTATGCAGCGAAACTGCCAGCGCTTGAAGTAATCGGCGAAGGTACTCACCTGTCCCAGGTCCTCATAGGAATAGATCACCCCGTTGAGGATCTGCACCACGTCGTTGTCGCCCAGGGTCGGGATAAAGGAATCCTCGAGGATCTCCATGCCGTTCACGGTCAGGCTCAGATCGTCGATCCAGTACAGCGGCTTGCCATCCTTGCCCGACCAGATCCGGCTGTCGGCATAAAATGACTTGAGCGCCAATCCATTGGTTTGCATGGGCATAACGTTGATCCCGCTTCGACTGATTGAAGTGTTGGCCATGGCTCAGGCCTTCCTGTGTGCCTTGAACCGCAGGCGCGTCGCATCCACGGTCCAGCGTCCGCTGCTGTCCTGCAGGTCGCGGACCAGGTCTTCCGTTACCTCGTCAAGGAAAGCCGTGCGCATCGGCGCTGGTACCACCTGCAGGAAGTGACCACAGCATTCATTGATCCACTGCGCGATCGGCACATCCAGCACCAGCGGTTGCTCGAACCAGCTGATATGGCTGACATGGAATCCGGCCTGCTCCAGCACCTGCTGGTACTCATGGGCGCCGGGCAGGTACCAGCGCTCCAGTTCGCTGCCGTCGATCGAGCGGCGTTCCAGTGCGCCGTGCAGGGCGCGACGGATCAGCGCGGCATGGCCGCTGCCCGGGAACTCGCCGACGAAGCGTCCGCCCGGCTTGAGCGCCATGAAGGCGCCGATGGCCACTTCATTGGCCTGGTGCATCTCGTGCAGGGCGTCATGGCTGAACACCACATCGAACTCCTGATGGAAATACAGCTCCTCGGCATTGCCACGCTTCACATCGAGACCGCGGGCGCGAGCTGCCACCACCCGCTCCGGACTGATGTCGAAACCCACCACCCCGGCGCCCTGGCTGGCCAGTTGCGCACTCAGGCAGCCGTCGCCGCAGCCGATATCCAGCACTTGTTCGTCGGCCTTGAGTGCCAACAGGCCCAGTACGCCATCGACGTAGCGGGCAATGCAGTGCGTGGGGGTGTCCGGCGGCTCGCTGCCGGGGCGGAAAAAACTCGGAGCACTCATCTCGATGTTTCCGTCTGTTGCGGGATAAAAAGGCGCGTGCCGGTCGCCCGACACGCGCAAATGTTCAGAGTCGCTTGGACAGCCAGACCAGGACGATGACGATGGCGCACACCGCCGGGGTCAGCCAGTTCCAGGCTTCGCCCATCAGCCAGATGGAGAAGGCGAAGGTGAAGAAGGGTTGCAGCAGCTGCAGTTGGCTGATGCGCTGGATGCCGCCCAGGGCCATGGCGCGGTTCCACGAGAAGAAGCC
Organism: Pseudomonas bharatica CSV86; assembly: GCF_000319305.2. GTDB lineage: Bacteria > Pseudomonadota > Gammaproteobacteria > Pseudomonadales > Pseudomonadaceae > Aquipseudomonas > Aquipseudomonas bharatica. Next base: position 825,066 of record NZ_AMWJ02000002.1, on the reverse strand, counting down.
CAGCAGCGAATTGATCAGGGCCAGGAACAGCAATGCGGCGATGCCTTGGCCGGGCAGGTTGGCGATGGTCTCGCCGTCATACAGGTACAGGCTGACCGGCAGCAGCACCGGCAGGCTGACCACCAGGGTCCAGCACATGACCTGCCAGCCTGGCAGTTCCTTGGACAGCGCACCGCCCTGGGCGTAGCCGAAGCCGGCCAGGACCACGGCGCCGAGCAGGGCTAGGTCGCCGATGTAGATGTCCTTCACATCGGACTTGATCACGGTGTAGGCGAACACGGTGAGGAAGCCCAGGCTCGACACCAGCCAGAACATTTTCGATGGCCGGGTGCCGGTGATCAGGGTGCCGAAGATCGCGGTGGACAGCGGCAAGGCTGCCAGCACCACGCCGCCGTGGCTCACCGGCACGTACTGCATGCCCAGTGCGGTGAGGATCGGGAAACCGTAGACGATGCCGGTGGAGGTCAGCAGCATGCGCTTGATCTGCGAGCCGTTGGGCAGTTTCGCCCGGCCGATGATCAGGAACGGAATCGCCGCGAGCGCAGCCAGTACCGAGCGGAAAAAGCCGACCTGCAGGGCGCTCAGGTCGCCGGCGAGCATCTTCGCCGCCGGCAGGGTCATGGCGAAGGCGGCGACGGAAATCAGGCCGAGGAAGTAGGCCTGCAGGTCCTGGTTCTTGGTGTCTTGAAAACTGGCGACTGTACTTTGCGTCATTGCAGCGGTTCCTTGTGGCTTTACCGGTAAGGCATCCGCCCGTCATGGGCGGATGCGCACGCCGGTCAGATCTGTTTGTTGTTCAGGTTCGGTTTGTCCAGCGGGCTGGTGCTGAGGAAGAACACCAGGGAGGTGCGCGTCCCGCTTTCCACCTTGCGCACGCCGTGGGGAATCTCGCAGCGGTTGATCAGCACATCGGCATAGCCGGTCTTGAGCTGGTGCTCCTTGCCTTCGTAGTCAACGAAGAACTCGCCACCGCCGTAGTCCTTGCCGAACTGGATCACCACCGAGTAGCGGTACTCCAGGTTGCTGTAGGTGTCGATGTGCTTGCCGATGAAGTTGCCGGCTTCCAGCTGGTTGGCCTGGCAACGGCGGATGAAGCACTCTTCGCCCATGATGCCGTTGAAGAACTCGCGGCTTTTGCCGGAGGAGAGGATCTCCACCACGCGCTTGCCCCACGGATCGTTGCGGTACACCGGCAACTGGCCTTTCTGGTCTTCCATGAAACGGCCGACCGAGAGGAAGTTCTGCTCGCCCACGTCACCGATCTCGATGATGGTCTTGGGGATCACCTGGCAGGCTTCTTCCATGTAGGCCAGGTCTTCCCGGGAGAACAGCTGGGCAGCGTTGAGGGCTGCGTAGGCGGTGCTGTTCAGTTGCTGGCTTGCCGCTTGAATCGTCTCTTGCATGATCAGGCTCCTTGAGAACTGGGCGTGGGGTACAGCGTGTCTTGGGGTTGGGTAGCCTCGGTGTGCAGCGGGCCGAAAGGCTCGCGCACGCCGCGGCACATGTGGTCGCGAATCAGGTACAGGCCGGCCATGAAGCCCCAGACTTCGAGGAAGGGGCCGTAGCTCGAAGGCTGGCCTTCGATGCTGGCGCGGTAGTTGGCGATATGCCGGTAATGCACGTTCGGGCGACGGTGGTGGGCGTCGTGGTTGGGCAGGTCCTGCGGATACACGTACAGGCGCACCGGTACATCCAGCAGCAGTGCCTTGAGCAGCCACGTGCTCCAGGCGACGACGCCACCGCTCGGCGGCGTGCGGCCCTGGAAGCGGCCCCAGGTCAGGCGGCCGTAATGCGGCTTGTCGGCCCGGCCATCCTCGCGCTGGTAGAACCACAGGTGTTCGGTGAACAGCTGCAACCACATCGAATGCTCGAACAGCACTGCCCGCGGGATCCCGTAGATCAGGGCGAAGGCCATCAGGCTATCGGTGGCCCAAAGCAGCACCAGCAGCACCGCCCAGAACGCCAGGCGAAAGCGCACTTCGTCCCGTGGCGGGCGCACGAAGCAGTCATGCAGCGTCGCGCGCCATTGGCGCAGCAGGTAGGCCGGACGGAACGGCGTGCAGATCACCCGCCACCAGTAGGCCAGCTCCGGCATGCCCGGGTAGAAGCCCTGGGCCTGGATGAAACGCTGGTCCGGGTCGATGTCGGTGCACAGCACATGGATATTGTGGTGTTCACGGACATGGCTCTGGTTGTAGGTGTCCCAGTCCTGGTACAGCAGCGGCGTGCTCAGGAACAGCCGCGCGTAACGCTGGGCCCGCGCCTTGTCCTTGAGCACCGCGCCGTGGGTCAGGTAATGGAAGGTCGCCTGCATGCTGCGCAGGCGGTTGACCATCAGCACCCAGGCCGCAAGCACCAGCAGCACCGAGAGCAGCGGGTGGAAAGCGCCTTCCAGCACCGCCTTGCCGAGCAGCACCAGGCCGATCATCACGGCCCAGGTGAACAGCAGGTGGGCCAGCAGGAAGCGCTCGCCGGTCTGCTCCATCCGTTGCTTCAGCACGTCGGCCGGTTGCGCCTGGCCCTTGCCGGTCAGCCAGGTCCACAGCGGCTGGAACGGCAGCCGGGCGTAGGCCGCGCGCAGGTTGCCCTGCGGCCCGTACTGGCAGTAATGGGTGGCGTTGTCGTGCTGGTTCATCAGTACACCCGCGTCAGGTAAAGGACCGGGATGTCGCTGTACAACCAGTAGAACGGCTGCATGCGGTTATGGTCGGCACCGATCACGATCGGGTTCTGCCATTGCGCGGCGAACACCTTGCCGATGGCCGCGTATTCGGCGCCCTGGGCGTAGAGGATCTGCATCAGTTCCTCGTTGCTGCGCTGCTGGTGCCAGGCCTGGTACAGCGGCAGGCGGGCATTGAAGATCGCCCCGTAGTCCAGGTCGCTGTCGACGATGCAGCCGTTGTCGCGCCTGGCCAGGCGCTGCTCGGCATCGGCGGTCATGGCGCGCCACTGCGCTTCGCCACCGGCGGCCTCGGCGATCATGATCGACTCGGTGTCCGGGCCGAGGATGTCGAGGATCTTCTGCTGGCTGATGCGCAGCTTGCGGGCGAAGCCCTCGCGGGTTTCCTTGAGGCGGTTCAGGGTCGAGGCGTCGAAGCCTTCGAAGTCGCCGGCGCCGACCGCGATGCGCGCATCGATACCGTGCTTCTTCAGGACCGCTTGCAGCACCGGCAAGGTCTTGACCACCCGCCCGGCGACCAGGCCAATGCCCTCGCCCAGGTGCTCGAAGGTGTAGCGCAGGCGACCGTTCTTGCTTTCGTAGCCGTAGTCCGGGCAGACCGGCGAGACCAAGGTGATGGGTTCACCGGCAAGGCCCTTGGCCAGCGTTTCGGCGAAGCGGGCCATGAAGTGCGGCGCCGAGGTGGTGAAGGAGAGGCGCTCGAAGGCTTTCTCCAGGTCGATCACCAGGGCGTCCGGCAGCACTGTCATGGCCGGGTAGCGAACCTTCAGCGCCGGGGTGGTTACCGTGTTGTCGTTGACGGCGCAGAGCAGCAGGTTGAGCAACGACGGACGGCTTTGGTTGATATAGGGTTTATCCAGAATCAGGGTCTTGCGGCCTTCGTCATTGCGAACTTGCCATTGAAAGCCCGGGAACTTCGACTGAATGAAACGGTAGAACGGCATATAGCGTGGAAGTCCGGTCTGTTCATCATCTTCGCGTTGGAAGTTGGCATAGACGGCGGACAGCCGGGACACTTCTTCTTCAATGCACAATGCCTTGACCAGATCGGCCGGTGGTTGTTGCGATAGCGAGATCGGCGACAACACGCGCTTGCTGATCAACTTATGGGTAAGTTTGTTTCTGACGTAATACTTCGCGAGAGATTGGCTCATGGCATCACCGATACGAAAGTTCCTGGTCAGCAGGCGTTAGTTCGATAAGGTTGATATTCACGTGGGGTGGCTGGCGCAGGGCCCAGACCACCGCGTTGGCGACATCTTCCGGTTGCAGCGGGGTCAGGCTGCTGTACACCTGGTCGGCGCGGGCCTGGTCGCCTTCGTTCTGCACCAGGGCGAACTCCGAGCGGGTCTTGCCCGGCGCAATGGTGGTCAGGCGTACCCGGCTGCCCACCAGTTCGGTGCGCAGGCAGCGGCCGAAATGGTCGACGAAGGCCTTGGAGGCGGCGTACACATGGCCGCCCTGGTAATGCACATGGGCCCCGATCGAACTCAGGTTGACCACGTGGCCCTGGCCGCTGGCGATCAGCCTCGGCAATAGCGCACGGGTCACGTTGATCAAGCCGTGGACATTGGTATCGAGCATGGTTGCAATCTGCTCGTCCGTGATATCCAGTAACTTGCCGTGGCCTTGCAGCAGGCCGGCGGCATTTACAAGTTTGCTGATCGTTGCAAATGCTTCGGGTAATTCATTGATCCGTTCATTCAACGACTGTTTGTCGCGAACATCACACTGCAGAGGGTGGAAACTTCCGTGGAATTCATCCGCCAATGCATTCAGGCGGTCTTCACGACGGCCGATTCCGATAACCTTGCTTCCCTGCCTTAGCAACGTTCTGGCGCAAGCCAGCCCGATGCCAGACGTCACTCCGGTGACGACGACCGTTTCATCAGTTTTCAATTGGTGCTCCTTCTAACTTGCACTTTTAGGTGGGGTGGTGTTGCTACCTGTAAGCGTCCGTGCCTGATGAACGGGTGCAGATTAGAAAGAGCGCGGAGGGATGTACCGGTACAGCCGGAGCGCTGCGCGCCGAACTGTCTGGTCGCCGGACCATGACAGTTGGCGGGGCGGGATCAGGACGGTGGCGGGCGTCCCGTCAAGGCGTTTTGCCATATTCCTGTTCGGAGTAAAAAGGTTCCCTTGTCACAAAACATTTATATAAAAGCCACTGATCTGAAATAACCCCCGCCAAGATTCCTCCCCAGCACAAGCGGCCCTGGCCGCGTGTTTTTTCAACGTAATCAAGACCATAAAACGTTAGGGGAGCTTCATCGATGATCCGTAAGCACTTCGCAGGTTTCGTAGCCAGCGCCTTGGCCATGGCCGTTACCGCCCAGGCTTTCGCGGGTACCGTGACCACCGACGGCGCCGATATCGTAGTCAAGACCAAAGGTGGCCTCGAGGTCGCTACTACTGACAAGCAATACAGCTTCAAGATCGGTGGTCGTCTCCAGGCCGACTACAGCCGCTTCGACGGCTTCTACACCAACAACGGCAACACCGCCGATGCTGGCTACTTCCGTCGCGCCTTCCTCGAGATCGGCGGTGTCCTGGCTACCGACTGGGCTTACCAGGTCAACTACGACTTCTCCCACAACGCCGGTGGTGACAACCGTTCCGAAGACGGCTACTTCGACGAAGCCTCGCTGGCCTACAACGGCTTCAAGCCAGTGTCGATCAAGGTCGGTCGCTTCGACCCCGAGTTCGGCCTGGAAAAAGCCACCAGTTCCAAGTGGGTCACCGCTCCGGAGCGCACCGCAGCCTATGACCTGGCCGACTGGGTCAACAGCCACAACGGCGGCCTGGGTATCCAGGCTTCGAGCAACATCGGTGAGTCCGTCTACCTGTCCGGTGGTGTGTTCGCCAAGGACGCCACCAACGCCGACAAGGATGGCGACAGCACCAAGCAGTTCAACTTCCGTGGCGTCTTTGCGCCACTGCACAGCGACGGCAACGTCCTGCACTTCGGTCTGAACGTGGCGCAACGCGACCTGTCCGACACCGCGTTCGACGGCCGTATCCGCAGCCGCCTGGGCATGCGTGGCGTGAGCACCGATGGCGGCCAGGATGCCGGTACCAACGGCAACCGCCTGACCCTGGCTGGCGCCAACAACACGCCGGCTGGCGCCTACGACACCGACCGCGCCTGGGGCCTGGAAGCTGCCTTCGCCACCGGCCCGTTCTCGGTGCAGGGCGAATACCTCAAGCGCAAGGTCGAGGCTGACGCCGCGGCCTACCAGGACATCAAGGCCACCGGTTACACCGCGCAGGTGGCCTACACCCTTACCGGCGAGGCCCGTGGCTACAAGCTCGGCAAGTTCGACGCGATCAAGCCGCAGAACAAGCAGATCGGTGCCTGGGAAGTGTTCTACCGCTACGACCATATCGAAGCCGAGGACGACAACGGCGCCTATGCCCGTGTTGGCGACATCGAAGGCAAGGTGCATAACCTGGGCCTGAACTGGTACGCCAACGAGTCGATCAAGCTGAGCGGTACCTACATCAAGGCCAAGGTCGACAACGCCCAGAACGCCAATGGCGACGACGATGGCGACGGTTTCGTACTGCGCGCACAGTACGTGTTCTAAGCAACGACGCTCCTTCATCCGTTAAATGTTCAGCCCCACTTCGGTGGGGCTGTTTTTTTTTTGGCTTGTGTTGCTCTCCCGGGCCTCATCGCTGGCAAGCCAGCTCCCACAGGTACGCGAACCCTGTGGGAGCTGGCTTGCCAGCGATGAGGCCACCAGCTACAACACAAATCTTCTTTTCCTGCACACAACCCGGCAAACTCCTGCAATGCCGACGCTCATCCTGAACCACCTCGCCGAACTCGATGCCGCTACCTGGGACGCCCTGGTCCCGGCGGACCAGCCGTTCCTGCGCCACGCGTTTCTGCGCAGCCTGGAAGACAGCGGCAGCGTCACCCCGCGCACCGGCTGGACCCCGTCCCACCGCCTGCTTGCCGACGACAGCGGCAACGTCCTGGCCGCCATGCCGGCCTACGCCAAGACCCACTCCTTCGGCGAGTACGTGTTCGACCATGGCTGGGCCGATGCCTGCGCCAGAGCCGGGATCGGCTACTACCCGAAACTGCTGTGCGCCGTGCCGTTCTCGCCGGTCGGCGGGCCGCGCCTGCTCGGCGAGCCCCAGGCGCTGGCGCTGCTGCTGGACAAGGTCGAGGAATCACTGCTGGAACAGGGCCAGTCCGGCCTGCACGTGAATTTCACCGACCCCGCCGCCGACGCCACCCTGCAGGGACGCGACGGCTGGCTGGAGCGCCTGGGCTGCCAGTTCCACTGGCGCAACCAGGGCTACCGGGATTTCCAGGATTTTCTCGACGCCCTGGCGTCGCGCAAGCGCAAGCAGATGCGCAAGGAACGCGAGCAGGTGGCGGGGCAGGGGTTCGACTTCCGTTGGTATCACGGCGCCGAACTGAGCGAGGCGCAGTGGGACTTCGTCTACGCCTGCTATGCCAACACCTACGCGGTACGTCGCCGCGCCCCCTATCTGACCCGTGACTTCTTCAGCCTGCTGGCCGAGCGCATGCCCGAAGCGATCCGCGTGGTAATGGCCGTGCAGGGCGGACGCGAGGTGGCGATGGCATTCAGCCTGGTCGCTGGTGACAGCTTCTACGGGCGCTATTGGGGCTGCCTGGCCGAGTTCGACCGCCTGCATTTCGAAACCTGCTTCTACCAGGGCATGGACTACGCCATCGCCGAAGGTCTGCAGCGCTTCGATGCCGGTGCCCAGGGCGAGCACAAGCTGATCCGCGGTTTCGAACCGGTGATCACCCGCTCCTGGCACTACCTACTGCACCCGGGCCTGCGCACGGCGGTGGAGGATTTCCTGGGTCAGGAGCGTGTCGGCGTACTGGCTTATGCAGAGGAGGCGCGTTCGGCCCTGCCGTTTCGACAGGGCTGAACGATCCGTTCAATCGACGCCGACGAAACCGCCGGTCTGGTGGTGCCACAGGCGGGCATAGAGTCCGCGCTGGGCCAGCAGTTCGGCATGGCTGCCCATCTCGGCGATCCGGCCTTTTTCCAGGACTACCAGGCGATCCATCCGGGCGATGGTCGAAAGGCGGTGGGCGATGGCAATCACGGTCTTGCCCTGCATCAGGGTTTCCAGGCTTTCCTGGATCGCCGCCTCGACCTCGGAGTCCAGTGCCGAGGTGGCTTCGTCCATGATCAGGATCGGTGCGTTCTTCAGCAGTACCCGGGCGATCGCGATGCGCTGGCGCTGGCCGCCGGACAGCTTGACCCCGCGCTCGCCGACATGGGCGTCGAAGCCGGTGCGGCCCTGGGCGTCGCTGAGCAGCGGGATGAACTCGTCGGCCCGTGCACCACGCACCGCGTTCCATAACTCCTCGTCGCTGGCGTCGGGCTTGCCGTAGCGCAGGTTATCGCGGATCGACCGGTGCAGCAGCGAGGTGTCCTGGGTAATCATGCCGATCTGCCCGCGCAGGCTCTGCTGGGTCACCCCGGCGATGTCCTGGCCGTCGATGAGGATCCGTCCGCCTTCCAGGTCATAGAGGCGCAGCAGCAGGTTGACCAGGGTCGATTTGCCCGCGCCGGACGGGCCGATCAGGCCGATCTTTTCGCCCGGGCGGATATCCAGGTCGAGGTTGCTGATGATCCGGCTGCCGCTCTTGCCGTAGTGGAAGTCGACATTCTCGAAACGTACCGCGCCGCGCTCGACCTTCAGCGCCGGGGCGTTCGGCCTGTCGCTGACGCTGACCGGCTGGGCGATGCTTTCCAGGCCGTCCTGCACGGTGCCGATATTCTCGAAGATGCCGTTGACCACCCACATGATCCAGCCGCTCATGTTGACGATACGGATCACCAGGCCGGTGGCCAGGGCGATGGCGCCGGTACTGATCAGCGACTGGGTCCACAGCCATAGGGCAAGGCCGGTGGTGGTGACGATCAGCAGGCCATTCAGGCTGGTGATGACCACGTCCATGCTGGTGATGACCCGGCTGGCGAGCTGGGTCTTCTCGGTCTGCTCGCGGATCGCCTCGCGCGCGTACTGCTGTTCGAAATCGGTGTGGGCGAACAGCTTGAGGGTGGCGATATTGGTGTAGCCATCGACGATGCGTCCCATCAGCTTGGAGCGGGCCTCGGACGACACCACCGAGCGCTCCTTCACCCGCGGCACGAAGTAGCGCAGCGCCAGGATGTAGCAGGCGATCCAGGTCAGCAGGGGGATCATCAGGCGCCAGTCGGCTTCGGCGAACAACACCAGGGAACTGATGGCGTAGATGCTCACGTGCCACAGCGCGTCCATGGCCTGCACCAGCGAATCGCGCAGCGAATTGCCGGTCTGCATGATGCGCTGGGCAATGCGCCCGGCGAAGTCGCTCTGGAAGAAGTTCAGGCTTTGCTTGAGCACATAGGCGTGGTTCTGCCAGCGGATCATGCTGGTCATGCCCGGGCTGATGGCCTGGTGCACCATCAGGTCATGCAGGCCGACGAAGAGCGGCCTGAGGATCAGCGCCACCACCAGCATCCAGATGAGTTCGCCGGCGTGCTCGCTGAACAGGTTGACGTTGGGAGTGCCCTGGGCCAGGTCGATGATCCGGCTCAGGTAGCTGAACAGTGCCACCTCGATCAGCGCGACGATCAGGCCCAGCACCATCAGGGCGACGAAGGCCGGCCAGACCTGGCGCAGGTAGTAGAGATAGAAGGGCAGGACCCGTGAAGGAGGCGCCGCGGTGGGCGCCTCGCGGAAGATGTCGATCAACTGCTCGAAACGACGGAACAGCATGCAGCACTCCTGTAGTCGGGGCGGGCGCCTTGCCCGCGGGGTCACGTCCCTGTGACACCACGGTCAGTCGATGCGCTTGGCCGACTTGATATAGACCGGATCGGCGGGCACGTCGCGCATGCCTTTCTTCACGGTGGTTGGTGAGTTGACGATCTGGTCGACCACTTCCATGCCCTTGGTCACCTTGCCGAATACCGCGTAGCCGGCGTCGCGGCCCGGGTTGAGGAAATCATTGTCGGCCACGTTGATGAAGAACTGGCTGGTGGCCGAGTTCGGGTTCGAGGTGCGGGCCATGGACAAGGTGCCGCGTGTATTCATCAGGCCGTTGCCGGCCTCGTTGCGGATCGGGTCCTTGGTGTCCTTCTGCACCATCTGGTCGGTGAAGCCGCCGCCTTGGACCATGAAGCCCGGGATCACGCGATGGAAGATGGTGTTGTTGTAGAAGCCGCTGTCCACGTACTGCAGGAAGTTCTTGGTGCTCAGCGGTGCCTTTTCGGCGTTGAGTTCGATCTCGATCTTGCCGAAGCTGGTGACCAGTTCGACGTGCGGGGTCTTGTCCGACGCCATGACGCCGGTAGCGAAGGCGACCGAGCAGGCGGCCATGAGGATTTTCTTCAGCATGTACTCAATGATCCTTGAGAGGTGGTTGGAGCCGCAGCGAGGAACTGCAGCAGGGTCTGGTTGAAGACATGAGGCTGGTCCAGCGGCGTAGCGTGCCGGGAATCGGCGATCACCGCCAGTCGTGCGCCGGGAATCAGTGCGGTGTATCGCTCCTTGAGCGCCACCGGGGTGTAGTCGTGGTCGGCGCTGATGATCAGGGTCGGGCAGGTAATCCGCCCGATGCGCTCCTCCACGCCCCAGTTGACGATGGCGTCGAAGCTGGCGAGGTAGGCGCGCTTGTCGTTGCGAGCCCAGCGTTCGGCCATCTTCTGTCGTAGCCCGGCCTGCTCAGGCTTGGGGAACAGCCGAGCCGCCAGGCCCTTGCCGATGGTCCGCAAGGGCAGGACCCGGGCCAGGGTCCAGCGCTTGGCCCACTGCCAGTAATCGTCGCGGGTCCGGACCTTTACCGCCGGGGCGCTGTTGACGATGGTCAGGCTGCGCAGCCGTTCAGGATGATCGACGGCGAGCTGGAAGCCGACCATGCCGCCCATGGACAGGCCGACGAAGTGCACCGGGCCTGTGTCGAGATGGTCCAGCAGGGCGGTCAGGTCGGCACTGAAGCCGGCGATGCTGTAGCGCTCGCGGGGCTTGTCGGAGCGGCCATGGCCGCGCAGGTCGAGAAGGATCAGGCGATAACGGGCGGCCAGTTCGGGAATCTGCAGCTCCCAGTCCTGGCAACTGGAGCCCAGGCCGTGCAGCAGTACCAGGGGTTGGCCCTGGCCATATTCTTCGTAGTGCAGGGAGCAACCTTCATGTTCGAAGCGGGCCATGGGCGGTACCTGTCAGGCTTGGGCCGGGGCGGCGAAGGGAACGTCCAGCGGCGCGGTATCGAAGTTGCGCAGCAACTCGATGAGGATCTGCGTGGCCGGGCCCAGGGGTTTGTCCTTGTTCGAGTAAAGGTAGAACAGCGGGTGACGACTGCCACCCTGGTCCAGCGGCAGCGGCTTGAGCACGCCTTCGCGCAGCTCGCGTTCGATCAGATGGCGCGGCAGCCAGGCGAAGCCCAGGCCGCTGCTGACGAAGGTCGCGGCCGTGGCCAGGCTGCCCACGGTCCAGCGCTGTTCGGCGCCGAGCCAGCCGACATCGCGCGGCTGGGAGCGACCGGAGTCGCGGATCACCACCTGCAACTGGCTTTCCAGATCCTGGAAGTTGAGCACCCGGCCGAGTCTATGCAGCGGATGTTCCGGATGGGCCACGGCGACGAACTCCACCGCACTCAATTCGGCGCCCAGGTAGCCGGCGATGCTGAAGCTGCTGATGGCCAGGTCGGCGATACCTTCGTGCAGCACCTCCTCGACCCCGGACAGCACTTCCTCGCGCAAGCGCACCCGGCAGCCGCGGCTTTGCGGCATGAAGGCGCTCAGGGCGCGGACCAGGCGCGCGTTGGGGTAGGCGGCGTCCACCACCAGGCGCACCTCGGCTTCCCAACCCTGTTCCATATGGTGGGCGAGGTCTTCCAGCTGGCTGGCCTGCTTGACCAGTTGCCGCGAGCGACGCAGCAGGACGTTGCCGGCATCGGTCAGCACCGCCTTGCGCCCGTCGATGCGCAGCAGCGGCACGCCCAGTTGATCCTGCATCCGCGCCACGGTGTAGCTCACCGAGGATTGCGAACGGTGCAGGGCTTCGGCGGCCTGGGCGAAGCCGCCATGATCGACCACTGCCTGCAGGGTTCGCCACTGATCCAGGGTAACGCGCGGCGCTTTCATCTTCGGCTCCTGTTGTCCTAAGCTGGCGCTCTTCTCAAGGAGAGCGTCGAATGAAGAAACACTTTGTTGCGTTGCTGGCGATGCTGCCGCTGACTGCGGTCGCCTACCCCATCGAGGTGAAGAAGGAGCTGGCCGAGGGCATCAAGCTCGATACCACCGCCTACGATACCGCCCACGACATGGCCACCATCACGCTCAACAACTATGGTGACACCGCCGCTTCGTGCCGGGTGAGGTTCTATAACGGCCCGGAAACCCCGCGTAACCGCAGGGTCGATGTGCCGGCGAAAAAGAGTGTCGATGTCACGGCCAACTTCAACAAGCAGATCATCAAGATGCGCATCTTCGTTGACTGCAAAGCGCAACAAACAAATTAACTGATAGATTTAACCGATTTTTTACGCTTTTTTATCGATAGGTCAACCATTAATCTTGCCTCCATCGACTTAGCGACCTTGCCGATGGAGGCAAAATTCAATGTCCCGCGTACTGATCATCGAAAGCAGCGCCCGCCAGCAGGATTCGATCTCCCGTCAACTGACCCGTGATTTCGTTGCCCAGTGGCAGGCCGCCAACCCCGCCGACAGCATCACCCTGCGCGACCTGGCGCAAAATCCGGTGCCACACCTGGACGCCAACCTGCTCGGTGGCTGGATGAAACCGCAGGAACAGCGCAGCGCCGAGGAACTCCAGGCCCTGGCCCGTTCCAACGAACTCACCGATGAGGTGCTGGCCGCCGATGTGCTGGTGCTGGCCGCCCCGATGTACAACTTCGCCATCCCGAGCACCCTGAAGGCCTGGCTGGACCACGTGCTGCGTGCCGGCGTGACCTTCAAGTACACCGAAACCGGCCCGCAAGGCCTGCTGACCGGCAAGCGCGCCTATGTGCTGACCGCTCGCGGCGGCATCCATGCCGGTGCGTCCAGCGATCACCAGGAACCCTACCTGCGCCAGGTGCTGGCCTTCATCGGCATCCACGACGTGACCTTCATCCATGCCGAAGGCCTGAACATGGGCGGCGACTTCCACGAGAAGGGCCTGAACCAGGCCAAGGCCAAACTGGCCGCGGTCGCCTGAGGCCAAAGAACATTCCCTGACTGACACCCCTTTTTGCTCCTTTGGGTGTGCTGCCCGGTCGAAGCCTTGCGCTCGGCCGGGCTTTTTTATTGCCTCCAAGGTCCTCATCGCTGGCAAGCCAGCTCCCACAGAGTCCGAGTCGCTGCAGGCCCCCTGTGGGAGCTGGCTTGCCAGCGATGAGGCCCTCAAGAGCAATAAAGAATCCCGACAATTGCACTGGGATACCCCAACCCGCTAAGGTCGCCGCCTTGATCCCCGAGAGGCAACCATGGGCTACCTACTGATCGTCGCGCTGATCCAGGCGTATTCCTTCAACCTGATCGGCGAATACCTCGCCGGCCATGTCGACAGCTACTTCGCCGTGCTGGCCAGGGTCGTCCTGGCCCTGCTGATCTTCCTGCCGCTGACCCGCTGGCGCCAGGTCGAGCCGCGCTTCATGCGCGCCATGCTGGTAATCGGTGCCTTGCAGTTCGGCATCACCTACGTCTGCCTCTACCTCAGCTTCCGCGTGCTCACCGTGCCGGAAGTCCTGCTCTTCACCATTCTCACCCCGCTGCACGTGACCCTGATCGAAGACGCGCTCAACCGCCGCTTCAACCCCTGGGCCCTGCTCGCCGCGCTGGTGGCGGTGGCGGGTGCGGCGGTGATCCGCTTCGACAGCATCAACCCGGACTTCTTCATCGGCTTCCTGCTCCTGCAACTGGCCAACTTTACCTATGCTGCCGGCCAGGTCCTGTACAAGCATTTGGTTGCCCGCCACCCCAGCGATCTCCCGCATTACCGGCGTTTCGGCTACTTCTACCTGGGTGCGCTGATCGTCGTGCTGCCGGCTTTCCTCGCCTTCGGCAACGCCCAGCACCTGCCCACCACCGACGTGCAATGGGGCGTGTTGCTGTTCCTCGGGCTGTGTCCGACGGCGCTGGGCCTGTACTGGTGGAACAAGGGCGCCTGCCTGGTCTCGGGCGGCACCCTGGCGGTGATGAACAACCTGCATGTCCCGGTGGGCCTGCTGCTCAATTTGCTGATCTGGAATCAGGACGAGCCACTGGGACGGTTGTTCATCGGCGGGAGCATCATTCTTGCCTCACTGTGGCTCAGTCGCCTCGGCACGCAACGCCCGGCGCTCGCCGGCGAGACCGGCCGATAGGGCATCCAGCCCGGCGAGCAGGTCACTGCCGCTGGGTTGCTGGTACAAGGCCAGGCTGAATTAGCGAGTCGGCACCCGAACCGAAACTTTGACCAAGGGATCTTTGCCATAAGTAAGGAGGCGGCAGGACAGGGTAGTTTCGGAGTTGCGTAGGAAACACCGAAGCACCATGGGCCGCCAACTCCATCCGCCATGTATGTCCTCAACCTCATTTAATCCATCAGGTTCTGGAAGTCTCCCAGATACATTGGTTGCTCGAATCCGCCGAACCGTGGAAGCCACTCTGAATCCAGTTCGGGATCAATGTCAAATCGATAACTGGTTGTTGAGAATACAATCTGCGCGTCATTTTGCGTGGCGATTAATTTTAGGCGTTTAAAGTAAGCGTCAAGGTCTTCTGAGTGGATTTCTTGTTGGCGTGGGGTATCAAAGATCAGTGTACGGAACGGCGAGCTTGGATCGGAAGTGCAGATTTCAAAGGGCAGCATGGAAAGCCAGAACTGTACGGGCTTTCGAACTACCTTTTATTATCCCGATTTTTTCTGTTCCGAGAACTGGCTTGAGGTCTGAGTCGATACGTATATCTCTAGAGATATTCTTTGAATTTAGCGTGTCAAGCCAGTCGGCCATTTTTTCGGCCAGGTTTCGCTTGAACTTAACTACCTCAAAGGATTGCTCTCGCTCTGGGCCTAGTGCTTCCTGTTCGGTCAACGTCTTGTTGCGACGATTTTGTAGTTCAAGATGTGACTGTTCTTGTGCTTGGTATTTCTTGATTTTGGTCTTTTCCAGTTCAAGCTCGAAGATCTCGGACGCAATTTTGCTGATCGCTTCGATAAACATTTCGATGCCAGCTTCCCGCTCCGCTAAGCCTCGCTTTTCCGAGAGGTCAGAGATTTGTCGCTCAATCCAGGATTTTTGTGTGGCAATACTCTCAGCCTGCTGTATGTTTGCAGTGCTGACTGTGTCAAGATCCTTAATTTGGTCGCGTAGGTAAAGTAGGCTCTTCCCATATGAGTCTGCACTCACCAAAAACATTCCGCACGATGGAGTAGTGCAAATTTCGCTGAATGACATGAACGCGCGCCGAGCCTCTTCATTCAAGTCTAGTGTTTCAATTTCGCTTTCAATTTCCTGTCTAATCTGTGCAGAACTTTTGATTTTTGCTTCGAGCGATAGTTGTTGGGTAGTCATGTCCCGGTGTTGGCGTCTCATGTCGGCGATAAGATGATCAAAGCTGTTGATGGTCTCGCTCTTAATATCCTTGGTTGACTTCAATTCATCGAGTCTTGATTTGAGTGCGGAGATCTCTCGATCTATATCAGCCTCGTTTTTCCTGTTCGGAGAAAGGTCCTCCTGTCTTTTCTATTGCCCTGCACTCAGGTTCCAGAGGGACTTCAAGCTTGACCTGGCGGTGCTTGCTTAAGGGGGCGGTACAAAGTGTCAACGCTGAATACGGGTGTTCCCTGGGTGGTCATGTCGATAGCTACCTCGCTGGCGGGACGGCGGTTATCCGCTTCGAAACCATCGATCCGGACTTCGACATCGGCTTCCTGCTCCTGCAACTGGCCAACTTCACCTATGCCGCCTGCCAAGCAGCGACGCGCAGTAGGGCGTGCTGCTGCTCCTCGGCCTGGCGCCGACCGCGCTTGGGTTGTACTGGTGGAATAAGGGCGCCTGCCTGGTTTCCGGCGTCCCCTCGCGTTGATGAACCACCTGCATGTTCCAGTGGGCCATTGGCCAACTTGCTGATCTGAAGTCAGCACGAGTTGTTGGGGCTCCTGGCCCTGGGCGACAGCATCGTCCTGGCCTCATTGTAGGCGAGTCGGTTGGGTAGTGGCCCGGTCCATGCTGTTCAGGGCGTGGCTAGGTGTTAGTACTGAGTCTGGCCCTGACCGCGCTGGATGAAGTGCGTCGCGGGTGAGTATTTGCGGAACTCCGTTCTGAACCGCTCCAGCTCGTGCTGGTCGTGACTGAGCAGAGTATTGATTTCCCTCGTGAGGTATTCGAACGAAAGCCCTTCGCCCAGCCCCAACATTTTGTAGGCCCGTTCGAGTTCAGAAACGAGCTTCATCTGTAAACGGAACATTTCGTTGCTGTTGGACTCCCTAGCATTTTCTTGCTCATGCCGGGGAAGTGATTTGTCGATGTAAAAGAAGTCCGCGTAAAAACGTTCTAGGAGGTGCTGAGCTCTCCACAACGGGCTGTAGTAGCGCTGGTCGAGCAGATACTGGCCGAGAATCAAGTTGTTCGAGAGCACGGCGAGGATGACCTCAATCGAAAACGCCTCGTTTTTCATGTCTTCCGGGGCGACAGCTGGGTGGTCGAACTCTCTCCAGAAAATCGAGGCCATAGTGCCTGCCGTTTCGTCGGCATCGAATTCCATGTGGCGTCTGAGCTCTTCGGCCAGCACCTTATCAAGCTCCTCGGGGGCTTCATGAATTCCTTCCGAATGGTCGAGTTCCGCCTTGAGGTATGAAACATGACCGCAGATGAAATGGGCATACTCGTGGAACACCACGAGCATGCTGGCCTTGATAGCGACCTCCGTGGCGATGGCATGAAGACGCGGGTTGGCGGAAAAGTTGGCGAGATAGCCATCACATTGATCCGTAGGCACTTCCGGTGCCAATTTGCCTTTGCTGCCGTTGATGATTGAGTCCAGATAGCCCGGGGTTGCATGGATACGATGGAGTCGATCAAGGTTCTCCAGCAGCACGCCGATGTTCAGGAAAATCAGGGCCGTGTTCTCTTTTTCATCAAAGGAGAGCCTTACCCAAGCATTGAATCTCGTGGTCGGGACTAGGCACACAGCACATTTCCAAGGGTATAGAGAGTCTCCCTTCCGGCGTTTTTTCGTGCCCACCAGTTTCCCGATCCAGAAACACAATTGAGCCAGGGCCGTGTCGAACACTTCCCGGCCCTTGGCCGACAACTGAAGGCTGTCGAGACTGGCACGATCAAAACTTTCGTTACTGTCCAGTTTCGTCTCGATCATTCGCGCCGCTTCTTTCTTGATGTTCAGGGGTAACTCGCCAATGCAGAAAAGCTTCGCCTTCTCGTCATAGTAGGTATCGAAGGGGTCGGGCAATGTCGCTGTCTCTGTAGGGTCAAAAGCCTTTTTCAACGAATCCAGCAGTTTTTCTAACATATATCTGCCCTGGAAAGTCCTGATCCGGACTGTTTTCAACGATTTACTCGGAGGCAACGGAGTCGGTAGCTGCCTGACGTTGTTCAGTAATTGTCAGCAACCCTGCCCGCAGGTCACTCCCACTAGGCTGCTGGTACAAGGCCAGGCCGAATTCCGGCAACACCGCCAGCAGATAATCGAAGATATCCCCTGAATCCGCTCGTACTCGGCCCACACCGTGGTGCGGGTAAAGCAGTAGATTTCCAGCGGCACGCCCTCGGCGGTGGTCTGCATCTGCCGGACCATGCAGGTCATGCCTTGCTGCACGTCGGGATGGTTCTTCAGGTAGGCGAGGGCAAAGGCGCGGAAGGTGCCGATGTTGGTGAGCTGGCGGCGGTTGGCTGCGAGTTCCGCGACCTGGCCCTGGGATTCGTTCCAGCGGTGCAGCTCGTTGCGCTTTTGCGCCAGGTAGTCCTTGAGCAGGCGCACGTCGCCCAGGCGATGCTGTTCCTCGGCAGTCAGGAAGCGCACCCCGCCGGCATCGATGAACAGGCTGCGCTTGATCCGGCGCCCGCCGGATTGCTGCATGCCGCGCCAGTTGCGGAAGGACTCGCTCATCAGGCGCCAAGTGGGGATGGAGACGATGGTCTTGTCGAAGTTCTGCACCTTCACCGTATGCAGGGTGATATCCACCACATCGCCGTCGGCGCCGACCTGGGGCATCTCGATCCAGTCGCCGACCCGCAGCATGTCGTTGCTGGTCAGTTGCACGCTGGCGACGAAGGACAGCAGGGTGTCCTTGTACACCAGCAGGATCACCGCCGACATCGCACCGAGACCGGACAGCAGCAACAGTGGCGAGCGGTCGATCAGGGTGGCGACGATGACGATCGCGCCGAACACGTACAGGACCATCTTCGCCAGTTGCACATAGCCCTTGATCGAGCGGGTGCGCGCGTGTTCGGTGCGGGCATAGATGTCCAGCAGCGCGTCGAGCAGGGCGGCGACGGCGAACAGCAGGAACAGGATGGTGAAGGCCAGCGCGACGTTGCCGAGGAAGTGCTGGCTGGTGGCGCTCAGCCCGGGCACCAGCTTGAGGCCGAACTGCACCACCAGCGACGGGGTGATCTGCGCCAGGCGGTGGAACACCTTGTTGTGCAGCAGGTCCTTGAGCCAGTGCAGTGCCGGTTGTCGGCTGAGCAGCTTGACCGCATGGAGGATGACGAAGCGTGCCAAACGGCCCAGCAGCAGGGCGACGATGAGCAGCGTCGTCAGGCCGAGACCGGCGTGCAGCAAGGGGTGCTGGTCGAGGGTGCCCCAGAGGTCGAGGGCGTCTTGCCAGAATTGTTGGATAGCCATGGAGGACGGAAAATCTCGCGAACGGGAAAAACAGGCCGTCCATTAGAGCCGCGCAGGCACCCTCGGGGCAAAAAGAAATTCGGCTCCGGCGGTGGAAAACGTTACCCTATGTGGCTGAATTTCTGCACATGCCCGAGGTTACATCCGTGTTCTCCGATTTCGCCCTGCACGAACGCCTGCTCAAAGCCGTCGCCGCACTCAACTTTGTCGAGCCGACGCCGGTGCAGGCCGCGGCCATTCCCCTGGCCCTGCAAGGACGTGACCTGCGGGTGACGGCGAAAACCGGGAGCGGCAAGACCGCGGCCTTCGTCCTGCCGGTGCTCAACCGCCTGGTCGACCTGAACCAGAAGCGTGTCGAAATCCGCGCCCTGATCCTGCTGCCGACCCGCGAGCTGGCGCAGCAGACCCTCAAGGAGATCGAGCGTTTCGCCCAGTTCACCTTCATCAAGTCGGGGATCATCACCGGCGGCGAGGACTTCAAGGAACAGGCGGCGATGCTGCGCAAGGTCCCGGATATCCTGGTCGGCACTCCGGGGCGCATGCTGGAGCACCTGAACGCCGGCAACCTCGACCTGGAGCATGTGCAGGTGGTGGTTCTCGACGAAGCCGACCGCATGCTCGACATGGGCTTCGCCGAGGACGTCGAACGTCTCTGCGGCCTGTGCCCGAACCGTGCCCAGACCCTGCTGTTCTCCGCCACCACGGGCGGCGCCGGCCTGCGCGACATGATCGGCAAGGTGCTCAAGGACCCCGAGCACCTGATGCTCAACGCCGTCAGCCAGCTCAACGAAACCACCCGCCAGCAGATCATCACGGCCGACCACAACCAGCACAAGGAGCAGATCGCCCAGTGGCTGCTGGCCAACGAAACCTATGAAAAGGCGATCATCTTCACCAACACCCGGGTCATGGCCGACCGCATCTACGGCCACTTGGTGGCCAAGGACGTGAAGGCTTTCGTCCTGCACGGCGACAAGGACCAGAAAGACCGCAAGCTGGCCATCGAACGCTTCAAGACCGGCAATGCGAAAGTGCTGGTGGCCACCGACGTGGCGGCCCGTGGCCTGGATGTCGACGGCCTGGACCTGGTGATCAACTTCGACATGCCGCGCAGTGGCGACGAGTACGTGCACCGTATCGGCCGTACTGGCCGCGCGGGCGCCGATGGCCTGGCGGTTTCGCTGATCTGCCATGGCGACTGGAACCTGATGTCGAGCATCGAGCGCTACCTGAAGCAGAGCTTCGAGCGCCGGGTGATCAAGGAAGTCAAGGGCACCTACAGCGGGCCGAAGAAGGTCAAGGCCTCGGGCAAGGCGGCAGGGGCGAAAAAGAAAAAGACCGACAAGAAGGGTGACAAGAAGGCCGTGGCCAAGCGCAAGCCTACCGCCAAGCCGCGTCCGAATGCGCCGCTAGCCAGTTCCGATGGCTTGGCGCCGCTGAAGAAGCGCGCTCCGGCAGCCGAGTAATCTGTTGCCCTTGAGGGCCCTATCGCTGGCAAGCCAGCTCCCACACTGTGGGAGCTGGCTTGCCAGCGATAGGGCCCTCAAATCCACTGCAAGATCAGGTCTTTTTCTCGGCCTCGCGCAACTCCTGCAACCGCTTGTCGATCAACTGGCACTTGTCCGGCAGATCCTTCGACTCGGTTCCCAGCTTCATCCCCCGCAATTCCTCATTGATCTCCTTGGCCTTCTGCGGATTCTGCTCGGTCAGCCGGGTCACTTCCTTGGCCAGTTCCTCACGTTTCTCCGTTGCCTCCTCCAGCGTGCAGGCCCAGCCTGGCAGGGCGAATAGCAGGCTGGCGGTGGCGGTGAGTGTCATCAGGGTTTTCATGGTCGAGCCTCCTTGTTCAGGTTCCCGGTTGAGGCCGGTGCCGTCTGGAAAGTTCAGTCGAACCGCGGCGAACCGGGTCGGTCACAACCTTGACTGTCACCATGCGAGGCCTTTTGCCATGAGCACTGTGTATGACTGGGACCTGATCGAACGCCTGCTCCACGAAGTGCAGAACAGCGCCGACCAGCATTTCACCCCGCGCCCTTACGCCGAACAGCACGCCGCGCAACTGGCGGCGGCCGGCGAGCCGGTGCCGGACGTCGATCACCTGAAAACCCGCGCCTGCGACTACGAACGCCTGCTGCTGGAACGTGGCTATATCGCCGATCGCCCGGAAAGCGAGGGCGGCAACGGCGAGAACTACGTGCTGACCGAGCGCGGCTCGCGCCTGCTGAGCCTGATCGACAGCAGCATCCCGGTAACGACCATCCGCGCCAGGTGCTTAACGAACAGGCGGACGCCCTGGATGAGGCCACGTTCGAAGAGGTCGCGTCGAAAGCGCAGATCGCCTGAAAATGGTGCAGACATATCTGGTAATGGCTGGCGAGCCTCACTGATAATTGGCGCCAATTCTTCGCTGCCAAGAGGTGGTCATGCCGTTGCCAGAGTCCGGGGGTGAGCGATGAGCGATGCCCGCCGCAACCCCGATGCCTTCGCCTTCCAGGTCATGCTGGGCTTGTGCCTGATCTGGGGTATCCAGCAGGTCGTAGTGAAAATGGCTGCCGCCGACATCGCACCGGTGATGCAGGCGGCAACCCGTTCCGGTATTTCTGCATTGCTGGTCGGCCTACTGATGTGCTGGCGCGGCGGCTGGGAGCAGCTCGGTACGACCTGGAAGGCCGGATTGCTGGCCGGCGCGTTGTTCGGCCTGGAGTTCCTGTTCATCGCCGAAGGCTTGCTGCTGACCTCGGCGGCGCATATGTCGGTATTCCTTTATACCGCCCCGGTATTCACCGCCCTCGGCCTGCATTTCAGCCTGCCCAGCGAACGCCTGCGGCCCTTGCAGTGGCTGGGCATCCTGCTGTCGTTCTGCGGGATCGCCGTGGCGTTCGCCGGTGGCCTGTCGTTGCAGGACCTCAATGGTCCGATGCTGCTGGGCGATGCCTTTGGCGTGCTGGCCGGCGCAGCCTGGGGCGCTACCACCGTGGTGGTGCGTTGCTCGCGGCTGTCGGAAGCGCCGGCGACCCTGACCCTGTTCTACCAGTTGGCAGTGGGCTTCGTCGGCCTGCTGTTGATTGCGGCGTTCAGCGGCAAGATTACCCATGTGGCCCTGACCCCCATCGCCATCGGCAGCGTCCTGTTCCAGGCCCTGGTGGTGTCGTTCTTCAGCTACTTGACCTGGTTCTGGCTGTTGCGCAAATACCTGGCCTCGAACCTGGCGGTGTTTTCCTTCGTCACGCCTATCTTCGGCGTGACGTTCGGTGTGCTGCTGCTCGACGAACCCTTGAGCGCCAACTTCGTTCTCGGCGCTATGTGCGTGCTGCTGGGCATTGTCCTGGTCAGCGCCGAGCAGTGGGTGCGCAGGCGGTTGCGCACGCTGCTGGGACAACGGTAGGGCGCAAGGTCAGCAGGCCGGCCACGAGTAAGCCGCTGCCGGCCGCCAGCAGTGCCGGTTGCAGGCTGCCGGCAAGCTGGTTGCTCAGCGCCGCCAGCAACGGCCCGCCCAACTGGCCGAGGGCGAAGCAGGCGGTCAGCAAGCCGGCATTGCGCTGGGTGGCGTGCGGTGCCAGTTCCCGCGAACGTTGCATCACCAATTGCATGCAGGCCAGGAATGGCGTGCCGCAGAGGATCACACCCAGGGCCAGGCCCAGGCCATCACCCATCAGGCAGGCGAATACGCCGGCGGCCTGCAGCCACAGGGTCAGCATCAGCCAGCGCGGTGTGCCGTTGGTCGTCGGGCGACGCAGGCTCAGCAGCATCACGCCAACGGCTGCTGCGAGACCGAAGCCGGGCCAGAACAGGTCGGCCATCCACTGCCCATGAAACCGCGCGTTGGCCATCTGCGACATGAAGGTGGCCGGGATAATGTAGCCGATGCCGTACAGACCGTAGATCAGGCCCAGGCGGGCGATGCCCCGGGTGGGATGGACGGTCAGGCCGCTGGCAGGTTGCAACGGGGTGTCCTCGGGTTGCGGCAGCATCGGCCGCACCGCCAGCAGCATGACCAGTGCAGCGCCGGCGTAGATCAGCCAAAGCGGTGCCGAGCCCAAACCAAACAGGTTGGACACCAGCGCCAGCAGGCCGGTGAGCATGATCCCCAGGCCTGGCCCGGCGAATACCAGCGCGCCGAGTCGCGGCAGATTGCTGCGTGCCGCAAGGGGCTGGCTGAGGCTGGTGATCATCACCAGCACCCAGGCACTGGCCACGCCGGTGCCAAAGCGCAGCAGGGCATGGACGATGAAACCATCGGCCTCGAACGACACCAGGGTCAGCATCACGCATAACCACAGGCCAAGGTTAAGGCGCAGGCGTACCTGGTCTGGACGCCGGGCGAACATCGCGTCCAGCGCACCCAGCAGATAACCGAGGTAATTGGCGGCGGCCACCAGCCCGGCGGTGGTCAGGCTCAACTGGCCTTCGCTCACCAGGTGCGGCAGTTGCGGAGTAAGTGCGAAACGGCCAATGCCCATGGCCATCATCAAGGCCACGAAGCTGGCGATCAAACGCAGGGTTGGCGACATGTCCGGTGCTCCTGTCAGAGGAATCGTTCGATGCCGTCAGACTACTGGTGGTTGTCATTCTGAAAAATTGAATAATACTGAGCTACTTGTTCAATTTTGGAGAATCGGTGTGGAGCTGAGCCAGTTGCGCATTTTCCAGGCTGTCGCCGAGACCGGCTCGGTGACCCGCGCCGCCGAACAGTTGCACCGGGTGCCGTCGAACCTCTCGACGCGCCTGCGCCAGCTTGAAGAGCAGCTTGGCGTCGAGCTGTTTCACCGGGAGCGCCAGCGCTTGCAGCTATCGCCGGCCGGCAAGGTGCTGCTGGATTACGCCGGACGCATGCTGACCCTGCATGACGAGGCCTTGGCTGCGGTGCAGGGTGGCCAGCCGGCGGGGGAGTTCGTGCTGGGCTGCATGTACAGCACGGCGGCGATCCATCTGCCGGACTTGCTCGCGCGTTATCACAAGGCCTATCCGGCAGTGAACCTGCAGGTGCAGACCGCGCCCAGCGGCGAGCTGCTGGAAGGCCTGCTGGCCGGCCGCCTCGACGCCGCGTTGCTGGACGGGCCGCTGTCGCTGTCGGGCCTGGATGGCGTGCCGCTATGCGAGGAAACCCTGGTCCTGCTCACCGAACCCGATCATCCGCCGGTGCGCAGCGCCCGCGACGTGGCCGGGCGGGCAGTGTTCACCTTCCGCAAGGGTTGCTCCTATCGCATGCGCCTGGAGGCCTGGTATGCCCACGATCATGCTGCCATGGGCCGGGCCATGGAAATCGAGTCCTACCCGAGCATGCTGGCATGCGTGGTTGCCGGATCCGGGGTGGCCTTGATGTCGCAATCGATGCTCGACAGCCTGCCGGGCCGGGAGAATGTTGCGGTGCATCGGTTGCAGACGCCTTTCGACCAGGCGACTACCTGGCTGGTCTGGCGTCGCGGCATGCGCGGAGCGAACCTGGATGCCTGGGTGAACCTTCAGGAAGAGAGCCGCCAGGGACCGCCTGTCGGCCAGGCGCTCAGCGCTTGATCCGGATCAGGAAACTGTTGATTTCTTCGAGCGGCTTGTAGGATTTGGGCCTATGATGTGTTTGAAACATCGTAGCCATTGGATTGCCACGATGACCCTCAAGGGGGATTCCATGAAAAACCTGATGATGAACTGGCTCCACGACCTTGCTGTGGCCCTGGGTTTGATCCCGCCGATGCAGCCGGTACCGATTCCTGCCGATGAAGAAAAGCGCAGGCGGCAGCCGCGGCGCTGAGGGAACCTGCTGATTGTGTGTTGAGCCCTCGGGCCCTATCGCTGCGGTGCGGCGGTCCGATAAGCCAGCTCCCACAGGGTACTGCACAAGACTCAAGATCAGTGCGGAACCTGTGGGAGCTGGCTTGCCAGCGATAGGGCACTCAAGTACAAAGAAAAAGGGCCTGCTTGAAGCAGGCCCTTTTCATTTCAAGCTGTTTCAGTTCAAGCCAGTTTGGCCGCATTCACCGCCGGCCGCGACATCAGGCTCACCACCACGAAGCTCACCAGCCCGATCGCCAGGCTGTAGTAGATCGGCGAGTTCGCATCCATGCCGTCCTTGATCATGAACGCCAGGGCGGTGACGAAGCCCAGGCTCATGCTGACGATGGCGCCGCGAGTGGTCGCGCGCTTCCAGTAGATGGCACCGATCAGCGGCACCAGCATGCCACCCACCAGCAGGTTGTAGGCCAGGGTCAGGGCGCTGATCACGTCTTCCACCACCAGGGCGATACCCAGTACGGCGATACCGGTCAGCAGGGTGAACAGGCGGTTCACCGCCAGGCTCGATTGCTTGCCGCCACGCAGCTTCGGCAGCAGGTCTTCGGTCAGTACGGTGGAGGCGGCCAGCAAGCCGGCGCTGGCGGTGGACATCATCGCCGCCAGGGCAGCAGCGATCACCAGGCCACGGATACCATCCGGCAGCGCGGTTTTGACGATAGCGGCAAAGGCGTTGTTGGCGTTGCCCAGGTCCGGCAACAGCACATGGGCTGCCATGCCGATCACCGCGCAGACCAGACCGTAGATCACGCAGTACACGCCTGCGGTGGTGCCGGCGTACTTGGCGACGTTCTCGTCACGGGCGGTGAACACCCGCTGCCAGATGTCCTGGCCGATCAGGATGCCGAAGAAGTAGATCAGGAAGTAGGTGATGATGGTGTCCCAGCCGATGGTGGTCAGGCTGAAGCTGGCTTCCGGCAGCTTGGCTACCAGTTGGTCCCAACCGCCGACGCGGTACAGGCAGATCGGCAGCAGGACGAACATCAGGCCGACGGTCTTGATCACGAACTGGACGATATCGGTCAGGGTCAGCGACCACATGCCACCGATGGTCGAGTACACCACCACCACGCCACCACCGAGCAGGATCGCTGCCCAGAACGGCAGTTCGAACAACACTTGCAGTACGGTGCCGATGGCCAGGGTAGAGGTCACGCCGATCATCAGCGCATAGGCGAGCATGATCACCGCACTGGCCTGGCGCGCCATCGGGTTGTAGCGGCGCTCCAGGACCTGGGTCACGGTAAAGATGCGCAGGCGCAGCAGGGGTTTGGCGAGGAACAGGTTGAGGGCGATGATGCCCAGGCCCAGCGCGGCGCACAGCCAGAAGCCGGAAATGCCATGGACGTAGCCGAGTTTCACGGTGCCGACGGTGGAAGCGCCGCCCAGCACGGTGGCGGCCATGGTGCCCATGTACAGGCTGGGGCCGAGGTTGCGTCCGGCCACCAGGTATTCCTCGTGGGTCCTGGCGCGGCGCATGCCGTACCAGCCCAGCAACAGCATGCCGGCGGCGTATATCAGTACAACGAATATGTCCAGGGCCATGGGGTGTCTCCAGTTATCTTTTTTATGTGAGATCGATCCCGCCTGCGACAAGGCGCGGCGGGTCTTTTCTTCGTAGTCACTTCTTCGTAGCAGCGGGGCCCCTGCTCAAGGGGCCGCCGTCATGGCTCCTGCCGGGTGAAGCTCCGTTAGCGACGGGCTACGCCGGGCAGCACGCAGAGCATTTCGTAGAGCAGGTTGGCACCCAGCAACGAGGTGTTGCCGGTCGTGTCGTAGGGTGGAGAAACCTCCACCAGGTCGCAGCCGATCAGGTCCAGGCCCTGGCAGCCACGGATGATTTCCATGGCCTGGATGGTGGTCAGGCCGCCGATTTCCGGGGTGCCGGTGCCCGGCGCCCAGGCCGGGTCGATACCGTCGATATCGAAGGACAGGTACACCGGACCGCCGCCGACCTTTTCGCGGACTTCCGCCATCAGCGGCTCCAGCGACTTGTGCCAGCACTCTTCGGCCTGGACCACGCGGAAGCCCTGCTTGCGGCTCCAGTTGAAATCCTCGGCGGTGTAGCCCTGGGCGCGCAGGCCGATCTGCACCACGCGCTGGCAATCGAGCAGGCCTTCTTCCACGGCGCGGCGGAAGGTGGTGCCGTGGGCGATCTTCTCGCCGAACATGTGGTCGTTGACGTCGGCGTGGGCATCGATATGCACCAGGCCGATCTTGCCGTGCTTCTTGTGCAGGGCACGCAGGATCGGCAGGGTGATGGTGTGGTCGCCGCCCAGGGTCAGGGGGATCACGTTGTGCTCGACGATCTGGTCGTAGGCTTCTTCGATGATGCGCACGGCGTCGAGCAGGTTGAAGGTGTTGATCGCCACGTCACCGATGTCGGCGACCGACAGCGAGTCGAAGGGCGCCGCACCGGTGGCCATGTTGTACGGACGGATCATCACCGATTCGGCGCGGATCTGCCGCGGGCCGAAGCGGGTGCCGGAGCGCAGGGAGGTGCCGATGTCCAGCGGCACGCCGATGAAGGCGGCGTCCAGGCCGGCAGGGCTTTGCAGGTGCGGAAGGCGGAGCATGGTAGCGATGCCGCCGAAGCGCGGCATTTCGTTGCCGCCCAGTGGTTGGTGAAGAATCTTGTCCACGGTTCGGGCCTCATCGATTCGATTGTTCTAGTTGTTGATATCTGTTCTCGACACCGGTCAGCCAGCCGGAATAGTCCTGGAACAGTTGCTGTGCGGCGCAGTCTGCAAAAGGTAGTGCGGCAGAAGAATCGCTACCGGCAAATACTTAGTTCAGGTTTTTCTGAACTATCGCTGAACTATTCGCCTGGGCGCGGTTAGACTGTGGCGATTTCCGACGTGCGGATACCTCGCCATGGCCTCGAACCTGCCCGACCTGAAGCTGCTGCGCATCTTTGCCAGCGTGGTGCGCCACCAGGGCTTCGCCAACGCCCAGCGCGACCTCAACCTGTCCACCTCGGCGATCAGCACCTACATGAGCCAACTGGAAGGGGCGTTGGGCATAGTGCTTTGCCATCGCGGTCGTGGCGGCTTCAGTCTGACCAGCAAGGGCGAGCTGTTCCATCAGGAGACCCTGCGCCTGCTCGCCGAGCTGGACGGCTTCGAGCAATACGCGGCGGCGCTCAAGGGCGAACTGCGTGGCACGCTCAATCTCGGAGTGATCGATTCGACCGTCGGCGACCGCGCCTTGCCCCTGGCCGAGGCCATCGGCGCCTATAGCCAGGAACACCCGGCGGTGCATCTGCACCTCTCGGTGTCCAGCCCCTACGAGTTGCAACTGGGCGTGCAGGATAACCGCCTGGACCTGGCCATCGGTGCGTTTTCCACGCGAATGAGTGGCCTGGTCTACCAGCCGCTGTATCGCGAGCAGCACTGGCTGTATTGCAGCAACCGTCATCCGCTGTATCACGAGCGACGCATTCCCGAGCAGGTCATCACCCAACAGCGCATGGTCGGACGTGGCTACTGGAGCCAGGCGGAACTGGCCCGGCACGGCTTCAAGCACAGTGCGGCAACCGTAGAAAGCATGGAAGCGCAACTGATTCTGGTTCTTTCCGGCGCTTACATTGGCTATCTACCCGAACACTATGCCCAGGCCTGGGTGGACAAGGGCGACCTGCGGGTGCTTTCTCCGGCGACCTTCGGCTATCAGGCGCCTTTTTCCATGATCATTCGTCGAGGACGCAGCCGAGAACCCTTGATCCAGACCTTCCGCGACCTGCTCCGCGCACAGTTGACGCCCGCGTGATGCGGGCATGGGATCATTAATACTTTGTGTCTAGGGTAAAAAATACTGGCCCATTGCCCACATCCAGTTGAATGCTCTGCTATTCCTTTTCTTGCTGTGATGAATTTCCCATCCATCTCATCAGCAGGGATCGCCCAAGATGCGCAATAACTTGCCCGTCACTGAGCATGAAAGAACCTTTCCGCAGGAACAGCGGCTCATCTCCACCACCGACCTGAACAGCCGGATCACCTACTGCAACGACGCCTTCGTCGCCATCAGCGGCTTCACCCGCGAAGAATTGATCGGCCAGCCCCATAACATCGTGCGCCACCCGGATATGCCGCCAGCAGTGTTCGGCCATATGTGGGAGACGATCAAGGAGGGCAGGCCATGGATGGGCGTGGTCAAGAACCGGGCGAAGAACGGTGATTACTACTGGGTCAGCGCCTATGTCACGGCGATCTACGAAAACGGCCGGATCAGCGGTTATGAGTCGGTGCGCTCGTTGCCGACCCGTGATCAGGTCGGACGGGCCTCGGCGCTGTATGCGCGCTTGCGAGCCGGGCGTTCGCCCACGCCTTTGGCGGCTCGGGTCGGCGATGTGCTGGAGCATGGCTGGCCCTTGCTGCTGGCCGGGCTGGTCTCGGTGGTCGGCTATCTGGCCTTGCCGCAGTACGCGGCCCTTGGGTTGCTGATGGCGAGCCTGCTGGGGGCCTGGTTCCTTCTGGAAAACCGCCAGAACCGCGTCATCCGCCGCACCCTGGCCGAGCATCCGAAGGCGTTCACCAGCCCGCTGGTGGCGCTGACCTACAGCCGTAACCTTGGCCCGCAGGGGCAACTCGACCTGGCGATGATCAGCGAGGAGGCGCGTCTTCAGACGGCGCTGACACGTTTGGTGGATGCCGGCGTCAGTGTGAAGAGCCGGGCTTCGCAGTCGTCGGAACTTTCCGACTCCCAGGCGCAGATGCTCGACCGCCAGCGCAGCGAAACCGACCAGTCGGCCACCGCCGTGGCGCAGATGGCAGCGACCATCCAGGAAGTGACGCATAACGTGCAGAGCACCGCGCATGCAGCCTCCGACGCCGATGAGCTGACCCGCCAGGGCAGCGACCTTGCCCAGCAGAGTCTAAAGGCCATGGGCAGCATGACCGAGGCGGTTCACGAGATTGGTGCGGCGGTCAACGCCCTGGCCGAGCAGACCCAATCCATCGGCAGTGTGGTGGATGTGATCACGTCGATTGCCGAGCAGACCAACCTGCTGGCGCTTAACGCGGCCATCGAGGCGGCGCGGGCCGGTGAGCAGGGCCGCGGCTTTGCCGTGGTGGCCGACGAAGTGCGCTCCCTGGCCCAGCGCACCCGTGCCTCGACCGAGGAAATCCACCAGATCATCGCTTCGCTGCGGGCGGGAGCCGACCGGGCGGTGAGCAGTGCCAGCAAGGGCGAGCAGATCTCCCGCGACAGCGTGCAGAGCGTTGAAGCGGTGCAACAGGCACTGGGCGGAATCCGCGAGGCGGTTAGCCGGATCACCGGCATGAGCCAGCAGATTGCCACGGCGTCCGAGCAGCAGAGCCATGTAGTGGAAGATATCAACCAGCAGATCGTGCGCATCGCCCAGCTGTGCGACCGCAGTGCCGGCCAGGCCCGCCAGGGCGCTGAAATAAGTGTCGAATTGGAGCGCATGGCGGGGTATCTGCACGACCTTGCTGAACGTTTCAACCGCTAGACCTTCGACCGGCCCACACGGATGTGGGTGCTTTCCGGGACTGCTGTGGCAAAATTCACCGCCCCAGGAGAACCCGATGTCCAGAATCCAGTGCGAACGCTGCCTGCGTCCACGAAGCCATTGCCTCTGCCCTTCGATCCCGTCCCTCGACAGCCGTACCCGGGTGGTGCTGTTGCAGCATCCCGATGAAGTGCGTCACGCACTCAATACCGCGCGTCTGGCGGCGCTGGGGTTGCGCAATGCGCAGCTGCGGGTGGGGAGGTGTTCGAAGATCTGGCAGAGCTGATCGCCACGCCGGGGTACCGCCCCGGATTGCTGTTTCCGGGAGATGGCGCCGAGGCGTTGGCCGCTTATTCCGGTGCGGCGGATGAACGGCCGTGGCTGTTGATCGTACCGGACGGAACCTGGCGCAAGGCACGCAAGCTGCTGTACCTCAATCCGTTGCTGCAAGGGTTGCCGCGGGTCACCCTGGCCGAGGTGCAGCCGTCCCGCTACCGCTTGCGCAAGGCGCCGGAGCAAGGGGCGTTGTCGACGGTGGAGGCGGTGGCCCAGGCGCTGAATGTGCTGGAGGGCGCGGGGCGCTTCGATGAGTTGCTGCGGCCGTTCGAGGTGTTGATCGAGGGGCAGATTGCGGCGATGGGCAGGGAGACGTTCGAGCGCAATCATCTGCGCTGATTCTGATGGCCTCATCGCTGGCAAGCCAGCTCCCACAGGGGGTGGGAGCTGGCTTGCCAGCGATGAGGCCATCAGCAACACAGAAGATTCCCAGGCATTACCTTTCCCTCAAGGCTTCGGTCCGTGCCTTAAGCACCGGCTTGAGCAGGTAATCCAGCACACTCTTTTCCCCGGTGATGATATCCACCGTCGCCACCATTCCCGGGATGATCAGCAGCGGCTTGTTGTCGCCGCCCAGGTGGTTCCGGTCGGTGCGTACCTGGATCATGTAGAAGGCATTGCCCTTGTCATCGGTGATGGTGTCGGCGCCTATCAGTTCCAGCTTCGCCGTGAGCCCGCCATAGATGGAGTAGTCGTAGGCACTGAACTTGACCATCGCGCTCTGCCCCGGATGCAGGAACGCCACGTCCTGGGGGCGCACCCGGGCTTCGATCAGCAGGTTGTCTTCCACCGGCACGATTTCCACCATGTCGCTGCCCGGCTGCACGACGCCGCCTATGGTGTTGACCTTGAGCATCTTGATGATGCCGTGGACCGGCGAGACCACAGTTGTGCGGTTGACCCGGTCGTCGATGGCGACGCTGGTGGCGGTGATCTTCGACAGGTCGGTGCGTTTGTCGTTGAGCTCCTTGGCCGCCTCCGAGCGGAAGCTGGCTTCGGTTTCCTCGATCTTGCTCTTGATCTCCGCTACCGCTGCCTCGGCCC
Source organism: Pseudomonas bharatica CSV86 (assembly GCF_000319305.2). GTDB lineage: Bacteria > Pseudomonadota > Gammaproteobacteria > Pseudomonadales > Pseudomonadaceae > Aquipseudomonas > Aquipseudomonas bharatica. Next base: position 793,905 of record NZ_AMWJ02000002.1, on the reverse strand, counting down.
GGGGAATCGCCAGGCTGGTGGCATTCAGCGAGCCACGGGCCTCCACCGCGTTGCGCCTGAGGCGCAGGATCTCCACGGGCGAGATGGCGCCGGTCTTCACCAGCGGAGTGGACATGTCCAGTTCCTGCTGCAGCAGGGCCAGCCCGGATCGATACTGCTCGACCTTGGAACGGAACTCGGCGAGCTCCTGGGTCTTCTGTCGCAGCTGTTCGTTGAGGGTCTGCTTCTCGCTGCTCAGCCGGCGCTGGCGTGACTGGTACAGGGCCATCTCGTCCTCGGCCACCTGCGGCGCCTTGCTGCGTACTTCCTCGGAGGCCTGGAAGGGCTTGCCCTCGGCCTCCGCCGCCAGGCGATCGACCTGGGCGGTAAGGGCGTAACGGTCGGCCTCGCTCTCGCCCTTGTTCGAGCGAAAGCGCGTGTCGTCCAGGCGCAGCAGGGTATCGCCCTTGTTCACCATCTGCCCTTCGCGCACAAGGATCTCGGTGACGATGCCGCCTTCGAGGTTCTGGATCACCTGGACCTTGCTCGACGGGATGGCCTTGCCCTCGCCGGTGGTCACTTCGTCGAGCACCGCGAACCTGGCCCAGACCAGCGCTATCAGCAGCAGCGCCGCCGCCAGCCACACGGTAAGCCGGGAGCGGCGTGGCGAGTCCTGCAGGGTGGCCCGGGCCAGGTCCGGCAGGTAATCGTGTTCGGCGGTCTTGTTGAAGCTGTGGAAGTAGCTGCGCAGCGAGGACATGGTGCGTGCCTCTCATCGTAACAACGGTCAGCGCGGACCCTGTGGGAGCTGGCTTGCCAGCGACGGCCATGGTGAATTCACTATTGCAATCGCTGGCAAGCCAGCTCCCACAGGGTCTGCGGTGTGCCTTGGTTTTTACAGGGCCTGTCCGACCCGTCCCTTGCGCAGCGCATCGATGACCGCATCCTTGGCGCCGTCCGCCACGATCTTGCCGTTGTCCAGCACCAGCAGGCGATCCACCAGGCTGAGCATGGAGGTTCGGTGGGTCACCAGCAGCAGGGTCCTGCCCTCGACCCAGCCGTGCAAGCGCTGGCGCAGTTGCTCTTCGCTGCTGTTATCCATGTGGCTGGTGGGCTCGTCGAGGACCACCAGCGGCGGTTCCAGCAACATTGCCCGAGCCAGCAGCACGGCTTGGCGCTGGCCGCCGGAAAGCAGTTGCCCACGTTCGCCCACGGGCCGGTCGAAGCCGCGCGGGTGCTGCCTGGCCAGTTCACTGACACCGGTTAGTTCAGCGACTTCGAGCATCCGCGCATCGCTGACATAGCGTGCGCCGAGGGTCAGGTTGTCGCGCAGGCTGCCGGCCAGCAGCGGCAGGTCATGGGCGACGTAGCCCAGTTGCTGACGCAGGTCGGCGATATCCAATTGGCGCAGGTCCAGGTTGTCGAGCAGTACCTGGCCGTCGTCCGGCTCGTAGAAACTCATCACCAGGCGCGCCAGGGTGCTCTTGCCCGAACCGCTGCGACCGATGATGCCGATGCGCTCGCCCGGCTTGACGCTGAAGCTGACGCCGTTCAGTGCGGGGCTGGCCTGGCCGCGGTAGCGGAAGGTCACCCGGTTGAACTCCAGCGCACCGTGCAGGCGGGTGTGCTCCAGCGGTTGCTGGTCGGTGCGGCGCTCCTGGGGCAGGGCCATCAGCGCGTCGGTGCTGCGCATGGTCAGTTGTGCCTGCTGGTAGCGGGTGATCAGCCCGGCGATCTGCCCCAGCGGGGCGAGGGTCCGGCTGCCGAGCATGTAGCAGGCGACCAGCGCGCCGACGCTGAGGTTGCCGGCGATGATGCTATAGACCCCGGCCACGATGGTGGCCATGCCGCAGAACTGCTGGATGAACAGGGTGCCGTTGCTGGCCAGCGCCGAGAGCTGGCGGGCATGGGCATCCAGTTGGGTCAGCGCGCCGTGGGTGCTTTCCCACTGATACTGGCGTTCACTTTCGGCGCCGCAGGCCTTGAGGGTTTCCAGGCCGCCGAGGGTTTCGATCAACAGCGCCTGGCGTACCGAGCCGAGCGCCAGGCTTTTTTGCACGGTATCGCGCAGGCGTATCTGGATCAGCAGGGCAAAGATCACGGTCAGGGGAAAGGCGATCAGCGGGATCAGCACCAGCCAGCCGCCGAGCAGGCCGATGACTGCCAGCATCAGCACGACGAAGGGCAGGTCGATGACGCTGGTCAGGGTCACCGCAGTGAGGAATTCGCGCAGGCCCTGGAAGTCGTGGATGCTCTGGGCGAAGCCGCCGATGGTGGCCGGGCGGGCCTTCATCGACATGCCGGTGATGCGTTCGAACAGGGTTGCCGAGAGGATCATGTCGGTTTTCTTACCGGCCTGGTCCAGCAGGTGCGCGCGGACCACCCGCAACACCAGTTCGAACAGCGTGCCGATCAGCAGGCCGATCACCAGTACCCACAGGGTCGAGGTGGCCTGGTTGGGGACCACACGATCGTAGGTCTGCATGACGAACAGCGGCACCATCAGGCCCAGCAGGTTGATCAGCAGGCTGGCCAGCAGGGCGTCGCTGTATAGCCAGCGGGATTGACGCAGCGTGTCGCGGAACCAGGCGTGCACCCTGGGTACCAGCGGGTCGCGCTGCTGTTCCAGTTCATGGCGGGGGCGGGCGAACAGGGCGTGGCCGGCATAGGCGTCGGCGAGTTCCTGGCGGCTGACCCACTGCTCGCCGCCGTCGGCTTCACAGGGCAGGATCAGCGCCTGGTCGGGGTCCTTCCAGCGCCGCAGCACGGCGCAGCGGCCGTCCTTGAACAACAGCAGCACTGGCAGGTTGAGCGCGGAAATCGCCTCCAGTTCGCGGCGCAGCACCCTCGCCTGCAAGCCGCCACGGGCCGCAGCGCGAGGTAGCAGTTCGAGATCGAGACGCTGCTGCGGCAGGGCAGGCCGCTGCTCAGGCTGGCGCGGCTGGCCGTGCAACCGTGGAGCTTGCAGAGAATCAACAGCCCATCGAGCAACGGATCATCGAAACTCTGGCGCGGGTCCGCCGAGCTTGCCGGTTGCATGCTGGTCACAATGGCCTACCTCCCGCCGCTGCGGCGGAACAGGGTCAACGCATGTCAGGTAACTGCACGTTGTTGCGAACTTCGCTCTGGGCGATGGCTTCCGGCGGCAGGGAGATTTTCTGCTTCGTCAGCAGGTCACCCATGTTGGCCAGCAGCCGGTAAGCGGAGAACTCCTCGATATAGCGGACTTCGACATAGCGCCGATTGGCGTTGTACAGCTCGTTCTCGCTGTCGAGCAGGTCGAGCAGGGTGCGCTGGCCGAGGCCGAACTGGTCCTGGTAGGCGGCACGTACCCGGGTGGTGGTCTCGGCGTATTGCCTGGCCGCCGGGGTCTGCTTCTGGGCGTTGTTGAAGGCGTTCCAGGCCAGCGACAGGTCTTCGGTGAGCTGGCGCAGGGCGTTATTGCGAATGTCCATGGCCTGGTTGATCTTGTGCGCATCCGATTGCAGGCGGGCCTTGTCGCTGCCGCCGCGGTAAAGGTTCCAGGTCATCTCCACGCCGGCCCTCCAGTCGGTATTGCTATGGCCTGGCTCGCCACCGATGTTGTTGTTGGCTCCCGTGGACGCTATGGCGTCAAGACGTGGATAAAACACCGACTTGGCTTGTTCGTATTGCTGTTCGGCGGCCTGGATATCGGCCTGGGCCGATTTCAGATAGGGGTTGTCCTGCAGCATGGCAGTGCGTGCTTCCTGAAGGTTGGCAGGGAGCAGGCCCTTGATCGAGGCGGGCGTTTCCAGTTCATCGGGGAAACGGCCTACCACGCTGTAGAAGTTGGCTTCGGCATCCTGCAGGTCCACCTCCGCGGTATTCAGGTTGTTCTCGGCGAGGGCGCGGCGGGCCACGGACTGATCGAGGTCGGCAGTGCTGCCCACGCCGCGCTCGCTGCGCAGGCCGATCTGGTCGTTGACCCGTAGGTGCGCCTGCAGGTTGTTCTTGGCCAGGGTCAGCAACTCACGACGCTTGAGCACTTCCAGATAGACCTCCACTGCCCGCAGCGCCACGGTTTGCGCGGTGGCCTGGGTGTAATAGGCCCGGGACGTGGCGTAGGCCTGGGTGCGGGCCACCTCGTTGGAGGTATTGAAGCCATCGAAGAGCATCTGCCGCAGTCTCAGTTCCGACTGGGTGTAGTTGAGCGTTTCCTTGTTGTGATTACGCGTGCCGTCAGGGTTGAGGCCCCGGGTGTTGAGGTTGTCCGAACGTTCCCGACCATAGCCGGCAACCAGATCGACAGTGGGGAAGTAGCCACCGCGGGCCTGCTTCACATCTTCATCGGCAGACAGCCGGCTGTTGGCTGCCGACTTGATTTCCGGGTGGTAATCCACAGCGCTTTGCACGGCTTCCTGCACTGACATGGCCTGGGCATTGGCACAGGCGATGGCCAGTAGAACTGCACTGGTGATGGGGTTCAAAACGCGCATGGGGTACTTCTCCCTGAGTCCATTTTTTGGATCTGTAATCGCCAAAAAAATGGCGAAAAATTGAGGTTTAACCGTTTCAAGCTTGTAACAACAGAGCTAAGAACATCTGGGCGAAAAGCTAAGAAGAAATTTTCATGAGTGTTATGCGAAAAAAAACTTATGCGGTCTAAGGAAAGCGGCACATTGTTTAACCCGCAGGCCACGTAAATAGCGCGCTAAAGCGCTTTTTTACTGGCGTCAGAAAAACTTCGGTCGTCATTCGACCATGGGCAAGAAAGGCGTGGAGCGGAGTCAGGCAACCTTGGAAATTGCGACAGAAATTTGGCATGAAGCCAATCGCCACTATCGGTTGTCACTCCATCGCAGCGATCCATGCAAGGCATCCGGGTCTGGCTGAAAACCCGCCGTCTTGACGGTCGCAGCTACTTCGAGTCGGGCACCTTCCGGGTGTTCAACCACGAGACACCACAGGCTTTTCTGCAAAGAACGTCGACAGTGGAGGAGTGGCTAGATGGCCAAGTCAATTGGTGTGGTCAGCAAGGTGATCGGTCAGGTGTTCGCGGTCGAGGCCGACGGTACCCGGCGGTTGTTGATCGAGGGCGATCGGCTGTTCGTCGGCGAGCGACTGGAAACCGGTGCTACAGGCGCAGTGGCGGTCCATCTGGCCAATGGCGGGGAGCTGACCCTGGGGCGTGACAGCAGCCTGAGCCTTTCCAATGGTCTGTTGGCTCACCAGGCACCTCACGTGCTGGCGCCGGAAGCGGTCCCACCGAGCGAAGCGCAGCTCGCCGAAGTCGAGAAACTCCAGCAAGCCATTGCCGCCGGCGGTGACCCGACCCAGGATGCCGAGGCCACGGCGGCCGGCCCTACGAACGGTGCTCCGGGTGCATTGGGCGGTGGGCACAGCTTCGTGCTGCTGACCGAGGTCGGTGGACATGTCGATCCGGTGATCGGCTTTCCTACGGTCGGCCTGCAGTTCGCCGCTGAAATGGCTGACCTGGACACCGGCTTCATCGACCACAACGAGTCGGTCCCGGCCGTCGACAATCCCATCTCCCTTGTAGGTCTGGCGGTCGAGGGCGGTGAGATTTCGGTCAATGAAGCCAACCTGCCGCTGGGCTCTGCCAGCAATCCGGGCGCGCTCACCCAGACCGGCACCTTCAGTGTGGTGGCCCTCGACGGGGTGCTCAACCTGAATGTCGGCGGCATCAATGTGTTGACCAATGGTGCCGTCACGGGTGTGGGACAGTCCTTCACCACCAGCCTGGGGAATGTCCTGACCATTACTGGTTACGACGCGGCCACCGGTGTGGTCAGCTACAGCTACACCCTCGCTACTGCCGGCAGCGCCCAGGGCGAAAGCATCCCGGTGTCGGCCAGCGACAGCAATGGTGACGTTACCAGCGGCAGCCTGGATGTCACCGTTATCGACGATGTACCGCAGGCGGTGAACGACGGTAACCCGTCAGTCGCTAGCGAAGCCGCCACCGTGCTGACAGGCAATGTGTTGCCCAACGATATCCAGGGCGCCGACCGGGTGGCCAATCCGGTCATTCCCGGGACCTACGTCGGAACCTACGGCACCTTGGTCCTGGCTTCGGATGGCTCCTACACCTATACCCTGAATCCGTCGGACCCCGACTTCGTCAATCTGCATGGCGGCGGCAAGGGCACCGAGACCTTCACCTACACCCTCACCGACGCAGACGGAGACACCAGCACCGCCAACCTGGTGCTGAACATCACCAACCTCGACGACCCGGTGACGATCGGCGGACTCGGGGCCAACGGCGGGATTACCACGGTCTTCGAGAATAACCTTGGCACCGGCAGCAACCCGGATATGACGGCACTGACCCAGAGTGGCAGTTTCACCGTCAGTGCGGCGGACGGGCTGCAGACCCTGAGCGTGGGTGGAATCAGTGTGGTCAACGGTGGGGTGGCGAACACCGGGACACAGTCGGTGGTCACGCCGCTGGGCAATACCTTCACTGTGATCGGTTATGACCCGGCGACCGGGTTGGTGACCTACAGCTACACCTTGAATGGCAATGAAGCCCACCCGGCAGGTGGCGGTGCCAATAGCCTGGGTGAGACTTTCACCGTGGTCGCTACCGATACCGATGGCAGCACCGGCAGCGTCGACCTGAACGTGGTGATCGTCGATGATGTGCCCACAGCGGTGGCTGACAGCAATGCCGGCGTGGCTACTGAGGCAGCAACCGTACTGACCGGTAATGTGCTGACCAACGATGTACAGGGCGCCGACCGTGTCAGCGGGCTGATCACCGCAGGAACCTTCACCGGAACCTACGGCACTCTTGTCCTGGCCGCAGATGGCTCCTACACCTACACGTTGAATCCTTCGGATCCGGACTTCTACAACCTGCATGGTGGCGGGACGGGTATCGAGACCTTTACCTACACGCTGAGTGATGCCGATGGGGATACCAGCACTGCCAACCTGGTGCTGGATATCAAGAACCTGAACGATCCGGTGACCCTCGACGGTCTTGATGCGGAGGGCGGCGAGCTATCGGTCTACGAGAAGAACCTGAGTGATGGCAGCAGCCCGAACGCTGCGGCCCTGACCCAGTCCGGCACCTTCACGGTTACGGCACCGGACGGCCTGCAAACCCTGAGCGTGGGCGGCATCAACGTGATCAGCGGTGGCGTGGCGGCCACTTTCCCGCAAACAGCCACGACTCCTTTAGGCAATACCCTGACGGTCACCGGGTACAACGCAAGTACGGGTGTCGTGTCCTACAGCTACACCTTGCTGGATAACGAAGCCCATCCAACGGGCGGTGGCATCAACAACCTGGCCGAGAGCTTCACCGTCACTGCCACCGATACGGATGGCAGCACCAGCAGTGGCAGCCTGGACGTGAACATCGTCGATGATGTGCCGACGGCGGTGGCTGACACTAATGCATCGGTGACGACGGAAGCTGCGACGGTGCTGACCGGTAATGTGCTGACCAATGATGTCCAAGGTGCTGACCGTGTCACCGGACCGATCACGGCAGGAACCTTCACCGGAACCTACGGCACCCTTGTCTTGGCCGCAGATGGCTCCTACACCTACACGCTGAATCCTTCAGATCTGGATTTCTACAACCTGCATGGCGGTGGTACGGGTACCGAGACCTTTACCTACACGCTGAGCGATGCCGACGGGATACCAGCACTGCCAACCTGGTGCTGGATATCAAGAACCTCAACGATCCGGTGACCCTCAACGGTCTTGATGCGGAGGGCGGCGAGCTATCGGTCTACGAGAAGAACCTCAGTGATGGCAGTAGCCCGAATGCTGCTGCCCTGACCCAATCCGGCACCTTCACGGTAACCGCACCGGATGGTCTACAAACCCTGAGCGTGGGCGGTATCAACGTAATCAGCGGCGGCGTGGCGGCCACTTTCCCGCAAACAGCCACGACTCCTTTGGGCAATACGCTGACGGTGACGGGCTACAACCCGTCGACCGGGGTGGTTTCCTACAGCTATAGCCTAGTGGATAACGAAGCCCATCCAACGGGCGGTGGCATCAACAACCTGACCGAAAGCTTCACGGTCACCGCTACCGACACCGACGGCAGCACCAGCAGCGGCAGCCTGGATGTGAACATCATTGATGATGTGCCGACGGCAGTAGCTGACACCAATGCATCGGTGGCGACCGAGGCAGCAACTGTACTGACGGGTAATGTGCTGACCAACGATGTCCAGGGCGCCGACCGTGTCACCGGACCGATCACCGCAGGTACCTTCACCGGAACCTACGGCACCCTGGTACTGGCTGCGGACGGTTCCTACACCTACACACTGAATCCTTCGGATCCCGACTTCTACAACCTGCACGGTGGCGGGACGGGTACCGAGACCTTTACCTACACGCTGAGCGATGCCGATGGCGACACCAGCACTGCCAACCTTGTGCTGAACATCAAGAACCTCAACGACCCAGTCACCCTCAACGGGCTGGACGTTTCTGGTGGTGAGCTGTCGGTCTACGAGAAAAACCTCAGCGACGGCAGCAGTCCGAATGCTGCGGCCCTGACCCAATCCGGCACCTTCACAGTAACCGCGCCGGACGGCCTGCAAACCCTGAGTGTGGGCGGTATCAATGTAATCAGCGGTGGTGTGGCGGCAACCTTCCCGCAAAGCACCACGACGTTGTTGGGTAATACTCTGACGATCACCGGGTACAACGCCAGTACCGGCGTTGTCTCCTACAGCTACACCTTGCTGGATAACGAAGCCCATCCAGCGGGCGGTGGCATCAACAACCTGACCGAGAGCTTCACCGTCACTGCCATCGATACGGATGGCAGCACCAGTAGCGGCAGCCTGGACGTGAATGTCGTGGATGACGTGCCGACAGCCGTCGCGGATACCAACGCCAGCGTGGCAACGGAAGCGGCAACCGTGTTGACCGGTAACGTGCTGACCAACGATGTCCAAGGCGCCGACCGTGTCACCGGACCGATCACCGCGGGTACCTTCACCGGAACCTACGGCACCTTGGTACTGGCGGCGGACGGTTCCTACACCTACACGCTGAATCCTTCGGATCCGGATTTCTACAACCTGCATGGCGGTGGTACGGGTACCGAGACCTTTACCTACACCCTGAGCGATGCCGATGGCGACACCAGCACTGCCAACCTGGTGCTGGACATCAAGAACCTCAACGACCCAGTCACCCTCAACGGGCTGGACGTTTCTGGTGGTGAGCTATCGGTCTACGAGAAAAACCTCAGCGACGGCAGTAGCCCGAATGCTGCTGCCCTGACCCAGTCCGGTACCTTCACGGTAACCGCGCCGGATGGTCTACAAACCCTGAGCGTAAGCGGTATCAACGTGATCAGCGGCGGCGTGGCGGCCACTTTCCCGCAAACAGCCACGACTCCTTTGGGCAATACCCTGACAGTGACGGGCTACAACCCGGCGACCGGGGTGGTTTCCTACAGCTACACCTTGTTGGACAACGAAACCCATCCAATTGGCGGTGGCATCAACAACCTGACAGAAAGCTTCACGGTCACCGCTACCGACACCGACGGCAGCACCAGCAGCGGCAGCCTGGACGTGAACATCATCGATGATGTGCCGACGGCAGTAGCTGACACCAATGCATCGGTGGCTACTGAGGCAGCAACCGTACTGACGGGTAATGTGCTGACCAACGATGTCCAGGGCGCCGACCGTGTCAGCGGGCCGATCACCGCAGGTACCTTCACCGGAACCTACGGCACTCTTGTCCTGGCCGCAGATGGCTCCTACACCTACACGTTGAATCCTTCGGATCCGGATTTCTACAACCTGCATGGCGGTGGTACGGGTACCGAGACCTTTACCTACACGCTGAGCGATGCCGATGGCGACACCAGCACTGCCAACCTGGTGCTGGACATCAAGAACCTCAACGACCCAGTCACCCTCAACGGGCTGGACGTTTCTGGTGGTGAGCTATCGGTCTACGAGAAGAACCTCAGTGATGGCAGTAGCCCGAATGCTGCTGCCCTGACCCAGTCCAGTACCTTCACGGTAACCGCGCCGGATGGTCTACAAACCCTGAGCGTAAGCGGTATCAACGTGATCAGCGGCGGCGTGGCGGCCACTTTCCCGCAAACAGCCACGACTCCTTTGGGCAATACCCTGACAGTGACGGGCTACAACCCGGCGACCGGAGTGGTTTCCTACAGCTACACCTTGTTGGACAACGAAACCCATCCAATTGGCGGTGGCATCAACAACCTGACAGAAAGCTTCACGGTCACCGCTACCGACACCGACGGCAGCACCAGCAGCGGCAGCCTGGACGTGAACATCATCGATGATGTGCCGACGGCAGTAGCTGACACCAATGCATCGGTGGCTACTGAGGCAGCAACCGTACTGACGGGTAATGTGCTGACCAACGATGTCCAGGGCGCCGACCCTGTCAGCGGGCCGATCACCGCAGGTACCTTCACCGGAACCTACGGCACTCTTGTCCTGGCCGCAGATGGCTCCTACACCTACACGTTGAATCCTTCGGATCCGGATTTCTACAACCTGCATGGCGGCGGTACGGGTACCGAGACCTTTACCTACACGCTGAGCGATGCCGATGGCGACACCAGCACTGCCAACCTGGTGCTGAACATCAAGAACCTCAACGATCCGGTGACCCTCAACGGTCTTGACGTGTCTGGTGGTGAGCTAACTGTCTACGAGAAAAACCTGAGCGACGGCAGCAGCCCCAACGCAGCAGCGCTGACGCAATCCGGCACCTTCACGGTAACCGCGCCGGACGGCCTGCAAACCCTGAGTGTGGGCGGTATCAATGTAATCAGCGGTGGCGTGGCAGCAACCTTCCCGCAAAGCACCACGACGTTGTTGGGCAACACCTTGACGATCACCGGGTACAACGCCAGTACGGGTGTCGTGTCCTACAGCTACACCTTGCTGGATAACGAAGCCCATCCAACGGGCGGAGGCATCAACAACCTGACCGAAAGCTTCACCGTCACTGCCACCGATACGGATGGCAGTACCAGCAGTGGCAGTCTGGACGTGAACATCGTCGACGACGTTCCGACGGCGCGAGCGGACTCGGCCTCGGTGATCGAGGGTGGCACGGTCAATGGCAATGTGCTGGTGAATGACACCAGGGGCGCCGACGATCCGGGTAGCAATGTGGTGGTGGGCGTGCGCGCCGGCGCCAACACTGCGACTGCCGCCATCGGTTCGCTGAACACCAACGTTGCGGGCATCTACGGGACCTTGACCCTGGATGCCGCAGGCAATGCGGTTTATCACGCCAACCCGAACTCCGTGGCGCCGGCCGGGGCGCAGGATGTATTCACCTACACCATTCGCGACTCCGATGGCGATGAAAGCACCACGACGCTGACCATCAATGTGCAGGACTGCGGTTTGGTCGCCGGCCAGGATCAGGACATTACGGTGTATGAAAAAGCACTGGACCTGGCGAAAGATGGCCAGGACCTGGCGGCGGGGACTGTGATCGGCAGCGATCCCGGCAATACCGCGGAAACCGGAAGCGGGACCCTGGTGGGGTCGGTGTCGGGTGGTTCCGGCGCCATTACCTACAGCCTGCTGGGCAGTCCGACGGGTGCCTACGGCCAGATCCAATTGCTGGCGAACGGCTCCTACACCTACACCCTGACCTCCGCGCCGAAGACCCCGGGTGGTGCCAACGATGGGGCCAATGTGATGAGCGAGACCTTCACCTACAAGGCGACGGATGCGCTCGGCAACTTCACCACCGGCACCATCCAGATCAACATCGTCGACGACGTACCCAAGGCCGTGGGCGCGACCCGTTCTGTCACTCCGGGGCAGGTGGATTCCAACCTGCTGCTGGTGATCGACGTGTCCGGCAGCATGAACGATGCCTCCGGCGTACCGGGACTGACCCGTATCCAGCTGGCCAAGCAGGCCATCGCGCAGTTGCTGGACAAATATGACGACCTGGGTGATGTGAAGGTGCAGATCGTCACCTTCTCGAGTGGTGCCTCCCAGCCGTCTTCCGTCTGGGTTTCGGTGGCGGATGCCAAGACCATCGTCAATGGCCTGAGCGCTGGCGGCAACACCTACTATGACTCCGCCACCACCACGGCCCAGGCGGCGTTTGCCACCGCAGGAAAAATCGTAGGCGCGCAGAATATTACCTACTTCTTCTCCGACGGCGAGCCTACGTCTGGTCATGCCATCTCCGGTACCCGCGAAACCACCTGGACCAACTTCCTGGATGCCAACGGGATCAAGTCCTACGCCATCGGCCTGGGCAGTGGGGTCAATACCAGCAATCTCAACCCACTGGCCTATGACGGCAGCACCCACACCGACACCAACTCCACCGTTGTCACCGATCTCAACCAGCTCAACTCGGTACTTTCCGGCACGGTGCAGGGCGCGCCGGTCACTGGCAGCCTTATGACTGGCGGCTACTTCGGGGCCGACGGCGGTTTCATCAAGTCGCTGGTGATCGACGGCACCACCTATACCTACGATCCGAAGGGTAATTCCAACCAGGGATCCTATGCTGCCAGCGGGGGAACCGATCGCGGCATGTTCGATACCGCGAGCAACAGCATCACGGTGAAGACGGTACTCGGCGGTTCGATCGTGGTGAACATGGACACCGGCGAATTCACCTACACGCCGCCGAAAGACAATGGCAGCAGCCAGGTGGAAAACATCGGCTTTGTGGTCAGCGACAACGATGGTGACCTGAGCAATGCCACCCTGCTGGTCAATGTCTACACCAATGCCGCGCCGGTGGCCGGGGCCGACCATGTCATCACCAATATCCTGTCGGCCACTATCACTGTGCCGTCCGAGGCGCTGGTGGCCAACGACACCGATGCCAACAACGACCGACTGAGTGCTTCCCCGATTTCCTTCAATACCGGCTGGACGGCGCGCGGCGCGGACTTCACCGTAGGTAATACAACGCCTACGGTCGTATTCAACGGGACCAACAACAGTGCGGCGAACCAGTTGAAGGACATCGCCCGCAGCACCTTCACCGGAACAGCCTCTTCCATGACCGCCGCGGTCATTGTCAGCGGCTACCTGGGCGCGGTGACTACGGCCAATGCCAACGACGAAGACACCATCACCGTTACCCTCAAGCAGGGCGAATCTCTCAATCTTGACCATGATCGGCCGGCTGGCAATGTGCTGATGGAATGGAAGGACGCCACCGGCAGCTACCAGACCATTGCCGATGGCGGAACCTTCATCGCCAGCCACGACGGGGTCTATAGCATCCATGTGGTCAATCTCACCAACAGCGGTGGCGGAGGCAATGCCAACAACGCGGAAAACTATCAGTTGACCATGACCATCGATTATTCCGGCGCCGCCAACAACACGCCGCAGTACAACGGCACCTATACCGTCAGCGACGGTCATGGTGGCACGGCGACCGGGGCTGTGGATATCAACTACCAGGACAGCTCGATCCTCACCGGTACCGTCAATGCCGACACCCTGCTTGGCGGCAGCGGTAATGACACGCTCAATGGTGACGATGGCAACGATGTGTTGATCGGCGGTGACGGCAACGATGCACTCTATGGCGGCAATGGCAATGACCTGCTGATCGGCGGTCCCGGCAACGACCTGCTGGACGGCGGCGCCGGTATCGACACGGCCAGCTATGCCAGCGCCACCGCCGGGGTCACGGTCAACCTGTCCATCGCCGCTCAGCAGAATACCGTCGGTGCCGGGCTGGATACCCTGGTATCGATCGAGAACCTGGTGGGTTCGGACTACAACGACACCCTGACCGGTGACGGCAACGCCAACGTGTCACGCGGCGGCCTTGGCAACGATGTGCTCAGTGGCGGTGGTGGCGACGACCTGCTGATCGGCGGGCGCGGGGATGACACCCTGACCGGCGGCCCGGGGGCCGATACCTTCCAGTGGCAACTGGGCGACAACGGGCATGATGTTGTGAGCGACTTTACCCCTGGCACCGATCATCTGGATCTCTCCCAACTGCTGCAGGGGGAGAACGCCACCAGTGCTTCACTGGACGATTACCTGCACTTCAAGGTGACCGGCAGTGGTGCCAGTGTGGTGTCGACCATCGAGGTCAGTTCGGTAGCCGGGGCGGCGGCTACCCAGACCATAGACCTGGCAGGAGTGGACCTGGCCCAGCATTACGGGGTGACGGCAGGCTCGGGCGGGATGATCGCGGCGGGGGCGGATACGGCGACCGTCATCAACGGGATGCTGAATGACCAGTCGTTGAAGGTGGATACCGTGTAAGGCTTCAGGGCCTCATCGCTGGCAAGCCAGCTCCCACAGGTTGGATCCCTGTGGGAGCTGGCTTGCCAGCGATGAGGCCCTCAAGACAACAACCTAGTCCCGCCGACGCAGGGTCTTCTGCCTGAGGATATAGATCGAAACCAGCACCGCACTGGTCAGCATGAAGCCCCGGGCCCAGGGTGATGGCACCAGGTAGCAGGAGAGGCCGATACTCGCCCACATCAGGCCGATGGCGTAGACCTTGCCCTTGAGCGGAATGCCCTCGCCACTTAGATAATCACGAATCCACGGCCCGAGCCGCGGGTGATACACCAGCCAGTCATGAAAGCGCGGGGAACTGCGGGCAAAACAGGCTGCCGCGAGCAATAGAAAAGGGGTGGTTGGCAATACCGGAAGGAAAATGCCAATCACCCCCAACGCGACGCTGAGCCAGCCAGTGGCCAGCAGCAGGTAGCGCACCACCACGGAATCAGTGGTGGCGCGGTTTGAGCAGGGCCGGTTTTTCGTCTGGCGCGTGGCACAGCAGGTACAGGGCGGTCAGTGCTTCGGGGATCTGCACGATCATGTCGTCCATCAGGTTCGCATCACTGGCAATGTCGGCGAACTCGGGCTGCTCGTCGAACAGGCCGGAACCGACCATGATTGGCAGGAGCATCTCGCTGACTTCCTCTTCGGCGCTTTCGAACCAGGCTTCCTCGCGCAGGAACACGCCTTCCATGAAACCGATGCACCAACCGCGCAGGTCGGAATCGTCCGGCTCGTCGCCAAGGTCGAGGTCGCATGGCAGTTCGAATTCCTCGTCGCTGGCCAATTGGCGGGCGATATGGCCCTTGAGCTGGACCAGGGTGGCTTCGATCTCGGCGCGCTGGGCGTCGCTGGCGTAGTGGGGCTCCTCGGAGAACAGGGCGTCGATCCATTCCCGCTCGGGCACTTCTTCGGCGCAGATCGATAGCGCGGTCAGGTAGCCGTGGGCGGCAACGTAGTCCAACGCCTCTTCATGCAGCTCGTCGGCGTCGAGGAAGACTTGCAGGCGGGTCAATTGCTCAGCGAAGGACATTAGGGGCTACCTTGAAAATGGAACAATGTTGAATTCTAGCATTGTGCGGGCCTCGCAAGGCAAAGGATGACGCTCTATCGCGCGGTCGCCCTGCGCAGGCAGGGGCTCGGGTATACTCTCGGCTTTTTTCCGCTTGGTGCGGAATTTGCCCGGTAAAAGCTGCTTGCGTTTTTTTCCGTGAGAGGCGAAGGGTTTTGATCCAGCCTGTATGGCCAGGATGGGTTCACGATTTTGGAGTGGTTATGCTCGAACAGGCTCAGCGCGTTCTGCGCGATATCTTCGGCTACGACAGCTTCCGCGGTCGCCAGGGGGCGATCATCGAGTGCGTGGCCAAGGGTGGCGATGCGCTGGTGCTGATGCCTACCGGTGGCGGCAAGTCCCTGTGCTTCCAGGTTCCGGCGCTGCTGCGCAACGGCCTTGCGGTGGTGGTGTCGCCGCTGATCGCGCTGATGGAAGACCAGGTCGCGACCCTCGACGAGCTAGGGGTCGCTGCCGCGTCCCTGAACTCGACCATGAGCCCGGAACAGCAGCGCGAGCTGGCCGGACGCATTCGTCGCGGCGAGCTGAAGATGCTGTATCTCGCACCGGAGCGCCTGGTCCAGCCACGCATGCTGGATTTCCTCCGTGACCTGGACATCGCCCTGTTCGCCATCGACGAGGCCCACTGCGTTTCGCAATGGGGTCACGATTTCCGTCCCGAGTACCTGCAACTTGGCCAGCTGGCCGAGCTCTTCCCGCATGTGCCGCGCATCGCCCTGACGGCTACCGCGGACATGCGCACCCGCGAAGAGATCGTCAACCGCCTGCATCTGCAGAATGCCGAGCGGTTCCTTTCCAGTTTCGACCGACCCAACATCTTTTATCGCATCGTGCCCAAGGAGCAGCCGCGCAAGCAGTTGCTGGCGTTCCTCGGCGAGCGTCGCGGCAATGCCGGCATCGTCTATTGCCTGTCGCGCAAGAAGGTCGACGAAGTCGCCGCGTTCCTGTGCGGCGAAGGCTTCCCGGCGCTGCCCTATCATGCCGGCCTGCCTGCCGAGACCCGTGCCGCCAACCAGCGTCGCTTCCTCAACGAGGAAGGGCTGATCATGGTCGCGACCATCGCCTTCGGCATGGGTATCGACAAGCCCAACGTGCGCTTCGTCGCCCACCTCGACCTGCCCAAGTCGCTGGAAGCCTATTACCAGGAAACCGGGCGCGCCGGGCGCGACGGCCTGCCTGCCGACGCCTGGATGGCCTACGGCCTGCAGGACATGGTCATGCTCAAGCAAATGTTGCAGAACTCCGAAGGCGACGAGCGGCACAAGCGCGTGGAGCAGCACAAGCTCGATGCCATGCTCGCGCTGTGCGAGGAAACCCGTTGCCGTCGTCAGGCGTTGTTGCGCTACTTCGATGAAGAACTGCCCAACCCCTGCGGTCACTGCGACAACTGTGTCGATGGCGTGCAGACCTGGGATGCCACCGAGCCGGCACGCCAGGCCCTCTCGGCGATCTACCGTACCGGCCAGCGCTATGGCGTTGGTCATCTGGTGGATGTGCTGCTGGGCAAGGACAACGAGAAGGTCCGCAACTTCGGTCACGAAAAACTCTCCGTGTATGGCGTCGGCAAAGGCCGCGCCGAAGGCGAATGGCGCTCGCTGTTCCGCCAGATGGTGGCCCGCGGCCTGGTGGATGTAGACCTGGACGGTTATGGCGGCCTGCGCCTGTCCGATACCTGCCGTCCGCTGTTGCGCGGTGAAGTGACCCTGGAACTGCGCCGTGACCTCAAGCCGCAGACCACCAGCAAGGGCAGCAGCAGTGGTGGCAGTCCGGCCAGCCAACTGGTGCGCGGTGACGAGCGCGAGCAATGGGAAGCGCTGCGTACCCTACGGCGCAAGCTGGCCGAGGAACACGGCGTGCCGCCCTACGTCATCTTCCCCGACTCGACCCTGCTGGAGATGCTGCGCAGCCAGCCCACCACCCTGGCCGAGATGGCGCGGGTCAGTGGCGTCGGGGCACGCAAGCTGGAACGCTACGGCGAGGCCTTCCTCGAGGTACTTGCTGGCGAGGCCGAAACGCCACCTGTGGTCACCGACCTGCGCCACGAGCTGGTCAGCCTGGCCCGCGCTGGCATGACGCCTGCGCAGATTGCCGGGCAACTGAAATGCAGCGAGAAGAACGTCTACAGCTTGCTGGCCGAGGCGATCGGCCGTCAGGAGCTGTCGCTGGAGCAGGCCCTTGACCTGCCTGAAGACCTGATGATGGAAGTGCAGGACGCCTTCCTCGATGGTGAAGGCGAACTGCCGCCGGTGTCCGAAATCCAGCCGCTGTTCGGTTCCCGGTTGCCGGACGGGGTGCTCTACTGCGTGCGTGCTGCCCTGGCGGCCGAATTCGAGATGTAGCGAGGGTTGTCACTATTTCTTACGTTTGGTCAAGATCGTCGTCAAGATGAACCTTGCCTAAGCGCAAAGGCCATGGTTAGCTGACTAATAATTAGTTCTGACCATGAGTTTTCCATGCCACTGACCGATCAACACCGCTTCGGGATGCAGCTTGCCCACATGTCCCGAGGCTGGCGCGCCGAGCTGGACCGCCGCCTGGCCGGCCTGAACCTGTCCCAGGCGCGTTGGCTGGTGCTGCTGCACCTTGCCCGTTTCGACGAAGCCCCGACCCAGCGTGAACTGGCCCAAAGCGTGGGCGTCGAAGGCCCGACCTTGGCCCGATTGCTCGACAGCCTGGAAGCACAGGGGCTGGTGAAACGCCATGCGGTGCTGGAAGACCGGCGGGCCAAGAAGATCGTCCTGTGTCCTCCGGCCAAGCCGTTGATCGACCAGATCGAAACCATCGCCAATGCCCTGCGCGTGGAATTGTTCACCGGTGTCGATGAAGAGGACCTGGCGGTGTGCATGCGGGTGCATACGCGGATCCTGGCGAACCTGGACAAGTCCAAGGTTTGATTTCGAAATTACTGGCCTCATCGCTGGCAAGCCAGCTCCCACAGGAATCGCGTGCACCGCCGAACCCTGTGGGAGCTGGCTTGCCAGCGATGAGGCCCTAGAACGTCTGCCCAAGATTCAGGTACACCGCCTTCTCATCCTCGGTATTGAACCCATAGCTGAAGCTCAGCGGCCCCAGCGGTGTGTCGAAGCCGAGGAAGATGCTCGCCGCGTTGATATAGCCGCTGTCGAATTCGTTGTCGTTGTTCCACACCCGCCCGCGCTCGAGCGATCCGCCCAGGTACAACGGGAAATCCAGCGGCAGATAGGCCCGCGGGGTCAGCCGGCGGTAGTACACCATGCGCATCAGGCTGAGGTTCTGCCCCGACAGCGAATTCTGCCGGAAGCCCGAGAGCTGCCGCGCCCCGCCCATGACCATGCTCGACACCACTACGTCGGCATCATCCAGGGTACGGCCATAGCGACCGCCCAGTACCCAGGTATCCGGTCCGCTGCTCAAGGCCTTGTCCAGCTTCAGATCCCACTGCCGATAGCGCTGGTCCGACCCCAGTGCGGGCTCGAACTGGCGCAGGGTCAGGCGGATGTCTTCCCCGCTGTGGGGAAAGTAGACATTGTCCAGGGTGTCGAACGAGTACTTGAGGTCGTAGTAGCCCTCGTTGAAGTTGATCTCCGGCAGGTCCTGGTCGCCGACCCGCACTTTCGCCTGGCCCCAGGCCTGGCCTACCCCCAGGCGGACCTCGCCGCTGGTGCCGATCTGCCGACCGACATTGAGACCGAATCCGTAGCGTTCCAGGCGGTATTCGGCGATCGGATCGTTGTCCAGCGTCGCCTCGATATTCTGCGAGCCCAGCTCCAGGAACGGCGCGACGAAGTACCGCGAACCTACGTCCATCGGCTGGTAGAACTCGCTGTACAGCTCCTGCACATCACCTATCTGCGCCCGGGTCAGCCATTCGGCGCCGAGCTGGTTGATGCCGTTGACCCGATAGCTGGCGCCGAGGTTGAAGGCACTGTCACCGCGCATGTCGTCGGACAGGTTGAGTCCCAGGCGCAGGTAATCGGTACCGCCGCGCCGTCCGCGGGCGGTGATCACCAGGGTGTTGTCCTTGCCCTTGTGCACCACCCGGTACTGCACCCGGTCGAAGTAATCCAGGCCGTAGAGGGTGCCCATGTCGGTCTGCAGGCGCCCCAGGTCCAGCGGCTGGCCGATGGTCTGGCGGATGTAGTAGCGAACCACGTCATCGCTGACCTTGGAGTCGTTTTCCACCTTGATCGCGGTGATGATCGGCGTGCGCTGGTCCGGCGAGCGCGCTACTGCCAGCTCGATACCGCTGCCTTCGGGTGGACGCAGGGCGGCAAAGCGATTGTCGAGGATCCGTGTGGCCCGGTAGCCGGCGTCCATCATTTCCTCGGCGCGGCCGAAGTCGGTGGCGCTGATGCTGGCCAGCGACGGCTGGATCAGGATGTCATCGCGGTGCAGGGCCGCCAGTTGTTCCTCGGAGTTGCGCCGGGTCATCAGGGTGATGGACTGGTTGAGCACGTCCACCACTGTGCCCAATTGCTTGCGGTTGCGCAGCGGGGTGCCGATATCGACGACGATCGCCACGTCCACCCCCATCTGCCGCACGATATCCAGGGGGATGTTGTCGACCATGCCGCCATCCACCAGCAGCCGGCCATCCAGCTCCACCGGGGCGAACACCGCCGGAATCGACATGCTGGCGCGAATCACCTGGGGCAGGTGGCCGCGGCTGAACACTACCTTTTCGCCGCTGGCGATATCGGTGGCTACGGCGCGGAAGGGAATCGGCAGCTTGTCGAAGTCACGGGTATCGCTGGTATGGGCCAGCAGGCTTTCCAGCAGCAAGGCGAGGTTCTGGCCCTGGATCACGCCCAGCGGCAGGCCGAGGCTGCCGTCGTCGCGAAAGCTGAGTTTCTGTTTCACCAGAAAGTCGCGGTCGTCCTGCTTGCGCCGGAACGGAACGTCCTTGCGCGGCGGGGCGTCGGACAGTGCCTGCTGCCAGTCGATGCTGCGCGCCAGCTTTTCCAGCTCCTCGACCTTGTAGCCGGAGGCATACAACCCGCCGATCACCGCGCCCATGCTGGTGCCGGCGATGGCATCGATCTTCACCCCCTGTTCCTCCAGGGCCTTGAGCACGCCGATATGCGCCAGCCCGCGGGCTGCGCCACCGGACAGCACCAGGCCGACCTTGGGCCGGGCAGTTTCGGCGGCGACCAGATGCAGGGACGGGAGCAGGAAAAGCAAAAACAGCAGCAGGCAGCGCATCGCGATTCTCGAAGCCAAGGGCAAACCGCTAGTATAAGCGCCACTTACTTTCCTTTGAGACCGCCACCGTGAGCACCTCCAAGCCCGAGATCGTCATCACCTACTGCACCCAGTGCCAATGGCTGCTGCGCTCCGCCTGGTTGGCCCAGGAACTGCTCAGCACTTTCAGCGACGACCTGGCCCGTGTGGCCCTGGAGCCGGCCACCGGCGGCACTTTCCGCATTACCTGCGACGGTGTGCAGATCTGGGAGCGCAAGGCCGATGGCGGCTTCCCCGAGGCCAAGGTGCTGAAGCAGCGTGTGCGTGACCGGATCGACCCGCAACGCGACCTGGGCCACAACGATCGCTAATGCTCCGCAGCCACCTTTGTTGATCCGCCACTGGCCGCCAGTCGGCTGGAAACGACGATGGCGAAGATGATCAGCACGCCGCCCAGCAGCATGCGCGGCGTGGGCGTTTCGGCGAACAGCATCCAGGCCACGGCGATGCCGTAGATCGGCTCCATGGCGAACACCACGGCGGCGGTGCGCGCCTTGATCACGCCGAGGGCAGCGACGAACAGGCTATGGGCGACGCCGGTGCAGAACACCCCGAGCAGGCCGATCCACAGCCAGTCCAGCGCCGGCACCGCGCCCAGGCCCGGCGCGGCGAAAGGCAGCAGGCACAGGGCAACCACCAGGTTCTGGCACATCGCCGCCTGCACTGCAGGAATCCGCCCGGAGCCGGCACGGTTGGTCAGCGACAGCAGTGAGAACAGCAGGCCGGACAGCAGCGACCAGAGCAGGCCGCCGGTGGCCTTGCTGGCCAGGTTGAACTCCGGTGTTACCAGGATCAGGCCGACGGTCACCAGCGCCACTAGCAGCAACTCGTTGCCGCGGATCCGCTCGCGGAACAGCAGCCCTTCGAGGATCACGGTAAAGGCCGGGAAGCTGGCGAAGCCGAGGGTGGCGATGGCCACGCCGCCGACTTTCACCGAAATGAAGAAGCTCACCCAATGTCCGGCCAGCAACACGCCGCCCAGCCCGAGGCGACGCCAGTCTTGTGCTTGCAGCGCTTTCCAGCCCGGCCCGGCGAGGCGGGCGAACAGGCCCAGGGCGAGTACCGCAAAGGCGGCGCGACCGAAGACGATGATCGACGGCGAGGCGCTGGCCAGCTTGCCGAAAACGCCGGTCAGGCCAAAGAACAGCGCGCCGATATGCAGGGCGCCGAGGGCAGTGCGGTGGTTCATGGAAGTCCTTGCGGGGTCCGGTATCGACACAGCCAGTCTACGGCGCCGACAGCGGGGCTGTCTGTCGCCGGACTCGCGTCAGTTGTCGCCGGACTCGCGGCGCAATGCGCCGGGGCTGCGACCGAAGGCCTTGAGCATGGCGGCGGCGAAGGCGCTTTGGGAACTGTAGCCGACCCGGCTGGCGATCTCGCCGATGGGCAGGCTGCTGCCTTGCAGCAACTGGCGGCCGCGCAGCAAACGGCGCTGGCGGATGTACTCCATCGGCGTGATCCCGCGTTCGGCCATGAGCCGCGCATGCAGGCGGGCGCTGGACAGGCCGGCGAGACGGGCCAGGTCGGCGACTTGCAGGGGATAGGCGGCGTATTGCTCGATATGCGCGTCGAAGGACGCGTAGGGCAGCTCCCGCGACGGCGGCAGCGGGCTGTTGCCCGGATTCAGGCTGGCCAGCAGCAGTACCGCGCCCTGGCGAGCGATCAGTGGATCGTCCATCGGACCGTGGGCCAGCCAGTCCACCAACTGTTGCTGGCGGTTGTCCAGCAGCAGCGGGCCAGGACGGTCCAGCAGGCGCAGGCAGTCGCTGCTGCGCTCGCCGAGGCTCTGCGCCAGCCAGTTTTCCGCCGGTACATCCAGCACCAGGCAATGGCTGCCGACAGGGCTGCCGCAGGTGTGGTGGGCACCTGCGGGAATCACCATCAGGTCCTGGCGCTCGACCCGTCCGCCACGGCCGTCCACTTCGAAATCCAGGCGACCGCCGAGGCCGAACACCAGTTGCGGGTGGTCGTGGGCGTGGGCGATCAGGTCGTCGCGGTAATGGCGCAGGGAAAGAATCG
This sequence comes from Pseudomonas bharatica CSV86, assembly GCF_000319305.2. Lineage (GTDB taxonomy): Bacteria > Pseudomonadota > Gammaproteobacteria > Pseudomonadales > Pseudomonadaceae > Aquipseudomonas > Aquipseudomonas bharatica. Next base: position 771,342 of record NZ_AMWJ02000002.1, on the reverse strand, counting down.
GGCCGTTGCTCATCTGGCGTGGTGTCCGGCTGGGCGAAAGCTGCCATTGTACGCCCCGGCAGCTGTCATGGGACTGCCGCATGGCTGTCATGTCGGATTAACCGCTGGCTGGCAAGGTCGACCAAAGTCAGCCGGAGCCTCGCCCATGAACAGTGCCGCGTTTCTCAAGCCCACGCGCAAGCGGCGTGTCCGCACCCTGTGGATTTCCGACGTGCACCTGGGCACGCGGGATTGCCAGGCCGAGCACCTGTCGCAGTTTCTCAAGCGCTACCACGCCGACCGCATCTACCTGGTCGGCGATATCATCGATGGCTGGAAACTGCGCGGCGGTATGTACTGGCCGCAGGCACATACCAATGTGATCCGCCGGTTGCTGACCATGAGCAAGCGCGGCACCGAGGTGATCTATGTCACCGGCAACCATGACGAGTTCCTGCGTCGCTACTCCAGGCTGATCCTCGGCAATATCCACCTGGTGGACCAGGCCGAGCATCTGACAGCCGATGGGCGCCGCCTGTTGGTGATCCATGGCGACCAGTTCGACGTGATCACCCGCTACCACCGCTGGCTGGCGTTCCTCGGTGATTCGGCCTACGAATTCACCCTGACCCTGAATCGTTGGCTCAATCATTGGCGGGCGCGCTACGGCTATGGCTATTGGTCGCTGTCGGCGTACCTGAAGCACAAGGTCAAGACGGCGGTGAACTTCATCAGCGATTTCGAAGAAGCCATCGCCCATGAATGCGTGAAGCAGGGCTTCCACGGCGTGGTCTGCGGGCATATCCACCATGCCGAGATCCGTAAGGTGGGGGAGGTGGACTACCTCAATTGCGGGGACTGGGTGGAATCGTGCACGGCGCTGATCGAGCACTGGGACGGGACCATCGAGTTGTATCGGCTGGCCGAGGATCAGGCACGGATGGCAGAGGAAGAAGCCGCCAGGGTGGCCGAATCCGTGCAAGGCTGAAGGGCCTCATCGCTGGCAAGCCAGCTCCCACAGGTTACGCGATCCCTGTGGGAGCTGGCTTGCCAGCGATGAGGCCCTGAAGAGCAAAGCAAATTCCTGAACCAGCCTCAAAAACTCACTTTCCCGCGCAACATGTCCCGATACATCACGAAATCCCCCAGCAGGCTATAGAACGGATGCTGAAAGGTCGCCGGCCGGTTCTTTTCGAAGAAGAAGTGCCCGATCCAGGCGAAGCCGTACCCGGCGAACGGCACTGCCAGCAGCAGTAACCAGGTGCCGCTGCCGATCGTGTAGGCAAGCAGGGCGATGACCAGTGTGGTACCGATGAAGTGCAGGCGACGGCAGGCGGGGTTGGCGTGTTCGTTCAGGTAGTAGGGTAGAACTGCGCGAAATTGTCGAATCGGCGGGGGCTTTCCACGGGGCTGATGCCTCCTTGTTCTTGTAGATTTTCAACGGGTACGGCGTGGAGCCTGAACCCAGTCTAGAGTCAATTGCTGTATCGGCAAGTGACAATAAGCGCCACTTTAGTATCCTTGCGTCTTATCCCAAACCAGAGCCAGCCAATGAACGAGCGAACCACCTCAGCAAGCTGGGCCTCGGGTATTGTCAAGGCTCTCGAGCTCGAAGGGCTGGACTGCCCGGCCCTGTTCCACAAGCTTGGCCTGGACTTTGCCGCGCTGAGCGACCCGGATGCGCGCTTCACCCAGGACTCCATGACCCGCCTCTGGCTGCTCGCCGAGGAGCTTTCCGGCAACCGCGCCATCGGCCTGAACATGGCCAGGGTGGTGCGTCCGGCATCCTTCCATGTGGTGGGTTATGCGCTGATGTCCAGCCGCACCCTGGCCGAAGGCTTCGAGCGCCTGGTGCGCTACCAGCGGATCATCGCCGAGAGCTCCGACCTGAGCCTGCAGCTCGGCCCGGAGGGGCATGCCCTGATTCTCACCGTGCATGGTGATCACCTGCCACCGACCCGGCACAGTTCCGAAGCATCCCTTGCCTGCGCGCTGGCCCTGTGCAGCTGGCTCAGCGGGCGTACCATCCAGCCGCGCCGGGTGCTGATCCAGGGCCCGCAGCCCGAGGATATCGAGCCCTATCGTATCGCTTTCCACTCGCCGCTGGTGTTCAACGCACCCTACGATGCGCTGATCTTCGAGCCGTCCGACCTGCAATCCCCGTTGCCTACCGCCAACGAGGCAATGGCGGTGTTGCACGACCGGTTTGCCGGGGAGTATCTGGCGCGTTTCTCGGAAAGCCGGGTGACCCACCAGGCGCGGCAGGTGCTGTGTCGCGTATTGCCCCAGGGCGAGCCCAAGCGCGAGCTGGTGGCCCAGGCGCTGCACCTGTCCCAGCGCACCTTGCAGCGACGCTTGCAGGAAGAGGGCACCAGCTTCCAGGCGCTGCTCGACGACACCCGCCGCGAACTGGCCGAGCAGTACCTCTCCCAGCCGGGCATGACCTTGCTGGAAACCGCCTATCTGCTGGGCTTCGCCGACCCGAGCAACTTCTTCCGCGCATTTCGTCGCTGGTTCGGCCTCACTCCCGGCGAGTATCGCGCCCGTCGCCATGGCCTGAGCCACGACGACGCGGAAGCGGACGCTGTCAGTGCCGCCAGAACGCCGGCATACAGAGAACAAATACGGTAATGATCTCCAGGCGGCCAAGCAGCATGCCGCCCGCCAGGATCCACTTGGCCGCGTCCGGCAAGGTGGCGAAGTTGCCCGCCGGGCCGATGGTCTCGCCCAGCCCCGGGCCAACGCCGGATACGGTGCTCGCCGCGCCGGTCAAGGCAGTCATCCAGTCGACGCCGAGCAGCGACAGGAGCAGGGCGATCACGCAGATGGTGATGGCGAAGAAGAACGAGAAGGTCAGGATCGAGCGCACGATTTCTTCATCGAGGCGGTGACCGTTGTATTTCTGCTTGATCACCGCGCGCGGGTGGATCAGCTGGTTGAGCGAAGCCTTGAGCAGGATATACGCGACCTGGAAGCGGAAGATCTTGATGCCCCCGGCAGTGGATCCCGAGCAGCCGCCGATGAAGCCCAGGTAGAAGAACAGCATCAGCGAGAAGTTGCCCCACAGGCTGTAGTCGCCCAAGGCGAAACCGGTGGTGGTGACGACCGAGGTGACGTTCAGGGCGACATGGCGGAAGGCATCCAGCCAGTGCAGCTTGGTGGTCGCCCAGTACCAGGTGCCGAGCACGATCCAGGTCACTACCAGCAGGAGCAGCAGGCCCTGGACCTGCTGGTCGCGGATCAGCGCCCTGCGGTTGCCGCGCAGGGTGGCGACGTACAGGGTGAAGGGCACGCTGCCGGAGATCATCACCACCACCGCGACCCAGTGCACCGCCGGCTGGTCCCATTTCGCCAGGGACATGTCCGAGGTGGAGAAACCGCCGGTCGAGATCGCCGACATGGCATGGTTGATCGCATCGAACGGGCTCATTCCCGCCCACCAGAAGGCCAGGCTGCCGAAGATGGTAATGCCGACGTACACCAGCACGATGTACTTGGCCACCATGTGCGAGCGCGGCATGACCTTTTCCGAGCGGTCCGAGGATTCGGTCTGGAACAGGCGCATGCCACCGATGCGCAGCAGCGGCAGGATCGCTACCGCCATGCCGATGAAGCCGATGCCGCCGAGCCAGTGCAGTAGCGAGCGCCACATGAGGATGCCGGGCGACATATTGTCCAGGCCGCTGAGCACCGTGGAGCCGGTGGCGGTGATCCCCGACATGCTCTCGAAGAAGGCGTCGGTGTAGCTGATGTGCTGGGTCAGCAGGAACGGCAGGGCGGCGAAGATGCACACCACCAGCCAGCTGCTGACGGTCAGCAGGTACATGTCCCGCGGGCGCAGGTGCACGTGCTCCGGGCGCCCCGGCAGGACCAGGGCCAGGCCGGCGACGAAGGTGATCAGGCTCGACCACAGGAACGACGGCATGTCGCCGGTGCGCTCGAAGATGATCAGCGTGGCCATGGGGACCGTCATGCTGATCGCCAGGGTGATCAGGAAGATGCCGATAATGAAACCGATGATCCTTAAGGTCGGCAACGCCACCATGTACTCAGCCCTGACTCGAAACGGAAGGGCGCCATTCTACCTGCGGCCCCTTTTAAGTAAACGGCGCTGTGCGCTTTGCCTAAGAGCACCCTAGAATGGCCGCTCATTTTTCCACTGGAGGGTAGCCGATGGAGGCTCTCGACGCTTTGCTCAACCGTGTTTCCGTTCCGCGCCTGACCGAACCCGCGCCCAATGCGGCGCAGCGCGAGGGGCTGTTCCAGGCGGCCTTGCGTGCGCCGGACCACGGGCAATTGCGGCCATGGCGCTTCATCACCGTCGAAGGGGAAGGGCGCAACCGTCTGGGCGAGCTGTTCGCCGAAGCGGTAGCGCAGAAGGGCGATGCCGAACAGGCCGCGCTGGACAAGGCCCGGGCCATGCCGCTGCGCGCCCCCTTGCTGGTGCTGGTGATTGCCCGGACCCGCGAACACCCCAAGGTGCCGGTGTCGGAGCAGGTACTGGCGGCGGGCTGCGCGGCCCATGGGATCCTGCTGGCAGCCCATGCCCAGGGTATCGGCGCAGTATGGCGCACCGGCGAGCTGGCCTATTCGGCGCATGTCGCCAAGGGGCTGGGGCTGGAAGCGGGAGAGGAACTGATCGGCTTCCTGTACCTGGGCACGCCGATCGGTGAGCCGCGCACGGCGCCGGTGCTCAAGACCGAGGATTTCGTCAGCGCCTGGGGCTGAGATCTCCAGTGGGGCTGGTGGCCTCATCGCTGGCAAGCCAGCTCCCACAGGTTTGGCTCAGAACCCTGTGGGAGCTGGCTTGCCAGCGATAGCGCCATCAGCCTCAACCCATCAAGCACTGACACTCCCGTGGACCGGGAGCACCAGGGTAGCCACAAACCCACCCTGCGGATGATTGCCCAGTTGCAACACCCCGCCATGCCGCTCCGCCGCCTTGCGCGCGATCGCCAGCCCTAGCCCATGCCCCGCCGCCGTCTGCCCCGGCGCGCGGAAGAATGGCTCGCCCAACTGCTCCAGGTGCTCCGCCGCCACCCCGGGCCCGTGATCACGCACGCTGAGCATGATCCTGTCACCGTCGCGCCCGGCCGTCACTTCGATCGGTTGGCCTTCAGGATTGAAGCGCAGTGCATTGCGCAGCAGGTTGTCCAGCGCCCGCTCCACCAGGGTCGGCCAGCCGTGCAGGCTCAAGCCCGGGGTCTCCCGCAGTTCGATCAGCTGCTCCGGCGCACTCAGTTGCGCATCCTTGCATACGCCATTGACCACCGCATTGATGTCCACCGGTTCGGCGTGTGCCTGCTCGGCATCGACCCGGGCCAGCACAAGGATCTCGCTGATCAGGGCCTCCAGGCGGTCGCATTCGCGGGTCAGGCGCGGCCAGTAGGTATCACGCTGCTGCGGCTCGGCACGTTCGGCCAGCGCCAGGGCGATACGCAGGCGGGCCAGGGGCGAGCGCAGTTCATGGGAAACGTCGCGCAACAACTGGCGCTGGCTACCGATCAGGCTCTGCAAGCGCGAGCCCATGCGGTTGAAGTCGTTGGCCAGCACGCCGAATTCGTCCCGGCGCGCGGCCAGGCGGGCCAGGCTGTTCTGCTGGTAGGTGGTCTGGCCCAGGTCATGCACCGCGCTGCGCAGGCGGCTGAGCGGGCGGGTGATGGACAGGGTCACCAGCAGGCTGAACAGGGTCAGGACCACCAGTGCGATGCCAAGGGCGCTGAACGGCCAGATCAGGCTGTCGCGGTGCCAGGCGTCAAGCTCCGGATGCGGTATGCGGTAGATCAGCAGGTAGGTTTCGCCGCTGCTGGCGCTGGTGTACTCCTCGGTCAGGCGGCGCCAGGGCAGGGGACGATGATCGTTGCCCTGGCGCGCTTCGAACACCGCAGCCCGCCGCGGGAAGGTGCCGGGCACCACCGAGTCACCGGCTTCGTTGAGCACCTGGGTGTCGATGTGGTAGCGCCGCTTGCGTTGCTCCAGGTACTGCTGGGCCGCTTCCGGGCCCTGGGTTTCGTAGCGCTGGGTCCAGTTCTGCGCCAGGGTATTGAGGCCGGGGTGGCGGCTGAGGATCCAGGCGTCCTGGTTGAGGATGTGCCCGAGCAGGATCGACAGGCCGGCAACCAGGGCGATGGCCAGCCAGAAGCTGGCCAGGATACGCCAGAACAATGAACGCAAGGGCAGTCCCTCGAACAGGAAAAGCCCGGCCTGCTTGCGCAGGCCGGGCGGGGTTCATGGATTATTGGGCCTTTTTGCCATGTTCGGCTTTCCAGGCCTGGAACTCCTGCCATTCGGCACGGCGTTCCTCACGTTTTTTCTTCATCTCGTCGAACTGCTTTTGCTGTTCAGGCTTGAGCAGGGCGCGGATATCGGCCTGGGTCTTGTCCTGCTTGGCCTTGAGCTCGTCTTTCATGGCTTTCTGCTCAGCAGCGGGCAGCTTGTCCAGGTATTTCCGGGTGACGTCGCGGCGGTCTTTCATTTCCTGGCCCATCAGCTTGCCGATCTGCTGGCGCTGTTCGTGGGTCAGGTCCAGCCTGGCAAGCGGGTCGCCACCGCGGTGATGTTCGCTGAAGCGTGGGCCGTGGTCAGGGCCCGGACCCGGGCCGGCGTCCGGCATGGCCATGGCGACGGTCGGCAGGGCGGCAGCGAACATCAGGGCGATAAGGGTCTTGCGCATGGTGTATCTCCTTTCTGAAGGCCGGTCGTTACCGGATGTGGCCAGTTTATGGAGATCAAGGTCAGCGGCGGTCAGGTGACGGTAAAGCCTGGGTAAAGAGGACGAGCCTTGCTGCTGACATAGCCATCACAAGCTGTAGTAGTAGCCCCGGCTGCGCAGGGCGACGATGCGCGGGCGTCCGTCGGCATGCGGGCCGATCTTCTTGCGCAGGTTGCTGACATGCATGTCCAGGCTGCGGTCGTACAGGGTCAGCTTGCGCCCCAGGGCGATCTGGGCCAGTTCCTGCTTGTCCAGCGGCTCGCCGGGCTGGCGCAGCAGGGCTTCGAGGATGCGGCTTTCGGAAAGGGTCAGGGTCTGCTCGCGTTGGTCGATCTCGACCACGCCACGGGCGGGGCTGAAGCTCAGGTCGCCGAGTTCCACCTGGGTCGGCGTCGCCGGGGCATGGCTGCGGCGCAGCACGGCGCGCAGGCGGGCGGTGAGTTCCCGTGGGTCGCAGGGCTTGGCCAGGTAGTCATCGGCGCCGAGTTCGAGGCCGAGGATGCGGTCCAGCGGCTCGCCGCGGGCAGACAGCATCAGGACTGGCAGCTCGGCGTGCTCGCTGCGCAACTGCTTGAGCAATTCGAGGCCGCTGCCGTCGGGCAGCATGACGTCCAGCACGACGGCAGCGGGGGCCTGTTCGGCCAGGGCCTTGCGTGCGCTCAGGCCGTCGTGGCAGGCGCGGACCTGGAAGCCCTCCTGGCCCAGCCAGTGGACGAGCAGTTCGCAGAGTTCCTGGTCATCGTCAATCAGTAGCAGTTCGCTCATGTCTTACTCAGTTCAACCATTGCTTGCGCCGTCTGTGGCTGCCGCTGGCAAAGATACCGCAAAGCACGGCGATCAGGGCCACTGCGCCGCCGGTCACGAACCATTGCTGCTGTTCGGTCAGCAGGCGCGGGGCGATGCTGGCCTGGGCTTCCTTGAGCGCCAGCTTCAGGCGCTGGTTTTCCTGGCGCAGGCGCGCCAGCTGGGCGCTTTCGCGTTCGTTGTCGGCGCTGTGCAGTTGCTGGGCCAGGGCCTCGCGCTGGCGTTCGCTGTCCTGCAGGCGCTGCTGCAATTCGGTGATCTGGCTGCCGGCACTCAGTGACAACGGCGTGGACTCTTCGGCCTGGGCGAGCGGGCTCAGCAATGACAGGCACAGCAGCAGGGACAACGGACCTTGACGCATCATGACTCCTGTAATTCAAGACGAATGTTCAGGACGTTGTCGGCAGGGCGATGAGAATAATGAGCAACAGGGAAGATTTAAAGCGTCGACGACGCACCGCCGCCGGGCGGCGCGTCGCACCCGTCACGGCAGGACTTGCTTGAACGGCTTGACGATGACGTTGGCGTAGACGCCGGCGGCCACGAACGGATCGGCCTCGGCCCAGGCCTTGGCGGCTTCCAGGGAAGTGAATTCGGCGACGATCAGGCTGCCGCTGAAACCGGCGGCGCCCGGGTCGTTGCTGTCGATGGCCGGGTGCGGGCCGGCGAGGACGATACGCCCCTCGGCCTTCAGTTGCTGCAGGCGCTCAAGGTGCGCCGGGCGCGCGGCCAGGCGGGCGTCCAGGGAGTTGGCGACGTCGGTGGCGATGATGGCGTAGAGCATGTCATTCCTCGGGTTTGGGAGTGGTGGGATCGCTGTCGTGCAGGTGTCGGGACAGGTAGATACCCTGGGCGACCAGGAACAGCACGGTCATGCCCAGGCTGCCGAAGACCTTGAAGTCGACCCAGTAGTCCTGGAAGGTGAAGGCGACGAACAGGTTGGCCGCGCCACAGAACAGGAAGAAGGCGATCCAGGCCAGGTTGAGACGGTTCCACACGGCGTCCGGCAGGGTCAGGGCGTGGCCCATGATGCGCTTGATCAGCACCTTGTCACCGATGAAGTGACTGCCGAGGAAGGCCAGGGCGAACAGCCAGTTGACCACTGGCGCCTTCCACTTGAGGAAGGTCTCGCTATGGAAGGCCAGGGTCAGGCCGCCGAACACCAGGCAGGCCACCAGGGTCAGCAACTGGCCTTTTTCCAGGCGGCGCTGGCGAATGAACAGGGCGCCGTAGACCACCAGCGAGCTGATGATCAGCACGGCCGTGGCGCTGTAGATACCCCCCAGCTCGAAGTGCTGGCCGGCGAACTCGACCAGTCGCGGTTCGGTCTTGTAGACGATGAAAAACAGCAACAGCGGGATGAAATCGATGAATTGTTTCACAGTGGCAGCCAGGAGCGGGATGTCCCGGCATAATAACAAACCTCAATGAGAGGAAAAGCGTCACCCCATGAATGTTGATCTGCACTGCCACAGCACCGCGTCGGACGGCTCGCTGACCCCCACCGAACTGGTCGCACGCGCTTACGAGCAGGGTGTGCGGGTGATGGCGCTCACCGACCATGACACCCTCGAAGGCCAGCCCGAAGCCCGCCAGGCCATGCACGAGCGCGGCATGCAGTGGGTCAGCGGGGTCGAGTTGTCGTGCACCTGGTCGGGCATCACCATCCATGTGCTGGGCTACGGCTTCCCGCTGGACGCGCCGCCCTTGCTCGAGGCGGTGGAGTCGTTGCACCGCGGTCGCTGGCTGCGTGCCGAAGAGATCTCCCGGCGCCTGGCGGCCAAGGGCATGCCCGGTGCGCTGGAAGGCGCGCGGGCGCTCCAGCAGGCGTTGGGCGACAGCGGCAACGCGCCGGCCCGTCCGCATTTCGCCGATTTCCTGGTCAGCGCCGGGCATGTCAAGGACCGCGCCGAGGCCTTCCGCAAATGGCTCGGTGCCGGCAAGCTGGGGGACGTCAAGCTGCACTGGCCGACCCTCGACGACACCGTCGAGACCCTGCGCCAGTCCGGAGCCTGGGTCAGCCTGGCCCATCCGATGCATTACGATCTTACCCGCAGCAAGCGCCGCCGCCTGATTGCCGACTATATTCAAGCGGGGGCCAGGCTCTGGAGGTGGTCAACGGTATGCAGCCGGCGGAACAGGTCGGCACCTTGTCCATCCTGACCCGCGAGTTCGGTCTGCTGGCCAGTGCCGGCAGCGACTTCCATGGCCCGGGCACCTGGTCGGAAATCGGTGTCTACCGGCCCTTGCCGGAGGATCTGCCACCTCTGTGGCGTCGATTCAAACATGAGCAGCCATCCGCGGACGCCTGAACAGGAAGACAACGTGAGTCAATTTTTCCAGATACACCCGGAGAATCCACAGCCGCGCCTGATCAAGCAGGCGGTGGAGATCATCCGCAAGGGCGGGGTGGTGGTATTTCCCACCGACTCGTCCTATGCCATGGGTTGCCAGATCGGCGACAAGGGCGCCATCGACCGGGTGCGCCGCCTGCGCCAGCTGGACAAAAACCACAACTTCACCCTGATCTGCTGCGACCTGTCGCAAATGGGGCTGTTCGCCAAAATCGATACCGGGCTGTTTCGCCTGCTCAAGGCCCATGTGCCGGGCCCGTACACCTTCATCCTCAACGGCACCCGCGAAGTGCCGCGCCTGCTCCTGCACGAGAAGCGCCGGACCATCGGTCTGCGCGTACCCAGGCATCCAATCACCCTCGCGTTGCTGGAGGAACTGGGCGAGCCGCTGATGAGCGTGAGCCTGATCCTGCCCGGTGATGAGGAAGTGATGACCGACCCCTACGAGATGCGTCAGCGCCTCGAACATCACGTCGACCTCATCATCGACGGCGGCTACGGCGACCTCAAGGCTTCCACGGTGATCAACCTGGCCGACGGCGAGCCTGAAGTGGTGCGGGTCGGCTGCGGCGACCCGACCCCGTTCATGGTCGAAGCGTGAGCGCGGTCGAAACCGTCGAGGCGCCGCTCGATCCCCAGGCCGGTGCCCAGCAGGAACTGCCGCTGGTGATGGTCTATGGCCAGGCCCTGACCGAAATGCCGGTGGACCTGTACATCCCGCCGGATGCCCTGGAGGTCTTCCTCGAAGCCTTCGAGGGCCCGCTGGACCTGCTGCTCTACCTGATACGCAAGCAGAACGTGGATATCCTCGATATCCCGGTGGCGGAAATCACCCGCCAGTACATGGGCTACGTCGAGCTGATGAAGATCGTGCGCCTTGAGCTGGCCGCCGAATACCTGGTGATGGCGGCCATGCTCGCCGAGATCAAGTCCCGCATGTTGCTGCCACGGGCCGAGACCGCCGAGGAGGAAGAGGACGATCCTCGCGCCGAGCTGATCCGCCGCCTTCAGGAGTACGAGCGTTTCAAGGCCGCTGCCGAGGATATCGACCAGCTTGCGCGGGTTGGTCGCGATGTGCTGGTGCCGCAACTGGAGGCTCCGCAGGCCAAGGCGCGCAAGTTGTTGCCGGATGTGATCATCGAAGAAGTGCTGATGTCCATGGCCGAGGTGCTGCGGCGCAGCGACCTGTTCGAAAGCCATCAGGTCAGCCGCGAAGCGCTGTCCACCCGCGAGCGCATGAGCGAAGTGCTGGAGCGCTTGCGCGGCGCCGGCTTCGTTGCCTTCGGCGAGCTGTTCAAGGCCGAGGAGGGCAAGCTTGGCGTAGTGGTGACCTTCATGGCGATTCTCGAGCTGGTCAAGGAACAATTGGTCGAACTGGTGCAGAATGAGCCCTTTGCGCCGATCCATGTCCGGGCCCGGGCAGAGTAATCCACGAGCATCCCAATGAACCTGACTGACCCCCACGACCTGGCGCCGTTGCTGGAAGCCTTCCTGCTGGCTTCCGGCAAGGCGCAATCCCTGGATCGCCTGTTCGAGCTGTTCGAAGAAGCCGAGCGTCCCGAGCCCGAAGTGTTCAAGGAAGCCCTGGAGCTGCTGCGCGAGTCCTGCGAAGGCCGGGCCTTCGAACTCAAGGAAGTGGCCTCCGGTTATCGCCTGCAGATCCGCGAAGACTACGCGCCCTGGGTCGGCCGCCTGTGGGAAGAACGTCCGCAGCGCTATTCCCGCGCCTTGCTGGAAACCCTGGCACTGATCGCCTACCGCCAGCCCATCACCCGTGGCGAGATCGAGGATGTGCGCGGCGTGGCGGTCAACAGCAATATCATCAAGACCCTGCTCGAACGCGAGTGGGTGCGTATCGTCGGCTACCGCGAGGTGCCCGGGCGCCCGGCGATGTTCGCCACCACCAAGGCCTTCCTCGACCACTTCAACCTGAAAAGCCTCGACGAACTGCCACCGCTGGCCGAGCTGCGCGAGATGGAGCCGTCGCCCATGCCGCCGGTCGACCTCGACGATTTGCCGGTTCCGGCCCATCTGCAGGCGCTCGCTGACGCCAGCGCCGACCCGGACGAGCAGCCGCCGGCGGAGGAAACCAGTTTCCGCTCGCTGCTGGTGGAGCTGGACGCCATGGAAGAGGGGTTGAAAACCGACTTCGACGACCTGCTGCGCGATCTCCCGCAAGCCGGCGACGAAGAGCAGCCGGCCGAGGCCGAGCCTGAAGAACCGAGGAACTGAACCGCCGCCGGGCGCAAAGCCCAGCGTGCAACGCGATATCGGTCTACTCTCTGATGCGTTTGCGCCACGATCAGCGTATGATTCGCGGCCTTTTTGGTGCTCGCAGCATCAGGAACCCAGATTCGACTTTTTACACCGGGAGGTGCCCAGATGAGTGAACAAGACCTGCAAGACAGCCCGCCACGTCCGGCCGGGGAAAAACTGCAAAAAGTACTCGCACGCATTGGCGTCGGCTCGCGCCGCGATGTCGAGGCCTGGATCGGCGAGGGCCGGATCAAGGTCAACGGCGTGGTCGCGACCCTCGGCCAGCGTGTCGACCTGCACGACGCGATTTCCGTTGACGGCCGCCTGATCAAGCGCGAAGAAAGCGCGGAGTCCGTGCGTCGCGTGATTATGTACAACAAGCCCGACGGCGAGATCTGCACCCGCGACGACCCGGAAGGCCGCCCTACCGTGTTCGACCGCCTGCCGCGCCCTAAAGAGGGCCGCTGGATCAACGTCGGCCGCCTCGACATCAACACCACCGGCCTGCTGCTGTTCACCACCGACGGTGAGCTGGCCAACCGCCTGATGCACCCGTCCTTCGAGATGGACCGCGAATACGCCGTGCGTGTGCGGGGTGAGGTCGACGACGACATGATCGCCCGCCTGAAAGAAGGCGTGGTGCTGGAGGACGGTCCGGCGCGTTTCACCGACATCCAGGTGGCGCCCGGCGGTGAGGGTTTCAACCACTGGTATCACTGCGTGGTAATGGAAGGCCGCAACCGTGAGGTGCGTCGCCTGTGGGAATCCCAGGGCCTGGTGGTCAGCCGCCTGAAACGCGTGCGTTTCGGCCCGGTGTTCCTCAACTCCGACCTGCCGATGGGCCGCTGGCGCGAAATGAGCCAGGGCGAGATCGACATCCTGGCGGCGGAAGTGGGCCTGACCCCGGTAGCGATGCCGGCGATGAATGCCAAGACCAAGGACAAGCTGGAGCGCATGCAGCGTAAATCCAGCAAGCCGGTGGGCCGTGGCGAGCGCGTGCGCACCCTGCGTCCGGCCAAGGATGGAGCGCCTGCGGGTGAGCGTCCGGCGCGACAGCCGCGTGAAGAGGGCGGGCGCAAGGGCCGTACCACCGTGGCCGAGCGTCCGAGCGATGTACGGCGCAAGCCGGCGGGGGCGCCGAAGCGTTCCGGGCCGGGGGCCGGTCGCGGCAAGCCGCGGTCCGAGTAAGGGGCCCAGGTGTACAAAGAGCCAACCTTCGGGTTGGCTTTTTTGTGCCAAAAGGTCTTGTGGTGTCTATAAGGGCCCCATCGCTGGCAAGCCAGCTCCCACAGGGATCGTTGTGGGAGCTGGCTTGCGAGCGATGGGGCCCTTGCAGGCACTGCATCAGGCAGTGCCTGGAAATATTTTGAACCACCTTGTAAAAAAATCCTTACGCCAATCGGCTCTTTCTTTACCCAATCCCGCCTCCGTCGAAGCCTGTAAACATTCCTTGCCGGAAGCCTCTCTCGATCCCCTTTACGCTTACGTCAATCTCTTGCTCAAGCCCCCGAAAACCGGGCTTGATGTGGCCGACAGCCAAGTGCCTGACCCGCCGCAGAGCGGGACAGAAACAGAACAAAAACGGAGGGCGCGATGTACGCCATTCACTCCCCGAGGCTCCATCTCTCCCGCGGGAACGCTACGTGTCGTTATCAAAACGTTACGCGGCGTGTTGACCCCTGCGTCAATGCAAGGGTATACAGGGCGCCGCGTTTTACCTGTGACCCTTCTGCGTACCGCGCATTCTGGCTGACGCCAGGCTGATCTTCCGGGCTCGTCCGCGGAAACCGCCGCGTCCGGCCCAAGGTAACCACCTTGCCAATTCCGCCGCGCCACGAGCGAGGCGGGTCCGATCCCGTCACAGATAAAAACAACAGGTGACTTCGTTCATGAGTGGAACAACTCCGCATTCAGGTGAGCTCAAGCGCGGCCTGAAGAATCGCCATATCCAGCTGATAGCCCTCGGTGGCGCCATCGGTACCGGCCTGTTCCTCGGTTCGGCCGGGGTGATGAAGTCGGCGGGGCCGTCGATGATCCTCGGCTATGCCATTTGCGGCTTCATTGCCTTCATGATCATGCGCCAGCTCGGCGAGATGATCGTCGAAGAGCCTGTGGCCGGCTCCTTCAGCCATTTCGCCCACAAGTACTGGGGCGGTTTCGCCGGTTTCCTGTCGGGCTGGAACTGCTGGATGCTGTACATCCTGGTGGGGATGTCGGAACTGACCGCGGTCGGCAAGTACATCCACTACTGGTGGCCCGAGATTCCGACCTGGGCGTCGGCGGCGGCGTTCTTCATCCTGATCAACGCGATCAACCTGGCCAACGTCAAGGTGTTCGGCGAGGCCGAGTTCTGGTTCGCCATCATCAAGGTACTGGCCATCGTCGGCATGATCGGCCTGGGCAGCTACCTGCTGGTAAGCGGCAGCGGCGGTCCGGACGCCTCGGTCAGCAACCTGTGGGAACACGGTGGCTTCTTCCCTAATGGTGTCAGCGGGCTGGTGATGGCCCTGGCGATCATCATGTTCTCCTTTGGCGGCCTGGAAATGCTCGGTTTCACTGCGGCCGAAGCGGACAAGCCGAAGACCGTGATCCCGAAAGCCATCAACCAGGTCATCTACCGCATCCTGATCTTCTACATCGGTGCGCTGGTGGTACTGCTGTCGCTGACCCCGTGGAACAGCCTGGTGGCCAATATCGACGCGGCCGGCGGTTCGTACAGCGGCAGCCCGTTTGTCCAGGTCTTCTCGATGCTGGGCAGCAATGTCGCGGCGCATATCCTCAACTTCGTGGTACTGACCGCAGCGCTGTCGGTGTACAACAGCGGCACCTACTGCAACGCCCGTATGCTCTACGGCATGGCCGAGCAGGGCGACGCACCGGCCAGCCTGGCGAAGATCGACAAGCGCGGCGTGCCGGTGCGTTCGATCCTGGCGTCGGCTGCGGTGACCCTGGTGGCCGTTCTGCTCAACTACTTCATCCCGCAGCATGCGCTGGAACTGCTGATGTCGCTGGTGGTCGCGACCCTGGTGATCAACTGGGCGATGATCAGCTATTCGCACCTGAAATTCCGCCAGCACCTGGACCGTACCGGCCAGAAACCGCTGTTCAAGGCACTGTGGTATCCGTTCGGCAACTACTTCTGCCTGGCCTGGGTGGTGTTCATTCTTGGCATCATGCTGATGATTCCGGGGATCCAGGTGTCGGTGTATGCCATGCCGATCTGGCTCGGGGTGATGTGGGTCTGCTACATGCTCAAGAGCAAGCGGATGACGGCTGAAGCTGTTGCAGCTCCCGCTACCAAGTAGGCCGCAATCGCTGGCAAGCCAGCTCCCACAGCGATCGAGTAACCTGTGGGAGCTGGCTTGTCGGACCGCGGCAACGCAGCGATGATTGTCCAGACAACACCGGGTATCCTGCTTGCATCTCCCACCCGGTCCCCTCCGAATGCTCCAACTCTCCAACAGCGTCCACATCCCCGACGAAGAAATCGAGTTGAACGCCATCCGCGCCCAGGGCGCCGGCGGGCAGAACGTCAACAAGGTTTCCAGCGCCGTGCACCTGCGCTTCGACAGCCAGGCCTCCTCCCTGCCGCCGTTCTACAAGGAGCGCTTGCTCCAGCTCAGCGACAGCCGCATCACCCGCGACGGCGTGATCATCATCAAGGCCCAGCAATACCGCACCCAGGAACAGAACCGCGCCGACGCCCTCGAGCGTCTGCGTGAACTGATCCTGGCGGCGGTGAAAGTGGAAAAGAAACGCCGCCCGACCAAACCCACCCTCGGCTCGAAAACCCGTCGTCTGGACGGCAAGAGCAAACGCGGCGCGATCAAGGCCGGGCGCGGTAAGGTCGATTACTGAGGGGAATGCAGCGAAGAGGAGGGAGGTGTTCTTGAGCGTGTGAAAACCGGTCGATCGACCGAGGTTTCCACACGTCCTGTGGTGCGCGGTTATTCCTGGTCGGCGCTCGGCGATTCGTCGCCTTGCTGATCCGCCGACTGCGCGGGTTCAGCGTTGATGGGGGCCGGCTTCTGCTCGACTTGGTTCAGGCTTGGGAAGGGAAGATTCGGGATTTCATGCATCTCGTCGTTCCTCGCAAGGTGGTCGTAGGTGGGAAGTTCACGCCAAAAAAGCGCGTCGGCTCCGGTGAAGCCGGGGGCAGGATACCGCAGTCTGGATGACAGATTGAGGTTTTCCTGTTGATTGGTAGGAAATTTACAACATTAGAGGCAGGGCACGATCACTGTGGGAGCGGGTTCACCCGCGATTGCGATGGTGAATTCATATACGTAATCGCGGGTGAACCCGCTCCCACAGTGATCCGCGTCGTGCTTATTTGCAGACGTCGGCAATAGCCGCAGCCAGCACATCCAGCCGCGCTTCATCCGCACCCGCCACATTGGCCCGCCCGGTCCCGACCATATACACGCTGTGCCGCTCGCGCAGCGCCGCGACCTGGTCTGGCGACAGCCCGGTGTAGGAAAACATCCCGCGCTGTTCGGCAATATGCGCAAAGCGCTCGCTCAATCCGTGTGGCACCAGGGCTTCGACCAGCCCGTTGCGCAAGCGTGCGATGCGCTGGCGCATGGCCTCGACCTCGCTGGTCCACAGGCTTTTCAGCTCGGGATCAGCAAGAATCTCCGCCACCACCGCCGCGCCATGATCCGGCGGTGTTGACCACAGGTTGCGCGCTATGAACGCCAGCTGGCTGCGTACATCCAGCAGCTTCTCAGTATCGGCACAGCAAGCCAGCAGGGCGCCGGTACGCTCGCGATACAGGCCGAAGTTCTTCGAGCAGGAACTGGTGACCAGCAATTCGGGCAGCTCGGCGGCGAACAAGCGCACTGCCCAGGCATCCTCGTCCAGCCCGTCGCCAAAGCCTTGGTAGGCAAAGTCGATCAGCGGCAGCAACGAACGCCGCTTCACTACTTCCAGCACCCGGCCCCAGTCATCCCGCGACAGGTCGAAGCCGGTCGGGTTGTGGCAGCAGGCATGGAGCAGGACGATATCACCCTCGGGCGCCGCTTCCAGCGCAGCGAGCATGCCCGACACATCGAGGCGATTGTCCGCGCCGACATAGGGATAATGCCCGACCTTCAGCCCGGCTCCGGCGAAGATGGTCTCGTGGATCGGCCAGGTCGGATCGCTCAGCCAGATCCCGCGCCCCGGCAGGCAGCGCTGGATGAACTCTGCCGCCAGGCGCAGGGCGCCGGTGCCGCCGGGTGTCTGGGTGGCACCGGCCAGCGCAGAGTCCTTGCCCAGCACCAGTTGGCAGAGCAGGCGTCCAAAGGCGGCATCGCCATGGCCGCCGACGTAACTCTTGCTCGACTGGCGATCCACCAGGCGCTGTTCCGCGATCTTCACTGCCCGGGGCACCGGTGTCAGGCCCTGGGCATCCTTGAAGACGCCCACGCCCAGGTCGAATTTCGCCGGGTTCGGATCCTTGGCGTAGGCCTCCATCAAACCGAGGATGGGATCACCCGGAATCCGGGTGATGGCCTGGAAATGCATCACTTGCGCCCTTCGGCGGTCTTGGCGACCTCGTCGGTGCGCGCAGCCATGATGAAGTCGTTGCGATGCAGGCCCTTGATCGAGTGGCTCCACCAGGTCACGGTGACCTTGCCCCATTCGGTCAGCAGGCCCGGGTGATGGCCCTCGGCCTCGGAGATCTCGCCTACCGCATTGGTAAAGGCCAGGGCGTGCTTGAAGTTCTTGAACAGGAAGACTTTCTCCAGCTGCATGATCGAGTCGCGGACTTCGATGTTCCAGTCCGGAATCATGCGGATCAGTTCCGGCAGTTCTTCATCGCTGACTTTCGGCGCATCGGCGCGGCAGGCTTCGCAGTGGGCTTGGGACAAGGCGTTCATAAGGATCTCTTTTCCGTGGATTGTTATAGGTGTGCAGGGCGGCTCAGGCCGCCTTGGGTGGAAACCTGGGTGCGTGCAGGCCAAGCTGCATGGCGTGCTCGACCATGCCCATGATGTCCTCGTGGGCCAGGTCGAACAGGCGCTTGAGGTTCGGCAGGGTGAAATACACTGGCTGCAGGATATCGATGCGATACGGGGTGCGCATGGCTTCCAGTGGATCGAACGGCTGGTGTTCCGGCTCGCTGGAAAGACTGTAGACCGTCTCCTTTGGCGAAGACAGGATGCCGCCACCATAGATGCGCCGGCCTTGCGGGGTATCGATCAGGCCGAACTCGATGGTCATCCAGTACAGGCGCGCCAGGTACACGCGCTGCTCCTTGGTTGCGGCCAGGCCGAGCTTGCCATAGGTATGGGTGAATTCGGCGAACCAGGGGTTGGTCAGCAGCGGGCAGTGGCCGAAGATTTCATGGAAGATGTCCGGTTCCTGCAGGTAATCCAGCTCTTCTTCCGTGCGAATGAAGGTAGCGACCGGAAAGCGCTTGCTGGCCAGCAGTTCGAAAAAGGTCTGGAAGGGGATCAGCGCCGGCACCCGGGCGACTTGCCAGCCGGTGGTGGCGCCGAGCACCGCATTGATTTCCGAAAGCTGCGGAATGCGATCGTGGGGCAGGTCGAGCTGTTCGATGCCGTCCAGGTATTCCTGACACGCGCGGCCCTCGATCACTTTCAACTGGCGGGTGATCAGGGTGTTCCACACCGCATGTTCGTGCGGCGGGTAATCGATAAAACCGTTCGCATCGGGCTCGCGGGCCACGTATTGCGTCTGTTTCATGCTGCTCTCCTGCTGAGGGCTTTATTGTTGTGTGCGGCTTGCGCCATGCCTTTAGAGATAGCGCCTGGCTCCGTGAATTGCAGCGGTGGGGAAGGGGTACAGACAGGGTGAACGAACGAATTTTGTAACGCAGGCTTTACGGAAAGCGCGCTGGCGCGGAAACACGTGCTCGCTAAGCGCTGGGAATCCCGGGTTTTGTAACGTATTATTTACAAATTTTCCGGCGGTCCAGCAGAAAAATCGCCGCGTCCACCTCCCTTGCAGGACTTTTCATGCGTATCAAAGTGCACTGCCAGAACCGCATCGGCATCTTGCGGGACATCCTCAACCTGCTGGTGGAATACGGCATAAACGTCGCTCGCGGCGAGGTCGGTGGTGAACATGGCAATGCCATCTATCTGCACTGCCCGAACCTGATCAACCTGCAGTTCCAGGCGCTGCGGCCCAAGTTCGAGGCGATCACCGGGGTGTTCGGGGTCAAGCGCGTCGGCCTGATGCCCAGCGAGCGGCGGCACATGGAGTTGAACGCGCTGCTCGGTGCCCTCGACTTTCCGGTGCTGTCCATCGATATGGGCGGGTCCATCGTCGCGGCCAACCGTGCGGCTGCGCAGTTGCTTGGCGTCCGGGTCGATGAGGTGCCAGGCATCCCGCTGTCACGCTACGCCGAGGACTTCGATCTGCCGGAACTGGTGCGGGCCAACAAGGCCCGGATCAACGGCTTGCGGGTGAAGATCAAGAACGATGTATTCCTCGCCGATATCGCCCCGCTGCAATCCGAACACGACGACAGCGAGGCCCTGGCCGGTGCGGTGCTCACCCTGCACCGCGCCGACCGCATTGGCGAGCGTATCTACAACGTGCGCAAGCAGGAACTGCGTGGCTTCGACAGCATCTTCCAGAGTTCGCGGGTAATGGCGGCAGTGGTGCGCGAGGCGCGGCGCATGGCGCCGCTGGATGCGCCGTTGCTGATCGAAGGCGAAACCGGGACCGGCAAGGAGTTGCTGGCCCGTGCCTGTCACCTGGCCAGCCCGCGCGGACAGGCGCCGCTGATGGCGCTGAACTGCGCCGGGCTGCCTGAATCCATGGCCGAGACCGAACTGTTCGGCTATGGCCCAGGCGCCTTCGAAGGCGCCCGCGCCGAGGGCAAGCTCGGCCTGCTTGAACTGACCGCCGGGGGCACGCTCTTCCTCGATGGCGTCGACGAGATGAGTCCACGCTTGCAGGTAAAGCTGCTGCGATTCCTGCAGGACGGCTGCTTCCGGCGTGTCGGCAGCGACGAGGAGGTGTATCTGGATGTCAGGGTTATCTGCGCGACCCAAGTGGATCTGTCCGAATTGTGTGCCCGTGGCGAGTTCCGGCAGGACCTGTATCACCGCCTCAACGTGCTGTCTCTGCATATTCCGCCGTTGCGTGAATGCCTCGATGGCCTCTCGCCGCTAGTGGAGCATTTCCTCGACCAGGCCAGTCGCCAGATCGGCTGCCCGCTACCGCGCCTGGCCCCGGCGGCGCTGGAGCGCCTTGGCCAATATCACTGGCCGGGCAATGTGCGCCAACTGGAAAACGTCCTGTTCCAGGCGGTATCGCTGTGCGATGGGGGAGTGGTCAAGGCCGAGCATATCCGCCTGCCGGACTATGGTGCGAGGCACCCCTTGGGCGAGTTCTCCCTGGAGGGCGACCTGGGGCAGATTGTCGGGCGGTTCGAAAAGGCGGTGCTCGAAACCTTGCAGCATGAATATCCAACCAGCCGGGCATTGGGCAAACGTCTTGGTGTGTCGCATACGACCATTGCCAACAAGTTGCGTGATTATGCGGTCGGCAAGTCTGCCGAGTGATTGAATAGTCGGAGTTTATTAAAGTTTCATTAGTTCTGGCATGGCGCCTCTTTATCGAAAAAGAGGCGCGCCAGCGCTGAACCAAGTGTTAGCCGTTGGAGCAGCCATTACCCATGACGCGGTATTCGAGGATGTGTTTCCGGCCTTGGGAATCTTCATAGGTCATACGCGCCGGAACGACTTCGCAGACGTTCGGGATTTCGCTCATGGACAGGACTTTGGCGATATCCAGGTGTTGCGAGTAACTGTACTGTTCAACCGGAATCTGCTCGGCGCCGTTATTTGCCTGTTCGGCGGCCATGGCCGCGCCGCAAACACTGCCGAGTACCAAAACCAGTAAAGCTTTCATCTTAAATTTACCTGTTCAAGGTCGAATAAGGGGGCGTAGCGCTTGTGGCGCTACGTTGTTGCAAAGTAAAAACGGAATGTTATTCCGGGATTAACTGCCTTCGTGGGGGCTGTTACCAAACGTTAATCTCGTTGCCGTTGCTGGCGAGGTGAATTCTAGGGGCTGACATCAAACTGAAACAGCCAGCGTTTTGATAAACACTGTTGGCAGAATCCGTAACAATCGCCGGGAAAAGCCTGGCAATGTCTCGTCGATAAAGCGGAACGCCCGTGCCAGAGCGGCTTTTCGGTCAGAAGTGGCGAAAAGACCATGCCGTTACTACCAACGTCGAATGGTCTGGATGGCTCTGGTACAGTTAAAACGAGGTCATACAAAAACAACTATTACACCGAGGTAACAAAGATGAGTGCGGCTTCCCTGTACCCCGTTCGTCCCGAGGTTGCGGCGAATACCCTGACCGACGAGGCTACCTACAAGGCCATGTACCAGAAGTCAGTGGTCAACCCGGACGGCTTCTGGCGTGAGCAGGCCCAGCGCCTCGACTGGATCAAGCCCTTCACCAAGGTCAAGCAGACCTCCTTCGACGACCACCATGTCGATATCAAGTGGTTCGCCGACGGCACCCTGAACGTATCCTACAACTGCCTCGACCGGCACCTGGAAGAACGTGGCGACCAGGTCGCAATCATCTGGGAAGGCGATGACCCTTCCGAACACCGCAACATCACCTATCGCGAGCTGCACGAGCAGGTGTGCAAGTTCGCCAACGCCTTGCGTGGCCAGGACGTGCACCGTGGCGACGTGGTCACCATCTACATGCCGATGATCCCCGAGGCCGTGGTCGCCATGCTGGCCTGTGCCCGCATCGGCGCAATCCACTCGGTGGTCTTCGGTGGCTTCTCCCCGGAGGCCCTCGCCGGTCGCATCATCGACTGCAAGTCCAAGGTCGTCATCACCGCCGACGAAGGCCTGCGCGGCGGTCGTCGCACGGCGCTCAAGGCCAACGTCGATGACGCCCTGACCAACCCCGAGACCAGCAGCATCCAGAAGGTCATCGTGTGCAAGCGCACCGGGGCCGATATCAAGTGGAACCAGCACCGCGACATCTGGTACGAAGACCTGATGAAAGTGGCCGGCAGCGTCTGCGCGCCGAAGGAGATGGGTGCCGAGGAAGCACTGTTCATCCTTTACACCTCCGGGTCCACCGGCAAGCCCAAGGGCGTGCTGCATACCACCGGCGGCTACCTGGTATACGCCTCGATGACCCACGAGCGCGTATTCGACTACCGTCCGGGCGAGATCTACTGGTGCACCGCCGACGTGGGCTGGGTCACCGGCCACAGCTATATCGTCTACGGGCCGCTGGCCAACGGCGCCACCACGCTGCTGTTCGAAGGCGTGCCGAACTATCCGGACATCACCCGTGTGTCGAAGATCATCGACAAGCACAAGGTCAACGTCCTCTACACCGCGCCGACCGCGATCCGCGCCATGATGGCCGAAGGTCAGGCCGCCGTTGCCGGCGCCGACGGTTCGAGCCTGCGCCTGCTGGGCTCGGTGGGCGAGCCGATCAACCCCGAAGCCTGGAACTGGTACCACCAGACCGTCGGCAAGGAGCGTTGCCCTATCGTCGATACCTGGTGGCAGACCGAGACCGGCGGCATCCTCATCAGCCCGCTGCCCGGCGCTACTGCCCTGAAGCCGGGCTCCGCGACCCGTCCGTTCTTCGGCGTGGTACCGGCGCTGGTGGACAACCTGGGCAACCTGATCGAAGGCGCTGCCGAGGGCAACCTGGTGATCCTCGATTCCTGGCCGGGTCAGGCGCGTTCGCTGTATGGCGACCACGACCGCTTCGTCGACACCTACTTCAAGACCTTCCGTGGCATGTACTTCACCGGTGACGGTGCCCGTCGCGACGAGGATGGCTACTACTGGATCACCGGGCGCGTGGACGACGTGCTCAACGTGTCCGGGCACCGCATGGGTACGGCCGAGATCGAAAGCGCCATGGTCGCCCACCCGAAGGTCGCCGAGGCGGCGGTGGTCGGCGTGCCGCACGACATCAAGGGGCAGGGCATCTATGTCTACGTCACCCTCAATGGTGGCGAGGAGCCGAGCGAGGCGCTGCGTCTCGAACTGAAGAACTGGGTGCGCAAGGAGATCGGGCCGATCGCTTCGCCGGACGTCATCCAGTGGGCGCCGGGGCTGCCGAAGACCCGCTCGGGCAAGATCATGCGCCGCATCCTGCGCAAGATCGCCACGGCCGAGTACGACTCCCTGGGCGATATCTCGACCCTGGCCGACCCGGGTGTGGTGGCGCACCTGGTGGAGACGCACAAGACCATGAATGTGGCTTGATGCTTTGAGCCGGTGCTGATGGCCTCATCGCTGGCAAGCCAGCTCCCACAGGGTTTGTGTTGATCACAAGACCTGTGGCCGGCGCGGTCACTGTGGGAGCTGGCTTGTCGGATCGCCGCACCGCAGCGATAGGGTCATCAGCCCCAACACAAAAATTGAGAGAAAAAAGCCCAAGGCCCCGTAGGCAACCAGCCTCCGGGCCTTGGGCTTTTTTGTTACTTCGACTTTCATCGGTAACCTTTCCCACACGGCTTTCGTACAAAAACGGGGCGGAAGGAAACGGCTTTGCTCGGTCATGGTGCATGGAAAGATGAAATTTCCGACACCCAAACGGCTGGACTTGCCGTGGTACAAGGCTTTGCCAATAATGGGCCCGGTTATTGCTTCAGTCATGGGTTATTTGTTTTTCGCTTTTGCATATTCCTCCGAAACTGTCAATATCTCCCGACCGCTCTTCAAAGGCTTCTGTAACTACTTGTCGCTTTGAAGAAATATCGGCTTCCGAGCTGTCGTTAAAATGCCGATCACTCGCTCGTGACGCCTGACCCGTGGTCCGGTCCCGCGCAGCTCTGCGTTGTACTCATTCGCATAGTGGGCAGTTGTACTGCCTGGCATTGCCCTTTACCGATTGGAGTTCCCAGATGAAGAAACTCGCATTGCTTGGCGCACTGGCGCTGTCCGTGTTTTCCCTGGTGTCCGTGGCTGACGAAAAACCGCTGCGCATTGGCATCGAAGCCGCCTACCCACCCTTCGCCTCGAAAGCTCCGGATGGCAGCATCGTCGGCTTCGACTACGACATCGGCAACGCCCTTTGCGAGCAGATGAAGGTCAAGTGCACCTGGGTCGAGCAGGAGTTCGACGGCCTGATCCCGGCGCTGAAGGTGCGCAAGATCGACGCCATCCTGTCGTCCATGTCGATTACCGAGGATCGCAAGAAATCGGTCGATTTCACCAAGCGTTACTACCTCACCCCGGCCCGCCTGGTCATGAAGGACGGCACCACCATCAGCGACAGCCTGAGCGAGCTGCAAGGCAAGAAGATTGGCGTGCAGCGTGGTTCGATCCATGACCGCTTCGCCAAGGAAGTGCTGGCTCCGAAGGGCGCCACCATCGTTCCTTATGGCACCCAGAATGAAATCTACCTGGACATCACCGCCGGCCGCCTGGATGGCACCGTGGCCGATGCTACGCTGCTGGAAGACGGCTTCCTGAAGACCGACGCTGGCAAGGGCTACGCCTTCACCGGCCCGGCCTTCACCGACGCCAAGTATTTCGGCGACGGTATCGGCATCGCCGTGCGCAAGGGCGACAAGGAAAACCTGGAACGCATCAATGCTGCCATCGACGGCATCCGCGCCAGCGGCAAGTACAAGGAAATCCAGGACAAGTACTTCAACTTCGATATCTACGGTCCGGAACCCAAGTAACCGCTGTCCGTATCACCTGTGCAATGGTGCAAGCAGCAGAAGCGCTGAGGCTTGCACCATTTTTTCATCCCTAAGGTCGAGGACCTCATCATGTTGAAAGGCTACGGGGCAGTCATCCTCGATGGAGCGTGGCTGACGCTACAGCTCGCCTTGTCGTCCATGGCCCTGGCCATCGTGCTTGGCCTGATCGGCGTGGCGTTGCGGCTGTCGCCGGTACGCTGGCTGGCCTGGCTCGGCGATCTGTATGCCACGGTCATTCGCGGCATTCCCGATCTGGTCCTGATCCTGCTGATCTTCTACGGTGGCCAGGACATCCTCAATCGCGTCGCCCCGCTGGTGGGTTATGACGATTACATCGACCTCAATCCCCTGATTGCCGGCATCGGCACCCTGGGCTTCATTTTCGGTGCCTATCTGTCGGAAACCTTCCGTGGCGCCTTCATGGCAATCCCGAAAGGCCAGGCCGAGGCCGGCATGGCCTACGGCATGAGCAACGTGCAGGTGTTCTTCCGCGTGCTGGTGCCGCAGATGATCCGCCTGGCGATTCCCGGCTTCACCAACAACTGGCTGGTGCTGACCAAGGCTACTGCGCTGATTTCGGTGGTGGGCCTGCAGGACATGATGTTCAAGGCCAAGCAGGCGGCCGATGCCACCCGCGAGCCTTTCACCTTCTTCCTGGCGGTGGCCGCGATGTACCTGGTGATCACCAGTGTCTCGCTGCTGGCCCTGCGTTACCTGGAAAAGCGCTACTCGGTTGGCGTAAAGGCGGCTGAACTATGATTTTCGACTACAACGTCATCTGGGAAGCGTTGCCGCTGTATTGGGGCGGCCTGCTGACCACCCTCAAGCTGCTGGCGATTTCCCTGTTCTTCGGCCTGCTCGCGGCGATTCCGCTGGGGCTGATGCGGGTGTCGAAACAGCCCTTGGTGAATTTCGCCGCCTGGCTCTACACCTACGTGATCCGTGGCACGCCGATGCTGGTTCAGTTGTTCCTGATTTACTACGGCCTGGCCCAGTTCGCCGTGGTGCGCGAGAGTTTCCTCTGGCCCTGGCTGTCCAGCGCGACCTTCTGCGCCTGCCTGGCCTTTGCCATCAACACCAGCGCCTACACCGCGGAAATCATCGCCGGCAGCCTCAAGGCCACGCCCCATGGCGAGATCGAGGCGGCCAAGGCCGTGGGCATGTCGCGCTACAAGATGTACCGCCGCATCCTCCTGCCTTCGGCCTTGCGCCGGGCACTGCCGCAGTACAGCAACGAAGTGATCATGATGCTGCAGACCACCAGTCTCGCGTCCATTGTCACCCTGATCGACATCACCGGTGCCGCACGGACCGTCAACGCCCAGTACTACCTGCCGTTCGAGGCCTATATCACCGCCGGCGCGTTCTACCTGTGCCTGACCTTCATCCTGGTCCGCCTGTTCAAGCTCGCCGAGCGCCGCTGGCTCGGCTACCTGGCGCCGCGCAAGGGTTGAGCCCCGCGGCTAACTGATTCGCTCCGGGCGTGCTGGCGCGCCCCGGGCCTTATGAGACCGACAGCAATGTACAAACTCGAAATCCAGGACCTGCACAAGCGCTACGGCAGCCATGAAGTGCTCAAGGGTGTGTCCCTGGCCGCCAAGGCCGGCGACGTGATCAGCATCATCGGCTCCAGCGGCTCGGGCAAGAGCACGTTCCTGCGTTGCATCAACCTGCTGGAACAGCCCCATGCCGGCAAGATCCTGCTCAACAACGAAGAGCTGAAGCTGGTGGCGAACAAGGATGGCGCGCTCAAGGCTGCCGACCCGAAGCAACTGCAGCGTATGCGCTCGCGGCTGTCGATGGTGTTCCAGCACTTCAACCTGTGGTCGCACATGACTGCCCTGGAAAACATCATCGAGGCGCCGGTGCATGTGCTCGGCGTGAACAAGAAGGAAGCGCTGGAAAAGGCCGAGCATTACCTGGCCAAGGTCGGCGTGGCGCACCGCAAGGACGCCTATCCCGGCCATATGTCCGGCGGCGAGCAGCAGCGTGTGGCGATCGCCCGGGCCCTGGCCATGGAGCCTGAAGTCATGCTGTTCGACGAGCCGACCTCGGCGCTGGACCCGGAACTGGTGGGCGACGTGCTGAAAGTCATGCAGGCCCTGGCGCAGGAAGGCCGGACCATGGTGGTGGTGACCCACGAAATGGGCTTTGCCCGCGAGGTGTCCAACCAGTTGGTGTTCCTGCACAAAGGCCTGGTGGAGGAGAGCGGCAACCCGCGCGAGGTGCTGGTCAATCCGCAGTCCGAGCGGCTGCAGCAGTTCCTGTCCGGCAGCCTGAAATAACTGGTGTTGGCTTAAGGCTGCCTCTTTGCACCAAAATAGGTCATGCTGCGCTGTTTGCGCAGCGTGCGCCACGTTTGCTTAAGTCCGCCTATCATTGCGGACACCAGTTCCGGACCTCACCTCATGACCACCCAGCGAATCGGTTTTCTCATCTGGCCCAGCACCAAGGCCCTGACCCTTGCGCTGGCTGAAGAGGTGTTGCGGGTGGCGCAGAAGGTCCACCCGGAGGTGGTCTACGATCTGGCTTTCCTTCAGGCCGAGGCACCGAACGAAGGCGATTGGCGTTTGCCGGGCGAGCCGTGGAACGGGCGCCTGGACAACTGCCAGAAGCTGTTCCTGCTCGCTGACGAGCCGCCGCTGGCGGTGGGCGCGGCACTGGGGGCGGCGCTCAAGCAACTGGTGCGCTCCGGTTGCGTGGTCGGTGGCCTGTCGGCCGGGGTTTATCCTCTGGCGCAACTGGGCTTGCTGGATGGCTACCGTGCCGCGGTGCACTGGCGCTGGCAGGACGATTTCGCCGAGCGCTTCCCCAAGGTGATTGCCACCAGCCATTTGTTCGACTGGGATCGCGATCGCCTGACCGCTTGCGGCGGCATGTCGGTGGTGGACCTGCTGTTGGCGGTGCTGGCCCGGGATCACGGGGCCGAGCTGGCGGGGGCGGTATCCGAGGAGCTGGTGGTCGAACGCATCCGCGAAGGCGGCGAGCGCCAGCGCATTCCGCTGCAGAACCGCCTGGGCTCCAGCCATCCGAAGCTGACCCAGGCTGTGCTGTTGATGGAAGCCAATATCGAAGAGCCACTGACCACCGACGAGATCGCCCAGCACGTCTGCGTCTCGCGCCGGCAGCTGGAGCGGATCTTCAAGCAGTACCTGAACCGGGTGCCGAGCCAGTACTACCTGGAGCTGCGCCTGAACAAGGCGCGGCAGATGCTGATGCAGACCAGCAAGTCGATCATCCAGATCGGTTTGTCCTGCGGCTTCTCGTCGGGGCCGCACTTCTCCAGTGCCTACCGCAACTTCTTCGGCGCCACGCCGCGGGAAGACCGCAACCAGCGGCGCAGCAGTTCGCCGTTCGAGCTCTCCTCCGTCCCCGCCGAGCGCGGTTGACCTTCAGGGCCTCATCGCTGGCAAGCCAGCTCCCACAAGGTCCCTGTGGGAGCTGGCTTGCCAGCGATAGGGCCCTCAAATCCATAGAAAACCCAGCTGGCACCCCAGCAATCATCAAACACCTTGAATTTCCTGTCTTTCCCGCCCCCAACTCTCTCCCCGCCAAGCCCTCGCACCGTTTAAACTGCGCCTTTGCGAAGCTATATGTCGCATTGCCGAAAGCCTTGGAAAAACAGGGTTTGGCGCTATAAGAAGTTGTCGCTTGGCGACAAGGCCAAGTGTTCATCTCTCCTTACAATCCCCCCATCGCTCGCCAGTTCCAGGCAGGCGTTCCTCTTCAGGAGACTCCGATGTCCGTTGAGCAAGCTCCGGTGCAACGCGCCGATTTCGACCAGGTAATGGTTCCCAACTATGCGCCAGCCGCCTTCATTCCCGTGCGTGGCGCCGGTTCCCGAGTCTGGGACCAGTCGGGTCGCGAGCTGATCGATTTCGCCGGCGGCATCGCCGTTAACGTGCTGGGGCATGCCCATCCGGCGCTGGTCAGCGCGCTGACCGAACAGGCCAACAAGCTGTGGCACGTTTCCAACGTCTTCACCAACGAGCCGGCCCTGCAACTGGCGCGCAAGCTGGTGGATGCGACCTTTGCCGACCGCGCCTTCTTCTGCAACTCCGGCGCCGAGGCCAACGAGGCTGCGTTCAAGCTGGCCCGTCGGGTTGCCCATGACCGCTTCGGTCCGGAAAAGTACGAGATCATCGCCACCGTCAACAGCTTCCACGGGCGCACCCTGTTCACCGTGAGCGTCGGCGGCCAGCCGAAGTACTCCGATGGCTTCGGTCCGAAGATCACCGGCATCAGCCATGTGCCGTACAACGACCTGGAAGCGCTGAAAGCGCAGATCTCCGACAAGACCTGCGCCGTGGTCATCGAGCCGATCCAGGGTGAGAGCGGTGTGGTCCCGGCCGACAAGGCCTACCTGGAAGGCGCACGTGCCCTGTGCGACCAGTACAACGCGCTGCTGATCTTCGACGAAGTGCAGACCGGCGTCGGTCGTACCGGCGAGCTGTATGCCTACCAGCACTACGGCGTGGTGCCTGACATCCTGTCCAGCGCCAAGAGCCTGGGCGGCGGTTTCCCGATCGGCGCGATCCTGACCACCGACGAACTGGCCAAGCACCTGGCCGTCGGCACCCACGGCACCACCTATGGTGGCAACCCGCTGGCCTGCGCCGTCGCCAATGCCGTGCTGGATATCGTCAATACCCCTGAAGTGCTCAACGGCGTGAAGGCCAAGCACGAGCGCTTCAAGTCGCGCCTGCAACAGATCGGCGAGAAGTACGGTTTGTTCAGCCAGGTCCGTGGCCTGGGTCTGCTGATCGGCTGTGTACTCACCGACGCCTGGAAAGGCAAGGCCAAGGACGTGTTCAACGCCGCCGAGCAAGAGGGCCTGATGGTCCTGCAGGCCGGCCCGGACGTGGTCCGCTTCGCCCCGAGCCTGGTGGTCGAGGATGCCGATATCGACGAAGGTCTGGACCGCTTCGAGCGCGCTGCCGCCAAGCTGACCCAGGCCTGATTCACCCCGCTGCACCTTCGCTGGCCTGCCCGGCCAGCGAACCGATTTCCGTGGCCTGTGCCCAATGCGCACACGCCGCTTTTTTTGCGCCGACACGTCGGCCCGTATATCCGAAAGGAGTGACACCATGCTGGTGATGCGCCCCGCGCAAATGGCTGACCTGGATGAAGTACAGCGTCTGGCTGCGGACAGTCCCATTGGTGTCACGTCCCTGCCGGACGATGCCGGTCGCCTGGGCGACAAGATTTCCGCCTCGGAAACGTCCTTCGCCGCCGAAGTCAGTTTCAACGGCGAAGAAAGTTATTTCTTCGTCCTGGAAGACCTGGCCACCGGCAAGCTGGTCGGTTGTTCGGCCATCGTCGCCTCGGCCGGCTACTCCGAGCCGTTCTACAGTTTCCGTAACGAGACCTTCGTTCACGCTTCCCGGGAATTGAAGATCCACAACAAGATCCATGTGCTTTCCCAGTGCCATGACCTCACCGGCAACAGCCTGCTGACCAGCTTCTACGTGCTGCCGGAACTGGTGAACACTGCCTGGGCCGAGCTCAACTCCCGCGGGCGCCTGCTGTTCATGGCTTCGCACCCGGAGCGCTTCGCCGACTCGGTGGTGACCGAAATCGTCGGCTACAGCGACGAGAACGGCGATTCGCCGTTCTGGGACGCGATCGGGCGCAACTTCTTCGATCTCAACTACGCCGAGGCCGAGCGCCTGTGCGGCCTGAAGAGCCGTACCTTCCTCGCCGAGCTGATGCCGCACTACCCGATCTACGTGCCGCTGCTGCCGGACGCCGCCCAGGAAGCCATGGGCCAGGTCCACCCGCGGGCGCAGATCACCTTCGACATCCTGATGCGCGAAGGCTTCGAGACCGATCACTACATCGATATTTTCGACGGCGGCCCGACCCTGCATGCGCGGGTCTCCGGCATCCGTTCGATCGCCCAGAGCCGGGTCGTGCCGGTCAGGCTGCAGGAGCAGCCGACCAGGGGCGGCCGCCAGTACCTGGTGACCAACGGCCAGTTGCAGGACTACCGCGCGGTATTGCTGGAACTGGACTGGGTGCCGGGCAAACCCGTTTACCTGAGCCAGGACGCCGTCGAGGCCCTTGGCGTCGGCGAAGGCGCCAGCGTGCGCCTGGTCGCGGTTTGATACTGACTGAGTTTCGCGGGCGCCCATGGTGCGCCTGCCCGAGGAGATAGCATGATCGTTCGTCCCGTACGCAGCAGTGACCTGCCGGCGCTGATCGAGCTGGCGCGCAGCACTGGCACCGGCCTGACCACCTTGCCGGCCAACGAAGAACGCTTGGCCCATCGGGTCGGCTGGGCCGAGAAGACCTTCCGTGGCGAGGCCGAGCGGGGCGACGCCGACTACCTGTTCGTGCTGGAGAACGACGCCGGCGACGTGGTTGGCATCTCCGCCATCGCCGGCGCCGTCGGCCTGCGCGAACCCTGGTACAACTACCGGGTCGGCCTGACCGTCAGTGCCTCCCAGGAACTGAACATCTACCGGGAAATCCCGACGCTGTTCCTGGCCAACGACCTGACCGGCAACTCCGAGCTGTGCTCGCTGTTCCTGCGTGCCGACAGCCGCAGCGGCCTCAACGGCCGCCTGCTGTCCAAGGCGCGGATGCTGTTCATCGCCGAGTTCCCCGAGCTGTTCGGCAACAAGATCATCGCCGAGATGCGCGGCATGTCCGACGAGCAGGGCCGCTCGCCATTCTGGGAAAGCCTGGGCCGGCATTTCTTCAAGATGGAGTTCAGCCAGGCCGACTACCTCACCGGTGTCGGCAACAAGGCCTTCATCGCCGAGCTGATGCCCAAGTTCCCGCTGTACACCTGCTTCCTCTCCGAGGCGGCGCGCAATGTGATCGGTCGCGTACACAGCGATACCGAGCCTGCGCTGTCGATGCTCAAGAGCGAAGGCTTCAGCTACCAGGGTTATGTCGACATCTTCGACGCCGGCCCGGCCATCGAATGCGAAACCCGCAGGATCCGTGCGGTACGTGACAGCCAGGCGCTGGTGCTGGCGATCGGTACCCCGGGCGATGACGCCACGCCTTTCATCATCCACAACCGCAAGCGCGAGGACTGCCGCATCGCCGCAGCGCCTGCGCGCCTGGCGGCCGGTACCCTGGTGGTCGATCCGCAGACCGCCAAGCGCCTGCGCCTGAGCGCCGGCGACCAGGTACGCGCCGTTGCACTGTCCGCGCCCCGGGAGGCCAACCAATGACCACTCATTACATCGCAGGCCAGTGGCTGGCCGGCCAGGGCGATGCCCTGCAATCCTTGAACCCGGTCACCCAAGCGGTGATCTGGGCGGGGCAGGGCGCCAATGCCGGGCAGGTCGAGCAGGCCGTCGCCGCCGCACGCCAGGCGTTCCCCGGTTGGGCGCGGCAGTCCCTGGACATGCGCATCGCCGTGCTGGAAGCCTTCGCCGCGCAACTGAAGGCCAACGCGGACGAACTGGCCCGCTGCATCGGCGAGGAAACCGGCAAGCCACTGTGGGAAGCA
Organism: Pseudomonas bharatica CSV86; assembly: GCF_000319305.2. GTDB lineage: Bacteria > Pseudomonadota > Gammaproteobacteria > Pseudomonadales > Pseudomonadaceae > Aquipseudomonas > Aquipseudomonas bharatica. The sequence goes on along the minus strand of NZ_AMWJ02000002.1, from coordinate 739,089 downwards.
GCCACCGAGGTGACCAGCATGGTCAACAAGGTCGCCATTTCGGTACAGAGCTACCGTGAGCGCACGGGCGAGAAGAGCGGCCCGCTGGCCGACGCCACCGCCGTGCTGCGTCACAAGCCCCACGGCGTAGTGGCGGTGTTCGGCCCGTACAACTTCCCCGGCCACCTGCCCAATGGCCATATCGTTCCGGCACTGCTGGCGGGCAATGCGGTGGTGTTCAAGCCAAGCGAACTGACGCCCAAGGTCGCCGAGCTGACCGTCAAGTGCTGGATCGATGCCGGCCTTCCGGCGGGCGTGCTGAACCTGGTCCAGGGTGCGCGGGAAACCGGCGTGGCCCTTGCTGCCGATCCGGGTATCGACGGGCTGTTCTTCACCGGCTCCAGCCGCACCGGCAATCTCTTGCACCAGCAGTTCTCCGGGCGCCCGGAGAAGATCCTGGCCCTGGAAATGGGCGGCAACAACCCGCTGGTGGTGGACGAGGTCAAGGACCTGGACGCGGCGGTCTACACCATCATCCAGTCGGCCTTCATCTCCGCCGGCCAGCGCTGCACCTGCGCGCGCCGCCTGCTGGTGCCGCAGGGCGCCTGGGGCGACCGTCTGCTGGCGCGCCTGGTGGAGGTCAGCAAGAACATTTCCGTGGGCGCTTTCGACCAGCAACCGGCGCCGTTCATGGGTTCCGTCGTGTCGCTCGATGCGGCCAGGGTGCTGATGGATGCCCAGGCGAAGCTGTTGGCCAACGGCGCCAGCGCCTTGCTGGAAATGACCCAGCCACAGGCGACTGCCGCCCTGCTGACCCCGGGCATCCTCGACGTCAGCGCAGTGGCTGATCGCCCCGATGAAGAGTTCTTCGGCCCGCTGCTGCAAGTGATCCGTTATGCCGACTTCCCGGCTGCCATCGCCGAAGCCAACAACACCCGCTACGGCCTCGCCGCCGGCCTGCTGTCCGACTCCCATGCGCGCTACCAGCAGTTCTGGCTGGAAAGCCGCGCCGGCATCGTCAACTGGAACAAGCAACTGACCGGCGCCGCCAGCAGCGCGCCGTTCGGCGGTGTCGGTGCCAGCGGCAACCACCGCGCCAGTGCCTACTACGCGGCGGACTATTGCGCCTACCCGGTCGCCTCCCTGGAGACCGCCAGCCTGGTCCTGCCTGCCACGCTGACCCCCGGCGTCGCCCTATAACAACAGGTTCACGGAGCCTTGACCGATGAAATCGTTTGAAGTGAATTTTGATGGGTTGGTCGGACCGACCCATAACTACGGCGGCCTGTCCTACGGCAACGTGGCCTCGCAAAGCAACAGCCAGCAGGGTTCCAACCCGCGGGAAGCGGCGCGTCAGGGCCTGGCCAAGATGAAGGCCCTGGCCGACATGGGCTTCAAGCAGGGCGTGCTGGCGCCGCAGGAGCGTCCGGACGTGGCGGCGCTGCGTCGCCTCGGCTTCAGCGGCAGCGATGCCGAGGTGATCCAGCGCGCGGCGAAAGACGCCATGCCGCTGCTGGTGGCGAGTTGCTCGGCGTCGAGCATGTGGGTTGCCAACGCCGCCACCGTCAGCCCGAGCGCCGACACCGCCGACGGTCGCGTGCATTTCACCGCGGCCAACCTGAACTGCAAGTACCACCGCAGCATCGAGCACCCGACCACCAGCCGGGTGCTGGGCGCCATGTTCGCCAATCAGCAGTACTTCGCCCACCACGCGGCGTTGCCGGCGGTTGCCCAGTTCGGTGACGAAGGCGCGGCCAACCACACCCGCTTCTGCCGTGCCTACGGCGAACCGGGGGTCGAGTTCTTCGTCTTCGGCCGCAGCGCGTTCGACACCCGCTACCCTGCGCCGCAGAAGTACCCGGCGCGCCAGACCCTGGAAGCCTCGCAAGCCGTGGCCCGCCTGCACGGCCTGAGCGATGACGGCGTGGTCTATGCTCAGCAGAATCCGGCGGTGATCGACCAGGGCGTGTTCCATAACGATGTGATCGCCGTGGGCAATGGCGAGGTGCTGTTCTACCACGAGGATGCCTTCCTCGAGACCGAGCGCGTGCTCGCCGAACTGAGGGACAAACTGGCCAGGCGCGGCGGCAATTTCAAGGCGATCTGCGTGCCGCGGGCCCAGGTGACGGTGGAGGATGCGGTGCGTTCCTATCTGTTCAACAGCCAGTTGCTGAGCCGCGACGACGGTTCCATGCTGCTGGTGGTGCCGGAGGAATGCCGCAACAACGAGCGGGTCTGGGCCTACCTGAACAGCCTGGCCAGCCAGGGCGGCACGATTTCCGAGGTGCGGGTATTCGACCTCAAGCAGAGCATGCAGAACGGTGGTGGCCCGGCTTGCCTGCGGCTGCGTGTCGCGCTCAATGAAACGGAACTGGCGGCGGTCAATCCAGGGGTTATCATGACCGCCCCGTTGTACGACACCCTGACCCAATGGGTCGACAGGCACTACCGCGACCGCCTCGTCGAAAACGACCTGGCCGACCCGCAGTTGCTGGTGGAATGCCGTACGGCGCTGGATGAGCTGACCCATATCCTCAAACTGGGTTCGGTCTATCCGTTCCAACTCAACCCCTGAAAGAGCACCCGAAAATGTCCGACGCCCTGCAACTGATCCTTGAAGACGAAGATGGCAACCAGCGCGAAGCCTCCACCAACCGCTTTGCGGTGATCTGGCAGGGCAAGGAAGTATGGATCCAGCAGGACGGCCGCGGGCAGTTGCTGATCGGCGTCGATGTCGAGGAAGGCGATACCGAGTACGCCAACCTGCTGCTGCGTCCGCTGGCGACCAACCTGGTCAGCCTGCAACTGGAAATGGAGCCGGCGGATGTCGGCGACGATGACGATCACGTCCATGGTCCCGATTGCGGACATCATCACTAAGGAATCGCCCCATGCTCTCCCTCGGCAAACTGCTTGATCTGACCCTGTTCGAACGCGAGCCGGCCGAGAAGACCCAGGCCACGGTGCAAGGTGTACGCCTGCGCTGGCTTGCCGAGGGCGCGCTGGAGGTGCGGCCGCCGGAGTCGCAGGACAACGGCCTCGACCTGCTGTTGTCCGCCGGTATCCACGGCAACGAGACCGCGCCCATCGAACTGCTCGACGATCTGCTCGGGCGGATCGCCAAGGGCGAGATCCATCCGAGGGCACGGGTCCTGTTCCTGTTCGGCAACCCCGAGGCGATGCGCAAGGGCGAGCGCTATATCGAACAGGACGTGAATCGCCTGTTCAACGGGCGGCATGAACTGTCCAGCGGTCCGGAGGCCTTGCGCGCCGGGGACCTGGAGCATCTGGCGGCGACCTTTTTCAGCATCCCGGGACGTACCCGGTTGCACTACGACCTACACACCGCGATCCGTGGATCGAAGATCGAGCAGTTCGCGCTCTATCCCTACAAGGAAGGGCGCCAGCATTCCCGCCGCGAGCTGGCACGCCTGCGGGCTGCCGGCATGGAGGCGGTGCTGTTGCAGAGCAAGACCTCGATCACCTTCACTGCCTACACCTACGAGCAACTGGGCGCCGAGTCCTTCACCCTGGAACTGGGCAAGGCACGGCCGTTCGGGCAGAACCAGCAGGTCAACCTCGACCTTCTGGAGACCCGGCTCATCCAGATCATCGAGGGCAACGAGCCGGTGCCGACCGAAGAGCTGGACGGCCTGCAACTGTTCAGTGTCGCCCGCGAGATCATCAAGCACAGCGACAGCTTCCACCTGCACCTGCCGGCGGACATCGAGAACTTCTCGGAGTTGTCCAAGGGCTATCTGCTGGCCGAGGATCTGGCCGAGACGCGCTGGATCGTGGAGGAGGAGGGGGCGAGGATCATTTTCCCCAATCCCAAGGTGAAGAATGGACTGCGGGCGGGGATCCTGATCGTTCCGGCTTCGGCTGAAGGACTAGGCCAGTAGTACCGGCTTCATCGCTGGCAAGCCAGCTCCCACAGGGTCCGAGTCGCTGCAGAACCCTGTGGGAGCTGGCTTGCCAGCGATAGGGCCGCAACTATCAACAAAAAAGGCCGCGGTTCTCACCGCGGCCTTCTTCATTTACACCGCCACCTTCTGCGGCACTTCGCTACGGCGCAACGCCCGCAGTTTCAACAAGGTATCGGCACAGGTATTCGCCGCTTCCTCGCCCTTGAGCACGAAGTGCTCGAAGAAGAATTTCTGGTGCTCATCACCGGCATGGAAGTGATGCGGGGTCAGCACCACCGAGAACACTGGCACTTCGGTCTCCAGTTGGACCTGCATCAGCCCGCTGATCACCGATTGGGCGACGAACTCATGGCGATACAGGCCGCCATCCACCACCAGCCCGGCCGCGACGATCGCAGCATATCGGCCACTGCGCGCCAGCAGCTTGGCGTGCAGCGGAATCTCGAAGGCGCCGCCGACTTCGTAGAAATCGATATCACCAGCCTGATAGCCGTGCTTGGCCATCTGCTCGACGAAGCCCTTGCGGCTCTGATCGACAATATCCTTGTGCCAGCAAGCCTGGACGAAGGCGATACGCTCGTTGCCGTGGGCTTTGCTGTCGATTGGGGTTGCTTGCATTGAAACGGACTCCTGTTTGTATAAGAAACAGGGCATCTGGATCGAAAGGGATGGTCGCTCGCGAAAATGCGGACGAACGGACACAAGGTGCCTATCCCGTTCTCTCTTTATCCGGACTGTGACCGTCGGCCCCGGGATCGCACCGGGTCTGCTGACCTTGCAAAGCCTTGCCTGCAAGCGCTCGCGGGCTATGCGCGCTGGGCGCAATTACCGCCGGTGGGGAATTGCACCCCGCCCTGAGAACGTTGCCATCATGGGTGATGGCCGAGCTTTTTGTAACACAGTTTTCCGATGAACGCATAGCCTGCTAAGCAAATCGCCTCGATTAACCTTCTTTTCATCCGTGAATGGGCCTTTGCAGCGTATAAACCCACTACAACTGGCACGCAGGCTGGCTATAATGCGGCCCTTTGCCGTCGTTTTCGTCTTTTGACGCGCACTTTTGCCTCAGGCCGCCGTTTCCGTGGAAGAACCTATGAAAAGCGCAGAAATCCGTGAAGCCTTCCTTCGATTCTTCGAAGAGCAGGGACACACCCGAGTCGCCTCCAGCTCCCTGATCCCGGGCAACGACCCGACCCTGCTGTTCACCAACGCCGGGATGAACCAGTTCAAGGACTGCTTCCTCGGCCAGGAAAAGCGCGCATACACCCGCGCGGTGAGCAGCCAGAAATGCGTGCGTGCCGGCGGCAAGCACAACGACCTGGAAAACGTCGGCTACACCGCGCGCCACCATACCTTCTTCGAAATGCTGGGCAACTTCAGCTTCGGTGACTATTTCAAGCGCGATGCGATCACCTTCGCCTGGACCTTCCTGACCTCCGAAAAGTGGCTGAACCTGCCGAAGGACAAGCTTTGGGTCACCGTCTACGCGACCGACGACGAGGCCTATGACATCTGGACCAAGGAAGTCGGCGTTCCCGCCGAGCGCATGGTCCGCATCGGCGACAACAAGGGCGCGCCATACGCCTCCGATAACTTCTGGACCATGGGCGACACCGGCCCGTGCGGTCCGTGCACCGAGATCTTCTACGATCACGGCGCCGACATCTGGGGCGGCCCACCCGGCTCGCCGGAAGAAGACGGCGACCGCTACATCGAGATCTGGAACAACGTCTTCATGCAGTTCAACCGCACCGCGGATGGTGTCCTGCACCCCCTGCCGGCGCCATCGGTGGACACCGGCATGGGCCTGGAGCGCATCAGCGCGGTCCTGCAGCACGTCCACTCGAACTACGAGATCGACCTGTTCCAGAGCCTGCTGGCCGCTTCGGCCAAGGCCATCGGCTGCACCGACGAAGGCCAGCCTTCGCTGAAAGTGGTGGCCGACCATATCCGTTCCTGCGGCTTCCTGATCGCCGACGGCGTGGTGCCGTCCAACGAAGGTCGCGGCTACGTGCTGCGCCGTATCATTCGTCGCGCTTGCCGCCACGGTAACAAGCTCGGCGCCAAGGGCAGCTTCTTCTACCAGATCGTCGCGGCACTGGTGGCCGAGATGGGCGACGCCTTCCCCGAGCTGAAAACCCAGCAGGCGCATATCGAGCGTGTGCTGAAGACCGAGGAAGAGCAGTTCGCCAAGACCCTGGAGCAGGGCCTGAAGATCCTCGAACAGGACCTGGCCGACCTCAAGGGCAACGTCATTCCCGGCGAAGTGGTCTTCAAGCTGTACGACACCTACGGCTTCCCGATGGACCTGACCGCCGACATCGCCCGCGAGCGCGAGCTGAGCATCGACGAGGAAGGCTTCGAGCGCGAGATGGAAGCGCAGCGCGAGCGCGCCCGCTCTGCCAGCGCCTTCGGCCTGGACTACAACAGCCTGGTCAAGGTCGACGTGGACACCGAGTTCCTTGGCTACAGCGCTACCGAAGGCAGCGCGAAGATCGTCGCCCTGTACAAGGATGGCCAGTCGGTCGAGCAACTGGGCGAAGGCGAGGAGGGCGTTGTGATCCTCGACCGTACGCCGTTCTACGCGGAGTCCGGTGGCCAGATCGGTGACACCGGCTACCTGCAGGCCGGCGCCGCGCGTTTCGACGTGCGCGACACCACCAAGACCGGCGGTGCCTTCCTGCACCACGGGGTGATCGCCAGCGGCAAGCTCGTCGTCGGTGCCCAGGTCGAGGCCAGGGTCGATGCCGATGTGCAGAAGGCCACGGCGCTGAACCACTCCGCCACCCACCTGCTGCACGCTGCGCTGCGCCAGGTCCTGGGCGAGCACGTACAGCAGAAGGGCTCGCTGGTGAACAGCCAGCGCCTGCGTTTCGACTTCAGCCATCCGGAGGCGGTCAAGCCAGAGCAGATCAAGGCCCTGGAAGAGATCGTCAACCGCGAAATCCGCAGGAACTCCGAGGTGCAGACCGAAGAGACCGATATCGACACCGCCAAGCAGAAGGGCGCCATGGCCCTGTTCGGCGAGAAATACGGCGACAGCGTGCGGGTCCTGAGCATGGGCGACTTCTCGGTCGAGCTGTGCGGTGGTATCCACGCCAAGCGAACCGGTGATATCGGCCTGCTCAAGATCGTCAGCGAAGGTGGCGTGGCCTCCGGCGTGCGTCGTATCGAGGCGGTCACCGGTGCTGCGGCACTGGCCTACCTCAATGGCGCCGAAGAACAGCTCAAGGAAGCCGCGCAACTGGTCAAGGGCAGCCGTGACAACCTGATCGACAAGCTGTCGGCCGTGCTGGAGCGCAACCGCCAGCTGGAAAAACAGCTGGAGCAACTGCAGGCCAAGGCTGCCAGCGCCGCCGGCGACGATCTCGCCAACAGTGCGGTGGACGTCAAGGGCGTCAAGGTCCTGGCTGCACGCCTGGACGGCCAGGACGGCAAGGCCCTGCTGGCCCTGGTCGATCAATTGAAGAACAAGCTCGGCCGCGCAGTGATCCTGCTCGGCAGTGTCCACGAAGAGAAGGTCGTACTGGTCGCCGGCGTGACCAAGGACCTCACCGGCCAACTCAAAGCCGGGGATTTGATGAAGCAAGCCGCTGCGGCGGTGGGTGGCAAGGGTGGCGGTCGTCCGGACATGGCGCAAGGTGGTGGCGTGGACGCCGCAGCGCTGGACGGCGCACTGGCCCTGGCCGTGCCATTCGCAGAGCAGGGTGTCTGAGGCGCCGACGGCCCGTTGTCTAGTAGCGGGCCGTCGGCGTTGTGTTTTGTTTATTGGGTGCCCTTCACGGGCTGAGGCGGCTTTGAAATGGCGTTGATCGTACAGAAATTTGGCGGTACCTCGGTCGGCACAATCGAGCGAATCGAGCAGGTAGCCGAAAAGGTCAAGAAATTCCGCGAAGCCGGCGATGACCTGGTGGTTGTACTGTCGGCGATGAGCGGTGAAACCAACCGCCTGATCGACCTTGCCAAGCAGATCAGCGATCAGCCGGTTCCACGCGAACTGGACGTGATCGTGTCCACCGGTGAGCAGGTGACCATTGCCTTGCTCGCCATGGCACTGATCAAGCGCGGCATCCCGGCGGTGTCGTATACCGGCAATCAGGTGCGGATCCTCACCGACAGCGCGCACAACAAGGCGCGCATCCTGCAAATCGACGACCAGAAGATCCGTGGCGACCTCAAGGCCGGCCGCGTGGTCGTGGTCGCCGGTTTCCAGGGCGTCGACGAGCAAGGCAACATCACCACCCTCGGTCGCGGTGGTTCCGACACCACCGGCGTGGCCCTGGCGGCGGCCCTGAAGGCTGACGAGTGCCAGATCTACACCGATGTCGACGGTGTCTACACCACCGACCCGCGCGTGGTATCCCAGGCCCAGCGCCTGGACAAGATCACCTTCGAAGAGATGCTGGAAATGGCCAGCCTCGGTTCCAAGGTCCTGCAGATCCGTGCCGTCGAGTTCGCCGGCAAGTACAACGTTCCGCTGCGCGTGCTGCACAGCTTCCAGGAGGGTCCGGGTACCCTCATTACCATTGATGAAGAGGAATCCATGGAACAGCCGATCATTTCCGGCATCGCCTTCAACCGCGATGAAGCCAAGCTGACCATCCGTGGCGTACCGGACACTCCGGGCGTGGCTTTCAAGATCCTCGGCCCGATCAGCGCCGCCAATATCGAAGTCGACATGATCGTGCAGAACGTTTCGCACGATAACACCACCGACTTCACCTTCACCGTGCACCGCAACGACTACGCCAAGGCGCAGCAGGTGCTGGAAAACACCGCCAGCCAGATCGGTGCCCGGGAAGTGATCGGCGACACCAAGATCGCCAAGGTTTCCATCGTCGGTGTCGGCATGCGCTCCCACGCGGGCGTCGCCAGCCGCATGTTCGAAGCCCTGGCCAAGGAGAGCATCAATATCCAGATGATCTCCACCTCGGAGATCAAGGTTTCGGTGGTAATCGAAGAGAAGTACCTGGAGCTGGCCGTACGCGCTCTGCATACCGCCTTCGAGCTGGACGCTCCGGCCCGTTCGGGCGAATAAGCGGTGTCCCGGGGGCGCGGCCAGGCCGCGCTCCTTTTTTCGACCTGTGTGCCCCTTCACACCCTGGTCAATACTCCGGCAGAGGCCGGCAACCGTCCTGGTTGCAGTCCCGAGCCCGCTTTACCTACAGACTGTTGTCCCTGAACTGAATCCCGTGAGGAGTAACGTATGCTGATTCTGACTCGTCGGTGTGCCGAAAGCCTGATTATTGGCGATGGCGAAATTACCGTGACCGTGCTCGGCGTCAAAGGAAACCAGGTGCGCATTGGCGTCAACGCACCGAAGGAAGTGGCTGTGCACCGCGAGGAAATCTATCTGCGGATCAAGAAAGAGAAGGACGAAGAACCAACCCTTTAATTTTTCTCGTTTTTTTTTCAAAAAAGAGTTTGCAAACGGGGAAGGCTCTGGTTATTATACGCCCCGTGTTGCGGAGAGGTGGCCGAGTGGCCGAAGGCGCTCCCCTGCTAAGGGAGTATACCTCACAAGGGTATCGGGGGTTCGAATCCCCCTTCTCCGCCATTATTCATGTAGGGCGCTGTAATCTGGCATGAATCGCTAAGTAGTTGAAATTAAACGAAAAAGTGATTGCCAAAAAGATTTAGCGAACTATAATGCGCGGCTTCAAATGCACTCGTAGCTCAGCTGGATAGAGTACTCGGCTACGAACCGAGCGGTCACAGGTTCGAATCCTGTCGAGTGCACCATATAGAAGAAGCAAGTTTCACTGAAATCTGCTTCGGCTTCAACCAGAGGTGATCTGGTCCATCAAGTACCAACCCTGCACTCGTAGCTCAGCTGGATAGAGTACTCGGCTACGAACCGAGCGGTCACAGGTTCGAATCCTGTCGAGTGCACCATAATCCAAGAAGCCGTTTCCTCTGGAAGTTGTTTCGGATACACCAGAGGTGATCTGGTTCATCAAGCGCCAACCTTGCACTCGTAGCTCAGCTGGATAGAGTACTCGGCTACGAACCGAGCGGTCACAGGTTCGAATCCTGTCGAGTGCACCATATAGACGAAGAGCCCGCCTTAATGGCGGGCTTTTTGTTTTCCGCAATTTGTTGATCCCGATAAATGATTTGTCATCCAGGCGTCGCCGGCGCGTGCTAATTTTTCAGGGAGTGGATGTGCTCTTTTTCGGGCACTGGCCGTCGCATTGATGGATTCGGGAGTTTGCCTTCGTCATTTCCGCAAACGATTGTTTTCACCGAGATTTTCAGCCCCTGGCAGCTCAAGCGGTGTATGATTGCGCCCGTCAGCCCCGCCGGGGCTTGTGGAATACCACCATGGACTTACCCAGTAGTTACTTAAAAGCCTGTTTTGCCAATCACGATGTGACTGATTGATCTCCCGGCGTGCTCCGCTGCTGGGAGTGGAGTTCGCCTATGACTGAAATCGAAGCAAAAAAAACGCAGGAAAGCCTGCAGGACCGCCTGGCCCAGGTGGTCGAGCTGCTGCAGCGCCAGCGCCTGGTCGAAGACCTGACCCACCGTCAGGAAGGCGCCCACAACGATCACGTGGAAAGCTTCGTCCACCGGCAGCACCTCGTCGAGCTGCAACGCAAGCTCGATGACCTGCACTCCGCCGACGTTGCCCATATTCTCGAAGCCTTGCCCCTGGACGACCGCCTGACCGTATGGCAGTTGGTCAAGGCAGAGCGCGACGGCGATATCCTTCTTGAAGTCTCCGACTCGGTGCGTGAAACCCTGATTGCCGACATGGACGATCACGAGTTGCTCGCCGCGGCCAAGGAGATGGACGCCGACGAACTGGCCGACCTTGCTCCCGAGCTGCCCCGGGATGTCGTCCACGAACTGATGGAAAGCCTCGACGCCCAGCAACGCGAGCGGGTGCGCTCGGCATTGAGCTATGACGAGGAGCAGGTCGGTGCGCTGATGGACTTCGAGATGGTCACCATCCGCGAAGATGTCAGCCTGGAAGTGGTCCTGCGCTACCTGCGCCGGCTCAAGGAATTGCCCAACCATACCGACAAGCTGTTCGTCGTCGATTACGACGGCATCCTCAAAGGCGTGCTGCCGATCAAGCGTCTGTTGGTCAATGACCCTGACAAGCAGGTCGCCGAGGTCATGGCCGACGATCCGGTCAGCTTCCACCCTGACGAGGACGCCTACGACGCAGCCCAGGCGTTCGAGCGCTACGACCTGGTTTCGGCTCCGGTAGTGGACAAGAACGACCGCCTGATCGGTCGTCTGACCATCGACGAAATGGTCGACCTGATCCGCGAAGAAAGCGAAACCGAAGTGCTGAACATGGCCGGTCTGCGCGAAGAGGAAGACATCTTCGCCTCGGTCTGGCGCTCGCTGCGCAACCGCTGGGCCTGGCTGGCAATCAACCTGATCACTGCCTTCGTGGCGTCCCGGGTGATCGGCCTGTTCGAAGGCTCGATCGAGAAACTGGTGGCTCTTGCGGCGTTGATGCCGATCGTGGCCGGTATCGGCGGCAATTCCGGCAACCAGACCATCACCATGATCGTCCGTGCCATGGCGCTCGACCAGGTCACTCCGGGCAACACTACCCGCTTGATGCGCAAGGAGCTGGCGGTATCGCTGCTCAACGGCCTCATCTGGGGTGGCGTTATCGGGGTAGTGGCCTTCCTGCTCTATGGCAGTTGGTCGCTAGGGGTGGTGATGACCGCTGCAATGACCCTTAACCTGCTGCTGGCAGCGTTCATGGGGGTGTTTATCCCGATGACGCTTACGCGCCTCGGTCGCGACCCGGCAATGGGCTCCAGCGTGATGATCACGGCGGTGACCGACAGTGGTGGTTTCTTCATCTTCCTGGGGCTGGCCACCCTGTTCCTGCTGTAAGCCATCGTTGAATCAAGAGAGCCAGCTTCGCGCTGGCTTTTTTGTTGTCTGTCCCGGCCGCATCGCTGGCAAGCCAGCTCCCACAGGGTTCAGCAACACCGAGGATCCAGAAAGCAAAACGCCCGGTGCAATCGATTGCGCCGGGCGTTTTGTTTTGAGCTGAAGTCAGTCGGGACGATCAGGAGGCGTCCGCTGCCATCTCGACGTCATGGGCGATCAGGGCAACCAGGGCGTTCTGCTGGCGGTGGGACAGTTGGCGGAAGCGTTGCAGCAGCTCGCGCTCGTGCAGGGACAGTTCCGGGCTGTCCAGGCGCATGCTCAGTTCGTCGCCCAGTGCACCTTCCTGGATCAGGCTCTGTTCCAGGCGGGCAATGATCTCGGAGTTCATGCTGCGGTGGTGGTTACGCGCAACCTCGGCAATGCGCTCACGCATTCCGTCTGGCAGGCGGACGACGAATTTGTCTGCGGTTCGGCTTGAGTAGATAGCCTGTTTCATTGGGCGCATATAATTGACCGGTTTAGTTCAGGGGGAGCGGTTCTTGAAGTTGGCCGCGCGATGAGACTAGGACCATCGATACGGTCAAATGTTCAACCTGAATTGTGAATGAGGTCGCAATAATGCCTCATTGTCGCCGGTTCCTTGGCGTCAATTCTGTGACAAATATTGAACCGGGTGGAGGCTTTTTGCCAGTACCAATTATCAGAAATGAGCACTGGTTTGAAAAGTTTCAATTCCCGCCTTCCCGATCCAGCCACCTTTTTGACTGTCGAGGCAGACCAGCGAAAAGGTAACGGAAAGCGCCTAAAATACCTGCGCTTTTCCTATCTATGAGCATAGTGGCTATGCAGCATGACGCAAGGGGCGAGACCCCACCCCGGGCCGGCGGGAGATTGATCTACCTGATGGGGCCATCCGGTTCCGGCAAGGACAGCATCATCGATCAGGCCAGGCCGGCGCTCCAGGCGCTGGGCGTGGTTGTGGTGCGGCGGGTGATTACCCGCTCCGCCGAGGCCGTGGGCGAAGCGGCGCACAGTGTATCGCTTCAGCAATTCCAGGCGCTACGGGAGCAGGGCGGATTCGCACTGGACTGGCAGGCCAACGGCCTCAGTTATGGCATTCCCGTTGAGATGGATCGCTGGCTTGCCGCTGGCCAATGGGTGGTGGTCAACGGCTCTAGGGCCAACCTGCCACAGGCCCGCAGCAGATACCCACACTTGCTGCCTGTGCTGATCAGCGTTTCAGCCGCGGTGCTGGCCCGACGCCTGAAGGATCGCGGGCGGGAATCCGCAGAGGAAATCGAAGCCCGTCTGGCGCGCAACGCCCTGGTTTCCGCCGGGCTGGGCGCCGATGTGCATGATCTGGATAACTCCACCAGCTTGGCCGATGCGGCGCAGCGCCTTTTGGATATCTTGCGCGAAGCTGGCTTGCCGACTCAGAAAGCGTAGCGCTCCTCCTGGTTCACCTTGACCTGCGTCAGCGTGGCTTCTGCCTCACCCATGACCGCAGGACGCGCCTGCATCGAGGTGCGGTATTCCAGCGAATGCACCGGCGTTTTCGCGGGCAACAGGCCCATGGCGATCACGGCGGTCAGGGCCAGGGCATTCAGGGCGAGCAGGGCGTGAGTCATGGGCGTGATCCGGCTGTTGGGTGGGTACATTCCGTTATATTTCTTCCAGCATGCCGCATGCCATCTGAATAATTTTATTTTATCTTTTAAAATCAACAACTTACGTTAATTAGAGCAGGGTTCTTCCGTGCATCATGCAATGATGGCCTTGTGCTCCGTTGCAAATTGCACGAAGCCTGCACGCAGCTTGTGGATTCGGGCAGGCAAAAAGCCCGATCCATGGAATGACAAATACCTCCCGTCTGGTTAACATGCACGCCTTCCGCCGCGTGACGCCCGTCATCGGCTCAGGGTCTCAGTAGCTCAATTGGATAGAGCATCCCCCTCCTAAGGGGAAGGTTGGCAGTTCGAACCTGCCCTGGGACACCAATATAATCAGGCAGTTAGCTTAGCTTTCCCCTAGCTTTCTCGGCAGTGATATCTGTTTAGTCCCCACATCAGTCCCCACTTCTCAGTGCGTTTTGAAGCTGTAGATCGTCGGTGCCGATCCTGAAAGGTCTCCGCGCAAATGTCAGGCAACCCAAGCCTGGAAGGTCGAGGTGGACAAAGCGAAGTGATACGAGCTTATTTTCTGCGGAGAACTTGGGAAGCCTGCATCGTTTCCCTCAAGACGGAGTTTCGAGCACCTGCGCAGCGAGTGTGGGCTCACGCTAATCTCCGCTACTATCCAAGCTTGGGAAGGGACCTCTTCCGTTGACCGTCTGCCGTACGTACTGGTGTTGGTAGTCGGCTGTCGTCATTCAGCCTTGTCGTCGCTCCTAACCCCCTCTCGGTGCCGATAGGTCTCGGAGACAAAATCGATAAACGCGACGGCAGCGGCTACAGCCAAGCGGGCATGGCGGGGCTGCAGGCCGCGGTGCTGGCCATCGCGTCCGTGGCCAGTGCCGTATAGCCCCCGGAGTTGTGCCAGGTTGCTCGTCATCTGAGTCAAGGCCCGAAGAATGGCCTTAATGTTGTCAGCCCCCCTGGCCGCTTCGCTTACCCCTTCCGGGACTAGGTTCAGGGCCTTGGCGATTTTCTTGGTGAGGTCGCCTAGATCGTCGGACTTCGTAACGGGAATGTTTCGTTTCGTCAGAATCGTTTTGCAACAGGTCTCTACCAGTTCCTTCGCGGTCCCGATTGCCAGCGCTGGATCGCGCTCTACAGCATTTTCCAGTCGCTCAATTTCCTTGGCCATCCAGCCGGCGTCGAGTGCATCCGCGACGGTTTTTGCGCGCAGCACCGCGCGGGCTGAATTGTGATGGACAGAGCGGAAGGCAAAACGTGGCCGCCCAGATATTTGCTCCTCTTCGAACAGCTCCCAGCCCGCTACCCTCAATTGTTGATTGAAATGAACCACCAGCTTGAGCGCTTCGTCTCTGATCGGTCGGACCATGGGGTGAACGGTTTCGCAGAGGAAGCGTAGGAACTGCTCCGCGCTGCCTTCCAAGAGTTGGAAGCGGCTGTCTTTGTAGACCCAATCGATCTCCCAATCATCGTTGTTGAACCGGTGCTGGAAGATGTCACCGACGGCGTCCTTGTAGCGCCCGTCTGTCGAGGGTAGTGATTTGAGGTCATAAAGGCGGTTGAGAAACTCGATATCATCGAGTTGGCCGTACCAGACGGTATTTTCGAGACGCATGCCGTCCAGGATGTTCTGGCGTACGTTACGAGGCAGCTCAGAAGTGTCTGAACGCCAGTCTTTCCGGTAGTCCAACGCGGGTAGGATACAAGCGGAATACCAGTCATCCACTTCGTGTTCGAGAATAGTTTTGAGTCTGGCGGTGATCTTCTCTTCCAACTGACTGCGTCTTGCGCCAAGGCGCGCGTAATCCGTTGCAGGAAGTCTGAACTGAATCTCCCAGATGTCCGTGCCGCCATTCCAGTTGTCATGGCCGGTCAGCTCCGCCTTAGCCGGGTAGCCGCGAACAATCGTTGCCGCCTCGTCCGCACCCTCGGCCAGCAAGAGGGTATGCACCGTCGCAAGGACCCTATCCAGGTGATCACTGCTCTCCATCTTTCAACTCCAGTCTGTTGTGCACTGTAATCGCGTTGGCTGATCAAGCGTGCAGGCTCTGCTCGAACTGACCGGTTCCTGTCTGCAGTCTGTGATTAAATAGCATAGAGGCAACCTGCCATCCCCTATGAAATCAAGAGGTGCAGCGGTTTGAGTCTAGAGATCATTGTCATCGACAACTATCAAGAACTGCTCGCCAGGGAGGCGTTTGAACCCTCCCTGGCGTTTCACCCCCAGGCACTTCGCCACTTTGGCGCCGTCATCGCGCCGTATCGCTTCTTGGAGCGGGTTGAATGCGGGATCGCTAGTTGCCGGCAACCGCATTTAAGCGGATATCTGGTCACTACCAGCGACAGTAAAGAAACGGCCATCGGAATCGACTGCGGCAAGACCCATTTCGGCGCCTCCTTCTCTCGGGAGCGCAAGCGGGTCGACGCGGCGGTTGCCCGCAAGCGCCGCATTGAGACTGTGACGCGGATGATTGAGCGCATGGCAGAGGTCCTGCCGGTGGTGGAGGATATTCACCGGCAGTACCGGGAATTGGTCGACCTCAAGCTCCGACTGCAGGGCGCGATCGACACCGCCGTGATGTCTGCGCTAAAGGAGCGGGCTCGACGCGACAACCCAGTGATCGAGCGTCGGGTGGCTATGACGGAAGCGGAAGCCGAAGTGTACTTCGAGACCAACAACCATAGGCCGGGCGATGGATGGCCAACCAAAGGCGAGTTCTTGGCCAACCTTGAAGGCCTGGAGTTCTTCAAGGACGGCGCCAAGGTCCTGTTGCTGACCAATCTGGTCGCTCCGATCAGCGAGCTGAGCAAGACTAAGGCTGACGAGGTTTCGCTCATGAAGCCGCGGCAACTCGTGACAACTGCAAAGTGGGTCGGCGAAGTTCCTTTGCACATGGCCAAGGCCCAGCGGGTCATCGCCAGTGGGCACGCATTCTTCAAACCGGACAATCTTGCCCGCCTCATTCACCTCGGTGCGGCCGCTGCGCCGCTGCGGATGATGATTGCTGATCTAGATGCCTAGTTGCGGACAGGCTGATGGAAGGTCGGATCGCAAGGTCTGGCGTACCGTCAGCCCAGCAGACTGGGCCGCGTGCTCGGAGAGCGAGCTTTGAGCTTGATTGCGCAGGATGCACAGTCACCGAATCGCATGAGCAATGCGGAAGCTGATCATGACTTCTTTGCGTGCCTAGATCTGGCCTGTAGAACTGCGCTCCTGCCTGATCTCAGGTAGGCCACCCGCGCGGCGTCAGAAGAAAGATCGCTTCTGCATTTTCTGATGTCTCTACGTCAATCTTGGTGGTCTTAACCTGATAGGCCACACGCCTAGTGTGCGACTCTGGCGGAGGGGCTTGCTCGAAGAATCTTCAAACTTGGCCTTTTGTGCACCGGAAAGTTAAAATCTGTTTAGATTAAATGGTTATTTGAATTTTGCCTTTTAGATTAGTTGTTGTCTTTTGATGCTAAGTGCACTCTATAGGTCCGCATAAAAATATATAAATGCAATTCACATAGTAAAACAATCCCAAAATCAGCAGTTTATGGGTAATTGCAGGCGGATTGACGTGTCCGCTTGTGTCACGAATGATCAGCGTCACATGATTCGATAACGAGATATATGTGATGGAAATTCAAACTACCCAGCAGGTTTGCGAGATCTTTAAGATTTCGCGTTCAACGCTTTATCGGCTCTCGAAGAATGATCCTGATTTTCCACAGCCGTTGCATTTCGGTCGTGCAATTCGCTGGAATCTCGTAGATATCTGTGAGTTTTACTTGCGGCAGAAACATACCTCAAAGAAACGTGCCTGAAAATCCCGTGCGAGAGGGGCTTCTAGGTAACTACGTTCGGCGGCCAGTTTTTGGCGGAAGTCTGCGAGCGTAAAAGGCGGATAATTTATGTGTATGTATTGCAGGCTTGCAAGCATTAATTTCGCGTACCTCACCTACCGAGCAAGGTTATTTGTAGTAGGGGGAGTTTTGCTAAAGCGCTGCCCTTCGGATCACCGTATGACTCTTTTTCATTCGCTCGGGCGCATTTCTCGCTTAAAGCTAGCGGAGTGGGTGGGTCAGTATGTATGAGCTTTGGCCGGAGCAGCAGATTGCGTGCAGCATACCTTCAAGAGCTCATGCAATTTTGAAAAGACGCTCACAAGAGGCAGCGGAGCGCGAAAGTTATAGAAATGCCATTGAGGCTGAAGTAGGACATCCAAGCACCGAGGTCACTCCTGCTCAATATAAATTTCCTTTTCTGCCTATGATGGCTTCGGCCATGCCTACTCAGTGGACCAGAACGGGCTTATTTTCAAACCTCAAAAAAGGAGCCCGGAGAACGTTAAAGAACCAAATACTTGAGGGGCGCTCTGATTGCTTGGTAAGAATGTCAGGCGAGGAGTTAGATATGTATGATAATGATGTTTTCTTACATACGATTCAGTTGTCTCAAGGTGCATCTCCAGGCGAAATGACTTTTTTTGAGCGCTCAGCATTTTTACGTGCCATTGGTCGTGGAAGCGATCTTTCATCAGAAAGTTATCGAAGGCTCCATGATTCAATGGAGCGACTTGCAAGCGCTATCATATTTGTTCAAGGCCGGCTGGGAGGTGAGAGCTTTAGGCTGATAGACAAATTGAGGTGGGGGGTAGGGGGGCAATACTCCATAGAAATGGATACTGAGATTGTTTCAATATTTTCTAATGAGTTTCTTGCGTTCATTGATATGGATGTTCGGGTGAGGCTAAAGAGTCCCTTGGCAAAATATCTTCAGAATTATATAGCTGGTCATCAGGTTGGGTCGCATGGAATAGGTTGCGAAAAACTCAGAGTATGGAGTGGGTCGCGGGGGCGTCCAAGGGACTTTACTTGCCGGGCATTACCGAGTGCACTGGGTGAACTAGAGGATGAGGGAGTTATCAGAGGCTGGTCAATTGCAGAAGGCACGGTTCGATGGACACGGGTTCCTCACACCAAAAGCAAGAAACCGTGAGTTATCCACAGGCATCGGGGTATCTGCGCAGCGTGCTTCGGGGTATCTGCGCGTCACTTCGGGGTATCTGCGTCAATTATCGGGGTATCTGCGCGGGTCAATTGCCGGAGAGGGCGTGGGCAAGGGCTCCAGGAGCGTTCGGGCTGCTTAACATGCTTTTAAAATGATTTAACATCAGGCCTCGGGGATGTTCGGAGTAAAGTGGAGGGATCGAAAATGCTGGACGGTCATGGGTGATCCCTTTTTGGCTGGAAGTGATGCATTATCGAACCTCAGGAGTGGGGTGGTTATCGTCGGGGTATCTGCGCGGTCTGAGGCGTCACACCTGCTTTATGACCAAGCGCCTTAGGCGCTTGAGAAGCCCCGGAAGGGAAGGAAGTGAATTATAGCGTCGACGTTTCGTTTGAAGGCCGTATGATGGTTTGGGCAGTGCCAACAAGAGCCCATGTAGCTAGCTTTCCCCCTGGAAGCTCGCGTGCGATGGGAGCAGGCCGCAGTTAACTCGTCACGAGCTGGGCGAATCAGAATGCTACTGATAGCGAGCTGAGTAGTAGCAAGTGGATCGGATAAATGGGGTACAGCCAGGCTTTGACGGAGCTTAACGGCCGAACCTGGATCTGCAGTAGAGTCAATCCGAGCACTGGTGCTAATGCGGCTGCGCTGATGACCGCATGATCCATCGATGGCAGATCATGCAGCAGAAAAATCGAACTGCCAACATTTGCGATAGCGGCGAGAAGAGCGGATAAGGACCAACTTACGATTTTAATATCTAGCTTCCGTGCCCGAAGCGCGATTACCAGCGCAGTAGGTAAAAACACTCCAGCTACGCCATAGCTCAGTATCGGACGGAACGCGGTTGTGATCATCAGGGCCAGGATCCCGCATAAGATCAGTCCAGGAGTCCGATGATGCATCGCCTGAGCGATAACTAGGCCAAGTGCTATAACGAACAGAATATTTAAATGCCCGTTGTCGAAATATCTCGAATACGGCCATTGGCTCAGGATGGCGAATAGTAATATCCCGCTCAGATATTTCAGTCCGACTGGGCAACTGATTGGCTGTCGGACAACATTTGCCGCGATTGCGAGGCTGAATAAGGGGTATGAAAACCGACCGATAATCCGCATCCACCACATGTTTTCCTGTATTTCACTAGGTAGCACAAACCAGGTGTGATCGATGATCATTGTAAATAGTGCGATCCACTTAACTAGATCAAGTGAGTTGTCTCTTTCGAAATTTTTCATTATTGGCCTGCAAGGCTATTTATTAGTGTTGATTGTATATGGGTTCTACGCTTGTGATATATATTTATCATGAATGTTTGTGGGTTAAGTGCTTGTGCGTGCAGTTGTGCTGGGGGATAATTGCATTCAACAAGTGTTCTGTAGTTAATTGCTGTGCGCCGAGCTTCCCCGAACAGCGGTAGGGCTTGTTCGTTGACCGAAATCTATATTCTCACTCTGTTGAGCCAAGGTCGGATCGACCAGGACGAAGCCACTGAGTGGCGCGGTGAGTACCGCGACTACGAGCCTTCACAGCCCTAAAGTCAGACTAATCCAGTCGGGCAGCAACTCGGCTGGAGTTTTAAGCAGTACGGTGTAGATATAAGTTGCACACTGAACTTCCTCGGATCAGCGACAGGGGAGGGGAGGCAATAAAAAGAAACGCCCTATCGGGTCTTCGCTGTGACACCAGTTGATCTGCCGCTCCCGCGGCTTCGCATGCCATTGCGTGCAAACCAAATCAACCCGTCGTAGTAAAGGACTCGACAATGAAAAAGATCATCTCCGCTTCGCTCATCATCAGCATCCTCTCCCTGGCTGGCTGCGCCAACCTCGCCCCGACCGACAAAGACGGCTCGCGCAACCAAACCTTGACCTGGGGCAGCATCGGCACCATCGCCGGCGCCGCTGCAGGTGCACTGATTAATAAAGACAACCGCGGCAAGGGCGCACTCATCGGCGCCGGTATCGGCGGCCTGGCCGGCGCGGGTTACGGCGTCTATGCCGACCGCCAAGAGGCCTATCTGCGTAAAGCCACCGCTGGTACTGGCATCGAAGTGCAGCGCCAAGGCGACGACATCAAGCTCGTGATGCCTGGCGCGATCACTTTTAACACTGGCTCGACCGAGCTGTCGCCGGCGGCGGCATTCAACCTGGACAAGCTCGCGGGCTCGTTCAAGTCCTACGCTGACAACAACGTCGAGGTCACTGGCCACACCGATAACGTTGGCAGCAATGCCAGCAACATCGAGTTGTCGCAGAAGCGCGCCGTCAGCGTCGGTAAGCACCTGATCGGCCAGGGTATCGATAAAACTCGCATCCAAGTCTACGGTGCTGGCCCGTCCCAGCCGATCGCAAGCAACGGCACGGAGGAGGGCAGGGCGCAGAACCGCCGCGTTGAGATTCGACTCAAGGCGCCGATCCAGCCCGTGGCCATGGATAAGGCTCAGTAATGAGCCTGCGCCTGGCTTCACCGCCAAGCCTGGATGTCGCCCTGCTCCTGATGCAGGGCGCGCACCTGGAAGCGGTCGCACTGATGGTTGAGTCCGGTGCTGTCGACCTGATGGAGCTTGAGGAACTGAAGATCAAAATTGGCGTATATGCCGAGATTGGTTCCAGCACGAAGATCCGGCTTGCTCCAGGTACACGCGAAAAACTGCATCACGGCTCTGTTGAGGTTAAACAGATGATCCAGGCCTGGCGCGAAGCGCAGCAGGACCTGGTGCGGGAGATAAACGATGAACGCACTTAGTATTGTCTGGCCCGGATTCACGGCCGCTCGCCGGATCGCTCGCAGTCCAGTGCGCTTTCTGGTCGCCGGCCTAGAGGCCTGTGTCGACTTTGGTCGTGATGTTTCGATTCCTGGTTTCCGCTGGCTCGCTGCTCTGGTGATGTTTGCGCTGGTGTTCGGTTGCGGCGCTGCTGCGATGACCTGGCCGTTTGCGATCGCCGGCCTGACGTACGCCGCTCACATCGGTGACAGCTGGATCTGCTGTCCTGGGCATGCTGTACGTGACTGCAGCCGCTTACTTGGCCTTGCTCACTCATCAGGTGATCGAGCAATGAGCCCGCTGATACACAATTCATGCGATGCGGTTGAAAATTGCGAAGTAACGAGGACTGAAATTATGAAAATCAAAATCGCCATACTAGTGCTGGCTCTGGTCGCCCTGGTTGGGTGTGGCGAACAGAAGATGAATCAGGTCATGCCGAAAGCTGCGACTACTGACGCAGTTTACAGTGCGAAAGCCTCGCAATATCTGGAGGATGCACTCGGCACACCAAAGGCAAAAAAAATCGAAATGACCTTCTGGAATGAGAAAAGCAATCCAGACACCGGCTATTTATCCCTGATCATCGATGGCGTCGAAAAAATCCGTCCCATTGACAACTACGGTGGCGTCAATCGCCGAACAGCAAGCACGGATGGGTTTAAGTTTGTTTTTGAGAGTGGCACTTGGCGCGCATATGTAGCCGAGAAGGACATCGAGACCCATGGTGAGCATCCCCAGGAGTTCTACAACGAGATGACTGGAATACTTCGCCGGTACTGATCAAACTTCGCAAATAAGCCCCTCAATGAGGGGTTTTTTGTGGGTGTGACATTAATAATAAAGCCATAGTTTATAGCTATTAGTTTGAGGGCTGTGAGTGCTAAATTTTTCGTAATATTTGATTATTATATGCTTACGGAATTGCAAAAATATTTGCTTGATTAGAAATATGCAATTGGAAGGTTTTGGTGTCGGCTCTTAAAATTTAGTCATTAGAAATTCGAAAGGAAAGAGTGTGAGCATTACAGTGGATAAACTTAACCGCGCTTTGGCTGCTCTCCGTGAGATTCAAGTCAAGGCGGGCGAATTACCTGAAATCTGTGAGCACGATGCTCACGTAATAGCAGCCCTGGCTGGGACTGTAGAAATAATCTTAGGTGAGGAGACTAGAAATGCTGCTTAAAGAGGTCTCAGTAAAGATTCCACGAACGATTGGGATTGGTCTGATTATCTACTTCGGTCTTGTTGTTCCTGGGCGTGAATCCACACCCATGGCTCACCCAAATACATTCGCTAAAGTGCAGGTTCCGCCTGTTCCAATCCCGCCAGTTTATACTAGTGAGGTTGATCATGAGTAAGGTCAAAACAGTCGCGGGTTATCTGACTGGCTACAGCCAGACGAAGAATGCCGCACGCGAGCTGAAGTATTCAGTGAGTTTGCCTATCTACTTTATTAAAGGGGGATGCCGCTGGTTCAAGGCTATTCGTGACCAGGCGAAAGCTGATCGTGAGTTGGCGGAAACTGATGATCGCCTGCTCTGGGATAAAATGTGCCAAGATTGCATGATTACTAATGATTCATTGCGGCGTGCCTATAAGTCACTTTTGTTCGTAAACGCAATTCTTATTTTCGGTATAGCTGTGGTGCTCGGCAATCTGGTTGCAAGCTGGGATCGGGGGAATCTCATAATTTTTGCAAACGTGGCGTTTCTAAATATGGTGTGCATGATGCTTTTTCAAAATGCATATCGAGTAAACATGGCCTATTCACAAAGCGCTCCACCAGTAATTAAATTCATGAGGGATGTTATACGTAATCCGAGGTTGCTTATAGGTAAAAATTTGCCGGCTGATTATCAGGTTCGCGTGAGGGCTAAGTGATGAATAGCTTTTCACAGTTGGTTTTGTCTTGGATGTTCGGACGCTGGATGTTTGATACATCAAACGTTACGAGTTTTGTTGCGCAGGACGTGACACCGCTGACAATATTTGCCTCCGCGTTCGCAACACTTGGCCTCGCGATGTTCGGCGCCCTCGCGGCCTGGGCCATGTTTCTTGGTATTTTCCGACTCAAGAACAACGGTAATTTTTTCGGCGCAAAAGATGGAAACGAGGCTTTTTTCTACCCGTTGCGGGTGATTCTTGCCTTGACTCTAGTTGCACCAGTTATACCTGTCTCTAGTGCTGGCGGAATTCCGATCACGTTAACGCCTGGACACGCTCTTGTCGCAGGTGTCTCCAAATCTGCGGCCGAATTCGGAGACACGATGCAACACGATGCATTTGAGCTGATGCATCGCCATAACCTGTTTAGCGATCCGAAATTTCGAGTTGAGGTCGACGCGAAAGTTGCGTTGGATATGCTAAATAGCTGGAAAGTCTCAGCGGTCCAACTTGCTGCTCTTAAGATATTTCGAGATCCGAACGCGCAACTAACTTCGCTATCGAGTCGTGACGTTGCGGGCGAGGCCATAAAAATAAAATGGAATCAGGTCTACGGCGTTAAATACCCTGCCGTGGGCTCGACTGACACCGCTGCAGGCGTGTATATCGCAAATGCAGGCCGATCTTTACAGATACCATTAATTCCTCCGAGCGACGAATTGGCCCGTGCTGTCAGCATGGGGTTTCGCGATTGATCGAACCCGACGCTGTTACTGGTACGGTCGAGCGGGAAATGGAAACCGAGGGGTGGTTTTGCCAAGCCGGTTGGTTGTCGTCAGTGACCTGCAGTGATGAGTATGCACAGGTCAAGAAAAACAATGCCTCCTCTATCGAAGTCGGTATAGCCTCGGCTCAGCGTGAGATCTGGATCGGTCTGGTCGAGCATGCTGTCCAGCAGGCGATTTTGGCTCGCGATGGGACTGTGGGGGCAGGTGCAGCGAAGAAGTTTTTTGAGGAAAGTATTACATGGGCCAGTCAGTCCGCAGACTGGTACAAAACTATGGTTGAGCAAACCATCAGCACCACGATTGCCACTGACCAGTCTGCTCGTAGTGAAGCGTATTTTGAAGAAGTAAAGCACTGGGGCTGGATGCTCGGCGGCACGTTTGTGTTGCGCGCAGCGAGCGATTTCTCACGTGCTGCTAGCTACGCAGAGGGTGCGACCGCACAGATGATGCCCAAATCCACACTTTCGGCGATGACTCCGGGCGACTCGCTCTCAAAATTGGTCGAAAGCGAAGCACTAGCGCAGATTCAACCTGGAAATGTTGGTGCTCAAAAGTCTCTGCTGGCTAGAGTTTTCTCGCTCGATATCCTCAAATCCACGACCGGCCCCTCGAACCAGAATATCCACAACATTGCATCTTGGGGACGCTCGCTTGTAGGCACAGGCATTGGATTCTTTGCGGGCGGGACGATCGCGAAATACATCCCCGGACTCAACTCAATCACTGATGGGACGCTGCCAAAAGCAATCGGAGGAGTAATGATCGTCTCTGGCGGGTTACTTGGCTACGTGATGCCTCTATTGTTTGCCATCTATGGACTGATGGGGGCAATCAGCTGGCTCGTAGCCGTTGCTACAACCTTTTTCGGAGTGACGCTCTGGTCGGCTGGTATGGCCGCACCGAAAGGCGAAGAGCACACCTCTCAATTGTCGGCAAAAGGTTGGAATGCCTTCATCTTCATCTTTCTCTACCCTGCTTTGGCCGTGGGTGGCCTGGCAGCTGCGATTGTGATTAGCGCTGTCGGCCTAGCAATGGTCCAGGCGATGGCTATGGGACTTTGGGGGATGTTTGATCCTGGTGTCGCCGATGTCGGCCGTCCGCTGGAAAGCCTCGGAGGGATACTGATCGGCGGATTGCTGATGGTCGTAGTGATTATCCTGCTGTCCTGGAACGTAGTTGTCACCAGTGCTCAGTTGATCACCTCATTTCCCCGTAGTGTGCTCAATATGATTTCGCTCAGTGAGCCGGGCCTAAATCCTTACGAGAACTCAATGCAGGGAATCATAGGGGGGCTTTCTATGAGCACCCGGCAGATTCTCACGGGATCTATAAGCCGGGCGATCACACCATCCCGATCGCTACCACCTCAGCAGGGCGGCGGCGCCGGTCCTTGAGCACGTGTAGGCTGTAGTCAACATGGCCGATGCGGATACCGTCCCGCTCAGCGACGATAAACCATCTTACGCTCACTGCTCCACAAACGGCCCGCTCTTGCGGGCTTTTTGCGGCGCCTGGAAAAGTACGAGATCGGACAGAGGGGAGCTAGAACGAATCCGGCGCACACTGTTTTCCCTTCCGGGCTCGGCCCGCGCAGCGGGCATAAAGAACCCGGCCGAGGCCGGGATCCTTTAGGCGCTAGCCGACCAGACTACCAATCTAGGACTCGCACTTTGCCTGGCACGCCAGTCGGTGTTGTGCGCGGCTTCGCCGCCGGCGTAGGCGCTGGCGTTTCCAGTGGCATGATCGGCTCCGGCGCCACGGGCAGGGTCGGCACAGAGCGAGAAGCAGCCGGCTGCGCCGGGGACACGGTAGCTTGCAGCTCCAGGGCCTCATTGACATAGCGCAGGTATTCAGTACCGGCCTGGACTTTCGCCCGTTCAGCCTGGTAGTGGTCATTGAGCTTCGGGCTTGTCCCGGTAGCGATCCAGCTTTCGCGATCGAGATCAATGAAAGCTTCGAATGCGACGGGATCAATGCCCTGGAGCGGCTTGTACGGTGCTGGATACCGGCGCAGCATTTCGGCAACTGCGGGATCATTGTCTTTGTCTGCCAAAAGCCGCTGGAATTGCTCCAGCAGCGCATCACGCTCAGTACTGACCTGAGTCTGCATCGCAATTATGCGCTTCTGTAGCCCGGCAACTTTAGCCGTAGCGATGCGTTTTTCCGCGGCCAGGCGTTCTGCCTTGGCTTTCTCCGCAGCCGCTATGCGCGCAGTTTCTTCACGGATCCCCTGGGTAACGTAGCCCGCGCCGGCTGCAACGGCGATGCAGAGCGTAGCGACGCCGATCGCTTTCAAGAAGCACCTGGCCTTGTCGTTTGAGGGCTCGCCGGTGATAACAGAGCTGACCTGGAGCAGTTCGCCATGCTGAGCGAGGAGATGAGCCGAAGAGTTTTTCATGCTGCCACCTCCTCAGCGCCGGGTACGTTTTTCGTTTCGCTCGGGAATGCGAACATGGGATTGAGTCGGATCTGAGCGCGACGAATAGTCCCGCAGCGATTGACCGATGCGAGCGCGGTGAATTTATTCATCGTCAGCGACCGGATCTCATCTGGTGACACGAGTGGGATCTCGCCAATCTTTACGCTGCCAGCCGGTCGCTCACGACGAATTGCAGCAGGTAACTGCTGCCATGCCTGTTCAGCGCCAAACTTCTTCGCTAACTCAGAGACCGTGCTAATAGCTTGGCCGACATGACTATACGAGCGCCCCACTTTGATCATCTCTTCTGATGTCTGCGCTTTGGCAGCCAAGGTTCCGGTGGAGTAACCCCGGCATTTGCGCCGTAAAGGTTCGCCGTGGCCACTGGGTCCGTGGTGTTCGCAGCGACCTCACAAAACACCACGCGAGGTGCAGCCCCCAGGCGCTGGGAAACGTAGTCGAGGGTCATCTCAGAGCCGACTTGCATGCTCACCACCGAACGGTATTGATCCAGGAGCATGATCGTGGCCTGCTCGTCCTGCAGTGCAACCTGCAGGCCATCGAGCCCCTGAGTCGAGTACAACGCACACAGACCGAGTGAGCGGGCTTTAGGCAGGATCGCCAGCTCTTCATGTGAAACCAAATCCTGTGCCTCGTCGACTACCAGGAGCACGGGCTCCTGACCTTCTGTTTTCCAGTTATCGCCACGGCGCTTGATCGCGCTATAGAAGCGACGCTTGGCCAGCGCCGAAATGGCAACGCCACTCTGGGTATCAGGCAGAGCCAGCCCAATCATTGCGCCGTAGAGGCAGTCCTCGATCTCGACACCGTCAACACAGTCAGCCCACGCACCAAGCTCTTGATCATTGATGAGAGTACCGAGCCAGGTTTCCAAATTGAGTTCGATAGACGAACGGGTTTCGGTGGCTTTCTGCAGGTGGCGCACCATGAACGAGTTATAAGCACGATGCAGGTGTCCAGGGAGAAGATGCATGCAATCGCCTTCGATCAGTTCTTTTGCTCGATCACGACTACTTAGGTCGAATGCGAGTTTGTAGATTGAGCTGAGGTTCCATGGCCACTCGACCCGCTCCAAGGCATTCATGAGCGCAAGAACTTTCGCCGTGCTGCGCAGTAGCTCACGGGCGAATTGCTCCCACTCGCTGCCCGAAACGTCTCCCGCATTACTTTTCTCGGAGCTGAATAGCTGGAAAAGAGTATCGGCGACTTCATCCGGCTGGAGATTCTGGATGGCGTTGAAGTTCGACGATTTAGGGCTGATGATCTGGTAGCCGGAAGGCCGGCGAGCTCTTTCGGAAGTTGACCCTTACCGTCCAATACCAGCAGGCCGCCTGCTTTTGCCTCTTGCCATTGCCAGACCACTGGCCGAATCACCGCTGCCGTTTTACCCGTCCCGGTTTGGCCCAGTACAAGCATGTGCGTCGAAAGGTCTCCCACAGACAGGCCGAAAGGCATGCCCGCTTGGGCGGGGCTATACGGATCCCGTCGTTCAGCAAATAGGTCAGTTGCAGTGCCCAGGTTGATGAATGAAGACTTTTCGCTCATTGCTCGTTCGATTTGCTCATTCAATGCGCGATCGAAGTCCGCGAATTTGCTCTTACCTTCCTGTTCAATGAGTTTGGGATAGGCGGAGACTGCCAAGGCCTCGCGGGCCGCCGCAGCTCGGGTCTTAGCGATCGAGGATAGATCGAAGATCGCTAGGAACGACCAGACTGCAGCGCCGCCAGCGGCGACCGGCGCGATGAACCAGCTCAGGGAATCGGAAGCGACGAATAGACCGGCCAGCAGAATGGCGATTCCGGCGACAGCCATTGGCATCGACTCATCGACCAGTGCTTTGCGCAAGTAGGACACCGATAGGTCATCGGGCACGATCTGACCATCAACAGGGTTGCCATCGCGATCGTACGTCCATGATCGATACGAGCCGACCAGATCGGCAGGAGTCCGAGGTGGAGTTACGCGCAGCAACACGCGAGCGCCGAACTCTTTCACATCCTGAATTTCATCCTCAGTTAGCAGCGGGCCAGCAGGGACCATCAGTCGCCAAGCCCTAGGCGTCAGACCAAGCGAGCAAAGGAGAACGTACCCCCCTACTAAAGCGATGCAGAGACCGGCAGCGATCGAACCCCATTGCCAGGCGAGACTGGAACCGTTGCGACCCATGAGGTATGCCGTAGCTGATACTAGGAAGAGCGAACCGACGCTCAGCGCGAAATTCCGTGCGCGTAGGCGCTTCTGGAGTCGAGCGCCCGAATGGAATGCAGCGCGGCCATAGAAGGCGCGGCGCGTGAGCGATGCACGATCCGATGGGAGGGCCTCGATCACATCATCGTGGAGGATCTGATCGGCCGGCCAACCGCGAGTATCCGCGCTCAGTTGTGGGCCAAGCGCTATGCGAATGGCCTGTGTTCGGCGCTCGCGCCATGCGCGTTTTGCTGCTTCAGGATCTGTGACCCAAAGAAGCAGATTTTCCATGTAATTACGGAATTGCGTTACCATACAATTTCTTCCTTTCGTGGGTTTTCCCTGCCGCGAAACCGGCTCACCTGAGTTGCCGCTCAGGTGAGCCACCCTTTCAATTTGCTTGTTTATTTGCGTTCGCCGCCGCAGCAATTTGAGCGCTCTCGATTACCAGCGCCCGCGATGCATCAGCTATTTTTGCTCGAGTGTCCGCATTGCGGACCCGTTGCTCAAAATGACGCAATTGAGGCATCCGGCCTGTTGTGTCTGTCTGAATCAGGTCCGATTTCATTGCGTCCAGGAAGCTGTTCAGGCTTGGATAAAACCTGAGGCTGCTGTCGTCCGGTGTAGTACCAGTTGCCAGAGCGATACGAAGAGCACGGTTCTCCGTTTCGAGGCGCGCGATTCTTAGGTCGGCGGCGATTAACCCAACGTGCATTGCCGCTTGCCCAGGCTGCTTCAGGTCATACAACCCGAGCATGTCTTCACGAGACTGAAACTGAGGTTCGCTCAATCCCGGCAGGCAATCCACAAGAGGACAAGCGCCCACTTGACCCGTGAAGGCTGCGACCAGTGCCGATGCTGCAATTAGGGTTCTGTTATCCATCACATTGATCTCCCGGCTTGTTCGCCCTGTTTGTCGTGGCTGACCTGATGATCAGTCAGTTTTTTTTGCTCTTCCTGGACCACCTCCTGGGCATCTTTGCGCTGCTCAGCGTTGGATGCTGGAGCGTCGTCCCGCTGCTGATGTTGCTTATGTAGCTCTTCCATGCGCGGATCCTTGGCCAGTGTGTCCAGACCATCGAGGTCCCGCCCTTCAAGGCGTTTGAACTCTTCGCGCTCCTCATGTCGGGCGCGGATAAAAGCCTCTGCGTCACTGCCAAGTAGGCTCACCTTCTTTTTTCGGGCACGAAAATCCCCATCATCGCCTTGGTTGACCATGCGATTTCTCCTTCAGTAGTGGTTGCGCGTTAGCGCTGTTGTTTGGCGTGGATTTGTTGGTTTAGGTATTGGCTGGCCATCGGCACCAGGACGCTGAGCGACACGACGATGCCGATTGCCAGACCCGCGCAAAGGTCGATCAAGCGAGCTGTACCTGTGCGCTGAGCCGTGGCCGCAAAGTTGGTGGTCATCTGGCGCAAGGCGTTGTCTTTGTCCTGTTCGAAGTACGTCAGTCGCTCTGTCACTGCAGCCGACTTAACTTTCTCTGCGTCGAGTTGGCCTCGCAGCTGGTTGCGCTCTGCGAAGTAGTTAGCTGAACTCTCGCCTAGCTGCGCCATCGCCGCTTTAACGCGCCCGGCTAGGTCATTGATGGCGACCTCAACCGCTTCTCGCTCAACTTGAAGCTTGGCATCGATGATCGAATCAGCCAGCACTTGAGCAATCCCCTCGCGCAGGGAGGCTCGGAAGTCGATCTCATCGGCCGGCTTGAGCAAACGACCTGGTAGACCGGCGATCTGCCGGCTGAGGGAGTCGAGCGTTCGCGAGAAGCCATCCAAGTTCATGGTGTCGATTGATGATGCTGCGCCACGGATATTTTCTGCAGCATCGAGCAGTAACTCTGCAATTCCCTGCTGCTCGCCAGAGCCGTGTAGGGATCGATCGACGGCGACCATCTGATTTGCTGTTGCCTCAAAACGATCAGCCAGCTCGAAGTGATCGCGGAAGAGCTCGCGCAGCATCAGTTGCTCCCGTGTGAGAGCAGCTTCGCTGACATTCATCGGGAGCGCGCTCATCGTCAGGCCCCCACCGTCGAAGTCAGCAGTTCGAAAACATGCTGCAACTGTCGATCCATCGATTTGGACTGCTTGGTGATAGCCAGCATGTCCATGGCACGACGCCAAGCCTTCTTGTCGTCGGAGCGAGTTGCTTCTTTCAACTCGGCCTTGTAATCGGTGATATCACTCAGTGCTTGGACGATGTTCATTTTCTTATCTGAGAGCAGGGCGAAAAGCTCCGACTCAGGGACAACGCATGCCGGATTGGCAAACGCCACACCGCTTTTTTTCGCGAAGTTCAGCACGTCCGCAAACTCAGCCTCGACGCCATCAACGACTCGGTTGAACACGAACTGAATTTTTTTTGGAGGAACACCGAGAGCGCTGAGCATGTGGGCCGTTTTCATGGCCTCAGTGCGTTCCTTGGTGTCAGAAGTACAGGGGATGACGAACAGATCGATTTCATCGTGGCCATCCTCGAAACGGGAAAGGCCGACCAGGAAGTCTTCGATGTTCGATGCGCCAACATCCAGGATCAAATCGTCGGTGGAGGCAAGTTCCGCATAGATCCGGGCGAACTGCTCGCCCTTCAGTTGCTCAACGGCAGCGCCAAGGTCACCACCCGCGGCGTTGATCGTTTCTACTGCCAAGATCTTCGCTTCCGGCATACGTGGCGCGAACAGGTTTACTGAGAGGGTGGTCTTGCCTTGGTTGCCGCCAAGGTTGACGAGTGCTACGCGCATTTTTCTCTTCCTTTCGTAGATGTTCCGACTAGTCGTCGGTTCGGTACTTCTCTGGATCAAGCTGACCAGTCATCGCTCGGAGATCACCAGCGGTAAGTGGCGGTTTTTTTGCTGATATTTCAGCGGTTTTCACTTGTTGCACCGGAGAGGTTTTAACCTTTAGGTGACGGTCAATTTGCTCCTGCTCTGCCGGGCTCGGTGAGGCTGTCAACTCTTCGTGAGCTGGCTTTGAACCGTCCTGATAGACCCGGTTTTCCTTCTTGCCTCGCTTGTTTGCACCCAGATACGAGGCGTATTCCTCTGGCATGTTCTCGACCATGAATTTGCGTACGGTCTTGAGATCGACCTTGATGCCAAGTGCTTCATCAAGTGCCCGATGGATGTCCTTTACGGTTTTCCCGCGCTGCATCAATAGGGCGATCTGTACTCGCACCGGATTCAGTAGGCGATAACCAGCCCCACGCCGGTTCTTCTGCTCGGTGGCTTCCTCTTTTGCGAGCCATGCCTCCAGTTCTGCAGCCATCTCTTCGGCTTCCTGTTGTTCCGCGATCAGGTCCTCAGGGCGTTTGAACATCCCGACATCCTCCAGTGTGCTGTTAATGGTTGAAACTGGATTTTAGTGGGCCTTTCTGGTTTTACACACCCCTTGGAGTAGATTTAAATCTGGTTTTATCTGGTCGTCAATGGATATTAATGGTTTTTCATAGTGGTTTTTATGGCTTTACTGGTATTGCTATGATGGTTTTTCTGGATTATTGTGGTTTTGCAATGAGGTTTTCTTAACACATCTGCACCCTTCGGGTGCTTCGCGTCGACCCGGAGCCCGCGCTATGCACGGCCTCCAAGCCGGAAAAGCAACAAAGCAAAAGCAAGGTACGCCGGCTAAAGCCGTCTACCTGAGAAGCGTTCTCAGAAGGGAAAAGGAAGATGGCGCGGAAGAAGGCCGGGGCGAAGACCTCGACCCAGTACCTGGATGAAGTTGCGGCGGTGCGTCTGGAACGCCTTTCGGCTCGCCTAGGCGTTGCTCAAGGCCGCGTGCTTGATGCCCTCCTGTCCTTGCGCACAGACGAAGAAATTGCCGGCTTCATGGCAGCGCAGCGTTTCAGCGCCGACCCTTCCCGACCTGTTCCCGTTCTCCTCGATGGTCCAGTTGTGGCTTCGATGGCTGGCGCAATCACCCAGTCCGTTTCTTCCCTTCTGGGCTCTGCTCTTCCTGATCTGCTGTTGCAGGTTCTCGCCAGCCAGGCCGAGCGCCGGCCTGAACTGCTCGCTGGCACCGTCGAGCCGATGCTCAATCGGCTCGTGCCGATGGTTATGGATCGCCTCATTGCCGAGCAGACAGGCATGGAGATCGAGAGATGAGCCACTACGGGATGAGCAACCAGAAGACCACGGCCGGCAACTTTGCAGCCAAGGCCAGCTATTTCGAAAAGAAACTGAAGGAGCTCCAGGCCTTACGTGAGGAGCGCATTACTCTGGGCGCAGAGCGTGGTGTGACAGATGAAGTCATGGCTACCGAGCTGGCGAAAGTCGATGCCGAGATCGCAGCGATCGTCAGTCAGGTGGAAGGCGACCAGGGCACAGGGCGCGAGGACTACTACCACAAGTCCGGCACCGACACCTTGGCATCGGGTATTGCCGGCCCGTTGGCCAGCAAGCTGGGCCTCGGCGAGCATCCCCAGGATGGCGATTACCTAGCTCTTTTCCGTGGCATCAACCCGCGCACTGGTGAGGCGCTCCTCGATGAGAAGCGCCGAAAGGCCATCGACAAGGCTATTCAGGAAGCTGAATCAAAGAAGGCAAACCCGTCCACGAAAAAGCAGCTCGACGCCGGCGATCTGGAGCGACTAGAGAAGGAAGGCAAAGAAAAGGCGGCAAAAGATCCCGTCCTCGGCTTCAGTTCGTGCGTGAGCCTTCAGAAATCTATCAGCATCTACTGGGCTAAGGCTGACGACGAAACTCGCCGAGTCATCCAGGAGTGCATGATGGGCGCTGTAAACGACGCCATTGAGCGTGAACACCGCGTCGGCCGTATTCGCGGGCGGGAAGGTGCTCAAGGTGCGGAATCGGTAACGGGTGAGTGTGTCACGCTCACTTATGCCCACTGCACAGCACGTCGAGCACCTGGTGAGGACTTCCCTGATCCTCAGCTTCACGTCCACCTTGAACGACCGAATTTCGTCCGCACCGTCGATGGCAAGTTCCTGACACTCGATGCGGGATGGCTCTACAAAAGCCAGAAAGAGTTTGGCGCGGTTGTCGATGTGGCGTTCTACCAGCGTCTCCAAGAACGCTTACCCGATTTGGCCTCGGCCATGGTCGTCGACTGGACGGGGCATGGCCTTCGTCTCAACGAATCATCGGTCTCCAAGGAGCTCGTGGCCGAGCGCTCCAAGCGCAGGGAGCAGATTCAGGCCGAAAAGATGACTATGGCCACCTCGGGCCAGGCTGCTGCCCAGGCTATCGCCGTCAGAAGCCGCGACGCGAAGGACATTGAGTTAGGAGAAAGCCTAGATACTCATTGGCGCGAAACGATCCCGACTGTCGAGCTAAAGGCATCTACACCTGAAGAGCTCAAGGCGCCGAGTCTCGCTGAATTGCAGCGCATGGTGTTCCGCGGCTCCACTGTTATCGACGAATTCGCGATCGATTCTGCAGCGGCGCACCTCACTATTGGCAAAGGTGGCCTCGACCACATCGACGCAACCAAGTCGGAGATTTTCAAACAGCTCGGACTGATCGAAATCCCCCAGTCGCCAGACGAAAGCGGCCGCACGCCACTAAGGCGATACACGACGAAGGAGTTCATTACTCTCGAAGCTGACTGCCTGAAGGCGGTTTATGCCGGCCTCAATGATCCGCGTTGGAACGTTGACCGTGCCCTCGTAGACCGGGTGATCGACGCCTACGAGAATGAAAAGCAGTCGACCCAAAAACCTGGTGAGAAGCCTTTCCGGCTCAGTCAGGAGCAGCGCCAGGCTGCATACGATCTGACGGGTCCAGGCCAGTACACATTCTTGAAGGGGGCCGCTGGCGTGGGCAAGTCCGCCACCATGGCGCCGACTTTCCGCGTATACGCCGAAGCGTTCAAGGCACAGGGGCGCCGCGTCATTGGCGTTGCGCCTGCAAACAAGCAGGCGACGGAGCTGGCGAAGTCGACCGGCATCCAGACTCAGACCGTCCATTCGTTGCTCATTAAGCACCAGGAGGCTCTGGCCGCTCAGCGGGCCGGCCAGCGCTTCAAAAAGCAGGATCTCATTGGGTGTGGCGATATCGTCGTATGCGACGAAGCCGGCATGCTGGACACCTACCAGATGCATAACCTGGTGGTGGCCTGTCACCAGGCCGGCGCCCGCCTGATCTGCGTGGGTGACAGAAACCAGCATGACGCCGTAGAAACCGCCGCACTGTTCGGCCTTTTGTATGACGCTGTTGGCGACCGCTGCGCCAAGATCGAAACGATCGCCCGTCAGACCGATCAATTCAAGCCGACTGCTCAGGCCCTCTACGAAGGCAAGGTAAGCGAAGCGATCCGCCACATGCAGCGCGACGACCAGCTCAAGGTTTTCGCGGATGGTGTGAATGAGGCTGACGAGCTGGTTGGCGATGTTTTCGCTGACATGAAAGCCGGTCTACCAGGGAAGGATGGCGTCGTTCGAGAGTTGAACTGGTCCCAGATACTCGTTCTCGCCGATACCAACGAACAGGTTCGAGCGCTCAACGACAAAATCCGCGATGCCCGATTCGCTCGTGGTGAATTGAGCGTAGGGGCAGCGTAAGCATCGATACCGAGGTACTGCCCGGCGAGCGCTTCACGCTCCAAGTCGCGATTGGCGATCGCCTGCTTTTGCGAAAAACGGCCAAGGATGCCCAAAAAGAGCCCATCTATAACGGGGATCTCGGCACCGTACTGGGCATTGAGCGAATCACTCGTGAAGTCGACGGCGACCGGATCGAGGACATCCTTTTCACGATCGCACGCGACGATGGGAGGGCGATCAAGATCCAAGCCAGTGAGTATGAATCGCTGCAGTACGGTTACGCGATGACGGGCCACAAGGCGCAGGGGATGACTGTCATGCAGACCTATTATCTGCCGTCCTCCTACGCATCGCTGCAGGCTTGGTATGTCGCCTACACCAGAGGGATCCACGGGTGCAAAACGTACCTGAGTGATGCCAACTGGCTCCCATTCCGAAAGTCGACGGCGGAGTTCGTCTACAAAGAGAATGCTCTCGATCTGATGCCTCAGGCCCGGGAAGCAATTCGGGCATCCGCGCACACCGGCCAACCGTTCAAGCTGGCCCCTCAACAACTGTCTGTCCTCGATCGCCTCCAGGGTGTTTCACCACTCTTCCAGTTCCCCGGCCAGGCTACGGAAGAGCCTCAAGGAAAGCCCCGTCAGTCCGTCACGGTTCTGCCGCCGGCTCAAGCCGAGATCGACCACGCCAGGGCCTTCGGCGCTGCCGTTGTCGACTTTCGCGCCGACGAACAGACCTGGCCGCCCGCCGCTCGCCGCGTTGCTGTTATAGCTGCAGAAAACCCTGCTCTAGGTATTGAAGTTGAACCTTGGACAAACCCCGGCTCATCCGTGCCCCCAGAGCAGCGCCGTGATCTATGCGAAACGCTCCAGGGAATGAAGCCCGCCTTATTCGCCACGAAGCTGAAACTGATCAAGCCTGAGCCTCAGGAGGCCTGCTATGTCCGAATTGATCCTGCCCGACCTGCCACCCTTACCGGCCTCGGCCGCTACCCCCGCGTTGATGGACGACCTGTCGTCGCCGCCGATGGAGTTTTCCGACCCGAATCCCGAGCCGGCGCCGCAGGCCAGCGAGTCGCCGGCAGCCTCGGCCAATTTGATCGCGCCGCCGGCGCCGGTGACGCAGCAAATGAAGAAGCCTTCTCTCGCTCGCTCGGCAACATTAAGCGCCCTGCAGGGCGAGCTCCCTCAGACTGTCTGCGTACGCTGTCCACATGCGATCTGGCAGCAGGTGCCGGAAGGGGACGTGAGGGTGTATTGTCCGATAACACACTCGCTGATCGACAGCCTCTTGGTCGAGTGCGACGGCAGATTCCTGGTGCTGCTGTAGCACGCTCGATGAAATACGATAAAGCATCAGACGCCCGCGAAGTTGCCGCGATGAAGCGCGATGTTGACCTGACCGACTACGCTGTCCACCTTGGCATGGAATACGACAAGAAGGCCTCGTATAAAGGACATGCTGTTTTCCGCCACGGCTCAGGGAAGTACGACATTTACCAGGCTGCTGATGCCAATTGGGTTTGGCATGACCGGCATTCAGGGACGAGCGGTGACATCTTCAAGCTCTATCAGGAAGCTAGGGGCGGCACCTTCATCCAGGCCAAGGACGATGTTCGTGCGTTTCAGGGGGGCGTTCTACCTTCGCTGGGTAAATCGGCGGAAGAGCAGGCCCGTATTGATCTTGTACGTGAAGAGTCGCGACAGAGGAAGGAACGCGAGCGCCTAGAGACAATCGCAACCAGCACGAAAAACCACTACCGGACGTTTGGCTTCATGTCTCGTCGTGATAGCTACCTGAGCCAAGAGCGAGGGATCTCGTCCGAAGTGTTGGCCGAAACACGTTGGCGTACGAGCCGACATGGATCGGCTGTTTTTCCTCACATTGATGCGAATTCTAAGTTCTGCGGCTATGAGTACCGCGGTGCTCAGGTGATCAATGGCGAACGACGTGAGTTCAAGGGTTTTACGGCAGAAACTGAAAAAGGTATCTACCTCGCCAACCCGAAATGCGCGAATCCCACCGAAATCCGTTTCAGTGAGGGCGGCGTCGACACCTTGAGCACCTACCAGCTGGCTAGTCCAGAAGACCGAAGGCATATCCTGTTCATCGGCACTACTGGTGAGCCAGGTCCAAAAACTGAGGCGGCAATTATCGCCCTTGTCGAGCGTTACAAAATTGAACGGTTTTCGCTCGCATATGATCGCGATCAAGGCGGCGATGGCCTTACCGCGAAGCGTCACGCTCGACTCGTTGGCCAGTTCCCGGGGCACAAATCGAAGATGTTCGTGAGCGTATTGGTCTGCTGCCTGGCGAAGATCCCAACGAGGCCCTGAAGCGTATCCAAGCGGTGAGCGTCCAGCGAGAAGTGCAGAATTCTGAATCCATTGCTCCGGTAGGAGCAACAATTAGGCCGGTTACCCAGCCAGAAACCCGAGCTACCTATGATGAAGGTGAAGCGATTTATAGCCACATGAGACCGATCTAATGCTTAGGGGGCATGAGCCTTCGGTCGGTAGCTAGTGGATTCGAAGTATTCAGCTACATCAAGCATGCTGGGCATCTAGTGCAGGCGATGGTTGCCGGCATCTGGATCCCTCTTTTGGAGTTACATCAATGACTAAACGCTTGAGCTTCAGCCTTGACCTGAACGCAAATGACTTCGATGCGCTGCAGGCCGTGCTGGCAAACCCGAGGGTCGTCGCGGCGGCTGTTGCACCTGGCGATCCTTGGGAGAACGCGCGAATTGTCGATGTGTTGGTTGAAATGGCTGAGAGTGTTGCCGCTGCAATGAAGCCTGCAGTGGGCGCACAGTTGTCAGATTGAGTCGGTAACAAAACCAAGGCTGACTCATACCGTGGGACCAGTCTATGCACCGTGCATAGCTCGCCAAGCGGCTCTGACATTCTCGATCAGCGCGGGACGCAGTTATAGTAGCGGTTGGGTTCGACCTTCTCCCCCGGTGGCCCTGCAGGGCGATGTACCAGCCCGGGCCTTTGCCGATGGCGGTGTTGGAGGCTTAGATACAGCTCAGCAGCGACAGGTCGTGATCGAGGACGACCCGGTCATTGTCGGTTAGGTGCTGGGCCTGCCGGCGTTCGACGGTGTGGGTATTGCCTTTGTCGTCGGCCAGGTCGATCAGCACCGGGTTGCCGCAGGCGTTGCAGGTCCAGGTCTTGTCATTGAGGTCGGTGTGGCGGTCGAGGTCCTGCAGGTCGCAGGTGGTGCAGCGGTAGGCTTGGTCGACACCGTCTCGCCCAGCAGGACGTTGTGTACTGGGGGCTGCAAACGAGCTACTACGACAAAGCGCTGAACCGCGCAGCCTAAAGGCAAGGAAAACGGCACCGCCCAAGCCCAGCACATGCTGGGCAGCGGCAGTAGTGAAGCGCGGTTCTTGCGCTCCGGGATCAAGCAGGACGAATCCATGTCGAGAAATCATTACTACGTTTTTACCTTTTTTGAAGTACGTAATGGGCAAGCGCTTTATGCCAATGCCTATCACTGGTTGCCAGAGCAGAAAGTCACCAAGCAAGTGATCACGGCAGCTAAACGCAATGCCACGGTATCTAATACCGCCACTGTCATGAACTGCTCGTATCTCGGCTACATGACCGCCGAAGAATTCGAACGCAGCTAGTTATCGGAAAGCCCGCTCAGCTGCACCCCAAGCCCTGGCCTGTGCCGGGGCCGCGGCCGTAGAGGGAGGTGCGATTTTCGCGCCCGAGAAACTGATAGGGAATCACCTATGGAAATGAAAGGGCGCAGAAGTGGCTGGATTAGGTTGTGGATCACTGCATGCGTATTGGCGGCTTTTGCCTCTGGCTGGGTAGGCATGCTGACCAAACCCAGTGAATCAACTATGCACTGGGCTGTTGGGGTCTACAACGACCTTTCGCAGGAGCTATCGGCAGCCGAAGCGGGTATCGGTACGAGCCGATCAGTGGCGCAGGTTCAAGCGGCTATAGAGAAGCAGAGCGCCCAGATTGAGAGGCTACGCGCATATCAAGAAAAGCGCCAAAGGGAGCATGGACTAACTGTGCTTGGCGCATGGGTTGGATTGTGTTTGGTATTGGGGCTGTTGATCTTGGTGATGCGCTGGGTAATACAGGGCTTTCGTAAGCCTCACAACCTCTAGGAAATCGACGCCATGAGCCAACAACAGATTTATGCCCGCCTCGACCAGCTCGAAATGTCTCTCAACGGTAACGACACAGACGACGACACCCGTGCAGACATCCTGAACGAAATTGCGGATCTGGAAAGCCGCTTGGCCTAAGTAGGAGTTCACGATGAGCAATGTTGAGAAGGTAGTACGCATGCCGCTGTGCATCGGCCAGGAGCCTCTGGTGGGGAGCTACTACGCCGTCGAGTGCACTATCTGCGGGTGGGTTGGTAGCTCGGAAGTGCTGACCGACGATTGCCAATGCACTCAGGATGCGGGTGACCGGCTCTGCTTGGGCGATACCGATGAAATCGGCACGAAGCGCTTGCTCAAGATCGTCCAGGCTATGGATCGTCGCCATGACGAGTCGCAACAGGCTTACAACCAGCTCATTGAGCACACCAACGAAACCGAGC
This sequence comes from Pseudomonas bharatica CSV86, assembly GCF_000319305.2. Lineage (GTDB taxonomy): Bacteria > Pseudomonadota > Gammaproteobacteria > Pseudomonadales > Pseudomonadaceae > Aquipseudomonas > Aquipseudomonas bharatica. The sequence goes on along the minus strand of NZ_AMWJ02000002.1, from coordinate 699,540 downwards.
AGCACCTGGACAACGCGGCTGAGCTGCTGGGCGAAATCGTCCAGAGCGGCCATGCCTACCGCGTGTGCACCGACAAGAGCAGCGCGACCGGCCTGCGGGTGGCCGCCGTGCTTGAGTATGTCGCCCAGTTCCAGGCGGAGCCGCATCAGCCGGATCTGGATGAGGAAGCCCGCGATGACGATTGGCGCATGAACCCATGCCAGCAAGGGCACCGTGATGTCGGAGCATCCGGTGGCATTGCGTACTGCTGCCAGTGCGCCGAGAAGATTACTGCGGCAACCTCGCAGGCGGCTTTTGAGCAGTGGAATGCCACCCACCCGGCAGTGCTGGTTTAGGAAGGAAAAGTTGTTGATCGAGCGTTTCAGGGCATGTCCGAAGGTGCTGCAAAACGCCATCTTGCGGGCATTGAAAACAGAACACTGAATTGCAGGAAAATCCGATCATGAAAGATCAAGCGCAGTCGGGCTACAAGCCTATACAGGACGACGTGTTGAAGACACTGGGTCTTGCGATGATCGCAGGGCAGGGTGTTGAGCGCCTGTTGAGCAATTGTCTTACGTTCCCTTTGCACGGCGAGCCCCTGCAAACTGTGGAACAGGTTCAGCTCCTGCTGGAGCGATATTCGAAAGCCACTCTTGGACGGTTGCTCAAAGCATTGCGAGGGAAGGTTGATCTGCATCCCACCTTCGACGACAAGTTGGATCGCTTCCTCGAGCATCGCAACATCATTGCGCATCGGCTGCATGACGTGCCTGGCGGTTTTGACCTGCATTCCGATGAAGGACGAGGGAGGCTAAAGGTTTTCCTACTCCAGTACATGGAAGATGGTCACATCCTCAGCATGGTCCTGCTGGGCATTTTGCGGGAATGGGCGAGCCAAGAGGGAATTGATATTCCCAACGAGCACCATCTGAGCCAGCGAATGAAGGATCATCTCGACGCCAATGTCGTACCAAATTTGGAAGCCTTGATCAGATCTAAAGAGCACCACTAAGAAAAAGTCGCTGCCCTTCTGCCCACTATGGGGTTTTGGCGGTGAAAGGCTGGCAGTCCAGCAGAGCCCGGCGTTTTGAGAGTCCTGAGTCTATGCGTATTCAACAGCACCACAGAGAGCGAGCAAGAACTCTCGCACAGCATGAAATGGGGCACTATGTCCTAGCAAGAGTGATGGGCTTCCGCACTGGTGAGGTTACATTGAAATTGATTGAGGACAACGGCCACAAAGGCGGCTCAGAGATATTCTTAGGGATGGTCTGAAGTAGTCACGTATTTCTGGCTGACTTCAGCCCTGCCAATTTTAAAAGCGGCGATTCGTCTAAAAAACGATCGAATCATCCATTTTTTCTGGATTTTTAGCCGCCGCGAGCACCTCGCGCCGGCCATTTCCCACATTACAGGCGCACCTCTCCTGTATTCGCCAGTAAATGTCGGCGCGCCATCCACAGGTTCGACAGGGCGAACAGCGTCACTAACTGCGCCGTGTTCTTCACCAGCCCTCGAAAGCGAACTTTGGTGTAACCAAACTGGCGCTTGATCACCCGAAACGGGTGCTCGACCTTCGCCCGCACCTGCGCCTTGGCCTTCTCGACCTTGCGCTTGGCTTTGTAGAGCGGGCTGCTCTTGCCAAGCTTCTTGTAAGTGCTGCGGCGTGCCGCGACCTGCCAGATCACCGCCCGGCCTTCATGTTCGGAGCGCTTTTCGACGCCCGTGTAGCCGGCATCGGCGCAAACGACGTTTTCGTCGCCGTGCAGTAACTTGTCGACCTGAGTGACATCCGCCACGTTGGCTGGCGTACCGACTACGCTGTGTACCAGACCCGACTCATCATCCACTCCGATGTGGGCCTTCATGCCGAAGTAATATTGGTTACCCTTCTTGGTCTGGTGCATCTCCGGGTCGCGTTTGCCGTCCTTGTTCTTGGTCGAACTCGGCGCATTGATCAGCGTGGCATCGACGATGGTGCCTTGGCGCAGCGACAGGCCGCGATCTCCCAGGTAGCCATTGATCACGCCAAGGATACCGGCCGCCAACTCACGCTTCTCCAGCAGCCGGCGGAAATTGAGGATGGTGGTCTCGTCCGGAATGCGCTCCAGTCTCAACCCGGCGAACTGACGCAGGATGGTGGTCTCGTACAGCGCTTCCTCCATCGCCGGATCGCTGTAGCCGAACCAGTTTTGCATCAGATGTACGCGCAGCATCGCCATCAGCGGATAGGCGGGTCGGCCGCCTTCGCCCTTGGGGTAATACGGCTCGATCAAGGCAATCAAACCCTTCCATGGCACAACCCGATCCATCTCGATCAGGAACAATTCCTTGCGGGTCTGCTTGCGCTTACCGGCGTACTCGGCGTCGGCGAAGGTCATCTGCTTCATCGGAAACTCGGGCGGGTGGAGAGTCTGGGCATTTTGCCAAATCAGGAAGTCTTCTTCAGAGTTTCCTTAGACCAGCCGATCACTGATATTGAAGCACTGGCCAACTATCTAAAACGGCGAATCATTGTTTTGTTTGCGGGGGCGTTGGCTGAGACACTATCTGCCCGACATGACACCCAGAATAGAGGGGTAAATCATTCTAAGGCTTTTGAGATTTTCCACTCTCCTTTTTTGGGTGCAGTCCAAGACAATGCGAGAGTCAGCGAGGCCTTGATAGTGCTGCGTAACGTCCAGAGTCGAACCCCTTGCTCTGCACAGGAAGTGGACCTGGAAATCACAGAGATAGGCAACCGGATGTGGACCCGAGCCATCTCCCTTGTTGAGAAATTCGAAGACGTGATTGTTGGGGTAGCAGACAGACTTACTCAAGACCTTCAAGTTGTTGACCCCGTATGGAGTCAAACCATCGGTGCGTCCCTAAGCGAGGAGGACCTTGCTGGTATTCCGATACTGCAAATGTTGCCACTGCTTGATCCATAGGAAAACCGCGTAGGGACGCCGATTTCGTGTCCACGATATTGCAAAGGTGGCTTTGAATAATAAAGATTGACACAAAATAATAAAGTTTGACACAAGCTATTAAAGTTTGACACAACGCGCAAACCCCCGTATTTACGGGGTTTCCCGTTTCTGGACCACGCCATTGGTCCGGATTAGCTGCTTCGCTTTTCAGCCGGAGTAGTCTAGGTACGACCCTCTGAGCAGCTCCTCGTGGGCGGTGTTTTCCTAGAACTATTTTTTTGGGGTATCCGGAATTTCTGGTTGATAAAATGCCAAAGATGTAAAGAAGAAAATCTTTCTCAGCGGATTATCTGATTGATCCTCTTCAGCCTACTCTACTGCCAATTTTCTGTTTCCACCTTCGCCTGAGTCTTCATAGCGATGCTGACTAGGGAGGACAGCGAGAGCTGGGCAAGCGTCAAAGCGGTTCTGGTTCATGCGCAATCCGGACACCTGCACAACATTCCTCTTGTAAGAAACCGATCAAATTCTGGGTATACGGATTTAATGGTTGATGGGGCACCTTTACCCCACCAACCTGATACCATTATCAGATGGTTGATAGATCGACTCCGTAGTTGAGTTCCTCTGCGAAGTCCGGCAGTCCGTAACCGATGGTTTTCTTGTAGAAAGGAGAGACCTTCGCAGTCGGTGCCTTCTTCTTGTGCTTCGTGGTGTAGAGCATTCGTGCCCGCATCACCTCGAAGGAGTAACCGCGCCCTTCACGGTTCTTGTCCTTGGCCAGTCGGTTGATGGACTCCGTGTAAGCGTTGGTGACGGGCATGTCCGTCTCGAAGTAGGTCATGGTCTCTTCGCGCCAGTTTCCCACTGCCCTGACCAGATCGCTCCAGACTTCCTTTTGGCCCTTCGGGATGGTGGCTATCCACTCGTCCAGGGCGGCTTCTGCCTGGAGCCGTGTGGTGGCGTCCCAGATGCCGTAGAAGCGCTCCTTGTGCTCGTAGGCGGCCAGCAGTTGCGGGAACGCGCCTGTCCAGGTCTCCATGATGAGGCGCTCCCGGTCTGAGACTTCGTGAGCGCGTTTCAGCAGGATTTTCCGGTCTCCCTTGAGAGTCCGGCTCTGGGACGGTTTCAGCTCCTTTCTGAGGCCCTTGCGCACTCTCTCTAGGGCATCGTTGGCCATGCGCACCACATGGAACTTATCGACCACGATACGGGCCTGGGGCAGCACAGCCTTGACCGCTGCCCGGTAGGGGTTCCACATGTCCATGCTGACGATCTCGACCTTCTGCCGGTCTTTCAGCTTCATCAGGTAGTTGGTCACCACGTCCTGGCGGCGGGTGGCCAGCAGGTCGAGCAGGGTTCGCTCCTCAATGTTGGTCAGAATGCAGCGGTAGCGCTTGTTCAGGTATAGCTCGTCAATGCCCAGGATGCGGGGCGTCTCGAAGCGGTGCCAGCGCCCCAGGAACTCGGCGCGGGCGTTGAAGATGTCGCGCACCGTCTTCTCGTCCAGGCCGGTCTGTGCCGCCACAAAGGTGTAGGGGTGGTTGAAGGATTCCTTCTCCACGTACTCATGCAGCCGCAGTGTCATACGGAATCCGTCCACCATCTCCGGTAGCTGGGGCCTGAATGTTGTCTTGCAGGCCCGGCAGGTGTATCGGCGGCGGACCACCCAGAGAGTGACCCGCTTGCCGTGGATGGGCAGATCACGATAGGGAACGTCACGCTTGCCGAACCGCACGAACTCACCCTGCACGCCGCACCCCTCGCAGGCTACTGGTGTAGGTGCTTCAAGCCGAAAATGTATGTCTTCATTCTGCTCATCAGAATCCACCAACTGGTACCCAGGAAGGCTTAACGAATTAATCATCTCCCGCCTTGATCAGAAAAACAGGTAGGTGGCGTAACCGGCAATCATCGCCATAGCAAAAATGACTGCTAAAAACGCCGCTAAAAGCTTCAGCGTGAACAAAGAGCGCAACAGAATGAGCTCAGTCAGGCTGGCTCCGGCACTGCCGATGATCAACGCTAGCACCGTCCCGGCACCCACGCCTTTGGCCATCAGAGCCGCTGCCAGAGGTATGACGGCTTCAGCGCGAATATACAACGGCACGCCGATGACAGCGGCAACTGGAATGGCAAAGGGATTATCTGGGCCTGCATACTGCTCCAATAAGTCAGTGGGCATGAAACCATAGATCACGCTGCCAATCGCAATACCGATGAGCAGGTAAGGCAACACATCGATAAAGTCCGACCAAGCTTCCCGCCACACACCACTGTACTTCCCTTCTTTCTTAACCGTGACAGTGGGTTGACTGTCACAGCATTCGCTAGACGTAGAGACTGTTGTCTTCCTATCAGCCCCGCAAGAAGCCGTCTTCGGAGTGGTGTCGCAGCTGTTGGTGCCGCAACTCGATGCGGTCGATGTAGCACTGCACGGGCTTGCTGATGAACTACATCCACTGCTCTCTTGTGTCGCCGTCCGGCGCACATAACGCTCGAAGCCAAGCGTGTGAAGCAGCCATCCGGCACCTACCGCGACCACCAAAGCGGCGAGCACATAGATAGCAGTAAGTGTCCATCCAAACGTGGCAACCAGCAGGCCGACGACGATAGGATTCAGCAACGGAGATGAGAAAAGAAACACCATCATCGGCCCAAAACCGGCCCGTGCCCGAATCAACCCTTTCAACATGGGGATAGTCGAGCAACTACAGAAGGGCGTTATAGCTCCTAAACCAGCAGCAAGAAAATAGCCTCGCTTCCCACTGGAAGTCAGTAACGCTTCCACCTTGGATGGTGGGATGTGACGTTGAAGAACTCCGACCAGCAAGCTAATGCCAATGAATAAAACCGATAGCTCGATAGCGAGAAAGGCGAACATGCCTAGAGCGTCTTGGAGTTGAGATGACATTCAATATTACTCCTATATTTCTAGTATTGTCGAAATGATGTACGCAGCCTACTTGCGTTTATCCGACCTGTCAACTATAATTCTAGAAACATCGAATTATTGGGGCGTGCTATGGATCACGAAAAGGTTGCAGCCAGCTTAGCTGAGCTAGGGAATAGTCACCGACTGTCCGTGTTCCGCTTTCTGGTCAAAGCTGGCCATGATGGGGCTTCGGTCGGAGATATCCAGAAGGGGCTGGGTATTCCTGCTTCGACGCTATCACATCACCTTGCGCGCATGGCCAAGGTAGGGCTGATCCGGCAGGAGAAACATAGCCGCACGATTGTCTGTATACCCGAGTATGGGCACCTAGAGAATTTGATCGGTTTCTTACAAGAGGAATGTTGTGCAGGTGTCCGGATTGCGCATGAACCAGAACCGCTTTGACGCTTGCCCAGCTCTCGCTGTCCTCCCTAGTCAGCATCGCTATGAAGACTCAGGCGAAGGTGGAAACAGAAAATTGGCAGTAGAGTAGGCTGAAGAGGATCAATCAGATAATCCGCTGAGAAAGATTTTCTTCTTTACATCTTTGGCATTTTATCAACCAGAAATTCCGGATACCCCAAATTCTCTAGGTGCCCATACTCGGGTATACAGACAATCGTGCGGCTATGTTTCTCCTGCCGGATCAGCCCTACCTTGGCCATGCGCGCAAGGTGATGTGATAGCGTCGAAGCAGGAATACCCAGCCCCTTCTGGATATCTCCGACCGAAGCCCCATCATGGCCAGCTTTGACCAGAAAGCGGAACACGGACAGTCGGTGACTATTCCCTAGCTCAGCTAAGCTGGCTGCAACCTTTTCGTGATCCATAGCACGCCCCAATAATTCGATGTTTCTAGAATTATAGTTGACAGGTCGGATAAACGCAAGTAGGCTGCGTACATCATTTCGACAATACTAGAAATATAGGAGTAATATTGAATGTCATCTCAACTCCAAGACGCTCTAGGCATGTTCGCCTTTCTCGCTATCGAGCTATCGGTTTTATTCATTGGCATTAGCTTGCTGGTCGGAGTTCTTCAACGTCACATCCCACCATCCAAGGTGGAAGCGTTACTGACTTCCAGTGGGAAGCGAGGCTATTTTCTTGCTGCTGGTTTAGGAGCTATAACGCCCTTCTGTAGTTGCTCGACTATCCCCATGTTGAAAGGGTTGATTCGGGCACGGGCCGGTTTTGGGCCGATGATGGTGTTTCTTTTCTCATCTCCGTTGCTGAATCCTATCGTCGTCGGCCTGCTGGTTGCCACGTTTGGATGGACACTTACTGCTATCTATGTGCTCGCCGCTTTGGTGGTCGCGGTAGGTGCCGGATGGCTGCTTCACACGCTTGGCTTCGAGCGTTATGTGCGCCGGACGGCGACACAAGAGAGCAGTGGATGTAGTTCATCAGCAAGCCCGTGCAGTGCTACATCGACCGCATCGAGTTGCGGCACCAACAGCTGCGACACCACTCCGAAGACGGCTTCTTGCGGGGCTGATAGGAAGACAACAGTCTCTACGTCTAGCGAATGCTGTGACAGTCAACCCACTGTCACGGTTAAGAAAGAAGGGAAGTACAGTGGTGTGTGGCGGGAAGCTTGGTCGGACTTTATCGATGTGTTGCCTTACCTGCTCATCGGTATTGCGATTGGCAGCGTGATCTATGGTTTCATGCCCACTGACTTATTGGAGCAGTATGCAGGCCCAGATAATCCCTTTGCCATTCCAGTTGCCGCTGTCATCGGCGTGCCGTTGTATATTCGCGCTGAAGCCGTCATACCTCTGGCAGCGGCTCTGATGGCCAAAGGCGTGGGTGCCGGGACGGTGCTAGCGTTGATCATCGGCAGTGCCGGAGCCAGCCTGACTGAGCTCATTCTGTTGCGCTCTTTGTTCACGCTGAAGCTTTTAGCGGCGTTTTTAGCAGTCATTTTTGCTATGGCGATGATTGCCGGTTACGCCACCTACCTGTTTTTCTGATCAAGGCGGGAGATGATTAATTCGTTAAGCCTTCCTGGGTACCAGTTGGTGGATTCTGATGAGCAGAATGAAGACATACATTTTCGGCTTGAAGCACCTACACCAGTAGCCTGCGAGGGGTGCGGCGTGCAGGGTGAGTTCGTGCGGTTCGGCAAGCGTGACGTTCCCTATCGTGATCTGCCCATCCACGGCAAGCGGGTCACTCTCTGGGTGGTCCGCCGCCGATACACCTGCCGGGCCTGCAAGACAACATTCAGGCCCCAGCTACCGGAGATGGTGGACGGATTCCGTATGACACTGCGGCTGCATGAGTACGTGGAGAAGGAATCCTTCAACCACCCCTACACCTTTGTGGCGGCACAGACCGGCCTGGACGAGAAGACGGTGCGCGACATCTTCAACGCCCGCGCCGAGTTCCTGGGGCGCTGGCACCGCTTCGAGACGCCCCGCATCCTGGGCATTGACGAGCTATACCTGAACAAGCGCTACCGCTGCATTCTGACCAACATTGAGGAGCGAACCCTGCTCGACCTGCTGGCCACCCGCCGCCAGGACGTGGTGACCAACTACCTGATGAAGCTGAAAGACCGGCAGAAGGTCGAGATCGTCAGCATGGACATGTGGAACCCCTACCGGGCAGCGGTCAAGGCTGTGCTGCCCCAGGCCCGTATCGTGGTCGATAAGTTCCATGTGGTGCGCATGGCCAACGATGCCCTAGAGAGAGTGCGCAAGGGCCTCAGAAAGGAGCTGAAACCGTCCCAGAGCCGGACTCTCAAGGGAGACCGGAAAATCCTGCTGAAACGCGCTCACGAAGTCTCAGACCGGGAGCGCCTCATCATGGAGACCTGGACAGGCGCGTTCCCGCAACTGCTGGCCGCCTACGAGCACAAGGAGCGCTTCTACGGCATCTGGGACGCCACCACACGGCTCCAGGCAGAAGCCGCCCTGGACGAGTGGATAGCCACCATCCCGAAGGGCCAAAAGGAAGTCTGGAGCGATCTGGTCAGGGCAGTGGGAAACTGGCGCGAAGAGACCATGACCTACTTCGAGACGGACATGCCCGTCACCAACGCTTACACGGAGTCCATCAACCGACTGGCCAAGGACAAGAACCGTGAAGGGCGCGGTTACTCCTTCGAGGTGATGCGGGCACGAATGCTCTACACCACGAAGCACAAGAAGAAGGCACCGACTGCGAAGGTCTCTCCTTTCTACAAGAAAACCATCGGTTACGGACTGCCGGACTTCGCAGAGGAACTCAACTACGGAGTCGATCTATCAACCATCTGATAATGGTATCAGGTTGGTGGGGTAAAGGTGCCCCATCAACCATTAAATCCGTATACCCTTTTTTTGAATGTGAGGTACAGCGCTTCGTTTGGTCTGAGGAGGCAGTGTTGCGCGGTCGTAGGTTTGCTTCGAAGCAGGATATTGAACGGCACATTGCCAACGGATTTGGTGCCGGAGCCGGAGCCAGTTACGTGCCCTGGTTGCGTGTACAGGACGTCCCGTCGCGGGGGCGGTCTCACAAAATCCAAGGCGTGAAAATCGATCGTATACATCACTTTTTGTCCGATCTCGAACGCGCCTTTTTCCTGGTTTGCGAATTCTCTGAAGACGTCGTGGACATCCGTGAGCAGTATCCGCTGCTCCAGGTGGAAAGCACCCAAGCAATTGCCCGGGCAATTGGTGTCCGATATCCGAGATACAAAGGAACCACCCTCCCGCTAGTCATGACGACAGACTTCCTTTTGACCGTGAAGCAGCCGAATGGGGATTTCAGGTCCGTCGCAAGGACAATCAAGTATCAGCAAGATCTCGTCGGGGAGGACTCTGTCCGGACATTGGAGAAATTGGAGATTGAGAGACGATTCTGGATGAGCCAGGACGTGGACTGGAGCATTGTCACCGAGGAGTTGTTCACACCTAATCTGATTAAGAATCTCGGGCTGTTGAGACAATATGCACGGCTACCCCGGCCTCTGATGAGTTCATCTCTGCACTCCGATTTTCTCGAAATCCTTGAGGCTAGTAAGGCTTACCCTTGGTCGACATCTGAGTCTTTGCGAAAAATCGCAACCCGTTTGTCTATACCGTATACCGAGGCGCGGGACATGTTCTTCCATCTTATCTGGAGCAAGATGATTCAGGTCGATTTGAGCAGCGCTCCGCTTCACCTCAAATCGCCGTTACCAGATCTCAAGGTAGTTTATCCCGCCGAGATGACCTCATTCATTGAGAAATTATCATGAATATTTCAGTGAATGAGGTGTTTGAACCTGTAACGGAACACTCTGTGATCTCGTCCATGGTTAGAGTTCTTCACCTCATTGAGGCTCAGGACGCCGTAATGGTGATAGCTCTGACCGAGCCGCCAGGTAAACCTTATCCTTTGGGCCTTGAGGAGCTCAGGCTGTCGTTAGAGTCTGGCGACACCAAGCCGGTAGTGACTGCCGTGCCTGAGTTTCTGCTCGTTCTGGAGGATGACCTCGATGACAGCACTAAGCGTGATCGAGATGAGAAGTGGGCAATTATCGAGCCTCTCCTAGACCCGGCTTATCCAGGACAGATTTTCGTGCAGGGCGAGATGGGCCGGCTGGTTGGGAACAGGGCCGCTGAGCTGGGTATCCAGCGAAAGACCATTTACCGCTTACTGTATCGATACTGGTTTTATGGTCAGGTAAGAAATGCGTTTCTTAAGAACTATTCGGCTGTAGGAGTGGCGAACAGAAACTACTCGCCTGGCGTACGACCAGGACGGAAACCAAAATTTCAGGGGGTACTTGTATCCCCTTGTAAATTGCTCAGTGCTATTGATAAGCGATGCATAAAAGTAAAAGTAGGTTATGCGCTTTATGCAAAAAATAAAACATCATCTCTTCGTATTGCTTACGACAAGATGCTTAAGAAATTTTATTCTGTAAAGGATCTTTCGAAAAACTCGGAAAATCGGGTACGACTTCTTCCGGAATCGGAAATTCCAACATTCACTCAGTTCGACTACTGGGGAAAGCAGTTTTTTGATGAAATTGAAACTGATCGTGGGCGTAAAGGGTTGACGAAGTGGCTTAAGGATTGCCGCCCAATCGCAGGCACTGTTCGCGATTGGCTTCGTGGCCCGTGCCACCAGTTTGAGATCGACGCGACGATTGCGGACATCTACCTGGTTAACAGCTACTCGCGGCGGATGACTATCGGTCGTCCGGTGGTATACGTCGTTGTGGACAGCTTCTCGGGAATGATTGTTGGTCTCTATGTCGGCCTGGAGGGGCCTAGCTGGAACGGCGCTCGGCAGGCATTGTTCAACGCCTTTACCTCCAAGGTGGAGTTCTGTGCGAAGAACGGTGTCGAGATCGCCCCGGTGATTGGGACTGTCATCATTTGCCACATCAGATCTACGCCGACCGGGGCGAGATGCTGTCCCTTGCAGCAGAAGGGCTGGCAAGCGGCTTGGGCATCGAGATGGGTACGGCACCTCCGTACAGACCAGATTGGAAGCCCATGGTCGAAAGTCGATTCGGTATCCTCAATGATCTAACCGATATCAGGTGGCTTCCAGGCGGCGTTGCCGCACGAGATAAAGAGCGGGGCGAGCGGGACTGTCGACTCGATGCCACGCTGAACCTGAAGGAATTTACCCAGATCGTCATTGAGTCCGTTCTTCATTACAACCGTTTTCATCGGCAGCCGGATCGCCTCACACAGGCGATGATGAACGATGGCGTCGAGCCTACTCCGACGGGCATATGGACCTGGGCTTTGGAGAATGACCTGATTCACGCCAATAACCGGCCTGACGAATTGATCTATCTCCACCTGCTGCCTCGCGAACGAGCCACCGTGCAAAAGGGCGGCATGCTCTTTCGCGGAATGCACTATGTTTGCGAGCTCGCCATCAAAGAGAACTGGTTTGCCAAGGCTCGACGTAATGGTGTCTGGTCGATTGACTGTCGGTTTGATCCGAATTCCGCGGCGCATATCTGGATTCAGGGTGAGAACAAGCAGTTCGTCCGCTGTGACCTTCGAGGCTCGGACTTCAAGTACGCCGACTACCGTTCGGATGAAATCTACGATCTTTTGGAAGCGTATCGACAGTTGCCCCCATCTCATAAACGCGCGGAGCTGGAGAGCCGTGTGAGCTTGGTCGACACGGTCGAACAAATCATCAGCAATGCGCGGGCCGAGCGAAAGGATGAACCAGCTGCCAGCACCAAGGCTGAGGCGGTGGGTAATATCCGCCAAAACCGGTCCGAGGAACGGGAGCGTGAGCGCGAGAATGCGTTTGTTCCTGATGGCGTCCGTGCCGAGCCTGCAAAACCCGCTGCCGACACACCTTTAATTACGCATGATTCGTATGCGGGACCTCGCCGCGCGCAGGTGATCGATCTCCTTAAAAGAACGCGGCCGGGGAAAACTCAATGAAAGGCGCACAAATTTTTGCGAGCTATACCAAACAAGCGATCGCTGAGTACGCGGGAAACCCCTTGATCGAAGCTCTGCCGCCGATTCTTGTTGATACGGATGCTATCGATTTGATATCGAATTTCCCCGAGCCAGTTACACCCGCAGAGCTTGATCTCGACGGTGCAACACGGGTTCACTGCATCGAGCGCTTGAGGACAGTCGTTCAACCTTTCCTGCTGCATTTGGAGCTGGAGTCCATGATTTCCCTGCTGATCCGCCGGGGATACGTTGGACGCAACCCAACCTCACCTACCACGGTAAGGCATCTACATTCCCTGTCAGGGGCCCAGCGTTACCATGACTCATTCAAGTCGACCGCTGACTCGTTCAGTGTTGTAGGCTTGAGTGGAATTGGGAAGTCCACTGCTCTGCACGCCATTTTGAGCCTTTATCCACAGACGATTCGGCATGAGCGTTTTGAGGGCAAGCAGTTCGTCCAAACACAAATCACGTGGCTCAAGCTGGATTGTCCGCGAGATGGCTCGCTTGCTGGATTTTGCCGACAGTTTTTCCATGCCGTTGGTAAGGCACTGGGAGATGCGGATTATCACAAGCGACATCGGTACAGGAACATCGACGATGCGCTGCAGCAGATGGAGCAGGTCGCCAGCACGTTCTACATTGGTGCTTTGCTTATTGATGAGCTTCAGAACCTTCACTTGGCGAAGACGGGTGGGAAGGACAGCATGCTCAACTTCTTCCTCCACCTCGTAAACAATATCGGAATTCCTGTCGTGTTCATCGGTACGAATTCGATGATCAGCCTGTTCTCTGACGTTATGCGTGTTGCACGGCGCAGTTGCGGTGGCGGTATGGTCGAATTCAAGCGATTCGAGAAAGATGATGAAGAGTGGCAGTTTCTGGTTCAGAACCTCTGGAGTTATCAATGGTGCAAGCAGCAGGCTGAACTCACTCCCAAAATTTTCGACGCGCTGTACGAGCACACCCAAGGCGTAACGGACTTTTTGGTTAAGATTTTGGTACTTAGCCAGCGATATGCTATTCAGAGCGGTGTTGAGTGTCTGACTGCCGAGATAATTACCCAGGTCAGTAATGCCAAGATGCAGATTCTCAAACCGGCTATCTCGGCTTTACGCAGCCGCAACCCTGCACGTATGCGGCAGTTCGACGACTTGCTTCCTATCGAGGAGCAGCTGATAGCCATGATGGCGTTTGACGGACTCCCTCGCTCAGAGCGTATTGCATTGCTGCGTGGTGTGACGCCGCACTCTAAGCCGGAGACCCAGGCTCCCACAGCTGTAGAGAGTAAGCCTACAGCTCCTACCGCGCCCGCAGCTGTTGCTGTGGAATCATCGGAGGCAAAGGCCTTGAGTCAACAGCCTGACACCCTGGCAGCGCTGAAGTCAGCTGGTTGGATCTCTACGGACCTCTTTGAGTTTTCACCAAGCTACCGTAAATCATGATTCGAGGGTATGGAGATGGGGCTCAAATTCCATTTCTTCCCAGCAGCTTTTCTCGACGAGACACTTCACAGTGTCCTCTCTCGATACGCCCGGCTTTGTGGAGGTAGCCGTAAAGCTGCCTTCGCTGGCGAGCTCGCCGCGGCCTCGTTTACGCAGAACGTGGCGTTTCCGAGTCGGTTGGCTGATTTGGCCGAGTTACTTCCCCACGGCACTGATCTCTCCGTTGCTCGAATCATCGAGCTGCATACCGTGTTGCCTTACTACGCACCCTTCCTCACCCATGACCAAATGCAGCACGCTCAGGGCGTGATGGCGGTAGATGGTAAAGGACTGATGCTGAAATTGGGCATCAATGCCAGTCGGATCGAGGGCGCTTCGAGAGTGCGGTTTTGTCCCCTGTGTATCGACGAAGATATCGCTCGGGATGGGGCGGCCTACTGGCATCGAACCCACCAACTACCCGGTGTTTTGGTATGTCCCGACCATTGCCAGTTGCTAAAGGTAGTGGATCACGGCTGGCATAGCCGAAACTCACGACAGCTCAATCTTCCAGACGATGACGAAGTACAAGGCCATTCAGTCCAACTGGAGGTTGCCCAAGAGTACGTCCCCAGGTTGCACCAGGTCGCATTGAACTCACAGCAATTGCTCCGTTCACGTCTAGGTCCGCTAGCCGCTACTGTAGTGCAATCCTTTCTCCTGCAAGGCGCTGCAGCTCTTGATCTGGCTTGCGGTGAAGCGCATCGGTTGGATCTGTGCCGTTTGGCTGCGCATATGAACAGTTTTTTCAACGAACTCCCGGTCGCAGGGGAGTATTCGATTCTTCGTGAGGCCTCTCCAGGACTGCCTGCGACTTGGGTTACCAAGCTGCTTCGAAGGCCCAGAGGCACCCACCATCCTCTCAAGTACATCTTGCTGGCCAGCGCTTTGAAAGTTGAACTGGCAAGCATCCCACACACTGGGGAGCTGCTATTGCCCAGGGAGGGGAGAGCACTGCCAATTGAGGTCCGCTCATCACACCTGAGGGTGGCGAGTCCCAGAGTTGAAGAGCTGGATGGTCTGCCAGCGGCAGTTTGGAAGCTAGCGCTTTCCGGACACGATGCATTGAGGATCGCCGACTCGCTGAATGTGTCCGTGGTTTACGTTTATCGGGCCATCCGCGCCGTGGAAGGTGGTCCGAGCGCCTGGCGAGAAGCGAGATTTTTAAACGAGCGCCGGCAGCGGCGAACAGCCTTTGAGGAGGCTCATCGTCGGCTCCAGGCTCGCGAATGTCGTGATTATGCGTGGCTCTATCGATGCGATCGCGCATGGCTTACGGACTGCATCGCGGAGCATCGCAATGCCCACGGAGGCCGGGCGCATAGTGCCGGCGTATTCGTTGTCCTCGACGCGGAACTTGCTGAGCAGATCAGAAGTTGTGCTCAGAGGCTTCGAGCAGTATCTGGAAAACCCGTTCGAGTATCGCGTACCAGGATTGGTAGGGAGCTCAACGCACTGTCGCGGTTCGAGAAGCAACTCGCCAAACTCCCACTCTGTGCGGGAGCATTGGAGCAGGAATGCGAGTCTGCTGAGCAGTTTCATCGTCGGCGTCTGCAATGGGCTCAGGAGAAACTGTTGTCGGAGCAACGAAGCGTGACTCAATCGTCGTTGTACCGCACTGCCTGCATAAGGCCGAGGGTGTCGTCCAAGAAGGGTAAAGGCTTTTAGCCGGCAGGTACCGCGCGAGCTTCAAGCTGACGGGCTCGGCCCACCTGTCCACCTGATCCATAGTGTTACGATGTCAGCCAATCCCAAAAATGGAGTCATCAAATGTCGCGCTTGGCGGAGTTTCGTCAACTTGAACAACAGCTTGCAGCTCAGCTGGCTGAACTAGAAGCATTGAAAAACGATGAGGGCCTTAAACGCGAGATCGAGTTTGAGACAAAGCTTCGAGCCCTTCTGGCCGAACATGGCTTTGGCCTGCCGCAGGTGATTGAGTTGCTGGATCCGAAAGCCACGATCGTACGCCCTGTCAGGGAGCCCAAGATTAGAGCGGAGCGTAAGCAGCGCGCGCTGAAGGTCTACCTCAATCCTCACAGTGGTGAGGTCATCGAGACAAAAGGGGTAACCACAAGCGCCTCCAGTACTGGAAGTCAGAACACGGCGCTGACACGGTCGAGTCGTGGCTTCAGCGATGAATGAAAGGAGACTGATCCTTGATTGGTCTCCTCCCCCCGATTTGGGCTCTGAATCTGAACTCAAATGAACTATAAATTTTTCCTGAAAGCCACGTATTACATGGGCTAGAGAAGGAAAATCGGTATGCCTCCATCTAGATAAGGCGGCGCGAGATCTTCACAGTTGAGCCTTGATCAGTTTTCGGAGCTGCAACAGTGAAAAACCTACTTAGTTTTTTTGAGAAAGCGCTTTCCTCCAATCCAGTTAATCTTGCGTTATTTTGCTTAATGATCAGCCTTGCGCTGATGTTCTATGTTGTCTGGCTTGCATGGGGGAAGGCGTGATGGCGGCCAAGAGTGAGTGGGCGAAGCTGCCGATCAGATGGATCCACGAGGGAGCTCTTGTAGACTTCCGCGGCCGATCAACCAGGCCAAGCAGCCGATTGTTTTTGCACCTTGTGCAGCCAGAGGTCGATGCTCCTGCACTGCGCAACGAGAGCCTGGCAGCGCTCAAGCTCTTTCTGGTGCTGTGCTGCCGCGCGGACTTCTCCACAGGAATGGCCAAGGTCACCTATACGGAGTTGTGCAAGCTTGGTGTGATGTCTAGAGCGGTGGTAGCGCGGTCCCTTCTCAGACTCGAAAATGCCGGATTGATCGCTCGCGAGACGCGCGCCCTCAAGAGTGGGTCCTTGATCAAAATCGAGAAATGGAATGATGACTACGGTTGGGGGAAAATCCCGAAGCTGTGGCTATACGACGGCAACCTCGGACGTATGCTGCGTTTGAGCGAATTCAACTTTACGCAGCTGTCATTTCACGCCATGAAGATCTATCTGGCGATCTTGGCATTCCGAGATCGCCGCGGAATAGCGACCATCAGCTACGACCGTCTGGCGAGCTACACAGGGGTTCCCAGACATCACATCGCCGATACGATCACGCAGCTGTATGCCATGGAGCTGGTCTCGTTCCGCCCTGGTGAGTTTCACAACGAGCATCAATTTGACCGGACGAACCGATATTTAGTGCGAGGTTTCGATACGCGGTGGCCGGCGCTCGAAGAGGAGGACAAGCCGCCTGTCCGAAGCGCCGCTGCGCCTCAGCGCCCTTCCCAGGAGAATGTTGCCTCTGCCTTGGAATTCGTAAAGCCGAGCGAAAACTGAGTTTGTGGGTGGTGGTCAGCTCGCCATGTGATGCACACATTTTTTCAAGAAAGTGTTAAAGAATTTGAGAGTGGCACTGCCCTCAACCCCCCGAAAATCATGGCGCGCACTTGATATTTGCCGAGCAGATGCACACAGCCATATTGGCAAAAAAGTGTTGAAAGTATACTGGCTATGCGCCATCACACTTTTGTAAATTTCTAAAAGTCCTGACCCTGATACAGGGTTTGGTGTGATACAAGTGTACCGATCACGGAATGAGTGTTCTTCCCGAACCTAATTTGTAAGTCGGTAACCGATGTCTGATCTTCTATTTTTTCCCATGACTATGCCGGGCGAGATGCTGCACTCTCGTATAACTCGCTATCACTTCCTTTCAGGTAACAAAACCGTTGGGGAAACTTTTCGTGACCTTTTTGGCTCGGACGTTTTCTCCATAGGTACGCTACCCAAGCGGCTAGAGGTGCTCGCTGCCAGGCTACCTGGCGATGCAGAGGCCAACCTCGAGGAGCTGATTTCCACGAACACCACTTTCCCTTTGTACAGACCTTTTCTAGGCATCGCTCAAGAGGGGAATGATGGGGCGACAGGGCTCAGTTTTTGCCGGGTTGCGCGTGTTCCCCGTCGCGAAGGATCCGTCCACGGCAAGGCTAAACTGTGCCCCAGCTGTGTGCAGCAGGATCTACTTGAACTGGGTTATGCCTATTGGCACCGGTCCCACCATATACCGGGTGTCTCCGTCTGTTGGCGTCACGGTGACTTACTGATGCATGTTTGTCCCGAATGCACCCATCCGTTCTTCCGAAAGCTTCGGTTGCTTCCGAGTCTTACCGAGCCTTGCGCATGCGGTTGGAGTGCTCTCTCTCCAGCGGCGGCAAAGAAGGGAAGTCATCTTCAACAGAAGTTCGCGGAGTTCGCACACGAACTGCTTCAGCGAAATATACAGACGATGAGTAGTGAGGCCTTGTGTTCTTGCTATCTGCGCCAATGCAGAAAGCGCGGGTTTATACACGGTAGATTTACAGGCACTTCAAAGCTATTCGACAGTATCCAATCTAAATATGGTGATGAATCTCTATCGGAAATGGACAAAGCCTATGGAGCAGGTAAGCGTTCGCAGTGGCTTAGGTTTACTTCTCATCGAGGTCAGATGGATATGCCGCTCGCGCGTCATCTAATTATTGCGCTACATCTTTTTGGAACAGTAGATGAATTTGAGAGCGCATTGAGGCAAGAACTAATTCTTCAAAGTATTTCAGGTGCAAGATCTCGTTCGAACTTGGAAAAGCCAAAAGTCGGTAAAAAAGAACAGTGTCGGCAAAAAATCGAGACGATTCTAGCAGCACGAACAGATGTCAGTCTGGAGTATCTTTGGAGAAAGGCTTACCAAGCCACACGGTGGCTTAACGAAAACGATAACACCTGGCTGATGGCGAAGCTTAGTGGATCGAAGCCCGAATCGCTTAAGGTCGAGGACGTCAGCGATAAGCGAGACAGCGCGTTCGCCGCCATTCTGAAAGCGAAGGTTGAGGATCTTTACCTGATTTCTAAAGAACAGAAACGGGTGAACCTCGCCAATCTGCAAAAACTACTTCCTGTTCGCCTGCCTCCGAGTCCATCAGTACGTAAGAGCAGATTCCCGCTCACCGTGCAGCAGATTGAACTTCATTTGGAGTCTGTTTGGCATTTTCGACTGAGAAGGTTGATTTGTGCGATTGCGGATATGACAAGACTAAAGCTGCCACTTAACACCGGCGGTCTAAATTTGGTATCCACGGTACCTAATCCGGTCTTCTCTGTTCTTGTCAGTTTTTTTGAGTGGGATTTAGACAGCTTTTCCAGGAACGGTGTTGACCCCGAAGCACTTCTCAAATCAACCGGTGTTCTTAGGGATTGGCAGGGGCCCCCAGGATTCGACTTTTTGCTTGGGGGGAACGCGTACTATCGCAGAAAGTCATCAAGCGGGCCCTCAAGCAACGTGCTGAGCTAACAGTGGAGCAGAGTAATCGCTGCCGTCACCGCGATCATCGCGGAAGGCCAATCAAATGCCCCCACTGAAGCTCTGTGGCCAAAGCACGTGAGAGCCGAAGAACATGGCGAGGATGATGGCGTCCACCAGCACGATCAGCGGGAACGGCACGTTGAGGGCGAAGATCACCACGAACGAGGCGCCGGCCATGGCCCACAGCCAGCCATTCTTCAGGGCTCGCGAGCCGAGATTGTCTTTTCCCCAGTTCTGTCTGGCAGTCGTGATCAACGTTTTACGCAATCAGCCAGGTGAGTTATTCACTCAGAGCAATGGTCGGTACCTCGCATTTTTGGTGCTGTTCGCTGCTCTTTCTGAAGTCCCTTACCGGATGGTCAGCACCTCGGGCACCTTCAATGTCCTGGTCACGTTGGCGCTAGGGCTTCTGGTCGCTTGGAGAGTTCAGCACCGGACGCTCGAAAGCCTAGTAATGGCTGGCGGTGCAATTCTGGTGGGTTATCTGCTGAGCGAGCCGCTGATGTACTGCTTCTACGGGGTGTTCGTGCCGGCGGCTCTGGTGCTTGCCATCAAACGCCCCGAACTAATCGTCAACTCTCGTACTGGCCTATTCGAACAGGCGGCGCAGCTTGAGCCGTTCGCTGTTCTGGCGCTGCTGATCGCGGCTTTGGCTCCTTTGCTCGGTTTGGTTCTGTTCTGGGCCCGGCTGCCATTCAAGATCTTGCCAGTCACACAGTGGAGCTATTGGTTCTACCCGTCAGGGCTTCTGGGAATTCACAACCTGCTTTAGCTGCGGGCTTTGCTTTAACGCTGGCATCCCCTGGGTCAAGAACGCCAGCGCTGAAAGAGCCCACGCACTGCCTTAATGGCAGTGGCGCTCGCCCGTTTTGTGATTGGTGTGGCAACCCTTGGAGTCAGTACCACCGCTGTGTGCGAAGGCGGCTATCGAGGAGAACGAAAGGACGGCAGCAATCACGAGGGAAACGATTTTCATCAGGCTACTCCATGCTCAGCGTTGTAGTGGCAAATTGCCTTGGCGAGCATATGGCCAAGTGCCTCCCGTTAACAATCCTAATTGCCGCGAAGCCGATGAAAGGAATGACTGGTATGGGTCGTTAGCTGTCGTTCATGACGGGTATCTAACGGAGTGATCTGCTATGCGTCCTATACTCCCGTTGGCAAAACCGGAGGACGGCATGGACGATTTACGGAAAAAGATAGAGGCGGGTGAGCCACTGATGCAGCAGGCCATTGAGGCATTGCGAAGGTACCACGAAGCCAAAGCTGCGGGGCGCCCATCCGATGAGACCGAGCACCTGAGAATTCTGGCGGAGTCGTTACTTGAGGCCGTTTCGGAGTACCAACTTCAAGTATTTGGAGGCCCAACTAGTGTGGTGTTTCACAAGTAACACTCATATTTTGGTCTAGGCTTTTCAGCATCAGAAATGCCTCGGAGCAACGATATGAAAACCGGCCGACCTGCTGCCCTGATTGAGTTGAGCGACGAAGAACACCTCGAACTGCTTCGCCGCTCCCGGCAACGTAAAGGCCCCGCCGAATCCCGAATTCGGGCCGAAATCATCTTGGCGTGTGCAGGTGGAGAGTCAGGCACCTCGATCGCCCACAGGCTCGGTATTGGCGTGCACACGGTTTCACGTTGGAGGGTGCGATTCAGTCGGTTGCGGCTTGATGGTTTGAATGACGAACATCGCTCAGGTCGGCCTCGCAGCATTACCGATGAACAAGTACAGGACGTGGTTAATCAGGTACTGCAATCCAAACCCGAAGATGCCAGCCACTGGAGTACTCGCTCGATGAGTCAGGCAACCGGTATTTCTCCAGCCAGCGTCATGCGGATATGGCATGCCTTCGGACTCAAGCCTCACCTTGAGAAGACGTTCAAGCTTTCGACCGATCCTCTGTTCGTCGACAAGGTCCACGACATTGTTGGGCTCTATCTCAACCCGCCCGACAAGGCTCTGGTGCTCTGTATCGACGAGAAAAGCCAGATTCAGGCGCTGAACCGTACCCAGCCAAGCTTACCTCTTGCCCCCGGCAATCCCGTCACTCGCACACACGACTACAAACGCCATGGAACCACATCGTTGTTCGCGGCGCTGGACATTGCTACGGGTGAAGTCATCGGAAGATTGAAGCGTCGACATAGAAGCACGGAATTTCTTGCCTTCCTCAAAGAGGTGGACGCCAACGTACCAGAGGACATGCCTGTTCATCTGGTGATGGACAACTACGCGACACACAAGACCGACAAAGTGAAAGCATGGTTGGCAGCGCATCCGCGCTACCAAGTGCATTTCACACCGACATCGGCATCCTGGTTGAATCTGGTGGAGCGCTTTTTCTCGACGCTGAGCGAGAAGTGGATCAAGCGCCAGGCACACACCAGCGTGAAGGATCTGGAGGAGTCGATTGAGTACTACTTGTCCACTTACAACGCCAACCCTCGACCGTTTCGCTGGTATCGAAAGGCCGAGGACATTTTGGCGAGCGTCGGCCGGGCGGCCGAGGTATTAGGCCGAAAAATATGAATGTTACTTGTGAAACACCACACTAGGCCTCTTCATTAAAGGTTTATGTCTACAGCTTCTCTTGCCCCTCTGGACCCAAAGCTGCCTTTTATGGAGGGCTGCTGGGGTCATTAGCAGCCTTCCGCCAAGAGCAGCTTTGGGTCGTTAGCTCTCAATCGTCGATGGATACTTTCGCCGCTCAGCTATGCAAGCGACTGGTCAGATCGAACGCCAATCGATGGTCACATCGAATGCAAACAGGTGGTCACGTGGGTGCAATTACACATGGCTGTCTGGCTTGTAAACGTAATCCATATCCTCTGCGCGGATATTCCATTTTTCAGCAGTTTCCCGGGCACCTTCAGCATTGAGCAGTACCTCACGAGCGGGAGGAAACAGGCTTGAGTAGTGATGGGAAAAATGCCCGATCAGCATCAGAATTACCTGCAAGTTGGCCGACCCTAGCATGTATTGATCTGCGAGGTTTCTCGCTTGGCTACTTTGGAGGGTACCGATGAAATCGCTGTGTGCGTGGCCACTTAGAAACGGGTAGTAGGAGGTGAAATAAGTCTTGTGTAGCCCCGCATCCACCGCTAGGTCGTTCCAATGCCACCCTACGTCCCAGCTGCCTTTGCGAAGGCGGTCTTGCTGGGGAGCAGCATATTTTTGGAAGTGCGGTGAGCTTTGAATAGAGGGCCATAGTGCTGCTGCATCGGTCTCTGCCTTGTTTCGGGCTACTCTGGCGTCATCGATGGTTGCTGCTATTTTGCTTCGTTTCTTCCAGCCGCAGTATTCCCAAACGTTATGCCTAAACTCTCGCAGCGAATCATCCCCGCCGCTAAGGAGCCACGTCATTACCAGGTAATTTTCAAGCGCCGAACGGGTCAGAACTGCCATCGAAGAGTGATCAATGAAGCTGCCCGCAGGGATTGTCTCGTTCCTGAATGGAGACGGTTCGAGCAGTGTCCTCACTGAGCACATGTGCCGAAAGAGTTTCTTGGCCAAATCATGTTGACTGAACATCCACGCTGGGGTGTCGGCTGCCGGGTCGGATTGTTCTGCCTGGGCTGTGATCATTTCAGCCATCAACCCGATGAGGACCTCGAACTCTTTTTCCAGCCCGGTCTCTCGCTTGTACTGCATACACATCCTCCTTATCGCAACGTTCCAGTACGCTGAGTCTAGGCTGAGCGTGAACGCTCAGGGAGCCGTCAACGACTGCACAGGCCAACCCTGGATCTGCGAGACGGTGCAAGCCCGGAATAGCGCCTTTGCTCGCTTCGCGGAAGCATGTCGAAACCACCTATCGGATAGCGGTCGTATCTGCTCGTGGATTGGTAAATTTTGAATCAGTCTGAAGACGGGCATGAGCTGCGAGCTCATTGCGCGTACGGATTTGGTGTGGATCTGATTGCGGGGTCTGGCGAGGGGGGAGGCGATGATGGACAACGATGAGATTCGACGTAAGACGCGTCTGAGAGAGGCTCAATCCCTTGAAAGAGCTGTATCCAGGATCCTTGGCAGCGGCGATCTTCTTTGCTTTGAAGATTTAGCTAGTCGCATCCATTTTCAACCCAACCTATCCCGATCAATCCTCAGTACCTGGGAAGCCGAGAACCGTGTGTTCTCGATCATTGTGGATCATGAGGCCCTGTATCCACTCTACGCATTTTCACCCGAAGGTGAGTTGCTGCAATGCATGAACGATATCATCCTGACGTTATCCCCCGGAAAACTGGCTTAGGAATGGCGCTCTGGTTCGGTAGTTCCAATAGCTATCTCGCGGGTAAGAAGCCACTCGAGCTCTTGCTTCTCGATCCTGCGCTCGTCTCCTCAGCGGCTCGTGCCGAGGTCTGTAGCTTCCTCCAAGGTTAGTTCAGGTCTACATTGGAGGCGCTTTTGGATAGTAGGCGCTCCCTAAACCCAACCTGATCCGAAATAGGTAGTTCGAGAAGCGATGCGATTGTCGGATGCAGTTCCAAGACAGGAGTGCTTAGCGCCGCCTGCAGCCGGCGTTCCAGCGCGCGCCTGGGGGCTCCGCCAAGCGGCTACCCTCGTGGCTAAAACTCGCAAAAAATTATTTATCGAGAAATAGGAAAGAATCCTTTGGGATAAGCCGGGGCTAAAAACCGATCGCCAAGTCCACGGGAAAATAATATCGGCGTCGTAGTATTACCCCGAGAAAAAGCAAACCCAACCAAGCAGGAGGTTGGTATTCGCAAGTGACAAAAGTTTACGTGAGATCTACTTAAATATGCTGGTTGCTGGAGCTTTAGCGCTTCTCCAGTACATACCCAACCCCTCTAAGTGTATGGATTAACTTGCTTTCAAAGGGGTCGTCTATTTTCGCCCTGAGCCTACGGATAGAAACCTCAACTACATTGGTGTCGCAGTCAAAGTTCATATCCCAAACTTGAGATATTATCTGCGTACGGCTAAGCACCAGTCCGGTGTTGCGCATCAAATAATGCAGAAGCGCGAACTCTTTAGTCGTCAGGTCAATTCGTTGCCCGTCCCGGAATGCTCTGTGGCGGCTCTGGTCGAGTTCCAGATCAGCTACTCGAATTGTTTCTGTAGACGATGGGTGATCGGACCTACGCATCAAGGCGCGGACGCGAGCAAGCAGCTCAGGGAACTCAAATGGCTTGATCAGGTAGTCATCTGCGCCGTTCTCAAGACCTCTGACCTTGTCGACCAAGCGGCTCCTCGCGGTGAGCATCATGATGCGCGAAGGGCAATTTTTTCGCCTTAGTAGCTCGAGAACCTGCCAACCATCCATATCTGGAAGGTTTATATCGAGAATGATCACCTCGTATTCGTGTTGTTTGGCCAGGAATAGACCATCTGGACCGGTATGTACGCAATCAACGACATAACCACACTCTGTTAGGCCTTGGCGCACATATTCCGCAGTTTTAACCTCATCCTCAATTACCAGAATTCGCATTTGATTTTGTCTCGATATCACTGAGCCATTAACCGTGCGCTTGCGCCGGTGTTACTGAACGGATGATAAATCATAACTAACGTATTAGGGCTCAAATTACATATTTGTAATTTGTAAGCAATGCGCCTGATAACCTTTCGGTATACTGTGTCGCAGTTTTCGTCACCATGATCCCTTTGACTAGAAGGTGATTTAGCCTTATGAAATATTTGGTTGTTTTCTTCTTTGTTTTGATCTCGTTTCGTTCAGATGACGGAGAGGTTCCTCACATTGAAGAGACCGAGCACTGGTGCAGTCATGAGCTACATCGACATGCGATGCATGTACTCGAACGAATATTTAAATTTTAGGTGAAAAAAAGGCGCCCAAAGGACGCCAAATATCCACCTTTTACCAAAGGAGCAATTAAGCTACTCAAGGTGAATTCTTGATGTTAAGTCTTTGGTTGATTCGGATATTTATTAATATCCGAATCAACCGGTGCGATTACAGAATCGAGAGTGGGTACTCCACGATCACACGAGTTTCATCCAGATCCGATTCAAACGCAGTGGCGCGAGTAGTGGCCTGGCGCAACCGGAAGGACAGGTCTTTGGCTGGACCTGTTTGTACGACGTATTTGACCTCGACATCACGCTCCCAACGCTTCTGATTGGTGAGTGGATCGCCGTTATTGTCAGTGCGCATGTAGAACTGGTTGGCGTTCGAGTAGTCTGCGCCTGAGCCTCTGGCGTAGCGGGTCATGAACGAAAGTCCAGGAATGCCGTAGCTAGACATGTTCAGGTCATAGCGCAGCATCCAGGAGCGTTCCTTCGGAGAGTTGAAGTCGCTGTATTGGATCGAGTTGTCGACGAAAATGGAATCCGACTGACGCAGATAATCGAAGTCGTCATCGCCGTTGTTGCGCTGGTGCGACAGTGCGAGGGTATGAGCACCATAACGTACTCCGACCTTAGCACTCCAGATGTTGTTATCGAACTCACCCAGGCGTCGCTTGCCCTCATCTACAGCCTTGTAATAATTGAAGCCACCGAGCAGCGCGAGGTTGTCGCTCAGTGGGTAAACGACGCTGGTGCCAGCGTAGTATTGATTCCAGACATCTTTCAGTTGACTGGCGTATACGCTCACGGTGACATTGTCGTTGACCTGATAGTCGCCACCACCGTAACCGATCCAAGGCGAGTTTACCGGGCCGCCATAGAAGGTAACGAAGTTATCGTTCAGGTTGCTGGAAACCGGCTGGCTCATCGCATGCAGTCGACCCCCCTGCAGGGTGAGGCCCTGGATGCTGGTGTTTTCAACCGTCACACCACGGAAACTCTCTGGCAGCAGGCGAGAGTCGCCCGATGCAACCACGGGCGTCGATGGAAAAACATCACCCACCTTCACCACGGTATCGAACAAGCGGACTTTTGCTGCGCCACCAACCTTGGTGTACTCATCGCGAGCTTCGCCCTTGTTATCAACGGGAAGCACGTCGAAGGAGCTTCGGCCGCCGTTGCGTCCGTCGCCGGTATCAAGCTTGAGGCCGATCATAGCGAAGGCATCAACACCAAATCCGACTGTACCTTGGGTAAACCCGGAGTTGAATTTGGAAATGATCGCGTGTGCCCAGGCTTCGGAATAGCCATTGGTATTGCCCTTGCCGCTATTATAGGTAGGGGCAGAACCATCGCGATTATCACGATTGAAGTAGAAGTTTCTGTTCAGGACAGTGAGGCTACTGCCTTCAATAAAGCCTTCCGGCTTTTCTTCAGCTTGTGCCGAGATAGCATAGCTTCCAGAGAGCGCAGAAACTGCGGCCAGATAAAGTGGTACCTTAATTCTCATTCGATGCTCCTTTGATTTATGGCAGCTTTTATTATGTTTTACTTGCGCGGGCGTCTTTATATGTTCTAACCCGGCAGCGCGCCTAGCGTAGCGCCGAGCTAATATTTGCAGGGCAAAGATAACGAGAGGGTGATAGATCAATTACAATTTCGTCATCTGTTCGTTATCTTTCTCGGTTTTACGCGTGCTACTCATTTGCCTGGTCTGTAATAAAATCCGTCACATGGGCCGATTTCTTCAGTGTTTACAGGTGATACCGGCATTTCTTACGAAATTGTAATTTTCTAGCCACCCCTCTGATAGCTGCCGCTGATTAGAGTGCCATCACCTAATCCAGTGGGGCTTGGCAGCTGATTCCGCGTTCTCGCCAAGCTTTATCAAAGTTTGTGCACGAGGACTATCAAAGTGCCCCGGTATAACCGCAATATTTTAACCAAGACCTCTGTCTCGCCCTGGAAGATCGCTGCGCTCTGTGTGGCTATCTCCGGATTGATGGCACCTGGTGCATTTGCTCAAAGCATCAGCTTGCCGCAAGCACTCTCCACAGCAATGGATGCCAACCCAGATCTCGCTGCAGCTAGACAGGAGATTGGGATAGCGGACGGCGCCCGCAAGCAGGCTGGGCTTATCCCCAACCCCGAAATTTCGTACGACGTTGAGGACACTCGTCGGAGCAACAGCCAAACGACCGTTACGCTTAGCCAGACGCTCGAGCTTGGTGGTAAGCGGGGTGCCCGCGTTGAAGTCGCCACCTACGGCCAAACTGTCGCGCAGTTGGAGTTAGATCGTCGTGTAAACGGACTGCGGGCTGACGTCGTTCAGGCTTTTTACGCAGCCCTGCGGGCCCAGACTGGGTTGGATTTGGCTAAACAATCTCTGGAGTTGACTGAGCGTGGCCTTCGGGTTGTCGATGGACGCGTCCGCGCAGGTAAGTCTTCCCCTGTGGAGTCCACGCGTGCCCAGGTGCAACTGGCCGAAGCCAAGCTGCAGGTTCGCCGCGCTGAAACGGAGAAAGCGAACGCCTACCAGCAGCTCAGCCAAATTACTGGTAGCTCGGTGACCGTATTTGATCGTCTGGACTCTCCGACCCTGTCTCCGGGGTGCCTCCTCAGACGGAAGAACTGCTTTCGAAACTCGATCAGACTGCCGAGATGCGTCAGGCAGTAGTGCAGATCGACAAGAGCGACGCCTCGCTTGGTGCAGAAAGAGCACAACGTATTCCGAACCTAACGGTGAGTGTGGGTAGCCAATACGACCGCTCCGTGCGTGAGCGTATCAATTTGGTTGGACTGTCCATGCCACTACCTCTGTTTGATCGTAATCAGGGCAACATTCTTTCCGCTTCTCGACGTGCAGATCAGGCCCGAGACCAGCGTAACGCTGTGGAACTGCGACTTCGTTCGGAAACCCAGACCGCACTGAACCAGTGGACCACCGCCATGCAAGAGGTTGAGTCCTACGACAAGACCATTCTGCCGTCTGCCCAGCAGGCTGTGGAAACCGCAACCCGCGGATTCGAGATGGGCAAATTCGGCTTCATCGAGGTGCTGGATGCCCAGCGCACTTTGATCCTCGCGCGTGGCCAGTACCTCGACTCGCTGGCAGCTGCGACCAATGCGCGTGCGCAGGTGGAAAGGGTTTATGGCGACGTTGGTACGAGTGCCGGCGTTCGCTGAACAGGACACACAATTCTTGAGCACTGGTTTTGAAAAACGCGGTGCCTACGATCAGCAGGAGTAGCAATGGATAACAAACGCAAGATCGCCCTCGCGGTTGCCGCTGTGGCAGCCCTCGGATTTGGCAGCCTTGCCTGGGATAGCAGTTCCGAGTTGCAGGCAGCCGGCGCTGCCGAGCACGGCGCTAACGATGGCCATGGCGACGAAAAAAAGACCACTTCATCCGCCCAAAAGGCTGGTGATGAGGGGCATGGTGAAGAAGGCCATAGCGAAGAGGGTGGAGAGGAAGAGGGCAAGCTGACGCTCAGTGCCGAGCAGATCAAAGCAGCCGGTGTCGTCTTGGAGTCTGCAGCTCCTCGTGACCTGGGCACAATTGTGAGTTTCCCAGGCGAGATTCGCTTCGATGAAGACCGCACTGCACACGTTGTTCCTCGTGTACCGGGTGTTGTGGAAACTGTTCAGGCCAACTTGGGCGAGACGGTCAAGAAGGGCCAAGTCCTCGCTGTGATCGCTAGCCAACAGATCTCTGATCTGCGCAGTGAGCAACAAGCCGCACAGCGTCGCCTAGAACTGGCCCGCGTGACCTTCGACCGTGAGAAACAGCTGTGGCAGGACAAGATCTCTGCCGAGCAGGATTACCTCCAGGCACGCCAGGCGCTGCAGGAGGCCGAGATCTCGCTGGCCAACGCCAAGCAGAAGGTCGGCGCGATCGGTGCCTCGGTCAATTCCGTTGGCGGTAATCGCTACGAGCTTCGCGCCCCTTTGACGCTGTGGTGGTGGAGAAGCATCTGACCATGGGTGAAGTCGTCAGCGAGGCGACCAACGCCTTCATTCTCTCCGACCTCAACCAAGTCTGGGCCACCTTCGCAGTTCCTCCTACCGACTTGGGCAAGGTCGTGACTGGCCGCGCCGTGAAGGTTTCTTCGCCTGACATGAACGTCTCGGTCGACGGCAAGGTGGGTTATGTCGGCAGCCTGTTGGGCGAGCAAAACCGTGCAGCGACCGTCCGCGTGACCCTGACCAACCCTAGCGGCGCTTGGAGACCAGGTCTGTTCGTGAACATCGCGGTCACCTCTCAGACTGATCGAGTCGCCGTTGCAGTTCCTGAAAGCGCCGTACAGACCGTGGAAGACAAACCTTCGGTATTCGTGCGTACCCCAGAGGGCTTTGACACTCGCCCGGTAAAAACCGGCCGCCGCGACAATGGGTATGTGGAAATCACCGACGGCATCGAAGCCGGCGCCCAGGTTGCAGCCAGTGGCAGCTTCACACTCAAGTCCGAGCTTGGCAAAGCATCTGCCGAGCACGGGCACTGATGCGAACTGACAGGATGATTTCTCATGTTTGAACGTATCATCAGATTTGCCATTGAGCAGCGCATCGTCGTAATGATCGCTGTTCTGATCATGGCCGGCATCGGCATTTACAGCTATCAGAAGCTGCCGATCGATGCGGTACCCGACATTACCAACGTCCAGGTGCAGATCAACGCTTCAGCGCCTGGCTATTCGCCTTTGGAAACCGAACAGCGGATCACGTTTCCTGTTGAAACGGCCATGGCCGGTCTCCCGGGCCTTCAGCAGACCCGTTCCCTGTCTCGCTCTGGCCTGTCTCAGGTCACCGTGATCTTCAAGGACGGCACGGACATCTTCTTTGCTCGCCAGTTGATCAACGAGCGATTGCAGGTTGCGAAGGAACAGCTGCCAGAGGGTGTAGAGGCCGTAATGGGTCCGGTATCCACCGGTCTTGGCGAGATCTTCCTGTGGACCGTCGAAGCCGAAGATGGCGCAGTCAAAGAGGACGGTACACCGTACACGCCCACCGACCTGCGGGTAATCCAGGACTGGATCATCAAGCCTCAACTGCGCAACGTCCCAGGTGTGGCCGAGATCAATACCATTGGTGGCTACGCCAAGCAGTTCCTGGTCGCGCCGGATCCGAAGCGCCTTGCTACCTACAAGCTAACCCTCAACGACCTGGTCGCAGCGCTGGAGAGCAACAACGCCAACGTTGGCGCCGGTTACATCGAGCGTAATGGTGAGCAGTTGCTCATCCGTGCGCCGGGTCAGCTAGGCAACATCGAAGACATCGCCAACATCGTGATCTCCAGTGTGGATGGCGCTCCTATTCGCATCAGCAACGTCGCTGATGTCAGCATCGGCAAAGAACTCCGTACAGGTGCTGCCACTGAGAACGGCCGCGAGGTCGTGCTCGGTACCGTATTTATGCTGATCGGTGAAAACAGCCGTACCGTGTCCCAAGCTGTCGCTGCCAAGCTGGCTGACATCAATCGCACCCTGCCAAAGGGCGTGGTCGCCGTAACTGTTTACGACCGTACCAACCTGGTTGAAAAAGCTATTGCGACGGTGAAGAAGAACCTGGTGGAAGGTGCGATCCTGGTAATCGCCATTCTGTTCCTGTTCCTCGGTAACATCCGTGCAGCACTGATCACCGCGATGGTGATCCCGCTGTCCATGCTGTTCACCTTCACGGGTATGTTCAACAACAAGGTCAGTGCCAACCTAATGAGTTTAGGGGCGCTCGACTTCGGCATCATCGTAGACGGTGCCGTGGTTATCGTGGAAAACGCGATCCGTCGCCTGGCTCATGCACAGCACAAGCATGGCCGCATGCTAACCAAAGCCGAGCGCTTCCATGAGGTCTTCGCTGCCGCGGGTGAAGCTCGCCGGCCACTGATCTTCGGCCAGTTGATCATCATGGTGGTTTACCTGCCGATCTTCGCCCTCACCGGCGTCGAAGGCAAAATGTTCCACCCCATGGCCTTCACCGTCGTGATGGCGCTTCTGGGTGCAATGATTCTTTCCGTCACCTTCGTACCTGCGGCCATCGCCATGTTTGTCACTGGCAAGGTCAAGGAAGAGGAAGGTGTGGTGATGCGCACTGCGCGGCGCCGTTATGAGCCGGTTCTGCAATGGGTACTTGGGCATCGGAATATTGCTTTCTCGGCCGCAGTAGTCTTGGTCGTGCTGAGCGGTGTGCTTGCAAGTCGTATGGGTAGCGAATTCATCCCTAGTCTGAGTGAGGGGGACTTTGCTATGCAGGCCTTGCGTGTGCCTGGGACGAGCTTGAGCCAGTCTGTTGAAATGCAACAGCGCCTTGAGAAGGCCGTGATTGAACAGGTGCCGGAAGTAGAGAGGATGTTTGCGCGTTCGGGCACGGCAGAAATTGCATCTGACCCGATGCCGCCCAATATCTCCGACGCCTACATCATGCTCAAACCTAAGGACCAGTGGCCCGACCCCAAGAAGCCTCGCGATGAGCTGATTGCTGAAGTGCAGAAAGCTGCTGCCAACGTTCCAGGCAGCAACTATGAGTTGTCCCAGCCCATCCAACTGCGTTTCAACGAGTTGATTTCCGGCGTTCGAAGCGACGTCGCTGTGAAAGTTTTTGGCGACGACATGGGTGTGCTCAACAGCACGGCTAACAAGATTGCCTCAGCGCTCAAGGCGGTACCGGGCTCTTCGGAGGTCAAGGTTGAACAGACCACCGGCCTGCCGGTGCTGACTATCAACATTGATCGTGAGAAAGCCGCACGCTACGGTCTGAACATTGCGGATGTTCAGAACTCGATCGCCATCGCTGTCGGTGGCCGTACGGCCGGCACGTTGTATGAAGGTGACCGTCGCTTCGACATGGTGGTGCGCCTGCCTGAGGCCGTGCGTACCGATGTAGCAGGTATGTCCAGCCTTCTGATCCCTGTGCCGGCCAATGCCTCTCAAGGCGCCAATCAGATTGGATTCATCCCGTTGTCGCAGGTCGCCAACCTGGACCTGCAACTGGGTCCGAACCAGATCAGCCGCGAGAACGGCAAGCGTCTGGTGATCGTCAGTGCCAACGTCCGGGGCCGCGACCTTGGGTCGTTCGTTGAAGAGGCCAGCGCGTCCCTGGCAACGAATGTGGAGATCCCCGCCGGCTACTGGACCAATTGGGGTGGTCAGTTCGAGCAGTTGCAGTCGGCTGCCAAACGTCTGCAGATTGTCGTTCCGGTCGCTTTGCTGCTGGTCATGACCTTGCTGTTCCTGATGTTCAATAACCTCAAAGACGGCATGCTGGTCTTTACCGGCATTCCATTCGCTCTCACTGGTGGGGTCATGGCGTTGTGGCTGCGGGACATCCCATTGTCGATCTCCGCAGGTGTTGGCTTCATTGCGCTCTCAGGTGTGGCGGTGCTTAACGGCCTGGTGATGATTGCTTTCATCCGAGGCCTGCGAGAGGAAGGACGCACGCTCAGACAAGCCGTCGATGAGGGCGCTCTGACTCGACTTCGCCCCGTTCTGATGACTGCCTTGGTTGCATCACTGGGCTTCATCCCGATGGCCTTGGCCACTGGTACCGGGGCAGAAGTTCAGCGGCCACTGGCGACGGTGGTGATCGGTGGGATCTTGTCTTCCACGGCGCTGACCTTGCTGGTACTTCCCGCCCTGTATCATTGGGCGCACCGCAAGGATGAAGACGGCGATGAGGTCGAAGTCGTCAACTGATACTCGTTAAGAAAAAGCCCACAATATGCATTGTGGGCTTTTTTCTATCTGAACTAGTTTAGCCAACCTTACAAAATTGTAAGTCTCTCGTCATGCCGGTGATGTCTGTAGGTTGCTAGAGTTACATCCGAGAAAGTCTTACATTGAGAGGATGTATGAAGAAAATTATTGTTGCTGCTGCACTTGTTATTTTTTCAATAGCTTCGCAAGCCAGCACTTTTTCGGAGAAAAGACAGCTGCAATATATCCAGGAGCATCAGACTGCTGTTGCAAAGTACGCGGAGAAAAATGGCAAACCTATGCCGGAGATACAGGACTATAAATACGGTATGAAAATTGATGTAGCAAAATTTGTTCGTCAATCTCAAGACCCCCGTACCTGCAAGGTTTACTCGCGGTTGATGACCTTCGAAGACTCCCAGGGTACGCTAAAGACAGTCCGTTATTCTCTGTATTCGCAGTGCGTAAATGATAAGTAGTGTTCGTTTTTCTTCGAAAAATAATCGATTTTATAAATGCCAAGCAATGCTTGGCATTTTTTATTTTCTCTGCAGCTATTTGGTAACGGCTGGTCTTGTTTTTCGGCGCCTGCGAGTACGTAGTGGAATAAATATCAGGTCACCAGACACGATGCCCAATAACTGCCCCCAAAGGTAGTAGCCTCAGAAAGGACGAGTTATGAAAGTTTTGCTTGAACACCCAGACGAAAAAGTAGGGTCTGGAAGCCATAGTCATGAGCATGGTGGCATATTTGGTATGAACACCGAACTGGTCTTCGCGCTAATCTGTGGCACTCTCCTGGGAGCCGGAGCTCTCGCAGGGAAACTCGGCCTGATTGATAGACTGCCGCTGATACTCTACGTATCTGCTTATGTCTTCGGTGGTTGGTTCACAACCAAGGAAGCTATCACCAACCTTCGCCAAAAACGTTTCGAGATCGATACGCTAATGCTTTTTGCGGCCGTAGGGGCTGCAAGCATGGGGCTTGGGCAGAGGGGGCTCTGCTACTGTTCCTCTTCAGTCTGGGGCATTCCCTTGAAAGCTATGCGATGGGCCGGGCGAAAAAAGCTATTGAGGCGCTGGCCAAACTCGCACCTGCAACCGCCATCGTACGACGCTCCGATGGTACGCAGGAAATGCCAGTGGATCTTGTGGTGCCCGGTGACGTTGTCATCGTACGCCCAAATGATCGCCTGCCAGCCGATGGTTTTGTGGTCGTAGGGTTCTCGAGCATCAACCAGGCTCCTGTGACCGGTGAGAGCGTCCCAGTGGACAAAAAACCAGTCGCTAGCGCAGCTCTCGCGCGCAGTAAGCCGGATGCTGTAGATGCTGCATCCAAGGTTTTCGCGGGCACCATCAACGGCGAAAATCTGATCGAGATCGAGGTGACACGGCGCTCCACGGAAAGCACCCTGGCGCGAGTCATCAAAATGGTCAGTGAAGCAGAGGTCCGGAAGTCGCCGACCCAGCGATTCACGGATCGCTTCCAGCGGATTTTCGTCCCTTTGATCCTGCTCTTGGTGGCAGGCCTGGTATTTGCCGGCATTTTTCTCGACGAGCCTTTCCGAGATTCGTTCTATCGCGCCATGGCCGTTCTGGTAGCCGCAAGTCCCTGTGCGCTTGCGATAGCAACACCCAGCGCCATTCTTTCAGGTATCGCCAGAGCTGCTCGGGGTGGGGTGTTGATCAAGGGTGGTGCACCGCTTGAAGAGCTTGGCTCATTGAGCGCCATGGCATTCGACAAGACTGGTACCTTAACCGAAGGACGCCCTCGTATTACCGATGTAGTACCCGTGGGCGGTACCAAGATCGAAGACCTTCTGACTGTTGCAATCTCCGTAGAGTCGATGAGCGACCACCCGCTCGCTGTAGCCATTGTGCGCGACGGTGAAGAGATGATTGGAACCAGAAGTAAACCCCAAGCAACGAATGTGAGGAACCTGGTTGGTCGGGGTGTCCAGGCTGAGCTAGATGGTCAGCAAGTTTGGATCGGCAAAGTTGAGATGTTTGGTGCTGATGGTATTCCCTCCCTCACCGAACCTGCTCTGGAAGCTGTGGAGCGACTGCGTCAATCAGGTCGCACAACGATGATTGTGCGCCGTGGTGATCGTGATCTGGGAGCGATTGGATTGTTGGATACGCCCAGGGAAGGAGTGAAGGAGGCGCTTCAGGAGCTCAAGCAAATGGGCATTGAACGCATGATCATGATCTCAGGCGATCACCGTCGCGTTGCAGAAGCTGTCGCCAAACAGGTGGGCTTGGATGAGGCGTGGGGGGATCTAATGCCGGATGACAAGGTTCAGGCTATCAAGAACCTGCGCATCACCTCCAAAGTAGCGATGGTAGGGGATGGTGTGAATGACGCCCCGGCCATGGCCAATTCTAGCGTGGGGATTGCAATGGGTGCGGCAGGCTCCGATGTTGCCCTGGAAACGGCTGATATTGCGCTTATGGGCGACGATATTCGACAACTTCCATTTGCGGTCGGGCTAAGCCGCCATACGAAATCCATCATCCGCCAGAACCTATTCGTCAGCTTAGGGATCGTCGCGATACTGGTCCCCTCCACAATGATGGGGTTAAGCATCGGTGCTGCCGTCGCTATTCATGAGGGGTCCACGCTTCTGGTCGTGTTCAACGCCTTACGCCTGCTGGGTTACCGCAGGAGCACTTGATCTCTGAACATAAACAAAGGGGGCGCATTGAGCGCCCCTTTGTACACGACAGTCTGAAAGTGGATCAGAAGACGTATTGCAGGCGGGTTACGAGAGCGTTGCCACTGTCGTCTCCGGCCGCGTTCTCGGCATTGTCAGTGCGCACGTTGATGTAGTCGGCACTCACCTTCACGGCCTCGTTGACATACCAGTTCACACCGATTGTGTGGCTCTTTGCTTTGCGCTCATCTGACTGAGCCGCAGTGGTGACCAGGTTACCGTCCTCGACCTTGATGTCGTCAAAGCGATAGAAAACTTCCCAGGCCCCCAGATCTTTGTTCTGTGGTTTGATGGTGTCAAACTTGGCACCGTCGAGTTTGTAGATGCGGGGCTCGCCAGTCAGCGTATACGCCATTTGTGCGTAGTAGCCCGATGCTTTCAGGTCATTGGTTGCCTGGTCAGCTTGCAATTTGCGGCGAAGGTATTCAGCTTGCACAGAGAACGGGCCGGTAGCCCAAGCACCTTCAACACCCCAGACCGAATCGTCGCTCCACAGGCCTTCTTGCGCCGTGGCGCCGCCAAACAGCATGCGATTGCCGTTGGTACCCGCATCACCACCGCCATTGGTATCCACACCACGAACGCCGAGACGTGAGCGGATCCGGGTGTCTACTGAACTGTCTTTGAGGTCGCGATAGGCATACTGGGCACCGATGTGCAGGACGTTGCCATCAGAATGCAGCGGTGCGAAGACACCGCGCACGTTATAGCGTTTCGTGCTGTCGCCATCGTTATCATTGTTGGTTTCGCTAAAGACGCTACCCGACAGGTAGGCCATGTTCGCGATGGTGCTGGTGGCTTGAACGCCCATGCCAGCGTTGTCGTTGATCCAGTCTGCTACATCGTAGGAAAGGTTTCGCTCCATCCCGGTTGTCCACTTCGAGCTGGTCGCCTTCTCAAGACCGAAATCGGTGTAGAAGCGGCCGAATCGCAGTTGGACTGGAGCGAAGCCCGTGTAGGTCAGGCTCGCTTCGTCAAAGTAGCCATCGGCGTCGTTACCGGTGTTGCGGGACAGGTCGTAGCTAACCTGGTACTTCCAGTCACGGTACAAGGTACCGCCGAACTCGATGTAGGCGCGACGGAAGTAGGCTGCGTCAGCAGTATCGCCATTCTTGGTGAAGACACCGTCGAACCGTCCGTAGTCGGCCTGAACCCTGCCGCCCAGTTTGAAACTGAACTCCTTATCGGTAGTAGAAAGTTCAAGACCGCCCTTGGTTTTGAGAACGATATCAGCTCCGTCGCTAGTGACTACTCCGGAGAATGCTTGCGAGGAAAATGTGCCTATTATTGCGGCAGCCAAAAGCTTCACTCGCATGTTCGAAGAACGGATCATTGCTTGCCTCTCGTGTGTTAAGTGCTAAGGCGTCGACGGGATGTTTGCCCTCCGTCGGGCCTAATAGATCTGGCAGATGTGAGCAGGTCACGTTCGTCACCTGCTGCAACAAGATGCCTTTGTTCTAAGCACTATGGCTAGATCGCAAGCAAAAATGACAGAAGTGTTTCTGTAATGTTAAAGAAAGACTTCTGAAAAATAACGAGCTTGTCATTTATCAAGCCAGTCACTTTTGTCCAAGAAGCTTTTTTTAATCAGTCGACGGATATCCAAGGCCTGAGGGTTGCGTGTGAGCGTTGACTTTATAACAAGATAGACATCTTTATCTTCCAAGTCTTCGAGAAATCCTGGCACGAGCGTGATGTTTCTGTCCATTTTACGGCTGTAATCTGGCAACACACCAATGCAGGCCCCCCAACCACCAGGCCGCGGGAGAAATTGTAGTTCTTGGCTCTGGTCGTCCCTCCTCGGTGGCCGGAAATTATAGAGGCCCAATTTTTGGAACCCGAGAGAATGTCATCGTCCCAAGGAAGAACGAGCATAAAATTCTGTAGGTCATCACTCGCCACTGGGACCGTGACACTTCTTGAGTAGCGGCTTGAGATAAATAACGCGTGTCCGATCCGGCCAAGCCGTTCGAACCTGTACTCGGGGTAGCGATCGAAGGCATCGTCATCAGATGGTGTCACGAGAACAATACCCACATCGACGTCACATCCATTGAGCATTTTCGGGGTGCACTCAGAGTGGATCTCCAGTTGCATTTCAGCATGATCCCGAACGTAGGCGACGAGATCTCGATTGACGATATCGCTGAGTACCGGTTCTGTGATCGCAAGCGTGAGCCCCGGGATGCCCGTGTCGCCGGCTTTTCCAAGGCCCTCAGGGCCAAAAAGTTGCGAAAGGTAATGGCTGACCTTGTCGCCTATTCGAGTCAGAGCAAGCTTGTTGTTTTTATAGACGAATACAGGAGAACCGATGTGCTCCTCTAGCTTTTCCAGGCGCCTCCGAAGGCCTACTACAGGTAGGTTGAGCGCCCTGGCTGCCTGTTTAAAATTTGCACAACGTACGGTTGAGAAAAATTCTAGCGCTAACTGTTTATCAATTGGCAGATCATCCAATATGTCAGGAATGCAAGAAACAGTAATGCCAGTAGATGTTTCATTTTGTGTAGCCATTTATTCCCCTTGTGCGGGGAGAATTTATCTCAATGTGGATCTGCAGTTCCCGATACTATCAATATTGTAATTTCCGCGTAATCTAATTGTTATTTGGCGAGGTTGATTTCAATAAAGTAATTATGAGGAAATCTTTTTGATATTTTGGCGTGCTAGGTTTTCCGTAAAGTTTTAACCCTATAATCGGCATCTGCTCCCCAGTTTTCTACCGACATTTGATTCACTTTTTTTTCACCTTTGCTTCCATAGTCTCAGCACATGGAAACCAAATGCCCGCCTCTTGTATTTTTGCTGTTCCGATATTTAGGCGTCGGATCAATAGCGACAGCGATACATTATGCAATCTTCTTGGCGCTTATCGAAGCGGAGCTTGCTGATCCCGTGTCGGCCAGTATATGTGGCAGCATGGTAGGTGCTATTGCAAGCTTCATCGGTAATCGAGCGCACTGTTTTAAGGCAGATGGTTCTCGAGTGCTCCAGCCTATTAGGTTCACACTTGTCGCTCTGGCAGCAAACCTAGGTAACGGAGTGGGTATTTGGGTACTCATTAAATTAAGTTTCTCACCGCTTATCGCCCAGGCCTTAGTGACTATAGCCCTTACGGCACTTGGATTCATTGCACATCGTTTCTGGACATTCAGCCATGCAGACATTAAATCGGTTTCCCGAGCGCCCTGATCCCTTGTTGACCATTGTGGTTCCCTGCTTTCAAGAAGAAGACACCATTCCAGAGTTCCACCAACGCGTTACCAAAGTTGTTAAGCGGCTACCTGTTTCTTGCGAGATTCTCTACATCGACGATGGCAGCAATGATGGTACTGCAGAGCTGCTGCGTGAGTATCAGGATGGCTCGGCTGTTCGATGCCTTTTCCTGAGTCGAAACTTTGGAAAGGAGGCCGCGTTGAGGGCTGGGATAGATCATGCTCGCGGCAGCGCGCTCATCTTCATTGACGTCGACTTGCAAGATCCGCCTGAGCTCATTCCCGGCATGGTGGAGTTCTGGCAAAAGGGTTATGACGTGGTGAACATGCAGCGCAATCTGAGAACCGGCGATTCGCTTTTCAAGCGCATGAGCGCTCGAGCCTACTATTGGGTCATGCAGCGTCTGGTGGATAAAGTGGATTTGCCCGCCGATGTCAGCGATTTTCGCTTGATTGGACCCGCTCCGCTTGCAGCTATTCGAGCATTGGATGAGCGTTCCAGCATCCTTAAGGGCATGATCGGCTGGGTAGGCTTTCGCACCTTTGAACTACCCTATAATCGCGCTGTTCGTCATGCAGGGAGCAGCAAGTGGAACGTGGCTGGACTAATCAATCTTGCCATCGAGAGCATTCTCAGTTTTTCTCGCAAGCCGCTGCGTATCTTCAGTCTCGCTAGCTTTGCACTCTTCGTTTCCAGCTTCTGCTACATGCTCGCAGCCCTCGTGGCTGGTAGTTTCGATGTCCAT
The DNA here is from genome assembly GCF_000319305.2 of Pseudomonas bharatica CSV86. Taxonomy (GTDB): domain Bacteria; phylum Pseudomonadota; class Gammaproteobacteria; order Pseudomonadales; family Pseudomonadaceae; genus Aquipseudomonas; species Aquipseudomonas bharatica. The sequence continues at coordinate 660,389 of NZ_AMWJ02000002.1, read as the reverse complement.
CATCTGCTCGTCGGAATGGCCTCATTTATGTGCGTCGGTGTCGCCATGGTGGGGGAGTACCTTGGCCTGACACTCGCAGAGGTTAAGCGCCGCCCCCAGTATTTCTTGAAAAACAGTCCCAAAGCGGAGTGCGCGTCTATCCACCCTTCGGTCTCATCGTTCGAGGGTAAGAAATGCTGAGTTTGAAGAGGGAGCAGACGTTATGGCGGATATTGGGCGCTATTTTGGTCCTACGTTTATCAGGATTGGGTGTCTACCCCCTGATGGACACATCGGAGGCCCGTTATGCCGAAATGGCGCGAAAAATGGTCGAGCTGAATGACTGGATCACGCCCATGTTCGATTACGGGGTACCGTTTTGGGGCAAACCACCACTGTCTTTCTGGACGCAAGCCGCGAGCATGACGATCTTCGGGGTCAATGAGTTCGCTGCTCGATTCCCTGCATGGCTGCTGCACCTGGCTAGCTGTTTCATCATCATCAAGCTCGGTACGCAGCATTTCTCGCGTAACGCGGGCATTTGGGCGGCAATAATCTTTTCCAGCACAACGCTTGGCTTGGTCTCCAGCGGAGTCGTACTGACCGACCCCGTTCTATCGTTCTCAATTTTGCTGGCCAGTTATGGGTTCTGGCGTTGGATGCAATGCGCCGACAAAGCGTACGCCTATCTGATGTTCGCAGGTTTGGGGCTAGGTCTGCTTGCTAAAGGCCCGCTGACCCTGGTGCTAGTAGGGGCGCCGGCATTCCTCTGGATCGTGATTTACAAGGAATGGAAACGGGTGCTAAGGCTACCTTGGGCTGGCGGCCTGGGTCTTATGCTCGGCATCTCTGTGCCTTGGTACGTCTTGGCTGAGATGAAGACACCAGGCTTTATGGAGTACTTTTTCGTTGGTGAGCACTGGAGCCGTTACGTCGTTAGCAACTGGGCTGGTGATCTTTACGGCAGCGCCCACGCCAAGCCATACGGGACCATCTGGCTACAGCTCGGGTTAGCGCTTCTTCCGTGGGTATTCTTCCTTCCATTGCTGATCCGTAGGCGTGCGTCGCTGCAGCGGTTTGAGGCCTACCTCTGGCTCTGGGCGCTGGCTACTCCGGTCTTCTTCACGTTCGCCGGCAACATTCTGTGGACCTACCTGCTTCCTGCGCTCCCAGCCTGGGCTTTGCTGCTGTCGGGCCGGGTCAGCGATACCGGCCCGAAGACTACATGGGCTGCTGCTATGAGTGCTTTGATATTGCCAATGATAGGAGCGGGCATAATTTACGCTGGCGCAATGGAAACGCGGCCTCAGAATCAGCGGGATGTGATCCAGGCTTGGCTCAATGCTCAGTCTACTCAGCCGGGCCCCCTGATCTATCCGGGACGCCGGTCGTACTCATCCGAGTTCTACAGCACTGGCAAATCCGAGCACATCAAGGATCCTGCCAAATGGCCAAGCAGTGGCTTGTTTTATCTATCGAGGCGCTTGCGCGACAGCAATGCTGAGCTGCCTACCGGCCTGGAGTGCACCAAGATCACAGAAGCCAACGCCAGCCAACTACTGCTATGCCGTTGGAACGCCGACGAGAAAAATGCCCAAAGCCTCGCCATAGAAAGCAGCACGAAAACTTATCAGAAGAACGAGGGCTAAATTTAGGATGAAAAAAAGCCAGGTATTAACCTGGCTTTTTTGTTGACTGCTACCCTCATCAGAGTTCCTAGTTTATCGTCGATCAGTTATCGGACTTTTCCTTGGCATCTTTGCGCTCTTTTTGTTTCTCTTGAGCGACCTGCTGCTTTTTCTGATCCGATGAATCATCGCTCCATATGCGTGCCTGCTCAGCCCGGAAATTTTCGTTGAATTTTTTCGCTCGATCAAATCCGTCTTCAGCATGGGCGGTAGTCATCAGACCGAACAGCAAGCTTCCAAGAGCGATAGATTTTACAAATTTCATGTTGAACCTCGGTATTTACTAGACCTCCCTGACTAGGGGTCTTTGTTGTTTTGTAGTTTAGGGAAGCGAAGCTAACGACAAGGTGAGGTATTAATTACAATTCCGTAATTTTAGCGTGCGGCAGGATGCGTTCTAAGTCTGGATCTGGAAGGATCAGACCTATCGCCGGAATTGCTGAAAGAAAATTTCAGTTATCCAGTAAATTACAATTTTGATATCTACCACCGTAGTTTCGTGCGGCATTGCAGTCCGCACCAGGAGATAGCTATGAATGAAATTGAGCCTTGGGCAGTTGCCATGAATGATTTTCGCCGCTGCGCTGAAAATCTTTCTGCCCAGGTCGATGAGCTGACATCTCAGACACGGCTTTCTAGCGCTGTCTTGGAGAGGTCGAACGAGATGGTGGAGCAGGTAGAGGCTATAGGTCGGCAGATTCACGGGGAGGTTCGGAAGGCTGAGAAGGCTTGGTCCGATGGTGAAGAGGTCGCCTTACGCGCCGCGACAAAAGCGTACTCTGCCGCTTACCGTGGAGTCGACAGTGCCATCCAGCCTCTCATTTCAGAGCTTTCGATCGCTACCAGTGCCGCGAATGCTTCGCTCGCAGAACTCAAGCGTGCACCGGCACTGGCCAAGCGTTACGTAATGGTGGTGGCGACAGCATTTTTCATCCTGGCATTGATCTGTTCGTACTCGACCATGCGTCTGATTGATGCAGCCGGCCGTGTGAGCGCTCAAGAAAAGGTCAACGCTCAATATTTCTCACAGCTTTGGAAAAACGCCAACCCAGAAGAGCAACAGATCATAAAGTCAGTGATTTTAAGGGCCCCGATGGATCCTGTGGTCCTTAGGGACTGATGCTCTGGAATAAAGCAAAAGGCCCGTCTATTGACGGGCCTTTTTGATCACGCGATCGAGGCGGCGCTCATCGTAGAGTGGTTGAGCTGGGGTTGAGGAAAGTTAAGGTGAAACCAGGTGAAGTTTTCATCAGTCACTTCCACACCCGCCGAACCTTGGTGCAGGCTCATAATCGATTGAACGATGGCCAAGCCAAGCCCTGTACCACCTTCACTCCGTGCTCGGCTCTTGTCCACGCGGTAGAACCGTTCAAACAAATGGGCATGGTGTTCTTTAGCAATCCCGCGCCCCGGGTTGCCCACGCTTAAAGTAGTACCGTTTGCACTGCGGTGTACCTTCACGTAGACCGTGCGACCTCGGGGGCAGTATCGGATAGCATTTGATAGCAGATTCGAGACGGCACGCTGAATCATCAGACGATTACCGCGCACGGCGTCGTCGCTGCCCGAAATCTGGAGTTGGATCTCGCCGTCTTCAGCCGAAATACTGAAGAGATCGCAAACACGCTGAATCTCATCGACCAAGGATACGGTTTCGAACTCAACCATGGATGCAGGATGACTGACCTGCGCTAGGAACAACATGTCGGAAACCATACGGCTCATCCGATCCAGTTCTTCTGTGCAGGACTCGAGAACCTCGCGGTACTCGGACAGCGACCGCTCTCGGGTCAGGGCAACCTGGGCTTTCCCCATCAGATTGGACAATGGTGCTCTGAGCTCATGGGCAAGGTCATCAGAGAACTGCGAAAGCTGCTGAACCCCATCGTCCAGTCGAGCCAGCATGATATTGATTCCGTCTGCGAGCTCTTTGAGCTCTGCCGGCATTCCATCTGCCGGCAGGCGATGCTCGAGGCTCTCGGTCGAAATTTTGGAGGCAACCTTCAGGAACTTTGTTAAGGGCAGCAGGCCACGTCGCACAGTCCACCAGCCAATAGCTAGGATGAGCAAGAGAATAACGGGGGACATCATCAGAGCCCAGGTAAGCAGTGCGTCGAGCAGAGCCTCATTGGATGACTGGTCCATAGTCATGTAGACGCTTACTTCGGTGCCATCATCCAAGCGCATTACGCGGGACGTGCTGAGTAGTGGGCGGCCCTGGGTGTCGCGCCACTCATGTTCTTGCGCCGTCGCTCCAGCGTTGAATTTGCGTACCTCTAGATTCACCTGCTTCGAGCCGATCGAGAGCAGCGGCTGTCTGCTCGTTGTTGAATCGAAGATGCTCACATACAGATTATTGTGGCCCATGACCAGATCAACGAGCTGGTGCGCGTCTGCATTGACCCCGGAGATATCCGAGATGGTAGAAAGGTTGTGAGCCATTCCTTCCATTTTCACTTCGAGGTCAGTTCTGGCGTTTCTTTCAAGAGCTTGACCCACCATCAGGTACCCGAAGGTGGCGAACAGAAGCAGCAACCCTGCGCTCATCAATCCAACTTTTAATCCTAGCTTCGCAGCCAGGCTGAAAGGCCTCATGCGCGCTCCTCAAAAACGTACCCAACGCCTCGAAGCGTATGAATTAGCTTGGTTTCAAATGGATCATCAATCTTCGAGCGTAAGCGCCGAATAGCGACATCGATGACATTGGTGTCGCAGTCAAAATTCATGTCCCATACCAACGAGATGATCTGTGAACGGGTCAGCGCTTCGCCCGCTCTGCTCATGAGCAGATGCAGGAGGGCAAACTCCTTGGTGGTGAGGTCGATGCGTGTGCTGCCGCGAAAGACTCTATGCCGTACGGAGTCAAGCTCCAGGTCGGCAATTTTAAGTAGGGTCTTCTCGACCAACTCATCACCGCGCCTCTGCAATGAGCGAATACGGGCTAACAACTCTGGAAACTCGAACGGCTTCACGAGATAGTCATCAGCCCCGCCGTCCAAGCCTTTGAGCTTGTCATTTATGCGCCCGCGGGCAGTCAGCATGATGATGCGCACTCTACTGGTTTTCCGGATGGTCTCCAACAAGTCCCAGCCATCAATACCTGGGAGGTTAACATCCAGTAGAACGAGCGAGTAGTCGTTGGTATAGAACTGGTGCAAGGCGTCAACGCCATTATGCACGATGTCTACGATGTATCCGCTTTCGGATAGGCCCTGCTGAAGATATTCAGCAGTTTTAATTTCGTCTTCCACTATTAAAATGCGCATAACCTATCTCAAAGTATGGGAAGGAGTTGGCCTAATCCACAAAAAGCTTTCATTTTTTGAAAGTTTAGCCGAGGGCATATAGTGTGGTATTCGCTACTTCTGTGCGTACGCCTTGGTCACCTGATTGCACTCGAATCTTAACGCGAAGAAGGTAGCTGCGGCGAAATCCTACAAATTTGTAATGTAGTAGCAAGACTGCTGACAGTCACGCTGACTTACCTTCCTCAGCATAGCGGATCCTGCGGCTTCCAGCGGCTTTCTGCGCTGGTGGTTGAGGAGGATTCGGCCGTTCACGGACAGCATTTCTGCCAGAACAGTTGGGGCCTGCGCGCGGCACCCAATGACACCTTGGCAGGCGTCGCTAATTTGACTCAGCGATCAGGGCCTCTCTGCATTAGACGTGCTTGTCTTTTCATCCCAAGTAGGCAGGGAATCTACTCTGCAATTACAATCTGTTACATGTCCAAATTGTAATTGCACCATCATCTTGTCGTCAGCCGCCTTTGTTATTTTGACCGCAGCACGCAGGCAGCGCTGCTTTGGGGCGTTATGCTCCGAAAATCTGCTCACGCCGATGCATTCGCCTTAGAACCATCTGCTCCTTTGGTAAGGTGAATTTTAGCGCCCTGTTTAGGGCGCTTTTTTTATTAATGGACTTATCATGAAAACAACTAGATCTGCTATCGCCGTGTTCATGCTTTTTTCCGCGCTGTCGACAAATGCCCACAGTAGTATGCAGGCCAATGAGGAACTTGAGCGGTCTGCCAAAGACGCTACCGCGCGCTACGCACAGAGCACGAAGAAGCCTATGCCTGAAGTTGAAGACTACGCTTACGGTATAAAGTTGGACGTTAGTAAGCTAGTGTACGTATCGCCTAACGTTCGTCAATGTGGCAGCGTCAATAGCATGATGAGCTATGAGGATTCTAAAGGTGAACTACACATGGTTCGCTACTTGGTGAATGGTGAGTGCATAAATAGTCGGTGAGCAACCACAACTGGGTGCTCCCAAGCATTGGCTCACAGGTGTTCGCAAATTACTCCCGCTCATTGACACTTTCGACTTGGAAGGTGTCAATGGCGGTCAGAAGTTACCGACTGATGTCAGTGGGTCGGCGATGGAGTACTTTCGTGGAACGATTCGCGCTCGATCTGAATGGTGCAGTGGTGTATTTCAAATGCACTGCTGACAGCGTCGACGACAGCCGCCAGTACAGTGTCTGCATCTGCTGAGTCCCGCACTACAACGTGCGATGTCAGTACGTTACTGCCACTACTCACCGCCCAAACGTGCAGATCATGGACGCCAGTCACCCCCTCGACACTGAGGATAGTGGACTCGATTGCCTCAACTTCCAGGCCTCTGGGAACCCCTTCCATAAGAATGCCCAAGCTCTCGCGAAGCAATTGCCATGTGCGCGGCAATACCCATAAGCCAATTGCAACGGCGACAATCGTGTCTACCCAGCCCCACCCCGTGAACCGGATAATGAGAGCTGCGATGATCACGCCCACCGAGCCGAGCATATCGCTCCAGACTTCGAGGTAGGCCCCCTTGACGTTGAGGCTCTCATTGCTGGCAGATGCGAGTAGTCGCATCGAAATGAGATTCACGATCAATCCAGCGATCGCGATCCACATCATCGCCCCGGTGGCGATCTCCGCGGGCATGAAGAAACGCTGGTAGGCCTCATACAAGATGTACATTGCCACCAAGAAAAGCAGCACGGCGTTAAATGTGGACGCGAGAATCTCCAGGCGCGCATAGCCAAAGGTTCTTTTCTGGTCCGCGGGACGCTTGGCAATCTGAAGTGCAATCAATGAGATCGCCAAAGCGGCGGTGTCCGTAAACATGTGAGAAGCGTCCGACAAAAGCGCTAGGCTGCCGGTTATCCACGCGCCAATTACCTCTGCGATCATGAAGCTGCCAGTCAAGGCTAGCGCCATGACCAGCTTTTTCTGATGCCCTTCACGCACCGCAGCACTACCATGATCATGATTTGACCCCACGTATTTCTCCTTGTGTAGAGCTCTAGTCGCGTTGTCTTTTCTGGCTAGCTTGCCTTAGAGAGCTGCTTGACCACACTGGCTGCAGAATCTTGCTCCGGCACTCATTGGAGAGCCGCAGGCGGAGCAACCATTTGTTAGTGGTACTCCGCAGTTTAGACAAAAACGCGCTGACGGTTCGTTTGTGGTCCTGCACTGCCTACAGTTCTGTGGAGCTTTGATTGAGGATTGGGCTGCCGGGGGTGTGCCGTCGATTGAATGATTGCGACTTTCGCAGTTTTGAGGATCATCACGCCGCTCGTGTCGAGCGCTTCCATGCCCCCTGTCGTGGTGTTTGCCGCCGCTGTGGCTCCCTCGACCGTGATTGCTACCCAAGAGATCTTTGAAAAACTTCATGACGTTCGCCCTCATTAATGGGTGATCTACGAGCGGTGTCGGATAAATGATCATCCGCTCAAGAACATGGACTTCTAATTAGTGATCTAAGTTCAAATGTAACGCGCGATAGATCTAGCTAGACTTGCTGTTGACATATGATTAATTTGCGCATGCAGTATGAAGTATTTGACGGCTTAGTATTGGCTACTTTTTAGCATAACGTTAGCGATAGCAAACGGGAAGTCGTTGCGCTGATTCTGTCAACATTGTAATCAGGAGGTCATCGTGTAGTTATCAGATGAAAGAAATAATGACTCTAGAAAAATCCATTCCTCCTCTAATCCTTCTGCCTTACGAATCCTAAGCGCTCTCAAGTCCCGAAGCTCATGGTCTCCGGTGCCCCGACACCGCATGCCCGTCCAGTGTTGGTCGATGGCTTGCGTGTTACCTCCGTAAATTCCATAGCAAGCGCTATGGGTGAGCAGCATCTCAGAGCTTGATAATGACACCTCCAGAATTCGACGTTAAAACCCTGCCTGGAAAATTGGCACTTTTTATTCGTAATGCTCGGAAGGAGGGAGTCAGTACTAATCTGTTAGTCGGTTTCGTAACTGCTTGGTTACTGACTTTCGCAAACTCTGAGCTTTGGGCGCTGATTTGGAAGCTGGTGTTCAAGAAAAATGATATTAACTGGTTGCTTGCCGGCAGCCTGCCGGTGCTTGTGTTCGCTTGGGTTTTTACAGTGCTCAGCTTGTTGTCGTGGTGGCGGCTCGCCAAACCACTGCTGTGCCTAGTCCTGATTAGTGCGGCTTTTGCAAGCTACTTTATGAGTACTTACGGTATCGTTATTGACTACACAATGTTCACCAACGTTGTGGAGACCGACATCGGTGAAGTGTTCGAGTTATTGAATTGGAAGCTTTTCCTTTGGGTTGCCATTGTAGGAGGCTTGCCCGTTTACATAATTAGCCAGGTTCCCATCCGGCGAAAGCCTTGGGCGAAGGCCCTGGCCAGTAGACTTGTTGTCCTTTCACTAGCGCTGGTCGCCCTTTCCGGCATCCTGCTGAGTCAGTATCAGTCGTATGCCTCCTTGCTGAGAAATAACCGAGAGATTCGACTTATTCTGGTACCTACCAATCTGTTTGCAGCCGGTCATGGGTACCTGAAACGCCAACTGGCCACGCCTAAAACACTGACGGTCATAGGTTCCGATGCAGTGGTAAATCGTCAAGGTGCAGTTCGAAAGCCCAAGCTATTAGTACTGGCTCTGGGAGAGACCGCGCGCGCTGCCAACTTCTCTCTCAACGGCTACTCACGTGAGACCAATCCAGAGCTTCAAAAGCGCAATGTAATCAGTTTCTCGAACGTCAGTTCTTGCGGCACAGCTACTGCAGTTTCGCTGCCGTGTATGTTTCTCGATGTCGGAAAGGATGGATACAAAGATGGCTTAGCCAAGAGTCGTGAAGGGTTGCTTGACGTGCTTCAGCGGGCTGGCATCAACGTCATGTGGACTGATAACAATTCGGGATGCAAAGGGGTCTGTGACCGCGTCCCCAACCGCAAGGTTGCCCTCAGTACAGACTCCCAGCTATGCACCAGTGACGAGTGCAAGGACGGGGTACTACTCGCTGAGATGGAGGACTTCATCAAGAGCTTGGAGGGTGATGCTGTTCTAGTGCTCCACTACAAAGGAAGCCATGGCCCTGCCTACTACAAGCGCTACCCCTCGCAATTCAGGAAATTCGAGCCTGTCTGCGAGACGAATGAACTCGACAAATGTAAGCAGCAAGAGGTGGTCAACGCCTACGATAACTCGATTTTGTACACCGACTACGTGACATCTGCGCTGATCGATATTCTCGCTGCGAACACTAGATTCGACACTGCACTCATGTACGTCTCTGACCACGGGGAGTCGCTGGGTGAGGGCGGTCTCTACCTACATGGGTTGCCCTATGCGATGGCTCCTAGTGAGCAAACCAAGGTTCCATTGGTGCTCTGGATGTCTGACCCGATGGCGAAGAACGAAGGACTCGATGTCGGTTGTCTAAGAGCCCAGGCAAGCTCACCGTTGAGCCATGACAATCTGTTCCACACAGTTCTCGGGATGATGAGCGTTCAGACATCCTCTTATCGTTCAATGCTGGACTTCACTGCACCTTGTAGGCCTCTGGACGTCAGCTCTAAGAGCGTTAGCTATCGCTCAATCCCTTGAACAGGGCTCGGCTAGAGCTTCGAGTCGTTGATGTTACGGCAGATCCCTAGGTACGGAGGTCCATCGAGAGCGCTTGAGCATGCATAGCTGGCTTGAGCTGAAGGCCTACAGGGTTGATGAGTCCGCCTAAAGTGAGCTCGTCCCTGGTTGTGTCAAACTATATTATTCGCCGCAGAGTGCCTTTTTCGATGAAGCATCTGCTTGTGTCAAACTATAATTCGTTTGCTGCGGTAGGCCGCATCGCTGGAGGCCACGGAATCCGGGGGGCTTTGTGTCAAACTATATTATGAGCCTCCAAAAGGAGATTCGATATGGCGTTAATCCAGTGGTGGACCAGCATCTCTTCATCAGAACAAGCAGCTTGGATCCAAGCTGTAGGATCGGTAGCAGCAATCTGCGTTGCTGTGGCAATTCCCGCTATTACGAGCTTGAGCCAAAGACGGGCAAAGGCAGCTGACAATGCAGAAAAGGCGAAAAACCTAATCCTCAACTTCTACCCGTCGTTGCTCAGAATGAACCGGTCATTAGACCGATTTATAGAAACAACCGACTCTGCATATTCCGAGGATGATGGTTTTATCAACATCGATCCCGATGACGGCGACTTTCAAAAGCACATTCCAGATCTGTTGGCCGCAGCTTCTTCGCTTGCACAGTTTCCCTCAGCCGTCGCTGGGCCTCTGAGGGCATTGTTGTATCGCTTGATAGACATGCAGCACTGGCTCGAATCCATTCCTGCAATCCAGCGTTCTGGGTCGCCAGGTTTCTACAGAAATAATCTGGATGACATTCGCGAGCGAGCGATTGAGCTGAATGTGCTGACAGGCAAAGCGCTTGAAGCGTGCTCCACCTCGCTCCAGGAAAAACCGAATCATTGAGGAAAACGCGTGATGACTACTGATCAAGCAGGCCCGCTAAGCACGCTCTCTGATGATGTAAGGATGCCATGGGAGTCCAACTGTGCAGATGAGATTTTCCTGGTCAGCGACTCGGAGGATGAAGGCTGGCGCATCGGTCATTTTCAGGGGGCGCAGCCCTGGCTGCCTACATTGTGTCCATGCACAACGCAGCACTAGCCGCTGCTGAGTAAAGTTAAGGGAAACCGCGACCATGAACCAGCTTGAAGCACCCCGCACACTGGAAGCTGTTGCATCACAAGCCGCTAAGGAACTGGGCGCGGTACTGGCTATCGGGTATGCCCTGACGGCATCCGATTTGCCGATCATTCGCCGCCGATTGGATGAGGTTATCCAGGCGACCAACGCAGCCATTCAAGCGTGCGAGCAAAGCAACTCGCAGAAGACAGACAAGTAGGAAACCCGTCGTGCAGGGAAGGACAATGAGAATGAGTGAATTTGTAAGCAGGGTTCCGCGGGGAATCAGTTTCTGCGTGGTCTTGAGTGCCATGCTTGCTGCTCAAGGAAGTGCATTCGCTGGAAAGCTTGGGCAGGCGTTCGGAACAGCCGCTGGCACAGCTGGTGGAGCTGTTGGAGGAGGCGTCTCCGCGGAAGCAACTCGTCAGGCTCTGGCCGCAAAAGGGATGTCTGAGGACGATTTTTTTCGAGAGTTGTTCTCCCGAGGTATTCCAAGGGCAACACAGGGTCTCCCGAAAATGGTGGATGCTGATACTCAGCTTTACGACGTCACAGGGAAAGGTAGGGAGTGGGGGTATTGGTACCGATTCCCGCGGTACTCCTCTCTGGAACTCGACCAGTCGCAGTGAGGAAATCGATTGCTCCATCACTTGTCAGCCAGGTTTGTTCAACGCCGGCCATGGTGAGGCCATTTTTGGATCTTGGAGGATCCTACCGATATAACTATGTCGGGAAGGACGGCAAGTTGGTGATGTCCATTCTTGTCAGCCGGCAGGACTGCAACTGAGCCAATCGTGATCAGTCGATGATAAGGAAAATCGCTGCACCCACAAGCCCGCCAGTCGGGGCTAAGCCAGTTAAAGGGCGCCTATCTCGCGTCCGCTAAATCGAAGGAATGATCCCATGACGAACGCACTATGGCCTGAATGGGCCACTTTCCAATGTCCTTTCTGCGATGAGAGTCATCGGGTGCGACTGGCCCGTGACGCCCTCAACGGACCATTTGATGATGAGGGGAACCAAACCCCTGACCCCGTTGATTTCGCTTACTGCCCAAGGCCGATACGGATCCGCCGTTGGTTGTTGCACTTCAAGCTGATCGCCGTGTTTTGAAAGAGTCGGCCCCCGCCTCGATGACGTTCGAAGACACCGGCAGTCACTGGATGTAAGTAGATAGGAAACCGGCGCTGCGATTGTCCTGAACGCAAAATTACCATCAGATTACAAGGAGCAAGTCATGACTTCATCGAACCATCCCCTTCTAAAATTTCTCGCTACTCTCCCTCAGTTCCACTCCCAGCTGTTGCATAGCGTTGTCATAGATATGCGTTCCGGAGCTGTCGTCTCGAAATACGATGGGGGTGACGAACCGAAACACCGTCATAGCCTGTTGATCCGCTGGCCAGCGCAAACATTTGCTGGACAGATCATCATCGATGGCGAGAAGTACGCTCGATTGCAGGTTATGGAAGCTGTCGATTTGGGAGCTAATGAAGGGGGCCTGTCGCAAGCACTGGTTGAGGCACTGGCCTGATCTGATCCGACCCTATTGCGAATAGATGGGAAAACGAAACTATTGCGAGGACCATAGAGTGACCACTTTTGGGCGCGGTATCAGATTTAATAATGGCAGGACACTGACGATCAAGATCAGGTGGTAGAGAAGAAGGCCCCTGTGAGATATATCGATGGGTTTGACGATACGTTTGAGATGACTGGCGGCGTAGAGGCTACGCCTGATTCGGTGTGGGATTTTATAAAGACGCGCGGCGATACGGCAAGAATGTGGTTGCCTGATGGCTCTCCTGAGTTAGGGCGATGGGCTGCTAACCTAGCGAGCGTTGGCTGGAGTCTTGAAAAGCAAAATGATCAGATATATCTCTTCATAACCAACGACAGCGAACGTAGTTTTGAAGGCGCGTTGTTCTTAGAAGGCGACGTTAAGTCATTTGTCACCATGAATTGGGACGCGAACCGAATTTACAAGGTCTTCACAATGTGATGGCTCGGTGATCGGCGACCCATATAGAGCAAGGAAAGCAATATGCCCATCGAATCTACCAGCGAGTTTGCCATTCATGCCAAGACGATCTTGCAGCAACCACCGCTGCAAGCACTTGTACTGCATCTGTGGGACGCCAAAGAATATCCGTTCGACTTAGGCTCTCAGCTGCGTGCGATGGATGCCAGAAATTACAACTTTATGCTGACATTGATTTATGCGTTCAGGCGGAATGGGCCAGAGGACCAAGCGTTCCAGGACCTAGCCCAGCAATTGGTTGAAAGCAGATAGGAAACCGTGGCGGCACTACATCTGGTGTTGCTGAGCAGATTATCGAACGCAACATCTAGTGTTGGAAGTGAGGGACGTTATGAGAATCGCAGATCCGATGGATGCCTTGGTCAGCCTGCAAAGGGAGGTTCGCCGAGGTATGCCGACTGACCCCACTGAGTTGAGTCCTGGTGTCAGAGTTGTTCTTGACCAACCGAATGGCGTAATCCGCTACACATATGCTCGGATTGAACATGGGCGAGTGAAGGCGATCGCCATTTTTGTCCACCATGAACCCATTGACGGGGTGCCTTGCTTCAACCTGGGGTATGCAGTACCCGAAGCGTACTGCAATCGTGGTTGGGCAGGCATGATCATTGAGCAGGGTATTCAAGAGTTGCGTCACGGGCTTGGTCGTCACGGTGCGAAGTCTTTCTATGTTGAAGCCGTGGTAGGCGCAGACAATATCGCCTCTCAGCGGGTTGCATCCAAGATCATTTCAGATTCACCAACTGCAGGCATCGACTCCGAGTCCGGGGAGCCCGTACTCCAATACACACGATTGGTTGAGTGCTGATCTAGGAAACCGAGCGATGAAACATGTAACCAGATCAGAATTAATCGAGTCAGTTCCAACTGAAATGGATCGCATCTGGGGCCAGAGGGTTTCGGCGGTGAAGCTGAAGCCTATTTGTGGCTGGAGGAGCACTTTGGGATATCGGAAAAGGAAGACGTGCAGTGGCAGGACGTACTTTCGGATTGGGCAGGCACGGTTGACGAAGATACGGCGGATCTGGAAGAGCACGAAATAAACCAAGTGAAGTCGTTTCTCCAGCACGATTCGAGCGTGACTGCTTTCCTGGAGTCGTTGCTTCAGCGCTACAAAAGCTGTTATGCGACGTATCCAAGCTAACAGCGAGGAAAAAGCCCGCTGTACCCAAGCCCTGGCCTCAGAATCCGGGGCCTTGTGCGTAGAGGGGCGCCCTTTTAGCGTTCTAGTATGGGAGAGAAAAAGTGACGGACTACTTCAGTGATCGCGAGAACGGACCTGTTCCTCGCATAGATCAGGTAATTTCGCCGGTTGCTTGGGCCGGTATTGTTGCTTTGGTTCAGAGATATATAGCCAACGGTGGTTTTGGCTTCCACTTTCCGGGTATACGGATTTAATGGTTGATGGGGCACCTTCACCCCATCAATCTGATACCACCCTCAGATGGTTGATAGATCGACTCCGTAGTTGAGTTCCTCTGCGAAGTCCGGCAGTCCGTAACCGATGGTTTTCTTGTAGAAAGGAGAGACCTTCGCAGTCGGTGCCTTCTTCGGGTATCCGGAATTTCTGGTTGATAAAATGCCAAAGATGTAAAGAAGAAAATCTTTCTCAGCGGATTATCTGATTGATCCTCTTCAGCCTACTCTACTGCCAATTTTCTGTTTCCACCTTCGCCTGAGTCTTCATAGCGATGCTGACTAGGGAGGACAGCGAGAGCTGGGCAAGCGTCAAAGCGGTTCTGGTTCATGCGCAATCCGGACACCTGCACAACATTCCTCTTGTAAGAAACCGATCAAATTCTCTAGGTGCCCATACTCGGGTATACAGACAATCGTGCGGCTATGTTTCTCCTGCCGGATCAGCCCTACCTTGGCCATGCGCGCAAGGTGATGTGATAGCGTCGAAGCAGGAATACCCAGCCCCTTCTGGATATCTCCGACCGAAGCCCCATCATGGCCAGCTTTGACCAGAAAGCGGAACACGGACAGTCGGTGACTATTCCCTAGCTCAGCTAAGCTGGCTGCAACCTTTTCGTGATCCATAGCACGCCCCAATAATTCGATGTTTCTAGAATTATAGTTGACAGGTCGGATAAACGCAAGTAGGCTGCGTACATCATTTCGACAATACTAGAAATATAGGAGTAATATTGAATGTCATCTCAACTCCAAGACGCTCTAGGCATGTTCGCCTTTCTCGCTATCGAGCTATCGGTTTTATTCATTGGCATTAGCTTGCTGGTCGGAGTTCTTCAACGTCACATCCCACCATCCAAGGTGGAAGCGTTACTGACTTCCAGTGGGAAGCGAGGCTATTTTCTTGCTGCTGGTTTAGGAGCTATAACGCCCTTCTGTAGTTGCTCGACTATCCCCATGTTGAAAGGGTTGATTCGGGCACGGGCCGGTTTTGGGCCGATGATGGTGTTTCTTTTCTCATCTCCGTTGCTGAATCCTATCGTCGTCGGCCTGCTGGTTGCCACGTTTGGATGGACACTTACTGCTATCTATGTGCTCGCCGCTTTGGTGGTCGCGGTAGGTGCCGGATGGCTGCTTCACACGCTTGGCTTCGAGCGTTATGTGCGCCGGACGGCGACACAAGAGAGCAGTGGATGTAGTTCATCAGCAAGCCCGTGCAGTGCTACATCGACCGCATCGAGTTGCGGCACCAACAGCTGCGACACCACTCCGAAGACGGCTTCTTGCGGGGCTGATAGGAAGACAACAGTCTCTACGTCTAGCGAATGCTGTGACAGTCAACCCACTGTCACGGTTAAGAAAGAAGGGAAGTACAGTGGTGTGTGGCGGGAAGCTTGGTCGGACTTTATCGATGTGTTGCCTTACCTGCTCATCGGTATTGCGATTGGCAGCGTGATCTATGGTTTCATGCCCACTGACTTATTGGAGCAGTATGCAGGCCCAGATAATCCTTTGCCATTCCAGTTGCCGCTGTCATCGGCGTGCCGTTGTATATTCGCGCTGAAGCCGTCATACCTCTGGCAGCGGCTCTGATGGCCAAAGGCGTGGGTGCCGGGACGGTGCTAGCGTTGATCATCGGCAGTGCCGGAGCCAGCCTGACTGAGCTCATTCTGTTGCGCTCTTTGTTCACGCTGAAGCTTTTAGCGGCGTTTTTAGCAGTCATTTTTGCTATGGCGATGATTGCCGGTTACGCCACCTACCTGTTTTTCTGATCAAGGCGGGAGATGATTAATTCGTTAAGCCTTCCTGGGTACCAGTTGGTGGATTCTGATGAGCAGAATGAAGACATACATTTTCGGCTTGAAGCACCTACACCAGTAGCCTGCGAGGGGTGCGGCGTGCAGGGTGAGTTCGTGCGGTTCGGCAAGCGTGACGTTCCCTATCGTGATCTGCCCATCCACGGCAAGCGGGTCACTCTCTGGGTGGTCCGCCGCCGATACACCTGCCGGGCCTGCAAGACAACATTCAGGCCCCAGCTACCGGAGATGGTGGACGGATTCCGTATGACACTGCGGCTGCATGAGTACGTGGAGAAGGAATCCTTCAACCACCCCTACACCTTTGTGGCGGCACAGACCGGCCTGGACGAGAAGACGGTGCGCGACATCTTCAACGCCCGCGCCGAGTTCCTGGGGCGCTGGCACCGCTTCGAGACGCCCCGCATCCTGGGCATTGACGAGCTATACCTGAACAAGCGCTACCGCTGCATTCTGACCAACATTGAGGAGCGAACCCTGCTCGACCTGCTGGCCACCCGCCGCCAGGACGTGGTGACCAACTACCTGATGAAGCTGAAAGACCGGCAGAAGGTCGAGATCGTCAGCATGGACATGTGGAACCCCTACCGGGCAGCGGTCAAGGCTGTGCTGCCCCAGGCCCGTATCGTGGTCGATAAGTTCCATGTGGTGCGCATGGCCAACGATGCCCTAGAGAGAGTGCGCAAGGGCCTCAGAAAGGAGCTGAAACCGTCCCAGAGCCGGACTCTCAAGGGAGACCGGAAAATCCTGCTGAAACGCGCTCACGAAGTCTCAGACCGGGAGCGCCTCATCATGGAGACCTGGACAGGCGCGTTCCCGCAACTGCTGGCCGCCTACGAGCACAAGGAGCGCTTCTACGGCATCTGGGACGCCACCACACGGCTCCAGGCAGAAGCCGCCCTGGACGAGTGGATAGCCACCATCCCGAAGGGCCAAAAGGAAGTCTGGAGCGATCTGGTCAGGGCAGTGGGAAACTGGCGCGAAGAGACCATGACCTACTTCGAGACGGACATGCCCGTCACCAACGCTTACACGGAGTCCATCAACCGACTGGCCAAGGACAAGAACCGTGAAGGGCGCGGTTACTCCTTCGAGGTGATGCGGGCACGAATGCTCTACACCACGAAGCACAAGAAGAAGGCACCGACTGCGAAGGTCTCTCCTTTCTACAAGAAAACCATCGGTTACGGACTGCCGGACTTCGCAGAGGAACTCAACTACGGAGTCGATCTATCAACCATCTGATAATGGTATCAGGTTGGTGGGGTAAAGGTGCCCCATCAACCATTAAATCCGTATACCCCTTCTTCTTGTGCTTCGTGGTGTAGAGCATTCGTGCCCGCATCACCTCGAAGGAGTAACCGCGCCCTTCACGGTTCTTGTCCTTGGCCAGTCGGTTGATGGACTCCGTGTAAGCGTTGGTGACGGGCATGTCCGTCTCGAAGTAGGTCATGGTCTCTTCGCGCCAGTTTCCCACTGCCCTGACCAGATCGCTCCAGACTTCCTTTTGGCCCTTCGGGATGGTGGCTATCCACTCGTCCAGGGCGGCTTCTGCCTGGAGCCGTGTGGTGGCGTCCCAGATGCCGTAGAAGCGCTCCTTGTGCTCGTAGGCGGCCAGCAGTTGCGGGAACGCGCCTGTCCAGGTCTCCATGATGAGGCGCTCCCGGTCTGAGACTTCGTGAGCGCGTTTCAGCAGGATTTTCCGGTCTCCCTTGAGAGTCCGGCTCTGGGACGGTTTCAGCTCCTTTCTGAGGCCCTTGCGCACTCTCTCTAGGGCATCGTTGGCCATGCGCACCACATGGAACTTATCGACCACGATACGGGCCTGGGGCAGCACAGCCTTGACCGCTGCCCGGTAGGGGTTCCACATGTCCATGCTGACGATCTCGACCTTCTGCCGGTCTTTCAGCTTCATCAGGTAGTTGGTCACCACGTCCTGGCGGCGGTGGCCAGCAGGTCGAGCAGGGTTCGCTCCTCAATGTTGGTCAGAATGCAGCGGTAGCGCTTGTTCAGGTATAGCTCGTCAATGCCCAGGATGCGGGGCGTCTCGAAGCGGTGCCAGCGCCCCAGGAACTCGGCGCGGGCGTTGAAGATGTCGCGCACCGTCTTCTCGTCCAGGCCGGTCTGTGCCGCCACAAAGGTGTAGGGGTGGTTGAAGGATTCCTTCTCCACGTACTCATGCAGCCGCAGTGTCATACGGAATCCGTCCACCATCTCCGGTAGCTGGGGCCTGAATGTTGTCTTGCAGGCCCGGCAGGTGTATCGGCGGCGGACCACCCAGAGAGTGACCCGCTTGCCGTGGATGGGCAGATCACGATAGGGAACGTCACGCTTGCCGAACCGTACGAACTCACCCTGCACGCCGCATTCCTCGCAGGCGATGGGATCGGGCACGTCCACCTGGAAGTGCATTTCGTCGTCGGTTGATTTGCAGCCCAGTACTTGGTATTGCGGCAGGTGAAGGATGTTGTCGGGAAGTTCGGTCATGGTGTTGTATAGGCGTAGGTGTCAGTCAGATCCATCCGACTCGGCATTGGTGTTTGCTTTTTTACCCAACAAGCTGCTGGAAACGAAAAGTAAGGCACCGAGGACAATTGCAATATCAGCCAGGTTGAAGGCCGGCCAATGCCAGTCTCGCCAATAGAAATCAAAGGAATCCACAACATAGCCGCGAAAGACCCGGTCAATCAGGTTGCCCATGGCGCCACCGAGGATAAGACTGTAAGCGATGGCTTCTCCTTTATGACGATTTTCAAGGATCAGCTTGATCAGAAAAATCGAGACCACTACCGCGATTCCGATAAAAAAGTAGCGCTGCCAGCCTCCACCATTCGCAAAAAGACTGAATGCGGCACCGGTGTTCCATAGGTGCACCCAGTTAAAGAACGGGGTCACCGAAACATACTCGCCATAGGCCATTGATTGCTGCACCAGCCACTTTACAGCCTGATCAGACGCTGCCAGCAGGCCCGATATGGACAATAGGGCATACGGCGAGAGCTTTTTGCCAATAATGAGCATTATTTAACCCTTCAACGCCAAAATGCGTCTGGCACCGTTAAGTACAATGCCCCCGCGATGGTGCCGATAATCAGATCCGGATAATTGGAACCGGTCCACGCGACCAGGGCGCCGGCGGTGATGACCCCCAGGTTGATCACCACGTCGTTGGCCGAGAATATCCAGCTTGCCTTCATGTGCGCCCCGCCTTCCCGATGTTTGGATATGAGCAGCAGACAACTGGTATTGGCAATCAATGCGACGAATGCGATAGCCATCATCACCAGCGATTCAGGCTCACTACCGAATACAAAGCGTCTCACCACCTCTACGAGCACGCCCACAGCCAAGATCAGTTGCAGTACACCAGCAAGATGCGCGGCACGTACCTGCATTTTCACGCTATGTCCAACCGCATAAAGGGCAAGCCCGTACACCGCCGCATCGGCAAAATTGTCCAGGGATTCTCCAATCAGGCCGGTGGACCGGGCGATCAGACCGGCAGTCATTTCCACCACGAACAGAAGTGCATTGATGCCGAGCAACCAGCGCAGGGTCCCGGATTCTTGCTTAGCAGAAGCTGCCGAAAACTCGGCGGCCTTGATGGTCTCCGGATTTGCAGCGACGGTTTCCTGAAGCGAGGCGCCTAGCCCAAGGTCTTCAGTTTCGAGGTGACGGGCTCGACCTCGCCGTCATGCACGACCTTCAGCCGGCGGTTCGACAAGTCGAAGGACAGCGCCCGAATCTCCTCAAAGCCGTTCAGGGCTAGGCGAATCATTCGTTCTTCTGATGGACAGTCCATCTTCGGCACGGCATAAACACTGACCCATCTCCCTGGCGCCTCGGAGGAGGCCTGTATATCGGTATCCGCTGCGGACGTTGCATCACCGCCACAGGCGCCACCACAGGATTTGCTCATGATACGACTCCACTTGAACAATGTTGTGGTACCATTTAAAACTATAAAGCTACTATAAGGTCAATAGAGTAAAGAATCCGTTGGGGAGGAGGCTGATGCGCATTGGTCAGTTGGCGCAGTTGGTAGGGGTCGAAACACAGACGATCCGCTTCTATGAACAGCAGGGCTTGTTGCCGCCGCCTGATCGGCAGGACAACGGTTACCGTGTCTATACCGAGAAGCATGGTGAGGGGCTGGCCTTCATCCGTCGCTGCAGAATCCTGGGCCTGTCACTGGCTGAGATTCACGAACTACAGAGCTATGAGGACGACCCTCATCAGCCTTGTACCGCCGTCAACGCCTTGCTCGATGATCACATCTCTCATGTGCGGTCGCAGATAACCGCTCTGCAAGCGCTTGAGAAACAACTCGTTTCACTGAGAGCGAGTTGCAACGATGACCGGGAAGTTGAGGCGTGTGGGGTTCTTGCTGGAATTAGCGAAGGAAACATGCACCAGCAGTAGGTGAAGCATCAACCAGATAATCCGATGAGATGCCGGTCTGTCTCACTCTCATGCAAAGGTAAGATCAACCATTTAATCCGCTTACCCCACTTTCCGGTGAATTGTCTCGATGGAGCGGCTCCTTACGGTACTGACGAGAAAGCTCTGGGGGACAATGTCAGGGCCTTGATGCCTGGATTAGAGTGGCCGCTCCAAACTACTCAGACAGATCCTGATTTTAGCTTTGGGTCTCCCATTCCAATGGCACCAGCAACTTTGCTGATTCTGGATTTCATAGAGTATGTGCATGCTGTTGTCGCGAAGCCTTTTGTAGTCAAACGTCACGATTATCATAACCACAACCACCTGGGTTTTAATCAGAGTGAAGGCCAGTTTGAGTTCATGGTCGATGTTAACAGTGTTTTTGCACGATGCGGAGTAGCCTACGAGTTGCAATCCAATGGGCGAGTCGTACGCCTATTGCCTCTGATTCTGCGCGAGACGCTTAGTCGAGCCGTCTTCAGGACAGGCGATAAGATCTTGGACAATGCTCTCGAAGAGTCTCGGGCGAAGTTTTCCTCACCAGATCCGATCATTCGTCGGGAAGCACTTGAGCGTTTATGGGATGCATTTGAACGGCTGAAATCGCTTGCTGATGCAGATAAAAAGAGATCGATCTCGATGATTTTGGACGCTACTGCTAGCGAACCTGACTTCCGTACAATGCTTGATGTCGAGGCGAAACAACTGACCGATATAGGCAACAATTTCCTCATTCGTCATTACGAAAAGCGTCAAGTACCGGTAATTCATACAGATCATGTTGATTACCTGTTTCACCGGCTTTTTGCTTTTATCCAACTCCTGCTCGGACGGGTTGGGTCAACGGCGTTAAACCGTAGGAAAACGCCGCCGATCAACAGGGCGTTGTCGGTAGATATAGGAATGTATTCCCGCGACGCCCAGTCCACTTTTGCAGGGGGGCTAGGATTACCAGCCGCCTGATGGCATAGTGCCTTGCCTGTAGAAACATACAGAATGTACGGGCTGAATTTAAATAAGGGCAATTGGATGCGCAGCGCGATCAAAGCAAACCTCGAAGCATGGGTCGAGAAGCTGGAGTCACAACAAAACGTCGACGGGAACTATCTAGATCACGACTTTTTCTTGGAATACAAACTGCTGGGGTAGCGACCTTTCTCAAGCAAATCGCCTTTGCAGGGGACGACATGGAGCTACTGGCCATTGCTTCAAAAGCAGAAATTCTGGTCATGAAGAAAGTTCAAGCTGACGAGGAGGCGGAGCATGAAGAGGATCTGCTACGGCAGCAGCAATACGAAGCGGACGAAAGAATCAGGAAACTTTGCTATCACTACTTCTACACTGAACCTGCTTTCTCCGTGGACATGTCTAAATACGAAGCGCTGATCAACTCGTCTGCGAAAAATTTCTCTGACCCTTACAAGCTGTCAAGCCTGCGCCGCTATGTCGAGCAGAGCCAGGTGCTAGCAAAGCTGTACGACAAAGTGAAAGCTCGCCTGCGTCGCGGTTGCGGTGGACAAGCGACGCCGACATTTGAAGACGTTGCGCGAGCTTTCGACGCGGAGCTCCCGGTAATCTATCGCCGCGCCGATGCTCATGTCGAGCGTACGATTGCTCAATACGCGGCGGCATCTATGCCAGCAAGCCTGGGCTGACGTCATCTTACCTGGGCTAATTGCATCGCTTCATGTCAACGAAGATCAGTTGCCGGGCTTGCATGATCCCACGCGGAACATATGTTTCACGTCATCGTTTTCTTCAGCGATAGTCTTCAGAACATGAGCGAAAAAATCGAAAAACACCTCGAAGGCATTCATTGTGAGCTTCGAGGGACTGGGCAGGACCTGTCTCGGGAACGCCAGAAGTCTTTGAAGTATTACGTTCGCGACATCCACCACCGCTTAGGGGAATGGCTGAGCGCCCAAGGGCATGAAAAAGCCAGGCAGCGATATGAGCTCAGTTGGGCCCTTGGCTTGATTGGCATTGTGGGTGTCTTGTTGGCAATCACTCGATCAGCTAGCAGCGATATGGACTGGGTACGCGAGCATACCTTGGCATTTCGCTTGTCGGCTGTGGTCCTGTGCACGATCTTCATTGGGGTGTCTCTGGAGCGCTCGGCGGTGGTGAGGTCGCTATGGAGCTTTGCCATTACCAAGTTTCTGGTTTCAATCATCCTCTCCGTTGTGGTTCTCTGCGCACGTGGTAAAGCTGCGAGTTACGTCAATGGGGTTTTCCACATTGATGCTTCCGCCTTACCCATTACCTTGGTCCTCACCACTGGTCTATTGGTGCTCAAGTGGCTGGTGCCGTTCATACTCAGCGTGGCCATGACGCTATCATTGGTTCACGGCCTAATTGGTGCCGGCTGGATCAAAGGTAGGCTTGATGGCACCTCCGTTGATGAGCCACCTCTATACTCGCTACTGTCCTTTTTGGTGTCCGGTGTGATTCTCTATTTCGGATGGGGCTGGTCTAGTGATCAGATAGCTGATTCCCGCGTGCCGGAGAAGGTCTATCTGATGGCACATGCATTGGACTTTAGCTATTCCCACGAGTGCGCCAACGTCGCGGCGAATCAGCCTGTGGTTTTCCTCGGAATGCCCAAGAATCCGTGCTTGTCGCTCCGTATAAGCTGGCCGATTTCGACTTCGAGGAGTTCTTTGAGGCGTTCGTAACAGTACCGACTGACTTCGTGCGGCAAAGGTGCGAATACAAGCCATCGCCGGTGGTGGACGATGGGGGGCAGGGTTGACTTGATTTGCTCAAGGCAGGCCAATTTTCCTGCCTTGTTACGCTACCAAATGGCTACGATTGTTCGTGACTATTAGGCTGGGTGATTTGCTCATGCGAAATTGCACACCACTTGACCACCTAATTGATCCGATACTGACCACTCGTTAGCATTGCTGTTGACTAGGCCGAATCACTGCATCAGCTTTTTGTAATCTCCTGAGGCCGCTTTCGGCTGAGCACAATGACCTTGCCTTGATCCCACTCTTTCTCCGCATACAAACAGTCTAGGTATCTACCCCATAGCTCCAGGGCAGCCTTTTTCTCTGGTAGATAGCTGTATCGATCGTAGTGAATCGATTGCACATCGTTGCGCCCGTGAGATAACAGCCAGCTACGGATTTCCTTTGTAATTCCAAGTGCAGCCATCAGCGTTTCAGCGCTTACCCGGACGTTCGCGTAACTGAAATATCGCGTTTTACCGGAACCATTCAACGCTCTTCCAGCATCACTGAATCGCTTGCCCGCTGTATCCGGACGAATACAGCGCCGGCCAATACAAAACGGGCCAGGCCCAATCTTGCTCTCAAACAAAGGCGTCAGGATTTGTTTAATCCTGGCGGTCAGGGGTAGCAGGTGATCCCATGCTTGAGTCTTTTGCCCTTTTCCGTCGGTAAGGTGCAGAAGATCGTCGGACGTATCCTCCCAGGTCACACGGAGCAGTTGCTCCATTCGTTGGCCGCCCAGGTAGATTAAACCTTTGCAGATCGCCATCTCTCGGGGAGGTAGGGTATCCAAGTGACGTAAAAGCTCACCAAACTCCTCTGGCGTCAGGGATTCAGTCTGACCGCCGCGTGTATTAGCAAGGGTAGGGACCTTGGTAGCTGGATTGACCCCGATGTCGAAAACCTTCGAATCACTTACATCTCGATCCAGGGAAAGGTGTGCCTTGCCGCCATAGCTGAATGCAGCCTTTAGATATCGGTGGACGCTGGCAGCAGTTGATCGCATGTCAGTGTTGACCGTTTTCGCTTTGTTCCCGATACCACGACCTTTAGGTTTGCGTGCGAGTAGCGCGCTCATCACCGAATGAATGTCCTCGCCGCTGATGGACTTTGCTGGACGCTTCATCAGATCTGGGTGGTGCTGGATCACGTGTGTCTGAAATAGGCGCTCGACTTCTTTTGCCTTGACCTTGCCGCGAGCGGTTAGATCTTTGACATATGCGTTTAGCAGTTCTTCGAAGCTACCTTGTCGCGTCGCAAGCTGCTGAGCGAGCGCTTCGGCCTGTCGTTGTGTTTTCTCTGCGGCGGCTCTGGCCGCCAAGTACACTTTAACGTCGCCGTGCTCGGAAGCAATCAACGCCATCTCTGCCGCTTTGTCGCGTAGCTCGGACAGTGCCAGTCCCGGCGCCCTGACGCTCAAGCGATATTGGCCCAGAGAGATCATCGTGTCCTTTGCGTTGAGCCGGTAGCGGAAGTAGGCACTGATCGCACCACTTTGGCTGCGCTTGAACAAAAGGCTACCCCGAGAACGGCCAGGTAAGCTTTCAGTCAACTTGGAGGCTAGCGGCATGCCCTTGAGCTTTTGATCGTTCACGCTTTTATCTGCAGTATTGGTGGCCAATTCCAGTCCCCACTTCGGTCCCCACTTCTCATGATTCAGAACGCTACAAGGAGAAACCTTAAGACACAAGCAGAATAGATAGGCCCTTTAAAAACAGGGGGTTGTGACATTTCAGGAAGCGAGCGGAATCAAGCTGACTCACAAAAGCATATGCCTCCTAAGGGGAAGGTTGGCAGTTCGAACCTGCCCTGGACACCACCCCTTCATTTCCCCCCTGTCGCATCCAGAAACGCCCCGGTCACGAATGACGCTTCGCTGCTTGCCAGCCAGAGAATGGCCTGCGCGATCTCTTCCGGCTGGCCACCCCGGCCTAGCGGAATCGTGTGCTTGACCCTGTCTACCCGTCCTGGCTCCCCGCCGCTGGCGTGCATTTCGGTATAGATGTGGCCGGCCCGAACGCAATTGACGCGAATGCCTTCCCCGGCAACTTCCTTGGCCAGGCCGGTAGTGAAGGTTTCCAGTGCACCCTTGGAGGCGGCGTAGTCCATGTATTCGTTCGGGCTGCCGAGCCTGGCCGCTGCCGAGGATACATTGACCACCACGCCGCCAGCGCCGCCATGGCGCTGCGACATGCGCTTGACCGCTTGCTGCGCGCAGAGTATCGGGCCGATGGCGTTGACGGCGAAGATCCGTCGTATCCGCTCGATATCCAGATCCTCCAGGCGTGACTGCCGGGCAATGATCCCGGCATTGTTGACCAGCACATCGAGTCGACCAAAGGTCTCGTCGACCGCGGCGAAAAGCCGGCCGACCTGTTCCGGGTCTGCGCTGTCAGCGCGCACAGGCAGCGCCCGGCGGCCAGCGGCGCGCACCTCCTGGGCCACGGCCTGGGCGGCCGCTTCATTGGAAACGTAGCTGATGACCACGTCGTAGCCGCGCGTGGCGGCAAGTCTGGCCGTTGCCGCGCCTATGCCGCGGCTGGCGCCGGTGATCACCATGACGGGTGCATGGGCAGTTGTGTCCATCGATGCTTACCTCGAAGTTGGGCTGGTCTGAAGGTACGGGCGCAGCGTCGACACCAGGGGCACGACGGCCAGTGCGGTGAGCACGGTCAGCAGCAGCGCAGTGGCTCGGCTGCTCAGGTCGGCGATCGCACCGAAAAGGATGGGGGCGATACCGCCGGAGCCGATGACGCAGGTATAGAACACCGCGAAAGCGCGTCCAGTATCGCCTTTCGATAATTCCGGGACGGTGCCGTACAGAACCGACGAGGTTCCGTTGAGCACGATCCCCAGCACGGGTAGCAGGAGCAGTGTCGGCAGCAGCGGAGTGACCAGCGTCGCCGCGATCAATAGCGCCGTTGCGCACTCGGCGAGCATGACGCAGCGCACCACGCCGATCCGCTCGCCCAGCCAGCCGAAGGTGAACTTTCCGAATGCGCCGCCGATGAAGAGCAGGGCCAGGGCGACGCCGATCGTCGGAGAATCGCCACCGCGGCCCTGGATGAGAAAGGGCAGGAACAGCAGATAGCCCATGCGCGTTGCGGTATCCAGGGCGCCGACCGTGGCCAGGATTGCGAAGCCCCGACCGTCCTGGGCGCGCCCCGGGGCACGCGTTGCGGCTCGCTGCGCTTGCATCGGCGTCGACGGTGCAAGCCTGGCCAGGGCCATGATCAGCAGGATGCCCAGCGCTGCCATCAGCACCATCACCGCTTGCCAGTCGATAACCGGTAGCAGCACCGCCACCAGCGCAGGCAGCAGTGCTTTGCCCAGGTCGCCGGAGAAGTTGTAGATACCCAAGGGACGCCGCGAATTTGCCCCGTATGTTTCGGTGACCAGCATCGAACTGCGCGGATGCTGGATACTCGAGCCAATGCCTGCCAGCACAAGCCCCGCGCAAAGCCCGATCATGCCCAGGGGCAGGGCCATGAGCAGCAGGCCGGCCAAGGCCAGTGCGGTCGAGAGCATCAGCGCCGCTCGCGGCGACCAGTTGCGCAATGCGCGGTCGGCGGGTATCTGCAGGCCGCCCATCGTTCCGGAATAGAGCGCGCGGATAACCGCCAGCCCGGCATAGGAGAGGCCGAACTGCGCTTGCCAGACCGGCAGGAACACATATAGCGCATCGGTGTAGCCGTCATGCAGGGCGTGGGTCAGGCAGGCTGCCGACAAGCTGCGTGACGCTTTTGCAGGCGTGCCGCTGGGAATCACTGGAAGCCGGGTTTGAGTATTCATGCAATGATGGTGAATGCGTTAAATAACTTGCACAAACCATATCTCCTAACGGAATACATTAGATTTTCTAAAGGAAAGAGTGATGCGCCGTCTTCCACCCCTCAACGCATTGCGCGTTTTCGAAGTGGCGGCCCGGGTGGGTAGCTACGCGGATGCTGCCCTGCAGCTGGGCGTGACCCAAGGGGCCGTGAGCCAGCAGATCGCTACGCTCGAAGACTGGTTGGGCCAGCGCCTGTTCATCAAGGAGGGGCGGCGGATGGTTGCCACACCGATGGCCCGCGTCTTTGCCGCTGAAGTCGGCCTGTCCCTGGATCGCCTCGCCGTAGCGGCCGAAGCCTGCGGCAGGCCCAGCGTGCGACGCATCCTTCGGGTCAGTGCGCCCACCAGCCTGGCGATGCGCTGGCTGATCCCCAGGCTCGAGCGCTATCACGCCGGGCATCCGGACATCGAAGTGGTGGTCACCACGGTTTCCAGCGTGGTGGAGGACCTGCGCGGCGGTGTCGACGTCGCGATCCGGCGTGGCGCTGCTCGGCCGGACCTGTGGCCGCATCATCACGTCGTGCCACTGCTGGAAGACCACGACACGCTGATCATGAGCCCAGCGTTGTTTTCCCGGCGCCCGATCCGCGAGCCACGCGACATCGAAGGGCATCGCTGGCTGGCCAGCGAAACCCGTGCCGGAGACTGGCTGGGCTGGCTGGAAGCTGCCGGCCTGGAGCACCTGGAAGGCCATCCGCGGCAAACCTTCGATCATTTCTTCGTGACCCGCCAGGCCGTGGAAGACGGTCTGGGAATCGGCATCGGGCCGCTGCCGATGCTGGAGATCGACATCGCTCGCGGCACGCTGATGACGCCGTTGCCGGACATCAGCGTGTCCCGGACCGGATACGTGGCCCTGTTCCCGCGTCGGGCCGACCCGACGCAACTGCTTTCCGGCTTCGTGGATTGGTTGCTCGAAGAGGCAAGAGGCAGCGGCCCGGGTACAGTGGCCTGAACCAGGCCAGGTATCGCCGACGGCGATACCTGCCAGCATTAAACGCGAGGGCGTGTGCGGGCAACGTTGAGGTATAACCCGTCCATGCGCTATCGCCGCCTCGATCTCAACCTTCTCGTCGCCCTCGATGTCCTGCTCGAAGAAAGCAGCGTCAGCAGGGCGGCCGAGCGCCTGAACCTTGGTCAGTCGGCGACCAGTGCCGCCCTGGGGCGCTTGCGCGAGCACTTCCAGGATCCGCTGCTGGTCCCGGTTGGCCGCGGTCTGCAGCCCAGTGCGCTGGCCCGGCAGTTGGCACCCAGGGTCCGCGAACTGCTGCTGATGACCGACGCGCTGGTGGAAACCACGGCCGAATTCGATCCGGCCCGCTGCGAGCGCCGTTTCACCCTGATGGCCTCGGATTATGTGGCGGCTACCCTGATGCCTGCGGTCAGCCGCGCGCTGCGCCGCCTCGCGCCCGGCGCTTCGTTGGTGGTGCGCGAGCTGTCCCGGTCCCGTGATGGCGACCAGGTCGCCGAAGCCCTGGAGTACCGTCGCAGCGACCTGGCGATCGTGCCGCAACGCCGGATCAATCCCGCCTACCCCCACGCCGCGTTGCTCGACGATGCGTTGTGCTGCATCGTCTGCGCCGCACATTGGCCGGTCGGCCAGGCGCTGACGGAGGTGCGTTTTCGTGAAGGCGAACACGTTCTGCGCGAGTTCGCCGATGGGCAGACGCTCTCCCTGGAAGCCCAGCACCTGCGGGACATCGGCATCGAGCGCAGGGTGGTGGCCACCGTGCAGAACTTTGCCCTGATGGCCGATTTCGTGGTCGGCACACCGCGTATCGCTACGCTGTTACGCCGCCAGGCCGAAGCGCTGGCGCAGCGTTACCCGTTGCATGTGCTACCGGCGCCTGTCGAGTTCCCGCCTGCTGCCCAGGCCTTGCAATGGCATCCGCAGCAGGCCGGGGACCCGATGCTCGCCTGGTTCCGTCAGCTGTTGCTGGAGCAGGCGACTCAGCTTTGAGGGTCGCCGGTGTCCCCCCGCAGGCCGACAGCGGCAATCGCCAGCAGCGCACAGTGTTCGTCGTTATCCGAGCTATCGCCGCTGACGCCGATCGCCCCGAGCAGCCGCCCCTGTGCATCGCGCAGCAGGATCCCGCCGGGCGCCGGAATCACTTCGCCGTCAGTGAGGCTGTTGATCGCATCGAAGAACGCCGGCATCGCCTGCGCGCGTCGTGCCAGTTCCCGACCGCCCACGCCCATGCCCAGGCAGCCGCGGGCCTTGCCGCTGGCGATGCGCGGCCGGAGGAAACTGGCCTGCTCGTCACGCAGCACCGCCAGTGGATGCCGGCGGCGTCCAGTACCGCCGCAGCCAGGGGTTTGATGCCCAGCTCGCGGGCCTGGCGCAGGGTGGCCGCCGCCAGCCGTGCGGCCGTTTCAACGTCGAGTATGCTCATGTTCACAGGCTCCATTTGCCCAGCTCGGCCACGCGGTCGCGGGTGTAGAGATCGGTCCACTTCAGGGAGTTGAAGTCCGATACCTGCCTGGGGTCGTAGGCGGTACGCTGCAACTTCACCGGTTCGCCGGCCTTGTACACGGCCAGCAGGCGGCTGCGGTCCTGGAGGATACGGATATCTTCCAGCGGCGAGCCGTCGAGGATCAGCAGGTCGGCCTGCTTGCCCGATTCCAGGGTGCCAAGGGTTTCGCCACGGGGCATCAGGCGCGCGCCGACATGGGTCGCGGCGAACAGCGCCTCGGCGGGGGTGAAGTCCAGGCGTCGTACCAGCAGTTCCAGTTCGCGGGCATGCCACTCGCCATAGGGGGTCACGGCAAAGCCGCTGTCACTGCCGCAGGCGAACGGGACACCGGCGGCCTTGGCCCGTTTCAGCACCGGCGTACCCGACTCCAGGGTGCGGGCGCAGTAGCCGGCATAGCCTGTGGTGATGGCCGGGTCATGGGCCTGGCAGAAGTCCACGGTGTTCTGCGGGAAGGTCATGGTTGGCGCGAGGACGCTGCCTGCTTCGAGCAGCGCCTCGATACAGGCGTCGTCCATGTAGAAGGCATGGAACACCAGGTCGACCCCGGCCCTGGCCGCATACATGACCGCTTCACGCCCGTAGGCGTGGGCCGCCACCCGGCAGCCGAGGCGGTGGGCTTCCTCGACCATCTCGCGGGTCTCGTCGGCGGTGAAGGCGGCGATGATCTCGCCGTTGGCGCGGCGGTGAGTGCCGTCCATGGCGATCTTGATCAGGTCCACGCCGTCCTTGGCCTGCTTGCGGATCTGCGCAATGGCCTCGGTGCGGCTGGTGACCAGGGCGGCGGTGAAGTACTCCGGTGCGCCAACCCGGCTGGGAAACCAGTCGTTGAGGCTCTGGCGATTGGTGATCACCCGGCTGCTGGCGGCAATGCGTGGCCCTTCGAACAAGCCGGCGTTCACGGTGTTGCGTACGGCGATGCTGAGCTGGCCGCTGTCGCCGGGGCAGACCATCGACGTCACGCCCGCCGCCAGCACGTGCTGGGCGAAGAACAGGCCCCGCAGGGCGCGGAATTCGTCGCTGGTCCAGATATCGATGTCTTCCTCGCTTTGCGCATTGCCGAAGGCCAGGTGGGTATGCACGTCTATCAGGCCGGGCATCACGAAATGGCCGTGCACCTCACGGTCGCCCGGTTGCGGGCGCGGGGACCGGGTGCTCGGGCCGACGTGGCGGACCAGGCCGTTTTCGATGATCAGGGTCTGGTGCTGGCGGGGTTCGAGGCTGGTGCCGTCGAAGAGGGTTGCGCAGTGCAGGTGCAGGGCGGTCATGGGGTGGTGCCTCGTCTTGTCGTTTGTGACGCAGGCTAGGGGCTGTGTTGGTGGGGACTATCAGATGCTGTCGATGGCTAGGCATTGACCGGATGGATAGGTCCAGCGCGGACCCTGTGTGTGCGGGTTCACCCGCGATAGCGGCAGTGAATTCACCATCGCAATCGCTGGCAAGCCAGCTCCCACAGTGACCGTGTCGAACACAAAACCCGCGGCTGGCCGAGAAACCTGTGGGAGCTGGCTTGCCAGCGATAGCGGTAGTGAATTCACCGCCGTCATCGCGGGTAAACCCGCTCCCACAGTCGAGCGAGTCGAGCCGGAATTCTGTGGCCGGCTCCATCAGGTCACCGGCAGATCAATATCCTGAATGCAATCCCGAATCCGTCCGCGCAACCACTTCAGCATCGGATCCCCGTCCATGCTCCGGTGCCACAGCATGTACTCGCCCATCAGCGGAATCTTCATGGGTGTCGGCAATATCCTCAGCGGCAGGTACCGCGCATAAAGCTGCGCCAGGCGCCGGTGCATGGTCGCCAGCCGGGGCGTGCCGACCAGCAGTTGCGCGAGCGTGTTGAAGTCGTTGGTGATCACCTCCAGGCGCCGCTTCACCCCGTACTGGTTCATGATCCAGTCCTCGATGCTCAGGTGCCGGTTGCGGCCGAAGCCCACCGAGATATGCCCCATGGCCAGGTACTGTTCCAGGCTCAGGCTGTCGCCGACCTCCGGGTTGTCGCGCCAGACCACGCAGACATGGTCTTCCTCGAACAGCAGCTGCGCCGGGTGATCGTCGATCCGGTAGCGCTCGGGCACGATCATCAGGTCCACCTCGCCGCGGATCAGCAGTTCGGAGCTGTTGTCGCCGGGGCTGAGCATCTCGAAGGTAACCCCTGGCGCTTGCCGGTGAATCCGTTGAATGACCTGGGCGAACAGCACGCTGATCAGGTAATCGGAGGTCACCAGGCGAAAGTGCCGCTTGCTGGCGGCCGGGTCGAATACCCGCCTGGCGGTGATCGAGGATCTGATCGTCAGCAGCACCTCGCGCACCGGCCCCGCCAGCTCCAGGGCATAGGGCGTCGGCTGCATGCGCCGGCCGACCTGCACCAGCAATTCGTCTTCGAAGAAGGTGCGCAGGCGTCCCAGCACCCCGCTGGTGGCGGACTGGGTCATGTGCAGGCGTTCGGCGGTGCGGGTGATGTTCTGCTCTTCGAGGAGCACGTCCAGGGCAACCAGCAGGTTGAGGTCCAGATGGTGAAAACGCATGGCTCGGGCTTCTTGTAGTTGTTTTGCCGATACCTTCCGGTCGCGCTCGCGCGCCGTCAATGCGCCCGGGTATCGCTTTTGCCGATGCCTGATATCCCCCTGCGCGATGCCTTCGAGGTATCGCGCCGCTCGATAGGTCGCATCCCGACAAGCGATTAGTCAGAGACAGCCGTGCAGGTCAACCTGTGCCCGTCGCCCGGTCTATCCCGCCGGGCGATGCCACCCCTGGCACACGACCCAGAACCGGTCCGGCTGCCTTACCGGCCGGTGGTGGCCAAGAAAAGATGCCAACAAAAACAATAAAAGAGGGTTCGTTCGATGGCTATTCGCTCCATCGCCGCATCGCGGCGTGCGCCTTCCACCCTGACGCTCGCTGCGGCGCTGGTCATGGGCATTCCCGGCGCCCAGGCATTCGAAATCCAGACCGGCAACCCGGACCTGAGCCTGCGCTGGGACAACACACTCAAGTACAGCGCCGCCTGGCGCACCCAGGACCAGAGCAGCAAGCTCACCCGCGGCCAGGTCGCCCTCAACCAGGACGACGGTGACCGTGCCTTCGCCAAGGGCCTGATCTCCAACCGCCTGGACATCCTTTCCGAGCTGGACATCGGCTACCGCGACTTCGGCGCCCGGGTCAGCGGCGCGGCCTGGTACGACACCGAATACCAGAAGGACAACGACAACAACGACCCGTCCCGGGCCAACGTGCGCTCGGTGGCCTACGACCGGTTCAGCGACGACACCCGTCATCTGCACGGCGGCGACGGCGAACTGCTGGATGCCTTCGTTTACTGGAACGGCGACGTCGCCGACCGCGCCGCCTCGGTGCGTCTCGGTCGCCACGGCCTGATCTGGGGCGAAAGCCTGTTCTTCGGCGCCAACGGCATTGCCGGCGGCATGGCCCCGGTGGACGTGGTCAAGGCGGTGTCGGTGCCCAACACCCAGTTCAAGGAAATCACCCGTCCGGTCAGCCAGTTGTCCGGTACCTACCAGCTCACCGACGCGCTTTCCGTCGGCGCCTACTACCAGTTCGAATGGGAAGAAACCCGCCTGCCGGGCGCCGGCAGCTACTTCTCGGTCAGCGACACCATCGGCACCGGCAACGAACGCCTGATCGTCGGCGAACCCTTCCCGGCGTTTCTTGGCGGCAATCCGGACAGCCCGGCGGCGTTCTTCCACGGCAAGGACAAGGACGCGAGAAGCTCGGGGCAGGGCGGCCTGCAGTTGCGCTACACCGCCGACACCGTCGAGTACGGCCTGTACGCCATCCAGTACCACGACAAGTCGCCCAAGCTGTACCTCAAGCCCAGCGCCAGCGGGCCCAACTACGCCAGCGGACAGATCGGCGAGTACTACTGGGTCTATCCGGAAGACATCCGCGCGCTGGGCGCCAGCTTCGCCACCAGCATCGATGAATACAGCTTCGCCGGTGAAGCCTCCATGCGCTGGAACATGCCGCTGGTTTCCAATGGCCAGACCATCGGTGCCGGCGTGGTTGCCGATAACGACGACCACCCGCTCTATGCCGTCGGCCGCACCGCGCACCTCAACCTGAACATGATCGCCTCGCTGGGCCCGTCCTTCGTCGCCAACGAGGCCAGCCTGGTCGGCGAGGTGGCCTGGAACCGCCTGCTCAGCGTGACGAAGAACCGCGCGGCCCTGGACCCGGGTGCCACCGACGACGGGGTCGGTCTCAAGCTGGTCTACACCCCGACCTACCGCCAGGTGTTCCCCGGCATCGACCTCAGCGTGCCGCTGGGCATCAGCTACTTCCCCATGGGCAAGTCGGCGGTGGTCAGCAGCTTCGGCCCGGACCGCGGCGGCGATTTCAACGTCGGGGTCAGCGCCACCTACCTCGACCGGGTGACCTTCGGCCTGACCTACACCCACTACTACGCCCCGAGGACACCAACCTCGATGCCCTCTCCCGATTCACCTTCAAACAAGCACTGAAAGACCGGGACTACCTGGCCTTCTCGGTTAAAACAACATTCTGAGGGGATCTCCGTGAACATTCCTTTCGCTCTCAAGACCTTCTGTGCCTCCTTGCTGTGCAGCGCAGTCCTGGGCCTGCAGCCGGCAGTGGCGGCGGGCGCCGACGACCTCGGCAAGCAGCTCACGCCACTGGGCGCCGAGCGCGCCGGCAACGCCGACGGCAGCATCCCGGCCTGGGACGGCGGCTACACCAAGGTCGATCCCTCGTTCAAACAGGGTGGCAAGCGCAATGATCCGTTCGCCGGCGACAAGCCGCTGTACAGCATCACCGCGAAGAATCTCGACCAGTACGCCGCCAGGCTCAGCGACGGCACCAAGGCCATGTTCAAGCGTTACCCGGAGAGCTACCGCATCGATGTCTACCCGACCCGGCGCACGGCCGCCGCGCCGCAGTGGGTCTACGACAACACCCTCAGGAATGCCCGCGAGGCGAAGCTGGTAGAGAGCAGTGCCGGCCCGGTGCCGGAAGGCGCCTATGGCGGCATCCCGTTCCCGCTGCCGAAGAACGGTGCCGAGGCCATGTGGAACCACTTGCTGAACTGGCGCGGCGTGTCCCTGGCCATGGACTTCCGCCACTACCTGATGACCGCCGACGGCGCCCAGGTGATGACCACCGACGGCAAGGCCGTGCAGGAGATGCCCTACTACTACCAGGACGGCAACGCGGCCAGCTTCGACGGTGACTACTGGCTGTTCCGCCTGCTCAACGTCGGCCCGGCCCTGCGTGCCGGCGAGCAGATCATGGGGCGTACCAACATCAACGGCGACAAGTCCCAGGCCCACGTCTACCTGACCGGCCAGCGCCGCGTGCGCAAGCTGCCCAACGCCTGTTGCGACACGCCGACGCCTGCCACTGCCGGGGTCATGTCGTTCGACGAACTGAGCGTGTTCCAGGGCCGTATGGACCGCTTCGACTGGAAGCTGGTGGGCAAGCAGGAGATGTACATCCCCTACAACACCAACAAGGTACAGACCGCCGCCAAACCTGAAGACCTGTTCGCCAAGCATCACCTCAACCCCGACTACGTGCGCTGGGAACTGCACCGGGTCTGGGTGGTGGAAGCCGACCTGGCGCCGGGCAAGCGCCACCAGTTGCCCAAGGGCCGCTACTACCTCGATGAAGACACCTGGCAAGCCATGCTCGGCGACCGCTGGGATGCCAACGGCCAACTGGCCAAGACCCTGTGGTCGCTGCCGTCGGTAATGCCCGACCTGCCGGCCGTGGCCCAGTTGTCGTCGGGCTTCTACGACCTGGTCTCCGGTGCCTGGTTCATCCAGAACCTCTACGCCGGCAAGGACCAGCAGTACGCCGTGGTCGATCGCTACAAGGCGGCCGAGTTCTCCCCGGCGGCAATGGCCGGGCGCGGCGTGCGCTGACCGCGAAGGAGGAGGGCAGGCGCTGCCCTCCCGTTCGGTACTGGATTTCGAGGTAGACATGAACAGATTGCTTCAGTCGAGCGGCCTGCTGCTGGTCCTCGCCTTGCCGCTGGCTTCCACTTGCCAGGCCCAGGCCATGCTGCAGCAGCGTGCGGTCGGCGATGTCCTGCAAAGCCCGGCGATGCAGATCGCCCATCCGCAGCGCGCCGTCTTCACCGCCCTGGCCCGGGCCGGCGAGCGGCTGGTGGCGGTGGGCGAGCGCGGGCTGATCCTGCTCTCCGACGACAACGGCCAGCACTGGCGCCAGGTTGCGGTGCCGGTCTCGGTGGGCCTGACCGCCGTGGCCTTTGCCGATGCCCGAAACGGCTGGGTGACAGGACATTCCGGGGTGGTCCTGGCGACCCGCGATGGCGGCGAGAGCTGGAGCCTGCAACTGGACGGCGAGCGTGCCGCGCACGTCGAGCTGGAGGATGCCCGCCGCGCCGCGCAGCAGGCGCCGGATGACGAGATGGCCGTGACCCGGCTGGAAACCGCCGAGCGCATCGCCGGCGAAGCCGCGGACAAACCCTTCCTCGCCGTGGCCGCCAGGGATGAGCGCAGCGTGCTGGTGGTCGGTGCCTATGGCCTGGCCCTGCGCAGCGACGATGGCGGCGCCAGTTGGCACTCGCTGATGGGCCGCATCGACAACCCCGACGGCCTGCATCTGTATGCCGTGGCGCGCCAGGGCGAGTCCTGGGTGCTGGCTGGCGAACAGGGCTACCTGGCCCGTTCCGACGATGGCGAGCATTTCCACCCGCTGCCCAGTCCTTATCACGGCAGCCTGTTCACCCTTGCCACCCGGGCCGACGGCGCGCTGCTGATCGGTGGGCTCAAGGGCAACGCCTTCGTCCTCGCCGCGGGGGCGCAACAGGCCGAAGCGCTGCCGACCCTGGCCCCGGTGTCGTTCAGCGACGCCATTACCCTCGGCGATGGCCGGGTGCTGCTGAGCAATCAGTCCGGTGGGCTGTTCACCAGTGCCGTCGGTGGCCTGGAGCCCGCCTTTGCCGCGCAGCGCAAGCCGGTGGCGGCGGTAGTCCAGGCCGCCGACGGCAGCCTGGTGACCGCCGGATTCACCGGGTTGTCCCGCGTCGCTGCGCCTACCGTTTCCGCTTCGGAGTGATCGCCATGAATTGCGCAAGCCGCCATCCCGACCCGGGCAGCCCGGACGGGTTCGACCCGCGTTCCGGTTCGCTGATCGAGCGGGCCCTGTTCAACCACCGGCACTGGGTCCTGTTGCTGTGCCTGCTGACCACCCTGGTGCTGGGCTGGCAGTCCACGCGCCTGGAGCTCAATGCCAGTTTCGAGAAGATGATCCCCACCGGGCATCCCTATATCGCCAACTACCTGGAGCGGCAAAAGGAGCTGTCCGGCCTGGGCAATACCTTGCGCATTGCCGTCGCCAACACGCGCGGCGAAATCTATGACACGGCCTACCTGGACACCCTGCAGAAACTCAGCGAACGCATCTACCTGCTGCCCGGCGTCGATCGCGCCTACATGAAGTCGCTATGGACCCCGGCCACCCGCTGGGTCTCGGTGACCGAGGACGGACTCGATGGCGGCCCGGTCATCCCCGACGACTACAACGGCAGCCCCGAGTCCCTCGCCGAGCTGCGGCGCAACGTGCAGTTGTCCAACGAGATCGGCCAACTGGTGGCCTTCGACCAGCGCTCCAGCATCATCCAGGTTCCGCTGCTGGCCCGCACCCCGGACGGCAAGGCGCTGGACTATGCGGTACTGGCCGGGCAACTGGAGGCGTTGCGCGGCGAGTTCGCCAAGGATGGCATCGCTATCCATGTCACCGGCTTCGCCAAGAAAGTTGGCGACCTGATCGACGGCCTGCAACAGATCCTGGTGTTCTTCGCCGTTGCGATCCTCATCACCACGGCGGTGCTCTACGCCTACACCCGCTGCGTGCGCAGCACCTTGCTGGTGGTGATCTGCTCGCTGGTTGCGGTGGTCTGGCAACTGGGGCTGCTGCCGCTCCTGGATTTCCAGCTCGATCCTTATTCGGTGCTGGTGCCGTTCCTGGTCTTCGCCATCGGCATGAGCCACGGCGCGCAGAAGATGAACGGGATCATGCAGGACATCGGGCGCGGCATGCACCGTGTGGTCGCTGCGCGCTTCACCTTTCGCCGCCTGTTCCTCGCAGGTCTCACCGCCTTGCTCTGCGATGCGGTGGGCTTCGCGGTGCTGATGATCATCCAGATCAAGGTGATCCAGGACCTGGCCATCATCGCCAGCATCGGCGTGGCGGTGCTGATCTTCACCAACCTGATCCTGCTGCCGGTGCTGCTCTCGTACGTCGGCGTCAGCCCCTGTGCTGCCGCGATCAGCCTGCGCAGCGAGCGCGCCGAGCAGAGCGGCAAGGCCCGCCATCCGTTCTGGCGCTTTCTTGACCTGTTCACCCGCAAGCCCTGGGCAAGCCTGTGCATCGGCGTGAGCCTGGTGCTGGCGGTGCTGGGTTTCCTGGTCAGCCTGCACCTGGCCATCGGTGACCTCGACGCCGGCGCCCCGGAGCTGCGTGCCGACTCGCGCTACAACCGCGACGACGCCTTCATGACCCAGGCCTACGGCGCCAGCAGCGACCTGTTCGCGATCATGGTGCAGACCCCGGCCGGGGCCTGCGCGCGCTACGACGTGCTGCGCAAGGTGGACGAGCTGGACTGGCAGCTACGCAGCCTGCCGGGCGTGGATTCGACCAACTCCCTGGCGCTGCTCAACCGGCGCATGCTGGTCGGGTTGTCGGAAGGCAACCCCAAGTGGTACGAGCTGCAGAACAACCAGGCGATGCTCAACATGATCACCGCCAGCGCCCCGCGCGGCTTGTACAACGAGGCGTGCAACCTGCTGACGCTGTACGTCTACCTCACCGATCACAAGGCCGAGACCCTGACCCGGCTGGTGCAGCATGTGGAAGGTTTCGCCGCGGCCAATAACACTGCCGAGGTGAAATTCCTCCTGGCCGCTGGCAACGCGGGCATCGAGGCGGCGACCAATATCGTCGTGCGCGAGGCCAACCGCGAAATGCTGTTCTGGGTCTACGGCGCGGTGATCCTGCTGTGCCTGCTGACCTTCCGTTCCTGGCGCGCCACGCTCTGCGCGGTGATCCCGCTGATGCTCACCTCGATCCTCTGCGAAGCGCTGATGGTCTGGCTGGGCATCGGGGTCAAGGTCGCCACCTTGCCGGTGATCGCCCTGGGCGTGGGCATCGGTGTCGATTACGCGCTGTACGTGATGAGCATCCTGCTCGCCCACCTGCGCCAGGGCGCCAGTCTGTCCGAGGCCTATTACCGGGCCCTGGTGTCCACCGGCAAGGTGGTGATGCTGACCGGCGTGACCCTGGCCATCGGCGTCGGCACCTGGATGTTCTCGCCCATCAAGTTCCAGGCCGACATGGGCGTGCTGCTGGCCTTCATGTTCGTCTGGAACATGGTCGGCGCGCTGGTACTGCTGCCGGCCCTGGCGCGTTTCCTCCTGCCGGTGCGTCCGGCGTCCCTCCCTACCGAATCGTCCGTACGCCAGGAGGTCTCCCATGCGTCGTGAAGCCCAGGCGGGTTTGCCGCAATCCCTGTTGTTGCTGCTTGGCAGTTGCCTGCCGGTCCTTGGCGCGGTGCTGCTGGCCCCGGTGTTGCCACGGATGCAGGCGCACTTCGGCGATGACCCGCTGGTCTCGGTGCTGGTTCCGGTCAGCCTGACCATCCCGGCGCTGGTGATCGCCTTGCTCGCGCCCTTCGCCGGCATCATCGCCGACGGTCTCGGGCGCAAGCCGCTGCTGCTCGGCTCGATGCTGCTCTACAGCCTGTTCGGCCTGCTGCCCTTGTGGCTGGAGTCGCTGCCGGCGATCGTCGCCAGTCGTGCCGGCCTGGGTCTGGCAGAGGCGGGGATCATGACCTGCTGTACCACCCTGATCGGCGATTACTACCAGGGCGCCCGGCGCGAACGCTTGTTCGCCTTGCAGATGGTCTGCACCTCGCTGTCGGCGGCGCTGTTCATTGCCGTGGGCGGGGCGCTGGGGCAGGAGAGCTGGCGCACACCCTACATGCTGTACGGCGTCGGGCTGCTGTTGCTGCCGCTGATGGCCTGGCTGCTCTGGGAAGGCGAGGCGAGCGAGGTCCGGCTGGAACGCGACGTCGCCGGCTTTCCGTGGGGCGCCCTGTTGCCGCTGTACCTGTTCAGCCTGCTGGCGGGTGTCAGCCTGTTCATCGTGCCGGTGCAGGCGGGCTTCCTGCTCGGCTTGCTGCATGTCGAGTCGCCGCAGCAGATCGGCATGGTCATGGGCGCCAACCAGTTGGGTGTAATGCTTGGCGCCCTCGGGTTCCGCCTGTTGCATGGCTGGGCGCGCCAGCACGTGCTGGCGCTGGCCTTCGTTACTGCGGGCATTGGCGGCGGCCTGATGGCCCAGGCGCCGGATGCGCTGTGGCTGACCCCGGCGGTCGCCCTCAATGGCCTGGGCATCGGCCTGATGCTGCCGACCTTGATCACCTGGGTAATGTCCCGTGCCGGCATAGCCCAGCGCGGGCGCGCCACCGGTGGCTTCACTGCGGCGCTGTTCGCCGGCGAATTCGCTAGCCCGCTGGCGGTGCTGGCGCTGACCTCGGGCAGTGCGCAGGCACTCCCAGGTGCCCTGGCCGTGGTGGCGCTGGCGCAACTGCTGCTGGCCCTGGTCTGCCTGGCCTTGCCGCGCATCAGCCCGATGCCGGCCCTGCCTTCTTCCCCGAACAAGATCTGATAGCGGAGTCCACATGCAAGCACTTCCCCCCTTCAAACGTGTCGTCACCGGCCATAGCGCTACCGGCACGGCCCTGGCGGCACTGGTTGGCGCCGTGCCCACCAGCCTCGAACTCAAGGCCGTGCCCGGTACGGTGTTCCATGAGGTCTGGAGCAGCGATGCCAGCCCGGCCGTGATCGACAATGGCGCGGACCCGACCCTCAGGCCGCTGGTGCTCAGCCCGTCGGCCTTCGGCAGCCTGATCCGCGTGGTGGATATCCCGCCGGACAGCGTGCAGAACCAGGTCAGTGCTGCCGATGCGGCGGCGGTGTTCGCCGAAATCGGCGAGTCCCATGCCGGCACCGGTACGGGCGAGTCCCGCCACAAGCTGATGCACCGCACCGAAACCCTCGACTACGGCATCGTCACCGAAGGTGAAGTGTGGCTGGTGCTGGATGACGAGGACGTGCACCTCAAGCGCGGCGATATCGTGGTCCAGCGCGGCACCAACCATGCCTGGAGCAACCGCACCGAAGCGATGGCGCGGATGGTCTTCATCCTCCTCGACGGGCGTTATGCCGAGCCGCTGCAGGAGGTGCTGGCATGAAGCTCGCGACCCTGGCCGATGGCAGCCGCGACGGTCGTCTGCACCTGGTATCCCGGGACTTGCGCCGGGCGGTCGACGCCGGCGATATCGCCGCGACCTTGCAGGCGGCAATCGACGACTGGGCGCAGCTCGAACCGCGCCTGCTGGCTCGCTACCAAGCGTTGAACAGCGCCGCGCTGGACGCTGCCTTCGACTTCGATCCGCAGCAGGCCATGGCCCC
The DNA here is from genome assembly GCF_000319305.2 of Pseudomonas bharatica CSV86. Lineage (GTDB taxonomy): Bacteria > Pseudomonadota > Gammaproteobacteria > Pseudomonadales > Pseudomonadaceae > Aquipseudomonas > Aquipseudomonas bharatica. The sequence goes on along the minus strand of NZ_AMWJ02000002.1, from coordinate 619,531 downwards.
GCTGCCGCGAGCCTGGCAATGGCTGGATGGCTCGTGCTTCCTCAGCCATGGCGAGCTGATGCAGCGCGCCTTCCGCCTCGATCCTATCGAAGGCGTCGAGGACACACCGTTGATGTACCAGGGCGCCGGCGACGATTTCCTCGGCCCGCGCCAGGACATCCCGCTGCCCAGTGAAGCCCATGGCATCGATTTCGAAGGCGAGTTCGCCGTAGTAGTGGACGAGGTGCCCCTGGGCTGCTCCGCCGAACAGGCGCTCGGGCATGTACGCCTGGTCCTGCAGCTCAACGATGTCAGCCTGCGTGCCCTGGCGCCCCGGGAAATGAAGACCGGCTTCGGCTTTGTCCAGGCCAAGTCGTCCTCCAGCTTCGCCCCGGTGGCGGTCACCCCGGATGAACTGGGCGAGGACTGGCACGAAGGCCGGGTGCACCTGCCCCTGCATGTACAGCGCAATGGCCAATGGTTCGGCCATCCCGACGGCGGCGCCATGCATTTCGGTTTCCACCAGTTGATCGCCCATGCGGCCCTGACCCGACGTCTTAGCGCCGGCACCGTGATAGGTTCGGGCACGGTGTCCAACGCCGACCGCAGCGTCGGTTCGGCCTGCATCGCCGAGCGCCGCGCAGTGGAAATGCTCGAGCACGGCTCGCCGCGTACCGCGTTCATGCACTTCGGCGAGCGCGTGCGCATGGAGGCCCGCTGCCGGGATGGCTCGCCACTGTTCGGCGCCATCGACCAGCAGGTGGTCCAGGCAGGTGCGCCATGCGCGTAATGGTCACCGGGGCGGGCGGGTTCCTGGGGCGTCAGTTAGTCCGGCGCCTGTTGGCCGCCGGGCAGTTGCGCGGCCGGCGCATCGAGGCGCTGATCTTGCTCGACCAGCAGCTCGACGGCTTTGCCGAAGACCCGCGCCTGCGTCATCTGGCCGGCAGTATCACCGACCCGGCGTTGCTGCGCAGGGGGCTGGCCGACGGGGTGGATGTGATCTTCCACCTGGTCAGCATCGCGGGCGGCGCGGCCGAGGAAAACTACGCGCTCGGCCGCCAGGTCAACCTGCTTGCCAGCCTGCAGTTGCTGGAGCTGCTGCGCAATGCGCAACGCCCGCCGGTACTGGTGTATGCCAGCAGCGTTGCGGTCTACGGCGCTGACCTGCCGTTGCGCATGGACGAGCAGCAACCGACACGCCCGGCGCTGTCCTATGGCGCGCACAAGCTGATGATCGAACAGCAGCTCGGCGATCTGGGCCGGCGCGGCGAAGTGGATGGCCGCGCCCTGCGCCTGCCCGGCATCGTCGCCCGGCCCGGCGACGGCGCCGGGCTGCGTTCGGCGTTCATGAGCGAGTTGTTGCAACGTTTCGCGGCCGGGCAGCGCTACACCTGCCCGGTCTCGCCCCAGGCCACGGCCTGGTGGATGTCGGCGGCCTGCTGCGTTGACAACCTGCTGCATGCCGCCGAATTCGAACTGCACGCTGGTGCGCCGTGCCGGGTGTGGCAACTGCCGGTGCTGCACCTGTCCATCGCTGCGGTGGTGGATGCGCTGGCGCAGGTCTTCGGTGAGGAACGCCGCAGCCTGATCGATTACCAGCCCGACCCGGCGCTGGAAGCGCTGTTCGGACGCTTCCCGCCGATGCGCACGCCCCTGGCCCGGCAGCGTGGTTTCCAGCATGACGGCACGGCCAGGGCACTGGTGCGCCAGGCCCTCGACCTTACCCAACGCGTCCGTGGTTCACGGGCGCTCACCGCAACCGCCTGAGAGGAATCCCCATGACCCCGAGTCGCAAACGCCGCCTGGTCGACCTGTCGGTGACCCTGGACAACAACCCTTACACCGATCCGCCGCCGTTGCTGCCGAAGATCGACTACATGGACCACCAGCAGGGCTGGCCGGAAATGGCCGCGATGTTTCCGGGGCTGGCCATCGAGCAGATGCCGGGCGCCGAGTCCTGGGCTGCCGAGCGCCTGTCCATCACTACCCACAGCGGTACCCATATGGACGCGCCCTGGCACTACGCCTCGACCACCGACGGCGGCAAGCCGGCCTTCGGTATCGACGAGCTACCGCTGGAATGGTGCCTGCAACCCGGGGTGAAGCTGGACTTCCGTCATCTGCCGGATGGGCATGTGGTCCGCGCGGCCGAGGTCGAAGCCGAGTTGCGGCGTATCGGCCATGAACTGCAGCCGCTGGACATCGTTCTGGTCAATACCCGGGCCGGCAGCCTGTTCGGCCAGCCGGGCTACCTGGATGCCGGCGTCGGCATGGGCCGCGAGGCCACCCTGTACCTGCTCGATCGCGGCGTGCGGGTGGTGGGTACCGATGCCTGGAGCTGGGATGCACCGTTCAGTTTTACCCGCCAGCGCTTCGCCGAAAGTGGCGATGCTTCGATCATCTGGGAAGGGCACAAGGCCGGGCGCGATATCGGCTACGGGCAGATGGAAAAACTGGCCAATCTCGACAACCTGCCGGCCAGCGGTTTCCTGGTGTCCTGCTTCCCGTACAAGATCAAGCACGCCTCCGCCGGCTTCGTTCGCGCCGTGGCGATCTTCGAAGAATAAGAACAGCGAGGTTCCCGTGCGTTTTCCCTTCCTGCTCACTGCGCTGGCATGTCTCGTGTCCGGCGCTGTCGTGGCTGCCGAGCGGCCGAATATCCTGCTGATCCTGGCCGACGACCTCGGCTACTCCGACCTGGGTTCGTTTGGTGGCGAGATCGCCACGCCCAACCTCGACCAACTGGCCGCCCATGGCCTGCAACTGACCCATATGTACGCCGCGCCGACCTGCTCGCCGACCCGGGCGATGCTGATGTCCGGCACCGACAACCACCTGGCCGGGCTGGGCACCATGGAGGAGGCGATCCAGCCGTTCCAGCGTGGCAAACCGGGGTATGAGGGCTACCTCAACCGGCAATCCCATTCGATTGCCGAACTGCTGCGCGAGGGTGGTTATCGCACCAGCATGGTCGGCAAGTGGCACCTTGGCCTTGGGCCCGACCAGGGCCCTGACCGGCGTGGTTTCGAGCAGTCGTTCACCCTGCTCGAAGGGGGGGGCGTGCACTTCAAGCCACCGGGGCAACCGACGGCGAAGATCGAACGTATTACCTATCGCGAGAATGGCCAGCCGGTGGAGTTGCCGGAGAATTTCTACTCCTCGGACTTCTACACCGACAAGCTGATCGACTACCTGCGCAAGGGCCAGGACAGCGGCAAGCCGTTCTTCGCCTACGCGGCCTACACCGCGCCGCACTGGCCGTTGCAGGCGCCGCAGGCCTGGCTGGAGAAGTTTCGCGGGCTGTATGACCAGGGCTACGACAAGGTCCGCCAGGCGCGCATCGAACGCCAGCGCGAGAAAGGCCTGCTGCCGGAAGGCTTCGTTGCCGCGCAGCGCCTGCCGGTGGCGGCGGACCTGCCGGGCTGGGAACAATTGAGCCCGCAGCAGCGACGGGTCGAGGCGCGCAAGATGGAGATCTACGCCGCCATGGTCGGCAACCTCGACTACAACATCGGACGCCTGCTGGACTACCTGAAAAGCACCGGGCAATACGACAACACCCTGGTGGTGTTCATGTCCGACAACGGCGCGGCAGGGGAGCGGCACGAGCAGTTCTACCCGGCGGGCGCCCATACCGATAACAGCCTGGAGAACCTGGGGCGGCGTGGCTCGCAGATCGACTACGGGCTGCGCTGGGCCGAGGTGAGTGCGGCGCCGCTGCGCCTGTTCAAGGGCAGTACGGCGGAAGGCGGGATCAGCGTGCCGGCGATCGTGCACATGCCTCGCTCGCTGGCGCGCCAGGGTGTGGAACATGGCGTGGCGCGGGTGGACGACCTGGCACCAACGTTCCTCGAGATAGCCGGGCTGGCGGTTCCCGAAGAGCAGGGCAAGCACCCGATCACCGGGCGTTCGATGCTGCCGATGCTGGAGGGCAAGGGTGCGCTGGAACGGCCGTTGGCCGGGGAGTTGTTCGGCAGCCTGTATTACCGCGAAGGCAACCTGAAGCTGCTCGGGCTGCGCCCCTGGGCGATGCCCGGGCAGGCGCCGCAGCCCACGCGCTGGCAACTGTTCGATGTGGCGCGGGACCGGGGTGAACTGGAGGACCTGGCCTCGCGCGAGCCGGAGGTGTTCGAGCGCTTGAAGCGGCAGTGGCAGGCGTATGCGAAGGAGGTTGGGGTGGTTGTGCCGCCGCGGAAGAACTGAAGATGGACGTTGCTTTTGATGGCCTCATCGCTGGCAAGCCAGCTCCCACAGGGATCGCGTAACCTGTGGGAGCTGGCTTGCCAGCGATGAGGCCATCAGCAACACATCAAAAAAGGGGGGTGTCATCCGACACCCCCCTTTTTGCATTCCCTCAATGCTTGGCCGGCGGCCCGCCCGGGAACCATTTCTCCTGGTAGTGGAACAGGAAATACTGCGAGTTATCCGCCCCTGGCGCGGCCACGCGGGCCGTCCACTGCTCGTCGTGCAGGTCCATGTCGGCGTCATATTCCACATGGCAGCCCATGGGGCTGTTGAAGTACCAGAACCAGTTCGATCCCAACTGGTGCCGTCCCGGGCCCCAGAACGACTCATAGCCTTTCTCGACGAAGCGCGTCCCGGCCACCAGCACCTCGGTCGGCCCGCCCATATGGAAGGTGAAGTGCTCGATGCCTTTCATGAACGGCGGGGTCTGGATCAGGAACAGGGTGTGATGGTCCTGGGTGCCGCCGGGCCGCAGGAACGGTCCGGTGTCGGCGAAACGGTCGGTGCAGACGAAGCCCAGGCGCTGGTAGAACGCCTCGGCCCGGTCCGGATCCGGCACGAAATACACCACATGGGACAGGCTGCGCGGCAAGGCCGGCATGTCGTTGCTCGCACCCAGCGCATTGACCGCACGCGCTGCCGGCGCGCCCGGGGCATGGCTGGCTTCGCCCGGCAGGTCGAGGGTTCGGCGCCGGGTGATGCGAAAACCGAGGGCGAAGCCCATGTCGTCCACGCAGCGCAGCACGCCATCCTCGCCGCGCTGCACTTCGCGGTCCTTGCCCAGCTCGGCCTCGATGGCCTGCAGGGTGGCTTCGTCGGCGACGCCGTACACGGTTTCGCGCAGGGTGGTGGCGGTTTCCATCGCCGGCGGCAGGCGTGGGTCGTGGCGCGGGCGGATCAGCACGCCAGTGCCATCGAGGGCCTCCAGCCAGCCGCCGCTTTCGTCGATATCGCAAGGCTTGAGACCGTAGTCGGTCATGTACTGCACGCAGTCGGCGACGTTGTCCACGCCGAAGACCAGGTAATCGGGTCCGATGATGTTCATGATGGTGTTCTATCCGGGGTTCAGGCGGTGCGGCCGCCGAGGGTTTCGGCAACCCAGTCGGCGATGTACTGGCCCGCATTGATGGAGTTGTCGAAGCTGGAGTGCTGCACGCCGCCTTCGCGGGAGGTGAAGATCTTCAGCTCGCGCTTGGGGCTGTTGACCAGTTGCTCGTAGGTGCGGTGTGCCCATTTGAGCGGGATCTGCGAGTCCTGCTCGCCATGGGTGACGAGGAAGGGCACGCGGATTTTCTCGACGACGCCATCGAGGTGGACGTTCTCGGCGATCTGCATGAACGCCTCGATGTCCTTGCCGCCCCAGACCCAGCGCACATGCTCCCAGTAATGCGGCACCGGGAAGCTGCCTTCGCGCTCCAGGCGGCGTTTCTGCACATCGCGCCAGTCATGGTTGGCGCCCCACACTACGCCGCAGGCGAAGCGCGGTTCGAAGGCCACGGCGCGCGGGCAGTAGTAGCCACCGAGGGACACACCTTCGCAGCCGATGCGCTTGGGGTCGATGTCTGCGCGGTCCTGCAGCCAGTCCACCACGCGGCTGGCCCAATGCTCGGTGTCGTAGCGCGCCTTCAGGTCATGCAGGCGCAGGGCTTCGCCGGTGCCGGGCTGGTCGATCAGCAGCGAGGCCACGCCACGCTTGGCCAGCCATGCGGGCAGGCCGACGCGGTATTTCATTTCCTTGGTGGAGTCCAGGCCGTTGAGCTGGACCAGCACCGGTGCCGGGTCGCTGACCCCTTCGGCGCGCACGTAGAGGCCGGAGAGCACCTTGCCCTCGTAGGGGATTTCGACCCGTTCGCAATTCTCCTTCGACAGCGCGATGCCGCGGGCGAAGGTATCGAGGAAGCGCTGGTACAGCGCCATGCGCCCGGGGGCACCGTGGGCCTGGAGGCGTTCGCAGGTCAGGTAGTAGGTGGCAGCACGGTTGTATTTCTCACCGGCGGACAGCAGCCGGCCGCGGGCTTCGTCCTCGGCAGCCAGCTCGCAAAGCTTGTCGGCCATCCTCGCCCAGGTCTCGCGGAAGGCCCGGGTGCCTTCGGCATCAGGCTGTTTCGCGGCCTCTTGCAGCGGCTCGCACATCTCGACGATTTCGCCGATGCGGGCGCCCATTTCGATGGCCAGGTTGACCGAGAGGTTCCACACGTAGTTGCTCGGGAAGTAACGGAACATGGTTGTTTTCCTTCTTGTTATGCACGTCGCCGGCATGCAGCGCAGATCTGCCGAAGCACGCGGCGACCGCCCTTCGGGCAGCCGTTGCAAACTCGCACGGGCCTCGGGAATCGGACAAATCGCTTGTTCGGATGCCAGCTATCCGGGCACGCGATACATGGCGCGGGCCGATGCGTCGCATCGCCAGATGCGATTGGTGGAGCGGGGAATGAGGCGGGCAGGATGGGCGGCCGCGCACGACGCGCGGCTTTGCGAGGAGGATGCCCTTGTCCGTTTCCAGTGTGTTCGAAACCATCCCGTCCGCCGGCGCGTTCGCTCGTCTCAGCGTGGGCGGCAAGCTGTCGCTGGGCTTTGCCCTGGTGCTGGTGTGCACCCTTGGCATGGGGCTGGCGGCCTGGTACGCGTTGCAGGTGAGCCAGGCCAATAGCGAGCGCTTGCGCGAGCTGGAGCGTTTGCAGAATCACCTGGCCGAGGCGCGGCAGGCGGAGAAGGCGTTCGCCTTGCTGGTCACTGACGAGTCCGCCGGGCACGTGACCATGGCCTTGCAGAAGCTGCGCGACGAGTCGGTCGACGGGGATTTCGCCAGGCTTGGCATGGAGTACCTGCAGGGCTTCCAGGCTTATGCCGGGGCCCGCCTGCAAGCCCAGGATGCGCGACTGCGCATGCAGGAACTGGCACAGGGGGCAGGGCAACGGTTTGCCGGGGTGTTCCTCGATCAGCTGGATGACATCAATGCCGGGCTGGAGCAGGACCAGTCACCCGGCACGGCGGCCATGCAACTGCTGGAGGACGCCGCCGCGCTGCGCGAGCGGCTGGCCAACCTGCGTGACAGCGAGCTGTATTTCACCCTCGATCCGCAGCAGCGCTATCGCGACGACTGGATCAACCGGGTCAATGAACTGGGCAGCGCATTAAGCAGCCTTGCCGCCCGGCTGGAGGGAGAGCGTCGTCAGGCCCTGGATGAGGCCGCCGCGGCGCTTGAGGAGTACCGCCAGGCGTTCCTGCGCTACAGCGATAGCGGCGAGCAGGCCCAGGGCCAGCAGGCGGCGATGAGCAACGCGGCGCAGCAGGTGATTGCCGCCCTGGATGGTGAGCGCGAGCGTGCTGTCCAGGCCTGGGAAGTGCGACGTCGGCACCTGGACCTGCAACTGGCGCTGATGCTCGGGCTGGCCTTGCTGTCGAGCATCACGGCCTGCGTGTTGATCCGCCGCTCGATCGCCGTGCCTGTCCGGCAGATGCTGGCGCTGGCACAGCGGGTCGCCGCCGGGGATCTGCACGGGCGCCTGCCAAGGCTGGGACGCAGCGATGAACTGGGGCAATTGAACGAGGCGATCGGCGTGATGTTGCAGGCACTGCGGGATCTGGTCGGGCGCATCGGCGGGGATGCGGACCAACTGGATGTCGCCGCCGGCACCCTGGCCGGAATGGTCGAGCGCACGGGGCAGGGCGTGCGGGCGCAGCGGCGGCAGACCGGCGAGGTAATGCAGGCCATGCAGTTGATGACCCAGGCGACGGTGCAGGTCAATCAGCGGGTCGATGCAAGCCAGGCTAGCCTGGGGCAGGCCAGTTCCTTGATTCACGAAGGGGACCGGCTGGTGCGCGAGGCGAGCCAGAGTCTTCAGCGGTTGTCCGGGGAAATGGCGGCGGGGACTGCGGCCATGCAACTGCTGCAAAGCCAGAGCGAGGCCATTACCGGCGTGCTGGATGTGATCAGCGCGGTGGCCGAGCAGACCAATCTGCTGGCGTTGAATGCGGCGATCGAGGCTGCGCGGGCCGGGGAACATGGGCGAGGGTTCGCCGTGGTGGCGGACGAGGTGCGCGGATTGGCCAGCCGGACCCGGGCGTCCACCGGGGAGATCGACGGGATGATCCAGCGCCTGGGCGAGGTGACACGGACGGCGGCGGCCAGCCTGGATGACAGCCAGCGACTGACTGGTGAAGGTGTGGAACTGACGGCTCGGGCCAGTGCAGTGCTGGCGGCAATCACGGCGAGCATTGTCGAGGTGGAGAGTGCTGCCGGGCATATCGCCGAAGCGGCGCGGACCCAGCAGGATCTCGCCTGGCGGGTGGATGATGCGGCGGGCGAGGTGGAGCGGGTGGTGGAGCAGAATGCGGCGGAGTGTGCGCGGCTGGAGGAGGCGAGTGAGGGATTGCAGCGGCTGAGTGCGGGGTTGGGGGAGGCGCTGGGTGTATTTCGTTTAGAGCGCCGATGAGGCCGGCTGGATCCGGCTTCAAAAGCGCAGTCTTTTCATGCGTTGGCTTGGGACTTTTCCTATATACCACTGGTTGACCGGCAGTCAGGATTCCGGGGAATTCGTTCCCCGGGACATCCGCCATGGCCGTTCAATCCGATCTGCGCTTCACCTTCACCGCAGCAGCCGGTGAATTCGAAGTCGTCGAGTTCCACCTCACCGAGGCCCTTTCCGAAACCTTTCGCCTCGAAGTCGACCTGAGCAGCACCGATGCCGCCGTGAAGTTCGGCGAGATCCTCGACCGCCCCGCGCTGTTCACCCTCTGGCAGGGCGGCCAGCCCGTACGCTACGTCCACGGTTCGGTCAGCGGCTTCCAGCAAGGTGAGACCGGCTTTCGCCACACCCGCTACCGTGCGCTCGTCGAACCCCGCCTGGCCCGCCTGCAGCTGTGTTCGGACTGGCGCATCTTCCAGACCCTCAGCGTGCCCGACATCGCCAACGTGATGCTGAAAAAACACGCCCTCACCCTCGACTACGAACTGCGCGCCGCCAAGCCCCACACTGTCCGCGAATACTGCGTGCAGGCCGGCGACACCGACTATCACTTCGTCGAGCGCATCATGCGCGAAGAGGGCTTTTTCTATGGCTTCCTGCACAGTGAGGAAGGCCACCGCCTGATCCACTGCGACTACCTGTGGATCTTCGGCAAGCAGCCCGGCCCGCCGGTGGAATACAACCCCAAGCCCGGCGCCGACCGCCCGGGCCCGGCGCTGCACCGCTTCACCTACAGCGAGAACGTGCGCAGCGCCCGCCAGGTGCAGCGCGACTACAGCTTCAAGAACCCGAGATACACCGAGCAGAGCACGTACAAGGCCACCGACCTCGAGCACCAGGCGGACAGTTACGAGCGCTACGACTACCCTGGTCGCTACCGCGGAGAAAAGCCCGGCGAGGCCTTCAGCCGCAGCCGCCTGCTCGGCCTGCGCGGTGACGCCTGCCAGGTCATTGCCGAGGGCGACGATGCCCGGCTGGTCCCCGGCTTGTTTTTCGACATGGTGGGTCACCCCCGCGAGGACATGAACCGCGGCTGGCGCCCGGTGCACCTGGAGCACCACGGCAAGCAGTACGTCAGCCAGGAAGAAGATAGCGCCGATGCTGATCGTGGCACCCACTACAACTGCATCGCCACCCTGGTCCCGCACGACGCCGAATGGCGCCCCGAGCCGCTGCCCAAACCACGCATCGACGGCCCGCAGATGGCCACGGTAGTGGGGCCGCCGGGCGAGGAAATCTATTGCGATGAATACGGCCGGGTGAAGGTGCAGTTTCCGTGGGACCGGGAAGGCAACGAAGACGAACACAGCTCCTGCTGGATCCAGGTTTCGCAAGGCATCGCCGGAGCGCTATGGGGGCATATGGCAATCCCGCGCATCGGTCAGGGCGTGATTGTCAGCTACCAGAACGGGGACGCTGACCAGCCAGTGATCACCGGTCGATGCTACACGGCACTTCAGCGCCCGCCCTACGAACTGCCCGCAAACAAGACCCGAATGGTCTTCAAGAGCCAGACCCACAAGGGCAATGGTTTCAACGAGCTGAGCTTCGAGGACGAAGCGGGGCAGGAAGAAGTCTTCATCCATGCCCAGAGAAACCAGAGGAACGAAGTCAGGAACGACGAAACCACCCACGTCGGGAATGACCGCAGCGAGCAGGTGGACAACGACGAGAGCCTTACCGTCGGTCACGACCGCAAGAACACGGTGGGCAACGACGAGCAGGTGCTGATCGGGGAGAACCGGCGCCATGAGATTGGCGAACACGACGACCTGATAGTCGGCGGCAACCACAGCATCACCACGGCCGGGGACCGGACCGAAGAGGTCGGCAACGACCGTCATGACACCACGACCGCCGACCACCACATCGAGATCGGCGGGAATCTGCGACAGCAGGTGCAAGGCGACGTCATGTTGCAAGCGGGCCAGCGCATCGTCCACCGCACCCGGGTCCATGAAATCGGCAGCGCCGACACTCTGGTCCTCAAGGGCCCCGGCGGCACGCTGCGCATCGATGCTGCAGGCATCACGCTGGATGGCATCGCGCTCACGCTCAAGGGCCCCATGAACAAGCCCGCAGGAGGCAGCGGCAACAACCTGTCCCAGACCAGCAAGGTGCTGGAAGGCGAGCACGCCCTATGCGAAAGGAAAATCAAATGAAGGCGGGGAGGGCTGTCACGCATTTCCTCGAGCATCACCGCACGCCGGATGATTATCTTTACCTGCTGCTGGATGGCCTGGCCGACTGTGCGCCGGAGCACCCACTCAGTGTGCCGTCCCTGGTCCAGTCGCTTGGCGATGCTGCGGTCTCCCGCGTATTGCGCCCGGATCTTGCCCATACTCCCGACGCCTGTCCCGCGCTGGTTCAGTTGGCCAGGCCCGGTGAATCGCCAGCGCTGCAGCATCTCGAATGGAGTGCCGAGCGCGCATCCAGGGACACGGGCTACCACAAGCGTTATGTCTGCGGCTGGCTGCTCAGCCCGCAACCACTGGATATCATCGCCGGTCATATCGCAACGCGCTGCCACACCATTGCGGGCAAAGACGGGCGCCCCTTGCCCTGGTTCGAGCCACTCCGGCTGGAGTTGTTTTGCGCCACGGCGGTCAGTGAAAAATCCTGGCTGCTATGCCCCATCCGCTTCTGGTTACTACCGCTCAGTTGGGGCACTCATGCCGTGATACGCGGCACTGACGACCCGGCCGAGGTCGTGATGCCGGAGGCGGCTCACCAGGCCCAGCAGTGGGCACCGCTGATCAGCAACTTCCTCGGTATCTGGCAGCACCTTCTGCAACGCCCTGCCGGCTTCGCGCCGTGGCGCTGGACAGGAGACACCGTCCTGCCGCCACAGGCAGCCCTGCATGCGCTGCGTCTGGTCCGCGATGCCTACGCGTTCGGTCTTCGAAGTCATCGCGACATCATCGCCCTCTGCCTGCACCGGGTGTTCATCCACCCGCTGTTGCTGCGCCACCCGGAAATCCAGGCGCTCATCACCAAGGCCGGGTCAGGTGCTCTGGACCTGCAAGGCCACTTCGCCAGCCACTACAGCGAAGCCCTCTGGAAACGCACCTTCACTGATCTGCCCCATGCGAAGGACTATTCATGACCATCAGCTTCAGCGTCATTTCCGACATCGCCACCGGCGAGGCCTGTCCGGTCCCCAGCACCCTCTGCGCCACCTGCCAGCGCAGCGGCCTGCCCATCCTGCCCCTGCGCGCCGCCTATGCCCCTGCCCCTGGGAGACCCAGTTGCGGCCATTGACCCCTGGCTCCGAGGTCCAGGCCGTGCGCATCGGCCTTGGGCAACCTCGCATCTTGCGCCAGGGCTATCTCTATGTGCTGCTCGACCGCCGCGAATGGCAGGCCTACGAGATTTCGCCCGAAGGGGCGCTGAGCCAGTTCCGCCCGTACCAGATGCCGCAGGAAGAACCCCGGCCACTGTGTGAGGCCTGTATCCGGGAGGATCACGACATCCCGGCATCCTTCATCAACATCGATGCCAACAAGTACTCCACCGCCTGGCTGGCCATTGCCAACGACCCCTGGCCCAAGGCGGTGCTGGATAGCTACCTGCACGGCGGCGTGGTCGACGGCGTTAACCTCGATGAACGCTTCCACCAACTCGACCTCAAGGCCGCGCGCAGCGACCCCGCCAGCGTCGGCATCGCCATGAGCGAAAGCGACCCGCAGCTCCAGCAGGTGCTCGAGTACGCGCAAAACATCCCCGGCGATTTTCGCAGCGTGCACGGCTTCTATGGTCGCCAGCACCGCCTGCGTGCCCTGAAGGGGCATCTGCGCAACGTGATCCAGGAACATGAACTGCCCAACGGCGTACTGGCCCTGGTGCTGCCTGACCCCATCGGCGTGGTCCAGGAGCTCAATGCCCAGCGTCTGCTCCGCCACCAGGCCATGCTGCAATGGTGTGCCGAACCGCAGCGCAGCTTCGAGTACTTCACCTCCCAGGCCTTGCTCGCGATCCGTGGGCATCAGATGGAAGTCGCGAAGGAAAGGGCGAAGAAGCGCGCGAAAGACGAAAACAAGTGGCGGAGCGAGCAGAACAACAACCCGATGGTCAATCCGACCCTGCCGATGCTCAATCGGAACTTTCCCCTGCTCGATGTCGAGGCGGAGACCGCGCGCCTGGCCCCGATCAAGCAAGCGGAGGCCAGGGAGCGCCTGGAAGAACGCTACGACGAGCAGTCCCGTGCGGCTTTCGAGGCGGACTTCGAGCATACCCTCGCTGGCTGGCAACAGGTCTTCGATGACGTTGCCGAACACTATGAGCACCACTGCAAGGACGCGGCCTATCAGCGCGCGGCCAGGTATGACTACAGCATCACCGACCCGCGCTCGGTCGCGCTGTTCTTCCGCATGCAGGGGACCTGCCTGTCCGGTGGTGCGACCGAACAGAGAGGAGACGGCCCGCTGGGCCCAACCTTGCGGCTCTGGAAAACGCTGCTGGAGGATCACGACAGCCTGCTGTACCGGGCCCTGACTGCCGGGATGATCCCGCTGTTCGGAGAGCTGCAGGATGCTCTCGCCGGTGACGAGCGCACCCGGGTCTACCACGCCATCAAGACCTTTATCACCACCCAGGAAGCCAGGAACCTGATGTCCGGGCCCGTCCAGGACGCCATCGGCCAACTGCTGTCCGCGGCGGCGACGGCCAGCAGTCGTCTCGGCAACGAGCTGTCGGACAAGACCCGGACATTGCTGGGGCATCTGCACCGCGCGGCCCTGCTGCGCCACTTCGGGGTGGAGGCCACGCGAGTCACCGTTTCCCTCAAGGTGGGCGAGTACCTTTCGCTGCTCAACGAAGTGCTGCAGGAAAGCACCGATCGCTACATGACCCGGCTCGACCAGCAGTTCCGTAAGCCGGCCCAGCGCAAGGTGCGCGCCATGCTGCTGAGCAACACCCTGTCGGCGGCCGTGCCGGGCGCTCCAGGAAAGCTGGTCGAAGTCACGTTCTGGACCCTGGAAAAGGCCGAGTCCCTGAAGACCCGGCTGGACAAGCTAAGCGCCGGGGTCAGCGACGGCATTGGCGATGCCTTGCGCACGGTCACTGTCGGTGCCGAAGCAGTCCAAGGGGCCATGGACAACCTGGCGCGCAAGGTGACCCTCCATGCCGAGGGCTCCATCCAGCTGGCGCGGGAGTCGATGCACAGCATGCGCACCGCCGCTGTTGCCGGCACACCCGGCGCCAGCGCCATGGGGCTGGGCCTGATCAGCTTGTGGTTCCAGCAGGACAGCCTGCGCCGAAGCTATGCCAGCCTGCTCGATGCGGTGGGGGACAAGCATCCCGAAGCGGTGGCGGCGGTGATGTCGGCATCGATTGGTGTGATGGGGGCCGGTACGGAGGTTGTCGGTGGGACGATTCAGATGGTTCGGCCGGATCTGCACATGCCGACCCGGATTGTTGGACAGACAGTCGGGGTGGGGGCGCGGATCGTGCAGTACGGTGGGGCGCTGGTGGCGTTGGCTAGTGCGTTGGAGGGGTTGCAGTATGCGTTTGCGGCGGTTCGAGTAGGAGAAGTCGGAGATACAAAAGCAAGAGATGCTTACATAAGAGCGGCGATCATGGCCGGTCTTTCAGCAGGAGCAGGATTTGCAGGCTCTCTGGCGCCAGTCGCTATAGCACTTGCTCCGCTCGCAGTCAGTGTATTACTGGGCCTTGTTGCGTACGGCGTAGCGGTATGGGCGAAAAAGCAAGAGTCACAACCCCTTGAACTATGGGCGAGACAATCTCTTTGGGGAGTGCCAGAGACGTATCGTCGCTGGAAGAAGCCAGAGGACATGGATACGGCAATTGGTGTCTTGAACGCAGCCTTGTTGGGTTTGACTGCGGATGTGGGAATGGCGTTGAAAGCCGAGCAGACGGGCGGGCTTGCTATTGGTGACGCAATTCCGGCGGGACTCTTTCTGGACTACAAGCTCGTCCTGCCTGGGTATAAGGCTGATGTGTCAGGTTATGAATGGGCGTTGCAGGTATTCCGGCCAAACCACACTTTGGGAGAAACCATCGCGAGTGGTCGTAGCGGTGGGGTGAATGGTCCGTTACCGCCTCCGGCGAACTGGAAGAAACCGGGTTACCATCCGGAAACAACGGCGCCTGTCATTACGCAAAATGCCCAAACACTCGAGATTCAGGGTTCCATCAGTTTCTTTGGATATCTTGAAGTTCATGCTTTTGAACTCGAAGTCCTCTATTGGCCTGACAAGAGCGATAATTCAGGCTTCGCCCGACTGATCGTGAGAGAGGACAAGATCAAGGGACAAGTCAGGTTGGAACTCGCATGAAAGGACCGAGACTCAATCCACCCTGTCCTGGATGGCGAGAGGATTTGCCCACTCCCGAAGAGTCGCCGGTTATGGCTCCAGCGCTTGGTCTCGATACCCCCAATCATCAAGATGATGTTTTTCTGGAGTTGCCTCGGGCATCGGCTCTTGTTAGAGGGGTGGTGATATGGTTCGTGCCCCCCTCAGCCGTATCTCTTTTCATATCGTCATGGCTTTATCTATTTGCTGAGCGAACGCTGGTGATCGAAGAGTGGGTCATTCTTATCTCAACTTCACTCATTGGTATCTGGTTAACCCTATTTTTTTGGAAATTCGATGTATCTCCTCCCCGCGACCTGCCTCTTCGTTTCAACCGAGCTCGCCAACGCCTCTACGCCTACAACTTCAAATACCGCTGGTGGAACCCCTTCGAAAAGTGGCGGGTAGTGCCCGTTGCCTACGACTGGTCACAAGTCCGAGCCGAACGCTGGAGAAGAACCCACTTCACGGCCCAGGGCGGGGTCATCATCCAGTTCGGCGTCGAACTGTCCATCGTCAAACCCGGTACCAACCAAGTTATCGACCGCTTCCCCCTGACCGCCATGGGTGCCGACGAGCACGCTTGGGCCTACGTCTGCACCTACATGCAACAAGGCCCTGACGCGCTGCCTCCACCGGGGCCACCTCGAGACCATAACGATGTGCTGTGGTGCAACGTCGCCATGCTGCTGGCGCCGAAGGTCGAGTGGCCGGCCGATATGGACCTGGAGTCGAGGACCGCGCCATGAGCAGTTCCGCAAGCTGGCCCAGCGCAAGGTGTGGGCCATGCTGCTGAGCAATACCCTGTCGGCGGCCGTGTCGGATTCGAAGGAAGCCTCAGGCCGCCAACGGTGTCGCGCTCGCCATTTCCAGCAACTTCCCCCGTAGCCACGCCAGCACCGGATCCCGGTCCAGGCTGCGGTGCCAGCTCATGTACTCCTGCATCGCCGGCAGGTTGACCGGTGGCGCGACGATGCGCAGCGGCAGGTTGCGTGCATACAGCCGGGCCAGGCGGCCATGTACCGTGGCCACGCGCTGGGTGCCGATCACCAGTTGCGGCAGGGTGTTGAAGTCGTGGGTGATCACTTCGAGCCGGCGCTTGCAGCCGTATTCGCTCATGAACCATTCCTCGATCCCCGGCGTGCGACTGCGCCCGAATACCACCGAGACATGCCCCAGCTCCAGGTATTGCTCCAGGGTCAGGCGCTCGCCCACCGCCTGGTTGTCCTGGCACACCACGCAGACGTGCTGCTCTTCGAAGAGCAACTGCGATGGGTGCTCCTTCACGATGTAGTGGTCCGGCGCGATCATCAGGTCCACTTCCCCGCGCATCAGCATTTCCCGTGCGGTTTCGCCAGGGCTGATCAGTTCGAAGGTCATCAGCGGCGCGTGCCGGTTGATTTCGCGGATGACTTCGGCGAACAGCACGCTGATCAGGTAGTCGGAGGCCATGATGCGGAAATGCCGCTTGCTTTCGGCGATGTCCTGCACCGGCTTGGCGGTGATCGAGGTCTGGATCTTGAGCAGCACTTCGCGCACCGGAATTTCCAGGTCGCGGGCCAGTGGGGTGAGCATCATCTTGCGCCCGACCTGGACCAGCAGGTCGTCCTCGAAGTAGGTGCGCAGCCTGCCCAGCACCCCGCTGGTGGCCGATTGGGTCATGTGCAGACGTTCGGCGGCTCGGGTGATGTTCTGCTCTTCGAGCAGGACATCCAGCGCCACCAGGAGGTTCAGGTCCAGGTGTTTGAAGCGCATGGCAGGCATCTCGTTGTTGTATTTATTTTCGCGATACCCTGCATCCCCAGTAACGATTAGTCAAATCCTTCCCCGGTTCCTAGCCTGTGCTTCCAGCCTCCTGCCCGAGGGCTGATCCAGACAACAAGAACAAGGGAAATACGCATGAGCGATATCAACAGAGTACTGATCGTGGGCGGCGGCATCGGCGGCCTGTGCGCAGCGATCGCGCTGCGGCGCCAAGGGGTCGAGGTCGACCTGGTGGAGATCAAGTCGGAGTGGACGGTGTACGGCGTCGGCATCATCCAGCAGAGCAACGTGGTCCGGGAAATGGCCCGCCTCGGGGTGCTCGATCGCTACCTGGACGCTGCCTACCCCTTCGAGGACGTCGGCATCTACGACCTGCAGGGCAAGGCCCTGGCGCGCATTCCCGGGCAGCGCCTGGCCGGCCCGCAATACCCGGCCAACGTCGGCATCTCGCGCCTGGCCCTGCACCAGGTGCTGAGCGATACCGCCATCGAACTCGGTACCCGGGTACGCCTCGGCATCAGCGTGGCTTCCTATGAAGAATTTCCCCTCGACCTCAATGTCAGTTTCACCGACGGCTCCAGCGGCCGCTACGACCTGATGATCGGTGCCGACGGCGTGTATTCGAAGATCCGCGGCCTGCTCTACGGGGATAGCTATACCCCACGCTTCACCGGCCAGGCCGTGTGGCGCTACAACTTCCCCGGCATCCCTCCATCGACCACCTGGCCAGCTACACCGGCGCCGAAGGCAATGCCGGGCTGGTGCCGTTGTCGGACGGCCTGATGTACATGTTCTCTACCTCCCATGAGCCGGAAAACCCCTGGTTCGAGAAGGACCAGCTGGCCGCCACCATGCGCGACCGCATCGCCGGAATCGGCGGGCTGGTCGGCGAGCTGCGCGAGCAGATCACCGATGACAGCCAGGTGGTCTACAAGCCGATGGAAGTGCTGTTCGTTGATGACCCGTGGTTCAAGGGCCGGGTGATCCTGATCGGCGATGCGGCCCATGCCACCACGCCGCACCTGGGGCAGGGTGCCGGGATGGCCATCGAGGATGCCCTGGTGCTGGCTGAGGAACTGTTCGGCGACGGTGATCTGCGGACCCGTTTGCAACGCTTCATGATGCGCCGCTTCGACCGCTGCAAGTACATCGCCGAAAACTCGATCCTGGCTGGCGAGCGGGAAATGGCCCGGGATGCCGGGTTCGACCGGGTCGGGCTGACCAAGGCGATGCTGGCGCGTACGGCCGAGCCGATCTGAACATTGATCGAGAGAGCAAGATGGGCCCCGTGGGAGCTGGCTTGCCAGCGATAGCTCTAGTGAATTCCCCATCGCTATCGCTGGCAAGCCAGCTCCCACAGGGCCGTGAATCATGTGGAGAAAAACAAGCGTGTCGAACGTTCCTGTTCTGCTATGCCACGAACACCACCTGCAAGAAGGCCAGGCCCGCGGCTTCGACCCCTGGCACCAGGGCCGCGACACCGTCCTCGCCTTGAAGTGGAAGGGCCAGATCAAGGCCTACCGCAACCTGTGCCCGCACCTCGACGTCGCCATGCAATACCGCAAGGACCGTTTCATGTCCGGCGACGGCCAGCACATCGTCTGTTTCGCCCACGGCGCGCTGTTCGATCCCGCCGACGGTTCCTGCCTGCTGGGCCCTTGCCTGGGCCAGTCACTCCAGGCCCTGGAAATCCACCAGGACGAGCAACTCAATCTGTGGATTCACTAGATTGATAACTTGTACACAAAATCAACCCTAAAGATTCACGATGCTGCGGCCGAAAACCAGGAGATGGCAAGGTGCCATTATCTGACCAACGGATCAACTTCTGCCTGGATCGTGACTCTTTCATGAGAATAAAAACCAAGCTTGCCCTTGCCTTCATATCCGTCGCCATCCTCCCGGTCAGCCTGGTCGGCATCATGGCCGTAAGCAATACCCGGTCTGACGCGGTGAGCCAGTTCCTCGACAGCAGCACCCGTGAAATCCGCCAGATCGACGGCAACATGCGGCAGTTCTTCGACGGAACGCAGCAAAACGTCGATCAGATGGCCAAGGATCCTGTATACACCTCTGTCACCAGACTGAAACATTACCAGGGCCCGGATGCTGCGCAGCAGCCGTTGCCGGAATCCGCCAGGCAAGTGATCGCCCGCTTCGCCCAGTACGGCGAGACCCACCCGGCCGCGGCCATCCTGTCCATCGGCCTGGAAGACGGCAGCTATGCCAAGTGGCCGGATGATCCGAAACTGGCCAACTACGATCCGCGCACCCGTCCCTGGTACAAGGCGGCCATGGCCAGCCCCGACAGGACCGTACGCACCAGCGCGTATTACTACGACAAGGACGATGTCGCGCTGGTCGGCACCGCTCGCGCCATGCTCGACGAGGCCGGCAAGGCCAAGGGTGTGTTCGTGGTCAGCGTTTCCTTGAAAAACCTCACCGAACTGGTCAAGAGCATCAAGCTGGGTGACAGCGGCTATGTGATGCTGATCGAAAACGACATCGTGCTGGTCGACCCCCGTGACAGCGCCCACAGCTTCAAGCCGCTCAAGGACCTGGGCGAACCTTATGCCAGGCTGGCCGCGACCACCCAGGGCTCGACGGCGGTGGAGATCGGCGGGACCCGCTACATGGCCAATGTCTGGACCTCGCCCGGCCTGGGCTGGCGCTTCGTCGGCCTGATCGAGGAGCAGGAAGTGATGGCCACGGCCACGCGCATGACCTGGCTCACCGCTGGCATCGTGATCGTGCTGGGCTTGCTGTTCGCGGTGATCGCGGCGGCCTTCTCGCGGGTTATCGTCAAGCCGATCGGCCAGGTCAGCAGCGGACTGCAGTCGATTGCCGAGGGCGAGGGCGACCTGCGCCAGGACCTGCGAGTCCATGGCAAGGACGAAACCGCCGAACTGGCAGGCTGGTTCAACAAGTTCCTCGCGGCGATCCGTCAACTGATCCAGCGCATCGGCGCGGCCTCCACCAACCTGCATGACGCGTCCCGGGCCAACAGCGAGATGGCCGGGAACATGAACGAGGCCGCCGGTCGCCAGCGCGAGGCGGTGGAACTGGTGTCCACCGCGTTCAACGAAATGGTCGCCACCGCCAATGAAGTGGCACGTTCCTGCAGCAGCGCGGCCGACTCCGCGGAGAACGGCCATCGCCGGGTGGCCGAAGGCAAGCAGCAGATCGAACAGACCACCGAGAACGTCAACCGCCTGGGCAGCCGCCTGGTGGAGTCGTCCCAGGCCATGCTCGAACTGGAGGCCGGCAGCCGCAGTATCAACCAGATACTCGGCACCATTCGCGGTATCGCCGAGCAGACCAACCTGCTGGCGCTCAATGCGGCCATCGAGGCGGCGCGGGCGGGAGACCAGGGCCGGGGCTTCGCCGTGGTCGCCGACGAGGTACGCGCGCTGGCCAAGCGCACCTCCGATTCCACCGGGGAAATCGACCAGTTGCTCAACAGCCTCGGCAGCAAGACCCAGGAAGTCTCGGAGAAGATGGAAAGCTGCCTGGACCTGTCCCGGGCCAGTGTCTCGTCCATCGAAAACGCGCGGGACAGCTTCGAAGGCATCCAGCTTTCGGTCAACGAGATCCGCGACCAGAACCTGCAGATCTCGGCAGCGGCCGAAGAGCAGCACAGCGTCGCCGAGGAGATCAACCGGCATATCCAGCAGATCTACGACGAGGCGCGGGTGGTGGAGCAACTGGCAGGCTCTGCGCGGGAGGATTCGGGACGGCTTTCGGAGCTGTCGCAGGAATTGCATCAACTGGTGGGGCGGTTCAAGTCGTAACGCCGTGATGGCCCTTTCAACCCTTGTTTTCGCATAGCATTTTTCGCTTCTTGGACAGTGGGACCTTTTTCCAGATGCGATTCGGATATGCAGGTGCGGTGGCCCTGGTGCTGATGTCGGTGATGACCTCGGCCCAGGCCAGGGAGTTGAACAGGAAACAGATCGAAATGTGCCGCTGGGGCTCGGAAGTGGCCCGCTCGGCACAGCACTCGAAGCTCTCCGGGACCACCCTGTGGCGGGCCCGGGAGAATCTCAAGACGCGCAAGTACGCGGAACGATGGATGCCGCGGATGGCCCTGGGCATCACCGAGCAGACCTACGCCAGCCGCAGTCGCCTGCAACCGGCCTCGGTGAAGAAGACCTACTACGATGGCTGTATTCGCCACGAGCGTAACCGTATTGCCAGGCGCTAGGTCACGCCTCGACTGGACAGCGGCTGCGCTGCGCAGCCGCTGCTTCCAGCGGTTCGCGTCAAGCCTTCATTGCGTTACACACACCTTCTCCGGCGGCCGCAACGACCCGATATACACCGCCACCACCGTCAGCAACGCCCCGCCAATCTGGACTGCGGAACTGGGTTTTCCCAACAGTGCGACATCCACGAAATAGGTGATCACCGGCTCCAGCAGCAGGATCAATCCCGCCAGCCCCAGGCTGATATGCCCGATCGACCGGTTCACCAGCAGCCAGCCTGCGAACTGCACCATCACCCCGTAGATCACCAGCATCAGCAAGGTCTGCCCGTCAGCGATAACCAGGCTCTCGCCGCGCAGCAGCGCATAGCCCAGCATCACCAGTCCGGCCCACAGGCTCAGGTTGAGCATCTGCGCGAGCTTGTCGCCGCCGCCGCAGGGCAATTGGCTGGCGGCCTTGAGGCAGTAGACGCAGACCGCATAGGCCAGGCCCGAGGCAATCCCGAACAGTACGCCGCGCACGCCGGCTTCGTTGCTCATCTCCGGTGCCAGCAGCAGGTACAGGCCGAAGAATGCAAGGCCGATGGCGAGGCTGAAGTTCAGCGACGGTTTTTCCTTGAGCAACCAAAGGCCCAGCAGGGTCATGAAGAACACCTGGCAGTTGGTCAGGATCGATCCGATCCCCGGGCCAACGATGTAGATGCTGTGGTGCCAGAGGATCAGGTCGATGGCCAGGAACAGGCCGGCGAGGGCAGTGAGGCGCACGGCCGCCGCCGATGGCAGGCGTACCGGTACCCGGCGCCATTTCAGGCAGAGGTAGAACAGGATCGAGGCGAACAGCATCCGGTAGAAACCGGCGCCACCCGCGCCGATATCGGCGAAGGCAACGGCCAGTGCCGAGAGGCTGAGCATCAGGCCGCCAGTGGTGAGTTCCAGGAGGGCACGTTTGTTTTGCATGTGGAAGGCATCGCTTGCAGGTTTGCTTGGGAACGCAGAACCTATCAGGCCTGCCTCCGCAACGATTGGACGAAACTGGACAGCCGATGACGCCGCACGAGAAGGACTTTTCCCGTTTCCTGCGCATTCCCGAAGGGGGCTGCGAGCTGCTCAGCGCGCGCTACAGCCAGCAGCATTTCGGCAGGCATGCCCATGATCGATATGCCTTCGGGGTGATCACCCACGGGGTGGAAAAGCTGTATTACCGTGGCGCCCACCACCTCGGCGGCAGTGGCACCGTGGTCACCCTGAGCCCGGGGGAGATCCATGACGGGGTGCCGGTGGACCAGGCTGGGTGGGTCTACCGCATGCTGTATGTCGATCCTTGCTGGTTGAACGAGCATGTGCTGGCCGGACGTCATGCCAGCCAGTACGTGCACCTGTTTCGCGCGCCGATGAGCGATGATCCGGCGCTTGCCCGGTGCCTGCTCTCGGCCCATGGTCGCCTCGCCGATTCGCTGTTGCCGCTGGAGCGCGAGACGCTGCTGGTCGAGACGCTAGCCGCTCTGTTCGAACGGCACGGGCATGACCTGGCTCGTCCCGGTCGTCCCGAGCGCGAGGCGGTGCGGCGCATTCGCAGGCGTCTTGACCAGGAAGCGGAGCACAACCTGTCCCTGGAAACCCTTGGCCTGGATGCCGGGATGGACCCGCTCTACCTGATCCGCGTGTTCAAGCGCGAGGTCGGGGTGGCACCGCACAGTTACCAGATCCAGAAGCGAGTGGCGCGGGCCCAGGTGCTGTTGCGCCTGGGTACCGACCTGGCCGAGACGGCCCTGGCCTGTGGCTTCTTCGACCAGAGCCATATGACCCGCGCCTTCAAGAAGGTGGTCGGGGTGACCCCGGCGGCGTTCCGGTCGCGTTGATGGCTCGCTCGGCGTCCCTCGATCTGCTCAAGTGGCTGGCGATCGTCAGCATGATCGGCGATCACCTGCGTTACCTGTGGCCGCAGCAGGAGTGGCTGTTCATTCCCGGGCGCCTTGCGTTCCCGTTCTTCTGCCTGGCACTGGCGGCGAATGTGCTGCGCGCGACGACTATCCAGTGGCGATACCTGTGGTGGTTCCTGGGTTTTTCGCTGCTGTCCGAGGTGCCGTATCGCTGGCTCGACAACGGCTCGCCGACCCTGAACGTAATGCCGACCCTGGGCCTTGGCCTGCTGCTCGCCTGGGGTGTGCATCTGCGCACCCGTGCCGCGACGTGGCTGGCGCTGGTGGCTGCGCTGGTCGCGACGCTGGGCAACGCCTGGCTGATGTACGGTCTGCCGGGCGTGCTGCTGCCGGCGGCGTTGCTGATCGCGTTGAAAGAGCGGCGGTTTGCCTGGCTGGCTGGATTGCTGGCGGTCGCCGGGAATTTCACCAATGGTTGGCTGTTCCAGCATCCGCTGGCGCCGGTTTCGCTGACGGTAGCCGGTACCGCGTTCATGGCGGTGTCGCTCGGCCTGGCCTTGCTGCGCCACGAATGGCCCGGCCCGGTGCCGCCGGTGGGGCGGTGGGCCTGGGCGTTCTATCCGTTGCACCTTGCCGCGATCAGCGTGTTCGCTCACATGGTTCGGGCGGGCACAGGCTCCTAGACATTCAGCGGATCCTCCCGATCCTCCTTGTCCTTGCGCAACTGCGCCGGGTCTGTTGCTTCCACCTCGCTCAGCGGCCTGATCAAGGTCTGTGCCGCCACTGCCGCCTGCATCTGCGGCTCCATCCCGGCCATGGACTTGATCTCGCTTTCCTCCTTCAAGCGCAAGGCGATCTGCTTGTCGATCGCGTCCTTCTTCTCGGGTGGCAGGGCCTCGTAGTCTGCCTCGGTCAGGCCCAGCTCGCCGAGCATCTTCAGGCGGATCTTCTCCGCTGGCGAAAGCGCCATGTAGTCACGGAATTCCTGGGCTGCGCTGCGGCTGGTCGCGTCGCTGTCGGCGGGGTTCTGCAAGGCTACCTTGAGCTTGGCGAACGCTTCGTCCTGCGCGTCCTTGGCATCCTGGTAGGTGGAGCTGGAAGCGTTGCGTGTTGCCGCCGCACTGGCGACGCTGGAAACCAGCGACACCTTGGCTGTCTGCACCTGATAGGTTTGCTCGTCCACGCCGCTGGCGGCAGGCAGGTTTCGCTGTTGCTGGACGGCAGCGTTCTGCCAGCCATGGCCATTGATGATGCTCACAGGATCGATCTCCTTGAATTGGACCACCAGTACGGGCAATAGCTGTGCCAGTCTGGTAAAACCCTTGTGTACCGCGGCTTTGCCCCTCCAGAGGGGGCGCCGCTGTGCCTCCGGGCGGAAACCCCTTGCCGCTCGCGGCAAGCCGGGCGGCATTAAAGTTTGCCTGCGTGATGCCGATCACAAGATCACTACAGCCGGGCCATGACCCGGCAGCCCATGCGGTTGGAGTTCCCTGCCGGTCGGGCAGGGGGACGTCGCCTTGCGTCCACTTCAATTCATGGCCCGCCCGGCGGGCATCAGTCTTAATGAGGAAGAGGCACCCATGAATCTCTACATCAACCAGTTGCAGAAGAAGCCGGCATTCCGCGAGCAGGTCTATGCGGGCGACATCTTCCTCGATACCCATCTGCGCAGCGCCCATGAGCTTTGCGCCCTGGCCCGGCACAGCATCACCGAAGCCTTCGACGGCGAGACCGACCACCTGTCGCTGCACAAGAAGATGCCGGTGGAAACCTTCGTCGAGCATGTCACTCGGCTCAAGCGCAAGTTCACCAACGGGCCACAGGCCAAGGCGCTGATCCGCGACTACATCCTGGAAATCGGTGCCGACCCGAACGACTACATCTTCGATGTCCCGCGGGTGCGCGTGGTCCCCAACTACGACTACCTGCACGCCGGCGTCAGCTATGCCTACAAGCCTCACCGCGATACCTGGTATGGCAGCGTCGATTGCCAGCTCAATACCTGGATGCCGATCTACAGCATCGAGCCCGGGCAGACCATGATGATCAACCCGGCGTACTTCACCAGGCCGGTGCAGAACTCGTCCCCAGCTGGAGCCTGACCGACTGGATCAGCAACCAGCGCCTCAAGGCCAAGGACAACATCACCCAGGAAAACCGTGTGCACCCCGTGCCCCTGGAAGAGATCGACGCCAGTGCCGAACTGCGCATCGCCGGCAACAGCGGCGAAATCCTGATGTTCTCCGGCGCCCACCTGCACGGCACCGTGGCCAACCACACCGACCGGATCCGCTTCAGCGTGGATTTCCGCCTGA
Source organism: Pseudomonas bharatica CSV86 (assembly GCF_000319305.2). Taxonomy (GTDB): domain Bacteria; phylum Pseudomonadota; class Gammaproteobacteria; order Pseudomonadales; family Pseudomonadaceae; genus Aquipseudomonas; species Aquipseudomonas bharatica. The sequence goes on along the minus strand of NZ_AMWJ02000002.1, from coordinate 594,361 downwards.
TCCACCTGCAGGACCTGATTCACAAGCGCGGCGCGCCGAATGTCGACAACGGTTGTTTCGACGTGGAAGCCGGCTTCAAAGACCTTTTCCATGCCAGCGACTTTTCGCAATTCCAGGGAGTTAACCCATGACCAAGCGTCGTCTGACCGCTGCCGAGGTCGAGTACAACGAAAAGCGCGCCAGCGTGCTGAGCCGTGTCGATGCCCAATACGTGGCCGATGCCCCTTCGTCTTCGCCAACCGCATCGCCGTGACTGCGGCGCTGTCGCGGATCGAACTGTTCAAGATGGTCCAGGACATCCCTGGCGCCATCGTTGAATGCGGCGTGTACAAGGGCAACTCGTTGATGCTCTACATGCAGCTGTCGATGATCCTCGAGCCGTATGCGATCAACCGTTCGATCATCGGCTTCGACACCTTCCAGGGCTTTGCCAGCATCGATGCCAAGGAAGACCCGGCGGACATCAACGAAAGCATGTTCTCCGACACCGACGAGAGCCTGATCCAGGACATGATCGACGCCAACGACCTGGTGCGTCCGGTCAACCGCATCCCGCGTTGCGAGATCGTCAAGGGCGACATCCTTGAAACCGTACCGGCCTTCGTCAAGACCCGTCCGGACCTGGTAGTGGCCATGCTGATCCTCGACACCGACCTGTACTCGTCGACCAAGGTCGCCCTGGAAACCTTCCTGCCGTACATGCCGAAGGGCGCCATCGTGGTCCTGGACGAAGTCGCCTATCGCAACTTCCCAGGCGAGACTGCCGCGCTGCGTGATGTGCTGGACCTGAACAAGGTGGAGCTCAAGCGTTTGCCGTTCGATTCTTCGGTGGGGTATTTCCGCGTCTGACCGTCCCGGAAATCAAGAGCGGACTTGCCAGCAGTTGCAGTAGTGGATCCACCATTGCAATCGCTGGCAAGCCCACGGGAACCGCGGCCCGCTTTTTGATCTTCCTTCATATATGCAATGGGTGGCCCAACGCCCGCAGCGCCGCTTCCTGCACCGCCTCACCCAGTGTCGGATGGGCATGGATGGTCCCCGCCACATCCTCCAGCCGCGCGCCCATCTCCAGTGACTGGGCAAAGGCCGTGGACAGTTCGGAAACCCCGACGCCCACCGCTTGCCAGCCGACGATCAGGTGATTGTCACGCCGCGCCACCACGCGCACGAAGCCGCTCTTCGATTCCAGGGTCATGGCCCGGCCATTGGCGGCGAAGGGGAACTGCGCCACCAGGCAATCGAGGCCTTCTTCCTTGACCATCTCCGGCGTCTTGCCCGCCACCACCAGCTCCGGATCGGTGAAGCACACCGCCGCGATGGCGGCTGGCGCGAAGGCCCGCTGCCTGCCGGCGATCAGTTCGGCGACCATCTCGCCCTGGGTCATGGCCCGGTGCGCCAGCATCGGCTCACCTGCCACGTCACCGATGGCCCAGACGTTGCGCATGCTGGTCTGGCAGCGCTCGTCGATGGCGATGGCGGCGCCGTTCATCTTCAGGTCCAGGGCTTCGAGGTTGAAGCCTCTGGTACGCGGACGACGTCCCACGGCGACCAGCACCTGGTCGGTTTCCAGGGTCAGCTCCTCGCCATCCGGCTGGCGCACCTTCAGGCGATTGGTCGCGGCGTCGAAACCTTCGACGCTGTGCCCGAGGTACAGCTGCACGCCAAGCTTCTTCAGCGATTCGGCCACCGGCTGGGTCAGTTCGGCGTCGTAGGTCGGCAGGATGCGTTCGCGGGCTTCCACCACGCTCACCTCCACGCCGAGCTTGCGGTAGACGATGCCCAGCTCCAGGCCGATATAGCCGCCGCCGACCACGGTCAAGCGCTTGGGCAGGGCCTTGGGCGACAAGGCTTCGGTGGAGGAAATCACCGCGCCGCCCAGCGGCAGCATCGGCAACTCGACGCTGCTGGAGCCGGTGGAGAGCAGCAGGTGCTCGCAGCGGATGCGCAGGTCCTGCCCGTCGATTTCCACCAGCTTGCCGTCGATGACCTTGGCCCAGCCGTGGATCACCTTGACGTCGTTTTTCTTCAGCAGGGCGGCGACGCCGGTGGTCAGGCGGTCGACGATGCCGTCCTTCCAGGCCACGCTCTGCCCGATGTCCAGGCTTGGCGCGGCGACCTTGATGCCGAGGGTCGATTTCTGGCTGTGCAACTCGATCTGATGGAACTGCTCGGCCACGTGGATCAGCGCCTTCGACGGAATGCAGCCGATGTTCAGGCAGGTGCCACCGAGGGCCTGGCCTTCGACCAGGATGGTGGGAATGCCCAGTTGTCCGGCGCGGATCGCGGCGATATAGCCGCCGGGGCCGCCGCCGATGATCAGCAGGGTGGTGTCCAGGGTCTGCATGCTTACTCCACGAACAGGCTGGCAGGTTGTTCGAGCAGGCCGCGCACGGCCTGGATGAATTGTGCGGCGTCCATGCCATCGACCACCCGGTGATCGAAGGAACTGGAGAGGTTCATCATCTTGCGGATGACAATCTGGCCGTTGACCACCATGGGCCGCTCGACGATGCGGTTGACCCCGACGATCGCCACTTCCGGGGTGTTGACCACCGGCGTGCTGACGATGCCGCCCAGCGCGCCGAGGCTGGTCAGGGTGATGGTCGAGCCGCTGAGTTCGTCGCGGCTGGCCTTGTTGCTGCGTGCGGCCTGTGCCAGGCGCGAGATCTCACTGGCGTTATGCCACAGGCTGCCGGCTTCGGCGTGGCGCAGCACCGGCACCATCAGGCCGTTGTCGCCCTGGGTGGCGATGCCCACGTGCACCGCGCCGTGGCGGGTGATGACCTGGGCTTCGTCGTCATAGGTGGCGTTGATCTGCGGGAAGTCGCGCAGGGCCACGACCATGGCGCGCACCAGGAACGGCAGCAGGGTCAGCTTGCCGCGGCTTTCGCCGTATTTGCCGTTGAGGTGCTGGCGCAGTTCTTCCAGGGCGCTGACGTCGATCTCTTCCACATAGCTGAAGTGGGCGACGCGGCGCTTGGCGTCCTGCATGCGCTGGGCGATCTTGCGGCGCAGGCCGATCACCGGGATCTGCTCGCTGTCCTCGCGCTTGGCGTAGCCGCCCGGGGCGCCGTTGCCGCTGCGGGTCGGCTGGGTGAGGAAGGCGTCGAGGTCCTCGTGAAGAATGCGCCCGGCCGGGCCGCTGCCGTGGACGTAACGCAGTTCGATCCCGGCATCCCAGGCGCGCTTGCGCACGGCGGGGGAGGCGAGGGGTTTTTCATTGGCGCCACGGGGTACGATCGGTGCCTTCTCGACCGCTGCGGCGGCGATGTGCGGTTTGGCCGCCGGCGCTTCCACCGCTGCCGGAGCTGGAGCCGGTTTCGGCTCGGGTGCTGCTGCAACCACCGGTGCCGGCTTGCCGGCGCTTTCCTGATGATTGCCGGCCCCTTCGACTTCGATGCGGATCAGCTCGCTGCCCACCGCCATGACCTCGCCGGGCTGGCCGCCCAGGGCCAGGACCTTGCCGGAGACCGGCGAAGGAATTTCCACCGTGGCCTTGTCGGTCATGACATCGGCCACCACCTGGTCCTCGGTGATGGTGTCACCGACCTTGACGAACCATTCCACCAGCTCTACCTGCGCGATGCCTTCGCCGATGTCCGGCATCTTGATGACGTGCGTGCCCATTCAGACCTCCATGACCCGTTTCAATGCCGCACCGACCCGCGAAGGGCCAGGGAAGTACGCCCACTCCTGCGCGTGCGGATAGGGGGTGTCCCAGCCGGTGACGCGTTCGATGGGCGCTTCCAGGTGGTGGAAGCAATGTTCCTGGACCAGCGACACCAGCTCGGCACCGAAGCCGCAGGTGCGCGTGGCTTCATGCACCACTACGCAACGGCCGGTCTTCTTCACCGACTCGACGATGGTTTCAAGGTCCAGCGGCCACAGGCTGCGCAGGTCGATGACCTCGGCATCGACGCCGGTTTCCTCGGCGGCGACCTGGGACACGTAGACCGTGGTGCCATAGGTCAGTACGGTGACGTCGTTGCCAGGGCGGGTGATTGCCGCCTTGTCCAGCGGCACCTGGTAATAGCCGTCCGGCACGGCGCTGGCTGCATGCTTCGACCAAGGGGTTACCGGGCGATCATGGTGGCCGTCGAAGGGGCCGTTATACAGGCGCTTGGGTTCGAGGAAGATCACCGGGTCGTCGCATTCGATCGAGGCAATCAACAGGCCCTTGGCGTCGTAGGGGTTGGATGGCATCACCGTGCGCAGGCCGCAGACCTGGGTGAACATCGCCTCGGGGCTCTGGCTGTGGGTCTGGCCGCCGTAGATTCCGCCGCCGCAGGGCATGCGCAGGGTCAGCGGGGCGACGAATTCACCGGCCGAGCGGTAACGCAGGCGGGCCATCTCGGAAACGATCTGGTCGGAGGCGGGGTAGAAGTAGTCGGCGAACTGGATTTCCACGACCGGGCGCAGGCCGTAGGCGCCCATGCCGACGGCGGTGCCGACGATGCCGCTTTCCGAGATCGGTGCATCGAACACCCGGGACTTGCCGTACTTGCTCTGCAGGCCCTCGGTGCAGCGGAACACACCGCCGAAGTAACCGACGTCCTGGCCGTAGATGACCACGTTGTCGTCGCGCTCGAGCATGATGTCCATGGCCGAGCGCAGGGCCTGGATCATGGTCATGGTGGTGGTCGACATGGCGGTTTCAACCTGGATGGAAGTGTTGTGGTCGTTCATGTCAGATCCCCAGTTCCTGGCGCTGCCGGCGCAGGTGCGCGGGCATTTCCTTGTAGACGTCCTCGAACATCGAGGCCGGGCTCGGCATCTGTCCGCTGGCCAGGGTGCCGTACTGCTCGGCTTCCTTCTGCGCGGCGATGATTTCCGCGTCCAGCTCGGCACTGACCTGCTGGTGCTCTTCTTCGGACCAATGGCCGTTGGCGATCAGGTGCTGTTTCAGGCGCACGATCGGATCGCCCAGCGGGAAGTGAATCCAGTCGTCGGCGGGGCGGTATTTCGAGGGATCGTCGGACGTGGAGTGCGGGCCGGCGCGGTAGGTGACCCACTCGATCAGCGTCGGGCCGAAGCCGCGGCGGGCGCGTTCGGCGGCCCAGCGCGAGGCAGCGTACACCGCGACGAAGTCGTTGCCGTCCACCCGCAGCGAGGCGATGCCGCAGCCCACGCCACGGCCGGCGAAGGTGGTGGCTTCGCCACCGGCGATGGCCTGGAAGGTGGAGATGGCCCACTGGTTGTTGACCACGTTGAGGATCACCGGGGCGCGGTAGACGTGGGCGAAGGTCAGGGCGGTATGGAAATCGGATTCGGCGGTAGCACCGTCGCCGATCCAGGCCGAGGCGATTTTGGTATCGCCCTTGATCGCCGAGGCCATGGCCCAGCCGACCGCCTGGACGAACTGGGTGGCAAGGTTGCCGCTGATGGTGAAGAAGCCGGCCTCGCGCACCGAGTACATGATGGGCAACTGGCGACCCTTGAGCGGATCGCGCTCGTTGGACAGCAACTGGCAGATCATCTCGGTCAGCGACACTTCCCGGGCCATCAGGATGCTCTGCTGGCGATAGGTCGGGAAGCACATGTCGCTGCGGTTCAGGGCCAGGGCCTGGGCACTGCCGATGGCTTCCTCGCCCAGGCTCTGCATGTAGAAGGACATTTTCTTCTGGCGCTGGGCAACCACCATGCGGCTGTCGAACTGGCGGGTCTTCATCATTGCCCGCATGCCCTGGCGCAGGACCTGCGGGTCGATGCCCTCGGCCCAAGGGCCTACTGCATTGCCTTCGGCGTCGAGAACGCGGATCAGGCTGTAGGCCAGGTCCGAGGTATCGGCAGGTTCGACGTCGATGGCGGGTTTGCGGACTTGACCTGCGTCGTTCAGGCGCAGGTAGGAGAAATCGGTCTGGCAGCCTGGCCGGCCGGTAGGCTCGGGCACATGCAAACGCAGGGGGGCGTACTCGTTCATGCTTTTTACGCTCGCTCTGTCTTGTGTTTTTGTTGAGCTTTGACGCAGTAGCTACTGGGACCCGGCTTGTGACCGGGAAGTCAGTCTTGTCTTAATGATATTCCGGCCCCGGAAGAATATTTTTCTGATGTTCGTTGCCTTTGTTCGAGCGGACGGATAAATATTCTGCAAAAGAACAAAAGGCGGGAAGATTTATCTCATGCGCAAACTGGATCGCACTGACATCGGCATTCTCAACAGCCTTCAGGAAAACGCGCGGATCACCAACGCCGAACTGGCGCGTTCGGTGAACCTGTCGCCGACGCCCTGCTTCAACCGGGTCAAGGCGCTGGAGGAATGCGGCGTGATTCGCCAGCAGGTGACCTTGCTGGCGCCGGAGGTACTGGGGCTGGATGTCAACGTGTTCATTCACGTCAGCCTGGAGAAGCAGGTGGAGCAGTCGCTGCATCGCTTCGAGGAAGAAATCGCCGAACGGCCCGAGGTAATGGAGTGCTACCTGATGACCGGGGACCCGGATTATCTGCTGCGGGTGTTGCTGCCAAGCATCCAGGCGCTGGAGCGGTTTCTTGATTACCTGACGCGGTTGCCGGGGGTGGCGAATATCAGGTCGAGCTTTGCCTTGAAGCAGGTCAGGTACAAGACGGCGCTGCCGTTGCCGGCCAATGGGTTGACCCTGCGCGAGCCACGTTGATTTGAGGGCCTCAACGCTGGCAAGCCAGCTCCCACAGGGATTGTGTTCACCGTCGGACCTGTGGGAGCTGGCTTGCCAGCGATAGGGCCCCTGAGAGCAAAACATCTCTAAAGGTGTAGAAAATCACGATCAGTCGCCGCCATCACCGCTTGATATTTTGAACAGCCCCTGAGTATGTTGTCCGGGTCGCCGTTTCCGGCATGCGAAAACAACAAGGACAGAGTCATGACGACCAATGTTCAGCGTTCCCTGGAAGAGCGCCTGACGGGCATTGATGAAATCGAATGCGTTACGCCGGATCTCAATGGCGTGCCGCGCGGCAAGGTGATGACCGCCGAGGGCTTCCTCGAAGGCCGACGCCTGCAACTGGCGCGAGGCGTGCTGTTGCAATGCATCATGGGCGGTTACCCGCCGGCGCGCTTCTATGGCGGCGATGACGGAGACCTGACACTGGTCGCCGATCCGGCGCAGATCCACCGCCTGCCCTGGAGCGCCGAACCCCGAGCCCTGGCCATCTGCGATGCCGACGAATTGAGCGGCGAACGTTCCGGCCTGTCCACCCGCGGCTTGCTCAAGACAGTGATCGCCCGCTATGCCGCACGCGGCCTGGCGCCGGTGGTGGCGACCGAGCTGGAGTTCTTCGTTTTCGCACCCAACACTGACCCGACCCGGCCATTCCAGCCTCCGCTGGGCCTGGACGGGCGCCGCGAAGACGGCCATTCGGCCTTCAGCGTCAGTTCCAACAACGGCTTGCGCCCGTTCTTCCAGGAGGTGTACCGCTGTATGGCAGCGCTGGGGCTGCCGCGCGATACCTTCATGCACGAGATGGGCGTCAGCCAGTTCGAGATCAACCTGCTGCACGGCGATCCGCTGCTGCTGGCCGACCAGACCTTCCTGTTCAAGCACCTGCTCAAGGAGGTTGCGCTCAAGCACGGCCTGACCGTGGTGTGCATGGCCAAGCCGCTGGCACATACCCCGGGCAGCTCGATGCACATTCACCAGAGCGTGGTGGAGATTGGCAGCGGCCGGAACGTTTTCAGTGATGCCGACGGCAAGCCCACCGATACCTTCCTGCATTTCATCGGTGGTCAGCAGGCGTGCATGGCCGACTTCACGGCGCTGTTCGCCCCGAACGTCAACTCCTACCAGCGCCTGTGCCATCCCTACGCATCACCGAACAATGCATGCTGGTCCGAGGACAATCGCGCCGCCGGCCTGCGCATTCCGGCCAGTTCACCCGTGGCCCGGCGTGTGGAAAACCGCCTGCCGGGGGCCGATGCCAACCCCTACCTGGCCATCGCCGCCAGCCTCGCCGCCGGTCTGCATGGCATCGAGAACGGCCTGCAACCGGCCCCGGCGATCCAGGGTGAGTTCGCGGTGCCGGATCACCTGTCGCTGCCGTGCACGCTGCATGCGGCGCTCGATCGTCTCAAGCGCAGCAGCCTGGCGCGGGAGCTGTTCGGCGAGGAGTTCATCGCCGGTTATATCGCCACCAAGACCCAGGAGCTGACCAGCTTCTTCGATGAGATCACCCCTTGGGAGCGGCGCGTACTGGCGGCCCAGGCCTGACCGGCAATCCACGGAATTAGAAGGCCGATTACGCGGGTTCCTGGCGTAATCGGCCTTTTGTTTTTTTCGCCGGTGCCGGCCGCGCGGCCGGAATAATCACTTATGCTTTCACGCAGTTTTTCCACCAGCCCAAGAGGTCGTTCGGGACGCTGATGCGCACTATCTGGAAGTCTTTTCGCGCGTTGTACTTCGCTGCTCTGATGATGTTGATCGGCTCCGGCCTGCTGAGCACCTACCTTGCCCTGCGCCTTAGCGCCGACCAGGTCGACAGCCTGTGGGTCGGTGCCCTGATGGCTGCCAACTATTTCGGTCTGGCTCTGGGTGGCAAGATCGGTCACCGCCTGATCGCCCGGGTCGGACATATCCGCGCCTATGCCACCTGCGCCGGGATCGTCGGTGCCGCGGTACTGGGTCACGGCCTGGTCAGCTTCCTGCCGGCGTGGCTGTTCCTGCGGGTCATCGTCGGCCTCGGGATGATGTGCCAGTACATGGTCATCGAGAGCTGGCTCAACGAGCAGGCCGATGCCAAGCATCGTGGCGCGGTGTTCAGCGGCTACATGATCGCCTCCTACCTGGGCCTGGTCCTGGGCCAGTTGATCCTCGTAGTCCATCCGCAACTGGCCCCGAGCTGCTGATGCTGGTGGCGATGTGCTTTGCACTGTGCCTGGTGCCGGTGGCCCTGACCCGGCGCATCCACCCGGCGCCGCTGCGGCCGGCCCCGATGGAGCCGCGTTTCTTCATCAAGCGGGTGCCGCAGTCGTTGAGCACGGTGCTGGGCTCCGGGCTGATCGTCGGTTCGTTCTATGGCCTGGCACCGCTCTATGCCTCGAAGCAGGGCCTGAGTACCGAGCAGGTGGGTATCTTCATGGGCGTGTGCATCTTCGCCGGCCTGCTGGTGCAATGGCCGCTGGGCTGGCTGTCGGACCGCTACGACCGTGCCGTGCTGATCCGCAGCGTGGCCATCGGCCTGGCGATCGCCTCGCTGCCGTTGGCGATCCTGCCGGGGTGCCGATGGCGGTGCTGTTCGCGGCCGGCTTCCTCGTCTCGCTCCTGCAGTTCTGCCTGTACCCACTGGCCGTGGCCTTCTCCAACGACCACGTGGAAAGCGAGCGGCGGGTCTCGCTGACGGCGATGCTGCTGGTCACCTATGGCGTCGGCGCGAGTATCGGGCCACTGGCGGCAGGGGTGCTGATGAAGGCCTTTGGCGACCAGATGCTCTATGCCTTCTTCACCTTCTTCGCCCTGGTGCTGGTCTGGCGCATTCGTCCCGATGCGGTCACCGGGTTGCACCAGGTGGAAGATGCGCCGTTGTCCCACGTGGCCATGCCGGCAGCCAGCTCGCCCCTGGCCGCTGCCCTCGACCCGCGGGTCAACGAGCAGGTGGTTCAGGAACAGATGCAGACGCCGGTCGCAGCCGAGGATACCGAAGCCGAGGACGAGGCGGGGGAGGTCAAGGAAGGGCAGGTGGTCGAGGAACCGGCCAAGCCGCTTTGAAACAAAACTGGGACCGCATGCGGTCCCCGTTTTCCTGTCAGTAGTCGTCTTTGTCGAAGCGTCGCGCTTCGCGCTGCAATTGATAGACGAAACTCTCGATCTTGCGCTGCATCTGCCCGGTCAGGTTATGGAAGCGCACGCCGGCGAAGGTGGCGTTCAGGCGCTCCTCGAAATGCAGATGGCGCAGTTCCACCGACATCTGGGTCAGGCTCAGGGCCCGCTGGCGGCGAACTTGTCGTAGACCTGGCCCAGTTGCAGGCGCTCTTCGATATTGCCTTCGAAGCGCAGCTTGCAGCCGGTGGCAGAGATGTCCAGAAGCTTGCCGCGGATGGCACCCACGCCCTTGAGCTTGTCACCGTCAAGGACGATGTCGACCAGTTGCGAGAGCTTGAGGGCGGCACGGAAGGCATTGCGGCGCTGATGGTAGGTCACTTCCTCGGGCAGGGTGCCGCGGTAGCAGCGCACGTCGCCGGAAGAGTCGATGGTCAGTGGCTGGTTGCATTCCCAGGCGATCCGCACGCCGTCATGGAAACCTTCGACCCGAAAGGGCTCGCCGTTTTCCAGGAAACGTTCGCCGTCGCGGGGGATCATTTCATCCAGGGCCAGGACGTTGTTGTCACGGTCGACCTCGACCACGTAGCTCTGGAAACGCTGGCTGCGCTCATGGAAGGTAATGATCAGCGGATCATGGCTCTCTTGCAGCATCCGCAGGTTGGCGGCAATTTCCAAAGGCGTGTTGAACACCTTCGGAGGCTGCGGAGCTTCTACGTCATTGAACACGGTTGATGAATCTCCAGGCAAAAACGACACACGCACAAGGCATTTTGCCAGTATGCGCTATGGCTTGATAGAGGGTCACGCCTGGCTGAGTGCACGAGGCTTGGCAAGCGGCGAGGTCGAGCCCCGGCTGTCGTATAGCGAAGGGGCTTCGCCGCCCATGAGGATTCTGATCTGGTTGGCCGTGGTGGCCTGCTGAAGCGTGATGGATTCGCCGTTGCGCTCGTTGACCGCCTTGCACTCGTTGAGCAGGTTGCCCAGTACGTCGAGTTGCTGGAGCAATTGCGGGCCAAGGTGCGACTGGCTGGCCAGGGCCTCGACGCCGGCACGATCCGGGGTCAGGCCGAGGCTTGCGAGCAGCTCGCTGCGCCGACGACCGTGCTGATCGAGCAGGACTACCAGCGACTGCTTGTAGGCCAGGATGTCTTCCAGTGCCGGCATGTCACGGCCGTGCAGGGCGACGTATTCGTCCCGCAGCAGCTGCAGCAATTGCTCGGCCGGGCCGATATCTTCTTCGATCAGTTGCAGCAGGGTCGTATCGTGCATGGCTGGCTCTTGGTCTTGGCGTCCTTGAAGTCAGCGCGCCGAGGGCTAGCGCTGGGCTTCGAAATTGAGCAGTTTGCTGGCCACGCGGTTGGCGTCGACCTGGTAGCTACCGTCGGCGATGGCCTGTTTCAACGCGGCCACGCGGTCGCTGTTGACGATGGGCTGGTCGCGCAGCTTGTCGCTGACCTGTTGCAACTGCTGGGCCTCATGGCTGAGGTGTACGGTCTCCCCGCTCTGTGCGGTAACGGCTGCCGCGTCGGACTGGCCTGCGCGATTGCTGGCGGCGCTTTCCTGGCTGGTGCCGGTGCGCAGGCCGCCCGTCACTGACGGGGAGTTATTCAAACGACTGAAGTCGATGACCATGATCAGAAAACCTCTCGGAAATAGGACGCTTGCCCTTTTTTCGGCCGACCCGAAAAAACTTTAGGCACGAATTGACAGGCATTCGTGACAAGGTCGTCATATCCGTAATACGCACAGTCTAGAAAATGCGCTTCCTGATCGCCAGCGCTGATTCGTCGCGCGGTGGCCTGTGTCACATGGTCACATGGAAACCTCCACCTCGCCGGGACCGGTTACCCTGGCCTTGACCACCCGCTTGGAGTTGAGGTTGCGTACCCGTATCTGCTCGCTCATCCCGCCCTTGCTCAGCGCTTCGCCGGGCATGCGCACGGCCAGCGTGCCACTGCGGGCGATGATGACCACATGATCACCCTTGCGGATCACCTCGGCCTGTTCCAGATGAACGGGGGTGATGACCTGGTCGATGACCATTGGTCGGACGACTTTCTGTCCTATGGCCTGGTCGAGGCTGGCGAGGAAGCCCTGGTTCAGCAGGCCGACGTCGCGTTCGCGCAGGGTCACGTCCTGTTCCTGGACCACGGCGTCACGCTTGAGTGGCCGGCTGACCACCACCACATCGCGGAACAGCTTGACCTGGGCCGGTACGAATACCGTCCACGGCGAACTGCCATCACAGCGCACCCGCACCGTCACCCGGCCCAGTGGCTGGGCCGGGCTTTCCAGGCTGGCGCCGAGCTGCTCGCTGCACAGCGGCATGCGCAGCCGCGGGTCGAGGTTGTTCACCTGGATCTCGTAGCGGCCTTCGGTCTGGCTCTTTTGCAAATAGTCTTCTACGGAAAACTCAAGAAACCCCTGGGTGACACCGATAAGCACTTCAGGCAAGGTGAAAGTGTCAGCCAGAGTTCGAGCGCCGGGAGTCAACAGGCACAGCGCAGCAAGGAAGCCGGGCAGATGGCGGTGCAGGCGTCGGAAAAATGTCGTTTTCGTATTCATGAAAGTAGAAAAGCAAGGCGCGTGCCGATCTGCGCGCTGCCCTAATGCTTCGTTTGAGGAGTCTGGCATGGCTGGTGTAATGGATTCGGTGAACCAGCGCACGCAACTGGTAGGACAGAATCGTCTCGAACTGCTGCTGTTCCGCCTGCGCGGCGAGCAGTTGTACGGGATCAACGTGTTCAAGGTACGGGAAGTGCTGCAATGCCCGAGCCTGACACTTCTGCCCAAGGCCAGTCGGGTCGTGCGCGGTGTCGCGAATATTCGTGGGGCGACCATCCCGATCCTGGATCTGGCGATGGCGACGGGTCTGCCTCCCCTGGAGAACCAGGACCCGAGCAAGAGCTTCGTCATCATTACCGAGTACAACACCAAGACCCAGGGCTTCCTGGTGCACTCGGTGGAGCGCATCGTCAACATGAACTGGGAAGAGATCCACCCGCCACCCAAGGGGACCGGGCGCGATCACTACCTCACGGCGGTGACCCGGGTCGACAACAAGATGGTCGAGATCATCGACGTCGAGAAGATTCTCGCCGAGGTGGCGCCTGCCTCCGAGTCGGTGTCCACCGGGGTGGTCAATGCCGAGGTGCACAGCAAGGCCGTTTCGCTGCGGGTGCTGACCGTGGACGACTCATCGGTAGCGCGCAAGCAGGTCAGTCGCTGCCTGCAGACGGTCGGTGTGGAGGTGGTCGCGCTGAATGACGGACGCCAGGCACTGGAGTACCTGAAGAAACTGGTCGACGAGGGCAAGCGCCCGGAAGAAGAGTTCCTGATGATGATCTCCGACATCGAGATGCCGGAGATGGACGGTTACACGCTGACCGCGGAGATCCGCAACGATCCGCGCATGCAAAACCTGCACATCATCCTGCATACTTCGCTGTCCGGGGTATTCAACCAGGCCATGGTGAAGAAGGTCGGCGCCGACGACTTCCTCGCCAAGTTCCGTCCGGACGACCTGGCCCAGCGGGTGGTCGACCGGATCAATGCCACACACTAATTGCCGGGGGCTCAGGCCCCTGGCGTTGTACACGATTTAAGAGGCGGCACCATTGTCTACGGGTAATTTGGATTTCGAACAGTTCCGGGTCTTCCTGGAAAAAGCCTGTGGCATCCTGCTGGGCGAAAATAAGCAGTACCTGGTTTCCAGCCGTCTCAACAAGCTGATGGAGCAGCAAGGCATCAAGACGCTGACCGAACTGGTGCAGCGCATCCAGAGCCAGCCGCGCAGCGGCTTGCGCGAGCAGGTGGTCGACGCCATGACCACCAACGAAACCCTCTGGTTCCGCGATACCTACCCCTTCGAAGTGTTGAAGAACAAGGTGTTGCCGGAGATGCTGCGAAACAGCCCCGGGCAGCGCCTGCGCATCTGGTCGGCGGCCTGTTCGTCCGGGCAGGAGCCCTACTCGATTTCCATGACCCTCGACGAGTTCGAGCGGACCAACGTCGGCCAGTTGAAGATGGGCGCGCAGATCGTGGCGACCGATCTCTCCGGCGCGATGCTGGCCAACTGCAAGACCGGCGAATACGACAGTCTGGCGATCGCCCGCGGCCTGTCCCAGGAGCGCCTGCAGCGCTATTTCGATCCGAAGGGGCCGGGGCGCTGGGCAATCAAGGCGCCGATTCGCAGCCGCGTGGAGTTCCGCTCGTTCAACCTGCTGGACAGCTATGCGGCGCTGGGCAAGTTCGACATCGTGTTCTGCCGCAACGTCCTGATCTACTTCTCGGCGCAGGTGAAGAAGGACATCCTCACCCGCATCCATGCCACGCTGAAGCCGGGTGGCTACCTGTTCCTCGGGGCGTCCGAGGCACTCAATGGCTTGCCGGATCTGTACCAGATGGTGCAGTGCAGCCCGGGGATCATCTATCAGGCCAAATGACTCCGGTGCCCTTGAGGGCCTCATCGCTGGCAAGCCCTGAAGAACACTGCAAAACCCAAAAAAGCCCCGGCCTCACGACCGGGGGCTTTTCATTTCAGGCGATCAGAAGTCGTACCGCACCTTGGCACTGAATACATCGGCATCGAAGCCCGATTTGCCGATGTAGTCGTAGTTCACGCCCAGGGTCACCGCGCCCAGCTTGTAGTCGGTACCGATACCGGCTTCGTAGCTGTTGCGCACGGCCTTGGCGCCGCTGGTGACGAACGGGGTGCTGCCGAGCAGGAAGGTCGAGGTGCTGCTGGCCTCGTCGGCGGCGAAGTCGTGGTAGGCCATGAGTTTGACCTGCGGCTCCAGGGTGCCTGCGCCGAGGTTGAAGCTGCCGGCAACACGCACACCGGCGCCCAGTTCGATGGCTTCGTAGCGCTGGTCCTCGACTTTCAACGCAGCCGACGAACCCTTCTCGCGGTAGCCATCGATGTTCACCTGGCTGTAGCGCGCCGCCAGCCGTGGCTCGACCAGCACTTGCGGGTTGATCTTCCAGGTGTAGCCACCGATCAGATTCAGGCCGAGCAGGTCGCTGTCGTAGCTGGCCTTGGCCTGGGTGCCGGCGATCCGGCGCTTGCTGTCGTTGTCGTTGACGCCGTAGGTCAGGCTGCCGTCGACGAAGTAGTTGCCCAGCTCATAGCCGCCGTAGAAGGTGAAGGCGTGGCTGTCGACTTCGGTCTTGTTGCCGCTTTTGCCGTTCACGTCGGTGTTGATGAAGCTATAGGCCAGGCCCAGGGTCAGTTGGTCGTTCAGCTTGCCGTCGGCACCTACGGCGATCCCGCGGCTATAGGCGTTGTAGCCGGCCACGCCGTCGCGCAGGTCCTGGGTGGCGTCGCTGTACAGGCTTTGAACCCACACGCCGGCTTCCTTGAAGGCATCGCCGGACGATGCGCCGCGCAGGCTGCTGGTGCGGCTGCCGGTGACGTTGCTGACCAGGTTCTGGCTGGTGGTGGCCGCCTGGGTGGCGCCGCCGTTGGTTTCCGGGGTCAGTTGCTCGGCAATGCGGGCCAGGTCGGCTTCGCTGGTGTTGAGCAGGGTTTGCAGGAAGGGATCGTTGGGGTTCTGCTCGCGGATACGGTTGATCACGCCATCGTTGACCAGGCTGCCGATGGCCTTCTGGCCGTTGGCGGAGCCGCCGTTGCCGACGATGATTTCCTCGACTTGCTCCTGGCCCTTGGCGGTCACGGTGGCGACCAGGGTGTTGTCCTCAAGCTTGTAGCTGTCGATGTTGAGCAGGGCGGAAGAGCTCGTCAGGTTCAGCTTGCCGTTCGGGTCGACATCGTCGTTATCGTCCGTGACAACCAGTTCACCAGCCTGGATCAGCTTGTACTGGACAGCATTGGCGGAAAAGTCGCTACCCTGGGCGGCCAGTTGGATCTGCGAGTCCTTGCTGAATCGAATGAAGTCGGAAACGCTGAGTACCGGCGTGTCAGGCCTGGTGGCGCTGGAGAGATTAAGGACCAGTGTAGTGTCGTTCGCCACGTAGACCCGGCCATCGATGCTGGTGTGTGTGCCGAGCAGGTTGAGCCGGGTGTGACCGAAGCTCGGGTTGCCGATGTCTACGGCACTGTACTGGTGGGAGAGGCGAATGTTCGCGCCGTCGGCCTGGCTGTCGGTGCCGGTGAACTGCACATCGCCGGTGATGTAGAGGTCATTCAGGTTGATCAGGTTGCCGATCACCTTGCTGCCGTCCAGCAAGCGTACATACACCCTGCTTTTGCTGTCGCTGGCGTCAATGGCTTCGTCATCGGAAATCAGCGTGCCGCTGTTTACGATGCGCATGCCCGCGAACTCGCCCGGCTGTCCGTCCACATCAGTCGCAGTGATGTGGATAGCCGCGTCGGTGGCCTGAATGGTGCCGGTGTTGACGATATGGTTGGCGATAGTTTTGAAGCTGGCGTTCGTAATGCGGATACCGTTGGCATCCGCGCCGGTGGCGGTGATGGTGCCGTTGTTTTCGATGCCGAGCAGTTTGGTAGCGGCATAGTTGCTACCGTTGAAGCCGCCGGCGACTTCCAGGCCGACTGCGTCTTCGCCGTGTGCTTGAATCTCGCCGTTGTTGATGACGTTTCCGACGATCTCGCCGCCGGTCAGGTAGATGCCCGTAGCGTCTTCGCCTTCCACGATGATCTTGCCGCTCGCAGCGTTGATCAGGTCGCCCTTGATCCGGGTTGAACCGCTCATGTCGATACCGGTGGCAATATCGACCGCGCCGCCGTCTTCCAGCGGTTCACCCTTGGCCAACAGCAAGCCTTCATTGATCACGCTGCCGCCGATGACCGCCGGGTCGATGCGCAGGGCATTGGCGCCGCCGCCGACCGCGGTGATGCTGCCCCTGTGGATCAGGTTGCCGTCGATACGGTTGTTGACCCAGGCGGTTGGGGTTTCGTAGACGTCCATGTCCACGCCGCCGGCGAAGTCGCCGGTGCTGTTGATGATGGCGTTGAGGATCAGGTCCTGTTGCAGATGGCTGCCATTGAATTCGATCGGGTCGTTTTCGCCGGCGGTGCCGCTGTAGCTCCCGGTAATTTCCAGGGAGTCGGCATAGGTCTGGTTTTCGCTCTTGAAACCGGCATTGGTCAGTTGCACGGTCTGGGCGTGGGCCGGCAGGGCAGTGGTGGCCACCGCGAGGGCGAGCAGGGTCTTGCGGAAAAGCATCGAAGCCACGGTTCAGTCCTTAAACGTGTTTGAAATCTCGGTGCGCTCCTTGCACGGCGACTGGCAGATCGGGTTGATGGCTAACTGCCATGCAATGGGCGGCGGCATGTTAAAGGACCCGGGGTCAAAATGACATCATTTTGGCGCCGGATTCCCGTGGCCGATTGCCGCTTTTTTCCTCCGCCAGCGGCAGGTAGCGGAAACCGGTTGCCGCTTTTCTGGCATTGCCGCCTCCGGCAAAACCGCAAAGACCCCGGTTTCATTGGGGTTTCGCTTGTTGGCATGGGACTTGCTCGTTCATCGTCAACGAACCATCCGGTCAACCTTCGAAGGTTTCCCCGACATGAGCATCAGCTTCGACAAAGCGCTCGGTATCCACGAAAAGGCCCTGAGCTTCCGCGCCCAGCGCGCCGAGGTGCTGGCCAATAACATCGCCAACGCCGATACGCCGAACTTCAAGGCGCGCGACATGGACTTCTCCAAGGTGCTCGCCGCCGAAACCGAGAAGACCCAGGCGGGTGGCCATTTCGCCCTGGACCGGACCAACGCCCGGCACATCGAGGCCGAGGGCGTGACCCTCAGTGACGAGTCGCTTCAGTACCGCACGCCGATGCAGCCTTCGATCGACCAGAACACCGTCGATGCCCAGCTCGAGCAATCGAACTACACGGAAAACGCCGTGGGCTTCCAGGCCAGCTTCACGCTGCTCAACAGTAAATTCAAAGGGCTGGTTTCGGCCCTGCGCGGAGAGTAAGTCATGTCCCTCGCCAGTGTTTTCAACATCGCCGGTAGCGGCATGAGCGCCCAGACCACCCGTCTGAACACCGTCGCTTCGAACATCGCCAACGCCGAGACCGTCTCGTCGAGCATCGACCAGACCTACCGCGCGCGCCACCCGGTGTTCGCCACTACCTTCCAGCAGGCACAGAACGGCAGCCAGTCGCTGTTCCAGGACCAGGACGCAGCAGGGCAGGGCGTGCAGGTGCTTGGTGTGGTCGAAGACCAGAGCAACCTCGAAGCGCGCTACGAGCCGAACCATCCGGCGGCGAACAAGGACGGCTACGTCTACTACCCGAACGTCAACGTGGTCGAGGAAATGGCCGACATGATCTCGGCCAGCCGTTCATTCCAGACCAACGCCGAGTTGATGAACACGGCCAAGACCATGATGCAGAAAGTACTGACCCTGGGTCAGTGATAAGGGATTACGCCAATGGCTAGCGTCAACGATACGACAGCAGGGGTGAACCTCAACGACGTCATCAAGGCCTCGGGGACCAAGAGCACCTCGCAGACCGGCGTCGCCTCCGCAACCAACAGCTCCACCGGCGGCCAGACCCTGGGCAAGGATGCGTTCCTGCAGCTCCTGGTCACCCAGATGCAGCACCAGAACCCCTGGATCCGCAGGACAACAGCGAATTCGTGGCCCAGCTCGCCCAGTTCAGCAGCCTCGAGGGCATTACCTCGCTGAACGAGTCGGTCAATGCGATTTCCGGCAACTACAAATCGTCCCAGGCCCTGCAGGCCTCGTCCCTGGTCGGTCGCTCGGTGATCGCCCAGACCGACAAGGCGGTGGTCGATACCACCAAGAGCCTCAACGGTTCGGTAGTGGTGCCGCAGTCGGTCAGCAGCGTCACCGTCACCATCACCGACAAGGACGGCAACGCCGTGCGCACCCTGCAACTGGGCGAACAGAAGGCCGGCAACGCCTCGTTCGTCTGGGACGGCAAGAACGACAAGGGTGAAGTGGTTTCGCCGGATACCTACTCGTTCAAGGCGACCACCACCGTCGACGGCAAGGCCATGGAGATGTACACCCTGCTCCCGGCCACCGTCAGCAGCGTCACCATCAGCCAGACAGGGGGCGAGATGATGCTCAACCTCGCCGGTCAGGGCAGCGTCGCGCTGTCCAAAGTGCAAACCATCGGTATATAGAGCCGGCTAACGGCACAGGAGTGAAAGATGTCCTTCAATATCGGCCTTAGCGGTCTCTATGCAGCCAGCAAGCAGCTGGACGTTACCGGCAACAACATCGCCAACGTTGCCACCACCGGTTTCAAATCCTCGCGCGCGGAGTTCGAGGACGTGTACTCGGCAAGCAAGCTCGGCGTCGGCAGCAAGACCGTCGGCAACGGCGTGCGCCTGGCGGCGGTGTCCCAGCAGTTCGGCCAGGGTGACGTGAACAACACCGGCAACGTGCTGGACATGGCCATCCAGGGCCAGGGCTACTTCATCCTCAGCGACAACGGCTCGCTCAGCTACACCCGTGCCGGTGCCTTCCAGACCAACAAGGACAACTACGTCGTCACCTCCGACGGGCTGCGCCTGCAGGGTTATGCCGCCGACGAGAACGGCAAGATCATCAAGTCCGGCCTGACCGACCTGAAGATCGACACCTCGGCGCTGGCGCCCAAGGCCACCAGCCTGATCGACCAGGGCATCAACCTCAACTCCTCGGCCGACAGCATTCCGCTGGCGCCGACCGGCCCGGCCTTCGTGCCGACCGACGAAACCACCTACAGCAAGAAGTTCTCGACCGAGATCTACGATAGCCAGGGTAACAAGCACACCATGGAGCAGTACTATCGCAAGACCGATCAGAACACCTGGACCATGTACACCCTGATCGACGGTCGCAACCCGCAGGACCCGACCAGCACCACGCCGCTGACCGGCACCATGACCTTCAAGTCCGACGGCAGCATCAACACCATGACCGGCTCGGTCGCGCCGGACGACAGCTTCGCCGTGGTCAACAACGTGTTCACGGTCAAGGGCTGGATTCCGTCGGCGTACAACTCCACCACCGGTACCTGGTCGCCCAATGGTTCGGCCGCGAACCCGGACGGCATCCGCCTGGACATGAACTCGACCACCTCTTACAACACCGAGACGGCGCGCCTGTCCCAGTCCCAGGACGGTTATGCCACCGGCATCCTGTCGAGCCTGAGCATCGACTCCACCGGCGTCATGTTCGCCAGCTTCAGCAACCAGCAGTCCCGTGCCATCGGCCAGCTGGCCATCGCCAGCTTCGCCAACGAGCAGGGCCTGGAGCAGCAGGGCGGCACCCGCTGGAAGGAAACCTACTCCTCGGGCATCCCGGGCATCGACACGCCGAAGACCGGTACGCTCGGCTCGATCTCTTCGAACTCCCTGGAAGAATCGAACGTCAACCTGACCCAGGAGCTGGTCGAGCTGGTCAAGGCGCAGTCCAACTACCAGGCCAACGCCAAGACCATCTCCACCCAGAGTTCCATCATGCAGACCATCATCCAGATGACCTGATGTTGGCTGGGTAGTGTGATCACGCGAGCCCCTTCCCTATCCGGGCGGGGGCTTGTCGTTTCAGCGAGGTGGAAATGAAGCGTTTTGTGCTGGCTGGAATGTTGTTCGTGCTGGCAGGCCAGGCGCTGGCGGCGATGGCCCCGTGGTACCGCTGGGAAAGCCAGGCCGACGGGCGCCTGGTCTGTGCCCAGCAGGCGCCGGGTGAGGGCTGGAAGCGTTTTGCCGGGCCGTTCAACAATGCCGGGTGCCGGCCTTGATGGTGTCCTTGATGGCCTCATCGCTGGCAAGCCAGCTCCCACAGGGTTCTGCAGTGACTCGGAACCTGTGGGAGCTGGCTTGCCAGCGATGAGGCCGAAAAGGCTTGTACAAGGGGCGGGATCTTGCCGCCCCCGGCAAACCCACCGCCGGCAATTTGTCTTCCCCTTCCGCAGCAACCCTCCGCAAAACCAGCAAAACCCCGAAAACACAGGGCTTTTCCCGCCTTGCCAAAATCTGGTTCGAAAATTGCTTTCATCGCTCGACAGCAGCGGTGAACGGCAAGTGTTCGCCAGCCCAGCGGAGGAAGACTGTGGACAAGATGCTTTACGTGGCCATGACCGGCGCCAGCCAGAACGCGCTGGCGCAGAAGGCCCATGCCAACAACCTGGCGAACATTTCCACCAGCGGTTTCCAGCGTGACCTGGAGCAGGCCCGTTCGATGCCGGTATTCGGTGACAGCTTTCCGGCGCGGGCCTATGCCATGACCGAGCGCCCGGCCACTGATTTCAGCCCCGGTGCGCTGCAGGAAACCGGTCGTGACCTGGATATCGCCATCGGCGGCGACGGCTTCATCGCCGTACAGGCGCCGGACGGCAGCGAAGCCTACGTGCGCACCGCCAGCCTGAACGTCGACGCGGTCGGTGTCCTGCGTGCCGGCAACGGCATGCCGGTGATGGGCAACGGCGGCCCCATCGCCGTGCCGCCGGAGCAGAAGATCGAGATCGGCCAGGATGGCACCATCACCATCCGCGCCATGGGCGAAGGCCCGCGGGTGCTGGCCGAGGTCGATCGCATCAAGCTGGTCAACCCCGACCTGAAGACCATGACCAAGGGCCTGGATGGGATGATCCATACCAAGAGCGGCCAGCCAGCCCCTGCCGATGCCAACGTGCAGGTGGTGTCCGGTTTCCTCGAGGCCAGCAACGTCAATGCCGTGGAGGAAATGACCTCGGTGCTGGCGCTGGCCCGGCAGTTCGAGCTGCACGTAAAAATGATGAACACGGCCAAGGAAGGCGACGAAGCCATGGCTCGGGTTTTGCAAATCAGCTAATGACACAGGCGTAGCGCCGAAAAACAGGCGTACGAGGAGAACAGCATGCTTCCGGCTCTTTGGGTCAGTAAAACCGGTCTGTCCGCCCAGGACACCAACCTGACCGTGATTTCCAACAACCTGGCCAACGTCTCGACCACCGGCTTCAAGCGGGATCGCGCCGAATTCCAGGACCTGCTCTACCAGGTCAAGCGCCAGCCCGGTGCCCAGTCGACCCAGGACAGCGAATTGCCGTCGGGCCTGCAAGTGGGTACCGGTGTGCGTATCGTCGGCACCCAGAAGAACTTCATGACCGGCAGCCTGCAGACCACCGAGAACCCGCTGGACCTCGCGGTCAACGGCCGTGGCTTCTTCCAGATCCTGCAGCCGGACGGCACCGTTTCCTACACCCGTGACGGCACCTTCCACCTGAACTCCGACGGCCAGATCGTCACCGCCAACGGTTTCGCCCTGGAGCCGGCCATCGTCGTGCCGCCGGATGCCCAGACCTTCACCGTCGGCCAGGACGGCACCGTGTCGATCACCACTGCCGGCAACCCGGCGGCGCAGATCATCGGCAACATCCAGACCGCCGACTTCATCAACCCGGCCGGCCTGCAGGCCCAGGGCGGCAACCTGTTCCTGGAAACCGCCGCCAGCGGCGCGCCGCAGATCGGTACTCCGGGCCTCAACGGCTTCGGTACCACCATGCAGCAGACCCTGGAGAACTCCAACGTCAGCACCGTGGAAGAGCTGGTCAACATGATCACCACCCAACGTGCCTACGAAATGAACTCCAAGGTGATTTCCACCGCCGACCAGATGCTCTCGTACGTTACCCAGAACCTGTAACTGACGTGACCAAGGTCGCTATTTCGCTACTCGTTACACCGTGAGGTCAGAGTCATGAGCCGTTTGTTGTCCGTTGTCGCCCTGGGGGGGCGGTGTTGCTGGCTGGCTGCGTCGCGCCGACGCCCAAGCCCAACGATCCGTACTACGCGCCGGTGCTGCCGCGTACGCCCCTGCCGGCGGCCGCCAACAACGGTTCGATCTACCAGGCTGGCTTCGAGCAGAACCTGTACAGCGACCGCAAGGCGTTCCGGGTCGGTGACATCATCACCATCACCCTCAACGAGCGGACCCAGGCCAGCAAGAATGCCAATTCGCAGATCGACAAGGACAGCACCGCGAAGATCGGCCTGACCTCGCTGTTCGGCTCCAGCCTGACCACCAACAACCCGATCGGCGGCAACGACCTCAGCCTCAGCGCCGGCTACAGCGGCGACCGCGGCACCAAGGGTGATGCCAAGTCGGCGCAGAGCAACACCCTGACCGGTTCGATTACCGTGACCGTGGCCGACGTGCTGCCCAACGGCATCATCGCCGTGCGCGGGGAAAAGTGGATGACCCTGAACACCGGCGACGAGCTGGTGCGTATCGCCGGCCTGGTCCGCGCCGATGACATCAGCACCGACAACACCGTGTCCTCGACCCGGGTGGCGGATGCACGCATTACCTATTCCGGTACCGGGGCCTTCGCCGATGCCAGCCAGCCCGGCTGGTTCGACCGCTTCTTCCTCAGTCCGCTTTTCCCGTTCTAGGTTCGGGTGACCATGCTCAAGTTCAAGCAGTTCGTTGCCGCGACCCTTCTCCTGGCCGCAGCGTGCAGCGCCCAGGCCGAGCGGCTGAAGGACATCGCCAGCATTTCCGGCGTGCGTTCCAACCAGTTGATCGGCTATGGCCTGGTGGTGGGGCTCAACGGTACGGGTGACCAGACCACCCAGACCCCGTTCACCCTGCAGACCTTCAACAACATGCTCTCTCAGTTCGGTATCAAGGTGCCGCCAGGGTCGGGCAACGTGCAGTTGAAAAACGTCGCGGCGGTTTCCGTGCATGCCGACCTGCCGCCGTTCGCCAAGCCGGGGCAGGTGGTGGACATCACCGTGTCCTCCATCGGCAACTCGAAAAGCCTGCGTGGCGGCAGCCTGCTGATGACCCCGCTCAAGGGTATCGACGGCAACGTCTACGCCATCGCCCAAGGCAACCTGGTGGTAGGCGGCTTCGATGCCGAGGGCCGTGACGGTTCGAAGATCACCGTCAACGTTCCGTCGGCGGGCCGGATTCCCGGCGGCGCTTCCGTGGAGCGCGCCGTGCCCAGCGGTTTCAACCAGGGCAACAGCCTGACCCTGAACCTCAACCGTCCTGACTTCACCACCGCCAAGCGCATCGTCGACAAGGTCAACGAACTGCTCGGCCCGGGTGTGGCCCAGGCGGTGGACGGCGGTTCGGTGCGGGTCACTGCGCCCCTCGATCCGGGTCAGCGCGTCGATTACCTGTCGATCCTGGAAAACCTAGAGATCGATCCGGGCCAGGCGGTGGCCAAGGTCATCATCAATTCGCGTACCGGTACCATCGTGATCGGCCAGAACGTCAAGGTGTCGCCGGCCGCCGTGACCCACGGCAGCCTGACCGTGACCATCACCGAAGACCCGATCGTCAGCCAGCCGGGAGCGTTCTCCAACGGCCAGACCGCGGTGGTGCCGCGTTCCCGGGTCAACGCCCAGCAGGAAGCCAAGCCGATGTTCAAGTTCGGCCGGGCACCACGCTCGACGAGATCGTCCGTGCCGTCAACCAGGTGGGCGCCGCGCCCAGCGACCTGATGGCGATCCTTGAAGCACTGAAGCAGGCCGGCGCGTTGCAGGCCGACCTGATCGTGATCTGAGGAGCGCAACCGATGGATCTGCCCAAGAGCGCCATGTTCAGCACCGCCGACAGCGGTGCCTATACCGACCTCAATCGCCTCAATTCACTGAAGGTCGGCGACCGCGACAGCGAGGGCAACCTGCGCAAGGTGGCCCAGGAATTCGAGTCGCTGTTCCTCAATGAAATGCTCAAGTCGGTGCGTTCGGCCACCGATGTGCTGGCCAAGGACAACCCGCTCAATACCGAGACCACCAAGCAGTACCAGTCGATGTACGACCAGCAGCTGGCGGTGAGCCTGTCCCGCGAGGGTGGGGGTATCGGGCTGCAGGACGTGCTGATGCGCCAGTTGTCCAAGCAGAAGTCGAGCAGCGTCAACACCAGCCCGTTCCCGCGGGTCGATGTCGAGCAAAAGGCGCTGTGGGCCAGCAAGGTCGCCGAGCCGGTGCGCAGCAGCGAGGCTGGCGCCGGCAACCGCAACGATGTTGCCGCCCTCAATTCGCGGCGCCTGGCCCTGCCGGGCAAGCTGACCGATCGCCTGCTGGCGGGCATCGTGCCGTCGGCCAATGCCAGCGCGGCCACCACCAATACCGCAGCGATTCCCGGACGTACCACGGCCATGACCGACGCGGTGGTGAAGGGTGACTGGGAGCCGGCGCAAACCTTCGCCGCGCCCGGTTCGTCCATGCGCATCTACGGTCGCGCCGTGGCCCAGCCGCCGCTGGCGCCGGCGAAGAAAGCCTTCGATTCCAGCGACGACTTCGTCGCCACCATGCTGCCGATGGCCGAGCAGGCGGCCAGGCGCATCGGCGTCGATCCGCGCTACCTGGTGGCCCAGGCGGCCCTGGAAACCGGTTGGGGCAAGTCGGTCATGCGCGCCTCCGACGGCAGCAGCAGTCACAACCTGTTCGGCATCAAGGCCACCGGCAACTGGGAAGGGGATTCGGCGCGGGCGATCACCAGCGAGTTCCGCGACGGCCAGTTCGTCAAGGAGACTGCGGCGTTCCGCTCCTATGACTCGTACCAGGACAGCTTCCACGACCTGGTCAGCCTGTTGCAGAACAACAGTCGCTATCAAGAAGCGGTGAAGTCGGCCGATAACCCGGAACAATTCGTGCGAGAGCTGCAAAAGGCCGGGTACGCCACCGACCCGAACTACGCCAGCAAGATCTCGCAGATCGCAAAACAGATGAAGTCGTACGACAGCTACGCGGCGATGAGCCCAACGACGAAACTATAAGGTTTGAACCATGGCGAGTTTGATCAGCATCGGGATGTCGGGACTTGGGGCCGCCCAGTCGGGCCTGCATACCACGGGTAACAACATTGCCAACGCCGATGTTGCCGGCTATTCGCGCCAGCAGAACATCCAGACCACCAACGGCTCGATCCGCTACGGCCAGGTGTACATCGGTTCCGGTACCACCCTGGCCGACGTGCGCCGGGTGTACAACGCGTTCCTCGACAACCAGTTGCAGACCAGCACGTCGCTGAACAGCGACGCCGCGTCGTACCTGAACCAGATCACCTCGGTGGACAACCTGCTGTCCGACGCCAACACCGGCGTCACCGGCGCCCTGAAAAGCTTCTTCAGCGCGCTGCAGGGCCTGTCTGCCAAGCCCAACGACGATGCTTCGCGGCAGTTGCTGCTGACCAACGCCGAAGCCCTGGCCAACCGCTTCAACACCATCGCCGCGCAGTTCAAGGAACAGAACAGCAACATCAACGGCAACCTCAAGTCGATGACCGAACAGGTCAACAACCTGGCCAAGACCGTTGCGTCGCTGAACGAACAGATCGCCAAGGTCGGCGCGGTCAATGGCCAGCCCAACGACCTGCTCGACCAGCGCGACGAGACCATCCGCCAGCTCAACGAACTGGTCGGCGTGCAGACCACCAACCGCAATGGCAACATCGACGTGACCCTGGCCAACGGCCAGTCCCTGGTCCTGGGCACCAGCGTCAATGCCCTGAGCGTAGTGACCAGCACCACCGACCCGAGCCAGGTGTCGATCAAGCTGGCCTACAACAACACCACTGTGGATGTGACCAACTCCCTCACCGGTGGCGAGATCGGCGGCCTGCTGCGCTACCGCAAGGACACCCTGATCCCGGCGCAGAACGAGATCGGCCGCCTGGCCCTGGTCATGGCCGACAAGGTCAACACCCAGCTGGCCCAGGGGATCGACAAGAACGGTGAATTCGGTTCGGCGCTGTTCAACGACATCAACAGCGCCCTGTCCATGGCCGGGCGCAGCATCGCCATGAACGGCAACAGCGCTGGCTCGGGCAACCTCGACGTGGTGATCAAGGACACTAGCCTGCTCAGCACCAGCGACTACCAGGTGACCTTCACCAGCGCCACCAGCTACACCGTGCGCAAGCTGCCGGACAACACCAGCATGGGCAGCTTCGACCTCACTGATGATCCGCAGCCGGTCATCGATGGTTTCAGCCTGAATCTCAACGGCGGTGCGCTCAGTGCCGGCGACAGCTTCAAGATCACGCCGACGCGCAACGGCGCGGCGAATCTCGACGTGGTCATGACCGACTCGAAGAAACTGGCCATGGCTGCGCCGCTGGGTGCTACCGCCGGCGGCAGCAATACCGGCACCGGGGTGATCTCCCAGCCGGTCCTGACCTCGGTCCTGGATATCGCCGACCCGGCCCAGCGCCTGGAACTGCAGAACGGCATCAAGTACGGAACGCCGGTGCGCCTGGTGTTCGGCGACGAAACCGCCTCGCCGCAGACCTATTCGGTGGTCGATGCCAAGGGCAACGCCATCGGCAGCGGCACCTTCATTCCCGGGCAGAACAACACCCTGCAGATCAACGTGCCGATGGTCGATGCCTCCGGCGCGCCGGTGCTGGACGGCAGTGGCGTGCAGAAAACCTTCGCCTTCCAGATGGACATCAGCGGCGCGCCGAAGAAGAACGACAGCTACACCGTGTCCCTGACCGGTGCTTCGTCCTCGGACAACCGCAACGGCCTGAGCCTGCTGGAACTGCAGAACAAGCAGACCGTCGACGTCGGCAGCACCACCAAGGGCGTCAGCATCAGCGATGCCTACGGCAAGCTGGTGGAAAGCGTCGGGGCCAAAACCCAGCAAGCCAAGATGGATAGCGCGGCGACCGAGGTCATCCTGACCCAGGCCAAGGCTTCCCGCGACTCGCTCTCCGGCGTGCAGCTGGATGAAGAGGCCGGCAACCTGGTCAAGTACCAGCAGTACTACACCGCCTCGTCGCAGATCATCAAGGCGGCGCAGGAAGTCTTCAACACCTTGATCAGTGCGCTTTAAGGAGTCGTAGAGCATGCGTATTTCCACTTCCCAGTACTACGAATCCAGCGCCGCCAACTACCAGCGCAACTATTCCAATGTGGTCAAGACCGGCGAGGAAGCCAGCGACCTGATCCGTGTGCGCACCGCCGCCGATGATCCGGTGGGCGCGGCGCGCCTGTTGCAGCTCGACCACCAGAATTCGATGCTCGAGCAGTACGCCACCAACACCACGTCGGTGCGCAACAGCCTGAGCCAGGCGGAAACCACCCTGAACTCGATCAACACCCTGCTGCAGCGGGTCAATGAGCTGGCGCTGGGGGCGGGCAACGCCGGCTTTACCGATACCGAGCGCAAGGCCACCGCCACCGAGCTGGGCAAGCTCGAAGAGCAGTTGCTGAGCCTGATGAACACCCGCGACGAGAACGGCCAGTACCTGTTCTCCGGCTCCAAGAGCGATACCCAGCCCTTCGTGCGCAACGCCGATGGTACCTACAGCTACATGGGCGACGAGGGCGAGCTGAAACTGCAGGTCGGCGACATGCTGACCATGGCCGCTACCAACAGCGGGGCCAAGACCTTCCAGCAGGCGCTGAACACCAACCGTACCCAGACCACCCTGACCGCACCCACCCCGGATGACGGGCGCGTGCGTTTCACCGACGGGCAGATGTCCAGCGCCTCGGGCTACAACGACCAGTTCCGCAGCGGCCAGCCCTACACCATCACCCTGCTCAGCAGCACCCAGTTCAAGGTCACCGATGCCTCGGGTACGGATGTCACCGCCGATGCGACCAATGCCGGAACCTTCGATCCGAGCACCACGGGTGGCGTTTCGATCAGCTTCCGTGGCGTCGACCTGCGCCTGAACATCAACCTGCAGACCGGTGACACCAACCCGGATGCCGTGGTGGCCGGGCACACCTTTACCCTGGAGAGCAAGCCGGACACCATCACCGGCGTGCGCAGCCCGGGCAACGCCTCCAGCGCCCAGGTCAGCTCGACCCAGGTGGTGGATGCCGACAAATACGCCAAGGCGTTCCCGTCCGGTGGTGCGGTGATCAAGTTCACCAGCGCCACCGACTTCGAGCTGTACGCCTCGCCGGTAACCGCCGACAGCCGTCCGGTGGCCAACGGTACCCTGGCCGGTACGCCGCCGACGGCCACCGCTGCCGGTGTGCAGTTCGACTTCAGCGCAGCGCCTGCTTCCGGTGACCAGTACGTGGTGCAGGTCAACAAGCACCAGACGCAAAACATCCTCGACACCGTCGCCCAATTGCGCCAGGCCCTGGAACAGCCGATCGACGGCAGCACCGCCGGCCAGCAGCAACTGCGCGAAGCCCTCGATGCGGCCATCTCCAACATCAGCAGCGGGCAGGACCAACTTGGCTACACCGTGACTTCCATCGGTGGTCGGGGCAAGGCCCTGGACCTGCAGGAGCTGGCCAACGAGAGCCTGAGCATCGCCAACGCCAGCACCCAGTCGTCGATCCGCGACTCGGACCCGGCCGAGGTCATGACCCGCCTGACCTTGCAACAGACCATGCTCCAGGCGTCGCAGATGGCCTTCAGCCGGATCAGCCAGCTGAGCCTGTTCAACAGCCTGTAAAACCTGCGCTTGCGCCGCGTCCCCGCTACGGGCGTGGCGCGGCACAGCCGCCATTCCCCCAGTGCCAGGCTGTTCCGTTTCACCCGAGGGCGGTTCCTGGTCGAGAGTCTTCCCGTGAATCCAGCACCTCTTGTCAGCCTTGTCATTCCCGCCAACAACGCCCGTTTTTTCCGCGCGGCCCTGGTCAGCGCCCTGGCGCAGAGCCATGACCACCTCGAAGTGATCGTCTGCGACGAAGGGCGCGACGACGAGATCAAGGCCATCGTCGACGAGTTGGAACCCCTGGCGCGCTGCCCCTTGTATTACCAGCGCAACGCCCGGCCCCTCGGTCTGCCGCACAACCTGTTGGCGGGGCTGGAGCTGGCCCGCGGTGAATACGTACAGTTCCTTTGCGACGACGACCGTCTGCTGGCCGACTGCATCAGCAGCGAGCTGAAGCTGTACCTGGCCAACGACGACGTCAGCCTGGTCACCACTCGCCGCAGCCTGGTGGACGGCGAGGATTTCTCCCTGGCCCAGCGCCTGGAAAACAGCTGGTTCACCTGGGGCGACACGGTCTATCACGGCAGCGACCTGCTGGACTTCTTCGAAAGCAATCCGCTGAACTTCATCGGCGGTTTCAGCAACACCCTGATGCGCGCCAAGGACCTGAACGAGTTGCTGCCAGCGCTGGTCGAGGCCGGGTTCCACGCCCATATCGATTTCGCGCTGTTCGTCTGCCTGCTGCGACGCGGCAACCTGGCGGTGACCGCCCAGATCAACTGCATCGAGCGCATCCACCCCGAGCAGTTGCGCCGCCAGGCGGACCTGCAAGCCTCGCGCGCCAACGAGCTGCAATGGCTGCGCAGCATGTTCGCCGCCCGTCCGCCGGCCAGCGAGTCGTTCTCCGGCTGGGTGAAGATCCATGTCCTGCCGGTGGATGGCTCCAGCGTCGAGCGTGTCTGGGAAAATCTGTTCCTGGTCCATGTCTTGCGCAGCTTGCAGGCGATCCAGGAATCCCAGGTCGGCGACCACAGTGATACCTTCGCCGAGCTTTACAAGGAATGGCTCGGCTGCCGCCAGGACCCGCTGGTACTGCGCCGCTTGATGCGCCTGAGTGAGCACTGGGAGCGGCAGCCGCGGATTGCCGTGGTGGTACTCGACAGCGAGGGCGACAGCCAGGCGCGCCAGCGCACCCTGGACAGCATCCAGCGTCAATGCTACGGCGCCGCGAGCACCCTGTTGCTGGGTGCCGGCCGGCTGCCGGCCAGCCTCGATGAAAGCCTGATCGGCCGGGCGTTGCAGGACGACTGGGCGTTGCAGCTCAACGAAGTGCTGCCCGAGCTGGACGGCATCGACTGGTTCTGCCTGCTGCGCGCCGGTGATCGCCTCAGCGAGTTCAGCCTGATGCTGATGGCCGAGCGCATCGTGCACCTGGGCGAAATCGCCTGCCTCTATGGTGACGAAGGCGGGCTGGATGACGAGGTTTCCAGCGAGCCGGTGTTCAAGCCTGACTTCAACCTCGACCTGCAGCGGGCCTATCCCTTCACCGGGCGGGTGCTGGCGTTCTCGCGCGCGCATTACCTGGCGGCGGGCGGCTTTGCCGGCGGCTACCGGGAACTGGCGCCCCATGACCTGCTCTGGCGCCTGGTCGAAAGCCACGGCCCGCAGGTGGTCGAACATGTTCCGGAAGTCCTGGTGGAGTCGGCCTTCGGCTTCGCCGCCTGGCTGTCCTCGCCGGCCGTGGTTGCGGAAAATCCGCGGGTGCTCGATGCCCACCTGCGCCGCCTGGGCATGGACTATCGCCTGGAAAACGAGATGGGCAGCGCGATCAACCAGATCCGCTACCTGCATCCGACGCAGCCACTGGTGACCCTGGTCTTCAGCTTCCGCGACCAGGTCGCTGCGCTGGAGCGTTGCCTGGAAAGCGTATTTGCCAAGACCACCTACCCGAACTACGAAGTGCTGGTGATCGACAACGCCAGCCAGCGCGAGGAGTCGCGAACCTGGCTGGCGGCCATGGCGCAGATGGGGGCGCGCTTGCGGGTACTGGAGCTGGACGAGGAAAGCTCGTTCGCCGCCCAGCAGAACCTGGCGGCGGGGCAGGCCCGGGGCGAATACCTGGTGATGCTCGACGTCTTCACCGTGATAACCGAAGGGGGCTGGCTGGATGAGTTGTTGGCCCATGGCCAGCGTCCCGAAGTCGGCATGGTCGGTGCCGAACTGGTCAACGCCCACGGCCTGGTGGTCAATGCCGGCGGCATCCTGGGCATGCGTGGCGCGGTGTACTCGCCGTTCGTGGGCGAGGCGAGCCAGGCTGGTGGCTATATGCAACGGCTGCAGGTGGCGCAGAACTACTCGGCCCTGGGCGCCGATTGCCTGTTGGTGCGCAAGCAGTTGCTGCTGGAACTGGGCGGCTTGAACGACGCCGTCTTCAGCGCTGCCTTCAGCGATGTCGACCTGGGGCTGCGCATGCGCCAGGCCGGTTATCTCAGTGTCTGGACGCCCCGTGCCCGCCTGGTGCTGGACCGTCCGCCGGGCCCGGCCCGGACCCGCAGAAGGACGCCGAGCGCCAGGCCGTGCTGGTCCAGCAGCACGAGGCCTTCCAGCAGGCCTGGATGCCGGTGATTGCCCGGGATCCGGCGTATAACGTGAATCTCTCGCTCAAGGAGGCGGCGTTCCGTCTCGAGCCTGGGCTCAAGGACGGCTGGCAGCCTTTCGTCGGGCGTTCGCTGCCGCACATCCTCGCCTTGCCGATGAACAAGACCGCCGTGGGCCACTACCGGGTCATCAAGCCGCTGACCGAGCTGGAGGCGGCGGGCTGGGTGACGCAGCAGCAATACTTCGAGATTCCCACCAACGTCGAGCTCGCGCGCAGCGCGCCCGACGTGGCGATCCTGCAGGGGCGCTACACCGAAGGTTTCATCAAGGAAATCGAGCGGCTCAAGACCTACTCGAAGGGCTTCGTCATCTATGAGCTGGACGACTACGTGGTCAAGGTGCCGAAGAAGAACGGCCACCTCAAGCACACCCCGCGTGACCTGGAGGGTTCGCTGCGCCGCGGCATTGCCCGTTGCGACCGCCTGGTGGTGTCCACCGAGCCGCTGGCCGATGCCCTGAGCGATACCCACCGCGACATCCGCGTGCTGCCCAACATGCTGGCCGAGGAACTCTGGGTCGGCCAGCGCGCCCGGCGCCGTACCTCCAGCAAGCCGCGGGTAGGGTGGGGCGGCGGTACCAGCCATACCGGCGACCTGGAAGTGATTGCCGAGGTGATCAAGACCCTGGCCAACGAGGTGGAGTGGATTTTCTTCGGCATGTGCCCGCCGGCCTTGCGCCCCTACATCCACGAATTCCATCCACCGGTCGGCCTGGGTGCCTACCCGGCCAAGCTGTCCAGCCTCAACCTGGACCTGGCGCTGGCGCCGCTGGAGTTCCACATCTTCAACGACTGCAAGAGCAACCTGCGCTTGCTGGAGTACGGCGCCTGCGGCTACCCGGTGATCGTCACCGACACCGCCGCCTACCGGGGCTACCTGCCGTGCACGCGGGTCAAGACCAACTCCACCGAGGAATGGCTGGACGCGATCCGCATGCACCTGGCCGACCCTGACGCCAGCTACCGCATGGGCGACCAGTTGCACGACGAGGTCATGCGCAACTACGTGCTGCGGCCGGAGCATGTGCAGGTGTGGTATGACGGCTGGATGCCGGGGTGATGTTGCGGCCTCGATGGCCTCCAACACACAATCTCCCACTCCCATCCCAAAGACAGTTGCTCCCACAGGTATCGCGGACACCGCCGAACCCTGTGGGAGCTGGCCTTGCCAGCGATGAGGCCCGAAAGGGCGCTGCAAATCTGGCGCGTTTCCTGCAAGTCCCCCTCCTATCGCCATAAATCCCGCGCTGCAGCCGTGCGCGACGACAGGGGAAGGACATGAAGGCAGTAATTCTGGCCGGTGGGCTGGGTACCCGCATCAGCGAGGAATCGCACCTCAAGCCCAAGCCGATGATCGAGATCGGCGGGAAGCCAATTCTCTGGCACATCATGAAGCAGTACTCGGCCCACGGTATCCACGATTTCGTCATCTGCCTTGGCTACAAGGGCTATGCGATCAAGGATTTCTTCGCCAACTATTTCCTGCACACCTCCGACGTCACCTTCGACATGCGTGCCAATCGCATGGACGTGCACCAGAACTACAGCGAGCCGTGGCGGGTCACCCTGATCGACACCGGCGAGGAAACCATGACCGGTGGCCGCCTGCGCCGCGCCGCCCGCTACGTGGAAGACGAGCAGGCCTTCTGCTTCACCTACGGCGACGGTGTGTCCGACCTGAATATCGGCGCCCTGGTGGACTTCCACATGGGTCATGGCAAGCTCGCCACGGTCACCGCCGTGCAACCGCCGGGACGCTACGGCGCCCTTGAGCGCGACGGTGACAAGGTCAGCGGCTTCATCGAGAAACCCGCGGCGACGGCGGCTGGATCAACGGCGGTTTCTTCGTGCTGTCGCCGAAGGTCCTGCCCTATATCATCGACGATCACACCTCCTGGGAATCCGAGCCCCTGGCCCGGCTGGCGGCAGAGGATCAACTGAACGCCTTCCAGCACGATGGCTTCTGGCATCCGATGGATACCCTGCGCGACAAGAATCATCTTGAACAGTTGTGGCAGAGCGGGGAGGCCCCATGGAAACAGTGGGCCTGAATGCCGGGTTCTGGAGCGGCAAGCGCGTACTGCTGACCGGTCACACCGGTTTCAAGGGCAGTTGGCTGGCACTCTGGCTGCGGGAACTGGGCGCCGAAGTCACCGGCTTCGCCCTCGATCCGCAACCCGGCCCCAACCTGTACGAGCTGGCCCAGGTCGGCCGCGATATCAAGGACGCCCGTGGCGACCTGCGCGACCTTGGCGCCCTGCTCGAAGTGGTGGCCGAGGCGCAGCCGGAAATCGTCCTGCACCTGGCGGCGCAGCCCTTGGTGCGCGAGGCCTATCGCGATCCGCTGGGCACCTGGTCCAGCAACGTGATGGGCACGCTCAACCTGCTCGAAGCCATTCGCCAGGTCGGCGGCGTGCGCTCGGTGGTGCTGGTCACTACTGACAAGGTCTATGCCAACCAGGAATGGCCATGGCCCTACCGCGAGAACGAAGCCCTCGGCGGCCACGATCCGTACAGCAGCAGCAAGGCCTGCTGCGAACTGCTGGCGCAATCCTACGCGGCGTCCTTTTTCCCGCCGGCCAGCCACGCCGAGCATGGCCTCGCCCTGGCCACGGCGCGGGCTGGCAATGTGCTCGGCGGCGGCGATTTCGCTGCCGAACGCCTTATCCCCGATGTGCTCAAGGCCTGGGATGCGGGGCATCCGGTGACCTTGCGCTATCCCCAGGCGGTCCGCCCCTGGCAGCACGCCCTCGAACCGCTGGCGGGCTACCTGCTGCTGGCCCATCGCTTGTATACCGAGGGCCCGGTTTTCGCCGGTGCCTGGAACTTCGGCCCGGCCGAAGGCGATATGTGCAGCGTTGGCGATGTGGTCGCGCACCTGTCGCGGCAATGGCCGGACTCGCCGGGCATGCGCGTCGAGCCGAGCGACCTGCATGAAGCCGGCGTGCTGCGCCTGGACAGCGGTCGTGCCCGGCAACTGCTCGGCTGGCGCACCCGCTGGTCCTTGCGAGAGTGCCTGGAGCACACCCTGCAATGGCACCTGGCGTGGAAGCGTGGCGACGAGATGCGCGCCGTTACCCTGGATCAGCTGAACCTGTACGCGGAGCTGTCGTGAGCGACCTGCAACTCCATGCCCTGCCGCTGGCCGGGCTCTACAGCGTGCAGCACAAGCGCCACGGCGATGCCCGCGGGCAGTTTTCCCGGCTGTTCTGCGAAGGCAGCCTGGCCGGCCTGGGCGTGCCGTTGCACATTCGCCAGATCAATCACTCGCACACCCTCGGCCAGGGTTCGGTGCGCGGCCTGCATTACCAGCAGGGCGAGCAGCCGGAAGCCAAGCTGATCACCTGCCTGCGCGGTGAAGTCTGGGATGTGGCGGTGGACCTGCGCGAGGGCTCGCCGACCTTCCTGCACTGGCATGCCGAACACCTCAAGGCCGGTGACGGTCGCAGCCTGCTGATCCCCGCCGGTTTCGCCCACGGTTTCCAGGTGCTCGGCGAAGAGGCCGAGCTGCTTTACCTGCACAGTGCGGACTACGCGCCGGGACGCGAAGGCGGGCTGTCGGTGCATGACCCGCGCCTGGCCATTGCCTGGCCGCTGCCTGTCAAGAATCTGTCGGCCCGGGATGAGGCCCATCCCTGGCTGGATCATCATTTCACCGGAGTGCCTGCATGAATTGCCGTGGCTGTGGCGCAGCGCTGAGCCTGCCCCTGATCGACCTGGGCACCGCGCCGCCTTCCAATGCCTACCTGCGCGCCGAGCAACTGGCGGCTGCCGAGGCCTGGGTGCCGCTCAAGGTTGGCGTGTGCCAGGCGTGCTGGCTGGTGCAGACCGAGGACTACACCCGCGCCGACGCGCTGTTCGATGCCGACTACGCCTATTTCAGTTCCTACTCCAGTTCGTGGCTGGCCCATGCCCGGCAGTACGTCGAGGACATGAGCGCGCGCTTCGGCCTGGACGAGCACAGCCGGGTGGTGGAAATCGCCGCCAATGACGGCTACCTGCTGCAATACGTCGCCGCGCGCAGCATTCCCTGCCTCGGCGTCGAGCCGACCCGCAGCACCGCCCAGGCCGCGCGTGACAAGGGCCTGGACATTCGCGAGGTATTCTTCGGCGAACAGGCGGCTGCGCAACTGGTGGGCGAGGGCTGGAGTGCCGACCTGATGGCGGCCAACAACGTGCTCGCCCATGTTCCGGACATCAACGATTTTCTGCGCGGCTTCGCCACGCTGCTCAAGCCGTCGGGGGTTGCCACCTTCGAATTCCCGCACCTGCTCAGCCTGATGGCCGAGAGCCAGTTCGACACCCTGTACCACGAGCATTATTCCTACCTGTCGCTGACGGCGGTGCGCACCCTGTGCCAGCGCAACGGCCTGGAGATCTTCGACGTCGAGGAGTTGCCGACCCACGGCGGCTCGTTGCGGGTCTACGTGCAGCGTGTCGATGGTCCGCAGGCGCTGCGGCCGGCGGTGCAGGCCTTGCTCGACACGGAGGACAAGGTTGGAGTAACCACTGTCGATTTCTACACGACGCTGGCCCCGGCCGCCGAACGCATCAAGCACCAGTTGCTGCGCTTCCTGCTCCAGGCCAAGGCCGAGGGCAAGCGCGTGGTTGGCTATGGCGCTGCCGCCAAGGGCAACACCCTGCTCAACTACGCCGGGGTCCGCGCCGACCTGCTGGCCTGGGTGGCCGACGCCAATCCGCACAAGCAGGGCAAGTTCCTCCCCGGGAGCCGCATTCCGGTGGTCGCACCGGAGCGCCTGGCCGCCGAGCAGCCGGACTACGTGCTGGTATTGCCGTGGAACCTGCTCAAGGAAGTCAGCGAGCAGCAGGCGCTGGTGCGTGAATGGGGCGGACGTTTCGTCATCGCCGTGCCCGAGCTGACCATCCTGTGACCGCGATGACCGTACTGGTGACCGGTGCCAGCGGCTTTGTCGGGCGGCACCTGGTTGCTGCATTGCTGGCCCGTGGTTGCCAGGTGCGCGCGGTGGCCCGTCGCCAGGCGCCGGCGCGAGCCTTGCCATGGTTCGACCGGGTCGGGTTCGTGGCCGCCGATATCCATGATCCACGCACCGATGTCGCTGCCCTGTGCGAAGGCGTCGATGCCCTGGTCCACCTGGCATGGCCGGGCCTGCCCAACTACCAGGGGCTGTTCCATCTGGAGCACAACCTGATGGCCGACTACCGCTTCATCAAGCACGCCGTCGAGGCCGGGGTAGGGCAGGTGCAGGTCACCGGCACCTGCTTCGAGTACGGCATGCAGAGCGGCCCGCTGAGCGAAACCCTGGAATGCCGGCCGGCCAATGCCTACGGCCTGGCCAAGCACAGCCTGCATCTGTTCCTCGACACCTTGCGCCAGCAGGTGCCGTTCACCCTGCAATGGGCGCGGCTGTTCTACCTGCATGGCGAGGGGCAGAACCCCAACAGCCTGCTGGCGGCCCTGGACCGGGCCATTGACGCGGGGCAGGCGCAATTCGACATGTCGGCCGGCGAGCAATTGCGCGATTTCCTGCCCGTCGAGACGGCCACCGCACATCTCGCCACTTTGCTGCAACGGCGCGATTTCAGTGGCGTGGTCAATATTTGCAGCGGCCAGCCGATAGCGGTACGCAGCCTGGTGGAGCGCCAGCGCGCCGCGCGGGATTCGCGGATCGCCCTGAACCTGGGGCACTACCCTTATCCGGCGCACGAGCCCATGGCCTTCTGGGGCGATGCCCGACGCCTGCATGCCTTGCTGGGAGCAGAACATGAAGCATGAGTTGTACCGCGCCGATGCCTTGCCGGTGCTGCAGAACCGCACATTCGCCGATGCCGCCAGCGCCCGGGCCAGTGCCAGCGCCGATATGCGCCTGGTGCAGGACGCTCGCACCGGCCTGGTGTTCAACGATGCCTTCGATGCCGACAAGCTCAGCTACGACAGCGACTACCAGAACGAGCAGGCCCATTCCGGGCAGTTCCAACGTCATCTGAACGATGTCGAGGCCATCGTTGCCCGCCATTTCAAGGGCCACAGCCTGATCGAAGTGGGCTGCGGCAAGGGGTACTTCCTCGAACTGCTGCGCGAACGTGGCTATGCCGTGACCGGTATCGATCCGGCCTATGAAGGCGACAACGCCGACGTGATCAAGGCGCCGTTCACCGCCGAACTGGACCTGCGCGCCGATGCCATCGTGCTGCGCCATGTGCTGGAACATATCGCCGATCCGGTGGGTTTCCTCCACGAGATCGCCCGGGCCAACGGCAACGCCGGCCTGATCTACATCGAAGTGCCGTGCCTGGACTGGATCATCGAGCACAAGGCCTGGTTCGACCTGTTCTACGAGCACGTCAACTACTTCCGCCTCTCTGACCTGCAGCGCCTGTTCGGCCGTGTGCTGGAGGCCGGGCGCCTGTTCGGCGAGCAATACCTGTACGTGGTCGCCGACCTCGCCAGCCTGCGCCGCCTCGACGATGGCGCGGCCGAGCCACTGCGCCTGCCGGCTGATTTCAATGCCAGCCTGGCACGTGCGGTGCAGATCGTGCGGCGCGATGCCGGCAAGGGCTCGGCGATCTGGGGCGCGTCGTCCAAGGGCGTGATCTATTCGCTGTTCCTGCAGCGTGCCGGGGTGGCGGTCGACCAGGTGGTCGATATCAACCCGGCCAAGCAGGGCCGCTACCTGCCGCTGAGCGGCGTGCGCGTTTCGTCGCCGCAGGAGGCCATGGCCGCCTTGCCCGACGGCGCCAACCTGTTCGTGATGAATTCCAACTACCTCGAAGAAATCCGCCGCATGACCGCCGACCGGTTCGTCTACCACGCCGTCGACAGCGCCGCATTTCAATGACTTCCCGGAGAGACAGCACCATGACCGACGTTATCAAGGCCTTCGAAGCCGAATGCGAGGCCGGCATCAAGGCCCAGGGCCAGGACGAGCAGCTCAAGGGCCTGGCCCGGGACTTCTTCAACGAGTCGGCCAAGCACAAGTACAGCTACCACTTTTCGTGGATGGGCCGGCCGATCATCCAGCTGCCCCAGGACATGCTGGCGATGCAGGAGATCATCTGGCGGGTCAAGCCGGACCTGATCATCGAATGCGGCATCGCCCACGGCGGTTCGATCATCTACTACGCCTCGTTGCTGGAACTGCAGGGCCATGGCGAGGTGCTGGGCATCGACCTGGACATCCGCCCGCACAACCGCGAGGCCATCGAAAGCCATCAGATGGCCAGGCGCATTTCCATGATCGAGGGTTCGAGCATCGATCCGGCGGTGGTGGAGCGCGTGCGCGCCTTCGCCGAAGGCAAGAAGGTAATTCTGGTGCTGGATTCCAACCATACCCATGAGCACGTGCTCGAAGAACTGCGTGCCTACGCACCGCTGGTGGCGGTGGGCAGCTACTGCGTGGTGATGGATACCGTGGTCGAGGACATGCCGCCGGAGTTCTTCCCGGACCGTCCTTGGGGCCCGGGCGACAACCCGAAGACCGCGGTGTGGGAATACCTCAAGGAAAACGCCGATTTCGAAATCGACCAGCAGATGCAGGACAAGCTGCTGATCAGCGTGGCGCCGGATGGCTACCTGCGCCGGGTGCGCTGACTTTTACCGACCCTAATGGCCCCGGCTTGCCAGCGATGGGGCCCGAGAGCACACAGCAGATTTCCCGTCAGGTACCCACATGCCAAGCACTGCCCTGAACATCCAGTTCACCCTGGTCATGCTGACCCACAAGCGCCCCGGCTTCCTGCGCCGCGCCTTGCAGTACTACAAGGACTTTCCCGGCACCCTGCTGGTGCTCGACTCCTCGCCGGAGCCGGCTGCCGGTATCACCGAGCGCTTCCCGCGGGTCGACTACCGGCACCTGCCGCAGTTCGACTACCGTGGCTTCCAGGCCAAGATCAAGCACGGCCTGGGCCTGGTGACGACGCCCTACATGGCGCTGGTCGCCGACGATGACTTCATCCTGCCCGATGCCATCGGCGAGTCCCTGGACTTCCTCGAAGCCCATCCGGACTACGGCATGTGCCAGGGCTACAGCATGATGTACCTGGCCCAGGCGGGGCACATCAACTACTACCGCCGCGACAAGAAGATCGGCCAGGAGGACTTCGCCAGCGACGACCCGCGACAGCGCATCCTCGACTACCTGTACGCCTTCATCCCGCCGTTCTACGCGGTGACCCGCACCTCGCTGCTGCAGGACTGGGCCGCGCAGATTCCCGACAACCTGCGTTTCGAATGGCTGGAGGTCAGCCACACCTGGTTCCTGCTGGCCAGTGCCAAGGCGCGCATGCTGCCGATCCCTTATGCGGTGCGCGAAGCCAACTACGGCGCCTCCGAGCACAATACCGAGGTCACCTACGCCCTGGCCCTCCCAGACCCGGCCTCGGTGGCCAGCCGTGAGGAATTCAGCGACGTGCTGGCCGGCCTCGAGACACCGCTCAAGGGCGAGCGCGAACAATTGCGCGCCCTGGCCCGGGAGAGTTTCGCCCTGATGTACGAAGGCCTGGCCGGTGGTCGCT
This sequence comes from Pseudomonas bharatica CSV86, assembly GCF_000319305.2. GTDB lineage: Bacteria > Pseudomonadota > Gammaproteobacteria > Pseudomonadales > Pseudomonadaceae > Aquipseudomonas > Aquipseudomonas bharatica. The sequence continues at coordinate 554,194 of NZ_AMWJ02000002.1, read as the reverse complement.
CGCTGATCATCGAGCCGGTCTTCTCTTCCCACGTCAATGGGCCCGGCGAAGCATCGACCTACAAGTTCCTGCCGACCCAGTACGTCAACCTGCCGTTCTACAACCAGGCGTTCTTCGACCGACTGGGCGAAATCGAATTCCTCCTGCATGCCCTGCCGGCGGGCCGCGTGCAGCAGGAAGAGCTGGAGTCGATCTGGCTGCAGCAGGAACGCCTGCTTGCCGTGCACCCCGAGGACAACGCGTTCAGCCAGATCGCTCGCGCCCGCGAAGCGCTCAAGGCCGCGCCGTACAACCTGGCGGTCGTCAAGCGCCTGGCTGACTTGCTGCATGACGATGGCGAGACCGAAGAGGCCGGCAAGTTGCAGGCATGGGCCCGGCGCCTGGAAGCCGTGGCCAGCGACGGCGGCCGCGCGCTGCTCGGCGCCCAGCCATCCGGACGCCTGCTCGACTGGCTGGAGGCGCGCCAGCCCGACCCGGCCAGCCGCGAAGCCGTCGCCGCGCACCTCAAGCAGCATCAGGGTGGCCCGCAGATCGGCATCCTCCTGCTCAACCTCGAGCATGACGAAGCCAGGCTGCAGGCCACCTTCGACAGCCTGATCAACGGCGTCAGCCGCTCGTTCCGCATCATTGTCTTCACCACCGGGCCGCTGCCGGCCATGACCAGCCTGCAAAGCACCCTGCATTTCGTCCGGGTGAGCAAGGACGACTACGTCGACAAGATCAACCAGATCGCCCGCCAGAGTAGCTGCGACTGGCTGATGCTGGCCGAGGCCGGTGACGAGTTCACCGCAACCGGCTTGCTGCGTGCCGGCCTGGAGCTGCTCGACGCGCCGGACTGCCGTGCCGTGGCAGTGGACGAGATCCAGCAACTGTCCGGCGGTGCCTGGCGTGAACTGCTGCGCCCCGGCATCAACCTCGACTTGCTGCAGAGCCTGCCGCCGCTGATGGCACGGCACTGGCTGGTACGCCGCGAAGTGCTGGTGGAGGCGGGCGGTTTCGCCAGCGAATTCAGCGAGGCGCTGGAATACGAATTGCTCCTGCGCCTGATCGAGAAGGGCGGCCTGAACGGTCTCGCCCACCTCGACGAGCCGCTGTTGATCAGCCGGGCGCCGGAGCTCAAGCACAACGAACATGCCCGCCAGGCCCTGGCCCGGCATCTGGCCGCGCGTGGCTACAAGGCCCAGGTCAGCTCGGCGCTGCCGGGGGCCTTGCGCATCGACTATCGCCACCTGGAGCGACCGCAGGTGTCGATCATCCTGCGCAGCGAGGACAACCAGGAGGCATTGCAGCGTTGCCTGGAAAGCGTTTTGCAGCGTACCCGCTACCTGCGCTACGAGGTGCTGGTCGCCGATAACGCCAGCCAGTCGCCGGCGCACCTGCAATGGCTCGAGCAGTTGCAGCAGCTCGGTGGACGCGTACGCGTCCTGCAGAGCCCGCAGCGGCTTGGCGAAGCGGCCCTGATCAACGCCGCCAGCGCCGAAGCAAGCGGTGAGTACCTGGTGCTGCTGGCCCCTGACGCCGAGGTGGTCAATGCCAACTGGCTGGAACTGTTGCTCAACCAGGCCCAGCGGCCGGAGGTCGGCATCGTCGGCGCCAAGCTGTTGGATGCTGCCGGCAACGTGACCCAGGGCGGGTTGATGCTGACGGCGGACGGTGTGCAGGCTGCGCATGTCGGCCTGAAGAAGGATGAAACCGGCTATCTCGGCCAGGCTGCGGTAGAGCAGAACTACCCGGCGGTCTCGGCCGTCTGCCTGATGGTGCGGACCGAGGTGTTCCGCGCCCTGGGCGGGCTGGATGAGGTCGGGTTCGCTGACGCCTACGCCGATGTCGACCTGTGCCTGAAAGTGGCCGAAGCCGGGCTGCTGACGGTGTGGACGCCGCAGGTGCAGGTGGTGCATCCGGGGCAATTGCCGCAGGACGAGGTTGCCCTCGCGGCGTTGCGCGGCAAGTGGGCCGGGCTTTGGAGCAGCGCCGCTCACGGGCGGCGCCTGGACCCGGCGAAAGCGGCGTTCGACTGGAAAGCGCTGATCGGCTGAAGCCGTTCCCGCCAGGTTCTGCGCCAGCCATGCGAGTCTTAGCTGGCGCGGCGCCTGTTCCGCTGGCCTGCATCTTGCTTCGAGCTTGCATAAACAGGGTCGGGGTCAGAAAACCGTTGGTTTCCCGACCCAGACCCACTGCGCTCCAGGATCCAGGCATGTTCGACGACAAGTCCATCTTCATCTCCGGCGGTACCGGCTCCTTCGGTCGCGCGTTCATCACGCGTCTGCTGGCGCAGTACCGGCCGCGCCGTGTCGTGGTGTTCTCCCGCGACGAGCTCAAGCAGTACGAGATGCAGCAAAGCTTCACCGCACCCTGCATGCGCTGGTTCCTCGGCGATGTGCGGGATGCCGAGCGCCTGCGCCAGGCCATGCGCGGCATCGACTATGTGGTGCATGCTGCCGCTCTGAAGCAGGTGCCTGCCGCCGAGTACAACCCCAGCGAATGCATCCGCACCAACGTCAATGGCGCGGAGAACATCATTGCCGCGGCCATCGAGAATGGCGTGGAAAAGGTCGTCGCCCTGTCCACCGACAAGGCTGCCAGCCCGATCAACCTGTATGGTGCGACCAAGCTGCTTTCGGACAAGCTGTTCGTCGCCGCCAACAATGTCGCCGGTAGCCAGCAAACCCGCTTCGCCGTGGTCCGTTACGGCAACGTGGCTGGCTCGCGGGGCTCGGTGGTGCCGTTCTTCAACAAGCTGATCGGCGAAGGCGCCAACGAGCTGCCGATCACCGATCCACGCATGACCCGGTTCTGGATCACCCTCGACCATGGCGTGCAGTTCGTTCTCGACAGCTTCGCGCGCATGCAGGGTGGTGAAGTCTTCGTGCCGAAGATCCCTTCCATCCGCATCGTCGACCTGGCTCGGGGCATGGCGCCGGAACTGCCGCACAAGGTGGTGGGCATCCGTCCCGGCGAGAAGCTGCACGAGCTGATGATCCCGCTGGATGATGCGCGCATGACCCTGGAGTTCGCCGACCACTTCACCATCGAGCCATCGATCCGCTTCAACAATGTCGATGCCGATTTCGCTGTGGATGGTGTTGGCGAGCAGGGCCGGCGGGTGGCGGAAGACTTCGAATACCGCTCCGATACCAACCCGGAATTCCTCTCCATCCAGGGTATCGCCGAGCTTCACGCGCGGTTGCCGGCATGATTCCCTACGGCCGGCAGAACGTCGATCAGGCGGATATCGATGCGGTGGTCGAGGTGCTGCGCTCCGACTGGCTGACCCAGGGGCCGACCCTCGAGCGCTTCGAACGGGCCGTGGCCGAGCGTTGCCAGGCCGGTCATGCGGTTGCGGTGTGCAATGCCACCGCTGGTCTGCACCTGGCCTGCCTGGCTGCCGGGCTCGGCCCTGGCGATCTGCTCTGGACCAGCCCCAACAGCTTTGTCGCCTCGGCCAACTGCGCACGCTATTGCGGCGCCGAGGTGGATTTCGTCGATATCGATCCGCTGACCTGGAACCTCGACGCCCGCGCCCTGGCCGACAAGCTGGCACGCGCGCGCGCACTGGGGCGCTTGCCCAAGGTCGTGGTGGCGGTAGCGTTTTCCGGGCAGAGCTGCGACATGGGCGAGATTGCCCGGCTGGCCCGGGAATATGGCTTTCGGGTCATCGAGGACGCCGCCCATGCCCTGGGTGCGCGTTACGCCGGTGAGCCGGTGGGCAGCGGTCGCTATGCCGACCTGACGGTGTTCAGCTTCCATCCGGTGAAGATCGTCACCAGTGGCGAAGGTGGCATGGTTCTGTGCAACGACCCGGGCCTGGCCCAACGCCTGCGTGACCTGCGCAGCCATGGCATCACCCGTGATCCGGCACGCATGAGCGAACCAAGCCATGGCGGTTGGTACTACCAGCAGGTCGAGTTGGGCTTCAACTACCGCATGTGCGATATCCAGGCGGCACTGGGGCTGTCCCAGTTGAACCGGCTGGATGACTTTCTTGCCCGCCGTCGCGAGCTGTCGGCGCGCTACCAGCGCCTGCTGGGCGAATTGCCTTTGCAGTTGCCGACGCAGCAGGACGGCGCCGAGTCGGCCTGGCATCTGTACGTGGTGCGTCTGGGCGAGGGCCTGGAGAGTCGGCATCGGCAGGTCTTCGAGGCGCTGCGCGCTGCGGGGATCGGCGTCAACCTGCACTACATCCCGATTCATCTGCAGCCTTACTACCGCGAGCTGGGCTTTGCCGACGGGGATTTCCCCGAGGCCGAGCGCTATTACCGCCAGGCCATCAGCCTGCCGCTGTTCCCGGACCTGAGCGATGCCCAGCAGGAGCAGGTAGTCGATAGCCTGCGTCGGGTGTTGGCATGACCCGTGGCGTGGTGGCGATCATCCCGGCCCGTGGCGGGAGCAAGCGTATTGCGCGAAAGAACCTCAAGCCGTTTCGCGGCGAACCGATCATCCGGCATTCGATCCGAACCGCCCTCGACAGTGGTCTGTTCGAGCGTGTGATGGTCAGCACCGACGACGCCGAAATCGCCGAAGTGGCCCGGGCCCTGGGGGCCGAGGTACCGTTCATGCGCCCGGCGGAATTGGCTGATGATCACGCCGGCACTGCCGCGGTGATCGTGCATGCCTTGCATACCCTGCAGGAGCAGGGTTATCACGCCGAGCTGGCCTGCTGTATCTACGCCACCGCGCCGTTGTTGCAGAGCCGTTATCTGCGTGAAGGGCGCGAGTTGCTGGAAGCACATGCTGAGCGTTCCTTTGCTTTCTCTGTCTGCGGATTCGGTTTTCCCGTGCAGCGTGCCCTTGGCCTGAACGAGGACGGTGCGTTGACCGCGTTGTATCCGCAGTACCGGCAAACCCGCTCGCAGGACCTGCCGCCTGCCTTCCAGGATGCCGGGCAGTTCTACTGGGGCCGTGCCGCAGCCTGGCTGCGTGGTGATGTGCTGTTTTCCGAATGCAGCCTGCCGGTGATCCTGCCGCGCCATCTGGTGCAGGACATCGATACCGAGGAAGATTGGCGCCGTGCCGAATTTCTCCATGCCGCGCTGCTCGCTGCCGGGGAGCTGCCGGGGTGAGGGTGCTTATCCGCGCCGATGCCGGTGCCATGATCGGCATCGGTCATGTCGCACGGTGCCTGACCCTCGCCGAGCAACTGGCAGCCCTGGGGGCAACGGTGGCCTTTGCCTGTCGTGAACTGCCGGGGCATCAAATCGCCCGGATCCGCGGCGAGGGGCACGAGGTGTTCGCCTTGCCGGGTGATACTGAAGACGAGGTCGCCGAATTGGCCGCTTTGCTGGCGCCGGACAGGGTGTTCGACTGGCTCATCGTCGACCACTATGGGCTTGGCGCCGCCTGGGAGCGTGCCGCACGGCGCTGGGCCCGGCAGGTAATGGTGATCGACGACCTGGCGGATCGCACCCACGATTGCGACCTGCTGCTCGACCAGAATGCTACCGCCAGTGCTGCGATCTACCGCCCACTTGTACCTGACGCCTGTCGGATCCTCGCCGGGCCGCGCTACGCCCTGTTGCGCCCGGAATTCCGTCAGGGCAGGGCGCCGGTCGATGTTGCGCGACGGGTACTGGTCAGCTTCGGCGGTTTCGACCAGTCCGGCATGACCCTGAAAACCCTCCAGGCGCTGACCAGCATCGAAGGCATCGAGGTGCAGTGCATCGCCGGGCAATCGTCACCGGATCTGCCGGCCTTGCACGCCCTGGTCGTCCAGCGGCCCGACTGGCAATTGCTCGCTTTCGTCGACGATCTGCCCCGACGCATGGCCGCTGCCACGCTGTTCATCGGCGCCGGTGGCGGAACCACCTGGGAGCGTGCCGCCATGGGCTTGCCCAGCCTGTGCATCAGTGTCGCCGACAATCAGTCGGCCAATGCCGAAGTCCTTGCCCGTGCAGGTGTGCATCTGTATCTGGGCATGGCGGCGCAGGTATCGGTGGAGGCCTTGCGCCAGGCGATCACCTTGCTGTTGGAAAACGCGCCGCTGCGTGAGCACTTCGCCGCGCGCGGCCGGGAATGGGTGGATGGCCTGGGCGCACAGCGGGTCGCAGTGGCCTTGCTCGGACCGGGCTTGCAGCTGCGCCAGGCAAGGTTCGAGGATGCACGGCTGTTGTTCGACGGGCGCAATGCCGAGGCGGTGCGTCGTGGCTCGCTCCAGCAGGCACCGCTGGAGTGGGGCGCGCATTGCCGCTGGCTGCGGGCGACCCTCGACAACGATCAGCGCCTGTTGCTGATTGGCGAGGCTGGCGATGGCGCCGTAGGGATGCTGCGCTATGACCGCCTGGAACCAACGCGGGCGCGAGTGTCGCTGTACCTGTTCGAGGGGCGTCTGGGGCTGGGCTGGGGCAGGGCGCTGCTGGCCGCCGGCGAGCGGGCGCTGGCCGAGCATTGGCCGCAGGTGCGAGTGATCGAGGCTGAGGTGCTGGCGGACAATCAGGCCTCCATAGAGCTTTTTCGTGGTGCCGGCTACTCCCGGTCGGAACGCCATTTCGAACGGTTATTCAAGGATTTTTCGCATGAGCAGTTTTGATCTGGGGGGCGGCGTGTGGGTACCGATGCTGCGCCTTTTGTCATCGCCGAGATGAGCGGCAACCACAACCAGTCGCTGGAGCGTGCCCTGCAGATTGTCGAGGCCGCGGCGCGGGCGGGAGCCCATGCCCTGAAGTTGCAGACCTATACTGCCGAAACCATGACCCTCGACCTGAACCACGGCGAGTTCTTCATCGAGGATGCCAACAGCCTGTGGGCGGGCTCGACGCTGTATGCCTTGTACCAGCAGGCCTATACACCCTGGGATTGGCATGCGCCGATTTTCCGGCGCGCCCGCGAGTTGGGCATGCTGGCTTTTTCCACGCCGTTCGACGAGAGCGCCGTGGACTTTCTCGAAAGCCTCGACGTACCGGCATACAAGATCGCCAGTTTTGAAAACACCGACCTGCCGTTGATCCGCAAGGTGGCGGCAACCGGCAAGCCGATGATCATCTCCACCGGCATGGCCAGCCTCGCCGAGCTGGATGAAACCGTGCGGACGGCGCGTGAGGCCGGCTGTCGCGACCTGGTCTTGCTCAAGTGCACCAGCACCTATCCGGCCAGTCCGGAAAACAGCAACGTGCGCACCATTCCTCATCTGCGCGAGTTGTTCGGCTGCGAGGTCGGCCTGTCTGACCACACCCTCGGGGTAGGCGCTTCGGTGGCGGCGGTGGCCCTGGGCGCCAGCGTGGTGGAAAAGCATTTCACCCTCAGCCGAGCCGAGGGTGGGGTGGACGCGGCGTTCTCCCTGGAGCCGGCGGAACTGGCCAGCCTTGTCGAGGAAACCGCGCGCGCCTGGCAGTCGCTTGGCCAGGTGCGCTATGGCGCGACCCAGGCCGAGCAAGCATCGAAACGCTTTCGCCGTTCGTTGTACGTTGTGCGCGACATGGCCGTTGGCGAGGTTTTCGATACCAGTAATGTGCGCGCCATTCGACCGGGGCTGGGCCTGGCGCCCAAGCACCTGGAATCCCTGCTCGGACGCAAGGCCAGGCAACCGCTCAAGCGCGGTACGGCGCTGGACTGGTCGCTGGTCGAATAAGCATCACTGACCCTGCGGGGTTCACCCGCGATTGCGATAGTGGCTGCACCATCGCTATCGCTGGCAAGCCAGCTCCCACAGTAACCGTGTCGAACACAAAACCCGCGGTTGGCCGAGAAACCTGTGGGAGCTGGCTTGCCAGCGATAGCCATAGTGGCTTCACCACCGTAATCCAGCCGCGACCCTAGGAAAATGTGCCATTGTCTGTGAAAATCCGTGACCTATTGGTCATGACGGACATCTGTGTCTCTATCGTTACCGGCAGCGACGGGCCGTGTCACCGGCGCTGCCATCGCCATCCAGTCCAGCGGATGGCGCAAATTCCTGTTTTCTGGCGCCCCTCGAATCATGCGAGCGGTGATATTCAGCGGTTTTTTATTGGGAAGCCATGATGATTGGCATAAAAAGCATTGCGAGCTACGTTCCGGCCGCCGGCCTGGACAACTACGCACAAGGCGCCAAGTTCGGCAAGGATGAGGAGTTCATCCTCGGCAAGATCGGCTCGGCCTTCCTGCCTCGCAAATCCGACGAGCAGGAAACCTCCGACCTGTGCGTCGAGGCGGTCAATGCCCTGTTCGCCGCCAACCCGGGCCTGTCCCGCGATTCCATCGACGCCCTGATCGTCGTCACCCAGAACGGCGACGCCGAAGGCCTGCCGCATACTGCTGCCATCGTCCAGGACAAACTCGGCCTGCCGACCCGTGTCGCGGCCTTCGACATTTCCCTGGGCTGTTCCGGTTATGTCTACGGCATCTACGCGCTGAAGGGCTTCATGGAAGCCGCCGGGCTGAAGAACGGCCTGCTGGTCACTGCTGATCCGTATTCGAAGATCGTCGATCCGGAAGACCGCAACACCACCATGCTTTTCGGTGATGCCGCCACCGCCACCTGGATGGGCGAGGATCCGGTCTGGGCCCTTGGCAAGTCGGCGTTCGGCACTGACGGTTCCGGTGCGCCGCACCTGAAGGTCACCGATGGCGTGTTCTTCATGAACGGCCGCCAGGTGTTCAACTTCGCCTTGCTCAAGGTGCCCGCGCACCTGCACGAGTTGCTGGAGCAATCCGGGTTGGCGGCGGACGATATCGACGCCTTCTGCATCCACCAGGGTAGCGCGGCGATCGTCGATGCCGTGGCGCGGCGTTTCGAAGACAAACCGGAGAAGTTCGTCAAGGACATGGTCGAGACCGGCAATACCGTGTCGTCGAGCATTCCCCTGCTCCTGGAAAAACACGCGCTGGACACTACCTGGAAGCGGGTTGCAGTGAGCGGTTTCGGCGTGGGCCTTTCGTGGGGCTCGGCGATTCTTCATCGACCGTGACCTGAAACCCGGCGCAGGGTAATCTTCGGCGTTTCGCAGGCAAGGGATGCTCACCATGAGCGAGTTTTTCCAGCGTAACGCCGAAATCATCCAGGCTCGCTGGCCGTCGCTGTTCGAGCGCATCGTGCGTGAGGACTGCGACGGCATCGATGCAGTGTTGGTCCAGGGCCTGGGTTCGACCCTGAGTGTCGACGGCATCCAGCTCAGCAGCCGTCATGATCGCCTGGCCGAGGCGCAGTTCCAGGCCGACAGCCTGCCCCAGAGCGCCCACCTCAACCTCTACGGTACCGGCCTGGGCGATCTGCAGAACGCCCTGTTGCAGCGTCCTGGCGTGCAGCGCCTGCATGTGCACATCCTCAACGGCGCCCTGTTCGCGCTGGTCTTGCGTCTTCTGGACCAGAGCCCATGGCTCGCCGATCCACGGGTCGAGCTTGCCTACGCTGCAGAGGCCGGGGAAATCGCGCTGCCGTACTTCGCCTTGCCGGCGGAGCTGGCGCTGGCCGACGACTTCAACGCGAAGATCCGCGACCGTCTGGTGAGCGAAACCCACCTGGCGTTCAACAACACCAGTTTCGATACCGCTGACCCTCATCTTGTCGAGTTGCTGGAAAAAAGCCTGCCGCTATTGCGCAGCGACCGGGACGTTGCCGAACTGTTCGGCAGCCGGGCAGGGCAGGAGGCCTTCGTCATTGCCACCGGCCCGACCCTGCAAGGCCACCTGGCCGCGCTCAAGCGTATTCATGCCGATCCCGGGCGCCCGCTGTTCATTGCCGTCGATACGGCCTACAAGCCGCTGCTGGCAGCCGGCATCGAGCCGGATATCGTGGTCAGCGTCGACCACAAGATCCGCCTGCATCATCTGCCGCCCGAGGCTTCGGCGAACACCTCGCTGGTGTACATGCCGATGCTCGATGTCGACACCGTGGCGGGCTGGCGCGGTCCCCGTTATGCCGCCTACTCCGGCAGTGCCCTGTACGACCGGGTGCGCGAGGCGATTCCCCGGGGCCATTTGTTCGTGGGGGTAGCGTCATCCATCCGGCGGCCGACCTGGCGGTCAAGATGGGCATGCGCCGCATCACGCTGTTCGGCGCCGACTTTGCCTTCCCCGGAAATCGCACCCACACCGGTTGGGACGACGGCATGCTGGGCCCGCAAGTGTCCGTGGCCCGTCACTGGGTATTGGACGGCAATGGCCAGCGGGTGCGGACCCAGCTGAATTTTCGCGGCTACCTGATCGAGCTGGAGCGCTTTATCGCCCGTCATCCCGAGGTGGCGTTCCGCAACACCAGTCGCGCCGGCGCGCTGATCGCCGGTACCACCTTCGATGAGGCGTTCTGCCAATGAGGACGATGCAAGAAAGCGCCCGGCAGTGTGCCGGGCTGTTTCGCCTGGGCCGCGATATCGAGGCGGCGGTGGCGATGGTGGAGCTGTTCGCCGCAGCCCCGGCGCTGTTCGCGCTGGCGCCAGGGGCTACCCAGGAAGCGTTCGCCGCGCTTTTCAGTGAAATGCTGGCAGCGCAGCAACGCCAGGACTGGCTCTCCCTGGCCGACAGCCTCGAGTACGAACTGCCGAACCTGATCGAGCAGGCAGCTCCGCGCTGAAGTGTGATGGCCATCACATAGACCTTGCCTCCCGGGGTGCCTGCGAACAGGGGCAAGTGCCTGATTTTCAAGGGGTGGCGGTGTGATGGCATTTTTTTTTGAAAAAACCCTAAAGCAACCCGCCAAGACGACGATAAACATTACGAAGGTTCTCTAGGCCACACCCGGCGGATGCCAGGGCCGGAAGCCGCAGTATCCATCCAACGAGGAATTCGTCATGGCATTAACCGTTAACACCAACACCACTTCGCTGGGCGTGCAGAAGAACCTGAACAAAGCTTCCGAAGCGCTGAGCACCTCGATGACCCGCCTGTCGTCCGGCCTGCGTATCAACAGCGCCAAGGACGACGCTGCTGGCCAGCAGATCGCCAACAAGCTGCAAACCATGGTCACCGGTACCACTGTTGCGATCAAGAACGCCAACGACGGTAACTCGATCACCCAGACCGCTGAAGGCGCTCTGTCGGAAATCACCAACATCCTGCAGCGTATGCGTGAACTGGCTCTGCAAGCCCGTAACGACTCGAACGGCACCACTGAACGTGCGGCGCTGAACAAAGAGTTCGCGGCCAAGTCCGACGAAATCACCCGTATCGCTACCTCCACCACCTTCGGTACCAGCAAGCAACTGCTGAACGGTTCCGCTGGCACCATGGAGTTCCAGGTCGGTGCAATGACTGGCACCAGCCAGATCCTGAGCGTGTCGATGACTTCCAGCTTCGCGGCTACCGCCCTGGCTGTTGGTACTGGTGCCCTGGCAATTTCCGGTACTTCGGACTCCGCAGTCCACACCGCTGTTGACGGCGCGATCACTGCCATCGACGCGGCACTGCAAAAAGTTGACGACAAGAAGTCCGAGCTGGGTGCTATCCAGAACCGCTTCCAGTCCACCATCAACAACCTGCAGAGCATGAACGAGAACTCGGCTGCTGCCATGGGCCGTGTTCAGGACACCGACTTCGCTTCGGAAACCGCTCAGCTGACCAAGCAGCAAACCCTGCAGCAAGCGTCCACCGCAGTTCTGGCCCAGGCCAACCAACTGCCATCCGCTGTACTGAAACTGCTTCAGTAATAGCTACGATGAAGAGCGAGGGGGTGCGCGAGCATTCCCTCGCTTTTTACTTTGGAGGTGATGGGCGATGGACATGAGCGTCAGGTTGAACGCGTCTTACCCGGCTCCAGCGGCAGCTGCAGCCCAGCAGGAAAAAGCTGCTGAACAGGGTGCGTCCGAAAAGGTCCACGCCAGGCCGGAACTCGCGGCAGTGGATAAAGACAAGCAAGACTCCGATACCAGCCTGCAGGAAGCAGTCAAGGGTCTACAGGATTACGTCCAGTCGTTGCAGCGCAACCTGGAATTTTCGGTGGACGAATCCACCGGAACGACTGTCGTCAAGGTCGTTGCCCGTGACAGTGGCGAAGTGATTCGGCAAATTCCGTCCGAAACCGCCCTGGAACTGGCAAAGAGCCTGCAAGACGTCAACAGCCTGCTTTTCGACGAGAAAGTCTGAAAGCGGTACGAAATTTGATACAAAACCGCGTCATCGGGTAATGTTCAAGCGTTTGGCGCAAGCCAGGAAAAGGAGAATGTAATGGCAAGTCCGATTTTGCCTGCCCTCGGCCTCGGCAGTGGTCTGGATACCTCTGCAATCGTCAAGGCCCTGGCGGATGCCGAAAAAACGCCCAAACAGAACCAGATCGACCGGCAGACCAAGGCCAACACGGCCTCGATTTCGGCGATCGGCAGTCTCAAGAGCGCGCTGACCACCTTCACCACCGCCCTGAGCAAGCTCGGCAGCACCACGACACCGCAGTTCATTGGCTACTCCGCCACTTCGGCCGACGACAAACTGGTCAAGGCGACAGCGAGCAGCACTGCGGTAGGCGGCAGCTACGCGGTGAAGGTCAACGAATTGGCGACGGCCTCCAAGGTAGCCAGCCAGCGTTTTGCCAGCAGTAGCGACGCGATCAGCCAGGGCACCCTGGAAATCACCCAGAACGGTACCGTCTACAAGGTCGAGATCGGTGCCGACGCGACCCTGCAGTCCACCCGCGACGCGATCAACAGTGCCCTGAGCGCCAAGGGTATCAGTGCCAACATCATCAATGATGGCCAGGGCTCGCGCCTGGTGCTGACGTCCACCACCACCGGCCTGGGCTCGGACATCTCCGTCGCCGGTATTCCCGAGCTGGTCATCGATGGCGAGACCCAGATGTCGGGGGCGGGCGCTGGCTTCATTACTGCGTTGGCCAAGAATGCCGAGTATTCGGTCGATGGCATGGTGCTGACCAGCAAGTCAAACAAGGTAGAGAACGCAGTCAGCGGCCTGACCCTCGAACTGGTCGCCAAGGGTGCCGAAACCACCATCACCGTAGCCACCAACAGTGACGGCCTGAAAAAATCGGTGCAGAGCTTTGTCGATGCCTACAACGCGCTGGTCACCACCATCAACGGCCTGAGCCAGACGCCGAAGAATGCCGACGGCAGCCTGGGTACCGCGCCTGCGCTGGCGGGCGACTCGTTGGCTCGGGGCATGCTCTCGGCCCTGCGCAACGAGCTGGTGGTCTCCAGTACCGGCGGCAATGGTTCGCTGAAAGTGCTGTCGCAGTTGGGCATCAACACCGTGCAAAGCACCGGTCTGCTGGAACTCGACAGCACCAAGCTCACGGCAGCGCTGGATACCCAGAAGCTTGGTGGCGAAATCCAGAGCATGTTCTCGGGTGATGAAGGGCTCGCCAACCGCCTGACCAAGGCGTTGGAGCCTTACACCCAATCCGACGGCCTGCTCGCCGACCGTTCGAAGATCCTCGAGAGCACCAAGAAGAATCTGGCCACCCAGCAGTCGAGCCTGGATGCGCGGATCACCTCGCTAACGGCTTCGCTGACCAAAAAGTACAACACCATGGATACCCTGGTGGGTCAGTTGAACGCCCAGCGTGACAACATCACGTCCATCTTCAGTGCCATGGCCGCGCAGCAGAAGAACTCCTGACTTTTTGCTGGCGTCAAAAGCCCGACAATGCCGTCTCCGCATGTCGGGCTTTTTTCATGGTGACTAAAGTTTTTTGACGCCGGGTCGATATCCCGGTCATACAGCAAGCCATTGTGTTGAGGTACGAACATGAATCCGATGTTGGCCCTTCGGCAATATCAGAAAATCAGCGCCCAGGCGCAGACCTCCGAAGCCAGCCCGCACCGCCTGGTGCAAATGCTCATGGAAGGCGGTCTGGATCGCATCGCCCAGGCCAGGGGCGCCCTGGAGCGCAAGGACCTGGCCGGCAAGGGCATCGCCATCGGCAAGGCCATCGGTATTGTCGGCGGACTGCGGGAAGGCCTGGATCGCGACAACATGACGCCGGAACTGGAGCGTCTCGATGCCCTCTACCTGTATATGACCCGTCGGCTGTGCGATGCCAATATCAACAATGACATTGGCGCCCTGGACGAAGTGGCTGATCTGTTGACCACGGTCAAGGAAGGCTGGGACGCGGTCGCCCCACAATAACCAGTTGCGATGAGGATGTCGTGATGAGTGCCGTACTCAAGCGTATCGAGGAAACCCGGGAAGCCTTGGTGGGTGCATTGGCCAATCGCGACTGGGAGGCGGTGGGCGAGCTGGACCAGGCTTGCCGTGCCTGCATGGACGAAGTGATGAGCGCGGAAGTGGTCGACGAGGAGGCGCTGCGCGACAACCTCCAGAACCTGCTGGGGGTGTATCGGCAGCTGATCGATGTGGCGACGGAAGAGCGTCAGGCAATTGCCGACGAGATGTCAAAGATCAAGCAGGCGCAACAGGCGACAAAGGTATACCATCTGTACCGCTGACTGATGATCGAAAATCAGCAATGCGCCATAAATTTGACTATTAAAGGTTTTTTGACTTAACTAGTGGCTGTTTTTTAATTTCAGACGTCGGAACACTGACCGTTCAGTCGGAATGATGTCGAGCATGCCCTTCGACGGGCCTCGAGTTGACTAGGGAAGTTGCTATTGCATGTGGCGTGAAACCAAAATTCTCCTGATCGATGACGATAGTGCTCGCCGCCGTGACCTGGCGGTGGTGTTGAATTTTCGGGTATACGGATTTAATGGTTGATGGGGCACCTTTACCCCACCAACCTGATACCATTATCAGATGGTTGATAGATCGACTCCGTAGTTGAGTTCCTCTGCGAAGTCCGGCAGTCCGTAACCGATGGTTTTCTTGTAGAAAGGAGAGACCTTCGCAGTCGGTGCCTTCTTCTTGTGCTTCGTGGTGTAGAGCATTCGTGCCCGCATCACCTCGAAGGAGTAACCGCGCCCTTCACGGTTCTTGTCCTTGGCCAGTCGGTTGATGGACTCCGTGTAAGCGTTGGTGACGGGCATGTCCGTCTCGAAGTAGGTCATGGTCTCTTCGCGCCAGTTTCCCACTGCCCTGACCAGATCGCTCCAGACTTCCTTTTGGCCCTTCGGGATGGTGGCTATCCACTCGTCCAGGGCGGCTTCTGCCTGGAGCCGTGTGGTGGCGTCCCAGATGCCGTAGAAGCGCTCCTTGTGCTCGTAGGCGGCCAGCAGTTGCGGGAACGCGCCTGTCCAGGTCTCCATGATGAGGCGCTCCCGGTCTGAGACTTCGTGAGCGCGTTTCAGCAGGATTTTCCGGTCTCCCTTGAGAGTCCGGCTCTGGGACGGTTTCAGCTCCTTTCTGAGGCCCTTGCGCACTCTCTCTAGGGCATCGTTGGCCATGCGCACCACATGGAACTTATCGACCACGATACGGGCCTGGGGCAGCACAGCCTTGACCGCTGCCCGGTAGGGGTTCCACATGTCCATGCTGACGATCTCGACCTTCTGCCGGTCTTTCAGCTTCATCAGGTAGTTGGTCACCACGTCCTGGCGGCGGGTGGCCAGCAGGTCGAGCAGGGTTCGCTCCTCAATGTTGGTCAGAATGCAGCGGTAGCGCTTGTTCAGGTATAGCTCGTCAATGCCCAGGATGCGGGGCGTCTCGAAGCGGTGCCAGCGCCCCAGGAACTCGGCGCGGGCGTTGAAGATGTCGCGCACCGTCTTCTCGTCCAGGCCGGTCTGTGCCGCCACAAAGGTGTAGGGGTGGTTGAAGGATTCCTTCTCCACGTACTCATGCAGCCGCAGTGTCATACGGAATCCGTCCACCATCTCCGGTAGCTGGGGCCTGAATGTTGTCTTGCAGGCCCGGCAGGTGTATCGGCGGCGGACCACCCAGAGAGTGACCCGCTTGCCGTGGATGGGCAGATCACGATAGGGAACGTCACGCTTGCCGAACCGCACGAACTCACCCTGCACGCCGCACCCCTCGCAGGCTACTGGTGTAGGTGCTTCAAGCCGAAAATGTATGTCTTCATTCTGCTCATCAGAATCCACCAACTGGTACCCAGGAAGGCTTAACGAATTAATCATCTCCCGCCTTGATCAGAAAAACAGGTAGGTGGCGTAACCGGCAATCATCGCCATAGCAAAAATGACTGCTAAAAACGCCGCTAAAAGCTTCAGCGTGAACAAAGAGCGCAACAGAATGAGCTCAGTCAGGCTGGCTCCGGCACTGCCGATGATCAACGCTAGCACCGTCCCGGCACCCACGCCTTTGGCCATCAGAGCCGCTGCCAGAGGTATGACGGCTTCAGCGCGAATATACAACGGCACGCCGATGACAGCGGCAACTGGAATGGCAAAGGGATTATCTGGGCCTGCATACTGCTCCAATAAGTCAGTGGGCATGAAACCATAGATCACGCTGCCAATCGCAATACCGATGAGCAGGTAAGGCAACACATCGATAAAGTCCGACCAAGCTTCCCGCCACACACCACTGTACTTCCCTTCTTTCTTAACCGTGACAGTGGGTTGACTGTCACAGCATTCGCTAGACGTAGAGACTGTTGTCTTCCTATCAGCCCCGCAAGAAGCCGTCTTCGGAGTGGTGTCGCAGCTGTTGGTGCCGCAACTCGATGCGGTCGATGTAGCACTGCACGGGCTTGCTGATGAACTACATCCACTGCTCTCTTGTGTCGCCGTCCGGCGCACATAACGCTCGAAGCCAAGCGTGTGAAGCAGCCATCCGGCACCTACCGCGACCACCAAAGCGGCGAGCACATAGATAGCAGTAAGTGTCCATCCAAACGTGGCAACCAGCAGGCCGACGACGATAGGATTCAGCAACGGAGATGAGAAAAGAAACACCATCATCGGCCCAAAACCGGCCCGTGCCCGAATCAACCCTTTCAACATGGGGATAGTCGAGCAACTACAGAAGGGCGTTATAGCTCCTAAACCAGCAGCAAGAAAATAGCCTCGCTTCCCACTGGAAGTCAGTAACGCTTCCACCTTGGATGGTGGGATGTGACGTTGAAGAACTCCGACCAGCAAGCTAATGCCAATGAATAAAACCGATAGCTCGATAGCGAGAAAGGCGAACATGCCTAGAGCGTCTTGGAGTTGAGATGACATTCAATATTACTCCTATATTTCTAGTATTGTCGAAATGATGTACGCAGCCTACTTGCGTTTATCCGACCTGTCAACTATAATTCTAGAAACATCGAATTATTGGGGCGTGCTATGGATCACGAAAAGGTTGCAGCCAGCTTAGCTGAGCTAGGGAATAGTCACCGACTGTCCGTGTTCCGCTTTCTGGTCAAAGCTGGCCATGATGGGGCTTCGGTCGGAGATATCCAGAAGGGGCTGGGTATTCCTGCTTCGACGCTATCACATCACCTTGCGCGCATGGCCAAGGTAGGGCTGATCCGGCAGGAGAAACATAGCCGCACGATTGTCTGTATACCCGAGTATGGGCACCTAGAGAATTTGATCGGTTTCTTACAAGAGGAATGTTGTGCAGGTGTCCGGATTGCGCATGAACCAGAACCGCTTTGACGCTTGCCCAGCTCTCGCTGTCCTCCCTAGTCAGCATCGCTATGAAGACTCAGGCGAAGGTGGAAACAGAAAATTGGCAGTAGAGTAGGCTGAAGAGGATCAATCAGATAATCCGCTGAGAAAGATTTTCTTCTTTACATCTTTGGCATTTTATCAACCAGAAATTCCGGATACCCGAATTTTCTTGGGGAAGAAAATCTGCCGTGCTCCAGTCATGACTGGGAGCAGGTTGTCGAGTCGTTATCGTCCAGTCGTGAAGTCCTCTGTGTCCTCATTGGCGCTGTAAATTCGCCGGCCAGCGTTCTGGGCTTGCTTAAGACAGTGGCTGCATGGGATGAGTTCCTTCCTGTTTTGCTTTTAGGTGAATTTTCTTCGCTGGAGCTTCCGGAAGAGCTGCGTCGCCGTGTTCTGTCCAACCTCGAAATGCCGCCGAGCTACAGCAAGTTGCTGGATTCGCTGCATCGCGCCCAGGTTTATCGCGAGATGTACGACCAGGCCCGTGAGCGCGGGCGGCAACGCGAGCCGAACCTGTTCCGCAGCCTGGTCGGCACCAGCCGGGCTATCCAGCACGTGCGGCAAATGATGCAGCAGGTCGCCGACACCGACGCCAGCGTGCTGATCCTCGGTGAGTCCGGAACCGGCAAGGAAGTGGTGGCGCGCAACCTGCACTACCACTCCAAGCGCCGAGAAGCGCCGTTCGTGCCGGTCAACTGCGGTGCGATCCCTGCGGAGCTGCTCGAAAGCGAGCTGTTCGGCCATGAGAAGGGCGCCTTCACCGGGGCAATCACCAGTCGCGCCGGACGCTTCGAGCTCGCCAACGGCGGCACCCTGTTCCTCGACGAGATTGGCGACATGCCGCTGCCGATGCAGGTCAAGCTGCTGCGCGTGCTGCAGGAGCGCACCTTCGAGCGGGTCGGCAGCAACAAGACCCAGAGCATCGACGTACGGATCATTGCTGCGACCCACAAGAATCTCGAAAGCATGATCGAGGTGGGTTCGTTCCGCGAAGACCTGTATTACCGCCTGAACGTGTTCCCCATCGAGATGGCCCCGCTGCGCGAACGGGTGGAAGACATCCCGCTGCTGATGAACGAACTGATCTCGCGCATGGAGCATGAAAAGCGCGGATCGATCCGCTTCAACTCGGCGGCGATCATGTCGCTGTGCCGCCACGGCTGGCCAGGCAATGTCCGCGAGCTGGCCAACCTGGTGGAGCGCATGGCGATCATGCATCCCTATGGTGTGATCGGGGTTGCCGAGCTGCCGAAGAAATTCCGCTATGTCGACGACGAAGACGAGCAACTGGTGGACAGCCTGCGCTCCGACCTGGAGGAGCGCGTGGTTATCAACGGCCATGCGCCGAGCTTCCCGACCAACGCCATGTTGCCGCCGGAAGGCCTGGACCTGAAGGATTACCTCGGCAGCCTGGAGCAAGGACTGATCCAGCAGGCGCTGGACGATGCCAGCGGCATCGTCGCGCGGGCCGCCGAGCGCCTGCGCATTCGCCGCACCACCCTGGTGGAAAAGATGCGCAAGTACGGCATGAGCCGTCGCGATGGGGACGAGCAGGCGGAGGATTGACGCCTGCTTCTGGCGGCCAACGGGGGCCGCTGTGTTAAAACCTTTCTTTTTGTCCGGTGAAGGCCCGCCATGCGGGCCTTGTCGTTTTCGCCGGGCATGCCGCAAAAGTTTCCGGCATGGCTATTGCTATACCGCTTTCAACATACCGTTTTATGACGGTAAGCCATGCGAGAGAGCACGATGCCCCACGCCGCTATCACTTCACCCGAGCCGCAACGTCCGGATGCTGCCGAGCAGCAGGGCCGCGTCGGCCTGGAGCAGGCGTTTGCCCTGTTCGACCAGATGTCCACCCAGCTCAGCCAGTCCTATAACCTGCTTGAAGCACGGGTCACCGAACTCAAGGGCGAGCTTGAAGTGGTCAGCGCCCAGCGGATGGCCGAGCTGGCGGAAAAGGAGCGCTTGGCCAACCGTCTGCAGAACCTGCTCGACCTGCTGCCCGGCGGCGTCATCGTCATCGATGGTCATGGCCTGGTGCGTGAGGCCAACCCGGCAGCCTGCGAGATGCTCGGCGCGCCGCTGGTCGGCGAGCTGTGGCGCCAGGTGATCGCCCGCTGCTTCGCGCCTCGCGAGGATGACGGTCACGAGATCTCCCTGCGCGACGGCCGCCGGCTGTCCATTTCCACCCGCTCCCTGGATGCCGAGCCCGGCCAGCTGGTGCTGCTCAACGACCTGACCGAGACCCGTCATCTGCAAGACCGCCTGGCCCGCCACGAGCGCCTTTCCACCCTTGGCCGCATGGTCGCCTCCCTGGCCCACCAGATCCGTACGCCGCTCTCGGCCGCGATGCTCTACGCCAGCCATCTGGCCGGGCAGGACCTGCCCCTGGAAACCCGCCAGCGTTTCGCCGGCAGCCTCAAGGAGCGCCTGCATGAACTGGAGCACCAGGTGCGCGACATGCTGGTGTTCGCCCGCGGCGAGCTGCCGCTGACCGACCGCCTGACCCCGAAGGCCTTGTTCCAGGCCTTGCAGCAGGCGGCGCAGACCCAGGTTCAGGGGCACAGCGTGCGCTGGCAGTGCGACAGCCATCTGGGCGAGCTGCTGTGCAATCGCGACACCCTGGTCGGTGCGCTACTCAACCTGCTGGAGAACGCCCTGCAGGCCAGTTCCGGCAGCGCCCGCCTGAAAATTCACCTGTACCGTCGCGACACCACCCTGCGCCTGTGCATCAGTGATGCCGGCAGCGGCATCGACGGCGCATTGCTGCGACGCCTCGGCGAACCTTTCCTGACCACCAAGGCCACCGGTACCGGCCTGGGCCTTGCGGTGGTCAAGGCAGTTGCCAGGGCGCACCAGGGCGAGTTGCACCTGCGTTCGCGTCCGGGCCGGGGAACCTGTGCAATTGTCAGTCTGCCGCTTATCGACGGTCTGTGCGGGGTGTCGGCATGAGCGTGATCAAGGTATTGCTGGTCGAAGACGATCGCGCATTGCGCCAGGCCCTGGGTGATACCCTGGAGCTGGGCGGCTTCGCCTGGCGCGCGGCCGGTTGCGCCGAGGATGCCCTGGAAATGGCGGCTGCCGAACCGTTCAACCTGGTGGTCAGCGACGTGAACATGCCCGGGATGGACGGGCACCAGTTGCTCGCGCGCCTGCGCGCCAGCCAGCCACAGTTGCCGGTCCTGCTGATGACTGCCCATGCGGCGGTGGAGCGGGCGGTGGATGCGATGCGCCAGGGCGCTGCCGATTACCTGGTCAAGCCTTTCGAGCCGAAGGCCCTGCTGGAGCTGGTCGCGCGTCATGCCCTCGGTGCCGTCGGCGCCGCCGATGCCGAAGGCCCTGTGGCCCTGGAACCCGCCAGCGCGCAATTGCTGGAGCTGGCCGCGCGGGTCGCGCGCAGCGATTCCACCGTATTGATTTCCGGCGAGTCGGGTACCGGCAAGGAAGTCCTGGCCCGCTACATTCACCAGCAGTCGCCCCGGGCCGGGCAGCCTTTCGTGGCGATCAACTGTGCGGCGATCCCCGACAACATGCTCGAGGCGACGCTGTTCGGTCACGAAAAAGGCTCGTTCACCGGTGCCATTGCGGCGCAGGCAGGCAAGTTCGAGCAGGCCGACGGCGGTACCTTGTTGCTGGACGAGATTTCCGAGATGCCCCTGGGCCTGCAGGCCAAGCTGCTGCGTGTGTTGCAGGAAAGGGAAGTGGAGCGGGTCGGCGGACGCAAGCCGATTCCCCTGGATATCCGTGTGGTTGCCACGACCAACCGAGACCTGGCGGGCGAAGTCGCGGCGGGGCGTTTCCGCGAAGACCTGTTCTATCGCCTGTCGGTGTTCCCGCTGGCCTGGCGGCCGCTCAGGGAACGAAGCGCCGATATTCTGCCATTGGCCGAGCGTTTGCTCTTGCGCCACGTCAATAAAATGAAGCACGCACCGGTTAGGCTCTCCGAGGAAGCCAGGGCCTGCCTGCAAGGCTATGCCTGGCCGGGTAACGTGCGCGAGCTGGACAACGCGATTCAGCGCGCCCTGATCCTGCAGCAGGGTGGGGTGATCGCGGCGGCGGATTTCTGTCTTGCCGGTGCACTCCCGGTTTTGCCCTCGACGCCCCATGTGGCGCGGCCTGCAGCACCGCAGGCGGTTGCCGGGACGGACGAGGTGGGCGGGTTGGGAGACGACTTGCGCCGCCATGAGTTCCAGATGATCATCGACACCCTTCGCGCCGAGCGTGGCCGTCGCAAGGAGGCCGCCGAGCGTCTCGGGATCAGTCCGCGGACCTTGCGTTACAAACTGGCACAAATGCGCGATGCAGGCCTCGATGTGGAGGCCAGCCTTTATGCCACGGGGCTTTGAGGGATGTTGGTGATGGTTTCGCAAAATCGTTTGGGCTAGCTGGCACTCTTGTTGCTATGTCCTGTTTCAGCTGCTGCGTGAGTGTCAAAAAAATGGGTAAGCGGATTAAATGGTTGATCTTACCTTTGCATGAGAGTGAGACAGACCGGCATCTCATCGGATTATCTGGTTGATGCTTCACCTACTGCTGGTGCATGTTTCCTTCGCTAATTCCAGCAAGAACCCCACACGCCTCAACTTCCCGGTCATCGTTGCAACTCGCTCTCAGTGAAACGAGTTGTTTCTCAAGCGCTTGCAGAGCGGTTATCTGCGACCGCACATGAGAGATGTGATCATCGAGCAAGGCGTTGACGGCGGTACAAGGCTGATGAGGGTCGTCCTCATAGCTCTGTAGTTCGTGAATCTCAGCCAGTGACAGGCCCAGGATTCTGCAGCGACGGATGAAGGCCAGCCCCTCACCATGCTTCTCGGTATAGACACGGTAACCGTTGTCCTGCCGATCAGGCGGCGGCAACAAGCCCTGCTGTTCATAGAAGCGGATCGTCTGTGTTTCGACCCCTACCAACTGCGCCAACTGACCAATGCGCATCAGCCTCCTCCCCAACGGATTCTTTACTCTATTGACCTTATAGTAGCTTTATAGTTTTAAATGGTACCACAACATTGTTCAAGTGGAGTCGTATCATGAGCAAATCCTGTGGTGGCGCCTGTGGCGGTGATGCAACGTCCGCAGCGGATACCGATATACAGGCCTCCTCCGAGGCGCCAGGGAGATGGGTCAGTGTTTATGCCGTGCCGAAGATGGACTGTCCATCAGAAGAACGAATGATTCGCCTAGCCCTGAACGGCTTTGAGGAGATTCGGGCGCTGTCCTTCGACTTGTCGAACCGCCGGCTGAAGGTCGTGCATGACGGCGAGGTCGAGCCCGTCACCTCGAAACTGAAGACCTTGGGGCTAGGCGCCTCGCTTCAGGAAACCGTCGCTGCAAATCCGGAGACCATCAAGGCCGCCGAGTTTTCGGCAGCTTCTGCTAAGCAAGAATCCGGGACCCTGCGCTGGTTGCTCGGCATCAATGCACTTCTGTTCGTGGTGGAAATGACTGCCGGTCTGATCGCCCGGTCCACCGGCCTGATTGGAGAATCCCTGGACAATTTTGCCGATGCGGCGGTGTACGGGCTTGCCCTTTATGCGGTTGGACATAGCGTGAAAATGCAGGTACGTGCCGCGCATCTTGCTGGTGTACTGCAACTGATCTTGGCTGTGGGCGTGCTCGTAGAGGTGGTGAGACGCTTTGTATTCGGTAGTGAGCCTGAATCGCTGGTGATGATGGCTATCGCATTCGTCGCATTGATTGCCAATACCAGTTGTCTGCTGCTCATATCCAAACATCGGGAAGGCGGGGCGCACATGAAGGCAAGCTGGATATTCTCGGCCAACGACGTGGTGATCAACCTGGGGGTCATCACCGCCGGCGCCCTGGTCGCGTGGACCGGTTCCAATTATCCGGATCTGATTATCGGCACCATCGCGGGGGCATTGTACTTAACGGTGCCAGACGCATTTTGGCGTTGAAGGGTTAAATAATGCTCATTATTGGCAAAAAGCTCTCGCCGTATGCCCTATTGTCCATATCGGGCCTGCTGGCAGCGTCTGATCAGGCTGTAAAGTGGCTGGTGCAGCAATCAATGGCCTATGGCGAGTATGTTTCGGTGACCCCGTTCTTTAACTGGGTGCACCTATGGAACACCGGTGCCGCATTCAGTCTTTTTGCGAATGGTGGAGGCTGGCAGCGCTACTTTTTTATCGGAATCGCGGTAGTGGTCTCGATTTTTCTGATCAAGCTGATCCTTGAAAATCGTCATAAAGGAGAAGCCATCGCTTACAGTCTTATCCTCGGTGGCGCCATGGGCAACCTGATTGACCGGGTCTTTCGCGGCTATGTTGTGGATTCCTTTGATTTCTATTGGCGAGACTGGCATTGGCCGGCCTTCAACCTGGCTGATATTGCAATTGTCCTCGGTGCCTTACTTTTCGTTTCCAGCAGCTTGTTGGGTAAAAAAGCAAACACCAATGCCGAGTCGGATGGATCTGACTGACACCTACGCCTATACAACACCATGACCGAACTTCCCGACAACATCCTTCACCTGCCGCAATACCAAGTACTGGGCTGCAAATCAACCGACGACGAAATGCACTTCCAGGTGGACGTGCCCGATCCCATCGCCTGCGAGGAATGCGGCGTGCAGGGTGAGTTCGTACGGTTCGGCAAGCGTGACGTTCCCTATCGTGATCTGCCCATCCACGGCAAGCGGGTCACTCTCTGGGTGGTCCGCCGCCGATACACCTGCCGGGCCTGCAAGACAACATTCAGGCCCCAGCTACCGGAGATGGTGGACGGATTCCGTATGACACTGCGGCTGCATGAGTACGTGGAGAAGGAATCCTTCAACCACCCCTACACCTTTGTGGCGGCACAGACCGGCCTGGACGAGAAGACGGTGCGCGACATCTTCAACGCCCGCGCCGAGTTCCTGGGGCGCTGGCACCGCTTCGAGACGCCCCGCATCCTGGGCATTGACGAGCTATACCTGAACAAGCGCTACCGCTGCATTCTGACCAACATTGAGGAGCGAACCCTGCTCGACCTGCTGGCCACCCGCCGCCAGGACGTGGTGACCAACTACCTGATGAAGCTGAAAGACCGGCAGAAGGTCGAGATCGTCAGCATGGACATGTGGAACCCCTACCGGGCAGCGGTCAAGGCTGTGCTGCCCCAGGCCCGTATCGTGGTCGATAAGTTCCATGTGGTGCGCATGGCCAACGATGCCCTAGAGAGAGTGCGCAAGGGCCTCAGAAAGGAGCTGAAACCGTCCCAGAGCCGGACTCTCAAGGGAGACCGGAAAATCCTGCTGAAACGCGCTCACGAAGTCTCAGACCGGGAGCGCCTCATCATGGAGACCTGGACAGGCGCGTTCCCGCAACTGCTGGCCGCCTACGAGCACAAGGAGCGCTTCTACGGCATCTGGGACGCCACCACACGGCTCCAGGCAGAAGCCGCCCTGGACGAGTGGATAGCCACCATCCCGAAGGGCCAAAAGGAAGTCTGGAGCGATCTGGTCAGGGCAGTGGGAAACTGGCGCGAAGAGACCATGACCTACTTCGAGACGGACATGCCCGTCACCAACGCTTACACGGAGTCCATCAACCGACTGGCCAAGGACAAGAACCGTGAAGGGCGCGGTTACTCCTTCGAGGTGATGCGGGCACGAATGCTCTACACCACGAAGCACAAGAAGAAGGCACCGACTGCGAAGGTCTCTCCTTTCTACAAGAAAACCATCGGTTACGGACTGCCGGACTTCGCAGAGGAACTCAACTACGGAGTCGATCTATCAACCATCTGATAATGGTATCAGGTTGGTGGGGTAAAGGTGCCCCATCAACCATTAAATCCGTATACCCAAAAAAATGCGGGCCCCCGGAGAGAGAAGTTCATGAGCCAAGGTGTTGAATTCAATCGGTTGATGCTGGACATGCGCGCCATGCAGGCGGAAGCCATGTCGGGCTCGAAGTCCGTGCAGGCACCTGCCGAACTGGGCCAGAGCAGTTTCGCCGATATGCTGGGTCAGGCCATCAACAAGGTCAACGACACCCAGCAGGCGTCCACCCAACTGGCCAATGCCTTCGAAATCGGCAAGAGCGGCGTCGACCTGACCGACGTGATGATCGCCTCGCAGAAAGCCAGCGTCTCATTCCAGGCCCTCACGCAAGTGCGCAACAAGCTCGTGCAGTCGTATCAAGACATCATGCAGATGCCGGTTTAAGGCGGGATTTGATTCATGGCCGATGCAGTCGTCGATAACGTGCCCGCCAAGGGCAGCCCGCCAGCGCCCAAGCCGCCGCTGTTCGGCATGTCGTTCCTGGAAAACATTTCGCAGATGCCCATGCTGCGGCAGATCGGCCTGCTGGTCGGCCTGGCCGCCAGCGTGGCCATCGGTTTCGCCGTGGTCCTCTGGTCGCAGCAGCCGGACTACCGTCCGCTGTATGGCAGCCTGTCCGGCATGGACACCAAGCAGGTCATGGAAACCCTGGCTGCCGCAGACATCCCCTACAACGTCGAGCCCAATTCCGGTGCATTGCTGGTCAAGGCCGATGACATTTCCCGTGCCCGCCTGAAGCTTGCCGCTGCCGGCGTGGCGCCGAGCGACGGCAACGTCGGCTTCGAGATCCTCGACAAGGAACAGGGCCTCGGCACCAGCCAATTCATGGAAGCCACCCGCTACCGTCGCGGCCTGGAAGGCGAGCTGGCGCGGACCATCTCGGCCCTGAGCAATGTCAAGGCGGCCCGCGTGCACCTGGCGATCCCGAAAAGCTCGGTGTTCGTCCGTGACGAGCGCAAGCCGAGCGCATCGGTGCTGGTCGAGCTGTATCCGGGGCGTTCCCTGGAAGCCGGGCAGGTGATGGCCATCGTCAACCTGGTGGCGACCAGCGTTCCGGAGCTGGACAAGTCCCAGGTCACCGTGGTCGACCAGAAGGGCAACCTGCTCTCCAGCCAGCTGGAAAACACCGGGTATACGGATTTAATGGTTGATGGGGCACCTTTACCCCACCAACCTGATACCATTATCAGATGGTTGATAGATCGACTCCGTAGTTGAGTTCCTCTGCGAAGTCCGGCAGTCCGTAACCGATGGTTTTCTTGTAGAAAGGAGAGACCTTCGCAGTCGGTGCCTTCTTCTTGTGCTTCGTGGTGTAGAGCATTCGTGCCCGCATCACCTCGAAGGAGTAACCGCGCCCTTCACGGTTCTTGTCCTTGGCCAGTCGGTTGATGGACTCCGTGTAAGCGTTGGTGACGGGCATGTCCGTCTCGAAGTAGGTCATGGTCTCTTCGCGCCAGTTTCCCACTGCCCTGACCAGATCGCTCCAGACTTCCTTTTGGCCCTTCGGGATGGTGGCTATCCACTCGTCCAGGGCGGCTTCTGCCTGGAGCCGTGTGGTGGCGTCCCAGATGCCGTAGAAGCGCTCCTTGTGCTCGTAGGCGGCCAGCAGTTGCGGGAACGCGCCTGTCCAGGTCTCCATGATGAGGCGCTCCCGGTCTGAGACTTCGTGAGCGCGTTTCAGCAGGATTTTCCGGTCTCCCTTGAGAGTCCGGCTCTGGGACGGTTTCAGCTCCTTTCTGAGGCCCTTGCGCACTCTCTCTAGGGCATCGTTGGCCATGCGCACCACATGGAACTTATCGACCACGATACGGGCCTGGGGCAGCACAGCCTTGACCGCTGCCCGGTAGGGGTTCCACATGTCCATGCTGACGATCTCGACCTTCTGCCGGTCTTTCAGCTTCATCAGGTAGTTGGTCACCACGTCCTGGCGGCGGGTGGCCAGCAGGTCGAGCAGGGTTCGCTCCTCAATGTTGGTCAGAATGCAGCGGTAGCGCTTGTTCAGGTATAGCTCGTCAATGCCCAGGATGCGGGGCGTCTCGAAGCGGTGCCAGCGCCCCAGGAACTCGGCGCGGGCGTTGAAGATGTCGCGCACCGTCTTCTCGTCCAGGCCGGTCTGTGCCGCCACAAAGGTGTAGGGGTGGTTGAAGGATTCCTTCTCCACGTACTCATGCAGCCGCAGTGTCATACGGAATCCGTCCACCATCTCCGGTAGCTGGGGCCTGAATGTTGTCTTGCAGGCCCGGCAGGTGTATCGGCGGCGGACCACCCAGAGAGTGACCCGCTTGCCGTGGATGGGCAGATCACGATAGGGAACGTCACGCTTGCCGAACCGCACGAACTCACCCTGCACGCCGCACCCCTCGCAGGCTACTGGTGTAGGTGCTTCAAGCCGAAAATGTATGTCTTCATTCTGCTCATCAGAATCCACCAACTGGTACCCAGGAAGGCTTAACGAATTAATCATCTCCCGCCTTGATCAGAAAAACAGGTAGGTGGCGTAACCGGCAATCATCGCCATAGCAAAAATGACTGCTAAAAACGCCGCTAAAAGCTTCAGCGTGAACAAAGAGCGCAACAGAATGAGCTCAGTCAGGCTGGCTCCGGCACTGCCGATGATCAACGCTAGCACCGTCCCGGCACCCACGCCTTTGGCCATCAGAGCCGCTGCCAGAGGTATGACGGCTTCAGCGCGAATATACAACGGCACGCCGATGACAGCGGCAACTGGAATGGCAAAGGGATTATCTGGGCCTGCATACTGCTCCAATAAGTCAGTGGGCATGAAACCATAGATCACGCTGCCAATCGCAATACCGATGAGCAGGTAAGGCAACACATCGATAAAGTCCGACCAAGCTTCCCGCCACACACCACTGTACTTCCCTTCTTTCTTAACCGTGACAGTGGGTTGACTGTCACAGCATTCGCTAGACGTAGAGACTGTTGTCTTCCTATCAGCCCCGCAAGAAGCCGTCTTCGGAGTGGTGTCGCAGCTGTTGGTGCCGCAACTCGATGCGGTCGATGTAGCACTGCACGGGCTTGCTGATGAACTACATCCACTGCTCTCTTGTGTCGCCGTCCGGCGCACATAACGCTCGAAGCCAAGCGTGTGAAGCAGCCATCCGGCACCTACCGCGACCACCAAAGCGGCGAGCACATAGATAGCAGTAAGTGTCCATCCAAACGTGGCAACCAGCAGGCCGACGACGATAGGATTCAGCAACGGAGATGAGAAAAGAAACACCATCATCGGCCCAAAACCGGCCCGTGCCCGAATCAACCCTTTCAACATGGGGATAGTCGAGCAACTACAGAAGGGCGTTATAGCTCCTAAACCAGCAGCAAGAAAATAGCCTCGCTTCCCACTGGAAGTCAGTAACGCTTCCACCTTGGATGGTGGGATGTGACGTTGAAGAACTCCGACCAGCAAGCTAATGCCAATGAATAAAACCGATAGCTCGATAGCGAGAAAGGCGAACATGCCTAGAGCGTCTTGGAGTTGAGATGACATTCAATATTACTCCTATATTTCTAGTATTGTCGAAATGATGTACGCAGCCTACTTGCGTTTATCCGACCTGTCAACTATAATTCTAGAAACATCGAATTATTGGGGCGTGCTATGGATCACGAAAAGGTTGCAGCCAGCTTAGCTGAGCTAGGGAATAGTCACCGACTGTCCGTGTTCCGCTTTCTGGTCAAAGCTGGCCATGATGGGGCTTCGGTCGGAGATATCCAGAAGGGGCTGGGTATTCCTGCTTCGACGCTATCACATCACCTTGCGCGCATGGCCAAGGTAGGGCTGATCCGGCAGGAGAAACATAGCCGCACGATTGTCTGTATACCCGAGTATGGGCACCTAGAGAATTTGATCGGTTTCTTACAAGAGGAATGTTGTGCAGGTGTCCGGATTGCGCATGAACCAGAACCGCTTTGACGCTTGCCCAGCTCTCGCTGTCCTCCCTAGTCAGCATCGCTATGAAGACTCAGGCGAAGGTGGAAACAGAAAATTGGCAGTAGAGTAGGCTGAAGAGGATCAATCAGATAATCCGCTGAGAAAGATTTTCTTCTTTACATCTTTGGCATTTTATCAACCAGAAATTCCGGATACCCAAAACACCGAGCTCACCGTGGCCGGCAAGCAGTTCGACTACACCCGGCGCATGGAAGGGCTGATGACCCAGCGGGTGCACAACATCCTGCAGCCTGTCCTGGGTAACGATCGCTACAAGGCCGAGGTCTCCGCCGACGTCGATTTCAGTGCCGTCGAGTCCACCGCCGAACAGTTCAACCCCGACCAGCCTGCCTTGCGCAGCGAGCAGTCGGTCAACGAGCAGCGCTCCAGCAGTTCCGGTCCGCAGGGCGTGCCCGGCGCGTTGAGCAACCAGCCTCCCGGGCCGGCCTCGGCGCCGCAGACCACCGGTGGCGCTGCGCCCGGTGCCGCAGCGGCGATCCAGCCGGGCCAGCCGCTGCTCGATGCCAACGGCCAGCAGGTCATGGACCCGGCCACCGGGCAGCCGATGCTGGCGCCGTATCCTTCGGACAAGCGCATCCAGTCGACCAAGAACTTCGAGCTGGACCGCTCCATCAGCCATACCCGCCAGCAGCAGGGTCGCCTGACCCGCCTGTCGGTCGCGGTTGTGGTCGATGACCAGGTCAAGATCGACCCGGCCAACGGTAATGCCACCACGGTGCCATGGAGCGCCGAGGACCTGGCGCGCTTCACCCGCCTGGTCCAGGACGCAGTAGGCTTCGATGCCAGCCGCGGCGACAGCGTCAGCGTGATCAACGTGCCGTTCGCCGCCGACCGTGGCGAGGCCATCGCCGAGATCCCGTTCTATTCGCAGCCGTGGTTCTGGGACATCGTCAAGCAAGTGCTGGGCGTGCTGTTCATCCTCGTGCTGGTGTTCGGGGTCCTGCGGCCGGTGCTCAACAACATCACCGGCGGCGGCAAGCAGTCCGGCAGCGACAGCGACATGGAACTGGGCGGCATGATCGGGCTGGACGGCGATATGCCGAGCGACCGTGTCAGCCTGGGTGGTCCGCAAAGCATCCTCTTGCCTAGTCCGAGCGAGGGCTATGACGCCCAGCTCAACGCTATCAAGAGTCTGGTGGCAGAAGACCCGGGTCGCGTGGCCCAGGTCGTGAAAGAGTGGATCAACGCCGATGAGTGACAATCGAGCCCTGACTTCCAAGCTGACCCGTGTCGACAAGGCAGCCATCCTGCTGTTGTCGCTGGGCGAGACCGACGCTGCGCAGGTACTTCGGCACATGGGGCCGAAAGAGGTCCAGCGCGTGGGCGTGGCCATGGCGCAGATGGGCAACGTCCATCGCGAGCAGGTCGAGCAGGTGATGAGCGAGTTCGTCGAGATCGTCGGCGACCAGACCAGCCTGGGTGTCGGCTCCGACGGCTATATCCGCAAGATGCTGACCCAGGCCCTTGGCGAGGACAAGGCCAACGGCCTGATCGACCGCATCCTGCTGGGCGGCAATACCAGTGGTCTGGACAGCCTGAAATGGATGGAACCTCGCGCCGTCGCCGACGTCATCCGCTACGAACACCCGCAGATCCAGGCGATCGTCGTGGCCTATCTCGATCCTGACCAGGCCGGGGAAGTCCTCGGCAACTTCGACCATAAGGTACGCCTGGACATCATCCTGCGCGTCTCGTCGTTGAACACCGTGCAGCCGGCGGCGTTGAAGGAACTGAACCAGATCCTCGAGAAGCAGTTCTCCGGCAACTCGAATGCCGCCCGTACCACCCTGGGTGGTATCAAGCGTGCCGCGGACATCATGAACTTCCTCGACAGTTCGGTCGAAGGGCAGCTCATGGACGCGATCCGCGAGATCGACGGCGATCTTTCCGAGCAGATCGAAGACCTCATGTTCGTCTTCAACAACCTGGCCGATGTCGACGACCGCGGCATCCAGGCCCTGTTGCGCGAAGTCTCCTCCGATGTACTGGTGGTGTCGCTCAAGGGCGCGGACGAAAAGGTCAAGGACAAGATCTTCAAGAACATGTCCAAGCGTGCCTCCGAGCTGCTGCGCGACGACCTGGAAGCCAAGGGACCGGTGCGTGTCAGCGACGTCGAGACTGCGCAGAAGGAAATCCTCACCATCGCCCGTCGCATGGCCGAAGCCGGCGAGATCGTGCTGGGCGGCAAAGGTGCCGAAGAGATGATCTGATGCGTCGGCGCCGGCCTGCGGGGCGGCGCCGATTGCCAGGCAGCCTTGGGTTTGGACGTCAAGCCCGGGTCGTGCCTGGGCTTCTGTCATCCGTAACCCGACTTGAGAGCGCATGGAATCATGTCGACCAACGAACATCTGAGTGAACTGATCCGCGCCCGCGACGTCGAGGGTTTCGACCGCTGGGCACTGCCCAGTTTCGACCCGCAGCCGGAGCCGGAACCCGAGCCTGAGCCCGAGGAGGTCGCCGAGGAGGTCGAGGAAGTGCCGCTGGAGGAAGTCCAGCCGCTGACCCTCGAAGAGCTCGAGAGCATTCGCCAGGAGGCCTACAACGAGGGCTTCGCCACGGGCGAGCGCGAAGGTTTCCATAGCACCCAGCTCAAGGTTCGCCAGGAGGCCGAAGTGGCCCTGAATGCACGCCTGGAAAGCCTTGAGCAACTGATGGGCCATTTGCTCGACCCCATCGCCGAGCAGGACGCGCAGATCGAAAAGCATCTCGTGCACCTGGTCAGCCATATTGCCCGCGAGGTCGTCGGCCGCGAGCTGAAGACCGATTCCAGCCAGATCACCCATGTCCTGCGCGAAGCCCTGAAGCTGTTGCCCATGGGCGCCGAGAACATTCGCATTCACCTCAATCCCCAGGATTTCGAGCTGGCCAAGGCCCTGCGCGCGCGGCATGAGGAAAACTGGCGTCTGCTCGAAGACGACTCGCTGCAGCCTGGCGGCTGCTGGATCGAGACCGCCCACAGCCGTATCGACGCGACCATGGAAACCCGCCTCGAGAAAGCGCTCAAGCAACTGTTCGACCAATTGCATGACCAGGGGCTGCATCCGGCTGCGCCGGACCTGCATTTCCAGTTGCAGGACAACAAGGTGCCGGTCGAGGAAACGGAAGCCAGCGATGCGCCTTGACCGCACCAGCTTCGCCAGGCGCCTGGGTACCTACGCCGACGCCATCCGCCTGCCCCACCAGCCGGTAGTGGAAGGCCGCCTGCTGCGCATGGTCGGCCTGACCCTTGAGGCCGAAGGCCTGCGCGCTGCCGTCGGCAGCCGCTGCAAGGTCATCAATGACGACAGCTATCACCCGGTGGAGGTCGAGGCCGAGGTCATGGGCTTTGCCGGAGGCAAGGTGTTCCTCATGCCGGTGGGCAGCGTCGCCGGTATCGCCCCGGGGGCGCGGGTGGTGCCGCTCGACGACAGCGGCCGCCTGCCGATGGGCATGAGCATGCTCGGCCGTGTTCTCGACGGCGCCGGTCGCGCCCTCGACGGCAAGGGCGGGATGAAGGCCGAGGACTGGGTGCCGATGGACGGCCCGACCATCAACCCCTTAACCGCGACCCCATCAGCCAGCCCCTGGACGTCGGCATTCGCAGCATCAACGGCCTGCTCACCGTCGGCCGCGGCCAGCGCCTGGGCCTCTTCGCCGGCACCGGCGTGGGTAAATCGGTGTTGCTGGGGATGATGACCCGCTTCACCGAGGCCGACATCATCGTGGTCGGCCTGATCGGCGAACGGGGGCGCGAGGTGAAGGAGTTCATCGAGCATATCCTCGGCACCGAGGGCCTCAAGCGCTCGGTGGTGGTGGCTTCGCCGGCGGACGACGCACCGCTGATGCGCCTGCGCGCAGCCATGTATTGCACGCGCATCGCCGAGTATTTCCGCGACAAGGGCAAGAACGTCCTGTTGCTGATGGACTCCCTGACCCGCTTCGCCCAGGCCCAGCGCGAAATCGCCCTGGCCATCGGCGAGCCACCGGCGACCAAGGGCTACCCGCCTTCGGTATTCGCCAAGCTGCCCAAGCTGGTGGAGCGGGCCGGTAACGGCGAGGCTGGCGGCGGTTCGATCACCGCGTTCTACACCGTGCTTTCCGAAGGCGACGACCAGCAGGATCCGATCGCCGACTCGGCGCGCGGCGTCCTCGACGGCCATATCGTGCTGTCGCGGCGCCTGGCGGAGGAGGGGCATTACCCGGCCATCGATATCGAGGCCTCCATCAGTCGGGTCATGCCGCAGGTGGTCACGCCCGAGCAGATGACCCAGGCCCAGCAGTTCAAGCAGCTGTGGTCGCGGCTGTCGCAGAGTCGCGACCTGATTAGCGTCGGCGCCTACGTGGCCGGCGGCGACAAGGAAACCGACCTGGCCATATCCCTGCAACCGCGGCTGGTGCACTTCCTGCGCCAGGGGCTGAACGAGAACGTCAGCCAGGAGCAGAGCCGCGAACAGCTGGCAGCGGTATTCACGCCGCTCACGGCAGGCTGATAGGCCATGGCCCAGCCCAGTCGTGCCGCGCGCCTGGCCCCGGTGGTGGAGATGGCCGAGGATGCCGAGCGCAAGGCCGCGCAGCGTCTCGGGCACTTCCAGCAGCAGGTGGCCCAGGCCCAGGCCAAGCTGGCCGAACTCGACCAGTTCCGCAGCGACTACCAGCAGCAATGGATGCAGCGCGGCAGCCAGGGGGTGTCGGGCAAATGGCTGGTGGGCTTCCAGCGTTTCCTCGGCCAGCTCGACACGGCGGTGGCGCAGCAGCACCAGAGCCTGGTCTGGCACCAGAACAACCTCAATAGCGCCCGCGGCACCTGGCAGGAGGCCTACGCCCGGGTCGAGGGGCTGCGCAAGCTGGTCCAGCGCTACATCGAGGAAGCCCGGCTGCTGGAGGACAAGCGTGAGCAGAAGCTTCTCGACGAGCTGTCGCAACGCCTGCCGCGGCACGATCGATTCTGACACCACGCGCTGGTCGGCCTGCCTTGCCGGGCTCCGGGCGGGCTGCTAAACCTTCTAGAGGACCGCACTCGCCACCTCCGAAGGAAGCGCCAACATGGCTGTTGAAACCGAGTTGTCCCAGGACGGGAAAAAGCTGACGATCCGCATCAAGGGTCGTTTCGATTTCGGCAGGCACCAGGAATTTCGCGATTCCTACGAGCGCACGCCGGTGCGCCCCGACAGCTTCGATGTCGACCTCAAGGACGCCACCTACCTGGATAGCTCCGCCCTGGGCATGCTCCTGCTGCTGCGTGACCACGCCGGTGGCGATAATTCGAATATCCGGGTGATCAACACCAACTCCGATGTGCGCAAGATCCTTGCGATCTCCAACTTCGAAAAACTCTTCGATATCACTTGAGCGCCAGCATGAGCGACGGGCATACCCTGACTGTCCTGATCGCCGAGGATGGCGGGACCGACCGGCTGTTGCTGGCTACCATCGTGCGCAAGCAGGGGCACAGGGTGCTGACCGCGGAGAACGGCAAGCTGGCGGTCGCCCTGTTCGCCGAACAGCGCCCGCAACTGGTGCTGCTGGACGCGGTCATGCCGGTGATGGACGGCTTCGAAGCGGCGAGGCAGATCAAGGCGCTGGCCGGCGAGGAGCTTGTGCCGATCATCTTTCTCACCTCCCTGACCGAGGACGATGCCCTGGTGCGCTGTCTGGAGGCCGGCGGCGACGATTTCCTCGCCAAGCCCTACAGCCCGGCGGTGCTGGCAGCCAAGATCAAGGCCATGGATCGCCTGCGCCGCCTGCAGGCCACGGTAGTGGAACAGCGCGACCAGATTGCCCTGCATCACAACCACCTGCTCAACGAACAGCGTGTGGCCAAGGCGGTGTTCGACCAGATCGCCCATGCCGGTTGCCTCGGTGCACCGAACATCCGCTACCTGCAATCACCCTATGCACTGTTCAACGGCGACTTGCTGCTGGCAGCGTTCACGCCCACCGGTGACATGCACGTGCTGCTCGGCGACTTCACCGGCCATGGCCTGCCGGCCGCAGTGGGTGCCATGCCCCTGGCCGAAGTCTTCCATGGCATGACGGCCAAGGGCTACGGCCTGGCGGAAACCCTGCGCGAGATGAATGCCAAGCTCAAGCGCATCCTGCCGGTGGACATGTTCTGCTGCGCGTTGCTGCTGAACCTCAGCTTCGAGCGGCGCGTGGTGGAAGTCTGGAACGGTGGCATGCCTGACGGCTATCTGTTGCCGGCTTCCGGCGACCAGGCCACGCCGCTGGTGTCGCGGCACCTGCCGCTGGGGGTGTTGCCGCCTGAACGCTTCGACGAACGTACCGATGTGCTGCCGCTGGCCCTGGGTGACCGCCTGTTCCTGCTGACCGATGGCGTGGTGGAAACCTGCGATGAAAGTGATGAACCTTTCGGCGTCGAGCGCCTGCTGCGGGTGTTCAGCGAAAATCGCCGTCCCGAGCATCTGTTCGACGACGTCCTGCTGGCCCTGGAGGCGTTCCGTGGCCGCGCGCGGGACGATGCCAGCCTGCTGGAAATCACCGTGGTGGCCCGGAGCGGCTGATGCCAGCGCCGTTGATGTACTCCGACAGCGGCCAGTCGAGCCCGCTGGACTGGTCGCTGTCCTTCGAGTTCCGTGCCCGGACCCTCAAGCGTTTCAACCCGCTGCCCTGGTTGATGCAGGTGCTGCAGGAGGTGCACGGCCTGCGCAAGCAGAGCGGTGCCCTGTACAGCGTGCTCAACGAGCTGTATTCCAACGCCCTGGAGCATGGGGTGCTGGGCCTGGACTCCGCGCTCAAGCGCGATGCCCAGGGCTTCACCACCTACTATCAGGAGCGCGACCGGCGCCTGGAGGCCCTGGACAGCGGCCATATCCGCGTAAGCCTGCGCGTGGAACCCTGGAAGGGAGGAGGGCGTCTCATTATTGAAGTCGAGGACAGCGGCGACGGCTTCGACATGGGTAAAGTGAGCGCCTTGCCTGCTGTCGAGCAGCGCCTGAGCGGACGTGGCCTGAATCTGGTCCGCCGGCTGGGCCGGCATGCCGAATGGAGCGATGGCGGGCGCCGGGCGCGCGTGGAGTTCGTCTGGGACGCTCTGGCATAATCGCAGTCTTGATCAAGGAGTGAACAAGTGTCCGATTCTCATGTTGACCGCAAGGTATTGAGCGACCTCCAGGACGTCATGGGGGACGACTACCTCAAGCTGCTGGAAACCTTCCTCTACGACTCCGAGCGGCGGCTGAACGACCTCTTTCGCGCCCGCAATGCCGATGAATTGCGGTTGGCGGCGCATAGCTTCAAGGGCAGTGCCAGCAACATGGGGGCGCATGAGCTGGCAGAACTTTGCCGCCAGGTGGAAGAGCGGGTGCAGCAGCACTCGCTGTTCGGCATCGAGCACCTGATCGATCAGATACGGCGGGAGTTTGCCGAGGTCCACGACATCTTTTGTGACGAGTGCAAGCGGGTGCAGGTCAGCTGAGCTTGCGCTCTTCGACGTCGCGTCAGGCGCAACCTGGCGCGACTTTTGCGTAACCTTCGCTATTCGTGATGCCAAGCTTCTGTAGCGGAGACCTTTTCATGCCCGTCGCATCAAACCCATTGCTGCAATCCAGCGTTGCCGCCAAGAGCGCACGGTCCCAGAACGGTACCCTGGACAAAGCCACGCAGAGCTTGAACGACAAGGGTTCGGACTTTTCCCGTGTCTATTCGCAGCAGGCCAAGGAGCCGGTTGCCGGCAAGAGCGAGGTGCCTGCGCAGGGCCGTGGGGGCGTCGACAAATCGGCGGCAAACAGCGGCAAGGCGCAAGAGCCCGAAGCCGGCAAGGTTGCCGATGGCGGCAAGGAATTGCCTGACGAACATGAAGTCCAGGCCAGCGCGACCGGGCAGGGCGATAGCGGCGATGCGAGCGATGCCAATGCCCAGTCATCCCTCGACGCCAACCTGGTTGCCGGCCAGTTGACCGATGCTGCACAGGGTGCGCAATTGCTCCAGGCCCAGGCCGAAGCGGTGGCGCCGGTGCTCCAGGCGGCAGGCCAGCAGCCGGCGGCGGCGATCACCCCTGCGGTCAGTGACGAGCAGGCCTTCGATCCGGAGGCGGATGCCCTGGCCGATCTGCCGGTACTGCGCCTGGCGTTGGAACAGAACGCCCAGGCCCAGGGCACTACCTCGGCCCACGCCAGCAAGACCCCGGGGCAGGAGGGTGCCCAGGCCCAGCAACCGGCTGTCAATACACTGGCGCAGATGCTCCAGCCGGGTGACGCCGATGCCGGCCAGACCGAAAGCGGCGACAAGGCCTTCGCCGGCCTGATCGACGACGGCCTCAAGGACCTCAAGGGCGCCAGCAGCGACACCCGGGTCGACGATTTCGCCAACCGCCTGGCCAGCCTGACCCAGGCGGTCACGCCGAAGACCGCCAATGCCGTGGCGCCCGCGCCGCTGCACCAGCCCCTGGCCATGAACCAGGGCGGCTGGACCGAGGGCCTGGTCAACCGGGTCATGTACCTGTCCAGCCAGAACCTCAAGTCTGCCGATATCCAGCTGGAGCCCAGGGAGCTCGGGCGCCTCGACATCAAGGTGAACATGGCCGTCGATCAGCCGACCCAGATCACCTTCGCCAGCGGTCACGCCGGGGTGCGCGATGCCCTCGAAGGCCAGGTGCACCGCCTGCGCGAACTCTTCAGCCAGCAAGGCATGGCCCAGCCGGACGTCAACGTCGCCGACCAGCAGCGCCAGCAGCACAGCGCCAGCCAGGACGATTCGCCGAAGATGAGTGGCGTGGCGGCGCGGCGCAATGCCGAGGCCGGCGAGACCGATGTCGCGGCGGTGGAACCGCAGACCGTCATCGGCTCCAGTACCGTCGACTACGTCGTCTAAAGGCTGGCGCGGACCCTGTGGGAGCTGGCTTGCCAGCGATGACGGTAGTGAATTCACCATCGCAATCGCTGGCAAGCCAGCTCCCACAGGGTTCACGGCGCTCCGTTCCTTCCTGAAACTGGCATAACACTTGCTCGCCCACACGCCATAGTGGAACAAACCTCCTGTGAGTGACGGATTATTGGCATGGCGAAGAGCGAAGCAGTCAAAGACCCCGCCGTTAAAGGCAAACTCAAACTGATCCTGCTGCTGGTCCTGGCCCTGTTGCTGGCCATCGGCCTGTCGGTTGGCGCTACCTGGTTCTTCCTGCACAAGTCCGAAAG
Source organism: Pseudomonas bharatica CSV86 (assembly GCF_000319305.2). Classification (GTDB taxonomy): domain Bacteria; phylum Pseudomonadota; class Gammaproteobacteria; order Pseudomonadales; family Pseudomonadaceae; genus Aquipseudomonas; species Aquipseudomonas bharatica. Next base: position 515,923 of record NZ_AMWJ02000002.1, on the reverse strand, counting down.
CAAGCCTGCCGCCGAACCTGCTGCGGCTGCGGCCAACGTCAAGCAACCGGCCATCTACGAATCCATGTCGCCGGCCTTCGTGGTCAACTTCAACCAGAACGGCCGCCAGCGCTACATGCAGGTGAGCATCACCATGCAGGCCCGCGACCAGGCCGCCCTCGAGGCGCTCAAGGTGCATATGCCGGTGATCCGCAACAACCTGGTCATGCTCTTCTCCGGGCAGTCCTTCGAGTCGCTGGCGACCCCGGTCGGCCAGGAAATGCTGCGCCAGAAGGCCACCGCCAGCGTCCAGGAAGTGGCGCAAAAGGAAGTCGGCAAGCTGGTCATCGACCAGTTGCTGTTCACCAATTTCGTATTGCAGTAGGAGCCGAAGATGGCCGTGCAGGACCTGCTGTCCCAGGATGAGATCGATGCCCTGTTGCATGGCGTCGACGATGGCCTGGTGCAAACCGAATCAAGCGCCGATCCCGGCAGCGTCAAGAGCTATGACCTGACCAGCCAGGATCGCATCGTCCGCGGTCGCATGCCGACCCTGGAAATGATCAACGAGCGTTTCGCCCGCTATACCCGCGTCAGCATGTTCAACCTGCTGCGGCGCTCCGCCGACGTGGCGGTGGGCGGCGTGCAGGTGATGAAGTTCGGCGAATACGTGCACTCGCTGTACGTACCGACCAGCCTCAACCTGGTGAAGATCAAGCCGCTGCGCGGCACCTCGCTGTTCATCCTCGACGCCAAGCTGGTGTTCAAGCTGGTGGACAACTTCTTCGGCGGCGACGGCCGTCACGCCAAGATCGAGGGGCGCGAGTTCACCCCGACCGAGCTTCGTGTCGTGCGCATGGTCCTCGACCAGTGCTTCGTCGACCTCAAGGAAGCCTGGCAGGCGATCATGCCGGTCAACTTCGAGTACATAAACTCCGAGGTCAACCCGGCCATGGCCAACATCGTCGGCCCGAGCGAGGCGGTGGTGGTCTCGACCTTCCATATCGAACTCGACGGCGGCGGCGGCGACCTGCACGTGACCATGCCGTATTCGATGATCGAGCCGGTGCGCGAAATGCTCGACGCCGGCTTCCAGTCCGACCTGGACGACCAGGACGAGCGCTGGGTCAAGGCCCTGCGCGAAGACGTGCTGGACGTCAGCGTGCCGCTCAGTGCCACCGTGGCCCGGCGCCAGTTGAAGCTGCGCGACATCCTGCACATGCAGCCAGGCGACGTGATTCCCGTGGAACTGCCCGAGGACCTGGTCGTGCGCGCCAACGGCGTGCCGTCGTTCAAGGCCAGCCTGGGCTCGCACAAGGGCACCCTGGCCCTGCAGATCAAGGCGCCGATCGAGCGACGCTGAGCGCCTGACCCTCATTAACCGATTTGATTGCTTGTCGAGGACAAGATGGCTAACGAAAACGACATTACTTCGATGGAAGACCAGGCACTGGCCGACGAGTGGGCCGCTGCCCTGAGCGAAAGCGGCGACGGCCAGGCCGATATCGATGCGCTGATGGCCGGCGACAGTGGCGCCTCCAGCGGCGGCCCCAGCCGTCTGCCGATGGAAGAATTCGGCAGTTCGCCACGCCCTAGCGAAGTGGTCAGCCTGGACGGGCCGAACCTGGACGTGATCCTGGATATCCCGGTGAACATCTCCATGGAAGTGGGCAGCACCGAAATCAGCATCCGCAACCTGCTGCAGCTCAACCAGGGTTCGGTGATCGAGCTTGATCGCCTGGCCGGCGAGCCGCTGGACGTGCTGGTCAACGGCACGCTGATCGCCCATGGCGAGGTGGTGGTGGTCAACGAGAAGTTCGGCATCCGCCTGACCGACGTGATCAGCCCGAGCGAACGCATCAAGAAGCTGCGCTGAGTGAAGCGTTTTCTCCTCCTGCTGGCGCTCGCCGCCGGCCTGTGCTGGATGCCCGTGGGCCTGGCGGCGCAGGTTGGCGCCACGCCGGCCGTGGCGACGGTGGCACCGGCAACCTCCGGCAGCGTCGCTGGCCAGTTGACCCAACTGGTTCTTGGCCTGTTGCTGGTGCTGGGGTTGATCTTCTTTCTCGCCTGGCTGTTGCGCCGGGTGCAGAACGCTGCGCCCAACGCCAACCAGCTGATCCAGGTGGTCGGCAGTCGCCAGGTGGGCCCTCGTGATCGGCTGTTGCTGGTGCAGGTCGGCGACGAGCAGATCCTCATCGGCCATACCCCGGGCAGCCTGACCGCCCTGCATGTCATGAACACAGCCGTCGAAGCGCCGGCCAGCGCCCGCCCGGCCACGCCGGAATTCGCCCAGCGCCTGATGGAGCTGCTGGGCAAGGATCAGAAGGACAAGCCGTGATGGCCGCATTGCGAACGATATTGACGCTGCTGGTGCTGCTGGCCGCCCCTGCGGCGCTGGCCGCCGACCCGCTGTCGATCCCGGCGATCACCCTGTCCAGCGGGGCGGATGGCCAGCAGGAGTACTCGGTCAGCCTGCAGATCCTGCTGATCATGACCGCGCTGAGCTTCATCCCGGCGTTCGTCATCCTGATGACCAGCTTTACCCGGATCATCATCGTCTTCTCGATCCTGCGCCAGGCCCTGGGCCTGCAGCAGACCCCGTCGAACCAGATCCTCATCGGCCTGGCGCTGTTCCTGACCCTGTTCATCATGGGCCCGGTATTCGACCGGGTGAACCGCGACGCCCTGCAGCCCTACCTGTCCGAGACCCTGACCGCGCCGCAGGCGCTGGAGAAGGCCCAGGTGCCGCTGAAGGACTTCATGCTGGCGCAGACCCGGCAGAGCGACCTCGACCTGTTCATGCGCCTGTCCAAGCGCACCGACATCGCCGGCCCCGACCAGGTGCCGCTGACCATCCTGGTCCCGGCGTTCGTGACCTCGGAGTTGAAGACCGCGTTCCAGATCGGCTTCATGATCTTCATCCCGTTCCTGATCATCGACCTGGTGGTGGCGAGCGTGCTGATGGCCATGGGCATGATGATGCTGTCGCCGTTGATCATTTCCCTGCCGTTCAAGATCATGCTGTTCGTCCTGGTGGATGGCTGGGCCTTGATCATCGGCACACTTGCCGGCAGTTTCGGCGGCGTTTGACGCGCAGGAGAGCAGCATGACCCCTGAAGTCGCAGTCGACCTGTTTCGCGATGCCCTGTGGCTGACCACCCTCATGGTGGCGGTGCTGGTGGTGCCGAGCCTGCTGGTGGGGTTGCTGGTGGCGATGTTCCAGGCGGCCACCCAGATCAACGAACAGACCCTTAGCTTTCTCCCGCGCCTGCTGGTGATGCTGGTCACCCTGATCGTCGCCGGGCCCTGGCTGGTGCAGAAGTTCATGGAGTACATCCTGAACCTGTACGGCAGCATTCCACAGCTGATCGGCTGACCGCGCCGTGCTCGAACTGACCGACACGCAGATTTCCACCTGGGTGGCCAGTTTCATCCTGCCGCTGTTCCGCGTGCTGGCCGTGCTGATGACCATGCCGGTGTTCGGTACCTCGCTGCTGCCCCAGCGGATCCGCCTGTATTTCGGCGTGGCCATTACCGTGGTGATCGTCCCGGCGTTGCCGCCGATGCCGCCGGTCGAGGCGCTGGACTTGAGCGCCCTGCTGCTGGTCGGCGAGCAAATCCTCATCGGCGCGCTGTTCGGCCTGTCCCTGCAACTGTTCTTCCAGGCCTTCGTGATCGCCGGGCAGATCGTCGCGATCCAGATGGGCCTGGCCTTCGCCTCCATGGTCGACCCGGCCAATGGCGTCAATACCACGGTGATCAGCCAGTTCCTGACCATGTTGGTGACCTTGCTGTTCCTGTCGATGAACGGCCATCTGGTGGTCTTCGAAGTCCTTGTCGAAAGCTTCACCACCCTGCCGGTGGGCAGCGGGCTGATGGTCAACCATTTCTGGGAGCTGGCCGGACGCATGGGCTGGGTGCTGGGCGCCTCGCTGCTGCTGGTGCTGCCGGTGATCACCTCGTTGCTGGTGATCAACATCGCCTTCGGCGTGATGACCCGGGCGGCGCCACAATTGAACATCTTCGCCATCGGCTTCCCGCTGACCCTGGTGATCGGCATGGGGCTGTTCTGGGTCGGCCTGGCGGACATTCTTTCCCATTACCAGTCGTTGGCGTCCGAGGCGCTGCAATGGCTGCGTGAACTGGCACGGGCGCGCTGAGCATGGCAGAGAGCGAAAGCGGTCAGGACAAGACAGAAGACCCCACGGACAAACGCCGTAATGACGCCCGCGAAAAGGGCGAGATCGCCCGTTCCAAGGAGCTCAACACCGTTGCCGTGATGATTGCCGGGGCGGGTGGCTTGCTGGCCTTCGGCGGTTATCTGGCCGAAGCGCTGATGGAGATCATGCGCAGCAACTTCAGCTTGTCGCGGGAAGTGCTGATGGATGAGCGCTACATGGGCATCTTCCTGCTGACCTCGGGCAAGCTGGCGATCCTTGCCACCCAGCCGGTGCTGCTGGTGCTGTTGCTGGCCGCCTTGCTCGGCCCGATTGCCCTGGGTGGCTGGCTGTTCGCCACCGGTACCCTGGCGCCGAAGTTCAGCCGGATGAACCCGCTTGCGGGGATCAAGCGGATGTTCTCGGTGCATTCCCTGGCCGAATTGCTCAAGGCCATCGCCAAGTTCACCGTGATCCTGGTGGTGGCCCTGGCGGTGCTGTCCGCCGACCGCGACGACCTCCTGGCGATCGCCAACGAGCCGCTGGACCAGGCCATCATCCACAGCGTCCAGGTGGTCGGCTGGAGCGCCATGTGGATGGCCTGCGGGTTGCTGCTGATCGCCGCGGTGGACGTGCCGATCCAGCTCTGGCAGGCCAAGCAGAAGCTGATGATGACCAAGCAGGAAGTGCGCGACGAATACAAGGACACCGAGGGCAAGCCGGAGGTCAAGCAGCGCATCCGCCAGGTGCAGCGCGAGATTTCCCAGCGGCGGATGATGGCGGCGGTGCCCGAGGCCGACGTCATCATCACCAACCCGACCCACTATGCGGTAGCGCTCAAGTACGATCCGGAGAAGGGCTCGGCGCCCTTGCTGCTGGCCAAGGGTACCGATTTCATCGCCCTGAAGATCCGCGAGATCGCCGTGCAGCACAACATCCAGTTGCTGGAGTCGCCGGCGCTGGCGCGCTCGATCTACCACTCCACGGAACTGGAGGAAGAGATTCCCGCCGGCCTGTACCTCGCCGTAGCCCAGGTGCTGGCCTACGTCTACCAGATCCGCCAGTACCAGGCGGGCAAGGGTAAGGCGCCGGAGCCGCTCAAGGACCTGCCGATTCCGCCGGACCTGCGGCGCGATTCCTGATTCTCTGCTGTTCTTTCGGGCCTCATCGCTGGCAAGCCAGCTCCCACAGGTTCAGCGGTGCACGCGGTCACTGTGGGAGCTGGCTTGTCGGATCGCCGCACCGCAGCGATGGGGCCCTCATGTTCACCGCAAAGTTGGAAAGCTTCTTGCAAAGAGCAGCGCCAAGCGCCCCCGTGGCGTCAAAGTTTTGCTTGAAGAGGAAGACCGGTGGATCGCTCTCAGTTAATCAACAGCGCGCGCAGCAACCTCGGCAGCCTGGGCCGGGGCAATATCGGGGTGCCGGTATTGCTGCTGATCATGCTGGCCATGATGATGTTGCCGATCCCGCCGTTCCTGCTGGACGTCTTCTTCACCTTCAACATTGCCCTGTCCATCGTGGTCCTGCTGGTCTGCGTGTACGCGCTGCGGCCGCTGGATTTTGCCGCGTTCCCGACCATCCTGCTGGTGGCAACCCTGCTGCGCCTGGCGCTGAACGTGGCCTCGACGCGGGTTGTGCTGCTCCACGGCCACGACGGCCACGGTGCCGCCGGTAAAGTGATCCAGGCCTTCGGTGACGTGGTCATCGGCGGCAACTACGTGGTCGGTATCGTGGTCTTCGCCATCCTGATGATCATCAACTTCGTGGTGGTGACCAAGGGCGCCGGGCGGATCTCCGAGGTGAGCGCACGCTTCACCCTCGACGCCATGCCCGGCAAGCAGATGGCCATCGACGCCGACCTCAACGCCGGCCTGATCAACCAGGACCAGGCCAAGGCACGCCGTGCCGAAGTGGCCCAGGAAGCCGAGTTCTACGGGTCCATGGACGGTGCCAGCAAGTTCGTGCGGGGCGACGCCATTGCCGGCCTGCTGATCCTGTTCATCAACCTGATCGGCGGCATGGCCATCGGCATGGTCCAGCACGGCATGACCTTCGGCGATGCCGGCCGGGTCTACGCCCTGCTGACCATCGGTGACGGTTTGGTGGCGCAGCTGCCGTCCCTGTTGCTGTCCACCGCCGCTGCGATCATGGTGACCCGTGCTTCCGGCTCGGAAGACATGGGCAAGCAGATCAATCGGCAGATGTTCGATTCGCCGAAGGCCCTGGCGGTCTCGGCGGCCCTGATGATCGTCATGGGCCTGGTCCCGGGCATGCCGCACATCGCCTTCATCAGCCTCGGCCTGCTGGCCGGCGGCGGCGCCTACCTGGTGTGGAAGAAGCAGAACCAGGTCAAGGTCAAGGCCGCCCAGGAGCTGCAGCGCCAGCAGGAAGCCCTGCCATCGCCCTCGCGCGCTGCCGAGACCAAGGAGCTGGGCTGGGACGATGTCACCCCGATCGACATGATCGGCCTGGAAGTGGGCTACCGCCTGATCCCGCTGGTGGACCGCAACCAGGGTGGCCAGTTACTGGCGCGGATCAAGGGCGTGCGCAAGAAGCTGTCCCAGGACCTGGGCTTCCTGATGCCCACGGTGCACATCCGCGACAACCTCGACCTGGCCCCGAGCACCTATCGCCTGACCCTGATGGGGGTGATCCTGGCCGAGGCGGAAATCTTCCCCGAGCGGGAAATGGCCATCAATCCGGGCCAGGTATTCGGCACACTCAACGGTATTTCCGCGCGGGACCCGGCCTTCGGCCTGGAAGCGGTGTGGATCGATGTCGCCCAGCGCAGCCAGGCGCAGTCCCTGGGCTATACGGTGGTCGATGCCAGTACCGTGGTCGCCACCCACCTCAACCAGATTCTCTACAAGCATTGCCACGAGCTGATCGGCCATGAGGAGGTCCAGCAACTGCTGGCGGTGCTGGCCAAGGGCTCGCCGAAGCTGGCAGAGGAAATCGTCCCCGGGGTGCTGTCCTTGTCCGGTTTGTTGAAAGTGCTCCAGGCCCTGCTGGCGGAGCAGGTTCCCGTCAGGGATATCCGTAGCATTGCCGAGGCGATCGCCAACAATGCCAGCAAGAGTCAAGATACCGCCGCGCTGGTCGCCGCAGTCCGCGTCGGATTGTGTCGCGCTATCGTGCAAAGCATTGTCGGCACTGAGTCCGAGCTGCCTGTGATCACCTTAGAGCCAAGGTTGGAACAGATCTTGCTCAATAGTCTGCAAAGGGCCGGGCAAGGTCAGGAAGACGGTGTTCTTCTTGAACCGAGCATGGCGGAAAAGCTTCAGCGTTCGCTGATCGAGGCTGCCCAGCGTCAGGAGATGCAAGGTCAGCCGGCCATCCTGCTGGTAGCAGGACCGATCCGGCAAATGCTCTCGCGTTTCGGTCGCCTGGCCGTACCGAATTTGCATGTTTTGGCGTATCAGGAAATACCTGACAACAAGCAAGTCACCATCGTTGCCACAGTGGGCCCCAACGGCTGAGGTAGTGGGTTATGCAAGTTAAGCGTTTTTTCGCCGCCGATATGCGTCAGGCCATGAAGCTGGTTCGCGATGAGCTGGGGCCGATGCCGCCATCATCGGCAACCGACGGATTGCTGGCGGTGTCGAGCTGACGGCGGCGCTGGACTACAAGCTGTCCGCCCTTGCGCCTCGGGTGCCCAACGCCGAGCTTGAAGACGAGCTGCGCAAGACCCAGTCGCGCATCGCCACTGCCCAGGCCGAACTGAGCGCCCGCGACGACAGCGACAGCGGCAACCGCCAGCTCTTCGCCGGCCTGCCGCTGACGGCCTCCGAGCCGCTGGTCGAGCCGCGTCATGAAGAGCCGGCGCCTGCGCCGGCCGCCCCGGCGCCATCGGCCATCGACCGGCGCATGTTCGATTCCATGCGTTCCGAGCTTTCCGGCCTGCGCGAGCTGCTGGAAGTCCAGCTCGGCTCCCTGGCCTGGAACCAGTTGCAGGGTGCCAAGCCGCACCAGGCCAATCTATGGCGCCGCCTGCAGCGCATCGGCCTGTCCGGCCCGCTGGCCCGCGACCTGCTCGACCTGACTCAGGAAATCGTCGACCCGCGCCACGGCTGGCGCATGCTCCTGGCCCATCTGGCGCGGATGATCCATGTGCCGGATGTCGAGCCGATCGAGGAGGGCGGGGTGATCGCCATGGTCGGCCCGGCCGGCATGGGCAAGACCACCACCCTGGCCAAGCTGGCCGCGCGCTATGTGCTCAAGTACGGCGCGCAGAACCTGGCCCTGGTGAGCATGGACAGTTTCCGTATCGGTGCCCAGGAGCAGCTCAAGACCCTCGGGCGGATCCTCAACGTCCCGGTGACCCACGTCGATCCCGGGCAGTCCCTGGCCCAGGCGCTGGAGCCGCTGCTGCGCAAGCGCGTGGTGCTGATCGACACCGCCGGCCTGCAGGCCAGCGACCCGGCGCTGCGCATGCAGCTGGAAACCCTTGCCGGGCGTGGCATCCAGGCGAAGAATTACCTGGTCCTGGCCACCACCAGCCAGAAACAGGTGCTGACCGCCGCCTACCACAGCTACAAGCGCTGCGGCCTGGCCGGTTGCATCCTGACCAAGCTCGATGAAACTGCCAGCCTGGGCGAGGTTCTCAGCCTGGCGATCAGTCACGAACTGCCCGTGGCCTATCTTACCGATGGCCCGCGCATTCCTGACGACCTGCACCTGCCGCGGCGGCACCAGTTGGTAAGCCGCGCGGTCAGTGTGCAGATGCAGGACGACCCGAGCGAGGAGGCCATGGCCGATATGTTCGCCGACCTGTACCACAGTGACGGCAAGCGTGTCGGCTGAGGTGGATATGTATCAGTTGCAAAGTACCTACATCACACGGATCGCGTGGCAAGTCATGGCTGTAGCCAGCGCGGCCCCGTCATGTGGCCTCGGTCTAAGCAAGACAAGGTAAAGAACAAATATGGGTAGCATGCATCCCGTACAGGTGATCGCCGTGACCGGCGGCAAAGGTGGCGTTGGCAAGACCAACGTGTCGGTGAATCTGTCACTGGCACTGGCCGAGCTCGGTCGTCGCGTCATGCTGCTGGACGCCGACCTTGGCCTGGCCAATGTCGACGTACTGCTCGGGCTCACCCCAAGCGCACCCTGGCCGACGTCATCGAAGGCCGTTGCGAGCTGCGCGACGTCCTGCTCCAGGGCCCTGGCGGTGTACGCATCGTCCCGGCGGCCTCGGGCACCCAGAGCATGGTGCACCTGGCCCCGGCCCAGCACGCCGGCCTGATCCAGGCCTTCAGCGAGATCGGCGACAACCTCGATGTGCTGGTGATCGACACCGCTGCGGGGATCGGTGACTCGGTAGTCAGTTTCGTTCGCGCGGCCCAGGAAGTGCTGCTGGTGGTGTGCGACGAGCCGACCTCGATCACCGACGCCTACGCGCTGATCAAGCTGCTCAACCGTGACTACGGCATGAGCCGTTTCCGCGTCCTCGCCAACATGGCGCAGAGCCCCCAGGAAGGGCGCAACCTGTTCGCCAAGTTGACCAAGGTCACGGATCGCTTCCTCGATGTCGCCCTACAATACGTCGGTGCTGTGCCGTACGACGAATGCGTGCGCAAGGCCGTGCAGAAGCAGCGAGCGGTCTACGAAGCCTTCCCGCGTTCCAAGTGCGCGCTGGCGTTCAAGGCGATCGCCCAGAAGGTCGATAGCTGGCCGCTGCCGGCCAACCCGCGCGGCCACCTGGAATTCTTCGTCGAACGTCTGGTGCAGCCGACCAGTGCGGGACCCGTGTTATGAACGCCAGCGGCTACCGGATGTACAGCAAGTCCTCGCGTGACGCCCAGTACGAGCTGATCGAGCGCTATGCGCCGCTGGTCAAGCGCATCGCCTATCACCTGCTGGCGCGGCTGCCGGCCAGCGTGCAGGTGGAAGACCTGATCCAGGCGGGGATGATCGGCCTGCTCGAAGTCGCCAACAAGTACGACTCGAGCAAGGGCGCCAGTTTCGAGACCTACGCCGGCATCCGTATCCGTGGCGCCATGCTCGATGAAGTGCGCAAGGGCGACTGGGCACCGCGCTCGGTGCACCGCAATACCCGCATGGTCAGCGACGCAATTCGGGCAATCGAAGCAAAAACCGGCCGTGACGCTAAAGATCACGAGGTTGCTGCCGAACTCCAATTGAGTCTCGATGATTACTACGGGATTTTGAACGATACCTTGGGCAGCCGCCTGTTCAGCTTCGACGACCTGCTGCAGGACGGCGAGCATGAAGGGCTGCACGAGGACGGCGCCAGTGCCCAGCTCGAGCCTTCGCGCGATCTGGAGGACGAACGCTTCCAGGCAGCCCTGGCCGATGCCATCGCCAACCTGCCGGAACGCGAACGCCTGGTCCTGGCGCTGTACTACGACGAAGAGCTGAACCTCAAGGAAATCGGTGAGGTCCTGGGGGTCAGCGAATCGCGCGTCAGCCAGTTGCATAGCCAGTGCGCGGCCCGCCTGCGCAGCCGGTTGGGGAATGGCGGGCGCGTTGAACCCGGGTTCGATGCAGTCGTTACAACGTGGTAGCCGGAATGATTGAACGCGCGCTCAGCGCTGGGCGCGTTAAAGACTGCTTGGAGGTCTAATTGAACAAAGAAATGAAAATCCTCATCGTCGACGACTTTTCGACGATGCGGCGGATCATCAAGAACCTGCTGCGTGACCTGGGCTTCACCAACACGCACGAGGCCGACGACGGTACTACCGCACTGCCCATGCTGCACTCCGGCAACTTCGATTTCCTGGTCACCGACTGGAACATGCCCGGCATGACCGGTATCGACCTGCTGCGCGAAGTGCGCAAGGACGAGAAGCTGAAACACCTGCCGGTACTGATGGTGACCGCCGAAGCCAAGCGCGAGCAGATCATCGAAGCCGCCCAGGCCGGGGTCAACGGCTACGTCGTGAAGCCTTTCACCGCCCAGGTGCTGAAAGAGAAAATCGAAAAGATCTTCGAACGCGTCAACGCTTGATGCGTCAACGGGGGCGCTATGGACCATAAAGAATCATCTTTGGGCGATTTCGAAATCACCCTGAAGAAACATGCCCAGGAGCTGGTCGAGAGCCTCGAACGAGGCCAGTTCGGCGACGCGGTGCAACTGATCCATCAGCTGAACCAGACCCGTGACCGCGGCCTGTACCAGGAAGTCGGCAAGCTCACGCGCGAGCTGCACAGTGCGATCGTCAGTTTCCAGATCGACACGCACATGCCGCAGGCCGAGGAAATTTCCCAGATCACCGACGCCACCGAGCGCCTGGCCTATGTGGTCAAGCTCACCGAGGCGGCGGCGAACCGCACCATGGACCTGGTCGAGCAAGGGACGCCCGTGCTCCACGACCTGGGGGACGAGGCCCGTGCATTGCACGCCGACTGGCAGCGCTTCATGCGCCGGGAAGTGGCCGCCTCGGAGTTTCGTGAGCTGGTCCAGCGTGTCGACAGGTTCCTGGCGCGCAGCGCCGAGGACAGCCAGAAAGTCAGTGGCTACCTCAACGACATTCTCCTGGCCCAGGACTATCAGGACCTGACCGGCCAGGTGATCAAGCGGGTGACCTCGCTGGTCACCGAAGTCGAGAAGAATCTGCTCAAGCTGGTGCTGATGGCCAGCCAGGTCGACCGCTTTGCCGGTATCGAGCATGACCGCCGTGAGCTGCATGCTGAAAAAGACGAAAGTAAACATCCGACTCGGGGTGAAGGACCGCAGATTCATGCCGATAAACGTGAAGATGTCGTGTCCGGTCAGGACGATGTCGATGATCTGCTGTCCAGCCTGGGTTTTTAGGGAGCACGTTTGATGAGCTTCGGCGCCGATGAAGAAATCCTCCAGGATTTCCTGGTAGAGGCCGGCGAAATTCTTGAGCAACTGTCCGAGCAACTGGTCGAGCTGGAAAGCCGCCCGGACGATGCGGACCTGCTCAATGCGATCTTTCGCGGTTTTCACACTGTAAAAGGGGGCGCCGGCTTCCTCCAGCTCAATGAGCTGGTGGAGTGCTGCCATATCGCCGAGAACGTTTTCGACATCTTGCGCAAGGGAGAGCGCCGGGTCGATGCCGAACTGATGGACGTGGTCCTGGAAGCCCTGGATACGGTCAACAGCATGTTCGGCCAGGTGCGCGAGCGTACCGACATTACCCCGGCCACCCCGGAACTGCTCGGCGCCCTGGCGCGCCTGGCCGAGCCGGCCGGTGCCGAGCCCGCCGCGCCGGTGGTCGTTGCAGAGCCGGAGCCGGTGGCGGCGTCGGGCGACATTACCGACAGCGAGTTCGAGCAGTTGCTCGACTCGCTGGGCGCCATGCCTGACGAAGTACCGGCGACCGAGGCCGGCGGCGACGAAATCACCGACGCCGAATTCGAATCCCTGCTCGACCAGTTGCACGGCAAGGGCCAGTTCGCCGCCGACAACCTGCAGGGCGCCAGCGTGCCTGCGCCGGTTGCCGAAGCCGGGGCCGAACCGAGCGACGAAATCACCGATGCCGAGTTCGAAGCGCTGCTGGACCAGTTGCATGGCAAGGGTTCCTTCGCCGTGGATTCGCTGCCCGGTGTGGCGGCTGCCGCGCCTGCCGCTACGGCCGTCGAAGCGGCGCCTGCTGCCGCAGGCAGTGACGAAATCACCGAACACGAATTCGAAGCGCTGCTCGATCAACTGCACGGCAAGGGCAAGTTCGCCGCCGATGCCGTGGGCGCTGCCGCCACCGCTGCACCGGCTGCCGCCGCTGCGCCGGCCGCTGCAGTCGCCAAGCCGGCCGCACGTCCTGCTCCAGCGGCCAAGCCGGCCGCGGCCGCGCCTGCCCGCCAGGCCGCCGCGCCAGCCGCTGCCGCTGGCGACAAGCATCCGCCGGCCAGCGAAGCGGAAACCACCGTGCGCGTCGATACCGCCCGCCTGGACGAGATCATGAACATGGTGGGCGAACTGGTGCTGGTGCGTAACCGCCTGGTCCGCCTGGGCCTGAACAGCGGCGACGAGGCCATGTCCAAGGCCGTGTCCAACCTCGACGTGGTCACTGCCGACCTGCAGACCGCGGTCATGAAGACCCGCATGCAGCCGATCAAGAAGGTCTTCGGGCGCTTCCCGCGCCTGGTTCGCGACCTGGCCCGGCAACTGAAGAAAGAGATCAACCTGGAACTGGTGGGCGAGGAAACCGACCTCGACAAGAACCTGGTCGAGGCCCTGGCCGACCCGCTGGTCCACCTGGTGCGCAATGCCGTCGACCACGGCGTGGAAACCCCGGAAGAACGCGAAGCGGCAGGCAAGTCGCGCGGTGGCAAGGTGGTGCTGGCGGCAGAGCAGGAGGGCGATCACATCCTTCTGTCGATTTCCGACGACGGCAAGGGCATGGACCCGGCGGTGCTGCGTGCCAAGGCCGTGGAAAAAGGCCTGATGGACAAGGACGCCGCCGACCGCCTGAGCGAGTCGGACTGCTACAACCTGATCTTCGCCCCGGGCTTCTCGACCAAGACCGAGATTTCCGATGTGTCCGGCCGCGGCGTCGGCATGGACGTGGTGAAGACCAAGATTTCCCAGCTCAACGGCTCGATCAATATCTACTCGGCCAAGGGCCAGGGCTCGAAGATCGTCATCAAGGTGCCATTGACCCTGGCGATCATGCCGACCCTGATGGTGATGCTGGGCAACCAGGCTTTCGCCTTCCCGCTGGTCAACGTCAACGAGATCTTCCACCTCGACCTGTCGCGCACCAACGTGGTGGACGGGCAGGAAGTGGTGATCGTGCGCGACAAGGCGCTGCCGTTGTTCTACCTCAAGCGCTGGCTGGTCAGTTCTGCCGCCCATGAAGAGCAGCATGAAGGCCACGTGGTGATCCTTTCGGTCGGCACCCAGCGCATCGGCTTCGTCGTCGATCAGCTGGTGGGCCAGGAAGAGGTGGTCATCAAGCCGCTGGGCAAGATGCTCCAGGGCACCCCGGGCATGTCGGGCGCCACCATTACCGGTGACGGGCGCATCGCGCTGATCCTCGACGTGCCGAGCATGCTCAAGCGTTACGCCGCGCGGCGAATCTGATCCCGACGGCGCGGCCTCGGGGTTGCGCCGTCTAATGGAGTGTTTATGTCAGTCAAGGTCCTGGTGGTGGATGATTCCGGTTTCTTCCGCCGCCGTGTCTCGGAAATTCTCTCGGCGGACCCGACCATCCAGGTGGTCGGTACCGCCACCAACGGCAAGGAAGCGATCGACCAGGCCCTGGCGCTCAAGCCCGATGTCATCACCATGGACTACGAGATGCCGACCATGGACGGCATCACCGCGGTCCGCCACATCATGCAGCGCTGCCCGACGCCGGTGCTGATGTTCTCCTCGCTCACCCACGAAGGCGCCCGGGTCACTCTGGACGCCCTGGATGCCGGCGCGGTGGACTATCTGCCAAAGAACTTCGAGGACATCTCGCGCAACCCGGACAAGGTCAAGCAACTGCTGTGCGAGAAGGTCCATACCATCTCCCGCAGCAACCGGCGCTTCAGCAGCTACTCCAGCCCGTTGCCCGCGGTGAGCAGTACCTCGTCGAGCCCGGTTGCGTCACTCGGCACGGCCCGCGCGCCATCCTCGCTGCCCGGGCGCACCACCGCTGCGGCGCCTGCGCCAGTTGCAAGCCACTCGCCTGCGCCCAAGCGCAAGGCCTACAAACTGCTCGCCATCGGTACTTCCACCGGTGGTCCGGTGGCCCTGCAGCGGGTCCTGACCCAGTTGCCGGCCGGCTTCCCCGCGCCCATCGTGCTGATCCAGCACATGCCGGCGGCGTTCACCAAAGCGTTCGCCGAGCGCCTCGACAAGCTGTGCAAGATCAGCGTCAAGGAAGCCGAGGACGGCGACATGCTGCGCCCCGGCCTGGCCCTGCTGGCCCCGGGCGGCAAGCAGATGATGGTCGACGCCCGCGGCATGGTGAAGATCCTGCCGGGTGACGAGCGTCTGAACTACAAGCCCTGCGTGGACATCACCTTCGGTTCGGCGGCCAAGTCCTTCGGCGACAAGGTGCTGGCCGTGGTGCTCACCGGCATGGGGGCCGATGGTCGTGAAGGCGCGCGCCTGCTCAAGCAGGGCGGCAGCCAGGTCTGGGCCCAGGATGAAGCGAGCTGCGTGATCTATGGCATGCCCATGGCGATCGTCAAGGCCAACCTGGCCGACGCGGTCTACGGACTCGATGACATTGGCCGCCACCTGGTCGAGGCTTGCGTCTGATGGATGTACTCAGCCTGCTCGGCATCATCCTCGCGTTCGTCGCGATCATCGGTGGCAACCTGATCGAAGGTGGTCACGTCGGCGCGCTGATCAACGGCCCGGCGGCCCTGATCGTGCTCGGTGGCACACTGGCGGCGGCATTGCTGCAATCGCCGCTGAGTTCATTCAAGCGCGCCCTGCAGATCTTCGGCTGGATCCTGTTCCCGCCGCGGGTCGATCTGGCCGGCGGCATCGACCGGGTGGTCAACTGGAGCCTTACCGCGCGCAAGGAAGGCCTGCTGGGCCTGGAGGGCGTGGCCGATGCCGAACCCGACCCATACGCGCGCAAGGGCCTGCAGCTGCTGGTCGACGGCTCCGAGCCGGAAGCCATCCGCAGCATCCTCGAGGTCGATTTCCTGACCCAGGAAGCCCGGGATATCCAGGCCGCCAAGGTCTTTGAAAGCATGGGCGGCTACGCGCCGACCATCGGCATCATCGGTGCGGTGATGGGCCTGATCCACGTGATGGGCAACCTGGCCGATCCTTCGCAACTGGGTAACGGCATCGCCGTGGCGTTCGTCGCCACCATCTACGGCGTGGCCAGTGCCAACCTGATCCTGTTGCCGGTAGCCAACAAGCTCAAGGCACAGGTGATGCGCCAGTCGCGCTACCGGGAAATGCTCCTGGAAGGGCTGTTGTCCATCGCCGAGGGCGAGAACCCGCGCTCGATCGAACTGAAGCTGCAAGGCTTCATGGAGTAGGCATGGCCCGTCGTCGCAAGGTCGAGGAACACGAGAATCACGAACGCTGGCTGGTGTCCTACGCGGACTTCATCACCCTGCTGTTCGCCTTTTTCGTGGTGATGTACTCGATTTCCTCGATCAACGAGGGCAAGTACAAGATCATGTCCCAGGCCCTGATCGGGGTGTTCAGCGAGTCCGAGCGCAGCACCCGGCCGATCCCCATCGGCGAGGAGCGCCCGCTCAGCACCCGCCCGGCGCAGCCGCTGGTGCAGGACAGCGAGCAGACTGACGCCGGCCTGGCCCAGTCCAGTGCCGATCCGCTCAAGACCATTACCGACCAGGTGATGGAAGCCTTCGGCGATCTGATCAAGAGCGACCAGATGACGGTGCGCGGCAACGAGCTGTGGATCGAGATCGAGCTCAATTCCTCGCTGCTGTTCGGCAGCGGCGACGCGATGCCCAGCGATATCGCGTTCAACCTGATCGAGAAGGTGGCGAACATCATCAAGCCCTTCGCCAATCCGGTGCATGTCGAGGGCTTCACCGACGACCAGCCGATCCGCACGGCGCAGTACCCGACCAACTGGGAGCTGTCCTCGGCGCGGGCGGCGAGCATTGTCCGCCTGCTGGCCATGGAAGGGGTGAACCCGGCGCGCCTGGCGTCGGTGGGCTACGGCGAGTTCCAGCCGATCGCCAGCAACACCACCGCCGATGGCCGGGCGAAGAACCGCCGGGTCGTCCTGGTGATTTCGCGCAACCTGGACGTGCGCCGCAGCCTGACCGGAACCGGCACTGCCAACGCGCAGCCGGATGCGGCACTGAGGCGTGCTGGCACACAAACTGCACCGCCAGCGGTATCACCGACGTCGGGTAACAACAGCGTCAAAACCCCGTCGTCGTCGACCTTTTAATCGATCCCGGCTGGCCACGGTCTGACCGGGAGGAAGCAGCGCATGAGAGTCTGGGCAGTAGCCAATCAAAAAGGTGGGGTCGGCAAGACCACCACCTCCATCGCCCTGGCGGGCCTGCTAGCCGACGCCGGCCGGCGTGTGGTCGTCGTCGATCTCGACCCCCACGGGTCGATGACCAGCTATTTCGGCCATAACCCCGACACCCTGGAACACAGCAGCTTCGACCTGTTCCAGCACAAGGGTACGGTGCCCGACGGCCTGCCGGGCCAGCTGCTGTTGCCCACCAGCAATGAAAAGATTTCCCTGCTGCCCTCCAGCACCGCGCTGGCCGTGCTCGAGCGCCAGTCGCCCGGGCAGAACGGCCTGGGCCTGGTGATCGCCAAGAGTCTGGCGCAGCTCTGGCAGGACTTCGACTACGCCATCATCGACAGCCCGCCGCTGCTCGGCGTGCTGATGGTCAACGCCCTGGCCGCCAGCCAGCAACTGGTGATCCCGGTGCAGACCGAATACCTGGCGGTCAAGGGCCTGGAGCGGATGGTCAGCACCCTGGCCATGGTCAACCGCTCGCGCCGCCAGGCGCTGCCGTACCACATCGTGCCGACCCTGTTCGATCGCCGCACCCAGGCGTCCATGGGCACCCTCAAGGTGCTGCGCGACGCTTACCCGGAAAACATCTGGCAGGGCTATATCCCGGTCGATACCCGCCTGCGCGATGCCAGCCGGGCCGGCGTCACCCCGTCGCAATACGATGCCAAGAGCCGTGGCGTGGTGGCCTACCGGGCCTTGCTCAAGCACCTGCTGACCCAGCAGAAAGCCGTGGCGCAGGTGGCGTGATGAATCGTCCGCAACCCCTGGCGACCAAGCCGCAACTGGCCCTGCAGTCCTATCTCGACGGACTGTTGCAGGAGGCCACCGAAGACATTGTGGTGGAGACGGTGGCTGCACCGGCCCCGGTGGTCATGGCTCCGGTCGTGCCTGCGCCGGTCGAGGCGCCTGCCAGCAGTGAAGTCCTGGATGAGTTCCAGGCCGCGGTACTGGAAGAGCAGGCTCGTGATGCCCGCCGCGAAGCCGTCGCGGTTCCTGCCGTTCCTGCCGTTCCTGCCGTTGCTGTCGTTCCTGTTCCTGTGGCGCCCGTGATCCTGGCCGAGCCGCTGGTGCAGAAGGTCGAGGCCAGGGTCGAGACGGCGCAGCCGGTCGAGCCGCTGGTAGAAGTACACCTGCCAGCACCGCCACCGCCGCCGAAAACCATCGATGGCCGTCCGCAGTGGGCCGCCGAGCCATTCGAATGCCTGCTGTTCGACGTCGCCGGGCTGACCCTGGCGGTGCCGCTGGTCTGCCTGGGTTCGATCTACCCGCTGGCCGGCCAGGAACTGACGCCGCTGTTCGGCCAGCCGGAATGGTTCCTCGGGATCCTGCCGAGCCAGGCCGGCAACCTGAAGGTACTGGATACGGCGCGCTGGGTCATGCCCGAGCGCTACCGCGACGATCTGCGCGACGGCCTGCAATACGTGATTTCGGTCCAGGGCTACGAATGGGGGCTGGCGGTGCACCAGGTCAGCCGCTCGCTGCGCCTGGACCCGAGCGAGATCAAGTGGCGCTCCCAGCGTGGCCTGCGGCCATGGCTGGCGGGCACCGTCATCGAACACATGTGTGCGTTGCTGGATGTCGCCGAGCTGGCCGAGCTGATCGCCAGCGGCGCGGTCCGCAACATGCAACTGGGAAACAAATGATCGGTCGCGCATCGGCGCGGTCGCACTGAGCACTCCGCCAACGGCGGTTCTTGAGGGTTAGGGGAATGAAAAAGACGTCTGGACAAGGTTCCGAAGATCCGATCCTGCAGTGGGTTACCTTCCGCCTGGACAACGAGTCCTACGGCATCAACGTGATGCAGGTCCAGGAAGTGCTGCGCTACACCGAGATCGCTCCGGTCCCGGGCGCGCCGAGCTACGTGCTGGGCATCATCAACCTGCGCGGCAACGTGGTCACCGTGATCGACACCCGCCAGCGTTTCGGCCTGGTGCCGAGCGATATCACCGACAACACCCGCATCGTCATCATCGAGGCGGACAAGCAGGTGGTGGGCATCCTGGTCGATAGCGTGGCCGAAGTGGTCTACCTGCGCCAGTCCGAGGTCGAGACCGCGCCGAACGTCGGCAACGAGGAGTCGGCCAAGTTCATCCAGGGCGTGTGCAACAAGAACGGCGAACTGCTGATCCTGGTCGAACTGGACAAGATGATGACCGAGGAAGAATGGTCCGAGCTGGAGAACATCTGAGTTGATCCTGGAGGTAGCGGTCGTATTCCTGGCGGTGCTCTGGGCCGCCAGTGCCTGGCTGTTCGTCAGCTACAGCAAGCGCCAGCGCGAGATCGTCGCGCAACAGGCCCAGGGTGATGCGCTGCGCGACCAGCGCATCAAGGACCTGAACAAGCGCCTGGACGATTACCAGAACCTGTCGGTGTCGATGGGCGATGCCCTGCACGAGCTGCGCGCGACGGTTTCGCCGCTGCCGGAGAAACTGCTGCAACTCGAGCAGCGCGACCCCAACAGCCTGTCGTTCGCCCAGGCGGCGCGGCTGGTGGGGATGGGCGCCAGCGTCGATGAACTGACCCAGACCTGCGGCCTGACCCAGGCAGAGGCGGAGTTGATGAGGAAGTTGCACAAGAACTGAGTCTTGTAGTGGCCTCCAGGGCCTCATCGCTGGCAAGTCGGAGCGCCGAACCGCAGCTCCCACAGGGATTGCGTGCACCGCTGAACCTGTGGGAGCTGGCTTGCCAGCGATGAGGCCCGAAAGCATCACACAAAGCCTCAGGTGCTCACCCAGCTATTGGCACTGCCGATCCGCGCAATGCGGCTCAGCGGCAGGTACTCGCGCACTGCTGCCTCATACGCCGCTAGATCGATGAACGGCGTGGCATTGAAATTGGGCATTACCAGGAAGTTGTTGATCTCCCGCAGCGTGCGCAAGGCCGGCAGGTGGCGTGTGGCTACGTCGGTCAGCATGCCGGGCCCGCACAGGCGGTTCAGGGTCGCGCTGTAGGCCTGGAAGGCCTTCGGGTCTAGGGCGCGGTCCGGCCGGCTGTTGAAGAAATCCGGATTGGCCAGGTAGCGCTGGCGCAGTTCCTTGCTGATCTCCAGCAATACCGGATTGCCCGGGTGACTGCCGATCATGCTGCCGTTGAATTCCACGTTCATCCCCAACAGCTCGTTGGAAACCGGTGGGTGCAGGAGCAGCCCGTCGGCGCTGGTCTTCAGCGGCAGCTCGCGCAGCGCTGGGTTGTGCGCAGTCGCCTTGAGCAATGTGTCATCCACGTCCATGTACAGGCCGCCCTCGTGATAGAGCAAGTGGTAGCGCAGCACATCCGAGGCCGCCGAGTAGTTTCGCGCGCGGCCACCATTGCCATCGACTGCCGCCTGGTACTGATCGTAGACCTCGGTGCGGGTGAAGGACTCATAGACGGCCTGGTCTTCCAGCGGCAGCACGGTCAGCGTCGGCGCGCGTTGCTTGAGCAGGCGCAGGTTCTGCTCGAATGCCTCCGGCCAGGTGCGCGACAGGTAGAAGCGGTAGGTGTAGCCGGCCTCGTCCAGGCGCTCGGCATTGTTGGCGATATTGGCCAGCAGTTCTTCGCTGAGGGTCTTGTGGCCGAGCCAGACGCTCATGGCATGCTTCGGGATTTCGCGCAGGCTGGCCTGGGGTAATGGCGTGGGAATCTCCACCGGTAGCGGCAGGTCGACGCCCAATGCGCGCAGGCTGGACGTACGCGTCGAATGGTCGATCAGCCGTCCCTCCGGTGCGCGAACCAGCGCGCGGCTGCCCTGGCGGGCGACATAGGCCTGCGGCTCGATTTCATTGAGGTCGCTGGCGCGGAAGAACGCATCGCTCTCCAGGTCGTAGACCACATCGGTGAGGTAGCCGTCGACGCTGGCCCGTAGCAGATCCGGGTTGCCATCGTAGCGTGGAGTGCGGATCACCGCGGCGGCAGTGGCGACATGGCCGTCATCGAGCGGGGCGATGTCTTTCGGGACATGGAAATAGTCCAGCACCGGGTCGTCCGGCAGCCGTGGCGGCTCCAGCGGGCTCAGGCGATAGCCCAGGCGCCCGTTGAAGCGCCCGGGCACCACGAACTCCGGTGCATGCAGGCGGAACAGGGCCGTAGCCCGGCTCGCGCCATCGACCAGCAGTGGCTGGGCATTGAGCAAGCCGTAGGTAGCGACTCCGACGCTGTCGGCCTGCTCGTCGAGGGTCTTGCCTTTCACCACACGATCCAGGGCCAGGCCGAACTGCGCCAGGCTGGTGGAGGCAACGAGCAGGCCCAGTTCCGGTACGACGAGCACCAGCGGTGCCAGTATGTTGGTGGCGCAGACCAGGTAGTCGCGCCATTGCGTCTTGCGCACATCGTCCTGCGTGGTGATGAGCGTGTCCGCGTCGGCGAGGGTGCGCAGGCGTTGGCGTTCGGTCAGGGCCTCGAACAGGTCGTCGCCGAGCGGCGGGCTGTAGCGGTCGGGGCGGTAGTTGATGTACTCGGCAGGGTCCCAGCGCCCGCCGGTGGTGAAGCCCGGACGGTTGGGCGGCAGGCGGTGGATCGCGGGATAGGCCGCAAGGCCTTCCAGGGCGGTGCGCAGACCGCTGAAGTCGAGGCCGTCGGGCAGGTCGGCAAGGGCGAAATGCCGGGCCAGGCTGTCGCGGATCGGCGCCGAGCGACATTGCTGCGCAAGCCAGTCCTTCATCCGGCCCTCGTCGGCGAAGCCGTGCAAGGGTGAGGCATTGCCTGGAACGTAGAGCACGACCCAGGGCGACTGGCCGTCTCGCATGCAGATCAGGTCTATCGCGGTATAGCCGTAGATGTTCAACGGTCGTGCCTGGAAACCGGGTTGGCGGGGTAGCAGGCCGGCCGCCTGCCAGGCCAGGCGTCGGGCCGGCTCGTCCAGCGAGCCCTCGATCACCTGCTGGTTGCAGGCGCTAATGAACGCCATCCTGGCGAGGCTGCGATGGCCGGCCCGAGAGGACACCCAATAGCGTTCGAGCTGCGTGCGGTAGGTGTGGTGGAAATCCAGGTTCCAGATAAAGCCCTGCAAGGCTTCGATGGAAACCTCGACACGGGTTTGCAGGCCGTATTGCTGTGGTTCGCTGCGGCGGAACAGGCCGTTGTACACCAGGTAGGCTGCAGGGCGCAGGGCCTCGACCAGGGTGATCTGCCCGGGCAACTGCCCGGCCCAGGGCTGGTGGATCAAGCTGCCAAGCCAGTCGTTGGCCGACTCGCCCTGCCAGTTGCCGAGCATGGCTTCGATCAGGCTCAGCTTCTGCACCACCACGCCTTGCCAGCCATGGCTGGACGACCATTGGCAGTGCAGGGTGACCAGGTCGAGCTGTTCGGGGTCGATATCAAGGCCGCGCTCGGCTGCCCATTGCTTGAGGGCATCAGCGGCAGCCCGGTCGGGGCGCGGGAAGTGGGTGAAGTGCTCGCGGGCGAACAGCTGGCCCTGGCGGTTGATCTGCGGGTGGCGCATGGGGATCTACCTTTGTGTTGGCGGTTGAGGAGCCCAAGGTAGATTTTTGCAAGTTGCTAATAGTGTTAGTTATTTGTCGCTCTTTCGTGCCTCGTCATTCCGGCCTGGGCAAGCTTTTCGGTTCTGGCGTGATATCTCGCTCCCCAAGCGGCTCATCCTGAAACCCCACCGGCACCTTGCCTTTCAGTTGCCAGGCAAAGGCGATGATCTCGGCAATCGTCAGGTACAGCGCCTCGGGAATGCTGTCCCCCAATTCCATGCGGGCCAGCAGCCGCACCAGCTCGGCATTCTCGTAGATCGGCACTTCATGCTCGCGGGCGAGGGCGAGGATGGCTTCGGCCAGCTCGTCGTCGCCCTTGGCGGTGAGGGTCGGGGCCTGGGCGCCGTCGTAGCTGAGGGCGATGGCCTGGCGCGGTGGTCGTTTGCTCATGCGTTTTCATCCACCCAGCGTTGTTCAACATGGGTTCTCGGCCCTTGCGGTGGTACGCCCTGGTGGCAATGCAACTCGCCGACGTTCACCCCGCGGGCGACCAGGCGGGCGCGCAAGTCGTCGAGCTCGCGACCGATCAGCTCGGCAGTTTCCGGGCGCTGCGCCCAAAGCTGGCTGGACAGGCTGCCGCGGACGATCTGCGCCTGCACCTGCAGCGGCCCCAGCGGATGCAGGTCGAAGGCCAGGTCCACGCGCCAGAGCATTTCCAGCGGGTCGCGCCGCTCGCGTTCCGGGTCGGCCTGCTGTTCCGGGGTTTCCTCGCGCTGCACCTTGACCTGCACCGGCATGAACTCCGGCCCGGTGCGCAGGGGGATTTCCAGTTGCCAGGTGGTTTGCAGGTTGCCGTCGGGGGTGTTGCCGGTCTGCTCGAGACTGGCCAGTTGATGGCTCTGCAACCGGGATATCGCTGCCGCCGCCAGGCGCAGCAAGTGTTGCAGGTCACCTTCCTGCTCCAGGTTCTGCAACAGGCGGGTGGGCAGGGGAAGCCCGTTGGATGCGGCCTGGGCGCAACCTGGCCCAGGGCCCCGAGGTAGCTGCGGACCATCCCCGGCAGGGCCTGGGCCAGGCTGGCCTGCAGCGTCGGGGAAAGCGGGGTGCCACCGGGCACATTGGGCAGCAACTGGGCGATCAGGCGCACCACCTGGGCCTTGATGTCCGGCGCCAGCTCGCTGGTAGCACCATTGAGCAGGCGTGCTTCGAGGAAGGTGCCACTGTTGCCCAGGGCCTGTGCAACCTGGCGCGCGTCGCCGAACTGGCGGATATCCGGCAGGCTCGCCAGCAGCTTGTCGATGCTGGCGCGTATTTCCGCTGGCTGGCCGTCGTCGCTGGCGATGCGCTGCATCGCTCCGAGCAGGTTTTGCAGGGAGGCCTGGCGGTTCTGCTGGACGCTGAGATTCTGGGCGATGGCCATCTGGTCCTGACGGCCGCTGAGTGGAACGAAGCGGATCTGCTGCTCGGCCAGCACCCTGGCACTGAGCAGGCTGCCCAGCGGCAGCGGGCGTGGCGATTCGATGCTCAGGGTGGCGCCGGCCTGCAGGGTGTTGAGCAAGGTCACCAGCGACCGGTACACCGGCGGCAGGTTGCCGGCCTGCGCCTGCAACTGGGTAGTCAGTACCTTGCCCTGCAGCAGGGTGCCCACCGGCAATTGCCGGGTATCGAGGCTGGTCAGGGTGGTGACGTTGTTGGCGGCGGCTTGCTGCACGGCGAGATTCAGCTGGGCGGCAGTGGGCTGGGTGACCGTGACCTGGGTGCCCAGGGGCAGGGGCTGGCTGGCGCTGGTCTGCACCAGGGTCTGCTGGCCACCGGCGCGCAGCAGGCGCAGGAGCATCTGGAACTCCTCGCCGACCTGGCGCAAGGAGACCACTTCGCCCTTGGCCGTCTCGCCTTTTTCCAGCAGGTCCGGCTGCGCATCCAGCAACTTGACCATCTCGCCGCTCAGGGCGGCGGCACGGACCTGCGGATTGCCCGCCGCCTGCGGGCCAAGGCTGTTGATTTCGCCCGTCATTGCTTTCGCGACCTGTTCAAATAGCCCTCTTTACAGTAGGACATGACATGTATAATGCCGCCCGATTTCTCCCGCGAGCGCAGGATCCGGGCGCTCGCGACCAGACCGGTCGGCCAGGTTTTCGTTGTCTCTATAACGGCCAGGGTCGAACCGACTTGAGACAGTCCCCGAACCAATAAGGCGAATCCGTGACTCCTCATCTCCAAGCCGTGGGCCTGGCCTGCGAGCGCGACTGGCGAATGCTCTTCGAACACCTGGAACTGCAGGTGACAGCCGGCGACATGCTGCAGATCAGCGGTCCCAACGGCAGCGGCAAGACCAGCCTGCTACGCCTGCTGGCCGGTCTGATGCAGCCGACCCAGGGTCAGGTCCTGCTCAACGGCAAGCCGCTGGCGGAGCAGGGCGCCGAACTGGCCCGCAGCCTGGTGTGGATCGGCCATGCCGCCGGGATCAAGGACCTGCTCACCCCCGAGGAAAACCTCACCTGGCTCTGCGCCCTGCACCGTCCGGCCTCCCGCGAAGCGATCTGGCGCGCGCTGGAAGCCGTCGGCCTGCGCGGTTTCGAGGACGTGCCCTGCCATACCCTGTCGGCCGGCCAGCAGCGCCGCGTGGCCCTGGCCCGGCTGTACCTGGACAGCCCGCCGCTGTGGATCCTCGACGAACCCTTCACCGCCCTCGACAGGCAGGGTGTTGCCCAGCTCGAAGCGCACCTGGCCCGGCATTGCGAGCAGGGCGGCATGGTCGTGCTGACCACCCACCACACGCTGGAGCGCACGCCCTCCGGTTATCGCGATATCAACCTGGGGCAGTGGGCCGCATGAGTGTATTTGTCCTGTTGTTGCGCCGTGAGGCGCGTCTGCTCTGCCGACGTCCGGCAGAACTGGCCAATCCGCTGGTGTTCTTCGCGATCGTCATCGCATTGTTCCCACTTGCGGTCGGTCCTGAGACACAATTGTTGCAAATCTTGTCTCCAGGGTTAGTCTGGGTGGCCGCGCTTTTGTCGGTCTTGCTCTCGCTGGACGGGCTGTTTCGCAGCGATTTCGAGGATGGATCCCTGGAACAGTGGGTCCTTTCGCCGCACCCGCTGCCGCTTCTGGTGCTGGCCAAGGTGCTGGCACACTGGATTTTTTCCGGGCTGGCGCTGGTATTGTTGTCGCCGCTGCTGGCGGTGATGCTCGGATTGCCAGTGGAATGCCTGCCGGTCCTGCTGGCATCGCTCTTGCTCGGTACCCCGGTGCTGAGCCTGCTGGGTGCCGTCGGAGCGGCGCTCACCGTTGGTTTGAAACGTGGTGGTCTGCTTCTGGCGCTGCTGATTCTGCCGTTATATATCCCGGTATTGATCCTGGGCAGTGGCGCCTTACAAGCAGCAGTGCAAGCTATGCCCGCAACCGGATACCTGCTCTGGCTTGGCAGTCTGGCCGCCCTGGCAGTCACCCTTGCACCTTTCGCGATAGCCGCCGGCCTGAAGATCAGCGTCGGCGAATAACGAGGTCTGGGCCACGCCCAGCAAAGACCCTGGATGTACCGTGATGAAAAGCAGCGCAATAAGCTGGACATGGTTTCACAAGCTCGGTTCCCCCAAATGGTTCTATGCCATCAGCGGGCGCATGCTGCCCTGGCTGGCGGTCGCCGCGGTGTTGCTGATCGGCACCGGCGTGGTCTGGGGCCTGGCCTTCGCCCCGCAGGACTACCAGCAGGGCAACAGCTTCCGGATCATCTACATCCATGTGCCGGCGGCCATGCTGGCCCAGTCCTGCTACGTGATGCTGGCGGTGTGCGGCGTGGTCGGCCTGGTGTGGAAGATGAAGATCGCCGATGTCGCCCTGCAGAGCGCCGCGCCCATCGGCGCCTGGATGACCGCGCTGGCGCTGCTCACCGGGGCCATCTGGGGCAAGCCGACCTGGGGCAGCTGGTGGGTCTGGGATGCCCGCCTTACGTCCATGCTCATCCTGCTTTTTCTGTACTTCGGTCTCATTGCCCTCGGCCACGCGATCAGCAATCGTGACAGCGCGGCAAAAGCCTGTGCGGTGCTGGCCATCGTCGGGGTGATCAACATCCCGATCATCAAGTACTCGGTGGAATGGTGGAACACCCTGCACCAGGGCTCGACCTTCACCCTCACCGAGAAACCGGCGATGCCGGCGGAGATGTGGCTGCCGCTGCTGCTCACGGTGCTGGGTTTCTACTGCTTCTTCGGCGCCGTGGTGCTGCTGCGCATGCGCCTCGAAGTGCTCAAGCGCGAAGCCCGCGCCAGCTGGGTCCGGGAAGAAGTGCTGAACAGCTTGGGAGGCGCACGATGAGCTTCGCATCCTTCGGCGAGTTTCTCGCCATGGGCCATCACGGCCTGTACGTCTGGTCGGCCTATGGCATCTGCCTGGCGGTGCTGGCCATCAACGTCGCCGCGCCCTTGCTGGCGCGCCGTCGTTACCTGCAAGCAGAGGCGCGCCGCCTGCGCCGGGAGAACGCCAAGTGAATCCGCAACGCAAGAAGCGCCTGTTCATCATCCTCGGCCTGCTCGCCGGCCTGGGTGTCGCCGTGGGCCTGGCCCTCAGTGCATTGCAGGAAAACATCAACCTGTTCTACACCCCGACCCAGATCGCCAACGGCGAAGCACCGCTGGACACGCGCATCCGCGCCGGCGGCATGGTCGAGAAGGGCTCGGTGCAGCGTTCCAGCGACTCGCTGGACGTGCGCTTCGTGGTCACCGACTTCAACAAGTCGGTGCCGATCACCTACCGCGGCATCCTTCCCGACCTGTTCCGCGAAGGCCAGGGCATCGTCGCCCTGGGCAAGCTCAATGGCGAGGGCGTGGTGGTGGCCGATGAAGTGCTGGCCAAGCACGACGAGAAGTACATGCCGCCGGAGGTCACCAAGGCCCTGAAGGAAAGCGGCCAGGCCGCCAACGGAGCGCCCGCCCAATGAATGCCGCGCTGATCATTCCCGAACTCGGCCAGTTGTCGATGATCCTGGCCATCTGCTTCGCCTGCGTGCAGGCCAGTGTTCCGCTGCTCGGCGCCTGGCGCGGCGACAGCCTGTGGATGAGCCTGGCACGCCCGGCCGCGTGGGGGCAGTTCGCCTTCCTGGCCTTCGCCTTCGCCTGCCTGACCCACGCCTTCATGACCGACAATTTCTCGGTCGCCTATGTCGCCAGCAACTCCAACAGCGCCTTGCCCTGGTACTACAAGTTCAGTGCCGTGTGGGGCGCCCACGAAGGCTCGCTGCTGCTCTGGGCGCTGATCCTCGGCGGCTGGACCTTCGCCGTATCGATCTTCTCCCGCCAGTTGCCGCAGGTGATGCTGGCCCGGGTCCTGGCGGTGATGGGCATGATCAGCGTCGGCTTCCTGTCGTTCCTGATCGTCACTTCCAACCCGTTCAGCCGCCTGCTGCCGCAGATGCCCGGTGACGGTCGCGACCTCAACCCGCTGCTGCAGGACATCGGCCTGATCGTCCACCCGCCGATGCTGTACATGGGCTATGTCGGCTTCTCCGTGGCCTTCGCCTTCGCTATCGCCGCCTTGCTCGGCGGGCGCCTCGACGCAGCCTGGGCACGCTGGTCGCGGCCCTGGACCATCGTCGCCTGGGCCTTCCTCGGCATCGGCATCACCCTGGGTTCCTGGTGGGCCTACTACGAACTCGGCTGGGGCGGCTGGTGGTTCTGGGACCCGGTGGAAAACGCCTCGTTCATGCCCTGGCTGGTGGGCACCGCGTTGATCCACTCGCTGGCGGTCACCGAGAAGCGTGGCGTGTTCAAGAGCTGGACGGTGCTGCTGGCCATCGCCGCCTTCTCCCTCAGCCTGCTCGGCACCTTCCTGGTCCGCTCCGGGGTGCTGACCTCGGTGCATGCCTTCGCCTCCGATCCGGAGCGCGGCATCTTCATCCTGTTCTTCCTGCTGATCGTGGTCGGCGGCTCGCTGACCCTGTTCGCCCTGCGCGCACCGGTGGTCAAGAGCCAGGTCGGCTTCGCCCTGTGGTCCCGCGAGACCCTGCTGCTGGCCAACAACCTGGTGCTGGTGGTGGCTGCGTCGATGATCCTGCTCGGTACCCTTTACCCGCTGATCCTCGATGCCCTGAGCGGCGCCAAGCTGTCGGTCGGCCCGCCGTACTTCGATGCCCTGTTCATCCCGCTGATGGCCCTGCTGATGGTGGTGCTGGCGGTGGGTGTGCTGGTGCGCTGGAAAGACACCCCCGGCCGCTGGCTGGCCGGCATGCTGACCCCGGTGCTGGTAGGCAGCGCGGTGCTGGCGCCGATCTGCGGCCTGCTGGTGGATGATTTCGACTGGCAGGTGCTGACCACCTTCGCCCTGGCGGCGTGGATCGTGCTCGGCGGGGTGCGCGACATCCTCGACAAGACCCGCCACAAGGGCCTGCTCAAGGGCATTCGCGGCCTCAACCGCAGCTACTGGGGCATGCACGTGGCCCACCTGGGCCTGGCGGTGTGCGCCATGGGCGTGGTGCTGTCGAGCAACAACAGCGCCGAGCGCGACCTGCGCATGGCGCCGGGCGACGCGGTGGAACTGGCCGGTTATCACTTCGTCTTCGAAGGCGCGAAACACCACGAGGGCCCGAACTTCACCTCCGACAAAGGCACCGTGCGGGTGCTGAAGGACGGCCGCCAGATCAGCGTGCTGCACCCGGAAAAACGCCTGTACACCGTGCAGCAGTCGATGATGACCGAAGCCGGCATCGACGCAGGCTTCACCCGCGACCTTTATGTCGCCTTGGGTGAGCCCCTGGAAAACGGCGCCTGGGCGGTGCGCGTGCACGTCAAGCCGTTCGTGCGCTGGATCTGGCTGGGCGGCCTGCTGACCGGCCTGGGTGGTTTGCTCGCGGCGCTGGACCGGCGTTATCGAATCAAGGTCAAGACCAAGGTGCGCGACGCCCTTGGCCTGCAAGGAGCGACGGCATGAAGCGCTGGATCATGGTTGTACCGCTGGCGGTGTTTCTGCTGGTGGCGGTGTTTCTCTACCGCGGGCTGTACCTGGACCCGGCGGAACTGCCGTCGGCGATGATCGGCAAGCCGTTCCCGGCCTTCTCCCTGGCCAACGTGCAGGGCGACCGCACCCTGACCGAGGCGGACCTGAAGGGCAAGCCGGCGCTGGTCAACGTCTGGGCCACCTGGTGCATCTCGTGCAAGGTCGAGCATCCGGTGCTGAACAAGCTGGCGCAGCAGGGCGTGAACATCTACGGGGTCAACTACAAGGACGACAACGCTGCCGCGCTGAAATGGCTGGCCGAGTTCCACAATCCGTACCAGATGGATATCCGCGACGAGCAGGGCACCCTCGGCCTGGACCTGGGGGTGTACGGCGCGCCGGAAACCTTCTTCATCGACGCCAAGGGTGTGATCCGCGACAAGTACGTCGGAGTGATCGACGAAACCGTCTGGCGCGAGAAGCTGGCGCCGGTCTACCAGGGCCTGGTCGACGAGGCGAAGCAATGAAGCGCTGGCTTGCAGCCGCCGTGCTTGGCCTTAGCCTGACCGGCGTGGCCAGGGCGGCCATCGACACCTATCAGTTCGCCGACGAGGCCGAACGCGAGCGCTACCGCGAGCTGACCAAGGAGCTGCGTTGCCCCAAATGCCAGAACCAGGACATCGCCGACTCGAATGCGCCGATCGCTGCCGACCTGCGCCGGGAAATCTTCCGCATGCTCGGCGAAGGCAAGAGCAACCAGCAGATCGTCGATTTCATGGTCGATCGATACGGTGATTTCGTCCGCTACAAGCCGGCCCTCACCGCTAAAACCTGGCTGCTCTGGTTCGGTCCGGCGGCCTTGTTGCTGGGCGGTATCGGCGTCATGGCAGTGATCGTGCGCAAGCGCCGGGTCCCGGCGGGCACCGTGACGGCCGACCTTTCCCCCGAGGAGCGCGAGCGCCTCGCCAAACTGCTGGACAAAGAACAGACCCATGACTGATTTCTGGCTCGCTTCAGGCCTGCTGTTGCTGGTAGCCCTGAGCTTTTTGCTGATTCCGGTGTTGCGTGGCCGTCGTGCGCAGCAGGAAGAAGACCGTACCGCCCTCAACGTCGCGCTCTATCAGGAACGTGTCGCCGAACTCCAGGCCCAGGGGGCGGAGGGCGTGCTGAACGCCGAGCAACTGGCCCGTGGCCGCGATGAGGCGGCCCGCGAACTGCTGGACGACACCGAGAATGCCGAACCGTTGCGCAGCGCGCGGCTGGGCAAGGCGCTGCCGATCCTCGCGGCCTTCCTGGTGCCGGCGATGGCCGTGGGGCTGTACCTGCACTTCGGTGCCAGCGACAAGGTCGCCCTGACCCAGGAGTTCGCCACGGCGCCGCAGAGCCTCGAGGAAATGACGTCGCGCCTGGAGCGCAGCGTGGCCGCCCAGCCGGACAATGCCGAGGGCCTGTATTTCCTCGGTCGGGCCTACATGGCCCAGGAGCGTCCGGGCGATGCGGCCAAGGCCTTCGAGCGTGCCGTCGGCGTCGCCGGCCGTGCGCCCGAGCTGCTCGGGCAATGGGCCCAGGCCCTGTACTTTGCCAATAACAAGCAATGGACCGCACAGTTCCAGGCTTTGACCGACGAAGCCCTGAAAGCCGATCCGAACGAGGTCACCAGCCTCGGCTTGCTGGGCATCGCGGCCTTCGAGGGCGAGCGCTACCAGGAGGCGGTGGACTACTGGAACCGCCTGCTGGTCCAATTGCCGCAAGGTGACAGCTCGCGTACCGCGCTGCTGGGCGGCATCGAACGGGCCAAGGAGAAGATCGCAGCGGGCGAGGGCAAGGGCTCCGCAGCGGTCGCCACGGCCTCGGCTGCCAGCCTGACGGTCAAGGTCGAACTGGCCGACGCGCTCAAGGACAAGGTCAGGCCGGACGACGTGGTCTTCATCTTCGCCCGCGCCGCGTCCGGTCCGAGCCTGCCGCTGGCGGCCAGGCGGATCACCGTGGCGCAGTTGCCGATCGAGGTGGTGCTCAGCGACAGCGACGCGATGATGCCCAACATGAAACTGTCGAACTTCCCTGAAGTCCAACTGATGGCGCGCGTCTCCCGTGCCGGTCAACCCGGCAAGGGCGAGTGGATCGGTCGCAGCTCGCCGCTGCCCAGCGACACCCGGAAGCCGCAACACCTGACCATCGATAGCCCGGACAATCCGGACAAGTAGAAGAGAGCGACTTCATGAACAGCACCGTACGCCTGACCCTGATTTCCCTGGCCCTGGGGTTGAGCGCATGTACGGTGCAGCAGCCGCGCGAGCCGGAGCGCGAACCCTTGCCGCCGATCGAGACGGCACCCCGACCGGGCCCGGTGATCAAGCCGGGCCCGGGCACGCCCAAGCCCTCCGTCACCCCGACGCCCAAACCCATGCCGCGCACCTCGGCCAGCTTCGCCCCGCCACCGGGCGGCGCCAGCCACTGGGATCCGAAGCTCGGGGTCTACGTGCTCGAAGGCAAGACCAACACTTTCTACCGCCAGCGCACCTACTACCGTTGGAACAACGGCTGGAGCTGGGCGACCAATCCAGAAGGCCCGTGGCAGGACACCGACTCCAGTGGCGTGCCAGGCGGCCTGGGGCGCGCGTTCGCCCAGTAATGCCGGCATAATGCTCCGTCGCTGAACGCCTGGGAGCATGTGATGACGAAGACGGTATTGGTGCTGGTCGAAACGGTCGATGACTACCTGCCCTTGCTGGAAGAACACGGATACCGCCTGATCCACGCGAAAACGCCGGCGCTGCGGGCCGAGGCCATTGCCCGCCAGGGCGGCGAGATCGATGTGGTACTGACCCGTGGGCCCTTGGGGATCACCGCCGAGGAAATCGCCGCGCTGCCGTTGCTGCGCCTGATCTGCGTGATCGGTGCCGGTTACGAAGCGGTTGACCTGCATGCTGCCCGGGCCCGGGGCATCGTCGTGACCAATGGCGCCGGGGCCAATGCCTCGGCGGTGGCGGATCATGCCATGGCCCTGCTGTTCGCCGTGGTCCGGGATATCTGCCGGGCTGACGCCACCACCCGACAAGGGCAGTGGAACCGGGTGATCAGCCCGTCGCTGGCGGGCAAGCGCCTGGGCATTCTCGGCCTCGGGGCGGTGGGCATGGCGATTGCCAGGCGTGGCGCACTGGGTTTCGACATGCAGGTGCGTTACCACAGCCGCTCGCGGCGAGACGTACCCTACCAATACTGCGAGAGCGTGCTGGAGCTGGCCCGCGAGTCGGATTTCCTGATCGTCGCCACCCCGGGCGGGGCCGATACCCGTGGGCTGGTCGGGTGTGACGTGCTGGATGCACTGGGGCCGCAAGGGTTCCTGGTGAATATCGCGCGGGCCAGTGTGGTCTCGACCGCCGAGATGGTCGCGGCGCTGCGCGAAGGACGGATCGCCGGTGCGGGGCTGGATGTGTTCGATGACGAGCCGTCGGTGCCGGATGAGTTGAAGGCGTTGGGCAATGTGGTGCTGACGCCCCATGTGGCGGCGCAGACGCCTGAGGCGGCCAGGGATATGGTGGCGTTGGTGCTCAAGAACCTGCAGGCATTCTTTGCCGGCGAACCGGTCCTGACACCGGTGAGTCCGTAAGAGCACTGCTTACCCTGTGGGAGCTGGCTTGTCGGGCCGCCGAACCGCAGCGATAGCTTCAGTGAATTCACCATAGCAATCGCTGGCAAGCCAGCTCCCACAGGGTTCTCGGGTGTTCGATGGATCTTGGCTACACTCAGCAACCTCAGCCTGCAAGGAGCCCCCATGTCCAGTCAAACCCACCAGGGCGCCTGCCTCTGCGGCGCCATCCAGCTCACCGTCACCCTCGACGACAACAGCGTCGGCGCCTGCCATTGCAGCATGTGCCGCAAATGGAACGGCGGCCCGCTGCTGACCGTGCACAGCAGCAGCGCCCCGCACTTCAGCGGTGCCCAGCCTGCGGTCTACAACTCTTCCGACTGGGCCGAACGCGGCTTCTGCCCGGCTTGCGGCAGCCATCTGTTCTATCGCCTCAAGGGCGGCAATTTCTTCGCCATCCCGGTGGGCCTGCTGGACAGCGATCAACCCTGGACCTTCGATCTTCAGGTCTATATCGACGAAAAACCCTCCTTCTACTGCTTCTCCAACCAGACGAAGAACATGACCGGCGCCGAGGTAGTCGCGCAGTTCAGCTAGTCGCTCCATAGCGCCGTGCTCTGCCTTTGCTTGCAATTCCCTGATATTCCTGAGAAAAGGCGGCTGCACGATCGACAGCGAGGCAATCATGAGCGACGAATTGCAGATCACCGACGTCCACCTGGGCGACGGCAAGGAAGTGGTCAAGGGCGCCCTGATCACCACCCATTACACCGGCACCCTGGCCGACGGCACGGTCTTCGACTCCTCGCACCAGCGCGGCAAGCCGTTCCAGTGCGTGATCGGCACCGGGCGGGTGATCAAGGGCTGGGACATCGGCCTGATGGGCATGAAGGTGGGCGGCAAGCGCAAGCTGTTCGTCCCGGCGCACCTGGGCTACGGCGAGCGCAAGATGGGCTCGATCCCGCCCGGTTCCGACCTGCATTTCGAAATCGAAGTGCTCGAAGTACTGACCCGCGACGACTGAAGCACCGTCTTAATTTGGTAACAGGGAACGCGTAGATTCACTCCTAGCTTAAGGACAAGCGCCCCAGGGACAGAACCAATCGGGCCTGCTGCACTCTCAAGGATGCCCGTATCCACGGATGGAGCGACAGACAGGGATGCCCCGCGGCCTCGGCCGCGGGGCAGCACTGGCGGGTTGGTTCACTGTCTTTGTCCCAAGCTTTGTCCTCAAGGGTTGATCATGAAGTTCCCCGCATTCCTGCCTTCGCGCCGTCAGGCGCTGCTCGGCACCGTGCTCGTTGCAGGCGCCGCCCTCCTTGGATTCACCACCTTCGACAGCCTGGCCAGGCCGGTCGACGGCACCCAGACCCTGGTGTTCCTGCGCCATGCGGAAAAGCCCGGTGAAGGCCTCGGCCAACTGAACTGCCAAGGGCTCAACCGCGCACTCGACCTGGCGACCTTGCTGCCGGAGAAATTCGGCAAGGCCGACTATGTGTTCGCCGCCGACCCGACCCGTGAGGTCGAGGAAGGCAGCAACGACGACAGCTACAGCTACCTGCGGCCGTTGATGACCATCAGCCCGAGCGCGATCAAGCTCGGGCTGCCGGTGAACATCGACTACGGCGCCAACGACACCAACGCCCTGGCACGCGAGCTGACCAGCAACAAGTACCGTAACTCGACGGTGTACACCGCCTGGTCCCATGGTTACCTCCCCGAACTGATCAACGCCGTGGCCGGCAAGGCCCTGGGCGAGGAGCGGGTGATCACCAAGGATTGGGAAAACGGCGATTTCGACTCGCTGTATGTGCTGACCCTGACCTGGCGTGATGGCAAGGCGACGATGCTGAGCCGCAATGTGAAGCAGGGGCTGGATGGTGGGGACTTGAGTTGCCCGCATACCCTCTCCCAGAGCTGACACGATCCCTGTGGGAGCTGGCTTGTCGGATCGCCGCACCGCAGCGATTTGGCCCTCTCTGACAACATCTTTGTTCTTGCCGGCCTCATCGCTGCATGGGTATCTACACATCTCGGCCGATGGCGGACGCGGTTCAGGTAGGAGCGTGGCTTGCCCGCGAAGGGCCGCACAGCGGCCCCAAAGCCATCCAGCACGAACTGGCTGGTGAATAGTTTTCTGGATTCAGCGCCTGCTCGACTTCAGTACCCCAGATGCTCGGCGTGGCAGGATTTGGGGCCGCTGTGCGGCCCTTCGCGGGCAAGCCACGCTCCTACAGATCCTGCGTTGCCCCATCATCCGAGCCTGGGCGAGAGATGTGTAGATACCCATGCTCATCGCTGGCAAGCCAGCTCCCACAGGGATCGAGTCGGCTCGGAGAATGGGAAAAAACCGAGGCGCGGGTACCAAGGGAGATGACCTTTGCAGGTCCTGGCACCGTTGATCGCGCCTCGCAAAAAGGAACGTTCGTTTACCGACCGAACTGCGCCGGCCAGCCAATCACGCGCTTGGGCCGCGGTTTGGCGTAGGTGCGGGTCTTGGAAGTGGACAGCCCGAGCTGGACCAGCGACTCGGCCATCTTCACCGCCGCGCTGACCCCGTCCACCACCGGCACGCCGGTACGCTGGCGGATCTTCTCGTCCAGCCCGGCCATGCCGCCGCAACCCAGGCAGATTACTTCCGCCTTGTCCTCGCTGACCGCCAGCTCGGCCTGGCGGACGATGGCTTCCAGCGCCCGTTCCGGCTCCGCTTCCAGTTCCAGCACGGCCATGCCGCTGGCCCGCACCGAGGCGCAGCGGTCGTACAGGCCGGAGAGCTTGAGGCGGTCCTCGATCAGCGGCACGGTGCGATCCAGGGTGGTCACTACCGAGTAGGCATGGCCAAGGTACATGGCGGTGCTGGCGGCGGCATCGGTGATGTCCACTACCGGCACGTTCAACAATTCCTGCAGGCCTTCGCGGCCGTGTTCGCCGTAGCCGGCCTGGATCACCGCGTCGTAGGGGCCGTCGTAGGCCAGCACGCGGTCCATCACGGCGATGGCCGCCAGGTAGCTCTCGAAATTGCCTTCCACCGATTCCGCGCCGAAATACGGAGTCAGCCCGATGATTTCGCTGCCCGGTGCGGCTACTGCCTGCGCCTGGCGGGCGATGGCTTCGGTGATGGCTTCGCTGGTGTTGACGTTGACTATGAGGATTCGCATATCGGGTCTCGCTAGGCAGTGAACCGGCCCGGCAGCACCGGGCCGCAAGAGGCAATCAATGGCTGGTGCTGTCGACGGCGATGGATTCGCCGCTCACGTCCAGGTACTGCTGGTTGCGCGGCGCACAGAGCAGGTAGAGCAGGCCGGCGATACCGGCACCGATCATCCAGGAGAAGGGCGCGATGGTTTCGAAGTTGGGCACCAGGGCCAGGACGATCGCCAGCAGCGCCGCCGGCACGAAGGCGACCAGGGCACGGGGATTGACCCCGCGACGGTAGTGGTAGGCGGCCTTGGGGTCTTCGCTGTACAGCTCGGGCACGTTGATGCGGCCACGGCGCAACAGCCAGTAATCGACCATGATCACCCCGTACAGCGGGCCGAGCAGGGCGCCGAGGCCGGACAGGAAGTACATGATCACCAGCGGACTGTTGTAGAGGTTCCACGGCAGGATCAGCACGGCGAGGGTGGCGCTGATCAGGCCGGCGCGGCGGAAGTTGAGCAGGCGCGGCGCCAGGTTGCTGAGGACGAAGGCCGGGGCGACGAAGTTGGCCATGATGTTCACCGCCACGGTGACGATCAGGAAGGCCAGGCAGCCGAGCACGAGGAAGAACGTATTGGGGATGCTGGCGATGATCTGCGTCGGACTGTCGATGATCTGGCCGTTGA
Source organism: Pseudomonas bharatica CSV86 (assembly GCF_000319305.2). Taxonomy (GTDB): domain Bacteria; phylum Pseudomonadota; class Gammaproteobacteria; order Pseudomonadales; family Pseudomonadaceae; genus Aquipseudomonas; species Aquipseudomonas bharatica. Next base: position 479,143 of record NZ_AMWJ02000002.1, on the reverse strand, counting down.
TCTTGAATTGCGCACCGCACAGCAGCACGGTGATCACCGCGAAGGCCAGGATGTTCACCGGCAGGCCCCAGAAGTTGCCCGAACGGATGGTCTTGCGGCACGGCGAGGACCGGGCGAAGTCGCAGAAATTCAGCACCAGCGTGCCGTAGATCGCCAGCCACAGCGCTCCGCCGGCCAGGATGTTGTGCCACATGGCTGCGCCGGTCAGCGGTTCGCGTACCGACCAGGCGATCTCGAAGCCGGCCTGGACGTACATCCACGCCGCCAGGCAGGTCACGGTGAGCAGGATCACCGGGCCGGCGAAGGCCTCGTAGCGTCGCACCATTTCCATGCCGTAGGCCAGGATCACCAGCTGCACCAGCCAGATGGCAACGAAGCACACCCAGCCGAGGCTCGACAGGCCGAGGATCGAGTCCTGGTCGTAGGCCGCAAGGCCAGGGGCGATGGCGCTAAGGAGCACGCGCAGGACCACCGAGGCCAGGTAGGTCTGGATGCCGAACCAGGCGATGGCGATTACCGCGCGGATCAGCGCCGGGATCTGGGCGCCATGGATGCCGAAGGCGATCCGGCTCATCACCGGGAACGGTACCCCGGTCTTCTGGCCCATGTAGCCGGACAGGTTCATGAAGAAGTACACCAGCGCCGCGCCTATCCCAGCGACAGGAGGATCTGCCAGCCGCCCAGGCCCATGGCATACAGCCCCATGGCAAAGGAGTAGTTGGCGATGTTGTGCACATCGTTGGTCCACAGGGCAAAGATGCTGTAGCGCCCCCAGCGGCGGCCCTCGGCCTTGGTCGGGGCGAGGTCGTGGTTGTGCAGACGCGGGCTCAGGGTCACGGGGTGTTGCGGGTGCGTCGTCGGTTCGGGGTAGACGAGGAAAAGTCCAGTTCTGTCTTGTTGGAGAGACTCATGCTCATTCCGGCGTGCTCCTGATACTCGTGGCGTGGGGACGCCTGGTCTTTAACCACGAGAACCAATTGGTTAGGGGCATTCCGCTACCCGGCGACGGCAGGTGGGCGGATCTGGTGTGTGCTCTTGATCGTGCTGAGTTGTATACAAAGCACGAATGCACTAAAGCCAGATCCATGCCACGGGGAGTCGCAGGGAAGAGTCATTATCTTTTTGAAGTTTCTGGAATTTTTTATAAGTTACTGAAAATTTGAATTTATAAATTGACCGATTAAACAGGTTTTATTTTTTTGCTTAGTTGAATTCTGATTAATTGGTCAACTTGTTAGAGCGGAGCGATGTAACCCTATGGGGCGCCAGTTGAGGTGATTGCACACAAAAAAGGCACTTTCGGTTACATGCTTGTGTACACTTCTTGTTCATATGGGTATTGGATTGGACACACAGGGCTGTGTCGCTCTCTCCGGCCTCATCGCTGGCAAGCCCAGCTCCCACAGATCCCTGTGGGAGCTGGCTTGCCAGCGATGAGGCCCTCAACAACACCAAAAGGCTCAATCCATCGGCGGCAACCGCCGCTTCACCGGGGTCTTCTTGACGATTGCCGTACTCGTCTCGGCATGGCTGTTGAGCTTGTCCAGCAAGGTGTCCAGTTGTTCCATCGAGCGCACATGCAGGCGCGCGATAAAGCAGTCATCCCCGGTGACCTTGTCGCACTCGGTGAATTCGGGAATGGCGATGATCTGCCGTTCTACCTCGTGTAACTGCCCCGGCAACGGGCGGATGCGCACGATGGCCTGCAACTGGTAGCCGAAGCTGCGGGCGTCCACTTCCACCGTATAGCCCTTGAGCACCCCGCGTTCCTCCAGGCGGCGCAGGCGTTCGCTGACGCTGGGCGAGGACAGTCCGGTCAGGCTGGCCAGCGCCTTGAGCGAGCGCCGCGAATCTTCCATCAAGGCATTGAGCAGCAACTGGTCGATGGCGTCGGTCATGAAAAAGCTCCTGTCAGGCTAATCAGGTAAATTGCCTCAATAAAAAAGGCAGGTGCGGATTCCGGCCTTATTTATCCACTGGATTGGCCTGGAGCACCCTCGGCATACTTTGTCACAAAGTTCTCGGAGGTGTGACATGGACAATTCGATACGTCGCGGTTCCCTTGAAATGGTCGGCGCCATGCTGATCTCCGGCACCATCGGCTGGTTCGTCCTGGTATCGGGGCAGCCGGTGCTGGACGTGGTGTTCTGGCGCTGCCTGTTCGGTGCCGTCACCTTGCTGGCAATCTGCGCGGCCATGGGTTTCCTGCGCCCGGGCATCCTGACCCGCATGACCTTCGCCCTGGCCGTGCTCAGCGGCGTGGCCATCGTTGGTAACTGGGTGCTGTTGTTCGCTTCCTACTCGCGGGCGTCCATCGCCATCGGAACGGCGGTGTACAACGTCCAGCCGTTCATGCTGGTGGGGCTGGCGGCGCTGTTCCTCGGCGAGAAGATCACCCTGCCCAAGCTGTTCTGGCTCGGTGTGTCCTTCGCCGGGATGCTGGCTATCGTCAGTGCCCATGGCAGCCAAGGCGAGAGCGGCGACCAGTACCTGCTGGGCATCGTCCTGGCCCTGGGCGCGGCGTTTCTGTATGCGGTGGCGGCACTGATCATCAAGCGCCTCAGCGGGACGCCGCCGCACCTGATCGCGCTGATCCAGGTCAGCACTGGTGTGCTCATGCTGGCGCCGTTCGCCAATATCGGTGGCCTGCCCACGGTTCCGGGTGAGCTGGGCAGCCTGGTCACCCTGGGCATCGTGCACACCGGCGTGATGTACGTGCTGCTCTACGGGGCGATCCAGAAACTGCCGACGGCGCTGACCGGCGCGCTGTCGTTCATCTACCCCATCGCGGCGATCCTGGTGGACTGGGTGGCCTTCGGTCATCGCCTGGACCCCTGCAATGGCTGGGTGTGTCGGCGATCCTGCTGGCGGCCGCCGGCATGCAGCGCGGCTGGTGGTTCAAATCCGCCGCCCGCGCCAGCAGCGCAAAGGCGTAGAATGCGCCGCTTTAGCCTGCTGAACACCTGCCATGACCGCTGCCATCGACACCCTGCATCAACACCTGCGCACCGCCCTGAACCCGCCGCCGAGTGAAACCCGGCGGCTGTTCCACGGTCGCGGGCGCTGCTGGCCGGGACTGGAGCAGATCACCGTGGACTGGCTTCAGGGTGTGCTGCTGGTGGGGCTGTTCCGCGAGCCGCCCGAGGGGCAGCTCGCGGCGCTGCAAGACATGCTGCGCGGGTTGGCGACGGGCGACATGGCGGTGCTGATCCAGCATCGTTACCTGCCGGACAGCCCGGGCTACTGGCTGCTGGGCGAGCCCTGCACGCACAAGGTCATCGACGAGGACGGGCTGCGCTACCAGCTCGACCTCGGCCTGAAACAGAACAACGGCCTGTTCCTCGATATGCGCTATGGCCGGCGCTGGGTACGCGAGCACGCGGCGGACAAGCGGGTGCTCAACCTGTTCGCCTATACCTGCGGCTTCTCGGTGGCAGCGATTGCCGGTGGGGCGCAGCAGGTGGTCAACCTCGACATGTCGAAGGCCGCGCTGTCCCGCGGGCGTGATAATCACCGGCTGAACGGGCATGACCTGGGCCGCGTCGGGTTTCTTGGGCACGAGCTGTTCAAGTCGTGGGGCAAGGTGCGCAAGCCGGCGCCTTATGACCTGATCATCATCGACCCGCCGAGCTTCCAGAAGGGCAGCTTTGCCCTGACCCAGGACTACGCGAAGATCCTGCGCCGCTTGCCGGAGCTGCTCAGCGAGGGCGGCACGGTACTGGCCTGCGTCAACGATCCGGGGATCGGGCCGGAGTTCCTGATCCAGGGCATGGCGGAGCAGGCGCCGGGCCTGACGTTCGTCGAGCGCCTGGAAAACCCGCCGGAGTTTGCGGATGTGGATGTGGCCGGGGGGCTCAAGGCCCTGGTTTTCCGGTGACCTCCAGGCCCTCATCGCTGGCAAGCCAGCTCCCACAACCTGGACTGCCCCCGAAAAGTTGGACAGTTTTAGCTAGCAGCTTGGGCCCTGTAATCGACAGGGCTTAAGCCGTTTAACCTCAGCTTGATGCGGTCATGGTTGTAGTAGCGGATGTACTCGTCCAGACCGGTGGTCAGCTCTTCGATGCTCTCAAACCGCTTCAAATAGAAAAACTCAGACTTGAGTGTGCCGAAGAAGCTTTCCATAGCGGCGTTATCCAGGCAATTCCCTTTGCGCGACATGCTCTGCTTTACGCCACGCTGCTCAAGCTTTTCGCGGTATTGGCGCTGCTGATAATGCCATCCCTGATCAGAGTGGATGACCAGCTTCGGCTCCTTTCCCAAGCTACTCAGAGCTTTTTCCAGCATATTCCCCACCAGCTCATAGCCTGGGCGGCGAGCGATCTCGTAGGCCACGATCTCACTGTTGTACAAGTCCATCACTGGTGAGAGATAGAGCTTTTGCTGAGCCACTTTAAACTCGGTTACGTCAGTCACCCACTTCTGATTGGGCCGCTGGGCGATGAAGTTTCGCTCCAGCAGATTCTCGGCAATCCTGCCTATCTCTCCTCGATAGGACCGATACTTTTTAGGCCGCACAACCGCCCGCAAACCTTGGTCGGCCATCAGCCGCTCCACAACCTTCTTGTTCACCAGGATGCCTTGATTCTTGATCGCAAGCGTCACGCGCCGATACCCATAGAGCCCTTTTTCCTTGTGATAGACCTGACTCACCAGCTCTTTCAGATCGGCATGTTTATCCGGCTTTTGAAGGCTTTTGAGCTGGTAGTAGAAGGTACTGTTCGACAACTCGACCAGGGCCAACAACGCTGACAGCGGGAATCGGGTTCGGAGTCTTGAGACGATCAGCGTTTTTTCTCTGGCCTTCGCTCCTTCTGCTCTCTCAAAGCCTTCAGCTCCTTTAGGACAGCGTTCTCCATGCGCAGATACTCGAGTTCTGCCATGAGCTGATCTCGCGGCTTCAGCGCGTCGTCAGTGTCAGTGGGTTTGAGTGGCTTGATCTTCTTGGACACGTCGGCAGGCTTTTTTCGTTGAGTGGCAGTAGAGGTGGCAAGGTTGCCACTGTAGTACTGGTGCTCCCAAATGCCTACCCGGGAGGACTGTCCCAAGCCGAAGTGAGCTGCCGTTTTACGCAGGGAAAGCCGATGCTCGCGCATGTACTGCACAACCCTGCGCTTGAAATTGATGTCGTAGCGCTGACCGTGAGGTATGGGACTGATAGTGGAACGGGCTTTATAGCTCGCCACCCAGCGCCTCAGCAGGCTGAAATCGATACCGAAATGCCGGGCTACCTTTCGGAAACCATCGGTGCCCTCCAGGTAGGCAGTGATGGCTGTGAGCTTGAACTGCTCGGTGTACTTACTCATAACTCCCCCAAGGGTTGGATTAGTCTCCAACTTCTTGGGGGCAGTCCAACCTGTGGGAGCTGGCTTGCCAGCGATGAGGCCCCTGAGAACACCATCAATCACTGGGCTGCCGGCACCGGACTGTACTGCGCAAAACTCACCTCGTCCGTCTTGTCCACCAGCTTCTTCAACCGCTCGTTGAACGCCCGGTTCACCGCATACTGCCCACCCGACGTGGTCCTGAATTGTGCGGTCAGGGTCATCCCGTTGAGGTTCATGCTGTCTACGCCGAATACCTGCAGCGGCCCCTGCAGGTTGTGGCGCAGGATCGGATCCTCGCTGATTGACTGCCCCGCCTCGCGGATCAGCTTCAACGCCACGTCCACGTCCGAGTCATAGCTGAACTGCACCGAGAAGAAGGCATAGGCGAACTGCCGCGACTGGTTGGTGACCGCCTTGATCTGCCCGAACGGTACCGAGTGCACGAAGCCCTTGCCGTCGCGCAGGCGCAGGGTGCGGATGGTCAGGCTTTCCACGGTGCCGGCATGCCCGGAGTCGAGCACCACCCAGTCGCCGATGGCGATGGTGTCCTCGATCAGGATGAACAGCCCGGTGATGACATCCTGCACCAGTTGCTGCGAGCCGAAGCCGATGGCCAGGCCGACTACCCCGGCGCCGGCGAGGAACGGCGCGACGTTGATCCCCAGGTTGGCCATGGTGGTGATGGTGCAGATCACCACCAGCACCACCTTGGTGGCGTTGCGCAGCATCGGCAGGATGGTCCGCGTGCGAGTGCTTGGCTGGCGTGTATTGCGCCGCCCCGGGGTCGGCTTCAACGCTTCCTGGATGGCCGTGTCGATCACTACCCAGAGCAGCCAGGTCACCAGCAGGATCAGGCCGATGCTGCTCAGCGAATCGCTGATCGCCCGGCCGAAGCTGTTGCGCAGGGCGAAGTCCAGCACCGAGAAACCCCAGATGCGTCCGAGCAATTCGATGAAGGCGACCGCCATGGCGACGCGCAGCAGGGCATGGGCCAGGCTGTAGAGCAGTTCCTTGTAGGGACGCAGGCGCTGTTCCGGATTGCGCGGCGGGTTGAGAAAGTGCTGCAGGGTGATGCTGAGGAATACCGTGCCGATCAGCAGCACGGTGGTCAGCAACGCCTTCTGCAGGGCGCGCTGGCTTTCCTCGCCGGCGCCGATCAGGTTGATCCCCGAGACCAGGATCATCATAAGGATCGGCAGGTACCAGATGGCCGAGAAGATCCGCAGGGTTTCCTGCACGGCGCGGTGCTGCAGGCGGTCCTTGAGGCTGCGGTTGCGGATCAGGTGCGCCATCGGACGACGCGAGCGCAACACCACCACGGCGAAGATCAGGGTCGCCAGCAGGCCGGTGACCACCGCGATACTGCTGGTCAGGTTGCCGCCCAGTTGGCGGGAAATCTGCGGGCTGGTCAGGGCGTCGCTCCAGGCGGCGAGGAAGCCGATCAGGAACAGCGGCCGCGGCGCTGCCTCACGGATGATCTGCACCGCTGTGCGCTTGTGGCCGACATCGAACAGGGTAATCAGGCACAGGATCAGGGTGGTGGAGAAGATCCCGCTGCTGGTGGCGTAGGCCAGGCTCATGCCCAGCGCGCGGCCCACCGACGGATCGAGCTGACGGCTGACGAACAGTGCCGCAGGCAGGCTTACGATGGCCGGCAGGGTGTAGGGCAGCAGGTAGGCCAGCAGCTTTTGCGGCCGCGGATGGCTGCGCAGCAGGCGGGTACGCTGGCTGGCGCGGGCGGCCAGACGGCCGAGGTAGCACAGCAGGGCGAAGGTCGCGGCCCAGCTGGCGCTGAGGATGAGGAAATCCCAGGTCATCGCCATCAGGTCGTCGGCATCGTGGCGGTCGACCAATTGGTTGACCTCCTTTGCCGCCCGGTCGGTGCGCAGCCGCCAGTTGTCGAGCAGGTGGTGATCGATATCCAGTTCCTGGGAAACATCGTCGAGGCCGCTGGCGAGGGTGCCGAGCAGACCGCCCTGGACGACCGGTTCCGGTTCCTTGGCCGGTTGTTCCTCGGTGACGGCTGCCAGGGGGCCGGCCAGCGCCTGCAGGCTCAGCAGGGTACAGAAGAGAACGGTGAGCAGGGGGCGGATCACGGGATACTCCTTCAGCCGTGGGGTGACGGAAAGGGTAGACAATGATCCTTGGAGTTTTTCTGCGAGGGATTTGCAAACTGTGATGGCCCTATCGCTGGCAAGCCAGCTCCCACAGGATTGCATGCACCGCAGACCCTGTGGGAGCTGGCTTGCCAGCGATAGGGCCCGAAAGTCAGGCCCCGATCTTACTTGCCGCTATAGATCTGGTCGAAGATCCCGCCATCATTGAAGTGGGTCTTCTGCACGGTGCGCCAGTCGCCGAAGGTCTTCTCCACCGAGAGGAATTGCACTTTCGGGAAGCGGTCGGTGTACTTGGCCAGGACCTTCTCGTCCCGCGGGCGCAGGTAGTTGCTGGCGGCGATTTCCTGGGCTTCAGGCGACCACAGGTACTTCAGGTATTCCTCGGCGGTCGCCCGGCTGCCTTTCTTGTCGACCACCTTGTCCACCACGCTCACCGGCGGCTCGGCCTCGGCGGAGACGCTCGGGTAGATCACCTCGAACTGATCGCGGCCGAATTCCCGGGCGATCATTTCCGCTTCGTTCTCGAAGGTCACCAGCACGTCGCCGATCTGGTTGGTCATGAAGGTGGTGGTGGCGGCGCGGCCACCGGTATCCAGCACCGGCGCCTGCTTGAACAGCTTGCCGACGAAGTCCTTGGCCTTGGCTTCGTCGCCGCCGGTCTTGAGCACGTAGCCCCAGGCCGACAGGTAGGTGTAGCGGCCGTTACCCGAGGTCTTCGGGTTCGGCACGATCACCTGCACGCCATCCTTGAGCAGGTCCGGCCAGTCCTTCAGGGCCTTGGGGTTGCCCTTGCGCACGATGAACACCGTGGCCGAGGTGAAGGGCGCGCTGTTGTTCGGCAGGCGGGTGACCCAGTTGTCCGGGACCAATTGGCCGTTGTCGGCCAGGGCATTGATGTCGGTGGCCATGTTCATGGTAATGACATCCGCCGGCAGGCCGTCGATCACCGAGCGCGCCTGCTTGCTGGAGCCGCCGAAGGACATCTGGATGTTGATCTTCTCTTTGTGCTCGGCTTCCCAGTGCTTCTGGAAGGCAAGGTTGTAGTCCTTGTAGAAGTCGCGCATCACGTCGTAGGAGACGTTCAGCAGCGGTGCGGGAGCGGCCTGGGCGAGGCCGCCCACGACCAGGCTCGCGGCGAGGAGCGAGGCGCCAAAGAGTTTTTTCACTGTGCATTCCTTGTTGGAGTTGGTTGGGATAACAGCATTGTGCCAGCGACTATAGCCAATGGCCCTTAGGCACAAAAAGATTAAAAACGACTTTGCTTATTCCACCTTCCGGAACAGCGCGTTGCCACAGCGCGAGCAGAAGGCGGCGCCGTGTTCATGGCTGTTCTTGCGGCACACCGGGCAATCGTGGCGCAGTTGCTCGCCGCGCATGGCATTGGCCAGTTCGGCAGTAAAGATACCCGTAGGCACGGCGATGATCGAGTAACCGGTAATCATCACCATCGACGAGATCACCTGGCCCAGCGGCGTCTTGGGCACGATATCGCCGAAGCCCACGGTGGTGAGGGTGACGATGGCCCAGTAGATGCCCTTGGGAATGCTGGTGAAGCCGTGTTCCGGACCCTCGACCACATACATCAGGGTGCCGAACACCGTGACCAGGGTCGAGACGCTGACCAGGAACACGATGATCTTCTGCTTGCTGCCGCGCAGGGCGTCGAGCAGGTAGTGGGCCTGTTTCAGGTAGGGGCTGAGCTTGAGCACGCGGAAAATCCGCAGCATGCGGATGACCCGGACGATCAGCAGGTACTGGGCGTCGCTGTAGTACAGGGCGATGATCCCGGGCACGATCGCCAGCAGGTCGACCAGGCCATAGAAGCTGAAGGCGTAGCGCAGGGGCCTGGGCGAGCAGTACAGGCGCAGCAGGTACTCGACCAGGAAGACGGCGGTGAAGCCCCACTCGATGGCGGCGAGCAGGCCGGCGTAGCCCTGGTGGACCTCGTCGATGCTGTCGAGGATCACGGTAACCAGGCTGGCCAGGATGATCAGCAGCAGGATGGTGTCGAAGCGGCGTCCGGCAACGGTGTCGGTTTGGAAGACGATGACGAAGAGCCGCTGGCGCAGGCTCTGGGGGTGTCCATGAGGTGGTGGTTCCGAGGCGGGTGGTGATGCGAAGCCTAGGGTGGGATCCGGCAGTTGTGCAAGCTTCCAGGGCCTAATCGCTGGCAAGCCAGCTCCCACAGATGCACCACTGCCCTCAAGAGCGGCGCGATCCCTGTGGGAGCTGGCTTGCCAGCGATAGCGTCAGATGCAGCGACTCTGCACCCCGGTCCCTTTCACATCCCCCAGCCGCACCATCCAGCACGCCACGATGAACGGCGCGGTCAGCCCCGGGATCGGCAGCAGGTTGAACAGCGGCTGCACCGCGATCGCCAGGACGATCGCCAGCAAGGGTTTCCACGGCTGCGAGCGCGTGCCGCTGAAGGCCAGGGCCGCCAGCGCTGCATTGAAGCCGTACAGCCCCAGGTATGCGGCCGTGGCCTCGCCGCCGATCAGCGCAACACTGCCGCCGATCGCTGCGCCGACGAAGGCCCAGGCCGCCGCATAGCGGTCCGCTAGCAGCAGCCCCAAGGCGATCAGCAGCCCGGCCAGCGGCTGGTCGAGCAGGAAGATCTGCCCCAGTCCCCGGGCGAGGGCATCCAGCGGGTTGGCCTGCACCGGCCCGCTGGCCTGCGCCGTCGGTTCGGCGATCAGCAACAGCGCCCAGCCGGCCAGCACGAAGGGCAGGGTGTAGGCCGGCAACAGCACCGACCCGCCACGCTTGAGCCATTGATGCACGAGCATGCTGCTCAGCCCGGCGACGGCGATGATCAGCGGCAGGAGGAGCGGCGACCAGGGCAGCAGGTAGCTGAACAGCAGGCCGATAAGCACGCCGTTGTAGCTGTACAGCCCGGCCTGGCGATCGGCGCGGTTGTAGCCGCGCCGCTGGGCAGTGAGCAGGCCGGCGAGGGCGCCCAGCAGTGCGCCGCCGAGCAGGTGGGGCGCGGTGAGAAGAATGGCCAGCAGGCAACACAGGCCGCACAGCGGATTACGCTGCAGCAGCACCTGGCTGAAGCCGTTGAGCAACGCGGTGGCCCAATCCGGGCACGGATTGACTAGGTTTTTCGTGTACATGGCAGTAGGTCTGGATTAAGTGGGTCGCCTCTTTGGGCGGGTCTTGTCCCACGGTTGTTGATCGCGAAGCAGGCCGGCGATCACGGATTCACGCGGATGAATCGGTGGCCGCCAACCTGCCTCGCGAAGACGTCAAAGCAGTGTTTCGATACGCAGCGAGTTAGTCGATCCCGGCTGGCCAAAAGGCACGCCGGCCGTGATCAACAGGGTGTCGCCGCGGTTGGCCATGCCCTGGGCCTGGGCGATTTCCAGCGCGGTGGAGCAAACCTCGTCGACCTGGCGCAGGCGGTCGTTGACCACCGAGTGCACACCCCACACCACGCTCAGGCGCCGCGCGGTGCCCAGGTTTGGAGTCAGGTTGAGGATCGGTGCCCGTGGCCGCTCGCGGGAGGCGCGCAGGGTCGAGTTGCCCGACTCGCTGTAGTTGACCAGCACTGCCACCGGCAGGATCCCGCTGATACGACGGATCGCGCAGCTGATGGCATCGGAGACGGTCGCCTCGGCCTTCGGCCGGCCGACGTCGAGCTGGGTCTGGTAATCCGGGCCTGCTTCGACCTGGCGAATGATCTTGCTCATCATCTGCACAGCTTCCAGCGGGTAGTCGCCGGAGGCGGTTTCCGCCGACAGCATTACCGCATCGGCGCCTTCGGCCACGGCGTTGGCGACGTCGGTCACCTCGGCGCGGGTCGGGGCAGGGGAGAAGCGCATCGACTCGAGCATCTGCGTCGCTACGACAACCGGCCGGCCCAGTTGGCGGCAGGTAGCGATGATGTTCTTCTGGATCTGCGGCACGGCCTCGGCCGGCACTTCCACGCCCAGGTCGCCGCGGGCGACCATGATCGCGTCGCTCAGCTCGGCGATCTCGCGCAGTTGGGTGACTGCCGATGGCTTCTCGATCTTGGCCATCAGGAATGCACGATCACCGATCAGCTCGCGAGCTTCGGCGATGTCTTCGGGACGCTGGACGAACGACAGCGCCACCCAGTCCACGCCCAGTTCCAGGCCGAAGGCCAGGTCGCGGCGGTCCTTGGCGGTCAGCGGGCTGAGGTCGAGCACGGCCTGCGGTACGTTCACGCCCTTGCGATCGGACAGCTCGCCACCGTTGAGCACCTCGGTGTCGATGGCATCGGCGTGCTTGGCGGTCACCCGCAGGCGCAGGCGACCGTCATCCACCAGCAGGTCCATGCCCGGTTCCAGTGCGGCGATGATCTCCGGGTGCGGCAGGTTGACCCGCGCGGCGTCGCCCGGGGTCGGGTCGAGGTCCAGGCGCAGGGCCTGGCCACGCTTGAGCATGGCCTTGCCTTCTGCCAGGCGGCCGACGCGCAGCTTTGGCCCTTGCAGGTCCATGAGGATGCCCAGCGGGTAGTTCAGCTGGGCCTCGACTTCGCGGATCCACTGGTAGCGCATGGCGTGGTCGGCATGCTCGCCGTGGCTGAAGTTGAGACGGAAGATGTTCACCCCGGCTTCCACCAGCTGGCGGACATCGTCGATGCCCTTGGTCGCGGGGCCGAGGGTGGCGAGGATCTTGACTTTCTTGTCAGGCGTCATGGTGGGCAGTCTCAAGAATGAGGATGGCGCGGAAATCGTTGACGTTGGTGCGGGTCGGCTCGGTGACGATCAGCGCGTCGAGCGCTGCGAAGTAGCCGTAGCCATTGTTGTTGTCCAGCTCGTCGGTGGCCGACAGGCCCAGGGCGGCGGCGCGGGCGTAGCTGTCCGGGGTCATGAAGGCGCCGGCGTTATCCTCCGAACCATCGATGCCGTCGGTGTCGCCGGCGATGGCGTAGACGCCCGGCAGGCCCTTGAGGCTTTCGGTCAGGCTGAGCAGGAATTCCGCGTTGCGCCCGCCCCGGCCGTTGCCGCGCACGGTCACTGTGGTTTCACCGCCGGAAAGGATCACGCAGGGCGCGGCCAGTGGCTGGCCATGCAGGACCACCTGGCGGGCGATACCGGCATGGACCTTGGCCACTTCCCGCGATTCGCCTTCCAGGTCGCCGAGGATCAGCGGGCTGAAGCCGGCCTGGCGGGCTTTCACCGCGGCGGCTTCCAGCGACTGCTGGGGCCGGGCGATCAACTGGAAATGGCTGCGGGCCAGGGCCGGATCGTCGGCCTTTACGGTCTCCGAAGCGGGGTTGTTGAGCCAGTCGATGACGGCTTTCGGCGCTTCGATGTTGTAGCGCTTGAGGATCGCCAGGGCGTCGGCCGAGGTGCTCGGGTCGGCCACGGTCGGGCCGGAAGCGATGACCGTGGCCAGGTCGCCAGGCACGTCGGAAATCGCATAGGTGTACACGGTGGCCGGCCAGCAGGCCTTGGCCAGGCGGCCGCCCTTGACTGCCGAGAGGTGCTTGCGTACGCAGTTCATCTCGCCGATGGTGGCGCCGGACTTGAGCAGGGCCTTGTTGATCTGCTGCTTGTCGGCCAGGGTCAGGTCTTCGGCGGGCAGGGCCAGCAATGCGGAGCCACCGCCGGAGAGCAGGAAGATCACCCGATCGTCGGCGCTCAGGTCGCTGACCATGTCCAGCACGCGCCTGGCTACGGCCAGGCCGGCGGCGTCGGGGACGGGGTGGGCGGCTTCCACCACTTCGATTTTCGAGCAGCTGGCGCCGTGGCCGTAGCGGGTCACTACGAGACCGCGGACCTCGCCCTGCCAGGCGCGCTCGACCACTTCGGCCATGGCGGCGGCGGCCTTGCCGGCGCCGATGACGATCACTCGACCCGTACGGTCGGCGGGCAGATGGGCTTCAAGCACCTGACGCGGGTGCGCGGCATCGATGGCCGTGGCGAACAGGTCGCGGAGAAAGTGTTGCGGATCGACCGACATCTCAGGCCTCCAAATCTTATTGTTCTGCAGAATCAAAAACGCCCCTGGAACGGCCTCCGTGCAGGCTGAACCAGGGGCGGTGTTGCTCGAGTGCAACTGCCAGCCTCAGAAGCTGAAGGAAACGATGCGCGGTTCCTTCGATCCGCGGGCTGGCAGGTGTTGCTTATTTGTCGTCGCGGATCGAGAAGTTGGCCATGTGTTCCAGGCCCTTGATCAGCGCCGAGTGGTCCCAGTTGGCACCACCGATGGCCGCGCAGGTGCTGAACACCTGTTGGGCGTTGGAGGTGTTGGGCAGGTTGATGTTCAGCTCCTTGGCGCCTTGCAGGGCCAGGTTCAGGTCCTTCTGGTGCAGGCTGATGCGGAAGCCCGGGTCGAAGGTGCCCTTGATCATGCGCTCGCCGTGCACTTCAAGGATCTTCGACGAGGCGAAGCCGCCCATCAGTGCCTCGCGGACCTTGGCCGGATCGGCGCCGTTCTTGGCGGCGAACAGCAGGGCCTCGGCGACGGCCTGGATGTTCAGGGCGACGATGATCTGGTTGGCGACCTTGGCGGTCTGGCCGTCACCGTTGCCGCCGACGCGGGTGATGTTCTTGCCCATGGCCTGGAACAGCGGCAGGGTGCGCTCGAAGGCTTTCGGGCAGCCACCGACCATGATGCTCAGGGTCGCGGCCTTGGCCCCGACTTCGCCGCCGGATACCGGAGCGTCCAGGTAGGCGGCGCCGGTGGCCTTGATCTTCTCGGCGAAGGCCTTGGTAGCGGTGGGGGAGATCGAGCTCATGTCGATCACGATCTTGTTCGGGCCGACGCCTTCGGCGACGCCGTTTTCACCGAACAGGACGCTTTCCACCTGCGGGGTGTCCGGGACCATGACGATGATGAATTCGGCTTCCTGGGCCACTTCCTTCGGATTGGCCAGGGCCACGGCACCCGCGGCGATCAGGTCGGCCGGAGCGGCGTCGTGGTGGGTGGAAACGAACAGGCTGTGACCCGCTTTCTGCAGGTTCTGCGCCATTGGGCGGCCCATGATGCCGGTGCCGATGAAACCGATTTTAGCCATGAGAATGTGCCTCTTCTTTTAATCAGGAGCGACGCGGTCCCTGTGGGAGCTGGCTTGCCAGCGATAGGGCCGGCAGCAGCAACGATGTTGTCCGCTCGGGCCTCATCGCTGGCAAGCCAGCTCCCACAGGGGAGGGCGGTGCTTGTTAGATCGCGTTATGGGTCTTCAACCAGCCCAGACCTTCTTCAGTGGTGGTCCTGGGCTTGTACTCCGCGCCCACCCAGCCCTGGTAGCCGATGCGGTCCAGGTGCTCGAACAGGAAGCGGTAGTTGATCTCGCCGGTGCCCGGTTCGTGACGGCCCGGGTTGTCGGCCAGCTGGATGTGGTTGATCTTCGCCAGGTTGGTTTCCACGGTACGCGCCAGGTCACCTTCCATGATCTGCATGTGGTAGATGTCGTACTGCAGGAACAGGTTGTCGCTGCCCACCTCGGCCTGGATCTCCAGCGCTTGCTGGGTGGTGTTCAGGTAGAAGCCCGGGATGTCGCGGGTGTTGATCATTTCCATGACCAGCTTGATCCCGGCAGCCTTGAGCTTGTCGGCGGCGAAACGCAGGTTGTCGACGAAGGTCTTGCGCACGGTGGCGCAGTCCGGGCCCTGTGGACGAATCCCGGCCAGGCAGTTGACCTGGGTATTGCCCAGCACCTGGGCGTAGGCGATGGCCAGGTCGACACCGCTGCGGAATTCCTCGACCCGCGCCGGGTCGCAGGCGATGCCGCGGTCACCCTTGGCCCAGTCGCCGGCCGGCAGGTTGAACAGCACCTGGGTCAGGCCATGGGCGTCGAGCTGCTGCTTGATCTCGGTGGCGGCGTAGTCGTACGGGAAAAGGTACTCGACACCGCTGAAGCCGGCGTCGGCAGCAGCCTTGAAGCGGGCCAGGAAGTCCTGTTCGGTGAACAGCATGGACAGGTTGGCGGCAAAGCGTGGCATGGTGGTCTCCTTGCTGGGTTGGGCCCCGCACCCTGAAGGGCGGGGCCTCGCAGACGATCAGTCGAGCAGCGAAATCGCGGTTGGCGCGTCGTTGCCGACCAGCGCCAGGTCTTCGAACTCGTTGACCGCGTTGATTTCGGTACCCATGGAAATGTTGGTAACGCGCTCGAGAATCACCTCGACCACCACCGGAACGCGGAACTCCTCGGCCATTTTCTGGGCCTTGAGCAGCGCCGGGGCGATCTCGGACGGGGTGAACACGCGCAGGGCCTTGCAACCCAGGCCTTCGACCACGGCCACGTGATCGACGCCGTAGCCGTTGACGTCCGGCGCGTTGATGTTCTCGAACGCCAGTTGTACACAGTAATCCATCTCGAAACCACGCTGCGCCTGGCGGATCAGGCCGAGGTAGGCGTTGTTCACCAGCACGTGGACGTACGGCAGGTTGAACTGCGCGCCCACCGCCAGTTCTTCGATCATGAACTGGAAGTCATAGTCGCCCGACAGCGCGACGACCTTGCGGCTCGGGTCGGCCTTGACCACGCCCAGGGCAGCCGGGATGGTCCAGCCCAGCGGGCCGGCCTGGCCGCAGTTGATCCAGTGGCGCGGCTTGTAGACGTGGAGGAACTGGGCGCCGGCGATCTGCGACAGACCGATGGTGCTGACGTAGGTGGTGTCCTTGCCGAACACCTCGTTCATTTCCTGGTACACGCGCTGTGGCTTGACCGGCACGTTGTCGAAGTTGGTCTTGCGCTGCAGGCTCGACTTGCGGGCCTGGCAGTCTTTCAGCCATTCGCCGCGGCACTTCAGCTTGCCGGCGGCTTTCCACTCGCGGGCCACTTCGAGGAAGGCGTCCAAGGCAGCGCCGGCGTCGGACACGATGCCCAGGTCCGGGGTGAACACGCGGCCGATCTGGGTCGGTTCGATATCTACATGGATGAAGGTACGGCCTTCGGTGTAGACGTCGACGGAACCGGTGTGACGGTTGGCCCAGCGGTTGCCGATGCCGAACACCAGGTCGGACTTAAGCAGGGTGGCGTTGCCGTAGCGGTGCGAGGTCTGCAGGCCGACCATGCCGACCATCAGCTCGTGGTCATCGGGGATGGTGCCCCAGCCCATCAGGGTCGGTACTACCGGTACGCCGGTCAGTTCGGCGAACTCGACCAGCTTGTCGCTGGCGTCGGCGTTGATGATGCCACCACCGGCGACCAGCAGCGGACGTTCGGCTTCATTGAGCAGGGCCAGGGCTTTTTCCGCTTGCTTGCGGGTAGCGGCTGGCCTGGTGACAGGCAGTGGCTCGTAGGCATCGATATCGAACTCGATCTCGGCCATCTGCACATCGAACGGCAGGTCGATCAGCACCGGGCCCGGACGGCCGGTACGCATTTCGTAGAAGGCTTTCTGGAAGGCGTAAGGCACC
The DNA here is from genome assembly GCF_000319305.2 of Pseudomonas bharatica CSV86. Lineage (GTDB taxonomy): Bacteria > Pseudomonadota > Gammaproteobacteria > Pseudomonadales > Pseudomonadaceae > Aquipseudomonas > Aquipseudomonas bharatica. The sequence continues at coordinate 462,360 of NZ_AMWJ02000002.1, read as the reverse complement.
TGGCCCGGTTCCAGGACGGTGGTTGCCCACTTGGTCACCGGCTTGACGATGCTGGTGATGTCCACGGCCTGGAAGTCTTCCTTGTGCAGGCGGGCACGCGGGGCCTGGCCGGTGATGCAGAGAATCGGGATGGAGTCGGCGGAAGCGCTGTACAGGCCGGTGACCATGTCGGTGCCGGCAGGGCCCGAGGTGCCGATGCACACGCCAATATTGCCGGCCTTGGTACGGGTGTAACCCTCGGCCATGTGCGAGGCGCCTTCAACGTGGCGAGCGAGGACGTGATCGATACCGCCGACTTTCTTCAGGGCCGAGTACAGCGGGTTGATCGCTGCACCAGGAATGCCAAACGCGGTTTCCACACCTTCGCGGCGCATCACCAGAACGGCTGCATCGATTGCTCTCATTTTGCTCATGGCTTTGTGCCTCATTGATGTTGTAATTGTATACAAGATGCTTTGCGCCAGAGTGTATTCATGGGACGCGGCTCTGGTCAATCCATTTTCGTCCGTGACCTGTGCTTTCGTCGAAACGCCGTAGAAACGGGCCTGGCGCGGCATAAGGTCGCAGCGTTCGAATTATTGTATACAAAAACATTTACCATTGTGTTCTATTTGGTCTATCAATTTTCACTTGCCCACAGGGCTTCATAACAACAAGAGGACCGTTTCATGAACGCATTGAGCTTGAAAGTCGCCGTCGGCCTGGTGAATGGCGCGCTGGCAGCGGGGCGCAAGATCTCCGCCGCGCCGCTGACCGTGGTGGTGCTGGACGCCGGTGGCCATCTGCTGGCCCTGCAACGGGAAGATGGCGCCAGCCTGCTGCGTCCGCAGGTGGCGATGGGCAAGGCCTGGGGGGCGATCGCCCTGGGCAAGGGCTCGCGTTTGCTGGCGCTGGACGCACAGCAGCGCCCGGCATTCTTTGCCGCGCTCAATGGCCTGGGTCAGAGCCCGGTGGTGCCGGCGCCCGGTGGCGTGCTGATCCGCAATGAGGCGGGCGTGGTGCTGGGCGCTATCGGGATCAGCGGGGATACGTCGGATATCGATGAGCAGTGCGCGATCAGTGCGATCGAGGAGGCGGGGCTGCGGGCGGATGCGGGGGTTGCTGCCTGATCTGAAGCTTGTGGTGTAACTACTGGCCTCATCGCTGGCAAGCCAGCTCCCACAGGGTTAGCGGCGCCGCAGACCCTGTGGGAGCTGGCTTGCCAGCGATGGGGCCCTCGCGCCGGACATCAACTGTCCGGTGCACACCCCTTCAACACCAAGCGAATGATCGTTTGCGTGGCCGCCTCGTAATCACTCTCGTCCAGCTTCGCCTTCCCGGTCACCACCGAGATCTGCCAGTCGAAATCGGCGTAGGTCTGGGTTGCGGCCCAGATGCTGAACATCAGGTGGTGCGGGTCGACCGGGGCGATCCGGCCCTTGTCGATCCAGCGCTGGATGCAGGCGATGTTGTGCCGGGCCTGGGCGTTCAGTTGCTCGACCTGGCGCGGGCTCAGGTGCGGGGCGCCGTGCATGATCTCGCTGGCGAATACCTTGGAGGCGAACGGCAGGTCGCGGGAGATGCGCACTTTGGAGCGGATATAGGCGCTCAATACTTCTTCCGGGTCACCCTCGGCATTGAACGGCGTCGAGGCCTGCATGATCGGCTCGATGATGCTTTCAAGGACCTCGCGGTAGAGGTTTTCCTTGGACTTGAAGTAGTAGTAGACGTTGGGCTTGGGCAGGCCGGCCTTGGCCGCGATATCGCTGGTCTTGGTGGCGGCGAAACCCTTGTCGGCGAATTCTTCACTGGCCGCGCGCAGGATCAGTTCTTTGTTGCGCTCGCGAATGCTGCTCATGGTTGGCGCTGTTCCTTGGTCTCGTCCCGGGCAGGCCGGGCAGGCGGTGGCGCATGGTAGCACCGGGCTCGCGAGGGGCTCAAGGCAGCGGCCCGGCGCTGCTCGCGATGGCACCAATGGGTATTTGCATGGTCAACCCGCTATCCTTTTGCAACTATCCTTTGCGCGAGACAGGACACATGGCAGGAAGCAGCCTTCTGGTATTGATCGACGATATCGCCACGGTACTCGATGACGTTTCCGTAATGACCAAGGTGGCGGCCAAGAAAACCGCCGGTGTCCTGGGCGATGACCTGGCGCTCAACGCGCAGCAGGTCACCGGGGTACGCGCCGAGCGGGAGATCCCGGTGGTGTGGGCGGTGTGCAAGGGGTCGTTGCTGAACAAGCTGATCCTGGTGCCGGCGGCGCTGCTGATCAGCGCGTTCATCCCCTGGGCGGTGACGCCGTTGCTGATGCTTGGCGGCGCCTACCTGTGTTTCGAGGGCTTCGAAAAGCTGGCGCACAGGTTTCTGCATGGCACCGAGGAAAAGCAGGCGAACCATGCCGCGCTGAGCGAAGCCGCCGCCAATCCGGCAATAGATCTGGTGGCCTTCGAGAAGGACAAGATCAAGGGCGCGATCCGCACCGACTTCATCCTCTCCGCCGAAATCATCGCCATCACCCTCGGCACCGTCGCCGATGCACCGCTGACCCAGCAGATCATCGTGCTCTCGGGCATCGCCCTGGTCATGACCATCGGCGTGTATGGCCTGGTGGCGGGAATCGTCAAGCTGGACGACCTGGGCCTGTGGATGACCGAGACCCGCAAGGGCATCGGCAAGCGCATCGGCCACGGCATCCTGCGCGCCGCGCCGTACCTGATGAAGACCCTGTCGGTTGTGGTTACGGCCGCGATGTTCCTGGTCGGCGGCGGGATCCTCGTGCATGGCGTCGCGCCGCTGCATCATGCGGTCGAGGCGTTCAGCCAGGGCAATGGCGGTGCGCTGACCAGCGCCCTGGTCAATGGGGTGCTCGGCATCGTCGCCGGTGCCGTGGTGCTGGCGCTGGTCAGCGTGGGCGGCAGGCTGTGGAAGGCAGTGCGCGGCTGACTGGTATTTTTGTCAGGTTCCTGATCGCACGCCGCAGCGCATACTGGCGTCCACCGCAGACCGGGGATGTCAGGCATGTCATCGAGTCGTCAGCTTCATCAGCACACGCCCGTGCTGTCGGTGGGCGATTCGCGCGGTGCGACGGTGCGTAGCGTGGCGTATTGTCGGGTCGCTGCGCAGGAGGTGGCCGAGAGGCGGGTCACGGCGCATGCCTTCGATGTGCTCGGACGTGATATCGCAGCCTGCGATCCAAGAGTGTGGAACAGCGGCGGACCGCCCAATCGTACACAGCTACATTCCCTCTCCGGGCGTGTCCTGTTTACCGAAAGCCGCGATGCCGGCTGGCGCTTGGCGCTGTCTACCGAGGTCGGGCCGGCGGCTCAGGCCTGGGACAGTCGCGGTTCCGTCTTTCGCAGCGAATATGACGGGCAACTGCGCCCTGTAGCCTTGCATGAACAGGCTGCCGGTGAGGCTTCCCGGGTGATCGAGCGCCTGGCGTACGGCGGTGCCGATCTTCAGGCCCGCAACCAATGTGGCCGTCTGTTGCGCCATGACGATCCGGCGGGCACCGTGCTGTTCGACGACTATGCGCTGGGCGGTCAATTGCGCAGGCAGCGTCGGCGTTTTCTTGTCGAGGCTGAGGGGCCGGACTGGCCCGGCGCCGAATCCGCGCGCGATGCACTGCTCGAGCCCGGTGACGGCTATGCCACGGAAACGCATTTCAATCCGCCCGGTGATCCTGTCCTGCGCATCGATGCCCTCGGCAACCGCCAACGGCTGGCGCTCGACCAGGCGGGTGCCTTGCGTTCTTCGACCGTGCAACTGGCCGGCAGCGAGCAGGCGCAAAGGGTGCGCGATGCGATCCATTACGACGCCATGGGCCGGGTCAGCGGCGAGACGGCCGGCAACGGTGTAGTCACCGAGCGCAGTTTCTGTCCCAAGGATGGCCGACTGCAGCGCCAGCTTTCCCGTCTGCCCGGGCAGGCAGCGTTGCAGGACCTGCGTTACCAGTACGATCCGGCTGGCAATATCCTGGTCATCGATGACCTGTCGCAGCCGCTGACCTTCTACCGCAACCAGCGGATCGCGGCGCAGCAGGTAATGGTCTACGACACGCTTTATCAACTGATCGAGGCCCGTGGCGTGGAAGTCGACCAGCCCAGCCATGGCCCCGGGCTGCCACCGCCGTACGATTTGCCGCTGGACCCGACCCGGCTGGTCAACTACGTACAACGCTTCGAATACGATGCTGCCGGCAATTTACTAAGCCGCCAGCACAGCAACGCCGCCGGCTTGCGCATGGCGGTGTCGGGCACCAGTAATCACGCTTTGCCTGGGCGACCCGATGGCAGCCTGCCTGATGAAGCGCAGATCGCCGCCGCCCATGATGGCTGTGGAAATCTGCTGCGGCTGGAGGGTATTGCCGAGATGCACTGGAATCCGCGCAACCAGCTGGCCGGGGTGCGGCAGGTGACGCGTGATTCAGGCAGCGATGACCATGAACGCTATATCTACTCGGCTGATGGCAACCGTGTGCGCAAAGTGTCGGTGGCCCAGGCCCGATCACGCAGCCTGGACAGCGAAGTGCGCTACCTGCCGGGGCTGGAACTGCATCGCGCAGTGACCGGGGACACGCGGCGGGTCGTACTGGTGGATGAACACCTGCGCATTTCGGGTGAGCAGTGGCGCTACAGCCTGGGCGATCACCTGGGCTCCATCGCCGTGGAACTGGACGGGCAGGGCGCCTTGCTCAGCCGCGAGGCGTTTTATCCGTTCGGCGGCACGGCGGTATGGGCAGCGAGGAGTGTGGTCCGGAATGAGCCGAAGACCCACCGCTATTGCGGCAAGGAGCGCGATGCCGGTGGTTTGTATTACTTCGGATTGCGTTACTACGCGCCCTGGCTGGGACGTTGGATCAGTGCGGATCCCTTGGGCGAAGTGGATGGGCTGAATCTGTACCGGATGGTGATGAACAATCCGCTGAACCTGCGGGATGTGAATGGCGGGGAAGGCATACCGACCCTGGCGCACACCTTCTGGGCAGGCAAGCCAATACCGGCCGACTTTCTGCAAAACACCTTGATGTTCAAGTACCACAATCCGGATTGGCAGGTGAACCTGTGGACCCCGACCACCAAGCATTGGCGTCGGACCCTGGAGGCAATAGAAGACGACGGTACCCCTGTCCAGCGTTACCTTGCGCATCACTACGCGGACAAGATCCAGTATCGGGATCCGGAGGAGATGTTCGCTGCGTTGGCCGGGATCTACCCTCAGGCGTATAAGGTCAGAAGCATCTATGCACGGGAAGGTAACGGACCCTTTTCGAACCTGGCGTCGATGGGCGATGTGTTTCGCCTGGGGGCGCTCGAGGTTTATGGCGGCTTATGGATGGACGGTGATGTGGCGGTGCGCGGGCCCATTGATCTTTCCAAGCTCCGCGGGGACTTCTACATGTATTCGAGTGCGAGAGATGTCATGAATGTAGTCCTAGCTGCCGAGGCTGAATCCGAGACGGGGCGGTGTTTGCTTGATCAGCTGGTCCTGGAATATTCGCCGCAGTCTTTACGTGCACGCACCAGGCCCGAGGTGAGCTGGGTCGAGAAGCGTTCCGGGCCAGCGGCGCTCGAGAGGTTTTCCCGTTTCGGGCTGACCATGGCCATGACAGGCCCGACCATGATCGGGAATGTTCTGGGATTCAGCCGGGTCATTGAAGATTTCGGGGTGTTGCCGATCAAGCCCTTTTATTACCGCGATACCACTCCGACCGAGGAGGTGTCCCTAAATCGCTCCCTTGAGGATGTGCTGTATTCGGACTACCGGATCGGTGTGAATGCCTCGGCCAACTGGAGTCATATTCGAGCCGGTCGCCGAGCTTCCATCGGCTGAACGGCCACCGCAGTGGCCGTTCAGCCATCTCAAGGCGCGATGGCAGCACTTACCTCATGACTCTCCGGCACCCACTCCAGCAGCCGCTGCTTGAACCCGTAGCTGGCGCTTTCGTAATAGGCGATCGCCCGGGTAATTAGCGGATTCTCCACCTCGCCCGGAACCTCCCGGCTTTCACCCAGTGCCTGTTGGTGCAGGCGCAGGCCGCCGCGTGGGCTGAGAATCGCCAGGTCCTGGCCATCGAACAGCCCCAGGTGCTGGTAGTTGCCGATCAGCACCCGCGGCGGCAACGCGTCTTCCTGCAGCAGGTTGCGTCCGTAGAAGGTCGAGGTGTAGCTCATGTTCAGCAGGCCGAGCAGGGTCGGCGCCAGGTCGATCTGGCTGGCCAGCTTGCCGTCCTCGCGCGGCTCGATCAGCTTCGGCGCGTAGACGAACAGGGGGATCTGGTAGTTATGCACCGGCAGGTCTTCCTTGCCCGCGCTGCCGGCAGTGTGGTCGGCGACGAAGACGAAGATCGTGTTATCGAACCAAGGCTTGGTCCGCGCCTCGGCGAGGAATTTGCCAATCGCATAGTCGGTGTACTTCACCGCGCCGTCGCGGCCGTTGCCTGACGGAATGTCGATGCGCCCGTCAGGGTAGGTGTAGGGCCGGTGGTTGGAGGTGGTCATCAGTTGCAGCAGGAAGGGCACCTGGTTGGCGTGGTCGGCATCGGCCAGCTTGATCGCCTGCTTGTACAGGTCTTCGTCGGACATACCCCAGGCGTTCTTGAAGCTGATCTCCTGCTCGTCGACGCTGCTCTGGTCGACGATGCGGTAGCCATTGCCGCTGAAGAAGGCGTTCATGTTGTCGAAGTAACCGCGCCCGCCATAGACGAATACGGTGTCGTAACCCACTTCGCTCAGTTGCTGGCCAAGGCTGGCGAAACCGCCTTCACGGCCGATGCGCTTGACGACGGAGCGCCCGGGCGTTGGCGGGATCGACAGGGTGATGGCTTCCAGGCCGCGGTCGGTGCGGGTGCCGGTGGCATAGAAGTTGTTGAAGTACAGGCTTTGCTTGCGCAGGGCGTCGAGGTTGGGGCTGAGGTTGCGCGGGTCGCCGTTGCTGCCCAGGTACTTGGCGCTGAGGCTTTCGATGGTGACCAGGATGATGTTCGGCGTACGCGCTGTGCCCGGGTTGCTCACGGTACGGCGGATGTCCAGCGGCTCATTGCCGATGAAGGTCACGCCCGGCTCGTTCAGTTCGTCGCGCATCTGCCGGGCGGTGACCGCTTCGGGCAGGGTGCTGTAGAACTGCTGGTAGTCCAGCTCGTTGTTGCGGAAGGCGGCGAAGAACTGGTACGGGCCGTTGCTCGCCAGCTCGCGCTGGTAGGTATTGCCGCCCTGGCTGCGCAGGCTGTCCTGGTCGGCGAACTGCACGCACAGCAGGGCCGCGACGGCGATGCCGGCGGTGTGCAAGGCGCGCTGGCGCAGGCTCGGGTAGGGCGCCTCGAAGACCCAGCGCAGCGGCTTGATCAAGGCCAGGACCAGGGCCAGGGTCAGCAGGCCAAGGATGCTCAGCAGCAGGGCGATCGGGTAGGACTCGAGGATGTTGTTCAGCACTTCATCCGAGTACACCAGGTAATCCACGGCGATGAAGTTGAAGCGCACCCCGAACTCGTCCCAGAACAGCCATTCGGCCACCGCGGTGAACAGCATGATGTAGAGGCTGATCGCGAGGATGCCCACCAGCAGCCAGCGGGTGACCCGGGCCTGCCATAGCCGGCGCGGGCAGAGCAGGACGAACAGGCTCAGGGGCAGGGCGGCATAGACCAGGAACACCAGGTCGTTGAGCAGGCCCACGGTGAAGACCGAAAGGAACGCATGTCCGGCTTCATCCAGGTGGCTGAACATCAGGGCCGCGCGGGTCAGCAGGAAAACACCGAGCCAGACGGCGGACAGCAGCAAGAGATAGCGCATGGGCGCTGTTTTGGGGGTGTGCATCGTGAATTCCCTTTATTCGAATAGTCCATTACCTGCAACGGCCTTGTTTGGCAGGTACTGGCGAGTGTAGGCGGGGAAAACTAACAAGGGAAAAGAGAAAGAAATGTAAATGTCATGTATGGAAATGATGAAAAGCCCGGCTAAAGTAACGGGCAGTTGCAACGGGCAAGGAAGTCCGGATTGAAGTAATAACGATTACTATTTTTCTTGCCGCAAGGAAGGGGTGTCATGCCTGTCTGGAAGTTGTCCTTCGATATTTATCATCTGGCGTTCTACCTGGCTGCCATCTTGTTTTGGTTGTGCCTCTGCCTGCTGCTCGCCTTCAACTCTCGCCTGCTGTTTCACGCCCGGCACGGGTACCTGCATTGGCTGGTACCGGGGTTGGCGGTGTTCGTCAGTGGCTGTCTGCTGCTGCTTGATGTGATCTTCTTCTTCGACCGTGCCGGCATGCTTGCCGCCCTTCTGCTATTGGGCTTCGGGGTACCTACGGCGGCGATCTGGAGTGTGCGCCTGCGCCTCTCGCGCTAAGTCGCAGGTTTGTTTCAGGGATAGTCGAACAGGTGTCAGGAGACACACTTATGAACGTACAAGCGTCGAGCATGCGGGGCATGCCTGCGCCGTTGCTGGTGTTGCTGGTTGCGCTGTGGATGACACTGGTGATGAACGCACCTTTCTGGCGCAAGGTCTGGACGGCCACGGGTGGCCTTGAAAATGACAATCCGTTCTTTCTCGGTACGCTTCCATTAGTGGTGCTGGCGTTTAACTTTGTAGTCCTGTGTTTATTGGCATGGGGCAGGTTGGGCAAACTTGTCCTGGTCATCATGTTGTTGCTGTCGGCCTGCGTCAGTTACTTCATGAGCAACTACGGTGTGATGATCGACTATTCGATGTTGATCAATGCAATGCAGACCGATCGCCGTGAAGTGTTCGATCTGCTCGGTCCCGGGCTGGCGTTCTGGGTGCTGCTGGTTGGCGTGGTGCCGGCGATTGTGGTCAGCCGCATTCCCGTGGCCCGGCCTGGCTATGCGAGGGCGGGCCTGTCCAAGGCGGGCAGCGTGCTGGTGGCATTGGCGCTGATCGCCCTGATCCTGGCGCTGGCCTATCAGTCCTACGCCTCGCTGCTGCGCAACCACCGTGAACTGCGCCTGATGCTGGTGCCGTCGAACCTGGTCGGTGCGGTGCACAGCTATGCCAAGCGCCAATTGCGCACGCCCTTGACCCTGGAGCAGGTCGGGCTGGATGCGGCGCGCCAGGTCAATTCCGCCGCCGGCGGCCGGCATAAGGTGGTGGTGCTGGTGGTCGGTGAAACCGCGCGGGCGGCGAGTTTCTCGCTCAACGGCTACGAGCGGCAGACCAATCCGGCGCTGGCGACCCGCGAGGTGGTCAGTTTCAGCGAGGTCAGCGCCTGTGGCACCGCCACGGCGATCTCGGTGCCCTGCATGTTCCAGGACCTTGGCCGCCGCGAGTACCGCAGCATCCACGGCAAAAGTCGCGAAAACCTGCTCGATGTGCTGCAGCGGGCAGGTGTGGCGGTGCTCTGGCGCGACAACAACTCGGGCTGCAAGGGCGCCTGCGACCGGGTGCCCAGCGAGGAGGTGGACAAGCTGCAGATCCCCGGAATCTGCAACGCCGATGGCTGCTTCGACGAAGCCTTGCTGCATGGCCTGGCGGAGCGGATCGACAGCAGCAGCGACGACACCCTCATCGTCCTGCACATGCTCGGCAGCCATGGCCCGGCCTACTACAAGCGCTATCCCCAGGCCTTCCGCCGCTTCACCCCGACCTGCGACAGCAGCCAGCTGGACAAATGCGACAACGCCGCCATCGTTGTATCTGAATGACTCTAACAGTTAGTAGATTGTAACATACTGTTTTATAAGCATTTTACCAGACTAACAATTTTTCAATTTTTCGAGGCCTCTTGAAACCCTTCACGACCACTGTTCGAACGCCAACGTAACCATCGTCATCCCAGCAGGTCATGCGTACAGTCGCCCGCAAGCTGGCAAGGCCGATCTGATTGAGGTGGCAGAAAAGAGCGTTTGCTCACGGTAAGTGGGCACCCTCGTGCCGACGTGCAGAAATCAGCCGGACGCATACATCTAGCTAGGCGAACGGGGCATCACGCCTTGCCGGGGAGCCCAGCTGTGCAGCAACAGCTGGCTTTCCGGGTTGGCAAGCGCGTGAGCACGTCCTTTAGGTAGATCGAAAAAAGAAAGATTAATTTCCTCCCGGTTAAACCTCCACGTTGCTTAATGGGCGGAGGTTTGAGCATGATCATCAAGCCTTCATGGCAAGAATTCGCCGACCACCGTTGAGGACAAGCAGCCCGACAGCAAAACCAATGGCAAGGTCGGGATAAGGCGAACCCGTAAGCATCACCAGTAAGCCAGCAACAATAACCCCTAGGTTGGCCAATACATCGTTTGCTGAGAATATCCAGCTTGCTCGCATGTGAGCGCCACCATTCCGGTGTTTTGATATCAAGAGCAAACAGCCAACATTGGCCACAAGGGCGACCAGGCCAACCCCCATCATCAGCAATGACTCGGGTTCGCTGCCGAAAATAAATCTGCGCACAACTTCCAGTAAAACGCCTAACGCGAGCGCTATTTGTAGAAAGCCCGACAGATGTGCGGCCTTAAGCTGTAGACCCTTGCTCCGTCCAGCGGCATAGAAGGCAAGGCCATAAACAGCGGCATCGGCGAACATATCCAGCGAATCCGCAATCAACCCTGTGGACTCAGCAATAACCCCAAGAACCAGCTCGGCTACAAACATAAGAGCGTTGATACCCAGCAAGGCTTTAAGCACTCTGGACTCGTCTAGAGCCTCCTGGGCGTCAGCCTGCCCTCTCTCCGCGACCTCGCTTGGTGCGCAAGCCCGCGTACCTATCAGGGTCGAGCCAAGGCCCAAGGAATCGAGCTTGTTAGCGTGCAGATCTATCGCCCCCGAGTGATAGACGTGAACGCGCCGTTGACTGAGATCGAAGGATAACGACTCGATACCTTCCAGCCCCTCCAAAGCCAAGCGAATCATGCGCTCTTCAGAGGGACAGTCCATCTTGGGTACAGAAAACTCACTGACCCACGCAGCCCCATTGCTTGGGGTGGACACCTCATTCGACGGCGCAACGCTATTCGCACAACCACAAGCTTTGTCACCACTCATCCCGTTCACCTCCTAACAAGTAGGCAGCCTGAATACACCCTGTAGCAGGTACAGGGTCAACCATTGATCCCAGTCAGGCTATGCCCAAAATTGAGGTCTATATTGGAAAGTAGTGATTCACCCTCGATCAATCACCAGCTACAAGGAGCAGAAGATGAAAGCATCCCAACTCGCCGCCGTCGCTTTGGCGGCAGCGCTTTTCCCCGCATTAGCCTCCGCGCAGCAGGACTCAACCGCTGCTAAATCGGCCCAACAGCAACCGATAAGCGTTGAGCAATTCGACCAAGAGATGGCAAAGGCACAAGAAAATCTCAAAAAAATGCAGGAGCAAATGAGCCAAATTCAGAAGTCCACCGACCCCGCTCAGCGCCAGAAGCTGATGCAAGAGCACCAAGCCATGATGCAACAAGGCATGCAGATGATGAATGGGATGCAGGGTAACGGGATGATGGGGTGTTGCGGGGGCGGCATGATGGGCGGCCATATGATGGGCTGGGGCCAAATGGGCAGTCACTACTCCCAGATGACGCCTGAGCAGATGAAGCAGCATCAATACATGATGGATAGGTACATGGGCATGCAGCAGATGATGATGGATCAGATGATGCAGCATCAGCAACACATGGGCATACCGCCTCGCTAAGCCCTCACGTCCACTCCACGGGGGAGCATCCTATTCCGCACTGTTAAGCGTCTGCCCAACTCACCTAGCATGGGTTAGGCAGGCCCCACCGATGCGGCAGCAGCTGCTCGATCTCACTCGCCCGCTGCGTCGGCAACCGCGTGCGCACATCTTTCAAGTAGGCATACGGTTCATGCCCATTCATCCGCACCGACTGGATCAAGCTCATGATTGCCGCCGCCCGCTTACGGTCATGCAGGTGATGGATCAAGTCAACTCGAAATGGGGCCGTGGAACCCTGCGGCCAGGCCGTTGCCTGTTACCCCGAAGTGGAACATGAAGCGAGCCCCAGCTATACAACCCGGATCGATCAGCTATGGATGGTGAAATAAGCCCCTGGGGCTACTTAGCCCCAGGCTTCGGTGCAAGCGTAACTACCTTACCTTGGGCAACGCCATCCAACTGGGCCAGCTCAATCATGAGGCGCTGGTTCACCGACGCGAGCCTGGCTAGCTCCTCAAGAAGCAGGCTGTTCTCCCCCCGGAGCGCCTTGTTCAGTTCTTTCTCCTTCATCAGTGCTTGATGCTTGGAGTCACGCTGGGCGCGCACCGACTTGCCCATAAGGTTGCGAATACGTTCCGCCACCGCAGGGTAGGTATTATGGATAAGACCCGGCGTGACTCCTGCGGCCCTGGCAACTGAGGAGATGCTGAGCTTTTGGTTGCCCTCGACCATGCCATCGATGACCTTGTCGAGTGCATCGGCTGTCTTTGGCCGAGATCGCCCAGTGGAGCGAGGCTCCGTCGCTTGCTTAGCCATTCACAGCCCCTTCTTGCTCGTCGCCATCAGGGGATAGGCCTAGGCTGTTGATAACATCGAGCGCGACCTTCAAATCACGCTCGGCGCGCTGTCTTACTGCTGGGCCTGCATCCTCAATTTTCATCAACTCCCGCTGTTGCGAGTAGATAGCATGCCAAGTGCCGGCGAATGTCTCATCAATCACCGAATGCTTGCACCCAGGGCACCGTGTCGCCTCGTATAAGCCCGCACCTCCGCATCCGCGCTCTGTGGCAATGCACCAGCCATGGCCAGTCGCCCGAATATTCGCATGAGGCGCAGTTTGGGCCAGTAGAGCGGCCCTGTTCTTGACCGGAATAGCCCGCAACTCAACGATCCTCTCTCCTGCGCCTCCGGCCAATGGCTGATCGTCGAGCCAAGATTCAATCAGGTCGATTTTGAATTCGGTCATTTGCTGGAGGATCTCATCGAACAACGTGAGATCCTGAAGGGGGTTGGAGGCATAGAGCTGAGTCATGCTCATACTGCTGTGTTTGAACTGCCACTTGAGGAATACAAGCGAAGCACGCCCCATACGAGACTCTACAAAGCACCGGGCATAGGTGCGACGGCACTGGTGAGTCCGCAATGGCCAATCACTTCCAGCGGCTTTTGCGAGTCGCTTGAAGGCCTCATTGGAACCTGCGGCGCTGAGCACTTCGATGTGTCCAACGCGCTCGGTTTTGTTGCCGCTTCCATTCAAGCAGAGGAACAGTCTCTTCGAGTCTTTTCTGGCCTTCTCCAATCGAAGCAAAAGATCAGCGGAGTCAGTTAAATTGGGCGACAGTTCAAGGTCGCTCAACTCCGCCTCAAGCTCTCTTCTCATTGGGGTTGAGCACACGGCAAAGAGATTTAACGCATCCAGCGTAAGCTCAGGGACAAGATATTCGACTCGCCCCTTTCCTGTTTTATGCTCGGTCGTGATTACCCAGCAGTAAGTAACACCATCCACCACCTCTTTTCGCCATGCGCCGACTTCAATTCCGATGACTTCTTCGTTACGCATGCCGCTGGTAATTGACGCGATGTACAAGACAGCATCACGACAATTAATCATTTTGGGGCTGCGGCGAGTAAAAGTGTCAATGCCGGTGACCATCAAATCTTCTTTCGCCTCATGGACGACCTGCTCGCAGTAATTAAATATCTTCGCCTGATCGTCTGGCGGAATTATATCCGTCCTACCGGTGTTCTTATTAGCAGCTGAACTTCCCCTTGTTTCTCCAATTCCGCTAACTCGCCACAGGGACGACTCTCCCCATGGAAAATACTGAAGAGGGGAAATGGTTTCGACAGAGAATATCCATAAAAAATCAATTATCCGCAGTCTGGAATAAAGAGGCATCGGCCTCAATGATTCTGACTTGCAATGATGTATGTAGTTGCTGATATGTATAGGCCGAACATCGGAAAACCGTTCAATTCCCAAGCCACTAAGCCAACGAATGAACGGAATTACGCTGGCGCTGACGAGAGTTGTGATCCCCCTGGCGACAGGTGGCTTTGACCCTGGGAGCCCTCTCTTGAACCATGCATACGCGACTGCCTTGCAGTCATCAATCATCTCAGGTGGGAGATTAAAGTCCCAACTGACATACTTGTGCCCCTCACTTACGTTAGATTGATCAAAGAATGGCCGAAGATCCCACCGAGCATCACCAAATCTGCTTAATACAAAAGTTTCGCCATGATCATTAACAATCGCACTAACAACTATCGCATCTCGCTCAGCCTTGCTGAGGCCCGAGGCTGTTACAGGTTGCGCGAACAGTACATCATAGGCCTTGAGAGCTGCCTTGGAGTTCCTATTAGCCGACAAGATCGCCCCCTCGAATTTTCCGCATAAACTCAATCTTGCATCCCCAGAACGGATGAGGGGACATTTTCGCTTTGGCTTTAGCCGCCTCGATCAGTTCAATATTAAATTTTCTCGACGTAAACTCGTCAATGAGCCTGATGAAATCGCCTTGGCGTTTACGCCATCCCGCCCACTCATCCGTTAAAAAATACTCCATCTCCGCGCGCAGAAACTGCTGATAGCTGAACAGTCGATACAAGTCATCAAGAGTACCGACAATTGCGTAACTAGGACATGTCAAGCAATGAATGAACTCGGAACAATGGGTGACACCATCTTTGGGCGCCAGGCTTCCATAGAGGCTATCTTTACAGCCTCCTGGGGGTGTCGGTGTGACATTGATGCCACGCAGCTGATCGGTGAAAGCCGATCCGACGAAGATCGCCCCCTCAACCCTGATCTCGTCATTTATCTTCAAATAATGGTTATCAGCGACGCTAGGGGACTGGCCCATCACGGCGGACACTTCCAGTAGGTCGCCGCCGCTGAGCTTCCAAAGCCTACTTTCCATAGTCTTTCGAAGACGACTGAGATTAACGATCAGCGGCTTGCCCTGATCATCCTTCAAAGAGTGCCTCGCACAAATACTCTTCGTTGATTGAAATAACGTGCTGGAAGCAAGCGCGACTATCTTATGACCATGCCCATTCTGTCCGGATCTATATAGCCAAACATGCGACTTAATATTCTCAGGTGCAAACTCAACCAGTGGTTCAGAAATTGACAAAGCCTTATTTACAACAGCAACCCCATCTAAAGGAATTGAGTTGTATTCGTCATGCAGTCCCGTCTGTCGAATGGTTTTGCTCTGAGCACCCTTTCCGCGTCTTTTTACGGTGTTCAAAAGTCGAAGATTAGGGATGAATGGGTGTGACTGGAGCGCATCTCTAGACATTTCCAAGAGCGGCGTAGTGTTAATGCCAGATCTGGCGGCTGTAATCAGTAACAAGACCGTCATTGCTTCAGCGTCATTCCCAGGGAATAACCCCTTATGAATAGCTATTAAGTCTGATTTTAGTGCAGTTATAAGACTCTGCATTTCCGAGAGGCTGAGCGGCTTCGCGTCATTGGTGGATTTCGCGTTATTCGGGAAAGGAACAACTGGAAGAAAATTATCTTTGTCTGCCTCAATGAATCCGTATTCAATTAGACTGATGATCAATGACCTCAGTGAAGTGTAATAGTTCTTTGCAGTTGACCCGTTTGGATATTTTAGCTTCAACCAAGAAACATATCGATCAAGATGCCGTCTAGTTAGGCTGTTGGGGGATGACGGTGGTGAATCAATCGCTCCGCTTTTCAAGAAGGCCATGAAATATCGAAGGCCATAGCTAGAGTACCCTACAAGAGTAGCCAGAGAGAAGTTCCCTCCATTGACCAGCGCCCTGATTACATGAGTGCTCTGAATGGCCCATGCGTCAAAGCCAAGCCCAATGTACTGAGTGTGATCAATCTTAGTTACATTCCGAGGATTTTTCGGGAGATCGATTACAAGCTCATTCTCTACGGTCTCGAATCCTTTAGTGACCGAATGCATCTCGGCCTTATAGTTTTTCTTTCGAGCCAACAGTAGTACCTCAGGCGCTTGGAGTAGAGCCGGCCATAAACATCATGTCTATCTCATCCTCATGGGCAAGAACAGACTGAGCCTCTAGCTGATTAATTAGATGCAGATACACCATTGTTGTTTGAATGTCGGAGTGCCCCATTCTGTCTCGGACATAGAGTAACGGCTCGCCTTTAAAATCTCGGCTTTTTCGCAATGCAAGAAGGGTATAAGTTCCATAGGTATGGCGAAGCATATGGGCCCTAACATAAAAGCCGCACTTGCGCTCATACGCTTTCATCACGTCGACGATAGAGTCTTTCGCGTATTGCCGCCCCTCCTTGGTCAGCACCAAGGCCGTGGTGCGTCCGTTGCCGGTCGCTTTCCGTACTTCGCGCTTATGAAGCGTGTACGACCACATTTCCTCCATCAGCGACCAAGGCACGTCGATTGTCCTCGGACGGTTGTACTTGAGATGCATGTCCGATGGTTCAAGAGCCACGCTGATCATTTGCCCAAGACGTAGGCCCTTCTTCAGCCGAGGATTAAAGATGTACTTGAGAGGGAAAGTGCGAGCCTCGCAGGAGCGAAGGCCAGTACGAACCATTAGATGGAACAAGATCCGGTGACTCGGATCTGCATCAAGGGCGAGGCAAACCTTTGCCTGATCTTTGGTCAGGAATTTGGTCAATCGCTTACGCTCTCGCACCATCACTGAGGGTTTGGTACTCGCGGCGTTAGGACGCGCTACGTGACTGAGAAAGCCAGAGTGCGGAGTCGCTCTGACCCTTCGCTCGCCAAAGGGTAGAACTGCGATCAGATCACGCTGCTTGGCCCATTGGTAGAACCTCACAATTAGGTTCAGTCGCTTATTCAGTGTGCTGGGATCTAGCTCCAGCTCACCGCTCGACCAGTCTCTATATCGCGACAGGACGCTCAGGCCATCTGCCTGACTCTCCTCATTCCAGGCCAGGCCATTAGCCTCCAGGAAGGCGAAGTAGTCGAACAGACGACGACCATAGGCCTCCCACGTCAGAACACTGAGTGCCTCACCTGACTCGACTAGAATGTGCCATAGGAATGATTGAGCCGGTTCCACAGGCCAGCCATCTGAACCAACCAAGAGCGGGAAACCTTCGAAGGATCGACCGGCTACCGTCAGGTCTTTTGTCGCGAGCACTAACCTCATTCCACAGCCTTCAAGCCTCTATTAGTGATCTCCCATCAAGAGCCGGGACAAACCTCGATCAGGGGGGCGGACTGTAATGGATTAGCTAACAGTTGGCACCCTTCAGATCGTCAATGCTTACGACAATTCGATCCTTTACACCGACCACGTGCTGGGGCAACTGCTCGATCTGCTGAAGGCGCGCGAACAGCGTTTCGACACGGCCATGCTCTATGTGTCCGATCATGGCGAATCGCTGGGGGAGAAGGGCGTCTACCTGCACGGGCTGCCGTATGCCATGGCGCCGAGCGAGCAGACCCGGGTACCAATGGTGGCGTGGCTGTCGGAAGGTTTCGCCAGAAGCGGCGGGGCGAGCATGGAGTGCCTGCGCGGGCGGCGTGACAGCCCGCTGTCCCACGACAACCTGTTCCATTCAATGCTGGGCCTCATGGGCGTCAGCACCTCGGTCTATCGCGAGGAACTGGACCTGTTCAGGCCCTGCGGTGCAGGGCCCGGACAGGTTGCCGCCGCAGCGGCGAACGACGCGGTTAGAAGTGCACCTTGACCAGCAGGCTGGCGGTGTTCTGGTTGGTATCGAAGAACTTGCTGTCCTTGATGCCGTACTTGTCCGACCAGTAGTCGTACTCGATACCGACGTACAGTTGCTTCTCGCCGAAGTTCAGGGCCTTGCCCAGGTCGTACTTGATCTGCGGGTTGAAGTGCAGGTTGGCGTGGTAGGTGCCCTTGCTGTTCTCGTCGTTATCCACCACCCAGTCCATGAAACCGTCGATCAGGATGTCGGACTTGCCCACGGGAATGGTGTAGGCCCAGACCGGCGTGATCTGCCAGACGTTGTCGCCGGCACGGCTGCCTTCGGTGTGGCGGTTGTAGAAGTTCAGCTGGAAGTAGTCGAAGCCCGGCACGTCGAGGTCGAAGCCCGGACCGATCAGGTAGGCCTCGGTGTCGCCTTCGCCGAACTCGTAGGTCATGGCCAGCAGTACGTCCTTGACCGGGCCGAAGGACAGGTCCTGGCCGAGGATCTTGCCGAACGACAGGCGCGGGCTGAACTCGCCGTAGTAGGTGTTCGGGCCGTTGTTCGCGTCTTTTTGGCCGTTGTAGAAGATCTTGTCGATGAACAGGAAGTTGTCACCGTACTTCCAGGCATCGGCGTGCTCGAAGGTGAAGGTCTGCTGGATTTCCGGGTTGACGGCGAAATCCTTGCCGTACAGGTAGGTCAGGCTGTTGTTCTGCCACAACAGCAGGTCGTCGGCCATCGCGGAACTGGCGGCCAGCAGGCCCCCGGCGAGGATCAGGCGGTTGGTAAAGCGCATCGGGTAGCTCCCTTGATCGATTCTGTTAGCAACGCTCTTGAGTCGGCGTCGTCGGGTTGAGCGTGTTGTCTTTCGGGTCAGCTTTTTGCGATCGCCCACGGAAAAAGGGCAAGCGCTGGTCCCACCTTCCCGGAAGGGTGCAGCAATCCTGCTCGACGTCTTTCTGAACAGTTCACAACGGTTACGACTGTTGGCGCTTGCGCTGGCCAACCGCCCGTTTTCATTGACTGGACGGTCAGCAAACGCGGGCGGAATCCCTCCGCCCGGGTCGAGGGGGCGCGCAGATTACTGGCTTGCGCGCTGGCCCTCAAGTGCCCCTCTCCAGAAGCACCTGACGCAGATCAGGTTTTTTAGAAGTGCACTTTGATCAACGCACTGGTCACGCTCTGGTTGGTATCGAGCCGGTTGCTGTTCTCGATGCCGTATTTGTCTTTCCAGTAGCTGTATTCGATACCCACGTAGAGCTGCTTGGCCCCGAGTTTCAGGGCCTTGCCCAGGTCATACTTGACCTGCGGGTTGAACTGCAGGTTGGCGTGGTAGGTGCCGCGGCGCTTGGTCTCGTCGTTGTCCACCACCCAGTCCATGTAGCCATCGATCAGGATGTCGGACGAACCCACGGGGATGGTGTAGGAGAACGTCGGGGTGATCTGCCAGACGTTATCGCCGGCGCGGCTGCCTTCGGTGTGGCGGTTGTAGAAATTCAGGGTGAAGTAGTTGAAGCCGGGAATCGCCAGGTCGAAGCCGGGGCCGATCAGGTAGGCCTCGTTGTCGCCTTCGCCGGACTCGTAGCTCAGGGCCAGCAGCACGTCCTTGATCGGGCCCAGCTCGATCTTGCGGTCGAAGATCTTGCCGAAGGAGAAGCGCTCGGTGAACTCGCCGTAGTAGGTGCGGTAGCCTTTGCCGCGGTCGGCCTGGCCGTTGTAGAAGATCTTGTCGACGAACAGGAAGGTGTCGCCGTACTTCCACTTGTTGGCGTGTTCGAAGGTGATGGTCTGCTGGATCGCAGGGTTGACCTTGAAGTCCTTGCCGTACAAATAGCTGAGGCTGTTGGATTGCCACAGCAGAAGATCCCCCGCTACCGCTGGAAGGCTCGCCAGCAAACTGCTGCCCAGGAGAAGGGAAGTGGTGGTGCGTTTCATGTTGTGATTCCCGGCTAATTATTGTTGTTCGTTGCGCTTTCTTCGGCGCGAAGCGCCCCGACCGGCCCGCTCCCACGGGTCGGCGGTACTGCGTGTTGCTCGGGGAGTGCGGGGTGGCCGTGCGCCACCCCTAAAGCCTCAATGGTGCGCGGCGGCCTGGTTGTGCGAGGCGCGTTCGGCGCCGCCGAGGATGTTGAACAGCAGGTTCAGCACCAGCGCGCTGACCGTCGCCATGGCAATGCCGCTATGGGTGATGGGCTCCATCCATTGCGGCATCTGCGCGAAGAACTCCGGGCGAACCACCGGAATCAGGCCCATGCCGACGCTCACGGCTACCAGCAGCTGGTTGCGCCGGTCGCTGATATCGGCTTCCTGGAGAATCTTGATCCCGGTAGCGGCCACCATGCCGAACATGGCGATCGAGGCACCGCCCAGGACCGCCGGAGGAATCGAGGCGATCAGGAAGGCCGCTTTCGGCAGCAGACTCAGAAGGATCAGCAAGCCACCGGCCACCACCGTTACGTAACGGCAGCGCACGCCGGTCATCTGCACCAGGCCGATGTTCTGGGCGAACGAGGAGTGGGTGAAGGTGTTGAAGAATCCGGCGACGAACGACGCACCGGCGTCGCACATCAGGCCGCGACGCAGCATGCCCGGGGTCACTTCGCGGTCGGTGACCTTGCCCAGGGCGAGGAACATGCCGGTGGACTCGACGAAGATGATCACCACCACCAGGCACATGGACAGGATCGGCGCCAGGCTGAAGGTCGGCATGCCGAAGTGCAGTGGGGTCACCACTTGCAGCCAGGGCGCCTGGTCCAGGCCGGTGAGATCGACCATGCCGATGGAGCCGGCGAGGATGTAGCCCAGGCCCATGCCGATCAGCACCGACACATTGACCCAGAACCCACGCATGAAGCGGTTGACCAGCAGGATGGTGGCCAGCACCAGGCCGGCGACGGTCAGGTAGATCGGCGAGCCGAAGGTGGACGCCTCGACGCCGCCACCCGCCCAGTTCACCGCCACCGGGAACAGCGACAGGCCGATGGAGGTGATCACCGTACCGGTGACCAGCGGCGGGAAGAAACGCACGACCTTGGACATGAAGGGCGCGATCAGCATGCCGAAGAACCCGGCGGCGATGGTCGCGCCGAAGATCCCCTGCAAACCGACGCCGGGCATCCCGGCCATGGCCACCATGCTGCCCACGGCGGCGAAGCTGGCACCCATCATCACCGGCATGCGGATGCCGACAGCACCAATGCCGAACGACTGGACGATGGTGGCGACACCGGCGACCAGCAGATCGGCATTGATCAGGAAAGCGACTTCTTCTCGGGAGAGTCCGGCAGCCTGTCCGATGATCAGTGGCACCGCGATGGCGCCTCCGTACATCAGCAATACGTGCTGCAGACCCACGAGGATGAGTTGCAGCAGGGGCAGCGGCTGTCGTGGCGGCGCATCGGGGATGTACGCCTGGCGAGACTCGGACATGCAGCACCTCGAGTTTTGTTGTTATTTTTGGGTAAGCGGATTAAATGGTTGATCTTACCTTTGCATGAGAGTGAGACAGACCGGCATCTCATCGGATTATCTGGTTGATGCTTCACCTACTGCTGGTGCATGTTTCCTTCGCTAATTCCCAGCAAGAACCCCACACGCCTCAACTTCCCGGTCATCGTTGCAACTCGCTCTCAGTGAAACGAGTTGTTTCTCAAGCGCTTGCAGAGCGGTTATCTGCGACCGCACATGAGAGATGTGATCATCGAGCAAGGCGTTGACGGCGGTACAAGGCTGATGAGGGTCGTCCTCATAGCTCTGTAGTTCGTGAATCTCAGCCAGTGACAGGCCCAGGATTCTGCAGCGACGGATGAAGGCCAGCCCCTCACCATGCTTCTCGGTATAGACACGGTAACCGTTGTCCTGCCGATCAGGCGGCGGCAACAAGCCCTGCTGTTCATAGAAGCGGATCGTCTGTGTTTCGACCCCTACCAACTGCGCCAACTGACCAATGCGCATCAGCCTCCTCCCCAACGGATTCTTTACTCTATTGACCTTATAGTAGCTTTATAGTTTTAAATGGTACCACAACATTGTTCAAGTGGAGTCGTATCATGAGCAAATCCTGTGGTGGCGCCTGTGGCGGTGATGCAACGTCCGCAGCGGATACCGATATACAGGCCTCCTCCGAGGCGCCAGGGAGATGGGTCAGTGTTTATGCCGTGCCGAAGATGGACTGTCCATCAGAAGAACGAATGATTCGCCTAGCCCTGAACGGCTTTGAGGAGATTCGGGCGCTGTCCTTCGACTTGTCGAACCGCCGGCTGAAGGTCGTGCATGACGGCGAGGTCGAGCCCGTCACCTCGAAACTGAAGACCTTGGGGCTAGGCGCCTCGCTTCAGGAAACCGTCGCTGCAAATCCGGAGACCATCAAGGCCGCCGAGTTTTCGGCAGCTTCTGCTAAGCAAGAATCCGGGACCCTGCGCTGGTTGCTCGGCATCAATGCACTTCTGTTCGTGGTGGAAATGACTGCCGGTCTGATCGCCCGGTCCACCGGCCTGATTGGAGAATCCCTGGACAATTTTGCCGATGCGGCGGTGTACGGGCTTGCCCTTTATGCGGTTGGACATAGCGTGAAAATGCAGGTACGTGCCGCGCATCTTGCTGGTGTACTGCAACTGATCTTGGCTGTGGGCGTGCTCGTAGAGGTGGTGAGACGCTTTGTATTCGGTAGTGAGCCTGAATCGCTGGTGATGATGGCTATCGCATTCGTCGCATTGATTGCCAATACCAGTTGTCTGCTGCTCATATCCAAACATCGGGAAGGCGGGGCGCACATGAAGGCAAGCTGGATATTCTCGGCCAACGACGTGGTGATCAACCTGGGGGTCATCACCGCCGGCGCCCTGGTCGCGTGGACCGGTTCCAATTATCCGGATCTGATTATCGGCACCATCGCGGGGGGCATTGTACTTAACGGTGCCAGACGCATTTTGGCGTTGAAGGGTTAAATAATGCTCATTATTGGCAAAAAGCTCTCGCCGTATGCCCTATTGTCCATATCGGGCCTGCTGGCAGCGTCTGATCAGGCTGTAAAGTGGCTGGTGCAGCAATCAATGGCCTATGGCGAGTATGTTTCGGTGACCCCGTTCTTTAACTGGGTGCACCTATGGAACACCGGTGCCGCATTCAGTCTTTTTGCGAATGGTGGAGGCTGGCAGCGCTACTTTTTTATCGGAATCGCGGTAGTGGTCTCGATTTTTCTGATCAAGCTGATCCTTGAAAATCGTCATAAAGGAGAAGCCATCGCTTACAGTCTTATCCTCGGTGGCGCCATGGGCAACCTGATTGACCGGGTCTTTCGCGGCTATGTTGTGGATTCCTTTGATTTCTATTGGCGAGACTGGCATTGGCCGGCCTTCAACCTGGCTGATATTGCAATTGTCCTCGGTGCCTTACTTTTCGTTTCCAGCAGCTTGTTGGGTAAAAAAGCAAACACCAATGCCGAGTCGGATGGATCTGACTGACACCTACGCCTATACAACACCATGACCGAACTTCCCGACAACATCCTTCACCTGCCGCAATACCAAGTACTGGGCTGCAAATCAACCGACGACGAAATGCACTTCCAGGTGGACGTGCCCGATCCCATCGCCTGCGAGGAATGCGGCGTGCAGGGTGAGTTCGTACGGTTCGGCAAGCGTGACGTTCCCTATCGTGATCTGCCCATCCACGGCAAGCGGGTCACTCTCTGGGTGGTCCGCCGCCGATACACCTGCCGGGCCTGCAAGACAACATTCAGGCCCCAGCTACCGGAGATGGTGGACGGATTCCGTATGACACTGCGGCTGCATGAGTACGTGGAGAAGGAATCCTTCAACCACCCCTACACCTTTGTGGCGGCACAGACCGGCCTGGACGAGAAGACGGTGCGCGACATCTTCAACGCCCGCGCCGAGTTCCTGGGGCGCTGGCACCGCTTCGAGACGCCCCGCATCCTGGGCATTGACGAGCTATACCTGAACAAGCGCTACCGCTGCATTCTGACCAACATTGAGGAGCGAACCCTGCTCGACCTGCTGGCCACCCGCCGCCAGGACGTGGTGACCAACTACCTGATGAAGCTGAAAGACCGGCAGAAGGTCGAGATCGTCAGCATGGACATGTGGAACCCCTACCGGGCAGCGGTCAAGGCTGTGCTGCCCCAGGCCCGTATCGTGGTCGATAAGTTCCATGTGGTGCGCATGGCCAACGATGCCCTAGAGAGAGTGCGCAAGGGCCTCAGAAAGGAGCTGAAACCGTCCCAGAGCCGGACTCTCAAGGGAGACCGGAAAATCCTGCTGAAACGCGCTCACGAAGTCTCAGACCGGGAGCGCCTCATCATGGAGACCTGGACAGGCGCGTTCCCGCAACTGCTGGCCGCCTACGAGCACAAGGAGCGCTTCTACGGCATCTGGGACGCCACCACACGGCTCCAGGCAGAAGCCGCCCTGGACGAGTGGATAGCCACCATCCCGAAGGGCCAAAAGGAAGTCTGGAGCGATCTGGTCAGGGCAGTGGGAAACTGGCGCGAAGAGACCATGACCTACTTCGAGACGGACATGCCCGTCACCAACGCTTACACGGAGTCCATCAACCGACTGGCCAAGGACAAGAACCGTGAAGGGCGCGGTTACTCCTTCGAGGTGATGCGGGCACGAATGCTCTACACCACGAAGCACAAGAAGAAGGCACCGACTGCGAAGGTCTCTCCTTTCTACAAGAAAACCATCGGTTACGGACTGCCGGACTTCGCAGAGGAACTCAACTACGGAGTCGATCTATCAACCATCTGAGGGTGGTATCAGATTGATGGGGTGAAGGTGCCCCATCAACCATTAAATCCGTATACCCTTATTTTTTTGAGCCGCAGCGCCCGGGCGGCAGGCCTTTCGGCCCGTGGTTCCCGTCCGGGGCGCCGCGTGAAGCTTGCAGCGGTGTTACGCGTGTTGCGGGGCGGATCAGTTGACCTTGGCGCCGTTGGCGATCCAGTCACCGACCAGCTTGCGTTCTTCGGCAGTCATCTGGGTGATGTTGCCCAGCGGCATGATCTGGCTGGCGACGGCCTGGGCCTGGATACGCGGGGCCATGGCCTGGATCTGTTGCGGGGTGTCGAGCATCACGCCGGCAGGTGCGGCGCTGAACAGCGGGCTGGTCGGCTTGGCCGAGTGGCACACGGTGCAGCGTTCCTGGATGACGTTATGGATCTTGTCGAAACCGGCACCGCCCGCAGCGGCGGTGGCTTGCGCAGGGGCTTCGGCCGGGGCGGCTGGTGCGGCCGGTTCGGCGGGCTTGGCCTGTGCGGCTTGCCAGGCGGCGGCCTTTTCTTCCTCGGCACGCTCGGCGGCGGTTTTGCCACCCAGTGCGGTTTCCGGCAGCGGCTGGTATTCGATCTTCGCCGCAGCTTGCTCCGGTGCAGTGCTCGGTACCCGTGCAGGACCGGTGACATAGGCCAGGCAGATCATCGCCAGTGCGCCGGCAGGCAGGGCCCAGGCGTACTTGTTGCTGTCGTGGCGGGTGTTGAAGTAGTGACGGATCAGCACCGCCGCGACCGCGATACCGGCCAGGATCGCCCAGTTGTACTTGCTGCCGTAGGTGCTCGGGAAGTGGTTGCTGATCATGATGAACAGCACCGGCAGGGTGAAGTAGTTGTTGTGCCGCGAGCGCAGCAGGCCCTTGGCCGGCAGCACCGGATCCGGGGTCTGGTTGGCTTCGATCGCCGCTACCAGCTGGCGCTGGGCCGGCATGATGATGCGGAACACGTTACCGACCATGATGGTGCCGATGATGGCGCCGGTGTGCAGGTACGCACCACGACCGCTGAACACCTGGCTGAAGCCGTAGCAGGCGGCGATGATCAGTACGAACAGGACCAGGCCGAGCAGGGCGGGTTGCTTGCCCAGTGGCGAGTCGCAGAGGAAGTCGTAGATGAACCAGGCGGCGATCAGCGAGCCGACACCGATGGCCACGCCTTCGAAGCCGGTCAGGGTGCTGCCCGGAGCCAGCAGGTAAAGGGTCGGCTGCCAGTAGAACACCAGGCACAGCAGGGCGATGCCGGACATCCAGGTGAAGTAGGCTTCCCATTTGAACCAGTGCAGGTTCTCCGGCATTTTCGGCGGTGCCAGCTTGTACTTCTCCAGGTGGTAGATACCGCCACCGTGGATCGCCCAAAGGTCACCCGACAGTCCGTCCCGCGGGTTGGCGCGGTTCAGGTTGTTTTCCAGCCAGACGAAGTAGAACGACGCGCCGATCCAGGCCACGCCAGTGATCATGTGAACCCAGCGCACGCTCAGGTTCAGCCATTCCAACAGATGTGCTTCCACAGTCTTGTACCTCTTGCCGGCCACCGAAATACGGTGTTCGGCCTTCTCTTATTGGTGGGGATTGAGGATCAGTTGCTCATCCTCGGTAAAGAAATGCTCGTCGCAGTTGTTGCCGGAACCACTGCGATCAACCACCAGGAAGTCATCCCGCTTTTCGATCGTCAGCACCGGGTGGTGCCAGACGCCGCGATGGTAATTGACGCCCTGCCTGCCATTGCTGACGAAGGCACGGACGTGACCTGATACAGGTGCATCGCCAAGTGGCGCGACCACGATCAGAAAGGGGTTGCCGAGCAGCGGAATGAAGGCCTGGCTGCCCAGCGGATGGCGTTCCAGCATGCGTACGGTCAGCGGCATGTCCAGCGCGTCGGCGCGGAAGATGCTGATGATCGCCTTGTCTTCCGGCTGGGCGGTTTCCACCGTGGCCAGCTTGTGGAAGCGCATGGTCGAGCCGTTGTTGATCATGAAGTGGTCGCTGCCGTCGGTTTCGATCACGTCACCGAAGGGGGCGAAGGCTTCTTTGGTCAGGGGCTCGATCACTAGAGTACGCATGCTTTTATTCTCTGAATTCTGTGTTGTATGTCGTCAGGCGCTGCGGTGCAGTTCTTACAGTTGCAGCAGGCGGAACAGGGCGATCAGGTTGATCTGCGCCAGGGCTTCCTTGAATTCGGTATCGGCATCGTTATGGATGCGGGTCTCGAAGGAGGCGAGGATCTGGTGCCGGTTGCTGCCTTTCACCGCCATGATGAACGGGAACTTGAATTTGGCCTTGTAGGCGTCGTTGAGCTCGGTGAAGCGGGCGAACTCTTCGGCGGTGCACTGGTGGATGCCGGCGCCGGCCTGCTCGTTGGTGCTCGACTCGGTCAGCTCGCCCTGGATCGCGGCCTTGCCGGCGAGGTCCGGGTGAGCGTTGATCAGCGCCAGCTGGGCGGCGTGATCGGCGCTGAGAAGGATGTCGCTCATGCGCTGGTGCAGGTTCTCGATCTGGTCCAGCTCCTGGAGCTGGCCGAGGTCGTAGGCTTTCTCCGCCACCCAGGGCGAATGCTCGTAGATGTCGGCGAACGCCTTGATGAACGCGGCACGGTCCAGGGTCGAGGGAGTCAGGGTCTTGAAAGCGGTCATTGCGAAATCTCGGCGTTGAAAGGGTGGGTGGCGTGCCAGTGGCGGGCGATGTCCACGCGACGGGCAAACCAGACCTGGTCGTGGCTCTTGGCGTAGTCGATGAAGCGCTTGAGCGAGGCCAGGCGCGCCGGACGGCCGACCAGGCGGCAGTGCAGGCCGATGGAGAGCATCTTCGGCGCGGTTGCGCCTTCTTCGTAGAGCACGTCGAAGGCGTCCTTCAGGTACTGGAAGAATTGCTCGCCGCAGTTGAAACCCTGGACCTGGGTGAAGCGCATGTCGTTGGTGTCCAGGGTATAGGGGATCACCAGGTGCGGCTTGCCGGTCGGGTTGTTCGGCTCCCAGTAGGGCAGGTCGTCGTCGTAGGTATCGCTGTCGTAGAGGAAACCCCCTTCCTCCATCACCAGGCGCCGGGTGTTCGGGCCGGTGCGGCCGGTGTACCAGCCCAGCGGACGCTCGCCGGTCAGTTCGGTGAGGATTCGGATGGCTTCGAGCATGTGCTCGCGCTCCTGGGCCTCGTCCATGTACTGGTAGTCGATCCAGCGGTAACCGTGGCTGCAGATCTCGTGGCCGGCCTCGACCATGGCGCGGATCACGTCCGGATGGCGCTGGGCGGCCATGGCCACGGCGAAGATGGTCAGCGGCACGCCGCTGTCCTTGAACAGCTTGAGCAGGCGCCACACGCCGGCGCGGCTACCGTATTCGTAGAGCGACTCCATGCTCATGTTGCGCACGCCCTGCAGCGGCTGGGCGGCGACCATCTCGGAGAGGAAGGCTTCGGATTCCTTGTCGCCGTGGAGGACGTTGCGCTCGCCACCTTCTTCGTAATTGAGCACGAAAGACAACGCGACGCGCGCATTCCCCGGCCAGTGCGGATGAGGAGGGGTATTGCCATAACCGATCAGGTCGCGAGGATAATCAGCGCTCACTGCAGTCTTCCTTCTTGTACGTGAAAACGGAGGGTGGTGGCATGCGCAGGTTTGCGGTGGGCCACGACGATGGAATGATTGTATACAACTTTATTTACGATTTGTAAGCCTGTTTTTTCCCATTTCTTCGTCGCACCCTGCTCTATATGCCTAGCAAGAAACCTGCCTGATTGGTCAGCTAATGACGCTGGCGTCTTTATCGGGCGTGGCCTGGCGAATAATGGAGGGTTCCCGGGGGCGTGTAGCGCTGAATCGTAAAATTGCCAGAAAAATTGTGTACAATTTTTCGATAAAATGTCTTAATGCTTCCACCGCCGCCTGCCACTGTGTTTCCCTCTGGTGCAGGCGGGTATTTTTTGCCCATAGAGTGAACACGAGGCGATCAAGCAATGGGACGTTTGACCACGCATGTACTGGATGCCGCACATGGCTGCCCTGGCAGCTCGATCAAGGTCGAGCTGTACCGCGTCGAAGGCCAGCAACTGGAGCTGGTGACCACCGCGCTGACCAACAGCGACGGCCGTGTCGACGCGCCGCTGCTGCAGGGCGATGACTACCGCAGTGGCGTCTACCAACTGCAGTTCAGCGCCGGCGACTACTACCGCGCCCGTGGCGTGCAACTGCCCGAGCCGGCGTTCCTCGATGTGGTGGTGCTGCGGTTCGGCATCAACGACAAGCAGGATCATTACCACGTACCGCTGCTGATCTCGCCCTACAGTTACTCGACCTATCGCGGAAGCTAGTTGGTCGCTAGAAGAATCTTCGTAGGTCCTTGGCCCGCTCACACTGGCGGGCTTTTTTTCGTCTGCTGTTTTTGTGGTGTTCTTCTGGGCCTCATCGCTGGCAAGCCAGCTCCCACAGGGTCTGTATTGCCCTGTGGGAGCTGGCTTGCCAGCGATGAGGCCCGGGAGAGCACCCACAAAAAAGCCCCACCCGAAGGTGAGGCTCTCTGCCCTGCATCCAACCCTTACAGGAAGATGAACTTGGCAATGAAGATCGCGCACAGCACCCACAGGCTGGCCGAGATCTCCTTGTGCTTGCCGGTGAAGGCCTTGAGCACCACATAGGTAATGAAGCCCAGGGCAATGCCGTCGGCCACCGAGAAGGTCAGCGGCATCATGATCACGGTGACGATCGCCGGAATGCTGTCGGTGGCTTCATCCCATTCGATATGGGCCATGCTGCCCATCATCAGCATCGCCACGTAGATCAGCGCACCGGCGGTGGCATAGGCCGGGATCATGCCGGCCAGCGGGGCGAAGAACATCGCCGCGATGAACAGCACGCCCACCACCACCGCTGTCAGCCCGGTACGCCCGCCGGCAGCGACGCCCGCGGCACTTTCCACGTAACTGGTCACCGGCGGCACGCCGACCACGGCGCCGAACACGCTGGAGGCGCTGTCTGCCTTCAACGCCCGCGACAGGTTTTCGATGCGCCCGTCGGCGTTCACCAGGTTGGCGCGCTGGGCCACACCCATCAGGGTGCCGGCGGTGTCGAACATATGCACGAAGAGGAAGGCCAGGACCACGGCGATCATGCTGACGTTGAACACCCCGGCCACATCCATGGCCATCCAGGTCGGCGCCAGGCTTGGCGGCAGCGAGAACACCCCGCCGTACTCCACCAGACCCAGGCCCCAGCCGGCCAGGGTCACGGTGATGATGCTGATGAGGATCGCGCCGAACACCCGGTGATAGCTGAGCACCGCGATCATCAGGAAGCACAGCGCCGCCAGCAGCGGGCCGGGCTCGTTGAGGTGGCCGAGCTTGATCAGGGTGGCCGGGCTATCGACCACGATGCCCGCGGTCTTGAGGCCGATCAGTCCGAGAAACAATCCGACGCCGGCGCCCATGGCGTGGCGAAGGCTGACCGGGATGCTGTTGAGCAGCCACTCGCGCACGCGGGACAGGGTGAGGAACATGAACAGCACCCCGGACACGAACACCGCGCCCAGCGCGGCCTCCCAGGTGTAGCCCATGGTCCCGACCACGGTGTAGGTGAAGAAGGCGTTGAGCCCCATGCCCGGCGCCAGGCCCACCGGCCAGTTGGCGTACAGCCCCATCAGCAGGCAGCCGAGGGCGGCGGCGATGCAGGTGGCGACGAACGCCGCACCGTGATCGATGCCGGCATCGGCCATGATGTTGGGGTTGACGAAGATGATGTAGGCCATGGTGATGAAGGTTGTCAGGCCCGCGATCATCTCGGTCTTGACGGTGCTGCCGTGTTGCTTGAGTTTGAAAATCCGTTCCAGCCAGCTCGTTTCGAGCGGTGGAGCAAGATCCAGCGTAGGGGCGTCGGATTTGCGGCTTTCCACAGCGAGTACTCCTCAAGTCTTTCTTGTTTTTCAGAGCTGGTCCTGCACGTTGACTGGGGGCTCTGCGAGGGAAGGTGTCGGCGACTCCGGATCCTGAGTTGACTCCTGGGTCAGGAAGTTGCCCGGTGGATTATGCTTTTGTATACAAAGAATGCAAATACTGTTTTATTGGATGTGCGCAGTTTGTTTGTCACAAGGGCTATAACGAATGATGGCACCTGCGGAAATGCCAATTGCTGTGTACAATGCGGCAATACCTTATGCCGTCATTTTTCTACCCAGGACTTGCCATCGCCCCACTGGCTGGTATTACAGTCGAGGCCCGATAGGTGAATCTTCGTGCGCGAGTGCCCATGAACGAACAGTTACAACCCCTCAAGAAAGCCCCGCGGGCCGGCAAGACCGGCGGTCGCAGCGGCACCCAGGACGATATTGTCTACGCGCATATCTTCGAAGCCATTCTCGAACAGCGATTGGCCCCGGGTACCAAGTTGAGTGAGGAAGCACTGGGCGAGATCTTCGGCGTCAGCCGCACCATCATCCGCCGCGCCCTGTCGCGCCTGGCCCATGAAAGCGTGGTGCTGCTGCGGCCCAACCGCGGTGCGGTGGTGGCCAGCCCCACCGTCGAGGAAGCGCGCCAGGTGTTCTTCTCCCGGCGCATGGTGGAGCGGGCGATCACCGAGCTGGCGGTGCAGCACGCCACGGCCGAACAACTGAATGAACTGCGCGAGATGGTACGCGAGGAGCGCGACAGCTTCTCCCGTGGCGACCGTGGCGCCGGTATCCGTCTCTCCGGCGAATTCCACCTCAAGCTCGCCGAGGCGGCCGGCAATGCGCCGCTGATCAGCTTCCAGCGCAGCCTGGTGTCGCAGACCTCGCTGATCATCGCCCAGTACGAAAGCGGCAACCGCTCGCACTGTTCCTATGACGAGCACATGCAACTGATCGACGCCATCGAGGCCCGCGACGCGGCCAAGGCAGTGGACCTGATGATGCACCACATGGACCACATCGACAGCAAGCTGAACCTGGACGAGGAAAGCGCTTCGGATGATCTGCATGCGGTGTTCTCGCATTTGTTGCAGAGCAAGAAGCGTGGTGGGGCAGTGTCAGCCAAGGGCTGAAAACTGCACAGATGCGAAAAGGGGCTCATGATGAGCCCCTTTTTTATGGGCAATGAGTAACCCTGTGGGAGCTGGCTTGCCAGCGATTGCTGTAGTGAATCCACTATAGCTATCGCTGGCAAGCCAGCTCCCACAGGTTCAGCGTTCAGCCTCGCTGATGGACGCAAACACCCGCCGCAAAGGTCTGGCTGATGGTGCGGTCATCGCCCAGTGTGGTCAGCACGAACAGCGTCTCCTCGATGCTGTTCGACTGCTGCAGGCGGTAATCCAGCAGCGGCGTGGCCTTGTAGTCCAGCACCACGAAGTCGGCATCGTTGCCGGCCTTCAGGCTGCCAATCCGGTCATCCAGGCTCAGCGCCCGCGCGCCACCCAGGGTTGCCAGGTACAGCGACTTGAACGGATGCAACCGAGCCCCTTGCAACTGCATCACTTTGTACGCCTCGTTCAGCGTATTGAGCAGCGAGAAGCTGGTGCCGGCACCCACGTCGGTACCCAGCCCGACCTTGACCTTGAACTGCTCCGCCTGTGGCAGGTTGAACAGGCCGCTGCCGAGGAACAGGTTCGATGTCGGGCAGAACGCCACGGCCGAGCCGGTCTCGGCCAGGCGCTGGCATTCGGCATCGCACAGGTGCACGCCGTGGGCGAACACCGAGCGCTCGCCGAGCAGCTTGAAGTGGTCGTACACATCCAGGTAGCCACTGCGCTCGGGGAACAGCGACTTCACCCAGTCGATTTCCTTGAGGTTTTCGCTCAGGTGGGTGTGCATGTACAGGCCGTCGTATTCGCCCAGCAGTTGCCCGGCCAGTTGCAGCTGTTCCGGGGTGCTGGTCGGGGCGAAGCGCGGGGTGACCGCGTAGTGCAGGCGGCCCTTGCCGTGCCAGCGTTCGATCAGCGCCTTGCTCTCGGCATAGCCGGATTCGGCGGTGTCGGTCAGGTAGTCGGGGCATTGCGGTCCATCATCACCTTGCCGGCGATCATGCGCAGGTCGAGGCGTTCGGCCTCTTCGAAGAAGGCGTTCACCGACTCCGGGTGCACGCTGCCGAACACCAGGGCGGTGGTGGTGCCGTTGCGCAGCAGTTCCTCGATGAAGATCCTGGCCACCTTGTCGGCATGGGCCTTGTCGGCGAACTGCTTCTCGCAGGGGAAGGTGTAGGTGTTCAGCCAGTCCAGCAGTTGTTCGCCGTAGGAGCCGATCATGCCGGTCTGCGGGAAGTGGATATGGGTGTCAATGAAGCCAGGGGTGATCAGCTTGTCCTGGTAATGCACCACTTCGATATCGGCGGGCAGGGTCGGCAGCAGGTCGCCGGCATGGCCGACACGGCTGATCTTGCCGTTTTCCACCACCAGCAGGCCGTCCTCGAAATACTCGAAGGAGGCCTCGATGCCGACTTCCGCAGGGTCGGCGATGCTGTGCAGGATGGCGGAACGGTAGGCTTTGCGGGTTGCGCTCATAACGGTCTCGTCAAATGGCTTGGCTGCGCCGTGAGGGCGGCAGCAATTGAGCAATGGGTTCGGCGTTGGCGGCCGGGTTGTGCTGGCCAAAACTGGCGTTGTAGGTGGCGATGATCTCGGCGGCGATGGACACGGCGATCTCGATCGGCAGCTTGCCCTTGACCTCGGCCAGGCCCATCGGGCAACGCATGCGCTGCAGGCGCTGGGCATCGAAGCCGCGGTCGCGCAGGCGGTGTTCGAATTTGGCGCGCTTGGTCTTCGAGCCGATCAGGCCGAACCAGGTGAAGTCGTTGCGCTTGAGGATGGCGGCGGTGAGTTCCAGATCGAGCTGATGGTTGTGGGTCATGACGATGCAGTAGCTGCCCGGGGGCAGTTCATCGACCTCGTCGACCGGCTCGTCGGCGACGATCTTGCTGACCCCGGCGGGCAGGGTCGCGGGGAATTCCTGCTCGCGCGAATCGATCCAGCGCACCCGGCAGGGCAGGGCGGCGAGCAAGGGTACCAGAGCGCGGCCGACATGGCCTGCGCCGAACACGGCGATCTGCGCCTGCACCGCGCCCATGGGTTCGAACAGCAGCACGGTGGCGCCGCCACAGCACTGGCCGAGGCTGGCACCCAGGCTGAAGCGTTCGAGGTGGGGCGCTTCGCGGCCTTCGGCGAGCATCTGGCGGGCGATGTGCATGGCCTTGAACTCCAGATGGCCGCCGCCGATGGTGTCGTACAACTGGAAGGCGCTGACCACCATTTTCGAACCGGCGTTGCGCGGGGTGGAGCCGCGCTCCTCGATGATGGTCACCAGGACACAGGGCTCGCCCTGGGCCTGCAACTCGGCGAGGGCGTTGATCCATTGGTGCATGATTGATGTCCTCTCCAGGAATCTTGTGGTGCTTCTACTGGCCTCATCGCTGGCAAGCCAGCTCCCACAGGTACTGCACCGCAGTCAGGGCAGTGGTGAACCTGTGGGAGCTGGCTTGCCAGCGATAGGGCCAGCAGCCTTCCATAAACAGGCCAGCCTGTTATTCGGTGACCGCCTCGACCTCGACCGAAGCCTGTCGCTGCGCCACCTTCTTGCGCATCTGCTCACAACCCCACAACACCCGTTCCGGCGTCGCCGGGGCGTCGATATTCGGTTGTTCGCGATAATCGGCCAGGCTCGCCACCGCATCCTTGATCGCGCACCACGCGGCGATTCCCAGCATGAACGGCGGCTCGCCCACGGCCTTGGAGTGGAACACCGTGTCCTCGGGGTTCTTGCGGTTCTCCACCAGCTTCACCCGCAGGTCGATCGGCATGTCCGCCACCGCCGGGATCTTGTAGCTGGCCGGGCCGTTGGTCATCAGCTTGCCCTTGGCGTTCCACACCAGTTCCTCGGTGGTCAGCCAGCCCATGCCCTGGACGAAGCCGCCCTCGACCTGACCGATATCGATGGCCGGGTTCAGCGAGGCGCCGACGTCATGCAGGATGTCGGTGCGCAGCATCTTGTACTCGCCGGTCAGGGTATCGACGATCACTTCGCAGCACGCCGCGCCGAAGGCGAAGTAGTAGAACGGCCGGCCACGTGCCTGGTTGCGGTCGTAGAAGATCTTCGGCGTGCGGTAGAAGCCGGTGCTGGACAGCGACACCTGGGCGAAGTACGCCTGCTGGATCAGCGCTTCGAAGGTAATGATCTCGTCGCGCACTCGTACATGGTTGTTGCGGAACTCGACGTCTTCCTCGGTAACCTTGAAGTGCCGTGCGGCGAATTCCACCAGGCGCTTCTTGATGATCTCGGCCGCGTTCTGCGCCGCCTTGCCGTTCAGGTCGGCACCGCTGGAGGCGGCGGTCGGCGAGGTGTTGGGCACCTTGTCGGTGTTGGTCGCGGTGATCTGGATGCGCTCGATGTCAACCTGGAACACCTGGGCCACCACCTGCGCCACCTTGGTGTTCAGGCCCTGGCCCATCTCGGTGCCGCCATGGTTCAGGTGGATGCTGCCGTCGGTGTAGATATGGATCAGCGCACCGGCCTGGTTGAGGAAGCTGGCGGTGAAGGAAATGCCGAATTTCACCGGGGTCAGCGCCAGGCCTTTCTTGAGGATCGGGCTGTTGGCGTTGAAGCGGCGGATCGACTCGCGGCGCTCGGCGTAGTCGGCGCTGGCCTCCAGCTCGGCGGTCATCTCTTCGAGCAGGTTGTGCTCGACGGTCTGGTAGTAGTGGGTGACGTTGCGCTCGGTCTTGCCGTAGTAGTTGGCCTTGCGCACCGCCAGCGGGTCGAGCGCCAGGTGCCGGGCAATGCGGTCCATCACTTCCTCGATGGCGACCATCCCCTGCGGCCCGCCGAAGCCGCGGTAGGCGGTGTTCGACGCGGTGTTGGTCTTGCAGCGATGGCCGTGCACCGTGGCATCGCCCAGGTAGTAGGCGTTGTCGGAGTGGAACATTGCGCGGTCGACGATCGAGCCCGACAGGTCGGGCGAGTAACCGCAGTTGCCGGCCAGGTCGAAATTGATCCCGTGCAGGCGGCCGTCGTCGTCGAAGCCCACGTCGTACTCGACATAGAACGGGTGGCGCTTGCCGGTCATGGTCATGTCCTCGACCCGCGGCAGGCGCATCTTGGTCGGCTGGCCGGTCAGGCGAGCGATCACCGCGCACAGGCAGGCCGGGCTGGCCGCCTGGGTTTCCTTGCCGCCGAAGCCGCCGCCCATGCGGCGCATGTCGAGGACGATCTTGTTCATCGGCACGTCCAGTACCTCGGCCACCAGCTTCTGCACTTCGGTGGGGTTCTGGGTGGAGCAGTAGACGATCATCCCGCCATCTTCGGTGGGCATCACCGAGGACACCTGGGTTTCCAGGTAGAAGTGTTCCTGGCCGCCGATGTGCAGGGTGCCCTGCAGGCGGTGCGGGGCGCTGGCCAGGGCGCTGGCCGAGTCGCCGCGCTGGTGGGTATGGCTATCGAGCACGAAGTGCTTCTTGCGCAGGGCCTCGACCACGTCGAGCACCGGCTCCAGGTCCTCGTACTCGATGATTGCCGCCATTGCCGCACGGCGCGCGGTGTCGAGGTCGCCTGCGGCCACGGCGATCACCGGCTGGCCGAAGAACTCCACCTTGTCGATGGCCAGCAGCGGGTCGCCGGCCACCACCGGGCCGATGTCCTTGAGGCCGGGGATGTCCTCGTGGGTGATGGCGATGCGCACGCCCTCGAAGGCGTAGCACGGGCTGGTATCGATCTTCAGGATGCGCGCATGGGCGCGGTCCGCGGTGCGGGCATACACATGCAACTGGTTGGGGAATTCCAGGCGGTCATCGATATACACCGCTTCACCGGACACCTGCTTGTCGGCGCTGTCGTGCTTGACGCTGCGACCGACCCCGGTGGTCAGGTCCTGGCTGAACAGTTCGGCCAGTTCGGCCTGGCTCTTGGCCACGTGATGATGGTTAGACATAAGCGGTCACCCGGGTCTCGATGTGCGGTGTTTGCAGTTCGATGAAGTACTTGCGCAGCAGGTTCTGCGCGCCCAGCAGGCGGTATTCCTTGCTGGCGCGGAAGTCCGAGAGCGGGGTGAAGTCTTCGCCCAGGGCCTGGCAGGCCTTCTCCAGGGTGGCCTGGTTGAACGGCTTGTCGGTCAGCGCCGCCTCGCAGGCGCGGGCGCGTTTCGGGATCGCCGCCATGCCGCCGAAGGCCACCCGGGCCTGCTCGATCACGCCATTCTCGATGCGCAGGTTGAAGGCCGCGCACACCGCCGAGATATCGTCGTCCAGGCGCTTGGACACCTTGTAGGCGCGGAACGCCCAGTGGCTGCGCGCCTTGGGCACGATGATGCGCTCGATGAACTCGCTGTCCTGGCGCGCGGTGATGCGGTAGTCGATGAAATAGTCTTCCAGCTTCAGGGTGCGGGTGCTCTCGCCCTTGCGCAGCACCAACTGCGCGCCGAGGGCGATCAGCAAGGGTGGCGAGTCGCCGATTGCCGAAGCGTTGCCGATATTGCCGCCCAGGGTGCCCTGGTTGCGGATCTGCAGCGAGGCGAAGCGGTGCAGCAGTTCGCCGAAGTCCGGGTACTCGGCGCTGAGGGCGTCGTAGCAGTCGGTCAGCGGGGTGGCGGCGCCGATCTCGATGCGGTCGTCGAAGTGCTCGATGCGCTTGAGTTCGGCGACGTTACCCACATAGATCATCACCGGCAGGGTCTTGTGGAACTGGGTCACTTCCAGCGCCAGGTCGGTACCGCCGGCCAGCAGCCGGGCTTCCGGGTGCGAGCCGTAGAGGTCGGCCAGATCGGCTACGGTCAGCGGCACCAGGCAGCGCTTGTCGCCGCTGTTCAGTTCGCCGGTTTCGCTCGGGGCGATGGCTTTCAGGCGCTCGATGGTCTGCGCCTGGGCGGCATCGAACTGGTCGGGCTTGGCCTGGCAGCAGGATTGCTCGGCGGCGGCGAGGATAGGGCGGTAGCCGGTGCAGCGGCAGAGGTTGCCGGCCAGGGCTTCCTGGGCCTTGTGCAGGTCCGGCGCGTCGCTGTTCTTCTGCAGGGCGAACAGCGACATGACGAAGCCCGGGGTGCAGAAACCGCATTGCGAACCATGGCAATCGGCCAGGGCCTGTTGCACGCTGTGCAGCTTGCCCTGGTGCTTGAGGCCCTCGACGCTGATCAACTGCTTGCCGTGCAGAGACGAAACGAAGGTCAGGCAGGAGTTCAGGCTGCGGTAACGCAGGCTTTCCTTGCCCTGGGCATCGGTGTCGAGCTCGGCCACCACCACCGAGCAGGCACCACAGTCACCGCTGGCGCAGCCCTCCTTGGTGCCGGTTTTGCCCAGGTGCACGCGCAGGTAGTCGAGCACCGTCATGTTGGGATCCAGGGCATGCTCACTGCGCAATTCCTGGTTCAAGAGAAACTGGATCACGGAAGGGCCTCACAAGCGAATTTATTGTTGTTGAGCGGACTGAGGCGGAATGTATTCAGCCTTGACTTTCCGGTCAATGATTTTCTGACTTAAGGGTCAGGAAATTTTCCACGCCCGGTCATCCGCAGCACTTTTCCCTGTCTTCAATTAAGCACCGATCACGTAGAAAAACGCTGAGATGGATGAGTGAACGTTTGCAAGCAGCATGCCCGATCCTCGACTAGCCTTGACGGAATTCTTCGCGGGGAGTCGGGCGTACGCTGAGGAATGCCCTCGGACCCATGAAAAGTCGTACGCCAGGCACGAAAAGCTCGTGCAGGTTGACGGCGTCTTACATGCTGGCAAAGGGCATTTGCGGTACACTTCCGGGTTTTTAGCCGTTCAACGATTGCGAAGGACAACCATGACGTTCAAGGCGCCGGACAGCCTCTCCGAGCAAATTGCCCACTACCTGGCCGAGCGGATCATCCGGGGCGAACTCAAGCCTGC
The DNA here is from genome assembly GCF_000319305.2 of Pseudomonas bharatica CSV86. Classification (GTDB taxonomy): domain Bacteria; phylum Pseudomonadota; class Gammaproteobacteria; order Pseudomonadales; family Pseudomonadaceae; genus Aquipseudomonas; species Aquipseudomonas bharatica. The sequence goes on along the minus strand of NZ_AMWJ02000002.1, from coordinate 424,237 downwards.
CGAACGCATCCAGGAACAGAAGGTCACCCAGGCGCTGAATGTCAGCCGCGGCTCGGTGCGCGAAGCGCTGCTGATCCTCGAACGCCGTCACCTGGTGACCATCCTGCCGCGCCGTGGCGCCCACGTGACCGAACTCAACGAGCACAACCTGCGCAGCCTCTGCGCGCTGATGGGCGAGCTGTACATCCTGCTGGGCAACTCGGTCGCCACCGGGCACCAGAGCCAGGCCGACCTGGCGCCGTTCCTCGGCATCCAGCAACGGCTCACCGAGGCCTGCGCGCGCAAGGACATCCAGACCTTCGTCGAGGAAAGCTTCGCGGTTATGCGCGCCGCCTACCCCTTCGCCAACAACCCCTACCTGCAGGAGACCGTCGAGAACCTGCAGCCGGCCATGAGCCGTGCCTATTACCTGGCGCTGGACCGACGCAAGGCGCAGATGAACGACTTCCTCGTGCTCTTCGCCCAGTTGCTGCAGGCCGTGGTCGCCCGTGACCTGGCCAAGGTCCGTGAGGTGTTGAGTACCTACTGCAGCCGCAGCTGCGAGCTGGTGCTCTCGGCCCTGGTGGCCGACTGACCATGCGCCTCAAGTGCATCCGCCTGGCGGGCTTCAAGTCGTTCGTCGACCCGACCACGGTCAACTTCCCCAGCAACATGGCCGCCGTGGTCGGGCCCAACGGCTGCGGCAAGTCCAACATCATCGACGCGGTGCGTTGGGTGATGGGCGAAAGCTCGGCGAAGAACCTGCGCGGCGAATCGATGACCGACGTCATCTTCAATGGCTCCACCAGCCGCAAGCCGGTGAGCCAGGCGAGCATCGAGCTGGTCTTCGACAACAGCGACAACACCCTGGTGGGTGAATACGCCGCCTATGCCGAGATCTCGATCCGCCGCAAGGTGACCCGCGACGGGCAGAACACCTATTACCTCAACGGCACCAAGTGCCGGCGCCGGGACATCACCGACATCTTCCTCGGCACCGGCCTGGGGCCGCGCAGCTACTCGATCATCGAGCAGGGCATGATCTCCAAGCTGATCGAGGCCAAGCCGGAAGAGCTGCGCAACTTCATCGAGGAAGCAGCGGGCATCTCCAAGTACAAGGAGCGCCGCCGCGAAACCGAGAACCGCATCCGCCGCACCCAGGAAAACCTCGAGCGCCTGACCGACCTGCGCGAAGAGCTGGAGCGCCAGTTGGAGCGCCTGCATCGCCAAGCCCAGGCAGCTGAGAAATACACCGAATACAAGGCGGAGGAACGCCAGCTCAAGGCGCAGCTGGCGGCCCTGCGCTGGCGTGCGCTGGACGAGCAGGTACGCCAGCGCGAAAGCGTGATCGGCGACCAGGAAGTGTCCTTCGAGGCGCTGGTGGCGGACCAGCGCAACGCAGACGCGAGCATCGAAAGGCTGCGTGACGGGCACCATGAGCTGTCCGAGCGCTTCAATCTGGTGCAGGGGCGCTTCTATTCGGTAGGCGGCGATATCGCGCGCATCGAGCAAAGCATCCAGCACGGCCAGCAGCGCCTGCGCCAGTTGCAGGACGACCTCAAGGAAGCCGAGCGCTCGCGCCAGGAAACCGAATCCCACCTCGGCCACGACCGCACCTTGCTGGCGACCCTCGGCGAAGAGCTGGAAATGCTCGAGCCGGAACAGGAAATGTCCCTGGCCGCCGCCGAGGAAGCTGCCGCGACCCTCGAGGAAGCGGAAACCACCATGCACGGCTGGCAGGAACAGTGGGACGCCTTCAACGCCCGCTCCGCCGAGCCACGGCGCCAGGCCGAGGTGCAGCAGTCGCGGATCCAGCAACTGGAGCACAGCATCGAACGGCTGTCGGAGCGCCAGCGCAAGCTGGGCGAGGAGCGCGATCAGCTCAGCGCCGACCCGGAAGACGCGGCCATTCTCGAACTGGCCGAACAGGTCGCCGACAGCGAGCTGGCGCTGGAAGACCTGCAACTGGAAGAACAACAGGCCGCGGAGCGTCTCGACACGCTGCGCGAGCAACTGCAACAGGCGACCCAGGCCCAGCAGCAGGCCCAGGGCGAATTGCAGCGCCTCGGTGGCCGGCTGGCTTCGCTGGAGGCATTGCAGCAGGCAGCACTGGAGCCGGGCAAAGGCGCCGCCGAATGGCTGCGTGAGCAGGGGCTGGAACAGCGTCCGCGCCTGGCCGAGGGCCTGCGCGTGGAAAGCGGTTGGGAGCTGGCGGTGGAAACCGTGCTCGGCGCTGATCTGCAAGCGGTGCTGGTGGAAGGTTTCGACACCCTGGCCTTCGACGGCTTCGACCAGGGCGAACTGCGCCTGCTCGACGCCCAGGCCGGTGCGACCCGCCTGCCCGGCAGCCTGCTGGACAAGGTCGAAGGCGCGGTGGACCTGGCGCCATGGCTGGGCCGGGTACGCCCGGTGGAAACCCTGGACCAGGCCCTGGCCCAGCGCGGGCAACTGGGCGAGGGCGAAAGCCTGGTCAGCCGTGACGGCTACTGGGTGGGGCGGCACTTCCTGCGGGTCAGCCGGGCCAGCGATGCCCAAGGCGGTGTGCTTGCCCGTGGCCAGGAACTGGAGCGCCTGGGGCTGGAGCAAGAGGAGCAGGAGGCGCGCCTGGCCCAGCTTGACGAGCAGCTCGGGGAACTGCGCGAGCAGCAGCGTCACCTGGAAGACAGCCGCGAACAGCTGCGTCGTCGTGCCCAGGAAGAAGCCCGCCAGCAAGGTGAATTGAAAGCGAAGTTGTCCGCCGGCAAGGCCCGCGCCGAACAGCTCAACCTGCGTCGCCAGCGTCTTGAAGATGAACTGGCCGAGGCCGCTGGACAGCGCGCGATCGAACAGGAGCAACTGGGTGAGTCGCGCCTGATCCTGCAGGAATCCCTGGAGCTCATGGCCCAGGACACCGAGCAGCGCGAGCTGCTGCTGGCCCAGCGCGACGGCCTGCGCGAGCACCTCGACCGCGTTCGCCAGGAAGCCCGCCAACACAAGGACCACGCCCACCAGCTGGCCGTGCGCCTCGGCTCCCTGCGGGCCCAGCATGATTCCACGCGCCAGGCCCTGGAACGCCTGGAGCTGCAATCCGAACGCCTCACCGAAAAGCGCGAACAGCTCAGCCTCAACCTGGAGGAGGGCGAGGCGCCGCTGGAAGAGCTGCGCCTGAAGCTGGAGGAGCTGCTGGAAAAACGCATGAGCGTCGACGAGGAAATGCGTCAGGCGCGGCTGCACATGGACGACGCCGACCGCCAGCTGCGCGACGCCGAAAAACGCCGCAGCCAGGCCGAGCAGCAGTCGCAGCTTCTGCGCGGCCAGCTCGAACAGCACCGCCTGGAATGGCAGGGCCTCAGCGTGCGGCGCAAGACCCTGCAAGAACAACTGCACGCCGACGGCTACGACCTCGACGGCGTGATCGCCACCCTGACCCCGGAGGCCAGCGAGCTGGAGGCCGAAGCCGAACTCGAGCGCCTCGACGGCCGCATCCAGCGCCTTGGCGCGATCAACCTCGCGGCCATCGAGGAATACCAGCAGCAATCCGAGCGCAAACGCTACCTCGATGCCCAGGACGCCGACCTGGTGGAAGCCCTGGACACCCTCGAGAACGTCATCCGCAAGATCGACAAGGAAACCCGCAACCGCTTCAAGGATACCTTCGATCAGATAAATGCCGGATTGCAGGCACTTTTCCCGAAAGTTTTCGGTGGCGGCAGCGCTTACTTGGAACTGACGGGCGAAGATTTACTCGATACAGGGGTAACGATCATGGCGCGGCCGCCAGGCAAGAAGAACAGCACCATTCATTTGCTCTCCGGCGGTGAAAAAGCGCTGACCGCCCTGGCCCTGGTATTTGCCATTTTCAAATTGAACCCGGCACCGTTCTGCATGCTCGATGAAGTCGATGCGCCGCTGGACGATGCCAACGTCGGCCGCTATGCGCGGCTGGTCAAAGAGATGAGCCAGACCGTCCAGTTCATCTATATCACCCACAACAAGATCGCCATGGAGATGGCCGATCAACTGATGGGGGTGACCATGCATGAACCCGGCTGTTCGCGGCTGGTGGCGGTGGATGTGGAGGAGGCGATGGCCATGGTCGACGCCTGAAACGGGAGTTTATGCACGATCTTTGGGCAAATGCGCCGGTCAAGTGGCCTAGACGGTGTAAAGTTATCTTTGGTCGTGCTAGCTTAATGTCAATTTTTCGTGCGTGGGTAAAACGTCAGTCAGAACATAGAGTTGGCGCCACGTTTTAAAGGGTTTTAACCCTTTTATTTTTCAGCATTTTTTACAGAGGCACGGGATTACATGGAAATCGGTCTGCGCGAATGGCTGATCGTCATCGGCATCATAGTTATCGCCGGTATTCTCTTCGACGGCTGGCGCCGCATGCGCGGTGGCAAGGGCAAGTTGAAATTCCGTCTGGACCGCAGCTTCTCCAATCTTCCTGACGACGACAGCAACGCCGAAGTGCTCGGCCCGTCCCGCGTGCTGGACACGCACCAGGAACCGCAACTCGACGAAGACGACCTGCCTTCGATGAGCGCCCCGGCGCGCGAGCCCAAGGCGGGCAAGGCCAGCAAGCGTGGCAAGCGCGGCGAGCCGCTGCAGGGCGACCTCGCCCTCAGCGCCGAACCGCGCGAGCCTGACCTGTTCGCCGACGCCGAAGACGACTTCCCGGCGGAAAACACCCGCACCACCACGACCACCGGCTACGGTACCGCCGCTGAAGGCAAGGAACTGCCACCGGTCGAGGAAGTGCTGGTGATCAGCGTCATCTCCCGCGACGAAGGCGGCTTCAAGGGCCCGGCCCTGCTGCAGAACATCCTCGAGAGCGGCCTGCGCTTCGGCGAAATGGACATCTTCCACCGTCACGAAAGCATGGCCGGCAACGGCGAAGTCCTGTTCTCCATGGCCAACGCCGTCAAGCCGGGCGTCTTCGACCTGGACGACATCGACCACTTCAGCACCCGCGCCGTCAGCTTCTTCCTCGGCCTGCCGGGCCCGCGTCATCCGAAGCAGGCCTTCGACGTGATGGTGGCTGCCGCACGCAAGCTGGCCCACGAACTCAATGGCGAACTCAAGGATGACCAGCGCAGCGTCATGACCGCGCAGACCATCGAACACTACCGCCAGCGCATCGTCGAATTCGAGCGCCGCGCTCTGACCCAGAAACGCTGAAGCACGCAGTTGATACCACAGGGGCCGCTTAGCGGCCCTTGTGCTTACAGAGAGACGCGAACCCTGTGGGAGCTGGCTTGCCAGCGATAGCGGCAGTGAACTCACCAAAGCAATCGCTGGCAAGCCAGCTCCCACAGGGTCAGCGCCGTTCTCTGGTTGTCCATTTCAACCGACCATCGCCCGACTGCTCTTCATAGCAAGAGACCCAGAACCATGAATGCCGAAACCCGAATCCTCGAACTGCGCGCCGAACTCGACCAGCACAACTACCGCTACTACGTGCTCGACGAACCCAGCATCCCCGACGCCGAGTACGACCGTCTGTTCCGCGAGCTCCAGGCCCTGGAAGCCGAGCATCCGGAGCTGGTCACCGAGGACTCCCCGACCCGGCGCGTCGGTGGCGCCGCGCTCTCGGCCTTCACCCAGGTCCGCCATGAAATCCCCATGCTCAGCCTCGGCAACGCCTTCGAGGAAACCGACCTGCGCGAATTCGACCGCCGCGTTGTCGAAGGCCTCGACCTGCCGGCCGGCGACCTCTTCGGCGGCGGCGCCCCGGTCGACTACAGCTGCGAGCCCAAGCTCGACGGCCTGGCCGTAAGCCTGCTCTACCGCAACGGCCAGCTCGTCCAGGGCGCCACCCGCGGCGACGGCACCACCGGCGAAGACATCAGCGTCAATGTCCGCACCATCCGCAACGTCCCGCTCAAGCTGCACGGCGAGGGCTGGCCGGAGGTGCTGGAAGTGCGCGGCGAAGTCTTCATGAGCAAGGCCGGCTTCGAAAAGCTCAACGCTTCCCAGGCCGAGATCGGCGGCAAGACCTTCGCCAACCCGCGCAACGCTGCCGCTGGCAGCCTGCGCCAGCTCGACTCGAAGATCACCGCCAGCCGCCCGCTGGAATTCTGCTGCTACGGCATCGGCCAGGTGTCCGCACCCGTGGGCGACACCCATATCGGCATCCTCGAACAGCTCAAGGCCTGGGGCATGCCCATCAGCCGCGAGCTCAAGCACGCCGCCGGCATCGAAGAATGCCTGGCCTACTACCACGACATCGGCGCCCGGCGTAACGACCTGCCGTATGAAATCGACGGCGTGGTATTCAAGGTCAACAGCCTCGCCTCGCAGCGCGAACTCGGCTTCCGCGCCCGTGAACCACGCTGGGCCATCGCCCACAAATTCCCGGCCATGGAAGAGCTCACCGAAGTGCTCGACGTCGAATTCCAGGTCGGCCGCACCGGCGCCGTCACCCCGGTGGCGCGGCTCAAGCCGGTCAAGGTCGCCGGCGTCACCGTCGCCAACGCCACCCTGCACAACATGGACGAAGTCGCGCGGCTGGGCGTGATGATCGGCGACACCGTCATCATCCGCCGCGCCGGCGACGTCATCCCGCAAGTCATGCAAGTGGTACTGGAACGCCGCGACCCGAACATCGTGCGCCCGGTGCAGATCCCCACCGAATGCCCGGTATGCGGCTCGCAGGTCGAACGCACCCAACTGGTCAAGCGCAGCAAGGGCAAGGAAACCGTCAGTGAGGGTGCCGTGTACCGCTGCGTCGGCCGCCTGGCCTGTGCTGCGCAGCTCAAGCAAGCGATCATCCACTACGTCTCGCGCCGCGCCATGGACATCGACGGCCTGGGTGAAAAGAGCGTCGAGCAACTGGTGGACGAAGGCCTGATCGCCTCCCCGGCAGACCTCTACCGCCTCACCTACGAGCAGGTGGTCGAGCTCGAAGGCTTCGCCGAGGTGTCCAGCAACAAGCTCCTCGCCGCCATCGAAGCCAGCAAGCGCCCGAGCCTGGCGCGCTTCATCTACGCCCTCGGCATCCCGGATGTCGGCGAAGAAACCGCCAAGGTCCTCGCCCGCTCGCTGGGCTCGCTGCAACGGGTGATGAAGGCCTTGCCGCAAGTGCTCACCTACCTGCCGGACATCGGCCTGGAAGTGGCATACGAAATCCACAACTTCTTCGAAGACGAGCACAACCGCAACGTCATCCAGCAGCTGCTCGACTGCGGCATGCAACTGCAGGACGAAGGCGAACTCAGCCCCGAATTCGCCGCCAGCACCACCCTGGCCGGCATGATCGCCAAGCTCGACATCTCCTCGGTCGGGCCTACCGGCGCCGAAAAGCTGGTCGCCAAGCTCGGCAGCCTGGACAAGATCATCGAAGCCGACGGCATCGACCTGCGCCGGGCCCTGGCGACCAAGCAGGCGGACGCCGTGCGTGAGTTCTTCCTGGTCGAAGCCAACCGTGACCTCGCCCGGGCCATCGAAGCGCAGTTGCTGGAATTCGGCATGCACTGGGCCAGCGAAAAGAAAACGGCGGAAGGCTTGCCACTGGCAGGCCAGACCTGGGTTCTCACCGGCACCCTGGAGCGCATGAACCGCGACATCGCCAAGGACAAACTGGAAAGCCTCGGCGCCAAGGTCGCCGGATCCGTCTCCGGCAAAACCCACTGCGTAGTGGCCGGACCGGGTGCCGGCTCCAAGCTCACCAAGGCCAACGAGCTGGGAGTCAAGGTAATGGACGAGGACACCTTCATCGAATTTCTGACAGGGCAGGGCATCGCCGTCTAAGCTCCGCGGGCCCCTGTGGGAGCTGGCTTGCCAGCGATTGCGTCAGTGAATTCAACCTCCTGATCGCAGTGGTTCGCCGCCCCTCACAGTCAGCCCCATTCCGGTATGCCTGACACAACTGGTGCCCAGGCCCCCGACAGCGTCACGCAGCGAGCCCCTCGCTTCGGACAAGTCCTTGAGAAATGATGATTTTTTCTCACCCAAAGGTTGTAACTCTGCCTCAGACCGGTACAATGGCGCGGCTCGTCACCAGATGGCGAGCTGCGTAATGGTGGCCCCATCGGTCCCCCCGCAACGATTACCCGTAAACCTGGTCAGGCCCGGAAGGGAGCAGCCATAGCGGGAACATTGTGTGCCGGGGTGTGGCTGGTGGGGCCGCCTCCATTTCTGGGGTCGGAAAAATCGTTTTCGGGCCTCTGTCTCCCTGCCTTCTTCCTCTTTTCCCTTGCGCCCGTTTATCTGGGGTGCTCGCTTTCCCGTGATTTCCAATTGCCAGTAGCGTGAAGGTGCTACTACGATGAGGCTTCTGAGCAAGGAGCTAGATATGGAATTCGTAGAGCGACTGAACGCGTTATCGGCAAAGATCCGCCAGCAAGGACCCGCAATCCAGACAGAAGAGGCGACCAAGATCGCCTTTGTCATGCCTTTCATCAACTCCGTCCTTGGGTACGACGTGTTCGACCCGTCCGAGGTGACGCCTGAGTACGTGTGCGACGTCGGCACGAAAAAGGGCGAGAAGATCGACTACGCCATCCGCAAAGGGGGCGAAATTCAGATCTTGATCGAGTGCAAGAAGATTGGTGAGCCGCTGAATATTAATCACGCGAGCCAGCTTTTCCGGTATTTCCATGTCACCAGTGCTCGTATCTCGATTCTGACTAACGGCCAGGTATATAAATTCTTCACTGACCTTGATGCGCCCAACAAGATGGACGAGAAGCCCTTTCTGGAGCTCGATCTGCTTGATTTGGATGAGCATGCGCTTCCTGAGCTTCAGAAGCTCACCAAGTCCGCATTTGATGTTGATTCGATCATCAGTGCGGCGGGTGAGCTGAAGTATGTCGGGCAGATCAAGAAAGAGATGGCTGCGCAGTTCAGTCAGCCTGACGAGGACTTCGTCAAGTTCTTCGCCGCCCGTGTCTATGAAGGCATGATTACGCAGAAGGTGCGGGAGCAATTCACCACATTGACGCGGAAAGCTGCCAGTCAATTCCTTGGGGACCAGGTAAATGATCGCCTGAAGTCAGCGATGAGTGGTGCACCGGAGCCCTCTTTCGCTATGGCGGCTACTGCACAGAATGAATCTGAAAAAGAGTCAGCCGAAAGCACCAGTGAAGACCGGGTTCAGACAACTCTTGAAGAGTTGGAGGGCTTCCATATTGTAAAGGCGATTGTTCGAGCAGTCGTAGATGCCAAGCGGATCGTGCATCGCGATACTCAGAGCTACTTCGGGATATTGCTCGATGACAACAACCGTAAGCCGATTTGTCGCTTGCACTTCAATCGTAGTCAAAAATATATCGGTGTCTTTGATCAGGAAAAAAACGAAACGCGCCATCCGATAGGGTCGGTGGATGATATTTATGGGTTTGCTGATCAGCTGAAGGGGACTATTTCTCTCTACGAATGAAGGGGTGGGGTAGATCGACCAAAAATAGATCTGTCCCCTTTCTTTATATTTTGATACGGGTTTGAGAAGTCATTGCGTGCAATTTTGTAGTTAGGACAAATTAGGTTATTTTTATTCAAGGAGTGAGGATGAGCGATTCGGAAGCCGTACTGAAATTTACTGGAAATTTCTCATGAACCATCCAGAACAATTTCTAAGTTTGGTCGTGCATGAAATTGATGCTGCTGGTGATGATCTAGCATTGTGTGCAGGGTTCGAGCGCGGGGTGTGGCGGAGAGATCAGTTAGCAAATCATGTAATGGAATGGCTTCCGGAATTCGCTTTGAATTACTCAGAGTTGGAAGAGATTGGGCACTATAACGCGATCCGTATGACAAAAAAAGCTGCGAAAATCGTTTACCAGTCCGAAAAGTATGGGTTGCGTGGCGAGTTTGGTGAGATTTTTTTGCATATAGCTATCAGGCAGGTTTATAAAACTTTGCCTGCAGTTAGTAAGATTTATTATAAGTCTTCGGCTAATGAAACGGTAAAGGGCTTTGATGCCGTTCATGTAGTGAAGGGGAGAGATGGGCTAGAGCTATGGATAGGTGAAACTAAATTTTATAATGATATCACTAGGGCTATATATGACGTGTGCAAAGAGATTGTTGATCATCTGGCAACGGATTATTTGCGTACTGAGTTTATATTGATTCAAAATAAAATTGACCCAGAATGGCCTGAGGCAGAATCTCTAAAAAAACTACTCAGTAGTAATGTGTCGTTGGATCAAGTTTTCAAAAAGGCCTGCATACCAATACTGCTTACTTATGATAGTCAAGCGGTTGAAGGCTCTAGTGAATCTAATTCTGATTATTTGAATTGCCTTAAGGCTGAAGTGGCCATTGCATATAAAAATCTTCGAGAAAAACTTGGTGCACAATATCGGGATAAATTTGGTTCGGATTTGCCGGTTACGGTTCATGTGATCCTTATACCGCTTAAAGATAAGAAAGAACTAATTTCTGCCATGGATACTAGGTTGAAGGCGCTTCAATTATGATGGATATTAATGAGGTCAGAGCGGCCCTTAAAGGGGAGCGGTTAGTCGAGTCACCATTTTATCTTGTTTCAAATATTGCGAAAATTTGTGTCGAAAACGTTGAATTGGGTCGTGAATTAGTAATAAGGGCTTTGGATAGCGAACTCATATTGGTTCATGGCTATCGAGAAATAGTTGATGAGCTTGCCATGCAGGTTGGGTTATATCCTTATGTGGAAAGTTTGTCTGATCTGTCTCTGCGAAGTGCAATGATGCACGCTGCTCACAGAGCGGACGGAGAGATGAGTGACTTTGTCATTCACAGTGCCCAAGCCAAAGTTTTGCGTAAGCTCATGGCTGGAGAGTCAGTTATTTTAAGTGCACCAACTTCTTTTGGTAAAAGTCTGTTGGTGGATTTGTTGATCTCGGCTAAGGATTTTTCAAATATAGTTTTAATTGTGCCGACCTTGGCGTTGGTGGAAGAAACTAGGAGACGCGTTTCGAGGTTTGTAGATAGATACTCAATTGTCACATCTGCAAATCAAAAAATAGAAGGGCGTAATATATTTGTTCTTGCTCAGGAACGGTTTCTTAGTATTGAGGGCAAGCTTCCTAGTATTGATTTCTTTGTGATTGATGAGTTCTACAAATTATCGATATCTGGAGAGGGGGATAGAGCTACTCTGCTGAATCAGGCGTTTTTGGCGCTATCAAGGACTGGTGCTCAGTTTTATTTGCTCGGTCCCTCTATAAAGGCTATCCCTGAAGAGGTTTACAACAAGGTTGAATGCAGTTTTGTTGTGGAGAATTTTCAGACGGTTGCTGTTGAGTTGCATCATATCAAGAAAAAGCCTAACAAGGCTTTAGCGCTTGCGGGTCTACTGGACCGACTGGATGGTCAGACAATGATTTATTGTCAATCTCCATCAAGCACAAGGACTGTATTGAGCGAGTATCTCGAGAATAGAGAACTCCAGCAAACGGGTGATGAAGAGCTCATAGAGGCAGCTGGTTGGACTGCTAAACATTACCATCACGATTGGTTAGTTTCTGTCGGCTTAAAGTATGGCATCGGCATCCATCATGGACGGCTACCTAGGTCTTTAGGGCGCTTCATGATTCGAGCTTTTGAGGAGGGTAAGTTAAAAATATTGCTCTGTACTTCAACTCTGATTGAAGGTGTAAATACAGCGGCGAAAAACGTCATTATATACGACAATAAACTGAATCGGCAGCCGCTGGACTTTTTCACTTTTAACAATATCAAAGGTCGCTCTGGGCGGATGTTTCGTCATTTTGTCGGGAATGTATACTTATTTGAGGCTCCGCCTGAAGAAGATTTGCCATTCGTAGATATACCCGCACTCAACCCTACTGATGCAACTCCAAGCAGCTTGCTACTTCAAATGAGTAAGGATGATTTGCCAACTGGATTAGAGGAAAAAGTTGAGAGACTCACGAAGCAGAATTTTTTACCTGTGGCCATTTTGAAGGCTCACTCGGGGATCGAGCCGGAATATTTGATTGATACAGCCAAGTATTTGCATGAGTTGGATATCCGCTCTCTTATGCAGTGCTCTTGGGTTGCTCGCCCTACTTATGATGAATTAAGGTTCTCGTCCGAGATAATTTGGGAAAAGCTGGGTGGTGCTCAGTCGGCGCGTAGAGCAGCAATGAGAACATCTAGTATGATGACGAAGTGGATATGGGATTTGTTTAGGCTCAAGAGCGTCCCGGTATTTAGAAAGCAGAAAATTATCAATCAGATGGAGTATGGCTCGGCAGCCGATGAGGCGGTTGAGAATGTACTCGCTTTCATACGTGGGTGGGCATCTTTTAACTACCCTAAATATCTTTCTGCTTTAAATGATATTGCAGCCTTTGTATTGGCGGCGAGAGGGCTGAGTGGGTGTAACTATATTCCCTTTGCGGCCTCGATTGAGCATTTATTTCAGCCTGACAGTTTTTCCTCTCTTGAGGAATATGGTTTGCCAACTGAGATTACTGAAAGATTAATGCAGAGGAGTCTCTTCGGTAAGGATGAATCTCTTGATGTTGTAATTCAAAGGTTGCGTGGCCCTGAACTAAAGCGATATGCTGATGGATTGTTTGAAAAAAGAATTATTGAAGATTTTCAGAGCGGAATCGGGGTAAAAAAAAATTAAGCAAACATAGCATGTTCTTTATTTGGTTTAGCCTTGCCTAGGCGCTGTACGAAAAGAGATGTCGCAAACACCGCATGGAACAAGCTAGTGAGACCATGGCGGCATAGCTTTTCGAGAGCTTGTCGAAGCGTGTCACGATGCGGCGGTTCTCTTCAGCCAGCCAAGCATGCGCTCGAGGATGTTGCGCTGTCGGTACTTAGTCCGATCAAACAGTCTGGGTAAACCAAGCTTGGGCTTGCGCTTCATCGAGCGCATCGGGATGACGGGCTGCATTCGATATTGGTCGCAGTAGCGGCGTAGTGCTTCGGCGTCGTAACCCTTGTCAGCAAGCAACCATTTGCAGCGTTTATGCGGGCGGCCAGGTTGGTTTGATGGAATGCTGACGTCGTCGAGCAATGGCTGGGCATAGCTGATGTCACTGGCTTGACCGCCAGAAAGGAGGAAGCGCAACGGTGTCCCGTTGGCAGCGCAGAGCATATGGATTTTGGTTGTCAGGCCACCGCGACTGCGGCCTAGAGTGTGATCGGCAGGCTCGGCAGGCCCCCTTTTTTCCGAGCGCAAGATGGGGCTCGGGTTGCGCTTACGGCGGTTGAGTCGATCATCCAGGTTTGCAGATCGATCAAGCCTTGCTCATTCAATCTCAGGTGCAAGCGTTTGAGCATCTGTTCGACTGTCCCCTGATTTTCGCCAGCCGCGAAACCGTTGATACACCGTTGACCATGGGCCGAAGCGCTCCGGCATATCTCGCCATGCAGCACCCGAGCAGAGCACCCAAAGCACGCCATCGAGCGTCAGGCGATCGCTCAGGCGCGGTTGCCCTCGACCATGAGTTTCAATGAAGAGATCGGCGACCACACCCCGGGCCTCATCCGAGAGTTCGTAACGCTTTGCCATCACAGAATTCCTTCCCGTAGATGGCCGGAAACCCTACAGAATTTCAGCTTCCGAAGGGCGCCGATTGGGTTTCTTGGGATTTCCTACAGAGCCTAGGTTGCGAAACTAAAAGGCCGCAGAGACAAACTCTACGGCCTTTGTTCATACCGCTACCGTCAACGGCGACTCCGCTACCGCAAGCGCCAACAGCGCCTTGGAAATCCTCATGTTCAGCACCGCATCACTGAGCATTTCCCTATGCCTCGCATCAGGCGGATCGGGCAAGTAGGCAGCCCTGAGTATCGCTCTATTGAGATGCTCCGCCGCGCGCTTGATGGCTTCTTCATGTGAAAGGCCAGGCCCTACGCAAAGGGCGGGCGGTGGATCAGGTACCAGCTTTTTCATGGTGAAACTCCAATGTAGGGATCGGAGTCGCCACGCGGCGCTGCTAGACGAAGGGTGGCGACCGTACGTGAGTTAGCAGACCAGGACATTGGGAACCCGGCGCACCCGAAGGTGCCCACACGCACAGCCGCCATAACTGGTTGCTGGTGGTTACCAATGTCGGACTGCTAATCCGGTCGCCGAATTTGCGACGACCGACGCAGACTAGGCACCGTTTCCACGGGACGCAACCACCAGGCGGGGTCGGGGAGTATGCTTGGGAAATTGCCTACAAGAAAGTCGGAAATCGAGGAAGTTTTGCCGCTAAATGCGACATTTTTAGCTAGGTGAATCAGCTGGGATGTCAGCGGTTCAAAAAGCCCTCCGCCAGTTTCCCGGAGAACAACATTTCCACCGGGCCGGTCAGCATCACGGCGCCAACCCCATCCCACTGAACCGTGACACTCCCGCCATCACATTCGACCCGGACCACGTCATCCAGCAACCCACGGCGAATGCCATTCACCGCAGCGCCACATGAGCAGGAGCCTGAACCCTGGGGCACGCCTCCGCCTCGCTCCCAGATACGCAGACGAATGTGCTGTCGGTTGATGACCTGGACGAAGTGCACATTTGTCCTGGCGGGAAACAGCAGGTTCTTTTCCAGCGCAGGCCCAACGGCGGCAACGTCCACCGCCGTCAGGTCATCCACGAAATAGGTGCAGTGCGGGTTGCCCATGCTCACGGCGGCGGGATTGCCGGCAATGGGCAGAGAGGCGGTGTCCAGTTCTCGCGCCAAAGGGATTTCGGCCCAGTCGAGCATCGGTTGCCCCATGCTGACCGAGATCTCGTCGGTGGCGGTTCGTGTGCAGGTGAGGCGGCCACGGTTGGTTCGCAAGACTACGGACGAGGTGTCGCTTTCGCGCATGAGGATATCGGCGGCACCGCGGGTTGCGCTTCCGCAGGTGTCCAGGGGGGAGCCGTCGGCATTCCAGAACAGCACCTGCGCATCGGCGTCATCACAGGCACGCAGTAGCGCCAGTTGATTGAAGCCGACACCCCGGTTGCGGTCACCCATTTTGCGGGCGAGGTGTTCGGTGATCGGGACTTGGGCGGTTCTGGCGTCGACGATTACAAAGTCATCGCCGTTGGCGTGCATCTTGTAAAAACTCAGGGGCATTCGCTGAACCTGCATCAAGAGGAGGGGGAAACTCGGAAAAGCATCGTTGATGTCAGTGAGTCGGTGCAAGTCGCTTTGCTTGGCGGGCAGCGTACCGCTGCCGTCCTCGCTTGAAATAACAAAGGGGTCGATCCATTTGCCGGCGGGACTGCGCAGCGGCAATGGATCTGCCCCTTTTCGTGCTTGTAAAGATGAAGCGCCCTCAAGATCAGATTTGCGCCTGGCCACCATCAACGAACAATTCTGCCCCATTCACAAAGCTGGCATCGCTGGACGCCAGGAACAATGCGGCCTTGGCGATTTCTTCCGGTTCGCCGACGCGACCCAGCGGGATCTGCGAAGCCAGGTAGTCCAGCAGGCCTTGCTGTTGCGCAGCGTCGGGGCCGGCGAGTTCCACCAGGCCCGGGGTACGGGTGGCACCCGGGCTGATGGTGTTGACCCGAACATTCCGGTCTTTCAGATCAAGAATCCAGTTGCGGGCAAAGGCTCGTACGGCGGCCTTGGACGCCGCGTACACGCTGAACGCCGGGGTGCCGGAACTGCCTGCGGTGGAGCCGGTGAGAATCACCGAGGCATTTTGTGCCAACAGCGGCAGCGCCTGCTGCACGGTGAACAGCGTGCCCTTGACGTTGCGGTCGAAGGTGTCGTGGTAGTGCGCCTCGGTGATTTCGCCCAGCGGCAGCATCGAGCCGCCACCGGCATTGGCGAACAGCACGTCGATGCGACCGTGTTGCGCTTTTACCTGCTGGTAGAACGCGTCCAGTTGCTCCACCTTCGAGGAGTCGACCTGCACGCCGGTCGCGTTGCCGATCAGCGCCACGGCGGCGTCCAGTTCCGCCTGGCGACGGCCCGTGATGTAGACGGTTGCGCCTTCGCTGGCGAAGAGCTTTGCAGTGGCCAGGCCGATGCCGCTGGTGCCACCGGTGACGATTGCGATTTTGCCTTCAAGCTTACCGTTCATGATGCTTCTCCAAGAGGGTGTTTGTTTCGGTGGGAGAAGCGTATCGACGATCAGATAAAACCAAAATAGAATCGTTTGAAACTCATCGTTGCAGAAATGAAATGAGCAAACTTCCGGATTTTGAAGGCCTGGCCATGTTCGCCAAGGTGGCTGAAGAAGGGTCGTTCGCGGCGGCGGCGCGGGTCATGGGCGTCTCGGTGCCGACAGTGTCACGTGCGGTTGCCCGCCTCGAAGAGCGCTTGGGCGGACGGCTGTTCAACCGCACGTCACGACAACTGTCGTTGACCGAGTTCGGGCATGGCATGGTCGGCAAGGCGAGCGAGATCTATCGACAGGCCGAGGAGGTCGAAGGGCAGGCCATGGAGCTGTCGGTGCAACCCCGTGGGCAGGTGCGGCTGGCGGTGCCGATGTCGTTCGGGTTGCGTTGGGTGGCGCCATTGCTGCCGAAATTGATTCGCCAGTACCCCGGGCTGTCCATCGACCTGCATCTCTCCGATGCCTCGGTGGACCTGGTTGCAGAAGGTTTCGACGCGGCACTGCGGATTGCCGCGTTGCCCGATTCCTCCCTGGTAGCCAGGCGCCTCTGCGCCGTCACGCAGGTGCTGGTGGCGGCGCCGGCCTATCTGCAGCGGCACGGTCGTCCGCAACATCCAAGGGATCTGGCTGATGCCCCCTGTCTCAGCTATGCCTACCGTGCCCGGAGCCAGGTGTGGCGCTTTACTGACGCGTCGGGGACGGAAGAAGACGTGTTGCCCACAGGGCCGCTGCGGGTCACCAACTCCGATGCGCTGTTGCCGGTCTTGCTCGAAGGGCTCGCCATTGCGGAACTGCCCGAGTTCATAGCCAGCGAGTACCTGGCCGATGGGCGTCTGGAGCGAATCCTTCCGCAGTGGAGCATGACGCGGGGAGGGTTGTACTTCGTCACGCCGTCTGCACGGACGCGGCCAGCGAAGATCAGGGCGCTGTCCGACTTTTTCCATGAGCATCTCTCCGCGCCTGCCTGGCGTTGCGCGAAGTAAAACGAGGGGGCCGGTTTTCAGTTGAGCAGCACGGCAAGCCGGACCGTTTCCCTTTTCAGAACGGAGAGACGGGTAGAAGCTTGCCAAATTGCAGAATTCGCTCCGCAGTCAGCACGCCCATCATGATCAGGGCGAGAAACGTCAGGCTGCACAGCACCAGTGGCAACTTGGTGACAGCAAACCGAATCCCACCGAGAACACCGGGATACTGCTTCAGGTACGCCTTGGCGATTCGACGATAAGCGCCTCCCGAGAGAAACGCCCAAAGGAAGAACAAGGCGGTGACGATCATGGCGAAAGGTCGTGGATCCTGGAATTGCAGGCAGGTCAGGCCGGCACTGATCGCGAACAGCGAGCCGATGTCCTGGGAAGAGCGGAAATAGCGTTCGGCGATGGCTTCGTCATCGGATTTGAAGATCATGCGGGGTCCCTTTCAAGCGTCTTCGGTGGATGGTGTTCAATGGCTGACGAAGCGTATTTAGCCTTTGCACCAGGTGCAACCGGCTGCCGGCGGCGAAGCTTCGCTCAGCGCCTGAGCAACGACACCTTCATCAACCGCCGAAACGTCGGACACGCCAGGTGATCCTTCTCCGGACACTGCGCCGCATGCCGCAGCCCCTTGCTCATCGCCTGCAAGCGCTTGACCTGCGCATCGATCTCGTCGGCCCTGGCCACCAGCATGTGCCGGTCCACCTGCAGGTCCACCAGCATCGCGCCCACCTCATCCAGGGAAAAACCCGCCGCCTGGCCCAGGGCGATCAGGGCCAGGCGGTCTTCCACGTCCGCCGCGAACTGGCGCCGCTGGCCGTGGCCGGCGAGGGACTGGAGCAGGCCGATCTTCTGGTAGTAGCGCAGCGTCGAGGCTGGTACTCCGGTGCGTTTGGCGACGTCGGCAATGTCCATTGGCGAACCCTTGACTTGAAGTTGACTTCAACTTCTATCCTGCGCGGCATGTTTCGATTTCGTCAACGTGCCGAGGGGATTTGCCATGTTTTCCATTGTGTTGATCGGGGTGGGTGCCACGCTGGTCATGGACCTGTGGACGCTGTTGCTCAAGCGGCTTGGGGTCGCCACCCTGAATTACGCCATGCTCGGGCGCTGGGCCGGGCATTTGTTGAAGGGGCGCGTGCATCATCAGGGGATTGCCAGGAGTGAACCTGTGGCCCACGAGCTGGCCTGGGGCTGGGTGCTGCATTATGCGATAGGGTTGCTGTTCGCGGCCGGGTTGGTGGGGCTGGTGGGAGAAGGCTGGTTGCGCCAGCCGACACTGGCTCCGGCCTTGCTCTTCGGGATTGCGACGGTGCTGGCGCCGTGGTGCGTGATGCAGCCGGCGATGGGGGCGGGGTTCTTTGCCAGCAGAACGCCGACGCCGTGGCGGAACCGGGGGCGGAGTTTGATGACGCATGTGGTGTTCGGCTGCGGGCTGTTCCTGGCAGCATGCCTTCTCTGAAGCACACCGCGAACCCTGTGGGAGCTGGCTTGCCAGCGATTGCAGTAGTGAATTCACCATCGCAATCGCTGGCAAGCCAGCTCCCACAGGGTTCGTGGCGCTAATGAATGGCAGGATGCAATTTTGCCCCCGCTCCGCTAGCATTAGCGGTCTCTCCCCGCTCGTTCAGGTTGCGACGTTTTTCATGAGTTATCAGGTCCTTGCACGTAAATGGCGTCCGCGCTCGTTCCGCGAAATGGTCGGCCAGACCCACGTGCTCAAGGCCTTGATCAACGCACTCGATAACCAGCGACTGCACCATGCCTATCTGTTCACCGGCACCCGCGGGGTCGGCAAGACTACCATCGCGCGGATCATCGCCAAGTGCGTGAACTGCGAAACCGGCATCACCTCGACCCCCTGCGGCACCTGCTCGGTGTGCCGGGAGATCGACGAGGGCCGCTTCGTCGATCTGATCGAGATCGACGCCGCGAGCCGGACCAAGGTCGAGGACACCCGCGAACTGCTGGATAACGTGCAGTACGCGCCGAGCCGCGGGCGCTTCAAGGTCTACCTGATCGACGAAGTGCACATGCTTTCCAGCCATTCCTTCAACGCCCTGCTGAAGACCCTGGAAGAGCCGCCGCCCTACGTCAAGTTCATCCTGGCCACCACCGACCCGCAGAAACTGCCGGCGACCATCCTGTCCCGCTGCCTGCAGTTCTCCCTGAAGAACATGACCCCCGAACGGGTGGTCGAGCACCTGAGCCATGTGCTCGGTGTGGAGAACGTGCCCTTCGAGGACGATGCCCTGTGGTTGCTCGGCCGCGCTGCCGACGGGTCGATGCGCGACGCCATGAGCCTGACCGACCAGGCCATCGCCTTTGGCGAGGGCAAGGTCCTGGCTGCCGATGTGCGGGCGATGCTCGGTACCCTCGACCATGGCCAGGTCTACGGCGTGCTCCAGGCCTTGCTGGAAGGCGATGCCCGGGCGCTGCTGGAGGCCGTGCGCCATCTGGCCGAGCAGGGGCCGGACTGGAACGGCGTGTTGTCGGAAATGCTCAACGTGCTGCACCGCGTGGCCATCGCCCAGGCGCTGCCCGAGGCGGTGGACAACGGCCAGGGCGACCGCGACAAGGTACTGGCGCTGGCCCAGGCCCTGCCGGCCGAGGATGTGCAGTTCTACTACCAGATGGGCCTGATCGGCCGGCGTGACCTGCCCTTGGCACCCGACCCGCGTGGCGGCTTCGAGATGGTGTTGCTGCGCATGCTGGCGTTCCGCCCGGCCGACAGCGGCGATGCCCCGGGCACGACACTAAAGCCAGTGGGGATCAGCCAGGCCACGACTGATTCCCCGGCACCGGTGGCCCCGGTTGCGATCGCCGCACCCGCCCCGCAGCCTGTCAGTGCTCCCGCTCCGGTCGTCGAGGCGGTGCCCGAGCCTGAGCCCGAGCCAGCGCCGCAACCCGAGCCGGAAGCCGAGCCCGTCGTCGCAGCCGAGCCCGAGCCGGAAATCGAGGAAGTCACCGACCTGCCCTGGGAAGACCCGATTCCTGCGCCTGTCGCTGCACCTGAACCCGAGCCAGCCCCGGCCCCTGTCGCCGCCGCGCCGCCTGCCGCCCCGCGCGAAGAGCCGCCCCACGACGACCAGGCCTACGCCCCCGCCGGCATGGACCGCGACGACGAGCCACCGCCGGACGACGATTACTACATGGGCGAAGTGGACCCGGCCGGCTACAGCTACCTGGACGAACTGGCCACCGAGCACGCCGCCGAACTCAGCGCCGAGCCGGCCCCGGAGCCGGAACCCGAGCCCGCTGCGCAACCGGCCACGGGCCTGGCCTTGCAATGGCTGGAGCTGTTCCCGCACCTGCCGATTTCCGGCATGACCGGGAGCATCGCGGCCAACTGCACCCTGGTCAGCGCCGAAGGCGACAACTGGCTGCTGCACCTGGACCCGAACCACAGTGCCCTGTTCAACGCCACCCAGCAGCGCCGCCTGAACGAGGCGCTGAACCAGCACCTGGGCCGCACCCTGAACCTGAGCATCGAGCTGATCCGCCCCGAGCAGGAAACCCCGGCCCAGGCCGCGGCACGCAAGCGCGCCAACCGCCAGCGCGAGGCCGAGCAGTCGATCGAGAACGACCCGTTCATCCAGCAAATGATCCAGAAGTTCGGTGCCAGCGTGCGCCACGATACTATTGAACCTGTCGACGCCGTGGTGACCCAAGGCGAATAACCCCTATCCAGCGCCGCGCCCGGTGCGCGGTGAGTCATACAACTACCGAGGTGATTTCTCATGATGAAAGGTGGCATGGCCGGCCTGATGAAGCAGGCGCAGCAGATGCAGGAAAAGATGGCCAAGATGCAGGAAGAACTGGCCAACGCCGAAGTGACCGGTCAATCCGGCGCCGGCCTGGTCAGCGTGGTCATGACCGGTCGTCATGACGTCAAGCGCATCAGCCTGGACGACAGCCTGATGCAGGAAGACAAGGAAGTACTGGAAGACCTGATCGCCGCCGCCGTCAACGACGCCGTGCGCAAGGTCGAGCAGAACAGCCAGGACAAGATGAGCGGCATGACTGCCGGGATGCAGTTGCCTCCTGGCTTCAAGATGCCGTTTTAAGACGGCATCCGCTGTACCCACGGTGGGAGCACGGCCTTGAGGTCGTCGCTCCCACCGTCGTTTCTCCCATTCGATGATTTGCCGGGCCTTTTACCATGAGCTTCAGTCCCCTGATTCGCCAGTTGATCGACGCCTTGCGCACCCTGCCGGGCGTGGGCCAGAAAACCGCCCAGCGCATGGCCTTGCAACTGCTCGAGCGCGACCGCAGTGGCGGTACGCGCCTGGCCGAGGCGTTGACCAAGGCCATGGAAGGGGTTGGCCATTGCCGTCAGTGCCGCACCCTGACCGAGCAGGAGTTGTGCCCGCAATGCGCTGATCCGCGCCGTGACGACACGCTGCTGTGCGTGGTGGAAGGGCCGATGGACGTCTACGCGGTGGAGCAGACCGGCTATCGCGGGCGTTATTTCGTGCTCAAGGGGCATCTGTCGCCGCTGGATGGCCTGGGGCCCGAGGCGATCGGCATTCCGCAGTTGATGGCGCGGATCGAGGAGCAGGGCACCTTTACCGAGGTGATCCTGGCGACCAACCCGACGGTGGAAGGCGAGGCGACGGCGCATTACATCGCCCAGTTGCTGGCGGACAAGGGCCTGGTGGCCTCGCGGATCGCCCATGGGGTGCCGCTGGGCGGGGAACTGGAGCTGGTGGATGGTGGGACGCTGGCTCACTCGTTTGCCGGGCGTAAACCAATTTCCCTCTGAATCTTGTGTTGTTTTTCAGGGCCTCATCGCTGGCAAGCCAGCTCCCACAGGGATCACCTCAGGCCAAAGCCTTGCAGTGAACCTGTGGGAGCTGGCTTGCCAGCGATGAGGCCCTGAAGCCGATCAGTATTCGCTGAGCGAAAACTCGGTCAGGCAGAACGTCTCCACCTGCGCTTCGCGCAGCTTCTGCGAGCCGCCCAGCTCCGGCAGGTCGATGATCGCCGCCGCTTCATACACCGCAGCGCCCATTCGCCGCACCAGGCTTGCCGCCGCCAGCAAGGTCCCGCCAGTGGCGATCAGGTCGTCGAAGATCAGTACCTTGTCGCCTTCGCACAGGCTGTCGGCATGCACTTCCAGGAAGGCTTCGCCGTATTCGGTCTGGTAGCCCTGGCTGATCACATCGGCCGGCAGTTTGCCCTGCTTGCGGAACAGGATCAGCGGCTTGTTCAGTTCATGGGCGATGATCGAGCCGATCAGGAAGCCACGGGCATCCATGGCGCCGATATGGCTGAAGTCGGCCTCGACATACCGCTCGATGAATTGGTCCATGACATGGCGCAGCCCGCGGGGCGACTGGAACAGCGGGGTGATGTCACGGAAGATCACGCCGGGCTTGGGGAAGTCCACGACCGGGCGGATGAGGGATTTGAGGTCAAAGCTGTCGCTGGGCATGGAACGGGTATCCTGGTGGGCAAAACGCCCGTCAGTATACCCGTTCGCGCGAGGAATCAGGCTTCCAGTGCGCCACCGGCCAGCGCGCAGAGCTGGATCGGGTCGAGGATGCGCACTTCCTTGCCTTCGGCCTCGATCAGGCCGTTCTGCTGGAAGCGGGTGAACACCCGGGATACGGTTTCCACCGCCAGGCCCAGGTAATTGCCGATTTCGTTGCGCGACATGCTCAGGCGGAACTGGTTGGCCGAATAGCCACGGGCGCGGAAGCGTGCGGAGAGGTTGACCAGGAAGGTGGCGATGCGTTCGTCGGCGGTTTTCTTCGAGAGCAGCAGCATCATCTGCTGGTCGTCGCGAATCTCCCGGCTCATCACCCGCATCAACTGGCGACGCAATTGCGGCAGTTGCACCGACAGCTCGTCCAGGCGCTCGAACGGAATCTCGCACACCGAGGTGGTTTCCTGGGCCTGGGCCGAGACCGGATAGGCCTCGGTGTCCATGCCGGACAGCCCGACCAGTTCGCTGGGCAGGTGGAAGCCGGTGATCTGCTCTTCGCCGCCATCGCTGAGGCTGAAGGTTTTCAGGGCGCCGGAGCGCACCGCGTAGACAGAGCCGAAGTTGTCACCCTGCCGGAACAGAAACTCGCCTTTCTTCAGGGGTCGCCCGCGTTTGACGATTTCATCCAGTGCGTCCATGTCTTCCAGGTTCAGCGACAACGGCAGGCACAGGGGCGCCAGGCTGCAATCCTTGCAATGAGCCTGGTTGTGAGGGCGCAGTTTAACTGGCTCAGACATTTCATCGATCCTTGTGGGAAAGCACACATAGAATGCAAGGGTAACCCAGCCGGGCTACTGTAGGCCAGCTTGCTCTGTTTTGGTGCGCCTCCCGCTCAAGTTCGCGGCTTTGCCGCCGATACCCCTTCATGGATCTTTTTCCCCAGGCAGGCCGCGCCATGCTGACCGTCGATATCAAGAGCACTCGCCAGGCAATCCTCGCCAATCAGGCGCAAACCTCCGCCAAACAGGCTGAAGAGGCGCGCCAGAGCGGTTCCGCGCCGTCCGAGGGGATCAAGGTCGACCTGTCCCTCAAGGGCCTGGAAGTCGCCAGCAAACAGCAGGGCGACGCCGATATCGACGAAAGTGGGCTGCCCGAGTCCGTTCGTCAGTTGCTCAAGATGATCCGCAAACTGCAAAGGGAACTGGCCGAGGCCAACCGCCAGCTCCAGGCGTTGATGCGCGATCGTTCCCTCGATCCGGTTGAAATGCAGAAAAAGACTGCCGCCTTGCAAGCCCGGGTCAGCGCATTGTCCGCGTCGTTGAATACCGTCAATTTCGGACTGGTCCGGGCCATGAGCCAGGCCGATCTGACACCGGACCAGGTCGGCAAGGCCATGAAGCTGCTGGTCTAGATCACCCGCGAGAAACGCTGGCGGTTGCTCAGGTCCAGATACGCGTCGAACACCATGCACACCGAGCGCACCAGCAGGCGTCCGGCCGGCAGCACGCTGATGCCGTCGCTGCGCAGTTCGATCAGACCGTCCTTGGCCATCACTTTCAATGCCGGCCATAGCTCCTTGAAGTAGCCGTGGAAGTCGATGGTGAAGGCCTGTTCGATGCGCTCGAAATCCAGCTCGAAATGGCAGATCAGGTCCTGGATCACGGCCCGGCGCACGCGGTCGTCCTGGTTGCAGATCAGCCCGCGACGGGTCGCCAGTTGCGCGGCGTCGAGGGCGTTCTGGTAGTCGGCCAGGTCGCTGCTGTTCTGGCAGTACAGGTCGCCGATCTGGCTGATGGACGACACGCCCAGGCCGATCAGGTCGCAGTGGCCGTGGGTGGTGTAGCCCTGGAAATTGCGCTGCAGGGTGCCTTCTTCCTGGGCGATGGCCAGTTCGTCGTCGGGCAGCGCGAAATGGTCCATGCCGATGTAGCGGTAGCCGGCGCCTGTCAGTTGCTCGATGGTGCGGTGGAGCATTTCCAGCTTGGCCGCCGGGGCCGGCAGGTCGCTGCTGTCGATGCGCCGCTGGGGCATGAAGCGTTCCGGCAGGTGTGCGTAGTTGAACACCGAGAGGCGGTCGGGCTGCAGCTTGATCACTTCCTCGACGGTGCGGGCGAAGCCTTCCGGGGTCTGCTTGGGCAGGCCGTAGATCAGGTCGAGGTTGATCGAGCGGAATTGCAGGGTGCGCGCCGCTTCGATGATGGTGCGGGTCTGCTCCAGGCTCTGCAGGCGGTTGATCGCCCGCTGCACGGCCGGGTCGAGGTCCTGTACGCCGAGGCTGACGCGGTTGAAGCCCAGTTCGCGGAGCAGGCCCATGGTCGACCAGTCGGCCTCGCGCGGGTCGATCTCGATGCCGTAGTCGCCGGAATCATCGTCCAGCAGGTTGAAGTGCTGGCGCAGGTGGGCCATGAGTTCGCGCAGTTCGACGTGGCTGAGGAAGGTCGGGGTGCCGCCGCCGAAGTGCAACTGCTCCACGGTCTGTCCCGGGTCGAGGTGGCAGGCGATCAGCTGGATTTCCTGCTCCAGGCGTTGCAGGTAGGGCTGGGCGCGGGCGCGGTCCTTGGTGATGACCTTGTTGCAGGCGCAGTAGTAGCAGATGTTGGCGCAGAACGGCACATGAACGTACAGGGACAGCGGACGCGCCGCGCGACGGCTGTCGCGCAGGGCATGGAGCAGGTCGAAGGAGCCGATCTCGCTGTGCAGTTGCACCGCGGTCGGGTAGGAGGTGTAGCGCGGGCCGGCCAGATCGTAGCGGCGGATCAGGTCAGAGTCCCATTGGAGGGCGTCGTACATGGTGGCAGTCCCAGGAATTACGGCAGTGTCCGGAGTCTAGGGAGCGCCACGTACATCGGTGTTGATTTGCATCAAGCCCGCTTCAGTGGCCCATGAGCCAGTGCTGGTGCGGGCCGGGCAGGGTCCACAGGCCGAACAGGATCACCAGCAGGCCACCGGCGATGCGCACCCCGCGCTGGCGCAGCAGGGCGTTGCTGCGCTCGGCGACCAGGCCGGTGGCGAGCAGGACCGGCCAGGTGCCGACGCCGAACGCCAGCATCAGCAGGGCGCTGTTGATGGCGCTGCCCTGGCTGGCGGCCCAGAGCAGGGTGCTGTAGACCAGGCCGCAGGGCAGCCAGCCCCACAGGGCGCCCAGCAGCAGGGCGCGAGGCAGGCTGGAAACCGGCAGCAGGCGCGTCGCCACTGGCTGGATATGCCGCCACAGGCCACGCCCCAGGGCTTCCACCCGGGTCAGGCCGCTCCACCAGCCGGCCAGGTACAGGCCCATGGCGATCAACAACAGCGCGGCAAGCACGCGCATCGCCGTGGCCAGCGGGCTGCCGGCCAGGGCCCAGCCGGCCAGGCCCAGCAGCAGGCCGGCGCTGGCGTAGCTGAGCACGCGGCCAAGGTTGTAGGCAATCAGCAGGCGCAGGCGGCGGCCGCGCTGTTCGGGCGGGATGGCCAGGGTCAGTGCGCCCATCAGGCCGCCGCACATGCCCAGGCAATGGCCGCCGCCGAGCAGGCCGAGGATCAAGGCGGAGCCGAGCAGGGGCAGCAGTTCAACCACGGGCAGGCGGCTCCGGCTTGTCGTCCGTGGCGGTTTCCTCGCCTTTTACCGCAGCCTGGTGCTTGGGGTCCTGGTCATCGAACAGGATGCTGTGGGCCGGGCCGTCGAGGTCCTCGTACTGGCCGCTGTCCACTGCCCAGAAGAAGATGTACACGGCGATGCCGACCAGGACCAGAGCGGCGGGAATCATCACGTAGAGTGCGGGCATGGCAGTTCCTCAGGCGGGCGCGGCATGGGCCGCGGCGGGTGCGGGCTGCGCCGCCACGCTGCCGCGCAGCCGGGTCAGGCGCAGGGCATTGAGCACCACGATCAGCGAACTGACCGACATGCCGACCGCCGCCCACACCGGGGTAATCCAGCCGAGGGCGGCAAACGGCAGCATAAGGCCATTGTAGAGCGCGGCCCAGCACAGATTCTCGATGATGATCCGCCGGGTGCGGCGGGCCAGGACGAAGGCCTGCACCAGGCTGTCGAGGCGGTTGGACAACAGCACCGCGTCGGCGCTGGTCTTGGCCAGGTCGGTGGCCGAGCCCATGGCGATGCTGATATCCGCCGCCGCCAGCACCGGCACGTCGTTGACCCCGTCGCCCAGCATCAGCACCTTGCGCCCTTCGGCCTGCAGGGCCTTGAGGCGCTGCAGCTTGTCGTCCGGGCGCAGGCCGCCGACGGCCTGGTCGATGTTCAGCTCGGCAGCGACGCTGGCGACCATCGGCGAGCTGTCGCCGGACAGCAGCAGGGTTCGCCAGCCACGGGCGCGACAGGCGTCGAGCAGGTCGGCGGCGTCGTGGCGCAGGCGGTCGTCGAGGACGAACCAGGCCAGCGGGCCTTGCTGGTCGCCGAGCAGCAGCCATTGGCCGGGTTCGTCGGGCATCGGCGGCACTGGCGCGCCGCTCGGCCCGCAACTGAAGGCAGCCTGGCCGATACGCAGCAGGCGGCCTTCGACCTGGCCTTCCAGGCCCAGGCCCGGGGTGCTTTGCACCGCTTCGGCCACTGCGGCGGTGCGGCCGAAAGCGCGGGCGATCGGGTGTTCGGAGCGGTTTTCCAGGGCAGCGGCAAGGCGCAGGCAGTGATCGGCATCGAGCCCGGCCAGCGGGCGGATGGCGCGCAGGGTCAGGCGACCTTCGGTGAGGGTGCCGGTCTTGTCGAAGATGACCGTGTCGATCTGGTTCAGGCCTTCCAGCACATGGCCGCGGGTCAGCAGCAGGCCAAGGCGGTGCAGGGTGCCGGTGGCCGCGGTGAGGGCGGTCGGGGTGGCGAGGGACAGGGCGCAAGGGCAGGTCGCCACCAGCATCGCCAGGACGATCCAGAAGGCCCGCTCGGCGTCGATCTGCCACCACAGCAGGCCGATGCCGAGGGCGGCGACCAGGCTGAACAGCAGGAACCATTGCGAGGCGCGGTCGGCGATTTCCGCCAGGCGCGGCTTTTCCGACTGCGCCCGCTCCAGCAGGCGGACGATGGCGGAAAGCCGGGTGTCGTGGCCCAGGGCCTGGACCTCCACGGTCAGTACGCTTTCCACATTGAGGGTGCCGGCGGTGACGCTGTCGCCGGTCTGCCGCGGGCGGGGCAGGTATTCGCCGGTCAGCAGGGATTCGTCGATGCTCGACTGGCCGTCGACGATGCGCCCGTCGGCCGGTATCACCGCGCCGGGCCGGACCTGCACGCGGTCGCCGATCTGCAGTTCGCGCAGCAGGATGCGCTCGCTGTTGCCGGCGGCATCCAGGCGCAGGCACGAGGCTGGCAGCAGGTTGACCAGTTGCGCGGTGGCCGCGGCAGTGCGCTCGCGGGCGCGGCGCTCCAGGTAGCGGCCAGCGAGCAGGAACAGGGCGAACATGCCCACCGCATCGAAATACAGCTCGCCGCTGCCGGTGATTGCGGTCCAGATCCCAGCGGCATAGGCCAGGCCGATGGCCAGCGACACCGAGACGTCCATGGTCAGGTGGCGGGTGCGCAGGTCACGGGCGGCGCCACGGAAGAACGGCGCGCAACTGTAGAAAACGATGGGCGTGGTCAGGAACATCGCCACCCAGCGCAGGATGGTGTGCATTTCGGGGCTGAGGTCGATGTTGAATTCGGGCCAGGTGGCCATGGTCGCCATCATCGCCTGGAACCACAGCAGGCCGGCCACGCCGAGCTGGCGCAGGGCGGTACGGTTTTCCCCGGCCAGTTGCTCGGCGGCGCGGTCGGGCTGGTAGGGGTGGGCGGCGTAGCCGATCCGGCGCAGTTCGGCGAGCAGGCTGGACAGTGGTAACTGACTGTCGGCCCAGCTCACCAGCAGACGGTGATTGGACAGGTTCAGGCGCGCTTCGGCGACGCCGGGCAGGCTGCGCAGGCGTTTCTCGATCAGCCAGCCACAGGCGGCGCAACTGATGCCTTCGACCAGCAGGGTGGCTTCGGCCAGCTCACCTTCATGGCGGACGAAGGGTTGCTGGACATCGGCGCGGTCGTACAGGGCCAGTTCATCGGCCAACTGGCGGGGCAGGGCATCGGGATTGGCGCTGGCTTCGCTGCGGTGCTGGTAATAACTCTCCAGCTTGCCGGCAACGATGGCCTCGGCCACCGCCTGGCAGCCGGGGCAGCAGAATGGCCGGGGTTCGCCGAGCACGACGGCGGTGAAATGGCTGTCGGCGGGGACGGGCAGGGCGCAGTGATAGCAAGGCGTGGGGTGGTCATGACTGTCTTATCGCAGGTCTTTCGGTGGTGAGCCCAATCGCTGGCAAGCCAGCTCCCACAGGATTCGCGGCGTGCACAAGACCTGTGGGAGCTGGCTCGCCAGCGATGAGGCCATTAGCAACAGCACATCTTCACTTGTCCAGGTGCTCGGCTCCCTTCAGCTCTTCATCACCCAGCACCAGGGTCGCCCCGTGGGCCACATCCTCTTCCTCGAACAACCGCCAGGTCTGCCCCTTCTCGGTCCCCAGCAGCTCGACGAAGCGCCGGCCTTCCACCTTGTCTTCCAGTTGTCCCAGGTACCGTCCCGGCTCGCTGCTCAGGGCCAGGGCGATCTTGCGGTCCTTCTCGGGCTGGGTGGGTGAGATCAGGTTCAGTTCCAGGGCCTGCGGCTGGCTGTCGCCGGTCAGGCGCAGTTCCACTTCACCGGTAACTTCATCCAAGTGCACATTGGCCTTGAGCTTCAGGGTCTGCCCCAGCAACTCGCGGTCCAGCGAGCGGTTGATGCCCTTGCCGGCCTCGTAGTAGTTGTCGTTGACCAGGTTGTCCGGGTTGTTCACCGCGATGCTGACCATGGTCAGGCTCAGGGTCACCGAGGTGGCGAGGATGCCGATGATGATCCAAGGCCAGAGGTTCTTGTACCAGACGCTGTGAACGGTGTTCGTTGCAGGCATTGGCGTGCTCTCTTAACGGATTTGCGGGCCGATGAACCGGCTCTTGGCTTCGACTTCCGAAGCGCTGTCGTCGGCGTCCCGGAGAATGAAGGTGACTTCGTTGGTGGTCGACGGCAACTGCTCGGGCGAGACCGACAGCTGCACCGGCAGGCTGACGATGTCGCCGGCCGCGACGCGGATTTCCCTGGCCCCTTCGAGCCGCAGGTTCGGCAGGCCCTGGGCTTCGAGGACGTAGACGTGGTCGCGCTGGTCCTTGTTCATGACCTTCAGGCTGTACACGTTCTCGATCCAGCCCTGGGCGTTCTCGCGGTACAGCACGCGGTCCTTGCTGACGTCTAAGCCGACCAGCGGGCGCATGAGGAAGGCCGTGGCCAGCAGGCCGATCATCGCCAGCAGGACCACGAAGTAGCCGATCAGCCGCGGGCGCAGCAGGTGGGTCTTCTGCCCGGACAGGTTGTGCTCGGTGGTGTAGCTGATCAGCCCGCGCGGGTAGTTCATCTTGTCCATGATGCTGTCGCAGGCGTCGATGCAGGCGGCACAACCGATGCACTCGATCTGCAGGCCGTCGCGGATGTCGATGCCGGTGGGGCAGACCTGGACGCACATGGTGCAGTCGATGCAGTCGCCGAGGCCCTTGGCCTTGTAGTCCACGTCCTTTTTACGCGGGCCACGGTTCTCACCGCGACGCGGGTCGTAGGAGACGATCAGGGTGTCCTTGTCGAACATCACGCTCTGGAAGCGCGCGTAGGGGCACATGTATACGCACACCTGTTCGCGCAGCCAGCCGGCGTTGCCGTAGGTGGCGAGGGTGAAGAAACCGACCCAGAAATAGGACCAGCCATCGGCCTGGCCGGTGAAGAAGTCCACCAGCAGCTCGCGGATCGGCGCGAAGTAGCCGACGAAGGTGATGCCGGTAACGAAGCCGATCAGCAGCCAGAGGCTGTGCTTGGCGAGCTTGCGCAGGAACTTGTTGCCGCTCATCGGCGCCTTGTCCAGTTTCATGCGCTGGTTGCGGTCGCCCTCGGTGATCTTCTCGCACCACATGAAGATCCAGGTCCACACGCTTTGCGGGCAGGTGTAGCCGCACCAGACACGGCCGGCGAACACGGTGATGAAGAACAGGCCGAAGGCGGCGACGATGAGGATGCCGGAGAGGAGGATGAAGTCCTGGGGCCAGATGGTCGCGCCGAAGATGTAGAACTTGCGCTCCGGCAGGTCCCACCAGACGGCCTGGCGTCCGCCCCAGTCGAGCCATACGGTGCCGAAGTAGAGCAGGAACAGCAGGGCCCCGCCCGCCATGCGCAGGTTGCGGAAGATACCGGTGAAGGCCCGGGTGTAGATCTTCTCCCGGGCAGCGTAGAGGTCGACGCCAGTGTCTTTCTTGTTCTTGGCAGGCGGGGTGATGTCTTGTACAGGAATCTGCTTGCTCATCGTCTACAGTCCCACGGCAGTGGAAAAATGCCGCGGCCAGTGCATGCCGACCGCAGTCAGAAGTGTTGCTGCTCTGGCCCGCATCATACGCCTGTGCAGGGGCCCCGGGGCGCGGGTGCGACCTTAGGTCGCGTTGGTTTGCAGCTGGCAATGGTGTAATGGCGATGTCAATTGATGCAGGTCAACTGAGGGTGGTCTTTCGGGCCCTATCGCTGGCAAGCCAGCTCCCACAGGGGTCTGTGGTGCGACGCGGTCACTGTGGGAGCTGGCTTGCCAGCGATGAGGCCCGGAAGAACACCACTGCATCCATCTGCCAAGAAAAAAGGCCCCACCAGCCTGCACTGACGGGGCCTTGTCTACCGCCGGGCCTTACTGCGCCTCGGCCGGTTTTTCATCCTTGTGCGATAGGCTGTAGACATAGGCCGCCAGCAGGTGGACCTTGTCGTTGCCCTGGATTTCCTGCTGCGCCGGCATCTGGCCCTGGCGGCCATAACGGATGGTCTGCTGCAGCTGGGCGAAGCTCGAACCGTAGATGAACGCCTGCGGGTGGGTCAGGTTGGGTGCGCCCATCGCCGGGGTGCCTTTACCTTCCGGACCATGGCAGGCCACGCAGTTGGCGGCGAAGATCTTCTGCCCGTTGGCCGGGTCGGCCTTGGTGCCTTCCGGCAGGGTACGGCCATCGAGCTTGGTCAGCACATACGCAGCGACATCCGCCACGCCCTGCTCGCCGATGACTTCGGCCCAGGCCGGCATCACGCCATGGCGACCGGCCATGATGGTCTGCTTGATGGTTTCCGGTTCGCCACCCCAGCGCCAGTCATTGTCGGTGAGGTTGGGGAAGCCGTAGGAACCCTTGGCGTCGGAGCCGTGGCAGACCGAGCAGTTCGAGGCGAACAGACGGCCGCCCATCTTCAACGCTTGCGGATCCTTGGCCACTTCTTCGATTGGCATGGCGGCGAACTTGGCGAAGATCGGCCCGAACTTCGCATCGGCGCGGGCCATTTCCTTCTCCCACTCGTGCACGCCGGTCCAGCCGGCCTGGCCGTTGGCGAACTGCACTTGCTTCTCGGTATCCAGATACTGGTAGCCCGGCAGGATGCCCTTCCAGTTACCCAGGCCCGGGTACAGCGCCAGGTAGCCGAGGGCGAAGATGATGGTGCCGACGAACAGCATGAACCACCATTTCGGCAGCGGGTTGTCGTATTCCTCGATGCCGTCGAAGGAATGGCCGACGGTTTCCTCGGTGGTTTCGCTGCGCTGGCCCTTGCGGGTGGAGAGCAGCAGCCAGGTCAGGGCGAAGATGGTGCCCAGACTCAGAACGGTGACGTACAGACTCCAGAAGGTAGTCATTCGTTGTTACTCCTAGACGCTTTCTCTTGCGCTTGCTCGACGTGCTTGCTGGCCTCGGGATCATCCGCGAAGGGCAGCATGGTCGCTTCGTCGAACTCGGATTTGCGCCGAGAACTGAACACCCACAACGCCAGGCCCACGAAGGCCACCATCACCACGACGGTGCCCAGGCCACGAATCATCCCGATATCCATCGCAGTCACCGTTTGCTTTTGATGATGGTGCCGAGGCCCTGGAGGTACGCGACCAGCGCGTCCATTTCGGTCTTGCCCTTGACCGCGTCGCGGGCACCGGCGATATCCGCGTCGGTGTACGGCACGCCCAGGGTGCGCAGGACTTCCATCTTCTTCGCGGTATCCTTGCCATCGAGCTTGTTTTCCACCAGCCACGGGTAGGCCGGCATCTTCGACTCGGGCACGACGTTGCGCGGGTTGTACAGGTGCGCGCGGTGCCAGTCATCGGAGTAACGACCGCCGACCCGGGCCAGGTCCGGCCCGGTGCGCTTGGAACCCCAGAGGAACGGGTGGTCCCAGACGCTTTCGCCGGCCACCGAGTAGTGGCCGTAGCGCTCGGTCTCGGCGCGGAACGGACGGATCATCTGCGAGTGGCAGCCGACGCAGCCTTCGCGGATGTACACGTCGCGGCCTTCCAGTTCCAGCGCGGTGCGCGGCTTCATGCCTTCGACCGGCTTGTTGGTGACGTCCTGGAAGAACAGCGGAACGATCTGGGTCAGGCCGCCGATGCTCACGGCGATGACCATGAAGAAGGCCAGCAGGCCGATATTCTTCTCGACTACTTCGTGCTTCATCAGTGCGCTCCCACGACGACGATCTGTTCGGCGGCCGCAGCCTCGGCCGGTTTCGACGCGCGTACGGTGCGCAGGACGTTCCAGGCCATCAGCAGCATGCCCGAGGCGAAGAACGCACCGCCCAGGGCGCGGACGATGTAGCCCGGATGGCTGGCTTGCAGGGCTTCGACGAAGGAGTAGGTGAGGGTGCCGTCATCGTTGATCGCACGCCACATCAGGCCCTGGGTGATGCCGTTGACCCACATCGAGGCGATGTAGAGCACGGTGCCGATGGTGGCGAGCCAGAAGTGCGCGTTGATCAGGCCGATGCTGTGCATCTGCGCGCGACCGTAGAGTTTCGGGATCATGTGGTACACGGCGCCGATGGAGATCATCGCCACCCAGCCGAGGGCGCCGGCGTGCACGTGGCCGATGGTCCAGTCGGTGTAGTGGGACAGCGAGTTGACGGTCTTGATCGCCATCATCGGGCCTTCGAAGGTCGACATGCCGTAGAACGCCAGGGACACCACCAGGAAGCGCAGGATCGGGTCGGTGCGCAGCTTATGCCAGGCGCCCGAAAGGGTCATCATGCCGTTGATCATGCCGCCCCAGCTGGGTGCCAGGAGGATGATCGACATCACCATGCCCAGCGACTGGGCCCAGTCGGGCAGGGCGGTGTAGTGCAGGTGGTGCGGACCTGCCCAGATGTACAGGGTGATCAGCGCCCAGAAGTGCACGATGGACAGGCGGTACGAGTAGATCGGACGCTCGGCCTGCTTGGGCACGAAGTAGTACATCATGCCGAGGAAACCGGTGGTCAGGAAGAAGCCCACGGCGTTGTGCCCGTACCACCACTGGATCATCGCGTCGGTGGCGCCGGCGTAGGCCGAGTACGACTTGAAGAAGCTCACCGGCAGCGAGATGTGGTTGACGATGTGCAGCATCGCGGTGACCAGGATGAAGGCACCGTAGAACCAGTTGCCGACATAGATGTGCTTGGTCTTGCGCTTGACGATGGTGCCGAAGAACACCACCGCGTAGGTTACCCAGACGATGGCCAGCAAAATGGCGATCGGCCATTCCAGCTCGGCGTATTCCTTGGTGGTGGTGTAGCCCATGGGCAGGGTGATCAGTGCACTGACGATCACCGCTTGCCAACCCCAGAAGGTGAAGGCCGCGAGGCTGTCGGAGATCAGTCGGGTCTGGCAGGTTCGCTGCACGACATAGTAGGAAGTGGCGAACAGCGCACACCCGCCGAAGGCGAAGATCACCAGGTTGGTGTGCAAGGGGCGCAGGCGTCCAAAGCTCGTCCATGGCAGGTCAAGGTTCAGCTGCGGCCAGACCAGTTGCGAGGCGATGAAGACACCGAGGCCCATGCCAAGGATCCCCCAGACCACCGTCATGATGGCGAACTGGCGGACGACCTTATAGTTATAAGCAGTCGGACTGATTGCTGTGCTCATTCTAAGGTTCCACGGTTTTTAGGTGTTTTTGTAGGTAGAGAAATCGGCGCAAGTATCTACAGGGAGTGTGGGTATTGCAACGCAAGAGGTACCGTCCCACGGCTCTCCAGGGCCTTTGCTGCGGCCCTTCCGACCCAACTACCGCGCAAATTGTACACAATAATCAATTATTTATGTGCACCATTTTTGTTGTGGATTGCACGCCCAACAAGGCACCGATTCCCGTCGACACTCCGCGCTTTCTCCCTGCGAAAACTAGGGGAAAGCAAAGGGCCATCGGCGTTTGCGCGGCTGTGGCGAAGTGAGATCACCCGACAGGGGTGTAGGGTCGACATCGCCTGAAGCCCCATGAGGCAACAAGCTTAGTCCCGTTCGGAGGGGGTGCAAGGAGGTACGCGGAAGGGGTGCGACACTCTGCCGCAGGCACGAAAAAAACCGCCGCACCCGGTTCGGGTGCGGCGGCTTCAGTCAATCCTCAGATGGATCGAAGGCTTACTGTGCAGAAGTCTTGTCGCCTTCCTGCGAAAGGCTGTAGACGTACGCGGCCAGCAAGTGGACCTTGTCGTTGCCCTGGATGTCCTGCTGGGCAGGCATCTGGCCCTGGCGGCCATAACGGATGGTCTGCTGCAACTGGGCGAAGCTCGAACCGTAGATGAACGCCTGCGGGTGGGTCAGGTTGGGTGCACCCATCGCTGGCGTACCCTTGCCTTCCGCACCGTGGCAGGCCACGCAGTTGGCCGCGAAGATCTTCTCGCCGTTGGCCGGGTCGGCCTTGGTGCCTTCCGGCACGCTGCGGCCATCCAGCTTGGTCAGCACGAAGGCGGCCACATCGGCCACGCCCTGCTCGCCGATCACTTCCGACCAGGCCGGCATCACACCGTGGCGACCGAGCATGATGGTGGTCTTGATGGTTTCCGGCTCGCCGCCCCAGCGCCAGTCCTTGTCGGTCAGGTTGGGGAAGCCGTAGGAACCCTTGGCGTCGGAACCGTGGCACACGGCGCAGTTGGAGGCGAACAGGCGGCCGCCCATCTTCAGCGCTTGCGGGTCCTTGGCCACTTCTTCCACCGGCATGGCGGCGAACCTGGCGAAGATCGGCCCGTACTTGGCATCGGCGCGTTCCATCTCCTTCTGCCACTCGTTGGCGCCGGTCCAGCCATTTTCATAGCCGGGCAGGATGCCTTTCCAGTTGCCCAGGCCAGGGTAGAGCACCAGGTAGCCGGCGGCGAACACCAGGGTGCCGACGAACAGCCAGAACCACCAGCGTGGCAGCGGGTTGTCGTACTCCTCGATGCCATCGAAGGCGTGGCCCATGGTCTGGTCGGTGCTGCCGGGTGTCTCGCCCTTGCGGGTGGACAGCAGCAACCAGGTCAGGCCGATCAGGCTACCGATGGTCAGTACGCTGATATACGTACTCCAGAAGGTGGTCATTGCCGATTACTCCTCGTGGCGTTTTCTTGTTCGGCGTTGGGCAGGCGGTCGTCGGCGAAGGGCAGCAGGCTCGCTTCGGCGAACTCGCGGTCACGCCGGCGGTTGAAGACCCAGAGCGACAGGCCGATGAAGGCGATCGCCACCACCAGGGTGCCGAGGCCGCGCAACTGGCCGATATCCAGACTGAAATCCATGGCGCTTACCTCTTGTTCTTGATCGCGGTGCCGAGCACCTGCAGGTAGGCGACCAGGGCGTCCATTTCGGTCTTGCCCTTGACCGAGGCGACGGCACCGCTGATGTCGTCGTCGCTGTACGGCACGCCGAGGGTGCGCATGGCCTTGATCTTGGCTTCGGTATGGCTGGTATCCACTTGCTGGGCGACCAGCCAGGGGTACGCCGGCATCTTCGACTCCGGTACCACGTTGCGCGGGTTGTACAGGTGCGCACGGTGCCAGTCGTCGGAGTAGCGGCCACCCACACGGGCCAGGTCAGGACCGGTACGCTTGGAGCCCCAGAGGAACGGGTGGTCCCAGACGCTTTCGCCGGCCACCGAGTAGTGGCCATAGCGCTCGGTTTCGGCGCGGAACGGACGGATCATCTGCGAGTGACAGCCGACGCAGCCTTCGCGGATGTAGATATCGCGGCCTTCCAGTTGCAGCGCGGTGTAGGGCTTCATGCCTTCGACCGGCTTGTTGGTGACGTCCTGGAAGAACAGCGGAACGATCTGGGTCAGGCCGCCGATGCTCACGGCGAACACCATCAGCAGGACCAGCAGGAAGACGTTCTTTTCAATGGCTTCGTGTTTCATCTCGTACTCCTCAGGCCAGCTGCGCGGAAGCGTCTGCGGTGGCCGCAACCGGGGCACGCACGGTGCGCCAGGTGTTCCAGGCCATCAGCAGCATGCCGGTCAGGAAGATCGCACCGCCGACGAAACGCACGATGAAGCCCGGGTGGCTGGCCACCAGGGTTTCCACGAACGAGTAGGTCAGCGTGCCGTCGGCGTTGACCGCACGCCACATCAGGCCCTGGGCGATACCGTTGACCCACATCGAGGCGATGTAGAGCACGGTGCCGATGGTGGCGAGCCAGAAGTGCGCGTTGATCAGGCCGATGCTGTGCATCTGGGTACGGCCGAAGACTTTCGGGATCATGTGGTACAGGGCGCCGATGGAGATCATCGCGACCCAGCCGAGGGCACCGGCGTGTACGTGGCCGATGGTCCAGTCGGTGTAGTGGGACAGGGCGTTGACGGTCTTGATGGCCATCATCGGGCCTTCGAAGGTCGACATGCCGTAGAACGCCAGGGACACCACCAGGAAGCGCAGGATCGGGTCGGAGCGCAGCTTATGCCAGGCACCCGAGAGGGTCATCATGCCGTTGATCATGCCGCCCCAGCTTGGCGCCAGCAGCACCAGGGACATGATCATGCCGAGGGACTGGGCCCAGTCGGGCAGGGCGGTGTAGTGCAGGTGGTGCGGACCGGCCCAGATGTACAGGGTGATCAGCGCCCAGAAGTGCACGATGGACAGGCGATAGGAATACACCGGACGCTCGGCCTGTTTCGGCACGAAGTAGTACATCATCCCCAGGAAGCCGGCGGTCAGGAAGAAGCCCACGGCGTTGTGGCCGTACCACCACTGGACCATGGCGTCGGTGGCGCCGCTGTACAGCGAGTAGGACTTGGTCAGGCTGACCGGCAGTTCCAGGTTGTTGACGATGTGCAGCATCGCCACGGTGAGGATGAAGGCGCCGAAGAACCAGTTGCCGACGTAGATGTGCTTGGTGTTGCGTTTGATCAGCGTACCGAAGAACACCACGGCATAGGCCACCCAGACGATGGTGATGAGGATGTCGATCGGCCATTCCAGCTCGGCGTATTCCTTGGAGCTGGTGTAGCCCAGCGGCAAGGTGATGGCGGCGAGCAGGATCACCAGTTGCCAGCCCCAGAACGTGAACGCGGCGAGCGCGGGCGCGAACAGGGTGGTCTGGCAGGTTCGCTGGACCGAGTAGTACGAGCTGGCGAACAGCGCGCACCCACCGAAGGCGAAGATCACCGCGTTGGTATGCAGCGGGCGCAGACGCCCGAAGCTGGTCCAGGGAAGGTCGAAGTTGAGGGCGGGCCAGACGAGTTGCGCGGCGATGAAAACGCCGAGCCCCATCCCGACGATTCCCCATATCACCGTCATAATGGCGAATTGGCGGACCACCTTGTAGTTGTAGGCGGTACTGCTGGTTGTGTTCATGTATGGGTTCCCATCCACGGTTATAGGCAGGCTAGAAAGCGAGGCAAGCATGATTAATGGGCAGGTCGCCGGTATTGACGGGGATCAATTGGCGAACAGGGCGAACGTGCGCGGGTGGTTGTGGAATGCCCCGCAAAATCAGGCAGATGGCGGGGTTCGCGGCTGCCTGGTGCTTGCCCACGGGGCGGGTGCGCCGATGGACAGCGGGTTCATGGACGACATCGCGCAAAGGCTCGCCGGGCAAGGGGTTGGCGTGCTGCGCTTCGAGTTCCCGTACATGGCGCAGCGCCGCGCCACTGGTGGCAAAAGGCCGCCGAATCCCCAGGCGGTTTTGCTGGAGAGCTGGCGCGAGGTGTGGCGCGAGGTGCGACCATTGGTCGCTGGGCCGCTGGCGGTTGGCGGCAAGTCCATGGGCGGGCGCATGGCCAGCCTGCTGGCGGACGAGCTGGGGGCTAGCGCTCTGGTGTGCCTGGGCTATCCCTTCTATGCACCGGGCAAGCCGGAGAAGCCACGGGTGGCGCATCTGGCCGGGCTGAAGACGCCGACCTTGATCATCCAGGGGACGCGGGATGCCTTGGGGAACCGGGAGGCGGTGGAAGGCTATGAACTGTCGCCGGCGATCGAGCTGTGCTGGCTGGAGGCGGGGGATCATGACCTCAAGCCGTTGAAGGCTTCAGGCTTTACTCATGCCGACCATATGCAGATGGCGGCGGAGCGGGTTGCACAATTCCTGAAGTGAGCCGAGAACCCTGTGGGAGCTGGCTTGCCAGCGATGAGGCCAGATCAGGCAACGTCATTGCCCTTGCCGGCCCTATCGCTGGCAAGCCAGCTCCCACAGGGGTTTGTGCAAGCCGCTGATCAGTCGCGGTACTCGCACAGGTAGGCGGTATCCACCGCTACCTTCAGTTGGAACTTGGCATTGGCCGGCACATTGAACTGGCTGCCGGCGGAGAAGGTTTCCCAGTTGTCGCTGTCTGGCAGCTTGACGGTCAGGGCGCCGGAGACCACGTGCATGATTTCACGCTGGGCAGTGCCAAACTCGTATTCGCCCGGGGCCATGACGCCGATAGTGGCCGGACCTTCAGCGCCGGTGAAGGCGATGGATTTGACCGTGCCATCGAAGTACTCGTTGACTTTGAACATGGGCGACTCCTGAAAAGAAAGGGACCAAAAAGGCCGGCCAGTATGCCCAAGCCGGCTGGTCTCGTCATCCGCTTTCAGGTGCCCTGCAACGGCAGGGTCAACGGCAGCAAACGCGCGGTGTTGCGGGCATCTTCCAGGGCCCGATGCTGTTGTCCTTGAAACTGCAATCCGGCCAGTTGCAACGCGCCGTTGAGCCCCGGCGGCCGGCTCAGGTGGCGGGCCTTGGCGAAGCGCTGCTTGAGGTTGAGGTGGGGAACCCGGGCCAGCAGGCTGTCGATGCCATTGGCCTGCCATTCCTGAAGCAGTTGCTTGCGATCGTAGTCGCCCCAGCTGGTCCAGCCCTCCAGGCGTGGCTGGTAGTTGCCCAGCCAGCGCTCGAACTGTTCCCAGACGTCGGCAAAGGGCGCCGCGCCATCCACGTTGGCCTGGGTGATATGGGTCAACTGGCGGCAGAACGCCGTCAGTTGCGGACGCCGCCGCGGTTTGACGAAGCGCTGGAAGTGATCCACCTCGCGGCCTTCGCGATTGACCAGGCTCGCGCCGATTTCGATGATTTCCATTTCCGTGATCGGCCAGCCGCCGTCATCGGTGGTGGCTTCCAGGTCGATCACCAACCAATGGCCCATAACTGTTTCCCTGACAAGATAAGGCTCAAGCGTAGCCAAACCCGGCGGCTGCCGGTATCCCGTGGCATTTTGCCCTCAGTGCGCGAAAATGGCGCATGCAGCGGGTTGTGTTACCTCGGGAAAACCCCTAGCTTAGTTGGATTCAGGCCGGAAATCCTTGAGAGTGTTGCCCTTGATCCCAGCGCCAATACCACGGGTATTGCTTTCGTTATCGTGTCTCTTCCTGACCTGGCAGGCAGAGGCGGTTTTCGCCGGGGAAAGCGTCGATATCAAGATCGGCGCGGCGCATTTTCCGCCTTACACCGTGCGCCCCGAGCAGGGCGCGGATACCGGTTTGCTGCCGCAACTGGCCGAAGCGCTGAACAAGGCGCAGCAACGCTTCCACTTTGTCCTGGTGCCCACTTCGATTCCGCGGCGCTTCCGTGATTTCGAACAGGGGCGGGTGGACATGGCGATCTTCGAAAACCCGGACTGGGGCTGGCAGAACATCGCCCACGTCAGCGTGGACATGGGCCTGGAGGATGCCGAAGTCTTCGTCACCCACCGTACCGAAGGACGCGACCAGCGTTACTTCGACGACCTCAAGGGCAAGCGCCTGGCCCTGTTCAGCGGTTACCACTACGCCTTCGCCAATTTCAATCCCGACCCGCGCTACCTGGCCACTACCTACAACGCCACGCTCACTTATTCCCACGACAGCAACCTGCTGATGGTGCAGCGCGGCCGTGCCGACATCGCCCTGGTCACCCGCTCGTACCTGAGCGACTACATGGTGCGCAACCCGGGCAGCGCCGATGAGTTGCTCGCCTCGCAGCGCATCGACCAGGTCTATCACCATTACGCGCTGCTGCGTCCGCAGGCGAAGATCAGCGGCGAGGAATTCGCCGCGTTGCTCGAGCAGTTACGGGTCAGCGGCGAGCTGACGAGGATCTTCCAGCCCTACCAGATCCAGGTGACCGCCACGCCCGCCCGCTGATTCAGTGGGTCGAGCCGGCACTACGGGCGCTGGACACCTTGCGGCAGTGCACCAGGGCATCGCGGATCATAAAGTTGACCAGGGTCGGGGACACGCCCAGTTCCTTGGCAATGTCCTTTTGCGCAACGCCGTGCAGGCGGTACATCTCGAAGGCGTAGCGGGTGCGCGGCGGCAGTTCGGTCAACGCATCGGCAATATGTTCGAGGGTGGCGAAGTTGATATGCGCGGCCTCGGGCGAGGCGCCCTGGACCACCACGTTCAAGCCTTCCTCTTCGCTTCCCGAGTACTTCATTTCCATTGCCTGCTTGCGGTAATGGTCGATGGCCAGGTTGCGCACGATCTGGAACAGATAGCTCAGCTGCGCCTTGAACGACGAGGTGATCTGCGGCGCGGAATTGAGACGGAAGAAAGCGTCCTGGACGACATCCTCGGCCCGAGAGCGGCAGCCGGTGATGCGGGCCGCGATCTTGACGAGGATGTTGCGATTGTCGACGAACGCTTGGAGTAACGGTGAATCGCACTTACCTGTGGATAGTTGTTCCGCCATGGAAATCACCTTTTCTCTAAGTGGATAGCGAACGGCCTTACGGGGCCGTTCACTGCAACGTGCGACAAACTAGTATTAATGATAATTATTGTCAAATGCGAAAGTTGGTAATAGATCCTGCGATTTAGATCTAAGCCAGGGTCGCAATCCGCGCCAGCTGGTGAGCCAGAGCGTCCTGGGCAAAAAAAGACCGCCACGATGGGCGGTCAAACGAACCGGAGCGCGGGCTGAATTCGCTCCGGACGGGAGGAGGGCTCAGCGCTTGCCGAGGATCTTGCCCAGCAATTCCGGGCGTGGCGCGCCTTGCTGCTGTTGCAGGCGCTGCTGTTCGTCGAGGTAGAAGATTGCCGGGGTGGCGGACAGACCAAGCTCGTCCATCAGGGCCTGGTTGGCGTCGAGCCTGGCCTGGACCTCGGCGGGAATCTGCTCCAGGGCCTTGAGCGTGCTCGCCTTGCCGGCCCGTTCATGTTCCAGCAGGGCTTTCTGCGGGTCCTTGGCGGCGAGCAGGGCCGCCGATTTGCCCGGGCTGTCGGCGCGGATGATGCCGACCATGATGTGCCGCAACTGCACCTTGCCGGATTCGACCCACGGCCGCGCCTGCTCCCAGAACATGTTGCAGTACGGGCAATTCGGGTCGCTGAACAGGTAGACGATGCGCGGAGCATCGGCCTTGCCGTCGGCGATCCAGGCGGCTTTCTCCATCTTCGCCCAGACCTCCTTGGCCATTGGCGCATACACCAGCTTTTCCAGTTGCGGCTCGCTGAGGTCCCGGCCCTGGGCATCGAACAGGCTGCCCACCAGTACGTGCTTGCCATCCGGGGTCAGGTACAGGGCCACACCTCTGTTCTGGAAGCGTGCGGCATAACCCTTGAGGCCATCGGGTGCATCGAAGCGGCCGACCACCTCGGCACCCTTGGCTTCGATCTGGCGCACGGCCGGCGGCAGCTCTTCGGCCACCAGCAGGGGGCTGGCAATCAGGCTCGCGGCCAGGCTCAGGTAAAGCGGGATTCTCATGGTGCATTCCTTGTTGCGGGAGCGGGAGCGCGGCGCAAGTCTTCATCGAGGGATTGCAGCGCGTGATGCAGGCTGGCACGGGACAGTTCGCCCAGGTGACTGCCCACCAGTCGCCCTTCGGCGTCGTAGAACAGGGTGGTGGGCAGGGCCATCGAGCCGACGGCGGTGGCCAGGCGGCCGCCGGCGTCGAACAGCACGTGGGACAGGTTGAGCCCGGTGGTGGCGAGGAAGTTGGTGACGATCTGCGGCGTCTCGCCCTGGTTGACGAACAGGAAGGTGACCTGCGGGTACTCGTGCTGGGCCTGTTGCAGCACCGGCATTTCACGCCGGCACGGTGGGCACCAGGTCGCCCAGATATTGATCACCAGCGGCTTGCCGCGCAGGCTGTCCAGCACCACTTCCTGGCCCTGGGCGTTCTTCAGGCTCAGGTGCGGCAGTTGCGTGCCCTGTTCGTAAAGATGGCTGGCCCAGCTGGCCAGCAGCCAGAACAGCGCTCCGCTGGCCAGGCCCCAGCCCAGCGGACGGCGTCGGCCCGGCTTGCGCCAGGCGGTCCACGGTGCACCGATCAGCACGGCGAGGGCGCCGGCCCAGGGCAGGAAGCCGCCGTCGCGGATATCGACGATCTGCAGCAGGTCGTCACGGTACAGCGGCCAGTAGGCAGCGACGAAACCGATCCGCGCGCAGAGCAGCCCGGCGATGAACAGGTTGAACAGCGACGACTCGGGGTTGTCGCCGCCGCGCCTGGCCACGCGCCAGCCGACCAGGGTCGCCAGGCCCAGGGCCAGAAGCAGCAGCAGGTGGTCGAGGGCCAGGGCGACCGGGCCGATATTCACCGTCAACATCAGCCGTCGCTCCGGGTGCTGTTCCAGTGTTGCAGGAAGGTGGTGGCGTCCACTTCACCGACGATGCGCCGGGCACGGCGTTCCTCGCCATCCGGGCCGATCCACAGCATGCTCGGCGGACCAGGGACCTGGTAGCGCTTGAGCAGTTCGCGGGCGGGGGCG
Source organism: Pseudomonas bharatica CSV86 (assembly GCF_000319305.2). Classification (GTDB taxonomy): domain Bacteria; phylum Pseudomonadota; class Gammaproteobacteria; order Pseudomonadales; family Pseudomonadaceae; genus Aquipseudomonas; species Aquipseudomonas bharatica. The sequence goes on along the minus strand of NZ_AMWJ02000002.1, from coordinate 380,966 downwards.
GCGTCGGCGGTGACATCCAGGCGCACCAGGTGGACCCCGGCCAGTGCCGCAAGGACGTCAGGACGGGCGAACACTTGCTTTTCCATGACCTTGCAGGACACGCACCAGTCCGCATAGTAGTCGAGGAATACCCACTGGCCCTGGCTGCGCGCGGCGTCCAGTTCGGCCTGCAAGGCTTGCGGGGTGCTCACCGTGGTGAAGGCATCTGCGTCGGCCACGACCTTGGCGCCTGCGCCGCTGAACGGCGCGAGCGGACGCCACGGATCGCTACCGCCACCTGCCGCACCGACCAGCGCCAGCACGCCCCACAAGCCGGCGACCAGCATCACCGGCTGCAGCGCACGCAAGTGCTTCAGGGCTGGCCAGGCACTCCATGCCAGGGCCAGCAGCCAGGCGCCGGCCAGCGCCAGCCACAGGCTCGGTGCCAGGACCACGCGCAGGGTGTACAGGGCCATGCCGAGGAAGACGAAGCCGAACAGGCCCTTGACCAGATTCATCCAGGCGCCGGGGCGCGGCAGGTAGCGATTGCCCACGGTGACCAGCAACAGCAGCGGCAGGCCCATGCCCAGGCCGAGGCTGAACAGCACCAGGCCGCCATGCACGGCGTTGCCGCTCTGGGCGATGTACAGCAGGGCGCCGGCCAGTGGCGCGGTCATGCACGGGCCCATCAACAGGCCGGACAGCGCGCCGAGCACGGCGGCACCGGCCAGGTTGCCGCCGCGTGTCTTGCTGCCGGCACGTTCCAGGCGATCACGCAGGGCCATCGGCAATTGCAGTTCGAAAGCGCCGAACATCGGCAGCGCCAGCAAGACGAACAGCGCGGCCAGGCTGCCCAGCAGCCATGGCTGTTGCAGCCAGGCCTGGAGATTGGCACCGAGCAGTGCGGCGATCACGCCGAGGGCGGCATACACCAGCGCCATGCTCAGCACATAGGTGCCGGCCAGAACCCAGCCACGGCGACTGCTGACGTTACTGCCCATCACCAGCCCGGCGAGGATCGGCAACATCGGAAGCGAACAAGGGGTGAACGCCAGCAGCAGGCCGAGGCCGAAGAACACCAGCAGGCCCCAGGCCAGTCGGCCCTGTTGCAGGGTGCCGGCCAGGACCTGGTCGTCGGCCTGGGCCACGCTCGCGGCCGCGCCGCCCAGGTCGACCATGGAAGTCTGCGGCGGGTAGCACAGCCCGGCATCGGCACAGCCTTGCCAGCCCATGCGCAACGTGCCCTTGGCCGAGGCAGGCAGGGTCAGCTCCAGGGCACCGCGATACACCGGCTGGTTGCCGAAGAATTCGTCGTGATGATCGACGGCAGGAGGCAGCGGCGGCGTCTGTTCCGGCGTCAGGCCATCGAATTTCAGGCGCTTCTGATAAAGGTAGTAACCCTCGGTGATTGCCCAGTGCAGGCGGGTTTCTCCCGAAGGCAGGCGCTCGCTGGTAAAGACGAAAGCCTTCTCCACCGGAAGGAAGTCGCCCTGGGCGAAGGGATTGGCGAAGTCCTGCGCCTGGCCCAGGGAGCCGAACAGGCAGAGAAACGCCAGGATCAATGCACGCATGTCGAAGCCTTGGATGTCATGAGCGGCCAAGGCTGACCCGGGCGGATTAAAGCAAGGTTAAGCCGTCGGCCGGCAGGCGACGGGGCCCGTGGGGCAGGGCATAATCCCCGGTTAATCCTGCCGTGGCCCAATGCGGGCTTCCCCGCCCATGACCGAATCGCACCCATGCATGTACTGCTCTGTGAAGACGACGACCTGATTGCCAGCGGCATCATTGCCGGGCTCAGCGCCCAGGGCCTGAACGTGGACCGGGTGGCCAACGCCAGCGCGGCGCGGGCCATGCTCCAGGCCGCGCATTTCGACGTGATGGTGCTCGACCTCGGCCTGCCCGACGAAGACGGCCTCAAGCTCCTCCAGCGCCTGCGCCAGCAGGGCCACAGCCTGCCGGTGCTGATCCTGACCGCCCGCGATGCGGTGACCGACCGGGTCGATGGCCTGCAGGCGGGGGCCGACGATTACCTGCTCAAGCCCTTCGACCTGCGTGAACTGGCCGCACGCCTGCACACCCTGGTGCGGCGTACTGCCGGGCGCTGCGTGAACATCATCGAGCACGGGCCGCTGAGTTTCGACCCGAGCAACTGCGAGGTCAGCCTTGGCGGGCAGCCGGTCGATCTTTCCCGTCGCGAACAGGCGCTCTTGCAGGCACTGCTCAACAATCCGGGGCGGGTGCTGTCCAGCGAACAGCTCAAGGACAGCGTCTACGGTTTCAGCGACGAGGTGGAGAGCAACGCGCTCAACGTGCATATCCATCACCTGCGGCGCAAGCTGGGCAACGGCATCGTCGAGACCGTGCGCGGCCTGGGCTACCGTCTTGGCCCGGCGCGCCTGCCCGAGGAGGCCGGGCAATGAGCCTGCGCCTGCGCCTGAGCCTGATCCTGGGCACCGCCTTCGTCCTGATCTGGGCGCTGGCCGCCGCCTGGATGCTGCGCGACCTGCGCCAGCAGATGATGTTCTCCCTCGACCAGCGTCTGGTGGCTTCGGCCCGCATGGTTGCCGGCCTGATCGACCAGTTGCCGCAACCCCTGACCAGCAAGGGCGAGGGCACCCACCTCAGCGCCGACCAGCTCAGCGTACCGGACGGCATGGCCTGCCAGGTTACTTCCCTGCGCGGCGAGATCCTTGCGCGCAGCCATCAGAATGCCGACCAGCACCTGGACGACGGTCGTGGCGGCTTCCACGACCAGATGATCGACGGTGCGCGTTGGCGCAGTTTCACCTTCGCCCATGGCGATATCCGCATCACCACCGCGGACCGCCACCTGGAACGCGAGGCGCTCAACCGCTCGATCCTGCTGGCGGCCTCGGCGCCGGTGCTGGTGGCGCTGCTCGGCAGTCTCGGGCTGCTGTGGATCGGTATCGGCAAGGGCCTGGCGCCGCTGAACTGGATGCGCGAAGCCTTGCGCCGGCGCAGCCCGGACTCGGTCGAGCCGCTGCAGATCAAGGCGGTGCCCAGCGAGCTGCAGCCTTTGCTGGATACCCAGAACCAGCTGTTGCAGCGCATCGGCCAGACCATCGAGCGCGAGCGCCGCCTGACCGGCGACGCCGCCCACGAACTGCGCAGCCCGCTGACGGCGATCAAGACCCATCTGCAGGTTGCGCGGATGACCGATGGCCTGGTCCGCGAGCAAGCCCTGGCCCACGCCGAGGAAGGCGCCGACCGCCTGCACCGGACCCTGGAGCAGTTGCTGCTGCTGGCGCGGGTCGAGGGTAGCCTGTCGTTCGACGATGGCGTGCAGTGCAGTGCCGACCAGGTGGCGCGCCAGGCGATCCAGGACACCGGTGATGATCGTCGGATCGTGCTCAATGCTCCGTTGCAGGCGGCCAAGGCGCAGTTGGACATGCCCGGTGCACTGGCGGTGGCGGCGTTGCGCAACCTGCTGGACAACGCCCTGCGCCATAGCAGCGGCGAAGCGCCGGTGGAGCTTGAAGTGCGGGTGGAAGAAGCGGGCGTCGGCTTCCTTGTCCGCGATCACGGCCCGGGCATTCCCGAGCAGGACCTGCAACATCTGACCCAGCGTTTCTGGCGCAACGGGCACAGCGAGGGCAGCGGGCTGGGGCTGGCGATCGTCCAGGCCATCGTGCAGCGCTGCGCCTGTTCGCTCGACTTCGACAGCCGCAGCGACGGGCTGCGGGTGTTGCTGAGGATGCCGCTTAAAGCATCCACCTGAGCCGGATCTCCCTGTGAGACTGGCCCCTGTGGGAGCTGGCTTGCCAGCGATGAGGCCAGACCAGGCAACATCATTGCCCGTGCCGGCCCTATCGCTGGCAAGCCAGCTACCACAGGTTTTGTGGTGTTGCGGCTAGTGTGTTCTCCCGCCTAAATTTTTCCTCCAACCCAACGTTCTAGCTTGGACATAAGCAGTTTCCATGGCTGACACGGGTGGGGAATGACGATATCGCGCAGGGGGTTCCTGGCAGGTCTGGCGGTGACGGGCGCGGCGGTGCCGGCGGTGTATTACGCCCACAAGAAGCTGACCCACGACCCCGAGGACGATATCGTCACCCCCGGCGAAGCTAGCGTCGAGCTGGCCGACAGTGCCGGCCAGCAACTGGCCAACCAACTGCGCGGCGTCTGGGATATTCGTTTCACCGGTGCCGACGGCGGTTTGCCGGGCTTGCCCCGCGAGGGCATCCCGCTCTACCTCGACATCGCCGCCAAGGGCCGAGGCCTGCGTGGCGTGCTGGGCACTCGGGAAAACCTCGAGCAGCCCGGCCCCGCCATGTATCGCGTACTCGGTGACCTGGTCGGTGCCTCCAGCGCCCAGGTGCGCTGGCGCCTGTTGAGCAACCAGGGCGGTCCCGGCTTCGAGTGCATTGCCACCCTGGACGAAGTCTGGGGCGAGTACGGCAATGCCGGCAGCGGCACCCTCTCCGGGCGCATGCAGCCCCTCGACCGTTCCATGGCGCTGCCCGTCCAGGACAGCCATTTCGTCGCGGTCAAGCGGATGTTCCCCGAAGCCCGCGAGCGCATCGTCTATACCCCGGAACTGCGCGCCTGGCTGATCAGCCCCGAACACCGGCTGTTCCACCAGCTCTGGCATGCGACCCGGGACAAATGGCATCGCCTTTCCGAAGAGCGCCACGGCGCGCTGCGCGGCCTTGGCTGGCAACCCGGCCCGCGTGGCCAGGAGCGCGATGCCCGGGGGCCGAAAAAGCACCGCAACGGCTCGGGCGTGGATTTCCTGTTCATGCACCGGCACATGCTCGATGCCGCCCGGGCCATCCAGCCATTGCCGTCCTGGCCGCATTTCCCCTTGCCGCAGCCGAACGTGGAATACGACCGCCACGGCTTCGCCCGCTACTTCGACAACCATGACGGCTACAGCGTCCCGCCGACCTGGCGCGCGCCGGGGGACAACGACTACACCCAATGGGTCGCGGCGATCAAGGCGCAGGAAACCTTCTGCTCCAACTTCCAGGTCTGGGAGTCGCAATACCAGGACCCGCTGTACCTGTCGAAAATGACCTTGGGCGAGTTGGGTTCGGAACTTGAGATGAACCTGCATGACTGGCTGCACATGTGCTGGGCATCGGTGCCGCGTGATCCCTCCAACGGCGCGCCGGTGCCCTTCGCCCGCGATCCTTCGGACTTCGCCGCACGCTGGTACGGGCCGGAAAACGATTTCCTCGGCGACCCGTTTTCCTCCCATGTGAACCCGGTGTTCTGGGGCTTCCACGGCTGGATCGACGACCGTATCGAAGACTGGTACCGCGCCCATGAGCGGCACAATCCCGGGCAGGTGCGACGCTTGCAGGTCAACGGCGTGGAGTGGTTCGCCAAGGGCCGCTGGAACGAAGTGGAAGACCCTTGGCTGGGGCCCGACACCCACGGCTGCAGCACCACCCCTGGCCTGTTCCCGGGCAAGTCGGTGGAGATGGATATCGAGACCATGAAACTGGCGCTGCGCATCGTGTTTGCCAAGGATGATGGGCTGGAGCCGCTGTTCAAGCGGGTACCGCAGCGGCCCTGGTATGCGCGGCACCTGTCGATGAAAGGGATTGCCTGATGGCCTCATCGCTGGCAAGCCAGCTCCCACAGTGTCCGCGGCGCTGCCGAACCCTGTGGGAGCTGGCTTGCCAGCGATGAGGCCCTGAAACTTAGCGTGAAGCTACCTGCCAACCACCCCCAGAGCCTTGTACAGCGCAACGCTCCCCTGCACCCGCGCCAACCGCAACTGCACCTGCTGATCCTGCGCCTGGTACAAGGTCCGCTGCGTCTCCAGCACGGTCAGCAGCGTCTCTGCTCCGGCCCGGTAGCGACTCTGGGCCAGCTCGAACGCCGTGCGTGCCTGACGCACCTCCTCATCCTGCCATTCACGCTGGCGATCCACCCCGTCAATTCCGTTCAGGGCCTTTTCCACATCGGCGAAGGCCGAAACGATGCTGCCGCGATAGGTCGCCAGCAGTTCTTCGCGCTGGGCCACGGCCCTGTCGCGCTCGGCACCCAGTCGTCCATTGTCGAAGATCGGCGCCGCCAGCCCGGCGGTGAGGCTGTAATAGGGGCTGCGCAGCAGTTGATCGAATACCTGCGCCCCGGAGCCGAGGCTGGCGCCCAGGGTCAGGCTCGGCAGCATCGCCGCCCGGGCTACCTGCACGTTGGCCTGCGCCGCTGCCAGCCTGGCCTCGGCCGCTGCGATGTCGGGCCGTCGTCCGAGCAGGTCGCTGGGCACGCCGGCGCCGATGTCCGGCCAGCGAATGGCCTCGAAGCGTTCGCCAATGGCCGGCAATCGTTGCACCGGCTCGCCAAGCAGGGTCGCCAGGGTGATGCGGGTTTCCTGCAATTGCTGCTCCAGCAACGGCACCTGCCGTTCCTGGGCCGCCACCAGGCTGCGCTGCTGGGCCAGTTCCAGGGCCGTGGCCGAACCTGCGGCATGACGGGTCTGCACCACCTTGAGCACGTCCTTGGCGTTGGCCAGGTTTAGCCGGGCGATCTGCAGTTGTTCGGCCAGGGCCAGGCTTTGCAGGTAACTGCCGGCGACCCCGCTGAACAGGGTCAGCTCCACTGTCTGCCGGTCGAAGCGGCTGGCATCGAGACTATACCGGGCACTGTCCCGGGCCGCCGCCTTGCCGCCCCAGAAGTCCACTTCATAGCTGGCGCTCAATGCCGTGCCATACGAGCTGTAGGTGCGATCGCCGTCGTTGGCGTCGATGCCGTTGTAGCCCTTGCCGTGCAGCAGGCGCTGGCGGCTGGCATCGAGACCGTACTTCACTTGCGGCAGCAGCGGAGCACCAGCGATCACCGCACTGGCCTGGGCCTGGCGGACCCGGGCCATGGCGGCGGCAAGATCGAAGCTGTTGACCTTTGCCTGTTCGATCAGGGCATCCAGCTGTGGGCTGGCGAAGGCCTGCCACCAAGGGCCGTCGGCGATCGTCGGGCTGGCCTGCATCGGGCCTTGCCAGTGGGCCGGCACCACAGGCAGTGCGTTGTCCGGCCGGGGGCTGGAGCACGCGGCGAGAAGCAAACCAAGGGTGAGAAGACTGAGGCGGCTGGCGTTCATCGTTTATTCGCTTGTCAGGGCTTTGACCGGATCGAGCCGGGCCGCCTTGCGGGCCGGCATGAAGCCGAACACCACGCCGGTCATCACGGCGCAGGTAAAGGCGCCGAGCACGGCGCCGAGGGAGAAGGCCACGGCGATGTCCGCCAGCATCAGGCCACCGCCGATCAGTGCGGCAAGCACGATGCCGGTGACCCCGCCGACCATCGACAGCAGTACCGCCTCGGTGAGGAACTGGCGCAGGATGTCGCGTTGCCGTGCCCCGGTGGCCATGCGTATGCCGATTTCACGGGTGCGTTCGCGCACGGTCATGAGCATGATGTTCATCACCCCGATGCCGCCGACCAGCAGGGAGATCGCGGCGATCGCCCCGAGCATCAGCGACAGGGTGTTCTGCGTGCGCGCTTCGGCCTGGATCAGTGCGGCGAAGTTGGTCAGTTCGTAGTCCTGCTTGCCGTGGTGCAGCTTGCGCATCAGGTGGTCGATGGCCGCTTCGGTTTCCTTGACCCGGGCCGAATCGACTGCGGCGATGGTCACGTATTCCGGATCGCGGCTGCCGAACAGGCGGATCGAGGCGGCGGAGTAGGGCACCACGATGCGCCCGTCGCTGTCGGTGTCGCCGGAACTGGCGCCCTTGGCGGCAAGGATGCCGAGCACCTGGAACGGCACCTTGCCGATCAGGATGTACTGGCCGATGGGATTGCGCTCGGCGAACAGCTTTTCCCGGACCTTCTGCCCGATCACCGCCACGGCGGCAGCGCTGCGTTCGTCGGCGTCGGTGAAGAAGCTGCCTTCCACCACCGGCCAGTTGAAGATCCCCGGGAAATAGGTGTTGTTGCCGCCGACATAGAAGCTGTGGCTGGCATTGCCATAGCGCACGGTCAGCTCGCTGCCGATCACCGGCATGATCTTCTTCACCTGCGGCAGCCCGGACAGCGCCTCGACATCGTCGAGGGTGACGATGCCTGCCGGTTCGTGAAGGCTCGCGGACTTGGCACTGAGGTAAAGGATGTTCGAGCCGAAGGCGGCCATCTGCGCGACGACCTGGCGCTTGCTGCCCTCGCCGACGGCGAGCATGACCACCACCGAGGCAACGCCGATGACGATGCCGAGCAGGGTCAGGGCGGTGCGGAAGCGGTTGATCCACATGACTCGCCAGGCCGCCTGCAAGGCTTCCAGCAGCTCGCCCTTCCAGGCGCCGGTCTGAGTGGCGCCGCGGTCCAGGTGCTGGCGCAACTCCTCGGCCTGGGCGCCGGCCCTGGCGGGTTCGCGCTCGCCTTGCGGGTTGATCGAGTCGCTGATCACCAGGCCGTCGCGGATCTCGATCACGCGCCGGGCGCGGGCGGCCACCTGGCGGTCGTGGGTGATGAGGATGATCACGTGGCCCTGGCTGGCCAGTTCGTCGAGCAAGGCCATGACCTCGGCACCGCTCTGGCTGTCGAGGGCACCGGTGGGTTCGTCGGCGAGGATGATATGGCCGCCGTTCATCAGCGCGCGGGCGATGGACACCCGTTGCTGCTGGCCGCCCGAGAGCTGGTGCGGGCGGTTGCCGGTGCGCTCGCCGAGGCCCAGGCGCTCCAGCAGGGCGGTGGCACGGGCATGGCGCTCCTCGGCCGGAAGGCCGGCGTAGATTGCCGGCATTTCGACGTTCTCCCGGGCCGAGCCGGAGGCGATCAGGTGGTAGCCCTGGAACACGAAACCGAAGGCCTCGCGGCGCAGCCAGGCCAGTTCGTCGCTGTCCAGCCCGGCGACATCCCGGCCGGCGAACAGGTACTGGCCGCTGGTGGGACGGTCGAGGCAGCCGAGGATGTTCATCAGCGTCGATTTACCGGAACCGGAGGCGCCGACGATAGCGACGAATTCACCCGGGTGGATGGCCAGGTCGATGCCGCGCACCACCTCGACCTTGGGGGTGTCGACGCCGCCGTAGGATTTGCGGATGTCGCGCAGTTCGATCAGCGGGATGCTCATTCAACCCCCGCTGGCGACAGGCGCGCCGATCAGCAGGCGCTCGCCTTCGGCCAGGCCGTCGAGGATCTGCACCCGCAGGCGGTCGCTGATGCCGGTACGCACATGGCGCTGCTGCACCTGGCCGTCGCGCCCCAGCACCTGGGCCAGGCGCTGGTCGGGCTGGTCGCCGTCTTCTTCAAGTGCCGCCAGGGGCGCGGTCAGAACATTGCTGGCCTGGCCGGCCACGAAGAACACCTGGGCGGTCATTTCCGCCATCAGGCTGTTGTCCGGGTTGTCCACGTCGAGCAACACGGTATAGAGCACCACCTTGCCACCACTGCTGCCGCTGCTGCCTGTAACGCTGCCGCCGCTGCTCTGCATCGACGGGTCGAGGGGCTTGGGCGGTATTGGCAGGATCTGCCGTACCGTGCTGACCCAGCGTCGCTTGCCGCCGGCGAGGGTGGTGAACCAGGCCTGCATGCCAGGCCTGACGTGGCCTATGTCGGCTTCCGATACCTGGGCCCAGACGGTCATCGGCGACAACCTGGCGATGCGCAGGATCAGCGGCGTCTGCTGCTGGGCGTTGAGGGTCTGGCCTTCGCGCGCGTCCACCGCGACCACGGTGCCGGACATCGGCGCATAGATCCGCGTATAGCCCAGCTCCGCCTCATCGCTGCGCAGGCTGGCCTGGGCCTGGAGGATCTGCGCGCGGTACATGTCGATGCGTGCCTGGGTCACCTTGAGCCGCGCTTGCGCGGTCTGCACGTCTTCCTCGCGGGTAGCGCCGCCTGTGGCGAGGCTTTGCTGGCGCTTGAGCTGCTGTTCGGCGAGCCGGTACTCGGCCTGCTGCTCGGCCAGTTGGGCCTTGAGGTTGTCGATGGAGTAACGCCCGGCGTCGAGCTTGGCCTGCTGGGTAGAGGGATCGATTTCCACCAGTAGCTGGCCTTCCTCGACCTGGTCGCCGGGTTCGACGTGCAGCTTGCGGATCTGTCCCGAGGCCTGGGCGCCGACATCCACGTAGCGGCGCGGTTGCAGGGTGCCGAGGGCGGTAACGCTGCTTTCGATAGTGTTGCGGGTGACCGTGACGGTGTTCAGCGTGTCCTGGCCGGGCAGGGTCTTCCAGGCGGCCAGGGCGCCGAGGCTGGCCAGGCCAAGGGCGCAGAGCAGCAGGCGGTATTTGAATGCGGGACGTCTCATGGCGGGTTCCAGCCGAAGGGTTCGGCCCGCGCACAGGGGCGACAGCGCGGGGAGGGGCTCCCAGGTAGACGAAGCACTTGTGCGCTTATTTACCCCGTGCACGCGAGTACGCAGGTCGAAACGCGGACGCCGTTTAAACAATATATTGACGCTTCCTTGATTTCCGACGGTTTCCCGTCAACTATCAAGGAAAGCTGCCAGGGAAAGCCGCTTCCTGCGGCGAATCGACCAAGGATCGTTCACCCTCAACCACTGCCCTTGGTCACCGACGATGCCCGACAAGTCCTTGCGAATCCTCCTCGCCGACGCGCATCCGATGCAACTTCTGCAACTGGAGAAGATGCTCAATGGCATGGGCTATTTCCGCATCGCCCCGGTGCAGTCCTTCGACGACCTGCAGCATCTGGTGCACAACGCGCTGCAGCCCTTCAACCTGCTGATCGGCAACATCGATCTTGCCAGCCATGCCGGGGTGGACCTGGAACGCTTCTGCCGGGTCAATGTGCAGATCCAGCATGCGCTGCTCTACGAGTCCCAGCACCTGAAGATACCGGCAGTGCCGCCGGGCCAGCGCCAGGCCCTGAACATCAGCCTGCCCAGGGTGCCCGATGACGAGACCCTGCAGGCCTTCATGGCGCTGGTGGACACACCGCGGGTGATCGGCCAGTTGCGACCGCCGGGCAAGCCAGGCCTGCGCGGGCCGGCCAAACGCTTGCAGAACCTTGGGCAGACGGTGTTTTCCCGATCCTCCTGAGACGCCAGCACGCCTGCGCATTTTTGATATGCTCTGCCGCTCGTTCGCGCGACCCTGTCCATTGCTGCGGAAATCCCTATGACTGCCAACGACTCCACGCGGCTATCCCGTGGCGATCACAAGACCCTTGGCCTGGCGGCCCTGGGCGGTGCGCTGGAAATCTACGATTTCATCATTTTCGTATTCTTCGCCCTGACCCTGAGCCAGCTGTTCTTCCCGCCGGAAATGCCCGAGTGGCTACGCCTGCTGCAAAGCTTCGGGATCTTCGTCACCGGTTACCTGGCGCGTCCGCTGGGTGGCATCCTCATGGCGCATTTTGCCGACCACCTGGGACGCAAGAAGGTGTTCAGCCTGAGCATTCTGATGATGGCACTGCCTTGCCTGCTGATCGGGGTGATGCCGACCTATGCGGACATCGGCTATGCCGCGCCGCTGATCCTGCTGGCGCTGCGCATCCTGCAGGGGGCGGCGGTCGGCGGCGAGGTGCCGAGTGCCTGGACCTTCGTTGCCGAACATGCGCCGGTCGGCCGGCGCGGCTACGCCCTGGGCTTTCTCCAGGCCGGGCTGACCTTCGGCTACCTGCTCGGCGCGCTGACCGCGACCCTGCTGGCAAAAGTCTTCACCCCGCAGGAGATCCTCGATTTCGCCTGGCGCTATCCGTTCCTGCTCGGCGGGGTGTTCGGCGTGATCGGCGTGTGGTTGCGCCGCTGGTTGAGCGAGACGCCGATCTTCCTGGCCCTGGAACGCCAGCGCAGCGACAGGCCGGTGGAGTTTCCCCTGCGCGCGGTGTTGCGCGAGCATCGCCGGGCGCTGGTTCCCGCCGCCTTGCTGACCTGCGTGCTGACCTCGGCGGTGGTGGTGCTGGTGGTTATCACCCCGACCGTGATGCAGCAACGTTTCGGCATGAGCGCGGGGCATACCTTCGCCCTGAGCAGCATTGGCATCGTCTTCCTCAATATCGGCTGCGTGCTGGCCGGGATGCTGGTGGATCGCATCGGTGCCTGGCGGGCACTGATCCTCTATTCGCTGTTGCTGCCGTTGGGGATCGGTGCCTTGTATGGCAGCCTGGTGGCGGGCTGGGACAGCGTCGGTATCGCTTATGCCCTGGCCGGCCTGGCCTGTGGTGTGGTCGGCGTGGTGCCCTCGGTGATGGTCGGGTTGTTCCCGGCGCGGATCCGCGTGTCGGGGATTTCCTTTACCTACAACGTCGCCTACGCGCTGTGGGCGAGTACCACGCCGCTGATGCTGATTGCGCTGATGCCATGGAGCCCGTGGGTATGCGTGGCGTTCTGCGCGGCGATGGGCCTGGTCGGGGTGCTGACGGCGATGTACTTCGGGGCGCGGGAACAGTTGAGTACCGAGGAAGACCTGGCCCTGGCCAATAGTTGACGCGACCCGGACCTGTGGGAGCTGGCTTGCCAGTGCCGGCCTCATCGCTGGCAAGCCAGCTCCCACAGGGTCCGCGTCGCTAACGTCTCTGCTGCTGATCGCGCTGATGCCATGGAGCCCGTGGGTGTGCGTGGCGTTCTGCGCGGCGATGTACTTCGGGGCGCGGGAACAGTTGAGTACCGAGGAAGACCTGGCCCTGGCCAATAGCTGAGGCGACTCGGCCCCTGTGGGAGCTGGCTTGCCAGCGATAGGGCCAAACATGACAACATCATTGCCAGTGCCGGGCTCATCGCTGGCAAGCCAGCTCCCACAGGGTAAGCGTCGCTAGTAAAAAGCCCTCATGCCTTGCGGCAGAGGGGCTTTTTCATGGCCGGTGACTTACATGTTCGGGTAGGTCGGCCCGCCGGCACCTTCCGGGGTAACCCAGGTGATGTTCTGCGAGGGATCCTTGATATCGCAGGTCTTGCAGTGCACGCAGTTCTGCGCGTTGATCTGGAAGCGCTTGCTGCCGTCTTCCTGGGTGATCACTTCGTACACGCCGGCCGGGCAGTAGCGCTGCGCCGGTTCGTCGTACAGCGGCAGGTTGGTGCCGATCGGGATACCGGCGTCGGCGAGCTTCAGGTGGCAAGGCTGTTCTTCTTCATGGTTGGTGCTGGAGAGGAACACCGAACTGAGCTTGTCGAAGCTCAGCTTGCCGTCGGGTTTCGGGTAATCGATGCGGGTCGAGTCGGCGGCCAGCTTGAGGCAGGCATAGTCCGGCTTGGTGTCGCGCAGGGTGAACGGCAGCTTGCCGCCGAACCAGTTCTGGTCGACGTAGTTGAACGCTGCACCGAGCATCGGGCCGAACTTGTGCATGGCCGGGCCGAAGTTGCGGCTGGCGAACAGTTCTTCATGCAGCCAGCTGGCCTTGAAGGCATCGACATAGCTGTTCAGCTGGTCGCCGCCTTCGCTGCCGGCGAGCAGGGCGTCGGCCACCGCTTCGGCAGCGAGCATGCCGGACTTCATCGCGGTGTGGCTGCCCTTGATCTTGGCCACGTTCATGGTACCCAGGTCGCAACCGATCAGGGCGCCGCCGTTGAACACCATCTTCGGCAGCGAGTTGATGCCGCCCTTGGCCAGGGCGCGGGCGCCGTAGCTGATGCGCTTGCCGCCTTCGAGGTACTGGCTGATCACCGGGTGGTGCTTGAGGCGCTGGAATTCGTCGAACGGCGAAAGGAACGGGTTGCTGTAGGACAGGTCGACGATCAGGCCGACCACCACCTGGTTGTTTTCCAGGTGATAGAGGAAGGAGCCGCCGGTGTTTTCCTTTTTCATCACGTCCAGCGGCCAGCCGGCGGTGTGTACCACCAGGCCTTGCTCGTGCTTGGCCGGATCGATTTCCCAGATTTCCTTGAGGCCGATGCCGTAGTGCTGGGTGTCAGCGTCGCTGTCGAGGTTGAAGCGCTTGATCAGTTGCTTGCCCAGGTGACCACGGCAGCCTTCGGCGAACAGGGTGTATTTGCCGCGCAATTCCATGCCCGGGGTGTACATGCCGTCCTTGGGATTGCCTTCGCGATCGACGCCCATATCGCCGGTGATGATCCCGCGGACTACGCCGTTCTCGTCGAACAGCACTTCCTGGGCGGCGAAGCCCGGGTAGATTTCGACGCCCAGGTTTTCGGCCTGCTGCGCCAGCCAGCGGCACAGGTTTCCCAGGGAAATGATGTAGTTGCCCTGGTTGTGCATGGTTTTCGGCACGAACAGGTCAGGGACCTTGATCGAGCTGCTGTCGTCCTTGAGCACGTAGATATCGTCGCGCTTGACCTCGGTGTTCAGCGGCGCGCCGAGTTCTTTCCAGTCCGGGAACAGTTCGTTCAATGCGCGCGGTTCGAATACCGCGCCGGAGAGGATATGCGCACCGACCTCGGAGCCTTTCTCGACCACGCAGACGCTGATTTCGCTACCGGCTTCGGCGGCCTTCTGCTTCAGTCGGCAGGCGGCGGACAGGCCCGCCGGGCCTGCGCCGACGACGACCACGTCGAATTCCATGTATTCGCGTTCCACAGGTTCTCTCCTACTCAAGGCTCTCGGTTTTTTCTAATGGGGTGCAAGGCGGTCACATCGAAGGGGCGATTCTGTAGCTTCGGGGGATGACGTACTACACCGCTTTCTCTTGGCCGCGCATTATATCTACACCACTTGCGCGGTCCAATACAAACGTTTGTTTGAATTTGCCGAAGCCCAGTAAAATCAAAGTGGCGCGGCTTGAAGCTGGCGGTTTTGCCGTATTGACCGGATTGGGCGTTACGGTCAAGATACGGGCGGTTTTACGCTCGCCGTAGGCTTACCGTCGGATGCAGGAGCACCCCTAAAGACCTGGCTAAACGCAGGGCAGTTACGCCAAACCGGGGTTTTGTAGTGAAGTCTACACGTCACCACAAGAAATGACCCACGGGTTTTGCGATGAAGGGTCGAAACGGGACTGCCCGGTCAGTCCGGCTTCGTCCCTCCGGATGCGTTTTTAGAGGTGCCCTTGTACCGTGCAATCGCCGGGTCCGGCCCAGGCGATATTCTTTTCACCGGAGAGTAACGAGGAATCCATGAAGGTTCTTGTAGCTGTCAAACGAGTGGTCGACTACAACGTCAAGGTTCGCGTCAAGGCGGACAACTCCGGCGTCGACCTCGCCAACGTCAAAATGTCCATGAACCCCTTCTGCGAGATCGCCGTCGAAGAAGCCGTACGCCTGAAAGAAAAAGGCGTGGCCAGCGAGATCGTCGTCGTTACCGTCGGTCCTGCCACTGCCCAGGAACAACTGCGTACCGCCCTGGCCCTGGGTGCCGACCGCGCCGTGCTGGTCGAATCCGCCGAAGAACTGACTTCCCTGGCCGTTGCCAAGCTGCTCAAGGCCGTTGTCGACAAGGAACAGCCTCAGCTGGTCATCCTCGGCAAGCAGGCCATCGACAGCGACAACAACCAGACCGGCCAGATGCTGGCTGCGCTGACCGGCTTCGCCCAGGGCACCTTCGCTTCCAAGGTCGAAGTCGCTGGCGACAAGGTCAACGTCACTCGTGAAATCGACGGCGGCCTGCAGACCGTCGCCCTGAACCTGCCGGCGATCGTCACCACCGACCTGCGTTTGAACGAGCCGCGCTACGCGTCGCTGCCGAACATCATGAAGGCCAAGAAGAAGCCGCTGGAGACCGTCACTCCGGACGCGCTGGGCGTTTCCACCGCCTCGACCAACAAGACCCTGAAAGTCGAAGCGCCTGCTGCACGCAGCGCGGGCATCAAGGTCAAGTCGGTTGCTGAACTGGTCGAGAAACTGAAGAACGAGGCGAAGGTAATCTAAATGACTATCCTGGTTATCGCTGAACACGAGAACGGTGCCATTGCACCCGCTACCCTGAACACCGTTGCCGCTGCCGCCAAGATCGGTGGCGACATCCACGTCCTGGTCGCTGGCCAGAACGTCGGTGGCGTAGCCGAAGCTGCTGCCAAAATCGCTGGCGTGGCCAAGGTGCTGGTTGCCGACAACGCTGCCAACGCCCACTTCCTGCCAGAGAACGTAGCGCCGCTGGTAGCTGAGCTTGGCAAGGGCTACAGCCACGTGCTGGCACCTGCCACCTCCAACGGCAAGAACGTACTGCCGCGCGTTGCTGCACTGCTGGACGTCGACCAGATCTCCGAGATCATCTCGGTTGAGTCCGCCGACACCTTCAAGCGTCCGATCTACGCCGGCAACGCCATTGCCACCGTGCAATCGACCGCTGCGGTCAAGGTCATCACCGTTCGCGCCACCGGCTTCGACGCCGTTGCCGCCGAAGGTGGTTCGGCTGCCGTGGAAGCCGTTGCTACTGCCCACGACGCGGGCAAGTCGTCCTTCGTTGGCGAAGAGCTGGCCAAGTCCGACCGTCCTGAGCTGACCGCTGCCAAGATCGTCGTTTCCGGCGGCCGCGGCATGCAGAACGGCGACAACTTCAAGCACCTGTACGCTCTGGCCGACAAGCTGGGCGCGGCAGTCGGCGCTTCCCGCGCTGCAGTCGACGCAGGTTTCGTGCCGAACGACATGCAGGTCGGCCAGACCGGCAAGATCGTTGCGCCACAGCTGTACATCGCCGTCGGTATCTCCGGCGCGATCCAGCACCTGGCCGGTATGAAGGACTCGAAAGTCATCGTCGCGATCAACAAGGACGAAGAAGCGCCGATCTTCCAGGTGGCCGACTATGGCCTGGTGGCGGATCTGTTCGAAGCCGTTCCTGAGCTGGAGAAGCTGGTTTAATCCAGTCGCTTCACTTATAAAGGGCCCGGTTGTGCGGGGCGTGCACGGTGGTTTTTCCACGGTGCTACGCTCCGGGCAGCCGGGCTTTTGTTTTTTTGCGGTCGAAGAAGGGGCGTGTGATGGTGCGGTTTGCTCGAACGGGAACGCTGGCAATGCTCGGATTGGCGTGCCTGCCGTCGCTGGCGATGGCGGCCGGCAAATGCGAGCGGCTGGTGGCGACAGGCAGCCCGGATGCGCCGCCTTATTCGTGGCGCGATCCGCAGGACCCACGTCACTTGATGGGCGCCAGCGTCGATCTGCTCAAGCAGGTCGCCGGTGAGTTGGGCCTTAAGGTCGAGGTGCTCTACTCTGGCAAGCGCAGCGAGGCCCAGGACGAGGTGCGCAGCGGGCGCATGGATTTGTTGGTCGACGCGCCGCTGGCAGTGAGCGAGCTGACATCGGTCGATTACATTCATCCGCCGGTGCTGCAGAACGAGTACGTGGTCTGGACCCGGCATGATTCCACGCTGGTCTATGACAATCTGGCCGACCTGCACAAGCACCAGGGCGCCATTTCCGAAAAGTCCCGGCTAACCCCGGAATTCGCGGCGTTCAGCAAGGCCCAACTGAAGCTGGTACAGGTGCCCAACCTGACCCAGGCCATGCAGAAGCTCCTGCTTGGCCAGGTTGACTACGTGCTTGCCGGGCGCTACTCGGGCATGGCCATGGCGCGCAGCCTGGGCATGGCCGATGACCTCGTGGCCCGTGGCCAGGCCCTCGATCATCCGGGGCTGTTCCTGGCGCTGTCGCACAATTCCGCCTGCAACGACGCCTGGTTACGCGGACAGTTGGCGAAAAAGCTGACAGAATTGCCGGCTTCTGGCGTAGTCCAGGCGGCGGTGCAACGCAATGTCGAGCGCTGGCAGGCGCAGCTGCAGGCGCCGCTCGATGCCCAAAAACAGTAGGAATGCCCTGTGAGAATCCAATCGCTATTCGCCGCCCTGGCGCTGCTGGCCCTGGTCGGTTGTGCCAGTGACCCGGCCCCCACGAGCAGATGCGCCTGTCCGAGCAGGCGCTGGAGCAGGCCAAGGCCGTCGGTGCCACCGACGACGTCGCCGAGCTCAAGCTGGCCGAAGAAAAGCTGGAGCGTGCCCGTTCCAACATGCTGAGCGAGTCATTCCGCGATGCGCGGATGCGCGCCGAACAGTCCGAGCTGGATGCGCGCCTGGCCGAAGCCAAGGTGCTGACCCTGAAGAGTCAG
Source organism: Pseudomonas bharatica CSV86 (assembly GCF_000319305.2). GTDB lineage: Bacteria > Pseudomonadota > Gammaproteobacteria > Pseudomonadales > Pseudomonadaceae > Aquipseudomonas > Aquipseudomonas bharatica. The sequence goes on along the minus strand of NZ_AMWJ02000002.1, from coordinate 363,132 downwards.
GAACAACTGACCCTGCTGCAATCCCGGGTGGACCGTCTTCGCAAGCAACTGGGAGAGCAACGGTGAGTTCGATCAAGCCTTTGGCAGTGCTGGCGATTGCCGGCGTTCTCGGTTTGCAGGGTTGCGCCAGCCAGCGCAGCGAAGAGGCACTGGACCAGGCGAGCACGGCCTTCCAGTCGGTGAAGGACGATTCCAACGTGTTGCGCAGCGCGCCACGGGATGTGATCCGGGCTGGCGAGTCGCTGGCCAAGGCCGAGCGACTCGCCAGCTACTGGGGAACGGGCAGCGATGTGCGCCACTACGCCTACCTGAGCCAGCGCTACAGCCAGATCGCCCGCGAGCATAGCAACCTGGTGCTCAACCAGGAGCGCCAGGCCAAGCTGGAGCTGGAGCGCCAGCGCCTGCAACTGGCCTTGCGCGAAGCCAAGCTGGCCAGTGTGCAACAGCAGGGCAAGTGGCTGGAGGAGCAGATCGTCAGCCTGGCCACCAACGACACCGATCGTGGCCTGGTGATGACCCTGGGGGATGTGCTGTTCGATACCGGTGAGGCGGAGCTGAAGAGTTCGGCCAGCCGTACCGTGCTGAAGCTGGTGCAGTTTCTTCAGTTGAACCCCAAGCGCGTGGTGCGTATCGAGGGTTATACCGACAGCACCGGCAACCCCGATGACAACCTCAAACTGTCGCGGGATCGCGCGCAGTCGGTGGCCGACATGCTGGTGGACCTGGGCGTCGACGAGAAGCGCATCAAGGTGATCGGCTACGGCGATCAGTATCCTGTCGAGGCAAATGCCTCGGAGCGGGGCAGGGCGCAGAATCGTCGGGTGGAGATCGTGTTCTCCGACGAGAAGGGCAGGCTCGGCGCCGAGCGGTAAGGGGGTGTCAGTTCTGAAGAAAACCCGGTGATCGAAAGATCCCGGGTTTTTTGTTGTGCTGAAGGGCCTCATCGCTGGCAAGCCAGCTCCCACAGGTTTTGTGTGCACCGCGAACCCTGTGGGAGCTGGCTTGCCAGCGATGAGGCCCTCAGCCACAACTTATACCCAAGCGCCGCTTTGCTTCCCCGCGACACAGCTGTATTGTCTGCTGAATTGCAATCTGTCCCGGTACACTTGCCAACTGTTACGGTATTCTCAGCGGCAGATCACACAAGAACAACGGGACTGCCTGCGTGTCGAGAGAAGGATCCATGACCAACCTGTTGCTTTACCAGCGTATCGCCCAGCAACTCGCCGAAGACATTCGTCGCGGTGTTTACCAGCCGGGAGAGCGTGTGCCGTCCGTGCGCAAGATGAGCTCGCAACTTAATGTGAGCCATGCAACGGTGCTCCAGGCCTATGCCAATCTCGAAGACCAAGGCCTGATCCGGGCTCGGCCGCAGTCTGGTTATTACGTCCACCAGACCCCTGCGCTGACTGCGTCCACCCCCGATATCGCGCGGGTCGAGCGGCCTGGCCTGGTCACCCGGGCCAGCATCATCCAGCAGGTACTGACCGAAGCCCGCCGCGATGGCGTATTCCCGCTCGGGGCAGCCGTGCCTCATGTGGACTATCTGCCAGTGCGGGCGTTGCACCAGCAGCTGGCCAAGGTTACCCGTTTCCAGAGCCCGAGGGCGTTCAGCTATATGTTCAGCCCTGGCTTCGAACCGCTGCGCCGGCAGATTGCCATTCGCATGCGCGACGCCGGGGTGGTGGTCGATCCGTCCGAGGTGGTGGTTACCCATGGGTGCGTCGATGCCTTGCAGATGTCGCTGCGGGTACTGACCCGGCCGGGTGACCTGATCGCTGCTGAGTCGCCAACCTACTACGGGTTGCTGCAACTGGCGGATCTGCTGGGCCTGAAGGTTATCGAGATTCCCAGCGACCCCTCCACCGGGATCAGCCTCGAGGCACTGCAACTGGCGGCGAACCAGTGGTCGATAAAGGCGTTGGTGCTGACGGCGCGCCTGAGCAACCCTCTGGGCGGGACGATTCCGGAAGAGCGGCAGAAGCAGCTGTTGCGCCTGTCGTCGGATTTCAATATCCAGATCATCGAGGACGATATCTACGGCGAGCTGATGTTCGAGCAGGGCAAGACCAAGTCGCTCAAGGCCTTCGACCGCCTGGGGCGGGTCATCTACTGTTCGAGTTTTTCCAAGACCCTGTCGCCGGGGGTGCGCATCGGCTGGATGATCGCCGGCAACTACCAGCCGGAAATCCAGCGGCTGCAGACCTTCAGCACTCACTCGGCATGCAGTGTGACCCAGATGGGGGTGGCGGCCTACCTGGAAAATGGAGGTTACGACCGCCATCTGCGCTTTATCCGTCAGGAATATCGGAAAAATCTCAGCGCTTATCAGTTGGCCGTGCAGCAGTACTTCCCCGAAGGCACGCAGATGACCCGACCAACGGGTGGCTTCATTCTCTGGGTCAGTTTGCCGGGCAGGGTCAATACCCAGGAACTGCATGTGCGGGCCTTGCAGCAGGGCATCAGCATTGCGCCGGGGCTGATCTTCAGCAATACCGAGCAGTTCAACCATTGCATTCGCCTCAACTGCGGGATCCCCTGGAATCGCGAGGCGGAGAGGGCACTGATGACCCTGGGCATGCTGGCCAGCCAGCTGTGCCAGGAAACGGCCAGTGCTGGCTATCTGTAATCTGCACCTTGTCAGGCAGGTCTGGAACGGGGAGCATAGGCACTTTCCCCTGATAGTCTGTCGTTGCCTATGACTCTCTTGCGTTGTGTCGGCCTGGTGTTGGCGGGGTTGCTCGCGGTGTCTTCGGTAGACCCGGTAATGGCAGCTTCCGAGGCCAGGCCGCAGGTCCAGAAAACCGCTAATGACACTGCCAGCAAAGCATCGCCGGCCAAGCCTGCTACAGCGACCAAAAAACCGGTGAAGGTCAGCAAGACTCCCGCACGCAAGAAAGCCGATGCCATTGCTGCGCCCTTGCCCAAGGCCAGGCTGGACCTGAGCCTTCCGCCTGATCTGATGAAGGGCATGAAGCCGGTGGAAGAGATCGAGGCGGAGGTGCGCAAGCCACTGCTGCCAGCGATGTTCGGGGAAAAACCGCAGGCCGACAGCCCGTTCCAGCTCAACGGGCGGCTGCTCAGCAACGAAATGCAGTTGCAGCTGCGCAACGATATGCGCCAGCAGGAAATCGAAGGCGCCGCCATCGACTTCGAATTCAAGCAGTAAGGCTCTGAAAATGAGAACCGACCGGTCAGCGATATTTCATCCTGTCGGGAATTTCAAACGCCTGTTTTAGTCGTTACTATCCTTTCATCCGCACCATTTGCGTCCCCGAGGTTCTGATTCATGAAATGCCGAGAAGGCTGCGGCGCGTGCTGCATAGCGCCATCGATCAGCTCGTTCATTCCCGGCATGCCTGATGGCAAGCCGGCTGGCGTGCGCTGCGTTCATCTCTCCGCGGTCAACCTGTGCAATCTGTTCGGGCAGCCGGAGCGTCCGGCGGTCTGTTCCGGTTTCAAGGCGGATATCGAGGTGTGTGGCAGCGATCGCGACGAGGCGATCAGGATCATCGGTTGGTGGGAGCAAATGACTGCGGCCTGAAAGCCGGATCTTCGACAATAAGGAAAACAAGCGGATGAGATCGTTCAAGCATGTAGCTGTAATCGTAGGTTTGACTGCCTTGTCGAGCGTGGCCTTTGCCGAGCAATGGCAAGAGGTGAAGAACGAGCAGGGCATCCAGGTCTCCCTCAGTGATGTGGCGGGCTCCAAGTACAAGGCTTATCGCGGTGTCGCCCTGATCAAGGCGCCGGTGGCGACCATTGCAAGGCTGCAGGAGGATGTGGCGGGTTCCTGTACCTGGATCCACGAGTGCAAGATGCAGAAGCTGCTCAAGCATGAAGGCAACCAGAGCTGGACCTATGCGCAGTTCAATACGCCGTGGCCGGTGACCGCGCGGGACTCGGTGCTGCATATCACTACCGAGCAGGGTGCTGATGGCAGCGTAACGCGCACGATCGAGGCGGCGCCGACCTACCAGCCACAGGACAAGGACTTTGTGCGGGTGGCGGCGGCCAACGGTTTCTGGAAGCTGGTGCCCAAGGGCGATGCCACCGAGGTGACCTACCAGTTGCACACCGATCCGGGGGGAGCGTGCCGTCCTGGTTGTCGAACAAATTCGTGGTCGAGGCGCCGTTCAACACCTTGAAGGCGTTGAAGGAGAAAGCCGAAGCGGCGAAGTGAGGCGTAACAGTTGTTGGGTTTCCTTCGCTGACCGGCAACTGTCTGGTGCTAGAAAGTGCCGCGACCCTGTGGGAGCGGGGTTTACCCGCGATTGCGGCAGTCAGTTCACCATAGCAATCGCGGGTGAACCCGCTCCCACAGGGCCCGCGTTGCAAATAAAAAAGGCTGCCGGAGGGCAGCCTTTTTGCGTTCGGCCGAGGCTTACTTGCGGTCTTCCAGCTTGACCAGGTCGCGGGACTCGTAGCCGGTGTACAGCTGGCGAGGACGGCCGATCTTGTAAGGGCTGGAGAGCATTTCCTTCCAGTGCGAGATCCAGCCGACGGTCCGCGCCAGGGCGAAGATCACGGTGAACATGCTGGTCGGAATGCCGATCGCCTTGAGGATGATGCCCGAGTAGAAGTCGACGTTCGGGTACAGCGAGCGCTCGATGAAGTACGGATCGGTCAGGGCGATCTCTTCCAGGCGCATCGCCAGTTCCAGTTGCGGATCGTTGGTGATGCCCAGCTCGCGCAGGACTTCGTCGCAGGTCTGCTTCATCACGGTGGCGCGCGGGTCACGGTTCTTGTAAACGCGGTGACCGAAGCCCATCAGTTTGAACGGATCGTTCTTGTCCTTCGCCTTGGCGATGAACTTGTCGATGTTGGACACATCGCCGATCTCGTCGAGCATGGTCAGCACGGCCTCGTTCGCACCGCCGTGGGCAGGGCCCCACAGTGCAGCGATACCGGCGGCGATACAGGCGAATGGGTTGGCGCCCGAAGAGCCGGCCAGGCGCACGGTGGAGGTGGAGGCGTTCTGTTCGTGGTCGGCGTGGAGGATGAAGATCCGGTCCATCGCCTTGGCCAGTACCGGGCTGATCGGTTTGATCTCGCACGGGGTGTTGAACATCATGTGCAGGAAGTTTTCCGCATACGACAGGTCGTTGCGCGGGTACATCATGGGCTGGCCCATGGAGTACTTGTAGACCATCGCGGCCAGGGTCGGCATCTTGGCGACCAGGCGAACGGCGGAGATTTCCCGGTGCTGCGGGTTATTGATGTCCAGCGAGTCGTGGTAGAACGCCGACAGGGCGCCGACCACGCCGCACATCACGGCCATCGGGTGGGCGTCGCGGCGGAAGCCGTTGAAGAAGGACTTCAACTGCTCGTGCACCATGGTGTGGTTCTTCACGGTGCTGACGAACTGGGCCTTCTGCTCGGCGTTCGGCAGTTCGCCGTTGAGCAGCAGGTAGCAGGTTTCGAGGTAGTCGGATTGCTCGGCGAGCTGTTCGATCGGGTAGCCACGATGCAGCAGGATGCCCTTGTCGCCGTCGATGTAGGTGATCTTCGACTCGCAGGATGCGGTCGCCATGAAACCAGGGTCGAAAGTGAAGTGACCCGTGGCCCCCAACCCTCTGACGTCGATAACATCTGGACCAACGGTGCCGGTTAAAATGGGCAGCTCGACGGGGGCTGCGCCCTCGATGACCAACTGCGCTTTTTTGTCAGCCATGTGGCCTCCTATTAATGCTTGAAATCATCTGACAGACCCCCACGCAGGGCCCGCACCACTATAGTGAGATAAATTCGAATGTCAATTTGCCTAAAGCACGGTTGTAATGGGGTTTAGGCCCTGTTTTTCCTCGAAAATGTCGCCCGTTTACGCCTTTTGTTCGATAAAGGCAATGCGCTATTTGGGCTACCCCTTCACGTTGTCATTAGTAGCCTAACTGTCTATACTCGGCACCCGACCGCCAGGGGCATCCGCGCCCGTCTGACTGGGGGTCGCCGCTCCCTGGGTGGTGGGTACCTGACCAGTACACTTACCAACAACTTTGCCCTGCTTGCTAGGGGCTCTTCAGTGTGAAAAAAGCCGTGAAAAGCCAACGACCTGTAAACCTAGACCTAAGGACCATCAAACTCCCGATCACTGCTTACACGTCCATTCTTCACCGCATCTCCGGCGTCATCCTGTTCCTGGGCCTGGCCATCATGCTTTATGCATTGGGCAAATCCCTGGGTTCCGAGGAAGGCTTTGGCGAGGTGAAGGCGTGTCTGACCAGTCCGCTGGCCAAGTTCGTGTTCTGGGCTCTGCTGTCCGCCTTGCTGTATCACCTGGTGGCCGGTGTGCGCCATCTGATCATGGACATGGGCATCGGCGAGACGCTGGAAGGCGGTAAGCTGGGCTCGAAAATCGTCATCGTCATCTCCGTGGTGGTGATCGTGCTGGCAGGAGTTTGGATATGGTAACCAACGTCACGAACCTTTCGCGTTCGGGCCTCTATGACTGGATGGCGCAGCGCGTTTCTGCGGTCGTTCTCGCGGCTTATTTCATCTTCCTGATCGGCTACCTGGTAGCGCACCCTGGCATCGAATATGCCCAGTGGCACGCTCTGTTCTCCAATAACGCGATGCGTATCTTCAGTCTGCTGGCACTGGTTGCCCTGGGCGCTCACGCCTGGGTCGGCATGTGGACCATTGCAACCGACTACCTGACCCCTATGGCGTTCGGCAAGTCGGCGACTGCGATTCGTTTCCTGTTCCAGGCGGTATGTGGTGTCGCGATGTTCGCGTACTTCGTCTGGGGTGTGCAGATTCTCTGGGGTATCTGATTCATGGCTATCATTCCAACGATTTCTTTCGACGCCATCATTGTCGGCGGCGGCGGTGCCGGTATGCGCGCTGCGCTGCAACTGGCACAGGGCGGTCACAAGACCGCGGTGATCACCAAGGTCTTCCCGACCCGTTCGCACACCGTGTCGGCACAGGGCGGCATCACCTGCGCCATCGCTTCGGCCGACCCGAACGATGACTGGCGCTGGCACATGTACGATACCGTCAAGGGTTCCGACTACATCGGTGACCAGGACGCTATCGAATACATGTGTCAGGAAGGTCCGGCCGCGGTCTTCGAACTGGACCACATGGGCCTGCCGTTCTCCCGTACCGAAACCGGTCGTATCTACCAGCGTCCGTTCGGCGGCCAGTCCAAGGACTTCGGCAAGGGTGGCCAGGCTGCCCGTACCTGTGCCGCTTCCGACCGTACCGGTCACGCGCTGCTGCACACCCTGTACCAGGGCAACCTGAAGGCAGGCACCACCTTCCTCAACGAGTACTACGCGGTTGACCTGGTGAAGAACCAGGACGGCGCGTTCGTCGGTGTGATCGCCATCTGCATCGAAACCGGCGAAACCCAGTACATCCGTTCGAAGGCCACCGTACTGGCTACCGGCGGTGCCGGTCGCATCTACGCTTCGACCACCAACGCCCTGATCAACACCGGTGACGGCGTTGGCATGGCCCTGCGTGCCGGCGTTCCGGTGCAGGACATCGAAATGTGGCAGTTCCACCCGACCGGCATCGCCGGCGCAGGTGTACTGGTCACCGAAGGCTGCCGTGGTGAAGGCGGTTACCTGATCAACAAGCACGGCGAGCGTTTCATGGAGCGTTACGCTCCGAACGCGAAAGACCTCGCGGGTCGCGACGTGGTTGCCCGTTCCATGGTCAAGGAAATCATCGCCGGCAACGGCTGTGGCCCTAACGGCGACCACGTGATGCTGAAGCTCGACCACCTCGGCGAGGAAGTCCTGCACAGCCGCCTGCCAGGCATCTGCGAGCTGTCCAAGACCTTCGCCCACGTCGACCCTGTGGTCGCACCGGTGCCGGTCGTTCCAACCTGCCACTACATGATGGGCGGCGTTGCCACCAACATTCATGGCCAGGCCATCACCCAGGACGCCAACGGCCAGGACCAGATCATCCCGGGTCTGTTCGCCGTAGGCGAAGTGGCGTGCGTATCGGTCCACGGTGCCAACCGCCTGGGCGGCAATTCGCTGCTCGACCTGGTGGTCTTCGGCCGCGCTGCCGGCCTGCACCTGGAGAAGGCGCTGACCGACGGTATCGAATACCGCGACGCCAGCGACACCGACGTCGAAGTCGCCCTGAACCGTCTGAACAAGCTCAACGAGCGTACCACCGGTGAAGACGTGGCAACCCTGAAGCGCGAGCTGCAGAGCTGCATGCAGAACTACTTCGGTGTGTTCCGTACCGGCGAATACATGCAGAAGGGTATCGCCCAGCTGGCCGACCTGCGCGAGCGTATCGCCAACGTCAAGATCAACGACAAGTCCCAGGCGTTCAACACTGCGCGTATCGAAGCGCTGGAGCTGCAGAACCTGCTGGAAGTCGCCGAAGCTACCGCCATCGCGGCCGAAGTCCGTAAAGAGTCCCGCGGCGCTCACGCCCGTGAAGACTACGAAGACCGTGATGACGAAAACTGGCTGTGCCACACCCTGTACTTCCCCGGTGAGAAGCGGGTTGCCAAGCGTGCAGTCAACTTCGCGCCGAAGACCGTACCGGCGTTCGAACCAAAAGTCCGGACTTACTAAGGGTGGCCGCCATGTTGCAAGTTGAAGTTTATCGTTACAACCCGGATACCGATTCGGCGCCTAAAACCCAGGTGTTCCAGGTCGATACCGGTGGCAAGGACCTGATGGTGCTGGACGTGCTGGCGCTGATCAAGGAACAGGACGAGGGTTTCTCCTACCGTCGCTCCTGCCGTGAAGGCGTTTGCGGTTCCGACGGCATGAACATCAACGGCAAGAACGGCCTGGCGTGCATCACGCCGCTGTCCTCTGTCGTAAAAGGTAACAAGTTGGTGGTGCGTCCGCTGCCTGGTCTGCCGGTTATCCGTGACCTGGTCGTCGACATGAGCATCTTCTACAAGCAGTACGAGAAGGTGAAGCCGTTCCTGCAGAACGATACTCCGGCCCCGGCTATCGAGCGTCTGCAGTCGCCGGAAGAACGTGACAAGCTGGACGGTCTGTACGAGTGCATCCTGTGCGCCTGCTGCTCGACCTCCTGCCCGTCGTTCTGGTGGAACCCCGACAAGTTCCTCGGTCCGGCCGCCTTGCTGCAGGCCTACCGTTTCCTGGCCGACAGCCGCGACACCAAGACCCAGGAGCGCCTGGCGTCCCTGGATGACCCGTTCAGCGTATTCCGCTGCCGCGGGATCATGAACTGCGTGAACGTCTGCCCGAAGGGTCTGAACCCGACCAAGGCGATCGGTCACGTACGCAACATGCTGCTGCAAAGCGGTACCTGATTCTGCAAGTGTGATGTAGATGTTGTAACCGCAGTACGCCAAGGTGCGGGCGCCCAGCCCGCACCGAGGTGCAACCCGAGCGAGGGTCAAAAGCCCGAGCTTTACCTATGAAGATATGAGACCAGCAGGGGCATCCGGGCTGGTACCCGGTAAATCTGCGGGATCTTGCAGGCCTGGTTTTGGTGAGATGACTCCAGGCTTACGTGGTTCTGCCGATCGAGGCCCCTAACCGAGGGTGACCAAGCATGCAAGAAAGCGTGATGCAGCGCATGTGGAACAGCGCCCACCTGTCAGGTGGTAACGCTGCATATGTGGAAGAGCTCTACGAGCTCTACCTGCACGACCCTAACGCCGTGCCAGAAGAGTGGCGCACCTACTTCCAGAAGTTGCCCGCAGAAGGCAGCACTGCTACCGATGTATCGCACTCGACGATCCGCGACCATTTCGTGCTGCTGGCAAAGAACCAGCGCCGCGCCCAACCGGTGTCCGCCGGTAGCGTGAGCAGTGAGCATGAGAAGAAGCAGGTTGAAGTGCTGCGACTGATCCAGGCCTACCGTATGCGCGGCCACCAGGCTGCGAAGCTCGACCCCCTGGGGTTGTGGCAGCGCCCTGCGCCAGTAGACCTGTCGATCAATCATTACGGCTTGACCAATGCCGATCTTGATACGACCTTCCGTGCCGGCGACCTGTTCATCGGCAAAGAGGAAGCGAGCCTACGCGAAATCCTCGAGGCGTTGCAGCAGACATATTGTCGCACCATCGGCGCCGAGTTCACCCACATCGTCGATTCCGAGCAGCGCAGCTGGTTCCAGCAGCGCCTGGAAAGCGTGCGTGGCCGTCCGTCCTTCTCCGCCGACATCCAGAGCCACCTGCTCGAGCGCGTGACCGCAGCCGAGGGCCTGGAGAAGTACCTGGGCACCAAGTACCCGGGCACCAAGCGTTTCGGCCTGGAAGGCGGCGAGAGCCTGATCCCGATGCTGGACGAAATGATCCAGCGCTCCGGCTCCTACGGCACCAAGGAAGTGGTTATCGGCATGGCCCACCGCGGCCGTCTCAACGTGCTGGTCAACACCTTCGGCAAGAACCCGCGCGAGCTGTTCGACGAGTTCGAAGGCAAGAAGAAGGTCGAGCTGGGCTCCGGTGACGTGAAGTACCACCAGGGCTTCTCGTCCAACGTGATGACTGCCGGTGGCGAAGTCCACCTGGCCATGGCCTTCAACCCTTCCCACCTGGAAATCGTCTCGCCAGTGGTGGAAGGTTCGGTTCGCGCCCGTCAGGATCGCCGCAACGACACCGTTGGCGACAAGGTCCTGCCGATCTCCATCCACGGTGACGCCGCGTTCGCGGGTCAGGGCGTGGTCATGGAAACCTTCCAGATGTCGCAGACCCGCGGTTTCAAGACCGGCGGCACCGTGCACATCGTGATCAACAACCAGGTTGGTTTCACCATCAGCAACCCGCTGGACTCCCGTTCCACCGAGTACTGCACCGACGTCGCCAAGATGATCCAGGCGCCGATCCTGCACGTGAACGGCGACGATCCGGAAGCGGTACTGTTCGTGACCCAGCTGGCCGTCGACTACCGCATGCAGTTCAAGCGTGACGTGGTCATCGACCTGGTCTGCTACCGCCGCCGCGGCCACAACGAGGCCGACGAGCCGAACGGCACCCAGCCGCTGATGTACCAGCAGATCGCCAAGCAGCGCACTACCCGTGAACTCTACGCCGACAGCCTGGTGCAGGCTGGTCGTCTGGATGCCGAGCGCGTCCAGGCCAAGGTCGACGAGTACCGCAATGCGCTGGACAACGGCCTGCACGTGGTGAAAAGCCTGGTCAAGGAGCCTAACAAGGAACTGTTCGTCGACTGGCGTCCGTACCTGGGCCATGCCTGGACCGCGCGTCACGACACCCGCTTCGATCTGAAGACCCTGCAGGAACTGTCCGCCAAGCTGCTGGAACTGCCGGAAGGCTTCCTGGTCCAGCGCCAGGTTTCGAAGATCTACGAAGACCGCCAGAAGATGCAGGCCGGTGGCTTGCCGATCAACTGGGGCTACGCCGAAACCATGGCCTACGCCACCCTGCTGTTCGAAGGCCACCCGGTTCGCATCACCGGCCAGGACGTCGGTCGCGGCACCTTCTCGCACCGTCACGCGGTGCTGCACAACCAGAAGGACGCCAGCACCTACCTGCCGCTGCAGAACCTGTTCAACGGCCAGCCGAAGTTCGACCTGTACGACTCCTTCCTGTCGGAAGAAGCGGTACTGGCCTTCGAATACGGCTACTCGACCACCACGCCGAACGCGCTGGTGATCTGGGAAGCCCAGTTCGGTGACTTCGCCAACGGCGCGCAAGTGGTGGTCGACCAGTTCATCACCAGCGGCGAGCACAAGTGGGGCCGCCTGTGCGGTCTGACCATGCTGCTGCCACACGGTTACGAAGGCCAGGGTCCCGAGCACTCCTCGGCGCGCCTGGAGCGTTACCTGCAACTGTGTGCCGAGCACAACGTCCAGGTCTGCGTACCGACCACCCCGGCCCAGATCTACCATCTGCTGCGCCGCCAGGTGATCCGTCCGCTGCGCAAACCGCTGATCGTACTGACACCGAAGTCGCTGCTGCGCCACAAACTGGCCATCTCGACCCTGGAAGATCTGGCCGAAGGCTCGTTCCAGACCGTGATCCCGGAAATCGACACCCTCGATCCGAAGAAAGTCACCCGTCTGGTCCTGTGCAGCGGCAAGGTCTACTACGATCTGCTGGAAAAACGCCGTGCCGAAGGTCGTGAAGACATCGCCATCGTGCGTATCGAGCAACTGTATCCGTTCCCTGAAGACGATCTGGTTGAAATCCTCGCGCCATACACCGAACTGAAGGACGTGGTGTGGTGTCAGGAAGAACCGATGAACCAGGGCGCCTGGTACAGCAGCCAGCACCACATGCGCCGTATCCTCGGTCGTCACAACAAGGCACTGGTCCTTGAGTACGCCGGTCGTGATGCGTCTGCGGCCCCGGCCTGTGGTTACGCTTCGATGCACGCCGAGCAGCAGGAAAAACTGCTGCAAGATGCCTTCACCGTTTAATGCCTCGCGCACCTGAAACCGAATTAAGGAACCACTGATAATGGCTATCGAGATCAAAGCCCCTACCTTCCCGGAATCGGTTGCCGACGGCACCGTTGCCACCTGGCACAAGAAACCGGGCGAAGCCGTCAAGCGTGACGAGCTGATCGTCGACATCGAGACCGACAAGGTCGTTCTGGAAGTCCTGGCCACCGCTGACGGCGTACTGGGCGCGATCGTCAAGGGCGAGGGCGACACCGTCCTGTCCGACGAGGTCCTGGGTTCGATCGAGGCCGGTGGCGTTGCCGCCGCTCCTGCCGCTGCCCCGGCTGCCGCGCCTGCCCAGGCTGCTGCCGCCGCCGACGCTGGCGAAGACGACCCGATCGCCGCCCCGGCCGCGCGCAAGCTGGCTGAAGAAAACGGCATCGACCTGGCTTCCGTTGCCGGCACCGGCAAGGGTGGTCGCGTTACCAAGGAAGACGTCGTGGCTGCCGTTGCCGCCAAGAAGTCCGCGCCTGCCGCTGCCCCGGCTGCCAAGCCGGCCGCCGCTGCCGCCGCTCCGGTGGTCACCGCCACTGGCGACCGCACCGAGAAGCGCGTACCAATGACCCGCCTGCGGGCCAAGGTTGCCGAGCGCCTGGTCGAAGCACAGTCGAACATGGCCATGCTGACCACCTTCAACGAAGTCGACATGACCGAAGTCATGGCCCTGCGTTCGAAGTACAAGGACCTGTTCGAGAAGACCCACAACGGCGTGCGCCTGGGCTTCATGTCGTTCTTCGTCAAGGCCGCTACCGAAGCCCTGAAGCGCTTCCCTGCGGTCAACGCCTCGATCGACGGTTCCGACATCGTCTACCACGGCTACTCGGACATCGGCGTCGCCGTTTCCAGCGACCGTGGCCTGGTGGTTCCTGTGCTGCGCAACGCCGAGCTGATGAGCCTGGCCGAGATCGAGAACGGCATCGCCACCTTCGGCAAGAAGGCCCGTGACGGCAAGCTCTCCATCGAAGAGATGACCGGCGGCACCTTCACCATCACCAACGGCGGCACCTTCGGTTCGATGATGTCGACCCCGATCGTCAACCCGCCGCAGGCTGCGATCCTCGGCATGCACAACATCATCCAGCGTCCGATGGCCATCAATGGCCAGGTCGTGATCCGTCCGATGATGTACCTGGCGCTGTCCTACGATCACCGCCTGATCGACGGTAAGGAAGCCGTGACCTTCCTGGTAACCATCAAGAACCTGCTGGAAGACCCGGCTCGCCTGCTGCTGGATATCTAATACGCAGCTGCAGGCTGCAGGCGCCGCGCTCCTGGTCTGGAGCCGGTCGCCATGCAGCCTGCGGCTTGCTGCTTGAAGCTATAAAGGAATCTTTTTATGAGCCAGAAGTTCGACGTAGTAGTAATTGGTGCAGGTCCTGGCGGCTACGTGGCTGCCATCAAGGCCGCCCAGCTGGGCTTCACGACCGCGTGCATCGAGAAGTACACCGATGCCGAAGGCAAACTGGCCCTTGGCGGTACCTGCCTGAACGTTGGCTGCATTCCCTCCAAGGCGCTGCTGGACAGCTCCTGGAAGTACAAGGAAGCCAAGGAGAGCTTCAACGTCCACGGTATCTCCACCGGTGAAGTCAAGATGGACGTCGCTGCGATGGTTGGCCGCAAGGCCGGTATCGTCAAGAACCTGACTGGCGGCGTTGCCACCCTGTTCAAGGCCAACGGCGTCACCTCGATCCAGGGCCACGGCAAGCTGCTGGCCGGCAAGAAGGTCGAAGTCACCAAGCCTGACGGCAGCACCGAGATCATCGAAGCCGAGAACGTGATCCTGGCTTCCGGTTCCCGTCCGATCGACATTCCACCGGCTCCGGTCGACCAGAAGGTCATCGTCGATTCCACCGGCGCCCTGGAATTCCAGTCGGTTCCGAAGCGCCTGGGCGTCATCGGTGCCGGCGTGATCGGCCTGGAGCTGGGTTCGGTCTGGGCTCGCCTGGGTGCCGAAGTCACCGTCCTGGAAGCCCTGGACACCTTCCTGATGGCCGCCGACACCGCGGTTTCCAAGGAAGCGCTGAAAACCCTGACCAAGCAGGGCCTGGACATCAAGCTGGGCGCTCGCGTGACCGGTTCGAAGGTCAACGGCGACGAAGTCGAAGTCACCTACACCGACGCCAACGGCGAACAGAAGATCACCTTCGACAAGCTGATCGTCGCGGTCGGCCGTCGTCCGGTGACCACCGACCTGCTGGCTGCCGACAGCGGCGTGACCATCGACGAGCGCGGCTTCGTGTTCGTTGACGACCACTGCGCTACCAGCGTGCCAGGCGTGTACGCCATCGGCGACGTGGTGCGTGGCATGATGCTGGCGCACAAGGCCTCGGAAGAGGGCATCATGGTCGTCGAGCGCATCAAGGGCCACAAGGCCCAGATGAACTACGACCTGATCCCGTCGGTCATCTACACCCACCCGGAAATCGCGTGGGTCGGCAAGACCGAACAAGCCTTGAAGGCAGAAGGTGTTGAGGTTAACGTGGGCACCTTCCCGTTCGCGGCCAGCGGCCGTGCGATGGCAGCCAACGATACCGGCGGTTTCGTCAAGGTCATCGCCGATGCCAAGACCGACCGCGTCCTGGGTGTACACGTGATTGGCCCAAGCGCCGCCGAACTGGTGCAGCAGGGTGCAATCGCAATGGAATTCGGCACCAGTGCCGAAGACCTGGGCATGATGGTCTTCTCCCATCCGACCCTGTCCGAAGCGCTGCATGAAGCCGCGCTGGCCGTGAATGGCGGTGCCATCCACGTAGCCAACCGTAAGAAGCGTTAATCATAAGAAAACCACGGCGGACGGCCCGTCGTGAGTCTTGCGTGCATGACTCACCGCGGAAAGTCCGCCGGACTCGAACTCCCGGAGCATACCGGGGGCAAGCGGTCACAGGTGGCGCGGCACCCCTCGCGGGCGCAGCGCCGAAGCGCAGTACCTAACGAAGACGGTAAAAAGCATGAATCTTCACGAGTATCAGGGTAAGCAGCTGTTCGCTGAATACGGCCTGCCAGTTTCCAAGGGTTTCGCAGTCGATACCCCTGAAGCAGCAGCAGAAGCCTGCGACAAGATCGGCGGCACCGAGTGGGTTGTAAAAGCCCAGGTCCACGCCGGTGGTCGCGGCAAAGCGGGCGGCGTCAAGCTGGTTCGCAGCAAGGAAGACGCCAAGGCGTTCGCTGCACAATGGTTGGGCAAGAATCTGGTGACCTACCAGACTGACGCCAACGGTCAACCAGTCTCCAAGATCCTGGTCGAGTCCTGCACCGACATCGCCAAAGAGCTGTACCTAGGCGCTGTGGTCGATCGTTCGAGCCGCCGTATCGTGTTCATGGCTTCCACCGAAGGTGGCGTGGACATCGAGAAAGTCGCTCACGACACTCCCGAGAAGATCCTCAAGGCAACCATCGACCCGCTGGTCGGTGCCCAGCCGTTCCAGGGCCGTGAGCTGGCATTCCAGCTGGGCCTGGAAGGCAAGCAGGTGCAACAGTTCGCCAAGATCTTCGTTGGCCTGGCCAAGCTGTTCAAGGACCACGACCTGGCCCTGCTGGAAGTGAACCCGCTGGTCATCAAGGCCGACGGCGACCTGCACTGCCTCGATGCCAAGATCAACATCGATGCCAACGCCATGTACCGTCAGCCCAAGCTGAAGACCTTCCACGACCCGTCCCAGGACGACGCCCGTGAGGCCCACGCTGCCAAGTTCGAACTGAACTACGTTGCCCTCGAAGGTAACATCGGCTGCATGGTCAACGGTGCCGGCCTGGCCATGGGTACCATGGACATCGTCAACCTGCACGGCGGCAAGCCAGCCAACTTCCTCGACGTTGGCGGCGGCGCAACCAAGGAACGCGTTACCGAAGCCTTCAAGATCATTCTGTCCGACAGCAATGTCGCGGCCGTCCTGGTCAACATCTTCGGCGGCATCGTTCGTTGCGACATGATTGCCGAAGGCATCATCGGCGCGGTGAAGGAAGTCGGCGTTAAAGTACCGGTCGTCGTTCGCCTCGAAGGCAACAACGCCGAACTGGGCGCTAAAGTACTGGCAGAAAGCGGTTTGAACATCATTGCGGCCACCAGCCTGACCGACGCTGCTCAACAAGTTGTCAAAGCTGCGGAGGGCAAGTAATGAGCGTCCTGATCAATAAAGACACCAAAGTCATCTGCCAGGGCTTCACCGGCTCGCAAGGTACTTTCCACTCCGAACAGGCCATCGCCTACGGCACCAAGATGGTCGGCGGCGTAACCCCAGGCAAGGGTGGCACCACCCACCTGGGCCTGCCGGTGTTCAACACCGTCAAGGAAGCCGTGGAAGCTACCGGCGCTGACGCTTCGGTCATCTACGTTCCGGCTCCTTTCTGCAAGGACTCGATCCTGGAAGCGGCCTTCGGCGGTATCAAGCTGATCGTCTGCATCACCGAGGGTATCCCTACCCTCGACATGCTGGACGCCAAGGTCAAGTGCGACGAGCTGGGCGTTACCCTGATCGGCCCTAACTGCCCGGGCGTCATCACTCCGGGCGAGTGCAAGATCGGCATCATGCCAGGCCACATCCACCTGCCAGGCAAGGTCGGTATCGTTTCCCGTTCCGGCACCCTGACCTATGAAGCCGTCAAGCAGACCACTGACGCCGGTTTCGGTCAGTCCACCTGCGTCGGTATCGGTGGCGACCCGATCCCGGGCTCCAACTTCATCGACATCCTGAAGCTGTTCCAGGAAGACCCGAAAACCGAAGCCATCGTCATGATCGGCGAGATCGGTGGTTCGGCTGAAGAAGAAGCGGCTGCCTACATCAAGGCCAACGTGACCAAGCCAGTGGTTTCCTACATTGCCGGTGTGACTGCCCCAGCGGGCAAGCGCATGGGCCATGCTGGCGCCATCATCTCTGGCGGCAAGGGCACTGCGGACGAGAAATTCGCCGCCCTGCAGGACGCTGGTGTCAAGACCGTGCGTTCGCTCGCCGACATCGGCAAGGCCCTGGCCGAGCTGACCGGTTGGGAAGTGAAGAAGTAAGACTT
Organism: Pseudomonas bharatica CSV86; assembly: GCF_000319305.2. GTDB lineage: Bacteria > Pseudomonadota > Gammaproteobacteria > Pseudomonadales > Pseudomonadaceae > Aquipseudomonas > Aquipseudomonas bharatica. The sequence goes on along the minus strand of NZ_AMWJ02000002.1, from coordinate 345,762 downwards.
CTTCGCTGACCAGGCAGAAAAAGGCCACCTTCGGGTGGCCTTTTTCGTTTGTGCTCCAATCTGCAAGCTGGGCAAAACACCCTGTGGGAGCTGGCTTGCCAGCGATGGCGTCGGATCAGGCAACAACGTTGTTCTTGCCGGCCCTATCGCTGGCAAGCCAGCTCCCACAGGAATCGCGCCAGCTTTTAGAAATTGAGCAAGCAACCGTTTGCGACATTCTGGTTCACTCATCGGACAATCCGCCCCGAGGCCGTGCGCCAGAGCGCCAATTTGAGTACCATGCGCGTTCATTTCGTGTCCGCCGCCCAAAAGGAAGCGCCACGCTATAAAAGTCCGCCTCAATCAGGGTGGAAAAAACATTTCCCTAACCCAAGGGGAAATCCCTCTCTAAATTCCGATTTACGCAGTGTGGTATTTCCTTAATGAAAGTTTTGAAAGGCCAGGACATCCTGGCGCTTGGCTTTATGACGTTCGCGTTGTTCGTCGGGGCCGGCAATATCATTTTCCCGCCTATCGTGGGTTTGCAGTCCGGTCCTTACGTGTGGATGGCGGCGCTGGGCTTTTTGGTCACCGCAGTCGGCCTGCCTGTAGTCACCGTGATCGCCCTGGCCAAGGTCGGCGGCGGCATGGACGAACTGAGCAGCCCGATCGGCAAGGTCGCCGGTGGCCTGCTGGCGGCGGCTGCCTACCTGGCGGTGGGCCCGCTGTTCGCCACCCCGCGTACCGCCACCGTGTCCTTCGAGGTGGGCGTGGCGCCGTTGACCGGCGAAAGCCCGACCGCGCTGTTCATCTACAGCCTGGTGTACTTCCTGGTGGTGCTGGCGGTGTCCATGTACCCGGGCAAGCTGCTCGACACCGTCGGCCGCTTCCTTGCGCCATTGAAGATCATCGCCCTGGCCGTGCTCGGCATCGCCGCGTTCGCCCTGCCAGCGGGCACCCTTGGTGAAGCGCAGCCAGCCTATGTGGCGGCGCCGTTCTCGCAAGGCTTCATCCAGGGTTACCTGACCATGGATACCCTGGGCGCGCTGGTGTTCGGCATCGTCATCGTCAATGCGATCCGCTCCCGTGGCGTCGATTCGCCGCGCCTGATCACCCGCTATGCGGTGATCGCCGGCCTGATCGCCGGTGTCGGCCTGACCCTGGTGTATATCAGCCTGTTCCGCCTCGGTGCCGGCAGCCACGATATCGCTGCGACCGCGACCAATGGTGCGGTGGTGCTGCATGCCTATGTGCAGCACACCTTCGGCTCGCTGGGCAGCGGTTTCCTGGCGGTGCTGATCGCCCTGGCCTGCCTGGTTACCGCGGTTGGCCTGACCTGCGCCTGCGCCGAATACTTCAGCCGGCTGCTGCCGCTGTCCTACCGTGCGCTGGTGGTGCTGCTGGCCGGCTTCTCGCTGCTGGTCTCCAACCTTGGCCTGACCAAGCTGATCATGTTCTCGGTCCCGGTACTGACCGCCATCTACCCGCCGTGCATCGTGCTGGTCGGCCTGAGCTTCTGCAAAGGCATGTGGCACTCGCAGACCCGCATCATGGCCCCGGTCATGGCGGTATCGCTGGTGTTCGGCGTGATCGACGCGCTGAAGGGCGCCGGCCTGGAGCACTGGCTGCCGGCCTGGGCCGAACACCTGCCGCTGAGCGAGCAGGGCCTGGCCTGGCTGGTGCCGTGCGTGGCGACCCTGGTGGTTGCCGTGGTGTGCGATCGCATGCTCGGCAAGCCGCGCGAAGTGACGGCCTAAGTAGCGCCGCAGGGCAGGCGAGGCCACAAGCCATCAGCGCCTGCCGACGGTGATACCCGAAGCCCCGCCTCCTACCCAGGAGGCGGGGCTTTTTCATGGATGGCTAGAAGCGCTGCGGAGCCTGTGGGAGCTGGCTTGCCAGCGATTGCTTTAGTGAATTCACCATCGCAATCGCTGGCAAGCCAGCTCCCACAGGGTCCGCGCAGTGTCCTTTTTGAGTGTGTGGACGTCGAACTGCCGTCACCGCCCAACGGAACCCTTCATGAGCTTCATTCTGAGCAACCTGACCAACCTGGCTGCCGCGCTATGGTTCATCACCTGCTGGGGTGGCTATACCCGTTATGCCACCTGGAAGGGCCGCGACACCGCCTGCCTGGCCAGCGTCATGCACCTGTACCGCGAAGACTGGATGCGCCGCATGCTGCTGCGCGACAACCGCATCGCCGATGCCAGCGTGATCGGCAACCTGGAACGCAACGCGTCGTTCTTCGCCTCCAGTACCCTGATCATTCTCGCCGGCATCCTTACCGTGCTCGGCGCTTCCGACCGCGCCTTGTCATTGCTGGCCGACCTTCCACTGGTGCAGCAGGCCTCGCAAAGCATGTCGGAGATCAAACTGCTGTGCCTGGCCGTGGTCTTCGTCTACGCCTTCTTTACCTTCAGCTGGTGCATGCGCCAATACAACTTCGCGGCGGTGCTGGTGGGATCGGCGCCGATGATCGGCGAGCGCCAGGTCAGCGAGCAGGAGCGCAAGGCCTTTGCATCGCGGGCGGCGAGGGTGATTTCCATGGCGGCCAACCAGTTCAACTTCGGCCTGCGCTCCTATTACTTCGGCATGGCCATGCTCAGCTGGTTCATCAGCCCATGGGCATTCATGGCGATGAGTGCGGGCGTAGTGCTGGTGTTGTATCGCCGTGAGTTCCATTCGGATGTATTGGAAGTCATGGTGTATACGCCGACCGAAGCCAGCGTGGAGATGGCGAAGAGCGAAAGTTCGATCTGAGTGTTCGCCGATCAATAAAAAAACCCGACCGAAGTCGGGTTTTTTTATTCCAGCAAGCCTTACTGCTTGGCAGGTTCTGCCGGAGCGGTCGGAGCCGGAGTAGCTGGAGCGGATTCTTTCGCAGCTTCTTCAGCGGCTTTTTGTTCAGCTTCAGCGGAGTCTTTGGCGGCTTCGGCGTTTTCTTTAGCGGCCTCGTTCACTTTATCCTGAGCTTCGTCCATCTTCTGCTGGGCTTGCTCGGCATGTTGTTGAGCATCCTGAGCTTTGTTTTCGCTGGCTTTGTCGCAAGCGGCGAGGCCCAGGGCGGCGGCGATCATGACGGCATAAGCAAAAGGTTTACGCATGGGGTGTTTCTCCTTGTGGAATAGCATTACTTGAATCCTTTGAGTTGTCCCGTCGGATTTAAGTTCCGCGCACGATACACCTATATAAGTAACGGATCCATATAGACTTTTTGTCTGCTCTGTGCAGGTCCGCACACTTTTGGAGATAGCTGTGGATAAGAGCGAGTCGTCGTTGCTGCAGCGGGCCGAACGTTTCCTTTCTGCGTTACGTCATTGCCAGGTATTGAACATGCAGGTTGAGTGCGCGAACGGGGAGGGCATCACCCTGCGCATGCCCTGGTCCCCCTCGATCGTCGGCAACCCGCAGACTGGAGCGGTTCATGGCGGTGCGATCACCACCCTGATGGATACGGCGCTGGGCATGGCCACGCTCTGCGCCCTGCCGGAGTTCGAAGTCTGTCCGACCCTCGACCTGCGGGTCGACTACATGGGCCCCGGGGTCGCCCACCAGGACCTGTTCGGCCATGCCCATTGCTACCGGGTCAGCCGCGAGGTCATCTTCATTCGCGGTGCCTGCTACCAGGCCGACCCCGGGCAGCCCATCGCCCAGGTGGTCGGTACCTACATGCGCCTGGGCAAGGACATCAAGGGTGGCCTCAACTTCGCCCGCACCCTCAAGGGAGAAGCGCAATGATCCCGGCCCAGGTTCATCGGCAACTGCGCGAGGCGCATGCCCGCGGCGATTACTCGGCCCTGCTCGGGCTGATTCCCTATGCCGGGCTGATCGGCATCCAGTGCAGCCGTGACGGCGACGACCTGCTGTTCCGTCTGCCGGCCAACCCGGACAACGTCGGCAACCCGCTGCTTCCGGCGATCCACGGCGGCGTGATCGCCGGCTTCATGGAGCTGTCGGCGGCGCTGTACCTGCTGGTCTTCAGCGAAAGTGCGAGCATTCCGAAGATCATCGACTTCTCCATCGACTACCTGCGGGCCGGTCATTTGCGCGATACCTTCGCCCGTTGCCAGTTGTGGCGCCAGGGCCGCCGGGTGACCAACGTGGCGATCACTGCCTGGCAGGCGGACGCCGCCGAGCCCATTGCCACGGCCCGGGCGCATTTCAAGATCAAAGAACTGGTCGCGCCCTTGAAATAGTCCTCCATGGCCCCATCTGCTGTTCATCCCGTTGCGACTGGCGGGATACGTGTCCGCAAGGCCGCCCGCCAGCGCTATCAATGCCATCAGATCGGAGTTTTGAAGACCATGAGTGTGGAGACTCAAAAAGAAACCCTGGGCTTCCAGACCGAGGTGAAGCAACTGCTGCACCTCATGATCCATTCGCTGTATTCGAACAAGGAAATCTTCCTCCGCGAGCTGATCTCCAACGCCTCCGATGCCGTGGACAAGCTGCGCTTCGAAGCGCTGGCCAAGCCCGAGCTGCTCGAAGGCGGCGCCGACCTGAAGATCCGTGTCAGCTTCGACAAGGACGCCAACACCGTCACCCTCGAAGACAACGGCATCGGCATGAGCCGCGATGAAGTCATCGCCCACCTCGGCACCATCGCCAAGTCCGGCACTGCCGACTTCATGAAGAACCTCACCGGCGACCAGAAGAAGGACTCGCACCTGATCGGTCAGTTCGGCGTGGGCTTCTACTCCGCATTCATCGTCGCCGACAAGGTCGATGTGTTCAGCCGTCGCGCCGGGCTGCCGGCCGCCGAAGGCGTGCACTGGTCGTCGAAAGGCGAGGGTGAATTCGAAGTTGCCACCCTCGACAAGGCCGAGCGCGGCACCCGCATCGTCCTGCACCTGAAAAAGGGCGAGGAAGAGTTCGCCGACGGCTGGCGCCTGCGCAACATCGTCAAGAAGTACTCCGACCATATCGCCCTGCCGATCGAGCTGCCGAAAGAAGCACCGGCCGCCGAAGGCGAGGAGAAGCCCGCCCAGGAATGGGAAACCGTCAACCGCGCCAGCGCCCTGTGGACCCGTCCGCGTACCGAGATCAAGGACGAGGAATACCAGGAGTTCTACAAGCACATCGGCCACGACTTCGAAAACCCGCTGGCCTGGAGCCACAACAAGGTCGAAGGCAAGCTGGAATACAACTCGCTGCTCTACGTTCCGGCCCGTGCACCGTTCGACCTGTACCAGCGTGAAGCGCCCCGCGGCCTGAAGCTGTACGTGCAGCGCGTGTTCATCATGGACCAGGCGGAGTCGTTCCTGCCGCTGTACCTGCGCTTCATCAAGGGCGTGGTCGATTCCAACGACCTGTCGCTGAACGTCTCGCGGGAGATCCTGCAGAAGGATCCGATCATCGACTCGATGAAGTCGGCGCTGACCAAGCGCGTGCTGGACATGCTGGAGAAGCTGGCGAAGAACGAACCCGAACAGTACAAGGCGTTCTGGAAGAACTTCGGCCAGGTCCTCAAGGAAGGGCCGGCGGAAGACTTCGCCAACAAGGAAAAGATCGCCGGCCTGCTGCGCTTCGCCTCCACCCACGAGGAAGGCGGCGAGCAAAGCGTCTCCCTGGCCGACTACCTGGCTCGCGCCAAGGAAGGCCAGGACAAGATCTACTACCTCACCGGCGAGTCCTACGCGCAGGTCAAGAACAGCCCGCACCTGGAAGTCTTCCGCAAGAAAGGCATCGAAGTGCTGCTGCTGACCGACCGCATCGACGAGTGGCTGATGAGCTATCTCAACGAGTTCGATGGCAAGAGCTTCGTCGATGTTGCCCGTGGCGACCTCGATCTGGGCAAGCTGGACTCGGAAGAAGACAAGAAGGCCCAGGAAGAGATCGCCAAGGAGAAAGAAGGCCTGGTCGAGCGCCTCAAGGCCGCGCTGGGTGACAGTGTCAGCGAAGTGCGCGTGTCGCACCGCCTGACCGACTCCCCGGCGATCCTCGCCATCGGCGAACAGGACCTTGGCCTGCAGATGCGCCAGATCCTCGAAGCCAGCGGGCAGAAGGTCCCGGATTCCAAGCCGATCTTCGAATTCAACCCGAGCCACCCGCTGATCGAGAAGCTGGACAACGAGCAGAGCGAAGACCGTTTCGCCGACTTCTCGCACATCCTCTTCGACCAGGCGGCGCTGGCTGCCGGCGACAGCCTGAAGGACCCGGCCGCCTACGTGCGCCGGCTGAACAAGCTGCTGGTCGAGCTGTCGGTCTGATGTGATGCAGGAAAGCCCGCTTCGGCGGGCTTTTTTCATTCTTGCAAGGAGAAATCGATGAGCAATGTGACGATCGAATCGCTGGTCTACCACGTCGGCGGTGAAGCCTATGAAAGCCGCTTGGTCTACACCCATGGCGCGCAGCCACAGCCGGCGCTGGTGATGGCACCGAACTGGATGGGCATCGGCGAAGGTGCCGAGCGGATTGCCCGGGCGGTAGCGGAGAAAGGTTATGTGGTGCTGATCGCCGACCTCTATGGGCAATCGGTGCGGCCGCAGAACGCCGAGCAGGCGGGGGCGGCGATGATGCCGCTGAAGAACGACCGCGCCGAGCTGCGCAAGCGCATGCAGGCGGCCGTGGCGCAGTTGCTCGGGCAATCGAAGGCGCTGCTGAGCCCGGGCAAGCTGGCGGCGTTCGGTTTCTGCTTCGGTGGCTGCTGTGCCCTGGAACTGGCTCGCGACGGTGCGCCGTTGCAGGCGGCGATCTCCTTCCACGGCACCCTGGATACCCCGGACCCGGCGGATGCGAAGAACATCAAGGGCGCGGTGCTGGTACTGCATGGCGCGGCCGATCCGCTGGTGCCCAAGGAGCAATTGCCAGCCTTCGAGGCCGAGATGGACGCGGCCGGTGTGGACTGGCAGTTACTCAGCTACGGCGGTGCGGTGCACTCGTTCACCGATCCGGGGGCGAATGTGCCGGGCAAGATGATGTATGACGCACGGACTTCGAAGCGGGCGTTCACTGCGATGCACAATCTGCTGGAAGAGGTGTTCAAGGCTTGAGGGCCTCATCGCTGGCAAGCCAGCTCCCACAGTGTGGACTGCCCCCAAGAAGTTGGAGACTAATCCAACCCTTGGGGGAGTTATGAGTAAGTACACCGAGCAGTTCAAGCTCACAGCCATCACTGCCTACCTGGAGGGCACCGATGGTTTCCGAAAGGTAGCCCGGCATTTCGGTATCGATTTCAGCCTGCTGAGGCGCTGGGTGGCGAGCTATAAAGCCCGTTCCACTATCAGTCCCATACCTCACGGTCAGCGCTACGACATCAATTTCAAGCGCAGGGTTGTGCAGTACATGCGCGAGCATCGGCTTTCCCTGCGTAAAACGGCAGCTCACTTCGGCTTGGGACAGTCCTCCCGGGTAGGCATTTGGGAGCACCAGTACTACAGTGGCAACCTTGCCACCTCTACTGCCACTCAACGAAAAAAGCCTGCCGACGTGTCCAAGAAGATCAAGCCACTCAAACCCACTGACACTGACGACGCGCTGAAGCCGCGAGATCAGCTCATGGCAGAACTCGAGTATCTGCGCATGGAGAACGCTGTCCTAAAGGAGCTGAAGGCTTTGAGAGAGCAGAAGGAGCGAAGGCCAGAGAAAAAACGCTGATCGTCTCAAGACTCCGAACCCGATTCCCGCTGTCAGCGTTGTTGGCCCTGGTCGAGTTGTCGAACAGTACCTTCTACTACCAGCTCAAAAGCCTTCAAAAGCCGGATAAACATGCCGATCTGAAAGAGCTGGTGAGTCAGGTCTATCACAAGGAAAAAGGGCTCTATGGGTATCGGCGCGTGACGCTTGCGATCAAGAATCAAGGCATCCTGGTGAACAAGAAGGTTGTGGAGCGGCTGATGGCCGACCAAGGTTTGCGGGCGGTTGTGCGGCCTAAAAAGTATCGGTCCTATCGAGGAGAGATAGGCAGGATTGCCGAGAATCTGCTGGAGCGAAACTTCATCGCCCAGCGGCCCAATCAGAAGTGGGTGACTGACGTAACCGAGTTTAAAGTGGCTCAGCAAAAGCTCTATCTCTCACCAGTGATGGACTTGTACAACAGTGAGATCGTGGCCTACGAGATCGCTCGCCGCCCAGGCTATGAGCTGGTGGGGAATATGCTGGAAAAAGCTCTGAGTAGCTTGGGAAAGGAGCCGAAGCTGGTCATCCACTCTGATCAGGGATGGCATTATCAGCAGCGCCAATACCGCGAAAAGCTTGAGCAGCGTGGCGTAAAGCAGAGCATGTCGCGCAAAGGGAATTGCCTGGATAACGCCGCTATGGAAAGCTTCTTCGGCACACTCAAGTCTGAGTTTTTCTATTTGAAGCGGTTTGAGAGCATCGAAGAGCTGACCACCGGTCTGGACGAGTACATCCGCTACTACAACCATGACCGCATCAAGCTGAGGTTAAACGGCTTAAGCCCTGTCGATTACAGGGCCCAAGCTGCTAGCTAAAACTGTCCAACTTTTCGGGGGCAGTCCAGTGTGGGAGCCGGCGTTGCCGGCGATTGCTGACTTCAAGGCAACTCGATCCTCCCTGACTCACCTGCAACGACAGGCCAATCCCCCGCCGCCCATCTCTCCCGGGCCCGCTCGATCAACCCCGGATCGCTCGCCACGAAATTCCAGTTCATCCTGCGCGGCCCATCCAGCGGCGCGCCGCCGATGATCACCAGATGGCTCTCGCCCTCGGCATACAGACTGGCTTCCTCGCCTTCGCTCAGTACCACCAGCGTCTGCGGTTCCAGCAGCTCGTCATCCAGCCGCACCTCGCCGGCCAGCACATACACCGCCCGTTCCCGGTGCTCATCCGGCACGCACAGGGTCGTGGCGGCTTCCATGAATACTTCGGCGTACAGCGTGGGCGAGAGCACCGGCACCGGCGACGCCAGGCAGAAGCCGTTGCCCGCGATCATGCGTATCTTCACTCCCAGCGCTTCGCTGACCGGCAGGCTGCCTGCCGGGTGATGGTTGTAGTGCCCGGCGCCTTGTTCCGCTTCTTTCGGCGACGCCAGCCAGATCTGCAGGCCATGCAGTCGCGAGCCTATTTCCAACAGATCCGGCGGTGTGCGCTCGACGTGGGCGATGGCCGCGCCGGCAGTCATCCAGCTCACCTCGCCGGGCTTGACCCGCTGCGACGAGCCCAGGCTGTCCTTGTGCAGCAATTCACCCTCGAACAGGTAGGTGAGGGTCGACAGTCCGATATGCGGGTGCTGGCGGATGTCCATGCCATGCCCCGGCGCGTAGTCGGTCTGCAGCATATGGTCGAAGAACACGAAGGGGCCGACACTGCGGCATCTGGCCGAGGGCAGCGGGCGCAGGATGGGCTGGCCCTCGACCGATTCGGCGCGGGGGCGGATTACCAGGGGCGAGGTCATGGCAGGCTCCAGCCAGGTTGAAGTCGGCCTAGCATAGCGAACCGCTGCCGCCAGCGCGCGGTCTACCCTGTCCCAAGCACGAGCAAGGAGGGCAGCAATGCTCGCAAGAACCCTGGGCGCACTGCTGTGCGCCGGGCTGCTGGTCGGCGCCGCGCAGGCACGGGATTACCGCTACAGCGACGCCCACCTGCACTACGTGGATTTCTTCCAGGAAACCGAGGGCATGCCCGCGCTGCTCGAAGCCATGGACAAGGCCGGCATCGAGCAGTCGATGATCAGCGGTATCCCGGTTGCCAAGAAGTGGCATGAGGACGAGCCCAAGCGCCCGCGCTACTACGCCGGCGACGATGCCGATGCCTACTGGTACAGCGCCACCGACAGCTACGTCGCAGCGGCCGTCGAGAAGCTGCCGCCCGAGCAGCGCAAGCGTTTCCATCCGTTCCTGTCCGGGATCAATCCGGTGGACAAGAACGCCGTGGCCCACATCGAGCGCATGCTGGAGCTGCATCCCGGGCTCTGGCAGGGCATAGGCGAGGTCTTCACCCGCCATGACGACCTGACGGCCCTCACCAGCGGCGATACGCCCCGGGCCAACAACGAGGCCATGACCCGCATCTATCATCTGGCCGCCGAGCGCGACCTGCCGGTGCTGCTGCACTCCAACATCACCTCCAAGCGCGAGCGCAATCCGCTGTACCTGGCGGAAATCGAGGAGCCGCTGCGCAATCACCCGCATACCCGCTTCATCTGGGCCCATGCCGGCAGCAGCATGGAGATTCATCGACACCAGGAAAAAATGGACTTCCTCCTGCCGACCCTGACCCGGCTGCTGGAGGATTACCCCAACCTGTACGTCGATCTGTCCTGGAGCGTGCTGCAGCCGTACCTGCTGGACGACAAGGGCACGCCGCGCAAGGCGTGGCTGGCGCTGGTCGAGCGCTTTCCCGAGCGCTTCATGCTCGGCTCCGATGTGGTCGGGCGTTTTTCCAGCCTGGGCGAGCAGTTCCAGGGCTTCGCCCCGTTCCTGGACGCCTTGCCGGAGGACATCGCGCACAAGGTGGCCAGGGACAACTTCCTCGCGGTGCTGCCCAAGCCGCGTTGAGCGCGATTGTCATCAGCCTGTCATGGCCGGGTCATAGTCTGCCGCGATCCACAACAGAGGAAGCGCAACATGTTGACTAGCCGTTTGAGCGCCCTGGTCGGGCTGATGTGCATCGCCGGCCTGGCCCAGGCCGAGGTGCGGGTGCAGGGACCGGTGGAATACGGCGTGTTCGAGACCAACATCAAGAACCCGCAGCCCGGTGAACGGGTCATCACCATGAACAGCCAGGCGATCCAGGCCACCGATGTCGTCCCGGCCAGGCTGGGCAGCAAATTCGGCATCCGCTACCGCCTCGAAGGCAAGACCGCCGACGATACCCCGCTGACCCTGCTGTACCTCACCCCGGGCATCGTCACCCCGGACGGCAAGCGCCACGACAAATTCGAGGTGGTGCAGAAGCTGGTCCCGGCTGCGCCGCAGGACGTGATGGCCTACGAATTCACCGAGCATCACGAGGCGATTCCGGGCGAGTGGCACTTCATGGTGTTCCAGGGTGATCGCCTGCTGGCGGAGAAACGTTTCACCGTCCGCTGATCATTCCGGCGATGCGGTGGTCGCGATGATTGGGCAATTTAATATCACCATTTCTTCTTACGCAAAAAGTCGACGGTCCGATACCTTCTAAAGAAGTGTCCGCTGCATGACGGATGCAGCATCTTCGGAAGGAACCGTGCGATGAGTTTGAGAAGCCTGAACATAGCGCCCCGGGCCGGACTCGGCTTCGGCCTGCTGGCGCTGTTGGTGGTGACCCTTGGGCTGTTCTCGCTGGTGCAGATGTCGAGCATGCGCGAGCAGTCCGAGCAGGTGGAAAGCAATTGGCTGCCCAGCGTGATCAGTGTCGGCACCATGAGCCAGGACATGCTGCGCATACGTGCCCTGACCTTGCGCTTGCTGGTCAACCGCGACCCCGCGGCGCAGCAGCAGAACATCTCCCGCATCGACGCCCTGAAGCAGGCCTTGAGCAAGGCGCAGGCCGATTACGACGCGCTTATCGTGCTGCCCGAGGAGCGCGTGCTGTTCGACCGCTACATCGAACTGCAGACGCAGTACCTGGGCATGCAGGCCCAGGTGGTGGGCCTGGCCACCAGTGATCGCATCGAGGCCGCCGAAAGCCTGGTCAACGGCGAGATGAACCAGCTTGCCGACAACCTCACCACCACCCTCAACCAGTTGATCGATCTCAACAACCAGCACGCCCATATGGCCACCAGCCAGTCCGAAGCGGTGTATCTCGGCGCGCGGGTGTGGGTCATCGGCCTGTTGATCGGCGCCCTGGTGCTCACGGTGGTGCTGGCGCTGGTGCTGACCCGCAGTATCGTCAAGCCCCTGGCCCAGTCGCTGCAGGTTGCTGAAGTGGTGGCGAGCGGCGACCTGACTCCGCAGATCAGTATCCAGGGCCGCGACGAACCGGCGCGCTTGCTGGTGGCGTTGAAGCAGATGCAGCAAAGCCTGCGCGACACCATCGGGCGCATCTCCGACTCGTCGAACCAGCTGGCTTCGGCCTCGGAGGAACTGAGCGCGGTCACCGAGGATGCGACCCGCGGCCTGCAGCAGCAGACCCAGGAAATCGAACAGGCGGCGACGGCGGTCAACCAGATGACCGCCGCGGTGGAGGAGGTGGCCAGCAATGCCGTGGCCACGTCCGAGGCGTCCAGGGAGTCCGATCGTATTGCCCGCGAGGGTGTGGCCCAGGTCCAGCAGACCGTGGTGTCCATCGAGGAACTGGCGGCGGGCGTGAGCCTGAACGTCGATGAAGTGGGGCAACTGGCGGAGCAGGTCCACGGGATTTCCAAGGTGCTCGACGTCATCGGCTCGATTGCCGAGCAGACCAACCTGCTGGCACTCAACGCCGCGATCGAAGCGGCGCGGGCCGGCGATGCCGGGCGCGGGTTCGCCGTAGTGGCCGACGAGGTGCGGGCGCTGGCCCATCGGACCCAGCAATCGACCCGGGAAATCGAGCAGATGATCGATGGTATCCAGCAGGGCACCGACCGTGCGGTGGATGGCATGCAGCAAACCCGCGAGCGGGCGCGCAGCACCCTGGATGGTGCGCACGCGGCCGGGGCGGCGCTGGAAGAGATTGCCACGGCGATCAGCCGGATCAACGAGCGCAACCTGGTGATCGCCAGCGCCTCGGAGCAGCAGGCGCAGGTGGCGAGGGAGGTGGATCGCAACCTCACCAATATCCGCGATCTGGCGTTGCAGAGTTCGGCGGGAGCGTCGCAGACGGTGGAGGCCAGCCAGGCGCTATCGCAACTGGCGGTGGACCTGAACGGGCTGGTGCGGCGCTTCTCGGTGTAAGGCTTGAGGGCCTCATCGCTGGCAAGCCAGCTCCCACAGTGACCGCGTCGACCGCAGGTCCTTTGTTCAACACAAAACCCTGTGGGAGCTGGCTTGCCAGCGATGAGGCCCTGAAGGTCCACACACAAAAACGCCGCGGACCCTGTGGGAGCTGGCTTGCCAGCGATGAGGCCCTGAAGGTCCACAAACAAAAACGCCGCGGACCCTGTGGGAGCTGGCTTGCCAGCGATGAGGCCCTGAAGGTCCACAAACAAAAACGCCCCGAACCAGTCGGGGCGTTTTCAGTGCAAGCGGGCTAGCCCTTACTTACCTTCCCAGCGCTTGAGCACCAGGGTGGCGTTGGTGCCGCCGAAGCCGAAGCTGTTGCTCATCACGGTGTCGATCTTGGCGTTTTCGCGGGTTTCGCGAACCACCGGCAGGTCGGCGACTTCCGGATCCAGCTCGTCGATGTTGGCGGAACCGGCGATGAACTTGCCTTCCATCATCAGCAGGCAGTAGATCGCTTCGTGCACGCCGGCAGCGCCCAGGGAGTGGCCGGACAGGCTCTTGGTCGAGCTGATGGCCGGGGCCTTGTCGCCGAACACTTCGCGCACGCCCTTCATTTCCGCGACGTCGCCGACCGGGGTCGAGGTGCCGTGGGTGTTCAGGTAGTCGATCGGCGTGTCGACGGTGGACAGCGCCTGCTGCATGCAGCGGATCGCGCCTTCGCCGCTCGGGGCAACCATGTCGTAGCCGTCGGAAGTGGCGCCGTAGCCGACGATTTCCGCATAGATCTTGGCACCACGGGCCAGAGCGTGTTCCAGCTCCTCGACCACCACCATGCCGCCACCGCCGGCGATGACGAAGCCGTCACGGTCGGCGTCGTAGGCGCGCGAAGCCTTGCTTGGCTCGTCGTTGCGCTTGGTCGACAGGGCGCCCATGGCATCGAACAGGAACGACTGGCTCCAGTGCTCTTCTTCACCGCCGCCGGCGAAGACGATGTCCTGCTTGCCCCACTGGATCTGCTCCATGGCGGTGCCGATGCAGTGAGCGGAGGTGGCACAGGCCGAGGAGATCGAGTAGTTGATGCCCTTGATCTTGAACGGAGTGGCCAGGCACGCGGAAACGGTGCTGCCCATGGTGCGGGTCACGCGGTACGGACCGACGCGCTTGACGCCTTTCTCGCGCAGGGTATCCAGCGCTTCCATCTGGTTCAGGGTCGAAGCGCCGCCGGAGCCGGCCACCAGGCCGGTACGCGGGTTGGAGATCTGCTCTTCGGTCAGGCCGGAGTCCTTGATCGCGTCCTGCATCGCCAGGTAGGCGTAGGCAGCGGCGTGGCCGACGAAGCGATAGACCTTGCGGTCGATCAGTTCTTCGAGGTTCAGGTCGATGGAACCGGAAACCTGGCTGCGCAGCCCCATTTCCTTGTATTCCGGGTTGAAACGGATGCCCGGACGGCTTTTACGCAGGTTTTCGGAGACGGTCTCTTTGTCATTGCCCAGGCAGGAAACGATGCCCAGACCGGTGATTACGACGCGGCGCATGCGAATAACCCTTAGAAATTTTCAGTGGAGGTGAATACACCGACGCGAAGACCTTCGGCGGTGTAGATCTCGCGACCGTCGACGCTGACCGAGCCATCGGCGATGGCCATGTTCAGCTTGCCCTTCAGGACGCGCTTGATATGAATGTTGTAGGTAACCTTTTTCGCCTCCGGCAACACCTGGCCGAAGAACTTCACTTCGCCCGAACCCAGGGCGCGACCGCGGCCCGGCAGGCCTTGCCAGCCAAGGAAGAAACCAACCAGCTGCCACATGGCGTCGAGGCCCAGGCAGCCCGGCATCACCGGATCGCCTTCGAAGTGGCAGGCGAAGAACCACAGGTCCGGATTGATATCCAGCTCGGCGACCAATTCACCTTTGCCGTACTTGCCGCCCTCTTCACTGATGTGGGCAATGCGATCCACCATCAGCATGTTGGGGGCGGGCAGTTGCGCGTTACCTGGGCCGAACAGCTCACCGCGACTGCAGCGCAGCAGGTCTTCCCGGGTAAAGGCGTTTTGTTTGGTCATGCGAGCTCCTCAATAATCCTCGTGCGGCAGGGACCGGTTCTTCCCGATCCGCCCCATGAAAGCCCTTGGCTCCGGGGCGGCAGCCTACTCATAGACTATTGCGTTGTAGTGAAAGTCACAGCACAGCGAACGAAGATGTACACCTGTGCACTGAAATTTTTCCGACAGACCTTTCTTGCAGATCGGTTCGGCGTGTAAGACTGCCGCAATTTTGCATTATTCGCCAGTCGCGCTTGCCTGAGCGGGTAGCCAGCGCTGCAGAATCTCCTGCAATTCATTGCGTTTGAACGGTTTGGCCAGGTAATCGTTCATCCCGGCTTCAATGCAACGCTCGCGATCACCCTGCAGGGCGTTGGCGGTCAGGGCGATGATCGGCAGGTCGCGGCCCTGGGGCAACTGGCGCAGGCGCCGGGTGGCTTCGTAGCCGTCGACGATCGGCAGCCGACAGTCCATCAGCACGGCCCGAAGCGCTGCCGGGCCACCAGGCTGATGGCCTGGGCGCCGTCGGCAGCAACGATCACCTCCAGCCCCAGGCTGCGCAACATGGCCTGGATCACCGCCTGGTTGACCGGGTTGTCCTCCACCAGCAATACCGACTGCCCTTTGCCATCGTCCGCCCCGGCAACGTTGTCCGGCAATGCCTGCGGACGGTCGTGCGGGCGCAGGGTCAGGGGCATTTCCAGGGTGAAGGTCGAACCCTGGCCCTCGCGGCTTTCCGCCCGCAGGCTGCCGCCCATGCGTTCGGCCAGGTTGCGGGCGATAGACAGGCCCAGGCCGGTGCCGCCATAGCGCCGGGAAATCGAGCTGTCGGCTTGCTGGAAGGCGATGAACATGGCTTCCAGGCGGCTGTTGTCGATGCCGATGCCGGTGTCCTGCACCGCGCAGGTGAACCAGATCAGCTGGCGGTCCAGCACCTGCCAGCGCGGCACCACCCGCACGCTGCCCTGCTCGGTGAACTTCAGGGCGTTGCCGATCAGGTTGACCAGTACCTGGCGGATCCGCGTCGGGTCGCCGCACACCTGCAACCGCTCCAGGCCCTCGGGCATTTCCAGCTGCAGCGCCAGGTGACGCTGCTGGGCGGTGTGAAGGAAGGACTGCACGCAACTGCCGATCAGTTCCGCCAGGTTGAAATCGATCTGTTCCAGTTGCAGCGCGGTGCGCTCGATCCGCGAGAAGTCGAGGATGTCGTTGATCACCTTGAGCAGGTGCCCGGTGGATTCGCTGGCCACCAGCGTGTATTCGGCCTGCTCGTCGCTCAGCTCGGTGGTCTGCAGCAGTTGCAGCATGCCCAGCACGCCATTCATCGGGGTGCGCAGTTCGTGGCTCATCATCGCCAGGAATTCCGACTTGGCCTTGTTCGCCTGCTCGGCTTCCTCGCGGGCCTGGATCATCTGCGCCATGGCCTCCTGCTGTTCGCGCGAGGCCTGGGCCAGGCCGCTGGCCAGATTGTTGATATGTTGCGCCAGGTGCCCCAGCTCGTTGTCGTCCACCACCGGCAACGGCGTGTCGAAATCACCTTTCTGGATGGCCTTGACCGCATGCCCCATGTCGGCGATCGGGGTCGCCAGGCTACGGGCCAGGCGGCGCGCCAGCAGGAAGGTGAACACCAGGGCGAACAGGGCGAGGATCGCCGCCTTGATCACGATTTCCTGCTGGCGCTGGCTGAAGGCGTCATCGGACATGCCGACGATCACCCGGCCAAGGTAATCGTCGGCGACGATGCTCGCCGGTTGCTCGCCATTGTGCAGGAAGTCGCCATCCAGGCTGATCCGTTGCAGGCGGATCGGCGCCTGGAACACTTCCACCTGCTGGGCGCGGTTGACGTGTTCGTCCGGCTGCTCGACATAGACCAGGATGTGGTTGGCGCTGTCCTGCACTTCGAGGAAGCGCACGTGGGGGATGGTCAGGGTCGCGCGCATCAGGCCTTCGAGCACTTCGTCGTTGCCGGAGATCACGCCGTATTCCGAGGCCGGGGCAAGCTGGTTGGCGATCAACTGGCCGGTATGGTTGAGTTCCTGGCGCAGGTCCTGGATGCGCACGAAGGTGAAAAAACCGATCAGCAGCAAGGTCAGCACCAGGGCCGGGCCGAGGCTGATGATCTGGGTACGGGTACTGATATCCCAGCTTCTCATCGGGCGGATTCTCCTGCGGACACGGCCTGCCTGGCGGCATCGGGGTCGATCGCCTCGATGCCCAGGGCCCGGGCGACCTGCTGGTTGCCGGTTACGCTGAAATACTCCGGGTAATGGCTGCGCGGCCATTTTTCCGGGGGCTGGTCGAGCAGGCGGTCGATCACCGCCAGCCAGGCGTTCTGGTCGCTGAAGGTACTGGCCAGGGCGCCGGCACGGACGAAGCCGGCATTCGGCCCGACCAGCGCCATCTGCCTTGAGTAGGCACTGAGCAGCAGGTTTTTCGCGGTCTTGGGGTTGTACAGCGAGGGATCGTCGAGGCCGAGCAGAACGTCGGTTTCCTTGAGCAGGCTTTGCAGGGGGCGGTTGTCGCGCAGGTCGGGCCAGGGTTGCGCGTCGATCTCCATGCCCAGCGGTAGGGCGGCCTGACGCAGTTCATCGAGGAGGAAGCGGCTTTGCTCGCTGTACAGCACGCCGACCCGATGGGCCTGGGGCAGCAGGTAGCGGACCAGATGCAGCTGCCGGGCCAGGGGCGGGTCGCTCCAGAGCAGGCTGAGGTAGGCCGGGCGCAGGTCGCCCAGGCGCTGCCGGGCCTGGACCCGGCTGATGCGCAGCACCAGCGCCGGCGGCCCGGCCGGCTCGCGCATGCGCCAGTCCAGCGCCTCGGGGTCGAGCAGGATCAGCCGCGTGTCGCTGCGCAGCCGAGCCGGTTCCGGCAGTTGCGCCAGGGGCACGAAGCGCACCGTGTCCGCCGGGCGCCGGGTCTTGAGCGCTTCGACGAATTCGCGCACGCCGCTGCTGTCCTGGGCACCGGTCAGGAGGATCTCGCCGCCGGCCAGGGACACCAGCGGCCAGAGCAGGACCAGCAGCAGCCAGCGCCGCCAGAACCTCATCAGAATTCCAGCTCCGCGCTGAAATACAGGAGGTGGCGGCTGTCATAGCGGTTGTCGACATTGGCGGTGGGTTGGTCGTCGAGACGCTGCTGCAAGGTTCCGGAGAGTTCCAGGCTGGCCCGGGGCAGGGCGATGCGCTTGGCCACGCGCAGGTCGACCCGCTCGAAACGGTACTGGTTCAGGGCGTCGTCTCCGTAATAGAAGAGGGCGCTGGACCAGCCCCGCCCCCAGTCGCGCATCCAGCCGGCGGAGCCGCTGTTGCGTGCACTGAGGCGCTGGTCGGCGGGGTTGCTGGCTTCGGCGTCGACATAAGCGTAGGTCAGGCGCACGCGATCGTTGGCGCTGGCCCGCCAGTCCAGTTGCGTCTCGCTGCCGGTGAAACGCGCTTCGTTGCTATTGCTGGCGATGTACTGGTTGTTGCGCAGCGGCTCGCTGATCATGCCGGTGATGCGGTCGTGGAACAGCTTGATATCGACGCTCAGGTCGAGGTCGGCGAAGTAGCCGTTGTAGCCCACTTCCCGCGAGCGCATCAGTTCCTGGTCGAGGTTGCCCGGGCCGCGGGTCTTGACGAAGTACTCGGCGGTGCTCTGGCCGAAGGCCGGCGGCGTCAGGTTGCTGACCCGGTAGCTCCAGTTGACGTTGTTCTCGAACATGTCCGGCGAACGCACCGCCTCGGAGTACACGGCGCGCAGGCCATGGCGCGGGGTGATCAGGTAGTTCACCGCGATGCGCGGGGTCAGCGAATCGCCGGCCAGCCGCGAATTCTCGTACATCGCGCCGCCCTGGACGATCCAGTGCTCGTCCAGCCGCCATTCGAGCTGGCCGAACAGGCGCCAGGTCTGGTCGTCGAGGCTGCCGTTGAAGTAGGTCTCGGAGTCGGCGCGGTCGTAGCGGTAGTTGACGCCGCTGAGCAGGCGCAGGTTGTCGGCCAGGCTCAGGGTGTCCTGGACCTCCAGGTCATAGCGGGTTTCCCGGGTGCTTTGGTCGACGTCGCCGCATACCACGTTCTTGCCACCGCTGTTCCATTGATTGCCGACCTGCCGGGCCAGGTCCTGGAGCACCGGGTCGGCATTGGGCGGCGGGTTGTTGGCGTTGCGCGCCACCTGCTCGGCGTAGTTCGGGTTCAATTGCCAGAGGCGGGTCAGTTCCGGGCTGAAGGCGAGTTGCGCATCGCAGGCACGCCACACCTGCTGGCGGTCCCAGTGCTGCGCCGAGCCTTGCACATAGAGGCTGTGGCCCGGGTCGAAATCGATGTTCCAGCGCAGCGAGCCGGCGTAGTCCTTGGCCTTGACGTCGGCATCGTTGCCGCGCTCGGTGACGTAGGGGAAGACCGGCTGGTAGGTGTAGGGCCGCTGGTCGCTGCCTTCCTTGGCCGAGAGTTGCCAGTCGAGGCTCTGGTTGAGATCAAGGGTGTGGCTGGCACTGATGTTGAAGCGGGTCAGGCGCCGGCTGTCGCGGTAGTCGCCGCCCGTGGCGTTATGGTCGAAGCCGTCGTCCTGCATTCCCGACAGCGACAGGCGCAGGTCGCCGCCGTCCCAGCCCATGCCCTGGCTGGCGTAGAAGTCGGCGATGCCGCGCTGGCCGCGGGTCACCTTGAGCCGCGTGCCGTGGCTGTCGGCCGGGCTGCGGGTGAGGATGTTGACTACCGCCATCAGCGCATTGGCACCGTAGCTGACCGTGTTCGGCCCGCGGAACACCTCGATGCGCTCGATATCCTCCATGGCCAGCGGAATATCGCTCCAGTCCACGGTGGCCAGGCCGGCGCGGTACACCGAGCGGCCATCGATCAGCACCTGCATGCGCCGCGCGTCGTTGACGTTGCTGCCGTGGTAGTTGACCGTCGCCTGGTTGCCGGCGCCGTAGCCGACCATCATCCCCGGCACCAGGCGCAGCAGCTCGGGGATGTCGCGGGCGCCGCTGGCCTTGATCAGCTCGGCGTCGAGCACGGTCATGCTGCCAGGCACGGCGGCCGGGGACTGTTTCAGGCGGGTGGCGGTCAGAACCTGGGGCAGGGCCTGGCTATCGACGAACAGATCGTCGGCAACGGCCGGCCCGCCGACCAGGGCGGCCAGGAGCAACAAAGGGTGTGAAGGGCGTGGGCCAGGGAACACGGGGCGGCCTTGATCGGTAAACGAAACCGGCATGTTAACCGAGTAGCCGGCATTTTCCAGTGATCTGGCGCTGGTGGAGACTTCGACGCTCCGTATAATGCCGGCTTCGCCACTCATTAATGGCTCTGACGGATTGGATATGACTGAACAGCAACCTGTTGCGGTTCTGGGGGGCGGCAGTTTCGGCACCGCCGTGGCCAACCTGCTGGCGGAAAACGGTGTCGCGGTACGCCAATGGATGCGCGACCCGGCCCAGGCCGAGGCCATGCGCACGACCCGGGAAAACCCGCGTTATCTCAAGGGCATCAAGGTCCATCCTGGTGTCGAACCGGTCAGCGACCTGCTGCCGGTCCTCGAAGGCAGCGAACTGATCTTCGTCGCCTTGCCGTCCAGCGCCCTGCGCAGCGTGCTGGCGCCCCATGCCGGGCTGCTCGAAGGCAGGATGCTGGTCAGCCTGACCAAGGGCATCGAGGCGCAGACCTTCAAGCTGATGAGCCAGATCCTCGAGGACATCGCGCCCAAGGCGCGCATCGGCGTGCTGTCCGGGCCGAACCTGGCGCGGGAAATTGCCGAGCATGCGCTGACCGCCACGGTGGTCGCCAGCGAGGACGAGGAACTCTGCCAGCGGGTCCAGGCCGTGCTGCACGGGCGTACCTTCCGCGTGTATGCCAGTGCCGACCGCTTCGGCGTCGAGCTGGGCGGGGCGCTGAAGAACGTCTACGCGATCATCGCTGGCATGGCCGTGGCCCTGGGCATGGGCGAGAACACCAAGAGCATGCTGATCACCCGCGCCCTGGCCGAGATGACCCGCTTCGCCGTGAGCCAGGGCGCCAACCCCATGACCTTCCTCGGCCTGGCCGGGGTCGGCGACCTGATCGTCACCTGTTCCTCGCCCAAGAGCCGCAACTACCAGGTCGGCTACGCCCTGGGCCAGGGCCTGAGCCTGGACGAGGCGGTCAACCGGCTGGGCGAGGTGGCCGAGGGGGTCAACACCCTCAAGGTGCTCAAGGCCAAGGCCCAGCAGGTGCAGGTGTACATGCCGCTGGTGGCCGGGTTGCATGCGATCCTGTTCGAGGGCCGGACCCTGGCCCAGGTCATCGAGTTGCTGATGCGCGGCGAGCCGAAGACCGATGTCGATTTCATTTCCACCAGCGGTTTCAACTGAGTCACAGGAGCACGACATGAGTGAATCCCCCAAGCAGATGCAGCACGAGTCCATCATCCTTCGCGTTCTCTGGATGCTCCTGTTCCTGCTGGTCTGGCAGGTCGCCCAGACCCTGCTCGGCCTGCTGGTGCTGGTGCAACTGATCTATCGCCTGGTGTACGGCGCGCCGAATGCCGGGCTGATGAACTTCGGCGACAGCCTCAGCCAGTACCTCGCCCAGATCGGCCGTTTCGGCAGCTTCCATACCGAGCAGAAACCCTGGCCGTTCGCCGACTGGCCGGCAGCGCGCCCGGCCGAGGGCGAGGCGGCCCACAGCGTGCCGCCGGCACCGCACCCAGTGCGTGACGAAGAGCCGAAGCTGTGAAGCTGTGGATCCTGCGCCACGGCGAGGCCGAAGCCCATGCCCGCAGTGACGACCAGCGCAACCTCACCGAGCACGGGCGCAAGCAGGTGCTGCGCAGTGCCGCCCACCTGATCGGCCAGCCCCTCGATGCGATTGTTGCCAGCCCTTATGTGCGGGCGCAGCAGACGGCGGCGCTGGTGCATGAGGCGCTGGGGTTTGGCCAGCCGGTCGAGACGGTGCCGTGGTTGACCCCGGACAGCGATCCCGACCAGGCCATCGCCCGGCTCGATGCCCTGGGGCTGGAGCATGTGCTGCTGGTCAGCCACCAGCCGCTGGTGAGTACCTTGCTCGGCCTGCTGGTGCACGGCAACCGTCAATCGGGCGATCCGATGGGCACTGCCAGCCTGGCGCAACTGCGGGGTGAAGCGCTGCTCAAGGGGCTGATGACCCTGGAGAGCCTGCGTCATCCCTGAGGCGTCTGGCGTGGCTTATGGCCTCATCGCTGGCAAGCCAGCTCCCACAGGGATCTGAGCTGTAACCTGTGGGAGCTGGCTTGCCAGCGATGAGGCCGGTGCAGGCCCACGCCGCCTATTGATAGGTAATGGTGAAGTTCAGCGCCCCCTTGGCCGATCCCGGCTTCACCGCCTGGCTTGCTTCTGTCTGGTAGAAGCGCGCCGAGAACGGCAATACGGTATCGCCGCTCGGCGAAATCGCCTGCAACGGCACGTCCTGGTTCAACTGCACCGGGGTGACGCCATCTGCCATCAGCATCTGGATCCCCACGCCCTCGGCGGTCGAGTCGTCGGTCAGGCCGAAGATGCCGCGTTGCGCATCGATCGGGGTCGAGCCCTTGGCGCCTTCGAGGCGGATATGCGCCGTCGCGACTCCGCCCTCCGGATCGTCCTCGCAGTCGTTCAGGGTGATGGTGAACGGCACGGACGGGGTGGTGAAACCGGGGCCGGTAAAGTCCGTATTGTCCCACTCGCCCAGTTCCACCGGGTCCGCGCTCACCGGGTTGGGCGGCAGTCCGCACTGGGACTGGATCACCGTGCCGTACAGGTGATGGCCTGCCACCTTGCCAATCCTGGTCGCGGTGGAGCTCCACAGTTCGCGCCCGTCGAGCTCATTGACGCCGGGTGGGATGTCACCGGTCTTGATCAGCGTGATGAAGGGATTCAGCCGGCTCATGAGCAGGTACCCGACGGTGTCGTGATCAACGTAGCCTTCGAAGGGGACGATGGGCGGTCCGACGGTTTTCCAGGTATTGGTCGCGTAGGGCCAGTTGAACGGAAGGCCGAGCTTGATCACCACACCGACCCCGGGAATGTTGGTCTGCAGGACCCTGCCGGTGACGTCGTCGCCAAGCACCGGAGGCAGCGGCCCGGGATGGATCGGGACACTGGCCCTGACGGAAATGTACAGGTTGTGCGGGCCGACGTCGCGGAAGCACTGGGGTATGGTCAGCAGGTTGTTGGTGACAGGCCACTTCACCCCGGGCGGGCTGATGAAGGTTCCTACCGGTGCGTCCCTGGGCACATAGTAGGTGCCCAGATAGTTGGTATGGGTCATGGGACCGACGGGATAGTCTTTGCGCCAGTCGCAGTACTGGTCACCGGGGTACGGGTCCTCGGCGAAGGCGGGCTGGCTGCTCAGGAAAAGGCCGGCACAGGCCAGCAGGGGACGGAGGCATGGGATCATGGGCGACTCGATGGGTTCATTGGCAGGTCAGCGATTGCAGGTGATAACCCTGGCTCGCGGTCATATGGCGGGTGTCGATCGGCAGGCGACACTGGTCGAGGCTGTTGTTGCCCCAGCGGATATCCAGGACCTGGCTGGCGAGCTCGGTACTGAGCATCACCTGGCCGGCCTGGGCGACCAGGCCCAGTATTTCGCCATCGGCGCCGCGCACCTGGGTGCCGAAGGGCAGGGGCTGATCGTGGGCATCGTGCAGGGTCAGCAACAGGCGGTTGACGTTGCGCACCTCGAAGCGTGCCTTGATCACTGCGCCGCGCCGCGGCACCACCTGGGTGGTGCCGTTGACGATCTCCACCTCCGGGCCGAGCAGGTCGGTCTCCAGGGCGATACGGTTGGTCCGGTAGGGGCGCAGGTAGGGCATCAGGGCGAAGCCGCGGGCATTGGTAAGCACTTCGTTACTGTTGAGCAGGCCAACATTGGCGGTGTCCGGGACTTCCACCAGGGCCATGGTTTCCCCCAGGTACGAGCCGAAGGTCAGGCCGTCGCCATGGGCCAGCACGGCGCCACTGGCGTTGAACGACAGCGAGCGGAAGTCATTGCCCTGGGTCAGGCCGGCGCCGAGGCTGGCGTAGGGTGCCTGGTAGCCCAGGGCGATAGCGGCGGACTGGCGCTGCTGTTCGTCATTGGCGAGCGAGGCGCGGTAGCTGACGCGCGTGTCGGCGAGGCTGCCATTGAGGCTGGCGCGCTGGCTGTAGCGTCCGCCATTCTCCAGCACGTCGAAGGTAGCATTGGTGGAGCGACCGAACTCCAGTGGCAGGGTAATGCTCAGGCCGATCTGCCGATCGTTGCCGTAGCGCTCGTCGCTCAGTGACTGAGAGGCGTAGAGGTTGTAGCTGACACCCTTGTACTGGGTGTTGAAGTTGAACTGGAACTGGCGCTGCTCATAGGCGCTGTTCCAGTAGTCCTGCTGCGACAGGGTCAGGTTGATCGCACTGCGGCTGCCGATGTTCTGGTAGATCGCCGCTTCCAGGCGACTGCGCCGGCTGCCATGGAAGCTGCGGTGGCGGCTGCGCTCGCTGACGGCTTCGTCGAAGTCGCGGTAGCCCTCGGTAGAGTAGCGGTAGCCGGCAAAACGCAGGTGGGTGCGGGTGGCGAAGGATTTGCCATATTTCATCGCGTAGCTCATGCCGCTGGTCTGCCGGCCAGTGCTGGTGTCGTTTTGCGATTCGGAGCGGGTCAGGTCGAAGGACACGGCCCCCAGGGCGCCCAGGTCGCGAGCCAGGCCGAGGTTGCCGGCGCGATAGAAGGTGCTGCCCATCAGGCCGCCATAGAGAGTCGAGTCCCAGGCCCCACCGACCGCCAGGGTGCCTTGCCAGAGCAGGGGATCGTCGAGCCGGGACGACGCGTTGTAGCGTCCTGCTGCCAGGCTGTAGCGCCACACGCCATTGCGCAGCAGGTTGCCGAGGGTAGAGTAAGGCTGGGTGAAGCGGCGCACCTGGCCGTCGGCCTCGGTCAGGATGATTTCCAGCTCGCCGCTGCCGCCGACGGTGCCCAGGTCATCGATCTGGTAGGGGCCGGGGCTGACGTAGGTGGTGTAGATCGGGTAGCCGTTCTGGCGGATTTCCAGGCGGGCCCGGGTATAGGCCACGCCGCGCACGATCGGTGCATAGCCCTGCTGGCGATCGCTGAGCATGCCCAGGTCGGAGGCGACCAGGGCGCCGCTGATGGGCACGCTGCGGAACACGTCGCCGTTGGTGAAGGTTTCGCCCAGGGTCAGGTTGGCGTGGGTGCCGGGCAGGTCGCGCTGCAGGTAGGTATAGGCGCTGGTCCAGCGCCGCTTGCCGTCTTCGTCCTGGCGCAACGACTGGTTGCTGCGCAGGCGCCACGGGCCGAGGTTGAGGCCGGTACCGAGGTTCAGGTCCTGGCTGCTGGTCGCCCCGGCGAAGCGGTTGCGGCCTTCCTGGGCGGCGACCTGGTAATTGAGGAAGGCGGCATTGATGCCGTGGTTCCAGTCATCCTGGGACAGACCGGCGCTGGCATCTCGACGCAGATAGAACTGCGGAATGGAAATCGCCAGTTGCAGGCGGCTGCCGTCGAAATCCACCTGGGCGCCCTTCACCACGGCTGGCAGGTCGACGCACTCGTCCAGCAACTGCCCGGGCTGTTCCAGGCTGTCGGGGCGGATGCCCAACTGGCCGACAAGCCGGGCGTCGAGGCAGGGCTGCAGGCCGCCGCGCGGGCTGGCGCTGAAGTCGACCTGGTGCTGGCCGAGGCTGTCGCCATTGACCAGCACCTCCACCGGGTAGCTGCCCGGCGCCAATGTGCGCTGGCTGGCCAGGCTGTCCAGGGCCAGTGCGCCGGTTTGGTGGTCATGGCCGGGTGCCTGGTGCATGAAGCTCGCCTCGAAGCCCGGGATGCTCTGAGCCTGGGCCGACTGGGAGGTGGACAGGCCGAGGCCGCCACCGGCAAGCAGCAGGTGAAACAGGGGAGGGCGGGAGATCAGGCTCCATCGCCGTGGAGAGGAATGCATGGTCATGCTCCTGGCGCTGAAAGGGCGGGGTCAGAGGTCGGACGGCAAGGCCACCGTGATGGGTTTGCTGTAGCCGCCGTAGTCGTTGATCGCGGCGAAGGTGACCCGGGGATTGCCGCCCAGGCCGGGGACTGGCAGTGGATAGCGCTGCTTCGACAGCGGCGCGGCCATCGGCGCCTCCAGCGGGCGCAGGGTGTGTTCGCCGTGGTGCACTTCGAGGCGGCTGAACGAGTAGTGGAAGGGCGTCGGGTTATCCACCACCAGTTGCGGCTTGCCGTCGCTGCGCTCGATCGACCAGCGCAGGTCCTTGAGCCTGTCCATCGGCTCGTCGGTGAGCTGGCTGGGTCGGTAGAACAGCTTGATCCGCGTGCGCAGGGCGATGTTCAGTACATTGGCCTGGCCGCCGCGGGCCTCTGGGATTTCCTGGACATTGAAGAAAAACAGCGATTCGCGGTCTTCGGGCAGGCGTGTGGGCAGGCCGTTGATCTGCACCAGCTGCTCGGCGCCGGGATCGAGGCGGAACAGCGGCGGCGAGGCGATCAGCGGCACGGCTGTGGTGGTATCGTCGGCTTCGGTGTTGACCCAGGTCTGCACGGCGAAGGTGCTGGTGCTGGGATTGTTGACCACGATCGAGACACTGCGTTTGTCGCTGTCGAAGACCACGCGGGTGGCGTTGAGGCTGAGGGCGGCATGGGCCCCGGCAACCAGGTGGCGAGCAGCAGCAGGGTGGCGCCGGTGAGCCGGCGCAGGGTCGGGATGGACATGGGGACTACCTGTGCAGTACGGAGCCCGCGAGCGCAAAGGGGACGCGCGCGGGCAAGGCCGTCAGTTGATTTTGACGACGAAGGACACGTCGGCATCCGCCGCGCCCGGGGTTACCGTGGCAGCGGTGGACTTGTACACGGCGGTGAAGAACATTTCGGTGGCGCCGGTGACATTCAGCGGATAGGCCGCAGAGGCCTCACCGTTCTTCACCGGGTTGCCGGAGCGGTCCTTGAGCGCCACGGCCACGCCGGTGGCGGCGCCACCGACGGTCTTGATCGCATACAGCGAACCGTCGGCGCCGGCCCCGCCCTGCACGCCGGTGAAGGTCACGGTGGCGGTATTCGGGTTGTCGGGGTCGATCCCGCAGGCGGCACCGCCGGGAACGCGCATGGAGAAGCTGCGGCCACCGGCCTCGGCGCCCAGGTTGGGGAAGTCGGCGACCCGCGGTGCACCCATCTGCACCAGGTTGCCGACGGCACCGCTGTCGGGGTTGACGATTTCGATCGGGCAGGTGCTGCCGTTGATCTTGCCGTTGAAGTTGATGGTGCCGGTAGTGGCGAATGCGGAAGTGCCGGCCAGCAACAAGGCGGCGGCCAGTAAAGTTCGTTTCATGTTATCGACTCGAAGTAATGGGTAATTTCTGAAGTTTGACTTCAGTTGTTTCTGTTACTTTTTGTAGGACTGTTCCTGTGTTTAAAAGGTAATGGCCTACAAGGTGGGAAGTTTATGCAGGTGTTTTTTAAAGGTATGTAGGAAAAGGAGACTGAGATTGTTGAATAGCGGTGTTGAATGGTCGGAGAAGTTTGTGTTGGTAAAACAACCGGGGCCGAACTAAGTTCGGCCCCGGCGTTTCGGCTAACCCGATTCAAAGGTTGATAGTTAGATCCGTGTTGAACGTGGCAATTGAGCCACCCGTCGTCGGCACCCATTCGCCTAAGGCGTTCTTTTCAAACTTGCTGGAAGTCATGTGCAAGACAGGTCCGCTGTGTTGTTTGCTGTGGGTCGTGCTTTTTGGCTGAGGTGGTGGGCTAGGTGGTTCAGCCCCTCCTCCAGCCCCGCCAGATCCTCCCTCCCCTCCGCTGCCTCCCGCAGCCGGGTCACTGCCCCTCCTTGGTCCATCTGCTGGGGAAAAAGTCTCTGCGTTTGTGCTTTCCTGAACCGGTTTACGCCGGAAACGGTTCCTAATGAATTTCAGACCCTTGCCGCTGCGCAACAGTGAGTCTCCCACCTGGGTGTTCTGGTTCATCATCGGCGTTGTTGCATTATCTCCACTGTCAGCGGTCTGCTTGATCTCTGGCTCGTCCGGCGGTGTTTTTTGAGACTTGGGCCATCCCGCCCTGTCTTTCGGCCCCCACCTGTCGAGCGCCCCGCCTGCTGCGGAGATGGCGCCACCGACAGTCACCATGATCGTGGCGAGCGTCAACATCTCCCGATCCTCCTTCAGTGTTGCCACTACTGCGAGCGCGCCGCCTGCAGCCGAAACAGCCACCCCTATGGCGCCCACCACCAGCGGTATGGTCAAGCCACCTGTCCAGGGGGTGAAAATCGCCATCACCGCCGCCCCCAGGATAAGCCCCGCTGCCGGCCCCCATTTTTCCAGGAAGCTCGCTGCGCCCGGCTCTGGGGGTGGCGGCCGGTAGATCGGGTCGGGTCGTCTCGGGTCTACGGCCCGGTGCCCGGTCGGATCGCGGAAACGTATCGGGTTGCCCAGGCAATAGGTGTAAGGGTTGAGCCCGCCCTCGAGGAACGGGCTGCGCGAGTCGGGGTTGTGGAAACGCATCAGCGACGGGTTGTAGGCCCGGTAGCCGCGGCCCAGCAGGTACCAGCCGGTGGCAACTTCGCGCAGTTCGCCATTGAAGCCCATCAGGGATTCCAGGCGCTGCTCGTCGGCCAGCTCGCCATAGGCGCTGTACACCACCTCGCGCAGGCCGCTGGCAAGGCTGGCGCCGATCACGCTGGGGCTGGCATCGGTGAGCAGGAGCATGGTGCGCTCGTGGTCATCCAGTTGCTGCTGGCCAAGCGGCTGGCCGGCATGGCTGAAGTACTGGGTCTGCACGCCGTCCTGCACGGTATGGCTGAGGCTGTAGCCCTGGTAGAAGCGCAGGGTTTCAGCCTGCTCGCCGATCCGCGCGCCGAGCAGGTGCTGGTGGCCGTCGTAGCGGTAGCTGACCAGGGACTCGCTGCCATCGGCGCTGGTCACTTCCAGCAGGCGGCCCTGGGCGTCATAGCGCAGCCGTTGCCCGGCCTCGTCGTTGAGCTGGTTGCCGTCATCGTCGTAGGCGAAGGTCTGCTCGCCGGGGTAACCGCCTTCCACGTAGGAATTGGTCACTTTGATCAGTTGGCAATTGTCGTCTTCGGCGTAGGTGAAGATTGCGGTGTTGGTCTCGCCATTGGCGAAACTGGTCATGCAGCGTTTGATGTTACCGAGGGCATCGAAGCGGAACATCTGGTCGGTGATGGCGTTGCCATAGCGATCGCTGGGCAAGCGTTCGCCCGAGCAGTGATGTTCGGTCAAGCGCCCGCGCTGGTCGTAGACGTACTCTTCCTGCAACAGGCTGCGGCCGTCCATTTCCAAGTGCCGGCCAACCAGCTGATCGTCATCGCGCCAGGTGTGGGTGAGGGTTCGCGCCGGGCTGTCGTTGAGCAGCAGGGTCCGGATCCAGACGCGGTCGAGGCTGTCGTAGCTGTTCTCGCTGACCAGGCGGTCGCCGCTGCCGAGGTCGCGGGTGGTGGTGCGGTACTGCCGGCCATCGTCGTCGTATTCGAATTCGGCCTGCAACTGGCCCTGGGTCATGCATTTCACGCGGCCCTGATCATCGTAGGTGTACAGGGTGTCGACGGCGTTGTCGGTGCGTTTCAGCGGCAGGCCTTGCAGCGAGGTCTCGTAGTGGGTTTCATGCACGTCGCCATTGCTGTCGGTCCAGCTTTCCGATTTCAGATGACCGAGGACGTTGTAGGTATAGGCCCGCTCGCCGGCGTCGTTGGTGGCGCTCTTGATCCCGGCATCGTCGCGGTCGAAGCCGTAGGTAAAGGTCTGGCCATCGACAACGATCTTCTTCGGCTGGTCGCTCAGGTTCTGCTCGTAGAAGTACTCGATGGTGGCCTGCGCCGGGGTGATCAGGCGGCTGGCCCGCAGCGTCTGGTCATCGTATTCGTAGCGTTCGCTACGTGGCCCGACGGTCAGGCAGGTCAGGCGGTCGAGGCCGTCGAATTGCTGTTCGCCGAGGAGCAGGGTGGTCTGTTGGCCGTCGCCGGGAATCACGCGGATCTCGGTGGGCAATTCGTCGCGGCTGTGCTCGGCGAAGCTACGCTCGATCACGGTCTGGTCCGGCAGGCGGGTGTGCGCCACCCGGCGACGCGAGTCGTATTCGAAGTAGGTGCTGCGGGTTTCCAGGGCGAGTTCCTCATCAGCGCGGATGCACTCGCCGTAGCCATCGTAGATATACACCTGACGACCGACTACCTCGTCCTCGTCGCCATGGCGCTCGGTCCAGTCGATCTTGCCGAAGGCGTTGTACTGGGTGACGCTCAGCATGCTGACCGACGGCTCGGCGCCAGCGCTTTCACGCCAGCTGCGCTCCAGCTTGCCGCCTTCGCCGAACGGCGTGGTCTCGGTGACCAGGCTGACCCCGTCCGGGCCGGTGACGCGGCAGCGCTGGCCCCAATCGTTGTAGGTGTAGTGGGTGGTCAGGCTCAGCTCGCGTTCGTAGAGCCGGTCATACCGGGTTTCCTCGCTGAGCTGGCCGAGGCCATCGTAGACCGCGCTGTAGGTGCGCTGCCAGGTTGCCCCGGACTTGATCTCGCTCAGCAGCACGCGGCCCAGGCCATCGTAGTGGTCGCAGGTCAGCACCTGCTTGACGTCGGTCACGGTGCGGGTGGCCTGTTGCCCGTCGGCGTGGACCAGTTGATAGGCGTAGCTGCGGATCGCCTCGAAATCGCTGCCGGGGGCCACGGTTTCGGTGGTCAGCCGCTGCAGGTTGTCATACTCGAAGCGCACCTGCACATCGTTGGGGTCATGGCCGAGCAGCAACTGGCCGCTGTTCAGCGCCTGGTCGCTGGTGTACACCTTCTGCTCGCCGTCGTAGCCGGTAAAGGTTTCCACCGTTTGCAGGCTTTCCTGGTCCAGCAGCTTGTTGCGTGCCTTGCCGTAGTGGTAGTCGGTGCTGTTGCTGGTGCCGTTGAGGGTGTTGACCTGGCGCAGCGGACGACCATGCAGTTGCGGGTTGTCCGGAGTTTCGTAATAGGTGCGCAGGCTATGGTTGAGCAAGGTTTCCTTGTCGCCCCTGCGCTCGAAGAGCGATTCCTCGCTGACCGCCAGCCAGTCGTTTTCCGGCGCACCGCGCAGTGGCGCGTGCTGGCTGTAGCGATAGCGGGTGATCAGCACCGGTGCATCGCCGCGGGCCTGTGGCGCGGGGGTGACGATGACTTCCTTGACATTGCGGGTGAAGCCGAGCGGATCCTTCGGGCAGCCGTCCTCGCCGTCGGGATCGTAGAAGACCGTGCGCGTGCTGACGCCGTCGGGCCGCACCTCCAGGGTCTTGTTGCCATGCTCGTCGTATTCGTTGAGCTGCAGTTCGTGCTGGATCTTGCTCGAGTCGCCTTCCAGTCGCCAGGTGTGCTGCACCGAGCGCGGCATCTGGAACTGCTTCGGTTGCTGGTCGAAGGGCTTGTTCTCGGCGTAGTAGTCGATGACCTTGGTAAAGACGCACTTGCCCTGGCGGGTTTCCTCTTCGACCTGCAGGTGGAAGCGGTTGTAGGTGTGCTTGACCTGGCGCACCGCCTTGCCGTCCAGCCATTGCTGGACCGTGGTCGAGTAGTCGTAGGTGAAGTCGACCTTGTACAACTGGTCGAGGCCGTCGTCCATCCAGTTGATGCCGGAGCCGTTGCCGAGGAAGTTGTTGGTGCTGTAGGTGTAGGTGGCTTCGTGGACCGCCAGGCCGGGGCCGGGACTGGTCAGGTGGCGGGTCACCCGGGGCATGTTGGGGCGTCCGCTGGAGCCCGGATAGGCATGGCCGCCATCCAGGTACTCCAGGGTTTCATGGGCGCCCATCGGGGTCTTGACCTCCTTGATGCAGGTCAGCCCGCGGACGGTGATGTAGTCCAGGCGCCAGGAGGCCTGCTCGGCCACCGGCAGGATGATTTCCTGGACCCGGTCGCCGCTCAGTTTCATCAGGAAACGGCTCTGCGGTTGGTCGTCGAAGGGCGGCAGCAGGACCTTGACGTTCTCGCTGTCACGCACGATGCGAAGCAGCTCGCCGCGGTCGTCCTCGATCTTCGCCAGGCGCCGCTCGCCATTGGCGAAGTCGGCCCAAGTCAGTTTGATGGAGTGGCCGGCCGGGCCGTAGATCAGGGTCGGCAAGGCCACGCGCTTGCTCGCGCTGCCCTGTGCGGTGAGCACTTCCACCAGGCCGCTTTGGTGCACCACGCGCCAGGTATCGTTGCCATCGTCGAAGAAGCGGAAGCTGTCGAGGCGTTTCTCGGCGATCGAGGGTTCCGCGCCATCGCCGGTGATCTTGAAGCTTTCGCCGGTGTACAGCGAGAGCATGTTCCTGGCGATCACGTATTGGCTCAGGCGCAGGTTCCAGCCGATACCGTAGCCGCTGTCCTCGAGGTTGAGCGGGCTGAAATCGAGCTTGAGCGGCAGGTCGGGCCCGCTCAGGGCATTGGCCTTGAGGTTCGGCAGATCGATGGACAGGGTGTACTGCCCGGTGCGTGGATCGACGTTGCTCTTGAAGAACTCAAGGTAGTTGAATGCATTGGAGCTGACGTTGCTGTGGGTTGTCATGTCCAGGGCACCTCTTGATCGAATGAATGAAAAGCGTGGCGCAACTTATCGGGCTGGCTGTCAGGGCGGCGACTGCTGGTAGACGGTGCCGCACTGGTACCAGGTCTCGCCCTTTTCGTCGTGCCAATGAGCCCGGCCGATCAGCACCTTGTCGCCCCGCAGGCGAAGCGGTGATGGTTTTCCTCCAGCGAGGGCGTACGGAAGTCATCCGGCAGGACGTACAGCGGGGTATCGCCGGCCCAGGCTTCGGCGCAGGTGTAGCGGGTTTCGCCGCGCTCGTCGCCATCGTGCTCGTGCCCGGTCATCACGGTGTTTGCAGGGCAGACGAAGTAATGCCTGAACTCATGCTTGGCCCATGTCGTGGGGTTTTTCATCGTAATGGCGGTATCACCCTGCATGGGGTACCGCAGCGGAACTCGTTCGGGTCTCGTTCGTCGCCGAAATGGGCG
Organism: Pseudomonas bharatica CSV86; assembly: GCF_000319305.2. Classification (GTDB taxonomy): domain Bacteria; phylum Pseudomonadota; class Gammaproteobacteria; order Pseudomonadales; family Pseudomonadaceae; genus Aquipseudomonas; species Aquipseudomonas bharatica. The sequence continues at coordinate 313,110 of NZ_AMWJ02000002.1, read as the reverse complement.
CGGCCGAGCAGCATGCGGTTGCCGCCACAATGGAAGGTGAAGCCCTCGTCCCAGTTGACCCACTGGGTGTTCTGCTCGATCAGGCGTACCTGCACGGTGGGCTTGGGCAGGGTTGCCCGGGAGGTGGTGATCCTGACGCAGGACAGGGCGTTCAGCGCATCGGTGCTGCCGCCTTTCAGGTAGCTGTCCACCAGCAGCAAGCCCGGCTTGATCAGCGTGTTCTTGGCAAACCGGAAGAAATACGGGAGCTGCACGGTCTCGGTGATGGTCACCTTCTTGGTGGTCTTGAGCTTGATCCAGAATTTGCCGACGGCAACGTCGGTGCCGGATGTCGTGCAGGTGGGGTTGTCGGTGAGGAGGATCTGGGTTGCCGACGGCAAATCTTCGAAGGCGACCGACCATGCCTTGTCGTTCAGGTCGTGACAGCCCGCGTTTCCGGCGTAAAAGTCATAGACCCGGGTTACGCCGCTACCCTCCACGGGTACCGGCACATAGCAGTATCGGTCGTTCTCGTCGTAGGCCGTGATGTAGCCGGCTATATCATCCGGAGGAATCGTCTGGGCAGGCGTTGCGGGCGGGGCAGGAGATTCCTGCGCCGGCGCTTGCGCTGCGATCACAAGCAGGGCCACGGCGAGCAACAGACTGACCCTCAAGGCTTTCATGGTCATGATAAAGGCGTCCTTCTACAGGCTTTAAGCGACTCCGGGCCAGTTGGCGCAGCCATGCCGGAGTCGCGTCTACGTTTCAAGGTGGAGAGAGCTGGAACACGTTGGCGCAGCGGTACCAGGTCTTGGTGTTTTCCCGGCCGTACCTGGACAAGCCCGCCATGACGGTGTTGTCCCGGCAACTGAACCCGTGGTCGGACTCGGTGTTGGGTCCCCACCAGTGATCGAGGGTCAGCACTTCCAACTGCTCGTCGCCGATCCAGGCCTCGGCGCACCAGTAGCGCGATTCGCCGAGATGGTCGCCGTCCTGCTCGCGACCGGTCATCAGGGTGTTGAGCGGGCAGACGTATTCGTGGGTCACGCCATGCAAGCCGGAGCTCATCTTCTGGTTCTTCAGCACGACTTCCCGGGTGCCCTGCATCGGTACGCCGCACAGATACCTGACCGTCGGTTTCTCGGTGCCAGAGGCTTCCCGACCGAGCATCACGCGGTTTTCACCGCATTTGAACTTCGAGTCGTACTCGGTCAACTGCTTCCACTGCAGGTCGGTAAAGGTGATGGGCTCCACCGGCTTGGGCAGGGTGGCGCGGGAGGTGGTAACGGTGATGCAAGACAGGGCATTCAGCGTATCGGTGCTGTCGCCTTGCAGGTGTTTGTCCACCAGCAGCAGCCCAGGCTTGATGAGCTTGTTGGTGTCAAAACGGAAGAAGAACGGGAGCTGTATGACGTCGGTAATGGTCACCTTCTTGGTGGTCTTGAGCTTGACCCAGAACTTGCCGACGGTTTCGCTGTCGCCCGTGGTCTTGCAGGTCCTGCTGTCGGTCAGGAGTATTTCGGTTGCCGACGGCAGGTCCTCGAAGATGACCGACCAGGCTCGGTCATTGAGCCCGGAGCAGGGCGATCCGTCTGCCGTGAACTCATACCTGCGGGTCAGTCCGCTACCGGCGCTGGGCACGGGGAGAAAGCATAACTGTTCATTCTCGTCCCCGACGGTGATGAAGCCGGCGACCCCTTTGGTTGGAGATTTGGCGGCTGCGGGTTGCGGGGTGGGCGTCGCGGTCTCCACGGGGGGGACGCTATCGTCGCCCCGGTTTTCTGCCGGAGGCTCTGCAGCGACGGCGGGCAGGGCCAGGCCGAGCAACAGGCTGCACAGCAACGTTTTCAGGTGCATGATGAAAGTGTCCTTTGAGAGGTATGCAGAAATGCTCAGAACACCCTGGCGCAGAGGTACCGGCTCGGTTCTTCCTCGTCCCCTTTGTGATAGCGACCGATCATGAACATATTCTGGGGGCATGCGGCGGTATGCTCGATGTTCTCGTCCGGTGTCCAAAACCATTTGTCGGGTTTGACCTGGAGGGGTCTGTCCCAATAGTCATACGGGGTTCCGCAGTAATATCGGGTCGCACCGTTTTCGTCGCCGTCGTGCTCGCGCCCGGTCATGACCTGGTTCTCCGGGCAGATGAACTCGATCCCAGCCGCCTCATGCACCTCCCGGATCAATTTGGGGTCCTTGATCGGAATCGCCTGGAATTGGAACGCCTTGCCACATTGGTACGCGGTCCATCCCTTCTGGTACTCGTCGCCTTTGTGCCTTCTGGCAATAAGGAACTGATCAGTGGGGCAGTGAAACCTGCTGTCCTGTTCCCATTGCGCTTCGGACCACCCAAGCGGCTCCACCGTGACCTGCGCCCTCGGAGCGTTCTGCGCAGGTGCCTGGGCGCATGCCGTCAGCACTGTAGCCAGCGCCGTGGCCAGCAAAGCCCGACCCAGTGTTCGAGCGGCGTAGATTGATACTTTCATGTCTGGCTCCTTGCAGTCCGGAACGTCCGGTAAATGGGTCGGTTCAGTTAATACCCGGTGGCCGTGCTTGCCTACTTGGCAGAACTGCTAGGTTGCGGGGGGCAACGGGCAAGGCTGTACTGAGAGCGCTGAACCGGCGGCGGCTGCCTGGAGGGACCATGTCCGATGCCTACCTGGAACTTCTCGAATGGTTGCGTGAGGCGCCGCGCACCTACGACTGGGGTTGCCTGCTGGCCTGGGACCGCAAATGGGTCAACACCCTGCTGCTACGGGAATACATGGAGCGCTTTGCCAGCGACAGCTACCTGCCGCCCTTTACCGCGCAGATCGATACCTCGCCGCTCACCCGCGAACTGATCTACGACTACACCCTCGATTGCCCGCGGCTGTCCTTCGACCAGTCGACCTACAGCGACCCCAGGGCCCGTTTGCGCATGAAGGTGGTCGGTGGCTCGCAGCTCTCGGTGGAGGCCGCCGACGACGGTTCGCCGAAGCTCGCCAGGATCGCCGAAATCGATGTGCTGGCCGGCCCCTCCCTGTACATGAAGCTGGCGCTCCGGAGCACGCCTGGAGCAACCAATCCGCTGGGCCAGGTGGTGCTGGACCTGGCCGAGGGGGCGATTTCGAGCTGAGCTTCGCCGACACGACGCGGGAGCGGCTGATCGGCGGCGAATTCTTCCAGGAGAGATTCGAGGAACTGCCCAAGGAGAAAAAGATTTTCGTCCTCGGCGAGCTGCTGGTACCTCCGAACGAGTTCCTGCGGCCGGAGTATTTCGAGATCCGCATCCATGGCAAGCCGGGCGATCCCGATGCGGGGGCGGTGCTGTTCATGGTCAGGATGCGTGGCTACGACAACGGTGGCGAGCCGCCCACCGACCGAGACCTGCGCTATCTGCTGGAGGGCGGTTATTCCTTCGCCATGTTGCTGGGTCAACAGTTCTTGCTACAGCAGATGTTCATTCCGGCATGCGCCGTGCTCACGGACACCGCAACGCCGTTTGTCGCGCGCGTGGAGTCGCCGCCGCAGGGGGCGGCCTTCTACCTGCATGCTGTCTCCGGCATTGCCAAGGGCGCCTATATCAGTCGCCACTCCACGAGCTTCGCCCACGCGACCTGCACGATCAGGGTGCCGCTGGCTTCGGCGCAGTGTCAGTTCAAGCTGAGCTTTTCCAACAGCGATATCGTCCTGCACTGGCAGGGCGAATATAACCCCGACGTCAGTCTCGAACTGCACTCCGGCACCCGGCTGGTCGCAGTCGGCAAGGTCGATTTTGTGATCAAGCGCCAGTACCGGCTAAGCCTGATCAGGAGCGAAGGACAGTTGCAGGTCGTCGAAGTGAGTGGCGGTGGGCAAAATACCTGTGAGTTCGCGATCGATGGCCCGGACGTACCGCTCGTGATCGTGGACATGTTCAAGGCGCAGCTGGGCGTACAGATGCGCGACGCCGTGCTCGATCACCTCAAGACCTGGCTTGACCAGGCGAAGTCGAAATTCGTCTCCATCGACCTGGACAAGATGACCCGACTGCTGTTTCGCGGCAGCGAGCACCTGCGTTTCGACAAGACCGGCTTTACCCGCGACCTCGCGCTGTTCGGCAACATAGCCCCGTTCTCCCAGGTGTTCTTCGTGCAGCCGGCGGAACTGCTCATGGGCCCGGGCGAGACGCGGTTGTTCTACACCCTGCCGCCGCGCAGCGTGACCTGGACGGTGGAGGCGCCGGCGGGGGAGAACGGTCCGGTGGGCAGCATCAATGCCCTGGGCCTGTACACCGCCCCGCACGAGCTCGACCGTCCCTTCCTGCGGGTGCGGATCAGCGCCTCGGCCGCCGGCTACACCAGCAGCGCACTGGTCACCGTGCTGCCCGGCGAGATCAGCGTCAATCCGCTGGTGATGGTGCACAGCGCCGGTTCGAGCATGGGCCGGGAAATGGTCGCCGGGGCCCGCGATCCGGGCTCGCTGACCTGGACCTTGGTCAACCCGGACTCCGGCGCGCGAATCGTGCTCAGCCAGATGGCGGACGGCGACAAGACCTACTTCCCTGGGCCGGTACAAGAGGGGGTTACCTGGTCGATCGACGAGATCAAGGTCACCCACGACCTGACCCGGCGCTCGCGAACCGTGTACGTCATGCTGACTCATTTCACCCCCACCCTGCAGATCACCGCGACACCGGCAGCCGATGGCAAGACCATCGCACTCAAGGCGTTCCACGAGGGCGAGGAAATACCCGGCGAATATCGGCTGGAGTGGCAAGTACTCCTGGGGGCCGGCACGGTCGATGCAACTTCGGGAGTGTTTACCCCGGGTGCAACATCGCCGTTGCGCTTTTCAATAGTGATCGCCAGGGTTCATTGGACGGAAAACATAAAGTCGAACGGTTATATGCTCTTGCCGATTCCCTTCATTGAACTTCCAAAGCCGTCCTGGCAAGGCTTTTCCATTTCCCCGCCCGCACAACGATAAGCGTCCCCAACGCCGTTTCGGGCGTATTGGCGAATGCCGTGCTGATCAAGCGTAACTGCCGTTGCGCATTTGGCAACCTGATAGTTCTGCCAGTACCGGCAACGCGTAGCGGGGTGTACAAAAACTCCACTGCAAGCGAAGGCCTGCCGGTTGATTCCGGCCACTGATAGGAATGACTCATGAATGATTTACCCAAGCCGTCCATCCCCTTGTTGCGCGGCGACACCATTGACCTGGAGGACCTTGGAGGGGATCTGGCCACCTGGATCAAGTACCCGGGGATTGCCCTGGGCGACGAGGTCTATCCAGTGTGGCGTGGCTGCGGCCAGGACAGCGCGGCCTATGACTACGCCGGCGAAGTGATTGAAATCGACGACTCCAACTACGATCCGGAGATGGGCTTGTCGATCGCTATCAGGGGCAGCCTGCTGAACGCCCTGGACCAGGGCTGGGCCATGTACTCCTACTCGGTCGCGCTGCAGGGGGGCGAGCGTGGTCCGGAGTCGCTGCGCCAGTTCTGCTATGTCGGGGTACGCCCGCAGCAGGCTGCCTTGTTGCCGGTGGCGCAGATGCGTGACTCCCACGACCTGGCCCTGGACTCCGGCAGCGTCATCGGCAGCACCACCCCGGCGGTGGTCCCGCCGTACCTGGCCATGCGTCCGCGAGACAAGGTGATCCTCAGTTTTGCCGGTTATTACGACGACGGGGAGCCGGATGACACCTGGTCGCAGCCCAAGGAGCTGAGCGCCGCCGATGTCGGCAAACCGCTGGTCTGGCAGGTGCCCAAGAGCCAGTTGAGCTGGATCGAGGGCGGTCATGCCGAGGTCAGCTACCGCGTCGAATACGCCTCGGGCGAGCAGGCCAGTGACTCGGCAGTGCAGACTTTCCGGATTCGCCCGGCGGACTCCGCGCGCCTGCCGGCGCCGCAAGTCGAGGGGCATGATGGCGACAGCCTCGATCCCGGGCATTTCCCCGATGGCCTGTACCTGCGCATCGCGCCCTGGCCGGACATCCAGGACGGCGACCGCCTGCTGGTGCACTGGATTGGCGGACGCGATGCCGACAGCGTGATCAAGTCGCTGCGCATCGATACCTCGGCCATCGATAGCGGGGTGATCGAGGTGCTGATCGAGGCCCACTGGCTGCAGGCCAATATCGGCAGCCAGGTGCGGGTGTTCCACCAGTATGCCCGCGAGGGCGTGGCCCACAGTAGTGAAGACCTGGCCCTTAACATCCGCGCGCCGCTGAACCTGCTACCGCCAAACGTCGAGCACGCCACGGCCGAGGGCGGCGCCGGGGAAAACAAGGGCGTGTTGCTGGCCTTCGATGCCCGCACTGGCGCTTACGTCGACGTGCCGGACAGCTTCCCGCTGGGCCCGGGCGATCGCCTGGCCGTGCACTGGGCCGGTCATCCGGCAGGTGGGCAGCATATCGCCGACACCCCGGTCGACGGTCGTGAACGCCGCTTCCGCATTCCCTCCACGGCCATCGCGGCCAACATGGGCCCGGGCGAGACCAAGCGTTTCGAAGTGTTCTACCAGCTGACGCCCGAGGGCGAAGAGCCACTCAAGTCGGTGCCTTTCAACCTGCGGATCGAACCGATCGCGCGCAGCCTCTACAGCAATGTGCAAATCGTCCAGGCCGATTCCGGGGCCTTGTCCCTGGCCAGGGTTCCCGCTGCCGGGGCCGACCTTGTCCTGGCCAGGTGGTACTTCATGGCCGTGGGCCAGTTGCTGAGCATCAAGGCCAGCGGAGTGGACGCCGGGGGCCAGCAGGTCAGCCTGATGGTACGCAACGCCGCGCCCGTGACCGCCGCCGAAGTGGCGGCGGAGCAGATCGAGGCGAGGCTGATCCGCATGTTCCTCGAATCCTTGCAAATGGGGCAGAACTTCACCCTGACCGCCGAGGTGAGTTTCGACGGCGGCGGCAGCTATTACCCCTTCAAGGACCTGAACCTGCCCCTGAGACCCTGACCGCAAGCCAACGCCTGCTTATGCAGCCCTGCACCGAAAGAGGATACACACCATGGAATCCAAAGCTTCCCTTGACGACATGCTTGAGTGGTTGCGCGGCGGTTCGCGGACCGGCGGCTTCAACTGCATCGTCGCTTACGACCGGGCCAAGACCAATGCCGTACTGCTCCAGGAGTACATCGAGCGTTTCACCGCCGGTACCTACCTGGAACCCATCAATATGGACGTGCCGACCTCGGGCAAGACCCGCGAGCTGACCTACGACTACATCCTCGATGCCGGGCGGCTGTCCTTCGAAAACGCCACCATCGCCAGATCGAAAGCCCGCTTGACCATGCACGTCATCGGCGGTTCGCAGGTGTCTTTGGAGGAGTCGGACTCCGGCCAGCTAAAGGTGGCCGGGATCAGCTCCATCGATGCCCTGCAGGGACCGCTGGTGTACATGGACATCGAGCTCGAGGCAACCGAGGGGCTGATCAGCGAGGATGGCAAGATCTACCTCGACCTCAATAAAACCTTCGAAGTCATCATGCTTACCTTTGCGGCGACCGACCGTGAACGCAAGATCGGCGGGGAATTCCTCAATGAGTATTTCAAGGGCCTGCCGGAGGACCAGCAGATCCACGTACTCAACGAGCTCAAGGTGGTTCCTGGCCAGTACCTGGTGCCCCAGGAGTTCTTTATCCGCACCCATGCGGCGCCCGGAGGCAAGGATCCGAATTCCATCCGGCATGGTGCGGGGGCGGTGCTGGTGTACATCACCACCCTGGGCCAGGAGAACGGCAAGATCGCGGTCAAGGACGAAGACCAGCCGTACCTGATCCCGGATGGTTTCTCTGCCAGCATGCTGCTGGGCCACGACTTCCTGATGGCCAGGATCTTTTCCGAGGGCTGCCGGGCCCTGGCCGATGACGGCAGCGAATATGACTTCGAACTGGTCAGCTATCAGGAAGGCATCGTCGATCATATGCGGGTATTGCGAGGTGTCGCCAGTGGGCCCGATATCACCGGCAGCAGCGCGACCTTCAAGGAGATCACCGCCCGAGTGCTCGCCTTCCCGCTGGCCGACGATGATGTAGTCTTGACCTGCAAGTTCAGCGACGACCGTATCACGCTGGACTGGAAAGGCTTTTCGCGGCTGCGCCTGACAGTCTTCCTGCAAAATGACCAGATGCAGGACTTCTGGGCCGATGCGTCCTGGCACATCATCCGTTCATTCGAACCCCGGCTGGACAGCGCGACGGGCATGGTGAGCCTGGTGGCTCTGGACGAGACCCCGATGAAGCGCCTGAAGGTGAGTCCCGGTGTGCATGATTATCCTCCGGTGATCGAAAACTTCGGGGAGATCACCGATCTCCTCGAGCCGCAATTGACGCAGCGGCTGTTCGACACCCTGGCGAGATTCTCGGAACCAGCGTCGGCCATCGATATATTTCGCCTCAACAGCATCCTGTTCAGGGGCGACAACGTGGTAGTGCTCAAGGACGTACACCAGCCTCGCGATATGTTCCTGATCGGTGATGTCTCTCCCTCCCTCACTCATTTCTCCATCACGCCCATGGACGAGAAGGTCGGCCCCGAAGGCCAGGTGACGTTCAAGACGGTGCCGCCGGTCAGCGGTGTTACCTGGTCGGTGGAGAAGGTCCCGGGTTCGTCCGACAAGGTCGGCAGCATCAGCGCCAGCGGAGTGTATACCGCGCCGAAGAAGAGCGAGCTCGATGGCAGCTTCACCCGGGTCAGGGTCACGGCCACGGTGGGCGACTACCGCCAGAGTGCGCTGGTCAGCATCGTCAGCCGGGACATTGCCCTCAACCCGCTGGTGGTGTCCATGGGGTGGACAGCGGGGTGCTCCGGGAAATGTCGGCGGGCACCCTCGGTGACGGCGAGCTGGTCTGGTCGATCGCCGACCCCAGTTCCGGCTCGGAGATCGTGCCGAGCAACGTCGAGTTCGGTGACAAGGCGTTCAAGCCCGGGCCGAAGAAGGACGTCCATATCCTCGTCGAGGAAGTGGTGGTGGAGAACAAGAGCACGGGCTCCAAGGTGTCCAGCTACGTTGTGGTGACCCACGTCCAGGGCAGCCTGACTATTAAATACGAGAAGACCGACAATCCGGACGAGGTGCAGTTGACGTTCAGGCATGAAATGGAGGACGTGCCCCCGGACGAATACATGACGCTCACGCTGGTTGCCGGTTCCGGAACGATCAGCTCCGACGGTTTATTCAAGATCGATCCAGCCGGCCAGCACAAGTTCGCCGTGATCGAGGCGCTTTACGCAATGGGGCCTTTCAAGTCCAGGGGCCACATCATCCTGCCGATCCCGTTGCTTGATATCAAACAGGCGCTCGAAGTCCAGGCCAAATGCCTGGAGCACAAGCCAGGCAAGCCCTGAGAGGGAGTCACCATCATGTCGGAACATACCCTGCAAGCATTGCTGGCGCGCATGCGCGACAAGCCGGTCACCCTCGGCTGGGGCGCCATCGCCGCCTTCAGCCGCGACCGTATCAACCACCTGCTGCGCCATCAATACGTCAGCGGGCTCAGCGATTTCCGCCTGATGCCGCCGTTCAGTGGCACGGTGTCGCTGACCGATGAGCAAAGCATGCTCGCCACTTTCCAGAACCTGACCTTCGGTGCGCCACGGATTTCCTTCGAACCGGCAGCGCTGCCCATGGCCCGGGTCAGGTTGTCGGTCGAGGTGATCGGTGGCAGCTTCAGCCTGGTGCAGAACCTGATGGACAGCATGCCGCGGCTGCTGACCTGCTTCGATTTCAGCGAGGCCGACGGGTTCACCCTGGCCATGGACCTTGACCTCTCGACGCTGATCGGCGATGTCGACCGCCGTGGTCGCTTCGTCCTTGACCTGGAAAAGGGGGAAAAACCGCTGTGCAACGTGCTGGTCGAAGAGCGGGCGCAGAAAGCCATGGGCGGGCTGTTGCTCGACTTCATCAAGCGGCAGCCGCGCAGCTTGCGCATCTTCGAGATGGGCTTGGTGGACCTTAATGGCTACAACCCCTGAGCCCCAGGGAATTCCGGGTATACGGATTTAATGGTTGATGGGGCACCTTCACCCCATCAATCTGATACCACCCTCAGATGGTTGATAGATCGACTCCGTAGTTGAGTTCCTCTGCGAAGTCCGGCAGTCCGTAACCGATGGTTTTCTTGTAGAAAGGAGAGACCTTCGCAGTCGGTGCCTTCTTCGGGTATCCGGAATTTCTGGTTGATAAAATGCCAAAGATGTAAAGAAGAAAATCTTTCTCAGCGGATTATCTGATTGATCCTCTTCAGCCTACTCTACTGCCAATTTTCTGTTTCCACCTTCGCCTGAGTCTTCATAGCGATGCTGACTAGGGAGGACAGCGAGAGCTGGGCAAGCGTCAAAGCGGTTCTGGTTCATGCGCAATCCGGACACCTGCACAACATTCCTCTTGTAAGAAACCGATCAAATTCTCTAGGTGCCCATACTCGGGTATACAGACAATCGTGCGGCTATGTTTCTCCTGCCGGATCAGCCCTACCTTGGCCATGCGCGCAAGGTGATGTGATAGCGTCGAAGCAGGAATACCCAGCCCCTTCTGGATATCTCCGACCGAAGCCCCATCATGGCCAGCTTTGACCAGAAAGCGGAACACGGACAGTCGGTGACTATTCCCTAGCTCAGCTAAGCTGGCTGCAACCTTTTCGTGATCCATAGCACGCCCCAATAATTCGATGTTTCTAGAATTATAGTTGACAGGTCGGATAAACGCAAGTAGGCTGCGTACATCATTTCGACAATACTAGAAATATAGGAGTAATATTGAATGTCATCTCAACTCCAAGACGCTCTAGGCATGTTCGCCTTTCTCGCTATCGAGCTATCGGTTTTATTCATTGGCATTAGCTTGCTGGTCGGAGTTCTTCAACGTCACATCCCACCATCCAAGGTGGAAGCGTTACTGACTTCCAGTGGGAAGCGAGGCTATTTTCTTGCTGCTGGTTTAGGAGCTATAACGCCCTTCTGTAGTTGCTCGACTATCCCCATGTTGAAAGGGTTGATTCGGGCACGGGCCGGTTTTGGGCCGATGATGGTGTTTCTTTTCTCATCTCCGTTGCTGAATCCTATCGTCGTCGGCCTGCTGGTTGCCACGTTTGGATGGACACTTACTGCTATCTATGTGCTCGCCGCTTTGGTGGTCGCGGTAGGTGCCGGATGGCTGCTTCACACGCTTGGCTTCGAGCGTTATGTGCGCCGGACGGCGACACAAGAGAGCAGTGGATGTAGTTCATCAGCAAGCCCGTGCAGTGCTACATCGACCGCATCGAGTTGCGGCACCAACAGCTGCGACACCACTCCGAAGACGGCTTCTTGCGGGGCTGATAGGAAGACAACAGTCTCTACGTCTAGCGAATGCTGTGACAGTCAACCCACTGTCACGGTTAAGAAAGAAGGGAAGTACAGTGGTGTGTGGCGGGAAGCTTGGTCGGACTTTATCGATGTGTTGCCTTACCTGCTCATCGGTATTGCGATTGGCAGCGTGATCTATGGTTTCATGCCCACTGACTTATTGGAGCAGTATGCAGGCCCAGATAATCCCTTTGCCATTCCAGTTGCCGCTGTCATCGGCGTGCCGTTGTATATTCGCGCTGAAGCCGTCATACCTCTGGCAGCGGCTCTGATGGCCAAAGGCGTGGGTGCCGGGACGGTGCTAGCGTTGATCATCGGCAGTGCCGGAGCCAGCCTGACTGAGCTCATTCTGTTGCGCTCTTTGTTCACGCTGAAGCTTTTAGCGGCGTTTTTAGCAGTCATTTTTGCTATGGCGATGATTGCCGGTTACGCCACCTACCTGTTTTTCTGATCAAGGCGGGAGATGATTAATTCGTTAAGCCTTCCTGGGTACCAGTTGGTGGATTCTGATGAGCAGAATGAAGACATACATTTTCGGCTTGAAGCACCTACACCAGTAGCCTGCGAGGGGTGCGGCGTGCAGGGTGAGTTCGTGCGGTTCGGCAAGCGTGACGTTCCCTATCGTGATCTGCCCATCCACGGCAAGCGGGTCACTCTCTGGGTGGTCCGCCGCCGATACACCTGCCGGGCCTGCAAGACAACATTCAGGCCCCAGCTACCGGAGATGGTGGACGGATTCCGTATGACACTGCGGCTGCATGAGTACGTGGAGAAGGAATCCTTCAACCACCCCTACACCTTTGTGGCGGCACAGACCGGCCTGGACGAGAAGACGGTGCGCGACATCTTCAACGCCCGCGCCGAGTTCCTGGGGCGCTGGCACCGCTTCGAGACGCCCCGCATCCTGGGCATTGACGAGCTATACCTGAACAAGCGCTACCGCTGCATTCTGACCAACATTGAGGAGCGAACCCTGCTCGACCTGCTGGCCACCCGCCGCCAGGACGTGGTGACCAACTACCTGATGAAGCTGAAAGACCGGCAGAAGGTCGAGATCGTCAGCATGGACATGTGGAACCCCTACCGGGCAGCGGTCAAGGCTGTGCTGCCCCAGGCCCGTATCGTGGTCGATAAGTTCCATGTGGTGCGCATGGCCAACGATGCCCTAGAGAGAGTGCGCAAGGGCCTCAGAAAGGAGCTGAAACCGTCCCAGAGCCGGACTCTCAAGGGAGACCGGAAAATCCTGCTGAAACGCGCTCACGAAGTCTCAGACCGGGAGCGCCTCATCATGGAGACCTGGACAGGCGCGTTCCCGCAACTGCTGGCCGCCTACGAGCACAAGGAGCGCTTCTACGGCATCTGGGACGCCACCACACGGCTCCAGGCAGAAGCCGCCCTGGACGAGTGGATAGCCACCATCCCGAAGGGCCAAAAGGAAGTCTGGAGCGATCTGGTCAGGGCAGTGGGAAACTGGCGCGAAGAGACCATGACCTACTTCGAGACGGACATGCCCGTCACCAACGCTTACACGGAGTCCATCAACCGACTGGCCAAGGACAAGAACCGTGAAGGGCGCGGTTACTCCTTCGAGGTGATGCGGGCACGAATGCTCTACACCACGAAGCACAAGAAGAAGGCACCGACTGCGAAGGTCTCTCCTTTCTACAAGAAAACCATCGGTTACGGACTGCCGGACTTCGCAGAGGAACTCAACTACGGAGTCGATCTATCAACCATCTGATAATGGTATCAGGTTGGTGGGGTAAAGGTGCCCCATCAACCATTAAATCCGTATACCCCCTTCTTCTTGTGCTTCGTGGTGTAGAGCATTCGTGCCCGCATCACCTCGAAGGAGTAACCGCGCCCTTCACGGTTCTTGTCCTTGGCCAGTCGGTTGATGGACTCCGTGTAAGCGTTGGTGACGGGCATGTCCGTCTCGAAGTAGGTCATGGTCTCTTCGCGCCAGTTTCCCACTGCCCTGACCAGATCGCTCCAGACTTCCTTTTGGCCCTTCGGGATGGTGGCTATCCACTCGTCCAGGGCGGCTTCTGCCTGGAGCCGTGTGGTGGCGTCCCAGATGCCGTAGAAGCGCTCCTTGTGCTCGTAGGCGGCCAGCAGTTGCGGGAACGCGCCTGTCCAGGTCTCCATGATGAGGCGCTCCCGGTCTGAGACTTCGTGAGCGCGTTTCAGCAGGATTTTCCGGTCTCCCTTGAGAGTCCGGCTCTGGGACGGTTTCAGCTCCTTTCTGAGGCCCTTGCGCACTCTCTCTAGGGCATCGTTGGCCATGCGCACCACATGGAACTTATCGACCACGATACGGGCCTGGGGCAGCACAGCCTTGACCGCTGCCCGGTAGGGGTTCCACATGTCCATGCTGACGATCTCGACCTTCTGCCGGTCTTTCAGCTTCATCAGGTAGTTGGTCACCACGTCCTGGCGGCGGGTGGCCAGCAGGTCGAGCAGGGTTCGCTCCTCAATGTTGGTCAGAATGCAGCGGTAGCGCTTGTTCAGGTATAGCTCGTCAATGCCCAGGATGCGGGGCGTCTCGAAGCGGTGCCAGCGCCCCAGGAACTCGGCGCGGGCGTTGAAGATGTCGCGCACCGTCTTCTCGTCCAGGCCGGTCTGTGCCGCCACAAAGGTGTAGGGGTGGTTGAAGGATTCCTTCTCCACGTACTCATGCAGCCGCAGTGTCATACGGAATCCGTCCACCATCTCCGGTAGCTGGGGCCTGAATGTTGTCTTGCAGGCCCGGCAGGTGTATCGGCGGCGGACCACCCAGAGAGTGACCCGCTTGCCGTGGATGGGCAGATCACGATAGGGAACGTCACGCTTGCCGAACCGTACGAACTCACCCTGCACGCCGCATTCCTCGCAGGCGATGGGATCGGGCACGTCCACCTGGAAGTGCATTTCGTCGTCGGTTGATTTGCAGCCCAGTACTTGGTATTGCGGCAGGTGAAGGATGTTGTCGGGAAGTTCGGTCATGGTGTTGTATAGGCGTAGGTGTCAGTCAGATCCATCCGACTCGGCATTGGTGTTTGCTTTTTTACCCAACAAGCTGCTGGAAACGAAAAGTAAGGCACCGAGGACAATTGCAATATCAGCCAGGTTGAAGGCCGGCCAATGCCAGTCTCGCCAATAGAAATCAAAGGAATCCACAACATAGCCGCGAAAGACCCGGTCAATCAGGTTGCCCATGGCGCCACCGAGGATAAGACTGTAAGCGATGGCTTCTCCTTTATGACGATTTTCAAGGATCAGCTTGATCAGAAAAATCGAGACCACTACCGCGATTCCGATAAAAAAGTAGCGCTGCCAGCCTCCACCATTCGCAAAAAGACTGAATGCGGCACCGGTGTTCCATAGGTGCACCCAGTTAAAGAACGGGGTCACCGAAACATACTCGCCATAGGCCATTGATTGCTGCACCAGCCACTTTACAGCCTGATCAGACGCTGCCAGCAGGCCCGATATGGACAATAGGGCATACGGCGAGAGCTTTTTGCCAATAATGAGCATTATTTAACCCTTCAACGCCAAAATGCGTCTGGCACCGTTAAGTACAATGCCCCCCGCGATGGTGCCGATAATCAGATCCGGATAATTGGAACCGGTCCACGCGACCAGGGCGCCGGCGGTGATGACCCCCAGGTTGATCACCACGTCGTTGGCCGAGAATATCCAGCTTGCCTTCATGTGCGCCCCGCCTTCCCGATGTTTGGATATGAGCAGCAGACAACTGGTATTGGCAATCAATGCGACGAATGCGATAGCCATCATCACCAGCGATTCAGGCTCACTACCGAATACAAAGCGTCTCACCACCTCTACGAGCACGCCCACAGCCAAGATCAGTTGCAGTACACCAGCAAGATGCGCGGCACGTACCTGCATTTTCACGCTATGTCCAACCGCATAAAGGGCAAGCCCGTACACCGCCGCATCGGCAAAATTGTCCAGGGATTCTCCAATCAGGCCGGTGGACCGGGCGATCAGACCGGCAGTCATTTCCACCACGAACAGAAGTGCATTGATGCCGAGCAACCAGCGCAGGGTCCCGGATTCTTGCTTAGCAGAAGCTGCCGAAAACTCGGCGGCCTTGATGGTCTCCGGATTTGCAGCGACGGTTTCCTGAAGCGAGGCGCCTAGCCCCAAGGTCTTCAGTTTCGAGGTGACGGGCTCGACCTCGCCGTCATGCACGACCTTCAGCCGGCGGTTCGACAAGTCGAAGGACAGCGCCCGAATCTCCTCAAAGCCGTTCAGGGCTAGGCGAATCATTCGTTCTTCTGATGGACAGTCCATCTTCGGCACGGCATAAACACTGACCCATCTCCCTGGCGCCTCGGAGGAGGCCTGTATATCGGTATCCGCTGCGGACGTTGCATCACCGCCACAGGCGCCACCACAGGATTTGCTCATGATACGACTCCACTTGAACAATGTTGTGGTACCATTTAAAACTATAAAGCTACTATAAGGTCAATAGAGTAAAGAATCCGTTGGGGAGGAGGCTGATGCGCATTGGTCAGTTGGCGCAGTTGGTAGGGGTCGAAACACAGACGATCCGCTTCTATGAACAGCAGGGCTTGTTGCCGCCGCCTGATCGGCAGGACAACGGTTACCGTGTCTATACCGAGAAGCATGGTGAGGGGCTGGCCTTCATCCGTCGCTGCAGAATCCTGGGCCTGTCACTGGCTGAGATTCACGAACTACAGAGCTATGAGGACGACCCTCATCAGCCTTGTACCGCCGTCAACGCCTTGCTCGATGATCACATCTCTCATGTGCGGTCGCAGATAACCGCTCTGCAAGCGCTTGAGAAACAACTCGTTTCACTGAGAGCGAGTTGCAACGATGACCGGGAAGTTGAGGCGTGTGGGGTTCTTGCTGGAATTAGCGAAGGAAACATGCACCAGCAGTAGGTGAAGCATCAACCAGATAATCCGATGAGATGCCGGTCTGTCTCACTCTCATGCAAAGGTAAGATCAACCATTTAATCCGCTTACCCGGAATTCCATGTGTACACCCAGCCGGCGCCCGGTTCTACCGACGGTGACGGTGCGCTGCTGCTGTTCACCCGACTCAAGGGCATCGACGAGAACGGGGGCGAGCCGGCGCACAACGACGATTTCCCCTACCTGATCCCCAGTGACATGAGCAAGGGCGGCGAGCCCTTGTATAGCGCATCGCTGGTGCTGAACGCGGAACTGCGCGACTGGGTCGGCGAGCGTCCATTGGAGATGATCGAGCGCCTGGGCTTCCCGGCGCGCAACCTGTTCAGCGAAATCCCGAACGGGCGTCATGAGCCGCACGATCTGCTGGTGCTGGGCAACATCCAGCCGGCGCAGCAGAGCGCGGTCATCGAGCCGTTGCTGGGGGCGGTGAAGCCGGGCCAGGAGCGCCAGTTCCGGGTGCGCGCCGCCGATGGCAGCCTGGTACCGGATGTGCAGTGGAGCACGCGCAGCCTGGGCAGCCCGATCTCCGCAGGCAGCATCAGCAGCAGCGGGCTTTATACCGCGCCAGCGGAAAAGCGCATGGGCCAGGACAGCGTGCCTGCCGTAGTCACGGCCAAGTACAGGATCAATGACACGACCTATGAAAGCTCGGCCATGGTTCTCGGCCGCTTCGAACTGATGAGCGTGCAGCCCCGGGCGCAGTCCATGCTCAGCGGGCGGGAGCCGGTGGATATCCATGTTGCGAGCCAGAGTGGCGGCGATCTGGAGTGGACGCTGCTCGCGCCGGGCATCGGCAGCCTGCAGGTGCAGGGCCCGGGGCACGCGGTCTACACGCCGCCGGACAAGGTCGATACGCTGATCAATGTGCAGAAGATCCAGTGCCGCGACAAGCTGAGCGGCGAGACCATCGAGTCGACCATGATCGTGCTGGGCGGCAGCCCGGGTGCGCTGGTAGAGCCGGTGTTCGTTCCCTCCATCGCCCGTGGCCAGACGGCAGCGTTCAGCACCGATATCGAGGCGCAGTACCAGCGCTGGAGCGTGATCGGCGAAGGCAGCGTGGACGCCCACGGTGTATTCACCCCGCCAGACAAGGCCACTTCGGTGATCAGCCTGGTGCTCTGCCAGCTGGTCTATGACGACAGGGTCCTGGCCACCGGCTACGCGGTGGTGCAGTTGTCGGCCCGCAGGGAACTGCCGCACTGGTCGTCGCTTCAGACCTTCAAGATCAGGGCGCCCAACAACCTGACCCGCGCCTATGCCAATGGCTACCAGCAGATTCCCCTGGTGGTGGAGGTGGAGACCACGACCGTCGATTTCGATGGTGAGCAGTACGAGATTCCCCTGACCGATGGCGAGATTGCGTCGATCCGCCTGGCAGACATGTACACCGGCGACGACATCGAGTTTCTCGCTGACGAGCAGGAAGGCATCGAATACGGCAGTGGGGAGGTGACCTTCACCCACAAGTACGCCAACCGCTTCGCCCTGTTCCCCGCCACGGCGGCCGGCCCACTGCAGCGCCAGCCCGTGCCGGAGCCGCGCAACGGCAGGACAAGGTTCCGCGAGCTGTACCTGCATACGACGGCTCGGGACACGCAGAAGTTCTTCGTGCGCTTCACCGACAAGTTCGGCGGAGTCTGGGAGTCGACGAGTAAAGGTGACGAGGAAACCACCATCGAGCTGATCGGGGTTCCTCCACCCTACGTGGACCCGGAGGTCGGTCCGGGCCATGACTTCAACATCGTGCGCGAGCGGGTCTGGCAGGGCCCTGTTGGTGGTGACGACCCCGGCAGCGGCGACGATTTCACTTACTACATGGAGTCGGTGGACTACTGGTACATCATCTACCAGAGCCTGGGCCGGCCGATACCTTTCGCTACCCTGCAGATCGAGGAAAACACCTCGACCATGCAGTGGGAAAGCGAGCAGATCTCCGAGACCTTCTTCAGCTACACCGGCTACTGCTTCTATCCGTACAACTTCCCCGGGTACGACGAGCGGCCGCCCCGGCTGTCATTCGACACCTACTTCCAGAGGCTGGGACTTGAGGCGTTGGGCACTGCGATCCGCGAGGAGTTCGAAGATGACTTCACACCGGCCCCGGGCCAGTTGCTGGTCAGCAACCACCGCGTGGCGGACATGCGGTTCTGGTACGACGACATGGCCGAAGGCGATCCGAACAAGCGCTTCCGCGAGAAGCTGGACAAACCGGTGATCTTCGTCCTGCTGGATGTACATGGCAATCGCCATCGGCTGGCGGTGGGCTACGAGTCACCGACCAAGGAGGACAGCCGCAACACGCTGGTCCTCAAGATCCAGTAACCGCTCTGCAATCCAGGCGGCGCGGGCCAGCGACCGGGGCCCGCGCCACTTGCTCTTTCTCCGTTGGGGACCAAGCCCATGACCACTTCTTCCACCGTGCGTTCCAACGCTTTCAATTTCATGAGTTTCATGAACAACAGCGTCGATCCGAGGACCGGGCAGTACACCCTGTCCATCGACCTGCCCGAGCTCAAGGCCAACGCCCTGATCGGTCCGAACGTGCCGATCAAGCTCGACTTCAATCCGCTCAACCTGCTCGACAGCGGCTACGGCCTGGGCTGGAACCTGCGCCTGAGCGAGTTCAACCCGGTCAACAACATGTTGTCGCTGCATACCGGGGAAAGCTACAAGGTCACCGGTGATGGTCAGGAGCCGTCTATCAAGGAGAAGAAGCTCGATACCTTCCGCTTCTTCGACGAGGGCAATGGGGTTTGGCGCATCGTGCACAAAAGTGGCCTGGTGGAAGTACTCAAGGAGCTTGGCAGCGGCTCCCAGCGCATCGCCCTGCCCAGCGAGATCCTGGCGCCGAGCGGGCACGCGGTCAAACTGAGCTACGCCGTGTTCGAGACGACCCATCGCCTGGCCAGCATCGCTGACGCCAGTGGCGAGCTGCTGCGCCTGGTGCGTGACAGCTCGGAGGTCAGGCTGCTGCTGCCGCCTTTCGATGACAAGCCGCTGTCGCGCTTCGTGATGAAGCTCAGTGGTGGCCGGGTCAGCGAGATCGTGCTGCCGGTGCCGGAGCTGGCATCCTGGCGCCTGACTTACGAGACGGTCCGCGGCATCAGTTGCGTCAAGTCGGTTGGCACGCCGCTGGGCGGCAGCGAAACCCTTGAATACCTCGATGGTGGCCATCCGTATCCGGGCAACACCGGGCGGCCCAATCTGCCGCGGGTGACCCGCCACACCATCGTGCCTGGCCCGGGCCTGGCAGCGCAGGAAACCACCTATACCTACACGCCCGAGAACTTCATCGGCAACGGCTCTTCGATCAACTGGCAGGACGATGGTCTCGATCAGTTGTACAAGGTCGACTACACCTACAACTACGGCTCGGTCGCCAGCCACTTGCTCGATGGCAAGGTGGTGCGCACGGTGAAGTACACCTTCAACCGTTTCCACCTGATGACCGAGGAGGAGACCCGCCAGGGGCGTTGCGTGAAAACCGTGAGCACCACCTACCACGCCCTGGACACCAACTTCGATAACCAGCCGGGGAACTTCCAGCTGCCGCGCTCGGTGCAAACCCGCTGGTGGATCGACGGCGAGCCGAGCCGCCACCGCACCGAGACCCAGATCAGCGAATTCGACCTCGATGGCAACCCGACCCTCGAAGTCCGGCCCGATGGCGTAAGTACCTCCAGCACCTGGTACAAGGCGGCAGGGGAGGAGGGTTGTCCCGAGGATCCGGATGGCTTCGTCCGTCATCTCAAGGAGCAGGTGGTCACTCCGGCCCCTGGTGGCGCCTGCGATGCGCCGGTGCTGCGCACCCAATACCGCTACGTTCGCTTCGAGCCCCTGGCCACGGTGGAGAAGAACGCCTGGCTGGCGCTGGAGAGCGAAACCCTGAGCGACGGCGCGACCTTGCTCAAGGAAACCCGCCACGAACACTTCAACACGCCGGACGATGCCAGCCTGCACGGACGCCTCGCCAGCGACAGTGAAACCTACAATGGCCAGCCGACCTTTACCGACTATCACTACCAGGTGCTGGCCACGGAGGGTGTGCTGCAGACCACCGAGACCCTGACCGGCTTCGATAAGACCAGCAAGACTCTGGTGCTCCAGCATGCCTTGCTGATCGGCGAGCCGGTGCAGACCCACGACGATGACGATGTGGTGATCCGCTACAGCTATGACACCCTGCGCCGAATCAGGTCCGAAACCGTGGCCCCGGATACCTCCTACGAAGCCACCCGCCACTATACCTACGCCCTGGCCCGGCTGGACGGTCAGCGGGCGGTCCAGGTGATGACCGATGTCAAGAACGTCGAGACCCGGACCACGGTCGACGGCCTTAATCGCCCGATCCTGGAGGAGCGCCAGGACGTCGACGGCGCCGACAGCGACGCCATTGCCTGGCGCACCACCTATACCGCACGTTTCGACGGCCTGGGGCAGAAGGTCGAGGAGTGCGAATTCGATTGGTTGCTGCAGGAGCAGTTGCCGCTGGTGCACCACTTTACCTATGACGACTGGGGCCAGCAGCTCAGCGACACAGGGCCGGACCAGGTGGTGGTGTTCGAAGAAAACGATCCCATTGGCAGCCCCGACTGGGCCGGGCCGATCAGCCGGGCCTGGCGGGAAAGCATCGACGGCGAGCAGGTCAGCGGACAGACCGTGACCCGCGTCAACCTGTTCGGCAAGCCAGCGCGGGTCGAGCGCTTCGATACCGAGTCCGAGCCGGCGCGGATCAGCCTGCACGAGTATTTCTACGATGGCTTGGGCCGGACCCGACGCGAGGTGGACGGTCTTGACCAGACCACCCTCTACGATTACGACGCCTTCGACCGTCTGGTGGAGAACGTCCTGCCGGGCCTGGCGGTGGTCCGCCGACGCTTCGTCACCCACAGCGATGAAGACCTGCCGACCCACATCAGCGTCGATAACGTCGAGCTTGGTCAGCAGCACTTCGACGGCCTGTCGCGGATGACCAGCTCGGTGACCGGCGGCCGCGAACGCCTGTTCACCTACAAGCCGGGGCGCATGCAGCCGGCCACGGTGACCACCCCGGCCGGCGCGGTGATCGCCTATGAGTACCTGCCGCAACTGGGCGATGAGCCAACGCGTCGCGAACTGTCGCCCGAGGTGGCGGCCGACTATGTGTACGACAAGAAGAACGCCCGCCTGGTCAGTTGCACGGAGCAGGGCCAGTCGCTGGTGCGCGAATACTTCAGCACCGGCGAGCTGAAAAGCGAGACGCGCAGCGAGGATGGCCAGGAGTACGGCATGCAATACGAGTACAGCCTGCGCGGGCGCTTGCTGAGCTATACCGATGTGTTCGGGCAGACCCAGACCTACGAGTACGATACGGCCGGCCGCCTGATGTGTACCGTGCTGGGGGCCACCACCTCGACCTTCCACTATGACGGCCTGGGGCAACTGGAGTGCATCAAGACCAACGATAACGGCGGGCAGTTGCATGTGCAGATCGGCTACGACGACTTCTCCCGGGAGACCTCTCGCTGCTTCGACTTCGGCGACCTGGTCCAGCATCTGACCCAGGAGTGGAACGCGGTGGATCGCCTGACCAAGCGCATCCACAACGAGGGGGGTACGCTGTTGCGCGAGGAGCGCTACGGATACGACGAGCGCAATCGCCTGACCGACTATCAGTGCGATGGCTCGCCGCCCCTGGACGCCTACGGCCAGGCGGTGCAGGCGCAGTTGTTCCGCTTCGACGGGATGGACAACATCACCCGGGTAATGACAGTGTTCCCCGGCGGTCAGAACCGTGCCGACTACCACTACGACAATCCCGCCGATCCAACCCAACTGACCCATGTGATCAACAGCGATCAAGCGTATCCGCAGCGCATCGATCTGGAGTACGACGAGGACGGCAACCTGGTGCGTGACGAACAGGCCCGGCAATTGAGCTACGACGCCCTCGGGCGCCTGCTCGGGGTTGGCGACGGCAATGGCGTGTTGTCCGGTAGCTACCGCTACGATCCACTCGACCGCCTGGCCAGCCTGTCCGGTGCCCAGGGCGCCGAGCAGCGTTTCTACCGCGAGGAGGAGCTGGCCAACCTGCTCCAGGGCGAGCAGGGCAGTACCTTCATGCGCGGCGCAGGCAACTTGCTGGCGGAGCACCAGGCAGGCGACATCAGCCTGCTGCTGGGCTGCGACCATAAGAACAGCGTGCTCAGCGAGCACCTGGCCGGCGAGGGCACCACCGACATGGCCTATACCGCACACGGCCATCGCAGCACCCGGGTGCAAGCCCGCCTGGCCTTCAACGGCGAACTGGACGAGGAGGCGGGTGGGCAACTGCTGGGAAAGGCTACCGGTTCTACCGACCCGTCCTGAAGAAGTTCTGCAGCCCTGACGAATGGAGCCCGTTTCGCCGCGGAGGCCCGAATGCCTATGCCTATTGCAAGGGCGATCCGGTGAATGCGAGTGATCCGACGGGGCATAACGCCTGGTATCTGTTCGGTTCTCTGCTCTCCGGCGCCGTCTTTGCCTATGCCAGTATCATGGCCGCCACGAAGAAAGGTCGTGCCCAGGCCGACTGGAGCATCGTGGCTGCATTTTCCGGCGTGATGGCCTTGGGATTGGGGTATTCGGCCTACAGGGCGAAGGGGAACAGCAAAAACCTGCCGGCGCCCGGCGACGCTCCGGAAACGCCGGTGAACGGCAGTATCAAGCAGAGTATCAGCAGCAACACTTCGGCCAAGCAACAGGCCAAGGATCGGCAGTCGATGAAGGAGGCGAGCGAGCTGGACCAGAGCCTGGCGAGGCGTAAAGAATTTTTTGAAGATGCCTACAAGCAGCCGCCGGATCTGCAAAGTTACAAGCAAGGGCTGACCGATAAAAACGGTATACCACTGTCGGGGCGAGCGCGTGCCGGAGCGATACGTAATTCCGGTGGATCTTGGAATCGCGGATATCAATCCTCGAGCCCGTGAGTCTGCCTGGCTTGACCTGCTCACCCTCCCTTCGTGGCCGTCCTTCGGGGCGGCCTTTTTCTGCTTCGTGCGCTTGGCGCACCTGTTATTTCTGTCAGTTACGCCAATCCTTCCGGAGGTATTAAATGGCCCCACGGCTGTTCGGTCCGGAGCGGCATCCGCCGTGTCAGCGAATGGCTGGACACATGGAGAGGGGTGACCGAAATGTCACAGTCAGAACAGCAACGAATCGCAGAGCAGGCACGCAGGGATTACCGCAAGGCACAAATGGACCGACGTAACGAAACGACGGACCTGCCACCGGTGACGCTGGCCGCCGGGGTAATCGCCGACGCCAACGACAACACCCTGTTCAGCAGTGCCCGGCAGGTGCCGCTGGCCGTTACCATGCAGGCCTGGACCCTGCCTGACCCTGCCCATCCGGATGACCGTGAGCGAGTGTTCATCCAGTGGGCACCCGCTGGCACCACCCACTACGAAACGGTCGACGAGACCGAACTGGCGCCGCCGTTCCCCGCGCACTTTCCGCTGACCCTGCACGTGCCGCCCGAGGTCATGCAGACGGATGGCGCCTGGGATATCACCTACAGGGTCAAGCACTACAACGGTTCCTATCAGATGTCGCTGGCACTCACCGTGGTGGTCGACAACACCGAGCCCTGGCGCCCGCACGAGCCGCCGAAGCTGATCATGCCCGAGGGTTTCATCAGCGAGCAGACCCTGATCGACAACCCCGATGGCATCACCGCCACCCTGCCGAAGTATGACGACCGCCAGCCACATGATGAACTGATCTATTGGTGGGCGACTTACCCCATTCCCGACGATCCGATGGATGTACCGATCGGCGGGCGTTTCGAGGTGACGGGCGATCCGATGACGTTCAAGGTCAGGACGGACCTGATCCGCGAGGTGGGGGACGGCGGCTGCTACATAACCTATATGCTGGTCGACAAGGCGCTGAACCGCAGCCGCCTGGCCGTCTACCAGCCGGTGGCCGTTGCCCTGGGCACCCTGCCGGCCGACCTTGCGCCGCCGACCGTGCCCCTGGCCGAGGGCGACAACCTGATCGACATGGCCGATGCCGGGATCGGTGTGGTGGTGAACATTCCCGGCTACGTCGGCTGGAAGCCGAAAGACCGCATCGAGGTGAAGTGGGGCAACAGCCTGGTGACTGCGGAAGAGCTGGGCTCGGTGCCGGATTTCCCGATGCCGGTGCGCGTACCGTCGGCCATCCTCAAGGCCGAGTACGGCACCGCCGTGGGCGAGCTGGAAACCAGTGTCGGCTACAGGATCCTGCGCGGCACCGTGCCGTTCGATGCGCCGGAGATCAAGATCAACGTCGACTTCTCCTATATCGGTCCGCCGCGGCCCGAACCGGACCTGACCTGGCCCGACCCCGTCAACCCGGCCCTGGGCCAGCTCGATACCTATGGCAAGGTCTCCGAGCAGTTCAACGAACTGACCCCCGCAGACAACGGCCAGCCGGCCAAGCAGAACATCATCCTCTACGCACCGGCGGCGAAGGACGAGATCATCGAGTTCTATTGGGGCGATCGCCTCGGCTACACGTACGTGCTGCAAGGCTTCGAAGAACCAGGCGACGAGATCGGCGTGGAGATTCCCTGGGAGATCATCCAGGACGTCGGCAATGGTCCCGCCGTGCCGGTGCATTACCGCATCAGCGCGCCAGACGGGAACAACAAGCAGCATTCGAAGACCTACCATGTGAAGGTCGACGCCTTCGTCCTGACTCCGGAAGCGCCCGAATACCTGGGGCTCAACCCTGAAAGAGGCTGGCTGGTCTGCGAATCGCTGTTCGAGGACTTCGCCAACCCCCATCCGGACGAGCCGGCGGTGCGGGTCAGGATTCCCGACCTGAGCAAATGGCTCAAGGATGGCGATACCGTTACCGTGACCTGGACACCCTGGGACAGTCGCATCGAAGACACCGGTGCGGTCATCGAAGACGCGATCTTCACCCAGGACTACATCATCGGTCCCGAGCATCCGGCTACTGGCTTCGTCATTCGCGTGCACCCCTACGACAAGCACATCCTGCCGACCTATAACCCGGAGGGGGCAAGATCGATGGGCGGGCCTACACCAAGTATTCCTTCGAGTTGAATGGTGTACCGGTGACATCCCTGGAGGTCCTGGCGACCGTTTCCATGCACGTGCCCTCGGGCTACTGCCCTATGCCTGAGCGCAAACGCGTGCCATAGCAGGCCGGGTTACCTCGCGCCCGGGGCGTTCGGCGGGCGCGGGGCTCGTCGTAATCTCTGCTATATTTTTCGGAATTTTCCTACATAAAATTTGGGTTGTCGTCTGTAGTCTCGCCGGCCTTTGCGAAGTGAACCCGGTTGCCCGCCAGCTTGGTTTGACCGCGTCGTTTCATAGCCTGCGAGAGCTTCTCATGATGACCAAGACTCCTTCGTTCAAACTGCGTCCCCTGGTTCGCATTCTGAAATTCGCTGCCCTCGCGCCGCTGGTGCTGGGCAGCGAGTATGCAATGGCCAGGACGATCATCGGCGACGAAACCATCGATGCGACAACGCCTTCCGACAGCTACCTGGTGACCGGTGGCTCCCATCTCACCGCCAATGGCGCGCAGACGGAGCACATCGTCACCCAGGATGGCGGCAGGCTGACCCTCAACGGCAGCGCCGTGACCGCCACCGGCATCAACGTCGGCGTGTTCCTTGGCAGTGGTTCGGCGGATATCTCGGGAAGCACCATCACCAGCGAAACCGAAGGCTTGTCCCTGGGGCGCCAGGGCAGCAACGGCTCCACCGCCAGCGTGCGGGACAGCAGCATCACCGGTGGCCGCAGCGGCGTGCAGATTTCCGCCAACAGCGACCTGCTCCTGGAAAACACCCAGGTGACTGGCACCAATGCCACCAGCCAGGGCATCCAAATGTTCGGCGGCTCGGTCACGGCCCGGAACAGTTCGATCATTGGCGGCACCCACGGTATCCGGATCCGCCTGGACAGCTCTCTTCCCGACAGCGCCACGGTGCACCTGGATGGCACCCATGTCGAGGGTGGCACCGATGCGGCGATCCTGGTCGGTACGGGAGCAGGCCAGGGCGTCAGCGCCGATATCGTGGTGGCCAACGGTTCGACCCTGACAGGCGGCGACGGCAACGTGCTGAAGGTCGCCAGCGGCTCGACCGGTAACATGACCGTGGACAACAGCCACCTGGTGGGCAATGTGGTGGCCGAGGATGGCGCCACCGCCAACCTGACCCTGCAGAACCATGCCACCCTGACTGGTGCTCTGGAAAACGTCGCCAGCCTGACCCTGGCCAGCCAGGGCCAGTGGAACATGATCGAGAACGATGAAGTGGGTGACCTGGTCATGGACGGGGGCGCGGTCCGGTTCGGCGAGGCCGATGCCTTCTACCGCCTGACCGTGGAAAACCTTTCCGGCAACGGCACCTTCATCATGGATACCGACTTCTCCACCGGGCAGACCGATTTCCTCGAGGTGACCGGCGATGCCCGCGGCGACCATAAGCTGCTGGTCGGCAGCAGTGGCGCCGATCCGTTGAACGACGGGCAGATACATGTGGTGCATATCGCCGGTGGCGATGCCAGCTTCTCCCTGCTCAACGGGGAGGTGGACCTTGGCACATTTTCCTACGACCTGATTCGCGACGGTGACAACTGGTACCTGGACGCCTCGATGAAAAAAATCAGCCCCGGGACCCAGACCGTGCTCGGCCTGTTCAATGCCGCGCCCACCGTGTGGTACGGCGAGCTGTCGAGCCTGCGCAGCCGCATGGGTGAACTACGCCTGAATGGCGGCAAGGCCGGTGCCTGGATGCGCAGCTACGGCAACAAATACAACGTTTCCGCCTCGTCGGGCACCGCCTACCAGCAGACCCAGCAGGGCGTGTCCTTCGGTGCCGATGCGCCGCTGCCGGTCGGTGACGGCCACTGGCTGGCGGGTGTGCTGGCCGGCTATAGCGACTCGGACCTGAATCTGGCCCGTGGCTCCAGCGGACAGGTCGATAGCTACTACCTGGGTGCGTACACCACCTGGCTGGACCCGCAAAGCGGCTACTACTTCGACGCCGTGCTCAAGTTCAACCGCCTGCAGAACGATGCCACGGTCAATCTCAGCGACGGAACCCGGACCAAGGGCGACTACGACAATCACGCGCTGGGTACCTCGCTGGAATTCGGCCGGCATATCGCCCTGGGCAATGGCTGGTTCGCCGAGCCTTACACCCAGTGGTCCGGCGTGACCATCCAGGGCAAGCGCTACAACCTCGACAACGGCATGCGTGCCGATGGCGATACCGCCCATTCGTTGCTGGGCAAGGTCGGCAGCACCTTCGGGCGTAATGTCGAACTGGGCGAGGGCCGGGTGATCCAGCCCTATGTACGGGTCGCCTATGCCCATGAGTTCGCCAGCGACAACGCTGTGCGGGTAAACGACAACCGCTTCAACAATGACCTCTCGGGATCGCGTGGCGAGCTGGGGGCCGGGGTCTCGGTATCGCTGGCGCGGAGCCTGCAGATGCATGTCGACCTGGACTACAGCAATGGCGAGCAGGTCGAGCAGCCATGGGGGGCCAACGTCGGCCTGCGCTATAGCTGGTAATGCTGCGGGAGCGAGCCGCCAGGCTCGCTCCTTGAATACTGCGGCCCGCCGCCGATACCTGATACTTCTGTCAGTTATGCCCATCCCCTTCTTGCCGTTAAATGGAGTGCGACACCCGAGCCTTCGGGTACCGATCCGCTTTCTTGAGGAGAGCTGCCGATGTCGACCCCGTTGCAAGAAGCCCAGGTCCTGCTCCCGCCACCCATCGTCGACGCACTGCTCGACGATATCGACGGTGGCCAGCCCAATCTGCTGCATATCGATGACTTGCAGGTGCCGCTGGCGGTCGAGGTCCCGGAATGGCTGCACAGCGACCCCTCGCCGGACCATCCCGAGAGTCTGGAGCTGTTCTGGAATGGCACCACCGTTGCCACCAAGTTCTGGACCACGCCGGTCCTGCCGGAAGATCTGCACCTGACGGTGGCGACCGAGTTTCTCACCGAAGGGCAGCAGCGCATGGAGTACAAGGTGGTGCTCTACAATGGCTCGCCCCAGGGATCGCAGCCGCTCATCATCACCATCGATACCTCCCCGCCGATCCTGGGCGGTGAGCAGGGCGCCCTGGTCTTTCCGCCCGAGGTCATCGACGGCGGCCTTACCTGGCAGTATCTGGAGGCCTGCAACGACCGGGTGGTGGCGCAGGTTCCGGAGTACCGTGAGGTACGGCCCGGCGACACCCTGACCTGGTATTGGGACGATGAGCCCTTCGCCTATCATCAGGCGGGCTCGCGCACGCTCACTTCCGAGGATATCGGCCAGCCGCTGGAGCTGGTCTTCGACGGCAATCTGATTCGCGAGCGGGGTGATGGCCGGCGCTATGTGCATTACGACGTCACGGACCGCGCCGGTAATCCCAGTGTTTCCTCCAGGCAGGTGCCCTTGTCGGTCAGTGCCACGCCGATACCGCGGGAACTGCTGTGGCTGGATGTAGTGGAGGCCGATGGCGTCGGCGAGGAGTTGGTGCTCGATCCCGAGAAGGGGCGCAGCGGCATACAGGTCGTGCTCGACGGGCAAGTGCTTATCTATCCCGACGAAGAGGTCTGGGTGCATTGGGATGATCCCGGCAGTGTGGCGGACTTCGAAGGCCTGCTGGACAAGGACGGCGATCCGCGGCTCTGTCATGTTCCCAGGGAAAGCGTGATTGCGTCGATCGGCAAGACGGTGACGCTGTATTACGAGGTAAGAGGGCCTGGCGAGGTGCTGCCCTCGACGCCGCGCCAGGTGCGCGTCAGCAAGGTGCCGTCCAACGGCTTTCCTACGGTGCAGTGCGAGGGCCACACCAGCAAGGGGCTCAGCCTGGCGGCGGTGCCGGCCTCGGGCGCGCGCCTGACCCTGGCGTTCTGGAAGCTGATGACCACCGATCAGATGGTCAGGATACTGGTCAGTGGCGTTGACCCTGCGGGTGAAACCCTGGTGCACCGGGCCCTGTACGACCATCGGGTCAGCGAGGCGGAGCTGGTCAGCGGGATCGGTGCCGAAGGCGATGTGGTCATTCCCAAGGCGTTTCTCGAGTCGCTGAAGATCGGGGAAGTATTCAGTGTGAGCGTCTACGTCAGCTTCGACCTCGGTGAAACCTGGCCGTACGAGGCGACGCCAAACTTTCCGAGCCTCAGGCCGACGCTCATTCCCTGACGCCCTGGCCCGTGGCCGACCGCTTGCGGCCGGCCTGGGCCACGTTCAGCGCAACTTGATCAGGCCCTGATCAAGGGCCTTGAGCATCGCCGCGCTGCGTGACGTCACGCCGAACTTGCGGCGGATGTTGCAGAAGTGGAAATTCACCGCCGACTCGCTGCATTG
The DNA here is from genome assembly GCF_000319305.2 of Pseudomonas bharatica CSV86. Taxonomy (GTDB): domain Bacteria; phylum Pseudomonadota; class Gammaproteobacteria; order Pseudomonadales; family Pseudomonadaceae; genus Aquipseudomonas; species Aquipseudomonas bharatica. Next base: position 283,507 of record NZ_AMWJ02000002.1, on the reverse strand, counting down.
CAGGATATGGGCGATCTCCCAGGACGTCTTGCCTTCGGCGCTCCATTGCAGGACCACGGTTTCGCGCAGGGTCAGCCTGATGGGGGCTTCCGACAGGGTGGGCACGCGCTGGACCGGAGCAAGGGGCGGGGCGCTGCCAAGGGATTGGGATGCGTACATGAAGTGAGCTCCTGACGTTGGAAGTGCAGTGTGATTCCTTCGAAAATCGATGCGACCGGGACGGTACGGACACACTTATATCCCCGTTTCTTCATGTTGAAACCTGACAAAAATATCAGTTGTGAAGATTTTGTGCGGTGACCACGCCCCCGCTTTCGATACGCCGACCTGATATTTTTGTCAGTTGTTGCACTCACTCCGAATTGCTAGCGTGGAGGCGTACGAGCAGCATGCCCTGCGAGGAAACCCCATGATCGGAAGTAATGGAATGCGAGCCTGTTCAGCGGACCTGCGCCAGGTACTCGATGAATGCAATTTCAGCTATCGCCTGGACTTCGCCGAGTTCCAGTTGTTGCACGACGCCGCCGATGCCCGCCTTGATGCGCTGGTCCGGCGCTACGGCGATCGCCGCGAGTCCGAGCAACTGCAGCAGTTCCAGCTGGCCTGCGAGCAGATGGCAAAAATGCTTCAGGTGTCCTGCCTGGCTATGCAGCGGGCCCAGCTTTGCGAGCAGGAGCGCCATCAGGTGCGTGAGGCCTACGAGTACCAGGTGGCCTATATCCAGGCGTGCCTGCACCGCTCGTTCGAAGGGTTCTGAGCACCGGGGGCTTGCCAGCGATTAGGCCCGGAGCAGCAACACGGGGTTCCTGACCGGAGTGCCGTCCCTGATGGCTGTTCCGGTCATTGCTCCATCCCCATCCGTTGCGGACAATCAGTGTCAGTTTTTTCCGCAGCAGGCCGTCCGAAAATGTCGCAACAGATCTTCTTCGCCCATGCCAACGGCTTCCCCTCGGCCACCTACGGCAAGCTGTTCGCCGGGCTGGCGCCGGATTACCAGGTCCAGCATCTGCCACAGCACGGCCACGACCCACGCTTTCCGGCCGGGGACAACTGGCTGCTGCTGGTGGACGAGCTGATCCATCACCTGGAACGGCAAGGCGAACCGGTCTGGGGCGTCGGCCATTCCCTTGGCGGCGTGCTGCACCTGCATGCCGCACTGCGCTGCCCCGAGCTGTACCGCGGGGTGGTGATGCTCGACTCGCCGGTGCTGACCCTTGCCGACCAGTGGCTGATCCGCCTGGCCAAGCGCTGGGGCTTCATTGACCGGATCACCCCGGCCGGGCGCACCGAGGGCCGCCGTGAAGCCTTCGACGACCTTGACCAGGCCCGCGCCTACTTCTCCTCCAAGTCGCTGTTCCGCGCCTTCGACCCGGACTGCCTGGAAGCCTACCTGCAACATGGCCTGAAGAACGAAGGCGGGGGTTTGCGCCTGGCTTTCGACCCGGCCATCGAGATGCGCATCTACCGCAGCATCCCGCACACCCGGCCGGCATCGCCCGGCAAGCTCAAGGTGCCGCTGGCCATGGTCCGCGGCAGCCACAGCCGCATCGTCCGCGCCCACCACGCCCAGGCGGTACGGCGCATGCCGCTGGGCGAAAACCACAGCGTCGCCGGCGGGCACATGTTCCCGCTGGAGCGCCCGGACGACACCGCACGCCTGATCCGCTCGGTGTTCCAGCGCTGGCAGGAGCGTCGGGCATGAGCCATCCCGTCGAGGAAATCCGCCTGGACCTGGGGCATATCGAACTGGCCGCGCACTTGTACGGGCCAGAAGATGGCCGGCCGGTGATTGCCTTGCACGGCTGGCTGGACAACGCCAACAGCTTTGCCCGCCTGGCGCCCAGGCTGCACGGGCTGCGCATCGTCGCCCTGGATTTCGCCGGGCACGGTTACTCCGGGCACCGCCCGGCAGGCGCCGGCTATGCGCTGTGGGATTACGCCCATGACGTTCTGCGGGTCGCCGGGCAACTGGGCTGGGAGCGTTTTTCCCTGCTCGGGCATTCGCTGGGGGCGATCGTTTCGGTGATCCTCGCCGGCAGCCTGCCCGAGCGGATCCAGCGCCTGGCCTTGATCGACGGGGTGATTCCGCCGGGTGCGGCGGCGCAGGATGCCGCCGAGCGCATGGGTATGGCCCTGGAGGCGCAGTTGCGCCATGAGGGCAAGCGCAAATCGGTGTATGCCGAGCTGAGCCGGGCGGTGGAAGCACGGATGAAGGGCATGGTCGCGGTCAGCCGCGAGGCCGCCGAACTCCTCGCCCAGCGCGGCCTGGTGCCGGTGCCCGGCGGTTTCAGCTGGCGCAGCGACAGCCGCCTGACCCTGCCGTCGCCGCTGCGCATGAGCGAAGAGCAGGCGCTGAGTTTCGTCCGGCGCATTGCCTGCCCGACCGCCCTGGTGGTGGCCGACGACGGCATGCTGGCGCGCAACACGAGCCTGCTCGAGCAGCTACCCTTCACTCTGGAACACTTGCCCGGTGGCCATCACCTGCACCTGAACGACGAGGCCGGCGCAACGCTTGTTGCAGACTGTTTCAATCGCTTCTTTGCCATGCCTTGACTTGTACCGGGCAACTGTCGAGGCTTGGCGGGTTTTGATCAGGGAGACAATCATGACCCAGCACGACAGCAGCCCCCTTTCCCTATGCCACGCCGGCCATGCCGGCGGGGTTCGCCGATGAGTGCCGTCCAGTTCGTTCTTTCCGCGCTGTTGCTGGCTTCAGGAGCCGCCCAGGCCGCCGGCGAACTGCCGATTCCGCAGGATGCCAAGGTCTTCGACGAACAGCCGGCGCGGGAGCAGGAGCGCGTCTATCCGCTGGGTCCGCTGCGCAAGATCAGCGGGCAGTTGCGTATGGAGGGCAAGGTCGAAAGCCGTGGCCAGGTCAGCTCCACCACCTGGCAATTGCCGCCCGAGCGCAGTGCCGGCGAAGCCTTCACCGCCGCCCGCGAAGCCTTGCAGGCCGACGGGGGCTATCCGTTGTTCTGGTGCGAGAGGCGTGACTGCGGCGAAAGCAGCCTGTGGGCCAATGAGATCTTCCGCAATGCACGCTTGTATGGCTCGGACGAGGACCAGGCGTTCATTCTTCTGCGTCGTTCCGGCGATGACCACGACACCCTGGTTGCCCTGTACGCCATCACCCGCGGCAACAAGCGGGCCTTCCTGCATGTGGAGAAATTCGAGGCCAATGCACCGCTGGGCGACCTGCTGCCGACCCCGGCCACGGTGCTGCGGGAATTGCGCAGCACGGGCAAGCTGGACTACCCGGACTTGGATGGCGAACCGCCGAAGGCCTGGGTGGAGCTGCTGGCACGCAGCCTGAATCTGGACAGCAGCCTGCGGGTCAGCCTGACCGGGGCGAAGGCGGTGGCCTGGAACGACCAGCTGAGTGCGGCCGGGGTCCGGGCGGCAAGGTTGGAGACCGGCGACAAACCGGCTGCCGGCCTGCATGTGGAACTGATCCGCTAACGGGTTGATCGCGCCACTCGGGCTTGCCAGCAATCCTGTGGGAGCTGGCTTGCCAGCGATGAGGCCCTGGCTGGCAAAGCAGTTGCCTGGTCTGCCGCCATCGCTGGCAAGCCAGCTCCCACAGGGGCCTGTGTCAAATCGAAGATTTATCTGTATTCCGTGAGAGAGGGATCATGCTCAACAACGACCGCCTATTGGTGCAGATCCTCTTGCTGACCCTGCTCGGCGCCGCCCTGTGGGTCATGGCCCCGTTCATTTCCGCGCTGCTCTGGGGCGCGATCCTGGCCTTTGCCAGCTGGCCGCTGATGCGCCTGGTGACGCGTTGGTGCGGTGGGCGCGAAACCCTTGCGGCCAGCCTGCTGACCTGCCTGTGGCTGCTGTTGGTGGCCTTGCCCCTGGTCTGGCTTGGCTTCAACCTGGCCGACCATGTACGTGACGCCACCGCGTTCATCCGCGACGTGCAGGTCGACGGCCTGCCGGACGCCCCGGACTGGCTGGGCAGCGTGCCTTTCTTCGGCGAACGGCTGGTGCGCTATTGGAACACCCTCGATCAGCAGGGCGCGGCCTTGCTGACCACGGTCAAGCCCCATCTCGGGCAGGTCGGCAACTGGATCCTGGCCCGCAGCGCGCAACTGGGCAGTGGCGTCGTCGAACTGATCCTCAGCCTGGTCTTCGTGTTTTTCTTCTATCGCGACGGTCCGCGTCTGTCGGCCTTCGTCCTGCGCCTGCTGGAGCGCCTGGTGGACGATCGCGGCGCCTACTATCTGGGCCTGGTGGCCGGCACCGTGCAGCGGGTGGTCAACGGGGTGATCGGCACCGCTGCCGCCCAGGGCCTGCTGGCCTTGATCGGCTTCCTGATCGCCGGGGTGCCGGGGGCGCTGGTGCTCGGCCTGGTGACCTTCATGCTCAGCCTGATCCCCATGGGCCCGCCGCTGGCCTGGGTGCCCGCCACTGCCTGGCTGGCCTGGAAGGGTGACTACGGCATGGCCATCTTCCTGGGCATCTGGGGCACCTTCATCATCAGCGGCGTGGACAACGTGCTCAAGCCCTACCTGATCAGCCGCGGTGGCGACCTGCCGCTGGTGATCGTGCTGCTCGGCGTCTTCGGCGGCTTGCTGGCGTTCGGCTTCATCGGCCTGTTCATCGGCCCGACCCTGCTGGCGGTCGGCTACAGCCTGCTGGTGGACTGGTCCAATCGCAGCGGCCCGGAGAACCGGGCTTAATCGAGGTCCAGCTTGGCCTCGATACGGTCCAGATGCACATGCATCAGGCGCAACGCGGCCTCGCTGTCACCGTCCTCCAGCGCATCCACCAGCGCCGCATGCTCCTGCCAGGCGCAGTGCTCGCAACCCTGGTGCTCGTACTTGGCGATGATCAATGAGGTCATCGGTACCAGTCCGTTGAGAAAACGCGTCAGTGGCGCATTGTCGGCGATCTCCGCAAGCTTCAGGTGGAACTCGCCGCCAAGGCGGATCGCCGTGCAGCGCTGGCCCTGTTCGTGGCTCAGGCGTTCGCGGGCGATCAGCTCGCGCAGCTGGCGCAATTGCCCCGGCCGCGAGCGCTGTGCGGCCAGTTCGATCAGGGTGGTTTCCGCCAGGCGCCGGGCACTCAAGACCTGCCGCGCCTGTTCAGGGTCCGGGGCCGCCAGGCGCGCAGTGTGCGCCGGGCGCTGGACGATCACCTGCTGGTCGGACAGCCGCCCCAGTACCCGGCGAATCACCGTGCGGCTGACGCCAAAGGCTTCGCCCAGGGCCAGTTCGGTCAGCGGGGTTCCGGGCGTCAGGCGCTGTTCGAGGATGGCATCGAACAGCTGCGGATAGATCTCTTCCGCGGACATCCGGCGTCCGCCGCCGGCCATCATGAAGGGCAGGGAGGTGTTCATCTTCGCTCTCCTGTAGTCAATGACCCGGCTGCTCATCCGGGATCTTCAGTTCGATACCCATGCGCCGCCCCTCGGCGAGGATGTGCCGGCGCATCTGGGCGCTGGCCTGGGCGCTGTCCTTGTTGCGGATGGCGCGTACCACCGCTTCGTTCTCTTCCAGGCGCGCGGCCAGATGCTCGGGAGACTTGCGCAGCACCTGGGCGCTTTGCTTGAGGGCGTTGCTGGTCTGCTGCACCACGCTCTGGAAGATCGGGTTGGAGGTCAGGGCGAACAGCGCTTCATGGAAGGCGATGTAGGCACCGACGCCGGCTTCGGCGTCGTCGGCTTCAAGGGCTTCGCGCATGTCCATCAGGGTCAGGCGCAACTGCCCGGTCTCGCTGCTGCTGATGGACTGCGCCACCAGCCCGACGATGAACGGCTCGAGGGTGTAGCGCAGTTGCAATACGTCCTCGAGGCTGGCCTCGGCCACCGACGCGGCCGGGACCAGCGTCGGCTCGGCGGTATCGGGGTCGAGCACCAGGACGCCCTTGCCTGGCATGGATCGCACCAGGCCAAGGGTTTCCAGTACCGTCACCGCTTCGCGCAGGCTGGGCCGGCTGATGCCCAGTTGCTCGGCCAGTTCGCGCTGCCCCGGCAGCATCTCGCCGGAGCGCCACTGGCCTCGGGCCAGGGCCTGGCGCAGTTTTTCCACTACTGCGTTGACTACGGTCGATGAGGTGATCACAGGTTGCTCCAGGAACTATCGGTCATGCTTCAAAACTCTTGCTGGTGAGCCGTCTTGCGCGGCTGGAAGCTGTAGCCCTGCTTGCCGTCGAGGACGTTGTGGGCGCGATCCAGGTCGATGTCCTTCTCCCAGCGGGCAATCGCCACGGTGGCCACGCAGTTGCCGATCAGGTTGGTCAGCGCGCGTCCGATGCCCATGAACCAGTCCACCGCCAGCACCAGTACCAGGCCCACCACCGGTATCGCCGGGATCGCGGTGAGGGTCGCGGCGAGAATCACCAGGGCCGAGCCAGGGATGCCGTGGGCACCCTTGGAGGTCACCAGCGACACCAGGAGGATGGTCAGCAGGTCGGTCATCGCCAACGGCGTGCCGGTGGCATTGGCAATGAAGACGATGGCCAGGGTCAGGTAGATGGAGAAACCGTCGAGATTGAACGAGTAGCCGGTTGGAATGACCAGGCCGACAGTGGAACTGCCGATGCCCAGGTGCTCGAGCTTGCGCATGATCTGCGGCAGCACGGCGTCGGACGAAGCGGTGCCAAGGACGATGGTGAGCTCTTCGCGCAGGTACTTGAGGAAGGGCAGCAGCTTGAGGCCGGACACGCGCATCACCACGCCAAGGATCAGCAGGACGAAGCCGGCGCAGGTCAGGTAGAACAGCGCTACCAGGCCGCCCAGGTGTTGCAGCGAGTCCAGACCGTACTTGCTGGTGGTGAAGGCGATGGCGCCGAATACGCCGATCGGTGCCAGGCGCACGATCATGCCCATGATGCGGAAGATCACATGGCTCAGCTCGTTGATCAGCCGCGAGATGCTCGAAGCCGATTCGCCCACCAGGTTCAGGGCGCTGCCGAACAGCACCGAGAACAGCAGGACCTGAAGGATGTTGTTATCGGCGAAGGCGCCGATCACCGAGGTGGGGATCAGGTCCATGAGGAACGCGGTGGTGCTATGGATATGCTGGCCGCGCTCGGCGAGGGCACCGGCATCGGTGGCCGAGAGCTGGTCCAGGTGGATGTTGGCGCCGCTGCCGATACCGGTGCTGAAGGCCAGCACCAGGCCCAGGACCAGGGCGATGGTGGTGAGGATTTCGAAATAGACCACCGATTTCAGGCCGATGCGCCCGACCTTCTTCAGGTCGCCGGCACCGGAAATGCCGCTGACCACCACGCAGAACACGATCAGGCCGATCAGCATCTTGATCAGCTTGATGAAGCCGTCACCGAGGGGCTTGAGTTGCAGGGAGAGGTCGGGGAAGCTCAGGCCGCAGGCGATGCCGAGCATCAGGCCGAGCACTACTTGGAGAAAGATCGAACGCGAGCACCATTTAAGCATGGGAGGGATCTCTGGTCGGTGTCCGGCTGCCAAGGGGAAGATGGCGCGTCGGACTTAATTATTGTGGTCTTACCGGTATGTCCAGTGCGCGGCCACTATACCCACCGATTTTTTGCTGGCGCAAGGGGGCAGGCGATAATTGGTTTTACCGGTCTGACCAGTAAAGGCGCTTTGATGTCGCGTTTTCACGGTGCGAACCATTCCGTCGCGATGCCTGCCGTCAGTTGTCCGAGAGCGCCTGATCGACAGCGGCGATCAGTTTGCTCAGGTCTTGGCGCGGGGCTTTGTGGATGACACCGAACAGATAGGCGCGTTGTTCTTCTTCGCTATCGAGGTCGGTAAAGAAGGCGGTGAGTTTGACGCCCAGGATGCGGGCAAAAATGACAAGGGTTTCGACGCTGGGGGTGTAGGTGCCGGTTTCGAAGCGGCTTATGGTCTTGGGGTCGAACCCGGCTCTCTCCCCCAATTCCGCCTGGGTAAGCCCGGCCACCTTGCGATAGCGTCTGATGGCAGACCCCAAACTTGAAATTTCCATCGCTCAATTCCCTTTTAGAATCAAGAACTTAACGACAAATAATTTTAAAGGACAACCTCTGGTGCCATCACCTTGGATTGCAAAAGGTGATGCTTCTCGTAGAATTTGCTCCCTGGACAGGTTTTTCCGCAGCGGGCTTCGGTGAGAACAACCCGTGTATTTCTGCGGCTCATGGAGCTTTATCGTGCGTTCCAAGTTGCCAATCACTGCCGCGCAGCAGACGTCCTATGTCGGGGTGGCCCATGGGTGAGGGCTACCGTACTGCCGTGGACGCCGCGGCGATCTTCTCCGAGACCGACCTCGACGGGCGTATCACCTACGTCAACGAGCAGTTCTGTGCCATTTCCGGCTACAGCCGGGAAGAGCTGCTGGGCGCCGACCACCGTATCCTCAAGTCCGGCCAGCATGGCCCTGAGGTGTTCAGGGACATGTGGCGGGCCCTGACCGCCGGCGAGGTGTGGAAGGGCGAGCTATGCAACCGGGCCAAGGACGGTTCGCTGTTCTGGGTCGACAGCACCATCGTGCCGCTGTTCGACCGCGACACTGGCGAGCTGCGCAAATACGCCTCGATCCGCTTCGATGTCACGCACAAGCGGCAGATGCTGCACAGCCTGGAATGGCGGGTCGGGCATGACCCGCTGACCGGCCTGCCCAACCGTTCCTGCATCGGCGAACTGCTCGAAGCAACGCTGCAGCGTGCGCGCATGGCGAAAACCTCGCTGGCGGTGTGCATGCTCGATCTCGACGGTTTCAAGGCGGTCAACGATAGCTACGGCCATGACAGCGGCGACCTGCTGCTGGTGGAGGTGGCACGGCGCCTGAAGCGTTTCCTCGACCCAGGCGATGCCCTGGCGCGTTTGTCCGGCGACGAGTTCGTGCTGATTCTCGGTGACCGTCACGGGCCACCCTGCCTGCAGGACAGCCTTGACCGAATCCTCCGTACCCTGGCCGAGCCCTGCATGATCCGCGGGCGCTCCATCAGCGTCAGCGCCAGCATCGGCGTCACCCGCTTCCCCCATGACGACGACGATGCCGACACCCTGCTGCGCCACGCCGACCAGGCCATGTACCTGGCCAAGCAACGCGGGCGCAATCGCTACCACCTGTTCGACGTCTCGCTGGACAAGGAGGTCAAGGCCACCCACCAAACCGTCGAGGAGGTGCGTCATGCCCTGCATCATGGCGACCTGTCGCTGCACTACCAGCCCAAGGTCAACATGCGCAGTGGCACGGTGGTCGGGTTCGAGGCGCTGCTGCGCTGGCACCATCCGCTGCGCGGGGTGGTACCGCCGGGGGATTTCCTGCCGTTGGTAGAGCGTACCGACCTGATCGTCGACATCGGCGAGTGGGTGATCGATCGCGCCCTGGCGCAGATGCAGCAATGGCAGGCGCAGGGCTGCCACTGGCCGGTGAGCGTGAACATCGCAGCGCGGCATTTCCAGCGCGATGATTTCGTCGTGCGCCTGCAGCGCCTGCTGGCACGGCATGCCTCGGTGGCGCCGCAGATGCTCGACCTGGAGATCGTCGAATCGGTGGCGATCGAGAATCTCCAGCGGGTCAGCGATTGCCTGCAGGCCTGCCAGCGCCTCGGCGTGCGCTTCTCGCTGGACGATTTCGGCACCGGCTATTCGTCGCTCAGTTATCTCAAGCGGCTGCCGACCCAGACCATGAAGATCGACAAATCCTTTATCCAGGACATCCTGCATGACCAGGACGACCTGGCCCTGACCCGTGCGGTGATCGGCCTGGCCCGGGAGTTCGACCGGCAGGTGATTGCCGAAGGCGTGGAGACCGTGGCCCATGGCGAATTGCTGATGGACCTGGGCTGCGACATCGCCCAGGGCTACGGCATTGCCCGACCGATGCCGGCGTGGCAGGTGGTGGAATGGGTGGAGGGGTACCGGCAGCCGCAGGAGTGGCAGGTCAAGGCTCTCGGGGCGCAGTGATGCTGATGGCCCTATCGCTGGCAAGCCAGCTCCCACAGGGATCGCGTACACCGCAGAACCTGTGGGAGCTGGCTTGCCAGCGATAGGGCCGGTACAGGTACCACAAAATCTACAGCTGTGGCGCAGTGTTCTTGGCCACCGTCAGCTCCCACAGGTACTGCACAAGTTTCAAGATCTGTGCTGAACCTGTGGGAGCTGGCTTGCCAGCGATAGGGCCGGTACAGGCACTACAAGATCTACAGCTGTGGCGCAGTGTTCTTGACCACCGCCAGCTCCGGATGCGCCACCAGCTTGTCGATATGCAATTCGTCGTTGTTCATCCAGGTCTCGGTCAGCACCCGGTAATGCTCCATGTCGCGGCAGCGCATGCGCAGGCTGTAGTCGAAGTGCCCGCTGATCAACTGGCAGTCGAAGACCTGCGGACAGGCCCTGACACAGGCTTCGAAGGCCTTCTGCGCCGAACGCCCGCTCTGGTTCGACAACGCCACCAGGACCAGCAAGGACAACCCCGGCGAAACCATCTGCACGTCGATGATCGCCCCGTAGCCGCGAATCACCCCGCGTCGCTCCAGCTTGCGCACCCGCTCCAGGCAGGGCCGGGGCGTCAGGTGCACCAGGGTCGAGAGCTTTTCGTAGGTGATCCGGCCGTTATGCCGCAATACATCGATGATCGCTTCGTCGATGCGGTCCAGCGGCGGGTTGGCATGGGTCGGGTTGGCCTTGGTATCCATGGTGGCGTTGTTTCACTTCAAGCGGTTGGAAAGAAATTGCTGCAGGCGCTCGCTTTGCGGCTGGTCGAGGATGCTCGCGCTTCCCTGTTCCTCGACGCGCCCCTGATGCAGGAACAGCACCTGGCTGGACACCTGGCGGGCAAAGCCCATCTCGTGGGTGACCATCAGCATGGTACGACCTTCCTCGGCCAGCGTCTGTATGACCTTTAGGACTTCTCCCACAAGCTCTGGATCAAGAGCTGACGTCGGTTCGTCGAACAGGATGATTTCCGGCTCCATCGCCAGGGCCCGGGCGATCGCCACCCTTTGCTGCTGGCCGCCGGAAAGGAAGGCCGGGTACTGGTCCGCGACCCGGGCGGGCAGGCCGACCTTGTCCAGGTAAGCGCGCGCCCGGGCCTCGGCTTCATGCCGGGTAATACCCAGCACCCGGCGCGGGGCGAGGGTGATGTTCTCCAGCACGGTCATATGGCTCCACAGGTTGAAATGCTGGAAGACCATGGCCAGGCGCGTGCGCAGGTTTTGTAGTTGCGCGGGATTCGGTCCTCGGCCCTGGCCCAGTTCGATGGTCTGGCCATCGAGGGTGATGGCGCCGGCTTCCGGTTGTTCGAGGAAGTTGATGCAGCGCAGCATGGTGCTCTTGCCCGAGCCGCTGGCGCCGATCAGGCTGATCACGTCGCCCTTGCGCGCCTGCAGCGAGACGCCCTTGAGCACCTGGTGATCGCCATAACTTTTGTGCAGCGCGTCCACCGTCAGTTTGATCGCGGCGCTGTTCGCGGCAGCGCTCGGTTGAGCAGTGAAGTCGGCTTGGATCGACAAGGCGTGTGCGGAAGTGGTCATGGGTCAGCCTCGGGAAGGAACGAGAAAACGCATCCAGCGGCGTTCGGCCAGGCGCAACAGCCCGACCAGCGCAAAGGACAGCAGCATGTACAGCAGTGCGGCGATGCCGAAGGCCTGGAAGGTGAGGAAGGTCGCGGCATTGGCGTCGCGGGCCACCTTGAGGATGTCGGCGATGGTCGCGGTGAAGGCCAGGGACGTGGCATGCAGCATCAGGATCAGTTCGTTGCCGTAGGACGGCAGCGAACGGCGTAGCGCCGCCGGCAGGACCACGAACAGGTTCAGCTTCCAGCCATGCAGCCCGTAGGCCTGGGCCGCCTCGATCTCGCCATGGGGAATGTTGCGGATGGCCCCGGCGAAGATCTCCACGGTATAGGCGCAGGTGTTCAGGACGAAAGCCAGCAGGGTGCAGTTCAGCGCGTTGCGGAAGAAGCGGTCGAGCATCTCGTGATCGCGCACCACCTCCAGGCCGTACAACCCGGTGTAGCAGATCAGCAACTGGATATAGAGCGGCGTGCCGCGGAACAGCCAGGTGTAGAACTCCACCGGCCAGCGCAGCCACGGCTTGCGCGAGACCCGCGCCAGGGCCAGGGGCAGTGACAGCAGGAAGCCGGCGACCATGGTGACGACGAACAGCCACAGGGTCATGGCCAGCCCGGAAAGCCCGGCGCCGTCGCTGTACAGGTAGGCCAGGCCATAGTCCTGGATCAGTTCGATCATGATGCGAGCCCCTTGATGCCAGTGTTGTAGCGTCGCTCCAGACGCTTCATCAGGCGGTTGGAGAGGGTGGTGATGAGCAGGTAGACCAGCCCGGCGATGATCAGGAAGTACAGGACGTTATTGGTGCTCTTGCCGGCGTTCTGCGCGGCCTTGACCAGGTCGGCGAGGCCGATGATCGAGACCAGCGCGGTGGATTTGAGCAGCACCAGCCAGTTGTTGCCCAGGCCCGGCAGGGCGAAGCGCATCAGTTGCGGGAACAGCACCAGACGAAAACGCTGGGCGCGGCTCAGGCCGTAGGCGGTGGCCGCTTCCAGTTGTCCAGCAGGCACGCTGAGGATGGCGCCGCGGAAGTTCTCGGTGAAATAGGCGCCATAGATGAAGCCAAGGGTCAGGACGCCGGCGGCGAACGGGTCGATCTCGACGTAGCCCCAGCCCATCCACTCGGTGAAGTCGTTGAGCCAGATCTGGAAGGTGTAGAAGATCAGCAGGATCAGCACCAGGTCCGGGACGCTGCGGATCAGGGTGGTGTAGAGCGTCGCGGGAATGCGCAGCAGGCTCAGGGTGGAGAGCTTGGCGCTGGCGCCGATCAGGCCCAGCAGCAGGCTCAGGCCGAGGGACAGGAAGGCCAGTTTCAGGGTCATCCAGGTCCCTTGCGCCAAGAGCGGGCCGAAACCCTGCAGGCTGACAGAGTGAAGGAAGTCGTTCACGGGAAAGTCTCGTTGGGCGTTGGACGTTGGGCTTGGGCGTGCCGGTGACCTGGGCGCCGGGCCCAGGTCACCGGCCGGGCGGGTCACTCGTTGTAGATGTCCAGGTCGCCGACATACTTGCGCTGGATCCTGGCGAAGGTGCCATCGGCGAGCACGGCAGCGATGCCTTTGTTCAGCAGCTCCCTAAGCTCGGTATCGTTCTTGCGCACGCCCATGGCGATGTCCAGCGGCAGGGTCGGGTCCTTGATCGCCGGGCCGCTCTGGAAGCCGGCGCCTTCGGGCTTGCTCAGGAAGTTGAGCTGGGCTTCCAGCTTGTCGGTGACGGTGGCGTCGAGGCGGCCATTGACCAGGTCGGCGTAGTTCTGGTCCTGGGCCTGGTACGCCTTGACCTGCACGCCCAGCGGCGCCAGTTTGGCGCGGGCGTAGGCTTCCTGCAGCGAGCCCTGCAATACGCCCACCGACTTGCCCTTGAGCGACTCGGGTGTGTCGCCGAAGTCGGCACCCTTGCGCACGATCACCGAGGTCGGGCTGAGGAACAGGCGGTCGCTGAAATCAATCTGTTTCTGCCGCGCCGGGGTCACGGCCATGGACGACATGATGGCGTCGAACTTGCGCGCGCGCAGGGCGGGGATCATGCCGTCGAACTCGTTGTGCACCCAGGTGCACTTGACTTCCAGCTTGGCGCAGATGGCATCGCCCAGTTCGATGTCGAAACCTTGCAGGCTGCCGTCGGCGGCGACGGACTCGAAGGGTGGATATTCGGGGAAGACGCCGAAGCGGATGTCCTTCCATTCCTGGGCCTGGGCCGCGCCGGCGCAGAGGGTCAGGAGGAGCGCGCCGAGGGGTTTGCGCAGTGAGGTCATGTGTGGGGTTCCCTGTGTTTTGTTGTTGATGTAGGGCGGTGGAAAATCTTCGTCGTTTTGAGCCGCGCGGTCGTGCGGTGACTCTTTGGTCAGGGGCTCAGGATGCGTGATGGCAGCGGATTTTTTGTGTCGTAAAGGCGGGCGCCGACTGCCGGAATATGCTGTTAGCGGCGCGCGCGGCAGCCGATCCTGTCGAGGCGCCTCCTGTTTAGGCTTTGCCGCAGCGTTTTCCGATCCGCCGTGGTGCTGCCACGGCGGATCCGCTGGGTTCAGGCGCGTTTCTTCTGCGCGTCGCTGACTGCCGGCTGAAGCAGGGCGTAGAGGTCTTTCGGGTTGTCCAGGTCCGGTACCAGTTCGATCTCGCTACCGATGTCCAAGGCCCTGGACATATCCAGCACATAGCGCAGTGCCGAGTAGTCCTCGATGGCGAAGCCGACGGAGTCGAACAGGGTCACCTGGCCTGCCGATTCGCGGCCCTTGACCTGCCCGTTGACCACTTGCCAGAACTCGGTCACCGGCGAATCGGCCGGCATCTGCTGGATCTCGCCTTCGATGCGGCTTTGCGGCTCGTACTCGACGATCACCGGGAGCGTTCGACGATGTCGCGGTGCAGCTCGGTCTTGCCCGGGCAATCACCGCCGACCGCATTGAGGTGCATGCCGGGCTCGATCATTTCCGGGGTGAGGATGGTTGCGTAGGCCTTGTCGGCAGTGACGGTGGTGACGATATCGGCGCCGCGTACCGCCTCGGCCACCGACCGGGCCAGGACCAGGCGGATGCCCGGGTAGCCGGCAAGGTTGGCGGCCAGCTTGGCGGTGGCTTGCGGGTCGAGGTCGTACAGGCGGATTTCCTCGATGCCGAGCAGGGCGTGGAAGGCGATGGCCTGGAATTCGCTCTGCGAGCCATTGCCGATCAGCGCCATGCTGCGGCTTTCCGAACGGGCCAGGTAGCGTGCGGCCAGGGCCGAGGTGGCAGCGGTGCGCAGCGCCGTGGTCAGGGTCATCTCGCTGAGCAGCAGCGGCTTGCCGGTATCCACGTCGCCCAGGGCGCCGAAGGCCATGACGGTGAGCATGCCGTTGCGGGTGTTCTTCGGGTGGCCGTTGACGTACTTGAATGCATACAGGTTGGCGTCGGAGGCCGGCATCAGCTCGATCACGCCGTCCGGCGAATGGTTGGCCACCCGCGCGCACTTTTCGAAGTCGTGCCAGCGCAGGTAGTCCTGGCGGATGTACTCGGCCATTTGTTCCAGGCAGGTGGTCACGCCCTTGCGGGCCACCAGGTGGCTGAGGTCGGTCACGTCGATATAGCGGGTCATGATGGCTTCCTTCTTCTTGGCGTCGGTTTCAGTTGCGAACGGGCAGGTGCACTTCGGCGAGCATGCAGCGCGCGCTGCCGCCACCGATGCGTTCGATATGGTCGATATTCACTACCACCGGGCGGCTGTGGCGCTCGGCCTGCCGGCGCTGCGCCGGGTTCAGCGAGTTCCAGGCACTGCGCGACATCACCAGCAGCGGCTGGCCATGCTTGTCATGGACTTCGAGCATGTTGCCGGCGAAGCCTTCGAGCTGGTCGAAGTCCAGGGCGAGGATGTCCTTGCCGGTATCGCGCAGGCTGCGTTCCAGGGTGTAGCGTTCGGCGGCGTTGGGCAGGGCGTCGAGGCAGACCACGGCGAGCTGGCGGCCGACGCTCATCATCACGTTGCTGTGGTAGATCGGTGCCTGCTGGCGATCGACGGCGTGGAACACGCAAAGGCGATAATCGAGGCGTTCGGCGAACTCGCGCAGGGCCTCGCCGTGGGTGCGCCCGGAGTGGCAGGCATAACTGATGCGGTGTTCACGGTCGAGGACCATGCTGCCGGTACCTTCGAGGAAGATATCCGCTTGCTCCAGCGGGCTGAGGTCGATGGTGGTGCGAATGGCGAAGCGTTCGTCGAGTGCGCGCAGCACGCCCTTGTCCCGTTCCAGGCGGCGGTTGCGGCCTTCCATCGGGTAGAGCACCAGACTGCCGTCGGCGTGGCTGCTCCACCAGTTGTTGGGAAAGATCGAGTCCGGGGTATGCGGTGCCGGGGTGTCCTGCACCACCAGCACTTCGACGCCGTGCTGGCGCAGGGTATCGACATAGCCGTCGAATTCCTCCAGCGCTTTGTCTTGAGCGCTTTCGGCGTCCAGCAGCGGTTTCTGGAAATGGTTGTCGCGGGCGGTATCCGGGTTGAAGGCGAATCGCGCCGGGCGGATCATCAGGACCGTATTTGTTGTTTGCATCGGGCACGCATCCAGGTGTTGGCGATGCGGATATTGTCCTCCCGATGGCGCTGCAATCCCGGCTGAAGCCTATGAAGTGCCCAGCCGGGAAAGCTGAAAGCGGCGATTTTGCAGCCGAATCGGCTGTCGGTTTTCAGTGGCTGATCCTTGCCAGTTCGCGGGCCAGGTGCAGGGCTGTGCGGGCACTGTGTTCGCCGGCGACCAGATGGGTGAACGGCACGTCGATCATGCGCTTTTCCCTGACCGCCCGCAGGCGGGAAAGGGCCGGGTGACCGGCCAGGTACGCGCGTTTGGCAGAGGCGGTGGACCAGACGGCATCTGCCAGCAGCAGGACATCCGGGTCCAGTTGCAGCAGGGTTTCGGCGTCCACGGTGATGCGCCGCAGGTCGAGGTCGGCAAGGACGTTGTGCCCGCCGGCGCTGGCGATCAGCTCGCTGACGAAACCCTGCTTGCCTTCGCTGTCGAGGCCGCGGGTTTCGCTGTCCAGGTAGAAGACCTTGAGTGCCGGGTGTCCGTCGGCGAGCTGCTGCGCTGCCTTCAGGTCGGCTTGCTGCCGGGCGATCAGGCGTTCGGCCTGGGGCATGCGGTCCAGTAGCCGGCCGAGGGTGCGCAGGTCCTGTTCGATGGCCTGGAAACCGCTCGCGCTGGGCTTTTCCGGGCAGGCATTTTCCAGCAGGTAGCTGGCGATGCCGTGGCGGGCCAGGTCGCGACGTGGGCCGACGCCATCGCGGAAGGCGCTTTGGAAACCACCGATCACCAGATCGTAGCGCCCGGCATACAACACTTCCGGCGAGGGATATTTGTGCGACAGCAGCGGCACGCCGCGATAGTGATTGGCGGCCAGGGCGCTGACGTCATCATCTATATAGCTCACCGCCGCCAGGGCCGGACCGGCTTCCAGGGCCAGGATCATGTCGGCTGCGTGCTGGTTGAGGGCGAGGATGCGCTGGGGCGGTGACTGGCGCAGGGCCCAGTCTTCGCCGCAGTTGCGGTAGTCGAGGGCCTGGGCGCTGTTGCCCAGCAGCAGGGCGAGCCAGAGGCTGTGTTTCATTGGGTACCTCGCTCGAGCAGCAGGTCCTGGACCGGTTGCCCGCCGACCAGATGCTCCCGGGCAAAGCGCCGGGCGTCATCGTGGCTGGCGATGCGGTACCAGCAACGGTCCGGATAGACGGTTGCGATCGGCCCGAGGTTGCAGGGGAACTGGCAATGGGTACGGGTCAGCAGCACGCCGTTTTTCGTTTCGACCCGGTCGGCGGCGAGCAGCTCGTTGCGTACTGTCTTCCACACCTTCAGCGCCCCGCGCAGGGTGCAGCGCGGGCCGGTGCAGAGCATGACGTGGCGGTCATGCTCGGGGATATGCGACCAGTCGGGGTGGGTGGGTATGTCCTGTTCGTTCATGGTGTTTCCTTGGTAAAGCGTCGCTGCGGTGCGGCGGTCCTACAAGCCAGCTCCCACAGGTACTGCACAGGTCTCAAGCTTTGTGCTGAACCTGTGGGAGCTGGCTTGCCAGCGATGAGGCCCTTACTCCAGCACAAAATCAGAAGCTGTAGGTGTACCGCGCTTCAGCCGTAAACGGCCTTCCCAGGTTCCCCACCCGACGCGACCCGCTGTCCATGCTGGTGGTGTAGTCCCGGTCCAGCAGGTTCTCCAGCAACAGGGCCAGGCGATGCTGGCGCTGGAGATCGAGATACCGATAAGCGTCGGCATCCACCACGCTGTAGTGCCCGTAGTCGATCCCCGCGGGCTTTCCACGCTGCCGATATAGCGGATCGCCGCACCGGCGCCCCACATACGGTCGGCGGACTCATAGCCGACCCGGCTGCGGGCGAAGAACCCGGGGATGTTGTTGATGGTGGCGCCGTTACGCGATTCGCTCAGGTTGCGCGTCATGTCCGCCTGCAACTGCCAACGATCGTCGAGCTGCACCTTGCCGTCGAGTTCGAAGCCGCGCACGGTGATTTCGCCATCGCCGTTGACCCATTGGGTATCGACGAGAGTGATCAGGTCCTCGATGCGCCGGTGGAACAGCGTACCGCTGACACTCCATGGCTGGCCGTCGAGCAGGTTGCTGTAGTCCAGGCCCAGTTCGGCGTTGCGGCTTTTCTCCGGCTTGAGGTTGGGGTTGCCCATCTCGTCGCCGGGCTCGTTGACGTACAACTGCTCGGCGTTGGGCAGCTTGTAGGCCGAGCCGAACTGGCCGCGCAGCTTGAGGTTGTCGGTCAGGTCGTACAGCGAGGTGAGCATGCCCACGGTGGCGCTGTCGCCACCGCTCAGGTGCTCGCGACGCACGCCGATGCTGGGATGCCAGTCGGGCAGGGCGGCAATCTCGGGGCGCAGTTGCAGATAGAGGGCGTGGGCTTCGGCCTGGTTCTGGTCGATCTTCAACACGTCGTCCTTGCCCTTGAACCACTGGTTGTCGCTGCCGAACACCAGGGTGTGGCCGCCGGGCAGCACGGCTTCGCCCTCGGCCTGCACGCCCCAGTCGCTGAAGCCCCAGTAGTCGTTGTGGTTCTTCACTTCGATGCCGCCGGCGCTGGTGTTGTAGACCCGGTTGTAGCGGGTGTCCCAGTCGTTCATGTGGCCTTTGACGAAGTAGCTGAAGTGCTCGTTCAGATGCTGCTGGAAGGTGGCCGTGGCAATCTGCTGGACACGGTCGTTGGTGGTGTTGCGGTTGGCATCGGGGCGCAGGAAGTCGAGGCTGGCCGCGCTGTACTGATAGAACAGTTCCAGGCGGCTGGCGTCGCCGAAACCCTGGGTGGCCTTGGCCCCGAAGGTGTTGACCTCGTAGCTGCGCTTGCGGTCGCTGACCGTTGCGGTGATGGCGCTGCTGCGGTAGGGCTGGTAGCCCCCGGAAATATTGTGGCTGACATAGGCCAGCAGACCGAGATCGCCGAAGCCGTTGCTGAAGATTCGCTCGATACGGGCATCGCCGTTGCGTCCGGCGAAGCTGTCCACGCCCAGGTTGACCTGGCCCGAGGCCTCCCGGGATCGGGCATTGCGCGTAACGATATTGATCACCCCGGAGACCGCCTGGGTGCCGAACAGCAGGCTTTGGCCGCCCTTGAGCACCTCGATGCGTTCGATGGCCGCGGCGGGCAGGGTATCGATGTAGATGCCGCCGTAGAGGCGATTGTTCAGGCGTACACCGTCGAGCATGATCAGGGTGTCGTCGTTGCGCCCGCCCAGCAACGAATAGGTGCCGTAGTCGAAAGGCCCCTGCTTGGGCGCAACATACAGGCCGGGGACGAACATCTGCAGGACCCGCGTGATATCGGCGCTGGGGCCGGCGCGTTCGATCTGCTCGCGCTCGACCACTTCGATCTTGCTGCCGTAGCGGGCCATCTGCGCGATGGTGTCGGATTCCACCGCAGGTGCCGAGACGATTTGCCGATCGAGTTCCAGCGTCGTCGCAAGTGCGCCGCCGTTGCCGCCGAGCAGGCAGCCGATCAGGGGGATGTAGCGTGTATTCATTGACTTCTCGAAAAGGACTTTTCGGGAAGCGCACAGGAGGGAGCTGGCGAGCGCGCGCCAGTCTACCGGCTCGTGCCCGCCCACCGCAGGTTTGCCAAATGACTGACGCATCCATTCTTCAGTCGTGATGCTTCAGGCCGGTCTCCGGGCTTGCGGGTATCGAAGCGCTTCGCCTTCCCATGCGTCTGCGCACAGTGGCCTGTTGAATGCTTCACTCGCTTACCGTTGCGGGGGCAGCGCCGGACTTGTCCTAAAGGACGCACCGGCTTCCCGTTTCACCTGCCGCGCGGCGGCGGCAGACACCTGAAACGGGCGGCATCTGACCATCGGGATGACCGTTCGTCAACCTGCGCTTTTCACCCGGGCATAAAAAACGGCACCGCGCGGGGTGCCGTTTTCATTCGCGCGCGCAGGTTACTTGTGCAGTTCTTCCGCGGCGTACAGGGTGTTTTCCAGCAGGCAGGCGCGGGTCATCGGGCCCACGCCGCCCGGCACCGGAGTGATCCAGCCGGCGCGGGGCAGGGCGGTCTCGTAGACCACGTCGCCGACCAGCTTGCCGTCTTCCTGGCGATTGATGCCGACGTCGATGACGATGGCGCCTTCCTTGATCCATTCACCCTTGACCAGGCCCGGCTTGCCGGCGGCCACCACCACCAGGTCGGCACGGCCGACGTGGCCGGCGAGGTCCTTGGTGAAACGGTGGGTAACGGTGACGGTGCAGCCGGCCAGCAGCAGTTCCATGGCCATCGGGCGACCAACGATGTTGGACGCGCCGACGACCACGGCGTTCATGCCGTACAGGTCCTGCCCGGTGCTTTGCAGGAGGGTCATGATGCCTTTCGGGGTGCACGGGCGCAGCAGCGGGATGCGCTGGGCCAGGCGGCCGATGTTGTAGGGGTGGAAACCGTCTACGTCCTTGTCCGGGCGGATGCGCTCCAGCAGCAGGGAGGCGTCGAGGTGGGCCGGCAACGGCAGTTGCAGGAGGATGCCGTCGATGTTCGCGTCGTCGTTGAGGCGATCGATCAGGTCGGTCAGTTCCTGCTGGCTGGTGCTGCTGGGCAGGTCGAAGGCTTGCGAGATGAAACCGACTTCCTCGCAGTCCTTGCGCTTGTGCGAAACGTAGACTTGGGAAGCCGGGTCGGTGCCAACCAGGATCACCGCCAGGCCGGGGGTGCGCAGACCTTGCTGGCGACGTTCAACGACACGTTGGGCGATCTGCTGGCGCAGGCTGGCGGCGATCGCCTTGCCGTCGATAAGTTGTGCAGTCATGACGGGTGATTAACCATCGAGAGAAAAAAAGAGCGCGCATTCTCTCATGAGCCGCGCGCAGGGCAAAGGCGCTTGGTCCGGCAAATGGCCTAAGCCCTTCAATAAAATGAATTTTTTTGAGAAATCTGTTGACGCTATTTCAGTGCGTCTATAAGATGCGCCTCACTTGTCGGGCAGGGCCTAGCACTGGTTAGCAAGGTCGGGCAGAATAAGCGGATTTTGGCTTGTTCGGTACGGCTGAAAGTTAATTTGTAATCGCAAGCGAAAGCAGATTAAATGTGCGCCCGTAGCTCAGCTGGATAGAGCATCCGCCTTCTAAGCGGATGGTCGCAGGTTCGAGTCCTGCCGGGTGCGCCAATCAAAGGCAGCTTTGGCACAAGTAAAAGCAGCATGCAATATGGTGGGCGTAGCTCAGTTGGTAGAGCGCAGGATTGTGATTCCTGTGGTCGAGGGTTCGATTCCCTTCGTCCACCCCATATTCCAGAAGGCGCCTGATGAAAGTCTGGCGCCTTTGCTTTAAATGCTTCACGCGGACGTGGTGAAATTGGTAGACACACTGGATTTAGGTTCCAGCGGCGCAAGCTGTAAGAGTTCGAGTCTCTTCGTCCGCACCACCTTGTAAATCAAGCAGTTACCAGCTTCAGAGCCTTGTCGGCTCGACCCGCTGGATTTTCAGTGTAGCGAGATTGTGACATCGTCTGGTCCAGCACACTGACCGCATCTCGCACCCTCGCTGGTGCGAGGTGCGCATATTTCTCGGTCATCTGCACCGTCGAATGCCCCAGCAGATCCCTCACCTCGATCAATGGTACCCCGGCACTTACAAGCCAGGCGGCACAGGTGTGCCTCAGATCATGAATGCGGAAGTCAGTGATTGCAGCCTTCTCGCACGCCGCTTCAAAGCCCTCCGACAGATCGATTACCTTGTCCCCGTTTCTCCGGGAAAATACCCAGGGTGAGGAGGGGCAATGGTCAGCTCGGAACGCCATCCTTCCCTTCAGCGCTGCCAGCGCCCCTTCGTTGAGCGGTATGCTTCTTCGCTTCCCTGCCTTCGTGTGATCGCCTTCCAGGTAGACCAACCGGTTCACCAGGTCAACGCGCCTCCATTCCAGCCCGATCATCTCTTCCTTCCTGCAGCCCGTATTCACTGCCAGCCGAATGAAGTCATCCAGCATGTCGCCATTCCTTTGTGAGCGAGCGGCCCTGCATAGTGAATCGACTTCGCCGCGCGTGATCCAACGCACCCTGCTTTCAGCTTCGCGCAAGGTGCGCCCCTTGACCGGGTTGGGCAGCTTCCATTCCAGCTCGACCGAGCACCAGTTGATCGCTGCCGACAACGCGGCGAGCTCCCGGTTGATCGTGGCCGGCGACTTTCCTGCCGCCGTTCGGCCTGCCGAGTATTCCCGAATGTCTTTCCCTGCCAGATCGTTCATGACCCTGCCGGCGAAGAACTCCCGCAGCGCCTTGACGCGGTGCTGCGTCGTGTCGAAGCTGCGCTGGGTCTGGGCGGCATGGTTGAGGTATTCGATCATCACCTCTTCGAACGTCCGCTGCCTGTCAAACCCCATCTCCTTTTCTTTCCACGCCTGGCTGCGCTCCTTCTGCTCTAAAGCCTTGGCTGCGGCGAAATCCTCGGTGCCAGCAGAGCGTCTAACATACGTTCCGTCTGACGCGGTGTAGCTAATCCACCAGACTTTTCCTCTTTTGTACGGCATATCCTCTCCTCGGATACGACGCCCGCGGCGGCGAGGGTATCAGGGATACCAGCCTCGATCATCTCCACGAGCTTTTGATAGTGAATGCGAAGCGGGCCCAGGCCACGAACGCAGGGGATCTTTCCGGCCTTCGCCAGGCGATACGCGGTGGAGCGGCTGATGCCCAGCATCTCGGCCGCGATGGTGACTGAGATCAGTCGCAGGGTCATGGATGGTCTCCACGCCGCCGGTGGCGGCTATTGGTGGTCAGGCCTTGGCCTTGTCGATTGCTGCGGCAAGCCGCACCTGTGTCCCGTTGCCATTGCCAGCTGGCTTTATCCGTTCGATCACAGACAGAGCTTCCACAGCAGCACTGAGCAGGGCGTCGCGTTGGTCACGAGCCTGGGTGAGTTCGGCCAACAGGTGCGCCTGTTGCTCTCCCTCAGCCCTCCCGATTTCCCAGAACTGTTCGCACCAGTGGCCAGCAGGTGGCGGGTTGTTGTTCTGCTTCCCGCAGGCCAGCGAGCCCACTATGACGTCGCAGAGACTGCTCTTGTAGGCGTTGTCGCCGTCTAGGCTCAGGCCGCCACGCCGACGTAGGGTGCCCACCACCTCGTCAGGGTCAAGACCCTGGTCCTTGAGCACGATGTCGAGTTCCGGGCTGCCGGCGGTGTAGATGACCAGTGCCAGCTTGGCGCCTGGCGGAAGGTGGCGGCTGATCTCAACCAGGGCGTCATTGGCTGTTTCGTGGAATCGGGTGGTTGCGGACATAAAGAATCCTCGCCCGCGCATGTCGGCGGGCTCATGTGTTAAAAGAGGGAATGAACAGGAGTATTGATATGGGCAAGACAGCCAAACCGTTTTACTTCGCCGCCGTGCCGCTCATTGCGATTGGCGCTGCGTTCGCCGCCGTTGGAGCGTCAGGTCAGGCTGCATTCGGATACACGTCGGTCGGCCTCCTGGTGCCTGGCCTCGTGCTGCTGGTCACCGGGTATCGTCGTCGGGCTTGAATGGCTGAATCCTCTTGAACTCAACGACCCAGACCCACGGGTTCACGCCCCATGATTCGGCGCCATTGATCCCGGTCCAGAGCAGCTCGAACGACTTGCGCGGATCTGCGCTGTAGGTTTCGATCCCCTCAACGTGGTACCAGTCGCCACACTCCGAGTGATCGGTATAAAGCCTCACGCCCTCGGCCAGCGCCTGCGCCTCGGTGATGTCCTGCAGCCGCTCAACGCGCACTGCGGTGATTTCCAGCAGGATGCGGCTGGCCCAGCGCGGCATGTGAATCGATGGCCTGGGCCGCCAGATCTTGTCGGGATCCGCTGCTGAGTAGCTGCCGTTTCGCAGGCCGCCTGGATAATGCCGATTAGGTTCGTTCGGCGGCGCTCCGTCAGCGCGGTAGTGAACTCGGCGGCTGCCTGCCCACGAGCCCTCATCGTCGTCTGGATAGCTCTGGACGTAGGTGCCGGCCTGCCAGAAGCTCTCGCGCACCCACAGTCGGTCGCCTGGCTGGCCATACGGACAAACGACTGGGTGCTCTGTGCCTTGGTCATCCATGCAGCTTTCGTCGAACGTGTGCATGGGGCGCCATGACCCGTCGTCCTGCTGGTGAAGCTCGAACGAGACGTCAAAGCCTCGCATGCTCGGTTTGATTGAACGGCGGGTGACGGTCTTCCGGCCTTCTAGAAGCGCGCGGACCATCGGCGCGCTGAACAGGATTGGACGTTCCTTTGCCTGGCTCATGGCGTCACCACCCGGCGAGCCCACCAGCACACCGGGCCGTTGTCACTATCGTGAATCGATAGACAGAACCAGCCATCGCCCTCGGGACGATCCGGCTCCCAGTAGCTGCAGTCCGCTTCACCGGCTTCGAAGTAGCGCTCCGAGATCGACTCGTCACTGTGGTATTCGAGCTCGACCATCTTCACTTCCAGGCCCTGTTCGGCGACCCAGGCCTTGCACTTCTCCTCTTCGCCTTCGTCGAAGTCGGGCATGTCGGGGTGGTAGAACATGCCGTTCTCATCGCGAACGACCGGTACCGGCTGGATCAGTTTGATTGCTTCAGGCATGACGATTCCTTGGCCGCTCACTCGCGGCAGCTGTGGAAGGTGATAAGTTCGATTTATTACTGGCCGTTCCGCTGAACTGCTGTACGCTCACAACAGCAATATCACTTCTCAAATTCTCGAAGGCCCCACCATGCGTAATCGTGGTCAGGTTTACTGGGAATGGGCCAACCCCGAGTTGCATTTCCGCAATCAGGACGAGCGCCTTCCTTGTGGCTCCCTCATCAACATCCAGGCACGGATTTCAAAGGAGGGCGTCACCCAGCTCTTCTTCGGTATTTATGGCGTTAAGGGGCTTGCACTTCATGAGGAGTACCACCCTGCCTGCGAAGGCCAAACGATCTCTACAGCAATGGCCTGGGCTAGGCAGAGAGCTTTACAGTGGGCCGCCGAAACCATGAGCGGTACTGGCTAACACGCGCCCGAGCAGCGCCCATTCAGATTTATTGAAATGCTTAGGGAACAGGTGTGCGCCTGCTGTAACCTAAGTAGCTGAGAGCATCACAATTTGTGGGGACATTTCCCCTATGCCTATTCGACTTGGTCGAACCATCCATAAGAGCGCTGGCAACCCAGCCAGAAGCTCTGCATCTAGCCCCTCATACGCGGCAAGCCTTTGATCCTCGTCTACTCAAAGGCAGAAGCCCCATCTAATGCTTCAGTTTGCTGCGATCGTGATGATCGCGCACGAGCAGTCATATGAGTTCTAATTGTTTTTACACCCATGAAATGCTTTACCGCGGTTACGCAGCTACGTTCAAGCTCAAGTGGCCCACCATAGGCAGTCCTTGGAAAGCCGAGCAGCACATAGTCGTCCAGGGCGAAAAATTTGGGTACATACTGATTCAACCGGTGAAGGAGGGAGTGACTCTCGCCACTCTCCTAGCGGTTTTCAAGGAACGCGTTATGGCGATGGTCGATGAGCGTTGCTCCTTGCTGGGCGCTTGAGGTTTAGGTCTGGATCAGTCGGCCACGGCGGCGAAAGGAGCCACAATTTTTGGCAATCTCGGTATTGGTGAATCGGTTTTCTGTAGGCATGACGATTCCTTGGCCGCCATATCGCGGCAGTTGAATAGAGGGGAGAGGGGTTAAAGCTGTGGAGTACAGATGTTCTCTTGCTGGGCGGAGCCTTCCGCGCGCATGAACGCCGCCATGTCACCCATCTGCTCGACGATGAAACGCTCTTCATCAGCTGCGTCGGCGATGAGCCTTTCCTTGCGTTTCTGACACAGCCGGCAATTGACTTTGGCCCAGTCGCCTGACAGTTCGGAGGATTCGCCCAGCCAGGTGCCGCAGGGCGCTTGCTCAATGTCGTCCAGGTCGGTGAATGGTGCGAAATGCGTCTTCACGACTTCACCTGCGACTCTGCGCTGGCGGATAGGGCAAGAAACGCGCGCAGCTCCTTCACGAAGTCGTGTTCGTCTTCTGAGTCAAAGGACTTGAAGCCTTCATCCATGCCCATGCAAACACGCTGGTTCAGGCAGTGCTCAACCATGCCCAACAGGGTTGAGTAGGCTTCTTGACCAAGTGCGCGCACCGGGTGCGCATCCCGCTCGGCCAACTGACGCTTGAGGTTCGCGCGGTCTTCGTCGTAGTTGTAGTCCGCCTGGGTGACAAGCAAATCCAGACGCTTGACCTCGGCGCGCGGCCGATCAACCTCCCCAGCATCTGCTTGGTTGTAGAGGTGCAAGCCGTTGCGCAGGGCCTGCATGCCGTCCTGAGTCCAGCGGACCTGATATCCGCGGTCAGCAGATTCTCGGACGACCCCCACCAACTCGCCCTCTTGCACCGCTGGCGCTGGGTGGGTGTAGAGCGGTCGAGAACGGGCGACAGGATTGCTCTCGTCGCTGAAATAGTGGCCAAGTTCAGGCTCTTCTGGCCAATCGATCAGCCACGCCACCGGCTCGCCCTGGAGCTGTTCGGCTGGTGCAACTGCGAGCATGGCCTTGTAGGCATCAACCATGTCCGGGTCGTCGATTGTCTGGCGCTTCGAGTACCAAACCTCAGCGAAA
The DNA here is from genome assembly GCF_000319305.2 of Pseudomonas bharatica CSV86. GTDB lineage: Bacteria > Pseudomonadota > Gammaproteobacteria > Pseudomonadales > Pseudomonadaceae > Aquipseudomonas > Aquipseudomonas bharatica. The sequence continues at coordinate 256,996 of NZ_AMWJ02000002.1, read as the reverse complement.
GCTACGATCATTTCTTCAGTCGGTTCGCGCGGCACGCTGACCATTTCGGTGCTGGATCGGTTTTCTGTGGGCATGGGGATACCTCGATTGCCGACAAACGGTAGTTGCTGTGTGAGCAGTCGTGATCGGCAGTGATCGCTGATGAAGGGTTTTTGGAAAAAACCCAAGAGGATTCGAATTGGTCGTGACAGCAGAATTTCCTCATCTACAGAGGAGCTGTACCGACATGATGAAGCGTGTGATAGAAGAGGTAATCGTTCAGCTGATAGCCCAGGGCATTCTAGATGCGATGGGCTGGGCTTGGGAGTTGGTGAAGACGCCACTATGCAGCTGAAGCAAGCCTGTCGGAAGTGCGCCATGGGTCGTTGGCGCGGGCCAGCGCGGCCATGGGCGGCGGGCTGACGCTGTTGCCGCACATGTGCACCTGCTCGGTTTTCGTGAACGGCTTGCCGTCGGCGCCCTTGTCGATGATGTAGCTAGTTGGGAAGCCCTGTGCGCGGTAGAGCTCGTGCGGCTGCAGCATGCGAAGGCAGATGTCGACGATCACATAGGGCGTGCCCTTCACGAACACCGTGACCAGGCCCAGCCGGTCCTTGGTGGTGACAGTCGGCGCTGGCGCGTCTGCTGCGCTGATGTTCTCCGTGCCGTAGTAGCTGATCAGGAACGCCGCGACGCGTAGGGCGCCTTGCTCATGCTCCGGTGACAGCTTGTACTCGACCAGGGCGTGGTGCTCGGCTCCGGCGGTCATGGTCGGTACGGGCTCATCAACGGCTCGGCCTACGCAATTGCGCCTGAGCGTGGCCAGGCTGGCTGTTACCAGGCGCTGCTGGCTGCCCGTGTTGGTGACGGTGCTCATCGGCTCGTCCATGTCACGGGCTGGGGTCGTGTTGAACCCGCCGTTGGCCTGCTCAATGAAAGCAGTACAAATTCCCATCGCATGCGCTGCGCCTGCCGGGCGCTTGTAGTTGCCGCCGCTGGTGATGGTTGGCACCGGATCCGTGATGGCCGAGCCATCGCTGTTGAACCGGAACTTGACCAAGTGCGCCGCTGCAAGGGCGCGGTGGCTTTGGGTCATCAGGGTGCCCATGGGTTGGTCAGCTGGTACAGGCTTGCCGGCGTACACCGGGCCGCCGGCCCCAACCATTACTGGGCTTGCCATCATCAGCTCCCCGCGGTTGGCGGCGGTTACCGTTGGCAGCGGCTCACCCGGGTCGTTCACCCGCACAGTGCCCTGATGGGTTGCTGGCAGAATCACTGCGCTGGACAGCGCATGCTTGACGCCGCCGGCAACGACGGTTCCAAGCGGCTGATCCAGACCAGGCACGCGGGGCTGCTGGCCGGTACGTTCTCCGTATCCGGTCTGCACCAGGGTAGGGCTGGCCATGGCGAATGAGCCGCCGCGCGGCCAAGACGTGACGGTGCGCAGCGGCTCGTCGGCTGACTGGGCCAGCTCGCCCGACCAGTTCGCGATCGGCACGATGAAGGGCTGCGGGTTGTCCAGAACGAACTTCTTCATTCCCTTGGCCACCCGGCGCAGCGTTGCGGCTGCCAGCTCTTTCTTGCGGCCGAAAATGCTCTTGCTCGGCACGCTCCAGTCGATGCAGTCGGCGGCGGTTCGCCACTTCTGCTGACCCTTGGCTGGGTTCTTGGCGTGGGTTGGCTCCGGCCACACGATTGGCTGGCCATCGCTGCGGGCGATCATGAACAGGCGTTCTCGGCTGGTTGGGGCGCCGAAGTCGCAGGCCTTGATGATCCGCCATTCCACCTGGTAACCCATGCCTTCGAGCAACTGCACGAACCGGCGCCAGGTAATGCCGCGACGTTTCGGGTCCGGCACCAGGAACTGCTGATGCACCGGCACGCGCTCGCCGATGTCCGCCACAGTGCCGTCAAGCTTCATCACCCGGCCGGTGGCCTTGTCGCGCTTTGCGATCAGCGGGCCCCACTGCAGGATCTGCTTCACGTTCTCCAGGCTGATCACCCGGGGTTGCTTCTTCCCGGCCCACTTCAGGCCGATCCACGACAGGTTCCTAATCTCGCGCTTGCGCGGCTGCCCGCCCGCGGCCTGGCTGTGGTGGGTGCAGTCGGGGCTCATGTGGAACCAGCCGACGCGGCGCCCCTGGCATTCTTCGTCCGGGTCACCCTCGAACACATCGGTGGTGAAGTGGCGGGCGTGCGGATGGTTGGCGGTGTGCATGCTGATCGCCGCCGGGCTGTGGTTCTTGGCCACGTCCACCGGACGACCCAGGCCAATCTCCAGGCCGGTCCCGGCGCCGCCGCCACCGCAGAAGAAGTCAACGACGATCTCGTCATCCTGTGGATCCAGGCCGAGACCGTACTGGGTCTTGAAGTCGAACGGGTTCTTTTTCTGAAATGCAGACATGGGCGGTCCTCGCCTGGGCGGCGTGATTCGTTATCGTTTGAGAGGGGAAGGCGCTGGCGGGCAGCGCTACCGTTTTTGATAGGTCTTGGTGAGATCGCCGTTGACGACATGCCCGCGGCGAAGAACGAGGTTTGCCAGTGCGGCACGGTCGCGCTGGCTGTGACTGGCCTGGCTGAGCAAGCCGAAGTAGCTGTTGGCGGTCTCGCGCAGGTTCTCCGGCGGTACCGCCGCCGTTCGCTTCAGCGCCTGGGCTACCGACTTCTTCCTGGTCGTGCGCCGCCAGGGCTTGATCACGTGCCCGACGAAGTCGATGCCGCGGTCGATGGGCTGCAGGATCGTCTTCGCCGGGTTGAGCTTGGCGCCCAAGCCGGGGAGGAACTGCTCGACCCGGAACAGCCACTCGTTGAGCTGCTGCGGCGATTCGTGCAAGAGCACGAAATCATCGACGTAGCGGATGTAGTGTCGGACCTTCAACTCGTGCTTGCAGAACTGATCCAGGGCGTCGAGATATACGTTGGCGAAGAACTGCGAGGACAGGTTGCCTATCGGTAGCCCGAGGTGCGCAGGCTGGGTCGTGAGTCGCTTATACTGCGGCACCCGGTTGAATAGGTGCCGTGGGCTGCGGATCTCGTAGTCGTCTCGCGGATCGTGCCAGAGCACCTGTAGGGCCAGCGCGCGCCACCACGGATCGCTGATCCGCCTCTCCAGCTGCCCGGCCAGCACCCTCTTGTCGATGGACACGAAGAAGTTGGCGAGGTCGCACTTCAGGTAGAAGCCAGGTCGCGCCCAGTTCTGGGTCTGGCTTCGTACCTTAGCCTCCATCCGCTTACCGGCGTACAGTGTGCCGCGCCCGGGGATACAGGCGCAGCTGTCCGCTATGAAGCTGCGCTCTATGGCGGAGCCGATGCGGTTGTACAGCAGGTGGTGCACGATGCGGTCGCGGAACTCGGCGGCCCACACCTCGCGGGCCTTTGGTCTGGTGACCACGAAACAGATTGAGCGGCCAGGCTGGTAGGTTCCAGCCTGGAGCTCGTCGAATAGGTCGAGGAGATTGGTTTCCATGTCCTGCTCGAAGCGCCTGGCGCTTGCGGTGTTCCGCTTGTGCCGCCGGCAATCGTAGTAGGCCATGGTTAGCTCCTCGAATGTGAAGCTCGCAACGGGTAAATCTGCGGACGGGGCGCACGAGACGCTCGTTGTTCTTGTCGTTGTTGTTGAGCCAGCCATCTTCGAAGTCCATGTTGTAGGCGTTGTTGGCTGAGTACTGCGACCTGTCGTGCTATTTACATTGCCGGGACGATTGCTCAGCCCGGTAACTGCGCCGGACCTTTCGGCATCAGCCGGCGGTTTCCGTGGTGCGCATGGCGGTGTCCACAGGACAGCGGCACGACCAGATTTAGCGCACAGGCAGAAGGGCCTTGACCCTCAAGCAGCGGGCGCGGTTGCGGATTTCTTCCAGGCGTTCGCCTGGCGGCCGACAGAGGCCGTGAGCTTCATTGCCGTGGCGTGCTGGCCTTTGCTGATGAAGCCCTTGTTGGTGAGGGCACGCAGCAGGTAGTTCAGCATCCAGACGCTTTCGAGCAGTTGGTTGAGGTGATTGAGACGATCCCGGCTCATGTTCGCCCGACCGATCAGCACGAGCACTTGCAGGCACTCGTCGCGGATCTTTGAGCCGACGACCTGTTTCAGGTCGCGCGGGATATTCCTGACCAGGTCGAGCGCAAGCCCGAGCAGTTCCTCAGCAACCTTGTGGATTTCCAAATCCGTATGCAGTGCCATCCTGGCATCCTCGAAAAGCGAGGGCGCCGAGGCGCCCATGAATGAAGAAGTGAAGTATCAGAAGTATTTTCTGCGGACGGGGCGCACGAGACGCTCGTTGTCCTTGCCGTGCTTGCTGAGCCAGCCATCTTCGACGTCCATGCTGTAGGCGCCGTTGGCTGAGTACTGCGTGCTCGTCCAGTGGTAGTCCTTGGAGAACAGGTGTGGAACAGTGATCTCCAGGAAGGATGCTTCGCGCCGCGCCATCAGATAGAAGTCGTTATGCCCATCCCGCTCGAACTTCGCGCAGAATCGTGCCGCCGGGTAGTCGTTGTCAGTTTCGACCAGGTCAGCGGTGTTCGTCATTCCGTCATGCGGACTCTCTGCACCATCGAGCTCTTTGCCGTAGCTGCCGAATTCGAGCTTGGCTTCAGCGTCGGCGCCGGTCGGCACGATCAGGTAGTACGGCTTCCCGTCGCCCGGGAAGAGTCCGCCATTTACTCCACCTTCACCCGGCCAGTACTCACCAACTGGCGGCGCGCCGTTTGCGGAGATGGCCGGCGCCGCGGCAATGGCGAGTGTTGCCAGCTTCAGCACCACACCTTCGTCAGGACTGCTGATCGTTAAGTCGCCCCGGGTGTAGGTTGTCAGTTGATTCGCTTGCATTGGGTGCTCCTGTGAGCGAGATAAGGGGGCAGGCGGCCGGCGCTTCCCGGCGTGCTTCTGGTCTGATCGCCATTCTGACGAACCCGGAATCACCTGCAAGGGAAAGGAATGAAGGAGTGAATTACTGGATAATTCGGCTGCGGACGGGGCGCACGAGACGCACGATGTCCTTGCCGTAGTCGTCGAGCCAGCCATCTTCGACGTCCATGCTGAAGGCGTCGTGGGCTGAGTACTGCGAACTCAGCCAGTGCCAGCGATCCTCTCGCAGGGTCACCAGTCCATCGGCCTTGGCCGCCATCAGCAGCTGGCCTTCAAGGCAGGACGGGATGTACGCATCCAGCTCCAGCGCCTTTTTGGCAATCTCGCTACCGCCTTCGACCATGGCCAGAGTGTTGGCGTGGCCATCGCTGTAGCTGCTGGCGCCGGCGATCTCGACGCCATACTCACCCCAGGGACCTTCGAACTCGTCGGAGAGCAGGATCAGGGCGCGCTCTTGGCCGTTGAGCCAGTAGCGGGCAGCGAAGACGCCCCCGAGAAGCGGCTGGCCCAGGGCGGGGAGTTCGGATGCGGCGATGACTTGCTGATTTACTTGGCTCATGTGTTTCTCCAGGGTGATCGCCGCCTTCCATGGCTGGATGCGGCGTTTTTTTTGAGGGGCATGGCTACTTGAGGATGGCGTTGGCGCAGGCCTGAATTTCGATCCAGAGCGCCGAGGACGGGTTTGTGTCGTACTTGACCAGCGCTCTCGCAATGCGCTCAGCCAACTCTTCCTTGCTGCCGGTCGCTGCCGCCGGCGCTTGATGCGCAACCTGAATGGGCAGATCGATCTGGCCCGGAAGGTCGACTCGCATTGATCAGCTCCTGTTTTTGCTCTAACAGCCCGCTGGGCGGAAGATGAACATGCAGTTGCCGGCGTCGGGACTGCGTGAGCTTGTGGATGCTCCTCATGGCGTGCAGACCTCAAGAGCGTCCTTCTTGGCTTTGAGGGTCGGCATGGCAATAATGGATGTCTTGAAGTTGCGGTAGACGCCCCACGGGCATCCTGTGGCTATTGCCATCTGGGCGGCGTATTTGACAGCCTTGATTGCATCGTTCCGGCGAAATTCCTGGATCATTTTGGCTTCTTACCATGACCTGGGAAGTCGATGCCGAACTCCTTGGCGATCCGCGAAAGGAGTCTTGGCGTGATGCCAAGATGTTTCGCCGCGCGAACCTTGCTCACTCCGATCTTGCCCAAGGCCTCGATCCGCTCAGCCATTGCGGTGAACTCAGATGCAGGCCTCGGCGCTCTCCCGGTCGGTGCTGGCAGGAATTTGATACCAAGCCTGAATGCGATATCACGGATCGACTTCGAGGAAATTCCCATTTCCTCAGCCGCCTGGTTACAGGTCATTGTCTCAGCCAATTCAGCGATTCTTTCGTTTCGCTCCGCGATTGCGCGTCGGCTGGAGCTCGGCTTTTGCTCAGGCTTTTCAGGCTGCTTCGGTTTTATGAAGGGCTGCGGGTGGGAGCGCATCGGGCGAGGAGTGAATGAGCAACCCGCGATCACCGCAATTGATCCGCCAGATGCAAAGAAGGCAGCTTTCGCTGCCTCCAGTTGAGCCTGGCGCTCGGCGCCGGCGAGGATGTAGTTGTTGCTCATGATCACCTCACTTGATACGGATCGAGCTCTCGCCACGCTCCAGATGGGCCCAGGTCGGCTCAGGAATCAGTTCGTGCTCGCAGTCTTCGCCGGCTGCCATTCGTTTGCGGACGGACTCGTTGTGTTCGCGATTCGCTTTCAGCTTGGCTGCAATGGCGTTCTTGTCCGGTGCGATTTTGGTCACTACCGACGTCAGCTCGTCCGGCACTGCCTGTTCGTTGTCGACGATCACTTTCTCCTTGCCTATCGCGAGGCTGATCGTGAACAGGGGGCGCTTGATCGTTTTCAGATCGGCGGCCTCCATGTTCCGGCGCAGGTAATCGGTCATCTGCACAACGCTGTTGGTCTTGATGCGCTTCAACTCGGTCAGGCGATCGATCTCGGCAGTGATGGCGCCGATATCGCCTTCGATGTTCCGGCGGAGCATGACGATGCTATCGGCCTTTTCTTCGAACTCACCCTGGATGCCGGCCATGGTGTCTTGAATGGCTTGCTTCAGGCCTTCGTCATCCGTGTCGCACATTGCGGCCAGTTCAGCCATCTGGCCAGTCAGCTTGTAGAGTTGGGTCATGCTGCTTCCTCTCCGGTTTTGCCTGCTTCCAGGTTTTTGAGTTCCAGTGAAATTCGTGCGGCGCCTCGTTCGTCTCTTCGACCGATGAGCCTGCGTACTGCGTGGTCATGAATCTTCTTGCGCTCCTGCGGGGTGAGCGCGGTTTTCATCGTTTCAATCGTGTTTTTGATGAAGGTCAGGCGCTCTTCTTGCTGGCGTTCAACCTCCACCTGGCGGTCCTCGGCCGACTCGATGGCTTCCTCCGCCTGCAGTTGCTGAACGTAGTTTTGGTCATCGAACATTCCGAGGAACACATCGGCGCTGAAGCCCAACATGGAGAGGGCCTTCTTGACTGCGTCGGTTAGCGATTTCTTCGGGGCCTCGCCGTCGGTTGTCATGCCGTAGCGGGTCTTGTACTGGTAGCGCGTGCAGCCGTACTGCTCGACTTCCCCGCGCTGGCCGTTCTGTATGAACCAGAGGGAGATCCTGATGGTGTGGCCGATCTCGCGGCCCAGGCAGATGCGTTTTTCGCCTTCGCCAGCGAATATTTCGTGACCTTCATCGAAGCGCTCTTCAAGGATCTTGTAACCCCAGCCGATGCCAATCGGACCGAACATCTCGGTGGCCTTCATCACCATGGCGGTGCCGTTCAGGCTGGTGATGCTCTGGCCGTTGACCTCAGCCTTTTTCGTGAACTGGGTGTTGGTCTTTTCGACCAGGCTCCAGATGCGCATGTTGTCGGTGGACATTGCTGTACCTCTCGCCTGGTTGGCGCTGTCGATTGATGGGGAATGCCAGGTCACGCAAGCACGGAGGTATGCTGGCCCACGCCCTGGCTGCCGGTGATGGTTGCGCGCTCTTGCCGGCTTACGCTCCCGAATGGGTACGGTTATCCCCGAAGGGCCCGCCGTGCTCGGGTGTGATTCAGGAAGTGATGCCGCCAGCCAGCGAGCTCAGCAGCATCCAGAGAGCAAAGAAGGTGATGGCGAAGAACGAGCCGCGCCAGGTGGCGATTCGGCGGGCCCGCTGGAAGGAGGTCACTGTCGACGACCGAGGTTGATCGGCCGGCGCTTCAGCCAGTCGGCCTTGATCGGGTAGGGCAGGTCAACGACGCGCATTCCGACCGGGAGTTGCAAGATGCCGCGGACCTGGGCGGCTTTGGCGTCCTCGAGCTGCTCGTCGATCAGCGATTTAACGATTGGAGTGGTCATGCAGCCTCCCTGCGCCCATCAACAATCTTGTTGAGGCGCCCGCAGTAGTGGTTGAACTCTTCGATGGTGATGCGCTGGTCGGCCAGCATTTCGGTGAGGAGCTTGAGGACCATGGCCTGCCAGGACAGTGGCGTCTCAGGGTGAGCCATGGCCTCAAGTTCCTCGTCGATCAGGACGTGAGGGCTTTTCATTCCGCCTCCTCGGCTTGGGCCAGAACTCCATCTTTGGCGAAGGGGGTCAGGAGGTCGATGGCCAGTTGCTCAAGCACCGCCTGATGGCTTGGTGCGTTGAACATCTCCTGCGCCGCCGAAGCTGCCTCGCTGCTGGACTTGGCCAGCGCGGCCAGAACGAGCCGTCCCAGCACTGTAGGGCTTGCCCCCTGCGCGCCAAGCTCGCTCATCACGAATTCGTCGACCGCCAAGGCGAAGCGCTCATACCCGACGCCAACTTGCTTACCCTTGAGCTGAAACAGGTAATCCCGGCGGGCCATAAGCTCAGGTACGCCATTGCTGATCCAAGCCTTTTCTGCTGCCTCCTGCGGCGACTCACTCACCGATGGAGGCAACTCCTCGTCAAACTGCCATTGTGCTGCTCGAAGTGCGCCCATGGTCGCCTCCAGGTGGTGGGTTACTCGGTGGGTGGTGGTGGGAGTGGCATTCAATGGGTAGGCGGGTTTTCATCGGTGAATCCGCCGTCCCACGACATCCAGAAGGGTTCGATGTCTTCGTACTCAGGGCAGCGGCACACACCGCCGCAGTCGCCTACGTGCTTCAGGAGCTCGTCGCCTACGGTGTAATGCCCAAGCGTTACTCGATCCGGGATCGGCACGCCGTCGAATGTCTGGCCAATGGATGCAAGCAGCACCTCAGTGCCGTCGCGCGGCGCCGATGCAATCGGCTGCCAGCCGCTCATGGCTTCACCCGGGCGGCGAGCATGGCGTCAGCAACCTGATAGGCGCAGTCAGCCATGTAGGCGATCGCCTTGCTGTCGTTGCTGTCGATCATCGAGGGATTCGCCGCAAATCCTGTAACCGCCTTCGCCGCGAAGTAGTCGCGCAGGGTCATGCCGTCATGCGGCAAGTGTCCTTGGTATGACTCGCCACTCGGCAATGTGACCGGAAACGCCGGTCCGCCTGTTTCTTTGCTCATCTTGTGAACCTCGGTAGCCAACCGCATGAGACAGATGCCAGCGCAGGCGACCAACCTCTGCGCGCCGTGAGAGCGCAGTACTGGCACCTGTCTGATGCGGTCGATGTGAAGGGAGGGGATGCGGGATGCATCGGGGTGTGATCTGGCGGGTCCGTCTCATCCGCGGCGGGGGCGACCCACCGCTTTGCAACCACATTGCCGCGCTTAGATGCTTCGACTCAGATCACACCCCGATGCAGCCTGCGATGGGGAGCAGGGCATCGGGCAGTTATTGTCAGGCGGACGCGGAGCAGGCTTCGAAGGCGGCGCGTTCAAGCTCGAGGCATTGCTCGTAATGAGCCATCGCGATCGGCATGTGATAGCTATCCAGCGGCCATTTACTAACCTTGCAGCCTTGACCTGCCGGGCAGTGGAAGACGAACAGCTCGCCTTCGTTTTTGTCCATCTCCAGGCTCACCTGCGCGCCGCTATCGAAGCGATCTTGGATAATCGTGGTCATCGGGAATTGCTCCGCTATCCAGTTGATTTCCCGTCTGGCCCTGTCGCCAAGGCCAGCCAGTGAAATCTTCATGCTGAGTACTCGTACCAGCTGTTGAGCTCCTGCGTGCCGTTGCTGTTGTTGAACCTCCAGATGAATCGGTCAACTACCGCTCCGTCGCGGAAAATGCAGATGTTCTCCTCGACCTTCTCGCACCATCCGATGAACTCACCGGCCGGCCTGGTCATGTGCTTTTCGCTTGCGAAAATGCGGCAGCCGCGCATTGGCTTGAAGAACCGCATCATGCGTACATCCTCACCGTGACATAGCCGTTGCTGGCCACGACGTGCTCCCAGCGGTTGAAGTAAACGATGCCGCCGAACTTGTTGATCGCGGCCTGTTTGACCTGCTGCACGACCGATTCAACACGCTCGCCCTGGTCGGGAAGAGCAAGCCATTCCAAGCGCTTGCCGTTACTGAGGTGATTGTCGATGTAGAACTGAGCCATTCCATCTTCCTCCAGTGGATTCCCAAAGCACCCGGTCGCCCAGGTGCTTCAGTGAATACGTGGTCTTGCTGGGCTCCGTTACACGCCACGGTGGCCTGGGCGATTACTTGATCACTACTCGCGCTGTGCCAGGCACTGACGCCCGTTCTGAGGGCATCCCGGCAGGGAGCGTTTGCAGCGCAACCCTTCATCCGCTTTCCGTGGCCCGGCCTGTGTTCCTGCCGTGCTGACGTTCCGCCTGATATCGAGCTGGCCAGTTCCAGAGCTGGCATGGGGATCGAATTTATTGCTCGCGCTGTGCCGTTACCGGGATCGATCCGCGAGGTTCCCATCAATGTGAAAGAGCCGCGGCCGGTGAGGGCCTGGCGAGGGGCTGTGTAGCGCCTCGATGGAATGAACAATACCGCCGGTATTTTATATGGTCAATACCTCCGGTCATAAAATTTCTCGCGCCCACAAAAAATCCGCACAGGCCCATGGCGAGATGTCGTGTGGGTGATGGCGTTTTGATAGAGTCACCCAACCACACAAGGAGCTTTTGGCGATGAAGAGGGCGGTTGTTGCATTGGCTGTTGGGTTGGCGCTTACCGGATGCGGGAATGCCGACAGGGAGAAGGCTGAGCAGCTTCAAGGAGAGGTGAGCAAGCTGCGTTCTGAGGTCGTCGCGCTCAAGGCGGAACTGGATGCTGAAAAACATGGAGCCCAGAGGCTGCTGGCGCGAGCGAAGGACGCCAAAGCCGCCGGAGATAACGCTGCTGCCAAATCAGGCCTGCAAGACCTCATCGCACGCTATCCGGAAAAATCAGAAGCGATCACGGCAAAATCTCTGCTTGATGCCATTGAGCGTGAGGAAAAGGCTGCGGAAGCTGAAAGGCTGGCAGCAGAAGCAAAGAAAGCGGAGGAGGCGAGGGCCGCCCTAGCCCGACTGGATAAGAACCTGAAGAAAAATACCGATGAGATCAGAGGGATAACCTGGGTTTCCCACAAGTCCATCCCTACGCTCGACACCTATATGTCCCTGTATTTCGGGCTGGAGGGCGAGAACTCTCGGGTTATGCCGCTGAGGCTGAAGCTTCAATATCATTCTGATAGCTGGCTATTCGTCCAGAGCGTAACGATCAAGGCTGATGATCAGACATTCCAGCTTGGCAGCCTCGACTTCGAGCGAGATAACGGTTATGGCGGAATCTGGGAGTGGTCGGACACTGTTGCCCAGAACAAGGCCATGCTGAGAAAAATTGCAGACGCCAAAAAGGTGACCATCAGGTTCGACGGCAAGCAGTACTACAACGACTTTACCCTTCCGGATGCTCAAAAACGCGCCATGAAAGATATGATCTTGGCTTGGGAGCGCTACGGCGGTAAGGCTTGATGCTCAAACAAAGCCCGCTCGCAGGCGGGCTCTTCGGGCGCCTGAAGGGGCTACATCGAGTCGATCTGGGCCTTCAGCCGATTCGCTGAAAGCTCATACTGGCGCCGATAGGCATCGCGGTCATCGTCAATAAGATGGTCGAGGTAGCCAAGCCAAGATACGTACATATCGGCCAGTTCCGACTTCAGTGAGGGCTGGCTATCAACCTCGGCCTTGTACAAGGCTTTCCCCTTTTCTTTAGCGTCATCCACGCAGGTCCTGACTACATCCAGGCGATGATGGAAGGCCTCTGACCAGTGCTTGCTGCCCTCCCCATATTTTCTTTCAGCAGCCCATACCTTGGTTTCTTCCTGGATGGCGTCAATACTGCAAATTGCGGGCAGTCCGGTCATCTTTTCGATGTAGGTAGGCTCAGCGGCAGCCAGGGCGGACCAAAGGGCGGTGGTGAGAAGGGTGGCGAGCAGGGATTTACGCATCTTGGCTCTTCCTGAGAAATCGTCATCCTACCACTCTGGCCATCAGCCATCACGGACGCATAAAAATACCTGCTGTAAAGTCACGCTCGTCGCGTAGTTGAATCTTTCCATCCTAGCCATAGGTATAATTGCTGAAACGATTAATCTAAAGGTTAGGGCGCGTTGATGAAGCAGGATTTCGAGTCGCTGAGTAAGCAGGAGCAGCAGGAAAGACCGAATGCTCTAGAAGCATGGAAAGAAACCTATGCAGGGGTCCCGCTAAGCGAAGAGCGTTACTCCACAGCCATTAACGCAGCTGCTGACCTCAGGCATCGGGGCCTGATCGACTTTCAAGAGTGGTTGGTGCTGATCCGAACGGCGAATGCTGCGCTACGGATGCACGGATGAGGGTGTGTGGCGCCCAAAGAAAAGCCCGCACTGCAATGCGGGCTAACGTAGGGAAGCGGATGAGCCTTGACTGTGCAGGGTAGGGCGTGAAAAAAGCGTGAAGGCATGAAAAAGCCCGCCGAGGCGGGCCGTCAGTCACTGGATGGCTTCGCTAATGAACAGCCTATAAAGCGCACCATCTTTGAAGACGGGCTTCGCCCTGACGCGCATGGCTGAATGCTCATTCAGCGCTTTGGAATATGGGTTGTTCGGCATGGATAGCTCGATATCTACCACCTGTCCTGACACCAAGGAGGACTCCCCCTCAATTTTTACACGGCATAGGCCAGTATTCACGTTGAGGGCAACCATTCGCTCAAGAACGAATTCAGCTGCAGCCCCTACCTCGAGATCGGCATCTGAGCGCATCGCCATAGCCTCTGCTTCCGAGATGAGAATTTCTTCACTGGTTCCGCCGAATTGGACCATGGCGTTACAGCTTTTGCCGACAGGAGTGGTTGCGGATCGGTATGCAGGTTTGGCGGCCGACACAAGATGGGGCAGAGTTTCTATCAATTTTTCTTGCAACTTCACCACGTCACCGTGTGCTGTTGACAAGCTGTTTGCCAGCAACGTGTTGAGCTCGGCAGAAGCCTTTGCCTGCTGCGAGATGACTTCAACCAGTTCTTTCACGTTGCCGTTACCTGTGAGGGCGTCTTTGACAAAACCCATGACTTTTGAGATTAGCCAGTCTAGCGCATCCTTGTAAACGTCTGCAAAAAGCTGGTACTCATTCGCTACATGGGCCAGTGTTAGGTAGGCAGCGTATGATCCTTCCTTGCTAGGCCTGGAAAAACACTGAAAGGGCAATTGAGCCCTGGGGGCGGGCACTTCTAAGGTGAGACAGTAATGCCCAATCAATGAGTAAAGCCGACTCATGCCTGCGAGCGAGCGAGAAAACTGAGAGGCGTCGATAAGGTGCTGGTCTGTAATCCTTCCGGTGTAGGTTACAGGCATCTCGGAGGCTAGCTTGATTTGATGAATCGATTCCATTCTCTTCTCTATCGAATAAGCGCTTTATTGGTTCTCGCTGCGACTGATGCGCCCCGCCATCACCTCATCCCCATACCCCACCAACCGATCCTCCACAGCCTGCATCACCTGGCAGATCCTGATCACTGCCTGGGCGTCATGCTCGTTTCCAGCCAGGCTCAGTCGTTCGGCAATTCGCATCAGCTCGACCGCTGACCATTTGAGGTCAGAAGCCAAGCCCTGGAGGTCGCGGCGAAGGTCTTGGTTGGGTTTGGTTAGGGTCATGGCTACAAGTCTCCGCCACGCCAAATGACCTGGCCGATGATCCGGTGCTCGTTGGCATCGCTGCGCGAGAAGAATCGATCCGGGTAATCGTTCTTGTCTTCGTTGTCGCTCCGAATGGTCCAGCCACCAAAAGCTGTCCTCACCAGGCGCTTTACAATGGCCTTGTCGCCGTGAGCCAGCACGAATACATGGCCATCAATTGGATCAACCCTGGATCTATCAACAAGCAGCACGTCCCTATCGCTGATCGTTGGCCACATGCTCTCACCTTCGGCATAAATCACGATCAGGTTCTTCGGGTTAGCCCCTTTAACTCGCAGCCATTCGCGCTTGAAGGCGAGGGTGGCGCGCACCTCGACATGTGGGTTTTCGCTACCCAGTCCCGCCGCCGCTTTGGCGTCGTACTGCGGAATGAATGCATAGCGGTCATCAAGCGAGCGCTCTGCTTCGTCGCCGCCAGGGAAGGGCGTGTTGGCCGCTTCTCTGGCAGTTGGATTATCCGAGTCTGTCTCCTGAGATGGCGCCAATGAGCCGCTGATGCTCTCAATCTGCTCGGCAAGGGTAGGGCTGAAGGCCGATACCGGAACCTGAAGCATTCTGGCGAAAACAGCCGCAGCCTTCATGCTCAGAGCTGTGCGGCCATTCATGAAGTGACTTACTGCGCCCTGGGTAACTCCGTCGCCAAGCTCGTTTGCGATTTTGTCCTGGGTTAGCCCAAGCAGGCTCTTCTTCTCTTGGAAGAGGGCTTTCAGGCGGGCACTGTCCTCCAGCTGCCAATCGGCAAGCGGAAGCTTTCGAGATTTTGTAGTCATGCTCGAATGGTATTACCCCCGGTATTCAGCAATCCAATAGCTCCGGTATTGACTGCGAACAATACCGGCGGTCATACTGGCTGCGTAGAACCACTGTTGAGGACGTCGCAATGCGTCGAATCCCGCTTTCCGAATTCGCAAAAGAGCACGGTCATACCAAGGCCGCGCAGATGCTCGGCTGCACGCAGGGAGCCTTGAGCAAGGCCATTCGCGTAGGTCGAGACGTTTACGTGACCGTTGAAGAAGACGGAACCCTGTCTGCCCAGGAGCAGCGCCCGTTCCCTTCCCAAAAGTCCGCCGCCTAACCATTTTTCAATCACAAGGAAATCCCTGAATGCATCTGGACCCCGCCAACAAACGCAGCGAAGTAATCAAATCGCGCTGGAAGCCTGAAGAGGTCAGGAAGCTGCGCATGGAAGCCCGCATGGCGGGAATGCAGCTCGCCACCTACGTGCACGAACTTGCCAACCTCGGCCGACGCCTGGGCGCCGCTGACCTGCTCCGGGAAATGAACGGTGTTGGTGAGCAGGATAAAACGGCCTGAAGCCCCTATGGAGGGCCTATGCCTGAAACCACCTTCGAATTGTTGCCAATCGAGGTGAAGGCTGAGGTTCGACAGCTGGCTGCCGACCTTGGCTGGAGCCTGGATAGATCGACGGATGAGTACTTGGAGATGAGTCGCTCGCTCGCGATCCAGGAGCAATTGAGACAAATGCGACATAAGGCCCCCGTGTTGGGGCTGGTAGGGCACAAAAAGGGCCTCGATGTTCCCTGATTGTGGAAAGACAGAGGCCCTCTTTCGGGCTTCTAGCAGGCACAAAAAAGCCGGGATTGCGCCCCGGCTCTCTGCAATACAAAACTCTGTAGGGGAATTATGCATATGCAGACCCAAAGTGTACAGGCCCTCATCCGGCCCGCGCCACAAAATGCGAACCACGATTCTGTGGCGCGCACGGTCAACCTGTTCAATTTCGAAGGGTTCGACGTTCGCGTCGTTCTCATCGATGGAGAGCCCTGGTTCTCTGCCAGGGATGTGGCGGAAGGCCTCGGCTACTCCAACCCACAGAAAGCAGTGCGAGACCACTGCAAAAGCCCGCGCCCGGTGGGGGTGAACGATTCGTTCACCCTTGGCCCATCGGCAAACATCATCCCCGAGCGTGACGTTTACCGCCTGGTGATGCGCTCCAAGCTGCCCCAGGCCGAACGCTTCGAAGAATGGGTGGTGAGCGAAGTGCTGCCAAGCATTCGAAAAACAGGTGGCTATACCGCCCCAGTCCAGCCCGCCGACCTCAGCAAGCTGGAAATCCTCCAGATGGCGCTGGAGTCGGAGAAAGCCCGCGTCCTGCTCACCGTCCAGGTAGAGGCCCAGGCCAAGAAGATCGACCACCTGGAGAACCTGTTCAAGGAAGGCATGAGCCACGTCCAGTTCTGCAAGGGCCTGAATGGGGTCAACGTGATGCAGGTCGGGCACTTCCTTGAGCGCCGCAACTGGCTCTACAACGAGAGCAAGTCCGGCACCCGGTACCGCGTCGCCGCCTACGCCCGCGACAAGTACATGACCGAACACCAGCAAGAGATCACTCCGCACGGGAAAGAGGCGTTCATCAGCTACACGCCGATCCTTCTGCGCAAGGGCGCCGTGCGCCTGTACGAGCTGTACCTGGCCGGCGAGCTGCCCATGAAGAAGAACTGGGACGGTCTGCACACTCATGACAAGGCCGTGCGGGGTGCAGCATGAAACCGCGCATGCGTAGCCTCCAATGCGGTTTGTGGGCCTGCACATGGGGCGGCTATATCGGGCTTGGGATCGATCTCCCTGGCGCCTATTCCAGCTTGGAGCAGACAGTTCGCCATTACGGCAAGAGCCTACCGGTAGGTGCCCCATGAGCATGGAGCTGATGGTCAAGGCCATGAAGACCAAGGTCGGCAATCCGCTGCGCAAGCTGGTGCTCATCAAGCTGGCCGACAACGCGAGCGACCAGGGTGAGTGCTGGCCGTCGTACCAGCACATCGCAGATCAGTGCGAGATCAGCAAGCGTTCGGTCATGAATCACATCAACACCCTTTGCGCTGCCGGCCTGTTGCGCAAGGAGATTCGCAAGGGTGGGCCAAAGGGAAACTCCTCGAACATCTACTACCTCACCTTGAGTGGTGCAGCAGATTCACTAGGGGTAGTGCAGCAGGTTCACCAGGGTAGTGCAGCAGGTTCACCCCATAGTGCAGCAGATTCACTAGGGGTAGTGCAGGAGCTGCACCCAGAACCAGTCACTCTTTTGAATCAGTAAAGGAACCAGTCACTGAACCAGTTGCGCCCCAGGCTGAAGCCGTGGTCGCGGAGGGTATCGTGGTTCCGTTTACGGCTCAGCAGCCGCGCTGCGAGATCCCGGCCGATATGCCAGGGCCGAAAGACCAGTCCTGCAAAACCTTCAAGGCCTGGGCCAACTACGCCATGGCCTACCGCAAGCGCTACCACGCGTGGCCGGTATGGAACGCGAAGGCCGGAGGGCAGGTTGGCCAACTGATCAGCCGTCTCGGCGTCGACGTCGCCCACCATGTGGCCGCGTACTTCCTGACGATCAATGACGCTCGCTTAATCAACGGCTGCCACAACCTGGGCGACCTGCTGGCCAAGGCCGAGGCCTACCACACCCAGTGGGTCACCAATCGCCAAATGAATGCGACCACCGCCCAGCAAATCGAGCGCAAGCAGGCCAACCTGACCGCCGGCCAGGAAGCGGCCACGCGCATCCTGAAACGTGAGGGGAGAGCGGGAAATGAATTCCTCATCTGACCGCATGACCCAGGAGCAGGTTGCCCAGCTGGCTCTCGCCATCTGCGCTACTGCGGAAACGCTTGGCTACACGCTCAGCGCTGATGCGGCCGAGCTGATGGCTGATGACCTTGCTGAGTTCCCTGCGCATACCGTGGCCGCCGCCCTGAAGGCCTGTCGTGTCGAGCTGACGGGCAAGCTGACCACTGGCGCGATCATGCAGCGCATCCACGCTGCTGACGGCCGTCCAGGCAAGGACGAGGCGTGGGCAATCGCGCTTTCGGCCAGCGATGAGTTTGACACCGTCCTGCTCACCCCTGAGATCCGCCAAGCCATGGCTGCCTCAGATCCCGTCCTCCAGGTCGGCGACAAGATTGGGGCTCGTATGGCGTTCATGAGCGCCTACGAGCGCCTTTGTACGTTCGCCCGGGCCGAGGCTAAGCCGGTGAAGTGGGAAGTATCCCTGGGGTACGACCAGGCCCGCCGGGTAACCGCAATCGAGGGTGCTGTCCGCGCCAAGCTGATCAGCCAGGAATCGGCCAACAAGCACCTGGCAGACCTGCGGATCGCTCCGGTCACGGTCGACGGCCAGGCAATCGCTGGACTCATCACCGGCCAAGTCTCGACGCACGCCAGCGAGAAGACAAAGGCCAAGCTCGCCGAGGTTCGGTCGATCATTGTCGAGTCGAAAATCCGCAAGGATCGCCAGAAGCGCAAGGAGGCCCAGCGCCGCCGGGTCGAAATCTACCTACGCAAGCGCAAGGCTCGTGAGGCAATCGAGGCCCAGGGTCTGAAGGTGACGCCATGACCATGAACGAACTTCGCTGCCAGCACTGGAGCCGCTGTTATGCAGCCGCTCTGGCAGCAGGCATGAATCATACCCAAGCGACCAGTGTCGCTGATGCGGCTATGCACAAATTCAACGCAAGGTGGGCCATGGTATGACCATCGATAAAGCACAACTCAAGGCGCTGGCTGAGGCTGCACATTCCGATCTTCCGGACTGGCGGCCTGACTTTGGGCTGACGGACGAACAGAAACGATTTTCCATGTGCGCCAGCCCGTCCACCATCCTGGCCTTGCTCGCGGAGATCAAGCTGCTGGAAACCTGGCGCACCGCTTTCCTTGCCGAGCGCGATGCGCAGATCTGCCAGCGCGACCAGCTAAAGGCCGAACTCGCCGGACTGCGCACCGGGTACGAGGCGCAGAACCAGGTCATTGCGGAATTGCGCAAGGATGCCGAGCGGTACAACTGGGCAATTTGCCGAGTCCAATGTGCCGAAGCTCTGTCAGCTGTAGTGATCTGTCATGACGGGTACAAGGACAAAATCAACGAGCGGGTCGATGCGTACATGGAGGCTTGGCCTTGCCCCGTGGCGGCCATGGCCAAGGAGGCGAGCCGTGGCTGACTTCGTGATGCACAGCATGGCCGACGCCAACCGCTTGCTCGGCGTGCTGCAGGCCCAGGACTTCACCAAGCCCAAGAAGATCGTCATCAAGGACCAGGACCGCAGCGGCGAGCAGAACCGAAAACTGCACGCCTGCCTGTCCGATATCGCCGCCCAGGTCGAGCACGCCGGGAAGAAGTGGGACGTACTGATCTGGAAGCGCCTCCTGACGGCCGCCTGGCTGCGTGAGAGCGGCGAACAGCCTCAGTTGATACCAGCGGTAGATGGTAATGGCTTCGACGTCGTGTACGAACGCACGAGCCAGCTCAGCGTGAAGCAGTGCGCGAGCCTGCTGGAGTGGATTCAGGCGTTCGGCGCTGAGCACCAGGTGCGCTGGAGCCAGAAGGATCTGTGGGAGGGGCGTTACTGATGAGCCATCAATTCAAGCCGGGCGACCTGGCGTTGATCGTGGGCGCATTCAGATTTGTCGAGAACATTGGCAAGACATGCACCCTGGTCCAGCACTTGAGCAAAGGAGATATTTACCAGCTGCCTGATGGCCGGAAGGCCGTGACGTTAGCCGAAAGCGGCTGGCTGGTGGAGGGAGACGGGATTATTGGACTCGCCTGTTTGCTCGTAGACGGCGATGTGGTGCGCGTGGATGACATAGGCGTTGCCAATCCAAGGAACTTGATGCCCCTGCGTGGTGACTTCGAGCCCGAGCAGCAGAAAGCCAAGGAGGCCGAGCCATGCGCGTAGTCAGCAAGAAGGTTCGCGAGAGCGCCCGCGGCCAGGACTGCACCGTCCGTATCCCTGGCATCTGCAACTTCAACCCGGACACCACTGTGCTGGCCCACCTGCCTTGCGGGCAGAAAGGCATGGGCATGAAGGGCTTCGACACCGTGGCGGTCTACGCCTGCAGCGCCTGTCACGACGTGCTCGATGGTCGCGGGAAGGGCGAAGTGGACTGGTCCGACATGCCACGGGCGATCGCTGAGACTCATGAGGCCCTGATCCGGGCCGGCATTTTGACCGTGAAGGGGGCCGCATGACGGAACTGACACTACCGTGGCCACCGGCCGCATGCAGCCCAAATGCACGGGTGCACTGGGCCAGGAAGAGCAAGGCGGCCAGGTCCTATCGGTCAGCCTGTCACCTGCTTGCCAAGCAGGCCGGAATCAAGGCGCCGGAAGGTGACGCGCTGCTCATGCTCGAGTTCGTGCCGCCGGATCGCCGCCGGCGCGACGACGACAACCTGCTGGCGATGTTTAAGGCTGGCCGTGACGGCCTGGCAGATGCCCTGGGCATTGATGACAACGTGTTCGCCACCCAGATCAGGGTGAGCAAGGAAACGACCAAGGGCGGCGCTGTGCGCGTCCGTATCCAGCCACAGGAGCAAGCAGCATGACGCCAGCATGGGCATTTCTGATTTTGGCGGCGCTGATAGTGGTGTCGGCCGGCGCGCTGTCCTGGGCCGGCGCGGTACGCCGCAAGCGTTACTACGAAGAATTCATTTTGAGAAAGGCCAAGCGGACAGGGGGCAATCAATGAGCTATCAGAACGTGATTTCAGCGGTGGTTCGCGCCCTGGCGGCCGAGACGATCAACAGCGCCGGCGGCTGCAATGTCGAGCCGCGAGTGCAGGCCAGCAAGCTCAAGGGCGAGATCTCGGGAAAGGATGCCGCGCTGCTGGCTGACTCGATCGTGCACAAGCTGCTGCACGCGCAGCTCAGCCCGCGACACTGGAATGCCCTAGTGGCGAAGTACAGCACGCACAAGGGGCGCAAGATTGATTCCATTGGCCGCCTGGTTGCCATCGTGCCAACCCCGGCGCCGAAGCGCTTCACTCAGCAGGCCGTTCTGGTCTGGGCTGTCCCGCAGCAAACTAAGGGGGTTCAGCGCAAGGTGCCGCAGTTCAAAGCGCCTGATCCGCGCGAGAACGAACGGGAAGGGCAGTGGGATTGGCGCAACAAGGCTGCTGCCGCCGCTGCTGAGCGCGCCAACAAGAACGCCCGCGCCGTGGCCGAGGTGAAGCCTGGCGAGATGATCGTTCTGGCCGAGTCAAACTACGACATGACCAACTGGGATTCCCAGGGCCTGACCGAGCGTACTTACCAGCGCTGGAATCGGGCCATCAAGGGGGCTCTGGAGTCGCTGGTGAATGAGGCGCTGACCGAGGCGCAACACATGCTTGAAGCGATTGGTGTGCTGTTCGACGAGGCCGCGTGAAAAGGCCCTCAAAAGGGCTTGCAATATCATGTCGCCATGTCGTAAATTTGCTCCATCCTGTCATTCCTGCGCGTGTTGAGGAGTGACGAAAAGAAACCCGGCCAATGAGCCGGGTTTTTTATTGCCCGAAGAGGGCCTCAAGAGGCCCGACGCCACCTCTGGCGAGGTCAGATTTTTTTTTGTGTAGCACGGAACGTTTTGATGGCGCTATGATTCTGATAGGTTGCTAACTAAACAAACATGGAAGACCGTGATTATGAAAACCGTTCTAGCTGCTGCAGCACTGTCCCTTTTTGCTGCGTCTGCCGGAGCAGCTGAGCTTTCCGGTGCGCTGGGTGCGACAAGTCAAGGCGGCATTACGGCGCGTGCAGGCGTTGGCTTTAACTGGGATAAAAGCTGGTTTGAATCCAGTACTGGCCGTCTAACCGGTTACTGGGATGCTGGGTATACCTATTGGGAAGCAGGAGATGCTTCCGGTGGCGCTCACTCGCTGTCCTTTGCGCCAGTTTTCGTTTACGAGTTCGGCAGCGGTAACGTGAAGCCATTCGTTGAGGCTGGCATCGGCCTGGCGGTCTTCTCCGGTACGTCCGCAGGTGACCAGGACTTTGGTTCGGCCTTCAACTTCGAAGACCGCATCGGTGCGGGCTTGAAGATCGGCGAGACGCAGAAGGTTGGCATCCGAGCGATTCACTACTCCAACGCTGGCATTAAGCAGCCCAACGACGGTATCGAGTCGTACTCGCTGTTCTACAGTCACCAGATTTAACATTTTCTGCGTAGCTCCCCTTGCCCGCCTTGTGCGGGCTTTTTCATTTCTGGAGATCTTGGATGGACCCGACCGACCTCGGCCCAGGCACAGCCACCTGGCTGGGCGGAACGGGCACCGTATTGCTGGGCGGCTTTCTGTGGCTGCGCAAGTTCCTTTCCAAGGACGCCACAGACCGCGCCATGGACAATGCCGACATCGGCACGGTCCGCCGGCTGAATGAACTGCTCGACTCCGAGCGCGAGGCCCGCAAGTTGGCCGAGGCTCGCGCCGACCAGTTCGCTAAGGAGCGCAACGAGCTTGCAGCAGCCGTAGGGCGGATGGAGGGGAAGATCGAAGCTCTCACCAGCCAGGTGGGCCAGCTCACCGAGAAGGTGACCACCCAGAGCGCCGAAATCTCCCGGCTTCGCTCCCAGCTTGGAGGCACAGCCTGATGGACAAGTGCGCAATTGAATTCATTGCTCGCCGCTGGTGGCGCCGGGCTGAGGTGTGGGTGATTGCTGCGTTGCTGATCGCAGGTGGTGCAGTTCTCGGCTGGCAGTCGGCCTACTGGGCCATGGCCAGTACCCAGGCCCACCAGGTAGCCGAGATCCGTGCTGCCTACGATGCAGCTATAACAGAGCGCGACCAGCGCCTGGATGAGTTGACCCGGAAGGCCGAGAGCGCAGCAACCAAGGCGTCGAAAGCCGCGACCACCGCCACCCAGGCCGCCGACAAGGCTGATGAGGCCCTCAATCGGGTAAGTCCGTAGCCGCGCCACAAAACAGAGTTGCTCCGTTTTGTGGCGCGCACCTAAGAGTGGTCGCTAAGCAGTTTCTCGATACTGTGCAGCTTGTACAAAAGCTCCATCTCCACTTCGAAAAGCCCTCTCGACCAAAGCTCACTGTGTGGACTTGTATCTGTCCGCATGCGGAAGTTCGCCGAGGTGCTTCTGACTGCGGGACCAAAGTAGCATCGTTCGAGATCTGTTTTCTCAGCCTTGCGCCGGGAAAGCGTCTCGTGTTTTGCAGCCTCCTTAATCTCGGCTTTCAGTGTTACAAACCTTGACTTGAGAGAGTCGATGCTAGTTCCGGACAGCCTTGACTTGTCGGAAGCGTCGTTGATAAGACTTCGAGCTTCGTCATGCCATCGCTGCAGTTCAGCTTTGATTGCTACAGCCTCGTCTCGGTCAAAATCCATATGCTCTCCTGGGGCAAGGTAGGTGTGCCGCAGGTGTGCGGCACTTCAGGATCAAGGGCGAGGATAGTTCAACCTTAGGCAAGCATTCTCTGCTTCTGCCTGGCCCACGAAGGGGCCTTCGACTTTGTGCCCTGTAGACCTTTCCTGTACCTCCCAATGAAAGGTGGAGCTGGTGCCGGTGTTTTGGCCGCCACTGTTCCCCTGCACACTTGCGGTAATTACTTTCTTTGCGGCGTAGCGCTCGTTCATCTTGGGCTCCTTGCTCATGAGTGGATTGCCATCAATAGCGTCAACCTGCCCCGTTATCAAGCTGAGCGTGACTTATGAGTAGACCGATGCCGCCGGCCGATTTGCTGGAATCGCTGTGGCTGACTCTACGCCCGGCGCCTGAGGTTTGGGAGTGGGCGGAAGCCGAGATCCTTGCGGACACAGGCAGCATCCATAACCCGGAGCATGCCCACCTGATTGACGCCAACATCGGCGTGCTGTGGGCGTCCAACGGGTTCGCGAAGCAGGGGAGAATTGTCCTTGGGCAGGCCGAGCAGCTCATGTTCCGCGCCGGTGGCTGGCAGAAGGCCCGGCAAGAGCAGCAGATGCGGCAATGGTTCGGTGAGGAGCCCGACTACCTAATCACCCTGGCCGCCGACTACTGCGCACAGTGCACCGACGCTGAGTTCTGCGCCCTCGTCGAACACGAGCTCTATCACATCGCTCAAGCGACTGATGAGTTCGGCGCACCCAAGTTCACCCGCGACGGGCTGCCCAAGCTCTACCTGCGTGGCCACGACGTCGAGGAATTCGTTGGCGTGGTGAGGCGCTACGGTGCCAGCCATGACGTACAGCAGCTGATCGACGCTGCAAGCCGGCCGCCCGAGGTGGCCAAGATCAACATTTCGAGGGCCTGCGGAACCTGTCTGCTCAAGTCGGCCTGATGTGAGACAGGCATGAGACGGAACCCAATCTATGGCAGCCCTGAAAAGCGATGTGAAAGCCTTCATCGTTCAGGCTTTAGCGTGCTTCGACACGCCCACCCAGGTCTCACAAGCTGTAAAGCAAGAGTTTGACATCGATGTGACCCGCCAGCAGGTGGAGCAACACGACCCGACCAAGCGCGCCGGAGCCAACCTGGCAGCTAAGTGGCGGACCTTGTTCGAGGACACTCGCAAGCGCTTCCGGGAGGAGACGGCGGAGATCCCAATCGCCAATCGTGCATTTAGATTGCGTGCCTTGGGTCGGATGGCTGAGAAGGCCGAGAGCATGAGGAATATGGCGCTGACTGCCCAACTGCTGGAGCAGGCCGCCAAGGAATGCGGCGACATGTACGTCAACCGCAAGATCGAACCCGACAAGCCCCTGGGCTCCCAGGCGGACCAGCAGCACGCAGTTGCTGAGTACAAGCTGGAGCCAGACGAAGGTGTCCCGACTACCCCGTACCTATGACCCGCCGGTAAAGTTGACGCCGAAGCAGGCGAACATCTACGTCTGGGGCTTTCAGCCTGAGGCGCGCTTCCGCGATGCGGTGTGTGGGCGGCGATTCGGCAAGACCTTCCTCGGCAAGGCGGAGATGCGCCGCGCGGCCCGGCTGGCGGCGGAGTGGGGCGTCAGCATCGAGGACGAGATCTGGTACGGCGCGCCGACGTTCAAGCAGGCCAAACGGGTCTTTTGGCGTCGGCTGAAGCAGGCCATCCCCGAAGCATGGCGCGCCACCCGGCCGAACGAGACCGAATGTTCGATCACCCTCAAGTCCGGCCATATCATGCGTGTGGTCGGTCTCGACAACTACGACAACCTGCGGGGTTCCGGTTTGTTCTTCGTCCTGGTGGATGAATGGGCGGACTGCCCGTGGGCGGCTTGGGAAGAAGTGCTCAGGCCAATGCTCTCCACCTGCCAGTACACGATCCCCCAGACCGGGGAGTCGAGGAAGGGCGGACATGCGCTGCGGATCGGCACTCCGAAGGGCTTCAACCACTGCTACGACACCTATCGCGACGGCCAGCCAGGTGGTGAGCCAGACCACAAGAGCTGGCAGTACACCTCGCTGCAGGGCGGCAACGTCCCGGCTGAAGAGTTGGACGCGGCTCGCCGCAAGATGGACCCGCGCACGTTCCGCCAGGAATACGAGGCAGGGTTCGAGAACTACGCAGGGGTGGTCTACTACACCTTCGACCGTGCCGAGTGCCGCACCAGCGAGCGCATCAAGCCGGGAGAGGCCGTGCACATCGGCATGGACTTCAACGTCATGAAGATGGCCGCGGTCGTGTACGTGGTTCGCGACGGCTTGCCGCTGGCGTTGGACGAGTTCCATTCGGTGCGTGATACCCCGGAGATGATCGAGAAGATCAAGGTTCGCTTCTCCGGCCACAGCGTTTCCGTGTACCCCGACGCCAGCGGCCAGAACACCAGCAGCAAGAACGCCAGCGAATCGGACCTGTCCCTGCTCAAGAAGGCCGGCTTCACCGTCGTGGTCGACTCACAGAACCCCGGCGTGAAAGACCGGATCAACGCGGTCAACTCCATGTTCCTCAACACCTACGGGGAGAGGCGCCTGAAGGTCAACATCGACCAATGCCCGCAGCTGACCCAATGCCTGGAGCGGCAGACCTACACCGACAAGGGTGAGCCGGACAAAGACCCGAAGAAGGGGCACGACCACATGAACGACGCCGCAGGCTATTTCATCGCCAAGCGGTTCCCGATCAAGACTCAGTCCGCCGGCACCCGCCGCATCGGAGGTTTGGCGTAATGCCTGTTCAATCCACCAACCCAGACTACGACGCTCACATCGACGAGTGGCGGATGATGGACGACGCCTTGGAAGGCGAGGGCGCGATCAAGCGCAATCCGCGAAATCTGCCAAAACCGAGCGGAATGACCGAGGCCGAGAAGCTGGACGGCGCGGGCAATGCCTACTTGTACCTGAACTACACCGCCAGGGCCCAGTACGAACACTGGGTGCGGGATTCCCTGCGCTCGATGATGGGTTTGGTTTCTCGTCTAATCCCCGAGGTGAAGCTGCCCGCCGGCCTCAAAAGCCTGGAGGATAACGCCACGGCTGATGGATTCGGCCTGACCCAGTTGTTCTTGCGGATCGTGCGCCAAGCCATTTCCCATGGCCGGGTGCCGCTGGTGGTCAACATCGATGACGCGGGCCAGCCGTACTTCGCCACCTACGCAGTGCGCAACGCTATCAACTGGGACACCGCCGACCAAGGTGGTCGTCAGGACCTGGTGCTGTCGGTGTTCCGCGAGTTCAGGCGGAAGGAGCAGGATCGATACAGCCACGAATGCGAGACGGTCTATCGCGAGTTCTACATGGACGGCTCGGTCTGCCGTACTGGCGTGCGCAACGAGGCCGGCGAGCTGATCGAGGACGACCGCCCACTGGGCACTGTCGACGGCAGCAACAACTTGGTGCGCGCCCTGGATTACATCCCGGTCATCTACTGCGGATCCACCGACAACTCCCCGGACGTGGACGAGATCCCGCTGCTGACCATGGCCCGGGCCGCGCTGAAGTCGTACCAGCTCAGCGCCGACTACTTCACCGCACTGCACCAGACCAGCCACCCGCAGCCGTGGGTGTCCGGCCTGGACGAGAGCGTGGAACTCAGCGTAACCGGACCATCGGCAGCCTGGGATCTGGGGCCTAAGGGGGCGTGCGGTTATCTGGAGTTCCAGGGCGCTGGCATCCAGGCCGTCCGCACTGCGATGGAAGACCAGAAGAACGCGGCCCTAGAGGCAGGCGCCAAGGTCATGGACGTGTCCGGCACGGAATCGGGCGAGGCCCGCAAGACGCGCCAGAACGACCAGCACGCCACGCTGCACAGCATCGTCATCACCGCGGCGGCCGCCATCGAGCAAGCACTGCGCTACGCGGCTGAGTGGACTGGCTACAACCCGGATGATGTCGTCTTCACGGTCAAGCCCGAGTTCGTAATCCCAGAGGCCAACGCCCAGGTGCTGGCTGAGCTGCAGAAGAGCGTCATGGCCGGCACGATCAGCGCCGAGACCTACTGGCAGTACCTCACCACCGGCAAGCTGCCCGAGCGGGCCTACGACGAAGAGGCCGGACTGATAAGCGAAGAACGTGAGTCGGCCGGCATCAACCTGGACAAAGACGATGGCGACGAAACCGACGCAAACGGCGGACGAGATGCTGCTGGAACAGGTCAGTCGGCACGCGGTGCTGCTGGAGCGGCTTAAAGCGGGTGAGGTCAAGAAGTTCGAGACGGTCCTGCGCCTGGTGGACACACAAGTGCGTGACCAGCTTACGCGCCGGGAACTGACGACATACAGCCGGACGCGCCTTGAAGAATTTTTGGGCCGTGTAGGCGGCAAGCTGCTGGGCATCTACCAAGCGTTTGGCGATCGCATGCAGGCAGACTTGGTGGACATCGCGCTATACCTGGCCGCTTTCGAAAGCCGGAGCCTGTCCAAGGCACTGCTCATCAATGCCATCATGCCGACCGACTCGCTGATCCGGGCCGCGATCAATACGCAGCCCCTTCAGGTGGCAGGGATCGACGGCGGTACGCTGCTGAAGCCCTTCCTGAGCGGCTGGACGCGCACTGAGTCTACCCGGGTGACCAACGCCATCCGCCTTGGCGTGGTGCAGGGTCAGACCAACGCAGAGATCACCCAGGCCATTCGGGGTACTGCTGCGCAGAACTTCACCGATGGCGTGCTGGCGGTCAGTAACCGCAACGCCAGGTCGGTTGTGCACACCGCCGTGCAGCACGTGTCCGCGACGGCACGCATGGAGACGCTCGCCGCTAACGCCGAACTCGTTCCGGGCTACCGCATCGTGGCCACCCTCGACCGGAAGACCAGCCAGCAGTGCAAGAGCCTGGACGGGCGTGAGTTCGAGATAGGGAAGGGGCCGGTGCCGCCTTTTCACATCAACTGCCGCACGACCATCACGCCCATCACCAAGCTTTCAGCAGCATTCGCGAAGGGCGCCACGCGCGCATCTGTGGGCGCATCTGGCGGCGCGCAGGTCTCCGCCAGCCTCAGCTACTACCAATGGCTGAAAACGCAGCCACCGGCGTTCCAGGACGCTGCGCTGGGACCGGTGCGCGCAAAGCTGTTCCGCGATGGCGGGCTTACTGCGGAGCGGTTCGCCTCGCTGCAGTTGGACAAGAACTTCAAGCCGCTGACGCTGGATCAGCTCAAGGAGCTGGAGCCGTTGGCGTTCGAGAGGGCGGGAATCTGAGTTAGCATCTCAGCTCCACTTAAGGAGCTAGCATGGACCGAGCCATCCAGTCGAAGATTGAAGAGGCCTTGAATGGGCTTTTCACCGCAGTCGCAATGCTTCAAGAGGCCTATCCGGGCAAGCCATTCACTCCTGATGGACGCCTGGTCGGAGACATCGGGGAGGTCGTGGCGAGTCTGGCTTACTGCTTGACTCTGAATGAAGGGCTAACCAAGCACCACGATGCGGTTACTGATGATGGACGCAATGTGCAGATCAAAACAACGTTCGGAACAAGCCTCACGTTTCCAGTACATCATGTTCCTGACTACTACCTAGGCATTCGAATGAATCGTGACGGCACATTCGAAGAGATCTACAACGGGCCCGGGCTTCTGGTTAAAGAGCATTTGTCTCGTCGGAAAGCGACCAAGACTGGGCTGCATGGTGGGCTCATGTCGATGCTCAAGCGGGTGAACCAGCTAGTCCCCGACTGCGAGCGAATACCCAAGCGTTAAACCTCAATTTGAACCCGGCCAAGTGTCGGGTTTTTTTATGCCCGCGAGGCGGGCCAACCAGTCCCCAGGGGATAGCCACATGCCATTCGACTTTGACCCATCCGCCCACGGTCTGACTCTCGACGAAACCCAAGCCGCCGCTCTCAAGGCAGTCCTTGGTAGCGAGGTCCAGAAATACTTGGACGGCGAGGTCTCGGGCCTCAAGTCCAAAAACACCGAGCTGATCGGCTCCAACAAGACCATCAAGGCCGAACTGGACAAGCTGAAAGGCCAGTTCGACGGCTTGGACATCGAAGCGGTCAAAGGCCTGCTGGCCAAAGCCGGTCAGGACGAAGAGACCAAGCTGATCGCCGAGGGCAAGCTGGACGAGGTAATCAACCGCCGCACCGAGCGCCTGCGCACCGACCTGGACAAACAGGTCAAGGCCGCCAACGAACGTGCGGACAAGGCCGAAGCCTTTGCTGCCAAGTACAGCGACAAGGTGTTGGCCGACTCCATCCGCGCTGCTGCCATCAAGGCCGGTGCGCTGCCCGAGGCTGCCGAGGACATCATCCTCCGCGCCCGCGGCACCTTCAAATTGAGCGAAGACGGCGAGCCCGTTGCCACCGACCGTGCCGGCGAAGTCGTGTACGGGAAGGACGGCAAAACCCCACTGTCTCCTCTGGAATGGGCGGAATCGCTGCGCGAAACCGCTACCCACCTGTGGCCAAGGGCTCAGGGTGCCGGGCAGACCGGCGACAACGGTGGCAAGGCCACGAAGAAATGGGGTGAGTACACCGAGACCGAACGCGCTGCGATGGCTCGTGACAACCCCGAAGCATTCAAAAAACTCCAAGCCACCCGAGGAACCTAACCCATGGCAACCACCCAACTGTCGGACATTTTCGTTTCCGACTACTACGGCACCCTGGAGCCGGTGAACTCCCCTGAGAAGACCGCCGTCTTCGAGTCGGGCATCATCACCCGCTCGGCCACCTTGGACGACATCGCCAAGAACGGCCAGGGCACCTCCGAGATCAGCTACTGGCAAGATCTCGACGCCGACGAGGCGCCAAACATTTCCAACGACGACCCTGATGACCAGGGCGCGGTAGGCAAGGCCGAGCAGGGCAGCATGCGTGCCCGCACCCTGTACCTCAACAAGGGCTACGGTGTCTCCGATCTGGCTGCCGAGTTGGCCAACGCCGAGCCGATGCAGCACATCCGCAACCGCTTCGGTACTTACTGGACTCGTCAGTGGCAGCGCTACCTGATGGGCGCCGGCCGGGGCATCATCGCGGCCAACATCGCCCAGAACGGAGGCGACATGGTCAAGGACTCGGGCGCCTCGATCAGCGCCAATGCCTTCCAGGACGCCGCCTTCACCGCCGGCGACGCCGCCGACATGTTCGCCGCTATCGGTGTGCACTCGGTGGTCATGAACCAGATGGTCAAGCAGGACATGATCGAGTACCTGCGCGACTCGCAGGGCAAGATCATCCTGGCCACTTACCTGGGCAAACCAGTGTTCATGGATGACGCCCTGACCTACGCGCCGGGCCAGTATCTGTCGCTGTTCTTCGGCCAGGGAGCCTTCGGTTATGGCGAGGGCGATCCGACCAAGCCAGTCGAGCTGGAGCGCAAGCCTGGCGGCGGCAACGGCGGCGGCGCCGAGGTCCTGTGGGAGCGCAAGACCTTCATCCTTCAGCCGGCTGGCTTCAGCTGGCAGGGCAGCGAGAACCGCAACTTGAGCCCGACTGCAGTCCAGTACGCCGCCGCAGCGAACTGGAAGCGCGTCTTCGACCGCAAGCAGGTTCCGTTCGCTGCCGTCATCAGCGGCACCGCCACCCCTTGACCCCATGATGCGGGGCGCCGGCCTGGCGCCCTGCGCAGGAGATCAGCATGAAAGTCATCTACACCAACACCCCGGGCATCGAGCGCGGCACCTGTTATCGCCGCCTGGACCAGTTCTTCGGCGTGATCGACGGCGCTACCTCGGTGTCCGTGCAGGGCGATGCTCCCCACATCGGCGAGGCGTACCAACGCCAGGGCATCAGCGTGAGCGAGATCGAGGAAGGTCTGCGCCTAGATGGCCCGACTATCGCCCAGTGGGTGGAGCAGGGCTACAAAGCGTCGAACTACCCGCCGAACGGCTACGCCCCAGTCAGCAGCCAGGCCGAGATCGACAAGGCGATCGGGGAAGAGGGCGGCGACGAGACCGACCCTCACAAGATGAAGGTGCCGGAGCTGAAGGAGTGGTTGACGGCCCAGGGCATCACCTTCGACCCAGCCCTCAATAAGCCCGATCTCCAGGCCCTCATCCCGTCGAAGGAATAAGCCATGACCGACTTCATCACCACCGCTGACGTCGACCAGGCGCTCGGGCAGGGTTGGGCAGGCAACGGTGATGCGGTCCTCGCCGTTGCCATGGCAAATGCCTGGCTCACGGCCAAGATCAAGCGACCGGTGCCAGACCAAGTGCCGGATGCCATCGTGACTGCCGGCGCACAGGTGGCCAAGCTGGCTGCGGCCGGCAAGCTCTACAAGGACACCCAGCGCGAGGTGCAGAGCAAGACGGTGTCGGCCCAGGCTGGCACCTCGACCAGCAAGACCTACGTCGCTGGATCTGTAGATCGCTCCGCTGGCGAGAACTTCGCCCTCGACCTCATCGCTCCCTGGATCCGGCGCTCGGGGACCGTAATGCTCAAGAGGATCTGACCCATGGGCATGCGCGAAGAACTCCAGACCGAGTTGGCGGAAGCGTTCGACGATCCAGATGGCCTGGCCGATGCGGTGAAGCCGGTTGTAGGGAGCCGTGCTGTAAAGGGCGGATACGACCCCGAGATCGGCGGCACCGTCCCGGCCTCGACCACCTATTACAACGGCCGCGGCGTGTTCGGCAGCTATCTGGCCAAGGAGATCGACGGTACCCGCATCCAGACCGAGGATGTGAAGCTGTTGGTACTCCAGAGCGAACTATTCGAGGGGCAGGCCGGCGCTGTCAGTGATGTCCCGGCAGCGCCCAAGATTGGCGACCAGGTGGGCGGCTATCGCGTGCTCAATGTTTCAGAGGACCCAGCCCAGGCGACCTGGACCATTCAGCTGAGGAGGTGACATGGCGCGCGGCTCACACATGGCCCAGCGGTACGGCGGGCAGCAGGGTGGCTTCGCCGAAGCAATACGGGCATTCGCCGAGCAGGCGGAGCAAGCCCTGGACGCCACCTTCCGCGAGATTGTGATCGAGATCGGCAGCAGCGTGATCCGCATGTCGCCGGTCGGCAACCCGGAGCTGTGGGCGGCCAACGTGGCCCACCGGGCCAAGGCCAACAGGGCTGCCGATGACTACGACTTCAAGGTCGCGGTACGCAACACCCTGATCAATCTGAACCAGGACAACTTCACCAAGGCCGGCAATCTGCGCAAAGGCGTGAAGTACGCCAAGCCCCTCACCAAGACCGAGCGCGAGCAGAACTTCGCCACCAATGGCCTGGTAGCGGGCAAGGGATACGTCGGTGGCCGCTTCCGGGGTAACTGGCAGTTCTCCATCGATTCGCCGGCTACTGAGGAGCTCGACCGAATAGACCCGTCGGGTAGCGAGGCCATTACCGCGCTCATCACCCGAGTGCAGGCCCTGACCATCGGCCAAACCGCTTACATCGTGAACAATCTGCCGTACGCCATTCCGCTCGAGTACGGACATTCAACGCAGGCGCCAGCCGGCATGGTCCGGGTCACCCTAGCCAACTTCCAGCGCATCGTCGACGAAGCCACCAGGAACAACAGCGTATGAGCCATGCACGAGCGCGCCAGGCCATCGAGATCAAGCTCATGGCCTGGGCGACTGCGCGCCCGATCCGGGTCGCGAACTTCGAGCAAGAATTTTCTGCCTTGCCAGGTGAAACCTACCTGCAGGCCTATCAACTGCCAGGGGCAACCACCTGCCGCTACCTTGGCGGCGAAGCCTACGAGTACACCGGCGTCTACCAGGTGAGCATCGTCTGCCCGGCGGGCCAACCTCTGGAAACCGCTGAGGCTCTGGTGGACGAGCTTTCGAGCCTCTTCCGCGTGGATTCGGTGCTCAGCCGCAACGGTTTCGAGGGCTTGGTCACCGAGCCAATTGACCAGGGCCCCACCATACCCGAGTCGGCGACTTACACGGTCCCGGCCAGCTTCACTTACCGCGGAGTCGCGGACCAACCGCCCGCTGGGGCATAACCAACCGCCGCCCGGCGGGCAACAACGAGGAAACATTCCATGGCCGCAAAATTCCCGCTGCCGAACGGCGCTGCGCTGGAAATCGCCAGCGTTTTCGGCGCTGCCGTCGCCTTCACCGCCCTGACCAATGCTGCGCCACCGATGGCCACTGCCGCCGACCACGACATTGCCAACGGCGACGTCCTGCTGGTCAGTTCCGGCTGGGCACTCATCGCCGATCGCGCTGTCAGCGCCACCAGCGTCGCAGCCGACACGTTTGCCCTGAAGGGCCTCAATACCACCAACGTGGACAAGTACACGCCGGGCGCTGGCGTAGGCTCGGTCCTCCCCGTGACTGCCTGGGCGCAGATCTCCAAGGTGACCGCGTTCACTTCGGCCGGCGGTGAGCAGCAGTACCTGACCGTGGGCTATCTGGAGGATGACGACGACCGCCAGTTCCCGACCAACCGCAACCCGATCACCCTGTCGATCACCGTCGAGGACCAGCCAAGCGCGGCCTACGTCGCCCTGGTAGAGACCTACGGTGACAGCAAGGAACTCGTGGTGGTGCGCCTCAAGCTGCCAGGCGGCGACCAGATCCTCTACCCGGGCTACGTGAGCATCACCACCACCCCAACCATGGACCGGAACAGCCTCATGACGCGCACCATCAGCATCGCGCTGTCGGGCCGCCCTGTTCGCATCCTGGCCGGCGCGTAAGGAGCACTCATGGCGAAGATCAAGATCGCGCAGAACCCCAAGTTCGCCGCTGTGGTGCAGGTTCCGCGCATTGGCGCCGAGCCGGCTCCAGTAGAGTTCCAGTTCCGCTACATGGACCGCGTTGCCCTTTCCTCGATGTTCGATCGCTGGAACAAGGCGCGGGACGCCTGGGCAGTGAAGGTCCAGAAGGACGGTGCGAGCTGGGAGGAGGTCACCACTGGCGAAATCGCCCTGCAGGCCGAGCAGTTAGGCGAGATCGTCATTGGCTGGGACCTGGAAGACGAGTTCAGTGCTGAGGCCATCGTTGACCTGGTGCGCACCTGCACCGGCGCTCCGAAGGCGGTCATCGATGCCTACCAGGCCGCCTACAGCCCGGCCCGCTTGGGAAACTGAGAGCGGCGGCCAGGGCCTGCTACGAGCGCGGTCCCTCCGCCGAGCAACTGGCGGTGCTTGGGCTTACCCCGGGCGACATCGAGGAGGAAGTGGTGGAGGTCTGGCCAGACGCATGGTCAGCCTTCCGCTTGTTCGATGCCTTGGGCACACAGTGGCGGGTGGCTTCTGGAGGGCCCTCTGGCCTGGACTACACCGCCATACCCGCAACGGCCTCGATGCTCGGCATCAAGCGCCGCGACCTCACCGACATTTTTCCCGATCTCCGCGTCATGGAGGTCGAGGCCTTGGCCGTCATGGCCGAATCGATGGAGTAGATCATGACCACCATTGCCTCCCTCGGTCTACAGATCGATTCCGGTGATGCCGTCGAGGCCAAGGACAACCTCGACCAGCTGACTGATGCCGGCAAGCGCAGCGAGGAATCGGCCGCACGAACCGGGCGTGCCTGGGAGACTGCCCTGGGCAGCCTGCAGAGTGACACCCGGCAGATTGTGCAGGAGCTGCAGGCGCTCAACGCCAAGCAGACCGAGTTGGCACAGCAGATGGCCACCGTGGGACGCGCCGTCACCAACGCTTCCACTGCGTTCAGCAGCGCTGCAGCGAACATGGGGGCATTTCGGGCCGAGGCCGCGCAGGCTGGCAAGGTGCAGGAGGCGCTTACCAGCGCTACGGATGCCGGTGCCCAGGCTGGTCGGCGAGCTGCCGAATCCTCCGACGAGCAGCAAGCCAGGATCCTGGCAGTGGCCAAGGCCTCGCTTGAGGCCAGCCAGTACGTGCAGTCGCTCAACCGGGCGACCGAGCATAGCGCCGAGGTCACCGCCCAGGCGAACGCCGTTCTATCGGACAGCGCCAGCCGCCAGGCATCCATCAACAGCCGTGCTCAAGCCCTCATCGCCACGGAAGAGCGCCAGGCGGAGGCGGCGAAGAAGGCCGCCGGCGCTCACCGGGAAGAAGGCCAGGCGCTCGAGGAGCTACTGGGCAAGATCGACCCGACCATCGCGGCCATGAGCCGGCTGGACCAGATGGAGCAGAAACTGAAGGGCTTCCGCACCAGTGGCGCGCTCGATGCGGAGACTTTCGGCGAGTACCAGGCGAAGATCGACCAGGCGCGTGCGGCCTTGGGCGGTGCCGATACCGCGCTGAACAAGACCGGCATGTCGGCCAAGGCCACGGCTGCAGCATTACGCGGCGTGCCGGCGCAGTTCACCGACATCGTGGTGTCCCTGCAGGGCGGTCAGGCGCCGCTCACCGTGCTGTTGCAGCAGGGCGGGCAGCTCAAGGACATGTTCGGGGGCGTGGGCCCGGCCGTGAAGGCCCTGGGCGGCTACATCATGAGCCTGGTGAACCCGTTCACTGTCGCCGCAGCTGCCGTTGGCGTGCTGGGCTATGCCTACTACAAGGGCAGTGAAGAGGCAGTAGGCTTCCAGAAGGCCTTGATCACCACCGGCAACGTGGCAGGCACTACTGCTGACCGGTTGTCTGGGATGGCTGCTCAGGTATCGGCCACGGTGGGGACCACCGGCGCCGCTGCTGAGGTGCTGACTCAGCTGGCGGGTAGCGGAAAGGTTGCCGCCGGAAGCTTCGTCGAGATCACCGAGGCTGCGCTTGAATGGCGCGATGCTACAGGCCGCGCCGTAGAGGAAACCGTCGCCGAGTTCGTCAAGATCGGCAAGGATCCGGTCGCAGCGGCCAAGGACCTGAATGAGCAGTACGGCTTCCTGACTGCCTCGACTTACTCGCAGATCGTTGCGTTGAAAGAGCAGGGTGACACCATCGGCGCCGCCAAGTTACTCACCGACACCTATGCGGACACCATCAAGGAACGTTCGGGGCAAATCACAGAGAACCTCGGGCTGATCGAGAAGGCCTGGAAGGGCATCAAATCGGCAGCAGCCGGAGCCCTTGATGCAACCTATGGCGTCGGCAGAGAGATCACTCTGGCCCAACAGATCGAAGCACTTGAGCGCAAGCTGGCGGATCCGCAATCCTACAGCGCCATTCCGGTAATTGGTGAGGACAATCCGAACCTGATGGAGCGCGGCAGGACTCGTGAAGAGGACGAAGAGCGCCTGCGCAATCTGAGGCTTTACCAGAAAGAGCAGGACGGAACCGCAAAGTCTGTCGGCGACGCCAAGAAGCGAGAGGCTGATGCCATCCTTGCGACTGACGCCATTCATAGGCAGTACCTCGACGGACTGGACAAGGAGACCAAGAAGAAGCACGAGCTGGAGCAGCTCGATCAGCGCCGCGAAAAAGCGCTGGCAGGAGCGAATGTCAACTCGGACCAGATCAACCGCGAATACGAAATAGCCCGCAAGTCAATCGAAGAGAAATACAAGCCTTCCAGTGGTCGATCTTCTGCTGTCGACCTCTCCGGCTTCCACGACCAGAAGAACGGACTGGCCGTTATCCTGGCCGAATACAAGAACCACCAGAAAGAACTGGATGCAGCGCAGAAGGCCGGGCTGATCTCGCAGGAGTCCTACGCCGCCCAGCGCGCCGCGATCATCGAGCAGCAGAAGACCGAGGTCACCAACGCCTATGAGGCCGAGATAAAGGCCTTGGAGGAAGCCAGGGGGCGTAGCAGCACCAGCGCGCAACAGCGCATACAGCTGGACCAGAAGATCGCCGATGCACGGGCCAGCATGGTCAAGGCTCAGAAGGACGCCGACACAGAACTGGCGGTGCTGGCGACCAATGAACAGGGCCGGCTGGCCAGGCAAACCGCTGCAACCCAAGCCTATGTGGATCAGCTGGAGCGGCAGCGTGTCGCGCTGTCTGCATCGGGCACGAGGGCGGCGAACAGTCTCGGTCTTGGTGATCGCCAGCAGGGCTTGCAGCGCGATCTCGATGGCGTAACCGACCGGTTCAACGATGAGCGTGCAAAGCTTCTTGATCGCAGGCGTACCGCTCCAGACAAGTACAGCCAGAACGACTACGAGCGCGACCTAGCCATCCTAAGCAAAGCCGAAGACGGGTACCGAGATACAGTCGTGGACAACTACGACAAAATCTCGGAAGCACAGGGAGACTGGCGCAAGGGGGCATCCTCTGCCTTCCAGAACTACTTGGAGCAGGCACGAGATGTCGCCGGGCAGACGAAGTCGCTATTCACCGGCGCCTTTACCAGCATGGAAGATGCGGTCGTGAACTTCGCTATGACCGGCAAGTTCTCGTTCTCGGACTTCACCAAGTCGATCCTTGCGGACATGGCGCGGATTGCCACTCGGCAGGCGGCCTCCGGTTTGCTATCCAGCATCGCCGGCACCGCGCTGGGCGCCTGGTTTGGAGGTGGGGCGGGCGCTGCCTCGTCCGGAGCTTCGGGGGCGGCCAGCGCAGCGGGCTCGAGCGGTTTTGACTACGGCCTGGGCAGTGCGTCATCGGGCATGACCTACACCCCGACGTTTTCGGATGGCGGCTTCACCGGTGAGGGTGGCAAGTACGACCCTGCCGGTATCGTCCATGCGGGTGAGTTCGTGCTTCGTCGTGAGGTTGTGAGCCAGCCTGGCATGCTCGGCTATCTCGAAATGCTCAACACCCGAGGCTATGCCGACGGCGGCTTGGTCACACCGCTTGTAGTTCCTCGGCAGGTATCCGGTCAGGCTGCGAGTGGAGCATCCATCCAGGTCAGCGCGGCTGTCAGCGTCAGCACTCAGGATCAGAGCGGGCAGGGCATGGAGCTCGACCAGGCACTGCTTCAGCAGAACATGCATAAGCAGATTCAGGCTGCTGCTGAAAAGGCAGTGGCCGATTCCTGGCGCCCCGGAGGCCTGAGTTACCGCAACGTAAATAGGAGAGGCTGATGGCAATCGAAACGTTTCGTTGGGCCACCCAGCGGGGCGAGACGCCTGACATCTTGTACCGTGTGAGGGAGTCCCGTTTCGGCGACGGCTACCGCCAGGTGGTCGGTGATGGCCCCAACAACAAGGAAGACAGCTATCCGGTGACCATCACCGGCGGAAAGGCCAGGACCAAGGATGTCATGGACTTCTTCGACCGTCACGCCGGCGCAAAGGCGTTCCTCTGGACCACGCCACTGGGTGAGCTAGGCCTATTCACCTGCAAAGACCCGAAGCCAACCCCGTTGGGCGGCGACCAGTTCAAGGTCGCTGCCACCTTCGAGCGGGCTTTTCACCCGTAAGGAACATCCATGTCACTGACACACGATACCCAGTTGCTCGAGCCGGGAAGCGAAGTGCTGTTGTTCGAACTCGACGGCTCGGATTGGGGAGCCGACATCCTCCGGTTCCACGGGCACGCGATTCCGCACACGCCGGAAGAACTGGAGGCTGCTGGCGCAGATGCTGACCAGCTCCCTGCCAAGTCGATCTGGTGGCAGGGCCAAGAATATGGCGCCTGGCCGATGCAGATCGAGGGGATCAGTGCCAACTCGGACGGTACCGCGGTGCGTCCGAATCTCTCGGTAGGCAACGTTAACGGTCGTATTACCGCCTTGTGCCTCGCCTTCGATGACCTTCTGGAGTTCAAGCTGACCATTCGGCACACGCTGAAGCGGTACCTAGACGCAGAAAACTTCCCTCAAGGTAATCCTGAGGCCGATCCGACCGAGGAGAGCATCGAGGTCTGGTTTCTTGATCAGAAGGTCTCCGAGAACGGGGGCGTGGTGGCCTGGGAGTTGGCCAGCCCCGGCGACGTCGGTGGTGAGACCATTGGCCGGCAGATGACTCAGCTTTGCCACTGGGCCATGACCAACGGATACCGCGGCCCTGACTGTGGTTACACCGGGCCCTACTACGACATGGACGGCAACCCGACCGATGACCCCGCGAAGGACCAGTGCAACGGCTGTCTCGACAGCGGCTGTATCGTCCGCCATGGCACCGGTAACCCCATACCCTTCGGCGGCTTTCCTGCCGTGTCCCTGATTGCCAGGAGCTGATCATGCGGAAGCACATCCTTGCCGCCGTGCAGCAGCACGCCGCGGCAGAGTACCCGCGCGAGTGCTGTGGGCTGCTGCTGGCGGTCGGGCGCAAGCAGGTCTACTTCCCGTGCACCAACACGGCTACCGAGCCGACCGAGGAGTTCCGGATTGCCCCGGAGCAGTACGCCGAGGCGGAAGACCGGGGCCAGGTGATCGGCATCGTTCACTCGCACCCGGACGCGACCAGTCGGCCGTCGCCGCGCGACCTGGCCATGTGCGAGGCCACCGGTCTGCCTTGGCACATCCTGTCGTGGCCGGAGGGCGACCTGCGCACTATTACGCCGACTGGCGAGACAGCGCTGCTGGGGCGGCCATTCGTGCACGGCGCATGGGATTGCTGGCAGATCTGCGCAGACTGGTATGCGCGGGAATGGGGGCTGGAGTTCCCGGCCTACGCGCGGGAAGAGGGGTGGTGGGAGAGAGCGGAAGGCCCGAGCCTCTATGAGCAGGCTTACGAGACTGCCGGCTTCCATCAGGTCAACCAGCCGCAGCGCGGCGACCTGGTCGTCATGGCCGTGGGGCGCACCGCGCACCCGAACCATGCCGGTATCTACCTCGGTGCAGATCCGGCTCTGCCCGGCGAGCGGACCGAGGTGTTCGGTCTAGGACCTTTCCTGTTGCACCACCTGTACGGCAGGCCATCAGAAATCATCGTGTTCGGCGGGCCGTGGCTCGACCGGACGCGCCTTTTGTTGCGTCATCGAGACGCGAAATGAAACGGCCAGGCCGCAGGGGGAGCTATGAGTACCAAAGGAAATAGTGAGAGCACACCTCATTCAATCGCTTATATTCGTTCTGCGAGTTGGAAGGCTGGCGCAAGCGGCTGGGAGCTAGCGCCAGATGGATCGATCACTATTAATGGTAACCCGATCAAGCAAGCCCGTTCTGTTTGAGCCATTCAACGGCTTGAGTTTGGTCGTTCGCCAGGAAGCGGAGAGGGCGCTCATACGCCTCCTTCGCCACTGCACCCTGTATGCTTGACGGTGCCTCGCGAATGAACTTCTCCGCCAGCGCTTTCAGGGCGTCGTTGTTGAAATTTGGAGAAGCTTTCAGCGCCAGTGCGATGGCATTCAATGCCATGAAAAGGCCAAGCTCCGCTGGCGTTGTTGTCACTTCAATGCTCACGTAGACCTCCTAGGTCATGATGCCCCAGTCCATGGGCTTTCCGGCAACGGACCGGGGCGATTCGTTGGGAGGCACAACGCTACTACGGCAGGGTGCTGGGCGGTTACTGGGGATGCGTCCAGGGTGGATGGGTGGACAGTGTGACTGCTAAAGTCTGGTTTTCAAGGGCGCCCTGATATGAAACTAGATAAAGATCTTGTCCGAGATATTCTTCTGGCTGTTGAGGCTCACGACGAACCTGATAGCTGGTTGCCGCTTGAGATACCGGGTAAATCAGATACCGAGACGTCATATCACGTAATGCTGCTGGCTGAAGCCGGCTTGTTGAAAGCGGATGATGTAGGAAGCATGAGCACCTTCGAGTGGAATGCTACGCGCCTTACTTACAAAGGCCATGAGTTCCTTGACACGGTTCGCGACCCAGAAATCTGGCGCAGGACCAAAAGCGGAGCCGAGAAGGCCGGCGTGGCCGGCCTTGGAATGCTCGTGGAGCTTGGTAAAGCTTATGGCAAGCAGATGCTCAAAGAGCGCTTGGGCATCGAGCTGCCTTGATGAGCAAACGAGCCCAGCCCCGCGCTGGGCTTTTTGCGTCTGAAGGTGGTCAAAACGGCACCATCCTGAGCGCCATCTCGCACAGACCAAGTAGGTCATCCCCTCGAGCCGCAGGCTCGGCATCGATCAGGCTGGCAATCAACTCCAATCGAATACAGTCGCCATCATCAA
Source organism: Pseudomonas bharatica CSV86 (assembly GCF_000319305.2). GTDB lineage: Bacteria > Pseudomonadota > Gammaproteobacteria > Pseudomonadales > Pseudomonadaceae > Aquipseudomonas > Aquipseudomonas bharatica. The sequence goes on along the minus strand of NZ_AMWJ02000002.1, from coordinate 216,196 downwards.
GAGGAGGTCGCTTTGAAAGGAGCAAATCGCAAATGCGGTAGGTGTTAACTCCGGATGCTCCTAGCGCCTCATGAACAGCCATGCGCGCTTCGAATAGGTCGTCAGGGTAGCGACGCCCATAGGCTGCAGCCTCGCGCAATAGGTAGGCTCGTTCCAGAGCGGTTTTTGGCATCCATTCTTCCTTGATCAGAAGCTCAGCATTGAGCCGTCTCGGAGCTACCTGTGAAGCAACAGGTTAGGTCCAGGCGTCATGCTCTTCGCACCAGTCATGGAGGAGGATGATTTGCTCCAACTCATATGAGGCGCGGAAAAGATCGCCGGCTTCACCTTTGCCCGAAAAGTTGCCTAGGGAATTCATGACAGCACAGTTCAGCAGGAACTCGTGAGCCATGTCGTTCCGGTGCTTCAAAACCCTTTCCAAGCATGCGACGAAGTCTTGGCGGATACCCTGCTTGGCTAGCTCGTTTTTTGTCATTCCCAGCGTCCAACGCTCCATGTCACTAATCGGAACATTGAATTTTCGGTGAACGAGGCCCTTCAGGCCAAATTCAAGCATCTGTGCCTTACCCATGTACATAGCGTACTGCTCTAGGAAGCTGAGCCCTTTCTGCTCATCCAGTTTTGCTACGACCTTTTCTTGAATGTCTTTCTGGGTATACGGATTTAATGGTTGATGGGGCACCTTCACCCCATCAATCTGATACCACCCTCAGATGGTTGATAGATCGACTCCGTAGTTGAGTTCCTCTGCGAAGTCCGGCAGTCCGTAACCGATGGTTTTCTTGTAGAAAGGAGAGACCTTCGCAGTCGGTGCCTTCTTCTTGTGCTTCGTGGTGTAGAGCATTCGTGCCCGCATCACCTCGAAGGAGTAACCGCGCCCTTCACGGTTCTTGTCCTTGGCCAGTCGGTTGATGGACTCCGTGTAAGCGTTGGTGACGGGCATGTCCGTCTCGAAGTAGGTCATGGTCTCTTCGCGCCAGTTTCCCACTGCCCTGACCAGATCGCTCCAGACTTCCTTTTGGCCCTTCGGGATGGTGGCTATCCACTCGTCCAGGGCGGCTTCTGCCTGGAGCCGTGTGGTGGCGTCCCAGATGCCGTAGAAGCGCTCCTTGTGCTCGTAGGCGGCCAGCAGTTGCGGGAACGCGCCTGTCCAGGTCTCCATGATGAGGCGCTCCCGGTCTGAGACTTCGTGAGCGCGTTTCAGCAGGATTTTCCGGTCTCCCTTGAGAGTCCGGCTCTGGGACGGTTTCAGCTCCTTTCTGAGGCCCTTGCGCACTCTCTCTAGGGCATCGTTGGCCATGCGCACCACATGGAACTTATCGACCACGATACGGGCCTGGGGCAGCACAGCCTTGACCGCTGCCCGGTAGGGGTTCCACATGTCCATGCTGACGATCTCGACCTTCTGCCGGTCTTTCAGCTTCATCAGGTAGTTGGTCACCACGTCCTGGCGGCGGGTGGCCAGCAGGTCGAGCAGGGTTCGCTCCTCAATGTTGGTCAGAATGCAGCGGTAGCGCTTGTTCAGGTATAGCTCGTCAATGCCCAGGATGCGGGGCGTCTCGAAGCGGTGCCAGCGCCCCAGGAACTCGGCGCGGGCGTTGAAGATGTCGCGCACCGTCTTCTCGTCCAGGCCGGTCTGTGCCGCCACAAAGGTGTAGGGGTGGTTGAAGGATTCCTTCTCCACGTACTCATGCAGCCGCAGTGTCATACGGAATCCGTCCACCATCTCCGGTAGCTGGGGCCTGAATGTTGTCTTGCAGGCCCGGCAGGTGTATCGGCGGCGGACCACCCAGAGAGTGACCCGCTTGCCGTGGATGGGCAGATCACGATAGGGAACGTCACGCTTGCCGAACCGTACGAACTCACCCTGCACGCCGCATTCCTCGCAGGCGATGGGATCGGGCACGTCCACCTGGAAGTGCATTTCGTCGTCGGTTGATTTGCAGCCCAGTACTTGGTATTGCGGCAGGTGAAGGATGTTGTCGGGAAGTTCGGTCATGGTGTTGTATAGGCGTAGGTGTCAGTCAGATCCATCCGACTCGGCATTGGTGTTTGCTTTTTTACCCAACAAGCTGCTGGAAACGAAAAGTAAGGCACCGAGGACAATTGCAATATCAGCCAGGTTGAAGGCCGGCCAATGCCAGTCTCGCCAATAGAAATCAAAGGAATCCACAACATAGCCGCGAAAGACCCGGTCAATCAGGTTGCCCATGGCGCCACCGAGGATAAGACTGTAAGCGATGGCTTCTCCTTTATGACGATTTTCAAGGATCAGCTTGATCAGAAAAATCGAGACCACTACCGCGATTCCGATAAAAAAGTAGCGCTGCCAGCCTCCACCATTCGCAAAAAGACTGAATGCGGCACCGGTGTTCCATAGGTGCACCCAGTTAAAGAACGGGGTCACCGAAACATACTCGCCATAGGCCATTGATTGCTGCACCAGCCACTTTACAGCCTGATCAGACGCTGCCAGCAGGCCCGATATGGACAATAGGGCATACGGCGAGAGCTTTTTGCCAATAATGAGCATTATTTAACCCTTCAACGCCAAAATGCGTCTGGCACCGTTAAGTACAATGCCCCCCGCGATGGTGCCGATAATCAGATCCGGATAATTGGAACCGGTCCACGCGACCAGGGCGCCGGCGGTGATGACCCCCAGGTTGATCACCACGTCGTTGGCCGAGAATATCCAGCTTGCCTTCATGTGCGCCCCGCCTTCCCGATGTTTGGATATGAGCAGCAGACAACTGGTATTGGCAATCAATGCGACGAATGCGATAGCCATCATCACCAGCGATTCAGGCTCACTACCGAATACAAAGCGTCTCACCACCTCTACGAGCACGCCCACAGCCAAGATCAGTTGCAGTACACCAGCAAGATGCGCGGCACGTACCTGCATTTTCACGCTATGTCCAACCGCATAAAGGGCAAGCCCGTACACCGCCGCATCGGCAAAATTGTCCAGGGATTCTCCAATCAGGCCGGTGGACCGGGCGATCAGACCGGCAGTCATTTCCACCACGAACAGAAGTGCATTGATGCCGAGCAACCAGCGCAGGGTCCCGGATTCTTGCTTAGCAGAAGCTGCCGAAAACTCGGCGGCCTTGATGGTCTCCGGATTTGCAGCGACGGTTTCCTGAAGCGAGGCGCCTAGCCCCAAGGTCTTCAGTTTCGAGGTGACGGGCTCGACCTCGCCGTCATGCACGACCTTCAGCCGGCGGTTCGACAAGTCGAAGGACAGCGCCCGAATCTCCTCAAAGCCGTTCAGGGCTAGGCGAATCATTCGTTCTTCTGATGGACAGTCCATCTTCGGCACGGCATAAACACTGACCCATCTCCCTGGCGCCTCGGAGGAGGCCTGTATATCGGTATCCGCTGCGGACGTTGCATCACCGCCACAGGCGCCACCACAGGATTTGCTCATGATACGACTCCACTTGAACAATGTTGTGGTACCATTTAAAACTATAAAGCTACTATAAGGTCAATAGAGTAAAGAATCCGTTGGGGAGGAGGCTGATGCGCATTGGTCAGTTGGCGCAGTTGGTAGGGGTCGAAACACAGACGATCCGCTTCTATGAACAGCAGGGCTTGTTGCCGCCGCCTGATCGGCAGGACAACGGTTACCGTGTCTATACCGAGAAGCATGGTGAGGGGCTGGCCTTCATCCGTCGCTGCAGAATCCTGGGCCTGTCACTGGCTGAGATTCACGAACTACAGAGCTATGAGGACGACCCTCATCAGCCTTGTACCGCCGTCAACGCCTTGCTCGATGATCACATCTCTCATGTGCGGTCGCAGATAACCGCTCTGCAAGCGCTTGAGAAACAACTCGTTTCACTGAGAGCGAGTTGCAACGATGACCGGGAAGTTGAGGCGTGTGGGGTTCTTGCTGGGAATTAGCGAAGGAAACATGCACCAGCAGTAGGTGAAGCATCAACCAGATAATCCGATGAGATGCCGGTCTGTCTCACTCTCATGCAAAGGTAAGATCAACCATTTAATCCGCTTACCCGTCTTTCTTTGACAGCGGTTGTGGATCGCTCATGATCGTCCTTGGAAATGAATGAGATTTTGGAGCGCCGCCGAGCCGCGCTTGGGGTTACTTATTTTTCGTTGAGCGGCCGTCGAAAATTTTTCGCTCCTCAAGCTCGGCGAGGATCATGCTCTCATCGTCCGAGCCATCTTTGATTTGCTTGAGGCGCTTTTCCCTTCGACTGTCAGCCTCATCTGGATCCATCCGGCTTTGCATCTGCTCAATCTCCTCCTTGGAAAAAAGGGTAGGGGGGCGGATGCCAAGAATCTCGTCGTGTGACCAAGCGATCAGTCGAGCGAGAAAGAAATGCTTGTATTCATCAATGGACAACTGCGCTTCAGCAGCAGCTTGCTCCAGCCGCTCATATAGTCCGGCAGGCACCTCAACAGCGATTTTGGTTCCCTCCGCGAAGGCGGCTAACTCGCCAGGGCAGTCTAGAGCCTCCTCGAGTGCCCACAGCGCCTTTTTTCTCGGTTTGGACTTTCCAGACTCGTATTTCGATATCTGGGACCAAGAAAGACCTGCCATCGCTGCAAGATCCCTCTGAGTGAGGCCTTTCTGCGTACGAAGTCGGATGAGTTTGTCAGCGAAGAGATCGGTCATTTGTGGCTCAAAAGGTGCGTTGCATCCGCACAGCGTACGTGCCTAGAAACGTACAAAGCAACAAATGACACACGTGTGTTTGACAAATGAAGCAAAGGAAGCAAGAATATTCTGTAGAAATGAAGCAAAGGAAGCACGGTAATGGGAAGCGAGAAAATCACTACGGCGGTACGGATGCTTTGCACTCTGCGGAAAAAGCTGGAGCAGCGTGCGGAGGAGAACGGCCGGAGCCTGAGCGGCGAAATCGTTTTTCGTCTGAGGAAGTCCTTGGAGCAGGAGATGCAGGATGGGCAAAAACAGCGGGCATGAAAAAGCCCCAGTGCTGGCAGGCGCTGAGGCTTTGGGTAACGAGATCAACTTCGGAGAAGAAATCGTCATGGCGAATGATAGCACAAACGTAATCCCGTTCAATTTCGGCAAGCAGCAGGTGCGTACGCTGCTGATCGGCGGCGAGCCTTGGTTTGTCGCGAGTGATGTGTGCGATGCACTTGAGCTGGCAGGCCGCTCTCGCAACTTCACCCGCATGCTGGATGAGGATGAAAAGGGGGCTCACATTGTGAGCACCCCTGGCGGAGACCAGGAAATGCAGGTGGTCAATGAATCTGGTCTCTACGCGCTGATCTTTAAAAGCCGCAAGGAAGAAGCTAGACGCTTCAAGAAGTGGATCACCTCGGAAGTGCTCCCATCCATCCGCAGGACAGGCCGCTATGAAGACCAGCAGGCCAAGATGCCGACACTCATTGATGAGCTGATCGGGATGAGCGAGCTGAGCGTGATCAAGGGCCTTATCAGGGACAAGGGTAAGGCGATAGCGGCAGACAAGCGTCAAAGCTTCGCCCTGACCATGCACAACCGTCTGCACACCCGCTTCAACGTGCCGCGCACCGAGTTGATTCCGGCCGGCCAATTCGAAGCCGCCTGCAACTTCATCGCGGCCTACAACGTAATTGAGGGCGAGTTCATCGCCAAGGAGCCGCCGCAGCTTCAGCTCCCGCTGAACATTCATTACTCGATTGAGGCCTTAGCTGCGCTGCGTGATGGCATGCTGACCATCCGTAACGACAAGCAGGCATGGCTCGACGTAACGCTCGACGACATCCGCGATACGCGGGATGTCAACACGCCTTTGGAAAGCCTGCTCTGGGATCTCGAAAAGGCCGGCTTCGACATTCGCGGCGCCTGGTGGGAGCTTCGCACCTACCGCAACAAGTTGCGGGAAATCACCTCGTTTGTGAAAGGCCTAGGCCGGGTGATGGAAGAGCCTCAGCGGTATGCCGTGGATGCGCCGAAAGGGATGGCTGCGGCATGAGTGCGCTGATGATCGCAGGTATCGAAATTCACCAAGACCACGATGGCCGGTTCAGCCTCAATGACTTTCATAGGGCGGCAGGGGGCGAACCCCGGCACAAGCCAAGCGAATGGATGCGGGTTGGCCAGGCCCAGGAGCTAGCGGACGAAATCGCCAAAGCGGGAATTCCCGCTTTGAGGGTTGTACGTGGTGGCAGCTCGCCGGGAACCTATGCATGCAAGGAACTGGTCTACGCCTACGCCATGTGGGTAAGCCCGACATTCAGCCTGCACGTAATTCGCACCTTCGACTCGGCGGCTGCAAACGACGCAGTTATCCCGCAGGAACGGCGTTTGCCCGTGGCGGCTGACAACTTCGATGCTGCCAAGCGAATCGCCGAAAGCCTTGGTCTGGAAGGGAATCAAGCGATCTTGAGCGCCAACAGCATGGTTCGCTCGGCTATCGGCATCGACTTGATGGAAATGGCCGGTGTGCAGCGCCTGGTTAACGAAGCGCAAGAGCTGAATTATACGCCGACCGAGCTTGGCTCGAAGTTCGGCATGAGCGCGGTCAGCATGAACAAGCTGCTCGCACGGTGCGGGCTCCAGCATCACGTCACCTATAAACCTGGCAAGAAACGCTGGGAGGTGACACCCGAAGGTAAGGAGTTCGCCGTAATCGCCGACACCGCCAAGAAGCACAGCGACGGCAAGCCGATTCAGCAGATTCTCTGGAAGGAATCGGTGGCCAAGCCGTTGAAGCGCTTGGCCGAAAAGCTGCAGGCTGAAATGCCAGAAGTGGTCGCGCACGGTCTGACTCGGTAGCAGCAATCCAAAAGCCAAGCCCCGCCATCGCGGGGTTTTGGCGCTTCCTGCTGATGGTGGTAGATTGCCTCCTCATTCAAGGAGGGCGGCAATGAAGAATGTAGCGCTAGCCACCGCTGCGGCAGTTTTCTGGGTATCCGGAATTTCTGGTTGATAAAATGCCAAAGATGTAAAGAAGAAAATCTTTCTCAGCGGATTATCTGATTGATCCTCTTCAGCCTACTCTACTGCCAATTTTCTGTTTCCACCTTCGCCTGAGTCTTCATAGCGATGCTGACTAGGGAGGACAGCGAGAGCTGGGCAAGCGTCAAAGCGGTTCTGGTTCATGCGCAATCCGGACACCTGCACAACATTCCTCTTGTAAGAAACCGATCAAATTCTCTAGGTGCCCATACTCGGGTATACAGACAATCGTGCGGCTATGTTTCTCCTGCCGGATCAGCCCTACCTTGGCCATGCGCGCAAGGTGATGTGATAGCGTCGAAGCAGGAATACCCAGCCCCTTCTGGATATCTCCGACCGAAGCCCCATCATGGCCAGCTTTGACCAGAAAGCGGAACACGGACAGTCGGTGACTATTCCCTAGCTCAGCTAAGCTGGCTGCAACCTTTTCGTGATCCATAGCACGCCCCAATAATTCGATGTTTCTAGAATTATAGTTGACAGGTCGGATAAACGCAAGTAGGCTGCGTACATCATTTCGACAATACTAGAAATATAGGAGTAATATTGAATGTCATCTCAACTCCAAGACGCTCTAGGCATGTTCGCCTTTCTCGCTATCGAGCTATCGGTTTTATTCATTGGCATTAGCTTGCTGGTCGGAGTTCTTCAACGTCACATCCCACCATCCAAGGTGGAAGCGTTACTGACTTCCAGTGGGAAGCGAGGCTATTTTCTTGCTGCTGGTTTAGGAGCTATAACGCCCTTCTGTAGTTGCTCGACTATCCCCATGTTGAAAGGGTTGATTCGGGCACGGGCCGGTTTTGGGCCGATGATGGTGTTTCTTTTCTCATCTCCGTTGCTGAATCCTATCGTCGTCGGCCTGCTGGTTGCCACGTTTGGATGGACACTTACTGCTATCTATGTGCTCGCCGCTTTGGTGGTCGCGGTAGGTGCCGGATGGCTGCTTCACACGCTTGGCTTCGAGCGTTATGTGCGCCGGACGGCGACACAAGAGAGCAGTGGATGTAGTTCATCAGCAAGCCCGTGCAGTGCTACATCGACCGCATCGAGTTGCGGCACCAACAGCTGCGACACCACTCCGAAGACGGCTTCTTGCGGGGCTGATAGGAAGACAACAGTCTCTACGTCTAGCGAATGCTGTGACAGTCAACCCACTGTCACGGTTAAGAAAGAAGGGAAGTACAGTGGTGTGTGGCGGGAAGCTTGGTCGGACTTTATCGATGTGTTGCCTTACCTGCTCATCGGTATTGCGATTGGCAGCGTGATCTATGGTTTCATGCCCACTGACTTATTGGAGCAGTATGCAGGCCCAGATAATCCCTTTGCCATTCCAGTTGCCGCTGTCATCGGCGTGCCGTTGTATATTCGCGCTGAAGCCGTCATACCTCTGGCAGCGGCTCTGATGGCCAAAGGCGTGGGTGCCGGGACGGTGCTAGCGTTGATCATCGGCAGTGCCGGAGCCAGCCTGACTGAGCTCATTCTGTTGCGCTCTTTGTTCACGCTGAAGCTTTTAGCGGCGTTTTTAGCAGTCATTTTTGCTATGGCGATGATTGCCGGTTACGCCACCTACCTGTTTTTCTGATCAAGGCGGGAGATGATTAATTCGTTAAGCCTTCCTGGGTACCAGTTGGTGGATTCTGATGAGCAGAATGAAGACATACATTTTCGGCTTGAAGCACCTACACCAGTAGCCTGCGAGGGGTGCGGCGTGCAGGGTGAGTTCGTGCGGTTCGGCAAGCGTGACGTTCCCTATCGTGATCTGCCCATCCACGGCAAGCGGGTCACTCTCTGGGTGGTCCGCCGCCGATACACCTGCCGGGCCTGCAAGACAACATTCAGGCCCCAGCTACCGGAGATGGTGGACGGATTCCGTATGACACTGCGGCTGCATGAGTACGTGGAGAAGGAATCCTTCAACCACCCCTACACCTTTGTGGCGGCACAGACCGGCCTGGACGAGAAGACGGTGCGCGACATCTTCAACGCCCGCGCCGAGTTCCTGGGGCGCTGGCACCGCTTCGAGACGCCCCGCATCCTGGGCATTGACGAGCTATACCTGAACAAGCGCTACCGCTGCATTCTGACCAACATTGAGGAGCGAACCCTGCTCGACCTGCTGGCCACCCGCCGCCAGGACGTGGTGACCAACTACCTGATGAAGCTGAAAGACCGGCAGAAGGTCGAGATCGTCAGCATGGACATGTGGAACCCCTACCGGGCAGCGGTCAAGGCTGTGCTGCCCCAGGCCCGTATCGTGGTCGATAAGTTCCATGTGGTGCGCATGGCCAACGATGCCCTAGAGAGAGTGCGCAAGGGCCTCAGAAAGGAGCTGAAACCGTCCCAGAGCCGGACTCTCAAGGGAGACCGGAAAATCCTGCTGAAACGCGCTCACGAAGTCTCAGACCGGGAGCGCCTCATCATGGAGACCTGGACAGGCGCGTTCCCGCAACTGCTGGCCGCCTACGAGCACAAGGAGCGCTTCTACGGCATCTGGGACGCCACCACACGGCTCCAGGCAGAAGCCGCCCTGGACGAGTGGATAGCCACCATCCCGAAGGGCCAAAAGGAAGTCTGGAGCGATCTGGTCAGGGCAGTGGGAAACTGGCGCGAAGAGACCATGACCTACTTCGAGACGGACATGCCCGTCACCAACGCTTACACGGAGTCCATCAACCGACTGGCCAAGGACAAGAACCGTGAAGGGCGCGGTTACTCCTTCGAGGTGATGCGGGCACGAATGCTCTACACCACGAAGCACAAGAAGAAGGCACCGACTGCGAAGGTCTCTCCTTTCTACAAGAAAACCATCGGTTACGGACTGCCGGACTTCGCAGAGGAACTCAACTACGGAGTCGATCTATCAACCATCTGATAATGGTATCAGGTTGGTGGGGTAAAGGTGCCCCATCAACCATTAAATCCGTATACCCAGTTTTCTTAGGCGGTTGTTTTGAAGGTAAATCGGTAGATCAGGGTGTTGATCAAGCGCTCAAGTCTATTCAGGAGAGTGAATACCCCGATAATTCTCCTGACGCAGCTGTCAAATCTTGGTGGCATCTCAAGGATAGCGGTGCGCAGCTCATGGCTGCGATCTGCAAGCGTAATCAGAGCACGGCAAGCCCTTATCTTGAGAAGCTGTCCGAGCTCTCTACCGACGCAATTTACAACCAGCGCCCCTGCGCCGAGTCTCCTATTACGTTTGATCGACAAATCACTAGAGTTGAGGTTCAGTCAGACACGCGTGCAGTAGTGACGGCGCAGATCAGGAATACTACGCTTCCAGATCAAGGCGTGGCTCTCGGCCCTGAAGACAAAAAGGCCAAGGACGCTGGTGAACCCATGCGGTACGTGCTTGAGCGCAAAGACATCAATAGCGGCTGGAAAATAGCCCAGGTGTCTAGCTATCGCTCCTACACCCAATCGTGGGAAAACGTGCTCAGTAAGCCAGAGCCTTCGAATCACAAGTGGGTCTACGGATGGCTGCAATAAGCCTGTTATCTGGAGCTGTTATGCGAATTTTGTTTGCTGTAATGGGGCTGGCTTTGCTGGCGGGGTGCACAACATCACCTGTCTCTTCGGATAAGGCCAAGGCCGCACCGCTCGAGCGTATCATTTATGAATCGCCTGCCCACGCTGGCTCCTCCATCACTGTGACCCGGGACACGGGATGGATCGCAGGCGGTGGTTGCTATGTCGGCGTTTTGATAGATGGAAAACTCGCCGCCCGTATTGCGACGGGTGAGACAGTGACCTTCCGAGTTTCCGAGGGGCGGCACATTCTGGGTCTGTCAGGCGATCCCATGGGTAATGGGCTTTGCGGGCTGGAGATTGGCCAGTCCATCAAGGAGTCGTCTGCGGACTTGAAGCAAGGAGAGTCGCAGAGGTTCAGGATATCCGGCGACACCAATAGTGGTCTCGACCTACGACCCACATCACTTTGAATAAATCCATGCCGCCTTCGGGCGGTTTTTTGTTTCTGGAGATCCGCAAATGTCAGCAATGCTTGGAGTCATGCCAGCCCCAACGGAGATCGTTCTTTGTGGTTTTCTCAGGCGCTTGTTTGGAAAGGACCATAAATTCTTCCTCGACAGGGGCACTGTCCGCGAGGCAGTCAAGGCTATGGATGTTAATCATCCAGGATTCGCCAGAGAGCTTGCCAGGGCTGAAGAGCGGGGGTTGAGATTTGCCGTGTTCAAAAATGGCAGGAACATAGGCGAGGACGAGATTGACCGCAGCGGTGCGACTGAACTGCGATTTGTGCCTGTGGTACATGGCAGCAAGCGGGCCGGATTACTGCAAACAATTATCGGGGTTGTGTTGATCGTGCTGAGCCCCTTCACGAACGGTGCAACTCTGGGGCCAGGTATCGCATTAACCGCCGGCGGCGTAATTCAAATGCTCAGCCCCCAGGCGAAGGGACTGTCCCAGAGTGCCGCACCGGAGAACCTGCCGAGCTACGCCTTCGGCAGCGCCAAGAACACCACCGCCAGCGGCAACCCAGTCCCGATCTGTATCGGCAAGCGCCGGTGGGGCGGGGCGATCATTTCGGCCTCCATCTACGCCGAAGACAAAACCTGACTCGAACGCTACGAACCAGCCGCCTCCGGGCGGTTTTTTATTGCCTGGAGGAAACATGGGCGCAGCACTTTCCCCCGATATTACCGGCGCCAAAGGCGGCGAAAGCAAGCCGAAAACCCCGGTAGAGGCACCCGACAGCCTGCGGTCCACCAACATCGCCAAGATCCTGATTGCGGTGGGTGAGGGTGAGTTCGAGGGCACGCCGACGGACCGGGATATCTACCTGGACAACACCCCGATCATGGATGCCAGCGGCAACGTCAATTTCCCCGGGGTGAAGTGGGAGTGGCGTCGCGGATCCGTGGAGCAGGACTACATCCAGGGTATCCCTGCGATCGAAAGCGAGACGACCACCAACGTCGAACTGCGCAGCGACAACCCGTTCGTGCGCTCGCTGAGCAACACCCAGCTCTCCGCCGTGCGCCTGCGATTCTCTTGGCCGCGTCTTGCCAGCCAAGACAATGCCGGCAACACCAACGGTTACCGTATCGACTACGCGATTGACGTGGCCACCGACGGCGGTCCCTATGTTGAGGCCCAGCCTGGCGCTGTGGCCGGCAAGACCACCAACGGTTACCAGCGCTCTGTGCGTGTTGACCTGCCGGCGGCGACCTCGGGCTGGCTGCTTCGCGTTCGCCGCCTCACGCCGAACAGCGGCAGCGACCGCGTCGCAGACACGATGATGATCGCCGGCTACACCGAGATCATCGACCAGAAGCTGCGCTATCCGAACACGGCGCTGCTCTACATCGAGTTCGATGCCCAGCAGTTCCAGAACATCCCGTCCGTCACTGTCGATTGCAAAGCACGGCGCTGGCCGGTGCCGAGCAACTACGATCCTGAGACCCGGACCTACACGGGGATCTGGGACGGCACGTTCAAGCAGGCCTGGACCAATAATCCGGTATGGGCGACCTACGGGATCTGCGTAGAAGACCGTTTCGGCCTGGGCAAGCGCATCCAGTCTTGGATGGTGGACAAGTGGGAGATGTACCGCATCGCCCAGTATTGCGACCAGTTGGTGCCCGACGGCGTCGGCGGCATGGAGCCTCGCTACCTCTGCGATCTGAACCTGCAGGGCAAGGCCGAGGCCTGGACGCTGTTGCGCGACCTGTCCGCAATCTACCGCGGGATGGTGTACTGGGCCCAGGGCGCACTGTTCTTGCACGCTGACATGCCCCGGGCGCAGGACATCGACTATGTCTTCACGCGCGCGAACGTCATCGACGGTGACTTCGTGTACGGCGGCGCCGAGCGCGGCACGCACTACAGTCGTGCCCTGGTCAGCTACGACAACCCGGCGAACAACTACGACACCGACGTCATTCCTGTTACCGACCTGGCGCTGCAGCGCCGGTACCGGGATCGGCCAATCGAGCTATCCGCGATCGGCTGCACCCGGGCCAGCGAGGCCCAGCGCCGCGGGAAGTGGGCGCTGCTGAGCAACAACCAGGACCGCACCGTCACATTCAAGACCGGGATGGAAGGCGCGAACGTGCTGCCTGGGTACGTCATTCCGGTTGCCGACGAACTCGTCGCCGGCAGGCCGAACGGCGGCCGAATCTCCGCTGTTGCTGGGCGCACCGTGACGTTAGACCGCGACACCCCGATCAAGCCCGGCGACCGCCTGATTGTGAACCTTCCCAACGGCACGGCCCAGGGTCGCACCGTAGAATCTGTTGCGGGCCGTGCCGTGACGGTGACTGTCGCCTATGCGCTCCAGCCTGAGCCGCAGCTTCAGTGGGCGATCGACTACGAGGACCTGGCCGTCCAGCTGTTCCGGGTTCTGAAGCGCACCCGCACCACGGAAGGCGAGTACGAGTTCACTGCGCTGGAGTTCAACCCCAGCAAGTTCGCTGTTATCGACACTGGCGCGAAGCTGGACGAGCGGCCGATCAGCGTCATTCCGGTGACCACGGTACCGCCACCGGCGAGCGTGAGCCTGTCTTCCGACTATGCCGTGGACCAGGGCATAGCCGTGAGTACCATGACCATTGCTTGGCCGGCGGTGGACGGTGCTGTCGCCTACGACGCTGAGTGGCGCAAGGACAGCGGCAACTGGATGCGGCTGCAGCGCACCGGCACTACGTCCGTCGATGTTGTGGGGTTCTACGCCGGCGCCTACCTGGCCCGCGTCCGTGCGGTGAGTCCGTTCGATATCACCTCGACCTGGACGTCATCCGTGCTTACCGAGCTCAAGGGCAAGGAGGGCCTGCCGCCGGCGCTCACCAGCCTGACCGCCACCAGCGAGCTATTCGCCATCGGCCTGAAGTGGACCTTCCCCGTTGGCGCCGAGGACACCCAGCGCACCGAGATCTGGTACAGCCCGAGCAACAGCCTGGAGTCGGCGACGAAGCTCACCGACCTGGCGTATCCGCAGAGCGACTTCAAAATGATTGGCCTGGCCGCCGGCGTATCGTTCTTCTTCTGGGCTCGCCTGGTGGATCGAACCGGCAACATCGGGGCTTGGTATCCAGTGGGCAGCGGCGTGCTGGGGCGCTCCAGTTCTGACGCTGCGCCGATTCTTGAGATGATCGCCGGCCAGATCGGCGAGAGCGAGCTCGGCCAGGAGCTGCTGAAGGAGATCGAGAAAATCTCCGGCGACGCCCCGGGCTCGGTGAACGATAGGATCAATCAGGCGAAAGAGGAACTTGAGGATCTAATCAGCGATATCACCGACCCGCTTGAATACGTGCCTGAGAATTCGTATCTGCGTGACGATAGCGTGCGCAGCGGTCACCGGCTTTACACGGCGATTGCGAACGTGCCCGCTGCGTCGGATGGCGGCAATGGGCCGCCGAACCCAGCATTCTGGGTCGATATCGGCAGCATCGCCGAAGTTGCAAATGGCCTTGCCAGCGCAGTTCAGAAAAACACCAGCGACATTGTTGAGATCGACGGCAGGATCGAGGCTCAGGCGTCGATGATCCAGGCAGTCCAGGCCGCATATCGCGCCGAGAGCGGGGAGGGGGAGCTTGCAGATGCGATGGATGGCTGGGATTCACGGGCCCGATTTGCTCAGGAAGTGCGTACCAGGGCCGGCGAGAACTTCGCAATGGTCGAGCGGATCACTGCGCTTGATGCAGAAGTGGGTGACAACTCTGCATCAATCGGCGCGCTTGAGCGCGTGGTCGCAACAGGCGAGCAGGCAGCGGCCACAAGGTTCAGCAATATTGAAGCCGCGGTCGAAGAAAACGAGGCAGGGCTGGCGACCGAGGAGGTGGCAAGGGCCGACGGTGACCAGGTTCTGGCTGAGCGTATCGGGCTGATGCAAGCAACATTCGTCCCTCCCCAGGATAGTCGCGACGAAGACGGCGAAGGCGACTTGGCCGGGGCGATGAAGGCGTGGGAGCATTCCGCGAAGATCGCCGATGAGTCTCGCGTGCGCGCAACTGCAGATGAGGTTCAGGCCAAGCGATCGGAGACGCTGGAAGTCTCGATTGGGCAGACGAACGCGGCGGTGCAGACCGTCAGTCAGGCCCAGGCCAATTTTGAAGGCAAGGCCAGCACGATGTGGGCTGTGAAGATGCAGCTCAACAACTATGGGCAGTACGTTGCCGCGAGCATCGGACTCGGTATCGAGAACGGCCCCGGTGGGCTGCAGAGCCAGTTTCTGGTCCAGGCGGATCGCTTCGCGGTAGTCAATGGAGTAAACGGTGCTCTGACGAGCCCATTCGTGGTTCAGAACGGGCAAGTGTTCATTAACTCGGCAGTCATCAACACGGCGTTCATTCAGCAGATTGTCGCGGGCATGTCGATTGTTTCCGAGGCTGTTGACGCGAACAATCGGCCGCTCCTGGAAATGAACTTCAAGACTGGACAAGTGGCGTTCCGCGGGCAGGACGCAAACGGCTCGACGTTGATCACCAACGGCCAAGTCAACACCTACTACAACAGCGGTAATCCGGCAACGAAGATGGGGATCGGTATATGAGTACCGGTTTTCTTGCTTTCGCGGAGAGCGGCCAGGTTGTGACCGACATGACGGTCCTGATCAGTCAGATGCAGGGAAGCATCGTGACCGCTGCGGCAAACGGAAGCGCCACGCTGCCGCCGGTACCGGCAGGTCGGCAGCGGTTCTACATGGTCGTGCCGCTGGTCGATTTGAATCGGGAGAAAGGCAAGCGGCCAGGCGTAAGCATTTCGGGAAACACCATGTCATGGGCGTATTCCTACAGCACAAGTGGCTGGGGCTACTTTTCGGCTAACTGTCGCATCTACTATGGGTACTACTGATGCCTGGAAAGTTTGTTGCATATAGACAGCAGGACCAGCAGCTACTGTTTGATACGGATCTGATTTCATATGGGTTGAGAAAGAGCGGGTACTTACAGTTCGTCGGTAATTGGCCGCAAAAGTATCTACGCAGTGCAAACCTCGACCCAAATAACGGTGCCAATTGGGCGGATGACACTGCTCCTCGGGAGCCCATATATGGAATCTCGCTAAGCAAGTGGTCTTCACCCATAGCGTTCCTTGTTGGGGACGGCAGTCCGTGCGGGGAGATGCTGGTTGATGGGCAAAAGACACTGCTTTTCGTTGGGGCTTCAACTTCAACGAAAGCGTATGTCTTCGACTTGATGTCTGATGACGGGCCAATCAATGGGTTGAAGTGCTTCAAGGAGAACCCATGGGAGCTCACGTTCAACTCCGCCCAGGCGCCGTTGAACATCATTGCCTCTGTAGAGGCTCCTCCGCCCGGCGCGATATTTGCCAACGATGTCAGATACACGGCATATGCCGGCGGCTACAACCAGATGATCGGAAATAACGGTGGCGCAACGTACAACCAGATGAAGTCGTGCGTAGACGTGCCGGTCACTGGTGGCGAGCTAGCGGCGTCGATCACATTCACCAGGTCTGCTTTATGCAACGGCTCCGCTGCTGGATACGGCGGCTTAGAGTATGGATGCCAAGAGGGTGCAGGCGGCTATGTAGGCGGGGTCCGATTTATCTTCACTGTTGCGGCGGCAACAACAAGAACATCGGTCGGTAGCTCACCGATAAACTATTGGCGCGCTGTGCCTGCGCTCCTTCCTCGTGCACTTGTTATCAGGACATCCGGTCTTCCCTTTCCATTGAACTAAGGAACTTCTATGCCTTGGTATAAAACAGGCACAGTTGCAATTGCTTCTGGCCAAACCACCGTAACTGGTACTAATACTAACTTCTCCGCGAATAGCCGAGTTGGCGACGCGTTCCTGGGGCCAGATGGCCGCTGGTATGAGGTTGTGAACATTGCCAGTGATCTCGTGCTTTCGATTCTGCCGGCCTATCAAGGGGCGACAGTTACTGCGGGCAGCTACGCGCTGGCCCCAATGCAGGGATACGTTAAAGAGTCCGCAGACCGGCTACGTCAGATCGTCGATCAGTGGGGCGCGACGCTTGCCGGCCTTGGAGATGTTGCAAGCCAGGACATCGTCCCGGTTGCCATGGGCGGCACAGGCGGAGCAACGGCAGCAGCAGGCCGGGCAGGCCTCGGCCTGAAGAGTGCCGCCGTGGCTGATGTTGTCGGCACAGTCGCCGCCGGCGCGATTATCGAGCGCGGCTCGAATTCGAGCGGCAGTTACACAAAGTACCTCGATGGATCGCTGACGTGCTGGTGCACGCGACGTGTGCCGAAGACGATGAACGCCTCCTCCGGCGCATTGTTCTTCAGTGCTATCGAAGCGGCGGTTGCCTACCCGGCGCCGTTCTCTGAGATACCCACAATCAGCATCACTGCAACCGGCGAGTTCGAGTGCTTCACCGTGCCTGCCGGGCTCTCAAACCAGTCAAGCTGGCCAGGCGTCTACATCGCAAGCCAGATCGCGCGATCGACGGCAGCGACAATCGATATTTGCTACATGGCCCAAGGGAGGTGGAAATAATGCGCATCAAGTTCAGCCCTCAGCGCCGGGATGATCAATTGAGCGTGCTCAGAGCGGGAGACGCGCTGACAGTCAATGGCGTGAAGTTCGATTTCGCCAATCTGCCGCTCGGCGCAACGCTGCCCGCCGGCGCTGCAGACTGCCCCTGGATCTTCGGTGACATCGAAAAAACTGCTGAGGGCGTGCAGGTGACGATACTCCTTCCGCATGCCGCCGACGCCCCCGAATCTGCTCGCTTCCCGCGCGACATCGTCAACCCGGCCGACGGCCCGATCCTGCTGCCCGGCACCACGGCTCAGGTTTATGCATCTTCGGTACCAGGTGTCATCGATTGGTCTCAGATGATTACCGCCGAGATGAAGGCCGAGGCAGACGCTGCGCGCCACCTTGCCGCCGTAGTCGCCGACACCGCATCGCGCCGCGCCGCGGCAGACAGCTCGATTGCTCCGCTCCAGGACGCTGTTGATCTCGACGAAGCCACTGAGGCCGAAGCTGCGCTATTGAAAGAGTGGAAGCGCTACCGCGTGGCGCTCAACCGTCTGCCCGAGCAGCCAGGCTACCCGAACAGCATCGACTGGCCCGCGCCGCCGGCCTGATTCGCACCGCGCCCACCAGCCGCCCATGAGGCGGTATTTTTTTGCTTGGAGAAAACCATGCGTACATCGCAACGCGGCTTGAACTTGATCAAGTCATTCGAGGGCCTGCGCCTGCAGGCGTACCAAGACTCGGTCGGCGTCTGGACGATCGGCTACGGCGCGACCCGGGGCGTGAAGCCCGGCATGACGATCACAAAGGACCAGGCCGAGCGGATGCTCCTGAACGATGTGCAGCGCTTCGAGCCCGAAGTGCAGCGGCTGGTCACCGCAAAGCTGAACCAGGATCAGTGGGATGCCCTGGTCTGCTTCACCTACAACCTGGGTGCGGCAAACCTGGAGTCTTCGACACTCCGGCGCCTGCTGAATGCTGGGGACTATGCCGGGGCCGCCGACCAGTTCCCGCGCTGGAACAAGGCCGGTGGCAAGGTACTCCCAGGCCTGGTGCGTCGCCGCGCCGCGGAGCGCGATCTATTCCTGGGGGCGGCATGAGTGCCTGGGCGCTGCGCCTGACCGCCGCCGGCCTACTGATCCTTCTCGGCATGGCCGTCGGCAGCTGGGCCACAACCGGCCACTTCCGCCCGCTGCTCGACGCCGAGCAGGAGCAGGCGACCACTTGCAAATCTGCCCGGGACAACCTCGCCGGCCTGGCCACGGAGCAGGGCAAGGCCTTGGGCGACCTAGCCCTGGCCGCGAACGAACGCCAGGCCGCCGCCGAGCAGGCAGTGAGCGAAGCCAAGGCCAGTGCGGATCTCGACTACACCGCGGCGAACCGGCTGCAGCAGGAGCGCACCGGTGGCGATCAGTGTGCCGCCGCTTCCTCGATCATCGACAAGGAGCTGGGCTTATGAGGCTGGTCGGCAACTGGCGCTCCTGCAGGAGCGAAATGGGCGTCTTTCAGGCTGCAAGCCAGGTAATCCGTGGCCTTGCCTGTGGGAGCGGGATGGTGGGTGTCCTGGCTCTAGCCGGGTGCGCTAGCCGCACTGAGCCGCAGGTGCAGTACGTGCGCGTCGAGGTGCCGGTACAGGTACCGTGTCGGGCGCCAGAGGTGGCGGTGCCGGTATGGGCTGCTGCCGGTTTACGCAAGGCCGACAACCTTGAGGTGAAGGTTAGGGCGCTGCTGGCGGAGCGCAGGCAGCGCATCGGCTACGAGAGGCAGCTGAAGGCGGCCGTCTCGGCATGCCGGTAGAAGCATAGCCCGCCGGGCGGTACTGGCGTCGCTCCGTGGTCGAATGGTGAAATACTGTACCCATATACAGTATTGGTGCGTCATGCAATTCCTCATTGTTCGTCGCCGGCACCTAGGCGCCGCGCTTTCCCCGGCCGAATTGAAAAGGGCCAAGCCTCTTCTCGCTGATGTGCATATACATGAGTGCCAAAGCCAGGCGCTGGGTCGCTGCAGCGTCGAGGCCTGGATTCATTGTTCATCGCCAGGGAATGACGAAATACCTCGCCTCCTGGATGCCAGGGTGAACGGCATGGCGCAGCTCGGGCTGAACATTAGCGGCCTAGAGGAAGTAGATGGCGTCCTATACGCGCAGTCATGGTGGTGCAGGCTGCCATGACCGAGCTTCCTGCTGCCTGGGTTGCAGAGCTGATGGACAGGTTTGAGCTGATCACCGATCCGGACGGGCGAGCCGCGGCACTGGCTGCAATGGCTATGGCCGCCCACCGACGGCGCGAGATCACGGACTGGCAGTTGGCGGATATGCTCGAACTTGCAGAGGCCGGGCGCCTGTGGGCGCTGGTGGAGCATGAAGAAGCTGAGTGGGTTGGGTTGTTCGATGGGAGAGGGTGAGGCCATCCAGGACGGATGGCTGATCGGCGGGATACCGAAAGGGGGTGTGAAAATAATGTGTTGCACGTTTCGAAACATGTGACACAATGCGGCACGTTTTGAACAGGTGTGACGGTTGCGGGCGTCCTAACCTATTGATTTGGCTGGCTTTCAGGTTGACCAGCATGATTTAGGTTCCAGCGGCGCAAGCTGTAAGAGTTCGAGTCTCTTCGTCCGCACCATTCAAGCTTTTCCCGTCGCACGAAGCGGGAAGGCCGGCAACACGCGCTGAGAAGCGCATGCAATATGGTGGGCGTAGCTCAGTTGGTAGAGCGCAGGATTGTGATTCCTGTGGTCGAGGGTTCGATTCCCTTCGTCCACCCCATATTTTGAAAGGCGCCTGGTGAATAACCAGGCGCCTTTTTCGTTTTCATTCGGCGGGTTGTGTGTCTTGGATGCGATGTGCTAATGCCCTGCCGTTGAAGTCGTGTTCAGTGGGTGCTCGCGCTCAGTTCTGCTTGCTGGTGGGCGGGGTTGGTCGGTGTCGGTGAGGTGCTGTCGCAAGCGACATCGCTGATATCGCGTGAAAGCGAGCCTTTGAAGATCGGCGTTTCCTCATCATCCGGTCGGGCGCTGGCCAGGTCCTGAAGTGATGTTGCGGAACCCATGAAGCGAACAGTGCGCGTGACACAATTGAATTGACGTGCGGAGTAACTGGTTCCGCTGATGCCTGTACGCTGGGTGATCACCGAGAGTCTTTCCGGTGCGCCGCTGATTTCGACGATGGCGTACTGTGCGCCTGGGTCGAACGAGGCATGAAGAGGGATGGCGAGGGCTAGTGAGCAGTGAAAGGGCCAGGCGCTGACGATCAGGAGTTTTTTCAACACAGGTACGTCCTTGCAGTTTCGCTCTTCATGCCTGAGTGGCGTTAATGTAAATGAAACGCGTTGGCTAGGTGCGGGGCGCTAGGTTAGCGGTGCCGAACACAGCTTTGCAAACGAAGTTCCATGCCGCTCGTAGGATAATTCCTTTTTTGCTGACGGAATTGTTCGCAGCGGCTCAGTCAATATCAGACGCCGGATGGCTGGCAACGTTCCAGTGAAAGCTGATAAGTTTCAGTGGCTTGATCCGATGCCAGTGCCCTGGCGAACAGGTAATGAAAAATGATTGCTAAAGAATCCCGCCAGGCGGTTGCGCTGGAGCGTTTCGCCCAGGCCAAGCCGCAGTTGCTGTCGGAAATTGCCGTGTTGAGCGATGTCGAGCAGCGGCAGCAGATCCAGTGGGCGTTCGAGGATGAGGCGCAGGAGCAGGGTATCGAACCCTGGGAGTTGACGCTGCGACTTGTCGCGGAGTCGCCCGAGGAACTGCAGGTCATGCGCCTGGAGGTTCATCGCGAGGTGGCCGAGGCACTGGGCATGAGCTGGGAAGAGTACTGCGACTTCAACGAGATCGACGGTCTCTCCGGTTGATGGCGGATGGCTTGTCGATTGCTTTTTCGGGTGTGCGACGGCTCTGTCTCGCAGGTTGCAGTGCTGCGCTGGCGCCGCCCGGGCTTTTATGAAAAATATTGAGAGCCGATGCTGTCCGTCTCCGGGTCGAACAGGGTGACTTCTGGTGTTTGAGCTACTAGAATGCTTGCCCTTGATTCTGGAGTCGGGTATCGCCGGCTAACGTCTGTGCAACGAGGAATATTCATGCAAGTTTCTGTTGAAAATACTTCCGCTCTCGAGCGTCGTATGACCATCGCCGTTCCGGCAGAGCGCGTCGAGACCGAAGTCAACAAGCGTCTGCAACAGACTGCCCGTCGCGCCAAGGTTCCAGGCTTCCGTCCTGGCAAGGTGCCTATGAGCGTGATCCGTCAGCGTTACGAAGACGCTGCCCGTCAGGAAGCGTTCGGTGATCTGGTCCAGGCTTCCTTCTACGAAGCCGTCGTCGAGCAGAAGCTGAACCCGGCCGGCGCGCCTGCCGTCGAGCCAAAGTCGTTCGAAAAAGGCAAGGACCTGGAATACGTCGCCATCTTCGAAGTGTTCCCCGAGTTCACCGTTTCCGGTTTCGAATCGATCGCCGTCGAGCGCCTGAGCGCTGAAGTCAGCGACGCCGACCTGGATAACATGCTGGAAGTGCTGCGCAAGCAGAACACCCGTTTCGAGGTCGCTGATCGCGCTGCCCAGAACGAAGACCAGTTGAACATCGATTTCGTTGGCAAGATCGACGGCGAAGCCTTCGCTGGCGGTTCTGCCAAGGGCACCCAGCTGGTCCTGGGCTCCGGTCGCATGATCCCTGGCTTTGAAGAAGGCCTGGTCGGCGCCAAGGCGGGTGAAGAGCGTGTCCTGACCCTGACCTTCCCCGAGGACTACCAGAACCTGGACCTGGCCGGCAAGGCTGCCGAGTTCACCGTTACCGTCAACAGCGTTTCCGAGCCGAAACTGCCTGAGCTGAACGAAGAGTTCTTCGCCCAGTTCGGCATCAAGGAAACCGGCATTGACGGCTTCCGCACCGAAGTTCGCAAGAACATGGAGCGCGAGCTGCGCCAGGCGATCAAGACCAAGGTCAAGAACCAGGTAATGGACGGCCTGCTGGCTGCCAACCCGATCGAAGTGCCGAAAGCCCTGCTGGAAAACGAAGTGAACCGTCTGCGCGTCCAGGCCGTTCAGCAATTCGGCGGCAACATCAAGCCTGAGCAACTGCCGGCCGAGCTGTTCGAAGAGCAAGCCAAGCGCCGCGTCGTGCTGGGCCTGATCGTCGCCGAGGTGGTCAAGCAGAACGAGCTGAAGCCTGACGAAGCCCGTGTTCGCGAACTGATCCAGGAAATGGCTTCGGCCTACCAGGAACCAGAACAGGTCGTGGCCTGGTACTACAAGAACGACCAGCAACTGAACGAAGTTCGCTCGGTTGTGCTGGAAGAGCAAGTTGTAGATACTGTCCTGCAGAAAGCGACTGTGACCGACAAATCGGTCTCGTACGAAGAAGCCGTCAAACCAGCACAGGCACCTGCCGCCGCTGAGTGATTTCCTCTCTTCGTAGGAAAACCCCACAAGCCAGCCTTCGCGCTGGCTTGTGCGTATTCAAGCCATGACTATTTGGGAGTGAGTGCAGGACATGTCCCGCAATTCTTATATTCAGCAGAGCTCTGACATCCAGGCCGCCGGTGGCCTGGTCCCGATGGTTATCGAGCAGTCCGCCCGTGGCGAACGCGCCTACGACATCTACTCGCGCCTGTTGAAGGAGCGCGTGATCTTCCTGGTCGGGCCGGTAGAAGACTACATGGCCAACCTGGTAGTGGCGCAACTGCTGTTCCTTGAAGCGGAAAACCCGGACAAGGATATCCATCTGTACATCAACTCCCCGGGCGGTTCGGTAACTGCCGGCATGTCGATCTACGACACCATGCAGTTCATCAAGCCGGACGTTTCCACCATCTGCATCGGCCAGGCCTGCAGCATGGGTGCGTTCCTGCTCGCTGCCGGTGCCGCTGGCAAGCGTCACTGCCTGCCCAATTCGCGGGTGATGATTCACCAGCCGTTGGGCGGCTTCCAGGGCCAGGCAACCGATATCGAGATCCATGCCCAGGAGATCCTCAACATCAAGTCGCGCCTGAACGAGCTGCTGGCACACCATACTGGCCAGGATCTCGAAACCATCAAGCGCGATACCGAACGTGACAACTTCATGAGCGCCCAGCGCGCGGCCGAGTACGGCCTGATCGACTCGGTATACGACAAGCGGCAACTGGCGTCCTGATCCTGGGTGCCAGAGCGGGCAGACGCGGAAAGCGCCTGCCTGCGGACTTGAAAAAGCCCGCAATTGCCTTCATCTTGTGTTGCAAGCCTACCGGATTGGATCGATCGAATGACTGACACCCGTAACGGCGAGGACAACGGCAAATTGCTCTATTGCTCCTTCTGCGGCAAAAGCCAGCATGAAGTGCGCAAGTTGATTGCCGGCCCCTCGGTATTTATCTGCGACGAGTGCGTCGACCTGTGCAATGACATCATCCGTGAGGAGGTGCAGGAAGCCCAGGCCGAGAGCAGCGCGCATAAATTGCCTTCGCCGAAAGAAATCAGCGCCATCCTTGACCAATATGTCATTGGCCAGGAGCGCGCGAAAAAGGTTCTGGCCGTAGCGGTGTACAACCACTACAAGCGCCTGAATCAACGCGACAAGAAAGGCGACGAAGTCGAACTTGGCAAGAGCAACATCCTGCTGATCGGGCCTACCGGCTCGGGCAAGACGCTGCTCGCCGAAACCCTCGCTCGCCTGCTCAACGTACCGTTCACCATTGCCGACGCCACGACGTTGACCGAAGCCGGCTACGTGGGCGAAGACGTCGAGAACATCATTCAGAAGCTGCTGCAGAAGTGCGACTACGATGTCGAGAAGGCCCAGATGGGCATTGTCTACATCGACGAAATCGACAAGATTTCGCGCAAGTCGGACAACCCGTCGATCACTCGCGATGTTTCGGGCGAAGGCGTGCAGCAGGCGCTGTTGAAGCTGATCGAGGGCACCGTTGCCTCGGTACCGCCGCAAGGTGGCCGCAAGCATCCCCAGCAGGAGTTCCTGCAGGTCGATACACGCAACATCCTGTTCATCTGTGGCGGTGCGTTCTCCGGCCTGGAGAAAGTCATCCAGCAGCGTTCCACCCGCGGCGGCATCGGCTTTGGCGCCGAAGTCCGGAGCAAGGAGGAGGGCAAGAAGGTTGGCGAATCGCTGCGTGAGGTCGAGCCGGACGATCTGGTCAAGTTTGGCCTGATTCCCGAGTTCGTCGGGCGCCTGCCGGTTCTGGCGACCCTCGACGAACTGGATGAAGCTGCGTTGATGCAGATCCTCACCGAGCCGAAGAATGCCTTGACCAAGCAATATGGCAAGCTGTTCGAAATGGAAGGCGTGGACCTGGAGTTCCGCAGTGATGCGCTGAAGTCTGTGGCCCGCAAGGCCCTCGAGCGCAAGACTGGCGCCCGTGGCCTGCGTTCCATCCTCGAAGGCATCCTGCTCGACACCATGTATGAAATTCCTTCGCAGAAGGATGTCAGCAAGGTGGTGATCGACGAGAGCGTCATCGATGGCACTTCCCAGCCGCTGCTCATCTACGAGAACAGCGAGCCGCCAGCCAAGGCGGCACCAGACGCCTGAGTCTTGGGCAGCGAAACCAGCAAGGGGCCTACGGGCCCCTTTGCTTTTCCTGTCGCAGAGCTTGTTTTTTTCCGGGGCTGCCCCACATTAAGTCCAAGCTCAAATTTCCATCGGATTACGGCCACAGGGCCGCTGTAGAGGCGAAATCATGAAGACAACCCTCGACTTGCCTCTTTTGCCATTGCGCGATGTCGTTGTTTACCCGCACATGGTCATCCCGCTGTTCGTGGGGCGTGAAAAGTCCATCGAAGCCCTCGAAGCTGCGATGACCGGTGAGAAGCAAATCCTTTTGCTGGCTCAGAAGAATCCCGCTGACGACGATCCAGGCGAAGACGCCCTGTATCGGGTCGGCACCATCGCTACCGTCCTCCAGTTGCTGAAATTGCCCGATGGCACCGTCAAGGTGCTGGTCGAAGGTGAGCAGCGCGGTGCGGTCGAGCGCTTCGTCGAGGTCGAAGGCCACATTCGGGCCGAAGTCGCCCTGATCGAGGAAACCGAAGCGGCTGATCGCGAGTCCGAAGTGTTCGTGCGCAGCCTGCTGTCCCAGTTCGAGCAATACGTGCAATTGGGCAAGAAGGTGCCTGCCGAGGTCCTGTCGTCCCTCAACAGCATCGATGAGCCTGGGCGCCTGGTGGATACCATGGCTGCGCACATGGCCCTGAAGATCGAGCAGAAGCAGGAAATCCTCGAGATCATCGATCTGGCCGCACGCGTCGAGCATGTACTGGCCCTGCTGGATGCGGAAATCGACCTGCTGCAGGTCGAGAAGCGCATTCGCGGACGGGTCAAGAAGCAGATGGAGCGCAGCCAGCGCGAGTACTACCTGAACGAGCAGATGAAGGCCATTCAGAAGGAGCTCGGCGATGGCGACGAGGGGCATAACGAAGTCGAGGAACTGAAAAAGCGTCTCGAGGCTGCCGGCCTGCCCAAGGATGCCTATGCCAAGGCCCAGGCCGAGCTGAACAAGCTCAAGCAGATGTCGCCGATGTCGGCGGAGGCCACCGTTGTGCGCTCGTACCTCGATTGGCTGGTGCAGGTGCCGTGGAAGGCGCAGAGCAAGGTACGCCTCGACCTGGCCAAGGCCGAGGAAATCCTCGATGCCGACCACTATGGCCTGGAAGAGGTCAAGGAACGCATCCTCGAGTACCTCGCGGTGCAGAAGCGCGTCAAGAAGATCCGCGGCCCGGTACTGTGCCTGGTCGGCCCGCCTGGCGTGGGCAAGACGTCGCTGGCCGAGTCCATCGCCAGCGCCACCAATCGCAAGTTCGTGCGCATGGCGCTCGGCGGTGTACGTGACGAGGCCGAGATCCGTGGCCACCGACGTACCTATATCGGCTCCATGCCCGGCCGCCTGATCCAGAAAATGACCAAGGTGGGCGTGCGCAACCCGCTGTTCCTGCTCGACGAGATCGACAAGATGGGCAGCGACATGCGCGGTGACCCGGCCTCGGCGCTGCTCGAGGTGCTGGATCCGGAGCAGAACCACAACTTCAACGATCACTACCTGGAGGTCGATTACGACCTGTCGGATGTGATGTTCCTCTGCACCTCCAACTCGATGAACATCCCGCCAGCGCTGCTGGACCGGATGGAAGTCATTCGTCTGCCGGGCTACACCGAGGACGAGAAGATCAATATCGCGGTCAAGTACCTGCTGCCGAAGCAGATCAAGGCCAATGGCCTGAAGAAGGGTGAGCTGGACGTTGAGGTCGCAACCATTCGCGACATCATCCGCTACTACACCCGTGAAGCCGGTGTGCGTGGCCTGGAGCGGCAGATCGCCAAGGTCTGCCGCAAGGTGGTCAAGGAGTACACGGGCCAGAAGCAGGCCCAGGTCAAGGTGGGTAGCGACCAACTGGAGCATTTCCTCGGTGTGCGCAAGTTCCGCTACGGCCTGGCCGAGCAGCAGGACCAGGTGGGTCAGGTCACCGGCCTGGCCTGGACCCAGGTGGGCGGCGAATTGCTGACCATCGAGGCGGCGGTCATTCCGGGCAAGGGGCAGTTGATCAAGACCGGTTCCCTCGGCGATGTCATGGTCGAATCCATTACAGCGGCGCAGACCGTGGTGCGCAGCCGTGCGCAAAGCCTTGGCATCCCGGCCGATTTCCATGAGAAGCGCGATACCCACATTCACATGCCGGAAGGGGCTACGCCCAAGGATGGTCCGAGTGCCGGTATCGGCATGTGCACCGCGCTGGTTTCTGCGTTGACGCAAATCCCGGTGCGTGCCGATGTGGCGATGACCGGCGAGATCACCCTGCGTGGGCAGGTGCTGGCGATCGGTGGCCTGAAGGAAAAATTGCTGGCCGCGCACCGTGGTGGAATCAAGACAGTGATCATTCCGGAAGAAAACGTGCGTGATCTGAAAGAGATTCCTGACAATATTAAGCAGGATCTTCAGATTAAGCCGGTTAAATGGATTGACGAAGTCCTCCAAATTGCGCTGCAATACGCCCCGGAGCCCTTGCCGGATGTGGCTCCCGAGATCGTTGCCAAGGATGAAAAACGCGACGTTGATTCCAAGGAACGAATCAGTACGCATTGAAAGTATTTAGCTGGGCGCCCCGTCCGACTGTTTTCCAGGTCCTTGCCATTAAAAGGCACTCAAGTGTCACGGGGCACTCGGCGTTGATTCAATTTACATAGTTAGAAATAAACTCAAATAGAAATAAGGGGACTTAGAGTGAACAAGTCGGAACTGATTGACGCTATCGCTGCAAATGCTGATATTCCAAAAGCTGCTGCCGGCCGTGCGCTGGACGCAGTCATCGAATCCATCACTGGTGCCCTCAAGGCCGGTGACTCCGTGGTTCTGGTAGGTTTCGGTACCTTCTCGGTCACCGACCGTCCTGCTCGTACAGGCCGCAACCCGCAAACTGGCAAGACGCTGGAAATTCCTGCCGCCAAGAAGCCTGGCTTCAAGGCTGGCAAGGCGCTGAAGGACGCGGTCAACTAAGTCGCCCTTTTCAGGCTTCAGCCTGGTCGGGCCCGGTTCCCGCAACCGCGCCCGCCGGTGGGGCGGAAAGAATCACGAATTCGTCTGCTCCGCCCGTTACGAGAAGGCGCATCCCCGGATGCGCCTTTCTTCTATCAGGATTCTACCCACGCTCCGCGGTTGTGCAGCCGCCACAGCCGTTTCTGGGGGACGCATGCTGCAAAATATCAGGGACAATTCACAAGGTTGGATTGCCAAGACCATCATTGGTGTCATCGTGGTACTGATGGCACTGACCGGCTTCGATGCCATCTTCCAGGCAGTCAGCCACAACCAGGATGCTGCCAAGGTCAATGGCGATACCATCAGCCAGAACGAGTTGAGTCAGGCCGTCGACACGCAACGTCGGCAACTGATGCAACGGCTGGGCAAGGACTTCGACCCCTCCCTGCTGGACGACAAGATGCTGCGCGAAGCAGCCTTGAAAGGCCTGATCGAGCGCCAACTGCTGCTGCAGGGCGCACGTGATGCCAAGTTCTCCTTCTCCGAGGCCGCTCTGGACCAGGTGATCCTGCAGACGCCCGAGTTCCAGGTGGACGGCAAGTTCAGCGCCGAACGTTTCGACCAGGTCATTCGCCAGTTGGGCTATGGCCGTATGCAGTTCCGTGAAATGCTGGCCCAGGAAATGCTGATCGGCCAACTGCGCGCCGGTCTGGCTGGCAGCGGTTTCGTCACCGATGCGCAGGTTGACGCCTTCGCTCGCCTGGAAAAGCAGACCCGCGACTTCGCTTCGCTGACCTTCAAGGCGGACCCTGCGTCCGTCAATGTTACCGATGAACAGGTCAAGGCTCATTACGAGCAGCATGCCAAGGAGTTCATGAGCCCCGATCAGGTCGTGATCGACTACATCGAGCTCAAGAAGGCCGCGTTCTTCGATCAGGTCAAGGTCGACGAGGACGCATTGCAGGCGCTGTACCAGAAGGAAATCGCCAACCTCGCCGAGCAGCGCCATGCTGCGCATATCCTGGTCGAGGTCAACGACAAGCAGGACGAAGCCCAGGCCAAGGCCCGCATCGAGGAAATCCAGCAGCGTCTGGCCAAGGGTGAAGACTTCGCTGCGCTGGCCAAGGAGTTCTCCCAGGATCCGGGCTCGGCCAGCAATGGCGGTGACCTTGGTTTCGCCGGCAAGGGTGTTTATGACCAAGCCTTTGAAGACGCGCTGTATGGGCTGAACAAGGACCAGGTGTCCGCTCCCGTGCGCACCGAGTTCGGCTTCCACCTGATCAAGCTGCTGGGCGTGCAGGCGCCTGAGGTTCCCACGTTCGCCAGCCTGAAGGACAAGCTCACCCGTGAGCTGAAGACCCAGCAGGTCGAGCAGCGCTTCGTGGAGGCGACCAAGCAACTGGAAGATTCGGCGTTCGAAGCGTCGGACCTGGCCCAGCCTGCCCAGGACCTCGGCTTGAAGGTGCAGACCTCCGCGCCGTTCGGTCGTGAAGGCGGTGACGGCATCACCGCCAACCGGCAGGTGATCCAGGCGGCGTTCAGCCCTGAAGTGCTGGACGAGGGATCCAACAGCTCGGCTATCGAGCTGGACCCGGAGACTGTAGTGGTTGTACGCGCCAAGGAGCATCGCAAGCCGGCGCAACTGCCTCTGGAAGCCGTTGCCGGTCCTATCCGCGACCACCTGGCCCAGGAACAGGCCACCGCTGCCGTGAAGAGCAAGACCGATGCACTGGTAGCCGGGCTGCGTGATGGCAAGGTTGCTTATGCACCCGTGCAGGACGGCCAGGCCTGGAAGGTCCAGGAAGCCGTGACCCGTATGCAGGAAGGCATAGATCCGACCGAGCTGCAGGCGCTGTTCCGCATGAGCAAGCCTGAAGCCAAGGACAAACCGGTGTACTCCACGGTTACCCTGGCTGATGGCAGCGTCGTCGTCCTACGCCTGAATGGTGTGAACGAGGGCAGCGCGGCCAGTGAGCAGGAGAAGGGCGAGTATCGCCGTTATCTGGCCTCCCGCGCCGGTCAGCAGGATTTCGCCGCCTACCGCAAGCAACTGGAAGCCAAGGCGGAGATCACTCGCTACTGAGTTCTCCCCTCTGTAATGAAGAAGGCCGCGCGAGCGGCCTTTTTCATTGCTCCTTGAACCAGCTTTGTCTGTACTGGCCTCATCGCTGGCAAGCCAGCTCCCACAGGTTCAGCACAAAGCTTGAGATCTGTGCAGTACCTGTGGGAGCTGGCTTGCCAGCGATGAGGCCCTCAAAAACAACAACAAAAACACCAGGCAAAAGAAAAGGCCGCATCAGCGGCCTTTCCTCGTTTCCCGAAGACTTACTCCGAGATATCACCCATGGCGGTGGTATTGAAGCCACCGTCCACGTACATGATTTCACCGCTGACGCCCGACGCCAGGTCGGAGCACAGGAAGGCGCCGGCGTTGCCGACTTCTTCGATGGTGACGTTGCGGCGCAGCGGGGTCTGGGCTTCGTTGGCGGCGAGCATCTTGCGGAAGCTCTTGATGCCGGAAGCAGCCAGGGTGCGAATCGGACCGGCGGAGATGGCGTTGACGCGGGTGCCTTCCGGGCCGAGGCTGCCGGCCAGGTAGCGAACGCCGGCTTCCAGGCTGGCCTTGGCCATGCCCATGACGTTGTAGTTCGGCATGGTGCGCTCGGCGCCCAGGTAGGACAGGGTCAGCAGGCTGCCGTTGCGGCCTTTCATCATTTCACGGCCGGCCTTGGCCAGGGCCACGAAGCTGTAGGCGCTGATGTCGTGGGCGATGCGGAAACCTTCGCGGGTGGTCACTTCGGTGAAGTCGCCATCGAGCTGGTCGCCCGGGGCGAAGCCTACGGAGTGCACGATGCAGTCCAGGCCGTCCCACTTCTTACCCAGCGCCTCGAAGACCTTGGCGATGTCGTCATCGTTGGCAACGTCGCAAGGGAAGCACAGCTCAGGGTTGGAGCCCCAGCCAGCGGCGAATTCTTCGACGCGGCCCTTGAGCTTTTCGTTCTGGTAGGTGAAGGCAAGTTCTGCACCCTCGCGATGCATGGCGGCAGCGATGCCGGATGCGATGGACAGTTTGCTGGCGACACCGACGATCAGTACGCGCTTACCGGCGAGAAAACCCATGTGTTGTTCCTCTTCAGGTTATATCGACAGCCGTGGGAGCCAGGAAAGCGGCCTCCAGCAGCTGCTGTGTATACGAATGTTGTGGTGCGGCGAAAATCTGCGCGGCCGGACCTTGCTCGACCACCTGGCCTTGCTTGACCACCATCAACTGGTGACTCAGCGCCTTGACCACCGCCAGGTCATGGCTGATGAACAGGTAGGTCAGGTTGTACTTGGTCTGCAGCGCGCGCAGCAGTTCCACCACTTGGCGCTGAACGGTGCGGTCGAGCGCCGAAGTGGGCTCGTCCAGCAGGATCAGCGCCGGTTTCAATACCAGTGCCCGGGCAATGGCAATCCGTTGTCGTTGGCCTCCGGAAAACTCGTGAGGGTAGCGGTGCCGGGTTTCCGGGTCCAGACCTACTTCCCTGAGCGCCTCCATGATGGCTTGTTCCTGTTCCGCCTCCGTGCCTATCCGATGAATGCGCAGGCCCTCTCCGACGATGTCGCTCACGCACATGCGCGGGCTGAGGCTGCCGAAGGGGTCCTGGAACACCACCTGCATCTCGCGTCGCAGCGGTCGGACCTGCTGCTGGCTCATGCCGTCCAGTCGCTGGTTCTCGAAGCGGATGACGCCCTGGCTGCCAATCAGCCGCAGGATGGCCAGGCCCAGCGTTGACTTGCCCGAGCCACTTTCACCGACGATGCCCAGGGTCTGGCCCTGAGGCAGGCTGAAGTTGATGCCGTCCACCGCCTTGACATGGTCCACGGTGCGGCGCAGCAAGCCTTTCTTGATCGGGAACCACACCCGCAGGTCTTCGACTTCCAGCAACGGCGCGCCTTCCGGGTTGCCGGCCGGCCCGCCGCTGGGCTCGGCGCCGAGCAGCATTTTCGTGTACGGATGCTGCGGAGCGCGGAACAATTCTTCACACGACGCCTGTTCGACGATGCAACCGCGCTGCATGACACATACGCGGTGCGCAATTCTTTTCACCAGGTTCAGATCGTGACTGATCAGTAACAGCGCCATGCCCAGCCTGGCCTGCAGGTTCTTGAGCAATTCAAGGATCTTCAACTGGACGGTAACGTCCAGCGCGGTGGTCGGTTCGTCGGCGATCAGCAGCTCCGGCTCGTTGGCCAGGGCCATGGCGATCATCACTCGCTGCCGCTGGCCGCCCGAGAGCTCATGGGGCAGAGCCTTGAGGCGCTTGACCGGGTCGGGAATGCCCACCAGTTCCAGCAGCTCCAGGGTCCGTGCGGTGGCTTCCTTGCCGCGCAGGCCCTTGTGCAGCATCAGCACTTCGTTGATCTGCTTCTCGATGCTGTGCAGCGGGTTCAGCGACGTCATCGGCTCCTGGAAGATCATGGCGATGCGGTTGCCACGGATATGGCGCATCTTCTTCTCGTCCAGGTGCAGGAGGTCCTGGTTTTCGTAGCGGATGCTCCCGGCCGGGTGCTGCGCCAGCGGGTAGGGGAGCAGGCGCAGGATGGAGTGGGCGGTGACCGATTTGCCGGAGCCACTTTCACCGACCAGGGCCAGGGTCTCGCCGCGGCGTATATCGAAGCTGACGTTTTCGACCACACGCTGCTGTTGCGCACCGCTGACGAATTCGACGGCAAGGTCGCGCACTTCGATCAAGGTGTCCTTGTTCATCTCATTTCCTCGGGTCGAAGGCATCGCGGGCGGATTCGCCGATGAATACCAGCAGGCTCAGCATCAGGGCCAGCACGGCGAAGGCACTGATGCCCAGCCATGGCGCCTGCAGATTGGATTTGCCCTGGGCCACCAGTTCGCCCAGGGACGGAGCGCCCGGCGGCAGACCGAAGCCGAGGAAGTCCAGTGCGGTCAGGGTACCGATGGCGCCGGTGAGAATGAACGGCAGGAAGGTCATGGTCGAGACCATGGCGTTGGGCAGGATGTGCCGGTACATGATCGCGGCGTTCTGCATGCCGAGGGCGCGCGCGGCCCGCACGTATTCCAGGTTGCGCCCGCGCAGGAACTCCGCGCGCACCACATCCACCAGGCTCATCCAGGAGAACAGCAGCATGATCCCCAGCAGCCACCAGAAGTTGGGCTGGACGAAGCTGGCCAGGATGATCAGCAGATACAGCACCGGCAGGCCCGACCAGACCTCCAGGAAGCGCTGTCCGGCCAGATCGACCCAGCCGCCATAAAAGCCCTGCAGCGCACCGGCTATCACGCCGATGATGGAGCTGAGCACGGTCAGCGTCAGGGCGAACAGCACCGAGATACGGAAGCCGTAGATCACCCTTGCCAGCACATCCCGCCCCTGGTCATCGGTGCCCAGCCAGTTCTGCGCGGAAGGCGGCGCAGGGGCAGGGACCTTGAGGTCGTAGTTGATGCTCTGGTAGCTGAATGGAATCGGCGCCCAGACCACCCAGCTCTGCTTCTTCTCCAGCAGGTCGCGGATGTAAGGGCTCTTGTAGTTGGCCTCGAGCGGGAATTCGCCGCCGAAGGTGGTCTCTGGGTAGCGCTTGAACGCCGGGAAGTAGAACTCGCCGTCGTAGCGCACCACCAGTGGTTTGTCGTTGGCGATCAATTCCGCGCCAAGGCTCAGGCCGAACAGGATCACGAACAGCCATAGCGACCACCAGCCGCGGCGGTTGGCCTTGAAGCGCTCGAAGCGGCGGCGATTGAGAGGGGACAGTTTCATCTCAGTGCTCCCGGCTTTCGAAGTCGATGCGTGGATCGACCAGGGTGTAGGTCAGGTCGCCGATCAGTTTCACCACCAGCCCCAGCAGGGTGAAGATGAACAGCGTGCCGAAGACCACCGGGTAATCGCGGTTGATCGCAGCCTCGAAACTCATCAGGCCGAGGCCGTCGAGGGAGAAGATCACCTCGACCAGCAGCGAGCCGGTGAAGAATATGCCGATGAAGGCCGAAGGGAAGCCGGCGATCACCAGCAGCATCGCATTGCGGAACACATGGCCGTAGAGCACGCGGTTCGGCGTCAGGCCCTTGGCCTTGGCCGTGACCACGTATTGCTTGTTGATCTCGTCGAGGAAGCTGTTCTTGGTCAACAGGGTCATGGTGGCGAAGTTGCCGATGACCAGGGCGGTGATCGGCAGGGCCAAGTGCCAGAAGTAGTCGGTGATCTTGCCCCAGGTGCTCAGTTCATCGAAGTTGCTCGACGTCAGTCCGCGCAACGGGAACCAGTCCAGGTAGCTGCCGCCGGCGAAGACCACGATGAGCAGGATGGCGAAGAGGAAGGCGGGGATCGCATAACCGACGATGATCGCCGAGCTGGTCCAGACATCGAAGTGGCTGCCGTGCCGGGTGGCCTTGGCGATCCCCAGGGGAATCGATACCAGGTACATGATCAGGGTGCTCCACAGCCCGAGGGAGATGGACACCGGCAGTTTTTCCGCGATCAGGTCGACGACCTTGGCATCGCGGAAGAAGCTGTCGCCGAAGTCCAGGCGGGCATAGTTCTTGACCATGATCCACAGGCGTTCCGGCGCCGACTTGTCGAAGCCGTACATGCGCTCGATCTCCTTGACCAGCGCCGGATCCAGGCCTTGCGCACCGCGATAGTTGGAGCCGGCCACCGAGACTTCGGCGCCTCCGCCGGCAATCCGGCTGGTGGCGCCCTCGAAGCCTTCGAGCTTGGCGATCATCTGTTCCACCGGGCCGCCGGGAGCGGCCTGGATAATGACGAAGTTGATGATCAGGATGCCGAACAGGGTCGGGATGATCAGCAGCAGGCGCCGCAGGATGTAGGCCAGCATCTTACTGTTCCCCGTCGGCTGCGGTGTCCTGCGGCGTCACCGGGGTGGCCGGCTTGACCTCGGGCTTGATCCACCAGGTATTGATGCCGATATCGTACTTGGGCGGAGTGTCCGGGTGGCCGATATGGTTCCAGTAGGCCACGCGCCAGGTCTTGATATGCCAGTTCGGCACTACGTAGTAACCCCAGAGCAATACGCGGTCGAGCGCGCGGGTATGGGCAATCAGGCTCTGCCGCGAGTCGGCGTTGATCAGCGATTCCACCAGGCTATCGACGGCCGGGTCCTTGAGGCCCATGTAGTTGCGGCTGCCCGGGTTCTCGGCGCTGCTGCTCTGCCAGAACTCGCGCTGTTCGTTACCCGGGGAATTCGATTGCGGGAAACCGCCCACGATCATGTCGAAGTCCCGGGAGCGCAGGCGGTTGATGTATTCGGCGACATCGACGCGGCGGATATTCAGGGTGATGCCGAGATCGGCAAGGTTGCGCTTGTAAGGCAGGAGGATGCGTTCGAACTCGGTCTGTGCGAGCAGGAACTCGATGGTCAGTGGCTTGCCCTGGGCATTCACCATCCGGTCGTTCTCAATGCGCCAGCCGGCATCCTGGAGCAGTTTGTAGGCCTGGCGCTGCTGTTCGCGGATCATGCCGCTGGCGTCGGTGACCGGGTTCTTGAATTCCTCGCTGAAGACCTGCTCGGGAATCCTGCCGCGCAGCGGTTCCAGGAGCTTTAGCTCATCGGGGCCAGGCAGGCCCCGGGCGGCCATCTCCGAGTTTTCGAAATAGCTTCCGGTGCGGGTGTAGGCCCCGTTGAACAACTGTTTGTTGGTCCATTCGAAGTCCAGCAGCAGGCTCAGCGCCTGGCGCACCCGCACGTCCTGGAACACCGGGCGACGCAGGTTGAAGACGAAGCCCTGCATGCCGGTGGGCGTGCCATTGGGGATCTCCTCGCGGATCAGGCGTTTTTCCCGAACGGCGGGGATGTTGTAGGCGGTGGCCCAGTTCTTCGCGCTGGTCTCGAACCAGTAGTCGAACTGCCCGGCCTTGAGCGCTTCGAGGGCTACGGTGTTGTCGCGGTAATAGTCGACGGTGATGGTGTCGAAGTTGTAGAAGCCGCGGTTGATGGGCAGGTCCTTGCCCCAGTAGTTCTTGTCGCGCACCAGGCGGATCGAGCGTCCTGGCTTGACCTCTGCGACCTTGTACGGCCCGCTGCCCACCGGGATTTCCAGGCTGCCCTTGGTGAAGTCGCGGCTTTCCCAGAAGTGTTTCGGCAGCACGGCGAGCTGCCCGAGGATCAGCGGAAGCTCACGGTTGTTGCTGTGCTTGAACTTGAACAGGACCTTGAGCGGGTCTTCGGCGACGACCTCGGCGACGTCCGCGTAATAACCGCGGAACATCGGGGCGCCGCTTTTCATCAGGGTATTGAAGGTGAACACCACGTCTTCCGCGCGCACCGGTGTACCGTCATGAAAACGCGCTTCCGGGCGCAGGTAGAAACGCACCCAACTGTTGTCCGGGGCTTTCTCGATCTGCTTGGCCAGCAGGCCGTACTCGGTGAAGGGCTCGTCCAGGCTGGCGCGGGCCAGCGTGTCGT
Organism: Pseudomonas bharatica CSV86; assembly: GCF_000319305.2. Taxonomy (GTDB): domain Bacteria; phylum Pseudomonadota; class Gammaproteobacteria; order Pseudomonadales; family Pseudomonadaceae; genus Aquipseudomonas; species Aquipseudomonas bharatica. Next base: position 179,928 of record NZ_AMWJ02000002.1, on the reverse strand, counting down.
ATACCAGGTCGATGTTGTCTGCCGGCACACCCTTGCTGATGAACGGGTTGAGGCTGTCGAAGCTGCCGAAACCATTCTCGCGGAAGGTGCCGCCCTTTGGCGCGTCGGGATTCACATAGTCGAAATGCTTGAAGTCCGCCGGGTACTTCGGCGCTTCGTTGTAAAGGGTCACGGCATGCTGCGGCGCAGCCAGACCCGGCAGGCTCAGGCCGGCCAGAAGCAGGCCGCCGAGCATCAGGCGCAGATGGGGCATCGGCATCATTGGGCGTTCTCCGAAGGCTTGAGCCACCAGGTATTCAGCCCCAGGGTATAGGGCGGGGTGGTGACGAAGGCGAACCGGTTGCGGTAGGCCAGGCGGTGATAGTCGAGATACCAGTTGGGAATCATGTAGTACTGCCACGACAGCACCCGATCCAGGGCGCGGGTGGCGGCCACCTGGTCATCACGGGTCTGTGAGGCGAGAAGGGCGTCGAGCAGGTGGTCGACCACCGGGCTGTCGACTCCGGCGTAGTTCTTGCTGCCCTTGGTGCTGGCCTGGCTGGAATGGAAATACTGCCATTGTTCCAGCCCGGGGCTGAGGGTCTGGGTCAGGGTCATCAGGATCATGTCGAAATCGAACTGGTCCAGGCGCTGCTTGTACTGGGCCCGGTCGACAGTTCGCAGGCGCGCGTCGATGCCGATGCTGGCGAGGTTCTCCACGTAGGGCTGGAGAATGCGTTCCAGGTTCGGATTGACCAGCAGGATCTCCAGCCTGAGCGGCTGGCCGTTGCTGTTCAGCAGACGCTGCCCGTCGAGCTTCCAGCCGGCCTTGCCGAGCAGTTCCAGGGCCTGGCGCAACTGGTCGCGGCTGATCCCGCGGCCGTCGGTCTGGCTGACGGCGAAGGGTTTGGTGAACATCGCGGCGGGCAATTGGTCACGGTATGGCGCCAGCAGCAGCCACTCCTTGCCCACCGGCAAGCCTCCGGCGCTGAATTCGCTATTGGGATAGAAGCTGGTGGCACGCCGGTAGGCGCTGCTGAACAGTGCCCGGTTGGTCCATTCGAAGTCGAACATCAGGCCCAGCGCCTGGCGTACGCGGCGATCGGCAAAGGCTGCACGCCGGCTGTTCATGAACAGCCCTTGGGTCTGGGTCGGGATCTGGTGCTTGATCTGCGCCTTTATCACTTGGCCACGACGCACCGCCGGAAAGTTGTAGCCATTGGCCCAGTTTTTCGCCTGGTGCTCGATATAGATGTCGAACTCGCCGGCCTTGAAGGCTTCGAATGCCACGTCGCTGTCGCGATAGAACTCGTACTCGACGCGATCGAAGTTGTACTTGCCCCGATTGACCGGCAGGTCCTTGCCCCACCAGTCCTTGACTCGCTCGAACACCAGGCGCCGGCCCGGCTGTACCTCGCTGATGCGATACGGGCCACTACCCAGTGGTGGCTCGAAGGTGGTGGCCTTGAAGTCGCGCCCTTGCCAGTAATGCTGTGGCAGCACGGGCATTTCACCGAGACGCAGGATCAGCAGGGGATTGCCGGCACGCTTGAAGACGAAGCGGATGCGCTGGGGTTGAGCACATCGACCCGTTCGACCTCCTGGAGGTTGGTGCGGTAGATCGGGTGGCCTTCCTTGAGCAGGGTGCGGTAGGAAAATGCGACATCCGCCGCGGTGATCGGCCGGCCATCATGGAAACGCGCCTCCGGACGCAGGTTGAAGACCACCCAGCTGCGGTCTTCCGCATATTCGACCGAACGGGCGATCAGCCCGTAGCTCGACGTCGCCTCGTCTCCGGACGGGTCGTACTGGCCGGTGCCGACCATCAGCGTTTCATTGAGCTCGTTGACCCCGTATTGCAGGAAGTTCGGCGTGGTAACCGGGCTGCTGCCCTTGAAGGTATAGGGATTGAGGGTGTCAAAGGTGCCGAATGCCATGGCACGCAAGGTGCCGCCTTTTGGCGCTTGCGGGTTGACCCAATCGAAGTGGGTAAATTTGGCTGGGTACTTGAGCGTGCCGAACTGGGCGTAACCGTGACTTTCGGTGATCGTTGCGCCCGCGGGAAAGCTCAAGGCCAGGCTGAATGACAGCAGGAGGGGACGTATCAAGTCGGCGATCCGATCCAGGCGGCTTGGGCTTTGTTTCCCTACAGTAACAGCTTGTATCGGCAGGAAAAAGAGCGCATCCGTGGCGTCTGGCGCCGCAGTCGGGCGGCGCCTTCCTTTATCAATGAGGCAGGTAGACGGTGAGTGTCTGGCCTGGCTTCAAAGCCTGGCCGCTGCGCGGATTCCAGCGCTTGAGATGTTGCATCTCGACATTGAAGCGTTTGGCGACCAGGTACAGCGAATCACCCTTGCGCACCTTGTACTGGGTGGCGCGCTGCTTGTTGCCGGCAGCAGGTGCCGACTTCGTGGTCGAGGCCAGCTTGATGGCCGGCTGGCTGCTGTTCATGACCAGGGTCTGGCCTGCGCTCAGGCGGTTGCCCTTGAGCTTGTTCCAGCGTTGCAGGTCCTTGACGCTGACCCGGTTGGCCTTGGCGATGCTGCCCAGGCTGTCGCCACGCTTGACCTTGTAGCGCACGCTGCGTGCAGGCGGGGTTTCGGCTTCGGCGAGGGCGGCCTTGAACACTGCGGCCTGGGGTTGCAGGGCGAGCAGTTCCTCGGGCTTCATGCTCGACAGGCTGCTGGTCAGCAGTTGTGCCTTGGCAGTGGGCACCAGCAACTGCTGGGGCCATCCACGGTCATGCGTTTCTTGAAGGCAGGATTGAGCTGGAACAGCTCGTCCTCGTCGATCTCGGCCAGGGCGGCGACCCGCGACAGGTCGAGGCGGTCCTTGATGGCAACGGCTTCGAAGTAGGGTTCGTTGGCGATCGGATTGAGGTTGACCCCGTAGGCCTCCGGAGTCAGCACCACCTGGGACAGGGCCAGCAGCTTCGGCACGTAGTCGCGGGTTTCCTGGGGCAGCGGCAGGTTCCAGTAGTCGGTTGGCAGGCCGAGCCGTTCGTTGCGCTCGATAGCCCGGCTGACGGTGCCTTCGCCCGCGTTGTAGGCGGCCAGGGCCAGCAGCCAGTCGCCGTTGAACATGTCGTGCAGGCGGGTCAGGTAGTCCAGCGCGGCGTTGGTCGACGCGGTGATGTCGCGGCGGCCATCGTAGAAACGGGTCTGGCGCAGGTTGTAGTGACGCCCCGTGGAGGGAATGAACTGCCACAGTCCGACCGCGTGGGCACGGGAATAGGCCAGCGGGTTGTAGGCGCTCTCGATTGCCGGCAACAGGGCCAGCTCCAGTGGCATTTCGCGTTCTTCGAGGCGCTCGACGATGTAGTGGATATAGAGGCTGCTGCGGTCGCCAGCGGTCTCGAGGAAACTCGGGTTGCTGGCAAACCACAGGCGCTGCTGCTCGATACGCGGGTTGACGCCGATATCGTCCTGCAACTGGAAGCCCTGGCGAATGCGCTCCCAGACGTCCTGCGGCGCCTGCTCGGCGGGCTTGGCCTGGACGAACACAGGCTTGTGCTTCACGCGGGGCTGGACGTGCATGCGAACGGCTTCGTTGTCGCCCATTTGACTGGTGCTCTGGCAGCCCACGAGGGTGGCTGTCAGGCCGAGCGCGACGGCCTGTGCAAGGCGCGTCATGGCGACGGTGGTGAAGGTTCTGCGGCGATTGGACGACATTGGCTGGGACAGAGTTCCGGGCGAAAATGTCGGGCGATTCTAGAAAGCGCCCCCAGGCGGGTCAACCTTTCAGAACCAGCCGGTCATCAAGCGGCAATCATCAGAACTTATCCTTCCATGCCCTCAGCCCAGCAAAAACAGCACTTGGCGTAGGGTTTAAGGCTCCCGTCCGTTCGTCTGCTTTTTCTTTAACGGATGTTTCTTCCACTCGCAAAAAAGGGTTGGTCAGACGTTCCAGGGCGATGGTCGAGGGCAAGGTGATGCGATTTTCCGCACGCAAGCGGGAAACTTCTTCGAACCGTGCTAGAACCTGCTGGTTGGCCGGCTCGACGGCGCAGGCAAAACGCAGGTTGCTCAGGGTGTATTCATGTGCGCAGTACACCAGCGTCGTTCCCGGCAAGGCAGCCAGGCGTTGCAGTGAGTCGTGCATCTGCTGCGGCGTGCCTTCGAACAACCTGCCGCAGCCGGCGGCGAACAGGGTGTCGCCGCTGAAGAGCAAGGGCGTGGCGGGCTGGTCGCTGAAGTAGGCGATGTGCCCGAGGGTGTGGCCGGGAACCGCGAAGACCCGGAAGTCGGTATCCAGGACCCGTACCACCGCGTTGTCTTTAAGGGCCAGGTCGCGTCCGGGAATGGCTTCGCTGGCCGGCCCGCAGACCCGCGCGCCGGTGGCCGCCTTCAGGGTTTCGACACCGCCGGTATGGTCATGGTGATGATGGGTCACGAGGATATCCTCCAGGCGCCATCCGGGATGCTGCCCAAGCCACTCCAGCACCGGTGCCGGATCGCCCGGATCGACTACTGCGCAGCGGCGGCTTTCGGCGTCCTGCAACAACCAGATGTAGTTGTCATTGAAAGCGGGCAAGGCTTCTATCTGTATCATCGAGCGATTCGCCAAACGTGGGACAAGGGTGCATCTTAGTAGCTATGTGTTCCATCGAGAACCTTCAAGGGAGAATGCAATGACCGATCAAGCCTTCGCCCACGCCGATCCGCAATGGCTCGAACTGATCACCCTGGCCCGCGACTGGTTCGCCGGGCCCTTGGGACAACTGATGCTCGCCGAGGAGCAGCGCCTGCTCGAGGACGAACTGGGCCGTTATTTTGGTGGCTATCTGGTCCATTACGGACCTGGCGCCGAGCCACCCCCCACGGCCCCCCAGGTGCAGCGCAACGTGCGGCTCGGTGCGCCACTGCCGGGAGTCGAAATCGTTTGCGAGGAGCAGGCCTGGCCGCTCAGCGAACATGCGGCCGACGTTGTGGTGCTGCAACATGGCCTGGACTTTTCCCTGTCGCCCCACGGCCTGCTCCGCGAAGCGGCCAGCAGTGTGCGCCCGGGGGGCACCTGCTGATCGTCGGCATCAACCCCTGGAGCAGTTGGGGCATTCGTCGTGTATTCGCCCACGATGCCTTGCGCAAGGCTCGCTGCATCTCGCCGTCGCGGGTTGGCGACTGGCTCAACCTGCTGGGGTTCGCGCTGGAGAAACGCCGGTTCGGGTGCTATCGTCCGCCGCTTGCCTCGCCGGCCTGGCAAGCCCGGTTGGCGGGGTGGGAGCGTCTTGCCGGGCGCTGGCAGGGCTCCGGTGGCGGGGTCTACCTGCTTGTCGCGCGCAAGATGGTGGTCGGCCTGCGACCGTTGCGCCAGGAGCGCCGCGAGCCGATGGGCAAGCTGCTGCCGCTGCCGCTGGCCAAGGTCAATCGCCAGGCGCCCCACCCGGAAGGCAGACCTTTCAACGATGAAAAAGGCTGTACATGAGCGATAGCGTCGAGATCTACACCGATGGTGCCTGCAAGGGCAATCCCGGCCCAGGCGGGTGGGGCGTCCTGATGATCTACAAGGGGGTCGAGAAGGAGCTCTGGGGTGGCGAGCGGGAAACCACCAACAACCGCATGGAACTGATGGCGGCCATCAAGGGCCTGGAGGCGCTGCGTCGCGAGTGCGAGGTGCTCCTGGTGACCGACTCCCAGTACGTGATGAAAGGCATCACCGAGTGGATGACCAACTGGAAGAAACGGGGCTGGAAGACGGCCGCCAAGGAACCGGTGAAGAACGCCGATCTCTGGCAGTTGCTCGACGAGCAGGTCAACCGGCACAAGGTCAAGTGGCAATGGGTACGCGGCCATATCGGCCATCACGGCAACGAACGTGCCGACCAGTTGGCCAATCGCGGAGTCGACGAGGTCCGCGGCATGCGCTGAGGCGCGTGCCGATGAATCTCCGGGACGCCATGGCGAAGCTGGGTTAAGATTCGCCGTTTTCAGCAACACGGCAGGAGATCACCGGCGTGGATTTGCAAAACAACAGGTCGGTAGTCCTCGATACCGAAACCACCGGTATGCCGGTGACCGATGGCCACCGGGTCATCGAGATCGGTTGTGTCGAACTGATCGGTCGGCGTTTGAGCGGGCGTCACTTCCACGTCTATCTGCAGCCGGATCGTCCAAGCGACGAGGCTGCCATCGGCGTTCACGGCATCACCGACGCCTTCCTTGTGGGCAAGCCGCGTTTCGCTGAAGTCGCCGACGAGTTCTTCGAGTTCATCCAGGGCGCGCGCCTGGTCATCCACAACGCATCGTTCGACGTTGGCTTCCTCAACAATGAATTCGCCCTGATCGGCCAGCAGGATCGCGCCGACCTGTCGCAGCATTGCGAGATTCTCGACACCCTGATGATGGCCCGTGAGCGCCATCCGGGGCAGCGCAACAGCCTCGATGCCTTGTGCAAACGCTACGGCATCGACAACTCCGGTCGTGAATTGCACGGCGCCTTGCTCGACTCCGAGCTGCTCGCCGATGTCTTCCTGGCGATGACCGGTGGCCAGACCAGCCTGTCGCTGGCTGGCACCGAGGGCGAGGGTGAGGGTGCGGCGAACCAGGGCAGCGAGATCCGCCGTCTGCCCGCAAGCCGGCAGGCCGGACGTATCATCCGCGCCACGCCCGAGGAACTCGAAGCCCACCTTGCCCGCCTCGAAGCGGTGGCCAAGTCCGCCGGTGCCCCGGCCCTGTGGCAGCAACTGGCGCAGGGCAACTGAGGCATTTCCCGCGCGCCATCGCGGCGACCTTCTACCCTGAGATGAACGGCCCACGAGGCCTGTCGCAGGAAGAAGGTAACGCCGCTCATGTACAAGGACCTCAAGTTTCCCGTTCTCATCGTTCACCGTGACATCAAGTCCGACACCGTGGCCGGTGACCGTGTCCGTGGCATCGCCCAGGAACTGGCCCAGGACGGTTTCACCATCCTCAGCGCCATCGACTACGCCGAAGGTCGCCTGGTCGCCGCCACCCATCACGGCCTCGCCTGCATGCTGATCGCCGCCGAGGGCGCCGGCGAGAACACCCATCTGTTGCAGAACATGGTCGAGCTGATTCGCCTGGCCCGCTCCCGTGCGCCCCATTTGCCGATCTTCGCCCTGGGCGAGCAGGTCACCCTGGAAAACGCCCCCGCCGATGCGATGAGCGAGCTGAACCAGTTGCGCGGCATCCTGTACCTGTTCGAAGACACCGTGCCTTTTCTCGCTCGCCAGGTTGCCCGCGCTGCGCACAATTACCTCGACGGCCTGCTGCCGCCATTTTTCAAGGCGCTGGTGCAGCACACCGCGCAATCCAATTACTCGTGGCATACCCCGGGCCACGGTGGCGGCGTAGCCTATCGCAAGAGTCCGGTAGGGCAGGCGTTTCACCAGTTTTTCGGGGAGAACACCCTGCGCTCCGACCTCTCGGTTTCCGTGCCGGAACTGGGCTCGTTGCTGGACCACACTGGCCCTTTGGCAGAGGCCGAAGCCCGCGCCGCGCGCAATTTCGGTGCCGACCACACGTTCTTCGTGATCAACGGCACTTCGACGGCGAACAAGATCGTCTGGCATTCGATGGTGGGCCGCGATGACCTCGTGCTGGTGGATCGCAACTGCCACAAGTCGGTGCTACACGCGATCATCATGACCGGCGCGATTCCCCTGTACCTCTGTCCGGAGCGCAACGAGCTGGGCATCATCGGGCCGATTCCGCTCAGCGAGTTCAGCGCCGAGTCGATCCAGGCCAAGATCCTTGCCAATCCGCTGGCCAGGGAGCGTGAGGCGCGGGTCAAGATGGCGGTGGTGACCAACTCCACCTATGACGGCTTGTGCTACAACGCCGAGATGATCAAGCAGACCCTTGGCAACAGCGTCGAGGTCCTGCATTTCGACGAGGCCTGGTACGCCTATGCGGCCTTCCACGAATTTTTTGCCGGACGCTACGCCATGGGCACCTCGCGCAGCGCCGAAAGCCCGCTGGTGTTCAGTACCCACTCCACCCACAAGCTGCTTGCCGCCTTCAGCCAGGCATCGATGATCCATGTGCAGGATGGCGGTCGTCGACAGCTGGACCGCGACCGTTTCAATGAAGCGTTCATGATGCACATCTCCACCTCGCCGCAGTACAGCATCCTGGCCTCTCTGGATGTGTCCTCGGCGATGATGGAAGGGCCGGCGGGGCGCTCGCTGCTTCAGGAAATGTTCGACGAGGCCCTGAGTTTCCGGCGCGCCCTGGCCAACCTGCGCGAACACCTTGGTGCCGACGACTGGTGGTTCAGCGTCTGGCAGCCGCCGCGGGTCGAGGGTATCCATCGTGTCGCCACGGAAGACTGGCTGCTCGAGCCCCAGGCGCAGTGGCACGGCTTCGGTGATCTCGGCGAGGACTACGTGCTGCTCGACCCGATCAAGGTGACCCTGGTCATGCCCGGCCTGGATGCGGCGGGAAGCCTGGATCGCAATGGCATTCCCGCGGCGGTGGTCAGCAAATTCCTCTGGGAACGCGGCCTGGTGGTGGAAAAGACCGGGCTCTACTCCTTCCTGGTGCTCTTTTCGATGGGGATCACCAAGGGCAAATGGAGCACGTTGCTCACCGAACTGCTGGAGTTCAAGCGCAGCTACGATGCCAATACCGAGCTGGCCCACTGCCTGCCGTGCGTTGCCAGCCTGGATCCGCAGCGTTACCGCGGCATGGGGTTGCGTGATCTGTGCGATCAGCTGCATGCCTGTTATCGCAGCAATGCCACTGCCAAGCAGCTCAAGCGCCTCTACACCCGATTACCGGAAGTGGTGATGAAGCCGTCCGTGGCCTACGACAAGCTCGTTCGCGGCGAAGTGGAGGCGGTTCCTATCGAGCAGTTGCTGGGCCGTGTCGCTGCGGTGATGCTGGTCCCGTATCCACCGGGCATTCCGCTGATCATGCCTGGTGAGCGCTTCACCGAGGCGACCCGGTCGATCATCGATTACCTCGCTTTCGCGCGGGCTTTCGACACGGGTTTTCCCGGATTCGTCGCCGATGTGCATGGATTGCAACATCAGGAAACAGATGCTGGGCGGGTGTACACCGTGGACTGCGTCAAGGAGTAGCGGACCGGGAGTGTGGCCGGGTGCTAGAATCCGCCGCTTGAATTCAGGAGGTAAGCGCGTGCGCAAAGTGGCGGTGGTAATGGCAGTGCTGGCCCTGGCCGGCTGTGACAACGATGCCGAGCGGGTGCACAAGCAGGTCGCCGAGCACCTGCAGAATCCGAAGACGGCCAAGTTCGCCAACGTGCGGTTCAATACCAAGGGCGATATCTGTGGCCAGTTCCGCGGCAAGGACGACAACGGCAACTACCTGCCATACCGCAGCTACGTAGCGATCAAGAACGGCGCGGATTACAACATCATCATCGACGAAACCGGCAACGATTTGCGTATCCGGGAAGTCTGCGGTGGTGCTGACCTGCAGCGTCGTGCCGATGCCCTCGCCAACGACCCGGCACCGCAGGGGTGGGATGTGGAAATCGTCCAGGGGCCGAACATGGGGGCGTTGAGCGATATCACCGCGCGCCTGATCGAGAAGGGCATCCCGTCCTCGGTGGTCTACCGTGACGGCAAGCCTGTGGTCCTTCTCGGGCCGTTCATGGAAAAGGCCGAGGCCGTGGCCAGCAAAGACGATGTAATGGCACGCCTGGGCACCGACTCGGTGGTCATCCAGCACGACGCCCCGCGATAATCCTTTGTGTAATGTCCTCTGGAACGGTATTGGCGCATTGTCGGTCTATGCTCATTGATAGAGGTGTTTCAATGAGTGCGGCAACGGTGAGGAGGGGGCCATGTCCACGCTGGAGCGAGCCATTACGGTTGCAGCCCGTGCCCATGAAGGGCACCGGGACAAAGGCGGCGCTGCGTACATCCTGCATCCATTGCGGGTGATGCTGCGGGTTTCGACTACCGAGCAGCGCATCGTCGCAGTGCTGCACGAGGTGCTTCAGGATTCACCCATGACCCTGTCCGATCTGGCGCGCGAAGGCTTCGCCCTGAAGATCCTTGCTGCGGTGCAGGCGTTGAGTCCACGCTGCGATGAAAGCGACGAGGAATTCGTCGCCAGGATCGGCAATGACCCGCTGGCCCGGGCAGTCAAGCTGGCGGACCTGGCCGATGAAAGCGATCCGGGCCGCATCCAGGTTGCAGGCCCTGCCGACATTGCCCGACTGCAGCGTTGCCAGCAGGCCAGTGCCTATCTACAGACGCTGGCCTAACTTCAACTACAGGCCTTGAGATCAACCGGGCCGACGAACTCGTTGCCGTGGCCCATTACGCACGCTACGCGCTGGTTGCGTTGGCGCTCCCAGGCCTGTGCCGGATAGGTCTTGTTCCAGGCTTCGTACAACTGGCGGTCCTGCCTGGACAAGCGCAGGTCATATTGTTTGCTCATGTAGAAGTAGGTGCGCGCGATCATTCCTCGAATGGAAGGGCGCGGCATGACCTTTTTCGCCTTGAAATCCACCTGGGTCAGGCACGAACCATATTGCCCGTGTTGCTCGGGCAGCCAGCCGAAAGCGAAGTTGCTGCGATCACCATTCACCTCGCCGATGCTCGGCACCAGGTTGTGCAGGTCGGCTTCTGCACGCTGGTACAGGGTATCGTTGCGCGAACAGTTCTTGCGTCCACCGCTTTGCCAGCATTGGCGCTGATGACCGATCTGCCAGGCCGGCACTATGTGCTCCCACTCGATCCGCGAGGCGCGGTTGGCATTCTTGCGCGGGACGTAGCCACAGCCAGCAAGGTCCACCTTGTTCCCGGTGTACTTGCAACCACAATAGAACTCCGTCGATTGCGGGGCGTACAAGCGCCAGGCGATCTTCTTCGCTTCGCTGAAAGTCCGAGGTGCGTCTGCGTGGGCGGTGAGGCTGAACAACAGGCAGCTGGCTGCCAAAAACGTGAATCTCATCCGCGTCAGTCTTCCTTCGGCACCGTCCAGAAAATCTGCACGCCGCCATCGTCGCGATGGGCGAGGGTGACGTTGTCGTTCTCTGCTATTTCCTCGAGCAGGGTTTCCCAGTCGTCCGGGGACTCCTGTTCGAGGCGAAAGATCAGCGCCGCCTTCGAGCGCTGGGCGGTCGGGGAATTGATGATTTTCTGGATGCGCACGCCGAGTTGCTCATAACTGCTGGCTGGCGTGGTAGCGGAGGGAGTGGCCACGAAAGTGTTCCTTGTTTTTGCTGTATGCGTATACAGTATTTAACTGTAGGATTTTTCGCAACAGCTAGTCGTTTCGAAGAGGGGGTATGACTGCTTCGCCGCAGTTTTGCTGCATGGCCGGAAAAACAATTTTCAGTGAGGGTTCGCCTGGCTCATGTAGGACTGTGCGAAAGCTGGCCCCTTGCCTGAAATCGAAAAGGCACTTTGTTCCCTCGGGAATTCCGGACTGTTCCAATTGAAAGTTTGGATTTCCAGGCGTTTGAGCGACAATTTCCCGAATGTCGTCGCGTGGTGGCTGCCTATTTGACAAAGCCCTGTGCCGCTTTCATAGTTGCGTACAGCAAACGTTTGCTATCCGATAAAAAAGCAAAAAACGGAGTGAACTTCATGCATTTGCCTTCCCTTGGACGGATCCGGGCCTTGGCCGTACTCGCCGTTCTTTTCACTGCTTCCGTCGCCTGCGCCGAAGACCGCCCCAAGGTTACCCTGGTCATGAAGTCCCTCGCCAACGAGTTCTTCCTGACCATGAAGGATGGCGCCAAGGCCTATCAGAAAGAACACCCGGATGACTTCGAACTGGTGTCCAACGGCATCAAGGACGAATCCGATACTGGCGCGCAGATCCGTATCGTCGAGCAGATGATCGTCTCCAGGGTGGATGCCCTGGTAATCGCACCTGCCGATTCCAAGGCACTGGTGCCAGTGATCAAGCGCGCCATGGATGCCGGCATCATCGTGATCAATATCGATAACCGCCTCGATCCCGGGGTGCTTGCGAGCAAGCAACTCAGCGTGCCCTTCGTCGGGCCGGACAACCGCAAGGGCGCGCGTCTGGTCGGCGACTACCTGGCGAGCAGGCTCAAGGCCGGTGACGAGGTCGGCATCATCGAAGGGGTGCCGACTACCACCAATGCGCAGCAACGTACCGCCGGCTTCCAGGACGCGATGGAGGCAGCCCAGATGAAGGTTGTCTCGGTACAGTCCGGCAATTGGGAAATCAACAAGGGCAATGCCGTTGCGTCGGCGATGCTCAACGAATACCCCAATCTCAAGGCCTTGCTTGCAGGCAACGACAGCATGGCACTGGGCGCAGTCTCGGCGGTGCGCTCGGCGGGGCGTAGCGGTCAGGTTCAGGTGGTGGGGTACGACAACATCAAGGCCATTGCGCCGATGCTGGCCGACGGGCGTGTGCTCGCCAGCGCCGACCAGTATGCCGCCCGACAGGCAGTATTTGGCATCGAGGCGGCGTTGAAGATGCTCAAGGGCGAAAAGCCAGAGGTGGATGGCGACAATGTCATCCAGACGCCGGTCGACCTGGTGGTCGGCAAACAATGAGCACCGACGTGCTACTGACCGTCAGCGGGGTAGGCAAGACCTACGCCCAGCAGGTGCTTGGCGGCATCGACCTTACCCTTCGGCGCGGCGAGGTAGTGGCGCTTACCGGCGAGAATGGCGCGGGCAAGAGTACGCTGTCGCGGATCATCGCCGGCCTGGAACTGGCCAGCGCCGGAAGCATGGAGTTCCAGGGGCGTCCCTACCAGCCAGGCAGTCGCACTGTTGCCGAGCGCCTGGGTGTACGAATGGTGATGCAGGAACTCAACCTGCTGCCGACTCTCAGCGTTGCGGAAAACCTGTTCCTCAACCAGTTGCCCGGACGCTTCGGCTGGATCGATCGCAAGCGCCTGCGGCGCCAGGCCGGGGTGGCCATGGCGCGCATGGGGCTGCAGGCTATCGATCCGAATACGCCGGTGGCAGAGCTGGGCATAGGCCACCAGCAGATGGTCGAGATCGCCCGCAACCTTATCGGCGACTGCCATCTGCTGATTCTCGACGAGCCCACTGCCATGCTCACGGCGCATGAGGTTGAACTGCTTTTCGAGCAGATAGAGCTGCTGCGTGAGCGCGGAGTCGCGGTGCTTTATATCTCCCACCGATTGGAAGAGCTCAGGCGCATCGCGCAACGTATCGCGGTACTGCGCGATGGCCAGCTGGTCTGCGTCGAGCCGATCCTGCGCTACAGCAGCCAGGAGTTGCTCAGGTTGATGGCGGGGCGGGAGCTGGTCGAGCATATCCAGGCGCCAGATCGGCGGATTGGCGAGCCGTTGCTGCGGGTCCGCGGCCTGGGGCGAGGAGAAAAGGTCGTCGATGTTTCGTTCGAAGTGCGGGCTGGCGAGGTCTTCGGGTTGTTCGGCCTGGTGGGCGCAGGACGTACCGAACTGCTGCGCCTGATCTACGGCGCAGACCCTGCCGATCACGGCACGCTGGAGGTGGGCCGGCCACTGCGGAAATGCCGCATCGATTCGCCGATGGCGGCGGCGCGTCTTGGCATTGCCCTGATCAGCGAGGACCGCAAGGGCCAGGGTCTGCTTCCGGGCGAGTCGGTCAGTGCCAACCTGGTCCTGGGGAACCTCGCAGCGGTATCCCGCGCGGGTATGGTGAGCCAAAGCGCCGAGCGGGCGCTGGCCGAACGGTGCATCGCTGCCCTGGGCATACGTAGCGCAGGATCGGAGCAGTTGGTCAGGGAGCTGTCCGGCGGTAATCAGCAGAAGGTCGTGATTGGCCGATGGCTCGAACGGGACTGCCAGGTATTGTTGTTCGACGAACCGACCCGGGGCATCGACGTCGGCGCGAAGCTGGATATCTATCATCTGCTTGCCGAACTGACTCGCCAGGGCAAGGCGCTGGTGGTGGTATCCAGCGACCTGCGCGAGTTGATGCTGGTATCCGACCGTATCGGTGTGCTCAGTGCGGGGCGGCTGGTGAGTACCTTCGAGCGGGGCGACTGGAGCCAGGACAACCTGCTGGCTGCGGCCTTTTCCGGCTATCACGAACCTGAAGCGCTGTCGTCCGCGGCAGCGCCGGGAAATCCGCCATGAAGACATCCTCCCTGGGTACTGCGCCGACGGCCAAGCGTGCCCCCGGTCGGCTTGCGTTCGGCACCTGCTTCGGCCTTGCAGGTGCCCTGCTGGGCATGGTTGCCCTGTTTTCCCTGCTCAGCAGCCATTTCCTGTCCTACGCGACCTTCAGCACGCTTGCCAACCAGATTCCCGATCTGATGGTGCTGGCGGTAGGCATGACGTTCGTGCTGGTCATCGGCGGAATCGATCTCTCCGTCGGCTCGGTGCTGGCCCTCGCGGGTTCGGTGGTGAGCGTCGCCATGCTGGGTTGGGGCTGGAGTGTATTGCCGGCAGCCTTGCTGGGCATGGGCAGTGCGGCCCTGGTCGGCAGCCTTACCGGATCCATCACCGTAGCCTGGCGTATTCCTTCCTTCATCGTATCCCTTGGTGTGCTGGAGATGGCCAGGGGTGCTGCCTATCAACTGACCGATTCGCGCACTGCCTATGTCGGGGATGCCCTGGCCTGGTTGTCCGATCCCATCGCCTTTGGCATTTCGCCGTCGTTCCTGATTGCCCTGGCCGTGATCGTGTTGGCCCAATTGGTGCTGGTGCGTACGGTCTTTGGCCGCTATCTGGTCGCAATCGGCACCAATGAAGAGGCCGTGCGCCTGGCCGGGGTCGATCCCCGGCCCTACCGGATCCTCGTGTTTGCCCTGATGGGTTTGCTTGCCGGCCTGGCGGCACTATTCCAGGTCTCCCGGCTGGAGGCGGCCGACCCCAATGCCGGCTCCGGCCTGGAGCTGCAGGTCATCGCCGCCGTGGTGATCGGTGGTACCAGCCTGATGGGCGGGCGTGGCTCGGTGGTCAGTACGTTCTTCGGCGTACTGATCATTTCCGTGCTGGCGGCGGGGCTGGCGCAAATCGGGGCGTCGGAGCCGACAAAGCGCATCATTACCGGAGCGGTCATCGTGATCGCCGTGATTATCGACACTTATCGCAGCCGGCGCACAGGTCGGTGGAATTGAAAGCATGGCAACCATAAAAGACGTAGCGGCACTGGCTGGAATTTCCTATACCACCGTGTCCCATGTGCTGAACAAGACCCGGCCGGTCAGCGAGCCGGTGCGTTTGAAGGTCGAGGCCGCGATCGCCGAACTCGACTATGTGCCCAGTGCAGTGGCGCGCTCCCTCAAGGCCCGCAGCACCGCAACCATCGGTCTGCTGGTGCCCAATAGCGTCAACCCGTATTTTGCCGAGCTGGCCCGGGGAATCGAGGATGCCTGCGAGCGTAACGGCTATTGCGTCATTCTGTGCAATTCCGACGACAATCCGAAAAAGCAGCGCAGTTATTTGCGGGTGCTGCTGGAAAAGCGCATCGACGGCCTGATCGTGGCCTCGGTGGGGGAGGAGCGCGATCTGCTCGAGAGCCTGTCAGGCGTGCGAACACCCATGGTCATTCTCGATCGCGAGCTGGAGGGGGTTGACGCCGATCTCGTGCGCATCGACCACGAGCAGGGAGCCTATCTGGCGACCCGGCACCTGCTTGATCTGGGGCACGTGGATATCGCCTGCATCAATGGCCCGGCGCAGACCAGCGTGGCGAAGATGCGCCTTGCCGGCTTCCAGCGGGCCCTGGCTGAAGCGGGGGTGAGCTTGCCCGAGGGGCGGGTGGTCAGCAGCGAGTTCACCAGCCTCGGTGGTTACGGTGCGGCAGCCCGCCTGCTCGCCGGCGACCGCCCGACGGCGATCTTCGCCGGCAACGACATGATCGGCATGGGTGTATTGCGCGCTGCTGCCGAGCGTCATATCACGGTGCCGGGCGAGTTGTCGGTGATCGGTTTCGACGATATCCAGATGTGCCAGTACGTCTATCCGGCGTTGACCACGGTCGGGCAGTCCATCCGTGACCTTGGCGAGATGGCTGCGTCGATGCTGTTGCGGCGCATAGTGGCTGCTGGAACGCTACCTGTGGAACAGCGGATCGTCGCGCCGAAGATCGTCCTGCGCGAGTCTACCGGGCGCAGTCCTGACCTGTTCGGCGCAGAGGGCTGAGGGCGCATCATGCAGGGCAGGGTTGTGGTGATCGGCAGTCTCAACATGGACCTGGTGACTCGCGCACAGCGTCTGCCACGAGCAGGGGAGACCCTGGCGGGAGAATCTTTCACCACGGTCCCCGGGGGCAAGGGGGCGAACCAGGCGGTCGCCGCTGCAAGGCTCGGGGCCGAGGTCGCGATGATCGGTTGTGTCGGTGATGATGCCTATGGCCAGTCGCTGCGCGAGGGGCTGATTGCAGAGGGTATCGACTGTCGAGCGCTCGAGGTGGTTGCTGGCATGTCCAGCGGTGTGGCGTTGATCGTGGTGGATGCAGCCAGCCAGAACACCATCGTCATTGTCGCGGGCAGCAATGGTTGCCTGTCCTCTCGCTTGATAGAGCGTTTCGACGCGATGCTGCAGGGGGCGGATGTGGTGGTCTGCCAGATGGAGGTACCGCCGGATACCGTGGCATTTGCCCTTGCACGAGCGCGGCAACTGGGCAAGACGGTGATTCTCAATCCTGCGCCGGTCAACGGTCCACTGCCCGTGGAGTGGCTGGCCTCCGTCGACTACCTGATTCCCAACGAAAGCGAGGCGGCGGCCCTGACCGGCCTGCCCGTGGACGACCTGTCCTCGGCGCAGGAGGCAGGCCGGCATCTACGCGGCCTGGGCGCGGCTCGGGTCATCGTTACACTGGGGGCGCAAGGTGCGGTAATGGTCAGTGCCCGGGGAAGCGAGCATTTCGCCGCGCCAGTGGTGCAAGCAGTCGATACCACGGCGGCCGGCGATACCTTCGTCGGTGCGTTCGCGGCGGCTTTGGCTCGCGGCTGCACCGAGCATGAGTCGATTCTTTTCGGCCAGCGTGCTGCTGCGATTTCCGTTACTCGCGCAGGGGCCCAGCCGTCGATTCCTCGTCTGGAAGAGCTCGGTGGCTGACGTCATGGGGATGAGCAGCCAGCGGGTCGTTCCGGTAGCGCTCGAAGACCTGGTCGATGAAGAGGCGGGCGGCATCGCTACCCATCTCCTTGACCAGCAGGTCGATTGCGATAAGGCTCAGTTCTTCCGCTGTTCCCGGGCTATAGGCGCTCTGTCCTTCAGGCCATTTGACCTTGATGTCGGCATCGATGCTGTGGCTGGTCATGGAGATCTCACGGTTGCCGTTTTATTGAAAGCATGCCGCTGGTTCCAGGGTCCCTGTGCTTGCATGACCGGGTTCGGTGCGGTGCTTTCAGTTTAACCGTGTTCCAGGGGAGGTCGCTCTGCGACTTAGGCATAAGGATGCCGACATGGCAAACTATCGGTATTTCTCCGGCAGGACCGCGGCATGACCATCGATCTCAACGACCCCCGGCAATTCACCCTCGACAACGTCCGGCAGTTGCTTGCCAGCGGCAATCCGATGAAGCACAACCAGTTGCGTGTCAGTCGAGCGGGGCAGGCCTGGTTGTCCGAAGTGGTTGGCGGCGCGCAACTGGATGGCTTGCTGTTCCGGCTGGAAACCTGGGCAGCCGGTTCCGGCTGCGTGGGGGCTGTGGCTGCGGAAGATGAGCGCTGGGTTCGGCAAGTGTTCAAGGTCTTGCAGGATAACTGGTCAAGGCCTGTCAGCGACTATATTGATCTGTACTGAATCGATCTGTGCAAAATCCAGACACTATTGCCATTTTTCCTGAGCATGCGACTCAGGCAAACTGACCCGCTTTTGTAACAACTGGCATCAGATGCTGTCGGAACGAACAGCATTCAGCATCCCTTAAGGAGGATTCATGTTTCATTTGCGTGCGTCACTGGTGAGCCTCTTGGCTGCTGCCGTTCTGGTCGGCTGCAGCAGCGGTGGCAGTGCATCGAAGACACCCGAGCCGGTGGCTCCTGCGAACACTGATGGTCGTTGCGACGCTGGCAATGCCGGATTTGTCGTTGGCAAGCCTGCGTCTGCCGACCTGCTGGAGCAGGCGCGCAAGGCAAGCGGCGCACAGTTGGCCCGTATCCTGAAACCTACCGATGCGATCACCCTGGAGTATCGCTCCGAGCGGTTGAACCTGCATGCCGATGACAAGGGCATCGTCAATCGCGTCAATTGCGGCTGATTTGTTGCGCCAATGAAAAAACGGGTATCCGGAATTTCTGGTTGATAAAATGCCAAAGATGTAAAGAAGAAAATCTTTCTCAGCGGATTATCTGATTGATCCTCTTCAGCCTACTCTACTGCCAATTTTCTGTTTCCACCTTCGCCTGAGTCTTCATAGCGATGCTGACTAGGGAGGACAGCGAGAGCTGGGCAAGCGTCAAAGCGGTTCTGGTTCATGCGCAATCCGGACACCTGCACAACATTCCTCTTGTAAGAAACCGATCAAATTCTCTAGGTGCCCATACTCGGGTATACAGACAATCGTGCGGCTATGTTTCTCCTGCCGGATCAGCCCTACCTTGGCCATGCGCGCAAGGTGATGTGATAGCGTCGAAGCAGGAATACCCAGCCCCTTCTGGATATCTCCGACCGAAGCCCCATCATGGCCAGCTTTGACCAGAAAGCGGAACACGGACAGTCGGTGACTATTCCCTAGCTCAGCTAAGCTGGCTGCAACCTTTTCGTGATCCATAGCACGCCCCAATAATTCGATGTTTCTAGAATTATAGTTGACAGGTCGGATAAACGCAAGTAGGCTGCGTACATCATTTCGACAATACTAGAAATATAGGAGTAATATTGAATGTCATCTCAACTCCAAGACGCTCTAGGCATGTTCGCCTTTCTCGCTATCGAGCTATCGGTTTTATTCATTGGCATTAGCTTGCTGGTCGGAGTTCTTCAACGTCACATCCCACCATCCAAGGTGGAAGCGTTACTGACTTCCAGTGGGAAGCGAGGCTATTTTCTTGCTGCTGGTTTAGGAGCTATAACGCCCTTCTGTAGTTGCTCGACTATCCCCATGTTGAAAGGGTTGATTCGGGCACGGGCCGGTTTTGGGCCGATGATGGTGTTTCTTTTCTCATCTCCGTTGCTGAATCCTATCGTCGTCGGCCTGCTGGTTGCCACGTTTGGATGGACACTTACTGCTATCTATGTGCTCGCCGCTTTGGTGGTCGCGGTAGGTGCCGGATGGCTGCTTCACACGCTTGGCTTCGAGCGTTATGTGCGCCGGACGGCGACACAAGAGAGCAGTGGATGTAGTTCATCAGCAAGCCCGTGCAGTGCTACATCGACCGCATCGAGTTGCGGCACCAACAGCTGCGACACCACTCCGAAGACGGCTTCTTGCGGGGCTGATAGGAAGACAACAGTCTCTACGTCTAGCGAATGCTGTGACAGTCAACCCACTGTCACGGTTAAGAAAGAAGGGAAGTACAGTGGTGTGTGGCGGGAAGCTTGGTCGGACTTTATCGATGTGTTGCCTTACCTGCTCATCGGTATTGCGATTGGCAGCGTGATCTATGGTTTCATGCCCACTGACTTATTGGAGCAGTATGCAGGCCCAGATAATCCCTTTGCCATTCCAGTTGCCGCTGTCATCGGCGTGCCGTTGTATATTCGCGCTGAAGCCGTCATACCTCTGGCAGCGGCTCTGATGGCCAAAGGCGTGGGTGCCGGGACGGTGCTAGCGTTGATCATCGGCAGTGCCGGAGCCAGCCTGACTGAGCTCATTCTGTTGCGCTCTTTGTTCACGCTGAAGCTTTTAGCGGCGTTTTTAGCAGTCATTTTTGCTATGGCGATGATTGCCGGTTACGCCACCTACCTGTTTTTCTGATCAAGGCGGGAGATGATTAATTCGTTAAGCCTTCCTGGGTACCAGTTGGTGGATTCTGATGAGCAGAATGAAGACATACATTTTCGGCTTGAAGCACCTACACCAGTAGCCTGCGAGGGGTGCGGCGTGCAGGGTGAGTTCGTGCGGTTCGGCAAGCGTGACGTTCCCTATCGTGATCTGCCCATCCACGGCAAGCGGGTCACTCTCTGGGTGGTCCGCCGCCGATACACCTGCCGGGCCTGCAAGACAACATTCAGGCCCCAGCTACCGGAGATGGTGGACGGATTCCGTATGACACTGCGGCTGCATGAGTACGTGGAGAAGGAATCCTTCAACCACCCCTACACCTTTGTGGCGGCACAGACCGGCCTGGACGAGAAGACGGTGCGCGACATCTTCAACGCCCGCGCCGAGTTCCTGGGGCGCTGGCACCGCTTCGAGACGCCCCGCATCCTGGGCATTGACGAGCTATACCTGAACAAGCGCTACCGCTGCATTCTGACCAACATTGAGGAGCGAACCCTGCTCGACCTGCTGGCCACCCGCCGCCAGGACGTGGTGACCAACTACCTGATGAAGCTGAAAGACCGGCAGAAGGTCGAGATCGTCAGCATGGACATGTGGAACCCCTACCGGGCAGCGGTCAAGGCTGTGCTGCCCCAGGCCCGTATCGTGGTCGATAAGTTCCATGTGGTGCGCATGGCCAACGATGCCCTAGAGAGAGTGCGCAAGGGCCTCAGAAAGGAGCTGAAACCGTCCCAGAGCCGGACTCTCAAGGGAGACCGGAAAATCCTGCTGAAACGCGCTCACGAAGTCTCAGACCGGGAGCGCCTCATCATGGAGACCTGGACAGGCGCGTTCCCGCAACTGCTGGCCGCCTACGAGCACAAGGAGCGCTTCTACGGCATCTGGGACGCCACCACACGGCTCCAGGCAGAAGCCGCCCTGGACGAGTGGATAGCCACCATCCCGAAGGGCCAAAAGGAAGTCTGGAGCGATCTGGTCAGGGCAGTGGGAAACTGGCGCGAAGAGACCATGACCTACTTCGAGACGGACATGCCCGTCACCAACGCTTACACGGAGTCCATCAACCGACTGGCCAAGGACAAGAACCGTGAAGGGCGCGGTTACTCCTTCGAGGTGATGCGGGCACGAATGCTCTACACCACGAAGCACAAGAAGAAGGCACCGACTGCGAAGGTCTCTCCTTTCTACAAGAAAACCATCGGTTACGGACTGCCGGACTTCGCAGAGGAACTCAACTACGGAGTCGATCTATCAACCATCTGATAATGGTATCAGGTTGGTGGGGTAAAGGTGCCCCATCAACCATTAAATCCGTATACCCGAAAAAACCCGTCGCAAGCGACGGGTTTTTTCATTCGGCAGAGGGTTACTCTGCTGGACGAACCTGTGCAGCCTGCATGCCTTTCTGGCCTTTCTCGGCCACGAAGGATACGGTCTGGCCTTCTTTCAAGGATTTGAAGCCGTCGGATTCGATCGCCTTGAAGTGGACGAACAGGTCATCGCCGCCGCCTGCAGGAGTGATGAAGCCGTAGCCTTTCTCATCGTTGAACCATTTAACGGTGCCGTTTTGGCGATTGGACATGGGGTGTATCTCCAGAAACTAGATTTTCGGTAGTGCGGTGTCGCCGAGAGCCAACAGGATGCACTTGATCATCATAGTCTAATTATTGGCAAGTGGTGGCTTTTAGCTTCATCGAATGCTGATCTGGCGCAAGATTGAGCCGGATCAGCCTCACTGTTTAGGCGCGCAGGCGGATTTCACTGCAGCCTGGGCTCTGTCCCTCAGCTTGGCGTCTACGCCGGCCTTGCTGTCCAGTTGCTCGATTTCCGCGGTGGTGAAGTTCTTCTCGATGGCGTCTGCGCCGCATTTGCAGTGCTTGTCTGCCTGGGCGGCGGTGACACCTTGCTGGCTGCTGGCAACCTGTACGCATTGATCCATGTATTCGCCTTTCTTGCCTGCGGGCCATGGTCCGGCATTGGCGGCCAAGGGCAGCAGCAGGGATCCGGCGGCAGCCAGTGCAAGAAGAGAATGAAGTCGCATAACCAGGCACTCCTTGGGTTTCGGTCTCATGGAAGAGAAGAGTAGGACGCTTCAATGACTCTGAGCGGGAAAAAACCGCTGGAGTTCACTGAACGGTCTTTTTTCCAAATATTTCTCCTTGTCGCGGGTTCAGCGGGTCGCAGCGTTCGATCCCTGTGCTAGGATGCCCGGCTCGGGTTCGCTGAGCTTCTGCTTCGCGTATCCCGTATCCACTTATTTCTGTTCCAGTCACTCTGGTTCGTTCCCTGGCAGGCATCCGACTTCTGCCACTGTGAGGCAGGCCTTCCGCAAGGAAGGACAGGGGCGAATCGCGTACTGGCTCATCCCAACCCACGTGACCTTTGGTAGGGGTCACCACTAGGAGAGGAGGCGCCATGCCCGTAATTACTCTTCCCGATGGCAGTCAACGCACGTTCGACAAGGCGGTTACCGTTGCCGAGGTCGCTGCATCCATTGGCGCAGGTTTGGCCAAGGCCACCGTCGCCGGCAAGGTCGACGGCAAGCTGGTCGATGCCTGCGACCTGATCGAGCACGACGCTAGCCTGCAAATCATCACGCCCAAGGACGAAGAGGGGCTGGAAATCATTCGTCACTCCTGCGCGCACCTTGTTGGTCACGCAGTGAAACAACTGTACCCGACCGCGAAAATGGTCATCGGTCCGGTCATCGACGAAGGCTTCTACTACGACATCGCCTACGAGCGTCCTTTCACGCCTGAAGACATGGCGGCGATCGAGCAGCGCATGCAGCAGCTGATCGACAAGGACTACGATGTCATCAAGAAGGTCACCCCGCGCGCCGAGGTGATCGAAGTGTTCAAGGCCCGTGGCGAGGATTACAAGCTCCGCCTGGTCGAGGACATGCCCGATGAGCAGGCGATGGGCCTGTACTATCACGAAGAATATGTCGACATGTGCCGCGGCCCGCACGTGCCGAACACCCGTTTCCTCAAGTCGTTCAAGCTGACCAAGCTGTCCGGCGCCTACTGGCGCGGCGATGCCAAGAACGAGCAACTGCAGCGCGTCTATGGCACTGCCTGGGCCGACAAGAAGCAGCTGGCTGCCTACATCCAACGCATCGAGGAAGCGGAAAAGCGCGATCACCGCAAGATCGGCAAGCGCCTCGGCCTGTTCCACCTCCAGGAAGAAGCCCCGGGCATGGTGTTCTGGCACCCGAATGGCTGGACCCTGTACCAGGTACTGGAACAGTACATGCGTCAGGTCCAGCGCGAGAACGGCTACCTGGAGATCAAGACGCCGCAGGTGGTCGATCGCACCCTGTGGGAAAAGTCCGGACACTGGGCCAACTACGCCGACAACATGTTCACCACCCAATCGGAAAACCGTGACTACGCGGTCAAGCCGATGAATTGCCCGTGCCACGTGCAGGTGTTCAACCAGGGGCTCAAGAGCTATCGCGAGTTGCCGTTGCGCCTGGCCGAATTCGGGGCCTGCCACCGTAACGAAGCCTCCGGCGCCCTGCACGGCATCATGCGTGTGCGCGGCTTCACCCAGGACGACGCGCATATCTTCTGCACCGAAGAGCAGATGCAGTCCGAATCGGCAGCGTTCATCAAGCTGACCATGGATGTGTACTCCGACTTCGGCTTCCAGGACATCCAGCTCAAGCTGTCCACCCGTCCCGAAAAGCGCGTCGGCTCCGATGAGCTGTGGGACCGTGCCGAGGCCGCACTGGCCGCTGCACTGGACAACGCAGGCCTGCCGTATGACCTGCAGCCGGGCGAGGGCGCCTTCTATGGTCCGAAGATCGAGTTCTCGCTCAAGGACTGCCTGGGGCGTGTCTGGCAGTGCGGTACCCTGCAGCTGGACTTCAACCTGCCGATCCGCCTCGGCGCCGAGTATGTTTCCGAAGACAACGGCCGCAAGCATCCAGTGATGCTGCACCGCGCCATCCTCGGTTCGTTCGAGCGTTTCGTCGGAATTCTGATTGAGCACTACGAGGGTGCATTCCCGGCCTGGCTGGCGCCGACCCAGGCTGTGGTGATGAATATCACCGACAAACAGGCCGAATTCGCCCAGCAGGTGGAAAAAACCCTGACCAATAGCGGATTCCGTGCCAAGTCTGACTTGAGAAATGAAAAGATCGGCTTTAAAATCCGCGAGCATACCTTGCTCAAGGTTCCCTATCTCTTGGTTATTGGAGATCGGGAAGTCGAAACGCAAACTGTCGCTGTGCGTACCCGTGAAGGTGCCGACCTGGGCTCGATGCCCGTCGCCCAGTTCGCGGACTTGCTTGCGCAAGCGGTTTCCCGGCGTGGTCGCCAAGATTCGGAGTAATTACCATTAAGCGTGATATGAGACAGGATAAACGAACTGCACCGAAGGCCCCGATCAACGAGAATATCTCGGCACGCGAGGTTCGGTTAATTGGCGCTGACGGCGAGCAGATTGGCATCGTCTCGATTGATGAAGCGCTTCGTATCGCTGATGAAGCGAAGCTGGACCTGGTAGAAATTTCTGCTGACGCTGTACCCCCTGTATGCCGGGTGATGGACTACGGCAAGAGCCTCTTCGAGAAGAAGAAGCAGCAGGCTGCGGCGAAGAAGAACCAGAAGCAGATCCAGATCAAAGAAATCAAGTTTCGTCCAGGGACGGAGGAAGGGGATTACCAGGTAAAACTACGCAACCTGGTACGTTTCCTTAGTGATGGGGACAAGGCCAAGATCTCTCTGAGATTCCGTGGTCGTGAGATGGCCCACCAGGAGCTGGGCATGGAGCTGTTGAAGCGGGTCGAGGTTGACCTCGCCGAATACGGCACCGTTGAGCAGCATCCGAAGATGGAAGGACGCCAGCTTATGATGGTCATCGCCCCCAAGAAAAAGAAGTAACCACCAGGGCACGGCAGGCCTTGCGGTTATGTTTATCCACTGAATGCGGAGTATCCGAACATGCCAAAAATGAAAACCAAAAGCGGTGCCGCGAAGCGTTTCCTGAAAACCGCTTCCGGCTTCAAGCACAAGCACGCTTTCAAGAGCCACATCCTGACCAAAATGTCGACCAAGCGTAAGCGTCAACTGCGTGGTAGCAGCCTGCTGCACCCGTCGGACGTTGCAAAAGTCGAGCGCATGCTGCGCGTACGTTAATTTCGGTCAAAGATAGAGGAAGTAACTCATGGCTCGTGTAAAGCGTGGCGTCATCGCTCGTAAGCGTCACAAGAAAATTCTGAAACTGGCTAAAGGCTACTACGGCGCGCGTTCCCGCGTATTCCGTGTTGCCAAGCAAGCGGTCATCAAGGCAGGCCAATACGCCTACCGCGACCGTCGTCAGAAAAAACGTCAGTTCCGCGCTCTGTGGATCGCTCGTATCAACGCTGGTGCTCGCAACAACGGTCTGTCCTACAGCCGTCTGATCGCCGGTCTGAAGAAAGCGTCCATCGAGATCGACCGCAAGGTTCTGGCTGATCTGGCAGTGAACGAAAAAGCGGCGTTTGCTGCGATTGTCGAGAAAGCTAAAGCCGTTCTGGCTTAAGTACCCACGACAATCATCCGCCGCCGGACCCGGCGGCGGATGTTAAACGTCATAGATAGGGGAAGAGCCTGTAAGCTCTTCCCCTATTTCGTATCTGGAGTCTGTACATGGAAAACCTGGATGCGCTGGTCTCCCAAGCCCTGGAGGCTGTGGAACGCGCTGAAGACATCAATGCCCTGGAGCAGATCCGGGTTCAATTCCTTGGCAAGAAAGGCGAACTGACCCAGGTGATGAAGACCCTGGGCAACCTGCCGGCTGACGAGCGCCCGAAGGTGGGTG
Organism: Pseudomonas bharatica CSV86; assembly: GCF_000319305.2. Taxonomy (GTDB): domain Bacteria; phylum Pseudomonadota; class Gammaproteobacteria; order Pseudomonadales; family Pseudomonadaceae; genus Aquipseudomonas; species Aquipseudomonas bharatica. The sequence continues at coordinate 154,360 of NZ_AMWJ02000002.1, read as the reverse complement.
CCCTGATCAACGACGCCAAGGAGCGCGTCACCGAAGTGCTCAATGCACGCAAGGCCGCTTTCGAAGAGGCCGAACTGAGCGCGCGCCTGGCGGCCGAATGCATTGACGTGACCTTGCCGGGCCGTGGCCAGACCTCCGGTGGCTTGCACCCGATCACCCGTACCCTCGAACGCATCGAGCAGTTCTTCACCCATATTGGCTACGGCATCGCCGAAGGCCCCGAGGTCGAAGACGACTACCACAACTTCGAAGCGCTCAACATTCCCGGCCACCACCCGGCCCGGGCAATGCACGACACCTTCTATTTCAATGCCAACATGCTGTTGCGGACCCACACCTCGCCGGTACAGGTGCGGACCATGGAGTCTTCGCAGCCGCCGATCCGCATTGTCTGCCCGGGCCGCGTCTATCGCTGCGACTCGGACCTGACCCACTCGCCGATGTTCCACCAGGTCGAAGGCCTGCTGGTGGATCGCGACATCAATTTCGCCGACCTCAAGGGCACCATCGAGGAGTTCCTGCGGGTCTTCTTCGAGAAAGAGCTGGCGGTGCGTTTCCGTCCGTCGTTCTTCCCCTTCACCGAGCCGTCGGCTGAAGTCGATATCCAGTGCGTAATGTGCAGTGGCAAAGGTTGCCGCGTGTGCAAGCAAACGGGTTGGCTGGAAGTCATGGGCTGCGGCATGGTGCATCCGAACGTGCTGCGCATGTCCGGGATCGATCCGGAAGAGTTCTCGGGCTTCGCATTCGGCATGGGCGCCGAGCGCCTGGCCATGCTGCGTTACGGTGTCAACGATTTGCGCCTGTTCTTCGACAACGACTTGCGGTTCCTCGCGCAATTTCGCTAGGTCGCGCACCCGTAACGAATCTTTAGGAGAGCAGGATGAAATTCAGTGAAAAGTGGCTGCGCGGTTGGGTCAACCCGCAGGTTTCCCGTGACGAACTGGTGGCCCGTCTGTCGATGGCTGGACTTGAAGTCGACAGCGTGACCCCGGCCGCCGGCCAGTTCAGCGGTATCGTCGTGGGCGAGGTGCTGAGCACCGAGCAGCACCCCGACGCCGACAAGTTGCGCGTTTGCCAGGTGAGCAACGGCAGCGAGACGTTCCAGGTTGTCTGTGGTGCACCGAACGTGCGCCCGGGCCTGAAAATTCCCTTCGCCATGATCGGCGCCGAGCTGCCGGGCGATTTCAAGATCAAGAAGGCCAAGCTGCGTGGTGTCGAGTCCAACGGCATGCTTTGCTCGGCCTCCGAGCTGCAGATCAGCGACGACAACGACGGCCTGCTGGAACTGGCTGCCGATGCGCCGGTTGGCCAGGACATCCGTGAATACCTGGATCTGGACGACGCCAGCATCGAGGTCGACCTGACCCCGAACCGCGGTGACTGCCTGTCCCTGGCTGGCCTGGCCCGCGAAGTCGGCGCCCTGTACGCCGTACCGGTCACCCGGCCGGAGGTCCCTGCGGTCGCCCCTGTGCATGACGAAGTGCGCCCGGTGGAAGTGCTCGCGCCTGCTGCCTGCCCGCGCTACCTGGGCCGGGTGATCCGCAATGTCGATCTGTCCCGTCCGACCCCGCTGTGGATGGTCGAACGCCTGCGTCGCGCCGACGTACGCAGCATCGACGCTGCCGTCGACATCACCAACTACGTGATGCTCGAACTGGGTCAGCCGCTGCACGCCTTCGATCTCGCCGAGATCAACGGCGGCATCCGCGTGCGTATGGCGGAGGTGGGCGAGAAGCTGGTCCTGCTGGACGGCCAGGAAGTCACCCTGCGTCCCGACACCCTGGTCATCGCCGACCACAGCCGTGCCCTGGCCATCGCTGGCGTGATGGGCGGCGAGCATAGCGGCGTGTCCGCGACCACCCGCGACCTCTTCCTGGAAAGCGCGTTCTTCGAGCCGATCTCCGTCGCTGGCAAGGCCCGTTCCTATGGCCTGCACACCGATGCCTCGCACCGCTATGAGCGCGGTGTCGACTCGCAACTGGCCCGTGAAGCCATGGAGCGTGCCACCGGCCTGCTGCTGGAAATCGTTGGCGGTGAAGCCGGGCCAGTCATCGAGACGCTGAGCGAGGAGCACTTGCCGAAGGTTGCGCCGATCACCCTGCGTGCCGAGCGCATCAGCCAGATGCTGGGCATGGAAATGGCCAGTGCCGAGGTCGAGCAACTGCTCAACGCCCTGGACCTGAAAACCATCGCTGGCGAAGGCCAGTGGCAGGTCGAAGTGCCAAGCCATCGCTTCGATATCAGCCTCGAAGTCGACTTGATCGAAGAGCTGGGTCGCCTGTACGGCTACAACCGCCTGCCGGTTCGTTACCCGCAAGCACGCCTGGCGCCCCAGGCTCGCGCCGAGGCTCGTGGCGAGCTGCCGGCACTGCGTCGGTTGCTGGTCGCTCGCGGTTATCAGGAAGCGATTACCTACAGCTTCATCGATCCGAAACTGTTCGAGCTGTTCACCCCGGGGGTCGAGCCGCTGCTGCTGGCCAACCCGATCTCCAGCGACATGGCGGCCATGCGGGCGTCCCTGTGGCCAGGCCTGGTCAAGGCGCTGCAGCATAACCTCAACCGCCAGCAGGACCGCGTGCGCCTGTTCGAGAGCGGCCTGCGCTTCGTCGGCCAGCTGGAAGGCCTGCAACAGCAACCGATGCTGGCCGGTGTGGTGTGCGGTAGCCGTCTGCCGGAAGCCTGGGCCAACGGCCGTGAAGGCATCGACTTCTTCGACGTGAAAGCGGATGTCGAAGCGCTGCTGAATTCCTCCGGTTCGCTGGGCGAGTTCACCTTCGCTGCCGGCAAGCACCCGGCACTGCATCCGGGCCAGACCGCACGCATCGAGCGCAACGGTCGCGAAGTCGGTTTCCTCGGTGCACTGCACCCGGAACTGGCCAAGACCCTCGGCCTGGACCGTCCCGTGTTCCTCTTCGAGCTGGTACTGGGCGAAGTAGTGGAAGGGCGCCTGCCGAAGTTCCATGAACTGTCGAAGTTCCCGGAAGTTCGCCGCGACCTGGCCTTGATCGCGGGTCGTGATGTCGCTTCGAGTTCGGTACTTGAAGTAATTCGTGACAATGCAGGCGAATGGCTCACCGACCTCAGGCTGTTTGACGTCTACCAGGGTAAAGGTATTGATCCTGATAGAAAAAGCCTGGCAGTCGGCTTGACCTGGCAACATCCATCGCGCACTCTTAACGACGATGAGGTGAATGCCACGACCCAGAATATCCTCACCTCGCTCGAACAAAGGTTGAACACCACGTTAAGGAAATAGCGTATGGGTGCTCTGACGAAAGCTGAGATGGCAGAACGGCTGTACGAGGAGTTGGGCCTGAACAAGCGTGAAGCCAAAGAACTGGTTGAACTGTTCTTTGAGGAAATCAGGCACGCTCTTGAAGACAACGAGCAGGTCAAGTTGTCCGGCTTCGGCAACTTCGATCTGCGCGACAAACGCCAGCGTCCGGGACGCAACCCCAAAACCGGGGAAGAAATCCCGATAACGGCACGCCGCGTCGTCACCTTTCGTCCAGGGCAGAAACTGAAGGCCCGGGTTGAGGCTTATGCTGGAACCAAGCCATAACGACGAACTCCCGCCTATTCCGGGAAAACGTTACTTCACCATTGGTGAGGTCAGTGAACTCTGTGCGGTAAAGCCGCATGTGCTCCGTTACTGGGAGCAGGAGTTCCCGCAGCTCAACCCGGTCAAGCGCCGCGGAAACCGGCGGTATTACCAGCGCCAGGACGTGCTGATGATCCGCCAGATCCGCGCCTTGCTTTACGACCAGGGCTTCACCATCGGCGGTGCGAGGTTGCGCCTGTCCAGTGACGAGGCCAAGGACGATACCACCCAGTACAAGCAACTGATCCGGCAGATGATTGTCGAGCTGGAAGACGTGCTGGTGGTGCTGAAGAAGTGACCCGGGCCGGGTTTTGGAAGGGGCATGAAAATAATCCTTCCAAAATTCAAAAGCTTAAGGTAGATTCTTCACCGTTCTCAGCAATACCGAGAATGTAGTCGGGGCGTAGCGCAGCCCGGTAGCGCACTTGCATGGGGTGCAAGGGGTCGAGTGTTCGAATCACTCCGTCCCGACCAAAAATCCCCCGAAGATCCAGTTGCTGTCTCGGACTGGATTTTCATAGATGCTGGTTAGTGGTCATCCACATGCCACATCGTAAAGCGGTAAAAAAGCGGGAATAGCTCAGTTGGTAGAGCACGACCTTGCCAAGGTCGGGGTCGCGAGTTCGAGTCTCGTTTCCCGCTCCAAACATGAAATGCCAGTCAGCCTAGCTGACTGGCATTTTTCATTTCCGGGTCCGAATATTTTCGGCCGGCCCAGGGTCTGTGTGAAAAGTCTTGAGACGAAGGTCAGGCAAGGCGAAAACAGCCGAGGAAGCGGAGTTTACGGGTTGTAATGAGCATTCCGAGGCTGTTTTCAACGCAGCATCATCGAGTATCAAGGCTTTTCACACACAGCCTAGGAACGATTCTTCAAGCGGGACGGTCCAGTGACGACGCCGGCTCAAGGGATCTTTTCCAAAATGCGCTAGGCTTCTCGATCGGTAATTCAATGTGGATCGACAGATCCCGAGGGAGTGCTGTGCAAGCGCGAAAATTCAAGACAATCTGGTTTCCTCTCGCAGCCATCGCCGTCATTGTCGGCGGGTTGGCGCTGCTGTTCGCCTGGGCTGCGGGTCTGCTAGGGGATCGGACCACCACCAGGACATTCCTTGGCAATACGCTGCAGGAGTTCGAGCCCGGTTATCGTCGTGCACATGGCAAGGGTGTGTGTTTCACCGGGGTCTTTCACAGTAGCGGGGCCGCGTCCTCGCTGTCGAAGGCTCGTGTTTTCTCCCAACAGGACATCCCGGCCATCGGACGCTTCTCCATCGGGTCCGGAGATCCCCATGCGGCCGATACTTCCACCAGTACCGTCAGCATGGCCTTGTTGCTTACCGCCGACGACCAGTCGCAATGGCGGATGAAGCTGAACAACGCACCCTATTTCCCGACCCGTGATGCCGAGGGATTCCTGGCGCAGAGAAGCGCTTTCGAGCCCGATCCTGCCACGGGGCAGCCGGATCCGGCACGTGTCGCTGCGTTCTTCGAGAAGTATCCTGAAGCGCGCAAGGCGGTCGAGTACAAGGCTACCGCGCCCTGGCCGCGCAGTTTCGCAGGTGCGCAGTACAACGTGATCAACGCTTTCGTGTTGCTGGCCGCGGATGGCAAGCGCCAGGCCGTGCGCTGGTCCATGCGACCCCATGCGACGCTGCCAGGCCTTTCTGCCGAAGAGCGGGCGAAGGCTGGCCATGATTTTCTGTTCGAGGACATAAAACAGCGGTCGGCGAACGGGTCGCTTTATTGGGACCTGGTCCTGCAATTGGCCGAAGCCGGCGATCCGGTCGATGATCCTTCCCAGCCATGGCCTCCCGAGCGGCAACAGGTGGTCGCCGGTACGCTGGAGGTGACCAGCGTTCGCGATCAGGCCGAAGGCGGATGCCGCGATATCAACTTCGATCCCACGCTCGTGCCCTCGGGTATCGAACTGTCCAAGGATCCTGTACTGGCAGCACGGGCTGGAATTTATTCGCACTCCTATAACGCGCGCCTGCGCGAGATCGGGTTTGGAAAAGCGACCCAGGCTATCGGCAAGAAGGACGGCGAATGATGCACGACCTACCTGAAACCCCCGCGCCCGCACCTGGGCATTTCAACCTTCTCGGACGAGTCCTGCACTGGGCAATGGCGATCGGAATCATGGCCATGCTCTTCATCGGCGTCGGCATGATGAGTTCATTGTCCCTGCGTCCCTGGTTGATCGACCTGCACCAACCGCTGGGGATTGCCATCCTGGTCCTGGCGTTGCTGCGTCTTGCCAATCGCCTGCTGCGAGCGGTGCCGCCGCTGCCCGCGAGTGTTCCACGATGGCAGGCGGCGGCGGCACATGCTTCCCACTGGTTGCTTTACCTGATGATGATCGCCTTGCCGCTGCTCGGCTGGGCGGTACGTTCCGCAGGCAACTGGCCCGTCATCCTCATGGACGGATGGATGCTGCCCGCCATAGTCCCCGAAAACCCGGTGCTTTACGCATGGCTGCGCTTGGCACACGGAATCGGCGCATGGCTGCTGTTCGCGCTGCTTCTGGGGCATATCGGTGCTGCCCTGGTGCACGCCTGGATTTTCCGTGATGGCGTCTTTTCCAGCATGGCGCGAGGGTCCCGTACCCGGGTGTCGCGCCTGCCGGACAACTGAGTCCCCTCACCACCTAACGAGATGAATCGCCAGGCCGATCAGCGCGCAGGCCACCAACACCTGGATCACTCCGCGCTTGAAGCGGAACAGGGCGATGGCTGCGCCTGCGGCGATCAATGCCGAAGGCCAGTCGAACATCCCTGCGAAGCCGTTTGGCCAGAGCACGTGGAAGCCGAAGAACAGGGCCAGATTGAGGATGACCCCGACCACGGCGGCGGTGATTGCGGTCAATGGCGCGGTGAACTTCAGCTCGTTGCGGGTCGACTCCACCAGCGGGCCGCCAGCGAGGATGAACAGGAACGACGGCAGGAAGGTGAACCAGGTGACCAGGCTCGCGGCGATCGCACCGGCGGCGAACGGATGGTCGGCGCCGAACATGGGATGTGCATAGCCGCCTACGAACCCGACGAAGGCCACCACCATGATCAGCGGCCCGGGGGTGGTTTCCCCCAGGGCGAGGCCGTCGATCATCTGGGTCGGCGTCAGCCATCCGTAATGCCCCACTGCTCCTTGATAGACATAGGGCAGAACCGCATAGGCTCCGCCGAAGGTGAGCAGCGCGGCCTTGGTAAAGAACCAGCCCATCTGGGTCAGCGTGCCGTTCCAGCCGAAGGCTGCGAGCAGGATACCCATGGGCAGCAGCCAGAGGGCTGCACCGAGCACGATCAGGGCGAGCAGGCGGGGCCAGCGGAAGCGGGCGTGCTCGGGTGCTGGGGTGTGGTCATCGATCAGGGCGGGACCGTAATGGGTGCTGGCCGCCTTGTGCCCTCCGCCGATCACGAACTTCTCCGGTACCAGGCGACCGCCGATGTAACCGATGATGCCGGCGCCCAGCACGATCAGCGGGAAGGGCACGTTCAACGCGAAGATGGCCACGAACGAGGCTGCGGCGATTGCCCACAGCCAGGGGTTTTTCAGGGCCCGGGAGCCGATCCGGTGCGCCGCATGGACGACGATGGCGGTCACCGCCGGCTTGATGCCGTAGAAGATCCCGGCCACGGCCGGTACTTCGCCAAAGGCGATGTAGATCCAGGACAAGGCGATCAGGATCAACAGCGATGGCAGCACGAACAACGCGCCGGCGATCACTCCGCCCCAGCTCCGGTGCATCAGCCAGCCCAGATAGGTAGCCAATTGCTGTGCTTCTGGTCCGGGCAGCAGCATGCAGTAGTTCAGCGCATGCAGGAACCTCTTCTCGCTGATCCAGCGCCGACGCTCGACAAGCTCCTGGTGCATGATGGAGATCTGCCCGGCGGGCCCGCCAAAGCTGATGAAGCCCAGTTTCAGCCAGAACAGGAACGCTTCGAGGACGCCCACGGGAGGGCGCTCGACCTGTGGTCGCTCGGTGGCAGGGGTGTCGGTATCAGCCAATTGGCAGTCTCCTCGGATGGTGTGGTGGCGAATCGATAAGCGCCCTGGCATTGGCGCGCACAAAACTCATTTTCCGACTGTCGGGATCCCTGTCCGCCCAAGCTGCTCACGCAGCCAGGTGCCAGCCTTGCCAGAACGCGACAGCGACGACCAGACCAGGTCGACCCCCACGGTCCAGTCGGTGAACGGATACGCTTCCAGCTCCAGCTCGACCAGTTGTCCGTCAGGGCTGAGGTCCTGCATGAGCTGCGTAGGGACAGTAGCCCAGCCCATGCCTTCGCGCAGCATGTTCATCAGGGTGAGATAGCTTTCCACCCGCCAGTGATTCGGTGAGTTGAGGTATTCGCTGGTAGGCAGTCGGTCCTGGAACGGCAGATAGACCAACTGCCGGAAGTTGCTCAGCTGGTTGAAGCTCACCGGCGCCATCCGCGCCAGCGGATGATCCCGGCACACGACATTGCTGAAGGTGATGCTGCCCAGGCGTTTGAACTGCAGGTTCCTGGGGTAATGCGAGCGCGTGCACAGGATGCCCAGCAGCACCTTCTTCTCCTCGATCAGGTCAAGGGCGTCCTGCCGGGACGGATGCAGCACGGTCAGGTCGACATGGGTGAACTGCCTGGAAAAATCCTCCATCACGGGCGCGAGTGCCTGGTAGGGAATCGCATCGTCAATGCTGATCACCAGCTCGGTCTCCAGCTCTTCGGCCAGGCTGCTGGCCCGGTTTTCCATGTTGAAGCACTGCCCGAGGATTGCCTCGGCATCGCGCAGCAGCGCACGCCCTTCGCCGGTCAACTGCGGATAGCGGTGACTGCGGTCGAACAGGGTGACACCCAGGTCGATCTCCAGGTTGCCGATGGAAATGCTCACCGCCGACTGCGATTTGTTCAGCTTGCGCGCTGCGGCGGAGAACGAGCGCTCGCTGGCGACTGCGCAAAAGGCGGCCAGTTGCTCCAGGGACATCCTCATCGTTGCACCATGAAAAAAATTGATAGGTCCCATTTTTACAACGGGAGCGGCGGGGCGCATGTTTGCCCCGCCATATAAAAACAATCACGACAAAAATCCTATCCCATCACTGCCTCGACCATGCCAACCAGGAGAAGGCAATGACCAACACCGTTCACCCCGTAGACCAGCGGCTTCCGCTGGCGCAAACACTGATACTGGGCTTCCAGCATGTGCTGGTGATGTATTCGGCATGCATCATCGTTCCGCTGATCCTTGGCGCCGCGCTGCAGCTTCCCAAGGACCAGTTGACCCTGATCATCAACGCCGACCTGTTCGCCGCCGGCCTGGCCACGCTTGTGCAATGCGCAGGCAACCGTTTCTTCGGCATTCGCTTGCCGATCATGATGGGCGTCACCTTCGCCTCGGTCACGCCGATGATCGCCATTGCCCTGAACCCGTCGCTCGGGCTGCCGGGCGTCTATGGAGCGATCATCGCATCCGGTCTGTTCGGGATTCTTTTTGCGCCGCTCATGGGCCGGCTTCTGCGTTTCTTTCCACCGGTGGTGACGGGGACCGTGCTGCTGGTCATCGGCATCAGCCTGATGCGCGTCGGGATCGACTGGTCGGCCGGCGGCAACCCGGTGCTGGCCAACGGCAGTCCCAATCCGGACTACGGTAAACCGGCCTACCTGGCCATTTCGCTTTTGCAGCTGATCCTCATCCTGGGTATCAATCGCTTCGCAAAAGGGTTTCTCGCCAATATCGCGGTACTGCTGGGTGTGCTGGCCGGTTTCTTCATCGCTCTGTTCCGTGGCGATATCGCGCTTGACGGCCTGCAGCAGACGCCATGGCTGGCGACGATCACGCCGTTTGCCTTCGGCATGCCGAAATTCGATGTGGTCGCAGTCGTATCGATGTGCCTGGTCATGCTGGTGACCATGGTCGAATCGACCGGGATGTTCCTTGCCCTGGGCAAGATGGTCGACCGTCCGACCACCCGCGAAAGGCTGGCTCGCGGGCTTCGCTCCGATGGGCTGGGGGCCATTCTCGGCGGGGTGTTCAACGCGTTTCCCTATACCTCCTTTTCGCAGAACATCGGCCTGGTGACCATTACCGGGGTCAGGAGCCGCTATGTGTGCATGGCCGGGGCGATGATCCTGATTGGCCTGGGGCTGTTTCCCAAACTGGCCTGGATCGTCGCCTCCACGCCCCAGTACGTTCTGGGTGCCGCCGGCATGGTGATGTTCGGCATGGTCACGCTGATGGGCGTGCGCATCCTTGCAACGGTCGATTTCGAGCAGTCGCGCTCTAACCTGCTGATCGTCGCCACCAGCGTGGGCATCGGCATGATCCCGATGGTCTCGCCGCAGTACTTTCATCATTTGCCCGACTGGTGCCGGGTATTCACCGAAAGCGGGATCGTCCTCAGCGTTTGCAGCGCCATGCTCCTCAACCTCCTGTTCAACGGCCTGGGCACGGCCGACGAAGCCCGGGCGCAAGCTGCCCGCTCTGCCGCGCTCGGCGACAGCTGAACGCCTGCACATCCTATAAACAGCAAGAAGGTTAAACACGATGACTTGTGAACTCATCAGGGCCGACTTCGTCCTCACCATGGACGCCCGCAATAGCCTGATCGAGGACGGCGCAGTGCTGGTCCGGGACGGTTTGATCGCCGATATCGGCCCGGCGCACGAGCTGCTCGCCCGGCATCCGCTGGCCCCGATCCGTCGCCTGACCGATCGCTTGCTGATGCCGGGCCTGGTCAATACCCACTGCCACTCCGGCATGCTCCGCGGCACTGCCGAGGGCCTGCCGGTCTGGGACTGGCTGCAGGCGTACATCGATCCCATGCACCGTGTGCTGCTGCCCGGCGAGGCGCGCCTGGCGTCGATGCTCTGCTACAGCGAAGCGCTGCTGTCGGGCACCACCACGCTGGTGGATATGTGGCGCTACATGCATGGCAGCGCCGAGGCCGCCAACGAGCTGGGCATCCGTGCGGTACTGGTCCCCTATGTGGCCGAGCATCCGGACCATGACTACTTCGAAACCCTGGACGCAAACGACGCCTTGATCCAGCGCTGGCACGGCGCAGCGAACGGGCGCATCGACGTGTGGGTCGGCCTGGAGCACCTGTTCTACGCCGTGCCGCAGGCTTGGAAGCGCATCGCCGACATGTGCAAGGCCAACCAGGTGGGGTTCCACACCCATAGCAACGAAAGCCGCTTCGATGTCGAGGAAACCCTGCGGCGTTACGGCGTGCGTCCCGTCCAGGCCCTGGAGAAGTTCGGTCTGCTTGAGGCCAGCAAGGTGCTGCTGGCCCATTGCGTCTGGGTCGATGACCAGGAAATCGCCTTGATGGCCCGGCGCAATATCGGTGTGGCGCACAACCCGGTCAGCAACATGAAGCTGGCGTCGGGGGTCGCTCCGATCGTGAAACTGCTGGCGGCGGGCGTTGCCGTTGGCCTGGGGACCGATGGCGAAAAGGAAAACAACAACCTGGATATGTTCGAGGAGATGAAGGTGTCCTCCCTGTTGGCCAAGTTCGCCAGCCTTGATGCCGCGGCGCTCGATGCCTGGTCGGTATGCCGCATGGCTACCATCGACGGCGCACGGGCCTTGGGCATGGACGACCGGATCGGCTCGCTGGAGATCGGCAAGGCCGCCGACATCATCGCTATCCGTGTCGATACGCCGAGAATGACGCCGCTGATTTCCCGTGGTCCGCTGGCCAACCTTCATCACAACCTGGTGCACGCCGTGCAGGGCGGGGACGTGGACATGACCATGGTCGCCGGGCGCGTGCTGGTGGAAAACGGGCAGCTCAAGAGCGCCGAACTGGACGTGCTGATCACCGAGGTCAACGAGACGGCCCCCGACCTGTTTGTCCGGCGCAAGGCCTGGCTTGACCAGGCCGGGGTGTCGGTTAACGAGCTGGACCGGGTGGGCAGTGCCTGAGGCGAAGGTTGCGGCCTTCGCCCGGCATCCTCAGCGGGGTGGAGCGGTGGTTCAGCAGTTGCGAGCCACCGCAGGCCTGGCCCGGCGGTACAGCACGGTGGTCGCGGTGAACCCGCAGACCGCTGCGAACATCAGCCAGTAGGCCGGTGAGGCCTTGTCTGCGGTGGCTTCGACCAGCAGTGTCGATACGGCCGGAGTGAAGCCGCCGAACAGCGCGGTAGCCAGGCTGAACGCCAGCGAGAAACCCACCACCCGCACGTTCTGCGGCATGACCTCGGTCAGCGCTGCGACCATGGCACCGTTGTACATGCCGAAGAAGAACGAGAAGTACAGCAACACCGCCAGCAGCCGCTCGAAACTGGCGGCCTCGGCCAGCCAGTGCATGGCCGGGTAGGCGGTCAGCACGCACAGCAGCGAGATGCCCAGCAGCAGCGGCCGGCGGCCGATGCGGTCGGACAGGCTGCCGCCGATGGGCAGCCAGATGAAGTTGCTCACCCCGACCAGCAGTGTCACCACCAGGCTGTCGGTACTGCTCAGGTGCAGCACGGTCTTGCCGAAGGTGGGCGTGTACACCGTGATCAAGTAGAACGTGGTGGTGGTCATTGCCGCCAGGAGCCCGCCCGCCAGCACGGTGCGCCAGTTATCGCACATGGAACGGAAGACCTCGCTGGCGCCCGGGTGGTGCTTGCGGGCCTTGAACGCTTCGGTTTCCTGCAACGAGCGGCGGATGACGAAGATGAACGGGATGATCACGCAACCGATGAAGAACGGGATGCGCCAGCCCCACGCGGCCAGCTCGCTGGCCTGCATCCAGGTATTCAAGGTGTAGCCCAGCGCTGCCGCCACGACGATCGCCACCTGCTGGCTTGCCGACTGCCAGCTGGTATAGAACCCGGTGCGCCCTGGCGTGGCGATTTCCGACAGATACACGGATACCCCGCCCATCTCGGCACCGGCCGAAAAGCCCTGCAACAGCCGGCCGAGCAGCACCAGCAGGGGCGCGAACAGGCCGATGCTGGCGTAGCCCGGCACCAGGGCGATCAGCACCGTGCCGGCGGCCATGATCGACAGCGTCACGATCAGCCCTTTGCGCCGGCCCACCTTGTCGATGTAAGCGCCGAGCACGATGGCACCCAGCGGTCGCATGAGGAAACCCGAGCCGAATACGGCGAAGGTCATCATCAACGAGGTGAACTCGTTGCTGGCGGGGAAGAACGTCTGGGAGATGTAGGTGGCGTAGAACCCGAACAGGAAGAAATCGAACTGTTCGAGGAAGTTGCCGCTGGTGACCCGCAGGATAGCGCCCAGCCGGGCGCTTGCGGTTTGCTTGGTGTTTTTCATCATGGCTACCGTTTTGCTGGTTTTTGTTGTTGTTCAAGGGCGCTGCCGCGCTTATTCACTGCCGGCGTCGATCGGGTTTGGCTGGCGTTTTTCGATGGCATGCTTGAGCAGCGCGGCGCTGCGGAAAATGCCGTGGGCGAACTTGCTGTAGGGCATGGTCAGGAAGAACGCCATCACCAGGCCCAGGTGCAGGGCCAGCAGCAGGCCCAGGGCGCTGGTTTCACGAAATGCCAGCAGTGCAAGGCCGCTGGCGCTGACCAGGAACAGCAGGGCAATGAAGCCGCGGTCCATGGGTTTCTGCTTGGCGTCGCCCTGGGTCGGGTCGCGCTGCAGGTTGAGGTACAGCAGCCCGGCGGGTCCTACCAGCAGGCCCAGGCCGCCGGCGATGCCGAGCATTACCGGCAGGCTAGTCGGCGCATAGGGTGCGGCCAGGCCCAGCAGGTAGTGGTAAAGGGTCGCGGTGGCGGTGGCCGCCAGGCACAGCATGAAACCGTAGAAGGTCAGGTGGTGGAAGCGACGCCGCCACAGGGTGAAACGGTCATCGGCGTTGTTGCAGCCCCGGCCATGGCCACCATCCAGGTACTTGAGCCTGGCGACACTGGCCGTCGCTTCCACTGCCGCAGCGGTCTTCAGCGCGGTGGTTGCCGGCGGCGGCGAGACATCCCGCCAGAAGCGGCGCACGCCCAGGCCCAGGGCGATCAAGGCGAAGCCGAACACCGAGCCGAACATCAGCACCAGGGTGTTATGCGGGAAGATGCCGTAGAAGTTGCCGCCAGGCATGGCGGTGAACAGATTGCCCATGGCCAGCAGGGTCAGGCACAGGAACAGCACCAGGGCGAAACCGCTGGCCAGCGCCAGGGTCAGCCCGTTGCGCTGATAGAGGCGTCCCAGGCTGCGTGGCCAGGCGTACTCGGCGTAGGTATCCAGGCGTACCTTGGCCATGGCCTGGGGCACGTTGACCGCGAATTCATGAGGTGCGGCGTACTGGCAGGCATGCAGGCACGCCCCGCAGTTGTGGCAAAGATTGGCCAGGTAGTGGATGTCGGCCTTGCCGAACTCCAGCCTGCGGGTCATCGCCGGGAATACCGCGCAGAACCCTTCGCAGTAACGGCAGGCGTTGCAGATGCGCATTTGCCGATCGACTTCCTGCTCCTGCAGGTTCAACAGCGGGATAAGCTCGACACCCGGCTGGGCGGGGTCGACCTGGCGAGGTTCAGGCAGTTGCGCGGTCATGATCGTTCTCGTCGAATGGGTAGTGATGGCCGGCGGCGGCAGCCGCGCTGACGCCGGCGATGCGTCCGAACGCGGTGCCGATGGACATGCCGACGCCTGCGGTGTAGCCCTTGCCCAGCACGTTGCCGGCCATCATCTCGCCGGCGACGAACAGGTTCGGGCTGGGACGCCCGGCGAAGTGCACCGCGGCCGTCTCGTCGGTGCGCAGGCCCAGGTAGGTGAAGGTCACGCCCGGGCGCAGGGGGTAGCCGTAGAAGGGCGGTGTATCGATCGGGCGGGCCCAGTGACTCTTGGCGGGTTGCACGCCGACGGTATGGCAATCGTCCAGGCGGGTATGGTCGAAGGTGCCGGTGCGGCAGGCCTCGTTGTAGGCGCGTACCGTATCGACGAACGCCTGTACCGGAAGGCCCAGGCGCTGGGCCAGCTCCTCCAGGGTGTTGGCCGTGGTGCCGGGAAACACCGGTGGCATGAAGCGTCCGAGGGCTTTCTGGTCGATGATCGAAAAGCCGACCTGGCCAGGCTGCTGGGCCACCAGGCGCCCCCAGATCGCATAGCGCTTGGGCCAGAAATCCTCGCCTTCATCGTAGAAGCGCTGGCTGTCGCGATTGACCACGATGCCCAGTGACACGCAGTCGATGCGCGTGCAGATCCCGCCGTCGTACAAAGGCGCGCGTGCATCGATGGCGACCATGTGCGCCTGGGTAGGGTCGCCGACGGTGTCGGCGCCCAGGTCGATCATGCGGCGCAGCAGTACGCCGTTGTTGAAACGGGTGCCGCGAATCAGGAAGTTGTCCGACGGCCATTCGCCGCGCTCGTTGCGACCCCAGGCTTCGCGCAGCCATTCGCGGTTGGACTCGAATCCGCCAGCGGCCAGCACGCAGGTGCGCGCCTCGATGCGCTCGGCAGGCAGGTGCCGGCCTTGCACGTCGCGCGCACCGATATGGGCGGCGACGAAGCGGTCGCCATCCATCTCGATATCGACCACGCCGGCATCGTAGCGAACCTGTACGCCGAGCCGCTCGGCACTGCGGAAATAGGCATTGACCAACGCCTTGCCGCCGCCCATGAAGAAGGCATTGGTGCGAGCGGTATGCAGCGCGCCGGACAGCGATGGCTGGAAGTGCACGCCATGCCGGCGCATCCAGCCCCGGCAACCGGACGAAGCCTTGATCACCAGGCGTGCAAGCTTTTCGTTGGTCAGGCCCCGGTGACCTTGAGCAGGTCTTGCCAGAATTCCTCTTCGGGATAGGCCTCGACCAGTACATCCTGCGGCGCGTCGTGCATGCAGCGCAGGTTGCGGGTGTGCTGCGAATTACCGCCGCGCCACGCCTTGGGTGCGGCTTCCAGCAGCAGGACGCTGGCCCCCGCCTCGCGGGCCATCAGTGCGGCACACAGGGCGGCGTTGCCGCCGCCAATAACAAGAACATCGATCATTTTCGCTCCTCGGTCGCAGCCGGCATGAACGAGGAGCCTGCTGCGAGTGAGCGGAAAATAGTGCGATCGAGGGCCTGCCGAAAGGCGAACTACGGCATGGGGGGTTCAGTTTTACTAAAGGCTTTGCCGGCCTGGGCTGGTGACTCAGCAACTGCTGTCGGCAATCCAGGTCGCCCCGGGCCACTGCTGCTCGGCGACCAGCCGCCGCGCCACGTCCAGCACCACGCGCCGCGCTGCCAGGGCCGCTGGCGACAGCTCGTCATCCGCCAGGGTGGCCAGCAGGTTGCGCCGGCCGACATGGGCGTCGCTGATCTGCGTCACTTCAAGCCCGTTCTCGCCCTTGAGCGCCGCGGCTGCACCGGGCTGGATGGTAGCGGCGTGGCCGGCGCGCACGGCGTTCATCAGCACGGCCAGGCCATCGACCTCCATGATGATATTGGGCACCAGGCCCGAGCGTTCGAACGCCGTCATCAAGGTGCTGCGAAGCCCGTGCTGGACGCTGGGCATGATCAGTGGCAACTGGCCCAGATCGGCCAGTTGCACGCTGCCGGAATGCGGAGCGTGAGGCACCTGGGGGGCGCTGATGACGAACAGCCGTTCATCGAGCAGCGGCGTCACGCTCCAGCGTTTGCCGCCCTCGAGCTGGAACAGGATGGCCAGGTCGAGCTGGCGGGCATTGAGTTGGGCGGCCAGGTGGCCGGAGAGCATTTCCACCAGGTGCAACTGGATATCCGGGTAGCGCTCGCGCATCGCGTCGATGAGGGGAAGGGCGAGCACGGTCGCGGTGGTCGGCGGCAGGCCCACGGTGACATAACCGCTCATGCGTCCGCGGTGGGCGGCAAGAATGGCATTGTCGGCCTGGCGCAGGCTGAGCTGGGCATGATGCAGGAACGCCATGCCGGCGGTGGTCGGGGTGACGCCGGTGGTGGTGCGGTTGAGTAGCCGGGTACACAGCTCGCTTTCCAGCTTGGCGATCTGCTGGCTCAGGGCCGATACGCCGACATCCAGCTCCAGCGCGGCGCGACCGAGGCTGCCCTGTTCGATGATTTTCACGAAGTAGCGCAGTTGTCTGAGTTCCACGGTTCAGGAGTTCCAGTCAGGAGGCCAGGTTCTGGCGGATAACCCGTACGAATTCTCCCACCACCCGATACCGCGACAGCAGGTCGTCGCGCAATTCCAGCGGTTCGAACCCCGGGTCGGAGGAGCGTGGCAGCAGCAGGATTTTTTCGTGGTGCCAGCCATTCTCGTCCTCGACCTTGACACTGCGATATTCCTTGACCGTGTACTGGGCGCTCGCGCCTTCATCCCACAATTCCACCAGGACGATCCGGCCATTGCGGCTGCCGCCGCGCTCGGCGCGGAACAGGCAGGTCGAGCCATCGGGAATGATGGTGTTCATCGATTCGCCCAGCACCTCGCAGGCGAAGTAGCCGCGGTCCAGCGGGAGGTCGTCGCCGACGACTATCCAGCTTTGCCGTTCGGCCTGCTGTGCCTCGCTGAACCCGCCTGCCGCCGCGCGCAGGTCGTACAGTGGCACCGCGTTCACGTACGGGGCCGGTTTCACCGGTTCGCGCACGGGCTCTGCCGGCGAGTGCAAGGGCAGGTGCTGTGCCAGGTAGTCGCGCAGGTCCTTGTTGCAGGCGTAGATGAATGTCCCGCGGATACCGCGGAGCATCATGGTCTTGTAGATATTGAGAATGTACTGCTTCAGTTCGCCCGGCTGCCTGATCCCGCTCTTGCCGTTGCGGTCGAAATAGCGGGCCGGGTCGATGGTGATCTCGCCGCGGACCTTGTCGTAGCCGATCTCGTGGCCAAGGATGACGGCGGCGAAGTTCAGGTCATAGCCCTGGGTGGTGTGGATACAGCCGACTTCGGCCTCGGAACCCGGCGTATTGATCCAGTCCTGGCTGGTGCTGTTCCAGCGCAATTGCACACCGTCGATCTCGATATCGAACGCGTCCTTGTTCTTCCGCGAGATCCAGGGCCAGGCGTAGCCGGCGATCATGCGCGACAGGCCGAACTGGCGATTTCTTTCCTGCACCACCTGCATCATGTCGCCGAGCGAATCGAACAGTGCCAGTTCATAGTTTTTCGGGGTGAACCTTGGCTGGCCGTTTCGGCGGACGTTGAGCAGCTCATCGAGGAAGGTCACATAGGAATTGCCGGCACGCACCCGGAACTGCGAGTACAGCGTCTGCACTTGCGTCGTGCCCAGTGCCTTGAGCCTGGCAAAGTCCTCGGCATTGGCATCAGAGGGCTTGATCGACTGGCTGTTGTCGTAGAAGAAGATCGCCTTTCCCGCCTGGCGGCAGACCCAGTCCACTTCACTGCAACCGAAGGGGTCGAAGCCCAGTGCCCGGGAGGCAGTGTCGAACCCTTTAAAGTAGGGCCCCAGGTTGCTGCGCTTGCGCAAGCGATGGGCTTCATCCACCAGGACGATGTCGTAGTCTCGCTTGGTCAGGTCGGCAGGACCGATGACCATGTCCGGGGACAACCCGGCAATATGCCTGAAGGCTTTTTTCAAGGTTGAGCGAAACGACGCCATGGGCACCACAAGCGCCATTTTCGGCGTGCCGTAGCGTTGCTTGATGCCCTGCAACAGGTTGCGCAGTTCGGCTTGTTCACTATCGAACTCGTGGAAACTGGTTTCATCGATATCCGAGTGCAGCAGTTTGAACAGGTAGATCGCCAACACCGATTTGCCCGTGCCCGCGCCACCTTGCACCAACAGGGTTTTGCTTTGCTCGTCGAGCAGCGCATGCAGGATGCCGAGCAGTCCCTGGCGCTGCTCGGAGGACAGCGACTTGTAAGGCGAGTACTTGAACAGGTCCGAGTTGTCGATCGACTCCAGGGAATGCTGCACCAGGCCTTCACTGCGCAGTTTGTTCCAGGTCTCCTTGAAGATCGCGGCATAGAGTCCGGAGCGCTGGTAATAGTTGTGATCGACCAGCCCCAGGTTGCTGTTGAGCAGGGAGAACCTGCCATCGGCGGCAATGTACTTGATCAGCGAGGATTCGATATCGAGGGTCGCCGACTTGTTGAACCTGTCGCTGCTGATCAGATGCACCGAGCGCAGCAGGCTCTTGTCGCCATTGGCCAGGTGGGTGTTCATCCGCTTGAGGGCATCGGCGGTCTCGCCAATGTAGGCTTGCTTTCTGGCTTCGTCGCTGAGGATATAGACCAGCGGCCACGAATCCGCTGCGTGGAAGTGCTCACGAAGCTGTTGTTCCAGCGTCCGGCGCGAGAAGGCGTAGCGGTTCACTTCGACCAGCGGTTTGCCGTCCAGGGCTTTGTTCATTACAGCTCCGTGTATTTCCTGGCAGATCCCCTGGCCTTGTCCACCGGATACTTGCGCTCGTTGAGTTCGATCTTGTCGAGGATGATCTGCTGCGCGTCGAGCTCGTAGTGATCAGCCAGCAGCAGGGCATAGGCAAGCACATCGGCCAGTTCTTCCCTGACCCTGGCGATGTCGGCTTCCTCGGCCGACTTCCACAGGAACACTTCCGCCAGTTCGCTGGCTTCGATGCTCAAGGCGAGCGCCAGGTCCTTGGGGTTGTGGAATTTCTTCCAGTCACGGGCATCGCGAAATGCACGCAGCTTCTTGATCGCTTCTTCCATATTCAGGCACGCCGGCAAGTTGATGCGCTCATGATTGCTTACGAAATCGGGTGAAACAAGGTTTTCGCCCGGCAGGTGTAGCGCGGGCTGTAGCGCCAGGTGCAACACCTGTAGCGCCCGCGCTGCACCTGGCTGGTTGCTCCGGTTCCGGCAAGCCCGCGGGATACGGCGCTTGCACGCTGTCAGGGCGTGCTGGCATGGCCGTTGCTCCGTTAGAGGTGCGCAGCAAGCGCCACTAATAAGAACAGGACAACTCCCATGACACAGATTGGCCATGCCTCGCCTCCCGGCGCCCGTTCCATCGTCACCGGCATTCCCTTGAAGTCCCTGGCCGCCGCGCTGCTGCTGAGCCTGGCTGCGGCGCCTGCCCTGGCCGCCGAGATGCCGGCCAATGTCGACAGCAAACGCCTCATCGCCGCCGACCAGGAACCTGGCAACTGGATGAGTACCGGTCGTACCTACGACGAACAGCGCTACAGCCCGCTCAAGCAGATCACCGACCGCAACGTCGGCCAGCTCGGCCTGGCCTGGAGTTACAAGCTCGATCTGGACCGGGGCGTGGAGGCCACGCCGATCGTGGTCGATGGCGTGATGTACACCACCGGGCCGTTTTCCGTGGTCTACGCACTGGATGCCCGCAACGGCAAGCTGATCTGGAAATACGATCCTAAATCCGATCGCAACCGCGCCGGTGAAGCCTGCTGCGACGCGGTCAACCGCGGCGTGGCGGTGTGGAAGGGCAAGGTGTACGTGGGCGTGCTCGATGGCCGCCTGGAAGCCATCGACGCCCGCACCGGCCAGCTTGCCTGGTCGGTCGATACCCGCGCGGACCACAAGCGCAGCTACACCATCACCGGCGCGCCTCGGGTGGTCAACGGCAAGGTGGTGATCGGCAACGGCGGCGCCGAGTTCGGCGTGCGTGGCTACGTCACTGCCTATGATGCCGAAACCGGCAAGCAGGCCTGGCGTTTCTATACCGTGCCGGGGGATCCGAAGTTGCCCCCGGAAGGCAAGGGCATGGAGATTGCCGCCAAGACCTGGCATGGCGATGCCTTCGTCGAGCAGGGTGGTGGCGGCACGGCCTGGGACTCGTTCGCCTTCGACCCGGAGTTGAACCTGCTGTATATCGGCGTCGGCAACGGCTCGCTATGGGACCCGAAATGGCGCAGCCAGGCCAAGGGCGACAACCTGTTCCTGTCGTCGATCGTCGCGGTCAACGCCGACACCGGCGAATACGTCTGGCACTACCAGACCACGCCGGGCGATGCCTGGGACTACACCGCGACCCAGCACATGATCCTCGCCGAACTGCCGATCGACGGCAGGCAGCGCAAGGTGCTGATGCAGGCCCCGAAGAACGGCTTTTTCTATGTGATCGACCGTGCCACCGGCGAGCTGCTTTCGGCCAAGGGCATCGTGCCGCAGAGCTGGACCAAGGGCATGGACATGAAGACCGGCCGGCCCATCGTCGATGACGAGAACGCCGCGTACTGGAAGGACGGCAAGCGCAAGCTGGTGACCCCGGCCTTCTGGGGCGCCCATGACTGGCAGCCGATGTCCTACAACCCGAACACCGGGCTGGTGTACATCCCGGCCCACATCATGTCGGCCTACTACGAACACATTCCCGAGGCGCCGAAGCGCAACCCGTTCAAGAGCATGTACCAGCTGGGCCTGCGCACCGGGATGATGCCGGAAAACGTCGATGGCCTGCTGGAGATGGCCAAGGGCTGGTCCGGCAAATTGATCGCCTGGGACCCGGTCAAGCAGCAGCCCGCCTGGGAAGTGCCCTATGTGACCATCTTCAACGGTGGCACCCTGAGCACCGCCGGCAACCTGGTCTTCGAAGGCAGCGCCGATGGTCGTGTCATCGCCTACGCCGCCGACAGCGGCAAGAAACTCTGGGAGCAACCGGCAGCCAGCGGGGTAATGGCGGCGCCCATCACCTACAGCATCGACGGTGAACAGTACGTGACCTTCATGGCCGGCTGGGGCGGGGCGTTCTCCACCTTTGCCGGGGCGTTGTCGCTGCGCGCGGGTGTGCAGCCGTTCTCCCAGGTGCTGACCTACAAGATCGGCGGCACCGCCAAACTGCAGGAACCTGCACCTCGCCCGGACACGCCCAAACCTCCACCCCTGGGCACCGATACGGCGGCCATCGAGGCCGGCGCGAAACTCTACGACGGCTACTGCTCGCAGTGCCACGGCATCCACGCGGTCAGCGGCGGCGTGCTGCCGGACCTGCGCAAGCTCACTGCGGAAAAGCACCAGATGTTCCTCGGCATTCTCTACGGAGGCCGCGTACCCGACGGCATGCCGTCCTTCGCCGATGCCTTCACGCCTGAACAGGTCGAGCAGATCCACCAATACCTGATCAAGCGTTCCCACGACCTGCAGAACGAAGGCGAAGCCTGGAAGCAGTTCAGCACCAAGCACTAAGCCACGGACCGACATGGAGAAGACACATGAGTGACGCCACTTATCAGAACTACATCGGCAACGCCTTCGTCCCCAGCGACGAACTGATCGAGGTGTACAACCCGGCCAACGGCCAGTTGCTCGGCCGGGTGCCCCAGGGCAGCAGCGCACAGGTCGAGCAGGCCATCGCCGCCGCGCGCCAGGCGCAGAAGGCCTGGGCGTTGCGACCGGCAATCGAACGTGCCGGCTACCTGCGGGCCATCGCCGGCAAGGTGCGGCAGCACAGCGAGCGCCTGGCGCGGATCATCACCGCCGAGCAGGGCAAGGTGCTGGAGCTGGCTCGGGTCGAGGTGAACTTCACCGCTGATTACCTCGACTACATGGCCGAGTGGGCGCGGCGCCTGGAGGGCGAAGTGCTGAGCAGCGACCGCCCTGGTGAGAGCATCCTGCTGCTGCGCAAGCCCCTGGGCGTGGTGGCCGGGATCCTGCCGTGGAACTTCCCGTTCTTCCTGATCGCGCGCAAGATGGCGCCGGCTTTGTTGACCGGCAATACCATCGTGATCAAGCCGAGCGAGGAAACCCCGATCAACTGTTTCGAATTCGCCCGCCTGGTGGCCGAGACCGATCTGCCTGCCGGTGTCTTCAACGTGGTCTGTGGTACCGGGGCGACGGTGGGCAACGCGCTGAGCAGCCACCCCGGCATCGACCTCATCAGCTTTACCGGCAGCGTCGGCACCGGTTCCCGGATCATGGCCGCGGCGGCGCCGAACATCACCAAGCTCAACCTGGAGCTGGGCGGCAAGGCGCCTGCGATCGTTCTGGCCGACGCGGACCTGGACCTGGCGGTCAAGGCCATCACCGCCTCACGGGTGATCAATACCGGGCAAGTCTGCAACTGCGCCGAGCGGGTCTATGTCGAGCGCAAGGTGGCCGATACCTTCATCGAGCGCATCGCAGCGTCCATGGCCGCTACCCGGTACGGTGATCCGCTGGCCGAGAACGGCCTGGACATGGGCCCGCTGATCAACCGCGCCGCGCTGGACAAGGTGGCGCAGATGGTGCGTACCGCCAGCGGGCAGGGGGCCCAGGTGATTACCGGCGGCGCGCAGGCCGATCTCGGCCAGGGCTTCCACTACCAGCCGACGGTGCTGGCGGGATGCTCGGCGGACATGGAGATCATGCGCAAGGAAATCTTCGGCCCGGTCCTGCCGATCCAGGTGGTCGATGACCTGGACGAAGCCATCGCACTGTCCAACGACAGCGAATACGGTTTGACCTCATCGATCTACACCCGCAGCCTGAGTGCGACCTTGCAGGCGACCCGCTCGCTGGATTTCGGCGAGACCTACATCAACCGCGAGAACTTCGAAGCCATGCAAGGCTTCCATGCCGGCACGCGCAAATCGGGGATCGGCGGGGCGGATGGCAAGCATGGGTTGTACGAGTACACCCATAGTCATGTGGTCTATATCCAGGGCTGACAGCCTGGTTGTTGCTGATGGCCTCATCGCTGGCAAGCCAGCTCCCACAAACCTGTGGGAGCTGGCTTGCCAGCGATTGCAGTGGTGGATTCACTACTGCAGTTTCAGGCTCAAAACCGGTCATTGGGCTGCACCAGCCCCTGCTTTTTCATCTGCCGATACAGGGTCGAGCGCGCTACACCCAGTTCGCTCGCCGCTGCGCTGATGTTCCAGCGATGCCGCCGCAGGACCGCCAGCAGGTCCTCGCTTTGCGAGCCCCTGCCTGAAGGCGCAGGGCTGCCTTGCAGGAGGTCCTCCGGCAGGCAATCCAGGTCGATACAGCCGTTCTCCGCCAGGGCCACCGCATAGCGCAGGGCATTGAGCAACTGGCGGATATTCCCGGGCCATGGCGCGTCGAGCAGGCACTGGCGCGCCTGGGCGGTGATTCGCATGCCCTGGGCTGCGAGCTGTGCATCCAGCAGGTGTCCGCGATCACTGCGTTCGCGCAAGGGGGGCAGGCGCAGGTGCATGCCGTTGAGGCGATAGAACAGGTCTTCGCGAAAGCCCTTGTCGCGCAGCATGGCCTGCAGGTCCTGGTGGGTTGCGCAGATCACCTGGATATCCAGCGCCACCGGTGCCGCAGCACCGATAGGCGAGATCTCGCGTTCGGCCAGCACCCGCAGCAGGCGCGTTTGCAGATGCGCAGGCATATCGCCGATCTCATCGAGGAACAAGGTGCCGCCGTTGGCCAGTTCCAGCTTGCCCTTCATGCCTTTCTTCTCGGCCCCGGTGAAACTGCCGCCGCGGTAGCCGAACAGCTCGCTTTCGATCAGGCTTTCCGGAATCGCCGCGCAATTGAGCGCGACGAAAGGCCCGCCCCGGCGCGCACTGGCCTGGTGGATGGCGCGGGCGAAGGCTTCCTTGCCGGTACCGGTTTCACCGGTTATCAGGATGGCGATGTCCTTGTCGAGGACCTTGCGCAGGCGCTGCACGCTGTGTTGCAGCGTCGGGTCGGCACCTGCCAGGCGTTCCAGGTCGGGGTGGCGGGGTGGCCGGGCGCGAGTCGGTGCCGGTGCCTGCGCCAGGCCGTGCCTGGCCGAGGGAATACGCAGGCTCAGGTCGAGCAGCGTGTCGTCATGCCGGGCGCGCAAGCGCAGGCCGCGGGCGCCGCCGTGGGTCTGGCGCAGGAGGTCATCGACAGACATGGGCAGCAAGCGGTCGATCCGGCTGCCGATCAAGCGGCCGCCGGCATTACTGTCGTGGGCGACAAAGGCTGCGTGGTTGGCACCGATGACCCGA
Organism: Pseudomonas bharatica CSV86; assembly: GCF_000319305.2. Classification (GTDB taxonomy): domain Bacteria; phylum Pseudomonadota; class Gammaproteobacteria; order Pseudomonadales; family Pseudomonadaceae; genus Aquipseudomonas; species Aquipseudomonas bharatica. The sequence goes on along the minus strand of NZ_AMWJ02000002.1, from coordinate 130,051 downwards.
CCCTCGTCGTCCAGAGCCAGCAATTGTTCGTTGGCCAGGTCGGTGATTTCGTCGATAGGCTTCAGGGAAAGGGTGAGCCGGTCCCTGTAGCTCTGGCGGAAATGCGCGTTCTCGATCAGGCGGGCGTACAGGATCACCAGTTGCAGGGTCAGGTACTGGCTTTCCTTGGGCCCGTCGCTGTTCAGGCAGGTGGCATTCAGGCAGCCACGAAGCAGACCCTGGGCATCGAAGATCGGTGCCACCGAGCAACTGAGCGCGGCATTGGCGTCGAGGAAATGCTCCTGGCGGTGAATGATCAGCGGCTCTGCGGCGGCCAGGGTGGTACCGATGCCGTTGGTACCGGCGATGGACTCGTCCCAGCGCGCCCCGACCACCAGTCCGGAGCGTACATACGGCGTGTGTTCGCGGGGCAGGCGGGCGTCGAGGGTGATGCCCTGCTCATCGCTGAGCAGCACCGCAAAGCCCGCCGGGACCACGCGCCGGGCCAGGCCGCTGACGCCCTGGCCGGCGATGGCGAGGTACTCCTGGTGTTGCTGCTGGTGGCGGCGGATATCCGCAGCGCTGAGGATATCCAGGCGCGTGGCCGTGCCTGGGTCAAGCCTGTGCTGGACCACGCTGCGATACCAGGACTGGGCGATCACTCCGTCCGGACGAATCGCTCGACCAGGAAAATGCTCGCTGACGAAGGCCGCGAGTTCACTGGGATGGGGCTGCGCGCTATGCCGGGTCATGAACGGCTCCGTATCTTGTTGTCGGTGTAACGGGCCATGTTGCGTCACGGCACTAAGATAGCCGCAGGGGGGAAGCCGTGCCAAGGGACGGGAGTGAAGAGGGGAGAGGGAAGGGGTGCGCATCCCTGCGCGGGCGTGGCGATCAGAAGCTGTATTTCGCCGTCACCATCATGTTTCGTGGCTTGCCGTAGACATCCCCACCATAGTCCACCGAGGTGGAGATGGCCGAGTAGTACTTGCGGTCGAAAATATTGTTGGCGTTGAGCTGCAGGTCGAGGTTGCGGGTCAGTTGATAGCCCGCCATCAGGTCGGTGACCGCATAGGCGCCCTGTTCGAGCCGGTACGCGCCGTTGGCGGTGGCGATATCGTTGTACATCCGGCTCTGCCAGTAGACGTTGCCGCCCACCCGCAACTTTTCCAGCGGACCTTCGAAGCGGTACACCGTGGACACCTTGAACAGATGCTCGGGTGTATCGGTGCTGAAGCGCTGGTTCTCGTTCTGCGGCTTGGCGTCATCCTTGAGGTAGTGGGTGCGGGCGTAGGTGTAGCCGGCGCCGATCTGCCAGTTGCGGGTCAGCGCTCCTTGCAGTTCCATGTCGATGCCCTGGCTGCGCACCTGGCCGGAAGCCGCGTAGCAGTTGGTCGGGTCCACGCAGCCGGAGACGTCAGTGAGCGAAACGCCACGGTTTTCCTGGTCGACGCGGAACAGCGCCACGCTGGCGTTCAGCGCCCCGTCGAAGTACTCGCCCTTGACCCCGACCTCGTAGTTCTTGCCTTCCACCGGCCTGATCGGGCTGCCGGATGCGTCCTTGTAGGCTTGCGGATTGAAAATATCGCTGTAGCTGACATAGACCGAATGATGGTCGTCCAGCTCGTAGATCAGCCCGGCGTAGCGCGTGACGTTGCGGGTGACTTTGTAATCGGCCGCCGAGTTCTGCTTGTCGTCGTAGTCGTACCAGTCCAGCCGGCTGCCGAGGATCAGCTTGAGCGGGTCGGCCAGGCTCAGGCGGGTGGTCAGGTAAACGCCTTCCTGATTGGTCACCTTGCGGCTGTTGCCGCTGTGCACGAAGTCCGGCTTGCCAGCGTTCAGCGGCCAGTTGGTGTCGTAGGGGCTGTAGTTGCGGGTGGTCATGTCGTAGATGCGCTTGCTGGCGCCGACCACCAGTTCATGGCTGCGGCCAAAGGCCTGGAACGGGCCGCTGGCGAACGCATCGACACCGGCCTGGTCTTCGTCGTGAGCGGACTGGTAAACGGTGCGCGCCAGGCTCTTGTCGGGGCCCAGCGCGACTGATAGGAGCCCGAGAACAGCGCGTCCTGCTGGGTATAGGAGGCATTGACCTGCAGCTTCCAGTCGTAGGCCAGTCGCTGGCGGATTTCGGCGAACAGGGTGTTGATGTCCTGGTCCTTGTCTTCCCAATCGGTGCCCAGGTTGTACGAGCGCGGCAGGTCGAGGTGATGGCCGTCGAGGCCGACCATCGACGAGCCCCAGAAGTAATTGGTCCGGTCCTTCTGGTGGGAGAAGCCCAGGGACAGCGTGGTGTCGTCGCTCAGGTCGGCTTCGGTGATGGCATAGAACAGGCCATGGGTCTCTTCGGCGCGATCGACGAAGCTGTTGGCATCCTGCCAGGACGTCACCACCCGGCCACGCAGGGTGCCGCTGGCATTCAGCGGGCTGGAGGCATCCACTTCGCCGCGGTAGTCGTCCCAACTGCCGGCCGCACCGGTCAGGGTGACCTTCTGCTCGGCCAGCGGGCGCTTGCGTACCAGGTTGATCGCCGCCGACGGGTTGCCCGCGCCGGTCACCAGCCCAGTAGCGCCGCGGACGAGCTCGACCCGGTCGAACATCGCCAGGTTCGGCTGGGCGCCGACGGTCCAGCCCTGGTAGGTGCTGGGGATGCCGTCGTACATCAGGTTGTCGATATCGAAACCGCGCGAGGAGTAGGTCTGCCGGCCGGGGCCGCTGGACTGGCTGAGGAACAGGCCGGGGGTGTACTTGACCACGTCGTTGATGCTGGTCATGGCCTGGTCGTCCATGCGCTGGCGTGTCATCACGGTGACCGCCTGGGGTGTTTCGCGCATGGTCATCGGCAGCTTGGTCGCGGTGGACATGATGCCCGTGGTGTAGGACGAACTGCCTTCGGTGGTGCTGCCAAGCTGGGTGTTGCTGATTTGCGTCGCGCCCAGTTCCAGGGTCTCCGGTGGCGTCTGCGCGGGCGTCGTGCTCGCTTCGTCAGCGATTGCCGACAGGGAGCCAGCCATGCAGATCGCTACGGACAGCAGATTGAGTGAAGGACGAAAGAGACGGGGTGGTACCGGGACAGACATGCCATTGCTCCTAATGATAAACAAAGTGCTTATGAGAATTGTTAACAATAATGATGGCAAGATTTGCTGGCACGGGGAAGGGCAAGGTGCAAAAAGATCGGACCCAGAAAAAAGCCGATGACATTTCCCTGTCGAAGCCAGGCTGTCGTGATACTTTTTAGTGTTCTTACAGGTTTAGGTTGTATCGTTAAACGGCTTGATCTCTTCGAAATTAGATAATATGTTAATTAAATAATAAGATCGGAGGATGCCATGTTCCTGTCATCGAGCGAGCAGGCCGGCTTCGAGCGCTGGTGCCAATCCCTGCGCAGCATTTGCGGCAATTTCAGCACCCTGCCTTCGAGCCTGACCCGCCACTTCATCGGCGAGATCCACAGCCAGGCCATCGGTGCCCTGGACACCGCCCATATCCGTACCAATGCCCGCCTGATCAGCCGCGAATTGATCGGCGTGGACAGCGATGACAGCCATTGCTTCCTGATCTACCAGCGCAGCGGCCGCCAGCGGATTCGCCAGGCGGGCATGGAGGTCGAGCTGGGCCCCGAGGACATCGCCCTGGTGGACTCGGCGCGGCTGTTCGAGATCGAGCCGCTGGGCCTGGTCGAGAACATTTCCGTACACCTGTCACGGGACATCGTTACCCGCCAGTTCAAGGGCGATAACCTGTTCGGCAAGCTGTCGCGCAACAACGTGTCCAGCCGCATGGTGCGTTCGCTGGTGCAATCGATCGGCCTGCTCGGCGACGGCGCGGCCAATGGCGATGACGGCCAGGCCATCCAGAACGCCCTGGTGTCGCTGGTGCTGCCGGCGATGTCCGGGCAGGTGCAGGACGGGAACCTTCTGCTGCAGAGCGACAGCCTGTTCGCCACGGCGCTGCGCCTGGTGGACGAGTCGCTGCAGGATGTCGATCTCGGCCCTGCCTACCTTGCGGATCAACTGCACACCTCGGTGCGCAGTCTTTACCGGCTGTTCGAGGAACACGGCGAAAGCGTCTCGCGCTATATCCTTCGGACCCGTCTGACGAAAGTGGCCCATGACCTGTGTTGCCACACCCTGCGCAGCCAGTCGATCACCCAGATCGCCTTCAAGTGGGGCTTCGTCGATGTCGCCCATTTCAGCCGCGCGTTCAAGCGCCAGTTCGAGGTTTCGCCCCGGGATTACCGGGCACACGCCTTCCAGCTGTAGGCACTGGCAAGAAATGCCAACTGCGTTGGCGGTGACAGTCAAGCGCCGCCTTGCAGCACGACTTCTAATACTCCTGCGTAGTGCAGAGCCTGCTAATGCTTGGCCTGCGGGGCAGGCTGCCTTGCGGGCGCATAACAACAATAAATGTGTCGCTGGAGTCCGAAACACATGAAAACCCTTTTCCTGCTGGCGGGCCTGCCCGTGCTGCTTTCGACCCTGCATGCCTCGGCTGCCGACGCCCCGCCGAGTGCCCCCGCACAGGTCGATGCGAAACGCCTGACCAATGCCAACCTCGAACCGGGCAACTGGATGAGCCATGGTCGTACCTACGACGAGCAGCGCTATAGCCCGCTGGACGCGGTGAACGACAGCAACGTCGGCCAGCTCGGCATGGCCTGGACTACCCGCCTGGACATCGACAGCGGCACCGAGGCCACGCCCATCGTGGTGGACGGAGTGATGTACACCACCGGAGCCTTCAGCATCGTCTATGCGATGAACGCCGCGACCGGCGAGATGCTGTGGAAATACGACCCCCATGTGCCACCGGCCAACCTCAGCCAGGGCTGCTGTGGCCCGGTCAACCGCGGTGTCGCGGTGTGGAACGGCAAGGTCTACGTTGGCAGTTTCGATGGCCGCCTGATCGCCCTCGACGCGGCCACCGGCAAGGAAGCCTGGTCGGTGGACACCATCATCGACCGCAGCAAGAGCTACTCCATCACCGGCGCGCCGCGTATCGTCAAGGGCAAGGTACTGATCGGCAACGGTGGCGCCGAGTTCGGCGTGCGCGGCTATGTCACCGCCTACGACGCCGAGACCGGCAAGCAGGCCTGGCGCTTCTACACCGTGCCGGGCGACCCCAAATTGCCGCCGGAAAACCCGGCCATGGCCATGGCGATGAAGACCTGGACCGGCGACGGCTGGGTGAAATGGGGCGGTGGCGGCACCGCCTGGGACTCCATGGCCTACGACCCGGAACTCGACCTGCTGTACATCGGCACCGGCAACGGCTCGCCATGGAACTACCAGTTCCGCAGCCAGGGCAAGGGCGACAACCTGTTCGTCTCGTCGATCCTGGCCCTGCGCCCGGACACCGGTGAATACGTCTGGCACTACCAGGTCACCCCGCAGGACCGCTGGGACTACACCGCGACCCAGCACATGATCCTCGCCGACATCAAGATCGACGGCCAGGTGCGAAAGGTCCTGATGCAGGCACCGAAAAATGGCTTCTTCTATGTGCTCGACCGCACCAACGGCAAGCTGCTTTCGGCGAAGAACTACGTCCCGGTGAACTGGGCCAGCGAGATCGATCTGAAGACAGGCCGGCCAGTGCTGACCGGCGCGGCGGATTACTCGAAAGAACCCAAGGTCGTACAGCCAAGTTTCCTCGGTGGCCACAATTGGCACCCGATGTCCTACAGCCCCAGGACCGGCTACGTCTATATCCCGGCCCAGCACACCCTGGCCGAGCTGAAGGCGGCCAAGGAACCGATGTTCTTCCCGAACAAATCGGTGCTCAACTTCGGACTCGACGTACCGGACGTGCCGGAAGATCCGAAGGCCTTCAAGCAGATCCGCGATGCCTGGACCGGCGAGCTGATCGCCTGGGATCCGGTCAAGCAGGCCCCGGCCTGGAAACAGGAATACGCCAGCGCCGGCAACGGCGGCACCCTCAGCACCGCCGGCAACCTGGTGTTCCAGGGCACCGCGGACGGTCGCGTGGTGGCCTACAGCGCCGACAAGGGCGAGAAGCTCTGGGAGCACCGGGCCAACTCCGGGGTCATGGCCGGGCCGATCACCTATACCGTGGGCAAGGATCAGTACGTTGCCTTTTCCGTCGGCTGGGGCGGGATCCTGCCGTTGCTGACCGGCTCGCTGACCAACAAGGCCAAGGTCCAGTCCGAGTCGCGGATCATTGCCTTCAAGCTGGGAGCCAAAGGTGAGCTACCCCCGCCGAAGCAGGCGCCGGTGTTCCCCAATGTCGAGCTGGAGCTGACAGCCTCGCCGGAGCAACTGGCCCAAGCGCGCAACCTGTTCAATGGCCTGTGCGCCGGCTGTCATGGCCTGAATGCGGTGGCCGGCGGGGTCGTCCCCGACCTGCGCTACCTGACGAAGGAGAAGCACCAGGTTTTCCCGGCGTTCGTCAGCGGGGCCTTGATCTACCGCGGCATGCCGAACTTCTCCGACATCCTCAAGGCCGAGGATATGGAGCTTATCCGCCAATACCTGGTCAAGCGCACCCATGATCTTCAAGCCGATCTGAAGGCCAGCGCCGCCAACTGAGTTCGATTCATTACCCAGGCGACCCCGGAAACGGGGCCGTCCGGGGCTCTGCACGCCAACAAAAACAACAACGAGAGTCCATCATGAAGAGCTTCAACGCCCCGGCCCTTGCGCTCGGCCTCACACTGTTCGGCGCTACCTGCACGGCCCTGGCCGATGTCAAACCCGACCCCGGTGATTACATTGCGCTGCCCAAGGGCACCGATGTGGTGGTGCTCTATCAACAGAACCCGCGGGGCGACAAGGTCTATTCCGGCGGCAAGAAGGTCGCCGACGATCTTGACCTGGACATGACGGTGGGCGTCCTGCGCCTGATCCACTTCACGGACTTCTTCGGTACCGGCTACACCTGGGACCCGCAGATCGTCATCCCCTTCGGCCAGCAGGATATCGGTGCGACCCATACGAAGAATTCCGGGCTCGGCGACATCACCTTCGGCGGTACGCTGTGGACCATCGGCGACCTGGAGCGCAACGAGCACCTGGGTTGGTCGGTGTTCTTCACCGCGCCGACCGGCAGCGACAAGAACGAAGGCTTCGCACTCAGCAACAACCGCTGGGCGGTGGATTTCCAGGTCGGCTACATCAAGGGCCTGACGGAGCGGATCACCTGGGATGTGATCGCCGAGGCCGAGTTCTACCAGGACCAGCGCTCCACCGATGCGAAAAAGGACACGCTGCTGCAACTGCACAATCACCTTCGCTACAACTTCACCCAGGACACCTATGCGGCGCTCACCTACCGGCACAACTGGGGCGGCCGCGAGACCCTGGATGGCGTGACCCTGGCCACCAGCCGTGACAATGGAACCGTCGGCTTCACCGTGGCGACCATGGTCAACAAGCAGTTGCAGGTGATGGGGCAGGTGATGCACGACACCTCGGTGCGCGAGGGCGTGAAGATCGATAATTCGTTGCAGTTCAGGCTGGCGTATTTCTATTGAGATCCCTTGGGGCTGCAAAGCAGCCCCAAAATCGCTCTGACACTCCTACTTTCGACCCCCAACCCAAGTCCCCCAACCCCCAGCCCCAAGCCTGATAGCCCTATGCCCAACCGCCGGTTTATGGTCCACTCAGCCCCTTTGTGCGGGACCGGATGGAAAGCCTTATGAATGACAACGAGCGGCAACGCGCCGCACACCGCTGCGCCGCCCTGGGTGCGCTACTGCTCACCAGTACCGGCGCCTTGGCCGATACCGCTGTCGATGTCGATCCCGTGGTGATCAGCGCCACGCGCACCGGCGACGAGTGGGCCCAGGCCGCATTGTCCGCCAGCGTGGTCGATGCCGCCGACAGTCGCGGCGAACAGGCGCTGACCCTCGGCAACCTGCTCTCCGGCGTGCCGGGGGTTGTGGTGCAAAGCCGCTACAACGCCGCCCAAGGGCTGCGCCCGGCGATCCGCGGTTTCGGCTCGCGCTCCAGCTTCGGCGTGCGCGGCATTCGCGTGCTGGTCGATGGCGTACCGCTGACCATGCCCGATGGCCAGACCGAACTGGACGGCTTCGACCTGGGCCTGGTCGAGCGCATGGAAGTGCTGCGCGGACCGGCTGCCGTGCTCTACGGCAACGGCGCGGGCGGGGTGCTGGCGATCGAGACCCGCGAGCCGGGCGACCACCCGGTGTGTCCGGCGATGTCAGCGTCGGTAGCTACGGTTTCCGCCGGCAGAGCGTGGAAGCCAGCGGCACCGAGGGCAATTTCGGCGCCCTGGCCGCTGTCAGCTCGACCCAGTCCGACGGTTATCGCCAGCATGCCACCAGCGAGGCCAACAACCTCACCGGCAAGCTGCGCTGGTGGGGCGAAACGGGGCGCCTGGCGTTGACCCTGCACGCTCTCGATAACCGCTCGGAGGACCCGGGCGGGTTGACCCTGGGGCAGGTTCGTGCCGACCGCAACCAGGCCCGTCCGCAAAGCCTGAGCTTCGATTCCGACGAGCGCATCAGGCAGCAGCGTTTGTCGCTGGTGTGGGACGGACAGCCGCTTGGAGAAGATACCTACCAGATCCGCAGCTATGTCGGTCAACGGGATTTCGAGAATCGCCTGCCATTGGCCGCCAACGGCCAGACCAGCTATGAGCGGTTGTTCGCCGGCGCCGGTGCCAACTACACCCATGTCGCCGACTGGTTCGGCCTCAAGCACTGGTTCACGTTCGGGGGCGACCTGGAATCCCTGCGCGACGACCGTGATCGCAACAACAATATCCTCGGGGGCGAGAAGGGTGCGCTGACCTCCCGTCAACGTGAAGAGGCCCGCAGCCTCGGTCTGTTCGTGGAAAACCGCACCGAGCTTGGCGAGAACTGGTTACTCAGCCTGGGCCTGCGCCACGACACCGTACGCCTGAGCGTGGACGATCACTACCTGCGTGATGGTGACGACTCCGGCAAGCGCAACCTGCGTGACCTCAACTACAGCGTTGGTCTCAGTTATCGCCTGGATCCGTCCCACACGATCTACGCCCGCGTCGCTACTTCCTTCGAGACGCCGACTGTCAGCGAACTGGCCAATCCCAATGGTGGTGGTTTCAACAGCAGCCTGGAACCGGCGGAGGCGCTTAACCAGGAGGTCGGTTTCAAGGGCGAAACTGCGCATTGGCGTTACGAAGCCGTGGTGTATCGCATCGATACCCGTGACGAACTGGTGCCCTACGTCGATGGCCGCACGTTCTACCGCAACGCCGGTTCGACCCGCCGCGACGGCCTGGAACTCAGCGCGCGCTGGCAGCCGGACGAACACTGGCAGGTCAGCACGGCCTACAGCCTCAACGACTACACCTACCGCAGTTTCGAAAATGCCGACGGCAATCGCCTGCCCGGTATTCCCGTGCAAAGCCTGTTCGGTGAAGTTTCCTACAGCCGTGACAACTGGTATGCACGCCTGAACACCTCGGTGTTCGACCGCCAGTACGCCGACAGCGGTAATACCGCACGGGTCGGTGGCTATGCGCTGGTCAACCTGCGCCTGGGCATGCAGCTCAAGGGCTGGGCGGAAAACCTGGAACCCTATGTAGGGCTGGATAACCTGACGGACCGTCGCTACTACGACAACCTGCGGATCAATGACAGCGGCGGACGCTACTACGAGCCGGCACCGGGACGTACCGGGTATGTGGGGGTGAAGGTGAGCTTCTGACGCGTCAGGCGTGCGGCATTCAGTAGCAGCTAAGTGCTATCACTGGACGCCATGACTGAAGTAGTCTTGCCCGACGTTGTCCTTCACTTCATGCAAGGAGCTGGCACATGCGACTGTCCCCGACGGGCCTGGACCTGATCAAACGCCGCAACGGACTGACCCTCAAGGCCCGCCAGGATGTCAGCGGCCTGTGGTTCATCGGTTATGCCCACTATGGCGATGTCAGCGAGGGCATGGAGATCACCCAGCCCGAGGCCGAGGCCAAGCTGGAACACGAGATTGGCCGTTTCGAGACGCAACTGGCCGGGATGCTGACGGTCCCGGTCAGCCAGGGCCAATGGGACGCGCTCCTGCTGCTGGTGTTCGATTACGGCCTGGCGCGTCTGCGCAACTCGATCCTGCTGCGCCACGTCAACGCCAGCGATTTCGAACGCGCGGCGGCGGAGTTTTCCAAATGGATTCAGGTCCGGGGGCGGCCGGATATCGGCATGGTCAAGCGCCGCGATGCCGAACGGCAGATGTTCCTGCAAGGCTCGCCGGCAGCCTGAGGGCATGCTAAAACCTCGGGGGTCATTCATTCTGTAAATGCCCCCATGCCTGCCATTGCGAAACCCGCTAGAACCCTGTTCGATCTCGATCTGCTGCGCGCGATCGTGGTGGTCGCCGACTGCGGCAGTTTCACCACAGCCGCCTCGCGCCTGCACTCCACTCAATCCACCATCAGCCAGAAGGTCCGCCGCCTGGAAGACATGGTCGGCCACCGCCTGCTTGAACGCGGCAACCGCGACGTGCTGCCCACCGATGCCGGCCAGACCCTGCTCGGCTATGCCCGGCACATGCTGGCGCTCAACGACCAGATGCTCGAAGCCCTGGCCGGTGCAACCGTAGGCGTTACCGTGCGTTTGGGCGTGCCGGAGGATTTCGTTGGCGGCCGCACCACCAAGGCCTTGTCCGCCTTCAACCGCAAGCACCCCGAGGTCAAGCTGGAAGTCGCCAGTGGCCTGTGCCGGGACATCGCCCAGAGCTACGACAACGGCGAGCTGGACCTGGTGCTATTGAAGCAACGGCGCAACGGTAGGGAAGGGGTGGCCAGTTGGTCGGAAGAACTGTCATGGATCGACAGTGCGAAGAATCCAGCCTTGGAACTGGACCCGATTCCGCTGGTGACCTTCCCGCCCCGGGGCTTGTACCGCGACGAAATCATCAACGCCGTGGAGGGCCTCGGTCGGCGTTGGCGGATCGCGTTCACCAGCTCCAGCCTCAGCGGAATCCAGGCGGCAGTGGCGGACGGGATGGGCATCAGCCTGCTGCCTCCGCGGGCAGTCACCGCAGACCATCGGGTTCTTGGGGCAAAGGACGGGCTGCCGGTGGTGGACAGCTACGAGATCGTTGTAGTGCACCGGCCGACGGCGGAGCCGATGGTGAAGGAATTGGGGGTGGTGCTGGCGGGGTTGCTGGATCAGGAATGAGTGGTTGACCTCGACGGCCTCATCGCTGGCAAGTCGGAGCGCCGAACCGCAGCTCCCACAGGTTTTGTGTGCACCGCAAACCTTGTGGGAGCCGGCGTTGTCGGCGATGAGGCCCTCACAGACACCCATAAAAAAGCCCGCCATCCACCGGCGGGCTTTCTCATTCAGGCTGCGAGCCCGACGTCACTCAACGCTTCGGGTTCAGCGTCAGGTGCACGTTGCGGTTCACATCCTTGTACAGCAGGTAGCGGAACGGGCCAGGGCCACCGGAGTAGCAGGCCTGCGGGCAGAAGGCGCGCAGCCACATGAAGTCGCCGGCTTCCACTTCCACCCAGTCCTGGTTCAGGCGATACACCGCCTTGCCTTCGAGCACGTACAGGCCGTGCTCCATGACGTGGGTTTCGGCGAACGGAATCACGCCGCCCGGCTGGAAGGTAACGATGTTGACGTGCATGTCGTGACGCATGTCCGCCATGTCGACGAAGCGGGTGGTGACCCAGGCGCCGTCGGTACCCGGCATCGGGATCGGGGTGATGTCCTGCTCGTTGGTGACGAACGCTTCCGGGTGCGGCAGGCCTTCCACGGCTTCGTAGTGCTTGCGGATCCAGTGGAAGGTGACATTGGCCTTGCTGTTGTTGCGCAGGCTCCATTCGGCCGCCGGCGGGATGAAGGCGTAGCCACCCGGCTTGAGCGTGTAGTTCTTGCCCTGCAGGGTGATATCGACTTCACCCTCGACGACGAACAGCACCGCTTCGGCGTTCTTGTCCAGTTCAGGACGCTCGCTGCCGCCTTCCGGGGCCACCTCGACGATGTACTGGGAGAAGGTTTCGGCGAAGCCGGACAGCGGGCGGGCGATGACCCACATGCGCATCTTGTCCCAGAAGGGCAGGTGGCTGGTGACGATATCGCGCATCACGCCCTTGGGAATGACGGCATAGGCCTCGGTGAACATCGCACGGTCTGTCAGCAGCTCGGTCTGAGCCGGGTGCCCGCCGTGAGGGGCGAAGTAGGATTTGGACATGGACAGTCTCGGGGTGTTTGTTGTTGTGACCCCGGGAGCGCCTGTAACGGGCGTTCTACCGGGGCTGCCGCTCTACAGTATGAGCATCGCGGTGCATCCACAAATTAAATGTTGGAATCCGTTCTATTCGCTTTGTGAATGGGCTCCTTCATGCACCACGGCCTCGAAGGCTCAGAATAGCCACTGCACGCCCAACGAATATCCCGCCTGGTTTCCTTCGTCATGGGCGAATCGGGTATTGGCCTCGGCAAATACCCCCAGCTGTTCGGTCACCATCAGCTGCGCGCCGAGCTGCGCGCGCCCGAAGCTCTTGTCGACCTTCGCCAGGTCCGCGACCCGCACGCGCCCGTCCGCCCGGGCTGCCAGGTCGATCTCGTCCAGTCGCCCATCCGCCAGCTCCCGCACCCAGCGCACGCTGGCGTAGGGCTTGACCCGCATGCCGGCACCCAGCCCGAGTTCGCCACGCAGGCGCCAGCCCAGGCTGGCCTCGAGCCCGTCGTAGTCCTGCTTCTCGTAACCCAGTGCGGTACGCAGCGCTTCGTCTTCATGGAAGTCATCGATGCGGTAATGCACGTAATCCAGCCCCGCCAGCGGCCCGGTCTTCAAGCCTCCAAGGTCGAAGTCATGGCCACCCTCCAGCCGCGCGCCCCAGAACAGCGCGGAGGTATCCCCGGACAGGCGCTGGTCAAGCAAAACCGGGCCGTTGTTGGCCTGGATGTACACCGAGCGGCGGGTGTCGAAACGGGTATGCCCGGCACTCAGCTCACCCGCCAGCCACTGCGCTGCGCCATCATCGAGCAGGCCGAACAGGCCGGCTTGCCAGGTATCGCCTTCGACCCGCCCGCCATGCTCCAGGCTGTCGCGGCTGCGCTCGAAGCCCAGGCTGGCACCGACGGTCAGCGCATCGCTCAGCCGGTAGTCGCCCAGCACATGCACGCCGACGCGCTTGGACTCCGGGTTGCTGGCCACATCGAATCCGCTGTCGGGCGATACCTCGCCCTCGACGCCAACCTCGCCATCGAAGCTGCCGACGGTCCGCTGGCTGTCCAGCAAGGTCAGCCAGCGCCGGTCATGCAGTCGCGTCATTGCCTGGTGCTGGCGCTGCAACTGGTCTTCCATCTGCCGCGCCATGGCTCCGCCGGAAGCGGTGGAAGCGAGCAGGTCGGCGTTGGTCAGTTCCAGTACCAGGCGCGTCAGCAGCCGCGAAAAATCCCGCAGGCGCTGGTCGATGCGCTCCTGACCGAAGGCGCCGGTGAGCACGGTCTGGTTGTCTTCGTTCGGGTCGTGCCAGGTGGACCCACCCGGAATCGCCGGGTTGTCGGTCTGCTCGTAACCGTCCAGATCACCCAGCTCCCAATTGGTCGCCTCGATGAACAGCACCGGCACATTCAGGCCTTCGAAGCTTTCGCCATCGCTGCAACAGCCTGTGCCGGCAGGGTAGGCGGGATTCAGGCCGGGGTTGGTGAACAGGTCGATCTTCAACTCCCCGGCGATACGCATGAGCTGGTCGCGGTACGCGCCGAGGGCCGGGTTGTCGGCGGCATTGCTGCCGGCATGGGCGTACATCTTGTCGCCGGTGACCAGGCTATCGAGGTTGATCATCCCCAGCAGGTTGGCGCGCTGGCTGTCGCTGAGGGCCGCGACGTAGGCCCGCGAGCCGCGCAGCCCTTCTTCCTCGGCACCAAAGCCGACCACTTCCAGGCCGTTCTCCAGTTGCACGCCGCCGAGGTTGCGGGCGATCTCGGTCAGCACCGCCGCGCCCGAGGCATTGTCGTCCAGGCCTTGCAGGGTCGGGCGCCCGAAATAGGTGTCGAAGTGCGCACCCAGCACCACATAGTTGCTGCTGGTCCCGGCGGCGGAGGCGATTACATTCTGCGAACTGCGCGTGCCGGCCCAGGTGAAATCCTGGCGGCTGGTCTGGTAGCCATAGGCCAACTGTGCCTGCATCCAGTCGGCAGCGCCGGCGAAGTTGGCGGTGCCGCGATAGCGGCCGGGATAGTCGTGGATCAGGCGATCCAGGGTCTGGCTGGCGTATTGCCCGTAGTCATAGGCGCCAGCCCCCAAAGGGAGCAAGGCGGATCCGAGGGCAACGGCGATGGCGAGGGGTTTGAGCACGGCACTTGTCCTTGTGTGTCGGTAGGCGTGGGCATCTTGTCGATGCGTCGACCTGCTCGCAGCAGGAAATGGACCGAATTGTGAAGAGACCGTAAGAATTGCCGGATCTGTCGTAGGAATTTGGCAGATCTGGCGCCTGATGTCCTTTTTGCGCAAGCAACAACCTGTTCCCGCACGCAAGAGATGCGCGTGGGAACAGGTTCCCGACTGTGCAGGTCCTCAGTCTTCGCAACTGGCCAGCGCCTCTTCCAAGGCTTCCAGTGTGTCCTTGTCGAGTCCTTTCCTTAGGCGGTCGATCACCGCATCGCTGAAGCGCATCTCACCGAAGTTCAGGGCCCAGACGATGGCCTCCTTTACCCGGTGATCGCTGTCGCCCGCCAGACCCAGCAGTATTTCCTCGCTGGTGGCCGGCGGGTAGAGGCCGAACAGGGCGTCAGCCAAGGCGCTTCTAACCTCCACACTGGCATCGTTCGCCAGGCTTTTCTGGACCACCATCAGCAGGCGTGGTCCGAAGCTGCCGGATTTGCGAATCAGCGCAATACGCACCTGGGTGTCGCTGTCCCGCGACAGGGCCAATTGCACATGTGGCAGTAGCTGAGCGTTACCGGCCAGTGCCATGCGTACGCTCGCCTGTGGGTCCTTCAACAGGCGCAGTTGCACTTCCTCGCTCAACGCCCGACCGTGGAGCCCGGAGGGGCGTGCGGCCAGCGCCTCCCGTACGCAGGTCTCTTCATCTTCGGCAAGCCGGGCTTGCAGGCCCAGGCCCAGGTGCGGATGCTGGGCCAGGAGCACACGAATCTCTTCATGATCGTCCTGTGCCAGCGCAGCCTGCGCCGCCAGCTTCAAGATGAAGCCGCGCTGGGCGTTGGCCTGGGTCAGCAGTTCGCGGCGCACATCTACGTCGTGGTCCGTTGCGAGCGCCAACTGGGTGGCGGTCCTCGTGTATCGGTTACCCGCCAGTTCAAAGCGAATGTCGTAGCGGTGATCGTCGCGCAACGCCTGCTCTATATCGGCATCCAGCACCTGGCTACGAATCAGCGCGGTACGTACCGACATATCCTCGAGCAGGACGCGCGCGACGTCTGCGGCCAGCTTCTCATTGTTCGCAAGCTGACGGCGGACCTCGGTATCCGGGTGCCTTGCCAGGAGCAGTTGCAAGCCCGGAACCAGCGAACGATTGCCGGCCAACGCTTGCATCAACACTGGAGAATGCTTCCAGCCTTCGTAGTACTCGCGCTGCAGGCTTTCCCCCAGCCCGGGATTTCGGGCCAGCGCCAGCAACCTCGGCGAGGGTTCATGCTGGATGGTCCAAATGCTGCCCGGAGTGGTGGCAACAGCGTGTTGGCCGAGCTCGCGTATCAGTTCCTCGTCGATAAACGGGTTACCTGCGAGCACCATCTGCACCTTGTCGAAACCGCTTCGTGCCAGCCGGCCGTATTGTTTTGGCATCAGTCCACGGTTCGCGGCCAGCGCCAGTTGCACTTCCTCGACATCCTTGAGCAACAGCGGGAACGCTACACCTGCCAGATCTTCATTGCCGGCCAGTTCGACGCGCACTTGGACATCCGGGTCCTCGGCCAGCAACACCTGGATGCCTTCGTGGGTTTCAGCGTTGCGTGCCAGGGCGCAGCGGACCTCAGGGGCCGGATCCAGCGCCAGGCGTTGCTGGACGCTGATGCTGGTACTTCTATTGCTGGCCAGTTCAGCGCGCACCTTGGCGTTGTCGGCGAGCAGTTGCTCGTGAATGTCGACGCCCGTGGCGTTGTGCCAGGCAAAGCGCTCGCGCACTGCGCACACAGGATCATTCGCCAGGCGTTGTTGTTGCTCGGTATCGACTTCCTTATGCCATAGCAGTATGGCCTCGCGTACGTCGCTATGCGGGTCGCGAAGCAGGGTGTCGATAATTTGCGCGCTGAGGGTCTCGTTGCTGGCGAGCTCCTCGCGGACCTCCGCCAACGGATCCCGACTCAGCAGGCCGAGAATCTCCAGGCCGGCGCTTGTGTTGCCCGCCAGGGCCTTGCGCACGTCCCCGGATTCGTGCTGGACCAGACCCCGCAATTGCAGCGGGCTCAGGCCGTGGTTGCCAGCCAGGGTGACCAGTACCGCCTCCACATCCTTGATCAGGTACTGAACGGTGGCACTGCCCAAGGCCGGGTGACCGGCCAGGGTCTTGCGGACTTCGACATGAGCATCCTGGGCCAGCAGCAATTGCGCCGCAGCGCCGGTCGCGGGATTGCCCGCCAGTTGCAGGCGCACGTCCACGGGGCTTTTGGTCAGCTCCATCTGCACCGCCTCTGGCAGTTGCGCATCAGCGTGGCGAGCCGCCAGCGCAAGCAGGACGTCGATATCGTCGTCTGCCCCAGGTTCAACTGGGCCTTTTCGCCAAGGGTCGGCAGTCGCGCCAGCGTCGCCCGGACTTCACCGCTCGGGTCTCGCGACAACAGCGACTGGAGCTCGCCGGACAGCAGCGGGTTGCCGGCCAGGGCCAGTCGCACGGCATCTTCGGTATCCTTGCCCAACTGGCGCTGGCCATCGATGCCCAGGTGCCGGTTGTGCGCCAGGGCAACACGTACCTCGGTGTCCTCGTCGTGCAACAACTGGCGCAGCAGCGATTCATGGCTGCTTTTCACTGCCAGTTGGCGGCGCTGGTCAGGCTTGAGCGCCAGCCATTGGAACCGTGACGCCAACAGATCCTGCGGTGCATGGGGATGCAGGCAGGCCAGGTGCAGCAGCTCGCGATCGAAGCCGGCCGCACCCTCGTCGATATTGATCCGCAGGGTCAGCACCCGCTCCGGGCAGTTGGGGTTACGGTACACGGCATTGCGGATTTCCCCGACCGGATCGAGAGCCAGCTTTTCCAGCAGGTCGTCCGGGCAGTCCTCGTTGCGCGCTACTTCCTCACGGCGTAAGGCGTTGGCGCTTTCGGCCATCTGGATCATCTGCGCCACGCTCAGGCCATCGCACCGGGAGGCAGGCTTGAGCTTGAGTTTCTCGAAAATCTCCTCGTACTCCGCGACCTGCTCGCGCAGGGTTTCCCGCAGGGGAACGGTCGAGTCGATGGCCGCCTCGAGGTCGCTGAAAGTCAATGCGCGGTCGGCGAGGAAGGCAGTTTCCCGTGCTTCGTTGATGGCGTTCTGAATATCCGCGCCAGCATAGTCGCGGCACTGGCTGACCAGTTGCCGGCGCTGTTCGTCGTCCAGCTCCAGGGTTTCGCCGCGGAGTTGGATATCCAGGATCGCGCCGCGCTCGATGGCATTGGGGAAACCGACGTAGAACACCTCGTCGAAACGCCCCTTGCGCAGCAGTTCCGGCGGTAGCGCGGCGACATTGTTGGCGGTGGCGATCACGAATACCGCGCCGGTCTTTTCCTGCATCCAGGTGAGGAAGTAGCCGAACAGTCGCGAGGAGACTTCCGAACCGCTGCCGCTGGTCATGCCGACGAAGGCCTTTTCCAACTCGTCGATCCACAGGATGCAGGGGCTGACCGACTCGGCCATGGTCAGGGCGCGGCGCATGTTGTGTTCGCTTTCGCCGACATACTTGCCCAGCAAGGAACCGATATCCAGGCGCAGCAATGGCAGTTGGAAGAGCCCGGCCGCAGCCTTGGCAGTCAGGGATTTGCCACATCCGGGCATGCCGGCGATCAGCACGCCCTTGGGCGCCTGGACCCGTGCCTCACGGGCTTCGCCGAGGCGGCGGAAGATCTGTGCGCGGCGCTCCAGCCACTGCTTGAGGTTTTCCAGGCCACCGATATCCGCGGCGCTGGCATTGACCCGGAGCATCTCCAGGACACCGCTCTTGGCAATGATCTGTTCCTTCTCGCGCTGGATCAGCGCCAGGGCGGCATCGTTGATCTGTTCATGCTGCAATCGAACCATCGCCAGAGCCGAGCGGATTTCCTCCTGGCTAAGGCCGCTGCATGCGGCCTGCAGGCGTTGTTGCAGGCTTTCCGGCACCAGCAGGTCGCACTCGCGGCAAACGCGGCCGATTTGTTCGACGATCTCCTCGCCACGGGGCAAGGGAAGGGGCAACAGGGTGATCTGTGCTTCGATCTGTGGCGGGATATGCAGGGTTTCCGAGACCAGGACCACCGCCGCCGCGCCGCGATGATGGCGCTGGATGCGGTTGAGCAACTGCTTCAGTCGCGCCACGGCCAGGGGCTGGTGCTCCAGGGCGCTGCGGGCGTCCTTGATGACGAACAGCTTGCCGTCCAGGTCATCGTCGAGCAGTGCCGGCAGGCTGGTAGCCAGGTCGGTGTCCGGGCCCTGGCTGCCCCGCGGCTGCTTGTTGTGAAAATCCACCCAGCCATAACCGAGGTTCCACTCCTTTGGGCTCAGATGCAGTTGCGCCGCTACGTCGGCCAGCACGGCGTCGATCCGCGCCTCTTCCCCTGAGTGGATGAACAGCCCGGGTAACCGGCGACCAGGTGGGATTTGATCTTGTCCTTGAGTTCGAGCAGGTTCATCGGTGCTTACCAGCCAGGGAAAAGGGAAGAGGCGAAATTGCTCAGGGCGCGGCCGGCGGATTCGAGCATCCGCCCGGCTCCTTCGGCGACCCGTGCGGCAGTCTTGAGTGCGGTTTTCGCCAGCGTCTTCCCGGCGGCGTAGACCGTCTCGCCGATCTGGCTGCCGGCGATCCCTCCGGCAACGCCGCCGATGAACCCGCCAACGAGCGTGCCGACCGGTCCGAGTACGGTGCCCAGGCTGGCCCCCAGGGCGGCCGCCTGGGTTGCGCCGGCGATGGCCATGGAGGTGGTCACCGTGGTGCTGCCGAGGGTATCCAGGGCTTCTTCACCGGTCAGTTCGCCCTTGCCCAGCTTGTACAGGGCCTTGGCATTCTGCAGGCCGACGCAGGCGATATTGGTGATCAAACCGGCCGGGGTGCCGCGCAGGGCCGCGCCGAGCCAGCCGTTCTTCACCGCGACTACCACCGCGCCGGACACTGCTACCTGGGCGCCGGTTTCGCCTGTGCTGCGCAGCGCGCTGTCGAAGAACGCCTTGAGTTCGTCATCGGTGCTGGGGTTTTCCCGACCGTTCAGGCTGTTCCAGGCGCGCCGTGCCAGTATCCGGACGCCCTGCAGGCCGACCGCGATACAGGCACCGACCAAGGCCTGCTTGCCGATCTGTTTGGCAATGTCCAGCCGGTTGGTGTCGTTCCATTCGTACTGCCGCGCTTCCTGTTCCGCCTGGGCCTTCTCCTGCAAGGCCTTGGCGTCCTCCTTGGACAGTGGCCTGGACTTGACCCCATCGGCCTCGATCACTTCGCTGCTGTCCGCCACATCGGCACCATGGCCTTCTGGCACCAGACGCTGCTGGTCGGCGTAGTCGCCGCTTTCGAACTGGCGTTGGGTGGCGCTGGCGTCCGAGCCGTATTTGGACTGGTATTTGGCGACCACGTTGCCATTGCCGTCGATGACCTCGATATCCACCGAGTTCAGTTCCCGGGAGTTGACCATCCTTGCCCGGTACTGGCTGCCCTTGGTGGTCGCGTCGATGTTGAAGGTATCGACGTGGTGCTGCTCGGCGATAAAACCGTCCAGGTTGGGGTTGAGGCTGATGGCGCCGCCCTGGGTGGTGACGATGCGCCTGGCGTTGTCGGTGGCGTCGGCCAGGGCCTGGTCGATGCGCGCGGCGTACTGGCCTACCTGCACCGAGCCCGACAGGCCGGCGTTCTTCTCGATCTCGGCGGCGAGCCAGGAGGCCTGGCTGCGCCCTTTGTCGAGATGGTCCTGCAGCGACTCGCGGGCCTGGTTGAAGGCGCGGGTCGATTGGATGACCTCACGACTGGTCTGCTGCAGGTCCTGCTCGTCTTTCCACAGGTCAGGGTATTTGCGGAACTCGTCGCTCAGCCATTGCTCCAGCGGCTTTTCGCCACGGGCATTGCAGGAGGCGACGAAGGATGCGATCACGGCACTGGTCTTGCCAGGGTTGTCCGGCTTGTCGAACAGCACGCCCTCCATGCGCCTGGCCTGTGCTTCGGCGACCTGCTCGAAGTCGAGGCTGTGTTCCGGGTCGGGTTCCTGGCCGAGGTTCTTTTCCATGTCGGCGGTCATTGGCGGAGTCCTTCTCAGTGCAGATAGTCGGTGAGTTCGTCGTGCAGTTGCTGTTGCAGCCAGGCGGGTTCGAGAATTCGCACATGGGGGATCCAGTAGCGAACGATCGGCAGCAACTGGTTCGGGTGATTGACCCGGCATTGCAGGAGCAGGCGACCGTCGGCCAACTGCTCGATCAGTTGCTGGTGCGGCAGCACGTTGCGCCGCTGAAAGTAGTAGGCGTTGCTGGCGGCGACCTGGACAGTGACCTTGAGGTGGTCTTCGCCAAACCAGATGTCATCGTCGCTTTCGATCCGGGTCTGGACAGTGCTGTCGGGGATGAAGGACTGGTCGAGTACCCGCAGGGCTTCGATGCGGGCGAAGGCAAAGCTCTTCAGGCGTCCCGCTTCGGTGGCGGCGAGGTACCAGATGCCTTTGTTGTGGACCAGGCGGTAGGGCTCGACGCTGCGCTGCTTGCCGGTATAGGTCAGTTGGCAGCGGCGGTGCTGCCCGATGGCCCGGCCCAGTTCGCGGAAATCCCCGTTTTCGGGTCGTTTGGCGGCGAAATGGCCATCGCGTACGAGAAAGCTGGTCGGACCCGGCTTGAGCAAGTCCATCCAGGCGCGGCGATCGCTGGCCGGGAACAGCTGCTCGACACCGCTGATGCGGGCGAAGGTCTGCAGGTCGGCGGGGACAAGCTGCCGCGGTAGGCGCTGGCCAGCTGGTAAACCCCATGCGCCCCGGGCTCGACCACATCGCCGAGGCGGTTCAGATCGCGGTAGATGGTGCGTTCGCTGACGCCGAAGCGTTCGGCCAGCTCAAGGCGGGTAGGGCGTTCGCCGCCCAGCAGCAGACGCAGGATGTCGGCGAGGCGCAAGGCCAGGGTTTCGTGATCGGTGGCCGCCATGGCGAATCCTTGTCGGTGGGCTTGGCGGCGACTCTAGAGGAGGCGACTGACAGGCCGTGTCAGTGGCACTGACAAAGTCCATGCCGAAAGAGACGGCGACAATAACCTGAGTAGTGGCTCAAGGCCACTCACCGGATGGGGAATGTTACGGGAACTTCGACCTCGTCTCGGTTTTACAGCTTGTTACGTATTGTCGGCCCCTTCTGCGACACCACGCCGCACCCTTCGGGCGCCCTGCGCTGGCCCCTCCTGTCCTTGCGTGCCAAAATGCCGCCCCGTGAAAAGCTGGAATGAACAGCTTCCCTGCGCAAGCGTGCACCTTCCCAAAGGATGGTTACATGAACGACCTACTGACCCGGCGCAAGGTTCTCGCCGGGCTCGGCCTGGCGGGGCTCGCCGCCCTGACCGGCTGCGATACCTCGCCCAAGCTCGACTTCAAGTACGGCAAGGACCTGAGCAACAAGATCCTGGGCCGCTCCTTCAAGCTCCAGGATGTCCACGGCGATACCTACGCGCTGTCGAGCTTCTACGGCTCCATGCCGATGGTGTTCTTCGGCTTCACCCAGTGCCCGGCGATCTGCCCGACCACCCTGGCGCGTGCGGTGCAGATCAAGAAACTGATGGGCCGTGACGGCGATTTCCTCAAGGTGGTGTTCATCACCCTGGATCCGGAACGGGATACCCCGCAGGTACTCGAAGACTATGTGAAGGCCTTCGACCCGACCTTCACCGCGCTGTCCGGCACCCCGGAACAGATCGCGGCCACCGCCAAGGAATTCGGCGTGTTCTACGAGAAGGTACCGCTGGGCGACAGCTACACCGTGTCGCACTCGTCCACCAGCTTCGTCTTCGATTCCCGTGGCCGCCTGCACCTGGGGTTGTCCCATTCGCTGACGGCGAAGGAATGCGCCGAAGACCTGCTGACCCTGATGGAGATCTGCTGATGCTGCCGATTCGCAAACCCCTGGCCGTCCTGGCCCTGTGTGCCGCCGCCCTGCCGGCGCTGGCGCAAACCACCGTGGAAAATGCCTGGGCCCGTGCCAGCGTGGCCAACCAGCATTCCTCCGGCGCGTTCATGACCCTCACTTCCGATACCGACGCCAAGCTGGTCGCCGTGCAGTCGCCGGTCGCCAAGGATGTGCAGATCCATGAAATGAAGATGAACGGCGACGTGATGACCATGGGGCCGGTCTCGAGCCTCGACCTGCCGGCCGGCAAGGCGGTTAGCCTGGATGCCAACGGCTATCACGTGATGCTCATGGGCCTGGTTCACCAGCTCAAGCAGGGTCAGGAAGTACCGCTCACCCTGGTGATCGAGGATGCCAAGGGCAACAAGGAAAACCTCGAGATCAAGGCGCCGGTGCGCTCCTTGACCGAGGGTGAGCCGGAAATGAAGCACGGTCACGTGCATCAGTGATTTCACGGGCTTCGTCGCCCGGTTGGCTTTTGTCTTGAAGGTCCGTCAGTAGATCGCATCAGGGCTGACAGGTGCTTGTCATGACTTCTCCAGCGCCCTTGAGATCGAGCGCCGCCCGCGCGGCGCATCGCTGGCAAGCCAGCTCCCACATTTGTTGCAACGTGCCATGGCCTGTGAGATCTCCGCTGCCAGCCTTTGGATGTTCGGCGGGAAATCGAGTCGGACAAACAAGGCGGTCAACTATGGTCTGACAGGCATAGGCACGTTGCAACAAATGTGGGAGCTGGCTTGCCAGCGATGCGCCGCGCGGGCGGCGCTCGGTCTGGAGAGCGCTAAAGATCTCCCGGCAAGCGCCTGGTGGCCATAACGCGGTTCTCTGACGGGCACGTCGCAGCCACCAAAACCGATACCCACACCCCAAATACCCATCACCCCAAACACCCCCTTCCCGCTATTTCCCGCCACCCGTCCGGCCGCTTCGAACCAAAGCGAATCCTTGCAACGCCATGGACTCACACATCATGTACGGCAAACGTCGTGCATCCCTAGTTTTCTATGAGGTGAAAGATCATGGCTAACAATGAAAACCGCACTGGCTCCAAGCAAGGCGGCGGCAACCCGGGCAACTTTGCCAACGATCGGGAAAAAGCCTCCGAAGCCGGTCGCAAGGGCGGGCAACATTCGGGTGGCATGAATCAGGACCGGCAGAAAACCCAGGACTCCGGCCGCAAAGGTGGCCGTTCCTGACGCGGTAGCGTAGTGAATGACGGGGCATAGCCATGCCTCGTTCGTCTGGCGCATCGGAGGCCTCGGCCTTGATGCGCCATTTGCTATTGTGAAGAACTTTCCTGGAGAACGTGGCCATGAACAAAGGCGCAGCCCTGTTGCTGCTGTCCGGCCTGCTGGCCCTGGGCGGCTGTTTCGACAACTCCGATCACCC
Source organism: Pseudomonas bharatica CSV86 (assembly GCF_000319305.2). Taxonomy (GTDB): domain Bacteria; phylum Pseudomonadota; class Gammaproteobacteria; order Pseudomonadales; family Pseudomonadaceae; genus Aquipseudomonas; species Aquipseudomonas bharatica. The sequence continues at coordinate 106,498 of NZ_AMWJ02000002.1, read as the reverse complement.
CGGCAAGGACTCCGACCCGAGCAAGCCGTCGCTGCAGATGCAGCAACCGCAATCGGAAAGCCCTGCCTCGCAACTGGCTCCGAGCAAGGACAGCGACAACTGATCATCCCGATCAAACCTTCCGCACCTCCTGGTAGTCATTAGTGGTAACAGACCTATGACCAGGAGGTGCCCCATGACCTTTTTTTGCCTGCTACGTGGATGCCAGTGGCGCTCGATGCCGGTGAACGATGCCGTGCCCGGCGATTGCGAGTGCTGCGAGCGTTGCGGTGCCTTGCGTCATCACCTTCTGCAACTTCCGCGTCGCTAGGAGTCCGCCATGCCTCGTGCAATCTGGAAGGGCGCGATCAGCTTCGGCCTGGTGCATATCCCGGTCGCCCTGGCATCCGCCGTGCGCAGCCAGCGGGTCGATTTCGACTGGCTTGACCAACGCAGCATGGATCCGGTGGGCTACAAGCGGATCAACAAGGTCACCGGCAAGGAAATCAGCAAGGAACATATCGTCAAGGGCGTTGAATACGAGAAGGGTCGCTATGTGGTGATCAGCGAGGACGAGATCCGCAAGGCCCGGCCCGAAGCGACCCAGACCATCGATATCTTTTCCTTCGTCGACGCCGGCGATATTCCCCTGCAACACTTCGACACGCCTTACTACCTGGCGCCGGACAAGCGCGGCGGCAAGGTCTACGCCTTGCTTCGCGATACGCTGGAAAGCACCGGCAAGGTGGCCTTGGCCACGGTGGTGCTGCATACCCAGCAGCACCTGGCACTCGTGCGGCCACTGGACGATGCCCTGGTACTGATTACCTTGCGCTGGCCAGACGAAGTAAAGGACCTCGACAGCCTGGAGCTGGATGACAGCGTGACCCATGCCAAGGTCAGCAAGGCCGAGCTGGACATGGCCAAGCGCCTGGTCAAGGACATGAGCGGCAGTTGGACACCCGAGGATTACCGCGACGAGTTTCGCCAGACCATCATGGACCTGGTGGAAGAAAAGGCCTCCAAGGGCAAGATCAGCGTGGTCGAGCAACCGGGCGAGGAAGGCGAGGGCAAGGGCGCCGATATCATCGACCTCACCGAACTGCTCAAGCGCAGCCTGGGTGGCAAGGCCAAGCCGACGCCGAAGAAGAAGGCGTCGCGCAAGGCCTCTTGAACCAGCCCCCGGCAAGGCCTGCGGTCAATCAGGCCATCAGGGACCTGAGATAGTCGCCGAAGCCACCCCGGGCGCGGCTGTCCATGCGGCTGCTGGTGGTCACACTGTTGCGCGCCGTCCATACGATAGTTGCCCCGCACGCCTGCAGGTCTTCGATCAGTTGCACATCCTCGTTAAGCGCTAGCGGGCGGAAGCCGCCCACCCTTTGGTAGGCGCGGGCGCAGATTCCCAGGTTGGCGCCGTGGATATGCCGGTGTCCTTCGCGCATCTGGTAGTGCTCCAGGTAGCGCTCGCGCAGTGCCTGGTCCTGCTCGGCCTGCCATTGTTCGATATGCACCGTGCCACACACCGCATCGGCGGCGAAGTCCAGCTGGCACAGCAGCCAGTCCGCCGGTACGCAGCTGTCGGCATCGGTACAGGCCAGCCATTGGGCGCCACGCTGCAGCATCAGCTCGGCGCCGGCACGGCGCGCCTGGCCGACATTGCGCACCTCCACCTCCAGGGTGTCTACGCCGAAGCGGCGGGCGATGGCGGCGCTGGCGTCGGTACAGCAGTCCAGCACGACCAGGATTTCGACCCGATGCCCCACACTTGCAGCAGTGTCGGCGGCGGCGCGCATGGCGGTCAGGCAAGCGTGCAGCGTGTCGGCTTCGTTGTGGGCGGGGATGATCACGGCAATCATGGGCAGGTCTCGTCGAGGTCGATCACGCTGGGCTGGCAACTCCAGTACTCCAGCAAAAAATCCGCTTCTTCATGACGCAGCACGCGATACAGCGGCAGGCGCTCTTCCAGCAGGGCGTGCACCTGGCGACCGTTCTGCGGGCAGCCATCGATGGGGTGCAGCCAGTGACAGGCGAGCAGCCCGCCGTCCTCGCCCAGGCTGGCGACTGCCTGCTCGATCACTTGCAACCACTGCTCCGGGTCGAGGTAGTAGCCGATCTCGCCGAGTACGATCAGGTCGAAACTGCCGCCGGGCCAGTCTCCCGGCAGGCGTCCTTGCCCCACCTGCACATTGCGCAGGCCGCCCAGGCGCTGGCGGGCAAGGGCGACGGCGGTGCTGTCGAGGTCATGACAGACCAGCTCGGTGCAGCGTTCGGCCAGCGCCGCGCTCAGTTCCCCGTTGGCGCAGGCCGGCTCGAAGATTCGCTCATAGAACTGCCTGGGCAGGCTGGCCATGATCAGTTCGCGCTTGCGCTTTTCGTACCAGCGGGTGCGGAAGGCCCAAGGATCGTCGCTGGCGGCGAACAGGTCGGCGAAATAGCGCGCATCCACACTCATCGGAACACCAGTTCGAAAGGTTGCATCAGGCACTCCAGGGTTTCGGCCGGGAGCACCGGCGGGCGCTCGCCATCGGATTCGATCTGGCTGACATGGGCGGCAATCGCCTGTTGCTTGCGTTGCACGGCATCGGCGTCCAGTTGCACCTTGCAAGCCCGTTCCCAGGGCAGCCGCGGATCCTCGGGCTGCGCCCAGTACCAGGCCCATACCGGCACTTCAAGCAGGGTCGCGCCCTTGGCCTGCGCCGCCTGGGCACAGGCGCGGCCAACCGCCTCGTGGTCACAATGGCCGTCGCCGCGCCAGGTGCAGAGCAGCAGGTCGTCGGGCCGCAGCAATTGGCCCAGGTGACCGACCAGGTAGGCTTCGTCGCGGGCCACCGCGGTGTCCTTGAGCGACAGGCGCTGCCAGTCCAGGGCCTGCAGGTCCAGGCCGAGCCGGTGCAGGGCGTTGCGGCTTTCCTGGGGGCGCTGGCGACGCAGGCGATGCTCCGTCCACTGTTGCGAACCGGGATGGCTGGCCTCGCCATCGGTGGCCGAGATCAGCAGCAGGTCCTGCTCACGGCCGCGCAGACTGGCGAGCAGGCCGCCGCAGGCGAGGATCTCGTCGTCAGGGTGGGGCGCCACCACGATCAGGCGGCGCCCGGGCGGGCACAGTTGCTCGGGGTAATCCAGGTGGCCCGGGCCAGATGGGCCGACTGCTGCCATTGCGCGGGTGTGGTCGCCGGCCCACGGAACAGGTCTTCGCTCATAGCTGCCAGGCTCCCGCCGGCACCTGGGCCAGTTGTTGACCGAGGACGGCGAGATCGCGTTCGGCATGGCTCTGGCGCAGGAAGACCGGCAGGTCGGCGGAGAGCCGGGCGAAGTGGCTGTTGTGGCAGAACGGCGTGGCACCCAGGGCGCGGCCGACATGCTGGATAACCTGGCTCACCGCCTGTTCGATCTGGGCACGGGTGCGCCGTACCAGCAGTTCGGCGTTGGCGCCGGGGTTGGCGTCGATCCACGCGGCGCATTCGCGCAGGGTCGCCCGGGCACCGCCCAGTGCGGCATCGACCGCGCCCAGGTGGGCCTCGGCATGCGGGTCGGGACGCGGCTTGCGGCAGTGCTCGCGCAGGTAATCGGCCAGCGCCTCGGCGGCCCCGTACCAGCACGCAGCGATTCCGCCGCCGCCGTGCCAGAAGCCAGGTCGCGATAGGTACTGCCCGGGAGCGCCAATGGCCACGGCAGGAGTACCATCGAACTCCATCACCACACTGGTAGTGGTGGCCATGCCCACCGCCTGCCAGCCCTCGGCAAGGATGCGCTGGCTCGGATGGGACAGCTCGATGGCCACCAGTTGCGGCTGCTCGTTACTGTCCCAGGCGGTCAGCAGGGCGTTGTCGATCTGCAGGGCGCCGGAGCACCAGGCCTTGCGTCCTTCCAGCAGCACCGTGTCGCCTTCGCGTCCGACGATGCGCGTGCGGGCCTCTGCCGACTCGGCGGCCCATACCCCCCAGATGCCTTGCCCGACCCGGTGGCTGGCGCTGCACTCGGAGAGGATCGCCAGGGCATCGGTGTGCCCCTCGTACAGCTTGGCCAGGCTCAGGTCGCAGCCGGCGATGCGCGCCAGGGTCTGCCAGCGTTGCAGGGTATGGCCCTGGCCGGGCAGTGGCAGCAGGTCGAGATGGTCCTGTTGCAGTGACTGCATGACCAGCGGCAGCTGGGTGTCCAGATGCAGCGCCTGGGGTCGCTGGGTAAAGCTGCGCAGCAGGGTGTCCAGGCTGCCCAGGTCGAAATCCTGGATGATGCTCATGGCGGTGGCTCCTTCACAGGCCGAGTTTCTTGCGCATGCCGGCGGTGATCGACTGGCGGGTGCCGGCGTAGTCCTGCCACGGGTCGTTGCCGTCGGCCAGGCGCTCGTCGATATTGGCCAGGGTCCATTGGTTGGCCCCCTTGAGCCCGGCCAGTTCCTCGGGCCAGATCGGCACCGACACCGGCATGCCTTCCCGGGCCCGCAGCGACCAGGCGCAGACGGTTGTCGCTCCCTTGCCGTTGCGCAGGTAGTCGATGAAGATCCGCCCGACCCGGTTCTTCGGCCCGGAAACCGCCGACAGCCGTTCAGGGAACAGCCCGGCCATGTGGCTGACGATGGCGTGGCTGAAGTCCTTGACCTCGTCCCAGCCGGCCTTGCGCTGCAGCGGCACTACCACGTGGATGCCCTTGCCGCCGCTGGTCTTGAGGAAACAGCGCAGGCCCAGCTCTTCCAGAAGGGTGAGGGTCAGGGTGGTGGCTTCGATCATCGCCTTCCAGGGCAGTTTCGGGTCCGGGTCGAGGTCGAGCACGAAGCGGTCGGGGCGCTCGAATTGCTTGTCGGTGGCGTTCCAGGTGTGCAGTTCGAGCGTGTTCATCTGCACCGCGCCAAGCAGGGTGTCTTCGCGGTTGATGATCATCGCGGCCTGACCGGCCTGGTCCTTGTCGTAGGTTTTCACGTGGGGCAGGTCAAGCTGGGCGGCGTTCTTCTGGAAGAACAGTTCGCCGTCCAGCCCGTCCGGGGCGCGGACCAGCGCCACGGGACGGTTCTCCAGGTGCGGCAGGATCAGCCCGGCAACCTTGGCGTAGTACTCGGCGATATCCAGCTTGGTGGTGTTGCTGCTGGCATCGATGATGCGATCAGGATGGGTCAGGCGCATCGCCTTGGCGCTGCTGTTCTTCACGGGCATGGCACGCTCCAGGTTGATGGCGCTGGCCGGCTTGTCGTTGCGCAGGCCATGGAAGACCGCGTGGCGAACGATGCCGTCGCGGGTCATCTGGGCGAAGCTGACCTCTGCCAGCAACTGTGGCTTGAGCCAGTGAACGCCCCGGGCTTCGGCGCCGGTCGGCGGGTTATCCAGTGGCGGGCGCGGCGCCTCCAGCGGCTGCAGCCGGCGATGCAGGCTTTGCAGGGTCTCGGTGCTGAAACCCGTGCCGACCTTGCCCGCATAACGCAACCGGCCATCGTCATGCAGGGCCAGCAACAGGGCGCCGAACGCTGCCCGGCTGCCCTTGGGCTCGGTGTAGCCGACCACCACGAACTCCTGGCGTTTCTGGCACTTGAGCTTGATCCAGTCGCTGCTGCGTCGTTCCACGTAGACGCTGTCCTGGCGCTTGCCGATCAGGCCTTCCAGGTTCATCTGGCAGGCGCTGGCGAGCAGCGAGGCGACCGGCTCGGCGAAGCTCGCCGAGTAACGCAGCTCCGGCGGCGGGTCGGCGAGGATCGCTTCAAGGGCGGCGCGCCGCTCCTGCAGTGGCAACTGGCGCAGATCACGACCTTCGAGCCAGGGCACATCGAACAGGTAGTAGAGAATGCGTTCGTCGTGCTCGGTATCGAAGGCGTTCTGCAGGGCCTGGAAGTCGGCCACGCCGTTTTCGTCGGCGACCACCATCTCGCCGTCGAGCCAGGCGGATTTCAGTTTGAGCGTTTTCAGCGCCGCCACCTGGCGCGGCATCTTCGCCGTCCAGTCGTGGCCATTGCGGGTGAACAGGCGCACCTCGCCATCGTCGATACGGGCAAGGATGCGGTAGCCGTCGAACTTGATCTCGTAGCTCCAGTCGCCTTGCGGCGGCGAGTCCACCAGGGTGGCCAACTGCGGCTTGAGGCTTTCGGGCAGGGCGGCCTTGGGTGCCTTTTTCGTGCGGCTGGCGGATGCGGCTTTCTTCCTTGCCGCGGGGGCCTTTGCCGCAGGCGCCGCGACCGGCCTGGCCGAAGGCAGGCTGCGGTCGCTGAGCACGCTGTCCGGGGCAGCTTCGAGGATGTCGTAGTCCTTCTCTTCGCGGGCCTGGGCATCCGAGGACTTGACCAGCATCCACTGTTCCTTCTTGCCGCCGAGGCGGGTGCGGAACAGGTTCCAGCGTCCGCCGAGCTTTTCCCCTTGCAGTTCGAAGCGCAGGTGGCCCTTGGCGTAGCCCTGGTGCGGGTCGCCTTCGGGAATCCATATGCCGCGGTCCCACACGATCACGTCGCCGGCACCGTAGTGGCCCTCGGGGATATGACCTTCGAAGCTGGCGTAGTCCAGCGGGTGGTCCTCGACGTGCACCGCCAGGCGCTTGACCTTGGGATCCAGCGACGGGCCCTTGGGCACCGCCCAGCTTTTCAGGGTGCCATCGAGCTCCAGGCGGAAATCGTAGTGCAGGTGGCTGGCGTCGTGTTTCTGGATGCAGAACTGCAGCGCCCGGGCCTTGCCACGGGCTCGCTTGCCGCTGGGTTCAGGGGTGGCGGCGAAGTTGCGCTTGCGTTGGTACTCCTCGAGGGGCTTGGCCATGGCGAATGCTCTGTGTCCGGCGTCTTACCAAGTGGGAGAGGGCGTGCGGGACGGGAGTTCAATCGGCGTGGCGACCGGGCGGCAGAAAGACTGAATCATTTTCCGCGCAGGGGAGTCGACTTCAGGAGAGCTCATCCGCAAGCGAGGTTGCCATGAACGAGAAAAGCCAAAGGCCGGCCACCCATGTGCCAGCCGAAATCGACGACATCCAGGACCGCATGGGCGAAGTCCGCGAGCTGGATTTCAGTGACCGCCATGACGAACGCCAGGGCCGCGCCGGCGATGCGCGGCCGGCAGAGGAATTCAACCGCGAGTTTCCCGCCGAGCGTGTCGAGCGGGGTGGCATGAGTGGCGGTGAAGCGCTCACTGAAAGCCTGCACGAGGACAATGTCACCCTGGACGACCTCAGCCCCGACACCCTGTTCGACCAGACCGGCGCCCGCGATCCTTCCGAGCGAGGCGGCCCGGGGCCGGCAGACCAGCAATTGCGCCGGGTCGACGAGGACGAGATCGGCGGCGGCATCGGCCTGGACGAAGCCGAGCTGGCCCGCTCGGCGCCACTGGACGGCAAACCCTGGACCGATCGTGTATCGCCGCCCGAAGGCGATGAAGACGTTTGAGAGGAGGACACGACCATGAGCGAACAACATTGCGCCTGTCCCGGATGTACCTGCGAGGTGGACGCCAACGCCGTGCAACTGGCTGGCGAGGCCTATTGCTGCAAGGCCTGCGCCAGTGGCCACGCCAACGGCGAACCGTGCCGCATGAGTGAATGCCACTGCGGGGACGACAAGGCCAGGCAGCCAGATGAAGAGCAGGTGGATAACGCACTTGAAGAAACTTTCCCGGCCAGTGATCCCATTTCGCCTTGAAGCGCTTTGGCGATAAGCCTTAGCGCGAAGAGGTCTTGAGAACTGGCATTTTTGCCAGCAGAACAGGGGTGGGCCGAGCGGTATTTTTCCATGACCCAAGTGGGTTCATCGAAAGGTACCGGAGGCTCGCCATGTTCACAAAACCCCTTCTCGCTCTGTTGTCCGCCGGCATCCTGCTGGCTTCCAGTGGACCGGCCCTGGCGGCCAACCAGACGTTCACCGCTGCGGGCACTTATGAAGTGAAGATGCCTGAGTCCACCAACAAGGTGTACATCACCCTGATCGGTGCAGGCGGAGGCGGGAGCGCGGCAGGTGGTGGTGCGGGCGTGACATTGGTATGCACCTATAACCTGTATGCCGGGCAGATCGTGACCCTTGTTGTGGGGGCCGGCGGGAAGGCGGGTACCAGCGGCGCGGCCGGTGCAGCAGGTGGTGAAAGCGGATTGTCTTTCAATCCCGGCGGGTACCAGCTTTCCGCGAAGGGCGGCAAGGGAGCGACGGCTGAAGGAGGGAAGGGTGGTAGTGCATTGGCTTCCCCGAATGCGGGCTCAGCAGTGGTGGCAACGGCACTGCGACCGCAGGCGGCAAGCCGGATACCGCGCAGGCTTCGCGTCTGGAAGGTGCGAGGCGCGAGGCAAAGGTGGAAGAGGAAGAGCGCCAGTTCTGGAGCAAAATTACGGGTATGCCTCTCTATGAACTGGATACTCAAAAGCTTGAGTACGAACATAATCGGATTATCCATGAGCCGGAGATCGCCGGGGCAGCCGACGCAGTCCGCGCCGCTGCCTGCAAGACCGCCGGCAGCGGCGGGGCACCCGCAATGCTCGGTGCGGATGGATGCGCATCCATCGATTATTGAACGAACCAGTGGCTGCGGCTGGTCATCGGCTCAGCGCCCTGACCAGCTCCGCCTTGTTCATCTTCGAACGTCCGGAAATGTCTTGCTTCCTTGCCTTGTCCATCAATTCCGCCTTGGTCAGTTCGCCCAACGGCTGATCCGGCCGTGGCACGCCATGTTTGGTCTTCACCGCCCGTTGCGCCGAAGACTGTCGCGCCTTGTGCTTGGCGCTTGCGCTCTTCTTCTGCCCGGACCCGCCGGCTTTTTCACCGCCGCCGGACTGCTTGTTTACCGTGGCCCAGGCTCGGGCTTCGGCCTCGCCCTTGGATACGCCCTTGGCCTCGTAGCTGTCCTCGATATGCTCGGCCTTGCGTTTCTGTTCTTCGGTGTACTTCGCTTTGCTTCCGCGTGGCATGGGTATGCACTCCTGTGTGGGTTGCAAGGGAAATCTGCGGGCGTCACGGCATGCGCCAGGTCCCGCCTGCCTTCTCGCAGTCGATCCTGGCCTGCCCCTGGTTGCGGGTGTCGTAGTAATAGGTCACCACCCGCGCATCGTTGGGAACCTGTGGCCTGGCCGCCTGCGGGTCATTGCTGGTGGCCTTGGGGTTGGCCAGGCTTTCCTGGGTCAAGGGTGCAGTGCATTGACCGATTTCCTGGTCCGGACAGCGCGGGACCCGCTGTTTCAGGGTATTGAGCATTTCCTTGTTCTCGCTACTGCAGGACCAATCGATCGCCTCGTCGGGCATGCCTTCGAGCCTGTAGCAGGTACGCGTCTCCACCTCCGGCACCGCGGCGCTGGACGAGCGCGTGGTGACCTGGCAGGCATCGGCCAGGACCGTGCCGCTGGCAAGGCTGGCAAGGATCAACAGCAGGGCAGGGGTATGCATGATCGTCTCCCGTCACAAAGGTGGCTGCGCCGGTTGGCCCGGTTCGGTTTGCAGCCCGGCATCGAGTTTCAACCGGTGCAGCAGCTCCCGGGCATCGAAGGGCGCGCGGACTTTCAGGTCGTTGTCGAAATAGCAGTACACCGCCTTTGCCCCCTTGGACGCGGCTTCCCGGGGCCCGCCAGTTGTGCATCGCCCGGTTGTTGCCCACGGCCCCAGGTGCGGATGCGTTGGGCCCAGCGCTGCAGGGCTTCATCGGTGTAGCCGCTGGCGTAGAGCTCGGCATCGCCATGCAGGCGCAGATAGACGAAGTCGGCGGTCAGGTCTTCCAGGTAGGGCCATTTCCCGGCGGTATCGGCGACCACCAGGGCCACCTGGTGTGCGCGCAACAGTTCGATGAAGGCCGGGTCGCGGAAGCTGTCGTGGCGGATCTCCACGGCATGGCGCAGCGTGCCGTTGCCCTGGGTTTCGAAGGCGCCGTCTTTCTTCAAGCGCTCGGCGCAATGGCGTGCGCATCGGCTGGCCGCAGCATGATCATGGGGCAGGCGCTGAAGAAAATCGGCGAAGCGCTGCGGGTCGAATTTCAGGCTCGGCGGGAACTGCCACAGGATTGGCCCCAGTTTGGCGCCCAGTTGCAGCGGCCCGGAGGCGAAGAAGTTGGCCAGCGGCTCGTCGATCTCCTTGAGCCGTCGCACATGGGTGATGTAGCGAGGCGCCTTGACCGCGAAGACGAAATCCTCGGGCGTCGCGTCGCGCCATTCGGCATAGCGCTGCGGGGTCTGCAGGGCATAGAACGACCCGTTGATCTCGATGCTGCTCACTGCCCGCGAGGCGAATGCCAGCTCCTTGGCCTGGACCAGGCCCTGGGGATAGAACACCTTGCGCCACGGGGCATAGCGCCAGCCGGAAATACCGATGCGAATCTCGCTCACGCCGTCGTTCCTTGTCCTGCTCGTTACAGGTTGCGACCGGGGCCTGGCAAGGCGGGTTCAGCAAGATTGACGAGTGGCGCGCAGTGGCCGGACTGAACTTTGCCAGCCCCAGCTTTTCCACCGAATGTCGGGTTCGACACGCAGGACCGCAAGAGGAGGCCCTCCCATGAAGTTCTCCCGTTTCGCCCAGAAGCTGGCCAACTGGACGGGCCGTCCGGTGACCTTCGCCATCGCCTTCGGTCTGATCCTGGCTTGGGGCATCAGCGGGCCGCTGTTCCACTTCAGCGACACGTGGCAACTGGTGATCAATACTTCAACCACCATCGTGACCTTCCTCATGGTGTTCCTGATCCAGAACACCCAGAACCGCGACACCGATCAGTTGCATATCAAGGTCGACGAGCTGCTGCGTGCCACGCGCCGGGCCCACAACGCCTTGCTCGGGCTCGACGACCTGGATGAAAAGCAGCTGCATGCGCTACGCGAGCGCTACCAGCACCTGGGCGAACTCGCCGAGAACAAGGGGGCCGACAAGCAAACGCGTGACAACGACCCCTGACCCAAGGACCCACAGCACGAGGTGACCATGGCCAGTCATATCATCCATTTCACCGGACCGATCAATGCGTCCACCTGCGGCAACCTCATCACCACCTGCTCGCGGGCTCTGCAGCAGGGCGCCGAGTGTATCCAGCTGAATATCGCCACCATGGGCGGGGAATGCAGCTACGGCTTCAGCCTCTATAACTTCCTCAGGGCGCTGCCGGTACCGGTGCATACCCACAATCTCGGCACGGTGGAGTCGATGGGCAACATCCTGTTCCTGGCCGGCGAGCGGCGTACGGCCTGTGCCCTGAGCAAATTCCTGTTCCATCCCTTCCACTGGACCCTGCACGGTTCGGTGGACCATGCGCGGATGGCCGAATACGCGATGAGCCTGGATTACGACCTGCAGCTGTACGCGCAGATCGTCGAGAAACGCACCCAGGGCGCGGAGGAGGTGCTGGATATTCCGCGCTACCTGATGGCCCATCCGCGAATCGTCACGCCCGAAGAGGCGATGCGCTGCGGCTTGATCCAGGCGGTGGACGATTCGGTGATTGGTGTGGATGTGGTGCAGTGGAGTGTGCATGCCTGAGGCGGTTCTGATAGAGCAAAACATGACTCTTTGATTTGCAAGGACCTTGTGGGAGCGGGTTCATCGGAGCGCCGAACCGCCGCGATTGCGGTAGTGAAGTCACCATAGCAATCGCGGGTAAACCCGCTCCCACAGGGTACGCGTCGTGCTTTGGAACTGTTCTCTGCGCGACAGAGTAGCCTGAAAGGCTGGGTGGACTCCCACAGGTACTGCACATGGCTTAAGGTCTGTGCTGACCCTGTGGGAGCTGGCTTGCCAGCGATGAGCATGGGTATCTACACAATCCGGGGTTGAAGCGGCGGACCTTGCAGTGTCACCCGCCAGCGTAATGACGATATGATGTTTCAAATTATTACGCGTGCAATGGGGGAAGAATGCCGCTCAAGGATTTGTTGCTGGCGCTGGTGGTGATCGTTGCCTGGGGCCTGAATTTCGTGGTGATCAAGGTCGGTCTGGACGGCCTGCCGCCGATGTTGCTGGGCGCGCTGCGGTTTATCCTGGTGGCGTTCCGGCGGTGTTTTTCATTCGTCGTCCGCAACTGCCCTGGCGCTGGTTGATCGCCTACGGCTCGACCATTTCCCTGGGCCAGTTCGCCTTTCTCTTCGAGGCCATGCACAACGGCATGCCGCCGGGGCTGGCGTCGTTGGTGCTGCAGTCCCAGGCCTTCTTCACCATGGTCTTCGCTGCGCTGTTCCTCGGTGAGCGCCTGCGCAGCGCTAGTGTGTTCGGCTTGCTGGTCGCGGCGGGTGGCTTGGCGCTGATCGGCAGCGAGAACGACAGCCACGTGCCCTTGCTGGCGTTGCTCCTGACCCTGTGCGGCGGTGCCTGCTGGGCCATGGGCAATATCATCACCCGACGTTTCGGCAATATCGACCTGATGGCCCTGGTGATCTGGGGCGGACTGGTTCCGCCGCTGCCGTTCCTGGGCCTGTCGTGGTACCTGGAAGGCCCGGAACTGATCGAGTCGTCGCTGCGCAATATCGGGTTGAGTTCGATTTTGTCGCTGGTTTACCTGGCGGTCATCGCCACCATGCTCGGCTACGGCTTGTGGAGTCGCCTGCTGTCGCGCTATCCGGCGGGGAAAGTGGCACCCTTTTCGCTTCTGGTTCCGGTGGTAGGGCTGACCTCTTCGGCCTTGCTGCTGGACGAGCGCCTCAGTGCGATCCAGTGCTGGGGCGGCCTGCTGGTGATGCTGGGGTTGCTGATCAATGTTTTCGGCCCGCGTCTGCGGGAAGCATTGAGGACCGCCCAGGCCTGAGGTGCCATTGGTCGGGGATCGGCATGCTGACCGGTTGGTCGCTAAATGTCCGGCTAGTCTTTCGAGGGTTGAGATCGATATTTTCAGGTCCTCCGCTGGAGGATCGGTATCGGTCGCTTTCAGAGGGGAGCAGGAACATGAAGGATCAATTTCTCGAAGACCTCGGCGACGAATTCCCGATCAATGCCGTGGTGCGTTGTGGCCAGTCGGCGTTCCGCCTGGGCTTTGCCCATATGACCCTGGACGATGCCCAGGCCACCTTCAAGTCGAGGATGCCGGCGCGCATGGAAAGTCGCCGCTTCCTTCCCGCAGCATTGCCCAAGCGCTGAATCCGCGGCCGGCGTGTCGCCCGATTGGTGAAAGCACCGACGGGTACGCGATTCCGGCCAATTCATGCAGCTTTGTTTGACTTCGCTCATTGCGCCGCCCTGCGGCGCTGGAGAGTGATGGCGATCTATGCCTTACTATGTGCCGTCAATGCGCTATTCCAGTGGAGGAAAGCAATGCGTATCAGGGAAGAAAAATACTGGGAATGGGCGGATGCGATGCTGCATAGCCGCAGCCATGATGAAGTGCTCAACGACGGGATCAGCATCGACGTCCAGGTTCGGCTCTCGCGCACCGGCGCGACCCAGCTGTTCCTCGGCGTGTACGCCCGCCACGGCAAGGCGCTGCTGGAGGAATACTATCCGTCCAGGCCGGGGGAGAGCATGAGCCGGGCGCTGGTCTGGGGCGTGGATCGGGCCAGGGCGATGGTCGCCGGGTTGCAGCCTGAAGAACCGCTGGCGCTGTTGCGCCGCGCATGACCAAAACCTTTGGTAAAAGGCCGGTGTGACCCACCGGCCTTTTCTTCGCGCATTAAAAAGCCCGGCCTTGCGGGCCGGGCTCAAGCGAACGGAAGACTCAGCTAAGGCGGTCGATGACCCGCACGCCCTGGCCTTCACGCAGCGCTGGCCACTCCTGTTGCAGGGTTTCCAGCACGCGACCGACGAACTGGGTATCAGCGGCCGCTTTCTTGCCGACGTAGCCCTGGCCACGGCGGTACATCTTCATCCGCGCTCGCATGCCGGGCTTGCGCTGTTCGAATTCATCTTCGGTGGTGCAGGGCGACAGGCTGTCGATATGCACTTCACCGGCTTCGCAGATCCACAGGATATGGCTGTCGAGCGTGTCTTTGCGCGCAGCGAACAGCTTGGCCAGTTCCTGGATGGTCGGTTGTTCGTTCAGATTCATCATTAAAGCCCCCATAACCCTTCAGTGGTTGATTCGTTCAGACTCGCGCTTCATGTAGCGCATCTACCAAGGCTGCTACAGCAGCATCGCAACAGGGGCTTTCTTCACTCTGCCTTTTGGACAGTCCCACTCCACGGACAACCCGCATACCGCTCGGATCGTCTGGAACACCCTTGCCAGCGCTCCCGATCGGGGAGACGGGCCCATCATGCAAGAGCCCGATAAACGGCGTCAACGGGTTTGTAGTGATTTTTTCTTATCACTACAAAATTGATTTCCTGCTTATGTAGTTATTGCCGGGTTGTCCTACAAAATCCGCGATGGGCTAATCCGGCGGGGGTTGATCGATGTCATTTTCTCCGCGCAACAGCGCAGGGATGATTGATGGAAGGGGGCAGGCCTCGCGGTAGAGCGCTTGCCAACATTTTCCAAGCCAGCGAGGCAGGCCATGAATACGTCGTCCACAACCGCTAGCCCCAGGCTGGGATTACCCATCGGCCTGTGGGTGGGCAGCGCCGCGCTGATCGGCGTGCTGCTGCTGCCGTTGCCAAGCGATCTGCCGGTGGCCGGGCACAGGGTCCTGGCGATCCTCGCCTTCGCGGTGGTCATCTGGATCACTGAGGCGGTGTCCTACGAAGCCAGTGCGATCATGATTACCTCGCTGCTGGCGTTTCTCCTGGGAACCGCGCCGACCCTGGCTGACCCGAGCGTCAGCTATGGTTCGTCCGCCGCGGTGGGCATGGCCCTCACCGGTTTTTCCAATACCGCACTGGCACTGGTGGTCGGCGCGCTGTTCCTTGCCGCCGCCATGACCCACACTGGCCTGGACCGGCGTATCGCGCTGGTCACCCTGGACCGCGTCGGCGTCAGCACCCGGCGCATCCTCCTGGGCGCGGTGGTGGTCACCCTACTCCTGAGCCTGGTAGTGCCCAGCGCCACGGCGCGCAGTGCGTGCGTGGTACCGATCATGATGGGGGTGATTGCCGCGTTCGGCGTGGACAAGCGCTCGAACATCGCCGCCGGCATCATGATCATCGTCGCCCAGGGCACCAGCATCTGGAACATCGGTATCCAGACCGCCGCCGCGCAGAACCTGCTGACCGTGGGTTTCATGGACAAGATGCTCGGTGCCCGGGTGTCGTGGATCGATTGGCTGGTCGCCGGCGCGCCGTGGGCGGTGCTGATGTCGGCGCTGCTGATCGTCGTGGTGCTGAAAATGCTGCCGCCGGAGACCGACAGCATCCCCGGGGCAAGGCCGCGGTGTCTGCGCAACTGGCGGCGCTGGGGCCGATGAGCACCGCGCAGAAACGTCTGCTCGGCGTGTCCCTGGCCCTGCTGCTGGCCTGGGCCACCGAAGGCAAGCTGCATGGGTTCGACACCACCTCGACCACCTATGCCGGGCTGGTCCTGCTGTTGCTGCCGCGAGTCGGCGTGATGACCTGGAAGGACGTGCAGGCGCGTATTCCCTGGGGCACGGTGATTGTCTTCGGGGTTGGCATCAGCCTCGGCACCACCCTGCTCACTACCCAGGCCGGACAGTGGCTGGGCGCGCAGGTGGTCGCCCATACCGGGCTGGACCAGTTGGGTACGCTGGGGGTATTCGCGATTCTCGGCGCCTTCCTGATCCTGATCCACTTGGGCTTCGCCAGCGCTACCGCGCTGACTTCGGCGCTGTTGCCGATCCTGATCGCGGTCTTGCAGACGCTGCCGGGCGACTTCAACCGCCTGGGAATGACCATGGTCCTCGGCTTCGTGGTCAGCTACGGCTTCATCCTGCCCATCAATGCGCCGCAGAACATGGTCTGCCTGGGCACCGAAACCTTCAACGCACGCCAGTTCGCCAAGGTCGGGATTGTCGTGACCCTGGTCGGTTACCTGCTGATGCTGGTGTTCGCCGCTACCTGGTGGCACTGGCTCGGGTGGATGTGAACGAGAACGGCGGCCTCCAGGGCCGCCGTTTCATCAGAAGTTCGCCGGGGTGTTGGCACTGATGATCTCGGCCTCGTCCTGGCCGATGTTCTTGAAGCTGTGGGGCAGGGTGGTGGGGAAGTAGTAGCCGTCACCGGAGTTGAGGATACTCACCTGGCCATCGACCCGCAGTTCGATGGTGCCACGGGTCACCAGGCCGCATTCCTCGCCTTCGGCATGGACGATCGGCTCTTCGCCGGAATCCGCGCCGGGGGCGTACAGCTCGCGCAGCATGCGCATCTGCCGGCCTTCCACGCTGGCGCCGACCAGCAGCATGCGCATGCCGCTGCGGCCGAGGTCGGGCTGTTCGGCGGCGCGGAAGACGAAGCGTTCTTCCCGCGGCGGCTCGTCGAAGCTGAAGAACTCCGCCAGGGACATGGGAATCCCTTCGAGCAGTTTCTTCAGGGAACTGACCGAGGGGCTGACGCGGTTCTGCTCGATCTGCGAGATCGTCGAGTTGGTCAGGCCACTGCGTCGGGCCAGTTCCCGTTGGGAGAGCTTGTTGCGTTCACGCACCAGTCTGAGTCGTGTCCCCGTGTCCATAGCCGCCTTGGTGTTCAGAAGAAAAAATGGGCGACGCATTAAAACACACTCGCGGGGGTGTGTCGGGGCCGGATTTTCATGGGCTTCTTTCGCGCCTCGTACCTGGCCGGCCCGCTTCGACGGACATGAGTCATCGCCGCATTGTTAACATGTTATCTTTTCGCTCGCGAAGCCACGAACTTCTCTGTTACGTAGATACATTAACGCCATGACTTGCTTGCGGAGCCCCAATGATTCGTAACTCCAATCCGGCGCGCCTGATCGTCCTGCTCGCTGCCCTGGTGGCCTTCGCGCCGCTGTCCATCGATACCTACCTGCCCAGCCTGCCGCTGATCGCCAGGGACCTGCAGGCCAGCGCTGGCAGCGTGCAACTGACCATCAGCCTGTTCCTGGTCGGCCTGTGCCTGGGCATGCTGGTCTACGGCCCGCTGTCCGACCGCTATGGCCGGCGCCCGCTGTTGCTCGGTGGCATCGGCCTGTACCTGGTGGCGACCCTGGGTTGCCTGTTCGCCGGCTCGGTGGAGCAGCTTGTCGCCTGGCGCTTCTTCCAGGCCTTGGGCGGAGCCGCGGCCTCGGTGCTGGCGCGGGCCATCGTGCGTGACCTGTTCGCCCTGGCCGAAGCGGCGAAGGTGCTGTCGCTGATGCACCTGGTGACCATGCTTGCCACCCTGGTCGCACCGCTGCTGGGCAGCGTGCTGATGGAGCTGGATAGCTGGCGCACGGTATTCCTCGGGCTGCTGCTGTTCGGCGCGACCTGCCTGGTTGCCGCCACCTGGAAGCTCGCCGAAACCCACGCGCCGGACCAGCGCGGCGAAAGCCTGGGCACGGTATTCCTGGCCTATTGGCATATCGCCACGCAACCGTTGGCGCTGGGCTACATCCTGTGCATGGGCCTGGCCTTCGCTGGCATGTTCGCTTTCATCACCGCGTCGCCCTTTGTCTACATGGAGTACTTCGGCGTGTCGCCGCGCAGCTACGCCTGGCTGTTCGGCCTGAACATCGCCGGGATCATCCTGATGACCCTGGTCAACGCCCGCCTGGTGACCCGTCGGGGGCCGTTGCGCATGCTGGCGGTAGGCGCGGGCCTGGCCGGGTTGTCAGCCCTCGGATTACTGGCGGCAGGCCTGACCGGCTGGGGCGGGCTGGCGCTGGTGGTGGCCCTGGTGGTGGTCTATGTCAGCGTCACCGGGTTGCTCGGGGCCAATTGCGTAGCCAGCCTGCTGGCCTTGTACCCGCGCCAGGCCGGGGCTGCGGCCGGGCTGGCGGTGGCCTGCCAGTTCGCCCTGGGCGCGCTGTTCTCCGCGCTGGTGAGCGCCCTTGCGGACGGCACGCCGCGGCCGATGTGCCTGACCCTGGCGCTGACGGGGCTGGGCTGCCTGGCCTGCTACGGGATGATTGTCCGAGGTGTCAGGCACAAGGCCTGAGGAGGGAACGACAAGTCCGCGCAAGCGTCCATACTCAGTGAACCCCGGCGGCGTTTGCCTCATGCCGGGGCACCTGTTACAAACAGGTGCGAGACCCGCGCGTGCGGTGTTCACAACAGCGGTGCCACAGTCGTTCGCAGGCACCGAACAGCATGGAATCCAGAATGACCCAAAGACAGGTAATCAATGCTTCGGTCGCCCCAAAGGGTAGCCTGGAGACGCTTTCCCAACGTGAAGTCCAGCAATTGAGCCAGGCCGGCTCGGGCAGCATGTATACCCTTTTCCGCCAGTGCGCCCTGGCCATCCTCAACACCGGCGCCCATGTCGACAATGCCAAGACCATCCTCGATGCCTACAAGGACTTCGAGGTCCGTTTCCATCAGCAGGACCGCGGCGTGCGCCTGGAACTGCTCAATGCCCCGGCCGACGCCTTCGTCGATGGCGAAATGATCGCCAGCACCCGGGAAATGCTGTTCAGCGCCCTGCGCGACATCGTCTACACCGAAAGCGAGCTCGACCGCCTGAAGATCGACCTGGACAGCTCCCAGGGCATCACCGACTACGTGTTCCAGCTCCTGCGCAACGCGCGGACCCTGCGTTCGGGCGTCGATCCCAAGCTGGTGGTGTGCTGGGGCGGCCACTCCATCAGCAGCGAGGAATACCAGTACACCAAGAAGGTCGGCCACGAACTGGGCCTGCGCAAGCTGGATATCTGCACCGGCTGCGGCCCGGGCGTGATGAAGGGGCCGATGAAGGGCGCCACCATCGCCCATGCCAAGCAGCGCATGAGCAACGGACGCTACCTGGGGCTCACCGAACCGGGAATCATCGCCGCCGAGGCGCCGAACCCGATCGTCAACGAACTGGTGATCCTGCCGGACATCGAGAAGCGCCTGGAAGCCTTCGTCCGTGTCGGCCACGGCATCATCATCTTCCCCGGCGGCGCCGGCACCGCCGAGGAATTCCTCTATCTGCTGGGCATCCTGATGCACCCGGAGAACCGCGAGCTGCGCTTCCCGGTGATCCTCAGCGGCCCGCGCAGTGCCGCGCCGTACCTGCAGCAACTGCATGCCTTCATCGGGGCCACCCTTGGCGAGGCGGCGCAGGGCCTTTACCAGATCATCATCGATGATCCGGTAGAGGTGGCGCGAGTGATGACCGAGGCGCTGAAGGAGGTCAAGCAGTTCCGTCGCGAGCGCAACGACGCCTTCCATTTCAACTGGTTGCTGAAGATCGAGGAGAGCTTCCAGCGACCGTTCGACCCCACTCACGCCAATATGGCGGCACTGCAGTTGAGCCGGTCGCTGCCGCCCCATGAACTGGCGGCCAACCTGCGCCGGGCGTTTTCCGGGATCGTGGCGGGGAACGTCAAGGACAAGGGCATCCGGCTGATCGAGGAACACGGACCGTACGAAATCCATGGCGATCCCGAGATCATGGGGCCGCTGGACAAGCTGCTGCAGGCGTTCGTCGAGCAGCACCGGATGAAATTGCCGGGTGGGGCGGCCTATGTGCCGTGTTATCGGGTAGTGGCGTAGCCCTTCAGTGCCTCATCGCTGGCAAGCCAGCTCCCACAGGGATCACTGTGGGAGCTGGCTTGCCAGCGACAGGTCCGCAGGATTTACACAAAATCCCCGTCAGCCATCAATTGCAGGCCCCCGTCGGCCTGCTCCTTCACCAGCCCACTGGCCAGCAACAGTGGCTTCACCCGCACATGCAGGCTTGGCTCGACAAAGGCCTTGACCGCCTCCAGGTCCAGGCTTCCGGTCATCGGCATCTCTTCCTTGTTGTAGGACAGCCAGGCCTTCTTCAGACCGCCCAGCACGTCCGCCGCCGTTGTCACGGCAAAGCGCCGATGCAAGGGAATCCCGTTGAATTCGAAACTGTGGGCGAAGGCATAGGCGCTTTCGTCGTTGGCGCTGTCCTTGCAGCGCGCGCAGGCACAACGGCCGTCGCCGAAGGCATTGCTCAGGTAGGTGTTGAAGTCCACCACGGGCTTCAGGCTCAGGCGCTTGTCGACTTCGAACAGGTCACCGGTCATTTTCGCTTCGGCACTCAAGGTCATCTCCTTTGCGGTCGTGCGGATTCAGCCGGGCACGATACCAGCGCGCGGCTCCGGGTGCTCGTTTTCATGATGGCCGGGCGGGCTTTTAGCGGCGTCCTGGCTTATCCTGTGCGACTTTTCCAGTCCGTTCATTCCGGAGCCGCCGAGCATGCAGAAATACACCGCCACCGTCACCATCAGCGCCGAGCAGCGCGATGACGTTGAAGCCACCGAAAATACCGGTGTGCAGGTATCCCTGGAGGCGGTGTCGGAAAAGCTGAAGAAAGTCCACTTCAACGGCACCCTGGCCGCCCCGGAAAACCCCACCCATATCTGCGTCACCCTGGACAACGGCCTGACCTACTACGGCGAGATCCTCAATGGCCACGCCGAGCTGGAATACGGCTGGATCGCCTTCGAGTCGGACATGCTGACCCCGGAAGAACTCGGGCTGTAAGCGCTTGCCCCGGGCCGCTGCGGATTTATTTTCAGCGGCCTGCATCCGTTTCCCCTCCAGCCAGGTAGTCCAGACAGCAGCCGTCGCGCTGTCGAACCGATCCCCTGACTGGAGTCATGCCCATGAACGTCAAATTCCGCTTCGAACTGGTCGTTGCCGTCCTGTTGTCCAGCTCCCTGGCCCACGCCAGCGGCACGCTGCCCGACAGCATCAAGGTGCCCGACGGACACAAGGTCGCCCTGGAGACCACGGGCGTCGGTGAAATCACCTACGAATGCCGCGACAAGGCGAATATGCCAGGACAGACCGAGTGGGTCTTCGTCGGGCCGAAAGCGGTGCTCAACGACCGTAGCGGCAAGGCCATAGGCGATTACTTCGGTCCACCCGCCACCTGGCAGGCCAAGGACGGTTCCAGGGTCACGGGCACGCAACTGGCGGTGGCGCCTTCGAGCCCTGGCAACCTGCCGTACCAGCTGGTCAAGGCCAATCCGGCCGAAGGCAAGGGGGCCATGAGCGGGGTGACCTATATCCAGCGCACTGCGCTCAAGGGCGGGGTCGCGCCGGGCAGCGCCTGCACCACGGCCGACAAGGGCAAGCGCGAGGTGGTGAGCTACCAGGCGGATTATATTTTCTGGACCGCCCGCTAAATCACCACTGCCAGCCCGGGGGCTGGTCTACGCTGCTTTCAGCCAGTCCCCAGCCACGGCGAGACCCTGTGACCTTATCTGCTCCTGCGTTCGACTACGAAGACCATCTGGCGGCCTGCGCCCGCGGCGACCGCCAGGCCCTGCGACGCCTTTACGACGTCGAGGGCCCGCGTCTCCTCGGCGTGGCCCGGCGATTGGTCAAGGACACCGCACTGGCAGAGGATGTGGTGCACGACGCGTTCATTCGCATCTGGACCCGCGCCGCCACCTTCGACCCGGCGCGGGGCAGCGGGCGTGGCTGGATGTTCAGCATCACCCGGCACCTGGCGCTGGATTTCCTGCGCAGCCAGGAACGGGACGTGGAGCTGGACGAACGTAACGAGCCAGCATTGACCGATACCGGCGAGCTCGACGGGCTGTTGCACGGCGCTCGCCTGACCCAATGCCTGGACCAACTGGAGCCACTACGCCGGGCATGCCTGGTTCACGCCTATGTCGATGGCTACTCTCACGCCGAGATCGCGCGCAAGCTCGATAGTCCGCTGGGGACGGTGAAGGCCTGGGTCAAACGCAGCCTGGCTGCCTTGCGCGAGTGCATGGGATGACAAGCGGCGACGGTAAGGACCACGATCTGGACGCCCAGGCCGCCGAGTACGTGCTGGGTACGCTGCCGTCCGAGCAGCGTCAGGCGCTGGCCCGGCGTCTGCAGCACGAGCCGGCGTTGCGCGCGGCGGTGGATGCCTGGGAGCGCCGCCTGCAGCCGCTGCAGGAACTGACACCGGCGCAATTGCCTTCGGATTATCTATGGCAAAGGATCGAGCGCAGCCTTGATGGCCTCTCGCCTGCGGCGGCCATAGCGACCCCTTCGCGCTGGTGGCAGCGTGCAACGCCCTGGCGCTGGACCACCGCAGCAGGGCTGGCGGCCAGCCTGTTCATGGCCGTTGTACTGTGGCGTGAAGCGCCTGCACCGGTACCGACCTACCTGGTGGTGCTGGTCGCCCCGCAGGACCAGGCCCCGGGCTGGGTCGTGCAGGCAAGCAGCCCGCGCAGCGCCCAGCTTATTCCGCTGGGCATGGCCGAGGTACCGGCGGGCAAGACCCTGCAATTCTGGACCAAGGCCGACGGCTGGAGCGGTCCGGTTTCGCTGGGCCTGATCAAGCCGGGCGAGCGCGTCGAAGTGCCGCTCGAAACCCTGCCGCCGCTGGAGGACAACCAGCTCTTCGAATTGACCCTGGAGGGCCCGTCGGGCTCGCCGACGGGCAAGCCAAGCGGTCCGATCCAGTTCATCGGGCGGGCGGTCAAGGTGCTCTGAGCGAGCACCAAAATGCGACACTGCAAAATAATTGCACTAAAACAGCACTTTTTTGAATTGGAGCAACGGGCCGGTTTTCTTCAGACTGCCAGGCAATCTTTCCATCTCCACGGAAGGAGCCCATTGCGTATTGCCCCTCGCGATACAAGTCCGCCCAGGTTGGGCGGGCTTCTTTTCTTCAAGAAGGTGCCTGGTCGTCACATGTCTAGTCGTGGTCTTGGTCACTGGTTCGATCGCTTCATTCCGGCTGCGTTGCATATCCCCCCACAAGAATGGTTCCGTGCCGCGATCGGTGCCTTGCTGGCATTGGTAGCAGCGGGGAGTGCGTGCAGCTACCTGTTCGGTTCGGCTGCGGCACTGCACCTGATGGCGCCGCTGGCGGCGTCCACCGTGCTGCTGTTCGCCGTGCATTCCGGCGCGCTGTCACAGCCCTGGCCGCTGCTCGCCAGCTACGTCTGTGCGGCAGCGGTGGGCATCAGCCTGCACCACTGGTTCGGCCCGGGCCTGTTCGTCGCCAGCGCCGCCCTGTTGCTGGTGATCCTGTTAATGTGCCTGCTGCGCTGCCTGCACCCGCCGGGGGCGGCGCTGGCGGTGAGCCTGGCCCTGGCCGATCCGTCGCTGGCGGCCATGGGGGGCGTGTGATCGAGCCGGTGATGCTCAACGCCCTGATCGTGCTGGCCGTGGCCATCGGCTACAACCGCCTCACGGGCGTGCTTTATCCAAAGATCGGCATGCCACGCAAAGCCGCCCATGCCACCGCCGACCAGCCGGCCAGCGAGCGCGTCGGGATCAGCAGCAGCGACCTGGACGATGCCCTGGAGGAACTGGGCGGGTTTGTCGATGTGACCCGCCCCGAGCTGGAGCGGATCATCCTCGCTACCGAACGTCACGCCGTGCAGCGCAGCCTCGGCGGCCTCACGGCGGCCAGGGTAATGTCCCGCGACGTGCAGTTCGCCACGCCGCAGACCACCTTGCAGCAGGCGTGGAAGCAGTTGTCCTCCCATCACTTGAAGAACCTTCCGGTACTGGACGGGTCCGGCAAGCTGGTGGGTATCGTCAGCCTCAGCGACCTGGTCGGCCCGGCCATGGCCCAGGCGAAATTCAGTTGGCGCGGGCTGTTCGGTCGCGGCAAGGCGGTGACCCTGGCGCAGATCATGAGCGAGCCGGTGATCACCGTGGACAGTGATCTGCAGGCGGTGGAATTGATTCCGTTGCTGTGCGACCGCGGCTTGCACTGCCTGCCGGTGCTGGAAGGCGGGAAAGTGGTCGGTGTGGTGACCCAGACCGACCTGATCGCCGCGCTCAGCCAACACCTGCTGGCCCAGGACCGGCTGGCCAAGGCCGCCTAGATCAGCGGATCCCAGCGTTGCGACCAGTCGCTGTCGCGCGCCACCACCTCGCGCAGCAGGTCGAAGGCCTGCTGCAGCACCTGCGAATCCCGTTCCCTCGGGTACACCAGCCAGGTCGGATAGGGGAATTCCGGTGCCTGCGGCACGCGCTCCAGCACCCCGCGGTCCAGATAGCTCTGCACCACCCGCGTGCGGAAATAACCGCTGCCGCCGTGTTCGAGGATGAACTGCAAGGCCAGCGGCCCGAGGTTGAAGCTGATGTCCGGGCGCGTGCAGTCGGGCAGGGCCTCGTCGTGCAGGCGGCGGAAGGCGTCGCCCCAGTCGATGTAGACGTAAGGCTCGGGTTTGCGCTTGAGCTGGATGCGGATCAGTTTTTCCTCCAGCAGTTGTTCCACCTGCAGGCCGGGGCTGTAGATCGGCTGGTAGACCAACGCAGCGTCGAGGGTGCCGGCTTCCAGTTTGTCCAGCAGGCTGTCGCTGGCACCGACTTCGCTGCGGATCGCGTGGTGCGGCATCCGTTCATGAAGCACGCCGACCCAGTCGAGCATCAGCGGGTTGCACAGGCTGACTTCGCCGCCGATGCGCAGCACCTGAAGGGAGTTGTCGGTCAGCGGCAGATCGCGCCGAGCCGCTTCCCAGGTGTGCAGCAACTGCTTGGCATAGGGCACGAAGGCCTCGCCGTTGGGCGTCAGGCTGGCGCCGGTGCGGCTGCGGATGAACAGCTGGCTGTCGAGTTGCTGTTCGAGCTTCTGCACCCGGGCGCTGATGGCCGTCTGGGTAACATGCAGGCGCTCGGCGGCAGCGACCAGGCTGCCGCTGCGCACGATTTCAAGGAAGGTCCGGGCCAGCTCGATGTCCATGGGGCAACCTGGAGGGGAGGGGAGCTGGGGATTCTAAGGCTTTTGGAATGAAATGGGATTTTCTGGACATCCCAAAACCTGTGGGAGCTGGCTTGCCAGCGATGAGGCCGGCTTGAACAATGATGTTGTCAGGCCTGACCCTATCGCTGGCAAGCCAGCTCCCACAGGTTCAGCAGTGTCCTTGCTGTTTCGGTTGTGTCAGTAGCGAATCATCACCGATTTCAGCTCGGTGTAATCCTCGATGAACGCCCCGCCGAATTCCCGGCCCACACCCGACGCCTTGATCCCGCCGAACGGTACCGCCGGATCGAGCAGGGTGTGCATGTTCACCCACAGCGTCCCCGCCTGGATCCGCGGGATCAAGCGCATGGCCTTGCCCAGGTCGTTGGTCCACAGGCTGGCGCTGAGGCCGTAGGGGCTGTCGTTCATCAATTCGACCAGCTCTTCCTCGGTGTCATAGGGCAGGAAGGTCGCCACCGGGCCGAAGGTTTCCTCGGTCATCAGGCTGTCCTTGGCCGAGTTGGCCAGGATCACGGTCGGCTCGACGTAGCAACCCGGGCCGTCGATCAACTGGCCGCCATGCAGGATGCTGCAGTTTTCCGCCCGTGCCTTGGCGAACAACTGGCCCAGCTTGGCCTGATGCTGCTTGTTGGTGACCGGGCCGAACTCGGCGCTTTCATCCAGCGGCGAGCCGATCTTCAGTTGGCTCAGGCGTTCGCACAGGCGCTGGGTGATGGCGTGGATCTGCGAGCGGTGCACATAGAAGCGCTCGGCCGCCGCGCAGATCTGCCCGGAGTGCAGGAAGCCTGCCTCGATGATGCCATTGACCGCTTTTTCCACGTCCACGTCCGGCAGGAAGCCGGCGGCGTTCTTGCCGCCCAGTTCCAGGGTTGCGCGGGTCAGGTTGGCGGCCATGGCCGTCTGGCCCACGGCCAGGCCGGTGGGCACCGAGCCGGTGAAGGAAACCTTGTCGGTGTGCGGATGCTCGATCAGCGCCTTGCCCACGCCGCCGGCGCCGGTGACCACATTCAGCGCGCCGGCCGGCAGCCCGGCTTCGATCGCCAGCTCGGCGATGCGCAGGATGGTCAGCGGGGTGAACTCGCTGGGCTTGATCACCACGCTGCAACCGGTGACCAGCGCCGAGGCCAGTTTCCAGATGGCGATCATGGTCGAGAAGTTCCACGGCACGATGCCTACCACCACGCCGACCGGCTCGCGCAGGGTGAAGGCGGTGTATTTCTCGCCGTTGAACGAGGGCAGCGACGGGGTGATGGTTTCGCCGCTGATCTTGGTTGCCCAGCCGGCGTAGTAGCGCAGGAAGTGCGCGGCCTGGTCGACCTCGAAATTGCGCGAGATCTGGATGAGCTTGCCCGATTGCAGGGTTTCGATCTGCGCCAGTTCCTCGCGGTTGCGTTCCAGCAGGTCGGCCAGTTTCAGCAGCACTGCGCCGCGTACTGCGGGCGCCGCTGCCGACCATTGGGCGAAGCCTTTGCGCGCCGAGGCCACCGCGGCATCGATATCCGCCGTGCTGGCCTCGCCAACGCGGCTGATGACTTCGCCGCTGGCCGGATCGATGACGTCCAGTTTGCGCCCGCTGGCGGCGGGCTGGGCGCGGCCGTCGATGAACAGGCCGTGATCACGCTGGAGGAAAGCCTGGACGGAGGGCAGAAGGGAAATGCTCATGTCGGATGTACCTGTGCAAAGAGGCAAAACCGCACCCTAGCGCAGCCTCGGGGGTGGGACTTGACTGTGCCTGCCACGCCGACATGACCGGGTCTGCCACGGGCGTGGCAGTCAGGAGGGCTGCGCCATGAAAAGTACAATCTTGTCTGTGGAAGGTGCATTTCCAGAGGATTGTCCGGCTCCCATACTGGCTCCGAATCCGCCGCAACCGCTGCCGCTGGCAGGTGGGCCGGACATCCAATAATAAGCAGGACCTCCCATGAAAAAGCCAAACCCGCTGCTCGAAGACCTCAGGTCGTTACTGCCGGCCATCGCCGCCAATGCCTCCCGTGCCGAAAAGGAACGCATGGTTCCCGCCGAGAACATCGCCCTGCTCAAGGGCATCGGCCTGCATCGAGCTTTCCAGCCCAAGGCCTGGGGCGGCATGGAAATCTCCCTGCCCGAGTTCACCGATTGCATCGCCCTGCTGGCCGGCGCCTGCGCCAGCACCGCCTGGGCCATGAGCCTGCTGTGCACCCATAACCATCAGTTGGCGATGTTCCCGGCCAGGCTTCAGGAAGAGATCTGGGGCGTGGATCCGGACCACACCGCGTCCAGCAGCATTGCGCCGTTCGGTCGGGTCGAGGAGGTCGAGGGGGGCTGCTGTTCAGTGGCGAAATGGGCTGGAGCAGCGGCTGCGACCATGCCGAATGGGCGATTGTCGGTTGCCGTCGGGCCAACGCCGAAGGCACCCAGGACTACTGCTTCGCCGTGCTGCCGCGCAGCGACTACGAGATCCGCGATGACTGGTTCGCCGCCGGCATGAAGGGCAGTGGCACCAAGACCCTGGTCATCGACAAGGCCTTCGTCCCCGAGCACCGTATCCAGAAAGCCAAGGACATGATGGAAGGCAAGTCCGCCGGCTTCGGTCTGTACCCGGACAGCAAGATCTTCTACACCCCGTACCGCCCGTACTTCGCCGTCGGTTTCGCCACCGTCAGCCTGGGTATCGCCGAGCGCATGCTCGAGGTATTCCGCGAGAAGACCAAAAACCGCGTACGTGCCTACACCGGCGCCAGCGTCGGTGCCGCGACGCCTGCGTTGATGCGCCTGGCCGAGTCGACCCACCAGGTCGCCGCTGCCCGCGCCTTCCTGGAGAAGACCTGGCAGGATCACGCCGAGCATGGCGCGCGCAAGGAATACCCGAGCCGCGAGACCCTGGCCTTCTGGCGTACCAACCAGGCCTACGCGGTGAAAATGTGCATCCAGGCCGTGGATCGCCTGTACGAGGCCGCCGGCGGTACCGCCTGGTTCGAAAGCAACGAGCTGCAGCGCCTGTGGCGCGACTCGCACATGACCGGCGCCCATGCCTACACCGACTACGATGTCTGCGCGCAGATCCTCGGTCGTGAACTGATGGGCCTGGAACCTGACCCGAGCATGGTCTGAGTCCGGATTTTTCTCTCTCGCATAACAACAATCACGGCTGCCCTGTGCGGCAGCCGGGGAGTCTTGCATGTCTGCAGAAACTGCCGCGGCCTTCGACAGCCGCGCCTTCCGCCGCGCCTTGGGCAACTTCGCCACTGGCGTTACTGTAGTCACCGCCGACGATGGCCGGGGCAACAAGGTGGGCGTTACCGCCAACAGCTTCAACTCGGTGTCCCTCGATCCGCCGCTGATCCTCTGGAGCCTGGACAAGCGCTCCAGCAGCCTGGCGACCTTCGATGCGGCCAGCCATTTCGCGGTGAACATCCTCGCGGCGGACCAGATCGACCTGTCCAACAACTTCGCCAAGCCGCGTGATGACCGTTTTGCCGGGATCGCGCACCAGCCGGGGGCCGGCGGGGCGCCGATCCTCATGGACTGCTCGGCCAACTTCCAGTGCGAGAAGTACCAGATGGTCGACGGTGGCGATCACTGGATCATGATCGGCAAGGTCGTGGCCTTCGAGGACTGCGGGCGTTCACCGTTGCTGTACCACCAGGGTGCTTACTCGATGGTGCTGCCGCATACGCGAATGACCCGTCGCGAGGAAGGGCAGCCGCCGAGTAGCCACTTCCAGGGGCGCTTGAGCCATAACCTGTACTACCTGATGACCCAGGCGCTGCGCGCCTATCAGGCCGGGTACCAGCCGCGCCAGCTTTCCAGCGGCCTGCGTACCAGCGAAGCGCGGATGCTCATGGTGCTGGAGAACGATGCCGGCCTGAGCCTGGCCGACCTGCAACGCGAAGTGGCGATGCCGGCGCGGGAGATCGACGAGGCGGTGGCCAACCTGACCCGCAAGGGGCTGGTGAGTGGTAGCGAGGAGGGCGGCAATGTGCGCCTGACCTCCAATGGCGTGGAGCAGACCGAGGCGCTGTGGAGCATTGCCAAGGAACAGCAGGACAAGGTGTTCGGGCAGTTCAGTGAAGAGCAGATCGAGAATTTCAAGACGGTGCTCAAGGCTGTGATTCGCGGGTGAATCTGATGGCCTCATCGCTGGCAAGCCAGCTCCCACAGTGATCTGTGCCGCGGACATTGTGGGAGCTGGCTTGCCAGCGATGAGGCCCTTGAGCCTTGCAAGAAAATCCAATCCCCCACAAACCCGAAGGTGTCTTTTTGTATCTGAATTGTTATGTTATTACGTCAACAATTCAGGTGCCCCCATGAACACCCCGCTCACCACACTTTCCCTCGGCCTTTCCGCCAGCCTGTTCGGCCTGCCCGCCCTTGCCCAGGAGCCGGTTCTGCTCGACGCCCTGACCATCAGCGAACGCCAGATCGAAGAACGCGCCGACGGCCCTGTCCAGGGTTATCGCGCCACCCGTTCGGCCACTGCGACGAAAACCGACACCGATATCCGCGACACGCCGCAGGCCATCAGCGTGGTTCCCGCCCAGGTGCTGCAAGACCTCAACACCACCCGCATCGACCGCGCCCTCGATTTTGCCGGTGGCGTCTCCCGGCAGAACAACTTCGGTGGCCTGACCTTCCTCAACTACAGCGTGCGCGGCTTCACCACGGGCGAGCTGTACAAGAACGGCTTCGCCATCAACCGCGGCAGCTACAGTGCGCCGGATACCTCCACCATCGAACGCATCGAAGTGCTCAAGGGGCCCGCCGCCAGTCTCTATGGGCGGGGCGACCCAGGCGGCCTGGTGAATATCGTCGGCAAGAAGCCCCAGGCCGAGGCCTTCAGCACCTTCAAGGCCAGCGCCGGCAGTTGGGACCGCTATCGCAGCAGCCTCGACGTCAACACGCCGCTGGACGAGGAGGGGCGGGTGCTGTCCCGGGTGAACCTGGCGCTGGAGGACAACGGCAGCTTCCGCGACCATGTCGACAGCCGCCGCGCCATCGTCAGTCCGTCCCTGAGCTGGCAACTGACCCCAGACACGCTGTTGTCCCTCGACAGCGAATTCTCCCGCACCGAATCGGTATTCGACCGGGGTATCCCGGCGGTGAACAACGAACTGGGCCCGGTCTCCCGTTCGACCTTCCTTGGCGAGCCCAACGACGGTCATATCCGCAATGACAACCAGACCCTGGACCTGGCGCTGGAGCATTACCTCGACGACAACTGGAAACTGCGCCTGGCCAACCACTACACCCAGGGCACCCTGCGCGGAAACAGTTCGGAAACCTCGCGGGTGGTGGGTGATCGCATCAGCCGCTTCTACCGCGAGCGGAACTTCGAGTGGAACGACAACATCACCCAGGCCGAGCTGCACGGGCAGTTCGAATTCCTCGGCTGGCAGCACCAGAGTCTCGTCGGCCTGGAGTACGAGAACTACCGCAACAGCCAGAAGTATCCGCAAAGCGTGACCGGCTTCGGCTACGGGCTCGACATCTACAACCCGGTGTACGGCCAGGCCAAGCCACCTTTGGTGAATGCCAATGACTTCTTCGAGCACACCGAAAGCTATGCGTTGAACCTGCAAGACCAGATCGCCTTTACCGACCGCCTGCGCGGGTTGGTCGGGGTGCGCCTGGAGCGGGTCGAGCAGACGGCGCTGAACCGCACGACCCGGGTCAGCAACAGTCAGGAGAAGGATGTCGCCACGCCACGTGTCGGCCTGCTGTATCAGGTGACCCCGCAAATAGGCGTGTTCGCCAATGCCTCCACCTCGTTCAAGCCCAACGCCATTGGCACGCGCGGGCAGGTGTACAAGCCGGAGAAGGGTATCGGCTATGAAACCGGGTTGAAGCTGGACCTGTTCGACAGCCGCGTCGGTGCGACCCTGGCACTGTTCCACATCGACAAGGAAAACGTCATCACCACCGATGCCTTCGGCGACAGCATCGCGGCGGGCAAGGCGCGTAGCCAGGGTGTGGACCTGCAGTTCAGCGGGCAGGTGACGGATGCAGTGCGGGTGATCGGCGCCTATGCCTATATCGACGCCGAAGTGACCAAGGGCGATGCAAGCCTGCCCAAGGGCAGCGATCTGCTGGGCATTCCGCGGCACAGTGGCAGCGTGATGGCGGTATACGAGTTCCAGGACGGGGCGTTGCGCGGCTCCGACTTCGGCGCCTCGGCGAACTATGTCGGCGACCGCTCGGGGCAGGCGGGAAGCAGCTTCAGGCTGCCGTCGTACAGCACGGTCGATCTGCTGGCTCACTACAAGGCCAGTGAACAACTGACCCTCGGGCTGAACCTGAACAACCTGTTCGACCGCAAGTACTACGAGCGCGGGTACAACCTGGCGTGGAACATGCCGGGCGAGCCGCGCAACCTGAGCCTGAGCCTGGCTTATTCGATGTAGTGGTCCTTGAGGGCCTCATCGCAAGCGCCGCAGACCCTGTGGGAGCTGGCTTGCCAGCGATGAGGCCCTCAAGACCAACACGTCAACCCACGGCAGTGCACAACTCGACCAGAATCCCCGCCGGACACCTGACCCACGACACCGTCTGCCCCCAGGGTTTCACCTGCGGCGCCTTCAGCTCCACCGCCCCGGCCGCCACCGCCCCGGCCGCCACCGCCCGGGCATGGGCCGCCGGTACATCCTCGGTCACCAATCCGATCTCCATCCCCAGTGGCCGCTGGCTTTCACTCGCCGCCAGCACGCCACCCTCGAAATTCATCTCACCCAGTTCCAGCGAAGCGAAGGCGAGGGTGGTTGCGCCGGTTTCCAGCTCGCCATAATCCCCGACTCATGCAGGAAGCGTTGCTGCAAACCGAAGGCCTGCTGGAAAAAGCGCAACGACGCCGCTACATCGGCGACATAAGCGATGGTGTAACCCAGTTTCATGCCGTTCCTCCTTGATGATGAAGCCGACGTTATACCGCACTGCGGCATCCAGCACATTGCCACTGTCGAACGAGCGCACTATCTTGGCGCACGGACCTGGACCAAAGGAGCTGACCATGGCCGATTCACTTGCCCTCAACAAA
This sequence comes from Pseudomonas bharatica CSV86, assembly GCF_000319305.2. GTDB lineage: Bacteria > Pseudomonadota > Gammaproteobacteria > Pseudomonadales > Pseudomonadaceae > Aquipseudomonas > Aquipseudomonas bharatica. The sequence goes on along the minus strand of NZ_AMWJ02000002.1, from coordinate 75,005 downwards.
GCCAGCTGGGACGAGCGCGCGCCGTTGCACGCGGCGTCGGGCGACTACGAGGTGGCGGCATTCGTCGCCGACCCCGCGCACCTCTCGGAAGTGGTGCGCTTCGATTTGCCGCTGCTGGGGGATATCGCCGGCCTGCGTGGCCTGCATCTGCAATGCCATATCGGTACCGACACCCTGTCCCTGGCCCGCCTTGGCGCGCAAATGACCGGGCTGGATTTTTCCGCGCGTTCGCTGGAACAGGCGCGGGCCCTGGCCGGGCGTTGCGCCACGCACATCGAGTACGTCGAAGCCGAGGTCTACGCGGCCTGCTCGGTGCTGCCGGCTGCCTCGTTCGACCTGCTCTATACCGGCATCGGCGCCCTGTGCTGGCTGCCGGACATCCAGCGCTGGGCCGGGACCGTGGCGACCCTGCTCAAGCCGGGCGGGCGACTGTTCCTGCGCGAGGGCCATCCGATGCTGCTGGCCCTGAACGAGGATCATCAGGACCGGCTGGTGGTGGAATACCCATACTTCGAACGGCCCGAGCCGACGGTATGGATCAGTGACCAGACCTACGTCAGCACCGACGTCAGCCTGGTCAATACCGAAACCCATGAATGGAACCACGGGCTGGGCGAGGTGGTGAGTGCCTTGATCAGCCAAGGGCTGCGGGTCACCGGGCTCGTGGAGCACGACAGCATTCCCTGGGAAGCGCTGCCGGGGCAGATGAGCCGGCGGGACAATGGGGAATGGCAGCTGGACAAGCAGCCCTGGCGGTTGCCGTTGAGCTACACCTTGCAGGCGGTCAAGGAGTAAGGCTTTGGCTTGATGGTGTTGCTGATGGCCCTATCGCTGGCAAGCCAGCTCCCACAGGTATGGCTTACACCGGACCTGTGGGAGCTGGCTTGCCAGCGATGAGGCCATAAGCAACACCCCATCAACTCCCAGCCTTCTTCACCCTCGGCTTGCGCACCCGCTTCACCCCATCCTTCGCCGCAGTACCCGCCTTGCGCTTCTTCTTCCAAGGCGATCCACCCCGCCCGGCCGGAGTTGCCGGCCCGGAAATCCGCAACTGCATCCCTGCACAGCGCTCCACCTGCTTGCTCATCCACGCCGACTGTTTCGCGACGAAGGTCTCCAGGCTCATTTCCCCGCTTTGCACCATATCCAGCGCCTGCTCCCAGATCGCCGTGGTACCCGGGTCGGCAATTGCCCGCGGCACCGCGTCGATCAGGCTGAAGGCCGCCGGCGTGGCGTTCAGGGCCTTGCCGTTCTTCACCAGGTAACCACGATCGAGCAGGCCCTGGATGATCCCGGCCCGGGTCGCCTCGGTGCCGATGCCCGTGGTTTCCTTGAGCTTCTGCTTGAGGCGCGGGTCTTCCACCAGCTTGGCGACGTTCTTCATCGCCTTGATCAGGTCGCCTTCGGTGAAGGGCTTGGGCGGCTGGGTCCAGAGGTCTTTCAGTTGCAGATCGCGCACCTCGCACCATTGGCCCTTGCTTAACGCCGGCAGCACTTGCGCTGCTGGCGCCTCCCGGCCCTTTGGCGGCGTCAGTGCTTCCGGCAAGGCCCGCCGCCAGCCCGGCTCGACGATCTGCTTGCCCACGGCCCGCAACGCCTGGCCGGCACAGTCGAAATCCGCCTGGGTGCGGTCGTATTCGTGGTTGGGCAGGAATTGCGCCAGGTAGCGCGCGCGGATCAGGGTGTAGACCGCCTTGGCCTTGCCCGGCAGGCGGTTGGGGTCGAGCGCCGCCGCGGTGGGGATGATGCCGTGGTGGGCGCTGACCTTGGCGTCGTTCCACGCCCGCGAGCGGCGCTGGGCCTGAAGGTGCGGCTGCAAGGGCGCCAGTGATGGGTCGGCCCGACCGAGCGCGGCGAGAATCGCCGGCGCCTCGCTGTGCTGGCTCAGTGGCAGGTAGCCACAATCACTGCGCGGGTAGGTGATGACCTTATGGGTTTCGTACAGCGATTGGGCGATGTCGAGGGTCTCCTGGGCGCCGAGCCCCAGCTTCTTCGAGCAGACCTCCTGCAGGGTACCGAGGTCGAAGGGCAGGGGAGCCGCCTCGCGGACCCGCTCGGTCTTCACCTCGATAACCTGCGCCGTGCCCGCCGCCTGCATCGCTGCGGCGGCCTGTTGCGCCAGTTCGTGCTTCAGGCAGCGGCCCTGGTCGTCACACACATCGTCCGGCGCGCGCCATTGCGCGGTGAACAGTGTGCCAGCGCTGTCCAGTTGCACATCGATGGCCCAGAACGGCACCGGGACGAAATCGGCGATGCTGCGGTCGCGGTCCACCACCAGTCGCAGGGTCGGGGTCTGCACCCGGCCCACCGGCAGCACGCCCTGGTAGCCGGACTGGCGGCCGAGCAGGGTGAACAGGCGGCTCATGTTCATGCCGATCAGCCAGTCGGCGCGGGAGCGGCCCAGGGCCGAATGGTACAGGCTGAAGGTTTCGGCACCGGGCTTGAGCGCAGCCAGGGCCTTGCGGATCGAGGCATCGTCCAGCGCCGACAGCCACAGGCGGCGGATCGGCCCGCGGTAACGGCAATGTTCCACCAGCTCGCGGGCGATCATCTCGCCTTCGCGGTCGGCGTCGGTGGCGATCACCAGCTCGGCGGCTTCGCCCAGCAGGCGCTTGACGGCCTTGTACTGGCTGGCGGTCTTGGGCTTGACCTGCATCTTCCACTTCTCCGGCACGATCGGCAGGTCGGCCAGCACCCAGCGCTTGTAGCGCGCGTCGTAGGCGTCGGGCGGCGCGGTTTCCAGCAGGTGACCGATGCACCAGGTCACCGTCACCCCGCTGCCCACCCAGCAGCCATCCCCGCGCCGGCTGGCACCGAGGACTTTGGCGATATCCTTGGCCTGGGAGGGCTTTTCGCAGAGAAACAGGCGCATGGGGAAGGGAGGCATCCTGGGGAACGAGGTTCCCTAGGATGCGCAGGAAATGAACGGGTAGCAAGGATTATCTGTATGGATATACAGCTTTGTCGTCAGCCACGGCTTTTCGACTAATACAGAACCGGATAAAAGCATCTGGCTTTGCCTCCCGACGTGCACTGGTTGCACTCCTGGCTGGCGGCCTTGATCACAGTCGCGTCCCTTTCGCTTTTGGCCGCAGCTGATTTAGCAGCAAGGGCGTCTCTCTGTTTAAGCCATTCTTCGTAGCTAATGTTCCCACGAGGCTCCACCACAACTTCGTACTGTAGCTGCTGCAATGTGTTGCTGACTTCGGGGCAGGCTACGCTGTCATAGCAGAAATTGTTATGGTAGGAGGCTTTTGTGCCAGAGCTCATGCCATTGGTGATCAGTTTATCCTTGCACCGCTGAAGGTCGTCGTCGATTTTGTCGCCTGGGTATTGACAGGTAGCGTTGCTGCATACCAGGCCAGCAGCACAGACCGATCCCTTGGTACATGCGCCTCCAACGGATACGCCTGCGTAGGTTGACGGGGTATGAAGGGCGAAGCAGGTGCCCAAGGCAATGAAAAGTGAGGTAACGAACCGTTTGTTCATAGTTGATCTCCTATACACCGGGAATGGCGCCCCGGTGAGTGGGAAATACGCGTCTACAAACAAACTTCAAACCGCGTAGGGTTTGGTTGAAGTCGGAAATAACGCTGTGAATACCGCCAGGAATGCTTACGACACCCTGGCAGATACTTGAAAAGTTAGTACAGGCGGTTCTCTTGTCAAATTGCTGATCGGGGGGCCGCCAGGCGGCTCCCCGAGTTAGCTTCTAAGGCCTCGCACTCACCGTCGCATTGCGCCACGCAGTCGCCAGCTTCTGCTCCAGCTCCGCACTCACCGGTTTCTTCTGCGCCTCCAGGCTCAGCTTCAACCCGTTCAACGATCTACCGCTCAAGCGGTTTTCGCTCAGGTCCTCGGTAAACACCCGCTCCGCATCCAGCGCCTTGCCCTGGGCCAGGTACGCATAGCCGAGCGACTCGCGCACCGTGTAGTACCAGTCCGGCGGTTCGTTGTACCAGAGCCCGTCCTGTACTTCGACGGCCTTGCGCCATGCCGCGAGGATCTGTGCGTTGTTGTCGCCCTTCAGTTGCGCGAGGTCATCGGCCAGGACCTTGGCAAGGTCGCCGACGGCGCCGGCACTGGTTTTCTGCACGTCAGCCAACGACAGCGTGTTGCCGGTCGCCGCCTGCGCCTTGTTGAACAGGATCAGGTTGGCCAGGCGCAGCAGGTCCACGGCCTTGTTGTTGCCGTAGTTGAGCCCGGTCTTTTCGGTTTCCTTGAGCACGTCGCGGGTGGTGGTCCAGAAACCGTTCAGCGCCTGCACCGCCTTGCCGCTGTCTTGCGTGCCGTCCAGGGCCTGGTAGGCCCGGGCGTAGCGCTGCATGATCCGCGTGTAGGGCATGGTCAGCGTCTCCCAGCCCCCTGTGCTGGCCTTGCAGGTGGCATTGATTTTCGCCAGCCCGTCCTTGACCTGCTGGTCGAAGCCATCGAGCTTGTCCCACGCCTGGAAGCGCACGGCGTAGTAGTAGGGCACGGCATAGAAGTAGTCGGACTTGGTCTTGAGTTCGGTTGGATACTTCTCGCAGAGGAACTTCACCGAAGCGTTTTCGGTGGTGTTGTCCACCAGTTCGCTGGCCATGTTCAGCGCTTCGTTCCTGCGCCCTTCGATGGACAGGGTCCAGGTCAGGAAGTGGATGTTGTGCCCCAGGTAGTGCAGCAGGTACGGGCTCTCCGGCTGGATTTCGCGCCCATAGGCGCGGTCCACCGAGATCGCCGCGTAGTTGGTGGCACTGGACAGCGCGTTGTTGCCGGTGCGCTGGTAGATGTGCGAGGCCATGTGGATAAGGTGGCCCACCGCCGGGTTGAGGGTGCGGAAGCGCTCGGCCATGGGCATGCCGCTGTCGGGGAATGGCGATTCCTCGATGGCGTGGATGAAGAAGTGGTTTGCGCCGGAGTGGTTCTGGTCCTGCACCAGCACGCGGTTGAGCACCTCAAGGGCGTCGGCGGCTTCATCCGTGGGCTTGACCGCATCGGACGTGGCTTCGCTGCCTTTCCACCATTTCCACGGGTCGATGTTGAGCAGGGCATCGGCGTACAGGGCGGCGGCGTCGAGGTCGTCGAAGTAGTCGTTGGAGAGCCCTTTCATCTCGGCCACGTAGCGTTTCTTGCCGTCCGCCGACAGGGTGACCTGGTCACCCTTGACGTCGTACTGGCTGAGGAACGCCTTGGCATAGCGTGCTTCGCGCTTGACCTGCGCCTCGGTGAATCCGGCAGGAATGCTTTGCACGCGCCGATCGGCATGCTGTTGCGCCAGGTTCACCGCCAGGTACGCCAGTTGATCGCAGCCCTCGGTGGCGTCGGTATTGATGTTCGAGCTGGCCGACAGGGCGATGCCCCAGAGCGGCATCGCCGACTTCTCGTCGAGTACGTAAGCCTGGTAGAAGGCGCGGATCGCCTCGCTGAAGTTGAAGCCGTATTGCAGGGCCATGCCCTGGCTGTAGAAGGCCTGGATCTTCTCGTTGTCGCCCACTGACACCAGGTCGTAGCGCGTTCCGCCCAGGCCGGAGAGCAGATGGTCCTGGCGGGTGTCCTTCGAGCTGACGCACAGCTCCAGCGCCTGTTGCAGCGGGGTGTTGTCGGGCAGTTTGGTGAAGGTCTTGCCTTGCGGGCCTGCGTCGCCGTGTCCACCGTGAGCGATGGCGTTGAGCGGCAACGAGGCCAGCAGTGCGCAGGCTACCGCCGTGCGCACGCTGGTGATTCTTTCCATGAACGGGTTCCTGTGTCCTTGTCAGTCTTCGGCCAGACGCTTGATCTGTGCCGCCAGGTCTTTCTCGGGGATCTTCACTTCCACCAGCGCCGGCCGGTCGCCTATCGCCAGCAGTTTCGGCAGCAGCGCCTGCAACTCGCCGACCGTCGTCACCTGATAGCCAAGCGCGCCGTAGCCCTGGGCCAGGGCCCGGTAGTCGAGGCTCGGCAGGGTGTCGAACGGGGCGAACTGGCCATCCGCGTCGAACGCCTTGATATCGACGAACGCCTGCTCGATGGCATACACCTGGTTGCTCATGACGAAGACGATGGCGTTGACCTTGTTGCGCGCCAGCGCCGCCAGGGACTGGCTGACCATCATGAAGCCGCCGTCGCCGGCGACCACGACCGGCCGCCGCCCGCTGCCCAGCGCCACGCCCAAGGCGCAGCCGGTTTCGTGGCCGAGCGAGCCCCAGATGGCATCGGAGAGGAAGCCGTTGCGCGGCATGTCCTGGATATTGCTGGCCACATACAGCGACGAGCTTTCACCGAGGATCAGCGTGCTGCTGTCCCACAGCCGATGCTCCCTGGCGAATTCCACCAGGCTGGCGAAGAAGCTCTGGTAGCCGAGCGCGTCGCCGGGGCCGCCGGCGGCGAGCAGGGCCGGATGGCGGGGCAGGAATACATCCTTGCGCGGGAAACGCGGGTCCAGGTCGAAGGCCTTGAGCAGGCTGTCGACGTAATCCGGCAGGCGCACGTTGGGGTAATACTCGGCGCCGGTGCGGGCCAGGTCGCAGTTGACCTGGATGATCTGCTCGAAGCGCTTGCCCAGCAGGTCCAGGTAGTCGTCGGTGAAAATCACTCCGATGGCCAGGATGCAGTCGGCATCCAGCACCTGGGGCGAGGTTTCCAGGCGCGAGGCCGGGCCGGCATAGGTGCCGATGAACGGCGCCTGGCTTTCGTCGAGAACGGTCTTGGCGTCGAGGGTGGTGCTGAACGGCAACTGGCAGCCATCGATCAGCCGTTGCACGGCGTCCTGCAGGCCATAGCGCATGACTTCCACGCCCAGCAGCACCAGCGGTTTCTTCGCTTCGGCCAGGCGCTTGACGCTGTTGTCCACCAGCAGCTTGAGCGCGTCCGGGTTGGAGGGCCGTGGCGCAGGGCTCAGGGTGCCTTGCGGCTGCGAACATTCCAGGCCCCAGACGTCCTTCCACGCCTCCAGGTACACCGGCTGGCGATGGGTGATGGCGGCGATCAGCGCGCTATCGATCTGCCAGGGCGCCTGGCGCGCGTCGGAGATGATCTCGCAGGCCACGGTAACCTGCTCCAGCACATTGCGATCGGCCTCGAAGTTGCCGGTCGAATGGTGGAACAGCACATGCTGCTGGCGTGCCCGCTCGCGGTTCTGGGTGGACGGGCTGGCGGAAATCACCACCACCGAGGCGCGCTCGACGAAGGAACCGGCGATGGCGTTGACCGCGCTGAAGGTGCCCACGCCATATTGCAGGGAGACGGCGCCGATGCCGTGCACCCGGGCATAGCCGTCGGCGGCGTAGGCGGCGCCCATTTCATAGACTTCGCCCACCGCGTCGATGCCGTCGAAGGCTTCCAGGGCGTTCATGAAGTTGGACACGTAGTCCCCGGGCACCTGGAAGACCTTGGTCAGGCCCAGTTCCTTCAGACGGGTCAGCAGGTAGTCGGCAACGGTGAAAGGTGCGCTGCTCATGCTTTGATCCCCGTGTAGGCGAATTCGGTAACTTCGGTCAGGGTCTTCTTGCAGTCGGTGCAGGCCAGGGCCGGCGGATTGTCGATATCGACCGGCGCCGGGGCGGGCAGCAACTGGTAGGCCTCGGGCAGCCAGGCCGGACGGGGCAGGCCGAAGAAGTCCTGCAGGGTGGATTCGGCGGTAGTCAGTGCACCTTCGACCCAACCCTGGCCGTAGGAATAGGCTTCACCGACGATGTACACCTCCTGCTCCTGCACCGGATGGCGCATGCGCTGGATGATCAGGTCGAGGCGGTAGTTGGCCTTCCATTCGTGCCAGCCGCCGCCGAACGGGTCTGCATCCCAAGCGTGGTAGACCGCCGAATAGGGCGCCGGCAGTTCGATCTGGTCGTGCAGCGAGGTGACCTGGCGTTGGGCGATGCGCACCATCTCTTCGCTGATCTGGTATTGCATCTTCGGCACCACTTCATTGGCATCGACGCGGCCCAGCAGGCTTTTCGGCTGGTAGCCCTCGAACGGCGCGCCGTCCTCCAGGCCCTTCCAGAACGGCACGGTGCCGATGTCGTTGTAGGAGGCCATCAGCAGCGAGTTGAGGGTTTTCTCGCCGCCGTCCTGCTCGCACTCGGTGCCCATGTAGTAGCACTGGCGGATCGGCAGGTCGGTGACCGAGCGCCCGGCCACCAGGCCCTGGCTGCGCCACCAGGGTTGCTCGTAGGCGAGGAACAGCTTGAAGGCCGACTGCACCAGTACCGAGTCGATGTTTTCCTTCAACCACGGGTCGTCGAACAGTGGTGACTGGATCAGTTCCAGGGAGCGACGCGGCAAGGCCAGGATCACCTGGCGGGCGTGGACGATTTCCTCGGCACCAGGCACGTCGCTGGTCTTGCCGTCGATGGTGCGGGTGGCCTGGAAGTGCAGGCGGTAGGGGTACTCGGTGTCGTCGCTGAACTGCACCGAGGCCAGGCGGCGGTTCATGCGGATGCGCTGCTCGCCCGGGACCAACCCGCCCGGCACCTCGGCGAAGCGTTGGGCCAGGGTCAGGGGCAAGGCCTGGAAGCCTTTCTTGAGGGTCAGGAAGATGGTCTTGTCGCTGTATTCGGTGGCGGGCAACTGGGTTACCGCGCTGGCGTTGGCCACGTTGGCCTCGTAGCCGCCGGCGTCCTTCATGAACTGGTAGCCCTCGTTGCTCAGCACGCGGTAGAGCAGGTCCCAGAAGCCATAGCGCCAGATCTCCTTGCCGAACACCTTGACTTGCATCTGCTCGGCCAGGCTGAGCTTGTCGAAGCCTGGGTAGATGTTGTTCATCACCTTGACCTGCAGGTCCTCGGGGCCGAAACCGCGTTCGGACCACGCCAGTTTGTAGGGGATCTTGTCCGGGGCTTCGGTGAAGTCACGCAGGCGGAAGCGTTCGCCGCGCAGATAGAACAGGTTGTCCTTGGCACCGACCGGATCCTTTTCCGGCAGGTTGCTGCCCATGGGGAAGTTCTTGCTCTCCAGCTTGAGCTCGCCGACCAGCTTGTCGACCATCACGTGGCCGCCGGTATTGTCGTCGGTGGCCGGCATCCAGCGCATGCCGCCGACTTCAGCGACGACGTTGGGCAGGCCGGGCAGGTTGATACTGAAGAGACGCCCGCCGATGCGGTCGCTGTATTCGAACAACTGTATGCGTTGATGATCGCCCTGTGCTTCTTGCAGGCGCCAAGCGCTGTAGGTCCCTGATACGCCGCCGCCGATGATGGCGACATCCAATGGCTGGGTCTGGCTCATCGCAAATATCCCTATGTTGTTGTGGGCAAGGAATTCCGTGCGGGAGCCAGTATCGACGAGGTTTTCGTTAATGCCAATCTGCCATTACGGAAAATGTTGTCGGCATTGGCTGAAACGGTGAACCCCAATGAATCCGGGGGTTTCCCGGGCGTCTAAGGTATGTGCGCAAGGCAATTTGAAAGGGACCGCTCAAGCCCGCGCCCTCCATCGTTATCGGGTCGGGCGAGGCTGGCGGTTGCGGCGGTTATCCGCGGCTGGCGGCGAGGGCCTGTTCGAGGTCGGCGATGATGTCATCGCTGTGCTCGATGCCGATCGACAGGCGCACCATGTCGCGTGGCACTCCGGCTTTCTCCAGCTCTTCGTCGTTGAGCTGGCGGTGGGTGGTGGAGGCGGGGTGGCAGGCCAGGGACTTGGCGTCGCCGATGTTGACCAGGCGTACCACCAGCTTCAGGGCATCGATGAACCGCGCCCCGGCTTGCTGGCCGCCCTTGATGCCGAACGAGAGGATCGACGCCGGCTTGCCCTGGGTGTAGCGCCGGGCCAGTTCGTGCTCGGGGTGATCCGGCAGGCCGGCGTATTTGACCCAGGCCACCTGCTCGTGGGTTTGCAGGTAGCGGGCGACCTTGAGGGCATTTTCGGTATGCCGTTCCATGCGCAGCGCCAGGGTTTCCAGGCCTTGCAGGATCAGGAAGGCGTTGAACGGCGACAGCGCCGCGCCGGTGTTGCGCAGCGGCACCACCCGGCAACGGCCGATGAACGCCGCTGGGCCGAAGGCCTCGGTGTAGGTCACGCCGTGGTAGGACGGATCGGGGGTGTTGAGCAGGGCGAAGCGTTCCTTGTTCTCGGCCCAGGGGAACGTGCCCGAGTCGATGACGATGCCGCCGATGCTGGTGCCATGGCCGCCGATGTATTTGGTCAGCGAATGCACGACGATATCGGCGCCGTGTTCGAACGGCCGGCAGAGGATCGGCGTGGCCACGGTGTTGTCGACGATCAGCGGCACGCCATGGCGGTGCGCGGCGTCGGCCAGGGCCTGCAGGTCGACGATATTGCCCGCCGGGTTGCCGATGGTCTCGCAGAACACCGCCTTGGTGCGCTCGTCGATCAGCGCTTCGAGGGCGGCGATATCGTCGTGCGGGGCGAAGCGGGTCTGGATGCCGATACGTGGCAGGGTATGGGCCAGCAGGTTATAGGTACCGCCATACAGCTTGGCCACGGAAACGATATTGTCGCCGACTTCGGCGATGGTCTGGATCGCATAGGTGATCGCCGCCATGCCCGAGGCCACCGCCAGCGCCCCGACCCCGCCCTCGAGCGCGGCCATGCGTTGTTCCAGCACATCGTTTGTGGGGTTCATGATCCGCGAATAGATATTGCCGGCAACCTTCAGGTCGAACAGGTCGGCGCCATGCTGGGTATCGTCGAAGGCGAAGGAGGTGGTCTGGTAGATCGGCACGGCCACCGCCCTGGTGGTCGGGTCCGGGCTGAAGCCCGCGTGGATGGCCAGGGTTTCCAGCTTCATGCAGTCGTTCCTTGAAAGGGTTGGAGAGGCGGAGCATGGGGCGGGGGCGAGCGGGTGGTCAATAGCCATAGTGGTTATAAGGAAATAGCCGGAGCACCGGAGAACCCTGCTGGCTTGCCAGCGATTGGTCCGTCCGGACACCATCATTGCCTATGCCGGCCTCATCGCCGGCAACGCCGGCTCCCCCAGGATCCTGAGTCAACCACAGGATTTGTGTTCAGCACTGACCCTGTGGGAGCTGGCTTGCCAGCGATGAGGCCGGCACTGACAAAGATGCTGCCAGGTCGGGCCCTATCGCTGGCAAGCCAGCTCCCACAAGTTCAGTGCCACATCCAAATCGTGCGGCTGACTCAGGGCCCTGTGGGAGCCGGCGTTGCCGGCGATGAGGCCGGCATGAGCAATGATGCTGTCAGGTCAGGCCCCTATCGCTGGCAAGCCCCACAGGGTTTTGTGTCGGCCATGGCGAATCCGGTAAGCTTGCTAACGATTTTTCCCCGCCTGGCTTGCCCTCACGGAATTCCCCGATGTCCCATACCCACACCCGAAACCGGGCCCTGCGCGTGCGCAGCGATGTCCTCGCCGGTCTGACCACGTCGTTCGCCTTGGTGCCGGAGTGCATCGCCTTCGCCCTGGTCGCGCACCTCAATCCGCTGATGGGCCTGTACGGCGCCTTCATCATCTGCACCCTGACGGCCTTGTTCGGCGGCCGCCCGGGAATGATTTCCGGCGCGGCCGGCTCCATGGCCGTGGTGATCGTCGCCCTGGTGGTGCAGCAGGGCGTGCAGTACCTGCTGGCCACGGTGCTGCTGGGCGGGCTGCTGATGATGCTGTTCGGCCTGCTGCGCCTGGGCAAGCTGGTGCGCCTGGTGCCGTATCCGGTGATGCTCGGCTTCGTCAACGGCCTGGCCATCGTGATCGCCATGGCCCAGCTGGAACATTTCAAGGATGGCGAGCACTGGCTGCAAGGCCCGGCGTTGTGGCTGATGCTTGGCTTGGTGGGCCTGACCATGCTGGTGGTCCATACCCTGCCGAAACTGACCCGCGCAGTGCCGCCCGCGCTGGTGGCGATCCTCGGTGTCGGCATGCTGGTCTGGCTGCTCGATCTGCCAACCCGTACCCTTGGCGACATGGCCCATATCGCCGGCGGCCTGCCGTCCCTGGCCTTGCCACAAGTACCGTGGAACCTGGAAACCCTGCGCATCATCGCCCCCTACGCGGTGCTGATGGCCCTGGTCGGCCTCCTGGAAACCCTGCTGACCCTCAACCTCACCGACGAAATCACCGAGAGCCGCGGCCACCCCGACCGCGAATGCGTGGCCCTTGGCGCGGCCAACATGGTTTCAGGGCTGTGTGGCGGCATGGGCGGTTGCGCGATGATCGGGCAGACCGTCATCAACCTCGGCTCCAACGGGCGCGGACGCCTGTCCGGAGTCGTGGCGGGGGTGATGATCCTGTTGTTCGTGTTGTTCCTCTCGCCGCTGATCGAGGAGATCCCGCTGGCGGCGCTGGTCGGGGTGATGTTCGTGGTCGCCCAGCAGACCTTCGCCTGGGCCTCGCTGCGGGTATTGCGCAAGGTGCCGGCCAGCGATGTGCTGGCCATCGTCGCGGTGACCGTGGTCACGGTGTTCACCGACCTGGCCACGGCGGTGCTGTTCGGCATCGTCATCGCCGCGATCAACTTCGCCTGGCAGCACGCCCGCGAGCTGTATGCCGACATCCATGACGAAGCGGACGGCAGCCGGCTGTACCGGGTGCATGGAACGTTGTTCTTCGCCTCGTCTACACCGTTTCTCGACCAGTTCGACCCAGCCAATGATCCGGCGCAGGTAACGCTGGACTGCCGGCACCTGAGCTTCGTCGATTACTCGGCCATCGCGGCGTTGAAGACCTTGCGCGAGCGGTATGAGAAGGCGGGGAAGCACCTGCGGGTGGTGCATCTGTCGGAGCGTTGCAAGCAGTTGCTCAAGCGCGCCAGCGTGGAGCACTGATACGCGCGCACCTGGTATTTCTGTCAGGTGCGTGCGCTAGTCGACAAGGATTGAATAGGTTCACGGATGAGGCCCGGCAGGGCGGCGGTCCATCCGACACCCTCAGTGTCGATGGAGATGAGCAATGAACGTACAAACCCGGCCGTCCACGGCCAAGCTGGATGCTTCGTTCGGTAATGGCGGCACGCTGCGCTTTGAGTTGCCAGGGCAGGACTATGTCGCCCGAGCCATCCTGGGCCCGGCCAAGGAAATCGTCGCCATCGGCGTCGGTTCGCTCAAGCCCAATGCCCTGACCCTGGCGCGCTTCACTGCCAATGGCGTCCTCGATGCGACGTTTGCCGACAAGGGCGTGGCGGTCCGCGAGCTGTTTGCGGGGTTCGAGGTATCCGTGGCGGATTGCGTCCAGTTGCCCGACACGCGCCTGGTCGCACTTGGCGCGCGGCGCCCGCCGAATGACCGCAATGCTGATGAAGAGTTTTTTCTCGCCTGTTTCCTGGCCGACGGGCGCCTCGACAGCAGCTTCGGCAGCGGCGGCACGGTGCTCTTCGCACCGCTGGTGAGAAGCCGCTTCGCCCGTGCGCTGCTGGTGCAGAAGGACGGCAACCTGATCGCCGTGTGCGAGGGTGTAGCCATAGGGCTGGACCGCAGCGGCGCGGTGCGGATCAGCAGTACGGGGCAACTGGACAAGACCTTTGGCAGGCGCGGTGTGCTGGGGTTCGGCGAGCACACCAGCCTGCATGCCGCTGCTCGTCAGGAGGATGGTCGTCTGCTGTTCGGTGGTAGCTGCATGTCGCAGGCCAGCGTGGAGCGTTTCTACGACACGGCAGCACCTGATCTTTCCTTGGCCATGACCTCTTTCGTCAGCCTGCCGCTGGGTTCGCTGAAGGACATGTGTATCGAGCGCCTGCTGGAGCAGCCCGACGGGCGGATTGTTGCGCTTGGACAAGGCAGCGATGCAGACTTCGCCGACCGCGGGTTCCTGGCCAGGCTCCTGCTCAATGGCAGTGTCGACAGCGCCTTCAATGGGGGCAGGCCTGTCGAACTGGGTGAGACCACACCACGAGACATGCTGCTCGACGCTGCTGGCCGTATTCTCACCCTGGAACTGGACAGCCGCACGCAGCAATTGATCGTCAGACGTGTCACGGCAAGCGGCAGCCTGGATAGCTCGTTCGGCGTGGCCAGTGCCGGCCTGGATGGCGGCTTCGTCGAGGACGGGCAACCTCGCTTGTTGGCCCAGTCCGCCGACAAGGTGCTGGCCACGGCGACCGTGCGTGACGCCAGCAAGCAGCGGGCTGGCCTGACGGTCACCCGATTGCTGGTCTGAAGGCCGGGCGGCGATGGCCGGTTGTCCGTACCATCGCCGCTGCCGGGTTCATCATCCCTGCTTCTTGATGATCACATCGGCAATGCTCGCCGGTGCTTCCGCATAGCGAGTGAACTCCATCGAATAGCTGGCCCGGCCCTGGGTCATCGAGCGCATCTCGGTGGAGTAGCCGAACATTTCGCCCAGCGGCACTTCGGCCCGCACCACCTTGCCCGCCGGGGTGTCCTCGCTGCCCTGGATCAAGCCGCGACGGCGGCTCAGGTCGCCCATGATGTCGCCCATGAATTCCTCGGGCGTCACCACTTCCACCTTCATCACCGGCTCCAGCAGCACCGCGCCGCCTTTTTGCGCCAGTTGCTTGGTGGCCATGGACGCGGCGATCTTGAACGCCATCTCGTTGGAGTCGACGTCGTGGTACGAGCCGTCGAATACCGCGGCCTTGAGGCTGATCAGCGGATAGCCGGCAACCACGCCGTTCTGCATCTGTTCCTCGATGCCTTTCTGGATGGCCGGGATGTACTCGCGCGGCACCACGCCGCCGACGATCTCGTTGAGGAATTCCAGGCCTTCCTTGCCTTCGTCACCCGGCGCGAAGCGGATCCAGCAGTGGCCGTACTGGCCGCGCCCGCCGGATTGGCGGACGAACCTGCCTTCGATCTCGCAGGTGTTGCGGATCTTCTCGCGGTACGCCACCTGGGGTTTGCCGATATTGGCCTCGACCCCGAACTCGCGGCGCATGCGGTCGACGATGATGTCCAGGTGCAGTTCGCCCATGCCGGAGATGATGGTCTGCCCGGTTTCCTCGTCGGTCTTGACCCGGAACGACGGGTCTTCCTGGGCCAGCTTGCCGAGGGCGATGCCCATTTTTTCCTGGTCGGCCTTGGTCTTGGGTTCTACCGCCACCGAGATCACCGGGTCGGGGAAGTCCATGCGTTCGAGGATGATCGGCTTGTTGATATCGCACAGGGTGTCGCCGGTGGTCACGTCCTTCATGCCGATCAGCGCGGCAATGTCCCCGGCGCACACCGCCTTGATCTCGGCGCGCTGGTTGGCGTGCATCTGCACCATGCGGCCGACCCGTTCCTTCTTGCCCTTGACCGAGTTGAGCACGGCGTCGCCGGAACTGAGCACGCCGGAATAAACCCGGGCGAAAGTTAGGGTCCCGACGAAGGGATCGGTGGCGATCTTGAAGGCCAGGGCCGAGAACGGCTCGTTGTCGTCGGCGTGGCGCTCCAGGTGCCGGTCCTCGTGGTCCGGGTCGGTGCCGTTGATCGCCGGGATCTCCGAGGGGCGGGGAGGTAGTCGATCACGGCATCGAGCATCAGCGGCACGCCCTTGTTCTTGAACGACGAGCCGAGGATCGCCGGAACGATCTCGTTGGCCAGGGTGCGCTGGCGCAGGCCGGCCTTGATCTGCTCGTTGCTCAGTTCGATGCCGTCCAGATAGAGGGTCATGAACTCGTCGTTGGCCTCGGCGGCGGCTTCGATCATATGCGCGCGCCATTCCCGGGCTTGCTCCAGCAGTTCGGCGGGGATGTCTTCCTCGCGGTAGCTGGTGCCCTGGTCGTCCTCGTTCCAGTAGATGGCCTTCATCTTCACCAGGTCGATCTGCCCGGCGAAGTGTTCCTCGGCGCCAATCGCCAGCTGGATCGGCACCGGGTGATGGCCGAGGCGCTGGTCGATCTGCTTGACCACGCGCAGGAAGTCGGCGCCCTGACGGTCCATCTTGTTCACGTAGGCCAGGCGCGGCACATGGTACTTGTTGGCCTGGCGCCACACCGTTTCGGACTGCGGCTCGACGCCATCGGCGCCGCTGAACACCACCACCGCGCCGTCGAGCACGCGCAGGGAGCGTTCCACCTCGATGGTGAAGTCCACGTGGCCGGGGGTGTCGATGATATTGAAGCGGTACTTGTCGGCGAACTGCTTGGTCGAGCCCTGCCAGAAGGCCGTGGTCGCCGCCGAGGTGATGGTGATGCCGCGTTCCTGTTCCTGGGCCATCCAGTCCATGGTCGCGGCGCCGTCGTGGACCTCGCCCATCTTATGGTTGACCCCGGTGTAGAACAGGATGCGCTCGGTAGTGGTGGTCTTGCCGGCATCGACGTGGGCGACGATGCCGATATTGCGGTACAGCTCGATGGGAGTGGTGCGCGCCATGAGGGGTCACCTGTGCTGCGTGGGGGTGGAGTGGTATTTCCACGGTAGCAGAGGCTAGGGGGATTGCCGGATCGCCGGACAGATGATCGATCAACGCCCGGCTTCTTCGATGACCTTCGGAAACCTTGGCTCATAGCAAAGCAGGAGTGATAACCAGTGGCCGGTGGCGTGGATCAGGATAACGGGCCATAGCAGCAAGTTGAGCAACACGAATACCCGTAGTTCGCTCTGGCGGAAGAAGCTGGTGTCCAATCCCCAGGCGGCCTTGAGCGAAAGCCAGGGCCAGGGGAATTTGCAGATGAGTTTCTTTGGGGCTGGCGCGGCGGCGGGGCCGTCTTCCATGTAGCGGCGGATGTATTCCCAGAACGCCAGCAGTTCACTGGCGTTGCGGGTGGGTTTGCCGATGAAGGTGACTTCGATGTTATCGGTGGGGGTGCCCTGCAGATCCACGCCATCGCCTTTGTCCCAGACCAGGATGACGAAGCCGCCGGTACCTTCGAGTTCGCTCATTTTCTTGTCGATAAGGATCTCGGTCTTGTCCCAGTCCATGATCCGGATGCCGCCCAGGTGCTTGGGACGGAGGAGGTAGACTTTTCGGGTGATGCGGTTGAATCGGACGATGATGCGGCGGGCGGTCAATGATTCTAATCGAAAAAATTTAATCGAAAATTTGAGGAAGAAATATAATGCGATGTTTGCAGTCAATGGAGCAAAAGTTAGCCCAAATATGTAGAACTCCCAGCTTGTGCCTCTATCAGTGGCCATGAAATCACTGACAGCGAACCAGATCGTAGCCATGCCTGCCCAAGCAAGCATGCCCCCCAATATAAGGAAGAAAAAAGTAATCAAGCCTCGTTTTTCATCGCTCGGGGTTCGGAGGTCAATGTAGAAATCGTTATGCTCATAAAGTGAGCAGTTGTTAGAGGGGTTATTTGAGACAGGCTCTCTGACATCCGCTGGAGTATGAAGTTCGGCTTGCCCTTGCTGACGTATTCGGGCTTTGTATTCTTCAGTAGCTTCTTCGTAACTCAGCTGTTTTTTAGACCATTCAAATCCTCGTTCCAGAAAATACATTAGCGCGGGCTCTTCAGTGCATTTTGCATGATTTCGATTTCTTTAACTTCCGTTTCTGCCACTCCGTTTCTACGCTCTTTGCGGAATGTGCTGTGGTCCAGATAACGCTGCAGAGGAGTTGGTAGCAGGAACATCTCTATCAGAACCAGCGCCAATATCACAAGATTCGCACTTAAAAACAGACGAAGCATTGGTACCATTCGAGCAGCCATTGCGGCCGATCCCTGCATCCCAAAGATCATGGCCTTTCCAATAACGGTACGCGTTCCATACTTTTTCACCAAGTATTCAAAGTATGGCGTCGCATACGCCAGCCCAACTGCAATTGACAATGTCGCCGCGCCTGTTTGAGCTGTTGCGCGAAGAAGATAAATGTATGCCGAGGAGTATCGCTCCAAACGCCACTGTTCCATAAAGTCAGCGTAGTCGTAGTACGCCCCTACGGCCCCGGCAGTTGCTGCCAGAACCCCCGCCCCCAACCTCAAGCCACCCCCAAACACCTTGGCCCCTTGCTGAACCGCAGCGCTCCCGCTCAGCGAACCAAACGCCACCGCCGCCGCGCCGATTTCGACACCAGCAGCCGTCACCGCCAGTATCGCGGCTACCAACTCGGCATATTGCCTGCTGCCTTTGTCCTCGACCGCCAGCTTGTTGAGCAGATTCCAGACATCCAGCACCGCCAGGACCCCGCCAAGCCGCATTTCTACCATCGGCCCGTGGCGCCCTCCTCGAAGCGCGTCGTCGAAGCTACGTTGCGCAGCTCGATCGATGCGCGCAGACGCGCCGCGACCGAGGGGTTTCCCGCCACGCATTTCGAGCTGGATGTTCTGTGCATAGCGCCCCAGTTCCGCCTGCAGCACCGCTGCCGCCACCTTGTTGACGGGCTTGTCCAGAAGGGTCGCAGGCTGGTTCTGGAGCAGGGAGTTGCCAAGGGTATTGATCAGCATGGCCCCGCCCACCAGGTAGCTGGACGGTGGTCCGCCCGTGCCCGCGGCCAGCTCGTCCATGAAGGCATGGGCGCGGTCGTAGACAACGGCCAGCTTCTTCAGGCGGTCCTGCAGGGCGACAGGGTCGATGTTCTCCAGCGTGTTGCGCTCCTGGTACAACGCAGCCACTTCATTTTCGGCCGCCTGCTGGTTCTGCGCCAGCGACCGCCAGTACAGGTTGTCCCGGGAGACACCGGCCTCGCGCCAGCGCTCCAGCAACGCCTGGCCAGCTTCGGTGGCATTCATTCCGGCGATGGCCTTGCCCATCTGGTCTTCGAACAACAGCGCTTGTTCCGTGTCATCACGGTCGAACACTTCGAGGGCATCGAGCAACTGTTCGCTCTGCAGCCAGAGCAGGTGATCCGCCGTGCGTGCATTGCGAGCCGCATCGGCCTTGGCAACCTCGGCTTGATAGTGCTTGAGGAAATCCTGGCGCCTTTGCTCGTCGATATAGGGCGCGTACTTGTCCCAACTGCTGGCGCGTGCGGCCTTGATCGCGGCGTCCTGTACCTGCCGTTGCTGGGTCGGATTGCGGAAGCTCTGGTAGTTGCCGGAGGATTGCACTACTGCATACCTGTTGCCCGCCTGGTACTCCGGGTCGGTGTAACGCACGCCGATAGTGTTCTGATGATTGCGATAGCTGGCCTCGGCCTCGTCCTCCACCAGCTTCCTGATGTTGTCGATAGCGAAGGCGATGGTGAACTTGCGCTGGTTGTCGACCTTTTCTTCATCCTCTTTGGCCATGAAGGTGTCGAGTGAGTCGCTGCTCGCGTTACGCCAGGCATTGAGCTCCTGAACCATGCCGAGGGCATCATTCAGGACGATGGCGACTCCGCCTTGAGTGTCACGTCCGGCAGCAGGCCGCATTTCTGCGGAGACTGCCTGCCGGGGTGGCGGGAAGGGCAGGAAGGCCTGTGTCTTGAGGTGCTCCTTGAGCGTGGGCTTGCTGTCTGCCGCGAAGTCCGTGATCAGGTCGAGGGCATTGCGGGTGAGCACGTTGGGCATGATGGGTGGTTCTGCCGAGAGCAGTCCGGCGATATCCACCGAGGTCATGGTGTCGCGGTACTTGGCAAGCTGGCGGAACCTGTCACGCACTGTCTGGGTGAGGGGCGCCGGGCTGTAGAGAAAGCGCAGGTCATCGATGCCGTCCATGTCGTGCAGCCGCAGCATCCAGGTTGGGGCCTTCACTGCGCCTGGGCCAAAGGTCGGAGCCGGTTGGCCCAGGGTCGGTCGGGGTCAATGAAGTCGAGTACGCCGATAGCCGAGACGCGGTACTGGCTATGCCAGGCGTAGGCTGCTTCCTTGCGCTTGATGAGGACATAGAGGAATCCCTCGCGCAGAGGGCGCAGGGCATAGGCGGACTCGCTGAGCCGACCGACCTTTGTCGGGCGGCTCAGGTGCGGCGGCAGGAAGGGCAGTTGTCCCTTCTGGCTCGCGCTGCCGCCCACTGCGCCATAGCGCAGCGGGAGGAAAGAGAAGGTGCGCGTGCAGGTGGTGGCCGAGCCCTGTACCTGACCTTGCAACCATGTACGCATTAGCTCGCAGAGTTCGAAGGTTTTTTCCAGGTTAGACATGGTGGGGGCTCGTCAGCATTGTCGGAGTAATGTGCCGTTTCAGCGCCTGGGCGAGGGGTTGCTTGCCTTCAAGAGCGTCTTTCAGTGCGGCCTGTAATGGAAGGCCACCGCGCAAGGCCCGGTCATGCAAGGCCATGAGCAGGGCGTAGTCGCTCTGGTCTGCTTGCTGCCTGAAACCCATTCGACGCGCCTCGGCCAGCAGCCTGCGAACTTGTGCCAGACGCTTGCCATGGCAGCCCTCGGTGGCCGGCGTTACCTGCAGCTGGTCGATCAGATCGACCAGCCGGTAGCTGAGCCTGTCACCCGTCAGGTCATCCCAACAGAGCTGGTCAAGGTAGATCGGCGGAACGCCGCAGTAGTCCGCCCGGTCCTTGCCGGCATAGCGTCGCCAGCCTTTTTCTCCATCATCTAGGTCAGACTCGGGCTCCCTGAGCCACCATGAGTGGATTGGGGCAAGCAGGTGCACGATGCCAGGCAGGTCCTGGCGGGAATGCAGAACGGGAAAGGCTTTCTCGCTGTAGAAGCGCAGCAGGTGGGTGCGTCCGTCCGGGCCTCGGGCAATGGCGGCCTCGCCGAGGTGGAAAGCGAGCCTGGAGGGTTCCAGGGCACTTATCAGCCAACTGCTCGGTGCATCGCCTGCCACGTTGCTCAGGTCATGATGGAATTCGTACTGGCCTTGCAGGCCGGTGCGCTCCCCGGAGCAGAACAACCAGGGACCGATGTCCCGAAGATTGGCAAAGTGGTCCTGTTGCAGGATCGGATAGCCGGCGTTGCCGAATGTATCGAAAACCTGGCGACGCTCGGGAGGCGACAGGCGAGCCATTTCCACGATGGCTGTCAGGCGATGGTCTGGCAGCGGCCTGAGTTGCTCCACCAGTAGACGTTCGAAGGGTGTCATCATGCCGCAGGTGCTCCTTCCATCGGGATCAGGTTGTTCCCCTCGGCGATAGCCTTGAGCAGACATCCCACACACACGGGTTCGCTCACGTCCGCCACGCCGGACATGGCGATACTGTTGCTGTTTCCTCGTGGGTCGACCGTCAGTGGCCCTCGCTGCTGGAGCGTGATGCCATCCAGGGTGATACCCGCAGCGTCGATACGCAGTGAGCCCCCGGCCCCTTGATGTTCAGCGCGTCGGCGCAATGGATTTCGAAGACCTTGGTGTGCTGGACGATGCGCTGGCCTGCGTGCAGGCTGACTGCTCCTTGTACGTTTTGTTCCATATGCCCTCCGATCTCCACCCGATGATTGGCGGCGGTCGTGTCACGGCGGTTTCCGCGAACCTCTTCGCTGCGGTCCCTGCCGATGGTGATGGTATGGTTGCGATCGATGACCAGTTCGTCGTTGTTGCCGATCTCATGCCGCCGGTTCTGCCCGATGAGCAGTGTTTCGTCATTGCCCACCGTGTCCTTGCGGTCGTGGCCAACGGTAAGGCTCTCGTCGTTGTCCACCCGCTCGCTGCGGTCGTGCCCGACGTGGGTAGGGCGGGCGCTGAAGTGCCGTCACGCACCGACCGGTGATCACGGGCTGGTCGGCATCCCCGTTCTGATAGCTGACGATCACGCCCTGACCGATGCGCGGTATCGCCATATGCCCCACAGCGCACCAGCGATGTTCTGCGAAACCTGGATCCAGCAGGAGCTGTGTTCGTCGTTCTTGCCCAACCGGTCCCACGGGAACTGCACCTTCACCCGGCCGTATTCATCGCAATGGATTTCCTCACCCTGCGGCCCCACCACCGTGGCCATCTGAGGGCCGTCGATACGAGGTTTGGGCAGCGGCTCGGGGCGCCATTCGGCATCGTGTGGCACCAGGGTGGCGATGCAGTTGTAGTGGGTGCCGCAGTCGGCTTCGGCACTTTCCTCGGCCTGGCTGACGTACTGCTTGCCGTGGTGCTCCAGGTGCACCGGGCGCCAGCCGCGGTTCAATTCCTCGCGAGGATGGCCGACCAGGTCGAAGAACAGGCCCGGCACCAACCGAGCGTCGTCGCCCTCGGCAATGACCTGGCAGGCGTCACCGCGCAGGCCGAGCAGGCGGCTGCGGCTGAAGGCCTCGCCGGGCTTTTCTCCGCGGTAGCGACCGGGGTAGTCGTAGCGTTCGTAGCTGTCCGCCTGGTGCTTGAGGTCGGTGGCCGTGTACGTGCTCTGTTCAGTGTATTTCGGGTTCTTGAAGCTGTAGTCGCGCTGCACCTGGCGGGCGCTGCGCACGTTCTCGGTGTAGGTGAAGCGGTGCAGCGCCGGGCCCGGGCGGTCGGCGCCGGGCTTGGGGTTGTATTCCACCGGCGGGCCGGGCTGCTTGCCGAAGATCCACAGGTAGTCGCAATGGATCAGGCGATGCCCTTCCTCGCTGTGCAGGAAACCGTAGAAAAAGCCTTCCTCGCGCATGATGCGTTCGACGAAGTGATAGTCGGTGTCGCCGGCCTGGACGCAGTACTCGCGCACAGTGTGGGCCTTGGCCGCGCGCAGTTCGTAGTCGAGGGTGAGGGCGTGCTTCTTCAGCATCACGTTGGCGATGTCGGGCACGCTGAGGGTCTGGAAGATGCGCCAGTCCGAACACAGCTGCAGGCGGGCCAGGCGGGGTTCGACGAGCGCACGGTAGCGGGTGTGGCGAAAGCCGGTCTCACCTTGCTGGAAGCCGCTGACCGAACCGTGGACGTAGCGTACGGGCTGGCCGCCCTGCCAGAGGGTGAACAGCGCGGGGCGGTCGAGGATCTCGCCGAACTTCACGGCGGCATCGGTGCTGCTCAGGTCGACTTCGAGGCGAAAGGTTTCGGAAAGGGCCTCGGTGAGGTGGAACTCGACGACTTCGAATTCACCGGCTGCTGCGGTGAAGGTGAAGCGCAGATCGGATTGAACGGCCATGGCGGATGTCCCGGGGAACGAATTCCCCGGAATCCTGACTGCCGGTCAACCAGTGGTATATAGGAAAACTCCCAAGAAGCCGCTTGAAATGTCTGAACGTCCAAGCACCGGAAAGCAGCTCAAGTGCGAAGTGTGTCAGGAGCCGATAGATGACTCCAGCCCACCGCCGACGAAGCCCGGGCGCAGGGGGCCGTACGGATCGGCGAGGACTTTCACATTAGGCTCCCTGCAGTTGCCGGGCGAAGTGATCGACCGCCAGCACATAGCCGTGGGTGCCGAAACCGGCCAGCACCGATTGCGCCACCAGCGATACATAGGAGTGATGGCGGAAGGCTTCGCGGCGATGCACGTTGGAGATATGCACCTCGATCACCGGCACTTCGGCGGCGATCAGGGCATCGTGGATGGCCACCGAGGTGTGGGTCCAGGCACCCGGGTTGATGACGATACCGGCGACCCGGCCACGGGCCTGGTGGATCCAGTCGATCATCTGGCCCTCATGGTTGGTCTGCTGGAATTCGATGGCCAGGTCGTGCCGGGCGCCGGCGGCGCGGCACAGGGCTTCCACATCGGCGAGGGTCTCGCGGCCATACACTTCGGGCTGGCGCAGGCCGAGCATGTTGAGGTTGGGGCCGTTGAGGACGAGTACGGTTTTCATGGGCAAAAGGTTCCTTGGTCAGGCGTTGCTGCGCAGGGCCTTGGCCCGTTGCGCGTCGTAGGTGGTCTTGTCGAGGGCCACGGCGTCGGGCTTGCCGAGCTGGTCCAGCGGGGTGCGGTAGGTTTCCGGGGCGCTCCAGGCGGCGATCGCCGAAATGGCGGTGACCACGCAGGTGATCGCGCCGATCAGTAGCGGCACGTTGTCCGAACCCGGCGGAGCCACGGCGGTGAACAGCGCCGGCAACAGGGCGGTGATCATGTAGCCGATGTTCTGGGCCACGGCCATCGCCGAGACCCGGTAGTGGGTCTGGAACTGCTCGGGGAAGAAGCTCGGGAAGATCGCGTTGTAGCCCTGGTAGATCGTGCCCCACATCAGCAGCGAGGCGGCGAAGGCCAACGGTACGCTATGGATGCTGATGGCGTACAGGTAGAGGAACGACATCAGGCCGCAACCGATCGCCGCGCCGATGATCAGCGGGCGCCGGCCGATACGGTCGGACAGGTTGCCGACGAAGGGGATGACCAGCACCGCGACGATATTGCCGACCACAGGGATCCATAGGTACACGCTCTTGTCGAAACCGATGCCATAGGCCGGTTGAACCGCGTACGCAGCGCCAAAGATGGTGGTGACCACCGGGATCACGTTCATCAGCGACACGCCGAACACCACCAGCATGCCGTGCCAACTGTACTTGAAGGCTTCGCGGATCGGCGAGCGGGTGCGGGCGACCTTTTCGACCTTCTGCACGAAGGCCTCCGGTTCCTTGACCTCGCGGCGGATGATGAAGGCGGCGATCAGTACCACGGCGCTGAGCAGGAAGGGAATGCGCCAGCCCCAACTGTTGAAGGCGTCTTCCGGCATGAAGTAGGCCAGGGGCAGGAAGATCGCCGCCGCCAGCACCTGGCCGGCCTGCACGCCTTGCAGGGTGAAACTGGCGAAGAAGCCGCGGCGTCCCGGTGGCGCGTGTTCGAGGATCATCGAGCTGGCCCCGGCGATTTCGCCGGCCACGGCGAAGCCCTGGATCAGGCGCAGCACCACCAGCAGGGCCGGAGCCCAGTAGCCGATCTGGTTGAAGGTTGGCAGCAGGCCGACGGCGAAGGTGGCGATGCCCATCAGGAACATGCACAGCAGCAGCACGTTCTTGCGCCCGCGGGTGTCGCCCCAGTGGCCGAGCACGAAAGCGCCGACCGGGCGGGCCAGGTAACCGACGCCGTAGGTGGCCAGGGAGGCGATGATCGCCAGTTTCGGGTCGCCAGCGGGGAAGAAGATCTGCGGGAAGATCAGCGCAGCGGCCTGGGCGTAGATGAAGAAATCGTAGTATTCGAGGGCGGAACCGACCCAGCCGCTGGCGGTGGCCTTGCGGGTTTGCCGGTTGTTGTCGTGTGTGGCCATGGTGTTCACTCTTGTTGTTTTTATGGTGTTCTCGAGGGCCTCATCGCTGCGGTGCGGCGGTCCGACAAGCCAGCTCCCACAGGTCCAGCGGTGCACTCGATACCTGTGGGAGCTGGCTTGCCAGCGATAAGGCCCGAAAGGTCTCTACAACTCTTCGGTCGAAACGATCTGCCCGGTCCGCGCCGCCTCGCTGATCGCATCGACGATCTGCAGGTTGCGCAGTCCATCCCTCACACTGACCAGCGGCTGCGCTTCACCGCGGATCACCTGGCAGAAGTGCGCCAGTTGACGCGCTAGCGGATCGGCTTCCTGCAACTGCGCTACCGCCGTCTCGAACGGCTTCCACCACGAGCGATCCTCGCGTTTACCGTAGTACTTCAGACGCATGGTCGGGATCGACAGCGAACCCTGGGTGCCGGCCAGCACGTAGCAGTCCTCGTCGGCATAACTCGGGTAGTCATGGTTTTCCCGCGCGGTCTGTTCCCAACTGCGGGCACAGGCGGCGGTATCGGAAAGCATGAAGGTGCCCAGCGCGCCACTGGCGAAGCGCAGGCTGATGGACACCGTGTCCTCCACGGCGAAACCACGGGTGGCGCTGGACGCCTGGGCCTGTACCGCGACGATCTCGCCGCACAGCGAACGCAGGTTGCCGATTTCATGGATCATGTTGATCAGCACCGGTCCGCCACCGGCCTCGCGGCGCCAGGGGGCGGCGTCGAAGTAGTCGTCGGGCTTGTAGAACAGCGCGCTGCCCATCACCGCCACCAGGTTGCCCAGCACGCCCTCGGCGATCACCTCCCGGGCCTTTTCCAGGATCGCGCTATGGGCACGGTGATGGCCGACCAGCAACCTGGCCCCGGCCTGTTCGGCAATGGCCAGCAGGCGCTTGCCTTCGTCCAGGGTGTGGGCGACCGGTTTCTCGATCAGCGCCGGCACGCCACGGGCGACGCAGGCCAGGGCGCCTTCGACATGCAGCTGGTTGGGCGTGGCGAGAATCACGCCATCGGGTCGTTCGCTGGCGAGCAGGCTGTCGAGATCGGCGAACAGCGGCACGCCGAGGCCTTCGGCATAGGCGGCGGTAGCCGGCAGCGGATCGACGATGGCGGCCAGTTCGCACTCGCTGCTGGCCTGGATCAGTTCGATATGGCGGCGGCCGATCAGCCCGGCGCCGGCCACGGCAATGCGGATCTTCTTCATGGGTCTCTCTTGTTTTTTTTAATCCTGCTTCAAGGCAAAGCAGGTTATGTGAGAGCCTAAATAAAAAGTCCCAGGAGATAATCGGGCGCAATGAAGAATCAGAATGTGCTCACAGCGAATAATGAGCCCTTGCTGCGTGACCTCCAGCTGTTCTGCGAAGTGGCCCGGCGCTCGAGCTTCATCGCCGCCGCCAGCGAGACCGGCCTGTCGCCGGCGCATGTGAGCAAGCGCATCGCCACGCTCGAGGAACAGCTCGGGGTCAAGCTGTTCAACCGCACCACGCGGCGGGTGAATATCACCAGCGATGGCGAGGCCGCCTTCGTCTGGGCGCAGAAGATCCTCGAAGACGTGGGGGCGATGGTGGATGCGCTGTCCGGCGGCCAGCGCGAGCCGCAGGGGACATTGCGGCTGTGCACCAGCCTGCGCCTGGGCCGGGAACATATTGCGCCGATTCTCTCGCTACTGCGCCGCCAGTATCCGGCGCTGGAGGTGTGGGTTGAACTGCTGGATCGCCGGGTCGACCTGATCGCTGACAATTTCGATATCGATATTCGCGTCGGCGAGGTCCAGGAAAAGCACCTGATTGCCCACCGCATCGCCGAAAGCACCCGGGTGCTGGCGGCGGCCCCGGAGTATCTGGAGCAGCGCGGGGTGCCCAAGGTGGCGGCGGACCTGGCCCAGCACGACTGCCTGTTGTTTCGCAGCCGCGACGACCGTTTCGGGGTCTGGCGCCTGGTCGGCCCCAACGGCGCGGAAACGGTCAAGGTCACCGGGCCCATGGCGTCCAATCACAGCGATATCGTGCGCCAGTGGGCCCATGATGGCCACGGCATCATCATGGCTTCGCAGTGGGACATCGCCAACAGCCTGGCCAGCGGCGCACTGGTGCAGGTGCTGCCGGCCTGGTACCAGCCGGCCGATATCTGGGCGGTGACGGCGGTACGCTCGTCTGCCTCGGCGAAGGTGCGGGCGTGCGTGGCATTCTTGCGCGAGCAGCTTGCCAGCGGGCCCTATGCACTTACCCGCGATTAGGCCCAGCCGCTGTTGCGCTTGCGGCTGCGGGTCAGCGCCGGGAGGATCAGCCCGGCGAGCAGGCCCGCCCCGGCGATGCCGCCGCCGTACACCATGTAACGCATCATCACCTGCTTGTTCTCGTCGCCAAGACGGGCCTGGGTATCACGCAGCTGCGACTGGGCCTGGGTGAGCTCTTCGCTGAGGGACTGGTTGCGTGCCTGGAGCTCGTCCACCAGTTGCTTGCGCGAGTCCATGGTTTCCTGCATGCCCTGGACGCGGTTCTTCCAGCTGTCATCGATGGTTTTCAGTTCCTGCTCGAGCTGGGCGACCCGCTCGGTCAGTTGCGGCAGGCGCTCGGCCTGGCCGGGCACGTTTTGCAGATCGCTGCTGGCAATCCACACAGTATCGCCGGACTCGCCACGGACCTGGCTGTAGTTGCCCTGGCTGCCGAGCAGCTTGACCTTCTGCCCGGACTTGAGAGTGCCGACCAGTCGGTGGCCGTCGGTGGGGCCGCTGCGTACGTAGGTGCTGAGACTGTCGCTGACCCAGCGGTCGTCGCTGGCAGGTTCTTCGGCATGGGCGAGGGTGTTCAGCAGCAGGCCGGCGAACACTGCGGGAAGCACGGCGGAGCGTGCGCGGAGAGGGCGAAGCAGGCGCATGGTTATCTTCCCCGAGAAGAAAAAATGAAAACCGCCGACCGGCATGCCTGCCGCCAGCGCAACGAAAAAAGGGGATAACCGATGGACGTCCCCGGGGCTTGTCAGTCAGGGAGTGCCGCGACAAGCCACCGCGAGAAGACAGTTTTTATCGCGTCAGGTTCACTGGCCGGCCTGCCATTGGGCGAACCGTTGGTCGAGGCGCGGCGCGAGCAGGTCGTAGTGTTCCCAACTGGCGCCGGGCTCGTCGATGCCGACGATGCCGAGCAACTGAGTCAGGTCGTCGGGCAGGGACGGGCCTTGCGGCCAAGGTAGTGGGCAGCGAAGGCATTGCCCTGGCGGTTGAGGTCTTCGTCCACCAGCAGGCTGTCGCAGCACAACTGGAAGAAGCGGGCGGGGTCAGCAGGCGTTCGGCGAGGGCCTGGATCTCGGCGTCGTAATCGGCCTTGAAGTCGCGGCTGAGCAGGTCGCGGTTGGCGCTCCAGGCCAGGAACAGCCCGGTGTAGGGGGCGTGGCGTGGGGAACCGTCATCGGCATAATGCCAGCTGGCATCTTGAGCAATCATCGCAGCAGTCCTTGTTCTGATGTGGGGCCTTGCTGGGCGCCTAGCTTACTCCTTCCTGGCATGGCGGGTAGCCATATGAGACTTAATGACGCATCGGCGCTTGCAGCGTTAACATCTGAACTTTCCAACAAAAACAAATCTGGAAACAAATGAACAACCCAGCACCCTCCCTCCAGGACCTGGCAGCGCCGGACGGCGTCTGCTATGGCTGCGGCTCGGCCCACCCGAGCGGCCTGCATCTGAAAAGCCATTGGGCCGATGATGGCGTCCATGTGGTCTGCACCCATTCTCCCGACAGCACCTTCTGCGGCTGGCCCGGCCTGGTCTATGGCGGGCTGCTGGCGATGCTGGTGGATTGCCACTCGAACTGGACGGCAATGGCGTATCACTACCGCGCCCAAGGGCGCGAGCCAGGGTCGTTGCCGCGCATCGACTGCGTCACTGGGCACCTGGGGCTGACCTACCTGAAGCCGACGCCGATGGGCGTGGAGCTGACCTTGAAGGCACGGGTCGAAGGCGAGCCGGGGCGCAAGACCCGGGTGATCTGCGAGGTGTGGGCGGGGGATGTACTGACGGTGACGGCGGACTCGGTGTTCGTGCAGGTGGATACCGAGCGGTTGAAGCAGAAGGCGCATGGGCAAGGTTGATGTGTAGTTCCTGAGGGCCTCATCGCTGGCAAGCCAGCTCCCACAGTGACCGCATGCACCTCAAACCCTGTGGGAGCTGGCTTGCCAGCGATGAGGCCAGTACAGGCAACCTCCCTCTCAAGGCCTGGCAGCCAGCAACAAAACCCCCGGCAGCCTGGGGCAAGACGTGCAATGGAGTGCGGCGCAGAGTGACGCACAACCATAACAACGGCACTTGAGGTCTTCACCATGTCGCTCAACGACACGCTCAGCGCGCACCTGAACCGGGGCACGATCGGGTTTCCCACCGCCCTGGCCAGCACCATCGGCCTGATCATGGCCAGCCCTGTCATCCTGACCGCGACCATGGGCTTCGGCATCGGCGGCAGCGCCTTCGCCATGGCGATGCTGATCGCGGTGCTGTTGATGCTGGCGCAATCGACCACCTTCGCCGAAGCCGCAGCGATCCTGCCGACCACCGGTTCGGTCTATGACTACATCAACTGCGGCATGGGCCGTTTCTTCGCCATCACCGGCACCCTCTCGGCGTACCTGATCGTGCATGTCTTCGCCGGTACCGCCGAGACCATCCTCGCCGGGGTCATGGCCCTGGTGAACTTCGAACACCTCAACACCCTGGCCGAGTCCGCCGGTGGCTCCTGGCTGCTGGGGGTCGGCTTCGTGGTGGTCTTTGCGATCCTCAATGCCTTCGGCGTCAGTGCCTTCGGCAAGGCGGAAATCATCCTCACCTTCGGCATGTGGACCACCCTGATGGTGTTCGGCGTGCTTGGCCTGGTCGCTGCCCCGGCGGTGCAACTGGATGGCTGGTTCGGCGAGTCCATGGTCGGGACCGACCTGGTCACCGTGCTGTCCCTGGTGGGCATGGCCATGTTCATGTTCGTCGGCTGCGAGTTCGTCACCCCGCTGGCCCCGGACCTGCGCCGTTCGGCGCGGACCATGCCGCGGGCCATGGCCCTCGGCCTGCTGGGCGTGGCCAGCTGCATGTTCATCTACGGTGCGGCCATGAAGCGCCAGGTGGAGAACGTGGTGCTCGACGCCGCTTCCGGCGTGCATCTTCTCGACACGCCGATGGCCATCCCGAAATTCGCCGAGCAGGTGATGGGTAACATCGGCCCGCTGTGGCTGGGCATCGGCTTCCTGTTCGCCGGGGCCGCGACCATCAATACCCTGATGGCCGGCGTGCCGCGCATCCTCTATGGCATGGCCGTGGACGGCGCGCTGCCCAGGGTCTTCACCTACCTGCACCCGCGTTTCAAGACCCCGCTGCTGTGCATCCTGGTGGCGATGCTGATTCCCTGCCTGCACGCCCTGTACCTGGGCGGCAACACCGACAACATCATGCACCTGGTGCTGGCGGCGGTCTGCGCCTGGAGCACCGCGTACCTGCTGGTGACCCTGTCGGTGGTGATCCTGCGCATCCGCCGCCCGGACCTGCCGCGTGCCTACCGCTCGCCGCTGTTCCCGCTGCCGCAGATCCTGTCGAGCGTCGGTATTGTCCTGGGCATGTGGTTCATCACCCCGCCGGGCATGAATCCTGCGGACGTCTATGTGCCGTTTGCCTGGATGCTCGGGGGCACCGCGGCCTATGCGCTGTTCTGGACGCTGGTGGTGCAGCGGGTCAATCCGTTCAAGCCGGCCTCGGTCGAGGACGTCCTGGCGAAGGAGTTTGCCAACGAACCTGGAGTCCATCATGGCAGCCACTACGCCGAACCTCTGGCAAAAACTGTTTGACCGTGCACCCTCGGGCTATCGCCCGGGGGTGACTCTGGAGCATTTGCGGCGCAATCTCGGCCTGGCCGGGTGCCAGGTACTTGAGCCCGGCCGGGCATGTTTCAGCCTGGCGGACGGGGTGACGTTCGAGGTGCACGAGCGCACCGAATCGCAGTTGCTCATGCACATCGTGGTCTGCGAGTTTCGTTTGCAGTGCAGTGCCGCATCCGGGGGCAGTGCGACCCTGGAATTGCACCACACTGGCGCGATTCGTCGCAGCGGTCTGGGCTGGAAGCAGAAGGGCGGTGAGGCGGGGTTGATGGAGACCCTGCGCCAGCGCCTGGAGCAGGACCGGACGCTGTACCAGGCGCTGATGCCACTGGATTTCAAACGCCTGCGCCTGGAGCGTGCCGACGGGCAGTGGACGGTGGTCCTGGAGCATATGGGCGGTAGTGAAGTGGTCAACCGGATGCCGGCGTTTCGGCGGTATATCCGCGTTGATTCGCAGCAGAGGGAGTTGTTGCTGACTGCGTTGATTGGTTTCAGGAGAGTGCTGGAAGACCACTGATCCGAAACCGGTGCAAAACTCTGTGGGAGCTGGCAAGCCAGCTCCCACAAGGTGTGTGTAAGCCAACCTACCGAAAGGTTGGCACTCAATATGCTTCCACACAGGTGCTTACAGAATTGTTGCGTGCATATAGATAACATGTTAACTATTGCCCGACAAAAACAAGATGCCACTGTGGAGGTACGTCATGAGTATCCATCAGGATACCGGCTCGGCCCTGGATCGCTGGAACGCGGCAATGCAGGCAACGTGCGGGTATTTCGAAACCGAACTTGCGTTCAACCGCTCGCTGTTCATCGGCGAGATTTCCACCTGGTCGCGGGGTGGCCTGGGCATGGCCAACCTGCGCACCAACGCCGGGGTGATCCGCCGTAACGGTCTCAAGGCCGATCGCGACAACGACCGGCATTGCTTCCTGGTCAGCCAGCGCACCGGTTTTTCCCAGATCACCCAGAACGGCACCAGCCTGCAACTGGCGCCCGGCGAGATGCTGCTGATGGACTCGGTGGGCGCCTGCGAAATCACGCCCTTCGGCCTGATCGAACACGCCTCCCTCGGCCTGTCCCGCGATGAAGTCTGCCGCCAGCTGGGCAGTGACCAACGGATCTTCGGCAAGATCTCCCAGAGCAAGGCCTGCGGGCGCATGCTGCACCTGCTGATGGACCAGTTGTGCAAGGAGAGCGGCACCCAGGATGGCGAACAGGCCGAGGGCGACGCGCTGCACAGCGCCTTCCTGTCGCTGCTTGGTTCGGCCCTCGAAGGCAGCGATCACGACAGCCGTGCGCCTGCCGCCTTGCAAGGCGCCGATTTGCGCAGTTATGTGCAGAAGGTCATCGACGAGTCCCTTGGCCAGCCCGGCCTGACCCCGGTCAGCCTGGCCAGCCGCCTGAACATTTCGGTACGCCATCTGTATCGCCTGTTCGAAGAGCAGGGCGACAGCGTCTGCCGCTATATCCAGCGTGCACGCCTGCAACGCAGCGCCGACGACCTCGCCAACCCGATCCACAAGACCGAATCGATCACCACCATCGCTTACAAGTGGGGCTTCACCGATTCGGCGCACTTCAGCCGTTCGTTCAAGAAACAGTTCGAGCAATCACCCAAGGACTTCCGCAGCAGTAGCCTGGCGGGCCTCGTCCTGAGCTGAAGAGACATTCGAACATGGGTTGACCTGAGCCTGGGCGGATCGCACCAGGCTCGCCCGAGGTGACTACCTATCGGTCGCTAGGTCGTGGAATATTCGCCCGTTTGATCAAGGAAGTTATGCAATGAGAGTGCTGTCGCCTTCGGCGGAGAAGATTTGCCTGGTAGCTGTCGAGCAGTTCGCCGAATCCGGCTACGACGCCGCTTCGCTCAACGATATCGCCGTGGCGGTGGGTATGCGCAAACCGTCGCTGTATGCCCATTTCAGCGGCAAGGTGGACCTGTTCGAGGCGGTGTTCGAGCGGGCCATCGAGGCCGAGCGGCTCTATGTGGAAGGCTGTTTTGCCGCCGATGACGGCTTGCCGGGGGCGCTGTATGCGCAGCAGTTGTCCGAGCGCTTCCTGGCGTCGGCGCATTTGCGCTTCCTGCTGCGGGCGGCGTTCTTTCCGCCGGCGGACCTGCGGCCCCTGGTTTCCTCGGGTTTCGAGGGCTATCTGGCGCGGATGGGCGAGGTCTTCGGCAAGGCGCTGGAACGCCAGTTCCCGCAACTGGACGGGGGCAGGCGCGAGCTGTTCGTGGATGCCTATCTCGGGGTGGTCGACAGCCTGATCGTCGAGCTGATCTATGCCGGGCAGGCGGCATACGAGCGGCGGTTGCGGGCGATGTGGACGATCTTTGCGGCTTCGCTTCGCGCTTCGGTGTAGATCTTGAGGGCCTCATCGCTGGCAAGCCAGCTCCCACAATATCCGCGGCGCTGCCGAACTCTGTGGGAGCTGGCTTGCCAGCGATGAGGCCCTCAGGATTTATTAAGAAACTCAGGCCACCGCGAAGTAATGCTTCACGAAGCTCTCGCTCAGGATTTCCCACAGCACCGGCGTGCCCTTGGTCACGAACCAGCTGTCACCCACCTTGTACTCGGTGACCTGCCCGGTGCTTTCGTCGGTCAGGCGCACCGCGCCCGTTACCACCACGGCCTGTTCGTTGAACGGGTAGACCATGCGGAACCTGCCTTGGGTAGTGCCGAAATAGGCACTGCTGATGGCGTCGGTCGGTGCGCCGAAGGTCATCTTGCCGAAGGCGCGGACTTCACCTTCGAGAATCTCCGAACCCAGGTCGGCAACGGTGCCCCAGGCGTCGAGTTCGCTGAGCTGGATGTCGTGTTTGGCGGCGTGCAGGGTCATGGCAGGTTTCCTTTAAGGAGGGAAGAAAGGCTGTCATTAACGCCGTTGCAGGGGATGCTGTCTTGCCCCTCCGTGCCGGTGCATTTGATCGGTGATGCCACGCACTGTTAGCGGTCGGACTTTTTGTTAAAGTGTTAACAAGATCAACCTGAGCCCCTTATCACTTCATGTCCAGCCGTCCTCGCCAGTCCCTGACCCTGACCTTGTTGCAAGCCCGCGAAGCCGCGATGCGCTTTTTCCGTCCCTCCCTCAACGAACACGGCCTGACCGAACAGCAGTGGCGGGTGATCCGTATCCTGCGCCAGCAGGGCGAGATGGAGATCTACCGACTGGCCGACCAGGCCTGCATCCTCAAGCCGAGCATGACCGGCGTGCTGGTGCGCATGGAGGCGGCGGGACTGGTGAAACGGCGCAAGGCCGAGACTGACCAGCGGCGGGTGCTGGTGGAGCTGGCGGAGAAAGGCGAGCAGTGCTTTGCCTCGATGAGCCAGTGCATGGAGGCCAACTACCAGGCGTTGCAGGGGCAGTTCGGGGAGGAGAAGCTGAAGCAGTTGCTGGGGCTGCTGGATGAACTGAAGCAGGTTCGGCGGTGATCTTGAGGGCCTCATCGCTGGCAAGTCGGAGCGCCGAACCGCAGCTCCCACAGAACCCTGTGGGAGCTGGCTTGCCAGCGATGACTGACTAATAGACGCCGCCGGAGGTTGGCTCTACCACCTGGCCTTCCTTGAACTTCGCCGCCAAGCCCTGCAACCCGCGCATCAGCACCGTGGTATCCACCCCCACCGCGACGAACCTGGCCCCCAGTTCGATATAGCGCCGGGCCAGTTTCTCGTCGGCGCTGAGGATCCCCGCCGCCTTGCCGGCCTTGTTGATCCGCAGGATGGCGTCCTCGATCGCCGCTTGCACCTGCGGGTGCCCCGGATTGCCGCGATGGCCCATGGACGCACTCAAGTCCGCCGGCCCTATGAACACGCCATCGACTCCTTCCACGGCCACGATCTCGTCCAGGTTAGCCAGCGCCTCCAGGTTCTCGATCTGCACCAGCAGGCACATCTGCGCATCGGCGTGATCGAGGTACCCGGGAATGCTGTTCCAGCGCGACGCCCGCGCCAGCGCGCTACCCACGCCACGCACGCCCCTGGGCGGGTAATGCATGGCACGCACCAGTTGCCGCGCCTGCTCGGCACTGTCGACCATCGGCACCAGCAAGGTCTGCGCGCCGATATCGAGGATCTGCTTGATCAGCGCGGTGTCGCCGATTACCGGGCGGATGATCGCCTCGCTGGCATAGGGCGCCACCGCCTGCAGTTGCGCGAGCATGCCGCGCAGGTCGTTCGGCGCGTGCTCGCCGTCGATCAGCAGCCAGTCGAACCCGGCGTTGGCCGCCAGCTCTGCACAGTAGGCGTCGGCCAGGCCGAGCCACAGGCCGATCTGCGCCTGGTCCTGCTGCAGGCGCTGCTTGAAGCGGTTGATGGGCATGTCCATGGAAACCTCCTGATCAGACGAAACGGCAGGCGATGGAGCCGAGCATGTCGTAGTCGACATGGAAGGTATCGCCCGGGCGCGCCGCCACCGGGCGGGTGAAGGAGCCGCCGAGGATGATCTGCCCGGCCTCCAGGGTGACGTCGTACGGCGCCAGCTTGTTGGCCAGCCACGCCACGCCCTTGGCCGGGTGGTTGAGCACGGCGGCGGAAACCCCGGATTCCTCGATCACGCCGTTGCGGTAAAGCACTGCGGGGACCTTGCGCAGGTCGATATCGGTCGGCCGCACCGGGCGTCCGCCCATGACCACGCCGGCGTTGGCCGCGTTGTCGGAGATGGTGTCGAAGACCTTGCGGGTGACCTGGGTCTGCGGATCGACCTGCTGGATGCGCGCGTCGATGATTTCCAGGGCCGGAATCACCCACTCGGTGGCGTCGAGCACATCGAACACCGTGACATTCGGCCCCTTCAGCGGCTTGCCGAGGATGAACGCCAGCTCCACTTCCACGCGCGGCACGATGAAGCGCTCGAACGGGATGTCGCTGCCTTCCTCGAACAGCATGTCGTCCAGCAGCGCGCCGTAGTCCGGTTCGGTGATGTTGGAAGAAACCTGCATGGCGCGAGAGGTCAGGCCGATCTTGTGGCCGACCAGCTTGCGCCCGTCCTTGATCTTCTGCGCCACCCAGGCGCGCTGGATGGCATAGGCGTCCTCGATGGTGATGCCGGGGTGCTCCAGGGAAAACTGGCGCACCTGTTCGCGGTTGCGTTCGGCCCGGTCCAGTTGGGCCGCGGCGCTGAGGATCTGGCTGTGGTCGAGCATGATCGAATCTCTTACTGAGGGTTGACGGCGGCGGCGTGGGTGCGCAGCACCAGCAGGCCACCAAGGGTGATGAAGAAGGCCAGCACGTACAGGGCAAGGCTGGCGCTGTGGGTGGTGTCGCGCATCCAGCCGATCAGGTAGGGCGCGGCGAACGAAGCGATGCTGCCGAACGAGCTGATCAGGGCGATGCCGGCGGCCTGGGTGGTGTTGGCCAGGAAGGCCGGCGGCAATTGCCAGAACATCGGCAGGGCCGCGCTGGCGCCCATGCCGGCGACTATCAGGCCGCCCATCACCAGGGTCGGGTTCTGCGGGGCGATGCCGGCCACGGCGATGCCGACGGCGGACATCAGCAGCGGCACGCACAGGTGCCAGCGCCTTTCGCGGCGGCGGTCCGAGGAGCGCCCGCAAGCGATCATGAAGCAGCAGCCGGCCAGGTACGGCACGGCGCTGAGCAGGCCGACACGGCCGTCGCTGCCGATGCCGGCGGCATGGATCAGGGTCGGCATCCAGAAGGCCAGGGTGTTCACCGCCAGCATGACCGCGCAGTACACCGCCACCAGCAGCCAGACCCGGGCGTCGCCGAGGATGCCGCTGAAGGAAGTGATCGACTTGCGTTGCTCTTCCTTGTCCAGCTCGTCGCGCAGGCTTTGCTTTTGTTCGGCGCTCAACCAGTCGACACTGGCGAAGCTGTCCGGCAGGCACTTGAGGACGACCATGCCGAGCAGGATGACCGGAGCACCCTCGATCAGGAACATCCACTGCCAGCCGCGCAGGCCGGCGGCGTCGTGGAACAGCTCGAGAATGCCGCCCGACAGCGGCCCGCCGATCACCCCGGCCATGGGCACGGCGATGGCGAACAGCGCGGTGATCCCGGCGCGGCGCCTGGCGGGATACCAACGGTTGAGGTAGACCAGGATGCCCGGGAAGAACCCGGCCTCGGCCACGCCCAGGAGGAAGCGCAGCACATAGAAGCCGGTGGGCGTCTGCACCAGCAGCATGCTGGTCGAAAGCGCGCCCCAGACCACCATCAGCGTGGCGATCCAGCGCCGCGGGCCGAAGCGATCCAGGGCAATATTGCTCGGCACGCCGAACAGTGCATAGGCAATGAAGAACAGTCCGGCGCCGAAGCCGTACACGGTGTCGCTGAAGTGCAGGTCGGTGCTCATCTGCATCTTGGCGAAGCCGATGTTGATGCGGTCGAGGTGGGCGAACAGGTAACACACCAGCAACAGCGGCATCAGCCGCCAGGTCACGGTGGAATGGGTCGAATCCTGACGGGCAAGGGTGACGCTATCTGCGGTATTGGCTGTGCTCATGATCTTGTACTTTTTGTCAGAGTGGCCATGGGGAGTTCAGGCGGGGAGGTCAACCCGCCTGGTTGTCGAGAAACGCGTGGACGTTGTTCTGCTTGAAGTTGAGTTGCGGGTGCAGTTCGCTCATCTCGAACGACAGGGCCAGCAAGCGCTCGGCCTGCAGGGCGGCGAAGTGTTCGGTGATGACGGCAAAGAGCTGTTCGGCGACTTTCGTGCGGGTTTCCAGGTCGCGGCCGTGGCCAACCTTCAGGGTCATATGAACGAAGGCGTAGTCGTGCTTGCCGTCGGCCATGCGCCAGGTGTCCAGGCGCACCGCGCGGCTGCGGATGCCGCCCAAAGGAAACACGCCGCTGGCGCCGAGGGTGGCGTGGACCTTCTCGAACAGGCCCGGCAGGTCGGCCCGGGCTTCGATGTTGTCGGTGATTTCAGCGATGAAATGGGGCATGGGGCTTCCTTGGAATCAGAGCGGGAAAATAGCGTTGATCTGCCCGGTGCCGGAGCTGCCGAAGGCCTCGGTCAGGACCTCCACCGGCTTGTCGTAGTTGGCGCCGCCGAGCAGGCCGAGGAGCATCGCGGTGTCGTGCATGCCGCCT
Organism: Pseudomonas bharatica CSV86; assembly: GCF_000319305.2. Lineage (GTDB taxonomy): Bacteria > Pseudomonadota > Gammaproteobacteria > Pseudomonadales > Pseudomonadaceae > Aquipseudomonas > Aquipseudomonas bharatica. Next base: position 37,395 of record NZ_AMWJ02000002.1, on the reverse strand, counting down.
TCGCCGTAGCAGGCCGTGGCGTAGTCGGGGAGCATTGCGCAGAACTCCTTGAAGCGACCCTGCTTCCACAGTTCCACCACGCGCAGGTCGACCTGCTTGTCGAATTCGCGGGTCCAGTTGTGGATGTTGGCTTCGGCGTTGCGGTCGTCGGAGAAACGGTGGGAGAGGGAGCCGGAGGCCAGCACCAGGACCTTGCGGTCGCTCTTGTCGATGGCCCGGCGCACGGCGGCGCCGAAGGCCAGGCTGTCCTCCAGACGGTGCCAGGCGCACCAGGCGGCGATGGACACCACCTTCAGGCGTTCTTCCTCCGGCACGCCCATATGCATGTAGCGCATCGGCACCAGGGTGCCGTATTCCAGCTCCAGGCTCGGGATATTGTGGGCCTGGGTACGCACACCGGCGGCGTTGGCCTCGGCGGCGATCAGTTCGCCCAGTTCAGGGCAGCCGGGATACTCGAAGGCCATGTCCTTGATGAAATGCGGCAGTTCGTTGCTGGTGTAGACGCCTTTGAAATGCTCGCCGCAGTTGATGTGGTAGGCGCTGTTGACCAGCCAGTGCACATCGAACACCACCGCGGTATCGGCGCCCAGTTCGCGGGCGCGGCGGCCGATTTCCTTGTGCCCGGCGATGGCCGCTTCACGACAGCCGTGGTGCTTGCCGGGCAGCTCCGACAGGTACATCGAGGGGACGTGGCAGACCTTGGCTGCCAGGACGACTTCGCCCATGGTGGAACTCCTGGTTTCTTGTTGGTTGCACGGTCCCTGTGGGAGCTGGCTTGCCAGCGATAGGGCCATCAGCAGCACCTCAGGGGGTCAGCCAGGGCCTCATCGCTGGCAAGCCAGCTCCCACAGGGATTGGGGTTGCCTCAGGTTTTCAGGCAACCTCGTCTACCGGTCACACACCCCAACGCGGAATGTGGTGGCTGCCCATCGAGATGCACACGTTCTTGATCTCGGCGAACACCTCGAAGCTGTACTGGCCGCCTTCGCGACCGGTACCCGAGCCCTTCACGCCGCCGAACGGCTGGCGCAGGTCGCGGACGTTCTGGCTGTTGATGAACACCATGCCGGCCTCGATGCCACGGGCCAGGCGGTGGGCCTTGCCGATGTCCTGGGTCCAGATGTACGAGGCCAGGCCGTACTCGGTGTCGTTGGCCAGTTGCAGCGCTTCGGCCTCGTCCTTGAACGGGATCAGGCAGACCACCGGGCCGAAGATCTCTTCCTGGGCGATGCGCATCTTGTTGTTCACATCGGCGAACACGGTCGGCTGGATGAACTGGCCCTTGGCGAGGTGCGCCGGCAGGTTGGCCGGGCGCTCCAGGCCGCCGGCGAGCAGGGTGGCGCCTTCCTCGATGCCGATGCGGATGTAGCCGGTGACCTTGTCGTAGTGCGCCTGGGTGATCATCGAGCCGACCTGGGTCTTCGGATCGGTCGGATCGCCTACGATCAAGCGCTTGGCGCGCGCCGCGAACTCGGCGACGAACTGCGGGTACACGCTTTCCTGGATGAAGATCCGGCTACCGGCGGTGCAGCGCTCGCCGTTGAGCGAGAAGATGGTGAACAGCGCGGCGTCCAATGCGCGCTCCAGGTCGGCATCCTCGAAAATCAGCACCGGCGACTTGCCGCCCAGTTCCATGGAGTACTTCTTCAGGCCGGCGGTCTGCATGATCTTCCTGCCGGTGGCGGTACCGCCGGTGAAGGAGATCGCGCGCACGTCCGGGTGGCGCACCAGGGCGTCGCCGGCGGTGGCGCCGTAACCCTGGATCACGTTGAGCACGCCATTGGGAATGCCGGCTTCGACGGCCAAGCGGCCCAGTTCGTTGGCGGTCAGCGGCGACAGTTCGCTCATCTTCAGCACCGCGGTGTTGCCCAGGGCCAGGCACGGCGCGGTCTTCCAGGTGGCGGTCATGAACGGCACGTTCCACGGCGACACCAGGCCACACACACCGACCGGCTGGTATAGGGTGTAGTTGAGCATCTGGTCGTCGACCGGGTAGGTATGGCCGTCCATGCGCGTGCAGACTTCGGCGAAGAAATCGAAGTTGTGCGAGGCGCGCGGGATCAGCACGTTCTTGGTTTGGTGGATCGGCAGGCCGGTGTCCAGGGTTTCCAGCTCGGCCAGTTGCGGTACGTTCTGGTCGATCAGTTCACCCAGCTTGCGCATCAGCCGCGCGCGTTCCTTGGCCGGGGTGTTGGCCCATTTCGGGAAGGCTTCCTTGGCCGCCGCAACGGCCTGGGCCACTTCCTCGGCACCGCCGCTGGCGACTTCGCCAATGGCTTCGCCGGTGGCCGGGTTGTAGTTGACGAAGGTGTCCTTGCTCTCGACCTCGCGGCCGTTGATCCAATGCTTGATCATGCTGCTCATGCCTCTTTTTTGTATTGGGCGAAGAACTCGGCTTCGCTGACGATGCGGTTGACCAGGCGGCCGACACCTTCCACTTCCACCACCACTTCATCGCCCGGCACCACGTCGGCCAGGCCTTCCGGGGTGCCGGTGGCGATCATGTCGCCGGGTTGCAGGGTCATGAAGCTGGACAGGTATTCGATCAGGTAGGGGATGTCGAAGATCATGTCGCGGGTCGTGCCTTCCTGTTTCAGCTCACCGTTGATCCAGGTGCGCAGGGTCAGGCTGGACGGGTCCGGCACATCGGCGACGTCCACGATCCACGGGCCGACCGGGGTGGTGCAGTCGCGGTTCTTCACCCGCAGGTTGGGCCGGTAGTAGTTCTCCAGGTAGTCGCGGATGGCGTAGTCGTTGCAGACCGTGTAGCCGGCCAGGTACTCCAGGGCGTCCTCGCGCTTGACGTTGCGCGCCGGCTTGCCGATCACCGCCACCAGCTCGCACTCGTAGTGCATGTACTTGATGTTGTCCGGGCGCCAGGTGACCTGGTTGTGGCCGGTGTAGGTGCCGGGCGACTTGACGAACGCCAGCGGCTCGGTTGGCGGGGCGAAGGCCAGTTCGGCGGCGTGGTCGGCGTAGTTCAGGCCGAGGGCGAACATGCTGCCGTTGGCAGGCGGCAACCACTCGACCTGGTCTTCGCCGAGCAGCCTGCCATCGGCCAGGCGCACGGCGTTGTCGGCTTCCACGGTCACCGCGTGGACTTCACCCTGGAAACGGATACGAGCGTGTTTCATCAGTGGGCCTCCTGTTCGGCGACGATGGGATTGGCCAGGCGCCCCAGCCCGGTGATTTCGATTTCGACCTGGTCGCCCGGCTGCACATCGACACGGCCTTCAGGGGTGCCGGTGATCAGCACGTCGCCTTCATGCAGGGTCATGAATTCGGTGATTTCGGCGATCAGTTGCGCAATGCCGCGCACCAGGTTGGCGGTGCTGTTCTGCTGGCGGACTTCGCCGTTGATGAACAGGCGGATGTCCAGGGCATGCGGGTCGGCGATCTGTGCCACCGGCACCAGCTCCGGGCCGATCACGCAGAAACCGTCACGGCACTTGGCCTTGACCGCCGGGCGGTAGTAGCTCTCTTCCGGCAGGCTGAATTCGTTGACGATGGTGAAGCCGGCAACGTGGTCCAGGGCCTGTTCGGCGCTGACCCGGGTGGCGCGCTTGCCGATCACCACGCCCAGGGCGGGGCCGGCCTGCAGGCGCTCGACGCCCTTGGGATAGACCACTGGCTGGCCGTGGCCATTGCGGGTGTTGGGGGTCTTGATGAACAGCACCGGCTTGACCGGTGGCTTCTGGTACGGCGCCTGTTCGAATTCGGCGAGACGCTGTTCCAGCAGCCCCTTGTAGTTCAGCGCAACGCCGAACAGGGTGCCGGTGGCAGCGTCATGCAGGGCACGGCTCATGCTCTTCTCCTGGCAGTGGGCGGGACGACACGGGGTGCCCCAGGTGGATAATTGTTAATGTGTTAACGTTATAATTAAGATGTTAACGAAATGCAAGCTGCCGATCGCCGGGCGCAGGGGTAAGCTGGCGGGCAGAACAAGAAAGCGGCAAGAGGTGAGGGCAGTCATGAGCGATCGCACGCCGATCCCCAACATCAACATCGGCCAGGTCTACGACCAGCGCTACAGCGACTCGGAAGTGCACTACGACAAGCTCGGCAACCTGGCCGGATTCTTCGGACGCAACATGCCGGTGCACCGCCATGACCGGTTTTTCCAGGTGCACTACGTCAAGTCGGGGACGGTGCGGGTCTACCTGGACGACCAGCAGTACGTCGAGTCCGGGCCGATGTTCTTTCTGACGCCGCCGACCATTCCCCACTCGTTCGTCACCGAGGCGGATGCCGACGGGCATGTGCTGACGGTGCGCCAGCAACTGGTGTGGCAGTTGCTCGAAGCCGACCCCGGCCTGGCGCCGGGAGCCCAGGTGGCGCCGGCCTGCGTGGCCTTGAGTGGCCTGGAAGGCAAGTTCGCCGTCGAGGCGCAGCGCCTGGAAGTGCTGTTCGACCTGTTGCATGGGGAAGTGGAAGGAACCGAGGCGGGCAGGGAGGCGGCGCTGCACAGCCTGACCCGGCTGCTGATGACCAGCCTGCTGCGCCTGTGTGCCAGGTCACTGCCGGCGCGGACCACGCGGCATGAGGACTTGCACATCTTCCATCGCTTCAATGAACTGATCGAAGCGCATTACCTGGAGCACTGGCCGCTGTCGCGCTATGCCGAAGGCATCGGGGTGACCGAGGCGCGGCTGAACGATGTCTGCCGGCGAATCGCCGACCTGCCGTCCAAGCGCCTGGTGCTGGAAAGGGTGATGCAGGAGGCCAGGCGGCTGCTGCTGTTCACCGGAAGCTCGGCGAACGAGATCTGCTACAGCCTGGGGTTCAAGGATCCGGCGTATTTCAGCCGGTTCTTCATGAGGTATGCGCAGGTGACGCCGGGGGAGTACCGGTTGCGGCAGGGCGGGTTGCGCTAGGGTGTTCTCTCGGGCCTCATCGCTGGCAAGCCAGCTCCCACAGGTATAGTGCCGCTCTTGAGAGCAGTGGTGACCCTGTGGGAGCTGGCTTGTCGGATCGCCGCACCGCAGCGATGAGGCCCGAAACAGCAATGAAGAGCTATCAGCCAGCCACTTTAAGCCCAGGCAAAGCAGCCCGCTTCAACGCCTCCCGCTCCCCGCGGAAATGCGGAAGGATATGCTCCCCAACCGATAAGCCTCCTCCAGATGCGGATACCCCGCCAGGAAGAACACATCGATCCCCAGTTCGTTGTACTCGCGGATCCGCGCCACCACGTTTTCATAGCTCCCCACCAGCGCCAGCCCCGGCGGAATGCCGATGTAGCCGAAGCCGGCCCAGACGTTCGGGTAGATGAAGAAGTCGTCGAAGCGCTTGCTCTGCTCGCGGTCGCCGTATTCTTCCTCATAACTTAGCTTGCGTGCGGTGCGCAGCCCGGCATGGGCCGCCGCGGCCTTGATGGTGTTCTTCGCCACGCCTTCGTCGAAGAAGCGCCGGGCCTCGGCATGGGCCAGTTCCTCGGTCTCGCGGGTGATCACATCGATGGACAGCCCGAAGCGAATATCACTGCGCCCGTATTTCAATGCCCGCTCGCGGATATCGGCAATCAGTTCACGAATCTTGTCCGGATGCTCGGCACGCATCAGGTAGAAGTCGGCATGCTTGGCGGCGAACTCCCGCGCCGGGATCGACGACCCGGCGGTGCAGATCAGCGGCAGTTCGGCCTTTTTCTGCGGGCCGCGCAACCCGCCGCCGCCAGCCTTGAAGAAGCGCCCGTCGTAATGGAAGTTCTCCGAGTTCCAGTAGCCGCGCACCACGTCCATGAACTCGGTGGCGCGCTCGTAGCGCTCGTCATGCTCGAAGAAATCCCCGACCTGGCGCTGCACCGCATCCGAGCCACCGTTGATGATGTTCCAGATCAGCCGGTTGCCGGTGGCCCGCTGGTAGGTGGCGGCCTGCTGCACCGCGACCCACGGCGTGTAGTGGTACGGCTGGAAGGCGGCCACGTAGTTCAGCGTGCGGGTTTCCCGGGCCAGAAGCGAGCAGACGGTCCAGGGTTCTTCGCCATAGGGCGCGTTGACCATCAGCACGCCGCCGAAGCCATTGATTTCCGCGGCCTTGGCGATCTGCCCCAGGTAGTCGATGTAGGTGAAGTGGTCACCGACGCGAAAGCCCGACACCGCGCCGGTGCTGTCGCCACCGGGGTGCCAGTCGCCGCGGTTGCGCGGGTCGCCCGGGAGGAACTGGGTTTCGCCGTGCAAGGGCAGGCGGGTGAAGAATTCGATACTCATGGGGCGCTGTCCTTATTGCACGCTGGGGTTGCAGATGGGGGCGACGGTTTCGCCGGCGAAGACCTTGCGGGCGAACGGCAGCGAGTCCTTGAGCGAGGCATTGACCGTCTCGCTATGGCCCAGCCCCTTGTACAGATGGCCCTCGACCACCGAGCCGGCCTTGCAGGCGTCCTGCATCAGGGCAACCTGGGTCGAGGCGGCGGGGGTCTTGTCCTCGGCGCCGGTGCCGATGAAGATCGGTTGCGCCAGCTTCAGGGTCGGGTAGCTGACCTGGGCCTGCCAGGCCTTCAGTTGCTCGCCGTCATTGGCTTTGCGCGTATTGGCCGGGGTCAGGCCGGTGCCGATCACGTCGGCGGTCAGTTGCGCCAGGCAACTGGTGCGGGCCTGTTCGAACAGCGGCAGGGCCTTGTCGGTGTAGTAGTCGCGCGGGTCGATCTTCGGGTTGTACTGCTGCGCCGCGAGCAGGGTGTAGAAACCGTAGGCGAGGGCGGCATCGACCTTGTTCGGGTCCTGCTCGCCGACGTTCTTGCTGCCGACGGTGTAGATCACCCCGGTGCCGACGCTGCCCTTCAGGCCCAGGTCCGGCGCGTAGATCGGTGCATAGGCGGCTGCGGCGAAGGCGCCGGCGCCGCCCTGGGACTGGCCGAGCACCAGCACCTTGTTGGCCAGGCCCGGGACGCCGGCGATCACCGCCTTGGCGGCGTCGAGAATGCCGTAGGCGGCCATGCGGTTGTTCAGCAGCGGATGGCCGCCGGGGACGCCGAGGCCCTGGTAGTCGGTGGCGACGATGGCATAGCCTTCGTTCAGCCAGCGCGCCAGGTACTGCACGTCACGATAGGAGCGCCCCGACCAGGACGGCGCGCAGATATCCGCCACGCCAACCGTGCCATGGCCCCAGGTCACTACCGGCCAGCCACCTTCCGGCGCCTTGCCGTGGGGAATGAACAGCGCGCCGGAAACGGCGATCGGCGTCTTGCCGTCGATACCGTCGGTGGAGCTGTAGAGGATGCGCAGTTGCGAGGCGGCGCCGGGCAGGCTGAGGGTCTGCTCCAGGGGTTCGCTGCGCAGCAGTTTGCCCGGGGTGGCGGGGATTGCCTTGTCGAAGGTGTAGAACGCCGAGACCCGGCCGTCGCCTTGCAGCGGATCGGGCTTGGGTGCATAGGTTTCGGCGGCCAGGGCAGTCAGTGACAGGGTCAGCAGGCTGAGGCCGACGGTGAGGGCGTGGGGCAGTTTCATGAAGGGTCCTTGAGCGAGACGACGGTCGATACCCTCACCCTTGAGCGAAAGCCATGCCAGTTATCCGGGAAAGCCCTGCAGGCCCTGCCTGGCTTGGCTTCCAGCCGAGCCACTGGGCGCGGTTAGCGGGCACTGTGCTGTCCAGGGAGCACCTCGGTGCTGGCTGATTGCTGCTGGAGCAGCAATCCATCCACGTGGTTCTTTTGGGAATATCCAAATGCAAATTAATAATTATTTGTTCTAATTTGTTTCGTGCACTATGAAGGCGCGCCACCCATGCCAGGAATGCCTTCTATGTCGCTGATTACCCATCCCAATGCCCGCGAGCTGACCAAATCCGTTCGCGCTACCGTCCTGGTGTTCAAGGACCCGCGCTCCCAGGAACTGCTCAGCCGCATCGAGCGCCTGGCGCCCAGCGAAGCCAATACGCTGATCATCGGCGAGACCGGGACCGGCAAGGAGCTGGTGGCGCGACATATCCATCAACTCAGCCGCCGTGGCCGCGAACCGTTCGTAGCGGTGAACTGTGGCGCCTTCGCCGAAACCCTGGTGGAAAGCGAGCTGTTCGGCCACGAGAAGGGCGCCTTCACCGGGGCGACCAATGCCAAGGCCGGCTGGTTCGAAGCGGCCAACGGCGGCACGTTGTTCCTCGACGAGATCGGCGACCTGCCGTTGAACATGCAGGTCAAGTTGCTGCGGGTGTTGCAGGAGCGCGAGGTGGTGCGCCTGGGCTCGCGCACGCCGATCCCGATCAACGTGCGCCTGGTTGCCGCCACCAACGTCAACCTGGCCGACGCGGTGGTGGCGGGGAATTTCCGCGAGGACCTGTTCTACCGTCTGCACGTGGCGACCATCCGCCTGCCGCCACTGCGCGAGCGGCCGGGGGATATCCTGCCCCTGGCCGAGTTCTTCCTTGAGGAACACTGCCAGCGCCTGGGCTACAACCGCGCCAGCCTGAGCCCGGAAAGCGAACGCAAGCTGCTGTCCCACAGCTGGCCGGGGAACATCCGCGAGCTGGAAAATGCCATCCACCACGCCTTGCTGGTGTGCCGCCAGCAACGGGTGCAGCCGGGGGACCTGCACTTGGTGGACATGCGTCCGACCGGCGTGAGGCACGAGGAGCATGCACTGCCGCAACGCCTGCCAGCCGCGCCGCCGGATCTGGAAGCGGCGCTGACGGCGCTGTTCGAACAGAACATCCCCGACCTCTACGAGCATATCGAGGAGACCGTGTTCCGCACCGCCTACCGTTTCTGCCACGGCAACCAGTTGCAGACCGGGCGCTTGCTGAATATCAGCCGCAATATCGTCCGCGCGCGGCTGGAGAAGATCGGTGAACTGCGCAGCAACAGCGCCTGATCAGATAAAGCGGGTCAGCAGCCAGTACAAGGTGCCGGACAGCAGGATCGACATCGGCAGGGTCAGGATCCAGGCCATCGCCAGGTTGCGGATGGTCCTGCCCTGCACCCCGGAGCCGTTGGCGACCATGGTCCCGGCCACACCTGAAGACAGCACGTGGGTGGTGGATACCGGCAGGCCGAAATGGTCCGCGGCACCTATGGTGCACATGGCCACCAGCTCCGCCGAAGCGCCTTGGGCGTAGGTCAGGTGGGTCTTGCCGATCTTCTCGCCGACGGTCACTACGATGCGCTTCCAGCCGACCATGGTGCCCAGGCCTAGGGCCAGGGCCACGGCAACCTTGACCCAGAGCGGAATGAAGCGCGTGGCATCGTCGATCGCCACCTTGAACTGCTGCACGGTCTGGCGCGTGGCGGCATCCACGTCCAGCAGCCCGTGCTTGTCCATCAGGCGGATCGCCTCGCTGGTCAGGTACATGTCGTTACGTACGTTGCTCACCGCCTCGGCGGGAATGCCGGCAATACCATAGCTGTCCACCTGGTGACCAATGTCCCCGGCCAGCGCGGCGAGCGCCGGAACCAGCAGGGGGCTGGCTTGCGGAGTGCGGATGAACTGGGTCAGGACCTCGCGTGGTTTCGCGCTCAGCAAGGGCTCGGTGATGTAGCCCGAGAGTGCCTGGCGCGTGTCCTCGGCGACCACGACGAACTGCTGCGATTGTTCCTCCGGCATGGTCCGGTTCAGCGCGTAGGCCATGGGCAGGGTGCCGACCAGGATCAGCATGATCAGGCCCATGCCTTTCTGTCCGTCGTTGGAACCGTGGGCGAAGGACACGCCTGTGCAGGTGACGATCAGCAGGCTGCGGATCCACAGCGGCGGCGGCTGGTCGCCCTTTGGCGCTTCGTATAGGGCGCGGTTCTTCACCAGCTTGCGCAGGCCCAGCAACAGCACGGCGGCGCAGGCGAAACCGAGGATCGGCGAAAACAGCAGGGCATAGCCGACCTTGCCGGCCTGGGCCCAGTCGACACCGGAGGTGCCGTCGCGCCCGTGCATCAGCGCATTGGCCACGCCGACGCCGATGATCGAGCCGATCAGGGTGTGCGAGGAGGACGCCGGCAGGCCCAGCCACCAGGTGCCGAGGTTCCAGATGATCGCCGCCAGCAACAGGGCGAAGACCATGGCGAAGCCGGCCGAGGAGCCAACCTGGAGAATCAGTTCCACCGGCAGCAGGGCGATGATGCCGAAGGCCACCGCGCCGCTGGAAAACAGCACGCCAAGAAAATTCCACAACCCCGACCAGACCACGGCGAAGCGCGCCGGCAGGGAGTTGGTGTAGATCACCGTGGCCACCGCATTGGCGGTGTCGTGGAAACCGTTGACGAATTCGAAGCCCAGGGCGATCAGCAGCGCCAGGCCGAGCAGCAGGAAAGGGGTCCAGGTGGTGATCACCGTGCCGCTGGCGTCGATATCGCGTAGCAGGCTCCAGGCGGTGTAGAGCAGGGCGCCGATCAGCAGGCTGCAGAAAACCACGGCGGGGGTTCGGCTCGCGCGGGAGCCGGAGGAGGGTGTAGCGAGCACGGCCGAGGGAGCGGCGGCGCTGGTCTGGGTAGTCATGAACGGGTCCGGGGGCGACATTTTCAGGCTCCTGCCTGTACCAGGGCAGCGTACTAGCATAGGCACTGATCGAGCTGACGCCAGTCAATGAAAGCGGGTGTAAGCTCCATTGATTTCAGTGATGGAGGGTGGCTCATGATCCACTGGCGACAGGTCCTTGCAGCATCGATCGGGCAGCGCGCGCCATGACCCTGCAACTGCGCCGGGCCGGCGAGCTCGACCTGCCCTTTGCCCGCGACCTGACCCGGCGCGGCATGCTGCGCTACTACTGCGAATTCGACCTGCTGTGGCAGGACGAGGCCTTCGACCAGGCCTGGGGCTGGCGCGAGCAGTGGCTGGTCATGGACGACGAACGGCGCCTGGGCTTTTGCAGCCTCAGCCAGGACATGCGTGCGTTGTATATCCGCGAACTGCATATAGCCCGGGAGTGCCACGGTCGAGGCACAGGCACCTGGGTATTGCGCGAATTGAACGCCTGGGCGGCGCAGCGGCGGTTGTCGTGGCTGCGTTTGACCGTATTCAAAACCAATCCGGCCCGTCAGCTTTATCTGCGTGAAGGATTTCGCGAAGAAGGCACCGAGGAATGCTTCATCCGCATGCAGCGCAGCGTCCGCTGACACCCTTCGAAAGGCGTAGGATGGCTTGTGCAGAACTTCGCCGCGCAGGCATAGTTCACGCTTGTTGACGGTGCAGTGGATGTACCGGGTTTCCTACCCGCTATCGGGTGTTTTGCAAAGGATTATGTATTCGTATGAAGGGTATTGGACTACGTCTCAGGGAAGAACGTGAACGCCTCGGCCTCACCCAGCGGGCATTTGGCGACATCGGCGGGGTCGAGCCCAACGCCCAGGGCAAATATGAAAGTGGCGAGCGCACCCCGCGTGCGGACTATCTCGCAGCGGTCGCGGCACGCGGGGTGGACGCCCTCTATGTGCTCAGCGGCGTGCCCACGCCGGCAACCCTCGACGATCTTCGCCCCGGCGAAAACCATCTGCTCGACTGCTACCGGCGCTTGCAACCGGCGGATCAGCAGGCTGTAAGACATCTCCTGGAGAGCTTGGCGGGCAATGCCGTGTCGCCTGTAGGCAAAGTGGCATCGGCTTGATACGACAGAGCGAAACCGGAGCGTCGAAAAAATGAAATCTGACGTCATATTCGTGACGCAATCTGTTAGGTCCCCCCTGCGATTTTTTGATAAGGTGGCCGGATCCAATTCAGACCGTAAGGCGAGGTGTCTGCTTGATTAGGGTTCTGGTGGTCGATGATCACGATCTGGTACGTACCGGTATAACCCGCATGCTGGCCGACATCGACGGTCTGCAGGTGGTGGGCGAGGCCGACTCCGGCGAAGAAGCGCTGAAGAAGACCCGCGAACTGAAGCCGGACGTGGTCCTGATGGACGTGAAAATGCCCGGAATCGGTGGCCTCGAAGCCACCCGCAAGCTGTTGCGCAGTCACCCCGACATCAAGGTGGTAGCGGTCACCGTCTGTGAAGACGATCCGTTCCCCACCCGCCTGCTCCAGGCCGGCGCCGCCGGTTACCTGACCAAGGGCGCGGGGCTGGAGGAAATGGTCCAGGCCATTCGCCTGGTGTTTGCCGGGCAGCGTTACATCAGCCCGCAGATTGCCCAGCAACTGGCACTCAAATCCTTCGAGCCGAAGAACGCATCGCCGTTCGACAGCCTGTCGGAGCGGGAAATCCAGATCGCCCTGATGATCGTCGGTTGCCAGAAGGTGCAGATCATTTCCGACAAGCTGTGCTTGTCGCCGAAAACGGTGAACACGTACCGTTACCGCATCTTCGAAAAACTCTCGGTCACCAGCGATGTGGAGCTCACGTTGCTGGCGGTCCGCCACGGTATGGTTGATGCCAACCTCTGAACATGACCCCCGCGTTTGATCCAAGTGCTTTTCTGGCGACCTGCAGCGGCCGTCCGGGTGTCTACCGGATGTTCGACGCTGGCGGTCGCCTGCTTTATGTAGGCAAGGCCAAGAATCTCAAGAAACGCCTGGCCAGCTATTTCCGCAAAACCGGCCTGGCACCCAAGACCGCTGCGCTGGTCGGGCATATCGCCAGTGTCGAGACCACCATCGTCTCCAGCGAGACCGAGGCGCTGCTGCTCGAGCAGACGCTGATCAAGGAATGGCGCCCGCCCTACAACATCCTGCTGCGCGATGATAAATCCTACCCCTACGTTTTCCTGTCCGACGGCGAGTTCCCGCGGCTGGGCATCCACCGTGGGGCCAAGAAGCAGAAGGGCAGGTACTTCGGGCCCTATCCCAGTGCCGGCGCGATCCGCGAAAGCCTGAGCCTGTTGCAGAAGACCTTCCACGTTCGCCAGTGCGAGGACAGCTACTACGCCAACCGCACCCGGCCGTGCCTGCAATACCAGATCAAGCGCTGCAAGGGGCCGTGCGTCGGCCTGGTAGACAGCCAGGAGTACGCCGACGATGTACGCCACTCGGTGATGTTCCTCGAAGGCCGCAGCCATCAACTGACCAACGAGCTCAACGCCGACATGGAGAAGGCGGCCATGTCCCTGGAATTCGAAAAGGCCGCCGAGCTGCGCGACCAGATCGCCCTGCTGCGCCGGGTCCAGGACCAGCAAAGCATGGAGGGCGGCAGCGGCGACGTCGATGTGGTCGCGGCGTTCGTCAACCCGGGCGGCGCCTGCGTGCACCTGATCAGCGTGCGCGGCGGGCGGGTGCTGGGCAGCAAGAACTTCTTTCCCCAGGTGGGCATCGAGGAGGAGGTGGCCGAGGTCATGTCGGCCTTCCTGTCCCAGTACTACCTGGGCAACTCCGAGCGCGAGCTGCCTGCGGAACTGATCGTCAACGTGGTGCACGAAGACTTCGATGCCCTGCGCGACGCCGTGGAAACCCTGCGCGGCCGTGAGTTGAGCATCAGCCACCGGGTGCGTGGCACCCGCGCCCGCTGGCAGCAACTGGCGGTGACCAACGCCGAGCAGGCATTGATGGCCCGTCTTGCCAACCGCCAGCATATGGCGGCGCGTTTCGAGGCCCTGGCCGAGGTGCTCGGTCTGCCCGAGGTGCCGCAGCGCCTGGAGTGCTACGACATCAGCCACTCCAGCGGCGAAGCCACGGTGGCCTCGTGCGTGGTGTTCGGCCCGGAAGGCCCGCTGAAGTCGGATTACCGCCGTTTCAATATCGAAGGCGTCACCGCCGGCGACGACTATGCCGCCATGCAGCAGGCCCTGACCCGGCGCTATGGGCGGATCAAGGACGGCGAGGGCAAATTGCCGGACGTGCTGCTGGTGGATGGCGGCAAGGGCCAGCTGAACATGGCCCGGGAAGTGATGCAGGCGCTGCTGGTGCCCGACCTGACCCTGCTCGGCGTGGCCAAGGGCGTAACGCGCAAGGCCGGTTTCGAAACGCTTTACCTCAACGATGTGCAGCATGAATTCACCTTGCGCGGCGACTCCCCGGCATTGCACCTGATCCAGCAGATCCGCGACGAGGCCCACCGTTTCGCCATCACCGGCCACCGCGCCCGGCGTGGCAAGGCGCGGCGCACGTCGAGCCTGGAAGATGTCGCCGGGGTCGGGCCGAAGCGCCGCCGCGACCTGCTGAAACATTTCGGCGGCCTGCAGGAATTGTCCCGTGCCAGTGCGGAAGAAATCGCCAAGGCGCCGGGAATCAGCAAAAAGCTCGCCGAGTCGATTTATGACAGCCTGCATAGCGAGTAGAATCCTCCGCTCACCTTGTGGCCAGTTGTCCTGATGAATATCCCGAATCTGCTTACAGTTCTTCGTGTCCTGCTCATCCCGATCTTCATTCTGCTGTTCTATCTCCCGTATCACTGGAGCTACGTAGCAGCCAGCAGCGTGTTCGCCATCGCCGCCGCCACCGACTGGCTCGATGGCTACCTGGCCCGGCGCCTGCAGCAGAGCACGCCGTTCGGCGCCTTCCTCGACCCGGTGGCGGACAAACTGATGGTCGCCGTGGCGCTGGTGCTGCTGGTGCAGGTCCACGCCAACCTGTGGCTGACCCTGCCAGCGGCGGTGATCATCGGCCGCGAGATCGTGGTCTCGGCGTTGCGTGAATGGATGGCGGAGCTGGGGGCGAGGGCGCATGTCGCGGTTTCCAACCTGGGCAAATGGAAGACTGCGGCGCAGATGCTGGCGCTGGTCATCCTCCTGGCCAACCCACCGGCCTTCACCGCCTGGGTAGTGCTCGGCTATGCCTTGCTGATGATCGCGGCGGGCCTGACCCTGTGGTCCATGCTGCATTACCTTCGTGCCGCCTGGCCGCACCTGCGCGAAGGCTCCGAGAAAAAATAAAGTTTTTTGAATCAAGGGCTTGACGATATATTTCAAGTCTATACAATGCCCACCATCAAGACGACGCGGGAATAGCTCAGTTGGTAGAGCACGACCTTGCCAAGGTCGGGGTCGCGAGTTCGAGTCTCGTTTCCCGCTCCAAGTATTGTGTTTCAGAGCTCCATAGAGGTCTGAAACAGCTGAAAATAGGGCCTTCGGGCCCTTTTTTCGTTCCACGGAAAACCACCGAAAACCGGTAGCATCCAAGATTTTTAAGTACACGATTGAGTACACGAAATCCGGAGGTGCCCTGAAGCGGTTTTCAACTGGAGACACTTGGGTCGCGTGACAAAGCATCTGGTTCCTGGCCCAGCTCAGGAGCTTGATATGTCTCTTTCAGAAGCCGCAGTTCGGCAAGCCCGGACTACCGGCAATCCCTACTCCCTCACTGATGGCGATGGACTGTCCCTATTCGTCAGCAAAGGGGGCAGCAAGATCTGGCACTTCCGCTACTACTGGTTAGGCAAGCAGCAGCGCATTTCGCTGGGTAGCTATCCCCAAATCTCCCTCAAAGAAGCTCGCATCAAGCGAGAAGAGGCGCGGGGGCTTGTGGCGGATGGCATCAACCCATGCGATCAGCGAAAGGAACAAAAACGCGTTGCCAGGGAGATGGCTGATCATGTTTTTGCTGCCGTCTTCAATCAGTGGTACGCATTTGAATGTATAGGCTGTGGGATGTTTCCGAGTGTGCATAACCCTCAGCTCTCAGTGGGTTCGAGGTAGGCTTGGGAGAAGAACCTCATCTGCTAGGCTTTGTATGAAAATCTTTGAAAACCCGCCAACACCCAGTCCGCCTGAGTTTCCGTAGAGTTCTAGCCTTTTCAGCGCAGGACTCTGCCATGCCTAAACAGCGATACGAAATCTCCGACGCCGACTGGGAGTTGATCGCCGATCTCTTCAATACACCTCGCCGTACCGGACGTCCACGAGCTGATGCTCAACGGTGTGTTCTGGGTGCTCTGCTCCGGCGCTACGTGGCGTGACATGCCTGAGCGATACGGCCCTTGGTCCACGGTTAATCAGCGGTTTCGAGACTGGCGAAACCAAGGCACCTTCAACAAGATGCTCAGGCCTGAAGGAAGGGCGAGCGGTGGCGCAAGACTTTGGCCAATCCTCCCTGGGGTGGCAGAAAAGTAAAGGAACTGAAGGTATATCGTTCGGCTCTTAATTATGATCTGTAGGAAGCATGAGGTGGTTATGCCATGTATGATGAAGTTTGGTGGATTTTCAGGGATACCGCCTACGGCTCAAACCCAAAAAAAGCAGAGAGTTTATGAGCCAATGCAACGACCACGGGGAGGAGGATAACGAAGGCACCAAAGTGGATGTATTTGAAGTTTAAGATTGGCCCGAACTTCCTGTTAATGGCCCGTGTGATCAGTTGGAGAGTGAAGATAGCTGCGAGTGCGATTACGAAACCAAAAATAATTGTCATAAGTGTTTCCGTGGAGAGTAGTCCGGTGATCCTTGGTGAATTGCCTATGAATAAGCAGAGACACCAAGGTGTAGGTTTAATTGATTCTGGGCGGTGCTACTGGCCGCTCACCCGAGGGTAATTCCCCGTTGCAACACCAGTTGCGAATGAACCCGCACCATACGAAAACGCTTGGACTACACCCATCGGTCCCGAAATAAAACCTAGTCCAGCACCTGCTGCGGTCCAAAGGAGTGCTTCCCCGGCATTGAAGGTGCCCCCTCCCAGGAGCGTACCGACATAACCCGCGGCGCCGGAAGCGGCACCTGCAATTGCTCCAGGGATCGCATAAGCCCCGCCAACTTCGTCAAATTCTTCGGGTGTTAGTTCTCGCATTGCTATCTCTCCTTGAGATTGGTGGTGTAAAAATTGAGCTATAAATTCTTAATGACTATCGAGGGCGTGTGGCGTCTGTTCTGATCTCACAGCGAAACCCTCCAGGTTTTTTTATTGAATAATCAGTTTTCCTGTGCGCCCAAAAGAGTTCTGTCACTCCTTTGCTCTTCAGGTGTTTTTTGATGGCCGCCCGAGACTCCATCACCCCCCGCATGGAAAGCAGAAATCAATCAACCAGGTTTTCCCACCTTCATTCCATTCTGATGGGTGCAGAAGGAAATCTTTGTTATTCAACAGTCGGTGCTCAGTGTCCGGTGCTAGATGTGCCCAAGTTACGTAGCCTATTGGTCTTGCTGTGTTGTCGAATAAGAATAGGATCTGCTGGTGGTCAATTGCAGGTGTTATCCAAAAATTCAAAGTGCGCATTTGGAAGGTAGAATAGCTTCCAGACATAAACATTATCATGGCTACATAACCAAGCTCGGCAGCTTTTCTGCTTATTGGTTCGCTGTGGCAGTGGATGTTAAGTTCGAGATGGTTTTTCAATCAGGATTTCCCAGATATTTTTATAAAAATTGAGTGCGGTCTCGATTTCACTATTGTCTGATCGGTATGCCATCATCTCGCTGAAGCAGACTTTATTTTGGTTCTGTGATGAAATATCGTAAAGTCCTGAGCAGGGATCATAAGATATAGCAATGCCGCCGCCAATCCAAAATTGGGTTTCTAGGGTGAGTTCGTTTAATAAGCTAAATTTTCCAGTAGAAACAAAGTTGGTTATTAGTTTTTGATAGGATGCTTTTTTATTATTTTCCATGTCTTGGATGTGCTCAATATCTTGTTGTAATTTATAGAGCTTTTCGTGGCTGCGATTCAGTTTTGTAAGGTTTATCGCAACGGAGCAAGCAAGGTTTTTGAAGCTGACACCATATCTTATCGCTGTCTTCGCGGCCATATCAAAAAAAATGCTATAGCTAGATGCAAGGGCAGCGGGGATGGTGGCCTCATGATTTATCAGGTTAAACTGAGTGTCGCCTTTCTCATGGAGTTTGTTGAAAAGCAAAGCTCTGAAAATATGAGCGGTCCAGCGTTCGTATCCGCACCAATTCTCGGAGAAAGAGATTCTCGAAGTACGAAAGTCATCGCTCTTGAATAGATTCTTTAGGCTTGTGGAGAGATTTTTAAACTCCGGCGTACTCTGAAGACTCTGCACGTAGATATGTGGGAAACCTGCTTGCATAACTAAATGGAGGCACAGGAACTCATCATATGTCTTAAAGAAGCTTGTGTTGGAGCTCTCTAAGATCTGCCGTGAGCGGTTGCTATCGATTATCTTATATTTCTCTAGGTAATAGCATAGGTTGGAAATGCTTTCCAAGGCTGGAACGAATTCACCGTTAAATCGATTTATTTCAAGTCTGTCCCCTTTGATTTGGTCGGAAAATAAACAAGCTCCACTCAAATCAAGCCATGCTCCGGTCAAAGAGATATTTGAAGCGCTTACATTGTAATGGATAACGTTTTTGGCCCGTGCTGCAGCGAACTGCTGCGCAAAACGCTGAGATAGTTTCACTAATCCTAGCTCTAGACGGTCGGCCGTGGAGAGTGATAAGCCTCCTGTCTCTGGTAGGAAGTCGATTAGCCTGATGATTGCTTGCTTTACTCTTTCAGCATCTGCGGATAGCCGGTTTTTGTTTTCTTCATAGAAATAAATTGATCTTATGAAGTGTGCGGGTCGTACTGCTGGCTCGCGGACTAAAAGTGCACGGTTCTTGATTTTTCCGTTGATTGAAAACTGCCGGCCTGTGTCCATTACAGCCACTGTGCGCACAGCCCCATAGGGAAGTATGGAACTTATAAGTTCAGACCAGGCGGTCTCGTAGAGCGCTGTGATTAGGCAGAGGTTGCCATCCCTATGCCCTATATCTGCAGTATTTCCGACCAACTGATTTGGACCAATTCCTTTAAGCTGCCACAGCCCATCAAAACCACAACGACTTCCGCCGCCGTTTCCCGCCAATCCGTCACCTCCATAGCGCTCGGCCCAAAAGGTTTTTGGGGCCGGACTGCCAAAGCAATTTGATGTTGGAACCAAATAGCTGTAGTTGGAGATCAAGTAGTCTTCATTTTTATCAGGGGCTGTTGCTTTATTGAAGTAGGCAACGGTACATCCCGAGACCTTTACTGCCTCGAAAGGTACAAAAACCTCTTTCAGGCTGGAGAGGTGGTTAGTATCCATGAGGCTTGGGTTACATCCTGCTTTGTTATTCATCGTCGTGCTAATAATGTAGGGCGCTGACAGAGCTTCGGCCAAGCAGAAGTGGTCTTTTGTGGATATTATGTTTTTTACGTCGCAAAGTGTCCCCTACATCTGTAGGGTGAATGGTGGCCATGAGACATGATATCGTTAGTGGGTATTTAGTCAGGGCGTCTTGTGAAGATTTCCTCGTGTTTAGCGGTTAACGTTGTGAGCGCTACCCTGTTTTTTACTTTCTTCTTTTTCAGCATTGAAGATACATGGTCCCTGACCGTGTGATCGCTGATATTTAGCTTTTGAGCGATTTCTTTGTTGGTTAGCCCGTGACTTAACCAGTGCATGACATGTGTTTCTCGTTCCGTGAACTTCATTGATAGCTCCATGCGATCTTCGATGTTGTACCCACCCCTAGCGTTGCAAGGGCCAAGGCGGTGCCTCGGGTTGCTAACGGAATGCATACGAATAGGCGGCCGTAAAATTTACTCCCTTTCCGTTGCTTCTCAGAGGAGAAGGAGTGCAGCAAAGGTAAGAGCCCCCATGACAAGAAATACCCGAGTAAATTTGTCGGATTAAGGATGGTGGCGTGACCAGCAAAATACCCTTGTTTAGGGCCGAAGCATTAGCATCTCGTCAGATTAGTTGGCTTGGGGAGATTGTCCTGACCAGACCTCTAACCTTCACCGTCATGACTATGATTGCGGTTGTATTCGCTTCACTAGTGATGCTTTTTTTTGCGTTCGGAACGTACACCAAGCGCAGCACGTTGCAAGGGCAGTTGGTGCCAGTCTCTGGTCAGATGAAAATTCATTCTCCTCAGTACGGAGTGGTGCTTAAGCGCTACGTTGAGGAAGGCCAAAAAGTTGATCGTAATGCTCGGCTTTTTCTTATTTCTAGCGAACGGTCAACTGATGCAGGTCTGGTACAGGCCAGTATTAGTGAAAAACTCACACAGCGCCGTAGCTCATTAATTGAAGAGCTGAATAAGCAGAAAAAGTTACAATTGGAAGAGCGGCAGAGCCTGCAAAGCAAATTAGATAGTTTAAGTAATGAGCTGGAGGCATTGGTACAGCAGTTGAGCAGTCAAAAGAAGCTCGTCGGTTTGGCTGATAATGCGGCTGACCGATATCAAGGATTGATGGACAAAGGCTACATCTCGATGGATCAACTTCAACAGCGCCAAGCGCAGTTACTGGGTGAGCGGCAGACATTGCAAGGATTGATGCGTGAGACAACCTCGCTCCGCCAGCAACGGGTTGAACGACAACACGAACTCTCTGGGCTACCGGCATTGCATGAGAATCAACTTGCCAGTATCCGCCGTGCTTTGTCATCCGTCGAACAGGAGCTTATCGAAAGTGAAGCGAAACGTTCGGTGTTCATCACCGCTCCTGATCAGGGCATTGCCACTTCTATTCTCGCTGAGGCAGGGCAGACCGTTGACAGTAGTCGCGCACTAATGAGCATTGTGCCCGCCGACTCCACACTGCAAGCGGAGCTCTACGCACCGAGCAAGACTATCGGCTTCATTCGCACGGGCGACGCAGTGATGCTCCGCTACCGGGCATATCCCTATCAGAAGTTTGGTCAGCATCAGGGGCAGGTCCGCTCGATATCCCGCACGACACTTTCAGCTGCTGATCTCGCCAATATGACAGGGAGCATCCCAGGGCTCGGGATCGATGGTGAACAGATATACCGCATCCGAGTAGATATCGAAAACCAGTCGGTGCGTGCCTACGGCGAATACCGGCCGCTACAGACGGGCATGCTGATTGAAGCGGATATTCTTCAGGAGACACGCCACCTTTACGAATGGGTGCTCGAACCTCTCTACACCCTGACTGGAAAGCTGTGAATGCAAGCGCCGATGAACTATCTCGACGCTTTAGCCCTGCGTCTGGGGCGACGGTTGCCACTGACCCTACAGACGGAGGCGACTGAATGTGGCTTGGCCTGTCTGGTGATGATCGCCAGCTACCACGGCCACCAGACCACACTTATGGAACTTCGCCGGCAGTTCAGCGTGTCGCTCAAGGGGACCACCCTCAAGCACCTGATTCATACCGCAGACCGGCTCAAGTTCGGCACACGTGCGGTCAGGGCAGAGCTGGATGAGTTGGGCAACCTGAGGTTGCCTTGCGTACTGCACTGGAACTTCAACCATTTCGTCGTATTAAAGGCCGTTGATGGCCAGCGGTTGACTTTACATGACCCGGCCCAAGGCGTTCGCCAACTGAGCCTGAGTGAAGCGAGCAAGGCGTTTACTGGTGTGGCCTTGGAAGTCTGGCCGGAAAATGATTTCCAGCAGCAACCCGCGCCAGCGCAGATCGGTGTGACACATATGTTGGGGCGTGTTACCGGTTTGTATCGGTCGCTGGGGCAGGTATTGCTTCTGGCCCTCGCGCTGGAAGTATTCTCGCTGGTCAGTCCCCTCTTGCTGCAGTGGACCGTTGACAACGTGCTGGTGACCAAGGATCACGATCTACTGATTACCTTGATGATCGGCTTCGGTTTGCTATTGCTGATGAAACAGTCGGTTAGCTTGGTCCGGGACTGGGTGACGATGCACATGAGTACCCTTCTGGGTGTGCAATGGCAAGCCAATGTGTTCAGTCACCTAGTGCGCCTTCCCATTCAATACTTCGAAAAACGCCATCTGGGGACGTGGTTTCGCGGTTCGGTGCAGTGGGTAAGATACAGCAGACCCTGACGGCAACCTTTTTCTCGACGGTACTTGATGGTCTGATGAGCCTGGCGACCCTGCTCTTGATGCTGGTTTATAGCCCCCTGCTGGCCCTGGTCGCGGTGGCTGCAATGCTTCTCTACATACTTGTCCGCTGGGCTTGGTACCAACCGTTACGACGGGCCAGCGAAGAGCAAATCATCCATGCTGCGCGGGTGGATAGTCACTTCCTGGAAACATTGCGCGGCATGCGCACACTTAAGTTGTTCCAGCGTCACAACGAGCGGCGTGCGACCTGGCTTGGTCTTCTAGTGATGCAGATCAACGCCGGATTGCGCACGCAAAAACTGCAGCTGTTATATACCCAGCTCAATAGTCTGATCTTCGGCCTGGAAAACCTGTTAGCCATAGGCTTCGGCGCGTCGCTGGTGATGGACAACCAGTTCAGTGTCGGTGTGCTGATGGCCTTCATGGCCTACAAGGGACAGTTTGTTGGCCGCGTGGCCAGCCTGGTAGATCACTTATTCGAGTTGCGCATGCTGCGCCTTCAGGGCGAGCGGTTAGCCGACATCGTTCTACATCCCCTGGAAGAAGCGCAGGACATCTCCGGTATATCTGCCTTGTCACCGGTTGCCCTTGATATCGATATTCAGGGCTTGAGATATCGTTACTCGGACCAGGAACCCTGGGTGCTGGATGGCCTAGACCTGTATATCACTCGAGGAGAGTCGATCGCGATCACCGGTAAATCGGGCTGCGGCAAGAGCACGCTTGTCAACCTGATGCTGGGAATATTGCACCCTGTTATGGGGCAGATACGTATAGCCGGGACCGAATTGCGCCACCTCGAAGTCGACACTTGGCGCAGCAGGATCGGCACGGTCCTCCAAGACGACTGCCTATTCACCGGTTCATTGATGGAAAACATTACCTTCTTCGAATCAAGTCCTGACCTGGACTGGGCGATGGAGTGTGCCCGCAAGGTCTCGATACATGAGGAAGTACTGGCGATGCCGATGGGCTACAACACTCTCGTGGGGGATATGGGAACGGTGTTGTCGGGCGGGCAGAAACAACGCCTGATGCTTGCTCGTGCCCTATATAAGCGCCCTGAGATCCTGATTCTCGATGAAGCGACAAGTCATTTGGATACAGGCTGTGAACAGCGAGTCAATCGAGCGATTCAAGACCTGAAGGTGACACGCATCATCATTGCTCACCGTGCAGAGACGATTGCGTCGGCGGATCGCGTTGTTCGCCTAGAGGCAGGGAGGGTCGTCCAAGAGACCAGAGTCGCGGTCGGCGCACGAACATCAAAGCAAGCGATTGCGCCATGAAGTGCGCAACCTTTGTCGTGAATGTTCTGGCTGTAGTCTGTATCTGGTCGAGCGGTGCGTCGGCGCTCGACGTATTCAGGGTGGAGCAAGGTGTTACATCCTCCCGGCTGCCGGATGGCCGAACCATGTCTGAGGCCTGCGGGGACAATCTGAATCACGCATCGTTGACTCTAGAAGTAGTGATTGAACAGGTACTCTGTCGTGACCCTTTGACACGACAAGCCTGGGCTGAGTCAAGAGTATTTGCAGCTCAGGTTGGAGTGGCTCAGGCCGCGTACTTACCAAGGATCGAAGCCAGCTCGGCGATTACCCATGGCCGCAATGATACTGCCTACGATCAGTTAGATGCTTATTCCACCGAAGGACGCCAACGCCGCCTCGAATACCGTTTGGGGCTGAGCTGGGTGTTGTTTGATTTCGGACGTAGGGAGGCGACTCTGCATAATGCTCGCCAGCTTCTGCTCGCTGCCAATGCCACTAGGGACAACCAATTGCAGGAGACATTCTTACTGGCGGCTAAGTTGTACTACGACACTTTGGCGGCACAGGACAGTCAGCGGGCTGCCCGACAAGTCTCTGCGTTGGCCGCTGAAAACCTCAAGGATGCTAGCGCCAAATACGAGGCCGGAGCCGCTGCGTTGTCAGATCGTCTTCAAGCCAGACGGCTTACACCCAGGCCAGGCTGAGCGAGCTCCGTGGCCTAGGGGCTGTGCGCTATGCGCAGGGCCAAATTGCGTTACGCATGGGGCTCCCGCCGGATACACCAATTGGTTTGACCGATACCCTGATCAAGTCCCCCGGAATCGCGTTTGTCAAAAGTATCGATGTATTGCTTCAGCAAGCCCACGAGGAGCATCCATCACTCATCGCTGCGAAAGCTCGGCTTGAGGCCGCTCAAGCGACGGTCAAGGAACAAGAGGCCGCGGGCCGTCCCAGTCTGTCGTTCATCGCCTCTGCCTCGGATGCCCAGACCCGCCAACCCATGGAATACAACGGAGACAGTCGTACTCGCGACCACTCTGTCGGCCTGCAAATCAGCATCCCGTTGTTTGAAGGTTTCGAGCGTACGTACCTGATCCGCGGCGCCCGGGCACGGGTGCAAGCCGGCGAAGCGGAACTGGCTGAAGTCGAGCAGCGCATCGCTCTGGAACTGTGGGCTAGCTACCAAGATTTGACCACTGAAACGCAGGCGCTTGAACGAACCGCCGAGTGGGTAGAGCAAGCGACCCAGGCGTTGGAGGTTGTACGAGGCCGTTATCGCTCGGGTGTCGGCAGCATGACCGAATTGCTCAATGCTTCTTCTGCCTATGCGAGCGCTGAACAGCAAAACATCACTGCCTTGAACAGTTGGTACCTAGCCCGATTGAGGCTGGCGGCAAGTCTGGGACGTTTAGGCTTCTGGACTCTGTGAAGCGCGCCGAAGAGCACGCCATTGAATTAAGAGATCGCTGTTCAAGAAAACCGAGATAAACCGTGAGGTCCTGATGAGTTCGAATAGTCTGCAGAGGGAGCAGGAAGCTCTTGGCAATCCATCGTTTTATCGCAAGACGTTCTACGTGCTTTCGTTATATTGGCGAGGAGAGGAAAAAGTATTTGCGTGGTGGTCGTTGTTCGTACTTTTTGTCCTTTCGCTGCTTGCCGTGGCTACCGCTCTGTCGATCAACGAATGGTACAAGCATTTCTACAACGCGATTCAGGAGCTTGACTCCCATAGGTTCTATATTCTGGTCGTGGTATTTCTCGCTATCATATTGTTCTCGGTAGTGCGTTCTGTGCTGATAACCTATTTGGTCGATGTTTTCGCCCTGAGATGGCGACGCTGGCTGACCAACCACTACCTTTCAGCATGGATTATCGAGTCCAACCGGCCCCACCATGTCGAACACTGTGTGGATAACCCGGATCAACGGATTGCAGAGGATATCAATAAATTCACCTTCGAGACTATAGATCTCGCCTGCGGCCTGCTCTACACATTGGTCAGCGTTATTTCATTCAGCATCGTGTTGATCGGTATCTCGGGCGATGCGCTGTTGTGGGGCGTTAGTATCCCAGCGTATATGTTCTGGGCCGCCATTTTGTATGCCCTTCTTGGCACCTACATCAGCCAGAAGATCGGATTCAAGCTGGTGTCTTTAAGCAACAATCAGCAGCGCTCTGAAGCCGACCTCCGCTATTTCCTGTTCCGCTTTCGTGACGGTTCCACCATGCAGGAAAACCACGCGGGCCGCAGCGGTGAAAAAGATCGCATAAGCGAAAAGCTCGATGTCAGCCTTGCCAACATGCGCCGGACCATCCGCGTCAAAATGCGCCTTTCACTCTTCACCGAGAGTTATAGCCAGCTCTCGCTGATCTTCAGCAGCCTGTTGGCGGTGCCGCGGTTTTTTCTCCGGCGCCATCATGTTCGGCGATGTCATGCAGATAAATTCGGCGTTCGGCAACCTGTGTGGAAACCTCAGTTGGTTCATCAATGCCTACCACCGCCTGGCTGACTGGAAGGCAACGACGGACCGCCTCATTTCATTCGATGGCGCGCTCGCAGTGTTGTCTCGAACTGAAGGGAATAATCTCGATTACCCGTCGCTATTTGCCAAGTAAGCAGATCCCATATTCCACCCGATACAGGCCTTTAAAAATGCCACTGCAATCTGCGCTGTCATCACTGTTTGCCAAAGCCCATACCGTGGGTGTCGCCGGGACATTCCAGTTCCTGTTCTCGGACCAAGAGCGATTCTGGGTCGATGCTCCGGCATCCAGCGTGCCGCAAGCGGGCCTGCACCCTCGCGCTGATGTCACGATTGGATTGGATAAGCAGATGTTCCTGGAGATCATGGAGGGGCGGGGTGATATAGAAAACCTCTTCGCCACAGGGAGGTTGAAGATCCATGGACAGATCGGCTTGGCGACATTGCTACCACAATTGATCAGCGCAAGGCTGCGACCATTATCCAGCGCCGCACCGGTGCGGATGAACCAGCGCTACCCCGCAGTCCCACGGGCAAGTGAGCACTTGTCGGCGCCGCTGCTGCTAAGCAGCATCCCACGACTGCCCGCGCATGAGGTGTGCCGGAAAAACTTCGACTCGTACAAGAATAAGGGCATACCACTAGTGCTCAGCGATGCGCTCGATGACTGGCCCTTGTTCAAGATGCCCAAGGCCGAGGCACTTGAACATTTGGCGCATGTTCAAGGAATCACACGCCATGGCGAATATGCCCGGAACGCGTTTTCGTCAGAGCGTGAGTTCAGAACCACTCCACTCCGGGATTTCGTTGCTACCATGGAGCGAAATCAGTTCGCCGGCGATGAACCGCCTGCCTATATGGGTAACAATCAGTTGCCACAACAATGGCTTAACCTGATTCGCCTACCGGATTACTTTGACCCTAAATTACATGTGGGTCCGCGTTTCTGGCTTGGGCCAAGAGGTACTCTGACACCACTTCACCGTGACGACACGGACAATCTGTTCGCCCAGGTCTGGGGAGAAAAGTCCATGTTGCTGGCAGCACCACATCACCGTCAGGCCTTGGGTAGTTGGGCAACCGCACCTCAAGGCGGGCTGGAGGGCTGCGACTTTGATCCAGATAATCCTGATTTTGAGAGATTTCCAAGCGCCAAAAATGTAGATTTCCTACAGGTAATTCTTCAGCCTGGTGACTTATTCTTTTTGCCCGAAGGTTGGTTTCATCGAGTTATGTCGCTTAGTACCTCCCTGTCTATTAATTTCTGGGTCAGATCTGTGCGGGCATGGAAGGATTGTGAGTTATGAATTGAGCGATAACTCACCTTAATTCAACTGTGTGCGCTTTCAATTCTCCTAAGTGCCCAAGCTGTAAGTGAAACTTTAAGTTAATTGATTCTCTAATTAAATATTGAGTCATCGTCGTTTCAGGTCGGAGAGTGCGATTTTCCAAGTGTTGCCAACCAGCGATTGATCCGCTGCAAATGCAGCGAATCAATCGATATCACTAAATTAGTCCTGCTTCTAAAACTCAAAAAGGCTCGCCACAGCCAATGGATGAGGTGATCCAAGACTCGCACTTCGATTCCAGAGAGTAGGTCATCAAGCTTATGAGTGAGCATCTTGTCTTTTGTGCTGGGTGTTACGTCACCGGAAGGATGGTTATGGGCGAAATCATGGCTGCACAATTTAGCTCTAAAGCCCTTTGGACACAATGTCGTGGACCTTGTCGACGAACAGCGGATCGGTCGAAAGCTTGAAGTCTTTTCCAAGTGGGGCTTGAGGCCGAAGGCATGTTATATCCGCATGACGCTAGCTAGAGAAATCCCGGTTGCCTGACTCATCGAGCGAGTGCTCCAGTGACTGGCATCTTCGGGTTTGGATTGCAGCGCCTGATTGACCATGGCGTGTACTTGTTCATCGGCAATGCTGCGAGGCCGGCCTGAACGATGCTTGTCATTTGAACCATCAAGTCGCAGCCGACTGAATCGCACTCGCCAACGCGAGACCGTGTGTACGCCGATGCCGAGTCTGCGGGCGATCGAGGTACCCGACTCTCCACCTGCGCACGCCAAGATGATTTCGGCCCGAATGCGCGATTCAGCAGGGCCTTTACTCTGTCGGGAGCGACGAAGCAGTTCGAGGTTTTCTTCGTCGCTCAGCTCAATCGGGGCAGCAGGTCGGCCGGTTTTCATATCGTTGCTCCACGGCATTTCTGATGCTGAAAGCCTAGACCAAAATATGAGTGTTACTTGCGAAACACCACACTAGGCTATCCAATAATCAGCGCCTGAAAATCGGGCTTTTCGGCGTCCCCAAGACGCTCATGAGCAACTGTTTCGGAGTTTCCCTAAGTTCCCGTCTGGTGAAGACAGAGCTGATAGGTTCTCGTCTGCAGAAACAGTTGAGCTCAGATAAAGCGCTGTTCGGTACCCTCTTTATGGTCAAGACCACTTTTTCCGATATCAGGGGCTGTCGGGCGCCTGGCGAGCATGGGGCTGTTCAGGAGTGAGTGTCTCGGTTGCGATTTTTCAGTTCAAGCCCAGCCTCTCAGTGGTGGATAACGGTGCCAACGTGTCCCAAAGTACGATTGTTGGCTATGTTGCCATGCTGCCCGAATGAGTACACAATTGAGACTATTCCCCACGTGGGAATTCAAAGAAAGCTAAATTTTTCAGTCATCTAGGCGCCGGATGCGAGTCTCGTTTCCCGCTCCAAATATGGCGCTTCAGAGTGATTTATTGGTCGCTCTGGAGTGAAAGAAAAAGGCCCTTCGGGGCCTTTTTCGTTGCATCGGATTTTCCCAAGGCGAATAAACCGACTCATGCCCAAGGCTTGACGCCATTTTTCCCGCTTACTAATATCGCCCGGCCAATGATGGCATAGTGATACTGGCAAGGATTCTGGCTCATGCATTTCCACCACCTCGCGATGAGGTTGTGCCTTCTGGCCCTGAGCCTGGGCGCCACTCTACCGTCCCTTGCCGCCACCCCGGGCGACCAGGACCTGATCCGCGATCGACAGGACCGCCTGCTTCAGGAGCAGCAACGCCGCCTGGAGGAGCTGCGCGATCTGCCAGGCCAGTCCGCCACGCCGCCGGCTGCCCCAGCCGCCCCCGATAGCCGCTGCTTTCCCATCGACACCATCGAGATCAAGGGCGCCGACCAGTTGTCCCCGGCCGACCGCGAGGGCCTGGTCAAGCCGTGGCTCGGCCAGTGCCTCGGCGTCGAGCAGCTTAACGCCTTGCTCAAAGCCATTACCGATCATTACCTGGCCCGCGGCCTGGTCACCAGCCGTGCCTACCTGCCGCAACAGGACCTGAGCAGCCGCCATCTGGAAATCCAGGTGGTCGAAGGCCGCCTCGAAGGACTGGATGGCAACGGCGTGTCGCCCCGCGAACTGGCGATGACCTTTCCGGGGCGGGTGGGCGAACTGCTCAATCTGCGCGATATCGAGCAGATGGTCGACCAGCTCAATCGCCTGCCGTCCAACCAGGCCAAGATGGAACTGGTGCCCGGCAGCAACGTCGGTGGCAGCAGGGTGCAGGTTGGCAATACACCGAAAAAAACCTGGCGCGCCAGCGTCTCGCGCAACAACGACGGCCAGCTCGCCACCGGCGAACAGCAGTGGGGCTACGGCCTGGAATGGGACAGCCCGTTGGGGCTGGCCGATCAGCTCATGCTGCGCGGCGGCCATGATGCCGTGAGCGATCACCAGCGTACGTCCCACAGTGAAATGCTCTTCTACAACCTGCCCTGGGGCTGGTGGAACTTCAGCTACTCGTACAGCCAGAGCGCCTACCGCTCCCGGCCGAGGCCAACAACTTCACCTTCAAGCAGACCGGCGATACGCAAAACCACCAGTTGCGCGCCGAACGGGTGATCCACCGCGACAGCCTGTCGAAAACCTCGCTCAACAGCGGCATCGCCTACCTGCGCTCGAACAACTACATCGAAGACAGCCGCCTGGACAACAGCAGCAACCGCCTCAGCGAAGCCCAGTTCGGCATCAACCATGGCCGGCGTATCGGTAATGCTTTTGTCAACCTCGACCTCGGCATGCAGCAGGGCATCGGTGCCTTCGACGCCCAGGCCGATCGCCAGGACCAGCCCGGCGACCCCGATGCCCGCTACCGCAAGTACAGCCTTACCCTCAGCTACCTGCAGCCGTTCAGCCTGTGGGGCGAGAACTTCAGTTTCAGCAGCCTGGCCACCGGACAGCGCAGCGAAGACCCGCTGTACAGCCCTCAGCGCCTGAGCCTGGGCGGCCTGTCGTCGGTGCGTGGCTACAAGGACCAGTCCCTCACCGGCGACAGCGGCGGTTACTGGCGCAACGACCTGCGCTGGACCCGCCCGGTCACGCTCGACTGGCTGCAGCCGGTGCTCGGTGAGTACGGCCTGAGCCTCGGCTACGACCAGGGCGTGATCCGCGGCGACCGCTACAACGGCGACCAGCATGGACGTGTTTCCAGCAACGCCATCGAATTCTTCGCCCGCGGCCAGCACCTGGCCGCCAGCGTGACCTTTGCCCATTCCCTGGAGCGCCCGGATGTGATCACCGAGCGCGAAATGCCCGTTTATTTCCGCGTGGAGCTGCTCTTGTAAGCATAGGTATCTAACACACCCCAATCAGGTACAACCCAGCCCCCTGTGGGAGCGGCTGTTAGCCGCGATTGGGCGCGAAGCGGCCATAAAACCTGTGCCTTCGGAGTGTCAGGCAGACCTGGGACTCAGGTTTTACGACGGCTTCGCGCCCAATCGCGGCTAACAGCCGCTCCCACAAGGTGCCTGGTTGAGAGGTGTAGATAGCCGTGCTAGTGAGCCCGCCAAGCCCGAACCGAGACCACGACATGGACGTCCGTCAATTCGCTTTCCTGGCCCGCCTGCCTTCGGCGACCGTGCAACCGCGCGAGTCGTTCTGCGGCATTCCGAAGCGGGCGCTGGCGTTTCTGCTGGCCAACGTCATGTTCTGGCAGCCGGTCTGGGCACAGGCGGATGGCATTGCGGTCAGCGCGGCGGGCACGGGCCTGGCCCAGGCCGGCAACGGCGTGCCCATCGTCAATATCGCCGCGCCCAATGCCAACGGTCTGTCCCATAACCAGTTCAAGGACTACAACGTCGATGCCAAGGGGCTGATCCTCAACAACGCCATGGATCGCACCCAGGCCACCCAGCTCGGCGGCATCATCGTCGGCAACCCGAATTTCAGCGGTCGCGCCGCCGATATCATCCTCAACGAGGTGAATGGCGGCAGCCCCAGCCAGTTGCGCGGCTACACGAGGTGGCGGGCAAGTCCGCCCATGTCATCGTCGCCAACCCCCACGGCATCACCTGCGACGGCTGCGGCTTCATCAACACCCGCGCGCCACCCTCAGCACCGCAAGCCGGTGATCGAAAACGGCCAGTTGAGCCGCTATCAGGTGGACCAGGGCAACGTCGCCATCCAGGGCGCCGGGCTCAACGCGAGCAACGTCGACCAGTTCGAGATCATCACCCGCGCCACCCAGATCAATGCGCAACTCCAGGCCAGGAAGCTGGATATCGTCGCCGGGCGCAACGACGTCGATGCGCGCACCCTCGCCGCGACAGCCCGCGCCGCGATGGCAGCCAGGCGCCGGAACTGGCGATCGACTCCTCCGCGCTGGGCGGCATGTACGTCGACACCATCCGCCTGGTCGGTACCGAAGCCGGGGTCGGGGTGAAGCTGGCCGGCGACATGATGGCTGGCGGGGATATCCAGATCGATGCCAACGGCAAGCTCGGCATGGGCCGGGTCTACGCCGGCAAGGACCTGGCCGTCAGCGCCAAGGGCGATGTGACCGGCACCAGCCTGGCCGCGCGCGACCGCCTGAGCATCGACAGCGGCGCGCAGCTGATCAACCAGGGCGTGATCGAAGCCGGGGTGAATGCGGACAACAGCCGCAATGCCCAGGGTGACCTGCGTATCAGCGCGCAGGGCATCGACAACAGCGGCCGGACGCTGGTGGCCAGCCGTGACCTCACGATCACCACCGCAGCGCTGGCCAACCAGGGCGGTACCGTTAGCGCCGGTGGCAATGCCCAGGTCGATGCCAGCCAACTGGACAACCAGAATCGTGGGCGGGTCCTGGCCGGGGCCAATCTCTCCAGCACCAGCCAGGCCCTGCTCAACAGTCAGGGCGGGTTGCTGAGCAGTGGCGCTGCGTTGAACCTGAATAGCGGCAGCCTGATCAACCGCAAGGGCGAGCTCGCCGGGGCAGGGCAGGTCACATTGCGCGTGGCGAGCCTGGATAACGTCGCGGGGCTGGTCAGTGCCGGCCAGGGGCTCGGCCTGTATGTCGCTGCTCGGCTGGACAACAGCGGCGGCGGCCAGGTCAGCAGCCGCCAGCAGATGATCGCCAGCCTCGGCAGCCTCGACCAGCAAAGCGGTGGTCGCCTGCGCAGCGACGCCGGCCTGAGCCTTGACCTGCACCATGGCCTGCTGGACAACCGCAGCGGCGTGATCAATGCCGCCGGCCAGTTGACCCTGGACAACCTCGCCACGGTCGACAACCGTCAGGGCGAGATCTCCAGCCAACGTGCCTTCACGCTCGCCGCCACCGGCCTCGACAACGGCGCGGGCAAGCTGCTCAGCGACCAGGCCCTGACCTTGCGCATCGCCGGAGCCCTGAACAACGCCGCCGGGCTGGTCGCGGCCCAAGGGCTGCAGATCGATGCCGCCAGCCTGTTCAACGGCCAGCAGGCACCCTGTCCAGCCGCGGCACCCTGGCCGCGCGTATCGGCGCTGCGCTGGACAACCACGACGGCAACCTCAGCGCCCAGGGCAATATCCAGCTCGCCGTGGGCAGCCTGGACAACAGTGCCGGCCGCCTGCATGGCCAGTCGGGCATCAGCCTCGACCTCAACCGTGGCCACTGGAACAACCAGGGCGGCCTGTTCACCGCCCCGGGCCAGGTGCAACTGTTCAATCTCGCCAGCGTTGCCAACCAGGCCGGCGAGATCTCCAGCAGCCTGGGCTTCCAGTTGCGCGGCGACAGCCTGGACAACCGGGGCGGCACGCTGCGCAGCGACGCCAGCCTCGACCTGGTGCTGGGCGGCGGCCTGGACAACCGCGGCGGCCTGCTGAGCAGCGCCTCGACCCTGAAGGTCAAGGCTGGTGACCTGGACAACCGCAGCAGCGGGCGCCTGCTCGGTCGCGAGCTGGACGCCAGTGTCGGCGGGCTGCTGCAATCGGCCGGCAGCCAGCTGTACGCCAAGGATGTACTGAGCCTGGACCTGAACAACGGCCATCTGGATAACCAGGCCGGCCTGATCAGTACTCCCGGCCAACTGCTGTTGCGCAACCTGGCCAGCGTGGACAACCGTGCTGGCGAGATCTCCGGCAGCCGCGCCTTCGAGTTCGCCGCCGGCAGCCTCGACAACCGTGGCGGCAAGCTGCTTGGCGACCAGTTGCTGACCCTGCGCATCGCCCAGGCCCTGGACAATGCCGCTGGCCTGGTCTCGGCCGCACGGCTCGACGGTCGCAGTGGCAGCCTGAACAACGCCGGCGGCAAGCTGAGCGTCGGCAGCGACCTGGTGTTCAGCACCGCAGGCTTGCTGGACAACCGCAGCGGCGAGCTGCTGGCCCGCGACCTGGTGCTCGATGCCGCCAGCCTGGAAAACACCGCGGGCAGCGTGCGCGCCGAGCGCAACCTGAGCCTCGATCTGAACAACGGCTACCTGAACAACCAGGGCGGCCGAATCAATGCGCCCGTCAATTGCTGTTTAACAACCTCGGCAGCCTCGACAACCGCAACGCCGAGATCTCCAGCAAGCAGGCGTTCGCGCTCGTCGCAACGACTCTCGACAACGGCAGCGGCAAGGTGCTCAGCGAGCAGGGCCTGACCCTGCACATCGCCGGTCTGCTGGACAACCGCCAGGGCCTGCTGTCGGCGCCGGAACTGGCAATCCAGGCCGGCACGCTGTCCAACCTGTCCGGCAGCCTGGTCGCCGGCAATGGCCTGACCCTGCAAACCGATGGCCTGTTCGACAACCGTGACGGCAAGTTCCTCGCCGGTAGCGGCCGGCTCAGCGTCGGTGAGCTGGACAACCGCCAGGGGCTGCTGCAAGCCGAGCGCGACCTGACCCTCGCCAGCCGCAACGGGCTGGACAACACGGGTGGGCGCCTCGACAGCCAGGCGACCCTGACCCTCGACCTGGGCGCCGGTCTGCTCAACCAGCGTGGCCTGGTGTCGGCGGCGCGCATCGATGCCCGCACCGGCAGCCTGGTCAACGCCAGCGGCAGGCTCGAAGCGCAGAACACGCTGCTGCTGGACACCGCCGGCCTGCTCGACAACGGCAACGGCGAGCTGCTGGCCCGCGACCTGCTACTCAAGGCTGCCGCGCTGAACAACCAGAACGGCATCCTGCGCGCCGAGCGCAGCCTGGATCTGCAAGCCGGGCAGGTGAGCAACGGTGCAGGCGGGCGCATCAGCGCCGGCGAGCAACTGACCGCCAGTCACCGGCCTGGACCAGCAGGGTGACGGCCAGTTGCTCAGCCAGGGTCGCCTGACCCTCGACCTGAACAAC
This sequence comes from Pseudomonas bharatica CSV86, assembly GCF_000319305.2. GTDB lineage: Bacteria > Pseudomonadota > Gammaproteobacteria > Pseudomonadales > Pseudomonadaceae > Aquipseudomonas > Aquipseudomonas bharatica. The sequence continues at coordinate 3,549 of NZ_AMWJ02000002.1, read as the reverse complement.
GGGCACCTGAACAACCAGGGCGGGCGGATCAACGCACCCGGGCAGTTGCTGTTCAACAACCTGGGCACGGTCGATAACCGCAATGCCGAGATCTCCAGCAACCTGGCCTTCCTGCTGGCGGCGGGCGCACTCGACAACACCAGCGGCAAACTGCTCAGCGAGCAGGGCCTGACCCTGCGTATCGCCCGCCTGCTGGATAACGCCAAGGGCCTGGTCTCCGCGCCCGTGCTGGATATCCAGGCGGGGCGGCTGCTCAACCAGGGTGGTAGCCTGAGTGCCGGCAGCGAACTGGCCCTTGCGGTCGATGAGGCGCTGGATAACCGCGACGGCAAGCTGCTCGCCGACAACGCCGTGATCCGCCTCGGCAGCCTGGACAACCGCCAGGGCCTGCTGCAGGCCGATAGCCGCCTGGCGCTGGTCAGCCGCGCAGCCCTGGACAATCGCCAGGGCACCCTGTTCGCCGGGCGGCAGCACCTGGATGCAGGCGCCGCCAGCCTGGACAATACCTCGGGGCGCCTGAGCAGCCTGGGCAGCGTCACCCTCGACCTGAACAACGGCAGCCTGAACAACCAGGACGGCCTGATCAACGCCCCGGGCCAGTTGCTGCTGCGCAACTTCGGCGAAGTCGGCAACCAGCGCGGCGAGATCTCCAGCAAGCTGGCCTTCGAGCTGGCTGCGACCGGGCTCGACAACATCAACGGCAAGCTGCTCAGCGAGCAGGAGCTGACCCTGCGCATCGCCGCGCGCTGCTCAACGGCCAGGGCCGGATCGGCGCGGCAGGCGTGGACCTGCGCGCCGCCAGCCTGGACAACCGCGAAGGCCTGGTCGAGGCCCACAACGGCCTGGCCTTGGCTGTCGCCGGCGTGCTGGGCAACCAGCAGGGCAAGCTGCTCGGTGCGCAGACTTCGGTCACCAGCCAGGCGCTGGACAACAGCAACGGCTTGATCCAGGGCGATAGCAGCCTGGTGTTGCAGCAGACTGCCGAATTGCTCAACGCTGACGGCCAACTGCTCGCCGGCCAGCATCTGAACTCACCGCCGGCAGCCTGGACAACACCACGGCAGCCTGACCAGCGATGGCCGGCTCGACGTCCAGGTAAGCGGACAGGCGATCAACCAGCACGGTCTGCTGGCGGCCAAGGGCGACGCCAATCTGATCCTCGGCAGCCTCGACAATCGCGAAGCCGACGCATCGCCAGCCAGGCCAACCTGTCGCTCCGCAGCGGCAACCTGGATAACCGTGGCGGCGTCCTGGCTGCAGACAGGGGGCTCAACCTGCGGGCCGGGCAGGTGAACAATGGCGACGGCGGGCGCATCAGCAGCAGCGGTCAACTGACGGCCAGCGCCAGCGGTCTTGACCAGCAGAACGACGGCCAGCTGTTCAGCCAGGGCGGTGTCAGCCTTGACCTCAACGGTGGCCTGCTGGACAACCGTGGCGGGCGGATCAACGCCCCGGCCAGTTGCTGTTGAACAACCTCGCAGCGTCGACAACCGTGGCGGCGAGATTTCCAGTCAACTGGCCTTCCTGCTGGCCGCCGCTGCCCTGGACAACGGCAGCGGCAAGCTGCTCAGCGAGCAAGGCCTGACCCTGCGCATCGCCCGCTGCTGGACAACACCCGGGGCTGGTCTCGCGCCCCGCCTCGATATCCGCGCCGGCAGCCTGGTCAACCCGTCCGGCAGCCTGAGCAGTTCCGGCGCGATCGACCTGTTGGTAGACGGCGCCCTGGACAACCAGGGCGGCAAGCTGCTGGCCGACAGCGCGGCGATCCGCGTCGGTTCGCTGGACAACCGCCTGGGCCTGGTGCAAAGCGATACCCGCCTGGCTATCACCAGTGTGGGCGGCGTGGACAACGCCAGGGCACCCTGTTCGCCCGGCAGGGCGTCGAGCTCGGCGCCGCCAGCCTGGACAACGCTGGCGGCCGCCTCTATGGCCTGGCCGATATCACCCTCGATCTGAACGGCGGCCATCTGCACAACCAGGGCGGCCTGATCAACGCACCGGGCCAGTTGCTTCTGAAAAACCTCGGCAGCGTGGTCAACCTCGGGGGCGAGATCTCCAGTGCCAAGCCTTCGAGCTGGCCGCGAACCGTTTCGACAACGGCGGCAAGCTGCTCAGCGAACAGTCCCTGACCCTGCGCATTGCCCAGGCATTGGACAACACCAAGGGCATGATCAAGGCCGCTGCCCTGGATGTCCGTGCCGGCAGCCTGGTCAACCGGCAGGGACCGTTGAAGCGGCAACGGCCTGACCTTGCTGGTGGACAGCAGCCTGGACAACAGCAAGGCGAAATCCTCGGTACCAGCACAGGGGTGACCAGCGCCACGTTGAACAATGGCGCCGGCCTGATCCAGGGCGACAAGCGCCTGACCCTCGACCTGTCCGGCGCCGGCAGCAATGCCGGCGGCCGTCTGCTGGCCGGCGAAGCCCTGGGCCTGACCGCCGCCAGCTTCGACAACAGCCTTGGCCGGGTTGCCAGCGACGGCACCCTGGAGATTGCCGTTGCGGGCAATTGCTCAACCGCGACGGCCTGCTGGGTTCGGTCGGCACCTTGCAACTGAGCGCTGCCAGCCTCGACACCAGCTCGACGGCCTGGTCTCCAGCCGCAGCAACCTGACCCTCGACGCGACCGCATCGACAACCGCGGCGGCAGCCTGATCGCCAGCGGGCAACTGCGGGTACGCGGCAGCGAACTGGACAACCGCCAGGCGGCCTGCTCAATTCCGGCGGCGCCATGGCCCTGGACGTGACCGGCGTGGACAACCGCGCCGGGGAAATCGCCAGCGTCTCCACCCTCACTGTCAACGCAGCCGCCTGGACAACAGCGGCGGCGGTCGCCTTGTCGCCAACGCTGCCCTGCAACTGACCCTGGCGCGCCTCGACACCAGAACTAGGGCATGGTCTCCGGGCAGCAGTCCGTCTCGATCACTGCGGCCAGGTCAACAACGGCACCCAGGGCAGCCTGTACGGCAAGACCGGCCTGTCGTTGCTGCTGCGTAGCAGCATGGCTTGCCGGGCAACTGGACAACACCCAGGGCGTGTTGCGCAGCGATGCCGGCCTCGGCCTTGACCTGATCAGCCTGGTCAACGACGGCGGCGTATCAGCAGTGCTTCGACCTTGCTGGTGACGGCAGGGCAGGGCATCAGCAACCAGGGCGGCCGCCTGACCAGCAGCGATCGCCTCGACCTGAGTGCCGCGTGGTGGACAACCGTGGCGCCGCATCGCCAGCGCCAGGGCCCTGACCGCCAGTGTCAGCGGCCTGGACCAGCGCAACGGCGGCGAGCTGTACAGCATCAGCGCCTGACCCTCGACCTCAACCACGGCGTACTGAACAACAGCGGTGCCTGATCAACGCACGGGGCAGCTGTTTGCTGCGCAACCTTGCCGCCGTGCACAACCGTGGCGGCGAGATCTCCAGCGAACAGGGCTTCGAGCTGAGTGCCGAAAGCCTCGACAACAGCGGTGGCGACCTGCTCAGCGACGCGGCGATCAGCCTGCTCGTGAAGCAGGCGCTGCTCAATATCGGCGGGCAGATCGCCGCCGACGGTCTCA